>NZ_JAAZWE010000009.1 GCF_013185185.1 Saccharibacillus endophyticus | reverse complement strand
GCGCGATGAACGAAGTCAGCTCGATGCTGGGCCGGATGAAAGAACTGAACGTGCAAAAAGCAAACGGCACGTACGGTGACGGCGACAAGTCGAACATCAATGCCGAGTTGAACGCCTTGGGATCGCAGATCGACAGCATCATGACGAAAACGACGTTCAACGGCATCAACATCAACAAAACAACCGGCGATTCCAACATCAGCATCCAAGCCGACGATTCGAGCTTCACAATCTCGATCAACAAAATTGATACTACAGGCTTCAGCGGTTTGAAATCGGCCACGACGCTGACGCAAGTCAGCACGGCGATCGAAAAAGTCGCAACCCAGCGCGCGAACCTCGGCGCGGTACAAAACCGTCTGGAATACACGTCGAACAACCTGGGAACGACCGTAGAAAACCTGACGGCATCCGAGTCGCGCATCCGCGATACGGACATGGCGAAGGAAATGGTCGCATTGTCGAAGAACAACATTCTCTTGCAAGCTTCGCAATCGATGCTGGCGCAAGCCAACCAGTCGCCGCAAGGCGTATTGTCGCTGCTCCGTTAATCGTTACAAAACCTTTTCGACGGCTCCGCTTCGGCGGAGCTTTTTTTTTGCTTTCTAATAATTTCGGTAAATATTTTTGCGGAAATGCCGATATATAAGGTAACAATCACGCATAGACTGAACGGATGTGCCTTATAAGCAAGATGACGAATGGAGGAATACTTATGGATACGAGCATAAAATCCGGTTTCAACGGGGCACTTCCGATGCAACAATCCTCTTTATCGAAACGGGAAACTTCGGCAGAAGCAATGGCTACCGCCCAAGCGGTTCCGATCACTACGATTCCCAAGCTTCACCAAACGCAAGAGCAGTCTTTGCAGGAGCTCGAGAAAGCCATTCAAGCTATTCAAGGCCCTCAAAAGTCTCTTGAAATCTCGATGCATGAGAAAACGCATGCGATTATGATCAAGGTTTTGAATAAAGAAACCGGGGATGTCATACGGGAAGTTCCTTCGGAAAAAATATTGGATGTCGTTGCGAAAATGATGGAGTTTTCAGGGATTCTGGTCGATAAAAGAGTTTGAGTCGATAACAGTATTTAACAGGAGGGGTTTTGATGGTCACAAGAATTACAGGCATGGCTTCCGGAATGGATATCGACTCGATGGTCAAGAAATTGATGACAGCAGAAAAAGCTCCGCTTACAAAAATGAATCAACAAAAACAGCTGATGGAGTGGAAGCGCGAGAGCTACCGAGATGTTAGTACCAAGATGGTAACATTTCAAGAAAAACTCTCTGAATTAGTAAACTCTTCGACTTTAACATCCAAGCAGGCAACCGTTACAGGTAACACGTCGGCAATTACGGCAATAGCTTCATCTTCGGCAAGCGGTGCGTTTGATGTATCCGTTACGAATCTGGCTTCCGCATCATATGCTGTTACACAAACCGCAGGAACAGGAAAATCTTTGACGGCTCCTCTTGGCGTGGCAGCAGGAAATGTTAGGGTCGGAAATGCGACTATACCAGTGGATGCAAACGAAACTATAGATTCTTTTGTTAAAAAGGTCAATAGCAATAAAGACGCTGGAGTTACGGCTATTTATGATACGAAAAATGGCATATCTTTTACTTCTAAAACAACTGGAACACTAAAAGCGGATGGGACAACTTCAAACAATCTAGTATCAATTACAGATCCTGCATCAACAGCATTTGGTATTAGTAAAAGTCTTGCAGACGCATTTGATCTTAAATTCGTAAACGGTGTGGATGCAAAAGTTACGATTAATGGACTGCAGGTTACGAAGTCGACCAATACGTTTGACATTAACGGCGTATCTTTGACATTGAATGCGGCTACTCCAAGCGGAGAAACGACAAAAGTTAATGTTGTTGATGATACTGATAAGATTGTAGCTTCGGTTAAAAGCTTTGTTGAAGCTTATAACGACGTACTTTCTTCAATTAACGGAAAAGTCGGCGAAGAACGATATAAAAAATATACGCCTCTTTCAACCGAAGAACGAGCAGCCATGAGTGATGATGAAGCCAAGTTATGGACAGACAAAGCTAAAAGCGGCATGCTCAAAAACGACAGCATTTTGCAAGATGCCGTCGCAAGCATGCGCACGGCTATGGTGCAGGGCGTCAAATTGGCTGACGGGAGCACGCTTTCCATGGTGTCGCTCGGCATCACGACCGGCAATTATCAGACCAAAGGCAAGCTGGAACTGGACACGGATAAACTGAAAGCCACTTTGCAAAGCAATCCGAATGCCGTGTCTGATTTTTTCAATCAGGATTATTCCAAAGCTTTTTCCAACAACAAATATACGGAAACAGACGGAATGTTGGCGAAAATGCGGAAAATTTCCACGGGTTCTTTGCAACGCATGTATGACACCGCAGGTACGTCCAGAGCAAGCAAGGATTTGACGGCGTCGTTCATGAATACAAGCGTTATGGGCGAGCAGTTAACTTCTCTCGATCGAAGAATCAGCGAAATGACCGAAAAACTAAATCGGATCGAAACGAATTATTTTAAAAAATTCACTGCAATGGAAACGTCCATTAACCGATATAATAGTCAGTCGTCCAGTCTGGCAGGTTTGTAATTTAAAGGAGGCTGTACATTTTGATCTATTCACCTTATCAGAAATACCAGCAAGCTCAAGCGCAAACCGCATCCAAGCCCAAGCTTCTGATCATGTTATACGACGGTGCGATTCGCTTCGTGCGCGCAGGCATGGAAGGCATCGAAGAGCGCAATTACGAGAAAGCTAATAATAATCTGTGCAAAGCGCAAGCGATTATTCACGAATTGATTTCGTCTTTGAACTTCGACTATCCGATCTCTAAAGATTTGTTGTCGATGTATGAATATATGCTGCACTGCTTGATCGAATCCAACGTGAGAAAAGACGTGACCAAATCTCAGGAAGTTTTGGAGTATATCACGGATCTTCGCGAAACTTGGGTGGAAGCAAGCAAAATGTCGGGTGCGGCCGGAGCTGTCTGATGATAGAAGAATCCGTAAAAGACGCGGCGGAAGTTTCCGTAAAGAGCCTTCTGGATCAGCTGCAATTCATGGCTGAAAGCACGATCGAAAGGCTCGATGAGATGGACGAAGAAGATTTTGAGCATTTTGCCGATCTTCGTCAACAATTGACTGAACGTATCGTGTCTGCCCGATCGGAGATCACGGACCAGGAGCGGGAACAGATCAGCTACATTTTGAAATTCGATCAACCTATTCTGCAACGCATGCAAAGCCTGAAGGATGAAGCCGGGCATTGGATGGAGCAGCAAGGCAAGATTAAGGTGCAAAAGGGTGCTTATCAGCAAGCTTATGCAGCAAATAGCATGTTTTTCGATCATCGCAAGTAATGACTCCCTCTTTGGCCATATCGGACCAAAGGGGGATTTTTTTTGCAAAGCTTCACTCAAATCGGATGAAATCCGATATATTAGGTATAGAAAAGACTACTTCAGAATGGTGGTAGAAACTTGAATAATCTCGAATTAAATCTTGCAGTTCTTAAAAATAGGTTTCCTCACGTATGGAGCGAATTGAAGAAGGTTTCGCATGTAGAGAGCGAAAATTCTAATGCATACATCGAACCGATCGAACAGGATCTTCCGTGGCTTGAAGCCGTCAAACAATCCGTAGAAAATACGGAATGCATTTTCGTATACGGATTCGGTCAAGGACTCGGGCTTGCGGATTTGATCGAGAATTATACCGATCGGCTTCTTATGGCATATGAGCCGGATATCGATCAGTTTTATCGGGCAATTTTGACTTATGATTTGACGGCTCTTTTTAATCATCCGAACT
Organism: Saccharibacillus endophyticus; assembly: GCF_013185185.1. Classification (GTDB taxonomy): domain Bacteria; phylum Bacillota; class Bacilli; order Paenibacillales; family Paenibacillaceae; genus Saccharibacillus; species Saccharibacillus endophyticus. Next base: position 116,763 of record NZ_JAAZWE010000009.1, on the reverse strand, counting down.
TGTATTATTTGGCGGTCGGCAAAGAGCAATTGAATTCTCTTTTCTATATCGCTTCGCTGCATATGCATCGAGAACTTGCTTTTGTTGCATTACGACATTACCTGGAATCGGAAATGGATGTTTTGCGGGAAGTGCGGGAGAAATTCCAAAAATACAACCATACTTACGAGTCCAACCAAAATACACACGAACTTTTTCAAAAGGACTGGGTTCGCAACAGCATGTATCAGATGGCAGGAATGCTGAATTCTCCTTCTATAGAAAGCTTAAAGCAGATTTATGCCGGCATGACTGCCGTTATCATCGCTTCCGGTCCGTCTCTTCAACAAGACATCGAATGGATCGAACGTTTTAAACCGCATGCTTTTATCGTGGCGGCAGGCTCCAGCATCCAAGCGCTCGTAAAGCGCGGCATAAAGCCTCATTTGGCCGTGACTCTGGATGGAGGCGTAATTAATGATAAAGTATTCGAAGCGCCGGAGACGTTGGAAGGACCTCTTCTCTATGCTTCGACCTCCTACTACGGGATCACAGATCGTAAGCCAAACGGCAAGATTCATGCGGTGATGAGCAACGATACGATAACGCAGTATTATATGGGCTTAGATCATGATCAGGTTGCAATGACGCCTACACCTACTGTCGTAGGAACCGCTATTCAGGCTGCTGTATGGATGGGAGCCGACCGCATTGTTTTGATGGGGCAGGACTTGTCTTTTCCCGGCGATAAATTTTATGCGGACGGCGTGAGTCACGCAGGTGACGACGATACTAGAAACATGGTGGAAAACGCTCAATTAGAAATACCCAACGTGCATGGAGGCATGAACAAGACCAACGTTAATTTCATGTTCATGAAAGACGCGCTCGAAAAGCTGTTCAGATCTTTACCCGATCTCGAATTTATCAATACGACACGCAACGGAGCTTCCTTGGCCGGAACAAGCTGGGAACCGATCGAAAAAGTTCATGAAGCGGTACGCAATCAAGAGTTCAAAGCCGAAGTGCTTTTTGGGAAACTTGTTCAAACAGATTCGAATTCGGAGCGAATCAAGTTTACGAAAAGCAAACTTCAGGCTACGTTAAACGATTTTTCGCAAGTGGAAAATGAAATTAAAGCCCTTTTAAAAATAATGAGTCCGCTTCGCGAGATAAGCCGCACCAAACCTGTCAAGTGTCAAAATACCATTGCGGAAATACAACAAAGATGGACCCGAATCGTCAAAAGGGACTGGTTTACGCCTATTTACGAGAGCGTGTCTCCTCGGGAAATGGCTGCTTTCGATCAAAAGCAACCATTGATCGCATTGGAACGAAACTTGATCAAAAAAGCCGATCTATTATACGAAGTGCTGGGCACATTGTTAAAAGACATTAAAAGCAAGTTTCCGTTCCTGAACGAAATTTTTGAAGAAGCGCTTTTACGCATCAAGCATGCCGAATCTAAGGAGGCCGAATTTTGAATTCCATATACAAGGACAAAAAAATTCTGGTCGTGGGCGGAACCGGGACGATAGGGTGCCATCTGGTTAAAAGACTTCTTAAGGAAGAACCTCAAGTCATTCGCATATTTAGCAGGGATGAGCATAAGCAGTACGAAATGGCGATCGAATTCTCTGATCATGCAGACCAGTTGCGCTTTTTGATCGGAGATGTGAGGGATCAACAGCGATTAGGGCGGGCGATGGAAGATATCGATTACGTATTCCATTTGGCTGCCATGAAACACGTGCCTTCTTGCGAGTATAACCCTTTCGAGGCCGTGCAGACCAATGTGATTGGAACACAAAATGTCATTCAGGCCGCAATCGAAAACAATGTAAAAAAAGTGCTGTTTACAAGTACGGACAAAGCAATTTCACCGACGAATACGTACGGAGCTACAAAACTCACGGCCGAGCGGTTGATTTCGGCAGCCGAATATCAGAAGGGTTCAAAAGCGACTATTTTTTCCTCCGTACGATTTGGCAATGTGATGGGATCGAGAGGTTCGGTTATTCCGCTGTTCAAAAAGCAGATTATCGAGAATGCTAAAATTACGGTTACTGACCCCGACATGCTCAGGTATATGATGACGCCCTCCCAGGCAATTGCGCTGATTTTGGAAGCCAACATCCTGGCCCAAGGCGGCGAAGTGTTTGTACTGAAAATGCCGGTAATTCGGGTCGGGGATTTGGCGGAAATTTTGATTGAGCTGGTCAATGAAAAATACAGGCTTCAAAAAAAAGTAGACGTCCATTCTATGGGCCTCAGACCCGGCGAGAAACGATACGAAGAATTGATGACTGACGACGAACGCTTACTTGCGGAGGAACGGGCTAATATGTATATCATACCGGCTATGTTTAAGAAAAAACAACAGGCTGCGGAAGCAGTGCAAGTCAGTCCGATCGAGATGAATCCCATTTCGAAAGATCTGATCAAAGAATGGGTTAAAAGCGAGAAATTAGTATAAGCCAAAGGAGCATATCCATGAGAATCGTGGCAATCATTCAGGCAAGAATGGGTTCAACGCGGTTGCCTGGGAAAGTAATGAAGACTTTGGGAGATCGAACCGTATTGGGGCACGTCATTATGCGATGTCAGGCTATCGAATCGGTCACTCATGTAATAGTTGCCACATCAACGTTGGGTGAAGACGATGCGATTTGTATCGAAGCGGAAAAATACGGTGTGTCACATTATCGGGGAAGTCAACGCAACGTATTGGATCGGTATTATTACGCTGCCAAAGAAATGGAGGCGGATTTGATCTTAAGGATTACATCGGACTGTCCGTTATTGGATCCACTGATTTCAGAAGCTGTAATCCAAGATTTTTTGGCCGAAATTTGCGATTATTCCAGCAGTGGGCTGAGCAATACGTTTCCTAGAGGGTTAGATACGGAAATCTTTACTTTTGCGGCGTTGGAAAAATCGCATCGCGAAGCGACGGTTGAATATGAGCGGGAGCATGTAACGCCTTATATTTATCAACACCCCGAAATTTTTACATTCCGGACTTATTCCAATCAGAAGGACGAATCGCGTTTTCGTTTGACATTGGATACTCCTCAAGATTGGGAGCTTATTCGTAAAATATATGAAGTTTTATACAAAGGCGAAATTTTCTATTGGGAAGACGTTTATCGAGTGTTGCAAGAAAATCCCGAATGGCCGCTGATCAATGCCGAAGTCCAGCAAAAAAAACTAGGAGAGTAGCGCGAAATCATCATGCAGGAGGTGTTGAAAACGAACATATTGGTTACAAGCATTTCCAAAAAAGTTCCTATGATTAAGGCAGTGAGATCAGCGATCGAACGAATAGGTTCTCCCGCTTTATTATACGGGGCTGATTTGTCTGATGATTGCGTGGCCATGTACTTCGTGGACCGTTTTTGGAAATCTCCTGATTTTTCTGAAATGCAATCTGAAGATTTAATCGCTTTTTGCAAAAGAGAAAATATTTCCGTCATTTTCCCCAGCCGCGACGGCGAACTGCTATTTTTTGCGAATGCTTATGAAGAATTCAAAAAAAACAATATTTCGGTGATGATTTCGAAGCCTGAAGGCGTACGCGCATGCATTGATAAATTAATTTTTCACGAAACGCTCTTCGATAAAGGCCTGCCTACAATCCCTACGTATTTGGACGTGCGGCAGCCTGAATCCGTTTCGGAGTGGGTCGTTAAAGAACGGTACGGTGCCGCTTCCGCGGGTATCGGATTGCGATTGACTCCGGCCGCCGCGGTCGAACATGCCCTTTATATGAAAGATCCTATTTTTCAACCCATGATTTCAGGAGATGAATATAGTATTGACGTGTATATGAGTTCGCAATGCGAGGCTGTAGGGGCATCGGTTCGAAGACGTGACAAAGTGGTGCACGGAGAATCTCAAATCACGTCGTCAAAAGCTCACCCTGTATTGGAACAGCTATGCATGAAGGCAGCCGAAGTCTTGAATTTAAGGGGACACGTAATTTTCCAAGCTATAGTCGATCACCATAATCAGGTCCATTTGATCGAGTGCAATTGTCGTTTCGGAGGCGCTTCAACGTTGAGCATCGCAATGGGTCTGGATAGTTTTCGGTGGTTTATTATGGAATCAGCAAACGAATCTGTAGAGAAGTTTCTTTTTGAACGATCCGGTCAAGAGAAGAAGATGATCCGTTATGCGGAGGACTTAATTTTATGAAAGTTTTTATATTTGATTTGGATGATACCTTGTATGACGAATTACAATTCGTGAAAAGCGGGTTTCGTTCCGTAGCAGCTTACTTATCCGAAATGTACAACGTAAATTCGGAAGAGGCTTACGCTTTTATGTTACATGTACTTGAGAAAGAAGGCAGAGGCGCCGTTTTTAATAAGTTGCTCAAGGAATATCGAATTTTCTCTTCGAAAAACGTCCGGAAATGCATATCGATTTATCGCTTGCACAGCCCGGATATACACTTGTCTAAAGAAGCCGAAGAAGTTTTGGAGAAATTGAAAAACGATTCTGTATATATCGTGACGGACGGAAATAAAGTCGTTCAAGCGAATAAGATTCGTGCGCTGGACTTAGATCGGAAAGTGAAAAAATCGTACATTACTTATCGTTATGGACGTATCCATTCTAAACCGTCTCCTTATTGCTTTTTGAAAATCGCCGAAGCGGAACAAGTACCATATTCGCAAATGGTTTACGTGGGAGACAACCCCAATAAAGATTTTGTGGGAATAAAACCTTTAGGAATCCGGACTATTCAAATTCGCCAAGGCGCCTTTTACGATTTGCCTTTTTTCGATACTCATCAAGCAGAGGTTTCGATTGAAAAGCTGACCGAGATCTTTGAGGTGATTCGACAGTGGGAGGAGGGATTCTGATATGGAACGTATTGTTTTCCGCGTCAGTGCTTCTCCTCTTATGGGGATCGGGCATTTCATGCGATGTTTTACTTTAGGACGTATGCTGAAACCATTTTACGCCCATATTCATTTCTTGTGCAATTACGACTTTCCCGAACAACTGTCGGATATGATTTTACGCGAAGGATTCTTTTTGAGTTTATTGAAAAGCGAAGGCGGATCCGTTTTTCACGTCAAAAAAGATGCGGAAGAAGTGGCAGCTTTATTGGAAGACCTGCATCCGAAATGGTTGGTAATCGATCATTATCAAATCGGATCGTCTTGGGAGAAAAAGGTGCGTTCTTATGTAGGATTCATATTGGTAATTGACGATTTGGCGGATCGCTTGCATGATTGTGATGTGTTGCTCGATCAAAACCTGTATCCGAATCTGGAAAGTCGGTATGAAGGACTGATTCCCTATGCAAGTCGAGCCCTTTTGGGGCCTGCCTATCTGCTTTTAAAGCCCGAGTTTTATCGCCAAGAAATTCCGACAGTCAGACGCGAAATCAAAAAGGTCATGGTAAATTTCGGAGGAAGTGATCCGACTGACGAAATTACCAAAGTATTAGAGATGTTGTCCAGACATAATGATGAATTGAAAGAATTCTTTTTTTACATTATAGGCGGCCCCTCCAACCTGAGAGAAAAGGAAATTCGCCATCGGTGCGAACAGCTGGAGAATGCCGTTTATTTCGCTCACATAGAAATGGAAAAATTACTGGGTTCTATCGATCTTGCAATAGGCGCAGGCGGCATTACAATGTGGGAGCGTTGTTTCATGGGAGTTCCCGCGGGAGTAATTATCGTGGCCGAAAATCAGATCGAAGCTGTCAAAGAAGCCGCGCGCAAAGAAGTGATTTGGAATCTGGGTCTAAGTCATGAGGTTTCGCAAGAGACGTTGTTGCAATTTTTACGCGAACGATTGAAACATCCGGATAAAAATGCTCGAATGAGTGAAAATTGCTTTAAAATCATGCAGCCGTTATATCAAAACGAAGAACATCCTGTAGTTACAATAATGAGGGAGGCGCTATGATTGGAATTTAAAATCGGAAATCGTTGGGTCGGGAAAAATCATAAACCGTTTGTTATTGCCGAAATGTCGGGAAACCATAATCATTCGTTAGAGCGAGCGCTACAAATCGTTGAAGAAGCCGCAAAATCGGGTGCGGACGCCTTGAAGCTCCAAACATATACGGCAGAAACGATGACGCTTGACATCCATGAGGGAGATTTCTTCATTCAAGACAGCAATAGTCTTTGGCAGGGAAACTCATTATACAATCTCTATTTGGAAGCCTATACGCCTTGGGAATGGCATAAACCTATCTTTGATCGGGCGAGTGAACTGGGGATGTTGGCGTTTAGCACGCCGTTCGACGAAACGGCCGTAGACTTCTTAGAAGAATTAAACGTGCCTGCTTATAAAATTGCGTCATTCGAAAACACGGATATTCAACTGATCCGCAAAGTAGCGGCTACGGGAAAGCCGCTTATTATTTCTACGGGCATGGCCTCGGTTGCCGAGCTTGATGAATCGGTTCGGGCGGCAAGAGCGGCCGGTTGTGAAAATTTAGTTTTGTTGAAGTGCACAAGCACGTATCCGGCAACGCCGGAAAATACGAATATTTCAACATTACCTCATTTGGAACAGTTGTTTAATTGTACAGTAGGCATGTCGGATCATACGATGGGGGTCGGAGTTTCCGTAGCCGCAGTGGCTCTGGGAGCGGTAGTTATCGAAAAGCATTTTACCCTTCGGAGAGCTGACGGAGGAGTCGATTCTGCGTTTTCGCTCGAGCCGGAGGAATTGAAGGCACTCGTGGTCGAGACGGAACGTGCTTGGAAAGCATTGGGCAGCATTACTTACGGCGTTACTGACCGAGAGCGTGAATCGCTTAAGCATCGACGTTCATTATATATTTCAAAAGATTTGAAAAAAGGCGACGTATTGACTAAAGAAAATATTAAGGCCATTCGTCCTGGTATGGGTTTGCCTACCAAATATCTGGATGAATTGCTCGGACGTACCGTTTCGAAAGACGTTATCAAAGGCACGCCGTTGACTTGGGAGGTTATTTGAAATGAACAAAAACATTTTGCTTACGGGCGGCGCCGGGTTTATTGGCCGTTGGGTAGCTAAAGAATTATTGAATGAAGGACACAATGTTTGGATTTTGGACGACTTATCCAATGGACGCGAAAGCAATATTGATGAATTTAAAAATCATGCTAATTTGAAAGCTTTTATTCAAGGTACGATTTTGGACGAGAATCTTTTGAAAAAATTATTTACTCAGCATGCTTTTGATCTATGTTACCATCTGGGAGCGTCGATCAACGTTCAGGATTCGATCGATGATCCGCGTACTACGTTTAACAATGATACGGTGGGGACTTTTTATATTTTAGAGCAATGCAAAAAGCATAACACCAAGATTGTATTCATGAGTACATGCATGGTATACGATCGTTGCATCAACGAAGGCGGAATTGATGAACTTCATCCTATCAAGCCAGCTTCCCCGTATGCGGGGGCCAAAATCAGCGCGGAGAATATGGTGCTTTCTTATTATTACGCCTACGATTTGCCTGCCGTGGTCATTCGTCCGTTTAACACGTATGGTCCTTTTCAAAAAACGGGCGGAGAAGGCGGAGTCGTAGCTATTTTCATTAAAAACGATTTAGAGGGCAACCTGCTTAATATTTATGGAGAAGGAACTCAGACGCGAGATCTTCTTTACGTAGAAGATTGCGCGCGGTTTGTTGTCGCTGCCGGATTTAATAATGAAGTGAACGGAGAAATCGTTAATGCGGGTGTGGGTAAGGATATATCCGTAAACGAGTTAGCACTGCTGATCGCAAGCGACAAAGATCGTATCCAACACGTCAAACATATTCATCCTCAAAGCGAGATTCAAAAGTTGCTTTGTAATTCTGCTAAAGCCAAACGTTTGTTGGATTGGGAGGCAGAAGTTTCGTTGGAAGAAGGCATACGGCGCACGCGACAGTGGATTAAGCACGGAGGACTTGCTTAGTTTTACGTTCAATTTGAATAAAATAGTCAATAACTTGCTAATGAAAGGAATGATTGCGATGAAAAAAGTTATTCTTTTTGGTGCAGGTGACGGAGGACTTCGCGCGAAATCTGCTTTGACAAACGGTTTTGAAATCATAGCTTTTGTAGATAATGATACCACAAAACAAGGGAAATCTTTTCTAAATAAACCGGTTCTTTCTCCCGTACAAATCAAAGAATGGGATTATGATTATGTCGTCATTAGCAATATTTACGGAGATCAGGTATCCAAACAATTGGTAGAGGAAAGCGGAGTACCCCCTCATAAAATTATAGATGCTTACCACAATATGATGTTCGATTCCAGAATCGCTATGCTTCGACAAGTGGCGGACGAAATCAAGGAATTCGAAGTGAAGGGAGCAATAGCGGAGCTAGGGGTGTATAAAGGAGATTTTGCGGCATACATCAATGCTGTATTTCCGGACCGCCCCTTTTATTTATTCGACACGTTCGAAGGATTCAGCGAAAAGGATACGTCGTATGATGTGAAACACCATTTCTCTAATGCCCAAGTAGGAGAATTTCAGGATACCGATGTAGAGTCTGTTTTAAAGCGCATGCCTTTTTCGCAAAACTGCATCGTGCGAAAAGGATATTTTCCCGAAACCGCGGAGAATCTCGAAGAAAAATTCTCATTCGTAAGCATCGATGTGGATCTGTATCAGCCTATTTTGGAAGGACTTAAATATTTTTATCCTCGCCTACAAGAGGGCGGATACATTTTTATTCACGACTATAACAATAGCCGTTTTTTTGGAGTGAAAGAAGCGGTAAGAAGTTATTGTAAAGTCAATAAGATCAGATATGTGCCGATTAACGATCTTTGCGGAAGCGTAGTTCTCGTAAAATAGGAGGAGGACCGACCGAAAATGTCTATTAAAAGAGAAAAAATGTTGCCTTACGGCCAACAATGGCTGGATGAAGAAGATATTGAGGCTGTGGTACAAGTGTTGAAAGGTGATTTCATCACGCAAGGTCCTGCTATTGAAGCATTCGAGCGAAAAGTCTCCGATTATGCAGGTACTCGTTACGGAGTGGCTTTCGCGAATGGTACGGCAGCGCTACACGCTGCATGCTTCGCAGCCGAAATCGGTCCAAACGATGAAGTTATTACTACTCCGCTTACATTTTTGGCGAGCAGTAACTGCATTCTGTATCAGGGCGGAACCCCGGTATTCGCGGACATCAATCCCGTAACCTATAATATCGATCCGCACGAAATTGAATTGAAATTGACGCCATATACCAAAGCCGTCATTCCTGTCGACTTCAGCGGACAACCGGCTGAAATGGACCGTATCCAGGAAATCGCACGATTGCATAACTTGATCGTAATCGAAGATGCAGCACATTCTATCGGTGCGCAATATCAGGGACGCAAGGTCGGAACATGGGCAGATATGACCATGTTCAGTTTTCACCCGGTCAAGCATGTAACGACAGGCGAAGGCGGAATAATCGTGACTGATAACGAACGCTTTTATCGCCGCTTGCTACAGTTTCGAAATCATGGTATGACACGGGACCCACAAGAATTGATATCAAATGAAGGTCCGTGGTATTACGAAATGCAGTCGCTTGGCTATAATTATCGTATGACAGATATTCAAGCTGCTTTGGGTACATCTCAAATGAATAAATTAGATGCTTTTATTGAGAAAAGAAAGATTTTAGCTGACTTGTACTCTGCTAAATTAGCGGATACTCCAGGCGTTATATTGCCTTCTCAACATGCAGATGCTTCTTCAAGTTGGCATCTGTATATTATTCAACTTGACTCCAAGTTGAATATTCCTGATCGAAAGAATGTTTTTCAAAAACTTCGGGACATGAACATCGGCGTCAATGTTCATTATATGCCGGTATACTTACAACCCTATTACAAAAATCTTGGATATCATAGAGGATTATGTCCCCATGCTGAGAGCTACTACGAAAACTGCTTGACTCTGCCCCTTTTTCCTAAAATGACAGAACAAGATATAGACTATGTCGTGACATGCATCAAAGAAGCCATAAATGAAATGTGAATTGAAAAAATATAAAAGGACTGTTTAGAAAATGTTTTCAAAATATTTCTATGCAGTTCTTTTTCTTGTTTATATGAAATTTTCGTATGAATTTACTATTAATATTAACACCTCTATATTCCGATATTAGAAAAAGGATTATTTAACTTAAAAGTAGGAGATGTAAGCATGCAAAGCAGCGGATTTATTCGTAACAAATATGAGGAACTACACAAAGTTAACCAAAAAATTCAAGAATCTTTTCAGAAAAGCATGGATATAACTTTAATCGAATCTTTAGTAGAAGATTATAAAAAATTGAACGAAGACGTCACTTTAGTTTCTTTTTGGAGTAATATTTTTTTTCAAAAACAACAATACGTAACGGCGAAATCAGTATTGGAAGAAGGAATATTGAAATATCCTTTTAGCTTTGATCTCCAGTTTAATTTAGGCTTAACACAAGAAATGCTTGGAGAAAAAGATAAAGCTTTGTACAGTTACTTAAAAGCTTTGAAGTACTCTGGCGAGTCTAACAAAAGGTTAGCAGAAAGTTACATAAATCGAATGGTTGGAGAGCTGGCGGAATTGTATAAAGGCAATTCGATGAAGCACTCGAAGATAATAGCTAAAGCAAATCGAATCATGAGCGAGCAGGACGAGCGTTACTTTCCGATGGATAAAAATAAAAAAAGTTTGATTCGTCAAGTGCGGCAAAAAGGAACTTCGGAAGAGCATATGACAAATTTATATAAGTGTGTATTGTTAGAAAACGTAGATGATTCAACAAGGTATTTGGCAATGACCGAGACTTTGAAAGGTCAAGAGATTAGCGGACAAACCGTATTCAACTTAAAAGATTCGGCTGTAATTCCTGTATCTTTATTAGAAAAAGAAACAACTTTTCGTCTGAAGGAGAATGAGAAATCTTATTCTTTTTCTCAAAAAGAATTACCTTTCCAGCGTTATCATTATTTGAAGTTCAACAATTCAGGAAGATTGAAAATCAATTCCAATAAACCTGTTTTTATAGGAAATCCTATTTATTTGAAAGATGCACCTAAAGCTAAACGACTGATTTTAAATATTTTCATAGATGGTTTATCTTTTGATTTTCTGCAAAAAAATGAATGGGAATCTTTCATGCCGTATACGCACTCTTATTTTTCTAAAGGGATCATCGCTACAAATTGTTACGCAACCAGCGAATGGACGTTTCCTAGTGTCGCAAGCATGTATACGGGGAACTACACGATACGACATGGAGTATTTCATCCCGAACTTATCCATCCTTTCGCGGAGCGGAACAAAATGATGCAGGAGTATTTTAAAGAAGCCGGATACTTTACTGCTCAAATAGGCGGAGATTGGAGAGTCACGCCGGAGCATGGTTATTACAAAGGATTCGACAGGATTTTGTATCAGAATTTTGGCGGAGGAATCGCAGACGGTAGTAAAATTATTTCCGAGACGCTTGAGCACCTCGAACTATTTAAAGGAAAAAATCAAATGTTATGGATCTCGATTGCTGATGTCCATCATGTGCCGGACGAAGTCGAATTGAATCCTATTGTTCAAGCTCAAATTCCTATCGCTGAACGAGCCAACCAAACGACTAAAGGGACAACTACGGTTTTGACTGGTTATGATGAGCATAAGCATAAGAGATATTTAGAAGAGATAAAGAGAATCGACTTCCACTTGAGAAGTCTTTACGATTATTTGGACGAACAGTATAGTGAGGACGAAGTTTTAATCGTGTTGAATTCGGATCATGGTCAATCTTTTTTGGAAGAAACATCTTTTTTGTTGAGCGAAAGTCGGCGTCGAGTGCCTTTGATGATCCGAGGTGCATCCGGCGTTTCCGGAGAAACCGAGGAATTTATCGAACTGATCGACTTGCTTCCGATACTTTTGCATGAAGCAGGTATCGAAATCCCTTCTGCAATTCAAGGACGTCTTCCTAAGAAATTTGGCGGGCCGGAAGAAAGAAATTTTGCATTTACTGAAGCTATTCACCCAGGCCAAACCTATAAAGCGGCTATCACAGACAAGAATCATATTTTCCATTTCGAGAATAAGGAAAATTTATCGACTAACGGTCTAATCAATATTAACGATTACACGACCAAGTTAATAAATATCAACAGCAATAAAGACGAAACAGAGCAGTTCTTAGAGAAATCTAATTATTATGAAGAATACATCTGGAATCATATCAAATCTCATATCAAAATAGATTGATTTTAAACGATGAAAGGGTTTGATTACTAAACATGAAAAAAACACAAAAACTCAAACAAATGCTTACCAGCCCGGAACTCGATTTCATCATGGAAGCCCATAACGGAATATCGGCCAAGATTGTGGAGGAAACGGGCTTTCAAGGGATTTGGGGTAGCGGTCTAACCATCTCCGCCTCCCTCGGCGTACGCGACAACAACGAAGCCTCGTGGACGCAGGTGTTGGACGTCATGGAATATATGAGCGACGCCAGCAGTCTTCCTATTTTGCTGGACGGCGATACCGGGTACGGAAACTTCAACAACATGCGCAGATTGGTGAAAAAGCTTGAACAGCGCGGCGTTGCGGGCGTTTGTATCGAGGATAAGCTTTTCCCGAAAACAAACTCGTTCATCTCCGGCGAAACGCAGCCGTTAGCGGATATCGACGAATTTTGCGGCAAAATCCAAGCGGCCAAAGAAACGCAGAGCGACGAAGATTTTTGCGTAGTCGCCAGGCTGGAATCGTTCATCGCCGGTTGGGGCTTAGACGAAGCGCTTCGCCGAGGCGAAGCTTACCGCAAAGCCGGCGCCGATGCCATTCTTGTTCATAGCAAAAAAGCCGACAGCTCGGATATTGAAGCATTCATGAAAGAATGGGGGAATCGGCACCCGGTAGTGATTGTGCCGACTAAGTACTATTCCACCCCCACGGATCGTTTCCGGGAAATGGGCATTAACATGGTCATTTGGGCGAATCATACGATGCGCTCAGCGATTCAATCGATGCAGCAGACGGTTCAACAGATTTACAAAGACCAATCGTTGATCAACGTCGAAGGAAAAGTAACGACTGTGTCCGAAATTTTTAGATTGCAAGGAGCGGACGAACTTAAAGAAGCGGAAAAGCGTTATCTGCCGACTTCGGGAAAACAGGTTAACGCAATCATTTTAGCGGCCAGCCAAGGCAACCTCGGCGAACTCACGCGGGACATTCCTAAAACCATGCTTAAAATCAACGGCAAACCGCTTTTAAGCATGCAAGTGGACGATTTGAATAAAGTCGGTATCAAAAATATTTCGGTCGTGCGAGGATTTGCGAAAGATCGTATCGATCTTGGCAATATACGGCCTATCGATAATGAGCTTTTCGCTTCCACCAAAGAACTAAGTTCGTTGTATCTTGCCAAAGATCAATTGGGAAAAGGCACGACGGTTATTAGTTACGGAGATATCGTCTACAAAAACTATATTTTAAATGATCTTCTTAACGATAATAACAATATTACGATCATTGTGGATGCCGATTCCGAAATGAGCGAAGCTGCGCCCGATATCGTGGTTACGGACAAGCCTTATTCGCGTAACCTATACTCCAATACCGCCAAGCTCCTTAGCGCAAGAAATATCAAAGACGGCCAACCTGCCAATGGCGAATTCGTTGGATTATGGAAAGTTTCGCAAGAGGGAGCCGTTTCGGTGCAAAAGGCTTTGGAAACATTGGCCCAGGAGGCCGGATTTGATACGTTTACGCTCGTTGACCTGTTCAACGAGTTGGCAAAAACGGAAACAATCGCGGTCAAATTTGTCAAAGGCGATTGGCTTGATGTCGATTCCATCGTCGATTTGCAAAAAGCGGGTGAATTATTGTGATCGATACGCGAGCTTTCGGTAACGCGATGAAGGAACGAGGGTTTGATTTTTATACGGGAGTACCTTGTTCTTTTTTGAAAGACTTAATCAACTACGCGATTAACGAGTGCGATTATGTCGGTGCAGTTAATGAGGGAGATGCGGTAGCCATCGCGGGAGGCGCTCAGCTTGGAGGCAGGAAATCTGTCGTGCTGATGCAGAATTCCGGATTGACCAACGCTGTATCGCCGCTAACTTCTTTGAATTATTGCTTCAAATTGCCTGTGCTCGGCTTTGTTAGTTTACGCGGAGAACCCGGGCTTTCGGATGAGCCGCAGCATGAATTGATGGGGCAAATTACGACGCAATTGCTTGAGTTGATGCAAGTGGAATGGGCTTTTTTGTCCGATGATATCGAGCAGGCCGAAATCCAACTCGAACAAGCCGATCAAGTCATTGCCTCGGATCGTCCTTTCTTTTTCGTTGTAAAAAAAGGAACATTCAATAAAGAAGCTTTGCGAAGCAGCGAAGTGCCGTTACGTCCGAACCGGGTTGAAGTAGAACGCAACGAAAACAACGAACAATCGCGGCTTACCCGCTATGAAGCGTTAGGTATTTTGAACGCTAACAAAGATTCGCGAACGGTTCATTTGGCGACAACCGGATTTACCGGAAGAGAATTGTATGAAGTCGAAGACTCGGAGCAAAATCTTTATATGGTCGGATCAATGGGATGCATCAGTCCTTTGGGTCTGGGGGTATCGTTAAGCTGTCCGGAAAAGAAAGTCGTTGCGATCGACGGAGACGGCGCGCTTTTGATGCGAATGGGGAATCTGGCAACAACGGGGCAGTACGGTCCGACGAATTTGCTTCATATCCTTTTAGATAATCATGTACATGATTCCACAGGAGGGCAGGGAACCGTTTCTGCGGGCGTTGATTTTGCGACTGTGGCCGCAGCTTGCGGATACGAGCGCGTTCAATGCGTATTCGACGCGGCGCAATTCAAGAAGGCTCTGAAGCAGTGGCATTCTGATCCGAAGCTAACCTTTGTTTATCTGCCGATATTGAAAGGCGCCAAAGAAGACCTGAGCCGTCCAAAGGTCAAACCCCGCGAAGTCAAAGAACGCTTGATGGTCTTTATTAATGGCTGACTGGAAAGAAATTTGGTCGCGCCAGCGTACGATTCCGGAAGAGAAACCTGATCTTGAATTTCTGATTGAAGCGGACGGCTTCAACTCGGGCGCGGGCAAGATCGGGATCTCGGCTTGGAAGAACTATACGGCGCATATATCCGAAATTGCTGACATCCGTCCAAAAGATGCTTTATTCGAAGTCGGTAGCGGAAGCGGAGCTTTTCTGTATGATTTCTATCGAAAAGGACATCGTGTCGGAGGAATCGATTATTCGCCTTCTCTGATCGAATTAGCCGATTTCGTTATGCCGGGCATGGACTTTCAAGTTCAAGAAGCGATCGGATTAACACCGGAACCATCTTTTGATGTCGTTGTGGCCAATAGCGTTTTTCAATATTTTCCTTCGTACGAATACGCGGCTGAAGTAATTTTGGATATGTATCGGAAATCGGAGCGAATCGTAGCTTTGCTTGACTTGAACGATATCCGTTACGCCGAAGAAGCTTTGCGAATTCGAAAAGGGGCGCTTTCGGATGGAGAATACGAAAAAAAGTATTCAGGGCTGGATCATCTTTTTTACGATCGGGATTTTGTTTCCGATGTGTTGAAAGGCAAAAATGCAACGATACGGGTATTCGACCAACAGATCGAAAATTATGGCAACAACAAATTCCGATTTAATGTGGTGATCGAAAAATGGTGAAAACAGCGGTTATATTAGCGGCGGGGCTAGGTAGCAGGTTGAAAGAACGCACTGTCGACAAGCCTAAAGGCTTTGTGGAAATCGGAGGAGTTCCGATCGTCGAACGATCGGTTCGGCAGCTTATAGAAAGCGGCGTCGAACGTATCGTGATCGGAACCGGTTATCGACATGAGGCATATGACGATCTGGCAAAACGATATAAAGAGCTCGTTTGCGTTCTCAATGATCGTTACGCGGATAGCGGAAGCATGGAAACTTTATATAGGCTTAAGCATGAGCTGAAAGAAGATTTTTTGCTATTAGAATCGGACCTGCTTTATGATCCGGCTTGCTTGGGCAATTTAATCGCGGATCCGAGACCGGATATCATTCTAGGCAGCGGAAAAACCGATTCGGGCGACGAGGTTTATATCGAATCGAACAATAAAGGTTTTGTGCAAAATATGTCCAAGAAAGCGCAAGAACTTCATAGTTTGGATGCCGAATTAGTCGGGATTTGCAAAATTTCGTTAGATACGTATCAAATGATGTGCAGTTTGGCCGAAGCCGAAATGAAAAACACACCGAAGTGGGATTATGAATACGCAATCGTGGCAGCGGGAAAACGAAAGGCTATTCCTGTTAAAAAAATCGAACGGCTTGCTTGGTGCGAAATTGATACCGAAGAGCATTTGCGACGCGCGGAAGAACACATTTATCCCCGTATCGAGGGTAAGCAAATCACAGCAAAACTTTCTGTTGAACGCAATATTTTGCTGAATCCGGGTCCTGCCACGACGACGGATAGCGTGAAATGGGCGCAGGTCGTCCCGGATATTTGTCCACGGGAGCGCTCGTTCGGGAAATTGATGGAATGGATTTCGGAACAGCTTACGCTTTTTGTGGCGCCAAAGGATCGGTATGAGACGGTTCTGTTCGGGGGATCAGGTACAGCCGCGGTCGAATCTGTCATTACTTCTGTTGTTGGCGAAGGCAAGCTTTTAATCATTAGCAATGGGGCTTATGGAGAACGTATGGCAGAGATTGCAAATGTATATGAAGTCGACCATGAAGTTTTGACAAGTCCGCCCATAAGTCCTTTATCTATAGAATCAATAGAAGACGCCATTCGAAGCAGTAAAAGTAAAATCACTCATGTTGCCGTCGTGCACAATGAGACCACAAGCGGAATCCTAAATGATATCCAAGCAGTTGCCGAATTGTGCGAAACGTATAAGGTGGATCTAATCGTCGATGCGATGAGCTCATACGGCGCGATTCCGATCGATATGCAAGCAAGCGGCATTTCTTATGTGATTGCAAGTTCGAATAAGAACCTGCAAGGAATGGCAGGGATCGGGTTCGTAATAGCCGAACGAGAAAAGCTTCTGGCGCTTCAAAATCATAAACCTAGATCGTATTACCTGGATCTGTACAAACAATACGAGTATTTGAAAAGAACGCATCAACTTCGCTTCACGCCGCCGGTTCAAACGCTTTATGCGCTGGAACAAGCAATTATCGAAACCCAGATCGAAGGAATCGAACAACGATATCGCCGATACTCGGAGTCTTGGCAAACCTTGATCGACGGTTTGAAAGAGTTGAACTTGGAATGTCTTGTGCCGCTCGAATATCATTCCAAAATTATAACGGCGATTAAAGAACCTGAACATGAAAATTATGATTTTGAAGAAATGCACGATTTTCTTTATGAGCGTGGCATCACAATTTATCCTGGAAAGATAGGAAAAACCGCTTCATTCCGTATTGCGAACATCGGAGCTATCACTAAAAAAGATATGGAAAGATTTTTGGGAATCATGAAAGAGTATTTAGATAGGTTGTAAAAAGAGCATCGAAAACACTTGAACCTTAAGCCCGAAATTTATTGTTTCGGTTTTTCAAAAGTCGGTTAAATGTAATTTAGGTCTATAATCTCTTAATTCCGTTCCTGAATTTTTTCGTTATTATTTTGGAATATAATTGAATGTAATCATTTTATATTCCAATTGACATCGAAGAAAAACGGCGGTATATTCGAGTAGTGGACCACACATTTTTATCTGATAATGAAGGGAATGTTCGTGCATGCAAGGTAAAGTAAAATGGTTTAACGCAGAAAAAGGTTACGGTTTCATCGAAACGGAAGAAGGCGGCGACGTTTTCGTTCACTTCTCGGCGATTCAAATCGAAGGATTCAAAACGCTGGAAGAAGGACAATCCGTTGAGTTTGATATCGTTGAAGGCGCTCGCGGACCGCAAGCTTCCAACGTTACTCCTCTGTAAGCCGTCGCAGCCGTATACCTGACCTACATAGATGATTAGCTTTAATGATTTATGATGGTTGGAGACTACACATGCCTCAGCCGGAAGACCTCACTCTGAGTGAGGTCTTTTTCTATGCGCAAAAGATGGATGTCAAGCTGAATAAGTAGTACATGAACAATAGTCTCATACCCTTTATAACCATATAAAGTAATATATTATATTAAATACAAGGTTCATTCGTTTTCGAAACGTTTAAGCACAAAGTAGTGTATTTTATGAGCCTTTTAGCCCAGTGTATCGACGGACAGTCTGCAAGATATGCTTTTTGAGGAATGATTCGGAGAGGGGAACATCTAGTGCGAAACAACAGAATGGGTAAGGGCTTTATACTTATCATGGCTATTTTGCTTACGGTACATACTTTTTTCGGGGGATTCATAGCTTCAACTTACGCGGCCGAAGCAACGCCTGCGTCTAGTGGGCAATCGTCGGACGGCGCGCAAGCCCAGTCCGATAATGCACCCGTCCAAAATGAGTCTACGAGCTCGGATTCAGCCGCTTCTGCCGATTCCGGCCAACCTTCCGTAACAAACGCCGATGCGGAAAGCAATGCAAATCCGGTGCCTTCGCCAAGCTCGTCTGACGAGGTTCCGGCTTCCGAAGACACGCAGCCGGCGCAAGAGCAGGCAGACGAATCGACCGAAGTCCAAACGCAGGAAGAGTCGGCTTCGCCGGACGAAGCAACCGAAACGGTTGATTCGGAAGCCGACCTTGAAGCAGCAGAGAAAGCCGACGCCGAGGAAACCGAACAGGCGGCCCAAGCACCCGTGCCTGTATCGGAAAACATTTTAAACGCGGTCACGTTGACCGACGATGCCGGACAGCCGATCGTTTCGGACGACCCGGATCGTTTCTTTAACGGAGAAAACGCGATCAGCCTGAACTACGCGTGGGCGCTCGAAAACGGCCATCCGTACACGGCAGGTTCCGTGTTCGAATTCGATGTTCCGTCGCAGTTCCGCATTTATACGCCGATTTCCGATGCGCCGTTGATCGTGAGCGGAGAAGACGGCAGCGGGGAGTCCGCCGGATCGTTCTCGGTCACGACCGACGGTCATGTTACGGTCACGTTCAGCGAGTTTATCGAATCGCACTCCGACGTTGCCGGAACGCTGACGATTCGTACCGAATTGACGCGCGAAGTGGTACAAGACAGCACGCAGGTCAAACTGACGTTCCCGATCACGAGCGGAGAACAGGCTTTCGTCCTATATCTCAAACCGGAAGCGGGATTGACCCTTTCCAAAAAAGGAACCGCCGATAATGCCGCAGGCGTCATTCGTTGGTCCGTCGATCTCAATACGTCGGAACAAACGCTGCGCGGAGTCAAATTGAAAGACGCGATTCCCGACGGTCTTGCGCTCGAAGCGGAATCCATCACGGTAACCAAATTGACGAAAGCCGCGGACGGAATGTTCGAAAAAGGCGAGGCTGCCGATCCGGCAAGCTACACGCTCAATACCGCTTCCGGCGAACTAGAGCTTGACTTCGGTTCCGGCGAGCTGACCGGAGCCTACCGCGTCGACTATTCGACCAAGCTTCAAGCCGGAAAGGCGACGTCGTTCAAAAACACGGCCGTATTGTCCGCGCAAAGCCGTCAGGATGCTTCCGCTTCCGCTACGGTCACCGTTCAGCGCGGCTTGCAGATGGACAAAAAGGTCGCCGCTTACGATGACAAAAATCAGACGATCGATTGGGAAATTCGCTATAACTACGGCGATGCCATTTTGATTCCCGCCGATCAAGCTCTTCTCGAAGACCGCTTCACGAGCGGGCAAAGCCTGATCGAAAACACGTTCCAAGTCTACAAAGGGTCCGAACTGCTTGTTCGCGATCGGGATTATACCCTGAAGATCGTGCCGGAATCCGGCGGACTGAGAGGCTTTAATCTTCAATTCCTGCAGGATGTGAACGCGGAGCATAATATCAAGTACAGCACCAAGGCCGCTATTGCGGTATACGCGAAAGACCGGATCACCAACACCGTGACGAGCGGCGGGATCAAAGCGTCGGCTTCGCAGGTACTGGAGCGCAATCTATTCGTGAAAACGAATAAAGGCGCCGATTTCAAAAAACGCGTGACTTCGTGGCAGATCGCGATCAACACCGACCGTTTCGATATGCGCGATGTGATGATGAAAGACACGTTCCCGGAAGGCGGCCTTGAATTCCAGGAAAGCACGCTGGTCATCAAACGGGAAAACGGATCCGCGCTTGTGCGCGATGTCGATTACACGCTGACGACCGATAACGGAATCCGTTCCGGATTCGAAATCAAGTTCACCAACGCCGTTACGCAGCGTTACGTGATCACGTACGACACGCGTTACGAAGTGGATTGGAAAAAGAATCAAAAAGAAAAAAGTTTTTTGAACAGCTCGCAGCTCGACTTTACGCATGAAGGCAAACCGCGCGTCAAAACGTCCAGCGCCCGTTTTTGGCCGGATGACCTGACGGTGGCGAACGGCGCGAAAAGCGGCGTTTACGATCCGTCCACCAAAGAAATCACGTGGACGATCAAAGCCAACTACAATCAAAAACGCGTCGACGATGCCGCGATCGTCGATCGCTTGACGCAAGGCCAGCGTTACGTGGAAGGTTCGTTGGAAGTCAACGACATGAACCTGACCGGAACATGGTTGGGAGCCCGCAAAGGTGCTTCCGTCGATCCTTCGCGTTACTCTGCTTCTTATCCTGACGCAGACAACGGGAACGAGTTGAAGATCGCGTTCCCGAACGGCATCGAATCCGCTTATTGGATCACGTTCAAAACGACGCTCAAAGGCAGCGTGATCGAAGGGACGAACGTGACCAACCAAGCGGTATTGACCGGTAACGGTCAAACCGTGAACACGTGGGACGCCAGCGTGAACATTCCCGGCGGCGGCACCTACGCGGCCAAAGAAGGCGTGCAGCAGGCCGACCGCATTCTTTGGACGATCAAATTGAATCAAGGTCAATCGTACGTGGAAAATGCGCGAATCGTCGATACGCATTCGGGCAGCCAGTTCCTGGACGATCAGACGTTCCGTCTGTACCGCCTTGTTTCTTCGTCCGACGGGAAATCGACCCGGGGCGAAGAACTGAAGCGCGATGTCGATTACACGCTGGATATCATGTCCGGCGACAGCGAACAATTCGAATTGAAATTCGCGAAGCCGATCGAATCGGCTTACGAGCTGGAGTACCAGACCGTTATTCGCGCGAATGACCGCGAAAAATTGTCCAACAGCGTTCGTTTCGAAGGAGACGGCGTGAAAAAAGGAACCGTCGACTCCACCCGTGAAATCATCGTGCGCACCACTTCCGGTTCGGGTACGGGAGGCGGCGTGACGGGAGCGCTCGAAGTGACGAAAACCGATGCGGCCGACGCCGCAATCAAACTTCCGGGAGCCGTATTCGTTCTGCAGGATTCGGCAGGCCGCAGAGCCCCGATCACCCGTACGACGGACGAAAAAGGACAAATCGTATTCGGTAACCTGCTGTACGGTTCGTACACTTTGACGGAAACGAAAGCGCCGGAAGGGTATAAACTCGGCGACGAAGGTCCGGCGACGATCGTGATCGGAACCAAGACGCTTGCGGAAAACAACGGACGCGTAAAAACGACTGTTGAGAACGAAAAGCTTCCGAACGTTCCGACAACGCCGCCGACAGAGCCGGGTACGCCGACGACACCGCCGACGGAACCGGGTACGCCAACGACACCGCCGACGGAGCCAGGTACGCCAACGACACCACCGACAGAGCCGGGTACGCTAACGCCGCCGCCGACGGAGCCGCCTGTCGTGCAAGTGCCTGATGAAAACATTCCGCAAGGACCGACCGAGCCGCCGACTCAGCCTGTTACGCCGACGGTACCGCCGACGGACAATACGCCGCAGCAGCCTCAGCCGACCGAACCGGGAATCGAAGTTCCGGACGAAAACACGCCGCAGGGGCCGCCTGAAGTGCCGGCTCAACCGGTTTCGCCGGAACAGCCCGCGACGCCTTCGGAAAATCCCGAAGTGCCGGTACCGGTCGATCCGATCCCGCAGGGCGTTCCGCCCGTCGTTCCGGGCGAACCGGAATTCTACGTGCCGGACGGCGACGTTCCGCAAGGCACGCCTCCCGTCGTGCCGGGAACGGTGGTTCCGGGAACGGTAGTGCCGAATAACGAGGCCGACGTTCCGCAAGACGTTCCTATGCTGCCTCAGACGGGCGAAGAAAGCAAACTGCCTTATCTGTTTGCCGGAATCGGACTTATCTTGTTCGGTTTGGTACTCAGACGCAGAGCTTCGATGAAAAATCGTTAAAACCTCATGAATTCCCGACCTTGCTTTGGATTCCGATTCCGGATCGAAAGCAAGGTTTTTTCTTTATCGAACACCTTCAAAACGCTGTGCCGAAGTCGGAACGCACGAATCGTCATCGCCGCCCGGCCTGACGGAAAAGAAAGTTCGCGAATCGATTCCGTTCGTATCGGAGCCTGACGAACAATCAGAAGCCCGAAGCTTGTTTTGAACCGTTTGAGGGTAATCGACCCTTCAAGAAAGCCAGTTATTTAACAATAGGCGTTTGCCCTTCTTCCTTTTCGGTTAATTGAATCTAACAACGATTTTCGGCCAGGCGATCCGCGCCCGGAAAAATCGTTTTACACAAAACGTTAACACCGTTTTTACTCGGCGTTAACGCTGTGTTATAATGGTGACATAAGGAGGAGTGCCCTATGGATTTTGCGATTCGAGGACAACACATTGAGGTTACTGACGCTCTGAAAGATTATATCGACAAGAGACTCAGCCGACTTGAAAAGTATTTCGATATTCCCCCGGCTACGGAGGGTAACGTCACGCTGAGCGTGACTCGAGGTATTCACAAGGTCGAGGTGACGATCCCTCTTCCGGGAGGCGTGTTCCTTCGCGCGGAAGATCGGAGCGACGATATGTATACGTCGATCGACTCGGTACTTTCGAAGCTGGAGCGCCAAATTCGTAAGCACAAAACCAAAATGAACCGCAGATTCCGTCAAGACGAAAGCCTTAAGGGACTTTTCGTGGACGAAGGCGCCAATGCTTCCGTTTCTCCATCCACGGATGAGGAAGAGGACGAACTCCAAGTCGTGCGCAACAAGCGTTTCCTGCTGAAACCGATGGACGTCGAAGAAGCGATCCTGCAAATGAACATGATCGGCCACAACTTCTTCGTATTTTCGAACATCGAATCCGAAACGGTTAACGTCGTATATCGTCGCAACGACGGCAAATACGGCCTGATCGAGCAGGAATAAGGACTCGCTTTCACAAAAAAATCATGAATTTTGAAGAAAAAGAGTCTTATCCGCACCGGATAAGGCTCTTTCTGCGTATATAATATGTTGAGAAGTTTTACGGATCCTTGCTGGGCGGGCTCTTACGCGGTTGCCCGTGTCCGCTCAAGCTGGTACAATTTAGGCAAACCATCCGTTTTGCACGAAAGGGGCACAACATGTTAGGACTTGTCAAAAAAATCTTCGGGGATATGAACGAACGTGACGTCAAAAAGTTCATGCGTACCGTCGACATCATCAATAAAATGGAACCCGATTTCGAAAAACTCACGGACGAGCAGCTTAAAAATAAAACGGTCGAATTCCGCGAGCGTTTAGCCAAGGGAGAATCGATTGACAGCCTGTTGCCGGAAGCTTTCGCAACGACGCGCGAAGCGTCCAAGCGAACGCTCGGCAAACGCCATTACGACGTTCAGTTGGTCGGCGGCATCGCTCTGCATAACGGCCGAATCGCGGAAATGAAAACCGGCGAAGGCAAGACGCTGGTCGGAACCCTTCCGGTTTATTTGAATGCACTCGCGGGCCAAGGCGTGCACGTCGTTACCGTCAACGATTACCTGGCTCAGCGCGACAGCGAAGAGATGGCTCAAGTCTATAACTTCCTGGGGATGACCGTAGGTCTGAACCTGAGCGGCATGGAGCATGCGCAAAAGCAAGAAGCTTACGGCTGCGACATCACGTACGGAACGAACAACGAGTACGGCTTCGACTATCTGCGCGACAACATGGTGTTGTACAAAGAGCAGATGGTTCAACGTCCGCTCTATTTCTGCATCATCGACGAAGTAGACTCCATTCTCGTCGACGAAGCGCGTACGCCGCTGATCATCTCCGGGCAAGCGCAAAAATCGACGGAACTGTATTTCCTCGCGGACCGCTTCGTGAAGCGTCTGCAGGCGGAAGAGGATTACACGGTCGATATCAAGGTCAAATCCGTATCGCTGTCCGATAAAGGCGCCGCGAAAGCGGAACGCGATTTCGGCATCGACAACCTGTACGACCAGAAGCATGTCATGCTCAATCACCACATCGTTCAAGCGCTGAAAGCCAACGTCATCATGCGCCGCGACGTCGACTATGTGGTCGTTGAAGACGAAGTCGTCATCGTCGACGAATTCACGGGCCGCCTGATGGCGGGACGCCGCTACAGCGACGGTCTGCACCAAGCGATCGAAGCGAAGGAAGGCATCACGGTTCAAAACGAAAGCATGACGCTTGCGACGATCACGTTCCAAAACTACTTCCGCATGTACCGCAAGCTGGCCGGCATGACCGGTACGGCAAAGACGGAGGAAGAAGAATTCAAAAAGATCTACGGACTTGAAGTTCTTCAAGTTCCGACAAACCGTCCGAACCAACGCATCGATGCGCCGGACGTTGTGTATAAGAGCGTAGCCAGCAAATTCCGCGCCGTCGTGGCCGAGATCGAAGAACGTCATGCCAAAAACCAACCGATCCTGGTCGGTACGGTATCGATCGAGAACTCCGAAGTGCTGTCGGAAATGCTCAAGAAAAAAGGCATTCGTCACCAGGTGTTGAACGCCAAGTATCACGCCGAAGAAGCCGAGATCATTTCGAGCGCCGGGCAAGCCGGTTCCGTCACGATCGCGACCAAC
Source organism: Saccharibacillus endophyticus (assembly GCF_013185185.1). Classification (GTDB taxonomy): domain Bacteria; phylum Bacillota; class Bacilli; order Paenibacillales; family Paenibacillaceae; genus Saccharibacillus; species Saccharibacillus endophyticus. The sequence goes on along the minus strand of NZ_JAAZWE010000009.1, from coordinate 91,871 downwards.
ATGGCGGGACGCGGTACCGACATCGTATTGGGCGAAGGCGTGCATGACGTCGGCGGCCTGCATATCATCGGTACCGAGCGTCACGAATCGCGCCGGATCGATAACCAGCTGCGCGGCCGTGCCGGACGTCAAGGCGATCCGGGTTCCACGCAGTTTTACCTGTCGCTCGGCGACGAGTTGATGAAGCGTTTCGGCGCGGACAACGTGCTGAACATGATGGAGCGTCTGGGCTTCGAAGAAGACCAACCGATCGAAAGCCGCATGATCACGCGTGCCGTCGAATCGGCGCAAAAGCGCGTCGAAGGCAACAACTTCGATACGCGCAAAGTTGTTCTCCAATACGATGACGTGATGAACCAACAGCGCGGCGTCATCTACAAACAGCGTATGGAGCTGCTTGAAGCCGACAACGTGAAGCAGATCGTGCTCGATATGATCCGCGGCACCATCGAACGGATCGTCGAAGCGCATACGGGCGACGATATCCCGGAAAACTGGGAGCTTCAAGAAGTGGCGGACTACATTAACGCCAAGCTGCTTGAAGAAGGCGAGATCACCCGCGACGAACTGTGGGGCAAAGAAGCTTCCGAAATCACGGAATATCTGTACGATAAAGTTCAACAGCGTTACGACGAGCGCGAAGCTTCGCTTGGCGAAGCCATGGTTCGCGAATTCGAGAAAGTTATCGCGCTGCGCGCGGTTGACCGCAAATGGATGGACCACATCGATGCGATGGATCAACTGCGTCAAGGTATCCACCTGCGCGCTTACGGCGGTACGGACCCTCTGCGCGAGTACCAATTCGAAGGTTATGAAATGTTCAACCAGATGATCGCCAGCATTCAGGAAGAGGTTGCGACGTATATCATGAAAGCACGCGTCGAATCCAACCAGCAGCGCGAAGCGGTTATCGACGAGAAGAAGATCAGCACGAACAGCCCGACGCCGGATAAAAAAGCTTCCCGCAAAGAGCGCCGCGCTCAACGTTAACATTGCGGTAAACGGATTTCGAAGATAGTCAAGCAACGGCCCGGTTCCAGGAGGCGACTTCCGGGATCGGGCCGCAGGGCTGTCTAAGACGCTAAAAAGGAAGACGATTTACGTTTTCCCATACTATAGAAGAGGTGACGATACATGATCGATCCGTCAGTGAAGCAGGATCTGCGCGAAATGGCGCAGAAATTAACCAACCTTAGGGGGTCTCTTTGACTTAGATCTGAAGCAAGAACTGATCTCCAACTTCGAAGAGAAAATGTCCGCGCCGGATTTCTGGGACGATAACGATAAAGCGCAAGCCGTGATCGCAGAGATGAACGCCGTCAAAGGATCGGTCGACCAATATGCGAAGCTGCAGCAGGATTACGACGATGCCGCGCTGATGGCCGAACTGGCCGATGAGGAAGAAGACCAGGATATGGCTAACGAAGTCGCGGGAAGCATCGAAGATCTCGTTAAACGGGTCGGCGAATTCGAACTGCAGCTGCTGCTCAGCGAACCTTACGATAAACTTAACGCGATCCTGGAGCTGCACCCGGGCGCAGGCGGTACCGAGTCGCAGGACTGGGGAGAAATGCTGTTTCGCATGTATAGACGGTGGGCGGAAAAACGCGGCTTCAAGGTGGAAACGCTCGATTATCTGCCGGGCGACGAAGCGGGCATCAAAAGCGTTACGCTGCTGATCAAAGGATACAACGCCTACGGCTATCTCAAAGCGGAAAAAGGCGTACACCGTCTGGTTCGCATCTCGCCGTTCGATTCTTCGGGCAGACGGCATACGTCGTTCGTGTCTTGCGACGTCGTGCCGGAAATCGACGATACGATCGAGATCGATATTCGCACGGAAGACCTGAAGATCGACACGTACCGCGCAAGCGGCGCCGGCGGTCAGCATATCAATACGACCGACTCGGCGATCCGGATTACCCACCTTCCGACCGGAATCGTGGTTACCTGTCAGAACGAACGCTCGCAGATCAAAAACCGCGCGCAAGCCATGACCATGCTGCGTTCCAAGCTGTATGAGCGCAAGATCGAAGAGCAAAAGCAGGAACTGGCCGAGATTCGCGGCGAGCAGTCCGAGATCGGTTGGGGCAGCCAAATCCGTTCGTACGTGTTCCACCCGTACAACATGGTCAAAGACCATCGTACAGCGCATGAAACCGGCAATATCGGCGCGGTGATGGACGGCGATCTGGACGGATTCGTCGATGCTTATCTGCGCAGCCAACTGAAGATCGAAACGGAGTAAACGCGAACCATGAAAACAAGTAAAGGCGGCAGAAAGCCGCTGGTCCCGATCGACGGTGCCAAACGCAACGCGTTGGATGCCGCGCTTATTATCGCAGGGGCTTTTATCACGGCAATCGCGTTTAATCTATTCCTATTGCCTAACCAGATCGCGTCGGGCGGCGTGTCGGGCTTGTCGATCATTATCAAAGAATGGTTCGGCTTCGAGCCGGCTTTTACCCAATGGATATTCAATATTCCGTTGTTTGTTGCAGGCGTCATTTTTTTGGGCAAAAAATACGGGGCGCGCACATTGATCGGCACCATTTGTTTACCTTTGTTCATCTACGTCACGCGCGATTGGCCGATCTCGACCACGAATCCGCTGCTCGGAGCGCTATACGGCGGTATCGGGGTCGGATTGGGTCTTGGACTTGTCTTTCGCGGGCGCGGATCAACGGGAGGATTGTCCATCGTGGCGCAGCTGCTGCAAAAATTCAGCGGGCTTGGCTTATCGCTCTGCGTTATGCTGGTCGACGGTTCGGTCATCATGCTGGCAGGCTTTACCCTGTCGCTAGAAAATGCGCTGTACGCGTTGATCGGCCTTTATGTTACCGGAAAAGTGATCGACGCCGTAGAAATGGGTCTCGGTTATACGAAAGTGGCCTATATCATTACGGATAAGCGCGAAGAGCTCACGCAGGTCATTCTCAAAGATCTCGACCGCGGTCTGACCGAGTTGACGGGCAAAGGCGGCTATACGGGCGAATCTCGCCCTGTCTTGATGGTCGTCATCGGGCAGAGCGAAACGAGTCGGTTGAAAACGTTGGTTCGCTCCGTCGATCCCGAGGCTTTTGTCGTGATCAGCAACGCGCAGGAAGTGTTGGGCAAAGGGTTTAAGATTCAGATGTGATCTTTCGTAAAAAAAGAAAGCCGCTTTTCAGGTCGTTAGATCTGAAAAGCGGCTTTTTTGATCATGAAAAAAGTGCAGCGTCAATCAAGACGGGTTCTCGTTCTGTAATCCTTCCACGTCACTCAGACTCAAGCCCGTTAAGCGCGCGATTTGCACGGTGCTCATACCTTCTTTCAGCAGATTACGCGCGATTTTCAAACTAGCGGCAGCTTCTCCTTCAAGGCGTCCTTCAACACGTCCTTCAGCGAGCCCTTCCGCCATCCCGTCTTCCAGACCTTTTCGCCGCATTTCATAATACTCATCGCGAAGTGCTTTTGTCAGATTCGAAATCATGGTATCTACTCCTTTCGGATCTTCGTATTCGTCGAGAATATGACCGATTTTTTCTGTTTCTTTGGGATTCGTCATTTTGAACCAGGACTTGAACAGTTGAAATAGTTCAGGGTTCAGGTTTTTCAACATTTGGCTCGACTTCCTCAACCGATTGGTAAAAGGCACCGCTCCCGGGTTTTGCTCAACGAGAAAAATCAGCCCGATTAAATTGCCCATTTCCTCCAACTGTTGCGCATCCAGTCTTTTCACATCCAGGAGCACATAACGAAAATTGAGCAATTCTGCACCAAAATGGTGTTCGCCCTCCATCATTTCCCGAAAAGAACGAACCGCTGTCCATTTTGCGTTGCCATTATATAAAACGATCGGAACAACGGCAGGAAGTTTATGGTTTTTTCGGCGCTTCTCCGACTGTAGCGTGTTGTTCTGTACATCCCGCCAAATCTCCGTCATATACGTTAATAACCGATGCGGCATTTGGAAATCGACCCTGGATTGAAACTCCAGCAGTACATAAAAGTAAAACTCTTGTCCGTTCAATTGCGCTTTATAAACGAGGTCAGCTTCTTTTTCTTTATAATCGCTCAAAACATAGGACTTGTCGACCCTGATTAAGTCGTCAGTACCCAATTTTTTCGTCCAATCTCCCGGAACAAAATGATGAAGTAAAGTTGCGAACATTGCCCGATTAGATAGCAATGTTTTGTAAGCTTTATCGTAGGGATGGTGAAATTCATTTTTTCGATCTGGTGGCATGTCTCGATCTTCCTTTCTATAATTAGATGTTCGATAGAAGATCGCGCCTAAGTCGGATGTGCGCCGTGTCTTTTCCTTATATAAGTAGTATAAGCTTTATGAATATAAAAAGGAACGTTTGTTCCTGTTTTAAAATCAAAAATATAGAGAAAAGATTGTCGCTTAGCGCGGGTTCATTTAATCTTTTTGCCCGGAGGGGTTAAAGATTAAATGGACCTATCACACAGAATGTGAACTTTTCCCGGAGAGGTTGTATTTATATGATGTCGAACGTATAATAATACATATTATTTTGAAAACATGCACGGAATCATACGAAAAAAACGGTGCGGATGGAGGTTAGGAAGCATGGACAACGGGACAATCAAAGCAGCAATCGTCGGCGCGACCGGCTATGGAGGAGCAGAACTGATTCGTTTGCTTCAAGCGCATCCTCAAGTGGAGGTTAGCTGCGTGTTATCTTCATCGAATAGCGGTACGCCTTTGAGCGCAAGTTTCCCTCATTTGACGGACATTATCGAACTGGAGCTCACGGCTATCGAACCTGCGGTAATCAAGGAGAAGGCCGATGTCGTCTTCCTCGCCACCCCGGCCGGAGTCAGCTCCGAACTGACACCGAAGCTGCTGGAGCAGGGCTTGAAAGTCATCGACTTATCGGGCGATCTTCGTCTGAAGGACGGAGCCGTTTACGAGAAGTGGTACAAGCGCGCCCCGGCGTCGCCGGACATTTTGGAAAAAGCCGTTTACGGACTGAGCGACGTGTACGGGGATTCCGTAGCCGGGCAGTCGGTCATCTCCAATCCGGGCTGCTTCCCGACGGCGACGCTGCTGGGCTTGATTCCGGCGGTGAAGGAAGGGTGGATCGATCCGGCAACATTGATCATCGATGCCAAAACCGGCGTGTCCGGCGCGGGACGCGGAGTCGGGCTCGGCACGCATTACAGCGAAGTCAACGAGAGCGTGAAAGCTTACAAAGTGAACGCGCATCAGCATATTCCGGAAATCGAGCAGGTGCTGAGCGAAACGGCAGGCAGCGAGGTCGTCGTTACGTTTACTACCCACTTGATCCCGATGACGCGCGGCATCCTCAGTACGATGTATGCATCGGTAAACGGATCGAAAAGCACGCAGGACTTTATCGATTTGTATCGAAGCTTCTATAAAGACAGACCGTTCGTGCGTATCCGGGAAAACGGCATTCTGCCGGCGACCAAAGAAGTCTCGGGCTCGAACTATTGCGATATCGGTTTTTCCGCGGATGAGCGGACGGGGCGCGTAACCGTCGTGTCGGCAATCGATAACATGGTCAAAGGCGCAGCCGGACAAGCGATTCAAAACCTCAACTTGGCGATGGGCTGGGACGAGGCGACCGGTTTGAACTTTATTCCGATGTATCCTTGATATTCGAAAATATAGCGATTATATAGCGAAAGGCGGAAGCGTCTCATGGCAGTTCCTTCTTATACCGTCGTCGAAGGCGGTTCGATCATCACCCCGCGCGGTTTCCAAGCGGCAGGTCTGCATTGCGGGCTGAAAAAAACGGAAAGAAACGATATCGGCGCTATTGTGTGCGAGGTGCCTGCGGCTGCGGCCGCGGTGTACACGACGAATATTTTCCAAGCGGCTCCGCTGCAAACGACGCGCGAAAGCTTGGCGAACGGCGTGCTGCGCGCAGTTATTGTCAACAGCGGGAACGCGAACGCGTGCACGGGCAAACAAGGCGACGCCGACGCTTACGAGATGCGCGCGCTTGCGGCTGAGAGCTTCGGCGTCGACGCAGACGACGTAGCCGTGGCTTCGACGGGCGTTATCGGCGAAAACCTGAAAATGGATCGGGTGCGCGACGGCATTGCCCGACTGTCCGGCGCTTTGCGCAGCGATGCCGACGGCGGCGAGCAGTTCAGCCAATCGATCCTCACGACCGACCTGGTGAAAAAAGAACTATGCGTCACGGTACAGATCGACGGCAAGCCGGTCGTGATCGCGGGCGCTGCCAAAGGATCGGGCATGATCCATCCGAACATGGCAACCATGCTGGCCTTCGTGACCACGGATGCCAAGATCGGCAGCGAGTCGTTACATAAGCTGCTTCGGCGGACGACCGACGACACGTTCAATATGATCACCGTCGACGGCGATACGAGCACCAACGATATGCTGGTCGCGATGGCAAGCGGTTTGTCGGATCAGAAAAAAGAACTGAACGAGCAGCATAAGGACTGGACGGCGTTTGCGGAGGCGTTCGCCGCCGTGTGCGAACATCTGGCCAAAGCGATCTCCCGCGACGGCGAAGGCGCGACGAAGCTGGTCGAAGTGACCGTTACCGGCGCGGACAGCACGGACTCCGCTCGCGCGATCGCGAAGACCGTCATCGGTTCGAGCTTGGTGAAAACGGCCGTGTACGGAGCGGACGCCAACTGGGGACGGATCATCGCGGCGGTAGGCCGTGCGGGCGTCCCTGTTAATCCATACACCGTGGATATCAAACTCGGCGATATCGTCGTGCTGACGGCTTCCCAGCCGGTCAAATTCGACGAAGATATCGCTTTGGAATATTTGAAAGGCGATGACGTGTTGATTACGGTCGAGTTGAATATGGGTTCGGAAAAAGCAACCGCGTGGGGCTGCGACCTGACCTATGACTATGTACGGATCAACGCGGCATACCGGACTTAACGAAAGGGGAAGACACGAATGACTCAAGCAGGCACAAACGAAGTCGGCGGATCTTCCGCTTCGCAAGCCGGAAGCGCCAAAGCATCTTTCGTCATGAAATGCGGCGGCAGTACCTTGGGTGCGCTGCCGGAAGCCTTTTTCACGGATCTGGCCGAGCTGCAAAAAAGCGGCGTTAAACCCGTCATCGTACACGGCGGCGGTCCGGCGATCTCCGAAAATTTGGAGAAGCTCGGCATTCCGACGGAGTTCGTCAACGGACTGCGGCGCACCACCGAAGACGTGCTCGACGTCGTGGAAATGGTCTTGGCCGGCACGATCAACAAACTGATCGTTCGCCGCATCCAATCCGCAGGCGGCAAAGCTCTCGGCCTTTCCGGTTCCGACGGTTCGCTGATCCAAGCCGAACCTGTCCCGAACGCGGCCGAAGTCGGCCTCGTAGGCGACGTGACCCATGTTGAAGCGAGCATCGTCGACGGCATCCTCAATCTCGGCTACATGCCCGTGATCGCGCCTCTCGGCGTCGACGGCAGCGGACAACGCTACAACATCAACGCCGACACCGCGGCCGGAGCCGTCGCGTCGTTCATCGGCGCATCCCGCATGATCGTCGTCACCGACGTGCCGGGCATTCTCAAAACGATCGACGGCGTCAAAACGCCTCTGCCTTCCGTTTCCTTCGCGGAGATCGAAGACATGATCGCAAGCGGCGAAATCTACGGCGGCATGATCCCCAAAGTCCGCGCCGCCATGAAATGCATTCACGGCGAGGTCCAGGAAGTCGTCATCGTAGACGGCAGCGAACCCCGCGTCCTGCCCCGCCTTCTGTCCGGCGAGCAGATCGGAACGGTCATTCGACGATGAGTTTCGACGGGCGGTTTTCGAAGACTGAGTGTTGAAATGATGATTGAAAGACCGTTTCGCATTCGAACGAAAACTGCTCCAATTCATCGTGTTCTCGAGTGTTTTACCGTCGTCGAATCTGTAATCCGGATACAGACTCGACTTCGATACACTCTCGAATACCGTCTGATTTATCCCGACATCCATGAATCCACTTGAAGTCTTACCTAAGAAAGAATCGATATCCAAAATCGATTCTGTATCCCTGCTCTAAAAGCCCGTGAACGACCAAGCGTACCGAGCGGAGGGAGAAGTGCAGTGAAGGAGCGTAAGCGTTCGCCTTTGAACTCGGGGAATTACCTTTTAAATCTAATTCAATTTCCCCGAGTTCAACAAGCGACCGAAACGCACTTCTCCCGCAGCCTCCCACCCACCCCAGGAAGGAGCATACCCATCATGCCGCAAGAAGAGAGTTCACTTTTCCAAACGTACGCCAGAAACCCGTTAGCCCTCGTCAAAGGCGAAGGCAGCTGGCTCTGGGACGACCAGGGCAACAAATACCTCGACTTCATGAGCGGACTTGCCGTCACCAACCTCGGCCACGCGCCGAAGAAAGTATCCGAGAAGCTCAAAGAACAGATCGACACCCTATGGCACACCTCCAACCTGTTCGTGATCCCGAAACAGGAAGAAGCCGCCAAAAAAGTCGCCGAAGTCGCACAGGCCGACGCCGTGTTTTTCTGCAACAGCGGAGCGGAGTCGAACGAAGCCGCGATCAAGCTGGCCCGCCGTTATTTCCAAAAAGTGAAAGGCGAAGAGCGCTACGAGATCATCACGCTCGGCAAATCGTTCCACGGCCGCACGTTGGCGACGCTGACCGCGACCGGACAGGATAAAGTGAAAGAAGGCTTCCTGCCGCTTCCCGCCGGATTCGTGACCGTGCCTCCGCATGATATCCAAGCCATCGAAGACGCGATCAACGAGCGCACCGCCGCGGTCATGATCGAGATGGTGCAGGCCGAAGGCGGCGTATATCCGTTGGAGCAGGAATACGCGCAGCAAATCGAGCAGCTTTGCCGCGACAAAGGCATCCTGCTGATCGTCGACGAAGTGCAAACGGGCATGGGCCGCACGGGTGCTTGGTTCGCGCATCATCGCTACGGCATCAAGCCGGATATTTTCACGGTAGCCAAAGGTATCGCTTCCGGCTTCCCGGCAGGTGCCATGATCGGACGCGAGTATCTCAAAGAAGCGTTCACCGCAGGCAGCCACGCCACGACGTTCGGCGGCACGCCGCTGGCATCGTCCGCGATCATTGCCACAATCGAGACGATGCAGGAAGACAATCTTCCGGCTAGAGCCGCAGAGATCGGCGACAAGCTGATGAACCAACTGCGCGAGCGTCTGAATGGCAATCCGTTCGTGAAGGAAGTGCGCGGACTCGGCTTGCTGATCGGCATCGAATGCGCGGAACCGGTGGCAGATCTGGTCGCGGCCGGACAAAAACGCGGCCTGCTGTTCGTTTCCGCCGGCCCGAACGTAATCCGTTTGCTGCCGAACCTGTACGTGACCGAGGAAGAAGTGAACCAGGCTGTCGACATCGTCGCTTCGATTATCGAAGAGAAAGTACCGACACCCAGTGCTTAAATCTTAAGGAAGAGTCGTCTCAGGCGGCCATAGAGCGTTCGGCGAACCGGACAGTGACTTCCGGCTCGCGGACGCTTCTTTTTTTAAAATAACCGAATTCAAGGAGGCAACCTCATGGACCTGACCCAACAAGCGCACGGCATCGCCCTCAAAGGACGCGATCTCGTCGAACTGACCGATTACACGACCGAAGAAATTCAATACCTGCTGGACCTGGCGATCGAACTCAAACGCAAGCAGAAAGCGGGAGAAACGTTCCGTCCGCTCGAAGGCAAAACGCTCGGCATGATTTTCGAAAAGTCCTCGACGCGTACCCGCGTATCGTTCGAAGTCGGCATGTTCCAACTCGGCGGGCATGCCCTTTTCCTCAGCAAAAACGATATCCAACTCGGACGCGGCGAAGCCATTCCCGATACGGCAGGCGTGTTGTCGCGTTACCTGGACGGCATCATGATCCGCACCTTCGGCCACGAAAACGTGACGGAGCTGGCGAAATACGCGGATATCCCGGTTATCAACGCGCTGAGCGATCTCGGCCATCCGTGTCAGGTACTTGCCGATCTGCAAACGATTCAGGAGCACAAAGGATCGCTGCGCGGCAAAAAACTGGCGTATATCGGCGACGGCAACAACATGGCGCATTCGCTGCTGCTCGGCGGCGCGAAGATGGGCATGGACGTGAGCATCGCGAGCCCGGAAGGCTATGAGTCGGATTCGGATATCGTGCGTCAAGCACAGGAGATCGCGAATCAAACCGGTTCGAAAATCGCCATCGTGCGCGACGCGCGCGAAGCGGTCGAAAACGCCGATGCCGTGTACACGGACGTATGGGCGAGCATGGGCTTTGAAGAAGAGCAGAAAGTCCGCGAGCTGGCGTTCAAAGATTATCAGGTCAATGAAGAGTTGGTACGGCACGCAAAGAGCGACTATCTGTTCCTGCACTGCCTCCCGGCACACCGCGGCGAAGAAGTGAGCGCAGGCGTGATCGACGGCAAAAACAGCGTAATCTTCGACGAAGCGGAAAACCGCCTGCACGCGCAAAAAGCGGTCATGGCGACATTGATGGCGTAAGTTTTTTTACCGGATAGAAAAAGAGCGGCGCTCCTGAACAAGCAGGAGAACGCCGCTCTTGCGACGAAAAAGGAAAGACGATCACACCAGATATTGAACGGCAGCGTTCAGAGCGGAGGAATGAAAAATCATGGCAAAAGAAAAAATCGTACTCGCGTATTCCGGCGGACTGGATACTTCGATCATTTTGAAATGGCTGAAAGAAACGTATGACGCGGAAATCATCGCCTTTACGGCGGATATCGGTCAAAAAGAAGAATTGGACGGACTTGAAGAGAAAGCACTGGCTACGGGCGCTTCGAAAGTCTACATTGACGACCTGCAAGCCGAATTCGCTTCTGACTTTATCTACCCGATGTTCCAATCCGGCGCGCTGTACGAAGGCCAATACCTGCTGGGTACCAGCATCGCGCGCCCGCTGATCGCGAAACGCATGGTCGAAATCGCCCGTGCCGAAGGCGCCACGATGATCGCTCACGGAGCGACGGGCAAAGGCAACGATCAGGTTCGTTTCGAACTCGGCGTCGCGGCGCTCGCTCCCGATATCAAAGTCGTCGCTCCTTGGAGACTCGACACGTTCCGCGACACGTTCCCGGGCCGCGCCGAGATGATCGCTTACGCCGAAAAACACGGGATCCCGGTTACGGCATCCGCCGCGAAACCGTACTCCACCGACCGCAACCTGCTGCATATCAGCTATGAAAGCGGCGTGCTGGAAGACCCTTGGTTCGACCCGAGCGCTCCGGAAAACAAAGAAATGTTCCTGCTCAGCGCCGACCCTCAGGATGCGCCGGACGAGCCGGAAATGCTGGAAATCGAATTCGAAAAAGGCAATGCGATCGCGCTGAACGGCGAAAAGCTGAGCCCGCTGCAAGTCATGGACAAACTGAACGAACTCGGCGGCAAACACGGCATCGGTCGCGTCGATATGGTCGAAAACCGCTTTGTCGGCATGAAGAGCCGCGGCGTGTACGAAACTCCGGGCGGCACCATCCTGTTCACCGCTCATCGCAAAATGGAATCGCTGACCATGGACCGCGAAGTCATGAACCTGCGCGATTCCCTGCTCACTCGTTACAGCACGCTCGTGTACAACGGCTTCTGGTTCGCGCCGGAGCGCCTCGCGCTGCAAGCGCTGGTCACGGAAAGCCAGAAGAACGTGAGCGGTACGGTACGCGTGAAGCTGTACAAAGGCAACGTCATCGGCGCCGGCGTCAAAAGCCCGGTCAGCCTGTACAACCCGGACATCGCGACGATGGAAGCCGACCCGAGCCAAGCTTACGACCAGAATGACGCGACGGGCTTTATCAGCCTCAACGCTTTGAGATTGAAAGTGGGTAAAGGCGTAGAGCAAAATCAAAGCAAGTAATCGTTAGTGAGGGAAAAAAGTGGGTTCCGGGGGAGTTTCGTAGCTTATGCTTACGACGTGTCTTTCTTCGAAAGACTTTAGATCGCGTGTTGCAATTGGGAAGCTGGATTGAATTAACAAGGAGGCTTCCCAATTGCAAAGGCGAACGCTGACGCTTCTTCACTGAAACTCCCCCTCCACCCACGCTATTCGCCTTTTTTATAGGGAAAGTAAAAGGCGTCCGGCTTGTATAAGAAGCCGGACAAGCTCTTGATCTTGACCTTGCGAAGCCAAAAGCAGAGGTTCCCCGAACGGGAACCTGGCCGGACAGGAACCACGAAGTGTTCCGCCTCCGGCCCCGGCCCTTGGCTGGACAAGGCTGGCGCAGCCGCCTGCATCCAGCCCCGGGTCTTAGCCGGACAGGGCAAGCTTAGCTGCCCGCTTCCGGCTTCGGCTCTTCCGGTCGAACAGGGCCACGCGAAGCGGCCCGCCTTCGACCCCGCTCTTGGCCGGACAGGAGCTGCGCAGCGCTCCGCCTCCGGCCCGTCTTGAAGTCCCACGCGCGCGTCGCACCAGGCAGCAAACCGCTGCCCGCAACCCGCTCCCGCGCCCGCATTCAGCCGCGGCCCGCCGAAGGCAGGGCAAGCGCGGCGGCATGTACCGCCAGCACCACCACTACACTAAAGCAAACCTCACGCCCGAAGCCGACCGCAATCTCTGCCCTTTACAGGTGTCCAGAGGGCAGTCGCCCTTTGGGGCCCTCCCTCGGGGAGGGTTTGGGAGGGGACGCCATGAGGGGGAAGAGGAACGTTTATGAATAAACTATGGGGAGGCCGTTTTACCAAGCCGACCGACCGTCTGGTCGAGGAATATACCGCCTCCATCAATTTCGATAAAGCACTGGCCGAAGAAGACATTCAAGGCAGCCTGGCACATGTCGCCATGCTGGGCAAATGCGGGATCATTCCGCAAAAAGACGCGGACACGATCGCCGAAGGCCTGATCAAAGTCCTGCACAAGATCGAAGCCGGCGAAGTCGAATTTTCCGTTTCCGACGAAGACATTCACATGAATATCGAAAAGCACCTGATCCAGGAAGTCGGCCCGGTCGGTGGCAAGCTGCATACCGGCCGCAGCCGCAACGACCAGGTCGCGACCGACATGCACTTGTATCTGCGCAGCCGCGTCGTCGAACTGACAGGTCTGGTGCAAGCGGTACAACAAGCGCTAATTGACCAAGCCAAGCAGCACACCGACACGATCATCCCGGGCTACACGCATTTGCAAAGAGCGCAGCCGATCCTGTTCGCGCATCACCTGCTCGCTTACGTCTCCATGTTCCAACGCGATGCGGAGCGACTGATGGACAGCTATAAGCGCATCAACGTACTGCCGCTGGGCGCGGGCGCGCTTGCGGGCACGACATTCCCGATCGACCGCCATTTCGTGGCCGAGCAGCTCGGCTTCGACGGCGTGTACGAGAACAGCCTGGACGCGGTCAGCGACCGCGACTTCATTTTGGAGTTCCTGTCCGGCGCGTCGATCCTCATGATGCATATGTCCCGCCTTTGCGAAGAACTGGTGCTGTGGAGCAGTACGGAATTCGGCTTCGTCGAGCTGGATGACGCATTCTGCACGGGCAGCAGCATCATGCCGCAGAAGAAAAATCCGGACGTGGCCGAACTGGTTCGCGGCAAAACGGGCCGCGTCTACGGCAACCTGATGGGTCTGCTGACGGTACTGAAGTCGCTTCCGCTCGCCTACAACAAAGACATGCAGGAAGACAAAGAAGGTATGTTCGACACGGTAGCGACGCTTGACGGGGCGCTGCGTTTGTTCGCTCCGATGATCGCGACGATGCAGGTTCGCACGGGCCGCATGCGCGAAGCGGTCAACAAAGACTTCTCGAACGCGACCGACATTGCGGATTTCTTGGTCGGCAAAGGCCTTCCGTTCCGCGACGCGCACGAAGTCATCGGCAAAACGGTCCTGTACTGTATCGAGAACGGCAAGTATCTGCTTGACCTCACGCTCGAAGAATTCAAGACCTTCTCCGATCTGTTCGACGACAAAATCTACGACGTGCTTCAGCCGGAGAACGTGGTCAATGCCCGCAACGTCTACGGCGGCACGGCCAAGCCTCAAGTCGAAGCGGCTATCGAACGCGCGACGGCAACGCTTGAGCACACGACCGAGTGGCTGAGCACCCGACTGTAAGCAATTATCGTAATCGGCACGTTTCCGATAGCGTTGACAAGGTACTGGAATGATTTTTTTGGCAGTATTTATGCTCTTTCGCTTCATCGAGCCTTTGCGAAAGCAAAAACGTCTTCCTCCGCGAAGGCGTTTTTTGCATTTTCCTTTATTTTGAAAAAAGCAAAGTTTGTTTGCAGAAACTCGGGAATCGGGTAAAATGTAGAAAAAGCGGCCGGCTAATCTGTCGGCCGCTTAATTCGCATTGTTGCAGACTGCGAGGCGCAATCTTAATTATGTTCAAAGAGTTATTTATCAACTTTACGATCCTGGCGACGTTGTTGTTTTTCGGTAATGTTTTTTTAAATCGTTTTCGTAAATCCTCGCTGGCTGCGCGTTCCGGTTCTTGGCTGCCCTGGTTCACCGGAGCCGCTTTGGGCGTCGCGGGCATCCTCATGATGGAATTCTCTTTTCCGATCGGAGAAAATTCGGTCATTGACCTTCGTCAAACGGCGATCATTATCGGCGTTTACGTCGCGGGAATTCCCGGCGGTTTTGCGGCGAGCGTGATCATCGCGGTATTCCGCTTTTTCTTGTTCGGCGATTTCGGTTTGTCTTCGTACGTCGGTGCGTCCAACGCGCTCGTCACGTTCCTGCTCGTCATTTTGGTATTGAAAAAAGGGCAGCTGGAACCTAAAAGATGGGCTTTGGCTTTCGCCGTTCAAGTCGTTGTGCTGCTGGCAAGTTTTTATATCATGATCGGCCCGAGTTTCGTCAGCATCATCCCGGTCTATTCCGTGATCATCGCGGGAACCGCCGTCTTTACCTTCCTCATGCTGCGCCATCTCAAAAATTCCAACGAACTTTTCGCTTTTATGGAAGACGCCGCGCATCGCGACTTCCTGACAGGCCTGCATAATCCGAGAGCTTTTCATATGCTGTACGATCGACGCGTGAAGCGTGCCCAGAAGCACGGAGAAGAGTTCGGCCTGATCCTGCTCGATATCGATCACTTCAAGCGCGTAAACGACACGCACGGACATCCGGCCGGGGATATCGTGCTCAGGCAGCTCGGCAAAATTCTGACCTCGTGTTCGCCTGTGGACAGTTATGCGGCCCGTAACGGAGGCGAAGAGTTCGCGATCGTGATCGACCGTCACGAAGAAGAGTCGGTCGTGCGCGTCGCGGAACGGATACGATCGGTCGTAGAGGGGCATGCTTTCGTATTGGATGACGGAACCCGTCTGGAGTTGACGGTCTCGCTCGGTTACGGCTTGTCGTACGCGGGAGCCCCCAGAACCTTGTTCCGCCGCGTTGACGATGCTTTGTACCGCGCGAAGGAAAGCGGGCGCAATCGGATCTGCAAAGCGAGCAACGAATTAGGGCGCTCCGACGAAGCCGCATCGTCCGCCGGGCGAACCGATGCGACCTCCAAATAGTCTCTTAAAAAGTGTTAGCCGAGCTTCAACGCCGAATAAGCCATGTCTCATCGTTATCGAGACATGGCTTATTCGCATTCGCGTTTAACAGCAGCCGTTCGTTATTTCGCAGTCTTTTGCGCCAGCAATGCATACGAACAAAGCCGACGAACGCTGTTTACTTGCCCGGTTCGCCGAGAGGGAGCCACTCCAGCACGTTTTGGATCATTTTATCCCAGTAGCCCCATTCGTGCTCGCCGGGACCTTCTTCGTACGTAAAGTCCAGCCCGCTGCCTTCGGCCGCTTTTTTGAAAGTCTGGTTGTCTTTGTACAGGAAATCTTCGGTGCCGCAGCACTGGTACAGCTTCGGCTGCGGCATGCTCGATTTCGATACGCGGTCCAACAGGTACAGCAGATCGTTTTCGCTGCCGCGTACTTTTTCCTCGCCGAAAACGGTACGCAGTAGGCCGGAGCGGGGATTGTCGGGATTTTCGGTCATGGAGGCGATATCCAGCGCTCCGGAGAGACTGGCTCCTGCCGCGAACAGATCAGGTCTGCGCAAAGCCAGCTTGAACGCTCCGTATCCGCCCATCGACAGCCCGGCCGCGAAGTTGTCTTCGCGTTCGGCCGACAGCGGGAAGAAGGAACGGGCCAGCTCCGGCAGCTCTTCGCTGATAAACTCCCAATATTTTTCCCCGTAAGCCATATCCGTATAGAAACTCCGGTGTACCTGCGGCATGACGATCGCGATTCCGTAAGCGGCGGCGTATCGTTCGATCGACGTCCGGCGTACCCAGATCGTGTCATCGTCGGACAATCCGTGCAGCAAGTACAGCGTTTTATGCGGCCCGGGACGTTTGACGTTTGCCAAGCCGATCTGCGAACGGGTCTGCTGGGGCAGAATGACGTTCATCGACGTGCTGAGACCGAGCGATTCGGAATAAAAGTTGCAGGACAATAATGCCATAAGTAAATTTCCTCCTTCAGTATAAGTCCCTTGAATGCATGATACGAGATGCAAGATCCAATCGATGATAGTTGAAGAAAACGCTTTATTCGACTTGTTTATCATACCACTTTTGTCGACCTTCATGCGATTGTCGCAAGTCATTAGGATCAGGGCCGAAAGACCTAAATAATCATTGCCCCGCTTCAAGCCCGACCATATAATGAAAGAAGGAAAAAAGACCGATATATAAGCGAATGCCGTCTCTTCGGAACGTGATTTTCAGGAGTTTCGCAGACGCGCCGGAAGGAGGAGTTTTTTTGCTGGAGCGTTTTAAAAAGGAAGAAGGATTTACGCTGATTGAAGTGCTCGCGGCGATGTTGATTGTATCGATCGTAGCGCTGGCTTTCACGGCTTATTTTAGCAATGCGCTGACGTTCGCGAAGTCTAATCAGAATCAGACGATCATGTCGAACCTGGCTCGTAATGCGCTTGTGTATATGCAAAAGCAGGATTTTGTTCGGCTTAAAGAATATTTCGGCTCGGGCAGCGCGACCGTCGTCAAGGCAGGCAACGGATTAAACGCGCAGCGCGTGGGCATTACGCCGGAGACTTTCGGAACCTGCACAAACGCGACGACGGGAGCTTGCGCGTTCCGGAACATGTTCGAGAACGGGAATCTTCAGCCGGTAATGGCCGTACTTCAACCGACCGTCAACGGCATCCAGTACAGGGTCGTGATCGAATATCAGCAAAGTTTGAATCGCTCAGGCGATACGGGAGGCGACTTGCTGCTGCCGATCAGCGCTACCGTAACGACGGTGTCGGCGGGAGCGGCCGGACCGGGAGTGGACGGCGTAACAGTGGAGGGATACGTGAATGCGCAATCGATTCGTTAAACGTTGGAAACGCGAGGAAGGCGTCACGCTGATCGAACTTTTGGCGGTATTGTCGCTTATGGGCATCATTCTCGGCGTCATTTCGACCACGATTTTTTTCGGCTTTCGCAGTTACGACCAAGTTGCGGTCGAGAATCGGATTCGCGAAGAAGGCGATGTGTTGATGTCTTCCATCATTACGGAACTGTATGCTTTCGCTCCGGATCGGGTCTATGCGCTGCCGAACGGAACAGGTTTCGAAATGTACCATGTCGATGAACTGGGTACTCAACAGGCTGGGGACAAAGTCACGATCGTGATCTCTCCGCAAGGCCAGTTGGAAATTCAAAAAGCAAATGTGTTGAACGCTGAAAATCCGCCCGTCGACCCGTATCAAGCCACGAGAATAAGCAACGGCAGTATCGTAAGCGGATTATCCTCGATCACCGTCGAAGGCGAAACGGCCGGAGGATTCGATTACTACACGACCGGATTGATCAATATCAAACTGGCTTTGCGATTGGGCTCCGATTCCGGACAGTCGCAGCTTCAATTGGAAAGCCGATTCGGTTTCTGAACGATAACAGAAGGAAAGGGGAACAGGCTTGCATGAGACGTTTCCGCGAAGAGAAAGGCTCGGCCTTGGTCATGGTCATGTTCATGATGTTGATCCTCACGCTGCTCGGCGTTGCGGTACTGAGCGCAGCGGTCGGAGGAGCAAGGCGGACGCTAACGAGAGAAAACGATATTCAAAGCTTGCAGCTTACGCAAAAAACGCTGGACGAATCCGTCGCTTACATCGCGGAGAAGCTGGACGGGGAAAAGCTGAAAGCTAATGTTTTGGGATCGACGCTGCAAAATGTATTGACCGGGATTCCGGCTTTGCAAGCGAGCAACGCCGCAACGGGCGAAGGCGTGAAAACGGAACTTGCTCTCGCTTCGACCCGTTTGCTGTCGGCCAAGGCCAGCGACGATTTTGCGGGAAATGCATTGAAAAAGGAATCTTCGTACACCGTAACTTTGATCGCGCAAAGCGAAATCAACGGCGTGAAGCGCACGCTGAAGCAGGACGTGAAAGTCAGCTTGTATCCGGACTTTTTGAATTACGCGTTCGGTTCGGAACAGGACTTGATCCTGAACGGTTCGCCGACGATCAAAGGCAATATCTACGCAGGCAAAACGCTTCGCGTAAACAATGTGGCCAATTACGCCTACAGAGGACAAAACTTGCAAAAAACCAGCTTGTTCCCGCGGATGCAAAACCGTGCGGACGGTTCGCAACCGTTGGCGTTCATCCAATCTTTGGAGGATTTCACGCTTTCGGAAAACGGTTATGCGCCCAGAGCGGTGAATCGGGGAGCGGACGGAGCCGCGCTGAGCGGAGAATTGACGATCGCGAACGTTCGCAAAGCGTTGGATATCGATTTGAGCCAAGTGCGAATCCGCAAAAACGAGCAGTTCGTGAAGGTTGACGTCGATCAGTCGTTCCGCGACAAGTTCATCCAAGCCCTCGGTCTGAGCGAATCCGTCGAGATCGCGGATTACGCTTCGTACTTGAACGGCTATCCGAACGCCTTGAAGATGCCGGTCAAGCCGGTTCCTCCGGTAAGACCCGTCGATCCTCTTTCGACGGACAAGACCATTCAGGATCAATATAAAAAAGAGTTGGATGCTTATGAAAAAGCGTACACGGATTACATCCAAGTCCAACTTCCGAAATATCAAAAGGAATTGAGCGATCTGACTACCGCACTTACGACAATGAAAAGTACCGTCGTATTCAACGGAGATCTGAACGTGGACGGAGATTGGCTCAAAGGCTTGATGCAGACGGCCAAAAGTGCCTCTTCATGGCTGATCGTCAACGGAAATCTGACCGTGAACAACACGCTCGACAACACGCCGCTCAATATAGACAGCAGCATCCTCGTGACCGGAGCGGTAAATTTGGGCGGCAAGATCACGGTAGATTCGACGCTGCTGACGCTCGGCAATACCAAAATTCAAGACGCGACCATTACCGGAGTTTCGAAATCGGGCAGCGTCAAAGAGATCGTGCTGATTTCCAAAGGTCCGATTCTGCTGAACCGGGTCGATGCTTTCAGTCAAGCCAACGTCGCGCAGACGCTGCGAGGGTTTTTCTACACCGATGCGGCAGCCGAACTTTACGGCGTAGGCTCCAACTTCGATCTTCAGGGCGGCTTTTTCGCCAAAGGCAACCTGACCGTCAATGCGGTAGTCGGCAATTCGGTCGAAGACGCAAGCCGGCAAAACATCGTGTTCGACGATCAGACGATATCGAAAACCAGCCGTTTCAAAGTCGATTATAACGATCAGGTCTTTAACAATCAGGGGCTTGCGCTGCCTCGCGTCGATCAAATCAGTGTCAAGGCGGAAAAGATCGAATTGATTCAGGAATCGCAAATCCCGTCCAAATGAAGTAAGGCAAACCAGCGGCAAGGGGATCAATCCCGATAGTCTTGCGCAAGTCCTCCGTTACGTAACCTGTTTCTGCTACCGGCTGCGATCCGAACAGCCGGTAGCTTTTTTGTCGTTCCGATTATAAACTTCGAACTCCGAATATTTCGACAACTGGGTCTCTTGGGGTGGGATTAACTTGCATGGAACGATAAAAAGCCGCTGCCCGAGAGGGCAGCGGCTTTTTCGCTTATCGACAAATCGCAAAAATACGAGTGCTCTACAAGCAGTTCAAGCCTTCCTCGTACAAATTAACCTTAGTAACGATCGCCGTCTGTCGGTGCTTGAGGATCAACAGCTTTGGCAACGATGACCCGGGTATTTGCGGTAATCGCCGGCGAGGTCGGCGTTCGTTGATACGAAACGGTGACGACGACTTCGCTGCCTTCTTTGAGACCTGTGACCACGCCGTTCGGAGTGACGCTGACGCCCGAAGCGTCGGCGCTGCTCCATACCAATTGGCTTTGAATGTCCGGTACGACAATCGAGATCGGGTTTACTCTCAAAGGAGCTCCGGCGATCAGATCGAACGGAACGCCTTTTTCGACTTTGACCGTCGGAGGCAGAAGAAGAGCCGTAACCACCGGTTTGATCGTTACGACGCGTTCGACGACGAAATCGCCGGCCGGCGTGTTCAGAGTCGCGGTCACTTTGACTTGGCCGGGTTGCGAACCGGTCAAAGCAACCGTGCTGCCGTTATTGGTCGCCGTGCCGAGCTGCGCGTAATTGCCGGTCGAGACGCCGGTGCCGCTTATGTCGGACACGGTCCATTTCACGGTACCTTGGGCACCCGGATAATTAGCAGGCAGCAGGGCGGACGTGAAGTTGATCGAATCGCCTACATATACCGTGTCCGGCCCCGTCATATCGAAATCGAGGACCCAGACCGTCTTGGTTACGGTACGTTCAATCGGGTTATCGCCGGCCGTTTTGACCGTCACGCTGACCGTGACCGGTCCCGGTGCGACGCCTTGCAGGGTCGCCGTTTTGGCGGGAGCCGGGCTTCCCGGTACCAATGTCGCGTTGCCGTTACCGTCTTTTATCGTCCAACCGATGCTGCCGATATTGGCCGCCTCCGGCAGAATGACGGTGCTAAGATTGATGCTGCCGCCTTTTTTGACGGTGTCCGGACCGTTAACGACGACGCTGCTCAAGTTGTCGACGATGCTGATGTCTTTGGTTGCGGTCAACGTGCGTACGGTGTTGGTTCTCGTGTTGGTTATCGTCGCGGTTGCTTTTACCGTAACGGTTCCGCTTTTCGCTCCCGTGACATAAAGCGAAGTCGGATCGGTTTGCGGACTCAACTTCAGGTTGTCCGCGTTCGTATTAACGATTGTCCAGGTCACATTGTCGATCCGAAGATTCGATGCGTTGACTACCGCTTTGATATCTTTGATCGTCTGTCCGACATTGACGGACGTGCTGCCGTCGATCGACAGTGCCGGAGCTTCGACAGTCACGGTCGCGGTGCCTTTTACTCCGCTTCCGTCCGAAGCGACGGCGGTAATGACGGCGGTACCGGCTTTCACGCCGGTCACGCTGACGCTGGCCGACTTCCCTCCGGTCGTTCCGAGAGGATAAGCAATGTTCGCCACTGCAGGGTCGCTGCTGGTCCAGGTGAGAAGCGGCGTCAGGTCCGTTGTTCCGTCCGTCATTAGAACAGACGGAACGAGAACCGTGGAATCGCCTACCCACAGCGATTGATTCGTCAAAGAGATACTTTTCGTTTTCACGATCGCGTTGAAGTAGACGTCCGGGAATTGAATGGTGCGGATTTCTCCCGGCGCTGCGGTCGCGGTCGACGGAGAAGAACCGCCGAACGCGCCGTTGCCGATAGACGTCCAACCGGTCGTTTTATAGCTGCCTGCCACGATGGTGCCGTAAATGTCGCCGCCGTTGAAGTTCACCGTCGCTTGCGGCGCGAGCAGCGTTCCTTTTAAGCCGACCGAAGTCAGCGTCACGGAACCGGTGCCCGTATAGTTGACGATGACTTTGTCGGCGGATACGCCCGTCAGGTCGAAGCCGCCCGAGAAGGTGACGTTCCCGCCCGCGACGTTCAGCACGACCGTAGATCCGGCAGGAGCTTGAAGCTTGAGATTGTTCAAGTTGGAAAGCTGGGTGCCGTCTACTTTGAACACGTTGATCTTGGGATCCGTTCCTTTGTATACGATGCCGCTTGTATCCGCTGTATCCCGCGCTCCGTTTGTCGTCAGGGCGCCGTACGAATTGGAAAGATTGATCAGCTGCTGCTTGACCGCGGCGAAGTCGGCAACGCCTTTCGCGTTGGTCGCGCTTTTTGTCGTATCGAATTGAGATTTGATGCTGGCCGGCGTCGCCGGAGTCACGTACGGACTCGTAAAGTTGGAAGCGCCGCCGTACGTCACGTTTCCGCCGTTGAATCCGCTGTTGCCCGTCATGGTGAAATTGCCGACGGCACGCAGCTTCAATCCGTTATC
This sequence comes from Saccharibacillus endophyticus, assembly GCF_013185185.1. Lineage (GTDB taxonomy): Bacteria > Bacillota > Bacilli > Paenibacillales > Paenibacillaceae > Saccharibacillus > Saccharibacillus endophyticus. The sequence continues at coordinate 69,692 of NZ_JAAZWE010000009.1, read as the reverse complement.
CACGTAATAATTGTCCATGATCAGATTTCCGGCCGTCCAAACGGAAGAATTGCTTAACCCGTTGTTGCCGTTCAATTTGATGTCTCCGGCCGCCATGATCGTGGTATCGGCGATACCGAAGGCGGTCGAAGTGAAGGAACCTCCCGACAAGATCGGTCCTTTATTGACGGAGCCCCCGTTGATGGACAGGTTTCCGTTCGTGGACACGCTAGGGAAGGAAGCGTCGTAAGCCGACAATCCGTTGCCGATATCGAAACTGCTTAACGAAACCGGACCGTTGAATAAGGCGCGGCCTTTGATCGAGCCGCCCGTGATCGTGGTGGCGTCAGGACCGAGCGTGATCAAACTGTAGCCGTTCATCAGCGTGATCGCATTCGAGGAAGCGGCGGCGGCATCCGGCGCGGCATGAACGTCTTCATAAGACAATCGCGCCTGATTCAGGTTATACGTTCCTTTCTGCGTAGGAATCGTATCCAAGTGGAACGAGAACGCGCTGCCCGCATTCGGCACGTACGAATTTCCGCTCAGCGTATACGTGATTTTATCGAACGTTTTGTTCAGCGTGTAACCGGTGCTCAGCGTTCCCGTTTTGGTCATGCCCGTCGGAAGCGTTCCGGATATTTCGAGACCTGCCGGAAGTTTTTCCGCGTACGCCACGTTGGAGATTTCCAGCGTTTGCAGGCCGTTTTCGCCCGTGCGGATATCGGCGGCCGGAATCGACTGCGGCGTTACTTTATAAGTCATGCCTACCGTGCTTCCGGTCAAGAACTCGTAGTTCGACGGGATCGTATCCAGCGTACGTTCCGTCAGCAGATTCGCCGATACTTTTTGCAGGGTCAGATCGATCGTTTTGACGGCCGTCGCTCCTTGTTTGTCGCGAGCTGTGATTTCGATCTGGATCGTGCCTTCTTTCAGCAGAAGAGGGTTCGCGAATTTTTGCGTGATGACCGTGCCTTTCGGCACGTTTTTCTCCGCGATCGACATATTGTCCATGTACTGGCCGTTGACCTTGAATTTGACTGACGAATACACGTTCAGATCGTTCAAATCGAGATCGTCCACTTGGTAGCTGAACACGAGATCCTTTAGGTAAGAAGGCTTCGTCGTTTCGGCCGCGGTCGGCGAAATGACGGTTACGCTAGGCGCGTGGTTAGAGCCGATGAACGCGCGGAACATCGTGTTCACGAACAACTTTTGTTCCCATTCCGGGAATCGGGTATTGGTGTGGCCCGTGCCGGAATAGGTGACATTGCCTTTGGAGTACGTATAGTAATGGTCGTAACTATCGTCGCTGTCGCGTTTGTAAGCCGCGTTATCGTTACTTTCGCTGACGATGTTGTACCACGGCACGATCGTCGGATCTTCGAGATCGAGCATGTAGTATTGGTCGTGCGTCAGTGCGATTTGGCCGACGTAACCGTTGGTATTGCCGGGCTTGAGCGAAAGGTCGAACGGGAATTGCGTCAGCATGCCGTTGTTGACAACCTTGGTGCGCGTGGATGGATTCGGCGCGCCGAGGCCCATGTTGGTATATAATCCGGTTTGTCCCGTGGTAGCCTGGAAGTTTTTGATCCAAGGGTTCCACTTGTCGCCGATCATCGTGTCGTGCGTAAACATGACGGCCTGCCCGGTTTTGATAAAAGCATTCACGCCAGCGGCTGCCGCGTCGCTTAGACCGCTGGACGTTTGGGAATTATAGTTATCGACAAAGCCGAAAATGATCATGTCATACCTGCCGTTCAGGTTGGCGTACGAATTGACGTTGCTTGCCGTATTGAACGCGCTGAAAAGCACCGGAGTGATCTGAATGTCGTAATCGTTGGTTTTGAGATAAGTCGGGTTCATGTTGGTGTCTTTGAGCAAACTGCTCGCGTCATTGCTCGGCATGACCTGAAGCACGCGGATCACCGTTTGTTTGTCGCGGACGCGGAACGCGCCTTCCGCGTAATCGCTCAAACCGTTCGCCGTCAACTCCAGTTTCCAATACACCGGTCCGGAAAACGTCTGCGGCAGTTTGTAGGTCAATTTGCCTTGGCGGGCGGTCAGTGTCGAGGTGGCCACGATGTTTTCGTCCGACAAAGGCAGCACTTTGTCGACGCTGGCATAGAGTTTTGCGTTGACCGGCGTGTTGAAGTCCTTTACGTTGTTGGCGTTGAACGTGAAAGTCAGCGTATTGCCCGTCGTGTACACGGTGGAAGAGCCGCCGAGAAAGTCTTGCGGTTTGGACGTGATTTCCACGCGCGGACGCTGCTTGTAAAGCGCGTTTCCGTCTTTGATCGCTTGAGAAACCCGAGTGATCAAACCGCTGTCGCCGACGAGCAGGACATTGCCGGGACGAGTGGCGGAATTGTAATACTTGTCGTAAAGCGCGTACAGGTTTCCTTGCGGATTTTGCGAAGCGATCGATCTGTGGAAGATGACCGGAAGACCTTTAAGAATATAATTGTTTTCGATTTCTTTGGCTTTAAGACTGGTGATGTCGTTCATAATGGCCGTCGTATTATGCGCTGCGCGCTGCGTATCGGAAGGACCGGACGTAAAAGCCTGCGGCTGCGCGTTGCTGTACGTGCCCTTTCCGAAATAAACGGCGTCGTACTTTCCGTCAAGTTCGTCGCGCATCGCGATGAACGTTTTCATGCGCATCGTTTCGACGGTAACGTTAGGCGTTCCCGCCAACGAATCGCTCAGCGCGTAAGCGCCGTTATCGACGACTTCCAAAATTCGAATCTGGTACGGAGGCTCGGTATCGGCCATCGCTTTCCAAACGCCGAACGGAATGCTTACCGCGATCAAAGTCAGCACGACCGCCCAAATGCCCACATGTTTTTTCCTCACTTCTAATCCTCCTCGGTTTGCCGTTTTTATGAAAGCTGAATATTTTCGAATGATCGACTTCAAGTTCCTTGTACCTATAAAAACCAAGAAGTAGAAGTTTTCGCGAGATAATTGTCAAAAATCAAACCTTGTGATATATAATCATTTTAGGTCATAAGCCTTAGGTTCTCAATACTAATTACTTATTCCGCTCAAATAAATTGCTCCGAATCGCGAACGTAAATGATTTTTATATTTTTTTCTCAAACCCTCTAAAAAAACCCTCCCGATTCTACGATATATAAAAAGACGCTTCGGGTCGTCGGTCCCAATTTTGGTGTATCTTTCGTCTCAGGCGCTTGTCGATCCTTATTTTATTTCGGTTGTAAAGAGCAAAGTTTGAATCTCAAATTTCAATAAATATAGGCGGAGATGAAGCGGGAATGGCAATTGTTAAAAAAAGGCTCGGCGACCTGCTCGTCGAGAACGGCATTATTTCCGAAGAACAGCTGCAGCAAGCTCTCGTCGAACAGCGGGAGACCAAGCGTAAGCTCGGCGACCATCTGATCGCGCAGGGCACCATCACGGAGCAGCAGCTGATCGAAGTGTTGGAGTTCCAACTCGGAATTCCTCACGTCAGCCTGTTTAAATATCAGATTGATCCCGCGATTACGCAGATCATCCCGGAAAGCATGGCCAAGCGTTATCAGGTGCTTCCTTTTATGAAAGAAGGAAGTAAATTGATGGTTGCCATGGCCGATCCGCTCGATTACTTCGCGATCGAGGATCTGCGCATGAGCACGGGGTTCCGGATCGAACCCGCGATCTGTACGCGCGACGAACTGCAACGCGCGATCGCGCGCCATTACGGCCTGCGCGACTCGATGAACCAGATGATGGGCGAGCTGCCGAGCGCGGAAGAGATCGAGGAAACCGAGATCACCGACGAAGACTCGCCGATCGTGAAGCTGGTCAACCAGATGATCCAACAGGCCGCTCAGCTGCGGGCGTCCGATATTCATGTCGATCCGGGCGAAAACAATCTGGCGATTCGCTATCGGATCGACGGATCGCTGCGGACCGAACGGATGATTCCGAAGCAGATGCAGGGCTTCATCACGGCCCGCCTGAAAATCATGGCCAAGCTGAACATCGCCGAGCGGCGCCTGCCGCAGGACGGACGCATCAAGATGCAGGTGGATTACCGCATGATCGATATCCGCGTATCTTCGCTGCCGACGGTGCACGGCGAGAAAATCGTGCTCCGGCTGCTGGACTTGACGACCGGCGTGCAATCGATGGACAAACTGGGCTTCGATGACCGCAATTCGTCCGTGTTCAAGGAAATGATCGAACGTCCTTACGGAATCATGCTGCTGACGGGACCTACCGGCAGCGGCAAGACGACGACGCTGTACTCGGCACTCAACCATTTGAATACAGAAGAAGCCAATATCATCACGGTCGAAGATCCGGTCGAGTACCAGATCGAAGGCATCAACCAGGTTCACGTGAATCCGGCGGTCGGCTTAACGTTCGCGGCCGGTCTGCGATCGATTCTCCGTCAGGATCCGAATATCGTGATGGTCGGGGAAATTCGGGATACGGAGACGGCCGAGATTGCGGTGCGCGCTTCGCTCACGGGCCACTTGGTGCTGTCGACGCTGCACACGAACGACGCGGTCAGCAGCGTGACGCGGCTGCGCGACATGGGCATCGAACCGTATCTGATCGCTTCTTCTCTGATCGGGGTCGTGGCTCAACGTCTGGTCAGGAAAATATGCCCGGAATGCAGAAGCGAGTACACGCCGTCCGAACAGGAAAAAATTCTCATGCAAAGCAACGGGGCTTTCGCCGATAAATTGTACAAAGGCAGAGGATGCGGCAATTGCAGCAGTACCGGATACCGCGGCCGGGTCGCGATCCACGAAGTACTGCCGATGACGGACGCGATGCGCCGTCTGGTCAACGAATCGGGAAGTATCGAAGACATGCGCGACGTAGCAAGGAATGAAGGCATGAAGTCGCTGCTCGAAGACGGCTTCCGCAAAGTCGCGATGGGCATCACGACTTTGCAGGAAGTCATGAAAGAAACCGTCGCCCATTAACGGAAGGGCTTCGAACAACGGCGAGGAGCTGCTGAGGATGAACGAACAAACACGGACAATCGAAGAGCTGCTGCGCGAGATGCACGCCAAAGGCGCATCCGATCTGCACATCGCGGTCGGTGCCCCGCCGAGCGTGCGGATTCACGGTTCGCTGACCGCTTTGGCCGGCGATATCGTCAGCCCGATAGAAGCGGAGCGCATGGCCGACGAGCTGCTTGGCGAGGAACGGGCGATTCGATTCCGTACCGAGGGCGAATTGGACTTCGCTTACGCGCTGCCGGGAGCCGATCGTTTCCGGATCAACGTATACCGGCAGAAGGGTTACGCCGCGATCTCGGCCCGTTCCATCCCGGAACGGATCCCTACGATGGATAAGCTGGGTTTGCCGGATTCGCTGGCAACGCTCGCGCATCGGCCGCAGGGACTGATTCTGGTCACGGGGCCGACAGGCAGCGGCAAGTCGTCCACGCTGGCGGCAATGATTCAAGACATCAACAGCAAGACGAGCAAGCATATCGTGACGCTGGAAGATCCGATCGAGTTCATGCACGAACATCGCAAGTCGCTGGTTCATCAACGCGAAGTCGGGTTGGATACGGCAAGCTTCGCGGACGGTCTGCGAGCCGCGCTCCGGCAGGACCCGGACGTCATTCTGGTCGGGGAAATGCGGGACCTGGAAACGATCTCGGCGGCGATTACCGCAGCGGAGACCGGTCACCTTGTACTGGCGACGCTGCATACGACGGACGCTCCGAAAACGATCGACCGGATCATCGACGCTTTCCCGGGCCATCAACAGCCGCAAGTCCGTACTCAGCTGGCGTCGGTGCTTACCGCGGTAATCTCGCAAAGGCTGCTCCCGAACCGCGGCGGTCAAGGACGAACCTGCGCGACCGAAGTGCTGATCAACACGCCGGCCGTCGCCAACTTGATCCGTTCGGAGAAGATTCACCAAATCCGCAGCGTGATGCAGACGGGCAGGGCTCACGGCATGCACACGCTGGAGATGAACATCCGCGAGCACTTGCAGCGCGGACAGGTTGATCCGGCGGCGGCCAAAGAATACATGACGGAGGTGACCGCCTGATGGCGCAATTCGAATATCAGGTGCGAACCGGCAGCGGCAAGCAGCTCAAAGGCAAGCTGAACGCCAGCGACAAAGCCGCCGCGATGGAAGAACTCCGCAAACGCGGATTGAAAGTCTTCTCGTTGGTCGAGAAAAACAACACGGTATTGTCGAAAGAAATCTATATCGGCAACCCCGTTAAATCGATACATTTCATTATCTACTGCCGTCAATTCGCCACGTTGATCCGCGCCGGCATAACCATCGTGGACGCGACGACGATCCTGGCAGGGCAAACGGAAAGCAAAGCGTTGAAAGGCGCGCTGGTGCAGGTCGCTTCGAGCCTGCTGAAGGGGATTCCTTTCTCCCAAGCGGTGCAGGAGCACAAACGGATTTTCCCTTCTCTGTTCGTGAGCATGGTGCGGGCGGGGGAAGAGACGGGAGATCTGGAAGGCACGCTTGACCGTCTAGCCGTTTTCTTCGAAAAGCAGCACTCGACGCGCGAGAAAGTAAAGTCGGCGCTGACTTATCCGGCGACGGTGGCGGTACTGGCAATCGTGTCGACGGTGTATCTGCTTTGGGCGATCGTGCCGCAGTTTATTACGATGTTCGATTCGTTCGACGCGGAATTGCCAGCGATTACGAAAGTGGTGTTGGCACTCAGTAACAGTATTCAACACGGTTGGTATTTTTGGGGCTTGGGTCTTCTGATTCTAGTCGTGGGATTCTTCTTGGCTCAAAGAACCGAGAGAGGAGCTTACTGGATCGATTATATGAAGTTAAAGGTTCCAGTCTTCGGCAAACTGAACCAGAAAAGTTCGATCGCGCAGTTTACCCGCACCTTTTCTTCATTGTATGCAAGTGCGGTACCGGTTCTTCAGTCGTTGAACATTGTTGAAGATGTAGCAGGAAATAAAGTCATCGGCAAAGTAATTCGTAGTGCGGGCGAGTCGCTTCGTCAAGGGCGTTCGTTGTCGGAGCCTTTGGAGAAATCGTGGGTATTCCCGCCTTTAGTCACGCAGATGGTCGCGATTGGTGAAGAAACCGGAGCGCTGGGTGATATGTTGGGTAAAGTTGCCGACTTCTATGAAATGGACGTGGATAACACCGTAGATCGTTTGAAATCCCTGTTGGAGCCAATCCTTATCACGTTTCTTGCAGCGGTAGTTGGTATCATTATGGCGGCGATTATGCTTCCAATGTTCTCGTTGTACAGTAGTATTTCTTAAAAAGCACGTGGCTCTGTATGAAGTGTCCGTTTTATTAACGGGATATGTACGGCGCCGCGATCTGATCTCTGTTCAGAGGTCGAATAGCAGTACCGGAGAAATCCGGAAATTAACTCACGGGAGTGAATATCACATGAATCAAGAAACAGAAGTAGTCAATGAAGTAGAAGTGAAAGAATCCCGCAAGTCGACGTTCATGCAGCGCGTATGGTCCAAAATGGGTAAAGACGAAAAAGGCTTCACCCTGATCGAGCTCTTGGCAGTATTGGTTATTATCGCAATCATCGCGGTTATCGCGATTCCGTTGATTGGTAACATCATCAATAATTCTCGTACGAATGCAGACTTGGCAACAGCGCGTCAAGTATATGATGCATCCCGTCTTTACGTAACGGATAAACTTAACGGTGATTTTCAAGGTACAGGTACACCTCCTACTGTAACTGTCAATGTTTCTAGTACTACCAATTCTCTTCAAGCAGATGGGTTCCTTGAAAAGGGTCTTTATTTGCCAAGTACTAAGAAAGCAATTACGAGTGGCAGTGTAATTTATCAGAATGGGCAGTTGAAAGCCTCTGGAACAGCCGTTACTATCTCTGATGGCACGACAGATGGAACTAAAAACTTTACTGCTGCGGAAATTCTCAGTAGCACGGCCGAGTAAAAAAACTCATTTTGACAAACAAACCGGAAAAACCCACCCGTTTTTCCGGTTTCTCTTTACCCCTTAATCTTCACATTCTTTTTAATCTTTGTCTTTCCCCAATCAAAGATTGGAAGCTCAGTAAACGGCTAAAAGGATTGTGGAAAAGCGGAGCGGACGCCTTTACCCTCCAATTTCCCCTTTTGCCTAATCTAATCAAGAAATTGGAGGGTAACAGCGATTGGAACAACCTTTTAGACTGAAGCGCATTATTCCGATCCTCCACACTCTATGACTATTTTCATCGCCATCTACATCACCGTCATCGGCCTTCTATTCGGCTCTTTCTTCAACGTCGTCGGACTCCGGGTCCCTGTAGGCGAATCGGTCGTTCACCCGCCGTCGCGCTGCGGAAGCTGTAATGCGAGATTGGGCGCGAAAGACATGGTTCCCGTATTCAGCTACATTTTTTCAAAAGGCAGATGCCGGCACTGCGGCGTCAAGTTTTCACCTGTATACCCGCTGTTCGAAGCGGCCACCGGGTTACTTTTCCTTTGGATGTTTCTCCGTTTCGGCCTGACGGGCGCGGCTGCAATCGGCATCGTGCTAGCCAGCCTGTGCGTGATCGTCACGGTCGCGGATTTGAAATATATGCTCATTCCGAACAAAGTGCTGCTGTTTTTCGCGCCGATCCTAATCGCGCTCCGGTTTCTTTTCATGGAGGCGCCGTGGTGGCATTACGCGCTCGGCGGCCTTTTCGGCGGGGGATTGATTCTGCTCATCGTTCTCCTTACGAAAGGCGGCATGGGCATGGGGGACGTCAAATTGTTCGCGCTGTGCGGAATCGTGCTCGGCATCGGTCCCGCAGTACTCGCATTCATGCTGGCCTGCGCATTCGGTACCGTCGTCGGCATGCTGCTCATCGCTTTTAAAATCGTGCAGCGCAAACAGCCGGTTCCGTTCGGACCGTGGCTCGCGCTGGGCACAATGATCGCTTATCTCTACGGAACGCAGATTATCGGCGGATATTTCTCGCTGATCGGTTAGGAGGACACACCAGGCATGCTGGGACTCGGAAGCAAAAAAGCGGGATTGACCATCGAACAGACCGGCGTCCGCTTTATCCAACTCAAAAACAACAAAACGTGGGAGATCGAAAAGCAGGCCTTTTTGCCGCTTGAACCCGGAACCATTATCGAAAACCAGATTCCGGACGCGGAAAAGCTTCGTGCGCACATTCGTCAATGGGTGGAGCAGGAAGGACTAAAAGGCAGTCGCGTCGCCCTATCCGTTCCGCCTTCGCAAGTCATTATCCGCAAAATGAATATTTCCGCCGTCAATCCGAAGCAGGTGCAGCAGTTGGTCGCGCTCGAAGTCGAGACGGGGCTGCATCTTCCGTTCGAAGAACCCGTTTACGATTTCATCCCGGTCGGCCGCGAAAAGCTGCTCCAGGAAGACGGTTCGGAAGAAGAAGTGACCCGCGTTCTGGTATTCGCCGCGCCGCGAAACCTGATCAACGAATACATCGCGATTTTGGACGAAGCCGGCATCAAAACGGACAGCGTGGAAGTGTCGGCGACGGCGCTGGCGCGCGTTGCCGAAATTACGCAGGGCAAACCTTTCGCCGATACGATGCTGGTCCATCTGGAACATTCGCAGCTTGACGTCTATATGTTCCGCGAAGGTCATCCGGTCTTTATGCGGACGATCAATTTATTGGATTTGGCGGAAGAAGCGCCGCTGTTCCAATCCGAATCGTATTTGGCCCAAAAAGCGGCGCTCGGCGAGGAAAGCTTGTCGTCGGAGCAAATGCTGGAGATCACGGCTGAAATTTCTCGGATGCTCAATTTCTATCAGTACAGCCTTCATGACGGAGCGGCGCGGATCACGGAGTTGGTGGTTACCGGGCCGGAGGTCAGCCGTCGTCAGCTCGTCGGCGAACTGAAGCTGGCTTTGGCGGAAATCGATATCGAAGAACTCAGACCGGAAGCGACGCCAGGCAAAGCGGAAGACGTTTCCGTGAACATATACCGGGTCGCGATCGGAGCCGCGCTTCGCGACGACAAAAACAGCCTGATCGACCTGCTGCCCAAGGAAGACAGGGACGCGAAAGTGCTGCCGTACGCGTTAGCCGCGCTTATGGTCGTGTGGCTCGTAGCGGCTGCCGGCGTGACTACGATGTATGTTACGCAGCAAAGCGAACTCGATGCTTTGACAGGGCAAACGGAAAGCCTCCAAGCGGACAGCAGCGTGAAGCAGCTTGAACTTGCCGGACTGCAGGGAAGCGGAGGTTCGCCCGCCATGCTGGTCGCCCGACTCGAAGCGTCCCGCATGGACGCGGTGGCCGTGCTGGAAGAATTGGACGGCGGGCTGCCGGAACGCGCCGTTATCCGGGATATCGCTTATTCGCAAAACAGCACGATCGACCTGAAAGTCGACGTGGGCAAAATCGATGATGCCGCAAGCTATTTGGCAGTTCTCAAAAGCATGTCGTTCACTTCGGACGCCACGATTGCGAGCATGGCCGAAGAAACGGATACCGGTAACGGAAACGCGCAGGGGCCGACAGGGCTGTATGCGGTCGTGTACAGCGTTTCGATGCAAGGAGCGGCGGCCCCGTCGTCCGATGCGGCGGCTCAATCGGTGCAGTCCGTAGGCGAAGCGATCGCTCCGGGTGCGGCATCGTCGGATCTTTCGACACAGGAGGAGAGCGTCAATGATGGAACGAATCCATAACAATCGTCAGGCGCTCATACTGGGCGTGGCCGTACTGTTTTTGCTGCTGCTGGTGCCTTACATGCTGATGATCCGTCCGCAAACGGAAAAGATTCAAACGCAGCAAAGCGAAGTCGCGCGGTTGCAGCAGGAAAACGATATTTTTCAACGAAAAATCGATGAGCTCAAGAGCGGAGAAACAAGCGAACTGAGCGAAGAAGAAATTGCCAAGAAGCTGCCTGCCGATCCGAATCAGGAGCAAATCGTAACCGATTTGTACCAAGTCGGCCTGGCAAGCGACGTCGTATTGTCCGACGCCACGTTCGCCGGCACGGACCCGAATTCCGGTACCGCGACCGCGCAAACGACGGATACGGCGACATCCGGTCAAATCAATGCGATGTACGTGACCGTGAACATCCAAGGCAATTACGCGCAGATCAAGAAATGGATGACCGAACTTCAAAATCTCCCACGGTTTACTTCGGTCGAACAGTTCACGATCAACAAGCCTTACAATTTCGGAAGCTCGCTGCTGGACGCGACGGTCACGTTTACCGCGAGCTATCTGCCGCAGGCTGCAGATTCGACGAACGGTTCGGTCGGCAGTGCCGACGGCACAGGAAGCGCGACGACTCCTTAAACGCTGGAAAAGCGGCGCTGGACGCCCGCCTTCGGCATCGGTTATACTGGGAATCAATAGTGCATAGAATCATAATGTCAGTGCCGGGGTAGCACCCCGTAAGCTTCGGAGCCGCTTGCTAGCGTGCCCGGAGCTTTTTTGCAAGAGGGAAGAATAAGAAAAACCTCCCCCTTGGCCCTACGCATTATGAGAAATCCGGGTCTCTACTCACGGAGTAACAAATTTGTTACAATGAATACATAGAGAAGAGCTTAGGCGTCCGGGCCGATTGACGAATGAAGGCCGGGCATGAATATATAGACGCCGTGATATGCAGGCGGTACCGAGGAACGACAGGCGTGCGGGGGACGCGAATACGCTTGGCTGCAAAATCAAAAACCGGGAAGTGATACTGTGATCGATATGCAGGATGTGTGGAAGACATATCCGAACGGAACCCATGCGCTCAAAGGGGTTACGGTCCAGATCGACCGTAGCGAGTTCGTATACGTCGTCGGCCCGTCGGGCGCGGGCAAGTCGACGTTCATGAAGCTGATGTATCGGGAAGAAGTTCCGACGAAAGGGCAGATTTCCGTTAACGGATTTAACCTCGGCAAGCTGAAGCAGCGCAATATTCCGCTGCTTCGCCGCAATATCGGGGTCATTTTCCAGGATTACCGGCTGCTGCCGAAACTGACCGCTTACGAGAACGTGGCCTTCGCCATGGAAGTTATCGAAGCACCGAGAAAGATTATGAAGAAGCGGGTCATGGAAGTGCTCGACCTGGTCGGGCTGAAGAATAAAGCCAATCGCGAGCCTCAACATCTGTCGGGCGGCGAGCAGCAGCGGGTTGCCATCGCGCGGGCGATCGTGAACAATCCGTCGGTGATCGTGGCGGACGAGCCGACCGGCAACCTTGATCCGGAGACGTCCTGGGGCATCATGCAGCTGCTGGACGAGATCAACTTCCGCGGAACGACGATCGTCATGGCTACGCACAATAAAGAGATCGTGAATACGATGCGCAAGCGCGTGCTCGCGATCGAAGACGGACAAGTCGTTCGCGACCAGTTGAGGGGAGAATACGGTTATGAATTTTAACACCCTTCTGCGGCACTTTCGCGAGGGCACGAAAAACGTATTCCGCAACGGCTGGATGTCGATCGCTTCGATGTTGTCCATTGTCGTGTCGCTTTCGCTGCTCGGAGTCGCCCTGCTGCTGGTTCTGAATCTGGATCGGGCGGCAGACGAGGTCGACAAGCAGATCGAGATCAGCGTATACCTGAATCTGGAGATCGATCAGGCAGGTCGCGATACGGTGGAACAAGAAATTCGCAGCATGCCGGAAGTTCAGGAAGTCAGCTTCGTTTCGAAAGAAGAAGGTCTTGAGGCGATGCGCGAGACATTGGGCGACGCGATGGTTAAAGGATACGAGGAGACGGGTACGAATCCTCTGCCCGATATGTTCAAAGTACAGGTGATCGAAGCCACGACGGTGCCGTTCGTAGCCGACAAGATTTCGGCGCTGAACGGCGCCGATCCGGACGGGCCCATTTACGAAGTCGATTATGGCAAAGGGACGGCTGAACGGCTGTTCCAATGGACCCAGACCGTTCGCTTAGTCGGGGTGGTGCTGGTACTGGCGCTCGGCGTCATGGCGATGTTCCTGATCGCCAATACGATTAAAATCACGATTATCGCCCGCCGCAGGGAGATTGCGATCATGAAGCTCGTGGGGGCAACGAACCGCTTTATCCGCTGGCCGTTCTTCATCGAAGGCGTGCTGATCGGCATGACGGGTTCCGCAATCACGCTGGGCATCCTGCTTTACGTTTACTTCAGAGTCGAATTGGCCGCATCGGGTTGGACTTCGGCGTTGTTCACGCTTATTCCGCTAAGCGATGTCTGGCTCTGGTTCAGCATTTTGATCCTTGGACTCGGCTTCTTGATCGGAGCTTGGGGAAGCACCATTTCTATTCGTAAATTCTTGAAAGTCTAACGTCGAAATAAAGGTCCGACAATAATCCGAAATAAAGGATGGGGAATCCGCTTTGAAAAAAACAGCTTCGGTATTGGCCGGCGTTTTGTTGGCCGCAGTGATCGTCCAGCCCGCCAATCTCTACGCTGCGGGCGCGACTGACAAAATCGATCGTCAGCTTGAAGAGCTGCAGCAAAAAGAGCAGGACGCACAGGCCCAGAAGAACGCGGCGGATGCCGATAAGCAAAAAGCCGAGCGCAGCAAAAACAAAACGACGGAATACCTGGAGCAGGTTCTCGCGAACATCGAAGCGGTCGGCAGCAAGCTGACGCAGGTAACGGTAGAACTTGCGGACACGGAAGCGGAGCTTGAGAAAACGCAGCAGGAGCTGGAACAAGCGAAAAAGCGTATTGCCGAGCGCGAAGGATTTCTCGACACGCGAGTTCGACTGATGTACACGGACGGTTCCGTTTCCTATCTGGACGTGTTGATGGCTTCGGCCGATTTCAGCGACTTCCTGAGCCGCGCCGATTCGATCAAGCGCATCATCGGACAAGACAACAACGTTTTGGACGAGCAAAAGCGCGACCAGGAGATCGTGATCGAGAAGCAAGCCGATTTGGAAACCCAACATGCCAAGCAGAAGACGCTGTTGGCTCAAGTCGAATCGCACAAAAAAGATCTCGATGCGAAAGAACAAGAGAAGCGCAAGCTGATCGCCCAATATGAAGTCGATATCGAAGAAGCCGGCGAAATCAGCGAAGAGCAAGATGCGATGCTGATCGAATTCGCGACAAAGCGTTCCGATCTGGAACGCGAGAAGCGCGAAATCGAGGAAGCTCAGCGCCGCGCAGCGGCCGAAGAAGCGCTGCGCGTCGCTCAAGAGAAAGCTCGTCAAGCGGCAGCCGCGAAAAAAGCGGAAGAGCAGCGGATTGCCGAAGCCGAAGCGGCTCGCGCAGCGGCGGCGGTCCAAGCGCCTGCAACCAGCGACTACTCGTACAACAGCGGAGATTCGTCCTCGCCCGATTCGTCTCCCGACTCCGGATCGACGTCTTCCAATAGCGGTTCGATGCTGACGCCGGTCGATAGCTACCGCATGTCTTCGGGATTCGGCACTCGCGTACACCCGATTACCGGCAAAGTCAAAAAGCATACGGGCGTCGATATGGCAGCACCGCAAGGCACGGATATTCATGCCGCGGAAGGCGGCGTCGTGACGGTTGCCCAATGGTGGAACGGTTACGGCAACACGGTCGTGATCGACCACGGTAACGGAGTTTGGACGCTGTACGGCCATATCCGCGACGGAGGCATTGCCGTCTCGTCGGGACAAACCGTATCGCGCGGACAAAAAATCGCCGAAGTCGGTTCAACAGGAAACTCGACGGGACCTCACTTGCACTTTGAAGTACGCATCAACGGCGAACCCGTCAACCCGGTTCCTTATCTGGGCTGGTAAATCCGGTTATACAAGGCTAGGCTCGACCTCATTTGCTTCCCGCCCGGTACGTTTACGGGCGGGTCTTGCGTTTGACGGAAGCTTCGGCCACAATAGGGAAAACGATATCACCATTTGAAGATAGTTTGAGGATACTTCCAAGGAGGCTTGCACCATGGTAAAAAAACGGACAGCGATTCTGTTGGTCATCTTGGCCATGATCATCGGAGGGGGAGCGGTGCTGGCCTTGACGAATTATCCGATCTTCGCGAGCAGCGGGGCGAGCGCAAGCACGGGGCTCAGCCAGGATGAGATGAACAAGCTGAATACGGCGGTCAAACTGATCGAAGACGGCTATTATAAAGAAGTCGATCACGAGAAGCTCGTGACAGGCGCGATCAACGGGATCGTAGGCGCGTTGGACGACCCTTATTCCTCCTATATGGCAGCCGAACAAGCGAGCGAATTCAACGAATCGATCGAAGGTTCGTTTACGGGCATCGGCGCGGAAGTCGAACTGAAGAACGAACAAGTAACGGTCGTTTCCCCGATCAAGGGTTCGCCGGCGGAAAAAGCAGGCATTCAGGCTAAAGACGTTCTGCTTTCCGTAGACGACGAATCGTTGGCAGGTCTTGATCTGCAAACGGCCGTGTCCAAGATTCGCGGTCCGAAAGGCAGCAAAGTCACGATCATGGTGAAGCGCGAAGGCACCACCGATCCGATCAAGTTCGAGCTGACTCGTGACGACATCAAGTTGGAGACGGTCAATGCCCATATGGAAGACTGCGGAATCGGCGTTATCGAAGTGACTCAATTCTCCGCCAATACGGGTGACCGTTTCAAGGAAGAATTGGCCAAGCTGGAGAAACAGAAGATGAAAGGCCTGGTTATCGACCTGCGCAGCAACCCGGGCGGCCTGCTCAATGTCGTCGTGGATATGGCGGAAGAGTTCGTGCCGAAAGGCAGCATTATCGTACAGGAAGAACAGCGCAGCGGCACGCGTCAGACGGTTCGTTCTTCGGGCTTAGCTGCTGAGAAAGCTTATCCGGTTACCGTGCTCATCAACGGCGGCAGCGCCAGCGCATCCGAGATTATGGCAGGCGCGCTGAAAGAATCCGCAGGAGCGAAGCTTCTGGGCGAAAACTCTTTCGGTAAAGGCACCGTGCAAACGAGCATTCCGGATCGCCTCGGCGACGGCACGCTCCTCAAAATCACGATCGCCAAATGGCTGACGCCGGATGCCGAATGGATTCATGAAAAAGGCATCAAGCCGGACGAGAAGATCAGCCAGCCGGATTACTTTACGGTAGCGCCGATCGATAAAGAACAGACGCTGAAGTACAACATGAACAATGATAACGTCAAAAGCGCACAGATCATGTTGAGCGGACTGGGTTATGATACGAAGCGTAAAGACGGTTACTTCGATGCAGAGACCAAAAAACAAGTTCAAGCTTTTCAAAAAGCGAAAAAGCTGACGGTAAGCGGATTTGTGGACGAAAAGACGGCTCTTGCATTGGAAGCGGCTATTCTTGAACAAATCGCCGATCCGGCCAATGATACGCAGTTGAATAAAGCGATCCAGGAACTCAAGCAGGAAACGCTTGCTCCGGCGTCGAACTCCTGACATAGCGTTTTGAACCAATGAGAGAAGGCGCGAGCCTTCTCTTTTTATTTAGCGGGACGAAAAGGAGACACCGATGAACGAATATGTGGAAATCATCCTGTCGGGACTGCTGGAACTTGTGATTCAGCCTTTTTATTGGGCGGGACTGTTGATCCTGCTCTTGTATTATCGCCGTCAGGGGATTTTGGAACGGAAACTTTTTCATATCCGGCTGCATGGGTATGGTATGCCTGCCATGCGGGCGCTGCTTGGCGGATTATGTGCAGGCGTAGCGGTTTCGTTAGTGATGGCAGGCATCGGATTTACAATGACGCCTGTCGGGGCGGCAGTGGTATGGGTGACTGCGCTCGTGCTGCTGGTCTTCCGTATTCGCTTTGCCAACTTTATTTACGCGGTAGGCGTTCTTGGCCTTTTGCAGTTAGTGCTGAGCTACATTTCCGGTCTGCCTGATACAGGCATTTTCGGCACGATATTCGGAGCGATCGACGAGTTGAATATCGCGGCGCTATTGGTGCTTGCGGCGCTGCTGCATTTAGCGGAAAGCGGCCTGATTGCCTGGCAAGGAAAAGACTTTGCTTTGCCGACGTACATACCGGGGAAAAGGGGACGTCCGGTCGGGGCTTACGTATTGCGCATGCTCTGGTTAGTACCGACCTTGCTGCTCGTTCCTTCCGAAAACGGTCCGATCTCATTGCCATGGAATCCGCCTCTTCTCGCGGGCCTTGGGATTCCGGAAGCAACCGGATATATGCTGTTGGCGCTGCCGGTCATGATCGGCATGCCGGAAGTGACCTGGACGCTGCTGCCGGAGCAAAAAGCAGCGCATGCTGCGCGTCGCGGGCTGATGTTCGGAGCCGTATTATTGGTACTGGCGCTGGGTGCCGTATTCTGGTCGCCGATGACGGTAGTCGTCGGGATTGCGGGTGTTGCCCTGCGTGAAGCGCTGATTCGGGATAGCCTGCGCGAAGAGGACGGCCAATCCGCGATGTATGCCCATTCCGGCCGAGGGCTTCGAATTTTGGCTGTCCAACCGGGAAGTCCTGCCGAGGACATGGGGATTTTGCCGGGTGAGACGTTGCTGAAGGTGAATGGCAGCCTGGTTGCTACCACGCAGCAAATGCACGAATCGCTACGCATGAACTCGGCCTTCTGTAAACTGGAAGTGCAGAATCGCGGCGGGGAGAGCAAGTTCTTGCAGCGTCCCATCTACGATGGCGATCACCATCAGCTTGGATTCATTTTCGCGCCGGACGATACTTCGGTATCCGAAAAGCCTGCACACCCTCTGTCCTTGCCGGGCTTGTGGAGCGTGCATCCTGAACAAAAACGTATTTCGGAAAGCTCCGAGATCGAGAGCCAGCCAGTCTTATTGCCGGGTATACCGTTAGATAAGAGCGAATCCATGAGTGAACCTGATGTTGACATCACAGGGCGAAAAGGCAGCTAAAGATGCACGTCGTTAAGTTTGCGTACACGCCCCAATAGACGAATCGGTCGATTTTAATGATTTTAAAGGACGGTTCCGACAGCTGTGTAACGGCTGATGGAGCCGTCCTTATTATGCGTTCAATGCCCAACCTTTCCGAACCTGACATGATCCTTTCGGCCTATGTCGGTATTTTCTTTATGTATACGCTCTCTTTAAAAAATGTCATAAAAATAGGACCTTTATTCATAAAATTCATGCACAGATTTTACGAGAAGCTGATAGAATGAAGAAACCTAAACAGGAATGAGACTTTAAGACTAGTTGAGGAGGCGATGAACCCCATGAGAAACTTCAAAGTCAAAACGAAGATTTTATTGCTGACTCTGCTGTCCGGAGTCATGCTGTTGGCGGTGGGTTATACCGGATATTCGACGATGAAGCAGATGGCGCAGACGTCGGAGAATATGTATCAGAACAATTTGAGATCGCTGAATGCGATCGGGCAGGTGAGTTCCAATAATAGCGCGATTGAAGCCTATGTGATGGAAATGATGCTCAATTCGGACTACACGGCGACCCAGAACTTATCTTTGAGCGTCAGCGACCGTACGGCTCGTAACGCGATGGCATATTCGGAACTGGAACAGATCGCCCTGAGCCCGGCCGCCAAGGCGCTCTATAATGAATACAATACGTTAACGCCGGATTACTTTAACGTTCGTTCGCGCATTGTCGATTTGGCGACGCGCAACGAAGGTGAACAGGCGTACGCCATGTTCCAAGAGGAATTGCAACCGATTCGCGAGCAGGTCAATCTGGTCGTGAATAAGCTAAGCTCTCAATTGCTGCGCGAAGCGCAAAGCAATAATGCTTCCTCGCTGGAATTGGCGAAAACGTCTACGATTTTGATTATTATCTGTATCGGAGTCGGGATTTTGTTGATTGTAGGCGGAGGATTGTTGATCTCTCGCTTGGTTTCCTCTCCGCTGCGCGAAATGCAGAAGATGATGCAGCGCGCCGAGAACGGGGATTTGAGCGTGCAGGGAACTTATCTGTATCGCGATGAGATCGGACAGGTTACCCGGTCTTTTAATCGCATGATTGACGGACTGCGCGATCTGATTCGACGCATCGACGAAAGTGCGGTAACCTTGTCCGCTTCTTCGGAGCAACTGGCTGCGAGCGCTGAACAGACGACAGGAGCCGCCGGCCATATCGCGACGTCTTCCTCCGAGTTATCGTCCGGCTTCGAAACGCAAGCGAAGACGATCGGCGGCGTAAGCGGCTTCGTTGACGAAATGGAGGGCAATATGCGTCGCCTCGGCAAAAACGGCGAAGAGATTGCGGAGTCGGTCGAAGCGGCCAATACGGCGGCAGAACTGGGTAGCGAGGAAGTGAGAAAGACAATCGGGCGGATGAGCGAGATCGATCGCAGCGTTGCGCACGCGCTTGAGGTCGTCACCGGCTTGCGTCAACGCTCGGAAGAGATCGGGGCCGCCGCGGTATTAATCGATCAGGTTGCCCGGCAAACCAATCTGTTGTCGTTGAATGCTTCGATCGAAGCGGCGCGGGCCGGAGAAGCCGGCAGAGGCTTCGCGGTCGTGGCTCAAGAGATCCGCAAACTTGCCGAAAGCGCAGCGGATTCGACGCGCACCATCAGCGAGATCATTACAGCTATTCAGGAGGAATCGGAAGCAGCTGTTCGTTCGCTGAATGAAGGCGCCGATCGCGCCAAGCTTGGGGTCGAGAGCGGCCGCGAAATTTCCGAGGTGTTTGGTCGCATCCGCAGTTCCGTTGCCGAAGTTCGTCAAGAGACGGGCGAATCGGGCGAACTGATCAATCTTCTGATGACGCAGACGTCGCAAATTGCCGACGCGATGCGGGATGTAAGCTCTATTGCCCAAGAAGGCGCGGCCGGAATCGAAGAAGTCAGCGCCGCTGGCGAAGAGCAGTTGTCCACGATGGAAGAAGTCCAAGGCTCCGCGCGTTTCCTGTCCCGGTTGGCGGAAGAACTTCAAGAGACGTTGACTCGTTTTACCTTGGAGAGCACAGACGAAGCGGAGGCCGAGACTCCCGTAAAGACTTCCGAATCGGAAACGATCGAGAACGAAACCGCCCATGCGTCATCCGAAGAAAGCAAAGACGAACAGAATTTGAACACGGTGGCCTAATACCTTGACCGCATTCAATTTAAGGTTTGCGAGGGACGTAACCTAGCCTCTTAAGCAGTCATGGTACTAGCGCGCTGAACGAGGTCGAAAATGCTCTGCTCAATCGAAAAATCCTGCGAGAAGATCTCATGATCTCCCGCAGGATTTTTTAGCTATACGTCGGTCAGATCCATTATCCGTTCAGGGTGTCGATCCAACCGCATCCGATTGCAGCTGCCGCAGCACCGTGATCTCGACGCGCCGGTTCTGTTGGCGGCCTTGGGCCGTCGAGTTGTCGCCTACCGGACGCGTGTCCGCATAACCGGCATATTGGAACTGGGAAGCATCAAGGCCGCGCACGTCGATAAAGTAACGAAGCACGGATAAGGCCCGGTCGCCGGACAGCTCCCAGTTGTCGGCATAACGTCCGCCCGTAATCGGCTGGTTATCCGTATGGCCCTCGATGCTGATCGTCGCGTCAACCGTGCCGAACAGACTGGATAACCGATCCAAAATGCCGGATGCGCCGCTTTTCAGATCGGCCCGGCCGACATCGAACAGGAAGCGGTCGCTGAGCGTGATCGAGATCCCCTGTGGTTTGTCGGCGACGAAGATCTGATCCTCCAGACCGTTGTCCGCAATATACGAGTTGATCGTTTGCAGGAAGCTCGCGAGCTGCCGTTCTTGTTCCCGGAATTGCAGTTCGCGTTCGGTCGGTTCTTCCTGCGCCGGTTCGTTCGGGTCTTCTGCCGCTTGTCCTTCGTCGTCGCCTTCGCTGCCGGGAAGCTGCTGTCCGTTCTCCCCCGTGATCTTCGGACCGCCGTCCAGGATATTGTTTCCGGCTTGAAACGTCGTTTGCAGGGAGGAAGAGACGGCGGCATATTTTTCCGAATCGACCGAACTCACTCCGTACATGATGACAAAAAAGATCAGCAGCAGCGTCAGCAAATCGGCGTACGTAATCAGCCAACGTTCCTGCTGATGGGAAGGGCCTTCCTTTTTTGCGCGGCGGCGTCTGCTCATCACAGACCCGCCCCAACCGGTTTTTCATCCTGATAGTCATCCAGATAGGTCGCCAGTTTTTTGCGGACCAGGTTCGGGTTTTCCGCGTTCTGAACGGCAAGCAAGCCTTCCAGCATCATTTCCATCACTTGGACCTCCTCTTCTCCGCGTGCGCGGATTTTGGATGCGATCGGCAGGAAAATCAAGTTGGCGCTGGCCACCCCGTACAGGGTAGCGATAAAGGCGACTGCGATGGAAGAGCCGAGATTGGCCGGCTCCGCCAAGCTGCCGAGTACGCGGATCAGCCCCATCACCGTTCCGATAATCCCCATCGTAGGCGCGTAACCGCCCGCGGACTCGAACATTTTGGCGTACCCGTCGAATCGTTCCTGCCTCTTATCGATCTCCAGTTCAAGAATCCGTCGAATGAGCGGTTGATCACCTCCGTCGACGATCAGGCCGAGGCCTTCGCGCATAAAAGGATTCTCGTGGCTTTCTGCCGTTTTCTCTAAGGCGAGCATGCCCGAGCGGCGCGCGGTATAAGCCATATCCGCCAGATCGTCGATCAGCTGCCCGGCGTTCGTCGGCTGCGGAGCGAACGCTAATTTCAGCGCTTCGGGCAGGGTGCGAAGCCGTTTCCACGGAAAACTGATCGCGACGGCAGCTGCCGTTCCGCCGAATACGATCAATGCGGCAGCGCCTTGCAGCAAGCCGCCGGCTTGTCCGCCCTCCCACAAAAAACCTCCGATCAGCGCGGCAAAACCGACAATGATTCCGATAATCGTAGTGATATCCATGCGTTCGTTCCTCTCTGCGGCAAAAGCTTAAAATAAGGGTTGAAAGGGTCTTGTACATTTTCATAAATAATTGCATCGTATAAAGAAAAAGAGTATACTTAACGGGAACACGCATTCTTATTGCGGAAGGTTTGAACGGGCGAAGAGTGAATCCTTTTCGTCAATTTAAGGCGTTGTTTTCCTCAAAATTCAGAGGTATCGTCCTTCGCGTAAAACGATGACCCCGCCTCGGTTTTGCGTATCGGCAGGCTTTGGTCCAAGGTGTTATTCGCCTCGTAAAAGCATTGCCGTTTTTTTTGCGAGTCCCCAAAAGGGCCGAAAAAAGCCCGCGGAATAGGCATTTTCGCGACTTTGGAGTACGGTGACGTTTTTGATGCTTCGTTCTCCGCGCGAAAAAGTGGTTATGTACAATATAAAGCATCCCGACGGCGTGTCAAACGAAAGCGATACGTCGGTTTTTTTCGTATTCTCTGCTACAAATACTATCACTTCAAACGATGAGGGTGAAATAGGGCCAATGAGCGATATTGTAATCAGTAACAAGGCGTTCGAGATTGTCTCGGAATTTTCGCCTCAAGGTGACCAGCCAAAGGCGATCGAACAGTTGGTTGAAGGCGTACAAGCAGGCAAAAAGCATCAGACGCTGCTCGGCGCGACAGGCACGGGGAAGACGTTCACGATCGCGCAGACGATTTCGAAGCTTAATCGTCCGACGCTCGTCATTGCCCATAACAAAACACTTGCGGCACAGCTGGCAAGCGAGTTCAAAGAGTTTCTGCCGAACAACTCCGTCGATTACTTCGTCAGCTACTATGATTATTTCCAGCCGGAAGCGTACGTTCCTTCTTCGGACACGTACATCGAAAAGGACTCCAGTATCAATGAAGAAATCGATCGGCTGCGCCACTCCGCGACAAGTTCGCTGTTCGAACGCCGCGACGTGGTAATCGTGGCGAGCGTGTCCTGCATTTACGGCCTCGGTTCGCCGGAAGAATACGGAAATCTGCTGCTTTCGCTGCGCGTAGGCATGGAGAAGTCGCGTCAGGATATTTTGTCCCGTCTGGTCGACATTCAATACCAACGCAACGATATCAACTTCGTTCGCGGTACGTTCCGCGTGCGCGGCGACGTGGTCGAGATCTTCCCGGCTTCGCGAGAAGAGCATGCCGTGCGCATCGAGTTGTTCGGCGACGAGATCGAGCGGATCAGCGAGATCAACGTGTTGACCGGCGAAATTACGGGCGAACGCGACCATATCGCGATCTTCCCGGCTTCCCACTTTGTCACGAGAGAAGAGAAGATGCGGATTGCCATCACGAACATCGAGCGGGAGTTGGAAGAACGTCTTGCGGTATTCAAGGAGCAGGGCAAATTGCTTGAAGCGCAGCGGTTGGAGCAGCGCACGCGCTACGATATCGAGATGATGAAGGAAGTCGGCTTCTGCTCCGGCATAGAGAACTATTCCGGACCGTTGACCTTCCGCGAACGCGGCGCTACGCCGTACACGCTGATGGACTACTTCCCGGACGACCTGCTTATCGTCATTGACGAATCGCACGTGACGCTGCCGCAGATCCGGGCTATGTACAACGGCGACCAGGCGCGCAAAAACGTTCTCGTCGATTACGGGTTCCGCCTTCCTTCGGCTTTGGACAACCGTCCGCTGAAGTTCGAGGAGTTCGAAGACAAAGCCAATCAGCTTATCTACGTATCGGCAACGCCGGGACCTTACGAGATGGAGCATTGCAGCACGATGGTCGAGCAGATCATCCGTCCGACCGGCCTGCTTGATCCGATCATCGACGTCCGCAAGACGGAAGGCCAGATCGATGACCTGATCGGCGAGATCCGGGATCGGATCGAAAAGGACGAGCGCGTCTTGGTTACGACATTGACCAAGAAGATGTCCGAAGATTTGACCGATTATCTAAAGGAAGTCGGCATCAAGGTCCGCTATCTGCACTCGGATATCAAGACCTTGGAACGGATCGCCATCCTGCGCGACCTGCGCCTTGGCGTCTTCCACGTCCTGGTCGGCATCAACTTGCTGCGGGAAGGGCTCGACCTGCCGGAAGTCTCGCTCGTGACCATTCTGGACGCGGACAAAGAAGGCTTCCTGCGTTCCGAGCGCTCGCTGATCCAGACTATCGGCCGCGCCGCGCGGAACTCCGAAGGCCGAGTCATTCTTTACGCGGACAAGATCACCGACTCCATGGACAAAGCGATGAAGGAAACCGAACGCCGCCGCGAGATCCAGATCGCGTACAACGAGCAGCACGGCATCACGCCGCAGACGATCAAGAAAAAGGTTCGCGACGTAATCGAAGCCACGAAGGCCGCCGACGCAAGCTCCGACTTCTTGTCGGGCGCCGAAGGCAAAATGACGAAGAAGGAACGCGAGAAGATGGCGGTTCGAATCGAGAAAGAAATGAAGGAAGCGGCCAAAAATCTCAACTTCGAGCGGGCGGCCGAACTGCGCGACGCGCTGCTTGAGCTTCGCGCCGAGTAATGGTCTAGGGCATGCTGTCGGAGAAGTTCCTGTTCGCTGGTGGCGGGGAGGGCTGCGGGAGGGATTGGTTCAAGACGCTGTCTCACCCGGAAAACTGGATTGAATTTAAATAAGGAAGTTTTCCGAGTTCAAAGGCGTCTTTCACTCAATCCCTCCCTCCGCCCGCCGCTGCGCGGCGAAAAGGACCTTCTTCGACAACCGGACCATTGCTTACGCTCGGTCAGGTGATTTTTATAATAAAAAGATCAAAACAAAAAACAAAAGCTCTACAAAACGAACGACCCAAAAACGACTTCCCTAAAAGAAAAGATCTGCGGCGATCGTGGGCGGACGGCGGGCAGGAGCGGAGGGGGAGGTGGGTTCCTGAAGAAGCGGAGCGCTCGCCTTTGAATTCGGATTTTCACCTTATAAAAGGTTAATCGAAAAATCCGAATTCAACACGCGATCGTAAGGAACCTACCGGACCCGCAGCGTCTCCCAACGTACACGCTCAACGATCCTCGCCGCAGAAGTTTTTTCGAAATCAAATAAGTCGAACACCAACAAATAGATGTGGAGGTTGAGGCCGGTGGCAAGCGAAAATATCGTGATCAAAGGTGCCAGAGCACACAACTTGAAAAACATTGACGTGACGATCCCTCGGGATCGTTTCGTCGTCCTGACGGGCCTTAGCGGCTCGGGTAAGTCCTCGCTTGCGTTCGATACGATCTACGCCGAAGGACAGCGCCGTTATGTCGAATCGTTGTCGGCGTACGCGCGTCAGTTCCTCGGCCAGATGGAAAAGCCGGACGTCGACTCGATCGACGGATTGTCCCCGGCCATCTCGATCGACCAGAAGACGACCAGCCGCAACCCGCGTTCGACGGTAGGTACGGTTACGGAGATTTACGACTACCTGCGTTTGCTGTTCGCGCGGATCGGCAAGCCGCACTGTCCGGATCACGGCGTCGAAATTACTTCGCAGACCGTCGAGCAGATGGTAGACCGGATCATGCAGTTCCCGGAGAAGACGCGACTGCAAATTCTGGCTCCGGTCATTTCCGGCAAAAAGGGCGAGCATAAAAGCCTGTTCACCGAAGTGTCCAAGCAGGGCTTCGTCCGCGTGCGCGTCGACGGCGAGCTGCGCGATTTGTCGGAAAGCATCGAGCTGGAGAAAAACAAAAAGCACACGATCGAGGTCGTCGTCGACCGGATCGTCATCAAAGACGACGTGCAGACCCGCTTGGCCGATTCGATCGAGACGGCGCTGAAGTTGTCCGGCGGTCAGCTGTTGGTCGATATCATCGGTCAGGAAGAGCTGCGTTTCAGCTCGAACTTCGCCTGCCCGATCTGCGGATTCAGCATGGAAGAACTTGCGCCGCGCATGTTCTCGTTCAACAGCCCGTTCGGCGCCTGCCCGGACTGTGACGGTCTTGGCGTCAAAATGGTCGTCGATCCCGAGCTGCTGGTGCCGGATGAGCGCAAATCGATCGAAGACGGCGCGTTCACGGCGTGGAGCGGCGGTTTGTCCAATTACTATCCGCAGTTCCTGGCCGCGATGTGCGAGCACTACGGGATTCCGACGAACGTTCCGGTATCGGAACTGACGAACGACCATAAAAACAAAATCCTGTACGGAACCGACGGTCAAAAGATCAAATTCCGTTATGAAGGCGACTTCGGCCGCAGCAAGGAAGTCACGGTCGCGTTCGAGGGCATCATTCCGAACCTGGAGCGCCGCTACCGCGATACGTCTTCGGACAGCATGCGCGAGTATATCGAAGGTTTTATGGGCACCAAGCCTTGCGGTACCTGCAAAGGGCAGCGCCTGAAGCGCGAAATTCTGGCCGTAACGGTAGGCGGAGTCAATATCTCGCACGTGACGGATTTGTCGATCTCGAAAGCGACCGAATTCTTCAACGCGCTTGAGCTGTCCGAAAAAGAACGTTCGATCGCGAACCTGATCCTGAAAGAAGTATGCAGTCGTCTCGGTTTCCTCGAAAACGTCGGCCTGACGTACCTGACGCTCAGCCGCGCGGCCGGAACGCTGTCGGGCGGCGAAGCGCAGCGGATTCGTTTGGCGACGCAAATCGGCTCCAGCCTGATGGGCGTGCTGTACATTCTGGACGAGCCGAGTATCGGTCTGCACCAGCGCGACAACGATCGTTTGATCAAGACGCTGCTGCATATGCGGGACTTGGGCAACACGCTGATCGTGGTCGAACACGACGAAGATACAATGATGGCCTGCGACTATATCATCGATATCGGCCCGGGCGCCGGCGTGCACGGCGGTCAGGTCATCGCCGAAGGCACGCCGCAGGAAGTCATGGATAATCCGGATTCGCTGACCGGACAATATTTGAGCGGCCGCCGCTTTATCCAGGTTCCGCTCGAACGCCGCCAACCGGGCGAGCGTTGGTTGGAGATTCGCGGCGCGAAAGAAAACAACCTGAACAACGTGAACGTCAAAATTCCGATCGGATTGTTCTCCGCGGTAACGGGCGTATCCGGCTCCGGCAAATCGTCGCTCGTCAACGGCGTGCTGCATAAAGCGCTGGCGCGCGACCTGAACCGCGCTCGCGTGAAGCCGGGCAAGCACAAAGAAATCCGCGGCCTGGAGCATGTCGACAAAGTGGTCGACGTCGACCAATCGCCGATCGGCCGTACTCCGCGCTCGAACCCGGCGACGTACACCGGCGTTTTCGATAACATCCGTGATTTGTTCGCAACCACGAATGAGGCAAAGGTACGCGGGTACCAAAAAGGGCGCTTCAGCTTCAATACGAAAGGCGGCCGCTGCGAAGCCTGCAAAGGCGACGGCATTATCAAGATCGAAATGCACTTCCTGCCCGACATTTACGTGCCGTGCGAGGTCTGCAAAGGCAAGCGATATAATCGCGAAACGCTGGAAGTCAAATATAAAAACAAAAACATCGCCGACGTGCTGGAGATGACGATCGAAGACGCGGTCGAGTTTTTCCAAAACGTGCCGAAGATCAGCCGCAAACTGCAAACGCTGCTGGACGTGGGTCTCGGCTACGTGAAAATGGGACAACCCGCAACGACGCTGTCGGGCGGCGAAGCGCAGCGCGTGAAGTTGGCATCCGAGCTGCACCGTCGCAGCACGGGCAAAACGATCTATATTCTCGACGAGCCGACAACGGGCCTGCATGTCGACGATATCGACCGTCTGCTGAGCGTATTGCATCGTCTGGTCGAATCCGGAGATACGGTATTGGTGATCGAGCATAATCTGGACGTGATCAAAACGGCGGATTATCTGATCGATATGGGACCGGAAGGCGGAAGCGGCGGCGGTGACGTCGTAGCAACCGGCACGCCGGAAGAAGTGGCCAAAGTCAAAGGATCGTATACCGGTCATTATCTGGCTCCGGTACTGGAACGGGATACGCAACGCACGCGCGCGGAACTTGAATCCAATCATCAGCCTTCGGGCGATTAACAGGTAATAAGAATCCATTCGAATAACAGCGGCCGCTTTGCCTGGCGGCCGCTTTTTTTACATACAACGCGTATCTTGCATCTGTCCCGGCGGAATCGGAAAAGCCTCTTTACACGGACAATAAGAAGGGCTTCTTTTTTTGAACGCGATGGAATAAAATGGATTTAGTGTAGGTCAAGCGACTGCGAGTCGTTTTTCCCTGGCGGCTTGCTTGCCGGATGTGGTAAGGTTGGATGGATTGCGCCGGGCTTCCGGACATGCGAAGAAAGAGGGTTGTCGACGGTATGAGAAAAACGGGAACAAAAGCGGCATGTCTGCTGCTGTCAGGAGCGATCGGAATCGGCGGCTTCGGCTTTTTGCCGCAAGCAGAAGCGAGCGCGGCATCCGCCAAATCGTCGGGAACGATTTCCTCGAAGACAGTGCCTCAAATTATTGCTCAGGTGTCTCCTTCGGTAGTCGGGATCATCGGTGAAGTTCCTTCCGAGTACGCTGAGGAATGGAGCGACTACGAGAGCAGCGAGGGCGAATATGAATTGGCGCACGGTTCGGGCGTCATTATCCGTTCGAACGGCTGGATCGTAACGAATGCCCATGTCGTGGACGAGATGGAGAATATCCAGGTCGTCACATCGGAAGGGAAATCCTATAAAGTTCGTGAAGTTTACAGTGATCCGGTCAGCGATATTGCATTGATCCGCATTAATGTGACAGGTTTTAAGCCGGTCACCTTTGTCTCTTCCGGCGAAAACACATTGGTAGGCGAGCAGGTGATCGCGATCGGAACGCCTGTATCGTTGTCGCTGCGAAACTCGGCCACGCTCGGCATTATCAGCGGCCTCAATCGTGCGGCGGGTGCGGAGTATCGACTGATTCAGACCGACGCAACCATCAATCCGGGAAACAGCGGCGGCCCTCTGGTCAATATGCGCGGCGAAATCGTCGGGATCAACTCGATGAAATTCGCAGCCGTCGATATTGACAATACAGGCTTTACCATCCCGGCCGGAACGGTGCAATACATCGTCAACCAACTGTTCGAACAAGGCGAAGTGATTCGTGCAGGTCTGGGATTGGGTCTCGAAGAAAGCTTCTCTGCTACGGTCGGCCTGCCTTCGGATGATCCGTTGACGGTCAGTGAAGTACTGTCCGATGAAGCGGTTGCGGCCGGAATCAAGGAAGGCGATGTTTTATACAGCGTGGCCGGGCATCGCATTACGGCGCTTGTCGATCTGAACGAGCTGATGAAGACCTACTCGCCCGGACAGACCGTACGCGTATTGATGCAATCCGGGGGCGATATCGTAGAGCGCAAAGTCGTTTTGACAAGCGAGTAGATCCGGGCATGGTCGGCCGATAAGGCTTAGCGAAAAAGGAGGAAGACGAGTGAGACTGGCGAAAAGAGGCATAGCGCTTTTGTTCGTGCTGTTGCTTGCGATCGGGACGGCTGTGCCCGCGCTCGCGGCAGGGCAGACGACGCTGACGCTGCAAGTGCGGATCGGCAGCACGTCGGCGCTTATCAACGGCGAGAAGCAGAGTATTGAAAAGCCTTATATGCAAAACGGAATGACCATGGTGCCGCTCGGCGTATTCCAGCGGGCATTCGGTACGAGCAGCCGTTTGGAAGGTGACGACACGGTGCGGTTATCGCAAGGCTCGCATACGGTTACGTTTAAAATCGGAAGCAAAACGGCTTGGGTTAACGGGAAGAAGACTGCTCTTGCGGCAGCACCGGTGATGAAAAACGGAACTCTGATGGTCCCTATGCGTCCGGTGACGGATATGCTGGAAGCCAAAGTGAAATTTTCTTCCGGGACGGTTGTCGTAACGCTGATGTCGGATACGGGCGTTCCCGGGCAACCTTCCGAAAATGAAGCGGAAGCCCCTGCAACGGCGCGGGTAGGCAGCAGCTACGCGAACTGGTCGATCGACTATCCGGCAGATACGGTGGCGCAGCCGGGAGACGACGAGTTTTCCGCGATGATCGGCGATCTGGACGGTTCCTACATGCTGCAAATTCATGTGTGGGAAGAAGACGCGAACGTGTCTGTAACGGATATGCTGGGACAGTTGGAACAAGAATCGCTGAGCGCGGGAGAGACGCTTGTGGATCGGCAGACCTTCCCGAATGCAGCGATTCCTTATGCGCAGGTCATTGCGCGCGATATTGACGGCATCTATTGGGAATCCCGCCGTTATTATGATGGAGGGCATGTCTATTCGCTTTATATGGGAGACTCGCTGATCGAAGATTATCGCGAGTTTGACCAATGGACGGATTTCTTGGATTCGTTCCGTCCTTCCTTTAATACGCAGGGCATGCAAACGGAAGATCTGTCGAACGTGAAGGCAGGCTATGTGTCCGCTTCTTCGCCCGACTATGGCGTGACGTTGAAGGTGCCGGCAACCTGGACTCCGACAGGCAGCGGACAGTTGGAGTATTCGTCGAAGGACGGATCTTCCCTGTCGCTGCATGCCGTTAGCGTGGAAAGTTCCGGCGCGGCAAGCCTGGCGAAATGGCATGACTTCGTACAGGCGCGAACGAATGAAGTTTTCCTCCCGGAAGCCGCAAAGCCGATGACGACCGAATCGGTGCAAGCTTCGGGTCAGGACGCGATCATCGAAAGTTTGGTTTATGATCTGGGCGGAGGCGACTTCTATTGGAACTGGCTTGTGCTGGAGAGCGAAGGCTACTTCTATGTACTGCGTTATTCGGCTCCGGAAGGTGCTTACAATAAGCAGACGTTTCTTAAGATCGTCGATTCGATCGAAATTGACTTCGATGCCGTACCGTCGCGCTTCGGGAAGCTTGGACAAATTTCTTATCTCAAAGACAAAAAGCTGGACGTGACGCAAAGCACGCCGGATTTCCTGTTTACCGCTCCGGCTTATTGGACCACGCAGGCTTCGGACGGCGCACAACTGGATATGCGTTATTTCATTCCGGGCGGATCTTTCCGCGTGAGCAATGTCGATACCGGCTTGGAAGCTTCGGCGGCTCAAGCTGTACGCAATTATACCGAGTTGAAGCTTGATGATCCGACTCTGACTTACGAAACGCCGAAACGCACAACGATTGCGGGAGTTCCGGCCATTCGGATTACGTATGCAGGTACGGAAACGAACGGCAACTTGTATCAGGCCGAGGATATCTACTTCCGCCATCAAGACAAGACCTATTGGATTCATTATCAACTGGATCGGGGAACAGCGACGCCCGAGCAGTTGAACGGGATCGAGCGTACGCTTCAATCTTTCCGGTTTCTCCCCGCCAAATAAACTACGAAATCATGCAGAGTAATAAGCAAAGGTCGGTAAAGGTTCGGCAGCAGGAAAGAACGCGTACAAGTGGAACGATTGGCCCGATATTTCCGCGGCCAGTCGTTTTTTTTTACGGAAATCCCGATGAAACGATTTCGATTTACTTGTCGTAGTAAGCAAAGGATAGAAAAATGCAATATCGAAAGGAGATTTTTTTGGTATGGATGCTACGTTTTTGGAAAAGATTTTGTTTGCGTTTCGATACAACGACTCGATCTGGCACAATGTATTTCTTACGGTTATTTACATATTGCTTGCCCTCTCGCTGTTTACGCTGATTCGACGCATCGTACGCTATATTGCACAGCCGCGGGATATTCGGGATGAAGCACCCCGCACTCCGTTTTTAAAAACGTTATTCAAATGGTTTGTGGGCAGTCTGGCGTTTCTTGCTTTTCCCGTTATTCTGTTTTTGATTCTGACGCTGACGCTCGGCAGTTCGGACCGTGCAGAAATCTCTCCGCGCACGCTCTCCTATGAACGCGAAGGGGTACAGACATCCGTTCTGCTCATTGACAAGTTTATCGCGAGTTCCATGGACAGAGGGGTAACGTCGGGATCAAGCAAATCTTATGTATACGCGATGAACGAAAAGACAGGCGAGACGATCTGGAAAACAGGCATCGGCCGCGCTTACGCTCCTTACCTGATGGGACAAACGGAAGAACGCATCGTGGTATTCGACGGCTCGGGTCCGCTTGTGTTGAACAAAACGGACGGAGCCAAGTTGGCCGATGCCCGCAAGATGGAGTCGTCCAACACGGAACTGGAAGGACGTTTCCCGGAAGAGTCGAAAAGCTACCGTTGGGATGAAAAGCGCAAGCAGATCGTGTTCCAAGGGCTGGACGGCGGCTTGTACAGGGTTGACCCGGACACGCTTGAAGGCGGAGTCTCCAGTGCCAAGTTGTCCGATTATTTCAAGGAAGACGACTCGGACACGGTTTATATCTCGGATCGTTTATCTATCGTTCAATCGGGAAAAGGCGACGGGAACTATTATATTTTCGCGAATGAAGAAACGGCGGAGCAGCTCCGCGAAGGGACGTTTGCCCAGGAGGATTCGCCCAATGCTTCGTCCGAAGCCGAAGATATGCGAAGACGTATTTATACAGGTTCGCTGCTGGCAGGCGGAGAGGTCGCGGTCAAGGATCTGAAGCCGCTGATCGATCAAGTCTTTTTGCGCGGAGCCTTTCTTAGCGATTTGAACCGGGAAACCGCGGATTCCGACGATCCGTATATGCTGTCCGGTTTTCCGGACTATTCGTCGATAGAGAAAGAACCTCGAATGCCGGACTTCCCGGAGAGCGTCGATTGGCCTTCGCGGATGACTGTCGAGGAGTACGAAGCTTACAAAGCGGAAGAAGATCGACGGATAGAAAGCTATTACGCGCAGCGCGATCAATATGATGCCGCCAATAAGAGCTACCGGGATCAAAAGACGCTGTATGACCATATTGCGTATTCCTTGATGATCCAAAACGGAGGAACGCCGGTACCGCCTTTTCATTACGCGGATGCGTCCGGCAAAGGCGAAGTATTCCTGGTCGCTCACTATTCCAGCCTGGCCAGTGATGCCGACCTCCTGATCAGCGCCGTGGACATTGACAAGGCTCAGGTGCTTTGGACGGCCAACACGCATTTGAAGGATATCGAAAGTTACAGCCCGTCCGGAGAGCGCATGACATTGACAGGCAGGGGAGAAGACAGGAATTCGTACGCGTTCAGCTTATCCTTGAAGGACGGAAGCGGTTGGGGATATGACTTTAGATATGATCGGAAGTTGGAGTTCTAATTTTGCTTGATTTCAAAAGAGACGTGCGGGTCATCCGGCTCGCGTCTCTTTTTTTGTTCGCTTGTACGCTAAAACTCTGTCAATGCCCACGCGACTCTGCTACAATAGACTAGTTAAAAATTAAGATGTAACGTAGGTTATGACGATATGATATGAGATGAGTACATGCGGCTTGCTTGAGAGGAACGTTTCTTCAAGCAGTGCGCGGGAGGATAACGATAAATGAGTACACAACAAATTACAAGACGCGACGTCGAGCTATTGGCACCTGCCGGTGACTGGGATTGCATGCGTGCAGCCGTAGCCAACGGTGCGGACGCGGTCTTTTTTGGCGTTGAAAAGTTCAATGCGCGCGCGCGCGCGAACAACTTCCGGATGGACGAACTGCCTGAGATCATGGGCTTTTTGCATAGCTACGGGGTAAAAGGATTTCTGACTTTCAACATTTTGGTTTTCGAAAACGAACTTGAGGATGCGCGCGGACTGATCGATGCTTGCGTAGCTGCCGGCGTGGATGCGGTCATCGTGCAGGATTTGGGTCTGGTTAAAATGATTCGCGAGATTTCGCCGGACTTCCCGATCCACGGTTCGACGCAGATGACGATCACGTCGCCGGAAGCGGTCGAGTTCACCAAGCCTTTTAACATGGAACGGGTCGTATTGGGGCGTGAAAACAATCTCAAGCAAATCCAAAAGATCGGCGAGCAAGCCAAGCTGCCGATGGAAGTATTCGTGCACGGCGCGCTGTGCGTATCGTACTCAGGTCAATGCCTGACGTCGGAGATGTGGGGCGGGCGTTCGGCCAACCGCGGCGAATGCGCGCAGGCTTGCCGCCTTCCGTACGACCTGATGGTCGACGGCGAACACAAACCGATGGGCGATATCGCGTACCTGCTGTCGCCGAAAGACTTGGCCGCGATCGATATCATGCCGGAGCTGATCCAGGCAGGCGTGACTTCTTTCAAAATCGAAGGTCGTCTGAAAACGCCGGAGTACGTCGCGAACGTGGTCAGCAAGTATAATGCAGCGATCAACCGTTACTTCGACGGCGACGATTCGAAGCCTTCGGAAGAAGAGGTTCGCGAGCTGCAGCAAAGCTTCTCGCGCGGTCTGACGCACGGATTCTTGGACGGGACGAACAACAAGCAGCTGGTCGAAGGCACTTTCCCGAAAAGCCGCGGCGTTTATCTGGGACGGGTCGAGCAGATTCTGCGCGACGGCGTCGTCTGCCGCATCGAAGCTCCGCTCAAGCGCGGCGACGGCATCGTGTTCGACGCGGGAGATCCGACGAAGAAAGAAGAAGGCGGACGCGTCTATGACGTGCGCCGCAAAGGCGTGAAGCTTGAAGGCGAAGCCGGTCAAGGCTGGGTCATCGACATCGTGCCGGGACGCAACGACGTCGATCTGCGTCGTTTGCACGTCGGGGACCGCATTTGGAAAACGAATGACCCGGCGCTGGATCGCAGATTGCGTCAAACGTTCGAAACCGAGAAGCCGTACCGCGTATTCCCGTTGACGGTCAAAGTCATGGGCAATCCGGGTCAACCTCTGGTTTCGATCTGGACGGACGTGGACAAAGGGACTACAGTTCGCGTGGAGTCCGAGATGGAGCTGGAGATTGCCAAGAAGCGTCCATTGGGCTACGAGATCCTGGAAGAGCAGTTCGGCCGCCTGGGCGGTACCGTGTATCAGCTGGAAGAGCTGGACGTGCAGCTGCACGGCGACGTCATCGTGCCGATGCGCGAGCTGAACGCCATGCGCCGCCGCGCGGTCGACGAATTGGCCGGCGAGCGTCCGAAGCCTCCGGTATACGTGCATCGCGATATCGAAGTGTACGGCGACTCGTCGCATACGGCGAAGCCGATCGAGCGTTCGGAAGCCCGCATCACGGCGTTGTGCCGCAGCCTGCCGCAGGTGGAAGCTGCTCTTGAAGCCGGCGTCGAGATGATCTATGCGGACTTCGAGTTTATCAAGCAGTTCCCGGCGGCCGTCGCGGCCGTGCGGGCAGCCGGCAAAAAGATCGCGTTGGCGACGCCGCGTATCCATATGCCGAACGAAAACGGCTACCATGCGAACATCCTGCGTTTGGAGCCGGATGCGGTGCTGGTACGCAATACGGGCGCTCTGTATTATTACCTGCGCCACCGGATGGAGAACCCGGACAAGAACCATCCGGAGCTGATCGGCGATTTCTCGCTCAACGTGGCGAACCACAAAGCCGTCGACCTGTTCCTGGAAGCCGGTCTTGACCGCGTGACGCCGTCGTACGACCTGAACATCCAACAGATGGTCGATCTGCTCGGACGCTCGCAGACGGACAAGATGGAGATCGTGATTCATCAGCATCTGCCGATGTTCCATACCGAGCACTGCGTATACTGCACGTTCATGAGCGAAGGCACCGACTTCACGAACTGCGGCCGCCCGTGCGAAGAACAGCGCGCGTCGCTGCGCGACCGTATCGGCATGTCCCACCCGGTCCGCGTCGACGAAGGCTGCCGGAATACGGTATACAACGCGATCGAGCAGTCCGGCGCGGAATACCTGAACGAGTTCCTCGATTCGGGCGTGCCGAGCTATCGCGTCGAGTTCCTCGAAGAGACGCCGGAGCAGGTGTTGGAGGTTATCGATCTGTACACGCGTGCATTGAGCGGCAAGATCAGCGGTTCGGAAGTTTGGCGCAAGCTGAAAGCGACGAATCAGTTGGGGGTTACGCGGGGGCAGTTGGTGAAGTAAGACGTTCGAATAAGGAAAAGGCGCTTCGCAGAATATGCGAAGCGCCTTTTTTGTAAGCCGAAATTTAGAATTGGATCGAAGAGAAAGCGTCGATTTGTTCTTTGGATGCCGGATCCGCCGCGATTAATGCATCGTAAACGGCAGCATCTTCTTGGCCGGTTTTTTTCAAAGCGATCAAGTACCAACGGGCAGCTTCGAGATTATCGCCGTTCGTGTAATCTTCCGTCAACATGCCCTTGAGCATCGAGACCGCCTGGTCAGGCTCGTTCAGGAAGTAATGAAGTTTGGCCGCATTGATCGTCATTTGCGGCGAAGCATAGAATTCGCGTCCTTGAAGCTGGCCTTCCGGCAGTGTTTTCAAATGTTCGACTCCTGCAAGCAGCTTATCGTAAGCGGCAAGGCCTTCTTTGGCATAAAACTCTCTGCCTTCCGCGTCTCCTTGGCCGAACGACTGGTAGCTAAGATTCGCGGCCTGCGTTATCACTTGGTTATACCAATCCATATCCCAAGTGAAGCGATCCAGTCCTTCGGAGAAGAGCATGAAGCTGCTTTTTTGATCGGCTTTCAAGTTATAAACAGAAGCCAATTGGTTGATGATATCTTTGCTGTTGGCTTCTTTCGAATAAACGTCTTTCAGCAGCGCTTCGGCCTCGTCCAGATAGTGCGTGTCCTGCGTGCTGTTATACACGCTTTGCAGTACGACCGCTAGCTGGGCTACCGTAGTCGGATAAGTCGGACGTACCGCGAGAGCCCGATCCAGCGGTTCTCTGACCTGCTCGTAGCTTTTTTGCTCCGTACTCTGCATCAGAACCGTCGCTTCCTGGCTTGCGCTGACCGAAGCGATATAACGTCCCGATACGACCAGAAGCACGATAGCGATGACGCCGGCCGCGATGCCGTAAAGCGTCGGTACGCCCGAACCCGAACTGTCGGTTACTGTTTTTTTCGAAGCCTCAGCCTCTTTCTTTCTGAACAGCGGCTTGGCTTCGATAGCGGCGGCCATGCCTCCGAGCGCAAAGAACACGATCAGGCTGACATACACATAGCTCATATTGAAGTCCAGCATGCTGTGCATCAGAATCGAGAACGCGATCAGGAAGTAGAAGAAATTAGCGTTCTTTTTCTCTTCGTCTTGGCTTCTGAAGTAACTGCGAATATACAAGTAAAAGACATAGATCAGGAAAGATAGAAGCACCACGATGCCTACTATGCCGGTTTCGTCCAGGTACTGCAAGAAGTAATTGTGCGTTTGGTTACTGATGTACGGGTTGTTCTGGTACTTCTCGTATAAAACAGCCCAAGCGCCGCCGCCGCCGCCCAGTACCGGGTAGTCGGCGACCAATTTCATGGCGTCTTTGTAGAACGTGATCCGTTCCAGTACGCTATGCTGTTGGAAGTTGATATTCTCGACGCGCACGCGCACGTTTTCCGGCAAAGCATTGCGAAGTCCGGTTCCGATGAGCAGGAAGGCCAGTACGGCGACGACAACGATGCCTCCC
This sequence comes from Saccharibacillus endophyticus, assembly GCF_013185185.1. Classification (GTDB taxonomy): domain Bacteria; phylum Bacillota; class Bacilli; order Paenibacillales; family Paenibacillaceae; genus Saccharibacillus; species Saccharibacillus endophyticus. Next base: position 32,775 of record NZ_JAAZWE010000009.1, on the reverse strand, counting down.
AGCGGCAGCCACAAGCTCGCCGTACGCTTTGCGGACCATTGTTCGAACTTGCGCTCGAACAATGGTTGCAGGTAACGGCCTGTCAGCCAAATGAGAGCAGCGTTAATCGCGGATGCTCCGATCAGCAGCGCCCAGCCTTTGAAAGCATCTCCGCCGTCATACACCTGATTCAAGCTCAAGCCGAGATCGGTAATCGGCTGAAGCACCGCCAACGAAATCGCCGTAGCGATGACCAGGTTGATGATCCAAATCAACTGCTGTGCAGGCTTCAGGAACAGCAGCAGTACGATAAAGACGACCGGCAGCATCACAAGTCCGCCGCGCGACAGCGTCAAGGCGATAGACAGGACGATCGGTACAAGCATAAAGCCGTGAATCAAACGATCGTACAGTTTCAACGAACGGCTTGCCGTAAACAGAACGGCGAACAGCATCGCCATCAAGAAGGCGGCATAGGTATTCGCGTACTGGAACACCGAAGTCAGACGCAGACCGTTCGAGTCGGTCATTACAGCATCGGTATATACGCCGTTGCTGACGATATGCGTGAACCAGCCGACGAGGCTTCCCGCGAACATTCGCTGGCCGAACCAGTTGATAAAGCCATAGATGACAATGACATAAGTGGTCCAAAGCAATGCGGCACGCATCACGCGGTTGGCCGAACGATGTTGAAGCAAAAATACGCCGATCGTAAAGAAAGCGGCGTTGGCGCACATAATTAAAATCATGTCCATTGCCATAAAGTGCGAAACTGCAGGGATCAACGAGAGTATATATGTAAGAGGCAGCAGCCATACTCCTATAGCGGTGATCTCCCGACGGTCCGTGATTCGCATGTGCTTGATAAACGCGGCTACACATAGCAGCAGCAGGGCGGAGGTGCCGATGACGGCCCAGTAAATCGGCCGTTCGAACTCGATACGCTGCCCGTTAAACAATCCTTGCTGGAAAGGCGCCCAGATTAAGAATATAATGAGGGCTGATACAAGAGTCCAGATCAAAGTAGTTCCGCTATTCATTCGTTCAATGGATATTCGTTCCTTTTTGCTCGACTCGTTGTACATATTACCGTATACTTGGTTAGTCAATGTAATATCTCCTTTACTTGAGGGTACTGAAGTATTTTATCATAGAATTTGAAAAAATAGATATTTAGCAGAGCATAAGCAATATTAGAACGTACTAAGCCCCTTTTCAGATTTGAAAATGAAAAATAAGGAGGTTATATAATGGAAATGAACAGTCTTGATTATTGGAATGATTTATTTGAAAAAGATTGGGAACTTAGAGGCGGGAGAAAACAAACAAGTTATTTTACAAACTTAGCTTTAAAAAATTTACCTCGTGAATTTATCACTTCTCTCAGAAAGCAGAAAGATTTTTCTATGCTTGATTGGGGATGCGCTGAGGGAGACGGTGTAAAGTGTTTATCCGATCATTTTCCAGAAATGACTTTGCAAGGGTTAGACTATTCCGAAAGTGCTGTTGAGAAAGCCGAATCCAATTACCCGCAATATGACTTTTATAAAGGTTCTTTACTTGATTATAATTTAAAATACAATATTATATTTACTTCTAATACCTTAGAACATTTTGAGAACCCCTACGAATGGCTTGATCAAATCATGGAACATACAAAAGATTTTTTGATCGTTATGGTTCCTTTTATGGAAACAGAAAGAATTAAAGAACATTTTTTCACTTTTGACTACGAAAGCTTTCCTATCGAAAATAATGGTTTTGTATTAGTTTATTTTAAAATAATTGAATCAGATCCGACATTTTGGCCAGGACAACAAATTTTAATAGTATATGGAAGTTCAAAATCGAAGCTACTGAAAGAATTTAATCTTAAGCAAATAGACAGTTATGGCATTGATTCTTCTGAATCAACAACACTTTTGATCCAAAAATTGAAAAGCGAAATCAAACATAGAGACGAAATAATAGAGGCTTTTTTTAAAGAAAAAGAAAATTATCTTTCTTGGCTTGAAGCATCCAAACAAGAAATATCTAAAAGAGATGAGTCAGTAGCTGCGTTACAATCAGAAATTCAATACTACAAAACGGAAAATGCTGCCTTACTAGATTGGGTTAATACAAGCAAAGAAGAAATTTTGAAAAGAGACAAAACCGTATACTACTACAAAAGTAAGCTAGAAAGTTTACAAGAAGAATAAATGTATATTGAAGATGTTTTTCAAAGGAGAATTGTAATTGGGTCATTTTAAAACGACGTTGAAATATAAATTTTTGCTTAATGAATTAGTGATGCGCGACATCAAAATTAAATACCGTCGCTCGTTTCTAGGCGTATTATGGACTCTTTTGAATCCACTGTTGATGATGATTGTATTAACTTTAATTTTTTCAAATATTTTCAGGTTTTCTATCGATAATTTCCCAGTATATTTGCTTTGTGGACAATTGATTTTCAATTTTTTTAGTGAAGCTTCCAATATGGCATTGACCTCAATTTTGAGTAACGGAAGTTTAATCAAAAAAGTGTATGTACCTAAATATTTATTCCCGCTATCAAAAGTTTTTTCTAGTCTTGTGAACTTGTTTGCATCCTTTGTTGCTTTACTTTTGGTAATGATTTTTACACAAAGTCAAATCACATGGACAATTTTGTTTGCACCGTTACCTCTATTATACATTTGTTTATTCACACTTGGCGTATCCTTACTCTTATCGGCTTTGAGTGTCTTCTTCCGTGATATTATGCATCTGTATGGGGTTCTTCTTACCGCTTGGATGTATTTTACGCCTGTATTCTATCCTCTGGACATACTCCCTGAAGGCATACGAAGTATCGTCGAATTTAATCCGCTGACATCTTTTATTAATTTATTCAGAGAAGTGGTTATGTATAATCAGGTCCCTACATTAAGCCTAAATCTGGTTTGTCTAGCATATAGCTTAGTCATGCTAGGAATTGGAGCTTACGTTTTTTATAAAAATCAAGACAAATTCATCCTGCACATATAGAAAGGAACTTAGTTGTGAGCGAAGTTATTGTAGAAATCGATCACGTATCTATGCAATTTAATCTCTACAAAGAGAGAGTAGATAGTATTAAAGAGTATATGATTAAAATGTTTAAGAAACAGATGAATGTTGAACCTTTTATTGCATTGCAAGATATTTCGTTCAAAGTTGAAAAAGGCGATTCTTTGGCTTTGTTAGGCATGAACGGGTCCGGAAAAAGTACGTTACTCAAATTAATTGCCGGAGTTTTAAAACCAACTACTGGTTCAATAAAAACAGTAGGAACGATTGCGCCCATGATCGAACTTGGAGCTGGATTTGATATTGATTTAACAGCACGGGAAAATATTTTTCTGAATGGAGCCGTTTTAGGGTATTCTAAAGCCGACATGGTGAGCCATTTTGATAAAATCATTGATTTCTCAGAACTTCATGATTTCGTTGATGTGCCTATAAAAAACTTTTCGTCTGGAATGTTGGCACGACTTGGCTTTTCTATTTCTACAGTGACACAGCCGGATATTTTGATTATTGATGAAATCTTATCGGTAGGTGATTACAAGTTTCAAGAAAAGTGCGAAATCCGAATACACGAAATGATTCAAGGCGGAACTACTATTCTATTTGTCTCGCATAGCATGGAACAGGTTAAAGAGATTTGTAATAAAGCAGTATATATTGAAAAAGGTCATGTTTTGGAATACGGTGACGTCCACCAGATCTGTGATCGTTATATGGTTTGAATGAAGATTTCTAAAAGCGAACGTGTATACAGAAAGAGAAAATGAGGAGTTGTAATGAAATCTATATTGTATCTTTCTTTGATTGATTGGGACTATATTATGCAGCGTCCTCAACATATCGCGAACGAACTGAGCAAAAACTACGAAGTAGATTATATTTATGAGAAAAGCACATTGAAATGGCTACTTGAACAAAAAAATAAAACTAAAGCTGAAAATAATAAGCATGATCGGTTACATTTAAAAAGGATATGGGTACAACCATTTGGTCGTTTCAAAAAAATCGATCATCTTAATATTCGTATTGTCAAAAAAATTATTACTGATTTGCTGGCTCAAAAAGAATATGAAATGATATGGGTCACGCATCCTAAATATGTAGATACAATCCCTTCATCGTATAAAGGAAAGATTGTATACGACTGTATGGATTATCATGCAGGTTTTCACGACGATCCAGAAAAAAGAACGGAAATTGAATTCCAAGAACAACGTTTAGCGCAAGTAGCCGACTATATTTTTACCAGCAGCCAGTTGTTGTATCAGCGAATTGTGTCCTATGCGACTTTCGAAAAGGTACATTTTGTTCCAAACGCCGCAGATAGTTCGCATTTCATGCAAGCCAGATCGCCAAAGTCAGGCGCTAGAACTATCGTTGGTTATTTTGGCACTATTTCTTATTGGTTTGATTTTGAATTATTAGAAAAATTGTCTACTGAATTTTCCGACTTGGAATTTCAAATGATTGGTCCAATAGAAGTAGCCGGCATAGTCAAGCGATTCAGCTCGTTTCCAAACGTGAAATTTCTAGGCAAAGTGAATTTTGAAGTGTTGCCTATTTATTTAAAGGAATTTGACGTTTGCATTATGCCTTTCAAAAAAAACGATTTAATCGAATCTGTAGACCCGGTTAAAATTTATGAATATTTGGCTGGAGGTAAGCCTGTTGTAAGCGTATATTACGAAGGTCTGGAACGATTCTCTGATTATATTTATACAGCAACCAGCTTTACGGAATTCTCTGAGCAGCTTATTAAAGCTTTGAAAGAAGACAACTTGCAAGAAGCAGAGAAACGGATTTCTTTTGTATCTGAAAACACTTGGACAGAAAGAGCACTCTTTATGCAAAAAAAAATAAATGAAATTCATTTATAAACTCATTTAGTAATCAACCAAGACTATTGAAAGATTAATTTTTTGATTTACGATAAAACTGTAATTAAGGCTTGTTTCATGTATATGAATTTTGGGAGTCATTACACAGCTATATAAATTTACATTCCGCATAAAAAAAGGTTGAAGTCACATTCGAATGAATGTGACTTCAACCTTTTTAGTAAATGTATAAAAAACGAGTAATATGTTTTTTGCTTTTATAATTCTTTGCGGTAATTGTGAGGCATCCAAACGGTATCCCATTTCTTTTCAAAGTAAATCTTGTTTTTATCAAAAATTTCTCTGTATTTTTTATCTTGCAGTTTTTTGAAAGAAACACTTCCGAAATGATGAATAAATACATCTTCAGCACATGCAACTGTATATCCTGCTTTTTTAAGTGCCATAGAGTAATCATCATCTTCAAACATACCAACTTCATAGTCTTCGTCTAAATATCCGACTTCTTTGATAATTTCTGCTTTGAAGGCTACGCAGAACATAGCAAGTACCGGAATTTGGCTATAAGTTTGGTTCTGATACTGGGTTGTATAATCAATCGCAAAACGATCCATCTCGTCGATCGAAGTGTAGTCTACATGGATTTGAGCTTCATTCCCGATCGAGTTCGTTACAGGGCCGACCATGCCTACATGATCTTTGTTCAAATGCTTGATCAAGCCGCTAATCCATCCGCGAGTCACAATCGTGTCGTTATTGAGCAAGATGATGTACTCGCCTTCCGAAGCACGAATCCCTACGTTATTACCCGCAGCAAAGCCCAGATTCTGGTCATTCAAGATCACTCTGACATTAGACATATTTTTCTGAAGGTCCAACAGGTAAGCGGGCGTATCGTCTTGTGAATCATTATCAACGATGACCAATTCATAATTAGGATACGCAGTTTTTTGGAAAATGCTATCTATGCACTTTTTGGTGTAATCCAGGTTGTTGTACGTAATCAGCACAACGCTAACTTTTGGAGCCATGCTTTGAAGATATTGATCCAGTTCGATACAACGTTGATTCCAATCGTTCTGTTCAGCTAATTGCATCAGTTCGTCAGAATCTTTCAGAATATCCGTTTGATTCAGGCATGCCGCCACATATTCATAAAATTGTTCATTGGAGTTTGCTAAATACACATATTCATCTCGATATATTTCAAGTTCAGGAATTTCAGTCGCCACGATTTTTTTTCCGGCACTGAGGTATTCATAAAATTTGACAGGATTAGTCGCTTTGATCAATTCAATGTCTGATTTGAATGGGATCAAACAAACATCATAGTCTTCTAAATACTTCGGCAAGTCGGTGTACTTCTTTTCGCCTAAAAAGTTTACGTTTTTGTACTTGTTCAATTCCATACATTCTTCATGGCTAACATGCCCGATCAATTCGATGGCTACATCCGGTAATTTCTCTGCTAGAATCGCGATTTTTTCTGTATCAAACCATTCTGCGATAGCGCCATAATAGCCGATCTTTTTCTCTTTTTGCTTAGAGGATTTTGCAGCTTGATTGAAGAAGGTAAATTCAGTACCATTTCGAATAATCTCGATTTTTTTTGCAAAAGGTTTTGCTTTTTCATACAAGTCTTGAGAAGTAGCAATAACCAGGTCGCTGATCGAGAATAATTCTTTTGTATAACTAATTAGGTTAGCGCTGGCTGTGTCTTTAAAATCGTTATAATCGTCAATGTAATCAAATACAATTTTGAACCCGAAATGTTCTTTTAAATAATGGGCAATAGGAACCCAATTTGGATATTCTACGATCACCGTACAGTCTCGAATGTGATAAGGATTCAAAATAGCACTTAAGTCTTTAGCCATTTTTATAATATTGGTGCTGTAGTCGATATCATAAATGCGTGTACCGAAATGATTGGACAAGGTAACTTCTTCCAAGTTGGCTTGACGATGTTTGACGTGCACATTGGAAGAGTGGAAATTTGCATTAAAGTAAAACACTCGATGCCCTAGTTTGGCTAGATTCTGAGAAAGATGTTGAGGTCTTTGGAATCTGAAATCCCAATCAATCACGGATAAGAAAATAATATCTTGTTTTTTATAGTCAAAAGAATTGATTTTTAAATCTACTTTAGGTTTTTTCTCTACAAGCGGAATAGGTTTCGTATCCGCGGTTACCGCTGGCTGAATCGGATGATTTGCAGCGGTTTGAGTGGCAACGGACTTTTTAATCAAAAAGCGTTTTGGCACGACTTTATCGCGAACTCTATAATAACGAAGCGCAAATTTCCAAAGGTTGGAGTTTTTAATATTTGAAATTTCTTGATACGCTCTGTTTTTCTCTTCTTCCGCTTTAGCGAATTTGATATGTAGTTCTTCTAATTGTTTTTGTAGAGAATTTACCTGTTCCGTATCAAAATCTGGTTTTTGATTTAGCTTGTATGTTAAGCTAATATTAGTTTCTTTTAGCTCACCTAATTCTTGATTGAGAATTCTTTTCTCATTGAAGAATTCTGACTTTAAGGAATCATGGGATTTTTGGAGGGTACTGAATAATTCATTGGCGTTATTCAATGATTCCGCATAGTCGCATTGTAAGCGATCCATTATAACTTTAAGATCTTGATTGGTTAATTGTAAATGCTCTTTTTCAGCGTATAGGTCGAAAATTCGAGTCTTATATTCAACAGAACGATGTGAGAAGCCAATAGGATCATCAGTTTTTTTTAAGGTCGTAACGTTAGTAGTAAAAGATTTAATGTTTTTTGTTAAAACATAAGCAATTAAATAGCTGTCTTTTGATGAAATCATTTCTAATGCAGAAAGATCCTCAAAGGGAAATTGAAAAGGTATATCTTGCAAGGCATCTGAAATTTGGAAACCACTCACATTCATGCCTAAATAATGCGTAGAATGAATCGCGTATCCAGCTTGTACAAAAAACTTGTCGTAATCATCTCTTAAATATTCGTTGCCCCATATCCATTCTTTTTTTCGCATTTTGTTATAACGGAATAATAGATATGGCAAGGAATGCGCATTGGGCATAATAAATACGTAGTATTTTGAATTAAACATCAAAAGATCTTTAAGTATGTCTAGTAATTGTTCGTCAGTAAAATGCTCCATCACGCCGCTATTCCAAACAATATCGTATTCTTGTGAATCAGGCTTTAAGTTAAGGAGATCGCCTTCTATAAAAGTTCCTTCCAAATTGAGATTAGCATAGCAAGCTTTAGCCTTCTTGAGAGCAACAGGACTAAAATCAAAAAGCGATGTTTCAAAGTTATGCTGAGCTAAGTAAGCAGAAAGGTGGCCGCTCCCACAACCCAGTTCAATACTTTTTGCACAATCGCCTAGGTTGAATGTTTTAAAGATGTTCAAGATTTCATGGCCTAATTTTTTTTCTCCTTCGTCTATCTCAATATCATATTTTTCAGAAACCAAATCCCATAAATTTATGTTTTCATCCATTAAAGCATTACTCCCTTTAATAAATATTTTGTGGATTATACATTAGCTATTGTAACAGGAGTAATAACTAAAGCAAATTGGTTTGTATAACTGTAAAATGGTTTTAACTAAAACTCATTTTAGCTTTTGCTAAAATGTATAACATAGAATCTATTTTGAAATACTTTTCTTTCAGTTCGCTTTTTAAAAATAGTAAAAACGATAAGTTAATTTGTTTAAGTCAGGAGAGATTTTAAAATTGAATTTTGAAAAAAAGAATCTGAGTATCAATGTATATTATTTTATTCCACTTATTTCTTTGCTTTCAATTTTTGTGAGTGAAAGCATAGCGCGATCCAATCCTTTAGATGTTTTAATATGGTTAATTCAGAGACCAATAGAATTTGTAGTCAACTGGGCGTTATATATTTTAATTTTTTTTGTAGTGTTTATCTCTAAAAAAAATGCTAAGTTGCTATTTTTTCTTTTGTTCAATCTCATATTTATTTTTTCTGTAATTAATTTAGTTAAAAAGAATTTTTTAGGTGAACCATTACAATTTTCTGATCTTTTATTAGGAGAAGAAAAATCAATTCTTTTTAGCAATTGGAGTACATATATAAAAATAGAATATGTTTTTGGTTTGATCTCAATCAATCTTATGATGGTCCTTTTGTTTAAAACAATAAATTTGAATTATGCAAAAAACAGCTTCAAAAAGACGATGTTCTCATTACTATTACTTATGTCATTGGTAGTTGGCATGCAACCTGAAAATCTGGGTCAAGTTTTTAAAATAGAAAACAAATTTTGGAATCAAGCAGAAAACCACGAGGAGAATGGTTTTTTGTTGTCAATTGTAATGAGTACTCAATTTAGTAAAGTTGCTCCTCCTAAAGGATATAGTAAGGAAACCATAAAAAATATTCGAGTTGATTTACCGAGTTCTATTAAACACCATCAGGGACAAGTACAACCTAATATAATTGCGATAATGAGTGAGGCTTTTTGGGATCCAACTTCTCTTTCAGAGATAAATTTTAAGCAAGATCCCATTCCCTTCTTTCATTCGTTACAATCCAAGTTCTCTTCAGGTATGCTTTTATCTCCTGTTCATGGAGGAAAAACTGCTAATACAGAATTTGAGTTTCTGACTGGAAACTCAATGAACTTTCTTCCAGAAGGCAGTGTAGCTTATTTGAATTTTGTGAATCAACCTCTAGAGTCATTGGCAAGTATATTACGAAAACAAGGGTATATTGCTTCTGCAATCCATACTTATGATAATTGGTTTTGGAATCGAAACTTGGTATATGAAAAGTTAGGTTTTAATAATTTTGTAAGTAAAGAATTCTTTGATAATCCTGATTACTCAGGTGTTTTTATTTCAGACCAAGAACTGACCGATGCTATAAAAAAGCAAATAAACTTAAATGATAAGCCATCTTTTATTTTCGCAGTATCCATGGAAAATCATGCTATGTACGATGTGAAGAAGTATGGAGAAATCACTTTAGATTATAATTTTATAGACCCAGAAGGATTAAGTAATACAGCTAGTGAGGAATTAGAAAGTTACTCAATTGGGATCAATAATGCTGATAAAGCATTAAAAAGTTTAGTGGAATATTATGAAGCGCAGGATACTCCTACGGTAATTGCATTTTTTGGAGACCATCTTCCTGTAATTCCAGAAGTATATGGAGAAGCTGATTTTTTTGGTGAATACTCAAATACTTTTGACAAAACAGACTTAAAACAATATTTAAAAGCATATAGTGTTCCTTATGTAATATGGAATAATTACGGAATGGAAAAAATAGATTTAGATATGAATGCATTTTATTTAGGAGGTTCTATTTTAAAGAGAACCAATTTAGAATTAAGTGATTATTTCGAATTATTGAATGTTTTTCAAAATAAACAACCTTTAATACCTGCTAAACAATTTCAAAGTCAATTTTCAAATGACTCAAAAATGATTGAAAAACATGAAATGCTTCAATACGATCGCTTATTTGGTGCAAATTATTTATCGGAAAAATCTATTGCTAACATTCCATTTGCTAACTATTTTTTAGGTTCTGATAAAATGGTTATTGATACAACTTATCCTAATATTATTGCACATGGTCAAAAGTTTAATATCGTCGATAGTCAATCGGCACTTAGTTTTACTGGACAAAATTTTTATTCTAATGCTAAAGTTTTTATTAATGATCAAGTGGCTAAAAATTTTGCTATTGATGGAAATACTGCTTCATTACTCCTTTCGGATGAAGCATATTCGCAACCGGGCGAGCTACATCTTCAGTTGAAGGTGCTGGACTCAAAGGATATGATTATAGCAGAGTCAAATGTTATTACCGTTATAATTGAATGAGAAAATAGAATGGAGTGGTATTATATGAAAGGTATTATTCTTGCAGGTGGAACAGGTTCGCGATTGTATCCGTTGACCAAAGTGACTAATAAGCATTTATTGCCTGTTGGTAAATACCCAATGATTTTTCATTCTGTTTATAAATTGAAGTCTGCAGGAATAGAAGATATTTTGATTGTAACTGGTAAAGACCATATGGGTGACGTTGTTAACCTTTTAGGTAGCGGTTTAGATATGGGAGTGAATTTTACATACAAAGTCCAAGACGAAGCCGGCGGCATTGCTCAAGCGCTCAACCTAGCCGAGCACTTCGTTGGCGAAGATCAAATGGTCGTCATCCTTGGAGACAATGTTTTCGAAGACGATATTACTCCTTTCGTAGAAAATTTTCGTACTCAAATGCTCGGAGCCAAAATTCTAATCCAGAAAGTTCACGATCCGAAACGCTTTGGCGTTCCGGAAATCGACGGAGACAAAATCGTGTCTATCGAAGAAAAGCCGCAGGAGCCGAAGAGCAGTTACGCTGTAACCGGGATTTATATGTTCGACCACAGCGTATTCGATATCGTCAAAACGCTGAAACCTTCCGCACGCGGCGAACTGGAAATTACCGACGTCAATAACGCTTATATCGCGAACGGTCAATTGACCTATGATGTGCTTACCGGTTGGTGGACAGACGCGGGCACTCACGCTTCGTTAGCCCGCGCCAACGAACTGGCTCAAAGCATCGTTTTCGGAGAAGAATTTGGCAAACTTAAGCTTTAATAAGGAGGCGTTCAGATTATGAAAGTCACTCCTCTAACTCTTGAAGGAGCTGCACTTATCGAACCCGTGGTACACGGCGACCACCGCGGTTTTTTCATGGAAAGTTACAACGAAGCCCTGATGAAAGAAACGGGCATTCATTATAACTTTATTCAAGACAATCAGTCTTTGTCCGCGCAGCCCGGCGTACTTCGCGGCCTGCACTACCAGCTCAATCCCAAAGCCCAAACCAAGCTGCTTCGCGTCGTATCCGGTGCGATTTACGACGTCATCGTCGACGTGCGCCGCAGCTCGCCGACCTTCGGACAATGGCAGGGCTTCATTTTAAGCGAATTCAATCATCGTCAATTGCTTGTACCGAAAGGGTTCGCGCACGGCTTCTGCACACTGGTTCCCAACACCCAAGTTATGTACAAAGTCGACGAGTATTATTCACCCGAACACGATCACGGTATCCTTTGGAACGACCCAGCACTCGGCATAGACTGGCCGACTTCCAATCCGATCTTGTCTGAAAAAGATCAAAAGCATCCGCTTCTTCAAGACGCAGAACTGAACTTTGAATAACTACAAGCTCTCCCTAAGGAGAGCTTTTTATACGAAAATAGGAGGCAAATTACTTATGAAACTACTTGTCACCGGCGGAGCCGGCTTCATCGGCAGCAACTTCGTCCTGTATATGCTTCAGCAGCACCCCGATTACGAAATCATTAACGTGGACGCTCTGACTTATGCAGGGAATCTCGAAAATCTCAAAGCGATCGAACAAAACCCCAAGCATACTTTCGTCAAAGCCGATATCTGCGACGCCGCCAAAATGGATGAGTTGATCGGCCAAGGTGTCGATATCGTCGTCAATTTCGCTGCCGAATCGCACGTGGACCGCAGTATTCTCGAACCGGACGTTTTCGTCAAAACAAACGTTCTCGGCACGCAAGTTCTGCTCGACGCGGCCAAAAAGCACAGCATCACGAAGTTTGTTCAAGTTTCCACGGACGAAGTCTACGGTACTCTCGGCGAAACCGGCCTCTTCACGGAAGAAACGCCGTTGACGCCGAACAGCCCGTATTCCGCATCCAAAGCCGGAGGCGATCTGCTGGTTCGCGCTTACAACGAGACGTTCGGTCTCCCGGTCAATATCACGCGTTGCTCCAACAATTACGGCCCGTATCAATTCCCGGAAAAACTGATCCCGCTTATCATTTCGAAGGCGCTGAACGACCAGCCTCTGCCAGTATATGGCGACGGACTGAACATTCGCGACTGGCTGTACGTGGAAGACCACTGCAGCGCGATCGATCTGGTCATTCACAAAGGCGTAAACGGCGAAGTTTACAACATCGGCGGCAACAACGAGCGGACGAACCTGCATATCATCCGTACGATCCTGGAGCAGCTCGGCAAGCCGGAATCGCTGATTACTTACGTACAGGATCGCCCGGGCCACGACCGCCGCTACGGGATCGACCCGACGAAAATCACGAACGAACTCGGCTGGAAGCCGAAGCACAACTTCGAAACCGGCATCCGCGAGACGATTTCTTGGTATCTGTCCAACAAAGAATGGTGGACTCGTATCCAATCCGGTGAGTATGAGCAGTATTACGCCAAGCAGTACGGAAGCAGATTGGAACAAGCCTAATGAAAGTACTTGTTACCGGCGCATCCGGACAATTGGGTCGAGACGTCGTTATGCTTTTAAATGAATCCGGCCATGAAGTCAAAGGCTGCGGCCGTTCGGAGTTGGACATCGCTGATCAGCAGCAGTGCGAGAAGGTCATCGGTGAATACCGGCCCGAAGCGATTATTCACTGCGCGGCTTATACTGCTGTCGATGCGGCTGAAGAAGACGTAGACGGTGCATATTGTATCAACACATCCGGTACGCGCAACATCGCCGTCGCTGCGGAAAACGTCGGAGCCAAATTTGTCTATATCAGCACTGACTATGTGTTCGACGGTCAGGCTGATCGTCCTTACCGCGAATACGACAATACTTCTCCGCAAACCGTTTACGGGGAAAGCAAACGAGCAGGAGAAGTGCTGACGCAAACGCTAAGCTCTAAATATTTCATTGTTAGAACTTCATGGGTTTACGGACAATACGGCAGCAATTTCGTCAAAACGATGCTGAAACTGGGCGCGGAAAAAGACAGCCTAAGCGTCGTGCATGACCAGATCGGCTCGCCGACGTATACTGTGGATCTGGCGCGTTTTCTGCTACAATTGATCCAAACGGAAAAATACGGCATTTACCACGCTTCGAATTCCGGACATTGCTCTTGGCATGAGTTCGCGCAAGCAATCTTTCAGACCGCCGGTTTGCAGGTGAACGTTCTGCCGGTGACGACCGAGCAATTTCCCCGTCCGGCTAAGCGTCCCGCGTACTCGGTCATGGATCATACCGCGATTCGTGCTAACGATCTTCAAGATCTTCCGCACTGGCGGGACGGATTGCGACGCTTCTTGGCGGAGGTAAAGCAGTGAGGGTGGATCGTGAACAAAATTCAAGTCTTGCTTTCCTCTTACAATGGGGAAAGGTACATAACGGAACAACTGAATAGCCTCTCTTCACAAACGCAAGCAAACTGGACGATCCGCTTGCGTGACGACGGTTCTTCCGATCGGACATGGCCGATCATCGAAGCCTGGCAAGCCAAGTTTGCGGATCGCATGTTTTCGGAAAAGGCGCTTAACGTTGGCGTGATCCCCAGCTTTTTTGAATTAATCGGACAGGCTGACGAAGAATCGGACTACTTTTGTTTTTGCGATCAGGACGACGTATGGCTGCCCGAAAAAATGGAACGCGCTATCGATCGGTTATCGGAAGTGGAAAAAGACGTCCCGGCGATGGTTTTTACTTCTACCCAGCTTGTCGATGCCGATTTAAATCCGTTGGGCATCTGGCCGGAAAAGCCGCTTAAAGCTCCTTCTTTTTACAATGCTCTGGTTCAAAACATTGCCGTCGGCGCCACCGTCACCTTCAACCGCTCCGCTTTACAACTTGTACGCAGCCATATGCCCGACACCAACCGCGTTCTGATGCACGATTGGTGGTTCTACCTCTGCGTTTCTGCTTTCGGCGAAGTCCTGTACGATCCTGAACCTTCGATCCTTTACCGCCAACACGGCAATAACGCGGTCGGAGGCGAGACGTCGAAGCTGGGCAAGCTGAAGAAGAAATGGGCCAGCTTTCGCAAGCACCGCGGATCACATAAGTTGGTTGAGCAGGCACGCGAGTTTCACCGCCTTTACGCCTCGGAGCTGCACGACAAGGATAAGCTTCAGCAGCTTGAATGGTTTATTGCTCCGCGTGATCGCTTCAGGCAGCGGCTGAACTACTTGCGGCGTTCCAAACTGTACCGCCAATCCCGCATAGAAAATCTTTTATTCCGCTTCCTCATCTTGATTAAATATATTTAAAATTTTAACCATCCGTTCCTGGATGGTTATTTTTATGTTTAAAATAGGAAAATTGAGACTATAGACTCATCCAAGTTGTCCCAAAATGCTTGCTGGGTATGTTAATATAAAGAGGACTAAGGCCTAATATATGGATAGGGAAGAAGTGTTAGGGGACATCGACCTAATTAGGCGGGGTTATTAAAAACAGAGGTGGGAAAAGAAATGAGTAAAACATTAGCTCGAAAAGCGATCGGAGTGCTTCTGGGAGCGGCACTCATGATCCCTACGGGCACGGGAGCTTTCGCGGCAAGCGCTTCAACGCAGCATACCGATGCCGCAACGAAGAAGACTGCCGGAATTCAAGGTCACTGGGCGCAGCAGGTTATGCAAAATTGGAAAGACAAAGGGTACATAAACGGCTATGCAGACGGGGAACTGCATCCGAACGATCGCGTCAGCCGGGCCGAACTGGCGGCGTTGATCAACCGCTCGTCTGGCTTTACGTCGGCATCCGACATTTCCTATACGGACGTGCCGACTGACTCTTGGTACTTTGCGGATGTAGCCAAAGCGAGTGCTGCCGGCTATATGCAAGGGGACGGTAACGGAAAATTCCGTCCTACTGGAGAGGTTTCGCGTCAGGAACTCGCCGTCGTATTGGCTTCTTTGACGAAGATGGAGCCGGCCGCTGACTCGGCCAATTTCTCCGATACCGCAAACAGTCCTGCCTGGAGCAAAGGCGCAATCGGAGCAGTCGCCAAATCCGGTCTCATGACCGGAAGCGCCGGAACCTTCAAGCCTACGGCTGCAGCCACCCGCGCCGAAGTCGTAACGGTATTGGATCGTGCGGCCAAGGTGAATCCTACAGCTCCTGCGGTCACGTATAACGAAGCCGGAACGTACGGACCGGAAAAAGGCACCGATACGGTTCAAGGTTCGGTTCAGGTTACTCAAGCCGGCGTCACTTTACGCAATACCGTAATCGAAGGCGATTTGCTGCTAGGCAAAGAAATCGCGAACGGGGACGTGACGTTGGATAACGTAACCGTAAAAGGAACCACCAAGATTGAAGGAGGCGGACCGAACAGCATTCACGTCGTCGATTCCGTCCTCGTTACCGTTCTGGTCGACAAACGCGACGGCAGCGTGCGAATCGTGACCGAAGGAAACAGTTCGGTTTCGCAAATCACGCTTCAATCGGGCGCTTACCTGCAGGAGAATGGAACAGGTTCGGGTTTTGCCGACGTAATCTTGTCGAATCTGATTCCGGCTGGGTCTACCGTACGTATGGCCGGTCAATTCGAAACATTGGAGATCTCGGCAGCTTCGCTCAACGTTAACCTGTCTTCCGGATCGGTCGGCGAAGTAACGATCGAAGAAGGAGCAGCAGGAACGAACCTGAACGTCAGCACGGCGGCGCGCATCGCGCAGCTTATTCTTAACGCGGCTGCCAATGTAACAGGAACGGGCACGATCGCCAACGCGCAGGTCAATGCATCCGGCGTTACGTTCCAAAATAACCCGCAGCAAATGACGGTAGCGAACGGCGTCCTTGCTCCTTCGGTCAGCAGCGCCGTTTCGACGGGCGGAAGCGGCGCCGGCGGATCTTCTTCCGTGCCGGCTCCGACGACTCCGGTCTCCGACCGTCTGGACGTCACGAACGGAAGCGCGGCTCTGCGTTTCGCAAACGCCGTGAACGGTCTGACGCTGGAAGATTTGTCAGTGAACGCTACGGTCACGGGCGTCACGTATTCACTGGAAGATGTCGCTTTCGACGGAGCTTCCAATACGCTTTCTTTCAAGCCTCTTTCTCTGGACGATTTTTACGGGAAAGAACTGAAAGTAAACGTTTCGCCGGCAGCCGGAACCGTCAAATTCACGACGACTCTAACCGGTGCGGCGCGCATCGAAGGCTTCTCCGGCATCATTACCGATGTGGATAATCAGCCGGTCGAAGGAATGCGTATCGACTTCCGCCGCGGTACCGGCAGCACGAGCGGCGCGATTGCGGCTTCGGTTCTGACCGATGCTGCGGGGCGTTATGTCGCATACGTGCCGGTGGGCATTTACACGGGCGTCACTTCGAAACCTGGATTTATTCCGGGTACGATCGTAGCCGTAGGAATCAGCGATTCGTACAACCGTTCTGAAAACCACACGGCAATCAAAGTTCCGGCCAGCGACGAGATCCGGATCGTGCTGACTTGGGGCGAGCGTCCGCGCGACGAGGATTCCCATCTGTTGGGTCCCGTAGGCGACGGATACGGCTTCCATACTTGGTATGGAGAAAAGCAAGCTTACGACCAAGGTGAACTGGTTGCGGATCTGGATCACGACGACACTAGCTCGTACGGACCGGAAACGACAACCATCCGCCAAAAGATCAACGGAACTTATCAATTCTACGTGCATAACTTCTCCGGTAACGGAGACGGCACGAGTACGTTGAAAAACTCCGGCGCCAAAGTCGAGGTCTACGTAGGCGACGAATCGGTTCCGACTACAAGCTATACGATTCCGACCGGAGACAGCAGCGAGATCTACTGGTATGTGTTCGACATGACGATCAATAACGGCGAAATCACCTTCGCGGAGAAAAACGAGTTCGCCAATCATTCTCCGCAACCGCTGTATGATCAAACGAGACCCGATTACGAATCGATCTTGATCGAAGAAAGCGCGAAACTGCTCAGCGTAACGGATGCCACATATGTTAAATTGGGCGATGACATCCCGTTGACGATGAACGGAACGTCGATTCGCCAAGACGTAGCCGTGAACATCAAAAAAATCGAAGAGCGCGGCGTAACGGATGAGGTGTACACTGTCGTCGGCGATGTTTATACGGTCACCGGTGACGTATATATCGGAAAAGTGAACAACAACATCGTATTCACGGATTATAACTTGGGCACGCAATCGGTCGAATACAAAGTAACGGTAGAGCTCAGCCTGAACGGCGAAAGTCTTGTCCGCGATATTTGGATTGCGATTCCGAACGTACATGACCTGCTGGAGCGGGCCGTTGAGCGGAGCGCTGCGGTTCTGGAAGCAGATCCCGACTATACGGCATTACGAGATGCTTACAACGAAGCTGTCGTAGCCCTCGACTCGGGCGAGGCTCTGCTGCAAATTCAGGCGCGCAACAAACTGTTGGAACTGCTGTTTTAAAAAATGAAGGTTGATCGTTAGAAGTTTAATTCTCAACGATCCCAAGTCCTTCCTAAACAGAATCCAAAGTTCCATTCCATCAATCTCTGTGTTACTCTGTAAAGAGGAATGCAGAGATCTTTTTCTGTCATGCATGATCTGTTTTTCTACTATCAATATTGTCAGGAGCGTACTTAAATCATGGACGTAAGTATACTGATTCTTAACTATAATACGTGCCAGCTGACGATGGACTGTATTCACTCGGTGTTTAATTCGCAAACCCGGTACACCTACGAAATTATTTTGATCGACAATAACTCATCCGATAATTCGGTAGAGGTTCTTTCTAACGCCTTCCCTTCGGTGATTATGATCGCCAATCACGACAACGTCGGCTTCGCTAAAGCCAACAATCAAGGCATGCGAATCTCAAAAGGGCGTTATGTGCTATTGCTGAACTCCGACACCGTTATTCAACCGGATACACTTGAAACAATGGTTGCCTACATGGACGAAAATCCACAAGTGGGTGCTTCGGGCTGCAAAGTGCTGCTGGCTGACGGAACACTGGACAAGACCTGCAAACGCGGACTGCCGACGCCGTCGGCTTCCTTCTACTATATGTTTGGTTTCTCCAAAATGTTCCCGGACAAGCCGAAATACAACCAATACCAACTCAGCTACCTTGATCCGGATGAAGAGCATCCTGTCGACTGCCTCGTAGGCGCGTTCATGCTGGTGCGTGCGGAAGCGATCCGAGAAGTCGGCATGCTGGACGAGAACTTTTTCATGTACGGCGAAGATCTAGACTGGTGCTACCGCATCAAGCAGGCAGGGTGGGCGATCCGTTATTATCCGCGGACGTTCATCCTGCATTACAAAGGCGCGAGCAGCAAACGTCGTCCGGTTAAGTTGCTTTACGAGTTCCACCGCGCAATGGTCGTATTCTACCGCAAGCATTACCGGGAGAAGTACGCTTGGCCGGTAAACGGGTTCATCTACACGGGAATCGGCGTCAAGTTTACGATGACCCTTATCCGTAATAGGCTACGTCCGGTCAAGGACACGCAGGATCCTCCGACCAGCGGAGGAGAAAGTCCGGCACTGCCGGTTCGAGGTGAAGCATGCTCCGCAAAAATCAGCAATTTCTAACCCAGGTTTATATGGTTGCCGACCTGGCGGTCATTCAAGCCTCTTTCCTACTTGCCTGGTGGCTACGTTTCGAAAGCGGCTTGTTCGGGTTCGTTTATCCGATTCCGATCAAGTATTATTTGGTGTGGAGTTTGGTATACGGCGCAATCGCGCTGCTAACCGGACTTATTAGCGGCCTGTATTCGCCTAAGCGACGCAAACGCTTTGCGGACGATTTTATACGAGTCGTACAAACGCATATCATCGGATTCTTCTTGTTGCTGGGCGCGATGTACTTTGCCAAAGAAATTAATATCTCGCGTTCTTATCTGTTCCTTTACATGGCGCTTAGCGTCATCTTGCTGGTGTTATACCGTTACGGAGTCAAGCAAATCCTCCGTGCGCTTCGTAGAAAAGGCTACAACAAGCAATTTATGCTCATTGTAGGCGCAGGGGCGCTCGGTCGACGGTTTCATCTGAATATGCAGCATTATCCGGAGCTTGGTTACGAAGTTGTCGGGTTTCTGGATGATGAATTGAGTTGGAAAAAAGGAGAAACAGAGTATCCGGAAGTTTTGGGCCGATTAGGCGACTTACGTGCAACGCTTGATCGGTTCCGAATCATCGACGAGGTTATTTTGGCACTGCCTTACGGAGAGTCGGATAAATACCCGAAGCTGATGGAAATTTGCGAGCAGGCTGGCGTACATACGATGATCGTTCCCGACTACTACGACTTCTTGCCGACTCGTCCCGTATTCGACAATTTTGCAGGCATGCCGCTGATCAATGTGCGCGAAGTCCCATTGGATCTAGCCGCTAACCGTTTTTTCAAAAGACTGTTCGATATCGTGTTTGCGATGCTTGCGCTTATCGTGACTTTGCCTATCCTGTTAGCAGTAGCCATCGGCGTGAAAATGACTTCGCCAGGGCCGATCATCTTCAAACAGGAGCGGGTCGGCTTTAATCGTCGTCATTTCAATATGTACAAATTCCGCTCCATGCGCGCCCAAGTCGCCGAAGACGAGGATACCGGCTGGACGACGAAAAACGACCCGAGACGCACTAAGTTCGGAACCTTCATCCGCCGCACCAGCCTGGATGAACTTCCGCAGTTCTTCAACGTTCTGCTCGGCCAGATGAGCGTCGTCGGCCCAAGACCGGAACGCCCGCATTACGTCGAACTGTTCCGTGACCAGGTGCCGAACTACATGCTCAAGCACCACGTTCTTCCCGGCATCACCGGCTATGCCCAATGCGCCGGCCTCCGCGGAGACACCTCCATCGAGAAACGCATCGAATACGACCTGTTCTACATCGAAAACTGGACTTTCCTTTTCGACGTCCGTCTAGTGTTCATCACCATCTACAAAATGTTTACTGATAAAAACGCCTATTAACTAAACATAAACACACAAAAACGGCCGTCTCTTATGGAGACGGCCGTTTGACGTCGAGAAAGCCCTTATTCAAAACAAGGCGATAGCGGAGGGAGAAATTCAGTTTAAAACGCCTTTGAACTCCAAAAGCCTCTTCCTAGAATTCTCGTCCAGCCGCTTTTGGAGTGAGACAGCGTTTTGAACGAATTTCTCCCTCTGCTTTTGAGGTTTGTGCGAATAGGACTTTCCCCGACCAACGGCCATCCCACAAGCGAGACAGCCGTTTTTTCACATCCACAGATACCAAATTAACCAACTCAAGAACGCCCCGATCCACGACACGTTCCCGAACACCGCCACGATCTTTCTTTCGTTCCATCCGTACTTCAAGCTGTAGTGATAATGAATCGGCGTCATGCGGAAGATCCGCTTTTTCGTCCGCTTGTAATAAGCGACCTGAATGATAACCGAGAACTGCTCCGCGAAGTAAATGATGAACAGCAGCGGCACCAGAATCTCGACTTTCTCGATCACGGCCATCAGCGATAACGAACCGCCGATCGCCAGCGACCCCGTATCGCCCATAAACGCTTTGGCCGGATACTTGTTGTACAAGAACAACCCGAGCAGCGCGCCCACCATCACCAGCGAGAACAATTTGATCGCCGGCTCGTCCGAGATCACGAAGAAGAACAAGTAAGTCGGAATCGCCACGATAATTAGCAGTCCGTCAAGTCCGTCCGTAAAGTTGATCGCGTTGGCGGAACCGACGATAAATAGCAGCATGATGATAAAATACACCGCCGACGGAAGCACCCAAACGAACCCTCCAGGGAACGCGATCGTCGGATCGACGCCGAAGCTGTTCATCGCGATCAGCAGCACCGTAATCGTGAACGCGAACTGCATGACCAACTTGGCTTTGCCCGAAATCCCCTGCGGGTCCTGAAAGGCGGCTTTTTTAAAGTCGTCGCTGAAGCCCACGATTCCGAACAGGACAAACGTAACGGCCATCAGCCACATCAGCGGCGTGGGTTGAGCGATTAGCGCGACGAGCACCCCGATCATGAACACCATGCCCGCCATGAGAGGCGTGCCTTTTTTGGCTTGGTGGTCGGGCGGCAGTTCCTTGCGGATCGGCTGCAGCCAACCGATGCGTCGCAGCGTGCGAATCCACACCGGCGCGAACAAAGCGACAAGGACAAACGAAAGAGCAGCGGCAATCAACGTGTAAAAGTTCATGGGTTTCCATATTCTCCAATCGGCATTTCGGATTTTGAAGCGGCTATATCGGTTAATAATAGACGTAAAGGTTATGTAACTCCCTTATTTTAAGCAATTTGCACGTCCGCCACAAGAGAAGTCCGAGAGAATTTGGCTTTTTCTGCTTCGACGAGATAAAATGAGAACATACCAAGCAGGCTCACGGAGCAGCTTTCGTTTCCAACAGAAGCGGCATGGCGGACGCGGAGGGTTAACGTTAACCTACATACTCGAAACCATTCTATTTAGGAGGAACCATTCCCATGAGTACAAAAAAAATCCGCAAAGCAATCATTCCGGCTGCCGGTCTCGGCACGCGTTTTCTGCCTGCCACCAAGGCGATGCCGAAAGAAATGCTGCCGATCGTCGATAAACCGACCATTCAATACATTGTCGAGGAAGCCGTAAAGTCCGGGATCGAAGATATCATCATCGTAACGGGTAAAGAAAAACGCGCGATCGAAGATCACTTCGATACTTCTTTTGAACTGGAGCACAACCTGGAGGAGAACGAAAAGTGGGAGATGCTCGAAGAAGTCCGCAACGCCTCTAACATGGCCGACATCCACTACATCCGTCAAAAAGAACCGAAAGGGCTCGGTCACGCGATCTGGTGCGCACGCAAGTTTATCGGTGACGAACCTTTCGCCGTTCTGCTCGGCGACGACATCGTCGAATCCGATACGCCGTGTCTGAAGCAGATGCTCGACGTATTCGACAAGCACCAAGCTTCCGTCGTAGGCGTGCAGGAAGTGCCGTGGGAAGACGTATTCCGCTACGGGATCGTGGACAGCGAAGCCATCGAAGGCGAAGAGCGCACGTTCAAAGCCAACGGTCTCGTCGAAAAGCCGAAGCAGGAAGACGCGCCGTCCAATCTCGCGATCATGGGCCGATATATCCTGACGCCGGAGATTTTCGAGATTTTGGAGAATCAACCGACCGGAGCGGGCGGCGAGATCCAATTGACCGACGCGATCGCGACGCTCGGCCAAACGCAGGACGTGCTCGCCTACAACTTCGAAGGGCAGCGTCACGACGTAGGGGTCAAGATCGGCTTTATCGAGACGACCATCCACTACGCGCTGCAAAACGACGAAATGCGCGAGCCGCTGATCCAGTACATGAAGAAGGCGCTGGCCGAAACCGAAGAAAAGCGCTAAAATAACGACAACATCAAGCCCGGCCGTCGGCCGGGTTTTGATCTGTTCAGGTAAGCCGACGTTTTGTCAGAAAAGGAGAACGCCATGGTGCCGTCCAATCCCAAAGTATTATTGATTATCCCCGCGTTCAACGAACGTGACAATATCGGCCCCTTGCTCCTTTCCCTGCGAGAGCAGGGACTTGAAGCGCTTGTCGTGAACGACGGATCGACCGACGATACGGCGGAAGTATGCGCGAGCGTCGGCGCGAATATCGTCACGCTGCCCTGCAATCTCGGAATCGGAGGCGCCGTGCAGACGGGGTATAAGTACGCGTATGCCAACGGCTATGACATCGCGATTCAATTTGACGGAGACGGCCAACATCGCGCGGAGTTCGTCCCGGCGCTGATTGCTCCGCTGCTGGCCAATGCGGCTGATTTGGTCATCGGCTCGCGCTACATCGAAAAGCAGGGCTTCCAATCAACCGTTTTACGTCGCGCCGGCATTCGTTACTTCAGTCGCTTGATCCGCTTGATTACCGGTCAGACCGTCACCGATCCGACTTCGGGCTTTCGCGCGGTCAATCGACGGATCATGCATATGTTCGCCGCCCAATATCCGACCGATTATCCGGAACCGGAATCGATCGTGCATGTGCTGCGTTCCGGCGGAAGAGTCGTCGAGGTTCCGGTGCAAATGTCCGAGCGTATCGGCGGCCATTCGTCGATTCACCATTTGCGCTCCGTGTATTATATGGTAAAAGTGTCGCTGGCCATCCTTATCGACGCGTTGCGCGGAACCGGGGTGAGGCATTCATGATCACGCTCAAACTGCAGCTGCTGCTGATCGCCTTCAGCCTTGTCGTGCTTTTCGTGTTCATCAACCGTACGCGCCGGTACAAATTGGAACTCAAATACGCGTTGGTATGGATCTTTTTCAGCGCAGCCGGCGTGATCGTGTCGATCTTTCCGCAAATCTTTTTTTTCATTGCGCGCGTCATGGGGATCGAGGTTCCGGTCAATGCGGTATTCCTGCTCGCCGTATCGGCCATATTCCTTACGCTGTACAGCCTGACCGTCTCGTTATCCAACCATTCCCGCAAGCTTCGGACGCTGACGCAGGAAATGGGACTGATGCAGCATAAGATCACGGAAATGGAACGGCGGATGAAGCAGGCGGAAGGAGGTTCGGATGACGATTCGCGATAAAGAACGAACGTTGCAAAAAAGCTCTTTTTACGATCGGCTGTTGAATCTTTTTCCCCCGATCATCCGGAACAACCTGGTCGATTTTCTCAAATACGGCGTCATCGGCGTCGTCGGAACATTGCTCCAGACCGGAACTTTGTTCATCTATGTGGAAAAAGGTCACGGCGATCCGTTGGTCGGTTCGACGCTGGGTTTCATCTTTTCGCTTCTGTTCTCTTATATGGCGAATTCGCGTTGGACTTTCCGAAAAAGCGAACGCTCCGCGTCGGCCTTGGTCAAATACGCGGTCGTTTCTTGCGCGGGACTTCTGTTGAACCTGCTGATCCTGTTTCTGTTCGACCGCGTATTCGGCTGGTGGTACGGCTACGGACAGATCGCCTCCATCGTGCTCGTTCCGATTCACAACTTCATTCTAAACAAAGCCTGGGCGTTCCGAACGCCGAAGCGGGAGGATCGATAATTTGTTTTCGTTAAAAAAAGAAACCCGTCAAACGCGCGCGCGGCTGCTCCTGCTCTGTTTATTCGTTTTTCTCGCCAGCTGCGCCATATCGCTCGGGTACGGAGACCGTCTGCTGCTCGGCTCCTATGAAAAAATGAACGACGACGACGTCAAATACGTGCAGACCGCCGACGTCCTGCTGGAAACCGGCGTGCTGTCCTACAATACCGGCGGCGAACCGTCGACATTCATCATGCCCGTGTTTCCTCTGCTATTGGCAGGCGTCAAATGGCTCGCGGGCGACGAAGGCGGGATCGCGCTGCTGCGTATTTTGCAAGGAGCATTTCAGGCGTTCGGCGTCTATTTGATGTTCATCCTGGCGCGCCGCGTTTTCCAAAATACTCGAATCTCAATGACGGCGGCGGTGCTGCTTGCGTTATACCTGCCCGACTATTTCATCTCCGCTTCGATTTTGACCGAGTCGGCGTTCCGTCTTTGCCTCATGTTGACCGTTTGCTGCCTGATGCGAGCGCTCGATAAACCCGGCGTCGGAGGGTGGGCGATGTTCGCGGTATTCTGGACGGCATTATGTTACTTCAAACCGCACGCTGCTCTGCTGCCGCTCGTACCCGGGCTTTTTTGGCTGGCGCGCCGTTATTCCTTTAAAAAAATGCTGTCTTATACCGTCGTGATTCTCGGCGTTTTCGCGCTGCTCATGTCTCCGTGGTGGATACGGAATTACGAAGCGTTCGGCCGATTCATTCCGTTCACGGAAGCCGCGGGCAGTCCTTTGATTTTGGGTTCGACCGCTTTCGGCCAAGTTCCGGACGGTTTCTACGAAAAGTATCCGGAGTACGGCGGCGACGTCATGAAAGGCTCCGACGATGATCTTGCGCAAGCCGCGGGGAGAATGATCGCCTACGGCTTTATGCACGAGCCTTTGAAATACGCGGCGTTTTATACGTTCGGGAAATTCGGCGGTTTGTACGGCATCGCTTATTGGGAACGTCCGATTTTCGGCATGACGTGGGCGCATTACTTCCCGGTTCATGCAGCGTACGTGCTGATAGGGCTTTACGGCATTTGGCTGTCTTTGAAAAGGAAATGGATCGGCGCGTATGCTCCGCTTGCCGTACTTTCGTACTTTACGCTGATCTATGTGCCGTTCATCGCGATTCCGAGATACGGGTATCCGAATATGTTTTTGTTCGTGCTGTTCATGTCGCCGGTGCTGATCGGGTTGTTTGATCGGCTTCGGGCACGAAAAGCGGAAAGACCCTATTCGTAAAAGGGCGGTAATGCGCTGCGGGAGAAATTCGTTCAGAACGCTGTCTCACTCGGAAAGTGGAATTGGATTTAATTAAGGAAACTTTCCGAGTTCAAAGGCGTTTTGAACTGAATTTTCCCCTCCGCTTTCGCTCTTCACTGAATTTCTCTTCGCCTTTTGATTTTTATCAGCTTGAGGACTTTGCGACACATTAGCTGCTCCTTTCAGGAGCGGCTTTTATTCGGTTGGATCAGTTTCTTTAATGTCAGCGCTGTTAGGACGTGTCGAAACAGATCCATTTCACCATGTTCGTCTGTAATGCGAAGCAGGCCCGAATTGCAGCAAACGTTCCTGTTCGTATCACATCCGAAACACATCGAAATAAGGCTATTCCGCCGCGTTCGTATTACATGCGAACAAAAAATTGACACCGCCTTATGCGTAGCATAGACTTATGTTGGAACAGCCTGCTCAAAGCCGAAAAAGGCAATACGTTCGACTCTCCCTAGTACCTTGTCAACTCTTAATCGGAAGATTACGTTTGTCTGAAGCTCACACGCTTTCGGTGCGTTTCGGTTGGAGACTTCGTACACGGGTTAGGTACGAAATCTCAGGCGGGCGTAATCTTACTTTTAGCGTCGACAAGGTACCGGCCGCAATTTCGGTTTCGAATCGGTCAACGCTTCAGCAGGCGAACAAGGCGGATGGAGGAGTCAAAGTGAGTCACGTATTCAAAACGTGGAGACACGTGTTCAAGCTTGATCCGGATCGGGAATTGTCCGACGAGGAGTTGGAAGCCGTATGTTTGTCGGGCAGCGACGCGATTCTGGTCGGAGGTTCGAGTGGTGTAACCTATGAGAATACCGTAGATTTGATGTCTCGCATTCGACGCTACGAGCTGCCGTGCGCGCAGGAAGTTTCGACGCTGGATTCAGTCGTGCCCGGATTCGATCTCTACCTGATCCCGATGGTCCTGAATACCGATCGATCCGAATGGATCACCGGACATCATCGCTCGGGCCTTGAAAGCTACGGCGAGATCATCCCGTGGGATAGGGTCGCTGCCGAAGGCTATATCGTGCTCAATCCGGACTCGACCGTCGCCCGTTTGACCGGTGCCGATTCCGATATCGACGCTGGCGGAGCAGCAGCTTGCGCCCGCATGGCGGATAAGCTGATGCGTCTTCCGATCGTCTACGTCGAATACAGCGGTACGTACGGCGACCTTGATCTCGTCCGCGAAGTCCGCCGCGTCACCGACGAGGCGACCGTCTTCTACGGCGGCGGCGTCCGCGACTATGAGACCGCCCATGCCGCCGCAGGCGCAGCCGACGTCGTAGTGGTCGGCAATATCGTCTACGACGACCTTCCCGCCGCCCTCGACACGGTCCGCGGCGTCCGCGACGCCGATTAAGCATGACTGGGTATTAAGATGTGATCGATCATCGCTTATGTGCATAACTTATGGACATGCGACCCCTAAATACAGGGTTAACGCATCCAGCCGCCCTTGGCCGGACAGAACGCAACCAGCGTTCGCCTCCGGCCCATCACTCGGACTTCCTTCGTAGAAGTCCATCCCTACAACACTTTCCCGGAATGCGCCAACGAGCGCATTCCTTATGCCTTTTTCTCTAACAAACACCATGCGCGCAGGAGCGGAGGGAGGCAGGGAGCCTGAAGAAACGAAGTATATGGTCTCACGCCGATACAAATTTCGTCCGCGATTCGTTCTTAAAGCGTGAACGAATTGCCGAGACGGTAAACGTTACGGTTGAGCGAGACAATATACGTGGTTAGCGGTCGCCTTTGCTTTTCATTTTCCCCCTTAGACAAATTCCAATCAGGAAAATGAAAGGCAACAGCGATCGCAAGGCCCCTGCCTCCCGCAGCGTCACCCAAGCGCATCCGAAAGGAGCTACCACTCATCATGTCTTTCAACCTTGACGAATCCATATCCCGCCTCAACCCGCAGCAGCGCAAAGCCGCGCTCAAAACCGAAGGCCCGCTGCTCATTATGGCCGGCGCGGGCAGCGGCAAGACCCGCGTGCTCACGCACCGTATCGCTCACCTGATCCAAGCCAAAAAAACCGCGCCGTGGGGCATTCTTGCGATTACCTTTACCAACAAAGCCGCGCGCGAGATGCAAGAACGGGTCTCCGCGCTCGTCGGCCCGGAAGGCAAAGAAATCTGGGTCTCCACGTTCCACTCCATGTGCGTGCGCATCCTGCGCCGCGACATCGAACGGATCGGTTTTTCGTCCAGCTTCTCGATCCTCGACTCCGGCGATCAACTGTCCGTTATCCGCAACTGCATGAAGGACTTGAACCTCGACACGAAGAAATTCGAGCCGAAAGCCGTTCAAGCCCTGATCAGCGCGGCGAAAAACGAACTGATCACGCCGAAGATGTACGAGCAAAAAGCCGGCGGCGACTTCATGGAATCCATCGCGGCCAAAGTCTACGTCATGTACCAAAAGCGCCTGCGCAGCAACAACTCGCTCGATTTCGACGATCTCATCATGAAAACGATCGAGTTGTTCGACGAAGTGCCCGAGGTGCTCGACTTTTACCAGAAAAAATTCCGCTATATCCATGTCGACGAATACCAGGATACCAACCGCGCGCAGTACATGCTGTGCCGCATGCTGGCCGACAAGCACCATCAGATCTGCGTCGTGGGCGACAGCGACCAATCGATCTACCGTTGGCGCGGCGCCGATATCACGAACATCCTGAACTTTGAAAAAGATTACCCTGAAGCCGAAACGATCCTGCTCGAACAAAACTACCGCTCCACGGCGAACATCCTGAACGCGGCCAACAGCGTGATCGGGCGCAATACGGGACGCAAACCGAAAAACCTGTGGACCGACCAAGAAGGCGGCGCCACCATTCGCGTGTTCCGCGGCAGCACCGAGCATGACGAAGCGTATTTCGTAACCGGCGAGATCCATAAAAACATCAAGAAAAAAATGAACTATAAAGAACACGCCATCCTCTACCGCACGAACGCCCAGTCCCGGGTGATCGAGGAAGTGCTGATCAAATCGGATATTCCGTACCAGATCGTCGGCGGCATCAAGTTCTACGACCGCAAAGAAATCAAAGACCTGCTCGCGTATCTCAAACTGCTGTCCAACCCGGACGACGATATCAGCCTGGTGCGCGTGATTAACGTACCGAAGCGCGGAATCGGCGACACGAGCGTGGCCAAGCTTGCGGCGGCAGCGGCGGAACGCGGCGTGTCCATGTTCAAGATTCTCGAAGTAGTCGACGATCTCGGCTTCGCCGGACGCACGCGCAACGCGCTGGTCGAGTTTTACGATATGATCGTGTCGCTGCATCGGATGGTCGATTACCTGTCCGTGACCGAGCTGACCGAGAAAATCTTGGAGTTGAGCCAATACCGGATCGAGATGCAAAAGGAAAACACGCTCGAATCCAAAGCCCGCGTGGAAAACATCGACGAGTTCCTGTCCGTTACGCTGGAGTTCGAAGCGCGCACCGAAGACAAGTCGCTGGTGACGTTCCTGACCGACCTTGCGCTGATCGCGGACATCGATTCCATGGGCGATAAAAAGGAAGAAGTCGCCGACGACGCCGTGATCCTCATGACCATGCACAGCGCCAAAGGCCTGGAGTTCCCGGTCGTGTTCATCATCGGCATGGAGGAAGGCGTTTTCCCGCACAGCCGTGCTTTTATGGATAACGACGAGTTGGAAGAAGAACGCCGCCTCGCTTACGTGGGGATCACCCGCGCGGAAAAGCAGCTGTACCTTTCCTGCGCGCAGATGCGGACGTTGTTCGGTCGCACGACCGCCAACCCGCCTTCGCGTTTCCTGCAAGAGATTCCCGCGGAGCTGCTTGAAGACACCGGCACCAACCCGGACCGTTACCGCCGCGGCGGCGATCCGGACAAAGGATACGGCAATTCGCGCGGCGGAGGCCGGAGTTTCGGAGGATCTTCGTCTTCGGGCGGTTTCGGCGGCGGCCGAACGAGCCGTCCGGGCGCAAGCTCTTCGCCGACGGGAATGGGCCGCCCGGCCGTTGCGCCTCGTTCGTCGGGCGTGACCGTAACGCCGGCAGGCGGAAAACCCGCAGGCGCTGCCCGCAGCACGAACAGTACCGGCGATTTCCAAGTCGGCGATAAAGTCGCGCACGGCAAGTGGGGCGAAGGCACCATCGTGGCGATCAAAGGCAGCGGGAACGACACCGAGCTGAACATCGCGTTCAAAGCTCCCGTAGGGATCAAACGACTGCTGGCCGGCTTTGCGCCGATCACGAAGGTCGAGTAGAAAAAAGCGCCAATCAAAATCCAAGTTGAAAAGGATGGGGAAAACGATGGACGCCATGCACGAGATGGAAGAGTTGGTCGAGCAGCTCAACCGCTACAGCTACCATTACTACACGTTGGATCAGCCGATCGTCAGCGACAAAGAATACGACGTGCTTTATGATCGGTTGGTCAAGCTTGAGCAGGAGAGCGGATTTGTTTTGCCGGATTCCCCTACGCTGCGAGTCGGCGGCGAACTGTTGAAAGGGTTCCTGCCGCATCGCCATCTGGCTCCGCTTTGGAGCCTCGACAAAGCGCAAAACGAAGAAGAACTGAACACTTGGAGCGCCCGTGCGTTGAAGCTTTGGACCGATTACAATACGAAGAACCCCGAAGATCCGCTTCCTGAGCTGCAATACGCGCTGGAACTCAAGTTTGACGGATTGACGTTGAACCTTACCTACACGGACGGCAAACTGGTGCAGGCGGCCACGCGCGGCAACGGAACGGTGGGCGAAGGCATTTTGGAACAGATCAAAACGATACGTTCCGTTCCCTTGTCCATTCCTTATAAAGACGGCACCATCGAAGTTCAGGGCGAGGGCATCATGAACCTGTCCGCGTTGGAGAGTTATAACAAGACCGCGCTCGAACCGTTGAAAAACGCCCGGAACGGCGCCGCCGGCGCTTTGCGCAACCTGAATCCGAAAGTGACGGCCAGCCGCAAACTCAACGCTTTCTTCTATAATATCGGATACAGCGACGCCAAAACGTTTTCCAGCCATATGGAGATGATGGACTTTTTGCGCGAGAATCAATTCAAGGTGAATCCGTACGTGTCGTACTTCGACAAGTTCGAGGACGTGATGGAGCAGCTGCACGATATCGAAAAAAGGCGCGGCGAGCTGGATTACCTGATTGACGGGGCCGTTGTGAAGATCGTCGATATGCGAACGCGCTCCGCGCTCGGTTATACCGGCAAATTCCCGCGTTGGGCCGTTGCCTACAAATTCGAGGCGGAAGAAACGACGACCGTGTTGGAGTCCGTTTCGTGGGAAGTCGGCCGCACGGGCAAGATCACGCCGATCGCGAGATTGGAAGCCGTGGAGCTGGCAGGCGTCACCGTCAAAAACTGCACGCTCAACAACGTAGGCGACATCGAGCGGAAAAACCTGAAGTTTGCGCTCGGCAGCCGCGTTTTCATTCGTCGTTCGAACGATGTGATTCCGGAGATTCTGGGCAAGGTAACGGAGGAGAACGACGGCGAAGAAATCATCTATCCGGAAAAATGTCCCGCTTGCGATTTCCCTCTCGTGCAGCGCGGCGCCCATTTGTTCTGCGACAATCGGCTGTCCTGCAAACCGCAGGCAATCGGACGCATTACGCATTTCGCTTCGCGCGACGCGATGGACATCGAGACGTTCAGCATCAAAACGGCCACCCAGCTCTATGACGAACTCAATCTGCGTGAACCTGCCGAGCTGTATGAACTTGAACAAGAATCGTTGGTTAAGCTCGAACGGTTCGGCGAACGCAAAGCCAGCAATCTGCTCGAAGCGCTGGAGCAAAGCAAAACGCGCGATTTGGCTTCATTCTTGTTTGCTTTGGGGATTCCGAACACAGGCAAATCGACGACCAAAATGTTGGCTGAACATTACCGGGATCTGGACAAGGTAATGAATGCCACAGCGGAGGAATTGGTCGAGCTTCCCGATGTAGGCGGAATCGTTGCGGAAAGCATCGTGAACTTCTTCAATGATCCGTTCATGCGTGCAGGCGTCGAGAAGATGCGTCAGCTCGGCGTGCAGCCGACTGTTCCCGCAGAACCGGTGGCGGTCAAACAAGATTCTTATTTCAGCGGCAAAACGGTTGTGTTGACGGGAACGCTGCATCAGCTTACGCGTGACGAGGCCGCCGAGAGGCTGGAGGCGCTCGGCGCTAAAGTGACGGGCAGCGTATCGAAGAAAACGGACATTGTCATCGCCGGAGAGAAAGCAGGCAGCAAGCTGACCAAGGCTCGGGAATTAGGCATCGAAGTCATTGAGGATGAGGATGAACTGATTCGTTTGTTGAACAGCTAGATTTATTCGGCGACAGAAGCCTGAAATGCGAGCAAGCTAATCTTTTCTATGTCCAAGTTTGGGCAAGCGTCATTCGACATCTGGAGACAGGTTGATCCAAGAATAGAGCCGGGCAACCGGCTTTTTTCTTTCTTTTAAAATAACTGAAGAAAAGCCTTGCTTTATGACTATGTAAATGATAAGATATTTCTTGTCGCTTCTGACAGACATTCAACATCGAAAAACATCAGGTTATGAAATCTGAAAAATAGATGTTGACAAAGAAAACGACAAATGATAAGATATAAAACGTTCGGCAAACAAGTTGCCGACCGCAAGTTCTTTGAAAACTGAACAGTGAGTGAGTCGCGATGATGAAGATCATCGTGAGAATATAGATTCTTGAGCAATCGAGAATCACCAACGTTTTAAACGAGCACATGGTGCTTTCTTTTAAAGCGAGACAAGTAATCGCTTGGTTCAATCGCCTTTGCCCTTAGGGGGGGCGGCATTGAAGTCGCGGTTGCGAATGCTCGCAACTTTAATGGAGAGTTTGATCCTGGCTCAGGACGAACGCTGGCG
>NZ_JAAZWE010000008.1 GCF_013185185.1 Saccharibacillus endophyticus | reverse complement strand
AGCATTCGCAACCGCGACTTCAATGCCGCACCCCTAAGGGCAAAGGCGATTGAACCAAGCGATTGTTTGTCTCGCTTCAAAAGAAAGCACCATGTGCTCGTTTAAAACGTTGGCGATTCTCGATTGCTCAAGAATCTATTTATTCTCACGATGATCTTCATCATCGCGACTCACTTACTGTTCAGTTTTCAAGGAGCAAACTGTGTTGACTTGTTTCTTTTGTTCGGCGCCGTATGTCTCAGCGGCGACTTTTATATCCTATCACAGTTTCAAGCAGTTCGTCAAGCACTTTTTTGAAAAGTTTTTTCGAAGCTTGTTTGTGATGACTTCCTCTCAGCAACTTAGCACTGAGCGCCTTTGAAGGGCGAGATTTAATTTATCACATACTCGAACTTAACGTCAACCCTTTTTCGAAATTTCATCCGTTTTCATTTTTCATATACTAGCTAAACCCGCGTCAATTCACGCTATAACGGATTTCTTCGCTGTGCGGACCGCTCTTCCCTTCACGCGGCCACTGCTTGATCAAAGAACGATAAACCAGTTTGCGCACCACCATCGGCAGTTCTTTTTTCACGTATTGCAGATCGGGGTGACGAACCAATTCTTCGATGGTCCAAGGAATTCTGCGACTGCGAAGAACGCGAATCAGCAGTTCCGAGCAGACGGCCATTTTGGACATGACGGAGAATTCGCAGGCCAGCAGCACCAATTCAACCCTTTCTTGCAAAGTTTCTTGACTGAACGCAAGTTGTTCATACAGTTTGTATACTTGGGCGCTATAGGCTCGAACCTGATTCCAGATGGTCTTTTCCGGATACACGGATTTTTGCACCAATTCAATGCAAGCCCAATGATGCAGTGCTTTGAGCGTACTGTAATAAGCGTCCATCTCGTGTCCTTCCGTCAAATGGCGCTTGGCTTCTACGTAATTGCGAAGAAAACGCGAGAACTCGAAAAACAAACGTTGTTCCTGAAGCGGCTGTTCAAAATGTTCGACTTGCTGTCTCAAGTGCAAAATTTGCCCGTTCACGTCTTCTACCACTTCTCCCTGTAAAAAATAATGAACCAACGAACGATTCTCGCCGGTTACGATCCATTTCTTTAATTCCTCGGCTTGCAGGCTCAGAAAGTGATAATGAACGCCGTTCTCCACGCGATGATGCGTCTGTACGTCTTCATGGGGAGAATCGAAAATCAGAAACACCAGCACGTCAAAGTCCTGAAGAAGCGCGCCGTGAAACTTCCCTCCAGGCCGGTAACAAGCGACAGCTCCCAGAGGAAGAGGATCTTTTTTTGTCCAATCGTTAAAAGTAAATGGGCTCAAGTTCGACTCCCCCTTGCATTTGGGCCTCCTGGACGTCCGGTTGTATAGAAAAAAGGCAATGTGTACCGATTATGGCCGTTACACTTTATTCTACGCCGGACGGTTCATTCCTCCTTCATTAAGAAAGCCCACAAAAAAAGGCACGGAATACTTAGAGCGTGTCTTCAAACCTGCTGACGTGTATCTTTTACTGCCTTTTAGCCCTCCGCGGATTCTACTGGAAGCGCGTAGTCATCCACCAATGATCGCGTCGCTTTCCTTTGACGCGCCCCGGCACGCCTTCGGAAAAGTTTCTTGCGGAGAACGAAAATTCAGCAAAACCTACTCCGTCGAGGTTTGAAAACACGCCCTATGATCATCTTTTCCTACTTTTCATTAATTGTGCGCAGCACTTCCCAAGCTTCGGCCGAAGCAAAACTGCGGGTCCAACTGGCCACACCGGCAAGCTCGTGCTTTTTCGCTAATTCAATCCTTCGCGTCAATGAACTCCCGTCTTCCAGCCAAACGCGTTTTTTGGTACCGTCCTCTTTATCTTCATACTCCGCGTAATTTTGTCCGATGTCTTCAAGGAGCTGCTGTTTGGCGCCATTCTCAGTGAGGAGTCGTTGAGAACTTTCCATTCCGATCGCAGAAGAAGAGACTTTGGTCTCGCCATTCTCTTCGCTCTCCGTCCATACGCGTGTATACAGCGGAATGCCAAGCACTAGCTTGGAAGCAGGAACGTCGTCTTCTTCCAAGATCCGGGTGACCGATGTCTCGACCCAGGGCAAAGATGCAACGGAACCCGCATTCGGACTGCTTGCCCAATGCTCGTCATAAGCCATCACCATCATGAAGTCCACGGTCTCTCCCAGTGCTCGTCGATCCAGGAAAGCCGACCACATCTCGCTGTTCGACTTCGGCGTAACGTCCACAGAAACGGTCAGGCCGGCCTGATGCGCCTGTACGGTAAATTCGCGCACGAATTCGACGAACGGCTCTTTATCTTCCGTGTATACATTTTCAAAGTCGAGATTGATTCCGTCCAGCTTATATTCGGCGGCGTAATCCAGCACTTGGCGAATCGCTGCGGCACGCGTGCCGTAGTCGCTTAACATATCCCGCGTCCAATCCGCCTCGAAGCTGTTGCTGAACAGTCCCCATACCTGCTTATCCCGATTATGGGCGCGTCCCACATAAGCGGAGTCGGCTTTGCTTTTCACATTGCCTGCGCCGTCCTTCAGCTCGAACCAGGTCGGACTGACGACGTTGATGCCTTGCATTTCTTCGATCACGTCCGGACTCGGTTTGCGCTCGTAGACGGCTTCCCAAGCAAGGTTGATCTTTTTGTCGGCCCATTCTTTGGCTGCGGCAGTCTCGGCGACTTCGATCACCGGTACTTTTTCCTCGCCGCCGATCTTCACTTCGCTTGCCGGGATATAGCCGGAGCGGCCCTCGTCGGTCTGTGCGTACAGCCAACCATCTTGCTCGCTCCAGATGCGAAGCGGCATGCCGTCTTCTAAATCGGCGACCGCCGGGGATTTAATCGTACGATCGCTTCGAAGCTTCGGCGAGCTGAATAGTCCGCCGTCTGCTGCTGCTCCCGTACGGAATTCATTGCCGGCTTTAAGCACAATGACGCTCCCGTCCGCACTTTCCTCCGCAATTCGGATGCCGTACAGTTGCTCAAGAGGCTCTACCGGTATGTACAGAACACCGTCCGCCTCCTCCATAGAAGAGTTGAGCGCGTAAGCTTCCCCATTGAGTTCGGCTTGTTCATCCCCTTGAGTCATAACGAGAAGTTCGCTCGGCGTGGTCAAAATTGCGGTTTCTCCGTCCGGATCACCGTAAGCGTAGGCATTGATTTGTTCGCGCACCAAAGGCAAAGGAAGCTTTAGCGTATCCCCGCTCCCGCGCGCCGTATAACCGCTCCATTGTCCTTCTATAAAAACAGGCTTTTTCTGCCCGATCCATTCCGGCTCTTCATGCGAGAAACTCGGCAGGAACTGCCATGCTCCCCAACCTGCACCCACAATGACAATACCGATCAGAATAATTCTGCCCGGACGTTTCTTTTTACGAATACGCGTGCGCTTTTGTCTGCTTCCTATCACTTCACAACCGCAACCCTTCTGCATAATCGCAAGAATACGCCATAAAAAAAAGCGCGGGAGCCTTCTCGGCTCCACACGCCCTATTGTAAGCAAACGTCAATGTTCGCTGCAACCTTTGCACACTCCGTACACTTCCAAACGATGTCCTTTGACTGTAAATCCTGTTGATTTCGCCGCAGCATGTTCGACTTCCGCCAAGTAAGGATGATGGAAATCTTCGATCTTGCCGCATTTCTCGCAAATAATATGATAATGCTCGCTGACGTTCGCGTCGAATCGGCTGGAATTGTCTCCATACGTAAGTTCGTGAATCATTCCGGCTTCGATGAGCATCTTGAGATTGTTATAAACGGTAGCGACGCTCATGCTTGGAAACTGCGGACACAACGCGCGATAAATTTCATCCGCTGTCGGATGCCCCATATTTTCCATTAGATAAGTCAAAATGGCATGTCGTTGGGGAGTGATGCGCACACCGTTGATTTTCAACTGTTCCAAAGCATGCTGTACCCGTGTCGTCATCCCGTTCTCCTCCTCGCCGTAATTCCTTAGATTACTCTCCATTGTAAGGTTTGTGAATATTTTTTGTCAACGTGTCAATCGATCAGCTCGCCATTCAATCGCTGCGAAAAATATTCAGGTCTCCGTTGCCGTCCACTTTTACCGTGAAATCTCCGTCTCCGTAAGTCCCGCTAAGCGTCCGATCTTCAATCGCAAACGGCAGTTCGCTGCGAATGTCTCCGTAGCCGTTCGAACCGTCCATCCGATAGTTCCCATGGTCAGGCAGAGTCAGATCGATTCGTCCTACTGCGCTATACACCGACCAATTCCCGCGCACGACACGAGAGTTGATAACGATGTTGCCATTGAGGCTCTGCGCGGATAGCCCAAAGTTGACGCCATTGATTTCGATGCTGCCGTTGCGCGTATCCGCGGCAATGTCGCCAATGGTTCCGTTCGTCGTGATGCTGCCCAGAATGGTGGTCAAGTTGACTGAACCGGAAATATTCGCGCTCTCGAT
Organism: Saccharibacillus endophyticus; assembly: GCF_013185185.1. GTDB lineage: Bacteria > Bacillota > Bacilli > Paenibacillales > Paenibacillaceae > Saccharibacillus > Saccharibacillus endophyticus. Next base: position 120,263 of record NZ_JAAZWE010000008.1, on the reverse strand, counting down.
ATCGCCCTGCTGCGTCTCGGCTTTTACATTGCCGGTGACGGTCGAGAGTTTGACGCTGCCTTTTGACGTCGATGCCGAAACATTGCCGTTCACATTGGTGAAATCCAGATTGCCTCCGCCCGTTTGAACAGCGATGGAGCGAAGGGCCTGAACGCCGTTTAAGGTAACGGAACCTCCATTGGTGCGGATGTCCATATCAAAGCTTCGTTCGGGCGGGAGCAAAATTTCCAGATCGATCCGCGGTTGGCGGCGTCCCGACGTCCCGTAAGACTGCGAATCGGTCGTGATCGCCAGCGTCTCGCCTTCCTTGATCTTCACGCCGGTTTTTTCGGCAATGGCCTTCGCTTCTTCGGGTTCCGCCTGATCGACCCAGACTGTACTCCGCACGCGAATTCGGTCGGAAAAACCGCGGCGAACGATGATATCTCCATTGATGCCTTCGACGGTCAAGCCGGTCATCTCCAGCGTTGCCGCGAGATCGACCGAAGGCTTGGCGAATTTATTGCCTTCCGCCTCGCTGAATTCGATACCGGAGGTGGTCAGATCCAAACTTACCCGGTTCCACAGATGGAGATAATGATTTTGCTGGGTGACGATAAAGACGGAGGCGCTAAGCAGGGCAGCTACCGATATGCCGGCAAAATCGATGCGGAAGCGTCGACCCCCGCCCCGGCGACGGAATACCAGCAGCATTGCGACATACTCGATTCCCCATACGACAAAGATCGCAGGCCACCAGCGAAGCAGCTCCAGCATATCGTCGCGTCCGCGCAGCTCGTCGCTAAGCAGCAGCAGCCCGACGGAGACGAGCACGATCGCCGCCGTCCAGCGGCCGATTCGGATTTTAGGATTCATGACGTCTCCTCCCTTCTGTCACGGGCGACTGTTCGGGTTCGGAAGACGGCGCTCCGTTCGTCGGCGAGGATACGGCTGACGGAGAAGCAGGAGGCTGCTTGGCTGCTTTACGTACGCCGAAAGCTTGAACGGTTGCAAAAATAAGACCCAGTACGACAAGAGCGATAGCTGCCGTTTCTCTTCCGTAAAGCTCGATCAACTGCCGGAACCACAGAGGGCGACTATGAAGAATAAGCAATACCGCACCTTCGCCGACCAGAATCAAAGCAAACACCATGCTTTTTCGCCAATTCCGAAATTCATTCTCTACCGTGCGCCGACGTTCGTTGACCCGATCCGTCGCTTGCAGCACGTCGTATAAATTATAGAAGTAAATGATCGGAATGGTGAGGCCGAGCAGAATCAATAGAGGAACGTTTATTTGGATACCCGTAGCCGAAAAGTACAGCAACGCTTCGATCACGAGCAGAATCGACAACATAAAAGAAACGCCTTTTTGAATCAATCCCAGATAAAGATGTCCCGCACCGGGAATAACGGCAGATAAAATACAAGCGACGGTGGTTCTTTTTTGACGCAGGGTCTTGCTGTTCTTGTGCTTTTTATCGGTTTTGCCCATGATCCGGATCTCCTTTCGCCCAGCATGATCGGTAGCCCGAAAGCGAATTACTCGATCGCAACCGAATACACGCCTTCCATATTCAGCAGTTGGTGGGTCATCTCGGCCGGGTCCATTCGCTTTTCCGAGGTCAGGTGCATGGTGATTTCCGCTGCCGAACTACCTTCCGATTCGGAGACCGGAGCATCGCTTTTGACGTGGACTTCCATCTTGCGGATACGCACTTCGCGTTCTTTCATAAAATCGGAGACTTTCTCCATCAATCCGGTTCCTGTTCGCCCGCGCACGGTGACGACATGGGTGTGATGCCCTCGGATGTAACGCTGCTCCACTACGTTCAGTACAAGCAGGGTTAAAAATACGAATAACGTGGTGAGTATGGCGGCAAAATAAAACCCTGCGCCTACCGCCAAACCGATCGCGGCGACGACCCAAAGCGAGGCTGCGGTTGTCAGACCCGTAATCGACTTACCCGTAAACAAAATCGTTCCCGCTCCCAAAAAGCCGATACCCGAAATAACCGCGGTCGCCAAACGTGCCGGATCGACCCGTACGCTCGGCTGATCGACGAAAGCGACAAAGCCGTACATGGAAAGCAGCATAATGAGCGCCGAGCCGACGGAAACGAGAATATGGGTGCGAAGCCCGGCTGCATGGCTGGAGCGCTCGCGCTCCCAGCCGATCAGACCGCCGAGCAGCACCGCGGCTACGATGCGCAAAAAAATGTGTGTGTTGTCGATAATCCAGGGATCAGTCATGTGCTTCCTTACTCCTTCTTTTCGGAAATTGCGAAATCAGTACGGTTCTATCGTTCCGTTTTGCGGCGCATTGTGGTTAATTCAACACCGGGGGCAACATATTCTTTTCGAAAAGGAACAAACCCGAAGCTTTGGTATAAACGCATTGCAGGTTCGTTCATGGAGCCCGTCGATACGATATAGGTTTTGAAGTCCGGATAGTGCGCGAAGATGTATCGGATCAGCTTTGTCGCGATTCCTTGCCTGAAAAAGTTAGGGTCCACCATCATTCTTGTCAGCGTCAATTCGCCCGGATACTCTTCTTCGACCGCGATGGCGCCCACCAGCTCTCCGGCTTCGGTCATATATCCGTAAAACGTATCGCTGCTGCGCTTCAAGCTATCGACGGTATCCGCCAAAGGCGGAATTTCATCAAACCCAATCCGTTTGGCCTCCAAACGATAAGCCGTCGTTTGCAACCGAAATAACGCTTCGACTAATGAATGATCTTCCATATTCAGTTTATCGATCATCGCCATTCTTCTCGCATCTCCTTATCATTAACCGAATTTCCGACTTTCGCTCGGAACCTATTAGCTTGACCAAGTTGAATGTAAGATTGGTCAAGCTGATCTAGCATGAATATCGAAGACAAAAGGACACGTTCGCAAGCGAACGTGTCCTTTTAACGGCTCCGGTACGTTGTCTACGTCCATTGTAGCATGACGCGGATGACAAGTTTGAATGGAGCCTGAAGAAGCGGTATTTTCGATCAGCCTTGCAGCAGTTCCACGAGCAGCTTGTTGACCAGCCCCGGATTGGCTTTGCCTTTGCTCTGCTTCATGACTTGACCGACCAGGAAGCCGATCGCTTTGTCCTTGCCGGCCCGATAATCCTCGACCGACTGCGGATTTGCAGCAACCACTTCGACGACGATCGCCTTGATCGCGCCTTCGTCGCTGATCTGAACCAAACCTTGTTCTTCGACGATCTGCTGCGGAAGCTTGCCGCTTTGCAGCATTTCTTTGAAAACGGTCTTGGCGATTTTGTTGCTGACGGTACCTTTGCCGATCAGGCCGACCAGCTCGCCGAGTCCTTGGCCGGTAATCGGAACCGCATTCAGCTCAAGCCCGCTTGTATTCAGATGACCGAGCAGATCGCCCATGATCCAATTGGATACGGATTTGGCGTCGTCCGTATGCTTCAAGCTTTCTTCGAACAAATCGGCCAGCGGCTTGGAAGACGTGATGACCTGCGCATCATAAGCCGGCAGACTGTAGTCCGCGCTGTAACGGGCTTTGCGTGCATCCGGCAGCTCGGGAATTCCGGATTGGATCGCGGACTTCCACTCTTCGCTGATTTCGACGGAAACCAGATCCGGGTCCGGGAAATAGCGGTAGTCATGTGCTTCTTCTTTGCCGCGCATGGATAGCGTTACGCCTTTGGCTTCGTCCCAGCGGCGGGTTTCCTGAACGACGACGCCGCCCTCGTCCAGAATTTCGGCTTGACGGATTTCTTCGTACTCCAAGCCGCGCTGCACGCCGCGGAAAGAGTTCATGTTTTTGAGTTCGGCGCGGATGCCGAATTCTTTTTGGCCTTTCGGACGAAGACTGATGTTGGCGTCGCAGCGAAGCGATCCTTCTTCCATTTTCACGTCCGACACTTCGCAGTACTGCATGATCGCGCGCATTTTTTCCAGATAAGCGCGAGCTTCTTCCGGCGAAGAAAGTTCGGGCTCGGACACGATCTCGACCAGCGGCGTTCCGACGCGGTTGAAGTCGACCAACGAGCCGAAAGCGCCCGTGTGCGTCAGTTTACCCGCGTCTTCTTCCAAATGAAGGCGCGTGATGCCGATCCGCTTCGTTTTGCCGTCGACTTCGATATCGATCCAGCCGTGTTCGCCGATCGGGCGAGCCGCCTGCGAAATCTGATAAGCTTTCGGCGAATCGGGATAGAAATAGTTTTTCCGGTCGAAGTGGCTGATATCCGCAATCTGGCAGTTCAGCGCCATCGCCGCTTTTATTGCATATTCCACAGCTTGACGGTTCAGTACCGGCAGCACGCCGGGATGCCCCAAGCAAACCGGGCAGGTATGCGTATTGGGCGGCGCTCCGAATTCGGTAGAGCAGCCGCAGAAGATCTTTGTATTCGTGTGCAGCTCGACGTGCACTTCGAGTCCGACGACCGTTTCGTATTGTACGGTGGACATAACAGGCGTTTCCTCCTTCTTAAGCACGCGGATTAAATCTGCGGGCGGCGTTTATGATGATCGGTATTCTGCTCGAACGCATGCGAGACGCGCAGCACGGTTTGTTCGTCGAACGGTTTGCCGATGATTTGAAGCCCGACCGGCATTTCGTCCACGAAACCGCAAGGGATGCTGATTGCCGGAACGCCCGCAAGGCTGACCGGAATCGTCAAAATATCGTTCAGGTACATCGTAAGCGGATCGTCCGTTTGCGAACCGATCGCGAACGCCGTTGTCGGCGCCGTAGGCCCTACGATGACATCGAATTTCTCGAACACTTGATCGAAGTCCTGCTTGATCAGCGTACGAACTTTTTGCGCCTTCAAATAGTACGCGTCGTAGTAACCGGAGCTAAGCGCGTACGTTCCGAGCATGATGCGGCGCTTCACTTCATCGCCGAAACCTTCGCTTCTCGATTTCAAATAGAGATCAAGCAGATTGTGCGGATTTTCGGCGCGAACGCCATAGCGAACGCCGTCGAAACGAGCCAGGTTGGACGAAGCTTCCGAAGAAGACAGCAGATAGTAAGCAGCCAGCGCGTATTCCGTATGCGGCAGCGAAACTTCTTCCCATGTCGCGCCCAAAGCTTCAAGCTGCTTGATCGCGGCCAATACGGACTCCTTGACCTGCGGATCGACGCCTTCGCCCATGTACTCTTTCGGTACGGCAATACGAAGTCCTTTGATATCGCCTGTCAGTGCGGACGCATAGTCCGGCACGTCCACGTTGGCCGATGTCGAATCGCGGTCGTCATGTCCGGCGATCGCTTGAAGCACGTACGCCGAATCTTCGACGGTACGCGTAACCGGACCGATCTGATCCAGCGAGGATGCAAAAGCAACCAGGCCGAAGCGCGATACGAGGCCGTAAGTCGGTTTTAAACCGACAACGCCGCAGTACGAAGCAGGCTGACGAATCGAACCGCCCGTATCCGAACCGAGCGTGAAGTAAACTTCGCCCGCCGCGACCGCTGCCGCCGAACCGCCGCTCGAACCGCCCGGAACGCGATCCAGGTTCCACGGATTGCGCACCGGATAGAAGCTGGAGTTCTCGTTCGAGCCGCCCATCGCGAACTCGTCCATGTTCAGTTTGCCGATCGTTACGCTGTCTTCCGCACGCAGTTTTTTGACGACCGTCGCGTCATAGACCGGATCGAAATTGCGCAGGAATTGGCTGGCGCAGGTGGTGCGCAGGCCTTCCGTCACGATATTGTCCTTGATGCCCGCAGGCAGGCCGAATAGCAGTCCGCGCTTTTCGCCGGCTGCCAATTTCCGATCCAGCTTTGCCGCAGAAGCAAGAGCGCCTTCTTCATCGACGGTCAAAAATGCTTTTACTTTCTCGTCCCGTTCCCCTACTTTTTGCAGGGAATCCTTAACCAGCTCGGTCACGGACAGTTCGCCGGCTTGCAGCCGACTTTGAATCTCCCGAAGTCCCAAATCGAACAATGTCACTATCGCACCTCCGCGTTGATCATTAGCTATTCGTTATTGCCGAGTCAGTCCAGTACAGCCGGTACAAGGAACTGCCCGTCTTCGTCTTCAGGCGCGTTATGCAGCACCTTCTCGATCGGCAGACTTTCATGTACCTTGTCTTCGCGCATGACGCTATGCAGCGGCAGCACGTGCGTTGTCGGTTCCACGCCTTCCGTATCCAGCTCGTCCAGCTTTTCCGCATATTGCAGAATCGCGCTGAGCTGCTCGGCGAACAATTCTTTTTCTTCGTCGCTTACATTCAACCGCGCCAACTTGGCCACGTGCTCGACCTGTTCCACCGTAATTTTCATGTTAAGTTCTCCTATCGTTTAAAGGGTTAAAGTGCCGAAACTCCTCAACGTCCCCATTATAGGTTAGCAACCCGCAAAAATCTAGGGCGTGTACGCCCTCAGGCTGCCCTCGAAAGTTACGTGTGCGTGGGGAAGCGAGAAGACTCCGAGAGAAATTCGTTCAATCCGCTGTCTCACTCGGAAACGTCGATTAAAATTTTAGCGGAATCTTTCCGAGTTCAAAGGCGTCTTTCACTGAATTTCTCTCTTCGTCTTCTCGCTTCCAGCTACGTTAGGCTTTCTCGACACTTTGAGGGCGCGTACGTCCTATACTTTATCAGCATTAAAGGCAAAAGGTACTGGTGCTCTGTATCGTCTCAAATAGTAGATTTACGCTTGACCAAATGTAACCTTACCTTCATTGGGCACAGAGCACTAGCCCCTCACGAAGTCGGCAAAGCCGCTTCCCCAAGCTTTTGCGCTGTGCGAAACCAAGTTCGCACAGCCTTAATAAAGAAAAAAGCCGGCAGCAGCCGGCTTCATATGTAGGGAAATTCAGGTTCGTAAAAGGCTGCTCGGCAGAGGAGTCATTTCAGTGCAGGAGTTGCGGCGTATGCCGCAGCGTTCGCCTTTGAAATCGGGAAATCCCAACTTTAATCCAATTCAAATTTCCCGATTTCAACACGCGACCGAAACGAAATGACTCCGGCGCCCCTAAGCCTTGCCTTACGAACAGGACCTTCCCGGCAATTAAAAGCCGGCAGCAGCCGACATCAAATCCATGCCCGTAAATTAATCCGCTTGATAAACTCCGCCTGCGTCATCGGCTCTGCCGACGCTTCAGCATCCGCTTCAAGCGTTTCTCCGCCTTCTTCTTCGCCGTTCATCACTTGATAAAACAGCTTCTCATTGTGCGTCGCCAACGCATAATCAATCAATGCGGCGCGTTCGACCTGATCGGCCTCGAAACGCAGCACGTTTTCTTCCGGCTCGATATCTTTTTCCGTTACGAAAAAGTTGCGGTTAGCCTGCGGGATTCTAACGATATAATCGAAAGCGTTATCCGGATTACGGTCATAAGCGATCAAGTAGCCGTATTCTCCCACAGGGAGATTCTGCTCGAAGACATCCGCGACGATCACGATTTTTTCTCCCAGATGAAGCATTGTTTCTCCCCCTCGGTCGTCATCTACAAAGCCTGGCCCTCCCGGGTCTTTCCGGCTTCATGGTCCACTCACTCGTGAAAATGAATGTAATGCAAATACTTAGCTTATATCGTACTAAAAAAAGGTTTTGCTGTCCACGCCAACGGCTCACTTTATGTAGGTTTTATACAAAAATCGAGTCGAATTTTCCCGATCGGAGTTTATCGCGGGTCTTCCCCGTTCCGGATCCGGCTCAAACGTTCATGCCAAGGCTGGTTCACGCGTCCGTCTTGAAGCTTGGCCGAATTCCAGGCGCGTACAAAAACCCCGCCGTTTTCATGTCGATACGTCGGCTTTTCTTCTCGAACTTCCATCCGTTTTGTCTCCGCGATCGGTTCCGGCTCTGTTCGCCGTTCCGCTACGAGTCTCGGCTTTTCCCTTTTCTCCGTGTCAAAAGGCTTGGCTCTGTCCACTTTGCTCATATCCCCCTTGAATGTTACCGGATGTACATCCATCCATATTGGATTAAACGCGCACTTCGGTCATCTGATTGCCAATTTAATCGTCAAAAAGCAAAAAAAAGCACGCAAACCGGGATTGAATCCTCAGCTTGCGTGCTTCGCAGGCATAATGCGTATAACGGACCCCAAACTAGCCAACGGCCATGTCCGCCACTAACGCGTATTCACTTACATCCTATCGAGAAGCAAGGTAATGGCGAGTAGGCTTTGAGAGCATCTTCTCCCAGCATCTTGTGTCAGGACGGACGTTCAATAGGTGTATCTTACTATCGCTGCATCGCCTTGTCCAGCTTTTTAGGCGCAAGCGCTCTAATTTTAAAAAGCGGGAACGAACGGGTTATTCGCCTTCTCGTAACCGATTTTCGTACGCGGCCCGTGACCGGGATAGACGACCGTTTCATCCGGCAACTTGTACAGCTTCAAACGAATCGAATCGACCAAATCCCCTTGGCGGCCGCCGTACAGATCCGTACGGCCTACGCCTTCGCGAAACAGGACATCGCCGGCGAACAAGTCTTTGCCGCACAGGAAGCTTACGCTGCCCGGCGAGTGACCCGGTGTATGCAGCACTTTGAACTCGTTGCCGATCAAGCTCAAAGTCTGTCCTTGTGCCAGCGCAAACTCGGCAGGGTCGGTAGTGATGGGACCGCCAAGATCGGACCACATGGCGGAACCGTTATGTTTGGCATCGGTCAACCAATCGGCTTCCAGGTCATGCAGATAGACCGGGCAACCTTTCGCTTTACGGAGCTCTTCGACGCCGCCCATATGATCGAAATGGGCATGGGTGAGCAGGATCGCTTCCACATGCAGATGCTCCACTCGGCGCATCAACGCGGCCGGGTTCATGCCGGGATCGATCACGACGGCTTTCAGATCATCTTCGCCGCGCAGCAGATAGGCGTTGGTTTGCAGCGGTCCCAGATTGAATGTCTCGACTCTCAGCATGTTAGACCTCCGACAGAAGCGTACGCAGTTCGTGCACGATCACTTCATGAATGGACGTGCCTTCCCCGTAACGCTCCATCATCTGCTCGCGGACGACTTTCATGTTATCCGCATAGTCCGCAGCTTCGCGGTCCGGATTCTCTGCTTTGAACTTGCGCATCAGCTCTTGAACTTTCTCCGGACGCGGTCCCCATTGCAGCAAAGGTTCGCCTTCTTCATTCGCGAAGATTACGATCGGCACGGAGCGGCCGCCCATCGTCAGATATTCGTCCATCAGATCGAAGTTCTGTTCCAAAATCAAAACGTCCACGGGAATATCGCCAGTCTCCAAAACCCGGAACACGACAGGCACGTTGCGCGCGACGTCGCCGCACCAGTCAGCCGCCAAAATGATCGTTCTCAGATCGGTGCGCGAGCGCAAACTTTCGAAGAAGAGTCGGTCCTCGTCCTTTTTCCAAGTAAAATCGCGGTAGCCCGCTTCGAACGTTTCTTTGTTTTTCTCCATGGAGTCGATAAAGCCTTGCGGGGTCAATCCTGTTCCGAATCGGGATTTCAAATTCGATTTGCTCATATGGTTCCCTCTTTTCTTTATTGTATGGGTATCGGTCAAGGACGCGGATTAAACTCTGGCTTTTTTTCGACGGGTCAGGACCGCTTTGACGATCAGATACACCAACATCAGGAATACGGCTCCCAAAATGATCGGTACCACATAAGGCGCCGCTTTTTCGTCGATATGCTCCCATTGTCCGCCAAGCTGATAGCCCAAGAACACAAACAAGATAGACCATGGAATAACGGCCAATGTCGTCAGAACCGTAAAGCGCCAGGTAGGCATCTTGGCCAAGCCCGCGGGAATAGAGATCGCATGCCGAACAACCGGGATAAAACGACCGCTGAAGATAATGCCGGCTCCGTACTTATTAAACCATGACTCCGCATGATCGATGTGCGATTCTTTGATAAAAATGTATTTGCCGAACCGATTCAATACAGGACGACCGCCGTAACGGCTGATCCAATAAATGAACAACTGGGCAAACACGCCGCCGATCGTCCCGAACAATACGGCTCCCCAGAAGTTGATATCTCCCGAGTAGACCAGAAATCCTCCGTAAGCCAAAACGATCTCGCTGGGAATGACTTCGACCATCAAGCCGAACATGATGCCGAAGTAACCCAACCCTTGAATCCATGCAAAAAGCTGCGAAACGATATCCGAAATAAAACTCACCGTGTTCCCTCTTTCCTCTGCTTATCGCGCCGAACGCAAAAAATCCGGACGGCGGCGCGCAGGCTTAACTTTTACTGACGGACGACTTTCAGACCTTCGAAGGAGCAGGCAAACGATCGCTTAGCGCTTTCTCCAAATACGGAGAAGCACCGAGGAAGGCGCGGAACGCTTCGTACTCGCGCCATAGGGCCGCCGTATCCTGACCGTCCGATTTGACCGCGCGGATCAGGATGTTTTTCGGCGTATGCTCCATATCGATAAATTCGAGCAGCTGCGTTTTGTACCCGACGATATCGAGCAGCTTGGCGCGGATTGCGTCGGTCGCGAGCGCCGAAAAACGTTCTTTCAGGATGCCATGCGATAACAACGGCTCCAGCAGATCGTTTTGCACCTGCGAAAAAAGCTCATGCTGACAGCATGGGACGGACAGAATCGCGGAAGCGCCCCAACGTACCGCTTTTTCCAAAGCCGCGTCGGTCGCGGTGTCGCAGGCATGCAAAGTGATCACCATATCCACGGCTTCGAACTCGTCGTAATCGGCGATATCGCCGATGCGGAAATGCAAACCGTCATAGTTCAGCGTCCGGGCTAGCGATTCGCAATGCTCGATAACGTCTGCTTTCAGGTCGAGTCCCACTACGTTCAGCTCGAACTTTTCCTGCACGGCCAAATAATGATACAGCGCGAAGGTGAGATATGATTTGCCGCAGCCGAAGTCGACGATGGTCAGTTTGCGGTCTTTCGGCAGGGCGGGCAAAATGTCCCTTACCATCTCAAGGAATCGGTTGATCTGCCGGAACTTGTCGTATTTGGCGGCGAGCACGCGGCCTTTGTCGTTCATGACCCCCAACTCGACCAGGAAAGGAACGGCTTCGCCCTCCTCCAGCACATACGTTTTTTTGCGGTTGTGCGCCAAATTGGCGACCTGCTTTTTGGTCGGCGCTTTTTTCAAAATGCCGAGCTTGCCTTTTTTGCTGACCAGCACCTGATAATCGGCTTCCAGCGTGCAGAACAATCCTTGTCGCATTTCCTGTTCCAACAGCAGCGAGATGCGCGGCAACGCTTGTTCAAGCGTCAAATTTTCATGCGTGACTTTTTTCTCGTAATGATAAGCCAGTTGGTAATGCAGTTCATTCTTCAGCATAAGCGGCTTGACGGCGACTTTGCTGTACGTTTCGTCATCTTTTCGCCGCGGTTGGCTGAGGGTCGCCGTAATCAGTTTGCCTTCCGGCAGCACGGCGTTCAGCAGTTCGTTCATGTTTTGCATAGGGTGATTCTCATCCTCTCGGGCATGGTCGCGGGATCCTCTCGGTGTGTCTTCCCGACTTGGGGCTGCATGCGTCTATTCATCCTGGAGCGCTTCAATGCCTTCTTCCAGTTCTTCACGGGTTAAGCCGCCAGCCTGAAGAATATCCGCTTCAAGCCCGGACAGTCTGGCGTAAAACATTCTTCCTTCTTCCAGCGCGTTCGGGTCATTTTCGGGACTGGCGTTCAGCATGCGGTACATCGCGTCTTCGGCCTGTACATAGCGGCCTTCGCGTTCTTCGTACAGCATGACAAGCCGCTCGGCATCCGCAGGCAAACGGTAACGTTCCAGTAAGGCAGACAGCTCCGTAATTCGTGTCGGATAATCGACAAGTTCCCGACTGCCCCCGTTGAGTGCCGCGTACATGTACAAATGCAGCGCTTTGATTCGGGAAGCCGCGGCTTCTTGTTCATCGCCCATGTTTTCGCGGATTTCTCCGTTTTCTTGCAGCATGCGCGCCACGAGCTGAAGACTCTCGGCGTCCACGCCCTCGCGTTGACGGAATAACTGAATCAATTCCTCGGGCGGTAAGGACCGCAGCATTTGCTCGCTCATGCGGAAGTTGCGCTTCAGCAAGCCGTCGAGTTTTTCCAATGCCTGCTCGTTTTTTTGCTCGCGGCGCAAGCCCAGCATTGCTCCTACGGCTTCGGTCATTTCCTCGATCATGCGGGTTAAATAGTCTTTTCTTAACAATCCGATCCCACCTTTAGGTTAGACAACGTCCTACAAACTTTCGGCAAATGAAGCAATGTGGCGGGCTAATTCCTGCGGCGCTTCAAACAAGCTCATGTGCCCCGAACCTTCGATCACGAATTTGGAGGTATGAGCATTTTCGGCGGCAAACGCTTTTTCCGGCGGCGCGATCCCGTCTTCGCTGCCCGCAATCAAAAGGATCGGGAGCTGCGATTCGCGAATGACGTGTCCGCGATCCGGCCGTTCCCGCATCGCAAGCGCGGCACCGGCCGCACCTTCGGGCTTGGTGTCATAACCGATTTGCAGGACGCGATCCAGCTCGGCAGGCATGCGCGCCGCGGCGTTCGGAGCAAACCAATTAGGCGCGGATTGTTCGACAAAAGGTTTCGTGCCTTCACGCAGCACGCGTTCGGCAACCGCTGTACGCTTTTCTTTTCCGGCCTCGTCATCGGGTAACGGCATAGAGTGTACCAATCCGAAGGCCCGCAGCCGTTCCAGGTAACGCTCCGCAAACGATAATGCCGTGTAGCCGCCCATGGAATGGCCCAGCAATACCGCTTGTTCGATGTCGAGCCCGTCGAGCAGCTTCAATACTCCGTCTGCCAACTGCTCAATCGTATAAGGACCTGTCGGAGCTTCCGATTCGCCGTGGCCCAGCAAATCCGGCACGATGCAGCGAAAATGTCCTTCCAGCATCGGCACGACTCTCTCCCAGTAATCCGCGCTGCCCACAAAACCGTGCAGCAGCACCAACACAGGGCCTTCTCCCCGATCCGCGTAACGAATCGGAAGACCCGTCTGTTGCTTTCGTTGCATATCAACGCCTTCTTTCTTTATCGTTTATCCGCTTACGCTTCCGAAATTTCAATCCGCGGATTCATGCCGAATGATCGTTTCGCGGCCTCCGCGGTCTGTTCGACAAGCTGTAAAACCAGTCCTAGCGATGCCGTTTGCAACGCTTGATAAGGCTTAGGACCATGACTGTTAACGACCGCCGCGATGCTGTAGTCGCCTACCGGAGCAAACGAGCCTTTCATCGACCCTGCCGGCGTCAATGCCGTTCGGGTCGCCAATAGTTTCCCGACCGATCCCGGTTTTCCCAGACAGGCGTCGCAAGCGACGATCGTCAAACCGTCCGGCAGCGAAGATACGAGTTCCTCCAGATTGTTCGCGTCGCAAAGTTTTTCCAATGTGCCCACGACATTCGGAAATCCTGCGGCTTTGAGTCGGCTGCCCAAAAGCGGACCGAAAGCATCGCCGCTGGAACGGTCCGTACCTATACATAAAAATAGAAGTTCGTCCGGGCGATAACATGCTGCGATTTCCGCGAAGAGCTCACGGAAATCCGCAAAACGATCACCCCGTCTTTCCTCGCCGGTTTGAGCCCATACCGATTCGCTGATGCTCACTATTCATTCTCACCTCTTACACTGTCTTCCCTTACATAAAGATCGCACTTCGATTTTATCGCACTTGTAGGGGTTTCTGCAAAAAAGGATGAGTCGGCAGTCGGTTCGTGCTACAATGAGGAATCATGAGCCGTCGAAGCCGCGTATTTTTTCCGATCTCCAAGGTAAAGAAAGCGCACAGTCTCCTCGACGAATTGTCTGCCGGAAGGAGATTACACATGGATTTGTCCAACAAAACTCAGGAAAATGTGGAGTACATGATCGAAGAAATCAAAAATAAGCTTCGCATGGCGTCCGGATCGGCAATGCAGCCGTCTTCGTTTTCGGTCGACCAGTACGATGATATTTTTGACGTATATGATTTGATCATGAACAAACCTTCTCTCAGTATTTCCGAAGTTGAAGCAATCGCTTCCGAACTGGGTCGTCTGCGTAGGAAATAAGCGTGAAAGTGCCCTAAACTTCTTAGAATCCGCATCTTTCGTCAAGCCCGGCCTTTTGTGCTCGTTTTTGAGCAAAAGTCCGGGCTTTTGCTTTTGCGCAAACTGCCGGTTCGACGTTAATCCGCTCTATGACGTGCCTGCTTTCCTGTTTCAGCGGGAAAGGTGACGTTTATATAGCAATTAAGAGCGGCGGCGCAGTCATCCGGATACACGCAGTTCGCACGCGGAAAGCATTGGAACGGAGGTGAGCGGGATGTGGGGGCTGGTCATCAGCCTGATCATGGCGATCGTTATCGGATTTATCGGAAACGCGCTGGCGGATAACATGATGCCGGGCGGAATCATAGGTGCAGCAGTTGCCGGCTTCGCGGGTTCATGGATCGGAAATTCGTTATTCGGCGGTTTCGGACCGACGATCGCGGATTTTGCCATTATCCCCGCCGTACTCGGTACCGCGATTTTCGTTCTGGTTCTCGGACTTGTCTCCAGATTGTTCAGACGCGCAGCTTAGAAGCAAGATCTTCAAAACATCTTGGAACGATTCGGCCCGTACCTGTAACCGGCCGCACGACCCAATATTGATTTTACGACTAATTTAAGGAGTGATTATTCATGAACGAAGCAGAAAAAGAGTATCCGATGCAAAGCGGTTCCACTTTCACGAAAGGCTTGTTGATCGGCGGTTTGATCGGCGCGGCGGCAGCCCTGCTGTTCGCTCCTAAACCGGGACGCGACCTTCGCAGCGATATTTCCGATCAAATCGGTGCCGCTACGGACAAAACAAAAGGCGCGGCAAGCACGATCGGCCTCAAAGCCAAAGACACGGCTACGGTGGTAAGCGAAAAAGCCAAAACGGCCACTGCGGCAGTTAGCGATAAAGCGAAGGCCGCAGCCGAAGTCGTAAGCGACAAAGCGACGACGCTGGCTCAATCGGTATCCGAAAAGACTTCCAATGTCGTGCAATCGGTACGCAAAAACGGTGCCGACGTTGCCGAATCCGTGAAAGACGCTTCCGCCGATGTCGGCGAGACGGTGAAATCCGCTTCCGCGGACGTGGCGAACGAAGCCGCAAAAGCGGATAAGGAAATCATGAAGGAAACGGCTGAGAAGGCGGAAGAAACGAAGAACGAAGTCAAATCGTTGAACTCCGGATCGCCAACAGGCGAAAAACCTGTTCTGTAATTCTACGGAATCTCGCTAAAAGCCGGCTGTTTCAGCCGGCTTTTTTTATCGAACTCTTATCTTTTTCTTTTACGCAACTCGATCCGAATGCCGCGAAACGAAAGCACATCCAGACCACATAAACGAAAGCGGGGATTTCCATGTCACAGACCGAAACCAGGCCCAATTCGGGCGATCGTTTCGCCAGCGCAACGATTGACCAAAACGAACGAACGAATGACGGCACGCTTCGTCCGCAAGACTTGTCCAAAGATCACCCTTTCGAACTTCGTCATGAAGTGTCCCGTTTGAATAAGCAGCTGGAGGATATCTCGGTCGCTCTGAAAAAGGGAGACTTCAAAGACCTTGTCGAAAATTATACCGACTGGAAAAGACGCATTATCTCCAACTTTACAGCCGGTATTGCCAGAGGCCTCGGCTTATCGGTCGGCACTGTAGTCGTTATCGCCTTATTGACTTGGATCGCTTCTGTCATGGCGAGTCTCGGCGTTCCTTATGTCAGCGATTTCTTCGATTATGTCGGAAACTTGATTCAGGAAGGCCGTAGCGGAGGTTCTTGATTCCGATTTATGACCAAACGCAAAATAGCCGGGCTATCTTCTTCTAAAGAAGAGTGGGCCCGGCCATTTTATGATGAACTTGGATCGTTATCTTCATAACGAGGAAGAATTAGACATGATTTGCTTGAGCTTTTCTGTGGCCCGTTTTTGAATTCGGGATACGCTCATTTGGGAAACGCCAAGCTTTTGCGCGATGGCACGCTGCGACTGACCTTCCTGGAAGGCGAGCAGCAGAACTTTCTGCTCCTGCTCCTTCAACTGGCTAAGTGCCTGTTGAAGGTCCATGCGCCGTTCGACAGTATCGTAGTCGTTGACGTCCGAACTAATCAACTCGCCGAGCGTTGCCGCGCTTTCCTCTTGAGAAAGCGGAGAATCGAGAGAAACGTAATGGTAGCATTCGCGTCCGGCCAACACTTCCACGGTTTCTTCGACGCTCAAATCAAGATATTGCGCGATTTCTTTGACATCGGGTGAACGCTCCAGACGAACCGTCAATTCGTCGATCGCCTGCTGAACCAGCGCTCCTTTTTCCTTGATTCGTCTCGGCACCTGTATGTACCATGATTTGTCTCGCAAAAAGTTTTTCATGTGCCCGATCATGCTTTTCATCGCATAGGGTTCAAAAGGAATCCCCAATTGAATGTCATACTGTTGAAGCAGGCGAATCAATGCCATTTGACCAACCTGATACAAGTCTTCGTAAAGATCAGGCCGATTTCTGGCAATCTTGCCTGCGGCCATCTTCACCATCGGTTCATACTTTTTGATCAGTACCGTGGCGATTTCGTTGTCCTTGGTCTGCTGATATTCCCAAATCAAGGACACCGCTTCGGACATGGATTCAGGCGGGGTCACTTTATCATTCATACTTTCTCCTCACTCCTGGTGAGACGCTTGGTCAAAACGACCTGCGTTCCTTTTCCGCTCTCGCTGGCAACTTTAACGTCGTCCATAAGAGCTTGCATCAGATAGAAACCAAGACCGCCGATTTCCACATCATGCAAATCTTTGTCGTGCAACGTAGGGGCAGTATCGGAAGGTTCGTTGCCCGGCAACGAGAAGCTTACGCCTTCATCCTTGACGGTAATCGTAAGTTCTTCTCTGGTAACGCCAAAGACAACTTCCACTAATCCTCCTTCCTGTCCATACGCATATAAAACTGAGTTATTGCAAGCTTCCGAAACGGCAACTTTCATATCCTCGATGTCTTCATAGGAAAAGCCCATCTTGGACGCGATGCCGTACAGGTTCAGCCGTACAATATCCACGTAGTCGGCGGTAGCCGGTAAGTTGAGGGTAACGGTTTGATCTGCTTTCATGCGTTGTTCGATCCTTTCCTATTGGGAATTCTCTTGGGGTTCAAAAAATTTGGCGATGCCTGTCATGTCGAACAGCTTTTGAATTTGTGTCGGCACTTCTTCTACGCTGAACGAAGCGTTCGCGGAATGCCGTGCTTTCAAAATGGACAACAGAATCCCAATCCCCGTACTGTCGATATACTTCAATTCTTTCAAATTGATGGCCAAGTCGACCTCGGAATCCCCTACTAGCGGCTCCATGACAAGACGAAAATCCGGTGCTACGGATAAATCAAGTTCCCCACTCAGGTATACCGTATTTTTTCCTTCTTCAGAAACCGTTCTAGCGTTGAACTTGTCGTTTTTATTTGTGGTCATAGACATTCTCCCTAAAAAAATGTTTTCTAAGCTTATTAAACATAAACCAAGCGATTGAAACGAAAGCCGACAGATCCATTCCCGCAAACCGCAGCCCGAAAAGAAACTTGCAACGTTTTAATGAGCGGCTTTTTTTATCGGATAACCACGGTATGCGGACAAGTGACGCGCAATCACCTGCTTGATTCCGGCCATCTTGACCGGTTTGCTGATATAATCGTCCATCCCGGCTTCAAGGCAGCGCGACTGGATGTCATTCATCACATTCGCCGTCATCGCCACGATCACGGGACCTGCTCCCGCAGGGAACCGTTCCCGAATTCTTTTCGTTGCCTCGATGCCATCCATCACAGGCATTTGCAGATCCATGAATACATAATCATAAGACCGGTCGCCTAACATCTGAAGAGCTTGTTCCCCGTCTTCCGCGGCTGCGGCAGACACATCCATCTTGCCTAACATGCTAAGCATTAGCTTTCGGTTAACGGGGTGATCGTCCACAATCAATACGGATGCGGGAATCGCCGTGTCCTCATGCAGTACGTTTAAGGTTTCGTTTCGAAACGGACTGGGCTCTTCGGGTTGAAAAGCTTGAACCTGGATCGTGAAGACGAATGTAGCTCCTCCTTCGTCCATAGCCTCGACAGAAATATCGCCGCCCATCATTTCCACCAACGTTTTGCAAATGGCCAAGCCAAGTCCCGTACCTCCATACTTTCGAGTCATGGAAGAATCGAGCTGAGAGAACGGTTGGAACAAGCGATGGATCTTTTCCGGCGAAATGCCGATTCCCGTATCCTTAACCGCAAATTCCAGCGTCAATCGGCCGTCTTCTTCCGCTCGTTTGGATACGACCAGGTAAATGCCGCCTTGATCGGTAAACTTCACGGCATTCGCCACTAGGTTAATCAGCACCTGCCGCAAACGGGTCATATCGCCGTATAACAGCTCCGGCACCGATTCCTCTGTAAAGTATACCATCTCTAAGTTCTTTCGAGTCGTTTCCATCGTAAACAGATTAAAAACTTCGCTAATACATGTTTTCAGTTCAAAAGGATGCTCTTCAAGCTCCATCTTGCCGGATTCCATTTTGGTGAAGTCCAAGATATCGTTGATGACCGTTACGAGTGCATCCGCGCTGCCGCGGATAATCTCCGTGTACTCCTTTTGCTCCGGCTTCAGTTCTGTCTCCATCAACAAGTCGATCATACCGATAACCCCATTCATCGGCGTGCGGATTTCATGGCTCATCATGGCCAGGAACTCCGTTTTCGCCTTGGCTGCGATCTCGGCCGCTTCTTTCGCCTTGACCAGCTCTTCATTGATCTTCTCCAATTCCTGCGTCTTCTGATGCAGGAGCGTGGTCTGATCCTTCAGACGCTTATTGGCCAAATACATGCTGACGAACCCCTCAATTTTTGATTTCAAAATTTGGGGGATGAACGGTTTTACCATATAATCGATCGCGCCCGCGGAGTAACCCGCAAACAAATGCTCGGATTCCTTGCTGTTGGCCGAGATAAAGATAATCGGAATATCTTTCGTTTTTTCTCTGGCCTTGACGAGCTTTGCAGTCTCGATACCATCCATGCCGGGCATCTGCACATCGAGTACGATAACTGCAAATTCGTCTTTCAGCAGGCAGCGAAGCGCTTCTTCGCCCGAAGTCGCCTTCACAAGCGTATAGCGCTCACTACCCAAAACGGCTTCCAAAGCGAGCAAGTTCTCCGGACGGTCGTCGACCAACAGGATATGAATGGGCTCTTGAACCACCATGGAATCCCCCTACGCTTTCTATTTAATCTTCCGGTAGATCTTTTCGACCCGGTCCAGCGGCTCATAGCAGTCACTGAATTGGGTGAAATGAATAGACTCTTTCGAACCCAGAACAAGAATGCCGAAACGGCTGAGGCTCTCATAAAAAAGTCCATGTACCTGATCCCGGAGCGTATCATTAAAATAAATCATAACGTTCCGGCAAAAGATAACGTTAAATTCATTGAAAGAACGGTCGGTTGCCAGATTATGCTCGGCAAAGATAATGTTTTTACGCAGATAAGGTTGAAGCATGACCGAATTGTACTTGGCGGTGTAATAGTCGGAAAAAGACTGCGTACCCCCGGCTTCCAAGTAATTTTTCGTGTACAGCTTCATTTTCTCGATCCCGTAAATCCCTTCTTTAGCCTGCTTAAGCGAGCGATCGTTCATGTCGGTGGCATAAATGCGCGCCTTGTCGTACAATCCCTCTTCATGCAGCAGAATCGCCATGGAATAGACTTCTTCTCCCGTCGAACAACCGGCATGCCAGATTCGGATGTACGGATAAGTTCGCAGGATCGGAACGACTTCGCGGCGAAACGTACGGAACAATTCCGGATCGCGAAACATTTCGGTGACCGGAATCGAAAGGCTCTGCACCATGCGCTCGAAACAGGATCGATCGTGCAGCACTTTATTTTGAAGCTGGGAGATCGTATCGAGGTTCTCCGCGTGTACATGATGCCAAATCCGACGCATGAGCGACGGCTTGGCGTAATTCCGAAAATCGTATCCGTATAACCGATGAACCCCTTCAAGCAGAAGATCCGCTTCAATGGTCTCGCGCTCGTTTAAATCTGAACCGTTTTCCGATGTAGTCGTTTCTTGAAATCCATTGAATGTCATAGGTTCAACCTCAGCTTATCTGAAAAAATCTTTAGAATCGAGTTTAATCTTTGTATATTACCCAAATATCTTGCCTACGAATACAACCAAACGCGCATTAATGAAAGAAGCTGTTCCGTCTGTATCGGTTTTTTGACATAATCGGATGCTCCGGCCTCGATACACTTGCTTCGATCTTCTTTCATCGCCTTTGCCGTCAATGCAATGATCGGAATCCGCTCGAACTCGGGCAGCTGCCGAATCCGGCGCATCGCTTCGTAACCGTCCATCTCCGGCATCATCATATCCATCAAAATCAAGTCAAAATCTTGATGATTTTCGAGAACTTCAAGCGCTTCGCGCCCGTTCTCGGCAAAGGTCACATCCATCCGATAGCCTTCGAGCACGCTCGATAACGCGAATACGTTTCGCACGTCGTCATCGACGAGCAGAATTTTCTTGCCTTCGAACAGCGTCTCTTTGTTATGCAGCTTTTGCAGGATTTTCCGCTTGTCTTCCGGCAGGTCGGCTTCGACGCGATGCAGGAACAAAGTCGTCTCGTCGAGCAAACGTTCCGGAGATTTGACGTCTTTGACGATAATGGATTCCGCGTACTGCCGCAGCTTGGTTTCTTCTTTGGCGTCGAGGTCTTTGCCGGTATAAATGATGATCGGCAGATCGCGCAGACGTTCGTCCTCGCGAATGCGATCCAGCATCTCGAACCCGGTCATATCCGACAGCATCAGGTCCAATACCATGCAGTCGTAATGGTGACGCTGCAATTCTTCCAGCGCTTGCGTTCCGGTCGCCACGGCTTTGATCGCCACGTCGTCGTGTCCGATCAACTCGATGATGGCATGGCGCTGCACGTCGTCGTCCTCGACGATCAGCAGATGCTTAAGTCCTTTGTCCGCGTACGAACCAATGGAGGAAAAGGCCCGTTCCAGCCCTTCTTTGTCGGCCGGTTTTTTCAGATAAGCGATTGCGCCCATCATCAGTCCCTGCTTCACGTCATCGACGACGGATACGACATGGACCGGAATATGACGCGTCTCGGAGCTGCTTTTCAGCTCGCTCAAGATCGTCCAACCGTCGATTACCGGAAGTTGGATATCGAGGATGATCGCATCCGGCATCCGGCTGCGCGCCGTTTCGAGACCGGTATCGCCTTGTACCTCGACGATCGCTTTGTAGCCGTTGCCGCGTGCCATGTCGCGCAGAATGACGGCAAATTTCGGATCGTCTTCGATGATCAGCAGCACTTTGTCATGCGGGTTCACGCTATCGCGATCGTCTTCGATTTCCGGACGGTTCGGCTTCGGCGCGATCGGTTCGACCGCCGCCGGCTTGCCCCGCTTCGAAATCAATCGTTCGTCTGCATCCGATTGAAGAACCTGCATCGCGGCGCTTATTTTATCGCCCGAATCTTCCCCGGACGCGTAAGTGGTCAACTTCGGCACGTAAAGCGTGAAGCGGCTGCCTCGGCCGTCCTCGCTTTCAAGCTCGATACCGCCTCCGAGCAGCTTCGCCAGTTCGCGGCTGATCGAAAGTCCCAGACCGGTGCCGCCGTATTTGCGGCTGGTCGTGCCGTCGACTTGTTGGAAAGCTTCGAATACGATATCCGTTTTATCCTGCGGGATGCCGATGCCGGTATCGATAACAGAAAATTCGATGAATTTCCGCTTTTTCTCCAAATACTCCGGCAAATTTTCGGGCTTCGCTTCTTGAACTTGGAAGGTGACCGAGCCCTCGGACGTGAATTTGAACGCGTTGGACAGTAAGTTGCGCAGCACTTGTTTGAGTCGATGCCCGTCGGTCAGCAGCGCGTTCGGCAAATGGGCCGTATCGACTTCGATGTTCAGATCGATGCCTTTTTTCTCCGCGACCGCCGAGAAGTTGTTGACCACGAACGTGGTGACCTCGTCAAACTCTACCGGTTCTCGGTTCAATTCCATTTTGCCTGCGTCCACTTTGGACAGATCCAGAATTTCGTCGATCATTTTGAGCAAATCCGCACCCGACATATAGATCGTCTGCGCGTATTCCACTTGCTTCGGTTCGAGGTTGCCTTGTTTGTTTTCCGCAAGCAGCTGCGACAAAATCAGCAAACTATTTAGCGGCGTGCGAAGCTCGTGCGACATATTGGCCAAAAACTCGGATTTGTATTTGCTTGATACCGCCAACTGCATCGTCTGACGCTCCAATTGTACCCGAGCATGCTCGACTTCGCGATTCTTTTCTTCCGTCTCGTGCACTTGTTCTTCCAAAGCCCGGGTCTTGGCGATCAACTCGGTATTGAAATGTTCGAGTTCTTCTTGCTGACGCTGGAGCAGTTCTTCGGATCGTTTAAGCGCATCGGTTTGCGATTCGAGGCTTTCGTTCGAACGTTTCAATTCTTCCTGCTGCGTCTGAAGCTCTTCCGATTGACACTGAAGTTCTTCGGTCAGCGCCTGCGATTCGCGCAGCAATTCTTCGACGCGCAGGCGTCCGTTGATGTTATTCAAAATGACGCCCAGGTTAGTCATCAACTGATCAAGCAATTGGCGCTGAAGTTCGTTGAACGGCGTGAGGGAAGCGATCTCGAACACGCCGATGAGTTCGCCTTCCGCCAAAATCGGATGAATCAGGATTTGGGCGGACCGGCTTTCGCCGAGCGCGGAATGAATATGAATGTACTGCTGGGACGCTTCTTCCAGCACGATGATCCGGCGATCCGCCGCGCTTTGCCCCAGCAGCCCTTCGCCTACTTCGAACGAAGATTTGGATTTGGACGTTTGTTTATCCGAAAACGCGTACGTGCCGTACAAATTCAATTCGTTCGGATTTGTCACGTCGGCCAGATACAAAGCTCCGTATTCGGCTCCCAACACGGGCGTGAACTCGCTGACGAAAGTTTGCGACACTTTTTCGAGCGACATGATTCCTTTCAACACGTCGGTTATCCGGGCCATATTCGAGTTGATCCAGGCTTGATTGTTTTGCGCTTCCGCGTATGCCCGTTCGATCGCCTGCTTTTCTTCGATATCCTCGGCCATCTGCTGGAATACGAGCGCAACGCTGCCGATCTCGTCTTTGGACTTGACTTTAATGCGGCGGATGGCCTTCAAACGACCTTTTCCGAAGCTTGAAATCATCATGGAAACGGTATTCAGCCCTCGGGTCACGCTAGGAATGATCCACATCATGATGCCCAATCCGAGAAGGAGGCCTACCGCAAGAAATGCCGTCGTGATCTGCGTGGATCGCGTATAAGCTTCTTTGACCGCATCGACCTCCGACTCGACCTGCAGATCCTGATAGTTGGCCAATTCGTTGATGGTGCTCAATGCCGTCCGCTGCAGTTCGATGCCGGTGGAGTTCCGATAAGCCAAAGCTTCCGTCGCCTCTCCGTTTTCAAGCAGTTGCATCAGATTGGCTTCGTACTTGGAGAAATTTTCCCAGCTCGTTCCCACATTTTGCACGAGGCGCCTTTCTTCCGCCGACCCCGTCTCCGACGTAATCGAATCCCAATAACGTTCGGCGCGTTCTTTGGAACTTTCGATAAACAGCCGGCTTTCCGAGAGATTCGATGCTTGCCCGCCCAACAGCTGCCCGGCCAGCTCCGTGGCGATGCTGTTGATCTCGCCCCGCATCCCGCTGCTATAACGTACTTTCAAATAACGTTCCTGATACACGCGGTCGATCTGATCGTTCATGTAACTCATTCGGTCATAGCTCGCTAACGATAACGATAACATAATGAGAAGAAGCGCAGAAAAACCGATGACCAGCTTGGCCTTTATTTTCATTTACTCAGCCGCTCCTTCTTTCAATGAGATCCATACCAGGCATTTATCGTCATCTTGCTCGGCATCAGGTTCGCCCACGAAAAACGTCTCTTCCATTCGAGGTTTATCGAAGGCGTGATCTCCTTTAAGATGAGAAACAAGAAACGCCAGCTGATCTTCCTGTTCGCCGTCTACCGCTTCAAGCAATCCGTCGGTGTAAAGGACCAAATGGCTTTCGTCTTCGTAAGAGACCGTTTGCGGCTCCGCATCGATGCGATCGAACAACCCTACCGGGTGGGAAGAACGCTCCAATTTGACCACTTCTTCGCCGCGGAACAACAGTCCCGGAGGATGTCCCGCGTTTACATAATCGATTCGCTTGAAACGAGTATCGACGACCATATAAATGGCGGTGAAGTAATACTGAATCAATTGATTTTCGATATGCAATTGATTAAAGCGACGGTTCAGCTCCTGAATGACTTTTTCCGGGTCCACGTAGGTTACGACCGTATCTTTCAGTACGGAAGCGATGAACATGGTAAACAAAGACGAAGAGATACCATGTCCCATCATATCCAGCAAAATAATGCCGTAACGGCCGTCGCCCAGCGGATACCACGCATATAAGTCTCCCGCCAACTCAAACGAAGGTTTGTACAGAGCATCGATTTCAATATTCCGGTCATTGACGGGAAGGCTTAATACGGCGTTTTGAACCATTGCCGCAAGCTTAAGCTCATCTTGAATACGCTGATCGCGCTCCTTGTGCCAATCTTTTTCCTGCTTCAGACGCAAGGCAAGGCGAATACGGGCCATCAGCTCAACTTTATTGATAGGTTTGGTCACATAATCGCCTGCCCCGGCATCGAGAGCTTCGGCCAATTTTTTGGAATCGCCTACGGCGGTCACCATAATAATAGGAATATCGCGTAAATGCTCATACGTTTGAACAATACGGCAGGCTTCGATTCCGTCCATCTCCGGCATCATCATGTCCAGCAAAATCAGATCGATGTCCGAATGTTTCGTTTTTACCTGCGGGTCGAGATCGGGTACTCCAAGAATAGCGAACATTTCCCGAGCAGAAGCTGCGATCTCAATATTTCGATATTCTTCTTTTTTTAAAATTTCTCGAATGATAATGACATTGGTAGGATTGTCGTCGACAACTAGAATCTTCATAATCCTCTCCCTCTTGCGTTAACCGCGTTATGATACTGGATTTCTAACCTTATCCAACCTGTTTATCAACATCTTGTAAAAGATTCCATAAACATAGATAAGGAATGGGACGCAGGGTTCCCATTCCTTATCTATACCTCGAATCCGCCAAAAGGCGGCAAATCGATAAGGGAGGCGCTTCTGTGCTTCAGATCGCCGGTGTCAGAGCGACAACCAAAACCTTCCCTGTCTCCAGTTGGTCTTCATAATATGCAGATTCTTCTTCGGAAAATCCCATGCCGGCAATGCGTTCGCGCAATTCTTGGGCACTTGATCTGAAGATTTTCGTTCCTTTCAGATCAGGTTCGTCCGAATCGGAAAGAATGGGACGGGCTCCTGCGGCTTCGGCCGTCAGCTCCGTATGCCCATCATCGTAAGCAAGGACAAACAATTGATCGCCGGTATAACCCGTCATCCGAAGTTCTCGGATCGTTTCGACCGCTTGAGTGCCGTTTTCCACGACTTTTGCGTAAGCTTTGGCATTGGCAGCATCCATATTCGCGCACGCTCCTTTGCAAATGGCTTTACAACGGGCACAAATAAATTTTTACCCGTTTAGCCGTAGTTTGAATCATATTATACCGAAGTACTATCAAATAAATCTACGCTGCGAATTTCGCCGCTCCGAGGATCGATAAACACTTTGATTGCCTGCCCGCCGTGTTCATAACCGAAACCGTCATCCGCGGTAAAATCCGGAGTACCCAATCGTTCTCGAATTTGAGCGCCGTCCATGGGCAGTTCCTGACCGTTAAGATTAAAGCTGCCCGCGCTGCCCGGAACCGATACGTAGTAAATCCAATCTTGATAAGCTCCGACTTTCAAATCGCCGTAACTGTACTCGTCTCCGGCCATATAGGCGGAAGTTTTATCGGAAGCTTCACCGTACAGGCGATTTGCATCTTGGATACGGTCTTGAAGAGTGAGTCCGTTCAGCGTCTCCAAACCTGATCGGGACGGATAGACAGAAAACGAAGACGGCTCGGAAGCCGTAAAAGCGGATGTAACAATCGTCGGCGCGTTCACCGCAGCCGCGGCATGAGAAGGAGCAAGGTCCGGCGTCGAAAAAGAAGATAACATTCCGGTTAGCAGCATCATGATCGTAAACATTGTTCTCATCCTTTCGTTCCGCTTCAAGGACTCCGGCAGCCTAACTTTACGCGGTCCAGTGACGCACAAACGACGATTGTTCCTTATTTCAAATGGAATTACGCAAGTTTAACGGCGGAATTTCTGCCATACCGCGGCGCCTGTGTCGATCCATTTCACAACCTTTTGCACGCCTACGCCTTCTCCGCCGCGCCCTTCCGTTCCATAGGTCGCTTTATAGCTTTGAACTGCCGGGCTTTCTTCGGATTCCGGAAGCAATGCCGCGCCTCCGTTTTCCCGCTTTTGCTTTTCTTTGTTTTCGCGATGATGTTTGGCTTTTTCGATCATGCGATGCGAATATTGTTGGCTGACCAGCGTAACTTCATTCAGAAGCTGCCCCAGGTTTTTAACCGATTCCATGACCGGATCCAACTGCTTCAGCTTGTGGTTCGCGTCCAACGTAATATCGTTGGTATGACGAATGATCTGCTTCACTTCGTAAGTCAACTCGTCCATCGTTTTCTGTACTTCTTTCAACGTCTGCGCCGTATTTTCCAGCGTCTTGGTTCCGGCCTGCAGTGTTTTGATCAAGAAAATGACAAGCACCGCAAAAGCCACCGCTACAATCACCAAAGCCCATTGCCAAACCACATGTAAAACCTCGCTTTCTCTACACCCGTTATTTTGTTTGCCTTCGAAACTTCTCTTGCTTTACTGCATAGTTACCCTGAGCTTTTTTGCACGAAACAAAAGAGAAAATGCATGCGTTACCATCCGAGTAAGCATTGTTTCAACATGAAAACGCCAGGTTAATTGGAGTCTACGAGACAACGGAAACGAAAACCGAACGCGTGACGAATTCCTTCTATTATTAATATAATGCCAAGGATATTCAAAACTTCTTTGCTCTTTTCATTCTCATAGGGGAAGAAAACTTGCTGCGAAGGCACATAGGCTGTTCGTTTCTGCATCGGCTTCAATTGAATCGTGGCGTTTCCCGTTTTTAAAAATTTGAAAAAGGAAGGTGACACTCATGTTGAAATGGTCTTTGGTATTGCTTGTCATCGCGGTCGTGCTGGGAATTTTCGGATTCGTCGGCATCATCGAAGCAGCAGCAGCGATTTTCAAAGTTTTGTTCTGGGTATTTTTGGCTCTGTTCGTTATTTCTTTGTTCTTCGGCCGCGGACGATCTACGCGGTAACAAACGAAAACAAGGTTTTGTTTCCTGGCCGCTCCTTCGGGGGCGGTTTTTTATTTTTATTTTCACTCCTTTTTTATGTAAGGTTGCGAATAACGATTGCTTGAAAAAAAGCGAGCAACCATTGCTGCTACAACGATTATAACAACTTTACGTAGTTTGACCTAATCTCTTACTTCTATGAGACAAGTTACGATTCTGTTATTTTTTTTAGCAAGGTTGGTTCATTACTCGAACTAGGGTTTATTTTTATAGCAGGACGGAGCAAACAAGCTCCCAAACAAAGAGGAGGATTACTTTATGAAAAAATTAGTCACTACACTCACAGCTTCGGCTCTGCTGATGGGCAGCCTGGCAACAGCGGTTTCTGCAGCTGAAACTTCGGCAACCGTTACAGATGCTACTTACACTTCGCCTACTACAGGAACTGTAGTAACCGGTACAACAAAGTTTGTCGGAAACAACAAAGCGTTCAGCTTCACTAATCCTACAGCTTGGAATGAGCGCGTAAGCAGCCAAGAATATACAGGAACTGCATTGACGGAAATGGGAGAAACAGCAGCGAACTACATGGTCAACTTTACATACAAACCAACTGACAGCAATGCGACTCCGGTAGTTTTCGCAACAATCCGCGGTTATGACAGTTCTGTATGGAATGGCTTGACTAACAAAGAAACGCTGGGTACTCCGCTGAATACAACTGGCGGAACAATCTACGTGCTTTCTAAAGTAGCTAGCAATCCATTCCCTGCTACGTCTGCAGCTGATCAAAATGCATTCAACGAACTGCTGCAAAGCACAAACAGTGGAGCCCTGCAAGGTTTCATGGTTAACCCTGCTACAGGAACCCTGCCAAGCGGACCAGTCGTATCAACTGATGATCCATCTAAAGTATCGACAAACCCGACTCCTAACATCCAGTTGACCAGCATGACGCCGTTCTACAAATCACCAGGCGGCACGATGATCGGTTACCTCGGACCGCAAAAGCTGGATACGACAGGTAAAGGTCAAACTGACCCTGCCAGCGGCCAATGGGTAGAAATCTACACTTGGATGGGTCTGGCTTGGATCGTAGTCGAGTAATCGACTCTTTCCCCGAAACTTCCACATCAAGAAGCTCCGGCATATGCCGGAGCTTTTCTTTTTTCATCTTGTCCCGCAGCGTGAAAGCGGATAATATAAAGAAGAAATCCGCAGTCGCACGGCATTCGTTCAGGGAATGTCGGATAAGGCTGCGACAGCGAGGAGGAGTTCCGCATGACCGAAGAAAAAGGAACCCGGAAAGTCGATCTGGCCGAAGCGATCCGCAATAAGCTGGAGCAGAAGAAGCAGCAAAACAATTCGAACAAAAGCGGCTTTCAGGGGAACGAAACCAAAAAGCTGACGACTCAAAACAACAAAAAACCAAATAATCAACGCCGCCGTACCGGAGGATCTTAAACCGATCTTTTGAGTACAGAGCAGCAAAAGCCCGATTCCGGCCTATGCCGAATATCGGGCTTTTTCAGTATTCGCACCTAGAGTCGAGAACGTGCATCCAATCCGACTTCCGCATTTTTTGATACATGCGAAAACAAAAAAAGCCGCCCGGACGGCAAGGTATACCCTTTGTCCGAGGCGGCTTTCGACGTTACGGAAGCCAAAAAATTATACTTGTACCGCGTACATGCGATTGCGAAGCTCTTTTACTTCTTCGCTTTCCAGATACTCGTCGTACGTCATCACGCGGTCGATCACGCCGTTAGGCGTAATTTCCACGATACGGTTCGCGATCGTTTGAATGAACTGATGGTCATGGGAAACGAACAGCAGCGTGCCGTCGAAATCGATCAGACCGTTGTTCAGCGCCGTGATGGACTCCAAGTCCAAGTGGTTGGTAGGCTCGTCCATGATCAGCGCGTTAGCGCCGTTCAGCATCATTTTAGCCAGCATGCAGCGAACTTTCTCGCCGCCGGACAGAACGCTGGCTTTTTTCAGACCTTCTTCGCCTGCAAACAGCATGCGTCCGAGGAATCCGCGCAGGAACGTCTCGTCCTGATCATTGGAATACTGACGCAGCCATTCCACAAGGTTCAGGTCCACGCCGTCGAAGTATTCGGAGTTGTCTTTCGGGAAATACGCTTGGGTCGTCGTTACGCCCCATGTGTATTCGCCGCCGTCCGCTTCCTGTTCGCCCATGACGATATCGAACAGCGTCGATTTCGGCAGGCCGTGAGGGCCGACGAAAGCAATCTTGTCGCCTTTGTTGACGACCAGATTGAAATTATCCAATACTTTTTCGCCTTCGATCGATTTGCTCAGGTTTTCGACGGTCAACAACTGCTTGCCTGCCTCGCGCTCCGGCTTGAAGTTGATGAACGGATATTTGCGGTTCGAAGGACGGATATCGTCCAGCGAGATCTTTTCGAGCTGCTTTTTACGCGATGTCGCTTGCTTCGATTTCGAAGCGTTCGCGGAGAAGCGTTGGATGAACGCTTGCAGTTCTTTGATCTTTTCTTCTTTTTTCTTGTTCTGGTCGCGAACGAGACGCAGTGCCAGTTGACTCGACTCGTACCAGAAGTCATAGTTGCCGACATACAGCTGAATTTTGCCGAAGTCGATGTCCGCGATATGCGTGCAGACTTTGTTCAGGAAGTGACGGTCGTGAGATACGACGATGACGGTGCCTTCATAGCCCATCAGGAAGTTCTCCAGCCAGTTGATCGATTCGATATCCAAGTGGTTGGTAGGTTCGTCCAGCAGCAGGATCTGCGGATTGCCGAACAACGCTTGAGCCAGCAGGACGCGGACTTTCTCGTTACCGCTCAACTCGTCCATTTTCTTGTCGTGCATATCGCGTACGATACCCAGGCCGATCAGAAGCGCGGCGGCATCGGATTCGGCATCCCAGCCGTTCAATTCCGCAAAATCGCCTTCCAGTTCGCCGGCACGGATGCCGTCAGCTTCGGAAAAGTCGCTTTTCGCGTACAGCGCGTCTTTTTCCTTCATGATCGAATACAGACGGCTGTGACCCATGATAACGGTCTCCAACACTTGATATTCGTCGTATTCGAAATGG
This sequence comes from Saccharibacillus endophyticus, assembly GCF_013185185.1. Lineage (GTDB taxonomy): Bacteria > Bacillota > Bacilli > Paenibacillales > Paenibacillaceae > Saccharibacillus > Saccharibacillus endophyticus. The sequence continues at coordinate 89,940 of NZ_JAAZWE010000008.1, read as the reverse complement.
TTCTGTTTCAGTACGGCCAGACGTTCGCCCGGCGTGATCGAAACTTCGCCTTGGTTGGCTTCGATTTCTCCGGAAAGAATCTTGAGGAAGGTGGACTTTCCTGCGCCGTTGGCGCCGATCAAGCCGTAACAGTTACCCGGGTTGAACTGAATGTTGACGTCTTCGAAAAGTGGTCGCTTGCCGTAGCGAAGCGTAACGCCGCTTGTGCTAATCATGTGCATTCCCATCCTTTATTATAAACTTTTTGCTCAACGCCGATGAAGCGCCGCAAAACCTGGTTCTTCTTGAAAGTCTGATGTTCTTTTCAAAAGCTTATTATAGCATAAAAAGGTCATCCGTAAGGCATTCCCTGATGCTTTTCCGGTAAAAATTCGTTCATCGCGAACGTTCGCGCCAAAATCCGCCCCGGCATGCGCCGAGGCGGATCGTTTCATCTTATTCAGGATTCGATAACCTTCTGCTGCGCGTGAACGATCATCGTCTCGCCGTGGATCATCAGCTTGATGCAATCCCTGGATGTTCCGGTACGCAGCCTTTCGGCTTCCAAACGCGCCAACGCTTCTTCGGCGGTGTCGTCGGAAAGCTTGAACGTCCCGTAATGCATCGGAATCATGATCTCGGCACCGACATCGCGAAACGCTTGCAGCGCTTGCTCCGGATTCATGTGCTGCGGCCCCATAAACCACTCGGGTTCGTACGCGCCGATCGGCATCAACGTGATATGCACGCGGAAACGTTCGCCGATCTCCCGAAACCCTGCGAAATAACCGCTGTCTCCGGCAAAATAAATCGTCGGCGGCAGCGGGTCTCCGTCCGAAGATACGTTGGCATTCAACGAATCGTTCCAGCGCCCGCATTTGGCCTGACCCGCGGAATCGATCGAAGAAGGGTTCGCATGACGCTCATACGTCGGTTTATCGTTTTCTCCGACGACGGTAGCTGCCGTTTCTTTCACGGCATCGGCAGGTTCAAGCACGAAACCGCCCCAATGCGACGTATTCGCGTCAAACAAAGTCCGGCGCGTCCAATGTTGGGTCGGCACGAAGGTGATTTTCACGCCTTCGACCACAAGTTCCTCCCACCAAGAAAGCTCGATGCAGCGGGTAACCTGTTTTCGGGCCAGCTTTTTTTTCAAACCGACCGGTACGATGATTTGCGTCTTGGGGCTTTGCAATTTGCGGATCGAAGCGATATGCATATGGTCGTAATGGGAATGCGAAATCAGGATCAGATCGATCGGCGGCACTTTTTCGATCGGAATCCCGGGCTCGGTCAACCGTTTGCCGATTCCCATCCGCTTGGCCCAGATCGGATCCGTCAGAATGTTCAGCCCGGCATATTGAATCAGAAAAGTCGAGTGACCCACCCAGGTGATGGTCACATCGTCGCGATTATCCGTCAGGTAATCCAACCGGGCCGGCTGGCTTGGAATAATATAAGAATAATCGCGTTTCTTACGTCTGCGATGCAGATGCCGATCGCGATGTTCTTTGAGCGTTTTCCCCATCGGGGTATTGTTTGCGTTCAAGTACTTGACCTTGGGCATATCCGTTCCTCCTTCTCAAGGGCGTGTCTTCAAACCTCGACGGACGTAGATTTTACTGAATTTTCGTTCTCGGCAAGGAACTTTTCCGCAGTCGTGCCGGGGCACGTCAAGGGAGAGTGACGCAGTTGAGGGCGAAAAGGCAGTAAAAGATACACGTTGGCAGGCTTGAAGACACGCCTTAGACTGCCTCTCTATCCCATTACCCTCTCTATCCTTATATCGACTAAGAAAGCGCAATTTTTTTGTAGACCTGCCTGCTCCTTATTGTGACATTTCGTATTGCAGCGTGTAAAATAGGAGAGAAGGAGGTTGGATGACTCATGAAAATCAAATTGATCGAACCGACTCCCAGCCCGAATACGATGAAACTTCATCTGGACGAAACGCTGGAAGCGGGAATCCGAAAAACATATACGCTCGATAACGAACGTTCCGCACCGCCGATCGTTGCGCGGCTGCTGCATATTGAAGGCGTGAAAAGCGTTTTCCACACGGCCGATTTTATGGCGATCGACCGCAAAGGCGGCGCCGATTGGCCCGCGATTCTTTCCGGCGTGCAGGAAGTATTCGGCACGCGCTTCGAGCAGCCGATCGACTCGGACATCGAAGACGCGGCCGGACACTTCGGCGAAGCCCAAGTTTTTGTGCAATTTTTCCGCGGCATCCCGATGCAAATCCGGGTGAAATCCGGATTGCAGGAAGAGCGGATCGGCTTGGCGAAACGTTTTGTCGATGCCGTGACGGAAGTCGCGAGCGCGACGATGATCAAGGAACGCAAACTGACCGATTACGGCGTGCGTTACGGCGATCTGCCGGACATCGCGCGCGAAGTGGAGCAGGAGCTTGAAGCCGCGTTCCCGCAGGAACGCCTGGAACGCGTCATCAAGCAGGCGATCGCGCACGGAGCCAAAGCCGAAGAATTCGTGGAAGAACGCCGCGAATGGACGCAGGCCGAGATCGAAGAAGGACTGAAAAGCGAAGATTGGCGCCGCCGCTATTCCGCTTTGGAAGCGATGGAAGCCAGCGCGGAAACCCTTCCGTTGATCGAACGGGCATTGAGCGACGATAAAATGCAAATTCGCCGCTTGGCGGTGGTCTACCTCGGCGATCTGAAAACGCCGGAAGCGATGCAGCTGCTGTTCCGTGCCATGAAAGACGGATCTCCGGCCGTGCGCCGTACCGCAGGGGATACGTTGTCGGACATCGGCGACGCTTCCGCTACGCAGGTCATGCTGGAGTCTCTGACCGACGGCAGCAAAATCGTGCGCTGGCGCGCAGCCCGCTTCTTGTACGAGGTCGGCACGGACGATGCCCGCGAAGCGCTTGAAGCAGCTTCCAACGACCCCGAGTTCGAAGTCGGACTTCAGGCGCGCATGGCGTTGGAACGGATCGATTCCGGCGAAGAAGCCGCAGGCACGATCTGGCAGCAGATGGCCAAAAGCCGCCAAAAACCGATCGAGTCCGCTTAAGAAAGACTTTAAATCTGATCATCTCTTGATAGATCGGTCCTTTTTAAAAGATTGTGCGAAATAGGGTTGCTCCATAATGGACAATCCCGTATACTGTGAAAGTTGTTCGCCCTGCGGATCGCAGGGCTTTTATCTTTAACCGAATAGTTTTCCCTCATCGCACCCGAGATCGAACCGGTGATGAGGTAGAGGTTGCGGTGGCGATCAGTACACCGGAGGAGGCGCAGCAGAGCGCCGATGATCCCGGTCGGAAAGGCGCACCCGCCGAAGCACGGAGTTCTCTGACCTGAACCCCGTGCTGGGACCGTCTCCGAAAGGAACGGAACTGTCACCTGCCTTAGAGCGGGTGTTGAGCTATCTTCACGAAACGAAGCGCGTTTGCGATGCGGAATTTGCCATGCCGGCGGACCCGTGTCTGTCGGCTTTTTGCCGTAGCCTTCTTTTCGTGATAACCAAACCACACGAGGAGAGTTGACTCACCATGAAAGCTTCACAGCAAAAAGCACCGAGCACGACCGAATTGAAAAAAGGCCTTCAAGCCCGACATATGACCATGATCGCCCTCGGCGGCGCGATCGGAACCGGATTGTTCCTCGCCAGCGGCGGCGCGATCTCGAGCGCGGGACCCGGCGGGGCGCTGCTGGCATATGCGGCGGTCGGCATCATGGTGTATTTCCTGATGACGAGCCTCGGCGAATTGGCGACCCACTCGCCGGAGCCGGGATCGTTCAGCGCCTACGCGGGCCGTTACGTCGATCCGGCTTTCGGCTTCGCCATGGGCTGGAACTACTGGTATAACTGGGCCGTCACCATCGCGGCGGAACTCGCAGCCGCAACGCTGATCATCAAATATTGGTTCCCGGACAGTTCTTCGTTTCTGTGGAGCGTATTGTTCCTGGCGATCCTGTTCCTGCTGAACGCGCTGTCCGTGCGGGCTTACGGCGAAGCCGAGTATTGGTTTGCTCTCATTAAAATCATTACCGTCATCGTGTTCCTCGTGATCGGCGTCGCCATGATCTTCGGCGTCATGGGCGGCGAAGCCGTCGGATTCAGCAACTTCACCGTCGCTTCCGCTCCTTTTAACGGCGGATTTTTCGCCTTCTTGGGCGTATTCATGGCCGCGGGCTTCTCGTTCCAGGGTACGGAATTGATCGGCGTCGCGGCAGGCGAAAGCGAAAATCCGAAACGCAACGTTCCCCGCGCGATCAAGCAAGTATTCTGGCGTATTCTGATCTTTTATATTCTGGCGATCTTCGTTATCGGCCTGCTGATCCCGTACACCGATCCGAATCTGCTGAGCAGCGATCTGGATCAAATCGGAACAAGTCCGTTTACACTCGTGTTTGAACGCGCCGGCTTCGCTTTCGCGGCAGCCGTCATGAACGCGATCATTCTGACGTCGGTATTGTCCGCAGGCAACTCCGGCATGTACGCCTCGACCCGGATGCTGTACGCGCTGGCCGTCGAAGGCAAAGCGCCGAAGTTCCTTGCCAAGCTCACCCGCGGCGGCGTGCCGATCAACGCGCTGATCGTGACGGCAGCCGTCGGCATGCTGGCGTTCCTGGCTTCATTCTTCGGCGACGGCGTCGTATATACGTGGCTGTTGAACGCTTCCGGCATGTGCGGCTTTATCACCTGGGTCGGAATCGCGATCAGCCATTACCGTTTCCGTCGAGCTTTTATCAAACAAGGGCATAGTCTCGACGAATTGCCGTACCGCGCACGTTGGTTCCCGTTCGGACCGTTGTTCGCTTTCGTGCTCTGTCTGTTCGTCATCGTCGGTCAAAGCTTGTCCACGATTGAAAACGGCACGGTTGACTGGTTGGGCTTGATCGCGACTTACCTGAGCGTTCCGTTGTTCCTGATCCTGTGGTTCGGTTACAAGCGCGCCAAAGGCACCAAAGTCGTTCCGCTGGATCAATGCGATGTCAGCGGTCGGGACGATCTGTAATTTTCTTCTCTTTTCTAAGCGTTAAGCAAAAAGAGCCTTCGGTTCCGAATTTCCGGCCGAGGCTCTTTTCTTTTATTTCCAATATAGCGTAACTTGCCAATTGTTCGATCCGCTGAGCGATTTGCTCGTATATCCGATTGGCGAAACCCCGTAGCTATAGAGCGTCAATAAATCGTTTTTCAACTTATTCTTCGTTCCTTGGTAACGGAAAGTCAGGCTGCTTTGTCCGTCTTGAGCCGCTTCCTGCACGATCTTCTGCAAGATAGCCGCCGTCGATACGACGCTGCTGGACGATCCCGCATAGCCAAGCGTCGTACGCAATTCTTTTGCGCCGCTTACGCCTTTGGCGATCAACAGATCCAATGTTTCGTTATAAGGCGTCACGGCTTTCGGGTAATTCGCCGTTTTCCACTTGTGATCCTGTTTCAATTGGGTATCCGTCACCAAATAATACGAGGTCGAGACGCGGTCGCCGCGATCCGGTACCGGGTCATCCCAGGTCGTATCGATCTGATACCATTTGCCGCCCAGCTTCACCATGTTCCAGGCGTGCGCTTCATCTCCGACATAGCCTTCGACGATGTTCGCTTCAAAACCCGCCTGGGTCAGCATATCGTAAGTGAGCAGCGCATACCCCTGACAAACCGTGCTTCCTGTCTTGAGCCCTTCGTAAGCCGTGAATTTTGAAAGCGTGGTATCGTATTTGAGCGTGCGTACGACCCAGTCGTGAATCGCTTTGACCTTCAAATGATCGTTCATGTCGTCCGTGATGATCTCTTTGAGCGCGGCCGCGACTTGTTTATGCACATAGGCACTCTGCTCCGCCGTCTCGCGATACGTCAGTTTGACCTCGGCCGCAGCCGAAGAGTTGTTGCCGCGAAGCGAATAGGCGTAGCCTTTCATCGTGTAATGAATATAAGGATCTTGAGCGATCGCCTCGTCCAACGCGGGTTCGATCGCTTTTTTCAGTTCATTAATGCCGCCTGCATAAGTCAGCTTCACGCTGTCCTTATGGGCCGATAACGCTTCGAACAACTGCGCTTGCAATTGTTTCTGCGCCTGGGTTTGCGATACGGTTGCCGCGCTGACCGTAGGCGTAGCCGTCAGCGGCTGGAACCCTCCGAGCGTCCCCCCCGCCACCAGTGCGAGTGCGGTGCTCATCTTCAATAGCTGCCTTTTTGCATTTCCCTTCATGTGCCTGCATTCTCCCCTTTATTGACGAAAGTTTCTATTTCCTTTATCGGCATCCGGACCGGAGAACTGTAACGGATCAACGAACGGATTTACAAAAAGATTAAAAAAGCCCCTCTATTTATTATGAACGTCTTCCGTCAAAAAGCAACTTTACCGCCTCTCCCGTCTTTCCCTGCATAGGTACGGCAAAAAGCCGATCTCCCCGAATCGGGAAATCGGCTTTTTGCATCGAATCAAGTACGAATAAATCCTGTTTGTTACTGATCGCCGCCGCGGAACGCCGCCAGCTTGCGGTTCAGTTCGGCTGTTTGACCGTATACGTCTTGGTAGACGTCGAACAGCTTGCTGTACGTTTCGGCACGCTGCGCGTCCGGCGTATACGTTTTGGCTTCGCGAATGAATTCGCGCGCGCAGTCCTGAAGACTCTCGAACCAGCCGCTGCCGAATGCCGCCAGCATCGCTGCGCCCATTGCCGGACCTTGTTCGCTTTCCAGCTTCACGACGTCGGCGCCGAATACGTCTGCTTGCATTTGCAACCATTCCCGGTTTTTCGCGCCGCCGCCGATCGATACGACTTTGTCGACGGTTTTGCCGGCTGCGCGCAGGATGTCGATCGACTCGCGCAGCGAGAACGTGATGCCTTCCATTACGGCGCGCGCGAAGTGCGGAAGTTTATGGCTGGCGTCGATGCCGATAAAACTGCCGCGGATATCGGAATCCGGGTGCGGCGTACGTTCGCCCACGATATACGGCGTGAAGAGCAGACCGTTCGCCCCCGGCGATACTTCGCCGATTCCGGCAAGCAGTTCTTCGAACGAAGCTTCGCCGCCGAACGTCTCGCGGAACCATTGCATGCTGTAACCCGCTGCCAGCGTAACGCCCATGATATAGAAGGCATCCTTTTCGCCGTGGTTGAAGAAGTGGACTTTGCCTTCGAAATCCAGATCGCGGCGGGTCTCGTACGACAGAACCACGCCGGATGTTCCGATGCTGCACATCGTTTGGCCTTCGTTCAGGATGCCCGCTCCGATTGCGCCGCAGGTATTGTCCGCGCCGCCCGCGTAGATACGCGTTTTTTCCGTCAATCCGGTTGCGGCCTGCATCTCGGGCAGCAGCGAACCGGTGTCGTCAAACGACTCGACGAGTTCCGGGAACAAAGAAGGCTTAAGGCCGAAGGCTTCGCCGATCTCTTCGCTCCATTTTTTGCCGCCGACGTCCAGCAGCAATGTGCCGGCCGCATCGGAGTAGTCCATCGCGGCATTGCCGGTCAGGCGCAGGCGCACGTAGTCTTTCGGCAGCAGGAATAGCGAAGCTTGTTCCAGAATTTCCGGTTCGTGTTCTTGCACCCAAAGGATTTTCGGCAGCGTAAAGCCTTCAAGTGCTCGGTTGCGTGCGACTTTGAGCAGTTTGTCGCCGAGGACCTGTTCGATCTTGCGGCACTGCGGCGTCGTGCGCGTGTCGTTCCAGAGGATGGCGCGGCGCAATGCGCGGCCGTCTTCGCCGACCAGCACAAGGCCGTGCATTTGACCGGAGAAGCTGATGCCTTCGATTTCTTCGGCTTTGACGCCGGACGAAGCCAGCAGGTTTTTGAGGGAAAGGATCGTTTTCTCGACCCAGTCTTCCGCTTCCTGTTCGCTGTAACCCGGTTTCGGTTGATACAGCGGATAAGCTTCGGACTGTTCGCTGACGACGGTGCCGGTTTTGTCAACCAGTACGGATTTGACGGCACTTGTGCCGAGGTCGATGCCGATAACGTAACTCATGGTTTTCCTCCTTCGGATAGGGAAACTAAAAGGCGTGAAGCATGTAAAAGGACGGCTCCCCTCCCCGAAGGGAGCTTGCGGGAAGCCGTCCGATTATGGTGCGGTGATCGCTTTTTTGCGATTCTGTTTTTGGTGAAACCCTGACTTGGAGCGGTTTGGGAAAGATAGAGATGTCGCTTGGCGCGAGGATCGGGATTCTTCAAGAGATTAGTGAATCTCGATCTTTAAAAGATGTCGCTTAGCGCGGGGTGCAGGATTCTTCTTGCCCGAAGGGGTAGAAGATTCCTTAGCCATAAATATATTGGTTAAGAATCGATTGAAGATGCTCTTGACGTCCGGATTTGTTCGCACGCGGAGTTTCGTTGTTCATCGCGTACTCGGCCAGGGAAGCCAGCGTCGTTTTACCGGCAACCACGTCGGCGCCGATGCCTTCGGAGAAGCTGCTGTAGCGTTCTTCGATGACTTTTTCGAAAGCGCGGTCTTCGATCAGTTTAGCTGCGACTTTGAGGCCTTTCGCGTACGTGTCCATGCCTGCGATGTGAGCCAGGAACAGGTCATCGGCTTCGAAGGAATCACGGCGTACTTTGGCGTCGAAGTTGATGCCGCCTTTGCCCAGACCGTCGTTTTGCAGCACTTCGTACAATGTCAATGTCGCATCGTAAACGTTAACCGGGAATTCGTCGGTATCCCAACCCAGCAGCATGTCGCCTTGGTTGGCGTCCAGGGAACCCAGCATGCCGTTGATGCGGGCTACGCGCAGTTCGTGCTCGAACGTGTGGCCGGCCAGTGTTGCGTGGTTGGCTTCCAAGTTGAGTTTGAAGTGCTTCGCGAGATCGTATTTTTGCAGGAACGAGATTGTCGTCGCCGCATCGAAATCGTATTGGTGTTTTGTAGGCTCTTTCGGTTTCGGCTCGATCAGGAATTGAGCGTCGAAGCCGATTTCCTTCGCGTAGTCGACAGCCATGTGGAACATGCGGGCGATGTTGTCCTGCTCGAGCTTCATGTCCGTGTTCAGCAGGGACATGTAACCTTCGCGTCCGCCCCAGAATACATAGTTTTCGCCGCCGAGACGTTTGCCGACTTCAAGGCCTTTTTTGATTTGAGCCGCTGCATGAGCGTATACGTCAGCGTTGCAAGTGGACGCCGCGCCGTGCACGAAGCGCGGGTTCGTGAACATGTTCGCCGTGTTCCAGAGCAGTTTTTTGCCGCTGGATTTCATGTTGCTTTCAATCAGATCCACGATCGTGTCGATGTTCGCGAAAAACTCTTTGAGCGAAGATCCTTCAGGCGTGATATCGATATCGTGAAAGCAGAAATATTCCAGTCCCATTTTGTCCATGAATTCGAATCCGGCTTCAACGCGTGCTTTGGCCAGGTCGATTCCCGAGTAGGAATGCCAAGGGCGAACAGCCGTCGTCGCGCCGAACGGATCACTGCCTTCAGCCGTGAGCGTGTGCCAATAAGCCATAGCGAATTTCAGGTGCTCGGACATTTTTTTGCCCATAACCACTTCGTCCGCATTGTAGAATTTAAAAGCGAATGGGTTTTGCGACTGACTTCCTTCGTAAGCCACTTTACCGACATTTTCGTAATAAGCCATGTAAGAAATGCCTCCTCGTTATTTCGCAGAAATCGTTTACATCGATATCCTAGCATATTCGAAAAACTTTGTCTATTGGATAAACTAAGTCTTTCGGAGAAAGTTTTTTCGGGGTAGAATTGGGGGCAGGCGGCGTGGGTGCTTTTCCCCTTGGTGCGGAGGGCTTGATGTTTTCGTCAGGCGCTCCGGTTGTTTTCCCTTGCGGGAAAACCAAAGGTCGCTTCTGCCGAAAACATCGAGCCGCGGTAGGTTGGTGCGGGGCCGCCTCCCCCATTCTTGGGGCAGGGGTTGGGCAGCAGGGCAGCGTCCCTCGATGCTCGGGACGCGAGTCGAGGAGGGCTGCCTGTTTCGGACTGTCATCGAAACAGGGGCGCCAAGGGCATGCAGAAGAACTGAAGAACAATAAAACAATTAAAAAATATAAAATATCTTTTAAAATCATAGGTCGCTCTTTTGCTTATCAACGAATTGAATTAAGATAGGTAGATGTTCAAAGACGGGGTCGAAATGTGCGGGTATAGAAAGTAGACGGAATCGGGATTGAATATAAGCGTTTTGACGTGCGGGCTTTCGAATGAATGGTGAAGCGATAAAAAGATTCGGGCTGGTTTTAATAGATGAATGTTAACGATTCGGAAAGACGATGGCAAACATGCTTTGACGGAGTCGAAGACACGGTATAGGTGCGGATGGAGGAACTGTAATGAGGGTGACCGGGGATCAGGCGTTGGTGAAGAAGTTGAATAAGTCGATCGTGCTCGACACGATTCGGCGGAGAGGACCTTTGTCCAGGACGGACGTGTCGGAGCGGACGGGGTTGAATAAGGCAACGGTTTCGAATTTGACGTTGGAGCTGCTGGAGCAGAATTTGGTCGAGGAAACAGGGCTTGGGCAGTCTAGCGGCGGCCGGAAGCCTTTGATGCTGATTTTCAACGGTGCGGCTGGGTGCGTGGTGGGGGTTGAACTGGGGGTTACGTTGGTTAAGGCGGCGCTGACGGATTTGAACGGGGAGATTTTGTTCGAACGCAGCGCGTCGCTGGGCGGACTTGATCCGGATACGGCTTTTGATGTGATCTGCGAGGTTATGGAGCCGTTATTGCAGGATGCGCCGGAGACGCCGCACGGAACAGTGGGGATCGGAATCGGGGTACCGGGCATGGTGGATGAATCGGGCTTGATTTTGTATGCGCCCAACTTGGGTTGGAAAGGCGTGGATTTGAAGTCCCGGATGGAAGATCGATTCGGTGTGCCTGTCGTGATCGATAACGAAGCTAATGCAGGCGCGGCGGGCGAGCGTGAATACGGAGCCGGGCGGCATGTCCGGCATCTGGTTTATGTCAGCGCCGGCATGGGAATCGGCTCCGGCATGATCATCGACGGGCAGCTTTATAAAGGGGCTTGGGGATACGCGGGCGAAACCGGGCATATGTCGATCGAAAGCGACGGGCGGCTCTGCAGCTGCGGCAGCCGGGGATGTTGGGAATTGTATGCGTCGGAACGGGCTTATGCCTACGCTCCCCTACCGGGCCAGCATGGACAACCCCGTGAAGATGATGGGGTCGCGAACAGCTCGAAAACGTTGGATTCCGTAGAGGCTTTGAATCGTCTTCCCTCTTTTACGACAGCCGAGTTGATCGAACACGCCCGGCAGGGAGATGTTAAGACAGTTGCCATGTACGCAGAAGTCGGTCGACGTCTGGGGATCGGCATCACTAATCTGGTCAATGGCTTCAATCCGGAAAAAATCGTGATCGGCGGTCCGTTAACCGAGGCTAAGCCGTGGATCGAACCCGCCATGCTCGCTGCGATCGCGGAGCGCGCTCTTCCCTATCACCGGCGCGAGCTTGCGATTGCCTTCTCGGAATTGGGCAGCCGGTCCGCCGTGCTGGGCGCAGCCCACCTGGCCGTATCGCAGTTCCTCGGCCGCGTACGCGTTTCATTGTAAGCAAAAAGGCGCTGCCGATTCGGCGCGCCTTTTTCTTGCTTCTATGAAAAAGCCGAATTTACGCGTTCAGTGCTTTTTCCAGCTGCAGCTTGTTCATGCCTACGATTTTCGCTTCGCCGATTACGGTAACCGGTACGGCGCGCAGTCCCATATCCCAAACTTGCTGCGCGAAATCGTCGCTTTGCTCGATGTTGCGCTCTTCGTAAGCCACGCCTTTGCCGTCCAGATAACCTTTGACTTGCTTGCAGTGCGGGCAGTTGGTACTTGTGTATACGATTGCTGTCGTCATATCGAATTCTCCACCTTTATCGTATTTTTTGAAACTAGCTTTCTTTATTATATAACGTCAGGCCAGCTTGTACAAAGCCTTGTCCGTGACGGAATTCAGTCGATTTCTTACACTACCGCTTCGGCGGCCGCTTGTGCAAACTCCAAGCTTTCGATGAAGCGTTCAGCGTCCATGGCAGCCGAGCATCCGCTGCCCGCAGCCGTGATTGCCTGACGGTAACGCGTATCTTGAACGTCGCCGCAAGCGAATACTCCAGGAATATTCGTTTCGGTCGTACCTGGCGTCACCGCGATATAACCGTTGGCATCCGTCGTGATTTGTCCGTTCAGGAAACCTGTATTCGGGTGGTGACCGATCGCGACGAACACGCCGCTGGCTTCGATCAATTGATCCTCGCCCGTCTCATTGTTGCGAACGAGCAGTCCTTGAAGACCGTTTTCGCCTTTGACCACTTCAAGCGGAGTGCGATCCAGCGCCCATTCGATCTTCGGGTTTTGACGCGCGCGGTCCTGCATGATTTTCGAAGCGCGCATTTCGTTTCTGCGGTGTACCAATGTTACCTTGGTCGCGAAACGAGTCAGGAAGTTGGCTTCTTCAAGAGCCGAGTCGCCGCCGCCCACGACGATAATTTCTTTGCCGCGGAAAAAGAATCCGTCGCAAGTCGCGCAGGTGCTGACGCCCATGCCCACGTTTTCTTCTTCGCCCGGAATGCCGAGGTATTTCGCGCTTGCGCCCGTGGAGATGATCAGCGTATCGGTCACCAATTCGCCCATGCCCTCCACGTTCAGCTTGAACGGACGCTGTGACAGATCGACGTTCTCGACCCAGCCCGTACGGAATTCCGCGCCGAAACGTTCAGCCTGCTTGCGCATATTGTCCATCAATTCCGGACCCATGATACCTTCAGGGAAGCCAGGGAAGTTCTCGACTTCGGTTGTTGTCGTCAATTGTCCGCCCGGTTGCGGTCCTTCAATAACCAGCGGACTCATATTCGCGCGAGCCAGATAGATCGCGGCCGTCAATCCGGCAGGGCCGGTACCGATGATGATCGATTTATGCATGATAGGTCCTCCTCTTTCTCAGTCATTCCTAATTTATAATGATTACAATGTAGTTCTTATTATGGTACTTCCAATTGATTGTGTCAAGTTGAATTTGTTGCCATGAAAATGAAGATTTAATGAACCTGCTATCTTGCCTGAACAAATGGATTTCAGTTCTTTTAAGCAGCGCGGAATACCCGGTTGCAAAACGAAAGCCTGCCTTCCCCCTATCGGGAAAAGCAGGCTTTTTGAATAGATCGAATGAGGATTGAAGATCGGGCTTAACTTTCCGCCGAAGCCGCAATCGCCTGTTCCAGATCATGCAGAATGTCGTCGATCGACTCGGTACCGATCGACAATCGAACCATGCCCGGCAGCACGCCAGAAGCTTCTTGCTCCTCCGGTCCGAGCTGCTGGTGCGTCGTGCTCGCCGGATGAATGATCAAACTCTTCGAGTCGCCGACATTCGCCAGATGGGAGAACAATTTGACGCTTTCGATCAGCTTTTTGCCGGCTTCGATTCCGCCCTTGATCCCGAATGTAAGAATGGCTCCCTGTCCTTTCGGCAGGTACTTTTGGGCAAGTTCATAAGAAGGATGGCTCGGCAGGCCGGAATAATTGACCCACTCTACCCGCTCATGTCCTTCGAGGAACTTCGCGACGGCCAGCGCATTCTGGCTGTGCCGTTCCATACGCAGATGCAACGTTTCCAGTCCTTGAACAAGCAGCCAGGAGTTGAATGGGGAAATTGCTGCGCCAAGGTCACGCATAAGCTGCACGCGAGCTTTGATGATATACGCGATCGGACCGAGCGCTTCGGCGTAGACCAGACCGTGATAACTTGGATCGGGCTCGGTCAGTCCGGGGAACTTGCCGCTGGCTGCCCAATCGAAGTTGCCGCCGTCGACAATGATTCCGCCGATCGAGGTGCCGTGACCCCCGATGAACTTGGTCGCCGAATGGACCACGATATCCGCGCCGTGCTCGATCGGACGCAGCAAATACGGGCTAGGGAACGTATTGTCCACGATCAACGGAAGGCCGTTCTCGTGCGCAATGTCGGCCACGGCCCTAATATCCAGCACGTCGCCCCGCGGATTGCCGATCGTTTCGGCATAAACAGCCTTCGTTTTATCATTGATCGCGCGGCGGAAGTTTTCCGGATCGCTGGAATCGACGAAATGCACTTTGATCCCCAGCTTCGGAAGCGTGACCGCGAACAGGTTATATGTACCGCCGTAAAGGCTGGCAGAAGAGACGATCTCGTCGCCGGCTCCGGCAATATTGAGCAGAGAGTACGTGATGGCCGCCTGGCCGGAGGCCGTGGCAAGCGCTCCGGCTCCGCCCTCAAGCGCAGCGACCCGCTGCTCGAATACGTCGCTGGTCGGATTCATAAGACGGGTATAGATATTGCCGAATTCTTTCAAACCAAACAAATTGGCCGCATGCTCCGTATCCCGGAAGCCGTATGAAGTCGTCTGGTACAGCGGCACGGCACGCGCTCCCGTCACCGGATCAATCTCTTGTCCGCCGTGTACGGCTAGGGTTTCAAAAGCAAGCTTTCTTTCTTCCGTCATGTCCGATTCCTCCCGAAATTCCGGCTTTGGCGCCGGATGGTTAAATAGAACGGCATCCCTGTGCAAGCAAACTCTGGCTGTCAACGATTCATTGCGGAATCCCGTTTTTGCATAGTTTGGTGCTTGGCTTGGCTCTTATTCTTACACAGATCGTCAGGAATGGAAAGAGGCAAAATTTAAATCCGATATGAATAATGAAGTATAGCGGAAAACGGCAACTTTAGAGGGGGCGGGTAGTTCCTATTCGCTTTGCAAAATGCCGGGCTGGGGGAATTCGTTTTGGAAGACAGAAGGCGGAGAGAGAAATTCAGTTCAAAGCGGATTGAACGAATTTGTCTCGGAGCCTTCTGCCTTCTCGCGCACACGTAACTTTTGAGGACAGACTGAGATTTCTACTACGGCGAAGCTGCTTTGTTTTGGTAAGTAGAGAAGAGCAAAGGAACAGAACTCTCTATTTCTCTTCTTTCGGCGGATAGACCACGCCCCAGCCGTAGCCGGCTTCCGGCGACGTGTCTTCGGGCATGCCGGGGAGGATCAGGCCGCCGTCGATGCGCAGGTTGATGCCGGTGATGTAGGCGGCTTGGTCGGAGGCCAGCCAGGCTACGGCTTCGCCGATGTCCGAAGGAGTGCCTAGACGGCCTAACGGGATTTTGCGGCCTAGAGGTTCGGTTCGGGCATCTTGGTCCAGGTCGTTGACGGTTGCTCCGGGCGCGATGCAGTTGGTACGGATACCGTACGGAGCCCATTCCAACGCAAACGAACCGCAAGAGCGGATGAGCGCGGCTTTCATGCCGCCGTAGATGCTGTCGCCCGGGTAGGCTCGCTCGCCGCGGGACGAAGTGATGAATTGGATGCTGCCTGCAATCTCGCGTTCGATCATGGACCGGGCGACATATTTGGACAACAGGATCGGCGCTTTATAATCCAGATCGATCATCCAGCCGATGTCCTCTTCTTCAAGTTCGATCAGAGGGTTCGTGGTCCCTTGCCCGGCATTGTTGACGAGCAGGTCGATACGCCCGAAATGCTTCAGTACGGCTTCCGATACACGCTTCGGTTCGCCGGGCTGGGTCAGATCGCTTTGGACGGCAAAAGGATCTGCGCCGTAGATGTGCTTCAGCTCTCGGGTCATCTCTTCCATATCGTCCGAGCTGGAATGGTAGGTCAAGGCAATCCGGTAGCCTTTTTGCGCCAGTACATGACAGATGCCGCGGCCGAGTCCTTTGACTCCGCCGGTGACTAACGCGACGAGAAACTGTTCGGAAGGATGGGCATTGCTGCTCATGGTCGGTTCGCTCCTTTTTTCGAAAAGTCTGACATACACGCCCCATTACCCGGCCGACGGCCGGTATAAGCGCAGCGGCAAGACTTTACGCAAAAAGTCGGATGCAAGACCTGCGCTTATTCGATCCATGTATTACGCCCGCGCATACAAGCGTCGCAGCTCCGCGGCCGAACGTTTTGCCTGATCGGCCGTGACGCCTTCGAGCGAAATATCGATATGCGGCTTATGTTCTTTAAGCAAACGGTACAGCAGATCTTTATTCAGCAGCCCGTCTCCGATCGGACGATCCAGGCGCGGGCGTCCGCTGCCGGCAAAATGACCTCCGTCTCCGAAATCCAGGTCTTTGGCATGAATAAGAATCATGCGATCGGCAAGGTTCGCGAACGCGTCCTTCATTAACTCGTCCTGCTTAGGCAGGCGTTCTTCGTTTAACAGATTGCAGGCATCGAACAGCAGGCCGATCGTCGACGAAGGCACTTCTTCGATCAAGCGACGAACATGATCCAGCGAATTCAGCGTATGGCTGGCCACCGGTTCCATCGCCAGTTTCACGCCCCATTTTTCCGCTTCTTCCGCTAATTCAGTGACCGTTTCCCGAAGTACGCTCCAGCCGTGTTCTTCGTAATTCGACGGATGCGACTCCGCATAAGTGCGAATCGATCCGGTCTCCGTCGCGACCATGCCGCAGCCGAAATCCCGGGCCAAGCGCAGATGCTCCTTGAAGCGATTGATTTCGGCGCGCCGAACGTCTTTGTCGGGATGCACGGGATCGATATAGCAGCCGAGCACCGCGATTCGCACGCCTTCCCGCTGAAACGTCTCGCCGATATGATTCGCAAGCCCCGGACTCAACTTGCCCGGCGAGCAGTCGATATCCGCGATCGCTTTGAGCAGCGCCAACTGCACGGACGAAAACCCTTCCTCCGCTACTTTTCTTGCCAGTTCCGCCGCCGGAAGCTTCCCGTACGTATGTGCCAAAATTCCGAGTTTCATTTCCGATTCCTCCTTTTGTACGCTTCGCATAGAAAAACCGCGAAGCGGCGAGGACGGGGTCATGCCCTCCATCGCCGTCCGCGGCCCGTATCGAAAATATAAGACGATCCGTACCCTGCCGTTAACGAATCATCCAACCGCCGTCGACGCACAGCACATGGCCGTTGATATAATCCGCCGCGGACGAAGACAGGAATACCGCAGGTCCGCCGACGTCTTCTCCCGTGCCCCAGCGCGCTGCCGGAATCCGTACCGTGATCGAATTTGTCCGGTCTTTGTCCTCGCGGATCGGCGCCGTATTGTCGGTCGACATATAACCCGGCGCGATCGCGTTGACCTGAACCCCTTTCGAAGCCCATTCGTTGGCAAAAGCTTTCGTCAAACCGGCTACGCCATGCTTGCTCGCCGTGTAACCCGGAACGTTGATGCCGCCCTGGAACGACAGCATCGACGCGATATTGATCACTTTGCCGCTGCCGCGCTCGACCATATGGTTGCCGACGAGCTGGGTCAGGTAAAACACGGTTTTGAGGTTGATGTCCAGCACGTCGTCGAAATCTTCCCAGCTGTGCTGCGAGATCGGCGTACGACGGATAATGCCCGCATTGTTGATCAGGATATCGATGCGTCCGGTAAACGCGAGCGCCTGCTTCACGACGTCTTCGAGATCTTCTTTTTTGCTGAGATCCGCTTGAATCTCGTACGCCTGACGTCCGAGCGCCTGTACCTTCTCCGCCGTATCGGAACAGGACGAAAACGAAACCGCGATGATATCGGCTCCCGCTTCCGCCAGCGCCAGCGCCATTCCTTGACCCAATCCGCCGCTCGCCCCCGTTACCAGTGCCGTTTTGCCGCTAAGATCGAACATGCTCATCTTTTTTTCCTCCCGATAATGGTTCCGGACCCATCGCAGCCGTTATGCCTGATTCTCCTGTTCGCCGCTTCCATCGTCCAGTCGTATGTTTTTCTGTTCAAAAAGTGCTTTCTGCCCGTCATCCAGTCCGCCGTCCGTAATAATCACGTCCAGTTCACCGCAATCCGCAAACGTCCATAAGGCGAACTTGCCGAACTTCTGATGCTCGACTACGCCGTATGCCTGCCGGGCCGTTTTGACCAATGCCTTCTTGTAAGGAACCAAATCCCCGGTATAAATCGAAGCGCCGAGTTCGGGATGCAGCGCCGTCGCCGACAAAAATGCTTTGCTGATATTCAGCCCTTCCACGAACTGCGCACTGCCCGGACCGATCAGCACGTTGCGAACCCGCTCGCCGCCCGGCACGACAAGCCGAATCTTGTCTTTGCGCGCCAGTTCGCTCAAGATGAACAAATCGTTCGTAACGACGGTCAGCGGCGCATTGTCGAGCTGACGGGCCATTTCGAGCGTCGTTCCTCCGCCGTCGAGCGCGATAATATCGCCCGGCTGGATATAGCGCAGCGCTCGGGCGGCGATTTCCGCTTTTTCCGCCGTGTGCTTATCCCCGGTGCCTTTGGATGATAAAATGCCGAATTGGTCGTTTTGGGCCAGCATCGCGCCGCCGTGCACGCGAACGAGCAGCCCTTTTTCCTCCAGGCGCGCCAGATCCTCGCGGATCGTTTTGCCGGTCACCTCGAGCATGGAGCTTAATTCGCCGACGCCGATTTCTTTGCGCTCGATGAGGATTTCCATCAATTTTTCATGCCGTTTGAGTGCGTTCATGGTTGGACATAGCTCCTATTCCGAAAAAAGTCGTGTAGGGTCTATTTTAAGTCCTTCATATCCACGCCGTCCATATCGTCGAACAGTTGATTCTCGCCGCCCATCGCCCAGCAGAAGGTGTAATTATTCGTGCCGACGCCGCTGTGAATCGACCAGCTCGGGGACAGGATCGCCTGCTCGTTCCGTACGACCAGGTGGCGCGTCTCTTGCGGATCGCCCATGAAGTGGAAGACTGCGGCATTTTCCGGCATATTGAAGTACAAATACACTTCGGAGCGGCGGTTATGCGTATGGCAAGGCATCGTGTTCCACATGCTGCCCGGCGCCAGATGCGTGATGCCCATTACGAGCTGACAACTTTCGATTCCGCCCGGCAGGATGTATTTGTTGATCGTGCGCTCGTTCGAGCTGTCGAGGCTGCCCAGATTGGCTTTGATCGCTTCACCTTCGCCCGCTTTTTTCGTCGGATAGGCTTTATGCGCCGGCGTGGATACAAGGTAGAACTTGGCCGGACTCTCTCCGTTCGCGCTTTTGAAAAAGACGTCTTTCACGCCGAGGCCGATGTACAGACACTCGTTCACGCCGATCTCGTAAGTATCGCCGTCAGCCGTGACCGAACCTTCGCCGCCGACGTTAATGATGCCCACTTCGCGCCGCTCCAGGAAGTAATCCGCGCCGATTTGCTTAAAGTCCGCTTCCAACTTGAGTTCTTTCGATACCGGTACGGCCGAGCCGACGATGTAACGATCCGTATGCGAGTAAACGGTTACAAGTTCATCCGGTGCAAACAACGTCTCGATCAAGAATTCCTCGCGCAGTCGGGTCGTATCGAAGCCTTTTACGTCTTTCGGATTGGAGTCATAGCGATTTTCCACAATAGTCATCCTTTCGAATTGGAGGATTTGAATTAAAAAGCATCAAACGAACGTTTATATAGGTTCATATTAGTTCATTAAGTTCGCTTTGTACATCCTTTTTTTATTAAAAAGAAAAATCCCGCCTTCGCCTTATCCGGCAAATACGGGAACGTTCAGCTTTTTCTAAGCTTGCTTTCATTTCTTGTTCATGTTTTCGGGTTATCATAGATAATACTTGACTAGGGCGTGTACGCAAACTTAACGATGTGCATCTTTAGCTGCCTTCGAAGTTTGCGTACACGCCCTAAACGGAAACTCGACGGACCGGAGGACTCTGACGTGAACGCACAACGACTGAAAAAAATCGATCCCATTCCGGCGATCCTTGCACTGGCGGCGCTATTTTTGTCGCTGTATAATATTCAAAAATCCGGAAATCTAAATGCTTACTACACAGCTGCGGTCACGAGCATGACGCAAAGCTTCCACAACTTTTTCTACAATTCATTCGATCCCGGCGGCTTTATCTCGATCGATAAACCCCCGGTCGCTTTTTGGCTGCAAGCGATTAGCGTTAAGCTGCTGGGCCTGCACTCGTGGACGCTTGCTCTTCCGTCGGCGCTGGCTTTTGCCGGTTCTGTCATCCTGCTCTATCTGGTCGTTCGCGATTCGTTCGGATTGGCGGCAGCGCGTCTGGCAGCTCTAATCCTGACTTTTACGCCGATTGCCGCTGCCGTCAGCCGGACCAACAACGTGGATAGCGTATTGGTGTTTTTCCTGCTGCTGGCTGTATACGTTTTAACCCGAGCCGTTCGAAACAGCAGTCTGCTTCAACTGTGCCTAGCTTTTGCGTTGGTCGGCGTAGGGTTCAATACCAAGATGCTCCAAGCCTATCTCGTTCTGCCGGCTTTCGTTCTATTCGTATGGGCGGCCTATCGAATGCGCAAGACGACTTGGAAAAAAACACTCCGGCACCTGACCGCGGCTGCCGGAGTTCTGGTCGCCGTCTCGTTGTCCTGGGCGATCATCGTGGATGTTACGCCCGCGGATCAACGGCCTTACGTAGGCAGCAGTCGGCATAATTCGGTGCTGGAGCTGGCGCTCGGCTACAACGGCATCGGTCGTCTGACAGGCGACTTGAGCGGCAGCCTTGCTTCCGGGCAAAATAACGCACGGATTATGGCCCAAGATGCCGTCTTGATGCCGGCTCTTCCGTTGGGAATAGACTCTTCGCGCTTGGGAGAAGCAGGTCTGCCGACAAACCATGAGACTCAGGAAACCCGCTCTTTCGCTCCGGCAGCCGAAGCGGGAGCGATGAGTTCGACCAGCGAAGACGGCCCTCCAGGACTGCTGCGTCTATTTGACGCGAAGCTTGCCGGACAAATCACATGGCTGCTTCCTTTTGCCCTGTTCGGCGCGGTCTTGCTGTGGATGCGCCGCCCGGAGCGTCGGATCGAGGTGCTGCTGTGGGCGGGGTGGCTGCTGCCGATGATTGCCGTGTTCAGTCTGGCCGGATACTTCCACCGTTACTATCTCATTATGCTGGCACCGGGCATCGCGGCATTGGCCGGCGCGGCGATTGCCGAATTATGCCGTTCCCGCCAGCTGTCTTGGATCGTGCCCGGAGCCGTGATTGCTTTCGTTACGGTGGCTTATATCGCTTACGACGACGGATTCCCGATAATCGGGCTTGCATGCGCAGCCATCGGCACGTTCGCGCTGCTTGGACTATGGCCGAAAACGCAGATCGCGCCGAAATTCATGTTGATCCTCTCCCTCGCCGCTTTGCTCGCCGCGCCCGCTTATTGGTCGCTCACCCCTTCGCTGTACGGCGTGAGCGCTCGCCAGCCTTATGCTTCGCCTCATCTGGCCGAAGGCGGAGGAAGCTGGAGCCGCGACGGCGAACCGCTGGATACGGCGCTGGTCGACTATCTGATCCGCAATCGCGGCAGCGCCAAGTATTTGGCCGCCATGCCTTCGTCCAACAGCGGCGCGGACTCTCTGATTATCCAAACGGGTCTGCCGGTACTCGCATGGGGCGGCTTCAAAGGCGTAGATCCGGCACTCGATATCTCAGGTTTGCAAAAGCTGGCGAAATCCGGCGAACTGCGTTATGTATTGATCGGCGGCGCGCACAATACTCAAGACGCTCTTGCGCGTTGGGTACAGTTGAACGGAACGCCCGTGCCGGAATCGTCCTGGAACGCCATGAAGAAGGGCAGCGTGCAAGCATTCGGCCCTTCTTCGCAAGATGCGCAGGGCATCGCCGGAGCGATCGGACAGGTCGTCGATACGCTCGGTCTGAATCGCAGCTACACGCTGTACGACTTGAGCAGCCTATCCGATAAGGAGGATTAAACTCGTGCCGCAAAAAAAAGTGTCTGCCAAGCCGCTGCGCTTCGCCATTGTCGGCGTCTCTAATACGCTGGTCGATTTTATCGTCTTTTTCCTGCTTGAAGGCTTGATCGGTCCGATCGCCCAAATCGCGGGTTACGCCGCCGGTACGGCCAACAGCTACTATTGGAATCGGCGATGGACCTTCAAGACCGATCAACCGAGGCAAAAAGGCGAACTGACGCGTTTTCTGATCGTCAATCTGACCGTTGCTTTATTGACTACCGCTCTGCTGACGCTTCTTGATCTGTTTATGCCCGTATGGGCTGCCAAAGCGCTTGTGACCGTGCCCGGCATGGCGCTGAATTATATGCTGAGCAAAGTCTGGGTGTTCCGCCCCGAAACGCCGAATCGTTAATGCGTATCTTCAATTCACGGACGGAACAGAGTACCTTGTCAACGCTAAAAGTAAGGTTATGTTCGACTGAGATTTCGTACCTAACCCGTGTACGAAGTCTCCAACGGAAACGCACCTAAAGCGTGTACATTTCAGTCGAACATAACCTCTGATTAAGAGTTGACAAGGTAAGAGGTCGCGGGTTTCTCGCTGAATTCGGGCAGCAGCTTCTGAATATGTCGGACCAGCTGTTCAGCGGCCTGACGATGCGTTTTTCGAGACGGGTGATAGTCGGCGGCGTAGCCGTCTTCTGCCCGCTGAACATCGAATTTCAGAGTCGTCGCTTTGAAGTCGCCCGTTGCTTCGATATATCGACTTACAGCCTGCTCCACGAACGGATATAACCGATCCCCCATAATACCCAACGCGCACAGGATAACGGCATGCGGATTTCGGCGTCGAACCGTTTTCAAAAACTCGGTATATTGCGCGGCGAACTCCGTCTGTCTACCGGGATTATCCTGCGTATACGAGTCGTCGTTGGTGCCCAGATTGACGACGATCAAATCCGGAACGAATTGCGTAAAATCCCAATCGACCGATAAAGGATCAAGCGTCCCGTCCGGTCTGCCTTCGGATTTGGCCCATTTTTCATAATAGTCCGGGATCAGATGGGTGAGCAGCTTGGTATCGTTATCCGTGTAACCCGAAATGATTCCGTAGCCGCTGTACGACACGATGCTGTAGTCGGCGTCTAGCGCTTGAACCGTTTGATACGAATAAGCTTTCGTCACGTCTTCCGTCGCGGTGGAAAAGGAATGCTCGGCATGCTCGTCGTCGATGCCATATCCGCAAGTGATCGAATCGCCGATAATCTCGATCTTATGTTTCTTTGCCGGAGTAGGCTGAATGCCCGTTTCGGCGTCCACGGCAATCCGCTCGACCCCGACTGTCGACATCGCGGCTTCCGAGAGCTTGACGATGCGCACGACTACCGTCTCGTCGGTTTCGCTTTCGAACGCCGTATACGTTTTTCTCGCCTGATCGATTTGCGCATCCGCCACGCGCGTTCCGTTCACCCAGATTCCGACGCGCGCCCAATTATTCGTTCCTTGCGCCGTACTATCGCCCCGAAACGTAACCTCTGCCTTTTTCCCGGTAAACGAAAACTCGATTCCGCTGCCCGACAACGCCAGCCACAACGTTTCGTTATGTGCATGCGTTCTGCCCAGCTTTTTTACTTCATGGCCTGTCGCTCTGAATTCGTTCATTGTCCATCCTCTTCCCCTTTGTTTTGGCGATCGCCGATATGCACGCGAATCACGATATCTTGATCATGGTTGCCGAACCCTGCTCCGTAAAGCGTTAAGCCCCCTACATGCTCGGCCTGTTCATCTACTTGAAAACGCAGCGTCCAGAACGGTTCTTCCAAGCGTAAGTCTTCGATCGTCACGTCCGACATGCGCTCTCCGTCAACGGAAGTCCCTGAAGCGTCGATTCGAATCGTTTTGAGCAGCCCGTACTGGTTCACGTTGCGGTGCCACCAAGACGGCGTGTATTTCCCTCTTGCGGCGCGACCGAAGTCTGCCGGACTGGTCCAGCTGCCCAAGTAAATACCGTTAAAAACGAAACCGATATCGGAAGGCCAATCATCGCGAAGCCCCGGTGCTTCCGAAGCCAATTCCATCGAAAGTTCGATCGCTTCCGCGGTCTGTTCGGGAAGCAGGTAATTCGGCGTTTTGTACTCGACAAAGCCTCGTCCCATCCACAAAATAGCTGCCTGCACTCGTTCCGGATCAAGAAAATAACGCGGGTCGTCCCAAACGCCGATTTCTTTTTCCAAGGTGCCGAGGCCGCAAGTCGGATAGACGTCGAAAGCCGTATAATGGCCGATGGCGATCGACTGTTCCCGAATCCGCGCTTCCTCGCTCGCCTGCGGCAAAAAGATTTCGACCCTGCTTTCCTTGATAAAACAGATTTTGTGCGTGCCGCCGTTCAACCGTACTCTGCGGCTTCCGATTAACCCGGCTTCCTCCAGTTTTCGAATATGCATCGTGACGATGGAAGGGCTCAAATGGAGCTGCGCCGCCAGATCTTTGACGTTCATCTCGGCATCGGCCAGCAATCTCAGCATCTTCCATCTTACTTCGCTCGCCAAGGCTTCGTATAGCGGGATAAACCTTTCTTCGCCGTTCGCTTTGATCATTTACTCCCCACCTACTTTTGCTCATGTTGAAATCATATTTATGTTCATTGAATAGATTTTATCTCTGCGCCTTACTCTATCATATTGTAAGCGGTATCGGAATACGGTTTAATTTGCTTAGATTCAATAAAATACGCAATTCGCAACGATGTGAATTCAAGAAGAGGTGCGGCATGAAATACAACAATCCCGTTATCAAAGGCTTCTATCCCGATCCCAGTGTTTGCAAAGTAGGCGACACGTATTATCTGGTATGCAGCTCTTTTCAATTCTTCCCCGGCGTCCCGCTGTTCGAGAGCAAGGATCTGATTAATTGGACGCAAATCGGTCACTGCCTGACTCGCGAGAGCCAGGTACAGCTGAGTCGCGTCAACAGCTCCGGCGGCGTATTCGCTCCGACGATCCGCCATTACGAGGGCCGTTTTTATATGACCACGACCAACGATACGACACGCCAAAACTTCTATGTATGGACGGACGATATTTACGGCGAATGGTCGGAACCCGTCTTCGTGGATCAAGGCGGCATCGATCCGGATTTGTATTTCGAAAACGGACGGGCTTTCTTCATGAGCAACGGCACGGACGATCAAGGCGTAGGCGGCGTGGTGCAGTGCGAACTGAACATCGAGACCGGAGCGAAGCTTTCGCCGAGCCGTTCGATCTGGAAAGGCACGGGCGGCCGATATCTGGAAAGTCCGCATATGTACAAAATCGACGGGCGCTACTATCTCATGGCCGCCGAAGGCGGAACCGAATACGGCCATATGGTCATTTACGCGCGGAGCGAATCGCTTTCGGGTCCGTTCGAATCGTATGCGGCCAACCCCGTGCTCACCAACCGGAATCTAGGCGGCTACGAGCTTCAAGGCGTAGGCCACGGCGATCTGATTCAAGACGGCGGCGGCAACTGGTGGATGCTGCATCTGGGCTTCCGTCAAATCGGACGTTGGCTGACCTATCACCATCTGGGCCGCGAAGTATTCCTGACCCCGGTCACGTTCGACGAAGACGGCTGGTTTACCGCAGGACATGACGGCATCACGCTGACCAGCTTCACCACGGGCCGCATCCCGGATCATGTCGTGCAGCAAGAACAAAAGGTCGTAACCTTTGAAAATACCGACTGGAACCTGGATTGGTGCTACCTGCGTCATCCGTCGACAGAGAATTATAAGCTGGAAACCGATCGCGCCGTACTACGAGGTACCGATATCACTCTGGATGCTCCGGCTTCCCCTACATTCATCGGTATCCGACAAAAAGACTTCGATGCAATTCTCTCCTGCGAAGTTCAACTTTCCGGCGAACAGGGCGAAGCCGGAATCACGTTATACATGGACGAAAACCATCGTTATGACCTCGCCGTCCGCAACGATCAAGACGGCTCAATCAAAGTCGTCGAACGCTTGAACATCGGCGACGTGAAATCAATCGAAAAAGCAATCCCGATCAATCCCGAAAACCCAGCCAAACTTCTGATCCGTTCCGGACACGAACGGTATCATTTCTTCCTTGTCCAAGACAACGAAGAAATCGCACTCGGCACCGCCCAAACCCGCTACCTTTCTTCCGAAGTCGCAGGCGGCTTCACCGGCGTCGTTATCGGCCTTTACGCCGTCGGCGAAAACGCGGAAGCCGAATTCACGAATTTTAAATGCGAGTATCTTTAAAAGTGTAGCCTTTATTCCCTTTACCAAAAAAGAGCTGTCCGTAAGCTAATTCAGCTTAGGACAGCCTCTTTTTCTTTTTCTTTTTCTTCTATTTCTCCCAGCCCGCTTCGCCGGACTCTTGCGTTGGGGTGGTTAAATTCCGGCTGAAGCGGAGCGGAGGGAGAAATTCAGGTCCGAACGCCTTTGAACCCGGAAAGCTGCTCCTTGAATTCTCTTCCCGCCGCTTTCCGGGTGAGACAGCGTTCGAACCGAATTTCTCCCGCAGCGTCTCCCCGCTCCAGCCCCGAATCAAAACCACCCCAACAAAAAAAGAGCCCGCCGAAGCGAGCCCTTTCCCAACTACATTTTCATACCGATCTGGTTGTTGCCCATGATCCAGATCGAACCGATAACGACGGTCAACAGGATCAGAACTCCGAAGATCAGCGTGATCAGGTTCCAACGAGGCTGTTCTCCGTCACGCACGTGCATGAAGAAGATCAGCTGAACCAGGAATTGCAGCGTCGCGGTAACCATGATGACCGCGATCGTTGCCGTACGTCCCATCATGTCGTTCAATACAACGACCAGCGGGATGATCGTCAATACGATCGAAATAATATAACCGATGATGTAGGACTTAAGCGAGCCGTGCTCGTGACGTTCCCCACCGTGGCTGTTATGCGCGTTATTGTGATCCGCCATCTTACATCACCTCCATCAGGTACACGATCGAGAGCAGGAAGATCCAGACCGCGTCCAAGAAGTGCCAGTACAAGCTGAATACCGTAACTTTGCCTTTGGTATCGTCCGTAAGACCGCGGCGAACGATCTGGATAATAATCGCGATCATCCAGAACAGACCGACGGTAACGTGCACGCCGTGCGTGCCGACCAGCGTGAAGAACGCCGACCAGTACGCGCTCGTTTGCAGCGTCGCGCCTTCGTGGATCAAGTGCAGGAACTCGTTGACTTCCAGGTACAGGAAGCCTGCACCGAGCAGTCCGGTGATCACCAACCAGATAATCATCTGTTTGATTTTGTGTTGGTGCATGGCCAGGACGGCCACGCCGCTCGTGAAGCTGCTGGTCAAAAGCAGGAACGTCGAAATGATGATCCCGTTCATTTCCAACAGTTCGGCGCCGGTAACGCTACCGTCCGTATTGCCGCGAAGAACGATGAATGTCGCAAACAGTGTCGCGAACATGATAACGTCGGTTACAAGGAAAATCCAGAAACCGAGCAGTTTCAGATCCTGCGGATCGTGATGACCCGCAGCGTGATGATCATGATGGTCCGAGCCGTGTGCCGGAGACTGTGCCATTATACCGCGCCTCCTCTTAACTTAGCTTCAGTTCGTTCGATTTCCTCGACCGGAATATAGTATTCCGCTTTATGAGCGCTGAACGAACGAGCAAACATGCAAACGAATACGCCGAGAAGGCCAGGAATAGCCATCCACAACCAGTGGAAGACGAGACCGAAACCTGCGATGAACCAGAAAGCTCCCATGATCGGTCCGATCGCCGAGTTTTTCGGCATATGGATCGGTTCGATCGGTCCGAGCTGCCAAGGCTTCTCGCCTCTCGCGCGGCGTTCTTTCTCTTCCCACCACTCGTCGCGGCTGTGAACTTGCGGGATAACCGCGAAGTTGTATTCCGGCGCCGGCGAAGGAATCGAGAACTCCAGCGTGCGCGCGTCCCAGATATCGCCCGTCGTGTCTTTTTCATGACGGAAGATACTGTAACCGATCTGCGCCACTTGGAACAAGAACGCGAGGCCCATGATGTAAGCGCCGATCGTGGAAGCCACGTTCAGCCCTTGCCAATCCGGATCGCTGAATACGCTGATCCGGCGCGTCATGCCGTCGAGACCGACGAGGTATTGCGGCATGAAGCAGACATAGAAACCGATATTCCAGAGCCAGAATGCCCATTTGCCGAGGTATTCGTTGAGCTTGAAGCCGAACATCTTCGGCCACCAGTAGTAAAGGCCCGCGAAGTAACCGAATACGACGCCGCCGATCAACACTTGGTGGAAGTGGGCGATCAGGAAGTAACTGTTGTGGAACTGGAAGTCGGCCGGTGCGACCGACAGCATGACCCCCGTCATCCCGCCGACGACGAATGCCGGTATGAACGCGATCGTCCACATCATAGGAGTCGGGAAGGTGATCCTGCCTTTATACATCGTGAACAGCCAGTTGAAGATCTTGACCCCGGTCGGAATCGCGATAATCATCGTGGTGACCGCGAAGAAGGCGTTAACGTTCGCGCCGGAGCCCATCGTGAAGAAGTGGTGAGCCCAAGTGAAGAACGAGATGATACTGATGATAACCATGGCGAATACCATCGAAGCGTAACCGAACAGCCGTTTTCTCGCGAAGGTCGCAACCGTTTCGGAGAATACGCCGAAGGCCGGCAGAACGACGATATATACTTCCGGGTGACCCCACATCCAGATGAGGTTGATGTACATCATCGGGTTGCCGCCGCCGTCGAGCGTGAAGAAGTGGGCGCCGAAGAAGCGGTCCAGGAACAACAGCAGCATCGTGATCGTCAGGATCGGGAAAGCGAAGATGATCGTCGTCGAAGCGGCGAATACCGACCAAGTGAACATCGGCATTTTCATCATCGTCATGCCCGGAGCGCGCATTTTGAGGATCGTGACGATAAAGTTGATACCGGACGCGAGGGAACCGATACCGGAGATCTGGATACCCCAGATGTAGAAGTTCTGTCCGACGCCCGGGTTGAACTGCGTACCGGAGAGCGGCGGGTAAGCAAGCCATCCGGCGTCAGGCGAACCGCCGATGACGAACGACAGGTTGAACAGCATCGCGCCGGCGAAGAACAGCCAGAAGCTCAGCGAGTTCAGGAAAGGGAATGCGACGTCGCGCGCGCCGATCTGAAGCGGCACGACGATGTTGAACAGACCGAACATGAGCGGCATGGCCATGAAGAAGATCATGACGACGCCGTGCGTCGTGAAGATTTGGTTATAGTGATCGGCTTCCAGGAAGTTCAGATCCGGGAAGGCTAACTGCGTCCGCATCATGACGGCATCGACGCCGCCGCGGAACAGCATTACGATCGCGGCCAGGATATACATGATCCCGATTTTTTTATGGTCGACGGTCGTAAGCCAGTCTCTCCAGAGCCAACCCCATTTTTTGAAGTACGTCAGTACGAACACGATCCCGAGCGTCGCCAGAACGATGGACACGTCCGCGCCGTAGATCAGCGGATCGCCCGTTACAAAAAACTCGGATGCGAACTCTTTGATATTATCGAGCATTAGGGAGCTCCTTTCATTGCATTGATTGTTCGGGCTTTTTCAAGTCCGGTTCGAACCGGAACTTAATGGCCTTTGTGCGCGGAAGAGTCTTCTTCCGAGTTCGCGTTTGCGGTGTCTGCCGCCGCGTCCGTTTCGTCGGCAGACGCGCTTCCGTGTTGGTGAAGCTCGGCGCCGTCGTGCATGTACTTGGTCACGATGCGCTCGTAGATGCCTTCAGGGAACGAAGAGTACAGCGTAGGTTCTTCTTTTTCCGTCGGCTTCGACATTTCTTCGTACGATTCGTCGGTGATCGTGTTCGGCGAGCTTTTCGCCTCCTGGATCCACTGCTCGTACTCGGCGTCGCTCGTCGCATTAACTTGGAAGTTCATGTTTTCGAAGTGTTCGCCCGTGAAGTTGGCCGCCGTACCGAAGTACGTTCCCGGCTCGTCGGCCTGCAAATGCAGCGCCATCGACATGCCGGACATGGCATAAATCTGTCCGCCCAGTTCAGGAATCCAGAACGAGTTCATCGGCGAATCCGCCGTGATCTCGAAGCGGACCGGACGGTCTTCCGGAATCGTGAGGGTATTGACGGTCGCGATTCCTTCTTCCGGATACAGGAACAGCCATTTCCAGTTCAAAGACACGACCTGGACGGTGACCTCTTCCTTATCGGAAGCGAGAGCTTTGGCCGGCTCGAGCTCATGCGTGTAACGCACGGTGATAACGGCCAACACGATAATGATGACAATCGGAATTCCCCACCAGATCGTCTCTAGCAGGTTGCTGTGCGCCCATTCCGGCTTATAATCGGCTTTCTTGTTAGTGGCACGGTAGCGCCATACGATAATGAACGTGATGATCAGCACGGGCACGATGATAATCGAGCACAGGATAACCGTGATGATGATCAGGTCCAGCTGCTTTTCCGCAATCGGTCCTTTCGGATCGAGAACCATGTAGTTCCCGCATCCCGAGAGCAGCAGCATCGTCATAACAAGAGTAACGGCCGAGAAAGCTGCACGAACGAGCGATCTTGGTTTTTTGCTCATGTAGATCCCCTCTCCTTGTTGAACGCTCAAGTCATTCGATAAGCATTTCACACATTAAAACGCAACTTTGATTCTACACTTAAAGATACCAGAAATGAACAGCTTTTTCGAAAAGTTTTGACTTTGTTAACAAAGATGTCAAACTATCGGCTTCGTTTAGTGATATTGGGCCTTGAAAAACCCTTCCTGCAATGAAGTTGCTTTCCTTCGATAAGCGACTAATCTTCTACTGCCCCCTCACTTTATTTCAAATTTTAATTTTCCCTTCCTCTATATACGCTCTACTAGCTTTTAACGTCTTCCGGTCCCTTGCTAAACATTTTTATGCGCACTTTCCCTCCTTCATATGACTTTATTATCTTATCGGATACGGCACCGGTTAACATCCTATACAGCTGGCATTTTATCCGACATTTTTGTGACATTTATCATAGATGGAGTTCCGATTTCGCAAAAAAACCTCGATCGGCTCTTTTTCGAGCTTTATCGAGGTTCTGACCGCCATGTCGATCCCTTACAAGACATCGTCTCCGGATTACGCTTGCCGATTACTCGCGAGCTCTCTGTGTTTCGCGGCTTCGCTCTTCCTTGCTTGTCACATGCAAACGTTCGCGCTTCGCAGCTACACTACTCCTTGCGGGTCTCCCGCAAACGTTCGCGCTTCGCAGCTACACTATTCCTTGCGGGTCTCCCGCAAGCCATCCGCGCTTCGCTGCTTCACTACTCCTTGCGGGTTTCCATCCAACCGTTTTTTACTACGTTTTGGTACCAGTAAAAGCTTTCTTTCGGCGTGCGCTTCAGGGAGCGGTAGTCGACGTGCACGAGGCCGAAGCGCATGCGGTAGCCTTCTGCCCACTCGAAGTTGTCCATCAGCGACCAGGCCATGTAGCCTTTGAGGTTGATGCCGTCCTGGATCACGCGGTGAACCTGGGCGATATGCTGTTGAAGGTACGAGATGCGGCGTACGTCGTTCACTTTGCCGTTCACGATGTCGTCGTTGATGCAAGCGCCGTTTTCGGTGATGTAGATATCGATGTTTCCGTATTTTTGCAGGTAATGGATCACTTCGTACAGGCCTCTCGATTCCACCGGCCAGCCGATATCGGTCTTGACCAGACCCATGTCGACTTCTTCCATTTGCAGATAGCCGCCGTCCGGATTGAATCGGTTGACGCTCATCGCGTAATAGTTGATTCCGATATGGTCGATCGGCTGCGCGATCGCTTCCATGTCGCCTTCGTGGATCGGAGGCACATGGCCGGATTGCTCGAACCACGAGTAGAGCGATTGCGGGTAGCTTCCTTTATAGATCGGATCAAGGAACCAGTCGGAAAAGACCTGGATGTTGCGGTCGGCCGCGCCTTGATCCGCTTCGTTTTTGGAATACGGAACCGCCCAAGCCACGTTCGGAGCGATGCCGATCTTGCCGTCTACGCCGATTTCGCGGAACTTGGATACCGATTTGCCGTGCGCCACGAGCAGGTTATGCGCAACGTCCAGCCCGGCTTGCAGATCCTGTTTGCCCGGAGCATGCACGCCGATCACGTTCGACAGGAAGGCAATGCACCAAGGCTCGTTAAACGTCAGCCAGTATCTGATTTTGCCGTTGAATTCACGATACATGACTTCGGAGAACTTAACGAAAGCGTCGATGCTGCGACGGTTTTCCCAGCCTCCTACATCTTGGAGGGCTTGCGGCAGATCCCAATGATACAACGTGCAGAACGGCTCTATGCCTGCTTCCAGCAGCTTATCGACGAAACGGTGGTAATAGTCCAGACCTTCTTGGTTGATCTCGCCGTCGCCGTCCGGAATGATGCGGGACCAAGAAATAGAGAAACGGTAAGTGTTGATGCCGAGTTCTTTCATCAGCTCTACGTCTTCTTCATAGCGGTGGTAGCTGTCGCAAGCGACGTCGCCGTTGTCTCCGTTAAAGACCCGGCCGGGCGTATGGGAGAACGTATCCCAGATGGAAGGACCGCGTCCGCCTTCCCGTGCGGCTCCTTCGATTTGATAGGCAGCCGTGGCCGTGCCCCATTTGAAGTCGTTCGGAAATTGAAAAATCGTCATGTTTGTTCCTCCATAGGCTTGTTAGGTTTTATTAAACCGTCGGCTGGGTGCTCCGGGAAAGTTTCGCCAGCTTATGCTTACGATGTGCCTTTCTTCGAAAGGCTTTGGGTCGCGTGTTGAAATCGGGAAGCAGGATTGGACAACGATGAAGCTTCCCGATTTCAAAGGCGAACATTTCATTCCTCCGCTGAAACTTTCCCAAAGCCTTAGGCCGGGTTAAATCAAAGCTCCCACAACCCGTAGGTTGTTGGGTAGCGTAAAGATGCGGCCTTTGTAGCTAAGGCCGCGCAATATAAAGTCAGAGCCATTGAATGCAGCGGCTCAATGATAAAACAGGCATGAAAGGCAGAAAAGCTCGCCGCTCTAAAAGATCCAGCATCAAACATCGCTAAGCTTTGCACAACACAAAAGTTTAAGCTTGGCTGGCGGCTATTCGAAAGTAACGGTGGTGCTTTCGCCAGCGGCTAGATTCAGAACGCCTGTGAATTGAGCGGCTTCGTTTGTAGGTACGGGCGAAGAGCCTTCAAAGGCACGCTGCGCGCGCAGGCGGATCGGGCCGGAGAAATCGGCGGTGATTTCGGCCGATCGGATTCGGCCGTTTTGCCAAGTCAGGGAAACGGTATAGCCGCCGCGGGCGCGAAGGCCGCGGACGGAGCCGTCGGGCCACGCCGTCGGCAGTGCAGGCAGCAGATGCAGCTCGTCCAGATGACTCTGGAGCAGCAGCTCGGCAATGCCTGCCGTTCCGCCGAAGTTGCCGTCGATCTGGAATGGCGGGTGATCGTCGAACAGGTTCGGATGCGTCGAGCGCGCGAGCAGCGTATGAATGAAATGATGCGCGCTCTCGCCGTCGAGCAGGCGGGCATACAAGTTGATCAGCCATGCGCAGCTCCAGCCGGTGTGGCCGCCGCCATTGGCAATGCGGGCTGCAAGAGAGGCTTTTGCAGCTTCCAGCAGTTCCGGCGTTTCTTCGCTGTTGATAGAGCGTCCAGGGTACACGCCATACAGATGGGAGACGTGACGGTGCCCCGGCTCATGCTCCTTCAGCTCGGTTCCCCATTCAAGCAGACGACCGTCCGAACCAATTTGAAGCGGCTGCAAACGTTGCAGCGCAGATCGGAATTCTGACGCTTCGGCGCTGTTCAGTCCCAAAAGGCTTTCCGCTTCGATCACATGCTCCATCACGTCGCGAATCAACGTAAGATCCATAGCCGATCCGAACGCCGTGCTGCAAGGTTCTCCGTTTTCCGTAACAAAACGATTCTCAGGCGAAGTCGACGGAGCCGTCGTTAGTTGGCCGTCCGGAGCTTCGACGAGCCAATCCAACGCGAACAATGCCGCTTCGCGCAGAATCGGATAAGCTTCATTGCGCAAGAACGCTTGGTCTTTGGTAAACAAATAATGTTCCCATAGATGCGACGTCAACCATAAGCCGCCCATCGGCCAGAAAGCCCAACTTGCATCGCCGCCGGACGGGGTCGACATCCGCCACAGATCCACGTTGTGATGCGCGGCCCAGCCGCGGGTTCCGTAATGGATTTTGGCCGTGCGCCGACCTGCCTGCGCCAGCTCGCCGATCATTTTCAACATCGGCTCATGACATTCGCCAAGGTTTACGCTCTCGACCGGCCAGTAGTTCATCTGTACATTAATGTTCGAAGTGTAGTTGCTGTTCCACGGCGGTTCGATCTGGTGATTCCAGATGCCTTGCAAGTTGGCGGGCTGCGTTCCAGGACGCGAGCTTCCCATCAGCAGATAACGGCCGTAATGGAAATACAGAGCTTCCAGCGCCGGATCAACAGCTCCTTGCTTGTAGGCTTCAAGACGCTCGTCGGTCGGCAGCTCAGCACGTTCTTCGCCGCCGAGATTCAGTTCCACGCGTCCGAACAGTGCCGCATGATCGCGAACATGCCGCTCACGCAAAGTTTGCTCGTCCCATGCCGAAGCAGCCTTCAACCAAGCTTCGCACAACCGGTCCGGACGACGAGAACCGCTTTCCGGCAGTTTATCGTACGATTCAAAGTTAGTCGCCGCCGCAAGCAGCAGCATAACCCGATCCGCACCTCGGATCTCGATCCGGCCTTCGACAACCCGCACTTCCCCGCCTTCGGTCCGCGTCTTCAACTGAGCTTCAAAACGCATTCCCAAACCTTCTTCGAACAGAATCGCCTCCGGATGATCGCGGAAATAATTCGTTTCCACATGGCTCGGCGCCATGCCCTTGATCGCCAGGCGCCCGTCCGTATAAGCCGCCGTCTCGTAAGGCAGCAGACTTTCCAACGACACGTCGATATCGATCGCGCCCGTTCGGTCCGCGCTCAATACGACAGCCAGCACCTGATCCGGCTCGCTGATCCATACTTCACGGGTAAACCGGACTCCGTCCGCCGTAAACGCCGTCGTAAGCACCCCGTTGGTCAGATCCAGCTCGCGCTCGTAATCCGTCGCATCCCCGCCGCCGATCCGGTCGATATACAAGTCGCCGAGCGGCTGATACGCTTCCGTATTCCAACCCAGCATGCGAAGGTTGACGATCTTCTCCGCTTCGTCGTATTTCCCGGAAAAAATCAACTCGCGCGCCTGCTTTAAATAACGCTGCGCATCATAGTTGACCTTATCCCGCGGAAATCCCGACCACAGCGTATCCTCGTTCAGCTGCAATCGCTCGCGGCGATCGCCGCCGAACACCATCGCGCCCAGCCGCCCGTTCCCCGCAGGCAGCGCTTCTTCCCACCGCTGCGCAGGCTGCTTATACCATAATTTATACGTTTGATTGCTCTTCATTCCGACTAACCCCCGTTTTCAGAAAACGTTTTAGGTCGAACCCGGCCTTCTCCGCTGAAAATGCTTACACATACGTTTTCAGTATAAGACAGCCGCCAAACAGCGTCAATCTTCTCCCTTTAAATTCTCCCTATATTTTTCGACATTTTTCTTTATGCTCTTTCACTTGCCTTTGCTTTTAAAGGTGTTTCCCCATCAAAAAAGGCGGAGCTTAACCCGCCTTTTTTGTGGGAATATTCAATTCATGCGAGCCCGGTCCAGCGGAGGGAGAAATTCAGATCAAGACGCCTTTGAGCGAGGAAAGCCGTAGGCTTTCTTCGCGAGACAGCGGCTTGAACGAATTGTCTCCCGCAGCGTCCAACCGGGCTTCCTCAGCGAATAGGATCTTCCCGGCAAAACCATGCCGGCTTCACTCCGCCGACTCGCCCCATGACGAGACGGTGTCTTTGATCATCTGCGTATACATGGCCTCCATCTCCGGAATGCCGTTCCCTTCCAAATCCGTCAGCATTTTATCGTAGATGCCGTCGAACTGCTCCGGCGTCGCCACGATCGCGGCAGGGATCGCTTTGCGCACGATATCCTGCGACTTTTGGTAAGGTACGGTAAAGTCGGACGAGCTCGGCGCAGGCAGGTTATATGCCGCTCCCCAAGCTTTGACCGGGAAATCTTCCTTGTCCGGGAACAGGTCTTTCCACGTGGTCGCGTCGTAAGCCGCGAGCGCTTTTTTCTCCGGCTCGCTGTAGCTGTTGGTGATTTGTTCCGGGTAATTGGTCGTATAGTAATTGTCCGTCGAGTCTTTCACGCCGTCGCCGTAACGAACCGTGAACGGCGTGTACAGCCCGATGCCGGTTTGTTTTTGGAACGCGGAATTGTCGTTGATCTTCTGATCCAGCACATCTGCCGGAATGACCCGCTTGCCGTCTTCGACGTTGTAATGTTTGCCTTCGATGCCCCAGTTCACGAGCAGCTGCCCTTCGTCGGATGCCATCCAGTCCAGGAACTTGATCGCCCGGATCTGTTTTTCTTCGCTCATGGACGTCGAGAAGGACAAGCCGTAGCCGGAAGCGTTGCCGATATCGACGAAGGAATGGTCTTGATACTCTTCCGTCAGCGTGACCGGGAAATGGCCGTACAGCTTATTGTACTTGCCTGCGGCTTTCAAGGAGTTCTCGGCTTCTTGGAAATCCCAATCCTGGTCGATCAGGCCGAGCACGCGTCCGCTGGAGATTTTGGCGAGATACTGGTCGTTTTTCTGCGTGAACGCTTCGGGATCGATCAGGCCTTCGTTATACATATGGTTCAACCAACGGAAATATTCTTTTTCTTCCGGACGTTTGTAGTGAAGCTTTGCTTCGTACGTTTCCGGATCGATATAAAATTCGCCGTCGTCGGGTGCTCCCGTCGCCAGGAAGGCCGGGTTGGTCACCGTGATCATGATTTTCCAATCGTCCGCGTTCAGCGTCAGCGGAATCGTAGGCTGCCCGTCGATCGTCGGATGTTTGGCGTAATATTCTTTCAATACGTTTTCGAAATCTTCGACGGTGCGGATCTCCGGATAGCCCAGTTCTTCAAGCACCGCGAGTTGGACTTCAAAACCGCCTCCGGCTTCGAAAGCCGTATTGTCGACAGCCGTATTGGTCGGGATCGTGTAGATAGAAGGATCGTCTTTGCTGTATTTGAGACGATTCATGTAAGGACCGTACAGCTTTTTGATATTCGGGGCGTACTGCTCGATCAAATCGGTAAGGTCCACCAGCGCGCCGGCTTCCACCAGCTTGCTCGTTTCGCCTTTGGGATACAAGAGTTCGGGATATTCGCCGGAAGCGATCATCAGCGCAATTTTTTGTTGGTCAGTTCCGCTGACGGCAAATTCGCCTTCGATCGTGACGCCGGTTTTCTCCGTGATGACTTTGCCGGTCTCGTCCTGCATGCGCGCCCAGTTCGGACTGGCGTCGCCGCCGAAGAAGCTGAACGTGACAGGCGAGGTGTCGTCTCCGCCGGAGTCCTTCGTCGCCGGAGTCGTTTGCGCCGCCTGGTTGGCGGAATCCGTCGAAGCTCCTCCGCCCGAACACCCGGCCGCCGCAACCGATACCGCCGTCAACAACATTGCCGCTTTCCACTTTTTACTCGTTTCCATCTTATCCCACCCTTCTTCGAATGGCCTTGCCCCCATATATTTAAGCGCTTACATTTTTGTTCGAGCCGAAACGGCTCTTGCTTATTATAGCTTATTTATTCTATTTTTAAAACGCTTACATTTCAACGAAGATAAATTTTTTCTAAAAAAAGACCCTTATCCGACGAGGATAAAGGTCTGGATTCCGAACAAAATCAACATCCCGTCCGTTTACTTGCCGGTTCCCCATGTCTCTACGGTGTCCTTGACCACTTGCGTATACAGGGCTTCCATTTCCGGAATGCCGTTGCCCTCCAAATCCGTCAGCATCTGATCGTAGATCGCATCAAATTGCTCCGGCGTTGCCACGATTGCGGCCGGAATGGCTTTACGTACGATATCCTGCGATTTTTGGAACGGTACGGTGTAATCGGAACCGCCCGGTCCAGGCAGGTTGTACGCAGCTCCCCAAGCTTTAACCGGGAACTCGTCTTTGCCCGGGAACAGGTCTTTCCAAGTGGTTGCATCATAGGCGG
The DNA here is from genome assembly GCF_013185185.1 of Saccharibacillus endophyticus. GTDB lineage: Bacteria > Bacillota > Bacilli > Paenibacillales > Paenibacillaceae > Saccharibacillus > Saccharibacillus endophyticus. The sequence continues at coordinate 52,309 of NZ_JAAZWE010000008.1, read as the reverse complement.
CCAGTGCTTTCTTCATCGGCTCGCTGTAGTTCGCCGTGATCTGTTCCGGATAGTTCGTCGTGTAATAGTTGTCCGTCTCATCCTTCACGCCGTCGCCGTAACGAACCGAGACCGCGTTGTACAAGCCGATACCGGACTCTTTGGTAAAAGCGGCGTTATCGTTCGTTTTGCGATCCTGCACGTCGGCCGGAATCACGCGCTTGCCGTCTTCGATCTTGTAATGCTCGCCTTCGATCCCCCAGTTGTTGAGGATTTGAGCTTCGTCGGAAGCCATCCAGTCGAGGAACTGAATCGCGCGGATCTGCTCTTCTTCGCTCAATGCCGTCGTCAGGCTCACACCCCAACCGGAACCGTTGCCGATATCGACGAAGGAGTTGTCTTTGTATTCTTCGTTCAGCGTAACCGGGAAGTGGCCGTACGTACGCTCATGTTTGCCTGCGCTTTTCAGTGAGTTCTCCGCTTCCTGATAGTCCCAGTTCTGATCGATCAGACCGAGCACGCGGCCGCTTGCGATCTTGGCCAAGTACTGATCGTTTTTTTGGGTGAAGGACTCTTTATCCAGCAGGCCCGTATTGTACATGTGGTTCAGCCAGCGGAAGTATTCTTTTTCCTCTGGACGCTTGTAATGCAGCTTCGCTTCGTAGGTTTCCGGATCGATGTAGAACTCTCCGTCGTCAGGCGCTCCGGTTGCCAAGAAAGCCGGGTTGGTCACGGTAATCATGATCTTCCAATCGTCGGCGTTCAGCGTGAGCGGAATCGTAGGCTGGCCGTCGATGGTCGGGTTCTTTTCGTAATACTCGCGCAGCACCTTCTCGTAGTCTTCTACCGTGCGAATTTCCGGATAACCCAACTCTTCCAAAACGGCAAGCTGAATTTCGAAACCGCCGCCTGCATCGAACGGAGTGTGATCGACGGTTGTATTGGTCGGGATCGTGTAGATCGACTGATCGTCCTTGCTGTATTTCATCCGATTCATGTAAGGGCCGTATATTTTCTTGATGTTAGGCGCATGCTTGTCGATCAGATCGGTAAGGTCGACCAACGCACCGGCTTCGACCAATTTGCTTGTTTCGCCTTTGGGAAAAATGATTTGCGGGTATTCGCCGGAAGCGATCATGAGGGCAACTTTCTGTTGATCGGTGCCGCTTACCGCAAACTCCGCAGTCAAGGATACGCCCGTTTTCTCGGTAATCGCTTTACCGACTTTGTCCTGCATCGTATTCCAGTTCGGACTCGCATCTCCGCCGAAGAAGGTAAACGTTACCGGCTCCGTGCTTGGTGCAGTCTCAGTCGCGCTTCCCGGTTCCGTATTCGCCGGTGCACTTGCATTGCTTGCCGTCTCGCCGCCGCATCCTGCCGCCGCAACCAGCGTGCTCGTCATCAGCAGAGCTGCCATTTTCTTCGTTTTCGCCTTCATGAATCTTCATCCCCCTCTAGGAACGTTTTTATATGCGCATAACGGGCTAAGCCCGATGATACCGATACTGGATTTGCTGCATGACCCCCTTTTTTTAAAACGCTTACATTTTCCGATCAAAAAAATTGCTTCATTTAATAAAGTATGGGCTTACAGTTAAGAATATAAGGTTCACTCTATCCGTTGTCAACGCATCCGGAGCACATTAATGCGCTGCGCAAAAGAACTCTTCGCAGGATTCTTCTTGTTGTGAATTCAGCGTTCGGTTTCGATAGATGCACAAAAAAAGAGCCTTCATCCTCTAAGGGAGAAGGCTGCTTTCTTTTAACAATTCAAGCGATGTTATTCAGCGTTCCAAGCTTCTACCGTATCCTTGATCAGTTGCGTATACGTAGCTTCCATCTCCGGAATACCGCTGCCTTCGAGATCCGTCAGCATTTGATCGTAGATGCCGTCGAATTGTTCAGGCGTTGCCACGATTGCCGCCGGGATGGCTTTACGCACGATATCCTGCGATTTTTGGAAAGCAACCGTGTAGTCCGAGCCGCTTGGAGCCGGCAGGTTGTACGCTGCGCCCCATGCTTTTACAGGGAAATCTTCTTTGCCCGGGAACAGGTCTTTCCAAGTTGTAGCGTCATAAGCAGCCAGAGCTTTTTTCATCTCGTCGCTGTAGTTTGCTGTGATTTGCTCAGGATAGTTCGTTGTGTAGTAGTTGTCGGTCGAGTCTTTTACGCCGTCTCCGTAACGCACGGACAGCGGAGCGTACAGACCGATACCGGATTCTTTCGTGAATGCTGCATTGTCGTTTGTTTTGCGGTCTTGCACGTCAGCCGGAATGGTGCGTTTGCCGTTTTCCAGCGTGTAGTGCTCGCCTTCGATCCCCCAGTTGTTGAGGATTTGAGCTTCGTCGGAAGCCATCCAGTCGATGAACTGAATCGCGCGGATTTGCTCTTCTTCGCTCAGCGCGGTTGTCAGACCCACGCCATAACCGGAGCCGTTACCGATATCGACGAAGGAATGATCTTCATACTCTTCAGTCAACGTAACCGGGAAGTGACCGTAAGTGCGCTCGTGTTTGCCTGCGCCTTTGAGGGAGTTCTCGGCTTCTTGATAGTTCCAGTTTTGGTCGATCAGGCCGAGTACGCGGCCGCTGGCGATTTTAGCCAGGTATTGGTCGTTCTTTTGCGTGAAGGATTCTTTGTCCAGCAGGCCTGTGTTGTACATGTGGTTCAGCCAGCGGAAGTATTCTTTTTCTTCGGGACGTTTGTAGTGCAGTTTAGCTTCATAAGTTTCCGGGTCGATGTAGTATTCGCCGTCATCCGGTCCGCCTGTCGCGTATACGGCCGGGTTCGTTACGGTGATCATGATCTTCCAGTCGTCCGCGTTCAGCGTCAACGGAATCGTAGGCTGTCCGTCGATCGTCGGGTTTTTCGCGTAGTAATCTTTCAGGGCCTTCTCGAAGTCCTCTACCGTACGGATTTCCGGATAGCCGAGTTCTTCCAGGACCGCGAGCTGCACTTCGAAGCCGCCGCCTGCGTCGAACGATGTTTGGTCGACCATGGCATTTGTAGGAATCGTGTAGATGGAAGGATCGTCTTTGCTGAATTTCAGACGGTTCATATACGGGCCGTAGATCTTCTTGATGTTCGGCGCGTATTTGTCGATCAGATCCGTCAGGTCTACCATAGCGCCCGCGTCTACCAGCTTGCTGGTTTCGCCTTTAGGGAAGATGATTTGCGGGTACTCGCCAGAAGCGATCATCAGCGCGATTTTTTGCTGGTCAGTACCGCTGACCGCGAATTCCGCATTCAGGGATACGCCCGTTTTTTCCGTGATGACTTTGCCTACCGCGTCCTGCATGCCGGTCCAGTTCGGGCTGGCGTCGCCGCCGAAGAACGAGAATGTTACCGGTTCCGTGCTTGGCGTCGTGTCCGTCGCTCCAGTTTCCGTTTTGGTACCTGTGTCCGTGCTCGCAGGAGTCTTCGTTGCGGTATCGCCACCGCCGCCGCATCCTGCCGTCACTACAGCCAAAGCACTCAACAAAGCTACCGCTTTCAACCCTTTTTTCTGTACCATCACTTGCACCCCTTTGAGTTTGAAATTGTGCAATCATTTATTTTTGATGAAGCTATTGATGCCTGATGATTATTGCGCGGTGCCGCTTCCCCACAATTCGACGGTATCTTTGATCATTTGTGAGTACATGGCTTCCATCTCCGGAATACCGCTGCCTTCGAGATCCGTCAGCATTTGATCGTAGATGCCGTCGAATTGTTCAGGCGTTGCCACGATTGCGGCCGGGATGGCTTTACGCACGATATCTTGCGATTTTTGGAAAGGCACGGTGAAGTCCGGCGTGCTCGGGGCAGGCAGGTTGTAAGCTGCACCCCACTTTTTGACCGGGAATTCTTCTTTGCCCGGGAAAAGATCTTTCCAAGTTGTAGCATCGTAAGCGGCCAATGCTTTCTTCATCGGCTCGCTGTAGTTCGCCGTGATTTGCTCAGGGTAGTTCGTTGTGTAGTAGTTGTCGGTCGAGTCTTTTACGCCGTCGCCGTAACGTACGGACAGCGGAGCGTACAGACCGATACCGGACTCTTTCGTGAATGCTGCGTTGTCGTTCGTTTTGCGTTCCTGCACGTCAGCCGGGATGGTGCGTTTGCCGTTTTCCAGCGTGTAGTGCTCGCCTTCGATCCCCCAGTTGTTGAGGATTTGAGCTTCGTCGGAAGCCATCCAGTCGAGGAACTGAATCGCGCGGATCTGCTCTTCTTCGCTCAGCGCGGTTGTCAGACCCACGCCATAGCCGGAACCGTTACCGATGTCGACAAACGAACGATCTTTATATTCTTCAGACAGTGTAACCGGGAAATGACCGTAGGTACGCTCGTCTTTACCTGCTGCCTTGAGGGAATTGACGGCTTCTCCGTGGTTCCAGTTTTGGTCGATCAGGCCGAGTACGCGGCCGCTTGCGATTTTAGCCAGGTATTGGTCATTTTTTTGCGTGAAGGATTCTTTGTCCAGCAGGCCTGTGTTGTACATGTGGTTCAGCCAGCGGAAGTATTCTTTTTCTTCTGGGCGTTTGTAGTGCAACTTGGCTTCGTAGGTATTCTCATCAATATAGAATTCACCGTCTCCACCAGCTCCTGTCGCTCCTGCTGCCGGGTCGGTTACGGTAATCATGATTTTCCAATCGTCCGCATTCAGCGTCAGCGGAATCGTAGGCTGTCCGTCAATGGTCGGGTTCTTTTCATAATAATCGCGAAGCGCTTTCTCGAAGTCTTCAACTGTCCGAATTTCCGGATATCCGAGTTCTTCCAAGACTGCGAGTTGAACTTCGAAACCGCCGCCAGCATCAAACGAAGTTTGATCGACCATAGAGTTTGTAGGGATCGTGTAGATCGAAGGATCTTCTTTACTGAATTTCAGACGGTCCATATAAGGTCCATAGATTTTTTTGATGTTCGGCGCATGCTGATCGATCAAGTCCGTAAGGTCTACCATGGCGCCGGCACTTACCAACTTGCTGGTTTCACCTTTAGGGAAGATGATTTGGGGATATTCGCCGGAAGCGATCATTAGGGCGATTTTTTGCTGGTCGGTTCCGCTGACCGCGAATTCCGCATTTAAGGATACTCCCGTTTTTTCGGTAATTGCTTTGCCTACCGCATCCTGCATGCCGGTCCAGTTCGGGCTGGCGTCGCCGCCGAAGAACGAAAACTCTACCGGTTCCGTACTTGGTGCTGCATCAGTCGTCGTTGTACCTTTATCGTTGCTTGCAGGCGTAGTCGTTGCCGTCTCAGCACCGCCGCCGCACCCCGCTGCTACAACAAGCGTACTCGTCATGAGCAGAGCCGCTATTTTTTTTGTATTCCCCTTCATAAATCTACATCCCCCTTTAGGACGGATTTTCTATATGTGCATAACAGGCAGCGCCTATTTATACCAATGCAAGTTGACATTCAGATGTTTCCGCAGACATTCCGAACGCCACATTTCTTGTGATACTTGTCATATAAAGCGTTTACATTATTAATAAATAATTTGACTTCGCCCGACTGCTTTTTCAACCCAATTTTATTAGTTAGGCAGATGAAGTAAAAAGCGTTTTCGAACAAAGCCTGAATAATTCCTTCATTTAATAATGTAAGTGCTTACAGTAAGAATATAATACTCCGAAAACGTTTTGTCAACACAAATGTTTATTCTTGTACAAAAAAGAAAAAGAACCCTGAAAAGGGTCCTTTTTCTTTAAAACCGCTGCTAGGTCAAGGATCAATTACTTGCCCGTGCCCCACAGTTCAACCGTATCTTTGATTTGCTGCGTGAAGATTTTTTCCATTTCCACGATGTCCGCGGAATTCAGTTCTTCGATCATGCCGTCGTAGATGCCGTCAAATTGTGCGGCTGGAGCCAGAATGGCTTCCGGAATGCGTTTACGCACGATGTCCTGCGATTTTTGGAAAGCTACCGTATAGGCAGAATCGGTAGGTGCAGGCAGGTTGTACGCCGCGCCCCAAGCGCTTGTACCCAGTTCGTCAGCCGCCGGGAACAGGTCTTTCCAAGTCGTGGCGCCGTATTCTTTCAATGCGTCTTTTTCAGGCTGCGTATACGCGTTTTGGATCTGCTCAGGGAAGTTCGTCGTGTAGTAGTTGCCCGTCGCGTCTTGTACGCCGTCGCCGTAGTGAGGAGACATTGTGGTGTACATGCCGATCCCTGTTTCTTTCGTGAACGCGACGTTGTCATTCGTTTTGCGGTCTTGAATTTCTTGCGGAATGACGCGCTTGCCGTCTTCCACGTTGTAATGTTCGCCTTCGATGCCCCATTGTACCAGCACTTGACCTTCGTCGGATGCCAGCCAGTCGAGGAATTTGATCGCGCGAATTTGTTCGGCTTCGCTCAGATTGGTCGTCAGACCGATTCCGTAGCCGCCCGGGAAACCGACGTCCATGAAGGAGTGGTCTTTGTATTCTTCGCTAAGCGTAACCGGGAAGTGACCGAAGATACGGTTTTGCGTTGTCGCATCGCTCGAACCTTTGAGCGCGTTCTCCGCTTCGGAGTAATCCCACTCTTGGTTGATCGTGCCCAGAACGCGTCCGCTGGAGATCTTCGCCAGGTATTGGTCGCTTTTTTGCGTAAAGGTTTCTTTGTCCAGCAGACCTTCGTTGTACATTTTGTTCAACCAACGGAAGTATTCTTTCTCTTCCGGACGTTTGTAGTGCAGTTGGGACTCGTACGTTTCCGGGTTGATGTAGAATTCGCCGTTATCCGGCAGACCCGTTGCTTGGAACGCAGGGTTCGTTACGCCGATCATGATTTTCCAGTCGTCAGCGTTCAGCGTCAATGGAATAGTCGGCTGTCCGTTGATGGTCGGGTTCTTGGCATAATATTCTTTGATGGCTTTCTCGTAATCGTCAAGCGTGCGAATTTCCGGATAGCCGAGTTCTTTTAATACTTCCAGCTGCAGTTCGAAACCGCCGCCTGCATCAAACGAAGTTTGGCCTACGCCCGTGTAAGTCGGAATGATGTAGATGGACTGATCTTCTTTGCTGTATTTCAGACGGTTCATGTCGTCGGCGTACATTTTCTTGATATTCGGAGCATAGTTTTCGATCAGGTCCGTCAAATCGACCAACGCACCCGCTTCGACGAGCTTGCTCGTGTCGCCTTTCGGCATGATCAGGTCCGGGTACTCGCCCGAAGCGACCATCAGGGATACTTTTTGCGTGTCGCCGCCGATTGCGTATTCGGCTGCCAGCGTAACTCCTGTTTTTTCGGTAATGGCTGCGCCTACTTTGTCTTTCATGCCTACCCAGTTGCTGTTCGAATCCGCGCTGAACATGCTGAATTCGATCGGACCCGATTCAACGTCCGCTGCTGCGGAGCTGCTTTCGCCGGAACCGCCGCCACATGCTGTCAGACCTACGATGGACGCCAGTGCAACCGGTGCTACCCATTTTGCTTTTTTGCTTACCACTTTAAAAAAACCTCCCTTTTCAATCACCCTGAAATATTCTTTTTTTCTCTATATGGATCACTTCATCGAAATTCTCAAGAATAGGCTTATAGCGAATTTCGCAAAGCGCCCTTTGTATATCGGGAGGCCGAAGCCTCCCGTAAATACCTAACGCATTACAACAACAATCTTACGATTTTACCGCACCCAGCGTCATGCCGCTGACAAAGTATCTTTGCAGGAACGGATACACGATGAGGATCGGCACGGTAACGACGATGGTGATCGCCATTTTAATCGATTCCGGCGAGATTTGCGTCATCTTGGAAGCCATGTCGTTCGCATTGACCATTTGACCGCTGCCGCCCTGTTGGGTACTTTGCAGCACCTTCATCAGTTCGTACTGAAGTGTAGTTAATTCAGGATGGCGTCCATTATACAAGTACGTATCAAACCAAGCGTTCCATTGTCCAACCGCCAAGAATAGGGCAATAGTCGCGAGAACCGGCTTACATAAAGGTAAGATAATCCGGAAGAAAATGGTCAAATCATTAGCGCCGTCTAGCTTCGCCGACTCTTGCAAGGCATATGGAAGACCGTCCATGAAGGACCGAATGACGATAACGTTGAAGGCGCTGACAATGCCGGGCAGGATGTAGACCCAGAACGAACCGAGCAGGCCCAGATCTCGGAACAGAATGTAGACCGGAATCATGCCGCCGCTGACATACATCGTCACAACCAAGAAGGTCGAAGTGAACTTGCGAGCCTGGAAGTCGGGACGGCTAAGCGTGTAGGCTAACATCGAAGCACTGACGAGACCGAAAACGGTACCTATGACTGTACGCATGATTGAGTTCCACAGACCGCGAATCAGTCCGTCGTATTGGAAAATTTGTTGATAGTTATCAAAAGTGAAAGCGCGCGGAATGATCGTGATGCCGCCTCTGACCGTATCGGAAGACTCGTTGAGCGAGATCGCTAATACGTTGAGGAACGGATACAGCGTGACGATCAGAACCAGCGACATGATCACGATATTGACGACGTCGAATACTTTATCGCCGCGTGTTGCATTGAATGCTTTAGGCGCTGCCATGACTGTTCCCCCCTTACATGATGCTTTCTTTGGATACTTTTTTGAAGATGCCGTTGACCGTGAACAGCAAGATTACGCTGACGACGGAGTTGAAGATACTGATAGCGGTACCGTACGAGAAGCGACCCATTTGGAGCCCGTACTGCAACGCGTACAGCTCAAGCACCTGCGAGTATTCCAGCACCAGGTTGTTGCCGAGCAGGAACTGTTTCTCGAAGCCGATCTGCAAAAGGTGACCGATCTGCATAATGAACAATACGGAGATCGTCGTCCGGATGCCCGGCAGCGTGATATGCCACATCTGTCTGTAACGGCTTGCTCCGTCGACGCGGGAAGCTTCGTACAGCTCAGGGTCGATACCCGTGATCGCGGCCAGATAGATGATCGTGTTCCAGCCCATTTCTTTCCAAACGTCGGAAGCGGTTACAATGTACCAGAACCACTCGCCCTTGGCCATAAACTGGATCGGTTCGTTAATAATATGAAGTCCGACCAGCAAATCGTTGATTGCGCCGCCCTGTGTCGAAAGCATTTTCGTAACAAGACCTGCTACAACGACCCAAGATACAAAGTGGGGGAGGTAAGAGACCGTTTGCACGAAACGTTTGAACATCATACCGCGAAGTTCGTTAAGCAGGATCGCGAAGATGATCGGAATCATGAAGCCTACGACCAGCCCCATAACGCTCATCGCCAACGTATTTCGAAGGGCTAGATAGAAACGGTCATCGGAGAACAATTCGACGAAGTGCTCGAACCCGACCCATTTTTGTTCAAAGAATCCTTTGGCCGGTTTGAAGTCTTGGAAAGCCATTGTCCATCCCCATAAAGGCAGATAACTGAAAATGAATGCCCAGATGACGAAAGGTAATGACATTAAATACAGGTACCTTTGCTGAAGAGCCGTCCGCCAGAAGCCTTGTTTTTTAAAGCGCTTACCAGCGAGCGGGTCCTTAGCAGGAGTACCCGGGTTGTTGTTGGAATTACCGCCTGATGTGAGCGTTCCCATTTCTATAACCCCTCCTGATTTCCTTTATGGTTTTATGATAAGCGTTTTCCTTGAAAGCGCATACCCTACGAATTTTAGACAAAATCATGCGAAAATTAGACATAGAGTATTTTGGATAGTCATTTTAAATAGATAAATATATTCTGATCTTTTATCTCTAATACAAATGATTAATATTTCACATAATAATATATACTTTAAAATATCAAAAAACTATAATGATCAAATATATTTAAAATTTTATATTTTTATGTGTATTCACCATAAAATAGCGTTCAATTCAACTAAAGCTGAATTGAACGCTATTTATTCATTTATTTAATTTTAAAATTCACAATTCAGCTTATTGCTTCTGTTACTTTCCCAAACATTTTTTCATATAACTTATTAAAAACTATTTAGACAATCTAATACCCGTTTCAATCATAGCTTGGTTAGTCATTGACCAACCATCATTAAAGCTTTTATTTGTAAATGTTCTTTGGCCGTTATCTCTTGTTGCAACCCAATAGTCCCTGCTTCTAAAGAAATTAGAAGGTGAAGGAACCACTTTATTATTCACTCTAACCGTATAACGATAAACATACGTTCTATAATCTACTTTCCCACTGAATCCATCCACTATTACACCTGCATTTGCTGACAATATAGTTACAACTATACCTAATGCAATAGGTGGAGAAAAATAAGCTGCGATCAGAGATAAAGCCGCACCTACCTTACTACCAGGAGTAAAAGTAAAACGATGAGCCTCTCCCATAGTCATTGTTCCAGCATTTCTGTAAAGGTTACCTTTTTTCCCTGTAGAATCTGTCCAAGATGCTAAATAATATGTTCCGTCATTATAAGCGGAACGTTCTAGACCTTCGTTTGTCATCGGTTCCTCGTATAAATAATTGTAACTTCCAGTTGCAAAAATCCCTATATCATTTAAATTCTCTGACGATAGCATTGGTTTGTTTGAATTAACACTTTCTTGATTCTCTTCAACTTCTTCTTTATAATATTCAGAAATATTTTGTACTTGTTTTTGGCCTTTTTCATCTGTCAACTCGATAGTGCCCTTTTCTTTATTTGTTACCGCAATTTGATTTACATTTCCTTTTGCGTCATAAACGACTGCTTTGGTAGTCCCATCAGCCAATTGTTCAACTGTTGCACTATAACCATCATCTAATTCTGCGGTTGCTAGGTTGTTATCAACACTAACATTTGTATCGTATTTTTCATTGCCTTCCGCATTTGAAATGTTAGAAAAAGGAGCTATTAAAATACTCGCCGCCATAACAGTACTAGCTAATTTTTTTTTCAAAATACTCACATCCTAATCGTTTATTTTAAAATATAAAAACTTTGACCTCCTTTGTATTCTTATTTTAACCAAATGAGTAAAATATAAACTTAAAAATTTATTTTATTAAATTATTCCCCATGCGCCTCATTCCGGTACGCGGAAGGCGACGTGCCTACGTATTTCCGGAATTTCGAGTGGAAATAATCCGCATTGGAATAGCCGACGCGCGCCGCCACTTGGTGAACTTTCAAGCCCTGCGCCAACAATTCTTTCGCTTTTTCGACCCTAACCTTGTCTACGAAAGCGTTGAAATACTCGCCCGTGTAGTTTTTGAACAACTTGCCGAGATACCCGCTGTTATAACCGAACATCTCCGCCAACAGCTCAAGCTTCAAATTTTCGCTGTAGTTGCGACGGATGAAATCGATCATCTGCTTCAGCACCGTATCCTTGTTAGCGCCGCCGAAGCGGTCGATCAGCTCGCCGAAACGGGTATGCACCTGCTGCTTGAGCGCACCGTAGCTTTGCGCCTGATTGACGTCCGAGAGCAGCAGGCTGTGATAGTTTTGAGCCAATTCCGCCGCCGAGGAACTTCCGGAGGATAATTTCCCCATCGCCAGCGACAGCGTCCGGGAATACTCGCCCCGCACCGCAGCCTCGTCCATTCTCCGGCTTACCGCTTCTTGTTCCAGCTCGGCCAATACCTTTTCCACGGCATCGCGGCTTCGAATATCCAGGGCGTAGTAGAGCTTGTCTCCAAGCTGCGGTCCGTCTTCCGACTCCGAGGCGAGTTCGTCCGCGTTCCCGGTTGCAAACAGAGCCTGATAGGCAGCAGGATCGATTACCGAACCATTTTCAAAAAAGAAACGGGCATGCAGCAAATGTTCGGCTTCCCGGAAGGAGGCCGAGAGCTCAAGCAGATGATCGACGGCCGGCCCGCAGGAAGCATGGAATTCGAGCCCTCCCGCCGCTTCCGCCAACTGATTGCGCAGTTTGTCCCCGCACTCCGCATGATTCTGGCGAACAAGCAGCAGTCCGATATGCGAACCTGCCGAGAACAGGATATCCCCGTTTTTCTCCTCGAAAGCTTCCTTTAGACGCTGGCGGAATACCGCATGCTGGCGCGACTCCGTCTCCACGCCGCCATGCGCGTCAAGCAGGACGATCCGATAGGCGGGAGCCGAAAGTCCGAGCGCATTTACCAGCTTTTCCCGATGCTCGTCATCTTGCGGATCATCCTCGAACAGCAGCTCTTCGACGAGCTGCGCCTTCGGAAGAGCCGCCTCCTGCTCAATGCGGGCGCTGCGGGCTTCCTTCTCTCTTTGCAGCAATTCATGAACCCTGCGCAGCTCGTCGAGCAGTTCCGCTTCGTCCACGGGCTTCAGCAGATATCCGCTGACGCCGCTGACGATTGCCCGCTTCGCGTAGTCGAATTCCGCATAGCCGCTCAGAATGAGGAAATGCGCGGTCGAGTTTTCTTTCCGCACGCGCTCGATCAGGTCAAGGCCTGTCATTCCCGGCATTCGAATATCGACGATGGTCAGGTCCGGCTCGATTCGACCGAATTTTTCGAGCCCTTCTTTGCCGTTGGACGCGGTGTCGACGATCTCGAATCCTTCCGACTCCCAATCGACGATCGTACGCAGTCCTTCCCGAATCATCGGCTCGTCGTCTACGATTAGCACTTTATACATCATTCGTCCCTCCCGGCGGGTATCTTAAAATAAATTTGCGTTCCTTTGCCCAGTTCGCTCGAAATGCGCAACCCGAACTCTTCCCCGTAAGTCATGACCAGCCGCTGGTGAACATTGCGAAGCCCGATACGGCTGTCTTCGCTCTCTTCCTTTTCGCGGATCGATTCCTCGACCTGCCTGAGCCGCTCGGGCGTCATGCCGGCTCCGTTATCCGATACGTCGATCAGCACTTCTTCGCCCACCCGGACCGCATGCAGGATCACGGCGCCTTCGGTTTCCTTGTTTTCCAAACCGTGGACGATAGCGTTTTCGACTAGCGGTTGTACGATAAGCGGCGGCAGCATCACGTCAAGCGTATCCTCCCCCGCGGACAGCTCGTAATGCAGACGGTCGCCGTGACGGAATTTCTGGATATCCAGGTAAGAGCGAACCATGTCCAACTCGTTTTTGAGCGAGGTATGACGATTGCCCAGTTCCAGATTCCGGCGGATCAGCTTGCCGAGCAGTTGAACGGCTCGCGCAATATCCTTTTCCCCTTGAATATGGGCACGCATTCGGATCGATTCCAACGCGTTAAAAAGAAAGTGCGGATTAATCTGGCTGGCGAGCATCTTGAGCTTGATTTCCCGCTGCATCACTTCCAGACGGTTGTTCGCTTCGCTTGCTTCATAGACCTGGTTCATCAGTTCCTTGATATTGACGACCATATAATTGAATTGCTCCGACAATTGTCCGATCTCGTCATGACCGTCGATTCGGGATACCGTATCCAAATCGCCTTCCGCCACCCGATTGAGATTGCGGTTCAACTTGTTCAGGCGCGAGCTGATCAGACGGGAATTGAAATACACGGCGAGCAGCGCCATCAATAGGATAAAAGCGATCAAACCCGTCCCGATCAGGCCGATCCGGTTCGCGTCATGCACGATGCTGGCCGACGAGAAAGCCGATATGATGGTCAGTCCGCTCTTGCTCGACTCGGGAATGAGCGTATTGATGGAGACTTGATAATCCACGCCTTCGATCGCGCGCTCGAACGTCTGCTCCTGCTCGGTATCGTCGACCGCCACTTCGAAGCCCATATCGCGCAGCGTTTTTCCGATCGACGTCCGGTCTTTGGCCGCCACGATATATCCGTCCTTGTCGGCAACCATCGTATCGAACGGCTCTTGGCTAAGCAGCTCGTTCAGATAGTCGGTATCCACCTGGACGACGAGCACGCTCCGTTTGCCCGTATTCGGGAAAAAGATTTGCCGAACCAGGCTCAACTGCTTCGTTGACGCCATGTTCGGATCGTTCATATCGTCGATGTACATCCAATAAATCGTACGATCTTTCATGGCCCGCTCATACCAATTCGTGGCGCGGACTTGGCTGTTGGCGTTCATGAATTGCAAATTGTCGAGCAGGGTCGGATTGTCCGTGAACAGCTGAATGCTTTGAATCTCGCTGTAGGCCCGCACGTAATCCGTAAAGTCGGTATAGTTGCGGTACGCATTGACCAGCTCGATCGGATTGTCTTCGGAATAAAGGGTCGTGGCTACGCGTTCCATATCCCGATCCAGCAAAAGCTGGTTGGACACGCTGATCGGCACGTAAAGCTGGTTCTCGATCTGGGTCTTGATCCGCTGCACGTTGTTCTCGGTCTGCTCGGTTGCCTTCTCCAACGCGTCTTGCCTGAAATATTGAATGACGATAAGCCCGACGATCAATACCGGAATCATGACAACGATTACATAAAAAAAGATCAACTTGTTGCGGATTTTCATATCGTTCAGCCATCTGACAAAGGGTTTCGTCACACTTCTCATCACACGCTTCATCCTCCGTACATCAGGCGAGTCTTGAACCTTTTCGCCTTGCCGGTCGCCTTGCGACTCTTTCTCATCATAACACAGAACATAGCGGCTGTTCATCCGTGCGCAAGGTTGCGCGGCCTTTCATTGCGAATTTGGCAAAAGCGGATTATACTGACAACAGTGCTATCCTTTCAAGGAGGGTTTATGTCTTATTTAGCCGCTTTTTTGTTGTCGCTGACGATTGCTTTGATTTTGATTCCCGTTTTGCGCAAATGGGCGGTGCAGCTCGACTTTGTCGACAAGCCGCGCCCGGATAACGAACGCAAACTGCATAGGGAACCGATTCCGCTGATGGCAGGGATCGCTTTGTTCGCCGGATTTGCCGCCACTTACATATTGTTTGCCGACATGACTCCCATAGAATCGGCGGCCGTGCTCGGCGGTTCGCTGCTCATTCTGCTGATCGGCCTGGTCGATGATTGGTATAAGGTCAGCAGGCGTGAATTTCCCGCACTGCCCAAATTGATCGTGCAGCTGCTTGCCGCACTGCTCGTATATCTGGCAGGGATCCGCTTCTCGGGCTTTTCCAATCCTTTTACGGACAGTTACGTCGTGCTGCCGGAATGGCTTCAGCTTGTGCTGACGCTGCTATGGATTTTCGGCGTTACGACCGTTATCAACTTCACGGACGGCTTGGACGGTCTTGCGGGCAGTCTGGCAACCATCTCCGCAGGCACGCTGTTCGTCGTCGCCATTGCGCAGCAGCGCGGAGATTCCGCGATCATGGCGATCAGCCTGGTCGGCGTGGGTCTGGCTTATCTGAAGTACAACAAGCCTCCGGCCAAAGTCTATATGGGAGACTCGGGAGCAACCTTCCTCGGTTTCATTTTGGCGATTATCGCTCTGGACGGTGCTTTCAAGCAAGCTACCCTGCTCTCGCTGCTCGTACCGATTTTGGCGCTTGGCGTACCGATCTTCGATAACATCTTTGTCGTGTTGAAACGTCTGAAGAACGGCAAAAAGATCTATGAGGCCGATGCTTCACAGATCCACTACAGACTGCTCTCAAGCGGCCTGAACCCCAAGCAGGTTCTGTTCGTCCTGTGCTTAGTCAGCGTGTGTCTGAGCTTGTCTTCGATCATTCTGGTATTGCTGCCCGTTTAAAAGGCGGTGTATGCGTATCGTGCAGGCCATATGCCCGAACTAAAAAGCCCCGAATTCGATCTTAGGATCGAATTCGGGGCTTTTGACTCGGCACGGATGCTTGGTCTGCACGAAAGACGCGAAACGCGTTCCGGCTTTCTTGAATCACTTGCCTTGCGAGTTCTTCTACTTCCGGTTCATCCGATAATGCAGCAGCACCTGAGCGCCGACGGGGCCGGACTTCCGATGTCCCCGGTCTTCGAAGCCAGCCTGCTCGTATACGCGCAACGCCGCTTCATTATGCTGATTGACCACCAGCACGATCTCGTTCATATCCGGAAAGTAGTCACTGACGAATTTGGGCAGCAACGTCATCGCTTGTTTAGCGTAGCCGTTCCCCTGCTCCGGCAAATTTACCGACATGGAGCGCACCAGCATGGCACGCGGCGATTCCGTAATGCTGCGTATCCGATCCCCGCGATGAAGAACAAAAAAACCGACCGGCTTTTTTTCCGCAAGAATAACGATCGGATGGCGGTCCCGATCTTCACGGCAAAGTTGGATAGCCCTAACCGGCAATGCCGTATATTTCTCCTGTTCTTCGGACACTTGGTAGTCCTCGAACAGAGCCTTTTCATACTCCGGGCGGAAAAACTTCAACTCGACCTTCAATTCCGTTCCCTCAGGCATACTGCTCATCCTGTGTTCCTCCTGTCTTCCCTCCCGGCACCATCGTCAAACGCGGCTCGGCAGGAAGTTGTGAAGATGACGTCTACCCTACTATTAAACGCGAATATTCCTTCTCTAATCGCTGAGCATGCCCGAATCGAAATCATTCAATGATCTGTTTGACCCGTCCGACCTGCCCGTCCTGCAAACGAACCTTGATCCCATGCGGGTGCGTCGCGGAATTGGTCAACAGATCTTTGACCACGCCTCTGGTCAGCGCCCCCGTCGACTGATCTTTTTTGAGCACGATGTCAACGGTAAGGCCTGGTCGAATCGCGGATCGATTATTTCCGTTCATAACTGTCTCTCCTTCTCTATGTGCAATCATTTCCTTAATCATAGCATAAGCCCGCACGTTGTCCCATTTTAAACAAGAAACGCCGCGGTTCGCTGAAAAAGCGAACTGCGGCGTCAACGTGTCGAAAAAGTGTGATGTAACTGGAAGCGAGACGACGGAGAGAAAATTCAGTGCAGGAGCGGTAGCGTTCGCCTTTGAAATTGAGAGAATCCCGCTAAAAATTCAATCACTTTTCTCAATTTCAACATGCGACCGGAACGAATTTTCTCGGAGTCGGCTCGCTTCACGCGTCAAATCCACTTTCTCGACAGCATGCGTCGCCATTCGCTGAAAAAGCGAACCTCGGCGCATGGATATCAAACTTTTTCTATTCGTTCAATGCAGCTTGCAGAGCGGCCAGATTGGCGCGCATGATCGACAAATAATCTTCGCCCGCGGCGATTTCTTCGTCGGTCAGACCTTCAAGCGGATTCAATACGGCCGTCTTGGCTCCGATCTCCGACGCGATCGCCTCAGCGACCTTGGAGGATACGAGCGTCTCGAAGAAGATCGTTTTCACATCGTGCTCTTTGGCAAACTCGACGATCTCGGCCATCTCCTGCGCGGACGGTTCCTGCTCGGGGGATAATCCGGCAATCGGGACCTGCGTCAGATCGTATTCGCGTGCCAGATAACCGAAAGCCGCGTGTTGCGTGATGAAATCCGTACGTTTTGTACCGGACAGTCCGTCTTTGAATTCCGTATTCAATGCTTCCAATTTGGCCACATAAGCATCTGCGTTACTTTTATATTGAGCGGCATTAGACGGGTCCTTTTCCGCAAAAGCTTGCTCGATGCCGCGAACTTCCTCAATGGCCAGCGCAGGCGACAACCACACGTGCGGATCTAATCCGCCGTGGTCGTGACTGTGCGTATGACCCGCTTCTTCATGGTCATGATCGTGTTCTTCCGTGGCGGCTTCGCCATGGTCATGATCATGGTCTTCTTCTGCTGCGGCATCATGGTCGTGATCATGGCCTTCCTCGGCAGCCTCGTCGTGTCCGCGATCGTGACCTTCTTCCTCCGAGCCTTCCATAATATCGATGCCTTTGCTGGCTTCGACTGCCAGCAAGTCGCCGTTAGCCGAAGCATCCAGCACCTGGTCGACCCAGCTTTCCATGCCTGCTCCGTTATAAACAAGCAGGTCGGCTTCTTCGATCTTGACAATATCCTGCGGCGTCGGCTCCCAATCATGCGGCTCCGTTCCGGCAGGCACGAGCAGTTCCACATCCGCCAAGTCGCCGCCTACGTTACGAGCGAATTCATACATCGGATAAAAGCTGGTTTCGACTTTGAGCTTTTCGGCCGGAGCCGCGGACTCTTCCGTCGTACTCGCCGCCGGCGTATTCGAATCCGTCGTCGAGGCAGGCGTAGTCGCTACCTCCGCCGCGTTTGAACCGCAACCGCCCAAAATAAGCATCAGACTGAGGAAGGAAGCCCCCATGCCTGCTTTAAAAGTATCTCGTCTATTTTTCATATCGTTTCCATCCCTTTCTTTCCATTCGGGTTCTGACTTGTTTGCCCGCCATGAACTCTTCGCTTCCATAATAGAAGAAGTTTTTGCAGAGCCATGCCCAGCAGCAGAAATAGGAGCAAAATAAGAGCAATCGTTCCGCCCGGAGGCGTATTCGCGACATACGATACGGTCAGCCCGCCGAAGATCCCGGTTAGCCCGATCCCGACAGCCGTCATAACCGCCGATAAAAACCCTCCCGCGATGCGTAATGCCAGGGCGGCCGGCAAAACGAGCAATGCGGATACCAAAAGTACGCCTACGACCGGCATCGCCGCAGCTACAGTCATTCCGGTCAGCACGGAGAAAGCCGTCGACAGCGTACGTACCGGAACGCCGCTGATTCCCGCCGTTTCTTCATCGAACGTCAAGGTGTAAAGCGGTCGCCGGAATACGATAAAAAAGATCAAACCCAGCACGGCAGCTCCGCCGATCAGCCAAAGCTGCGTCGTACTTACAGCTACGATAGACCCGAATAAATACGAGCTAAAGCTCTGCGACAACGTTCGGCCGAAACTCATCAGGACAACAGCCGTCGCAAGCCCGCCCGTCATCATGATCGCAACCGGAACTTCCGCGTATGTACGGTAAAGCCCTCTCAACCGTTCGATTAACAAAGCAGCCGCTACCGCCGCAACGAAGCCGCCGATCGACGGATTTCCGCCGAGCAGCGACCCTGCCGCCACGCCTGCCAAAGACACGTGCGACAGCGTATCCGCCATCAGCACCTGTCTGCGCAGCATCAGATAAACGCCCAAAACAGGCGCGACCAATCCAATCAGTGCGCCTGCCAAAAAAGCACGTTGCATAAATTCGTAAGCCAGCATCTGCGTCACTCCATTTCCCAGCGGTCGCCGGCCAAACTCGATTCCGGCTTGCTCTCGGCCGCATTCGGCGCAATCTGCGGATGCCCGGCTTCAAGCCGCTCCAACGTCACGACCCGATCCAGATAACGCCCCGCCTCTTCCAAGCCGTGCGTCACCATAACCACCGTCACGCCATGATGCCGAACCTGATGCCGCATCAGCCGATACAATTCGGTGCGGCTGCGCATATCCATCCCCGTCGTCGGTTCGTCGAGAATGAGTACATCCGGACATTGCACAAGCGCTCTGGCAATGCAGACGCGCTGCTTTTGCCCGCCGGATAATTCTCCGATGCGGCGGCGGCGCAAATCCCACATGCCTACCTGCTCCAGACTGTTCCGCACGAGGCGCTCTTCTTCCGCGCCAAAGCGTCCGAACAATCCGACACGCGAATGACAACCGGAACGCACCAGCTCGATCACCCGGCTCGGAAAGCCCGCATTGAACGAGGACGCCTGCTGCGGAACATAACCGATCACCGGCTTGCCGCCGCCAAAGGCTTGCTTATTCAATTCGACAGCGCCGCTCCACGGCTTGAGCAGACCCAGCAGGAGCTTCAGCACGGTCGTCTTGGCTGTTCCGTTAGGTCCGGTAATGCCGAGGAATTCGCCTTTATGCACATCCAGCGACACATGGTGCACGACCGGCTCTTCCCCGTAACCGAACACGACGTCCCGCATGGAAGAAAGAATCACGTTTACCGCCCCTTACGTAATCATTACGATTAAAAAAGAATAAAAAATTTTGTACCTTGCTTGGCCGAACGTTATCTTAACGAGTTTCCCGGTGAATCGTCATCTTTTTCAAACGCGGGCTGTATTTCTTCAACTCCAAGCGTTCCGGATGATTACGTTTGTTCTTCGTTGTCGTGTAGTTGCGGTCTCCGCATTCGGTGCAAGCCAGTGTTATGATGACTCTCATGGTTAAAACCCTCCCGTAAAGTAAAAGTATAAGGACGATCGCACGTACCGCGCACGATGTTTCGACCTTTTAATAGTTATCGTAATTTTTACGAATAAAACAAAGTATAACGAAGCTTCGTCACGATGTCAATATGATCCTACCCGTTCGGGTCTTTCATTCGCCGGAAAACCGTTCCCTCATCCGCATGGCTTACCAGCTCGATTTCGTTACGCCCGGAATTTGTCCTTTGTGCGCCAACTCGCGGAACGCGATACGTGAAACCTTGAATTTACGCAGATAGCCGCGGGGACGTCCCGTGATCTCGCAGCGGTTTTTCAGACGGGTCGGCGACGAATCGCGCGGCAATTTTTGCAAAGCGGCATAGTCGCCTTCGGCTTTCAATTCACGGCGCAGATCCGCATACTTCGCTACCAGTTCCTGACGTTTTTTTTCGCGTACCACTTTCGACTTTTTAGCCATATTGAATGTCTCCTTTTTGTTTCTTATTTTTGCTGTTTTAAAAGGTGCAGGTCACACGCTTACTGCCTCCGCGGTCGTCCACGGCAGCGGGTTCGCGAAGGTCGACCAGTCCGCCCGCATCTCTTGCTCGTTCAACAGACAAGCATCCAGCTCGGCTTCGAGCTCTTCCCGCTCCATTTCGATTCCGATCAGCACGAATTCGTTGATCCGATCGCCGACGTCGGCGTCCCAACCTTCCGCAAGCTCCGGCTGATCCGCAAACAGTTCTTCGCGCTCCTGCTCCGGCAGCCCGGCAATCCAGCTTCCCGCCGGTCCGAATTGAATTGACGGCCCCGCCTGACTGAAGCTCGCGGCCCAGTCTTCCTTCACGGCGATCCACATCAACCCTTTGGCGCGCACGACTTCCATCGGCCATTCGGCCAGCAAATTCGCCAAACGCTCCGGATGAAAAGGCGTTCTGCGACGATACACGAACGAGCCGATCCCGTACTCTTCCGTTTCCGGCGTATGTTCTTCCTTCTGCAATTCGCGCAGCCATCCCGGTGCCAGGCTCGCTTTTTCAAAGTCGAACAGTCCCGTATTCAAAATCTCGGACAACTCCACTTCGCCGCGTACCGTACGAATGATTTTCGCCGACGGCTGAAGCTTGCGCAGCACGCCTTCCAGACGACGCAGTTCGCTTTCTTCGACCAGATCGCACTTGTTCAAAAGCAGCACGTCGCATGTCTCCACCTGATCGATCAGCAAATCCGTCACGTCGCGCGTATCGTCTTCAGCGGTCGCTTGGCCTCGTGCCAGCAGACTTTCGCCGGACTCGAAATCATGCCAGAACCGATACGCATCCACCACCGTCACCATGCAGTCCAAGCGCGCCAGCGACGTCAGATCCACGCCTGTCTCGTCATCCGCATACGTAAACGTCTGCGCGATCGGCACCGGTTCGCTGATCCCCGTCGATTCGATCAGGATATAGTCGAAACGTCCTTCCGCCGCCAAACGTTCCACTTCGCGCAGCAAATCTTCCCGCAGCGTGCAGCAGATGCAGCCGTTGGACATCTCCACCAACTTCTCTTCGGTCCGCGACAATCCCGCTTCGCCCGCGACCAGTCCCGCATCCACGTTGATCTCGCTCATATCATTGACGATGACCGCCACTTTCAGGCCCTGACGGTTATGAAGAATATGATTCAAAAGAGTCGTTTTCCCCGATCCCAAATACCCGCACAGGACGGTAACCGGAATCTTTTTTGTGTCCATATCTACCGCTCCTCAATCAAATAGTAATTATTACGATTAACGAAGAATACTATACTCCTATTCCTCAAAAGCTGTCAATGATTATAAAAAAAGAAACCCGATCGGATTCGGGTTTCTTGGTTTGTCGAGAAAGTTACGCGGGTGCGGGAAGCGAGAAGACTGCGAGAGAAATTCGTTCAAGACGCTGTCTCACTTGGAAAAGTCGATTGAAGTTTTTAGTGGAAGTTTTCCAAGTTCAAAGGCGTCTTTCACTGAATTTCTCTCTCCGTCTTCTCGCTTCCAGCTACGTTTGTTTTTCTCCACAAAAAAGAAATCCGATCGAAATCGGATTTCTTTTTTAATCTTTTCCGCTTTTTTTCTTTTCTTCCCTTTAAACAAAACGACTTAGCGTTAGCGGAGGGAGAAATTCAGCGAAAGACGCCTTTGAACTCGTAAAGCTGAAAGCTTTATGAGTGAGACAGCGTCTTGAGCGAATTTCTCCCTCCGCTAACGCTAAGTCGCCCCCACACTCAGTCGTATTTGTTGATCTTTTTTCCTTCGCTTTGTCCGAGCAGATATTCGAAGTCGTTCTCCAAGCGTTTGCGTTCCGCTTTTTTCGCTTCGGCGGCAAGACGCTGTTCTTCGTCGCGGCGCTCCTGTTCGGTAGCTTTCAGTTCGTTCGCTTGCGCTTGCAGCTTAGCCAATACTTCCGGGTTCAACATATCTTTGAGCGTTGCCGGCTTGTCCGATGCGGCCGGACGAGCAGCAGGCTGTTTTTTCTTTGCGGCCATTCGTATTCCCTCCCTTATCGTTGCGGTCCTTCTTTTTATTATACGGCGACCGGAAAAAGAAAGGAACCCTGGCCCATAAGCCGGAAAAGTCCTGTGTATAAAACACGCTTTACCCACAGGTTATTCTACCTTTATACACAACTTTATCCCCAAAAATCTTAACCTTATCCCCAACCTGTTGAAATCTTTCACAATTTCTTCAACTTTTTAGTTTTTTCTATCCACAATTCTCCTGACGCTCCTATATCGTCCACCCATCGCTTACGATGCCCGACAACTTCCATTCCCCTTGTTTTTGCTCAAAAACAAAACGCAAGCTTCCCCAGTCCATGCCTCCGACATTGCCGATTCCGCTTCGACCGCCTTTGACGTAAAATTCGACGAATCGAGCATCCGGATAGACCTCGTTCAAATTGCTGACGGTGTTGCCGCTGCCTATAATCCGGTTATATCCGACCCCGTCCGGAGCGGTGTACGGCAGATTGTTCAGGAATCGATCGTAATAACCGCGAAAATCGAGCCGGATCACTTCGCCGCTTCCGTCGTACAATCCCCAGATGTAAGGCTTGCGATTATCCCAAGCTTCGCGAATCTGCTGCGGCGTCAGCACAAGATCCGCTCCGACGCCGATATAAGCGTACGGGGAAAAACGAATGCCGCTCGGCGCCGCCATATCGGCCAACGTCTCGAAGTCCCTGTCCTTGAGCGCACGAAGTGCAAGATTCGCTTCACGCATAATCTCCTTTTTCAACGCTGCCGGCGGATTGCTGCTCACCGCCGAAACGGTTTGTTCGTTTGTTCCGGAATCCATGGCCGCTGCGGCCTGAACAGGTACAGCCGAACTCCCCGTCAAAAAAGCCGCCGTTAAAAGAAAACTCGCTGCTCCGATGCGCCAGTTTGTGCTTTTGTCCATTGCGCTTCGCTCCTTATTCGGGCTTCAGCCCGCATAGTCGTTAGCGTCCTCTTCAGATCAGGCTGGGTTCGCGTTCCTTTTTTGCGCTGCGAACGGCTTCGATCTGTCGAATGCGTCCGTCCTCCATCGCGGCGATCGTCCACTCCCAACCGTTTTCCTTCAACGTATCGCCCTGCTTGAGATCGAATTTCTCCGACAACAACCAGCCGCCGATCGTATACACTTCTTCCGAATCGATATCCGTACCCAGCTTGCGGTTGACGTCATGCAGCAGCGCGTTTGAACTGAGCAAGAATCGGTCTTCCCCGTCCGGGCGAATCAACGGCGTCGGCGCGGTTCCGCCTGCCGGAGAAGAGCCGGACGGGATATCGCCCACGATTTCTTCGAGCAGATCTTCAAGCGTGACCAGACCCGACGTGCCGCCGTATTCGTCCATCAGCACCGCCATATGAATCCCTTCCTTTTGCATCCGTCCCAGCAGGTCGCGCGCCCGCACGGTCTCGATAACCTGGATCACGGGGCGTATATAAGGGGCGATCGGCTGCGGCTGGGCATTGCCTTTTCTCACGTAATCGCTCAGCACCTGCTTCACGTTAACCATGCCGACGATATGATCTTTGTCCCCGTCTACGGATACCGGCACCAGGCTGTACGTTTTCGGCTCGATCAACGTCAGCAGGTCCTGCACGTCCGCGTTTTGCGAAATATGCCGAATCTCCGTACGCGGTACCATGATTTCCTGCGCGTCGCGCTCGTCGAAATCGAACACGTTGTTGAGGTAACGATATTCGGTCGGGGTGATTTCTCCGCTTTTGAAGCCTTCGGACAGCGCCAGACGGAGTTCCGCTTCGCTTTGCGCCGCTTCCCCTTCCGTTAACGGCTTAAGCCCGAATAATCCGGTGATGACGCGTGACGAACGGCTCAGAATCCAGTTGAACGGGTACGTAATGCGGTAAAAAATGATCAGCGGACGTGCCAATGCGAGCGCCAACGGTTCGGCTACCTGGATCGCGACCGTTTTCGGCACCAGCTCCCCGACCAGCACCTCGAAATAGGTCAGGATCAGGAACGCAAGCAGGAAGGACAAAATGCCGGTGACCGAAGTCGGAATATGCAGCCAGACGAACACGGGCGCCAGCAGCTCCTCTACCGTCGATTCGCCCAGCCAACCCAGCGCCAGCGACGTCAGCGTCGTACCCAGCTGGCTGGCTGAGAGAAATTCGTCGAGCCGCGACAAAATTCGTTTGACCGCCTGCGCGTTTTTGTTGCCGCCTTCCGCCAATTGGTTGATCCGCGAGACGCGCACCCGGATAATCGAATATTCGGACGCGACGAAAAACGCGGTAAGCAAAATAAGCACGATAACCAGAATCACGTTTACGATTTCCATACCGACTCTCCGTTTCCGGCGTACTGCCGGAAACACGGAGAACACCCCCTTCGCAACTTCGTCGATTCCGGCGTTTGCCGAAACCGCATCTTTGTGATACCTATATACCCATTTTTACACATCCGGCTTCGTCGGCATGAACTTGCAACCTGCCTTCATCGCGCCTTATGTTTTGCGTTCCGATATCAAAAAAGCCGCGGTGCCGCAGCGAATTCCATTCATGGTGCGAAAGGATTTTCTACTGCGCGTTCCGCGGCTGATCGCCTTGAAGAATCTTGGTTGGATATGGCGTACGTTGCCGGCTTAACCCGCCAACGTCGCTGTTTTCGGTTTGATTTTACGATTGACCAGATAGACGCCGCTTCCGATCAGCACGAGGCCGAGCAGCAGGAAGCGGCTGAACGGTTCATGCAAAGCAAGCGTGCCGACGAGCACCGACAGCAGCGGCACCATGAACGTATAGGATGCGACTTGGCTCGCCTCTCCCGATCGAGTCAGCGTGATGTAGATGATCCAGGACAGCGCGATGCCGACGAAAATGCCGAATAACAGCCCGATCCAATATGCGCCGTTCCATACGATATCGCTCCAGCTCTCGGTCAGCGAACCGGACAACGTCAGCAGAATGCCGCCGAACGTACATTGGAAAGCGACCAGCCAGAGCGAATCGACATCGGCAGCGGCTTTTTTGATAAATACCGTGCCGAGCGCCCAACTGACTGCCGAACCGATCGCCAATACGACGCCGATTGCGGCGATATGACCCGAGAATCCGCCGACGCTGACCGAAATCACGCCCAGGAAGCCGAGCAGCAAGCCTGCGGCTTTCGGCAGCGTCATGCGTTCGTTCAGCCACATCGCCGCGAACAAGCCGACCAATACGGGCTGCAAATAAACGAGTACCGTAAACAAGCCCGACGGCATGTAGATCAGTCCCACTGTTTGCAGGCCGTAGAATAACGCCACGTTCAGCAGCGCGGAGATCAGATAGACGTTGCGGTTCTTTTTCCACCGGATACGATCTCGCTTCGGCAGCAAAAAAATCACTAATAACAAGCCGCCAATCAGCGTGCGCATTCCTGCGAACAACAGCGGCGGCGTATAATCGAGCGCGACTTTGTAGATGGACCAGGATACGCCCCAGATCAGAACGAGCGCCACGATCAAGATCATGCGCTGCATTCCGGATAATGTTTTCATGTTGGTTTTCTCCTCTGTGCGGGTTTGATATAAAAAAAATAAAGAAACACGCCGGCAGGCGCGCTTCTTTTTGCGGCTATTGGTGGACATCAAACAGCACTCAGCTCGGCTGTTTATTCTGATCCAGGCGCTGCAATCCCGTTTCCAAATTGTTCATCGCGAGCACCAGACGGTCGGCCAGCTCGTTGAGGTCTTTTTTTCCTTCTCCCGGTTCGTCGGATACGGTCGCGATCGGGTCTCCGATCACGAGCCGGGTCTTCGTTCCGCGCAGCAGTCCCTTGAACGTCGCAGGACCGGAGAACGCCGCGGGCACGACCGGAACTTTGGCCATTTTGGCGATCGTGACCGCGCCGCGCTTCAGCGGCGCGTCTTCCGAAGAACGGGTGCCCGACGGGAAGATCCCGATCGTTTTGCCCTGCTTGAGCAGTTGAATCGGAACTTTCAAGCTGCTCGGTCCCGGATTTTCGCGATCGACCGGGAATGCGTTGATATCACGCAAAAATTTATCGGCAATCTTTTTTCGGAACAATTCTTTTTTGGCCATAAAATGAACTTCGGTCGGCAGCAGCGAGCTTCCGAGCGCGATGACGTCGATCCAGCCCCTATGCGTGCAGGTGATCACGTAGCCGCCTTCCTTCGGCAGCTTGTCTGCTCCGATAACCTCGAACTTCCCGAATCCACGCAGTATAAGTCTGGCTAATTTGGCGAGGGGTTGATACAACACGTCGACTGCTCCTTCCGCTTTCCGTTTCTCGGCAACTTTAGTATCTGGTCCTAAATTTAAACAATAGCACACTTCCGCATAAAAAATGTACGATACGCTGTTAGTGTACCATGCGCATTCTCTTCTGAACAGCGTCCGGCTTGAAAAAGCATGGGCCTTTCGCAACGATGATGCTAGCAAGGCGAGGCGTAATGACCTATAATGACGGTAAGCCTATGCTTTTGCGTTAAGGATTACTCACTTGGCGTAAAAGGATTCTATCCGTAAACGAAGGAGACCGGCGCATACCATGAACGATTTTATTCTATTTAAATTGGCCGACAAAACGTACGGTATTCCGTTCCATGAAATCGATGAAATCCAGAACTCCAAACCGGGTACGTCGATTCCTTTCTCCTCCAATTGGCATGAAGGCGTGGTCAAGATCCGCGAAGAGATCTACACCATCCTCAATCTGCGCAAAAAGCTGAATATCTCCCATGAAGATCAAAACGACACCGATAAGTTTATTCTGCTGCGTCGCGAAAAGGTCGCCCTGCTCGTCGACTCTTTGGACGATACGGCTTCGGTGCCTGATTCCGCATTGGCCGACAACGAAGAAGTAGCCAGCCGCCGCTTCCTGCCGTCCGTGTTCGAACACGGAGATCGGTTGGTGTTGGTGTTGAACGTGGACACGTTGTTAGCTTCGACAACAGGCGGAGGCGCTTAATTTACTTTTCGGATAGGGCAGGCGCTGCGAGAGAAATTCGTTCAAGACGCTGTCTCACTTGGAAAACTGGATTGAAATTTTATAATGGTTTTTTCCAAGTTCAAAGGCGTCTTTCACTGAATTTCTCTCTCCGCTTAAGCCCTCCTTAGAAGAGAATTTTGGCTTTTATTTAATCAAGAGATGGATAACAAAAGATAAGATAATTCACGTAACAAAAGACCCCGATGTAGGTTCGATGTCATTGAAGTGCAACTTCGTGACATTGAATTGGAATCGGGGCCTTTTGTCGTTTCCGCGACTGCGGCGTGTGGAGTGATTGCTGCGAATAAAGTAGGTGTATGGGATTGTCGCCGTGCAATGGGTTCATGTTGATTGCTGCTCATGCTGACTGACAAGTTGCGAATGTAGAAGGTCTGCATCATTGTATCGCGGAAAACGAGAGCGCCAACCGATGTTGTAAAAAACTCAAGCGGGCGATGGGGCCGTTCCTGATGTCTGGTCTGTGGCGCTCTCATCCCATGAAACGCAGGCAGTTTGAAGTTGGATCACTTTTTTCGAACTTTTTTCAAAAAATATGAAAAAAGAATTTTGTTATACGAATGTGTCGTGGGTTTTAAAACATGCTTTAGCTGCGCCATAGAGACGAAACTTGGACAATTTGCTCAGGCGTGGTTCGACAGCAGCCGCCGATCAGGCGCGCGCCGGCTTCATGCCAGGCAAGCGCCGAATCGGCAAAACTGCCGCAACCGTTCGACTCTCCGGCATGCCAAGTTTTTGTGGATGCATCGTAAGTTTCTCCGGAGTTCGGGTAGATCAGAAGCGGTTTATCCGTATAAGCGGCAAGATGCTTGATCGCCTCGGCGGCGAAGGATGCCGGAGCACAGTTAACGCCGATCGCGGCAATCGCTTCATAGCCTTCCAGCGCCCGCGCGCACTCTTCGAGAGAAGTTCCTTCGCTGATTCGATTGCCGTCTTGCAGAGAGAACGACATCCAGGCATAGACACCGGGGAATTCGCTTTTTAACAATTCCGCCAGCACCAAAGCCTCCTGCAGCGAAGGAATCGTCTCGAAAGCAAGAATATCCGCTCCGGCTTCGATCAACGCTTTTACGCGCGGGCGATGAAACTCGGTCAGACGCCGATCGTCGACGCCGTAATGGCCGACGTATTCCGATCCGTCTGCCAGATAAGCGCCGTAAGGACCGACGGAACCGGCGACGATCGGCTTCGGGCGGCCTTCGCGTTGGACTTCCGCCCATACATGATCCCGTGCCTCTGCCGCCAGCTTCACGGTACTCCAGATCAATTCGAGCGCCTTTTGTTCTTCGATTCCCCTACCGGCAAAACCTTCTACCGTCGCTTGGTAACTCGCCGTAATGGCACAATCGGCTCCGGCGCGGAAATAATCCTCGTGTACCCGGCGGATTTTCTCCGGTTGTTCCAACAGCACGCGCGCCGACCATAACGGATCGTCCAAATCGCAGCCGTGCTGTTCCAGCTCGGTCGCCATCGCGCCGTCCAGAACCAACACCGGATACTCCGCCAGTATGGCCGCAATCGGATTTTCAGACTTTTTCAGCTTCGAATTCATGCTTGCACGTCTCCTTTCCCTGCCCGTCTTCGGGCGGTTGCGTAATACGCGATATAACAAACGACGATAAACGGAATCCCGCAGTACAATGCGATACGCTGCGTTGGATCGAACGCGATCCCGATGCAGGACAACAAACACAACAAGAATGAAGCGATCGGCACAAACGGATACCACGGCGTGCGGAAACCGAGGTCGTTAACGGAATTTCCGGCTTTGACGTAGGCGCGGCGGAACATAAGCTGCGATAAGCTGATGCTCATCCACACGACGACGACGGCAAGCCCCGAGATCGACACTAACGCGATATAGACGGTTCCCGGCGCCACGATGCTCGACAGCAGCGCCAATGCGCCGCCCGCCATGCTGAGCGTCAACGCATTCATCGGAACGCCGCGTCTGTTGATCGCGGACAGCGAGCGCGGGATCGTTCCTTTGTCCGCCAATGACCACAGCATGCGCGAAGACGCGTACAGGCCCGAGTTGGCTGCCGACAGAATCGCCGTCAAGATCACGAAGTTCATCACGTCCGCCGCATAAGGGATGCCTACGCGGTCAAGGACGGCAACGAACGGGCTTTCCAGCACGCCCGCGTCGGTCATCGGCAGCAGCGCTGACAAAATGACAATCGTCCCGATAAAAAACAGCACCAGACGCAGCAGCGTGGTCTTGATCGCTTTCGGAATCGTGCGTGCCGGATCGACCGTTTCCCCCGCCGCGATTCCGATCAACTCCGTACCGGAAAAAGCAAAGTTCACTGCCAGCATCGTCATGAGAATCGCGCCTGCTCCGTTCGGGAACCAGCCGCCCGCGGTCAAATTCGAGAATAACGGCGCCGTATCGTGTCCTTGCATCGGCACGATGCCGAACACGGCCGCTGCCCCGATCACGATAAACGCGACGATCGCCAGCACTTTGACCAACGAAAACCAAAACTCCGATTCCGCGAAAAAGCGTACGCTGCTCGCATTCAAAACGAAAATCAAAGCCGCGAACAACGCGCTCCAGATCCAGACATTGACGTCCGGAAACCACCGCTGCATCAACAGTCCTGCCGCCGTGAATTCGGAGCCGAGCGCTACCGTCCACGTCAGCCAATACAACCAAGCCACCGTATATCCCGTAGCCGGACCGAGATATTTGGCGGCGTAACTGTGAAAAGCTCCCGTTTCCGGCATCTGCACGGACAGTTCGCCCAAACACAACATGACCAGATATACGGCGACCGCTCCGACCAGATACGAAAGAATCGCGCCGATGGGCCCTGCCTGCTGAATCGTATACCCCGAACTCAGAAACAATCCCGTGCCGATCACGCCTCCGAGCGACAACATAACGACGTGCCGGACCTGCATTTTACGCTGAAAATTACCGCTGTTCTCCTGCTCCATCCAACTTCCCCACTTCCGGTCCGCATGCAAAAAGACGCCTTCGCACTCAAGACGCCTCGGAAACACATTCCTGCCGGGTCCAACGATTTTCAACCCAATATACCGGGACTCCCATCGTGTGTCAACGATTTTTTATGTATTCCTTCACCGCATTGAATCGGCAGTTCAGAGAAGTTGGGGGTTTGCGGAATCGGATGATTTTCGAGCCGAACTTCAGGTAACGTTTTCGGTTTGGAGAGTGACTGTGATCTCAGTAAGCACAGGAAAAAGGACTCACCTTTTTGGGACAGTCCTTTTTACGCTGTATCTACTTTCCTTTATCTTCCGCTATCCAGTTCAGGCCTTCAACCAAACGAAGCGAAAAATCGGCAGGATAATCGTGTCCAAGGCCAGCGACGACTTTCAACCGGGCTTTCAATCCACGCTCCTGCAGGGCTTGCGTCAAGACTCTGGACGACTGCAGCCCTTCCTCGTCTTCGGCGCCGGCAATCCATGAACTGCGCGGCTTACGCTCTTCCAACCGCTCCAGAGCTTCCGCCCATTCGGCTGCATCGTCGAGCCACGGCGATACCAGAATAAGTCCGTCAGCGGGAAAATCATCGTGCAGCACGGCATTCAGCGCGACTTCGGCTCCGGTCGAAAAAGCGCCTAACGCGATAAGCGCATCTTCGCCCGTCGTTCCGCGCAGCGTCTCCAGATGCTCCCGCAGTTCGGCTGCACCCAAATCGATATCGTCCCAACCGTACGCAGCCGAGAACCGAATCTGCGACGAACGGATCAAGCCCACCTTCCAGCCCGACTCCTGAGCAGGCTTCCAAAACATCTCCGTATCGCGTTCGTTTTCCTGATCGCCGTGCAGAACGAGCAGGATCGGACGCGCCGAAGCGGGTGTCTCGTCGTTTGCTTTTTTCGTCACTCCATGCGCATCCTTGCCTTGTTCCAGAACCGTAAGCCCCGGAGCCGCATTCGCCAACGCCGCTTCCTCGCGCTTGCCGCACAGATCCGCAAGCTCGGCAAATCCTTCGCGTCCGCGCAGCGATTCCAGATCCTCATCCTCCAGCAGATACTCGGCCGGGTACCAGAAACCTTTTTCCGTCACTGCGTCGCTCAGCAGCGCAAACGCCTCGTCTGCCCGTCCTGACGCAGCCGCAAGCGCGTAGAGCAGGTTCATCTGCCGGGCATCGGTCGGATCGCCATGCTCTTGCACGAAGCTCCAAGCTTGTTCCACGCCCAATTGCTCCCGCCGTGCCAACGCTTCGTTGAAAAGCCGGGTTGCCGTCATGTTTGTCATATCGGACTCCTATTTGGTCAGGATGATCGGCGCGCCTTTGGTAATAATCATCGTATGTTCATATTGGGCAACCAGGCTGCCGTCGTCGGCTCGAAGGGTCCAACCGTCGTTCGCGTCTTCCACCACTTCGCGCGCGTTAGTCGACACGAACGGTTCGAACGCGATCACCGAGCCTTCTTTCCACAGATCGGTATCGGTCGGATCGTAATAGCTCAAAATGTACTCCGGCTCGTCATGCAGCGCCGTGCCAATTCCGTGCCCCGTCAGCGTTTCGATGATATTGAAGCCGTGACGGCGCGCGACGTTGTAAGCCGCTTTGCCTGCGTTGTTGCGCTTCGAGCCGGCTTTGATCTTGGCCGCGCCCGCTTCGAATGCCTCGACAGCCGCTTCGCACAGTTCGACCAGGCGCGGATCGCCTTTTCCGACCACGAACGATACGCCCGTATCCGCAAAATAACCGTCGCAGGAAGCGGACACGTCCACATTGACCAGGTCGCCTTCTTGAATGACGCGTTCGCTCGGAATACCGTGCGCTACCTCTTCGTTTACGCTGATGCAGGTATAGCCCGGGAAGTCGTAGGTCGACTTGGGAGCCGATACCGCGCCGTGTTCTTTAAAAAGTTCGGCCGCGCGCAGATCCAGATCGATCGTGCGTACGCCGGGTTTCGCCATTTCTTTCAAGTCGTCGCGGATCAATGCCACGATTCTTCCGATTTTTTTCAAACCTTCGATTTCTTGTTCTGTTTTCGCTATCATGCTTGTTCTCCTTTTTCCGTTTAAATAGTAGACGCCGGGGCTTCCCCGTCGTTGTTTTCCGATAATGCCTTTATGCCGCGTCGGCTCCGGGCAAACAGAGACCGTTTCCCTGCGCTCCGGCAGCCTGCAAATATTCTGTTTCCGAACTGTCCGTACCGTCGTCGCGGACCGCCATCTCGCCAGACAGGAACTGACCGCAATCCTAAGTACTCCTCTTTGCCATCATCCGCTATTATACCACTGCGCGCCCCTTCTTTTCTTCCCCGCTCGCAAAAAAGACTTCGGAAATTCTCCCGAAGTCGTCTTTTTACCAGCCTAGCGTTCGCCGCAATTCTTCCGTAAGCCGATCCGCCATCTTCATATTGCCCTGCGCGGAAGGATGCAGCGTATCGGTGTAGTCGCCGTCAAGCTCCGACAGCCATCCGTCCGTTGCGATTACATGCAGTTTCGTTTCTCCCGCCGACAGTCGAATTTCAGCCGCTTCACGGCTTTCCGCGTTCATATATCCGTTCAAAGGCTGCAGCACCACCAACTCCGCATCCGGGTAGGCTTGCCGCAGCCGCTCCAGAAAACTCACGTAAGCATCCTTGAACGCGCCTCCATCGATGTCCGCGCGTGCGTCGTTCGTACCCAAATTGATGACGACGGCATCGGGCGTTTTCCGATCCGCCGCCCAAACCGGCGAGTCTGCGTAGTCCAGCGGCTGAAGTTTGAAATACTGCTCGCTCATTCCCGCCGGCGGAAGACCGTTGCAGGAAACGCCGTCGACGAGACAGATTCCAGTATACGCGATTTGCGCATGGTCGGCGTTCAATTGCTCGCCGGTCAGCCAAGCGTACGATTCGATCGATACGTTCGGCGTTTTGTAACCGACGGTGATCGAATCGCCGACGAACTCGATCGAGCGCTCACGCTGCGGCGGAGGAATCGTTTGCGCGCCTTCATCCAGAAGCAGGCCTTTGAACACGGCAACGTCCCGGATATTCCGCGTGACCACGGTCAGCGTGTGCTCGCCGGGCGTTAACCGTTCAGGAGTCAGGTTAACGATGCCGGAAGCATTTTTATAGAGGTGAAAAGGACCGTCGTCCACCGACGCGTACAGATCGGAACCCGCGGGCGGCGAGGCGTAACCCAATCTCAACCGTAGGCTGCCTCCCGTAAAAGCCGTCGTGAACGATGTTCCCGCCCAGTATCCCCGATACGTATCCGGCGCGGAAGTGTCCCATCTGCCGACGTAATGAATATGGGGATCGTCCGGTCCGACCGCTGCCATATCGGCATTCACATGATGGATCGAAGGCGCGGCAAGAAAAATCGTCGCGGCCAGCAGCAGGAAGACCCATAAGAGCCGGGTGCGCGGAAGGGATATTCCGAGATTAAAGAAATTGCGGTTATTCAATCGGTTCGCTCCTTTTTTGCAAAAGAAAGATCGTCTTGATTATATCGCCTTTCGATTCGGAATCCAGCAGGCATTTTCAAAAAAAACGGCCCGCCAATTGCCGGCAGGCCAATTCAAGCATTACGTATTCAACGGCTCATAGTCGAACCAATCGAAAAATGCGGAAGTCGCTTGTTCGGCGTCCCGACCGGATACGGCGTACATTGCGGCGATGACGCCCGTGAATCCGCCGGCAATCTCGGTCGACAAGAAGTGCGTTTCGCCCCAACCGGCTTCGATCTGCGAGCCGTTTGCTTCGCGGAAGAAGAATACGAATCGATGACTTTCCGCGCGTACGCGCAGCTCGACGGGACCGACCCCGCAGTCGAAAAATTGCTCGGTGCGCAGCGATCCTACCGTACGTCGAAGCATCAGAACTTTGCGGCCTTCGCGCTGCGTCACGGCCAGATCGTAATGATGCTTGCCGTTCATGAACAATGTGATTCCGGCTTCTTCTACCGCGCTGCCAGGTTCAAAATCAAGCTGCGCCGCCAAACGGCAATCGAAATGGGACAATCTGCGACCGACGAAGGCGGGAGAAGCGATCTCGTCCAGCGTCGCTTCGCTGCCTCGCAGCGTCAGAGCTCCGGGACGTTCTTCGAGCGACCAACTGCCCGGCGCAGGATTGCGCAGGAAAATCCATTCGTCGTTCAGCTCCGCCGCATCGAAATCGTCGCGTACCGGCGGAGTCGGCCATGGATGCGGTGCAAGCGAAGGGGCGTCCATCTGCTCCAGCACACGTCCATTGTCGCCGATAATCGGCCAACCGTCCTCCGTCCAGGTTACGGGAGCCAGGAAGGTCTCACGTCCCAAATGATGCCTTCTCGGATACGTCGGCGGACGAATGCCCAATAGCACGGCCCACCAGCTTCCGTCCTGCGTCTCGACAAGATCCGCATGTCCGGCTGCCTGAATCGGCAGATCGGTGCTGCGATGCGTCAGAATCGGATTATGCGGACAAGCCTCGAACGGACCGAAAGGGTTTTCGCTTCTGGCAATCGTCTCCATGTGCCCGAGTTCGGTTCCCCCTTCGGCAATCATCAAGTAATACTGATTTTTGATTTTGTACAAGTGCGGAGCCTCGGGATTGTTGCCTCCGGTTCCTTTCCAAATCAAACGGCTTTCCGTCAGCATTTCACCGGTTTCGATACGGATTACGCATTGGTAAATCCCTTCGCCTTGCGGCCCGTTTTGAACGGATTGGAAGTAGACTTTTCCGTCATCGTCGAACAGCAGCGAAGGATCGATTCCGCCTTGCGCCACGCCGATCAGTTCCGACCACGGCCCTTCGGCCTTCCGGCTGCGCACGTAAAAGTTGCCTACTCCGCTGACGTTGGTCGTCACCATGTAGAACCAGCCGTCGTGGTGCCGGATCGTCGGCGCATAAATTCCCGCCGAGCTGCCGGCTTGGTGCAGCGGGAGTTGGCTTTCTCTAGTCAGGCAGTGTCCGATCCGGCGCCAATTCACCAGGTCCTTGCTGTGAAACACGGGCACGCCCGGAAAATACTCGAACGTGCTCGTGACCAGATAATAATCGTCGTCCACCCGGCATATGCTCGGATCGGGATGAAACCCGGAAATGACGGGATTCGCGTACTTCATTTTTGATCGCTCCTATTCCAAAGTTAATCGTTCCAGAGCTTTACGAGGTCTTGCACGTATCGCGTAAATCCCTCTTCCATTTCTTCGACGCCGTTATCCAATAATTCCTGCTGGTAAGAATCCCATAGGCGATCGAAATCAGCCGGATCGGAAACGACGAGTTCCGGGATTCGTTTCCACGTAATGTCTTTGACCCGGCTCGACAGCAAGGTGACTTTATCGCTGCTCGGAACGGCGATGTTCCAAGCGGCTCCCCACGGCTTCACCGGGAATTCGTCTTCGTTCGGGAACAAATCCATCCACGTGGTCGCGTTATACGCCGCAAGCGTTTCTTTGTCCGTTTCGGTATAGTTGGACGCGATCATCTCCGGGGAGTTTTTCGTGTAATAATTGCCTGTGGAATCCTCGACCCCGTCGCCGTAACGCGCGCTCATTAGCGAGTAGAAGCCGATCCCGGACTCCCGGCTGAAGGCCGCGCTATCGTTCGTGATCCGGTCCTGAACGTCTGCGGGTACGACTCTTTTTCCATCTTCGACGTTATAGTGTTCGCCCTCGATGCCCCAGTTATTCACGATCTGCGCCTCTTCGGAAGCCAGGTAGTCGAGGAATTTAATCGCGCGCACCGGATCTTTGGCCGACGTTGTGATGCCTACGCCCCAACCGGACATGAAACCTGTGGACTGCATGCGGTTATCCTTGTATTCATCGGATAGCGTGACTGAATAATGGCCGTACGTATCCTCATACTTGCCTGCGCTTTTCAGGGAGTTCTCCGCTTCGGCATAGCCCCAGTCCGCGTCGATCATCCCGATCACGCGACCGGAAGCGATCTTGGCGAGATACTGGTCATTTTTCTGCACGAACGTATCTTTGTCCAGCAGGCCGATATCGTACATATGGTTCAGCCATTTAAAGTATTCTTTCTCTCCGTCCGTGCGGAAGTGATACGTCGCCTCATACGTCTCGGGATCGATATAGTATTCGCCGTCGCCCGATTTGCCGGTCACTTCCGCTGCGGGGTTGGTGACGGTAATCGACATATGCCAGTCATCCGCGTTCAGCGTCATGCCGATGTTCGGATTGCCGTCGGCGTCTGTCGGATTTTTGTCGATATACGATTGAATGACGTCCTCGTAATCTTGAAGCGTCTTGATTTCCGGGTATCCGGCTTCTTTCACGGCTTTATGCTGAAGCTCGAAACCGCCGCCCGCCACGAGATTTTTGGTACCTACCGCCGAATACGTCGGAATGACGTAGATTGATTGATCCTCATTGCTGTAGCGCAGACGCTTGATCTGGTCGCCGTATACTTTTTTAATATTCGGGGCATGCTCTTCGATCAACTCGGTCAGGTCCAGCATGGCCCCCGCTTCGACGAATTTGTCCACGTCGCCTTTGGCACTGAGCAGCTCCGGATATTCGCCGCTTGCCACGATCAGGGACAGCTTTTGCGACGGATCGGCTACCGCGAATTCCGCGTTCAGCGTGACACCCGTGTCTTCCGTGATTTTTTTGCCCACCGCATCCTGCATATTGTTCCAGTTCGAGTTCGGGTCCGCGCTGAAAAAGCTGAAGCTGATCGGCGCCGTCTCGTCACCCTCGGCAGTCGGAGCCGCGTTATCATCGCCCGAACCGCCGCATCCGGCGAGCAGTCCCATTGTCAGAGCCGCCGTTGTACCCATTGCCGCAAACTTGCGTGTGTTCATCCCTGTATCCCCCTATGTCTATGATTGGATCGAAGTCTCGCTTATTCACGTCCGCTTGCTCTCGTCTTGAATGCGTTTGCATTTCTCCTTATGAGAGCAGGACTTCATGTCGTCTTCCTTTAGAATTTTACGGAAGAAGCATAGAGCCAGCCTTGATTTTCCGGCCCTGAACTAGCATGATATAGACATTCGACCGGATATGGGGTTTGGAGGAGTCAAGATGAGCAACGCCTATCTGGGATGGTTTACGACGGACAAGACCTTCCCCTTTTTTATTCAATACGGCGGGCATGATGAAGACACCTATCTGCATAGGCACGCGGACTTCTCGGAATTGGTCATCGTGCTGAGCGGGAATGCCAAGCATATCGTCAACAACGAGGAATCTTTTATTAAAAAAGGCAATGCGTTCGTCATTAACGGGACAACCGAGCATGGCTATAAGGAACCGCACGACTTTAAAATCTGCAACATTATGTATCGTCCCGAAATGCTCGAAGCGATCGGACCGGACCTGCGGACTTCGAACGGCTTTCAGGCTTTGTTCGTCCTGCAACCGCTTTATTCGGATAGGCGAGCACATTCGGATAAACTGAGTCTTCCCATTGCAGGCGTCGAACATGCAGCTGTGCTGGTATCAACCATGGTCAATGAATACGAAAGCAAACAGCAAGGCCGTCAAA
This sequence comes from Saccharibacillus endophyticus, assembly GCF_013185185.1. GTDB lineage: Bacteria > Bacillota > Bacilli > Paenibacillales > Paenibacillaceae > Saccharibacillus > Saccharibacillus endophyticus. The sequence goes on along the minus strand of NZ_JAAZWE010000008.1, from coordinate 14,655 downwards.
CGATGCTGATCGCGCGCTTTATGGAGCTGGTCGTCTATCTATGCCGCCATTACGATACACAAAGCCGCGAGGCTCCCGATTCGCTGTCGCATCTCGCCAATGCCGTCTCGTATATGGAGGACCATTACCTGGAGGCCTTATCCCTGGAACAGATTGCCGTACGCTCCGGCGTGTCGGTACGGCATTTGAATCGGATGTTCAAAGCGTACTACCAGACAACTCCGGTCGCCTATCTGCAAAGCCTGCGTCTGGAGCGTTCGCGTATGCTGCTGAAGCACAGCGATCTGACCGTGACGCAAATCTCGTACGAATGCGGATTCAATGACAGCAACTATTTTACGCGGCAGTTTACGAAAGCTTACGGGATGTCGCCGAAGGCGTACAGGCAGCTTAAAGCCAATATTCAATCATGAATCGTTTTGATGAATTTAGCAGGAACGCCGGCCACCACGGCATCCTGCGGGACATCCTTCGTCACGACCGCTCCTGCCGCAACGACCGCATGATCGCCGATCGTGACGCCGGGCAAAAGGGTGGCGTTTGAACCGATCCACACATTCTGTCCGATAACGACGGGAGCAGCATATTGAGAACAGACCCGATGCCTATGCACCGGGTCTGTTTCGTATCTGCATTATTTTTCGCTACCGCCCATTGCTTACAGCGTCGCGATATCGATCACGAACCGGTATTTCACGTCCGACTTCATCACGCGCTCCCAAGCTTCGTCGATGCGATCCGCCGAGATCACTTCGATCTCCGGCGTGATATTGTGCTCCGCGCAGAAGTCGAGCATTTCCTGCGTTTCGCGAATGCCGCCGATCGACGAGCCCGCGAACGAACGGCGCTTGCCGATCAACGAGAAGACTTGAACCGGCAGCGGCTCCGCAGGAGCGCCGACGTTCACCAGCGTGCCGTCTACGGCCAGCAGCGACAGATACGCATTCATGTCGATCTGCGCGCTTACCGTGTTGATAATCAGATCGAAGCTTCCGGCCAGTTCCTTGAACGTTTCCGGATCGCTTGTCGCGTAGTAAGCACTTGCTCCGAGCTTCAAGCCGTCTTCTTTTTTCTTCAGCGATTGCGACAGGACCGTTACTTCGGAACCCATCGCATGCGCGAATTTGACGGCCATATGGCCCAGACCGCCCAGGCCGACGACCGCGATCTTTTTACCCGGAGCCGCTCCCCAGTGACGCAGCGGCGAATATGTCGTGATGCCTGCGCACAGCAGCGGAGCTGCCGCGTCCAGCGCGATATTGTCCGGAATCTTCACGACGAATTCTTCTGTTACGACGATATGGCTGGAATAACCACCCTGCGTATATTGACCGTAACGATCGACAGAACCGTAAGTTCCCGTCATGCCTTCCAGGCAGTATTGCTCTTCGCCGTCGTGACAGTGTACGCACTTGCCGCAGGAATCGACCATGCAGCCGACTCCGACGCGATCGCCGACCGTATGCTTGGTTACAGCCGAACCGACTGCCGCGATGATCCCTGCGATTTCATGGCCCGGAACGAACGGATACTGCACGGGTCCCCATTCGCCGCGTGCGCTGTGAATATCGGAGTGGCAGATGCCTGCATATTTGATCTCGATCAGTACGTCGTGCGGCTGAAGTTCCCGACGTTGAATCTCGGCAGATTGGAACGATTGATCCGCTCCGTAGACTACTTTCGCTTGAGCTGTCGACATAATAAGTACCTCCAAGAATAGTTAATGGATAATTGCTCACCTGTTCATCCTACTCCTTACAGTTAACTCTAAGTCAAGCGGGATTTACGGCAGTCCTATCGCCTTTGACATCCGGCAGATCCAGTGATAAAATCGCATTCACCATACCGGGAATAGGAGAACTGCAATGAGAACATATTCAATCGGCGAAGCCGCCAAGGCTTTGAACCTGACTCCTTACACGCTGCGCTATTACGATAAAGAAGGATTGCTTCCTCGAATCGAACGAACTTCCGGCGGCATCCGTTCTTTCAAAGAATCCGACCTGGAAGCCTTGAAAATTATCGAATGCCTCAAAAAGACCGGCATGCCGATCAAAGAAATCAAAACGTTTATCGACTGGTGCTCCGACGGAGACGACAGTTTGCGTCAACGGTACGATATGTTCCAAGAACGCAAAGCGGTCGTTCAAGCCCAGATGCAGGAACTGTTGAACACGATGAGCGTAATCGAGCATAAATGCGAGTATTATCAGACGGCGCTGAATGCAGGTACGGAAGCCGTGCATAAACACACCCATGCTAAAGAAACCTCTCCAGCCTAACTGTTTATATGCAAAAAAGGATTGGCCCGCAGTAACGGGGCCAATCCTTTTTGTTGATCGAGTACCTTTGGCGTCGACAAGGTACTCATACATTATAAGTTCGGCCCGGTCACGGTACCCGCCGCCAAACTTTTCAATCAATCTTACTCTACCGTTACGCTTTTCGCCAGGTTACGCGGCTTGTCTACGTCCAGGCCCAGAGCCAGGGAAGCGTAGTACGACAGCAGTTGCAGCGCAACTACGGATAAAGAAGCTGTCAGCAGTGGCAGAGTCTTCGGAATCGTGAATACGGAATCGACCGATTTCAGCAATTCTTGCGCGTCTTCTTCGTAGCAGATCGTCAGGACAACGCCGCCGCGAGCTTTGACTTCCTTGATGTTGCTGACTGTTTTCTCGATCAGCGCCTGCTCGGTTGCCAGTGCGATAACCGGTACGCCTTCTTCGATCAGCGCCAGCGTGCCGTGCTTCAGCTCGCCTGCCGCATAAGCTTCGGAGTGAATGTACGAGATTTCTTTCAGCTTCAGCGAACCTTCTTGAGCGGCTGCATAGTCCAGACCGCGTCCGATGAAGAACAGGTGCTTTTGCGAAGAGAATTCTTCGGCATGAGCCTTAGCTTCCAGTTCGCGTGCCAGAATCGATTCGACCTGTTCCGGCAGTGCCTGCATAGCCGCCAGCGTTTCCGCGACTTGAGCTTCGGTTTGCGTTCCGCGAACCTGCGCGAAGTACAGACCCAGCAGGTAGAATCCGATCAACTGCGATGTGTACGCTTTTGTCGAAGCTACCGCGATTTCCGGTCCGGCCAATGTCGCGATGACGTCGTTCGCGTCACGTGCGATCGAGCTGCCCACGACGTTCGTGATCGCCAGAACGTGAGCGCCGTTCGCTTGCGCTTCGCGCAGAGCTGCCAGCGTATCCGCGGTTTCGCCCGATTGGCTGACCACGATTACAAGCGTCTCGGGCGTTACGATCGGGGAACGGTAACGGTACTCGGAAGCCACGTCCGTTTCGACCGGAATGCGTACGAGACGTTCGATGACCGTGCGTCCAACGAGACCCGCATGGTACGCCGTACCGCAAGCGATGATCTGCACGTTACGGATATTTTTGATCTGCTCGTCCGTCATGTGGAAGTCCGGCAGAACCACTTTTTTGCCGCTTTCGTCCACGCGTCCGCGCATCGTATCTTGGTAGGCTCTAGGCTGCTCGTGAATTTCTTTGTGCATGAAATGCTCGTAGCCGCCTTTTTCCGCCGTAATCGCGTCCCATTCGATGTACGTCATTTCCCGGGCAATTTCGTTGCCTTCGATCGTCATCAGCTTCACGCTGTCGCGAGTCAGCAGAGCCATCTCGCCGTCGTTCAGGATGAACACGTTGCGCGTATACTTCAGAATGGCCGGAATGTCCGAACCGATGAAATTTTCGTTTTCGCCGATCCCGATAATCAGCGGGCTTGCATGACGTACCGCTACGATGCGATCCGGCTCATACTCGGTAAGTACGCCCAGCGCGAAAGCGCCGCGCAGGTGCTTGATCACTTTTTGCACGGCTTCCACGATGTCGCCGTTATATTCGCGAGCAACCAGGTGGGAAATGACTTCCGTATCCGTTTCCGAAACGAACTCGACGCCGCTTGCCATCAGCTCGTCTTTCAGTTCCAGATAGTTTTCGATAATGCCGTTATGCACGACCGAGAACTTCTGCGTAGCGTCCGTGTGCGGGTGCGAGTTAACGTCCGAAGGCTTGCCGTGCGTCGCCCAACGCGTATGGCCGATGCCGACCGAGCCTACCAAAGGAGCGCCTTCCAGCTTGTTTTCCAGGTTGACCAGACGTCCGAGCGCTTTGGAGACTTTCAGACCTCCGTCCGTATACACGGCGATACCCGCCGAGTCGTACCCGCGGTATTCCAGCTTCGAAAGACCCTCGATCAAAATATCCTGCGTATTTCTTGGTCCGATATATCCTACGATTCCACACATAATTATTTTCCTCCGCTCATCATTTGGGTTGGATCTTGAGACTTCGAGCGGTCCGGTGAAAAGCAAAGCTTATGAAGCACGGAAAAGAATGTCCCGTAAAAGGACAAAGCTATCCCGTTGAATGATTTGAACATTCAAAATCCACGAACCGGGAAACAGAGCCGTCGTCTGTCTCTTGTCGGCCGCATAAGCTTTCGCGTCTTCAGTTTACGCACGAAAAGCCTCATGATTGAGCATCCGCGAATCCGTTTGTGCGGCCAGTCGCCTGTCCGTTTTCCGAAATTCGCTTACGGTTTGATGCAATACCGGGAGGTCCCCGCCGAATATTTCGAACACCTCCACCTCGTCAACTTGAATCGCACATACCCGTTAAACGCGCTTGCGCGCAACGGCGTTCCGATCTGGCACTCAAGCTCTGGCGCTTATGAATCTTACCTCACGTTCCTCCTCGTTCTGTTCAAAGTGAAGGCCCATAGCCTTTATTAACCAAAAAATACAGGATGCCCACCTGAACGCAAGCGGGCACCCCATCATTATATGACATTGAAAGTCGGTTTACAACTCGGGCTTTCTTTGTCGCTTCGCTTAAACAAGCTCGCTGCGTACCACATCGGCAATCTGACCGACAACGCGATCCAACTGATCTTTATCCGGTCCTTCGGCCATAACGCGAATCAGCGCCTCCGTGCCGGAAGGACGTACCAGAACGCGACCTTCGCTGCCCAGCTCCTGCTCAACCGCTTCTACGGCAGCCAAAATCGCTTGATTGCCCTCATAGTTGCGCTTGTCCTGCACCCGTACGTTGACGAGCAGCTGCGGATACTGACGCATCATCGTCTTCAGCTCGCTAAGCGGCTTGCCTGCTTCAACCAGCGTATCCACGAGTTGAATCGCGGTCAGCATGCCGTCTCCCGTCGTGCTATGATCGAGGAAAATGACATGCCCCGATTGCTCGCCGCCCAGGTTAAAGTTCCCTTTACGCATCTCTTCCATCACGTAACGGTCGCCGACAGCCGTCTTCAGCGTGTTCAAGCCCAATTTTTCCGCTGCTTTGTAAAAGCCGATGTTGCTCATTACCGTCGTTACGATCGTGCTTCCGTTCAGTTTGCCCGCACGGTTCAACGCGTCGCCGCAAATGCACAGGATATAGTCGCCGTCCAGCACTTCGCCTTTTTCATCGATCGCGATCAAACGATCGGCGTCGCCGTCGAAGGCCAGACCGATATGCGCGCCATGCTTCAATACTTCTTCGCGCAGCGCTTCGGGATGGGTGGAACCGACATGATCATTGATGTTAAGACCGTTCGGCTCGGCACCGATCGCGATGACTTCCGCGCCAAGATCGCGGAACAGACGAGGAGCCAGCTCGTAAGCCGCACCGTGCGCGCAGTCGAGAACGACTTTGATTCCGCTGAACGAACGGGACACCGTAGTCTTCAGGTAGTCCAGATACACGAACTTGGAAGCCTCATCGTTGATGACCGTACCCAGCCCTGCACCTACAGGACGCGGCAATTCATCGACTTCGGCATCCATCAGCGCTTCGATCTCAAGCTCCGTCTCGTCGGACAGCTTGAAGCCGTCGCCGCCGAAGTATTTGATGCCGTTATCTTGAACCGGGTTATGCGAAGCCGAGATCATGACGCCCGCATCAGCTTTGAGCGTGCGAGTCAAATAAGCAACCGCAGGGGTCGATACCACGCCGAGGCGCACGACGTTCGCGCCGATCGACAGCAGTCCGGCAATCAGCGCGGACTCCAGCATCAGACCGGAAACTCGCGTATCCATACCGATCAAGATGGTCGGCTTCTCCACTTTGCCCGCCAGGACATAACCGCCGCAGCGTCCTACTTGATAAGCCAGTTCGGCCGTCAATTCTTGGTTAGCGACTCCACGGACGCCGTCAGTTCCAAAATACTTTCCCATATCGATTCTCGTTCTCCTTTTATTTCAAACCACGTGCACCGGAGCCGGCATCTTGTTCAGGATTCAGACAACATGCTTAATCAACTCGTGCTTCGTATTCGAATGATGATAATTGTACAATGATTAAGCGCAAGGGGCGATGCTCAAGGCGTAACTGCGTCTCCCCCGGTATCGTTGTTTTGTTCCGGCTTCGTTTCTCCGCTATTATTGGTTGATCCTTCGCTCTCGGTCGGATCGGTCTGGCCGGAATCCGTTGTTCCTTCGTCCGGCGCGGCGGGTGTTTCTTCCGTTGTTCCAGGCTGTTCGGTTACCGGCTCGTCGGTGCTCGGCGTATCCGTGTTGGTATTGGTCTCGGAATCGGAAGGCTCGGTTCCCGGATCCGTTTCGTTATTGTTGCCACTGCTCCCGTCCGTCTCGGGAGTCGGGGCAGGATTTTCCGTATCCGTCTCAGCCGGAGGCTGATTCTCTGTATCGGATGCGGTTCCGGTAACTTCAACCGTAATTGAAGGCGGAGTATTTTCATTTATTCGAATGTAATTCGGAAGCTCCACGTCAAGCTGTACATTGTGCGTTCCCGCGTTGAGCCCGGCAAGGTCGGCCGTCAACGTAATATCACTAGCCGTCACTCCCGCCAAAAGACTCGATGCTCCCACAATCGTAACATCCATCCTGCCGGACTCCGGATTTGTAATCGTCGCCTCGTTGCCTTTTGCCAAGCCGGTTAATGTAACGGGAACATTGGCAATCGTCTTCTGTTCGTAAGGCACGACCGTCACAGTATAGTTCACCGAAGAGGGCACGATGCGATCGGCGCCCTCCGGTGCAGCCAATGCCTCGGAGTACGTCGTTTCCCCTTCTGCCGTTATCCGATCCAGATCAAGCGTGATCGGCGGATAGCTGCTGAGGCTCTTCAACACGTCCGCAGAACCGTATACCGTCACTTCTTGAGCACCTGCTTTGACATCGGACAACACGAGGCCATCAGGCAAACTCCCACTGTAACTGACGTTCAAAGGCAAAGTTTTCGAAGACGACGATACGTTGGAGGAAATCGGGATCTGTACCTTGATCGATGCCGGCTCGATCACCGCATCGTCAAGCACCTCGCCGTTGTTCGAGTATGCGACCAGCTTGATTCGACCCGATACGTTCCCGTTTGACCCTTCTACGCTAATCTCGCCCTGAATTTTCTGCACCTGCTTCATCTCGCTGGCCGGAAGCGTCACCTGAACGGCGTTGCCGTCTTCGAAAACAGGATCAAGCTCCGCAAAACCTTCAGCCGGAACGCCTGTCGTCAGCACGACCGCATCAAATGCCTGCGTAACTTTCTCCTCGACGGTTACAGTCACTTTCGAAGGCAGAATAGACAATAGTTCGACGCCGGGCGGCGTATCGACTTGCAAAGATACGGTATACTGCCCCGGTTCTTCAATCTTGCTTAAATCCATTTTCACTTCATATTCGCTGCTGGTCGCCAAGGACGCAAGCTGAGAAGTCTGTCCTGACACATTAACGCTTACCTGCTGCGGACTAACGGTTTTCAATACATATTTATCCGCATCCAAGCCGTAAGGCTCGATGGATAGATTAGCAATGGTCGTATGGTCTCCCTGGCTGCTTCTTGTAATCGTAGGCGCATCGGTATCGACATGAACCATCGCCCAAAGAATCAAGGCTACGGCTAACGCGATAATTTTGGCAGCCGTATTGTTTGCCAGCCACTTATCCATTCGGCTCGTCCCCTTTCTTTCTCCAGAACAAGCCCTTCTTTTCTTTAATGGACGCATTCGGTTTCAGTAGTTCATACAACTTGGATACCAGCGCTTCTTCGCCGATGTCCCGTACGACTTTCCCGTCAAGCGCAAGCGAAACCTGTCCCGTCTCTTCCGACACGATAACGGACACGGAATCCGCCACTTCGCTGATCCCGATCGCTGCACGGTGTCTAGTCCCGAGTTCTTTGCTGATAAAAGGATTCTCGGACAGAGGCAGATAACAGGCCGCCGCCGACAACGTGCGATCCTGAATAATGACTGCTCCATCGTGTAAAGGCGTGTTCGGCGTGAAAATGTTGATCAAAAGCTCTGACGTGACGACAGACTTCATCGGAATGCCGGACTCCGTATACTCATTGAGTCCGGTATTTCGCTCAAAGACGATTAGCGCACCGATCTTGCGACGGGACAAATAGTTGATCGACTTCATTAATTCGCCGATCATATGTCCGACTTCTTCTTCATCCGCGCTGTTTCGTCCTACAAATTTCCCGCGTCCCAGCTGTTCAAGCCCTCGACGGAGCTCAGGCTGGAAGATGATAAAGATCGCGACGACCCCGAAAGTAAACATACGGTCCATCAGCCACTTTAACGTATACAGATCCAACCAACTGCTGATCGCCCAAACGATAACCAGCACAAGGATGCCTTTTAACAATTGTACGGCGCGCGTTCCGCGTACAAGCAGAATCAATTGATACACAATATAAGTAACGATCAAGATATCCGCGACATCCTTGATCGTATCTTGCCAAGTTAGGTTTGTAAAATAATCCATCATGACCCAAGCCCCCGTTATCTCCGTCTCTCTCAGGCTGCTGGCTACTATGTAGGGCCGCCGGCCAACCAAGCTTCGGAACCGACTGCCGGTTCGGATTGTAATTCGGATTTATATATCTATAGGTTATAACGTTCGTGCTTGCGTTGCAAGCCGAGCCTTGCAGAGCACGCAAAAAAAGGCGCTGCCTTAGTAGCTTGTCAACTCTTGATCAGAGGTTTACGCTCGGCTGAAACGCACACGCTTAGGTGCATTTCCGTTAGAGACTTCGTACACGGGTTAGGCACGAAATCTCAGGTGGGCGTAACCTTACCTTGAGCGTTGACAGGGTACGAGGCAAAGCGCCTTACTTTCTACTGCAATATAGACGAGAATCGAAACATTCGACAGGGTTGCTAGCGATAGGCGACTTCCGAGACAATATTGCTCAACTTATACCATACCCAGTCGAACGCCTGATTGATATCCTTAACCTGCCCCGCGACATGTGCCGTCGAAGCCTGGTAGGCCGAACCGTCGATGACCGTTACATTCCCCTCTACATCGCCGTAGATCTTCAATTCTCCGCGTTCTACGGTGAGGTCTCCGCTGACAATCGTGCCTTCCGGAACGATTACGGTATTCCCCTCCACTTGAACGCGATTCAGATCACTGCCTCTGACGACAAGCTGAGTATCCGCATTCCAAAATCCGATCGACGTGCCCAGCATAATAAGGATAAAAGCGGCTGCCGCGGTCAATGCCGGATGCCTGCGCACCCAATTCCATACGGGACTGTGCTTTTTGGGCTGAGGAAGAAAACTCATGATGCGATCGGTCATATCTTCGGATACCGCTACGGACTCAGACTTTCGGTTTGCCGCGAACAACATCATCTCCGTCTCTTCGAGACGTCGAAAAGCAGCTCGGCAATCCGTACAGGCTTCCAGGTGACTTTGTAATTCGCGTGCCTGCTCTGAAGGCAGATCTCCATCCAGATAATCGTGCATGAGCGAGACGGCTTGTTTGCATTCCATATGAGCCAATCCTTTCGTAAAAACTCGGTAAAATCTGTTGTTGGCCTTATCATGCCCTTCTTAATACGCCGCATGCCGATGATAGTTTCAATGGGTAACAATAAAATCGAATTAAATTTTGATTTTATTAAGCGACGTTCAATGTTTCGTAAAATTTGAGTTTTACTCTCGAAAAGTTTTCCACAAAAAAACCGAAATCGCTTAATGTTGCTGCGATTCCAGCTTTTTTCGCAAAAATTCACGACCGCGGTGCACGCGTGTCTTAATCGTCGTTACCGGCATATCGAGCACGTCGCTGATCTCTTGCAACGACAACTCCTGCAAATAACGCAAAATCATGACGGTCTTATACTTCGGAGGCAATCCGTCAATCGCTTCATGAATTGTCGTACGCGTCTCGGAAATCATGTATTCCGTTTCCGGCGTACGATTGTCACCGGGTATAAGCGCGTAACCATCGGCGCCGTCCTGATCGCCGATCTCCGCGTCGAGCGAGTATGTAGGTTTTCTTTTTCTCAGACGGTCGATGCTCAGGTTCGTTCCGATCCGATAAATCCAGGTCGAAAATTTCTGTCCAGGATCATAACGATCCAAATTCCGGTAGACGCGCAAAAACGTCTCCTGAACGACATCCTCCGCCTCGTGTCGATTGCTCAGCATTCGATACGCGAGATGAAAAATTCGATCCTTATAGAGATCAACGATTTCGGCGAACGCCCTCTGGTCACCTTTGAGCGCAAGTTTCACCAATCTCGTTTCCAGATTGTCCACCATGTCTCCCCCAGACTAAGCCCGCTGAATTGGGAACCTGAAGCCCCTGCCGCTTCTTTTCCGGGATTCCCCAAACAACTGAAGGCAAGCATTACATCCGGCCGATTTGATCATGTCCATCCACATCAAGCTCACTGCTGCCTGCGGTTGTGCCATAAATCGACCGCTCTATGCGTATGTTCAAATCGTAATTCATGCGGCGTTAAAAAGCAACACTGCTGCTGTAACTTCTTCCAACCCCTTACAAAAGTTAAGAAACTGAAAAAGACGTCATCATTAGGTTTATACAAAGAAAAGCCGCGTCTTTCCTGATGAAAAGACGCGGCTGGCAGAATGATCGGTTTTGTTATTTTTATCAACCCGTATTTCGAAGTCCTGCAGCAATGCCGTTAATCGTAAGCAGAACTTCACGAATCAGTTCCTGATCTTCCGGTTCTGCCGTATCCCGCAATTCGCGCAGTTCCGTCAGCAGTTGGACTTGCAGGTAGCTAAGCGGATCGACGTACGGATTGCGGAGCCTGATCGATTCTTGAATAACCGGTACATTATCCAAAATTTCTTGCTGACCGGTAATGTCGAGGATCAGCTGCTTCGTTAGACGGAACTCTTCTTCGATCAAGCCGAAGATTCGAGTACGGCTTTCGTCGTCTCCGTACATGGAAGCATACTCCTTCGCAATGACCAGATCGGCTTTGGCGACTGCCATTTGAAGCGAATCGACCAAAGAAGTAAAGAACGGGAAGCTTGCATACATTTTTTTCAACGTTTCGAGATTTTCCGGTTTGCCTTGATAGAAGCTTTGGATACCTGTTCCTGCCGCATACCAAGCCGGAACCAGATAGCGACCTTGCGTCCAGGCAAATACCCACGGAATCGCGCGCAAGTCTTCGAAACGGTCGCTATTCTTCCGCTTGGAAGGACGGGAACCGATATTCAACTCGCCAATCTCGGACAGCGGCGTTGCTCCTTTGAAGAAGGACAAGAAGTCCGGATCGCGGAAAATGAGATCCTGATATTTTTCCAGCGAAGCTTCGGAAATCCCTCTTGCAATATCTTCCCACTGAATTTCTTCTTCCATATAAGAAGTATCGGTTGCCGCAACTGCCGAAGTCAGCAATGCTGAAGTCGCTTGTTCAAGGCTTCGATACGCAATACCTTTAAGCGAGTAACGGGAGGACAGCACTTCACCCTGCTCCGTAATCTTGATGCCCGCTCCTACAGTGTGCGGAGGTTGAGCCAAGATGCTCCGGTTAAGCGGCATACCTCCACGACCGAGCGAACCGCCGCGACCATGGAAGAACTTCAGCTTCACGTCGTAAGAGGAGGCCATAGCCGTAATCTCGTTCAACGCGACGCGGAGTTCCCAGTTCGCTGCAACCGTTCCCCCGTCTTTGCTGCTGTCGGAATAACCCAGCATAATCTCCTGCTGGTCATTCATCGCGGTAACCGCTTCGCGGTAGATCGGAATATCGAATAGGCGCTTCATGATGCCGCTGGCTGCTTGAAGGTCGCCGATCGTCTCGAACAACGGTACAGCCTGCAGCGTGCTGACCACGGTTCCGTCCGGATGTTTGCGGAAGAGTCCGACTTCTTTGGCGAAGACCATAACCTCCAAAATATCACTGGATGCTTCAGCCATGCTGATGAGGTAACTGCTGATGCAATTTTTACCGAATTCGTTCTGGGCTTCGAATACCGTACGGTAGACCTGAAGGCACTCTTCCGTACCGTCGCTGTATGTCTGATACGGAGTCGTCAGCGGTCTCGGATCTTCCAACAAACGAACCAACAGCTCGACTTTTTCGTCTTCGGACAACTGTGCATAATCGGAAACGATGTTCATGCTGTTCAGAATTTCAGTCATGGCTTTCTCATGTTCCTGACTATGCTGGCGGATATCCAGAGTAGCCGTATGGAATCCGAACAATTCGACCTGGCGAACCAGTTTCTTGATCGAGCTGTCCGCTACGTAATCGGCATGATGGTAACGCAAGCTGCGGTCAATGATTTGAAGGTCTTCGATCAGTTCGGACGGTTGCGCGTAACGGTCGGGACAACCTTTTTTCTCGTCATCGAGTACGTTGTCGAGTTTACGCATCATATACGTGAGTTTTACGCGGTAAGGCTCATTGTCGTTGTGCCAGTAAGACTTGGGATCGACCGCTACGTTCTCGCGGTCATGTTCGATCGACTCCAACAGTTCATCCGTCACGTTGACGATGCTGCTGCTGAAGCTGAGTACGCGAATGAGTTCGACGAGAATTGCATGGTATTCCCGAATAGCGAGTTTGCGCTGCATTTGCAAGGTCTGCCAGGTCACGCTTGCAGTCACCGAAGGATTGCCGTCGCGGTCTCCGCCGATCCACGAACCAAAACGCAGATAGTTCGGCACATGCCAGTCGTGTCCCGGATAGTATTTGTCGAGACATCGTTCCAATTCGCCGTATACGTCAGGCAACACATGGAATAGCGTCTCATGGAAGTAGTACATGCCGTTTCGAACTTCGTCGAGTACGGTTGGCTTACGGTCACGAAGTTCGTCCGTTTGCCACAGGGTAATAACTTCGTTGAGCAGCTTTTCGCGCAACTGTTCACGTTCCCGGAAGGTCAATGACGGATCGTCGAGCTGCATCACGTCTGCCGCAATGCGCTTGTGAATGTCCAAAATAACCCTGCGAACCGCTTCTGTCGGATGCGCTGTCATAACCAGTTCAAGCGACAGATTTTGCAGGAAATTCTGTACGTCTTCATAGGAGAAGTTTTGTTCTTTCAGTTGCTGAACCGAGGTTTCGATCGAACCCGGCTGCGCGGCTTCACCGGCAGATCGTTCGTAGTCGCGTTTTCTGCGAATTCTATGGTTCTGTTCCGCAATATTAACGAGTTGAAAATAAATGGCGAAAGCCCGAATGACCTGATGTCGAATCTCCGGATCGAGCGAATAGATTTCTCGCTTGAACTCTTCGTGAAGGTCCGGCAGATAGATCGCGCGAAGCGACTTGCTTAGTTCGCGAATCTTCTCGACCTTGTCCAGGAGTTCCTGTCCGCTGTGATGAACGAGCACTTCTCCAAGAATATTCCCCAGGAACCGCACATCGCGTCTGAGCAGGTTGTTGGAACTGCCTTTGTTTGCGGTTACCGTCAGTTCAGTCATGTTACTCCTCCTATCTGTCTGCATTGCATGCTTGCTGATATGACATCTTCATCACATCATACAACAATTCATTTGATAAATCTTCACTTTATAGCGAAAAAGCGACCGGGTATTTTTGTGCAAGTTTTCTAAAATCTATAAAATGAAAGCAGAAAAACGTTATGTATAAATACAGAATTCCCGCTTTAAAACTGCGCAGAGACAAAGTCAAGAGGTATAAGAAAATAGCGTTCTTGAGAACGCCGGGGTATATAACAAAAAAGACCGCTTCCGGTCTCGACTTTTAAAAAATGGAGCGGGTGATGGGAATCGAACCCACGCTACCAGCTTGGAAGGCTGGAGTTCTACCATTGAACTACACCCGCAAAAGCAATCGGGATGACACGATTTGAACATGCGACCCCCTGGTCCCAAACCAGGTGCTCTACCAAGCTGAGCTACATCCCGTTATTCCTTTGTAAAAGATGGCGCGCCCTGAGAGATTCGAACTCCCGGCCTTTTGATTCGTAGTCAAACGCTCTATCCAGCTGAGCTAAGGGCGCAAAATATGGAGCGGACGACGGGAATCGAACCCGCGACCCTCGCCTTGGCAAGGCGATGCTCTACCGCTGAGCCACGTCCGCAAAATAAGTGGTGCGCGTGGAGGGACTTGAACCCCCACGTCGTAAGACGCTAGATCCTAAGTCTAGTGCGTCTGCCAATTCCGCCACACGCGCACAATACCAATGGTGTAAATGGTGAGCCATGAAGGACTCGAACCTTCGACACCCTGATTAAAAGTCAGGTGCTCTACCAACTGAGCTAATGGCTCTCATAAATGGCTGGGGGTATAGGATTTGAACCTATGCATGACGGAGTCAAAGTCCGTTGCCTTACCGCTTGGCTAACCCCCAACAGAGAGTGAATATGGTGGAGGCTGAGGGGATCGAACCCCCGACCCTCTGCTTGTAAGGCAGATGCTCTCCCAGCTGAGCTAAGCC
>NZ_JAAZWE010000007.1 GCF_013185185.1 Saccharibacillus endophyticus | reverse complement strand
GGCTCGGCTCGGCTCGGCTCGGCTCGGCTCGGCTCGGCTCGGCTCGGCTCGGCTCGGCTCGGCTCGGCTAACGGATCCTATGTCCCTCAGAAGACGAAATCAACCCTCTTCGCGATTTTAACGGATCACATATCCGTTAGCCGCTTTTTTCATTGCTTTTGCCAAAAAAATCAAGCCAATTCCTGTTCTAAGCATCACCTGAATCCGTTAGAATTTTCAAACCGCTCAAAACAGCCTCTAAGCGTCAGCTCGATCCGTTAAAAGTTTCAGCTGGCTCAACAAACTTCGATCGTATTCGTCAGAGTGCGCATCCGACCCGGCCGCGGCTCAGGGCCAAGCACAAAATCCGGGCTGTTTTCACAGCTTTTTGGCCATCGTATAATCCGTGATCGCATATCCGGCTTTCTGGTACACATGCAGCGCCGTTTGGTTATGACCGAATACATGCAACCCGATCGTCACCGCTCCCAGCAAACGCGCCGTCTCGTCAAGCGCCCTCATCGTCGCCTGCCCGAACCCTTTGCCCTGATATGCTTCTTCAATAATGATGTCATACAAAAAAGCCCGTACTCCCGTCGGCTTGTCCGAAACATCAAGCCAAACACTCCCGATATTCGCTCCACCTTTTCCTTCGCGCACCGTATACAAATACTGCTCTTTGCTATGTATCCCGTCCGGCAAATACTTCCGATACGTCTCCTCCGAAAGCTTCAACGCTTCCTCTTCCGTCCAACTCCCCGCCTTAACCTTATCCTCCGCATACTCCACGACCGAACGCGCCCGATAAACACCAAACTCTTCCTCCGTCATCAACTCCAAAATCACCTTCTGCTCCATCTTTCCGCTCCTTTTGTTTATGCATTTTGTTTATGTATTCAGATATACAAAAAAACCGCCTTTCGAGCGGTTTTATCTTTTGAACTTCCTTACTTTTAAAAAACGAGCGTGCCCAGCGGAGGGAAAAATTCAGTTCAAAACGCCTTTGAACCCGGAGATTCAGGAGCGGCATACATGCCGCTCCTGAATCTCCGGGTGAGATAGCGCTTTGAACGAATTTTTCCCGCAGCGCCTCGTCACGCTCCAAACCGCGTCCGATACCCGCACTTCCGGCACAACTCCTCGACCGCTTCGCGGCGCGAGAACCCGTACACGATATCATTGGCGCGCTTGCTTTCCACGATCTCGGAAAACTCCTGCTCCAACACGTTGCCGAGCTTCATCACGCCTTCCCCGTCGAGACAGCAAGGCACGACCGTCCCGTCGACCAAGATCGCCGCATGGTTGCGCAGCGCGTGACAGAAGCCTTTTCCGTCGTCTTCCGGCGCGCTCAAGCTCGGCCATTGGAACTCGTGATCCTGATTCAGGTAGACGTTACGGGACACTTTCAGCCCTTTGCCCCGCTCTACCTTTTCCTCGATCCGGTAATCCAGGTTGTATTCGCGCTCGATCAGTTCCAGCGTCTCGCGGTTGCGGCTGCGCGCGGCATTCGTCATATTGTCCTCGGTCAGATTCCAAAGCCGGAACGAGAACAACATCTTGCCGGACACGTCATGCTCGGACGCTTCGCGCACGAACGACAAAATCTCGTTCAGATAACCGTCGCGATCCGTCGAGCCCGCATGACCGTCGAAACTGTGCAGCGAGAAGTTCATCTGACGCAGCGCCGGCTTGCCGAGCAGCTTGTCGCGGTTTTTCTTGATCAGCGTGCCGTTGGTCGTGATATTGACTTTCAAGCCGCGCTCGTGCGCCGCATCCAGCAGCAGATCGATCTTCGGATGCAGCAGCGGTTCTCCTTTTACGTGCAAATAGATATGGTTCGTATGCGGGTCGATCTTATCCAAAATCTGCTCGAACGTCTCCAGCTTGATGAACTTGGCTTGACGCTCCGTCGGCGGACAAAAGTGGCAGGACAGATTGCATACGCTCGTAATTTCGATATACACTTTTTTGAATGTTCGCAAAGTTGACGCTCCATTTCCGGTATAGGTTCTGAGTCTATTATGTGTCCCGAGAAGCAAAAGCTCAACCCCGAATACTTTTAAAAACGATCCGTTCGCGCGCCGACCAATCCTTCGACGATGATCGAGACCGCCACGACCGGCATTCCGGCCAGCTTTTCGACGCTAGTCTCCACATTGCTGCGAAGCTCGCGGCATACTTCCTGAATCCGTTCGCCGAAGCGCACGTCGATGCGCAGTTCGACGTCCACGCCGTCTTCGAGCACCTTCAGCAGTATTCGGCCGCTTTTTCCCGCCGCGCGCAAACGCTCCGACAGATCAGCGGAATCGCCCGTTCCCAACGCTACGCCCTCCGTGTCTACCACCGCTCCGGCCACGATTTTGTGCAGCACTTTCTCCGTCATCGTGATGCGTCCGACTCCCGTTTCGATACTCATCGCCATTCCTCCCCTGATTATCCGTTATGATTGACGCTCGCCGACTCCGAATCCCCTGCGTACCGTGCTTTCCACCAATGCAGCCGCCGAGCTTGCAGTCAGATGCCCGCCGGCCATTCGTTCCCAGGCCAGAAAAAGCACCGATTCCGTCACGCTCCAGACCCACTCCGCATCGCAGTCTTGCCGCAAAATCCGCTGCTGCTGAAGCAGCTCGATCTTTTCCAGTACAGGCTGGCGAATATCCCGGTACGTATGCTCCATATCCGGATTGTTATCGACCGTTGCATCCCGAGCCAAAAAGTAAATCCGATCGCCGAGCGGAATCAGCGTTTCGATCAATCGAGGAATGTATCGCTCAGCAGCGTACGCCTCTTTTTCGACCGATTCGAAAGCCTCCCGCAAAACATCCATCGCCCGAAATCCCAAATGCAGCATTAACTGCTCCCGGCTCTCCACATAACGATGCAGCGTGGCGATTCCGATTCCGGCACGCGCCGCGATTTCGTTCAGCGAAGCCGTCGGTTTTTCCACCAACAACGACGTTGCCGCATCCAAAATCGCATTCAACTTGGCTTGTTTGGCGGGCATCTGTTCTTTTTCCAAGACGTATTCCCCCTACCACTCGTCTCACTTCACAGAATACAAGCACAAATGCGCAGTTTATTTTTGATAGATCAATCTATCATCTCTGGTTTTATTTTAACGCCTAGGCCATGGAAAAACAAACTCGATTAATCGATATTCACGATCTTCCATTCCGCTCTTCTGGACGATCCCATCAGCCGACTTTCGTTCAAACGTATGCCTATTCGAATTTGTTCAAGACTCTTGAATTGTTCCACATGATCAAGATTACGGACAAATCCATCAAATGTTCTTTGAACAACTTCTTTAAATTTTCGTTTCTTCTATAAAGACGAAAACAACAAGCAAAAAGTTAGGGATGGGAAATCAAATTGTCGGCTCCGATCATTCCCCTCCCAAAACCCAACCGATCAGCTCCGTTCGCAGCGTCTGCGCGGCGTCGCTTCGGTCCATTCTCATCTGCCGGCTCAATTCCTCAATGTCCGGTTCCAGCAATTCGACGACTTGGCGCAGCGCTTCGGAATCGCCTGCGCGGGAACGTCTCAACAGTAAGGGGAATTCAACGTCCGGCGCAGATGCTCCAATGATTTTCGTTTCCATTTGCTCACCCCCTGTTGGCTGATCTGCATGCTTTCCGCCGTTTCCGCTTCGGTCTTGCCTTCAATGAATATCGATTCGATCACCTGTCTGCCTTTGTCAAAAGGAATCAATTCCATATATTCGTTCATCCTCTGTTCGACTTCGCGCGAGCACGGTTCAGCCGGACGCCTTAAACTTTCGTTTTCGATGCCTGTGACTTCTTTGCGATAGTGTTCTCTCTGATAATAAGCGACCCGCCAAGCTGTGCGTTGAAGTTCATGCCGATAGTTGTCGATGGTTTCTTCCATTCTTTGTCGCCCTCCTCTAATTTTTATAATCAGAACAAATGTTCTTATTATTTATACTATAACCTTTGCCATTTGGATAGAACCATTTTCTAAAAAGGCACAACGTTACGAAACAAGCGGCGTACATCGGTAGAGGGGATTTTACAAAAAAAATTTGGACGAACGGTTGTAAAACGTCCCTCCGTTCCTCCTTATTAAGTAACGGCGGAAAAACAGCAAGTTTCTGCAGGCTGCCGTCAAACCAAGCCAAAGGAGCGATACTGATGAAAAAAGTCGTATACATCCCGCTGGACGATCGTCCGGCCAATCTCGACGACGTAATCGTGCAAGGACATGCAGCAGGACTGGAGGTTGTGACGCCGAACACGTCGATCATTCGCAATCGAATGGACGACACGGGCGAAATCGCAGGCACGGAAGTGGTGGGAACAAGCGGCGCCGTTTACGGCGATCCGGCAGCGGCCGGGCAGTTTTTGCAAAGCAAGGCGGCCGAGGCGGACGGGTTCATCATCTCGATCGATATGCTGGCTTACGGAGGCCTGATCGGCAGCCGGCGCCTTCGGGCGGACGGCGGAGCCGATTATCCGACTTATGATCCGCAAACGACGTCGCTGCTCGATACCATTGCCGGATTGAAACGCGATTACCCGAACAAGCCGATCTTCCTGCTGGATACGGTCATGCGGCTGGCGACGACCACGATGGCCGAAAGCCTCAGCATCGAAGCCTATACCGAATCGCGTGCGCTGATGATGAAGCCTCGGCTTCCGCAAACGGAATTCGATGCCGTGCTTAGCGGTTACGATCTTCAGCCGGACGGCAGCAGCTATGAAGATACGGTTCATTTCGACAAGCAAACGTATTACAATGCCCGCCAACATAAATTCAAAACCAACCGCTATGTGCTGGAAGCGCTGGTACGCGATGCCGGAGTCGATTTCGTCGCTTTCGGCGTGGATGACGCTTCGACCCAAGGCGTGCAGGCGAACGAGATCGATTGGATCGAAGCCCATATCGACGCATGGCTAGGCGGCAGCGGCGGACAGAATCCGGAGCGCGCGATCATCCTGCCGGACGCGGACGGTCTCGGCCATTCCCTGATGGCGCGCATGGCGGCCGAGCTGCATGCGAAAGATTCGACGCAGCCGCTCAAACCTGTCGTGGCCGTTCGCTACTTCGGTCGCGACGGCTCGGAGATCGTAAACACCTACGAATACATGGATGTGCATACCAATATCCTGCGGCATATCGAGATCGCGGGCGGCACGTATACGGGCGACGGTCGTTCGGTATCGAACCCGGATTACGAGCTGGAACTGGTCGCGCTCACGAGCGAAGATCAGATCGGTGCGGCGATTGCTCATATCGAAGACAACCGCGCGGCCAAGCTGCCGACGCTGGTCGTGGACTTTACGCGCGGCGGCTCGGCAGGCGTAGTCGTGACCCCGGAACTGCTGAACTCTCCGGCGACGGGCGCGTTGTTCGGCTACAGCGCTTGGAACACCGCGGGCAACAAGATCGGCATGTCGCTCGGCATGGCGCTGTCCCGTTTCTTTTTCCTCAAAAAAGAAACGCAGGAACGGGCGCTCGGCCTTGCGCTGGATGCGCACGGCTCGCTACTGTTCAAGCGTTTCCTGAAAGATTACTCATACAAAACGATCGAGATCGCGAATATCCGCACGGAATCGCGTGCTCGTACGCCTTATACGAACGTGACGGCCGATCAGAACATGAAGATTTTCAACACGCCGCAGGATTACGATTACCTCGTGCAACTGCTGCGTACCGATATGCAGACGCTTACTGCCGAACTGGCCGCGACCCCCGCTTTCGGGATCGGCACGGATGCTCCGACCTGCGCGGTTCGACGCTTCGGCGTTCCGCAGGGCGAAGCCGGTCCGAAGTCGCGCGACTGGCGCTTTGCGCAATATGCCGGCGTCGTGCTTCCGCAGAACGACCCGGACTTCATCTGGTGGCGTGCATTCGAGATTACGCTGACTCCGCAGATCGATCTGGAGCGGACTTCGCAGGGGGCATGTGAGTAACGAATCAAGATAGGCTTAGCGTTTCGGGAAAGACACGTGGCGTGGGAAGCGAGAAGACTCCGAGAGAAATTCGTTCAATTCGCTGTCTCACTTGGAAAAGTCGATTGAAAGTTTTAGTTGAAGTTTTCCAAGTTCAAAGGCGTCTTTCACTGAATTTCTCTCTCCGTCTTCTCGCTTCCAGCTACGTTGGACTTTCTCGACACGTTCAAGCCCCTCTTTCTTTTAAGAGAAAGAGGGGCTTTTTTATATGCTTATTGAAATAGGATGATTTCTGCTTGGCATATAACCTTCGAGGATTTGATTCGAAAAATTTGATCGTATTCCTTACAATCGCGGATCGATCTCTTTCTCTCCTGCCACCTCGAACAGCAGATCCGACGCCGCTTCGCGGTATTCCTGATGATCCGGCGAGATTTCGTCGATCGGCACGTTCAGCATGCGCTGTCCCAGCTTATGCTCGGCGATCGAGGTGCGCAGCTTGCGTTGGATGCTTTTTTGCTTGATGAGCTTGGCGTATTTGTGCGGGAAACGGTAATCGTAGCCGTACACGATCGTCAAGTAATCACGGTTGCGGATTTTCATGTTGGGCGCGACGCCTTCGGCCGGAAGCTCCGGCTTGACGACGACGCCTTCCATGCCGCGATCCAGCGTAAGCTTGCCGAAGAAGTCGGAAGCCTGTTCATAAGCTTCTTCCGCCGACAAATCGAGCGTTAGCGCTTCGTCGTCCGACAGCCAAGCGTACAGCTCCGACTGTTTTCGCGTTTCGCTTGGAAGCTCTTCCCGACCGTCTTCGTAGACGATCTTCAGCAGTCCGAACGGCTTGTACTCGGCTTCGCCTTCGCCCGCATACAGTCCGAGCTGACGGTCGTATACGGCATAAGCTTCTTCGTGCGCTTTCAGCGGCATGCGCGCTTGGCGAATCTCGTGCACGTATTTATAGTTCTGATAAGCGCCGTTGCCGTATTTGTCGATCAGCTTGCTTTTGGAATCGTGAATCCGGTCTTGCCCGAAGCCGCTGTTGTCGTAGTCTTCGCTTAAGCGGTCGAGCGCCTGCTCGAAGCCGTGTTCCTTGAGGAATGACAGCTCGCTGTCCAGCGCCGCGCCGATCGGACGGAACTGGCGCTCGATCAGACCTTCGCCCAGCGCATGCCAAGGCATCAACTCTCCGTCGAGAATCAGGATGCGGATACCGTTTTGCTTCATGTATTCGCCGAAACGCTCCAGCAATTTTTCGTACACAGTTGTCAGGTTGACCTGCTTGATCTTGTAGCCGTTGCGACTGACCGCAAAGCTCTCTTCCGCTTTCCGATGCAGATACAGATTACAGCGCGAACCCATGTATTTCGGCTGCAAAATGACTTCGTTCAAGCCATTTCCCCGGAAATAATCCAGCCCGCGGCGCAGCGATTCGAGTTCTTCCGCATTCATGTCTTTGTCCGAAGGAGACATGGTGCCCGAGATAAAGTTGATCTTATGCCGAGAAATATAGCGCAACCGGCGCACGTCGTCCTCGCTCAACTCGCGCGGCTGAACACGTCGTTCCTGGCGGAACAATGTCGGCAGCTCGTCCGGCACGCCGGCGACCGACGATTTATGCGATTTGAAAAACGGCTTGTAGCCCATGCTGACCGAAGTGAGCAAATTGCCGTGCGCCGCTCCCGTGTCCAGATGCAGCTTGTTGCGCAGACGAAACGCCTGCTTCGCCGCCACGTGACCGAACAGATGATACGGATAATTGCCGACCGCGTCGCGCTGCAAAAAGGACAATTGTTCTTCTTTCGGCACATCCGGCATTAAACGGAACGTCCGCTGGTGGCGCTGCGCGTAGTTATCCAGCTTGCCGATATATTTGTTTTCGCACGGCGCATGGGTTACGTAAAAGGACGGCTGACCTTCGCCTACGCCGATCCGGCGGTAAAAAGGCTGTGACGCCTCCACCAGTTCGTCGAACTTCGCGCGCAGCGCTTCGTCTTGTTGCAGAACCGGGATCGAATCGAAATAATTGTCCAGCAGTTCGCCGTCCACGCCCGCGATTTCGCCGCGCATGTATTTGTAAACGAAGTTCTCGTGGTTGCCTTTGACGAACAGGAAATGCTCCCGGTTCGCGTGCAAAAACTCGACGATATCGCGCGTCTGTTTGCCTTTGTCGATCCAGTCGCCCGCCAGGATGAACGTCGTCCATTTTAATTTATCGGGCAGCATCAGCCGTTCGCCATCCAGCTTGCAGCCGTAGTCGAGCAGTAGGCCTTTAAGCGCGTCCACGCTTTCGTGCACGTCGCCGATCACGATATAATCGCGGCCTTGCGGCAGAATGCAGTCGACGTACTCCGCTTCATTTTCAACGATAACGGAGTACAGGGTCGGCTCGTCCATCTCCTGAACGGCCGTTTCTCCGAAATCTTTCGCCTTGATCCGGTGAACCGCGTCGTACTGTTCTCTCGCGAGTACCGGCAGCACTTCTTTTTTCAGCCGGTTGATATGGTTCGAAATTAGCCGCTTGGAGCGTTCGGACGCGTAATAGTCGCTGCGTTTGCGGTAATCGAACACGACGGCTTCCACGCGGTAATGGTTGGCTTTCGCGATCGAACGCACCTGCTGACGGAAATCTTCGGACAGTCCGGTCGTATCGACGATCACGAATTCGGCATTGATCGGGAACGTCGTCGCCAGCTTCAACCGTTCGAACAGCAGCGCAAAGGTCTGCTCGCTCGCCTCCAGCATCACCGAATCGTACTTGTCGTAATCGTATCCGAGCATCTCCTGCCGGATTCGGTCGGACGCCAGCAGCTGCACGTTGCCTTGCAAACCGCGTTCTTCGTTTTTCAGGCGCAGCTTGGGCAGCAGAACGCGTTCGGCAAACGTCGTTTTTCCGCATTCCGTCGGGCCGACCAGCATCAATACCGTATGCACTTTCGTGCGGATTTCCAGCGTTTTAGACGTGGATTCGCTCATTGTTTTCTCCTCCTTTTCCCGTCGATTCAAGTTTGGTTTCCCGCACGAACAATACGCCCTGCGTCGTCGTCACGTCGTTGACCCGGTCGCCGATCTCCAGCCATTCCATGTGCAATCCGCGTCCTTTTGCCAACTGTTCGATCCAAGCCCGGAACTCGGCCTGCTCCATCTCCCAATCGTGATCGTCGTGCCGCATGCCTTCCAGCTCGTAAAAACGGTTGAAATCGGCATTCGGCGTCGTGATCACGAAACGGTCGAAGTCCACTTTATTCAGCACCTGCCGGATCAGCGCCGCCGCTTCGTCTTTGCCCATATGTTCGACGACTTCGGTCAGAACGACGTCTACCTGCTCGCCGTTGTACGTTTCCAAAAACAGCTCCAGCGAAGCGAACGGAACCAGATTGTCCAGTTCTTTGCTTTCGGCTT
Source organism: Saccharibacillus endophyticus (assembly GCF_013185185.1). Classification (GTDB taxonomy): domain Bacteria; phylum Bacillota; class Bacilli; order Paenibacillales; family Paenibacillaceae; genus Saccharibacillus; species Saccharibacillus endophyticus. The sequence continues at coordinate 315,712 of NZ_JAAZWE010000007.1, read as the reverse complement.
TGCGGACGGTCTGCTCCAACACTTCCTCGTTCACGTCGATCGCGTAATAGCTGTAGTCGTCCTTGATCCGGTCGGCGTAAGGCATCGCGTAAAAGCCTTCGCCGCAGCCGATATCGAGAATGGATTTGTCGAACGCCAACTGCTCGGAAATAATGCTGCGCCGCTGATACGCCGTGCCGCCGAAATCGAACGCGATCTTGTAGCGCTCCGTCCGTTCCAGCTCGCCGACGTATTTGCGGAAACGCGACCGGGAACCGAGGAAATTGCGGACGAACAGGCTGCGGATATAAAACGGCGCGTCGATGATATTCACGCTGCGCGCATACTTTTCCAATACCGCATCGCTGACGTCCAGAAATTCTTTGCCGAACATGGACAGGAATAAAAACAAAACGCTCGCCGCATGCAGCAGATAGTGAAGATTGCGCTCGGTCGTCATTTTCAACGAGTAACTTTTGTGGGCCAGATGCGTCAATTCGAAGTCAATATCCGGCAGATGTTTGGCAAAAAAGTGAATGTAGCGGTCGCGCTCGATGTGCACCATATTGATGAACAACGTCGTAGTCGCGCCGTCCGTATCCCGTTCATCGGGTTTTAGCGGATGCGAGAAAAACTCGTTGATCGCGTTCAGCGGAAACAGCGGCGTGTTATAACGGGAAACGTTGAGATACTCGAACTCTTCCAGCTCGCTGCGTTTGTACGAAACTTCGTTGTCCGCGTCTTTGAAATACACGTTGAACGTCTGCGGATCGCTGTACCAACCGTAGGCCAGACCTTTTCGGATCGGACGGATCAACATGCCGGTCGACGGATTTTTGCGGATTAAAAAAGAAAAGTCGGGATGAGTCGAGCTTAGTTGGACGATAGCCATATTGATTTACGTCTCCCTCCAGGCTGCTCGCAATACGGAAAGAAATAACGGATCAAGCCGATCGTCGACCGACTGTCCGGAATCCGGCATGCGCGGGGCTTGCTGTTCATAATAAGAAATTTGAGTTTCCAGATATTGATTAATAACCCCGATCCGAGGCTCTGCTTTCATTTCGATGCCGGATTTTTTTCGTTCCAACAGTCGGTCGATTGCCGTTCGAAGTTCGCCGGGCTCCAGGATCGTGTCTTTGAGCGTGTCGAACTCCATCGGCGGCAGACTTTCGAAACGTTCGATCCAGGCACAGGCGAGCAGCGGACGCAGTACGTAAAAATACTTTTTGCTGTGCACCGTCTCCCCTTGCAGATAGTCCCGGTAATTGCCGCGGGCCATGTGCAGATAGTGGAACGTACAGGCTTTTGCGGAAAAAGACAGCCCGGCCAAGCCGCGGATCTGATTCGTCGCTTCCGGCTGATCTTTGTACACGATCGGCGACTGCAACCATTCGAGCAGCGGTGGATTGCTTTTACGGAACAGCCGCAGCGCTTTGCGCAGATCCCAGCCGTTCACGTCTAGCAGATCGCTGATCGGCCGCTCGATCACGTCGCGACGGTCGAATACGGATAAATACCAATCAGGCTCATGCACATATAGAAAACGCACGTCGTAATCGCTGTCCCGCGAAGGAAATCCCCATGCGCGGCTGCCGGATTCGCACGCGTACAGGATACGGACATTCTCCTCGCGTTCGATCCGGGAGAGCTCGGCTTGGATGTTGGACAGTACGCCAGAATCAGTTGCGGTCATGGTCGGGTTCCTCCTGTTCTTCATTTCCTCGAATATGGATTACATTCATTTTGCCTCACGCGCGCAGTCGATTCTAGGGCATAAGTATGGCGAAGGCTGATACAACATAAAAAAGCCCCGAACCGCTATGCGGTTCAGAGCTTCTTATACCGGAGATTTCCGGGAGCATGATCAGAATTCAGAACATACTATTCCGCTTTTACAGCCGTTTCGCCCGTTACTTTCGCGCCGTCTTCAAGTTTGAAAGCGTCCAGTTGTTCTTGCGTCGAGAAGTACAGGTTGCCTTCGACCGTAGCGTCAACGACTTGGAACCCGTTAGCCGTTACGTACACGTCGCCTTTGAACGTTCCGCCTTGAATACGCGCGTTTTCGCTGTTTACCGTCAGCTTCGGAGCGGTCAGCGTGTAGCGTGCCGTTACGTTGCGGTCGGCGTCCTGCGCGTACAGCGCGATTTTGCGGGCCGGTTCGCCTTTATTTTCGAATTGTCCGTCCAGAACCAGATCCTGATCAATCGTCATGTCGTTCAGTACCGCGATGATCCATGTGCCCTTAGCGCTGATCGCGTTCAGGAACGCATCGTTGTCGTTAACGATCGAAGGACTCGTTGCCGCATCAGCGACCGGCGTATCCGTCGTTGCTGCCGGCGTTTCCGTTGCTGCCGGGGTTTCTACCGTTGCGGCATCGTTGCTTCCGCATCCTGCCAAAAGTGCCAAACCCAATACCAGACCCATGCCTGCTGCTGCTTTTTTCATGTGTGATTTCTCCCCTTATGATTAGCTTCTCTTTACTTTGTTCAATATATCACAAGGTTAAATTTAATAAAGTAACATTTTTCACAAAGTTTTATCTATTTTTTGAACATCCTAAATTCAAGACCCTTTCAACTCTTAATCAGAGGATTACGTTTGTCTGAAACCCACACGCTTTAGGTGGGTCCCAGACAGGCGTAACCTTACTTTTAGTGTTGATAAGGTATCAGGGGCGGATCGAGAAAATAAAAAACGGGGATTCGCCCGCTTTGACAAAGCATTGCAAACGAATTCCCGTCGAGTATACAGACGCCAATGGATTACGCGTACAACGCGTTCAAAATTCCTTTCAGTTCCGCCACCGCAAGTTGTCCGGGGGCAGACACGTTCTTCGCCGCTCCGAAAGTCAACGCAGACCCGAAAGTTCCTCCGGCAATCCGGCTGACCACGCCCGTCTTGTCCATCGACATCGTAATGATCGGCCCCTGCTGCTCGGAACTGACTTCATAAGTCGCAGCCAGCAGCGTCAATACATCTCCCGGATTCCGCGGCATTACCGCTATCTTCGGAATGTCTGCGCCAAGCTCGCGTGCCCGGCGAAGCCGTGAAACCAGTTCCGCCTGCGCAGGCGTTGCGTCGAAGTCGTGATTCGATACAATCGAGACAGCATCTAGACGCTTCACTTCGGCTGTCAGTTCGCGCACGACCTCGTCTCCTGTAAACAGCTCGATATCGATTACGTCCGCATGACCGGAAGCCGCGGCTTCGCGATTCAAGCGGGTGTATGCTTCTGTAGTCAGTTCACGCTGCCCGCCTTCACGAGCACTGCGAAACGTGAAGATCAGCGGAATATCTCCGAGTAGATTGCGCAGTTCCGCAAGCTGCTCAAGGACGGCTTCTGCCGAATCCGCATTTTCAAAAAAATCTACTCGCCACTCCGCAAAATCCAAATCGGTCGTACGCAGCAGCAGCTCGGCTTCCTCGCGCAGCTCCTCCTTCGTTCGTCCGGTCAGCGAAACGCATATTTTAGGTACGCCTTCGCCCACACGTATTCCTCTGATTTCCACAATGCGACTCATTCCATTTTGCTCCCTTCACCGACGATCGTCCTAGGGCGTGTCTTCAAACCTCGACGGGCGTAGATTTTACTGAATTTCCGTTCTCGGCAAGGAACTTTTCCGCAGTCGTGCCGGGGCACGTCAAGGAAGAGTGGCGCAGTTGAGGGTGAAAAGGCAGTAAAAGATACGCGTTGGCAGGCTTGAAGACACGTCCTAATGTCTATTCTTCTACGGTAACGCATATCCGCGTTAATTACTAGAGACAGTTCCAGCGGATCTTCGAACTTGGCGAAGCGTATTCGAAGTTTGAAAATAGGTTCAGGTGTCAAAAACTCTTTACAGGCTGCTCTTTTTGATTTACACTCAATGTGTCAAACATATTTTACACTTGAAATGTTCGATTTTTCTTTGCTGCTCTTTTTTCCAGTATTTTGATCCTCTACAGAAAGCGGTCCTGCCATGCAAAATCGTATCAAAGAACATCGGGAACAACTCGGCTTATCTCAGGGGCGTTTGGCCGAACTGTGCGACGTCAGCCGTCAAACGATCAACGCGATCGAAAACGACAAATATGATCCCGGCCTCCAGCTTGCCTTTGACCTTGCACGCATACTCGGACTCACGATGGAGCAATGCTTCATTCCGGAAAGGAAGGAATAAACCATGACCACCAAACGCATCCTCAGTTGGATTACCGGAGCAACCGCAGTCATGATCACCAGCTATACGCTGTACAAGGTATTCTCCGGGCAGCCTACGGGCTTCAACGAAATACTCGCGATCGGCTCCACCTTGATGCTGTTCTTCTCCGCCGTGACTTGGGGTCGCAAAGGAGAAGACAACGGCGTCCGCCAAGACGAGGAGTTGGGAAAACGCATCTCCGAAAAAAGCGGCATGATCGGCTACTACATCCTGCTCGCCCTGCTGTTTCTTGCATGCGTCAGCGAACAATGGTTCTACGGCACCCAATCGCCTTTCCTTCTGATCCTGCTCGTGATCGGCCTGTTCCTGCATCCGATGATCGAATTCGTGCAGGTACGGAAATACCGTTAAACAGACGATGCGATTCAACCACTCACCCGATACCTGCATATGTCCATCTATTTTGCCTTGAACACCCTATCCCGAAAAATTAAATACATATATACAGTTAATCAAAGAGAATACCCGCAAAAGCACAACAACCAGACGTATTAACTGTATATATGTACTTATTCCCCGATCCTCTTCCCATACTGTCGAAAATAACTGCACATATCCACTTAATCAAAAAAAGCCCCGCTCCCACCGAAGTGGAAACCGAGCCTTTTGATCTTCGTTCTTCCGATTTCTTCTCATTCATGCATCGTAATGCGATTTAGGACTATTCCGCCTGAATCCCTTCCCTTTTACCAAACCGAGAATGTTATTCTCCTGCCGAAATCCCAGCGGAGCGGAGGGAGAAATTCAGGTCAAGACGCCTTTGAGTCCGGAAAGCCGGAGGCTTTCCGAGCGAAACAGCGTCTTTACCGAATTTCTCCCGCAGCGCCCTTACTTCGGCGCGATCAGAGATACGACGTTCTCTTTCCCATACCACTTCACCGTGTATCCCGACAGCTTGGACACGTCGCGCAGCGGAACGTACAACTTGTTGCCCACGAAGCGCGAAGCCGTCATGTTAACCGACTTGCCGTTCACTTTCGCAGTCTTGGACTTCGCGGTGTGAACGATCGTTTTTTTGCCGACCGTCGCGGTAACCGTCATGTTTTTGGCATTCCAGTTCACTGTTCCGCCCAGCATCTCGAACCCTTCGCGCAGCGGCACGTACAGCGTCGAGTTGATGTTCATGATTTTGTCGTCCATCTTTTGCAGCTTGCCGTTCACGAATACGCTGCCCGCGAATTCGCCGCTGCCGCTTACCGAGTAGCCGTTGTTGGCCGCGATTTGCTCGAAGCTCAAGCTCGACGTCGTGATCACGGCGTACGTGCCTTTATCGACTTTCTCGAACAGCCCGCGAATCTCTTCGTTGTGCATGCGGATGCAGCCCGCGCTCACGTACTTGCCGATCGAGTTCTCGTTGCTGTTGCCGTGGATCGCGTAAGTGGTGCCGTACGTGCTGCCCACTTCAAGGCCCAACCAACGGTCGCCCAGCGGGTTCTTCGGATCGCCGCCCGGAATGTTGTCCTTATAGTAAGGACGGTTTTTGATTTTGTTGACGATCTTGAATTTGCCTTCCGGCGTCAAATCGTTCGTCTTGCCCGTAGCTACGGAGAACGTGGCGTTCAACTTGCCGTTATCGAAAAAGGCCAATTGGTTCGTCTTTTTGTTGATAATAATCAGTTGCCCCGTACTTTCGGCAGCCTGCGCGGCTCCCGCAAAGGAAAAGCTTCCTACAAACAGGGCCAACAAAGTCAGTGCCGTCATCCATCTTCTCAAATTCTTCATGTGGATCCCCCTTCTGGTGCGTCATGCGCTTATGCGATTCTTTAATCGGACGCTCTTCTTTACTTTAGACGTCAGCTATACGAGACAAGTTGCACAAATCGACACGTTTTTCCTCATTTGCTCATATGTTCACGTTTCGCGAAACGTCCTCGCCTTATTTTACCCGAAACTAAACCGCTTGCTATTGTTTTGTGCAAAAGCGTCAAAACTGTATCTTTTCTCCCGCCTTCCGCCTGCTGCAATCCTTATTTTAGAGATTCCTTATTTCGAAAAGGCCGCCGAATTGTATCCGAATCGTAAACATTTTAACCGAACCATTGACGGAATTGATCGGCGATCGGCTTCAGCACTTCCTTTTTCAACCAAGATAACGGAGGCGAAAGAACGGTTCGCCACAGCCATCGCAGCGGACGAACCACGATCATGCGCCATAAGGCCGCCAACGCTTTTCCGATCCAGACCGCCGCAATCTCGCAAGCGTGCAGCACCGGTTTCAAAATATGCACGTAAAAACCCCGAAGCAGATACACCCAGAGAAAACGAAGCGGAATATAAAGAATATAGTAGAAAAACGGATAGACGATTCCTTTCCATATGAAAAGAAGCAGCGGCCTCAGCAGGTTTTTCCACAGCCAGCGTCCCGGAATTTCAAACACGTACCGCCACAGCGGCTCCAGCATAAATCGCCAGACCCAAGCCGTAATCGGCATTACGATCCGCAGCATGAACCAGGACGTTATCGGTTCCAGCACTTTGTTCCACAACCAGCCGAATGCCGTTTGAATCAGATAGATCGGAAAGTACAGCACGAACACGAGGCTTTTGAGCACGTTTTTCAGCAGATGCGGGACGGTCATGCGCTTCCTCTCCTTTCCGATATGAAAAAGCCCGCACGGCCTCAAAGGCCGTACAGGCTTCAATTATACCTCTACCCGTCGATCAGAACCAAACCAGGTAGATGATAGCCGCGAGCACGATCCGATAGATCGCGAACGGAATCAGCTTGACCCGGTTGATCAGCTTCAGGAAGAAGCGGATCGAGATGATCGCGAATACGAAAGCGCTAATGAATCCGACGATAAAGTACGGCAGCGCGTCGATCGTAAAGTACTCCCAGTTTTTCACGATGAACAACAGGCTTGCGCCCGCCATGATCGGCACGGCCATGATGAACGTAAAATCGGCGGAAGCGCGGTGGCTCATCCCGACCAGCACGCCGCCCGAGATCGTCGCGCCCGAGCGCGAAAAACCCGGCCATAGCGACAAGCATTGGAACAGCCCCATCGAGAGCGCTTTGCCGTATGTAATTTCGTCCACGTTCTCGGTCACCCGACGATTCGATCGGCGCATCACGAGGTCGGCCACGATCATCAGGATCGCTCCGGCCACCAGCGCCCATAATACCGTTTTGAGCGAAAACAGATGCTCGTCGATATAATCGTCGAACAGCAGACCCAGCACGGTCGCAGGCAGCAGACCGACCAAGATATGCAGCAGGTTCAGTTTCGGCGTGCCTTTGGGAGCGCCGGAATGCCGTCCTTTCAATCCGAGCAGTTCATAGAACTTTTCGCGGAACAAAATAACGACGGCCAAAATCGAGCCTAACTGGATCACGACCTTAAACGTGTTGGCCACGTAAGGAGAACCCAAAAACTCTTTCGACTTCAACCATAGATCGTCGACGATAATCATATGCCCGGTCGACGATACCGGCGCAAATTCCGTCATCCCTTCGACGAAGCCCAGAATCAGTGATTTAAATAATGAAAATAAATCCCAATCCACTCTCTCACGCCTCTCTCCACTTTCTTTTGTCTGATTCAGTTCAACTCATCTTAGCACGGCGGCGGCGGAAGAAACCAGCCCGCGTCGAAAGGATCGAAAGCCGGAATTTTTCCGGTTTCCCTATTCCCTTTTGCCGAGAAGCCGTTACCCGCCGAATTCGTTATTTCGCATACTTGAGCAGCGCTTCCGCCGCACGCAAACGAAGCTCCGAATCGTCACTGCGAAGCATGTCGCGCAAAGCGGCAATCGCTTCGCGAACCGTCTCCTCGTCCACCTGCGCCCGCGAATGATTCGCAGCAGATTGGGCAGAGTTTGGAGTACCGCTCGACGCCGGTTCTGCCGCACTCGAAAGCCCGGGGACAGTGCCTCCGGGCGATTGCGCCGCGAACAGTTCCAATCCGGCCAGATCGACAGGCAGCGGGAAAGAAGCCATATTCCCGCCTTCCGCTCCGGCCGATTGGGAAACGAAGTCTCGCAGCAACGGGTTCAGCGAAGATTCCGGCAGCACGCCAAGCCAGGTGACACCCCGCCGATGGCAAGTCGCTTCTTCGGGGCTATCGTAGTCGTCCCGATAATAGTAGTCGCCGAGATCGCCTAACCAGACATTCCCTTGAGCCGAAACGACCACGTAATCGCCGTCCTCCATGCCTTGTACGAAGATGTTCACATCTGCAAGGACACGCCGTAATCCGGTCCCTTCATATCCATACACCCGATTAAGCCGCTTAGAAACCTCCGCTTCGTCCGCATGTTCAAGATTTCCGATTCCCGGATATCCCATGCTGACAAAACAATCCCGCAGAAAGTCCTCCATCCGGCTTCGTCCCTGTACGAACGGCGAGATTCGAAACAGCTTCATGACCGCCACCTCCGTTGATGAATTAGACGTTCAAGCTTGCTTTGGCCCTGCGCGATTCTTGAATAGCGACTCCGATTCTGGAAATGATGTCATCCAACGAAGAAGGATCGTTTACGTCGTATTCGTCAATATTGAGACGCAATACCGGGCAAGCGTCGAAACTGCCGATCCAATCCGCGTAACGTCCGTGCATCTTTTCCCAGTACGTCACTTCGGTCTGAATCTCCATCTCGCGACCCCGCTCCGTAATGCGTCCGAGAATCGACGGAAGACTGCCTTCCAGATAAATAAGAACGTCCGGATGCGGGAAATAAGGCGTCATTACCATCGCTTCGAACAGGCTCGAATACGTCTCGTAATCGACTGCGGACATCGTGCCTTGGTCGGCGTGCATTTTGGCGAAAATTCCGGTGTCTTCATAGATCGAACGATCCTGCACGAAACCGCCGCCCGCTTCGAAGATCGCTTTTTGTTCTTTAAAACGCTCCGCGAGGAAGTAGATTTGCAGATGGAAGCTCCAGCGTTCGAAATCGTGATAAAACTTTTCCAAATACGGGTTATGGTCAACCTTCTCCAGCGAAGTCCGGAAATCAAGGCGCTGGGCAAGAGCAGCCGTAAGCGTCGATTTGCCCACGCCTACTGTACCGGCTACCGTAATCAGCGCATCGGAGGGAATAGAAATTTGTGTCATCGTTAAAGTCAGACTCCTTCTGTTTGAATAACTTGAAATAGTACCTTGACCGCATCAAATCCAAGGTTTACGCTCATCGGAAACACGCAAGGTTCAAGTGGGTTTCCGATGGGCGTAAGCTAACATCTTAAGCGGTCATGGTAATAGGGCTCTGCTTCCGGTAAACGGCAAGCAGGCAATCAGCGGGGATGACCGCTGGAGATACGCGATTTGACTTGCGAGACAATATGGGCAAAATGTTCCGGGTCCGCAACGAAATCCGTCGAATCCCCGTCAACCGTGATAATCGTAGTCTCCGGCTCCGTGACAGCAAGCGAAGACATGGCCGATTCGTAATCTTCGATCAACTGCTCCAGGTAAGCATGATCCATATCCTGCTCGAATGAACGGCCGCGCTTGGCGATCCGGGCGAGCAGCGTTTCCAGGCTAGCCTTGATGTACACGATGATATCCGGCTTTGCCAGGTCGTCCGTCAGCACATGATAGATCTGCCGATACTTCTCGCGTTCGCGCCCTTTGAGCGTGCGTTCGGAGAAAATCAGGTTTTTGTAAATATGATAATCCGACACGACGGGCTGCCCCTGCCGGATCAACTTGGATTCGGTATCGCCGAGCTGCTTGTACCGATTGCACAGAAAGAACATCTCAAGCTGAAAACTCCATTCGTCCAGGTTCTGATAGAATCTCTCCATGAACGGGTTTTCCTCGACGATTTCTTTGAGCAAAGGCATATCTAACTCCGCGGCCAACATCGAAGCAAGCGTCGTCTTGCCTGCCCCGATCGCGCCTTCGACCGCGATAAAAGGAACTTGATTCATAAAAATCCTCCTGCCTCCGCTGCCGCCTTTGAACTTGCCTTGATCGGCGGCTTTCGTTTCGAAAAAATAAGGCGTCGATCTACTACCCTTTCAACTCTTAATCAGAGGTTTACGTTTGGCTGAAACAAACACGCTTTAGGTTTGTTTCCGTTGGAGACTTCGTGCACGGTTTAGGTACGAAATCTCAGCCAAACGTAATCTTACTTTTAGCGTTGACAAGGTACTACAGACCGAACACCGTACAACATTGTATCACAGCCGACTACCAACCGGACCCCCCAATTCAAAAATCAAAAAAAGACCCTTCCGGGTCTTGGAAAAGTCGTAGAAGATCCTATTCGCTTGGGAAAAGCAGCCGGCTGCGGGTGAAAATTCGTTCAAGCCGCTGTCTCGCCCAAGAATGTATGATTTGAATATATTCAAATCATACATTCTTGGGCTCAAAGGCGTCTTTCACTGAATTTTCACCCTCCGCCTCTATCTTCACCAGCAAAACAAATCTTCCCGCCTCTTCTTTTGAATTAACATTCAAAAATCTTTTTTTCCTGCGCAAAAAAAGAAATTCCTGTTCGCTTTTCGTGCGGACCAGCGGAGGGGGAAATTCAGTGAAAGACGCCTTTGAACGCGGAAAGCCGTAGGCTTTCTGCGTGAGACAGCGTCTTGAACGAATTTCCCCCGCAGCGCCTCCACGAACAGGATATTCCTACCCCCCGAACCGACATATGAGCACGCTGTCGTCGCGGTCAAAGTCCCAATCGATGTACAGGTCCGTCATCTGCCTGCCCAGCGCGCTGCCGATTCTGGCGTCTTGCCATAATAATCCTTTTTCCAGCTTGCGCTTGGCCGTCTTCAGAATGTCGGACTGTCCCAAGTCGTTGAATTCTTTTTCCAGCAAGATAGCAAGTCCTTTACGGAAAACCAACAGGTTATCCGGATCGATCCACCAAGATAGAATAAGGTCCGGCGTCGTTTGCACTTTGCCTAACAAATCGGCGATCTGCTTGTGCACCGATTCCCGCCCCGGATAATCCTGCGCGGCTTTCAGAATTTTAGACTCGTCACGGACCAGACCTGTAATCATTCCCGAAGCCTGCCCAATATTCCAATCATAGAAGAAGTTCATGGGCGGAAGCCCAAGCTCCTGTTCAAAAAAGGTTTGGATATCCGGAATCAACGACTTAATCAACAGTTCGCGCGTGTATCGAAAGGTCTTCTCGTCTTCCCGGGCTAGCAGTTCGTCTTCGACCGGATTGGTGAAGCGATTTAGCGTAAGCACGACACTTTGTTTGTCCAGAAAAACGCTCAGCGCTTCGGGCCCCTTACCGAAACGGGCTCTGAGCAATTTTCCGACAAATCCGGTGATCGACTGTACGATTTCTTTCGTTTCCATGGTTCAAGCACCCGCATTCGTTTTCCGAAGATATACCCGGCGTTCAGAATATGGTACACAGACGCATTCAATCAATCTTGCGAATCGCGATGTCCGGTGCACTTGGCTGCGGCAGTGTGGCAGAACGTGAGCATTCACCGCCATTATACGCCGATACCTTCCGATAATCGACTCCCCGCGCTACTGATCGTCTGCGGTTAACAGACTTCCCCTGATTTGGTGAACAAAGCTTTCCATGGCCAACGGTTTTTTCAGATATTTCCGAAATCCCGCATCCAGGCCACGCTGTACATCGTCATTCAGTGCACTGGCACTGATTGCCCATATTGGAATCATCGCTGTATTCGGATCGGAACGCAAACGTTCAAGTCCCTCGTATCCGTCCATGCCGGGCAACTGAATATCCATGAGGATCAGGCTCGGCCGATGCAGGTCCATGAGCGTTATCCCTTCTTCCATCGTAACGGCTTCCAGCAATTGGAGTTCAGGCAGTTTTTTTCTGAAAATATGACGCATAAGCAGCATACTGGAGCGATCGTCTTCGATGTAAAGTACATATTCCGCTTTTTTCCGCATTTCGACCATCCTTTCCGCATAAAAATAGGCCGAAGAAGAGGTGCGCGCACCTCTTCTTCGGCCCGATTAATCAGCGCATCCCGAAGGAGTCTGAACCGTTACCGATCCTATACGTTGTCGAATCTGTACCTGGTCAACACCAAAGGTACTATTCCTCAAATATGTAAATGACGATGCTGCGATCGAGATTGAAATCCCAATCCGCGTATAGATCCGTCAGCGTCTTGTTCAAAATAATTCCCGCATCCGCATCCTGTTCCAGCATTCGTTTTTCAAGCCTTCGTTTAGCCGATTTTAATACTTCCGTATAACCGAGCTCGACCATTTCCTTTTCCAGCAGTACGGTTATACCCTGTCGAAAGACGGCGAGCATCCGCGGATTTACCCACCAAGAATCGATATGTTCCGGAACCTTTTGAATCGCGGCCGTCACTTCGATCACTTTTTCGTGAACGTCGGCTTTACCCGGATAATCAGGCGAATCGGCAGGCTTAACATCGAACATTCCGATGATCGCGCCCGAAGCGTTGTGTACGCCCCAGTCGTAATAAAATTCGGATACGTTCATCCCTGTGTTTTCTCGCAAAAAATCGCTTAATTCCGGCAGCAACGACTCCATCAGAAGTTCGCGCGTGTAACGGAATGCTTTCTCTTCTTCCTGCGTGAGCAGAAATTTCTCCACCGGTCCCATGAAATTACGCAAATGGAACACGATGCATCGCTCACTCAGGAAAACGCTCACGGATTCGGGGCCTTTACCGAAGCGCGTTCTCAGCAGCTTTCCGACGTAACTCGTCACCAGGCTGATTGTCTCTTTTTCGTTCATCAATAACACCGGCCCAGCTTATCAGGATATGCCCAGAATTCGGACACATCGGCTCTACGACCCAATAATGAGGCAGCCGAATATGAGCATTCCAATTAAGTATACTGGATCTTGTTTCAATATGCGATAGCAAAATGTGGGAAATAAAAAATTCAAAACATCGACTAGGGCGCGTACGCAAACTTCGAAGGCAGCTGAAGATGCACGTCGTTAAGCTTGCGTACGCGCCCTAAAGCCCAACAGCACGTTGCTTGCCGAAGATGTCGCAAGAGGCTTGCAAGAAAAATAGAGCGAACGCAACCGGGACTCGATTCATCGACGTGCGCGGCGCTTTCCTGGAGCATCCGGATTTCACTCGTTTCCTCTGCTCCGACGGCATTCAACCCATTAAGGAAGGACATCGGTTGATATGCGACAAAGTGTTGGATTTTATGCGGGCGGATTACGGACACCTGATTCGTCAACGTTGAAAACGACTCGAATCTTGACCCTTTATGCCGAAAAGCAGGCTTGCTTCCTGCTTTCGGCTTTTTTTATCGGCAAAATATTTGAATTCTTCACGAATCGGCAAATAAAGTATGGATTCCCGTGCTTGTCAGAATTAAAGTAGTACTTATGGGACACTTTACAGGCAAGTTACGCGCAAAATCGTTTCGCTTATCGCCGACATGGTCGATTTTTTTGCTTTTGCTGCTTATTTTGATGATGCTGTCAGGGCTTCGATTGATTTTGACAAATCCGTATTCGATGCCAGAAGCGCCGCGCGCTTCGCAAGGTATATTGGATCTCAGAGGAACGAAGCTCGACAATTGGCATACGGTGCGATTGGATGGCGAATGGACATTTTACCCTGAACAATTTATCGGCACCGATCCTTACGGGTCAGCAGATTCTTCATTTATTCGGGTACCCGGCAGTTGGCAGGGAGCGCTGGGTACGGGCAAGCGTTCAACCGAAGGTTACGGCAGCTATCGCCTTCGCATTTTATTCGATCCGGTGCCGGACCGCTCCTATAAATTAATGATTAAGGACATCCAGACTTCTTTTCGGATTTATGCCAACGGAGATCTGGAAGCTCAGTTAGGGCAGCCCGGCGCAACTGCCGATTCCCATGCGGCCGAAGTGAATACGGAACTGGTCTCCCTGCCGCGCGCGTCCGAGATCGATCTGATCGTCGAAGCTTCGAATTTCGAGAACGCGTACAGAGGCGGCATCGCCCGTTCGATCAAGTTCGGTTCTTCCAATGCGGTTAATTCCGAGCGTACGTACAATGTAGCGATGCAACTGATCACATTGGGCATTTTGCTGCTTCACGCGATATATATCGGCATCATTTATTTGTTCAGCCGAAAAGACAAAATCTTTTTGCTGTTTACGCTGCTCCTTGTCGCGGCCGTATTCAGTATCTCGCTGGACGAGGACAAAGTGCTGCTTGCTGTCTGGCCGTTCGATTATGCCGCCGCCAAAAAGATTTCGTTGTTCGCGTATGCGGCCATGACGACGCTGATGCTCAAGATCGCCGTATCCTTTTGCTTGGAAAAAGCACGTCAGCGAAAATACAACATTTACTTCGCCTTGGCCGGCCTTTACGGGCTGTTCATCGTGGTTGCTCCGATCGAGGCCGTGCTGCTTTCGGCCAAATTCGGAATTTTCACGATTGCGACGTTGTTCCCTTCGATCTGGGTTCCGCTGCTTCTGATCCGTTACGTGCTGCAAAAAGATCAAAACGGCATTTTCTTGTTGATTGCCGCAGCCGGCATGACTTCCACGATGATCTGGGGCGGCTTCAAAAATTTGGGGTGGGTCGAACCGGGCTTCTACGCTTTCGATATTCTGCTTTCCTTCCTCGGAACGGTCGCGTACGCAGTGGGCCGATACTTCCGCAACAATACGGAACTGTCCCTGCTCGCCGAACGGCTGCAAAAAGCGGATAAAGCAAAAGACGACTTTCTTGCCCAAACCTCCCATGAGCTGCGTACGCCGCTGCACGGCATGATCAATATGGCGGACGGCGTGCTGGCGATCGAAGGAGACGCCTTGACCGAACGCTCCCGCAAAGATTTGCAGCTGCTCGGTCAAGTGGGACGCCGCATGAGCCTTCTGCTCGGCGATCTGCTGGATGTCACTCAAATCCGGGAAAACAGGCTTTCTTTGCGCCTTGAATCAATCAAAATCCAGTCCGCGGCCGCAGGCGTGCTTGACATGCTTCGCTACATGACCGCAGGCAAGCCATTGGAGCTGGTCTTGGACATTCCGGATGATTTCCCTTCCGTCTATGCGGACGAAAAAAGGCTGACTCAAATTCTGTTCAATCTGGTGCATAACGCGATTAAATTCACGCCTTCGGGTCAGGTCATCGTGAGGGCGAAAATTGTCGGCCACCGCGCAGAAGTTAGCGTTTCCGATAGCGGAATCGGTATCGCAAAAGAAGATTTGGATCGAATTTTCTTGCACTACGAACAAGGGGATTCTCTTCAGAATGCCGCAGGCATAGGTCTCGGACTCGGAATCAGCCGCAGCTTGGCCGATCTGCACGGCGGAAAACTTGAAGCCGAGTCGGAAGCAGGAAAAGGATCTACGTTCTCTTTCTCTCTTCCTTTGGCGGAAACGTCCGCTTGGGAAGCGGGTCTTGCGGAAGGAACTTCGGCCTTAACCGCGCATGGCATGCAGAAGGATTCGAGAAGCGGGAAGCCGGACTCCGGCACCGCCGACAGGGCGCTTGCCGCCTATCCGGCAAGTTCGTTCGAACAGCCGGATTCCGACGGATGGACCGATATCGATCAGCGTCCCCGAGTGCTGGCAGTGGATGATGATCCGGTCAATCTGCGCGCTCTTCGAAGCATGCTGCCGGAAGAAAGGTATCAGGTCGATTTTGCTTTAAGCGGCGCGGAAGCGTTGGAGCTGCTGGAAGAACGTCCTCGCGACCTCATCATCGCGGACGTCATGATGCCCCAAATGTCGGGGTACGAGCTATCCAGCCGTATCCGGGAACGTTACTCCCGCGCCGAGCTGCCGATCCTGCTGCTTACCGCCCGCAGCCGTCCGGAAGATATCTATGCCGGCTTCGCGGCCGGCGCAAGCGATTATCTCACCAAACCGGCGGATGCGTTGGAATTGAATTACCGGGTCAAAGCGCTCACCGATCTCAAGCGTTCGATCGGCGAACGCTTGAGCATGGAAGCCGCCTATTTGCAGGCTCAGATCCAGCCGCACTTTTTGTTCAATGCGTTGAATTCGATCACGGCGCTAAGCGGAATCGATATCGATAAAATGAACGAAACCATCGAAGCCTTCGGCTTCTATCTCAAAATCAGCTTCGATTATTGGAGCGCCCGTCCGCTGGTTACGTTGGAACGCGAGCTCGAATTGGTTCAATCGTATTTGTATATTGAATCCATGCGCTTCGAAGATCGGCTTCGGACCGAGGTGACGATCGCTGCCGACCTTGATCCGGAAGGAGTTTGGCTGCCTCCTCTCTGTATACAGCCGCTTGTCGAAAATGCCGTTCGTCACGGCGTGCTCAGCCGCTCCAAAGGAGGCTCGGTCTCGCTCGATATCCGAATCGAAGGCGAACGCCTTGCCGTTACCGTTCAAGACGACGGGGTCGGCATGGACCGGCAAACGCTCGACAGCCTGTTAACGCCTGTCAGCAGCGGACGCCAGGGAATCGGAACCTTGAACACCGACCGTCGTTTAAAAAGAATGTACGGTTCCGGTCTGCTTATCGACAGCCTGCCCGGCGCGGGAACTACCGTATCGTTCCGTATTCCGCTGACAGGTTCGGGCTTGCCGTTTTCCGATATGGCATCCGACTGAGAAAAATCGCTAAAGAGGTGAATCAATCATGATGAAGGCTCTGCTGATCGACGATGAGAAGCTAGCCGTAATGCATATGGAAAAGCTGCTTCGCGAACTGCCCGAATTCGAAGAAATCACTGCCTATACAGACCCGTCGGCAGCGATTGAAGCGGCGCGCCAAAGCCGGCCGGACGTGATTTTCCTCGATATCGTCATGCCGGATCTCAACGGCATGCAGGCCGCGGAATTGCTTCAGCAGGCCAGTCCCGACTCGGATATCGTATTCGTGACCGGTTACGACCGATACGCGATCGAAGCCTTCGAGCTGAATGCCCTGGATTACGTGCTTAAGCCCGTTCAACGGGCACGGCTTGCCAAGACCGTATCCCGGCTGAACGGAAGGCGGACGGAAAGCGAAAATGCGGAAAAGCCCGTTCAAGAGCTCATGATCGGCAGCTTCAAAACGCTTCGGCCCTCCGCGAATCCCGGAGCTTCGGCTCCGGCCTTTCGCTGGCGAACCAGCCGTGCCCAGGAAGCGTTCGCGTATCTCCTGCATCACAGGGAACGCTTTGTCGCCAAAGACGCGCTGATCCAGCACTTTTGGCCGGATTCGCCTTACAAACAGGCGTCTACGTATTTGTACACCACGATCTATCAGATTCGGCAATGTCTCAAACAAAGCGGAATTCCCGTCGAGATCGCGAATGCCAGCGGCGGAGAAGGGTATACGCTGCGCCTGAACGAAGTGGTGCTCGATACGGACCGTTTCGAATCGGGCATCCGTTCGCTCGGCCCGGTAACGAAAGAAAACAGTGCGGAGCATCTGCAATTATCCGAGCTGTACATCGGCGACTACCTGGCCGACTACGACTACCCTTGGTCGGAAGGCGAAAAACAGCGGCTCCGGGCTATTCAGCTGCATCATGCGTCGGGCCTTGCTTTATTTTTGCTGGAAAACGGAAGAATTTCCGAAGCTACGGCCGAGTACAAAAAATTGACGGACATCCATCCTTACTCCGAGCATGCCCATCTGGGCCTGCTTCAAGCTTACGCCCTTTCAGGCGACAAGGGTGCCGTGGACGAGCATTACCGATTGGCGGAGCGCCTGTTCGAGCAGGATTTGGATGTAGAGCTCCCCGCCGTTTTGTCGGAGTGGTACGAACGTTGGAATGCCGGAGTTTTTTCTTCTACGGAACTACAGATAGCGGCGCTACGCCCGCACGGAAAATAAGATTCCGGCTGAGCTCCGCTTTTTTATGAAAGCCGAAAAGCCATCTTCGACGCGCATGCACGCGTCGAGGATGGCTTTTTTTACTCGTGAATTGCCGGATTAAAAGGTGGGGTAAGAATGTCTTGCGGGTTTGCCGGTCATTTTTGTTCGTTGAGCTTTTTCTTTCGAATCAATGTGAAGCCGATTGCTCCGACCAGAATCATCGCGAAGCCCAGCGCCCGCATCGGGAACGCGCCGGTTTCGCCGGTTTGCGGCAGCAGACCGTTCGTAAACTCGGGCGATCCGGACGGAACCGAAGAGTCCGTAGACTGTGTCGGCACATCAGGGACGGACGGGTCCGGATTAATATCCAGACCGCCTCTAGGCGTCTCGTCAAGCAGATTCAAGTCGTCGTCCGGTACAGGCTGCGGAACCGGTTGAACCGCGGAAGGAACTTCAACCGGCGCTTCAGGCACGATCGGTGCCTCCGGAGTCGGCGTAACCGGGTCAGGATCGACTTCAAGTCCTCCCGAAGGCGTACCGTCTTCCGGCAATACGATCAGAGGCGTCGGAAGCGGCAGTTGCGGGAAATACAGGCCCGGCGGCTTAGGCGTCGGCGTTTCCGGCGCCGGATCAACCGGAGGCGTTACCGGAGGATCGACCGGTGTCTCCGGAGGCGTAATCGGAGGACCCGGAGGTGTTTCCGGAGTCTCCGGCGTGATCGGCGGGCCCGGAGGCGTTACCGGAGGTTCCGGAGTGACCGGAGGACCCGGCGGCGTCACCGGAGGTTCCGGATTTTTTTGATTGGTAACGGTTCGCAGGTTGTTGGCTTCTCCTCCGTCGCCGACGCTTTTGATCGTTAGCGGCAGCGGTTCGTCATCGAGCACGTATCCTGCGGGAGCTTTCGTTTCCGTCAGCAGGTAGTCGCCCAACAACAGATTGTTGAATTCGATTTTCCCTTCCGAATCGGTCGTTTGGATGCCGATCAGACTGATCTTTCCTTTTCTTACGCGTTCAAGCTTGAATTCGGCACCCGCCAGAACGGTGCTTTCGGAACCTTCTTGAACTTTAAGAACGGTCAATCGGTAATTCTCGCCGCTGCCCGTTCCTCCTCCGACGGATCTCATCACTTTTACTTTGCCTTCGTCGGTGCCGCTGATTTTGCGCGCGTTTTCCCCGCTGAAGACAGCATTGTTGAATACTTCCACTCCGCTTTGGGCGGTAGTCAACGTTTGGTATTCCAACACGTAAGCTGTAGTGATAGTGCGAAGGAAATTCAAGGTGAAGGTTTCGGCTCCGTTTTGATCGGTTTTGAACTCGATCGTATAGTCTTTGCCGCGTTCGAGCATTCGGCTATCGTCTTTGGTCACGACTCCTTTTTCCGATACCTTCGTCGCGTAAAGTTTGAATGTATCCAGGTCTTTCATAAACAATTGGTTGGCACTAGGTCGGTCTTCGAGCACGGCTTTATCTACTGTGGATTGTCCGCGGTTGATCCAGATCGTCCAGTCGATGACGTCCTCGTCCTCCGCGTCCTGCTTGCCTTCTTTCTTCACGAATTCTCCGCCCGTCGCTACCGAAGCGGAAGCTTTCAATTGCTTGGAAACCGGATTCGTACCGCTGTTCAGCACGGCCGTATTCGGTATGGAAGCCGTCGTCACGAGGTTTTCAAGGCTGGTGTCGAAGGTAAGGATATAGCCTTTTCCTGCCGGGATGGCATTTTTGAACGTGACGGTCAGCGTTCCGCTTACCGTATCTGTTGCCGGGTCGTAATCGACGGCCGGAACGTATCCGACGGTGTATTCCGTATCTTTCACAAGATCGCCTGCGGCGATTTTATTGCCGGAGGAATCCTTGGCGTCGATCCGCATTTCGTGAACTCGGATGCTGCTTAGGTCCGGTTTTTGCCCGTGAGTCAGCGTATCCACGATCGAAGCCGAATCTACTTCTTTCAGATTGTAATTGACGCCGATCGTCCAACTGATCTTTTTGTTGATCGCGTTATAGCTTCCGGACTTATAACCGTTGTTCAAAGCTTTTGCGTTCGGTTCGAAATCGTCCCCCGTGTTGACGGTATGGGATCCCGATTCGTCCGCCCAGGTCACGACGGCGTCGTTAAGAAACTTGGTCTTTCCGGAACTCAAACGATCCGTGTCGAACTTCGTCAGGTAAGTCAAAGTGTAGCTGTCCGAAGTTGTGGCATGGTTTCCGATAAAGACGATATCGAATCCTTCGGGATTCCCTTGAGCGTCGTTGCGCAAGGCAAACGTATAATCGTCTCCCTCCTTAAGCTCGCCGTCCGGACCTTCGATCACGAAGGAGTTTTCGACCAGCTCAAGTCCGCGGTTGGTAAACGTATCTTGGATCTTCACGTTTTCCATCGTTCTTTTCGGATCGTTTTTATTGATTTCGATTTTCCAGCCGATCGTTTTGTCTACGTAATTCGCGCTTTTATCGACGTAGTTTTTGATTCCGTAAACTTGGCCGGTACCGACTTCGTCGCTGGCTGTCTTCCCGCCGCTTTCGACGGTATTGACGAACTGTCCGTCGTTGTTATACACGGGATTGATTGCCTGCGTGCTGTATTCGATCATGTAAGCGGAGGTAACGTCTCCTTTGAATCGGAGTTCGAAACCGTCCGAGCTTTCGTCGACCGTATACGCATCGTTAAGGTCAACTTTGATTTTTCCGGACTCGTCGCCGTTTTTCGCAGGAGCGTCGATCCGGTAAACCGTGATGCCGTTCGCGCCGTCGACCAGCTTCTGCTGTCCGTCAAATGTGTCTTTGAGCACGGCGTCGGCTTCGGCGATCGTGTTCAAGCCGTAGTTATAGTAGATTTTCCATGTTGCGCTCTGCTTGACAGAATTGTAGCTGTTATCTACGTAGGTCTTGTCCAGCAGCTTGCCGAAAGAAGTCGAGACCGTCGCTGTAGCGGTCGGCGGCTCTGCCAGTCCGTCTCCGTCGAGCGTGGCGGTATTGGTATAGATCTGTTCTCCTTCGACATTTTCCGTAATGTTTGTTTTGTACACGACCCGGTAAGCCGAATCGATAGTTCCGAATTTCAAAACAAGATCCGATCCGTCTTCCGGAATCATGCTCGATACTTGTTCGCCCTGAGAGACCGAGCCGTCGAGGCCGACATTCAGTTTATAAATTTCGACCGAACTTTTATCCAATTCCAGGCCGGTTTGAATCGGATCGTTCAGGACGGCGTTTGCTACATTTTCCTGCGTTTTATTGAAGTCGACCGTCCAGGTGATCACGCGACCGGCGAACTTTTTGTCTACCTCTCCTTTTTTCTCGATCGATTCTTTTACCGCCGATTTGATTTTGAATGTAAAAGGAGGCAGATTTTCGTTAACGGGGAAAACGACGGTCGTTTCTTTGCCGCTTGAAAACTCCTGCAAATTGAAAGTCGTGCGTGCAAACAGTTCGCCTTTGATATTGTTGTAGTCTTTGATGAAGTCGTTGAACGTCATTTTGATTTTGCGATCAGACTTGCTCATTTCGAAAGTACCTACCGAATCGCTGCCGAATTTCAGTTCACCTTGCAGGTCACGCTCCAAGACGAATTCTTTCGGCAGTTCGAACTCGTACCAGTCGCCTGCCTGGTACTCATGATCGTCAGGGATCGACCAGGTATAAGCCAAATCGATAACCGCATTTTGCTCATACAGCGTATCGGGATCATAGGCGATGAATTCGCCCTGCCCGTTCATGATTGTCAAGGACACGCTGTCGATCAAGTTTTTTTCGATCGCCTGAGCAGGTCGTTCCTCTGCAGCTTCTTCAGCCTGAGTTTCCGCATCGGTATCTTTTTCCTCGTTAGCGACATCTTCATCCGGCAACGCATCGGCGTCTTCTTCGCCGAGCTCATCCGAAGCCGGATTGCCGGTTGTGCTTTCTTCGGTGCCGGTTTCTTCCGGTACCGGTAGTTCGGAATCTTCTTGCCCCTGTGTATTTGGCGCAATTCCTGTATCTTCCGGCGCGACATCTATAGATCCCGCCGTATTTGCCTGTTCTGCCGTTGCGGACTGTTCGATCGTCGCTGCCGTTTCTTCCGCGCTTGCGATGCCCGCAAATCCGAACCCCTGCAAGATCTGCACAACGAATAACAGGCCGATCAGCAGCAGGCTGACTCTCCTCTTCATGTTCAAAAACCCTCCTTGGTTTATGTAAAAGTGCTTGCTCGGCTTTACCTGAAGAACAATATAGACCAAGCACATATACAAAAAATGAACATGCAAGCAAGGAAGTCGAAATCCGAGGACGTCCTTGCACAAAAAGCAGCGCGCAATGAAGAAAAAGACATGATCTTATATAGGCCGAAGTCCGGTTCGCAGCAGAAGAATCCGACCGAATAAAAAAACCGCTAAATCACCGCAGCCGGATAAGGACTGGTGATTTAGCGGTTTTTTTATTGAATAACGATCCAAATCGGTTCGTCTATAACACATTAACGTCCAACTCGGCTTGGGCCAATGCGCGCGCCGTTCCCCCGGCTTCTCTAAGGGCGGCTTCCTGCCGGGAACGAATGCCCGCCGAGAGACGCGCCAATTCCGAAGCTCCGAGACTAAGCCTGCGCTCCAAGTCGCGCGTGCGAGCTTCGACTGTCCGCTCGACCGCGAGTATTTCGGCTTGGGGAACTTTACCGACCGTCGGATCGAATACGAATCGGCGTTCGATCCGATCGCGCCAAGCGAGCAGCATCCGGGTATTGGCCGGACCGAAGCCCGGAACGCGTGCCAGACGGTGCGTCTCGACCTCGAGCGCCGTCTCGATTCCGAACAAGGCGAGAGAAGCTTTACGACCCGGTCCGATCCCGTCGAGCTGAGCTTGTTCGATCCGATGGCGGCGCAAATGGAACTGCATCTGGCCGCTGCGCTGCTTGGCTTCGAGACGACGCAGTTCCGTCGCCTTGAACACTTCCAAATCCATATACTCGCGCTTTGCCTGTTCCAATTCTCGCAACTTGCCCGCGAATGGCGCAAGGCGGCTGGCTTCCGCGTAGCGGAGGGATAATTCGTTCCAGCGCTCGCGCAGCCGATCGCGCTCCTCGCTGCGCGCGGAACGCAGCGAACGGCGACCGACGCCGGCAATCAACAAAAGCAGATTGACGCCGACCAATCCGCCAGCCGTAATCATCCAAAAGCCCGGCAGGAAAATCCATACCCCTGCCGCCGATAACAAAGACGCCAACGAGAACGCGCCGCGCCATTTGCGCCTTCTCAGATAAGCAGCGACCGGAGCCGAAGGTTCTGCCGCAAGCGTCGAAGGCTCGGGCAGCGTCCGAGCCGGAGCCGGAGTCTGTACACGTTGGATTTGTGCCCAGATCTGATGCAGTTGGAAGCCGGCGGCCGAATCAGCCGCAATGCCTGAACCGGTTCCACCCATGCTTCCAGCCTGTGAAGCCATACGTTGCGCGGAGTCCGCCGGTCGGAATAAGAGTCCGCCGGTAGCGGCTTCCATCGCACACCACGGGCAAGCCTTCGCCTGCGCAGGATATTGATGGGCGGGATTACGGGAACAAGGCATCAGACCGCCGCTCATGTCTTGCAAAGCAGCGATCCATTCTTGCGCGTCAGGCCTGCGCGTCATGGACTCCTGCGCGAAAGCACGCTCGAACAATGCCTGTACGGCAGGCGGAAGAACTTGCAGCGGCAGTGCTCCGGGGGGCGGTTGCATTTGTCTCGCGGCCGAAGAAGAACCGTAAGCAAAACGGAATTCGCGAATGGCTCGTTCGATCGGCATATCGCCTGTTCCCGAATATTTGCCGGCAAAAGGATGACGCCCCATGAATAGCAGCATGAAGATAAATACGGCCAGTCCGAAATTATCGTGATTGCGGCTGCGCACGACGCCTCGGAAAGACGTTACGCCCTGAAGCTCCGGCGGCATATACATCGGAATCCCCACGTCGCAGCCGAATCGAGCGCCTCCGGACTGCACCTGAAAGCTATCGCAATCCAGCATCAGAATCGTAGCCTGATCGGTCACGTAAAAGTTGCTGTGATTGATATCTCCCACTACATGCCCGGCTTCGTGCACAGCTGCAAAAGCGCGCGCCAAGTTAGCCGCGGTATGTACCAAGAACGAATAGCCCGCCTGCGGAAACTCCGTCAATCTTGTTTTGGGCCCATACAGCTTGTGAATCTCCTGTCCGCTCAGGCACGGCATCAAAAACCCGACCACTCGCCGGCCGGCATCGCGCATCACATCAACCGGCCAAACCGTAAAGCGAAGCAAGCGCTCCGTCTTCAGTCGAACCATCGCTTCGATCTTATCCTGTTTTTCTTTGGATAGCGGCTTATGATATAACTTGGCAACGAGATCGGAACGACCTTCGATCTCGAACACCGAACCTTCGCCGCCTCGACCCAACTCCCGACCGAAACGAACCTCCGCGCCGCTTCCATTTACGATCCGGGCCGCCCGCTTCATGATCGTTCTTCCCGAGCGTCGATCCGGGTTGCCAGCACCAAAGTTTTGTCGTCATCCGTGCGCTCGTTTACCCGCCCGGAATCAAGAAACCCGCGAAGCGAATCATCATAACGATTATCCTGCGCCGTTTCCAACTTTCTTAGCACCGAGAAGAAGGGGCGGAAAAAAGGCTCGTAAGCCGTTTTCGTCTGATAATGCAGCGCCAAACGCTGAAGCCCGTCCGTAAATACGGCGACCTCTTTGCAGGAACGACCGACATGTACGCTATGCTGCAAAAATTTCTTTGCGCTGCTTTGCGTCGCGAAATACGTCGTATTTTCATATTCGCCTTGCTGAGGCCAGAATTCCCACATGTAGACACCCTCCTTCTCCGAGCATACGATTGCGCCGTCTCCGATCTGAACGAACACTGCCGTCTCTCCGCTGATTACAGCCGCCAAGAACGTGCAGGCAAATTCGCGGGAACGACAGCCTGCCTTCGCCGCCCGGGTTCGCACCGCTCGCTGGAAACGACCGAGCCAAGTTTCGCAAAACTCGCGGCTCAGCTCTTCAACGCTTCCTCCGTTCTTCAGGTGACGCTCGACCGCGTCCGCAAACATCGAACAAGCCAGTTCCGATCCGACGTCCGAGCGCGAAGCGCTGCCTGCGCCGTCCGACGCAGCAGCAAGCAGCACTTCTTCTCCCTTACAATCGATAAACGTTCGACAAACGGAAGAGTCCTGGCAAGGTTTATCCGTCTTCACATGCGAGGTACCGCGCACGGATGCATTTGCATGCCGCCACATCAGATCAGTGCCCAGCCTTCGGGCGATGCCGGATTCTCCAAACGAATCTGATCGCCGGGCGTCGAATGCGAGACCGAATTGAGCGAGTTCGACAACCAGGAGAACAGATCGGCAAAACGCAAACCTTTAAGCTTCAAAGGCGCGCGCGTCGCAATCTGGTTCAATACGTTCATATCCGCATTCTCGACGCCGACCGCGAAAAACATAAACGACTTCGACGCTTCGCCTTCGCGAACGAGCGCGGCCGCACGCTGCCAATCGTCGGTCGGCGCGCCGTCGGTAATCAGGAAAATCCACGGACGGTAATAGGAAATTCCGTTTTGCTTATATACATTTTTGCGTTCTTCGAGCATCGAGACCGCTTTTTCGATCGCTGCGCCCATCGGCGTATTGCCGCTGGCAGTCAGCATCGGCGGATAAAAGTCATCCGGCGTTCCGAAATCGGAAGTCGCCTGCACGGGTCCAAAGCTGACCACGGCCAATTCCACGCGTTTAACCGACATGCTATCGGTCATCAGCTCTTCTTTAAACGAGGAGAGCCCGCGGTTCAGCTCATTGATCGGCTGCCCGCTCATCGAATACGAAGTGTCCAGCAATAAAATGCAGGGACATCTCGGCTCGGGATTTTCCGCAAATTCCGCGGCAAACGGTATCTGGTCGAATTCAAACATCGAAAGCAGCCCCTTCACTTCTGTAATTGTAGCCTTTTTCACCACTTTACCACGTATCGCCTACTTTG
The DNA here is from genome assembly GCF_013185185.1 of Saccharibacillus endophyticus. Taxonomy (GTDB): domain Bacteria; phylum Bacillota; class Bacilli; order Paenibacillales; family Paenibacillaceae; genus Saccharibacillus; species Saccharibacillus endophyticus. Next base: position 289,888 of record NZ_JAAZWE010000007.1, on the reverse strand, counting down.
CGGCAGGTTATCTTGTCGGGAAGTGACGCAGAGAATACTTCTCCGTCCAGCGCTGCCAACAATCCTTGCAGCTCTTCCGCCTTCAAATCGCGCCGCTGCCCGATTTCCAAACTGCCCAATTGGATATTCATGATCCGCTCTCGCCGCAGTTCCAGCACCCGATAGCCCAGCTCTTTGCACATGCGCCGAATCTGACGGTTCAATCCCTGCGTAAGCACGATGCCGAAAACCCGCTCCGCGATGCGGTAAGTCCGGCACGGAAGAGTCACCGTATTCATAATCTCCACGCCTGCCGCCATCCGCTCCAGAAACTCCGCGGTAACCGGCTTATCCACCGTGACCACGTACTCCTTCTCGTGCCCGTGCTCCGCCCGCATCATGTGATTGACGATGCTTCCGTCATTGGTGAGCAAAATCAAGCCTTCCGAATCCTTGTCCAGCCGTCCGATCGGAAAAATACGCACCGGATAATTCACGTAATCCGCAATATTCCCCGCAACGCCTTTCGCATGCGTGCAGACGATGCCTCTAGGCTTATTGAGCGCCAGATAAACGGGAGCTTCTTTCCGCGGAATAGGTTGTCCGTCGATCTTTACCTCATCGCCGACTTCCACTTCCGCTCCGGCTGCGCACGTCTCTCCATTAATCGTGATTCGCCCGGCAGCAATCAGTCGATCCGTTTCCCTGCGCGAACAGTACCCGGTCTCGCTAATGTACTTATTGATGCGCATCCGCCTTACCAACTTTCTAATGTTTCTTCTTATTATAGTAATAACCGCCGCTTGCCTTCTTAACTCCTTATTCCTTAAAAAGCGAAAGCGCCCCTATGAAGGAGCGCTTGTTGTTCGAATGATCCTAATTTGAAAGAGAAGCTTAGGCGCTGCCCTCAATAAATAGGATTTTCGAGAAAAAGTTTACTCGTAAACTTGATTAAATGCTTCCTCAACCTGAGGAATGATGTCATCCCAACTTGCGTCAGGAAGCTTACTTACTGTAACAAAATCGCGCATGCCGAAAATGTTGTCCACGCCGTCGATCGCGACGAGCGCCGCCGCAAGCGCATGGTCCGTAGCTTCTCCGGCTTTGACGGATGTGCTTTTCGGACCTTCGAAAAGAACGGAATCCGCTCCGATCCGGACCGAATTGGGATTAGGCGTCTGTTGAATATGAATTTGAACTGCGATGATCCTCACCTCTTTCAAAAGTATGATTGCCCATCTGATATGGATTGGCTTCATTGTAACATAGGCGTGCAGGCCGATGCAGCGATCGTATCCGTGAAATGTGCATCAAGCTCGATTTTGCAGCTCTTTCCATACCTTTTTATTACTATACTCGCGCTTCGAACTGATATCTTCGCCGAACCAATCCGGAGGCACGAAAGATTCCGCGTCCTCCATCGAATCGAATTCAACCTCGGCTACGGTCAGGTTCAATTGATCGTAGCGATCCAACTCGACCGTCAGACCCTGCCACTCTCCGGTTGTGCGCGTTTTGGTTAACGGTACGGCACCCGAAGCCCGGAAAAGCTGCTCGTAAATGCTCTCGGTAATGGAATATTCGATCTCCTCCCGGCTCATTCCGTTGCCTTGTTTAAAGGTATGCGTATATTCGACCGCACCCGTATCTTCGTCCACCAATCGACGTACACGAACCTCCTGCTGCTCATCGAGTGCCAGATACGTCTGATCGATCCGATGCTGCGAAAGGCGGTTGAACGCGCCCTCGGCGATCAGTTCTTCCGGCGTGCGATCCAACAAAAACTTGCGTTCTATTTCCGTTGCCATATGAAAATCCTCCTTTGCGGCCTGCTTCATTCTTTAAAGTTTGCGTACCCTCCCAGTATACTCCGAAAGCTTGCAGCCCCGGAAGCGGCCGGCCGGAACCGGAAAAACAAAAAAAGCGTGCGGGGAACATGCACGCGAAGAACCGGGGGATATTCAATAACTCAGCAAGCGTTTGCATGAAAAGCCGATCAAAAGGTTTACCTGCTTTTCTGGCGTTCGTACTCGTTCAACCATTCGTCCAGTTTTTGCGACTGCACCAGAACCCTCTCATCCAAAAATCCAAACTCGTCTGCTAATTGATGAAGAATTACCCGCTGGCGTTCCATCTCGTTTTGAATATCCTGGCTGTTCATCGCTACGCCCTCCCACGCTCGAATCCTCCATAAATTAAAATCGGCAAATCAGCGCTTCCCCGAGAGATAAATCTTAAAATTTTATCCGAATTTTTTCGCAAAATCCCTTTTCGAATCGTTTAGACTTGCCGAAGAAATAAAAGGCGCGTTCTTCGTCGCCGCTGCGCAAAAGTTACATTTTCCGATTCCGCTTTCGTTTTTCTTTCGCATCGTAAGAATTCTTTTATCATACATGAAGTTGTAGAATTTGGGCAAAACTTGAATCGTTTCGACTCAATTGTAACAAATTCGCACGTTTTTCCTAGTCTTAATTACAAATTTGTCACTTGTGTTTCATTTTGAGGCTGTTATAATCATGCGGTGTCGGGAAGTTTCGCGAAGGGTTTGACAAATCAGCAGGCAATAAGGTAGAGTATCAATAGTTACAAAATATTAATAAATGCCGAATTTCTTTTGCAAGAAAACGGGGGAACCATTGCGGGTGAATTATTCTTGTTCCAGAGGGAGTATAGGGAAATTCCTACCACCGAACCCTTAGCTAACTCCGTAGGCATCAGGGGGAAAAATTTTTGAAGAAGCTCGTTATTTCCGTATTGGGTGCAGCAATCGTATTTACATCCGGGGCAGCAAGTACATATGCCGCCAGCTCCAATCCGATCAATTCCGCAGTCAGTCAAGTATCGGGAACGCCTTACAAATACGGCGGTACAACCACAGCAGGTTTCGATTGTTCCGGATTCACCCGGTACATCTTCGACAAATTCGGCGTGACCCTCGCCCGCACGGCGGCAAGCCAAGCGCAGCAAGGCACAACGGTATCCAAATCCAATCTTCGTGTCGGCGATCTTGTTTTCTTCAATACGACGGGACGCGGCATTTCCCATGTGGGATTTTATGTAGGTAACGGCAAATTCGCTAACTCGTCCAGCAGCAAAGGCGTCAGCATCGCAAGCCTGTCCAACTCGTATTGGGCTAACCGTTATGTCACTGCCAAGCGCGTCACCAGCGAATGGACATACGGACAAATGACGGATAGCTAATTTCAACGAAAATTTCAACCTTTCCATTTACCCGTTCCTTTCGGCGCATGAGCCGGGGAACGGGTTTTATCGTTTCCGGGAACCTTTTGTTATCTATAAGACGCGCGGGGTTCGGATTTAGTTGCATGTTCGCGAAATTTTTTTTATTTTTTTTCGCGCGCCGAATCTGGTATAGTGAACCTAACTTTTCTAAACGGGGTGAATCGGAGAATGTTCTGCCGCATCGTTCGAAGTAACTGAATTTCGGGCCGGATCAAAACGCGTACCGGCTATCAAGGGGGTAGTGGGTCTTTCGGGCCGCTCTGCCCGGTACCTTGTCTCGAATTCAGTTACTTGCTCGACGTTCGGCGGTCATTCTCTTTTTGCTGCGCCTTTTTTTCGGCTCGTGGCGTCCCATCCTGTTTCGAAAGGCGGCTTTGCCATGTTAAAATCTTCTGTTTTCGCGTTCAAAAAATTAATTCTTCTATATATAGGGCTCGGTTTCGCTTTGCAATTCTTCAGCGCGTACGGCGTCCGGACCTTTCAACGCTTGTTGGATTCCGTCTCCGCGTTAGCGGGGCTCGGTGAGCTTCGCGGACTGCTGATCCTGTACGGAGCCCTGCTAGCGGCGTGCGCGGTTCTCAATTACGTGCTGGAATATCCGGAGACGGCTCTTCCCAAAGGCATCGCCGAACGGCTCAAGCTGCTGGCGCTCGGCCGCATTTCCCGCATGGATTACCGTGCTTACGGCAATCTCGGAACCGGTGAGCTGATCCAGACCATCGATAACGGCGCGCGGGCCGGATCAGGCATCGTGCACGGATTCTGCCTGCGCATTTTCTCCGAGCTTTTGCCGACATTGGTGTTCAGCATGCTTTTCATCGGCCTGTACAGTCCTCGAATCATGTGGGTTATCGCAGGCGGTTACCTGATCGTCTTCCTTTTGACGCGTCTGCTGCTCCGGTTTCTTTATTCGGTCAAAGAATCCCTGTTGATCAGCCAGGAAAAGCTGTCCCGTTATTCGGTGCGCGGCTTTATGGAGCTGGTCGTATTTCGACTGAACCGCCGGTACAAACGGGAAATCGAGAAGCTGACGGGAACCGCGGAAGACATCGTGCGCAAAAACGTACAAATCCGCATGATCCACGAATCTTTTTTTGCCTTGTTCGAATTGTTGGTCATCGCGGTCAAGATTGCGGTGCTGGCGATCGGAATCACGGATATCGCCGCGGGACGTTCCACCATCGGGATTACGCTGGCGCTTCTGCTGCTGATCGACAAAGTGTATTCGCCTATCGCCATTTTCAACGTGATCTACGTCGACTATAAGCTGGATCGGCTCGCCTACGACCGTTTCGAGCGTCATATGGATGCGCCTTCGGACTCCAATCTGGAACAAGGGGTCGACGTTGCGCGGATCAAAGGCGAGATCGTTTTTGAAAAGGTTTCTTTCGGCTATGGAGGCGATCAGCCTAACCTTTTGCGGAACGTCTCCTTTTCGCTGCCCGCGGGTTCGTCGACCGCTATCGTGGGACTCAGCGGCAGCGGGAAGTCGACTTTGGTCAAACTGCTGCTGGGCCTGCTCAAAAAAAATTCCGGCCGTTTGACGATCGACGGGACAGACATCGACGGGATAAAACTGGACAGCTTGTATGCGCATCTTTCCTACATTTCGCAGGATGCTCCGGTGTTCGACGATACGCTGCGGGGGAATCTGGCGTTCGACGAGGCGATCGAAGACGCGCAGCTGTACGAGGTGCTGGACGACGCGCTGCTGGGCGATCAGGTACGCAGTTTGCCCCAAGGACTCGACACGCCCGTGGGCGAACGCGGCATGAAGCTGTCCGGCGGGGAGAAACAGCGACTGGCCTTTGCCCGCGTGCTGGCGCAAAGCCGCGATATGGTTGTGCTCGACGAGCCTGTCTCGGCACTGGACAATATCAGCGAACGGCGGATCATGGAGACGGTGTCGGAGCGGTTTCGCGGGCGGACGCTCATTGTCGTGGCCCATCGTCTGCACGCGATTCGGCAGGTGGACCGGATTCTGCTGATGCGCGGAGGCGAGTTGGTCGATCAAGGGAGATTCGAGGAGCTGCTGGAACGCAGCGCTTATTTCCGGGAGTTGTGGAGTAAGGACGGGGAAAGTCCTATTCGTTAGGGAAGCTTGAGGGCGGAGGGAGAAATTACCAGCATAGGCTTCCGAAGTGCATTTCTTCGAAATGCTTCACAAGACGCTGTCTCTCTCGGAAAAGTTGAATTAGATTTAAATAAGGAGTTTTCCGAGTTCAAAGGCCAACATTTTCATATATGTTACCGCAGGTTTTCTTCGAAAACCTGTATTTCACTGAATTTCTCCCTCCGCTTGTCGCTTATCTAGCGAAGGACCGTTTACCGTTCGATAGATAGGTCCGAAGGATAGAAAAAAGCTTCCGGCAGCAGCCGGAAGCTTTTTTCTTTTGCCCGATCAATCGATCAACGGTTACGCTTAAATCTTGAACTTCTCCACGATCTGCGACAGCGAATCCGCCATGTCGTTCAACTTGGCCGACGTGTTTTCCATCTCCATCATCGACGCGGACTGCTCTTCGCTCATCGCGGATACTTCCTGCGTGAGCGCGGCCATTTCTTCGGTCACGCGCGTGATTTCGGTCACCGATTCGCCGACGCTTTGCGAGCCTTGGGACATTTGTTCGACGTTGGCCGCGACTTCGGCCACCTGGGCGCTGAGCGAACCGATCCGCTCGACGATCGATTCGAACGAGCTTCCCGCTTCGCCCAGCGATGCGACGCCGTGCTCCACGCTGCCGGTGCTGGATTCGACCAGCTCCACGATATCGCGGATGCCGGACGTCATGGCCGTAATGATCCGGCTGATCTCGCCCGTCGAACGCGACGACTGGTCGGCCAACTTGCGAATTTCCGACGCGACGACGCTGAAGCCGAGACCGTGCTCTCCCGCGCGGGCCGCTTCGATCGCGGCGTTCAGCGCCAACAGATTGGTTTGGCTGGACGTCTCGGAAATGTAGCCGGTAATCGACAGCACTTCGTTCGAGCGCTCCGCCAGTTCCGAGACGCTGCCCCGGATCGACGAGAAGGCGTCGGCGACGCTTTGCACTTCTTCCACGCTATGCTTAATGCGGTATTCCCCGTCCGCCGCCATGCTCTGCGTCTGTTGCGCCAATCCCGCGACTTCCGCGGCGGCTTCGGCTACCTGCTCCAGTCCCGCGATCGTTTCTTTCATGACGGCGGTAATGTCTTCCGTTTGCACGACCTGCCGCTCCGAGCCTTCCGCCACGCGCTGGATCGACGTCGTGACTTCTTTTACGGCTCGCGAATTTTCCTGCGCGCCTTGGCGCAGCGAAGACGAAGCGCCGGCCAACTGTACCGTATTGTTTTTCAGATCGCGAATCATATCCTGCAAACTGACCAGCAGCAGGTTGGTCGCTTCGCCCAGGTCTTTGACTTCGTCGTTGCTGCGGACTTCGATCCGTTTGGTCAGATCTCCTCCCGAAGAAGCGATGTCGCCGATCGTGGCGGTAACGGATTTGAGGCTGCGCGCGATTCTCGAAGAAGTGAACCACGCCAGAAGCAGCGCCGCGATCACCACGACGGCGAGCAGCACGAACAGAAGATTTTTCAAGGTCTGATTGCTGTTATGCAAATCGTCGACGCGCTGGGTCGTCAAATTCTTTTCCGTAGTCGCGAACGTATCCACCAGTTCCCGGAAAGCATCCATGTCCGCCTTACCCGGATCATCCACGAAAAATTGGTCCAGAGCCGCGGAATCGTCCGCCCGCTTCATCGCGATCGTGGCTTCGCCGGCGACCTGAATCCAGTCTTCGATCTTCGCTTTGATCTGGTCCAACTTGTCCTGCTGGGCCGGATTGTCCGAGACCAGCTGATACAGCGCTTCATAATTTTCGTCCCATTGCGTTTTGCCCGCATTGTACGGATCGAGGTATTTGTCCTCGCCCGTGATAATGAATCCGCGCTGCCCGGTTTCCATATCGACGGCATTTTTCGAGATCTGATTGATGCGTTCATGCACTTCCATATCATGACCCGCGATAAAATTCATTTCTTCTTCCAGTTTGTCGATTTGGCCGCGGACGACGAGAATCACCGCCGCCAGCGCCAATATGACGAGCAAATAACCGAGGCCGATTTTGGCTCCGATCGTGAATCTGACCTTTTTCATCTATGCTGCACGCTCCCTGTTGTAAATAAGTTCTATAAAATGATAAACGTATTCCAGTAATTTGTTTATCGGAAAAGCCTTTACGAAAATAAAGCCCCTTTATCAGATTTTCAATAAGCCGCTTTTTACATAGATCAAAACGACTTTTTCAAAAATATTTCTTTTCCCGATAACGTTTTATGTTCAGCGGTATGCTGTTCGGGTAAAGGATAAAGCGGTTACAAAATTTTGATTTTATGCCGCCCATTTCTACATACCAAGGAGGCTCACATGTTCAAAAAAAGCTTTAAGCCCGCTTTTTCCATGCTGCTTGCCGTCATCCTGCTCCTCCCATTGCTTCCGGCAGCGTCAGGTACGGTTTCCGCCGCGGAAAATCCGCCGAAGAGCAAAATGCAGACTTACGTGAACCAAATGCAGCCCGGCTGGAATCTCGGCAATACGCTGGACTCCGTAGGCGAAGACGAGACGGCCTGGGGCAATCCTCGCGTGACGAAGGAATTGATCAAGCAGATCTCCCGGCAAGGTTTTAACAGCATTCGGATTCCGGTGACTTGGGATAACCATATCGGACCCGCGCCCGAGTACAAAATCGATCCCGCTTATCTCGACCGCGTCGCGGAAGTCGTAGGTTGGGCACGCTCGGAGAATCTGTACGTGCTGATCAACGTTCACCACGATTCGTGGGTCTGGATCAGCAAAATGGAAACCAATCACGACGAGACGCTGGCCCGCTACAACGCGGTCTGGACGCAGGTCGCCGACAAGTTCAAAAACGAGTCCGACAAAGTCTCGTTCGAGAGCGTCAACGAGCCTCGCTTCACCGACGGCGGCACGACGGACGAAGCGGTCGCCCAAGCGATGCTGAATGAACTGAACCTCTCTTTCCACGAGATCGTTCGTAACTCCGGCGGCAAAAACGCGACTCGCCCGCTCATTCTGCCGACGCTCGAATCGTCGCCGTCGCAGGAGCGCATGGACGAGCTGTACAAAACGTTCGAGCAGCTGAAAGACGACAAAAACCTGATCGCGACCGTGCACTATTACGGTTACTGGCCGTTCAGCGTCAATATTGCAGGCACAACCACCTTCGACGACACGACGCGAAACGATATCATCACGACTTTCGACAATGTGTACGATACCTTCACCGCTCGCGGCATTCCGGTTATTCTAGGCGAATACGGACTGCTCGGCTTCGATAAGAATACCGATACGATCGAACAAGGCGAAAAGCTGAAGTTCTTCGAATTCCTGACCTATTATCTGAAAGAAAAGCATATCACCACGATGTGGTGGGACAACGGGCAGCACTTCAGCCGCACGCAGTATACCTGGTCCGATCCCGAACTGTACGAAATCATCCGCTCCGGTCAAAAGCAGCGTTCGTCCGTAGCCGAATCCGATCTGATTCAACTGCGAAAAGGCGAAGCCGTGACCGACAAAGTCGTGCAGCTTCAACTGAACGGCAACAAGCTGACCTCGCTCAAGGCGGACGGCAAACGTTTGACGAGAAACAAGGATTACAAGCTAAGCGGCGAGACGCTGACGATTCCGGCAGCGACGCTTGAGCGTTTGACGGCTTCGGGCGAGTTCGGCGTGAATGCCGTGCTGACCGCAGGCTTCACCAAAGGCCCGGATTGGAACTTCTATTTGACTGTCCACCAGACGCCCGTGTTGAGCGCAGCGACAAGCACGGACGCGGAATTCGCCATTCCGACCGTTTGGAACGGAGACAAGCTGGCGACGATGGAAGCCGTGTACGCGTCGGGCGGCAACGCCGGTCCGAACGACTGGACATCCTTCAAAGAATTCGAATCGACGTTTAGCCCGAATTACAGCGACGGAACCATCATCTTGCGCAAAGCTCTGCTTGATACATTCCGCGAGGGCGAAGCCGTGAAGCTGACGTTCTACTTCTGGAGCGGGGACAAGCTTACCTATACGGTTACGAAAAACGGAACAAGCATCAGCGGACAACCGACTTCGTAAGCTTTTGCGCAGTATGTACGCCGAATGATTCAGCCGCCCGATTCCGGATCTCCGGTTTCCTCGGGCGGCTTTCTTTTTACCGGAAGACAACAGGGTCTTTTTATTTTATGATGATACGAAGAGACGAACAGATGACCAGGAGGAACTTTTACCATGACCGATCCGCGATTACAACAACTTGCACGCACCGTCGTTCATTATTCGGCAAGCGTCCAACCCGGCGAAAAGGTGCTTATCCGAGCGCTCGACGTACGCGACTCCGCCGTTCTTGCTCCTTTTATCGACGAAATTCATGCGGCCGGAGGGCACGCTTTTATCGACTATACCGATTATGCCGTGAACCGGCGCATGATGCTGCATGGCACGGAAGAGCAGTTCCGCCTCGATGCCGCCATGAAGCTGGAGCAGATGCGGCAGATGGACGCGGTCGTCCTGATTCTCGGCGAAGACAATATTTCCGAATATGCGGACGTCCCGGCAGCCAAACGAGACGCGTTCCGCAAATGGTATCGTCCGGTTACGGATGAACAAACAAAGAAGAAATGGATTTTGTTCAACTATCCAACCAAGGCTTACGCGCAATTGGCCGAGATGAGCACGGAAAGTTACGCTCAGTTTCTATATGACACCTGCACCATGGACTATGGCCGGATGTCCGCAGCCATGGACCCGCTCACCGAGCTCATGACGAATACCGACCGCGTGCGCATCGTCGCGCCGGGCACGGATCTGAGTTTCTCTATTCAAAATATACCGGCCGTGAAATGCGACGGGAAAGTAAACTTGCCCGACGGCGAAGTCTATTCGGCTCCCGTCCGCGATTCGGTCGAAGGCACGATCGCCTTCAACACCCGTGCCTCCTACCTCGGCCAGAACTTCAGCGACGTCGCCTTCACGTTCGAAAAAGGACGCATCGTCGATTGCCGCAGCGACAACGATGCCAAGCTGAACGAACTGCTGAATACCGACGAAGGCGCGCGACATATCGGCGAATTCGCGATCGGCGTCAATCCGCATATCGACCGTATCATGAACGACATCGGCTTCGACGAAAAAATCAACGGCAGCATCCACTTCGCACTCGGCCAAGCTTACGAAAACGCCGACAACCAAAACCGTTCCGACATCCATTGGGACATCGTCTTGCTAATGAAACCCGAATACGGCGGCGGCGAAATCTACTTCGACGACACCTTGATCAGCAAAGACGGCCTCTTCGTCCTTGATTCCCTGAAAGGCCTGAACCCGGAAAACCTGATTTAAATCCCGTTGATTCAGCACCCTTTCCCGTCTCAACCCCGCCCACCAATATACGTAAAACCTCAATCCTCCGGAAGCTGTTCCTTAAACGAACAGCTTCTTTCTCTTCCCCGGCCCCAAGACGACACAAGCCAATTTTCATCCCCTCTAATTTCCATATGATTTTATAGCTGATTTTCGGGGTGTTTCCAAATTATTTAATATGATATTTTAGTATCAGCAAACGCTTACATTTACATTTTTGTTTACCCATTTTACGAAAAGGAGATTGATCATGAAAAAAAGATCCGTTAAACCGATCGCTGCACTGGCTCTGGCCGCGGTCCTGCTCTTGTCGCTGCTTCCGGTCTCTTCCGCGGCATCGGCCGCAGCTCCGCAAAGCGCGATGCAATCTTACGTCGAAGCCATGCAGCCCGGTTGGAACCTCGGTAATTCGCTCGATGCGGTAGGCGCCGACGAAACGGCTTGGGGCAATCCTCGCGTGACGAAGGAACTGATTCAGAAGATCGCGGCGCAAGGCTATAAAAGTATCCGGATTCCGGTAACCTGGGATGCTCATATCGGCAGCGCGCCGAATTATGCCATCGACTCGGCTTATATGAACCGGGTCAAAGAAGTCACGCAATGGGCGCTTGACGCCAATCTCTACGTCATGATCAACGTACACCACGACTCCTGGGTCTGGCTGAGCAAAATGGAAAACAATCGCGATCAGACGCTGGCCCGTTATAACGCGGCTTGGACGCAAATTGCAAGCGCCTTCAAAAACAGCCCCGACAAGCTGATGTTCGAAAGCGTGAACGAGCCTCGCTTCACGGACGGCGGCACGACGGACGAAGGCAAGCAGCAAGCGCTGCTCAACGAGCTGAACAATTCGTTCCATAATATCGTACGTTCTTCCGGCGGCGGCAATACGACCCGTCCGCTGGTCATCTCGACGCTGGAAGCTTCTCCTTCGCAGGAGCGCATGACGGCGACATACAACGCGATTTCCAAATGGAACGACAAAAATATTATCGCGACCGTCCACTACTACGGCTTCTGGCCGTTCAGCGTGAACATCGCCGGTTATACGACCTTCAATCAAGAAGTGCAAAACGACATCACCACAACCTTCGACAACGTCTACAACACTTTCGTGGCCAAAGGAATTCCGGTCATTGTCGGCGAATACGGCCTGCTAGGCTTCGACAAAAACACCGGAGTCATCGAACAAGGCGAGAAACTCAAATTCTTCGAATTCTTCGGACAATACCTGAAGCAGAAACAAATCGCGACCATGCTTTGGGACAATGGTCAGCATTTCAGCCGTACCCAGTACGCCTGGTCCGATGCCGATCTGTTCAATATGATCAAGGCAAGCTGGAGCGGACGCTCCGCAACGGCTTCCAGCGATCTGATCTACGTTAAAAAAGGCGCTTCCGCACAGGACAAGAATGTAACGCTCAACCTGAACGGACGCACCCTGTCTTCGCTGACGGTCAACGGCACGACGCTGCAATCCGGCACGGACTACACGCTGAGCGGAAGCAATCTGACGTTCAAAGCTTCCCGTCTGAGCCAACTCACCTCTTCCGGCAACCTGGGCAAAAGCGCCGTGATCACGGCCAAATTCAACGGCGGCGCGGATTGGAAGTTCAATGTCGTGCTGTACCAAACGCCGAAACTGTCGAACGCGAGCGGCACGACTTCCTCGTTCTCGATTCCGACGGCATTCAACGGCGATCAGCTGGCGACGATGGAAGCCGTGTACGCAAGCGGCGGCAGCGCCGGCCCGCAGAACTGGACTTCGTTCAAAGAATTCGAAACGGCTTTTAGCCCAACCGGCAATGCGATCAAGCTGCAACCGGCTTTCTTCAACGAAACGAATAACGGCACGGTCAAATTGACCTTCCACTTCTGGAGCGGCGAAAAAGTGACGTACACGATCAACAAAAACGGATCGAACGTAACAGGTACGGCTTCTTAAGCTCGGCAATTCGATCATGAAAAGAAAAGCGTAACGTTTCCGGCGGCATCGGCCGTTCGAAACCGTTACGCTTTTTTGCGAGGCTTGGCGTATGGCCGTCCATACAAGGGTAATAAAAAATAGCTTGCAGCATTTTCCATTCCATCAATCGAAGCCGCAACCCGTACCTTGTCAACGCTAAGGGTACCCGGCAACCCCATCTACGAGGAGCTGATCACGATGAACGACCGCAATCCCCCGACGACCGTCCCGCGCACGATCGGACGCATCCTGTTCGCGCTATTGTTCGTGGCGGCAGGCATTTATCACTTCCGGGAAACGATCGGATTCGCCGCCATGCTGCCCGACTTCGTTCCGCTGCGAAAATGGATCATCTGGATCTCCGGCGTAGCCGAATGGATCTTGGCAATCCTGCTGTTCGTGCCGCCGATCCGCAAAAAGATGGGCATTATTATCTCGATCTTCCTGATCGCGATCTTCCCGGCCAACATCTACTCCGCGATCATGAATATTCCTATGCCGGGCCAGCACTATACGCCGCCGATTTATCTGTGGCTCCGCCTGCTCGTGCAGCCGTTGTTCATCTGGTGGATCTGGTGGGCAACCTCGGTTCCGAAGGATAAGCGTTAAATAAAGCTTAAATGAAAAAGCTGCCGGGCAGCATAAGCCCGGCAGCTTCTTATTTCAACGTCTCCCAGCGCTCCCACAGCTCCGGCGGGTTCAGTTCGTAAATCCCGTCCTCGCGGAACATGTACTGGTGCATGATGAACTCCCGCCTTAACGTGGCAAAGTCTTCATGGAAGGTCTTGATGAACTCGTTAATCTCTTTTTCCTCGTACTTGCGCCCCGGCTCAAGCCGCTTGACCATGTCTTCGAGCACGATCAGCTTTTTCTTGAGCTGCGCCGGGATGCTTTTCAGACGCCCGTCCGACGCGACGAAGCTTTTCAGCACGGAGGCACGGGTCTTCTCCTGCTGCTCGGTGATCGCGGGATCGGCTTCGGCCGAAACTCCTTCCGCACCGTGACGATAGATCAGATCCGCCGTGGCCGAACCGCTGGTGCGAATAAAATAATCGTCCAGCGAAAAATAAATCGTATTTTTATCCCGCCGCTCCCGGATCAGGCTCGCTGCCCGAAGCTTGGTTGCGTGATGCGTAATGGTAGCGGGCGTGACGCTTAATCGTTGAGCCAACGCCTGCCCGTTCAATTCGCCTTCGCGAAGCAGGATCAACATTCGGATACGCGTGGGGTCGGCCAGCGCCTTGTGATACGCGACCAATTTCTCCAATTGCATGCCAACCGAACTCCTCTCGGATGGATTTGGTTACTCTTCAATTAGAGCATGAATCCGGCGAAGGAAGCAAGTTGGTCAGATGGCGCGTGTCAGCAAAACTTCCCAAGCGGTATTTTCCTTTTTCGACGATCAATTCCGTGACCGAGCATTCGGGAATCAACAGACTTTGGACAGCGATGAAATCGGGATTTACCGCATTCAATTGCTCAACATCCAGCATCAAAGCCAGGAAATCAGTGATCAATCCGCCGTGCGTAAAAAATGCGATCTCGCTGCCCGGAGCCTGGCGCTGTGCCCAATCTTGCAGCGCATCGCGCATTCGATTTGCGGCCTGCCTGGCCGAATCGCCGCCGCATGGCGGTGCGCGGTCCGGCTCGCGGGTGCAGCGTTCCCACACGGCAGCGAATTCTTCGAAAGTCTGACCCGGCACATCGCCCCAATTCATCCGTTCGCGCAGCCGCTTGTCTTCGAAAGGCCGAAGTCCGATCTCGCGAGACGACAATTCGGCGGTTTCCCGGGCTCGTCTCAACGGGCTTGCGACAATGGCCGATAATGGTCTCGATTTTAAAAAAGCGGCGGTGGCTTGCGCTTGCCGTACCCCTGCCGAAGTCAGCGGCACGTCGCCGCAGGCCGATTCTTTCAATCCGTGACGAACGAGCCAAAACGTAACGCTCATCTTTTTTTCTCCTCTCCGCGATCCCAGACGCGTGTGAGATCTACAATCGAAAAATGTTGCAGTTCTCCATCATTTGCAGCTTGATCAAGCCCTATTCAACGTTCGGCAGTCAAAATGATGGAGCCTTGCAACATTTCTGGCGAATTCGTCACGCCTCGCGCGAATCTAAGCGTCGCCCCCCGCGCAACCCGAGACTCCTGTTCCCGCCGATTCGCGTCCCTGCGGTTGACCTGGCGCCTCGTCATTCTTGCCGCCGGAAACCAAGGCCTGCGCATTCAATTGCTTTCGAAGCGGAAGCAGAACCAACGACGGCATGCAGGAAGCGACAATCAAAAGTCCTGCGATCAACCCGATGACTCTGGCAGGCAAATAGTCGAGCAAAACACCCGCCGCCAGCATCGAGACGCCCATCGAGACGTTGGATAGCGTCTCGTTCAGCGCAAAGGCGCGTCCGTGCACCTGCTGCGGCACGGCACGCATCATGAGCGTCGCCAGTGCCGTGTTGCCGACACCTCCGCCAAGCGTCGCAAGCAGAATACATGCTGCGCCCCAGACCAGATTCGGCGCGCCGCTAACCCCGATATGCGCCAATCCTTCTACGGCAGCGCCGAGAATGACCGCCTGCACCGGCCAACGTTTGAACGACGGAGCCAACATCCCGCCCAAAATAAAACCGATACCCAGCGAGCCGTACAAAACGCCGACCCCGCGATCGCCCGCGCCGAAGACCTGATACCCGTAAACGCTAATCAGCACATTGATCGCCCCGCCGCCGATCGGCCAAGCAATCGACTGGACCGCGACTACCTTCATCAAGGCGGAGCGGCGAAACGTTCGCCAGAATGCGGAAGGATCAGGTGCGTCTTTCCGTCGGGCAGCCTTCTTTTCGCGAAGCCGTCCATATAACCTTTTCCGAACCTTCTGCTTCTCCGCGTTCAAGGCGGTCGGCAAGGATGCCGTGGCGACGCTGTCGGCGCTCGTCGAATCTTCCGGCTGAGATTCATAAGGCATGCGCCAGACCCACAACCCTGAAACCAAAAACGTCGCCGCATTCAGCAGGAACGACCACTGCGGTCCGAACGCCGCGCTCGCCACGCCGCCAAGCATCGCTCCGAGCGTCATGTTCATGCCGCCCAACGTCTGGTCGAACGCGTTGGCGGCCTGAAGATTTTCGCCCCTTACGATCCTCGGAATAAGCGACTGCCGCGCGGGCAAAGACAGCGCCGAGAATACCACTAACCCGACCGTCGCGACATAAGCGATCCACACCCGATCCGGCGAATCCACCCATAGCAGGGACAAAGCCAGCATGATCCGCGAAAAGTCCGATACGATCAGGATCGCTTTTTTATTGCGTTGATCGGCGAGAATTCCTCCGACCGGGCCCATCACGAGAAAAGGAAGCGTTCTTGCCGCCAAGGTGATGCCGACCGCCATTCCCGAGCCCGTTAATTGAAGCAACAGGCTCAAAATCGCCACGCTGCTGAACCAATCGCCGATGCCGCTGACGAAGTTGGCAGCGGCAAGCTTGCGGTAGGCCGGTTCTTTTTTTAACAATCCAATCAGTTCGTTCATGCTTCCCTCCTGCTATCTGGCTAAGACAACTCCTCCCAGCGGCGTACGGCCGACCGGGCATTTCGCCTGTACACGTCATTTTCTCTGGTCATAAAGCCCTGCACGATGAATTCCCGGCGGATCGTGGCAAAATCTTCGTGGTACAAGCGGATATACGCATTGATCTCGCTTTCTTCGTATCCTCGTTCCATGTCCAACCGATCGACTAAGTGCTCCAACACGATCAACTTCTTTTTCAATTGGGACGGGATGCTTTTCAGTCGGCCTTCTTTGTCGAAAAAGTTCCGGATGGCGGAATTTTTTAACTTATGCTGCTGTTCAGACAAACGGATTAGGCTCGGAGAAATCGCTTGATTGGAATGTTCTTCTACCATCTTGTTTACCTCCTGGGTAGGGCAGATTGATCAAATCCGCCTTTTTAATTTAACAATTATCTAATTAGTCATTTGTTAAAATAGATCATAATAGCTGTCCTTATGTTTGTCAACGCAAAAAAAGCGCCAGCTGCATCGCAGCCAACGCTTTCTTCTGTTTTTTAACCTGTATGTCGTGCAGGGTTCACGCTTCCGGCAGCAGCATCCGCCAGAACTGCCAAGCGGCTGCGTATTCGTTCAGCTCATTGCGATTCTCCGCGGCACATTGGCCCATCCGGCAGTAGACGCGCAGCAGCGCTTCCTGCACCAGCCGCTCCTGATCCACGGCTTTCTCGTCCAGCAGCGAATAGGCTTCGAACAGCACTTCCAGCGACAAATCGTCCGGCGTCGAGCAGAAAGCCTGCACCAGATCGTACAGAACCGGACCCGCCGTCGGCTTCGATTCCAAAACGCCTGCAAGTTCTTTGTTTTGGAAAACGAAGCTCGATGCGTCCATGTTGCCGTGCAATAAGAATTTGCTTCCCGTATTCGCGAGCGGCTCGAGCAGCAATGCTACGCGTTCGCAATCTTCGGCGGGCTGCAAGCCGTTCAAATTTTCGCGTGCCTTCGACAGCTCGCGCTCGTTGAATTCGCTCCAGGACGAGCAAGGTTCGGTCAGGCGTCCCCATTTGCCTCCGGCTTCGTCCGCTTCGTAACGGTTCAGCAGCTCGGTCACGAGCAGCGGCAGCCAGACTTTTTTCGAACCGCGGCCTTCAGCGTCGTGTCCCGTCGTTCCCGCAACGTAAGGCTGAACCAGATACCCTTTGACCGGATCGGCGTACAGAATTTTCGGCAGCAAAGCGCTGTCCGGATAAGCTTTGTGCAGTTGCTCGGTCATCGCGACGTTCTCCGGCGTATCCATGCGCAGCGCGTACTTCGGCTTCCCGTCCGCCGTGAGCAGATACGTGCGCTTGCCTTCTTCGCCTTGCTCCGGCTTTTCCCGAAGTTCGACCGTTTCGATGATGCCTTTCATGAACAAATGCTGGATCGTAGCGTAAATGCGTGGTGCGAGTGTCATGCTTTCTTTTCCCCCTAATGCTTGGTTGCCTGTGTCTGTAGATAACTGATGTATTTTAACACGTAGAGGGAGGTTGGAAAAGGAATTTGTCTATGTTCACGCTTGTATTACTTCACAATGATGCTCTGACCGTTTAAGCTGACGGAGGTCACATCATTCACGGACAAGGGTTCAGAGGCGATCCATTTGACAGGACCTTCATCGTGTTGAATAAAACCAGAGGTCGCCGGAATTTCAGTGCCGTCTTTAAAATGGACTACTAAACCCAGCTTTTGTACGAGATCAGGATTTGTCCAGTCGATATTGTCAAAATTGCTGCCCTTTAATATGATCCCAAGCGGCGACACTTCGACCTCATGCACCTGTGCACCTTCCCAATCGAACTTTGTTTTGCCTTCAAGCTTCTTCGATACTTGTTCCAGATCAAAAGTCACTTCCCAATCCCCTTGGATCCATTCCTCATACTCGACAAAATAACCCTGAAGCTTCATCTCTTCAAGCTGCTCGATGCTCGAAATATCGAACACATACTCTTCATAATCTCCCGCCCGGCTCCCGTCAGCGTGTTTATAAAGTCCTCTCGATATAGAATATTCGTAATTCGTTTCTGCACTTGCTTCTTTTTCGGAAAAATAGAAGTAACCATGATTGTAAGCGGCCATCTTTCCCTCGCGATTTAATTGAATATGCAGCTTATCATCCACAAAACCTATGTTCGAAATCTTGATCCAATCCATTCCCGGTAAAGGCACGGACATCTTATTCAGAGGAAGTACATGCAGTTCGTCCGTTTCCTTTGCTTCGAGCATTTTCGGTCCGCCCATGCCTCCGACGCCGTCCAAATTTTTCAAAACCTCATGAGGCTGCGAAGGCTGCGATTTCAGCAAATGGGTTAGATCCAGCCGGGGATCATAATGTTCGTCCCTATGGGCTCCCCGCAAAAAAGAGGTGATTCGCAAGGTCATCCGATTTTGCATCTTTCCCGTAACCAAAAAGCGTACGGTTGCTTGTCCCGTTCGGGAATCATAATGAATAGTTTGCGCATTGTGTGAGGAAGCTCCTTCGACAAAGAAATCATAGATATCCAATGTAGGATCTATACGATGGCCGGCTTTATCCTGCAAACTCACATAAATTTCTGCCGCCTCTCCGTCTCGCACGGCTCCAAGCACATTCATTACGATTCCCTGATCCTCACTACTTTGATTGATCGATTTTAATAATCCCACTCGGTCTGCACCGATATACCCGAGAACGCGGCTAAGGTCGATCCAACCGGACGCATTGGCGGCTCCAGCTGCTACGACAAGTGCGAGCACGACTGACGCGGCAATTCCGGCTTTTCGACCTAAATTTCGTCTTGTTCGTTTAGATCGTACCGGTAATTCTGCAGTGACCAGACCCGCACGTTGATAAACATCTTGCTTAATACGTTTCAGGCTTTCTGCCGAAAATTCTGCTTCTTTTCTTGCACTCATAGATCCTACTCCTCTCCTCTTTGTTTCTTGATCCACCAATGCCTTAGTCTTTGCTTGGCTCTATACAATCGATTTTGCACCTGCCTGACGTCCAATGACATCATGTCGGAAATTTCTCCGGCTTTTTGTCCCTGGTAAAAACGTCGACGCACAATTTCCCGTTCCGGTTCGGGCAGTTCCTGTACAGCTTGTTTCAACGCTTCCGCTGCTTCTTCTCGTTCCAAAGCCTCTGCAATATTCTCGTTGTAAATGTCATTCTCGTGCAGCGAAAAAGTAGAGTCCCGGCTCAATTTACGGCAGCGGTCGATCGCTTTGTAACGGATCGCCGTCGCCAGATAGGTTTTCAGGCTTGCTTTTTCGGGATCGTAAGCCTCCGGCTTTTGCCACAATTCGAAAAAGACGTCCGCCGCGCATTCTTCGATCTCCTGCGCCGAATCGGTATGTAACACGGACTGCGCCACGGACCACAGCAGCCCGGCGTAAGCGTCCATGACCTGTTCCAAAGCCTGCGGTTCCCGCGCGATCAGCGCTTGCTGAATTTTTCGATCATCGATCACTGGCCGACCTCCTCTCCTGTTCCTTCATCATCGTGCTCGTTTATGTATTCGTTCGCGTTTTCCCTTTTTCTCAATTATTCCCGAAAAAAAGTTCGAAAAGCAAAAAAGACAGATTCCCGCCGAATGCGAAAACCTGCCTTTCACGCGTTATGAAGATTCAAGGCTCGAACAGCTCGGGGTAATGCTCGGGACATACGCAATTCCGGCTTGGGTCGGGCGGCTGGATCAACAGCTCCCGCAGCGGATGCAGACGCTCTTCCAGCCCTCCCGCGGCCGCATCGACCGTAGGCGCGCTGACCTCGTACGGATTGTCCGGATCGGACACGCTGATCGCCAAGCGGTCGCGATAAATCCAGACGAAAGCCGGAACGCCTCCGATCTCCGTATGTCCCGGTTGACCCAGATCGGGGTAATCTTTGACGCAGGGACGCCAAACCGGATCTTCCTCGCCTGGCGCGAGCGGCCGCAAAACGATTCCGAGCGCTTCGCAGACCGACTCCAACTGCTCGCGTCCTTCGAAGCGAATCGCGGCGGCAAGCCGGTCTCCGTCGCCCGCGTGTCCGCCGCTTGCCCGGCGATAGCGCAGATAACGCAGCTTTTTTCCCCATTCGACCAGCTCTTCCGGCGAATGCCGCTCATACAAATAACGCAGCCAACGCTCTTCCGGCGAGACTTGGAAGTCGCCGCGCGGGTCGTCGGACCTTTTCCATAATCCGCTCATTTCGCGCCGCCCTCCTTTTTGCCGGTTTGCTGCAAGGACAAAATAATCGCTTGCTGAACCGTCAGTAAGTAGCGCTTGAACGCATACCCCACGAACTGTTCAGACTCGATCGCATCGTCAGATACCTCTTCGCCCCGATAAAAAGGCGGACAAGGATTGAGAAGCGCTCCGGGATTCGCAAGCCGCAACCGTTCTGCCGTGACCTGATATTTTCCCGCATAATCCGGCGTACGCAGATCATCCGGCAGCGAATCGGTCAGAATCACGTCGCTACCGTTCAAAGCCTGTTCGATATCCGTGTAAAAGTTATAATTCCGGAGAGTAGCGACGTCATTCGGGTACGCTTCGCCGGGTTCGAGCTCGTAGCCTTCCGCGCAAACATGGCGAAATTCCAAATTCATCACCTGTGCCGCGTTCGCCCAGCTTCGTCCGATATTGCTCATCGGCCCCACGTAAACGTAAATCAGGTTCCGATAATCCGGACGCCGCTGCTTTAACGCATAGAGGTCGGCCAAAATTTCGCATGGATGGCTTAAAGAGGTCATGGCGTTGACAACCGGGATCGGCGAAGATTCGGCAAGCTCGCGCAGACGCGGCTCATCCGCATGCCGCACGATCAAGCCATCCGCCCAGTTGGCAGCATACCCGGCGACATCCCGCAGTTCTTCGCGTTTATCCAAAGTGGACGGCGGGAACATTACGCAATCCCCGCCCAGCTCCCGAATACCGCGCTCAAACGTCAATCGGGTGCGCAAACTGGACTCTGGGAAAAAAAGCAAAAACGTTCGTCCTTCCAGCATTCGCTCACGCTTCGGGCGCGAACGCAAACGATCCGCCGACTCGAACAAAGCTTCGATCTCGTCGGCGGTCCAATCGTACAGATTGATCAGATGTTTCGTCATCCGTTCCTCCTTTTCGCCTATCGTCCCGGGACGGATTCAAAGCCGCATCAAGAAAAATATTCGGGATAAAACTTCGGAGCCAGGCAATGTTTGTCATTCAAAGGAGGATCGACGATCTGGCTCACCAGCCCCAATTCCCGGAGTTTGGCTTCGATCTTCTCCACCGCCTTGATCGTGCGCGGCGTGACGTCGAACGGCTTATCCGCATCCGAGATCGTAATCACCAGACGCTCGCGGCGAACCCACACATGCGCGGGCAATCCGAACAGCTTCAAATGACCGGGCTGACGCAGGTTGATATAGCTCGGAATACGGAATCCGTCCGCCGCCGCGCTGGCTTCGTCCGTCTCCGGCAGTCGTTCCAGCGTAATGCCCAGCTTGGCGCAGGTCTGTTCCAATTCCTCCAACGAGGTTACGCGCAGCGCGGCCATCAGTCGATCGCGATCCCCCGTCTGATCGGCATTGGCGCGGCAAAAACGAAAAATATGCAAACGGCGCGCCCATTCTTTCAGTTCGAGCCGGGGATGGGTTTCGTAAAAATAGCGGAACCACAATTCTTCCGTCTCTTCCTTCGTCGGCACATGACGCTTGGGCTTCTTCTTCTCGGGTCTGATAAACAGTCTCCACATGGACGATCCCTCCCGTTTCGGGTGATTCGGAAAAGGGGCCTGCTGCCGGAGCGCCGACTCGCCTTCTTCCTCTTACCGTTATTTTACCCGCTATAGAGCGGATTACGAGGTTCTGCGTTCACTTTTTACAAAGAATATCGAATTTTCATGTTCTTCAATCATTGACCGTTCCGGGCCGTAAGCGTATTCTATTCGTGGAATCGGGAGCAATCCGCATAAAAGGCAAGCTTAGCTCATATGGATTCCGCCTAAAGCTTGCCCAACCAAGGAGGCATTTATGAATATCAGCTTGAACCTTTTTCCCGGCGGACGGCACAAAGCGTTAACGTTCAGTTACGACGACGGACGCACGCAGGACCGGCGCCTCGTCGAAATTTTTAATCGCCATAAGCTGAAAGCAACCTTCCACTTGAACTCCGGCAAATTCGACGAACCCGATTATGTGGCGTACGAAGAGATTGCTTCGCTCTACGCCGGACATGAAGTGTCGGCCCATACCGTGACGCATCCGTTTCTGGAACGGATTCCGCGGGAGCGACTGATTATGGAGGTGATGGACGATCGCGGCGCGTTGGAGGAATTGGTCGGTTATCCGGTGCGCGGCATGTCGTATCCGTTCGGTACGTATACGAAAGAAGTCGCGCAGACGCTCGGTTCGCTGGGGATTCGCTACTGTCGGACGGTGGAGTCGACCGGACAGTTCCATGTGCCGGTCCGTCCGCTGACTTGGCATCCGACCTGTCATCACAAGCAGATGCGCGAGTACGGGGAAAAATTCCTGGAGCTGTCGCCGCCTGCCCACTATGCGAATCTGACTTTGCTTTACGTATGGGGACACAGCTTCGAGTTCGACAACGACGATAACTGGCAGGAGATCGAACAATTCTGCGCCGATCTGTCGGGACGCGAAGACATCTGGTACGCGACGAATATCGAAATCGCGGATTATTTGGAAGCGCTGCGGAGATTGGAGTTCTCGGTGAGCGGGTCGATCGTGCATAATCCGTCCGCGATCGCGGTATGGATCACGGCGGACGGGCAAACGGTTGAGATTCGGGGCGGGGAAACGAAACAGTTGGACGGGTGAGGGGAAGCGCGAGGGGCTTCGGGAGAAATTTGGCGCTTCGTGGTGGGAGTTAAGAGAAAGAAAAAAGAAAAGGCAAAAGAAAGACAAGATCAAAAATTTAAGAGCGGCGTTCTGACGCTAGCTTTACGCCGAAGCCGAGGAGGACGAAGCCGGTGACGCCTTGCATGGCGTTTTGCACGGATGGGCGTTTGAGCCAGGAGAAGATCCTGTTCAGTAAAATTCCGATAACCGTGCTCCGCGTATCGCGGGTGAATCAGACCTTGTCGTTCATCATAATCCACCGCTTTTCGAGTCAGTCCGCAAGCCTCGCACACTTCGCGTATCTGCCTATCATCGCCTCCATGTTGAGTCTACTTTTATCCTAAACCCGCTCTCCGGGGACAGGTCAACCTCAAAAAATCTATCAAAAAAGGAGCCGGATAACCGGCTCCTGGAGTATCGAGAAAGTCCAACCTAGCTGCAAGCGAGAAGACGGAGAGAAAAATTCAGTTCAAGACGCCTTTGAACTCGGAAACTTCCTTATTGACATTCAATCCATTTTCCGAGTGAGACAGCGTCTTGTGAAGCATTTCGAAGAAATGCACTTCGGAAGCGTATGCTGGCAATTTTTCTCGCAGTCTTCTCGCTTCCCCCGCCGAATTGACTTTCGAGAGCAACCCGAGAGTCGGTTATCCGGCTACTATCCCCCTTCAACTGTCGCACTACGTTCAAACGTCCAGGTGCGGCCTTCGATGGTGATCGACCAGCTGCGACCCACTCCGTCGGAGAGGCGTTTGGTTTTCCAGATCAACCCGTTCAGCTCCCCCTGTTCGCTTTGCAGCGGATCGGACCAGGTGGCTCCGCCGTCGGCGGTTACGTAAAACAATAACGGATTAACGTCGTGCCCGTCGGCTGCATATCCGGTCTGTGCAATAAATACGCCCAATTGCGTGCCTTCGAACAGGATCGGGGCCTTGGGTTCGAACCAGGCTTCGCGGAAATCGGCCGGAACTTTCAGTTCGGTCTTGCTCCAACTGACTCCTCCGTCCTTCGTCTCGTAAAGACGCGGATCGCCTGATTCAAGCGTATCGACCGACACCCAGCCTCGGGTATCGTCCGCGAACCTGAAGGCTCTGACGGCTCCTGTCGGAAACGAGCCTTTTTGCGAATCGTCAAGCTCGGTCCATGTTGCGCCTTTGTCTTCAGTCCGGTAAATCGTATTGTCCACGCGGAATGCGTCATCGACTCGTGCTTCTATTTTCCAACCTGTAAGGCCGTTATCCAAATACAGTTCTTGCGAAGGCTCCGGCTTGGCGGCCTCGGTTTTGCTTGATAGAGACGGTGCTTCTTTACCTGCGGGTTCGTAGACCACGGAAGAAGGGGGTACGGGCAGCGGCGAGGTGCTTTTTTGCGAAAGTCCGGCTCCGACCGTACAGCCTGCGAGCAGACCTCCTGCAAGAACCAAAGCGGCCAGCCAGCTGGCATTTATCGAAAAGCGATGCGGTGTCTTCATGATGTTAACCTCCTCGTTCGCCGCCAGTATAGCAAACTATGGAAGCCGGAAAGTGACAGCACGCACCTACATTGTCATTTTGAGGTTAAAATTCGGTAACAAATACGCTCGGGAAGGTTTTGCCGTGCCGAATTATCGAGTCAAAACGGTTAACGCACCAGGGGGATGCCGCTTATCTTTCCCGAAGCCTCATAGCTGTTGAATCCGAAAGAAACATTGACCGCAAAGCTCAAACGAATGTGTTCCTCTACAGCCTGAACCGTATAAGTCACTGCGTAAGGCGTTTCGATATAGCGAAGGGTGAGTCGTAACGCGGCGGTATCTTCCGAGATTCGTTCAACCGAAGTCACGACACGCTGGCGGTGCAGCATCAAGTCTTTGACGAACACGCCTTCCGTTTCCACAGATCGGTCATATGCAAAAGGGAGGGTTTCGCTGCGTGCCCCTGTTCCTCCATACTCCATCGTCAGATCAAAACCATCGGGCAGGGGGCGGAACGTAACAGCGTGCAGATTCGCAGGATTATCGTCCAACGCATACGTTTGATCCATATGAAAAGGCAGTTCCGTGATCTCCCCCGACAACTCGAAAATCCGATCCAACAGCGTTTGCAGCTTGGTCATGCTCGGAAAAGCACAATTAGCCGCAACAACGAGATCGTGCTTGGGCGAAACCAGACACAATTGACCGAACGATCCGTCTCCCCGGTATGCGCCGAAGCGGCAAAGATGGAACTGAAAGCCGTATCCCTGCCGGGAATCGATCCGCTGCGGCGAAACGCCGAGACGGTTGTCGCTTTGCTCCGCGGAAGCCAATGTGACGTATTCAGCCGAGACGATCCTTTTTCCGTTATACATTCCGCCGTTAAGCAGCATCTGTCCGAACTTCGCCACGTCCTCCGTAGGCAAGCTTAAGCCCATCCCCCCGGCGGTCACGCCGAGCGGACAAGTTTCCCAGACGGGACGGACGATATCCAGCGGTTCGAACAGCGTCGGCATCAGAAAATCGACCAGATTCAACCCCGAGACGCGTTCGACGATCGCCGACAGCATATAGGTGGACATGGTGCTGTAGCGGTAATGCGTGCCCGGCTCCTTTTCCACGGGCTGCTCCAAAAAGGCGGATGCCCAGTCTTGCCGCGACCTCACGATCGGATAAATATCCTCTTCATGTCCCGCGGTCATCGACAACAAATGCCGGATACGCATGGCAGGCAAGTGAGGCGTGATTTCGTTGGGCCTTTGATCCGGGAAAAAGGAAATCACGGCATCGTCCAGCTTCAGCATTCCTTGGTCGCAAGCGATGCCTACGGCGATCGAAGTGAAGCTTTTGCTAAGCGAATACAGCAACTGCGGCATGCCGCGTCGATAAGGCTTCCGATACCACTCCAGCACAGGTTGACCTTTTTGCAGCAGAACGAGACCGTTGACTTCAAGGCCGGAACGTTCGATAAAAGCAGGGAGTTCGGCGTACGGATTGGGAGCGGCAGACAATTGCTTTTCTTCTTCGCGCTTCATCTTACATCACCATAAAATTCCCGTACCGATTCAAATACGCTTCGCGTTCCTTGTAATCCGGCAGCACGCTGCCCAGCTTGCGCCAGAACGAACGGTCGTGGTTCATGTGATGAAGATGGCACAGTTCGTGCACGATGACGTAATCGATCGCCTGCACGGGCGCCATCGCCAGCAGATAATTGAAGTTGAGCCTTTTTTTCGAGTCGCAGCTGCCCCATTTGGTCGTCGATTCGATGATCTCGATCGATTTCGGCTCGACCTTGAGCTGCTTGGCGTAAGCGCCGATCCGTTCGTTCACGATTTTTTTGCAGCTGGAAAAATAGAACTTCTTGAGGTCGGCGCGCAGCTGCTCTTCGGTCCGGCCTTCGGTCGGGATCAGCTCGTCCAGCCGGCAGCGGCGGCCGAGATGCAGAAAATCTCCTTCGCCGCCTTCGCGGTATTCTTTCGGTTTGGGTGCCTCGCGCGCTTTGTCCTGCTTGGCTTTGTTTTGCAGAATCCAGTCTCCTTGAAGCGCCACGGCTTGGCAGATCGCTTCTTCCGGCATGCCGTTCGGCGCTTTGACGGTAACGAGGCCGTTCGAATCGATCTGGACGTAGATCTTTTTGCGTTTGGCGTATTCGACGTGGAATTCGATGGTTTGGTCGTTGTGTCGGATGTTCATGGGAGGGCTCCTTTGGCTGCTTGTCTCTATGCTTTCAGTATAGCGAATTTCTTTTTTTTAAGCTTTGATTACAAAAAAAGAACCTCGCTTCCGCATTCGAGCGGAGACGAGGTTCTGAGGCTTGCCATGAAAAGCAGGATGTCGGTTACTTGTTCAACATCGCCAAGATCATGCTCACCGCTTCAGCGCGGGTCGCTTGCTGGTTCGGAGCGAAGCGTCCGCCGCCTACGCCGCCCGCAAGGCCGGCTTTTTGGGCGGCCGCAATGTACGGAACGGCCCATTTCGGGATATCCGCCGCGTCGCCGAACGACAGCTTCGCCGAAGGATCGATCGGCAGCTTGGCTGCACGCGCGATCGTAACCGTCAATTCGGTACGGGTCATCGCGTTGCCGGGACGGAACGTGCCGTCGGCATATCCGCTAATCAATCCGGCTTCTACGGCTGCCGCTACGGAAGGAACCGCCCAGGTTCCGACACGGTTATTGTCCGTGAAAGAAGGTGCGCTTGCTTGAACAGGCAGATCCAGCGCACGAACGATCATGGTCACGAATTCCGCGCGCGTGACTTTCGCATTCGGACGGAAATCGCCGTTGGCGTAGCCGGTGACGAATCCGGCCGATACCGCTCGAAGTACGGCGGATTCCGCCCAATGTCCGGCAACGTCGCCAAACGTCGGCTGCGGCACGGATGCGTTATCCGCAGGAGGCGTTGGTGTTGTCGGTACTGGTGTTGTCGGTGCCGGCGTGGTCGGCGCCGGAACGGCAGGCGTCGGCGTTACCGGAGTCGCAGGCGAAGGAACCGGGAACGTCGGCGACGGGTTTGACGGTTCGGAAGGAATCGAAGGCGTACCTCCGCCCGGCGATTCGGTTTGTTTCAATATGCCGAACCGGTCGATCACGAACGGTTCGGCATTGTCGATATTCTGATCGATTTCATACGTGGTGGCCGTCAAACGACCGCCGTCGATCGTGATCGCGACGAAATTCTGCACTTGTCCGCGTACGGGACGCGTATTGTTCGACGGATCAGGACCGTATTTCGCGGCATGATTTTCTTCCGCCCGCTCGAACAAATTGTAGTAAGCATCGCCGAGCGCAGGTTTTTGATTTTTGTAATAGACTTTCGCTCCTGCGGTAGCCGGGATCAGGTAGATGCTGCCGTCCGGGTTGACCGTGTATTCGACGCTTTGCCCGCCGACGGTTTCTTTAATAACGGAAGCCTCTCCGGCTTTGCCGCTGCTTTGGATCGGCTTGGTACGGGCGTAGATATGGTCATGTCCTTGCAAAACGAAGTCGATCTCAAGTTCGGCCATCAACGGAGCGATTTTGCTGCGCACGCCGTTTTCGCCGATGATGTCTTTATCCGTCGCATGGTTGGATGTCGTGTATGGACCTTTGTGAATGTTGACGATGATCCACTCGGCACCTGCCGCTTTGGCGGCTTGCGCATCTTTTTTCATCCATTCCACTTGATCGGCCGAGAAGTTGGCGTATTCCGCGGAATCTTCGTTCGAATTCAGCACCATAAAGTGGGCGTTGCCGTAATCGTACGAGTAGTAAGCTCCGGTCTCGGTTGCCGATCCTTCCGGCGTATTCAGGTTGAAGTGGTCGATAAACGCATAGTTTTCGTCTTCGTGGTTGCCTGCGGACGGCGCGATGGTCGTTTGCAGCAGACTCTCCTGCGAATGGCCAAGCAGCCAATTCCATTGTTCTTCTTTGGTACCGGTATCGACGATATCGCCGTTATGCACCACGAACTCGGCGTCCGGCACGGTTTGCAGCGCTTTTTGCAGCGTTTCGGCCGACAGCATCGCTTCCTCTTCTTCTTTCGCCTGCGTATCGGCCAAATCGATGAAGGTAAAGGCGTTGTTGCCGTCGTCGGTGCGGAAAGTGCCGGTCTCGCTCCATACGTTCAGCGAAGCATCTCCGACGCGATACTGATACGTTTTGCCCGGCGTCAGACCGGAAGCCACGGCTTTATGCACCGTCTCTTCAGCCGAATTGGTCGACGTATAGCTGCTTCCGGTAAATTGCAGCGCCTGCGCAAAGTCAGCAGCGCCTTTTTCGATCACTTGTACATCCGTGCCTTTTACGGAAGCCGGCGTGTACCAGGCAAATCCTTTCGACGTCTGGCTGTCGCCGTTGAACGTCGCCGTTACTTTGCTTACTTTCGGCGTTTCGATCGGTTGTTCCGATTTGCGAATGCCGTAACTGTCATAAATTTTGGACGTTCCGTCATCGTTGACGGTATACGTTTCGAAGCTGAGCGTATCGCCGGTCACCCGGAATCCGGTGAACATCGGCAGATTCGGCTGGCCGTATTTCGCCGCATAATCGAACGTGCGGTTCGGTTTCGGTTGATACATCTTTTTGCCCGCCGCGTTGGTGATCAGGTACAGCGTGCCTTCGGGATTGTTGACGAAACCGTCCGTACCCGGCTTGATATCCGTCAACGGTACGTTATCTTTCATTTGATAGCTGCGCGTATACGTGTGATCGTGTCCGCTCAGCACCAGATCGATGTCCAATTCGTCGAATACTTTCGTCAGATTTTGGCGGAAGTATTGAACGTCGGTATCGTCCACGTGGCTCGCTACCGAATAAGGCGCTTTATGCTGCACGACCACTTTCCATTTTTGATCGGTATTGCTTGCTTCGTTTTTCAACCACTGAACCTGATTCTCGTAAATGCTTTTAATCTCCGCATTGCTGCTGCTTCCCGAATATTCGGTGTTGAGCACCATGAAATGAATCGGGCCGTAATCGAACGCGTACACGGAACCGTCCGGCTTCGCGCCCGTGTTCGACAGGTTCGGAAGATTGAAATGCGTCGCGAAATTATCGTAGTTTTTGCTCTCGTGATTACCGACTACCGGCATCAGGGGCAGCTGGGTCAAAATATTTCGCGCTTCTCCGAAAAACCATTTCCACTGTTCTTCGCGATCGCCGTGATCGACCTGGTCGCCGGAAATCACGATGAACTCGGATTTCGGGAACCGGTTAACTCCGGCTTCAAGCACATTGTTCCAAATTTCGAAATCTTCTTGCGTCGTTCCTTGGGAATCGGTCGTGAACAGGAAATCAAAGTCTTCTTTACCCGACTTCTTGGTCGTGAATTCGGCAACTTCGCTCCAATGATCAGTCATGCCGTCGCCTGCGCGATAAGCGTAGGTCGTGCCCGGAATCAGGTTATCCGCAACGACTTTATGGCTGGTATAGGTTGTTTTCACTCCGATATCTTTAGCGGCTTTGTTTTCGTAGACGGCAGTCGTGACCGACGTTCCTTCATACGATTTCGCTCCGGAGGCCGGGAAAGCGCCGTTTTCCAATTGAGCGGCTTCGATCACTTCGAGCTTGGTCGCCGTAACATTTTCCGATGCGTACCAGGCGAAGCCCATGCTTGTGGACGGATCGCCGTTAAAACTCAGTACGACGGACTCCGGCGTATAAACGTTTTCGTAAACGGCCTGCGATACGGTCTGCGAATCGTTTTCGGCATATGTATACGACTGCGATCCTTCCTCAGAAAAGATGTTCGCCGCTGCCTCGCCCTCCGCGGCGGCATGACGCATGGACAAGCCCGGCGCCAAAACACCCAATAATAAAACAAAAGCCAACATGACAGATAATGCGCGTACCCAAGTTTTAAGCATGATTCGCTCCCCGATCCGTATTCTGGAAACCCCTCTCCAGTCGGGTATCAGAATACCAATGAAATGTTAAGAGGAAGTTTGAAACGATCGCTTTTTATGTAAAGAATGAAACTGTATCTCTATTCATATTGTTAGAACCGCTCAGCTTCGGGTAATAACGAACAGAGATTTTATATTGAAGGGAGAGAACTACTCATGGATAAATCCTTTATTACCACTGCCGCAATCGGCGCCGCCGCAGGTGCCCTGATCGGAGCCGGAGCCGCCGTCATCGTCGCTACCGAACGAGGCGAACGGATTCGCTATCAAGCGATGGACGCGATCGAAGCGCTGCGCGACAACGGGCCTGCCATCAATGAACGAGGTCATGCCCTCGTGGAAAAAAGCCAGGAAGTAACAGGCGTCGTTAAGGAAACGCTCGGCGCGGTGAAAGAACTGAAAGAAGAATCCGTCTCGGCTGCCCGCGACGTCAAATCCGACGTACAAGATTCTTTGCGCACCTCGGGCGTCGGCGGCAAGCCGACGGACGGAAGCGCGGGAAGCATGTAAAGACGGAAGCGCGATAATTCGCTTCCGAACAAGCAGGAATGCGCCTTGTCACAATAATGACTCAAAAAAGTCCGCTAACGGCGTTTTTTGCCGATAAGCGGCTTTTTTTCGTCTAAAATCGCAAAATCCCTGGCCTTTCAAGCTCCAGACCTTTACAATGAAAGCGAGGGGCTTTTCATCTCGGAACGACCGCTCATTTTGCCCCGATCAGCAAAGGAGGGATAACATGAGAGTACGCCGGAGCGTTGAGCTCACCCTTGTCGTCGCGATTGCCGCCCTGCTCTTTTCTTACTTCTTTATTTTCAACCTCTCCTCGAATTTGCGCACGTACGGCTTTCACGCCGACGATACGATCGTGGATGAAGGTTATTCGACGGATGCCGAGCATCCGACCAAGTTGATGCTGCTTGCCAACGAGCAGCAGATGGGCATCGTCGTGCTTGACGGCAAAGGCCTGGGCGTGTGGGAACACGACCCGATCGTCTCTATTCTTGAAAACCCGCAGGACGGCGAATTCGCGTCCGTCTATCTGCCGATTCTGAAGGATTGGGGCGAGCGAAGCTATACGGAAAAGCATGTCTTCGCAAGCGCCTATGTCACGATCGACGAACGGCCTTCCGTTCCGAACGGACCTGATTTTTACGTGCATGCCGACTACTTCGACGTAAACGGCCGCACGTTGGTTTACGCGCATGCGATGTCGGACGAAGAAGTATTCGATCAAGAAATGGTGATTGCGCACCTGAGGGAGCAGTTGGGCATCGAAGAAGGTTGATTCAGGCAGTTTTTACAGGCAAACTTCGATTTTCGAATTTGCGAAAAAAGCAAAGAGCACGGAATCCGATGATGATCGGTTTCCCGTGCTCTTTTTCATTCTTCGACAAGCCTGATCGGCCATAAGCCGCTCAAGCCCGCAGTTCCCGATTCACGCAAAACCGTCCGGCTTCAGCCTCAGTCTTGCGACGTCAGAATCCGCGGGCCGTCTTTGGTAATCGCCAGCGTATGCTCGTACTGGGCGGAGTTCAAGCCGTCTTCCGTACGGGCGGTCCAGCCGTTGTCGTCGCGCGAGGTCTGCCAGACTCCGACGTTGACCATCGGCTCGATCGTGATAACCATGCCTTCTTTCAGGCGCTGGCCTTTGCCCGGCTCGCCGTAATGCAGCACCTGCGGCTTTTCGTGGATCGTCGGTCCGATGCCGTGTCCGGTAAACTCGCGCACGACCGAGAAACCTTCGGCTTCGACGTAGCTTTGAATCGCATGGCCGATATCGCCCAGACGATTGCCTGCAACCGCCTGCTCGATGCCCAGCTCCAATGCGCGGTGCGTGACTTCCATCAGGCGGCGGTCCTGCTCGGAAATCTCGCCGACCGCGTACGTCCAGGCCGAATCGGCCAAGCCGCCGTTCAGGTTGACGACCATGTCGATCGTGACGATATCGCCGCTTTTGAGCGGCTGGCGGCGCGGAAAGCCGTGGCAGACTTCGTCGTTGATCGAAGCGCATGTCGCGTACTCGTAACCGTTATAACCTTTTTGCTCCGGCGTGGCGCCGTGCTGCTTGAGGAACTTCTCGACGAACCGGTCGATCTCCATCGTGGTCACGCCCGGTTTGATCATTTTCGCGATTTCTTTATGGCAGGCCGCCAGCACGTCGCCGGCCGCGTCCATTTTCTGAATTTCGCGTTCGCTTTTGAGTGTAATCATGGATTTATCGCTCGATTCCTTGTAGATTTGAGAGTTCGAGGCCGATGCCTCTTGCTTCTACAAGAATAACGCGCAACGCGGACGCTTGCAATATTCAACCGTTCGCGGATACAAACCTGTTCAATAACTCGGCCAACCGCCAGAATCCCAGATCAAGTCGCTGATGAGCAGTTTCGGCTTGCCTTCGTCTTCCGCATCGTAAGCATGGCGAACGATCAGATTGGCGTCGTACACGTCCTGACCGCCCGGGCCTTTCCAACGCGCGTTGCCGGAATCGAGGATCGTGCCGCCGTTGTTCATCAGGCTGACGCCGTTTTTGTCGACGTAGGGTCCGGTGATGTTTTTGGAACGTCCGTAAATGATTTTGTACGTGCTGTTCACGCCCGAGCAGCAGCTGTCGATCGAAGCGAACAAATAATAATAGCCGCCGCGATACGTGATGGACGGCGCTTCGATCGCTCCGTCGTTCACGGTGCGCTGCGCGATCGAATACAG
This sequence comes from Saccharibacillus endophyticus, assembly GCF_013185185.1. Lineage (GTDB taxonomy): Bacteria > Bacillota > Bacilli > Paenibacillales > Paenibacillaceae > Saccharibacillus > Saccharibacillus endophyticus. The sequence goes on along the minus strand of NZ_JAAZWE010000007.1, from coordinate 256,896 downwards.
GCTGCCTGTCGGCTTCATCGTATTTTTGTCGAGTTTGGTCAGCTTCAGCCCCGTCCAGAACGAACCGAACGCCAGCCACGGGTCTCCTTTTGCGTCAATCACGAGTTCCGGATCGATCGCGTTATAATTCTGCGTGCCGTTGGTGGAAATGACGACGCCTTCGTCTTTCCAATTGCCCGCTCCGACGCTGCTCGCCGAAACGAGACCGATCGCGGACGTGTTTTTGGTAAACGTCGAGATCGAATAGTACAACCACACTTTGCCGTTGTACGCTTTGACGTCGGGCGCCCATACGTCCATCGGCTCCTGCTTCGGCACGTACGTTTTCCACCAGGACGGCGCGCTCAGGAAAATCTGCGGCACGCGGTAAAAGTCCGTGCCGTTGTCCGAGCGCAATACTTGCAGACCTTCGCCCGTCGAAAAGACATACCAGCTGTTGCCTTCCTTGATGATCGACGGATCGTGCACGCCGACGTCCCCGCTCAAGCCCCAATGCGCCGCATAACTTCGGACGTCGCTGAACGTGGTTGCCATGACGACCAGAGCCAACAACAAAATGAACCGTTTGCGTTTCATCTTCGCTCATTCCTTTCCGCAGTGAAATATACGTCGAATAGATAACGCTTTCATTTTTCCGGTAACCTTAAAGTTTCGCTTAATCTCCTCTCTGCAAAGTCAATTTACTTAAGTTAACTTTTATGTAAATTATTAATCAAATTCTTTGCATAGATGATTTTAGGAGGGTAAGAACGAAAAGTCAACACGATATTCTATAATTTGGAAAAGATCCGCGCGCAAAAAAACCTGGTCGGCAGCAAAGCGTTATTCTCCGCGTATCCGCTTCGCTGCCGATCAGGTCTTTCGGAGTCCAGACTATAACAAATGCATCGCCGCCTCCGCTTCGTCCCACGGCACCGAATACCCTGCGCCTTTGGCGCAAAACATCGACGAGGACGTGTACAGCGGGTCGGCGTTTTTGTCGTATCCGCGGCGCGCGATCACCTCTTCCGCGTTATGACAAGGTCGGTAGCCGCCGTAAGTCAAGCTCAGCAGGCCTTTTCCCCGCGTGAACGAAGCCAGCTCCGTCCCGTAATTCATGAACGTCGCCGCAGGCGCGATACCCGTCAGCAGAAGATGCGTCTCGCTCGTCTCCGGCGGATCGAAAATGCCGTGCGCCTGCTGCACGTCGGCCATGATGCGGCCCATATGCTCAAGCTCGGCGCGGATCCGGAAACGGTAGCACGGTTCAAGCAGCACGTTCTCCGCCTTTTCCAACCCCTGCCGCAGCGCCCGGAACGTCGCTTCGCGGAAATCACCGCCGTGGGTATGCTTGTTGTGCGCGCGTCCGGTCAGCAGCGTCACCTTGACGTCGGTCAACGGCGAACCGATCAGCAGGCCGTGATGTTCGCGCTCCCGCACGTGCTGCCCGACCAGATTGCGGTAACCGACCGACAAATCGTCCGCATGGCAGGCATCCGCGAATATGACGCCGCTGCCTCGCTCGCCGGGCCGTATTTCCAGATGGACTTCGGCGTAATGCTTCAGCGGTTCGAAATGTCCGTATCCGCGAACCGCGGCCGCTACCGTTTCCCTGTACAGGATTTCGGGCGCTCCGAAAGTCACCTCCAAGCCGAAACGTTCCCGCAGCACGCTGGTCAGGATTTCTAGCTGGATCGCGCCCATCACCCGGATCTGAAGCTCCTGCAATTCTTCTTCCCAGGCCAAGCCGAGCGCGGGATCTTCGTCCTCGAGCATGCGGAAGATCCGCAGCACGTCCTTGACCGGCAGCTCCGGCGGAAACGATACGGCGGCGGTCAACGTGGGCGTCATCTCGAACGGAAGCGGCTCGTCGGCGTCATCTCCGACCGCCGCTCCGGCCCGCGTCTCCGTCAAACCGACGACCGCGAACAGATCTCCGGCATGGACGCGATCCGCCTGCGCATAGCGTTCCCCGTTATAAATCCGGAGGCCGGTGACCTTTTCCTCCAGCAGGCTCTTCTCGCCGTCCTTTGCGCTTCCTTTGCCTGCGTACTGCACGAATTCCCGCACGCCGAGCGAACCTCGCAGCGCTTTGATGTACGTCAGCCGGGTACCGCCCGCGTCATGCCCGATCTTGTAGACGTTTCCCGCAAACGATTCGCCTGCCGCCTGCTCTTGCGTCGCATAATTCGTTACCGTCAGCCGATCGAACTTCTCCAAAAAATCGGCAATGCCGATATCCAGCAGCGCCGAACCGCGCAGGCACGGATACATCCGCCCCTGCCGGATCATGTCGATCAGGGCTTGGTTCCACTCTTCGGACGTTAACCGTTCTTCCAGATAAGCTTCCAATAATCTCTCGTCCCGCTCCGCCAAAAACGTTTTGAGCGAGTCGTCCATCAGCAGCGGTTCGCCGGGTCCGCCGATCCGGAGCGCATCCGCCAGGTCGGCCGCGTCCTCCGTCAGTAGACTGCGAATCTCGCCCAAGACCCGCTCCGCGTCCGCGCCTTCCCGATCGGTTTTGTTGATGAAAAAGAATGCCGGAATCCCGTAACGCTTAATCAACTGCCAAACGGTCTCCGTATGTCCTTCGACGCCTTCCACCGCGCTCAGCAGCACCACGGCATAATCCATCGTGCGCAGCGCGCGCTCCATCTCGGCCGAGAAATCGGCATGCCCCGGCGTATCGAGCAAATAGTAGGTCGATTCGTTGTACCGCATCACGGCCTGTCCCGCGAACACGGTAATGCCCCGCGCTTTTTCGATCTCGTGGCTGTCCATAAACGCATCCCGGTGATCCACCCGTCCCCGGCTCCGAATACTGTTCGTATGATAAAGCAGCTGCTCGGCGAACGTCGTTTTCCCCGCGTCGACGTGAGCCAGCATGCCGATCGTTTTGTTCATGACCAAGCTCCTTTTGGAAAAATCGTATTTGCTCATAACCGTACTAAGGAAACATTCCTGCGGTCAAGCGCGTTCATAAGACAAAAGGAAAAGGGGGCGTTACTTCCATGAAAAAGGTTCTCGAAAAACGGTCGGCTGCCTTCCCCGCTGCGCTTGTCCTCCTGCTTGTCTTCGTATTGAATGCCTGTTCCGGCCCCTCATACCGCGTCGTCGCCGACATCGACTGGCCCGATATCGTCGTGACTCCGGATGCGCTGTATACGGCTTTGGATCACGGCGTGCTGCGCGATCCGGATACGGTCACGGAAGAAATCGCGTTCACCGTCGAGCAAAAGTTGTACGATCATATCGAAGATCCGGATTACCGGGCCAAGCCGGGAGACGCCGCTTTTTTGGATAAAGGCACGAAGCTCTACCGCGTGGACGGATTCGATCCGCAAGACCTTATGGCCGCACCGTCCGAGCAGCATATCGGCGGATACCGGCTGTACGCGAAGGAAAGCTTCGACGCGCTGCCGAGCCAAGACCTGGATCGCATCCTGCAGGATCGCCCGGCTTCCATCGACGTCTATCCGGCGGGTTCGCCCGATCCGCTGCGCGAAACGTCCGGCGCGGAAGCGGCCGAATTCGCCGGGCTGTTAAGCAGTCCGATTCGCGAAACCAAGCCCGGGGCCGTTGCCGGCAAAACGCCGATCGATTATCAGATCGTGCCGGATAACGGCGAGCCGATCCTGTATGCTTTTTGGCTGGCCGACGACGGAGCGGTTCGCCTGAAGGAAGGATGGGTGTTGGACGGCGCGATCCGGAAGTTTTTGAATCCGTGATCGAACGGGCGCGAAACCTATCGTAACCGAGGAGGACGAACGATGAAAAAAAAGACAAATTCGAAAAACAGCAGCGCAATCGCTCTGGTGCTGCTGGCCTGCCTGACCCTGATCGTCGGCTGCGCGGATTGGCAGCACCGAGCCACGGTGATCGATTGGGTCGACTTCGTCAAAACCGACGACGGCACATACACGAACGTATCGAACGGCGTGCTGCGCGATCCCGATACCGTGACGCGGGATGTCGTGGGCGAAGTCCGTAAAAAATTGGACGGCAGCGTTCATAATCCGGCTTACCGCAGCAAACCCGGAGACGCCGCTTATTTGGAAAAAGGCACGGAGCTGTATCAGGTAGACGGATTTGCGCCGGAGGACCTGGTCGCCGTGCAATCGGATAACGACATCGGCGGATACCGACTGTACGCGAACGACGAGTATGACAGACTGCCGAAGGCGGATTTCAAGTCGATTGTGCGTGCCGAGCCTTCTTCCGTCTCCGTCTATGCATTCGGCGAAGTTCAGCCGATCCGCGTCGCTTCCGGCGAGCAGGGCAAGACGCTGACCGAAATGCTTCGGCAGGCTGTCTACACGCCGGACTACCCATCCGACGCCGAACAGGAACCCGCCTTGTATCAAATCGTTTTCGATACGGGCGAACCTATCTTATACCGTTTCTATCTGACAGATGACGGCGACACGGTAAGATTTCGCTCCGACTATCAAGTGAAGGACGATATCCGAGACTTTTTAAAAATCCCGTGAAGAAAAAAATTCCAACCACTATACCCAGCCAATCCATACCTGCAAATATCCATTTATTTTTGCCGTTTTCGATCGTTTCGAGAAAATAAAAACACATATCCATTTAAATCATGCGCTTTCCGCCAAATCACAATCATTCTTCTCGAATAAATGGATATGGGTCGTTATTTTATGCTCAGAACTCATTACTCCAAATTAACTGGATTTACGTATTTATTTTAAAGATACTTGATTCATGATTCGCTTCACGAGTCACCGAATTGTAATTCACTCGTAGTCCGATATATCCACGCCAAAAAGCGAAAGTCCCTCGGAAACGGGGATTTTCGCTTTTTTCGTTTGATGGAGTTTGCTTGCGGATTTTCTCGGCGTTCGTCCCGACCTATTTAATCCTGCGTCACTTTCTCCCGGTCTTTGCCTTTGTCCGACTCGCCCGCGTTTTTGTTCGCCGCTTCGCGGTCCTGCTGCATTTCTTCGACCGACTTCACTTTGAGGCGCGCCGCGCCTTGGTTGCCTTCGCGGGTCGGGATCAGGTCGCCGGAAGCCAGCCGCTTCTTCGCTTCCGCAATGGCGTCGCCGTACTGCGGCAGCCACTTCTCCCCGGCTACCAGCATTTCGTCGACCATCTGCCAGATTTCTTTCGGATTGCACACGGCACCGACGAGCGGGTCCATCATGAAGGCTTGGCGCAGCAGCTTGTCGTCGCCGCGTACCGCCGCTTCCACTGCCAAGCGCTGAACGGAGATGCTCACGTTGCACACGGCAGCCGCTCCGAGCGGCAGATCGCCGACGACCGGCATCGAGATACCGTTGCGATCGACGTAGCCCGGTGCTTCGATAATCGCGTCGGCCGGCAGATTGGTAATCACGCCGCCGTTGATCGTGTTGAAATGCCCTCTGTACACGCGTCCCGTTTCCAAGCCTTCCACGATATACGAACCGTGTTCCTCGCCCCTATGCCCCTCACCGTATTCGAAAGCCGGGTCTTTGAGCCAGTTCGGAAAATCGGTCTCGAACCAGTTGCGCCCTTCGGTACATACGCGCAGATAACCGCCCGTCTCGCCGTTGATCCAGCTGCCCAGATCGATCCAGTCCTGAATCTCGTCGCTGCGTTTGCGGTACCATGGCACGTATTCACTCAGATGGCCGTTCGATTCCGTGCTGTAGTAGCCGAAGCGGCGCAGCATATCGATCCGGACTTTTTCCGTGCGGCTGTATTCCGGGTGTTTCTCGAACGCTTCCAGCAGCCCTTCCGTCAGATCGCGGCCTTCGTGCGCAGCGGAGATGTACCACGTCTGATGATTGATGCCCGCGCAGATAATATCCACGTCTTTTTTATCCAGCCCGTATACTTCCGCGATCTGATGATGGCCGTGCTGAACGCCGTGGCACAAGCCGATCGTTTTCACGCCGCCGTAGACGTTGCATGCCCAGGTGAGCATCGCCATCGGATTGGAGTAGTTGAGCAGCAAGACGTCCGGCGCCGCCTTTTCCCGGATATCCCGGCAGATCTCCAGTATCTCGGCGATGCCGCGCTGTCCGTACATAATGCCGCCCGCCGACAGCGTATCGCCGACGCACTGATCGACGCCGTACTTGAGCGGAATGTCCACGTCGGTCGCGAACGCTTCCAGCCCGCCGACGCGGATTGTACAAAATACGTACTTGGCTCCTTGCAGAGCTTCGCGCCGGTTCGTCGTCGGACGTATCTTGATCGAAAGTCCGTTCTCGTCGATATCCCGTTGGCACAGTTCCGTCACCATATCGAGATTGCGGCGGTCGATATCCATGAACGACACGTCGATATTCGCAAACTCGGGCACGCTGAGCAAGTCGCGCAGCAGTCCCCGCGTGAATCCGATACTTCCCGCACCGATAAAAGCCACTTTGAATCTTGTCATGAAGATCCCCTCCGATTGTAAAAGCTACACCCTATCCTCAAGGTTAACTTGCACGTTCATCTTAGCAGGAGGCTCTATGATAGCGTTATCAATATCGTGACCACTTTGGCGAAGAAGTGTCAAAAATCCTCACCTTTTTATCAGGCATCACGAATTTGCGCGTTCGGGAAAAGGTCGATCCAAAGCAGCCGTTTTCCACGAATCCGGTTCGGTACGCTCGCGGTATTCCGTAGGCGTGCAGTCGCTGTATTTTCGAAAAAGCAGATGGAAATACTGCCGGCTTCCGATCCCTACATAATCCGCGATATCGGCAATCGGAATCACGCTGCCCGCGAGCAGCATTTTGGCTTTGTCCATGCGCAGGGCGTTCAAGTAATCGGTCAGCGTGCGCCCGGTGTGCTGCTTGAACAGCCGATGCAGATAGCCCGGATGCAGATTGACCGCCGCCGCGACTTCTTCGACCCGAATGCCGCGATCATAGTTTTGATGCAAATATTCCGTCACTTTGCGAATATAGTGGTGGGCGTGCTGGCGGCTCGGATTCAACTGCTCCCGGTGCAGCCGGGCCAGACGCAGCAGCAGCTCGGCGAACAGCAGGCGCACCATGACGTTCTGTTTGCCGTGCTGCCGGTCCAGTTCCAGCACCAGCGACTTCAGCGCATGCAGCACTTCTTCGGGATCGGGCAGCACCAGGCTGGCAAAAGGAGTTTGCAGCAATTCCGCCAGCGCCGCTTCTTCCTTGGCGAGCGCGCTGATGCTGATCGCCGCCTCGCTTCCGGCCTCCAGCGATATAAAAGAAAACTCCACGTTCAGCATCCGGCAGGCAACTTCGTTTTCGACGATCAGGCGGTGCGGCACGTTGGCGTCCAGCAGGATCAGCTCGCCTTTTTTCAACCGGTACCGTTCTTCGCGTTCGTCCGCCATGACGTCCACGATGCAGCTTCCGCTCATCAGGTACATGATCTCGGTGGAATTATGGCGATGGTAATCCATCTCGTAGGCGGACCATTGTTTATAATAGTAAGCGTGGAAACGGGGGCCGTATCCGTTTTCCAGCAATTGTTGTTGGAACAGGCTTCCGCCGAGTTCAGACATTGTGGGCCTCCTAAATTTATAAAAGATGCAGAGTATCTCAACGTTTCGAAAAAGTTACGTAGGCGGGGGAAGCGAGAAGACTGCGAGAGAAATTCGTTCAATTCGCTGTCTCACTCGGAAAATGGATGGGATTTGAATAAGGAATTTTCCGAGTTCAAAGGCGTCTTTCACTGAATTTCTCTCTCCGTCTTCTCGCTTCCAGCTACGTTGCGGTTTTTCGGTACATTGAGATGCAAAGCATCGGTTTTATTAAAGTTCGGTAGGAAAGGAAATGAGAAAAACATGGAGTTCAACTTATTGCAAAAGTTAAAATATGCTTCTCAGTTGACGACGCAGGAAAAGCATATTGTAGATTATATTTTAAAAGATCCCGAAGTTGTCTTTCATTCTACCGCGCATGAACTGGGTCGGCAAACGTTTACGAGTGCTTCGACGATTGTGCGGTTATGTAAAAAGCTGGGCACCCGAGGGTACCCGGACTTTCAGCTTAAGCTTGCGCTGGATTATAGGCAGCAGCCTTCGGCGCTGCAGTCGGAGAGTGATCTTGCTGCCGAGCGGGGGGATGTGGTGGCCGCGATCGAGTCGGTTCCGTATTTGTATGGGCAAGCTTTGAATGATACACGAAGTACGCTGAATCCTTCGGCTTTGGTGCGGATCGCGGAATGGGTGAAAAGCGCTGCGCGTATCGACATTTATGGCAGCGATATGAACTATTACTTAGCGCAGCAGGCGTGTACCAAATGGAATGAGCTCGGGATCTCGGCCATTGCGCATAACGATGCTGATCGGCATTATCTGCTGACGTTGAAGCCGGGTAGTCCGACGCTTTCTTTTGTCATTTCCCATACGGGCGAAAATCGTTCGATGGTCGAAGTGGTACGCATGCTGAACGATAAGAATATGAATGTGGTGGCCGTGACGGGTTCCAATGATTCGACGTTATCCCGTTCTTGCACGGAAACGCTGCTCACGCACGGTTACAACGAGCAATTGAGGCTATCCAAAATGTCGTCGATGGTTTCCGTGCTGTACCTGTTCGATATTTTATATATGAGCAGTATCACGGATACGCTCTAAGCACTATTATTGGTGATCCGCCGCAAACACGATTCCGGCTTTTTGGCGCGCTTGTACAAGCACATTCATGACGGATTGGCTGTGGTCGAGGAGTTCGTAGCATCGATTATAGTCCGCACTTGCAGCTATATCCCTAAAAGCTTGCCATTCGTAAAATAACCAATTGGCTTCCGTCTGTGCATTTAAGGTTTCGGCAGGCTCTTGTCCGAGCTGAAGCAATATCTCTTTGCAGCCGTTCGCTCCGCCTACGATCTGAAGATAGCCTTTTTCCCCTTGAATCAGAACGAAGTTCATGCCGGTCGTATCTTTGGCGCCTACGCATTCGGCAATGAACTCCGGGTATTTGAGCACGAGCACGCCGGATGTGTCGATTCCGTTCGTATGCTGGTTGGCGGTGTACGCTATCGAATCCGGACTGCCGAACAGGTTCATGACCAGATGCAGATTATAGATATTGATGTCCATCAGCGCGCCGCCGGAGAAGTTCGGATTGAACACGTTGGGCGTCTCGCCGGCCAACAGGTCGTTGTATTTGCGCGAGTATTGGCTGTAGTTGCACTGGATCATTTTGATCGAGCCCAGCTTATGCAGTTGTTCCTGCACGATCTTCATGTTCGGCAAGTGAATATTGGAGATGGCCTCGAATAAGAACAGGTTCTTTTCTTTTGCCAGCGCGATCAATTTCTCCGCTTCTTGCTTCGTTGACGTAAACGGCTTTTCGCAGACGACATGTTTGCCGTGCTGCAAAGCTTGGTAAGATTGTTCGTAATGCAGGCTGTTGGGCGAAGCGATGTAGATCAGGTCGATGTTAGGGTCCGCAAATAACGAATTCAGATCCGTGTAAACGGTACCGACTCCGTATTTGCTAGCAAGCGGCTGCGCCGTTTCTTTTTTCCGGGAGTACATGGCGATGCACGTTACGTCTTCCAATCGGCCAATCGCCGCCAAAACGGCATCTACGATCGAGCCTGTGCCTATTGTCGCGATGTTCATGATTGGTTCGCTCCTTCGTCGGTTTGTTTGGCCGCTTCGATCCCGTTGCTTAACACGTCCAATACATACAGCACTTCTTCGTCTTTGACCGGTTTGTCGCCTTTGCCCCGGATCGCCCGCAGCAGCGCTTCGTATAAAAGTCCGTAATCCGTCGCTTCGGAAGGGACTTGCTCCGTTTGCGTGCTGCCTTCGTCATCGATATAACTTAACGTTCCCCAGTTGCTCTCCGGTTCGGGTTTGATGTCTACCGTTGTACGCCCTTCTCCGTTTTTGGACTGATGGCCGCTGCTCATTTTGACGAAACTTCCCCGGTCGCCGTGCACCACGAATTTCGGATGCTCGATCTTGACCAGCATGCTGCATTTGATCGTGGCTTTCATTCTGCCGTAGCGGAAGTCGATATCGATATAGTCGTCGGACTTTCCAGGTGCAACCAGGCTGCGAACGTCGTAATGAACCGAGTCTGCCGGACCGTACAGGGAGATTAGCTGGTCGATCGTATGCACGGCCAGACCATGCAGCAGTCCGAAATCTTTTGCCGGATATTGAGGGAGAAAATAATCGTAGTGCGATTGGATTTCCACGATATGGCCCAGCTTTCCGCTTTCGATTACCTTTTTCAAAGTCAGGAAGTCTCCGTCGTATCTGCGATTTTGATTCGCCATGGCGATCAGGTTGTTCTGCTTGGCAAGGTCGAAAATTTCTTGCGCTTCCGCCGAAGTCGCAGCGAAAGGCTTTTCCACCAACACATGCTTCCCGTGCTCCAGCGCCAGCTTCGCATAATGGAGATGGCTGTCCACATGCGTGGCGACGACGATCAATTCGACGGCTTCATCATGCAGCACGTCGTCGAAGTCTGTTGAAAATATGATTTCCGGGTAGTAAGCTTCGCGCTCCGTGTCGCCCACCCGATCCTCTTCGCGGCGAAAGATCGTTTTCACTTTAATGTTTTCTTTTTTCTCCAAGTAAGGCAGATGATAGTTCACCACCGCATTTCCGAATCCGACGATTGCAATATTCAACATTACTGCTCACTCCTTTGCCTGATTTGACCTTATGGTACTACGGGAAAGGCGGTCGTAGAGCGATTTGAACAGCGATTGGCAGGCAAGTGCGCAATTTGATTTCAAAGACGCGGAAGAGTGAAATTGAATTTCATGAGAGTTCGGAAAAGGATAGCGATAGACTTCCGTGTCATTTTATCTATCATGAATCCGAGAAAAAATATCATTTTTAATATAAAAGCGTTACTCATGTTAGCTATTCGATTGTTTTTCGAAACGCTTCGAGTTACATTATGGATAGAGTAAACAAGCAATTGGTTTGATTCATTTCTTTGAAGGGGTGTACGAAGATGAAAATTAGAATTGACGATCTGCAAGGGCCTGAAATTGCCGCGCTGCTGGAGGATCATCTCCATAGCATGACCCTGCACTCGCCGCCGGAGAGCATTCATGCGCTGGATCTGGATAAGCTGCGCAAGCCGGAGATTACGTTCTGGACACTGTGGGAAAACGACGAATTGCTCGGCTGCGGCGCGATCAAAGAGCTGGACCCGACGCATGCCGAGCTGAAGTCGATGAAGACGGACAGCAAACATCTACGCAAGGGCGTAGCAGAAAAGCTGTTGGTTCATATTATCGAAGAAGCACGCGGGCGCGGGTATGAGCAGATCAGCTTGGAGACCGGCTCGATGGATGCTTTCGTGCCTGCGCGGAGGTTGTACGAGAAGTATGGGTTTGAGGAGTGCGGGCCGTTCGGGGATTATGAGTTGGATGCGAATAGTTTGTTTATGGTGAAGGGATTGTAAAAGCAAACGAATTTCGAGCAAGTCTTTAATATAGATCCCATTGTACATGAAAGAGAATGATTTCTAAGTCTGACGCGCATTTCTACAGCTCTATGAGAATATCCAGCGCTTGGTCAATCCATATACATCGCCCGTCTCCGATCCATGATCATCATATACTCGGCATGTTCGTCTGCATCGAGTTTGGTAGAAACAAGGCGAATCTTCTCGGCGTCTTCTTGGCTTCTCGGCGGCAAATCCTGCTTCGGATCGGTTAGCAGTTTTTCGTTTTCCGAATCGTAGAAGTAATCCAGAAATCCTGAACCGGGCGAATCCATATACTGATCTCCGTACAACTTGATCATTTCCTCCCGGGACATGCCTACTTTCGCGCCGCGAGCCGTCTGGTACTGCTCTGCCGATCCTTCCAGCAATTCAATTGCGGCGACTTGACCGTCTCTATAGAACACTCGAATCCCGTTCTCGTAAGAAACGTGATTCGGAGCAACTTCTTCGACTGCATTCCCTACGACGGCTTCCGCTTCTTCCCGGCTGGCTCCGTAACAAATCTGCGATTTCAAATTCTCTGCCTTTACGGCGCACATATCTTTTTCCGAAAAAACATTGGGTTCAAATGAAGCTTCTTCCGATCCGCATCCGGTTACTGACAGCAACAATGCACCGACCAGCAGTCCTGTTCGTTTCATCGCTTCTTCATCTCCTTATGTAAAAACTTTAACAAAACACCCTCAAGCCTACACCGGTTTCCCTCAGGGATTGTCCGGTGTTCGTCTTGAGGGCGTATATCATCATAGTCTAATCAGGCTTGCCATGCCGAGCTTACGGGGAAACCATGCCGCCGTTCGCATTCAGCGTCTCGCCTGTCACGTAGCTGGACTCCTGGCTGGCCAGGAACACGTACGCGGGCGCCATTTCGACCGGTTGTCCCGGACGGCCGAGCGGCGTTTGCGAACCGAATTCCGGCAGCGCGTCCGGCGGTTGGCCGCCCGCGACTTGCAGCGGCGTCCAGACCGGACCCGGCGCGACCACGTTCACGCGGATGCCTTTCGGACCGACCTGCTGCGCCAGCGCTTTGCTGAACGTGTTGATCGCGGCTTTGGTCGTCGCGTAATCCAGCAGGATTTCCGACGGGCTGTAAGCCTGGATCGACGACGTGTTGATGATCGAGCTGCCCGGCTTCATATGCTTGATCGCCGCTTTGCACAGCCAGAACATGGAGTACACGTTCGTTTTGAACGTCTCGTCGAACTGCTCCGTCGAGATTTCGTCGATGCTTTCGCGGAACTGCTGCTTGCCCGCCACGAGCGCCAGAATATCGATGCCGCCGAGTTCCTTGACCGCCGTCTCGATCAGGTTCACGCAGTAGCTTTCGTCCTTCACGTCCCCCGGCATCGCTACCGCTTTGCGGCCTTCGGCTTCGATCAGCTTCACGACTTCCTGCGCGTCCGCTTCTTCTTCCGGCAGGTACGACAGCACGACGTCGGCGCCTTCTCTCGCATAAGCGATCGCCGCCGCTCGGCCGATGCCGCTGTCCGCTCCGGTCACGACCGCTTTGCGGCCGACCAGGCGTTCTTTGCCGACGTAGCTGGTTTCGCCCGAATCGGGAATCGGCGTCATATCTTTCTGAAGGCCCGGGCCTTCCTGCTGCTGTTCGAATTCCGGTCCGGCTTTCGTAAACTGGGTCGTCGGGTCCTGCATCTTGTAAATGTCGCTCATGTTGAAAGTCCTCCTCAGGTATACGAATTTGGGTGTTCCGTCTTGTTCTCGTCTTTTATGTAACCTTCATTATCCGGGTTTAAACGAGCAGATTCGGGGTAACCCGAGCAGATTTTATTTTTTCGAAAAACGTTCAAGATATCCGGGCTTATATGCACTTTCATATGAAAAAGGGTTTATCCGGCAAGCAGAACGTTTAAGGAAAAAGCAAACCCCGATTTCGGGAAAGGAGCGATTCATCATGTCCAACTTGAGCGAACATGCCACGACCTCCGATCCAAAAGCGGTCGAAACCGTACGCGATCTGATCGGAGATATCGAGACGGCGATGCTGACGACGGTAACGGATGCGGGCCTCGTGTCGCGTCCGATGAAAACCCAACATATCGAGTTCGACGGCGATCTGTGGTTTTTGACGAAAAAGGATACGGCGAAATACGATGAAATCTTGAAAGACCCGCGCGTCAACCTGGCTTATGCGGGCAAATCGTACGTCTCGATCAGCGGCCGCGCCGAATTCGTGGAAGACGACGCGCGCAAAAAGGTGCTATGGAACAAAATGTACGAGAAGATTCTCGACACGCCGTACGACGATCCCAATCTCGTGCTGATCCGCGTAACCGCGGAAACGGCGGAATATTGGGAAAGCGGCAGCGCCGTGAAAATGATCTCCCATCTGCTGAAAAAAGCAGTCGGCAAAGGCTCCGATCCGAAGTCCGAGCCGGGCCTCACCGAGACGGTCGATCTGACTTCCGTACCGAAACCTTAAGGCAACTTATACTTCCGCATTTCGAAAAAGGCGCAAAATAAAAACGGGATTTCCGCATGGGCGGAGATCCCGTTTCGTCATGCTTATCGCTTGCTATATCTATATGGAAAGACCTTCGTCCGATCGAAGAAGCAGGTTCCGTTCCAAGCGCCTTGTCGATGCTAAAAGTACTGGCTTCTATCATCTGGCGCATGCCGCGTGCTTCATCCGCACCGACTCCGAGCGGAGCCGGCCCAGCGGTTTGGGCCGCGAAAAATAATAGCCCTGCATATGAACGCAGCCGAGCGTCAGCAATAAGCGATACTGTTCGTCGGTCTCTACGCCTTCGGCGATGACGGACAAATCCAATTCCTTCGCCATCGCGACCACGCCGCGAATCATCGCCCGGCTGATCCGATTGCTTTGCGCGTTTTGCGACAGAATCCGGTCGATCTTCAACGTCGAGACCGGAAGCTCCTGCAGCAGGCCGATTCCCGAAGAGGAGGGGCTGCCGAGGTCGTCGAGCGAGAAGGTCACGCCCAATTCGCGAAGCCGAAGCAGCTGCGGCAGGATATGCGAAGCGTCCAGGCGCTGCGTCGTTTCGTTCAGTTCGATCTCGATCTTATTCGGCGAGCAGCCGGTTTCCAAAAATACGTTCATCGCCTGCTCGACGAAATACGGATCGCGCAGCGACTTGACCGTAATATTGACATGAATGCGCTGCGCCGGACGCAGTACATGCTGCGCCATGCAGGCTTCCCTAAGCACCCATAAATCGACCTGTTCGATCAGGCCGGCTTTCTCGGCCGCTTCAATCGCTTCGACGGGAGACACGCTTCCGCGCGTCGGATGGTTCCAGCGAAGCAGCGCTTCGTAAGCCAGCGCATTTCCGTATTCTCCTTCGACGATCGGTTGAAAATGCATCTCCAACTCGCCGCCTTGCAGCGCTTGGCGCATATCCAATTCGGCCTGCTGATCCTCGATCCGGAAAATGCTCACGCCGGCTTTGCCGCCTTTTTTGATCCGGTACATGGCGGTATCCGCCCGTTCGATATACTCGCGCAGCGAATCGGCTTCCAGGCAGACGCCGATCGACAGCGTCGGCGGTTCTTCTTCGTCGGCCAAAGGCAGCTCTTCTTCCCGAAATTCGCTGACCAAGCGATCCACCGCTTCCTGCACGCGCTGCGCATCGTCCGTCGGCAGCACGATCACGAACTCGTCGCCTCCGTAACGGCACAGCAGCCAGTCGTCGTCCGCCGCTTTGCGAATCGACTTCGCGAGAGATTGAAGCACCCGGTCTCCGGTCGTATGGCCGTAGCCGTCGTTAACTTCCTTGAAATTGTCCAGATCCATAAAGATTACCGCCGTCGGCAGATCGGCCAATTCGCGTTCGTATAACGATTCGAGCGCGCTGTAACGCAAAAAACCGGTCAAATCGTCGAAATAAGTGGTCTCCTCCAATTGGATCAATCCCGATACGACCGATGCGACATGCAGCAGCCGCTCCGCGTCTTCGTCGGTAAAAGCATGATAGCGATCCAGCGAACAGATCGTTCCGTACAAATCGCCGTTTTTCAAACGGATCGGCACGCCGAGAAAGCTGGCTTTGCCGATATCCAAAGTAACCGGCATTTCCCGCGTCAGCGGCGAACAGGTCGTGTCTTTGATCAGAACCGGCCCGTCTTCGTCGCCGACCAGACTGCAATAAGATATGGAATAAGGCAGCACGCTTCCTTCTTGAACCAGCTCTTCGTCGCGGTTCGAGACGCTCAAGATCGTGTTTTGCCTGCCGTTGTTGTAAGCCATGAAAAAGGTGTTGGCATCGATGACGGAGTGCAGCAGCGAGAACAGCGTCTTGGACGTAACCCGAATCAAGTCTTCACGCTGTTCCTTCATCGGTTTCATATTTTGCCTCCATGAGTCTAAGGATATACTGATTTTAGGTACATAAGCCCATTATAAACGAAAAGCAAGCAAGCGTCACGCCGCGTATAACCAAATATTCCTACTTTTTTCGCGGTTTTTCCTGTATTTTCGACTTCGGACGTTTAAATGCTTTTAAATTCAATTTCCAACGAAAGAATTGTGTATCCTTTTTATCGGCTTGCCTGCTTCGATCCGTAACCCTAACCGTGTTGCTCCCGTCGTTTTTTTCGAAAACGAAAAAAGCCGTATCCGTCTCCATGCACGCATGGAAACAAATACGGCTGCTTCGTCAAAACTTCACCGTGCCGCTCGATCTTTCAGGTAATCGAAGCTGAATAGATCGACTCTATGGAACGTTTCAACGTTTCGTTAAAATCGGCTTCCGTTTGGCCGAAGCTCAGTCCTTCCGCCAAAGCCCGGGAGAAGCTGGCAATCAGCCCGGGGTTTCGCGCAAGATGCTCGTTGGCTTCCTTCTGCGGATATCCGCCCGACAACGCCACGACGCGCACGACATGGGAATCCTGCATCAAGTCGCTGTAAAAGCCGTCTTTGGACGGAATCGACAGCTTCAGCATGATTCGAACATCCGGGTCAAGCTTCGCAAGCTGTTGGATGATTTCTTCTTTTAAAATACGTTCCGATTCTTCGCGGTCCTCGCTCAAGATGTTGACCTCCGGCTCGATGATCGGGATCAAACCGGCCGCGAATATCCGCTTGCCGACTTCGAACTGCTGCTCCGCGACCTGCTTGATCCCTCCCGGATTCGCTTCATGAATGACCGAACGCATTTTGGTGCCGAAGATCCGTTTGTCCGCGGCTCGCGCCAACAGATCGTCCAGCTTCGGCATGGGCTTCATCAACTGCACGCCGTTTTTTTCCACGTCGAGTCCTTGATCCACTTTGAGGAACGGCACGATGCCTTTGTCTTCCCACAAATAATCCGCCGTCGATTTGCCGTCGATCTCGCGATCCATCGTATTCTCGAACAAGATCGCGCCCAAAATATGATCCGAATCGAATGCCGGGCTTTGAATGATCCGCGTCCGCATCGTATGCACCGCGGTGAACATGCCTTCTTCGTCCGTATACGCGTCTTCGGCGACCCCGTATTGCAGCAGCGCTTTGGGCGTACTGCCCCCGCTCTGATCCAGAGCCGCCACGAATCCTTTCCCTGTCCGCATTCGCTCAAGCTGTTGTTCGTTCATCTTGATCTCCCCTTTCCGATTTGACGCGCGCGGCAGCCGATGACCGCCGGGCAAACTCCTCTATCCATTACCCGCCCGAACCGCTTGCGCCACTGCGGGAATCCGTCTTTTTCCAACTGAGGATATGGTACACTTGAAGAAGGAGTTTTCTCCGATAAATTTTGAAGACAGGGGTGCAGCGATGAATCCGACAGACCTGAATCGACTTCAATTATTAGCAGCCAACACGCAATCCGTCAAAAAGGAGTTCGCCTGGCACAACATCAGCATTTCCCGGCTTGCCGCCATGCTTTACGCTGCCGAAGACCGAACCGCCGATCCCGCGACGCTCCGAAACGTCCACGATCTGATCAAAGAAAATACCGGCGCTTTCTCGATATTCCGAGGTACGTTATCCGTCGCGATTGCGGCCATGTTGTCGTTGACGGAAGATCCGCAGGGTCGCCTGGATGATATATTGAACACCTACGAACAGATGAAAGCACATAAATTCAAGCCTTCGGATCATCTCGCCATGGCTGCTTACGAAATCGCCCGGCATGCGCAGCCCGAACAACGCGAAGCGGTCATCCGGCGCACCAAAGTCTTCTATGACGGCATGAAAGAAAATCATCGCTTCCTGACTTCCTATGACGATTATGTATTCTCCGCCATGCTGGGCTTATCCACCCTCGAACCGGAGCCGGCATTGAAACATATGGAACAGCTGTATGCCGAATTGAAACCCGAGCTGCGCGTTAGCAACGGTCTGCAATCCCTGACTCAATTGCTGGTACTCGGCGATGCGGATCGGAACGCGACGGATCGTCTGCACGAACTGCGCGAAGCATTCAAGCAGCGCAAAATTCGGATGGATCGGGACTTTACGCTGCCGTCTCTCGGTTTACTCGCTCTGCTTCCGATCGAAGTCCGGGTGATCGCGGATGAGATCGAAGAAAATATCGCCTATATTCGAGCGCAAAAAGGATACGGTGCTTGGTCGATCCTGGATCAGGAATTGCTGCTGCTCATCTCGTCCTTATATATCTCGCGCAGTGTAGGGGAAGCCTGCCAAGGCCTTTCCGCGTCAACCGTATCCACAGCGCTGACCAATCTGGTGATTGCGCAGCAGGCCGCGACGATCGCCACCGTAACCGTGATCGCGGCGGCGAATTCATCTGCTTCGTCGAGCTGATCCGGACTTCGATCCTCGAAAGAAACGTCGATACCCGTCAGCCGCCGCACAAAAAAAGTCCCACTGCCTTTTCTGTTCCAAAGGCAGTGGGACTTTTAACATGAATCCATCTCTTATTCCAGCACGCGGACGCGTTCTACGGTTTGTGTTCCTTCCGCATGCCAGACCATGACGATCTGACCTGCTTTCAGCTCGGAAATGCCGTCCGCCTCGCCTTGACGACCGCCGGACCGAGCCGACATGCCGAAAGAGATATCAACGTCGCTGCTCAACGCGAGCTGCCGTTCTTCCCCCGTCGCCACCCACTCCGTCTCTCCTTCGGCGGCTCCGCCGGGTGACTGCGCCCCGTCTCCCATAACTGTCGAACCCCGATCCAGCAGTTCCAATGTCACGGTATCTCCGTTCACGGACACAATTCTTCCGATCAAGTCCGAGTCGATCGCTTCGCGCATTCCTCCCGCGTTCCCGCCGAAGCTGCCGCCAAAACCGCCGCCCGGCATCCCCATTTGAACATTGGCGCCTCCAAGACCCGCACCGTTATTAAAGGCTGTTGACGTCGTGCTCGGAATGTTTTGCGCGGTAATCGCGTCGCAGGCGGCAAGCAGCACGGAGAGCGCAAGCACAGAAGACAACGCGCCGATTCTTTTTTTATCCATTCCTATCTCCCTCCTTATCCAGCGATAAACGTCTGCCGAATGCGGTGTTCGCCAGCAGCGCAAGCGTATCCTTGAAGCCCAGATACGACAAAATAAGCAGCAGCGGGTAGACCGGATACAGATAGCGGGACTTGATCTCCCACAGCAAATAAAATGCGATAAATCCGAGCAGCACGAGCACAAGCAGCACCTCCGCATAGCGCCGGGCGCGAATGCCTGTCAGCAATCGCACTGCCGCCAACGCGTACATCGAGATCGTGGACGCGTACAGCACCCACAGCAGACCGGAACGCGCGGCCGAATCGCCTTCGAACAGCTTGGTCAGCCAAGTCTCGTAGCTATAGCTGCCGGAAATCGGCGAAGCGCCGAAGTTTCTGCCGGATGGCGAAGCATTCCCGATTCCGTAGCGGTCGATCTGGTAGGTTCCTTCCGTCCAGACCCAAATCAGCTTTTTGTAGTACATGCCGATCAGCTCGCCCGGAGTCGCCCCGGATAACTTTTCCCGAATCGACGCTTTGTACAGTTCGGCGCTCTCGGCTTTATCGTAATCCGCCTTATTCTGGTAAATCCGATAGCTCTCCATATTGTCCCAGAATCCGAAGCGTTCCCGATTAATGCCCATGTTCAGCCACATATAGACGGGCGCGGAATCGGCAGATGCCGATTCGTCGGTAGCTCCCATCGCTTGAAGCGACACGCTTTGCGTCCAGGCCGGCACGTTGAATAACGCACCCAGCACCAGCAGCGACAGCAGGCTTCGGCGAATGCCGATTTTTCGAACCGCGAGCAAAATATAGATGGCCGAGGCAATCAGGACAAGCGTGCCGATCCCCCGGAAATAGTTACCGAGCGCCAGCAGGGCGGCAGCGAAAACCATATAGCGGAATATTTTCGTTTTTACGAATCGAATAACAAAATAAATCGCCGTGGTCAGCAGCGCCGTGCCGATAACGTCGTTGTAGATGAGGTTGGGCATGAGCAGCGACGGCACGTAAAAAGCGGCCAACACCAGCACAACATAATCGTTCCCTTTTTCCCGGCCGACCAATTCCTTATGGATCAGGTAGATCATGAAGGTCGTCAGCAGCGAAAACAGAATATTGAAGACCTTGATCGTCACATAATTATCCGGAAAGATCGCAAGCAGCGTTTTCAAGTAAATCACGGTGGAAAAGTTGAACGGAAACATATGCAAATACCCGCCCGCGTCGAACGTCGAATAATCATTCCGGTACAGCATGTCGAGCGCGAGCGACAGCACCGTCTGCGAATCGTCGGTCGGCAAACGGGGCAGCAAGAAGATCAACGCCAGTTGCAGCAGCAATGATGCGCCGAGTACGATCGGCACGATGAGCGGGGCCCGGTAGCGATTCAGCTTGCGGCAAAGCCGATACCCGATCAAGGCCAGCGCAAATAAGACGATCATCAGCAAAATGAGCACGATCGGCTGTTGGGTATTCAGTATCGGATTATCGCCGTAAGCGGCATAATTATATTCGGCTCGGACAAAGAAGGAAGAGCCGACGAACAAGCCGAAGAATACGGTCAGAATCAGGTAAAAGGATTTTTTCAACACTTGCGGCATGGTCCAGCTCCTTCGCGGAAATTCGTTCGGTCAACGTCCAGTATAGGGAACAAGTCTGAAAATAAGCTGAAATTCAATGCGGCAAAACGAAAAAAAGCAGCACGCCGATGTAACCGGACAATGCCGCGAGTACCTTGTCAACGCTATAAAGCAAGGTTACGTTCAACCTTCAGTAGGCTCCAAACGGATCGTCTCCGAGCGCTTGCCGTTGTTCCAAATCAGCAAAAGTTCCACGCTGCCGGCCTCGTCGGGCCTGTATTCCGTCGTGACCAGGTCGCGAAGCAAATATACGCCGTTTTCCGGCGCTTTTTTCACGACCATGCCGCCGCTGCCCGATTCGATATCGACGCCGTAGTACGAATATTTGACCTCGCCGATCGGCGCCGGGCCGGCACCTTCGTACGAAGCGGTCAAGCGTGCCCGCAAACGCCCTCCGTCTTCGGGTACGTACATTGAATATTCCGCCGACCAAGCGTCTCCTTCTCCTTCGTAGTCCCGCATTTCCGACGCTTGCGCCGTATCGGATTTCGCCGTTTGAGCCTGCGGTTCGGATGCGTTTTCCGTCGTATTCCCGCAGCCGCCGAGCAGAGCCATGATTCCCAAAGCTGCCATCAATCTTCTATACATATCGGTCTCCCCTCCGCGACGGCTCTTTCCGTTCCCCGATCATCGCGCCTATTACGTTATTTGTAACCGTTTTGGCGCACGAAAAAACGAACCGCAGGTCCCATTTACCCCATCATTTCCGCCGACAGCCATTCCCCGTCCGCGCTTCGGCGAACGCAGATCGAATGTCCCCAGAACAAATCGCCGTCTTCGTACCATAACGTCGTTTCTTCGTCTTCATCCAGCGTCAGCGATTCGAGCGTCATCCGTCCGGCAAAATCGTCTTCCGTCAATTCTTCTTCGTCCTCGTCCAGCCAAGAGTCGTTTTTGAGCTCCAGCAGCTGTTGGGCCGCATAACGACGGGCTTCCAGATCCAACGAGGATAGATTTCCCGTCGCTTTTTGCAAAACGGGAACAAGTTCGAGCGCCCGCTCCCTTTCGGCCGACTCCAGGTTGAGCGCAACCGCGCGATCTCCGAGCTTTGTTTCTCCGCCGAACCATTGATACTCGGGTTCGAATGTTAACGTACCGCCGTTCCAAGGGATCGGCGGGTTGTCGGCAGCGGTTCGCTTGACGGGAGGCGGCGGAACGACCGTCTGCTCCATCGCGTAAAAAGCTTGCTCGATCTCCTCTTCCGTCGCTCCGGTCATCAAAATGTCCAACTCGCGAAAAGCCATGCCCATCTGGCGCTGCGTCGCTTTTACGATGCGCCCTTCTTCCGATTCGAACACGAAGCGTCCGTCTCCGCCCTCTTCGTTTTCCTCATAGCGGAGTTGCTTCGGAACAAAAGACGGCGGGATCGGGATATGCGTCCAAGATGATCCGTCCGAAGGAAAGCAGCGGCAAAGATCGGCGCACAGCAAGGATTCGGCTCCGGGCTCCGTTTCTTTGTTCAGCACGCGGATTCGGCCGTCCGTTCGGCGCAAAGAATGTTTGGGCTGAATCAGGACCACTTCGGCGCCGTCGGACGAGGAAGCATGCAGCGCCGGGATTTCGGCTAGTTTTTGGAGGGCTTCAGGGTTGCCTATGTAGGCGTTTTGGACGAGTTGCAGCATTGCGGTCGTGTCGTGGTACATGGGGGAACACTCCTTTCTGGTTGTTGTTATGATAGCATTGGAGAGCGCTGCGGGAGAAATTCGTTCGAGACGCTGTCTCGCTTGTAAAGCCTCCGGCTTTACAGCTCAAAGGCGTCTCTCGCTGAACTTCTCCCTCCGCTGCTGCTTCGTTGGAGTAGGGATAAGAAGAGCAGAAGCTGTGTTGATGGCACAGCTCGGTAGCGGCTTCCTTATAAGGAGTAAAAATGCTGAGGTTTCTCATCGTTCAACGTCTGCCTAGTAGCTTGACCAAGTTCAATGTAAAGTTTGGTCAAGCTACTGAGGGCAGGCGTTTTTGGTTTGTTTTACGAATCAAATCGAATTGAAAGCGCTCTTATTTTTTAGAGGGTCGAGGTTGTTTTTCATAGTTTGAAATCGGTCGAAATTTTCTTCTTGACCTGCGTGCGTTTAACTGCGAAAATGAACCGCTGAACCGTTTGTTTGTCGCATTTCCGGCGCCGAAGCCGATATATAAGAATAGTACCTTTTCAACGCTGAACGCAAGGTTGCGGTCACCCGAAATGCATGTAAAGCGTGTGTGTTTGGGGCGAACGCAATCTTCTGATTAAAGCTCATTCTGTTAAGGAGAACCCGCTCATGAAAGCACTTAAAATCGCCGGCCTGTTATCTCTGCTCATCGTCGGCGGATGCGGACGGATCGCTTCGCCGGGCGATCTGCTGCACGCTCCCAACCTCGCGAACGAAGAACAAGCTTTGTACCGAGCGGTGCAGCCTTTCCTGCCCGCAGGCTACCAGCTCACCACGCCTGACCAATCGGACCAGGGAAGCGCGATTCGCCTGGCCGACCTGGACGGCGACGGTGACGAAGAACTGATCGTTTCCTATAAAAAGCCCGATACCGATTACGAGGTCAATGTCATGATCTTGACCCAGCGCGGCGGCGCCTGGCAAAAGGCCGATCAAATTACGGGCAGCGGGATGAATCTCGATTACCTCGGAATCAAGCCGCTGACGGACCGCGCGTCGTCCGAACTGCTGCTCGGTTACGACAGCGGCGGCTCGGGATTGCCCCGAGAGCTGTTTGTCTACTCCTTCTCCGGCGGCCAAGCCGAAGAAATCTTCCACGAGTCGTACGACCAGATCGCGGTAGGCGACTTGATCGGCAGCGGCATGGAACAGATTGCGGTCGTCCCGCCTGCCGTCGATGCCGAAGATACGCATTCGCAGATTCGGCTGATCGGCGAAAAAAACGGAAAACTGTCCCTGCTGGCCGAGAGTCGAACCGACGGATCCGTGACCAACATGCAGATCGAACGGGCAGCGACGAATATCGACGGCTTGTTCGCCCAAATCATGAGCACGACCCGCTCCGGTTACGCCGTGCTGCTTGCCTGGGAAAATAATGATCTGGTGAATATCCTGTCCCTTTCGCAAAAATCTTACGACGAACGCGTGTCCAGACAAGACTTGAAACTGGAAGCTCCCGACCGTAATTCCGATCTCTCCTCGACGGAAAACAAGTGGTGGATCGATTATCCGGCGAAAAATCGGGATGTCGACGGTGACGGTATTTTGGAAACGGCGCTGCCGACTCCGCTGCCGAGCGTCGAAAGCCCTTCCGGCACGCCGCAGCTCTGGAGCGACTCGTATTACCGCTGGGACGGAAATCGAACGATGGAATTCGTCGAAGACCGGTTTTGGCAGTGGGGCTACGACCTGCGCATTCCGAACCGCTGGCTGGGCGAATACCGGATCGAGCTTCCGACCGGCAGCGAAAACGCCGCCGGCGAAGTACGCTTTACCTATTCCGCGAAAACCGACACCGGCAATACCGTTGCTCTGCCCCTGCTGACTCTGCGCCAAATGACGAGCGAGGCGTGGAACGCATTAAAACCCGTATTGGAAAGTCGGCAAAGCGAATATGTCGTGCTCGGCAGCACCGGCTCGGTGATCCCGGGCAACTCCTCCCTGGTTACGGTTGCTTTGCTTCCGGACGGTAACGGAGATTTGACCGGAAAGGCCGCGCTCGATTATGAAGCGCTCCGTCTCACGATTGCCGAAGTCCATCAGTTGGCGGGGATCAGCGCGGATGACGAAGAGGAGGCGAGCGGCGATGTTGAAAAGCATTAGGGGACGGCTTCTGCTTCAGATCGGCCTGCTGCTTCTGACGATTGTAGTGCTGCTCGAAGTGATCTTTGCCGCAGCCGTGTCGACCTATTACTTCGACAGCGCCAGACAGATCGTTCAGTCCCGAGCCGTCACGGCGGCAACGTTGTCCAATCAGTTCATGGAAGGCTACACGCTGCCCGAGAGGGCCCGTTACATTCTGGAAAACCTGGTTCCGAGCGAAAGCAGCCGCGTCGAGGTACTGGATCTGCAAGGACGCACCGTCGTCGATTCCTACGGCTTCTCCTCGTCCAAACGTATCCGGACCGCGGATGTGCGTATCGCCCAACAAGGCGGAGTCGGCAGTTACTCGGGTTACTCCAATGCGTTCAAACAGCGCATCATGGCCGTATCCAGTCCGCTCGTCAGCTACGGCGAAGTGATCGGCACATTGCGCTTCTCCGTTTCGACGGAACCTTTATACGACGAAGTCGCCAAGCTGGTCGTATGGGCGATCGGGATCGGCGCCGCCGTGCTGCTGCTCGGCTTCGGCCTCAGTCTGATCATCGCCCGCCAGATCGTCGGGCCGATCAAGGAACTTACCGTCATTTCCCGAAAAATGGCGACCGGAGACTTTACCGCGAGAGCCGTGCGCCAGAACGACGACGAAGTCGGCACGCTGGCCGATTCGCTGAACCATATGAACGAAGAGTTATCCAAAAGCGAGAAGATGAAAAACGACTTTATCTCGACCGTTTCCCATGAACTGCGCACGCCGCTCACCTCGATCAAAGGCTGGGGCGAGACGTTGGTCGTCGGCGGATTGGATGACGACGAGACGACCCTGAAAGGGCTAAGCGTCATTACGAACGAGACGGATCGGCTGATCGGCCTCGTCGAAGACCTGCTGGATTTTTCTAAGTATCAAGCCGGAGAAATCAAAATGCGCTCCGTGCCGGTAGACCTGAACCTGCTGCTTCAGCAGTTGGACCTTCAGTACAGTTGGGCGGGCAACAAGCGGGGCGTCACGCTGAGCACCTACCTTCCCGACGAACCGCTGCCGATGCACGCCGATCTCAATCGGCTGAAGCAGGTCTTCGTCAATGTGCTGGATAACGCGATCAAGTTCTCCGATCTCAACGGCGAAATCCGCATGACCGCATCCTGCGAGGATTTGCAGGTCCATGTCTCCGTGCAGGATGACGGCGAAGGAATTCCGGCCGAAGACCTCGAACGCATCGGCCGCCGCTTCTACAAAGGCAGCTCCAAAATGTCCGGCAGCGGCTTGGGGCTCGCGATCAGCAAGGAAATCGTCCGCCTGCACGGAGGACGGATCAAGATCGAGAGCGAGTACGGCATCGGTACGACGGTGACCGTGACGCTGCCGCTCGCGGTCGAAGAATTCATGTCGGGATCGGAAGTTGCGACGCATCTGGCTTCGTCGGACAAATAAGACGACCGCAGGGTTTCTTCGAAAGTCTGGATTTCACTGAATTTCTCCATCTTCTCGGCTTCCTATCGAATCGGGCATTATTCACAGATTAAAGGCGAACCCTCGGGTTCGCCCAACGTGTCGAGAAAATTCGACGTAACTGGAAGCGAGAAGACGGAGAGAGAAATTCAGTGTAGGAACGATAGTGATCGCCTTTGAAATCGGGAAAATACCACTAAAATTCAATCTTTTTTCCCGATTTCAACACGCGACCGAAACGAATTTCTCTCGCAGTCTTCTCGCTCCCCGCGTCGAAGCCACTTTCTCGACAAAAAGGCGAACCCTCCGGTTCGCCTTTTTGTCGATTTTCCAGATGACGTCCACCCTATTCCAAACTGCTCCAAGCACGGACGGCCTTTTCGGCACCGGTCGCAAAAAGGCGGTCGCCTTGAAAACACAAAGCCCGGATGCCGCCTTTGAGTCCTTGGAAATAACGGGCTTCGCCGTCCAAAGACAGTTCGACGATCGTGCCGTTGGCCAGGCCCAAAAGCAGATAATTGCCTTCCGGGTGCCAAGCAGCGGTGTAGACGGCGCTGCGAAACGTCCCGCAGACGGGCAGGCGGTACACGAACTCGCCGGTATGCGCATGCAGCAGCGCGAACGATTCCGGGTCGTGCAGGTCGTCGGCCAGTCCCCCGACGGCCAGGTAACGGCCGCACGGACTGAGCGCGAGCGCGTAGACGCGCATGCTGTCGTGCAGGTTTCTTTTCCAAACGAACTTTTCTTCCGCGCGATCGAAGCAGGCCGCCGTGAAATAACCGTCCGATCCGTACAGCTTTCGTCCGTCGGGCGAAACTTCCAATTCGTCGATCGCCGAGCCTTCGTACGATCCGAACGCGTCCGCGAATTCCTCCTGCGAGATGACTGGGCGCCAGCTTCGCGCCCGATAGTCGACTTCGATCAGGTGGTGCGCCGCCGGTTTGTTCGCCCGTACAGTCCAGCGCATCGCCGCTGCGAAGCTGGATGCCGGGAACGCTGGAGATACAGGAACCTCCTTTGTAACCGTGCAGCAGCCGATCATCGTCCAACGCAATCAGCGCCGAGTAAGAAGCCCGAGGTTCGGACTTGGCGACCAGCCGTTCTTTTTTCCGGTAACGCACCGCCGAAATTCCCTCGTTCCAAGCAATCAGATGAACCGGCACCGTCCCTTTGGCCGCCGTATCGGATAGCTTATAAAGCGGCGCAGCATTCTCGGGAGGCAGCGGGCTGTAGATATCGCCGCTTTGCAGATCCATTGCCCTCCATCCGAACACGGCCGCAAGACGAAGCCGAAGCTGCGTATACGCCCACATCGCCCCGCGTCCTCGCAGATCGTTCCACGGCACATGCGTCTCCAGCACGTTGCAGCCCGCTTCTCCGTCCGCGTCTCCTTCCGCATCGATATGCGACAGGTCGATACTCATCCAGCGGCCGTCCGACTCGTAGAGCCACTGGCGCTCCGAGACTTTTTTCAAAACCGGAAAGCCTTCAAGCAGCAGCCGGCACTCCTCTAACGTTTTCGTATCGGCATAATCCGGCAAAGCGCCGATTCTGACGTCCTGGCTCATGATTATATTCACTCCGTTTCCGCGAAAAATCGGGATACAACCATCATATAACGGACGTTTCGTCTTGGGCAAAAGTCGCGCGTCAGCTATACTGCAAGTAATGGATTTTTGCAAAGGAGAATGGTTATGCCTACCCGACGCGCCGTTACGGCCGAGATCGAAGCTTCGATCGCATTCCTTGAAAACACCTCCCATTTCGAACGCGGGCATGACGAAAACAGCCGCAACAAATGGGACGGAGCCTGGCGGCATATGGCCGCTTTATATGAAATAGGCGAGGTCCGGCGCATCCCGGAGTCTGCGATTGTTCAGGCGAAACATTTGCTTCGGACGCGCGTATGGCCCGTGTTCGTCATTCGAGACAGCGATGCGCCCGCACGCGAAGAAGACCTGGACCGCTGGGACTGCTGCCACTGCGAACTCGCTGTTTTTTATCAGATTCTTGCCGCCTACGGCTGCGACGTCGATACGGAAATGCCGTGGATCCGCGAATGGCTGCTGAAGAATCAACTGCCGGACGGCGGATTGAACTGCGACCCCGACGCTTACTTACATTCCCGCAAAAGCTCGATCGTCTCCACTCTGCCGCCGCTCGAAGCGATACTGCGGCACACGCATCGACCGTTTACGGAGCGGGAAAAAGCATTTTTGGACGGAGGCGCGCGCTACTTGATCGAGCATCGGCTGGTCTGTTCGAAAAGGAGCGGCGAAGTGATTAACGGAGCATGGCTGAAGCCGTGTTTCCCGAGATTTTTCGAATATGACCTGCTGCGGGGGTTATCTTTTGTGACGGAATGGTCGCAAAAACGAGGGAAGCCGCTGCCGGACGGATTCGTCGAACAAGCGCTGGCGCGTGTCGCCGATTATTCGGACGGGGAAAACATACGGATCGGACGTCAGGTCTGGGACCCGGAAGGCGAATGGGGCGGCGAGACGTTCGGGCTGCTGGAAGCCCTGCCGAGAATCGGGGAAACGTCGGAACAATTAAGTCGGGAGCTGAAAGCCTCGGTGAACAGGTAGCACGTCGCGAAGCAAAAAGACCGCTCTTTGTAGAAGCGGTCTTCAGGCTGTCGGGAAAGTTACGGCTGCGAGTGAATAAAGAAAGCTGCGAAAGAAATTCGTTCAAGACGCTGTCTCACTCGGAAAATGGATTGAACTTAAATAAGGAGTTTTCCGAGTTCAAAGGCGTCTTTCACTGAATTTCTTTCTCCGCCTTCTTTATTCCAGCTATGTTGAGGTTTCTCGACACATTAAAGACCGCGCTCCATAGAGGCGGTCTTTTTGCTTCGCCTTATCCGGCTTGAAACGCTAACACCGCACATGCCTTCTCTTAAAGCCTATCCGATTTTTCTCGACGAATTTACGGATGTTTTCCGAAGTATGCAGCTCTTTGGTTTTGCCCGCTGCCTGTCCGACTTGCAGCGGTTCCATTGCCTGTGCCGTTTCGACGGCCCGTTCATGCAGCGGCGCATAGGAGACGGCGACCGTGTACACGAAGTTGGCCATCGCGTATTTGGCGCGTTCCGGCGCTTCGTGAATGGTACGCTCGACTCCCTTCAACATCCGATCCAGCTTCTCCGTCTCGAATTCGTCGTCTTTCCGGCTCCAGAGCAGCCAACAATAACAGCTCCAGCCTGCCGACATCCGAAGTTCTTCTTCGCTGTCGATCCATTTGTCCGCCACGCTCTGCGCGATATCCGTTTCCGACAGCGTCACGGCCACGACGTAATCGGAGATCATGTAAAAATAAGCCTCGTCGATCCAGCGGTCGAAGTCTTGTTCCGTCATCTTCTCCGGATCGGCGATCACGCCGGCGAAATACATGGCGTCGTAATTGCCGGTCGCGTACAGCTCCTCGGCAAGCGCCTGATCTTTCTTGATCGCTTTCGACATGGGCTTCATGGCTCCGGTCGCCACGCCGAATACCGGCTCGCGCGCGCCGCTCGACGCATACCGTTTTTTCGTGCGTTCCGTACCGAGCGATTGCAGTTCGTTCATGACGTCTTCCCGATTCATGGACTTCCCTCGCTTTCCTTTTTGCAAGCATCGCGATATCCGCTTTGTCTGCGTTTACGAAGAGCATACTCGGATTCGCGCGAAAAAGAAACAGGCCGCTCCGATTGCGGAAGCGGTCCGTTTCTCCTGCCTTGCTTATTCGGCTGCGGGTGCTTCGTTCAGGTCCTGAGATGAATTCGCCGCGTAAAACTCCAGCTCGGCGATGTTCCCGTTGCCTCCCGCAGGGCCGTAATAACGCAGGTAACGGTAAGATTCGCCGGCCGCGACGTCGACCGAATTCCAGCCCGCCGCAGGTTGTTCGCCGATCGTATGCAGATCGACGAAGCCTTCCGTCGGCGATACGTTGGACCCCTGGATTTTGCCTCCGGTCATGCGGGATTCCATGCCTTTTCGCGGATGGAACCTGACTTGGCCTAGAACGGCCGCCTGCCCTTCGCCGACGTCGATTCCGACGTAGCCGCCTTCGGCTTCTTTGTAATCGAAGAAGGTGTTGACGTCTCCGTCGAAAGCTTTGCCGTACTCGCTGCCGGCCGACCATGACGGTTCGGCTCCGAACGCCGTGCCCGTGACGGCTTGAAGCTGGTTGGAGATGTCCACGATCCGTTCGCCCGTTTTGCCGCTTCCGTCCGATGCTTCGGCAATGACTTTGACCTGGCCGTTAAGTCCTTTCGAATTGCCGGACAGCAGTCCGTCCGGCGTGATCGAAGCCAATTCCGTCGCCGCTCCGTCCAGGTCCGTCACCGACCAGGAGACCGAAACGTTCGAGTTGGCCGGCTTGATCTGCGCAAGAAGCTGAAGCGTGCCGCGGTTGTAGTCGATCGCGGACACGCCTCCTTCGCCGCTCACCGCGATTTCGCCCACTTCCCCGAACAAAGCGATCCGATGCACCGCGTCCGCGATCGCGAAGCTTTCTTTTTGCGTATTGAAGTAGAGGATGTCTCGGGCCGCGACCTCGCTTGCCGCCGCTTCCGTTTCTTTGGCCTTCATGCGTACCGTGAACAGTTCCGATCCGTTAAACAAACGATTGGACGTTCCGCTCGCCGTCACGGCGACGGTTCCCGGCTGCTGCGCTTCGGCGGAGAAATTCAGCGCCTTCACCGGCGACTTCGCTGATACGAACTCCAACACCTCCGGATCGTAAGCCAGGTTCAAGCTCAACTGGCGCACGCCGTCCCCGGCGCCGCCGAGCGCGTAAGTCAGCTCGAATTCGTCGCCCGCTTTGACGCGGTCCTCGCCTTGGACGGACAAACTTAACGCTTCCGTTTTGAGAATGACCGCATCCGTGCCGACGAATCGGTTGCCCGTGTCGGAGACGATGCCTACTTTGACGTTCACGTCTCCGGTCTGTCCGCCGAGCGCCTCGACGAACGCTCTGCGATCCGCTTTGACGTCATAGCCTTTGCTCACGGATTTGATCTCCGCCGCCACGGTCCGTCCGTTGATCGTAAGCGCGGTCGCATTCCCTGCCAATCCGGCTGCTTGATCCGGGATACGAACGCCGATCTTCACGCTGCCGCTCAACTTGCCGGCCAATACGTGCGGGTCGATATCCACCGACGAAGGCACGATATAATCGGCGTTCGAC
Organism: Saccharibacillus endophyticus; assembly: GCF_013185185.1. Taxonomy (GTDB): domain Bacteria; phylum Bacillota; class Bacilli; order Paenibacillales; family Paenibacillaceae; genus Saccharibacillus; species Saccharibacillus endophyticus. The sequence continues at coordinate 226,134 of NZ_JAAZWE010000007.1, read as the reverse complement.
GGAGGAGGCGCGTCCATGCCGTTCCCCAAGAAGTAACTCGTATGCGGAGGTTGGTTGTACGCCACGTTTTGCCAAGCGATGCCCAATCGGTAAACGGGATCGTGCATCAGCGTCGGAATGCGGTGCTCGGTCGGGTCGGTCGTGGTGTACAATCGCAGCTCGGTGCTGTCCAGGCTGCGCACGATCACTTCCTCTCGCCAGTCGCCGAGCAGATCGGCCTGCAGCGCCGGGGTGCCTTTGGTACCGTTGTTCGACGTCGTGCCTTCCATCTTCAACAGATTGACCAGTTCGCCGTTCTCGTAATCCCATTTGTCGATGCGCGGCGTTCCGATGCCGATCTCGTAGTCGGTCCAGTCATGGTCCAGCAGCTCGCGCGACAGGTCGCCGTCCCACCAGATCGCGAAGTTGGAACTCGGAATGTTTTCGCCGATCTTTTGGCCGTCCGCCGTATACATGCCGCCGACCCTGCTGTTCCATTCCCCGGAGATCGCCCACGCTTCCGCGCCCGGATATCTCGGATCGACGTCCGCCGCCAGTCCGCGTCCGGTGTCTTCGCCCGTAGGGTGCCCCCACAGCAGTTCGCCCGTCGCGGCGTCGCGCATGGTGAATCCGTACTCGCCCCACTCGTGCACCTGGAACACTTCGAGTCCCGGCCGGTTCGGGTCCAGATTGCCGACGTGCATCGCATCGCCGTGATTCCAGCCCGTGGAATACAAGCCGGTGCCGTCGTGGTCGATGACCGAGGCGCCGAACACGATCTCGTCCAGGCCGTCGCCGTCCACGTCCGCGATGCTCAAGCTGTGGTTGCCTTGCCCTTCGTACTGCGGGTTGCTGTCGTCGGTATCGAACGTCCAACGCTCCGTCAACTCTCCGTTCCGGAAATCATAAGCGGTCAGCATCGTTTTTTCATAGTAGCCGCGCGTCATGACCAGGCTCGGCCGCTGCCCGTCCAGGTACGCGATGCCCGCCAGGAAACGGTCGCCGCGGTTGCCGTACGTATCGCCCCAATCGCCCATATTGCCGCGCGGCGGGGAAAAGTCGGTGCTGACCAACTCCCGGCCTGTTTCCCCTTCGAAAATCGTTAAGTATTCGGGCCCTTGCAAAATGTATCCGTTACCGTTGCGGTAATCGGCATCGGGATCTCCGATCACAGTCCCCGCCGCGTCTTTGGCTCCGTCTGCCGTTCGCATCGCCACTTCCGCTTTGCCGTCGCCGTCCAGATCGTACACCATGATTTGGGTGTAATGCGCGCCCGCGCGAATATTCGGCCCCAAGCCGATCCGCCACAGTCTCGTGCCGTCGAGTTTGTAAGCATCGATCAGCACTTCCCCGGTGTAGCCGGAACGGGAGTTGTCCTGCTCGCCCGCGCTCCATTTCAAGATCAGCTCGTACTCGCCGTCTCCGTCCAGATCGCCGACGCTCGCGTCGTTCGCGACGTACTCGATCGTGTCTCCGCTGGGCAGCACGGCGTCGGCCGGCTTTTGCAGCGGGATCGATTTGTATTCGTTTTTCCAAGTCTCCGCTTTAACCGAACGATCTACTTCTTTCCCATTCAAGATAGCGCTTACAGAATAGTTCGAACTTGCTTTTCCCGCAGCGTCCAGATAATTGGTGCTCGACGAGATCGGCTCCGCGTTGACTTTGCGCCCGTTGCGGTAAAGGTTGAACGTCGTTCCTTCCGGGTCCGTGCCTAGCAGCCGCCAGCTGACGAACACGCCTTCATCGGTGTTGACGGCGACCACGCCGCGCTCCAGATACTCCATCTGCCGCAGCCCGCTCTCTTGTGCTTCGGCAGCAGCAATCGGCGATTGTGCCGGGCCGACAAGCGCTACCCCCAGCACTGCCGCTCCGAATACCATCGCGCTTTTTCTCAATTTTCTTTTAAAACGTCCCAAATCGATCAAACCTCCTCATGATTTAATCAAAAACAGACTTTTAATTCTTTGAAAACCACATCCCTCACAGGCATCTTATCCGATATCAAACTTTTCCACAACTAGAATTAAGTAGTTTTCTGGAAATTTTCTGCTTGGTCGTCAGCTTGGAAAACAAAAAAATGCCCGGGGTTCTCCGTTACCGGATCCTCCCGAGCATTTTGGATCAGACCTTTAGATCCGAGCTTTTTGCACTTTCAGCAGCTTGCCTTTGACCGTCGTTTCCTGCATCGCGTTCAGCACCTTCGCGCCTTTGCCGTTCAGGATATCCACGTAGGTGACCGTCTCCTGCACGCTGATGATTCCGATATCTTCGGCCGTGATGCCTTCGATCCGGGCGATCGTGCCGACGAAGTCGACAGGACGCAGCTTTTTCTTTTTCCCGCCGTTGAAATACAGCTTCATGATATCCGCGTTCAGTTCTTCGCCTTTGGTCTTTTTCGCAGCCGGACGGTCGCGCAGCTTGCGGTCGAAGTCGGCCTGCGCTTCGGATACCGCGTAAGCGGACGGCTCTTCGGCGATCGGCAGTTCGAACCCGATATAGCTTTCGATATGACCGAGGAATTTGTCTTCGAACGGCGTGGCGAACGTGATCGCGATGCCGCTTTGACCCGCGCGTCCGGTACGTCCCGTACGGTGCACGTAGCTTTCTTTTTCCATCGGCAGATCGTAGTTGATCACGTGCGTGATGCGATCGATGTCGATGCCGCGCGCGGCGACGTCGGTCGCGACCAGATAACGGAACTTCCCGGCGCGGAATTCGTTCATCACGCGGTTGCGGTCGTCCTGCTCCATGCCGCCGTGAATTTTGTTCGCCGGATAGCCGAGACGCTCAAGCTGGTTCGCCACGGCGTCCACGTTGTCTTTGGTCCGGCAGAAAATAATGCAGCTGTCCGGATTCTCGACCACCGTCACTTTTTGCAGCAACGCCGGTTTGGATTTTTCGCCGACCCGGTACAATCTGTGCTGAATCTGCGTCTGACGCTTGTCGCCGGGCGAACCGATCTCGATATCGACGGGGTCGTTCATGTACCGGTGGCACAGGCGTTCGACGTCCTGCGGCAGCGTGGCGGAGAACAGCATCGTGACGCGCTCCGTCGGCAGCTCGCGGATGATCTTCTCCAACTGCTCGATAAAGCCCATGCTCAGCATCTCGTCGGCTTCGTCGATCACGAGGTATTGGATGCGTTCGAGGTCGATCGTGTCTTTTTCGATATGATCCATGACGCGGCCCGGCGTGCCGACGATTACGTGGTTGCGCTGCATCAGCTCGCGTTTTTGCCGGTCGAACGGCTGCTTGCCGTAGATCGCCGCCGCTTTGATCCGTTTGAAACGGCCGACGTTCATGATGTCTTCCTTGACCTGATCGGCCAGTTCCCGCGTCGGCGTCAAGATCAGCGCCTGCGGACGGCTTTCTTCCCAGTCGAGCAGTTGGCAGAGCGGAATGCCGTAAGCCGCCGTTTTGCCGCTGCCGGTACGGGATTTGACGGTAACGTCGCGGCCTGCAAGGGCTTGCGGGATGACCTGCTGTTGGACGGGGGTCGGTGATTTGTAGCCTAACGTGTCGAGGGCGCGGGTGATTTCGGGGCTGAGATTATAGTCGGAAAAAGAGGTTGACGAGGATTCCGCAAATGCGGCTTGTTTATTCGTATTTGCTGTATCGTTGTCGTTCATATTTTCTTGAATCGGTTGGTTCTCGTTCATGATATGAGTTAACTCCTTCGGTCTCGCCTGGTGCTGTGCGGATATCGGATAAGCGTAACATAAATCGGAGGAAAAGAGGACTGGCGTTTTTATGAAAGGTTATTTCAAAATAGCGCAAATCAGTAATATACGTATCCCTTTTTTATGCATACGTGATATACTGATCAAGCAATAGAAAGGCTAATATGGGCGGTCGGCTAATCTCCTGCAAAGGAGGTGATGCCAAGTGGAAATCTATCAAACTCTGATGTTGATGATCTCGTTCGCAACGTTGGTGATTCTGATTCTTTCTTTCCACAAAAAGAAATAGACCGCCCTGTGCAAAGGTAGCGGTCTATTCATGTGGCCCTATTCCAAAAGCCAACCGCCCTTAAAAGCGGCTATTGCATCGGGAGTCGTGTTAGCGCACGGCTCCTTTTGCGTTGCGTTCTTTGTTCTTCGATTATAGCAGTGACCAGGAGCAAATTCAATTCAAATCGTTGTCCGCTCAACGATTTGCCTTGATTTTTCACTCCATGAACAAAGCGCTAAAAATTACCACATCCTGCAAAAAGTGAATAGTCAGCGCCCAGAAGAACCCTTTCGTTTCCAACATCGACTTGGCCAAAAACCATCCAATGAATGCCGCCATCAATACGCCTACTATGCCGCCGGGATTGCCGAAGTAATGCACGATGCCGAACACGGCGGCTCCCAATCCTTGCGCGAGGTACGGAGAGTATCCGCTGCGGCTTACGACCGCGACGAACGAAAAACGGAACAGGATCTCTTCGCAAAACGCGTTGACGAGCGCGAAGGCGAGAATGAGCGGGATGCCGGGGAACAGATCGAAGCTGACGCTTTTCCCGTGCACGATCTGGAAGTAGATCACGATCGCCGTCACCAACGTGATCACGACCGCGAAATTCAACCCGAGGTGTCTCCACGTCTCGCCCGCTTTCGGTTTGATCCCGATCCACGGTTCGGGCCGGATCGAGCCGTCACGCTTTTTCAAGCTCAAGTAGGACAGCCCTTCCCTGCCGGTCATGGCATAAACAAGGGCGATCATGACGGCGGCCAGAGCCAGCGTCGTAAGCTGATATCCCAATTCGGCATTGTACCTTGCATGATCGAATACATCCGGCGACAGCAGCGGGCGGCTTCGTAACCAGAGCAGAAGAGGCGCGCAGGCAGCCGCCGCGATCGTGATCCATACGATGGGAAACGCGCCGCCGACCCTTTTTTCGCTCATCATCATCTCGTTATTCCCGCCCCTCTTCGTTCGGTTGGTTTAACGTATCTAGCGCATGCCGGCACCAGTCGATCGTCATCTGCAAATAACGCTCGCCGTAATCCAGCGTCAGCAGCCAAAGACGCGACTGCCGGTCGGCTCCCGCCGGAATGCTTGATTTGATGCCCGCGAGCATCGCCGTAATCTCTTCGGCAGACGCCAACTCCGCTTGGAGAAAGTCGATCAGCTGCGGAATTTGATGCTCTTCGGATACGAAAATCTTCATCAGCAGCTCGTTGCGCATCACGGATTCTTCGGGAGGAAGCGTCAACCAGGAATCCAGACGCTCCCGCCCTTGATCCGTCACGCCGTACACGATTTTTTTGCGTCCCGTCGCCGATTCTTCCACCACTTCCACATCGCCGTCCGTTTCCAGGTTCTTGATGCTTTTGTGGATATGCCCGTAAGATTCGTTCCAGAACAAGCCGATGCTTTCTTTGGAAAACTTCACGAGTTCGTAGGCGCTCATCGGCTTGATCCGCAGAAGGCCGAGAATGGCGAAGTGGGTGGTATTGATTCGCTTCATGGCTTCCTCCTTCATTCTATATATCTTTCGGATATATTATAAGGCTATCATAAATCGATTTTCGATAAATCGCAACAAAAAAAAGACCTTCGATTCGAAGGTCTTTTCATGGCATCATTCGTTTTTTAATTCACGGAAGGCTTGACCGTCTCTTCGGCGCGAAGCCGGCTTTCGAACTCCGCCAATCCCGCTCTGACTTCCTCCAGCGATCGGGCTTCCATCAGTTTCGTTCTCAGCTCGTTCGCTCCCCGGAAGCCGCGGACGTAGATTTTGAAAAAGCGCGGCAGCGCTTTGAACGGGCGCGGGTCCGCATCGGACGAATGCTGCTCGTGCAGATCCAAGTGCAGCTTGAGCAGGTTCAGCAGCTCTTCGCTGCCGTGGTCCTTTTTCTCCAGCTCGAACGCGAACGGATTGTGGAAGATGCCGCGACCGATCATGATTCCGTCGACGCCGTATTTTTCCGCAAGCTCCAGCCCTTTTTCCCGGTCGGGAATATCGCCGTTGATCGTCAGCAGCGTCTGCGGCGCGATCTCGTCCCGCAGCTGTTTGATCGCCGGAATCAACTCCCAGTGCGCATCGACTTTGCTCATTTCTTCCCGCGTCCGCAGATGGATCGACAGGTTTGCGATATCCTGCTTCAGGATATGCGTCAGCCAATCGCGCCATTCGTCGATCTCGGTGAAGCCGAGACGCGTTTTGACGCTGACCGGAAGCCCGCCGGCTTTAGCCGCCTGCACGATCTCTGCCGCAAGCTCCGGACGGCAGATCAGTCCGCTGCCTTTGCCGTTATCCGCCACGTTCGGTACAGGACAGCCCATGTTGATATCGATGCCTTTGAAGCCTGCTTCCGCCATGCCGATGCTCATCCGGCGGAAGAATTCCGGCTTATCGCCCCAAATATGCGCCACGATCGGCTGCTCGTCTTCGGTAAACATCAAGCGTCTGCGCACGCTGTGATGCCCTTCCGGATGGCAGTAGCTCTCGCTGTTCGCGAACTCGGTGAAAAAGACGTCCGGCTTCGCCGCCGCGCTTACGACATGGCGGAACACGACGTCAGTAACGTCCTCCATCGGCGCCAGTATGAAAAAGGGTTTCGGCAGTTCCTGCCAAAAGTTTGGTGTCATGTTCAAAACCTCTCTATCTTGTGATCGTTTGCTTATGCACTTAGCTTAATTCGAATACTTCTATCGTAAGTTGATTCGGCATCAAATGCCAAGTTTTTAATAGCGGGAACCTATAAACAAAGCCCGAACGTTTAAGTTCGGGCTGATAACTGCACGGCTGTATTTTATTTCTTCACCAACACCGTCACGCACTCCACCTGACTCGTCTGCGGGAACATATCCAGCGGCTGTACCGATTGGATCTCGTACCCGCCGTCCAGCAGCACTTTGCAGTCTTTCGCCAGCGTCGACGGATTGCACGACACGTACACGAATTTCTGAGGCTTCGTGCGCAGCACCGTCTCCAGGAACTTGCGATCCAGTCCCACGCGCGGCGGGTCGGCGACGATCACGTCAGGGCTGTAGCCTTCCTTCGCCCAGCGCGGCAGCAGGTCTTCCGCTTCGCCTTCGAAGAAGTCCGCATTGTCGCGGCCATTGCGCTCGGCGTTGCGACGCGCGTCTTCGACCGCTTCCGGGATCACTTCGATGCCGCGGACTTCGGCCGCGTAAGGAGCCAACCACAGACCGATCGTGCCCGTGCCGCAGTAAGCGTCGACGACCGTTTCTTTGCCCGTCAGCGCAGCCCCGGCTTTGACCGTCTCGTACAGCTTGATCGTCTGCTCCGGGTTCAACTGGAAGAAGGCGCGCGGCGACAACGTGAAGTTCAGATCGCCGAGCGACTCGTTCATCGCTTCGTTGCCCCACAGGCCGATCGTGCGCTCGCCGAAGACCAGCGGCGTTTTGAACGGATTCACGTTGACCGACAAGCCGCTCATTTCCGGGAGTTCCAGACGCAGGCGTTCGATCAGATCTTCCTGACGCGGCAGGTCCGCCGTCTCGGTAACGAGCGTCACTTGGATCTCGCCGGACTGGAAGCCGTTGCGCACGACGATGGTACGCACGCCTTTGCGCGTCCCGCTATCTTTGATATCGCCGCGTCCGCCGCGGCTGTCGCCTTTGGACAGCGGAATGTTCAGGTCGCCGAGCACGGCCTTGACGCGGTCGATCGCGCGGTTGACCTGCGGATGCTGGATCGGGCAGCCGCTGATATCGACGATCTCATGGCTGCCGATCTCGTACAGGCCGGCGATGACTTCGCTTTTCGCGCCCTTAACGTCGCGGCGCTCCACTTGAAGCTGCGCCTTGTTGCGGTAATCCCACGGGCGATCCATGCCGAGCGTCGGCTTGATCTTCAGATCGCTGAGGTTCGCATAACGGCTGAACGCTTCGCGCACGATCTCCAGCTTCGCGATCAGTTGGCCTTCGTACGAAATATGCTGAAGTTGGCAGCCGCCGCAGATTCCGTATACCGGGCAAGGAGGCTCGACCCGGTGTTTCGATTTCTTTTCGATCTCGATCAGCTTGGCTTTGATAAACTTCGCTTGGGTTTCCAAAACTTCGGCTTTGACGACTTCGTTGGTGATCGCGCCGTCGACAAACACCGCTTTGCGGCGGAAATAACCGACGCCTTCGCCGTTGATGCCGATCCGCTTGATCGTCACGACGATGCGGTCGCCGACTTTGACCTGCTCGGCGTCCGCCGGAGCAGCCGTCAGTTTGCCTGCTGCCGCATTGCCGTTCGGGTACGGATTTTTGCCCGCTGCCGCAGGATCGCGCTGCACGCGGCCGCTTTGCGTTTTGCCCATATCGGTGCCCGATACCGGCGCTTTGCTGCCCGCGTAAGGCTGGCGCGAAGCCGAAGTCTCGCGCTTGGCCTTTGTTTTCTTTTGTCCGGATGCTTGCTTGGCCGCCTCGGCGCTCGCCCGTTCGCTTTGACGCTTCTCGTAACGCTCGCTCGGGCTCAGGCGTTCCGCTTGATCGTTCGATTCGGCCGGGCGCGCCGATGCCGAAGCACGGCCTCGTCCTGCCGAAGCTCCGCGTTCGCTCCGTTCTTTGCGCGGAGCGGGTTTTCGCTCGCTCTGCGCGGCAGGCAGAGCAGACGCCGCCTGTTCGCCGCCGACTTCTTTGCCCGGCATCGCGCTGCGTTTCACGCCCGGCTTCTTTTTACCTGAAGGCCTGTTTTTCTTTTTCTCTTCTTTGGCCGTCTGAAGCTTGCGCTCCTTGCGGCTGATTCCTTCTGACTTGCCTTTTTGCTCGCTCATGTTCGTTAACTCTCCATCTATATTAAAATTGGATACTGCTCGCACTCGTCCATCCAACGTCCGTCCGCATTGTTTCCGTGTTCACTATACCATTTTACCGCGAAAAAAGAACCTCTTCGTTACGAGCTGCGCGCAGCCGCGGAGTCTCTTCGCCCTTTTCAGGCTGGTCGATTCCCGCGCGCATACGCCCGAACGAAAAAGTTCCCTCGGATGAGCGTGAAGCCTGATTTCTTACTCGTACCGTCCGGCCGCGAACAGCAAAAACGCCAGCCGTTCCCACTCCACGTCGGCCCGGCGCGAAACCGCGGCTCCCGGCAAACGGCCTTCTTTCTCGTCCTGCTCGTGCGCGCCGTCCTCGACCCAGGCGGCGATGCTGAGCAAATAATCTTTTAAGGTAACGTTTTCCCATTCTTCCCGATTGGTCTCCAAATCCTCCGTCAGTCGATGGACAAACGCGATAAATTCGTCTCTTCCCGTTACTTTCGTCAATTCCTCATGAATATTCATTGCCGATTCCCCCGTCTCTTCTGCTTGCTTCCACATCACTTTATCGGATAAAAATCGGATGTTGCGTAGAGAAAAAAGGCTTTTTGGTGAAAAGTCCTCTCTATTATAAAACAAATAACCTACCTTATTCAGGCAGGTTATTTATAATCGCGTATTTTCCCGTTTTCGAAATCCCGGCTTATTCCTCCGCGTTTTCGATATCCGGTCGATATTCCAACAAATCGCCCGGCTGACAATCCAGCGCTTTGCAGATCGCTTCAAGCGTGGACAGCCGGACCGCTTTGGCTTTGCCGTTTTTGAGAATCGACAGGTTCGCCATCGTGATGCCGATCCGTTCGGACAGTTCGGTCACGCTCATTTTCCGCTTCGCCAGCATCACGTCGATATTAATGATGATTGCCATGGAATCCTCCTCACACCGTCAGTTCGTTTTCAAGTTGGATCGCGATCGCTTCTTGAAGCAGCTTCTGAAGCACCGCGGCGAACACGGCGATGACCAGGCAGGCGAAAATGATAACCATGCCGATCACGATAATCCCCGGCGCGTCGTCGCGTTCGGCCATCAGGTAAAACAACGGCATTCCGATCGCGAATAGCCCGCCTACCCCGATGCCGCAGTATTTGATCTTTTTCAACGCCTGCACGGCCAGATCCGAAAACGCGCGCTTGTGCTCGATATGAACCAGCAGCTTGAACGCCTGCACCAGCGCGAAGTAAAAAGGAATCGCCGTCGCGTACAAATCGATCCACACCCATATCCGAATCGAAGTATACTCCGGGTACAGCTCCGCCGCAAAGTTTCCGATATTCGGCACCACGAAAATGTAGATCGCCAAAATCGGAAGCCCGATCAGGACAACCGCCGCCTTCAAAAAAAGTGTCGTGCCTCGTTCCATGCTTTTTCCCTCGCTTGTCTGTGGATTTGCTTAGATTCTAGCGCATAATTTATCGTTTTGCAATAAATAAATGATGATAAATGATAATTAAATTCTTTTAATCAATAAAAAAACTCCTTCGGCCTAAGCCGAAAGAGTTTAAGATTCGCAAATTTAACCGGTTCGATGCGATCAGTAAGCGGTCCAGCCCGCGTCTGCCGCCAGCGTCACGCCGTTAACGAAGCTGGAATCGTCGGAGCCGAGGAACAGCGCCACTTTCGCGATCTCGTCCGGTTCGCCGACGCGAGGATTCAGGTTCATGCCGGCCATCGCGCGCTGCGCGCCGAATTCGTTCGGCTGGCCCATCGAAGCGGAGATATTCGTAGCCACGCCGCCCGGCGCGATCGCGTTGCAGCGAATGCCTTTTACCGCGTATTGGAAGCCGACGTTTTTCGTCAGGCCGACCACCGCGTGCTTGGATGCCGTGTAAGCCGCGCCTGCGCGCGAACCGTTCAGACCGCCTGCCGAAGCCACGTTGACGATGACGCCCTGCCCTTTTTCCAGGAAGATCGGGAGGGCTTTGCGAATCGCGCGCATCGGGCCGGTCGTGTTGATCGCGAAAACGCGCTCCCACAGCTCGTCCGTCAGATCGCCAGCCGGCGTAAAGGCGTCCATAATGCCCGCGTTGTTGACAAGAATATCGAGCGTGCCGTATTTTGCGACCGTGCCGTTGACGAGCGCTTGGATATCGTCTTCGGACGCAACATTCGTTTTGATCGCGAACGCTTGGCCGCCCGCATCTTTGATCTCTTGGGCTACCTTTTCCGCCGCTTCCAGATTAATGTCCGATACCGCAACCTTCGCGCCTTCCGCCGCATACAAAATCGCGATGCTGCGTCCCATGCCCGATGCCGCTCCCGTTACGATCGCCGTTTTGCCCTGAAGTTTCATGTTTGCGTCCTCCGTATCAATGAATGTATTTTCGTCAACAAATGTTCATTATCTACTGCTGAATTTAGTATAATCAATCATAGACAGCGCATTCAATCGGTAAAAGAGGCTCCTTTTGTTCATTAATAATCACCTGCTTGCTTTGCTGTTCATTAAGTCATTTTACTGTGAAAAAGGAGGGCTTCCAGATGACCCATCCCCATCCTGAGTCTGAGACGGCTGCGCCGGAGTCTTTGTCGCATGTCGACCGCCGTATTCGACGCTCCAAAAAGGCGCTCAAAGAAACGCTGATTGCCCTGATGCGCGAACGCGAGTTCAAAGACATCTCGATCACCGACCTCGTGCACGGCGCCGATCTGAACCGAGGTACCTTTTACAAACATTATCGGGACAAAGAAGAGCTGCTGGCGGAAGCGGTAGACGACGCGATGACCGACCTGATTGCTTCGTTCCGCGAACCTTACGCCCACACGGATTACTTCGATATTCGCAAACTGACCGCTTCCGGGATCACCATTTTCGAGCATGTGCATCGGCACGCTTCTTTTTACGCGCTAATCGTCGAATCGCAAGCCCTGCCGGGATTTCCCGACCGAATTTGCGGCGTGATCAAAGAACTCAGCCTGCACGACCTGGAGGCCGCCGACGTCAATCCCCGGATCGATCGCGGCTTGTACGCCGGCTATCAGGCTTACGCGATCTGGGGGATGATTTTGGAGTGGATCAAAGGCGGTTACGCGCATACCCCGGAATATATGGCGAACCAGCTGCTGGAGTATATCCGCAGTCGTCCGGCGGGCCCCGACGTCGTGTATCGCAGCGATCGGAAAAAGACGTAGAATTAAACGGAGAAGATTCCTCGAGTGCGCAAAAATCCCCGCAGCGACAACGGTCGGCGGGGATTGTTTTTTTTATACAAGAGCATAGGGGAATTTCGAGAAAAAGGCTAGCCGGTTCCCGCTCTGCGTCTCATTTTGGATTGGGTTTGGGAAGGGATATACGGCGACACGCTCTGATCCATGCGGGTCATCCAAATGTAAATCAGCAATCCGAGGATCGGAATCAGCCCCAATAACGCCATCGCCTGAGGCAACGAGCGTCTTCGAGATCCGGTATAGATCGCATATACGGACAATAACGTCAGCAGCAAGAAGTCCAAAGTCATGACGTTGACGAGCATCGATGTGCCGAACGCTTCCCTGTATACGCCGAGATCGCCCAGCAGAAGCCCCCATCCCATCACAAGCAGCGTAACGGTAAACAGGATGCCGTGCGTGATCGAAGATTCCGTCGCTTTGCGCAGTCCTTGCGGATGGCGCAGATCATGCGAGCCGGCATGCGTATTCGAAGTAAGAATATAGTAAGGCAGTAAAGCGAACGCACCCAATCCGAAAGACAAGATCACGAACGGCCAAGCCGGAACGGCGCGATCGTCATGTCTGAGCAGCATGCAAGCAAACGCCAGCGGGAACAGTCCGAGCAAGCTAAACATGGCAAGCAACGACGGCTCATCCGCTTGAAGCGTCAGCAGCGGTCTCAACCACGGGTCCTCCCCGCCGCCCGCTCCGGGCGCGAAAAACAGCGCGTACACGATGAAGGCCAGCCATACGACGAGCAGCAGCACGCGGGAGATGCGGGTCATGGCGGTCACACCTTTCTATGGGAAATGGGCGCAGGGAGCCGAAATGGAGACCTGCTTCCTTCTGAAGCGGCTCCTTCCCCTTTATTACCCGAAACGTCCCATCCTGGCAAGCAAGCATTACAAAAAAGATGAAATAAATGAAGGAAAAAAACGAAAAAACACTCGCGCAGAGGAGGGTAGCGCGAGTGCTTCGGTCTTGCTCGAAACCTGGAATCGGGGGGTGGTTTCGGCGGGGTTACCGGCGGAGAGAGTTGGGGTTCTCTGCCGGGTTGCAACGAAATCAATATAGCACACGGTTCTGAACATTTTCTGAACAAGGAACTCATTTTCGGTCGATGGCTACGTCCTGATGAAAATGAGTTCCCGCGATAAGCGACCCTTTTTTTGGTCCATCACTGTGTACGGATAAAAAGTTGAGGGGCGCGATAAGCGACTATTTTCGGTCGATGACTCCGTCCTGATGAAAATGAGTTCCCGCGATAAGCGACCCTTTTTTGGTCCATCACTGTGTGCGGATAAAAAGTTGAGGGGCGCGATAAGCGACTACTTTCGGTCGATGACTCCGTCCTGATGAAAATGAGTTCCCGCGATAAGCGACCCTTTTTTTGGTCCATCACTGTGTGCCGATAAAAAGTTAAGGGGCGCGATAAGCGACTATTTTCGGTCGATGACTATGTCACTCCGCATAAAAAAGAGACCAGGCCGAAGCCCGGTCTCTCATTCTCTATTCGTATTGCTCTTACCGCTGCATCGAAGCCGCGCGAACCGCATCGTAAGCCCAATACGTATCCGCCACGTCATTCCACGACGCTGCACCCGGCAGCGCCGTCGAACCGTCCAGCCCGATCAAACGGTTAATCATCGTGACCGCTTCGGCGCGCGTTACGTTTTGCTCCGGCTTGAAGCTGCCATCCGCATACCCCGTTACCACGCCTGCCGCTTGCAGCTCCGCTGCCGGAGCAGCTGCCCAATGGCTTGCTGCCAGGTCGCTGAATCCGGCCGCTTGAATGTTTGCGTCCAATCCGCTTTGCGGGAGCAGCTTCGCCAAAGCCGCAGCCAATTCGCCGCGCGTGATCGACGCATTCGGCTTGAACGTGCCGTCGCCGTAGCCCGTCATGATACCCAATGCCGCAGCCGGTCCGACGACCGTCGAAGCCCAGCTTCCGTTTTTCACGTCGCCGAATGCCGCCGTGCCTTCCGTCACGCCCGTGATCCGGCCGACGATTGCCGCCAGCTCGGCGCGCGTGATGTTCTGCGCCGGTTTGAAGCTGCCGTTCGCGTAGCCCATGATGTAAGGCGACGCGATCAGCGTGCTGCCCCAATTGCTGACGTTCACAACGGTGAAGGTACTGAAGTGATTCACCGTAATCTCAATGCCCAGTTTGCCGTCTTCTTGAGTCACGACCGTGCCGCGAACCAACTGCTTCGTTCCGTCGCTGTGCTCAATGTACACGCCCAGCTTTTGACGTTGCGCCGCCGTGAAGCTGCTGTTTGCCGGAAGCGGCAGAGTCAGCGTCACCGGACGGCTTTGCAGGTTCGTTTCGATCGTCATAGGGCGACCGACCACCGTAATATCGCCGCCGTTCGCGGTCGCCACAATCTCTTGATTCGCCAGTGCCCGTGCTTGAATTTCTTCGCTTGTCGCCGTGCTCTTCACCGGAATCAGACGGAAGTACAGATCGTCCGTCAATCCTGTCAGCGACGAAGCCGGAACTGTAATGCGTACGTTCGGGTTCAGGATGACCAGCTCGACGCCTTCATCCGTCAGCAGTTTCGCTGCATCCTTCGGTACATTCAGATTCCATTCGGACACTTCGTCAATCGCATCCGGAAGCACGATTGCTGCTGTTTTGGAACCGGATGCTTTCAACAATTCGATAATTTCTCTTGCTTTCGCTGGCGTGAATTGCAGTTGGTCCTTCACGGTACCGTCTGCTGCTTTCGTACGCGTGATCGTCAGCGTCGACACAACTGCACCATTTGCCGCTTTGTCATTTTGTACATTGACATTAATCGTTGTTGTCGTCGGTTGTGGCGTCGGTGTTGTCACAACCGGGGTCGACGTTCCCCCGCCGCCTGTCGATGGATTTGTCGGGTTGGTCGGATTCGTTGGCTGTTCCATGAACGCTTTCAGAATCGGATAACCGCTAACGGTATCCATTGACCAGATATTTTGGAAGTCCCAGTCTTTAAAGCTTGATCGAGTTTTCATTTCTGCCGTCGAAAGTTTTTGAGCCAATGCTGAAGTTTCGTTCAACGGCATGTCATACGTACCATCCCAGTAATTCGAAATGCCCGATATAGGGTCGGATTCAAAGCTCGGCCCTTCAAACGGCCAAGCATCAGCAAAAATACCAATGTCATTAACAATTACGTCATGGCTATCCGCAAACATGATTGCCGTAATCTCGGAAGAGCTATAGTTGTTTTGGAAAACAATCGGGCTTTCCGAGTTTGTAACTTCATTAAGTTGTACAGACTTGTAGATGACTTCGCCTGCAAACCCTGCTGATACGGCTGCAATGCCTCGTGCAGAAAAACGTGGCATGTCCGGTGTCACTTTTGCCCAAGCGTAGTTGTTGGAAATCGAATGAACACCTGATGCTTCATTCATATAAATAGAACCAACCAAACCGCCCAATACTCCGTATCCTTCCACCTTGCCGCGGAAATAGCTTTCGCTTACCGTACTGCTCAGTACCTGCCCAAGAAGGCCGCCTACATATTGATTGCCGCGGACAGAACCTTCGACTGCAACTTTTTCAATTACAGACTCAGTAGCAGTTGCTGCCAAACCACCCGCAACCTGCGAAGGTGCAATATCTACGTTCGTAAGGCGAAGGTTCCGAACCGTTGCCTGGTTCAAAGCCTCAAAGAGACCACCTACTAAAGCCTCGTCTTCTCCTCCGCCAACTTTCAATCCATCAATCGTATGTCCACCGCCATCAAAAGACCCCCCGAAAAGTTCAAGGTCATTCCCGATCGGTTTCCAGGAAGTACGGTCTTGAGTAGACAGATATTGATCCAGTTGATCTTTGGAAATATCTTGAGTCAATATATAGTTTCCTTGCAGATCGTCACGAATATGGTCGAGATCGGCTGGTGTTTTCATCACATTCCAGACGACACCGTCAATCTCTTTTTTCTCGTACTCGTATTGAAGCGTTCCCTTCGGTACCACTACGTTTGACGCACGAGAGAATCCGGATGCCCCGGCAGTACCGACCGCTTTTACAGCAAACATATACGACTTGTCGTTTGTAAGATTAGTCGCGGTATAAGTCGTCGAAGTTACATTCTGTGCAATTTCAACCCACAGGTTCAAATCTTCTGGTGGATAAATGCCTTCGAATCGATAAACGTTATAACTGTCCGCTTCCGGAGAAGCGGTCCAGCTTACTTCAGCCTTTGAATCTGAAGCAACTGCCTGTACATTTTCCGGACGAACAGGAGGCAGCGTCACTTCTTCGGCGTAAGGTCTCAACGTCGGATATAAAGACTGCTGCGTATTCAGCGTCCAAATGTTCTCAAAATCCCAACCGCTGCTTTTAAAAGCGCTATCCGATCTCATCTCGTTTTCGCTCAAAGCAAATGCAAACGGGTATTCATCGATGAGGAAATTTTTAGTTTTATTCCAATAGTTCGCTTTGAAACTCAGTACATCAATATAGCTCGGATTGACGTATCCCAGAAACGCTCCGATTCGATCAATTTGCACTGAATTTCCGGCCGTCAAATCCACAATATTGGAGCTGTAGTTGTGTTGAACCGTAAAGTTAGTGACTAGGTCATCGGAGTCGTTTCCGCTATAGGTTGCTCCGATAAATCCTCCGACACTGTCAACCTCTGTATCGTAATTTGTGCCAGGAATGATTGGAAGCGATTTGACATTGCTCCATGTGTAGTTGTCGGAAATGACGGTCCCCGGAACCAAACTAAGCTCTCCGATAAACCCGCCGATTTTATAATTCCCTTCGACCGATCCTTGTACTGCATTTTGCCTGATTTCACCACTGTATACGCTACCTGCTAACCCTCCGATTGAATCATTATTCGGATTTTCAGCTGTCGTGACTTTAACATTAACGGAATTATAAAGAATTTGATCCCGCTCGCTATCACCAATTAACCCGCCGAAATCGAATACGGAAGAGCCGCTCGTACGAAGACGTGCATGGACAACGCCCGTGACATTATTTTGGGTATAAAGCGTTTGTCTGGAGTCGCCGACCAACAATCCGGTTGTCCGGGTTCCCCATACTTCGCCTTGAACGGTTACTTCTTTGATTACGGAATATCTGGATTCTCCCGCCAAAGCTCCAACGTAATTTCCGGCCTTGATATTCACATCCAACAAGTTTACCTTTTGGATTTCAGCTTCGTTCAAGCTTCCGAACAATCCCATATTTCGCACAGAATCATTCGTCTGAATATTTAAATCTTTAATCGCGTAATGGTTTCCGTCGAACCGCCCTTTAAACGGAGTATCGTTTGTACCGACCGGCACCCACGCACTTAAATCAGCAATGGATACGTCATTGGCCAATCGATAGTTACCATTCAAGTTGTCACGAATATGATCCAGATCAGTGGCAGTTCGGATCATATTCCACTCAACCCCGTCTTTGTCTGTATACGTGTCGTACGTATATACGGATTTATCTACCATCTTCAAAATCCGATGGTTTCCCGTATCTGAAATGTATAGAGTTCCGTCCGCGGCAACGGCTACGCCTTCCGGAGCATCCAACGCTGTTTGCAAAGGACTTCCTCCTGCGGCTCCCATTCCTTCATTATTGGTTCCGGCAACAACTTCTATCGATCCATCAAGTCCAAGATCGGTATCGATTTTCACGATTCGATGACGTCCGGTTTCGGCTACGTATAATCCGCCTTGACCGTCTGCCGCTATTGCTGTAGGACGACGAAGACCCGTAGCCAGCAATGTCACATTACCCGATTCATCGCTTTTCAAGATGTTCCCTGTCGATGTCTCGGATATATATAAAGTTCCATCCGCAAAATCAACATCTTTGGGCCCGTTCACGTCCATATGATCCAAAAACACCACAGTTTCCGAAAGGAACGCATCCCCATTGCCTGGAGTCAACGTCGATTTTACAATTTGATTCGCGGCTTGATCGGCAATATAAACCTCGTTCGAACCTGGAGCGAAAGCTACGCCCTCTGGTTGTTGAAGGTAAACCGAGTCTACTACCGTTTGCGCTTTATATGTTGTGACTCCGGATTCCGGTTGCTCCGTCTGGAAAGGAATAAACAGTCCCGGATCCGGAACCGTGGACGTGAAGAAAGGAAGTCGTGACAAATTCGGATTCATCGTGACATCATTTACCGAAACAAGTTCCTGCTCTTCATTCCGAATTTCCACAGAGTCAATCAACGCTTCAATCGATTGATCCGAGGAAGAACTTTGCTTGCCGAAAAGAAAAACTTTTTGATTATCGGGATCGTTGGCAACCAGCGTCGTCATCCCATTCACTTCGATATAACTTAAAGCAGCGGGCTTCTTCAACAAGGAAGAATCTCCAGAAACATCGGCTCCATATACTTTTACCAAGACCTTTTCTACATCAGACGAAACCGAAGATGCCTCGGCTTTTTTAGCCCCTATCAAAGGAACGGTACTCCCCAATACCATCACACTTGCAAGTACGGCGATGCTGCTTTTTTTCCACCATCGGCCTCCGGCAATTTCAACAAATCGATTTGATCTATGTTGCCTCAAACTTCATCATCCCCTCTATGTTGATCTTTGGAAGCTCACTCCCGTATTTGTACCAAAACACTATATCAACTGGCTCTAAACAAATTCTAAACAAGCTTGCTTGTTTCGGTCATAATAGCTCTAGATATATAGATCCCCACTCCCATCAAATCTCCATTTTCACCCTCCCTCCCGATTTGACATAACAACTCATAACTTAACGCGCTGACGCATTACCGAATGCCGATAAACCAGCTGCATCTCATAGTCGCCAGCGCATGTCAACAAGGGGAATTTCACGATGAAAGGCATCATTGCCAAAGTCTGCACCTGCCTCGCGGAACAAAACGTCAACATTCTCGATATCTCGCAAACGATCGTGCAGGACTACTTCAACATGATGATGATCGTGGACATCTCCAGCCCGGCAAAAGCGTTCGAGAATCTGATCACGGATCTGCACGACTTGGGCCTGACCATCGGAGTCGAAATCAAGCTTCAGCACGAAGACATTTTCAACAGCATGCACCGAATTTAGGAAAGGAGGCTGATGACCCATGATCTCGAAATTCGAAGTTCAAGAAACGAACACCATGATTTCCGAAATGAAGCTCGACGTGCGGACCATCACGATGGGCATCAGCCTGATGGACTGCGGACACCCGGATCTGAAGACATTCAATCAAAAGGTGTACGACAAAATCACCCGTTTGGCCGAGCATCTCGTCAAAACGGGCGAAGATCTGGAGCGTCAATTTCCTCGGCGGCTTCTCCGCGCTGGTGCAGAAAGGCTATACCAACAGCAACCGCATCCTCATCGACAGCATGCCGGAAGCGCTGGCCGTGACCTAACGCGTCTGCTCTTCCGTCAATATCGGCTCGTCGCGCAGCGGCATCAACATGGACGCGGTCAAAAAGATGGGCGAGATCATCCGGCAGACGGCCGAGCTGACCGCCGACCGCGATTCGCTGGGCTGTTCCAAGCTGGTCGTATTCTGCAATGCGGTCGAGGATAATCCGTTCATGGCCGGGCGTCAGCGGCCCCGGCGTCGTGAAAAGAGCGCTCGAAGACGTCAAGGACGTCGATCTCGAAACGCTGTGCGAGACGATCAAGCGCACCGCATTCAAGGTAACGCGTGCCAGCCAATTCGTCGCGCAGGAAGCGGCAAAGCGCCTCGGCGTGCCGTTCGGTAGCATCGACCTCTCGCTCGCTCCGACGCCTGCAGTCGGGGATTCCATCGCGAAAATCTTCCGGGTGATGGGCCTGGAAGAAGCCGGCGCGCCGGGCACGATTGCGCGCCGTTTATCAATCGCGGCGGCCGCGTACCGGCGCCGATTCATAGTTTTAAAAACTGATCGGTATCTTCTTCAGCCCGCGACTACACTTCTCGTCACGGGCTTTTTTTGATGTTCAGGTTTTCGTCTTGTTTACGGGTTTCGCGGACTAATCGAACTAAGAGAATTTTACGGGCATAAAAAAAGCACCCTTTCGGATGCTGAGGCTGAACATTCAATTCTTTTTTGGATTGCAATACATAAATCAATCATTTCGAAAATACATTTCGTCGTATCCTTTATTTGCGTCACTTTTCCTCTTACCGCTTCATCGAAGCCGCGCGAACCGCATCGTAAGCCCAATACGTATCTGCTACGTCATTCCACGACGCTGCACCCGGCAGAGCCGTCGAACCGTCCAGCCCGATCAAACGGTTAATCATCGCCACCGCCTCGGCACGCGTCACGTTCTGCTCCGGCTTGAAGCTGCCGTCCGCATAACCCGTCACTACGCCTGCCGCTTGCAATTGCGACGCAGCCGTTGCTGCCCAGTGGCTCGCTGCCAGGTCGCTGAATCCGGCTGCTTGACCGCTCGCGTCCAGTCCGCTTTGCGGCAGCAGCTTCGACAAAGCCGCAGCCAGCTCGCCGCGCGTGATCGAAGCGTTCGGCTTGAACGTACCGTCACCGTAGCCCGTCATGATGCCGGATGCCGCAGCCGGTCCGACGACCGTCGAAGCCCAGCTTCCGTTTTTGACGTCGCTGAACGTTGCCGTTCCTTCCGTTACGCCCGTGATCCGGCCGACGATCGCAGCCAGCTCGGCGCGCGTAATGTTTTGCGCCGGTTTGAAGCTGCCGTTCGCGTAGCCCATGATGTAAGGCGACGCGATCAACATGCTGCCCCAATTGCTGACGTTCACAATCGTGAACGTACTGAAGTGGTTGACCGTGATTTCGATGCCCAGCTTCCCGCCTTCTTGCGTGACGACTTTGCCCGGAACCAACTGTTTCGTGCCGTCGCTGTGCTCGATATAGACGCCCAGCTTTTTCTGCGCTGCTGCCGTGAAGCTGCTATTTGCCGGAAGCGGCAGAGTAAGTGTCACCGGACGGCTTTGCAGATTCGTCTCAATGGTCATCGGACGGCCGACCACCGTGATATCGCCGCCGTTCGCTGCGGTGACAATCTGTTGGTTCGCCAGCGCCCTTGCTTGAATCTCGGCACTCGTTGCCGTGCTCTTCACCGGAATCAAGCGGAAGTACAGATCTTCCGTCAGCCCTGTCATCGAGGAAGCCGCAACCGTGATGCGCACGTTCGGATTCAGGATCACCAGTTCGATGCCTTCGTCCGTCAGCAGTTTGGATGCCGCGCCCGGAACCGTCAAGTCCCACTGCGAGACTTCGTCGCTCGTATCCGGAAGCACGATTGCCGCCGTTTTAGAACCGGATGTTTTCAACAAGTTGATGATTTCCGTCGCTTTCGCCGGAGTCAGTTGAAGCGCGTCTTTTATCGTGCCGTCCGTACCTTTGGTGCGGGTAATCGCCAATGTCGAAACGACCGAACCGTTGGCGGTCTTATCGTTTTGCACGTTGACGTTAATGACCGTCGTGTTCGACGCAGGTATCGGCGATGTTACGATCGGAGACGATGTGCCGCCGCCCGTCGACGGAGTCGAAGGAGTCGTCGGCGGCGTGACCGGAGGCGTGGTCGGCTCTTCTTTGATGCCTTTGAAGACCGGATAGCCGCTGACCGGGTCCATGCTCCAAATGTTTTGGAAGTCCCAATCGACGAAGCTTGCCTGACGTTTCATTTCCTCGTCGTTCAAAGCTTTGGCATTGATGAGTTCGTTTTCTTTGCCGCTGTTGGATTTTGTATTCCAGTAGTTGGATACCGACGGAATCGTTTCGTCGGAGCCGCCGAAAGCGAACGTCTCCATCCAACTGAGGTTGCCGTTCGTTCCGTCAAGCTTGACGGACGCGTAGTTGTTTTTGAAAATGACGGACGAGTCCGTTTCTTCGATAGAAGGCTCATAGTAAACGTTACCTACGAATCCTCCGAAGCGGTCGCTGCGGAAGTTGGCCGTAGTCACCGTGTTGGACTGCAGTCTCGTGTAAACGAGCTGCGATACTTCTCCCCACACGTAATTGTCGTGAATCGGAGCCGATTCGTATCCGTTCTCGAAATCCGCCTGCCCGATCAGCCCGCCGACGTTACCGTTGCCGCTGACCGAACCGTTGAAAAAGCTTTGCGCGAGGCGCGAGTCTTCCAGATTACCGATCAGGCCGCCCACGAAATCGCTGCCTCTGATCGTTCCTTCGACCGATACTTTGGAAATATCCGAGCTGTAAGCGCGAGCCGCGAGTCCGCCCGTGCTCATATAATTTTCGATGTCCACATCGGTCAATCGGACGTTTTCGACCGTCGCTTTATAAACGGCCGTGAAAAGGCCGCCGTATTGGTCGCGGATCTTCAAACCTCCGATCGAATGGCCGCCGCCGTCAAACTTCCCTGTAAATCCGCGTTCATCGCCGATCGGCGTCCAATCGGAACTTTCGTTTTTGCCGATCAGATATTCCTCCAAAGCTGTTTTGGAGATGTCGTTCGTCAGTTTATAATTCGCCCACACGTCGTCGCGCATGCGATCCAGACCTTCGGCATTTTCGACCAGGTTCCAGACCTCTCCGTTTTCGTCGCGAACCTGTTGGTAGAAGAACTTGTCGACCAACTTTTGCACGCGTCCGACGTCGGCCACGTATACGATTCCCGACGCTTGATCGACCGCGATGCCTTTCGGCTCCGTCAGCGAGGATTGAACCGCAGGAACGCCTTCGTAGCTTTGCGATGCTTCGCCCGTGCCGGCCAAAATCTCGATCTGCCCGTTGGCCGCGTTCACTTTTTTGACTTGGTTGTTACCCGTGTCCGCGATATAGACGTTGTTTTCGCCGTCCAAGGCGATCGCTTGCGGTTCATTCAGGCCCGTAGCGACAGGTTGTGCTTGCTCCGGCGCGTCCAAATCGATCTTGACGACGCGATTTAACCCGGCATCCGCCACGTACAGTTCGCCGTCATCGTAAACCACGTCGGTCAGATCGGATCCTTGTTCGAACGTCGCAAAAATCTCGGCCGAATACTCGTATCCGGCATCCATCAAGCCGATATCGCCGTCGGAAAATTCGTTGTTTCCGTAGACGTCCTCGCTGACGCTGTTTTGGTCCGCATCGGTATCGTTCTCGATCACGTCAACCGGTTCGTTCACGCTGTCAATCTCATAAATTTTAGTCAGTTTCCAAATGCGGCCGTCTTGCCCGCCGGCTACGTACAAAGTCTCGCCGGTATCATCCAACATGTCGATTCCTTGAGGATCCTCGATGGTTCCTTCTTCGATCAACGGTTTGGCTTGAACATATTTCGATGTCAGGTCCGGCAAGAAGAGCCGATAAACGTTAGGTCCAAGATCATTATTACCTTCTCCCGTGCCGAAAGCGGCAGGAGTCGATTCGCTTTGCGTAAAAGTACCTAAGGCGATATCATTCACCGCGATCGGCTCTTCCGCATAAATAACAGGACCGCCACCGAAGACGGCTTGAGCTTGCGCCTCTATTCCAAAGTATAAGCTTTTCATGTCATAATCGCTGAACGAAAGGATTGCGGCGCCTTCTTCGCTCTGCGGGTTCAACGGGTTAACAGGAGCATGTCGCGCAATCAATCCCATCGGTCTTTCAGGCTGCAACATAGAAGGATTGCTTGAATTCGAATTTAAGTCCAACTGAATCATTTGAATCTTTTCCAAAGCCGGCTGCCAGCCGCCTTTGATAACCAACGGCGCTTCTACCTGTTCAGGAGCCGCGAAAGTCGTGCCGATCGTAGCCGGGAGCGTCCCCAATGCGATAACCCCGATCAACGAACCAATTGCCGTCTTCTTGATAAAATTAGCCGTACTCTTGCTGTTAAACTGCGAAGATTTCAATCGTTTTCTCATAATTCACATTCTTCCCCTCTGTCTGTGAAATGCTTGATTGACAACTGACTTTAGACCACAAAATCAACTATACCAATCCGTTCTGAACAAATTCTGAACGAGACTCCGATTTCTATCATGTTTTTGCCTCCGTCGAACTTCTATTTGAACCCTCTCCCCAATCCGCCATAAACCTAAAGCGGATATATCCCGTCTTTGATCCTTTGCGTTAACATCCGACGATATTTTTGTTCACCTGTTTACCGTTCAATGTTTAGACACAGTTTACATGGAGTAACTAGTTGAAAATTCCCTGTCCGTTGATATAATCTCAATTATTGATATTGATAATCACTATCAATTAACCGGAATCCGGATCCATCCTCAGTTTCGCCCGCAAGTCACTTTTACATCATATCAGGGGGTTCAAATGAACAAATTCAAGTTTTCGAAATTCATGGTTGTCGGTCTGGCTGCTTTCTCTTTGGCTCTAAGCGCATGCTCCAATACAAACAATGAAGCGGCGACTTCCAATGCTGCAAGCTCCACTGCCGCCGCAACGACGAGCGACACGGCTGATTCCGCCGCTGCCGCCAGCACTCCCGCGACCGTGGAAATCACGGACGCTCACGGAACGGTTACCGTGCCCGTGAATCCGAGCAAGGTCGTAGCGCTGGACAACCGTACGTTCGAAACGCTGTCCGATTGGGGCGTTAAGCTGGTAGCTGCGCCGAAAGACGTCATGCCTCCCGACTCGCCTTACGTCAGCGACGATTCCATACAAAATATCGGCAACCACCGCGAACCGAACTTGGAAATTTTAGCGGCTGCCGATCCTGACCTGGTCATCGTGGGTCAGCGCTTTACCGGCTATTATGACGAAATCAAAAAATTGGTTCCGAACGCGGCCGTCGTTGATTTCGAACTCGACGTGTCCGGAGAAGAAGGCTCGCCTGGCGAGAATCTGATCAAAGGATTTAAAAACGCGACAACGAATCTGGGTAAAATTTTCGAAAAGCAGACGGAAGCCGATCAACTCATTGCCGACTTCGACAAAGCCATTGAAGAAGCCAAAGCCGCCTATAACGGGACGGATACGGTGATGAGCGTTATCGTCTCCGGCGGCGACATCGGTTTCTCGGCTCCGCACTCCGGACGCGTATGGGGACCTCTGTATGAAATCTTCGGCTGGGTTCCTTCGCTTGAAGTTCAAAATTCGTCTACCGACCACCAAGGCGACGATATCTCCGTGGAAGCGATCGCGCAAAGCAATCCGGATTGGATCTTCGTGCTGGATCGGGACGCCGCTATTTCTTCCGACGAAAAAGCCGTTCCTGCTCAAGACGTGATCGACAACGCGCCGGCGCTGCAAAACACGACGGCCGTTACGAAAGGTCAAATCGTGTACGCGCCGAACGATACCTACACGAATGAATCTATTGAAACCTTCACGGAACTGGTCAACAACCTGACGCAAGCTTTGTCCAAGAAATAAAAGGAGCCTGAAGCTGTGTTCAAAAATTTCATACCGAAACCGGCTGGGGTTGAGCATGCTCAACCCCAGCGTCATAAGCAAAAAAAGCTCTGGACCGTTCCTTTTATCCTGGCAATTGTCGCGACAATGATTTTGGGCACGGCCTCCCTGCTCACCGGCGTCTATGACATTCGCGGACAAGCGGACGGCATGGAGATGTTTTTCATCACCCGCGTTCCGAGAACGATGGCCCTTATGCTGACGGGAGCCGCTATGGCGATGGCCGGACTGGTCATGCAGCTGATCACGCAAAACCGGCTGGTCGAACCGACGACGACCGGAACCATCGAATGGTCGGGACTGGGATTGTTGTTCGTGTACCTGCTTTTCCCTGCTCCGTCCCTATTGCTGCGCATGACGGGTGCCATCGTGTTTTCCTTTATCGGAACGATGGTATTCTTCATGTTTTTGAAAAAGGTCAAACTTCGCTCCTCTCTGGTCGTTCCGATCATCGGAATGATGCTGGGGGCGGTCATTTCGGCCTTTTCCACGTTTATCGGACTGGTGTTTCAGGCGACGCAAAACATCGAAAACTGGTTTATCGGTTCCTTTTCTTCCGTGCAGACGGGTCGGTACGAATATTTATGGATCATTATATTGGTCACGATTTTGATTTTTATTTACGCGGATCGACTGACGTTGGCCGGATTGGGCGAAGATGTGGCCACAAGCTTGGGCGCGAATTATAACCGGATCATCCTGTTGGGTACGGCGCTGATTTCGTTGGCGGTAGGCATCGTGGCGGCGGTGATCGGCAATCTGCCTTTCCTCGGCCTGATCGTTCCGAATATCGTATCCATGTTCAGGGGCGACGATCTGAGAAGCAATCTGCCTTGGGTCTGCGTACTCGGCATGGGCACGATCATGGCTTGCGACATTCTGTCCCGGGTCATCATCATGCCGTTCGAAATCCCGGTTTCCATGATTCTGGGCACGGTAGGTTCTGTCGTATTCATTATGATTTTGCTTAAACAAAAGAGATCGAAAAGGATATCAAGATGAGCGAAATGACAAGTACCCCTTCATTACCGGTCAATACCGATCCCCGTCGTCCGTCTCGAAAAAGATCGGCGAGAGCTTTTCGGACCAAGCGCGAAGAGCGGAATTACTGGGTTCTGCTGATCTCGTTATTCGGGGTCGGCCTTCTGTCTTCTTTTGGTTTACTGGTTTATAACAATCCGGTGCCGGTGACCTCGCCGTCTTTTATCCCCGTGGTGGAACGAAGAGTCGTGGCGCTGGTTTCCATGCTGGTTGCGGCGGTCTGTCAAAGTTTATCGACGGTCGCTTTTCAGTCCATCACGAACAACCGGATCATCACGCCGTCGCTGCTCGGCTTTGAAGCGATCTATTCGACGATTCACACCAGCACGATCTTTTTCCTCGGCGCGGCCGCGTTCGTGAATTTCAGCGGCGTCGATTCGTTCTTGTACCAAGTCGCCGCAATGGTCGTGATGTGCCTGATCCTGTACGGATGGCTGTTATCGGGAAAATACGGCAACTTGCAGCTTCTGCTCCTGGTCGGCATTATCATCGGAACGGGTTTACGGTCGGTGTCCTCGTTCATGCGAAGAATGCTGGCGCCGTCCGAGTTCGATATTTTGCAGGCCCGGCTGTTCGCTTCCGTCAACAACTCGGATTCCGCGTATTTCCCTATCGCTATTCCGATCGTCATCGTCGTCGCGGGTCTGCTGCTAATCAATGCCAAAAGGTTGAATGTACTGGCGCTCGGCAAAGACGTCTCGACGGCGCTGGGAACCAAGCATAACGCCGGCGTGATCTACACGCTCGTGCTGGTATCGGTTCTGATGGCGATCTCGACGGCGCTGGTGGGACCGCTGACGTTCTACGGATTTTTGGTCGCGACGTTGAGTTACCAGGCGGCGCAGACGTATGATCACCGCTATGTATTTCCTATGGCTCTGGCGATCGGGTTCGTCATCCTCACAAGTGCTTACTTCATCATGAATCATGTCTTCCATGCTCAAGGCGTCGTTTCGATCATTATCGAGCTGGTCGGCGGCCTGACATTTTTGATCGTGATTTTAAGGAAGGGTTCCCTATGATCGAAATCAATAACGTAAAAAAATCCTACGCGGACGAAGTCGAGATCGGTCCGTTGAATATCAGTATTCCCAAAGCCGGCCTGACTTCGCTGATCGGTCCCAACGGCGCGGGCAAATCGACGACGCTGCTGATGATCGGCAGGCTGCTGGACCTGGACGAAGGCCAAATTACCGTTGCCGACATGGACGTTTCCAAGTCGAAGTCGAGCGATCTCGCCAAAATCATCACGCTGCTGCGGCAGGAGAACCATTTCGTGACGAGGCTGACGGTAAGGCAGCTAGCCGGATTCGGACGCTTTCCTTATTCGAAAGGAAGACTGACGGACGAAGACGAAGACATCATTTCCAAGTACATCGACTTCCTCGACCTGACGACTTTGGAGAATCGCTATCTGGACGAGCTTTCCGGCGGGCAGCGTCAGCGGGCTTACGTCGCGATGGTGCTGTGCCAAGAGACGGAATACGTGCTGCTGGACGAACCGCTGAACAATCTCGACGTGGCGCGTTCGGTGCAAATGATGGAACATTTGCGCCACGCAGCCTATGAATTCGGAAGAACGATCCTGACCGTCATGCACGATATCAATTTCGCGGCCAAATATTCGGACCGGATCTGCGCCATGAAAAACGGTCAGATCGCGGCTTTCGGAACGGTAGCGGAAGTCATGGACCCGGATATTCTTACCGACATTTTCGAAACGAAGATCGAGATTATTCAGGGACCGTACGGGCCGATCGCGATCTATTAAGATGTGTGGGGAAAGGAAAAGGAAGCTCGGGCGCTGCGGGATAAATTCGTTCAAGCCGCTGTCTCACTTATAAAGCCTACGGCTTTATAAGTTCAAAGGCGTTTTGACCTGAATTTCTCCCTCCGCTAAAGCTTCCTTGAAGGATGAAGATATTTATAGGTACTAAAAAAAGCGCCTTTTTAGGGCGCTTCGAAAGTATCGATAGTATTGAAAAAGCCCAACGTAGCTGGAAACGAGAAGACGGAGAGAAAAATTCAGTTCAAGACGCCTTTGAACTTGGAAAACTTCAACTAAAAACTTCAATCGACTTTTCCAAGTGAGACAGCGGACTGAACGAATTTTTCTCGCAGTCTTCTCGTTTCCCCCACTAACGTAACTTCATCGGCAGACTGACGCACCCCAACAAGGTGCGTTTTTGCATACGCGTCTTTATTTAACAGATCGCGAAGCCATGCGATAAGGATTCATGGCACGCCTTTTTCTAAGAATGATCCAGTACGTAATACCGGCCACGACGGCTTGAAGAATCAGCATCAGGACGCTCAGGAAAATGAGGGTTTGCTCGGAGGACAACGGTTTAAAAAAAGCGGCGAGCGTGTCTCCATGCATGTTGCCGACGAAATAAAAGGACACGGCGAATGAAGCGATGTTGCCGATCAAAAGTGCGTAGACCGAGCCTAACTTGATGCTGGCAAAGGCCAGTAGGCCCATCGCCGCGACCATTGCGACGTAACCGATTGATGACTGTAATCCTGCTGCATGCCGAAATAAGCAAAAGGCAAAGCATAGACGATAACGATCAATACGCTCCATGGATATCTTCCCATTATGAGACTCCTTTGCTTGGCTTATTTTTTAAACGAAAGGTTTCGTACAGTTCCATAAACGCTTTTTTCTCTCGAATAGTTGTCCATTTTCTTAAAAACTCAAATTGCATACAGACATTGACGCTTTTGCGTAGTAAACTGTCACAAATGTAACTCGATGCATAGGCAGAGGGCTTGCATTGCATCATTCGGTAGCGGAGGAGTATTCATATGTATGCGTGGTTGGTCAAATGGAATCAAATCAGTCTGGTCAAACGAATCCTGGCCGGTCTGGTTCTCGGAATTTTGCTGGCTTTGGCTCTTCCGGGAGCAACAGGGATCGCGTTGTTCGGAACGCTTTTCGTCGGAGCGCTCAAAGGCGTAGCTCCTATTCTCGTCTTGTTCTTGGTCGCGGCAGCGGTCTCCAGGCATCGCCAGGGCCAAAAAACCAATATGAAATCGATTATCGCCTTGTATGCGATCGGAACTTTTTCGGCGGGATTGACCGCAGTGCTCGCCAGCTTCGCTTTTCCGGTCATCTTGTCGCTCGTTTCCGCTTCGGAAGAACTGAGTCCGCCTCAAGGCATCGTCGAAGTGCTGCGCACCTTGCTGCTTAATATCGTCGATAACCCGGTCAGTGCTTTGATGAACGCCAATTATATCGGGATTTTGGCTTGGGCGATCGTATTGGGTGCCGCGCTGCGTCACGCCAAAGACGGAACCAAGGAAGTCATCGAAAACGTGTCGGATGCGTTAACGCGTATCGTGGGCTGGGTAATCAGCTTCGCGCCGATCGGCATTCTCGGATTGGTGTTCGATTCGATCACGACCAACGGTATTTCGTCTTTGCAAACTTACGGAATGCTGCTTGCCATATTGGTCGGATGCATGCTGTTTATCGCTTTGGTCGTCAATCCACTGATCGTTTACGTCAAAATTCGCAGCAACCCGTACCCGCTGGTTTTGCGCTGTTTGAGAGAGAGCGGCATCACGGCTTTCTTCACCCGCAGCTCGGCCGCCAACATTCCGGTGAATATGCGGCTTTGCGAAAAACTGGGACTCGACAAAGAAACGTATTCCGTATCCGTTCCTTTGGGCGCGACCATCAATATGGCCGGAGCGGCCGTCACTATTTCCGTATTGACGTTGGCTGCGGTCCATACTTTGAACATTCAGGTAGACTTCGGCACGGCGCTGCTGCTCAGCGTGTTGTCCGCGGTCGCGGCGGCCGGTGCTTCCGGCGTCGCCGGCGGTTCCCTGCTGTTGATCCCGATGGCATGCAGCCTATTCGGCATCCCGAACGAAATCGCGATTCAAGTCGTCGGTGTCGGCTTCATTATCGGCGTCGTGCAAGATTCCTGCGAGACCGCGCTCAATTCTTCGTCGGACGTATTGTTCACGGCCGCTGCCGATCAGGCCCTTAAACGCAAAGAAGGCGGTTCGACCGTTTTGAAAAACGGATAATTCGAACCTTTTCGCAAACTTGGATAGCAATATCGAGTTTGCGTGCGCACATACGTCAAAACCTCTCCGTCCTTGTTTTCTCGGGACGGAGAGGTTTTTTGATTTCGTTCTTTTCCAAGTTTCATGTTTCGTTAGATACGGTCTTTGTACCTTTACGGCGGCGTACAATCTCGATGACGATCATTGTAATCGCCTGCACGACCCACAAAAAGCCCGCGTATGCAAACATGGCTTGAAGGATGGACAACGGCTCGAAAAATAAGATCTTAGCCGTCGTTCCCGACCAATCCCGGATAAAAAGATAAGAAATAAATGCCGAGATCACGTTGCCGAGCAGTACCAGATAGATCGAACCGTAAACCCGGGCCGCCGTTGCCAATAAAACCGTTCCGGCTACGACTAACAAACCTCCTACAAGCAATGAGCCCCGATAGTGCGCCTCCATAAGAAATGACGCGTACGGAAATATATACAGGATCAGCGCAACCGCAGCCAATCTTTCTTTGCTCAAAAACTTCTTATCCGTATCGATTTGACCTCTCCTCCTTTTTTAACCGACCAAAGCTTCCCAGACCGACACCTCAGCCCCGCATTCCGGGCAGATTGCCTGTCCATCCAGCGAAGGAATCGCTGCGGCCAAACGGCGTGCGCCGATACGTCTCGCTTCGCGAGCCAGCGTTTGCAGCTCCGTCCGCAGTGCAGTCGCAGCTGTCGCTTGCACGGTTGCCGAAGCACGATTCTCTTTTTGCACCGTCACGGGATCATCCGTGTACACGACTAGGATCCCCGCTTCGTCTTCTTTCGGCCACACGTACCAATCCGCCTGACAGCTCGGGCATGCTCCGCTGTATTCGTCGCCTTCCGGAAAACGGAACAACAATCGCGCCGCTTCGATCTCTCCCGCATAAGCCGCCCATGCTGCCAGCAGATAGACGGCTTCGGGATTTTCGTTTTCATCCGATTCGCGGATCACGATTGAAGCTTCGTCGCTTGACTGTTCGATGCCTTTTAACGCCAATCCCGCAGCCCGTTCATGCAGCCGACTCAGACGCTCCAACCCGGTTCGATAACCTTCGGCAATGCTTGCGATCGCCTCGTCCGGAAGCTTGGGCTGGCGCTCTCTGCGAAACTCGCCGGAGGATGCGATATTCAGTCGGTCCGCACCCTGCTCGCGCCCGCTCTCCATCCAACCGCAAACGATATACAAATCCGCCAAAGTCTCCGTATCTTCGGTCCGCTCGGCCATTTCGGCCAAATAAGGCATAGCCGCCAATGTGGTCGTATAGATCGTGCCCTGATGCAGCAGCAGCTCAAATAGCTCCTGTCTCAGCTCCGCGTCTTCCGCGGCTTGAACCAAGCGACACAGCAGCCGTGCAGCCTCTTCCCCGTCTCCGTAAGCGGTAGTCAGACGGCTCCAGACCGGATCGTTCAACTCCAGCATTTTCCCCCTCCTCCTCGTTCGCGACGCGTCCTAAGTCCGATAATGCGAGACGTCCCCGTGCAGCTCCACGTTCATTCCGCCCGGCCCGTACACCACTTTGCACAGGCAGGTCGATTCCAAGATCGGCGGCTTCCACATTTCCGAGATTGCCTGCCCGTTGAACGCCGTCATAAGCAGATTCAGCACGGCGGCATGAGTGACGACCAAAATGCTGCGTCCGTGGTTTTCGTTCAGAATACGCTCGATGGCCGGAACGACCCGATTCCCCAATTGCACAAAGGACTCCCCGCCGTTCGTCGGCTCATACCGATGCGGTTCCTTCCAAAATGCCTCGTATTCATCCGGCGATCCGGCTGCGATATCCGCTCCGGTTCGACCTTCCCAATGCCCCATGTCCACTTCCTGCAGATCCTTTACCGCATGAAGTTGAATCGGCCTTTTGCCTCGCAAAATTTCCGCCGTCCGTACCGCGCGCGGGCTTGAGCTGCTATAGATGGCATCGAGCGGCACGTCCGCAAGCGATTCGCCGAGCCAACCCGCATGCCGTTCTCCTTTTTCCGTCAACGGCGAGTCTTTGCGTCCTTGCAGTCGGCCCTCCAGATTCCATTCCGTTTGACCGTGACGCGTTAGGTATAATGTCGTTACGATAGGTGCCTTGCTGTGCTGTTCCTTCATTATGCAGACCTCCTCATTCTTGCCGATAACCGAACATCTCGTCTTCCAATACGGTTCCGCGTTCAGGCTCTGCGGGTTGAAATCCTGCCATTTGCCCCAGCTTGGCTTGAGCGGCGCGCTTACCTCCGATCAGAATCCGATTGGTGGTATCGCGCGGATCGTCGGGAGGCAACGCAAATCCTCGGATATGAGCAAAAGCTTCCGACAACCCGGCCCACACCGCGTCGATAAACGAATCCCTCTGTCCCCGACCGAACACGTTCAGCAGAACCGCGCCTCGTTCGTTCAGCTTCAGGTCGGCCAAACTCCAAAACTCCCGCGTAAACAGATGCCAAGGCGTTCCCTTTTCCGTAAAAGCATCCAAAACGATATAATCCAGTGATCCATCCGCTTCCTGATTCAGTAATTGTCGGCCGTCGCCCACGTTCACTTCCGGTCCCGCATATCCGAAATAAGTCCGGCTGATCGACGCGATCGCCGGGCTGATCTCGGCTGTCCGCATATCGCGATCCGCAAAATATCCGGCAATCGTTCCGATTCCGTGCCCGATGATAAAAGCCCGCTCGAAACCAGGTTCGTTATGCTCCATCAGGTAAATGATCGCCCTCGGATATTCAAGCACGATCCGTCGCGGATCATCCAAATCCATCGCTCCCTGCACGTCGCCGTCGGCGAAGCCCAGCACCCTGAACCTTCCTTTTTCTTCATATAAAACATTCGTATCCGTTACCGTAATTTCGCTGCCGTGTTCTTGGATTCGTGCCAAAACCTTTTCCTGAATGTTCATCGCTTCGACCCTTATCTGCTTGAAATCGCGTTTTTATTCATTATAAAGGATGCGGACAATGCAGCTCAAACAGGCTTTTTGCTTCGAACCGTATCGCTTACCTAATTTCTTTATTGCGACTTCGGCTTGAATTTGGTAAGATATTGACCGAACGTTCAGTATAAAACCGATACTTTTTATATCCCGTACAATCAAGCGCCCGTCCGGAAAACGTTAGCGAACATTCCGGAACGGGAGCTTTTTATAAGAAAGCCAGGGTGAGGACATGTGAACAAGAAACAAATCCAAAGCGAGCAGACCCGCAAAAAGATCGCGGACGCCGCGCGCCATTTGTTCGTGCAAAAAGGCTATAAAGCGACGTCGATCGAAGAGATCACGGCGGCGACAGGCAGCAGCAAAGGCAATCTCTACTACCATTTTAAAAGCAAAGAAGGTCTATTCTTGTATCTGCTGGATGAATGGGACCGGGACTGGATCGCCAAATGGAGAGAAAAAGAACATCTGCATACGACCGCGACGGAAAAAATGTACGGCTTCGCGGAGCAGATGGTACGGGAAGACTTGAATCACCCGCTGACCAAAGCGGCTGACGAATTTTTTATCGGCGATGATAAAACCTGCGAAGTCGAGGATCGGTTGGCCGAGATGGTCGCCGAGCATCTGTCGTTCAACCGCATGCTGATCCAGCAGGGAATCGACAGCGGCGAATTCCGCGAGAATGATGTCCAGGGCTTGGCTCTCGTGCTGGAGGCGCTCGTCATCGGGCTGAGTCAGGTGTCGAGGCGCGCCAATCTTACGCAGGCATTGGAAACGTATCGGTTGGCGATTCAAGTATTTCTGCATGGCATTGTACAAAATAAATAAAAAAAGAATAACGAAAGAACTTTGGAGGATGTCACCATGGCTTTGATGCTTCGCAATCGGGCGGCGCTGCTGCTGCTCATGTTCAATATTTTCCTTGTTTTCACCGGCATCGGGCTGGTCGTTCCGATCATGCCGACCTACATGAATACGCTGCATATCGGCGGCAGTGTCGTAGGCCTGCTGACCGCGACTTTCTCCGTCTCCCAATTGATCTGTTCGCCGATCGGCGGCCGGATTTCCGACCGTCTCGGACGCAAACGGGTCATTATTATCGGCATGGCCATCTTCGCCGTATCGGAGTTCCTGTTCGGTCTGGCGAACGCGCCGTGGCTGCTGTTCGTGTCGCGTATTCTCGGCGGCATCGGCGCGGCCCTGATCATGCCGGCCGTCATGGCCTATACGGCGGATATCACGACTGACGAAGAGCGCGCGAAAGGCATGGGCTTCATCAATGCGGCCATTACCACCGGATTCATTATCGGTCCCGGCATCGGCGGCTTCCTGGCCGAATTCGGTATTCGCGTGCCGTTCTTCGCAGCCGGCATTGCCGCACTGATCTCGGGCGTGGTCACGCTGCTCGTGCTGCCGGAATCGCTCAGCGTCGAGCGCCGCGCCGAGATCGCGGCCGCGAACGTCGGCAAGCGCGACAGCCTGTTCAAGCAGCTGATCACTTCGTACCGGACGCCGTATTTCCTCAGCCTGATTATCGTATTCGTCAGCGCTTTCGGCCTGGCGAACTACGAGACGGTATTCGGACTGTTCGTGGACCACAAGTTCGGCTTTACGGCTCGCGATATCGCGATCATCATCACCTTCGGTTCGATCGCCGGCGCCGTCGTGCAGGCGACGATCTTCGGGTGGCTGTTGAACCGCTTCGGCGAGCAGCGCGTGATCTCGATCTGTCTGGCGGCAGCCGCAATCTTTGTATTGATGACGCTGTTCGTGCATGAATACTGGTTGATCGTGACGGTCACGTTCATCGTGTTCCTGTCGATCGACATCCTTCGTCCGGCGATCGGCACGCAAATCTCGCGCCGCGCAGGCGAACAGCAAGGATTTGCGGCCGGACTCAACTCCGCGTACAGCAGCCTGGGCAATATCGCGGGGCCGATCGTGGCCGGATCGTTGTTCGACGTCAACATCAACTATCCGTACGTGTCGGCGGCGATCGTGTTATTCCTGTGTTTCCTGCTGGTGCTGGGAGTCGGACGCAGCGACCAAAAACGAGCGGAAAAGCTTACAGGCACGCAATCAGTCGAACATTCGTAAATCGAAAAAACGCAGACGAAAAAGGACTTGGTTTTTCCGCTTGAAGGCGGAAAGGCCAAGTCCTTTTTTGATTTGCGATCCGATTGAATCAAGAATACGCAAGAAGAATAAGCAGATTCGCTTATTCTTCCAGGTGCAACTTGCTGCAAACGAAGCATCCGGCGCTTGTCAGCTTTTCGTTTGAACCAATCGGATCTCCGGAAGCTCCCGCTTGGTCCGGGCGACATGCCCCATGCGGGACGCGACTTTGCGAAGCGGCCCGAAGCTGGCGATCCGGATCACGGTCCGGATCGTGCCGACGCCCATTTTGGTTCGCGGATAAAACAGGTCCGGCGTGCCGGGCGGCAGCTTTTGCGCGTCGTCCACGATCGGCCGCATCCACTTTTCGTAGCGATCCAACGCTTCGCTGATATTGAGATTGTCGGCTTTTTGCGTTGACGTCGAAGATTCGTCCGAGGACTGCGACAAGAAAGCCGCCAGCACGTATCCGCCGATCAGCGCGAGCGACGATCCGCCTCCGCCCAGCGGCGTCACGCACCAAGCTGCGTCGCCGGTGACGCAGACTCTTTTTTTCGACCAGTCCGGCATCTTGATCTGCGTCAGATAGTCGAAATATACGTCCTGCGAAGTCGAAAAGCCTTCGATCACGCGATCCGTTTGCCATCCGGCGCCCGCGAAAATATCGCGCAGTTCAGAGCGCGCCTGATCGGGCGACAGATCGGCGATGCTGCGCTCGCTGCCGTAAGCGAGCATCGCGCGGATCGTCCCCTGATTGTCGGGACGCAAGCAGACTTGGCGCTTTTCCGTGGCGGTATACCAACGCCACCAATCGTCGTCTTCCGGCGTCCGCGCGATCGTGCCGTAAGCGATATTGAGCTGAAGCTCGCGCCGCGAGACTTCCTCCGCGAAAACCAGCTCGCGCGTTTTGGATCGCACGCCTTCCGCGATAATCAACAGATCATAGGTTTCCGTCGCTCCCGAGCGCAAAGCGACCTGCACATAATCGCCCGGATCGGACACGCTTTCGATCCGTTCGCCGTAGCGGATATTCACGCCGGCCGGAAGGGCGTCCAATACGATTCGTGCCAGATCGCCGCGCAAAATCTCCAGTTCCGCCGTCAGCCCGTCGGAACCTTCGACCGGGAAAGCGCCGACGACCTCTCCCTGACCGTTCACGAATGCGGTGCCTTTTTCGGTCGTCGTCCGGGCGCGAACCTGATCTTCCAACCCCATTTTGCGCAGCACTTCCCGCGCTGCGCCCCGCACGTCGATATTTTGCCCGCCGTCGCGAAAAGCCTCGGCGCGTTCGATCACGGTCACGTCCCAGCCTGCTTTGCCCAGCCAAAACGCGGTGCTCAAACCGGCGATGCTCGCCCCGGAAATCAGCGCTTTCGGATTGCCCATATGATGTTCCCCTCTCGGAAGTCGATGATGGCTTGCTGCTTCTTTTTACCCCCGAATACACAGCGACAACCTCGGTGCGCCATATATTTTCCGATCGCAAAAAAGAACCTCGGCTGTTAGGGGCTTCGGTTCCTTCGGTAGTTGCTTGACAGGACTATTCTTTCGGTTCCACATGGACGCTGACAAAATAAATCGCATGGTTTTCTTTCATTTCATGCTCGACCCGGTCCGCGATATCATGGCCTTCGACGATGCTCAAGTCGCGCGGAACTTCAATGGTGACATCCAGTACCGTCTGGCTTCCGTTAACGCGCGCCTTCAGCTCGCGTACATATTCGACGCCCTCGACCTGCGCGATCGCTTCGCGAATTTCGGTCAGTTCCTTTTCATCAAACCCATCGGTTAGACGGTGCAAGGAGTCGCGCAAAATTTCCCAGGCCGTTTTGCAAATGATCAAGCCTACGACGAATGCCGTCACCACGTCCAACCACGGCATGCCGAATTGCGAACCGAGGATGCCGATCGCGGCGCCGATACTGACCAAGGCGTCGGACAGATTGTCTTTTGCGGCAGCCATCAGCGCCTGGCTTCCCGTCTTGATCGACAGATCGCGGTTGTACCGATAGACGCCATACATCGCCACCGCGCAAAGTAACGCCACGGCCGCTACCCAGGCCTGAGGCGCTTCTCCCGTGCCTCTCGCGATCGACTGCCCCGCCCCGACCAGCACTTCCAGTCCGACGAAAGCCATAATCACCGAAGCTACGAGCGCCGCCACCGTTTCCGCGCGAAAATGGCCGTAGGCGTGGTCTTTATCCGGCGGCTTTTGCGAAATGCGCAGCCCGATCAATACCGCGATCGAAGCCACGATATCCGTCAAGTTATTCAATCCGTCCGCTTGCAGCGCGCTGGACAGGAATACGTATCCGACAGTCAGCTTAAGCGCGGACAGGATCAGATACGCAATAATGCTGACCCAGGCTCCCCGCTCGCCTTCTTTGATTTTTTCGTAGACATCAACCATTTTGCTGCCCCCAAACCCCTTATTTCCTGAACGATGTCCATCATAACAAGCAGGTTTGCAGTGGGTCTACAGAAACATTATAGCCGCAGGGGAACGTTGTAAGCCCCGCGAAATAGTCTGATAGCCGCCAAACTTTGTTGACCTTGGGCAAGAGTGAGGCGACCCCGCTTCCTGTCCGGTTTGCAGCCGTCGATGGAAGTCGAAAAGCCAATGTTAACCTGTAATTTGAAAAACGGCCCGAACGGCAACTTGCCTAAAAACAAAAAAAGACTCGCCCGCAGAATCGCGGAGCGAGCAAGGAAACAGAGAATCGAAAATCAAAACGAAAGCGAAAAGCAAGGCTAACCCTAAAGAACGGAAGAATGCGATTCGATGACTGGATTACAGCGAAGCGACTTTGCCGATCACCGGCACTTCCGCAAGCCCCGTCGGGAACTGCTTCAGCGGCAAGTAGTGCATGCTGCGGATGTAGCGCACGGTACGGCTGCTGGCGCGCATGATGACGGAGTGAGTCTCGGCGCGGTCTTTGCCGATCATGCGAACGCCGTCCAGAAACTCGCCGCTCGTCACGCCCGTCGCCGCGAACAGCACGTCGCCGGTGCCCGCCATGTCTTCCAGCGTCAGCACGCGGGAAGGATCTTCGATGCCCATCGAGATGCAGCGCTGCTTCTCGAACGGGCCGTCCGGCAGCAGGCGTCCCTGCATATCGCCGCCGAGGCAGCGCATGGCCGCGGCAGCCAACACGCCTTCCGGCGCACCGCCGGAACCGAGATACAGATCGACGCCGCTGTCCGGCAGCGCCGCGGCGATCGCGCCCGCCACGTCGCCGTGACCGAGCAGCTTGATGCGCACGCCCGCTCCGCGCAGCCGGGAGATCAGTTCTTCGTGGCGCTCGCGCTCCAGCACCATGACGGTCAGGTCGGAAAGCGCGCGGCCCGTGTAATGAGCGGCCTTTTGCAGGGTCAGCTCGACCGGATCGTTCAGGCTCAGCTTGCCCGCAAGCTCCGGGCCGCAGGCCAGTTTCTCCATATAGATATCCGGCGCATGCAGCAAACTGCCTTTTTCCGCGATCGCGATCACGGCCTGCGCATTGTGCAAACCGGCCGCGACGACTTCGGTCCCTTCGAGCGGATCGACCGCCACATCGACTTCGGGGCCTTCTTTCGTTCCGACCTGTTCGCCGATGTACAGCATCGGGGCGTCGTCCATCTCGCCTTCGCCGATCACGACCGTGCCGTTAATCGAAACGGAATCGAACATGGAGCGGATCGCGGTCGTGGCCGCGCCGTCCGCCGCATTTTTGTCCCCTCTGCCGATCCATTTCGCCGCTGCCAATGCACCTAACTCCGTCACTCGCACAATCTCCAGGGTCAATTCGCGTTCCATGGTCAATCCCTCCATTCGATTCGTCGGATGCCTTTTGATCCATTCATTCGGGTATCCGTTATCGCGATACTTTCATGAATTGCAAGGGTTCCGCGTTAAAGCTATTAAGTAAAGAAGAACGCTGTAAGTCGATCTTGTTTACTGGCGTCTTCGTATTTCCTTCGTCAAAGTTGCAATCCGTTCAAGATTAAGCCGGACGTCTCTTCGATCGCTCGATCCGTAATATCCACGACCAGGCAGCCCAACCGCGCATACAGCGTCTCGGCATAGTCCAATTCTTCCTTGATCCGCTCCAGGCTGTCGTATTGCGAACCTACCGGAAGTCCCAGCGAGCGGAGCCGTTCGGAACGGATCTTGAGCATCGCCTCCGGCGCAATCGTCAGGCCGACCAACCGTTCTTTGGGCAGGCTGAGCAGCTGCTGAGGCGGCGCGATTTCGGGCACGACGGGATAATTGACGACCTTCTTCCCCCGATGAGCGAGAAAAATGCCCAGCGGCGTCTTCGACGTTCTCGAGATGCCCATCAGCACGATATCCGCTTCGAGCATCGCTCCAAGATCGCGCCCGTCGTCGCTGGCTACGGTAAACTCGATCGCCTCCATGCGGCGGAAGTAATTCTCGTCCATCTTGCGCAGCACGCCCGGTCTCCGGGTTGGCGGCGCTCCGCTGAACGTGTCGATGAACGCCTGCATCATGGGCCCCATAATATCGACGACCCGCACATCCAAGCGCACGGCTTCCTCGCGAATGGTCTCGCGAAGTTCCGGCTGAACGAGCGTATAGGCGACGAAGCCTTTATGCTCGGCGGCTTCTTCCATCAACTTGCGCAGCTCGTCTTCATGCCGCACGTTGCCGTAACGCTTAATCGAAACTTCCCGATGCTCGAATTGGTGAATGACGGCTTGTACGACCGCTTCCGCCGTATCGCCGACCGAATCCGAACAAATGGTAATGAATGGCGTGCTTTGTTCCATCGTCTGCGTGTCCTCCCGTTATCCTGTCGTTTCAATGTCGAGGAGAAGCTGAACGATGGCCGTCTTCGTCAATCGTCCCACGATAGCCGGCTTGCCTCCCGTTTCTTCCGGATCGGCATCGATCACCGGCAAACTGTCTACCTCGTGCATAATCATCTTGTGCGCGGCTTCCAATACCGATTCGTCAGGCGATGTCGTGATGACCTTCGGAATGCGGGTCATGACCATGCTGACGGGCATCGAAGCCGAACCCGGATTGCCTAACGTTACTTTTAAAAAGTCTTTGCGCGACGCGACTCCGGCCAGTTTGCCTTCGCCGTCGCAAATAATCAGCGTACCGACATCCTGCAAAAACAACGTCACCACCGCATCTTGAATGGTCGTCGTCTCGCGGATGATAATCGGCACGTTCTGAATATCGCGCACCTTCGCTTCGCGCATCCGGTCGCTGCCGTTGTCTCCGCCCGCCGACTTGCGGCCGGGAAAGTAGCCGACCTTCGGCTTGGCATCCACGTATTCCAGCATGACCAACAGCGAGAGATCCGAACGGATCGTCGGCCTGGAAAGCCCCAGGTTCTCGGCAATCTGTTCTCCGGTGATCGGCGCCTGCTTTTTCACGATATCCACGATCTTCAATTGTCTTGCCGTTAATTCGATCAAGGTTACCCTCCGATTTCTTGCTTACGCTTCAAGAAGATTTATAAATTCGCGTTTGGCGTCTCCTTCTGCGTAAACATATAATACGACACTAATCATAAAAATGAAACATATATGACGTACTATTTAACCATTATTTTTGCTTATAGACGTGCTAAGTAACGTTTATAAGCGAAAAAACGTCTATTTATGTCTTCACGATTTCTATTATGACATACTTTATAACGTTTTCGGTTTATTATTTTTAGATGACATGTTCAAAAATACATAGCATACCGTGAATGGAAATGTTACCCTAATAGTCGGTAGCTCTCTATACATAACAGAAAGAAACGCAAACTCGGAACCGCAAGATGCCAAGCGATGCGTAATGAAACAGGAGGAATTTTGAAATGGCTTATTGTACGAACTGCGGGACGGAGATTCAGACCGGAGAAATTCACGTCTGCCCGCTTGATCCGAAAGAATCTCGCACATCGGAAGAAAACATAGGTGGAGTATCGCTTGGAAAACATTCAGCGGAAGGGCCTAAGGAAGAAGCGGCTCAACCGTTCCTCGCACCCCATGCCGCACCCGCAATACCTGCACCGTTACCGGCGGTTGCCCAACCCGTAACCGAAGGTCCCTCCGGACATGCAAGGCAGCCGGGTCAACCCGGACAATCCAGCGCGGCTTCTGCGACAGCTTCGCGTTTTGCCGAAGCAGCGAAAGGCGAGTGGAACAAGCTGGACACGGGCAAGCTGCTCGGTTTGTTGAAAAATCCGTTGTCCGCTCTTCGTTTGCGCGGAGATTCGGATCTTATGCTCGGCATCTTCGGAATCGTGTCGCCGATCCTCGGCTTCCTGATCTGGGCTTGGGCGTTGAAACGCAGTATCGTGAACAGCGTTGCCGGCGGATTGTCGGATATCGGATTTTTCGGTGACGATCTCGGAGCGTTATCGGGCACGTTAAGCAGTCGCATTACGATCGTGGGCCCTTTATTCGCCGCTTCTATCGTTTCGGTCGTAATCTTGCTTGCTGTGGCTTACCTTCTCGGGAATTGGCGCGGACAAGAAAAACAGTCTTCGCGCGACGGCATCGTCAGTCTTGGAGGCGTGCAGTTGTTCGCGGGGGCCGTATTCCTCGTCAGCGCCCTGCTGGTCTTTGTTTCCCCGTCCCTTTCCATGCTGCTGCTGACCGGAACGATTCTGCTCGCCTTCGTGTTCACGCAGTATGCGGCGATTCGGATGTTCCGCATTCCGGAAGAGCGGGTTTCCCTGTTCCTGGTATTGACGGTTGCGATTCAAGTGGTCGCGGTTGCGATTATCTTGGGCAGCTTCTCTTCGCAGCTGGCTGATGGTTTTCAGCGGGTGATTGGCGGGTTCTGATCGCTCGTAAAAAGGAAGGAGCGCGATTATGGCGCTCCTTTTTTGTTGTTCTCGAGGAAGTTACGTTGGCGGGGAAGTGAGAAGACTGCGAGAAAAATTCGTTCAATTCGCTGTCTCACTTGGAAAAGTCGATTGAAAGTTTGAGTTGAAGTTTTCCAAGTTCAAAGGCGTCTTGACCTGAATTTTTCTCTCCGTCTTCTCGCTTCCAGGCACGTTTGAGCTTCTCGACAGTCTTTCTTTGTCCCCTTCGATACATTGATTTTTCGTTTATCGATTAAACATAGACCTCTCATTCAAAAGAAACCCAGTCTCTGTATGGAGACTGGGTTTCTCGAAACTCTGGAAG
Source organism: Saccharibacillus endophyticus (assembly GCF_013185185.1). GTDB lineage: Bacteria > Bacillota > Bacilli > Paenibacillales > Paenibacillaceae > Saccharibacillus > Saccharibacillus endophyticus. Next base: position 183,697 of record NZ_JAAZWE010000007.1, on the reverse strand, counting down.
CGAGAAGACAGACAGAAAAATTCAGTGAAGGATGCCTTTGAACTCGGAAAAAATCTTTATTTAAATCCAATCCGTTTTTCCGAGTGAGACAGCATCTTGTGAAGCATTTCGAAGACATGCACTTCGGAAGCATATGCTGGCAATTTGTCTCGAAGTCTTCTCGACAATGTGAACGGCTTCTCTTACAGTTTGAACTTCTTGACCGAGCTGGCCAAGGTCTCGATGCCTTGCTTCGAAGAGCGCACTCCGCTGAGTACGTCGGAAGCATTTTCGGCAGCCAGGCTGGCTTTTTCCGCGATGGTTCCCGTTCCGCTTGCGCCTTCTCCGGCGGACATCGCGATCTCGTCGGTGGACTTGACCAGGGTTTCCATCGAAGCGAGCAGCTCTTCCGTAGTTGCGCTCAAGTCAGTCGACAAGGCTTCGGTATCTCCGGCGCCTTCCGCGTACTCCTCGGAGGCTTTGAGCATCAATGCGTAATCGCCTTGCACGCTGCCTGCAAAGAACTCCAGCAAGCTCTCCGAATTGGTCTTCAGGCTTCCCACGGAACGCAGCACGGCTCCTGTTACTTCCTGAATTTCGTCGGCGGCTTGCTTGGAATCTTCCGCAAGCTTGCGAATCTCGGCAGCAACTACCGCAAAGCCTCGTCCTGCTTCGCCTGCTCTTGCCGCTTCGATCGAAGCATTAAGCGACAGCAGATTGGTTTGTGCCGTGATTTGGAGAATGGATTCGGCGAGCAATGTGATGCGTTCAACCGCGCGGGACTCTTCCATCGCCAGCTCCAGATTGCCTTTGACCTCTTCATAAGAAGCCGTGCCTTCGCGATACGACTGTTGGAACGTGGATTTCAACTCGGCTGCGCGAATGCTGAGGCGTTCCGACGAACGCGCGCCTTCCTGCGCTTTCATGGCGATCGATTCGAGTGCTCGACCGATCTCGGCCGACGTCTCGCTCATGCTCAGCGTCGAAGACGAAGTCTCCTCCATTCCCGCCGACAACTGCTCGGTCGTGGCGGAAATGTCCTGCACGCTATCGTCAAGCTCGGCCATCCGGCCCGCTACGCTATCCATGACTTGTTCAATACCGTGACTTTCGCGCTGCACATCCTCGATGATGACCCGGAATTCTTTGCGAGCTTCGGCTTCCGAACGGATCAGCAGAGCAAACTCGTCTTTTTCCTCCAAAAACCGCTCGTACGTCGGGTCATACTTCAGATCCAGTTCAGCCGTCTTTCGAATCAAACTGACCGCAACCTGCGTACGTTGGCGTACATTGCGAATAACGATTGCGCCGACCACGGCGGACACGGCAAGCGCCGCGGCCAAGCCGATCCACAGCGTGCGTTGAATTTGAAGCTGGTAGGCCAAGCTGTCGGCGATGATATCGTTGCTGTACGTATCGAGAATTTCTTCGATCTGATTGATATCATCGCGCGCGGCATCGAATTGTTCCATCGTTCCGCCTTGTGCGTCCGCTTTCCACGCGGCGAATTGAATCTTGAAGTCGTCAAACAATTCAAACGCGGTTTTGCCGGAATCCGGATGTTTATAACCTTCAATACGTTCCGGATGCGCCTTCATGATCGTCTCGGCTTTCAACACGCGTTCTTCCGTCTGCGCGACGTTTTCGTCAAAGTCGGCTTTGAGGTCGGTCAGCGCTTGTCCCGAAGCCGCTGCCATGCTCTGCTGCTCCGTCAGCGCCTGATAAAAGTCGCGATCGGCGTTCAGCAGCCAAGTGATGCTTTGGTGCGCTTCGTTATACAGACGTTCGATCAATCGCTCAGACAATCGGGAAACCAGGTTGACCGAAAGCGAGGAGAGCAGAACAAGCGCGATCAACGGCGGCACCAGCGGCAGCAGCATCTTGAAGCTAAGAGGCACATTGTTAAAGCGCATCCATTTGAACATATGGATCATCCTTCCCGGTAAAAGATCTTATTTCTACTTATCGGCATTTTCCGACAATTGTGAATAGGACTTTTTCCGGAAATTTCTATTTTTCTCGAAATATATCGGTTGATTGATTATAATTTCGACATTTATCGACTCCCAAAAGCTCTTTTTAGTTACTCGTTCAACCTCCGTTCACAACCAACCCCATGCCCTTCACGAACTTCCCGGATTCATATGGCTTGCGCAAATACAATGCCGTGACAGCAATATGGACGAACGCCTTGAATATAGCAAAAAAGCGAAACCGACGCCGAAGCGCAGTTTCGCTTTTTTCGATTTTTCGTTGAAAAGACTTTCCGGTTCAAGCTTTCGAGACAGCCTTTTACTTGGAGGAATCTCCGTGCGCGTTCGTCGACTTTTTCCCGATCCCGAACAGATAATAGACCGCGAACATAATCAGAATGAACGCAGCGCCCACGCCGAGCGGGATGCGCGTATCCGCATTGATGACCATGCCGACCAGCACCAGCAGCAGGAAGACGATTACGAAGTAATTCGCCGCCGGGAAGAACAAAGACTTGAACGGATGGCTGTCCATCTCGCTCGCATGCTCGCGGCGGAACCGGAATTGGCCGATCGCCATTGCGAACCACGGCACCATGCCCGGCAGGATACTCGCGCTGTAGATATACAAGAACAGCTTGGAATCCGGCATCAGATAGTTGAGCAGCACGCCAATCAGCAGCAAAGCGATCGTCGTCATGATACTGTTGCGCGGCACGCCGCTTTTGGAAATTTTCCCGAAGAACTTCGGCGCTTGACCGTTCTCCGCCAGCGTGAACAGCATGCGTCCCGCGCTGTAAATGCCGCTGTTGCAGCCGGACATCGCCGCCGTCAATACGACGAAGTTGATGATGCCCGCCGCCGCGACGATGCCGACCTTGGCGAAGGTCAATACGAAGGGACTGCCCGTCACGCCGACTTCGTTCCACGGATAGATAGTCACGATCACGAAGATCGCGCCGACGTAGAACACGAGAATCCGCCACACGATGTTTTTGATCGCTCTTCGCAGCGTCACTTTCGGATTCTCCGCTTCGCCCGCCGTGATCCCGATCATCTCGATGCCCTGGTAAGCGGCGGTGACGATACAGAGCGCGAACAGGAAGCCTTTCAGCCCGCCCGCGAAAAATCCGCCGTGTTCATACAGATTCGCGAAGCCGATCGGAACGCCGCCGTTGCCCCATCCGAAAAAGATCAGGCCCGTACCGAGAATCAGCATGGCCACGATCGCGACGACTTTGATCATGGCGAACCAGAATTCGAATTCGCCGTAGAATTTCACTGCCGCCATATTGGCTGCCGCGATAATTCCGACACCGACCAGAGCCGGAATCCACTGCGGGATATCCGGATACCAGTAACCGAAGTAGATCCCGATCGCCGTCACTTCGGACATGCCGACCGTTACCCACAGGAACCAATAGCTCCAAGCCGTCAAATAACCCGCGACCGGATGGATATATTTATGCGCGAACGTGGCGAAAGATCCCGTGACCGGCTCGGCAATCAGCATCTCTCCCATAATTCGCATGACAAGGAACATCACGAGTCCCGCCAGCATGTACGCCAGCAGCACCGACGGTCCCGCCCATTGTATCGTGCTTGAGGACCCCATGAACAGGCCGACTCCGATGGTTCCCCCCAGCGCGATCAGCTCGATATGCCGGGCTTTAAGCCCCCGGCTTAATTGTTTCTCTTCCACAACCAACGCCTCCAAAATTCTCACTGTTTCTTATTTTTCGCATGAATCGGCTCTGCTGTGCATGAAAAGTTAATTTCATCGTACGTTAAAGCGTCGCAGAATCGCACCAGCAAATTCTATGCCAATCGTTTTGAAAAAACAACAGGAAATCTCACGGCTCTGACACGGTTACGGTATGTTAGGGGGACTGTAGTACGCCTATGAAGGACAAACATTCATTCGGAAAGAAAAAGAATCAGGCATCCGGGCAAAAGCGTTCAGAGCAGATGTCTCGTTAAAAAGGACAAAAAAAGATTATGAATTTTTGTGAAAAAGTCGGATCGGGGAAGGATTAGGCGCTTGAGGCGCTGCGGGAGAAATTACCAGCATATGCTTCCGAAGTGCATTTCTTCGAAATGCTTCACAAGATGCTGTCTCAGTCATAAAGCTTTCAGCTTTACGACTTCAAAGGCGTCTTTCACTGAATTTCTCCCTCCGCTAATGCGCCTAAATCCAATCCGGATTTTTCTAGGGCGGGAAGGAAAGGAAAATTAAATATCGTTATCCCGCACGAGATTCCGGGATAAAAAACAAAACTCCTGTCTGGACCTAAGTCCGTGCAGGAGTTTTAAATAGGATCGTTCTTACGATTTGACCGATTCTTCTTTCTCGGGGCGCGTCATCATAAAGAAAGCTGTCGCGCCGAGCAAAGCCGTCACGAACAAGATCGCGCCCATCGGGACCGGCGTACTCTCGTCCAATCCGACGAGCGGCGATACGATCGAGCCGATCAGCAGCGGGAACAATCCCAGCACCGCGCTGGCGCTGCCGGCCCGATGGCCTTGGCGCGCGATGGCGAGCGTGAACGTACTGGTTGCCGTGATCCCGATCGTGATCATGTAGACGAATAGCGGAACGACGATCGTGTACAAAGGCCCTTGAATGATCGAAGATATCAGCAGCACAAGCGTGGCGCTCGCTGCCGTAACGACGCCGATCCGAAGCAGATTTCGCTCGGGCACGAAGCTGCTGAAACGCCCGATGATGAAGCTGCCCAGAATGATCGCGATGCCGTTGATGCCGAACAGGATACTGAATGCCTGCGGCGATACGCCGTAAATATCCTGATACACGAACGGCGTACCGGATACATAAGCGAAGCTGCCGCCGTGGATAAATCCGAGCGTCAGGGCATAGCCCATGAACGAACGGTCTTTCATCAGGCTGCCCATCGTGCGTAGAGAATGACCGATCGAGCTCGGCTGTCTTTTTTCCGGCGGCAAAGTCTCCTTAAGCCGGAAGCCGACGATCAGCAAAATGATGAAGCCGAGCAATCCGAGCACGTAGAAAATGGTGTGCCAGCTCGAACCCGGCAGCAGCAGCACGGCTCCGCCGATGATCGGGGCGAGCAGCGGCGCGACGGCGTTGATGACCATCAGCAGCGAGAAGAACTGCGTCAGTTCGCGGCCGCTGAACACGTCGCGCACGACGGCTCGGGACAGCACGATGCCGCCCGAAGCGGTCAGGCCTTGCAGGAAACGGGCCGCGATCAGCATCTCGATGCTGGTCGACAGCGCGCACATGACCGAAGATGCGGCGAACAGAAGCAGCGAGATCAGCAGCGGCCCCCGCCGGCCGCGGGCGTCGCTGATCGGACCGACGATGATCTGGCCGATCGCAAGGCCGATCAGGCAGGCGGTGAGACTGAGCTGCACGAGCGAAGCTTGCGCGCCCAGATCGGAAGCGATCCCGGGGAAGCTGGGCAGGTACATGTCGATGTTGAGCGGACCGAGAATGCCGAGCGTGGACAGAAGCAGCGCAAGTCCGAGCCGCTCGCGGCCCGTGGGGTTATGCAGCATGGTTGAATGGTTCTCCTTTTCCGTACAAGCGATGTATATTCATAGAAGGAATTGTATAAGCCACGGAAAAGGGTGTCAACGACGCATGTCCTTTTCAAAAAAAAATTAATTAGCCGTCTGCCAACACCTCGGATGCCGGGATATCGTCCGCGCGGTTGCAGCCGAAGCCGATTTCGCCGCGCGTGGTTATAAATGCCGAGCATTTGCTCGTTCGTTGACCAGGCATTGAATGAACGAATGCGAAGTGTTTCCTTTGCTCTGCGTGAAAGCGTAAAAAGGAACCTCTCTATAAAAGAGAAGTTCCTTCATTCCAAGTTCACAATACTGTATTCGCTCCGATTCTGACTGACGCGGCACGCAATACGTGCAGGCGGCGACTTCTGCCGGAAAATGCGCTTTGTTCCATTGTTCGATACTCGACGCGTTTGCGATTTAACACTTTTAATAGTTTGTCGTATAGCTGTTCGACTTCTTCTCGGCGCGATTCGGCCCCGTCAGCCCCGAGTAAAAGGATGCACTGCGACGTGTCGGCAGGTATAGCGAATTGTTCGTTTTCATAGATATGGATATCCTTGCTGGTATCCGATCGAACAAACACTTTACCTTCGTTAAAGAATAAGAAACGCAGCAATGTTTCGCCCGGGTACCGCAAGTTGTGCTCAGCCTCCGCTTCGAACAATAAATATAGCGTGTCGTCCGTACAAGCTTCCCGACTAAGACGTTCTAAGAAATTCAAATCCAATTTAGCCAACTTTTTACCCAACAACTCTTCCACCGCCAGTTCCTCCCTTCACGTTTGTAAAAGTATTTGATCTAAAGGATGTTATGTCAGAAATTACGACGAGCAGCACGAGCTGGAACCGCACGTCGAGCAGCCGTTGCTGATCATCGATCCGCTGGTCGCTGCCGTTTCCGGCAAAGCGGTTGCTTCGCTGATTTCCACGAAATCCAAATCCTCGATATCCGAAAACAGTTCCTCGACCAGCTTATTGTTTGCTTTTTCCATGTTTAACGTCTCCTTTGATTTTGTTTTATTTTTTACTGGAGTTGCTTCCGTCAAGAATGCGGAGCGATTACGACGAGCAGCACGAGCTGGAACCGCACGTCGAGCAGCCGTTGCTGATCATCGATCCGCTGGTCGCTGCCGTTTCCGGCAAAGCCGTCGCTTCGCTGATCTCCACGAAATCCAAATCCTCGATATCCGAAAACAGTTCCTCGACCAGCTTGTTGTTTGCTTTTTCCATGTTCATTCGCTCCTTTGGCATCTAGTGATTTATGATGAGCGGCACGGGTGCAAGATTTATGGCGCAGATTCCGCAGCCGAACATTATCGAATTTAAAAGAACCGGCAGCTATTTCAGACAAGCTACTAGGCGATTTTCCCGAACTTCTTCTGGACCATGATGCCGGCTCCGACAAATACTGCCGAAACGACGATCAGGATAGCGGCTTCTTTTCCGTAATCGAGCAGATTCCCCGTGCCCGACCACAGTCCGCGCATCATCTCAAGCCCATACACGATCGGATTGAAGATGTACACGAATTCGCGCAGAAAACTCGGGAACATTTCCGGCGGAAACGTGAGGCCGCCCAGGAAAATCTGGTAATAAAACACGAGCTGGGAGACGCCTTGATACGTGACGCTTTTGTTGATGAGCGAGGTCAGGAAGTAGGTGAGCGCAAATTGGTACACGTTGATCAGCAAGAAAGCGGCAGCGATGTTCGGCAGGCTTTCGTACGGGATGACCACGCCTTTCGCGACTGCGGCAAAAGCCATCAGCAGCATGGAGGCTGCGATTTGGAACAGGAAAGTCGCGATATATAATCCGGACGATACGGTTAATCCGGAAATGCCCAGCAGCTTGAATTTCAACAAATTGCCTTGTTCTTTGTACAGCATGAAGGTCTGACCGTAGATCACCAATACGCCGTTGACGATAATGATCGGGATATACGCCGGCACGAGCAGATCGGTAAGCGGAATGTTTCCGTCTACCTTGTAACCTGCAAGCAGATTGCTGAAAATGAAGAACATGGCGATCGGCAGCGAGAAGCCAAGAATCAAGCTTTTGGCATTGCGCATCAGCAATTTGATCTGGTAGCCCGACAGGGCGATTAAATTATCCATGTGAGATCTCTCCATTCTTCACTAAGGTATAACCAAGCATTTTCAGGAAAGCGTCCTCGAACGTATAGTTTTTAATGGCGATATCGTAACCGCCCAATCCTTTGACTTTGCGATAGATTTCTTCTTCCGAGTCTTCTTGGTAACTGACGCACAGCACGCCTCCGTGATTCGAGAGCTTGCTGCCGAAACAGCTGCCGAACGCTTCTTTGTCATCCGTTCGGAATTCGATTTTCTTCGTGCTTTCGAATTCTTCGCGAATGATTGCGGACACTTTGCCGATTCGGCTGATTTCTCCTTTGTCCAAAATGACGACCTCGTCGGCCAGGTACTCGACTTCGTCAAGGAAATGGCTGGTCAAAATAATGGTGACTCCTTTTTCCTCGTTCAATCGCTTCACGTAATCCCAGATTTGCCGACGCGCCATCGAATCCAATCCCGTAGACAATTCGTCGAAAATGATCAGTTCGGGTTCTCCGATCAACGTCAGCAGAATCGATAATTTTTGGCGTTGTCCTCCCGATAGGCTTTTGACATAAGCTCCTTTGAATTCAGCCAAGCCGAAGTCTTGCAGCAGTTGATCGAGATCGGCCGAACTTTTCAAGATTTTACGGTACAGTTTGCATACTTCGTATACTTTGGCCTCGCTCTCGTAAGACGAAGATTGCATCTGATATCCGACTTTGCGGTACAGCAGCTTGCGATCGAATCCGTATTCGATATGACCTTCGTACTTCACGATATTCATGATCGAATTAATCAACGTTGTTTTTCCGGCACCGTTATGGCCCAATACGGCCACTATGCTTCCGCGTTCAACATTGAAACTTACATTCCGGAGTGCCTTTTTGCTGCCGTACGTTTTCGTTAACCGATCCAATTTAATCATGCTCATGCGAATCCCTCCTTTTCATTCAAAAAGCTTGGCTGGCCGTCATTTTCATCTCCGGCAAAGTAAAGCGGAATATGCGGTTGATCGATAAGGCTGCGTCTACGTATAATTTGCGATGGGTATCGTTGATCAAAAACAACAGATTATTGACTAACAAAGAGTAAACCGTGAGCAGATTGGCATAAGACGGCCGCGTCGGCGTATCCGAACCGGAATGGACAACTGCCGAATACCCGGTTAGGTCGATTTGCTCTTGCTTCGAAAAGGCGCAGGGGCCGAGCGTCATTTCGTCTACCGAATAAGGGAGGATGCAGCTGCAATCGGGGATCGAATCCTCACGATTCAGATACAGCCTTTCCGCTACAACGATGGTTCGGCGCGCAGGATCGACGGCTGCCGCATCTTCCATGCCGTTTACCTGAAACCCGTTGTTGATCAGCAGTGCGGTCAAGACGCCGTTCACGTCTCCCAATACGCGAATATTCGTTTGATCCAGCGCCTGCCGATATCGTGCCAATTCTTCGTTCGGGGTTCCGGTACGTTCGCATAAATGAAACACGTTTCGTACATTCAATTCCTTGTTCAGCGATTCCCTGTTTTTCGACAACAGAAACTTTTCCGGCGCCGACTTGAGCAGGCCGAGCAGCAGCTTCGTTTCTTCCGATCTGCCCGGCTTTGCCCGATCAAGATCGATCCCTTCATAGAGCATATTTTGCAGCCGATTGTAATCCACTTGATCTCCAAGTCTTACTTGAATGATGCTTTTGTCGAAAATGTGCTCCATGTAAAGTTCTTGCCTGTCGCGCACCAGCCGATTTTCGGCCCGCAAAGCACAGATCATTTATCCCACCACCATCACGTAAAGTAAGTCGTAATCGCTTACCGCCCGTTGGAATTCTTCTTCATAGAATCCTCCGATGCATACCGAGTTCAAACCCATGAGTTCGGCGCATAGCGACAAGTTTTGAGCCATATGTCCGATTTCCTGATTGAGCAGCCGATAGGATAATTCTCCGTATTTTTCTTCCAACAATTGGTAGTCGCTGGCGAAAAACAATTTGATCGGAAATTCGGCCAATCCGGGGTCGATCACCGCGGCATCCAAATGCTTGCTCGGGTCTTTCGAATATCGCTCCAGCATATGTCGATACGGATTGTAGCGATACACATCGCCTTCGAGTCCCGGAAGATCGGCGGCTACGAACAACGTGCAAGGATACAGGGCGCCGGGAGAAGGATAAGCGAAGTACCCGTTGTTTTCATCCGTGACGCCGACGGAAAATTGCAGCAGCCTGGCCAACAAATCCAGATCCAATTTCGCTTCGGAACGTATTCGGCGCGTCCTGCGGCTTACTAAAAGACGCTCCGTCTGTCCGTCCGCTTCGACGCGGGGAAGAACGATCCCCTCCAACAGCTCCCATTTTTTGATCGAACGCACTTTTTTGATTTGAACCGATGTCCGATCCTTTCTGGAAACGCTGACCCGGTGAAATTTTTTGCGCAGCTCTGATCGATCCGGCTCGGGCTGCCACCAGGACTCTTCATATCTTGCAAGGCGGTCATCCTTCTCCATGCAAGACCTCCTTCGAGTTCGACAAAAACGCTGCCAGCTCATGTTCGAGTTCAGGATGAACGCCGATTCGATTATTCGTCATATGCATATGCGAAAAGATTACGCCTTGAGGCAAATCAGCCAATTGAACGACATGATCCAAATACTCGCGATACAATTGCGGCGCCGTTGCCGAAGCGGCCGCCTGAGCCGTTCGGCTTTCGATATGGCGCCAAAGCCTTTCGTCGATCGCCGAAGACTCTTGCCGACGGTAACCCGACCATAACCACGCGTATCGAGCATGATCATCCTCGGCGGCTTCGCCCTTTTGTTTCAACAACCGAACCGTCCAATACAGAAGTTCGGCAGCAGCTAAAATCCGGTAAGGAAAAGCCATCGTATTGAGCTTCGTCGCCATTTGACTGCTTATACAGAAGACTTCTTCGGAACGCTCCATGCGGCCTTCGCCGCCGTAACGTTCGATTTCCGGTTCGTAAGGGACATGTTCGACGCTGCCGTGCCGCTTCCAGTAGGTTTGCCGGATCCCTTCGCCTTTCAGCATCTCCGGCGTATAAAACCGCTCATAATCGATCAGCCGAACCGTTTCCGTTTCAAGAAAGCCGCGGATCGAATCCGAGAATGCCGCACGGAACGTTTCGGCGTCGAACCTGAGATCCGTTTTGAGCCTGAGCCGAATATGAGGGCCTCCCAACCAATAGCGGATAAAAAACCAATCGGTATCCGCAGAAATGCGTTCCTGAACGAAAGCGGGAAAGGCCTGTCTCAAATACCGATCCAACGCAGAGTAATCATGAATATACGCATGATAGGCATGCCACATTCGCTCACCTCCTTCACAGTACGCATCGCAGCGGGGTTACTTCGCTTCCGCATAACACGCCTATGTAATTAATTTCCCATCCATCGTTCAACTCCAATACCTCTTTCAAGTATTCGTCGTTATGGTTCTTCATCGGACGAAACGCATACCCTTGTCCGGCGCTGTATAAGCAAGCGGCTTGCATAAGTTCTCCCGCCGCTAACAACACGGGCAACAATCCGCAATCTTCGATCCGACGATCCTCGGAAAAACAAACGACGACATACGAATACGTGCTCAGATCGAAAAATTCATGATCGTTATGCAAAATCCGTCCAAAATCGATCGGACCGTTTTTGATGCTTCCGTCATCCATCAGCAGCCGATGCCTTTCCGCGATGCAAAAGCGAAGAGCCGGATTGGAGGATTGCCGAACCGCGTCCAGCAATACCCGTCTCGCTTCCTCCGCCTTGAAGCGTTCGAAGCTTTCCGAAAGGTTAAAGTTTCCGATCATGGTGTGCGCCGAGCTTCTCAATCGCTCGATCGGCAAAGCCTCGCGAGACGGGCGATGCTCCGCCTGTTTTCTCCCTTTCGCGGAGGCGAAACGAAACTTTCGGAGCAAAGGACTCACAAAAGTCGTCGGCTTAAGTTCATCGAAGCGTTTGAGGGTCGGAATCCGACCGGTACGCGGCGTACCTCGCAGTTCCATCTCGCCGGCCGGCCGTTCCAGTTCAAGCATGAACGAAGCATAGAGCGAATCCGTCGGCGTTCCCAATCGATCCAGCACGTCTTTCGCCCCCGGCGACTCGTAGGTTACGTACGGAATGTCCGCCGCAGTCAACGCGTTTTTCGCATTCCCCAATACGTGACCTGCATCCAGCAGGCTCAGATAAAGCGAAAATTCGCCATAGTATCTGGAGATATTCAGCAGATCGGATAACCCGATGACGTAGACGGCGTCCCGATCCCATTCCCGACCCAATTTTTCCGAATCGGTCAGATAAAAACGGTCTTCGTACAAGTCGTAAAAGTGAACGCTGCCGTCGATCACGAACAGCAGCTGGCAGGAATGCATATTGCGCGTGGACGGGGAAGAATTGTGATCCTGATACCGACTCAGGATATCGAAGCGGTTGATTCGGAGCGTGGCCGCCGTCAACCGATCCAGCAGACTCTCCAATTCCGTTCCCGACGCCGGGCAGGCTACCGTTCCCCCCGAAAAATAAGGACGTTTCACGAAAGGGGTCAGATGCGTCAGATGCGTCAAGCCGTAACGACCCCGCGAATAGCATTTATAGTATTCGAACTCCAGATGCGGCACGATATGACCTCCTTTCACGGAAACGGATGCGGAACTTCTTGAGACGCCGCCGAACTGCCGTCCAGACCGTTGAGCCTGATCGCCTGTTCCAGCCGCTCCCTGTTAATGTTTTGATACTGCATCCCGAAGCCTATGTTTTGCAGCGAAGGGACATGAATTTTGGTGCAGCTCAACCCCATGTCCGTTAAAAAAGAATGACTGAGATCGGAAATGTAAATGTCCGGGTGATATTGAAGCAAAGGCTTCAGCAGACGATCCAGCAATTCTTCGCGAGCCATAGGATCGGCCGGCATGCTTCGTCTGGCAATGTTCTTTTCGATCGGTTCGACCCTGTCGGTTTGAAGCGCAAATTCCAGGTGAGGCTTCATGCTTACGGATGAATACAGGTACAAATGATCTTCCAAGCGGCTTACTTTCGAGTAATCACTCTTCAATTCCTCAAGTTCAAAAGGCGTATATTTGTCGTACATGTAAGATTTGAACACTTTGATCGAAGTCGAAGCTTCCACGAGCGCCGAGCGAATCGCGGAAATCGGATTGGGGTTGGCTCCCGCCGCCGTATAGAAAGCCAAGCTATCGGGATCTTCTCCGACATATTCCAGCAGCACCCAATAAGCGGGAATGCCGGATTCCAACGTGATATCGAAAATGTTCGTTTGGTAATCCAGCATTTCCAGATAAGCCAACATCAATCGGATGTCTTCGTCGGCCAATCGGTCCGTACCCTCGATCCTGAGCGGCTGCGATCGGGTATACCAATGAACAAGGAAGGAATCACGTTCGACGACTTCCAGCAGCGACGCGGCGACCGCCTCTTCCCAGCTGCTGCCGATCGCGGTTCCGTTCGAAGTTTCCGCAAGATAACGCGGTTCCGGATCGAAGCGTTCGAGATGTTCGCCGGAAAAATACGCCACTTGTTCGGGAACGAGTGTATTGCGGCGGTTTCCGTAATCGTAAGCCTGTCTCCACTTGAGAGACTTGTCGGTCGAATAGGCGTCAAACGCGAAAGTTTCCATCTGCGTTTGCGATTCGGTATACCGTCTGAAGCGATACATCGACACGTACTCCCGATCCGCCTCTTCCAGTTCCTTTTCGCTTGCCCTAACGTATCGCGTGTTCGGCGCAGCCGCCCCATGAAAACGTTCCAGCGCCTCCAAAAGCCCGGTGTAATAAGATTCCGTGTACGTCGAAGATCGACCGTAAGCATCGTAACTTCGGGTGCCGAGCCGGGCGTCGAATGCGATCAGAGGCATCGAGTCGGCGATTCCGCGATAGTGTCCTTTGAACAATCCGAACAACGGGTGAATCAAGTCGGCATGGTAAGGTTCCAAAGCCTCTACGACAGCGCCGAAATCCCGCGTACGGAATTGACGGAACGTAAGCCGGGCATTTTCTTCTCCGACGATACGGAGCTGCCGACTATCCGCCGGAGAATGATCAAGCAGGTTTCTGATTTCTCCGGATTTCCGAATGCGGTCATACACCACGTAAGTGTCTTCCGGCGCCGATCGGGTGAATCGGTTCAATAGATCGAGATCGAGTCGGCTCAAGTTTTGTTCTTCGAATTCTTCGATAGGCAGCTCCGTATTATCCGACAGTCTCGGCAAAATGTTTTGCTCCCAGCTCTGTTGATCCGCGGCAATCACCAACTCGCGGATTTGTTTGAATATCGGGCTTTTAAGCACTGTACTCACCTACATCGATCCGGCGCACGCAGAGTCCCGATTCCAGCAGCTCGTACTCGCGGCTCCAAACCAGTTCTTCGTACCGAATATTTCGTTCTTGGAAAAGGCTGAGCGCATTTTCGATAAAGGCCGGCTCTTGTCCTTCTTCCGGAAGTTCGGTTTCGGGCAGGCTGCGGATATCGATCTTCTTCTCGTATGCATCGAACGGAAGTCGAATTCGAACGTCCGGATTCAACAGCCGACAAATGTAGTGCACGATAGCCTGCTCCAGCTCTTCTTGCAAGCGGATCGTTTTGCGGCCGCTGCCGAATGGTCGGCCTTCCGGTCCTACGATCGAGATTTTATAAGACCCGGAATCGGAATGCCGTTCCAAACAAATTTCGGTGTTTTCCAAAAAATTGCGGTAAGCCCGAAAAGCTTTGATCCCTTCTTTCGCGGACGTCGATAAGCGAAACGCTTGCCTTGGCTCGTCCAAATGCGCAAGCAGCAGTTGAGTTTTGCGATAGTAGTAATCTTCCGTTCGCGCAACAAGCCATTCCCCGCCAGTATGCTTCTGGAAATAATGTCTGAGCGCAAAAGCGATAGCTTCGACTCCGTTTTCTTCAAAATGAAGCCCTACAGCCGCATACTCCGTCTGGTCGGCGGCATCTTTAATCCCGTAAGCGGAAAAGCCGATCTGTTTCAAGCGTCCGTATTCGGCGGATTGATTGGCGATCTTCAATCCGAGACGGCCGCCTTCCAAATAACGTTCGAACCGGTCGATGCGCTCGATCGGAAGACGGTCGCCTACTCGAAGGGGAGCCTGAGACGTGCTTACCACCTCGACTTCTCCGGGAGCCGAATCCGTTTCGATGAACTTCACGTTTTCATTGATATAAAACGTATCGCGGCCGAAGCCCGACAACCGCTTGATCGTGAAGATCAGCAGATAAAAAGGACCGAACTTGCGCAAAAGCGGATGGATGTCTTCGTTCAAGCGTTCGTACTCCGGATCTGCGGCGGATGTGCCGCACCAGCCGGAATTGTACGTTTGCAAAAAAAGATGATGCGATCGGTTTTCCAAATCTTCGCGTTCTGCCGTGATCAAAAAGGCGCCGTCCGCAACGTCTTCTACCCGTTCGTAGACCCGGACTTTTTTGCCGTACTCTTCAAAAGTGCCGACCAGATCGGGCAGCAGCCGTTCCAATTCGGCAGATATCGCGATCGGTGTTTGAGCAACATGTTCGATTTCGGCGGCCGGAGCGTGCGAATGCGGCCAATACTGGGCCACGATCGGAAACCAGGCGGCTTCGGTGTATCGTTCAATGGCGTCACCGGGTCGAAAACCGAATAGAACGCCGCTTTCCATCAACATTTTGACCAGCTTGAGCGTTTGCCGGTCTTCTTGCCCTCGAAGCAGCTCTTCCAAAGCGGCGCCTCCCCGAGTCTGCCGCAGCAGTTCGAGCAGCCGTTCGTGTTCGTCGATGCCCAGTCGGAATTTCAGCGTTTTGTAACTGGTTTTGAGCAGCGTCGTTTCGTCTTTCCGATAAATCATGACGTTCTCCCGGTTCAACAAATTCAGCTTCGCATTCACGACTGTCCCTCCTTTTTATAAAATTCGATATCGTATTCCGTCGCGTGCGGGGAATCGTCGCCCAGAAATTCCTCCAGATACAGATTCTCGTAAGCGGAAGCCGCATATTTGCAAATGATCTCTTTCTCCATCACCTTTACCGATACCGGGTCGAGCAAGTCGACATAAAAAGGTTTGAAGTCGATCAGGCGAAACGTTTTGTCCGAAAGGTCTCTTTTAGCCGTGATGAAAAATCGCTTGGCCGAATTGCATTCCGTATAGTGCAAATTGAGTCGCTTGTAATGTTCGGCCGGGCTTTCTTCTTCGCGCTTGCCCAGGATCGGGACCATGGCGGCGAGAGCGGTTCTTTTTCGGCACACTACGACCCGTCCGGCGGACATTCGGGGTACGGAAGAATGTTGGACCAGATCGGCAAATTTGAACGTCATGCGGCCGGAAGCGAACAATTGCAGCAGCGTCGAAATGTATCCGGGCATCGCTGTCGGAATCAAAGAGCCCCGGAAAAGAATTTTAAGCGGAAGTCCGGTATCTTTTTCGAAAAAACGTACAGCTTTCGTCACGGGGTCGCAGCCGATCGTCAACGTTTCGACTTTGAGATAGTCTTCCGCGATTTTCGAGAAACGTTTGCGGCCCGTTCCGACCGTCTTCACGCACTGAGTCAAGGTAGACTCTTTGATATTTCCGTTGAATCCGAAGTTTTCGGTGTACTCGCGATACCCTTGCCCGTAGTAGTAATCTTCTTCGAACTGCTTGTAAGCTTCGCTTGATCGCAAATAATCTTGGAAATAATCCATGAACCGCGATTTGTATTTTTCCTGGCCGTCATAAATCGCATTCACGATCTTGCGTCGGCCGTTCATTTGAATAAAAAAGCTTGAAGACAAATCGGCCATGACATAAACCGGTTCCGGAATGCGGCGAGCATATCGTTCGACGAGCGGCAAAATATCGACTTCTTCGCAGCCTTCGCAAAGCACGTTCAATTCATGAATGAATTGCAGCTTGAGCTCGTCGAGCTGCTTCACCCATTTCGATTCGGTCTCCGCATGACAGTAGAAGGGTCCCGACCAATACGGGAGAATCGGCTTCGAGACATCGAACAAAGCAGTGAAGAAACGACTGTCCAGTTCAGTGATGTTTTCCCGGTCAAGGCGTGCTCCCAGCTCCAACTGCATCCGGACATTCACGTCAAACAATAAAGAGATCTTTTGCAGCGCTTCGAAAACGGGCAGATCTTCTTCGATCCGGTCCGCCGCGATCGGCAAAGGTTCCGCAATCACCCCGTCTTCGTAAAACAACCGACTCGGATCCATGCGAACGCGTTTGGCTTCCGGATACTCGTTGAGTCGAAGACCGACTTCCTGATACAAGCGGCTGCGTTCTTCCATGTCTTCGCATTCGCCCAGCCGGTTTTTCGTATGAATCAGCAAATTCAAGACTTCTTCCAGTTCTCCGGACTTCTCTGCCGAAAGGTACAAACGTCCGGCTTCGTTAATTTCTTTGATGAATCCGGCTTCGGTTTGCTGCGAAAACCCGATAGCGGGAATCAGTAATCCGATCTGTACGTACTCTCGAAGCAAACGGCAAAGTTCTTCCTTGGTCACGCCGCGCTCCCGGAACAGTTCCTCGAAATCGCTCAAGCTCACCATATGGTTCACGCTGTGCGCTTTGAAGAAGCCTGCCAGTTCTTCGTTCATGCGCAGCTTTTTCAAAATTTCGCTGGTTTCGAAAATCTTCTCGCTTTTTCGGTCGTCCCGAGTCGCCACAAAGCTGATCGAGACCTGTCCTTGCGCATATTCGATCGATAAAGGCGGGATTTTATAGAGCACGTTCCCGTAAAAGCTGTCTTCGCCAAGCAGGTACTCGAAAACCAACCGGTTAAGAAACGTATAATTGATCTTGCTCCACCGCCGAAAATGAAGCTGTCCAGGTCCCTTGGCCGCTTGTGCTTCCGATACGCGCTCAGCTCGTCCTACACGCGTGATCTCGGCAAACGGGCTGGTTTTGAAAGCCGCTCTGGCCAAAACTTTGTACAGCGTGTAGTCCAGTTTGCGTTCCGAATTTTTATGCTCTCGCGACGGCGTATCCAGATACTTTCGCAGCTTGGCATACATGTTGGGCTGAATCATCAGCAGGTTGTTTTGCAGTTCGCCGCTGCTTCCGACCACCGCATGCATGCGTTGCCTGGAATCGTTCAACAATCTTTCGTAATCGTCCGTAAAGATCCGATCGGCTTCGGCTAAAGCATTCCAGCTTTTCCGAAGCTTCTCTATCGTCTCCGAAGCAGGAGCAAGTTCCGGCCCTGCTTCCCGAACCAATTTCTCGAATCGCGAAAAGCGTTCGTTGTAAACGGCTCTTTTGAGATTGAGCAACAGGGAACTTCCTTCGCTTTGCATAAGCGTTTCCAGAGTAGCAACCGCTTCGGCCTTGGCTTGTCGAAAATGTTGACGAAGATCGACCGTTTGCCGATTAAAGTTCTCCAATTCGTTGCGACCCGCAACTTCAATCGCTTGCTTGTCCAATGAATTGGTTCTGACCAGTACAAAAGGATTGACGTACGACATAGGGATTCCTCCTTTCTTTTCGTCGGGATTATATCGTCATGAGCAGTCCGGTGCGGCTCGACTCGATGCAGCGTATCGCGCAGTATCCATACACATGCTTTTGCGCCATTCCTTGTTCGAACATGGGCAGCGTCATATAGAACAGGTTGATCACGTTGCGGTAAACCAACATTTCGTCGGCCATCATAAGTTCTTCGAGATCATCGCGATCAAGAAGGCGCCGATGGAAAGGATTGTCCATCCCGGCTATGTATTGTTCGAATCGACGATGTTGATCGTATAGTTCCAGATGGTCATCCTGCTTGAATCGCGTTTTGTCGAAACCTTGTCTCATTTCTGCGGCCACATCGTTCCAAGCCTCTTTCCAAAGATTCAAAGAAGCTTGAAGCGAAGTGCCGGGCGGCTGCTGCTTTTCCGCGAAAACGCCGAGATACAAACGCTCGAAGCGTTCTTGCACGTTTTCGGGATGCCCTTCGAGCCTCAATCGGGAGAAGAAGCCGAGCACGTGAGACAGATAAGAGATGTATCCGCTGGCCGCATCGCCGTTATACAAGGTAGCAATATGCAGAAACATATCGGTAAATATACGAATCCGATTCTTTTCATCCATCATTGAAATCTCGGCCAACAGAAGATTATTGGCATTTTGAAGCCGGCAGCGGAATCCGTGGAACAATTGTCGATGGTAGTCCGAATTGTAAACCCCGGTCTTGCCTTCACCCTGCTCGATCTCGCCGTCTTCGCGCATTCGGCCGTCCGTATCCGTTCTTAGTTCCAGGTCGCCTAATCGACGTTGTTCTTTCAAATATTTGAGCCGTACGGACTCGATCTGCTCAAGGCGCAGCGGATGCTCCTTTTTGTAATCCATCGTGCAAGCGGTCAGCGAATCGAGCAGCCGGACTTCGTCTTCCGAACTTTCCCCCGTGATCAAAATACTCGGGCCGTGCAGCCAATCCGTGTCCAGATAATAAGAACCTCCGACTTCCCGGTCCAATACTTCTTTGGTCAACTTCAACATGAGTGGAATTTTGCTTGCTTCGTAGTCGTAAATCCGAATCGGCATTTCGTTCGCTCCTTTACTTGGGAATGGCACGCTGCCTGAACAGGCTTCGTTTTCCTTGTGGCTTAAGTATAGGCCGTACGGACCTTTTCGCTCGGTTTTGCTCATAAAAGTACGGATTATGCTCAGAACCGTCTTGAAATGCGGAGAAAAACGTTCGCGATATCCGAATCGTCAAGGATCGCGCATGAAATCTGTGCGTTTCCCTTTCGCGGTTTCCATAAAAAAAGGCCGCTTTGCCTCCGTTTCCGGAAACAAAGCGGCCTTTTCAGGCAGTTATTCAGTCTAACCCTTTCAATGCGCGAACAGATACAAGGCAAATCTCCTCATTGACCATTTCAATCTCTCGTTTGGAGCGGTCCACGCTTTTGATATTGTCTTTATTGACCACGAAGGATTTATGGCAGCGATAAAACGGATCTCCGACTTCTTCCAATTCTTTGATCGATCCGTAAAACTCCAATTGGCTGTTTTCCATATGCAGGATGATCTTATGGGGAACGGGCGAAGATTCGAAAAACATGATGTCTTTATGATCGATAGATCGGGTTTTTTCCCCGACTTTCACTTTGAATCTCTGCTGCTGAACGCCGTTATCGCTCAAATGACGCTTATGCGCTACAGCGATACAATCCCGAACCTTGCGTCCGATTTCTTCCGGAACGTCTTTGATGATATAATCCATGGCCTCGACTTTGTAAATGAACGTCAAATAAGAAAGCTCGCCGTGAGTCGTCACGAATACGATTTTGCCCGAATCGTCGCGCTCCCGGATTTCGGAAGCCAGCGCGATGCCCGACATTTCATGTTGAAGGTCGACGTCCAAGAAATAAAGACCTGTCGTTTTCGGGTTTTCGTCCAAATAGTTCAATACTTGTTCGGGATTGTCGGCAGCAAGAACCAATTTCATGTCCAAAGCTTCCATCATGATGTAATCGGTCACGATTTTTTCCAAACGCTCGCTTTGTTTCGGGTCATCTTCACAAATCAATACGGACAGCACGCCATCACCTTCTATATAGGATTGATCACCAGAATTTGTTTGAATTGTCCTTGTTCGATAAGAGTTTCGGAAGTCACGTTCGGCAGTTGTCCGATCAATTCCACCAAACTGGCCAAGCCCAAGCCTCGATTTTTGCCTTTCGTGGAAAATCCGGCTTCTTTAAGCTTGTGCAAACGCGGCATGTCCGGCCGGCAGCTGTTTTGGATCACGATATGAATCGTATTCCGGTCCCGAATAAATCCGACCTGCATGCTGCCCTGCTTGATTTCCTGAAGTTCCTCGATGGCATTGTCCAGCAATATGCCGAGCGCCCGTACCATCGCCACCGAATCGGCAGGAACGAACTCGATGTCTTCTTTTGCCTCGAACGTCGCATCGATCCCTAATTCTTGGGCACGGATCAGCTTGGACGCGATAATGCTTTTGATTTCTTTGACTTTGATCCGGCTCAGGTTTTCCAGCTTGAAGTCATTGGATTCCAGATGTTCCGATGCCCTTTTCAGCTTTTCCCCGTAGTATCTTTTCAGCCCTTCAAAGTCTTCTTCCTGAATAAAAGCATCCAGCGAAGACAAAATATTCTGATGGTCGTGCCGGAACTTGCGAATTTCCGTATACTGATGTTCGAGCTCTTGCGTATAGCGCTGCATCGCCTCTTGCTGGGCTTCTTTTTGCTTAACCTCGTAGGCTTTGCGGAGCGACTTGGAATAGATATAGAAAGCCAGGAAAGCGATCAATAAGTAAACAAAGAAAAAGAACAGATTGAGTTGAATCAATTCGATCGTTTCGCCGATGTAGGCGCTCAAATAAATGCAAAGGTAATACACGACTACGGTCAATACTCCCAGATACACGACAAGCTTTTTCAGTTTGTCGTCGATTTCTCCTTTGCGCCTGAAAAGCTGCACCAATTTTCGGATTCCGTAGCTGCCCGCCAAAGAAAACGCCGTCAACAGAATCGCGTAAATCCAATAAAAAAGCTGGCTCTCCGCGGACACGGACAGCACGTTCTCCATTAATGTCGCAACGGGATCGCTGAGCAGAATTAAAATCGTGCCGTATGACAAGCCTCCCAATGCCTTGAGGTTGTTTTTTTCAGGTATGTACAAAACGAAGAACGAACCGATCAGCATGGGAATCGATACGTATACGCCGAGCCAACGAAAAGAAAGGGCGCATAATATGCCCCAAAAAATAGTCGTTATTATTTTTTTGAAAGACGGATATGTATTCGCAACGATAATTTGAGCAGTAGCCACCATAAGCAGTACCTGGAGCGTACCGATGAACACCAACATATGTAATCATCCCTTTAATAAAGGTAATGATTTCATCTTAGCATTTTTTGTTGATATCTTCCACGCTATTTTCATTGGCTTTCGCTTGAAGCTCGAAAGGTACTTCAGGTTCGTATACGCCCATCAAGCAGCAGGCTCCCACACTCAATTCTCCGAATTTCACCAGTGTTTTGATCAAATTTTCTTTCATCGTTCGTTTCCTCCTTTTCGGGGTGTCGATTCAAACAAGCGATAGGAACATGGCAATATAAGAAGAACCGCAATCGAACTCCCTGCCATCAAAAGGTTGGAGATCGCCAAGGAAGGCAAGGCGATGATCAAAACGATTATGAAAATGTTCGATCTTATCGCTTTGCGACGAAGGCTTCTTTTTTTCTCCCAAGAACCGATCGCGTTTTTGAACGTGCTTGCAGGAGCATATTTCATTAAAAGCAAGACATTCGCGATTCCCCATAATAAAAGAACGAAACGAGGTGCAAGAACTGCCTCAGCGTTAATCATCCAAGGGATTCCGACAAAAAATAAAGTGCTGACCAAAGTGCAAACGAAGCTTGATTTCGCATGCACGCCATACGCGAATACTCGGATGGACAAAAAGGCCAAATGGAAGATTAGTGTCGGAAGAGCAGCGTTTACTACAAAAGCAAGCGCGTATACGACGCTCATTTTAGAAATATTGATAAACAGTACTTCTAAAGCCAGCTTGCATTTTAAGTAATCGATACGATCGACATTCCGATCCGCAGTCAGACGATCAGTCAATGCCAATGCCATCCGTTCGGGCCATGCCAGCGAACGTGCATTTTCGATGATCATTCTCCCACCTCCTGGATTTAGTTTACCTGATCGGCTCGCTTGGGGGCTTTATTATCCGCAAATCTCGTTTTTTTATCATAATCGTTCGCAGTCGGCAAAAAAATGATCAGAAACTACGTTTTTTATATCCTGATCGTCGATAGCAACATGAAAAAGAAAAGATCCCGGGTTCTCCATGAGAACCCGGGATCTTTGTGGTTTCTTACATCAATTCCAGCTCCGTCAATAATCGACGAACCAGCAGCGTCATTTCCGCGCGCGTCACCGGAGCTTTCGGCTCCAGTTTGCCTGCGGATTTGCCTTGAATCAGGCCGAGCTTCACCGCTTGCGCGGCGCTGGTCTTGGCCCAATCGGACAGGCTTGCGGCGTCCGTATAGCCGTTCAGCGCGGACGCTGTATCGGCTGCGGACGGCGCTGCTTTTCCGGCTAGTTCATAAGCACGCATCAGCATGACCATGGCCTGCTCGCGCGTCATGACGTCCTTCGGACCGAAGCGGCTGCCGCTGTAGCCGGACATCAGGCCGTATTCCGTCGCGGTGCGTACCGCATCGTTATACCAATCCGTGGATTTCACGTCGGCAAACGACGCGTTCGAATCCGCGACCGACTTCAAGCCGAATGCGCGTGCCATCAGCGCCGCGAGTTCGGCGCGCGACATGCTGCGCGACGGATCAAAGCGCGTCGCCGAGATGCCGTTGACGATCAGGCGCGAAGACAAATCGTTGATCGCTTCTTCTGCCCAATGTCCTGCCAGATCGCGGAAGACCGCGGTGTGTTTGACCGGCAGATAAACGCTGTTGGTCAACGTGCTCGCGACCGCGTACATGATACCGTCTCTCGCTTCGAAGCGGGTCGGCACATGACGCAGACTGCCGTCTTGTTCCATCACGACGACGGTGGATACCGTACGATCGTCTTCGCCGACCGGAAGACGCAGTTCCTTCTCCGTCATCTTGGCAAAGCGCTCGATCGATACGGAACGTTTGCCGTTGCTCGCCGTCATGTCGAAGGCGACCGGAACGCCTCGCGGCACGGTGATTCCTTCGGCAGTCAACTGCTCGGCAAGTTGAACATACAGATCGGCGGCCTGACCGACGTTCAGTGCGATTTTGATATTTTCCGCATTTTCGCTTGGGAACGAAGACACCACCGCATCGGTATTGATCGCGTCGAGTCCCAGACGATAGCTTCCCCAATCGCTTTCCAAATCGAGCGTTACGCCTTTCGCGGCAAGCTGTTTGACGAGATCGGCATCCAGTTCGATGCCCAGACGCTCCAACTCTCCCGTTACATTCAGCGTAATCTGTTGTCCCTGCTTGACCGTGCTCAAAAGCGCTTCGCGCACCGGATGCGCAAGGATCGTCGGACCGTTTGCTCCCGGCGTGACGTCAACGAGCATCAGGCCGTCCGTTTGCGTGCCGTCGAGTTGCAGCGGAATCTTGATATCCTTGCCGCCGACCTTCGCATCGACCGCGATACCGCCGATGGTCAACGGTCCCTTAGGCACGTTGGATGCCGGCTTCGTGATCGTACTCGATCCGCCGCCCGTCGAAGCCGGAGCGACCCATTCGTTCACGGCGACAGCCGCAGAAGAAGCCGTAACAAGTTTCGGCTGAGCCGTCGTACGCTTCACGACCACGATCCGCTCGCCCGGCTTCGCCTTCACGACCTTGTCGGCCGGAAGGGCGGTCCAACTGCTTACATTCTGTTCGAATGTCGGCAGCAGCACTTGCGCGGCATCCGAGAACACTTTGTATGCCCATTCGCTTCCGACCATGTTGCCGCCGTGACCGGCAGCGTTGATCGAGACGCGGGTCTCGCCTGCTTTGCCGGTGCCTACGGTCGAGGCTTTTACCGTGTCCATGTAGTCAGGCGGAGCACTTCCCGCTTCCGGCGCAGTAACGGACACCACGTCGGTCACGCTCAGCTCCGTGCCCTGCCACTCGTAATCGGCTTGGATCAAGGCCGCGCCGACGCGTTTGCCGGCTACGGTCCCGTTTTGTTCAACGCCCGCGTTGGCTTCGCCCATCACTACGCTGTACGCGATATCGGCGTTATCCAGCAGCTCGCGGGTGCCGTCCGTATATTCGACATACGTTTTGAGAGCCGCAGTCTGACCGCCCGCCACGACGGCTTCCGGCATTTCAAGCTTCAGTCTGCGCGGCAGCTTGAAGTTGTCGTTCAAGACTTCGACCACGGCACTGTTGACGTTACCTGCCGCGTCTTCCGTCTTGATACGCAGACGAGTCTTCAATTTATCCCCGCCGAGCGCGATATTCTGCTTAAATACGCCGTTCTCGTCCGGCTTAAACTGTGCCAACTCCGCATCGGTATCGGCATCCGTGACCGTCACGGTAGCATCGGTCATCGTCGTGCCTTCCAATAACGCTGCGCCGTTTGCTGCGCGGGCGCCCGGCAGCGGAGCATCCAAATAGATCATCGGCGCGATCTTGTCGATCGTCACGTAGAGCATGGTGACGGACGTGTCGCCCGTGGTCTTGTTACGGGATTTCAGTTGAACGGCGTAGACGCCGTCTACCTCGAACTTGAGATCCATCTTGTTCGTTTTCGACAAATCGTACGTACCCAGCACGCCGTCGTCCGTGGAGGCCTCCACGATTACGCCCGATTGCGGCGAAGTTACGCCGACGCTGATTTCGTTCGAATTTGCGATCACTTCGTATTTGTTATCCACGACTTTTTTGCCGTCCAACGTCAGTTCCGGCCCTTGCGGCACAGGAAGCAGCTTCGGAGCGGAATAAGTCGCCGCAGACAAACGCATGTTGGCATTCGCGTCCGCTGCCGGCTTGCGGGCTACCATCACGCCCATGCGATAGGTCTTGCCCGGCTCCAGTCCGGAATGGCGCACTTCGCTTTCTTCCATCACGATCGTGCCGTCGGCATTGCGCAAAATTTTTCCGTCCGCGCCCAACTTCGGCGTGCCCAGCTCATTCCAGCCGCCTGCGGTTACATGATAACGACCATCTTGCAAGGCAGCTTGCAAGTCGGATTCCGTGTACCCTTCTTCGCCGAACGGATCGTACAAGACGTTCTGTTCGTCCATGGCCGTCAAGACATAGGTGAACTCATCGTCTTCCGCTCCTGTCGGTTTCACCGAAGCCGGGAAAGAGACGTCGAACATGCCGTTACCGATGCTTGTCACGTCGACTGAATCCACTGCGTTCGGAGCCAACGGATCGACCAGCGTGTACGCCTCTTGCGAAGACTTCGCGTCGAAGGCCGATTCGGTCTTCAACTCGGCGCGCAGATAGTAGTCGCCTTGTTGAATCAGACCGCGCAGATCGGCTCCGCCGAGGTAATCGATACGGTTAACGTCGAAACTCATCTCGCCCGAGGCGCTGCCGTCGGCCGCGATATCGCCGCTCGATACTTCGATGCCTTTCGCGATCATAATGCCCGGATCGATCGATTCTTCTGCGGTAGGAACCGCCTGCAATTGGTCGGCGGACAGATACAAATCGACCGTATCGCCCGGCGAAGCATTGGCTACCGTCCAGCGCGCCGTGAATTTGTCGCCGTCTTGCGCGTCCGTGGCAAGGCTTGCCGCAGACAGGCTAGGCAGCACCGGAATATTCATCAGCTTGGACTTGACCGATTGGCTCGAAGTCAAGGTCCAGTCGCCCGTGTTCGCATCCGATTGCGGAAGCGCGATATAGACGCGGCGGGTGTCCGTGCCTTGCTGTTCTTCTTTTTTCGTGACTTGGGTGCCGTCGCTCTTCAGATCGCCTTCTTTCGGCGCTTTGATGATCTGTTCGAACGCCGTCGCGGTTTTGTCGGACGCTTCGCCGAACACGATGTCGTAAGAAGAACCGTCGGCGCGTTTGAGCGTCAGGGTAGGGCGCGTCGTCGTGAAGTATTCCACTTCGAGCAGCGCGTTGCCCGTGATATCGGAAGTCGGGATGATATGCTTTTTCCCGCCTTCCGACGTACGGATACCGCCGATGCCGAGATTCTGCGAGCTGTCCTCGATCATGTCGATGCCTTCCGCAACCGACGTGTAACGGATCTCGTAACGGTCTGTTTCTTCATTTTCCCACGAAGTCGCGAGCGTCTGGATGCCCGTGCCGATTTGCAGCAGTCTAGGTCCTTGTTCCGGATCGTTGACCGCCAGATTGATCAGCGCGTCGTTGTCCAGATGCGAACCGTCCGTCATGAACGAGATGCCGCCGCCCCAATAATATTTGATGCCCAGCGTCAGGAACAGCAGCGAGATGCCCGCCCAGAGTTGGTCATTGTTGGCTCCTGCGCGCACGCCGAAGCCCATGCCGCCGACCACGGGTACCGAGCCGGGAATCTGGATTTTGGAGCTGACCATGCCTTCGAAGTCGACGCGGCCCTTCTCCAGATTTTCGCCGATGAACAGACTGGCGCTGCCGATGATGATATCCCAACCGCCCACGTCGAGCTGCGCTCGGGCGCGGATAAACATCGGACTGACCCACTGCGTCTGCACCAACGCTTCGGTCAGCATCGGAAGCGTGTCGTCGCCGGAACCGTAATCCAGGGTACCGAGAATTTTGAATCCGGTCGCTTTGAGCGTCAGATCGACCGCGCCGGTGAATACCGCAGGCTTTTTGCCGAGTTCCATATCGACGCCGGCTTCCAGCGTCAGCGGAATGCGCTCGGTACCGCCGGCGATCGTCATGGCCAGCTCGCGGATCGCGCCGCGCAATGCCGAGATTTTGATCGCCGGGTTGATCATGATGCCCGGTTCCGGCAGATCCGAACCGAACGCGATGACGTCCGGAATGATCCGTCCGTCCGGCACGCGTTTGAACGCAAGCTCGGCGCTAATCGAGAACAGATTTTCCAGCTTGCCTTCGAAGTTGATGCCGTACGAGTTCATCACGTCGTATTTGTTCGGGTCTTTGTAATGAACGATATTGATGCCTCCGGCAATCTTCTGATCGCCGTCGTCCGACTCCTTGATCAGGCCGATGCCTTCGCCGAGTTCGAAGTTCAAAGCCGAATCAATGCCCACGAAACCGGATTGGTTGAACATGACGCTGTTGACTTCGCCGTTGACGATGTACATTTTCACAGCGCCGCCAAAAGCCACTCCGTCTTCGCGCAGCACGAAGTCGTTCAGCTTCAGCCCGAAGCCTGCCACCGAGAACGTCGGCGTCGAGAACAGCGTATGCTTGTTGAAATACACGTAGGAAACGAGCAGCGTGCGATACGGATTGAGCGCATCGGCTACCATGCCGTTCGCCCAGCTCAAGCTGCCGTTCAGCGTCGGGTCTTCCGGATTGCGTCCTTCTTCCCATGCCTGTTCTTCGTCGGACAGACCCGAGTCCGTGCCGAGCGATTTGTCGAAGCCGTTGTAAAAATCGACGGTCCATTCGCCGGAGTGGAACACGAAGCCGCTGTTCGCGACGCTCAGCGTACCGTCTCCGCCCACGAACAACGTTTGCAGGAACGGCGTTTCCGTGTTGGCTTTCAGCTCTTCGGCCAAAGCGAATTTACCGAACGACAGCGTCAAATCCTTGCCGCTGTAAGCCACGCTTTTGTTGAGGATAACCGGCTCGGTATCCGCGCGGATCGTATACTGCGCATTGGAGCCCGTGCCGGATTGGACGATCTTGCCGCGGGCTTCCAGCACGATCTCCTGCCCCGCGTCTTCGTCGAGTTCATCCGCGAATTCCTCGAACTGTTTTTCCGTCTCGAACGTCTTCACCGTATACACGGGCGAAGCCGACGGATCAAGCGCGCCCGCGATATCCAACGCCGGATCAAGCTTGCGCGAGGCCGCAACCATCTCCTGCTTCGCCGCCGTGAACTTGGCGCGATCTTGATCGAGCTTCGTTTTGAAATCCGCGTCCGACAGATTACTGTAGCCGAACGGAAGCGCGTCCGCGAACAGATCTTTATCGCCTGCTCCCGCGTTCAAATCGAGCGCTGTTTTGTAAACGGCCAAGATACCGGCTTGACGCACGCGGTTTTCTTCGTTTTGCGTCACCGCAAATGTCTGCTCCGTCGTGAAGCTCAGCGCTTCCGAGACTTCCGGAATCGTTTTGTCGCGATAGTCCAGCTGAACTTTATATTCGCCCAGCGGCAGCGTCGAGTCTTCCAGCGTCTCCAGCGTCGTGCCGTCGGCGTCGACCTTTTCCCCGCCGCGGTATACGAGCTTCAGGTCGCCCGCGAAGCCGTTGCCGAGCGCCTGCGCCGTAACGGAACGGGTCACCGGAACTTTGTAACGATCGCCGTTTTTCGCGTTGACCAGATACATGTCGAAATTGGCGGCCGTCGAGGTCGCTTCGCTGCCGACATTGTACGCCGCGATGTTGGATACGTTCAGGCTGATATATTTTTCGTCTTTGTCGAACGCCTCTTCCGGCGACATGGCGTATACCAGCGTCTGGCGCAGCTCGCCGACCGGCGGCAGGAAAATGAAATTCGCGCGGGACGATTCGTAGATCGCGCGGATTTCCGTTTCCGGCATGCCTTCGCTTTCGCTGATCGCGGTCTCCAGCTTTTTCTCCGTCTCCGGACTGCTTACCGTTACCATGTACTGACGCGTGGACGGCCAAGCTTTGCCCGAACCTTTGATCCGCCACTTCGCCGCGACGGTCTCGCCCGGCTTGTACGGAATATTTTCGATGCCCTTTGCCGCGTCTTCCGGGGAAATATTTTTGCGGAAGGTCAGCTTTTGACTGGATGAACCTAAGGTCTGCCCGTTCTCGTCAACGAAGCTTAGACCGTTCTCCAGCGTCAACGTCACGTCGATCTGGCTGTGGCTCAAGCCGAACAGTTCCAAGTTCTCGATCTCCGTATTCACTTCGAAAATGCCGTCGTTCACGTATCCGCTCTCGTCCGCGTTGGTTTCCAGTTTCTGCGTCGGATCCAGGAAACGCACGTCGAACACTTTCTCCGGCGCGATGATTTCGCCCAGGCCATACACCAGCTCGAACGAGTGCTGCGCGCCCGCCGCGACTTTGTCCGGGTTCCAGTAGTAAGCGACAGCCGTATCGGCCGTGCCGTAATCGTTGGTGTCCAGCGTAAAGTCGAGGTTCTCGTCCGGCTCGTAAGCCCATTTGCTGCCCGCCAGATTCGCCCAGTGCCCGACCACCATTTCGTCGACGATGTTGATTCCGCCTTCGAACAGGTTGTTGAAGCCGTAAGCGATCACGTTGGTCGCCAGCGGATTGGTCGGATCAAGCTTGTCGCGCATGACCCAATAAGCCGGCAGCTTATGCAGGTTATACGCTTGCTCGTCAACCGTCTTGTCGTAGCCGAGCGTCTCCGGTTCGTGAACCAGTTTGCGCTCCACCGTCAGCGGAACGGAATAGTTCTGGCCGATCTGGAACGCCGGACCGTCATTGCCGCCGACCGACGTATCGAGCAGCACGCGCGATCCGATCTCGACCGTGGAACTCGATTCGTTATCCACGACGTATTGAACGCGGACGTTGCCGCCCTGTTCCTTGTCGTCTTTGAGAATTAAGGTAATCACCTGGCTGATACGAATGCCTTTGATCGTCCAAACGGTCACCAGACTTTGCGTGCCGTCGGTTCCGGTTACGGCTTTCGGCGCTTCCAGCTTGGACTCCCAGTTCGGGGCCAGCTTGTACGGATTACCGAAAATGAGATCCGTACCGTCGATGCGGAACGTCGTGAACGACGTCTCCGGGTTATCGCCGCCGTAGATCGTATCGACGCCGTTGTCCTTTTTGCGGATCGGCTGACCTTCTTCGGTGCGAATGCTGAAGCGTCCGGTCTTGTTGTCCACCGTCGCTTGAATAAATCCGTTACGGATCGAGGTTGTGTCCTCCGTATTGATGACCTCCGCCAGCGCCTGCAAAGGCAGCGAGACCAAGAGCATGATCACGGCCGTAAAGGCCGCGATTGCTCGAATGATAGGTTTGCGTCGCATGGATGAACTCCTTCCGTCCTGTAGCTATTAATTGACCCGATTGACGAGCAGCGTGGAATAGACGCGTTCGCGTTCCTGGTTTTGCACGACGACGGTATACCAGCCTGCCTTCGGCAGCGTGACCTTGAAGTCTTGGCTGACCAACTGCGCGTACGTGACTTTGGTCGCGATGTATTTCAGTTGGCCTTCGCGTACAAGACCCGGGAAGTAGTAGACGTCATAAGTGCCTTGCTCGTTTTCGAGCTTCGTTCCGTCGCCTGTCGTGATCGTACGGAAGTTATTCACGTTGAACGTAACCGTGCCCGTATTCAGAATCGCCGTCTCCGACTCGGTATCGGACAGCGGAACGCCGTTGGCCGTCACGAACATGCCGTCCGTCGAGCGGACAAACACCGTTTGCAGCGCATAACCCGCATTGCCCAACTGGTCTTTTGCCGTATACCGAATCGTATGCTTGCCGGTCGCGGACAGGTTCAACGGCTTTTCCACATACTGGCCGCCTTCAAGCACGTATTCCGCAGCCGTTACCGTAATGTTTTCCGAAGTCGACAGATTATCGTTCGTCTCGTAACCGCCGAGGTCGGCTGCCAGATCGAAGTTCGGTTTGTTTTGCAGCACGGTCGCCGACGCTTTGTTCAAGCGGATCGTCGGCGCGGTATTGTCGAGGTCGGATACGGTAAAGTTGATCGTGCGTTTGTTGCCGAGCACGTCGGAGAGCAGGATCGACTTGGCGCCGCCGCTCGCGTACTCGATGCTGAATGCGGACACGGGAACATTGCCTGCATAGATCGTATTGCCCGTGACCGAAGACGGCTGCATGTCCAGGCTGACCCGGACTTTGCCGCGAGAGTAATCCCGATCGCCGATGCGGACAATCTCGTTGCCTGCAATCTCGCTGCCGTCGTTATCCACGCGAACCGACTTGATCTCGCTGACGTCCGGGATCGAACCGACCAATGTCGAGATCTCTTCGGAAGCCGGCTTCGCGTTATTGCCCGCGGCATCGACCAGCGTGAATCCTGCTTTTCCGTTAGCCGTCATCACGAACGAAGTCTGGTTGTTGCCCGCGCCGTTCGATACGACCTGATAATCCTGGACCTGTCCTGCTTTCGGCAGCACTTGAGCCACGACCAGATTGGACGCGATCACGTTGTCCCGGGTCGGAACCGCGAAGCGCGTAAATTCCCCGTTCGCGTTGTAGCCGTCGCCCGCGCTGTCCACGAGTGCCGTTCCGCCGTTGTAACGAATGAGCGCCTTGAGGTCGGGATGGTTGTAATGCAGCACGATGTCCGCTTCCGGCGGCGCGGTGTCGATGTTGTTCACCGTTGCAGTCGCGCTGCCCGTGAAGCCGACCGCGTCTTCATACTCGAATGTGAACTCGCCGTTTTCCTTAAACGTCTTGGCCGAAGTCTTCAGATTGGTGATCCGGATCGCCTCGCTCGATTGCAGGCTCACCTTGACCGTGCCGTTGGTCGCCGCGATCGTGGAGTATTTAACATTGACGATCGGCGGCGTGTCGTCGAAGTTAGAGACCACGATAAACACGATCGATTCGTGCTCGCCGTCTTTCACGTTGAAAGAATAGCTGCCGTTCCGATAAATCTTGAAGCGCTCGTTCGGCTCCAGCGTCTCCGGCATTTCCGGATTGCCTTCGGTCGGGGTTACGGTCTTGCCGTCCGCCTGATCGAACAAGATTTCTTGGCCGATATTCTGACCGCCGTCTTCGACTTTATCGCCGCCGCGGATCGGAATGATCTGTTCCAGCGAAGCCAGCGCATAAGCAGGTGCATCCTGGATTTGAACAGTCGGCGTTACGATATCGCTCACATTGTCGTAAAATCCTTTGAATTTCACCCGGATCTTCGACTTCAAGTTTTCCGGGTCATCCGAATCGACGGGAACGCCCGCGTAGTTCGTGTACGGCATCCAGGTGCTCCAGTTATCTCCGCCGTTCGTGGAAACGGAGTAGAAATACCCTTCCTGCGCCGGGACGTCGACGTTCATTTGCAAAATCGCGATATGACCGTCGTCTCCCGCATCTTCCGTTCGAATCAAG
The DNA here is from genome assembly GCF_013185185.1 of Saccharibacillus endophyticus. GTDB lineage: Bacteria > Bacillota > Bacilli > Paenibacillales > Paenibacillaceae > Saccharibacillus > Saccharibacillus endophyticus. Next base: position 151,549 of record NZ_JAAZWE010000007.1, on the reverse strand, counting down.
CTCGCGCTTCCGACCGGCGGATCGCTGCTCAGGTAAAAGGCCGCGAACAGGCCGCTTGTGCGATACAGCTTGCCGTTGCCGAGACTGTCCTTTGCATGAATGTACAATCTATAGTTGCCGTTGTCTTTCTTGTCGTCGACTTCCAGCACGGCCGTTCGGTCGGCCGGAATCTTGCTCCAGCCTTTGCCTTCCGGATCGGGTTCTTTCTCGTCTTCGCCTTTCACGACTTTGATCCATTGGTAACGGATATTCGCGTCGGCTACGCCGCCGAAGTCGGCCAACGTGTCATATACGGCCACCTGAACGGTCTGCTGGGCCATCGGATACAGATAGCCTTGCGAACCGAAGTTCACGCCGGGCGGCAGGTGGTCGAATTTGTATTCTTTATAATAGTAGTAATAGCGTCCGGTCTCCTGCTGCTTGATGCGCACATGCGCGTACCAGGTACCGTTGATTTCTTTATCCGCAGGGAACTTATAGCGCGAAGCGGCTTCGTCGCCCAGCTTGGTGTCCTTCGGCTCTTCTTCGAACGCCGTCCAATCCGCATTGCCTACCGGGCGTTCGGAGCTTTGCGTGTATTGATACTCGGCCGTGTCGATCGGAACGCCGGCGATGGTGAAATCAGGTCCGTCGTTGATCGCGTAGTCCGTCGTATAGCTTTGGAAACGGGTCGTGATGACGAGAACGTCGACGGCTTTCGGCTCGGCGATTGCGGAGTGGCCCGCAACGTCTTCCGCCTTGGCGTGCAGTTCGTAACGTCCGCCTTTGGCAATTGCCGGATCGTTCAACGTGGATACTTCGGCTTCGCCTTGCGCGTTCAGCGTCGCAGCCCGCCAGCCGGAATCCGTAGGCTGTCCGCCCACTGCCGTGAATTGGTACTGGATCTTATCGTTCTTGATCGAAGACGTCGGATCTGCGGCCTTGACCGTGATCTTGACGTTGTCGGAATTATTGTCTTTTACATCGGCGATTTCCACGGTCGGATCATCGTTGTCGATCTTGAGCAGACCCACGCTGTACGACCAGTTGGAATCATCGTTTTTAAAATCGTTCAGCGGCCATTGCGAGACATTGCCGTAGTCGGACAACGTCGGCAAAATGTTGCGACGGTAATTGTCTTCCTGCTCGGCCACGGTTGCTTCCGGATTTTGCGCCAGATAAGCCGCGCGTTCCGCACTGCCTTTGTCGTACTGCATGCGCTGGCGGGCGGAATCCCAGCTCATGTCCGCCGTCCACACATGCAAATACCAATTGCCGTTCAACTGCGAAGGGTCTCCCGGCAGTTCGATCTTCGCGCCGTTCTGGGCAGCCGACAGTTCGATGCTGTCAAAGCCCGACGGATACAACTCTTCCGAAGGCTGTTTCTGCGTCAGCGAGTAACGCTTAACCGCCGCGAAGTTGTCGTTTTGTCCGGCGAACGGATCGGTCGGATCTTGATTGAGGATGTAATAAACGAGACCCGAACCGCTTCCCGGACGGAACAATCCTTGGCTGTCCGTGCCGTTCAACTGCGGATCGAAGGCGTTGACGGTAAACGATCCGTTGCCCACGTATTGCCCCTCCGGAATGGCTTCGCCGTCCTGGTTCTCGTAAACGAAGTTCACCTGAGGCGCCGTGTTATCGACGGACAGTCCGGCCCAAGCGATCGACTTGACCGGCTCGACCAGCAGGTTGCCCGCATAGTCGGTCAGCGCCTTGCCGTCGCCAGGATCGGAAAGATGCTCAAGCGCCGCGGTTTCCAGCAGCGCCGTCTCGACGGTCTGTCCCGCAGGTACGTTCATGCGGAACGTCCAGGTGTTGGTGTTCTGGCCGCTGACGTAAGCCGCGGTCATGCCGTTAGTGAATCGCAGCTGCGTATTTTCGGTCGGCGCGTAGGCGCTGACGACCTGCTCGTTGAGATATACGTTGAAATCGACGACGTCGCCTTTGTTCAGCACGAGTCCGGTCAGGATTTCGGGCTGCACGCCGTTGCGGGAAGCCGAGTATTTCGGTTCGCGCGCGTCGATGATCGTGCGGAATGTGCCGTTGCGATAGGCATTGTCGGCGAAAGGAACGGTGCCGATGCCCGTGAAGTTCGCAACCGGGTTGCCTGCGCCGTCGACGAAGCCGGCAGCGTTCAAGCGCTCCAGCAGCGTCGGACGATCCGGCTCTGAAGCCGCGACCAAGCGCTGCGGGTCGAGCGGTACGTTGCCGGTGCTGTCGTTCTGTGCAGCTTGGTAGCGCAGGTTGAAGGTGGAGCGCGCGTCGTTAGTCAGATTCACGCCGTTCAGCGGGAAACTGCCGTAATTCGGATCGGCGCTCGTCAGGTAGTAGACGGACGGATCGAAACCGTCGCCGCCCGGATTGCTGAACAATTCCGTTCGCAGGAAGCTGAAGTTGTTGTCGATCCGATCAGAAGCGTCTTCCGCGGACGACGGGAATACCGGTTCACTGAAGTTCAGTGCCAGGTTCATCGAACTGTCTTTTTTCAAGAACAGTTCATCCTTTTGAACAGCCGGATCGGCGTTGTAACGCACGATTCCGGTGTGGGTGAGGTTGCTTCCACTAAAGGTAGGCGGGGTGATATCGCCGAAGAAGAGTTCGATATCGTCAATGGTTTTGGTTGAATGTCCGACAAAAGCAATTTCGATGACATCATTAGGTCCAAACGCAATCCAAGAAGAGTTTGCGCGTTCACCGGATTGCATCAACTTGGTGTATTTCCCACTCCCGTTGACGCTCACGACCGCATTCATCACAAAACCATCCACACGTCCCGTCCGGAGAAGCAAACGCGCTCCACCGCCCTCAGCCAAACGTTTGAGCTCGGGGTTCGATTTGACGTTGATCGTCCCTACAAATTCCGAAGGGAAGAAAAACCCTCCATCAAAAACCAGATTCGCCGGTCCAAGCGTCTTCATATACTTCGAATCGTAAGACGTTCCCGGTGCTTTCCCGCGGAAAATACCAAAGCTGTTCCCATCGTCGCTTCTGACGTTATTATCCCAACCACTCATATCCCCGCGGTTCAAAATCTTCCCCCCGCCGTTCGGAATATACACGTCCTGATACTCCGCAGCCGCCGAAGCTTTAGGCAGCGGCGACCAGCTCGCGGACGTCAATACGAGCACCGCGGCAAGCAAGCAAATGCCAAACTTTTTCAACATGCAAAAACTCCCCTTCTCTTTGTTATGCCTTCCAAGTCTTAAGCAAATTGCGAATCTCTTCCGCGGTGACGCAGATATGGATGCCGCTCATGGTGCGAAACGATCCCGAGATCAGCCCGATCACGCGACCGTCTTCGCCAAGCAGCGGCCCGCCGGACATGCCGGACGATACTTGAGCGGAGGTTAGCAAGCGGATCTCGCCGTTTACCTCGGCTTTCGGCGCATTGACGATCCCCTCCGTAATGATTTTGCCGTCCTTCAACGGATAGCCGATCGCGAACGAACGTTGACCGTAACGGGCGGGCGATTTTTCGTCAGTAAGCGCAAGCGTCGTTCGTTTGCCGGTGTTCGCGACCGATAGCAGAGCCACGTCCGCTTCTTCGTCCGACTTCAGCACGTTTACCTTGCGCACCGCTCCGTCGTCGAATACGGCTTCGAACCTCACGCCGTCTTCCACCACGTGAGCCGCGGTCAGCGCTTTTCCGGTGCTCGTCAAAAAGCCGGAGCCGACCGTCTTGAGCGTCCCGTCCTTCCGATAAGCTTTCAAGTAAAAAACGGCCGGAGCGCTGTCTCGATAAGCTTTTTCCGCTCCCGAGACACTCTCCTGCCCGACTGCTTCAGCGCGTGCCGCGGTCGCATGGACCGTTCCGCCCAGCACGCTGACCGCGATCACGGCGGCTGCAATGCCCCCGATTCTTCCCCTCATGTTCCAACCCCCGTCTTTCCATGATTTATGCAAATATAGTACGGATTCATCTTCGAACATTGCGCATGCTGCGATACTGCTCGCTTGCTTCACAGTGTACTTCATCACAATAAACAAGCAATAAACAAGCAATAAACAGACGATTCCGTGAAATGTGATTGCGCCGCCGAAACATTATCCGCTACAATGCCCATATCGCATCAGACACCCAGATTCCCTTTGCCAAAGGAGCTTAATTCGTGTTCTTAAAACTATCCGGCGTTCTCCTGACTGCCCTGCTCGCCGCCACTGTTCTGCTCTTATCCACCTTCAACGAGCCGCAGCCCGCGGCGCTGCATGCTCAAGAAGGAGTCATGGATTTATCCGCCTGGAATCCCGAACGCGATCCGCGCATCCGATTGGACGGCGAATGGGCCTTTTATTGGGAGCGTCTGCTTCCCTACGAGACTCCCGCCCGAGCCGGACTGCTTCCCAATCCCGACGCTTATGCCGATGTGCCAGGTTCTTGGAGCGGTTTGGAGCCGAAAGGACAATCTCTGCCCGCGCACGGCTTCGCCACCTATCGACTTCTTTTGAAAAACGCGCCGTTTCACGGCATGCTGGCTTTGAAAAAAATGAATATCCGTTTTGCCAGCGAAATCTATGTTAACGGAGTGCGTTTGCTTGAAGACGGGCAGGTAGCGAGCACAAAATCCGACTATATGCCGGGCAACTCGCCGCAGATCGGCTTTTTCCCGTACGAAGGCGGCGATATCGAGATTCTGATTCGCGTTGCCAATTACGATTACACCGACTCCGGTATCCCGGGCCCGTTATTTTTCGGCGAACAAGGAGCGATGCTGGCTCAGGATCAATCCGGTAAGGTCGTCGAATTCGGCGTGCTGGCGGTGCTGACCACGATCGCCATCATTTTCCTGATTAGTTACATCGGGTCGGCGGTATACCGCAATCGCGACGATTCCCTGCTGCTGCTCGGCCTGATCTGTCTGTTCTACGCGCTGTACAACGGCATGATCAGCGAGCGCGTCTTGTCCATGCTCGGCGGCGAATTGTCGTTCAGTGCCTTTTACAAGCTCAAAGATGTCTGTTCGGTAGCCTGCCTGGGACTGTTGACCTTGTACTTCTATCGATTCAAAAAAGGCATCTTGTCAAAGCCGTTCGCGGTCGTTGCCTTGTCCGTATTCGGAGCGTACATCGCGCTGGTCGCGCTGCTGCCGATCTCCGTGTATACGCTCGCGGCCCCGTTCGTGATCGTGCTCTATACCTTGATGCTGCTATGGCTGCTGTACAAATGCGCGCGGCAGTTCATAACCAGCCGGCCGGGCGAGCAATTTCCGGCCTTCCTGTGGTACGCGTCGATTCTGTGCATGACGGCATACTGTTTGGACATTAATCTGTTCTCGATCTCCCTCAAGGAAAACATGAATATCGGACAGGTCTGCATCGTGCTGTTCAGCGTATTGATGCTGTTCTTGGCCGTGCTGCGCTTTTTCGAAGCCTATCTCACCGTTCGCACGCTCAAAGACCAACTGCTGCTGCTCGACAAGGTAAAAGACGATTTCCTGTCAAGCACCTCCCACGAGTTGAAAACGCCGCTGAACGCGATCGTCAACATCGGCGAAAGTCTGCTAAAAGGAGCCGAAGGCTCGCTCACCGATCAACAGGCGCATAATCTGGCGATTGTGACGGGAAGCGGACGGCGCCTTACCTATCTCGTGGATGAACTGCTGGACTATTCCAAAATGAAGCATGGCGACATCCCGATCCATCGCTCCGCCATTAATCTGTCCTCGTTTGTCGAATCGGTCGTTCGTATGCACGCCTTCCTGTTGGGTTCGAAAAAAATCGAGCTGCAAAACCGTATTCCGTCCGACTTTCCCGCGATTCAAGCAGACGGCAACCGATTGATTCAAATTCTTCACAACCTGGTCGGTAACGCGATTAAGTTTACGGAAAGCGGTACAGTGAGCATTCAAGCGTCCGTCGTTGCAGGCCAGGCCGAGATTCGCGTGTCCGACACGGGTCGCGGGATCGCTGCCGAAAAGCTGGAGCATATCTTCCTTCCGTTCGAACAAGAAGGAGCAGCCGGCCCGACGGGAGGCACGGGACTCGGGCTTAGCATCACCCGCAAGCTGGTCGAGCTGCACGGCGGAACCATCCATGCGGAATCCTCGCCGGGAAAAGGAGCGACCTTCGTGCTGACGATTCCTCTTGCAGACGGCAAAGGGGAATCGTCCGCCAAAGCACCTGTACTCCCCGATGCCGTGACCGATTCTCCGAACCGCATGCTGCGATACGCCGAGCCCGTGATCGTATCGGGACGACGCGGCGAATGGATCGTGGTCGTGGACGATGATCCGGCCAATTTGCAAACGATCGTCAATCTGCTCAAACTTGAAGGGTATAGTTATGCCGTGACTTCGCGTTCTCCATCCGTGCTGGAACTGCTTGATCAGCTTCCGGAAGTTCATCTGGTCGTGGCCGATATCATGATGCCGGACATGTCCGGGTACGAGCTGCTGGAACGGATTCGCACTCGGTATTCCCCTTCCGAACTTCCCGTGCTGATGCTGACGGCAGGAAATAAAGCGCATCAATTGAAGCTGGCTTTAGAAAAAGGAGCGAACGACTTCGTCGCCAAACCGTTCGAGTCGGAAGAATTATTGGCGCGAATCGGCAGTCTGACGCGGATGAAGACATCCGTACAGGCCGCTCGGGCGGCGGAGATTTCATTTTTGCGTTCGCAGATCAATCCGCACTTTCTGTACAATGCGCTCAACGCGATCGCGGAACTGTGCATCGATGCTCCCGACCAGGCGGAGCAGTTGATTCTCCAATTGTCGAGTTATTTGCGCCGCAGCGTGCATTTCAAGCATCTGGATTCGCTCACCAGCCTGCATAACGAGCTGGAGTTGATCCATGCCTATGTAGCGATCGAGCAGGCCCGATTCGGCTCTCGCCTTGAAGTTGTGATTGACGTGGACGCCGATGTGGAACGAGGCATGAATATCCCGCCGCTCACGCTGCAACCGCTGATCGAAAACGCGATTCGCCATGGTTTGATGTCCCGGATTAGCGGCGGGCGCGTGACGTTGTCGATTCGCAATTTGAACGAAAACGAGACACGCTTTACGATCGAAGATAACGGATGCGGGATGACCGAGCAGCGGAGCGAAGAAGTGTTCGAGAGCGCGGACGGAGCACGCGGCGTGGGGCTATGGAATATTTCCAGCCGCTTGAAACTGTTGTACGGCCGAAAGCTTCGCTTGGAGAGCGCGGACGGGGAAGGCACAATCGTTACATTCGACCTACCCCGATAAGTCACGCATGGAAGGAGATGAACGCCATGATGAAAGTGCTGATCGTGGACGACGAAGATTTGTCGCTCAAGCGGCTGAACCGTATTTTGACGGCGAGCGGGGAAGTCGAGATATGCGGCGCTTTTCATGATCCGGAGGAAGCCGCCGAGTATGCCAAAACGCATCGGTTCGACGCTGCCTTTCTCGATATTACGATGCCGCGCATCTCGGGAATGACATTGATCGGCGAGCTGCGCAAATTCCACCCTTCGCTTCCGATCGTGTTGGTCACGGGGTATGAAGAATACGCCGTGCAGGCTTTCGATTACGAGGTGATTGATTACGTCATCAAACCCGTCACGGCCGAGCGATTGAATCGCAGCATCTCCAGGCTCAAGCAGCGGCTGGAAGAATCGTCTGCCGGGTCGCGGGAACCGGAACTCGAAACGGAAAGCCCAGAAGCGGACGGTCCCATTGTAGACGAAACACGATTGACCGTGCGGTTATTCGGCGGTTTTTCGGTACATGGCGGCGATGGGACGGACGGTCCGCTCAAGCTTCGCACGCCGAAAACGGAGGAATTGCTCGCTTTTTTACTCTATAATCGCTCGACTACCCGGGATGTGCTGACCGACACGTTATGGAAAGACCTCAGTCCGCAAAAAGCTTCGACCAACCTCAATTCCACGCTATACTATGTGAGGCGCGCGATCGGAGACGGCGGCGATACACCGATTATTCGCAAGGATGGCAGCGGCATTCGCGTGGACCGGGAGGCGATCGACTGCGATTTGTACGAGTTCGAAGAATTGTTCCGACAGATGCGCCGAACGCCGGAGAACCAGCATGACCCGGAACGTTTCGAACGGATGGACGCGCTGTATGCCGGCGAATTTCTGAAAGACCGACATTATGAATGGGCTTTTGCACGGGCCAGACAGTTGGAAATGGATTTTATCGCGATGTTGGATACGGCCGCCCGCTATCATGCGAAGATCGAGCAGCCGTTGCGGGCTTTATATTATTTCGAACGGATTTTGCAGCTTGATCCGATTCGGGAGGACGTGCATCGGGAAATCATTTTGTTGTATGTGCTGCTCGACCGCAAGTCGGATGCGAAGCGGCAGTATCGGACGCTGGAAAAAGTGTTGGACGAAGAACTGGGAGCGCGGCCTTCGGCGGAACTCGAACGAATCATCCGGGCGGCACAATTATAGAAGCAAAGGAGTTGAGCGGACATGGATATTATTTTGGATATGATGAAAGACAAAGTGGAATGCTTGCAGGCGTACGACTTCCGCGAAGTGGAGCGCGCGATCGAGGAACGGATGGAGATCAATAAGGCATTGGCGCTGCGGGTGAAAAACGTTCAGCATCAGGTAACATTCGATCCGGTGCGGAACAAGATGTTGTACAGCGCGGTGGTGCATTTTACGGCGGGTTGAATGAGGAGGTCCTATTCGGGGGAGCACCAAGCTGGAGCGCTGCGGGAGAAATTCGCTCGAACCGCTGTCTCACCCGGAAAGTTGAATTGGATTTGAATAAGGAATCTTTCCGGGTTCAAAGGCGTTTCGATCTGAATTTCTCCCTCCGCTGTTGCTTGGGAAAGAATAGGACCGTTTTTTGAAGGATTAGAGATTAAAGAGCAAAGCCCCGGAATTGGACTTTGGGCATGTTTAGCAGTTCACGCGCTGGCGGGGACTGCTTTTTGTTTGGAATGAAGGATAAGGACACGCTCTAAAGGAGTGGGATGCGCGATATGGGATTGTTGACGAAACAGCAGCATTCGTAGCAAAAATGAATGCAACGGGCTTGGTTTGTTGACTTTTTGTACACATTTGGCAGGCCATAACTAGTTGTGGCTGTTCGAGGTGCTTTTTTTGATGTTCGATACGTGCAGTTGTGGTTCGTATGTCGTTCTAGCACTCTGTACCCGATGAAGACAACGCTACGCTTGGACGAAACGTACTGGACTCGTGTACGCTTCGATCAAACGCCAACCTACTATTTGAGATGGGATGGAATACTAAGCGCGCGAGCTATTTTACGTCGTCATCGTTCCTCTTCTCTTTATGACTCGAACGCTCTTTTTTTCGCAGTTCTTTTACCGTCGCCAACGTCGTGCCTTCCGGGATCGTTAGCAGGCGGCTTTTGGATACGCCGATGCGTTGCGAGGTGTAGATGCCGCTGTGGCCGGAGAAGACGTAGCTGACCAGGCAGGCGATGAATAGGTAAACAGCGGCCTCGGAGCCGAACAATTCGATGCCCATGATGAAGCAGGCGATCGGGGTATTGGTAGCTCCGCAGAAGACGGCGATGAAACCGAGCGCGGCCAGAAACGGTGCGTATAAGCCGAACAGATCGGCTAGGCTATGGCCCATTGTGGCGCCGATCGCGAATAAGGGAGTGACTTCGCCGCCTTGGAAACCTGCGCTGAGCGTGACGGAGGTGAACAGAAGTTTCCATAAAAACGCTAGCGGCGAGACTTCTCCTTCGAAAGACTGCTGAATCAGGGGAAGGCCGAAGCCCAGGTAATCGCGGGTTCCGACGATCGCGACCAGGGCGATAACGACGAAGCCGCCGACGGCGCTTTTGATCGCCGGGTTTTTGAAAACGGCCGCGAAGCCGCGCTTCAAGGCATGGGTCAGTTCGCTGAACAGAAGGCTGACCAGGCCGAACAGGATCGAAGCGACGACGACTTTGAATACGATCGACAGTTCGATTGCGGGCACGCTGCCGATTTTGTAATGCAGATGATGCGCGCCCCATAGTCTCGTCGCGATCAAATCCCCGACGAAGCTGGCCGTGAAGCACGGCAGCAGCGCCCGATGGCTGATCAGTCCGATCGCGATGACTTCCAGCCCGAAAATCGTGCCGGCGAGCGGCGTGCCGAAGATCGATCCGAAGCCGCCGCTGATACCGCACATCAGCAAAATTTTGCGGTCCGCGGCGTCGATCCGAATCATTTTTCCGAACCATTCCGCCAAGCTTCCGCCCATCTGCACCGCCGTTCCTTCGCGTCCGGCGGAGCCGCCGAACAAGTGCGTCACCAATGTCCCGAACAGGACCAAAGGAGCCATGCGCAGCGGGATGGTTTCTTGGCCTTCGTTGATTTGTTCGAGGATGAGATTGTTGCCTTTAGAGCTGTTTTTTCCGAACTTCATGTAGAGGCAGCTGACCAACGCGCCGCCGAGCGGCAGCAGGAAGAGCAGCCAGCCGTGGTTCATGCGTACGTCGGTGACGTAATTCAGGCTTTTCAGGAAAAAGGCCGACGCCGTTCCCGACAATACGCCGACCGCGCCTCCCAACACGATCCATTTCAAAAATGTGCTCCATAATGCAAGATGGCTCGTTTGCTCGGCCAATCGAGTCCATCTCTTCGATCCTTTTCGCATATCCGTATCCCTTCTTATCTCCGAATTCAGTCCCGAAAACAAAACAGACTCCTACCCACGACGTATCATGGGTAGGAGTCATTAGCCTCGAAAGGCGGTTATGGCGAACTCCATCGCCGTATTGAACTGTTGTCATAATAATCCGAATCGAAGACGGTTGTCAATGACGGAATGCAGGCCGGGCAGGCCAATCGTTTCTTAGCGCTGACGATCCTCGCTTTTCCGCGTGTTCAGCGTAAGCTTCATCCCGTCGTGGCTGGCCGTAAATCCTAATCGTTCGTAGAACCGATGGGCGTCTTTGCGGCTTTTGTCCGTGGTGAGCTGGATCATCTCGCAGCCGGAAGCTGCCGCTTCGTCGATCGCGTAACGGAATAACGCTTCCCGATCCCTTTTCCGCGATGCCCGCGCGCCACGCGAACGCCTTCGATCTGTCCGCGAGTCATGCCCAATCTTGCAAGTCCGGGGATGATCGTAAGCTGGACGCAACCTACAACCTCCTCGTTTTCCACAGCAACAATGATCGAATTTCCGGCTTGCCGCTCGATCTGCTCGAAAGCATTCAGATAAGCTTGCGGCAGCGGGTCTTCGAAACGCTCCCGTGCCGCTCCCAGCTCGTCGTCCGCCAACAGTCGCACAATTTGGGACAAATGATGGATCTTAGCCGTTTTAAATTCCATGAGGCCCTCCTCTCTTCGACCGGATCAAGCGTCCCGCCGCAGCTCGTAAAAATACTGCACGATCGGATGCTTCAGCTTGATCTGCTCGGACATGTTCAGAATGCGCTTTTTGCCGACGCGGCGATCGACCAGAGCGAGAATGTTCAGCAGGATATCATTGCTTTCCAAGCTGGTCTCGATCGGGGTAGTCAGAAATTTGTTCGCGTCCTTCGTGAAGTTGGATTTGGTCAGCGCGGCTTGGGCGTTCATCATGTCTTTGGCGTGCTCGCCGGCTTTACGACTACGGGCCATGATCTTGAGGCGGTCTTCCGGGATCGGGCCTTTGGCGGTTTTGCGCACGGCTTCGATGTCTTCGGGCTTGACCGGAATGTAGAGTTCGGGATCGTTTTTGATCTCCAGCTCGCTTTGGAACCAGCGGATGGGATTGGTTTTGTCGCTCATGTTGAGGATATTCTTTTTATCGACGGAAATGTGGCAGGTGCCGGACTTATCGAGTAAATATCGGTAGCTGGTGGCTTGGTATTCGACTTTGCCGCTCAGCGACGGGGAGAGGAAGCTCTCCAGTTGTTGTTGCAGTTTGCTCCAGGACATGAGGGTCCTCCTATGTTGGGCTTATTCCTAGGGCGGTTACGCGCCTTAAGGCTGTTGAGAGAGTCACGTTAGCGCGGGAAGCGAGAAGACTGCGAGAGAAATTCGTTCAATTCGCTGTCTCACTCGGAAAACCGGATTGAAATTTAAAATGGAAGTTTTCCGAGTTCAAAGGCGTCTTGACCTGAATTTCTCTCTCCGTCTTCTCGTTTCCAGTTACGTTTGACGTTCTCAACATTTTCAAGGCATTTAAGCCCTAGTTTTCTTTGTTTAAAGGAACTTCGAAAGTCGCGCTCAGGCGGTGAGGTTCCAATGCGCTTTTTCGGGATAGGATATTGATTTTCAAGTTCAAGTGATCCGGCAGGTCGGAGACTTCGTCGGTGTCCGCGGTCAAGTAGTAATGTTGGTTTCCCAATTCATACATTTTGCCGCTGACGGAGGAAGCGAATCGATGTCCGTCGTTGTAAAATTCGTAGCCTAGGTCGTTTTCGACTTGCCCGCCGCCTTTCACTTCGATTCCGAGCGATACGCGGCCTTCGGTGTATGCGGCGTTTCGCAGTGAAAAGGTCAGACCGTCGAACGTTCGGGTTTGAACCGGAATATCGGGAGCAGGCATTTGCCAGGTCTTCTGCTTCTGATGTCCGTGAACGAAGTAAATCGTCGATAGGGTGATTACAGCAGCGATCAAGATCATGGACGATAGGATTATACTTTTTCTGCTCATCATAACCTCCAAACAAACAAGACATACCAAAACGCACCTTTTCATTATACGTCATTTTGCGTGTTTCCATAACAAAAGACCGTTCATCCAAGATTCGGATCAACGGTCGGTCTATCTGCGATCTCTATTTCAATTCCTGCATGAACGCTCGGACGCCTTCAGCGATTTCTTGCGGATGCGAACGGTACAGATAGTGGTTCGCGTCCAATAACATTACCTCGGCCTGCTCGGAATTCGCGATTTGTTTTTCATGTTCGGGAATCCACTCCGCTACTGCGGGATGGTGAGCCTGAAGGAAAAATAACACCGGCAGATCGGCGGGAAAAGACTGCTGTTGACCTGCCTGAAAATTACCGAACATGCTCACGACCTCGTTCAACTGCGTGTCGTTGTACATGTTGCGCCGCATCAGCCTGTGCAGCTGCTCGACGGTCTGCTCGTCATAGGCAAGCCCTTCGTACGGGTCGGCGCTCAGTTTCAACTGCACGCGGTCGAAGCCCAAGTCGCGGAACCATCGGATCGGCGCGACGTCCGAGGCTTCGATTTTTTGCTCGCTAAGCGACGGGACGCTGCTGTCCAGCCCGACGAACGCGGTCACTTCGCGCGGATATCGGTTCACGTAATCCAGACTATAAAGGCCGGAGATCGAATGCGCCATCAAAATATAACGGTCGAGACCCAAGCTCTGCACTGCCGCATGAATCTCATTGACGATGTTCTCGGTAGTGCGTTCGACATCCGTCGGGTCACTGAGCCCGTAGCCGAACGGCTCGACCACGACGACGCGGTAATCCGGTGTCAACGTGTCGATCAGCGGCTGGAAATCGAGTCCGGGCGCGGCATTGCCGTAACCGGGCAGCAGCACGATCGTTTCCTCGCCGTCGCCTTGGACGAGCACGTTCATCTGTTTTCCGTCTACCGTCACTTGCTGGCCGTACGGCTGCAATTTTTTCTGCTCGGAAGCGCTGCTGATTCGGTCGACGGCAAAGACGGTCGCGACGAACAGCAAAACTAGGATCGCGAGCGCGGCAATGATTTTCAACAAAACGGACAAAATTTTTCGGGCTTTGCTTACATTCGAGGTCAAACGGTTCAGCTCCTTTGGTAATCTGCGAAACGGCCTTGCGGCCTGCTTCTTCCCAGTCTAGCGAACCGAAATGTCTTCCGAATGAAGCGAATATGAACCCAGTATGAACGATGAAGTTCGGATACGGATTTGAGTGCCCGCCGATTACCGAACGATGCTCGCCTCTGATTGACGATTCTCTTCCATGCTCTGCACGGCTTCTTTTAAAATCTCGAACGAACGCGTCAGCTTCTCTTCCTCGTAAATAAACGAATTCACGATCAACTCGTCAGCCGCATACCGAGTTTGGAAAAGATTAAGCTGCTGCGTGATCGTGTCTTTGCTTCCTTTGAACGTCACGCTGGACATCGCCGCGAGCATTTCCTCTTCCTTCGCGGTGATGTCGGAGTCGAGATTCTCGGCAGGCGGCTGCATGAGCTGCTGCCCGCCCCGCAGGATGTTCAGGAAGACCTGGTTCATCGTCGTCGCCAAAAAATGAGCTTCCTCGTCCGAATCGGCCGCGATCACATTGGCAGATACCATCACGTAGGGCTTGGACAGATGCACGGAAGGCTTGAAGTTTTCCCGGTACGCAACAAGCGCCGCTTCCAAGTGGGCAGGAGCAAAATGGGCGCCGAACGCGTAAGGCAAGCCGAGTTCAGCCGCCAAATAGGCGGAATCCGTCGAAGAACCCAGGATGTACAACGGAACTTTCGTTCCGACTCCGGGATAAGCGCGGACGGTTCCTTGTTGTTCCGGCGCTCCGAGATAGGTGAGGAGAGATCGGATATCGTCCGGGAAAGAAGGCGCGGAATCCCCCGAAGAACGCCGAATCGCCTTCGCTGCCGCTTCATCCGTTCCCGGCGCGCGGCCGAGTCCCAGATCGACGCGATCCGGATGGATAGTCGCGATCGTGCCGAACTGTTCGGCTACGATCAACGGCGAATGGTTGGGCAGCATGACGCCGCCGGAACCCGCGCGGATCGTGTCGGTGTGATCCAAGACGTGCTTGACCAAGATCGAAGTCGCGGAGCTGATCAGCGTCGGGGTATTGTGGTGCTCGGCGATCCAGTATCGGGTGTAGCCCAGTTTTTCGACGGTTTGCGCCAGGCTGACCATCTGATCGATAGCCGCTGTAGCGTCTTTGCCTTCGCGGATCGGAAGCAAGTCCAATACGGAAAGGGCTATGTTAGAGTGTGACATGAGATGGTGGGCCTCCCTGCGTAGAGTTTTTGAAAGAGTGCTAAGTTTCTTACCGGGTCTATTGTATGTCATAACAACCATATATACAAGTTAAGTGAATAAAGGTGGATAATTACAGTTAACTCGCAAACAAAATAATACGGCTTTTTATGGATACGCACTGAAAAAAGACGCATGAGAAGTTTCCCCGAATGCCTCTTTAAGGCGTTACGTTTCCAAGTAAAGCAACAGCAGAAATGAAAAAGGAAACAAACTTCCCGTCGGGGCCGCTTGTTTCCTTCGAATTCGTTCTGCCTTGCGTGCGGGGATCAAGCGGGGGATCTTGGGTTGTTGGGGATAGGGAAACCGTCAAGCTCAACTGAGGTGAGTTTGTGGCCGTTTGTCGTTAACGCTGTGGAAACGTCAGACTGTTGAGTAGGATTTTTATCGAAACTTGCCGGGGTTGGATTGATTGTAGGAGGATCGGCTGGAAATGTAAATAAGGTCATTTCTGTAGAGCTCGTTGGTCCGAACGCATTTTCATCTACCGCTGACATAGTAGACGGAACCTGGTCGCAAACCTGTCAACGTCGCTGATGCTGTTGCAGAATTCGAACCGGCAGGTACGATTGCATCGGCTACCTTTGCGGTCGTTGCCGTTGCAGCATAAGCCGAGTTTGAACTATTGTCTATCGAAGGCGGTCCATCAGAAGACGCACTGGCAAAAGGCAACGCCAATTGACTCAGTAAAGCAAAAATCATTAAAACACGAATAGACAAGCTTTTTCTCACTTATAACCCTCTCCTTTTGTAAAAGCGAGAAGGCGCATCTTATATACTTACAAACGCGATTTGGGTACGTTTAGTTTCTCATAAAAAGAAGCTGCTTGAGCACATGATAGCGCTTGTCGCAGCTTCTTTCGGGTTATTTTTATGATTGAATGGGTTCTTACCGAATTTTGTGCTTCATGACGTCAACTTTATTTGCATTTCGTTCTACGAAAATCAAATACAAGTTGCCGTCCTTACCTCTTGAGAACCTTAAAGTCAGATTACTGGTCGCAACATAAGCTTCTGCGCCGACTTTACTCCAAGTTCCTTCATATTTCGCCACGCTCGCTTTATTGCCGTTTGACTTATCTTCATAAGCAACATACGGCGTACCGATCTCATCGACTGCTAATCCTAATGTGAAGTAATCGGAAACCGGCATTGAACCTTCGCCGACTTTCTCCCACTCCGTACCGTTATACCTTGTCAGTACCGCTTTACCAGGCGTCGAATGCAAGACATAAGGCGTGCCGTCCGGAGCCACTTCAAAGTACGGTGTCTCTGAAAGCTCTCTAACTTCGATTAAGCCCAAGTCGCCGAGTGCTACCCATGCTGCATTTTCGTATTTCAAAACGACAATACGCGTTCCTCTTCCGTTGAGAGACGGATTCCCTCTGTTGATGGTTTCAGATTTATCTCTGAACACATACATGTTATTGTCCGCGTCGAATTTGAGACTTGGATTATCTGCATGTCCTCCGAGAGAAGCTCCTCCGACGACCGGTACCCACACATCGTCTACGTATTTGACTACCTGCAATTTGTCGTCTTGATCGTTGTATACGACATAAAGAACATCGTTGTTATCGAATGCAAGATTGATTCTCGCACCTGCAAACCCGCCATCGCCTGAAGCGCCGACAAGAGTTTTATCCCTGCCGAGGTCTTCCCAACCGGTTCCGTTGAACTTTTGTGCAAACAAAGTGCCGTCGCCGTCTGAATTGACCCGGTACAAGACGTCTTGACTGTTTACAGCAATTTTCTTGGCTGCACTGGAATCGCCCGGAATCGATGTCCATGCGCCGTTTGCGTATTTCGATATTCCTCCTTCGTAAGTCGCATAGACGATACCTCGACTATCCGCAACCACTTGGTACGCACTTCTTGCATCGAACGGATTACCTAAAATATACCACGGCGTATACGTCCATTTTGCGTACAAAGTAAGGTCAGCATTGACTACGGTATTGAAGTCGTAAGGATTCGTCAATATATTATCGCTATACCAACCTTCGAATTTGTAGCCTTCCCATGTCGGTGTCGATGGAGCGGATGCTTTACCGCCCGGACTTACCTTTTGATCTTCGACTGCCGATCCTTCATTACTGTCAAAACTTACCGTATACTTATCCGATTTCCATTTTGCATACAAGGTGAGATCGTTCGTCACCGATGTATCGAAGTCATACCCTTGAGTCAGACTCTCATCGATCTGCCAACCGACAAAAGTATATTCGTCCCGCGTCGGTGCTGGCGGAAGTTGAACTTTACCATCGCGATCAATAGTCTGGGAATCTACGTTAGAACCCCCATTGCTATTGAAGGTTACGGTGTAGCGCGCCGTCCATTTTGCATATAACGACAGATTTGCTGCGATCGGTGTATTAAAGTCATACAGATTCGTCAGCGTGCTATTGCTATACCAGCCGCCAAAAACATAACCGTTGCGGGTGGGCATTTCCGGAGCAGCAATGCTATCGCCGTCATTTACCGATTGACTGGATACGGCTGAACCTCCGTTGCTATTGAACGTCACGGTATATTCGTTCAACGTCCACTTCGCATACAGCGTCAGATCGTTCATCACGCTTTCGGTGAATCCGTAAGGCGTCGTCAAGTCACTGTCACTGTACCAACCGGCGAACGTATAGCGACTTTGCATCGGTTCTAAGGGAACGTTAGCGACTGCGCCTTCGTTTATAATCTGAGCTTGGACATCTGTTCCGCCATTGCTCTCGAAACTTACCGTATACGTAGTCGGCACATAAATATTCCATTTCGCGTACAGTGTAATATCGCCTGTAACTACCGCTGTCGTGAAATTATACGGGGTCGATAACTGATCATCCATGTACCAACCGCTAAATACATAATCGTCTTTGGTTGGCGCTGTCGGCGCTGTCGCTTTGGCTCCGTCATTCACCACCTGAGCGTCTACCGGCGATCCGCCCATACTATCGAAGCTCACCGTGTACTGCAGCAGCCATTTCGCATAAAGCGTCATGTTGTCCGTGACTAATGTGCCGAAATCATACTTATTTGTCAGACTGCTGTCGCTATACCAGCCGCCGAATACAAATCCGTTTTTCGTCGGCTCTGTTGGAACCGTGACCGAGCCGCCGTAATCTACATTCTGGCTGCTTACGTCTTCCGTTGCCCCATTACTTTCAAAGTTAATGGTATACGCATTGGTCGACCATTGCGCGGTTACCGAAATATCTTCACCCGGCATATTCTCCGGAGCAGCCGGCGACCAACCTGTGAACATATGCCCTTCGCGAATCGGTGTGCCGAGATGAAGTTTCAGTGTTGCTCCAAACGGAACATCGACTTCTTTGTCTGCCTGGCCTGAGCCGCCATAATTGATCTTGAGCTTGTGCGTATCGCGTTTGTAATACAATTTCAGTACGGTTTTGCCATTGCTTGCAATCGTACTTGTCAGTACCGTGCCCGGAATTTCAGGCTTAAATTCGAACTCCGGATAGACTTTCGGTGTAACGCTATCCAGATTCGCTTCCGCGCCTGTCGCGCCGCGATACGATTCCGTATCCGCTACCGTATACGTGTCGCTTCCCAGATCTTGCTTGAGATATACGACTTGGTAAGGCGTGTCTTCTTTGGCGATCCATTGCGCGGTATATTCGACGCTCGAATCCGGCATCGTTTTGGGTACTTGTGGTGACCAGCCGTCAAATACATAACCGGTTCTCGTCGGTACCGGGATTCGGCCTTCGATGTTTCTTCCTGCGGGTTCACTGAAAGAACTGCGCGGAGCGCCCGGATACCCCAGATTGAAGCTTGCGCTATGGACGGCTGGGTAATACTCCACTTTTACAACCGTGGATTCGTCCCCTTTGATGATACGTCCGTCAGATACCCCGTTGGCATATCCTTGAGCTTTGAAACGATCCGAATTGATATGGATCTCCGTGTCTGTGGTTCCTTTCGCAAACTCTGTGTAATCCGGCGTTTTGGATACAGATTTTCCTGTGTTCGGATCAATCAAATAATGCAAGACGGTATAAGGAGTATTGGGATTCGCTGTCCAGCGCGCATACAACTCATAGTCTTCTTTTGGCATACGGCTTGGAATCTCTACTTTTTCCCCGCCGCTAGGCGCTGTGTACCACCCTTGGAACGTGTAACCCGGATAGACGGGCGTAGGCACGTTGACCGCCGTATTGTAGACGACCGGAAGGATTTGCGTCGCACCGCCGTTACGCGGATCAAGCTGGAAAATATATTCGTTTTGCGTCATCCGCCACGACAAAGGAATGGTACGTTTGATCGGATCCGACGCGAACGAAAGCGGCGCGCCTTTCCAAGTGATAACGAGATTGCCTTTGAGTACCGGACGCGTAGTGGATACTGCTGCGATTCGCCGTGTGCTTGGATCATACGTGAAGTTTTTATTATCGACTTGGATATCAAAACGATTCACGTCATACACTGCCGAACCTGTATCTCCGCTTTTCAAATCGAATACATTCATCTTCAAAAGCGAATTCGGTAATTCGATCGAATTGCCTTTACCTGCTAGCGGAATACCTAACTCTTCATCTTGTTCGTAATCAAAATCGTATACATTGTCTGCTCGGCCGATCATATAGAGCGGCCACTCTTTGTCGAGCAGAGAAACGCCTGCCGAAAGCGCGCCATCGCCTAATTGAGCGCCAAGTGCCACTTCCAGATAGATGCCGATCTCGACGTATAAAGCCCCTAAAGATTTCGTGGTTTTGACGTTATTGATATTTTTCAATTGATAATAGAAGTAACCCCATAGATTGATATAAGCACCGGGTTCTACCGAAATGCCTATACTATTTAATGAGACGCTACCGACCCCGGCTTTGACTTCCATATTAATACCTGCACGTAACCCGATCGTTCCCATGACATAGAACGTGAATTGGTAATCCCCGTCTCCCGGTAAATTCACCGTATTGCTTGTGCCGCTGAATGATAAGATGCGCAACGTAACGGAATAACGCTTGGCACTCTTATAGTAGAAATCCGCGCCAATCGACAGATTGACTTTGGCTTTCACGACAAACTGCGCTTCGAATTGAACTTCAATCAATCCATACGCTACATATACGCTGGTTTTGAATAAGCTTTTTTCAATTAAAGGCACCCATTCCGTATCCTCTTCCAACATCTCTTGATACTGTTCTCGCAAACTGTCCGCGTCCAGATTATCGTCTTCGTCGTCCGTGCCGTTGATGAGATTTTGGATTTCAGTCGCGATATCTCGAACGTCACCTAATAGACCTTCTTCTTCGGCCGCATCCCAATCTTCTAAAGCATCTTCTAACTCGTTAGGTTCGACAAGCGCCATTTCTGCGGTAATATTCAGACCTGTGTACGTATACGTGTCCAAATTCGCAGTCACGATATAATCGTCGATGACCGGGAAGACCGGAACGGAGAAGAAACCGATTTTGACCTTATACCAATGCCATGCCGTTTCTGAATTCACATTCAGGCTAAGCGAAATCTCTTGCACGAAAGCAGCCGTCATATGAATGACAAGATCGCTTTTTTCTGTAAGATGAACGACGATATCCGCTTCGACTGCCAAGCTCGCGCTGATCCCCGAACTGCGCTGATCGATGTTTTTCACCTTCGTACCGATCGTCGCCGTGACTTCCAGATTTTCGACACTGACTCGATCATTGCCTGCCAAAAAGGCTTGAGACTGGACGGCTTTGGTCTTTAGCGCCGTCTCGGTCAAGTAGTCTGCGGCTTGATCAACGAAGCCGCTTTTACGTGCTTGCGTCTCGATCTGCCGCTCGATTTGATCCACTTGTTCATCCGACAATAGATATTCGCCGTCGATCGCTTGCTTCTGATACATATCGAATGCGCTAGTCACGTCATCCAGAGTTGCATCGGTATACGTAATGATGTCCATCTCCGCATTCGATGTGACCGATGTGATTCGCCCATAACCAACCGACTCAATTCCATTCTCAGAACCGAATTCTCCTGTGTAGAATCCGATGAAGTCACCAACGTCTACAGTCGTCAATTCATTCAAGCCCAACTCTTCATACTGGGGATCGCTGTAGTTCATCACGGTATGTTCAACCGTAATCGAGTTGTTATCAGGATAGCCATCTGTGTCCGCGGTGATACTAACGGGCAGAACATCGGGCTTGAACAGGACTTCGTCCACTTCGGCGCGTCCATAGGTATACGTTTTTCCGACTTTGTCCGTAATATGAACATAAGCGACGTCACCACTATTTACGCCGTCTGTTGCAACGGTGCGTTGATCGGGGCGTACACCCGCATAGATCGCGACCGTAGCACCGATTTGAATATCGACGCTACCGTTGTAATCGAATGTTCCGCTTGTCGCGTTCGCATCGGCTAGCGCTTGACCGCTACCGTCTACGGTTGTCGTCATGACCGGAACCGCGAGAGAACCGGCTTCTTTGCCGTTCAATGTCATATTTTTAACGTCTGCATAAGGGAGGTAGATCAGATTCGTATCGAGCGGAATCTCGATTCCTTCGGGCTTCGCGACGCTGAATACATAAATTTCTGTCGACTTATCTTGACCGTCAAAAGACAAATTCTCGTCCGTTAACGTCAGTTGGTACGTATTACCTTCGACAAACTTGCCTTCTTCGGCAGCAGAGGAGACGGTGAAGACTCCGTTACCTCCGGCAACTTCGACTCCTTCAAAGCTTGGATTGGCTGTATCGATAAATTCGATTCCGGCTTTGACATCCTCGATCGTAAGGCTAGCTGTCTCGTCTTTTAGGGTGATCGTGTAATTCGGAGCTACATCCAATACCGAATAGCTCGGTATGCTCTCTACCGCGTCGTCTAAACGGTCTGTGTATTTCGCATATAAGGTTGTGTCTTCCGTCAGTTCGCTTCCGCTGGCAAAAATCAACGAAAGATCGCTGTCAATGAACCAACCTTGAAAAATAAAGTCTTCTTTCGTCGGCACAGGCAGATTATTTAGCAATTCGCCTTTTTTCACTTTTTGCGCCGGAATTACGTTGCCGCCGTTGCTTTCAAAAGTCAGCGTGTAGGTAATGCCTGTAGGCGTCGGAGTTCCTCCGCCTGCATTTCCTCCGGGGGTTCCTCCATTATTTCCGCCTGATGTGCCGCCGCCACTATTTCCAGCCGTATTAGGGGTTGGCGTCGGTGTAGGCGTTGACGTTGTAGGAGTCGGTACAACTATAACCGGATTTCCGCTTTTCCATGCTTCAACAATGCTGCTGTTTCGCATAAACAGAACGGCCGCTTCCGCTCTAGTCGCTTGAGCACGCGGGTTGAAGTTCCCTTTTTCATCCCCCGTAAACACGCCGGCTTGCCATAATTTCAATACCGCATCCGCTGCCCAAGGCGATACGTTCGCCAAGTCGCCCGGCTGCGTCGTAAGCGGAGTTCCCGTCTGATACGGAATTTGCTCGCTTTCAAAGTAACGCAACGTCATCGTCGCCATTTGCTCGCGCGACACCGTCGCGTTCGGCGAGTAGTTGCTTCCGCCCGTGCCGTCGGTAATTCCTTTTTGCACCGCCCATTCGATGTACGGCGCATACCAGCTTCCGACCGGAACGTCGGCAAAGCTCGATGCGAGATACGCCCCTGTATCCACGCCCGCCATCCGTCCGAGCGCCGTAATGTACATGGCGCGCGTCATCTTTCCTTTCGGCGAGAAGGTATCGGCGGTCGTCCCGCTAAAGATCCCTTTCGCCTGCATCTGCACGACCGCGTCATGGAACCAGTCCGTCGCGTTCACATCCTTGAACTTAGTCATTGCCGTGACATCGGTAATCTGCATCGGCAGTTCTGCCGCTGCTGACGCCTTCGGCGGCGGCAGCATCGGTACGATCAGACTGATGACGAGCAGCCAGACCAGCACCTGCACCTTCGCTTTCCAAGCTCGCTTTATTGCTTTTTTCACACTTATACATCCCCTCTATTTATGGATCTTGCTGAAAACACAATGTAATGAAACTCATGAATCATACAAATTCACAATCCTCTGCCCAACAACAACCCGGCGTTTTCCTCAATCCATACTGTTCTTCGGGTCCTCCTCAATCGGATAACATATAAAACAAGTGACCCGGATTTGGATCACTTGTTCCTTCGAACCAGGCCTGCTCAATATATGGGGGGATCAAGCGGAGGAAACGGCCTTGCACGATTCGATCTGAAGTTCCCAAGCCGTTTGAGGGAAAGCTTGGGATCAGGAGGGGGATTTACTCGTACGTTCGATACGAATGCAGAAAATTTGAAATTCATTTTCCTGCTCGAAGTGTATCATGCTGGATCGGCCGCTTACGGTTTATAAAGAAAACTTTAAATAAGGGATATCATCCGAAATCATTGCTGGTCTCCAAACCAAAAAGCGGTGCAAGGACTGGAATCCCTGCACCGCTTTTGCCCTACGTCTAGTTATCTGCCACCAACATATACCCGCTCCCCCGCACCGTAATAATCCGTTCAGGATTGGCAGGGTCGGACTCGATCTTTTTACGCAAATTACTGATATGTACCGCAACCGTCCTCGTATCTTCCAAGCTTTCCATTCCCCAGATGATTTGGAACAACGTATCGACGCCGATGACGCGGTTCACGTTTTGCGCCATGTAGGACAGCAGGCTGAATTCTTTTTTCGATAAAAAAACGGCCGTGCTGCCCATACTGACGGACTGCGCATAATAATCCAACGTTATGCCCGGCAGTTCCAGCAGTTGTTCCTTTCTCCCGGCCGACACCCGGCGCAGATGCGCCTTGATTTTCGCCATAAGAACTCCCGGACTAAAAGGCTTGGTCACGTAATCGTCGCCGCCGTAAGTCAATGCGCTGATTTTGATTTCGTCTTCATCCTGGCTGCTTACAAATATAATCGGCGCATCCGTAAAATGGCGTGCCTGTTTGCACCAATCGATGCCGTTTTCGTTAGCCAGCAGCACGTCCAGCACGATCAAATCCGGCTCAAAGGTACGGAGCAGCGCCATCGCCTCCGTACCGCTCCGACCGCAAGCCGATATAAAGCCTTCTCTGTCGCAATACACCTGAACAATCTCGCAAATATGAGGATCATCGTCGACGATCATGATTTTTTGCGCATCCATTTTACTCTCCTCCTTCATTCCCGATCCAAGGAAGCGTTACGTAAAAGGTCGCGCCTCGCTCGCCGTCGCTCGCCGCCCGAACCGCTCCTCCGTGCCCCTGCACGATCTCCCTGCAAATCGCAAGCCCAAGCCCGCTTCCTTGTACGCCTTTTTCCGCGCTCGGTTGATCGTATCTGTAGTTGCGGTCGAAGATTTGTTCCAACTGATCGGGCGGAATCCCCATGCCGGAATCTTGGATACTGATGATCGCAGAGCGAGCGCCGTCTTTTTCATCCACGGTCAATCCGATACGCACCGTGCCTCCCCGTGAGGTGAACTTCATCGCATTCGACACCAGATTGAACAACGCCTGCTCCAATCGCTGCGCATCCATCTCGACCACAACCCGGCGAGTGCGCGGATCTTCCGAATCTCCGATATTCAAAATGAAATCCAAGCCCGCATCGCGCACCACCAACTCGTATTGCTCGAAAAAGCTGCGCAAAAATTGAACGATAGATACCCGGTTCATGCGATAGGAGACTTGCCCGGTTTCCAGATGCGACAAAAAAGACAGTTCCTCGATCATCCGATTGATTCTTATCGTATTTTCCCGAATATATTTCAGATACTGTTCATTCCGCTCCGGCTTCACCTGATCCTGAACGGCTTCCACATACCCGAGCATACTGGCCAGCGGCATCCGCAGATCGTGCGTGATGTAAGCCAGAAGCTTTTTCCGCCCTTGCTCGGAGTTAAGCAGCTGATTGTAGGATGTGCGAAGGTCATGATGAGCGTTCGACAAGGCTTGTGTTCGATCCTGTACCGTCTGCTCCAGATTCGTATTCATTTCGATCAGCTTGTCGTTCGCTATCTGAAGTTCGCGCGCGATTCGCTCTTCGTTCGACGCCGCCTGCGTGAATCTCGAAGAAAGCAGGATCATCTGCGCCACCGTAAAGACCAGCAGGCCCAGCGGCGACGTGTTTTCGATCAAAGACCAGCCGTTGTAATATAAAAAGTCGTTAACGACCGTCACCAACGTCACCACCGAGGCCAACAGGAAAATCAGCGCTCCGCTTTTTCTTCGAGCAGCCATTCTGACCAACCCGATCATCAGATACACCATATGCGCCACAACCATCACGCCGATCGGCAGCAGGAATTGGGTGTAGATCAGCGCGGGCGTGACGATAATCAGGATGCAAAATGCGCCGGTTGCCACTCTTGAGCCGATACGGAACCATCGCGATACGTAATTCGGGAAAATGCTGTCAAAGTACATCATAATGATAAAGCCGCTGACGCTCAAAATCAGATACTCGATCTTGAACTGCAATTCCCAAGGAAAATGAGGCAGCCACTGCGTAAAAATCACTTCGCCGTTAAACAAAGACCGAATGCCGAGCAGTACCGTGAACACGCCGAAATATAGAGGAGCCCGGTCTTTACGTCTCAGTATGAACAATAACAGATTATACAAACCGATTACGACCAAACTCGCCGTCACGAACATATCCGCAGCCAGGTTCAGATTGGTCTTGGTCGCAAGCACGTCGCTCCCGCCAAGCTCGATCGGTTTGGTGATGCCGCCGCGGTTGTGATTGAAGTTGGATACTTGCATGACGAGCTCGATGTTGTCGCTTTCAGGTTGGAAAAATAAAAGCTTCGTCGCCAAGCGAGGATTCATGCCGGCCTTATCCTGCCCCACCTTGCCGACTTGCGCCAGCAGCTCGCCGTTCACCCATAATTTGTACGCATGAAAGATACTCGGCAACCTTAGAGCAAGCCTCTCGTTATGATCCTTTTCACTAAGCTCGACGACCAGGCGATAGGTAGCATAGCCTGACCCCCCAAGCTTTTCCCCGTTCCACCGATAACCGGACCAAGAGCTTGGAATATCGATCCAATGCTCGCCTTGCCCGACTTCCGTCGATCGTATCCGAGCGTCTTCGGGCGATAGCAGCTCCTGCCAGTAAAACTCCCACTCTCCGGCTAACTTTTGCGGATTCTCCCGAACCTCGACCTGCCTTAAATCGAGAACCCCTTCCCGACTTTCGAACTTCGGAGAATCCAGCGCGGAGATCACCACATAACTTGCAGCCAGTCCCACGACAATGGCCGCCGTCACATAAAGCCAAACGATACGCGAACCGAACTTGAACATCCCCCTCATGATGAAGCCAACCCCATTCTTTAAAGCGCAATGAATATCTGGATTACTCAAATGATAGCATTATTGGCGGAGGTTGTGGTTTGCTAATTTCGGGGAGCGAAAATCTCCGGCTGATCGCTGCGCCATGCCCCGATGCAGCCGATCAGGCAGAACGTGCAGCTTCTCAAGCGAGTCCCTTCTTCATATTCCGTCACGATATTGATCCCGGATTTTCGCCAAGCCAAGATCCGACCCGAGAAGCCCGGCCATTCCGTAAACTCGTTCATCGCGGGCGAACCGTAGGCCGATATCGCATCTTCCGGGGAAGCATTCATCGCGACTCCTTCGGGAAGCAAGCCGGAAAAAGGCGCTTTGATCCGATCATCCGATCCCGGTGCGAGGAAATGAACGGAACCGATGATCCACCCGTCCTCCGGGGCGTAGTTTAGTCCGGTGAGGTCGTTTATTTTCGGAGCGCGGTAGACGTCGAGACGTAGAGAAGCCTTCGCCGACCAGATAATGTCGTCGTTGAAGTAGCTGCTCGGCGAAGGCATGCGTTTGACGCCGAAAGGTTGGAGTAGGGCTTGGATGGATTTGGAGTCGTAGGGGCGGCCGAGAAGTGCGGTTAAGTGATCGGATGGAGCGTTCATGCGGGATTCATTCCTTTCGATATGTAAGTAGAATGTCTTTTTTATCGTACATCAGCCATCCGGATTTTCAAAGTTGACTACGTCTATCCTTGATTTAGATCGTAGGTCAAGTTGACACTCACTTCCTTGTATCGTATTATTCGAATATAACGATCTAGGAGAGATGAAATGACGATTCCCGCTTTTGATAAAAACGATCTGAACCAATTCGACGAACCCGCCGATCTGTTGAAAGCTTTGTCCCACCCGATCCGCTTGTGTATCGTTCGCGGCTTGATGCGCAAAAAGAAATGCAACGTTTCCTATATGCAGGAGTGCCTGGACATTCCGCAGTCGACGATCTCCCAACATCTGCAAAAGCTGCGTAGCGCAGGCGTCGTTACGACTGAACGCAAAGGTCTGGAAGTCAATTATATTCTGGCCGACCAACGGGTCGAAGCCATCGTAAAAGCGTTATTCGGAGAGGAAGAATGCGAAGCATGAGCAAAAAAGTACTGATCGTCGGCGGCGTCGCGGGCGGAGCATCGGCAGCGGCTCGTTTGCGCCGACTGGATGAGCATGCCGAAATTATCATGTTCGAAAAAGGCCCTTATATCTCGTTCGCCAACTGCGGGCTGCCTTACTATATCGGAGGCTCGATCGCCGAGCGCGAGCGGCTGCTCGTTCAGACGCCGCAAGGCATGAACGACCGCTTCCGGATCGACGTCCGCACGCATAGCGAAGTGATCTCGGTCGATCCGCATCAGCGCACCGTTCAAGTGCGGAGCGCCGAACGCGGCTTATACGAAGAAAGCTACGACGAACTGATCTTGTCCCCGGGAGCCCGCCCTGTCGTGCCCGATCTGCCGGGCAGCGACCATCCGCTGATCTACACGGTTCGCAATATCCCCGACATCGACCGCATCAAGGAAAAAGTAACGGCGGGCGGCGGACGATCCGCGATCGTGATCGGCGGCGGATTCATCGGCGTCGAGATGGCGGAGAATCTGAAAGAAGCCGGACTGAACGTCACGCTGATCGAAGGCAATGCGCAGTTGCTCGCACCTTTCGATCCCGAACTGGCGGCAACGCTCGCACAGGAAATGCAGCACAAAGGCGTAAACCTGCTGTTTTCGCAGCGTGTGCAAGGCTTCCGCTCGACGGATCGAGGAATCGGCGTCGAATTGGGCGGCGAACGGCTGTTGACCGCCGACCTGGTCATTCTCGCGATCGGCGTCACTCCGGATACGGCCTTCTTGCAAAGCAGCGGCATACAGTTGGGCGCGCGAGGCCATATCGCCGTCAATGAAGCGCTGGAGACTAACCTTCCGCATGTCTACGCCGTCGGCGACGCCATCGAAGTGCGCGATTACGTGCACGGCGGCAAAGCTGCGATTCCGCTGGCGGGACCGGCCAACAAGCAGGGCCGAATCGTCGCGGACCGGATCGCCGGACTGGACTCCGTGTACAAAGGCACGATGGGCACGTCCGTCATCAAAATATTCGACATGACGGGCGCTTCCACCGGCAGCAGCGAAAAAACGCTGAAGCGGCTCGGCATCGACTACCGCAGCATCATCGTGCATCCGTCGTCCCATGCTTCCTACTATCCGGGCGCCAGCGCGATCGTGCTCAAGCTGCTATTCACACCGGAAGGCAAAGTGCTCGGCGCGCAAGCTGTCGGCTGCGAAGGCGTGGAAAAACGGATCGACGATATCGCCGTTACGATTCATTTCGGAGGCCATGTCAGCGATCTGGCCGAGCTTGAACTGAGCTACGCCCCGCCGTTTTCTTCCGCGAAAGATCCGGTGAACATGGTCGGCTACGCGGCGGAAAATATCGTTGCCGGGCGCGTTCAATCGTTTACGTATGACCAGCTCGACGCGCGCATTCCGGAAAACTCCGTCCTGCTAGACGTGCGCAGCGATCTGGAGCATCGAGGCGGCCATATTCCCGGTTCGATCTCCATTCCGGTCGACGAGCTTCGTGGAAGGCTGAACGAGCTGGACCCTGCCAAAGAAATTTGGGTGTACTGCCAGGTCGGATTTCGCGGGTATACGGCTTCGCAAATTTTGCGGCAGCATGGATATGACGTCCGGAACCTGAGCGGCGGTTATAAAACGTATAGGCAGGCGCAGTTTGCTCCGGCGGATTTCGCGGGCGTCGACAGCGGCGAAACAAACGATGAAGGACAGAGCGGAGATGAAGGACAAAGCGAAAAAGCAAACGACAATTCGCCGCTTGCTCCGTTGCAAGAAACGGCTCCGACTCCTCTCGTACCCGCAGCCAATCAGCCGCTGACCGTCGACCATGAACTGGACGCGCGCGGCTTAAGCTGCCCGGGGCCGCTGATGCAAGTCAAAAAGAGCATGGATAAGATCGAGCACGGACAAACGCTGCGCGTACAAGCTTCCGATCCGGGCTTTTACGAAGACATTAAAGCCTGGGCCAAAATGAACGGTTCCGACTTGCTGAAACTGGAACGTCTGAGCGGCGGCGCGATCGAAGCGGTATTGAGCAAAAAGGCGGCGGAACAACGATCCTCTTTGTCCTCAGCCGTGACGCCGACTGCTGCCGCGGAAGATCCCGCCAGCACGATGGTCGTGTTCAGCGGGGATCTGGACAAAGCGATCGCCTCCTTCATCATCGCCAACGGAGCAGCGGCCAGCGGACGCAAAGTGACGATGTTCTTCACCTTCTGGGGGCTAAACGTCATTCGCAAACCGGAACGGCAATCCGTAGTTAAAAGTAAAATGGGACGCATGTTCGATCTGATGCTGCCCCGCAGCAGCCGCAAGCTGGGCCTGTCCCGCATGAACATGATGGGCATGGGGGCGAAAATGATCCGCGGTTTGATGAAAAGCAATAACGTGGACTCGCTGGAATCGCTGATCCAAAGCGCAGCCGACCAAGGCGTCGAACTCGTCGCCTGCCAGATGTCAATGGATCTGATGGGGATTCAGCGGGAGGAATTGATGGACGCCGTGAAGATCGGCGGCGTCGGTTATTACCTGGGGCAGGCTTCGCAGGCGAATCATAATTTGTTCGTGTAGAATATCGAAAAACGACCTCTTTTTCCGCTACGGCGCGGATCTGAGGTCGTTTTTATCGAGAAAATATTTGAATTCAGTCGATCGGCACTTATGGGAGCCGCTCTAACAAATCCACGGCCTCTACATGCATCGTCTGCGGGAACATGTCCCAAACAGCACTATTAAAGTCATCTTCAATGGCATCATTTCTTGATGCTCGCTGATTTGTCAAAGATTAGGTTATTGCCTTTAGCACTCCTACAGCCAAATTTCATGTAAAAATAACTCATAGTACTTCGCCTAGCATCAGCAGAATCATAGAATTAGAATTATACAAACAGATGATAATATTAATCATAAACATACCTATGCTTTAATTATACATAATAGTTTCACTATTTAATCTTGCAATCAAAGTATGATCACGTTCATGTGCTTCCCTATCAAAAATGATGTTTTGAGGAATAACAGTGAACGAATTATCATCGTTTATTACACTTTTCAAAGAAACTCTACATAATATCGAATGATTAGCGCTATAAATTTTTATTTCTCCCGAGCCATTGTCTCGCAATTTATTATAAATACTTTCTCCCAAATTATCTGTCAATCTCTTAAAAAATTGATCTCCTACATGATTAACTTCAATAAGGTATCCATAGCACGTAAAAGCAATGTTCCCATTCTCATCATATAGCTTTATTACAAATTTTAAGTTCTTAAACTTTATTGGCACTGAAAATACAGCCTCGTAAGTTGGAGAGTTACGAGGGAGATTCTTGTAGAAAGTTAAAGAGGGGGTATTTTTAATTATGATTTCATTTATATCACTGTCTTGTTGATCTAAAAATTTCATGTCAATTAATTCTTGCGCAGTAGGTAGGTAACCTTTACGAAGAGGATCTTTTAAATTTTTTATTTGAAACAAAATAAAAGTTAGTACAATTAAAAGTCCGCTTAACAATAGATAAAATAAATAAATATTCAAATTCACTACAGCAGGCAAAGAAAAGTCAATTTTTAAAGAGTATTTAAATTCAGTATAAAAACCTACAGTTATACCCCAAACATAAATAGTAGATGCGGATACAATCAGATAAATCCAATACATATAAGTTATTAGTCTATCCCTCGAAGTGTTACTCTCGTAAGAAATCAAAATTTGTCTAACTTCTGAAATGGTCAGTGTGTAGGGACGAAAAATCAACTTTAAATCATTTGAAGCAGCAATTAACTTGTTTTCATACATATATCCAATAAAAAGAGCTAAAAAAGATATTAAAGCCATTATGCCTGAAAAAATCCAACTTGTAAGCTCAATTTGATCTTTAAGTGTATCCTGTTGATCCTTTAGTAAGGGAATATCAAAATCAGTAAATATCAAAAATATAAAAGGTACAATTAAAACTAGCAGACTTCTCCATTTAATCATTTATATCAATAAGCTCCTTTACTATAAGACTTAAACAATCGAATATATCTGCTTCTTTTAAAGTATCTGGGAAAGAAATTGCAGAGTCTTTATCTATAAAAAAAACTTTCTTTTCTTCAGTCTCAAATGTTAAATTTGTAATCAAATCATTGCTTATCATTCTTTTGATTTGCAAATCATCTAAAGTTTTAATAGCTACTTTTCGAATATCATTTTGATCAAAAGCAGTTGCCTCTTTTACAATATGAACGTTTATAATTTTAAATCTTTTTAAAATATCTTTTTTTAAAAGAAATTTCCTCCACTTACTGAATAGAGGGATCTTTTTAATTTTAAATTGAAAAATTTCCGTTAATCTACTAATAAAATAAGTGACTGAGCTTTCTGAATTGGAAAATATAAACATAGTTTTTTCTTCCATAAAAATCCATCCGTTAATTCTTTTTTGTTCTTTTCGAAAAATTTTATCATTGACTTTAATAGAATCTAACCAAGTGTAATCTATTTCTACTACATTATCTTTCATTTTTGATATATGCATTTTTTCAAAGGGGGAAGGTGTTTTAATGTCCCCCTGATCCTGAATCCTAGTTTTAAAATCAATATCAAAAACTAAACAGTCACTTGTCCAAGTTAACAAAAGAACACCTTCCCTCGTAAAGATTATTCTTCTATAGCTTCTTCGTCTCTATACAGTTCTTCATCCTCATCCAAAACGCTAGAATCTTGTATACCAGCAAATAAATTCAAAGCATTAAGATTATCATCATTTTGATCATATCCTGTGGAGTCAAGAATAGTTTTAGTAACTGTTACAAACTCCTTAACCAACTTAATTACTTCTTCTTCTTCTTGATTTTCATATAAAGCTGTCATTTCTCTTACTAAACCAATCGACTTTAACGCATTATCTTGAACAACTCGATTAACTAATTGATCTTGATTAAAATACTTAGAAGCTATTGTGCTTAAAAGTTCTTTTGTGCTATCTACGCTTTTTAAACCATTGTTGCACATATCAATATACTCACTTTGTATTATTTCTATCAATTCTGATTTTACTTCTTCGTCATCTACATCTAATATAACAATCTTTAAAGTATCTCGCTTAGATCCTTTAAGATATACTTTTACTGAAAAAGGTACTTGGTTGAAAAGCATATCAGTTGAGAAAAAAACTATCTCACTACCTATAGTAATATATTCACAAGCAAGCTGAGAAGCCAATAACGCCCGCCCACCGATTGCGACATCTTTAATACCGTCCTTCTTATTTTTTGTACCATTAAAGAATTTAATTTCTTTAAAATTTGCTTCAATCCCTTTTTGCTGTAATCTAAATGAAATAAAATCTAACAGAAGAGCTGTTTTAAAACTTACACTACTACTAAGAGCATTGATTTGATTAGTATGCTCCTTTAATGAGTATGCTGTAATTGGAAAACTAAAGTTCTGTATCATAAAATCAACAAGCACTTCTTGAATGCTATGGTTTCCAGTAAAAACACTCACAACATTATTTGTTAGATTGAGAGTAACAATTGAAGTATATACTGCTGAAAGGCTTGTTAAGTTATTTACCCCTGTACGCCACTGACTTTCAAATTCTTTCACTCTAAAGTTGAAAGTGATCATGTCTTTTTGATATTCTAAGTTAGTAGATATAACGTACACATCTTTGAATGTCCGATCTTCAATTGAAAACTTTTGCTTAATCTGTTCTTCAGTAAGATTTTCTAAAAACTTCACATTATTTATTTTGTACGTATACGTGGGTAGTCCAATATTCTTCCTCATGACTGCCATTTGAACAAAATCTTCGATTTCGTCTTCTCGAATTACTTCTGACAGCTCCAAAAACTTCTCTTTGATGTCTTCTTTCTTTTTAGGTTTTTTTTCGGGTGTCCAACCTGTTTTTTCATTAATAATACCTACTGCGGCTTCCTTAGGGATTCGATTTAGTACTTTTTGTAATATACCTTTTACATTCACTTGGATCACTCCCTTGCAGTCAAATATTTTGTACATCTCTCAAAATAATACGCTAAAACACACAGATTTTATACATAATAAATATTAAAATAGTGGATACTTATTTTTTTGATTTCGTACCATATTAAAACTTTCTCTTAGCAGCAGCGCCACAGCCTCCACATGCACCGTCTGCGGGAACATATCCACTGGCTGCACCTTCACCGTCTTGAATCCGCCGTCCTCCAGCACCCGCAAATCGCGTGCCAGCGTAGCGGGGTTGCAAGATACGTACACAACCCGCTCCGGCTTCATCTCCAGAATCGTCTCCAGCAAGCGCGGATCGCAACCCTTGCGCGGCGGATCGACCACGATCACGTCCGGCGTGATGCCCTGCGCTTTCCAGCGCGGAATCACGTCTTCCGACGCACCTACCTCGAACTCCGCATTCTCGATCCCGTTCAGCTTGGCGTTTTTCCGCGCGTCTTCGATCGCTTCTTTCACGATCTCGACGCCGTAGACCCGCTTCGCTTTCTGCGCCAGGAACAACGAAATCGTTCCGATCCCGCAATAGGCGTCGATGACCGTCTCGCTGCCCGTCAGCCCCGCATACTCCAGCGTTTTGCCGTACAATACTTCCGTCTGCGCCGGATTAACCTGGTAAAAGGAACGGGCCGAGATCGCGAATTTCACTTCGCCGATGTAATCGTGAATGACTTCGTCGCCCCACAGCACGCGCGTCACGTCGCCGAAAATCACGTTCGTCTGGCGCGTATTCACGTTCTGGCAGATGCTTTTCACGCCCGGAACCCGGCTGCGAATCTCTTCGACCCAATCGTCGACGCGCGGCAAGCGGTCACCGCTCGTTACCAACACGACCATCTTCTCGCCCGTCGCGAAAGCGACCTTCACCACGACGTGGCGCAGCAAGCCGCGTCCCGTTTCTTCGTCGTAAGCGGAAATGCCCAGCTCGCGGCCGATGGCTTTTACCGTTTCCACCATCTCGTCGTTGGCTTCATGCTGGATGATGCAGGTCTCCATATCGACGATCCGGTGGCTGCCGCGCGCGTAGAAACCGCCGATCAACCGGCCGTTTTCCTGTCCCATCGGGACCTGCGCCTTGTTGCGGTAGCGCCACGGCTCGCTCATGCCGAGCGTAGGCGGGACAAGAATCCCTTCGGAAGCGGATACCTCTGCACCGACAGTTCCGCCGACAAACGGCGCATCGCCGAGGTTCGTCGAAGAGGCTCCCGATACCGCCGTCTCGCCGTCCGGCGCGGCTCCCGAGTTCTCGTAACCTTCTCCTCCGCCGAAAGCAGTCGCCGATTCTTGCGCCGTGCCGCCTGTGCGGGCAGTCGCTTCGTATTTGTCCGAGACGCCGTCGCGGCCCGGAACGTTCTCGCCGAGTCCGGCGGCATGCGCACCGGCTTCGAGCGTTTTCGCCGACGCTTTCGTGCCCGCCGACGCGGCCGACGCTTCTCCTTCGAGCGGCCGCACGTTCAGCTTGCCGATCCGCTGCAAGCTGTCCGCGACCTGCTGCCGTTTCCATTCCAGCTGCGCCGCGTAATCCATATGCTGGATCTGGCATCCGCCGCAGCGGTCGTAGATCTCGCAAGGCGCTTCAACGCGAGCGGGACTGGATTCGACCAGCATCTGCATTTTCGCGTACCCGTACTGCTTTTTCGTTTTCAGCACTTTCGCCGTGATTTTCTCGCCTGGCAGAGCGCCGGGGACGAACAGCGTATATCCGTCCGCGCGTCCGACGCCTTCGCCGTCATGATTCATGCCGATGATGTCGAGCGTGACTTCGTCGTTTTTGGCTACCGGAAGGCCCGTGATCTCCGCAGCAGCCGGCCGGGAACCTCCGCGTCCCCGCGAACCGCTGCCTCCTCTTGCATGTCCGGCAGAGCCGGGGGCCGAATTGCGCTTACCGCCTTGACTGCCGTTTCTCGCCGCGCCGCCTCGGTTATGATTGTTCTTCATGATATATATTCACTTCTTTCGCTCATATTGATCGTTGATCTTGTCAGACTTGAATCAACAAACTACGTTCCATTGAACGTCATCGCATGTTAGATCTGACGAAGCACTATTCTTCATAACATGTTGTAAAAAATACAACCTTATTGCCATACCTTCTATTTGCCGTGCCGCCAAGCTGGATCTATTACAATATTTCTGCTTAATCCGGATCATAATCAGCCAAATATGCCGATAATCTTGCATTTTTTACAACATGGCACGCCGTTCACCTTGTAAAGCGCCGAAAATCCTGCAAAAGCTGCAACTTCACTTGCTTCCGCGCCTAAAGCGGTTTTAGCTTTGCCATTCGGAAAAATTCGCATCACGAGCTCGGCACTATCCTTTACGCCCAGCTTCTTTTTCCGGGCATGCAAAAAAGGAGGATTTCCGCCGCCCGGCTGCTTGTCGCCGTCCGCGCGCGGTCCTTCCTCCCGTATTGTAACACGTTTTTTCCGGCAGGCGCACGCATTTCCTCCGCGCTTCCTGCCGAAAATCGTTTCGTTCTATTTTTCCGTATCCGCCGGCAAATATCCTTTACGTGAACACCCGCAGATGATGCGGCAGCACTTCGAACACGCCCGGCAGTTTGCCGCCGAGTTCGCCGTCCAGGTTGAGCAGCACGTTATTCGGCGAAGTCACTTCCAGACGCTTCGTACGGAAGTACAGCACGTTCGGATCGTTAAAATGATCGCCGCGCTGCGCCATCGAGACGACGCGGATAAACTCGGCCAGATTGCATTTTTTCAGCGCGATGACGTCGAGCAATCCGTCGTCGATCCGCGCATCGGGCATCAGCTTCTCGAAGCCGCCGACGGAATTCGTGTTGCCGATCAGGAAGATCATGAATTCGCCCTCGATCGGATCTTGGCCTTCGGCGTCGATCTTGAGCTGCATCGGCGACAGATTGACCATCTTCTCGACGCCTTTGAAATAATAGGCAAGCTGGCCGATCATCGTTTTCAGGCGGCTCGGAACCTCGTAGGTCAGTTCCGTCAACGAGCCGCCGCCCGCGATGTTGATGAAATAGCGGTCATTGGCACGCCCGACGTCGATCGGACGCGACTCGCCGCGCAGGACGAGGTCGCAATAGTCCTCCCATTGACGGGAAATGCCGAGCGCCCGCGACAGATCGTTCGTCGTGCCCAGCGGGAATATGCCCAGCTCCGGGCGATGCTCCTGGTCCGCCAGACCGTTCACGACTTCATAGATCGTGCCGTCGCCGCCCGCGGCGATGACGATATCGTAGCCGCGCTGAGCCGCATCAATGGCCGCGCGCGTCGCGTCGCCTTCGCCGGTCGTGGCGTGCACCGTCGTCTCGATTCCGCCTTCGTCGAGGCGCTGCAAAATATCCGGCAATCGCCGCCGCATTTCCTCGCGCCCGGACGTCGGATTATAGATCAACCTCGCTCTTCTCATCTGTCAAACTCCACCTGTTCCTTATAAGTTCTTGCCGCTTCCATCCCGAACCGCCAAAAAAGCGCGAGAAGTGACGGCCGCCGATACACCTTGAAGCGAAGGTCGCCCGGAAGGGACCTTCGCTTCATCGTTGCCTATCCTTAATTGTCCGTTTCCCGCTTGGCTTCGACCGAAGCCGACAGCTCTTCGACCTGCCGCTCGATCCAGACCGGAAGCAGCGGGTGAGGCAGCAGCGCCTCGCCCGTATATCCATACGTTAACCCCTCAAGTTTGCGAGGAATCACCGTTTGCAGAAAATAGCCCGTACTCAAGAACAACGGAGCAATCAGCACCCGGCGTCCTTTTTCCAGCCAATCCTGCGCTTTGACCCGCACGTTGTCGGGATTGAGCAGCGCATAATCGCAAACCAAGCCGCTGGTTTCGCCGACGCGCTTGGCAAGCGCCGCCGCTCCCGACTCCCAACGCTGCCGGAACCCGTCGTGGATACTTCCGTGTCCGACGAGCAAAATCACTTCATGCTCGGGATCGACGGAGGCCGGAGACACTTTGTCCCAGACCATGCGCGCCACGTCCGGATCATCGCCCATCGGTCGCCCGACGTGCATGCGCGCGGCGATCCGAAACGGCTCAAGATCCGTTTCCTTATCCGGCGCATCCTTGATGCCCAGCGCATATTCGATCTCGTCGATATGCGTGCTTCCTTCCGACACGAACAGCATCACGGCCAAAATATCCGTGACTCCCTCCGCTTCGAGCGCGTCGATGCCGTGCTGGATCGACGCGTCCTCCACATTGCCCAGAAACGATACCGCGACCGGCATATGCTCCTTGATTCGTACTTCGCCGGCCGCTTCCTCGACCGCCTGCACCCATTCCGGCTGCGGCGAACCATGGCTGATAATCAGCGCGCCCGCTTTTTTCATAGGCGCTTAACGTCCCAGGCGTTCGAGCGACATTTTATAGCCGTCGTTGCCGTAGTTGAGGCAGCGTTTCACGCGCGAAATGGTTGCCGTGCTGGCTCCCGTTTCCGCTTCGATCTGATTGTACGTGCTGCCTTTGCCGAGCATGCGCGCGACTTCCAGACGCTGCGAAAGCGATTGGATTTCGTTGACCGTGCACAGATCGTCGAAAAATACGTAACATTCCTCCAGATCTTTGAGCGTCAGAATGGCCTCGAACAATTGATCGACCGTTTTATCGTTTAACTTTTTCAGTTGCACTGAAAGATCATCCCCTAATGTGTACTGGTTATGCTGCCGTGTATAAAAGCAAAGCGGTCAAGCGCCGGATTTTCCCGTGCGACAAAACGCTTTCGGTACTGCGATTCGCGTCCGAAGACCCGATATTTTCACTACTTTACCATTGTAGCGGTACAAGTTACGTTTTTCAAGCGTTAACGGTTTCACGCGATGCAGGCCGAACGGACAGAAGCAAGCACGACCCCTTGATCTTCTCGCATCGCCCTCGCGCAGTGTCCGCCGCACGCATACTTTCAGCTTCCGTTTTATGGGCAAACTTCCTGTTACTT
The DNA here is from genome assembly GCF_013185185.1 of Saccharibacillus endophyticus. GTDB lineage: Bacteria > Bacillota > Bacilli > Paenibacillales > Paenibacillaceae > Saccharibacillus > Saccharibacillus endophyticus. The sequence continues at coordinate 113,447 of NZ_JAAZWE010000007.1, read as the reverse complement.
AAACCAGCCCCTGCGCCAAAACCACCCGATCATGCCTCCCGCCAGGAACACCATCGCACCCAGTATAATGAAGTAACCGTATTTGAAATGAAGCTCCGGCATATTGTCGAAGTTCATTCCGTAGATGCCCGCGATCAACGTCAAAGGCATGAATACCGTCGTAATCACCGTCAGCGTCTTCATGATTCCGTTCATCCGGTTCGAGTTGAGCGAGATGTAACTGTCGCGCAGATCGGCCGTCATTTCGCGATTGGACTCCAGCATCTCCGACAGTTTCAGCAAATGATCGTAGACGTCGGTAAAATAAACCCGGTATTCGTTCGAATCGTCCACATGCTGCGAGTTGATGATCCGGTAGAGCAAGTCGCGCATCGGCACGATCGTATGATGCAGCTTGAGCAGCCGCGATCTCAGATCGAACACCTGCGCGAGCAGCTTGTCGACCGACTCCCTGCGTCCTTTTTCCTCCAGATCCGCCAGCTCGTCTTCGATGCCGAACACGCATGGAAAATATTCGTCAACGAGCGCATCCAACACCAGATAGGCGGCCGCCACGGGATTGGTCTTTTTCGTCGGATCTTCCGCACGCGAACAAATCCGATCCCAGGCTTCGTCCACTTCCTTCATCCGGTCAAAATGGAACGTCACGAAAAACGTGCGGCCGATGAACATATCGACTTCGCCCGCTTCCTTGCCGCCTTGCTCGAGCGCATGGGTGATCAGGAATACGTATTTCTCATGCGGGTCCATTTTCGGGCGCTGCACGTCGTTCAAGCAATCTTCGATCTCCAGCGGGTGAAAATGAAAATAATCGCTGAGCAGCTCGGTTTCCTTCGCCGTGGGTGCCATGAAGTCTGCCCAAAACCAGCGGAATTTCGTCGGGTCCAGCTCCGTCAGCGGAATATCCAGTTGTACCTTATGGTCATGCGTTACTGCCAACGTCCGAATCACGGCAGACGCCTCCTTTTTCAATATCGAACTGCGCGTGCCGACGATGAAACGTTCCCTATACGGTGACGCCCAAAATCTCGCCGCGCAAAGCTTCTCTATCTTAATCCTTCGCCAAGACGCTTGCAATCTGCCTATAGTCGGACTTCCCCTAACAAAACCTTCTATAGACGGCAAAAAAGCGATTTTGTTATACTTTTGTTATTCATGCAACTCAATTGAGCGGAGGACACCCTTTATGGCGAAAAAAGTAACGATGCAGCAAATTGCCGACCAACTCGGCGTATCCAAATTCGTCGTCTCCAAAGCCCTTTCGGGCAAAGACGGCGTAAGCGACGCTACCCGCGAACGAGTCATTCAGGCCGCTTCGCAGTTGGGCTATTTCACGCAGCCTCGCGGCTACGGACAAAACCGCAAACAGCCTGCGAATCCCGAAGCTTCGAGCAGGCAGTCCGTATTGGTGTTGATGCCGAATGTGCGTTTCCAAACGGCAGGCTCGCTCTATTGGGGACGGATTCTGAACGGGGTCACCGAGGCGCTGGAAAGCTTCGGTCTCGGCGTCGTCATCATCTCCGAGCAGCGGGTCGACGCCGTAACGAGCATTCTGAACCCGGACGGTTTTCTCGGCCTGATCGGCATCGGACAGATCTCGACGCCGCTGTTGTTGGAAGTTCATCGAATCGGCCTGCCTATGGTGCTCATCGACCACGAAGACCCGTTGATTCCGGCCGACACCGTATTTGCAGGCAACGTGGACGCCAGCGTCCGCCTGACCGGCCACCTCATCGGAAGCGGCCACCGCAACCTTTATTTTCTCGGCAATACCGGCTTCTCCCGCAGCTTCCGCGACCGCTGGATCGGCTACCGGACCGCGATGGAAGAACACGGTCTGCCCGTACAAGACGTGGGCGACCCCATGAACCGTCTCGAAGGAATCGACGGAGCTGTCTACGAACCCGAACTGCGTCAATGGCTGGCCAAACGCAAAAAACAAGGCACGCTCCCGACCGCGCTCGTCTGCGCCAACGATGACGTCGCCCTGGTCGCCCTGCGCAACTTGGAACCTCTCGGCGTCCGCGTCCCCGAAGACGTATCCTTGGTCGGCTTCGACAACATCCACGAATCCGGCGGCGGAACGTCTCCGGAGCTGACCACCGTCCACGTCCCCAAAGAAGCCATGGGCCGCCGCGCCACGCTCCGCCTGCTGGAACGAACCCAGGACCCCAAAGCTCCTTTGGAAAAAATCCTGATCTCTTCCGAACTGGTGATGCGAGCATCGGTAGCCGAATTGCGGACGGAAACCGAAACGATAACAGAAAAATAAAATCTTAACGCAGTACCATGACCGCTTAAAATGTTAAATCACGCCCCTCGAAAACCCGCTTGAACCGTACGTGTCTTCAAACCTCAACAGAAACGAGAAGCGAGACTTTAACGGAATGCATATCCTTTAGCCGCCCTTTCATAAGCAACCCTATCCATTCAAAAAGGCTGTCCCAACAATCACTTTGGGACAGCCTTTTCTGTTCTTGCCCTTTCTCTTCCTTCCTCTCCCAAAGAAAACCCGTTAACGCGAAGCGTTAAGCGGAGGGCGGAGGGGAAAATTCAGCGAAATACGCCTTTGAACTCGGAAATATACCTTATAAAATTTTAATCGATCTTTCCGAGTGAGACAGCGTCTTGAGCGAATTTTCCACGCAGCCAGGAGCGCCCCGTCGCTTCCTACCGAACAGGGTTTTCTCCTTTTCCCAACCTCGCCAACATCTCCAAACAAGCCCGACTATTATGATACGGACACTTCCAAGCCCCGAGCTTCGGATTCTCCACGTTCGGCACCCGATCGTTCGACACGCTCCAGTACCATTCCCCGTTTTCCCGATCGACGATATGGTTGCGGATAAAGTCCCACGAACGTCCCGCCGCTTCGCGATATTTCTCTTCCCCGCTCAACTGGTAAGCGTTATAGAACCCCACCATCGCCTCCGCCTGCGGCCACCAATCTTTCGCGTCGTCGACCAGCGCCCCGCCTTCCGCTTCGTTCCACAGCCCGCCGTCCTGATCGACGCCGCGCTCCAGCACCGCATGCGCCATCTGCAAAGCCACGCCGTGCACGCGCTTCGTCAACTCTTCGTCGCCCAACACCTCGGCCGCTTCGTACAGCAGCCAACTTCCTTCGATATCATGCCCGTACGAGACATGCTCCGATTTGCTGTCCCAAGCGTCGTCAAAGAACAGCAGGAAATGTCCGGTTTCCGAATCGACGATATGCTTCAACGTGACTTCGAGCAGATCGCGCAGCGCGGCTTTCAGCTCTCCCGAGGGCCAGATCCGGTACAGATTCGTATACCCTTCCAGTACATGCAGATGCGTGTTCATGGACTTTTTCTCGTTCAGATCTTTGCCGCTCAGGCTCAAATCGCCCGTTTCCGACCAATCTCGCGCATGCGCTTCGATATAACCGCCATACTGCGGATCGCGGCTGTATTTTTCCAACAAACCGAAAATATGACGACATTCCTCCAACAGCTCCGCGCGCAGTCCGTCTTCCGGTTCGCCCGCCGCTTCCAAAGCCATCGCATATTCGCTAAGCGCATAGATGACGAAAGACTGACCGTACACCTGCTTTTTCTCTTCCGACGGTTTCCCGTCCGCCGACAGCATCCAATAATAACCGCCGTGCTCAAGGTCCTCGAAGTTCGACCGCAAATACCGATAAGCACGCGCCGCCATATCCAGATACGCGTCCGTTTCGTACCTGCGATACGCTGCGGCAAATGTCCACAAAATACGCGCGTTCAGCACCAGACTGCGATCCGCTTCCGCATGCACGCTCAGGTCTGCCCCGATCTCGCCGACAAATCCGTTATCTTCGGGCGAAGGCGCGTTTTTTAGCCAAAAGGCCAAGATGTTGTCGCGCAGTTCTTCTTCCAGCTGTACCTTCCACTCTTGATCCGTTCGAGCATCCATCATCCAAATCCTCCGTTCAAATTTTGTTAGTTTTTAGTTAGTAAAATATAATAAATAATATGATATTGTTATAACCTTTTTCGTAAAACGATTCAAGGATAAATGCTGCCTTCGAAGTTTGCGTACATGCTTTAGCTCGATAAAAAGCCGATCTCTATCGTCCAGACAGAGATCGGCGCTTGGCTTACAGGTTTGTTTTGCGACATTGACGCTCTATTCGCTCAAAATGGTCGCCAACGAAGACGTCGCTTCCATATAGAACGACGATCCTTCTTCATTTTCGGGAATCACCAGGTGGAAGGTATAGGCACTGCCGTCTTGCGCTTCCCACACGATATAATCCCGAACTTCCTCCGCGCTGCTGCCTTGCAGGAACAGCGAAGCGTTCATCATCGGGCTTTCGACCAGCGTATCGCTGCCGTATTCTTCCACGGTTCCGCCGGCCTGCTCAAGCTTAGCCGTTCCTTCGGTGCGGAGTTCATCCAGGTTGAAGCCGGCAGGAAGTTTCTCGATCTCCGCATAATAATCCGGATTTTCGGTTAACGTCAGACGGCCGGTGGCGGCATCCAGAGCGTATCCGTCAAGCACGTACAAGGAATAGCCGTCTCCGGTCTGCAGCTCTCCGGTCAATGTCTGAGATACCCCGTCGCCGACCACGAAGGTTTCCGTGGCCGGGCGATCCGAGGAAGCTGTATCTCCATCACCGGATGTACCTCCGTCCGCTCCCGATGCCGCTGCCTTTTCCAATGACCGAATCTCAAGCTGCGGCACATCGCTTCCTTCGATCGCGCGTTCCACGTATTCAAACGAGATCGTATCCCCTTCATTCAGACCCTCAAGCTCGGAGGACACGCCTTCGGCCAATTGGAAAGAAGTGGGGGTCCCGTCCAGATTGACTTCGATCGTATGCGGGTCGCCTTGTCCGTTGTATTCGCCGGTTGCCGAAACAACCTCTTCATCCGGCATGTCCGGTTCGGCAGGTTCCGTCGTCTCGGACGGTGCCGGCTCCTCAGGCGGTTCCTGCGTCGTGGCCGTCTCTCCCGGTTCGGGAGCGGGCGCGTTGGCTTGTCCGCAGGCTGTCAGCGCGATCGTCAACAGCAGGGCGGACGCCAGGCTCATCATTTTAATGGGTCTGTTCATGTTTGGCACCTCCATGATTGATCAAAATGTAACCCGTTATGCGTTTCTTCCTTGAAGCCTATCGTTTGCGCGGCGCTTGCCGATCCGATTTAATTCCCGGTTGCGGCGGAATCCGCTTGGATCGAAGCCAACGATGTGAGCGCCGGCGTCGGGAATGTCTCTGAAGCTTCGCCGCTCGGGGCATGCAGACGGAAGATATAGCCGTTTTCTCCTTCGGGTTCCCATACGACATAATCGTGCAATCCGTTCTCGCCCGACACTTGAAGCAGCATGCGCGCTCCGTACATCGGGCCTTCGGCTAACTGATCGTCCGCGTATTCGCGCACTTCTCCATACTCTTCAAGCTCTTTCTGTCCTTCGATTCTCAATTCGTCCAAGTTGAAATCCGAAGGCAGCTTTTCGATCTCCGCGTAATAGTCGGGATAAGCGGTCAGATACAGCTTGTTCTCCGCCGCATCGAACGTATAGGCTTCGAAAACGTAAAGCGAGTACCCGTCTCCCTGTTGAAGTTCGGCGGTTCGCCGGTCCGGCATCCCTTCGCTCGTCATCTCGAACGTTTCGGTAGCGGGACGTTCGGCAGCCGTTTCTTCTTCGGAGTTCCCGCCTCCGTCAGCCCCTGCCGTCTCTGCTTTTTTCAAAGACAGAATCTCCAACTGCGGAACCTCGTTGCCTTCGATCGTGCGCTGCACATATTCGAAAAAGATCGTGTCTCCTTCGTTAAGGCCTTCAAGCTGCGAAGACACGCCTTCCGCCAGCTGAAAAGAAGTCGGGGTTCCGTTCACGTCGACTTCGATCGTATGCGGATCGGCTTGCCCGTTGTACTCGCCCGTTTCCGAAATCGATTCTTCGCTGCCGGGCTGGGCATTTTCGTTCGGCGTCGGCGCCGTAGGCAGCTCTTGATAATCTTCGGACTCGGATCCGGGAGCCGGAGCATCCAGTCCTCCGCAGGCTGTCAATGCGAACGTCAACAGCAGCGCGGAGGCCAAACTCGTTATTTTAGCGGGTTTGTTCATGTTTAGCACCTCCAACTTTTTAGACGGACTGCGGCTTGCAGATGTTACACTTTCGCGAAAATCCGCCGACGCATCGCGAACCTTAAGCCGTCGGTCCGATTGCTGCTCCTTACCCTTCGCGTCCCGCGACAAACCAAAAAAAGCCCGCCGGAACATCCGGCAGACTTGGATTTTATCGATTTATGCAAGGGCAGATATGTGCTAAAAAAGAAGCTTGAAGATCAATCCCGACATCACCGCAACGATCGGAATGGTAATGAACCAAGCTACGACGATTCGGCCGGCCATTCCCCATTTCACGGCACGGAAGCGCTTGGCCGCGCCTACGCCGAGGATCGAGGATGTCGCGGCGTGCGTCGTACTGATCGGCAGATGCAGCAAGGTTGCCGTGAAGATAACGGAAGCGGAAGATACGTCGGCCGCGAAACCATTCATCGGCTCGATTTTGAAAATCTTCGTGCCGAGCGTCTTGATGATTTTCCATCCGCCTACCGAAGTCCCGAGCGCCATCGCCGTAGCGGCGGCGAGTTTGACCCACAGCGGAGGCTCGAGCGAGCTCCACTGGTCGGCCGAGATCAGCGCGAACGTCATGATGCCCATCGCTTTTTGCGCATCGTTGGTACCGTGGGCGAACGATTGAAGCGCCGCCGTCAAAATCTGCATCGAGCGGAAGCCTTTGTTCACCGTATGCGGGCTGCGCCTTCCGAGTGTCCATTTGAGAACCATCATAATGATGTAACCGACGACGAACGCGATCAACGGCGAGAATATCAAGGCTTCGACGATTTCGAGGAACCCTTCCCAATTCACGCTGTCCGCGCCTGCGCCGACGAAGACGGCACCTGCAAGCGCACCGATCATGGCGTGTGAAGAAGAAGACGGAATGCCGAACCACCAGGTCGCCAAGTTCCAGATAATGGCCGCGATCAATGTAGCGATGACGATCTCGATCCCGTTATCCAGCTTGGTGGGGTCCGCGATGCTTCCCCCGATCGTCTTGGCAACGCCCGTAAACGTGATCGCGCCGAGGAAGTTCATGCCTGCCGCAAGCAAGATGGCGGTACGAGGCTTCAGTGCGCGAGTGGATACGGACATCGCAATCGCGTTGGCCGTATCGTGAAATCCGTTAATGAAGTCGAATGCGAGTGCAAGAAAAACGACCACCGCAAGGACGATAAAAGTTGTTTCCATAGTATTTTGACCGCACGAAGAAAGACGGCCTCGCTGCATCCGCAGTCTTTGCGAATGCCGTGCCGCTGTCTTTTTACGAAATCGCCGCCGATCGATGGACAATGCCCCCGCGCGAAAGCCCTATTCCGGAAAAAGCGGTCCTGACCTCCTTTAGCCCTAAAATGGCAGGCTCCGCTTAGGAGTTGCTCATAATGATGGTTTCCAGAATATCGGCAACATCTTCGCAGTTGTCGGTCGTCGTCTCGAGACGCTCGTAAATTTCTTTGCGTTTGATCAATTCGATCGGGTCGCTTACCGTCGCAAACAGTTCCGTGATAGAAGTACGCAGCAGCTGATCGCCTTGATTCTCCAGATCGTTCAGGCGGATCGTGTACTCGCGGATCGCCAGCAATTTCTTTTGAGACAACAGATGGATCGCTTTCTGAATCTCATAAGCCGACTCGCGCAGAATTTCGCCGAACTGAATCATATATTGGTCCGGCTGGCCCAGGTTGTACATGTAAAAACGCGAAGCCGTAGCTTCCAGTCCGTCCAATACATCGTCAAGCGTGGTTGCCAGCTTCAGGATGTCGTCTCGCTCCAGCGGGGTGATGAACGTCTTATTAAGCTCGGTAATGATGGTATGCGTAAATCCGTCACATTTGGATTCGTAATCTTTCATATCTTTGACAAAGACATTAACGTCCTTCAGATCCGCTACATGCTTGGAAAAGTAGTCCGCGGCTTGTACGATCGTGTCCGCCATGTCTTCGAGTGTTTGAAAGAAAATATCCTTCTTTTTTGCACGCATTTTAAAACCCCTTTTCAAATTTTCAAAACCAAAAATGGGCAAGGCTTTGAAGTCGCTTCTACGACCTCCATCATTTTATCACAACGATGTAAGGGATTAAAGAAAACTTATGCCGATTTTCACACTGTTTTTACATGAATATCGACTATTTTTAACAAAAATCGCGTTTATGCTGCTGTTCGGTCTTATTTTCGAGTTCCGGAACTCTTTAAGCCCTGATTTCACTTTACAGTCCGTTCATGAAATGAACCTTAAATAGAGCGCGGATCGAACAGAAAAAAGCAAAAAACCCGGAAGCTTTGCAAGCAGCCGGGTTAGCAAGGGCAGACGGCGGGGCGCGAAGGTTCAACCGTGTAGAGCCGACGTGCGAGGAAACGCGAGAATGCGGAGCACCTTTATTAGTCGTCGGCAAAAATAATTGCGGATATCCATTTGTTTTCCGCAAATTTATCGTCCAGTGTTGCCAATAGCCTTGGCAATGCTGCACGATATATTAAATCGTCCAGTGTTGCCAATCGATCTCGTTCTTATGACGATCTTGAAGCCAGCGCTTCGTGATATCGAGCAGTTGGCGGCGGTGCGGACCGGACGAATACGTATGGTTCGCCTGGAAAATGATCTCCTTGTCGCAGCGGGAATCTTCGCGCGTCCAGAACAGCTTCTGGTACAGGAAAGCGTAATCGACCGGAATGACGTCATCCGACGTTCCGTGCACGACCAGCACATCCCCGTAAAACTTCCCGGCTTCCTGGAACGGTTGGAACGCGCCGAGCGATTCGAAGAATCCCGGCGTGAACGAATAACCCAGAAAATCGGCGCTGCCTGTCCGAACCGATTCGTCGTAGCGCTCGCGCCCCGTAATTTTCACGATATCGTTGAACGGATACCCGACCGCCGACCACAGCGCCAGGCTTTTCACCCGGCGATCGCGGACGGCGGTCAACAGCGCGACCGCTCCGCCGAGGCTGTGTCCGATCAGCGTCACGCGGCTCGGATCGATGTCCGCGCAGGTCATCGCGTAATCGAGCACGGTCCGCGTCTGAAGGATCATCGACTCGATGCCTTCTTCGCCGTAGACGCCGTCGCTTTCCCCGCAGCCTATATAATCGAAACGGACAACCAGTTGACCGTCGGCAGCCAGCTCGCGAGCCGTCGTCACGAAGAGCCGATCCACGCCGACCCGACTGCCCACGAACCCGTGGCAAATAACCGTCAGCGGAAGACGCCCTTCACAGTCTCCCGATGTCGGATAGTGAATCGTAGCGGTCAAATCGTGCTTGTCGTGGCGGATCAGAATCTGGCGTTCCATGGCAGCAGCCTCCCTGGTTTTTAATCCCTAGTTAATTAGTATGAATTACTCTTATCTTACGTCGGCGAGACTACTTTGTCAATTCCGAGTTCATTGCATGGTTTTAGAAAGAAATCCGGATGCTCCGTCCCCCCGTAGACCGCCTTTCGGGATTGCGATATGCTAAAGGGTGTACGCGAAAAGCACGAATGCTCGGGAGGAAAAGCCATTGAGCCATTATCGTTACGGCGTGCTGAAAGCCCGGGCGATCCGTTATATTCACGGGTTCGGCAGCCAGCCGCATTTTCACATCTGCCTGCAAGACGATCGCGGAACCCCTTACCGGGCGTCGATCAATATCAAGTCCAAGTCTTACCCGTCCGAGCTGCTCTACCGGATCGGACCTTGCGCGCCCGAAGGGAACGAAGCGTTGAAAGCACTGCCCGGAGGATTCACTCCGATCGAGCATGAGCTTCCGGTACGCGGGCTGGATTTTATCCGTCGTCCGCTGTTCCGCAAAGAAGATCTGGTTCCTTTGCCTGCAAGCCTTCCCGGACCGGACAACGATCTGAACGAAAAAATCGTGGCGCTCGTCGATGCTGCCGTTCTTGCCGAGAGCGACTTCTATGTATTCGGGGACGCTTGGGGACCGGAGGCCGAGACGCCGGACTATTATTTCGGATTCCGTCCGGGTCGCGGCTTGCATAATATTCATATGAATCAGGGCAATGCCCGTCCTTTTCACGGCGACAACGGCATATTTCGGGACGGAGCCGTTCTGATCCATTTTGCCGAAGACGATCGTTGGATCGGACTGTTTCTCGCTTTCCAATCGCAATCGTGGGAGACGGACGAGTCGGGACACGCGGCGGATTGAGTTTTTTTATTTTGACGGAAATAAGGGGATGTTGAGTTTGAGTGTCAGAAAAAAAATCCGCGAGATCAACAAGATCCGCGATCAATTGAGCAAAAAGAACGCCAACTACTTCGATGAAGTCATTGTTCGCGTCCGGTCGAGCCGTGTTCGGGAGGAAAGCGGCGAAGAGTGGCTGCTTGCGCGCGGACAGCAACTGCTGACGGCGCAGCAGCGCGGGCAAACGGCGGTCAAGCTGTTCGGCGAGAACCCGATCGCTTTTGCGGACACCGCGATCGAAGGATTGCCGCAGCGCAAAGCCTCGCAAACCGTCCGCCTCTATCTGCTGGCTCCCTGGGTCGCGTTGAGCTGGACGTTTTTGATCCTCGGCCTGTTCGCTTTGTTCATGAAGGATGCCGAGACCGTGAGCCTGGGCATGCTGCTGATCGTGGTACTGGGCGCTATCGCTTTGGTTGAAGTGTTGATGCGGCTTACCCGGCGCGATCCGGAAGAAGGCGTTCCGGCCCCGCCGAAATTCAACCTGCGCGGCATCGGGGCTTCGCTTGCGGTGCTGATCGCGATCGGCATTGCGGGACTGCTGCTTCAGCGTGTACTGCCGGTAGTCACGGTTCCGTATTGGTTAAGCCTCGCGATTGCGGCGGTCGGGTTTGTCGGGCAGTTCGTGTTGTTGCGCAGAAGATAACCGTTCCGCGCATTTCGTCGGTCGATCAAAACGCCGAAAAGCGCCGCATCCGCGCGGCGCTTTTTTGATCGTTTTTGGGGATGAACGGAACTACAGCCGCACTTCGACGACCGCGGCGCGTTCTTTGCATATCGGCAGCACGCTTCCTTCGATCTTTTCCCCGTTCACGCGCACTTCTTTGACACCCCGCCCTTCGCCGCTTTCATTGCTTACCCGGATCTCGTAGCGGCAGTCCCGGAACGTTCGAGATACGGTAAATCTTTCCCATTCCTTCGGAACGCACGGATCGATCAGCAGTCCTTCCAACGTCGCGCGCACGCCCAAAATATGCTGCGTGGCGGCGACATACATCCAGGCGGCGGTGCCGGTCAGCCACGACACGTTCGCCAGACCGAATTTATCGGAATCGGGACCGAACAAATTCGACGCGTACACGTACGGTTCGGCCCGATAGCGTTCGATGCCGGCCCGGTCCATCGCGACGCTCGGGATCAGTTGGCGGTAATATTTGTACGCCAGATCGCCCCGGCCCAGCATGCACTCCGCGATGATCGCCCAAGTGTTGGCGTGGCAGAATACGGCTCCGTTTTCGCCCGTGCCCGGATTGTAATCGGTCAGCGGATCGGCGGGATTGGGAAAATCGGTAATCGGCGGATGCAGCTTTTTGATGCCCAGCTCCGTATCCAGCATATCGCGCACGCTGTTCATCGCCGAAAGGCCTTTTTTCTCGTCCGCCATGCCCGACAATACCGCCCACGTCTGCGCGTTCAGCCATAATTTGGCCTGATCGTGCTCGTCCGTTCCCAGAAAACGCCCGTCGTCCATGACCGCGCGCCGGAACCATCTGCCGTCCCATCCCGCCCCGTTCACCCGCTTTTTCTGATCGTCGTACAGCTTGCGGTAACGTTCGACGTCTTCGCCGCTGCCGGCGAGCATCGCCAAATCGGCCATTTTGAGTAGCGCCGTCCCGAACTGCATCGCCGTCCAAATGCTTTCGCCTTTGCCTTCGCGGCAGACGCGGAACAACTGGTCGTTCCAATCGGAACGCAGCATCAGCGGGAAGCCGTTTCTCCCCAGATGGTTTTCGGTATAATCGATCGCCCGCCGAAGATGCTCGTACACGCTGCCTTCGCCGCCGTCGTAATACGGAAGCTTCTCATGCAAAAAGCCGGCGTTTCCGTTTTCCGCGATCAACGCCCATACCGCGAGCGCCGTCCATAGATGGTCGTCCGAATGGATACTGGTGACCGGGTCCCAACCTTCGTGCGGGAAAAAATAATGGTTCACGTGCCCGTCCCGATACTGCTGCCCAAGCAGCAAACGCAGCTTGTCCGCCGCGGCTTCGGGATCATGCGGCGCGACGGCCAAAACATCCTGCGCCGTATCGCGAAAGCCGACGCCCCGGAACGTGCCCGTCGCGTAAAACGAAATATTCCGGGAAAACAAAAAATTGCGCTGCGATTGATACGGATTCCAGACATTCAGCATCCGCTGCGCTTCGGCGTCCGGCAGCTCGCAGTTCCAAGCCCCCAGATAATCGTCCCAATACCGGCCCAATCCCGCGAAAGAGCGTTCGACGAAGCCCGGCTGCCGGGAACGTTCCACGGCGAGAAGCGCTTCCGCTTCGTCGGAGGCCGTTCCGAGAAACACGTTGATCTCGCGCGTCTCGCCCGGCGCCAGCGTCACCGTCATTTGAAGCGCGCCGCACGGATCGCCGCCGAGCAGCGCGGAGCCGGTGCAGCCGCCGCGCTCGATCGCCTGCGGATTCGACTCGCTGCGGTAGCTGCCGATAAACGCGTCGCGGTCGCCGTCGTAGCCGGTCAGCGGCGTGTCCGACGCGAAATAGACCAGCGGCGTCTCCTCCGGTTTAGGCTGATTTTCGACGCCGTACCGGTACAGCAGCACGTCGCCTTGGGCATGCGTCACCGACACCTGGTGCTTGTTATAGCACTGCCATTGCAGTTCGCGCATGAACTCCATCATGCCGAACTCGGCGTAAGCGTAGACGTTCAGCTTTTTGGTTTCCGGACCTGCGTTGGTCAGCGTCAAATTCCAAATCAGCGAGTTTTCGTACGGTCCGACGAAATAAACGGTACGCGCGGACACGCCTTGCCGCGAAGCTTCGAACCGGGTATAACCCATTCCGTGCGCGCTTTTCCATGTCTCGGGGCGCGTCAGCGACGGCTCGTTCGTCGGGCACCAGTACCCGTCCGGGTCGGCGTTCGGATCGGTATCCTGAATATAGAGGTAAGGCCCGGAACGGTCGGTCGGCAAATGGAAAAAGCGGTAACGCGTGATGCGCCAGATCTGCGGCGATTTGTAAAAAGCGACGCCGCCTCCGGCATGCGACAGCATCGTGTGGAACGTGCCGTTGGACAGGTAATTCATCCACGGCGTCGGCAGGTCGCGTCGGTAAAACTCGACCTCCCTTGCCTCGTCGAGAAAGGCATAAGCGCCGTCGGAACCCGGCTCTGAAGCCGTGCCCGGCAGAAGGCCCGAGTCTTGCGGGCCGGAATAGGAATTCATGATAAGTTTCGCTCCTTTGCGCGGCGGCACTTGCGTGCATAGCAGACAGCCGGTTCGTTATTCGTTATTTTTCGATCGTCGTCGTTCGCTTATTTCGGCGTTACTTCGTCGATGGTCATCCGGAAGCGCAGATCGTTCATCGGCCTGCCGTCCGCATGCTCGGCGAACACGCCGAGCCGGATGTCTTCGCGACCGCCGCGCGCGATCGCGATCAGGCGATTCAGACCGGGCTTAAGCCTCGAAGCGAAAAGCGGATCTTCCAGCGGCTTGCCGTTCAGCCACAGCTGCACCGATACGGCGCTGCCGGACACGCGGAAACGGACCGGGCGCGCCGCGGAACCGCCGCTCCCATGCATCGGAATCTCGATAAAAACGCTTAAAAACCATAATCCGCCGGCCGAATCCGCGATCCGCATCGTTCCGTCTTCGGCGCTTCGTTCTTTTTTCTTCATCCAGCCGTATAGCCCTTCGCCCAGATTATTGAGCGAAAAGTCGGGATCGGTATAATAAGCGCGCATCGCCTGTTCGTCCTGATACGGCTCGCACGGTAGCGCCATCATGGCTTCGATCGCATGTTGGGCGTCGCTTTTGACGCTTCTCCACAGACCGTCGTCGAACGTCGCGCCCACATTGGCGAGCAGGCGTGCGTAAACGCGAACGTTTTTGTCCAGCTCGGGACGAAGCACGATCTGCGAGCAAACGATCCGACCCTTTCCGACCGGAACCTCGACGACGAACGCTCCCGGCGGCCGGGCGCGTTCGCGGTTCAGCTCGACCAACGCCAGACGGCTGTACTCGGCCGTGTGCTTGTGCACGAAATAGTCTTTCCAGGCCGTGCCTTCGACGCTGACGCAGATCGGACGACCGCCGGCGGCCTCGATCCGGTGCAGCCCGAGCGGCAGATTTTCGACGTCGCGCGGCGAATGATGCACTTTGTCCAGACCGAACAGGTCGGCCGGGCTTAAGCCTGAAGCAAGCGGATCGGCGTAATCCGCTGCAAGCTGGTACGCTTCGTGGGCCGCGATCCGGATGCGGCAGCCGAGCAAACGCGCCAGCGCTTCGCCGTGCTTCGGCAAGCACGGCAGCACGAATACCGTGCCGCCGGCTTCGGCGAAGGCGCGGGCGGCTTCCGAAGCGCCGGATCGCAGCAGCCCGTCCGGCTCGATCAGCAGCATGCCGGATAAAGCGGAAACGTCAGAAGGCGCAGGCGATGCTTCGGGCGAAGCGGAAAATACGGGGTCGGCGGCAGTCGCGCCGGAACGATCTTCGGCCGCAGGCTGCGCGGATGCCGACGACGCGTTCGCCGCCTCCCCGTTGACGCGCGACGGTCGATACGGTAGTCGCAGCGCCGCAAGCAGACGCGCGCCGACGCCGTCCGGCGCGCCCGAGAAGCGCACCGCAGCGGCGCTGCCTGCGGCTCCGCCATGCGGCCGCGGAGCCGCGGGCATGGCGGCGGCCGCGCGGTCCGCGTGCTCCAAAAGCCGGCGCAGCAGCACGCATGCCTGAGGTACGCGCTCGAACCGGCTCATCATCCCGAGCTGGTTCGCGAGCAGGTACCCGCCGCCTCCGCGATACTCCAGCAGCGGCGTCCACAAATCGCCGCCGTCGCCGAAGTCGCCGGCGCTGCATTCCAGCAGCAGGAGGCAATCGCCCGCCGCCGGCTTCTCGTAAGCGGCGGCGGCGATCGGCAACGGTCCCTCCTCGCGAAGCTCCGGCTCCCAGAACATAAAATCTTCGTCGCCGAATCCGTCCAGAATCGGATGATCGTAACTCGCGGCATGGGCGCGGATGAAATCGCGGCGGCTCAGCGCCAAACGGCCGATCGAAAACGAATCCTGCTCCAGCAGCAGCACGCGTCCTCCTTTCGCGGCGAACGTTTTGATCCCGCGCTCGATTCCCCCGTCTTCGTCCCGGATCAAGCTTCCGACGATAAGCAGCGACGCGGCGTCTTGTTTGCCGATCCCGCGCGCAGCGATCCGGCGACAGTCGGGAAGCAGCCGCTGCAAAAGAGCGTAATCGCGTTCTTTGCCGACATAAACGCAGGAACTCCGCAAACGCAGCGGCGCGCTTTTGAGTTCGCCGGAAAACAAACGGTACGTTTTGCGGATTTCATGCACCTTGAGCCCGTCGTGATAAAGCACCGCCGTCAGATCTGCCGTTTCTTCGGGCAGCCGCGCGGCGTTTTCGCCCGACGGTCTCGGCGCATCTTGTCCGAACCTGCTTTTTGCGGCGTTCGTTTTCGCAAAATCCGCCCTAACCGGCTCCGGCTGCCAGCGGAACGCCACGGACTTGTTTTCGGCCGGCCTCTGCCGGAACTCCGTCTTCTCCCGCTTCAGCTCGCGCCCGCCCTGCGCGACGACGAACTCCACGGTCACGTCGCGGGCGAATTGCGTGTCGTTATGCGCGTCGAAGCTGCGCGCGATCGGCGCGTCGTCGAAAAAGCAGCGGTCGTACTCGGCCGCGATCAGCGCCGCCGGACGGAACGCTTC
Organism: Saccharibacillus endophyticus; assembly: GCF_013185185.1. Classification (GTDB taxonomy): domain Bacteria; phylum Bacillota; class Bacilli; order Paenibacillales; family Paenibacillaceae; genus Saccharibacillus; species Saccharibacillus endophyticus. The sequence continues at coordinate 97,539 of NZ_JAAZWE010000007.1, read as the reverse complement.
GCGCATGACGGCGAATGCGGGGTTCGGCTTGTACGCCGGATATTCCGGCGGCAAAAGCCCGTTGTTCAGCGTCAGCGAATAGGCCGGGACGTAAGCCGGTTTGACGCCCGGCGTCGCGGGATCGTCCCATTCCAGCCGTATGTCCCGCTCCGGCATGGCGCGCATGAAATAATGTGCGAAGTTGAACGTCGAGATGCCCGATACGCCTTGACGCCGCGCGTATTCGATGAACAGCCGCTCTTTTTCGGCCAGACCTTTGACCGCTTCGTCCGTATGCCGATACGCGCTCAATCCCGCGTACACGCTGGCGTTCTGCGGACAGATGTACCACCAGCTCCCGTGCTCGCCGAACGTCAGCGGAACGTTCCGGTCCCATTGGGCGATCGTGCCGTCGATATTGTAATGCCGGCTTTCCGCTTCGGTCAGCGCTTTCGGGAGCAGCCGGTTATCGCCTTCCGCGACGATCGGCCGGGTCGGATCGAGCCTGCGCATTTCCTCCATTAAAGCCGGAATATGCGTTTTGAACACGTCTCGTCCGTCGACCCAGCGCATTTCGTTTTCGACGCTCCACAGCACGACCGAAGGATGGTTGCGGTCGCGCCGAACCAGACGCCGCACATGCTCGTACGCGCCGCGAATATAATCCGGATGATCGGCGGCCATCGACTTGCCGGAGCCGTAAATCGCCGTTTCGCCGACAAGCAGCATGCCCGTTTCGTCCGCGATCCGCAAAAAATAGTCCGGGTACGGCTCCGCATGGAGACGGATGCAGTTCACGCCGGCTTCGCGGCACATCGCGTACCAAGTCCGCACGTAATCTTCCGTTTGCTGCGTCGCCCCTTGAAAATGCCACGAATCCCCGCGCAGACGGATCGGAATGCCGTTCAGCACGAATTCCGGACCGTCGGTCCAAAATTCGCGAAACCCGAACCGTTCCGTAATCGCATCGACCGCGATCCCGCCGTCCAACAGCTCCAATTCCGCTTCGTACAACACCGGAGAATCCGGACTCCACAGCTCCGCGTCCGTCCATTCCGACCGGAACCGCGCAGTGCCGAGCGGCGGACGCGTTTCGTTTTCGCATAAACGCAGACCGCTCTTACCTTCGCCGCCGCTTCCTCCGGCGGCCAGCGAAGGGTCGTGGGGGCCGATGCCGCGATCGTCCGACGAACGTCGCGCCGGCTCTTTTCCCGGTTCCGTGACTTTTTCCGCTTCCTCCAGCGATCCCGGTCGGACTTCCGCGGTCAGCACCGGCGCTTCGCCCGGCCGATCCGCCCGGCGCACGTTCAGCCTGACGGACCAATCGCCGCTCGGGGTCCGTTGCGCGCTTGCGCCGATCAAGGCCTCGATTTCCAATCGGCTTTCGCGGACGGAAGTCCGCACCGACACCGATTCCAGCGCGGTATGCGGAACGCTTTCCAGCCAGACGTCCTGCCATAAGCCCCGCGCCAGATAGCCGAACCACGATCCGGTCAGCCCGGTCACTTTGACGGCGCCGGACGGAATCGCCGTTTGATCGAAATTCGCGCATACTACCTGAAGTTCGCATGTCTCCCCGGGACGCAGGCGGGCGGTCAGATCGAGCCGAAGCGGCAGGTAGCCGTCGCGCCATACCGCGATTTGCTCCCCGTTCACGTAGACCGCCGCCTGCTGCATCACCCCGTCCAGTCTCAGCAGGATGCGCCGGTCCGTCCAGTCCGCCGGCACGACGAAGCTGCGGCGCAGCAGTCCCGCTTCCGCCCGGTCCCACTCCTTCGGATAACCGTACGGAGCGAACAATTCGTAGCCGTACGCCTCGATCCGTCCGAACGCATAGCCGGGACGCGACTCGTACGCGCCCCGCCAGCTCGACGGCACGCTCACTTTTCGTTTTTCGTACGCGACCGATTCCGGCAGCGACAACTCCTGCGACCGATCGTAGAGCGGCATGAAATCCCACAGCCCGTTCAGGCACAGCTTGCTTCGAAATCCTTTCTTTTCCGCGCTTTTTCCCGGCACGGCTGCATATTCCTGCATCGCGCGTTCCGTTTTCCGCGTCATCCGTTCACTCCCCTTCTTCCTGAGCAGCCCCGATCTCCAGCACCCGCTCGAGATTCAGCCAAACGTCTTCGTTTTCCTCAGCTTCCGTCCACGGAATAAAGTGCGGCCGCATGACGGTTCCCCAATCTTCCGGCGTGCGGCGCGTGTTCAGCGTTCCTTCGTACGGCGCCGCTTCGAGGGTCGCGGGCCGCTCGGCGTAAAAAAACAGCCATTGTTCATGCAGTCCGATGATGCCGTATTTGTCCCCGTCCCCCGGTTTTTCTTCCTGATATTGATAATGGTAAAACACGTAGCTCGATATCTTGTCCGGTCTGAGCCGCGCGAGACGCCCGTAACTTTCCGTCTGCCGCGTTCTTCGCCACGAACGGCTGTCCGCATCGCGACGATAGTGGAAAATATCGCTCATCGGCACGCACGTTCTGCTCTCCCGTTCGCCCGGCCACCCCGCAAGCACGGACGGCAGGCCGGGAAAAAACGCTTCGAACGGAATGCCTGCCCGTTCGTTCGCAATCTCCGTTTCCGCGTACAAAAACCAATGTCCGCTTCCTTCGAACAAGCTGATACGCGCGACGCCCGTGCCTGCCATCTTCCGTTTCGTTTCGCGGCTTTTTTCGCCTTGGCCGAACGCCCGAAAAAAAGCTTGCGCCTTTGCGGCGTCATCGCTCCACCCCCGATACATCCATCGCTTCATGTCAGGCCCCTTTCAACCTTCGCGTTTGCGTGCCGCGCTTTCGGTTTGCCGTTCTTTGCGGTATTCGCCCGGCGTTGCGCCTTCGAGCTTTTTGAACACGCGGATGAACGACATCGGATACAGATAGCCGATTTTTTCCGCGATATCTTGCACCGATTCGTCACTCTCGACCAACAGACGTTTGGCTTCTTCCATCCGCAGCCGGGCGAGGTAATCGACGAACTTTTCGCCGAGCTCTTCCTTGAAAATCCGGCTGATCGTTTTGGCGTTCCCGTCGAATGCTTCGCTGATCTGCGTCAGCGAAAAATCGGGATCGCCGTAATGCTCCGCCACGTATTCCCGCATCCGGTTCGCCAGGCCGTAATGCTCGCGGTTCATCCGGTTTTCTTTTAGACGCCCTTCCGCTTCGCGCAGCGAGTCTAACAGCGGGCCCTTCAATTCGCCAATCCATTCGAAATCCGCCGTCGAAGACGGAATGCCGCGCAGACCGCAGGTCGTCCAAATCTCCTGCATCGGCTGCGGCAGCTCCTGCATTTCCCGCCCGAATTGCGCTTGCAGCAGGCGAAGCAGGCGCACCACGTCTTCTTTGGAACAAGCGTCCGCCGACATCAGCGCGAAAAAACGCTCGACCAGTCCTTCCCATTCGCCGCTGCCGAGCCGGAACGCCAGCGCCGCTTCGCGCACCGTCTGCACGAGCTCGTCCATGCCTCCTCCGGCCGTTCCTTCTCCCGCGCGGCCGAACACGTACGCCGCACCCGGTCCTTCCGCCACTTTGCGGTCCAGCGCGGCCAAAGCTTTGCGGTACGAAGCGGAAATGCCCGTCAAATCCTCCGACATGCCGCCGAAGCCGAACGTCGCGGTGAATTTGGCGTTCTGCTTCAACCAGCCGCCCGCCTGCCGCGCCATCGCCGCAAAGCGCGTCGGATCGGCGTAACGCTCCGCGCCGGGACGCCCGCGGTAAAGCAGTCCCAATCTGTCCGGCCCGATCCATTCCGTCCACAGCGGCTCGCCGCATTCGTCTGCGATCTCCTGAATGACGCTGCGCAGCATGAATTTGAACAGCGCCAGATCGCGCGGCGTATGCTCCGCCGACAGCGAAGCGTAAGCGTCGATCTCGGCGACGCCGACCAGGCTGCCCTCGAATTCGCCGGCCATCCCGAGACTCGACGCTTCGCGGTCCCATTCTTCCGGCGGCCGTTCGCGGCTGCCTTCCAGCAATTCCTTGAACACGTACGCGCGGCGGTAAGGCAGTCCTTCCGCCTGCTGCCGTTCATAATCGTTGGCCTGCTCGATCAGCTTTTCCAACGACCGTTCGATGAACGCGAACTCGTCGTCGCTGCGCCCCGGCGTCGAGATGCCGCGCTCCCGATGCTGCTCCGCCAAGGCGGCGATCCGGTTCATGACCTGGCCGAGCGGCCGGTAATGGCGGTGGCTGATATACGTCATGGCGGCGATGCCTCCGACGATCGCGGCGAAGCCGAGCAGCGTCCATAGACCGGAGAACGCCGACAGCAGCGAAAACGCCCCGACTCCCGCCAACCGGATCTCCACGTTCCAGCCGGTATACGGAGAAACGAGCGAGATTTTTTCGCGACCGCCTTCGTCCGAACAGCTTTGCCGCGAACCTCCGATGATGCCGCCGGCTTCGTCTTTGATGCAAACGTCGGCGTTTTCGCGGCTCATCTCCCCGATCATCGACTGGATCGATTCTTTGCGCACGTTGACGACGATCAGTCCCTGCTCCCCGGAAAAGTAAGGGACCTGCTTGCTGAGCGACACGACGGCTCTCGGATCGCGGTCGCCCGGGAACAACCGCATCTGCCGCAGCCCGCTCCACGCCGGAGCCGTCGGTTCGGCCAAGCTTTTTTCGATAAAAGCCTGGTCTCCGAACGACGGCAGCGACGATGAGAACGACTGCATCAGCACTTTGCCGTCGGCTCGGCGGTACACGTAAACGGAGTCGATCATGGGCAGGGGAGACATGAAATCGAGCAGCGCTTCGGTGACTCCGTAATCGCGGTAAGGCGTGGACGATTCGGATTCCTGGAAAAAAGCGCCGACCCGATCGTTCAGCAGCAATCCTTTGATCGTCGGCGTTTCGATGCCGCGCAGCGACGTGTCCACCACCTGGACCACGTTTTGCGCGTAAATTTCGTTGGCCCGAAGCGTCTGTTTGCGCACCGTTTCGCCCAGCGTCATAAAAAACACGATCACCAAGCACGATACGACCGCGAACAGGATCGGCAGATACGACAAAATCAACCGGTACAGCCACTTTTTATGCATGTTCTCCCTCCTTCCGAAAAGCCGTTTGTTCAGGTTCAAGCCGGACGCCGTTTGATCCGGATTTCTTTTCCTCGCCCCGCTCCCTGCGCGTTCGCCGACGAAGCGGCGCAGGGAAATCCCGCTGCGCCGCTCGCCGGACTTTTGAGTTTATTGCGACAATTCGGTGATCCGCTGACGGGAAATGAAGCCCAGATGCCCCGCGTCGCCGATCGCTTCCGTCGACGTATCCAGATAGTTGAACACTTCCTGACCGTCCGACTTGAGAATGATGCGGACGCCGCCGCTTTCTCGGAACAGCCCCGTTTCGATCTCGTGCTTCTGTCCGAACGTCAGCATGGTGTTCGGAACGCCGAAGCCCGCCGGACCCGGAACGTCGGGATTTTGGCTGACCGTGCCGTACAGAATGGTGCGTTTGCCTTTATTGAAACGGTGCAGCTCGATCTTGTCGTGGTTCATGATCGCCAGGTACATCGTGCCGAGGTTGTAATTTTGCGAGATGTCCTGGCTGCCCAGCATCATCGCGTACCAATTGGCCGAATCCGCCGCGTCGTCGATCTTCAGGTCGAACAGCAGCTTTTCGTTCTGGAATTTGCGCTCCGCGTATGCCATGTATCCGGCCGGGGCGCGCAGCGCGAGAACGCCGTTTTCCAGCTCGCTCAATCCGTTCGACGGCGTGTTGACGTACCAGCCTGCCGGATCTTCGATCGCCGATTGCAGCGATACCGGATCGGCGCTTTGCGCGTTCCAGACGCGGATTTCGTAATCGGCGGCGATCGGATTGCCTTCCGGGTCGTCGCCCGTCAGCGTGAGGGTCGCCGTTCCGACGGCATGCGCGGTCAGCTTGCCCGAAGCGTCCACGGTGAAGATCGAATCGTCCGAACCGTCGTACGTCACCGAACCGGCCGTTTCCCGGTCGCCGAACATGGTCAAACCGTACGGTTCAAGTTGAAGCGACGAGCCGTCGCGCACGTTCGCGATACGACCCGGCTGACCTTTCAGCTCGATTCCGACCCACTCGTCGCCTACCTGGACCTCGACGTCCAGCAGCCTTAGCACGCTTCCTTCGAGGATTTGAATCCGGACGGTCGCCGTGCCTTGCGCGATGCCCGTCACCTCGCCTTGCGCGTCCACGGTCGCGACCGAAGGATCGAGGCTGCGGTAACGGATTTCTGCGTTGATGCCGCTTAGCGCCTCGCCTTTGCCGCCGCGCTTGATCGGCGTCAACGTCGCGCTGTCGCCCGGATCAAGTTCTAGGGCGTCGGCGTTCCAACGTCCGATTTCTTGATCGTTCAACGAAGCGTAAGCGTTTTCCAAGCCCGCTTCGGCGATGATCGCCTGCGCGGCCTGCGGCCAGTTCGCGTCCGGAACGACCGTATTGTTCTGGAACACCACGCCTGTGCCGTTGTTGGTGTACGTGCTCGTCGTCGTGTAGTTGTTCACGTAGTCCACGTCGTGGATCGACGGCACGTACGCCATCGCCCAGCGCATCGGGGACGTCCACGGCGGCGAGTCTTTCAGGTCGATCACGTTGCCGTCGAATTTCCAGTACGCCGAGCCTTCGTCGGTATACAGCGCGGCGTTGGCGTCGAGCTGGTTGCGGATATAATTGCCGCGCACCAGATTTTTGTCGGCCGTGGTCGCTCCGGTCGTGCCCAGCGTGTAAATCGCGCCGCCGTCGCGCAGTCCCATGCCCATCAGGTCGTAGATCAGGTTGCTTTCGATCTTGACGTTTTGCGTGACCGGATCGAAGTCTTTGGCCCAGCCGTATCCCATATGCACGCCGCTGTAAGGCAGATTGTACATTTCGTTGTGGCTGATCTCCATATCGAGCGGATAACCGGCCGACACCGCCGCCGCCGATTTGTAATCGACGCCGATATCGTGGATCACATTGTTGAGGACATCGTCGTTTTTCATGCTCAGCCGATGATCGTCGGGATTGAACACGCTGCGGTCCGACGAATTCGGCTGGCCGACGTTGACTGCCCCGCCCGACAGGTCGTAAAAGCGGTTGCCTTCGATCAGGCTGTTTTGCACGCCGTTTTGCAGCCGCAGCCCGGTGATGCCGAGCTTGGCGAACGTGGATCCGGCGAAGTTGACCGTGTTCGCCAGCTCCACCTCGACCGCGGCCGGCGTCAGCTCGTCCGGCGTGCCTTTGTAACGCAGATGGTTATTTTGCGCGTCGGAGTGTCCGGCGTCGGTGCTCGGACGCATCCAGGTCGTATACATGAACGCCACGTTTTCGAAATTCAGGTTGCGGACCGGCAGGTCGGCGGATTGTCCCTTCACCGTCACGAGCTGTTCCAGTTCCGGCGCGATCACCTCCGCCGCACTCAGGTCTTCCCCCTGACGCGGCATGTAGTACATCGCGTTCGCTTCGCGGTCGTGATACCACTCGCCCGGTTGGTCGAGCAGTTCCAACGCGTTCTCGTAGTAGACCGGAAGCGTGGCCGACGTCTGACCGCGGTCTTTGACGTTCGTCCAGCCGGGATCGCGCAGGGTGAAGTTAGCGAGGCCGTTCGACTGCGCGACCGACTGCACCCGGACCCGCGAATGGGTCCAGACGTCTTCAAACACGAATTCCAGCTCGTCCGCGTCGCTCCACGACGCGATCTGCGTATCTCGCGACGTATAACCGGCATCCGTCTTGTTCGGACGATCCACGCCTTCGCTGCGCGCCCGAACCGCCCGCACGCCGTTCACGAACAGTTGGCGCGTTTCCAATCCGGCGGCCGTATCCGCGCGGTAGATGCCGCTGCCCGGCTGCGTTTCCGTCCAGCCGGAAATTTCGCGGCCGCCGCTGATGACGGTTTCTTCGCCGCCCGCGCCGCGGTATATCACGAAATGCCCGCCGCTGCCGGAATCTTCCGGCGTAAAGCTCAGCGTGTTTTCCAGCGTATACGTGCCCGCCCCGAGATTGACCACGATATCGCCCGTCATGCCGTTGTTGAGCGACCGCACTTCCTGCTGAGCGCGTTCGATCGTCGCGAACGGCGACGCCTGACTGCCGTCGCCGCCGTCGCTGCCCTCCGGCGAGACGAACAGATACGTCATGACCGTGCGGGCGGTCACCGTGACGGAGACCGTTCCTTCGGCCGTACCGTTCGCCGAAGCGGCCGTGATCGTCGCCTGTCCGGGCGACACGCCCGTCACTTCGCCGTAACGGTCGACGGTCGCGACCGCTGCGTTCGACGAAGTCCAGGAAAGCTCGGCTTCCGTCGTGTCTTCCGGCTGGATCGTCGCGGCCGTCAGTACGCGGGAGCCGACCGGAACCGGTCCGTCAAGCGGTTCGATCACGATGCCGGTCGCCGGAATATCGGCAACGACCACCGTCGTTTGCGCAGCCGGGACGTCTTCGTCCGGCTGCGCGGAAATGACCGTCGTTCCGGGCGCGATACCCGTCACCCGGCCGTTGGCGTCGACCGTCGCGACCGACGCGTCGCCGGTCGAAAACGTCGCGTTGCGGTCCGTGGTACCGGCGGGCGAGAAATTCAGCGCCAGGTCGAGCGTCCGGCCCGTCGCCAGATCGTATTGGCTTTGGGCGAAAGCTGCGGCTTCGGCCGCCGCGTAATCGGCCGCTTCGAAATCGTCGAAGCTGACCGAGCCTGCGTTTTCGCGGTACACCCCGAGGTAAAAGCTCGCCATCGGACCGGCGATCTTCATCGGCTCCTTGGTCAGTAGGCGGCGGCCGTCGACTTCCAGATCGAACGTGTTCGCCGTGCTGTTCATGGCAAGCCGCACGTCGTACCACGTGCCGGCCGTTACCGGCATCAGCTTGGTCCAGCCGGAAACGCCCTGCTTCATGTAGCTGATCTCCCCGCCGTAAACGGCGAATTGGACCATCGAGCCGGCTTGTCCCGCGGCGGCGGGCGTCGGCAGATACACGACGGCGTTCGTCTGATCGACGCTGAAACTGTAAGACAGCGAGCTTCGACTCGTCGAGATCGCCGCGCTGCGCCGGAAGTTATGGCCGCTCGCGACCGGAGCGGCCTGCTCAATCCGCAGCACCTTGCCTCCGCGTTCGGCCAACTGCGCGATCTTGGCCGTCACGCCCGCGGGCGGCGTGCCGATCGTCCAACCGGCAGGCGGCGAACCGACGGTACCGGCTTCGAAATCGTCGGCGACCACGGCGGCCGACGATAAAGCGGAAAGCGAGGACGGCTTTTCCGCAATCGATCCGGAAGCCTCTGCGTCGGCCGGGATCTCCGCTTCTTCGTCCGGCGACGGGGATTCGTTTTCGGCAGCCGGAGCGTCAGGCTTCTGACCGGACGGCAGCGGTTCTTCGGAAGGCGTCCCGTTTGCCGGGACCGAAGGCGTATTGCCCGGCAAAACGTCTTCGGTTGAAGACGGAGCCGGAAGAGATTGTTGCTCCGGTACGCCCGAATCGGCGGACGACGATGCGCCGCCCGCAGCCGCGTTCGCGTTTCCGCTTCCTCCCCACGTCGCTCCTGCCGTTAACACCGCAATGATAACGCATACATTTAACCGTTTCCAGACTTTTCCGTCCATGATTCATCTCCTTGCCGCGCACAGGCGGGATTGAATGGCAGAATGAGGCAAACGTCTTCGTTCTTGATTCGGTCGGACAAGAATGAACCGGCAGTCGTTTAAGTAACTTTCGGCCGGTGCGGGTCCAGCTCCAGACGCACCTGCTCGCGCCCGTTTTCCAACAGCCTAACGCACCGGATCCGTTCGTGCGGCTCCCGCGGTACTTCGCGGTCGTCCAGCACGGCATCTTCGATGACGATCCTCGACAACCGATCGCGGATCGCGCCTTCGTCGTTCGCATCGTCCAGGCATATCACGGCCCAGCCGGCTTGCAGCCGGGGGGTTAGCAGCAGGCCCGGTTCCCCGACATGCAGGATCTGGCGCAGCTTCAGCCGCGCTTCGTCGCGCTCGGCGATCAACACGCCGGGGCGATGCTTCAGTTCCTTCAGCGAAACCCCGCCGCTTTCCCCGTCGCCGCGCGTGCCGATCTTTCGGACTTCGTCCATCTTTGCGTCCGGATAGGCTCCGGCGGCTTCCGGACTTAAGCCGAACGTCAGGCTTTGCAGCGGCGATATCGCGATCGCCGCCCCGGCGTAACGCAGCACATGCCATCGCCGACCGTCCACGCCCGGCAGCTCCGCCGCTTCGCCCGCGAAGCCGGGCACGACCCATTCGTCGGCGATCTCCGCCGCCGGCTGCCGCACGTTGTCCAGTACCCTCAGCGCGAGCAGCGCATGTTCCCTCTGCGCGGCGAACGTCCGCACCCCGGGATACGGGGAATCCCTGAACAGCGCCGGCATCAGGTAAGCCGTTTTGTAACTTTCCGCCGGATGCGTGCGGACCGTCTCCCCGTCGTCGACCGACCAGCGGGCGTACGATACCTGCCCGCCTTCGGCGGCCGCCGACAACGGAAAGCTTTGCCAGCCGAGCCCCCATGCCTCGTGCTGGTAGCTTCCCGGAATGACGGGAAAACGATTCAGGCTGCCCAGCCGAGTCCGGCGGCCGATCCAGCTGTAAGCGAATGCGTCGTCGAAAACACGTTCTTCGCGGATGCGGGGAACGCCGGCGGACATTGCGCGTCCGGCTTGCCCGTTTTTCCGGTCCTCTCCGTCATGCCTGCCTTGCGGACTCCGCGCTTCGCCCTCGAACGCCGAATCGAACAGCAGCAGCGTCGACAGATCATTGACGTGAAACGAAGCTTCCGAAGAAAGGTTCGTACCCGTCACCCCCGCGATCATCCAGGCCAAGCTCGGCCGCCGCAACTCGCCGCCGAAATTGTAGCTGCGGATCGTAGGCACCAATTCCGTGCCGTCGTGGAACCGCAGGATGTCGAGCAGCGACCGCCGCTGCCGCGCCAGCCGCTCCGCCAGCTTCGGCCGAACGCCGCGCAGCAGCGGCTCCGCGATCTCCAAAGCGTTCAGCATGACCCCTTGATACACCAGGCTCAGGTTTTCCCCCCAGCCCCACCCCCGGCGCGACGTGTACGATTCCCAGCGGTCGAAATAATCAGCGGCGCTGTCCAGGCGCTCGGCGTCGCCGAGCAGATGCGAGATCGCGAGCAGCATCGCGCCGTCGCTCATCGTTTTGTTGGGATAGAACAACTCCGGTTCGCGGCATTCGCGCTCGAACCAGAATGCCGCCCGGCGCAGCATCCCGTCCATGATCGCGGCATGCTCGGCCGGAACGGCTTCCGGCGCTTTGAGCCGAAGCGACACCAACGGCATCAGGATAAAAAAGGCCGCATTCGAATCCTGCACTTCGCGTTCTTCCGCGTACCAGCGGAACGCGCCGTACCGATCGTCCGCCGAATTCCGGATCTGAAGCTCCGCCAGCGCTTGCAGCGTCCGAGCCCCCTCGCCGGGTTCGGAAACATCTAGCAGCCGGCCCAGCGCGTAATAACCGGCCGATACCCGTCCTTCGTGACAATGCTTCAGATGCGCGACTTGGCGCGTATGGCCCGGCCGATCGTAGCGGATCAGCCCGTTCTCGATCACGATGCCTTCCGACGCCTCGGCGTACATCCGGCTCATGACGTCGGTCGTCCATGTTCGGGTTTTCAACACGTTCCCTCCTTTTCGCGCCGCTTATTCCTCCTGCTTCATCTGCTTGCCCATCTCGTAGATGTCTTCCATTAAGATGGCGTCGTCTTTGTTCTCGACGTACCATTTCGCGTAAAATTCGTCGACCTGGGCGCCGCCCGCTTTGTCCCATACGTTTTTCGCGTCCCCGATAAACTTGTCGACCGCCGCTTCGCCGCCTCCGCCGACGATGGTCTGCATCGCCATGTCGAGAATCGTTTTGTTCGCGTTTGTATTGATCGTCGTCAGGTTTTGCGGCAGCAGCGGCAGGTACGCGCGCTGGGTGATGCCGACCATCGGTCGGGAAGGGTCCATGTACGCTTCCACCGCTTCGTCGTAGATTTTGATGTAATCCTGCTCGGCCGGCGTCGGATCGACTTTATTTTTGAGGCCGTAATTTTTGCCCAGCAGCGGGGTGAGCATGCTCATGTCGCGGTTGTATTCGAGCTCCGTTTTGTTTTTCTCGGGATCGATCGCTTTGGCGCGTCCGTCTTCGGTTTTTTCGTAATGCACGCCTTCGATGCCGTTTTGGATCGTTTCCGTATACTTCTCGCCGACCATGAAGTCGATCATTTTCATGACCGATTCCGGGTCTTTGGCCGAAGCGTTCACCATGCCCGTCATCTGCACGGGGCTGCTGAGCGTCGGGCTGTAGCTGCCGAATTCCGTCGTCGGAAGCGCCATCGCGATCACTTCGGCGTCCGGCACGTTTTGCTTGAGGGCTTCGTACGAACCGACGTCCGCGCCGTTGCTGCCGGTGATGCCGAGTTTGCCGGAGGTCCACATCTGCTTTTGCTTTTCTCCGTTTTTGTCGGTCACGAAATCTTTGTCGACCGCGCCCGCGTCGTACAGCTTCTGCTGGAACGCGATCGAAGCCCGGATCCGGTCCCAATCGTGCACCACCTGACCGTTCTCCAGAACCCACGGAATCTGGTCTTCGCCGAACAGCGTGAAGCCCGTGCCGTACATGTTATTCAAAATGATGCCGGCCACGAAGCTGAGTCCCGTGCCTTCCGTATTGTTTTGGCCGTCGCCGTCCGGGTCTTTTTGAGTGAACGCTTCGGCGACGGCGAGGAACTCTTCCGGCGTTTTCGGCACGTCCAGGCCCAGCTTGTCCAGCCAATCTTTGCGAATTAGCAGATAATGATGCGGCGTCAGCGCCATCGCGCGGCCGACCAGATACGTTTTGCCGTCTTCCATCATGCCCGCTTTTTGCAGCGCCGGATATTTCTCCAGCATCACTTTGTATTCGGTGCTGTGTTGCGCGATCAGGTCGTCCAGCGGCATCAGTTGTTTTTGATTGTAAAGCTGGCCCTGATAAGCGGTATCGTATTCGAAAATCAGGTCGGGCGCTTGGCGCGAAGCGAACAGTACGTTGAACTTTTGCAGCGATTCGAAGCGCGGCACGCTGACGTACTTCACGTCGACGGGTCCGTTTTCGTTCACCCACTTCGTCCACCGGTTGTTGTCCATCGTTCCTTCGGACGAAGGCACCGTGCCGCGGTCGTACAACGAAACGGTGATCGAGCCGCGCTTGTCGGCCGACGCGCCGCCTTCGCCTTCGGCGTTTGTCGATCCCCCGCTGCAGCCAGCGGCGGCGAGGGCGAACGTCACGGTCAGGGCGGCGTATACGGCCTGTTTGGCTTTGCGTGCGGAAACGGCGGCGGACAGTCTTTTTCTCGTCATGCGGGATAACCCCTTTCGGAATATGAATATGCGTAAGATCGAAAACGATCGGGTTTGCTTCTTTTGCTGCTTGTCAGCCTTTGATCGCGCCCAGCGTCACCCCTTTCACGAAATATTTTTGCAGCAGCGGATAGACGACCAGCATCGGCAGGATCATGACCATGATGCCCGCGGCTTTGATCCCTTCCGGAGTGATATTGCTGACCTGCTGGGTATCCATCGCGTTGATCTCTTGAAGCACCGACTGGCTGCGCACCATCTGCTGGATCAGCACGGTGAGATTGAGCTTTTCGGGACTGTTGATATAGATCATCACGTTGAAAAACGAGTTCCAGTAATACACCGCGTAAAAAAGTCCGATCGTGGCGAGCACCGGCAGCGACAACGGCAGCACGATGCGCAGCAGAAGCCGCCATTCGCCGGAACCGTCGATGCGCGCGGCTTCGACCAGTTCCTCGGGGATATTTTCGAAAAAGGAGCGCATGATCAGCATGTTGTAAGTACTGACGAGCGCGGGCAGCCACAGCGAGCCGTAATTGTTGACCAGCCCGAGCGAGCTGACCACGAGATACGTCGGGATCAGGCCGCCCGTGAACAGCATGGTGAACACGATCGCGAGCGAGATCCAGCGGCGTCCGTAAAATTCGCGGCGGGCCAGCGGGTAAGCAGCGCAGATCGTCACGATCATGCTCAGCGCCACGCCGACGACGGTAATCAGCATGCTGTTGCCCAGCGAGCGCAAAATGGGCGTTCCTTCGAACAGCAACTGGTACGACTCGAACGTGATTTCCTGCGGCCATAACGAGACGAAGCCCGACAGGACGGCGTTTTTGCCGCTCAGCGACAGCGACGCCAGATGCAGCAGCGGCAGCAGGCACAAGATACCGGCCAGCGTCAACAACACATAATTGAACAGGTAAAACGTGCGTTCTCCTTTTGTGGATCGCATAAGAATTTCTCCTTCCGGGGATGGCGTTTCACCAGAGTCCTTTGCCGAAACGGCGGGCGACGGCGTTGGTCAGCAGCACGAGCACGAACGCCACCAGCGATTCGAACAGTCCGAGCGCCGCCGTCAGGCTGAACTGCCCGCCCTGCAGCCCGATCGCGTAAATGTAAGTACTGATGACTTCGGAAATGCCGGACACGATCGAATTCTGAAGCACGTACACTTGGTCGAATCCGACCTCCATGACCCGGCCCATCGCCAGAATCAGCATGATGACGATCGTCGGCGCGATACCGGGAAGCGTGATATGGCGGATCTGCTTCCACTTTCCCGCTCCGTCCATCGATGCCGCTTCGTACAGGCTCGGATCGATCGAAGTGAGCGCGGCCAGATAGATGATCGCGCTGAAGCCGGCGTCTTTCCAGATGCCCGATCCGAGGAAAATGGCGACCCACGAACCTTCGTTGAACAAAAAAGCGAACGGCTGCCCGGTCAGCCGCTCCAGCATCGCGTTGACGAGGCCGGATTGGGCGAAGATCGTGACCACGAGCCCGCCGACGATGACCCAGGAGAAAAAGTGCGGCAGATAAACGAGCGTTTGCACCGTTTTTTGGAACCATTTGCGCCGCACTTCGTTCAGCATGATCGCGAGCATGATCGGGAAAGGAAATCCGATCACGACGCTCAGCACGCTCAGCAGCAGCGTATTGCGGATGATTTGCAGCGACTGCGCTTGGGTGAACAACATTTGAAAATTGTCGAACCCGACCCATTGGCTGCCCCAGACGCCTTCGTAAAACGTATAGTTTTTGAAGGCGATCACGAGCCCGGCCATAGGGGCGTACTTGAAAACGAGATAAAACGCGACGACCGGCAAAAACATGAGCCACAGCGGCCTATTGGTTTTGAAGCGTTGGGTGTGCCAGAAGCGTCGTTCTCCGCCCGAAGACGCTGTCCGCTCTCCCAGCCGGACGTTTTTCGCGGGATTGGCTTTCATATCGAGACCTCCTTTTGCGGTGGGCGAAACAGATTCGAAACGTGTTTCCCGCTTCGAAGTAAGCGTTATCATTTTGACATGAACGAAGCGTCGCAAGACTGTTTATGCCTGCTACGATACCCCGCCCTGGCGCCTTCGGCAATATTCATTTTTCGTGTTTATCAGACAAAAACCGCGCCGTTATGCGGTTCGTGCTATTCCGAAGCTTCCTATCGGACGAAATTCGGACCGAGAATCCCGCACATCAAGTTAGCCAGATTCGCGCCCATGACCGAATGACCGTCGTCGGACGGATGCACCAGATCGCAGGACAAGCCGCCCGGATCGTCCAAAATTCGATCGCCTTCGAACAGATGCAGCAGCGCGCCGCGATCCATGCGCCGCGTCTCCTGACGCAAAATCTCGTTGAACCTCAGATCCTGCTCGCCCGCTTGCGGCGACTCGCCGCCCAGCACGGCGAAGTTCGGATAGATCGTCGTCAGAAAAATAGGCTTGTCGGGATGGCGGTCGACGATCCGCTCCAACGCGTAACGAACCCGGCTTCGGAATTCGCCGACGTCCGTGCCGTCTCTCATATTGACGCCCAACTCCAGAAAAAGGATGTGCCAATCGCTGCGCGCCGCGATTTCGTCGATCATCTCGCGCTCGCACAGGCACGAGCCGCTCATGCCGAGGTTGTGCAGGTCCAGCCCCAGCCGCCGCGCCGCCTGCCCGATATACGCCGAGCGGCTTTGTTCGCCGCCGTGCGTGATCGAAGAGCCGTAGGCGAGCAGCGTCGCCGCCGGCACCTCGCCCGGCTTCGGCGGCCGCACCGCTTCGCCGAAAGCGTTCAGGCCGTAGTACACGGCCTCGCCGCGGGCGAAGCGGACGCGCCAGACGTCGGGCGCGAACCCCGACGCCGACAGCCTGGCCGGGTCGGCGCCGTTCAGCCGGGGCGGCGCGGCCAGACGCAGCACGGCGACGTGCCCGGCCTTCAGCCGGTGCTCGGAATGGAACATTCCGCCGCGGTACACGGCGACGTCGCCGTCCTGCGCGGGCAGGGCCAGCGTCACGTCCGCGTTCGGCGAAGACGTGACGAAACGCAGCTCGCAGCCGGTGGACTCGGCCGCAATCAAGCGCCCGCGCGCTCCCAGCCGCGCGCGGACCGAAGCGGGAACGCGGCGGATGTAGAGGCCGCCCGCGGGCGCGGGCTCCAGCTCGGCCGCGCCGTGGAAAGCGGCGCCGTCCCGCACCAGCGCGTAGGGAAGCGGGAGCGGATCGGGGCGGCTTTCGGAGCCCGCGGGATTCTGCGGCGTGCCGGCCGCGCCCGCTCCGGCGCGCGCGTTCGGCCGGTCTTGCGCTTGATTATCCATCCGTACGTTCTCCTTCCGTGCGGCCCGCGTTCGGATATTCCGCTTCCGCGCCGTGCTTGACGGCTTCGACCAGCAGCAGCAGCGCCATCGACTGTCCGTACGGCATCGGGCAGACCGGAATATCGCGATATTCCCGAAGGCTCCGCCCCATGCCGGTTCCGTACGATACCCCTTGCACGATCCCCTCTTCGTCGATTTGCGACAGCACGTAATTCAGCGCCCGCAGCGCGGCATCGCGATGGTTCGCGTCCAAATATCCCCGTCGGCACGCTTTGAGCATGCCGTAAGCGAACGCGGCGGTCGCGGACGTCTCAAGGTACGAATCGGTTTCGTCCAACAGCGTGTGCCATGCGCCTTCCGGCGATTGCAGCTCCAGCAGCTTGTCCGCCTGGCGGCGCAGCGACGAAAGCAGGAACAAACGCACGCCGTCCGCCTGCTCGGCCATGTCCAAGTAATCGACGAGTCCCGCCGTGTACCAAGAGTTGCCGCGCGCCCACAGCGCCCGCGCGAAATGATGACCGCCTTCGAGAAACGTCCAGCCGTGGAAAAACAGCCCCGTCGCCGGGTCCGTCAAATACTTCAGATGCACGAGAAACTGACGCACGCTTTCCTGCATGCAGCTTTCGTCGTTAAGCAGCACGCCCATTTTCGCCACGAACAGCACGGTCATGTAGAGCGTATCGTCCCAGAGCTGGCCTTCGTTGGCGCTGCCGCTCACTTCGTGCTGAATGCCGCCTTCTTGCGTTCTCGGCATGTCTTGCAGCGCGTAATCCAGCCATTCCCGGCACAATTCCCGATAATCCGGACGTCCCGTTTCTTCCGCCAGGTACGCAAGCGTCAGCATCGGACACATCGTGTTGACGTTTTTGGCCGGAAGCCCTTCCCGTATTCTCGCGTCGAACCAATCCGTCAAAAAGTTCAGCAGCGCCGGATCGCCGGTTTCCCGGTAATGCCCGTACAGCGCGAACAGTCCCACCCCCTGCGGCCATTCCCAGTTTTCCATCGAGATGATGCCGATCGGAGCGGTTTCTTCAAGCGACCCCCGCATATGTTTCATTTGCTCGACGACGCGTCGTATCGTTTGTTCCAAATGCGCATAAGTAAGCGTTATCATCGAAAGCTCCTTTCTTTTCGGTTTGCGGTTTTCCCTGCGAGTGTAGCCGGAAAGAAGGAAGAACGTAAATAGACAAGAATCCTGCTTATGCGAAAACGTCTCCCGCGGCCCGCATACCGCCGAGCTTTGCGCCCGTTTTCGCCGATACGGGCACAGCAAAACGGGCGCCGATTCCCCTTTCGGAGAACATCGGCGCCCGACGCGCACAAACCGTTTGTTTGATGTCTTTAACGGAACTTATGTTCAAAGGTTGTTTTCCCCGCATACCAACGTCACCCCGCGCCTGCGCAAAAAACCTACCCACTCCTCCGCTGGCTGACGGTCCGTCACCACGAAATCGATCTCGCCGAAGTCGAACAGCCGGATAAAAGCCAGCCGGTCGAACTTCGAATGGTCGGCGAGCAATATCGTTTTGTTCGCCTGACGGCGCATCAGCAGCTTGAGTTCGCTCTCCGCTTCGTTCGAATCGCAAATGCCTCCGTGCATGGATAACGCCTTGCAGCCGAGCAGCGCCACATCGGCGTTATAACGCTCGATCGTACGCGAAGCGTCCGGCCCGACAAACGAGCTGGTCGACGCCCCCAGCGTCCCTCCCGTACCGATCAGACGATGGCCGGATTGCTGGAATGCGGACAACGCAACGAGGGAGTTCGTGATCAGCGTCAGATTCTCGCGGCGTTCGGTCGACATCCGCAGCGTCTCGAAAGCCGTCGAACTCGTATCGGCCATGATGCTGTCCCCGTCATGAATCAAATCGAGCGCGTAGCCGGCGATGATCCGTTTGGCTTCCAAATTGAGATCGTGCCGGCTCGCGTAGGAAGGGTCGCGATTGGTCGGAGCGCTCAGCACCGCGCCGCCGTAATTTTTCTGCGCCACGCCTTCTTTTTCCAACTTGTCCAGATCGCGCCGCACCGTCTCTTCGGATACGCCGAACTCCTGCGCCAACGCCGATACCTGAACCTTTTTGTTCCGATACAGCTCGTTGATGATCGATTCCCGCCGCTGCTGCGCTCTCATTTTGCATCCGCTCCTAAGGAATAATTGGTTTTACCGTATCACGAAAACCAAGAAACCACAATTATCTAACGTTTCAAAAGAAATAAATCAACAAAACCACAATTAAAACACTATAAAATGTGGTTTATTTGTTGACTTTGATATTGAGTGCTTTTAATATGAAGAGGAAAATAAAAACAGCGGCCGTTTGCTTTTCTGCCTGCACTATTGTGTTGCGATGTTTTTTCGCAGTGATTCCCGTCTTTTTTGTAAGCGTATACTTATGACGAAAAGCTCTGAATCAAACTATCCTTTGATCCAAATCCCAAGGAGGAACGTTATGTCATCCACCGTTATCAAGCAGTATCCCAAGATCGGAATTCGCCCGACCATCGACGGAAGACGCAGAGGAGTACGGGAGTCGCTGGAGGAGCAGACGATGGGCATGGCGCGGCGCACCGCTGCATTTTTGCGGGAAAACCTGCGTTATCCCGACGGCTCGCCCGTGGAATGCGTGATCGCGGACAGCACGATCGGCGGCGTGGCGGAAGCTTCGGCGGCAGCGGCCAAATTCAAGCGAGAAAACGTCGGCGTGTCCATCACGGTCACGCCTTGCTGGTGTTACGGCTCGGAAACGATGGACATGGACGCTTCGATTCCGCACGCGGTGTGGGGCTTCAACGGCACGGAGCGTCCGGGCGCGGTCTACCTGGCGGCGGTGCTGTCGGCTTACGCGCAAAAAGGCATCCCGGCGTTCGGCATCTACGGCGAAGACGTGCAGGATTCGGGCAGCGAAGAGATTCCGGCGGACGTGCGGACCAAGCTGCTGCGTTTCGCCAAATCCGCTCTCGCCGCCGCCGTCATCCGGGGCAAAGCGTATCTGTCCATGGGCTCCGTCTCGATGGGCATCGCGGGCTCGATCGTGGACGAAACGCTGTTCCAGCACTACTTAGGCATGCGCAACGAATACGTGGACATGTCGGAGTTTATCCGCCGGATCGAGGAAGGCATTTACGACCAGGACGAGTATGCAAAAGCGTTGGCCTGGACCCAAGCAAACTGCAAGCTCGGCGACAACAACAATCCCGAACATCTGATCATCGGCGAAGAGGAACAAGGCAAGCAGTGGGAATTCGTCGTCAAAATGACGCTGATCGCGCGCGACCTCATGGTCGGCAATCCCCGGCTCAAAGAACTGGGCTTCGAGGAAGAGGCAAACGGTCACTTCGCGATCGCGGGCGGGTTCCAGGGACAGCGGCAGTGGACGGACCATTTCCCGAACGGCGACTTCATGGAAACGATCCTCAATTCCTCGTTCGACTGGAACGGGCGCCGCGCTCCTTATATCGTGGCGACCGAGAACGACAGCCTGAACGGCGTCGTCATGCTGTTCAACCATCTGCTGACCGGCACGGCGCAGATTTTCGCGGACGTGCGCACGTTCTGGAGTCCGGCGGCGGTCGAACGCGTGACCGGACATAAGTTGGACGGCGCGGCGGAAGGCGGCCTGCTGCATCTGATCAACTCCGGTTCGGCGGCGCTGGACGGAACCGGCGAGCAGCAGATCGACGGTCGGCCCGCGATCAAGCCGTTCTGGGACGTGACGGACGAAGAAGTATCGCGCACGCTCGAAAAAACGCTGTTCCGTCCGGCTTCGCAGGAATATTTCCGCGGCGGCGGCTTTTCGACGGATTATCTGACGCGCGGCGGCATGCCGGTCACGATGGCCCGCCTGAATCTGGTCAAAGGCCTCGGCCCGGTGCTTCAGTTGGCGGAAGGGTACACGGTCGATCTGCCGGAAGACGTGCACCGCACGCTCGACGAGCGCACCGATCCGACTTGGCCGACGACCTGGTTCGCGCCGAAGTTAACCGGAAAAGGATCGTTCGCCAGCGTCTACGACGTGATGAACAACTGGGGCGCCAACCACGGCGCGATCAGCTACGGACATATCGGCGCCGACCTGATTACGCTCGCCTCTATCCTGCGGATTCCGGTCAGCATGCACAACGTGGAGGAAAAAGACGTTTTCCGTCCGCGCGTCTGGTCGCTGTTCGGCACGGAAAACCCGGAAGCGGCGGATTATGCGGCGTGCCGGAATTTCGGCCCGTTGTATTGAATCGCCGATCGAGGGTAGCGTTTATGGATGAACAAACACGTGCATACGCGGAGTCGGAGAAACCTTCTATTAAAAGAGTGCTTGCGGTCGATCTGGGCGCAAGCTCGGGTCGGGTGATGCTCGCCGCCTTCGACGGCATTCGCTTGGAGCTGCGCGAGATCCACCGTTTCGACAATATGGCGATCGAGGAACGCGGCAGCCTGTACTGGGATGTCGAAGGTCTGCTGAAAGAGATCAAAGTCGGCATTCGTCTCGCCGCCGAGGATCAACCGATTCTCGGCATCGGCGTCGATACCTGGGGCGTCGATTACGGATGGATCGGGCAAGACGGCGCGCTGCTCCGCAAGGCGCACCATTATCGAGATGCCCGAATGGGCAAGCATGCCGCAGAGCTGGAACGCCTTCTTCCGCGAGTCGAGCAATTCAAGCTGACGGGTAACCAACCGGACGTCATCAACACCGTGTATCAACTGTTCTCCGACCTGCAAGAAGCACCGGAGCTGCGCGAACGTGCGTCAAGCATCCTGATGATGCCGGACTTGTTCCATTACGAGCTGTCCGGGGTCAAGGCTTCGGAACGGACGATTTGGAGCACGAGCGGATTGTTGACGGCCGGCGGCAGCGGAGCTGATACCGACGTGTTGACGAGACTGGATATTCCATCGGAGCTGATCGTCCCGATCGTTCCGGCCGGAACCGTACTCGGCGAGCTTCGACCGGATCTGCAAGCCGAGCTGCGCTGCGGACCGATGCGCGTCATAGCCGGGGCATCGCACGATACCGCTTCGGCAGTGGCCTCGGTGCCGTACAAAGCTAGTCTTTCTGCAGAATCGGAACGAAATTCTGAGAGCGCCGCATTTATCAGTTGCGGCACCTGGTCGATTGCGGGTATCGAGACTTCGCGCCCCGTCGTGAGCGAGGCGGCTTTCGAACGCGGATTTACCAATGAAGCTTGTTACGGCGGCGGCAATCGGCTGCTCAAAAATATAACGGGCTTGTGGTTGCTTCAGGAATGCCGCAAGCATTGGAACGCGGAAGGCGAGAACTTCAGCCACACGGACCTCGTATCGCTGGCAGAAGCCGCAGGGCCTGCGGATTCGTGGATCGATCCGAACGATCCGCGCTTTTCCGCTCCGGGCGATATGCCGGAGAGAGTCCGGCAGTACTGCCGGGATACCGGGCAGCCGGTTCCCGATAGTCCCGGCGAAATCGCGCGCCTCGTGCTGGAAAGCCTCGCCGATGCTTACGGCCGGTCGATCGACGAACTGGAAGTCGTCTCCGGCCGCGCCATCGCCGCGGTCCATCTCGTCGGAGGCGGCAGCCGCAACGCGCTGCTCTGCCGCCTGACGGCACAGCGCACCGGCCGCAGCGTTATCTCCGGCCCTGTAGAAGCCAGCGCGGCAGGCAGCGCGCTGATCCAACTCGCCGCATTGGGCGAGCTGGACTTCGCCCGCCGGGCGGACATCATCGAGCGTTCGTTTACGCTTGAACGCTTCGAACCGCACTCACGTACGAACTGAACACGAGCGCTAAAATCAAAATCCACAATTTTAGCGTCGTTGCAATCCTAAGACCATTAACCATCAAATTCGGATCATATCCTGAAGCAGCAAACTACGCCTCTTTAACAAATGCTGCCCATACGCACACCTTTTCGCTTAAATCATGGCTTTTTCAACAAATTTGCTCGTTTCATCCATTTACGCGAGCTTTCTGCTGAAATTGTTGACCAAACGCTTACTTTTTGCGACTTCCGGTCTTTTTTTGTATAAATTGTTGACGAAATAAGCAAATTTCCAACTTCCGCTCGACCCGACCTGATCCAATCGAAAAGGAGAATCAACCCATGACCGATCCTTACACCGTTGTCGATCCCGCCGAACGCGAGCGCCTGCTGCGCCTGCAAATTTGCGATATCGGCCGCAATCTGTTCAATAAAGACTTCATCGCCGCCAATGACGGCAATATTTCCGCCCGCCTGTCCGACAGCGAAATTCTGGCTTCCCCGACCGGCGTCAGCAAAGGCTATCTGGAGCCGCATATGCTGGTAAAGGTCAATCTGGACGGCGAGATCGTCGAAGCATCCGAAGGCTACCGCCCGTCCACCGAGGTCAAAATGCACCTGCGCGTTTACCGCGAACTGCCCGAGATGAAAGGCGTCGTGCATGCCCACCCGCCTTACGCTACCGCTTTCGCGATCAAAGGCGAAGCGCTCGACAAAATGATGATGCCGGAATCCGTCATCGCGATGGGCGATATTCCGCTGGCCGTATACGGCACTCCGTCCACCGAAGAAATTCCGGATTCGATCATGCCTTTTCTCGGCAAAAAAACGGCCGTCCTGCTCGAAAGCCACGGCGCGCTCACTTGGGGCAAAAGCGTGATGGACGCCTACATGAACATGGAGCGTCTCGAATACACCGCCAAACTGACTTTCCTGACGCGCATGATCGACGGCGAACGCGAACTGCCCAAGCATCGCATCGACGAGTTGGTCGCGCTGCGTTCATTTTATGGATTTTAGAACAGGAGAGTTGCCTACATGTTAAAAAAGATTCCCAAAATCCTGTCTCCCGACTTGGTGCATGCCTTGATGAAAATGGGTCACGGCGACGAGATCGTTCTGGCAGACGCCAACTTCCCCGGCCACTCGCTGCATCCGAACGTGATCCGCTGCGACGGCCTCGGTATCCCGCCTCTGCTGGACGCGATCCTGGAACTGCTGCCGCTCGACCCGTACGCCGAACATCAGGCCGCGCTCATGAGCGTCGTGCCCGGCGATCCGGTCGTACCGACCGTCTGGGACACGTATCGCGAGATCGTCGCCCGCCATGACGCCTCGGCCACGCTGGCGTTCGAAGAACGCTTCGCCTTTTACGAACGCGCCAAAAGTGCCTATGCCGTCGTGATGACCGGCGAAGAAGCGCTCTACGGAAATATTATTTTGAAAAAAGGCGTGATCTGAACAGATTTTCGGTTTTGTTTTTCGCGCGAAGCCTTTCTTTTCAACGAAAAAGCCAAACTCTAAGTCGTCCCGGAGACGACCCAAGGTTTGGCTTTTATTCGACGTTCCTCCACTCTTCATTCTGCCTGCTTCGCTCCAAACGTATCCATATCCAGCTTCAGCTTCTGCTCCGTCCCGGCCGCTCGCAGCGTGACCAGCCGATACACGCCGTTCCGGTTGGCGCATTCGAAGTCCAAGGCCGCAATCCCGGTCGTGCTTACCCGATAGACGGTCGTCCCGAGACGGACGTCGGCAAGCCGCGCCGGAGTACGATCTTCCTCCCGTTCCGGTTCCCGTTCTCTTTTCTGCGGCGCGGCGACCTCGCAAACGATATAATCCCCGCCGTTCTCGACCAACAGCGGAACCCGATAATACGCTTCCGGCTTTTCCTCGCCACTGGTCGGCACGATCCGGCACGCAATCTCCAGCCCTCGAGCGGAGAGCGTGTACTTCTCTTCGATCCCGAAGATCCCTTTTTGCGTCAAAGCCGGCCCTGAATACCCGATACGCAGCCTCACCTCCGACGTCTCCGCCCGGTCGACCTCGACTTCGCTTTTCAGCCCGTCGCCCCGCAGTTCAGCCAAAAAAACAAGTTTGCCGTCGGGCGTCCTCCATCCCGGCCCGATGCAGGCATCCGACGAATCTGCTTGTCCGGGCAGCCGATAGGCGGCATTTGCAGCGAAAGGCGCCGACAGCGCGAGCTCGGTCGGCAGCCCTGAACGATGGTAACGTCCCAGCCCGGTCGCGTCGTATCCGGCGCTGCCGCAAAGGTCGATCTGGATCGAACGCCCGGCCGCATTGGCGAAGACGGCATGAAAAGAATCCGAGGTTCCCAAAACGTATCCGCCTGCTTCCGCCGGGCAAATCGCTTCTTCAATCCCGTCATCCGCAGCCAGCCAAGCCATGTAGGCGAAACTGCCCAGGCTGATCATATATTTGGCGTAATGCCCGTACGGCTCCGCGCCGTATTCCGACAGCGGATCGTACTTGTTTTTCAGATGCCGGGGAAGCCCGCCCGCTTCGGGACGCACCCAACGCAAAACGGATCGAACCGCCAGCTTGGCGCTGCGTTTGAACGCTCCGGCTGCTTTGAAATTGCCCAGCTTGGCATAACGCGACGCTTCGTATTCGCAAACTGCCGCGTGCAGCGCTTCGTTAAAGTTGAACTGGCTGCTTCGTCCGCCGTACGGAACTTGCCCCGCAGCCGACTGCATGAAGATCGACATCAACCCTCCCTGCCGGATATTCCGGTCCAACGCTTCGCGGAATTCCCCGCCGTAACCCGATCCGAGCATCAAGCCGATATGGGCCCGAACCGTCAGATCGTACAGCATCGGACTGCCGGGGTCCCGGTACATGCCGTTTTCGTCAAAACGCTCCAGCTGCGCCGGCCAATGCTCGGCAAAATAATCGCGGCTATCGGTCAGTCCTTCCGCTTCGCGCAAATATTCGCCCGCCATATTATAAATATTGATATTGTGCAGCGCTTCTTTGCCGGATACGCGACCGAGTACGGACGCGTAATGGCGCTCCGGCTCGATTTGTCCAAGCTTGTCTTTCCAGCCTGCAAATTTTTCTTGCGGCACCCTTGGTTGCATCGCACGCAGCGCCAGCATCAGCTCTTTTACGGCAAAATCGGTTTCCGGTCCGGCATGTCCGGCGTCGCCGCGTTTCGGCAGATCGTCGCAAGCCCGGTCCATCAAGTCTTCCCACGCCCTCAGTTCTTCCTCTCTTCGTCCCGCGGCGATCAGACCTCCCAGACACGACAAGACCCGGGAGCGGACCTGAAGGCCGTCTTTTTCCGCGTCCGCGCCTGCCTTTTGCCCGAACCGCCAACCGTCCAACGCGCTCTCCATCAAGTCGAGATAGATACTTCGATCCGTCCCGGTCGGTTCAAAATCCGCAGGCGTCTCCAACTGGTTCAGCTTGCGCAGCAGACCGTCCGGACACGTGCCTTGCATTCGTTTGTTCATCCGGTTCATCCTTTCAACGATCCGATCATGACGCCTTTGACGAAATATTTTTGAATGAACGGATACACGCACAGAATCGGCAGCGTCGCCACGACGATCAACGCGTACTTGAGCACGGCCGCCGCCTGCACGTTCGCCTGCTGAAGCTCGGGGTCCATGATCATGCTCACGTCTACTTGATTCATGATCAGAATTTCCCGCAAAATGACTTGCAGCGGATAAAGCGAACGGTCGTTCAAATACATCAGGGCATTGAAATACGCGTTCCAGTGGCCGACGGCCGAGAACAGCGTAATCACCGCGATGACCGCTTTGGACAACGGCAGCACGAAGGAGAAAAAGAAGCGGATATCGCTGCATCCGTCCATGCTCGTCGCCTCGACCAACTCGCCGGGAATCGAAGATTGGATAAACGTCCGGGCGATAATCATGTTGTATACGGACAAAGCGCCCGGAAGCACCATCGCCCACATCGTATCGATCAGGTGCAAATTGCGCATCAGCATGTAAAAAGGAATCAATCCGCCGCTGAAAAACATGGTGAACGTGAACAAAATCATGAAAAAGTTACGGCCTCTAAGCCCCGGTCTCGACAGCGCGTACGCGCATGTCATCACGACGGTAACATTGATGAACGTCCCGAGTATCGTATACAAAAACGTGTTGCCGTACGAACGCAGAATGTCTTTGTTTTTGAACACGGCCTGGTAGCCTTCCAAACTGATATCGACCGGCCATAGCAGCACCTGTCCCGAAGAGACGGCCGTGCCTGACGAAAACGAGGCCGACAGTACGTAAATTAACGGATAAGCCACGGCGATCAGGATGCTGGTTAAAATGATGCCGGAAAACACGTAATAGATTTTGTCCGAAGTCGGATGGGTGGAAAACTTGACCTTTTTGGCTCCGCTTTCGGCTTTCGACGTTGGTTTTGCCCGAGCTGTGCCCATACCGTTCCTCCTTTGCTTCTTTGCCCGGAAAAGGCTGCGGCATTTACCACAAGCTTGCGTTCCCCATCCGTTTGGCGGCGAAATTGACGATAATCAACAGCACGAAATTGATCACGGAATTGAACAACCCGATCGCCGTCGCGAAGGAAAAGTCGCCTGCGCCGATGGTCAATCCGACCTTATACACGTACGTCGAAATCACTTCGCTGCTGGAAAGATTCAGATCGTTTTGCATCAGAAAGACTTTTTCGAAGCCGATATCCATCAGATTCCCGACTGCCAAAATCAACATGATCGTGGCCGTGGGCAAAATGGACGGGAAGTCGATATGCCGCACCCGCTGAAGCCTGGAAGCCCCGTCGATCTGAGCCGCTTCATGCAAATGCTCGTCGACCGACGACAGCGCGGCGATATAGATGATGCTGCTCCAGCCGATGCCTTGCCAGATCCCCGACCATACGTACAGATGCGGAAACAGATCGGGATTCGCGAACGCGTCGGGCATCACGTTTCCGGTAAAAAAGGTATACAGCGAACCGAAAGCGCCCGTTCTCGGGTTAAAGATTTGCACCAGCATTCCGACGATCACGACGGTGGAAATGAAGTGCGGCATATACGAGACCGACTGCACGATCTTTTTGAATTTTTGCCCGATGAACGAATTCAGCACCAGCGCGAACAAGATCGGCAGCGGAAACGAAATGACCAGGCTGTACAGCGAGAGCAGCAGCGTATTGCGAATGATCGTCCAGAATTGATACGATTCGAAAAAACGGCTGAAATTGTCCAGTCCGACCCATTCGCTGCCCCAGATGCCTTTGGTGAAGTCGTATTCCTTGAACGCGATTTGCACGCCGGCCATCGGAACGTAAGCGAATATGACGATATAGACGACGGCGGGCAGCAGGAACAGATAAAGCTGCCAACCGGATCTGATGCTTTTTTTCGAACCGTTTTTCGCCCGGCCCGACGGCAAAGGTTGGGATCTCATAAGTGTCCTCCTGTTCCGGTCCCCGTGGACCTGTTAGGTCACGGTCATTGAGCTTGCGATCGGTCATACGCCGCTTGAGCCGCTTCCAGATAAACGTCCAGCCCCATCTTGTTCAGTTCTTCCATGTAGGCGTCCCATTGCGACATCGGGCGGTTGCCGGTGATAAACGCGACGGCGCTCTCGTTGACATAGTTGTCGATCGCCGTTTTGCTGTCCGCGACCTGCTTCAACTCGTCCGGCGTGTAGCTGAGTTTGGAGATCGATTCTTCGGGAAACGCCGTTACGTATCCGTCCGCGTAGGCGGGCTGCCAGTTGGGCGCCGCGGCGGCGGCGTCCTTTTTCATGTTGGAAGCCGAATTGTTGGTCTCCAAAGAGCGGTAAGCCGGATTCGCGTCGTTCCAATTTTTGTTTTGCGGATTGTTCCAGATGCCCGGATTCAGATCCGCCAACCGGGTCGGAATGCCTTCCGTTTCTTCGAACGGACCGAGATACTGCGCCGTGATCGACGGATCGTCGCTCCAGTCCACGTCTTTTTCGCCGTAACGGCTGACTTTGGACATTTCCGGATCAAGCAAATAATCGCCGACTTTGAAAGCCAGTTCCGGGTCGGCCGCATCTTTCGTTATAAACCAGAGCGGCGTCGGCATCGACGGGCTGTAAGGCGTTGCGGAGAATCCGGCAGGGCCTTTGACCGGCGCAAGCAGCGTCATATGGTTCTCCAACTCCGCTCCGAACGCGCTGTAGCTTCCGGCCGGAACGACGCCCGCCATGCCGCCCTGCACGTTGATGAGCGCCTTCATCTGCGTCTCGTCCTGGGTGAACGACAACGGGGAGAGCAGCCCTTCGGCGACCAGCCGGTTCATGTACTCCAGACCTTCTTTCCATTCCGGCTGCGTGAACGAAGGGAAAATTTTGCCGTCCTCCACGTTCAGATATCCTTTCGCCGGATCGGCATACAAGAACGCGTTCATCAAGAACACGCGCACGTTCTGCGACCAGCCGTTCGTGGAGCCGACCATGCCGATTTCGTCTTTTTTGCCGTTGCCGTTAGGGTCCTGCTCGGCAAACGCTTTCAATACGCGATGCAGTTCGTCTGTCGTACGCGGCGTTTCCAGATTCAGCTTGTCCAGCCAATCGGCATTGATCCACGCCCGGTTGGAGCCTTCGTTCCACTCGTATACGTTGTGGCGCGGCAGCGAATAGACGCTTCCGTCCGCCAGCTTCATCGCGTTGTACACGAAATCTTTGTCCGGGATCGCGTTGAAGTTGGGCGCAAGCTCGGCGTTATTCAGATAATCGTCCTGTTTGATGAACACGCCTTTGGCCGCGTAATCATAGATCGTCGACTCGTTCAGATACACATTGATCACGTCGGGAAGCTTCGAGCCGGACGATACCATCAAAGACAGCTTGGTGATCGCTTCCTCCGCCTGGCTCGGCAGTTCCATGAATTGCAGGTCCACGTTCATCGCTTCTTCGATCCGCTTGGTGTAATGGTTGGTCTCGTAATCTTCGACGTTGGGATTAGCCTGTACCGCAACCGTAATAATCGGACGCCCGTCTTCGCCTACGGCCGGCGCCGCTTCCTGCCCGCTGCCCGAAGCGCAGGCCGACAGCAGCGTTCCCGCCAAGATCAAAGCCAGAGCCGATGCCGTTCCTTTTCGCCATGCCTCATATCTCGTTCGTATGCTCAACTTGTGTTCCTCCCTTTTGAATGGAATCGCTTACAAATTCAATGTAGACAATGTTTCCGCTTTGAGGAACCGGCACTATTGTCATCCCTGTCGCATCGTCCGATCCGGGCACTGGCAATTTCTTTCCGACCTGTCATTACGTAAGTTTGCGGTGCGTTTCTTTCCAGCTCGACGGCGTGACGCCGTGTTTTTTGGAGAAAGCGCGGTAAAAGGTATTTTCGCTGCCGAAGCCGCATTTTTTCAAAATGGCGCTGTTCGGCTCGTCGGTCTGCATCAGCAGACGCTCGGCTTTGTCCAGACGAAGCTCCTCGATATATTTGCCCAAGCTTTTGCCGGTCTGCTCTTTCACGAATGAAAACACGTATTTCTCCGACAGCATCAATTCCCCGGCAATCTTTCCCGCAGACAGCGACGAGTCCCCGTAGTTCTCTGCGACGTAATTCAAAATATCCGCTTTCAATCGGTCGTTGTTGCTTTTTTTTCGACCGATCACCGACCTGCATAGCTCCAGAGCGGTTTGCTCCAGTTGGTCGAAAAGCTTGAATACGTCTTTCGTTTGGTCATATTCGGGGAGAGCCTCTACCTTCGTTTCTTCTTTATATCCGTTGCCGAGACGCATCACTTTGTGGGCATTGGACACGGTTTGCCTGACGGTAAAGAAAATTTGCAGCCGTTCTTGTTCGGTTCGCGCATGGTCGGCCATCTGAGTCGACGCATCGGCAAAAATCTGTTCCGTGCCGCGCTCTTCTCCCGCAATCAACGCATCATGCAGCTTGAGCGGGATCGTATGGTCGAATTCCGGCCCGCCTTCCCCGCTGCCCGACCGCTCAAAAACATGCACGCCGCTGGAGATTCCGTTCTCATGAAGCGACAACGCGCATTGCGCCTGTTCATACGCCGGTCTGGCTTGCTTCAATCCGCTTCCCATCCCGCTCAAGCCGATATTGATGATCGAGCTCGATGGAACATCGCGGCCCAACGTCCGCAGCATATCGGATAATCGGTCTCCGAGCTCCTGAACAGAGCCTTTTTCCTCCGATTTGCCGAACAGCACGAATACCGCTTCGTTTGCATGAAAGTGAAGCGCCAGCACGCCGTAATCCGACAGCGTCCGCAGCACTTTTTCCAACTCGATACCTGGATTAGGCCGCAACGAAGCGGGGGTCGCCTCATCTCGCTCTTCTCTGTTCTCCTCCGTGCTCCACCTCGCCTTGGCTATGCAAAACCTTTCGAACGTATCGCCGAAACAATCGATCGCTTCTTCCAACTCGCGCTGCGTATGCACGCCTAGCACCAGCAGATTTTTCAGTACCGAATAGCGAATCGAACGGTTCAATGCTTCGATTCGTCCCAGCTGTTCTTCATTGATCGAACGAATACGCGTGAATGCGCGATCCATGTATTTGTATTCGTTCAGCGTCGTAAAATTCACCTGGCTCAACGTTCCCGCCGCTTCCACCAACTTCCGGAGCGTCAACGTTTCGCGCATGGAGAACAGGACGGCCAGCAGCACGACGACGACCGCGCCCGCAGCCGCATACGTCGCCACCAGTTCCATCAGCGCATCGATATTGGTCTCGAATGTGCTGGAAGGAATCGCGACGACGACGCGAATGCCCAACTGAGTACTTGCGTCGCTCAGCGTCACGTATTGCCGCGAGTTCAGCTCGATCGCGCCTTCCTTCGGACTGCCTGTGGATGCTTGTTTGGTCAAAACTTCTTGTAGAGTATCGGCTTGCGACGCGCTCGCTTCGCTCCCTTTTGCCAACAACAGATTGCCGTCCAGGTCGGTCAGGTATACCTGATGATCGCGAAGCTGTTCCTCATACAGCAGCAGCTTCGCGATATCTTCCGTGTTGATGTCGATCGCCAGCACGCTTTTGACATCCAGCGCATTATAGTAGGAATTGTTGATCAGCACCGTCATTGCCTGAAAGTCGTGCCTGCTGTAATAAGAGGAGTGAACCGCCTTGGACGGCAGGATACGAAAAACGTCCGTTTTGCCGAACAACATCGTTTTCCATTCCTGTGCGGTCATGCCCGGATAGCGGTAATAACGCCGGTAAACATCGTCCGCGTTATCCGAAGACAGCGAATTGGATACGAAAACCGGATTGTCGCGAAACGCGATATAAGCATTCGAGAACAGATCCTGCGTCAGCGACAAGCTTTTCAGCTTGGTTTGCAGACGTTCGAAGTCGTAATAATAAGCACTGGAAGGCTCGCCTTGCAAAAAGAACAGCCGTTTGAAACTTTCTTCCTGTCTGAGCAGATTCGCGATCTCTTGCGCTCGCAGCACCTGCCGTTCCAACGCCCCGATTCCGTCTTCCAACCGAGCCGAACTTTTTTCGATCGTCAGCCGCTTGGCCAAATCATACGATTTGACATACAACGGAGCCATCATCAGAATGAGTATAGCCAAGATCAGAAAGTACTTAATCAACCGTTTGAAAAAGAGGATACTCGTCTTGTTGCGCTGCATCCGTCCGGCCCCCTCTTGCCCGTTCTTTTTTTGTAATCGTTTGCAAAAAAGTGTAAAGCAAACGACGCCGAAGTTAAACCTTCAATTTCTCCGGCACTGTCAGAGAGTCGGAAAACGCTCGGAACGCCAACAAAAAAAGGACGGCCGCAGCCGTCCTTAACGATTATTGGTTAAAACAAACCATTCCGTACTCTTGATCCACATGCTGCAAGATCGTGATGCTCGCGTTGCGGATCTCGACCGAAGCGTCCACTTCCTCGCACAGTTGGCTGACGATATTGCGGATGGTGTTGCCGTGCGAAACGATCAGGATATTGGCATCGTCCTCGTAATCGAGACCGACGACTTCTTCCAACCCGCCTTGGATGCGCGTCCATAGTTCGTCGAAGCTTTCCGCGTGGCCGTAAGGGTCCGCCTTTTTGATCAGGTCCGCGACTTCCTTGACCGTGAATTGTCGGCGCAGCTCGTCGAAGCTTCCGATGCCGCCCACTTCCGCGATCTGCTTCAGCGCCACTTGGGAATACTCGCCCTCGAAGCCGCCGAAAAACGTTTCGCGAAAAGCTTTGGTCCGCTTGATCAAGGGAACCGGATGCTTGTTTTCCTTCAAAATAATTTCTGCCGTCTCCAGCGTTCTCCCCGAATCGCTCGTGTAAACGTGGGCGAAGACGGTATCCGCCAGCTTTTCCCCCGTCGCGACCGCCACAACCTTGCCTTCTTCCGTCAGCGGACTGTCCGCCCATCCCTGCATTCTTTTATAGCGATTGAGATACGTCTCGCCGTGCCGAATCAGATACAAATTAACCTTTTTCCCCATGATCTAGCCCCCTGTATGATGAGTTCTCGGTCTAAACGTCCGCCGCAGTGAATTTCTCGGCCTTCAGCGGCAGGGCAAAGAAGTCGGTCGAAACTTTAAAGAAGCCGGTAAAATGCGACGAGGCATTATGGCGATCCACCGCATCTTGGTCCGCCCAGACTTCGATCATCGTGAACCGGTTGAGATTCGCCACGTCTTGGGTCAGCGTATAGCGCAGACAACCTTCTTCGGCTTGCGATCCGGCTACGAGCGGTTGAACCGTTTGAAGAAAAGCTTCCCTTTTCTCCGGCTTGATCTGCATATCGGCGTGAATAACAATCATCGAACATCCTCCTTCGCGAATAAAGCGCTGCCGGGCCGAGATTTTTCCGAACCGGTCTATGTGGTTAGCTTAACACAGAATGGGGTGGGGGGGTGAAGCTCGGGGGCTGCGGGGAAAATTCGTTCAAGGCGCTGTCTCACTCATAAAGCCTTCGGCTTTACGAGTTCAAAGGCGTCTTTCACTGAATTTCTCCCTTCGCTTATGCTTCACCGTTTTTGGGGTTATAAAAATCTACTTCTTCACATACAAAATCAAGAACGCGCATCGATTGAATACCGATGCGCGTTGGATGTCTGGTTTTTCGTTTCAAAAGGGAACATTTTAAAGTTTAATGCGTCTCTTTTATCCGCTGCCGATCTTGGGACAGCTCTCGCAGTAGCCGTGCGAATGCCCTCCGGGTGACGTGCGATAAGCTTGGCAGCAGTATCGGCGCATCAGCAGCGGGCGATTCGGCGGGCTTTCTTCGGCCCGGCGAAAGTTTGCATGGAAGGCTGCATTTTCCGGGCGACTCAAGGCTTCGCGATCCGCTGCAATGAGGGCTGCGCGGCCGCGCGGTCGAAAGTCCGGATGGGCCGCCTCGGCTTGCAGTCCGGCGTACAGCATATGCACCTGATGCAGGACGAGCGAGCGGAGCACTTTGTTATGGGCACGCGTGATTGAGCTTACCGCGTCGAGTATCGTGCTGAAATGTTCGTCGATGCGTCGGGCGTAAACGGAGAAACCGGATCGCGCTTCGGACGAAGGCAATCTTTTACGCCCGGCATCCATAAGTTCGGCCGGATTTGCAAACTGCGAATCGTGCCGGACCAGGTAGGCCATGGTTCCGCCCTGTTCAAGCCGGATGCGGGTATCGCTTAAGTCTGCCGATATCGGGACATCGTATAACGTGTAGGCCGCGAACATTCCTGCGATCAGCACCGAATAGCGTTTGGCAAACAAGGTTCCCGTTACGTCCGAAGATACGTCGCCAAGCTGCCGCGATTGCAGAGCAAGGACCTCGTAAAGAATGACCGGGTCAAGCAGATCCACGGCAGCATAAGGAAAAAGCGTACGGGAATCGGCTAAGGTCGCGTTTGTCGTCTGAAGCTCTCCGCTTTCGCTCAATCGATCCCAATCCTCTTCCGACTCGATCCACACCACCGCAAAGTGCCGGCGCAGCAGCCTTTTAAGCTCTTGCAGGAAGTCTCCGTCCTTTTGTCCCGTTCGTCTTACGTTCATCTATTCGACCAGCTTCCGTATGTCCTCGAGGATCTCCGTTCGGCCCAGCACGCCCCAGCCTTTGAACAGCCAGAAGGAGTCCGTTTCGTAGACCTGCTCCTGCTGCACGGCCGGAACGTCTTTCCAGATCGAACTTTCCTGAGCTTGCGCGAGGAAGTCTCCGCCGTTCGGATCGACCTCGAGAATGAGACGGTTCGCATCCAGGTCGGCTACGCCTTCAAGCGACAGGTCCTCGCGATGCTCGACGGGCGTAATGGAAGACGGTTCGAAGCCAAGGTCGCGGTACAATAAGGCGTTCGTCGGATGACCGTTTTGCCCATAGATTTGGAACAGTTTCTCGCGTACGCGCACATAGGCCAGTTTACGGTTTTCCGACTTCTCGACCAATGCTTTGACTTCGGCCGTTTTCTTCTTCAGTTCGTCGATTTTGCTTTGAGCGACTTCCGTCTTATCGTACATCTCCGCAACCTTCAGCAGATCCTCGGTCCAGAAATCCGGGTCCTCGTCGTAGTCTTTCCACTCGTTACCCAGCACAATCGTCGGCGCGATCTTGTTCAACTGCTCGTAGCTGGTTTCGGCCGTACGGCTTTCGACCAGGATGACATCCGGATTCAATTGCAGGATGGCTTCCAGATTCGGGGTATCCGCCGATCCGACGACCGCTACGCCTTCCAGCTCGTCCGCCAAATAAGGGAGATAGTCGCCGCCGTAACGTTCTTCGTTGTTGACGCCGACCGGCTTCTCGCCGATGGTCAGCATATGGTCGATGTAAGCAGCGGACAAAGCCACGACGCGCTGCGGCTGCATCGCGATCTCGGCTGTGCCTTTTAAATGGGTAATCGAACGCAATCCGGTATCCGTACTTTCTGTCGAAGCGGCAGGCGTCGCAGTCTCGGCAGCCGCTGTAGTCGCAGGTGCCTCGGTCGTTGCCGCGGATTGGGATTGCGCGCCGCAAGCCGCCAGAAACAGCATCATTGCCAATAAACCGATCAGGGTCAATGCAGCGCGCATATGTCGCATTTTGCGAGTTGGCGATTGCGTATTCCTATTATTATTCTTCCTTTTTTCTTCCCAAGCTTTCTCTCTCATGTATAAGCTCCCCCTAAGTCATTGATAATCATTATCACTATCTTAGAGAAGAAAAGCCGCTTACTCCATGGACGTTATCGCCGAGTTCACGTGGACAAATTCACCCGACTCTCTTAAAGTCAACGTTTCCCGGCGTCAGCAGAACCCATGAGCTTTTCAAAAACATCGTGCATGACTTCCAATCTGCCCGAAGGTCCGAGCGTTTTGAGCAGGAAATCGTCAGCGTCATAGATCCGGCCTTCCCGTACGGCTTTCAAAGCTTTCCATTCCTCCGAAGCCGCGATCACGCGCATTCTTCCGGCGGCTTCCGGCGTAGGCTCAATCGCGATAAAAAGGCAGTCCGCGTCGAATTGGGACAACTGCTCCTGACTGACGGTCAGCGCCCATTCTCCGTCGGGGAAGCTTGTCGGAAGCTCCATGCCCAGATCGTCGTACAGCAAATCGCCGGTCTGGTTCAGCCGCCCGTATACCCGGCACAAAGTCGCGCCGACTCGGATATAGTATGCCGTCAGAGGCCGTCCGTGTTTGGCAATCAACTGCTGCCGCAGCACCATCCCCGCTTCCGTATAACGCTGAATCCAGTTCTCGGCTTCTTCCTCCTTGCCTACGATCTCCGCCATTCGCCGAAGCTGGCGCGGGAGATCATGCGTGTAGGGGATGGTAACGGTCGGCGCGATCCGGTCCAGTCTAATGTCCGATTCCACGCGGCTGCTGGTGAGAATCAGATCAGGCTTGGCCCGGCGAAGAGACGCATAGCTGAAATCCGAACCGTCCAGCCATACCGTACCGGGACTTTTTTGCATGGTTCGTTCCGAAACTGCTGCCGAACGGTCTTGGCGGCTCGTCTTCTCAAGTGCCGCCACCGGCTGCAAACCAAGCGTGCGCAAATAATCGTCCAACCCGTAGTAGGCTGCCGCGATGCGCCGATCGGGATGCTTCATATAGAAAGCCGGAGCGATTCCTTCTGCTTTTTTAAAAGCCCGACTGAAATAATGCTCGTCCCGGTAGCCTACGCTCCGCGCGACCGTCTTGATCTTATCGGTTGAAAAAAGCAGCTGACGCGCTTTCCACATCCGCAGACGCAGCAGATATTGCGTGGGTGTTCGGCCTGTTTTGGACTTGAACGTGCGGATAAAATGGTTCATGCTCATTCCCGCGAGAGCGGCCAGTTCGGAAACGCCGAGTTCGCGCGCATAATGCTCGGACATATAATCCAGTACCGGGCCGATTCCGGACAGAGTGCCGGAAGCTCCCGAATTCCGCTCGTGGGTTCGCTCTGCATTCGCTTCGTTTCGAAGCTGGTTCAGAGTTAAATAACCGGATAGCCAGCGATGCAGCGCATGCTTCAACTCCAAGCGATCGCGCGGCGGCGGTTCGCTTGCCATACCCGGAATTCTCTCCTGCTGCTGGATCTCTTGCTTCAAGCGCCCGGCCGGAGGAAGTTCCGCCTCTACCGCCAACCACTGTCCGCCAAAACGCTCCATGCGCCGACAAGAAAAAAGCAGCAGCGAGCAGCGGAATCCATCTCCCCAATGTCCGCCCACCTCCGTACCCGGCGCAATCCAGAAACGATCGCCCGCCTCGGCTGGATGCAAACGCCCGTCAAGCGATAATGTAATTTGGCCGCCTTCGACAACCAGCAATCCGGCGCGATCCCAAGCTTTCGGCTGGAATGAACCCTCCCCATACCACTCCGGCTGGCATAAGCGGATGGAGGGGAAGATCAGGCGGTCGGGTCGGCTTTTGTTAAGGTTCATTTTTTTCACCCCAGATTCCAAGCTGGTCAATATCAACCCATTTATATTCACTCCACTTGCCTACCTAATATGTAAAGCTAACATCATTTAGTGTTGACAAGGTACTCACTTATTATAGCTATTACAATATTTGAAGAATCAAAATGATTTCTTCATATCTCAACCAACTTGATGAACAGTGTCTAGCAGATTTTATCGCTTTTCATATCTCACTATGTTCAGATAAAATTGGAGATAAACCAAACCGCCCGGCACATCCAGGCAACTTCATAACCCTCTATGTTCAAATAAAACGTTGCCGAGATAGGCGCGGCGATGCTTTGCGGAGTATGCTTCATATCCCACTACGTTCAAATAAAACGGCAAAGACTCGAGTTCTCCGATCAGCTGCAAAGTCCTTCATATCCCATTACGTTCAAATAAAACTTGATCGAGGACGTTGGCCGTATCTGGGACGACATGCTTCATATCCCGCTACGTTTAAATAAAACTGGGAGCCTTCCCTTTTTCCAAGCTGCCGATCCGGCCTTCATATTCCACTACATTCAGATAAAACGATGCCAAGCGAGAGAAGGTGCGGAACGTCTCGGACCTTCATATCCCACTACTTTAAGATAAAACGAATACGGATGTAGTCAAGTTGTCACCACCATTTAACTTCATATCCCACTACGTTCAGATAAAACCTCCTTGCTTTGAAAATCAAGATTGTATTCGCCATTCTTCATATCCCACTACGTTCAGATAAAACAAAGCAGCTCGGCAGCGCGCTTGATACGGGCATTGCTTCATATCCCACTACTCCCACTACGTTCAGATAAAACCTGGCACGCGCCAGCGGGGCCGTTTTTGCGTTTAAGACTTCATATCCCACTACTTTCAGATAAAACTCTCCCCGAGAGTTATTGCGCTGACCGGATTATACAGCTTCATATCCCACTACGTTCAGATAAAACAATTGATCGAAGTCGTAGGTTGTGACGCCCAATCTAGCTTCATATCCCACTAAGTTCAGATAAAACCGAGAGTAACCACGTTATCTTTATGTCCAAGCCCTTCATATCCCACTACGTTCAGATAAAACGCGGATCGATTTTTCGACGATGTCCGAACCACCTGTCTTCATATCCCACTACGTTCAGATAAAACCGCTCCTGCGTTGCCGACAAGGCGCACAAGTTCCGTCTTCATATCCCACTACGTTCAGATAAAACTTTTCTTTGCCCATCGTTTTCTTCTCTTCAGGAAGACTTCATATCCCACTACGTTCAGATAAAACCATCCTCAGCGAGTACACGCCGATCCGGATGTACGTCTTCATATCCCACTACGTTCAGATAAAACCGTCACGATCGCGTTATGATCGGTGGCTGTAACGGTCTTCATATCCCACTACGTTCAGATAAAACGTTAAGCGGGTCTGGAAAATAAGTTTGAGCAAAGAGCTTCATATCCCACTACGTTCAGATAAAACCCGAGGTCCGGGCCACTCTTGATTCTATCATGGAACTTCATATCCCACTACGTTCAGATAAAACAGAAACCTAAAACGCCGGTCCAGATATCCGAAATCGCTTCATATCCCACTACGTTCAGATAAAACGAGCAGCGCGCGGCATCCGTTGACGGTATTGTCCGTGCTTCATATCCCACTACGTTCAGATAAAACGGGCGATCAGACTCAGATCGAAGCGTGTGGTTTGTACTTCATATCCCACTACGTTCAGATAAAACGCGGAAGCGCGCCGGACCGGTACCCGGCTGCCGGACTTCATATCCCACTACGTTCAGATAAAACTCTTTTTCAATACTTAGTAGTGTCGGATTATCCAGCTTCATATCCCACTACGTTCAGATAAAACACTGACACTTACGCCCCAAGCGCTTCGATCACCGGACTTCATATCCCACTACGTTCAGATAAAACTACCGTACGCCGCTGATCGAGCGGTTGCCCGGCCAACTTCATATCCCACTACGTTCAGATAAAACCATCCAGCGGGCACTCTTCCAGCATGCTGACCAGTCTTCATATCCCACTACGTTCAGATAAAACGATCCGGCTGCCGATATTGTCGTCGTAGCTCCTACCTTCATATCCCACTACGTTCAGATAAAACTACTTTCGGTTTGATGGGATCAGGTTTCCACTCATCTTCATATCCCACTACGTTCAGATAAAACGATTGAACATGATTAATTTGAGAGCGGAAGACCGACCTTCATATCCCACTACGTTCAGATAAAACCGGTTTGTTGAAGATTCGGAATTCTCGCATATGGAACTTCATATCCCACTACGTTCAGATAAAACGCTGCTGCGGTTCAAGGTGAGAAGGAGAGAATGTACTTCATATCCCACTACGTTCAGATAAAACCCGCCTGCATACGCAAATAAGCGTCCAACTCCATTCTTCATATCCCACTACGTTCAGATAAAACGGTTGTGCCTCGGGGATCAATTGCGGATTTTCCGTCTTCATATCCCACTACGTTCAGATAAAACCACGGCGCCAACGCGTCAACAGCTTCACGATGTCCTACTTCATATCCCACTACGTTCAGATAAAACTTGAAGGCTTCCATCGTTTACTCGCTCCTCGTTAGTCTTCATATCCCACTACGTTCAGATAAAACCCCAACCGGAATAGCAGCAACAAACGCATCAGCCCTCCTTCATATCCCACTACGTTCAGATAAAACGCTTAGGGGGTCCAAGCCCTAGCCGCCTGTGAAACTCTTCATATCCCACTACGTTCAGATAAAACATAAGCGACAAAATCATTAGGCTGAGGCACAGCTATCTTCATATCCCACTACGTTCAGATAAAACCGCATTGACGGCATGACGGTACAGCTGTCGTTCGTCTTCATATCCCACTACGTTCAGATAAAACACGGTATACTCGCCCAGGCCGTCGACTTCGATATCCCTTCATATCCCACTACGTTCAGATAAAACTTCAGCTCGTCCATTGAGAGCGTCGGCTCCAGCTCCCTTCATATCCCACTACGTTCAGATAAAACGCTGCGGCGCCGCCGGCGCTTGCCCGTGGTGATCCTTCATATCCCACTACGTTCAGATAAAACTGGAAGGCGGTAAGGACCGCGAGCTGCTTCAAGGCGCTTCATATCCCACTACGTTCAGATAAAACACGTTCAGGATCTCGCACAGCTCCCCGTGAAACTTCTTCATATCCCACTACGTTCAGATAAAACTCGTTCCCACCACCGGTTCCCGGATCGGTTCCGGGATCTTCATATCCCACTACGTTCAGATAAAACCCCGCTCAAAAACCGTTCAAAACCCGCACCATTGAGCCATTTCGTAACGGCATCAAGGGCAACATTTGCATCGAACCGCCAATCGTGTAAACGTAAGCCCTACGAAATAACCCCCACCCCCTTGTCTATCAAGGGTTCAAGCCACTTTCGCTCTTTTTCCGGTTCGATGCAAATGAACTTCACTACTTCTTTCTCATAAGAACATTGTATAAAAAGAACGATCGGTTCCAAGCACTTCTTTTACCAAATTACGCGGGTTCTCTACTTTATACAAATAGACGGAATCCTCTTCATCCATGATCGTTTTCAACTCGGCCAAACAACGCGTCAACGTGCCTTTCGTGATTTCGCCTTCGAATACCGAGTTTTGCGTCCAATCCAGATATTCGCGCAGTTTTTTGCAGACTTTGCCTACCCTTTTTTCACCGACGTCGTACGTAATAATTACAAACATGCTACCACCACGCTTTAAAAGGTTTATAAATTTCGTCACCGATCATATGCTTAATCAGTTTATAAGCTTCTAACCGAATTAAGTAACGATACGAAACCTGCCGTCCCAGCTTGCGGTGCTTGATCGTTTCTTTCATTTTAGCTTCGAAATCCGTCAAAAAAATCTTGCGCCCTTCTTCGCTCAAAAAATACATGCCGTCTTCGTTGCGAAAATGCTTGGGCTGTATTCTGCGATTATTGACCAACGTAAAGACCAGCGGATCAATCAATAACGGTTTGAAAATCTCAGCAATATCCAGACAAAGCGAGAAACGTTTGCTTGAAGGTTCGTGAAGGTAGCTGATCGCCGGATCAAGCGCCGTTTTGTATACCTCTGACAGAATTGTCGTATACATCACGCCATTGCCGAACGAAATCATGGCATTGAGCGGGTCCTTCGGCGGACGCTTATTACGACCGGACCATTCAAAGCCTGTATTTTTCAGCAAAAAAGGAAAAGCTTCGTAATAAACTTGACGGCACTGACCTTCGACGCCCATGGCTTGAGGAATTCCGGTAGCGGCATCCAGCAAAGCAACGCGTGACACCATCGTATCCACATAAGGCTTGGTCGCTTCTCCCTGCTTGCGCAGATTTCGCACCATGTGATGCACACCGCTTTGGATAAAAGCTTTCGCCAAAAACAATCTTTTTGCCGGATTCAGATAGTGGGAACTCTGTTGCACGACATTGTAACCGGAAATTGTGCTATTGCGAGGATAATAAGTGCCGTCGTAATATCCGTAATGATTGTAGACATGAAGACGTACCTGATGCTGAGTCAAAATGTGCAGAAGCGAGCTGTTGAAATCCACATTGCCGAGCAGATGAATATTTTCCGTTTGCTCGACTGGCAGCGGCTGAGATTTTCCTTCTTCGTTCACAAAATACAGCGTATTGTTTTTGCGATGCAGCTTTCCTGCCGAGAAAATAAATACGTCACGTCCCGAACTCATGCTTCTTCCTCCCCGATTTCGCCCGATTGACAAAAATCCCGATACGCGCATTTGGTGCAATAAGGCAGTTTTCGATACTTGGGTAAAGTGCCGCTTCCAATTTGACGAACGCCCTGCATCGCCGCCTCTACTTCTTGAATCGCGGCTTCGTCCAACCCCACTTCAACCGTTTGTTTTTCTGTGGGATAGCTGAGCAGTCCTTTTTTCTCAATCCCGTTTTGTTTGAGCAGATACAAGTAGTACAGCATCTGCAATCGATCTGCCCGCTCCATGCGGCTGCTGATTTTGACTTCGCGCACCCAATCTTCGTCGATCGCGTCCACAACGGCTTCGCCGCCGATCTCGATTTCTTTGTCCAACCGTCCGTAAGCATAGTCATGCAGAACCTTTCCTTCTTCCACTCGCTCGCTATGCTGCTCCATGCCGAGTCCATGTTGAAACAACCAAAGCTTGCGTTTGCAGACGGAATAATAATGCATTTCAACACCGCGAATCTCTAACGTTTCCAAGATCATGCGCCTCCCAATTTGAAAAATGACTCAAAGGAACAATGAGGAATAAGCGGCTTTATCGACTTCCAGACCTGTTTTAGAATTGTACGGAGCGTCTATGATATAAAGATCGGGAATCCCGGGAAACGGACTCAGAAGACCGCTTTTTTTGGCTTTGTATAAGTTAACGCCAACTAGGTAGTGCTCGATTTCCTTTCTGGATTTCTTTTTTTGTTGCCACAAGGATTTGCTGCTGTTAAATACGGCCATCGCGCGCTGAATCTTTTCTGCTTGCATCAAACATCTGGGCACGGCTTGAACCTCTTGAATGTCCCGGAAGATTTTCTGCGCTTCACTGCGATTCATATCATATGGAGTCATGTCTCGAATCTCTCGGAGCGCGTTATCGAATTTCTCTAAAAAAATACTGTTTTTGAGGTTTTTCCGATCGTACAATTCATTGATCATATGCTGTTTAATCGATTCGCGAAGTACCGTGCCATGATGCTGTTTTAGCAATTTGACGCTTTTATCGTACAAGTTCTCGTCATAGACCGATCCTACACCGCTGGCATCGCCGAGAAAAACATGGATATTCGCTTCGGTCGTATTTTTTTTGCCGCGTCGATTACAGCGTCCATAACGCTGAAATTGGCTGTCCAATACGGACATTTCCGTGTAAAGACGGTCGAAGTCGATATCCAGGCTGGCTTCGACCAATTGCGTAGTAATCCAAATGCCCGTTTTTTTGCTTTGTTCGAACTTTAAAAGCCGCTCTTCCAACTTGGCTCGATGCCTGCGAACAAAACGTGAATGCAAAAGCCGAACGACGATTTGATGCAAATCGGCCATCTCGGATGCTCGGAGCGCTTGAAACATCTCCTTCGAACGATTGACCGTATTGCAAATAACCAGAACGCTTTTAGTCTTACCCTCTTCCAAGATGCGTTCCAAAACAAACGATTTCGCCAAATCTTCTTCATGTACCTCAATATGATGCCGCAGATTGGTATCGTCGATAAAAGGTTGCGGCGATATCACCAGTTCATGCGTCGGTTCCCCGCGACTTTCGCTCAATTCGTGTTCCAACGCTTCCTTATAAATTTTCGGCATCGTGGCCGTCATGATCATAAACGATCCACCGATACGGTCGATCATTACCAAAGCACGGATAAGGATCGCCGCAATCTCCGGGCTATACGCTTGAAGTTCGTCGATCACGACTTTGGAATACGCCATCGTTGCATATTCTTTTTCGAAGCCGAGGTAATACAGCGGGAATTTTAAAATTTGGTCGACAGTGCATACGATAAGCGGGTTCGCATACTCTTTGGTCGCGGAATGGATAAGCGGCAGACGTTCTTCGTCTTTTGCCACCTGCGCCTGACGACGTTGTGAGCTGTTCTTTTCCCGGTCTTCCATCAGCATCTGCTCCAAATAATCTAGACTCGTCGAGTGCAGCAGGCCCACAACCTCTTCGCCTTCAAAATCTTCTTCCGTGTACGGCGACTCGCCTGAATCCATGATGCTGCCGACTCGTCCGTTCAAATTAAGCCCTTCGCGATTGACTAGCCGTTTATACATGCTGTTCAGACTCACCCGAAGCGGCAGCGTGAAGAAAGCTTTGTCGTCTCCAATCCATAGTAATCCCGCTTCGGTCTTGCCCATACCGGTCTGCGCGACGGCAATGACATGATGTTGGCGGTTGAATTTGGAGAACTGCTGCAACGGATTAAGTCCGGTATCGGGAAAAGAGCGTTGAATGAACGCTTCCGTTCGTGCTCCCGGATTGGCTTCCGGCGCTATGGAGATCGGAACATGGG
This sequence comes from Saccharibacillus endophyticus, assembly GCF_013185185.1. Lineage (GTDB taxonomy): Bacteria > Bacillota > Bacilli > Paenibacillales > Paenibacillaceae > Saccharibacillus > Saccharibacillus endophyticus. The sequence continues at coordinate 53,405 of NZ_JAAZWE010000007.1, read as the reverse complement.
CAGACGCGGCATGATCCAGACGATGCAGCAGACCTTTGAGCAGCACATAACGATAAAAGTCGGGGCCGTTTTCGATTTCGGTGTAACGACGTTTTAAGATTCCGAGTGAAGAGCGATCACCATATTCGGCAATCTCAATTCCCAATTCGTCAGCTACCGTTTCTTTTAGCGCAGGAAAATAGGTATCGTACACCAGGCTCAACTGTTCTTCATCATCCAGTCGTTCACGTTCATGATGGAATCCGATGGTTTGAAAAAGAAGCGCGCGTTCGACTTTATTCAATTTCAACACTTTTCGAGGAAATGCCAAGATCGATAGCAAATTATGCTGTAGGTCATACAGAACGCTCAAATCGAATGACAATTCCGATTCTCCTACCGCTTTTCGCAACTTGTGTTGAAACACAGGGTTATACTTGCCCACATCATGATATAAAACCGCCCACTCCAGCAGCTTCCAATCTTTTTCGCTAAGGAATGAGAGCTTATCGGCATGTACGTCCTTAAGGATATGAAATCGCTTGATCAATTCTTGTGTATGCGTAGCTATTGTTTCGATCGGCTTTGATTTTGCTAAATACTCCATATCAACACTTCCTTTCAAACCACAAAGGGAGAACCGACATGTCATCCGGCTCTCCCTCTGAGGTGATTAAAAAAATAAGTTTACCCAATCATGGGCTCTGAAAAATAAATGCCTTGCCCTTCATCATCTACGTAAACATCGGCTTCATCGGAAATTGCAGCTCCGTCTTGGACGTAGCCCATATGAAGCTTATCCCAGATGCGTACGCCGTTCACGATCCGATACGTCCAATTCAAACGGTAAGGAGAATAAGGCACATCGTCTGTCTCATCCAATATCCGCTCGGGAACAAATGCGCCTCCATGAATAACGACAGGTCGTTCCGCGGATTCAATCTCCACGATCTCGCACTCATCCACACGGAGCAAATCTTCCCACCGACCCAGACTCAATGTTGTCGAAGAGTCTTTGATCCGGTGTTCGAGCTCTTCCATCACCGACTGCTCTGCCTGTACGTGAATCACCAGATTGACGTCATACAGCATATGCGTATAGATCGGCATCGTTGTAATTTCTTCCAACTGACGATCCATGCCCAATCCGGCTGTCGTCAGAATAAACTCCGGCGTTGAGTGTTGTTTGAAAAAGTAATGAATCTGGTAATCCGTCATCAGCGTATCGTATCCGCCTTGCACGCTGATCTGCATCGGAATCAACTCGTTGGCTTCCAGTACGGCGTGCAGCATGCCTTTGACGGTCGAATGCGGAGGAAGCGGATACGTTTCGGCGACCTTACTGGCAAAAGGCTTTTTGTAGCAGGCCGTTTGTTGATACAGCTTCAGCCGCAGCACCTTCATGCCAATTCCTCTAACGCACGCATGGCTTCGGCCTGAATGGTTTGGAAGAAATATTCGATGCTTCCGCTGCCGGCAATGCCGAGCTCATTGAAGTTTGCTTCGTTTTGGAAAATGCCGGATACGTAACCCAGATGCGTCGAATTCGCGATCTCCTGACCACCAAAAGTCGTCTGCGCTGCTTCTTTGAGTGCCTCTGTATTCAGCTTCCAGGCTTTCACCTGCGGCTCCAGCATCAGACGCCCCAGGAAAAACGGATTCGCCGCCGGATAAACGCCGCCGATTACAAACAGCGGAGCCAGCGATTCTTGACGTCCCCGGATGTTTCGATTGAGCAGCTTCACAATATCCAAAAACTGACCGAGGCGTTCTTTGCGCGTTTCCACAGGAAGCGACACCGGATTTTTTTTGTCTGCGGGATCGATACCTACACGCTTCAAATCCAACGTAATCGTATAAGCGTAGAAACTCTCATGCTGCTCGATATTGGCCAGGTTCGGCGTCTCGCCGATCCGCTCGGCCAAGCCCATATTATTCAAGAACTCGATGTCGCTGCGATAAGGCTCAAGCGAAATCGCGTGGGACAGACGAGCTACGGCAGGCCGCTTCATTGAATTTTTATTCGTTTTGAGATAGCCGAACAAATCCATCTCGACCGAATCGGCGATGGTCAACGCTTCCTGGAATTGCAAAGTTCCTTTGGATTTATCCACCACATCGAGATTCCAATCGAACCACTCGTTTCCCAGACGCACAATATCGTAACGCAAGCTTTGGCGGGAAGCGAAAGTCAACACATCGCCGTTGCCCCGATGGATTTTTTTCAACTCGGAAATATTGGCAATGCCTTCTCCGTAGTTCAACGAATTGGCTTTGAAGATCAACGAAAGTGTCAAGGCTTTACTCATGAACCGCTTCCCCCTCTGGTTTCAATTCCTGATCGGCTTTTTCTTCGGCGTCTTTCCGATCCTGTCCCAGCAATCCGGCAACAAACGCACTGGAGATCGTTTCGAAATCCAAGCCCTCTTGCGTGAAAATATTCAAAAAAGCATTGGATACGGGAAGAATGGCATCCGAACGGCTTGCGGACAGATAAACCCGAAAAACGCTGTCCATAAATTCCTGACGATCGCCGGACTTCGCCGCATTCAACAATCGGTAAGCCAGGCCTTCCAGCTTTTTGGAACCGGGCGCTCGATAGTTTTCTTCGTTTTCTCCGCCCTGCCGTCCTTTGACCATGCGCTGCCGGATCATGGCTCCCTGCTTGTATACGTGCCAAACGGTACTGTCCAGATTCTTATCCTGCATACGCTTCTCTCCCTTTTTCGCAAGCAACCACTGCACTCTTGCTCTCGTGGCTTCAAGCGCGTAATACGCCAACCATTTCGGATCGCCGCCTTTGTTGCTCTCGACGATCGCCAGCCGCAAGATCTCGAAAATAGTCAACTTCGGATCATGTCCTTGCAAAATCTGACGCAAAAAAGCATCTCGCTGCTCCCGATGCTTGATTCGTTCGATCCATTTTCCGTAATGATGCAAATAATCAGCCATGTAAAGCGGCATATGATAATAGTCAAGTAATGTCTTTTTGGCCGAATATTCAGAATGGACTTCAACAAATGTATATTGCTTTTGAATATGTTCTGACTTCTGCTCGTGTTCACGGAACAACCCAATAATGGCTTCGCCGAAAGTCGCGTCCTGCTTGCGTCTGGAGCGGTAGCTCTCGTTTTCCATATATTCCGTATCGAAACTGCGCCCGGTTAACAGCATACCGAAAAAGCGTTTGTTCTCATTGAACTCTTCGGTTCCTAAACGTCGGTTGTATGTAGCCATGCCGATCGGTACGCACAGGAAAACAAGCCGCGCGAGCGCACTGATCGGGATCGGGAGGTTGCGATTAAAGTCCCAACTGAAGTTAAACGCTTTGCTTTTCGACAGGGCCAACGGAGAAAATACCATTTCCTCATACGATTGCGTCGCATGCATCCCGTCGATAAAAGAACAAGGCAGAATCTGACTTTGAAAATACTCGGCTACCTCATGGTCTGCTTTCATCTTCTTGAGCGCTTTGCGCCAATCGTGAAAAGGCTTATAATCGTCCGCCCAAAGCTCCAAAAAAGGCAGCAACCGTTCTTTTTCCAATCCATTTCTCACCACGTCGTACCATCTCAACTCATGCAGCGCAGGCTGTGCAAAGTCTTTCTCGATCTGCGCGATATGCTCGTCCGTCGATTTGGCGTTGAAGGTCGGCTGCAAAATCGAAGTCTGGCCAAAAAACGGATTCATGATCATGGCCTTCATATAATTCAGCGTCAGCTTTTCTTTGATCGCTTGCGTAGACATCGTCTTCTCGTACTCTTCGACAGCCTGCTTGACCACATCGCGCTGATCGTAACCCGAGCAATTTTTAAGCGTTTCCATGATCTGCTGCAACAGCTCGTGCTCGGGGCTTCCCGCAAAGTATTTATCGACTTTCTTGAACTGATCGTTGATCTGCGCACGAACTTGCTTGGCGGCTTCTTTGATCTGGGCATCTTTCTCTGCCGGCTTCAAGCGATCCGGAACATTGTCGGAGCGCTTGCTCCAGAACTCCATCCGTTTGACGTCTCGAGTCACGATGTTAAATTCCTCGATCATGTATCGGATATACCGTTTCGCAAAAGATTCCAGATGCTCTTCCGTCAACGTTATGCGCGTACCTTCGACTTTAAACTTTGCGCGATCCAAGCCGTACTCGGACAGATCGCTTTCGTATAAACGTCGTAACCCGATCAGTCCCGCCGTCCACATCCAATCTTCCATTTGCAACTTGATCGAAGCTCCCAAGCGCTAACCCTCCTCCCGCACATAATCCAACAATCCAAAGCTTTGCGATGCTCTTTTGCCGACTCCCGCTTGATACAGCAGCTTCAAGTCTTCCGGGTGTCCTTCCAGCTTCAACGTTCCTTGATACGCCGTGTAGTAAAGCCAACGCTGTCCTTGTTCATTGCCAAACTGCTGACGAAACACCGAATTGCGTTCTTTGACTATCTGTTTGCGCATGTTTCCCGGCTGCATCACGATCGGACGATACGGTTCGCGTCCGGTCAACTCCCGTATTCTCATCTCCGCAAAGTAGCCAAACTCTTCGACATAATGAGGCTGTTCCGGTCCGAGCGGTTTCCCGTTTCGGTCTTCGATCAGAACAGGGGACAACGTGCGGAACCAGACCCGGTCGCCTACAATATCGGTTTCTTGCACCATTCGGATCTGCGTTCTTTTCCAAATCGTCCCGTCCGTTCTATATTCCGCAATCTGCTGAAGCCCATTGAACAGATGCAGCATAAACTCCATATCCGGACTCGAAATCGTCAGGGTAAAAGCATCCAACTTGATTCGGTCATTCTCGTACGCAAAGCGATGCAGATAAACGGCAGTCGAGAAAGGCTTCATTTTTCCCTCGCCAGCTACATATAACTTCTCGAAATACTTCGGATTAGCTCGACGTAAAGATTCTTTAACCAACGAAAGCATAGGCATCCGATAGTCTACGGGTAACGATTCTACGTCGTAAGTTACGGCTAAACGCAATATCACACCTCCTTTTTTTCAAGATAGCTGTCGTTACATGACTGAAAAGGATTCTGCATCCAATTATAACAAGCAGAACATACGTTGCCTAGTCGATTGCTTGAAAAACCCCACAATGTTCAAATAAATGAAAGAAACAAGTTCCTTAAATAAGTTTATAATTTTCAAAAATTCATCCCGTACACAAATGGAAGCTTTAAAAGCTACCCAAGTCCGCGCAAAAATGATCAATTTTATAGATCGTGTGGTTCGGGAGAAACCTTAGGTGATTCGTCGAAATCGCGATATCATTGTAGCCACTTCGCAAAAAGACATGCTTTTCCTGCTTAATGCGTGCGAGCTCATCTTTGGATACGAGATAGATGAAGATGGACGTTACGCGGGAAACATCAAAGAGATTGAATTCATCGTCGCAGACGGTGCTTCTATTGAAAAATTGCGTTTAGAATTAGCTTATCAATTACTCGATTACGCAAATGAATACATTGCCGATTATTCTACATACTCCAATGCCTTCAACATTAAAAACCATGCGCCGTTCGCGCTTAGCATACTTCTAAATGATGATATTGAGACGATCGCAATGTCGTTGAAAACTTGACCTATATCATGTTGGAAGGATGAGAAGCGTTTGCTGAAGAGAAAAATGATACTATTCGAATAACCACAGTTTCTAAAGTAACAGGCTAGATGAATAGGATCAATTAAACTGGTGTTGTACAGGCTTTTGCGTATTGCTTCATTTAGAAAAACCAACATTTCAGAAAGAGGCATCTTCAATTTTTTATGGGTGCCTCTTTTCCATTCAATGTCATGACCTTATCCCACTACGTTCGTATAAAAAAGCAGGAACGAGCACGGCTGGACCGGGGCGTAGCAATTTCATATCCTACTACGTTCAGATAAAACTAAACTCTTCCTTGATCTGCTTGATAACCAATTTGTACTTCATATCCCACTACGTTCAGATAAAACGGGAGCGGGAATGATTATAGAAGGGGATGAAGAAGACTTCATATCCCACTACGTTCAGATAAAACGAGAATCCGGAGCGATCGAACAGGACGCAGATATCGCTTCATATCCCACTACGTTCAGATAAAACAAGGAGGAATCGACATGTGGGGTGACGCAGTAAAAACTTCATATCCCACTACGTTCAGATAAAACAGTGGACGGTTTTCGAAGTGGCAAAGCGGCTCTACACTTCATATCCCACTACGTTCAGATAAAACATCGCTGCAATTCACGGCTGCTACGATCCTGCAATCTTCATATCCCACTACGTTCAGATAAAACCGGATCCGGAGCGGCCACCGTCACCTTATCTGTCTGCTTCATATCCCACTACGTTCAGATAAAACGATCAGAATTTCGCCCATCGTGAGAGAGTGGAAAATCCTTCATATCCCACTACGTTCAGATAAAACATACATGAACATATTCGCTTCCTCATTTCGAAATGACTTCATATCCCACTACGTTCAGATAAAACCGGGTGTTTCGATTGTCGACGCTGCGGGTGTTCCGGCTTCATATCCCACTACGTTCAGATAAAACGTTTCCTACTATTATTGCCCACTACGCGATTTTTCTCTTCATATCCCACTACGTTCAGATAAAACTGGCGGGCTCGGAGATCCTGGCGGGCAACAAAGATCTTCATACCCCACTACGTTCAGATAAAACGATCAGAATTTCGCCCATCGTGAGAGAGTGGAAAATCCTTCATATCCCACTACGTTCAGATAAAACGTTTTTGACGCTGATCACGCCTTCGTAGTCAGCCTGCTTCACATCCCACTACGTTCAGATAAAACAAGAATGCCTGGTATTAGCTGACGATGGATACATCACTTCATATCCCACTACGTTCAGATAAAACAGAATGAAATGACTGTAAACGCGATGACTCAAAAATCTTCATATCCCACTACGTTCAGATAAAACTGGGCGACCAGGGCGCGCCGATCGTCGGTGACGCTGCTTCATATCCCACTACGTTCAGATAAAACCGATCCCGATTTTCGTTACAGTGCGTCGTTGGCTTGCTTCATATCCCACTACGTTCAGATAAAACATGTCATCAAATGCTCCGGCAGAAACAAATGTAATACTTCATATCCCACTACGTTCAGATAAAACGCTGTAGACTCTTTATCTTCTTCGTCCGCATTAGTCTTCATATCCCACTACGTTCAGATAAAACCAACCGAAACCGCACTTATACAACATGAAGAACGCGCTTCATATCCCACTACGTTCAGATAAAACACGGATCGGATATCCCGAAAATCACCGCGACGCGACTTCATATCCCACTACGTTCAGATAAAACACTTCTTCTGAAACATCATACTCTTCATCTGTCTTCATATCCCACTACGTTCAGATAAAACTCGGTACCGGAATTGTAGTCCGGCATCGGATCTGCTTCATATCCCACTACGTTCAGATAAAACTCCGGTGACGTGAGGGCGTCGGGCCGGCTTATGAATCTTCATATCCCACTACGTTCAGATAAAACACCGGGAAACGTTCTCGGCCATGCCTGGCGTTAATCTTCATATCCCACTACGTTCAGATAAAACGACGCCGTAGTCGTTGATAACGCTCGCCTGCATGAGCCTTCATATCCCACTACGTTCAGATAAAACCGTACGCCGTATCCGCGAATCCACGGTCCAGGATCGCTTCATATCCCACTACGTTCAGATAAAACACAAAAACTCGCTTGGATCGACAAGGCCGCATCGAACTTCATATCCCACTACGTTCAGATAAAACCGTCGATCGTGTTCGACAGCGAGACGACCAATTTGCTTCATATCCCACTACGTTCAGATAAAACCTCGTTGGCGTTTGGTGAACGACGATTCCGGCCACCCTTCATATCCCACTACGTTCAGATAAAACATTTGAGTTCGTTCGAGATCCATTCGATGAATTTTTCTTCATATCCCACTACGTTCAGATAAAACCCGTATAAGGCGCTTGAAGTCGTGTATCCGAAACTCTTCATATCCCACTACGTTCAGATAAAACACGTACGTAGCCATAATGCCGGCTAAGGCGCCGAACTTCATATCCCACTACGTTCAGATAAAACAGGTAACCGCGCTCCGCGCGCCCCCGGCGCTTCGCTCTTCATATCCCACTACGTTCAGATAAAACACCATCCTTCCAAATCTCAACCTTCCTCGTATCAGGCTTCATATCCCACTACGTTCAGATAAAACACTGTTCCGCGGATCCTCCGGCAAAACCGGAACACCTTCATATCCCACTACGTTCAGATAAAACTACAGGACTGGCGAGAAGATAACGCCCAGGACGAGCCTTCATATCCCACTACGTTCAGATAAAACCCCCGCCAAAAAACCGCTCAAAACCCTTACCACACAAGGCTTTCTCCCCTCCCCTCTTCCTTGCTTTTGCATCGAACCGCCAATGACGTAATCGTAAACCTAACAAATAGAGTCTCAAACCCTTACCAGACAAGGGTTTACCTCCATTTGCCCACAAATCCGGTTCGATGCAAAATGCAAAATCGGTCTTAAACAAAGTCGACAATCATAGAATTTTTATTCGGCAAACGATACACGATATCCTCTACCCGTTCACAACCAAATAAACAGAAAAGCCATGCCTTCCTTACGCAGCCCAAAACCGATACGTCCGCGTCCACGCTTTACTCTCTCCCGCTTCCAATTCCAAATCAACAAACACCTCCGGCGACACCACATGTCCCGATCCCCACAATCCCAGCTTGGCAGCGCCGAAGTCTCCGCTTTCGCTCATACCGGCTCCGCTCGGCACGTGCAGCAGCTCCCAGTAAGGCTTCTCGCCTTTCGCGAACCCTTCGTACAACGCATAATATTCGCCGCCCGCCTCTGCATTCCAGGTCAGTTGCCCCGGCGACAGCTCCAGCTTCTCTTCCACGCCGCCGTCGCCCAGCAGCTTAAGCTCTGGCGCGTACGGAAGCTTCAACACATAATCCGGCCCGATCGCATGACCGCCTACGCTGACAAAGTTATGTACGTATTCGTTGGTCGAAATCTTCTTCGATCCGACGTTTTCCAGCTTGTAGCGGACATGCAGGGTGCGGCCGTCGACGGTGATCGTTTTGACCAGCTTCGCAGCGTAACCGTTATGTTCGGGAACGTCCACCGTAAAACGAATCTCGCTGCGCCCGACTTCGGTCCGGATCTCGTAAGCTTCGACCGGATACGTCCGGGCGAAGTTGTAGTTCTCTTCATCGATCTTCGTCAGCGCGCCGATGCCCAGTTTGACGAAGGTGTCGCCGGGAACTGCATCGTCGTAGCCGATCGCTTTGTCGATGCCGAATTCGCCCGACAGTCCTTCGCCGCCCGTGCCTTGTCCGGCGATGAGGCTCTCCGGTACGCAAAAATCGACGCCCGCACTGTCCAAACGAACCTGAGTGATCCAGCCTGTACGGTCGAATCGGGTTCCGGCGCAGGTTTCGGGCACGCGGATCGTAACCGTCAATTCGTCGCCGTTTAAGATATACTCATTCGTTTCCATTGTTGAAAACCTCCCTTTTCCTATTCGGCTCTTATCTGCTTCGAAGCCGATTTCGTTCCATCATCATAACGCGACACGGGGAAAAAAGGTAGATGCCACAAGCTTCTGGGGCGCCTTGCTTGCCACGTCGAGTTGATTCAACAAAAAGCCCCTACTAGTACCTTATCAACTCTTAATCATAGGATTAGGTTCGTCTGAAACCCACACGCTTTAGGTGGGTTTTAGGCGGGCATAACCTTACTTATAGCGTTGATAAGATACTGGACGGATACTTGGAACAAGTCCGTCCAGTAGGAGCTTTTTCGATGAATGAGGTTTGATGTTATTTAAAAAATCCCAGCACGTCGTCGATTGCGTTGGAATCGGCCAGAGGCGACATGCCGACGTTGAACCATTCCCGGTCGTTGACGGTGTGGATATGATCGTTTTTGACGGCGGTCATGCCTTGCCAGAGAGAACTGCTCAGGATTTCGTCGAAGCGTTCTTTCACTTCCGGACCGTCGTTGTCGAGTTGGACGATGATATGGTCGGCGTCGTAATCCGGAAGTTTTTCCAACGAGATCGACATGGTAGATTCGGTCTGCGGGAAATCCGGGACCGGATTCAGGCCGAGTTGTTTGTGAATCAGGTTGCCTCTGTCGATGTTTTCTCCGCTGATGACGATTTCTTTGGCCATGACGCGCATATACATCACTGTTTGATCGCCTGCCAATTCGTCCAGTTCTTTGGCGGCTTGCTCTTTTTTGGCATCGAGATCGCTAATCACTTGCTCGGCTTTGTCTGCACGGTCGAATACTTCGGCGATGTCGCGCAGTTCGTCCTGCCAATTATCGCGCTCGGGCAGCAGTACGGTCGGCGCGATCTTGGATAGTTGATCGTAATCCGCTTCCGACCACCAGGTCGGCGCAAGAATCAGATCGGGCTGAGCCGCCAGAATCGCTTCGAAATCCGGCGTGCGCGAGATGCCCATTTTGATCGTGTCTTTCAAAGGATCGCGCAAATAGGTCGGCAGTTCTTCGTGGTAATTCTGCACGGCAACCGGTATGATATCAAGCGCGTACAAAAAGTCCGGGTAAACGACCGATAAGCCGATGACACGCTGCGGGTCAGCCGGAATGTCGATATCGCCTTTGGCCGTGCTTACGGTTCGAGTCTGCGGAGCTGCTTCGCTTTCGGTTTCTGCAACAGGCGCGGACTGCGTTGTAGCCGCCTGATCCGCTTCCGCCACCTTCGCGGGCTGCGCGCTTCCTCCGCATGCCGCGATAATAAGCAGCAGCGCCAACATCCCGATCGTCATAACCCATTTCTGTCTTTTCATTATGATCCCCCTTGACTCCATCGTCTGCGACAACGTCCTCTTAATTGAGAACCATTGTCATTAAGGGATAGTATACGGCAAACTTTTCATGTGCAATATCGACAATAAAGACTTTATTTCATGCAGGATCCCGCCAGATGTTTAACACTTCATCCAAAATCAAATCATGCGTGAATGCCGTATACTCGCTGAGCAGATTCGCCGGGAATAGCTCTACGCGCTGCAAACGGACGGCTTCGATCTGTTTCCATGCCTTATGCCGATTCAGGGAATGCCAGGTTTGCTGAGACTCTTCGTCCTGCTGCACAATCATCAACATCCGATCGAATTGCCAATTCGATAGCCGTTCCGGTTCAATCTCCAAGTCTTCTTCGGTCCGAACAAGCTCATGCGGCGGTTCCAGACGAAGGTCGTCATAGAATACCGAAGCCACGCTGTAACGCTTGGGCAGCATTAAGCGCGTACCCGCAAGTTTCAGAACCAACAAACGAATATTCCCTAACCGCTCCGCCAGTTGTTTCCGAACAAAATCGGCCTTGCGTTCATACCGCTCCAACCATGCTTCGGCCGCGCCGTCCCGGCCCAGGTCTTCCGCAATCAGACGCAGGCGCGTTCGCCAATCCACGGCGGCACGCATTGTGCCGAGCGGGGCAATCGCTAGCAATTGATCCTTTTCCCCGGTATCCAGTTCCCCTTCGCACACGATAATAAAGTCCGGCGATCCTTCTCGAAGCTGCTCCAACTTTTGCAGGGGATCGTCGCTTAACGGCAGCACGTTATCGGTCGCATATTTGCGTCGGTAGTATTCGGTCCAGGGATGGCTGATCGGAGCCGCAGACGGAACGATGTACAAGGCCAACAACACACCGATGGCTTCCGGGTGATAAGCGACGATCTTTTGCCTGGCATTGCGGATAAACGCTGCCGGAGGCACGCCCGCGACCTTTTTGAATATGCGCCGAAAATAAGCCTCGTCCCGGAATCCCACATGCTGCGCAATATCTTTAATAGAATGCCGACCTTCCGCCCGCATCAGATTTTGCGCCTGCGCAATTCGGTATACGGTTAGCTCGTCCATCGCGCTCCGCCCGTACCTCTGCTTGAACAAACGCATAAAATGCCTAACGCTCAGCCGCGCCACCTCCGCCAGTTCATCCAGCGACAGCTTGCGCGCATGATGCTTTTCCATATAGGTTCTAACCTGCTCCAGTCGGGTCTCATAATCGTCCTCCCGTACCTCCCGCGCTTCGAGCAGCATCATTCGAATCAATTCCTGCAACTGAATCCGAGCTCCCAACCGCTCCAAAGCATCTTCATGATTGACAGATCGAACGATACTCTCGCACAATCCGTCCGCCGATAAGGAAGCACGCAGAATCAACTCGTTCACGGCGGGTAAAAAAAGTTCCCCGCCGCTTCCTTTTGCCCGTCCGATATAGCTCCCCGTCTCCGCTGCCGCCGCGTCCCATGCCAATGCCCGGAACCGAATCGCGTACAACCCCCGGCCGTCCAGATTCCAAGCTTTCGCCCCGACGAGTTCGCCGGGACGCCGCAAGTACAAGCCTCCCGTGCGAAGTTCCTTGAATCGTCCGTCCACCGTGATCCGTCCTTCTCCGCCAGCCATGAAGAACAGCAGATAGTCATCGAGAAAATGCAGCGGCAGTTCCCACGTGGCGCGTTGGTTCGAAGATGTCGCCTCTACGAGCAAGAACGCCAGCTTATCCACGTTCACTTCTTGCTCCTTCGCTTTCTTTTCCATGCTCCGCCTCCCTGCCTTACGACCCTTTGCTTGCTTTACCCCAGTATACATGCAAAAAAGCCCTGTTCAAGCCCGGCGCATCCCGTAGCTTGAACAAAGCTTTTGGCTTCTGAAACCCACTTATCGCCGCTTAATCGGATAGGCTGTCCGCATAGTTAAGCGGATCGACATCCTCATCGTTAATCCTTGGCTACTCCGTCTTCGATCGCCGACGAGCAGGCCGCACTCTCCCGGTCTTCCACGATCGCGAAGCCCCAGCCGGGCAGGCGCAGCAGTTGGCCATGCCGGATATCGTCGCCCGACAGCAGCTCGCGTCCGTCGCGATAACCGTAGTCGAACGATACGGACTCGTCCGAATAATTCAGGAAATAACGGACCCGGCAGCCTGCGCGGTTGATCCCGGATTTGACGATCAGCGGGAAAGCCAGCTTCTGGTCTTGTCCCCATAGTCCGGCTTCGCGCAGCACTTGTTCGAACAAGCCGAGCAGCAGCTTCTCCTCCGGCATAAACCCGATATACGTCGCTGTTCCTTTGCCAAAGACATTGCGCGTAATCGCGGCATACTCGTTCCATTGCGGATGATCGTAGCGCGCCAGCACCTCCGCCGTCGTCGGCGTGAGCAGTTCCATCCACGTCTCCACGCTGCCCGCTTCTTCGCTTATCGCGGAGAAGTCGTTGGTTACCTGAATACGGACGTCTTTCGGCTCGATAAACAGCTGATAATTCACGCCGCAAGCGCGCTCGATAAGTCCGGGCTGCGCGCTTGTTCGCACCTGCACGTCGTCGTTCGTAAATCCGCTTTTGAACGTATAAAAGATATGTCCGCCTTTTTCCGTATAGTCATTCAGCTTCTCCAACAGTTGATCCGGCGCGCTATACAGAGCTGGCACGACGATCAGGTCGTATTCCGCAAGCACCTTCGCGTCCGTCTCGGGATGAATGAAGTCGCAGCCGACATTCAGCTTGTACAGCGCATCGTAGCAGCGGCGAACGACATCGTTGTAATTCACTCCGCCCGGCAAAGGGAACCAGTCGATCGAACTGAGCGCTTCGTTGCTGACCAGCATCGCGACGCGGTTGATTTTGCGTACGCCGGACAACGATTCGCTCAGGCGCGCAAAGTCGGCTCCGATCGTTTTCGCTTCATTATAGATCGGGTTCGGCTGCAGATCGTGGCTCAGCAGTCCTTTCCAATACGTCTCGAACGAATTGTGGATCGAATGCCAGTGCCAATATGCGACCATGCTCGCTCCCGACGCCAGATGGCTGAACGCGAGCAATCGAAGCTGCCCCGGATACGGCGTCCAATGCGGGAAAGCCTGCGCCTGCGTCTCCAAAACCAAATAGTTGGACTGCTTGAGCGAACGCGTCATGTCCCCGCCGAACGAGATTTCCGCACCCGTCAGCTCGCCTTGCGACGGATGGTAAATGTCCACGCCGGCGATATCCAGGCATTCGGCCGCTTTAAAATGATCCACGTCCCGCTGCACGCCGTACGAATGGCCGCGCCATTCGAAGTCGAAGTTATGCGTGACGAACTGCCCCGGCTTTTTGTACTCGTTGACGATGCCCGCCTGCCACGCCAGAAAATCGGTCACGAGCTGCCGCTGGAAACGGGCGAATTCCGCACCCAGGCTGCCGTTGATCGTGCCCAGCGCCGAGGGGAAATCTTCCCACGCTTCGATCCGGTTGCTCCAGTAAGTCAGTCCGAAGCGCCGGTTCAACTCGTTCAGATCGTTGCCGAATTTTTCCCGCATCGCCTTCACGAATTGAAGCTGCACGTTCGGCCCCGCCGTACCGTAATGCTTCGTCTCGTTATCGAGCTGGTAGCCGATTACCGCCGGATGCGCGCAGGTGCGGCTGATCAGCTTGCGAATGATGCGTTCCGCGTAGAACAGGTACGCCGGACTTGTAATATCCATGATCTGACGGGCGCCGTACTTGCCGGGACCGTCTTTCGTGACCGCCAATACTTCCGGATGCTCGCGTACCATCCAAGGCGGAATCGCGTACGTCGGCGTACCGATAATCACGTCAATGCCTGCTTTGTGCATGGCGTCCAGTACCCGATCCACCGATTTGAAGTCGAACACGCCGTTTTGCGGTTCATGCGTGCTCCAGGTCGATTCCGCGATGCGGACGACTGTGATGCCCGCCGCTTTCATCATTTCGATGTCTTTGTCCAGCCGCTCGTAGGGCATGTATTCATCGTAATAAGCGACTCCGTAATGCAAGCGTCCCATAAGCGTTATCCGTCCTTTCTTCTTGCGGACTGAAGGCTGGCGGGCCGGAATGCCGTTCGCTCGACGCGGCGCCGCCCGGTGCCTATCCGTACTCTTTTCGAGGTAAAGCGCCTCATTCCCTGCAAACGCTTCACTTTCTTCGCAGACGCTCGTTTCCTTTCCCGACAACTGAAGGATTTTCGACAATACGTCACGCATGAAAAAAATTTCATGTCGCGAAGTTTTACAAAATGTTGATCTTTGTTTATTTCTCTGTAGAATCTTTTTTCGCATTCGGGTCATAAAACGTTTAAACCGACACGTTTTGTTCAAAATTCGGAGGATTATTTTTCCGAACGCCGAATATGGAATCTAATTGGAAAAAGCACTTCTTTACATCCGCTTAACAAATGGGCGTTATACTTAAAGGAGTTAGATTCATCCGCGCAACCTGCGGTCGATTGCTTTCGTAAACGAATCAATGCTTGTGCAAACAACGTTTGCGCTGCTGTCGGGGCACAAACAATCTGTGGCGCATACGCGCCGTAATTTTGGAGGAATTATGGATAACCAAGCCGCTCACCGGGGTTCTTCCCCGTACTACATCAACCGTGACCTCAGTTGGATCGAATTCAATTATCGCGTACTTGAAGAAGCGCAGCACCCGGATACGCCACTTCTGGAACGCGCCAAGTTTCTGGGCATCGTCTCGCGCAACCTGGACGAATTCATGAGCGTCCGAGTGGCGGGCATCCGCAATCAACTCAAAGCCGGTATCGTCAAAAAAGACTTTTCCGGCTATACGCCGCAGGTTCTCTACAAGCGGCTCTCGAAACGCGTCGAAAAAATGGTCACTGCCGAGTATCGTACATATCGCGACCTGATTCGCTTGCTCGCGAAAGATAATCTCGTGCTCAGCCATTACAATGATTTGACCGCAACCCAACAAAAGTCCGCCGACGACTACTTCCATGACGTCATCTTCCCGATCCTGACGCCGATGGCGGTCGATCTCAGCCGCCCGTTCCCGCTTGTGCATAGTCAGAACGTCTATCTGGCCGCCGTGCTCGAACGCGAAAACGCGACAGCCGATCTGCCTGACGACGAACGTTATTACTTCGCGATCGTGCAGATCCCTTCGATTCTGCCGCGCCTTATTCCCGTCGCAAGCCGCAGCCATAGCAAAAAGCAAGTCTACGTCCTGATCGACGAACTGATCTGCAATCATATCCAGACGCTCTTCAGCGGCTACAAGCCGGTAGCCGTGCATGCGTTCCGCCTGTCTCGGGACGCGGATCTGGAGATCAACGAAGAAGAAGCGGAAGACCTGCTCGAAGAGATCGAGAACAAGCTGCGCAAACGCCGCCGCGGCGCGCCTGTACGTCTCGAAGTAGAGAAAGACTTCCATCCCTACGCCCTGCAACTGCTGCTGGAAGAATTCGAAATCAACGATGCCGTCTACGAAATCGACGGTCCGATCGACCTCGGCTTCATGACGTCGTTCGCGGGCTCGATCAAAAACCGGGATCACCTGCGTTATCCGACGGCACGCTCCGTTTACCCGCCGGAATTCGCGGACGGCGAGGACACCGATTTCTTCGCAACATTGAAAGAACGCGACGTGCTCTTGCACCATCCGTTCGAATCGTTCGACGCCGTAAGCGACTTTGTCGAGCAGGCCGCCGAAGATCCTGGCGTGATGGCGATCAAGATGACGTTATACCGGGTCAGCAGCAAATCGCCGATCATTCGCTCGCTCGCCGAAGCGGCCGAAGCAGGCAAACAGGTCACTGTCGTCGTCGAACTGAAAGCCCGCTTCGACGAAGAA
The DNA here is from genome assembly GCF_013185185.1 of Saccharibacillus endophyticus. GTDB lineage: Bacteria > Bacillota > Bacilli > Paenibacillales > Paenibacillaceae > Saccharibacillus > Saccharibacillus endophyticus. The sequence continues at coordinate 36,780 of NZ_JAAZWE010000007.1, read as the reverse complement.
CGTAACATCACTTGGGCTCGCGAACTGGAAAAAGCCGGATGCCACGTCGTATACGGTCTGGTCGGGTTAAAGACGCACGCCAAAGCGATCCTCGTCGTTCGGCGCGAGGAAGACGGCTTGCGCCGCTACGTCCATGTCGGCACGGGCAACTACAACGATACGACCGCGCGCCTGTATACGGACGTCGGTCTGATGACTTCCAACGCTTCGATCGGCGAAGACGCGTCGGAGCTGTTCAACCATATCACCGGTTACTCGCGCCACCCGGATTGGCAAGAGATTTCGGTCGCGCCGGATACGATGATGGGCACGTTCGTGACCAATATTCGCCGCGAAGCCGATCATGCGAAGGCTGGCCGTCCTTCCCGCATCATCGCCAAGTTCAACTCGCTCTCCAATCAGCAGATCATCGACGAACTGTACGAAGCTTCGAAGGCCGGCGTCAAGATCGACCTGATCGTGCGCGGCGTCTGCTGCTTGCGCCCGGGCGTCGAAGGATTGAGCGAAAATATTACGGTGCGCAGCATCGTCGACCGTTATCTGGAACATTCCCGGATCTTCTACTTCGAAAACGGCGGCGGCGAAGATTCCGAAATCTTCCTGGCCAGCGCAGACTGGATGACCCGCAACTTGACGCGCCGCGTCGAGCTGATGTGCCCGATCCGCGATGCCGGTTGCAAAGATACGCTGCTTAACATCGTCAAGCTGTACCTGAAGGATAATGTGAAGGCTCGCATTTTGACTTCAAGAGGCAGCTACGAACCGTTCGAAAACGGCGAAGAAGACTTCCGCAGCCAATTCCGCGCCGAAGATATTCGGACATGGAAGTCCACGCTGGTTTAGACAAATGGCAATGGGCCGAGATTAACCTTTTGCGCCGTTCGACGATAATGCGAATCGTGCGAATCGTGCGAATCGTGCGAATCGTGCGAAAGTTTGCAGCGGGTTTGATTATGAATTCAATCACGAGCTTTACTGTACAAATGTTGATTAAAAAAACCGGCTGCCCGTCATTGACGACGGGCAACCGGTTTTTGGTTTGCGTGTTTTGTTTTGTGGATTAATGGCCGATCGTCAAGCAGAATCATTTTAAAATGTATGCAAAACGTCAACATTCGGGCAAAGTGCGCTCAATTTCGCCAACACCTAGCTTTTTGACCAGATTGCTCGATTGCTGCGCCATGATAACGCTCTGTTTCTGCTTTGAGGAAATACCTACGCCGAAATTTTAACTGACGAACCTATTTTATTTGCTCGCCGAACGGATCTTCAATTCGATCCGCACGTTCCATTCCTTTTCGAATTCCTTCGAAGCCAGCTTCAGGTCACGGATCTCCATAAAAGCTTCCGTGCGGCAGGTCAGCTCCATTTCGAAGTGATCGCCGCTTCGTTTCGCTTTCAGATCCGTTACGGCCTGCGTCTCGCTGGAGTCCAGCGCGGCCGCCATTTGAAGTACGGCTCCCAGGCGGCGGGTGCGTTCTTCGTCTTTCGGAAGCAGAATGTCTTTATACGTCTGCGCCGTAGCGCTTTTGCGCCATTTGAACTTCGCGGCGAGCCCGGCGATCAGCGCGGTCAGGATGATTTCCCGATGCGTCAGTCCGGCCAGCGGCCGCTTGGTCAACAGATACTGCGTATGCTCTTCATAATCGATATAGCCGATCTCCGTTCCGGTCTGATACGTCCAGGCCGCCACGCGAAGCAGCTTGCGGTTCCATTCGTCTTCGCCGCCTTCGCTCAGTGCTTCGTACAGGATGCGCGCGAAGCGCTCCGTTTGGCGAAGGTGAAGCTGACGCGGCTTCGGCGCATTCGCGAGCAGCGCGCGAAGCTCGAATTCGAGGACGTTCTCGTGCACGGCCTGTTCGGGACGCAGCAGCTCGAAAAACAGCCCTTCGCGCAGGCCTGTCGCGCTGACGACATAACGGGCAGCTTTCATATGACGGAACAGGGTACGCAAAATAATCATGCCCGGCACGATGATATCGATCCGGTTCTTCGACAAACCCGGCACGCGTTTGCGGCGGTTGTTGTCCATGCCCGGAAGCGAATGGTAGAAATAATCGACGTCTTCGCCCTGCATCGCGTAATTATGCGTATGCGGCAGCGAGTAATTGCGCCGGCGCTGATCCATTTTGCCGAGTCCGCGGATGGTACCGCCCAGACCGACGAGGTCGAGTCCGGGATGTTCCGACATCCACGGATGCTTGCGGGCTTCGGCCAGCACGAAATCTTCCAATTCGCCGACGCGTTCTTCCGTCCAGCTTCCGCTTCCGCCGAAACGCACGTTCATGTTGACCGCGCCGAACGGGAACGAGAAGCTCGACACGCGCCGACGCTCCTGGAATAACGTGATCTCGGTACTGCCGCCGCCGATATCGATAATGAAGCCTTCGGCGATATCGATCTTGTTGACGACGCCGATAAATCCGTAATGGCCTTCCATTTCGCCGGGCAGCAGCTCGATGTCCAACCCGGTCTCGCGATTCAGAATCTCGATGATCTGATCGGAATTGGAAGCGTTTCGGATCGCTGCCGTAGCGACCGCGCGGATTTTCGCGGCCCCGTAGGCTTTGCAGATCTCGATGAACTGTCGCAGCACGGGCACGACGGAATGGATGGCGGGCGACGGCATGATACCGTCCGCAGTAACCAACGCGCTGAGCCGGGCCGCTTCGCGCGACTCTGTCAAGACGCGGTATGAGCCGCCGCTCTCGCTCTCGTACACGACGAGCCGGATCGAGTTGGAACCGATATCGATAATGCCGGCCCGAAGGCTGGTTTGCTCCGCCTCGGGGCGGGTCGTTTCAGGTAGGGTAGTCATAGCGTTGGATAGCTCCTTGTCCCCGGCGTCCGCACGCGGACTGCCGGACAATAATTAATGCCGGTTTGTTTACCTTTTCATTAGACTTAACCTTAGCAAACCAAACAGGGCGGCGCAATGCGCGCTGCCCTTGTTTTTTACATTGATTTTACTTTTCTTTGCCGCGCCTGCCTCAAAATCGGCCTTTAAAGCCCTGAATCCATCCGACGCTGCATCAATAACCGTAACGCCCGGTCCGGGTGGTCGGTAATAATCCCCGCCGTCCCCATCTCGATCAAGGCATTCAAACGCGCTTCGTCATTGACGGTAAACGGATGATAATCAACGCCGCCGGCTTCCAGCGCTTCCCGCACCCGCTCCGCCGTAACCGCAGGGTCGTACGCATGCAGCGCATCGGCGCCAAGCGTCTTTGCGTAATCCCACGGCCGATATAACCCTTCCATATATAACACGCCCGTACGGATCTCCGGCGCCAACTTTTTACATAAAGCGAGCGAATAATGGTTGAAGCTCGAAAGGATCGTGCGACTCTCCAATCCGTACTCCCGAACCGCCCGAACCACTTTCTCTTCCAGGCCCGAATAAGCGCGAATCGTATTTTTAAGCTCAATATTCAAAACGATTCCCGTATCCTTCCCCAATTGTAACAACTCGGTCAAATGCGGAATCGGCTCGCCCATAAACTCGGGATGGTACCAGCTTCCGGCGTCGAGACTGCGAAGCTCCGCGTATGTCTTATCGCCTACCCAGCCCGATGCTCCGGCCGTGCGGGACAGCGTCTCATCGTGAATCAGCACCGGTTCTCCGTCGGCGCTAAGCTGCACATCCGTCTCGATTCCCGTTGCTCCAAGCTCTACCGCCCGTCGAAAAGCTGCCATCGTGTTTTCGGGCCGCGTCCCCGAAGCCCCTCGATGCGCAAAAATGATCGGCGCACCGGGCTTGCCTGCCGCCGAACGTTGCTTGGTTTGAAGGGTATCCGTACTTCGAATCCATTCATTCATAACTATCGCCTCTTCTCCCGATCGGCCTTCGGCCGCTCTTATATAGTCTGTTCCTCTTTCCCCTTAGTATACCCATTCTACGTAAATCCCATGTTAAAAGAACGAATTTACCGTAAAATGGATTTTTTACACAACAGGGGGGTTTTATTTAACAAAGTATTGGTAGGCTTAACGTGCTTGGTCGGGAGAGCCAGGGTTTACCCGACACTCGGCATTTCAGGCATACATAAGGAGGCTTGGCCCCGCGCATGGAAAACATGGACAAGACCGCTTCGGTTTCGCTCGATAAAAAACGCAAAGCAGCAGGCGCAAGCGTCAGCGGCGATCCTTCGCGCGCCGCCAATCTCGGCCGATTCCGCGAAGCCGCGCTGGCCGCGCTGTTCATTGCTCCGGCCTTACTGCTATTCGGCATTTTTCTGTTCTATCCCTTGATTCAATCCGTCTACCTGAGCCTGCACTCGACGAATCCTCGCGGACAGGTCGCAAACTTCGTAGGCTTGACCAATTTCCGTAATCTTTTCGCTTCGTCGGGATTTCCGAACAGCCTCGTCGTAACGTTGAAATTCATTTTGTTCACGGTTCCGGCCAGCTTGGCGCTTGCGCTCGCCTTCGCCGCCGTCTGCCGCAGCAAGATTCGGGGCATGCGCATCTTCCGCTTCGTGTTCGCGTTGCCGATCGCCGTATCCGTCAGCACGGGCTCGATCATGTGGATGGTTCTTTTTCATCCCACGCTCGGAAGCCTGAATTATTTTCTCGGCAAAATGGGGCTCGCTCCCGTCCAGTGGCTGACCGATCCCAATATGGCGCTGCTGTCGATCTCCCTCATGACCGTCTGGATGAATGTCGGTTTCCTGTTCATCCTGCTGCTCGGCGGGATGCAGGGAATTCCGGAAGAAATCTACGAGAGCGCCAGGATCGACGGCTCCGGCCCGATGCGCACCTTCTGGACGCTGACGCTGCCGCTCGTCTCGCCGACCTTGTTCTTCGCCTCTGTTACATCGGTCATCGGGGCGTTCCAAGCCTTCGGACAGATCAACATTCTGACCAAAGGCGGCCCCGTCAACAGTACCGACGTGCTTGTCTTCAGTCTCTATGAAGATGCGTTCGTCAACTTCCGCTTCGGAGTCGGCAGCGCTCAAGCGCTTGTGCTGTTCGCAATCGTGCTGCTCATTACCGTTATTCAATTCGTGTTCGCCGAAAGGAAGGTGCATTACCAGTGAAACGACTCTCGGTGTCCCGTACACTGGCTTACCTGCTATCGGCCGTCGCGGCGGTATTCATCCTGTTTCCGTTTTGGATTACGCTATCCAATGCTTTTATGACTGAAGCCGAATCGGCTGCCTATCCGCCGAAGCTGTGGCCGACCGGGCTTCATCTGGACAATTTCTCCGGCGTGTTGGCTTCGATTCCGATCGTGCGGTTTATTTTGAACAGTTTTATCGTGAGCAGCGTGATTACGATCGGCTGTCTGGTAACGTCGTGCATGGCCGCTTACGCGTTCGCTTTTCTGCGTTTTCCCGGCAAAAAAATCATCTTCGCGCTGTTCCTGTCCACGATGATGATTCCGTGGGAAGTCGCGGTGATTCCGAACTACTTGACCGTACGCAGTTGGGGCTGGCTCGACAGCTACGCGGGATTGACGGTTCCGTTTCTTGCGACCGCGTTCGGCGTGTTCCTGATGCGGCAGTTCTTCCTCCAGCTTCCGAAAGAACTGATGGAGGCTGCGCGGATCGACGGCTGCGGACATATTCGCATCTTCCTGCGCTTGGCCGTTCCATTGTCGATGCCCGGACTCGCCACGCTCGGCGTGTATTCGTTCCTGAATCATTGGAATATGTATCTCTGGCCTCTTTTGGTGACGAGCAGCGAAAAGATGCGCACCGTGCAGATCGGGGTCAGCATGCTGCAATTCTCGGAAATGACCGCTTGGAACCTGGTTATGGCAGGACTGGTGCTGGTCCTGCTGCCGTCGTTGATCATGCTGGCGCTCGGCCTCGGCCGATTGGTCGGCGGACTGACGGCGGGTGCTTTGAAAGGATAACGATTGCCGAAGAATACCATGCTCAACGAATATAGGGTTCGTTCTTTCGGATCGCCGTTTCCGCTTTTCTCACGAATACGCAAACATTCGCGACAAAAGCGGAGACGGCGCATAGCCGTCCGAATCCCGACCCGGCCCCCGCCGGGTCCCTCTCAGACTTGAACGCACCGCTCGCTGCGGTGCAACCGAAACGGTCCGCGCCGTGCCATCGGCGAAGCGCGGTTCTCGTGGAGTCCGGCACCGCCTCTGCCTCCCCCTACCTTGTGCGGAGTGCCCCGGATCTCCATATAGCCCGGACGGACACGCGGACAGCTCTGCGACTCCGCCTTCCTCCGGGTCCTTTTTTACGGGCATCAATGCAACTCTTTATAGGCAATACGTACGCTTCATGCAACGACTACAAAGAAGAGGGAGTGGGAATTTTCGATGAAAAGCAGCCGAAAGTGGATGTTTGCCTGCCTATGCATGTTGATGGTGGTTCTGACTGCATGCGGAGGCGGCGGTAATCAGACTGCAACCGGAACGGGAACGGCCGAGGCCGCTTCAAGCAATGCTTCGGGAAGTACCTCGGGCAGCACGGATACGACGGAAAGCGGCGGCGATCCGGTTAAAGTCGTCTGGTGGCACGCAATGAGCGGTGAACTGGGTACGGTCGTTGACGAGTTGGTGAAGCAGTTCAACGAATCCCAGGACGACGTGCAAGTCGAAGCCGTGTTCCAGGGTACATACGACGAGAGCCTGAACAAGCTGAAGACCGCGATGGGCTCCGGCACGGGACCGACTATGATTCAGACCTATGAGATCGGCAGCCGTTTTATGATCGATTCCGGCGCGATCACGCCGATGCAGCAGTTTATCGACAAGGAAAGCTATGACGTGTCGCATCTGGAAGAAAACATTCTCGGCTACTACACGTTCGACGACCGCCTCTACTCGATGCCGTTCAACACGTCGAACCCGATTCTCTACTATAACAAAGACGCGTTCAAAGCAGCCGGACTCGACCCGGAGAACCCGCCGAAGACGTACGCGGAAGTCGAAGAAGCGGCCAAAACGCTGACCAAAGACGGCATGACGGGCGGATCGTTCGCGATCTACGGCTGGTTCATGGAGCAATTGCTTGCCAATCAGGGCGCGGAACTGCTCAACAACAGCAATGGTCGCGAAGGAATGGCCGATCAAGCACAACTGGGTGCTCCTGCCGCCGTCAGCACGCTCGAATGGTGGAAAAAGATGGTCGACGAAGGCTCCATGCTGAACCTCGGCCGCAAAACGGACGATACCAAGAAAGCTTTCGCAGCCGGACAAATCGCGATGACCCTCGACAGCACGGCTTCCCTGCGCGGCATCGTGCAGGCTGCCGAAGGCAAGTTCGAAGTCGGAACGGCCGCCCTGCCGAAACCGACCGAAGCCGATGCGGGCAAAGGCGGCGTGATCGTCGGCGGCGCAAGCCTCTGGATGCTGAACGACCGCCCGGAAGAAGAGCAGCAAGCGGCTTGGCAGTTCATCAAGTTCCTGGCCGAACCGGCTACGCAAGCTTACTGGCACGTAAACACGGGCTACTTCCCGATTACCAAAGAAGCGTACAACGAAGATCTGGTCAAAGAAAACCTGGAAAAGTATCCTCAATTCCAGACAGCCATTGACCAACTGCACAATACGGAACTGACGCCAGCTACTCAAGGCGCCGTCATGGGCGTATTCCCGGAAGCCCGCCAGTTGACGGAAACGGCGATCGAAGAAGCGCTCACGGGCGCGGCATCGCCTCAGGACGCGCTGGATCGCGCTTCGGCTGAGATTACGCAGAAGATTCAGGAGTATAACAGTACGGTAGCTCAGTGAGAATAAGCTCGGTGCGCTGCGGGAGAAATTCGCTTTTCGCTTATTTATAAGGAAATAAAAAGAACGGCCCGGTTTTTAATCCTACCAGGCCGTTCTTTTTATTCGCTTTTTCTTTTGTTCTTCCATGCATCGGATCGTACCAGTTTTTCGAACCTATATTCAAGCAGATCTTTTAATGATGTCAATTCAGTATCGGAGGACTGACCTTCGATAATTTAGGCGTTCCGGCCAATCCGTACTGATCTTTCGTGATGACTTCAAAATAAACTCTATGGTTTGCATCGCTGCTTGTCAGCTTATACGTCTTACTAGTGGCGCCATCGATCGGCACCATCGAATTATCGCTTTCAAGACGGTACCACTGGTACGTCGATTCGCCTTCAGTATTTCCGTCCGGATCGCTGAAGTCGTAGCTGCCGCCTAAGGTCTCGCCGATTTCGAAAAAGCCGCTATTGCTCTCGATCTTAACGTTAGAAGCAGTCGGAGCTTGATTGGCAGCTTTAACGACGGAAGAAAGCCCCATCTGCTGGATACCCGTCTGGCCTTTCGAGTCTTTGGGCGTTACTCGGAATATCAAGATCTTACCGATATCGTCAGACGTCGGCGTATAGGATATTCCGTTCGCTCCGACGATCGGTTGCGTTGTTTCATCGTCTCCTGTACGCGACCATGCATACGTCGTACCCGCTTCGCTATCTCCGTCGGCATCAGAGAATACATAACTTCCCGTCAACTCCTTGCCGACCTCCGGAGTTCCAATAATCTTGACTTCGGAAACGGTCGGGGCTTGATTAACCGCTTTGACCGGAGCAGTCGGCGCCGACATGCCGGCATTGCCAATTTTGCCGCTTGAATCTTTGGGAGTGACGATGAAGACGATTGTATAGTCGATATCGCGATTCGTCAGCGTATATACGGGAGCGTTCGCTCCTTCGATGAGTTCGGGCGAGTGATTTTCCGCTAAGCGGTACCACTCGTAAGTCGATCCTTCTTCTGTGTCGCCGTCGATATCTTTGAAAAAATAGCTTCCCGAAAGTTGCTTGCCGACTTCCGGAGTTCCGATGACCGTAACGTCGACGGCTTCCGGTTTATGATCGGCACCTCGAAGGACGATTGCAGTCGGCTTCGAATAGGTCGCTATGCCCGATGTTCCTCGAGCATCTCGCGGAATCACGGCGAAGACGAGTTTTTTGCCGATATCTTCGGAAGTGATCGTATACGTATTCCCCGTAGCTTGAGGAATCGGAATGTACGAGCCGTCTTCGTTCACCAGATGCCAATTCATCGTTGTATTCTTCTCGGCGTCACCATCCGCATCGTAGTACTCATAGCTGCCGGTCAAAGTCTCTCCCGCCATTGCACTGCCGATGATTTGAACTTTCGAAACCGAAGGCGCCTGATTAGCCGGTGACGGAGTCGGAGAAGGCGTCGTCTGAATAGGTGTCGGCGCGGGCGGCGCAACCGGGATCGGCGCAGGTGCGGGAATCGGTTGCGGTGCCGGGATCGGCATTGGGGGTACAGGCGACGGGATCGGCGCAGGCACGGCAGCTTGTTCTTTGACCTTATACGTCCGAACGGCTACCATCGCGGCTTCTTGTCGATTACTGACGGCAGTGGGATTGAATTTGCCGCCGCTGCCGTTCATCAAGCCGGATTTGACCGCACTTGCCACATAACGGGAAGCCCAGTCATGAATAGAATCAGCATCTTGGAATTGAGACAAGGCGCTGGCGTCCGATTCAATAGGAAGATTAAGAGCTTTGACGATCACAATCGCCAATTGCTCGCGAGTCAGCGTTTGTTTGGGACTGAAAGTGCCATTTCCGCCGCCCAGCATAATTCCCGCTTTTTTAACGGCTTCGATATAAGGAACGCTCCATTGATTTTCGGGAACGTCTTTGAACGTCGTCGCCGCTTCGGAATCTAACGGAAGCTTAAGCAGTTCGACGATAACTTTCGCCATTTCTTCGCGGGTAATCTGACCGTTCGGGCGGAAATTACCGTTGGCATCTCCTGAGAAAAGATTGAGAAGTTGCGCTTGGGTGATAGAATCGCGGGCCCAAGAAGAAGCTTGATTCAAGTCTTTGAATGCTGGAACGCTTTCAGCTTGAGCTGCAAAGGAACCCATCATACTTGCCGCAACCAATAAAGATGCCAATACTTTCTTTGTAGCGATCAAAAAAATTTCCCCCTCAGGTTTCTCTTAGATGTATAAAATCACTCGAATTATATCGGGAAACCGAGGGAAAAGTTTAGAGCTTGAAGAAAATAAAATTGTACCCAAAATTGTCGCTGCTCAAAATGCCATGCACCCCGAACTTACTTGAAAATCTGCAACACGCTCGCCGTACCTTTTTCTTCGGAGAACTCGACCTGGGCCATCGCGCCGTTGATCAGCGTCAGCTGCGGCGGCATATGGCCGCAGTCGATATCGTACAGCACAGGTACTCCCAGTTCCTCGGACAGGTCGCGGTAGACGTCTTCGGCCGTGTAACCGCCGACCGGCGTGTTGGCGGGGCTGCGTCCGAACATCAGGCCGGAACAGTTCTCGAACCATCCCGCCAACTTCATCTGGACCAGCGAGCGGCGCAGGTCGGCGGTGTTCATTTCGCAGTTTTCCAAATACCAGAGTACAGGCTCGCCGGGCATATGCTTCTCGCGGAAAGCTCGCACGTCGCCGTAAGGCGTACCGATCAGATGGCGGATTACGTCGATACAGCCTCCGAGCAGACGTCCCTTCAGACCGACGTCGCTGCCGGAAATGCTGCGCCAGACGGTCGGTTCGGTCAGGTTGAACACGCTGTCGTCCGAGCTGTCCTGTTCGGCATTTTCTGCCCGGTGCTTCCATTCGACCTGATATCGCTCGGAAGAACGCTGCTCGAACGATCCGCCTGCAGGTGTCGTCAGCGCTTCGCGCCACTTGGCGGTCGTCTCGTCGTCGATGCTTCCGCGCAGATCGACCAAATTGGTGCCGTGCGCGGTGGCAAGGCCCGTATTCAGCGTGACCGCAAGCAGCAGCAGGCTGATATCCGAGTAGCCCAGCAGCCACTTTTCGCCGATCTGCTCGTAGTCGATGTACTCCAATACTTCAACCAGCAGTTCCCCGCCCCAGGGCGGCAGTACAAGACCGATTCGATCATCCTTCAGCATCCGGTTCAACTCGTCTGCACGAAGGCGGGCGGGAGCGGATTTGGCTTTGTGCTGCGTCCAGATCGTATCGCCGCCCGATACCGCGAAGCCTTCCTTTTCCATCCGTCGGATCGCCTGCTTCAAAAGGTCATGCATGGAGGGCTCAACCCCCGAGGACGGAGCCGTGACGCCGACCGTCGCGCCTTCTTTCAATAACGGGTAACGAATCATGGGGTTCTCTCCTTTGTTGATCGGTATCCATTTCATGTTATCCAAATCTATGCCCTCTGACAAAATATTTCAAGCCGCCAAAGTCAAAAGCCTGTCCAAGCTCCGGAATTCCGGGTTGGGACAGGCTTATTTTCAGGAATGGAAAAGAATCGATGCAAATGCGATCTAACCCTCAGATCAACAGACTGAACAGGCTCGGATCGCGATTCAGTTCGGTGTAGTTGATGCCCTGCTCGTCCATTCGGGCGATCAGCGGTTCGTAGTCTTCGCGCGCCGTCAGCTCGATGCCTACCAGGGCCGGACCGTTTTCTTTGTCATTCTTCTTCGTATATTCAAAGCGCGCGATATCGTCGTTCGGACCGAGCGCTTTTTCCAGAAACTCGCGGAGCGCGCCTGCTCTTTGGGGGAAGTTGATCAGGAAATAATGCTTCAGCCCTTCGAAAATGAGCGAACGCTCCTTGATCTCCTGCATGCGGTCGATATCGTTGTTGCCGCCGCTGATGACGCAGACGATCGTTTTGCCTTTGATCTCGTCGCGGTACAGGTCCAGTGCTGCTACCGGAATCGCTCCTGCAGGCTCGGCCACGATCGCATTCTCGTTGTACAGGTCGAGGATCGTCGTGCAGACCTTTCCTTCCGGTACCTTCACGACCTCGTCGAGCATCCGCTTGCAGATGTCGTAGGTATGCTGTCCGACTCTTTTCACGGCCGCGCCGTCGACGAATTTGTCGATCTCGTCGAGCGTCACGACTTGTCCGCGCGCCATCGCTTCGCTCATCGAAGCCGCACCCAGCGGTTCGACCCCGATCATGCGCGTGGACGGGCTCATCGTCTTGATATATTGGGACACTCCCGCAGCCAAGCCGCCCCCGCCGATCGTCAGGAACACATAGTCGGCCGGTTGTTCCAGGCTCTCCATGATCTCCATGCCGACCGTGCCGTTGCCCGCGATGATCATCGGGTCGTCGAACGGATGGATAAAGGTCAATTCCAGCTCCGTGCACGCTTTCATCGCTTCCGCATACGCATCGTCGAACGTATCGCCGGTCAAAATGACTTCGACGCTTTGTCCGCCGAATTTGCGTACCATTTTCACCTTTTGGTTCGGCGTCGTGCTCGGCATATAGATTTTTCCGTGAATGCCCAATGCGTGGCAGGAAAAAGCGACGCCCTGCGCATGGTTGCCCGCGCTCGCGCAAACGATGCCGCGTTCGCGTTCCTCTTCGCTGAGGCTGCGGATTTTGTTGTAAGAGCCGCGGATCTTGAACGAACGCACCACCTGCTGGTCTTCGCGTTTCAAGTAAACGTCGCATTCGTATTTGGCCGACAATGTCGCATCGCGATGCAGCGGCGTGCGCACGATCGCTTCGCGCAGCCTGTGATGCGCCCGGACGATGTCTTCCATCGTGACCAGATCGTCGTTTTTTGTATCGTCAACTTCCACAGTAGGTTCGGTTTTCATGTTGTTCTCCTCGCTCCTGATATTGTTTCCATGTGTACCATCCGTCATATCATCGAATTAAATTTAAAGGTAACGCGATTTCGCGAAAAATTCAAGCTTCGCATGGGAATCCATGCCTTCGGCGTCGAATCGGTACAAGGCGGGATAGCGACGGTTTACCTTCATATATCGTCCGTTTCCAAAAGAAGATCAAGATCGCAAAAACGGACAAACGTTCGCATCATCCTTCTGTTAAGATGAATGTACCGATCGGGAGGGAACGAAAAATATGGATCATACCGCATGTATCCAGCGCACGCTGGACTACATCGAGGATCATCTCAAGGAACGGCTGAGCGCCGAAGACCTGGCTCGGCAAGCCGGATTCTCGCAGTATCACTTCTATAAAGTGTTTCATTCGAGAACGGGTCTGCCGATCATGGACTATATTAGGCGCCGACGACTGGCCCATGCCGCAGCGGACATGGCCGGACGCCGCAACCTGCTGGAGATCGCCCTCGATTACGGCTTCGAGACGCACGCAGGCTTCACCAAAGCTTTTCGCAAAACATACGGACTCACCCCGGAACAGTATCGCATCCACGCCACCGGCCGCGTTCCCGAGCGGGTGGACCTTGCGAAGCTGGCCGATTATAACATGAGCGGAGGAATGATGATGAGACCGAAGATCGTAAGCAAGCCCGAAATTAAGCTGGTAGGTTATGCCCTGGAGACCCGAATGAACGGCGAGAACTTCACGGAGATTCCGGCCTTTTGGAACCGGTACATCGAAGAACAGTGGGGTCATAAGCTGTATCAACAGATCAAACCCGTCAAAGATGCCGAATACGGTGCCTGCATTATGCTTCCCGACAAACCGGAACACTTCTTGTACGTGATCGGCTTTGAAGTGGAGAACTTCGATAACGCTCCGGAAGGCACGCATCAAGCGGTGATCCCGGCTTCGACCTATGCCGTGTTCACTTCACCAAAAGCGGATCGCGCGAACGGAGCCTTCACCGACGCGATCCAGGGAATGACCACTTACGTCTACAACGAGTGGTTCCCGAGCTCGGGTTATGCGTATGCCAAGAACGGCGTAGACTTCGAACTGTACGACGAGCGCAGCAGCGGGGATAAGGACTTGCAGATGGATCTGTATGTTCCGGTAGAGAAACAAGAGTAGGCTAGGAACAGCATGAAAGCGAACTATACTCGCGAAAAAGCATTCAATCTTGGCAAGAAGTCCGAGCCTTTCACGGTTCGGGCTTCTTTGCGTCTATGCGCTGCGCGTTACGATTGATAAGGGTCACGTCGCGACTTTTGCCCGTTACCCGTTAGCCCACAATCTCCCGTAAAAAACGAAGCGGCCCCAAAATGGGCCGCTTCGGAAATTACGTTTCGTTTTCTACACTTCCCGATTTTGATGCTTACGCGCGCGGCGTCAACGCCTTCGCCGCAATGTCGCTGCGCTTATGCGCGCCGTCGAATGCAACGCGTTCCGTCGCCGCATAAGCAGCCTCGCGGGCTTCGGCGATGCCCGTCCCAAGTCCGACTACGCCCAGCACGCGGCCGCCTGCCGTAACAAGTTCACCGGATTCATTACGAGCCGTACCTGCATGGAAGACCAATCCTCCGCCTGCTTCGGCCGCTTCAATGCCCGTAATGACGCGACCCTTCGGATACGAAGCCGGATAGCCTTCCGAGGCCAGCACGACGCACACTGCCGCGTCTTCGCTCCATTGGATCTCGATATCGGCCAGCGTTCCGTTGACAGCCGCCAGGAAGATGTCCAGCAGATCGCTTTTCAGACGAGGCAGTACCACCTGCGTCTCCGGATCGCCGAAGCGCGCGTTGAATTCCACCGTACGCGGCGTACCGTCTGCTTCGATCATCAAGCCAGCGAACAACACGCCGGTAAACGGACGTCCTTCGCTGACCAGCGCTTTAGCCGTCGGCTTGATGATTTCTTCGATCGAGCGCTCGATGATCGCGGGATCGATATGCGGCAGAGGCGAGTACGTGCCCATGCCTCCGGTATTCGGACCTTTATCGCCGTCAAAAACAGGCTTATGATCCTGTGCAGCGGGCATCGCGCGAACGGTCTCGCCGTCCACGAAAGCCAAGATCGACATTTCTTCGCCCGCCATGAATTCTTCGATCACGACTTTGCTGCCCGCCGCTCCGAACGAACCGCCGACCATGGCATCATGCAGAGCCTTCTCGGCTTCTTCGATCGTTTGCGCTACCGTTACGCCCTTGCCCGCGGCCAGACCGTCGGTTTTGACGACGATCGGCGCTTGCTGCGAACGCAGATAAGCCAGAGCCGTCTCGTAGTCGTCGAACGTCTCGTAAGCGGCTGTCGGAATCGCATACTTTTTGAGCAGATCCTTCATGAAGGCTTTGCTTCCTTCGATCTCGGCCGCGTTCCGGCGAGGTCCGAAGACCGGAATATTTTTCTCTTCAAAAGCATCCACGATGCCTGCCGCAAGCGGATCGTCCGGGCCGACCACGACGAGGCCGACTTTCTTCTCCAGCGCGAATGCCGTCAATGCTTCGAAATCGAATACGCCGATATCCACGCATTCCGCAACATTCGCGATTCCCGCATTCCCCGGCGCGCAGTAAATCTTCCCGGCTCGCTGCGACTGCGACAGCGATCGGCAGATCGCGTGTTCGCGACCGCCGCCTCCTACAACCAAAATATCCATTCCAACGTCCCCTCTCGCTTCATCGTGTGTTCCTTTTCCCATAACGGTTATTCCTTATAAAAAAACGCGCGTCGTCCGTGGACCCGTCCGCCTGACGCAGACCCGATCCGCCGGCGCGACGCGCGTCGATGTGAAGGCTTTGAACTTGATCTTAGTGCTTGAAGTGGCGAACGCCCGTGAAGATCATCGCGATTCCGGCTTCGTCGGCTGCTTGGATCGATTCTTCGTCCTTGATCGAGCCGCCCGGCTGAATGATCGCTTTTATGCCGTGTTTGGCTGCGAGTTCAACGGTATCGCCCATCGGGAAGAACGCGTCGGAAGCGAGAATCGCGCCCTGCGTTTTGTCTCCGGCTTGCTCCAGCGCGATCTTGGCCGAACCGACACGGTTCATCTGACCCGCGCCGACGCCGATCGTCATGTTATCAGCCGCCAGCACGATCGCGTTCGACTTGACGTGCTTCACGACTTTCCAACCGAACAGCAGCTGCTTCAGCTCGTCTTCCGTAGGTTGACGCTTGGTCACGACTTTGAGGTCGGCGTCGCTCAGCGAGTGAACGTCGCTTTCCTGCACGACCATGCCGCCTTCGATTGAAGTCACGACATGCACGGATGCGCGTCCTTCCGCCGAAGTCAGTTCGCCCATTTTGAGGAGACGGATGTTTTTCTTTTTCGTGAGGATTTCGAGCGCTTCCGGGGTGAAGTCCGGAGCCAGCACGATCTCCAGGAAAATCTCGCTCAAAGGCTGCGCCGTCTCGGCGTCAATCGTACGGTTAGCCGCCACGATTCCGCCGAAGATGGACACGGGATCGGCGCTGTACGCTTTGCTGTAAGCTTCCGCGATCGTCGATCCTACGCCTACGCCGCAAGGATTCATATGCTTAACGGCTACAACAGCAGGCTCGCTGAATTCTTTGACAATCTGGAGCGCCGCGTTAGCGTCGTTAATGTTGTTGTAGGACAATTCTTTGCCGTGCAGCTGTTCGGCAGTCGTCAGCGTGCCTGCCGGCGCCAACGGCGCGCGGTAAAAAGCAGCCGCTTGGTGAGGGTTTTCCCCGTAACGGAGGTCTTGAATCTTCTCGTAAGTCACTGTGTAGCGCTCCGGAAGCGGGTCGCCCGTTTGCTTCGCGAGGTAGTCGGCGATCAGAGCGTCGTAGGAGGCGGTATGACGGAACACTTTCGCAGCGAGTTTTTTACGGGTATCGAGCGTCGTGTCGCCTTCGGCGCGCACTTCTTCGATCACTTTGCCGTAATCCGCGCTGTCCACGACCACACTGACGAACGCATGATTTTTCGCCGCGGAACGCAGCATCGTCGGACCACCGATATCGATGTTTTCGATCGCGTCTTCGTAAGCCACGTCCGGCTTGGCGATCGTCTCTTGGAACGGGTACAGGTTGACGACCACGAGGTCGATGTAATCCAGGCCCAGTTCCTTCATTTGACGCGTGTGCTCCTCGTTGTCGCGCACGGCGAGAAGTCCGCTATGTACGGCAGGATGCAGCGTTTTGACGCGGCCGTCCATGATTTCCGGGAAGCCCGTGACGTCGGAGATTCCGATGACCGGAACGCCTTCCTGCGCCAGCAGGTTTTTCGTGCCTCCGGTGGAGATGATTTCGACGCCGAGCTGCGACAGCTCGCGGCAGAATTCGACGATGCCTGTTTTGTCCGATACGCTGACCAGCGCTCTTTTGATACTCACGATGAAAAGTCCTCCTTGGGGTTACGGGATTGGGATAGGCTTATTGGATCAATCTCAATGCTTCTCGGGAAAACGTTGCGATGTCCGTCTCCGGCGGCAGCTCGTTCAACGAAAACCAGCGAAGCTCCGCATGTTTCTGCGGCTCGCGGTTTTGCGGTTCGCCGCCGGTGTAACGGACTTTGTAGATCAGCGACAGCAGATGGCGATCCTGTTCCGGTTGAATGGTCTCGTCCGTGCACAGAAGACGTTCGACCTCGACGACCAGGCCCGTTTCTTCCTCGACTTCCCGCACGATCGTATGCTCCAACGTTTCGAAAGGATCGACCTTTCCGCCGGGAATGCTCCATTTATGAATCTCGGGGTCTTTCTTGCGAAGCACCAGCAATACCTGGCCTTCGTCGTTTTGAATGACCGCTCCGGTTCCGACTATGATTGCCATCAGAACAACCGAACTTGGCGACCGTCCAGCTTGACCCGGCCCGCCGCGAACCACGATACCACTTCGGGATACAGCAAACGCTCCTGCTCCTGAATACGAAGCTGAAGCTCGACCGCCGAATCCTCAGGCAGCACTTCAACGGCGCGCTGGGCGATGATCGGCCCCGTGTCCATCCCTCCGTCGACGAAATGCACGGTTGCGCCGCTGACTCTTACGCCGTGCGAAACCGCTTGTCCCGCGGCGTCTTTGCCGGGGAACGACGGCAGCAGCGACGGGTGGATATTGATCATCCGCCCCATGTACGGTTCGACCAGAACGCTCGTCAAAAGACGCATGTATCCGGCGAGCGCGATCAGGTCGATCTTGGCTTTCGCCAATTCTTCCAAAATGATACGCTCGTACGCTTCGCGCGATTCGTACTCTTTCGGCGTAAACACGAATACCGGAACGCCCGCTGCGCGGGCGCGTTCAACGGCTTTCGACTGCGGCTTGTCGGAAACGAGCAGCGCAATCTGCGCGCCGAGTTGTCCCGCGCGGGCCGTATCGAGCATAGCCTGGAAGTTGCTTCCGGAGCCGGACGCGAATACCGCGATGCGGTAAGGCTTATTCGGACCTTCGCCGTCGGGCAGCGCTTGTTCCAGCTCGCGAAGCTGCGCAGCGGGATCGCCTTCGTTTTCGGCAAAATCGTCGGCTTCGTCCGGGTCCGCGACGGCCGGAATTCCCGGCATGGTCAGCGGCTTAGGTTCGGCTCCGGGCGTCGCAGGCTGCGGAACCGGTTCGCCGTCGGGAGTGACCGGCTGCGGGACAGGCGTTGTCGGAACAGTAGAAGGCTCCGGCGTGCTCGGAACGGCAGGAATCGGCACGGGAATCGCAGGCTCGCGGGACGGATCGGGCGCGTCCGGAGTCGTCGGAACGGCCGGGTCCGGCTCGTTCGGCAGTCCGGGCATCGGGCCCGGCTTGAGCGGCACTTCTTCCTCGCTCAGCCGAGTGTTCTCCTCCCGAATGTCTTTGCCTTCGATCCCACTCATTGCGCGTTACCTTGGAACGTCACGACTTTCTCGCCTGCCGTCACGCTGCCGATCAGGTAAGCCTCTTCGCCCGCTTCTTTCAATTGGCGAAGCGCTTCTTCCTTGTCCGCCTCGGCCACGATCAGAACCAATCCGATGCCCATATTGAACGTCGTGTACATATCGCTGTCCGTGATGCCGCCTTTTTCCTGCATCAGCTTGAAGATCGGCAGTACCGGCCACGTGCCGTGCTGGATCTCGACGTTCACGCCTTCCGGCAGCATCCGCGGGATATTCTCGATAAAGCCGCCGCCCGTGATATGCGCCATGCCTTTGACTTCGATGCTTTTCAGCAGCCGCAGTACCGGTTTCACGTAAATTTTGGTCGGTTCCAGCAGCGTCGCGCCGAGCGTGCCGCCGAGTTCAGCCACTTCGTCCGTGAGTTGGTAGCCGTGCTGCTCGAGCAGCAGTTTGCGCACGAGCGAAAAGCCGTTGCTGTGCACGCCGCTCGAAGCCAGTCCGATTACCGCGTCGCCCGCCGAGATCGACTGGCCGTTGATGATTTTCTTTTTATCGACGATACCGACCGTGAAGCCCGCGATATCGTACTCGCCTTCGGTGTACATGTCCGGCATTTCCGCCGTTTCGCCGCCGATCAGCGCGCAGCCGGATTGCAGGCAGCCGTCCGCGATGCCCGCGACGATGTCTTCGATTTTCTCCGGCACGACTTTGCCCGTCGCCAGATAGTCGAGGAAAAAGAGCGGCTCCGCGCCCTGCACGATAATATCGTTCACGCACATGGCGACGGCGTCGATGCCGATCGTGTCGTGCTTGTCCATCGCGAACGCGATTTTCAGCTTCGTGCCGACGCCGTCCGTTCCGGAGACGAGCACCGGCTCTTCATAAGCGTCTTTGTTCAGGCCGAACAACGCGCCGAACCCGCCCAAATCCGTCATGACTTCCGGACGGAACGTTTTTTTGACGTGCTTTTTCATCCGTTCGACCGCTTCGTTGCCCGCCGCGATGTCGACTCCGGCATTTTTGTAGGCTTCAGACACAACCGACACATCCTTTATCTTCAAATTAAATTCCTGTTCGTGGGGAAGCTGAAGGGCGCTGCGGGAGAAATTCGTTCAAGGCGCTGTCTCGCCCGGAGATTTAAGCTTGAAATGTACATTTCAAGCTTAAATCTCCGGGCTCAAAGGCGCCTTTCACTGAATTTCTCCCTCCGCTTAACAGCTTCCGAACATGCATTTTAATTTCCAGATGCAAGCGTCGCTTGTATCTGGAAATTAAGTTAGGTTAAAGATCTTTTCGATTACATTCGAAAAGGAAAGCTTTATGATTTATATCCTGCTTTGCCGTTGGACTCGCTCGAACTTCGAACGCTCTTCTAAGAAATTATATACATTTACCCCAAGCGCTTTTTCTCCCAAAAGAAAAAGCAGCACTGCCCTCTACCCTACCCACAAAAAAGGGATGCGTGCGCGTCGGAGTCAGCGGAGGGTGGAGGGAGCCTGAAGAAACGAAGTGGTCGCCTTTGAAATACGATTCCTACCTCTAAATAAGTTATCTAATGAAGGAATCGGATTGAAACAGCGATCGGAAGGCCCCTCCACCCGCAGCGCCTCCCCCACCTCACCCTTCCCTTTTCAACATCCGCATCCGAGTTTTTCTTCTCCCCCGAAATCCACCTGGGTCGGATAATCGTTGTCGAAGCAGGCCATGCACAAACCGCCTTTATAAGCTTCCCGGTCCTCGCCGTCCACGGCTTCGATCAAGCCTTCGTAGCTCAGGAAAGCGAGCGAATCCGCGCCGATTTCTTCGCGGATCTCTTCGACGGTGCGGGAAGACGCGATCAGTTCGCGGCTGTCCGGGGTGTCGATGCCGTAGAAGCACGGGTTTTTGAACGGCGGCGAGGTGATGCAGACATGGACCTCGGTCGCGCCTGCTTCGCGAAGCAGGTTCACGATGCGGCGGGACGTGGTGCCGCGCACGATCGAGTCGTCGATCATGACGACGCGTTTGCCTTCGACGACGCGGCGCACGGCGCTCAGTTTCATTTTGACGCCTTGCTCGCGCAGTTCCTGGCTCGGCTGGATAAAGGTCCGGCCGGTGTATTTGTTTTTGATCAGGCCGAGTTCGTACGGGATGCCCGTCTGCTCGGCGTAGCCGATCGCGGCGGAGATGCTGGAGTCCGGCACGCCGGTTACCAGATCGGCGTCGACGAATTTTTCCCGCGCCAGCACGCTGCCCATCCGTTTGCGGGCGGAGTGCAGGTTCGAGCCGTTCATGTCGCTGTCGGGACGCGCGAAGTAGATGTACTCCATCGCGCACAGCGCTTTGCGCTGTCCTTCGGTGAAGCGCTCTTCGTGCAGGCCTTCGCGGTCGAGCACCAGCATTTCGCCCGGACGGACGTCGCGGATACTTTCCGCGCCGATGACTTCGAGCGCGCAGGTCTCCGACGTGAAGATGTACGCGTCGCCGAGACGGCCCATCGTGAGCGGGCGCAGTCCGTTCGGGTCGCAGGTGACGAGCAGCTTGTCGTGCGTGAGCAGCATGAACGCATAGCCGCCGACGATCCGGTTCATGGCGTCTTTCGCCGCTTCGACGAAGTCTTTCGGCGAACGGGCGATCAAGTGAGCCACGACTTCCGTGTCGCTCGTCGTCTGGAAAATCGAACCGCTTTCTTCCAGCTCGCGCCGAATTTGCGGCGCGTTGACGATATTGCCGTTGGTGGCGACCGCGAGGTCGCCGCCTTTGTATTTGAACACCAGCGGTTGGGCGTTGGTCAACCCTCCGCCGCCGCTTGTCGAATAACGGACGTGGCCGATCGAGTGCTTTCCTTGAAGTCCGGCGAGCGTGTCTTTGTCAAAAACCTCTTTGACCAGACCCAAACCGCGATGATAATTGAAGTGATCTTCGTCGCTGACGCAAATCCCCGCGCTTTCCTCTCCCCGGTGCTGAAGTGCATGCAAACCGTAATAGGACAGGGACGCGGCGTCCGGATGTCCGTAGACCCCGAACACGCCGCATTCTTCGCGCAGGGTGTCGAACGGATCGATCTGATCCATTCCCTCGTTGTAGTAGTCCCCCGTCCACAACGGCTGCTTTACTTCATCAGACATGGAATCGCATCCTCCCAGACCTGTTTGAGTGTATGAATCTCTTCGCTGAGCACTTCTTTTCCGTCTACCGTGATATGGAGCTGCAGTCCCGATACGCGTCCGATCTTCGCGGCCGGAACGCCGTGCGCCGCAAGTCCGCTCAACAGCGCATCCGCGTTTTCCGGCGTTGCCGACAGCAGGATTCGCGATTGGCTTTCGCTGAACAAAGCGAAATCGGGACGAAGGCCGGCTTCGCCGATCTCTTCCGTATGGATGCTGACCTGAGCGCCCAGACCGCCGCCGATGCAGCTTTCCGCTACGGCAACCGCAAGACCGCCGTCCGACAAGTCGTGCGCCGAACGCACAAGACCGCTTTGGATCGCTTCCAGCACGCCGCCCAGCAGTTTCTTTTCGACTGCCAGATCGAGCTGCGGAGGACGTCCTTCCGTTACGCCGTGAACCACCTGCTGGAATTCGGTTCCGCCAAGCTCCGCACGCGTAACGCCGGTCAGGATCAGGATATCGCCTTCGCCTTTGAAATGCTGCGTCGTGATATGATCCACGTCGTGCACCAGACCGACCATGCCCACGACCGGAGTCGGGTAGATCGAGCCTTTGGCGTTTTCGTTGTACAAGCTGACATTGCCGCCGATAACCGGCGTATCCAACTCGCGGCAAGCTTCGGCCATGCCGTCGACCGCTTTTTCCATCTGCCAGAAGATTTCCGGCTTTTCCGGGCTGCCGAAGTTCAGGTTGTCCGTGATCGCCAGCGGCTCCGCGCCGGAGCAGACGATGTTGCGCGCCGCTTCGCTGACTGCGATGCGTCCGCCCACTTCAGGGTCCAGATACACGAAACGTCCGCTGCAGTCCGTCGTCATCGCCAACGCTTTGCGCGTGCCGTCGATCGTCACGACCGCCGCGTCCGAGCCCGGACGTACCGCCGTGTTCGTGCGTACCATGTAGTCGTACTGCTCGTACACCCAGGCTTTGCTCGCCACGCTCGGCGAACCCAGCACTTTTTTCAAAGCGCCGCCCAGATCCGTTACTTCGTTGTAAGCCGTCGTGTCGACGGTCGCGTTCTGCGCGTAGTAAGCCGGTTCGCTCGAAGGCTTGTCGTAGATCGGGCATTCGTCGACCAGCGCGTGCACCGGCATGTCGCCGACAACTTCGCCGTGATGCAGCAATTTCAAACGTCCGTCGTCCGTTACTTTACCCACCTTCGCGCAAATGACGCCCCAACGCTCGAAGATTTCCATCGCCTGCGCTTCGTCTTTCGGTTCGACGACGAACAGCATGCGCTCTTGGGACTCGGACAGCATCATTTCGTATGCCGTCATGCCTTCTTCGCGCTGCGGCACTTGGTCGAGGTACAGTTCCAGGCCGTTGCCCGCTTTGCTCGCCATTTCCGAACTGGAGCACGTCAGACCCGCTGCGCCCATATCCTGAATGCCGACCACGATGCCGCTGTCGATCAGTTCCAGGCAAGATTCCATAACCAGCTTTTCCATAAACGGATCGCCGACCTGAACCGCTGTCTTACGCTCTTGCGATTCTTCCGTCAGTTCTTCGGATGCGAACGTCGCGCCGTGGATGCCGTCTCGTCCCGTCGGAGGACCGACGTAGAAGACCGGGTTGCCGATGCCTTTCGCCACGCCGCGCTGGATCTTGTCGTGATCGATCAGGCCGACGCACATCGCGTTGACGAGCGGGTTGCCTTCGTAGCTTTCGTCGAACACGACTTCGCCGCCGACCGTCGGGATCCCGATACAGTTGCCGTATCCCGCGATGCCGCTGACGACATGTTCGAACAGGTATTTGACACGGTCGCTTTCAAGCCGTCCGAAACGCAGCGAGTTCAGCGACGCGATCGGGCGAGCGCCCATCGAGAAAATATCGCGGATGATGCCGCCCACGCCCGTTGCCGCGCCTTGGAAAGGCTCGACCGCCGAAGGGTGGTTATGGCTTTCGATCTTGAACACGACCGCCTGGTTATCGCCGATATCGACGATGCCCGCGCCTTCGCCCGGTCCCATCAGGACGCGGGGACCCGTGACCGGGAATTTGCGCAGCAGCGGCTTCGAATTTTTGTAGGCGCAGTGCTCGGACCACATTACGCTGAAAACGCCGATTTCCGTGTAGTTTGGCTTACGGCCGAGAAAACCGCAGATGAGCTCGAACTCGCTGTCCGATACACCCATCTGTTTGTAAATTTGCTGATCCGCGATTTGCTCCGCCGTCGGTTCCTTAACGGACATTTGCTGCGTCATGTTGTTCCCTCCAAGCGTTAATAATCGATGTGAACATCTTCTTGCCGTCTGTCGTGCCGAGAATTTCGTTGACCGCGCGTTCCGGGTGAGGCATCATGCCGAGCACGTTGCCGGCTTTGTTCGTGATGCCCGCGATATCGTCCACCGAACCGTTCGGATTGCTTTTATACCGGAAAGCGATCTGATTGTTGGCGCGCAGTTCCTCCAACGTCTCTTCGTCGCAGTAGTAGTTGCCTTCGCCGTGCGCGATCGGAATCACGATCTCTTCGCCGGCCGCGTAATCTCGGGTAAACGGGGTTGCATTGTTTTCCACTTTCAGCACCGTGTCGCGACATGCGAATTTCATCGACATATTGCGGCGGAGTGCACCAGGGAGCAGTCCGGCTTCGGTCAGGATCTGGAAACCGTTGCAGATGCCGAGCACGAACTTGCCTTCTTCGGCAGCCTTCGCCACTTCGTTCATGACCGGAGCGAAACGCGAGATCGCGCCGCAGCGCAGATAGTCGCCGTACGAGAAACCGCCCGGCACGAGGATGCAATCATAGGCGGAGAGGTCGGTCGCGGTGTGCCAGACGTAATCGACCGGCTCGCCCAGAACATTTTCTACCGCTTTGTAACAGTCGATATCGCAGTTGGAACCGGGAAATACGAGGACTGCAAATTTCATGGTGTTTAACCCTCCAGTTCGTAGCGGTAGTCTTCGACGACCGTGTTGGCCAGCAGCTTTTCGCACATTTCCTTCACGCGGTCTCCGGCAGCTTCCTTGCTCACGTCGCCGAGTTCGAGCTCCATGTATTTGCCGACGCGCAGGCTTTCCACTTCGTTGAAGCCGAGGGAGTGCAGCGCGCCTTGAACGGCAACGCCCTGCGGATCGAGTACGCTTTGCTTGATGGTCACATAGACTTTGGCTTTCATGAATGTCCTCCTGGATAAGCCCTTCCCGAATCTTTTCGCCTGTTTGAAAAGAAGGCAGAATCGGGAAGTCGGCTGTTTGATAGTGGTTGGTTGTGCGGCAGGCCGCTTTCGTCCCTGACGGGACACGCTTGGACGGCGGTGCGAAAATTTACAGGCCGAGCAGGCTTTTGCCGGTCAATCGCTCGTAGATGCCGAGGTAACGCTTCGTCGTTTCTTCCACGACTTCCGCCGGAAGCGGGTCGGGCGCGCTGTTTTTGTCCCAATCCGTTCCGGACAGGTACGCGCGCACGGGTTCTTTGTCCATGCTGTCGATCTCGACGTCGAGCGCGTACTTGTCTTCCGCCCAGAAGCGGGAAGAGTCCGGCGTGAAAATCTCGTCGATCAGTATGACTTGACCGTCGACCAGGCCGAACTCGAATTTGCAGTCGGCGAGGATGATGCCTTTTTCGGCACAAGCTTTGCGGGCGAATTCGTACAAGGCGAGGCTTTTATCCCGCAATTCCGCAGCCAGTCCGGCTCCGACGAGTTCTTCCATTTTTTCGAACGGGATATCTTCGTCGTGGCCCACGTCGTTTTTCGCGGCGGGCGTGAAGATCGGTTCCGGGAATGCTTCGTTTTTGCGGAGGCCTTCCGGAAGTTCGATGCCGTTGATGCTGCCGCCCGTTTGATACTGCCGCCAGCCGCCGCCCGTGATATAACCGCGTACGACGCATTCGATATCGATGCGTTCCGCTTTGCGGGTGACCATGATGCGGTTTTTCAGCGCCAGCGGATCTTTGGCGACCGCGCCGAGCTTCAGCACGTCCGTATGAACGACATGGTTTTGCAGCAGATCGGCCGTTTGCTGAAACCAGTACGCGCTCAGACGGTTCAGCACGTCGCCTTTATACGGGATAGCAGGATCGAGCACGTAGTCGAACGCGGAGATTCGGTCGGTCACGACGATCAGGTAATACTCGCCGAGATCGTAAAGCTCGCGTACTTTTCCTTTATACAGCAGCGGCGCGTCCACCAGATGTTCGGCGGTGGAGAGAGCCTGCGAAGATACGAACATGGTTGTTATCCTCCTTAACGATGAAAAGCTTGATCCTGTCTACTCGTTCAAGCCCAGTTTCGCGAAGATCGTATCGACATGCTTCAAGTGCCATGCCGGGTTGAACGCGTCTTCGATCTCTTCCGCGCTCAGCACGTCCGTAATCGCAGGGCTTGCCAATACGATATCCTTGAAGCTGCGTTGTTCTTCCCAAGCTTGCATCGCGCGCGGCTGCACGGTGTCGTACGCCGTTTCGCGGCTCATGCCGGAGTCGATCAGCTTGGTCAGGATGCGGCCGGAGAACGGCACGCCGTAAGTACGCTCCATGTTGCGCTTCATGTTTTCCGGGAACACCGTCAGGTTTTTCACGATGTTGCCGAAGCGGTTCAGCATGTAGTTGAGCAGCATCGTCGCGTCCGGCAGGATGACGCGTTCCGCCGAGGAGTGCGAGATGTCGCGTTCGTGCCACAGTCCGACGTTCTCGTATGCCGTCAGCATGTGACCGCGAATGACGCGGGACAGGCCGGAAATGTTTTCGCTGCCGATCGGGTTGCGTTTGTGCGGCATCGCCGACGAACCTTTTTGACCTTTCGCGAAGGCTTCTTCGACTTCGCGGAATTCGCTCTTTTGCAGGGCGCGAACTTCGGTTGCGAACTTGTCGAGCGACGTCGCGATCAGCGCGAGCGAAGCCATGTATTCCGCGTGACGGTCGCGCTGCAGCGTCTGCGTCGAGATCGGAGCGGCTTTCGTGCCGAGCTTGCCGCAGACGATTTCTTCGACGCGCGGATCGATATTGGCGTAAGTGCCGACAGCGCCGGACATTTTGCCGTATTGCACGCCGTCCGCCGCATGACGGAAACGCTCCAGGTTACGCTTCATCTCTTCGTGCCACAGCGCCATTTTCAGACCGAACGTCGTCGGCTCCGCGTGTACGCCGTGAGTACGGCCCATCATCGGCGTGCTCTTGTAAGCGATCGCCTTGTCCTTCAGAATTTCGATGAAATTCAAGATGTCCCGCTCCAGAATCGTATTGGCTTGCAGCAGCAGATAGCCCATTGCCGTATCCACTACGTCTGTCGAAGTCAGGCCGTAATGGACCCATTTGCGCTCTTCGCCGAGGCTTTCGGATACCGCGCGTGTGAACGCGATCACGTCGTGGCGCGTTTCCTGCTCGATCTCGTAAATGCGGTCGATATCGAAAGTCGCGTTATCGCGGATTTTTTGCACGTCTTCCGCCGGAATCACGCCCAGTTCCACCCACGCTTCGCAAGCGCAAATTTCGACTTCCAGCCATGCTTTGAATTTGTTTTCCTCGCTCCAGATACTGCGCATTTCCGGTCTGCTGTAACGTTCGATCATAAGGGGTATAGCCTCCAAAAAGTAAATTTGAGGTTCGCGCCGACATGCCGATGGATCATGGATCGCAAACGGCAGGTTCGACGCGCCTTCTTTCATTATATAAGGTGTCACAGGGAGACGGGGTAGCGGATTGGACTCAAGCGCCCTCAACCGGCCAGATGCCGGCGTTGTCGATCCAGGCCAGCGCATCGGCAGTATCGCCGCAAAGCAAGTTGATATGCCCCATCTTCCGCCCGGTCTTTCCTTCGGCTTTGCCGTACAGATGGAACTTCGGCCGCACGAGGTCCGTTCCGACGCTCTCCGGCGACAGGATCAGCTTGTTCACCCCGTCCAAATGCTCGCCCAGCACGTTGACCATCACCACGGGCGTGCGCAGGTCGGGACTGCCGAGCGGCAATCCGCAGATCGCGCGCACATGCTGCTCGAACTGCGAAGTGATGCAAGCTTCCATCGTGTAATGGCCCGAGTTATGCGGCCTTGGTGCGACTTCGTTCACGTACAGCTTGCCGTCCTTGCCGTAAAACATCTCGACGGCCAGCAGCCCGACCGCATCGAACGACTCGACGATCTGTGCCGCCAATTGCTCGGCTTCGGCCAGAATACGTGCCGGAACGCGTGCCGGAACGATCGAAGCATGCAGGATGCCGCCGCGATGAATGTTTTCCGCGGGAGGGAACGTACTCGTTTCGCCCGCCGAGCTGCGCGCCGCGATCACCGAAATCTCGCATTGAAACGCGATAAATTGCTCCAACACCAGCTCCGCTCCCGACGCCGCAAGCTCCGCGTAAGCCGCTGCGACCTCGCTGCGGTCGCGAATAACGAACTGCCCTTTGCCGTCATAGCCTCCGGTCGCCGTCTTCAGCACGCACGGCGTGCCCAGACGCTCGACCGCCGCGTCCAAGTCCGCTTCGCTTGACACAGCCGCGTAAGGCGCAACCGTCGCGCCCGCCGCTTCCAGCGCCGCCTTCTCGCGCAGGCGGTGCTGGGTCGTGTACAGCAGCCGGCTGCCTTGCGGCACGTACGACCGCTCTTCCAGCAGAGCAGCCACTTCCGCATCCACGTTCTCGAACTCGTACGTGATCACGTCCGTCCGCGCGGCCAGTTCAGCCGCCGCTTCCTTGTCCGAGTACGCGGCGACGATCTGCGCCGACACCTGGCCGCAAGGCCCGTCCGCTACCGGGTCCAGCGCCACGAAGCGATACCCCAGCGGCGCTCCCGCCAGCGCCATCATGCGGCCCAATTGCCCGCCGCCGAGCACGCCGATCGTCTTGCCCGGCTCGATCACGCGCGTTTCGCGCTTGCCGCTGCTTGCGTTTTGTCCCATGCCGTTCGTTCCTTCCGTCATGGCAGCTCCGCTTCCAGCACTTCGCGCTCGATTCTCGCTCGACGGGCCGCGACGCGATCCAGCACCGCGTCGTCAGCGGTTCCTACGATTTGCGCCGCCAGCAATCCCGCGTTGATTGCGCCTGCCTTACCGATAGCGACCGTCGCCACCGGAATGCCGCCCGGCATCTGCACGATCGACAGCAGCGAATCCAGCCCGTTCAGCGCAGCCGATTGAACCGGCACCCCGATCACGGGAAGCGGCGTTTTCGCCGCAACCATACCCGGCAAATGCGCCGCGCCACCTGCTCCCGCAATAATAGCCTTAAAGCCGCGTTCGCGCGCTTGCTCCGCATATTCGAACATCAAGTCCGGCGTACGGTGAGCCGAGACGACCTTTTTTTCGTAAGGAACCTGAAGCTCTTCGAGAATCCGACAAGCATGCTGCATCGTTTCCCAATCAGACGTACTGCCCATAATGACTGCTACCTGCAAAGACATAATTCACGCTCCATATCCATCGTTTTTCGGTAAAAAATCAAAAAAATCCGGAATCGCCGCAAAATCTCAATGATCTCTCGGGAATCCGGACTCGGAAAGAAACGGCGGGTTATCAGGCACGGGCGCGCAAAGACGAAAACACGCGTCGCCAACCGTCGGGCTTCCAAATGAAAGAACCTATGGCGGAAAGACGGATTCTCGTCCGAGACAGAGCGTGCGGGATCGGCGGCAGGTCAGACCTGCGCCGAATCCGATCGTAACCCCAGCTTAAACGGACAAGCTACAGCCGTCGGACCCTTCGTTGCTTCCGTAGTCCGGGTATTTACGGTTCCCGGGTAGATACTGCCGGGCCTTATCCCCAGCTTTATACGGTACGATGTTCAATTCGGTTATATGTCGAAAGCGCGGTTGCCACACGCCCGACTTCAGTTCCAGTTTAACAATTCCGTACATGCCGTGTCAAATTAAAAACCGAACATTTTAAAATCGTAAAATCCGAATGTTCGTTTTTACACAAGCAGCAAGCGAAATATCCGCTGATCCTGCGATTCCTTCACTAAATACCGCTCGAATTGTAAAAATTGCGGATATAAAAAAGGTCCGAAAGCGCAGCGCGCTTCCGAACCTTCAATTCATTTGCATGATCCAAAACCTTCAAACCGCTCTTTTTATCGAACGTTCCTGCATAGCAGCTTGACCGCATTCCATTTCAGGTTTTCGATGGACGTAACCTAACCTCTTACGCGGTCATGGTACGAGCATCCGCTTATTTGACGACCAGTACCGGAATTTGCGCCTGCTGAACCACGTTATGGCTGACGCTGCCGAGCACGAACTCGCGAATCGCGCCCAAGCCGCGGCTGCCGATGACGATCAGATCGGCATTCAACTCTTTGGCATATTCAAGAATCAGTACGGCCGGTGCTCCTTGGCGCATCTCGATCCGAGCGTCCACGCCGGCTTCTTGAAGGCGACGACGCGCTTCTTCAACCGTTTGCTCCGCCAGATCGAAAAACTCTTTATTCACGCTGCCCGGAACCGGTGCAATACCGTCTCCGACGAAAAAGCGCGGATAATCGTAAATATGCAGCACTTCCAATACGGCGTCCGGCGAAGCTTTGACTAGCGCAGCCGCACGATCGAGCGCTTTATTAGAAGCTTTCGAGCCGTCATAGGCCACCAGAACTTTAGAGAACAGCATATTCAAGCACCTCTTTCTTTCCTTTCGAATTCGGACTCCAACCGACTCTTTGCCTGGCAAGAACCCGTTGTCCGTTCATATTCATTATTACCCTTTGGAAAAGGAGAATCAAACACCTTGCTTGCTTTTCCTTTTTCGCCCAGGCTCTAACGCAGGAATGCATAGAACAGTGCCCCGTACACCGCGATATTCAACAAAAGCAACGCAGGCACGCCGAAACGAAACGAATTGTGTTGGGTTTTGTGCCGCTTCGACCTCATCGCAATCCAAATCCCGAGCGCTCCGCCGACAGCCGCCCATGTAAACAACGTTCGTTCCGGCACTCTGCGCTTGCTCCGTTTGGCCCGGCGCTTGTCGGAGGCCATGACCGCATACGCGATGATGTTTAGCACGAGCAACCAGCCTGCCAGCACAAGAACGCCCACCGGGATCGTCAATGTCATTTCTTTTCCCCATTTCTCCAATCCGGTTCGAGACATTATCGTCTTCAATCAAACACGGCCTTCATTCCGATTCGCAGCCACCCGGCGCATCTATCGGTCTTTTTATTATAACGTAAGCTTCAGGTCGATTTCCCGTCTGTTAGACTTGAAGACTTTTCGATTTATCCACATGTGGACAATTCATTAGGACTGCGTCTGTGCGCAATCTGTTCAGAAGTAATCCGCCATGTAGGGAATCCGTGCCGGAATCGATGTATCCAAAAGATGCGCGGTTTCCTCGGAAGCCTCCAGCAAGCCGATACGCTGAAGCTCCGACGGACGGCGATAGCCGAGCAGCATCGCCGTCAGGATTCCGATCGAGATGCGAATGTTCGCCGCGTCCGCACGCAATCCTTCAGCAGAATTGACCTTTTCCAATCCGCCTACTCCCGATCCTGAAATTTTCCATTCCCGATCCCCTTCGTTCCACGGCGCATCCTGATCCTCGATATGAAGAACAAAGCGATGGTCTAGGGCAGACTCGGCAAATGGGTACGCTTCAACAAACTTAACCGCATCCACGATTCTCGCCATAAAGAACGGTTCGATCTCCTGCTTAACCATCGGGTCAGGCAGCAACAGCGACAACGGATCATCCACAGGCAGCTTCATTTGAACTTCTTTCAGCTTGGAATCATGGTTGATAATAAAATTCCATAACCCCTGCCTAGCCGTATCGTTGATCCAAAAAATCTCTTCCGTGATCCATTTCCGCTCTTCTATCGCATATAAAACATACGCTTCCGGCTCATCTGCTTCGTTATAATAGACTGCCGTATACGGAATGCCGTTCATTACCCGCTGCTCCCACCATTTGAGAGTGCGCACCACAGGTCCGTTGTAACGAATAACGGCACGGTCATACACCGACTTCAACGTATCGATATCCCGCACTTCACGTACCACGCGTCCCGGCACGCTTTTGCGTACAGGCAGCTTTTCAACAGGAATCGTGTAATTTTTATTATCGGTGAACAACTCCCAACCATATTTCCGGTAAAAGGCCACGGAGAACGGATGCAGATACGATAAAAGTTGACCCTCTTTTTTCATTTCTTCCAGCGAGCGGCGCAGCAGTTGGGACACCATGCCTTGTCGACGCTTTTCCGGCCACGTCGCAACGCCTCCGATGCCGCCCATTTTGATCTTTTTGCCATGGACATAGACTTCAAGCGGCATAAGAGCCAGCTTCGCGCACAGCTCTGGCCCGTCAAAGGCACCCCACACGGCTTCGTCTCCGAATCGCTTACGGCGTTCTTCCTTCTGCTGCTCGCTCAATGTATACAAAAACGCATATTCGGCCAACGCGATATTTGCATCGAAATCCTGATCGGTCAGGCGTCTGATTTCCATCTTCGTGAATCTCCTCTCGGTTCAAAATCTCGGCCTTACTTCTTTCTCCGCGTACAAGCAAGTTCCTGCGTGAAAAGATCAAAAAAGACCCGATCGCGATTCGCGAAGGGTCTGAATCATCGATATTCAATTTAAGGTTTGCGTCCATCGGAAACACGCATGCTTCAAGCGAGTTTTGGAGGAGCGTTACCTAACATTGTGATCGGTCATGGTATTACGTGTTCTGCGAGCGGTCGATAATCCGATCAATGACGCCGTACTCCAAAGCTTCTTCCGACGACATAAAGTAATCCCGATCCATATCTCGCGCGATCCGTTCGAGCGGCTGACCGGTATGCAGAGCTGCAATCTCGTTCAGACGTTCGCGGGTCCGGATAATTCGCTTGGCGCTGATTGCAATATCGCTGGCTTGACCTTGCGCGCCTCCGTGCGGCTGGTGAATCATGATTTCGCTATTCGGCAGCGCTCCGCGTTTTCCCGGAGCTCCGGACAACAGCAAAATCGCCGCAAACGACGCCGCCATCCCCGTACAAATCGTATGCACGTCGGGTTTAATATGCCGCATCGCATCGTAAATGGCAAACCCTGACGTAGTCGCGCCTCCAGGGCTGTTAATGTAAAAATAGACGTCTTTCTCCGGATCTTCCGCTTCAAGCAACAACAATTGCGCAGTAATACTATTGGCTACCTGATCATCGATCGCCGAACCCAAAAAGACAATCCGATCTTTCAGCAATCTGGAATAAATATCGTAAGATCGTTCGCCGCGGCTGGTTTGTTCCACGACGTAAGGAATGAATGTACTCACCGGCTTTGCCTCCTTCAGATTATAAAAAGGATGATATCCGTGTCGGGCAGCCACTAGCACGTTGACCGCTAACGAAGTAAGGTTACACCCGGCCGAACGTAAACCTATGATTAAGGTTGGTCAAGCTACTAGTTGGAGACGAACGGAAGAACGGACCGTAGGTTTTCTGCGCAGCTGCATTGTTTCCATTCGAGCCCGGTTAACGCGCGCAGGTATCGAGCAGCGAACCGCTAGTGAAGCTTCTTCTCCGCTGCCGCCGTTCCACAGCACCATCAGCGCGCGAACGTCCTGAAGTTGAATCGCCTGCATATAAGCAAAAACCGCTTGTTCGTCCGAATCTTTCGTTTCCGCCAAAGGCTCCGTCCATTCCTGCTCGTATTGACGCCGCTTATCCAGCTTCTTTCTCGCCCGGTGCAGGGAAGCTTTGACTCCGCCTTCCGTTGTGCCGAGCAGCTCAGCCGTTTCCGCCGCCGTAAAGCGTAAATACTCCATTAGCAAATACACGGTTCGTTGATCCGGCGTTAGCACGCGAACAAGACGCTCTGCTGCCGGCCATAGTCGCAGGGGATCAGTCGTCGCGCAGGCCGCGCCTTCCTCGTTGATCGGATCGGATATAGCCTCATCTCTTCCTTTGCGCATGCGATCAATCCAGGCGCGGTACGCGATGCTGCGCAAATAGGTTCGATTTCTTGCTCCCCCGTGTTCACGAAATGCCGCCCACGCTTTCAGCCATGTCTCCTGTAAAAGATCCTGCCCGTCCGCTACCGAACCTGTTAGAAATCGACAGTATCTTCCCAGTGCGTCGTCATGCTCTGCAATCAGTTCCGCAAATTCGTCATGTCGCTTTGTTTCTTTTGTCAGACTGCGTTCCATTCTGTTCATCTCCTCCTCTCCGTCAGGATTCATTAGCTTAAACGAATCAACGAATCGAAACGATACTCCGATTCTTTTTTTATTTTAAATTTTTTTGATAAGTGTTTCATCTTTCTTTATCATGGTTATAACTCTACATAGACGTTTTTAAACAATCCGAAACCCCATTTCGGACAAGCGGTGCAGTTTATAACTTTGAATAACGGGATAAAATCGGCATAAAAAAACAGGAACCAGTTGCAGCTGGTCCCTGCGAAAACAAATCTTTGTGAGAGAAGATTTGGAACAGTAGTATTTCTCAGATCGGCATTACGCGGATTTGAAAAATATTAGAAGCCGATGTTATCAACAAGCGTGATAATCCCGTTCTTGAAAGTTGTAGCTGCGCCGTTTTTGTTTACCAGCGTATTACGCTCGAATTTCACTTTCTTGATTGTGCCGTCGCCCCATACGCCGATTCCGCGATGCGCGCCGTCGGTGATGGTGTTACCGATGAATTCCACGTTGTCTATTGTACCTTTGCCGCCGTAAACCAGAACGTTCGGATGATTTTGCGGTTCTTGGATACCGGTGTGGTGAATGGTATTGTTGACGACTTTGACGCGATCCACGTTCAGCGTGTTATAAGAACCCTCGACCGAGATGTAGATCCCCGCCATCATCGTGTCTGCCACTTTGTTGTTTTCGATCAGCACGTCTACTCCGCCTACAACCGAAATCCCGCGAGCTTTCGAGAAGTTACCGATGTTATTTCCGCGAACCGTGATGTTATTGACAGGCGTCGGGCTTGTTCCGTAGCTGACAACCGCGATACCGTCATCTCCTACACCCGTCACCGTGTTGTTTTCAACCGTAATATGATGGCTTTCCGTCGTCATGTGAATGCCGTCCGCGCCCGTATTTTCGACTACGTTATTGGATACGACGCCGTTGTTCGATCCGTAGGCCATCATGATCCCTGCAGTGCTGGATTTGCTTACATATACGTTATCGATGACGAAGTTTGTTGCGCTGCGAACCGTGATGTTGTTTTTGTCATGCGCGCCGTTACCTCTTGGAATCGTTGTTTGGTAGGCATGCTTGAGGTTACGAAGTTGTACGCCGTCACCTTTCAGATCGATCGAACCGCCGTCTGGATTCGTAGATACCAGTACAGTAGACTCTTTGCCCGCGCCTTCAAGACGGATGCTGTCGATCGTCAGGATTTTGCTCAACGTGAATTCGCCGGCAGGTACATATAATGTTTTCTTTTGTTCTTTAGCTGCCTTGGCTGCTGCTGCAAACGCTGCATAATCGTCTTTTCCGTCATTAGCAACTGCTCCGAAATCGGTAACTGACAGGCCTGCAGGCGCTGGTGTCGTTGGTGCTGGCGTCGTTGGCGCTGGCGTTGTTGGCGTTGTTGGCGCTGGCGTCGTTGGCGCTGGCGTTGTTGGCGCTGGCGTTGTTGGCGCTGGCGTTGTTGGCGCTGGTGTTGTTGGTGCTGGCGTTGTTGGCGCTGGTGTTGTTGGCGCTGGCGTTGTTGGCGCTGGTGTTGTTGGTGCTGGCGTTGTTGGTTCTGGCGTCGTTGGTGCTGGTGTTGTCGGTGCTACTTCTCCGGGAGTAAAGGAAATGTTCGGGTTCCACAATGTCTCGTCATCTTCGGTTGTGCCGTTCTTATTGACCGTGAAGTAGATAGCCGTTCCGGCTTGTACAGGAATCGCTCCGACATTCTGCGGCTTTTCGCCGGTCTTCGTTTTGATCAATGCGCTCCAAAGTACTGTATCGTCTTTTACGATGCTTGCAACGATGCCGTCTCCTTTATTGCCGCTCTTCTTTACAACTCCAGTAATCTCGATTGTTCCCGGGCCAGGAGCTACCCACTTGCGAACCGCGTCCGCTGCGTCGCTCGGATACTGAGAGCTGGCTGCTATCCAAGGGAAACCCGATGCCGTGCTCCATACTTTTTGATTTCCATCATAGGCGAGATCCGAGTATGCGGTACCTGCTGCTTGTTGATAATACCAGCCTTGCAGACCTTGTACGGTTTTGCTAAAGTCCGGAGAAGCTTTGTATGTTTCCGAAGAAGCGGCATGTGCTTGTCCTAAGGCTCCGAACCCGCTACCCAGTCCCAATGAAAGTGCTGCAATCGCGATAATGATCTTGTTTCTTTTCAAGATGTATCCCTCCAATGATGTTAAATACTGAAAAGTGAACAGTGACAGGATGACAATCCGGCTTCTCCTCCGCCCTTGGGCTCAAAACCGGTCTTTGCTATGATGATCGCTTAAGTGCGACAACGATTATTAGATAGTTGTGACTGCTTCAACTGCGGCGTTTCGAAATGAATATGCATGTATATTCATTTTCGCTTGACTGTTTCGCCCTGAAGCGGTGTGCTTATGTTCTTTATATCGACGATAATTTTCAGGAAGTTACAGCAGTGTTATTTAACGAATCGAAAGGCCCACATTTCTGGAAAAAACCCCAACTGAATGCACAGAAAATCCCGGGATTTAAATAGTACTCCCCTGCGATTCTACCCAGATAAATTCCATATATGCCTATAATCATAAATAAAATGGATACTTTTGCTTGCTTAAAAAACTTTCGTTCAAAATTCAACGAAAGTTTGTTCGTAAAAATTAAAACAATCAAATTGGAAATTTTTGAGATGTGAAGAAAAACACAAATACGTCTTTGGAAGCAGAAAAATGACCTGGAGAATATAAAAAGTAGGAAGACAATCAGGTGAAAAGGAGACATTATTCCTGTTCACAATTGTATATATATGCGAATGAAGCTGCGTATTTTCAAGATTGCGCGGTTTGGGGACAAGCCGTGGATATCTATAGGAGAAACAGGTGAGGCTTTCTATTGAACTTTTCCACACTAATAGTCAAATTGTGAATAAGATTTTTCAATTAGAGTAGGAACCCTGAGGATAAGCAGGAGTTTATACCACCACTGTGGAGAAGATGTGAACAAAAAGAAGATTTCAACAGTTTTCATTTTCGAAATTTTAACGTTTTATTGGACACCTGTATAGTTTGGGGATAACTTTTTACCAGGGTAAATCGGATTCTTTTAAGAAAAGAACAGAAAAAGAGCCTTTACCGGATATGCCGGTAAAGGCTCTTGCTCACTGGCTTGGCAGCTTCCTACTCTCCCGGGACCCTGCGGTCCAAGTACCATCGGCGTTAGAGGGCTTAACGGTCGTGTT
>NZ_JAAZWE010000006.1 GCF_013185185.1 Saccharibacillus endophyticus | reverse complement strand
TTAGCGAAATATTTGAATCTGAGCGACTTTTGGATTCCCCATCTTGAGGATATTTTATCCGAAAGCCGGAACCAAGTGGAGCGAAGAGGCAAATATGGAGCGCCTATGGTTTGGTGGTGATGGCAGAGGGGTTCCACACGTTCCCATCTCGAACACGACCGTTAAGCCCTCTAACGCCGATGGTACTTGGACCGCAGGGTCCCGGGAGAGTAGGAAGCTGCCAAGCCAATGAAGAAGTCTTCTCTTAACAGGGAAGGCTTTTTTTCTTGTTTTCGGAGGCTTCCCTGTAAACAGGTCGCTTAGGGAAAAGCCTTGTTGCTTCCCTGGTTTGCCTAACGGCAAGCCCAAAGTAGCGTCAAGGCTTCTCCCTACGCTCCGTGGACGTATACTTCTTTGGATAGTAAGATCGAACGACGGTTTCTGTTCTAGTCAAGAAATAAGAATGTATATCTCTATTCGTTGCGCTTCGCTTGAGTGCTCTATGCTTCAATTCTGCTTACTATTCTAATGCTCCGAAAACTCTCTTTATCATCGTTGTTTCTATGCCTACGCTACGGTTGTCTTTACTTCTCGCTCTTCCTCACTAATCTCCAATTCATTCTAGTACCCTATCTGCCGCTTCCATTTCTTTTCTTTATAACCGTTCAACCTTAATTTTTTAACCTATTGTTCTTTTCAAATCCAGACAGCCCCTACCTCTTCCGGCGGCTAGTTCAAGCCGTACAGTTCGAACTTCGCTTTTTCACCTACATACAGAGCGAGTCTGCTTCCGAACCGGAGCGCCTTTGCCCTTTCCCTTCACCTCTAAATGTTTGATCAAATAGAAGGGGAAAGGACAACGAAGCGCAGGTCGGAAGCAGGCTCGCGGCCCCTCACCAGCGGACTAGAACACCCGAGTGCGTCAGACCCGCACCGAATCCGTACATCAGCAGCAAGTCGCCGCGTTTGACTTTTCCCTCATCGATCGCAAGCTGCAAAGCCAAAGGAATCGAAGCCGCAGACGTATTACCGTAAAACTCGGCACTTGTCAGTGTCCGCTCGCTGCCGATCCCGGTCTTTTCGGCAATAGAGTCGATCATTTTCAAATTGGCGCTGTGCGGAATAAACCAATTGATATCGTCGATTCCGCCCGGTAGCGATTCGCTCAAGCGCTGCACGCCTTCCGGTACGGTGCGAACCGCCCATTTATAGACTTCCCGGCCGTTCTGTACGACTTTTCCGTTACCGTCGAGCTTTTGGCCTTTTAAGGTATCCGCCATGCCGCTTCGATAGACATGTTGGCCTCCGCTTCCGTCGCTGCCCATATGGGAACCGAGAAAAGCGCCTTGCTCCGTATATTCAACAACAGCTGCACCAGCCCCGTCGCCAAACAAAATGCAGGTGCTGCGGTCCGTATAATCAATGGTTTTACTCATGCATTCACCGGCTACGATCAATACTTTACGATGCAAGCCTGCTGTCACCATTCCATTCGCAAGATGCAGCGCATAGGTAAAACCGGCACATGCGGCACTCAAATCGAGGGTGCCTGCATTTTGCAGCTTAAACGCGTCTTGGACAAGGCACGAGACTGTAGGGAAGGGATAGTCAGGTGTCGTCGTTGCAGCCAGCACCAGATCGACTCCATCCAGAGCATCCGGATAACGGCGAAGAAGATCCTCAACGGCTTTAATACATAGATGCGAAGTGAATTCGTCATCGGCGGCAATGCGTCTTTCGCGGATGCCTGTACGTTGGACGATCCATTCATCGTTGGTATCGACCATGGCTTCCAAATCGTCATTAGTCAGTTTTCGTTCGGGAACATAAGTGCCTAAAGCGGAAATGCGTGAGTTCGATTGAATAAGGGTCATATGCGAGTCAGCTCCTTTAGCACTTAATACTAGTACCTGGTACTAATATAAAAGTTCTTTAGTGTTTTTGCAAGTTTTGTCTTCAAAAGCGCCTTTTGATCCATTCCAGTTCATTTGTCATGGCGAAAAGAAAATCAGTTCATTCCAGATGCCTGTTTCGTAAACCGGACTTTTTTTGCAGCAATCCGAACATGAATAGCTTGATCTAAGTACAATCTTCTCTATTCTACCGGAAAAAGAGACACGAAACGGACAAAAATTTCCGGACAATTTGACCGCAAAACTTGTCTGTATCCTGCCGCCATCCATTTTTGCACACTGTAGTTAGCCCGATCGGGATCGGAGCCCCATCAAGTATGATCCCAATAAGCATATTTTATAAAAGAGTTCGATATCATTTTAGCCGAAAGGGGAGGTGATGAAGCGGATGAGTTGGTGGATGGAAGAGTCGATACGAATGATCCAAACCAATCTGCGCGAAACGGATGCGACGATGGACCCGGTGAGGCTGATGGATGATTTGGATGCTTTGTCGGCTAATGTACTGATGGTGAATGCGGGAGGCATATTTGCTTTTTACCCGTCCGAACTGGAAGAGCAGTATGTGACACCGTTTTTGGAAAATGATCTGGTTGGCACGTTGACGGACTTGGCGCATCAAAGAGGGAAACGAATCATCGTGCGATTTGATTTCAGTAAAGCGCATGAATCATTGTTCGAGCGCCATCCTGACTGGTTTTACCGAACGCGTGCAGGCCAAGAGGTCAATTACCAAGGTATCGTTCATACTTGCGTAAACGGTCATTACCAGCAAAAAGTTTCGCTCAAGATGATCGGGGAAGTGCTTGAACGGTATCCGGTAGACGGCATTTTCTTCAATATGTTCGGGTATCAGCATTGGGATTACAGCGGCAATCATTATGGACCGTGTTATTGCGAGAATTGCCGGCGGCGTTTCAGTGAAATGCACGGTCAGGATCTGGAACAATACGACGGGAAAAACGGACCGCTTCAACAGGAGTATGCGGAGTTTTGCGAGCAGACGACCCGCGAGATGCTGCAGCGTATTCGCGCATTCGTGAAAAAAGATTATCCCAAGGTCGCGATTTCTACTTATCACACGGAAGGCGTCGATCTGGTGCGCAGCGAGTCGAACACGTCGTTAAAGCGCCCGCTTCCCAAATGGCTGTACGCAGCGTCCGAAAATATAGCGTCGGTCGAAGGCGGATGGGATGACAAACGTTCCAGCTGCTGCAGCATCAACGCAGTCGATTTGCCGTATCGGTTTACGGGAGTGTCGGTGCATGAAACGGAGATTCGGCTTTACGAAGCGTTGGCGCAAGGCTCCGTGCTCGATTTTTGCATTATCGGAACGTTTCCGGATTATCCGGATGCGTCCAACTTGCCTACGGTGCAGCAGGTGTTCCGTTTTCAACAAGAAAATGAGAGCGTATTCAAGAAACTGAAACCGGTCGCAGACGTGTTGTTGGCGAAGCCGGAATCGGGTACGGCGCGCGGCGAATATTCGGGACTGTTCAAAATATTGAAGGAAAAGCAGATTCCGTTCGAAGTCGTGGCAAGGGAAAGGATGAGCTGGAGATTGGAAAAAGAAGACCGGGCGCGCGTACTGCTGCTGCCGGGAATCGTCCGGCTGACGGAAAAGGAACGCGAGCTGTTGGAGCGGAAGCAGCGGGCCGGGCTGCGGATCGCCGCCACGGGCGGAGCGCTGGCGGAAGACGCCGAATCGCTGAGCGCGCTGTTCGGCATCCGGGAGCTGAGGCGACTGCCGGATGCGGAGTCCGCCTATTTCGAGGCGGACGGGGAAGGGTTGGCCGGCATACCGGAAGGCCGGCGGTGGATCGTGGCGCCCGGGCCATGCTGGGCGGCGGAAGTGGAGCCGGGCGTCGAAGGCCGGCTGCGCGGCATCGAAGCCGCGACGTTCGGGCCGCCGGAACGAGCGTACGGGCATGCGCGCAGCGAAGGTTTTGACGCGGTGACGATCCGCCGGAGCGGGGCGGGCAGCGGACTTTATTACGGCTGGCAGCCTGGGGAATGGTATGGCCGCTACGGTTGGCAGGACCATAAAGAGGCGTTCGCCGCCATATTGGAAGGCGAATTGGAAAGCGGCTGGACGTTGAAGTCGGACGCGCCGTCTTCGGTGGAAGTGTTCTTGCATCGCGCGGGTGAAAGCGATCTGCTGCTGCAATGCATCAATCTATCCGGATTCAACGGGATGACCTACCATGAGGCGCTGCCGATCGGGCCCTTGACGTTCACGATCGGCAGCTTGAATGATGAAGCGTCGTCCGATCTCTTTTTCAACAGATACGAAGCCATATCGCTGGTCAGTAAAAATCATATCGACGTACAGCAAACAGCAACAGGCATTTCTTTTACGATCGAACGCCTGGAAAAATACGAAGCCGTACAGATCCGCCGCGCGTCTGCGAAAAAGCGTCTTGTCGATAAAGAAAGCTGAGCAAAAGCTGCTTTTGTAGAGTGTGAAGACATGTCCTGACGCTTGAGTCCATTTTTTCAAGAAAGGAGAATGACCATGGAACAACCCGCAACCTTGTCTTCGGAGGGCAACAAAGCGTATCCCGCTTCGCTATGGTCGCGCATCGTCAAACATCGAACCATTTATCTGTTGATGCTGCCCGGACTGCTCTTTTTTATCGTATTCAAATTCGGTCCGCTATGGGGTTTGCTGCTGGCATTCAAAGATTACAATCCGTACTTGGGTTTTGCAGGCAGCGAGTGGGCGGGTTTCGATCATTTCACGGCTTTATTCGCGGATCCGAACTTTTATGTCATGCTCCGCAATACGCTGGCGATCAATCTGCTGGGATTGGTCTTCAATTTCCCGGTTCCGATCGTGCTGGCGCTGATGCTCAACGAGATCCGGCATGAAACGTTCAAACGGATCAACCAGTCGATCGTCTATATGCCGCATTTCCTGTCGTGGGTAGTCGTGGCGAGCATGACGTATTTTATCCTCTCGGCCGACGTCGGCATTATCAACAAGATCATCGTGTCGTGGGGCGGCGAGTCCGTTTCGTTCCTCTCGCAAGTCAATTACTTTTGGGCCATGATCACCGCGCAAAGCGTCTGGAAAGAAGCCGGCTGGGGCACGATCATTTTCCTCGCGGCGATGGCCGGCGTCGATCCGCAGCGGTATGAAGCGGCCGTCGTCGACGGGGCGAACCGCTGGCGGCAGATCTGGCATATCACGCTTCCCGCGATCCGTCCGACTATCGTGATCTTGCTGGTGCTGCGTCTCGGCAATATGTTCGACGTCGGCTTCGAGCAGGTATTGCTGATGATGAATCCGCTCGTCATGTCGGTTGCCGAAGTATTCGACACCTATTCGTACACGAGGGGCATTTTGCAAGGTAACGTCAGTGTCGGCGTGGCCGTCGGGATGTTCAAAGGAATCATCGGACTGCTGCTGATCGTCACCGCCAACCGGATCGTCAAAAAGATGGGACAGGAAGGCATTTATTAAACGAACAAGACGATCTTCCCGGAAAGGAGCCATGTTATGAGTTTCGTGAAAAGCAAAAAGCCGACCGCGTTCGATTGGGTCAATTACAGTCTCATCCTGTTGATTTCGCTGGTCTGCATCTTTCCTTTTTTATACGTGTTCAGCGTGTCGTTTACGGATCCCGAGGTGTACGTGCCGCTTAGGTTCTATCTATTCCCGGAAAAATGGTCGCTCGACGCGTATCAGTATATTTTATCCACGAACAGTTTCCTGAACGCGTTCAAAAGTACGGTGTTCATCACGGTCGTCGGCACGGCGCTGAACCTGATCGTTTCGTTCACGTTTGCTTACGGGCTGACCAAACGCACGCTGCCGGGTTATAAACTGATTATGGGATTTGTGATCTTTACCCTGGTGTTCAGTGCCGGCATCGTGCCGAATTATCTGCTGATCCGCGAGCTTGGGCTGATCAACTCGTATTGGTCGCTGATCTTGTCGAGCTTGACCAACGCGTGGAGCCTGATCATTATCAAAAGTTTTTTGGAATCGCTTCCTTCGGAATTGGAGGACGCGGCGCAGATCGACGGCTGTTCGGATCTCGGCGTGTTTTGGCGCATCGTGATTCCGCTGTCCATGCCCGCGATCGCGACATTCACTCTTTTTTTCGCGGTGGCGCATTGGAATACGTATTTTAACGCTTTGATCTATCTGACGGATTCGAACAAATGGACGCTCCAGGTGCTGGTGAAAACGCTCGTGATCGATTCGAACTCTTCGGCTGCGGCGGGAGCGGGCGCGAGCGACGAAGCCGTCATGCCGCAGGAAACGATCCGCATGGCGTCGATCGTACTGTCGATGCTGCCGATTCTGGTCGTATATCCGTTTTTGCAAAAGCATTTCGCGAAAGGCGTTATGTTAGGTTCGGTTAAAGGGTAGGTAACGATCCGACATCCAAGGAGGAATATCGATATGGGTAAAATGAAAAGTTCACACAGGAAATGGATCGCCGCTTTGTGCGGAGCCGCGATGACGTTCTCCGTATTGACCGCTTGCGGTCCGCAAGGCGGAGGATCGCAGGCCGCGCAAGGGGAAGGAGAAGCGAAAGGCCCGGTCAGCATCCAGATGTTTGCCGGATTGTTCAGCGAGCTTCCGGACATGAACGACGAGTACTGGACAGGATGGCAGGAGATGACGAATTCCAAGCTGGATATCGAATGGGTGCCGTCGGGCGACCTGAACACGAAATTGGATCTGCTGCTCGCTTCGGGCCAACTGCCGGAAGTGGTATCGACAACCGACTTTACCCGTCCGACGCTGATCAGCGCGATCAAAAACGGAGCGTTCTGGGATCTGACTCCTTTCCTGGGCGACCTGAGCGAATATCCGAATCTCAAAGAAAACCTGGCCGATGACGCGCTGAAATACCTGTCGGTCGACGGTAAAATCTATGCGCTGCCGAGATCGAGATCTCGGGTGGACGGCGGTCTGAAGATTCGCGAAGACTGGCTCAAAGAACTGAATATCGACGTTCCGACCACGATGGAAGAGTATAAAGACGCGTTGGCGGCAATCGTCAAAGCGAAACCGGGCACGGTGGGGCATTTGTTCGTCGACAATCCGACAGCCGCGATGCAGGCGGGCTTCGGCGTGTATAATCCGACTTACGACGATGCGGGCGGCCTGATCAATCCGCGCTTAACGCCGCAGTATGTAGAGATGGTCGGCTTTTTCCGGGAACTCTACGCTGAAGGCTTGATGTCCAAAGAGTACGCGGTCATGAAAGAAACGCAGGCTGAAGAACTGTTCAAAACGAACCGCGCCGCTTCCTACGGACGACCGATCTGGTGGGACGACGAGTGGGAAAAAGCGATGCGCAAATCCGGCGAAGAAGACGCCAAAATCCTGAATCTGCATCTGAAAGGACCGAACGGGGACGATGCGGTCGCGTTGGAAACGGGCGTATCGGGCGGCTTCTACATCTCGAAAAAAGTGCCGGAAGAAAAAGTGAAGCAGCTCTTGGCGTACTTCGAGCAAACGGCTTCGCAAGAATTGACCGATTATGCGTACTACGGCAAAGAAGGCGTGCATCATACGGTCGAAGACGGGCAAAAAGTGCTGACGGAGCAGGGCGTGAAAGAAGTCAATACGACAAGCAAAGGCGCAGGCGTGCTGGCATATGCGAAGTGGGGCAAAGTAATCAGTGCTTCGGCGAGCAAAGAATTCAACGACGCCAAAATCGCGGAAGTGGAAGTATTCGACGAGATCGGCAAAATCGACCCGTACCGCGTCGTGACGGTGGAATCGTGGATTAACGCGTGGCCGCAGCATGATACGGAATACAAGTCGATGATGACCAAAGCGATCGTCGGACAGATTTCGTTGGAAGACTTCGATACTTACGTGGCGGGACTGCGCGAACAGCCGGCGCTCAAGCAGGCGTTTCTCGATATGGCGGCGGCTTACAAGCAGTTCCAAGAGTCTTGAT
This sequence comes from Saccharibacillus endophyticus, assembly GCF_013185185.1. Taxonomy (GTDB): domain Bacteria; phylum Bacillota; class Bacilli; order Paenibacillales; family Paenibacillaceae; genus Saccharibacillus; species Saccharibacillus endophyticus. The sequence continues at coordinate 473,055 of NZ_JAAZWE010000006.1, read as the reverse complement.
TCGATCGGAAGTTTTCGCTTCATCGTTGACCGGGGATCGGACACGAGCAGTATCTGAACGCAAGGATGCAGGCTGCAAAAAGGAGGAGTCTCATGGAAAGCCGCGATAAAGCGTGGTGGCGGAAGCCGCTGCGCATCATTCAGCCCAATCTTCAGGTAGCCGATACGGACAAAATCGAGCCGCGACGGCTGGCCGGGCAGTTAGAGGAACTTGGCGCAAATGCGGTGGTGTTCAACGTAGGCGGGATCTACGCTTGGTACGATACCGAAGTGCCTTACCATACCAGGAATCCGTTTTTGGAAAAAGGGCGGGACTTGCTCCAGGAAGTGATTTCGGAGCTGCATAGCCGCAACATCCGCTTTATCGCCCGTTACGATTTCAGCAAAGCGGATGACAACGTCTGGTTGCGTCGCCCGCAGTGGTTTGTGCGCGACGCCGAAGGGCGTCCGGAAACGATAGGGGCCATGCGCCCCGGACCGTGGCCGCTGCTGATGAAAACGTGCATCAACAGCGGGTATCGCAACGAAGGAGCGGCGGAGCGGATTCTGGTCGAGTCGCTCCGGCGTTACGGGATCGACGGCGTATTTTTCAATGCGCCGGGTTACGAGTTTTGCCGCTGCGAGACGTGCCGGAGCAAATATGCGAAGCTTTATGACGGAGCGGAACTGCCGGAGACGCGAAAGTTGCTGGAAAAAGATTTTCCGCTGCGCTGCATGACGGATAATATGCGGAGATTGAACGCCACGATCAAGTCGGTTAAGCCGGACGTGCCGACGATCCTGTATTATGATCTGTACCGCGATCGTTTGGAAGAACGCGCAGAGATTGCCGATCTGATTTGCGCGGAGCCGCAGGATATCCTATCGCTCGGCTGGCAGCATATCCCGGAATTTTGGAAGCCTGCGCTGTCGATGCGGTTCGGGCGGTCGGCGCAGGGGCATGGACTGCCTGCTCCGCTCGGCATCGTCCATTCCTGTCCCGGCATGGACTGGCGGCATACCGGACTCCCGCCCGCGGAATACCGGTTCTGGATGGCGCAGGTCCCGGCCAACGGCGGGCAGATCTGGCATTCGCTCACGGGCATTCCCGATACGATCGGCGATAAACGGATATTGGAACAGGTGGCCGGGTTGAACCGCGACGTCGCGAAGGTCGAAGCGTTGATGGACGGGGCGCAGCAGGAACAGGAGATCGCGCTGCTGTGGAACTCGGCGCCTTCCGCCGAGGGATGGGCGGAAGCGCTGATTCAGGCACGGCTGCCGTTCGCGGTATTACCCGCAGAGGCAGCGGAACAAGGCGCTATGAAGAATTACAAAGCGGTGATCGTTCCCGAAGGTTTTGCGTGGACGGATGCGCTGCTTGCGGCTGCGGAGAATTTCGTTCGGGAAGGCGGCGGATTGTTGACCGAAGGAGCGCTTCCCGACGGAGGCGGCAGCGCCGCAAGTCCGACGATGCTGATCGGCATCGCCGAAAACAGCGTGCGCAGCGAAGAACTGCAAGCCGCTTATATCCGTTTCGAACCGGAAGGGAAAGATCATGCGCTGCGTGCGGGATTACAGTCTACCGAACTGCTGCCGCTGCGCGGACGGGTATCGTACTGCGAGACCGATCAACAAGATTCGAGCGTGACGGTGTTGGCGACGCTCGTTCCGCCTTTTTCCCCACCAGAAGCTGTAGGCGCTCCGCCGGAACGCGCGTCGCTGCCGGTTCCGCGGACGGATTTGCCGCTGATTGTCGCAAAGGAGCCGGGACAAGGACGTTCGCTATATCTGTCGTTTTCGTTAAGCCGGTTGATCGCCGACTATAAGCTGCAGGATCATTATCGCCTGGCTGCCAATTCGGTACGCTGGCTGCTTGGAAAAGCTCCGGCGATCGAGACGAACGAACGGCCCGGGCTTCAGTTGACCGTGTTCCGCAAAAACGAAGAACGCCTCGTTCATCTCGTGAACGGAGCCGGGCGGCGGCCGTTGACTGCGATCCTGCCTTTGCATGATGTCGAGTTGAGCCTAACGACCGAGAACGATCCCGGCTCGTATGCGGCAGAATGCTTGATCTCCGGGGAACGTCCCGAAATATCGGTGCGCGGCGGCAAGCTCATTGTGCAAATCGCAAAATTGTCTTCTTGGGAATGCGTGCGCGTGTATCCGTTAGTCTCCGGGAAGAAATAAAATCCCGAGTAAGCGCGATTCGGTTTTAGGTATAATGGGAGCAGCATGCCAAAACGGACAGGAGGAAGCATCCATGAGCGAATTTACGCAATCCGTGAAACGGAACGCACGTCGTATACTACCCGCAGACAGCTACCTCAATCGGCTGATTTGGTTGGGCTGCCTATCCGTTCTCATTCCCATTTTGCTGATCGGAAGCGCTTACTATTATATTTCGACGAATCGGTTGACTGCTCAATTTCAGGCAGACAGCGAAGAGTCGCTGCTGCTGCTCAAAGATCGGATGGAGCAAACGCTGGGCAGCATTGAGAATGTGTCGTTGCAGCTATCGATGGAGCCTTTGATCCGAAGAGCCTTGGCCGATCCCGGGTATAACGAGGATTATTTGGCCCAGATGGAACTGCTCGATTTGTTTCAAGCGCGAAGAGGGACGGAAGGGCTGATCGGGGATATCGTGTTTTACCGTACCGAATCGGGAACGACGCTGTCCAACACTTACGGTCATGTCGCCGAATCGGATTTTCGATACCGTACCGACCTTAAGGAAGCGCTTGAGCGCGGGGAAAGCGGTTGGATGAGACTGGGCGAAGCCGCGCGGGAAGGTTATGTATCGTATGTCCGACCGCTGCCCGTCATGCTTTCGGGCGAGCCGCAGGGTTTACTCGTGATGCAGGTGGACGAGGCGGGACTTGACCGGATGCTGAAAAGTTATCGGACTTCGTTGGAGGATCAGGCGCTGCTCGTGCTGGCTCCGAACGGAACGCCGCTGCTCCAGGCTTACGGCGGGGAACCCGGCGGAGCCGTCCCGCGAGCCGAAGATCTTCGTTTGGCTTCGGAAGGCGAAGAGACTTCGGGCAGCGAGTTGATGCGAGGCGAGGAAGGTCAGGCTCTGCTCGCGTTCCAGCGGACTTCGTTCGGACGGACCTATGTCTCGTGGCTGCCGGAAGCTTCGATGATGAAGCAGCTGAGCTGGATACGCGGGTTGATCTTTTTCACCGCGGGGGCCTGTCTGCTGTTCGGTTTGATTCTTAGCGTGGTCACGTCAAAGCTTGCCTATAATCCGGTTCAACGGCTGCTTCAGCACGGCGCAAGACTTCGGAGCGGTCAGTCGGGCGGGTCCGATCGCGATGGCAACGAGATCGAATACATTCGTTCTTGCCTGGACTATCTGAACGAGCAGGCCGGATCGCTGGATCGTTACGTACGCAGCATGCAGCCGGATTTAAGGGATCGCTTTTTCCAAAAACTATTGCGCGGGGATTATGCGGTCGATACCGGAGAGTTGCAGCGTCAGTGCTCCAGATACGGGATCGATTCGAGCGGAGAAGCGGCGGTCGTGATGGTAAAGGTGGAAGACTTGCTTCGTGAAAAACGCTTTTTGCCTCAGGAAGGGGCGGTCATTCGCTTTGCGGTCCGCAATGTCATGAACGAATTGCTTCAAGCGAACGGGTTGAGCGGTTGGACTGCGGAAGACGGGGAAAAAGAGAGCGCGGCCGTGCTTTGTTTCCCGCCGGGAACTTCGCCGAAAACGATCAGGGAAAGCGTGGGGCGTTATGCGCAGCAGATTGTGGAATCGCTTGCGCGGTATCTTTCTTTTTCGGCTGCGGTAGGCATCGGTCGTCAGGTTCCGCTTCATAAACTGCCCGAAAGCGTTTCGGAGGCTCGTACCGCGCTGAAATACCGATTGTTCCGCGATGCGGATCGGGTGCTGTGGTATGAAGAACCGATTCGTTTGGAGGCGGGAAGCCCGTTGTTTTTATATCCCAAAGAGGTGGAGCGCAGCCTGATCGAAGCATTGAGCGAAGAGGATTCGGCGAGAGCGGAAGCGGCATTGGAAGAGTTTACGGATCGGGTGCGCACGGCAGGATCTTATAACGTGATTTCCCAGTGTTACCATGTGCTGTTGTCGGCGCTGATTCAAGCTTTGGAAGCCAATGGAGCCGTTCCGGGCAAGCTGTTCGGAGAAAATCTGTTCGAGCAGTTAAAAGAAAACCAAACGTCGCGCGAAATGCACGGTTGGTTTGCGGGGATGGTGTTCCCGGTCTGGATGCGGATACGCAGCGAAAATGCGGGCAACTCCTCCAGACAGCTGCTGCGGCGGGTATGCGCACAAATCGAAAGCGACGAAGACGGCAGTCTGACGTTATCGGAATGCGCGGAAAACGAAGGGATCAGCGCGTCCACGCTCAGTCGGTTATTCAAAAAAGAAATGGGCATCTCTTTCGTGGAATATATGATAGAGTTTAAAGTGAATAAGGCGAAGCGGCTGCTGAAGGAAACGGATTGCAGCGTGATGGATATCGCCGGTATGGTAGGGTATTCCGAACGTAATTTGAACCGGACTTTCCAGCGCTGCCTGGATATGTCGCCCGGCCAATATCGCACGCTGCATCGTTGACGTTGAATCGACGTTCTGCTGGCAGTCCCGTTTCGCCGAGTGCAGCAAAGCGCACGTTAACTTTTCGGAAAGGGTGAATATATTTGGAATCCGCAAAACAAATCGTAGGTTTCGCAGGAATAGGCGTTATGGGAAAAAGCATGGCCGGTCATATTTTGGACAAAGGGCATGAGGTGCATGTCTATAACCGCACGCCATCCAAAGCGCAGGAGCTGGTCGATCGCGGCGCGGTTTGGCACGATTCGCCGTCCGCGCTGGCGCAAGCTTGCGATATCGTCATCACGATGCTCGGTTATCCGCAGGACGTGGAACAGGTGTACATGGGCGAAGACGGTCTGATCCCCCACGCCAAATCGGGCGCGTATCTGATCGACATGACCACGTCCAGCCCGCTGCTCGCACGCCGCCTGGCTGAAGAGGGCAAGCAAAAAGGCATCGGCGTGCTGGACGCTCCGGTATCCGGCGGAGACGTCGGCGCCAAAAACGCCAAGCTGTCGATCATGGTCGGCGGCGAACAAGCCGATTATGAAGCGGTGCTGCCTTTGCTTGAGATCATGGGCAGCAATATCGTGTATCAAGGCACGGCCGGAGCCGGACAAAATACGAAAATGTGCAACCAAATCGCCATCGCCTCCAATATGATGGGGGTGACCGAAGCGATCGTATATGCCGAAAAAGCGGGTCTTGATCCTCGCACCGTGCTGAAAAGCATCGAAACCGGCGCCGCCGGAAGCTTTTCCCTAAGCAACCTGGTTCCTCGCATGCTCGACGGCGATTTCGAACCCGGCTTCTATATCAAGCATTTTATCAAAGACATGGGCATCGCCCTCGAATCCGCCGCCGAAATGCAGCTCGATCTGCCCAGCTTGAAACTGGCCGAATCGCTGTACCGCAAACTCGCCGACGCCGGCTACGAAGACAAAGGAACCCAAGCGCTGTATAAGCTGTGGGACAAGGAGTAAGAGAGTAAGTTGAAAAAAAGAGAAAAGTGAAGCTCAAAGCCGAAGGCTGCTTTGATCGATCCAATATTTTCAGCCCAAAATCGTACAGCCGAATTTCGGTTGTACGATTTTTTGTGAGCAAGGAAGCCGCAATACAACACAAAAGTCATGTTGACCCGATGATTTTGATCTTAGTCTAAAAAGTTAAGATTAAAGACAATGTACGCCTTATGTTCTTTTAGAAGCTTTCCAACACGTGCCAACACTAGGCGGAGGGAGAAATTCAGTGAAAAACGCCTTTGAACTTGGAAAATACCCTAATTTAAATTCCGATCCGGTTTTCCAAGCGAGACAGCGTTTTGAACGAATTTCTCCCGTAGCCGCCACATATGCACTGCCTGTTTAACCGCCCGGCATAAACGTTTAATAACATGCATCGCAATAGCTTTAATATCGTCGATTTTAACTCGATTCAAACTTTCTCAAAGTTTTTTGCGAAAAAGGGTTGACCTTTGTAATGCTCGCATGGTATATTATTTCTTGTCGCCGCGGGCAACACGCTGAAACAAGCGAGACGCAAAACGGACGACATTCGCAGCAAGGCCCGTTGGTCAAGGGGTTAAGACACCTCCCTTTCACGGAGGTAACAGGGGTTCGAATCCCCTACGGGTCATATACATACGGAGGCTTAGCTCAGCTGGGAGAGCATCTGCCTTACAAGCAGAGGGTCGGGGGTTCGATCCCCTCAGCCTCCACCATGAAGACTTTAGTGACGAAGTCGCATGAATCATGGGATGATGAATTACACTCTGACGCGGGGTGGAGCAGCTCGGTAGCTCGTCGGGCTCATAACCCGAAGGTCGCAGGTTCAAATCCTGCCCCCGCAATTGCTTCACCTTATGGCCTGGAACCGTGGTGTAGGGGTTAACATGCCTGCCTGTCACGCAGGAGATCGCGGGTTCAAATCCCGTCGGTTCCGCCATTTTTACTTCAATAATGTTTTGCGGACGTGGCTCAGCGGTAGAGCATCGCCTTGCCAAGGCGAGGGTCGCGGGTTCGATTCCCGTCGTCCGCTCCATTATTTTGCGCCCTTAGCTCAGCTGGATAGAGCGTTTGACTACGAATCAAAAGGCCGGGAGTTCGAATCTCTCAGGGCGCGCCATTTCTTTTAAACTTCAACACCGGATCGGATGTAGAAATTTTACGCCGATGCCGGTGTTTTTTGTTGATGGTGAAGTTGTTTTATTTTGCGTACACGCCCTAATGCTTTTACTCCACAGAATCTTGCTTTACGAAAAGATTCCGCGGAGTAAAGGCATTTTTTTATATTCAAAGAAAGAGCAGGTGTTGAAGCAAGTTAGCAAAGTGTAGCGCTTACATTTTTGCAGGTTGAAGTGGCAACAAGATACACTAAACTTTCACAGGGGGAGAATCTATAATCGAGATATGAAAGGGGCCACAACTTCATGAAGGAACGCACACAACGAATATTCGCCAGATTTTTAAAAGTGAGTGCACCGTTGACCGTGGAGGATTTGAGCAAAGAATTTCGAGTAAGCGAACGAACGCTGCGTAATGAAGTCGTGCGGATCAACGAATATTTGGTTGAGCATCAATACCCGGCGATCACGACGGCAAGAGGGTCAGGCATGACGTTGTTGTTGCCGGAACAAGAAACGAGAGTGCTGTTGGAACGGATCGAAGAAACCCGGGCCAAAGACTACTACCGCCCGGATGAACGTTTTCTGTTCTTGCTGTTGGACATTGCGGATACGAGCCGGGTTACATTGCTGTATGAGATGGAAGAAAAACTGCAAGTATCGAAAAGCACGCTAGATGAAGATATGCGGAAACTGCGCCACTATTTGCATCCGTACGGCATAGCCGTCGTGAGCCTGACCAAACAGGGAATCGTGCTGCAAGGCGACGAGCGTTCAATCCGTTCCATGCTGTTTGAAGCCATCAATAATCAGGTGGACGTTGAGCAGCTTACGCAAGGAAAAAGCAGCGACGTGATTACGCAATTTGCTCTGCATTACCTGGATCGCGATATGCTTCAGATTTTGGACAGGCTTTACGACGAACGATTGAAAAAGGCGGATGCAGAGACCAACCACGTGTATCGGAATCAGATCATTTTGTTTACGGCCGTATGGGTGAGGCGCGTGCGGGAAGGCAATACCGTCAGCGAATCGACCAAAACAAGAGCCGAGATCAAAGAAGGACCGGTCAGAAATTTTGCGGACGAGATTTGTGCCGAACTGTCATTATTCCCGTCGCTGCATGAAATCAAATACATGACCTTCAGCATTGAGTCATTCAAGCCCAAAGACATGAATAGTTCGTTCGATTGGGTGGCGGCACAGTTGTTGACCATTCAACTGATCGAGCATGTGGAGAGGGTAACAGGCATCCCTTTTTCACAGGAAGAAGAAGATTTGTACGAAGGATTGTATCGGCATATTACCGGACTGCTTAGTCGAGCACAAAACAATCTTCAAGCCTTCAATCCACTGAAAGACACGATCAAAGAGTCTTACGGAGCGATGTACCAAGCGGTAGCCTGTTTCGGTAAGCAGATCGAAGCCTATACCCAAACCGGTTTGTCGGAAGACGAAATTGGATTTTTGACCGTATACTTCTCAACCTCGGCCAGCCGCATGCACGAAGAAGAACAGGATGTGTATCAAGCGGTAGTGGTCTGCAATCATGGGATTTCGACCGGAAAGCTGCTGGCGGCCAATCTCAAAAGACAATTCAATATCGAGATTGTGGCGGTGCTGAGCACCTATGAACTGTCTTTTATCGACAAGCTGGATGTGGATCTGATCTTTACCAGCATCCCGATCGAGTATCCGAAAAAGCCGATTCTGCTGCTTAATCCGATTCTCATGGAAAGTGATAAGAAAGAGGTAAGCGCTTTCCTTGCGGAGCATAACAACCACCGAAGAAAGATTTCCAACAAGCTGGATGCGACGAGGCTGATGCAGGATGTATTGAGTTTGATTGTGGATAGCGGAGGCAGCGTAACGCCCGATAGCTATCAAAAGGTAGAAAACACATTCAAGCAGCATCAACTGAAAATTAACACAAGGGAGCTACAGCCGATGCTACAGGATGTTTTGACGGATACGAATATTTTGCTGAATCAAGAAGGAGCCGATTGGAGGGAGGCGATTACCAAAGTTGCCGAGCCCTTGCTGGATAGCGGAGTGATCGAGCAAAGATACATTAACGCCATGATCAAATCCGTTGAAGAATTCGGGGCGTATATCGTGGTGGGCAAACATCTGGCGTTGGCGCATGCACGGCCGGAGGACGGAGTCAACGAACTTGGGATCAGCGTCATGACGTTGAAAGAGCCGGTCAATTTCGGACATCCGGACAATGATCCTGTCAAGATTGTGTTTTGTCTGGCCGCGATCAATTCCCATTCCCATATCAAAATCATGAAGAGTTTGGTGGAATTGATCGATGATAACGAGAAATTAGAGAAGTTGTTCGCAGCGCAGGATGTTGCTACTTTTAATGAGGTTTTACATGGAGAAACTCCGGTTCACGATAATTCGGACAGCCAACTGAACTAATCCTTACATCATTGCAAAAAGGGGAGAACAACTATGAAAAAAGTGAAAATTTTGTTCGTATGCGGCGCGGGACTCGGAAGCAGCTTTGCCTGCCAGATGGCGGCGGAAGACGTGCTCGGCAAGCTCGGGGTACAAGCTAATCTGGATCACAGCGATATCTCGTCCGCCGTATCGCTTCGACCGGATATCATCATGACGGCTCAGAACTTTCAGACGCAATTCGAGAAGTTCGATGTCGACCCTGCGCAGACGACGATCATTTATCTGAAAAATATCGTATCCAAGCAGGAGATCGAAGAAAAGATTACGCCGGTGTTGCAGGGAAAAGGCGTTTTGGCCTAATAATCGACGAGAGAACAGGTGAGGGAACATGGGAGTAATCAATTTCATCATCGATAATATTTTGACGCAAGCTTCGGTGACGGTGGCGTTGATCGCGATGCTCGGTCTGATTCTGCAAAAGAAATCCGTCGGACAAACAATCTCGGGTTCGCTCAAAACCTTACTCGGCTTCATGGTCTTGTCCGCAGGCTCCGCGATCATCGTGGGCAGTCTCGTGTACTTCGGCGACATTTTCACCGAAGGCTTCAATATGCAGGGCATCATTCCTTCGATCGAAGCCATTAACGGACAAGCGATGAACGAACTCGGGCTTGGCCGGGATATCGCGCTGACGTTTCTGGCGATCTTCGTATTCAATATTCTGATCGCCCGTTTTACCCGCTGGAAATACATTTTTTTGACGGGGCAAGCGATTCTGTGGATGGCGACCATGACGACGGTGTTCGGTTATTTTGCCGGACTGAGAGGGATTGCGCTAATTCTTGTAGGCGGTTTCATCGGCGGCGTATTCGCCGTGGCGATGCCCGCGATTGCCCAACCGTTCGTGCGTAAAATCACCGGCATGAATGAGATCGCGCTCGGCCACTTTTGTACGATCGGCTATGTGTTCGAAGCGGGAGTAGCAAAGGTTTTCGGCGAAAAAGGCGAAAAGAAAAAATCGGTCGAAGATCTGAAGCTCCCGCCTCAATTCGAATTTTTGCAAGATACGTATTTGTCGCTGATGGTCGTGATGGTGCCTTTGTTCATCGTGACGGCGGCTTTCGCGGGACCGGAGTTCGGCGCTACCCTGTCCGGCGGAACTAATTACCTGATGTTCGCTTTCTTGCAATCGATTCAGTTCGTCGTAGGCGTTTACGTGCTGCTGGCAGGCGTTCGGCTGCTGCTGGGTGAGATCGTACCGGCTTTCCGCGGAATCGCGATGCGTCTGGTGCCGAACGCGATTCCGGCGCTGGACTGCCCGGTGTTGTTCCCGTACAGCCCGAATGCGGTCATCGTAGGCTTTATTACGACGACGATCGGTTCGATCATCGCCATGTTCTTCCTTCCGGTGTTCGGCTGGGCGATGATTTTGCCGGGCGTGCTGACCAACTTTTTCGCAGGAGGCACGGCCGGGATCTTCGGCAACGCGGTCGGCGGGCGGCGCGGGGCGATCATCGGCGGTATTTTCCACGGCTTTTTCATCACTTTGCTTCCGGCACTGCTGGTCACGATCTTCAACAGCATGGGATTCGTGAACGCGACGGCGACGGACGTGGATACGGTGGCGGCTGCCCTGTTATACGCATGGATTATCGGACCGCTTATGAAAGCATTCTAAGATGAGCGACAGGAGGCAGGGGATATGTTTGGTTTTGGTAAAAAGAAAGAAAAGAAACCGCAGCAATCGCCGGACATGGCCGGTACAGAAAATGAGATGAGCGAAGAACGCAAAGCCGAACTGCTGCATACCATTTCGGCCAAGCAGGCAGAAATTGCGCAAAAAGCAGGCGAGGAGCAGGCGGCCGTTCAAGAAGAGCTGGGATTGGCTTTGTACGAGTTGGGAAAAGACGACGACGCGATCGCTGCTTTCGAAGCCAGTCTTCAAAACAAGAAATCAATCGGTCCCGGCTACAAAACACTGCTGAAGCTGTACAACCAAAAACGCGCGGAAGCGGCAAAATCCAACGATGAATCGTTGCTTCAACTGTATATGCAGAAGATGGACGGCATGATGCAGATTTCAAAAGACGTGACGCGCGGCCTGAAATAAGCCGCAGACACACATACAGAATCCACCGGGAGGGAAACATTCATGTACATCACGTTAAAAGAAGCGACTCGCAGAGCGGAAGAACTGAATTATACGGTAGGGGCATTCAACGCGCACAATCTGGAGATGCTGCCGGATATGATCCGCGCGGCGAAAGAATTAGGAGCGCCGATCATCATTCAGACGAGTATCGATACGGCCCGCTACGTCGGTCACGAAAACTTCGTTGCGGTCTGCAAGTCGATGGCGGAAAAAGAAATGGTCGACGTGGTACTGCATCTGGATCACGCGCGGGATTTCGACGACATCAAGGAAGCGATCGACAAAGGCTATACCTCGGTCATGTACGACGGTTCGCATCTGCCTTTTAAAGAAAACATCATGAAGACCCGGGCGGTCGTCGATTATGCGCATCGGCATAACGTTTCCGTCGAAGGCGAACTCGGCACGATCGGAGGCACGGAAGAAGGCATTCATGTCGACGAAGACCAGAAAGCGTATACCGATCCGCAGGATGCGGTCAAATTCGTCAAAGCGACAGGCGTGGACGCGCTGGCGATCGCGATCGGCACCAACCACGGCCAATACAAATCCAAAACCGCAGTAAATATTCCGTTGTTGAAACAAATCGATGCGGCCGTCGACGTTCCGCTCGTGATCCACGGCGGCACCGGCGTCAACGAAAACGATATTCCCGAGCTGATCGATAACGGCATCCGCAAATTCAACGTCGGCACGGAGCTGCTCGTCACCTGGACGGAGGCGGCCAAAGGCACGTTTTCCGACACCAAAATCAACAAATCGCTTCGCCACAACATTATTCCATGCAATGAAGCGGTGAAAGAGGTGGTCAAGCACAAGATCGGCATTTTCATGAATAAGGAAGGTCGTTTGAACACGGTAAGATAGGCATGGAGATCCAGATGGAAAAGGTGCTTATTCTGCTGGCGGGATTGCCGGGTACGGGGAAAACTTTTTTGGGCGAACGGCTTCAGGAACGGTTCGGCGCATTCGGAAAAATATCGCTCGATACGCTGAAAGAAGCTGAGTTCGATCGATACGGATTTGCGAATATGCAAGAAAAACGAATGCTCGAACAAAGGTCGTGGGCGCAGTACTACGAGTTGATGGACAAGCATATGCAGGCCGGGCGCAATATCCTGTCCGATTATCCGTTCAGCGACAAGCAAAAGCCATGCCTGACTTATTTGGCGGCGAAATACGGATATCGGGTGCTGACGATCAGACTGATCGGGGATCTTGACGCGTTATACCAGCGGCAGCGCAGACGGGATCTGGATCATTCCAGACATTTGGGACACTTGGTATCCGTATATTCGCCAGGTCAACGATTGGCGGATCGAAGCCGGGCGGATCAATTATTGAGTTACGAAGAGTTCGTCAAACGATGCACGACGAGAGGCTACGATACGTTCGCGTTGGGGCAATTGTACGAGTTGGACGTCACCGATTACGCCAAAGTGGACTACTCCGGGCTGATGGAAGGTATCAAGCAGTGGGCGGCCGCCGCGTCTCCCCTTTGATTTGTCCCCCGTGGTCGAACCTGAAAAAGCATCGAATCGATAAGCGAAACGAAAAACCGTCTTTCCTGCCCATGGGCAAGCAAGACGGTTTTTTTGTTGGGAAAGTTCAACGTAGCTGGGAGCGAGAAAACGAATTTCTCTCGGAGTTTTCCCGCTTTTTCCGCGAACGTGACTTTCTCGACAGCCGTAAAACGTTAACGATTAACGCAGGTTCGGCATCGGCACGTTCGGATCGGTATCGACTTCGTAATCCACGCCGTCGCTTTCAAAGCCGAACAGTTGGAAGAATTCGCGGCGGTAGCCGGCCAGATCGGACAGCTCTTCCACGTTTTCGGTGCCCAGTTCGTTCCAACGGCGCGTGACTTCGTTTTGAACGTCTTCGCGCATTTCCCAATCGTCGACGCGAATCAATCCTTTTTCGTCCGCCGAAGTTTCTTCGCCGTACAGACGATCCGCGAACAAGCGGTACATCTGCTCGATGCAGTTCTCGTGCAGGTCTTTTTCTTTCATGACGCGGTACAGCGCCGAAATGTACAGCGGCACGACCGGAATCGCCGAGCTGGACTGGGTAACAAGCGCTTTGTTGACCGATACGAAGGCGCGTCCGCCGATTGCGCTCAAGCTTTCTTTCAGCACGTTCGCGGTTTGTTCCAGATCGTTTTTCGCTTTGCCGATCGTGCCTTCGCGATAGATGGCATGGGTGACTTCGGGACCGATGTACGAATAAGCGACGGTCGTCGCGCCTTGCGCCAGCGCTCCGGCTTCTTGCAGCGCGTCCATCCACATTTTCCAATCTTCGCCGCCCATGACCGCGATCGTCTGCCGTACTTCTTCTTCCGTCGCCGGTTCGATCGTCGTCGTGGACACTTCGCCCGTATGGAAGTTCATCGTTTTGTTGCTGTAAGGCGCGCCGATCGGCTTGATTACGGAAGTGAACGTCTCGCCCGTCACCGGATGCGTGCGGCGCGGGGAAGCGACGCTGTAGACGACGAGGTCGACTTGGCCCAGTTCTTTTTTGATCAGGTCGATCGTTTGCGTCTTGATTTCGTTCGAGAAAGCGTCGCCTACGATGTTAAAAGACTTGACGCCCAGCTTGGCTGCTTCCGCTTCGAAGCCGGCTGTGTTATACCAACCTGCCGATGCCGTGCGCGCGCCTTCCGCCGGTTTGTCGAAGAAGACGCCGATCGTGTTCGCGCCCGCGCCGACAGCTGCCGTAATACGCGAAGCGAGGCCGTATCCGGTTGAGGAACCGATCACGAGCACGTTGGCCGGGCCGTCGATTTTCTTTTGCGATTTTACGTATTCGACTTGCTTCTCGACTTGCTTGGCACATCCCTCCGGATGAGCGGTGGTGCAGATAAAGCCTCTTGTTTTCGGTTTGATGATCATTGTGATCGTCTCCTTTGCCTGTCGGTATGTAAAAAAAGCTTCGTTTACGCGTATCTGTTACGTTAGGAATCTGAAGCGCACAGCCAAATTATACACGAAACGCGCAGCGAAGGGGAACTGGCGTCAAAGGTACGGAAGAGGGCAAAGTTTTTTCCCGGCGAGTGCTATTTTTGCTATAATGAACAGAAGGAATACATATGTTCGCTTCGGGCTCAAGATTCCGGAAGCTCTGGACTACATTCCATGCAGAATTTCGCCGTTAAAGATAGAGGAGAGATGGATTTGCGCATTTTGGGCATTGACCCGGGCCTGGCGATCGTCGGCTTCGGATTCGTGGATAAAGAAGGCAATAAGCTGACGCCGGTGCAGTACGGAAGCATCCAGACGAAGGCGCATACGCCCGAGGAGGAGCGGCTGCGCGACGTTTACGAAAGCATGGTGCAGCTGATCGATAAATACAAGCCGGATCAGGTAGGCGTGGAAAAGCTGTATTTCAGCCGAAACGTCACTACGGCGCTGCCGGTTGCCCAAGCGCGCGGCGTGCTGCTGCTCGCGGCCGTGCAAAAAGGGATTCCGATCGCCGAATACACGCCGATGATGGTCAAGCAGGCTGTGGTCGGTTACGGCAAAGCCGAAAAAAAACAGGTCCAGGAGATGGTGAAGCTGCTGCTTAAACTGTCTGCGGTGCCGAAACCGGATGACGTGGCGGATGCTTTGGCCGTCGCGATCTGTCATGCGCATTCGGTAAGTTTGAATTCCAAATTAAATGGGGTACTGCGAAAATGATCGATTTTGTACGCGGGCTGGTTGCCCATATGGAAAATGAATATATCGTTGTCGACGTGCAGGGCGTAGGGTACCGGGTGTTTTGTCCGAATCCGTATGCTTTTGCCGCAAAAGGGTCGTCGGAGCCGGTCACGGTGTATACGCATCACAGCGTGCGCGAAGACGCCATCTCGCTGTACGGCTTTTCGACGCGCGAAGAACAGAAGCTGTTCCGTCGGTTGATCGACGTGACGGGGATCGGGCCGAGAGTGGCGCTGGGCATATTGGCCGGAGGCTCGCCCGAGAAAGTCGTGTCCGCGATCCAGCAGGAAAACGTGACGTTTTTGACCAAGCTGCCTGGGATCGGGAAAAAGACGGCCCAGCGCATGATCTTGGATCTCAAGGACCGTCTGGACGGATTCGTTGCGCCTTCGCTCGGCGGATTGTTCGACAATACCGTTGCCGCGGAAGCGGAACTGGACGGCGGAGGCTGGAAAGAAGCCCGGGAAGGCCTGGAAGTGTTGGGTTACACCGATGCCGAGCTTGATAAAGTGTGGATGGAGTTAAAAGAAGATTTAAAACCGGGCGAACCGGTCGACGCGCTGATGAAGCGGGCATTAAAGGTTCTTTATCGGGGCTAAATGAGGTAAAGTAAGGATGAACGGGGAGGAACGGTGGATTTATGGAAGACGACCGCATTATATCGGCCAATCTGATGATGGAAGACCAGGCGGTGGAATTGAGTCTGCGTCCCCGCTATTTGTCGGAATACATCGGTCAGAACCAGGTCAAGGAAAATTTGAAGGTGTATATCGAAGCCGCGAAAATGCGGAACGAGGCACTGGATCACGTATTGTTGTACGGTCCTCCGGGACTGGGAAAAACGACGTTGGCGAACATTATCGCCAACGAGCTCGGCGTCAATCTGCGCACGACGTCCGGCCCGGCGATCGAACGTCCGGGCGATCTCGCCGCGCTGCTTACCAATTTGCAAGAAGGCGACGTTTTGTTTATCGACGAAATTCACCGCCTGCATCGAACGGTCGAAGAAGTCATGTATCCGGCGATGGAAGATTCCGCGCTCGATATCATGATCGGCAAGGGGCCGAGCGCCCGTTCGGTGCGTCTCGACCTGCCGCCGTTCACGCTGATCGGCGCGACGACGCGCGCGGGATTGTTGTCGGCTCCGCTGCGCGACCGTTTCGGCGTGGTCAGCAGGCTGGAGTTTTACGGGGTAGAAGAGTTAGCCTTTATCGTAGCTCGCAACGCGGACACGCTCAATGTGGAGATTATCGGAGACGCCGCCGAAGAGATCGCGCTTCGGGCCCGGGGGACTCCGCGCATTGCCAACCGGTTGCTCAAACGCGTACGGGATTTCGCGCAGGTACGGGGAGACGGTATCATTACCCCGGAGATTGCGTCCGAAGCTTTAACCCGCCTTCAAGTCGATCCGAGGGGGCTCGACAGCATCGACCATAAGATGTTGAAAGCGATGATTCAGAATTTCCGCGGCGGTCCGGTCGGACTCGATACGATCGCGGCGACGATCGGCGAGGAAAGCCAGACGATCGAAGACGTTTACGAACCTTACCTGCTGCAAAGCGGGTTTATCCAGCGCACGCCGAGAGGCCGCGTTGTCACTGCCCAGGCCTATTCGCACCTGGGACTGCCGATGCCGGAAGACGGAAAATAATTCGCCTCAAGGAGGAACGCGAGCATGACCAAGCAACGTTCGAACGGAAAGTCCGCCAAATGGGGGAAGCCGCTGCTTGCGGCCGCCGTCGCTTTTTCGTTTTTGCCGCTTCATACGCCCGCTCACGCGGCGGAAGCGGACAATACGGTACGCGTAGGACTGTTTTTGAATTTGGGCAGCACGTATAAACAGACGACGGACAAGATTACGCTGACGCCGGAACAAGCGGTCGCGGTCGGGCAAAAGACGGACGCCGGCTATATCAAGTGGTTTTCGACTTCTCCCGGAGCGGCTTCTTCGTTCGCTTTGGGCGGCCCCCGCGTCAAACTCGGGGAAAGCGGCGACCTTAAAGCCGTCTCCGCACTGGCATCCAAACTGAAGTCGGGATCCGACAAACTGTCCGTGTACAAGATCGTTCGCAACGGTCAGGACCTCTACCAGTTATATGCCGGGCCTTACGCGAGCGACAAGGCGGCATCCGATGCGGCGGCTCGCCTGAACGCGAACGCTTCAGTCAAAGCGGTAAGCGGATTGGCTCCGGCGGCCGTCGGAACGCTGTCGCTGAATGCGGGCAGCTACGGCACGCAGGCCGCGGCGGCCGGTGCTTTGCAAAAAGTGCTGGATGCCGGAGTCGACGGCGTTCTGCGCGTTTCTTCCGTCAACGGCAAAGTTTCGTACAGCGTGCAGGTCGGAGAAGCGAATAACGCTTCCGCGCTGGACGCGTTGAAAGTTTCGCTGGCCGGTAAGCTGCCGGGCATCGCGTTATCCGTTTCCGACGGTGTTTCCGCTTCGGCCGCCGTTCGCAGCGAGGCGACGGCCGACCTGAACAACGGCACGACGGTGCCTTCTTACGTATTGTCGCTCGGCCAGCAGGATCGGATCTGGATCGACGGTGCGGCGGACAAAGGCATCCGCGTCGAAGAGCGCTCGAAGCGTTCGTACCGGGGCGATCTGGAAATCGGGGTGTACGGCGGACAACTGTATCTGGTGAACGAGCTGCCGATGGAGCAGTACCTGTATTCCGTCGTCGGCTCCGAAGTTCCGGCTTCTTGGCCGGAAGAGTCGCTGAAGGCGCAAGCGGTCGCCGCGCGCAGCTACGCAACCGTGCAGACGCAAACGGCAACCAAGTTCAAAGTCGCCGACGTTGTCGATTCGACGTTGAGCCAGGCTTATAACGGAGTGGGTTCCGAAAGCAAATCGGTCAACGCCGCGGTCGACGCGACGTCCGGCGAGATTTTGGAACAAGGAGGCAAAGCGGTCGAAGCTCTGTTCTCTTCCAATGCGGGCGGCGTAACGTCCGACCCGACGGAAGTATGGAACAGCGGCGGAAGCAATCTGTTTTCCAGCGTGGCTTCCCAATCCGACAGCGCGGCAGCGGCCAACTTGAAAAAGTGGTACCACGTGGCGCTGGCGAACGGAACGATCGGCTACGTACGCGAGGATAACGTGAAGGACAAAGGAACGGATGCCACCGGCTTCCGTAAAATGACCGTGACGGCACAGAGCACCAAGGTCCGTCCGTTGCCGTTGATCCAAAGCAGCGTATCCGAATTGTCGAAAATGAATCCCGGCGATGAAGCACTTGTACTGGAAGTCGTGAGCGAGTCCAACACCTATGAATGGATTCGCGGACCGTATACGTCTTCCCAGCTGCTGACTTCGCTCAAAGGTCGTACGACGACAAAACTGCCTGCGACCATTCAGAGTATTCAGATCAGCCAACGCGGCCCTTCGGGTCGTGCGACCGAACTTAAAATCAACGGATTCAAGATCGACGTGAAATATCCGGATATGTTCCGTTCCGCGCTTAGCGGCCTGCCGAGTACGTTGTTCGATGTGGTGTCGGCGGATGCTTATACGGTAATCACGAACGCCACGGCGTCCAAAGGAGGACTGTCTGCGGCCAGGCTTACGATCGGCGCGTCTTCGCACGCAAACGCATTGAGCCGCAGCCTTGCTTCGGTCGGCACGAACACCTCCGCCGTTTCTTCCGGCACCGGGTTCTTCTTCGTCGGACGCGGAAACGGACACGGACTTGGGTTGTCGCAATGGGGAGCCAAAGGACTTGCCGACGAGGGCGAGACATACGAAGATATTTTGCTGCATTATTACAATAACGTAGAACTGATTAAGGACTGAAGACTCCATGAATGTAGAAGATTACGATTTTGAATTGCCTGAACGATTGATTGCCCAGACTCCGCTTGCGGAGCGTACGTCCTCCCGTTTGCTCACGTTGAACAAGCAAACGGGAGCGACCGAGCACTTGCATTTTTACGACATCTTGGATAAGCTGAACGCCGGCGATACGTTGATTCTCAACGATACCCGCGTCATGCCGGCGCGTCTGCACGGCGTTAAACCGGAGACCGGTGCCCGCGTGGAACTGCTATTGCTCAAAAACATTGAAGGCGATCGTTGGGAGACATTAGCGAAGCCCGGCAAAAAAGTAAAAACCGGCGCTGTCCTGCGTTTCGGCGACGAGCTTGAAGCCGTGGTACTCGAAGAAGGCGACATGGGCGCGCGCATTATCGAGTTCCGCTACGAAGGCATTTTCCAAGAGATTCTCGATCGTCTCGGCGAAATGCCGCTGCCGCCTTACATCAAAGAGCGGCTGGACGATCGCGAGCGCTATCAGACCGTTTATGCCAAGCACGAAGGCTCCGCCGCAGCGCCGACGGCAGGTCTGCATTTTACCGACGAGTTGCTGCAAAAGCTGCAAGATAAAGGCGTGGATATCGGCTTCGTCACCTTGCACGTGGGACTCGGCACCTTCCGTCCGGTCTCGGTAGAAAACGTCGAGGAACACGTCATGCACGAAGAGTATTACGAGCTTCCCGCCGAAACCGCGGAGCTGATCAACCGCACCCGCGAACGCGGCGGCCGGATCGTATCCGTCGGCACCACGTCGACCCGCACGCTCGAATCCGCGGCCAGACGCACCATGGACGAACACGGCCGTCTCGGCGCGGACAGCGGCTGGACCCAGATCTTCCTGTATCCCGGCGAAGACCTCAAAATCGTCGATGCCCTGATCACCAATTTCCACCTGCCGAAGTCGACCCTAGTCATGCTCGTCAGCGCCCTGGCCGGCCGCGACAACGTCCTGGCCGCCTACCGCGAAGCCGTAGAACGCGAATACCGCTTCTTCAGCTTCGGGGACGCGATGTTTATTTATTGAGAGTTGGAATATTGATCGATTAGTTATCTTTTGATTTTTAATCTAAGAGCGTAAGCTTCATGAAAGCTTCTGAGAAAATCCTGTCCTGCTGAGCGAAGCAAAAGTGCGGAGGGAGAAATTCAGTGAAATATAGGTTTTCAAAGAAAACCTAAGGTAACACACGTAAAGTGTTGGCCTTTGAACTCGGAAAATTCCTTGTTTAAATTCCATCCATTTTCCGAGTGAGACAGCGTCTTGAACGAATTTCTCCAGCAGCACCGCCCTTTAGCCACAAAACGAACAGGATCTACTCCTATTTTCTTGCAAAGGAACGATCCAATGACATCCGCTATTCGCTACGAACATATCAAAACCTGTAAACAGTCCGGCGCGCGCCTCGGCCTGGTCCACACGCCGCACGGCGTAATCGAGACCCCGACCTTCATGCCGGTCGGTACCCTCGCCACCGTCAAAACGATGAGCCCTGAAGAGCTCAAACAAATGAATGCCCAGATCATCCTGAGCAACACCTATCACCTGTTCCTCCGCCCGGGACACGAAATCATTCGCGAAGCCGGCGGCCTGCACAAATTCATGAACTGGGATCGTCCGATCTTGACCGACAGCGGCGGCTTCCAAGTATTCAGCCTGGCTGAAATGCGCAAGATCACCGAAGAAGGCGTAAACTTCCGTTCCCACCTCAACGGAGACAAGCTGTTCCTGTCGCCGGAAGTGGCGATGGAAATCCAAAACGCGCTGGGATCGGATATCATGATGGCTTTCGACGAATGTCCGCCTTACCCGGCCGAGCATGCTTACCTCAAACGCTCGCTTGAACGTACGTCGAGATGGGCGGAGCGCTGCCTGAAAGCTCACGCGCGCCCGGAAGATCAAGGATTGTTCGCAATCGTGCAGGGCGGCATGCATGAAGACCTGCGTCGTCAGAGCGCGGCTGATTTGACTTCGATGGATTTCCCGGGGTATGCTATTGGTGGACTGAGTGTGGGAGAACCGAAGCATCTGATGTATGAAGTGCTGGAGTATACAGTACCGCTGCTCCCGGCGAACAAGCCCCGCTATTTGATGGGCGTAGGTTCTCCGGATGCTCTGCTCGAAGGCGCCATTCGCGGAGTCGATATGTTCGACTGCGTGCTGCCAACGCGCATTGCGCGTAACGGAACGACGATGACAAGCCAGGGCCGGGTGGTTGTACGCAATGCCCAGTACGCGAGAGACTTCGGTCCTCTCGATCCGAACTGCGATTGCTATACCTGCCGGAACTATTCCCGGGCGTACCTGCGTCACCTGATCAAGGCTGACGAGACGTTCGGCCTCCGGCTGACCACTTATCACAATCTCCACTTCCTGCTCAACTTGATGAGCGGCGTCCGTCAGGCTATCCGCGAGGATCGCTTGCTTGATTTCCGCGACGAATTCTTTGAGCAGTATGGCATGCACGCCAACAGCAACGGGTTCTAAGCTGCCCCACGGGTCCGGTACGAGGACTTTCGTACGGCCATTCGCATAATAAGGGGGATTAACGATGTTTCAAGCTGCAACGCTTACAGCTGCTCCTGCCGGCGGCGGCGGAATCATTATGACGATCATTCCGTTCGTGTTCATGATCGCCATTTTCTATTTCCTGCTGATTCGCCCGCAACAAAAGAAACAAAAACAACGTAATGCTATGCTCGGACAGCTTAAAAAAGGCGACAAGGTCGTCACGATCGGTGGTCTGCACGGTACAATCCTGGAGATTACGAACGATGTAGCTGTTCTGCGCGTAAATGATGTTACAAAAATGACGTTCGACCGCAGCGCAATCAGCCATGTTACAACGGCAGGCAGCTCCGACGTCAGCCTCGACAAGAAGTAAGACGAATGAAGGAAGCGCCGACGGAGGTGAATTGCCGCGGCCTTGCAAGCAAGCTGCCGCCGAACGGGTTATCTCCGTTCTTCGGCAGCTTCTTTTTTCCTGCTTATTAGGGCGTGTTTTAAAGGGTTTACCGAAACATTTGCCGCTAATGGCACTCTACATAATTAGGACGAGTTTGCGTACGCGCCCTATCTTAAGGGGATCTGTTGAAAGGAAGTGACTGCATGATTTCCGCAATCGATACCGCATTTTGGCCGGTCTATACGGCAGCAGCCGTATTTGCGATCGTCTATGTGCTGGTCGTAACGGAAAAAATAAACGGAGGATGGGCCGCGATCATCGGAGCGCTGGCACTGTTAGTGCTCGGAATTGTCGACTGGAACGCGGCATTGTCGCATCATATCGCACTCAATACGCTGCTGCTTTTGGTAGGGATGATGATTACGGCCGCAGCGGTCGATCGCAGTGGAATCGTCCATTTTACAGCTTTGCGAATCGTACAAACGGTATCTGGCAGCCTGCCTGCCGTACTTGTCGTCGTGACGCTGATCGCGGCACTGACATCGGCAATATTGGGCAGCGGTCCGGCCTTATTATTGTTGGCCCCCTTGATTTTGCGGATCGGGCGAACCTTGCGAATCGGCCCGGTTCCTTTTCTGATCATGAGCGTCATCGCTTGCAATCTGGGCGGAATGACAACCTTGGCTGGAAGCGTGCCGAATATGATGATCGGCACGGCCGCGGATATGGATACACGCGCTTTTGCAGCTCATTTGTTACAGCCGGCATTGATTTTGCTTATTGTACATGTTGCTCTGCTCATGCTGATCTTCCGCCGGGAGATGAAGGGAAACGGGGATCGCAAAACGGAACTTGCATCGCTTAATCCTTCGAGCTATCTGACAAACCGTTCTCAGGCACTGTTGTCGATCGGCGTGCTGATCTTGTTGATTGCGGGTTTGATTTGGCATGACCGATTCAATATGGGCAGCGGCACTGTGGCTATCGCGGCGGGGCTATTGATGCTTGCCGTCAATGTGCGCTCAGGGGACGAACTTCGGCAAATTCGGGATCGGATGGATTTCAAAACGCTTGGCGTGCTGGTTGGATTCTATGTGCTGGCAGGCGGTCTTGTGGAAACGGGCATTACCGGAGAAATCGCGACGAAACTCCTGGAGTTAACCAATGAGAACAAGACATTGACGGCACTCGTCCTGTTTGCCGTTTCGGGATTGTTTTCCGCGGTATTGGACCCTGTCCCGCTGATTGCGGCTTCCATTCCATTGATCCAGACCATCGGCTTGCAGATGGAAGTCGTTCGCCCGGCGGATCTCCAAGGACTTTGGTGGGCATTGGCGTTGGGTAGCGGAATCGGTTCAAGCGGAACGCTGGCAGGTTCGGTCGCGGGGGTATTGGCTGCCGGATTAGCGCAAAAAGAAGGCTATCGCTTTTCTTATTTGTCGTATCTGATTGTGGCATTTCCGTTAACTTTGCTTGCATTGGCAGCCGGAGGCTGGTATCTGTACGTGAATATTTTATAATTGGCCGGCTTTTGCCCGAGGTATGGAATGGGCGGCAGGAATGAAGCCCGTTGCGTCGAATGAACAACAAAGTCGGAATGCTGGGGTTGTGCGTTCACGGAGAAAGGGGCAGGTCATGGCGGCAGAAGAGAAGTGGGAAGGGCAGGAACCGATAGGAGAAGAGCTTGCCGGAGAAGAATTGACTGAAGCCGTGATCGAACTTTGTCGTCGCAAAGCGGATGAATTTCATTTTCTCGGCTATGAGCACACGACCTGGGAAGACGTGTGGCAGTGCGTGAACGGCAAGTATGCAGGGAGACAGGATCCGCCCTTGCATCGCATCGTAAACGACATTCTGACGCTGCGTGCGGACGGGATGATGAACTACCTCACTCTTGCGGCGCTGAAAGAGGCTCCCTTTTCCTAAAGGAGGGCCTTTCTTTTTGCTTCATTGACTCCATTTTACGGCGTCGCTATAATGGGAATATTGAGAAAAAAGGGGGAACCAGAAACGGCATGAAGAGAATTGTCAGTTTCATTGTTATTGTGCTCGTCTCAATCGGGGTCATGATTTGGAGCACGCCCAACCTGTTGAATTCAGTCAGATTGGGACTGGATTTAAAGGGAGGCTTCGAGATCCTGTACGAGGCGTCGCCAATGACGGGCGGAACAGAAGTCACCCGAGAATCCCTGACCGAGACGGCCAAGAGTCTCGAAAAACGCGTAGACGCCATTGGGGGAAGCGAGCCGGAGATCACTACCGAAGGCGCCAACCGGATTCGTCTTAGAATCGCGGGCGTCACCGACGAAACGGCCGTAAGGGAACGTATCAAAGAACCCGCTAACCTGACGTTCCGCAGTCTGGGTAACTCTTCGGAAGAAAGTACGACGGACGACGCCGGCACTGCAACCGAGGACGAAACGGCTGTGGAAAATCCGGATTCGACCAGCGGGGCAGGCAGCACGGATGCGGCAACAAGTACGGACGGAGCCGCAGTCGAAGATTCGTCCGACGGCGCGGCGGCAACCGACGAAGCAACCGAAGCAGCAGGAACGGATAGCGGCACGACCGGTACTGACGAAGCAGCGGGTACCGATGCCGAAGCGACGCCGTCGGATCCATATCAAGGGTTCGACAAAATCGAGCTGACCGGCGAAGATTTCAAGCCTAACGGCGCTTCCGTTCAGTACGACTCGCTCAACAATCCGATGATTTCGATCGAATTGAACGATGCGAGCAAGTTTGCGGACGTGACGGGTCGTTTGATCGGCCAGCCGATGGCGATTTTCCTTGATGACGAAATGTTGTCTGCACCGACCGTGCAGCAGCGCATCACAGGCGGAACCGCTCAAATTACAGGCGACTTCACGCGGGAAGAAGCGCAAAATTTGCGCGACACCATCAATCTCGGCGCGTTGCCGCTGCAGTTGACCGAGAAATATTCGCAAAGCGTCGGTGCAACCTTGGGACAACAGTCGCTTGACCAGACGCTGCGCGCCGGTATCATCGGCTCCATCATCATTTTGATCTTCATGGTATTCATGTATCGGGTGCCAGGATTGATCGCGGCATTCTGTCTGCTTATCCATACCTGGGGAACGATCCTGATCTTCAATTGGGCGGGCATTACGCTGACCCTGCCGGGGATCGCGGCGTTTATACTGGGTATAGGCATGGCGGTCGACGCCAATATCATTACCTCGGAACGGATCAAAGAAGAGATTCGAAGCGGTAAAAGCATCTTGTCGGCTTTCCGTTCCGGCAGCAAGAGTTCGTTCCGTACCGTCATGGATGCTCAGATCACGACTCTGATTGCCGGGGCCGTCATGTTCTGGCTGGGTACGGGGTCGGTTCGCGGATTCGCGTTGGTTCTGATGATTGATATTGTGACCAGTATCATCACGAACGTCTTCTTGTCGCGTTACCTGCTCTCCCTGCTGGTTAAAGCAAAGTCCTTGAAAAAACCGGCGTATTTCGGAGTGAAGGGAAGTGAAATTCGTGAGCTCTAAGAACCCATCCTCAAGCTCGAAGTGGGATTTCAATTTTATCAAAGCCAGTAAGTATTTTTACGGATTTTCGATTCTGATCACATTGGCAGGCATTATCTGCCTTTCAATCTTCGGATTGAACTACGGCGTTGATTTCCGCTCGGGCTCGAACGTGGATATTTCCGTATCCAAGGTCGTGACGCAAGCGGACGTTCAAAAAGTACTGGTTGATGCGAAACTTGATCAGGAAGCCAATATTACGGCGGGCAACGACCGAGTCAATATTCGTTTTCCGGAAGTCTTGACTGATGCGCAGGCACAGTCCCTTCAATCGACGTTCAACAGCCAAATCGACAACAACGCATCGTACGAGATTAATACGGTGGACACCGAGATCGCTAAAGAACTGGAGCGAAATGCGCTTCTGGCGATAATTGTCGCAAGCATCGGCATCGTCATTTACGTCACAATCCGATTCGAATGGCGTTTCGCTTTGTCGGCTGTCGTTGCCCTTCTGCATGACGCTTTTCTCGTAATCAGCGTGTTCTCGATTTTACGACTCGAAGTTAATTTGACCTTCATTGTCGCGATCTTGACCATCATCGGTTTCTCGATCAACGATACGATCGTAATCTTCGACCGAGTTCGCGAGAATCTGCGTTTCGCCAAAAAGCAAACGCACGCCGATCTTGAAGATGTCGTGAACAAGAGTATCTCTCAAACGATGACCCGCTCGCTCGGTACGGTATTTACCGTATTCATCGCGGCTTTCGCTCTGCTCATCTTGGGCAGCGAATCGATTCGCATGTTTTCTCTGGCCATGGTTATCGGCTTGCTGTTCGGCGCTTACTCGTCGATCTTTATCGCAAGCCCGTTGTGGCTGGCGCTCAGAAACAAAAAGAAGCCGTCCGCGGCCCAACCGTCCAAAGCGACGAATTAATATCCTTACGGCTTGGTGCTTGTCTTGCGCTGCATGCAAAGCTGGGTGTGAGACAAGTACAAGCAGCCGTAGAGCCGCGTCCCGAATTCGAGGCGCGGCTTTTATGATTTTGGGATCGAATACGAGAGGGGAATCATTATGACGGTCCGTCAACAAGATAGCGGGAATTCTACAGGTTGGACCGATGCCTGCCTGCTTGGTTTTACGGCGCTGGTTAAAGGAGTCGGCGGCTGGTTCGGAGGAAGTCAGGCTCTGCTTACCGATGCATTGAATTCGGTAGCGGACGCAGTGCGCGGTACGCGAAGTCCTCGCCATTCTTCCTTATGGATCAAAATACTGCTGGCGGCGTTAGTGCTTGTAGGTGCAATCGAAGCTTCTATTTCCGCAATCGGGCAGTTAATGAACGGACCCGGTCAAACACTGAACGGTTGGGCGGTTGCTGCCTTTTCCGTAGCGGTGGTCATTGGAGAAGGCTTGTTTGTTTGGGGTTATCGCCGTCGGCTCCGGCAGGACCGCGAAGCAGCGATCCGATATGCGGCAGAGCATCGAATTTCCCTTTATGCGTCCATGCTCGTAGCGGCGGGAATGGCTTTGTCGGTTGCCGGAAGCGGTTTTGATATTCCTTTGTTTGCTTATGCCGACCCGGCTGCCTCTTTGTTGGTGGCGATCCTTGTTATCGTGAAGGCGCTGCGCCTGATGTCATCGTTTTTCGAGTCTTCGTCGCAGAAAGGTGCCGGACTCAAAATGGTTGATCCTAAGCCTTTTATCGAGACCGTCCAGCGCATTCAAGGCGTGATCGAAGTTCGGGAGTTAAAAGCACAGGAATCGCTTGAAACGGTTACGGTCGAGCTGGTGTTAAGCGTCAATCCCCGAATGACGGTCAAGGAAGCCGAGGAGATCGCCCAACGATCCCGAGATCTGTTGATGCATCGCTTTGTACGGGTTGTAGATGTTCGCGTGCGTGTTGAACCTTATCATGCGGGATATCCTTATAAATCGAACGAAGAGCTTCCCGAAAGCGGCGAGCAGCCGACGATTGTTCAATAAATTACGTTTTTTAAAAGGCAGGTGAGCTTGTGCTTCATTCCCGATATCAATGGAAAATCGCAAGTCCGAAGCAGGTAACCGTGGAGCAGCTAAGTGATGACATGGGCGTGTCCCCGCTGCTGGCCTCCTTGCTGGTAAACCGTGGCTATGCCACATCCGATGCGGCCTCCGATTTTTTGAACGGAGACGAGAGTTTGGATGGGCTGCATGATCCGTTTCTGCTGCATGGGATGGATGTTGCCGTACAACGCATCCGAACGGCGCTTGAGCGGAAAGAGCGGATTTGGGTGTACGGAGACTATGACGCGGACGGCGTATCCAGCACAGCGCTTATGATCCGTTTGCTGACTGTATTGGAAGCGGACTTCGGCACCTATATCCCGCATCGCTCGAAAGAAGGATACGGCTTGCATCGTCATGCGATCGACCAGGCAGCAGCCGAAGGCGTCAAGTTGATTGTTACGGTCGACACGGGCATCAGTGCCGTAGACCAGATCGCCTATGCGTCATCGCTCGGAATCGATACGGTCGTAACCGATCACCACGAGCCTCCGGCTGTATTGCCCCAAGCAGTAGCTCTCGTCAATCCTAAGCTTTCCATGTGCAGTTATCCATTCAAAGGGTTGGCGGGCGTGGGCGTTGCTTTCAAATTGTCTCATGCTCTGTTGGGGCGGCCGCCGGAAGAATGGTTGGATCTTGCTGCTATCGGCACAGTCGCGGATTTGATGCCCCTTACAGGCGAAAACCGCTTGTTGGTCGCTAGAGGGATTGAACGTATGCGTCTGCACCCATCGCTCGGCATCAAAGAATTGCTGGCTATAGCGGGCAGCCAACCGGAACAGCTGAATTCGATAGGAATCGCTTTCGCTATTGCTCCGCGCATCAATGCCAGCGGCAGACTGGATCATGCCAACCGCGCGGTTGATCTGCTGATTACCGATGAACAAGACCGTGCGGAGCATCTGGCTTCGGTGTTGGATCTGCTGAACAAAGACCGGCAAAAGAACGTGGAAGATATCGTCAGCGAAGCGGTCGTCATGCTGGAAAACAAGATTGCGGCCGCTGAAGGGTCGATTCCCGACGTGATCGTATTGGCCGGAGAAGGCTGGAATGTCGGCGTTGTCGGTATTGTCGCTTCCAAAATTCTTGAGCGCTATTACCGTCCGACGATTATACTGGGCATTGACGCGGAAAAAGGAACCTGCAAAGGATCGGCGCGCTCGATTCCTGACTTTGATATCTATGAAGCGCTATTGTCGGTCGAAGATACGATGCAGCATTTCGGAGGTCACCCTTCTGCAGCCGGTATGAGTTTGCTGCGAGAACGTCTCGAAGATTTCGAACGCGGATTGAATGATCACGCAGCCGAAAAGCTACTGCCGGAGCATTTGGTTCCCGTCATCGAAGCCGAGACCGAATGTTCGCTGGCGGATATCCCGATTCCCGTCATCGAAGACCTGGATCGCATGGCTCCGTTCGGCATGAGCAACCCGACTCCGCAATTGGTGTTCCGGAATGTAAAGCTTCAACGCGTACTCACGATGGGCAAGACGAATACGCATTTGAAACTGGTCGTCGAACAAGAGGGTTGCGTCGTTGAAGCGGTCGCTTTCGGAAAAGGAGCATTGGCCGAGTATCTGAGCGAAGGAGATCGGTTGGATCTGCTTGCGGAACCGAGCATCAATGAATGGAGAGGGAGCCGCAAACCCCAGTTGATGGTCCGCGATCTGGCGCTGCCGGCTTTTCAGGTGTTTGATCGGCGAGCTCCGGAAGCTTCGGCAGAAGATGTCGAACGCTTCCGCAAAAAGTCCGAAAACGTGTTGGCGTGCGAGCCGAGCCAGGTTGCAATCGCCTTAAATAAAACGACACTAAAAGTTTCGCAGAAGACTCTGGCGCAACTGCCGCTTTGGCTGTATGATGAATATTCCGGGATTCAAGGAACGGAAAGCAGGCAGCAGCATGCGGAGCCGGCCGAAACGCGTACATTGTTCGTTTTGGATATTCCGGATACCGCTGCGCAATTGGACAAGCTGTTGGCCGAATTCCCTTCGCTGGAAAACATGGTTCTTTTGTATCCGGCAAGCGGGCCTTCGGCGCAGCGCTTGAGCGAGCCAAGCCGCGAACGGATCAAGACGATCTATGTAGAGCTTCGCCGCGCTGCGGCAGATCAGGTGAGCGAGGAACAATTGGTTCGACATTTGTCCCGCGCTTCCGGTTGCTCCATTCGCATGATTCGCATGACTCTTGAAGTATTTGAGGAGTTGCAATTCATCATTCGAGACGGAGCCATGATTGCCGCGAATCCGACTCCGCCTAAAGCGGCTTTGGATTCGGCTTCCGCTTATCGCAAATTGCAGGAAGCGGAAGCCGTGGAGCGCATGATGCTGGGTCCGGGAGAAGATCTCGGAACTTGGCTTGCAGAGCGTCTACAGGCCGTTCGAGCCGGAAATGCGGACGCGGCTTTTTCGTTGACAAGGTAACGTGGAATAGGGTGCGTTGTCTTCGCCGTTTGGCGAGGCAACGCTGTTTCTTCTGTAAAACCATCCGGGAAACAAGACTTAGGAGGAGATTTATTTGGATTTTAATCAGCATATTCGCGTCATTCCCGATTTTCCGAAACCGGGGATCAGCTTCAAAGACATCACGACGCTGCTCGGCAACGGGCCGGCTTACCGCGAAGCGATCGACGCATTGAAAAAGCAAGTCGAACATTTGAAAATCGATCTGATCGCGGGACCGGAAGCACGCGGTTTCGTTGTTGGCGCGCCTTTGGCTTATGCATTGGGCGTCGGTTTCATTCCGATTCGCAAAACCGGCAAGCTGCCGTACAAAACGATCGAAGTCGAATACGAACTCGAATACGGAACCGATAAACTGGCGATGCATATCGATGCGGTAAAAGAAGGACAAAACGTTCTGATCGCAGACGATTTGCTGGCGACCGGGGGTACGATCGCCACTTCCGTCGAGCTGGTTCGTCAGCTTGGAGGCAACGTGGTCGGCGCTGCTTTCCTGATCGAACTGGAAGAACTGAACGGCCGCAGCCGTCTGGATAATGTCGAAGTCTTCAACCTGATCAAAGGCTGAGTCGAAAGTCGATATGAGTTAATGAGCCGGAATAAAAACCCGTTATTTGACATCCCGAGAAGTAAGCGGGAGCAAATGACGGGTTTTTCGCTGTTTCGAAGCCTTTTTCGCCAAAAGAGAGAAAAAAGAACGAAAAAAAGCGTTTTTTTTGAAACCCTTTGCGAACCGGTACGTATTACGTAGGGAGACTCAGCGGAGGAGCCTCTATTCGTATTGGCTTCGTACTGCATCGGGAGTCCGAATTTTCAGAGTTAAGGAGGGGGATAAAATGTCCGTAATAAGAGAGACCGACCTTCCGGGGATCGGGCGCAAGTTCCTGATCGACACGGAAGAAGGAGATCGCGTCATCGTGATTTTGCACGAAGACGGCAAGCGCGAACTGTTTTGCCCATCGCCGGAGGAGCCGGAAGAGTTGATGCGCGTCATGACGATGACCGATACCGAAGCTCGTCAGCTCGGCGGCATCGTGGGCGGCATGAACTACCAGCCGACGGCGCTCGAGAAAGTCGAGCATACGCTGGATCAATTGTCGATCGAATGGTATAAGCTCAAAAAAGGCATCAAAGCGATCGGTCGTTCGATCGGCGAGTTGAAAATCCGCGAAAACACCGGAACTGTCGTCATTGCGTCGATCGATACGATGCATAAGCAAACCGTAAGTCCGGGACCGGAATATGTGTTGACCGAAGGGATGACTTTGGTACTGGCCGGCGAACGGCAAAACATTCAGAAGTTGAAAAGGATCTTGGAAGTAGGTGAGGCTTGATGGACCATATGGTATTCGAAGTCGGGATCGCAGTGCTTCTTATTGCACTCGCCGGGTTCCTCTCCGCTAAACTTCGCTTTTCCGTAGTTCCTTTCTACATCCTCGCAGGTATGGCTGTCGGACCGCATGCGCCGCATTTCGGTCTGATTGACCTTCGATTTATCGAAAGTGCGGAACTGATCAACTTCATGGGTCGTCTTGGCGTAATCTTTCTGCTGTTCTATCTGGGTCTTGAGTTCTCGGTCGGTCGTCTGGCAAAAGCCGGAAAGTCGATCGCGATCGGCGGCTCTATCTATATCGGGATCAACTTTACCTTGGGACTGCTGTTCGGTCTCGTATGCGGATTCCCGATTCTGGAAACGCTCGTGATTGCCGGCGTGACCACGATCTCGTCCAGCGCCATTGTCGCGAAAGTACTCGTTGACCTGAGACGCACGGCCAACCCGGAAACGGAAATGATTCTGGGCATCATCATGTTCGAAGACGTATTCCTGGCTGTTTACCTCTCCATCTTGTCCGGTCTTCTGCTCAGCGGAGCGACTACGCTCGGCGGCGTGCTGCTTTCGGCGGGAATCGCGCTCGGTTACATGCTGCTCGTCCTCATTGTCGGCAGACTGCTTATCCCGGTCTTGAACAAGATCTTGGGCGTTTCTTCGAACGAAATCTTTTTAACGACCGTTTTCGCCATGTTGTTCATCGTAGCGGGTTTCTCCGAGACGATTCACGTAGCGGAAGCCATCGGCGCATTATTGGTCGGTCTGGTATTGGCCGAGACCAAGCATATGCATCGGATCGAAAAAGCGATCCTGCCTTTCCGTGATTTCTTCGGAGCGTTGTTCTTCTTCAGCTTCGGTCTGACGATTGATCCGCTCAGTCTTAAAGGCAATGCGGTATGGCTTGCGATCGGTGCCGTTATTCTTACGATTATCGGAAACTATACGGCAGGCATGTTGGCCGGACGCAGCGGAAAGCTTTCTCCGAAAGCTTCCTCGAATGTCGGTCTCACCATCGTTTCGCGCGGCGAATTCTCTATCATTATGGCGAACCTCGGTGCAGCAGGCGGACTGATGGCGATTCTTCAACCTTTTGCGGCAATCTATGTCTTGATTCTGGCCGTGCTTGGACCTTTCTTGACCAAGGAATCGGCTATGGTGCATAAATTCGTGACCAAAATCGTTCCGGCAAAATGGATGAGTCCGAAAACCGGAGGCGACAAGCTGCAATAATAGGCTTGGTTGCATCAATGATTCAGTAACACAGGAATTATTTTCCTATAACATGGAGCGGCAGTGGCTGTTCTCCGGTACTCCGTATCATGGGAAAATAACTCGTGCAGCAAGAATGCCGTTTTATGACGGTCAAAAAAGAAAAGGCCGTGCGCTCTTCTTCGGAAGAGACGCACGGCCTTTTTGGCAAGTTTGAGCGGAATCAGATATCCGGCGTTTTTGTTTCGGTTTCGATTTCTTCCGGTTCGTTCGAGAGTCCGAACATCTGAATCAGACGGAAGATCAGATTGACGAGAATGCCGACAATCGTAGCGAGCGCCATGCCTTTCAGCGAAACTTGGCCGATCGTTAGCGTAATGCCGCTAAGACCCGTACCCAGAATGACTGCGGCAAGCAGCATATTGACCGATTTGGAGAAATCGACTTTTTGCTCGACGAAGATGCGCAGGCCGGACACCGCGATAACGCCGAACAGCAGCAGCGATACGCCGCCCATGACCGGGCCCGGAATATTGGCGACCGCCGCGGAGAACGTGCCGGAGAACGACAGCAGAATCGCGATAACCGCCGCTCCGCCGACAACGAATACGGAGTAGACTCTAGTCAGCGCCATGACGCCGATGTTTTCGCCGTACGTCGTGTTGGGCGTAGAACCGACGAAACCGGACAATACCGTGGATACCCCGTTACCGAGCAGCGAGCGATGCAGGCCCGGATCTTTCGACAAGTCTTTTCCGACGATATTGCTTGTCACAAGCAGGTGGCCGACGTGTTCGACGATGACGACGAGCGCGGCAGGCAAAATCATCAGAATCGCCGCGATATCCCAAGTCGGCGCGGAGAAGTCCGGCCAGGACAGGAAGCTTGCCTCGGCTACGGCTGCCGTGTTGACTTCGCCCATGAAGTAAGCCACGATATAGCCGACGGCGATCCCGATCAAGATATGGATGATTTTTGGGAAACCGCGGAACAGCACGGCGCCCAATACCGTAACGGCCAACGTGACGATCGAAATGATAATGGCATTGGAACTGTAGGTGACGACTCCGGTAGTTGCGTCTGTCGTGCCCAGCAGACCTGCGAGATTCGCGGCAACCGGCAGCAGCTCCAGGCCGATGAGCGCGACGATGCAGCCCATGACGACCGGCGGGAACATAAAGTCGATCCAACGGGTGCCGGCAATTTTGACGATTCCGGCCACGATGATGAACACGACGCCGATCACAATGAATGCGCCTAGCGCTTTCGAATAGTTGTCCATGTTGCCCGGCGTGACGAGAACAGCGCCTACCGGAACGAGAAACGCGAAGCTGGATCCCAGATAAGCCGGAATTTTACCTTTGCAAATCAGGATGTAGAGCAAAGTGCCGATCCCGTTCATCAACAGGATCACGCTTGGGTCCACCCCGAACAGATTCGGGACGAGGACGGTGCTGCCGAACATGGCGAACAAATGCTGCAAGCTGAGAAGCAGGCCGGGGCCGAACGCCGGTCTTTCATTCACTTGAATTTCACGCTGCAAAGATTCTCACTCCTTAAGGGCATAGGTTGGAGCCGCTCCATTAGGCGTGGAGGAAGCGGCTCTGGATCGGATGAGAAAAACGGGTGGAAGGCGGTAGTGCACCGAGGCCGAAGCAGCCAAATCCGTACGCGCTTGATCATCTTAGCTAGATTACAGACAATTTTGTTTTTTTTCAATAACATTTTCGTGGAAACTCGCAATAACTTTCGGATTTAGGCGATTTAATGTTCGAAACGGAAAGTTGAATGCAAACCGTGAGCTTTTCATGAAGAAAGCAACAATTTCCTTGCACGCATTGACGGGGGTTAGCCTAAAAGGCATAATGAAAGGAAAACCGTTCATACAATCGCTTAACGCGAGATTGTTTTGTCTTTTTGCCCGGAAGGGTCGAAGACGAAATGTACCTCATCTACACGCCTGAATGCGAATTTCGCGGACAGGCTTCATTTTCTTATAGAAAGGAATCGGAAAGGACTCAATGGGCATTGAACGATTACTTGAAAAGGCGTCCGTTTACATCCGAGAGTCGGACCTTCCGCGCATCCGGGAAGCCTACGAATTCGCTGATAAGGCTCATTTTGGCCAAGTCCGAAAGTCCGGCGAGCCGTATATCCTGCATCCGCTGGCGGTTGCAGATATTGTCGTGGGCATGCAGATGGACACGACGTCCATCGAAGCGGCTTTGCTGCACGATGTAGTCGAGGACACGACCGTTTCGCTGGAGGAGATCCGCGAGCACTTCGGCGAGACTTGCGCAATGCTCGTCGACGGGCTGACCAAGCTCGAGCGCATCAAATTCCGTTCCAAAGAAGAACAACAAAACGAGAACTACCGCAAAATGTTTATCGCGATGGCTCAAGATATCCGCGTCATTGTCATCAAGCTGGCGGACCGGCTGCACAATATGCGTACGCTCAAGCATCAATCGGAAGAAGGACAGCGGCGGATCGCGTACGAGACGTTGGAGATTTTCTGTCCGGTGGCCGATCGTCTCGGTATTTCGGCGATCAAGTGGGAGATGGAAGATATCGCGCTGCGTTATCTGAATCCTCAGCAGTATTATCGAATCGCCAATCTGATGCATAAAAAGCGCGCCGAGCGCGAGCAGTTTATTTCCGACGTCATCGGCCGTATTCGCGAAAAGCTTGAAGAGATGGGCGTCGAAGCCGATCTGTCAGGACGTCCGAAGCATATTTACAGCGTTTATAAAAAGATGACGAACAAAAATAAGCAGTTCAACGAAATTTATGACCTGCTGGCGATTCGCGTGCTGGTCGACAATGTCAAAGATTGTTACGCGACTTTGGGAATTATCCACACGCTGTGGAAGCCGATGCCGGGTCGTTTCAAAGACTATATCGCGATGCCGAAAGCCAATATGTATCAGTCGCTGCACACGACCGTCGTCGGCCCTAACGGCGAACCGACCGAAGTGCAAATTCGCACTTGGGACATGCACCGCACGGCCGAATTCGGTATCGCGGCGCACTGGGCGTACAAAGAAGGCACGACGGCGACGGGCAGCGGGATCGAGAACAAGATGCCGTTTTTCAAAGAAATCATCGAACTGCAAAACGAAGCGAAAGACGCGTCCGAATTCGTCGAATCGCTTAAGATGGATTTCTTCTCCGACCTTGTGTTCGTGTTCACGCCGAAAGGACAGGTGATCGAGCTGCCTGCCGGATCGGGACCGCTTGATTTCGCTTACCGCATCCATACGGAAATCGGTAACCGGACGATCGGTTCGAAGGTGAACGGTCGGATCGTGCCGCTGGATCACAAGCTGAAAACGGGCGATATCGTGGAAATCCTGACCTCCAAGCATTCGTACGGACCGAGTCAGGACTGGGTGAAAATTGCCCAATCGTCGCATGCGCGCAGCAAGATCAAGCAGTGGTTCAAAAAGGAACGCCGCGAAGAGAACGTCGAG
Source organism: Saccharibacillus endophyticus (assembly GCF_013185185.1). Classification (GTDB taxonomy): domain Bacteria; phylum Bacillota; class Bacilli; order Paenibacillales; family Paenibacillaceae; genus Saccharibacillus; species Saccharibacillus endophyticus. The sequence continues at coordinate 437,415 of NZ_JAAZWE010000006.1, read as the reverse complement.
AAAGGCCGGGAAGGACTGGAGCGCGAGATCAAAAAGCTCGGGCTGGAAGTATCCGAATGGCTGACCGACGACAAGTTGCTCGAAGTCGCGAACAAGTTTGCTTTTAACGATACCGAAGACATGCTGTCGGCTATCGGCTTCAACGGCATCACCGCTTCGCAGGTCATTACCCGTTTAACGGAAAAATGGCGCCGCGAGCAGGAAGAAAACAGCAACCATCTGGAGCTGACGAACGAAGTCCGCGAAGTGAAAGCCGCTCCGGCCGATAAGGATAAAAAGCGTCCGACCAACGGCGTCAAAGTTAAGGGAGCGAGCAACCTGTTGGTTCGTTTTGCCCGCTGTTGCAACCCGGTTCCGGGAGACGAGATCGTCGGTTATATTACCCGCGGTCGCGGCGTCTCCGTACACCGCGCCGACTGTACCAATATCCCTGGATCGGGTGACGGCCAAGAAGCAGCGCGCGTGATCGAGGTGGAGTGGGAAGATGCCGTGGAGTCCAACTTCAGCGTCGATATCGAGATTACGGGCCTTGATCGCCGGGATTTCCTGAACGAAGTGCTGCAAGCCGTCTCCGAGAGCAAGACCAATATGACTGCCGTTTCCGGACGTGCGGACAAGAACAAAATGGCTTTGGTGCATATTACGATCCTGATTCGCAACACCGAACATTTGCAGTCGGTGGTCGAGCGGATCAAACGGGTACGGGACGTGTATACGGTACACCGGATTATGCAATAAAGGGCGCTGAGCACGTCGCTGCGCCCGGTTAGAAAAGGAGCTTTGTTTGCCTATGCGGATAGTGATTCAACGCTGCAAGTCGGCCTCGGTGGATGTGGAAGGACGTACGGTCGGCAGCATCGGCCGCGGCCTTGCCATTCTCGTCGGAGTAACCGAAGGCGATACCGAAAAAGACGCGTCCTATCTGGCCGATAAAGCGGCCGGACTGCGTATTTTCGAAGACGAAGCCGGCAAAATGAACCACAGCGTCGAGGACGTGGGCGGGGCCATTTTGTCCGTATCGCAGTTCACCTTGTACGGAGACTGCCGCAAAGGACGACGTCCAAACTTTATGGCGGCCGCCCGTCCTGAGCCTGCATCGGCCTTGTACGAAGTCTTCAACGAGACGCTTCGCGCCCGCGGATTAAACGTCGAAACGGGCGTGTTCGGAGCTATGATGGACGTGTCGCTGGTTAACTGGGGACCCGTCACGCTGATCATCGACAGCAAGGATTAAAGCAAGATCAACCGCTTCGGCTGCCTACGGGCAGCGCCGAAGCGGTTTTTGTTTTTGCGGCGGCTTGGTGTTAGAAGTGCAAGAAGGCAGGGTAATAAGAAAGCGAGAACGGATCACATCACGGATCCAGCAGAGAGGAGTTCTGAACGATATGAGTAAAATCGCGTTTTTGCTAGCCGACGAGTTCGAAGATTCCGAAATGCAGGTACCTTACGACGAGGTGAAAAAAGCCGGCCATACGGCGGAGATCATCGGATTGAAAGCCGGGCAAACGGTAAAAGGCAAGCTTGGCAAAGCTGAATATACGACGGAAAAAGCGATCTCCGAAGCCAAAGCGTCGGACTACGATGCCGTTGTTATTCCTGGAGGTTCTTCGCCGGAAAATCTGCGCTTGGACGAGAATGTGCTGCAATTCGTCAAAGACGTCAATGCTTCCAAAAAACCGATCGCGTCCATCTGTCACGGACCGCAAATCCTGGCAAGCGCCGATCTGCTCAAAGGACGCACGATTACTTCGTATCCGCCTTTGCAGGACGACATGGTGAATGCGGGCGCTCGCTTCAAAGACGAAGAAGTGGTTGTAGACGGCAACTTCATCACTTCCCGTACGCCGGAAGACGAGCCAGCGTTCGTGCGCGAACTGTTAAAAGCTTTGTAAACGAAGGTCCGCGAAGTCGGCTCAGCCGACTTCGCTTCCCTATAAACTTCACGGTTCAGGCACAATGGCAATACATGCAATACATGAACGTCCAATACAAAGGAGGGAATTACGATGTCGAAACATATCCAAGCCTATTTCAGAACGGAAAGCGAAGCGGAAGGCGCACGAATGAGTTTGATGACCTTTACTACGGAGCAGCTTGAAGTCGGGGAACTCCAAGGAGCGGTAGGCTTCGGCGGAGATCGCGGCGGCCGCGTCGTCGTGCCTTTGGTACCGCTCTCCGGAGCGAACAACACGACCTACACGGGCGGAACTGCCGCTGCGGGCGGAGCAGGAAGCATGATCGGCGATCAGGCCGTACCGGTACCTCCTCCGAGCGATAGCAGCGCGGTAGGTGGACGTCCGATCGACAAGGACGATGTAATGGACGTGAATGAGAACGCTTCCGATGCGGATCTTCGCGATTTGACGTATACCCTTTCTGTGAAAGTCAAAGACGAAGATTATGCGGCAGTCGTACGCAAGCTGCGCAATAACAACGGTTACGTACACGTTTACGATTGATAAAAGACACTTGTAATGCAATTGTAATCTTAGATTCACATTCCTTTAACAAGCAATCGTTATAGTAAAGGCATGACCCCCTTAGATATATTTGGAACGACTCGCGGCAGCAGCCTGCGGGTCTTTTTTTTGCTTTTCGTGAAAAGACTTCATGTTACGTTTGCGCAAACGGTTGACTTTAGTCATGTACTTGATTACAATCATAAAATATAACAAACGCGGTGAGCCTTTTCGTACCGGAGCGGGCGGATTGATTTACGGCGAATATCACGATTCGATGACGGGAAAAAGTAATTCGGATATCAAAGCGCACAAGAGAGGAATTCCGTGGCTGGAAGAATTCCGCGTGGCGGCCGAACCAAAGACCTCCCCGAGAACGTACGGCGAACGACGGAAAAAGGGCCAGGCTTATCGCTCTGGTGATCCTTTTTGGAGTTCAAGTAGCCGATGCGCGAAATAGACGGGCGTTAACCGTCGTTCAATGAAGCGGGTTTGCGCTTCTCTCGATCTTGCCGTTCAGGCTGTTCCGTGTTCGAGAGGCGTTCCCGAAATGTGGGTGGCACCACGGGAGATTCGTAGTTACGGTCCCTCGTCCCTGTACTATGCGTAATAACGGCATAGACGGCGGACGGGGGGCTTTTTGGTATTTTATAAAAGCACCCGGCCGCGCAAGCCGGAAAGGAAGGAAAGAGAAAAAGATGGATTTTCAAAAGCCGAAAGGCACCCTCGATTTTTTGCCGGGAACGGTCGAAAAGTGGCAGTACGTAGAGAGCAAGGCACGCGATTTGTGCAGACGGTTTAATTACCGTGAAATCCGCACCCCGATCTTCGAATACACCCAACTGTTTCAGCGCGGGGTAGGCGAGACGACGGATATCGTGCAGAAGGAAATGTTCTCGTTCCAAGACATGGGCGGACGCGGCATGACGCTGCGTCCCGAAGGCACGGCAGGCGTCGTTCGCGCTTACGTGGAGAACAAAATCTACGGCGAGCCGGACGTGTCCAAGCTTTACTACATCGGACCGATGTTCCGGCAGGAGCGCCCGCAGGCGGGACGGTACCGTCAATTCCATCAATTCGGCATTGAAGCGATCGGTTCGGTAGAACCGGCAATCGACGCGGAAGTCATCGCTTTCGGATTGCAATTTTTCGAAGATATCGGTTTGAAAGGAACAAGCGTGGAGATCAATTCGGTCGGCAACGCGGCAACTCGCGCGGATTATAACGACAAATTGCTTGCGTTCCTGAACCCGATGCGAGACAGCCTGTGCAAAGACTGTCAGAGCCGCATCGACCGCAATCCGCTGCGCGTGCTCGACTGCAAAGTCGATCAGGACAAATTCACCGATGCGCCGTCCATTCTGGATAGCCTGGACGAAGAAAGCCGCACGCACTTCGAAGCGGTGCAAAGCAATTTGACGGCGATGGGCGTTGAATACACGATCAATCCGCGTCTCGTAAGGGGTCTGGATTACTACACGCTGACTGCCTTCGAGTTCAAAACGAAAAGCGGAATCGGCGCGATCGATACGATCGGCGGCGGCGGTCGTTATAACAAGTTGGTTGCCGAAGTCGGCGGACCGGATCAGCCGGGGATCGGCATGGCAATCGGCATGGAGCGTCTGCAGCTGCTGCTCGCCGACCAACAAACGCAAATCGAAGCCGAACCGCCGCTCGATATTTATCTGATCGGATTGGGCGAGAAGGCAAATGCTGAGATTACGAAGCAGCTGCATAAGCTGCGCCGCTTGGGCTTCTCCGCCGAACGCGATTATCTGGATCGCAAAATGAAAGCCCAAATGAAATCGGCGGATCGTCTGCAAGCCCGTTACACGGCTATTCTCGGCGACGACGAATTGGAACGCGGCGAGATCTCGGTCAAGTCGATGGAAACGCGCGAACAAGTGACTGTTCCGTTGGATGATCTGGCTTCCGTATTGAAATAGGCTTTCGGACGTAACGAAACAAACCATACTTTCATAACCAAAGGAGATTAACCTTATGATGCTCAGGACTCATCACTGCGGACAGATTACGTCGGCACAAATCGGAGAAACGGTTACACTGAACGGTTGGGTACAAACCCGCCGCGACCTCGGGGGCGTATTGTTCATCGATCTGCGCGACCGCAGCGGCATCGTGCAAGTCGTGTTCAACCCGGCTTATTCGGGCGAAGCGCTGCAAACGGCAGAGCGCGTGCGTACGGAATACGTGCTGGCCGTCAAAGGAACCGTGGTTAAACGCGAAGAAGAAACGGTCAACAAAAACCTGCCGACCGGCGAGCTTGAAGTTCGCGTTACCGAAATCGAAGTGTTGAACGCGGCAAAGACGCCTCCGTTCTTTATCGAAGACGGCATCGAAGTCGACGAAGCGCTGCGCCTGAAATACCGCTACCTCGACCTGCGCCGTCCGGAAATGCAGAAGACGCTGATGCTGCGTTCGCAGTCGGCGAAAATCTTCCGCAATTTCCTGGACGCGCAAGACTTCGTCGAAGTCGAAACGCCGATCCTGACGAAGAGCACGCCGGAAGGCGCGCGCGATTATTTGGTGCCGAGCCGCGTGCACGAAGGCGAATTCTTCGCCCTGCCGCAATCGCCGCAAATCTTTAAGCAATTGCTGATGGTCAGCGGTCTGGAACGTTATTATCAGATCGCCCGCTGTTTCCGCGACGAAGACCTTCGTGCCGACCGTCAACCGGAGTTCACGCAGGTCGACCTTGAAATGTCGTTCGTGTCGCGCGACGAAATTCTCGGCATGATCGAAGAACTGATGGCGAAGCTGTTCCGCGAAACGATCGGCGTGGAAGTCCAACTTCCGTTCCAACGCCTGACGCACGCCGAGGCGATGAGCAAATACGGTTCCGACAAGCCGGATCTGCGTTTCGGGATGGAACTGGTCGACGTCGGCGACATCGTCGAAACCAGCGAAGTGAAAGTATTTGCTTCGGTCATCGCGGGCGGAGGCCAGGTTAAAGTGCTGAACGCGAAAGGCTGCGGCACTTGGACGCGCAAAGAGATCGACGATCTCGGCCCTTACGCGGCGCGTTACGGCGCGAAAGGCTTGGCATGGATTCAAGTCAAAGAAGACGGCTTCAAAGGACCGATCGTGAAGTTCATGAGCGAGGAAGTCATCGAAGCGCTGCGCGAGCGCACGGACGCCGAAGTGGGCGACCTGCTGCTGTTCTCGGCGGACAAAAAACAGGTGGTGGCCGACGTACTGGGCGCGCTGCGTCTGAAGATCGGACGTCAACTGGGCCTGATCGACGACAGTATCTACAAATTCGCGTGGGTGCTTGAATTCCCGCTGCTCAGCTACGACGAAGAATCCAAGCGTTACGTGGCGGAACACCATCCGTTCACACGACCGCTGGAAGAAGATTTGGAACTGTTCGAGACCGACCCGGGTGCGGTTCGCGCGCAAGCGTACGACCTCGTGCTCAACGGCTACGAAGTCGGCGGCGGCTCGCTGCGGATCTTCGAACACGATCTGCAGCAGAAGATGTTCAAGCTGCTCGGCATTTCCGAAGAAACGGCGCAGGAGCAATTCGGCTTCCTGCTGGACGCGTTCCAATACGGCACGCCTCCGCACGGCGGATTCGCTTTCGGCTTCGACCGTCTGGTGATGCTGCTCACGCAGCGCACGAACCTGCGCGAAACGATTGCGTTCCCGAAAACGGCGAGCGCAACCGACTTGCTGATGAACGCGCCATCGACCGTCGACAAAGGCCAGCTCGATCAACTGCACATCAAGCTCGCACCGAAGCCGGCTAAAAAGCCAGCGGCTTCCGAAGGTGAAACGGAGCAAGCTTAAGACCGCGTACAACGCTAGAAAGGCAGCCGGCTCGGGCCGGTATGCCTTTTCCGTTTGTTTGGCACTCATCCGAAATTCAAGGAGGTTCATTCCTTATGCTGCATGCTTTTTCCAGAACCGAGCTTGCACTTGGACCTGAAGGTATTCAAGAGCTTAAAAACAGTACCGTGGCCGTTCTCGGCATCGGAGGCGTAGGCGCGATGGCCGTCGAAGCGTTGGCACGCTCCGGCGTCGGAACGCTGATCATGATCGATAAAGACGTGGTGGATATCACGAACATCAACCGTCAGATCCACGCGTTGACGACGACGGTAGGCCGGCAAAAGACCGAGTTGATGGCCGAGCGCGTCAAACTGATCAATCCCGACATCAACACGATCGTGCTGAACATGTTCTACACGGAAGAAACATACGAGAAACTGTTCGAGCACAAGATCGATTATGTCGTGGACGCGTCCGATACGATCATTTACAAAATTCATATCATCAAAGAGTGCCTGAACCGCGGCATTCCGATTATCTCCAGCATGGGCGCGGCGAATAAGATGGACCCTTCGCGCTTCCAGATCGCCGACATTTCCAAAACGAAAATGGACCCGATCGCGCGAATTATCCGGAACAAGCTGCGCAAAGAAGAAGGCATTAAGAAAGGCGTTAAGGTCGTGTTTTCGACGGAGAAACCGATCAAGCCCCGTCAGGACGTCACCGAACAGATCGCGCCGGCCGGAGCCAAAATTCGCAAAGCCAAGCAGCCGCCGGCCAGCAATGCCTACGTACCGCCGGTCGCGGGTTTGATCATGGTCAGCGAAGTGGTCAAGGATCTGATGATCCGCGGCGGACATCCTTTGCCGGATCAGGAGCAATAAAAATAATTTCATGTTTTGACCCTGAAGAGGGACGCGGAACTTTCGATGCAGAAAGCTTCGTGTCTCTTTTTATTGCGGTCGCTCGTTAAATAATTAAAGCCGTTTGCGCGGAAGTGTGCTATGCTAATAATCCTTTTGCATTTTCGCTTCCGTTTTTCGGTTTGCGGCACGCAATTATTTTTTCGGCATTTTGCGCACCCCGGCGTATTTTGGATGCGCCGGGGCGTCGTTGGTTCGCAAGAATCTGCCGGTTCGAGAGAATGGGTGTGCAAAATGCTCATCTTAGGAGGTAACTGACAATGAGTGAAGACGTTCAAAGTGCCTATCGGGAAGAGCAAAACAAGCTGTCTTCCGTTCTGGAAGAGATCGGAACGCAGCTTGGTCGCCTTCGGGCGGTTCCGGTGTATACCGGACATGATTTTACCGAGCAAGTGCTGGAAGCCGGACGCGAAGAGCGTCGTCAGAGGTTGGCCAAGTCGGAACCGGAGCCGTATTTCGGACGCATGGACTTCGAAGAGGACGGAAAAGCTTCCGCGGCTCCGCTCTACATCGGCAAGACCGGATTGGACGGCCGCGATCCCGGCAGCCTGCCGATCGTGATCGATTGGCGCGCCCCGGTCGCGAGTCTGTTCTATTCGTTTACCGGCGGCGAGGAGCGGGTCGAGTACGAAGCGCCCGAAGGCATCATCGGCGGCGAAGTGCATTTGAAACGCAATATCATGGTACGCAAATCCGAACTGGAACGCGTCGTCGATACGTATACGCGCGGCGGCGAAGAACCGGCGGTATCGGATGAATTCCTGCTGTATCGGCTCGGCGAAAACAAAGACAACCGGCTGCGCGATATCGTCTCGACGATTCAGGCCGAACAGGACAAGATCATTCGCGCCGAGAAAAATAAAGCACTGATCATCCAGGGAGTTGCAGGCAGCGGAAAAACAACCGTCGCCCTGCACCGTCTGGCCTTCCTGCTGTACCAATATCAAGAACAAGTGTCGGCCGAGAAAATGATCATTTTTGCGCCGAACGGTATGTTCCTCGATTACATTTCGGGCGTTCTGCCTGAACTGGGAGTCGGAGACATTCAACAGAGAACCTTCACCGACTGGGCGGGGAAGCTGCTTGATGTGGAATCCATGTTGGCCAATCCGGCGGAGACGTTGGACTTTTGGTTCGGAGAAGCCGGAGGGGCGGCACCGGGAGACGATGCGCCGGGACGATTCAAAGGTTCTGATCTTTTCCGCTCGATGCTCGATGCCGCGGCATCCGCGCTTGAAGTATCCGGTGCGCCGGAGCTGGAATTCTCGCCGTGGGACGGGAAAGTACTGCCTTACGAGACCATCCTGCATTGGTACGCCGAAGAATACAAGCATTACTCGGCAGGAGGGCGGAAGGAACGCGTGTTGGCACGCATTCACCGCTGGATCGAGATGGAATTGAAGCCGGTTAAGCCGGAGACGTTGCGCAAAGAATATAAGAAAAAAGCAGCCTTGCGAGAAAAAGCGTATGCGAAAAAATGGCCGGACTTCAGTCCGCTGACGCTATATAAGCAAATCTTCGGCGCAGCGAAAGATGCACGTGGCATCTTGCCTCAAGAAGCTTTTGCCGCCATTCCCGCTTCTGTTTTGAAATCGACCCGCAAAGACCTCAAGGAAGGCCGGATTCGCGAGGAAGATTTGCCTGCGCTGCTCTATTTGCACCAGCTGTTGAACGGTATTGAAGGCATCGAGCGGTTCGACCATATCGTCATCGACGAAGCTCAGGACTTTTCGCCGCTTCAAGTGTCGGTATTGGATCGATTCGTCCGCGGACATTCGTTTACCATCCTCGGCGATCTGTCCCAAGGCATTCATGCTTACAAAGGCGTGCATGCCTGGGAAGAAATGAGCGATCTGTTCGGCAAAGAAGAAACGTCTTACCACGCGCTTACCCGAAGCTACCGTTCGACGATGGAGATCATCGGTTTTGCCAACGTGATCCTGTCGGGGGGCGTATCGAATGCGATCGAAGCGGTGCCCGTGTTCCGGAGCGGGAACAAGGTTCGCATGATCGACTTCGGCATCGAGACCGAAGCGGCCGACGTTCAAGCAGCGGCCAAAGCGATCCGTGCCTTGTGGGGGCGCGAGCATAAGACGGTGTCCGTGCTTACGCGTACGCAAGAGCAAGCGTCCGCGCTGCATGCAGCCTTACAACCGGAATTCCCGGAACTGAATTTGATCGACGGCAGCATGACCCAATACGAAGGCGGACTGTCTGTGCTTCCTTTGCATTTGTCGAAAGGTCTGGAGTTCGATGCCGTCATCATAGCGGATGCGGGGCGTCGAAACTACGGAGATTCGGAATGGGACGCGAAAATGCTGTACGTAGGCTGCACGCGTGCGCTGCATGAGCTGTGGGTTCTGCATGGCGGCGAGACGCCAAAATTCCTGAACGACGTGGCCGACTGGAGCGACACGGGCTGGCCTGAAGCATAGAAGCGGATTTGTCGGTATTCATAAGACCGGAAAAAAGAGTACAAGCCTCTTGGCTTGTACTCTTTTTTGTTCCGTTCGATTGCCTTAATTAAGCGGAATCGTTCAATCCTTCATTTTCGGTATATACACGATTGCGTCCGGCAGCTTTGGCTCGATACAGGGCAGAGTCGGCGACCCCGATCAGCTCCTGCCTGTCCTGTCCTTCGTGCAATTGAGCCACGCCGAAGCTGGCGGTCACCCGGTAATCCGGAGACGGCGAATCGAACTCGATCAATTTGCGCAAGCGATTGGCGACTTCAGCGGCTTCTTCCAGCGGCGTGTTGGGCAGCAGCACCGCAAATTCTTCTCCGCCGAAACGCACCGGGAGATCGCCGAATCGGCAGTAGGCTTGAAGCAGCAGCGCGATATGGCGCAGCACCGCATCTCCCTCCTGATGACCGCGCGTATCATTGAACAGCTTAAAACGGTCGACGTCGAGCAAAATCAAGCTGAGAGGACGCACTGCGCCTTCGTTCGCGCGGGCTTCCTCGGTCAAACGAACAAAGGCTTCGTCGAAATGCCGACGATTCCAAAGTCCGGTTAATCCGTCCCGCATCGCCAATGACTGAATCCGGCTGGTTTGCAGCGCATTGTCGATCGCCGTCGCGATAAGCGGAACCAGCTTTTCAAGCCGCTGCTTTTTAACGGAAGTGAAGAAATAAGGGCGCGAAGAGTAGAGATTCAGAATGCCGATGACCCGATGGTCTTTTTTCAGCAAGAGATGCACGGAAGAACGCATCCCGTCCCGGTAGACCCGTTCGCTCAGACCGCCCGAGGGGTGCTCGATCTCCCAATTGTCGTACAGCAGGGATTTGCCGCCTTGAATCATCGACCGCAGTTCGTCGCGTTCGCTGTCCAGCAGCGCTTCTTTCAAACTTAGGCGTTCTCCCTGGGAGACGGCTTTGGAGAAAAATCGGCGATCCGCATTTTGCATCACGATACTGACTTTGTCGCACTGAACGAGATTTCGCATATGGAGAAGCGTTTGTCGATACACGTCCTGCACGGAGCCGGCCTGATTGAGCGCGTTGATCATTTTGTAAGTATCTTCAAGCTGTCCGCTTTCCCGGCGCAAGTCTTCGCCCATGCGATGAAAGGCTTGAACGAGCCTGCCCAATTCGCCGGACGTGGTGTAATTGCTTTTGACCGAGTCTTCCAAACTGCCTTCATACGCGGATATGGCCTGGTCAAGTTCTGCAAGCGGATGGATCAGGCGTCGAATATGTTTGATGATAAAAAATACGTAGAGTCCGATCGTCAACAGGGCGGCCGCTCCGGTCAGAGCCAAGGTCATGCTGATGCGGTCCATGAGCCGGGATCTTTCCAAATCGCGCTTGACCGTGATTCGGGCCAGAAGGTCGTCGAACTCCGCGTTCAATACGCGGAATGCCAATTCGCCTTTTTGCAGCGTATCCCGATCAATGGTTTCGCCGAGCAGCGAGCGTTCCATCGTGGCGCGGCTGTGCTCGTTTTGCCAGACCTCCGTATCGTTCAACAGACCGTTGACCTCGGCGGAAAAATCAGGAGTCAGCGAGCTGCGTTTCAGCAAGTTTGCCGATACTTTGCGATAGTCGGCCAGTCCGCGGTTATAGTAACTAAGGAATGAAGATTCGCCGGTCATGCTGAAACCGCGCTGTCCGCCCTCTTGTTCGACAAGCGACTTTTCGAGCATATCCAGATTTTCGGTCAGAATAGCGAGGTCGCGAACGTGCATGTAGCTGCTTTTGATGAAATGGTCTTGAAACAGGTAGCCGCCGCTTAAAAGAAGAGCGAACGCAGCGAAGAAGGCCAGGCTGAATCGGATCAGCAGCAATCCCAGCTTCGTCTCGTTATCGTTTCGGAATAGGCTGCGAAAACTCATCTTGATCGCTCCTTCGTTCGGCCGGAATACAGTACGCAGCAGGTTTTATGATCGCGCGTTGATGCAGGCAAGATTTATATCGGCAAACGGGAGCGAAGTTGTAAGGGATTACAGGACATGTTACATAAGAACCGGACGAAAATCAGCGTTAGGAGACGAGCGGGGCGGGTAAATAGAAGAGGAGGCCGGTACGTTGCTTAGGCCGGGATTTGCATGTAACCTTCCCGGACCTGAAGTAACCGGCATAAAAAAGGAACGGGAGATGGATCATATGGGCAAAACGATTGCGGATTCGCTGGTGGAGGTACTCATTCACGCCGGAGTGAAAAGAATCTACGGAATCACGGGAGATTCGCTGAACGCGGTGATCGACGCGGTTCGCCGTTCGGGCAAGATCGAATGGATCCATGTACGGCATGAAGAGGTCGCCGCATTCGCGGCCGGGGCCGATGCGGATTTGAGCGGATCGATCGCGGTATGCGCGGGAAGCAGCGGACCGGGCAATTTGCATTTGATCAACGGCTTGTACGAATGTTATCGCAGCCGCGTTCCCGTACTCGCGATCGCCGCGCATATTCCGAGCGACGAGATCGGCAGCGGTTATTTCCAGGCAACCCACCCGGAGCAGATCTTCCAGGAGTGCAGCGTGTTTTGCGAAACGATCATGTCCGAAGGTCAAGTGCCCCGGACCATTACGATGGCGCTTCAAACGGCATTGGCCCATTCCAGCGTCTCGGTAGTCGTGCTGCCCGGCGACGTTGCCGCAAAAGACGCCGGGAAACATCAAGTGCCGCAGCGGGTCATTCATGCTTCGAAGCCGGTCGTGCATCCTTCGCAGACCGAATTGGAGCAGTTGGCAGGTTATTTGAACGACGGGAAAAAGGTGACGCTGCTTGCGGGTGCCGGCTGCAAAGGCGCGCACGCCGAGGTGCTGGCGTTGGCGGAACGGCTTCAGGCGCCGATGGTCGTCGCTTTGCGGGGCAAAGAGCATCTGGAATACGACAATCCCTATTTCGTCGGTCTGACCGGATTGATCGGCTACGCCTCCGGCTATCACGCCATGATGGATTGCGACGTGCTGCTGATGCTCGGCACGGACTTCCCGTACCGTCAATTTTACCCGGAGCATGCCAAAATTCTTCAAGTCGATATCGAGCCTGCGCGTTTGGGACGGCGGACGAATCTTGAACGGGGAGTTTGCGGCGATGTTCGCGATACCGTTCAGGCGCTGCTGCCTTTGTTGAAAGAGGGCCGCGACTCGAAGCATCTGCACAAATCCGTCGAGCGTTACGTCAAAGTGCGCAAAGAGCTGGACGGGCTGGCTTCGGGAGAATCGGGCCGCCGTCCGATCCATCCGCAGCAGTTGGCGAAGGTCGTCAGCGATCTCGCGACGGAAAACGCGGTCTTCTCTGCAGACGTCGGAACGCCGACTGTATGGGCCGCCCGCTACCTGCAAATGAACGGGAAGCGCCGCCTGATCGGATCGTTCAACCACGGGACGATGGCCAACGCGCTGCCGCAGGCGATCGGCGCTCAGGCGACCGAGCCGGAGCGGCAAACGATTGCGTTATCCGGCGACGGAGGCTTGTCGATGCTGCTGGGCGATCTGTTGACGCTCAAACAGCACAAGCTGCCGGTCAAAGTCGTCGTTTTCAACAATGAAGCGCTCGGATTTGTCGAACTGGAGATGAAAGCCACGGGCTATCTGGAAACGGGTACCGATCTGAGCCGTACGGACTTCGCGGCCGTAGCCAATGCAATGGGCATTTACGGCGTTCGCGTGGAAGACCCGGATCAGTTGGAAGATGCGGTGAAGAATGCGCTGAACCATGACGGTCCGGCTCTGATCGACGTTGTGGTCAATCGCCAGGAGCTGTCGATGCCGCCGAAGATCAGCGCGCAGCAGGCCGGAGGATTTTCGCTCTGGGCGGTCAAAGCCGTACTGAGCGGGCACGGGGATGAATTGATCGACTTGGCGAAAAGCAACCTGCTTCGATAAACCGGCGATGCCGACCGGTTAGATGAATCATGAGGATAGACCGCGATGCACTCGCGGTCTTTTATTTATGCATCGAAACGGCTGCTCGGAGACGATTTGCTTGAATTTCCGATTTGCGTTCGCGGCCGATGCACACTATATTGAATAAAGGCATGAAAGGACGTGACGAGTTTGGATCTGTTCAATTACGACGGAGACGCAGGCAGGCAGGAGACTGGCGGCCTATTGGCTGACCGGATGCGGCCGTTGACGCTGGACGAATACATCGGACAGGAAGATATCGTCGGCCCGGGCCGACTATTGCGCCGGGCGATCGAAGCCGATAAAGTAGGGTCGATCGTATTATACGGGCCTCCCGGCTGCGGAAAGACCACATTGGCTCATATTATTTCCAATCACACGCAGGGTAAATTTATACGCTTGAACGCCGTCGATGCGACGGTCAAAGATGTACGCGAGGTCATTCAGCAAGCTGCCGACGACAAGGCGTTGTACGGAAGCAAAACGATTTTGTTCCTCGACGAGGTTCATCGCTTCAATAGCTCGCGTCAGGATGCGCTGCTTCCGGCGGTGGAGAAAGGAACGATCATCTTTATCGGCGCGACGACCGAGAATCCGTTTCATTACGTCAACGGCGCTTTGATGAGCCGATCGACCTTGTTCCAGCTTCATCCGCTTACGGCGGAGCATGCCCGGATTGCGATGAGCCGGGCGCTTGCCGATTCGGAGCGAGGCTTGGGCTACATGGACCTGAGCGTCGAAGAGGATGCGCTTCAGCATATTGCGGCGATGTCCGGCGGCGATATCCGGCGCGCGCTGAATGCGCTGGAGCTTGCGGCGCTGACTACGCCGCCGCAAGCCGACGGCAAAATAGTCGTAACGCTGGAAGCGGCGGAGGAATCGGTGCGCCGCCCGATCGCGCGAGCCGACGAATCTACGCAATATGACGTATTATCCGCTTTTCATAAGTCGATTCGGGGCTCCAGCGATGCGGCGTTGTACTGGTTCCTGTATGCCGTGGAAAAACTCGGCATGGACCCGATGACGTTTATCCGACGCTTGATTGCGGCCAGCAGCGAGGATATCGGACTCGCCAATCCCCAAGCGATGGTGCAGGCTGTAGCCGCCCTGGAAGCCTATCGCAATAACGGCTGGCCGGAAGCCAAACTCAACGTTGCGCAGGCCATCCTGTTCGCCGTCGAAAGTCCGAAATCCAATGCCGTATATACGGCGATCGCCAAAGCCGAAGCTTCTTTCGGTCGAACGGCCACGACGGAGGTCCCGCTTCATCTGCGCGATACCCATTACAAGGGGGCGGAGAAGCTCGGGCACGAAGGTTACAAATATCCGCATAACTTCGCGAACCACTACGTCAAACAAGCCTACCTGCCGAAAGAATTGGAAGGAACCGTTTTTTATGAAGCCACGGAGCAGGGGAACGAATCCAAAATTCGTCTGAATCAACAACGTCGTCGCGAGCAATGATAAAAAAAGAACGATGGATAAAATTCGGGCGACATGCGTCGGCGAAACGGCGTTGCGGCTGTCTTGCTTTCCGATACCCGAATCTCTTGAATCGTACTTTTTATATAGGTTTCGTATGTTAGAATTGTCAGAACAATGCGAAATGTAGTAATCTAAAGTGTGTCTTCAAGTTTGAGATCGATCCGATAGGTATAAAATTAGATTAATGCTTCTATTTTAGCTTCCATAAGGGACTTCAAAAGCCGGTCGATTTTACTTTGTCGAATTCGGTCACCGTAGCCCGTCGTGTGTTCATCTGAAAACACGCCGTAAGCCGACGACTTTTGTGGGGAGAGAAAGGTACAAACGAAATGGATAAAAACCAGCCGGCCGAGGCTCGCGTACTGACGAGAGCGCAGAGGCATCAGAAGAAGAAACCGAAAACAAAGAAGAACAAAGGCAGAGCCTGGCTGATTGCGCTTTGCGTCGTACTCGTTCTGGGACTCGGCGGATTTATTTTCCGTAAAGAATTGATGGTGCTTGCTTTCGATACGTTCCTGGCCGGTACGGTCAAAGAAGCGCTGGACGACTCTTACGTGCCGATCGACCAGCCGGGCAAAGGCGGAGGCGAAGAACAGCAGTTGACGGTGGCCGAATTGACCAAAGAACCTTTCTCGGTACTGCTGCTCGGAACGGACCAACGCGAAGACGAGATCGCGCGTACCGACTCCATCATCTATTCGGTTGTCCGTCCGGTAGACAACAAAGTGTTATTGATTTCCATTCCGCGCGACTCCTACGTGAAGATGGTCGGCACGCCGACGATCAAAGGAACCCGTTCGGAAACGAAGATCAACGCGGCTTACGCGTACGGCGGCGCGCAAATGAGTGTCGACACCGTAGAAGCGCTGTTGGAACACGATGTCGATTACTATGCCACGATCAACTTCAACGGTTTGAAAGACGTCGTCAACGCGATGGGCGGCGTAGAGCTGCCGATTACCGAGACGATCGAGAACAAACAAGCCGATCACGAAAAATTCACGATCGAAGCCAACAAACCGATCTATGACGGAACGGAAGCTTTGAATTATGTCCGTTACCGCGAAGATTCCGATTTCAAGCGTACCGAACGCCATCGGATTTTCCTTAAACAGATGTTGAATCGAATGAAAAGCGTGGAGAACCTGACCAAAATTCCGGAATTGATCGGAATCGCGGGACAGAATTTCAAAACCAACATGACTTCCGATTTTATGCTGTCGTTGGCCAAGACCGTGATCATGAGCGATACGACGCCGGAAATCAGCAGCCATATGCTGCAAGGCGAAGGCGTGTCGAGGGATGCTTGGTATTACGAACTGGATGACCAGGATTTGGAAGAAACGATCGAATCGATCAATAAGTGGCTCGATTCGAATTCGACGGCTTCGGACCTGCTTGTGGATGACACCGACGAAGGCGGGGATTCGCACACGGATCAGGAAGGTCAACCCGCAGGCGACACCGGTCAATAACAGACTTTTGCAACGTAATAAAAAGCTCGAATATAACGCACAGCTCGTAAGCAAGAAGCCCGCTGCTCACCTTATACGGTGAACAGCGGGCTTCTTTTTTTATGTCGCATCGGGCGAAGAAAGCAATCGGTAATTTTTAAAAGATACCTGCTTGTTCGGTTGCTCCGTAAGGAACTTTCTCGACCGTTTCGATCGTGCCGCCGCCGAGACAAGTTTCTCCGTCGTAGAACACGACTGCTTGACCCGGAGTAATCGCTTTTTGGTTCTCCGCAAAGGCAACATGGACCGATCCGTCTTCGAGGCGGGTCAAGGTCACGCCTTGATCGGGTTGACGATAACGGAATTTGGCCGTGCAGGTCAGAGAACCGTTCGCCAATTCGTCCCGTCCCGAAGCAAACGTCACGCCGCTTGCGACCAGACCGGTGGAGTACAGGCTCGGATGCTTATCGCCTTGTACCACATACAGAATGTTGTTTTCCAAATCTTTGTCGGCTACGAACCAAGGCTCGCCGTTGCCGGAACCTCCGATGCCCAATCCTTGGCGTTGTCCGAACGTATAATACATCAGCCCGTCATGACGGCCTTTCGATTCGCCCGTTGCGATATCGACCATCTCGCCGGATTTGGCCGGCAGATAACCGCTGAGGAATTCGCGGAAGTTGCGTTCGCCGATAAAACATACTCCCGTACTGTCTTTTTTGCGTGCCGTCGCAAGGCCCGCTTCTTCCGCGATCCGACGAACTTCCGGTTTCGGCAAATGGCCGATCGGGAACATCGTTTTGGACAGTTGATACGGATTCAACGCATTCAGGAAATACGTCTGGTCCTTATTGTTGTCCACGCCGCGCAGCAGCTTGAATTCGCCGTTCTCTTCCGTTACCCGCGCATAATGTCCGGTAGCTACATAATCGGCTCCCAGATCCAGCGCTTTGTTCAAGAATTCGCCGAACTTGATCTCGCGGTTGCACATGACGTCCGGATTCGGCGTCCGTCCGCGCTTGTATTCATCCAGGAAATACGAGAACACTTTGTCGAAGTATTCCTTTTCAAAGTTGACCGTATAGTAAGGAATCCCGATCTTCTCGCAAACGCGACGAACATCCTCGGCATCATCTTCGGCCGTGCAATGTCCGAACTCGTCGGTATCGTCCCAGTTTTTCATAAAGATCCCGATCACGTCATACCCTTGCTCCTTGAGCAGCAGCGCCGTAACCGAAGAATCGACCCCGCCGGACATGCCGACCACTACCCGTGTTTCTTGAGGAGATTTATTCATATCTATCACCGTCTTCTATAAGAAATGTGTTCGAGCTTCATCAAATCAAACTAAAAACGAAATAACGCGCTCTGCGCGTTTGAGAGTGTCGAGAAATCAGTTTGCGAACGGAAGCAGCAGGCGGAGGGATGAATTCAGTGGAGGAATGAAATGTTCGCCTTTGAAATCGGGAAAATTCCTTTTTGAATCCAATCCTTTTTGCCGATTTCAACACGCGACCGGAACGAATTCATCCCGGAGCCGCCAAGCTTCTTTTCCGAACAGGATTTTCTCGCCGTTCATCCGCGCGCGCTCCGCAACATTTTACCACAAAAAACGGATATTTACGACTGTCCCGCCTTATTTTAAAACTCAACAAGTCCTTTCCGCGCGGACATTTTCGCAAAGCATAGATTCTGTAGTGCATCACACTCCGCGATTATGTTACGATAGTCTGAGTATACACAGGCTATAACCCCGAATGAATCGAAAGAGGTGCCTCTATTGAAGATATCGACTAAAGGCCGTTACGGCTTAACCATTATGATGGAACTTGCAGCAAGATACGGCGAAGGACCGACTTCCCTGAAAAGTATCGCCGAGAAAAACTCGTTGTCCGAGCATTACCTGGAGCAATTGATTGCCCCGCTGCGTAACGGAGGTCTGGTGAAAAGTATCCGTGGCGCTTACGGCGGCTACATCTTGTCGCGTGATCCCGATACGGTAACGGCAGGCGAAATTATTCGCGTGTTGGAAGGTCCGATCTCGGTTGTGGACTTCGCCGAAGAAGACGACCCGGCCAAGCGCGATCTGTGGAAAAAAATCCGTGACGCCATCGCCGACGTGATCGATTCGACGACGCTGGGCGATCTGATCTCGTTCCGAGATAAGGGCGAACCGGATAATTATATGTTCTACATTTAAGTTGGGGTGAACGCAAAAATGAACAGAATTTATATGGATCATGCAGCGTCTACCCCGGTGCATCCGCTTGTCGCCGAAGAGATGCTGCGCATTATGACCGGAACTTACGGCAATGCGTCCAGCGTGCATGCGTTCGGACGCGACGCCAAGCGAATCGTCAGCTCGGCGCGCGAACGGATCGCGGCCGCCATTCATGCCCGTCCGTCCGATCTGGTATTCACATCGGGCGGTACGGAGAGCGACAACGCGGCGCTGTTCGGTGCAGCCATGGCTCGCATGGACAGGGGGCGCCATTTGCTCGTATCGCAGATCGAGCATCATGCCGTGCTGCACGCGGCCGAACGGCTGGCGGAACAGGGGTTTGAGGTGGAGTACATTCCTGTCGATACGTTCGGGCGCGTGGACCTGAATTGGATTCGCGAACATGTTCGTCCGGACACGACGCTGATCAGCGTGATGTTGGCGAACAACGAGGTAGGCACGACGCAGCCGATCCGCGAGATTGGCGCTTTTGCTCGTGAACAGGGTATTTGGTTCCATACGGATGCCGTTCAGGCACTCGGTTCGCTGAAGATCGACTGCGAGGAATTGAACGCGGACCTGATCAGTTTCTCGGCGCATAAAATCAACGGTCCGCAAGGGATCGGGGCTTTGTACGTAGCGCCGCATATCAAACTGCCTGCTTTGCTGCACGGAGGTAATCAGGAACGCAAGCGCCGCGCGGGCACGGAGAACCTGGCCGGAATGGCCGGATTTGCCAAAGCCGTCGAACTGGCCGTATCCGGGCTAGATGAACGCCATGCGGAGTCGATTCGATTGCGTCACCAGCTTGTGGAAGGGTTGAAGACGGCAATCGGCGAGGATCGGTTTGTTGTTAATGGAGACCCTGAGCACACATTGGCACATGTCGTGAACATCAGCTTCCCGGCCGTGGGGACCGAGACGATGTTGATGAACTTGGACATGGAAGGGATTGCCGCAGCCAGCGGTTCGGCATGCACGTCGGGTTCGCTGGAGACTTCCCATGTATTGCGTGCCATGAATTTGCCTGAAAATGTTTTGCATTCCGCGATTCGATTCAGCTTCGGGTTGGGTAATACTTCGAAGGAAATCGAAATAGTCGTCAAAAAAATTGAAACGATTATCGGCCGCGTGCGTATCAATCATTGATATGCCCCGCAGGGCGATTCGAAATAGACCAACGTCAAGCATAAGTTTGTTTCGTGATTCAGATTGTGAATAATCGTTCAATCGGAAGAAGGCCAGACTTCTTCATGACATTCAAATAAGCGGACGGATAGGTGATCCCCATAATGAAATGTCCAAATTGCAGTTCCAAAGATATCGGGAAAATCGGCTCGCATCAGTTCTACTGCTGGAGCTGCTTTATCGAATTGACCGTTAATGCCGGAAAGATGTCGGTTTATCAAGTTGAAAAAGACGGAACGCTCAGTTCGCTGGACGATTTGTTTTGTCTGGAAAATGCGGCGGATACCGCACATCAGCTTCATGCGGAGTCGAGAGCTTCCTAAATAAGTATCAGACGAGGTCGGAAGAACAAGGGAACTCAAGCGAGTTTGTTCCCGGGTTCTTTCGCCTTTTTTTGCTTTTTGCGGATTCTGTTCTGTCGGTTGCTTTCTCATTGACAGAAATTCGGGTGCCCGATATACTGGGAAAGCATTCATCCATAATAGGTAACACGATGAAGGAATGAAGTACGTCCTGAAGGGACGCCTCCTCAGCGAACAGGCTCCTTGTGCGTTCGGCACATGGGTGGAAGAGCCTGGGAGGCCAACGGACCGAAAGCTGATTCCGGAGTGCTTGGCAGATTTTTGCCGCAGCCGACTCGTCCCCGTTAACGGACGCGAACGAGGAGATCGTCCATATTTGCCTTCATGCTGCTTGATGCAGACCGAAGTCATGGGGCGATAACCAGGGTGGTACCGCGAGCAATCGTCCCTGAATATTTCAGGGGCGTTTTTTATGTTTTTTAACATTCATAAACGGAGGTCCGAAAATGATGAAAGCTAGTGAAATCCGCTCCAAATGGCTTGAATTCTTCGAACAAAAAGGTCACCATATCGAACCGAGCGCGCCGCTTGTGCCGCACAACGATCCGTCCCTGCTGTGGATCAATGCGGGCATGGCACCGCTGAAACCGTATTTCGACGGCCGCGTGAAGCCGGAAAATCCGAGAATCGCCAACTCGCAAAAATGTATTCGCACCAACGATATCGAGAACGTGGGCAAGACGCGTCGTCACCATACCTTCTTCGAAATGTTGGGTAACTTCTCGATCGGCGATTACTTCAAAGAAGAAGCGATCACGTGGGCGTGGGAGTTCCTCACCGGGCCGCAATGGATCGGCTTCGATCCGGAGCGCATCAGCGTAACCGTATACGCGGAAGACGAAGAAGCTTTCATGCTCTGGAATACGAAAGTCGGTCTGCCGGCCGAACGTATCATTAAGCTAGGGGACGAAAACTTCTGGGATATCGGCGAAGGCCCTTGCGGACCGTGCAGCGAGATCTTCTACGATCGCGGCGACGCTTACGGCGTGCTGGACCCGAACGATCCGGAGATGTATCCGGGCGGCGAAAACGAGCGTTTCCTTGAAGTATGGAACCTCGTATTCTCGCAATTCAACCACAATAAAGACGGCAGCTACACGCCGCTTCCGAACAAAAATATCGATACGGGCGCAGGCCTGGAGCGTCTGACTTCCATTCTGCAGGACGTGAACTCGAACTTCGATACGGATCTGTTCCAGCCGATGATTCAACATACGGCGAAGCTTGCAGGAATCGAGTACGGCGTAAGCGAAGAGCATGACGTTGCGCTTAAAGTCATCGCCGACCACGTGCGTACGGTAACGTTCGCTGTCGGCGACGGCGTTCAGCCTTCGAACGAAGGTCGGGGTTACGTCATTCGCCGTTTGCTCCGTCGCGCCGTTCGTTACGGACGCGTAATCGGGCTTGACCGTCCGTTCCTGTATGAGCTGGTTCGCACCGTAGGCGACGTAATGGGCGTATACTACACGCAAATCGTAGATAGCCGCGAACTGATCGAACGCGTGATTCGTCTGGAAGAAGAACGTTTCCTCAAGACGTTGTCCGACGGTCTGGCGATTCTGACGGAGACGGCAGAGCGTGCCAAGGCAGTAGGCGAGAGCGTGATCGGCGGCGAAGACGCGTTTAAAATGTACGACACGTTCGGCTTCCCGCTCGACCTGACCGAAGACTTCGCATTGGAACACGGCATGACGGTAGATCGCGACGGATTCGAGACGGCGATGCAAGAGCAGCGTACAAGAGCCCGTGAAGCGCATAAAAAAGGCGGCGGCATGAACATCCAGGGCGGCGCATTGTCCGAACTGGAAGCGGCAAGCGAATTCGTAGGCTACGGTGAAACGTCTGTCGAAGCGAAGATCGTCGTTCTGATCAAAGACGGCGCAATCGTAGAATCCGTAGGCGAAGGCGATTCGGCGCTCGTCGTATTGGACAAGACTCCGTTCTACGCGGAAAGCGGCGGCCAGGTCAGCGACGTGGGGACCATCTCTTCCTTTACAGGAACGCTGAATGTCGAAGGTCTGGTAAAAGCGCCGGGCGGCCAACACGTGCACCAAGTCACCGTCGAATCCGGCGAGCTTCACGTCGGCGACGATGTTCGCGCAAGCGTGGAACGCGATTCGCGCACGGCAATCGAGAAGAATCACACGGCGACGCATTTGCTTCATAAAGCGCTCAAAGAAGTGCTGGGCACGCATGTTAACCAAGCAGGTTCCCTCGTCGAACCGCAGCGTCTGCGCTTTGACTTCTCGCACTTCGGCAGCATTACGCAAGAAGAGCTGGCCGATGTGGAACGCCGCGTGAACGAGCAGATCTGGAAAGGCGTCAACGTGCGAATCGAACTCAAAGGCATCGAAGAAGCCAAAGCAATGGGAGCGATGGCGCTGTTCGGCGAAAAATACGGCGATATCGTCCGCGTGGTCGAAATCGGCGATTACAGCCTGGAACTGTGCGGCGGCTGCCATGTTCGCAATACGAGCGAAATCGGATTGTTCAAGCTTGTCGGCGAGAGCGGCATCGGTTCCGGCGTGCGCCGCATCGAAGCTTTGACGGGTCGCGGTGCTTATCTGTACCTCGACGAGCAGCTTGAGCTGCTGAAGCAATCGGCAGCAACGCTCAAGACGCCGGTTACCGAAGTTCCGAAGCGGATCGACGGCCTGAACAAACAGCTCAGGGATGCAGAACGCGAGATCGAATCGCTTCGCGGCAAGCTGGGCGCGATCGAAGCGGGTCAGCTGACGGACAATGTTCGCGAAGTGGGCGGCGTACAGGTCTTGGCTGAAAAAGTATCGGCTTCCGATATGGACGGCCTTCGTTCGTTGGCGGATGAACTGAAAGTGAAGCTGCCTCAAGCCGTATTGGTATTGGGCGCGCCTTCCGAAGACAAAGTCAACTTTGTCGTTGTCGTTCCAAAAGAGCTGACGGCGCGCGGCTTGAATGCCGGCAAGCTGGTTAAGGAAGCCGCGACCGTATGCGGCGGCGGAGGCGGCGGCCGTCCCGACATGGCGCAAGCCGGCGGCAAGGATGCATCGAAGCTGCAAGAAGCACTCGATAAGGCCGTATCCGTTCTTGAACAATCGCTGAACGCTTGATTCTTGGCCTTCATCGTCACCCGATTCCCCGTTTCTTGATCCGGGAAAAGTGTGATATGATAAATAAGATTCAACAATTAAGGCGTCAAGGCGCGCCGCGTGCACGCGGACGCTTTGCGAAGCGAGGTGTAATCCTTATGGATTCCATGGACAAAACTGTAAAGTTCAACGTACAAGGCGATGAAGAAACTTCCGCGGAGGAGATCTTGCTTACCGTGTACGACGCGCTTGTGGAGAAAGAGTACAATCCAATCAATCAGATTGTAGGCTACTTATTGTCCGGCGATCCGGCTTACATCCCGAGACATAACAACGCGCGAAGCCTGATCCGCAAGAAGGAGCGCGACGAGCTGATCGAAGAGCTTGTCCGTTCTTATTTGTCCAAGCTTCGATAGGAGATAGGTATCATGAAATTGCTGGGTCTCGATTACGGGGATCGCCGAATCGGCGTCGCGGTGAGCGACGCCTTCGGCTGGACTGCGCAAGGCATCGAAGTCATCCAGCGCCGCGAAGACGATTCGCATTTGCAGCGGATCGTCGAGCTTGCGAAGCTGAATGAAGCCGAAGAGGTCGTTGTCGGTCTTCCGAAAAACATGAACGGCACGATCGGTCCGCGCGGCGAACTGTGCATCGAGTTCGCCGAGTCGCTGCGGGAATTGCTGGGTCTGCCTGTTCACCTCTGGGATGAACGTCTGACAACAGTATCCGCCGAGCGAACGCTGCTCGAAGCTGATGTCAGTCGCAAGAAGCGCAAACAGGTCGTCGACAAGATTGCGGCGGGTCTGATCTTGCAAAATTATCTCGATTCCAAATCAAAACGGTGAAAGGGTGACGGGCATGGCAAACGATTCTAATCTCGTAGGCGAAGAGCCGGAAATTATTTATATCCCTGATGAAGAAGGTCAGGAAGAAGGTTTTGAAGTCATCATGAAATTCGAAGTGGACGGCTCTGACAGCAAGTACATGATGGTTGTTCCGCTGGATTCGGATGATGAAGAAGCAGACGAAGTCTATGCATTCCGCTATGAGGAAGACGACGATGATTTGAAGCTCTATGTAATTGAAGACGAAGCCGAATGGCAGATCGTCGAAGAGACTTTCAATACACTTGTTGCCGAATTGGACGGGGAGGAATAAAAGCTATGACTGAATTTTCCGCAAGTCAAGTCGTATACACGAACAAGTTGGAAAAAGTATACGGATTGGATGTCGAGCTGATCGACGAGAATGCCGAATCGGTGACGTACCGAATCTTGAAAGAGTTCGAAGTGGGCGGCGGCGCTTACGCGGTTTTGCAAAACGAGAACGCCGGAGCCGATGACGATGTGCAGATTCTCAAGATCGAAACTTCTCCGCAAGGAGAAGTTCAATTGACGACGATCGACGACGATGACGAGTGGGAAAATGTAGCCGAGCTGTTCGACGAACTCACTTTCCCGGAAGAAATCTAAGGGAATCGGTAAAGCAAGCGGACCCGGCAAGCCTGGTCCGCTTTGCCGTGCGCAAAAAAACGTAAAAGGGCGGAGCAGTCCGCCCTTTTTACTCGATTTTCCACACCGGAAGCCTGAAAAGGATGTGCGCCGTAGTGACGAAAACGAAAAAGAGATCCAAAGCACCGCTGGCTTTTTTCCTGATTGTATTGCTGCTCATCGCGTCGATCGGGGCCTTTGTCTACGCTTCGATGCGTCCCGTTCCGGCTTCGGATCAAGCGGTTGCTTTTGAGATCGCGGAAGGAACCGGTACTGCCGGAATCGCCGACCGCTTGCAGGAAGAAGGGCTGATTCGAAGCGCTCTTCTGTACAAAATTTATTTAAGAATCGAGAATGAAGGAAGTTCCTTCAAAGCCGGGATGCATGAATTGTTTCCAGGTTCCGATTATGCAGCCATCACGGCGGCTTTGAACCAAAAAGCGGGCGCGGCTTCGGCATCCGGCGATCAGCAGGGTTCGGTCAAAGTGACGATTCCGGAAGGCTTTACGATCAAGCAAATTGCAGATCGGCTCAGCGAAACCGGAGGCTGGGATGCGAAAGCGATTCGCCAGCTGACTCGCGAACCGGAGAAATTTGCAGATGACCTGCCTGCGGGCGTTCCGGATAAAGAAGGACTTCAGTATGCGCTGGAAGGCTATTTGTTCCCGGATACGTACGAATTTAGTACGGATGCAACCGAAGAAGACGTCGTTCGTCGATTGGTGCAGGAAACCGGCAAGAAGCTGCAATCGATTCCGGACTTCGACAATTCGCTAAAAGAACGCGGTCTGACTGTACACGAGCTGTTAACCGTGGCTTCGCTGGTTGAACGCGAAGCGGTCGTAGACTCGGAACGTCCGCTGATCGCGGGAGTCATCTACAATCGGTTGAACGACCCGATGAAGCTTCAGATCGATGCCACTGTCCAGTACGCATTGGGTGAGCAGAAGGAGCGGTTGCTGTACTCCGATTTGGAGATCGATAGCCCGTATAATACGTATAAAAACGAAGGACTTCCTCCGGGGCCGATCGCTTCGCCGAGTTTGAAGTCGATTGAAGCGGCACTTCAGCCTGAAGCGTCGGATTATTTCTTTTACGTGACGAAAAAAGACGGCTCGGGTGAGCACTTATTCGCCGAAACGTTTGCCGAACATGAACAAAATATCGAAGAAAGCAAGGCCGGCGGCAACTGATTGAACGGCTTGCCTCGATAAGGAATAAAGAAGGGGGTGGCCGTTTTGGGATACAGACCCGAATTGTTGGCAACTTGCGGCACACTGGATGAATTGAAAGCACTGGCGGAAGCCGGTTGCGATGCTTTTTTGTTGGGGGAAGAGAAATTCGGAATGCGTCTGCCCGGTGAATTTGCGCCGGAGATGATCGCAGAGGCGGTTGCTTTTGCACATCCGAAAGGCATTAAAATTTATGTTTGCGTCAACAACTTGATGGATAATGATACGCTGCCTGCTCTACCGGGCTACTTGGAGAAAATGGGCGAGATCGGCGTCGACGGCATCGAATTCGGCGATCCTTCCGTATTGATGCAAGCGCGCAAATTGCTGCCGGATATGCCGCTGCACTGGAACGCGGAAATGACTTCGACAAATCACGGTACGTCGAACTATTGGGGACGCCGCGGCGCAACGCGAGTGGTATTGGCACGCGAGCTGAACATGGACGAAGTGACGGGCATGATGCCGCATCTGGAAGTGGAAGCTCAGGTGCAGGTGCATGGCATGACGAACATTTATCACTCCAAGCGCAGTCTGGTGCATAGCTATATGGCGAATCAAGGACGACCTGTGGAAGATGATAATGTCGGACTGAATCGCGGGTTGTACCTGATCGAAGCCGAGCGCCGCGATGAATTATTCCCGATTTACGAGGATTCCAACGGTACGCATATTATGAGTTCCGGCGATATCTGTATTCTGGAGGACCTGCATCTGTTGATGGAGGCTGGCGTGCAGAGCTTCAAGATCGAAGGAATTCTGAAAAATACAGCTTATAACGCGGCAGCCGCGCGTGCGTATCGCAAAGCCATCGACGCTTTCGCGTCCGACCCGGAAAGCTACGCGTTCGATGAAGCTTGGTTGGACGAGATTCGTGATTTGCAGGATCCGCGTCGCGAGCTTTCGTTCGGATTTTTCTATAAAGAACAGGTTTATTGAGAAAGGGAAGGGGATTGCAACGTGGAAATGACACAAACGCCGGTTCAATCGAAGCCGCAGCATAAAGGGAAACGTTATCGTCTGGACAAACCCGAGCTGCTGGCGCCGGCCGGCAATCTGGAAAAGCTGAAATTTGCCGTGCACTATGGGGCAGACGCCGTTTATATCGGGGGACAAGCCTACGGCTTGCGATCAAACGCGGATAACTTCAGCTTTGAAGAAATGAAGGAAGGCGTGGAGTTCGCGAACAAATACGGAGCCAAAGTATTTGTTGCGACCAATATCTACACTCATGAAGAGGATCTGGACGGGATTGCCGAGTATCTTCGCAATCTTCAGGATGCGGGGATTGCGGCGATCATCACGGCCGATCCGATCATCGTGGAGACGGCCAAAACGGCGGCTCCGCTGATCGAAGTTCACTTGAGTACCCAACAGTCGACGCTGAACTGGCAGGCCGTGCAGTTTTGGAAAGAAGAAGGACTGCCGCGCGTCGTTCTGGGTCGCGAGACCAGTCTGGAAGAGATCGCCGAGATCAAAAAGAACGTCGATATCGAGATCGAATCGTTCGTCCACGGCGCGATGTGCTCGTCGTATTCGGGCCGCTGCGTGCTGTCGAACCATTTTACGGACCGCGATTCGAACCGGGGCGGCTGCTGCCAATCCTGCCGTTGGAAATACGATCTCTTCGAAAATTCTTCGCCGGCAGGAGAATGGGTATCCGAAGAACAGCAGATGGAAACGGAAAGTAATCCGTTGTTCCTGGCGGAAGACAACGCGTTTACGATGGGTTCGAAAGACTTATGCATGCTAGGTTCGATTCCTGATTTGATCGAGGTCGGCATCGACAGCTTCAAAGTGGAAGGACGCATGAAGTCGATCCACTATGTGGCAACGGTGGTTAACGTGTATCGTCAAGCAATCGATGCGTATATGGCCGACCCGGACCATTACGTGCTGAAGCCCGAATGGATGGAAGAGCTGAATAAAGCCGCCAACCGTCCGCTGAACACCGGCTTCTTCTACGATACGCCGGATCATGAAGATCATATCTACGAGCCGGAAGAAAAAGCGGTACCTTACGACTTCGCGGGATTGGTGCTCGATTACGACGCGGAAACGGAAATCGCGACGATTCAACAGCGTAACCATTTCAAGCCCGGCACGGAAATCGAATTTTTCGGTCCGAACGGTACGTTCTTCAAGCAAACCGTCGGAACGATCTGGGACGAAGAAGGCAATGAACTGGACGCCGCTCGTCACCCGATGCAGCGAGTGAAGTTGAAAGTAGACCGGCCGCTGCGTTATTTCGACATGATGCGCAAAAAGAATGTAAAAAAATAGAATATAGTTGAATGACTTCGGTCATGGTTCTTTAGGACTCCTTTCAAAACCCTTCAAATCTTTAGCGGATCTGAAGGGTTTTGATTTTAAGCTAAATTTTTTTGGAAAAGTGCGTATTTCCCTTTGCTTTTTGCTTGCTTATGCCGATAATAGAGATATCCAGCATTTTGTAATCCCGGACTTTTTTACGATGAAAATAGGTACATAGACAAGTGCGAGAGCGCTTTCTCAATTTCCGGTGTTACAACGCTGATTCTAATGACTGGCGGGTGGGGACATGGGCATGATGAAGAAACAGGGCGAGCAGAATGGGGAAAACCCAGTATTCGAGCCGGATGGCGGCAAGATCGAAGGAAAAGGGAAGCCTTCGCTGAAGCTGCTGAAAAAAGACAAAGGGCCGAAAAAAGTGCGCGAAAAAAAGAAAACGTTACCGAAAACGCTCCCGTTGAATTTAGAAGATAGTTCGGATGGCACTGTACAAAATGATAACGCTTTAAAAAAGAAAAGGTTTAGTGCTTTTAGGTCTTTGGGCAAGAATAAAGGTTTTAATCCTACAAAATCGAAACGTTTCACTCGAAATTTCGGAACCGCGATGCTCGATTTCGTGAAAAACTGGCGCGCACTCGACCCGAGTAAGTCGGTTGGCATTCGATTATTCTTTATTTTTCTTGCGAGCATGGTTGTGTTCGTATCGTCGCTCGGCATCATGTCCTACGTCAAAGCACGCGATACGATCAAAGAGAACGCAGCCTCCGCGAATGAACAAACGGTTATTCAAACGTCGCAGAAACTCGATATCATCCTGCAGCGTTATATGGACTCTTCGACGCAAATCTTCTTCAATCCGGAGATTCAGGACGCGATCAATAATTTGCAACGGTCGGCAACCGACTTTGACCGCTTCCAGGCTATTCGTGAAATCAATGAATCGCTGAGCAATCAAGTTAACGTTACAACCGGTCTTCAAGCCATCTATTTCCTGCCTACGGACGAGACTTCAACCGAGTTCTTCACGGCGGGCAATCAATTGCCGACTCCGGAAGAAATCCGGGGGACAACCTGGTATGCGGATCTGACAGGCGGAAAAAACAACGTGTTGTGGCTTCCGACGGACGCGACCCGGGGCAGCTATACGTTAGCAAGATTGATGTCGACGACGAACGGCAGCGGAGCCAAGTTTATCATCGGTTTGCAGCTTGACGTCAAAACGCTGGAAGATCAGTTGGCGTCCGTAAACTTTGGCGAAGGCAGCCATATCGAATTGTTGGCCGCTGACGGCACGAATGTCGCTTCGGACGTCAAAGGCTCGGGAGGGCAACCAACCACTTACGTATTTGAGCAAGACGAGTTGGGCGCAAACGGAAAATTCGAAGCCAAGCAGTTCGGAACTACCGTATTGGCTGCTTATAATACGATGGAAAGCTCCGGTTGGAAATTGATCGGCACCGTTCCTGTCGAAGTTCTGATGGAAGGTGCAGCGGGCATCCTGACTCTGATCGTGGTCTTCGTATTGGTGGCGATTATTGTCGCTGTCGTAATCGGGATCTGGATGGTACGGATGATCGGCCGTCCACTGGGACACTTGAAAGGTCTGATGCAAGAAGGCGCGACAGGTAATCTGAGCGTGCGCACGGATTATCGTTCCAAAGATGAAATCGGCGAGTTGTCCAGTGCGTTTAACCGCATGATGGATCGTATTACCGACCTGATTCGCCAAACGACAGATACGGCACAGCAGGTTCTCGACACGGCAGGCGAGTTGGAGCAAGCTTCCAAGCAAACGGCAAGCTCCGCACGCGAAATTGCGATTGCAACGGAAGAAATCGCAAACGGCGCATCCAGTCTGGCTCAAGAAGCAGAGAAGAGCACCGAATTGACGGAACGCATCGGCGAACGGATGGAAAATGTCGTTTCGGCTAACCGCGAAATGGACGTTTCCGCACGCGAAGTGCAAACGGCGAGCCGTCAAGGCACGGAGCATCTCGATAAATTGCTGAGCCAGACGGGCGGCACGGAAAATATGGTTCGTTCGTTGGTGACAAGAGTCGACGCGCTGAAAGAAAGTACGGCTTCGGTCATGAAAGTACTCGACGTGATGCAGAATATTACGAAGCAAACCAATATCCTTTCGCTTAACGCCACAATCGAAGCAGCGCGTGCAGGAGCAGCCGGGCAGGGTTTCATGGTCGTTGCCGGAGAAATTCGCCAGTTGGCAAGCCGTTCGCGCGAATCGATCGATATGGTTGGCGAAATCACGGATAACATCCAGTCCGAGATGGACGAAACGGTACGTACGCTTTCGGCCGTGTATCCGATGTTCCAAGAACAAGTCCAATCCGTGAAGCAGACGACAGGAATTTTCGATTCCGTTCAAGAGCAGATGGAACTGTTCTCCGGTAAGCTTGACGGCGTAACGACTTCGATCGGCGAGTTGGGAAGCGCGCAGAAGACGATGGCCGAAGCGATGACAAGCGTCAGCGCAGTCGCCGAAGAATCTTCGGCGACGTCGCAGGAAGTGGCGTCGCTGAGCAGCGAGCAGCAGAATGTCGGCGTGAGACTCGTTGAGTTGTCCGCGAAGTTGAGCAATGCGTCGAACGAGCTGAAGGATTCGATTTCGAAGTTTACCGTTTAAAATTTCTGCGGAGCTTGGAGCTTGGAGCTACGGGCAAGGACTGTTACGATCGCGTGTTGCCATCGGGAAAAAGGATTGGAAGTTTTAATGGTGTTTTCCCAATGGCAAAGGCGAACGCTATCGCTTCTTCACAGTCCTTACCCTCCGCTCCCGAAACTTTAAGCGGTGAGAGTGGGGTAGGGAAGAACAAGAAAAGAGCTTCGGACTTCGGTCCGGAGCTCTTTTTGATAGGAAGAACAGGCTGGCGAGATTCAAATTTGATTCTTTTTCAAACTTTTAGTAAGGTCCGGATTCTTTGCCTTTTTCTTGGGCTTCTTCGACGGCTTGGTGCGGATTCGATTGGCCGCTTGTTGCGTCTTTCGGGTCGGCCGAGGCCAAGCCTTCGGATACCCGACGGCCGTAGTCGGCGTCGGCTTGGGTAAAGTAGTCGATCATGCGCTCTTGAATATCGGATTTGCATTGGGACAATGCGCCGACGAGGTTGTCGATCAACTCGTCTCGTTCCCAGTCCTCGAAGGAACGGTACGTGTCCCCGGCTTGGCCGAAGTTGTTCGGGCGGTCGATCGGAGCCCGGACCAGTTTGGCATGGTATTCGGGTTCATGGTCTTTGCCCGGCTTCGGCGCTTCTTTCAAGCCGCCCATCGACGAAGGTTCATAATTCACGTGAGGGTTTTGGCCCGGTGCGCGGTCGACCTTGTATTGCATTTGACCGCCGCTTTGGTTGGTGGCGACATGGGTTTTCGGCGCGTTGATCGGAAGCTGCAAATAGTTGGCTCCTACGCGATGACGCTGGGTATCCGAGTAGGAGAAGGTGCGTCCTTGCAGCATTTTGTCATCGGAAAAGTCCAGGCCGTCCACAAGGACGCCGGTACCGAACGCGGCCTGCTCGACTTCGGTGAAATAATCTTCCGGATTGCGGTTCAACGTCATTTTTCCGACAGGCAGGAACGGGAACTGCTCCGGCGGCCATAATTTCGTATCGTCGAGCGGATCGAAATCGAGTTCCGGGTGCTCGCCGTCTTCCATGATCTGCACGCACAGCTCCCATTCCGGGAAATCGCCTTTTTCGATGGCTTCGTACAGGTCCAGGGTGGCGTGGTTGAAGTTGGTCGACTGCACCTCGTTGGCTTCTTTTTGCGTCAGGTTCCGAATGCCTTGGCCGAGCGGTTCCCAGTGATACTTCACCAGTACGCCTTCGCCTTCGGTATTGACCCATTTATACGTATTGACGCCGGAGCCCTGCATCTGCCGATAGTTGGCGGGAATGCCCCAAGGCGAAAATAAGAACGTTACCATATGCGTGGCTTCCGGGCTCAGCGATACGAAGTCGAAAAAGCGCTCCATGCTTTGCACGTTGGTGATCGGATCCGGCTTGAACGCGTGAACCATGTCCGGAAACTTCAGCGGATCGCGGATAAAGAATACTTTGAGGTTGTTGCCGACCAGGTCCCAGTTTCCGTCTTCGGTATAAAACTTGGTCGCGAACCCGCGCGGATCGCGCAGCGTTTCGGGCGAATGGCCGCCGTGAATAACGCTGGAAAAACGCACGAATACCGGCGTTTCTTTGCCTTTTTCCTGGAACAGTTTGGCACGGGTGTATTTGGATACGGGCTCGTCGCCGGCTGTTCCGTAAGCGGTAAACACGCCGTGTGCCCCTGCTCCGCGGGCATGAACGACCCGTTCGGGAATACGCTCGCGATCGAAATGGGTAATCTTTTCAAGAAACTGATAGTTTTCCAACGTGGTCGGTCCGCGGCTGCCCACGGTGCGTACATTTTGATTGTCACGAACGGGATGGCCTTGCCGGGTGGTCAAAGTCATGTCGTCGCCTTGCGGTTGCTCGCTGCCGTTTTGCGGTTTCTTTTCGTCGCTCACATGAAGTCCCCTTTCCCTCATTTCGGATGGTGGAGTGCACTTACATAAAATGGGCATACGTCAATCCTATACCCGGACTACATATCGTTAAAACGTTAACCAAACGTCCTTCATCGAACTTTCATCCAAACTTTAATAATTACGGAAAAAAGTCAAAAAGACGCTCCTTTTCAAGGAACGTCTGCGTAGAAAAGTTTAATTCGGCACGTCGGGATCGGAGGGCGGAGAACTACTGCTTGCTGCGGCAGGCGGCGGGTCCGACGGCGGAGGAGGCGTCGGCTGCGCACCGGAAGGACTGAGCGGATGCACGGTGAACTCTTCCTGCGGCATCCGAATCCAGCGTTGCAGATAGCCTTCCTGAAGCAGCTCTTTGATCAAGATCAACAGAATCGGGGCCAGGATCAACCCGGCCATGCCGAATAGCGAAGTCGAGATCAGGACGAAGGAGAGCATCAGATAAGCGGAAGAGATTCCGATCGAGTTGCCCGCGATTTTAGGTTCGAGCAGTTGGCGCGTGAGCATGACGACCGCAAGCAGCACGATTAATCCGATCGCAAGGCCCGTATTGCCTACGATGAAGAGATAAATTACCCACGGAATGAAAATGGCCGGCACGCCGAGCAGCGGCAAAATATCGAACAGCGCGGAAACGATCGCAATCGCGAACGCATTATCCACCCGCAGAATCAACAGACCCGCATAAACGATCGCAAACGTGATGAATACCAAAATCGCCTGCGCTTTGAGATACGAGCCGATCGAACGGAATACATGATCTTTCAGAAACTGATAAGCGTGCTTGAACGTATTCGGCGTTTTGTCATTGGCCACCTTTTTCCACCAAACGATCTCGGAACTGAGGAAGAAGGCCAGAATGATCGAGATCGTAAAGCTGACAATAAAGCTGGAAAAGGAGGTCAGGAAGGCGAGCACATGCGTGAATGCCAACTTCAACCAGCCCGCCAATTGATCCGTGAACAAGGCGAAGTATTCATTGGCTTTCTCTACGGTTCCGGCCGGAAGAGCATTCAGCTCGCTATGTAAAAATTCAGTCAGATTCGAGAATTGGACTTGAATGATTGCCGTGTACTCCGGCAAGTTATCGGCGAGGCGCGCAATCTGCGAAACGAAAATCAAGCCCGCACCGAATAATGCTCCCAGAATGACCGAGACGAACAGGAGCACCGAGATGGCAGAGGCCAACGGTTTGGGTAATTTTCTGCGATGCAAAAAGCGGGCAAAAGGTTCAATGATCAAGAAGACGACAATGGATAAAAAGACGGGTGCCGCAATGCCGTACAGCCAACTGAATGCCAACATGACCAGATAAATAGTCAGTACGATCAAGGCAATATCAAAAGCCGTGCGCCAGTATTTCCGGTACAACGATATCATGAACAGGCTCCTTCATTAAGAATGTCGGACCGCGAAAGTCCGCACTTTTGGATTGATTCCATTAATTCCTATGATAAAATAAAGTGATGACGACGAGCAATAGAATGACCAAAAACTGTTGCTTGAACTTCAAAATAGAGAAACGGAGAGCGGAAATGGAAACGACCTTGCTGATATGGCTATTTTACTTATCATCTTTTTACGCATTCATTCCGGGGTTGATCAGCCGGATTTTCGGATTCCGGGCTTTCCGCAAGGGGACGAGTGAAACGGAGTTCGCCCTGACCTTCGATGACGGGCCGGACCCGCGGTACACGGCGCAGTTGCTCGACATATTGAAGCGTTACGAAGCAAAAGCGACGTTCTTTGTCGTTGGCTCGCACGCCGTTCAGCATCCCGAGCTGCTGAAACGCATGCAAGCGGAAGGTCACGGCATCGGCATTCATAACTACGTGCATCGCGCGAACTGGTTAATGTGGCCCGGCTCGGTACGCAAACAGGTGAATCGCACCAACGAAGTGATCGAACGCGTAACCGGACAGCGTTCCGTATATTACCGTCCGCCTTGGGGCATCGTCAACCTGTTCGACCTGGTCGGCCGGCACGAGTTGAAGCTGATCCTCTGGTCCGGCATTTTCGGCGATTGGCGCAAGCGGCTCGGTGAAGATCGCTTGCTCAAACGCATGCGCCGAAAAATGCGCGGCGGCGAGGTACTTGTGCTGCACGACTGCGGAGCTACGCTCGGTGCCAACGACGAAGCGCCGGAAAACATGATTCGCGCGTTGGAACGCTTTTTGGAAGAAGCGTATGCCAAAGGATTGCGCAGCGTAACCGTAGAGCAGCTGATGGCTTCCACGCAAAAAGCGCATAAAGCGGAACTTAAAGCCAAAGGAAGAACGTTGTCGCCGATGAAGCGTCTTCTGGTCGGCGGATGGCTGTTATACGAAAAAGCCTTCAAATGGGCTTTCCGGCTTCAGGAAGCGGAGGGAGCACCATTCTTCCACTTTCGTCAAACTAAATATTCAGGTCAGACATTGGAGCTTGCGGACGGCGAGCGTTTGGAAAAAGGAGATCATATTTTAGAACTGCATTTCGACAACAAAATGCTATTCGATTTCAGCAGCCGCTCCCGTTCCGCCATGCAGACGGCGATTCTGATGGTACGCGAGACGGAACGCAGCCTGCCCAAAATCGCCGAACACGTTCGCCGCGATCCGAAGCTCCGTGAAGCCAAAGGCTTATACGGCGTCAGCATGATCAACCGCGGCCCGGAACAATTCGGATTCCAGGTGCTCGATCTCCCGGAAGGTTTATTTGCCAAAATGACGCGCGTCTACCTCAAAGTCCTGCTCGGCGTCCTGCATCCTTCCGGCGCGTCGCGTCTGGGCGAACAATCCCAGCTTCTCGTGCCCAAAATCATGCTGATGCCGATGGACGTGCTGCTCACCCGCGATTTCAAAAACCATAAACGCGCGGACCGCAAACGCAAACCCGCGGATGAACCCGTCCGCACCGAACTCGAAGATGCCGGCGAAAAAGCAGCCTCGGACAACATCCCCGCCGAAAAACAACCGGCCGGCGTCGTTACCTGAAAAGACTCAATTACTCGTTCTCGTATAGGATTGCTTTTGATCCGATCCGGTAGGAAAGCATCATAATTCGTGCTAGCAAGTTCTTTTCTTCTTTCCCTATACCTCCTCAACACAAAGCCCGGAGCCTTCGCTTTCCGGGCTTTTAACGTTGAAAAATTCTTTCCGCTGCGAGCGCCAGGCGGAGGGAGAAATTCAGTGAAAGACGCCTTTGAGCTTGGAAAACAACCTTTTAAAATTTCAATCCAGTTTTCCAGGCGAGACAGCGGATTGTAAAGCATTTCGAAGAAATGCACTTCGGAAGCATACGCTGGCAATTTCTCCCGCAGCCGCCCCCGCTCCAAGCACAAAGAATTCCCCAACAAAAAAGCCCGGAAACCGAAGTCTCCGGGCTTTCCCTCACAACCATTAAATTTTCATGATCCCGCCCATGCTCGCGTTCGTAACCAGTTTGGAATAACGGGCCAAGTAGCCGGTTTTAACTTTCGGCTCGAAACCTTGCCAATTTGCACGGCGGGCAGCGAATTCTTCGTCGCTGATCTCCAATTGGATCGTGCGCTTGTTCAAGTCCAGCTCGATGAAATCGCCGTCTTCCACGAAGGCGATCGGTCCGCCTTCCGCCGCTTCCGGCGAAATGTGGCCGATGCTGATGCCGCGGGATGCGCCCGAGAAGCGTCCGTCGGTGATCAGGCCGACTTTGGCGCCCAAGCCCATGCCGACGATTTGCGAAGTCGGAGCCAGCATTTCCGGCATGCCCGGTCCGCCTTTAGGTCCTTCATAACGGATAACGACAACATGACCTTCCTTGATTTGGCCTTTTGCGATGCCTTCCAGCGCGTCTTCTTGGGAATCGAAGCAGATTGCCGGGCCTCTGTGATAACCGCCGACCGAAGCATCGACCGCGCCGACCTTGATGATCGCGCCTTCCGGAGCCAGGTTGCCGAACAGAACGGCCAGGCCGCCGCGCTCGGAGTGCGGGTTATCGATTTTATGGATCACTTCGGTGTTTTGGATTTCTTGTCCTTCGACGTTCTCGCGAATCGTTTTACCCGTTACCGTGATGCGATCCGCATGCAAGGCGCCCGGTTTTTTGAGAAGTTCGTTCAATACGGCGCTTACGCCGCCCGCATTGTGCACGTCTTCGATGTGCCAGTCGGATGCCGGAGCGAGTTTCGCCAAGTGAGGAACGCGGTTCGCGACTTCGTTGATGCGCTCGATCGGATACTCGATGCCCGCTTCTTGAGCCAGCGCCAAGGTATGCAGAACCGTGTTGGTCGATCCGCCCATCGCCATATCCAGCGCGAAAGCATTGTCGATCGCTTCAACCGTTACGATATCGCGCGGTTTCAGATCCAGCTTGATCAGTTCCATCAACTGCGTAGCCGATTGACGAACGAACTCGCGGCGTTCGGGAGCAACGGCGAGAATCGTGCCGTTACCCGGCATAGCCAAGCCGAGCGCTTCAGCCAGACAGTTCATCGAGTTTGCCGTGAACATGCCCGAACAAGATCCGCAGGTCGGACAGCCGTATTGTTCGAGTTCAAGCAAAGTTTGGTCGTCGATCTTGCCGACTTGGTGAGCGCCTACGCCTTCGAAGACCGAAGTCAGCGAGATCGAGCGGCCGTTCTTGTCTTTGCCGGCTTTCATCGGTCCGCCGCTGACGAAGAGGGTCGGGATGTTGACGCGCAGAGCGCCCATCAGCATGCCCGGCGTGATCTTATCGCAGTTCGGAATGCAGACCATGCCGTCAAACCAGTGCGCGGAGACGACCGTTTCTACCGAATCGGCGATGATTTCGCGGCTTGGCAGGGAATAACGCATGCCGATATGGCCCATGGCGATCCCGTCGTCGACCCCGATCGTGTTAAACTCGAACGGTACGCCGCCGGCTTCGCGGATCGCATCCTTCACGATCTTGCCGAATTCTTGCAAGTGCACGTGACCCGGTACGATATCGATATAAGAGTTGCAGACCGCGATGAACGGTTTGCCGAAATCTTCTTCTTTAACTCCGGCTGCACGCAAAAGACTGCGGTGCGGTGCGCGGTCGAATCCTTTTTTGATCATGTCGGAACGCATTTTTTTCGGTGCCATAATGACTTTCCCCCCAGAACGATATATTAAAATGACAGCTTTAGCGCGGTTAACGAGCAAAGCAAGAACTCGCGAAAACCCGAGCAAGCATGAAGCTAAATTTTCTAAACAGTCTAACACATGCCGTCACTTTTTTCTAGGGCGTGTACGCAAACTTCGAAGGCAGCAGATTTAGACGAATTTTCGTTCTCCACAAGAAAGGGTTCCGAAGGCGTGCCGGGGCACGTCAAGGAGCACTGAAGCAGTAGAGGGCGAAAAGGCAATTAAAGATGCACGTCGTTAAGTTTGCGTACACTCCCTAGCAAAGTCGCAAAAACAAATCGTTGATGCGTTAGCGAAAAGTTGCCCAACGCAAAAAAAGCACGTCCAAACGAAAAAACCGAATCTGCATGATCGGTTCTTTCATTCGGCGCGCGCGAGAGAAATAAACGTGAGTTCAGCGGTCTGCCCATATTCGGGATTACTTCTGACCGCCTTTTCGTCCGATCTCCCGGTAAAAGTCTTTGTCGTGCGAATTGGAAGTCGCTTCTCCGCCCTTGCGTCCGATTTCTTGGTAAAATTCCCGGCTGTGCGATTTCGCCGTAGCTTTGCCGCCTTTGCGTCCGATGTCTTGGTAAAACTCCCGGCTGTGCTTTTTCGCCGTAGCTTCTCCGCCCAGACGACCGGCTTCTTCGCGACTCATTTTCTTGTTGCCCGACTGACTGTTTGCCATCTCAATCACTCCTCAGTAGTTGTTATTGCCGCGTGCACCAACTATTTACCACCGCTTTTTTAGGATGAAACGCCGAGCAAGCTCGAAAAAGCCCCACTTGCGCAGGTTTTCTTTCCAAATCCTTGCAGCAGTGCGGGTTGGCGAGCATTTGCAATTTTTTCGATTTTTCTTTCTTTTTTCGGATCGGGACGCAAACGAGTACCTTGACCGCTTAAGATGTGAGGTTACGCCCATCGAAAACCTTAAACGGAATGCGGTCAAGGTACTAGGGCGTGTCTTCAAACCTGCCAATGTGCATCTTTTGCCGCCTTTTCGTCCTCCGCCGCGTCACTTTCTCTTGACGTGCCCCCGCACGACTGCGAAAAAGTTCCTTGCTGAGAGCGAAAATTCGGCCAAATCTGCTGCCATCGAGGTTTGAAGACACGCCCTAGGCTATGTCCGAACGTGTTCGTTTCAAACGAGGCAGCTGTTCCTTCGCCAAAACGAAATGAACGTTCTTATCGGTTTATTTTCGTTTTTTCATTGACACCGGAAAACGGCATGGCGCACAATGAAAGCGAGTACATATCGGCGCGTGAGAGGTTGAACAAATTGCCGGGCGTCATCGCCGTAAACGGCCGGAATCGGAAAGGGATGAGGGAATTCAATGAAGAAGATCAAAGTGCTGCAAAGCATATTGGACTGCGGCGTAGTCGCGGTTCTGCGGGGAGATTCTCCGGAACAAGTGGTGGAAATGGCTGAACAGGCGATCGCGGGCGGCGTGAAGATTATCGAAGTTACAATGACCGTGCCGAATGCGCTTCAAGCCATCGAGCGTCTGAGCCGAGTGTATAACCCTGAAGCGCCGCAAGATTCCGATCGGTTTGCGGTTATCGGCGCAGGCACGGTGCTTGAGCCGGTTACGGCCCGTATGGCGATTATGGCAGGTTCGCAATTCGTCGTTTCTCCGGCATTGAACGAAGAGACGATCAAAATGTGCAATTTGTATCGCGTTCCGGTAATGCCGGGCGTCGTGACCATCTCCGACCTATTGAAAGGATTGGAACTGGGCGCGGATGTCATGAAACTTTTCCCGGGAAATATGTTCGATCCTTCGATTATCAAAACGCTTAAAGGACCTGTGCCGCAAGCGAATCTGATGCCGACAGGCGGCGTATCCGTGGATAATCTGGGCGAATGGATCGCTGGAGGAGCGGTTGCGGTCGGAATCGGTTCCGATCTCACCAGCGAGGCTTTAAAAACAGGGGATATGACGAAGATTCGGGAGAAAGCGGCTCAGTACGCGGAAGCCTATCGTCAAGCCAAAAGCAGATAAGCGCATGTATGCAAACCCGCGTTTCTTCCTTACTATAGGAGACGCGGGTTTCTTTGCGATGAACCCGAAATTCTCGGGACTGCCTTTGCCGGACTCGCCGCGTTTCTTTATAATGGGACGGGGAAACTTATTGGATGTAAGGAGGAAGTTGTAATGTTAACAGGATCAAAAGCGCCGATTCAGCCGTTCAATAGCGGAAAACGAAGAGGCAGACCAAACAAGACCGGAGGGACGCCGCGCCGCAAGGGGCGCCTGATCCTGACGATTGTGTTAGTGGTGGTGCTTGCATTGATTGCGGCTGCCGTCGTATATGTGAGCACGCCTTACAAACCGTCTGAAGAAGCGCTTGCTGCTTTGAAAAGCGATGATGCGGTAGCCGTGTCGCAAACGGACGATTGGATCGAATTCGAACCCGCGATCGGGTCGGACAGTACGGCGGCCGTGAAGCAGCCTGGTGTTATTTTCTATCCCGGAGGACGGGTAAAGCCGGAAGTCTATGCTCCATTTGCACGTGACCTGGCAGCGACGGGGCGGCATGTGGTGGTTGTGAAGATGCCGTTCAACTTCGCGTTCTTGGGACAAAACGAAGCCGAAAAAGTACAAGACAAATATCCGGACGAGACGTTCGTGCTCGGCGGGCATTCGCTCGGCGGACCGTTTGCGGCACGTTATGCAGCCGAACATACAGATCGGATCGCGGGTATTTTCTTCCTCGCTTCTTATGCAGAAGGGAAAGGCGATTTGAGCAAAACCCAGCTGCCTGCCTTGTCGATCACGGCTTCG
Organism: Saccharibacillus endophyticus; assembly: GCF_013185185.1. Taxonomy (GTDB): domain Bacteria; phylum Bacillota; class Bacilli; order Paenibacillales; family Paenibacillaceae; genus Saccharibacillus; species Saccharibacillus endophyticus. The sequence continues at coordinate 396,708 of NZ_JAAZWE010000006.1, read as the reverse complement.
GAGGACCAAGTCTTGAAGCAGGAAAGTTACGAGGAAGGACGTAGTTATCTGCCCGAAAATACGCAATATGAAGTCATCGAAGGGGGCAACCATGGTCACTTCGGCAGTTACGGCGAGCAAGGCGGCGACGGCAAGGCTTCGATTCCCGAAGCCGAGCAGCGTGAACAGACGGTATCCCTGATTGCAACCTGGTTGGACGCGATTCCGGCGGAAGCCGGGCAATAATAGCGCCAAGAAGCGGATCGAAGCTTCAGTCGCGCAGAAACGATCAAGTGTTTGCGGCGTTTCGGCACACTTACGGTTCTGCGCGGCTTTTTTTAAAACGGGGAGGAAACTTATGTCTATCTCTTATTTGACGATCGCCGATCAGGAAGTCGCCTGTCAGGCCCTGATCTTCGATAAAGACGGTACGCTGCTGGACTTTATGGAATTGTGGGGACGCTGGGCGGATGAAATGATGGAACGTACAGAGCGAAAATTGCTTGAGCTGGGCGGAGAATGGATCGGCAGCGCCGAAAAGGCTTTTGGCGTGATCCGCAGCGAGCCGAACGGGCGTATCCTCGATTATGACCGCTCGGGCCCGTTGGCATTGGCTACAGCCGACGAGCTGACCGGCGTGCTGGCCTGGCAGCTATACGGATCCGGATTGCCTTGGCACGAGAGCGTAGATGCCGTACGCGAGTTTGCCGCCTCTGCGGAAGAGCAGTTAGAGATCGATAGGCCGGTGCGCCCGCTTCCGGGTTTGCTTACTCTGCTCGAACACGCACGGGCTGCGGGGATCAAGATTGCCGTCGCGACATCGGACACCACCTCTTCCGCGATCAAGCATCTGCGTTGGGCAGGACTGGAGGATCTGTTCGACTGTATCAACGGCCGGGATTTGGTACAGGAGGGCAAGCCGGCACCGGATCTCGTATTCGAAGCCTGCCGCAGGCTCGGTGTTCAGCCCGAGCAAGCCGTCGTGATTGGCGACGGCGGGGCGGACATGGAGATGGCCAAGCGTGCGGGGGCACGCCTTGCGATCGGCATTGCATCAGGCGGAGGACCGCGTTCACACTTGGCTGCGGCCGATTTTGTGGTTGGGGATTACGGCGAATTGGGTATTAGAGTCCGAAACTTTGATTGAGCGTTCGGGTCATCAAGCGAAGGAGGGGAATACGATGACAAAAGATAGCGCGGAAGTGCTGGCGGAATGGATTCGACAAGCGCGAAAAATCGTCTTTTTCGGAGGAGCAGGCACATCGACCGAAAGCGGGATTCCCGATTTTCGCTCAGCCGGAGGTCTATACGATAGCGGCCAAGACGAATTTCCGTATCCGCCGGAGGATATGTTGAGTCGGGAATTTTTTTACGGGGAGACCGAAATGTTTTATCGTTTCTATCGCAGCCGCATGGTTTATCCGCAGGCCGAGCCGAATCCCATGCACCGATTGTTGGCTGATCTGGAGAACAGCGGCAAGCTGAACGCGGTGATCACGCAAAATATCGACGGTCTGCATCAAAAGGCAGGCAGTCGCAATGTGCTGGAAGTTCACGGCTCCGTTCTGCGGAATGCGTGTACATCCTGCGGGGAGACCTATGATCTACATGCGGTGATGGGCGCTGCGGCGATTCCGGTATGCCGGAAATGCGGAGGAGTGCTTAAGCCGGACGTCGTATTATATGGAGAAATGTTGGATTCGGCTGTACTGGAAGCATCCGTGCAAGCTATCGAAGAAGCGGATCTGATGATCGTGGGCGGCACATCGTTGACCGTTCAACCGGCGGCCAGTCTGGTCGGAATGTTCACGGGCGGACATCTGGCATTGCTCAATCGCACGCCTACCCCGTACGACAGCCACGCCGACCTGCTTGTCACGGAGTCCATGGGAGCCGTGGCAGAACGGGTACGAAAGTTGCTTGAATACATTTAACGAGAGTTGAAAAAAAGATGTAATCGTTTTCTTGCTAATCGGCATCCTCAGCGCTAAGATGGATGGTAGCAAGTTTTGAAATGAAAGGATGGAGAAAAGCGATGGAATACAAGGCAAGCGGAGAACGCTATGACCAGATGAAATATAACCGCAGCGGGCGGTCGGGATTGAAGCTCCCGGCGATCTCGCTTGGACTATGGCATAACTTCGGCGGCGTTGACGCTTACGAAAACGGCCGAAGCATCGTGCATCGTGCTTTCGATCTGGGTATCACGCATTTCGATTTGGCGAATAACTACGGACCTCCTCCGGGATCGGCGGAAGAGATGTTCGGGCGTTTGCTGGCAACCGATCTCAAAGCTTACCGCGATGAATTGGTCGTGTCCACGAAGGCCGGTTATTATATGTGGCCCGGCCCTTACGGCGAGTGGGGCTCGCGCAAATATCTCGTATCCAGCCTCGATCAGAGCCTGAAGCGGTTGGGTTTGGATTACGTGGATATTTTCTATCACCACCGTCCGGACCCGGATACGCCGCTTGAAGAAACGATGCGGGCGCTCGATCATATCGTCCGTTCCGGCAAAGCGCTGTACATAGGCGTATCCAATTACTCGGCCGAGCAGACCCGTGAAGCGGTTGCCATTCTCAAAGATCTCGGCACGCCGCTCACGATCCATCAGCCGAGCTATTCGATGATGAACCGTTGGATCGAGCATGGCCTTCAAGACGTTCTCGACGAGAGCGGAGCAGGCAGCATCGCGTTCAGTCCGTTGGCGCAGGGTCTGCTGACCAACAAATACCTGAACGGCGTTCCCGAAGATTCCCGTGCGGCGAGCGCTTCGCCGTTCCTGAATCAGAATCAGATCACGCCGGAAGCGATGCGCAAAGTGCGTGCGCTGAACCAGATGGCCGTCGCGCGCGGTCAAAGCCTGGCGCAGTTTGCCCTGGCGTGGGTGCTGCGCGGCGAACGCGTGACTTCCGTTCTGATCGGCGCAAGCCGCGTGTCGCAGATCGAAGAAAATATCGAAACGTTGAAGCAGCTGGAGTTCTCGGCCGAAGAGCTTGAGCGGATCGAGAAGATTTTGAAAACCGAAAGCGAGCAGTGAAAAGCGGCTTGAATCGAAAAGTCCCGCGTTTTCGCGACCTGAAGGGTCTAAGCGAAAATGCGGGACTTTTTTGCGGAATACGGTTTTTTGCTTCGCTTGTTTGCTTTTGGGATAATTACATCGTTAGGCAAGCGTCTTTTTAGTTCGCGTTAATTGTTCGATTGGCTTTTCCGTTTGAGCACCGATTCCCGATAAGCCGTAGGCGACTGTTTGTGCAAACGTTGGAACTGCCTGGAGAAGTATAACGGATCGGTCAGGCCGACCGAAGATGCGATCTGTTGAACGGATAAGTCCGGACGTTCGCGCAGCAGGCCGCGTGCCTTGTCGATCCGCAGCCGCAGCAGGTACGTGACCGGAGCGACGCCTGTTTCTTTTTTAAAAAGACGTGCCAGGTAGGCTCGATTGTATCCCAAACTCTGGCACATGTCTTCAATAGAGACAGGGTGCGCATATTGGTCGGTCATATAACGGATCATCTGCTTGACGGCCAGGCTTCCCGCCGTATCCGCGGCAGGCAAAGCCGAGTCGCCGCGCACGACATCTTCGGCGGCTGCCAAAACCAGGTACAGATTGCCGAGCGAAGACAGATGCGCGCCTGCGCGCCTGGAACGAAATACGTCCAGCGTGTCGGTGAGCAGGCGGGGGATATTCGATTCGGCGGACGGGCGGAAAACCGGATGCTCGGACGTCAATCCGGCGTCATGGACGATATCTTCGGCCGAAGGCCCCGCGAAAGCCATCCAGCGGTAGCGCCAAGGCTGTCTTTTATCGGATACATAGCTGACCAGCCTTCCGGGCCGAATCAGGAACGCGTCGCCTGCTTCCAGCGCGTACGGCTGTCCTTCGTGCACGAATGAGCCGCGGCCCGATTCAATGATATGCAGCAGGAAATAGTCGTAGATTTTGGGTCCGATCTTGTGTTCGGACAGGGTCTGGCTTTCCCCCGCGAACAAGACATACAGTCTGCCTTTATCGTCGTAAACGGGATTCGGAGCAACCGAGTAGGAAAATTCGCTTGCGGCATCGTTCATCCTGAACCTTCTTTTCCGGCTTGTGCAGCCTTTTTCTCCAGTATACTCTTCTTAAAAATGAAAGTCACATAAGTCCATGCACTCCGCACATCGGTGCATTATCAAGGAGAACGCTATCTTTTATACTGAGGGCACAAGGCAAACAAAACAACCATGAGGTGATCCCAAAATGGATACAGGGCAGATCAAGCAAATGTTCATACGGAAATTCGGTGAGTCCGCGATCGGACCGAGCGTGTTTCATGCGCCCGGACGCGTGAATTTGATCGGCGAGCATATCGATTACAACGGCGGATACGTGCTGCCGGCAGCATTGGAATTCGGCACGACATTGGTCATCCGCGAACGCGAAGACGGCTTGATCCGGTTGGCTTCCACCAATATGCCGGAAGAAGCGGAAATCAAGCTGGGCGAGATCGGCTTGAACAAAAGCGGGCAATGGACGGACTACCCGGTGGGCGTGATGGTCGAACTCGCGGAACGCGGCTTCCCGGTATCGAAAGGGTATGACCTGTTCTACCACGGCGAGATTCCGAACGGCGCAGGGTTGTCCTCCTCCGCGTCGATCGAAGTCGTGACAGGCTACGGCCTGCTGGCGATGGGCGGCTACGACCGCGACACGGTGCAGATCGCGCTGCTGTCGCAAGCGGCGGAAAACAACTTCGTCGGCGTCAACTGCGGCATCATGGACCAATTCGCGGTGGCGAACGGCAAAAAGGACCATGCGATCCTGCTCATGTGCGATACGCTCGAATACAAGCATGTACCGTTCCAAACGGGCAGCTACAAGCTGGTCATCGGCAACACGAACAAACGTCGCGGCCTGGTCGATTCCAAGTACAACGAACGCCGCGAACAGTGCGCGGCAGCGCTGGAACGCCTTAGAAGCTGCAAAGCAGACTTGAGCTACCTTGCCGAGCTGACCCCTTCGCAGTTCGAAGACTTCAAATCCGCTCTCACCGACGAGACGGTTCGAAATCGCGCCCAGCACGTCATTGAAGAAAATGCCCGCGTGCTGGCTTCGGTCGAAGCGCTGACGGCGAACGATCTGGAAGAATTCGGCCGCCTGATGAACTTGTCCCACGACTCGCTGCGCGATCTGTACGAAGTGAGCTGCGACGAGCTGGACGTCATGGTCGAAGAAGCGCGCAAAATTCCGGGCACGCTCGGCGCGCGCATGACCGGAGCGGGCTTCGGCGGCTGTACGGTATCGCTGGTGCATGAAGACGACGTGGAGCGCTTCGTGCGCGAAGTCGGCGAGAATTACCGGGCGCGCACCGGACTGACAGGCGACTTCTACGTCTGCGGCGTCGGCGAAGGCGTGGAGTAGCTCGGCAATTAACCTTTTCGAGTACAACGATTCAACCCAATAAAGGACGAACTTTCGTCCCAACCCAAGGAGGAAAACATAATGGCGATTTTGGTAACGGGCGGTGCAGGATATATCGGGTCCCATACGGTGGCGGCTTTGCTCGAACGCGGGGACGAAGTAGTCGTGATCGACAGCTTGCAAACGGGACATAAAGAAGCGCTGTTGGGCGGCAAATTGTACGAAGGCGACCTGCGCGACAAAGAGCTGCTGAAGAAGCTTTTTGCGGAAAATCAGATCGAGGGCGTCATCCACTTCGCGGCGAACTCCCTGGTCGGCGAAAGCATGCAAAATCCGGGCAAATACTACGATAACAACATGTACGGCACGCTCTGCCTGCTGGAAGCGATGAACGAAGCCGGCGTGCGCCGCATCGTGTTCTCTTCCACGGCGGCGACTTACGGCGAACCGGAAAAGACGCCGATCGAAGAGACGGACCGCACCGAGCCGACCAACGTCTACGGCGAAACGAAGCTGATGATGGAACGCATGATCCGCTGGTACGACCGCGTGCTGAACGTCCGTTACGTAGCTCTGCGCTACTTCAACGCGGCGGGCGCGCATGAAAGCGGCAAGATCGGCGAAGACCACCGTCCGGAAACGCATCTGATCCCGATCGTGCTCCAAACGGCGCTGGGACAACGTTCGCACATCTCCGTCTTCGGCGAAGATTACCCGACGGAAGACGGTACGTGCATCCGTGACTACCTGCATGTCAGCGACTTGGCGGACGCGCATCTGCGGGCGATCGATTACTTGAAAAACGGCGGCGAAAGCGACGTGTTCAACCTTGGCAGCGGCAGCGGCTTCTCGGTACGCGAGATCATCGAGACGGCGCGCAAAGTGACAGGCAAAGAAATTCCGGTCAAAACGGAACCTCGCCGCGCAGGCGACCCGGCTACCTTGATCGCGTCCTCGAAAAAAGCGCGCGAAGTCTTGGGCTGGACGCCGGCGCGCGAAAATATCGAGACGATCATCGCGAGCGCCTGGAACTGGCATCAATCGCGTCCTGACGGCTACAACGACTAAAGGAAGCTTCAAAAAACGATAACGGGGGCAGTGTCCATGAGCGAAAAGTTGAAACGGGAAGTGCAGCAAGGTTCGGGAGAAGTGACGAAAGCGGAAGCGTTGAAAGCGATCGAGCGGTTGACGGCTTTCGCGCTGCGGGAAAAATTGTTGGAGGAAGCCGACGGCGACTTCGGACGCAACCGTCTGCTGGAGCAGTTCGGATTCGACGAGCCTTACGGCGCCGATCCGAATTCTGCCGAAGCGTCGCTTGACGCGTTAGCCGAAACGCTGCCGGAAGGCCCGCAGCCGATGCTGGATGCGTTGATCGATTACGCGGCGCAGACGGGCATGATCCCGGAAAATACCGATACGCAGCGCGACCTGCTCGACGCCAAGCTGATGGGTCTGCTGCTTGCCCGTCCTTCCGAAGTGACGCGCGATTTCCTTCAAGCGGAACAAGAAGGCGGAATCACGGCGGCAACGGATCGTTTTTACAAATGGTGTATCGATTCGAACTACATCCGTATGGATCGCGTCGCGAAAAATATGTATTGGACGCATGACTCGGAATTCGGCGACATCGAGATCACCATCAATCTGTCCAAGCCGGAAAAAACGTCGGAAGAGATCGCGCAGGCCAAACTTCTTCCGCCTCCGGTCTATCCGAAATGCCAGCTTTGCCGCGAGAACGTAGGGTATGCCGGACGCATCAATCACCCGGCCCGCCAGAATCTGCGCGTGATTCCGCTTGAGCTGAACGACGAGCCGTGGTTGTTCCAGTATTCGCCTTACGTGTACTACAACGAACATTGCATCGTGCTGCACCGCGACCATGTTCCGATGAAGCTGACCAAGGATACATTGCGACGTCTGCTTCAGTTTACCGACCGTTTCCCGCATTATTTCCTGGGTTCCAACGCCGATCTGCCGATCGTGGGCGGTTCGATCCTGACGCATGACCATTTCCAAGGCGGCAAGCACACGTTCGCGATCGAAAAAGCACCGACGGAGGCCGTGTTCGCGCATACGCAATACCCTTCGGTGAAGCTATCCGTCGTTCGCTGGCCGATGTCGGTCATTCGTTTGACGGGCGACGATCAAGCGGAGCTGCTGGAAGCGGCGGACGAGATCTACGAGACTTGGAAAACGTACAGCGACGAAAGCGTCAACGTGCGCGCATCCAGCGAAAAAGACGGAGAGAGCGTGCGGCATAATACGGTTACGCCGATCGTCCGCCGCCGCGAGGGCGCGTACGAGCTGGATCTGGTCCTGCGCAACAACCGGACCGACGCTACGCATCCGGAAGGCATTTTCCATCCGCATCGCGAAATGCACCATATCAAAAAGGAAAACATCGGCCTGATCGAAGTGATGGGTCTGGCGATCCTGCCGGGACGCCTGAAAGACGAGTTGGATCAAATCGGACGTATACTGAGCGGCGATTCTGCTTTGCTGGCTGCTGCGGAAAGCGACGCGTCCCACGTGTTGGCGCAGCATTTGCCATGGGTGCGCGAGCTGATCGCGGCGCACGGTTCGCAGTTGACGCCGGAAGCCGCTACAGCGCTTATCGAACTCGAAGTCGGCGCGAAATTCACTGAGATTCTGGGGCATGCAGGCGTGTATAAAACGGATGCTGCAGGCCGTGAAGCGTTCTTCCGTTACGTGAGCAGTCTGGGCTGGAACCGGCAAGACATTCAATAATCAGGAATCAAAAAGCTGTCGTATCCGTTCGGGATTCGGCAGTTTTTTTGTTTTCCGACTAATCCGGTATATAATGAATACGAACTTATGAAAAGGAAGGGGTAACACATTCACATGAAATCTTTCGCTTTCTATAATCCGACACGCCTGATTTTCGGTAAAGGCCAACTGGAACAACTCAAAACGCTGGTTCCGCAATACGGCAAAAATATTTTGCTCGTATACGGAGGAGGCAGCATCAAACGCTCCGGTTTGTACGATAGCGTGACATCCCTGTTAAAAGAACTCGGCTCGAACGTGGTCGAACTTGCCGGCGTCGAACCGAACCCTCGCTTGTCGACGGTACACAAAGGCGTTGACCTGTGCAAAAGCGAAAACATCGACCTGATCCTCGCGGTTGGCGGCGGCAGCGTCATCGACTGTGCCAAAGCGATCGCGGTCGGCGCAAAATACGATGGCGATATGTGGGACTTCGCGGAGCGCAAAGCCGCTGCCAAAGACGGCCTGCCGCTGGGCGTGGTTCTGACGATGGCCGCAACCGGTTCGGAAATGAACAGCGGTTCCGTTATCACGAATGAACAAACGATGGAGAAACTGGGCTGGGGCAGCGCATATTCGTTCCCGACCTTCTCGATCCTCGATCCGGAGTTCACGTACTCCCTGCCGAAAGATCAAACCGTGTACGGCATCGTCGACATGATGTCGCACGTGCTGGAGACGTATTTCCACCTCGAAAGCAACACGCCCGTCCAAGACGGCTTCTGCGAGTCCGTACTCCGTGCCGTAATCGAAGCGGGTCCGAAGCTGATCGACGACCTGGAAAACTTCGAGCTGCGCGAAACGGTCATGTACAGCGGCACGATGGCGTTGAACGGCGTTCTGAGCATGGGCAGCACCGGCGACTGGGCGACGCATAACGTCGAGCATGCCGTATCGGCCGTTTACGACATTCCGCACGGCGGAGGCCTTGCGATCCTGTTCCCGAACTGGATGAAGCACAGCTTGAGCGTCGATCCGGAGCGCTTCAAGAAGCTTGCCGTCAACGTCTTCGGCATCGACGCGACAGGCAAATCCGCGGAAGAAGTCGGTCTTGAAGGCATCGAAGCGCTGCGCGCGTTCTGGAACTCCATCGGTGCTCCGAGCACGCTGGCCGACTACGAGATCGACGACAGCCGCATCGAAGAAATGGCCGACAAAGCGATGAAATTCGGACCTTTCGGCAACTTCAACAAGCTGCAGCGCGAAGACGTTGTCGCGATTTATAAAGCTTCGCTGTAAGCCGTACCTCAAATTTTATGTCTTCAAAGGTTTAACTTAAAACAAGACCCCGGCATCAATACGGGGTCTTGTTTTGTTTTTCTTTTTACCTCCCACATACAAGGAAGCTCTAGCGGAGGAGAAATTCAGCGAAAGACGCCTTTGAATGCGGAAAGCCGGATGGCTTTCTGCATGAGACAGCGTCTTGAACGAATTTCTCCCATAGCGTTACCGCTTCCTTTCCCCATCCGAAACTTTTTCATAACGACTCACTCGTTCTCTGCGCTTATCAGTTAGAGAGGAGCTGATTCACCATGAAAATACTCAATAAGGCGCCGCGACTTTTAATCTTCGCACTGCTCGCGACGTCACTCTCCGCGTGCTCATCCACTCCTGCCGAACCCGATGGCCTGGCCGACGCAAGACGCGAAGTGCAGCGTGTATATCCGGATGCCGGGATTCCGAATATCGAAGGAGTAGAACTCAGCCTGGCCTACAAAGATAAAAGCTTTTCCTTACCTGACGAGCTTAAAAGCGATGAGGCCGATCCGATGGACAAAGACAGTATCGTCTTGGTTTATTCGCGCGAGAAGGGCAAGTTGAAAAGCGAAGATACCCTTCCCGAAGAACTGCTGTACGGCCCTTACGAAGGCGATCAGACGCTGCTATTGACGTTAAGCGAGCGTCCTGCAACGGTTCAAGGTTCGGAAGCGCGTGTTGTGGAAGGAACCGAAATTCAGGTCGCCAAGCTTCAAAATCATACGATTTACGCTACGGCCAGGCCGAATGACGTAACGTATACCCTGCAAGCCAGCACGGATTCGGGATTCGAAGAAGATGAACTACTGGGAATTTTATCTCAAGTATCTACTTCGCAGGAAAATTGAACTAATTTAGAGAAAAATGAAACCAAATCGGCAACCATACGTATGTAACAATATACCCATTCACAAAGTTTCGGCTTGCGGCGGCGCTTCAGTATGATAAAGTGTTCTGCGACAAATCCGTACATCATGCACGGGCTTTTCCGTAACGGAAGAGCCGCCGAATGTCGAAACGGTATGGGAAAGCTCCAAGAATGGAGGAATGATGCGACTGTGGAAGCGCTCTATTTAGGTTGCTTGGTGGGCGGAGTCCTGTTTGCGTTAATCAGCGTCGTGTTCGGGGATTGGATCGGCGACGCGCTGGGCGGGGTGTTCGACGCGTTGTCGTTCGAGTTCCTGCAGCCCGTCGTGCTTGCCGGGATGGTGACCGTGTTCGGCGGAGCCGGCATTTTGATCGAACGTTATGCAGGCTTGCCTCCAGTGTGGAGCGTATCCGTTTCGGTGCTATGTGCGCTGCTCTCGGGTCTGCTGCTGTACTTCGGTTATGTGAAACCGATGCGAGGCAGCGAAAATTCGGTAGGCTACTCGATGAACGATCTGACAGGCCGAATCGGCGAAGTTACCGTACCGGTTCCGGAAAAAGGCTACGGCGAGGTTATGGTCAGCATGGGCGGTTCAGGCAATACGCTGCACACGGCTTTCAGCTTCGACGGAGACTGGATTCCCGCGGGAGTCAGAGTGGTCGTTATCGACATCGAAGACGGAACGTTGGGCGTCAGCGAACTTGAAAAAACAGAAAAGGGGTTGGAGTAAAATGAACTTTTTCGATCAGATTCCGGATTATCTATTGATTCCGGGTATCGTCGTGGCCGTGCTGCTCGTACTGGGGTTGGCGTTTTGGGCCCGTTACAAGACGGTTAGCACGGATGAGGCGATGGTGGTGACCGGTTCGTTCCTCGGCACGAAAAATATTGCCGACGACGAAGCCGGACGCAAGATCAAGATCGTGCGCGGCGGAGGCGCCTTTATCCTGCCGATTTTCCAAAAGGCGGAATATTTGTCGCTGCTGTCGCATAAGCTGGACGTAACGACGCCGGAAGTCTATACGGAACAAGGGGTTCCGGTATTGGCCGACGGCGTTGCGATCATCAAGATCGGGAGTTCGACGGAAGACGTGGCGACGGCTGCCGAGCAGTATATGGGCAAGCCGATCGAATCGCTTAAATCCGAAGCTCAGGAAGTGCTGGAGGGCCATTTGCGGTCGATCCTCGGCTCCATGACCGTCGAAGAGATGTACCGCAACCGTGATCGTTTCGCCCAAGAAGTGCAAAGCGTCGCGGCGCGCGACCTGAAGAAGATGGGTCTGCAAATCGTCTCTTTCACCATCAAAGACGTCCGCGACAAGCACGGCTACCTGGAATCTTTGGGTAAGCCTCGAATCGCTGCCGTAAAGCGCGATGCGGAGATCGCCGAAGCGGAAGCCGTGAGAGATTCGCGGATTCAAAAAGCTCGCGCCGAAGAAGAAGGGCAAAAAGCGGAACTGATTCGCGATACGAACATCGCCGAAGGGCAAAAAGAAAAAGAATTGAAGATCGCCGCGTTCAAACGCGATCAGGATACGGCGAAAGCCGATGCCGACCAGGCTTACCTGATTCAGGAGGCGCGTGCCAAGCAGACCGCCGTCGAAGAACAAATGCGCGTCGAGCTGGTACGTAAAGACCGGGAGATCGACCTGCAGGAAAAAGAAATTCTGGTTCGTCAAAAGCAATACGATGCGGAAGTCAAGAAAAAAGCCGACGCGGATCGTTATGCCGTAGAAGTCGCGGCGGAAGCGGATAAAGCTCGCCGGATGCGCGAAGCCGATGCGCACCAATATTCGATCGAAACGCAGGCCAAAGCCTCCGCCGAGCAGAAACGCCTGGACGGTATCGCGTCCGCCGACGCCGAGCTCGCCAAAGGTACGGCGGAAGCGGAAGTTATCCGTCTGCGTGGCCTTGCCGAAGCCGAAGCCAAAGAGAAACTGGCCGAAGCGTTCAAACATTACGGGGAAGCGGCCATCCTGGACGTTATCGTCAATATGCTGCCGGAACTGGCAGGCAAGATTGCCGAGCCGATCGCGGCGGTCGACAAGATCACGGTTGTCGATACGGGACGCGGCGAAGGCGGCGGCGCTGCCCGCGTGAGCAGCTATGTCACCGAGCTCATGGCAACCGCGCCCGAAATGCTGAAAAGCGTATCGGGATTGGATCTGGAGCAGATGATCCAGAACCTGACCAGAGGCAAAAAAGCACCGACCGATGCGCAAGTGGGCGCCAATCTGGCAGCGGAAAAAGCAGCAAGATCCGAGGCCGTTGCTTTAGCGGAACGGTCTTCGGAAGGCCAAGCGGAATAACGTCCGTTCGCGATTAAATTTGCCAAAGCCAACGACGACGCTAGATCCAAACATGAATACGGATAGCATCGTTTTCGAATAAGTATGCAAGCAGGGCCGAATCCCGTATTTTCCTAGAGAAAATGCGGGTTGACGGTCCTTTTTTTCATGGGATAGAATTAGGGGATTGCGTGTGGCTCAGCGGTTGTGCAGACAGGTGTTATCGCTGGCGAGATGCCGGAAAAGGACGGGAATAAACCTATGAAAAGAAAAGCAGTAACCAAAACGATTACCGATGTCGCGTTCATCGCGCTCGGCGCCTTTATCTTTGCGCTGGCGGTCAATCTGTTTGTTATCCCCAACGACTTCGGCGAAGGCGGGGTAACCGGCGTTACGATCATTTTGTATTATTGGCTGCAATGGTCGCCCGGTCTCGTCAATTTGATTATCAATGGATTTTTGTTGATAATCGGCTATCGTTTTCTGGATAAGAAGACGATTATTTATACAATTTTAGCGGTTGCGTTCAATTCGTTGTTCCTGCATTTGACGGAGGGTTGGGACATCGCTTCGACAGAAAAAACGGTCAATGCGATCTTTGCCGGTATTTTCGCAGGTATCGGGATCGGCATGATCGTGCGCGTGGGCGGGACGACGGCAGGGACGGTTATTTTGGCTCGTTTAGCGAACAAATATCTGGATTGGAATATTAGCTACGGGCTGCTGTTCTTCGACGTGATCGTCGCTGTAGCCTCGCTGATGGTCATCGAAGTGGAGAACTTCATGTTTACGATCGTGTTGCTTTACGTGGGAACCAAAGTGATGGACTTTATCGTCGAAGGCTTGAATCCGAAGAAAGCCGTTATGATTATCTCCAAGCATCAGCATACGATCGCGGAGCAGGTCAATACGGCGATGGATCGCGGTGTGACAGTATTGTCCGGACACGGATTTTATACTAAGGAAGCCAAAGAGGTTCTTTATATCGTCATCAGCAAGCAGGAAGTCTCTCAATTGAAAAAAATTGTGAAGAGCGCGGATAAAGACGCCTTTGTGACGATTCACGATGTGCGCGACGTATTCGGCGAGGGGTTTGTCGATATATCGAAATAGCGATTTAACAAGTGTTTACAAAGCACGTAAGCGTGACGCAAAGTTGAATTTCGAGCGTTTTTTTGGTAATCTATTCGTCATAATGAGCTGTAACGAAGAGGAGCGGAAGCAAGCGGATGCTGGTGTCCAAAGTCTTGAACAACAATGTCATTATTGCGGACGATCCGCATTACGGTGAAGTGGTCGTTATCGGAAAAGGAATCGGGTTCGGGCGCTCGGAAAAGGATTCGATCGAATCCGAGGCAGCGGAGAAGATGTTTATTTTGCGCAACCGCCGTGAGCAGGAACAGTACAAGCAGCTGCTTCCGCAAGTGGACGAGAACCTGATCGAGGTCATGAACGAAGCAATCCAGACGATCGGAACACGCATTGCTTCGCCGCTGAACGAGCATATTCATGTCGCCTTGACCGATCATATTGGCTTCGCTCTCAAACGTACGGAAAAAGGAATCACGTTCCAAAATCCTTTTCTTTATGAGACGAAGGAGATTTATCCGGAAGAGTACGAATTAGCGCAATACGTCGTCAACCTGATCGAAGAACGCCTGGGCGTAGCTTTGGGTCCGGATGAGGTCGGATTTGTCGCTCTGCATATTCACAGCGCGATTACCAACCGCCCGATCACCGAGGTACGTGGACATTCCGAGCTGATCGCGGATCTGGTCGACCTGATCGAAGAGAATCTGGAAGGTGGCTTGAACCGGAGTAGTCTTGATTATTCGCGTCTGTTGACCCATCTTCGTTTCGCGATCGAACGAGTTTGTCGCGGCGAAGAAGTGCGTTCGACGGATCGCTTGGCCGAGTTGCTCGGAAGGGAATATCCGGAAATGTATTCGCTTGCTTGGAAATTGACCAAAGTGATGGAAAAGCGACTGGGACTACCGGTTTATAAGGCGGAATCCAGTTACTTGACCGTACATTTGCAGCGTCTTGCGGAAAAAGATAATCTTTGAGATTGTTTGTCCGTGCAAGGACTTGCCAGCTATTTCGGCGGATGCTATAATGACGAACGTAAGCTAACTGAAAACGATCTTTGTAGCGATGTGTTACTGATACGATCAGGCATGAATCGATACGGGAACGAAGAAAATACAAGTAGGAACCAGACCGTGCATATTGCATGGCTGTTTCATGCTGGTAATTTTGCTTCTGTTTCTCGTACTATTCATGCCTTTTTTGCGCTTTCGCTTACATTTTCGTTGGAAGAATAAATATAGAGGAAGTTGCCCCTATGTTTACGAGGCTGCTTGAGCTTCTGAAACGAGCCGGTTCCGGCGTCCGCAAGAGCGGGGCGTCAACGTCTGACTCATCCGGGAAACCGAACGAATCGGACGAGCTGCCCAGACAACTTTTGTCGGCGCTCGGCGGACAAAAGAATGTATGGAATCTGGACGCGTGCACGACAAGGCTTCGCGTTCGGGTCGCCGAGAACGGTCAGGTGAATAAGGAGCGTCTCAGGCAGTTGGGAGCGCTCGGCGTTTGGGAGATGGACCATGACGAGATTCATGTCCTGCTCGGTGCTCGCTCCGACGCGATCAAGTCGCAGATGCAAGCGATCGTGGCAGAAAGCGCGCCGAACGAGGACTCGTTCGGCGAACAAACTGCCAATCGGCAGATCAACCACAGGAACGAGGCGGCCGGCGAAATCATCGTTTCGCCGGCCGACGGCGAGCTGTTGGATCTCTCAAGCGTGCCCGACTCGTTCTTCTCCCGCCGAATGATCGGTGACGGTTTTGCGATACTCCCATCTTCGGGCCGCATCCTGTCTCCGGTCGGCGGAACCGTGCTTACGGTCTTCCCGGGAAAGCACGCCGTTGGAATTTTGTCGGAAGCCGGCATAGAAATTCTGGTTCATATCGGCGTCAATACCGTTAAACTCAAGGGTCAAGGGTTTAATGTATGTGTAGCGGAAGGAGATCGCGTTGCCGCAGGGCAGCTGATTTTGGAAGTCGATCTGGAAGATGTGGAGCAGCATGCCGCTTCGATCATCACGCCTGTCGTCTTCATGAACCTTCCCGGGGAAGCGGTTGTACAGCTGCTTGCGCCAGGCACGGTCCGAGCCGGTGAATCGTCGATCATTCGGATCACGGCAAGAGGCAGTCAAATCTTCAAGTAGCAGGCAAACGTGCAAAATGCATACAAGTCAGCTATAGTTAAGTAAGAACGATTTACCAACAAACATCACACATTGGAGGAATTCAATCATGGAAAAAACATTCAAAATCGTAGACGAAGACGGTATCCACGCACGCCCTGCAACAGCACTGGTAAACACGGCCAACAAATTCAAATCGACTGAATCGTTCGCGGAAGCTAACGGCAAACGCGTAACGCTGAAATCGATTCTGGGCGTTCTGTCCCTGGGTCTGGAAAAAGGATCGACACTGACTTTGATCACTCAAGGCGAAGAAGAAGCAGAAGCTCTGAAAGCTTTGGAAGACGTTATGGTCGGAGAAGGACTGGGCGAAGTCAATGCTTAATATTTCCGGAATCGCGGCTTCGGCCGGCATCGCTATCGCAAAAGCGTTTCGCCTGGAGCATCCGGATTATACTGTAACCCAGCAAACGGTCAAAAACGCTGAAGCGGAAATCGCCAAGCTTGACGACGCGCTTGCGAAATCGCAGGTTGAACTGGAGCGCATCAAGGAAAACACGCTGAAAGAACTCGGCGCGCAAAAAGCGGAGATCTTCGAATCGCATCTGCTGATTCTGAACGATCCCGAGCTGATCAGTCCGGTCAAAGACATGATCGTCAACGATCAAGTCAATGCCGACTACGCGCTGAACGAAACGTCCAAACAATTCGTCTCCATGTTCGAAAACATGAAGAGCGCTTACCTTCAGGAACGCGCGGCGGATATGAAAGACGTAACGAAGCGTATTTTGGGACATTTGCTCGGCTTGAACGTGCAAAACCCTGCCGAAATCAGCGAAGAGGTCATCGTGATCGCGGAAGACCTGACGCCTTCGGATACGGCTCAATTGAACCGTAAATACGTTAAAGGCTTCACGACGAATATCGGCGGACGCACGTCGCACTCGGCTATCATGGCCCGCTCGCTCGAAATTCCGGCAATCGTCGGAACGAAGAACGTGCTGGAGCAAGTTCAGCCGGGCGACCTTGTTATCGTTGACGGTCTCGAAGGCAACGTCATCGTGAACCCGAGCGAAGAAGTCGTTGCCGAATATCGCGAGAAGCAAGCGAAGTACGACGAGCAGCGCGCGGAATGGCGCAAGCTGCGCGAAGAGCCGACCGTAACGACGGACGGCGTTCACGTTGAACTGGCTGCCAACATCGGTACGCCTAATGACGTAGCCGGCGTTCTCGATAACGGCGGCGAAGGCGTGGGCCTGTACCGGACGGAGTTCCTGTACATGGGTCGCGACAAGCTTCCTTCCGAAGACGTGCAATACAATGCTTACAAAACGGTACTCGAGAAAATGGAAGGCAAACCGGTCGTTGTCCGCACGCTTGATATCGGCGGCGACAAAGAGCTTCCTTACCTCGAACTGCCGAAAGAAATGAACCCGTTCCTGGGCTTCCGCGCGGTGCGCCTGTGCCTGGATCGTACGGACATCTTCCGCACTCAGCTGAGAGCTTTGCTGAGAGCAAGCGTTCACGGCGATCTGCGCATCATGTTCCCGATGATCGCGACCCTGGTCGAGTTCCGCCAAGCCAAAGCGCTTCTTGAAGAAGAACGCGAGAACCTGAAGAACGAAGGCGTGGCTGTTGCGGAAAACATCCAACTCGGTATCATGGTCGAAATTCCTTCGACTGCCGTACTGGCGGATCAATTCGCGAAAGAAGTCGACTTCTTCAGCATTGGCACCAACGACCTGATTCAGTACACGATGGCTGCCGACCGCATGAACGAACGCGTTTCGTACCTGTACCAGCCTTACAACCCTTCGATCCTGCGCCTTGTTGACATGGTCATCAAAGCGGCGCACAAAGAAGGCAAGTGGGCAGGGATGTGCGGCGAAATGGCCGGCGATTCCGTCGCGATTCCATTGCTGCTGGGTCTGGGCCTCGACGAATTCAGCATGAGTGCAACATCCATCCTGCCGGCGCGCAGCCAAATCTCCAAACTGTCCCGTGCGGACATGCAGGAGCTGGCAGCGAAGGCACTGGAATGCTCGACAGCCGAAGAAGTCGTAGCTCTGGTTGAAGCTATTCAAGTCTAAGTTAGACGCATTTCGCATGAACCGTTTCGACTGTACGATCTCTGTCGCTCCGGCGTGCGCGCCGAGCATTTTGGCACGCCGAAGCTGCGTCCGTCCGGTTCCCTTATGGGAGCCGGATTTTTTTGTTAAAATTAAACGTAAGGGACTGCTTCGTATGGAATGAAGTACTGCCTGGAACACCAACAACAAACGGATCTGATCTACATTAAAAGATACATAATTAAAGAAGGGAGGATTTTATGTTTAAATTCGCGATGTTTTTGCTCGGAGCTGTTTCTTACAGTGCGGGATTTTTGGGTTACGTATATCGTTTACATGCTGCTTATAATCAACCTCTTCACGATGTGGGATACACGATTTTCACGTCTCTTTTTGGATTTCTCGTCGTGGCTTGTCCGTTATATATCGGGTTGGTTTATCTCGTGGATAAAAAGTTCAAAAGTCTTAAATGGCTACTTTACCCTCTGGCTTGCGTAGCCATTTTCTTTATTCCGACTCTTCTGGCACTTTTGCTTTGGGGTGGAGGACATCCATTTTCTTCTGAAGCGCAGCTTTTTTATTTCTTCTACTTATTCTCGGGAATCACGTTCGGACTGGGGTATTGGTTCATTCAAAAAATGAATTTAGGTAGCTTTTATAAACATCGCTCAGATCAATATGAATAAAACAAACATCTTACCTGATTGTAAACAAAAAGAACCGGCAGATGCCGGTTCTTTTTGTAATCGGACAAACGCCTACCACAAACTCTGAATATTCACGCCTTTCGGCTCTGCCTGCGGATCGTTCTCGTTGATATGATCGTAGAACATCACGCCGTTCAAATGATCCAATTCATGCTGCATCACGATCGCCGGATAGCCTTTGAGCTTGAGTAGCAGTTCTTTTCCGTTCTCATCGTAAGCTTTTAGCTTGATCTTTTCATATCTAGGCACGATGCCTTCGACCGGACGATCTACGGACAAACAGCCTTCGCCGTCCGGCAAATACGTCATCGCGGCAGAATGGCTGACGATCTTCGGATTGAACAGCTTATATTCGTACAAAGTTGGATTTTCTTCTTCCATGACGTCCGTAAACAGCACGGCGAACATCCGACGATCCACGCCGACCTGATTGGCAGAGATGCCTACGCCCGGACGGAGCCCGTATTTTTCAGCTAGTTCATCGTCTTGGCTTTCGTGAAGATAGCGCATCATGGCATCCATGGCATTGCGGTCTTCATCGGAAAGAGGGAACTTTACTTCCTCAACCTTGCGGCGCAAAATCGGATCGCCTTCGCGGATCACGTCTTTCATCAAAATGCGGTAACCTTTATCTGTGAGTGACATAATCGGTACAACCCTCGACTTCCTGAAAATTTGGATATTAAAACACTATAGGCATCCGGCTCGATTCATGGCGGATCACCCTTTTTCTATTATGAAGCGACGGAAACAAAAAGAAAAGCCACTTTGCCGGATTTCCCGGAAAAGCGGCTTGCAAAAAGGGTTAGGTACATTTAGACGGGTCGAATAATCCGTCCGATACTTAACTGCAAGCGCAGTTCAATACCGGTTTACGCGCGGCGTTCGTTTCATCGAGACGAGTAACCGGCGTTGTGTACGGCGCGTTGAGCAGCAGTTCCGGATCTTCTTCGGCTTCTTTCGCGATGCGAATCATCGTGTCGATAAAGCCGTCGAGCGTTTCTTTGCTTTCCGTCTCGGTCGGCTCGATCATGATGCATTCTTCGACGTTGAGCGGGAAATAGATGGTTGGCGGGTGGTACCCGAAGTCGAGCAGGCGTTTCGCGACATCCAACGTGCGAACGCCGTATTTTTTCAATCCGCTGCCGCTCATGACGAATTCGTGTTTGCATGGACCCGCGAACGGAACTTCATAATAATCTTTCAAACGGGCCATCATATAGTTCGCGTTCAGCACGGCACATTCGGATACGCGGCGCAGACCGTCCGGGCCGTACGTGCGGATATACGTGTACGCGCGAACGAGAATGCCGAAGTTGCCGTAAAAAGCTTTGACGCGGCCGATCGAGTGCGGCGAAGCGGCTGCGAAATCGTACGAGCCGTTTTCCAGCTTCTCGATGATCGGAGCCGGGAGGTAAGGGATCAGAATCGATTTGACGCCGACCGGACCTGCACCCGGACCGCCGCCGCCGTGCGGGGTGCTCATCGTTTTATGCAGATTCAGGTGAACGACGTCGAAGCCCATGTCGCCCGGACGCGTGATGCCCATGATCGCGTTGGAATTGGCGCCGTCGTAATAAAGCAGGCCGCCCGCTTCATGCACGATTTCGGCGATTTCCACGATTTGTTCTTCGAACAATCCCAGCGTGCTCGGGTTGGTCAGCATCAGCGCGGCGGTATCCGAACCGACTGCGGCTCTCAGCAGATCGAGGTCGACCATGCCTTTAGCGTTGGAAGGAATCGTCACCGTCTCGAATCCGGCAACCGTAGCGCTCGCAGGATTCGTGCCGTGCGAGGAGTCGGGGACGATAACTTTGGTTCGCTTTTCTCCGCGGGCTTCGTGATAGCTGCGGATCATCATCAAGCCGGCCCATTCGCCGTGCGCGCCTGCTGCCGGTTGAAGCGTCACCGCATCCATACCGGTCAGCGCGGCCAGATCGGTTTGGAGCGTATGCATCAGTTCAAGCGCGCCTTGCACGCTCGATACGGGTTGATACGGATGGATCTTGGCAAAGCCCGCATACCGCGCCACGTCTTCGTTGATTTTCGGATTGTATTTCATCGTACAGGAGCCGAGCGGATAGAATCCGTTATCGACGCCGAAGTTGCGACGGGATAGCCCCGTATAGTGGCGAATCACATCAACTTCAGACACTTCCGGCAATGCGGCCGCATCACTGCGCTTGAACTCGTCAGGCAGCCAGGACGAGACTTCATCTTCGGTTGTAGGGACATCACATTCCGGTAGCGAGTAGGCCACGCGGCCCGGCTGGCTTAATTCAAAGATCAAGGCGCAATCTTCTTTGGCATCGACAAGGGTCGGCGCTGTCAGATCAAGGCTCGTGTTCATAGACTTCCCTCCAAAATTTCCGCGAAGCGGTCGATGTCTTCTTTCGAACGTTTTTCCGTAACGGCGATCAGCATGACGGAGCCAAGCTCCGGATATTCCCGGGACAAATTGTATCCGCCGATAAAGCCTTCTTCCAGCAGCTTTTCGCTGAGAACGTTGATATCAGTGCCTTCAGGAAGCTTTAATGCGAACTCGTTGAAAAACGGCGAAGAGAAGGCAAGTTCTACCCCTTGAATCCCACTCAGCTGCTTGGCTGCATAATGGGCCTTTTTCAAGTTAAGGTCGCATACGTCGATCAAGCCCTGACGTCCCATAATGGAAAGGTACACGGAAGCCGATAGCGCCAGCAAAGCTTGGTTGGAGCAGATATTCGATGTCGCCTTATCGCGGCGGATATGCTGCTCGCGGGCTTGAAGCGTCAGTACGAAGCCGCGTTTTCCGTTCTTATCCGTCGTCTGACCCACGATCCGGCCCGGGATTTTGCGCATCAACGCTTTGGATACCGCGAAATATCCGCAAGTCGGGCCGCCGAACGACCCGGAGATGCCGAGCGGCTGCGCGTCGCCGACCGTGATATCCGCGCCGAGCTTGCCCGGCGCTTCAAGCAGGCCGAGCGAGAGCGGGTTGGCGCCTACGACGAGCAATCCTTTTTGGGCATGTACGAGATCGCTGATTGCACGAACGTTTTCCACCGCACCGAAAAAGTTCGGCGATTGCACCAACACAGCGGCCGTATCGCCGTCGATCAACGATTCCAATTTACCCAGATCGGTTACGCCATTATCGAATCCGACTTCGATGACTTCGATGCCGAGCCCGTAGGCGTAAGTGCGCACGACTTCGCGCGTTTCCGGATGTACCGTGGAGGCGATGACGATCTTTTTGCGGCGGGTAGCCGCGCTTGCGAGCGATGCCGCTTCGGCCATCGCCGTCGCGCCGTCGTACATGCTGGCATTCGCCACTTCCATGCCGGTCAATTCGCAAATGTAGGATTGGAACTCGAAGATCGCCTGCAATTCGCCTTGGCTGACTTCCGGTTGATAAGGCGTATATGCCGTATAAAATTCCGAGCGGGAAATGACATGGTTGATCACGACCGGAACCTGATGATCGTACAATCCCGCGCCGAGGAAGCTGGCATAACGGTCACTATCGGCGTTTTTTCCGGCAAGCCGTGTCATATGACGCAGCAGCCCGGCTTCGTCCAGTGCGGACGACATCGGCAGAGTGCCTTCGTAACGCACGTTTTTCGGAATGTCGACGAACAGGTCTTCGATACTTTCAGCGCCGACGGCAGCGAGCATATCGCGTTCGTTCTGCTGCGTCATGGGAATATAGCGGTGCTTCTTCAAGGCGTGTTCACTCCCTTTTCGGATTGTTGAATCAGTACTTTGTGAGCAGGCGTATTTTTATAAAAAGGAGCTTTGACGACTTCGGCTTTCAGCTTTTTGCCGCGAATTTCGACTTCGACCGGCGTTCCGATCGGCGCGAATTCCGCTTCGATCAACGCCAGGGCGAGATTGCGCTTCAGCGTCGGGGATTGGGTTCCGGTCGTCACTTCGCCGATCTGGCGTTCTCCCGCAAATACGGGATAGTGCGAACGGGCGATGCCGCGGTCGATCATTTCCAGGCCGACCAGCTTGCGCGGCACGCCGGCTTCTTTTTGGGCGGCAAGTGCCTGCCGTCCGATAAAGTCGCCTTTGCCGAGCTTTACGAAGTAGCCGAGACCGGCTTCCAGCGGCGTGATGTCCGCGGATAACTCCTGGCCGTACAGCGGCAGTTTCGCTTCGAAGCGAAGCGTGTCGCGCGCGCCCAAACCGCACGGCAGCAGACCGAATTCTTCGCCCGCCGCGATCAGGTCGCGCCAGACGGCCGGCGCGTCGGCGGCGGAAACGTACAGCTCGAATCCGTCTTCGCCGGTATAACCGGTGCGGGAGATCAGGGCGGACGCGCCGCCGACCGATCCTTTTTCGATAAAGCGGAACGGCTGCAATTCTTCCGGTGCGTCGCTATCGCTGATTTTGCGCAAAATCGACGTCGCGGCCGGACCTTGCAGCGCGATCAACGCGGTCGTATCGGAGACGTCGACGAACTCTACCGATTCCGGCAGATGCGACTTGATCCATTCCGCGTCTTTTTCCAGATTGCCCGCATTCACGACCAGCATGTAACGGCCTTCGCCCAGCTTGTACACGATCAGGTCGTCCACGACTCCGCCGTTTTCGTAGCACATGAAGGTATAGACGGCTTGCCCGTTTTCCAAAGCGGCGATATCGCCCGTCGTCAGGCGGCCGATCGCTTCGCATGCCTCGTCGCCGCTCAGAATAAACTCGCCCATATGCGAGACATCGAACAGTCCCGCATGCTCGCGTACCGCTTCGTGTTCTTTTTGAATCCCATAGAACTGTACAGGCAGCTCCCAGCCGCCGAAGTCGATGCAGCGCGGCTCGCCGGTTTCCGCATATAGAGGGTAGAGCGGGGTTCGCTTGAGAGAAGTCATCGTTTCAAAGTCTCCTTGTGAATCGAATTTGGTGTTCGCAATCAACAAAAAAGGACAGTGCCCAAAGACCGACCCCTTTCCCGCCAAACGGGGAAGAAGGGTCCAGTCGTAAGGGCTCTGTCCTTGATACCTGAGAGTTACCCCGCTTTGAAGCAGGTTTCCCCTTGGGTGATCCGCCTACGTGTCAGGTTTTGTCCTGATTCACGCGCGGATGCTCTCCAGAGTGGCGTCCGGCAAAGGTCCTTTTGCCTGAGAGATTCACCGAGCGCGGTCGCATTCGGTTTACTCCTTCGGCGGCACCCGCGATCGCGTAAGCGTCCGGTACTCTCTCCCTGTGCTTTCATTCGCCTATGCGAATATGATGCAACGTTCGTTTTTTGCCAAATGCGGATCAAATGCTTTATCCTAATTATTAAGGGATGCGCCTGCGTGTTGTCAACAAAAGTTTGAATTTTACGAAAAATATTGTGAGGAACATTGACACGCCAAATAGGCTGCTTTAAGCTAAAGGCGCGGAAAATTCCCGAACAAGTAAAAGTTCTAATACGCCGAATGTTCGGCAATACAGCGAAATGGAGCGAAGTAGACGATGAGTGAAGTAAAAGCAGGTCTGTACTATACCAAGGATCACGAATGGGTGGAAAAGCTGGCTAACGGCAATCTGCGCCTGGGCATTACCGATTTCGCGCAGCACCAGCTTGGCGATATCGTTTTTGTCGAACTGCCTGAAGAAGGAGCGGAAGTCGCGGCGGAAGCAAGCATCGGCTCGATCGAATCCGTTAAGACCGTGTCGGATCTGTTCTGCCCGGTCGGAGGAACGATCGCGGCGGTGAACGGAGCCCTGGAAAGCGAACCTGAATTGGTTAACAGCGCGCCTTACGGCGACGGTTGGATGATCGAGATCGCGCCGGACGGCGAAGCTGAAGGACTGCTCGCAGCGCTTCTGACGCCTGAACAGTACGAAGCGGAGCAAGCGGACTAAATCCGATATTCGGAATGCAAAAAGGGCGGCAATCCACAGTGCGAAAAACACTATGGGTGCTGCCCGTTTTGACGTTTTGTTCGGATAAGGAGGATATCTGCCGGAAGAACAGATGGAGCGTCAGCGGATGGCTTTTGGCGGATTCAATCCGGTTCGGTATGGCACTTTGCCTGCCGAAAAGTTATACCGGGATTTGTTGGAGTCTTTTCCCGAGCTTGCAGGCTGGTTTCCGTTCGCTTACGATCAAGGAGGGAATTGTTTCCTGATTGATCTGGATGAAAATCGCAGTCCCGGAAGTATCCGAGTTTGGCTAATGGACGGGGAAGAGCTGGCCGAGGTTACGGATTCCTTTGACGAGTTCATCACGGTTCTCGGTCAAGCGCGATTTATTCGCGGCATGATCTAATTGTCATGTCGCATTGTGCCGGTTTATGATGGAGGATAATCGATACCTGATCAAGCAATCATTCAGTACGTTGTCTCACTTCAAAAGGAGGAGAATGGCTTGAACGGAAAAACAGCACTCGTAACAGGCGCTAACGCGGGCATGGGACTCGCGACTTCGATCGAATTGGTACAGCGGGGATATCGTGTTCTTATGCTTTGTCGCAATGAAGAACGCGGCGAAAAAGCGTTGCGTGAGGTAGAAGCCGCAGGAGGAAACGGTTCAGCCGAACTTGTATTGGGCGATCTGGCCGAATTATCTTCTATTCGGCATTTTGCAGACGATATCCATGGGCGAGTATCCAGTCTCGACGTATTGATCAATAATGCAGGCGTGATCAGTCCCAAGCGCCAGGAGACGAAGGATGGTTTCGAGCTGGCGCTTGGCGTTAATCATCTGGGGCATTTTCTGGCGACGAATCTGCTGCTGGGCTTGGTGCAGGCTGCGGATCGCGGCCGGATCGTGGTGGTCGCTTCCGGCGCTTACAAAGCAGGCCGAATCCATTTTGAAGATCCGCATTTGCGCCGAAGCTACAATGTGATCAAATCGTACGGCCAATCCAAGCTTGCCAATATTTTATTTGCGCGCGAATTGGCACTGCGAACCTACGATTCCGGAATAGCCGTTAATGCCCTCCATCCCGGCGCGGTATTGACGCAGCTGGGCATCGACCGCGGCACCGGATTCGGGCAAGGCGTATATCGTGCGCTTGGCAAACTGCCTTCGTTCCAGACGCCCGCGGAAGGGGCTTCGACGGCCGTTTACTTGGCGGATAGTCCTGATGTAGACGGGATCTCACGCGAGTATTTTTACCGCAGTCAGCCTAAGCGCCTGGATCGTAAAGCGGAAGACGATGACGCCGCAGCTAAATTGTGGGAGTGGAGCGAGGCCGAGGTCGGCTTAAGCTAAATATAAACAGAAGTTTGATGGATAGAAAAGGGGACACCGACATGACGACATCCAATGAAACAACATCCAATGAACAACCGCTGATCGAACTGGCTGCATTCGAAGACCTGCCTGCGATCGTGGACATTTACAACTCCACGATTGCCGGACGCATGGTCACCGCCGATCTTGAACCGATTACGGTTGAAAGTCGTCATGCCTGGTTCGAAGAACATGAACCGTCTCGCAGACCGCTTTGGGTGATGCGAAAAAACGGCCGCGTGCTTGCTTGGATTAGCCTGCAATCTTTCTATGGACGTCCGGCCTACAATGCGACGGCAGAGGTCAGCATTTACGTGGACGAGTCGCTGCGCGGGACCGGGGCGGGCAGTCGTCTATTGCAAAAGGCTGTAGATGAAAGTCCTGCGCTCGGGGTTCGTACGCTGCTCGGTTTCGTATTCGGGCATAACGCGCCGAGTCTGGGTTTGCTCAAAAAATACGGTTTTGAATCTTGGGGAAATCTGCCGCGCGTGGCCGTACTGGACGGGATTGAACGCGATCTTGTGATTCTCGGCTTGCGCCTTGGCGAATAAGCTTTCAGGCATGGGTTGCCATGTCGGAGTAACGGAGTGTCGAGGACACTCCGTTTTTTGATAAGCGAATAAATGAGCATGGTTACGAGAAAGTATGAAAGATTGTGCGTCCTACGGTTCTTTTTCGTCCAATTATAAAGTAAGCCAGGTCAGCAGGGATGTGAAGCAATAACGAGCGAACGATCCGACAGCCTTAACGAAGCGTTCCGGATGTTCGGCGATAAGCAGTCGGATAAACCGATAACCGTTTAGCTTGAATTCGCCATAGGGTTTTTCTTTCCTTCAAGAACGAATGCTTGTTAAAATAAACGTGAATACGACGATTTCAACAAGGGGTGAACGATATGGCCGATACGCTGAGCTTTAACGATACACTGGACTGTCCTGATTTCGAAGCTTACCCTTACGGGGATCTTGGACTGACGTTTTCCCCGCAATACAGTACATTCAAGGTTTGGGTGCCCGGCGCGGAAAAGGTGCGGGTGGCCTTGTACGAAGACGAAGGACAGTATGACAAGGCGGGGCGAGTCACCGATCACTCGGGCGGCCGCGAGCTGACGATGGAGGAAGACGAGTACGGCGTATGGAGCATCGTCGTGCCCGGCGATCTGGAAGGCCATTACTACCTGTATCATATTACCTACAAGATCGGCGAGCATGAGAAAAGCCGTTACGTGGTCGATCCTTACGCTAAAGCCGCTTCAGCAAACGGTCAGCGCGGAGCTATCGTCAACATGAAGCGCACCGATCCCGAAGGATGGGAAAACGACATTCGCCCGCCGCTCAGGCATGCCGTGGACTCGGTCGTTTACGAGCTCCACGTGCGTGATTTTTCCTCTTCGGAAGATGCGAGAATGAATCATTCGGGTCAGTATTTGGCGTTTACCGAAAGCGGCATTCGCACGAAGGAAGGGCGCAAGGTCGGAATCGACCATTTGGAAGAGCTGGGTATTACGCACGTCCATCTGCTGCCGGTGTACGATTTTTGCACGGTCAACGAATGCGACGTGACGCCCGAATCTTACAACTGGGGCTATGACCCGCAAAATTATAACGTGCCCGAAGGTTCGTATGCCTCGGACCCGCATAACCCGGAATCGCGCATTCGCGAGTTGAAAAAGCTTGTTCAGGCACTGCACGCCCGCGGCATCCGGGTCGTGGTGGACGTCGTGTTCAACCATACGTTTTCGGTGGAGGACGGACCATTCGATCCGGTCGTGCCGGGTTACTTTTACCGCTTCAACAAGTACGGTCAGCTCAGCAACGGCTCCGGCGTCGGCAACGAGCTGGCTACCGAACGTCCGATGGTGCGCAAATACATCCTCGATTCGCTGCTGTATTGGGCGGAAGAGTATCACGTCGACGGCTTTCGCTTCGACTTGATGGGACTGATCGACACGACGACGATGCGAACGGTCGCGTCGGTGCTGCACGAAAAGGTCGATCCGACCATCCTGATCTACGGCGAGCCGTGGACGGCGCTGGATTCTCCGCTGCGCGAGTTGACGCTCAAGGGTGCGCAGCAGGGCGGAGGCTTCGCGGTCTTCAACGACAACTTCCGCAATGCGCTCAAAGGCGACGGTGACGGTTGGGGAACGGGCTTCGTGAGCGGCGCGCCGGGAAAAGAAGGCGAGATCGCGCAGGGGCTTCGCGGAGCGGTGCACGATTTCGCGGCCGAACCCGCGGAAAGCGTCAATTACGTTACGGCGCACGATAACCTGATTTTGTGGGACAAGCTCATCAAATCTCGGGGCAACTGGGAAGAAACAGGCTTCTTGTCTTTCCATGACGGGCAGCCTTCGCGGGGACTGACAGCGGCCCAAGCGGTTGAAGCGAGTGATCCTTACGTCATGCTAAACGATATCGACCCTTTGGAGCATCATTTGGTGAAAAGGCAGCTGTTGGCGTACGGGCTTGTGCTGACGTCGCAAGGCGTGCCGTTCATCAGTGCCGGCGACGAACTGCTGCGCAGCAAGTTCGGCGACCATAACAGTTACCGCAGCCCGGACGTCATCAATGCGATCCGTTGGAACAACAAAGACCGTTTCTACGGCGTGACGGATTATATACGCGGCCTGATCGAGCTTAGACGTTCGCACCGCGCTTTCCGGCTCAAAACGCGCGGCGATATCGAAAAGCATATGGATGTGTTCCGCATGCACGGCGGTGTCGTCGGTTTTATGCTGAACGACCATGCAGGGGGCGATCTGTGGAAAACGATCGTCGTCGTGCATAACGCGTCGGAATCGGAGCAAACGATCGAACTGCCCCCGCGCGGCCGTCCATGGAAGATCGTGGTCGACCATCGCCGGGCCGGCACGAAGGCGCTGGGAGAAGCTTCCGACTTCGTGCATGTGCCCGCGCTTTCGAGCATGGTGCTCTACGACGAAGAGGATGACTACAAACCGGACCCGGCGCTGCTGGAGTGGGAAAACATGCCGGGAGTCGTTCAGCCCGGCGAAAAGCTGTTCTTGCGCGCGACCGTGCGCGATCAGCGCGGTCGGCGGATGCCGGAAGCCGAAGTGTCCTACCATTCGTCCGACCCGGAAAAGATCATTATTCGGCGCGACGGATCGGCTTGGACGATCGGAATGGGACGCGCGCTCATTACCGCGGTATGCGGCGATATGCGCAGCAGCACGGCCATTCTGATCGAGCGCCGAACGGTGCATCAGATCGGCATCACGATGGAAGAAGGCGTGCAGCGCCTGTACGTCGGACGCAGCTTGAAGCTTCAAGCCCAGCCCAAAGATCCGTTCGGCAACCCGATGTCGGCTTCGCGCCTCGAATGGCGCTCGAGCGACGTGGGCATCGCGACGGTTAACCAGGCAGGAAGGGTAACGGGTATCCGTCCCGGCCGAGCGGTGATCTCCGTTTTCGGCGACGGCGTGCAGGCGCAGTTGGCGCTCAAGGTTCGCGAATACGAGCAGCGCCGCTTGATTCTGGAATACGAACGCGAAGACCATGATTACGCGGGCTGGAATCTATGGATGTGGGGCGCTTCATTCGGCAGCCGCAGAGTGGACTTCATCGATATCGGAGAAAATAAAGCCGAAGCGTTGCTCGAAGTGGCTCCGGACGTGCTGAGCCTAGGTTTCATCGTTCGACACGAGGAGTGGGAGAAAAAAGACATCGCGGCCGACCGTTATATCGATCTGGGTGCAATCACCGGGGATTGGGTGCGTATCCGTATTCGCAGCGGCGAATTCCGCGTCTCGGCGGAAGCGCTGGAAGAATCCGCGATTCCGCTCGAACAGGAAAAGTTCGCGAAGCTGGAACAGGAAGCCGCGGAACGGGCCGCAGCCGAAGAAGCGGCGCGGGCCGACAAGGAAGCGGAGGAAATTCCGCCGGAAGCCGACCGAGCTTCCACCGGCGAACCAAGCGACGAAACGGCCTCGCCGGAGTCTTCGACGCAGGACGCGAACTCCCCGTCCGACACCGATACTGCCGAACCGGAATCTTCTTCCCCAACCGAGGACGCTCCTGAAAGCGACGTCGACCGCGGCGCAGGAATCTGATTCCGCGAGCGAAATCCTAACCTTAACGAAAAGCCTTTTCTAAAACAATAAGCGCACTCAAAAAGCCCCGGAAGCAAATTTCCGGGGCTTTTCTGTATTCAAATTTTTGACCGCAGCATAACATATGCTCGCAAAAAATCAGATATACGGCGGCTTAATCAAAAAGCCGCCATGCATCATTCCCTACTTTTACCTCCGAGCGAGACGCCAGCGGAGGGAGAAATTCAGCGAAAGACGCCTTTGAACTTGGAAAACTTCAACTAAAAATTTCAATCGACTTTTCCGAGTGAGACAGCGTCTTAAGCGAATTTCTCCCGCAGCGTCACCTTAAGCTCTTCACTCGTTGAGGTACACCGCTTTTCCCGTCCGCGCCGACTCATAAATCGCTTCGAGAATCTCCGACACCACGCAAGCCTGCTCCGGCGTCACCGTTGGCGTCAGATCATTTTCAATGGCATCGATCCAACGGTACATCTCCAGATCGGAATCGCTTTCTGCTTTGCCTTCATAGAACGCGACGCCGCCGGAAGACAAATCGACTTCTTTGGTATACAGACGGCCGAACTCTTCGCCGTTGATGCGCAGGCCGCCTTTCATGTCCGCTCCGCCTTCGCTGCCGCTCAGGCTGCATTTGGCTTCGTCCACATCCAACGAGTTGATCGCCCAGCTCGATTCCAGCACCACGGTGGCTCCGTTTTCCATCACGATCATGCCGAATGCGGAGTCTTCCACTTTGAATTTCTCCGGGTCCCAGGGTCCCCAAGCATTCGCTGCGTTCTCGCGCTGAGACAGCTCATGGTATTTGGTGCCCAGTACGACTTTCGGTTTGTAGTTGTCCATCATCCACAGTGTCAGATCGAGCGCGTGAGTCCCGATATCGATCAACGGGCCGCCGCCTTGCTTTTCTTCGTCCAGGAATACGCCCCATGTCGGAACGGCTCTGCGGCGAATCGCATGCGCTTTCGCGTAATAGATATTGCCGAGCGTGCCCGCTTCGCAAATCTTTTTCAAATGCTGGCTGTCGCGGCGGAAACGGTTATTGTAGCCGACGGTCAGCTTTTTGCCGGACTTTTTCGCCGCTTCGACCATTTGACGGGCTTCGGCTGCTGTTTTGGCCATCGGCTTTTCGCACATGACGTGTTTGTCGGATTCCAGGGCCGCGATCGAGATGCGTGCGTGCGATTCGTTCGGCGTCAGTACGTGCACGATATCGATCGAACCGTCTTTCAGTAATTCGGTATAGTCGCTGTATACTTTCGCGCCTTCGATGCCGTATTTGGCTGCGGCTTCTTCCGCGCGCTCCGGCACCAGATCGCAAAACGCAACCAGTTCCACATTGTTCAATTTGCTCAGGCTCGGAAGATGCTTGCCGTTGGCAATGCCGCCGCAGCCGACGATACCGATTTTATACGTTTTACTCATGATGGTTCACCTCGTTTTTGGAATGGGAAAAAAAGGGGATGGGCGCTTCTGACGGCTGACGATGCAGCTCGGATTGTTTCGCTCTCCGATAGACGGAAGGCGACATGCCCATGCGTTTGCGAAAAACGGTATGCAGATAAGCCGCTGTCGAGAATCCTTCAAGTTCGGCAATCCGTTCGATCGACAGGCTTCCGGTTCGCAGACGGTCGCAGACCGCACGCAAACGAATATCTTCCAGCACGCGGCTGAAAGGCCGGGTCGGATCAATATCGCGGAAAATGCGTTGAAGCTGACGAGCGCTGAGATCCAGCTTTTCCGCCACGTCTTCCAAACGCAGCCCGGACGTATAGTTCGCTTCCATATAACGCACGGCGTATTCGTAGCGGTAGGCCACCATGTCGCGGCTTGGCGCTTCCATGCCGACTTCGCCCGAATCGTACGCTTGAATCGTTTTCAGCAAAATCGAGATGACCTGCATCCGAATATCGGTATAGTAACCGAGACGCTTGCTCTCGCAGGCTTCATAAGCATCCAGAAAACAAGGCATGGCGCCGTAGCTATCCTGAGCCGGTCTAGGCGGAAGCGCGTTCAGTTTCTGCATGCATTCTTCCGCTTCCGCGGCTTCCCACGGATCGACGGACGGATTGGTCTTGGGCACGATGTCCAGATGCAGGCATAACTCTTCCATCGCTTGCTGCGAATCGGCTTCTTGGTAATGCATCACGCCGGGACCGGTCAGATAAAGCATGCCTTCCGACAAGGAGTAGGGCTGATCGCCAAGAATGACCCGACCCGCTCCGCGCGGAATAAAATGAAATTCGTAGGTCGAGTGGTTATGAAAGCTTATCACGCGCCCCGGTTCGAACGATGTCAGATGAAAGCGCAGCACGCGAATCTCGTAGTGACCCCAAGTCACCGCAATCTCAAGCCGCTCCAGCAGATCGCTTTTTTCAAACATCGTCTCGTAAGGAAAAGGCGCAGTATGCGCAAAACGTCCAGTCATGTTAACCGTTCAACTCTTGCGGGGAAACGACAGCGCCTGTTTGGGCCGAACGGTTGGCTGCTTCCATCAGACGCGTAAGCCGGACCGCTGCGGCGATGTTTTCCGTAGCAAGCGTATCTTCCCGGATATGGCGAACCCATTGCTCGAATGCGCTTTCCCGATTGGCGGGCAGCGGTTGTTCCGTCCATTCGGCAGCCGCGTCGTCTCGCTTCGAACGAAGCAGCAGCTTGCTGTCCGGCGTGCCATAGAGAACGGTCCCTTCCGTTCCATGCACTTCAACCGTGAACGGAGAGTAAGGATTGATGAATCCGGCTTCCACCGAAGCGATTGCGCCCGATGCCGTGAATAGCGTGGCTAAGGCGTTGTCTTCGACTTCTTTGCCCGTTATGTAGCCGAAGTTGGCGGTAACGCCGGTGATCGGTTCCCCGAGGAACAAGGCGGACAGATACATGGGGTGACAGCCCAGATCGATCAAAGCGCCGCCTCCGCACTGCTCGGCATTGTAGAAATGTTCCGGCAGCCAGTTCGCGAGCGCGCCGTCATGCGACAATCTGGCTCGAACATAAGTGACTTGACCCAGTAATCCGCGTTCCAGAATATCCTGAATCGCCAAAGTGTAACCGTCGTTCAGACGAGGAAGGGAGACCGTCAATTTGATGCCTGCCTGTTCCACTTCCGCAATAATTTCTTTCACTTCCGTTTCGGTCGGAGCGATAACCTTTTCCGTAAAGATATGCTTGCCCGCGCGAGCGGCAGCGATCATGACTTCTTTGTGCCGATTCGTCGGCGCATCAACAATGACCGCGTCCACTTCATCGGAAGCGAGCAGTTCATCCAAGGTCTCGTAGTAAGGCACGCCGAGCTTCTCGGCTGCTTCGCGACCCCTTTTCGGAATCTCGTCCCATACGGCCGTGATGTCCGTGTCGGGGTGAGCTTGTGCTTGACCGATGTAATCCCAGGCATGTACATGCCACAGGCTGACTTTACCTATGCGAATTCCCAATGTGTAACCCTCCTGTACTCGATATCCAACATTCTGACATTTCCATACTTAAAATAGCACACGAAAACGGCGAATTCACTAAAAGCATACGACATTTAAGTTTCAATATTGCGACAAAAGAATTGGAATCTTTTTCTCGTTTGCGATTTGCTTCTTATCTGAAAACATTTACTGTTTAGCTGAGTCTTTTTGCGGTTATCCCCTAAGAAGAACGGCGAGGAGGAGAACGATGGAAGCTAAAGACAACGTAATCGATACAGCCGAGACGAAACAAAGCATCGGGCGAGACTGGAAAGAAGGCGTGTTGTATCAGTTGTATCCCCCGAGTTTTAAAGACAGCAACGGCGACGGGTGGGGCGATATCGGCGGGATGTTGGAGAAGGTGGACTATCTGGCCGAGCTTGGAGTCAGTGCGGTCTGGATCGGTCCGGTGTGTGATTCTCCAATGGAGGATAACGGTTACGATATCCGGGATTACTATAAGATTCACGACGCGTACGGCACGATGGAGCAGTTTGAAGAATTGCTTGTCAAGCTACACAAACGCGACATCCGGCTCGTCATGGATCTGGTGATCAATCACACGTCGGACGAGCATGCGTGGTTTGAGGCTTCGCGATCTTCGAAAGACAATCCGTATCGAGACTATTACATTTGGAAGCCGCCGGCCGCAGATGGAGGCCCGCCGAACAACTGGCGTTCTTTTTCCGAAGAGTCGGCTTGGGAGCTTGATGAACGAACCGGCGAATATTATCTGCATATTTTCGATAAAAAGCAGCCGGATTTGAATTGGGACAGCGAAGCCATGCGGCAGGACCTCTATGAAATGATCAGGTTTTGGTTGGAAAAAGGCGTGGACGGCTTCCGGCTGGATGCGATCAATATGATCTCGAAGCACCCGGATTTTCCCGATGCGCCCCAAGATGCAAGGCATCCGAGAGGACAGCAATTTTATAAAAACGGCCCGCGTATCCATGAAATGCTCCGCGAGCTGCACGAAGCGACATTCGGACGTTATCCGGGAACGTTGACATTGGGCGAAGCACCGACGGTGACGATGGATGAAGTGGTTCGTTACACGGCGCCCGAGCGCAAAGAAATGGACATGGTGCTTCAGATGGAATTGGTCCGCATGGGCAAAGATTTCGGCGATCCGTGGAAAACGGACCCCGATTGGTCGCCCGCCATGCTGAAGGAAAGTGTAGTGCGCTGGTATGAAGAGGTGTTCAACCGAGGAGCCTATGCGTTGTATCTCAGCACGCACGATCATCCGCGCATGGTCGGTACTTTATTCGGCGATCGGGCAGGTGTCGGAGGAACGGAAGGCAAGTCCTGCAACGATGCTGCGGCAAAAGCGATCGGAACCTTTTTACATACGCTGCCCGGAACTCCGCTTGTCTACCAAGGTGAAGAGCTGGGCATGCCGAATGCGAATTATCGCTCGCTCCAGGATTATCGCGATAAAGGAACGGTGAGTGCCTATCAAAGGCGGTTGGCTGAAGGAGAATCAGAGCGGGACATTCTCGCCAGTCTGCATGCGCGAAGTCGGGACGGCGCACGTTCGCCGATGCATTGGACAGGAGGACCGGAGGCTGGGTTTACAGACGGGACGCCGTGGATTCCGATCAATTCTCAAGCAAAAGAAACGAATGCTGAGGATGAGCAAAACGATTCTTCATCCGTATTGAATCACTATCGGCAATTGATCCGGCTGCGTCAACAATCGCCGGTTCCCGCGCGGGGCGATCTGAACATGCTTGAGCTCGAAGATGAGTGGTTATTCGCTTATGTGCGCGCAGCGGCGGAGGAACGTTGGATCGTGCTGATCAATTTCTCGAATCAATCCCGAAGCTGTCGGATCGACGAGAAATGGGCATGCCTGATCGAACAGGGGGAACTGCTGCTGGGCAGCGGCTTGGCAACCTCGGGATTCCCGAAGTCCGGCATTTCGCTTCAGCGACGAGGCGACCGGAAGGACGACTGCATGCTTGACCTGCTGCCTTATCAATCCGCGATTTATCGAATAAGCACAGCCGATTGAACCATATTCAAAACGGAACAAAAAAAGAAGGGTTGTCCCGGCGTCCGAAGACGACTTGAGGGATACCCTTCTTTTTATGAATGAATTTAGCAATTAAGCTTCTTGCTTTTCTTCGAACGTCGTGCATTCGGCAGTGTGATCCGGAGCGAAAACAACTTCGATTTTCTCGGCTGTGCAAAGGTTGGCTTCCCAGTTTGTGCAATCCGAAACTTGGCATTGGACCGTGGACATGTGTAAAACCTCCGTGTCATATTGGATTTGGTTTGCTGCAAACTCACCGACGAGGCAACAAAGCTTCTAAAACCAATATAACACAAATAAGCAGGTCCGCAACCCGCGTTTTTAAAAAAATATGAATGATCAGCAATAAAAACGTCGATAATGTTCGGAAATGGTGAGGATGATTTTCATTGTCGGGATAATGAGTTTTATTCTCGGGAGAATGAGATTCACTCTCAAGTTCTTAATCAATTTAACATACCGCGATGCGGCGTTCAATAGCCAAGCTTGAATTTTCCGAAAGATTTTATATCCGATTCCCGTAAACGGTTTCAGAAGAAAGCGGGAAGGTTACCGAATACATGATGGAAGACGATGCAGCGCTTATGGCGATAATCATTTTAAAGAAACCGGGAGGGCAACGATAATGACAAACGGAAGAATGGCCGGAAAAGTAGCGGTAGTGACGGGAGCAGGTTCGGGAATCGGAAAAGCAAGCGCTATTCTTTTGGCCGCCGAAGGCGCGAAAGTCGCTTTATTGGAACTTACGACCGATACGGCGGAAGAAACGAAGCAGGAGATCGAGAAAGCCGGCGGCGAAGCGTTTGCGATCGAATGCGACGTATCGCGTCCGGAATCGGTGCAGGCGGCTGTTCGACGCGTAGGCGAGACATGGGGACGGATCGATGTGGTTTTCGCCAATGCGGGAATCAACGGAGCGGCAGCTCCGATTGAAACGATGGAAATCGAGGATTGGAACCGGACGTTGGAGACGAATCTGCGCGGCACGTTTGCCACGGTCAAATACAGTATCCCTTATTTGAAAAAGCAGGGAGGAAGCGTCGTGATTACAAGCTCCATTAACGGAAGCCGCGCATTCTCGGGTACCGGTTTTTCGGCGTATTCCTCGTCGAAAGCGGGACAAGTCGCTTTTGCGAAAATGGCGGCGCTGGAATTGGCCCGTTACAAAATTCGCGTCAACGTCATTTGTCCCGGCGCCATCGAAACGAATATCGGCAAAAATACGTTCCCGAGCGACGATTTGAAAAAGATCGCGATTCCGGTCGAATACCCGGAAGGCAGCCATCCGCTGGAAGGGCGTCCCGGTAAACCGGAAGAAGTCGCCAAACTCGTTCTATTTCTGGGTTCCGACGATTCTTCGCATATCAGCGGCACGGAGATTTTCGTGGACGGTGCCGAATCGCTTCTTTAAAGTAACTTGTTTTACTCTTTTTTTCGCCGCAACGCATCCGGAATGACGAAGAATACGATATACAGGGCAGTAAACGTAAAAAGTGCCAGAAGTTCTTCAACCAAAATGTAGAGCGGATAATCGCCAAACAGATCAAGTATGGACGGGGTATCCGGCTTTCTGCGCAAGAACATGTAATTGGCATCCAAAATCCAGTCCAGCAGATACACGATCAGCGCGATGGCGTTCAGCGATAACATTGACGTGAGAACGGTTCGCCAAGTAGCACGGAAACGCTCGATCCAAACCATGTAAAGCGCGGACAGAATAATGACAGCGTGAGCGATAAAAAACTGAACAAAACGAAAATGCGGGTATTCATAAGCCAAGTTGGGCGTCAAGAGTGCCTGCAAAGCGCCTCCGATCCCTGCGAAAAAGACAAGCCCTGCCAAAAAGCGACTGCGCGTAATCAGCATCATGATCGCGGCAAGAAGCATTAGGCTGCACAGCTCAAGCGGCAGCGTATGTTGGGCGTTCCAGACATCCGACGCGATATACCAAATATGTAAGGAAACTTCGGCGGCAATCAAGGTGATAAGCAGTGTCAGACGCAGCGCTTGTTTAAGTTTGGATCCCGAACGGATTGCGCCGCGGAAAATAAACATCAAAAATGCGGCAGCTGTAAATAAACCCAATGCACTCAGGTGAGCGGCAGAAAATGCGGAAAACGGCTCGGAAACATTTGAAGAGAAAAAAGAAGCGAACACGCCACAGGCCTCCATTCATGCTTGAATCGTATTTCGATCCATACGCCAAAAAGCGGCGTCCCCGGGCTGAGATTCAGCTTGGATTCGGGTTTGCCGCTTTTTGTGCAACCAACGATGAGAAATCATGTAGGCATTCATTAAACGCTTTGGGCAGCCATCTCGGTTTCCATGAAATCCTGCTCCAAGTATGCGTCTTCCCGTCTGCCTCTGTGGTCAATTAGACCTAGTTCGCCTTCAGCCTTATATTTACGCATCCAAATCTTCAGACGATTGAGATCGTAGATGCCGAGCTCTTTCGCCACCTGCTTTTTGGTCATTCCGTCCATACGCATTTGAACGGCTTTCAACTTTGTTTCATAGCTGTACTTGCAGAACGTTTGTCCTTTAGTTGCCACTAAAACCACCCCTTAAGACTTATATCGGACGGGACAGTCTTTTTCTGATGGTTTTTTACAAGTAAAGGTCAAAAAATAATAAAAAAGATCAATTTTTGAAGGAAAGCAGTTGACTTTATGCTCGTTCAATAATCGTATTGAGCGTTGTACGGTCCAATCCGCGAACAAGA
This sequence comes from Saccharibacillus endophyticus, assembly GCF_013185185.1. Lineage (GTDB taxonomy): Bacteria > Bacillota > Bacilli > Paenibacillales > Paenibacillaceae > Saccharibacillus > Saccharibacillus endophyticus. The sequence continues at coordinate 358,656 of NZ_JAAZWE010000006.1, read as the reverse complement.
CGGATCAGAAGCTCTTTTGCTGCTGCATAATCATCCGTGTGGATGATCGACGACGAAGTGTGGATATAGCGTCCGCAGATCCCGATGACCGTCGAAGGCACGCCGATTCCGCTTAAGTGTACTTGACCCGCATCCGTGCCGCCCGGCGAGATGAACGGTTGAACTTTGACCTTATGCGTCGAAGCCGTATCTTGAATGTACTCCAACAGACCGCGGTGGGTAATCATCGTCGGATCGAAGATCCGAAGCAGCGCGCCTTGTCCCAGATGCCCGAACAGATTGCGGTCGCCCGTCATATCATTCGCCGCGCTGCAGTCAAGCGCGAAGAAAATGTCAGGCTGGATCAAGTTTGCCGCTGTCCGTGCTCCGCGCAGACCGACCTCTTCTTGAACGGTCGCGCCGCTGTATAGCGTGTTCGGCAATTGCTCGCCGTGCACTTCTTTCATCAATTCGATCGCGAGTCCTACGCCATACCGGTTATCCCACGCTTTCGCCATGATTTTCTTCGGATTGGACAGAGGCGTAAAGTCGCAAATCGGCAGGATTTGTTGGCCGACTTTGACCCCGAAGCTTTCCGCTTCCGCACGATCGTCAGCACCGAGATCAATGTACATGATTTTCAGATCGACCGGACGGCTGGCTTCCGCTTCGCCCAGCAAATGCTTTGGCGTCGAGCCGACTACGCCGACAACGGGACCGTTTTCGGTGATGATTTGAAGACGTTGGCCCAGAACGACCTGACTCCACCAACCGCCGAGCGGCTGGAAACGCACGAGTCCGGTTTCCGTAATTCCGTTTACGAGGAAGCCGACTTCGTCGAAATGCCCGGCAACCATCACTTTCGGCCCATCCTCGGGACCGCGCTTGACTCCGAACAGACTGCCGATACGATCCTGAACGAACTCCTCCGTATAGGCAGACAGCTTATCCTTGACCAATGCGCGCAAATCACGCTCGAATCCCGGTGCTGCCGGGAACTCGGTTAGTTCTTTGAACAATGCCAATGTTTCGTTATTCATACTTGCACTCTCCCATCAACAAAATCCGAAACGCGAAAAACCTCCGCGTTCGCTATCCTTCTAGTATGCAAGCTTATGGAAGAATTGTCACGGGCACGCGTCCAAATCTTCTTTTCCGGCAGAAGATGTGCTTTCGGTGCTTCGATCATGTACAATATAGGCACTACTGAAGCGACTTTTGAAAGAAGCTTTGACAGGGTAGTAGTACCTTGTCAACGTCAAAAGTAAGGTTACGCCTGGCTGCAACGCACCTAAAGCGTGTGCGTTTCAGCCAAACGTAATCCTCTGATTGAGAGTTGACAAGCTAATAGGAGAATGACTTAGGAGGTTGTCCATATGTCCGTAAGTTCCGAATCCATGCAGATCGTTACCGCAGTAAGGTCCAATCTTGAATCGTGCATACTGGGGAAAACCTTTGAGATAAAATTATTGATGACCGCGCTGCTCGCCGGGGGGCACGTTTTGATCGAAGACGTACCCGGCACCGGCAAGACGCAGATGATTAAAGCTTTGTCGCGCTCGATGGAAGGCGTATATCGGCGCGTTCAATGCAATCCCGACTTGCTGCCGACGGATATTACGGGCGTATCCATCTATCATCCCCGCGAAGAGCGCTTCCAGTTTCGTCCCGGTCCGATCATGTCCAATATTTTGCTCGCGGACGAAATTAACCGGGCGACGACCAAAACGCAATCCGCCCTTCTGGAAGCGATGGAAGAGCGCAGCGTGACCGTTGACGGAGAGACGCATCCCCTGCCGCATCCGTTCATGCTGTGCGCGACGCAAAACCCGATCGACTTCGAAGGCACTTACGTGCTTCCGGAAGCGCAGCTTGACCGCTTTATGATGAAGCTGCATATGGGCTATCCGGATCTGGAAACGGAAAAAAGCCTGATCGGCGCCAACCGCGTCGGCCAGCCGGCGGATCAGCTTCATGCGGTCACGGATATGGCGACGATTGCCGGAATTCAACGCGAGGTGCGCGAAGTGCATATGAACGAGGCGGTTACCTCGTATATGTTGGGCATCATCCGCGCGACGCGCGAGCATCCTTCCGTATTGCTGGGCGCCAGCCCGCGTGCTTCGATCTCGTTCTCGCTTGCCGCGAAGGCGTATGCATTCATTAACGAACGCGATTTCGTACTGCCTGACGATATTAAGGAGTTAGCGCCGTATGTATTGCCGCATCGCATTCTGATCCGCCCGGAAGCACGCCTCGACAGCCTGAATGCCGAATCGCTCATCCGTAATCTGCTGGCCGCCAGCAGCGTGCCGGTATCGATGGGACGCTAAGGTATGCGGGAAATCTGGAATCTGTTTAAGCCGAAGCTTTCTCCGGCGAAAATGTCGATGCTGCTCTCGATCTGGATGTGTTGCCTGTTCTATTTGCTGTTCCAGGGCGGCAAAACTTCGATTATGTTGTTCGCCATGGTCACGTTGTTCGGTTTATACCTGCTGTTCGGCGGGCTGAACGGAATTGCGCGCGCGCGGGGCGAGCGTCAGTTTTCCGGCGAACCGGGCGCATGGGGCGGCGTGCTGCATGCAGGCGATCAAATTCGGATTCGCCTGCATTTGGAAATTCCCGGCTTTCTGCCTTTGCCTTATGTCATCGTACGAGAGACGCTCAAGCGCCATAGCGGCGAGACCTGGTCATTTGAAGAAAGTCTGGTGCCCAGCCTGAACGGACGCGGCGAGCTGTTGTTTCAGACGCCTCCGTTAGAGCGCGGACGCTATGCCTTTTCCGAGACGGAGTGCGTGACGGAGGATATTTTCGGTCTGATTGAGCATCGGGGATCGTTTTCGGCACGCGGGGAATTCCGCGTACTGCCGAGAACGGCTCATGTTGCGAAATGGCAGCTCTTGGATCGGCGCAACCGTTTGCTGGGACCCCAGTCGGTCGGACACGTGTCCGGTCGAGAAACGAATCAGGTCGGGGGCGTGCGCGATTATGTGTACGGGGATCGGATCTCGCGTATTCACTGGAATGCTACGGCCCGCACCGGAGAATGGAAATCCAAAGAATTTGAATATGAATCGATTCCCAAGACGATGGTGGTGCTCGATACGTACGAGAATCACTATCGCTCGGCCAGACAGTTCGAGACGGCCGTTTCGACGGCAGCTTCGTTGCTCGAGTACGGGGGACGCGAGTCGATTCCGATGGGACTGTGTTCGCTTGGGCGCGAAGTTCGCGTGTTCGAACCTGCGCAGGGACGATCCAGGCTGCATGCGATGATGGATCACCTGGTTGATTTGGACCCTAAAGGCGAAGGTTCGCTGCTTTCAGGGCTTGAGTCTGCATTGAACCGCTTGCCGAAGGGGGTCATTCTTGTTGTGGTTACGCCGCTTTCGGATGGGCCTGTCATGGAACTGGTGCGCTTTGCGCAGACGCATCAGATGAGTTTTTGCCATGTTCAGATTACGGAAGCTCCCGGATCGGAAGGAGAAAGTTCCAACGCGTCCCGGCAGTGGGTTTCTTCACTCCGTACCAAGGGAGTCGCGGCTTACCGGGTCGGTAGTCTTGACGAGCTGCCGACCGTGCTGGAAGGAGGTATCCGATGAAAAAGTGGGCTGAATCGTTTAAGTCATCTTGGTATACGGGTGTCTCGACAGTCTGGTTAATGATCATTGCCATTCAGTGGCTAACCTATACGCGGACCATCTGGTTCGATGAAACGAATGCGTTGGTACTCGGCGTATTGACGGTGGTCGCGATCGTTCATGTGCTGCTGCCGAAGGAATCCTGGCTGCGTCTGGGGCTTAAGGCTATCCTTTTCGTGATCGTGATGTACGCGACGCTGCAACGTTACGATATTTTTCAACCGGAAGGCATATTGGCGGCGAGAGCCGAACAATTTTCCGAGGCGATGTTTCCTTATGTTTGGTTTGCCTTGATCGCCTGGTTACTATTTGAATTTTGTATTCGTGCTATCAATAGCCAGCGGCGTATTCTGGTTTTTGCTTTTCTGAATATCGTACCTTTGGCCGCGCTGGATTCCTTTACGGTCGTATCGCTCTGGAAAGCCGTCGCCTGGATCGTGTTTGCCACGATGGGCTGGCTGGTATGCGATCACTTCCGCCGTTTCCAATCCCGTTTTCCGAAAGGTTGGAAAGCGATTCGTCGCAATCCGTTCAAGTTGCTCATCAATACGGCCGTTGTCTTTTCATTGGTCATTTTGGCCGGTGTGAATATGCCGTTCGTGCAGCCCGTATTAACCGATCCGTATACGGCTTGGAGACAGATGCAGGGAACGTCGAATGTCGCATTCAACGGAACCGGTTTGCTCCAGGGGCAGGCTTCCGCGTCGGGCTATAGTCGCGAAGACGGGCAGCTCGGCGGCGGATTCAACTTCGACTTCACTCCGGTCATGACGGTCGAATCGACAGAGCGCAGCTACTGGCGCGGCGAGACGAGAATGACCTACACCGGAAGCGGTTGGGACGCGGACAGCGGTTGGGGTACGCTCGAAGACGTGCAGCGCGAGCAAGCCTTGGAGCGCGAAGCCGCTCCGCTTACGCCGACCAAAACGGTTCGCCAACGAGTCACGATGCAAGGCGATACGACGTATCCCGTATTGTTCGGTGCTTTTTCCATCAATACGGTAGAGAGCCTGGATATCGAAAACGGCGAAGCCCGCATGCAGTGGAAGCCAGAACAGGGCGAGCTGCATTGGCAGGAACGCGCAGGCCGCGGGACTACGATCTATCCCAAAACGTACACGATCACATCCGAAGTGCCGGTGATTCCGGTCGATTCGCTTAAAACCGCGACAGCCACGGAATTATATCCGAACGGCGTCGATCCGAGATACGTACAGGTTCCGCGAGGATTCCCGCAGCGCGTAACGGATTTGGCTGCCGATATTACAAAAGATGGACAGACCCCATACGAGAAGGTCTACCTGCTTCAGCAGTACCTGCAGCAAAACTATACGTATACGAATAACCCCGCTTTATCCCGTCGGGAGAGCGATGATTTCGTCGAAAGTTTCCTGTTCGAAATTCAAGAAGGATACTGCGACTACTTCTCTACCGCCATGGTGATGATGGCTCGTTCGCAAGGCATTCCGGCGCGTTGGGTCAAAGGTTATTCCCCGGGCAACCCGGCGACAAGCGATATTCCGCAGCAGTTTGCCGAAAACGAAAACAGCTCGCAGTATGAAGTGACGAACGCCAACGCCCACTCGTGGGCCGAAGTGTACTTCGGAGATTACGGTTGGGTGCCGGTCGAAGCGACGCGCGGATTCAATATGCCGCTGCTGCAAGAAGCGGTCACTCCGGCTGATACCGACGTGACGCAAGAACCCGAGCAGCAACCGGAAGAGCAGGAAGAACAAGCCGAACAGGCGGCTTCCGCTTCGACGGATCAAGACGATTCGAAGATCGTGCCGATCATTGTCGGGGCTGCGGCTATCGTGGTTGCGGCTTGGGGGAGCTATCTGCTCTGGCTGCGTCGTCGATCGATCTATTTCTTCTTCATGGGACTGCGAATGGGCGGGCCGCTCTCCGACGGTCAAAAGATCGTACTGGAAACCGAGCGCTTCCTGCGTTTCTTGAAGCGTAAAGGATTGAAGCGCGAAGATAATGAGACATTGCGCGAATCCGTTGCCCGTTGGGAGACCAAGGTGACCGGGACAGAAGCCGCGTTGGCTCCGATCCTGAGAATGTTCGAAAAAGCCCGGTATAGTCCGGAACGTGTAACGACAGAAGAATGGGCAGAGATGCAGCGTTATTCTTCCGGTTTGCGAAAAAGCTGGAAAGGATATTATCCGGTTTTGCCGAATTTGCCGCAATCCGGTAGCTGACGCGGAGCGTTCACTGTGATATAGTTTGAGTTTACAGACTAATGCAACGAGGTGACCACAACTTGTTCGATGCACTGTTGCCGAAACTCCAAGTTGATACGGTATTCGATATCGATCTGGAAGATTTGTATAACCGGGGCTACCGGGGGATCGTAACCGATCTGGATAATACTTTGGTCGGAGCGAAAGCCCCAAACGCTACGCCTGAACTGATCGCATGGTTTGCAAAGGTGAAGGAACTCGGTTTTCAGCTTGTGATCGTATCCAACAATAATATGAACCGCGTGTCCGTTTTTGCGACGCCGCTCGATATCCGATTCGTGCATGCGGCACGCAAGCCGTCCCATGCACCGTTCCGCAAAGCGATGAAGCTGATGGAATTGAACGAAAAGCAGACGATCGTCGTAGGCGACCAACTGCTCACCGACGTGCTCGGAGGGAACCGATTGGGCTTATACACCGTGCTGGTGCTGCCGATCGCCATCGGCGACGAAGGCTGGCGCACTCGCTTCAATCGCAGGGTCGAGCGGGTCGCAATTGGACGTCTACGCAAGATGGGCAAGTGGCTTGAGGAGGAAAAGAAGAAATGACAGAAAGACTGGAAGGTTCCGCAGTACTCCGTTGTAACGGCTGCGGAGCGCCGCTTCAAACGGAAGACCCGGCAGGAATCGGATATATTCCGAAATTGAAGGAAGACGGCGCGCAAATTTGCCGCCGCTGCTTCCGTATCAAAAATTATAATGAAGTTGCATCGGTCGCGATGAATCAAGACGAGTTCCTGCGTATGCTGGGCCAGATCGGCGAACGCAAAGCACTGGTTATTCACATCGTCGATCTGTTCGATTTCCAGGGTAGCGTGATTACCGGACTGCAGCGCTTTGTCGGCAGCAATCCGGTTATTCTCGCGGTTAACAAGATCGACCTGCTGCCTAAAGTGACTAACTGGAACAAGGTGCGCAACTGGGTACAGAAGCAAGCGAAAGAGCTGGGCTTGAAGACTGAAGAAATCGTGCTTTGCAGCGCGAAAAAGAACCTGGGCTTCGATCGTTTGCTTCAGGAAGTGGCAGAACGCCGCGGAGATCGCGACGTCTATGTCGTCGGTTCGACCAATGTCGGCAAATCGACGTTGATTAATCGCCTGATTACCGATTATAGCGATCTGGAAGAAGAGTTGACGACTTCCCGTTATCCGGGCACGACGCTGGATATGGTCAATATCCCGCTGGATGACGGTCATTATATCGTCGATACGCCGGGGATCGTGTACCCTTCCCGCTATACGGAGCTGGTAACGCCGGGCGATCTGGTTAAAATCATGCCGGAGAAACCTTTGAAGCCGGCTGTCTATCAGCTGAACGAAGGACAAACTTTGTTTATAGGAGGCCTGGCTCGCTTTGACTTTATCGAAGGCGATCGCCAGTCGTTCACATTCTATACAAGCGGAGCTTTGAATCTGCATCGGACGAAGCTCGGACGTGCGGATGAACTGTATGCCGATCATATCGGCGAACTGCTGACTCCGCCGTCGCGCGAAGAAGCGGAGAAAATGCCGGAATGGACGCGTCATGAATTCCGTATTCCGAAAGGCGGCGCTCAAGACCTGTTCATTTCCGGTCTCGGTTGGGTGAAAGCAAACGGCGAAAGCGGAGCGAAAGTTGCGGTGCATGCACCGAAGGGCGTTAAGGTCATTATGCGCGATTCGCTGATTTAACTTGAGGCTTAGGAGGAAGAGGCGTTGAACCAACCGTTGAAGCTTGGCGTAATCGGAGATCCGATCGCGCATTCCAAGTCGCCGATCATGCATGCGGCTGCACTGCGCGAGCGGGGGATTGCCGGCGATTATTCGGCGCTGCATGTGAAGCCGGACCGGCTTGAAGATACGATCCGCACCATGCGGGAAGAAGGCTATCGCGGCCTTAACGTTACGATTCCCCACAAAGAGCATGTGATGCAGTATCTCGATGAGCTGGCAGAAGATGCACGACGAATCGGAGCGGTCAACACGATCGTCAATGAAGCCGGTCGGTTAATCGGCCGCAATACGGACGGGATCGGTTATGTTCGGTCGCTGAAGGAAGAAGCGGCGGCTGAACTTACGGGTCGCCGCATCGTCGTGCTCGGGGCCGGCGGAGCGGCTCGCGGTATCATTTATGCTTTGGCCGCCGAAAAGCCGAACCGGATCACATTGCTTAACCGGACACCGGAGCGTGCACAAGCGTTGGCTGCCGAATGGAGCGATCTGGCCGACATTGCGGCGCTGCCTTCTTCCCGCACGGCCGAGGCTTTGCAAGATGCGGATCTCGTGATCAATACGACTTCGGTCGGCATGCATCCGAATATGGAGGACGTCCCGCTGGATATCGAGCTGCTGAAAGGCACGGAGATCGTCAGCGATTTGATCTATAATCCGCTGGAGACGAGGCTGCTGCGCTCGGCGCGCCAAAAGGGATGCCGCGTACACGGCGGTTTGGGCATGTTCGTCTATCAAGGGGCTTATGCCTTCGAATATTGGACGGGCGCGTCCGCTCCTGTCGATGCAATGCGAAGCGCGGTACTTGCGAACATGAAGCTCTGACCGTCACGAGATTCGAAACGGGTAAATAAACGATAAGCACAGTCATTTTCAAAAAAAGAGGAGTCAATTAAACTTATGCTGACAGGCAAACAAAAACGCTACCTGCGTTCGCAGGCTCATCATCTCGATGCGATCTTCCAAATCGGCAAGGGAGGTCTCAATGATCAACTGGTTCGTCATATCAATGAGGCGATCGAGCTGCGGGAATTGATGAAAGTATCTGTGCTGAATAACTGTTCGGAAGAGCCGAAGCAACTCGGAGCCGAGCTGGCCGAAGCTGCGGAAGCCGAATTGGTGCAGGTGATCGGCCGTACGATCATCCTGTACAAAGAATCGCGCGAACACAAGCAAATCGAACTGCCGTAAAGAGGCAAGCGGAGGAGTGGACGGTTTTGAAAATCGGAATTATGGGCGGAACGTTTGATCCGATTCATATCGGGCACCTGGTTGCCGCTGAAACCGTGCGCGAGGCGCTTGATTTGGATGAAGTCTGGTTCATGCCTTCCCATATCCCTCCGCACAAAGCCGAGGCCGGATTCTCCAGCGACGAACGATTGCGCATGGTGGAATTGGCAATCAGCGAACAACCTGCTTTTCGGACATTAGATATTGAGCTGCGCCGCGGAGGCGTGTCGTACAGTGCCGACACGATGGAGACGCTGACCGGCCAATATCCCGATGATGATTTTCACTTCATCATCGGGACGGATATGGTCAACTATCTGCCGAAGTGGGAACGAATCGAAGACCTGGCGAAAATGACTCGTTTTGCCGCCGTCGGTCGTGCCGGTTACGTGCTGGACAGATCCGTGCTTCCGGAAGCGTTGGTCGAGGTGATCGATCATGTCGATATGCCGCAGCTCGAAATCTCTTCAACCGAGATTCGCGAGCGGTTGAAAGACGGGCGTTCAGCCCGTTATCTCGTACCGGACAAGGTCTATGATTATTTGCAAAGGAGCGAAAATCATGCGACTTAAGCGCGAAGAACTGATTGAGCATGTATCGTCGCAGATGCCGGCCCGCAGATGGCGTCATACGCTTGGCGTGATGCAATCGGCAATCGAATTGGCCGAGCGCTACGGTGCCGATCCCGCTCGGGCGGAACTTGCCGCGATCATTCATGACGTCGCCAAATATTGGCCGGTGCAGCGTCAGGCCGCGGTGATTGCCGATAACGGACTCGATGCCGACCTGCTCAACTACGATGCCCCGATGTGGCATTCGGAGGTCGGCGCTTATGTGGCAGAGCACGAGTACGGCATCGAAGACCGCGAAGTGATCGATGCGATCCGTTATCACACGTCGGGGCGCGAAAACATGACGCTGCTCGACAAAATTGTATGCCTGGCCGACTATATAGAGCCGGGGCGCGATTTTCCGGGTGTGGATCTGATTCGGGAAAAAGCGCAGCTTAGCCTGGAAGAAGGATTGATCGCCGGATTCGACTCGACGCTTCGCGTACTGGTCGAACGGGGACAAACGATATTTCCGACAACGGTACTGGCCCGTAACGATCTGATCCGTCAGCTTGCCCAGCGCGAGCAGGCGGGACAGGCAAAGCCGGTTGCCGAAAATAGGGGAGGATAACGAATGAGTGTAAAACCAAAAGAACTGCTTCACCTTGCGACGGAGGCCGTTGCGGAAAGAAAAGCAATGAACGTAGTCGCGTTGGATCTGACCGGAATCTCGCTTGTGGCCGATTATTTTGTCGTGTGTCACGGTAATTCCGATACTCAAGTCCAAGCTATCGCGAACGAAGTGCGCAAACGCGCAAACGATGCCGGCGCGCCGATCCGCGGCATTGAAGGCATGGACTCCGCACGCTGGGTACTGATCGATCTCGGCGACGTGATCGTTCATGTGTTCCACCGCGATGAGCGCGAATATTACAATATCGAACGCGTCTGGTCGGACGCGAAAGTGGTGGAAACGGTATGAGTCTCGAAGCCGGTACAATCGTCAAACTGAAGGTCGCACGCGAAGTGTCGCCGCACGGCTTTTTCATGACAAACGGCGAGGAAGAAGTGCTGCTTCCGTATACGGAACGCACGGGCAACATGAAATTCCGCAACGGTCAGGAGACGGAAGTTTTCATTCATCACGACTCCGAAGACCGCCTGATCGCGACGATGAAAAAACCGCTGCTGACGTTCGGCGAGATCGCCGCTCTCGAAGTCGCTGATATTCACCCTCGTCTTGGCTGTTTCTTGGAGATGGGGCTGGGTCGTCAGCTTTTGCTGCCCAAGCGCGAGCTGCCGGAAACGCCGGAACTTCAACCCGAAGTCGGCGACCGGATCTATGTGCGGATGGACCGCGATAAGCAGGGACGTTTGCTTGCCCGTACATCGGGCGAGGAAGAGTTGTCGCCGCTGTGCTTCAACGCTCCGGAATCGTGGAAAAATCAGTGGATGAAAGCGACTGTGTACCGCCCGCTTCAGATGGGCACGTTCGTGATCATCGAAGGCGGCGTATTGGGCTTCGGCGCAATCGGTCTGATCCATTCCTCGGAACGTCCGCGTCCGCTGCGTTTGGGTGAAGTGGTCGATGTCCGCGTCACGCGGATTCGCGAAGAAGACGGCCGCGTCAATCTCTCGATGGCGCAGCCGAAAGAGATCGGCATGGACGAGGATGCGGAGAAGATTTTGGCTTATATGCGTACCCGCGAAGGCAATGCGATGCCTTACTCGGACAAGACCGGACCGGATATCATCAAGCTTCGCTTCGGCATCAGCAAAGCCGCGTTCAAACGCGCATTGGGCCGATTGATGAAGCAGGGCCTGATCGAGCAAGACGAGAACTGGACGCGTTTGAAATCGTCCGAAGAATCTTCTTCCGATGCGGAATAATAGCTAAAAGAATACGAACGGCTCGCTTCCGGGAAAGGAAAGAGCCGTTTTTTTATGGAGAAAATCCTCTAGAAGATACAAGTTGAAACGGAAGGGGACTGAAGATGTCTTACGGAAAATTTGCATACGTATACGATGAGTTAATGCAGGACATGCCTTATGCCAAGTGGCAAAGATTTACGCTCGAAGCCTGGAAAAAGTACGGCAACCCGAGTGAGGTCGTCGAATTGGGCTGCGGAACGGGCACGCTGACCGCGATGCTTGCCGAACAGGGATACCGAATGACGGGGATCGACTTGTCGGAGGATATGTTGGCTGCGGCACGCGACAAAGCGGATGATCGTCCGATGCTTCAGGGACTGCTTCGCAGCGGAAGTCTTCGTTTTGCTTGTCAGGATATGACGGAATGGGCCGCACCCGAGCCTGTCGATTCGGTTATTTCGTTTTGTGATTGTTTGAATTATTTAACCGAAGAAAAGCAGATCGAAGATACCTTTCGTGCCACCTACGAGGGTCTGAAGCCCGGCGGAACCTTTTTGTTCGACGTCCATCACCCGAATACACTGCGCCGTTATGAAGAAGAACAACCTTTCGTATTGGATGAAGGCGATATCTCGTATATTTGGACTTGCGGATTAGACGAGGAACGCGTGGAGATCGAGCATCATCTGCGTATTTTCGTGCGTCGACAAGGCGATTCGAATACTTCGAAGGATATCTATGATCGTTTCGACGAATTTCACGTTGAACGTGCTTATGATCCGCAATGGCTGCGCGAGGCACTGCTGCGTGCAGGCTTTTCAACCGTAGAAACTTACGCGGATTTTGAATGGGAAAAACCTAACGACGAGTCGGAGCGTTTGTTTTACGTGGCGGTCAAGTAGGAGGGGAATAATGAGAACGATTGCGATATCCGATATTCATGGACATGCTCGAACGCTGATCGCACTCTTGGAAAAGATTCATTACGAACCGACTCAAGACCGATTGTACCTGCTCGGCGACTATGTGGACGGAGGCCCGGATTCTCTGGGCACCGTCCGCATGGTCATGGATTTATGCGCTCAAGGAGCCGGAAATACGCAAGTACTCGGCGGTAACCACGATGAATTGTTTTTGAACTGGTTAGACGGCAAAGAACACCGCCTTCTGCCCTAGGCCAAAAATCGAACCGGCGGTCTGCAAACCATCACCTCGTTCTGGCCGGGATTCGCGGCGCAGCAAGACCAAGCTCAAGCCCGTTCTGCTATCCTGCATCATTATGCGAAAGAAATCACGTTCCTTCGTACGCTGCCAGACTGGCTGGAAGACGATCGGCATATCTACGTTCACGCCGGCATCGATCCGAAACAACCCGACTGGAAATCCACCTCCGCACGCGATTTCCGCTGGCTCCGCGGCCGCTTCCACCGCGCCGACGGCACTTTAAATACAAACAACCGAACCGTCATCTTCGGCCATGACGCCTGCTCCAACCTGCACGGCAACCCTGGCCTCCATAGCCCTTGGTTCGGCTCCCAAATCATCGGCATCGACGGAGGCATTAAATTCGGCGGCCACTTGAATGCCTTGCTGATCGATGAATCGGGCATTTTCACTTCAGCAAGCCTGCCCAGCATTGATTAGAGATATAAGTAGTGACAAATTCGAGGCAAACTCAATCCCTTCAAATACGCACATACATACAAATTTGAATTTAAATGATTAAAACATCCAAACCAAAAAGCCTTCCCTTTAACTCTCGGGAAAGACTAATGGTTTGAAAAGTTCTTATTCGTACGAAGCAATAGGCGAAGAGGGAAATTCAGTGAAAAACGCCTTTGAACGCGGAAAGCCGGAGGCTTTCTGCGTGAGACAGCGTTTTGTGAAGCATTTCGAAGAAATGCACTTCGGAAGCATACGCTGGCAATTTCCCCCGCAGCCCCCCAGCTTCCTCCAACGAATAGGCCCTTTTCACAAACCGTTCGTCAAAATCAACGTCGCCCCCGCCAAAGCCATCATCCCCGCCAACCGACTTAGCGTCAAAAAAGACGGATGCGGCTCCGAATGTTCTCCAGCTGGTTTCCCGTACCGAATCCGCCAAACGAACTGCGGTGCCAGCACGTTCACTGCCCCAATCGCAATAAGAATCAGAAAAAACAGGAACATGATGCCGATCAGCTCCTTTCCGGCAAACGAATACGTCATCTCGGCATAATACGTATTACACCTTTACCCGAAACGACAGCCTTGTGTCTTCGTTATACGCGGAAAAAAACGAAAAGTTTTTGTCGCTTGATCGGTTGGGTTTACTCGTAGAACAGCAAACGTTTGGCGTACGCGTTCCGAAAATCGCTCGGCGTCAACCCGACGATCTTTTTAAACGCTTTCATGAAGTTGTGGGAATCGGTATACCCCAGCTTGACGGAGACTTCGCTGATATTTTGGTTCGTATCGGTGAGCAAGTATTTGGCCAGTTCCATTTTTTGCTGCAAAATGTACTGTTTGAGCGAGACGCCCGCGATCGAGGAGAAGAGATGCGACAGGTATTTTTCGTTATACCCGAATACTTCCGCGATCTGCGATACCCTGACAGGCTCGCCGCGGTTCCATTTGATGTAATCGACGATATCGTGATAAAGCTGCTCCTGCCGAGTCTTTTTGACCATAATGGAGTCGGTGTGAAAAAGTTGGTTATACAGTTCGCATAGGATGACGGTGGACATGTAATTGTTGAGCGACGACATATCGTAGCTGCGTACCGAATCCTGAAGCTGCTTCATCATCACGATCATTTTCTCCAGGCTTTTCAGTTTCCCGTAACGGGGAAGAATAATCTTCTGATCTTCCTTGCGAGGCAATCCTCCCGTCGCATCCACGGTGACCACGTTCTGCTCTTTCGAAGAAAAATGCAACCAGTAAAAACTGCACGACGATACCTTATAGCCGTATTGCTGAGTAGAAGGCGGAAGCAGCAGATATTCGCCTTCGGCTACCGTGAATTGCTGCGAGCCGTCGGCCAAGTACAGCACGCCCTCCGTCACGACCATCAATTCATAGTCCATCAGAGTCCGGCTCAAATGAATCCAGTTGGCGTCGGGCGCGACGAATTTACCGGTAATCGCAAGCTCGACCGGAGTGTCTACAGATAGTTCGTACGCAATCATCAAAGCAGAGCCCCCTTTGTCTGATTTTGTCCTTTTTTCGCATGGCTTCCCTAATTTAAAGCTAACACAAAACCCCTCGCCCGACTAGATACCCTCCCTTACAAACCTAACCTTTTGACACTTATTCGAACTTTAAACTATTTGTAAGACCGTCAAAAGCGATTAATCTAGAGTCATCAAATCGATTTGAAAGCGGATTCAAAAAAGTATCGAAAATGAAAAGGGGGCCGTGAAGGCGGACGGAGAAGCGTTATATACATATACTTTTATGCTTCTCCGCGTCAATTCGGCAATCAAAAAATGGAGGGAATCGGAATGAAAAAAAGCATGTCGATTCTGGCAGTTCTGGCACTTGGAGCAGGTCTGTTGTCGGGTTGCGGAGGTTCGGATGAAGGAAGCAGCGACAGCGGGAAGACGACGCCGGACGGCAAGGTCAAGCTGACGGCGATCATGACCAAGCACCCGCTGACGCAGGAATTTTCCAAAATGGAATGGCTGCAAAAAGTCGAAGAAAAAGCGGGCGTCGAGATCGAATGGCAAGAAGTCAGCGCGGACTGGGGTCAGAAAAAAGGCGCTCTGCTCGCAGGCGGCGATATCCCGGATCTGATCATCGGGCCGAACGCGATCACGGATGCCGACTATGCGCAGTTCCCGGGGTTGTTCGAAGACATGACGCCGCTGATCGCCGCGGATGCCCCGAATGTCCAAAAGATGTTCGACGAAAAGCCGGAAACGAAAGCGATCGCGACGCAGCTTGACGGTAAAATCTACGGTTTGCCGAAGTATCAGCGCTTCTGGCCGGAGACGACGACGCGCCAATTTATCAACAAACAGTGGTTGGACAATCTGGGACTGAAAGAACCGACCGACTGGGATGAATTGTATGACGTGCTGGTCGCGTTCAAGGAAAAGGATGCCAACGGCAACGGAGACGCAAACGACGAGATTCCGATGGACTTCGCGCCGAGCGGCACGGGCGGCTTCGGGGCATTCATGCCGACGGTACTGCTGGGCAGTCAGGGAATCACGCTCACCGACAACAGCGGCCAAGGCTATTTCGTGGAAGACGGCAAAGTCAAAAACTTTTTCACGGACGAGCGTTATAAAGATTTGGTCGCGTTCCTGCATAAGTGCTACGCGGCCGGCCTGATCAACACCGAAGTATTCACGCAGGATTATACGAAGTATCAGTCGATTGCGCGCGGCAGCGGAGACACGGCAGCCGTCGGCTTCACGTGGGGTTGGGAAGTAACCGACCGCGTCGGCAACACGTTGGCGCCGCAGTACGAATCGCTCGCTCCGCTGAAAGAAAACGCAGGCTCGAGCGATCAGCTGTCCTGGACGTACGACTATAACTCGCTGAACTACGGCGTCAACATGGTCTCGCTGGCGTCCACGTCCAAAAACAAAGATGCCGCGATGAAGTTCATCAACGAGCTGTACGATCCG
The DNA here is from genome assembly GCF_013185185.1 of Saccharibacillus endophyticus. Taxonomy (GTDB): domain Bacteria; phylum Bacillota; class Bacilli; order Paenibacillales; family Paenibacillaceae; genus Saccharibacillus; species Saccharibacillus endophyticus. Next base: position 342,816 of record NZ_JAAZWE010000006.1, on the reverse strand, counting down.
ACGGTCAGCATGCAGGTGCTGTTCGGTTCGATCGGCACCAACATCGAAGACAAAGGCGACGGCTCTTACGCGGTGCTGCCTCCGGAAGACGCGGCGATGGACCCGGGCACATGGAAATGGACGACGACGTGGGCGGACAACGGTCCGATGTACATCGCGGATTCGCTCAAGCTGGAGCTGGGCACGGACATGCAGTCGGTCGGCGCGCAAACGGAACCGCTTAAAGCGGCGCTGGACGGCATCGACAAAGAAAAAGACGTCCTGCCGAGCATGTTCATCAAATACAGCGTCGAGGATAACAATGCGATGACGCTGAACAACACGGCCATGCTGTCGCTGACGATGTCCAAATGGGCGGAATGGATTACCACGGGCGGCGTCGAAGAGCAGTGGGACGAATACGTCGGCAACGTGCAAAAGACCGGTATCGACAAAAATATCGAGATCATTCAGAAATACTATGACGAATACATGAGCACGCATTAAAAAGTTATTACCATGACCGCTTAAAATGTTAGATTACGATCCTCGAAAACCCGCTTGAACCGTGCGTGTTTCCGATGAACGCAAACCTTAGATTTGATGCGGTCAAAGTATTAGGAGGCCGTTTTCGTCCATACGAAGGCGGCTCCCGTTTTCGCGAAAGGAGAGACCTGCCGAATGGTTCCCAAAAATCCTTACGAAAATCCGGTTAACCTGCGGGCCTATAAAAAGAAAAAGCCGACGGTAATCAATACGTTCCGGCGCGATTACCAGTTGTGGATCATGATTTTGCCCGCGATCGTCGTTATTTTCATTTTCAACTATATTCCGATGTACGGCATCCAGCTCGCGTTCCGGGATTATAACTTCGCCAAAGGGTTGACCGGCGGCGAATGGCGCGGTTTGTTTTATTTCAAGCAATTTTTCGAAAGCTATCAATTTGCGGATTTGATGCGGAACACGGTCGTGATCAGCCTGTCCACGGTCGTGCTCAGCTTCCCGGCTCCGATCATTTTGGCGCTGCTCATCAATCAACTGCGCTGGAAACGGGCGAAAAAAGCGCTGCAAACGACTGTTTATCTGCCGCATTTTATTTCGATCGTCGTTATGGTCGGCTTGCTGAACGTGCTGCTGTCCCCGAACTCTGGCGTTATCGGCCATATTCTTCAGTCGATGGGGTTGGGCGACGTCAATCTGCTCGGTTCCACGTCCACTTTCGTTCCGGTATACGTCTTGTCCGAGATCTGGCAGCATTGCGGTTGGAACAGCATCATTTACTTGGCGGCGCTGTCGACCGTTGATCCGCAGTTATACGACGCTTCGAAGATCGACGGGGCAAGCCGCTGGCAGACCATCCGCAATATCGAGATTCCGGCGCTGATACCGACGATCATCATCTTGTTCGTGCTCAGCATGGGCAGCGTGCTCAGCACCGGGTTCGAAAAGATTTTCCTGATGCAGAACTCGCTTAACCTTCCGGTATCCGAGGTCATCTCGACTTACGTGTACAAGATCGGGATCGTGAGCAATCAGTTCAGTTATTCGGCCGCGATCGGACTGTTCAATACGCTGATCAACTTCTTCTTCCTGTATACGATGAACCTGATTGCGAGAAAAACGTCGGAGACCAGTCTGTGGTAACGCGGACGGTCTCGCGAAGAAAGGAGCGAACGGCTCATGCAGCTCGTACAAAAAAAGCAAAAAACAGTCGCGCATAAACGAAATTTCGGAGAGTGGATGTTCGATGCGGTCGTGTTCGCGATTTGTCTGTTAATCTTTCTCAGTATCGTGTATCCGCTCTATTTTGTCGTCATTGCTTCGATCAGCAACTCCACGCTCGTCTCCACGGGGCAGGTGACGATCTTCCCGAAAGATATCAGTTTCTTCGGTTATTCGGAGATATTCAAAGATCAGCGGATCTGGACGGGGTACGGGAATACGATTCTGTATACGGTACTCGGAACGGCAGTCAATCTGCTGTTCACGCTGCCCGCGGCATACGTATTGTCCAGACAGGAATTCCGCGCCAGACGGTTTATTATGTTCGCTTTCGTCGTGACATTATTCTTCGGCGGCGGCCTGATTCCGACTTACCTGCTGATGAAAGACCTGCACCTGCTCAATACGATGTGGGTGTTCATCCTGCCGTTCAGCGTCAACGTGTACAACCTGATCATCGCCCGTTCCTTTTTCGAAAGTTCGATCCCGAAAGAGCTGTACGAAGCGGCGGCGATGGACGGCTGTTCGCATTTCCGCTACTTCGGTTCGGTCGTTCTTCCGCTGTCCAAAGCGATCGTGTCGGTTATCGGCCTGTATTATCTGGTCGCGCATTGGAACGACTTTTTCACCGGCCTGATCTATATCCGCAGCAACGATCTTCAGCCGCTTCAGATCGTCCTGCGCGATATTCTGCTTTCTAACCAGGTGTTCTCCCAGGGGGCGGGTTCCGGCGGCGCGGCGGGCGGTTATGCGCAGCAGTATGCCGACCAAGTCAAATACGGCGTCATCATCGTATCGACCCTGCCGATCCTGCTCGTGTATCCGTTCCTGCAAAAGTATTTCGATAAAGGCGTCATGATCGGTTCCGTGAAGGGTTAAGAGCAGATGCTCCCGCAAGTGGGAACATGAGCCGAGCAAAACGGAATATCCGTCATGAAAAAGGCATCCGGCCTGTAGGCCGGATGCCTTTTTTAGCGTATGGTGCATTCATTTCGCCGACAGGGCATCTTCGCTGCTTTCGTCGTTCGGGAATTCGTTTTGATGTACGTTGTACATGACGCGTGCCAGCATGTGCTGGCTATAATTGCCGAAATTTCGTCCGAATAATGTCAATCCGTGCTTGTTGACGTTTTCTTCCGTAACGGCGATGCGGAAGGTCAATTCGCTGCGATAATCGAGACGGATGTCTTCCAACGTTACGTCGGAGATGCGACAGCCGTCGATAAAACTTCCTTCGCTATTGATCCGGATCAGCTTCAGCATGCCGTACTGGTTAAGATGCGGCGGCCACCAATCGGGATTGAACGTGCCGCGCACGTCGCCGAAATCGCCGGGACTGATCCAACTGCCCAATTCGATTCCGTTCATGGAGAAATGAATATCCGACGGATAGTAGTTATTATAGCCGGGCGCTTCGGAACCGATCTCGAGCGACAATTGAATCTCGCGGAAGGTTTGGTTCGCTTTCAAATAGTTCGGAATGCGGTATTCCAAAAAACCTTCGGCCAGCCAGATAATTTCGGCATGGATTCGCTGCGGATCGGCAAAGTAGCGGGGATCGTCGAAATCGCCTACGATGCTGTCTTTGGTCGCGAGGCCGCAGGTCGGCAAAGCTTTGTAGTCGCTGTAGTGCCCGACCTGAATTTCGACTTCGTACAGATTGTCGGCTTCTTTGCTTCGCAGATCGACCATTAGTTTGTCTTTGTTCAAATAACAAAGTTTTTGAATGCCGTGTTTGCCGCCGGTCGTTCGAATCTCAATCAAGCCGCAGTCTTCGAGCTTTTTGATATGCAAAGTAACGGCTCCGTTGCTGAGTCCCAATTTTCGCGCGATTTCGTTCAGGTTCAATTCTTCGTTTCCGGACAGCAGTTGGATAATCTGAATCCGGATTTCGGAACCGAGCGCTTTGAAAATATCGATGCCGCTCATCAAATCTTTAATATCGATCATTGCCTTTTCCCCGCTTTCGCATGTATTTCCGTACCTTTTATTGTTTTACATTATTATAAACCGAAAACGGTACTAATCCTAACTGATCCTCCTTCGCCGTTGATTTTTCGAAACAATTGCGAAAAATTTGCGTTTTGAGCGTTATACCTTTAAAAAAAACTGAAACTAACAACAAGGCATCCGACTCTTTTCTTGAAAAAGAGAAGATAAAAAATACAAATTAACCTTTAGGTTTATCTAAAAAGATTTAAACTTTACTGTTTACAAGCCGGAAACGGTATGATATTTTAATTTTGCAAGCGGATACATTCAGTATAACATAAATCATTTTAGATTATACTGAAATAAAAAGAGTTTCACAAAAAAGTACCAAATCGTTGCAATTCGGATTGTCCGCGAGAAAAAGACCGGATCCTCATCATTTTTTACATACCCGATCCGAACTATTCAAAAGGAACGCTCCGAAACCCTGCATGCCGCTTCACCGGATGCGCGACGTGCCCGACCGATTCGTTCGCTTTCGCCGCGAATACGAACTGCCGGGAAGGGGATGTCGTTTTCGGAAGGAACGCCGCACCAGTTACGAACACATTAGAATCGGGAGGGTCAAACATGAAGAAAAAAGGAATCGTATCATTGATGCTGCTGTCGCTGCTTTTGTCGCTGCTTACCGCCTGCGGAAATTCGTCTTCGACCAATGCATCGGGCGAACAGTCGGTGATCGACGCCGGAGCCGGCGAAGGGGCAACGGAATTGTCCTATTGGACATTCGTCGAACTGCACGGCAAGCACTTCGAGAAAATGCTGGAAAAATGGAATGCCGAAAACCCGGATCGCCAGATCAAGCTCAACGTTACCGTTATGCCGTACGACGATATGCACAACAAACTCTCGATCGCGCTGCAAACCGGAACGGGAGCGCCCGATATCGCCGATATCGAATTGGGTAAATTCCCCGACTTCCTCAAAGGTACTCCTCAACTTGAACCTCTGAACGACGTTATCGATCCTTACCGCGATACGATCGTCAAATCCCGCATCGATATTTACAGCAAAGACGGACAAAATTACGGCATTCCGACGCACGTCGGAGCTTCGGTCGCGTTCTACAATACGGAAATTCTCGAAGAAGCCGGAGTCGATTACACGAAGATCGAAACGTGGGACGACTTCAAAAAAGCCGGCGAACAAGTTTACGAAAAAACAGGCAAATACATGGGTACGGCCGACACGAGCGCCGCTTGGCAGGAATCGATGATGCTGGCTCAGCAGGGTTCCGACTTTACCGATGCCGACGGCAATCCGCAGGTCAACACGCCGGAAATGGTCAAAGGCCTGCAAATTCTCAAAGATCTTCAAGACGCCAACGTCATCTCCACGATCGCGGGCGGACAACCGGATACGGAAGAAGCTTACGGCGAATACAATTCCGGAAACTATGCAACCGCATTCATGCCGCTGTGGATGATGTCCCGCTTCACGAACTACATGCCTGACCTTGCGGGCAAAATCGCGATCGCGCCGATTCCGGTCATCGAAAAAGGCATGCCTCGTTCGGTAGGCGGCGGCGGCACGGGTACGGTCGTCACCAAAACGGCGAAAGACGTTCAGTTGGCCAAAGACTTCCTGGCTTACGCCAAATTGTCCGAAGAAGCGAACGTGGAAATTTGGAACACGCTCGGCTTCGATCCGGTCAACATGAAAGTTTGGGACATGAAAGACGTGACGCACAATCCGGAAAACGAGTTCGTGAAATACTTCAAAAACAATCCGTTCGACGTCTTGAACGAAATCCGCGACGAAATCAAATACGTCAAATCGGTTCCGGCGTCGCCGACGATCAATAACGTATTCTGCACCGTGACGTTGAACGAAATTTTCGAAGACGGCAGAGACATCAAGGAAGCGCTGGACGACGCGCAAGCGCAAATCGAACAGGAACTGCAATAAGCCAAGCCCGAACGCGAAAACAGGTTTTCCATTTTGACGAAGCTCCCGCCCGCCGTTCCGCATTTTCCGGGGCAGCCGGGACGGGAGCGCGTTTATAAAGAAGGTGCCTAACAATGATCAAAAGATTTCTGTATTCGCAAAAGGTGGCTCCTTACGTATTCGTGCTGCCTTTTATCCTCGTTTTCTTGATCTTCTGGGTGTATCCGCTCGGAAGTTCGGTGACGATGAGTTTTCAAAAAATCACGTTGGGACAGGAAACCGAATGGATCGGATTGGACAACTACACCAAGCTGCTCGGCGATAAAATCTTCCTCAAATCCGTTATGAACAGCGCGGTTTACATGCTGTGCACGCTGTTGATCCTGATTCCGCTGCCGATGCTGCTGGCGGTGCTGATCAACAACAAGTTCATGTGGGGTCGCGAATTTTTCAAATCCTCGTTGTTCTTCCCGGCTTTGACGTCGGTCGTTGTAGCAGGTACGGTATTCCGTCTCATGTTCGGGGAAATGGACGGCTCGCTGATCAACAGCTTCCTGGGCTGGTTCGGCATCGAGCCCGTGAAGTTTCTTAAAGGTCAGGTTACCGGCTTTATCGCGCTGCTCGCTCTGGCAACCTGGCGCTGGCTGGGCGTGAACATGCTGTATTTCCTGTCGGGGCTCAAAAGCATTCCGGACGATTATTACGAAGCCGCTTCGATCGACGGGGCTTCCGCTTGGCAGAAATTCCGCATGATCACGATGCCGCTGCTCAAGCCGACGACGATCTATGTGTTGACGATCAGCATCTATGCGGGCCTTGCGATGTTCATCGAAAGCTTGATGCTCTGGAACGGCAACAATTCTCCGAAAAACATCGGCCTCACGATCGTCGGTTATTTGTATCGCCAAGGGATCGAGAAAAGCAATCTCGGTTACGCGGCGGCCGTTGGAATCGTGCTTCTGGTGTTGGCGATGACGATCAACATGATCCAGCTCGCCTTCTCCGGCCTGTTCAAGAAGGAGGATTGACATGAAAAGAGAAGCTGCGCTGAATCTGAAAGAAAGTACGGCCACGCGTTCCAAAAAAGAAATTTCGCTCAAAATTCTGCTGTTCGTCCTGTTCGCGATCCTGTGCGGGATCATCCTGATTCCGTTTTACGCGATCGCTCTGGCTTCGTTCAAACCGGGCGAGGAGCTGATCCGTTACGGGCTTAACTTGAAGTTCGATCTTTCGGTGATGAGCCTGGACAATTATACGTATCTGTTCACCGGGCAGCATGCCTATTTCACTTGGTTTTTCAACTCGCTGCTGCTGACGGTCGTGCAGGTTGCGCTTACGCTTTTGGTCAGCGCGACGGTGGCTTACGGTTTTTCGGCCTATGAATTCAAAGGCAAAAACTTTTTGTTCATCTGCGTCCTGCTGATCATGATGGTACCGTTCGAAATCCTGCTGCTGCCTCTGTACACGCTCATCTTCAATCTGGGCATGATGAACACGTACTCCGCGATCGTTCTTCCGGGCATCGCAAGCGCGGCGACGATCTTCTTTTTCCGGCAGTATCTGAGCGGTATTCCGAAAGAGATCATCGCGGCAGGACGGGTAGACGGCGCCAGCGAGTACGGCATTTATCTGCGTTTGATCCTGCCGATCATGAAGCCTTCTTTCGCGGCGATGGCGATTCTGAACGGGATGAACAGTTGGAATAACTTCCTCTGGCCGTTCATGGTGCTGAGCGACGAACGCAAATATACGCTGCCGATCGGGCTGAAAACGCTGCTTACGCCTTACGGCAATAACTATGATTTGCTGATCGTCGGTTCCTTTTTCTCGATTATCCCGATCTTTATTCTGTTCGTGGCGTTCCAAAAATACTTCATTGACGGCATGACAGCGGGTGCGGTGAAGGGATAACTGATTTTTATTCTGAGCTTTGCAAGGAGAGAGATGATGATGGACGTGTCGAGACGGTATGCGAATCCTTTGATTGAACAGCGTGCGGACCCTTTCATTTATAAGCATGACGACGGTTATTATTATTTTACCGCTTCGGTGCCGGAGTATGACCGGATCGAGCTGCGGCGGGCAGCGACTATAGAAGGACTGCGGGAAGCCAAGCCTGAAGTCATCTGGCGCAAGCGGGAAAAAGGCATGCTCAGCGCCAACATCTGGGCTCCCGAACTGCATCGGATGGACTGCAAATGGTATGTCTATTTCGCGGCGGCCCATACGACGGAGACGGACGAAGGGCTGTTCGATCATCGCATGTACGCGCTCGAGAACGATTCGGCCAATCCGCTGGAAGGACAATGGGTCGAAAAAGGACAGGTCAAAACGGCATGGGAATCGTTTGCGCTGGATGCGACTTCTTTCGAACATCGAGGCAAGCATTATTACGTCTGGGCGCAAAAAGATCCGAACATCCCGGGCAATTCCAACCTGTACATCTCCGAGCTGGAGAACGGCTGGACGCTCAAAGGCCCGCAAACGATGATCAGCCGTCCGGAGTACGATTGGGAGAAAATCGGTTTTTCCGTGAATGAAGGAGCGGCGGTGGTGAAGCATGGCGGAAAGTTATGGATGACCTTCTCGGGCAGCGCGACGGATCATCATTACTGCATGGGACTGCTGTTTGCCGATGAAGATGCGGATTTGCTGGACGCGGCTTCGTGGACGAAACTGCCGGAGCCTGTTTTCCGAACGAACGAAGAAAACGGCCAATACGGCCCTGGGCATAATTGCTTCACGGTCGGAGAGAACGGCGAAGATCTGCTGGTCTATCACGCTCGCAGTTATAAGGAGATTGAAGGCGACCCGCTGTATGACCCCAACCGACATGCGAGGGTAAAGGTTTTTGCGTGGAGAGAAGACGGGCTGCCGGACTTCGGGGTACCCGAACCGGATACGGCTGCAGCGGAAGCAGCGGACCAAGTAGGAAAGTAAAAGATCGCGATAAACGAACATATATAATAGAAAGAACGGGTTTACGAAAAAAAGACCTTTCGCCGCGCGCAGTGCGGTGAAAGGTCTTTTTTGCTGAATGGGAAAAGGCGTGCAGGCAGAGCTGATTAGGGGAAAATCGGCCGGGTAGTGATCGAACAGTTACGTCCGTCGTATATTCGCCGAGTCGAATAATCGTTGCGCTCGCCAAGTTGCATAAACTGCAACAATTTTCTTTAAAATAATGTGAATCAACAGGCCAAATTGTAGTATATGCAAGATTTCGGACTAGTTTGATCTGTTTTGAATGCATTTGAAAAGAAAATGTTGCATAAGGTACAACATAGCGCAATAGATCGAACATTTAAAGGCATTTGTGCTGCAAAAAATGCAACTTGATTCCAACCTCCAAGCTGAAGCTATCAAACTGAGATTAAGCTCCACCAGTGCACTTGTTTGAGCAGATGCGAACTGGCGGAACTTCATTCCGATCCGTCGTGTAAGGTGCGTTTGTGAACGGATACTTTTTGCGTACGGTCTTAGGATTTGACGATATGGATCACATAATCTCTCGCCGTCTCGTGATCTTCCGCTTTGGAAGTCAGGCGAAGCTTCGTAGTCGCGTCGGCAAGCTGCATCGTGCGGGGCAGCGCGTCTTCGATCAATACGCCTTCGGCATAAACCAAGCCGTTTTTGCGTGCGGGCGCAGCCTCGAACGAAAGAGATGCGGTATCCGCAGGAATGCGCAGCGTATAACGCATCCGGGAAGGTTCGAACGGCGTATCCAGCTGGCCTGTAGAAAATTCCAGCCGGCGCAGCGAAGGTTCGTTATCGAACGGACTCATGATGCGCAGGATATCGAAGATTCCGGTTTCTTCGCCGCTGACCCGGAAGGTGATATCCAGCGAATCCCGGTTGCCGATCAGATCGGCGGAAAGCGTGTAGCGGTGCGTATGGAATCCGCGTCCGATCCGGGAAGGCGGAACGCCGTCGGCAATAATCGTTCCGTCGGCCTCGATCGTGATCGGGCGGTCTCCCCGGTGTCCGGAGAAGAAGGTGACTTCCAGCACATGCTCTTCGTTCGGCTTTACCTTAAACGTATAGCCGAATGAACCGCCTGTTTCGGCGCGGCGAGTCGTGCTGCCGTCCCAGACGTCGACGAACGTCTTGTCGCCGCGGATCTTATGTTCCAGTTCGTACTGGTCGTTGCCTACCGGCAGGCTGTCGATCGTCGCGTCTTCGACCCGGCTTTTGCGTTTGCCTTCCAGAATATGCTGCTGCAGTTCCGGCGAATCCGCTTGAACGACGCGCCAGTAGATGCCGTAACGTTCGCCGTGGCGCTTATAATGCGGCGTGAAGACCAGCCGTTCGTCCTCGTCGGTGCCCTTGAGAACGAATTCCGGTTTATCGCCGCGCTGCTGCCAATGCGAAGCGAAAGACTTCAGCCAATCGGCCGGGCTGCCTTGCACAGTCAGGAAGTCTTTGACGAGCATGCTTCTCGTCGGCACGCTGACTGCGACGCCCGTAGCGGATTCGGTCATGTCCTCGCGGCCGAGTCCGGCGCTGAGCACGGTCGGGCCGTATTTGAACGCGACCGCATGCGGCGCGTCGGGCAGGCCGACCGCGCGCAGCGTCATCGGCAGGCGAAGCTCGACCGTATCGCCGTCGGTCCAGACGCGGGTCACCGAGGCGAAGCCGTCCGACGCCTCAACGGCCAAGCGCTCGCCGTTCAGCGTCAGCTCGGCTTCGCCGGCCAGCCACTCCGGCAGGCGGAAGCGCAGCGAGATCCGGCCGGATTGCGGCCGGGTCGCCGATACGGTGAACGTCGCCGTATCGGACTCCGGTAACGCGGAGCGTTGGCGGAGTTTAAGGCCGAATTCTTCGGCATCCAGTTCCGAGGAGATGTATTGATGGACGACGATGCTGTCCTCGCCGCGGAAATACAAGCTGTCATTCAGCTTGGTGAAGCTCTCCATGCCCGTACCCGTGCAGCACCAGAAGTGCTCGAACGGCGAGCTGTAGACTTTGAAGTAGCCCGTCGCCATCGGCTGGAAATACATCGTCATGCCGGTATGCGGATGCTGGGATGACAAGATAGCATTCAGGAACGTATTTTCATAAAAATCTGCATATTTCACATCTCCGCTCAGCTTGAACAGCTCGCGCGTCAACTTCAGCATATTGTACGTATTGCAGGTCTCGGCAGTGAAGTTGGAACGTTCGCGATCCAGTCGATCCGGCTCGCCGAAATGCTCCCATTCGCTATTGCCCCCTGTCACATAACTATGGTGTTCGACGACCATCGTCCAAAAGCTTTCCGCTGCTTCCAGATAGAATCGTTCGCTTTCGCCCAATGTCCGGTAGCGGTTGAGCGCTCCCAAAAACTTCGGAATCGTTGTATTGGCATGCTTGCCCGTCAAAATATCTTTACCCTCGCGCACCGGACCAAACAAGCTCACTTCGTCAAAAGCATGCGCGGCATGCAGATGGGCGGATTTATGGGTCAGCTTGTAAAGATCATACAGGCAGTCATTCATGCCGCCGTATTCGACGGACAGAACGGCAGCCTGGATTTCCGGCGTCCAGGCCGCTGTCCGTGCCGCGATCCAGTCGCCGAGACCCGAAGCGAGTTCCAGCGCAAGACGGTTATCGGTATATTCGAACGTCGCCGTCAATCCGGCTACGATCTTGTGCATCGTATACCAAGGCACCCAGGCCGGCTTGCGCTGCTCGACCCGGTCGAACAGTTCTTCCGGGAATGCCGACAAATAACCGCTTTCGAATCGGCACTTCTCCAGGCCGTCCACCAGTTGATTCAATTGCTCAAGCAGCTTGGCATCGCGGGATACCGCATAAGCTTGGGCAGCCGCCTTCAGATAGTGTCCGAGCGTATGGCCGCGAATTTCGGTCGTTTCCCAGCCTGGATACTTTTCGGCCAGCGGAATCAGTCCGCGCGTCTCACGGAATCCCGCTAACAGGCGATCATTCTTATAATTTTTCAAATAGCGGATTTCGTTGGCAAAAGCATTCTGTAAATAAGCATCGTCAATACGAACACGGTCAAGACGATAATCGTCGAGCAATGCGGTTGGCGTAGAAGATTCGGTCGGCATGGCAATTCTCCTGTCTGTCGGGAATGAGGGATATCCTTCTCCATTTCAGCTTACCGACCGCCTGCATCTGCGTAAATGGTGCAACGTTTGAATAAGTATCAAAAGGTTGGATTTTTCGGAGCAGCGGTTGCGGTTTCGGATCGGCGAAATGGCATAGTCATACGCTATATTCCTTGCGTGCAAAGGAGCAAATGAGATTCGCGCACCTGATATCGAAACGCGGGTTCAGGTGTCAAAAGGTCAGCAAAAAAAGGCTTGCACCGTATCATCGAAAAAGCGGCACCTGCTCGGTAGCAAGGTGCCGCTTGGTTACTGGCGCTTAAAGCGACTGGTTTTACAACGTGTTCATCCACACGGTCATTTCGCCTTGGCCGCGGTTGCCCCATAGGTAGTAAGGGACGGCGGTCAGTTTGGCAGGTTCAAGGACAGGAGGTTGCGTTCGGTACAGTACATCGGGTTCGTTGTCGGTTGCAGGCGTTACGCTGCGGAATGCCTCGGTCTCTACCGCGATCGCGCCGCCGGGAAGATCGTTGGCCGGGCGTTCGGAGAAGATGGCGTTTTGGCTCAAACGCAGAGTCAAGATCGATTCGCCGTTATCGGCGCTTTCTGCGCAATAGACCAACGGGCCGCGTTGGATTGCGGCTTTGTGGACGTCGGCGCGAACGCGGGTATCGGCATAAAGCAGTGTCGTTTGGATCGTTAGCGATACCTCGACCACGTCGCCGTCGTTCCAATCGCGTTCAAGCAGCAGATAACCGTCTTGAAGCTCGGAGAGCGAGAATTTCAGGGATTCTCCGTTAATGGAGACGGTCATGTTCGGCGACCAGTTCGGTACGCGGAGTGCGAGCGCGAAGCGGGATTTTTGCTCCGCCGCGATCTCGAACCGAACGGCTCCGCTCCAAGGAAGCTCGGCTTGCTGCTTAACGGTAACGGAAGTGCCGCCGAGTTCGGCCGACAGTTCGCTGCCGATGTACAGATTGGCATAGAGCGTATCGCCGCGCCGCGTATAGACGTAACGGTTGAGCGAGGTGAGCAGGCGGGCTACGTTCGGCGGGCAGCAAGCGCAGCCGAACCAGGCTTGGCGCTCCGACTTTACGTGATGCTTGCCCGGGTTGCAGGAGCAGGCTTGCGGCCAGACTTCCAATGGATTGACGTAGAAGTAATGTTTGCCGTCCTGAGCCATCGAGCCAAGCACGTTGTTGTACAAGGCGCGTTCCATCACGTCCGCGTATTCGGATTTCGGTTCAAGCAGCAGCATGCGCTGGGCGAAGAAGATGAGGCCGATCGAAGCGCAGGTCTCGGCATAGATCGTATCGTTCGGCAGATCGTAATCGAAAGTGAACGCTTCGCCGTGATGGGTGGAACCGATCCCCCCGGTGACATACATCTGCGTGCGCGTGATATTGTTCCAAAGTGCGCGGCAAGCCGTTTCCAGTTCGGCATCTTCCGTTAACCGGGCTAAATCCGCCATCGCGGTGTACATGTACACCGCACGAACGGCATGGCCGACGGCAACGTTTTGTTCGCGTACCGGTTTATTTGCCTGGTAATACGAGGTGTCGATGTCGGAACTGCCGTGCGGTCTGAAATGGCTGCGGCGGCCGCGCTGTTCCCACTCCCGACGAATGAAATTCGGCTCTTGGCCGCGTTCATTGATAAAGAAAGCCGCAAGCTTCAGATAACGCTCTTCTTTCGTCAGATGGTAGAGCTTTACCAATGCGAGTTCGATTTCCTGGTGGCCATCGTAGCCGCGAATTTGCCCTTCGCCTGTACCGAATACGGTCTCGACATGCTCGATCATGCGTTTCATGACATTAAGCAGTTTATCTTTGCCTGTTGCTTCGTAGTAGGCAACGGCCGCTTCGATCATATGTCCGGCACAATAGAGCTCATGACAATCCGTCAGGTCGGTCCAGCGTTTGCCCGGCTCCTTGATCGTGAAGTACGTATTGAGGTATCCGTCGGGGTGCTGCGCGGCTTCGATCAGGTCGATCAGTTCATCGGCGCGGCGTTCGAGATCGGCGTCGCGACGGATTTGAAGCGAATAGCCTACGGCCTCCAGCCATTTCGCCAAGTCGCTGTCCTGGAAAACCCAGCCGACATATTCGCCTTCCGCTTGCCCGGCGGCAATACGGAAGTTTTGAACGGCGCCGCTCGGTTCGGCTCCGGGCGCCCGATCGTGGATCGCTTCATATTGATAAGGGATCACGACATTTTGCACAAGATCGGTATACGGGGACCAGAATGGGTCGTTTAGGGTAACGCCTGCCGGCGCAACGGCCGCATGCTGTTTGGCATCGTACGGTTTCGGAATCGGATTCATTGCAATTCTTCCCTTCGGATCATGGATTTAGGCGTGATTTAAGCCTGGCATGATTTCATTATATTCCTTAAAATAAAAGGGAACGATTCATAAAATGCCCCAAATTCTTGTCCGATTTCACACTGGCGGACGAATCGTAACATTTCTCGATGATTACGTTTACAAACATGAATGGAGCATAAAGGGGAAAGTGATAAAAGATGGACAAAAGAAGGAGAGAATCGATTAAAATGACTCAGCCTGGAGGACCGGTTGTTTATTTGGCTGCGCCGCCTTTTCCGTATTTTACGGAATGCGGCCGAAGCGTCTACGTACCGGGAGACGCGCATCCGAGCCGCGGGGATCTCGGCATGTTTGACTTGATTCTGGTTGAACGGGGCATGCTGTTTGTCGGGGAAGAAGATCGACATTGGGAAGTCGGCGCGGGAAATACTTTGCTGCTGCTCCCGGATCGGTATCATTATTCGGTTCGTCCCTGCGAGGAGAAGACAAGCTTCACCTGGGTTCATTTTCGTGCTTTGGGAGAGTGGGGCATTGCGGATGAGGCGGAGCCTGGTTTCGCGGATCGGGATCGACATGCGGCGCAATTCGGTACGCCGCCTTATACGATCCGGCTTCCGCAGTTCGGCACCCTTCCCGGCGCGCCCGGAGGCAGCGGGGAAGGCGAACGATTGCTGCGTCTGGAAGAACGAAGCTTGTCGGGAGCGGTGTGGGAGCGTCAGCGATTGTTCGAAGAGCTGCTGCGTTCACTGGATTTGCGCCGCCGCGACCCGTCGGGCAGCCCGGCAGAAAGCGTGGCCGAGCGAACGGAACGGTATATTCGGGCACATTATGCGGAGCCGTTAACGGGAGCAATCTTGTCGAATGAGCTGCATTTCCACTATAACTATTTGACCCGCTGCATGAAGCGGGTCAACGGTCTGACGCCCATGGAGTATTTGGAGGAATGCCGGTTGGAGCAGGCTCGGTTGTTACTGCTGCGCACCGAAGCTTCTGTCGCCTCCGTCGGGGAAAAGGTAGGCTTCGAGAACGCCCCTTATTTTTCGCGTCGATTCGCGGAGCGCTTCGGCATTTCGCCGCTTCGTTTCCGACAGCGGCATATGCGTTAGATCGAACGAGCCGATAGGGGGAGATCCTGCACCGCCCATTCCTGTACCAGCATAAAAGCGGCACCTGCCGCCACGGCATTCTCCTTCAGCTCCGCGAGCGAAAAAACGGGGCTGTATTGGCGTCCGCGCGCAATATTTTTCAAAGCGGTCGCGACAGCCGTCTCATAAACAAGCGGGTGAGCTTCGATCAGCGGGCCGCCCAGCACCACATTATCCGGGTGAAGCACATTGATCAGATTGGCAAGTCCGATGCCCAAGTAAGCGGCCGCTTCGGTAAACTGCTCTTTCACGAGCGCATCGTCCGCCTCCAAAGCTTCCGTCAAATCAGCGAAAGTGATATCGTCCGGGTGACGTCCGGTCAGCACGCTCGGGCGTCCGATCTTTAATTGGTTGCGAACCCGATGCTCCAAGGCGCGTACGGATACGAAAGCTTCCCATGCGCCATGATTACCCCGTCCTTCGAAGCGCGGTCCGTCCGTCGCAATGATCATCTGGCCCACGGCGCCTTCGGCATCGGCGGCTCCTCGAATGAGACGTCCTTCGGACATCATCGCAGCCCGCAGACCGATTCCGGCATGGACGTACAGCAGATGCTGCGCGCTTCTTCCCCGTAAGGCCCAGTTTTCCCCGAGCAGTGCGGTATTCGAACCGTTATCCAATCGTGCGGGAATGCCAAGACGATTCTCCAGCAGTTCGCAGATCGGAACTTCGTTCCAACCGGGAGCGGCAAAAAATTCCGGTTGGCGAATCACGCCTTGCTCCTGGTCGAGCGGGCCGACCGAGCCGACCCCGATGCCGAGCAAGCGTTCCGATTTCAGTTCATGTTCAGCGAGAAACTGTTCGGCTTCCGCACCCGCGCGTTCGACCAGGTTCTCCGGTGTCATGCCCGCATCCATTTTCCAGCGTGTAGAGGCCAATAAATTCAAGTGCATATCATAGAGCGCCAGCGTCGAATAGATCCGCGAGATTTCGAGGCCGAGCAGGTAACGGTACGTAGGGTTGGTCTGGAACAGGATCGGTTTGCGTCCCCCTGTTGAACTGCCGAGCCCGGATACCCGAATGATTTCCTGAGCGGTCAAGTCGTCGAGGAGTCGGGTCATGCTGCTGCTGGTCAGTGCGAATTCCTGCATCAGCTCGGCTTTGGACACGGTGCCGAGTTCGAGTATGCGCTGGTAAACATCCTTTCGGATGGACGTTTGAGAACGGGCGATCATCAGTCGTATCTCTCCATTTCCGAGTTTGTTGGTTGGTTATTAACCAGTATAAAGCACAGCTGGCCTCTTTTCTATACTTAAAGCATAGGAATAATCAACTTAATTTCAACGTGGTAATTAGTTGAGCGAATAGGTGTATTATAAATCAATTTTCATTTCTTTTTTCGTTGTTTTCTTTATTTTTTTAATAGACTTAAATTCAAAATGATAAAATGTGTTATAATAAAACAGTTGAAGTGTATCAAGGAACGTAAAAAGAAAAGAGGCGAACCGAATGAAACTTGCGGCTGTAACGTCGGCGGAACTTCGGATGCTTCCACAGATCTTTATCGCTTTTCTCAAGATTGGCCCTTCTACATTTGGTGGCGGTTACGCCATGATGGCAACGATTGAAAAGGAAGTCGTGGAACGCAGAGGTTGGATGAAAACCGAAGAGATGGGGGACATGGTCTCGGTTGCAGGCTCCGCGCCGGGTGGAGTAGCGGTCAACTCGGCTGCTTTTATCGGCTATCGGCTCGGCGGCGTTGCCGGTGCGAT
The DNA here is from genome assembly GCF_013185185.1 of Saccharibacillus endophyticus. GTDB lineage: Bacteria > Bacillota > Bacilli > Paenibacillales > Paenibacillaceae > Saccharibacillus > Saccharibacillus endophyticus. The sequence goes on along the minus strand of NZ_JAAZWE010000006.1, from coordinate 326,003 downwards.
CGCAGCCGTGAGCGGGATTACGCTGCCTACGTTCGCCATCATTTTGCTGCTGAGCTTGACTTATTCTTTTTTCAAAGACTACGTTAAGGTTCAAGCGGCGCTCAAAGGCATTCATGCGGCGGTCGTGGCCCTTATTCTGGTCGCGGCTTGGAAAATGGCACGGGCTTCATTATTCGATACGCTCACCTATATGCTTGCGGCTGCTGCTCTGGCGGTGCTGCTGCTGACGAATTTAAGCTCGGTTTGGCTCATATTGGGCGGTCCTGCGATCGGCATGGCTGTTATGGGCATTCGGCAATCGAGAAAGTTTGACGTACGGACCGAACCGGCGTCGGAAAGATCGGAGAAAGAAGCGATGCTGCCCGAATATTATATTTGAAGGTGAATACCATGCTTTGGGAACTTTTTGTTATATTTTTTCGTGTCGGATGTCTGGCTTTTGGCGGCGGGTATGCGGTCATGAGCCTGATTCAACGGGAGACTGCCGGGACGGGCCGGATCGGCATTGAGCGGTTTCAGGAAATAGGGGCTTTATCGGGGATGGCACCGGGTTCTATTGCCACCAATAGCGCGACATTGATCGGCTATGAACAGGCAGGGCTTGCAGGAGCGGTGGCGGCGACAACAGGAATGATTTTGCCTTCGCTGATTCTGGTTGTACTGCTCGCCGCTTTTTTTATCAGATTGCATGACCGTCTGAGCGTTCGATCTGCTTTTTACGGATTACGACCGATTATTACCGCGTTGATTGTTTATGCCGCGATTTCTTTCGGATTCGGCGCACAAACGGAATCGGGCCAATTGTTCGGTTGGGAAACGTTAGGCATGTTGTTGATCTGCGGCGGTTGTCTATTGGCGATCGTCAAGTATAAGCTGCATCCCTTTGGCGTATTGCTGCTGTCCGCAGTGGCAGGCATCGTGATTTTTTGAAGCCTAAACGAGTTTCGGCAGCTCCACTTCCTCTGCGGAAGATGGAGTTTTTTGTTCATCTCAACAATCGGACATTCGTTGTCGATGATATAGATAACCCTGTTTAACTTTATTTGGCCAGGGCGCGCATGCAAACTCAGCGACGGAAGTCTTTTGACCGCTGCGTACATGCCCTGGTGCACCGGAGGAGAAACGCCATGAGCATACTGATCGTCGACGACTCGATGATGAATCTCGCTTATTTCAAACAGGTGCTGTCCGAAGCCGGTTACTCGGGGATCGAGACGGCTTCCTCGGCGGAAGCCGCCCTTGAACGGCTCGGTATGAGCGGCGAACGCGTTCCGCGCAAAGCCGCTGCCTTCGATCTCATCCTGCTCGATATCGTGATGCCGGACATGGACGGAATCGAAGCCTGCCGACTGATCAAAACCTGCCCGCCTTACGCCGATTTGCCCATCATTTTTTTGACGGGCGACCGACGGCATTTCAAGGAAGCTTTCGGAGCAGGCGGCATGGATTTTATTGAAAAAGGAGCGCCGGAGTACGAGCTTCTCGCCCGCGTGCAATCCGCAATCCGGTTGAAAAAAGAAACGGAAATCCGTAAAAGCCGCGAGGCCGGACTGGTGAAGGAGTTACAGTTGGCGAAGCGGGTACAGAAAACGGTGCTTCCGCCTCCGATGCTTGAGCCGAGTATCGAAATTCACGCGCAGTATATCCAGTCGGACGAAGTATCGGGAGATATGTTTTACTGGACCCGGATCGACGAACACCGCTGCGGGGTCATGCTGATCGACGTTGCAGGTCATGGATTGTCCTCTGCGTTAATCAGCATGTCGGTTCGCTCGTTGCTGGCCGGAATGGTCAAGCGGATCTCGGAACCTGCCGAAATCTGCCGCGAGTTGAATAGTCAGATGTTTAGTTTGTTCGGAGGAAGCCGCGACTCGATTTATCTGACGGCTATTTATTTGCTGATCGACCAAGAAGCCAAAGAAATCCGGTACTTCAATGCGGGACATCCGCCAGGCTTGTTTTTTCCGGCAGATCAGAAAGCGCATTATTTGGAAAACACAGGCGTTCCTTTGGGAATTCGCAAAAAAATTGAAGGCGGAAGCGGCATCTACCGATATGAAGGTCCGGGGAAAATTTTGCTATATACGGACGGGTTGGTGGAGACGCCGAGAAAATCGATTCGCGAAGGAATCGGCAGCTTGGAAAAGGTGGCGTCCCGGATTCGTTATTTGCCCAACGACCGCTTTACCGAGAAGCTGGCAGCGCTTGGACAAGACAAAAACGACGATGTGTGCATTGTGTCGATTCAATTAAACGGATAAAAGCACGGATCGATCAAGGAATCCGGGGATGGCGGGAAAGGAAGGAATGCCCATGGAAAGGTCCATTATTACCAGAGCTAAAACTGCCGAGCTTGCGGTTGAAGAAGCTCTTAAACTGCTGGCGGTTTCGCGAGAATCCGTACAGATTGAAATTTTGGAGCCTGGCGGTCGGGGCGTGCTTGGACTGGGTACGCGTCTGGCGGTCGTAAAAGTCACGGTTATCGACTCTGGATCAGCTTCAGCATCCCAGTCTGCGGGAAGTCGGGAAATCGCCGTTCCGACTGCCGAGACTGTTCATGAAAATACAGAAACTCAAATCGAGACCATTCCTGCCTCGAACCATGCTTCCGAGGAACAAGGCGGAATCGGCATCCATAATGGAAGGTTCCATATTCAAGCGACCGGCACAAGACTACCTCTATTGACGCCGCCGCCCGGTGCGGTATTATATCGCAACGGCACGCAGGTGGACGGAAAAGTATCGGTTGCCCCCGGAGACGAATTGGAATTGGAGACGGCTCCGAAAGTGGAAGCGTCGATCTGGCGAATCGAGATCGACGAAGCTTGCTTGCGTGCGGAACTTCATGTTCGTCCCGGATTTGAGCGGCAGTTTACTCTGCTTGACTGCAAACCCCAGGAGAATCTGGTCGTTCCGGTGTCCGAACGGCGTACATTTCTTCCGATTCCGCAAGCTGAAGTTGCAGGCAGACTGAAGGAACTGGGCGTGATTTACGGTATTCGTGCCGAAGCGATCAAGCAAGCCTGTAATTCCGAAGAGCCCGGCGTGTTTCTGATTGCGGAAGGATCGCCTGCCGTCGAAGGGGCGAACGGAACGTTCAGCACCAACTTTGAGACCGAGACCAAACGTCTCAGTCCGCAAAGCCGCGAGGACGGCACGATCGATTATCGCGAGATCGTGGAATTTCCGACCGTGATTGAAGGCCAGGTGCTGGTTCGGACTTTACCGGCAAGACCCGGACGTCCCGGCAGGGATCTGCTGAATCGGCCGATTCAACCGCGCGTTGTCCAATCTATGGAGTTGGCGGCCGGGGAAGGCGTGTCGATCACGGAGGACGGCCGACGGGCGGTAGCGATTCGCTCGGGCATGCCCCGCATGAAACATCAAGGTTTCCGGGTTCATCTCTCGGTGCTGCCGAAGCTGTCGCATCGCGGCGATGTCGATCTTAAGTCCGGCAATATCCGCTTCCGCGGCGATGTCGAGATTTCCGGCGGCGTTCAAAACGGAATGAATGTGGAGGCGATCGGCAGTATCAATATCCGGGGGCCGATCGGTTCGGCTACGATAGAGGCTGCTTATTCGCTAATTGCTTCCGGCAATCTGATCGGTGCGCATGTCAGCGTCGGCAAGCGGAGCGAATTTTTCAATCAGGTAGAGCCGCTGCTGCTGGAGATCGCTTCGCAAACGCAGCTTCTCCAATCCGCGATTGAACAGCTCGGCCAGACTGCCGCATTCAAGTTGAACGATATTCAGCAGACGGGACTCGGAGCGCTTTTAAGCGTCTTGCTTCGCGGTAAATTCAAAGCTCTGCATGTAGTGCTTACCCGTTTCACGGAGCAAGCCGCAAAAAATGAGGCACAGCTTGACGTGGATTGGAAAGATTATGCGCAACGTCTCAAATATGGGTTTTTGGATTTGCGACAAGGCGGCTTGCGGGATTCCGCCGAGCTGGATGCGTTCCGCAGACGGACGTTGGAGCTGGCAGAGTCGGTAAGCGGACCGGAGGATCGACTTATTTTCGCCGAGCTTCAATACGTGCAAAACAGTCATGTCTATTGCGGGGGAAATGTGCGTGCGGCAAAAGGTGCCTATAACGCCATGATCTACTGCCAAGGCGAATTGGAAGCAGGAGGTACGCTAAGAGGCGGTGTCTACTTTGCAGGGCGGGGAATTGCGGTCAAGGAAGTCGGTGCTCCCGGCGGCGTCGCTACGAAACTACAGGTGCCGGAAACAGCGGTGATTCGCGCAACTCGGGTCATGGAAGGAACCGTCGTGCAAATCGGCCATCGTTCCTTCCAGTTCGTCGAAGCGGCATCGAATGTGCATGCCCGCTTGGGTTCGTCCGGCGAACTTTTATTGTTCTAATTATGATTCATTCCATACGCAAAGAGGAGGAACAGCATGTTTGCTTATCAGATCCATAAAAGCGAAGAAGAAGCCGTAGTTGTATTTGAAGGGGATCTGGATATTGAGAGCGGCGAAGTGTTGGAAGAAGATATTTTGCCGATCGTGTCCGAATACCCGAGCGTACGGTTGAATTTCAGTGAAGTATACTTTGTGGACTCGTCCGGGATCGGTCTGATTATCCGTACGGTCGACGAATTGAGAGAAGGCGGGCGTTCGGTCAAAATCGAAAATGTACGCCCCGAAGTCATGGAAGTGTTCGAGCTGTTGCAGATCCGCGAGATTCTCGGCGAGGATGTTTTCGAATAAGAAGGGTTCTGAGGCTTGAACTTGTCATGCCGGAGCTTGGTTTGGCCCGGATATCCTACAGGAAAGGAACCGATGAGCGTGAAAACACCACCGAATACGACGAACCCTGCTCCGTATCCATTTTGGGCGTTGGCCGGATTTCTCTATGGGGCGATTCTCGCCGTCGGAGCCGGGCAAGTTCCGTGGACGCATGTGCTGCCGATTTTGCTGCTCACGTTATTGCTTGATTTGTTTCCGATTCGATTGATCAGCGGGGAAGAATTCGGAGCCGGCTTGATCGGCTTCTTATCCCTGCTGATCGGATTCGGCTTCTACACCGCGCTATTGGGCGTATTCATCAGCTGTTTGGCTAACGAGGCTAGGCAAAGCGGTTTTCGGCCAAAATCATTTGATCCGCTGCGCTGGTTGACCCGATTAGCGATTTATACCTTAAGCACATGCGGAGCCGCGTTAGCATTGGGCGGATTGATTACGCTTTGGCCGGATGTACCGTTGTATGTGAAGGCGGCACTTGCCGCATTGGCTTTCAAAGCTGTAAAGCTTCCGATGGATGCAGGCATGCGCAAAGTTTTGTCGGGCACGGCCTGGTTAGCGGGGATTGAGGGCCGATTGCGCGAGACCCTCGTTCCGATTCTGCTTTGCATCGTGGTCATTCCGCATTTTCTCGGTAATTTATTATCAGATGATACGGCGTACGAGTTGGCTTATACAGGTCTTCTGTTGTTTTTTATCCTTTACTTTTCCACCGTCTATGTTCGTGAAGTAGCGGGATGGCGGCGTACGTTCGAACGGTTCAGCCTGCTGTTCGAATCCCGGCTGTCCAAAGATCTCGAAGGACATGGAATCCGAAGCGGGGTCATTGCGGACCACTTGCTGGACCGCCTGGCTTACCCGCGCGATAAAAAAAGAGTGCTGGTGCAGGTGGCGATTCAGCACGATATCGGAAAGTCGGCGCTGCCCGCTTATTTGTTTAACAAACGAGGTGCCTTATCCTTGTCCGAGGAAGACGAATACCGTTCCCACAGCGAAAAAGGGGCGGAGATCATCCTTACGCTGACAGAGGATGGACGCGCGGCGGAATGGGTGCGGCATCATCATGAACACTGGGACGGAAAAGGCTTCCCGGCAGGGCTCAAAGGCAAGGCTATTCCTTATGAATCCCGTATTTTGTCTATCGCCAGTCGGCTTGATCATGTATTAAGACGGGAAAGTGACGACGAGGCGGTCTGTGCATACATCCAGCGGTTAGCAGGCCGGGAAATCGATCCGCAACTTGCCGCTGCCGTAGATGTAAGTTTTGTACAGGGAGTGCGGGAGAGACTGGAACAACGAGGTCTGGTATCCGGGCCGCTTCCCGAGCCGGAAAAATCTTACGGATATGCGAAAGCTGCGGAACGCAGTTCGAATTCGGACGAAGAGCAAGGCTCGTATGTAGGGGCGAGCACGATGTTGAAACTGGCAGCGGACGGTTTGTTATATGGATTGGAGCAACCGGCGCTTGAAGCTCATATCGTTCGGCTGGCGAGACGCGCCGATGCGCAGCAGACCTCCTTTTATGAAATTTTGAAGTGCGAAGACCGCACGTACGAAGCTCATTTCTACCCGGAGCACGGCGAGGTACGTATTGCGTTAACCGATATTACACCCGCAATCGCCTATCGGGATAAATTGCATGCCGAGACACTGAATGCTTATCGGGAAATCATGTCGGCCTTGTCGGAAGGGAAAGTCTCCTTATGTCTAACCAAGGAAGAATTGCTGGGTAGGCTGGGCGAGCGCCTGGAAGCCGTCACGGTGACCGGACGAACGGATATCGCCCGAAGCCGCGACCTGGCTGCAAGCTATATGCCCCAAAGCGATCCCAAGCGCATCATGCAGGTGAAACTGGCGGTATCCGAAGCGGCGACCAATCTGCTCAAGCATGCGCTGGGCGGACAGGTCACCGCATTCTCAAGCGAAGGTTCGCTTCAAGTCCTGGTACACGACGAAGGCTCGGGAATCGCTCTGCACGAGCTGCCGAAAACTTTCGTCGTATCCGGTTACAGCAGCAAACGCTCACTCGGCAGAGGATTCGGCGTCATGTACGCTTCGGCAGATCGCATGTTCCTCCACACGGACCCCAAAGGAACCCGAGTCTTATTGGAATTCGACGGCATGCTCCAAGCCCCCGTCGAAGCCGAAATCCAAGAAACCCTTCCGCAAGTAGCTACCCTAGGCCAAGCGAAAAGTATTCCGAGTGAAGGTACAGGTACAACCAGAACCGCGATCGCCGGGAATCGATTGTCTCTTTGATTATCCTGTAAAGCGGAAGCTGGCTTTCGCCTCAACGTATCAAGAAAACCAAACGTAACTGGAAGCGAGAAGACGGAGAGAAAAATTCAGGTCAAGACGCCTTTGAACTCGGAAAATTCCTTATTCAAATCCAATCTATTTTCCGAGTGAGACAGCGAATTGAACGAATTTTTCTCGCAGTCTTCTCGCTTCCCCGCCTACGTAACTTTTTCAATCCTTTGAGCGAAACCAATTTTCGCTCTTTTTTCATGCGCAAAAATAGCTTCCAACGTTCACCTATCAATGTTTTATATAAGCAAATCGAAAAACTCTATTAGCCGGAGCCATTTCAGAATGATAAAGTTAACAGCAATCAATCCCGAGTAAACAAATAGGTGATATGAAATTAAAAGCGGGGGTGCACAAAATGAGTGAGGTTTTCCGCAGAGCCACGGTTGAAGACGCCCAGCGGCTGGTCGACGTTACGTACGGAGCCTACGAGCTGATTCGCGAGCTGGGATTGCACTGGCCCGCGGCCCATGCCGATATTCCGATGGTGCTGCAAAACGTCCAAGATAACGAGTGTTACGTGTTGGAGGAAAACGGAATCGTGGTCGCCACAGTGACGTATTCCACCAGCGGAGAAGCCAAAGCCATCACCGATCTGCCTTTTATCAAATGGTTCGCGGTCGACCCTGAATACTCAAACAAAGGATACGGCGGGCGATTACTCGACTGGGTAGAACGGGAGATCATCCTCGGCACGCACGGACACGGCGAAGTCACGCTGGCAACGGCGAAAAAGCATCCGTGGTTAGTGGAGATGTACGAGCGCCGAGGATATGAGCGCATTCTGGAGATCGACGCCAAAAACGGAGACGGGATCATGTACCTGTTCCGAAAAAATATCGCGAGCTATGCTTGATTACATTCAAAGGGGATAAATAAAATGAACTTCAAAAAAAGAAAAAAAAGCTTGATCGTATCTGCGCTGGGTCTGATGATTTTGGCTTCCGGATGCGGAACGAACAGTGAACCTGCGGCGCAAGCTTCCGGTTCTGACGCGGCCGCAGCCGGCGGCAAAGCGACGAAGATCGTCGTAGGCACAGGCACCGGATTCCCGCAGGTGTGCTTTATCGACGAAAACGGAAAACTGACCGGATTCGACGTCGAACTGCTGCGCAAGATCGATGAGCTGCTTCCGCAATATGAATTTGAATTCCAGACGATGGACTTTGGCAATCTGCTGCTGAGCCTGGAAACGGACAAGATTGATCTGGTTGCTCACGTTATGGAAAAGAACCCGGAACGCGAAGAGAAATATGCGTTCAACTCCGAGCCTTATGCACACTGGCGCAACCGAATCGTCGTTGCCAAGGACAATGATTCGATCCAATCGCTGGACGACCTGCAAGGCAAAAAAGTGCTGACCAGCGCAACGAGCGCCGAAGCGCAAATCCTTGAAAACTACAACAAAGAAAACAATAAGAAAATCAATATCGTGTACCAAAGCGGACAAGCCAACGATACCGTCAGCCAAGTCGTGTCGGGACGCGTCGACGCAACGATCGCCGCCGATTTCGTTCTGCCAATTATCGACCCTCAAAGCCAATTGAAGCAGACCGGACCGGAATTGACTTCGGATGACGTGCTCTATGTACTCCGTAAAGACGACGCCGACGAAAAAGCGTTGTCCGATGCGATCGATGGCGCAATCACAGATCTGAAAGAAGACGGCACATTGAGCGCGCTGAGCACGGAATGGCTGGGCAGCGACGTAACGGGCGATCACGCCGAATAATCGCACGGACGAACAAATGTTCAAGCGGGTGCCAGGAGGTGACAGGAAGTTTGTCGAACCTTCGGCACCCGCACCATTATAAGGGTTAAAGGAAAGGAGACTTTCGATGGGCGCGCCTTTTGATATCGGCTACGTCTTTTCGTTCCTGCCGAAGCTGCTGGACACCTTGGGCGTTACGCTCTTGATCGTCGCCGGTTCGCTATTGACGGGGATCGTGGCCGGGTTTCTGGTCGCGCTCCCTCGCATGTATAAAATTCCTGTGCTGCGGACGTTGTCGGGCGTTTATTTATCCTTTTTTCGCGGCACGCCGATTCTGATCCAATTGTTCTTGTTCTACTACGGTTTGCCGGAAATACTGAAGTTGGTCGGACTCGATCTGACCCGCGCACCCGTGATGTTTTTCGTGATTTTGACGTACGGACTTCACACGGGAGCTTATGCGGCAGAGATGATTCGGGCTTCGGTGGAAGCGGTAGACCGCGGGCAGGTGGAAGCGGCTTACGCTGCGGGCATGACGCCGTACCAAGCTTTTTCGCGGATCATCCTGCCTCAGGCTTTGGGAATTGCTGTTCCGGTCTTTTCCAACCTGGTGATCGCACTGCTCAAAGATACGTCGCTGGCGTTCACGCTGGGCGTGATGGAGATGACGGGCAAAGCTCAGACGCTCGGCACGCTGACCCAGCATTTTATCGAGACGTATATCGCGTTGGCGTTCATTTATCTGATCATCAGCTTCACGTTGGAAAAAATGCTGCTTGCCGCCGAACGTCGTTTGACGCGTCACGAGAACAGGGAGGACAAGCGCGAATCGATCTTCCGTTTGAAAAAACGCGGCTCGTACCGGACCGTGCTGGCTGATATCAACATTGGGAAAGGAGGCGGAGCCTGATGCAGCTTGATCCTTCATTTATTTGGACGGCCTTCTGGCAGCTGCTCGGCGCGATTCCGACGACGCTGTCGATTACGGCGGTATCCGTATTGGCCGGGTTCGTGATCGGGGCCGCCACGGCAATGCTTCGGATGTACCGGGTTCCCGTGTTGGCGCAGATCGCTTCCGCTTACGTGACTTTTATCCGGGGCACGCCGATGCTGACGCATTTATTGATCATTTATTTCGGCCTTCCGATGATTATCGACGGGCTGGCCGAACACTTCGGCTGGAGCTTCCGTTCCGTGTCGATTCCGATGATCGGCTTTGCGTATATTTCGTTTTCCATTACGGCGGGCGCTTACATGTCGGAAGTGGTGCGTGCAGGCATTTTGGCGGTGGACCGCGGACAGGTCGAGGCGGCGCAATCCGTCGGCATGACTACGTTCCAATCGCTGCGCCGCATCGTGTTCCCGCAAGCGTTGGCCGCCGCGCTGCCGAATCTGGCGAACTCCGTGATCGGCATGCTGCACGGTTCGACGCTGGCTTTTGCCGTGTCGGTCGTGGATATCAACGCCAAAGCGCAGATCGTGGCTTCGACCAACTGGAAGTTTTTCGAAGCGTATTTGGCGGCGGCGCTAATCTTCTGGGGTTTGACGGTATTGATCGAACGCGTCGCGGCTTTGATCGAAAAACGAGTCGGCGCATATAATCGGGGAGGTGTCGTATGATTGCATTAAGTCACATTTCCAAAGCGTTCGGACGCAATCAGGTGCTTCAGGATATCAGCTTGAACGTGAATCGAGGCGAAGTCGTCGTCATTCTCGGTCCCAGCGGATCGGGCAAAACGACATTGCTGCGCTGCGTGAATTATTTGGAAAAGCCGGGCAGCGGACAGATCGCCGTCGGCGACTTCCAGGTCGACTGCTCGCGCGCCCGTCGCGGCGATGTCTTGCAGCTGAGGCGCAAAACGGCGATGGTGTTCCAGCAGTACAATCTGTTCCGGCATAAAACGGCTTTGGAAAATGTGATGGAAGCCTTGCTGGTCGTGAAAAAGCTGCCTGCGGCCGAAGCGCGCAAACGCAGTATTGCCCTGCTTGAAAAAGTCGGCCTCGGCGCCAAACTGGACGAATACCCGAGCCGCCTGTCCGGCGGTCAACAGCAGCGCGTCGGTATCGCCCGTGCATTGGCACTCGAACCGGAAGTGATCCTGTTCGACGAACCGACCTCCGCCCTCGACCCCGAGTTGGTCGGCGAAGTGCTGGAAGTCATCCGCGCCATCGCCCGCGAAGGCATCACCATGATCGTCGTGACCCACGAAATGGGCTTCGCCCGCGACGTGGCGAACCGCGTCGTCTTCATGGACGGCGGCGTGATCGTGGAGGAAGGAACCCCGGACGAAGTATTCCAGCATCCGAAGGAAGAACGAACGAAGCAGTTTTTGCGCAGAATCACGCCGGAGGCTAATTATAGTATTTAGTGGCATTAGCAAGGCTGCTGAAGCCCTGTTAAAGGGCGCGCCGTGCTAATGCCACCCGAAATCCAACCAACGTCTATCTAAAAGACGTTGATCTTTCCTGAATAAAATCCCTATCCCATGGGAGTCCGAGAAGCGGAGGGAGAAATTCAGTGAAAGACGCCTTTGAGCGCGGAAAACCAAAGGTTTTCCGCGCGAGACAGCGCCTTGAACGAATTTCTCCCGCAGCCCCCCACTCCCAGAAAGGAGCCCGCACATGTCCCACCGCACCGAATCCGCCGCGCTGTCGTCCGTCCTCACCGCCGAAGACTGGATCGCGATCCGCCGCCACTTGCATCGCTATCCCGAACTCTCCGGCGAAGAATACGAGACGACGGCTTACATCAAGCAAACGCTGGAAAAGATCGGCGTACGCATCGTGGACTACGGACTCCAAACCGGTTTGATCGCCGAAATCGGTAGCGGCGGAGGTCCGATTGCCGCGCTTCGAGCGGATATCGACGCCCTGCCGATCCAGGAAGAAACTAATCTTCCTTATGCTTCGGAAATTCCGGGCAAAACGCACGCCTGCGGACACGACTTCCATACCGCTGTCCTGATCGGCGCCGCCCAAATGCTCAAGCTGCGCGAAAAGGAGCTGCCGGGAACCGTTCGCTTGCTCTTCCAACCCGCCGAAGAACGTGCCAAAGGAGCCAAGCAGTTGATCGAAGCCGGAGTGTTGCAGGGCGTAGGCGCAATCATCGGCCAGCATAACAAGCCGGATCTGCCTGTGGGCACGATCGGCATCGAAGCCGGACCGATCATGGCGGCTTCGGACGGCTTTACCGTAACGGTCAAAGGCGTCGCGACCCATGCCGCCGTTCCGGAAGCGGGAGTCGATCCGATCGTAACCGCGGCGCAGATCGTCACGGCGCTTCAGACCATCACCGGACGAAGCATCAGCGCGCAGGAACGGGCAGTCGTCAGCGTTACGCAAATTCATTCGGGCAATACATGGAATGTGATTCCGGATACGGCAGTGCTGCAAGGCACCGTGCGTTCGTTCAACGAAGTTGTGCATGAACGGATCAAAGAGCGCTTCGCCGAGATTGCAGGCGGCGTCGCCGCAGCCTTCGGAGCGGAAGCCTCCGTGCGCTGGAGCGGAGGTCCGCCTCCGGTCGTGAACGATCCGAAGCTGACTCAACTGGCCGAAGAATCGGCATTTTCGCTGGGGCTGAACGTGGCTTCAGGCGTTACGTCGCCGGCCAGCGAAGATTTTTCCTTTTATCAGCAAAAAGTTCCCGGCGTATTTCTGTTCGTGGGCACGTCGGGCAGTCAGGAATGGCATCATCCGGCTTTCGAGCTTGATGAAGCGGCTTTGCCCGATGCATCTGCTTTACTGGCCGAATTGGCAATCCGCGCATTGGGGACGTTGAATACGCCGGAATAATTCATTTGTTCTCAAAAAAATAAAATCAATACATGAAAAATTCATAAAAGTAATATTAAAAACAACCCGAAAAAGGAGGATTTTCATGAGTGAATCCGTAATCGAAGATTTCTTGGGTACCCATGCCCGCCTGACCCAAGCGATCGAAGGATTGGACGAACAGCGTCTGATCCGGAAAGCGGCGTCGAACAGCTGGAGCGTTACCGAAGTGTTGGGCCATCTGGCCGATCACAGCATTGTCGTATCTTTTCGTATTCGTGAGGTATTGGCCGGATCTCAACAAACTCTACCAGCCTTCGCGCAGGATGAGTGGGTAGAGAATCAGCATACCAATGCAGGATCGGCGGAGGATATTCTGGATTTTTTCCAAGCTCAACTTCGTTATAACGGCCTGCTGCTGCGTCGCTTGGAACCGCATGAATGGGAAAAAAGCGGCGTGAACGCACAAGGGAACACCGTGAGCATCGCCGATATAGTGCGAGGCTTCTCGGCGCACGTGGACCGGCATTTGGGTCAGATCGACCGGATTAAAGCCGCACAGGCTGCGGCGAGTAAAGCGTGATGTTATAATCTTAGCCTTGTAAGTTTCCGTCAGCCTTCAGATTGCGCAGCTCGCGTAATTGCTGAAGGCTTTTTTATTTCAACTAACCGACGATCGATGCCATTATCCTTTAACCTTGCTCCGATAAGCAGTAGGCGGCATTCCTATCGTCCGATGGAACAACCGCGAGAAATAATAAGGGTCTTTAAAACCCAACGAGTGCGCAATCTCCTGAACGGTCAACGGAGTAAGATCCAGCAGTTGGCAAGCCCGCCGCATCTTCAACCGCAGATAATAGTCGATCGGAGCGAATCCTACCGCATTTTTAAAAAGATGATTGAGGTGCTGCCGGGACAATCTCACATGGCGCGCAATCTCATCCAGCGTCAAACTCTTTTCGATCCGGGCGTTCATCAGTCGAATAGCCGCTTCGATGTGCCGGGTCTGACTATTATGCTCGGCTCGTTCGGGAACAAGACCAAGTAGACTAAACGCATAAGCAAGGGTCTGCATGGCAAGAATGCGACGGGACGTTGAGTATGCGCTGCCCGACAATAGATCGAAGCACTGGCCGAACAACCCTGCAAATGTCTCGGAGTCCGTCGTGCCGAGCGTGATCGGAGCCAATCCCGTCTTCAGCAGTTGGGCATATTGCGCAGCTTGGGATCCTTGAAAATGCAGCCAGCGAATCGTCCAGGGATGTTCGTCGTCTGCCCAATAGGTATGAGCGGTGCCTGACGGAATCACGATAAGCTGCATTTCGGCGATCGGATGGAGGACACCGTCGATCGATACGCAGCCTCGGCCTTCCTCGCAATGAATCAGAATAAAACTGTCGCAGCCTTCCGGCCGTTCCCGATAATGATCGCGTGCATGCGGAAAGTATCCGATATCTGTTAGGTATAAGGCTCCCGTCAACGGATGCGAAGAGAGCTGCTCCAGCAGATAGGCCGGGAGAATCAGCATTTTTTCCGAAGCGAAGCCGTCTTTTTTTCTCATATCAAGCTGTTGCTCCTTTCGTTGCGGTCACGCTCAGTATAAAACCCGATCCGAAAATCGTCCATTACATCCCGAATTTCGTGAATGGTCGACAAGGACTCGGTGCGGTAGGCTTGAGCTATCACAACGTTCTCATATGGAGGGATTGTAATGATGAAATCGACGGCAAACGCAAACATCTGGGAAGAAACGGTACACATTCCGACCTATGGCGTAGGCGCTCCGAATAAAAATCCGATGTTTTTGGAAAAAAGGGTCTACCAAGGAAGCTCCGGTCGGGTATATCCGCACCCCGTAATCGACCGGATCGAAGACGAGAAGAAGCCCGTTCCTTATCAAATCGTAGTGCTGGAAAACGAATATGCGCGAATCGAAGTGATGCCGGAACTTGGCGGACGCATTTACCGGGCGGTGGATCGGACCAACGGTCAAGATTTCGTTTATTACAACCAGGTGATTAAGCCCGCGTTGGTCGGCTTGGCGGGTCCTTGGATTTCCGGAGGGATCGAATTCAACTGGCCGCAGCATCATCGTCCCAATACGTACGGCCCGGTTGAGTATCGTTTGGAAAAACGTGCAGACGGCAGCGTAACGGTGTGGATCGGTGAGATTGACCGGATGTACGGAACGCGGATGACGGCAGGCTATACGCTGTATCCGGGCAAAGCTTATTTGGAAATCGCCGCACAATTGTACAATCGAACGCCGCAAGCGCAGACTTTTTTATGGTGGGCCAATCCGGCGGTTGCCGTTAACGAGCACACGCAGTCCGTATTTCCTCCCGACGTTACCGCGGTGTTCGATCATGGCAAGCGCGATGTATCCCGTTTTCCGATAGCGACAGGCACGTATTATAAAATGGATTATTCCGCAGGCGTCGATATTTCGCGTTATCGCAATATTCCCGTTCCGACCTCTTACATGGCGTATAAGTCGGATTATAATTTCGTCGGCGGTTACGATCATGCGGCGCGCTCGGGACTCTTGCATGTCGCCAACCGCCACATCTCGCCCGGGAAAAAGCAGTGGACATGGGGCAACGGCGAGTTCGGTCAGGCTTGGGATCGGAATCTGACAGATGAAGACGGACCTTATATCGAGCTGATGACGGGCGTCTTTACCGACAACCAACCGGATTTTACCTGGCTTGAACCGTACGAAGAGAAGACGTTTACCCAGTATTTCATGCCGTATAAGCAGATTGGCATCGTGAAAAACGCGACGAAAGAAGCAGCCGTTAACCTTGAGATTGACGTCGAACGTCACGTAGCCGTGATCGGCGTGTATGCGACGTCGGTTTGCGAAGAGGCGTCGATTGAATTGGTTGGGCCTGCAGGCGTATTGTTTTCTCGAAAATCGACTCTTGATCCTGCTGCTTCCTACGAGACCGAGATTCCGCTTCCGCCAGGCGTACAAAATCATGAACTGACCTTGACGATACGCGACGCTGCGGGACAGCTGTTGGTCGCGTATGCGCCGCAGCCGGAAAAAATCGAACAAATCCCCGAAGCGGCGCAGCCTCTATCCGAACCTTCGGAACTTCAGAGCAATGAGGAATTGTATCTGGCCGGGCTTCATTTGGAACAATATCGCCATGCCACCTTTGAGCCGGAGTCTTACTATTTGGAAGGATTAAAAAGGGACAAATTCGATAGTCGCATCAATATCGCATATGGGACGTTGCTACTGCGAAGAGGTCTTTTTGCTGACGCGGAGCGACATTTCCGGCTTGCGATCCAAAGAATGACCAAGCGTAATCCCAATCCGCGAGAAGGCGAAGCCTTTTACCAACTTGCACAGAGCCTAAAACTTCAAGGCAGACTTGAAGAAGCTTTCGCCGCAGCGTACAAATCGGTCTGGAGTGCGGAGTGGCAAGATGCCGGGTACTTTACGCTGGCTCAGATTGCGGCAGAACGGGGTCAACAGCAAGAGGCATTGGAATTGGCCGAGCGATCGTTGATTCGAAATGAACGAAACTACAAGTCGAGGCAGATCAAGACCGCCATGCTGCGTGGGCTGGGAAGGTTGGAGGAAGCACTGGCGTTTGCCCAAGCCACATTGCAGCTGGACGCACTGGATTTTGGCGCGCATTATGAAATATTGCGGATCCGCGAAGCGGCAGATGCGGCGAAAGAAGCTCAAAAAGCTTATAAGTCGCTGCATGAACTCCTGCGCGGCGAATGGCGAAACGCGCTGGAACTGGCTTCCGATTATGCCGATGCCGGTTTGTATAAAGAATCTATCGATGTTCTGCTGCGATTCGGTGATCCTGAGCAGGCGCTGATCGGATACGGACTGGCTTACGGGTATGGAAAAATGGGGCAGCATGATTCTATGCAACGTTATCTTCAAAAAGCAAGCCGATCCAGTCGCGACTATCTTTTCCCGAACAGTCCGTTTGAGCTGCGAATTTTGGAACATGCGCTATCGATCCATGCGGAAGACGCGACAGCTTCTTACGCGATCGGCAATCTGCTGTATGATAAAAAGCGGTATGCAGAGGCGATTGCCTATTGGGAGAACGCCCGATCCGTTGACGGCAATTACGCGGTCGTGCATCGCAATCTGGGACTGGCCTATTTGAATAAAAAGGGAGAAACGGATCTGGCTCGAGCGTCACTGGAACAAGCTTTTCGCTGCGATCCGACAGACGCTCGCATTCTGTTCGAGTTGGATCAGTTATACCGGAAAACAGGCGTGTCGGCACAGGAGCGGCTAGACGTTCTTCATCAATCGCGGGCTATCGTGGAAAGCCGGGACGATCTGTATCTTGAATATGTCACCTTGCATAACGGGCTGGGCGAGTATGAGGAATCCGTTCGGCTGTTGGCTGCGCGCCAATTCCACCCGTGGGAAGGCGGAGAAGGGAAGACGACGGGGCAATACGTACAGGCTCATGTCGAATCGGCTAAACAAAGGCTGCAGCGCGGAGACGCCGAAGCTGCGGTGGAACTGCTGCTTCAAGCACTCGTCTACCCGACGAATTTAGGAGAAGGCAAGCTGGAAGGCGCGCAAGAGAATCATATTTATTATTATCTGGGCCGTGCCTATTCGAAGCTGAGCAGGGAGGATGAAGCCAACGCTGCTTATGCCAAGGCATCGACAGGACTGACAGAGCCGACAAGCGCTATGTATTACAACGACCAGCCGCCTGAAATGATCTTCTATCAAGGATTGGCTTGGCTTAAGCTTGGCAATGAACGCGAAGCGAAACGTCGCTTCAACAAGCTGATTGATTACGCGGAGCGGCATTTCTTTGATGACGTCAAGATCGATTACTTCGCGGTATCGCTGCCGGACTTCCTTGTTTTCGACGAGGACTTGAACCGGAAGAATCAAATTCACTGCCACTTTATGCGCGGCTTGGGATTGCTGGGATTGGGACGGGTCGATCAGGCCCGAGCGGAGTTTGAGCAGACGCTCGCTTTAGACGTTCATCATATTGGGGCAAGGGTGCATCTCAAATTGACCGGGGTTGAATAGGTGGGGAAAGCGAGAAGGCTCCGAGAGAAATTCGTTCCGGTCGCGTGTTGAAATCGGGAAAAAGGATTGAATTTAAGTTGAATTTTCCCGATTTCAAAGGCGAACGCTATCGCTCCTTCACTGAATTTCTCTCTCCGCCTTCTCGCTTCCAGTTACGTTAGAGTTGGTTGATACATTCGTAAAGCAAACAAAAAAAGCCGCGATCCCGAAGGATCGCGGCTTTTTCTTTGACTCATTGATCGGGATGACACGATTTGAACATGCGACCCCCTGGTCCCAAACCAGGTGCTCTACCAAGCTGAGCTACATCCCGTAAGAAGTATTTCTTACAAAATTAGATTATACGCTCCGAAAAGCTAGACGTCAAGCACTTTTTGAAAAGTCTCTGTCCTTAATTTTTTCTCTTTTCCTTCTCTTTTTTCTTCCCCCACCAGAGGCATAACTCGCCGCCCGCACCTTCAAAGATCTTATTCTGCACGAAGCCCAAGCGGAGGGGGAAATCAGTGAAAATACAGGTCTTCAAAGAAGACCTGCGGTAACATGGACGAAGATGTTGGCCTTTGAACTCGGAAAGCTCCTTTATTTAAATCCAATTCAACTTTCCGGGTGAGAAAGCATCTTGAGCGAATTTCCCCCGTAGCGCACCAGCTTCTTACCCAAATAGGATCTACGAACTCGCGACCTCAGGCGAGTAATGCCTTTTCACCCGCTCATATTCCTCGGAAGTGATCGAAAGAACCGTGCCGTGCTTAAAACCGTACGGAAAACTAAAGCTCTCGTCCGAACGCACGAAGCGACCGTCCGCTAGACTATCCGCAATAAACGGCACGTATCCCTGACCTTCGCCCGGCACGCCGTAATAGTCGATCATCAGGCACCATTTGCCGTTCGGCAGCTTGAAAGCGGTCGGCGCTTCGTACAGTCCTTGCTCCAGCTTCGCCATTTCCTCGTCAAACGCGTCAATTCGCACATAATCATCGCCTGCGACGGAGCTGCCTTTTTCCAAGATCAGCGTCTCGGGATTGGCTTCGCTCTTCAGGAACCGGTAAAAGAATCCGTCTTCCTCGTAGATTGCCGAATCGATAATGCCGCTATCCGCTTTCTGGACCAACAATTGCGGCGCGGAAAATTGCTTGAAGTCCCGCGTACGCGAGTAGTAGATGCCTTTTTCCCCGTAGCCGTTGCTTTTGTGCGAGGAAGACCAATGAACGACGTAATCGCCTTGAGTCGGATCGCGAACGATATCGGGCGCCCACAAGCAGCCGAAATTCTCGTCTCCGAGTTCCACCAAGCGCTGCTCCGACCAATTCACCAGATCGTCGGACTCCCACAGCGATAAAGATTTGCTGCCGCCCGTTCCGATATTGGCCCAATCTCCTTTATATTTGCCGTGAAAAGAATTGGCTAAACTGAGGTCGGTGGCGAGAATGACAAACTTTCCTTCGTCCGTGCGAATGATCGTATGATCGCGAACCCCTTTTTCCCCGAGCGTGCTTTCCAATACGTAATGTCCGCCGTTTACGGACTCCCAGTTGAACCCGTCACGGCTGAGCGCGAAATACACCTGCTCGCCGTCAGGGGTCGGTTTTTCTTTAAAATGCACGAAAAGATAAGCGTCCACTGCAAATTCAGCTCCTTTATCGGATATCCTTTCCAGTATAGCGGTTTGCCGGAAAGCCAAACAATGAATTATACTGGCTAAAAACTGACGAATCGTGCTCGATCAGGAAAGTAGGGAAGCATAATGATGAAGCTTGTAAGCTGCGGAAGCCGCTTTACGCACAAAGAGGGAATTCATATCGAACGCCCTCAGGGAGCAGGGAATTACGCTTTCGTATTTTTTCGTTCGCGTGCGGAGATCAAAGTGAACGGGCGCGCGCAAAAGGCGGAAGCCAACTCGTATATCCTGTTCTCGCCGAATGCCGCGCACGCGTATCGCGACCTGGAAAAGCCGTTCGTCAACGATTGGATACATTGCGAGGAACAGGGGTTGAAGGAATGGCTGGAGCGGTTGAGGTTTCCGGTAGATCGGTTAATGACTGCGGTCGATCCCGTTCTCGTGCCCCGATGCGTGCTTGAATTGCAGCATGCCGAGCGGGAAAAGGGGCCTTACCGCGATGAAATCGTTGATCTGGAGCTGCGCGGCCTTTTTATCAAGCTGGCTAACGGTCTAGTGCGCGAGGCGGCCCCGTCCAGAACGAGCCGGTACGCGGAACCGTTGTCCCGGCTTCGAAACGAACTATACGGCTCGCCGGACGCACGAGTTTCGGTCGACGATTTGGCCGAACGCCTGAGTTTAAGCAAATCTTATTTTCAACATTTGTATAAAGAACTATTCGGATGTTCCGTCGTGACGGACATGATTCGGGGGCGCGTGGAATACGCCAAATACTTGCTCGGCAGCACCCGGTTGTCGGTCGGAGAGATCGGCAGGTTGTGCGGATACGAGAACGAGACTCATTTTATGCGGCAATTCAAACAGACGACCAGCGTAACGCCTAGCGCCTACCGAAAAGGTACTCCTTAGAAAACCTAAACAATTTCAATTGCTTCCGGCAAGTTCCGCGGGTATAATCGGAGCCATAATGAAACCCGTTTCACATATAGACAAATCCACGGGGAAAGAGGAATGCAGATGCGACCGGTAACCGTATACGATATCGCAAGAGAAGCCAATGTGTCGGTAGCTACGGTATCGCGGGTGCTCAATAATACGGCGCCCGTCAAAAAAGAAACAAGGGAACGGATCGTCGCGCTGATGCACAAGTACCAGTTTCAACCGAACGCGCTGGCCAGAAGCCTGACGCGCAAGGAGACGGGCATGATCGGATTCATTTTGCCGGACATCACCAATCCTTTTTTCCCCGAGGTCCTGTCCGGATTCGATTATGAAGCGCGCAAGCTGGGCTACACGTATTTCCTCTGCGATACGATTTCGACGAACGAGGAAAACGAGCGTCTGTATGATCGGCAGTACGAGCGGGAGTCGCAGTATCTGAGCCTTCTGATGGAGAAGCAGGTGGACGGCATCGTCATGATCGGCGGACGGGTGGATTTGGCGAAGCCCGATCCCGAGCTTACCCGGGAGTTGGAGGAAGTGGCGAAGCGCGTGCCTGTGCTGCTGCTTAACGGAAGCCTGCCCAAAACCAAGCTGAATCGGGTTTCCGCGGATCAAAAGTTCGGCGCGGAGCTTGCGGTGCAGCATCTGATCGACCTCGGGCACCGGGATATCGCGGTTATCGGCGGATACTCCAAAATGACGAATACGCAGCAGCGGCTGTCCGGATTCCGCAGCGCGATGAAGGACGCAGGGCTTGCCGTGCGCAAAGAATGGATACTGACCGAAGGCTTTTCCGTGCCGAAAGGACAGGAATTTGCCGCTAAACTGCTGAGCGCGAAGCGTCGCCCGACGGCTATTTTTTGCATGAACGACCTGCTGGCGATCGGCGCGTTGAAGGCTGCTCACCGGGCGGGAATCCGGGTTCCGGAAGAATTGTCGATCGTGGGCTATGACGATATTCCGCAGGCGACTTACAGCATTCCCGAGCTCACTACCGTGTCGCTCATGTCGCAGGAAATCGGGCGCCAGGCGGCCAGAACGCTGGACAAAATGATCGCCGGAAAAAAAGTACCGTTGTTCCAATCCATCATGCCGGAACTGGTCGTGCGCGAAACGACGGCACCGCTGAGTGGAACGAATTTCCAGTGAATTTTTTATCGAAAAAGATTGACAATCGCTGAAACTGGTATTATTCTGATCTCAAAAGAAAGCCCTTACATTTTGATTCTGAATGAAACGGGTTTCACTAAAATTTGCAGCATGCCAGGGAGCTATCCGGGAATATCGCTTAACTCGTATTATTATGTATGAGAATAACGCATAAACCTGACAAGATAGGTCCCTTTTTATAGTTGCAAAAATGTAATCGGTTTCATTTGGAATCAGTTCCGTTGACTAGAGAAGGAGGGGATTGTATTGTCCGTACTGACCGAGAAAGAATCGAGCATGGAACTTGCCGATAAACGGACGGGCTCGTGGTGGAAAAAGTTCAAAAACAATCGTACGCTGCTGATCATGTGTTTGCCCGCAATCGTGTTTTTCGTCGTATTCGCGTACTTGCCGATGCCGGGCTTGTATCTGGCTTTTATCAAGTACAACTACTCCGACGGCATCTTCAACAGCCCGTTCGTCGGGTTCGAGAACTTCCGATTCCTCGTCATTACCGGGGATTTGTGGAAGCTCACCTTCAACACCGTCGCGTATAACCTGGCCTTTATCCTGCTGGGGAACATGCTGCAAATCTTCGTGGCGGTGCTGCTCAACGAGCTGAGGGGAAAGTGGTTCAAAAAAGTCTCCCAAACGCTGATGTTCCTGCCCCACTTTATCTCCGCCGTTCTGATCGGCCTGATCGCTTACAACATCCTGAGCTACGATTACGGTCTGCTGAACGGCATTCTGCAATCGCTGGGCATGGAGCCGGTCAAAGTCTACTCGACGCCGAACGCCTGGCCGTTCATCATCGTACTCACGTATCTGTGGCAAGCGACCGGTTACGGTTCGATCATCTACTTCGCGGCGATCATGGGCTTGGATAACGAAGTGGTGGAAGCTTCCGAGATCGACGGAGCGAACGCGTTCCAGCGTATCCGCTACATCGTGCTTCCTTGGTTGAAACCGACCTTCATCATCCTCCTGCTGTTCTCGCTCGGCGGCGTGCTCAAAGGCAACTTCGGCCTGATCTACAACTTGGTCGGCGCGAACAATACCGCTTTGTACGCCACGACCGATATCATCGAAACTTACGTATTCCGCTCGCTGATGACCAACTTCAACTTCTCGCTGGGCAGCGCGGTCAGCCTGTACCAGTCGTTGTTCGGCTTCGCGATCGTCTTGACCGCCAACTGGTTGGTACGCAAGCTGTCGCCGGAAAATTCACTCTTTTAAAAGAAGGAGGGCTAATCAATGGGCGTTATGGACGAAAAAATGGAAAGCACCCGTCGAACGACGGACCGAAGCGGGTTGTTCATTCGAGGATTCAGTTACGTGTTCATCGGCGCGTTCGCGCTGTGCTGCTTACTGCCGTTCCTGCTCGTGCTGGGCACCTCCTTCACGTCGGAAGCATCCGTCAAGCAAAGCGGATTCAACTTCTGGCCGAAAGAGTTCAGCACGTTCGCATACCGCATCGTGCTTGAAAATCCGACGCAGATCCTCGGTTCTTACGCCGTCACGATCGGAATCACGGTGGTGGGCACGGCGATCGGTTTGTTGATCGTCGCCATGACGGGTTACGCGCTGCAGCGTCCCGACTTCCTGTTCCGCAACAAGATCTCGTTCTTCATTTACTTCACGACGTTGTTCTCCGGGGGATTGGTGCCGTTCTACCTGCTGATGACCCAGTACCTGCATCTGAAGGATAACTATCTGGCGATCCTGCTGCCGGGTCTGCTCAGTCCGTTCCTGATCATCATGATGAAAAGCTTCGTTCGCTCCATCCCGCATGCGATCACCGAATCGGCCAAGATCGACGGAGCCGGAGATTTTACCATCTTCGTCAAACTCATTCTGCCGATGACGACGCCGGCGCTGGCGACGATCGGATTGTTCATCGCGCTGGGCTATTGGAACGAATGGTATAACTCTATGCTGTTCCTGTCTTCGGATATGCAGTTCAGGCCGCTTCAGCTGTATCTGTACAACGTGGTCACCAAAGCGGACGCGATCCGAAACTCCGCGGCCGCATCCAACGTGCCGCTCAGCGACGTGCCGATCGAAACGATGAAGATGGCGATCGCCGTCATCGCGACCGGTCCGGTAATCCTGTTTTACCCGTTCGTTCAGCGTTACTTCATCAAGGGCATTACGGTAGGCGCGGTCAAAGGCTGATTGCTCTCCGTTCCATACAATCTCTACACCGTAAGCCAGCAGCTTGTTTGACGGTCATAGCAGACAAGCTGCCAGTTTGAAGATTTTGGCATCCACCAAATCGTTCAGAGGGGGTATACAGATGTTCAGATGGAAGAAAAAAAGCATGGCTTTGCTGATGGCGACGATGCTGGTCGTATTGTCGGCTTGCGGAGGCGGGGGCTCTACGGCTTCGACCGGCGGAACCACATCCGAAGGCGGAGCGGATACGTCGAAGTTCGTCAAGATCAGTTATGTCGTACTCGGGGATAAGCCCCAGAACGGACAGTTCGAAGCCGTAATGGACAAAGTCAACGTGATCATGAAGGAAAAAATCAATGCCGAGCTGGAATGGAAATGGGTCGAATGGGCGGATTGGCAGACGAAATACAATCTGCTGCTTGCTTCCGGCGAACCGGTCGACTTGATCACCATCGGTACCGACTGGCTGGATACATGGGCCAACGCGCAGCGCGGAGCCTTCATGAACCTTGACGAGCTGCTGCCGAAGTATGCGCCGGAAACGTGGAAGTCCATTCCGGAAGAGGATTGGAACGAAAGCAAATACAACGACAAAATCGTTCTGATTCCTGAAAACGATTACACGCAATGGGTCAACCACGGTTTCTTCTATCGCGGCGATTGGGCCAAGGAAGCGGGCATCACGGAACCGATCAAAAACTGGGAACAAATCGGCGATTACCTACAATATATCAAAGACAACAAGCCTGACGTAATCCCTTGGGACATGGCTTCCGGCGCGCAGACTTGGGGCGGATACGTTCAATCGTATACGGATAACCTGGAACTGCCGATCTCGACAGGCTATATGCCGGTCTTCACGGCCGTATCGAACGACGAGAAATATACGGTAGCCGAGCCCGTGTTCAGCGATACGATGGTCGATTACGCGACATTGATGAAGAGTTGGGCGGATAAAGGCTTCTGGCGCGAAGATGCCCTGAACAACAAGAACGATAACCGAGTTGCTTTGAAAGCCGGCTTGTCCGGCATGGACCAACACCATACGCAAACCTTCTCGGGACTGAGAGTGGAAATGGACAGAGACCAACCGGGATCCGAACTGCAAATGTTCGCTTTCAACACGACAGGCGGCAAAAACCTGACGGAACTGTCGATCACGCACGGCGGCACGTCGCTGGGCGCGCACAGCAAAAATCCGGAGCGCGCGCTGATGGCGTACGACCTGATCCGCAACAACGAAGAAATTTATCACCTGATCAACTACGGCATGGAAGGCGTGCAGTACGAACTGAAAGACGGAAAACGTACGCTTCCTGAAGGCTATGACCAAACGCGCGACCAATTCTACTCCGACTTCTGGGGCGGACGCGTCGACAAATTCGAAATTCCGAGCGACACGACTTGGGACAAGATCGGCGACGTGTATGCCGAATACGACAAGATCAAAATCCCTTACCCTTACGGCCAATTCGTATTCGACAAAACACCGGTCGAAAGCGAGCTGACCGCGATCTCGCAGGTAGCGGGCGAATTGGGTCCGGCAATCAATTTCGGTAAAGTCAGCGATCCGGTGCAAGCGGTCGAAGAATTCCGCGCCAAGCTGAAAACGGCAGGCTACGACAAAGTCAAAGCCGAATTGCAAAAGCAGTTGGATGCGTACAAAGCAAAAATGGAAGCTCAACAGTAAATCGTACGGCCTTCAATAAACAGTAGAGTCCCTTGTCCGATTCAAGAAAAAGCTCTCGAATTCCCTAGCGGAATACGAGGGCTTTTTTGCGTTTGAAGCCTGTCGATCTGTCTTCGTCCTCTATGATTCGATCATCGATTATGGTAATTTAGATTTCGGACCGAAAAGCTTTTCGAAAATTACATAACTGTCGGAGGGAGTAGAAATTCCGAAGAAGATCGGTCCCGATTCGGGGTTTCTTCGTGGAGCATGGTTACGTTATTACTGATTATTATTTATTTGGCTTTTATCGGATTGGGATTGCCCGATTCGCTGCTCGGAAGCGCTTGGCCGGTCATGAAGCTGGAGTTGAATGCAACGACGGAAATGGCGGGGATTATCCCGTTTGTCGTATCGCTATGCACCGTGGCATCGAGTTTGTCGGCAAATAAGCTTTTATACAAATTCGGAACCGGAAAAGTCGTGATCGGCAGTATTTTGTCCACTTCTTTGGCTCTTTTCTGTTATTCGATCGTACCGAATTTCGCGCTGTTGATCGTGGGCGCGGTCTTGCTCGGCTTCGGTGCCGGGGCAGTCGATGCGGCGCTCAGCAACTACGTAGCCCTTCATTTCAAAGCCAAACATATGAGCTGGCTGCATTGTTTCTGGGGAATCGGAGCTACGGCAGGACCGTTGGTTATGGCGCTGAATCTTCGTGAAGGAAACGATTGGCGTGGCGGGTTTTCTGCGGTGGCGTTTATATTGTTGGGGATAACGGTTGTCTTGCTGCTGGCGCTGCCTTTATGGAAGCTGTTCGAGAGCCGGATCGAGCAGCAGGATGAAGAGCCCAAATTCATGAGCAGCCGCGAAGCGGTACGTATTAAAGGGGTCAAGCCCGCGATGTTGGTGATGCTGTGTTATAACGGATCGGAGACGGCGGTTGGCTTATGGGCGGCTTCTTACTTGATCGCGAGCAAAGGGCTGGAGGTTAACCAGGCGGCGGCGTTCTCGTCCCTTTATTTTATCGGAATTATCGCAGGGCGAATCCTATCGGGATTTTTATCCGAAAAAGTTTCGGCCAAGCCGCTGATTCGTTACGGAATTCTGATCGGGGCTTTAGGTTTAATCGTGTTGATCGGTTCTTCAAGCGTAGTTCTGGCCGGAGTCGGGCTGTTTGTTTTGGGATTCGGCGGTGCGCCGATTTATCCGAGTATTGTGCACATGACGCCGGAACGTTTCGGGAAAAAGGCTTCGCAAAGCGTAATCGGACTCGAAATGGCGAGTGCTTACACGGGTTCGACGGTGATCCCGATGTTGGTCGGTCTTTCGGCTGGCATGATGGGGTTAACCGTGATTCCTGTTGTGATTCTGGCGTTGTTCGTGCTTATGTTTATTTCATCCGTGTTAGTTCGTTAAGCTTGCGTCAAGCGATTGGGACGTATCTTCGATTTGGGAAAAGCCTCGATATCCCTTCTTGGGAATCGGGGCTTTTTGCATGCGAATTTTGAATATAAATAAAAATTGGTTTAAGATGGTAATGAAGGAGATGATCGTATTGAATGAGCGAATCAAGAAGAAGGGTGCAGTCGATTCAGGCACGGCCTCTTCGCTAATTCGTCTTGAGCAGGTGGGCAAGAGCTACGGCTCGCGCAAGGTGTTGTCGGAAATCTCGCTGAGTCTGGACCGAGGAGAAAGTTTGATTTTACGCGGCGGCAACGGTTCGGGAAAAAGCACCTTGCTTAAGATCGTTGCAGGAATTATTCCGGCAAGCTCGGGTCGTATACATAGAAGTTCAAAGCAGTTGCAGACGGGATACGCGCCGGATCGGCTGCCCAAATTGCGCATGACCTCCGAAGAATATTTGATCCATATGGGGCGGATTGCGGGCATGCCGACGGCAGCGTTAACCACGCGCATCGAAGAATTGCACGAGCTGTTGGAGCTGCCTGCCCACAGTCCGTCGCTGCTTATCCATTATTCCAAAGGCATGCTGCAAAAGGTGAATCTTATGCAAGCCTGTTTGCTTCGTCCTGCCCTGCTGCTGCTGGACGAACCTTTTTCCGGGCTGGACACCGCTTCGTCGGAGAAGCTGTTGACGCTTCTGCACGGTCTCCGAGCGGAAGGCACGGCCGTCATTACCGCTCTGCATGATCCGCTTCCGTCGTGGGAGTCGGTCAGTACCACGTATCGGATTCGCGAAGGACAGTTGATTTTAGAGGAACCGAATACGGACGAAGCCTCGAATTCCGGGTCAGTCCGTTATGAGCTGGACGGGCTGTTGACGGAAAAGGCAAGAGAGCGTTTAGCTGTCGCATTTCCGCGCGTCGACTGGACGGCTGCCGGGAATGCGGTACGTTGCGGCATCCCGAGCGAGGATTGTCACGCGTTCATGCGCGACTTTTGGCAGGCAGAAGGCATCGTATTGTCGCTGAACAGAAAGGAGGGCGAGGTATGATTGCACTGTTGCAGTATCTCCATCGATGCTTTATGCGTTCTTATCGTTATGGCGCGCCGTCGTTTATTTACTTGGCTATTTTGATATTGATTTACAGTTCCGCTCCTAATCCGGTAATGGGAAGCTACGCGTTCTCGTCATCGCTGTTATTTGTTGCGGCAGCGGCGATCGGTTGTCTGGTGATGGATGTGGAAGCGGCTAATCAGGAGATGGCAACCCTGCTGCATGCTCGCAGTTTGGTTCGCTTGAGCGGAGCAAAGCTGTTATATGCCTGGATTTTTGCTTCGGCACTGGGGCTCTTTGCTGTCATTTATCCGGCGTTGCTAGGCAGACTTGAGCGGTTTCCGTATATGGAAGAGTTAGGTATGGCATCGTTATATCATATTTCGTTGGCGGGGTTGGGCGTATCGCTGGCGGGGTGGTTTACCGTCAAGTTATTTGAATCGCGCTTGTACGCCGTATTAATTCTGTGCACCTGGTTGGCGCTTGCTTTCGGAGCAGGCGGAATCGGGAACGCGCTGCCGGAGGGTTGGTCATGGATGACCTATATCTTGCCGCCGCTCCAACTGACTTTGCATGCGTTAACGTTCTACGATGAGTTGGGGACAGGAGGCAAGTGGCTGCCTGTAGGGGCGGCGTTGGTTTATGCAGCAATATCCGCAGCCCTGCTTTTGTGGACTTTGCACCGGCGAAGACTCGATTATCCCGGGGAGTAAAAAAATACCTGATGTTTTGCGACAAAAAGCGCATTCGAACGAGCTCGGTAAGTGGTATACTTCGCTGCAAAAAGGAAGGGGCGATTGTGATGGAAGCCGCGTCGTTGAAAAAAGAAAATATGGAGCAGTTGAAGGAAGCTTTTGAAACCGTTTTGCCTGTTGTCCAGGAGTTGTTCCCGATTGATGTGATGTTTGCCTTGACGGATACGGAGAAGTTTCAAGCCTATCTGCCGGGGAAAGAAGTCGGCATTCCGGTAGAGCCGGGAGCCCCGATTCCTTCGCAAAGCGGGATTCGGCGAGCGCTTGACGAAGGACGAACCGTCAGTGCGAATCTGGGTGCGGAAGTCTACGGTGCTGCATTCAAGTCGGTAGCGAAGCCGATCGGGGATTTGGACGGAAGCGGTCGCCCGGCCGGCGTACTGACGCTCGGCATCAGCTTGCGCAATCAGCAGATATTGGACGGAGCGGCAGAGCATCTGGCTGTCAGCTCGAACGAGGTTCGAACGGCTGCGGACGAGATCGCCAAGACGGCTACCGATCTGGCTGCTGATCTTGCGGTGTTGCAGGAGATTGGGCGAAGCGTCGTCACCGAGTTGAAAAAGACGGATGAGATTCTGTCGTTCATTCGGGAAGTGTCCGAGAATTCGACGCTGCTCGGGATCAATGCGGCGATCGAAGCAGCCCATGCGGGCGAGCATGGCCGAGGATTCGGCGTCGTGGCGGCGGAGATTCGCAAGATGGCGGAATCGAGTGCTTCATCAGCGCGCGAGATCGAGAAGATTTTGGGCTTGATCCGCACGCGGATCGGAAATCTCGACGAGACTCTGGATCGCTGCACGGCCCAGAGCGAACAGCAGGCAGCGGCTACGCAAGAGATCGCGGCTTCGATGGAGCAGTTGGCGGAATCGGCTGGCGAGATCAAAGGAATCGCGAAGTTGTTGTAGGGGCGGCGTCGGGGGAGTGCCGCTGCGGTCGCGTATTGCAATCGGGAAGCTGGATGAGGTTGGAGGAACTTTCCCGATAAAATAAGCTGCTCCTTTGTAGGGAGCGGCTTATTGACTAGAGGAGAACAAAAGAGAGAAGCATGTTTTTCTCAATCACTCATATTTCTAAAACTATTAACTTTCCAACCGTATTTTGTTTTGTAAAATGTAGCTTCGTAAGTAAAAGTGTATGATTTTTTGCCAATGTTTTTTTTCACGGCTTGAGTAAGAATAGCAGCTTTTCCGCTTGCCACTTGTCTTAAAGTTGCTTTTTTATTCGTATCGAATACCGGAACTAAAAGCAGATCGTTGTCTCCGTGCAGATAATGCGGGCCGACCTTGCCATTGCCGAAATTGATTAATCCTTGATTTTCGATTTCGTTAATGAAGTTATAAGTGAATACGTACTGAAGAGATTTTCGCAAACTCTCCGGGCTTCCCTGAGGAGCCATCGTTAATTGTTTATAACGAGCTTGTTGCAATAGCTTTAAAGCTTGTTGAGCATCGATCGGACCTGCGGGAACTCTTTGGCTATCTTGTATTCCATCTTGCCCATAAATCGCGGTTACATATTTTCTGGTTTTGGAATCCCATCTATGTACAAGTTCATCATAAACAGCTGTTGCATGGCTGAGATTACGGGTTTCTGCCGCAAGATACATTTGATAGCCGTAGATTTCGTCGTTTCCATCTTGGTCTTCATCCTTAATTACGACTCTGTCCACGTCTACGTTAAGCGGAAAAGTACCAAAAATTTCGTTTAACGTATTGTTTTTAAATACCTTCACAGATACCGAAGATCCAGCATTTCCTTGACTATCGATGAAAGCTAGTAGATTATTGTATGTTTCGTTTTTCATAGGTCGAATTTCGTAGATATAATCGGATTCTATATTTTGGGTCATGAGTTTTGCTCCCGCACTTGAATAGATTCCTAGATAAGAAACGAGAGGGCCATACTCTCTTTTACTTGGAGCAGACAGAATAATTTCGTCCGTACCGTCGTTGTTAACATCGTAAAACAGGGGACTGGAGACTGATTTTCGTTTCAGTGAGAATTGCTTGGAGAAATGATTCTGAGCCGTATTGATCGCTTGAGTCTGATTCGAAGAATCCGCTTGAATTTCTAAAGGTATTGGTGAACTTGCCAAAAGTAAACTTAGCGCAAGTAAACAAAGGCCTAGCTTTTTTCGCATTGCTTATTTCCTCCATATCTTTATGCCCGTTTTATTTGTAAATGCTAACTAAACTTCTTAAAGAATATATACCATATTTATAAAAATGAAGGAATCAATGATTTGAATTGAAATAACAGACTACTTAATTTGATTTCGGGAAAATTATAAAAAAGAAGCCTCTAAATGACTGGAGGCTTCAATCGCGTCGCAAAGATTCAATTTTTATAGATGACGAAAAATAATTGCTCTCGAAAGCGGCTCTGTTCTGAATAGAGAAGCTTTCTTAACCACGCAGCTTATTCATCCGCTCCTCGTCTTCCTTCGCAATTTCCTTACGCCATTCGTCCAGCTCAGGCAGCACGCGGCCCAACATGACGCAGCAGGCGTAAATGGATTCTTTCAGTTCCACATAGTCTTTATCATAGCCGATCTTGACCAGCTCCTGCACCACCGGCACAGCCTGCTCCGAACCGAGTCTGCACAATCCGTCGGCGAGTTTGGCGATGCGCGTGAAGTGGTCTTCTTTTTCAAGCAAAGCAATCAGCGCTTCTTCGGCCGACGGCAGCAGGATGCGGGACAGGACATCGACGAGACTCAGCAGCAGGAAGCTGTCTTTTTCCTCGTTGTACATCTGCACGAGTTTCTCGATCACCTCTTCGCTGCCTACGCGAACGAGCGCATCGGCGGCTTGTTCGGCAACCAGATCGTTATCGGATTTGAGCGCATCGTAGAACAGAGGGAGCGCGTAAGAGATTTTGAGTTTGCCCGCAGCCTGGATCAGGTAAACGGTACGGATCGACTGGGGGTCCAGCGTGTACTGTTCCTGAAGTTCGTCCATCGTCTCGCGCGGCTGCAGAATCTCGCGTTCGATCAGTTCGGTCAGCAAAAGATCCAACTTGTCGTAGTCGATATCCTCGTAATCCAGTCCGCTGTTTTTTTGCGTTTCTTCATTAAAAAGGCTACGCACTTCCGCATCGCTCAGATCGGAGATTCGAACGTATTCGGCTGCTTCCTCGTACCAGTCTTCGTCCAACGCTTTAATTTGTTCCAGCACCGGCTTGAGCAGGTCGGGATTGCTGCCAAGCAGCATACGGGATAGGAAAATACGCGAATTGCCTGTCACCATGCCTGCGTTCAGCAGATGAAGCATAGCTTGTACGGTGACTTTCGTTTGCGGAAAAGCGGCTGCACGATGCAAATAGACGTCTTCTTTGCGAGGCGCCGACACCAGCTTTTCCAGCACCAGTGCGGAGATGTCCTGCGGGTATTTATACGTTTCGGCCAAAAACCGGATCGCCGCGTTGCTGACCAACGGATCGGCATGCGTGATAAACGGTTTGACCTGATCGGGATTGAACATAACGGTATTCCTCCTTGTATTGAAGGGCTTCGCGGGAAAAGAACCAAGCCCGTTCCGGCTGTCGGCGCGGCGTCGTTCGAAGTCCGATTGCTGACGTCGCGTCCGGGAGCGCCTACCAGTATACCACAGCTTGAGGCCCGAAGGCGCGGAGTATCTTGTTAACGCTATAGGAGTCATTGACTTTTTACTTTTGTTTTCTATATAATAGGGGCATTGCAAAGGTGAACAAAGATAAGATTTGTCGATGATGAGGAGCAGTAGGCAGGTGGACGTTTCCAAGAGAGCCGGCGGTTGGTGGAAGCCCGGCAGCGCACCCTGTACGAACTCGCCTCGGAGATTATGCGGACAGACGGCGGTACATCCGGTTTTTACGGAAAAGACGTCCGGTCGCATCGGTTGATCCCCGTTATCGGATATTTGAGTGAGCGGCTTGTCCGCTAATCAGGGTGGTACCACGGGAAGCAATGCCTCTCGTCCCTGGCGTTTACGACGCCGGCGGGCGGGGGGCTTTTTGATTTTAGAAGCGAAGGGACAGATGACGATGAGCGAAAGAAACGAGCAAGGAGCTGCGGCAAGCGGCTACCGTGCCCAGACGATCGAACCGAAATGGCAGCAGAAATGGGACGAGGAAAAAACGTTCAAGACCGATGACATGGACCATAGCAAGCCGAAGTTTTATGCGATGGACATGTTCCCCTATCCGTCCGGCGCGGGCCTGCACGTCGGCCACCCGGAAGGTTATACGGCAACGGATATCGTTTCCCGCTACAAGCGGATGCAGGGCTTCAACGTGATGCACCCGATGGGTTGGGACGCGTTCGGCCTGCCTGCGGAACAGTACGCGATCGATAACGGCGGTCACCCGCGCGAGTTCACGCTGAAAAATATCAACACGTTCCGTCGTCAAATCAAATCGCTCGGTTTCTCGTACGATTGGGATCGCGAGATCAGCACGACGGACCCGGAATATTTCAAATGGACGCAATGGATCTTCCTGCAGCTGTACAAGCGCGATCTGGCTTACGTGGCGGAAATTCCGGTTAACTGGTGTCCGGCGCTCGGAACCGTGCTGGCGAACGAAGAAGTCATCGACGGCAAAAGCGAACGCGGCGGCCATCCGGTAATCCGCAAGCCGATGCGTCAATGGATGCTGAGAATTACCGCTTACGCCGACCGTCTGTTGGAAGATCTGGAAGAGCTGGATTGGCCGGAAAGCTTGAAGGACATGCAGCGCAACTGGATCGGCAAATCGCAGGGCGCGGAAGTGACGTTCCAGGTGGAAGGCACGGACGAGAACATCGCGGTCTTCACGACCCGTCCGGATACGCTGTACGGCGCGACGTACTGCGTGCTGGCGCCGGAACATCCGTTGGTGGAAAAGATCACGACGGAGCATGAAAAAGAAGCGGTGAAGGCGTATCAGGAAAAAGCGTCGCATAAAAGCGATCTGGAACGTACCGACCTCAACAAAGACAAAAGCGGCGTATTCACGGGCGCGTACGCGGTCAACCCGGTCAACGGAGCGAAGCTGCCGATCTGGATCGCCGATTACGTTTTGGCCGCTTACGGCACGGGCGCGATCATGGCCGTTCCCGGACATGACACGCGCGACTGGGAATTCGCGAAAAAGTTCGGCATTCAGATCATCGAAGTCGTCAAAGGCGGAGATATCGAAAAAGAAGCGTACACGGGCGAAGGCGAACACGTCAACTCCGGCTTCCTGGACGGCCTGAACAAAGAAGACGGTATCGCGCGCATGATCGAATGGTTGGAGCAGGGCGGCAAAGGCGAGGGCAAAACGACCTACCGTCTGCGCGACTGGTTGTTCAGCCGTCAGCGTTACTGGGGCGAACCGATTCCGATCATCCATCTGGAAGACGGAAGCATGAAAGCCGTGCCGGAAGACAGCCTGCCGCTGCTGCTGCCGGAAATGGACGAGATCAAGCCATCGGGCACAGGCGAATCGCCGCTGGCGAACGCGACGGATTGGGTGAATATCGTCGATCCGGAAACGGGAATGAAAGCGCGCCGCGAAACCAATACGATGCCGCAATGGGCGGGCAGCTGTTGGTACTACCTGCGCTACCTCGACCCGACCAACGATCAGGAACTGTGCAGCAAAGAAAAATCGGATTACTGGATGCCGGTCGACCTCTACATCGGCGGCGCGGAGCATGCGGTACTTCACCTGCTGTACGCGCGCTTCTGGCATAAAGTGCTGTTCGATATCGGCGTCGTGAATACGAAAGAACCGTTCCAAAAACTCGTCAACCAAGGCATGATCCTCGGCCCGAACAACGAGAAAATGAGCAAATCGCGCGGCAACGTCATCAACCCGGATGAGATCGTCAACGAGTTCGGTGCAGACACGCTGCGGATTTACGAAATGTTCATGGGACCGCTGGAAGCGACCAAGCCTTGGAACACGAACGGCGTGGAAGGTTCGCACCGCTTCCTGTCCCGCGTCTACCGCATGTTCGTGGACGACAACGGCAGTCTCAGCGCGAAAATCTCGGATACCGCAGGCACCGACGAGTTCAAGCGCACTTGGCACAAAACGATCAAAAAAGTGACCGAAGACATGGAAGCTCTGCGCTTCAACACGGCGATCAGCCAATTGATGATTTTCACCAACGACGCGTACAAGCAGGAAGAGCTGCCGCGCCAAGCGATGCAGGACTTCATTCAACTGCTGTCGCCGCTCGCGCCGCATATCGCGGAAGAGCTGTGGGAGAAGATCGGCCGCACGGACAGTCTGACGTATGCCGCTTGGCCGCAGTTTGACGAAGCATGGACAACGGAGTCCGAAGTGGAAATCGTGATTCAGGTCAACGGTAAGATCGCGCAGCGCGCCAACGTTCAGAAAGATTGGGACGCGAAAGCGCTGGAAGATCATGCAATGAGCCTGGAAAACGTACAGAACGCGTTGGCAGGCAAAACGATTCGCAAAGTCATTGCCGTACCGGGCAAGCTGGTCAATATCGTCGCGAATTAAAACCTTTGAATAAGGCAAGGTATGCATAGCTTATCTTGCGGGACATCAAGCAGAAAACGGGAGGCGGGGCGAACTTTGCTTCGGCTCCCGCTTGGGCGTTCCCGCAGATCGCGGACAAGGGAGTGGAAAAATAATATGGGAAGCCATCCGCGCAAGGATTGGGATACCTATTTTATGGACATCGCCTTTATGGTGTCGACGCGTTCGCAGTGTCCGAGGCGTCAGGTCGGAGCCGTGCTGGTACAGGGGAAAAAGTTGCTCGGCACAGCTTATAATGGTGCGCCCATGGGCGTACCGGACTGTTCGGAAGACGGCTGCATGATCGCGGAGGAGTATGAGCTGGTCAAAGACGGCGGCGAAGAAAAAGTGGTCAAAAAGCAGCGCTGCGTGCGCACGATCCATGCCGAGCAGAACCTGCTGCTGTTTACCGATCGCGCCGACCGAGAAGGCTCGACGGTGTACGTGACCGACGAGCCTTGCTGGACCTGCGCCAACATGCTGGCGAACAGCGGCATTACGGAGGTCGTATTCTGCCGGGCTTATCCGAAAGATAGCGGCAAGGTACGCACGATGATGGAGCAGAAGGGAATCGCGTTCCGCGGCGTCGAGCATTACCGGCCGCCGACCCCGGCCGCGGAGCCGATTTCGTAAGACCGGCATTGACTTTACGCTTCCAGGCTCTCTATAATAAAAGCATTCATCGGCTCATCCCCGTTATCGGATGAAAGGGAACGGCAAGCGAAGCACGCACAGCCGTTAACTAGGGATTACAATGCGGGAAACATAACCTTCCGTCCCTGGCGAATATTGCCGGGGGCGGGAGGTTTTTTGGTTTTCGGATTTGCGGTCGACTGCTTGATCGGCAGCGAGAGGCCAGGCTCAGAATCGGGGAAGCTGTATCGTTTTCCTATAGCAAAAGGAGCGTCCGACGTACATACCGCCGAATTCGAATCCGAAATTCGAAGCATGAATTTCATTCGGGAGGCGAAAAAATGAAAAAGGAATTATTGTGGGCGGCTTGTTTATCGGCAGTGCTTGGAACGGGAGTGCTGCTGGTGGCCGGAGGAAACGATCCGCAAGGCGAGCCGTGGAAGCCGCTGAATGATCAGCTTCAGACGGCTCTGGCCGTACAGGAAGGAACGCTTGACGCTGCTTTAAAAGACGGAAAAGAAAAACGAGCCGTCAAGCAGGAACCGTCCGAAGCATCGTCGGCTTCCCCGGAAAAAGAACCGGGAAGCGCAAGCGGCCAAGTTGATAGCGATATCCATCCAGTCGTTCAGGGAACGGATCAAGTGCCCGAAGCAGCCAGTGTCGGATCGGTTGACGACAACCGGGCCGCGGTAGAAGCAGCGCCTTCGATCTCTGCGGCAGCGGAAACAGCCGAGCCTGATGTCTCGCAACCGGCCGTTGCCCAACCTGCTCTTCAATCGACTGCGGCGGCTCCGGTCGACGACGGCAAAATCCATATCAATTCGGCAGACGCGGCCGCATTGATGGAATTGCCCGGCATCGGGGAGAAGAAGGCTCAGGCGATTTTGGATTATCGCTCGCGGAACGGTCCGTTTCGGAACGTGACGGACATCGTGAAGGTCAAAGGCATCGGCGCCAAAATGCTTGAGAAAATGCTGCCGGACCTGGCTTTGTGATAGGAAACGCCATGAAGCGAAGACCTTTTGTCGGATTTACCGTTTGTTGGCTGGCCGGGGCGATCGTCGCGCATCTTTACGACGGAATGCAGATGGCGATCGTGCTGGTCGGATTAGCCCTGCTGCTTTTTGCGGCTGGACGGTTAACTGGGCTGCCGTGTAAGCCCTTGCTTCTGTTCGGCTTGGCGCTAGGTCTGGCCGCAAGTTACGGAACGTACCGGGATGCGCGCAACTTCTCGGTTTTGCCCGATATGCTGGGAAAGACGGTCGAAGGCGGTTATCCCGGAATTCAATTGGAAGGTAGCTTGGCAGGGGCCGTTAAAATCGACGGCGATCTGGCCATGTTCGAAATGGACGTCGAGCGTATAAAGTCCGGTATTGAAGAAGGAGCGAACGGCGCGAGCAAGGGGGAAGCCGCTTCGAAGGGATTCGTTCTTTTGCCACGGACGGAAAAAGTGGTCGTGCGCGTGAAATTAGCGGCGGAAGACGAGCAGAAAACCGCGGCTTCGTGGGGACGGGGAGATCGGGTTGCCGTTTCCGCCGACCTGGAAACGCCTTCGGAAGCGCGCAACTTCGGTGCTTTCGATTATCGCGATTATTTGCGTGATAAGCGTATTCATTGGGTAGCCCGCGGGGCGGGCGCTTCAAGCCTGGAACTGCTCGAACCTTCGCGAGGAGGATTGCGCCTGCTGCGCCGAAACGACGATTTGCGTGCGCTGCTGGCGGGCAAACTGGAACAATTGTATCCGGGAATCGGCGCCGGATACATGCAAGGATTGCTGCTGGGATTGCAGGACGGTCTCGATCCCGAGACGTATATCAATTTCGCGCGGCTGGGCATGACGCACGTGTTGGCGATCTCGGGCATGCATGTCGGATTATACGTAGGCGCCGTGCTGTTGATTCTTCGCCGGTCGGGCGTCGCCAAAGAAACGTCTTTGGTAGCTGCGCTATGTTTTGTCCCGCCGTATGTGCTGCTTACCGGTTCTTCGCCTTCGGCGATTCGCGCGGGGATCATGAGCATGATCGGACTGTATGCCGCCAGACGCGGTTGGCTGAAGGACGGGCTGCACATTTTATGCCTAGCGGCTTTGCTGATGTTGCTATGGGATCCGTATTATTTGACGTCGATCAGCTTTCAGCTTTCTTTCTCGGTAACGGCCGGCATCATTGTGCTGACCCGCCCGATGCGGCGGATTTTATTTTTCCTGCCCGACAGCCTCGCGACGGGGGCCTCCATATCGTTGGTCGCGGATCTGGTATCTTTTCCGCTCAGCATTTATTATTTCAATCAATATTCGCTGCTGGGCCTGGCCGCCAATCTGATTCTTGTCCCGTTGATCAGCTTGATTTCGATTCCGCTAGGGACAGTATCTCTGATTCTAGGCACGTTCTGGATACAGGGCGCCGAATGGACGGCGTATCCGGTAAGGCTTCTTAATGCGATCGTGTTTTGGTGCGCGGACGGGGGCGGAGCGGTTCGATGGGCGCGCACGTTATGGGCTTCGCCGTCTCCTGCGTGGATCGCTTTGTATTTGTCCGTATTGTTCGCGGGGATATTCGCATCGGAACGGTATGTAAAAGCCAGAGCTTTGAACCGAACTGCCGACAAGGGACAAGGAAGCGAAGATCGGGAAGGCATGTCGGGACTTGCAACTTCAAACGAAGCGAACAGCGATACCCTGCCGCTCGCTTCGGAACGTTTTGCCCCGTCTGTTCGATACGGAGGCATGCCGGACAGCCGCCGAAACCGTATGAGGCCGTGGCTTATCGTTTTATGCGTATGTCTTCTGGCCGGGCTGCTTACGGCGGCATACCGTCCGAAGAACGATCCGGCGGGACTCGTGCAAATGTTGGACGTCGGGCAGGGCGACGCTATTCTGATCACGACGCCTTCGGGTAAACATCTGCTTGTGGACGGGGGCGGAACGATTACGTTCGAACGTCCCGGCGAAGAATGGAGACGAAGACTCGACCCGTACGAAGTGGGTCGGGACGTCGTCGTTCCTTTGTTGAAAAAACGGGGCGTGCACCGGTTGGATGCCGTGATCCTTACGCATGGGGATCGCGACCATTACGGAGGACTGCTTGCCGTCATCGATGAAATTCCGGTGGAGCGGTTCATCATGAACGGAACGCGAAGCGGAAGAGAAGACCTGGACGAATTGTTGGCTGCGGTCATGACTGCCGGCTCGGACGTTTATGCTCCGCAGGACGGGGACGTTTGGAGTCCGGATGAACGAACGACGCTGGAGTTTTTGAATCCGTCCGGCGTATTTGCGGGCAATTTGCCGGAATTGGAAGACCAAAACGAATACTCCGTGGCTTTTCGGATGGTCATGAACGGGCATTCTTTTGTGTTTACCGGAGATATCGGAGGCGCAGCCGAGCGGGATATTTTGAAAAGGCTGGCGGAACGCGGCGATAACGGAAAGGCCGAAGTGCTCAAAGTGGGACATCACGGAAGCAAACATTCGTCGACCGAAGACTGGATCCGGCATTGGTCGCCGCGGTTGTCGATCATCTCTGTCGGTGCCTCCAATACTTACGGTCATCCGAATGAAGACGTCGTGGATCGGCTGGAACAGGCCGGTTCGCTCGTTCGCCGCACGGATCTGCACGGCGAGATCCAGATCGAAGCGCCGTTCGGTATGCCGATACGAGTGAGAACCTTGCTCGGCAATCTCGACGGAATGCGGCTGCAGTGAACTTTTCCGAGCAGCTTGTCCGAAACCGTTGCAATTGCAAAAGCGTTCCTTTCTCCTTTCGTTGTGGGAGGAAAGAGCGCTTTTCGTTTGATATATAGTAAGAGAACGAGAATACAGAGTTAGACAGAAAGCTGCAGATGACGAGTAAATCCGTTTCTGGTAGACTGATTGGAGATATGAGCCGATCCGGAAAAAGCGGCATTTTCGCGGCTCGGCGGGCATAAGAATACGTTCAAATAAATTTGAAACGATTTTTTTGAAAAAAACAGAAAAACAACGCAACCTTTTCGAGGAAAGACTCGTCAGAGAGGTTGCAAGAGAGGGGGACCCTTAGTGGTCGAGCAGGAACTCATTAGAGCCGCTCAATCGGGCGATCGCGACGCTCTTATCACCCTATTGCGAGAGATTGAACCGGCTGTCTATAAGACGGCTTACTATACGCTGAACAACGAACAGGACGCGATGGATGCAGCCCAGGAAGCACTGATCCGTATTTACACCAAAATCGGTTCTTACGAAGAGAAAGCGCAGTTCAAAACCTGGGTGCAGCGAATCGTAACCAATATTTGCATCGATAAGTTCAGACGGGCCAAACCTACGGTGTCGATCGAAGAACACGAGATGGTCTTCGAAGGCAGCGAGAGCGTGGAAGGCGAAGTCATGCGGGCTTATACTCGAGAAGATATTGACCGGGCGATTAATTTGCTGCCCGAACATCATCGAACGGTAGTCATTCTTCGTTACGTGCAGGACATGTCGTATAACGAGATTGCGGACTCTCTGGAGCTTCCGCTGAACACGGTCAAATCTTACTTATTCAGAGCCCGGGGACAGCTTCAACAATTGCTCGGAGATTATCAGAAAGGAGGTGCGCTGTAGATGAAACGCGAAGAAGCGTTGGAATACATGAACCGTTACCTGGACCACGACCTCACCAAAGAAGAAACGGATACGCTGTTTCGTCATCTCGGCGAGTCTCCGGAGGCGCGGGAAGATTTCGAATTTCTTCAAGGGTTATCGGACCAATTGGAGTCGCTGCCGGATGTCAAACCGCCGGTAAGCCTCGTTGATTCCATCTTGCCCAAATTGGATGAAATCGATCGCCTCGCGGCAATCGCTGCACCGGAGGCGCAGCCTGAAAAATTATCCGAAATGGAAAGCAAGCGCATGTTGGGAGAGCAAGTGCCGAAGCGTCGCAGAGCAGCGGCCTTTTGGCGGTCGACGCTGGGCCGTACCGTAGGCGGAACGGCGGTGGCGGCTGCGGTGCTGGGCATCTTCGTGGTTAATTACGAGCCGAAGGAAATGCCCAATGCGGAAATGAGTTCGACAGCCGCGGTTACCGGAGTGACGGACGAGACGATTGTGCCTTCCAACGGAGCGCAGACGGAAAGCGGAGCGGTGCAGGAAAAGATCGATCCGAGCACCGAAGCGGATACGATGCAGCCGGAAACGAAGTTGGCACCGAGCGACGAGCCGGGTCAAAACGCGCAAACCGAACCGGAAGAAGAGCCTGCGGATTCAGAAACGGCGGCGCCGACGGAATCTTCGACTTCAAACGAAGCCAATCCGCCTTCCGTCAAGTCGCAGCCGACGGAAGACGGCGATAACGCGCCAGTCGAACCGAAAGCGGGAACGTCTTCGGAGAAGGAAAACGACGGAGAAGTTCCCAACAATCCGGTTGTGCCGAACGCGGATCAGCCGAAAGCCGATACGCCTTCGAATAAAGAAGGAACGTCGCGCAAAAATCCGGGTGCTTCCGAGGGATCTCAACCGTCTGCCGACTCGAAAAACAATCAGCTTCCGGCCGTGGAGTCGGTTCCTCCTGCCGCTCCGCCGGTTCAGGAAGATTCGCAAAAGTCCGCGGAGAGTTCTACGGAAGACGAAGCACAGCCCAACGAGGGTATCGGCACGTTCTCGATCAAAGAGCAACCGTCGAACGACCGCGAATCGGCCGACGTGCCAAACAATGAATCGGACATGACGGATAGTTCCGTATACAGCCTGACCGTTGCTCCTTCGGAATGGACCTCGCCGGATGGAACCTATGTGATAACCTACTCGCCCAACACGCTGAAGCTGCTCAAGGGAGATCGTTCAAAAGAGCTGAACAGTCATAAAGTGGATGGAGACGTGACGGGAGGCGTATGGTCGGCCGACGGCAAGACGTTTACGTATGATTTGGTCAAAGCGGACGGAACGACTGCCCAAGGAATTTGGAAGATTGAAGAAGTGGCGCTCCAGCAGGGCGGCAAATAAAAAGCATGACAAATGAACCGGCCAAGTACCGTTCCCGAATCCGTAAAGCAGGCGGGGGAACGGTCAGGTCGGTCTTTTTATGTGCCTTTTTCGGCGATATTCGGTACAATGGAGACAAAGAGAGTGATGCAGCAACCCCAAAACACTCCGATTCAATGCGCCGAGTTCAAAGTCGGGACCGGCAAGTGCG
Source organism: Saccharibacillus endophyticus (assembly GCF_013185185.1). GTDB lineage: Bacteria > Bacillota > Bacilli > Paenibacillales > Paenibacillaceae > Saccharibacillus > Saccharibacillus endophyticus. The sequence continues at coordinate 284,381 of NZ_JAAZWE010000006.1, read as the reverse complement.
GAAAGAGGTAACGAATATTATGGATTTAAAAACGGCAGTCAAGCAAATACGAGCGGGCGAGGTATCGCCGCTGTATCTGTGCTACGGCACCGAAAAATATAGAATGAAGGAATTCGTCACGATGCTGGAAAGCGAGCTGATCGAAGAAGATCAACGGGCGTTTGCGGTCGCGCATTACGACCTTGCCGAGACTCCGGTCGAGTTGGTGGTCGAGGAAGCGGAGACGGCTCCTTTCTTGGCGGAACGTAAACTTATCATCGTGAGAGACAGCACGATCTTTATTGCAGGCAAGGAATCAGCCAAGATCGAGCATCGTGTAGAGAAACTGCTGGAGTATCTGGGGAATCCTGCGGATTACAGCGTGCTTGTATTTCTGGCCTATGCGGAAAAACTGGATGAACGCAAAAAGGTCGTCAAGGCGTTCAAAGCGGCCGCGCCCGTTATTTCGTTTGCGCCGATGAGCGAGAATGAGTTGGCGGGATGGGTGACGAAGCAGTTTGGCAAAAGTTCGGTATCGATCGGATCGGAGACGGTGGACGTATTGTTGAAACGGGCAGGAACTTCGCTCGGGGCATTGTCTGCGGAAATCGAAAAGCTGTCTTTATTTGCGGGAGCAGGCGGGTCGGTGGGGTCTGCCGATGTGGAAAAGCTGGTTGCGATCGGGACGGAGCAGAGCGTGTTCGTGCTGGTCGAGCATATTGCCAACTTGAAATTACAGCAGGCTATGGCGATCTTTTACGACCTGCTGAAGCAGCGTGAGGAGCCGATCAAGATCGTGTCGCTGATCGCGCGCCAATTCCGGATCATGCTTCAGGTCAAAGAAATGTCCGGGCAAAATTACTCGCAGCAGCAAATGGCAAGCCAACTCGGATTGCATCCGTATGCGGTCAAGATCGCGGCCGAACAAGCCAAGCGATTCGAATCGGCCAGGCTTCGCGGCATTCTGTCTTCGATTGCCAAGCTGGATCACGAGATCAAAACGGGTGCGGTCGATAAAGTGTTCGGGCTGGAGATGTTTTTGCTGAAGTTGGGTGCGTAATTGCATAAGATAGAAAAGGGGCAGAAGATTTCTGGGGTGACTCGGGGAATCGGAAAGCCTCTTTTTCAAAAGTTCCGAAAAAATTTAAAACCCCGATATCCTAAGGATTCCGGGGTCACACGATTATATCGCAAAAGAGCGGTTTCTTAGGCTTGTTCAGCTTTCAGAGAATTCGCTTTTTTAGCAAGACGGGATTTTTTGCGCGCTGCCGCGTTTTTGTGGATCAGGCCTTTAGTTACGGCTTTATCCAGCTTCTGCGAAGCGGTCTTAACTGCAGTTTGTGCAGCTTCCACATCGTTGCTCTCCAACGCTGTCGTAGCGGTTTTCACTGCGCTGCGAAGTGCGGATTTTTGCGAAGCGTTAAGCGCACGGCGTTTCTCGTTCGTCTTTACGCGTTTGATTGCGGATTTGATATTAGGCATTGCATTCACCTCCTGTAAAGCTTATAGGAAACATCGAACATCGAAAGTTTCACAACTTAAAGTATCTTAGCATGGCATCGGCAAAAAAGCAACCATCCATGCAATAATAAATCGGATTTTGCTTTCTGCGGGATTGCTGGGATTAGGGCCAACTGCTATAATGAATGGATTGATTCGGCTTGTCAAATTGAGGCGGAGGTAAGGAATGACTGACATTGCAGCAAGACAGAAGAAAATAAGGAACTTTTCCATTATAGCGCATATCGACCACGGCAAGTCCACGCTTGCCGATCGGATCCTCGAATACACGGGTGCCCTGACTTCGCGCGAAATGCAAGAACAGGTTCTCGACCAAATGGAACTTGAACGCGAACGCGGCATTACCATCAAGCTTCAAGCGGTACGTTTAACCTATAAGGCCGATGACGGCGAAGAGTATTTGCTTAACCTGATCGACACCCCTGGACACGTCGACTTCACGTATGAAGTATCGCGTTCCCTTGCGGCCTGCGAAGGCGCGCTGCTGGTTGTCGACGCGGCTCAAGGGATCGAAGCGCAGACGCTTGCGAACGTTTACCTGGCGCTCGACAACAATCTTGAGATTTTGCCGGTCATCAACAAAATCGACCTTCCGAGCGCGGAACCCGATCGGGTGAAGCAGGAAGTGGAAGACGTAATCGGACTGGATGCGAGCGACGCGGTATTGGCTTCGGCCAAAGCGGGTATCGGGATCAAAGAGATTCTGGAACAAGTCGTAGCCAAAGTTCCTGCGCCGCAAGGCGATCCGGATCAGCCGCTCAAAGCGCTGATCTTCGACTCGCACTATGATCCGTATAAAGGCGTTATCGTCTATATCCGGGTTTTGGACGGCAAGATCAAAGCAGGCTCCAAGATCAAAATGATGGCGGCGGACACCACGTTCGAAGTTATCGAAGTCGGCGCCTTCATGCCGCGCATGACCATCGTGGACGAATTGAACGTCGGCGACGTAGGCTTCGTCGTGGCGGGTATCAAAAACGTCGGCGATACGCGCGTCGGCGACACGATCACGGATGCGAAAAACCCGACGCTCGAACCGATGCCGGGTTACCGCAAAATCAATCCGATGGTGTTCTGCGGTCTGTATCCGATCGAATCTTCGGATTACAACGATCTGCGCGAAGCGTTGGAGAAACTGCAATTGAACGATGCTTCCTTGACGTTCGAGCCGGAAACGTCCAGCGCGCTGGGCTTCGGTTTCCGTTGCGGATTCCTCGGATTGCTTCATATGGACGTTATTCAGGAACGGATCGAGCGCGAGTTCGGAATCGACCTGATCACGACCGCGCCGAGCGTTATTTATAAAGTCGGGCTGACCGACGGCTCCGTGATCCAGATCGACAATCCGTCGAACTATCCGGAAGTCGGCCGCCTCGACTATGTCGAAGAGCCTTACGTAAAAGCCTCGGTTATCGTCCCGAACGATTTCGTCGGAACGGTTATGGAACTGTGCCAAAACAAACGCGGCGAGTTCGTCAACATGGAATACCTGGATACGACGCGCGTGACGCTGACGTACCAAATCCCGTTGTCCGAAATCGTCTACGACTTCTTCGACCAGCTCAAGTCCGGGACGAAAGGCTATGCTTCGTTCGACTACGAGATTTCGGGCTACCGCAAATCGAACCTGGTCAAAATGGATATCCTGCTCAACGGCGAACAAGTCGATGCGTTGTCCTTCATCGTGCATAGAGACCGCTCGTACCAACGCGGCCGCGTCATCTGCGCGAAGCTGCGCGAGCTGATCCCGCGCCAAATGTTCGAGGTGCCGATCCAGGCATCCGTAGGCACGAAAGTCGTGGCGCGCGAGACCGTCAAGGCGATGCGCAAAAACGTCTTGGCCAAGTGTTACGGCGGCGACATCTCGCGTAAACGGAAACTGCTCGAAAAGCAAAAAGAAGGTAAAAAGCGCATGAAGCAGGTCGGAAACGTCGAAGTGCCTCAAGAAGCGTTCATGGCGGTGCTGAAGCTGGACGAGTAGCGGTTAATGCTTGGCTCGTATGCGGGGGATGTGCGGTTTGGGAGCCGGGAGAATGGAACGAGCTCGGTCGCCGTTGGAATCGGGGAGTCTTCGGAGAGATTTCAGGGAGCCCCGATTTCCAAATGCGCCCTCGCTTCGTTCCCTTCTCCCTCCCGCACTCGCACGCCCGCATCCGTTCCAAGCCCTATTTCTATCCAGCTTTTTGGTAGTGGATAGATTTTCGGGAATGCGGCCTTGATGGGCCTGTTCCCTCAGTAAAAGGGGTACCCGTTTGAGAAAGAACGTTTGAAGATGCGAGTGCGTATGGAAGATCGCTTTTTGTTAAGAAATCATGATGTTCGCGTCGTTATTAAAAAGGAAAGCCGAATTCCGGCTTTCCTTTTTGAAGATTGGGGACATTTTGCTTAAGAGTGAACGATGCAAGATCAAAGATTTACGGAACGATTTTTGACTTTAATTTGCAGCGCACAAAAAACAGAACTCAAAAACTTAAATGCTACGTTTTGCACGGCGAAATGCCCTTATGGCCTTTGTCGCCGCGCAGCCAGACATCTTTTCTACTACTACCCTCTACGCGTCGGGATTAGCGGAGGGAGGAGGGGAGATGGAGAAGCGGAGCGCTTGCATCTAAAATTGGATTTTCACCCCTGAGTCAGTTGCCTAATGAAAAATCCGATTTTAGCGGCAATCGAAATCCCCCTCCTCCCGCAGCGCCTCCCAACCGCCTCCACCTTGATGCTTCACCCATACAGGAGGATTCAAAATCATGACGAATAACACCAACACCAACGAAATCAACGTGACTTCCGCGCCGGAAGCCGTCTATATTCATATTCCGTTTTGCACGAATAAATGCTTTTACTGCGACTTCAACTCGTACGTGCTCAAAGATCAGCCGGTCATGGATTATTTGCGCGCGCTTGACCTTGAGATGGAGCAGACCGTAGCGATTACCCCGCCGGGCGTGATCAAAACGATCTTCGTCGGCGGCGGAACGCCTACGGTGCTCAAACCCGACGAAATGGCCTTTTTCCTGGCATCCGTGCGAAAGCATTTCCCGAATTGGTCCGACGATATCGAGTTTTCGATGGAAGCCAATCCCGGCACGACCGATCTCGAAAAAATGAAGGTGATGAAAGACGGCGGCGTCAACCGGGTCAGCTTCGGCGTGCAGGCGTTCCAGAACAAGCTGCTGGGCGAGATCGGGCGTATCCACAATACGGACGACGTGTACCGCTCGCTGGAAAATGCGCACAAAACCGGCCTGCATAACTTGTCGATCGATTTGATGTTCGGTTTGCCGAATCAGACGGTCGAAATGTTGGACGAGACGATTACCAAGGCACTGGAATTGGATTTGCCGCACTACTCCATTTATAGCCTCAAGGTCGAAGAGAACACGCTGTTCCATACCCTTTTCAACAAAAACAAGCTGCCGCTTCCGAACGAAGACGACGAGCTGGCGATGTACAGGCTGCTGATGGACCGAATGCGCGAGGCAGGCTATAAGCAATACGAGATCAGCAACTTCGCCAAACCGGGCAAAGAAAGCCAACATAATATCACCTATTGGAAAAACGAGGACTATTACGGTTTCGGCGCGGGTGCGCACGGATACGTGGGACGCAAACGCCATATCAATATCAAAGGCGTGAATCCGTATAACGAAGCCGCGTCCAAAGGCCTTCCGAGACTCGACCAATTCGAAGTGCCGCGCGAAGAAGCGATGGAAGACTTCATGATGGTCGGGCTGCGGATGCTGGACGGGATGGAAAACGATCGGTTCCTCAAGCAGTTCGGCGTGCCGGTGGAAGAGATTTTTGCTGCTCCGTTGAAGAAGATGATGGATCTGGGCTTGATCGAACGCCGGCATGATCTCGAAGGTTATCGCTTAAGCGAAAAAGGCATTTTGTTCGGTAACGACGTATTCGGTGAGTTCATTGGCTATCTGACCGTTGAAGCTTGAGGAATAGAAATATAACTGTAAGGCAATAAATCGAAGACCGCTGGGAAATTCCCGGCGGTTTTTTTATGTTTTCACGCATAAACGGAGCCTTTCGTGCCGATGATTCAGAGAGGGAATCAGGAGCGAAAAGTGACTTGAACGTCGCTATCCTGCTGTTACAAATGCGCTGAATCGGGTAAAGGAAGCCAAATACAGCAAGAAAACCGAACTTTAAAAATTTTATGTTTTCGCTGCGTAAAAGTATTGAAAAACTATGCGAATTGATGTATATTTATCCAATCGAAAACAATCGGACCTGACGCGCATGCGTTAGCTAACAAACAAGGAGGTGAACGGCCGATGCCCGCCGTTACCGTTGTATGCAGACAAGCGAATCTCGAAGATGTTGAACCGCTGTATCTCATGATAGAAGAATATGCGCGAAAAGGAATCATGCTTCCGCGCTCCAGAGAAGTGCTGCGACGCCAAATCGACAACTTCGTCGTGGCGGAAGAAGACGGTAAGGTAATCGGATGCGGTTCGCTTTGCCTGCTCGGCCCGGATCTTGTAGAGATTCGCTCGCTGGGTATCATGGATGGGAATAAAGGAAAAGGCGTCGGTTCGAAGCTGGTGGATCGTCTGATCGAACTTGCGATCGAGCAGGGGATTCCGAAGATCATCGCTTTGACTTACGAAGTTTCTTTTTTCGTGAAAAACGGATTTACGGTGGTGCCGATGGACGTCTTTCCCGAGAAGGTCTGGACCGACTGCATTCATTGCGCCAAGCGCGATCGCTGCGATGAAATCGCTGTATTGAAAGTCATCGGTTAAAACGCTGCAATACCAAATCGAAAAACGTTTCGTATCCTGCCAAACCGAACTTGACAACGTTGAGTCCGGTTTGGTATTTTTGTAATAGAGTTTAGCACTCATTCAGATAGAGTGCTAACGGAAGAATGTTCCGATTGGCTCTTATCGATCCGACAGGAGGGGATCTCGTGTTAAGCGAACGTCAGAGCATGATCTTAAACGCCATCGTAGACGACTATATTCGTTCGGCCGAACCGGTCGGGTCCCGCAGCATCTCCAAGCGGGGCGACGTAGCGTTCAGTCCGGCCACCATTCGTAACGAGATGGCGGACCTGGAGGAGCTTGGCTTTCTGGAACAGCCTCACACGTCGGCGGGACGGATTCCTTCCAATAAAGGATACCGCTATTACGTCGATCATATGGCTCCTCTGAAGCCGCTCAAGGCGGAGGACTTGAAATTATTCAAGCAGCTGGCTGCCGAAAAGCTGAACGCTGTGGAAGAAGTCGTGCAGCATGCCGGGACGATTTTGGCTTCGATGACCAATTATACGTCGATTTTGCTGGGACCGGAGATGTTCAATACTTCGCTCAAGCATTTTCAACTTCTTCCGCTGAACGAGACTACGGCCGTCGCGATTATCGTGACCAGCACGGGTGAAGTCGAAAATAAGACGGTGTCGATTCCTCCGGGCGTCTCGGCTTCCGATATGGAGCGGACGGCAAATCTGCTGAACGCCAAACTTTCCGGCGTGCCGATGCATATGCTGAAAGCACGGATTTATTCCGAAATCGGACAAGAAATTCAGCGTCATGCCGAGCATTACGAACAGTTGATGAAGCTGCTGGACGATTCGCTCGTTTCGGGCAAAGATCAGAAGGTATTCCTTAGCGGAACGACCAATATGCTCATTCAGCCGGAGTTCAGAGACATCGGCAAGTTGAAAACGGTGCTCGATCTGCTGGAGGAAACGCCGACGCTGACGCGCTTGCTGAATTCCGAGCAAAAAGGAATCCATGTGCGGATCGGCAGCGAAAACATCCACCAAGCCTTCGTCAACTGCAGTCTGATTACCGCGACTTATTCACTTGACGGCGAGTCATTTGGTACGATAGGCATTCTCGGTCCGACCCGGATGGAGTATGCCAAAGTCATAGGAACACTCGATTTGTTGTCGCGTGCCATGAGCCGGGCTTTGACCGGACGCTACGGGCCGTGATCGCAAATCTGTGCGTATAGCAACACTGCGTTACGATGAGTTTTGATCTACACAAGGAGGTGAAAGCATCTTGAGTAAAGAACAAACGCAATATTCGGAAAACGAAGAAGTAGAAATCGCAGAAAACGAGCAGGATGCACAAACGTCTGAAGAGGCAACCGAAGAAACCAACGGTGCTGCCACGGAAGAGAGCGCAGAACAACTTCAAGCCAAAATCGAGGCATTAACGGCGCAGGTAGACGATTACGCACAACGTCTTGCGCGTTCGCAAGCCGATTTCGATAATTTCCGCAAGCGCACGATTCGGGAAAAGGAAGAGCTCGGCAAATACGCTTCATCGAAGCTGATCACCGAACTCGTTCCGGTCATCGACAATTTCGGTCGCGCGCTGGATACACTGCCGGAAGGCGAAGGCGCCGAGTCGTTCGTGAAAGGCGTGCAAATGATTCACCGCCAATTCGAAAGCGTGCTTCAGGCCGAAGGCCTGACCGCGATGAATAGCGTCGGCGAGGCTTTCAATCCCGAGTTCCACCAAGCGGTTATGCAAGTGGAAAGCGACGAGCACGAAGAAGGCATCGTGGTCGAAGAGCTGCAAAAAGGTTATATGTTGAAAGACAAAGTGCTTCGTCCCGCAATGGTGAAAGTCAGCGGTTAAACCGCATTTTCAAAAGCCGCTTTGCCGAGAATGTTCGCGGCGAAGCGGCAAGTTTGAAAACGCGCGCCAAACCGTTATGATAGAGCGTAGGGTCTGCATGTCGGACGCAACGCGAGAAAAACATTTTATTTTAAAATCAACCGTACTTAACTGAGGAGGATATTTACTGTGAGTAGAGTAATTGGTATTGACTTGGGAACAACAAACTCTTGCGTGGCTGTTATGGAAGGCGGCGAAGCCGTCGTTATCCCTAACCCGGAAGGCGCGCGCACGACCCCTTCGGTCGTAGGCTTCAAAAAAGACGGCGAGCGCATCGTCGGCGAAACGGCGAAACGTCAAGCCATCACGAACCCGGACCGCACGATCGCTTCGATCAAACGTCACATGGGCACGAACCACAAAGAAACAATCGAAGGTAAAGACTATACGGCGCAAGAAATTTCGGCCATGATCCTGCAAAAGCTGAAATCCGACGCCGAAGCTTACCTGGGCCAAACGGTAACGCAAGCCGTTATCACGGTTCCGGCTTACTTCAACGACGCTCAACGTCAAGCGACGAAAGACGCCGGCAAAATTGCGGGCCTTGAAGTGCTTCGTATCGTCAACGAGCCTACGGCTGCTGCATTGGCTTACGGTCTGGAAAAATCTGAAGACCAAACGATCCTCGTTTATGACTTGGGCGGCGGTACATTCGACGTCTCGATCCTTGAACTGGGCGACGGTTTCTTCGAAGTTAAAGCAACAAGCGGCGACAACCACCTGGGCGGCGATGACTTCGACCAAGTGATCATCGATTATCTGGTAGCCGAGTTCAAAAAAGAACAAGGCATCGACCTGAGCAAAGATAAAGCGGCTGTGCAACGTCTGAAAGATGCAGCGGAAAAAGCCAAAAAAGAACTGTCGGGCGTGATGACGACAACGATCTCGCTTCCGTTCATCACAATGGTCGACGGCGTTCCCCAGCATTTGGAGTTGAACCTGACTCGCGCGAAATTCGAAGAAATCTCCGCTTCGCTGGTTGAGCGTACGCTGGCTCCGACGCGTCAAGCGATCAAAGACTCCGGCCTGTCGTCGAGCGAAATCGACAAGATCGTTCTCGTCGGCGGTTCGACTCGTATTCCTGCCGTACAGGAAGCGATCAAAAAGCTGACGGGCAAAGATCCGCACAAAGGCGTTAACCCGGATGAAGTGGTAGCCCTCGGTGCTGCCGTTCAAGCGGGCGTGCTGACAGGCGAAGTCAAAGACGTGGTCCTGCTGGACGTAACGCCTCTGTCCCTGGGTATCGAAACGGCCGGCGGCGTGTTCACGAAGATGATCGACCGCAACACGACGATCCCGACAAGCAAATCGCAAGTCTACTCGACTTACGCCGATAACCAACCAAGCGTAGAAATCCACGTGCTGCAAGGCGAGCGCGAAATGGCTGCCGGCAACAAAACGCTGGGTCGCTTCACGCTGGGCGATATTCCTTTGGCACCGCGCGGCGTACCGCAAATCGAAGTCACCTTTGATATCGATGCCAACGGTATCGTAAACGTATCGGCAACGGATAAAGGAACAGGCAAAAGTCAAAAAATCACCATCACCTCTTCGAGCGGCTTGAGCGACGCCGAAGTCGAGCAAATGATGAAGGATGCCGAACTGCACGCCGAAGAAGACAAGAAGCGCAAAGAATTGGTCGAAACGAAAAATAACGCCGACCAACTCATTTACCAAGCGGATAAAACGATCAAGGATCTGGGCGACAAAGTCGACGCTTCCGAGATTGATAAAGCGAATGCCGCGAAAGAAAAAGTCCAAAAATCGCTGGAAGGCGAAAACGTGGACGAGATCAAAGCAGCAACGGAAGAATTGACCGAAATCGTTCAACAATTGTCCGTGAAGCTGTATGAGCAAGCCAACGCGGAAGGCGCGCAAGCAGGCGGCGAACCGGAAGCAGGCGCTTCTTCGCAAAACCGCGACAACGTCGTCGATGCCGATTACGAAGTTGTGGACGAAGACAAAAAAGACTAATATTTTTAAGTGGTCGTTTTTGGTTAACCGAACAAGAGCCCGACCCCGCCGATCGGCGGACGGGCCGGCTGGGGGAGGTCAGGCCGGGTCATCCCGGACCGGGCTTCCCTTTTGTCAGGTTCACGGGCGGAAAGCGCATAAGCGACTTTCCGCATATATGCGATAGAAGGTACAGATTAAAAGCATAAAGGAGTTGGAGTACAGCGATGGCGGAAAAGCGCGATTACTACGAGGTGCTCGGCATTGAAAAGGGTGCGAGCGATCAGGATATCAAGGCGTCTTACCGCAAGCTGGCGCGTAAGTATCACCCGGACGTCAACAAAGCGGACGATGCCGAAGCCAAGTTCAAAGAAGTCAAAGAAGCCTATGACGTACTGAGCGACGGTCAAAAACGTGCTCAGTACGACCAATACGGTCACCAAGACCCTAACCAAGGATTCGGCGGAGGCGATTTCAACGGCGGCGGATTCAGCGATATCTTCGATATGTTCTTTGGCGGCGGAGGCGGCGGAAGAAGCCGCAACCCGAACGCGCCGCAGCGCGGCAACGATTTGCAGTATACGATGACGCTCGAATTCAAAGAAGCGGTGTTCGGAAAAGAGATCGACATCACCATTCCGCGTACCGAAAGCTGCGATACGTGTAACGGCAGCGGCGCCAAACCGGGTACGCAGCCCGAAGTATGTACGGTCTGCCACGGCAGCGGCCAAGAAGAAGTCGTGCAAAACACGCCTTTCGGCCGCATGGTCAATCGCAGAGCGTGTTCGAACTGCGGCGGCAACGGCAAAATCATCAAAGAAAAATGCTCGACATGCAGCGGCAGCGGCCATGTGAAAAAGCAGCGCAAAGTGCATATCCGCATTCCTGCGGGCGTGGATGACGGCGCTCAACTCCGCATGACCGGCGAAGGCGACGGCGGCCTGCGCGGCGGCCCGGCAGGCGACCTCTATATAGTCATTCGCGTGAAAGCCGACGAATTCTTCGACCGCGAAGGCGACGACATCTACTGCGAAGTGCCTTTGACGTTCGCTCAAGCCGCTCTCGGCGACGAAATCGAGATCCCGACCTTGACGGAAAAAGTCAAACTGAAGATCCCGGCCGGAACCCAAACGGGTACTTATTTCCGTCTGAGAGGCAAAGGCGTTCCGCGCCTGCGCGGAACCGGACAAGGCGACCAGCATGTGAAAGTGGTCTTGATCACTCCGAGCAAACTGACCGACGAACAAAAAGACCTGCTGCGCCAATTCTCCGGCCTAAGCGGCGAACAAACGCATGAACAGGAACAATCTTTCTTCGATCGGATGAAGCGCGCTTTCCGCGGCGACTAAGTTCGTATAAAGAAAAATAGACCTTCGGTTTTCGAACCGAAGGTCTATTTTTTTAGAATCGGCATAACTTTTTCTCCGATTGAGGCGTTCAGTATAAACGTGCTTCGATCAAATGAACGCCAATAAAAGAAGGAGGGACAACATGTACGAAATATTTGCTTTGACAGTCCTTCTGATTGTGGCATCTTTGGGATTCGGATTCATGTCTTTTTTCATCAAGTCCGTCAATCCGAATGCGGAAAAAGATCATCGTAATTGGGCGAGTCTGTTCTTTGCCGTTTTGGTCTTTTTAATGTTTGGGTTTTTCTTGTTGATGAGTATGGGGATGTAGGGGGCTTCTGCATAAGCCCGGACGCTGCGGGAGAAATTCGTTCAAGTCGCTGTCTCACTTGGAAAGCCTTCGGCTTTCCAAGTTCAAAGGCGTCTTGACCTGAATTTCTCCCTCCGCTGACGCTTTTTTAAAGAATGTTTTTTAAAAAAGTTAAAGCAGCTTCCTGAAAAGGAGGCTGCTTTTTTGTTTGAAAAGAGAGAAGGTTTGAAAAGCAAAATTTCTAATTACCAAGCACATTATATGGATTGACACTTTTGATTCTAAATTTTTATTTTAGAACGATTGCGATTGAAATTTTGTGTCTGGATTAAATATAAAGTACAACGTTTTCTCAACCCTGTTGCATACGTCGTTATACGGTTCTCTTGCTTTTTTCAACTTGAACTTGCAGTCGGCAAAGCCGCTGTCGACCCTTGGTGGAAGCCGCCGGAGGCAGGGGGCTTCGATGCCTTACCGCATTCGGCGGCCTGGGCGAAGCGGCCGCCTGCCTCCCCGGACCGGCGCAGGGTTTTCCGGGCTGAGCGACTTTTGGCTTTCCTTCTACTCGCGGCCCGTTACAGGGGCCCGAGAGGAAAACAAGCCCGAGCGAAGAACGGAAAACCCTGCGCTTTTTATATGTATATGTTGACACTATAAAAATTTGTAGTATAATCATTCGTATACGAAATGTTTACAGACGAACATTTCGCAAGAGAACGTTTGTCATGGCACGGTTTCATGCAACAGAAAGGACAGCGATACCTTTGAACACGAACACTGAGATTGAACTGCACGAGATCGTCGACTCGTTCCGGGAAGTGAAGCAGCTCTTTTTTCAACTGATGTCGGACATGTCGTGCCGCTTCGGCGTCACAGGTATTCAACTGATGACGTTGAAGGCGCTTCGGGATCGTCCGGAGATCGGACTGGGTGAACTGGCCGAGCATATGAGGCTGGGCAGCAGCACGGTCAGCGGCGTGATCGATCGTTTGGTGAAGGCGGAGTTGGTCATTCGCGAACGTCCGGCCAATAATCGGCGCGTACTGGTTTTGAAACTGTCGGAAAAAGGCGAGCAGGTACTTAAAGATGCCGACTCCGCTTATCGTCAATACCTGTCGGGTCTTAATGATCTGGACCCTGAAGAATTGCAAGTCATGCTTCAAGCGCACCGAAAAATCATTAAAAAATTAGAAAAAGTGAGAGATGAAAACCACCATGAGTAAAACTGCTGTGCAAGACATTCAAACCCTGAAAAAGGGTCCGATTCTCGTCGCCCTGTTGATCGGCGCTTTTGTCGCGCTGTTGAACCAAACGCTGCTGAACGTGGCGCTGCCGACGATGGCCAAAGACCTCAACGTCGAAACGACCGTTATTCAATGGCTGAGCACCGGCTTCATGCTCGTCAACGGCGTCATGGTTCCGGTAACGGCTTACCTGATGGCTCGATTCACATCGAGAAACCTGTTTATCACCGCAATGAGTTTGTTCACCTTAGGTACGTTATTGTGCGCATTCAGCGATTCGTTCGGCTTGCTGCTTGCGGGACGCATGGTTCAGGCAGCCGGCGCAGGCATCCTGATGCCGCTGATGACGTTCACGATCCTGACCATTTTCCCGATCGAAAAACGCGGTTCCGCCATGGGGCTCGTCGGCGTGGCCATGATCTTCGCTCCGGCAATCGGTCCTACGCTGTCCGGTTGGATGGTTGAACATTACGACTGGCATTACCTGTTTTATCTGATCCTGCCGTTCGGCATCCTGTCCGTTATTCTGGGCATTCTGTTCATGCGTAACGTAACCGAAACTTCCCGTCCGAAACTCGACATGTTTGCCGTAGTATTGTCTACGATCGGTTTCGGCGGCATCTTGTACGGCTTCAGCCAAGCGGGTTCGGAAGGCTGGGGCGCCAACGAAGTGGTTTGGACGCTCGCCATCGGAGCCGTCGCTCTGCTGTGGTTCGTTATCCGCCAGTTGAGAAGCGACAAACCGATTTTGGAAATGCGCGTGTTCAAATACGACGTATTCACGTTGACTACCATCATTAACGTTATCGCGACGATGGCTTTGTTCTCCGGCATGATTCTGCTTCCGCTGTATCTGCAAAACGTGCGAAACTTCACGCCGGTCGAATCCGGCCTGATGCTGCTGCCGGGCGCGATCCTCATGGGGATCATGTCGCCGATTACCGGTTACATCTTCGATAAAATCGGCGCGCGCTGGCTGGCCGTTGCGGGTCTCGCGATCATGACCGTGACGACTTACGAATTCAGCCAATTGACCGTCGATACGACGTACGGACATTTGATCGCGGTGTATACGATCCGCATGTTCGGCATGTCGCTCATGATGATGCCGATCCAAACCGCGGGCCTCAATCAACTGCCGGCCCGTTTGAACGGCCACGGTACGGCAATGTCCAACACGCTGCGTACCATCGCCGGCGCTTTAGGTACGGCGCTGCTGGTCTCGATCATGTCGAATAAAGCGGCCGAAGTCGGCAAACAGCTGGTCGTCAGCATGGGCGTCGATCCGCAAAACGCCGCTCAGATGCAAACGGTCACGATGCAGGCTATGGTGGAAGGCATCAACCATTCGTTCGTCGTGGCAACCTGGATGACCGCAGCCGCGTTCATTTTGGCCTTCTTCATCAAACGCGTCGCCGTGGACAACAAAAAAACGGTTCCGCATCAAGTGCCGACGACCGCTTCGGAAAATGCGAACGCGAAAGCTTAACGTTTATCGCAGTTTTGAATTTTCGTTCCGGCGCGGGCTGATTGTTCAAACCTCGCGCCGCGGCATTTGATCTTCAGCGTCAAAAAGCCCGCTCTCCAATCCCCGGAGAGCGGGCTTTTTCCATCTGCACGTTAATAAATTCAAAGGTCTTCCCGATACCGCGTGCCGTACAGTTCTTTTTCCGCCCGTACCGCATCCCGCAGCAAATCTTTTACCTTCTCCACGTCTTTGACGTCTTCGAGGCGTACTTCGGGAGTAGTCGGATCGCTGGAATAGACGATGATCGTGCCGACGCCCATCATGCGGTCCATGACCGTCTTTTCCATCGCGATGTCTTTGATCCGGACGAGTTCCACTTCTTCCGATTTTTTGCCGACCAGCCCTGTAGTGACGATCAGGCGCTGGCTCGTGATTTTATAGCGGACATTGTTCATGAGCAGTCCGGTTTTGATCTGGTCGCCGAGGTCGGAAGGACGTCCTTCCCATAATGTTTTTTCCGTCCGCGCATCGGGCTGTTCCGCTCGGGCCGGCGGGCGAGACGAAGCATCGGGCCGGGCTTCTCCTTGCAGGAGCTTGCCGCATTTTCCGCAGAAGTTCGCATCGTCCGCGTTGGACGCGCCGCAATTCGTACAATAGATCATACACTCATCCTCTTTTCGCGAAAAGTTGGGGTTTTGTGCTGCTTGTAAGTCTATAGTACAATGAAACGAGCGAAAAAGTTAAACATTGAGGAGCGATTGATGATGTTGTGGCACGAATTGACCATACATACGACGGAGGAAGCGGTGGAAGCCATCTCGAATTTCCTGCATGAAGCGGGAGCGGGCGGCGTTTCGATCGAAGAATCGGGGAACTTGAACAAGAAGCGCGAACGTCCTTACGGGGAATGGTTCGACCAGCCTTTGAACGATATTCCGGAAGGCCGCGCGGAGATCAAAGGGTATTTTTCCGATGACGTGAATATCGAAGCCGTGCTGGAAGAAGTCAAAAGCCGTACGGTGGAGCTGGAAACATTCGATATCGATACGGGCAGTCCGACGTACGAGACGCGGTTGGTCGACGAAGAAGAATGGGCGACGGCATGGAAAGCCTACTACAAACCGTTAAAAGTATCCGATACCCTCACGATCAAGCCGGTGTGGGAAGAATACGAAGCGTCCGAAGGCGAACGCATCATCGAGCTGGACCCGGGCATGGCTTTCGGCACGGGAACGCACCCGACGACGGCCTTGTGCCTGCGCGCGCTGGAAAGCATCGTCAAAGGCGGCGAAGACGTCATCGACGTCGGCACGGGTTCGGGCATTTTGTCCATCGGCGCAATCAAGCTGGGAGCCAAAAGAGCGCTGGCGCTCGACCTCGATCCGGTAGCCGTAAAAAGCGCGCAGGAGAACGTGGCGTTGAACGGCTTGTCCGGCGAAATCACGGTTAAAGAAAGCGATCTGCTGTCCGTGCTGCGTCCCGAAGGCCACGGCGCATCGTCGGATATCGGCGTAGAGCTTCCGGTTCAGATCGTGGTAGCGAACATTTTGGCCGAGATCATCCTGCTGTTCACGAACGACGTGTACGAAGCTTTGCGTCCGGGCGGTTTGTACTTGGCATCCGGTATCTACAAGGATAAAGAAGATGCCGTGCGCGAAGGACTGATTGCGGCGGGTCTGACGATTCGGGACGTGCATCGCGAGGAGGAATGGCTGGCTTTCGTCGCGGAAAAGGTGGTCTAAATGAACTTTTTGGCCTTTTCTTGGGACGTCCTGCCTTTTGTTCTGATCGTATTGATCATCGCGTTTACCGTGCACGAGTTCGCGCACGCGTACGCGGCTTATAAATTCGGCGACCCTACGGCGCAGCTGCTCGGCCGCGTCACGCTGAATCCGGCGCGGCATGTCGACTTTCTCGGCATGATCCTGATCCTGATCGCGGGCTTCGGCTGGGCGCGCCCGGTTCCGGTCACCCGCGAGAATTTCAGCAAACCGAGATTAATGGGAATCGTCGTCTCTGCCGTAGGGCCGCTGAGCAACCTGCTGATCGCGTTTGTCGGAGCGATGATTTTTTCCGCGTTGTCGGCGTACGGGATTCTGAATGTCACGATGGTAGACGGAACCCTTTTTTATACGGAAGAATTATCCAGGGTTCAGGAAGCTTTCGCTTTGTTTTTCGTCTACTTGATCCAGATGAATATCTTGTTGTTCCTGTTCAACCTGATCCCGTTGCCGCCGCTAGACGGCTATCGGATCATCGAGGA
Organism: Saccharibacillus endophyticus; assembly: GCF_013185185.1. GTDB lineage: Bacteria > Bacillota > Bacilli > Paenibacillales > Paenibacillaceae > Saccharibacillus > Saccharibacillus endophyticus. The sequence goes on along the minus strand of NZ_JAAZWE010000006.1, from coordinate 267,647 downwards.
CATCGCTCCGCTCCGCATTCGCCGCAAACTTCAACAAATCGAACCGTACTCCATCTTTATTTTCTTGTTGATTGTGTTTATTCCGCCGCTGCGCGAAAATACGATCGGCCGGATGTATGTGTGGATCGGAGACCTGATGCAATTATTCCTTGATTTGGGCGCGTCGATTTTTGGATAACCGCAAACTTTCGATATGGGCGCAACGACCGGCTTTTCCTTCGGGAACTGCCGGTTTTTCGCGCGATCTACTGGTCAGCGGAGGCCAAATTGTGTATGATGGAATTTGGTCAAAAACGGAAGAGAAGTGGATGAGCGATGCAGAGATATTTTGTGGAAAAAGAACAATTCGAAAACGAAAAAGTCCGCATTCTCGGCGAGGATGCGCGTCATATTAGCCGTGTCATGCGCGGTCGCGCCGGAGACAAGATTATCGTGTGCGACGGCGCCTTGCGCGTGGTGCTCGCCGAGCTGGAAATCGTCGAGCAGGGCGAAGTCGTCGCGGCCGTCATTGAAGAGATCGCCGAAAAGAACGAAGCCCGTTTCCGGGTGAGCATTGCCCAGAGCCTGCCCAAGGGCGACAAGTTGGAGACGGTCATTCAAAAATGTACCGAGATCGGCGCGGATGCGTTTGTTCCTTTCCTGTCCGAGCGGACGGTGGTCCAGTACGACGCGAAAAAGGAAGAAAAACGTCTTCAGCGTTGGAGCAAGATCGCGAAGGAAGCCGCAGAGCAAAGTCACCGCAGCCGCATCCCCGAGGTCAAGCAGCCGTTAACGTACAAGCAGCTGCTAAAGACGTTCGGAGATTACGATCTGGTCCTGTTTTGCTATGAAAAAGAAAACGGATCGCAATTGCGCGACGTCGTTCGTCCTTTCGCGGAAAGCCGCCGGGAAGGCGAAGCCAATGTTTTGTTGGTCGTCGGTCCGGAAGGCGGCTTCGCCGAACGCGAAGCCGTTGAAGCGGAAGCAGCCGGCGCCAAAATTACGGGACTCGGCAAACGCATCCTGAGAGCGGAGACGGCGGGCATGACCGCGTTGTCCTGCATCCTGTACGAGTCCGGAGAAATGGGAGGAAGTTTATAATGCCATCAGTCGCTTTTTATACGCTGGGTTGCAAAGTTAATTTCTATGATACGGAAGCCATCTGGCAGCTGTTCAAAAAAGACGGATACGAGCAGGTGGAGTTTGATCAGACGGCGGACGTCTATCTCATCAACACCTGCACGGTCACGAATACGGGCGACAAAAAAAGCCGTCAGATCATTCGCCGCGCGGTCCGCCGCAATCCGAATGCCATCGTCGCGGTGACGGGCTGCTACGCGCAGACGTCCGCGGCCGAGATTTTGGAAATTCCGGGCGTCGATCTGGTGATCGGCACGCAGGATCGCGAGAAGATTCTGCCGCTCGTCGACGAGATTCAAGCCAAGCGAGAGCCGATCAATGCCGTGCGCAACATCATGAAGACGCGGACGTTCGAAGAACTGGACGTGCCGAGCTTCAACGGGCATACCCGCGCGTTCCTGAAAATTCAGGAAGGCTGCAACAACTTCTGCACCTTCTGCATCATTCCGTGGTCGCGCGGACTGTCCCGCAGCCGCGAACCGCAAAGCGTGCTCGCGCAAGCGCGTCAACTGGTGGCAGCAGGCTATAAGGAGATCGTGCTGACCGGCATTCATACGGGCGGCTACGGCGACGATATGGAAAACTATCGTTTGTCGGACCTGATGGAGGAATTGGATAAAGTCGAAGGGCTGGAGCGTATACGCATCAGCTCGATCGAAGCCAGCCAAATCGACGACAAGATGCTGGACGTGTTGAAGCGTTCGACCAAGATGTGCCGTCACTTCCATATTCCGCTGCAAGCTGGCGACGACTCCGTGTTGAAAAGAATGCGCCGCAAGTACACCACTGCCGAATTCGCCGAGAAGATCGCGCGGATCCGCGAAGCGATGCCGGACGTGGCCATCACCACCGACGTGATCGTGGGCTTCCCGGGCGAAACGGAGGAAATGTATCAAAACGGTTATGACTTCATGAAAAACATCGGTTTCTCCGAAATGCACGTGTTCCCGTACTCTCAGCGTACAGGCACGCCTGCCGCACGCATGGACGATCAGGTGGATGAGGAAATCAAAAACGCGCGCGTGCATGAACTGATCGAGCTGTCGGAAAAGATGCAGTTGGAATATGCGCAAAAGTTCATCGGCGAAGTCGTGGACGTCATCCCGGAGAAAAACGAAAAAGGGACGTATCCGCAAGGTTTCGTCGGCGGGCACAGCGACAATTATCTGACAATCGTGTTCGAAGGCTCGCAGGAGCTTCAGGGCCAACTGTGCCGCGTCAAGATTACGGAAGCGGGCGCGAACGAATGTCGGGGTCAACTGCTGCGCGTTCTGGATGAAGTGCGCACGCCGTCGGTATCCTAAACTCGGTTTTTCGGCCGATGGCGGGAACGTAGGCAGAAGGGACTTCGCCGGAGGTTGCGAAGTCCCTTTGCTTGCGAAAAGGGAGAGCACGGATAAGGAGAGAAGACGGTGAGCAGAACGGAAATATCGGCGGGCGGCGTCGTCTATCGTACAGAGGACGGACGGCTGCAAATCCAACTGATCCAGGATCGCTACGGCAAAGTATCGTTGGCCAAAGGCAAACGCGAGCCGGGCGAGACGCCGCGCGAAGCGGCATTGCGCGAAATCCGCGAGGAGACGGGTATCGAAGGACGGATCATCCAACTCGTGGACATTATTCGCTATCAATACGAGAACGAAAAGTACGGGCTTGTCGACAAAGAGGTCCGTTATTATTTGGTTGAAGCGCTCGGAGGCGAATTGCGTGCCCAACAGGAAGAAATCAGGGGCGTGGAATGGTTTTCGCCGGAGGAAGCTTTGATCCTGCACAAGAAATCAGGTTATGAGAACAACCATCCGATCTTGAGATCGGCGATGGAGATGCTGGGGCTGAAGCTGTAACAACGGTTTTACGCGCAGGCGGCAATTTGAGGAGGAAGCGATTTGGCAAAAGTCATATTGGACAAAAACCGGAAAAAGCGTCTTGAAGAAGGCCATCCGTGGATTTATAAAAGCGAGATCGCAAGTACGGAAGGAAATCCGGCGCCCGGCGATCTGGTCGAAGTGACCGATCATCGCGGCAAGCCGCTGGGTACGGGATATTATAATGAAAATTCGCAAATCACGGTTCGTTTGTTGTCGCACGGAACGATCGAACAGATGGACGAAGCCTTTTTCGTTTCGCGCTTCCGCGATTGCCTGCGCCACCGCGATCGGTTCGTCCTCGGTACGGCTTATCGCCTTGTTTACGGCGAAGCCGACTTTTTGCCGGGATTGATTGTCGATCGGTTCGACGACGTGCTGGTCGTGCAAATCCTGACGCTGGGCATGGACCGCCGCCGTGCCGAGATCGTCAGCGCATTGGTCGAAGTGATGCGTCCGGAAGGCATTTACGAACGCAGCGACGTGTCGGTCAGAAATCTCGAAGGTTTGGAAGAGACGACGGGCGTGCTGTACGGCGAATGCCCGCGTCACGTGACCGTCAAAGAGAACGATCTGCTGATCAAAGTCGATATCGAGCAGGGGCAAAAAACGGGCTATTTCTTCGACCAACGGGAAAACCGAGCTTCGATCCGTCCGCTGATGACCGGTTGGGGCGAACGCAGCGGGATCGAGCTTCAGGACGTGGACGGCGAACGCCGCCCGGTCAACAAAAACGGCAAAGTCGTCGAGTTCCCGTATTGGGACGGCGCGACGGTGCTGGAATGCTTCTCGCATACAGGCAGCTTCACGCTGCATGCCTGCGAGTATGGCGCGAAAAAAGTCACCTGCCTCGATATCTCGGCGCATGCGATCGAAAGCGCGCGCGAGAATGTCGGCCTGAACGGTTTTGACGACCGCGTCGAGTTCGTGGTCGCCGATGCGTTCGATTACCTGCGCGAAAACGTGAAAGGGCTCGAAGAACGCAAACGCCGCGCCGAAGGCTTGTCCAAAGTGGACACGTCCGTACCGATGCCGGCAGGCGGCGGCCGCAGTTGGGACGTCGTGATTCTCGACCCGCCCGCATTCGCCAAAAGCCGTTCGGCGGTCAAAGGCGCGGTTCGCGGTTACAAAGACATCAACCTGCACGGCATGAAGCTGGTCAGCGAAGGCGGTTATCTGGTGACGGCCAGCTGCTCGTACCATATGCGTCCGGATTTGTTCCTGGAAACGATTCAGGAAGCCGCGCGCGATGCAGGCAAAACGCTGCGCTTGATCGAATGGCGCGCCGCAGGCAAAGACCATCCGCAAATTTCGGGCGTGGACGAAGGACATTATCTGAAATTCGCGATTTTCGAAGTGCGCAGCCGTTAAGTTTTCGCGCAAATGCTGATCCGTTTCGTATCTAGGGATTCGTTAAAGCTTGCTTTTCGCTTTTGGGCGGGAAGCAAGTTTTTTTATTAGGGCGTGTACGCAAACTCCGAAGCGTTTGAATTCAGTCTCTTCCCGTCGTACGCTATAAGAGAAGAGATGACCTGAAAACGTCACAGGCGAGGAGGAATCGTTGTGAACAGGGGAATAAATGAACGGAATATGAAAAAAGATGCCGGATCACAAGAGTCGAGCGATCATCGCGGTACGGATTCGTCGGGGAAGCCTGGCGGTACGATTCGGAACCGGGACGATCTGCGCCGAGAGGTACGTGCGCTGCCGGGCGAGATTTTGCGCGACTTTGCGTCTACGGTCGGCTTTTGGATGACTATCCTTTTCTTTTGCGGAATATTGACCGGCTTAGGCGCCTGGGTGGGGTATGTCATTGGCGAAGACAGTGACGGAGCATGGCTCGGAGCAGCGATTATGGGCGGCGTTTCGCCGATTTTGGTCGGTTTTATGCTGGTTTTGAATATTCCCCGTCGAATTTGGCGCCGCATAACCGGACGTAAGCGTTGAATGATTCGAGAACGTATGTTCTTTTTTTGTTCGTTCGAATCAGGTATACTATAGAGGTAAAGCAACCGCTAAAGTTTGCAAAATAAGGAGGCCACCGGCCGATGACGTTACAAATAAGACTCGGACGTTCGGGCAGCGGCAAAACAACCCGGATACTGGATGAGATGCGTACTAAAATGAAAGCCGATCCGCTGGGGCCGCCCATGCTGCTGATCGTGCCGGAACAATCGACTTTTCAAAGCGAGTATGCCTTGTTTGCGCGGCAAGAAGGAAGCGGCAGTCTGCGCGCGCAGGTCGTAAGCTTTCACCGACTGGCCTATCGCGTGATGCAGGAGACGGGCGGCTCGGCGCTGACGGCAATCGGAGACGAAGGGAAACGGATGCTGCTGTATCGTCTTCTGCGCGAACGACGGAGCGACCTCCGCCTATTCGGCGCTTCCAGCGAGCAGCCCGGATTTATCGCTAAACTGAACGATCTGTACACGGAGCTCAAGCGCTACAAGATCGATTCCGTTTTATTGGAAGAGCACATGCAAGACCTGGTCTCGATCGGACATTCGCCGCTGCTGCGAGAGAAGCTGGAGGACGCGCTGCCGATTTATCAGGATTTCGAAGGGAAGTTATCCGAACTGTACGTCGATTCCGAAGATACGCTGATTCGCTTGGCGGGCCAGTTGAACGATTCTTCGTTGGTAAAAGGAGCGGAGATTTGGATCGACGGCTTCGACAGCTTCACGCCGCGCGAGTATGAAGTGATCGGCGCGCTGCTCGGCACGGCGGATTCGGTCGTTTGCTCGTTGACCTTGGATCGTCCTTACGACGGCGGCGAACAGCCCGGCGACCTGGACCTGTTCCACCAGACCGGGACGACCTATCGCAAGCTGCGCAAGTTGGCCGAAGTGCTGGATCACGGCTGCGAAATTGTTTCGGAAGAGCCGGATGAACTGCCGAGATTCGTTTCCAGTCCGATGCTGGCAAGGCTTGAAGCCGAGCTGCGCGGAGACCGGAGTTCGGCACGCGGCGTTCTGAACGGAGAGGTTCCGCTTAACGCGGACGGAGAACCGGGGGTTACGCTGCACGCGGCGGATAATCGACGGGCCGAAGCCGATGCCGCAGCACGCGAGATGCTTCGGTTGGCTAGGGAAAAAGGGGCTCGTTACCGCGACATGGCCGTATTCGTGCGTAATCTGGACGATTATGAATCCGTGCTGGCGCCGGTGTTCGAAGATTACGGGATTCCCGTGTTCACGGACCGCCGAAAAGGCGTGCTGCATCATCCGTTATCCGAATTCGTGCGTGCGGCGCTGGATGTCGTGCTTCGCCGCTGGCAGTACGAAGACGTATTCCGCTGCGTCAAAACGGACCTGATGCTGCCGGAAGACGGCAGCATCACGCGTTCGGAGCTGGACCGGCTGGAGAATTTCGTGCTCGCTTCCGGCATTCGCGGAACCCGATGGACCGACGGTCGTCCGTGGCGCGAAGCGCCGAAGCTCTCCCTGGACGACGAAGGCCGTCCGGTCGCGCAGGAAGCCGCCGAGGAAGCGGAAGCCAGAATGGCGCGTCTGGAGGCTTGCCGGGATCGCATCGTGGCTCCGTTGTCGGATTTCGAAAAAAATTTGAAGCAGGCCGAGACGGCAAGAGCGATGTGCGAGAGCGTATATCGGATGCTGGAAGCGGCCGAAGTTCCGCAGCGGCTCGATCGATTGGCGCGTGAAGCAGCCGAAGCGGGCGATCCGCAGTCAGCCGACGTAAATCGGCAAATTTGGGGAGCACTGCTCGATCTGTTGGACCAAATCGCGGAGTTGATCGACGACGAGAAGGTTACGATCGAGGAATTCGCAGGGATGCTGGAAACCGGAATCGCCGGATTGACGCTGGGTCTCGTGCCTCCCGCGCTTGATCGGGTGCTGCTCGGCGATATGGACCGCACGCGGCCGCTGGATCTTCGTTACGCGTTCGTGCTGGGATTGAACGACGGCGTCGTGCCGCTCGCTCCCGTGCAAAGCGGACTGCTCAGCGAGCCGGAGCGGATCCGCCTGGCCGAGAGCGGCTTGGAATTGTCGCCGGGTTCGGAACGCCGAATGCTGGACGAAAAGCTGCTCGTTTACCATACGCTTACGAGCGCTACGCATAAGCTTTGGTTAAGTTATGCGCTTAGCGACGACGATGACAAGCCTTTGCTGCCTTCGGAGATCGTGCTTGACCTGCGCGCCGCGTTCCCGTTTATTCGCGAACGCAGGGAGCAAGGATTGCCGGCGGTCGGCATGGAACGAGCCGATTACGAGCGTTTTATCACGCGGCCCGAGCCGACGCTGCCGCATCTGCTGGCCCAGCTTCGTTTGTGGAAAACGGGCGCGGAAATTCATCCGGTCTGGTGGGAGGCGCTCGGCGCGTATCAAGGCGATCCGAAGCGGGAAGCTTTGCTGAAAAGCCGATTGGCTTCGCTCGTGTACGCCAACGATTCGGATCGGTTGACCCGCGATACCAGCGTGCGTTTGTACGGCCGCAATCTGCGTTCCAGCGTTTCCCGGATGGAAAAATTCACGGCCTGCGCCTTTTCGCATTTTGCCTCGCACGGCTTGAAGCTCAAAGAACGCCAATTATACAAGCTGAACGCGCCGGATATCGGACAATTGTTCCATGCGGCGCTCAGCGATATCGCGATGCGGCTGAAGCTGGAAAACAGGAGCTGGGGTTCGCTGTCGACCGAAGAATGTTTGGCGGAAGCGCGCGCATCGGTCGACAAGATCGCGCCGAGGCTGCAAGGAGAAATCTTGTTCAGTACAAGCCGTTACGGATACATTTCGCGCAAGTTGATGGATATCGTCGGCCGCGCTTCGGTCATTTTGGGCGAACATGCGCGAAGAGGCGATTTCGAACCTCTCGGGATCGAAGTCGATTTCGGTCCGGGCAAAGACATTCCGGCACTCACCTTCGAGCTGGATAACGGCTGCACCATGGAAATTGTCGGACGGATCGACCGCGTCGACGTGGCTGAAGGCGACGAAGGCTTGCTGCTGCGCGTCATCGACTACAAATCCAGTTCGAAAGATTTAAAGCTGCACGAAGTCTACTACGGTCTGTCGCTGCAAATGTTGACCTATCTGGATGTCATTTTGACGCATGCGGAGCAGTGGATCGGCGCGCCTGCGCTTCCGGCCGGAACGCTGTATTTCCACGTGCAAAATCCGCTGCTTTCTTCGCAAAATGGATTGGCTGCGGATGCGGCGTCTCAGGAAATGCTCAAGCGGTTCAAAATGAAAGGTCTGGTGCTGGCGGACGCGGACGTGGTGGCCAAAATGGACCGAACGCTCGCCAGCGGGCAATCGCCCGTTATTCCGGTCGCGGTCAAAAAAGACGGAAGCTTCTACAGCAGCTCTGCCGTCGCCGACCCCAAGCAGTGGGAGTCTTTGCTCAAAGGGGTACGCCGTAACATCGCGGGCATCGGCAAACGGATCACGGAAGGCGAATCGGAGGCTCGTCCTTATCGTATCCAGCAGGAGAAGGCTTGCGATTTCTGTCCGTACCATTCGGTTTGCCAGTTCGACGAAAGCCTGGATCATGCCGGCTATAATCATTTGGGCAAGCCTGGCAAAGACCGGATCTGGGAGATGTTCGAGGAAACGGACGAGGACGGCCTGAAGGAGGAGAATCTATAAATGGGAATGACATATGCCGAAAAGCCTTCGGGCAGCCAATGGAGCGACGACCAATGGAAAGCGATCGCGGTCTCCGGCGGCGATATGCTGGTTGCAGCAGCGGCGGGATCGGGCAAAACGGCCGTGCTCGTCGAGCGGATCATCCGCAAAGTTACGGATCCCGATCAAGGGACCGGCGTGGACCGGATGCTGATCGCGACGTTCACCAAAGCGGCGGCATCGGAAATGCGCCAACGGATACGCGACGCGCTGAACAAAGAGCTTTCCGCCGACCCGCAAAACGAACATGTGCGCCGCCAGCTGTCGCTGCTCGGCCAGGCGTCGATCACGACGCTGCACTCTTTTTGTTTGGAAGTCATTCGCCGGCATTATACGCTGATTCCGCTCGATCCGGCTTTTCGGATCGCGAACGAACACGAAAGCGAGATCATGCGTCAGGAAGTATTGGAAGAACTGTTCGAGGAAAATTATGCGCTGGAAGAAGACGGGCGGCTGTTCCGGCGGCTGATCGACTGGTTCGGCGGCGAACGTTCCGACGATCCGGCTTTTGCCTTGGTTCAGCGGTTATACGATTTTGCGCGAAGCCACCCGTGGCCGGAGCATTGGCTTCGGCAATCGGCTGCGGCTTTCCGCATAGACGACGTGCAAACGCTCGGCGATACCGATTGGACCCGCAGCTTGATGGCTGATGCGCGTTTGGCGCTGGCAGGCACGGAAAACCTTTTGCTGCGTGCCTATGATCTGGCTGCGTCTCCTGAAGGGCCTGCTCCTTACCTCGATACGCTGCAAAACGACCTCGATATGGTTCGGCGTCTGCAAGCCGCGGCGCAGCGGGAGCCGTGGGAACAGTTATATGCCCATTTCGAGAGTATGGCATTCGGCAAACTGAGCGCGGTCCGCAAAGATCAGTGCGACCCGCAGATCAAAGACCAGGCCAAAGCGCTGCGCGATGCGGCCAAAGACGACTTGACGGACATCCGCGAGTTTTATTTCGGACGTTCGCCTGAAGCCTTTTTGGCCGAGTTGAATGAAGCCGCTCCGTTGATGGAAGAACTTGCCGAGCTGACGATCGAGTTCGGAGAGCGTTACGCGAAAGCGAAAAAAGTACGGGGCATGGTGGACTTTTCCGACTTGGAGCATTACTGCCTGCGTATTTTGCGCGATCCTGCTTCGCGGCCGGGTCATCCCGTGCCTTCGGCGGCAGCTTTGGAGTATCGGGAGCGCTTCGATGAAGTGCTGCTCGACGAATATCAGGATACGAACTCCGTGCAGGAGGAGATCGTATCGTTGATTGCCAGAGACGAAGCCGGCAACCGCTTTATGGTCGGCGACGTGAAGCAAAGTATCTACCGCTTCCGTTTGGCCGAGCCGGGATTGTTCCTGCATAAGTACCGCGCGTACGGCGAAGATTTCTCCGAAGGAGGACTGCGCGTCGATCTGGCTCGCAATTTCCGCAGCCGGAAAGAAGTCGTCGAGGCGGTCAACGGCATTTTCCGGCGGATCATGAACGAACGGGTAGCCGAAATCGCCTACGATGAGCGCGCGGAGCTGGCCTACGGCGCGCAAGCTTATCCGGATGCGGAACATAACGAGTATGCGCCCGAGCTGATGTTGGTCGAGCGCGGAAGCGGATCGGAAGCGGATGAGGCCGCGCAAACCGGACTTGCCGCCGAAGCGTTGGAGATCGAGACGGCAAGGCTTGAAGCGCGCGCGATCGCGGCCCGTATTCATGAATTGGTCGGCTCGGCGCCGGGCAGCGAAGCTCTTTCGATTTATGACAAAAGCGCGGGCGGACTTCGTCCGGCCGAATACGGCGATATCGTCATTTTGCTGCGTTCGGTGAGCGCTTGGGCGCCGATGATGATCGAAGAGTTGAGATTGGCGGGCATTCCGGCGATCGGCGATGCGGCGCGCGGTTATTTCGAAGCGACCGAAGTCGAAGTCATCATGTCGCTGCTGAGCATTATCGACAATCCGCAGCAGGATATTCCGCTTGCTTCGGTATTGCGTTCTCCGATCGTGGGCCTGACCGAAGATCAATTGGCGCAGGTACGGTTATGCGGGCCGCGGGTTTCCTTTTACGAAGCCGTATCCGCGGCAGTCGGCATTGAACTTGCAACCGGTGAGAGCTTAGGGACGGAGGATTCGGCACGTACGGATGCCCGGTCAGGCTCGGGAATGTCGGAGTCGCCGGAAGGAAACGTTGTCGTCGATCCTTCGTTGAGACATGTATTGAAAGGATTCTTGGATTCCTTGGAACGCTGGCGCGATTTGGCGCGCGGCGGCGAGCTTAGCGAACTGATCTGGACCTTATACAGGGAGACGGGGTATGCCGATTGGGTAGCCGGATTGCCGGGCGGCGTACAGCGTCGTTCGAACTTGCTGGCGCTGTATAATCGGGCGGCACAGTTTGAAAAGTCGACTTCGGCGCAAGGGTTGTTCCGTTTTCTGCGATTCGTGGAGCGGTTAAAGGAAAACGGAGGCGACCTGGCCGAAGCTCCGTCGGAAACCGGACAGGATTCGGTGCGGATCATGACCATTCACAAAAGCAAAGGACTGGAATTCCCGGTCGTGTTTGTCGCGGGGCTTTCAAAGAATTTTAATATGCAGGATCTGAACGCACCTTTCATGACGCACAAGGAATTGGGCTTCGGTCCCCGGTTCGTGGATGAAGCGAGCCGGGTGAGCTATCCGACTTTGCCCGCGCTTGCGATTCGCAGACGGGCGCATATGGAACTGTTGGCCGAAGAAATGCGCGTGTTGTACGTGGCATTGACTCGACCGCGCGATAAGATGATTCTGACCGCTGCGGTCAAAGACGTGCCCAAACGGATCGCGGCTTGGATGCAGTCTGCCGGAAACGCGGAAGGGATCGCCGATTATACGTTGGCCAAAGCGCGCTCTTATCTCGACTGGGTCGGCCCGTCGCTGATTTTCGAGACGGGAGCCGAAGAACTGCGAGGGCTGGCGGATCTGGCATTCTCGTCGTCTGTGCCGACCTCGGATCATGGATGGGTGTTCTCGGTACGCAGCGGCGATGCGGAATCCGCTGCCGAACGCGCGGCCGGGGAAGAACTCTATGCCGAGCGCATTCAGCAGTTGAAGGCGATCCTTGGCGGCGAACGGGTCGAAGGCTTGCGCGGCGACTTCCGGGAACGCTTCGATTGGGTCTATCCTTACGCGGAAGCAGGGGGTGCCGCGGCGAAAACTTCGGTCACCGAAATCAAATCCCGGTTCGCGGGAGACGAATATCCGGCAGCCGATGCTTTGGAAGCGGCTCGGATCGTATCGGGCCTGACGGAAGAACAACCGGAAAAATCGGCGGAAAATACCGGAGACTCGCCGACGCTTCAGCTTCGACGTCCGAGATTCATGGAACGAAGCCGCTTGACCGGAGCGGAACGCGGAACAGCTTATCATACGTTGATGCTGCATCTGCCGATCAAAGCGGACACAGGCGAGAGCGAAGCTTCGGAGACGCTGGCGGCGCTTGTCGGCAAAAACATTCTGCTTCAGGTCGAAGCCGATACCGTCAATCCGGCGGATATCGCGGCATTCATCCGCAGCGATATCGGAACGCGCGCGGCTTCGGCGCAGTGGTTGCGCAGAGAGCTTCCGTTCAGCACGGGGATCGGAACCGACGATGAACTGGGCGCACTGGTCCTGCCTGTTCGAAGCGGCGCTTCGGGAGCTTGGCCGACCGATATCGAAAAAGCGGCTTCAGGATTGGACCGTCGCGTGCGCTTGGAACGATTGCCCGGCGAACGCGTTTTGGTACAGGGGGTCGTAGACGCTTTGTTCCGAGAGAACGGGAAGCTGATTTTGCTCGACTACAAAACGGATCGGCTTCGTCCGGATCGGGGAATCGAAGAACTGTCCGCGCATTATCGTTTCCAGCTCGATTTTTACGCGCGGGCTGTCGAAGAGATGCTGGACGAGACGGTTGCGGAAAAATGGCTGTACTTTTTCGATGCGGGGCAAGGCGTAAGACTATAAAGATACCGGTAGCGATAGAGACGGATATAGAGGAAGGGGCGCGAAACATGCGCGTGCTGCATACGGCGGACTGGCATCTGGGCAAAACGCTGGAAGGCCGAAGCCGATTCGAAGAACAGGAAAAATTCATGGAAGAGCTGGTGGAGATCGTTCGGCGGGAAAAGGTCGATCTGATCTTGATGGCGGGCGACGTGTACGATACCGTCAATCCTCCGGCCGCCGCCGAACAGCTTTTTTACGAAAGCGTAGCCCGAATTCGGGCAGAAGGCTGCCAACTTGCGGCGATCGCCGGTAATCACGATCACCCGGAACGGGTCGCATCGGTGCGTCCGCTGGTCAAAGACAGCGGAATATCTTTGATCGGATTGCCGACGGAAAAAGCGCTCGCGCTCGACGTGGCGCGAACGGGAGAGCGTGCGATCGTTGCGGCTCTTCCTTATCCGTCGGAAGCGCGCCTCAACGAGCTGTTGACGATCGACGGTACGGACGAAACGCTGCTGCGTCGGGCGTACAGCGAGCGCGTGGGAATGTTGATGCGCAAGCTGGCCGCCGATTTTTCGCCGAAAACGGTCAATTTGGCGATGAGCCATATCTATGTGCTCGGCGGGCTTGAGTCCGATTCGGAGCGTCCGATTCAAGTCGGAGGCGCATATACGGTCGATCCGTCGGCGTTGGCCTGCGGCGCGCAGTATACGGCGCTGGGGCATTTGCACCGTCCGCAATCGGTCAAAGGCGAAGGCATCATTCGGTATAGCGGCTCGCCTATTGCTTACAGCTTTTCCGAAGCGGGACAGGCCAAGTCGGTCATGCTGATGGATATCGAACCCGGCAAAGAGCCTAAGATCGAAGAGATTTATTTATCGTGCGGACGGCAGCTTGTGGAATGGAATGCGAAAGAAGGCCTTGCGCAGGTATACGGATGGTTGGAAGAAGGCCGGGATGCGGGAGCGTTCATCGATCTTAAAATCACGTTGACCGAAGCGATGTCCCTCGGCGATATCCAGTCGCTGCGAAAAACCTGCGAAGGACTCGTTCATATCCGTCCCGTATATCCGCAGCTTGAACAGGCGGATATGCCCGAAGAGCGCGTGCGGTTGCCCATGCACGAGTTGTTCAAAACCTTTTATCGCAAACAGACGGGCGGCGCGGAGCCTGATGATGCGATGGTGACTTTGTTTATGGAACTGGCTTCCGAAGATCGGGATTCCGCCGTGGAAGGGAGCGAAAGCGAATGAAGCCGATCACGCTTAAATTATCGGGTCTGCAAAGTTATCGCGAAGCGCAGGAAGTCGATTTTACCGAGTTGTGCGAGACCGGCTTGTTCGGCATTTTCGGACCGACCGGAAGCGGGAAATCCACCGTATTGGATGCGATCACGCTGGCGATGTACGGCAAAGTCGAGCGTGCCTACGGAGGTACGCAAGGCATTATGAACCATTCCGAAGATACCTTGTTCGTCTCCTTTACGTTCGAGCTGGAATCTTCGGCCGGCGTCCGTCGGTTCCGGGTCGAACGTCGTTTTAAACGTACGGGAGAAGTGTCCGTCAGCAATACGTTGAGCCGGTTTATCGAAGTCAAGCCGGAAGGCGACGATGTCGTTGCGGATAAACTGGCGGACGTGACGCGTGCTGTCGAAGAACGCATCGGACTGAAAATGGACGACTTCACGCGCGCGGTCGTGCTGCCGCAAGGCAAATTCGCGGAATTTTTATCGCTGAAAGGCAGCGATCGGCGGCAGATGCTTCAGCGTCTGTTCCACTTGGAACAATACGGGGATCGGCTTATTCAAAAGCTGAACAAGCGTACTCGCGATACCGAGGGCTCGCTGCGTGCAGTCGAGGCCGAGCAGCAGGGTCTCGGACTCGCTTCCGCCGAAGCCGTGGAAGAAGCCGAGAAGCAGTTGTCAGAAGCGTCCGTTTTAGCGGGGAAACAACGAAAGTCGCTCGATGCGGTTACCGCCGAGCACAACAAACTAGCCCGCGTTCGCGAACATGCGGGCGAACGCGACCGGGTGTCGGCGACGCTGGAAGAGCTTCGAAGTCGCGATGAATCGGTACGCGAGCTTCAGATTCGGGCCGAACGGGGAAGAGCTTCGGCGCTGCTGCTGCCGACGCTGGAGCGTTTCCGCGCGGCGGCAGTCCGTTCGAATGAGCTAACGGCCGGCGCGCAGCGTTTGCGTATTGCTTTGGACGAAGCGAAAAGCCGTGCCGACGGTGCAATTTCGGCGGAGAACCAAGCACGCGAAGCTTTAACAAGCACAGAACCCCGGCTGCTGCGCCGCACGGCGGAGTTGGAGCAGGGACTTCAGCTTGAGCAAGAGTTGAAAACGCTGCGCGACGAAAGCGAACGCCTCGAGCGCGGTCGTAACGAAGCCGCTTCGCGTCTTCAACGCGCGCGGCAAGATGCCGACGATCTTCGGCGCAAACTGGAGCAGGCCAATCAACTGCGGACGGATTTGCAGGAAAAGCTGGACGCCTGCGAAGTTCGCAGCGCCGATCGGGCAGAATTGGAATCCGCAGGGCGCCTTGCGGATTCCATGGCGAGTCTGGAAGAACAGCTTCCGGGAATCCGCCGAGACTTGGAAGAAGCGCAGCGTCAGGAAAAGGACGCCGAAACGGAACTTGCGGCAGGGCGCGAGCAGGAGCAATCCTGCCGAAAAGAACTGGAGTGTTTCGCCGATCAGGCGCATGCTCAAAGTCAAGCGTTGCACGCTTTCGAGGCGGAGCTATC
Organism: Saccharibacillus endophyticus; assembly: GCF_013185185.1. Classification (GTDB taxonomy): domain Bacteria; phylum Bacillota; class Bacilli; order Paenibacillales; family Paenibacillaceae; genus Saccharibacillus; species Saccharibacillus endophyticus. The sequence continues at coordinate 252,331 of NZ_JAAZWE010000006.1, read as the reverse complement.
CGATTGGCTCGAAGCTTTGGCGACAGAGGAGCGGCGTCTGGAGCATGCAGGTCTTGAACATGCGAGACACCGCATGGCCGCGGAGCTGTCGCAAGCCTTGAACGAAGGCGACCCGTGTCCGGTCTGCGGAGCGACGCATCACCCGCTGCCCGCGGGCGAAGATCCTTCCGCCGCCGAAGCCGCGGCGGAGCTCGAACCCCTGCGCGCCCAACAGCTCGGCGCGCGCGAGCTGCGCCTCGCCGCCGCCCGCCTGCGGCAGGGCAGCGAAGCCCTGGCCCGGCGCCTGCGCGAGGAACTTGCGCAGGAACCGGGCGCTTCCGCCGCCGCGCAGGCGGAAGCCGGAACCCCTGCGCCCGGATCCGCGCAGGGCAACCCCGAGCCGCCCCTCGCCGCGGCCGGCTCCGATCCCGGCTCGCCGCGTGCCTCGGCGATCCCTCTGCCGCCGCAGGCCCGCGCGGACGAATTCGTCCGCTTGCAGGCTGCGGCCCAAGCCTTCGAGCGCGATTCCGCGCAGCTCGAAGGCCGGGCAAGAGACGCCGAGCGCGCTTACGCGGCTTCCGCCCGAGGGGCGGAAGCCCCCCGCATCCGCCTGGACGGCGCGGCGCGCCAACGTCAGCGCGCAACCGAGCGCTTAAACGAATTGGAGCAGCGGCTAAGCGAAGCCGAAGAGCGTTGGAAAGCTTCTTTCGCCAAGCTTCGCCGGGACGAATTGGAGCGTCGGCGCGAAGACGTTCGCAGCCGCGATACGCAGGCGGAAGAGTTGAAGCAGCGTCTGGAAAAAAGCGTGCCCGTCATTCGCGGAATGGAAGAAACGCTAAAATCTCACGAAGAAGCTTCAACCGAAGCGGAACGGAGTCTCGTTCAGTTTACCGCTCAAGCCGAAGGCCGATCGGAGCTGCTCAAGGAAAAAGAGCTGCGTCTGAATGAAGTCTCCGGGGGAGCGTCGGTTGCCGAGCTTCTGCGCGAAGCGACGGAACGGCTGCAAAGCCTGCGCCAGGCGGCGCAGCAAACGCGCCTTGATCTGGAGTCGGCACGCGAAGCCTGGCAGCTCGCTGCAAATGCTTCGGCTGCGGCGGAGCAAGCGGTCGTTTCTGCGGCGGAGCATGCGAGCGCAGCGGAAGCCTCTTGGAACGAAGCCTTGTCTGCCTCTTTATTTGCAACCGAGCAGGAGGCCGAGTCATCCCGGATGGCTGTCGATGAAATTACAGAAGCTGAGCGCCGCGTACAACATCACCGCGAGCGCGAGCGCGAGTGGTCCGCTCGTTTGCGGGAGTTGGAAACGCTGCTGGAAGGTGTTCAACTTTCGGAAGAACAGTGGGCAGACTGCGCGGCTCGATTGGAAGAAGCGCGACGCCTCGACGAAGAAGCCCTTGCAGGCCGAGCTCGTGCGCAGCGGGATTTGGAAGACGTGTCGGCAAGACATGGGCGTTGGAGCGAATTGGAAGCCGCGCGCGTGGAGACTTCCTCGGAATTGGATCGTCTATCCCGGCTTCAGACCTGTTTCCGCGGGAATGCCTTTGTGGAATATGTGGCCGAAGAGCAGTTGATTCAGATCAGTCGGGCAGCTTCGAACCGATTACGCTTCCTGACTAAACAGCGTTATTCGCTCGAAGTCGACTCCAACGGCGGTTTCGTCATATGCGACGATGCCAACGGCGGCGTAAGAAGACCCGTATCGACATTGTCGGGCGGCGAAACTTTCCTGACTTCGCTATCGCTTGCGCTTGCTTTGTCCGCACAGATTCAGCTGCGCGGCGAATATCCGCTTCAGTTCTTTTTCCTGGACGAAGGGTTCGGCACGCTCGATCCCGAGCTGTTGGATACCGTAATCACTTCGTTAGAGCATCTGCATAACGACCGATTGTCGGTCGGTGTCATCAGTCACGTGCAAGAGCTGCGTGCCCGCTTGCCGAGAAGGCTTGTTGTCCAACCGGCAGACCATGCGGGTGCAGGCTCAAAGGTTGTTTTGGAGAAAATGTAATACGAAGTACGTGATTTCAATCACAGAGACAGATTCAAGTCGTTGTTATAATACAGTCAGCCGACATCATATGAGAAGCACCCCGAACCGCGATTTTTCTCAGGTTTTTCCGAAGCCTGGCCTGGTAGCTTGACCAAATTAAACGTAAGGTTACGTCCGCCTGAGATTTCGTACCTAAAGCGTGTACGAAGTCTCCAACGGAAGCGCACCTAAAGCGTGTGCGTTTCAGGCGAACGTAAACCCTGCTTATGGTTGGTCAAGCTGCCGGATCGTCGTTCAAGTATGCAGATCCTTTTGGAATTTGCAGGGTGCTTCTTTTTTTTTGTCTTTTTTTGTGTTTGTTTGTACAATGAATAAGGTAAGCTTAAGGAATTCAGCATTTCACGGTGAACGGCTGCACGATTCCCGTCGTGTCGAATGGCCGCCGCCGAACAGACGAGGAGGAACCCGCATGAGCGAGACGATTTTCAGCAAAATTATCGAAGGCAGTATCCCAAGCAAAAAAGTGTTCGAGAATGAGCGGATTTATGCTTTTCACGATATTCAGCCTGCGGCTCCCGTGCATGTATTGATCGTGCCCAAAAAACCGATCCCTTCATTGAACGAGATCGAACAAGCGGATTTGGCCGTAATCGGAGAAATTCATCAGGTAGCCGTACAACTGGCTCAAGAACTCGGCATCGCGGAGAGCGGGTATCGGGTGATCAACAACTGCGGTTCCGACGGCGGTCAGACGGTGCCGCATCTGCATTTCCATTTGCTTGGCGGTGCCAAACTCGGCGCACTGACCGGAATTTCCGGATCCCACGAATAAGCAGGCGAAAAGCCTGAACCATGCCTGTAACGGATAGCCGTTCAAGCAACCGAGGCAAGAACAGGCAGATGTACGAATATATCCGTATAACCTTTTTTATAAGCATTGACACGGGGTTTAATTTTCGCCTATAATGAAAGTTGATTAACCGTGTTATGCTCTTGGACGGTCTGGTCGGAGGGAGGGGAAACTGGTGTCTGAAACTAAAGTTCGCAAAAATGAGACTATTGATGCTGCTCTTCGCCGCTTTAAACGCTCTATTGCAAAAGACGGCGTACTGGCGGAAGTCAAAAAGCGCAAGCATTATGAGAAGCCTAGCGTAAAGCGCAAGAAAAAGTCTGAGGCTGCTCGCAAAAGAAAGTTCTAAATAGGTGTGTTTTTTTCGTTTGTCGATTTTTTCGACAACAGACACATCACCAAGATGTGTTTTAGGTACCCCTTGCCGAATTTTTCGGCGATAAACACATCACTAAAGATGTGTTTTAGGTATCCTTTGCCGAAGCTTTCGGCGATAAACACATCACCAGTAGGAGGCTTTATTTTAAATGAATCTTAGCGAACGATTGAACGAAGATATGAAACAAGCCATGCGGAGTAAGGATAAATTCAAACTCTCGACCATACGAATGATTCGCGCAACGGTCAAGAATCAGGAGATCGATTTGAAGCGGACTTTGGATGACGCAGAAGTGCTTGATATTCTGAGTCGTGAAATCAAGCAGCGCAAAGATTCCCTCCAAGAGTTTAAAAAAGCAGGTCGTGACGATTTGGCCGAGACTGTCGAAGCCGAGATCGTTATTGTTGCTGAATACCTTCCCGCTCAGCTTGCTGAAGAAGAAGTTAAAGCCATTGTACAGCAGACCATCCAGGAAACCGGTGCTTCTTCCAAAGCCGATATGGGCAAAGTCATGGCCGCTCTGATGCCGAAAGTCAAAGGACGTGCCGACGGGAAGTTGGTTAACCAAGTGGTTCAGCAGTACCTGCAATAAACGAACAAAATAAACGCCTTTCCGGAATCCCGGAAAGGCGTTTTTGTTATGCGGTTTCAACTTTTTTAAGAAAAACGGGATTTTTTTGAAACGCCTGGCCGATATGCACGTATACTATTACTGAGACACTTTCGCATGTGTACAAACAGAGGGAACCGACGGAATGGATTTGGGTGCATGTGACAACATTCAAAAGAAGGAGGGAAACCTAATGGATACACAAGCGCGTTCCAAATGGTGGGTAGGCATGGCTGCGGCGCTGTGGGGCGTCGTTTGGCTGGTCGGCATTCCGCTGATCGTTTTAACGTCGTTCGCAACTTCGGCATCTGCTGCCGGCGTAACGGAATCGGCGCCGGAGCAAGCGGGATTTTTGGCTAATGCTTCCGAATTTCTGACAACGCCGATCATGCTGACTTTGCTGTTGTTTATCGGCTTTGCGGGCGTCGTGATCGAGTTGCTTCTTCCGGGATTGATTTTCCCGGGACTGCTCGGAGTCAGCGCGTTCGTTCTTTACTTTTTCGCAAGCACGTTTCAAGAATTGGCCGGACCTTACGTGTGGCTGCTGTTCGCGGTAGGGATCATTCTTATGGCGATCGAAGTATTCGTACCGAGTTTCGGGATATTGGGCCTGCTCGGGGCGGGCTCGCTAATAGGAGGAGTGGTTATGGCAGCATGGGCAACGGGACATGCTTTACAGACGCTCGGGATCGCTTTCGTATTGGCCGCGGCGGCTGTCGGCATCGTCGTATTCGTTTTCAAGGAGCGGGGGATTTGGAATCGCTTCATTTTGAAAGACAGTTTGACTTCGGAAGCCGGATACAATTCGGCAGTCACGCGGCATGAATTGGTCGGTCGCGACGGCGTTACGGTAACGCCGCTTCGTCCGTCGGGAACGATCATGATCGACGGCGAACGAATCGATGTCGTGAGCGAAGGCGCGTTCATCGAACGCGACAAAGCTATCGTGATCGTTAAAACCGAAGGATCGCGCGTCGTGGTCCAAGAAAAGTGGAACAGCGGATTAGGTCCGATCGAACCGATCTGATTCGCAGTCGCCTGCAAGTTTTGCAAGCATGGAACGACATAACGGAGTTCGAAACGACGGATTAAGATCCGAAGCGTTTCGGACCGTAAATTTGGAGGGGTACTTATGGCAGACGCAGCATGGATCGGCCCGCTGCTTATCGTAGTGGTCGGTATTATTGTTTTGAGCATTTTCTTCAGCTTTTTCCCGGTAGCACTATGGATTTCCGCATTGGCTTCCGGTCTGCGAATTGGCATTATCACGCTGGTCGCGATGCGACTGCGTCGCGTTACGCCGGCTCGAATCGTCAATCCGATGATCAAGGCGCACAAGGCAGGTTTGAGCTTGACGATCAACCAGCTCGAGAGTCACTATTTGGCGGGCGGTAATGTCGACCGGGTCGTTAACGCCCTGATTGCCGCACACCGTGCGAACATTCCGCTCGAGTTCGAACGCGCTGCTGCAATCGACCTGGCAGGTCGTGACGTATTGCAAGCCGTACAGATGAGCGTAAACCCGCGCGTAATCGAAACACCGAGCATTTCGGCCGTAGCTAGAAACGGTATTGAAGTTGTCGTTATTGCCCGGGTTACGGTCCGTGCGAATATCGACCGTCTCGTCGGCGGTGCGGGCGAAGAAACGATCATTGCCCGCGTCGGCGAAGGTATCGTTAGTACGGTAGGTTCCAGTGATACGCACAAGGAAGTCTTGGAGAATCCGGATAAGATTTCTCGTACTGTTTTGGAAAAGGGTCTGGATGCGGGTACCGCTTTTGAAATCCTGTCGATCGATATCGCGGACGTGGACGTAGGCAAAAATATCGGTGCCTTCCTGCAAACGGAACAAGCGGAAGCCGACAAACGTATCGCTCAGGCGAAGGCCGAAGAGCGCCGCGCAATGGCCGTAGCGGAAGAACAAGAGATGAACGCACGCGTAATCGAGATGAAAGCGCGCGTCGTAGAAGCCGAATCCGAAGTTCCGATCGCCATGGCCGAAGCGCTGCGCGGCGGCAAACTGGGCGTTATGGACTACCTGAACATGAAGAATCTCGAAGCGGATACGGAAATGCGCGGATCGCTGGGCGGTATGAACGTAACCCATGTCGACAAGCAAGACCCGCACAACAATAAGTAAAAGGTAAGCAAAAGGCAGAACAGGAGGGGAGTCTATGCCCCAGTTCTTGGAATGGATCACAAGCAACCTTTTTATCGTCGTTATCATTGCGGGTGCGCTGATTTCCGTATTCGGTAAAAAGAATGCGAAGCCCAATGGAGGCGGCGAACCTTTCGGGGGGCGTGGTGCCTCTCCGCAAGGGCAAGGAAATCCGGCACGCCGGACGCAGACAACGAACGGCGAACGTCAGTCTCCGTTTTCTGGCGCGCCGACCGACCAAAGAAATGGCCGTGCGGACCGGAATGCAGGCTCGCAAGAACGCGGCAAGCAGATGGAACGGACTAATCTGGATCAGGCCTCCCGCCAACTGAAAGGGGAGGTCGAAAAAAGACTGCGCGAACAACGTTCGATGCAGCGGCGAGAGCACAATGTAGAAAATGCTTCCCGCCAAATTGAACGTGCCGCTTCCGGTTCTCGAAGAAATTCATTAACGTCGAAAAATTCGGCTTCGAACAACAATGCTCCTTCGGTTCGGACGGCAACGGCTTCATCGCTAATGTCCAACCCGACAGCAAACGAACTGCGCAAAGGCGTCCTCTGGGCCGAAGTTCTGGGTTCGCCCCGCGCAAGAAAGCCGTATTCCTCCGGACGCAGATAACTCTGCGGAGTCCCGATCTTCGGATCGTGAGGCTGCCGGCCTTTTCCGCCTCAAACGGATAGGCCGGCTTTTTGTATTTCTCCCGGTCCTGATCCGTAAAAAACCCGCCCGAAATCTTTTGCAAGGGGAGTCGGAGAATGGTACAGTTGAGGAATAACAATCTATGCCGAAGCTGGATACTACATCGATTAAGGAGACTGAGAGCTTTTGACAGAACAGACGAGAAGCATCAAGATCCCGTTGCATAACGCGGGGGAAGGATTGGCCCTGTTTGGTCCGCAAGACACGTATCTCAAGATGATCGAACGGCAGTTCAAAGCGCGTATCGACAGCCGGGAAGAAGAGATCGCCGTTCACGGACCGCAGCAGGAGACAGACCAATTGGAGCATCTGTTTGACGTATTGCTTCAATTGGTGCGTAACGGTTATAACTTAACGGAACGCGACGTGCAGTATGCATTGGAATTGGCCAAAGATTTCCGGGCCGATCAACTGCTTGATTTGTTCAAGGGAGAAATTGCCCTGACGTTCCGAGGCAAGCCGATTCGTCCCAAAACGATCGGACAAAAACATTACGTAACTACGATCAAGAAAAAAGACATCGTGTTCGGCATCGGCCCGGCCGGTACCGGCAAAACATATTTGGCTGTCGTGTTGGCGGTCACTGCGCTCAAAGAAGGACTGGTCAAACGTATCGTGCTCAGCCGTCCTGCGGTTGAAGCGGGTGAAAGCCTGGGCTTCCTGCCGGGCGATCTGCAAGAAAAAGTCGACCCTTATCTGCGTCCGCTTTATGATGCGCTGTACGACATCATGGGCACCGATCAGGTCGCCAAAGCGCTGGAACGCGGCCTGATCGAAATCGCGCCGCTCGCCTATATGCGCGGTCGCACGCTTGAAGATGCGTTCATCATTTTGGACGAAGCGCAGAATACGACGCCGGAGCAAATGAAAATGGTTCTGACGCGTTTGGGATTCGGTTCCAAGATGGTGATTACGGGCGACGTGACGCAGATCGACTTGCCGCGCGGCAAAAAGTCGGGTCTGGTCGAAGCTCGTCTGATCTTGAACGGAATTTCGGATATCGGCTTCGTTACGTTTGCCGAAGAAGATGTCGTGCGCCATTCGTTGGTGCAAAAAATCATCGTGGCTTACGAAAAAGCGGCGGAAAGCATCGAGTAAAAGCTGTTCCCGTACTCTGTCCGAATGAAGTCGGGCAGAGTACCTGTTCATTTGCGAACGAGCTCAGGAGTCTAATACCGGAGGTTCTTCCATATGGCTTCAAAAGAAAAATGGAAACGCAAAACCGATCCCAAACTGTCTGGTTGGAAAAGCAGCGGGGTCTTCAAACTTATCTTGTTCCTGCTTTTGACGCTGATGTTTTACGTCGGACTGTATCCTAAACTCATGCCTGAAAAGTACGATATTCAGGTTAACATGCCAAGCGACAAAGAAATTTTGGCGCCGGCGCAGATTCCGAACAGCAAAGCGACGCTTCAGGCGCAGGAGGAAGCGGCCGAAAAAGTTCAACAAGTGTACCGAATCTTCTCGCTGCGTAACGATACGCTGATCAGTCAGCTGCTTGACCGGATTGATACATTGAATCAGGATGATCAATTGACCGCCGCGAATAAGATCGAGATCTACAGGGAAGAACTTCCGCAGAAGGTTAGCCAGTTCATGGCAAACTCGATCCGCAATAGCGGTAACAACGGAGCCTATTCCTCGACGCTTTTGCAAGAAGTTCGAACACGGGTAGGCGAGCAGGAATACGATATTCCGGAAGAGACTTTTTACAAGATTCCTTCTTTGACACCGACGCAAATTCAGCAAATGAAGTCGGAAGCGACAGGAATCGTGTCTCGCTTGATGAGCGATCAGGTCACGGATGCACAGACGGCGAGAGCCCAGGTTGCGGAATTCGTCAGCCGAAGTACGCTTACCGATCGGACTTCGCGCGAAGTGGTGCAGGAGTTGATCAAGCTTTCGATCACGCCGAACCGTTTTTACGATGAAGAAGCAACGAAAGAAGCGGCGGTGCAAGCACGGGAAAACACCGAAACGGTCTATATCGATCAGGGTGAAGTGCTGGTGCAGCGCGGCGACATCATTACGCAGGACACGTACAATTTGCTCAAAGAAAACGACATGTTGAAAACGGAGATCAATTACTGGCCCCAGTTCGGCTTGCTTCTGCTGTCCGTCCTGCTTGCTTTCGGTTTGTTCCTGTTCACTCGTCAGAGCGGAACGGAATTCCGTTACGATAATCCGCAGTTATTGATGATCGTACTCATCTATTTCATCATGCTGATCGCGATGCATCTGACGGCTCTGGTACAGAGCGATACGTCGAAGTATGTCGGGTACCTGGCTCCGGTCGCGATAGGCTGTACGCTCATTACGCTGCTGCTCAATAATTCGTTTGCTTATTTCAGCGCCATTATTTTCTCGGTGTTGGCAAGCATTGTGCTGAACGCGGGGCAATCCGGCACGGGCATTTTCGACTTCCATTTCGGCTTCTATACCTTGGTTGTCTCTTATGCGGCGATCTTTACGGTACATAAAGCCAGCCAGCGTTCTACGATTCTCAAAGCCGGGATCATGGTGAGCTTGTTCGGAGCCGTTGCCGTATTGGCGTTGTCGTTGATCGGCGACGCCGACCTGAATCGCAGCACCATTCTTTATCCGGTCGCATTCGCTTTGGCTTCGGGATTGTTGACTGCGATTCTGACAATCGGCCTGATGCCTTTCTTCGAAGTGACGTTCGGGATCTTGTCGGCCCTTAAGCTGGTTGAATTGTCGAACCCGAACCATCCGCTGCTGCGCAAACTGTTGATCGAAACGCCGGGGACTTATCACCACAGCGTCATGGTCGGCAACTTGTCGGAAGCGGCGGCCGAGGCGATCGGCGCGAACGGACTATTGTGCCGGGTCGGCTCGTATTATCATGATATCGGTAAAACAAAGCGTCCAAGCTACTTTATCGAAAATCAGAATAACATCGAGAATCCGCACGATTCCATCGATCCCAAGCTCAGTAAATCGATTATCGTCGCGCATGCCAGAGACGGCGTGGAAATGCAAAAGGAATATAAGCTTCCTAAACGCATCCGCGATATCGCCGAACAGCATCACGGAACGACTTTCTTGTATTTCTTTTACCAGAAAGCGTTGAAGCAGGCGGAAGAGCGCGGCGTGGAGCCGGACTTCACGGGGGCGGAATTCCGTTATCCGGGTCCGAAAGCCCAGTCGAAAGAAGCAGCGGTCGTCGGGATCGCGGACAGCGTCGAAGCTGCCGTACGTTCCCTGCATAAGCCGACCATCGACCAGGTAGAATCCATGATCGGCAAAATCATCAAGAGTCGTTTGGACGATCAACAGTTCAATGAGTGCGATATTACGCTCAAAGAGCTTGACGTGGTCGCCAAAACGCTCAAAGAAGCGGTAATGGGGATCTTCCACTCGCGGATCGAATATCCCGAAGAGGTTAAGCCCAAGACAAAGGAGAACTGACGCATGAGTCTGCAGCTGGAATGGAGCAACGAACAAAGCGAGTATGAAATCAGTGAAGAGCTGATTGCGCAATTGAATAAACTGCTGGTCGCGGCAGGAGCCGTAGAAGGCGTGACCGACGGAGAAGTAGCGCTGACTTTCGTCGATGATGAAGAAATTCACCGTTTGAACAAAGAGTTCCGCAATATCGATCGTCCCACCGACGTTTTGTCTTTCGCGATGCGCGAATCTGTAGGCGAAGAACCGGAAATCACGTATGAAGTGGAAACGGAAGACGAAGTGGGTCCGGAGTTTGACGAAATGCTGGGCGATATCATCATCTCCGTGCCGCGCGCCATTGCGCAAAGCGAAGATTACGGACATTCGGTTGAACGCGAGTTGGGCTTCTTATTCGTGCACGGATTCCTTCATTTGCTGGGTTACGATCATCAGACGCCGGAGGACGAAGCGGTTATGATGGGCAAACAGGAAGCGGTCCTGCAGCAAATCGGACTGACGCGCTAATGGAAAAGCGGCGTACCTGGGGGGATGTGTTCCGAAATGCCTGGGATGGCGTTCGGGCGACGGCTTCGACGGAGCGGAATTTCAAAGTGCATCTGGCGCTGTGCGCAGCTGTGCTGCTTCTGGGTGCGCTGCTGCGGGTTCCAAGGTTGGACTGGGGGCTGTTGTGTCTGGCGATCGGGTTGGTCTTATCGGCGGAGTTGATGAATACGGCCGTCGAAGCCGCCGTTAATTTGACGGTTGGAGACCGGCTTCATCCATTGGCGAAAAAAGCCAAGGACGCTGCCGCGGGGGCCGTGCTGGCCTCCGCGTTTTTTGCCGCCCTGATCGGATTGATCGTTTTTGTGCCGCCGCTGCTGACTCTCGCCAAATCATGGGGCTGGTTGTAGGGGCTTTGCGGGTGTACAATAGAATTCCACTTAGATGAAGCGGAGAGGGGCAACACAATCATGGCAATCGATGCAGCTGTACTTATTCAGGAAGCAATCAAAGCCCGAGACAAGGCCTATGTGCCCTATTCGGGATTCAAAGTAGGTGCTGCCCTGCTCGACGAGCATGGACATATCCATCACGGCTGCAATATTGAAAATGCGGCATACGGACCATCGAACTGTGCGGAGCGTACAGCGTTGTTCAGTGCGGTGGCCGACGGTCATCAACCGGGAAGTTTCGCCATGCTGGCTGTCATAGGCGATACGGACGGACCGATTGCGCCGTGCGGCGTATGCCGTCAGGTATTGGTTGAATTGTGCAAGCCGGATATGCCGGTCGTGCTTGGCAATCTGAAGGGTGAAACCCGCGAGACAACGATCCGAGAGCTGCTGCCGGACGCGTTCGGACCGTGGGATCTGGATAAATAACGACAAGACATCAAGAGGAGGAATATGATGGAGAGCAGAAAAGGCTTCAAATCCGGATTCGTCGCGATCGTCGGTCGGCCGAATGTCGGCAAGTCGACGCTGATGAACCAAATTATCGGGCAAAAAATTGCGATCATGTCCGATAAACCGCAAACGACACGCAATAAAATTCACGGGGTGTATACGGATAACGGCAAGCAAATCGTTTTCCTGGATACCCCGGGCATTCATAAACGTCAATCCAAGCTTGGCGATTTTATGAATAATACGGCGCTGAATACGCTGGGCGAAGTCGAAGCGGCAATGTTCCTGATCGACGCGGCCGAAGGCATCGGCGGCGGCGACCGTTATATCATCGAGCAGTTGGGCAAGATCAAAACGCCCGTATTCCTGATTTTGAACAAAATCGATCTGGTCGAGCCGGAAGCGCTGCTGCCTTTGATCGAGACATATCGCAAGCTGTACGAATTTGCGGAAGTCGTACCGATTTCGGCCAAATTCGGCAATAACGTGGACACGTTGATGGAGCAGCTCGGCAAGTATCTTCCGGAAGGCCCGCAGTATTATCCGGAAGACCAAATCACGGATCACCCGGAACAATTCGTTATTGCCGAATTGATCCGCGAAAAAATCCTTCAAATGACGCGCGAAGAAATTCCGCACTCCATTGCCGTTACGATCGAAGACATGAAAAAGCAGGATAACGGCGTCGTTTCCGTCGGAGCCGTCATTTTCGTCGAGCGCGATTCGCAAAAAGGCATCGTCATCGGCAAACAAGGCGCGATGTTGAAAGAAGTCGGCAAGCGGGCTCGTCAGGACATCGAAAACCTGCTCGGTTCGAAGATTTTCCTGGAGCTATGGGTCAAAGTGAAAAAGGATTGGCGCAACCAAGACCGCGTTCTGCGCGATCTGGGCTTCCACCGGGACGCTTAGGATGTTGTACCGTCTCGAAGGTATCGTGATCCGGGCTATGGACTACGGGGAGACGAACAAGATCATTACGCTTTGCACGCAGACGCACGGCAAAATCGGCGTACTCGTCCGCGGAGCGAAAAAAGTCAAAAGTCGCCATGCTTCGCTGACCCAACCTTTTACGTATGGCATATTCAGCTTCTTCCGCGGCGGGAGCGGGCTCGGAACGCTGAATGACGGCGAGATTATCGAGTCCAACCACAAGCTGCGCGAAGACCTGGTCATGGCTGCGCACGGCGCATACGCCTGCGAGCTGATCGACAGGGGGTTGCAGGACGAGGACGCCGGAAGCTTTTGGTTCGAGCAGCTGCTCGCCTTTTTAAGCGGGCTGCGGGAGGGGAAAGATCCCGAAGTCATGACCCGGCTTTTCGAGATGAAAATGCTGCAAGCTTCGGGCTACGGTCCGGAGCTTGAAATCTGCTCGGCGAGTCAGCGTCACGTCGAAGGCGATGCGTTGATCAGCCCGAGGCTCGGAGGCGTGCTCAGCATTCCGTTCCGCGCTGCCGATCCGTACGCCGTTCCGGTCACGGGCCGGGCTTTATCGCTGCTGCGCGTGTTTGCAAGACTCGATCTGCGCCGACTCGGCAACGTGGACGTCAAACCGGAGACCAAACTCGAGTTAAAAAAAGTGATGGAAGCTTTGATGCGCGAGCATATCGGCATCAACCTGAAATCCAAACGTTTTCTCGATCAGTTGGACAACTACGGCTTTGACAAATAAGTCTTACAGCCTTACAATAAGGTAACATTGCTGAACGTCTCGTCACGCGTTGAACGGAAAGCATGGGATCAAGATACGGTTTTTTGGCAGCGAGCCGGGGAGAGTGCAAGCCTGGACGAACCGCGATACCCATGATCAGGCATTTCCGGGAGCGAGCGATACGTCAAGCGTACGGAAAAGAGGAATGCGATTCGTGATCGTGCAACGATCGCCGCGCATTCAAGTAGGGTGGAACCGCGGGTGTTATTACGTTAATTGAGTCCGAACTGGCGTTCAACATTGAATGCTTGACGCGATTAACGGAAGATGTGCATCGAAGATGCATTTATCAGAGCTCTTGAACTTGACCTCAACTAAAATTTATCAAAGATGAATTTAAAGGTCTTTTTCGAACAGAGTGTTCTCTTCCTGATAAATGTCTTTCTTTCACGATGCACAACTAACTCTCGTCCCTACGTCTGTCTAATCAGGCGTAAGGACGGGAGTTTTTTGCGTATTTTTTTAACTTTTTCCGATCGCAAAAATCCCCCCGTCCGTTCAGCCGATCCAATTGATAAAGGAGTGCTTACGATGAATTTTCAAAGCATGATCCTGACGCTTCAGCAGTTTTGGGCGGAACAGGGATGTATTAACGCACAGCCTTACGATACCGAAAAAGGCGCCGGCACGATGAACCCGATGACGTATTTGAGATCGCTGGGACCCGAGCCGTGGAAAGTCGCTTACGTCGAGCCTTCGCGCCGTCCGTCCGATGGACGCTACGGGGAAAACCCGAACCGTTTGTACCAGCATCACCAATTCCAGGTCATCATCAAGCCTTCGCCAGACAATATTCAGGAACTGTATTTGGACAGCCTGAAAGCACTCGGCGTCGATCCGCTGATCCACGACATCCGTTTTGTCGAGGACAACTGGGAGAACCCGACATTGGGCTGCGCCGGTCTGGGCTGGGAAGTCTGGCTGGACGGCATGGAAATTACGCAATTCACGTATTTCCAACAAGTGGGCGGCATGGAAACGAATCCGGTAGCCGTTGAAATCACGTACGGCATGGAGCGTCTGGCTTCGTATATTCAAGATAAAGAGAACGTGTTCGATCTGGAATACGTGGAAGGCATGACGTATGGCGACGTTTACCGTCAAGCGGAGTACGAGCATTCCAAATACACATTCGAGCTGTCCGACGCTCAAATGCTGTTCACCCTGTTCAACATGTACGAGCAGGAAGCGGGACGCGCGGCGAACGAAAACCTCGTTTTCCCGGCTTACGATTACGTATTGAAATGTTCGCATACCTTTAACTTGCTCGACGCGCGCGGAGCGATCAGCGTTACGGAACGGACCGGCTATATTACAAGAGTGCGTAACCTGGCTCGCAAAGTCGCGGCTGCTTATGTCGAGGAACGCGAGAAGCTGGGCTTCCCGCTCATTAAGAAAGAGGTGGAAGCGTAATGGCAAAAGATCTGTTGCTCGAAATCGGACTTGAAGAAGTACCGGCCCGCTTCCTGCGCGCCGCAATGAACCAGCTGCGCGAGAAAACGGAAAAATGGTTGGACGCATCGCGTCTGAGCTACGATAAAGTCGAAGCTTATGCAACGCCTCGCCGCCTTGCCGTTCTGGCTCGCGGCGTAGCGGAGAAGCAGGACGACGTGAACGAAGAAGTGAAAGGCCCTTCCCGCAAAATCGCGCAGGACGCGAACGGCGACTGGTCGAAGGCCGCTCTGGGCTTTGCCCGCAGCCAAGGCGTCGAAGCGAGCGATTTCACGTTCAAGGAGCTTGGCGGCGTAGAATACATTTACGCGACGAAAAGCCTGAACGGACAGGAAGCGTCCGCGCTGCTGCCGGAAGGCCTGAAGAGCATGATCTCTTCGCTAACCTTCCCGAAAAACATGCGTTGGGGCACGTATGATTTCCGCTTTATCCGCCCGATTCGCTGGATGGTGGCTTTGTTCGGCGAAGAGATCGTGCCTTTCGAAATCACGGACGTGGCGACGAACCGCGTATCGCGCGGACATCGTTTCCTCGGCAGCGAGACGTCGATTTCGCAGGCTTCCGATTATGTCGAAGCGCTGCGCGGCCAACATGTACTGGTGGATGTCGAAGAACGCGAAGCGTTGATCCTGAAGCAAATTCGCGATCTCGCTGAACAAAAAAAATGGAATATCGCGATCAAGGAAGATTTGCTCGAAGAAGTCTTGTTCCTTGTCGAGACGCCTACCGCATTGTTCGGCACGTTCGAAGAATCGTTCCTGAACATTCCGCAGGAAGTGTTGATTACATCCATGCGCGAGCACCAACGTTATTTCCCGGTGCTGGACGCCGAAGGCAAACTGCTTCCGTTCTTCGTAACCGTGCGAAACGGCGATGCCAAATCGTTGGATGTCATTGCGAAAGGCAATGAGAAAGTACTGCGTGCCCGTTTGTCCGATGCGAAGTTCTTCTACGAAGAAGATCAGAAAGTCGCGATTCAAGATTTCTTGGCGAAGCTGGAGAGCGTCGTTTTCCATGAAGATCTGGGCAGCACGGGAGACAAAGTTCGCCGGATTCGTCAGACTGCGGACAGCATTGCTTCGCAACTGAAATTGGACAGCGAAGCTTCGCAAAATATCAGCCGTACGGCCGATATTTGCAAATTCGACCTGGTTACGCAAATGGTCTACGAATTCCCTGAGCTTCAAGGCGTGATGGGCGAAGATTATGCGCGCAAAGCAGGCGAAAAAGAAGAAGTGGCCCGTGCCGTGTTCGAACACTACCAGCCTCGTTTTGCAGGTGAATCCGTCCCGGCTTCGATCGCGGGTTCGGTGGTCAGTCTGGCGGACAAAACCGATGCGATCGTCGGATTCTTCGGTATCGGCATCGTCCCGACCGGATCGCAGGACCCGTACGCGCTGCGTCGCCAAGCGGCAGGCATCGTGCAGATTCTGCTCGATCATGATCTGGACCTGACGCTGGAGCAGTTGTTCGACTTGTCGATCGCCGTGCATGAGCAAGCGGGCAATTTGAAACGGACGGCAGACGAAGTGCGCAAAGTCCTGCGCGACTTCTTCGAACTCCGCGTGAAAAAATTGCTGTCGGACAACCTCCGTTACGACGTGGTGGACGCGGTAATAGCAGCAGGCTTCGGAGACATTCCGGCGATTGTTGCCCGCGGCAGCGCCTTGATGAACGCCGTTCAAAATGAAGAGGATTTCAAGACCACGGTCGAATCGTTCACGCGTACAAGCAATCTGGCCGCAAAAGCGCAAGAGCGCGAAGTGAAGCCGGAACTGTTCGAAGACGAAGCGGAGCGCGAGCTGTTCGAATCGTGGAAACTGCTGCACGGACAACGCGAAACTTGGGCTTACGCCGAAGAAGAAGGAGCCATGACGGCGGCCGCGGCCGAATTGACCGCACTGTCGGGGCTCAAGCAACCGATTACCACCTTCTTCGACCGGGTAATGGTAATGGCAGAGGATGAAAAGGTCCGTGCCAACCGCTTGGCTCTGCTTGCAGCCGTTGATGGCGACCTCAAACAATTTGCCGATTTCGGAAAGTTGGTTTGGCAGTAAGAACGATGTAAAATAGGTAGGACAACTGCTTTTTGCGCCAATTGAATAATAACCCGATACGGAATTTTTCCCGCGCAGAGAGCAAGGTCGGTCGTCATACGGCGGTACCGGATGAATTGTTTCTCTTCCGCTTGGGAAGCGTAGAGCCTGACGGTTCTCGCTTCTCCAAGCATACGGCGGGAAACGTTCCGTTTTTCGCATAGGTTCGGGCGGAGGCCGCAAAGCAGGGTATCGCGTCCGGATGAAGGGAGGCTATTGTGGAAGCCAAAGCGGAAAGCATGCGTATCATGGTCGATGCCGATGCTTGTCCGGTTAAGGACGAGATCAAACATGCGGCGTCAAAAGTTGGCGTCCCCGTAGTGTTGGTCTCTTCATACGATCATATGCTGCGCGAAGAAGTCGGTGTGCAAGTCGTAAGGGTGGATCGCGGAAAAGAAAGTGCCGATCTGTATATCGTCAACCATCTGCGAGCGGGAGATTTGGTAGTCACGCAGGATTATGGCTTGGCTGCTCTTGTCTTGGCAAAGCGTGCTTATGCAATGTCGGAAAGAGGCGTCGTTTACGATGCGGACAACATTGAGTTTTTGTTGGATCGCCGACATACGAGTGCAAAAGTGCGCCGCGGAGGAGGCCGAACCAAAGGGCCGAAAAAGTTCACGGCGGAGGATCGGGCTGTTTTCTCGGAAAAATGTTTAAAACTTTTACATGATTTGCAGGAGAAGCAGCAGGTATAGCGAATATTATTTTCATTAGAAGGTGGTTACTATGAGTACGGAATACGGAAATATTCCGGAGGAAACGATCGATGCGGTGCTGACGCAGCACGATATCGTCGAAACGGTTGGCAGACATGTACATCTGACCAAACAGGGGAAGTATATGAAAGGCCTATGCCCGTTCCATTCCGAAAAGACCCCTTCTTTTACGGTGACGCCGGATCGCCAAATCTTCTACTGCTACGGCTGCGGCATGGGGGGCAACGCCATCAAATTCAGGATGGAAATCGAAGGACTATCTTTCCCCGAAGCTGTGAAGATTATGGCGGAGGAGGCGCATATTCCTTTCCAGAATACCGCTGGAAAGCCGGAATCGCCTCAAGACCGAGAAACCGGACGTCTCCTTCAGGCGTATGAATGGAGCGAAAAATTCTATCATTTTTTGTTGAAAAACACGGAGCACGGCCGTCCGGCGCTGGAATATTTGCGCGGGCGCGGTATCGGCGACAAAATGATCGACCAGTTCGGTATCGGATTCGCACCGGATCGTTGGGATACGCTCGTTCAGTTCTTGGATAAGCGTTCATTCGATCTGGCGGAAATGGAGAAGGGCGGGCTGATTTCAGCCAAACAAAACGGAGACGGGTACGTTGACCGTTTTCGCGGCCGGATCATGTTTCCGATAGCCAACCGAAGCGGCAAGACCATTGCTTTTGCCGGGCGAATACTCGGTGAAGGACATCCGAAGTATGTGAACTCGCCGGAGAGCCGATTATTTAACAAAAGTCGGGTGTTGTATAATTTTGGGCAGGCACGAAGCGCGATTCGCAAGCAGCGTCAGGCCGTCTTATTCGAAGGTTACGGTGACGTCATCGCGGCTTGGGAAGCCGGTGTGCATAACGGAGTCGCAACCATGGGCACATCGCTTACCGACCAACATGCAGCCATGATCAAGACTACGGCGGACGAAGTGCTTGTCTGCTACGACGGAGACAATGCAGGTCAGAATGCGGCACTGAAAAGTATTCCGATTCTGGAACAGGCAGGCTTGCAAGTGAAGATCGCGATGCTGCCGCCCGGCGTAGACCCCGACGATTATATTCGTTCCAATGGCGGAGAACGTTTTATCCGTCAGGTCGTGGAGGATGCGGCTTCGACCACGAAGTTCCGTTTGGCTAATCTGCGCCGGGGTCACCGATTGACGGAAGAAAGCGGTCGCGTGGATTATGCGAGAGCGGCATTGCCGGTTATTGCCGCCCTGAGTTCGCCGACCGAGCGCGAAGTCTATCTGCGGGAATTGTCTTCCGAAGTCGATGTTTCCTTCGATAGCCTCAAGCAGGATTGCAACCTGATCCGTCAGGAGCAGAGCAGGCCGGCTCCGGGGCAGGAAGATCCGGGCCCCGCTTATCCGGGTTCCAAACAAGGCGGTCGCGGAGGACAGTATGGCGGCAAAGGTCGCGATCGCGGCGATTATGCCAATAAAGGCGGTTACGGAAAAAAAGGGAACTTCGGAGGCGGCGGAAATTCCGAAGAAGATTTTTTCCCGCAACAACGCCGGGCACGTCCGAACCGCGATTTATTGCCTGCTCATCAAACTGCTGAGCGGCGTTTGCTGTTCTTCATGCTTCAGGACCGTCAAGCATCCGATTATGTGGAGCAGCGACTCGGAAACGAGTTCAATTTGCCCGAACATGCGGCCATATCCGCTTATCTTTATGCTTTTTACGCGCAGGACCGCGAGCCTGACAGCAGCCGCTTCATTTCTTCCTTGCAGGACGAGAAGTTGGAGAAGGCGGTTAGCGCCATCGTTATGATGGAAGGCCCGCGTGAGTGGAACGAGCAGGTACTTGACGATTGCATCCGGGAAGTCCGCAAGGTGCCCCAACTGCGTGGCATTGAGCGCAAACGCGAAGAAATGATGCGCGCCGAAAAAGATGGTGATTTCCTGCTCGCTGCTCGAATCGCAAGTGAAATCATAGCCCTGGAACGGCAATAGCGAACGCGTTTTTCCGTTCGGAATCCGGGGAGGAGGGAGTCTCAGAATGGCGAATGAGCAACATACGGAATTGGAAGGCGAACTGACTCTCGACCAGGTGAAGGAACAATTGATCGAACTTGGCAAAAAAAGATCGCATCTCAGCTATAAGGAGATCGCCGAGAAATTGTCTCCGTTCGATCAAGATCCCGAACAGATCGACGAGTTCTATGAACAGCTAGGTGACCTTGGAATTGAAGTAGGAGACGAAAGCGACGAGGAAGAAGAACGTCCGCGTTTGAGAAGCGAACGAGAAGGTAGCGAGGAATCGGAATTCGAAGACGATCTCGCACTGCCGCCGGGTATTAAGATCAACGATCCGGTAAGGATGTATCTCAAGGAAATCGGGCGCGTTCCCTTGCTCTCCGCCGACGATGAAGTGGGCTTGGCAAAGCGCATCAAAGAAGGCGATGAAGAAGCCAAGCGCCGTCTGGCGGAAGCGAATCTTCGTCTCGTCGTCAGTATTGCCAAACGCTATGTCGGACGAGGCATGTTGTTCCTTGACTTGATCCAGGAAGGCAATATGGGCCTCATCAAAGCGGTAGAGAAATTCGACTACAAAAAAGGGTTCAAATTCAGTACGTATGCCACCTGGTGGATTCGCCAGGCCATCACCCGGGCGATCGCCGATCAGGCCCGGACCATTCGGATTCCGGTTCATATGGTCGAGACGATCAACAAGCTGATCCGGGTTTCCCGGCAGTTGTTGCAGGAGTTTGGCCGAGAGCCCTCGCCGGAAGAAATTGCCGCCGAAATGGAACTTAGCGTAGAGAAGGTTCGGGAGATCATGAAGATCGCCCAGGAACCGGTTTCGCTGGAAACGCCTATCGGTGAAGAAGACGATTCGCACCTCGGTGATTTCATCGAAGACCAGGAAGCGTTGGCTCCGGCGGATGCTGCTGCCTACGAGCTGCTCAAGGAGCAGTTGGAAGACGTGCTCGATACATTGACTGACCGTGAGGAGAACGTGCTCAGACTGCGTTTCGGTCTGGATGACGGACGCACGCGCACCCTTGAGGAAGTCGGCAAGGTATTCGGCGTTACGCGCGAACGCATTCGTCAGATCGAAGCCAAGGCGCTCCGCAAGCTTCGCCACCCGAGCCGCAGCAAAAGACTTAAAGATTTCCTGGAATAAATGACCGATCAGACCGCCGGGGCGCTGCTCCGGCGGTTTTTTGCGCAAAGCGTCGATTTTTGGGAGCGGCTCGCCCAAAAGTCCCGGCTATCCGTGCATCCTGCCTGATAGGCGAATCGATTTTTTTTGGGTACAATAAGCAAAGCGTAAACGCTTGGCGGCTTGCGGGTAATCGTAGCGAAGCGATTTGCCGATATAAAAATGAGAACGGCTTCAGCAGCGGTACGTGATTAAAGACTGGCCCTATAAGGAGGAGCGCTTTTGGAACGGGAAAAAAAGAGAGTCATCATTATGGAAATCGAAAATTGGCGTAAAGGTAAACTTTTACCCGAACATTATTGCGATTTTTTGTTAAACTTATATGATGATGAGCAAACGCAGCCGAAGAAAAAAAGCACGTTGTCGGTTTCATCCCTGCAGCAGGGTAATTTTAAGCTGTGGGCACTCTCGTTTGTTAGCGTGGCTTTGATTTTCCTGATCGGATTCTACTTCCGGATTTTAGACTGGCCGTTTCAAGCGGCGGCGATCGCTGCGCTTGTCTCATTCTGCTACGGGCTCGGTACATACGCCAGGGGAAGAGCCTGGATGGGCGGTATGGGCGGGCAAATGCTGTATGCGATCGGCAGCCTTGTGCTGCTTGCCCTAGGTGCCTGGATGATTCGATTGAATGGCTGGCCCGTGGAGATGTCCATGCTTGGTCTGATAGCGGCATGCGCGGTCGTATGGCTCGCCGTAGGCATGATCGTTCCGAGCGGCCTGCTGCATTATAGCGGCTGGGGAGCTTTGATTCTGTTATACGCGAAATTTTTCGGACAAATGAATCCCGGAGCGTCTTGGCCGATGCTTCAGTTGCTGTGGCTGCCGCTTAGCGCGCTGCTGCTCTGGCTTAGCTGGCTTGCTCATCATAAGGCGAAGCGTTTTGCTTCCATCTACTTTGCGGTCGGCGTGACGCTCTGGTTCATGCCTGAGCTCGACAGCTTGCTGCTGCGCCAAAATGCACCGGACGGAATCATTTTGTACATTCTGGGCAAGTTGGCGTTGGCCTTTATATTCTTGTTTATCTGGCGAAAAAAATGGATTGCGTGGGTGTCTGTATGAAATTATCACAACGATTAAACACGATTTGCAAACTGATTCCGCCCGGCAGCCGCCTGGCGGATATCGGTTCTGACCATGCGTTGCTGCCGACATGTGCCGTGCAGGAAGGGCGAGTGGTTTCGGCCATTGCGGGAGAAGTGAATCGCGGGCCTTACGATGCTGCTGCGAAGCAAGTCGCGGCAGCGGGACTGCAAGACAAAATTTCCGTAAGACTCGGAGATGGCTTAGCTGCGATTCAGGCAGGAGAAGCGGACGTGATTACCATTGCAGGCATGGGCGGCGCATTGATCGTTCGCATTCTGACTGAAGGAAAGTCCAAGCTGGAGGGCGTGAGCCGTCTGATTTTGCAGCCGAACGTAGGGGAAGATTTGGTTCGCCGCTGGCTGCTGCAAGAGGGATGGCTGCTTCGCGGCGAGACGATCCTGGAGGAAGACGGCAAAATCTATGAGGTACTGACAGGTGATCGCAGCGAGTCGGCGGAAGAGGAAAATGCCAAGCTTTATGCGGATACAACGGTCGGAGAACCTTCGGTAACGCTCGACCGCGAGCAATTGCTCGATTTCGGTCCTTTTCTTGTGCGTGCGGCTTCACCTGTGTTTCATGAAAAATGGATCGGCGAGATTGCCAAGTTGGAGCGGGTTGCCGGTTCAATGGGGCGCTCGGACACCGATGATGCAAGAGGTAAGAAAGAAGCCCTTGAGCGTCATATCGAACGACTTAAGGAGGTGCTGGCATGCTTGCCAAAGGACAAACCGTCATTCAATTGATGGAAAAATTCGCGCCGAAATCATTGGCTGTCGAGAACGATAAAATCGGTTTGCAGCTTGGCACGTTGAATAAGGAAATTACGAAAGTTCTGGTTGCGCTGGATGTCACGCCGGAAATTGTGGATGAGGCGATTTTGCTCGGCGCAAACCTGATCGTGGCCCATCATGCGATCATTTTCCGTCCTCTTGCCAATCTGCGCACGGATACACCGATGGGCGCTCTATACGAGAAACTCATCAAGCATGATATCGCCGTTTATATCAGCCATACCAATCTGGATGTAGCGGAAGGCGGCATGAACGACTGGATGGCGAGCTTGGTTGGAATCGTAGATCCGAAGCCGCTTGAAGAGCTGCAGAGCGAGCAGCTATACAAATTGGTCGTCTATGTCCCGAAAACGCATCATCAAAGCGTATTGGACGCTATTCTTGCTGCCGGAGCAGGAGCAATCGGTAATTATTCGCACTGCAGCTTTAATACGGAGGGAACCGGAACGTTCCTGCCGGGCGATCGTGCGAATCCGCATCAGGGCAGCGTAGGCAAGTTGGAGCGCGTGGAGGAAGTTCGAATCGAGACGGTTCTTCCGGAAAACCTGCGTTCCAAAGCCGTACAAGCGATGCTCAAGGCTCATCCTTACGAGGAAGTGGCTTACGACCTGTACGCGGTTGAACAAAAAGGCAAGTCGTACGGACTCGGACGCATCGGCAAACTGGCAGAACCGAAGACATTGGCGGAATTGACCGAAGTCGTGAAAAAAGGCTTCGACGTGCCTGCGGCTCGCGTTGTGGGGGACCCGGAACGTTTGGTGAAAAAAGCAGCCGTACTCGGCGGCTCGGGCAGTCGATACATTCATCACGCGATTCGCCAAGGCGCGGATGTGCTGATTACCGGCGACATCGACTATCATACGGCGCATGACGCGCTGATGGCCGGGCTTGCGATTATCGATCCGGGACATAATTCGGAGAAAATCATGAAGCGCGAAGTAGCGGATTTGCTGGGTCGAATGCTGGCCGAGAACGGCAGCGAAACGACTGTGCATGCGTCGGAACCCAACACGGAACCTTTCCGATTCGTGTAAAGAAAAAACGCTTGTCACCTGCATTTTTTTGAGGTATACTAAATGCCGTTGCTTAAGGGAAGTTTAACAGACAATCGCCGGTGTCGCGTAAGGCGGCACGGGAGGAAAGTCCGGGCTTCGTAGGGCAGGATGCTGGATAACGTCCAGTCAGCGCGAGCTGAAGGATTAGTGCCACAGAAATGGACCGCCGATGGCCGCCTCCGGGCGTGCACAGGTAAGGGTGGAACCGGAGTGTAAGAGACTCCGAGGGGCGCTGGTGACTTCGTCCCTGGTAAACCCCATCCGGAGCAAGACCTAATGAAACGCGGTTTTCGGCTTTGCCGGAAACAGCCCTTGCCCGGGGTGCGTTTAGGTTGGTCGCTTGAGCCGTTTAGCAATAAACGGCCTAGACAGATGATTGTCGCTCAAAGCGGGAGGGTAGTTCCCGTCTGCACCGCAAAGCAGCACAGAACCCGGCTTACGGTAAACTTTCCGAACTGACGCAACCCGACAAGCTTCTTGATCGACCGAGCAATCGGCTGCTTCAAGAAACGTGAGAATTGTTTGCACGAACAATCCGATCGGCGGCGTCCGGTACCTTCATTAAGAAGGTACCGGACGCCGTTTTGCGTTGCGATCGTTTTATTCCAAGACGGTCGCAAGAATCGCCGAAAAGTTTTGAAATCGGCATGGCGGTTAAGTAAAAGGTGAACGGCTAATTTAATGGCTCACAGATTCAAATGTTGAGGTTACGTCAAAAAAAATCGAGAGAATCCTGCTTTAAGAACGAATATTGATGATAGGCTCACATTTTCTTATTCAAAAAGCCCAAATGGCTCTTTTTATTGAAAAATGTGCACAAAACATCAACTTGAATAAGAAAGTCAGGCAGGGATCGATTTATGCTAGAAGTGTGCAATAAAGCGCATTGCATGTAATATGAACTTCTCTTAGATGCTGAGGATATAAACGACGTCATGATAAAGAGCTTAGGTATCAGTCCAAAACCAAGAACATAAGCAATCTTGAATTTCAAATGGCTTAGACTTTAACAATGCCAATAGGCGAAGGGAGAAATTCAGTGTAGGAGAAGCATTTCGAAGAAATGCACTTCGGAAGCATATGTTATTGGCGTTCGCCTTTGCATTTGGGAAGTTTCCTTATTCAAATCCAATCCAGCTTCCCAAATGCAACACGCGACCTGAAGCCTTTCGAAGAAAGGCACATCGAAAGCATACGCTAACGAATTTCTCCCGCAGCCGCTAGGTTTCCTTACGGATAGGAATTTAATAAGCGACTCTGCATGTCGCCACCTTCGCAACTGGTTGCGAATGGTCCGCTTGCGACTCGATGTGTCGCTACCTTCGCAACTGGTTGCGAATGATCCGCTTGCGACTCGATGTGTCGCTACCTTCGCAACTGATAACTATTGTTTATCAGTTAGCTTTATTGCCTGCGCGCCGGATGCTTTTGCTTAAAATTTATGCTACGATGGACGGAGCAAGAATTGGGTTTGCAAGGAAGCCCGGTTCGCGCCGAGCGCGCGATCAAATACCAAGGGGGAAACGCCGTTATGTCAGCGCCTAACGTACAGAAATTATGTGAATCAACCAGAGAAAAGTTGAAAGCCGCCAGTCTGAGAGTCGAAGCTTTTTTGAACGAGTATTCGCTGCCTCAGCTTGCGGAGTCGCAGGACGAGGAAGAAGTTGCTTACTACAAGGGATTTTTGTCTGATCTTCGCCATCTGCTCGTGTTCTCGGAAACGTCCTCCGAAAAAATCGGGGTGCTGCTTCGTCGGGCCAATTTCGACGTGAATTCCGCGGAAGATACACTGTACAAGGTGTACCATAACGTCATCAATAGTTTCTTTTATCCGAAAAACGAATGTTACGCCGAAGATGGCCGTTACGCGTACACGGGGCAGGAAGCGATTCGTTTCCGCAGACAGATTGCCGCTCCGGCGCGCGAGATCATTCTCGACGTAACCAAAACATATGAAGAGCTGCGCGATGACCTGGACTATTACGAAAGCGATTATTTGAGCCAGCGTCGCATGAGCGCGCCGCGCTCGTAAATAGACGGAATCCCGGATAACCGGTCCGTAAGTCCCTTTGCAAACCTGGTCTGTCGGGTCTAAGCTGGATTTAACACCGAGGAAGGGGAATGCTACCGATGATTATCGAACCGAAGACAGCCAAGCAGCTTATCGAATTCCAATGGATGGATAGCATGAATTTGGACAAGTCTTCTCTCAATAATATGGCACAGGGCAAGATCGACTCTTCTGTTTTCGCGGCGCTTTTGCAGCAAAAAATGGAGCAGTCCGGGACAAGTTCGATCTCCGCGGAAGAACTGCTCAAGACGCTGGCGGCCATTTCGCTGCCTGCCGATCAGGTCGATTCGCTCAAAAAAGGCGCGATGTCGTTAAACGGAGCTTCTTCGTTGGACGGTTCGTCTGCCAAGATCGAGATGCCGCAGGTATCGGAACCCAAGGTAAGATCGGGTACGCCGAATACGGGAGCGGCGCAATACGCGGACATCGTGCAAGCCGCGAGTGCCAAATACGGCATTCCGCAATCGCTTATCAACGGAATCATCGATGCGGAGTCTTCGTTTAATCCGAATGCGCAATCCGGAGCCGGAGCGAAAGGCTTGATGCAGTTGATGGACGGCACGGCTGCCGGCCTGGGCGTAACGAATTCCTTCGATCCCGAACAGAACATCAATGGCGGTTCCAGCTATATCGCTTCGATGTTGATTCGCTTCGGAGGCTCCCAGCGTCTTGCACTTGCTGCTTATAATGCAGGACCCGGAACGCTTCAACGTCTTGGAATCCGTACCGAAGAAGATCTGAACGCCAAGTTCGATCAACTTCCGCGCGAAACGCAGAAATATATCGGCCGGGTTGAATCTGCCCAAGCCAAATATATCTGAGACGTTCCAGGATCAGGTAAAGATCAAAGAGGGAAAGCTGCTTGTAGCTTGTCTTGTCGAGACGAGATGCCGGCTTATCCTTTTTGATCTTTTTGCCGTTTGGAAGAATCGGCGATACGCGTTAAGATATAAGAATCGACGTAAGGAAAGAAGGTTCAAAGCATGTTGAATTTTGACCAAGCGGCGTCGACCCCGACTGATCCGGATGTCATACGTACCATTGCCGAGGTGATGGAAGCGCATAGCGGAAATCCGTCGTCGATCCATCGGGGCGGAGA
Source organism: Saccharibacillus endophyticus (assembly GCF_013185185.1). Lineage (GTDB taxonomy): Bacteria > Bacillota > Bacilli > Paenibacillales > Paenibacillaceae > Saccharibacillus > Saccharibacillus endophyticus. The sequence continues at coordinate 225,616 of NZ_JAAZWE010000006.1, read as the reverse complement.
AGCGGCGTCGAAGCTGCTGGAACGATCACGAGAGGTGTGTGCGGTTGCTATCGGAGGCGTGAAGCCCGGAGAGATCGTTTTCACTTCCGGCGCCACCGAGAGCAACAATCTGGCGATTAAAGGCATGATGCTGGGTCGAAGCGACGGGAAAAAACATATCGTAACGACAGCGATCGAACATGCTTCCGTATATGAAAGTTGTCAGCAGTTAGAGGAGTTGGGGTTTGAAGCCACTTACGTAATGCCTGGAGCTGACGGTGTCGTGTCCGCCCAAGCCGTGCTGGCTGCTGTTCGAGAAGACACGGCGCTTGTTAGCGTGATGCATGTGAACAACGAAACGGGCGCGGTACAGCCTATTGCCGAAATCGGCCGACAGTTGAAAAAGCTTCACCCGCGCGTCCGTTTTCATGTCGATGGCGTACAGGGTTTTAGTCAGCTTTCACTTGATTTGAACCAAGCGGGGATCGACCTGTATAGTTTATCTGCCCATAAGATCCGCGGGCCGCGGGGAGTCGGTATTCTTTATGTGCGCGAAGGCGTTCGTTTGCTCCCCCTGTTCTCCGGAGGCGGTCAAGAAAACGGTCTGCGGGCAGGAACGGAGAATGTGGCAGCTATTGTGGGCGCGGCGAAATCTTTCCGTTTAGCGGCAGAAGGACGAACGGAACGTGCAAAAAAAATGAATACGCTGCGTGAGACGGTTGCGGCCGAAGTCAATCGGCATGCCGGACTTCGATTGACTGAGCCGGAGCAATCATCGCCGCATATTATACATTTTACATTTCCGGGCTTGAAATCTCAGGTGATTCTGAATACGCTGGAAGAGCTTGGAGTGCAAGTGTCCGCCCAATCGGCCTGTTCGGCCAAAACGGAGAAGCCGAGCCGTGTGCTCAGCGCGATGGGGCGGGGGCATGAAGAAGCGATATCCGGTATTCGAATCAGCTTGGGCGACGAACATGGGCAATCCGAGATTCGAGAGCTGGTGAAAGTGATCGGCAGTGCCGTAGAACGTCTTGCACCGCTTGAGGGGAGAAAAAGATAATAGATGAAGAAATATGATTATTTACTGCTTCGTTTCGGCGAAGTTACGCTTAAAGGGCGCAATCGTGCTCGTTTTGAAAAGGCAGCGGTCGAACATGTTCGCGCGTTGATGCGTCCGTATCCCGATGCGAAAATCCGCCGCGAATTCGGACGGATTTATGTCGATCCCGGCAGCGAAAACGTCGAAACGTTGATTCCGATCCTGCAAAACGTATTCGGAATGACGTCGCTCAGTCCTGTTCGCGCCGTGCAGCCTGAACTGGATGAAATCATCCGTGCAGCCGGAGAACTGATCGAAGCCATGAACCTGGATCGGGAAACGACGTTCAAAACTAATGTTCGACGGGTGTGGAAAGACTTCCCGCATCCCTCGCAGGAATCCAATCCATTGGTGGCGACTCCGCTGCTCAAGCGTTTTTCGTTGTTGAAGGTAGATGTGCGCAACCCGGAGTTGGAACTGAGAGTCGAAATCCGGGATAAAGCCGCCTATGTGTACGGAGAAGTGATTCCCGGCGTCGGAGGCTTCCCCCTTGGCACGAACGGCAAAGCACTGCTTCTTCTGTCCGGCGGCATCGATAGTCCGGTGGCCGGCTGGTCCGCGCTTCGGCGCGGGCTGGAGCTGGAGTGCATCCATTTCCACAGCTATCCGTTCACGAGTGAGAAAGCCAAAGAAAAAGTCATCGATCTGGCGCAGGCACTGGCTGAATATGCGGGCAAAGTGCGATTGCATATCGTGCCTTTTACCGAAGTTCAGACTTCCTTTACGCAAATGGGCCAAGATAACCTGATGATCACGTTGATGCGACGGGCCATGCTGCGGATCGCGACGAAGGTTGCGGAGCGAGAGAAAGCACTGGCGTTGGTAACCGGTGAAAGTTTGGGTCAGGTAGCCAGCCAAACGTTACCCAGCATGAACGTGATCGAACGTGCGACCGAGCTGCCGATTCTTCGGCCGCTGGTGATGACGGATAAGGATGAGATCATCCGTCTTTCGCGAAAAATCGGAACGTACGAGACGTCCATTTTGCCCTATGAAGATTGCTGCACGTTGTTTGTTCCGAAGTCTCCGACAACCAATCCGAATTTGCGCATCGTGAACAAGATCGAAGCCGTGACTCCGAATTTGGAGCGTCTGATTGAAGAAGCGGCAGCCGGGACGGAGACGATCGAGTTGTTGGCGGGCGGTTCGCGTTTGCGTCGTGAACAAGCAGATGCCGAAGCGGCGATCAAGCAGGACTGGTTCTGATCGCATTTCTTTAAAATTTTGCCTAGTGACTGAATAAACAGCCGGAATATTCCGATAACAAAAGGGAAGGACGCGTTCTCGCGCTCCCTCTCCACGCAAGGCGACGCGAAAATTCCGCAAGGAGAGAATCGGATGCCAAACAATAACAAGAAGGCTGTCGGAATTTTTGTTTTAACTGCCGGACTCATCATTCTTTTGGGACAGTGGGGCGTGTTTGCTTTTCTCGGTCGCGTCTTCTGGCCGCTTCTGATCCTGATTCCCGGCGTAGCGCTGCACTTGGCTTTCGCGGTCCGCACGCTTCCGGCGTGGGCGCTGGTTCCGGGCGGTACGTTGACCGTATACGGGATAGTACTCTCGCTGTGCAATACTTGGGGCTTTGGTTTGATCGAAGTGTTATGGCCGGCGTTTCTTTTGGGACCGGGTGTCGGTCTCTATGAATACGCGCTGCTCGATGCACAACGTCCGAAGGGTGTTTATTATGCTTCGCTAGGCTTGATCGGGTTGTCGATCATCTTGTTTGTTTTCAGTTTGCTGGGTCCGTTTTTTCTTTATGCTTTCTCGATTATTCTGATTCTCGCAGGATCCTGGCTGCTGTTTTGGCCGGAGTCCAAGAGCGGTAAACGCAGCGGATGGCGCAAAATGTAAAAAGGCTTGAAATTTCATGAAAATCATGTATAATCAAAGGGATTGAGGAGCGTCGGCAGGATTGCCGGACGCTTCTTTTGCGAGAACCACTAGCATCCGTTTTTTAACATTTTTAATAGAGAAGGGAACATTCCATTCATGCATTCGAGAGAACAAATCCGCAATATCGCGATTATCGCTCACGTCGACCACGGTAAAACGACGCTGGTGGACAAACTGCTGCAACAATCCGGTATCTTCCGCGACCACGAGCATGTGCAGGAGCGCGCCATGGACTCCAACGATCTCGAAAGAGAACGCGGTATCACCATTCTGGCGAAAAATACGGCGATTACTTATAAAGATTACCTGATCAACATTGTGGACACTCCAGGACACGCCGACTTCGGCGGCGAAGTGGAACGGATCATGAAAATGGTTGACGGCGTTCTGCTCGTCGTTGACGCTTACGAAGGCTGCATGCCGCAGACTCGTTTCGTATTGGGCAAAGCTTTGGCGCACAACCTGACTCCGATCGTAGTTGTGAACAAAATCGACCGTCCGGCAGCTCGCCCGTCGGAAGTCATCGACGAAGTGCTCGATCTGTTCATCGAACTGGGCGCTAACGATCACCAACTCGACTTCCCGGTCGTGTACGCTTCCGCGCTGAACGGTACGTCCAGCAAAGATGCGGCGCAACAAGACGACAACATGCAGGCGATGTATGACACGATCATCGAAAACATTCCGTCGCCGACGGAAAGCACGGAAGATCCGCTGCAATTCCTCGTTACGCTGATGGACTACAACGAATACCTGGGCCGTATCGCGATCGGTCGCGTTAACCGCGGCGTGATTCGTCAAGGTCAATCCGTTGCCGTCATGACGCGTGAAGGCGGAATGAAGCAAGCGCGCATCGAGAAGCTGTTCGGATTCCAAGGCCTGAAGCGTATCGAGACCGAGCAAGCGGGCGCGGGTGACATCATCGCAATCGCAGGGATCAAGGACATCAACATCGGCGAGACGATTGCTGATCCGCAAAACCCTGAAGCTCTGCCGGTCCTCAAGATCGACGAGCCTACTCTGCAAATGACATTCCTGGTCAACAACAGTCCGTTCGCGGGCCGCGAAGGCAAATGGGTCACTTCCCGCAAGCTGCGCGACCGTCTGTTCTTCGAACTGGAAACCGACGTAAGTTTGCGCGTCGAAGAAACCGATAGCCCGGATGCTTTTGTCGTATCGGGCCGCGGCGAACTTCACTTGGGCATCCTGATCGAAAACATGCGTCGCGAAGGTTACGAAATGCAAGTATCGAAACCTGAAGTTATCGTGCGCGAAGTTGACGGTAAAAAAATGGAGCCGATCGAACGTCTCCTGATCGATGTACCGGAAGAAAGCATGGGCGCGGTTATGGAAAGCCTGGGTATGCGCAAAGCCGAAATGGTCAACATGATCAACAACGGCACGGGCCAAGTTCGTCTGGAATTCCTGATTCCGGCTCGCGGTCTGATCGGTTACCGTACGAACTTCCTGACTCTGACACGCGGCTACGGCGTCATGAACCATGCGTTCGACAGCTACGGCCCGCTGATCGGCGGTCAAGTCGGCGGACGTCACCAAGGCGTTCTCGTATCGACGGAAAACGGCAACGCAACCCTGTACGGCATCCTCGGCGTCGAAGATCGCGGTACATTGTTCGTTGAACCGGGCGCAGAAGTTTACGAAGGCATGATCGTCGGCGAGCACACGCGCGACAACGACATCGTCGTTAACATTTGCAAAGAGAAACAACTGACTAACGTACGTTCGGCAACCAAGGACGATACCGTTAAAATGAAAACACCGCGCCTGTTCTCGTTGGAACAAGCTTTGGAATATCTGAACGACGACGAATATTGCGAAATCACGCCGAAAAACGTTCGTCTGCGTAAAAAGATCCTGCAAAAAGGCGAGCGCGAGCGTGCGGAAAAACAACGCAAGCAAGCTCAAGCTAACGCATAATTTTTTGAACAAAGCAAGCAATCGGTAACTTTTCCCGCGCCATCGACGTCTTTAAAAAAGGACGTTCGGTGGTCCGGTGAACAGGGTCCGCCGCCGGGGTGGCGTGCGGACCCTGTTTTCATTTGTGCGAAAGAACGCTTGCGCCTTTCGTGCGGATCGTACAAGAGAAGGAGCTGGGTATGAAATGGGCAACACAACAGGCGGCGGCTTGCCGCCGCGTTCAAGCGGTAACCGCGGGCGTTCTGCTGAAGCTGCTCCGCCTCGTCGGAGTTCAGGATCTTCCGGCGGCAACGGTGGAGGACGCAAACCACCTACCCCGAAACGCAAAAAGAGCGGCGCAAAACGTTTTTGGACGATTTTCTCAATCGTGCTTATCTTATTGATCATAGGCGCGGGAGTTTATCTGGGATGGATTTATCAAAAATCGCAGTCGATCGGCGAGGCGGGAGAGCCAGTTAAGCCGGCGAATACCCAACCGATCGCGATGGCGCTGCTTGGAACCGACTTCCGTTCGGAAACGGGATCGCACCTCACCGATGTCGTGATGGTTGCGGCGATGAATCCGAATACGAATACAGCTACGATCGTTTCGCTGCCGCGCGATACGCGTATTGAACTTGAGGGCTACAAAGTTCGCAAAGTTAACGCGTACTACCCGACATTCCTCGCTCAGGAGAAAAAAGGCGAGACCGAAGCGAAAGAAGCCATGCAGCGAATGCTGGGCAAATATTTTGATATCCCGCTCGATTACGTCACGGTGGTCAACTTCCAGAGCTTGCGCGATATCGTGGATGCGCTCGGAGGCGTCGATGTCGATGTCACGATGGACATGTGTTACAAAGACACGGCCGACGGTACGGATATCGATCTGAAAGCCGGGCCTCAGAAGCTTGACGGCAAAAATGCGCTGGACTACGTCCGTTATCGGAAAACGAACTGTAACCCGCCAACCGGTCCTTCGGACGACTTTAGCCGCAACCAGCGTCAACAACAGGTGATCGGCGCCATTATGGACAAAGTACAGTCGTTTAATGCGCTGACCAAGTCAGGTTCGTTGATTGATGCGGTTGCCGGTAATACCGATACCGACTTGGAGAACAAGCAGATTCTGAACCTGGTGAAGACGTACTGGGATATTCCGAAAGAAAACATCAATTTCCCGAAAGTGACGGGAACCTGGAATAGCCCTTATGTCTACATTAGCGATAGCGAGCTTGCCGCTGCCAAACAAGCGTTGAAGGATGAATTGGCCGGTAATCACCAGCCTGCCGTACCCGCTGCCGGAGAATGATTGAATGCCTGATTCACGATATGTTATAATGAGGCGAGCATTTAAAGATTCCGATCAGACGCCGTATAGGAGGCCTTGTGATGTCCGAAGCCGTTACGCAAATGACCGAATTCCTGTTCACGCAGCTGCAGAGCGATACGTTCGCCCTGCTGGCTACCGTTGATGCCGAAACCAACGGTCCGACTTCAACGGCTATTTCTTGGTTGTATGCCGTTAATCCGGCGACGCTGCGTTTTGCGGTCGATCATCGTTCGCGTCTGGTTCGTAACATATTGGAAAACCCGAAGGTGACCCTTACCGTCTTTGGAGGCGAGAAAATGTTTGCCATCAACGGGACCGCGCGCGTGGCGCAAAATCCGCTTCAGGATGTTCCGTTCAAAATGTGCTGTTTCGACGTGAATGTCGAAGCGGTTCGCAATGCTTTGTTTTACGGGGCTCATTTGTCTTCGCCTCCCGAATATACCCGTGCGCTGGACCGACATGCTGCCGAATTGCTCGACGGCCAGGTCATGAGTGCCATGAGAAAAGCCTAGCGGCTCGCCGCGGGCTTTTTTTCCTTCATTCGACGTTTTATTGAAAGGGGGTGGTGAACGTTTCGATCGGTGCTTCTTGAATCGTTCGACAATTCAATGAAGACTCGCGGTTCCACTAAGCCTCGGGAGGGATTTCTCGTGAAAAAGCTCTTTGTACTCGATACCAATGTTCTGCTGCACGATCCCCGATCCATCTTTTCGTTTCAAGAACATGAAGTGGTCATTCCGGCTACGGTGCTGGAAGAGATCGATTCGAAAAAGAGGCTGGCCGACGAGATCGGGCGTAATGCGCGGAGCGTATCGCGGGAATTGGACGCCTTGCGGGAACGCGGGCATTTGCACGACGGAGTAGAGCTGCAATCGGGCGGAATGCTCCGGGTTGAACTCAATCATCGCAGTTTCCAGAGCATGCAGGATTTCTTCGGCGAAATGACGAACGATAACCGCATTCTGGCTGTTGCGCTTAATTATCATAAAGAACAGGAAGACCTGCCGGAGGCGCAGCGGCGTCTGGTGGTCATGGTGAGCAAAGACGTGTTGGTTCGGGTCAAAGCCGACGTGCTTGGTCTTGTCGCGCAGGACTATATGACGGATCGCACGGCCGATCCGGATTCGCTCTACGCGGGTTATGTACCGTTAATCGTGCCGGACGAAATCGTAGATCGCTTTTACCGGGACAAATATTTGTTTGTCTCGGATATCGGCGGTCCGGCCGAGCAGCTCTATCCCAACGAGTTTGCCATTCTCAAGGATGAAGGCGGAAGCAAGTCGGCGTTGGTCAAGCTAAACGCAGACGCGAAGCGGTTGGAGCCGTTGTTCCAAGGACATGATCCGGTATGGGGAATTGTCGCTCGGAACGCGCAGCAGCGCATGGCATTGGAACTTTTATTGTCGGAAGACATTCCGCTGGTCACGATTACGGGCAAGGCCGGAACGGGCAAAACGCTGCTGGCTCTCGCCGCCGCTTTGATGAAGGTCGAAGATGAGCGAAAGTATAAAAAGCTGCTGGTTGCGCGCCCCGTCGTCCCGATGGGCAAGGATATCGGTTATCTGCCGGGCGAAAAGGAAGAAAAGCTTCGCCCGTGGATGCAGCCTATTTACGATAATCTGGAGTTTTTGTTCGATACGAAAAGCGCCGGGGATATCGATAAGATTTTGATGGGCATGGGCAGCATTCAAGTCGAAGCTTTGACGTATATCCGCGGGCGCTCGATTCCGTCGCAGTTCATCATTATCGACGAAGCGCAAAATTTATCCCGTCATGAAGTGAAGACTATCATCTCGCGTGCCGGCGAAGGCAGTAAGATGGTGCTTGTCGGGGATCCGGATCAGATTGACCACCCGTATCTGGATACGGCCAGCAATGGTTTGACTTATGCGGTGGAGCAATTCAAATCGCAAAAGCTGGCGGGACATATTCACTTGGAAAAAGGCGAGCGTTCCAAGTTGGCCCAACTGGCGGCAGACTTATTATAGAAGAAAAACAAGCAATCAAATTCCAAGAATCCGGGTTTTGCTACCGGATTCTTTTTTTGGTTAGAAAAAGGATCGTTTGGTACAATAGGAAAAGCAGGAAACGGAGGGGACAGAATTGAAGCGAAAAAACCATTTCGTGCTATTCGGCATATTGCTGCTTGCTCTAATCAATCTGTCGCCGTCTCTGCCCGAGACTTCGCAGACCGGGCCGCGGCAAGAGCCGGATGAAGGATCTGCTGCGCTTCGAGGGGGAGAATCCCGACAGCCTTTACGCGAGATCGAAGTGTATACGATGATGGGCACGTCGGAGTTTAACGTGTTGAAAGCCTTGAATGAAGAGTATCAGCAGCGATCCGGTGCCGTTGTTACTTTGGTGAATATCGCTCCCGAGCAAGCTTACAAGACATATCGCGAAGCGTATGCTGCCGGCAGGGAACCGGATGTATTGATGCTGGATGGAGCTTGGGTTGCCGATTTTGCGTCTTCCGGTCGTTTATTGCCGGCGGATTTGTATGAGGGGGGCGCAGGGGCGGCTTCGGATTCGCTTCCGATTTCCGCGGCCTCAGTCGAATGGAATGGATATCGTTGGGGCGTGCCGCTCGACTTCGATCCTTACGGTGTGATTTGGAACCCCGAACAATTCACAACGACTGCAGGCGAACTGCCTCGGAATTTGGAAGAGTGGAGGAGCTGGGAAGAAAGCCTTCTTTCTACTTCTGAAAAGGCACAGAATGCCACCAAGCCGGTTGTTGGATTTTCAAATGGAGACGTTCGTGCATTTGCAGCTTTAATTGCTTTATGGAAAGGTACGGAACAAGAAGAGTCCGAACAGTCTTTGGATGAGGCTTTAGCTTTGGCGGATCATTTGAGAGATCGAACGTACCTGCACGGAGTGTCCGTGCAGAGTGGACAAATGCTTTCTGATTTTCGAACACTGGTCGAATCTGACGAACTGCCGCTAGCGGTTGATCGATTATCTCGTTTGGGTACGCAAGATACTCCAATATCGCGACTGGCTCCGATTGCTTCTTCGTTCAAGACGGCGGCTTTGCGTGGTTTGGGTATCGCGGCGAATACGGATCGCGTGCGTGAGTCATCCCTTTGGATTGCCTACATAACAGGTCATGAAAATCAATCGTCTTGGTATGAATCCACGGGACATTTGCCTATGTTGCGGGCAATTTACGATGAACCTGCGTATCTTTCTTTACAACGATGGATACCGGATGCCCAAGTTGGACGTTCTGCGGCAGACTCCAAAAAGACGGCTGCTCGCGAAGGTTCCTGGAGTCGATCTTTGGATCGTTTTTACGAAGGGACATTAGGAATTGACGGCCTTGCCGAATTTTTTCAGCCCTGAAGTTCTTGTAAAATGAAGCAAACGCCCTGCCTATTTTCGGCAGAGCGTTTGTTTTTGCGTCGCGGATAGATCGGTTGCGCGCGTCCCGGCTCAAAGAACCAGGCGAAGAGAAATTTTAAGATGGCCGTCCGCCATTTCGACTTCGCGTACTTCGACCGGAGCAACCTGTTGCGGATAAAATCCCAGATCATATTTTTGTTCAAGTTCCGCGCGAGTGCTTGCAGGAAGTTCCAACCCGTTAAATACCAGTCGATCCACATGGAACAAAACAGCGTTTTGGGGTTCCGTTTCAAGCGTATATCGACCTTCGATGCGCAACGTAAGCCGATCTCGCCGGCCTTCGGCGACAACGAGTCCGTCTTCGAAGCTAAAAGCAAAGTTTTCGAAATCCGAATTTTGGGATCGAAGGAAATCGTTCAACTCCTGATCCGTAAGCTCGATCGTGTACCTCGTCCCTAACCCGGATACTTTAAGCTTGCCGCTATCTTGCAGGTAGCCGGGCAAGTTGTTGCTGGCAGCGGCCAATTCGGAGAAATATTCATCCACCTCGTAAAGGCCCACATTATCCCAATACGTATTTAACTCTTCGGCAAGCCGATTCAAGCTCTCGGGATCGTCGCTCGTCAGCAAGCCGTCGTCAATATCTTTTTGGAGAGCGAGCAAGCGGCTGCGCTGCTCCTCGATGCCGCTTTTGACTTCCTCCAAGCGTGCGGAATTTGCGGCAAGTTGATCACGACGTTTTTGCAGGGCGTCCGTGTCTTCGCGGAAACCGGTCAAAATTTTCTCGTCATGGCGGATAGCCAGGCGATAATACGTATATAAACGATTAAATTCGCCAAATGAACGAGCGTTGAGCAAAGATAAAAGGAAAGGTCTTTGCTGCTGCATATACTGCGTTCGAACGATTATACCTGTACGCTCCTGATTTTCCGAGATCCGTGCCTCAAGTCGTCGAACTTCTTCGTTCAATTGCTTTCTTTGCTTGGACAATTCATTTTGTTCCTCGGCAATTCGCTGCGTATCCCGCTGCAACTCGTTCAGGGATAGCGTATCTTGGAGCAGTTTGCGTTGCTCCGGTGTCCATTCACCAGGCATTGCTTCGGCGACGGCCGAACCGGCCGGGGCACCGCAAATGAGCACTGTTGCGAGCAGCCCGGCACATAGACGTTTTGACACAAAGGAACCCTCGCTTTCCAGTACTGCATTAGACGCATTTTTTCAAACGTAATTATGATGACTTCTCTGCTATGGTAAAATAATGGCTTATAACAGGTTTTTCTTAATTTAATTATACGGCTGACCGGTACGGGCGTAAACCGCGTCAGGAGGTCAATCCGATCGGTAAGGGGGATTAAAATGCGAATCGAAGTCATCGGCGGGGGTTCGCTCGGCCAATTGTTTGCGGCATCAGCAGCGAGGGGCGGGGCAGAGGTGGTATTGTACACCCGCACGATAGAACAAGCGGAGCGGATTATGGATTCTGGGATTCAAGTAAGCGAAGCGACGGAGCATGACGCGTGGAAAATAAGGTTTCCTTCAATCGTCGCTCGCACGGTGGATCATTTTTCTGAAGCGGACGGTAAATTGCGTTGGATCGTGTTGGCCGTTAAGCAAAAACATCTGAATGATTCATTGCTTGCCAAGCTTCAATCGAATGTTCGAGCACAAGATCGGCTTTTTTGCTTGCAAAACGGAGTGGGTCATATCGAGCGTTTGATGGAGGCTTTGCCTGAAGTACCCGTGTATGCCGCTGTAACGACAGAGGGGGCCCGCAGAATTGATGCCGCATCTGTCTTTCACGCGGGCAAAGGGAGCACTTCTTTCGGAAGGACGGCATCTGCTCGGCAACAATCATCGGTTGAGCAGGTGCAGGCGGAGAAAATGTTGATGGACGCCTTTGGTTCGGGAGGATTATCGCTAACCGTGTCGAATGAAATCGAGAATGCGATGTATCGAAAACTGCTCATTAATGCGGTGATCAATCCTTTAACTGCCCTCTGGAAAATAGAAAATGGTGCTTTGCTGGAAAAGGAAGAGCGAATAACGACCATGCGGGCTGTGTTTGATGAAATTATGATGATTTACTCCGCCGCCGGAATCGAAGCTCCTTTAGTTTGGTGGGAGGAACTGCTGGGCGTTTGTCGGGCGACAGCCCGTAATCGATCTTCGATGCTGGAGGATGTAAGTCGCGGAGATCAGACAGAAGCGGCCTGGATCAGCGGGGGCGTCGTCGAACTTGCCCGTCGTGCGGGCAAACAGGCGCCGATTAATCAGACTCTTCTGAATCTGATTGAAGGGTTGGACAAATAGACATTACGAATCGAAAATTCGTTGAAGCAGGAGGAATGATATGTTTCAAACGGTCTCCGGCGTGCTGATTACCCTATGCGTCTTGCCTTTTTTGCCCTTCGTGCTCGTCTATGCGATTAGCGCGCTTCGTAAGGAACCGAAAAAACAATCGTTTCAGCGGGCCATGGACTTTACGACGCCCTTTTTGATTTTTGCGGTTTCTGCTCTTTATAATTACGTTTTTCATTCTTCTATAGGTTTCTATGCGCTGCTGCTGATTCTGTTGATTATTCTAGGATTGCTTGGGAGCGCTCAAAATCGTAAACGCGGACGTGTCGAACCGGGTCGGTTGGCGAGAGGGTTTTGGCGTATGAGCTTTCTTTTATTGGCACCTTGCTACATTCTGCTGGGGATTTTTGGTTTTATCATGCATATCGTAAATAGCTAACATTACGATGTTACATAATGAAAACAAAATTAAAAATAAAACCGGATTTTTTGCCGGAAAATCAAGGTTTGAGACAGGAAATGTGACAGAAACAGAGCGATGATTGAAAAAAAGCGCAAAATTCTGAAAAAAGGTTATAGATTTTTTTTGCGGTGCGGGGTATAATCAATAAAAAAATTAATCTTTTTTTAGGGGGAAAGTTGCAGGATGAAAAAGAAAAGCTGGATGATGCTTCTGACGCTGGTTCTTGTAATCGGCACGGTTCTCGCGGCATGCGGAAGCGCCGAAGAGACAACTACTACGGATTCGGGTACACCAACCGAAACGACGACAGGTGAGGGTGCAACTACCGAACCTGCTACCGATGCCAACCTGGCAGCTGACCAAACCCTGCGCTTGAACCTCAGTGCAGAGCCGCCGACACTTGATCCGGCACAAGCTCAAGACAGCCAAGCCAACACTGCGCTGCGCTTCATGTATGAAGGTCTTGCGACGATCGGCGAAGACGGCCAACCTAAAGCAGGCGCCGCTGAAAGCTGGGATATCTCGGAAGACGGCCTGACTTACACGTTCCACCTGCGTCAAGGCGCAACATGGAACAACGGCGATCCTGTAACAGCAAACGATTTCGTATTCGCTTGGCAGCGTGCGCTGAGCCCGGAAACTGTTCCGGCTCCGGTATATGCTTACCAATTGTACTACATCAAAGGTGCTGAAGCTTTCAACACCGGCGAAACAACAGACTTCTCGACTGTAGGCGTTAAAGCCGTTGACGAGAACACGCTGGAAGTAACACTGACGAACCCGACTCCTTACTTCTTGGGTCTGACTTCGTTCTACACGTACTACCCGGTTCACCAAGCAACAGTTGAAGGCAACGAAGCTTGGGCTGCTGACCTGAACACGATGGTTACCAACGGACCGTTCACGCTGACGACTTGGACTACGGGTTCCGAGATGGGTTGGACGAAAAACGACAAGTATTGGGATGCTGCCAACATCAAGCTGACGAATGTTACGGCTTCGATCGTAAACAGCGGCGCTACTGAAACAAGCCAATACCAAGGCAATGAAATCGATTACGCTGGCGCACCTACCGGCGAAATCCCGACTGACCAAATTCAACCGCTGTCCGAGCAACTGAAAGACGAGTTCAAACTCACGGACATCGCTTCGACTTACTACTATGAGTTCAACACGAAAGAAGCACCGTTCAACAACGTTAAGATCCGTAAAGCCTTTGCAATGGCAATCGATCGTCAATCTCTGATCGACAATGTTACAAAAGCGGGTCAAACTCCTGCATTCGGTTTCGTTCCGACTTCGATCGCAGGCCTGAACAACCAATCGTTCCGCGACGAGCATCCGGATTCCGATTACTTCAAGGAAGATGCAGCAGCAGCAAAAACACTGCTTGAAGAAGGTATGAAAGAAGAAGGTTACACGACTCTTCCTCCGATCACTTTGCTCTACAACACAAGCGAAAACCACCAAAAGCTGGCTCTGGCCGTAGCTGACATGTGGAAAAACAACCTGGGCGTAGAGATTCAAACGAAAAACGAAGAATGGTCCGTATTCCTGGAAAGCAGAAAAACGGGTAACTTCCAAATCGCTCGTGCCGGTTGGTCTGCCGACTACAACGATCCGATGACTTACATGGATATGTTCGTAACAGGCGGCGGCAACAACAACACCGGTTTCGCAAACGAAGAGTATGACGCTCTGATCGACGCTGCTTACAAAGGCGGTAACGACCCAGAGAAACGTATGCAGGATATGGCTGCCGCAGAGAAAATCCTGATCGGCGACAACATGGTTATCATGCCTGTTTACTACTACACTCAAGCATCGCTGACTAAGCCTTACCTGAAAGGCGTAACGACTGACTTCTCCGGTGCGATCAACTTCACTCGCGCTTACCTGGAACAACAATAAGACTTCTAAAGTCTGATTGGCACGACCCAAGTTAATAACAGCTCGGGATATATATGGAAACACATATATATCCCGATTTTTTTGCATGTTCGTCAAACTTCCATTTTTGCTCTTGCTTAACCAGTAAATAGGGTTGAAAATAATGAATGTGCAATTATAAATCAGGTAGGTTACTATTAAGCAGAATGAACAAGGAGGAGAGGTTCGCAGATGGCACGCTATGTAACCAGCAAGCTTCTATATACGCTGCTCTCGCTGTTTATCTTGATTACAGCGACATTTTTCTTGATGAAAGCAATTCCGGGCGATCCGTTCATGTCCGAAAAAGAAGTACCCGCTCCGATCCGAGCGCGACTCGAAGCGCAGTATGGTCTCGATAAGCCTCTGATGACCCAGTATGTGAATTACCTCGGTAATATCGTACAGGGTGATTTGGGGATTTCGATGAAAAAACTCAATCAAGAAGTCGGTAACATCATCGGTCAAACCTTCGGTGTTTCGCTTCGTTTGGGTCTTATTGCCGTTGTCGTATCGACGATCGTCGGCGTAACTTTAGGCTTGCTTGCCGCGTTATATCATAGGAAATTCATCGATAGCTTAGTCATGGTGGTCGCCGTCATAGGCATAGCGGTGCCGAGTTTCGTGCTCGCGTCGCTGCTGCAATACACGTTCGGCTTGAAACTGGGCTTATTCCCGATTACGGGAACGAAAACTTTACTTGGATATGTCCTTCCGGTTATGGCTTTGTCCGCAGGTCCGATCGCGTATATCGCGCGTCTGACGCGTTCGAGCATGCTGGAAGTTTTGAATGCCGACTATATCAAAACGGCTAAAGCCAAAGGTTTGAAATGGCCGGCCATTCTTTGGAAGCACGTGATTCGCAACGGTATCCTGCCTGTTGTTACTTACGTCGGTCCTATGACAGCTAACGTTGTTACGGGTTCGGTCGTCGTGGAACGGATCTTCGGGATCGGCGGTATCGGTAAGGTGTTCGTCGATAGCATCACCAACCGCGATTACACCTTGATCATGGGCATTACACTCTTCTACGGTATCATCTTGATGGCTGCGCGCTTCATTACCGATATCGTTTACGTACTCGTCGATCCTCGAATCAAATTGACATCGGGCAAGGAGGGCTAAGCAAGTGGCGAATGACAACATCACAAATAAGCAGTCTCTTCCCGCTTTGACGGCGGCTGACTTCGAGCCTGTTAATATTAATGAACGCGAATCCGAAGTCATCAAGCGCGAAAGCCTAACGGCTTGGCGCGATACTTGGGAACGCCTGCGTCGCAATAAGGTAGCGATGAGCGGCCTTGTGGCGCTGATTGTAATTATTATTGCATCGATCCTCGGGCCTTACGTGGCTTACTGGGTACACGGTTATGACTACCAGACGAACGACCTGATGGCAACCAACCAAAAGCCGTCGGCTCTGCACTGGTTCGGTACCGACGACCTGGGCCGCGACATGTTCGTCCGCACATGGTCCGGCGCCCGGATTTCCTTGATCGTCGGCGTCGCTGCGGCGCTGATCGACTTGTTGATCGGGGTTATCTACGGCGGAATCATGGGTTACTTCGGCGGCCGCGTCGATACGATCATGAACAAGTTCTCCGAAGTTCTGTACGCAATTCCTTACCTGCTCGTTACAATCCTGCTGCTGGTTGTATTTGAGCCAAGCTTGGGTACGATCATTCTGGCATTGACGATTACAGGCTGGATTAACATGTCCTGGATCGTTCGCGGCGAAATCATGAAACTGAAAAGCCGCGAATATGTTCTGGCTTCCCGTTCGATGGGTGCGGGCACGGGCCGACTGCTGTTCCGTCACCTTCTGCCGAATGCGAGCGGTCCGATCATCGTTACCTTGACCTTGTCGGTTCCGAACGCGATCTTCGCCGAGTCTTTCTTGAGCTTCCTCGGCCTGGGCGTGCAAGCTCCGATCTCGTCCCTGGGTTCGATGGTCGAAAACGCTCTGACAGGCTGGATGTATTATCCTTGGCGGATGTTGTTCCCTGCAGTTCTGATCAGCGTAATCATGCTGGCGTTCAACCTGTTGGGAGACGGACTGCGCGATGCGCTTGATCCGTCGCTTAAAAACAAATAATTCGCAGATTTTATAAAGAAGGAGGCGTCAGCCATGGGAGCCATGACGGGAAAGAATCTGATTGAAGTCGAAGGACTGAAAAAGTATTTTAATGTAGGCGGCGGCAAAGTACTCAAAGCGGTCGACAACCTAAACTTCTTTATTCGCGAAGGCGAGACGCTCGGGATGGTAGGCGAATCCGGTTGCGGGAAATCGACAGCCGGACGTACCATTCTTCGGTTGTATGAACCGACCGGAGGCAGCGTTCGTTTTAACGGTACGGATATTTACAAGCTTTCCCCGGGTAAAATGAAAGCGATGCGTCGCGATATGCAAATGATCTTCCAGGATCCTTACGCTTCGCTCAACCCGCGCTTTACGGTATCGGATATCATCGGCGAAGCTTTGGATATTCATAAAATGGCAGGCAGCTCGGGCGAACGCAAAAAGCGTATCGAAGAACTGCTTGACCTGGTAGGTCTGAACACGGATCACGCCACGCGTTATCCGCACGAATTCTCGGGCGGACAACGTCAACGGATCGGGATTGCCCGCGCTTTGGCGGTTAATCCTAAATTCATCATCTGCGATGAGCCGATCTCTGCTCTTGACGTATCCATTCAAGCGCAGGTCGTTAACTTGCTGCAGGAGCTGCAAGACCGTCTTGGACTGACTTACCTGTTCATCGCGCACGATCTGTCGATGGTTAAGCACATCAGTGACCGCGTAGCCGTGATGTACCTGGGTAAAATGGTCGAATTGGCGGACAGCGAAGAATTGTACAGCAATCCGATCCATCCTTACACCAAATCGCTGTTGTCTGCGATTCCGGTTCCGGACCCGGAAGTCGAATCGCAAAGAAAGCGTATCTTGATGTCCGCCGAAGGCGGCGGTCCGATTCGTTCGGCCGATGAAAAAACCGAAGAAACGTCGCTGGTCGAAGTTTCGCCGGGACACTGGGTTGCCATGCCTCACTAAGTTGGTTTTGAGTAAAGCAAGTATCACCGCCCTTTCGAACGGATGCCGTTCGAAAGGGCGGTATTTTCTTTTTCTTATGAAAAATAACTTTCTTCCGAAAAGGATGAAAGTTATTTTGACGACTTGGGAGCGATTGGGTACAATCAAGAAGGG
This sequence comes from Saccharibacillus endophyticus, assembly GCF_013185185.1. GTDB lineage: Bacteria > Bacillota > Bacilli > Paenibacillales > Paenibacillaceae > Saccharibacillus > Saccharibacillus endophyticus. Next base: position 208,152 of record NZ_JAAZWE010000006.1, on the reverse strand, counting down.
TTTAAGCAGATTGCAGACAGGAGGCAAGGCCAGACATGAATGTCATTCCGCAGGCGCTTCGCAAGGGTTCGGCCTTGGGAGAAGATTACGTGCGTGGGCAACATGCACATGAATTATACGAATACGATTTACAAAGCGATCAATCGCTTCAGCATCGTGCTGAATGGCTGGATACCGCTCATCGTCCGCGTGTTGACCGCAACGCGCTGGTAAAGGTGTTGACGTCTTACAACGCAACCTATAACGATGATCCGGCCGTACGTGAGTCGTTGGAGAAATTAAAGGACGAGCAGTCGCTCGTCGTCGTAGGTGGGCAGCAGAGCGGATTGTTTACCGGTTCACTGCTCGTTGTATATAAGGCGGCAACGATTGTCCATGCTGCTCGTATGGCTTCGCAAAAGCTCGGTCGTGAGGTCGTGCCGGTATTTTGGATTGCCGGCGAAGATCATGATTGGGACGAAGCCGATCATACTTATGTGTTGACTTCGGAGCTTGAAGTACGCAGACTGCGCATGGAATCTTGGCATGACGGGAAATCTTCGGTCAGCCAGGTTGCGGTTCCGAAGAAAAAATGGGAAGAAGCCATTACGGAACTTGAGCTTGTCTTGGCAGACTCCGAATTCAAAACAGAGATCTTGGAGCTTTTGCGAGGCGAGCTTGCACAGGCATCGAACTTAAGCGAAGGTTTTGCCAGATTGGTGGGCCGTTTATTCGGTCGTTACGGTCTGGTGTTGGTTGATTCTGCCGATCCGGCGCTGCGGGCGATCGAACGTCCGATGTTCAAGCAATTGATCGAGCGGAGCGACGAATTCGAACAGGCTTATCTGACTGCCGCCGCACGAATAGAAGAGCTTGGTTACGAGCAGCAGGCTCAAGCCGTAGAAGGCGCAGCGAATCTGTTCTATATCCATGAAGGCCAGCGCATGTTGTTGTATAAGCAGGACGGAAAATTCATGGATCGTCGCGGTACCGTCATTTTTGCCAAAGAAGAATTGCTTGATCTATTGGAACGATGTCCCGAGCGATTCAGCAATAACGTCTTGACCCGTCCGCTGATGCAGGATTATTTGTTCCCGGTGCTTCAAGCGGTGTTGGGACTGGGCGAGATCGCTTACTGGGCAGGTACGAAGGACGGATTCAAGGTCGCAGGCATGCAAATGCCGATTTTGCTGCCCCGTATGTCGTTCACGCTGCTTGATCCGGTGACGAAGAAGCATATGCAGCAGTACGGTTTGACTTTCGAGGATGTCATGGAGCGTTTTGAATCTCGAAAAGAAGCTTGGCTGGCCGAGCAGGATAAGCTGGGCATGGACGGAATGTTTGAACAGGTAAAAGCCGAATTTGAACGTTTATATGCACCGTTGATTGGACGCTTGGGTGAACTTCAATCCGGCCTGTCGAGTCTGGGGGAGAAAAATCAGGCGAAGATCGTCGATCAAATTTCTTTTTTACAGACCAAAACCAAACAGACCATCGCCCGGCAAAACGAAGCGGAGCTGCGCAGATGGGATCGAATGTACAAAACGTTATTCCCGCTGGATCGTCCGCAGGAGCGCGTGTACACCGTCTTTTATACGCTGAACCGCTATGGCTTGGATTGGATCGACACGCTGATGAGCGTTGAACCGGATCTGACGGGCGGGCATCGGATTATCGAAGTATAAGCGAAGAAACAGGAGGGATACGATGAGTTCGTTGGCGAAACAAAACAGCATCATTGCCGATATCAATCTTGCTCCGGAAGGTCGCTTGAAGATCGAATGGGCGGCGGCGCATATGCCCGTGTTGAATCGGATTCGGGAACAATTCGAACAGGATCAACCTTTTAAAGGGCTGAAAGTATCCGTTTGCCTGCATCTTGAAGCGAAGACGGCCTATCTGGCCAAAGTCATTCAAGCGGGCGGGGCGGAAGTGACGATTACGGGAAGTAACCCGCTATCGACCCAAGACGATGTGTGCGCGGCATTGGTTGAAGACGGAATTACCGTTTACGCGAAATACCAACCGGCTCCGGGAGAATTGAAAGCCCTCAATATCAAAGCGCTCGAAGCAGAGCCTGATTTGATTATCGACGACGGCGGCGACCTGGCGACTATCCTGCACGGCGAGCGTCCGGAATTGCTGAAGACTATTCGCGGCGGGGCGGAAGAGACGACGACCGGCATCATCAAGCTTCGCTCTCTGGAGAATGAAGGTACGCTAAAGCTCCCGATGATCGGCGTCAACGACGCGTTCTGCAAATCGTTGTTCGATAACCGCTACGGCACCGGACAATCTGCGTGGGACGGCATTATGCGTACGACCAACCTGATCGTAGCCGGCAAAACGGTTGTCGTGGTCGGCTATGGTTGGTGCGGAAAAGGGATGGCTATGCGTGCTCGCGGGTTGGGAGCCAACGTCATCGTGACCGAGATCGATCCGATCAAGGCCGTTGAAGCGCACATGGAAGGTTTCCGCGTCATGACGATGAAAGAAGCAGCTCCGCTCGGCGACTTCTTCATTACCGTAACCGGAAATAAAGCCGTGATCGCGGGCGAGCATTTCGACGTGATGAAGGACGGGGCGATCCTGTCCAATGCCGGTCATTTCGATGTTGAAGTGAACAAGCCGGATATGGAAGAGCGGTCGGAATCGATCCGCACCGTGCGTAAGAATATCGAAGAATATCAATTCAAGGACGGACGTAAAATCTACCTATTGGCTGAAGGTCGATTGGTGAACCTGGGCGCGGCTGATGGCCACCCGGCGGAAATCATGGATATGACGTTCGCTCTGCAGGCGTTGTCGCTTCGGTACGTGAATGAGCATTACGAAGAAATCGGCAATCATATGATCAAAGTTCCGTTCGAGCTGGACGAGCAGGTTGCGCGCTACAAATTGGAAAGCATGGGCATTCAAATCGATGAACTGAGCGACATGCAAAAGCAATATCTGCAAAGTTGGAACGTTTAACCAGCATGCGGCCAGGCCGTTATTTCCCTGCAAATAGGGAGTAACGGCCTCTTTTTTGTGAAAAACAGAGAATGAGTTCGAAAAAAACGTCAAATTCGGCGAAAAATCGTGAAATTTGCGGAAGGACTTTGATTTTGCTCGTCGAATCTATTATGCTGTAAGTGGTGGAAAGTGGTATGAAGTGGAGGAAAAAAGGCGAGGAGTGGTCAAGCGGTGCTTATGGGGGAGTACAAACATAACATCGATGACAAGGGACGGATCATCATGCCGGCCAAATTCCGCGAAAAATTGGGCACGGCTTGCGTGATTACGCGCGGACTGGACCAGTGCCTTTTTGTTTACTCCGGACAGGAATGGGAACTTCTCGAACGCAAGCTGAATAACCTGCCCTTGATGAAGTCCGATGCCAGAGCGTTTACCCGGTTTTTTTTCTCGGGTGCGGCAGAGTGCGAATGGGATAAGCAGGGAAGAGCAAACCTGCCCGCCAACTTGCGCGAATACGCGCAATTGGACAAGGAATGCGTCGTGATCGGCGCAGGAAGCCGGGTAGAAATTTGGAGCCGAGACAACTGGGACCGTTACTACAAGCAGTCCGAAGAGTCTTTCGGCGACATTGCGGAGAAGCTATCCGATTTCGATATTGACTTTTAAATCGTATATTTATTAATTCGACAGCGTACGTCTGGGGGATACGAAATTGTTTCATCACATCACGGTACTAAAGGAAGAAGCGGTCGCAGGGCTAAACATTAAGCCGGACGGCATTTATGTCGATTGCACGCTGGGCGGAGCCGGGCACAGCGCATTGATTGCGTCGCAGCTGGGTGAAGGCGGTCGTTTGATCGCGTTGGATCAAGACGATTGGGCGCTCGATAACGCACGCGAGAAGCTTGCGGCGTATGAAGATCGGGTGACGCTGGTCAAGACCAACTTCCGGGAATTGGAGCATGCGCTGAAGAAGTCCGGCGTTCCGCTTGACGAAGAAGGCAATCCGCAAGTGGACGGTTTTTTGTTTGACCTTGGCGTTTCTTCGCCTCAATTTGACGAAGCATCTCGAGGATTTAGCTATAATCACGAAGCGCCGCTCGATATGCGAATGGATCGTTCTTCCGAGCTGACGGCGAAAATCATCGTTAACGAATGGTCGGAGGAAGATATCGCGCGTATTTTGTATCGGTACGGCGAAGAGAAATTCTCGCGTCGCATCGCGGGCAAGATCGGGCAGTATCGAGCGAAACAACCGATCGAGACCACGACGGAACTTGCGGAGATTATCAAGGAAGGCATTCCGGCCGCGGCAAGAAGAACGGGCGGTCACCCGGCCAAGCGCAGTTTCCAGGCTTTGCGCATTGCAGTCAACGATGAATTGTCCGCTTTTGAAGACGCGCTGCATGCTTCGGTCAAATGTTTGGCGAAAGGCGGGCGCGTGAGCGTCATTACTTTCCATTCGCTCGAAGACAGAATCTGTAAACAGATTTTGCTGGGCTACACCGGCAAAAACGTTGCTCCTCCCGGATTCCCGGTGGAAGTGTACGAAGGACCGAACAGCATCAAATTAATCAACCGCAAGCCGACTTTGCCTACGGATGAAGAAATCGAGCAAAATCCGAGAGCGCGTTCGGCCAAACTTAGAGTGGCGGAAAAAACGAAATAAAATTTGACTTCCAAAATGAGGAGATTGATCAATGGCACAGACACGCGGAAATCTGGCGATCCGGGAACGGGAGAAGCAGCAATCTTCACAGCAGTACCGGCAAAAGACAACGGTAGTGACCCGCCGGGTCGAACTCCCGATGCGGGAAAAAATGCTTTATCTGGCCAGCGTGCTGGTCGCGGTCGCCTTGTGCAGTATCGTGGCATGGCGATACGTACATATCTATGACCTGAATCATCAGATCGCGTCGGTTCAGAGCCAGACGAATCAAATTAACAAGGATATCGCGCAGGCACAGCGCGATCAGCAGGAACTGCGTCAGGATATCGTACCGAAAGCACTGGCCTTGGGTCTTGTCCAAGCGACGGAACACGAGCCGATCTTCGTCGAGCGTAAAAGCGGCGAATAATCGCAAGCACCGGCAGCAGACGCGAATAATGAGTAAAGAAAGCGGCCATGGCGCCTTTCGGCGCCTAGCCCCGCGCGAAAGCGTTGATCGAAACAAGCAGGAGGTTCTATCGCCATGCTGACAAAAAGAGTAAGAATGCGCACGCTGTTAATCGGAGGGGGGATTACCCTCTTTTTTCTCGTTCTGGTCGGAAGAGTTTTTTTTCTTCAGATTATTCAAGGCGATTTCTGGCATAAGCAAGCCGTCGATCAATGGTCGGCTTCCAAGATTCTGCGTTCGGAGCGAGGCGCCATCACGGATCGCAACGGCAAAGAACTTGCCGTAGACTCGCCGGCCTATTCCGTCGTGGTGGAACCTAATATTATCGGTAAGCGGGGAACCGCGGACGACGTCGTGGAAATCCTGCACAATAAGCTGGGCGTATCCGAAGATAAGCTGCGGGAGATGGTTTCGCGCACTTACGAAAAGGACAGCGAGTCGGGCACCTATAAAAAAGGCGATCCCAGCGTCTGGGTCGAGGTTCGTCCGCAAGGCTGGAAGATCGACGGCGATCTCAAAGCGGAGATCGAAACGGAGATCGCCGCGGTTCGAAAAGAAAAGGAACTGAGCGAAACGACAGATATCGGCATCGTTTTCGATGATCAGATCAAGCGTTTCTATCCCCAGCATACGCTGGCGGCCAATGTGCTCGGCTTCGTCGATAACGACGGAAATCCGAAGTACGGCATCGAGTCCTACTTTGAAGACCAGTTGAAAGGCGAGGACGGCAGGATCGCTTATCAAAGAGACGCCAAAGGCGTCGAACTGCCCGAAGGCAGCAGCGAGGTCGTCGCACCGAAGGACGGCACTTCGATCCAATTGACGATCGACAGCACCATTCAGTATTATGCCGAGCAAGCGGCGAAAAAGGCTTTCGAGCAATACAAGCCGAAAAGTGCTTCCATCATCGTGGCCGATCCCAATACGATGGACATTTTGGCGATGGTGAATATGCCGACGTTCGATCCGAACGAATATTCCGGCGTAAAGGCGCTTGAAGATTTTAATAATCTGTCCGTTACCGGACAATACGAACCGGGTTCCACGTTCAAGATCGTGACGCTGTCCGCGGCGGTGCAAGAAGGAAAATTCAATCCCAATGCCGAGTACCAATCGGGCGCTATTCAAATCGGCAGGCAGACCGTGCACGACGTCAGCCGGAATTGGGGAACCATTTCTTATTTGAAAGGCGTCAAACATTCAAGTAACGTGGCGTTCGTCAAATTGGGGATGGAAATGGTCGGAACGAGCAAACTGACCGAATACATCAAAAACTTCGGATTCGGCGAGCCGACCGGCATCGAATTGCCCGGCGAACTCAAAGGCACGATGAACGTAACCGAAAATAGTCCGTTGATCGATCAGGCTGCGATCACGTTCGGACATAACGTGGCCGTAACCCCGATTCAGCAGATCGCGGCGATTTCCGCGGTAGCCAACGGCGGCAAATTATTGAAGCCTCATATCGTCCAATCGGAAAGCAATCCGCAAACGGGCGAAGTGATCAAACGGAACGAAGTCGAAAAAGTTCGCGACGTGATTACGCCGGAAACGGCAAAAGCCGTCAGCGGTTATCTGGAACAAGTCGTGTCGGACCAAGAAATCGGTACGGGACGAAACGCATATATCCCCGGTTACCGCGTAGCGGGCAAAACGGGTACCGCCGAAAAAACGGGTACCGTCGATGCTTCGGGGAATGCTTACGACAAAACGCGCTCGGCCGTTTCTTTTATCGGTTACGCTCCGGCGGACGATCCCAAAGTGGCGATCTTCGTTATGTTGGACGAACCGGAAGATCCGAACGCGAGCGGCGGCAGAATCGCTGCGCCGATCGCCAAAGAAATTTTGTCCCAAACGCTTGAATATATGGGCGTCGCCAAAAAGTTTTCCGACACCGAAATTCAAAGCCAAAGCGAAAACGCCGAAACCGGAGAAACGCTGCTTAAAGTCACGGCTCCGAATTTGTTGAAAATGAAGCTTGAAGACGCGAAGTCGAAACTTCTGGACGAAGGCGTCGCTTACGAGCAGGTAGGAGCAGGGGCAACCGTTCTTGAACAGTATCCTTCCGCAGGAAGCGCGATGTATGCCGGACAAAAAATTTATTTGCTCACGGAAGACAAAGACGAAATGAGCGTGCCTGACCTGACCGGATTGTCGCTTCGGGATGCCGTCGATATTTTGACTTTGTTGAATGTATCGATCAGCACAAAAGGTTCGGGGTTCGTTTCCGAACAAAGATTGACCCAAAATGCCGAAGGCCATCGGATCGTGGTCCTGACGCTAAAGTCGGCGAAAACGACGATAACAGGTACGGAAGACACCGAATCCGAAGACGTGTCTATCGGCGGGGAAGCCGTGGCCGACGAGCCTGTCGAAGAAAGCGCGGAGACCGAAACCAGCGATCCGGTAATCGACGGCGGAACCGTTGTCCCGGCCGATCCCGCGCCGGAAAGCGATGCAGCTCCGCTCAACTGAGGGAAGCACTGCCCGGGCCTGCCATTGGCGGGCTCGGGCATTTTGCGGCTCGGGCATAAGGGAACGGCGGAGGCTGCTTAAACATGAATAATGAAATAAGGGGAGAATAGGCTATGCGATTGGACCAACTGGCGCAACAATTGATTACGGCTCGATTGATCGGCAACGGAGATACGGAATGTACGGGGATCGAAATCGATTCCCGTAAAGCGGGTACGGGTGATTTGTTCATCTGTTTGCCCGGGTTCACCGTAGACGGGCATGACTATGCGAAGCAAGCCGAAGAACAAGGCGCGGTCGCGCTTGTCGTTGAACGTGAACTGGATACGAAGCTGCCGCAGCTGCTCGTGCGGGACAGCCGTATGGCGATGGCGGTGTTGGCGAACGCGTTCTTTAACGAACCGAGCCGCAAAATGCGCATGATCGGCGTAACCGGAACGAACGGCAAAACGACTACGACTTACTTGATCGAACGCATCATGCAAGATCACGGCGTGAACACGGGCTTGATCGGCACGATCCAAATGCGCTACGACGGCGAGACGTTCCCGATGTCCGGCACGACGCCGGAATCGCTGGGACTGCAGCGTTCGCTTGCGGACATGGTCAACCGGGGCGTGGAATGCTGCGTCATGGAAGTTTCTTCTCACGCATTGGAGCAAGGACGCGTGAAGGGAACGGATTACCGCACGGCCATTTTCACCAATTTGTCTCAAGATCATCTGGATTATCACCACTCGATGGAGGAATATCGCGCAGCCAAAGGCTTGTTCTTTTCTCGCCTGGGCAATGCGCTTCCGGCGGATTTGTCCGAGCGCAAATATGCAGTATTAAATGCGGACGACGAAGCATCGGCGGAATATGCGAAGATGACTTCCGCGGAAGTCGTCACTTACGGCGTGGAACAGGATTGCGACGTTCGTGCTTCAGAAATTCAGATCACGGCTAAAGGAACGTTTTTCCATGTGGATACATTCAAGGGCTCGGCCGACATCCAACTGCGCATGGTCGGCAAATTCAATGTCTATAACGCCCTGGCTGCGATTACGGCTGCGCTGATCGAAGGCGTGGAGCTGGATCGGATCAAGCAAAGTCTGGAGTCGGTTGCAGGGGTAGACGGTCGCGTGGAAGCGGTCGACGCCGGACAGCCGTTTGCGATTATCGTCGATTATGCGCATACGCCTGACGGTCTGGAAAATGTGCTGAAAACGGTTGTTGAATTTGCGGAAAAGCGCGTATTGTGCGTTTTCGGCTGCGGAGGGGACCGCGATCGGACGAAACGACCGATCATGGGACGCATTGCGGTGAAATACAGCGATATCGCTTACGTAACTTCGGATAACCCGCGTACCGAAGATCCGGATGCCATTTTGAAAGATATCGAAGCAGGCTTGATTGAAGACGGCGTAGAAAAATCCCGTTATACTCTGGTTGTTGATCGTGCGGAAGCGATTCGCTTGGCTGTTGCCGAAGCGCAGCCCGGAGACGTGGTGCTGATCGCGGGTAAAGGACATGAGACGTATCAATTGGTGGGCAAACAGGTGCTGGACTTCGACGATCGTCTTGTTGCAGCGGAAGCCGTAAGGGGAGTCGCAAAGTGATTGAACGGACACTCGGCCAGGTTGCCGATATGTGCGGAGGCCGACTGATCGGTACGGCCTCCCCGGAAAAAAAGATTGCCGGAGTCGCTATCGATTCCCGCAAAATCACGACCGACGTTCTTTTCGTGCCGCTTGGCGGAGCGAATGTGGACGGACATGCGTTCGTCGAAGGTTCTTTGCAAGCAGGCGCCGGAGCTTCGCTGTGGCAGCGTGGACGCGAAGGGGCTCCCGAAGGTGCATTGATTGAAGTCGAGGATGTGCTTGAAGCTCTTCAACAATTATCTTCCGCGTATCTGCTTGAGAGCGGTGCTAAGGTTATCGGAATTACAGGCAGCAACGGCAAAACGACAACCAAGGATATGGTGTTTGCTCTGCTGGGCGATTCTTTCCGCGTTCACAAAACACAGGGGAATTTCAATAACCATCTGGGGCTGCCGCTGACTTTGCTGTCGATGCCGGAAGATACCGAGATTGTCGTGCTTGAAATGGGCATGAGCGATCTTGGCGAGATTGCCTTATTAGCCAAGATCGCGCCTCCCGATGTTGCGATCGTCACGAATATCGGAGAGTCTCATCTGCTCAATCTGGGCAGTCGGGAGAATATCGCCCGTGCCAAATTGGAGATTGCTTCGGGAATCAAGCCGGGCGGTCTGCTCGTGTACAACGGCGATGAACCGCTGATTCCGCTTGTGTTGAAGGAGATTGAACATTCGCTGCCTGAAGGGCTTCGTACGTTTACGTTCGGCCTGGAAGGTACCAACGACGATTATCCGACAGGCATGATGCGCCGAGGCGGAGGCATGACCTTTTCTGCTCGCAGCGAAGGAGACCTGTGTTTCTCCCTTCCCGTACTCGGCAGCCATAACGTAACCAACGCGCTTGCGGCGATGGCCGCAGCTCGCACCTTTGGTGTCGGGTCGGCCAAAATGAAAGACGGGCTTGCGACGATGCAATTGACGGGCATGCGAATCGAGCGTTTAGTCGGCATATCGGGGCTGACGATTTTGAACGACGCCTATAACTCAAGCCCGACTTCGGCGCGTGCCGCAATCGATGTGCTTGCCGCGCTGGACGGATACGCCTCAAATATATTGGTACTTGGCGATATGTTGGAGCTGGGCGAACAAGAGCGCGAGTATCATCGGGAAATCGGACGTTATGCCGCGAAGGCGGGAATCCGTGCGATTTATGCGTACGGGCCGTTGTCTGCCGACTCGGCAGAAGGTGCCCTGGAGACGATGGGAGCAGGGTCCGTGCATGCTTTCCTCGACAAAGAGGAAATGATCGCCCATCTACGCCGGAATTTGAAGCCGGACGATGCCGTTCTGGTCAAAGCTTCGCGCGGCATGAAGCTTGAAGAAGTGGTCTATGCCCTGCGCGACGAGCCACTAGTTATAGAAGGAGTTTAATAGACTTATGGATTTGCAGCTTTTATTTGTGACGGCCGCTGTTTCATTTATTCTTGCCGTATTGGCAGGCCCGCTGTGCATCCCGTTGCTGCAAAAACTAAAGCTGGGTCAGCAGGTTCGCGGCGAAGGGCCCCAAGGGCATTTGAAGAAGGCCGGAACGCCTACAATGGGCGGTGTAGTCATTCTGTTGGCTTTTACGCTGGCCTTCGTCAAATTTTCCGTCGTCAATACCGAATTTTATGTGATATTGGTTGTAACGCTCGGTTTCGGGTTGGTTGGTTTTTTGGATGATTGGATCAAAATATTGAAAAGACGTTCATTGGGTTTAACCTCTTTGCAAAAATTGCTGGGACAGCTTTTGTTTTCCGCGGTTGCCTGCTGGTTGCTGATCGACTCGGGCCATAGCACGGCGTTGTCGATTCCGGGCACCTCGTTCTCTTTTGATTGGGGAGCATGGTTTTACTATCCGTTTATCGTGTTGATGCTGCTGGCGATATCCAATGCGGTCAATTTTACGGACGGCGTAGACGGCTTGCTTTCGGCGGTCAGCGTTCCGGCGTTCGGCGCCTACGCGCTGATTGCCGTGCAGGCGACGCAATTTCCATCAGCTCTCGCGGCTTCTGCAATGGCAGGCGCGGCACTAGGTTTTTTGGTGTACAACGCGAATCCGGCCAAAGTATTCATGGGAGATACCGGGTCGCTCGGCATCGGCGGAGCGATCGGAATGATTGCGATTTTGACCAAGCACGAGTTTTTGTTCCTGATTATCGGCGGCGTCTTCGTCATCGAAATGCTGTCCGTCGTGCTTCAGGTCATTTCTTTTAAAACGCGCGGCAAACGAATCTTCAAAATGAGTCCGATTCATCACCATTACGAATTGTCCGGCTGGTCGGAATGGCGAATCGTCGGGATTTTCTTCGCCGTATCGTTGATTTTGGCGGCTATCGGACTTTATCTGGATAAGGGGCTGTAGAGAGATGGAACATCCAAAGGAGTATGCAAATCGGGAAGTTGTCGTTTTGGGTCTGGCTCGAAGCGGCGTGTCGGCGGCCAAAACCATGCACGCTTTCGGCGCAAAAGTGACGGTTAATGACCGTAAACCTCGCGAAGAAAGTCCGGAAGCCGCCGTGCTTGAAGACCTGGGGATTTCGGTGGTCTGCGGCGGGCATCCGGACGATTTGATTCGTTCGGACGTCGCTTTGGTTATTAAGAATCCGGGTATCCCGTATTCGGCTCCGCCTATTGCCAAAGCTTTGGAGCTTGGAATCGAAGTCGTGACGGAGGTTGAAGTCGCTTATCACTTGTCATCGGCCCCGATCATCGGCATCACGGGTTCGAACGGGAAAACGACCACGACGACCTGGATCGGCAATATGCTGGAAGGTGCCGGATTAAAGCCTATCGTTGCAGGCAATATCGGCACCCCGCTCTGCGATGCCGCGCTGGAAGCAAAAGACGACAATTGGCTTGTTGTCGAATTGAGCAGCTTCCAGCTCAAAGGCACGCAGACTTTTGCTCCGCGGATCGCTTGTCTGTTGAACGTGGCGGAGACGCATCTGGATTATCATGGTTCCATGGAAGATTATACGTCATCCAAGGCCCGGATTTTCGTCAATCAGACGCCGGAAGATACAAGCATCATTAACTGGGATGATCCATTCTGCCGCGAACTGGTGCCTTATTTGAAAGGGCGGGTCCTTCCGTTTTCCTTAAATGAAGAACTGAAGTTGGAAGGCGTCTATGCTTCACCTTCCTATCCGGCAGACGGAGAAGCGGATGATATAGAGCGTCTTATCGTGTATCGGGATGCGGCCGGAGAGGTTCACGAGATCATTAGAACCTCGGAACTCGGCATTCCGGGCGCATACAATGCGGCGAATGCGATGGCGGCTTGCGCAGCGGCTATTGCCGCCGGAGTGAATCCTGCCGCGTTAAAAGGCCCTCTGAGCAGCTTCGGAGGCGTGGAGCATCGTCTGGAAGCCTTGGGCGAACACGGAGGCATTCTTTACTACAACAACTCGAAAGCAACAAATTCCAAAGCGACGCTCACGGCATTGTCGGCTTTTGACCAACCTGTCGTTCTGATTGCGGGCGGTCTTGACCGCGGTTCCGACTACGAAGAACTGATGCCGGCCATGCAAACGAAGATCAAGGCGATCGTTACGTTAGGGGAGACGCGCGAGAAAATCGCAGGCGTTGCCGGACGCGCGGGAGTCGAGCGCATTTCGGTGGTAGAGCCTATGGAAGATCCGGCAGATACGCTGCGCCAAGCCGTGCGCGAGGCTCGGCGATTGGCGGAAATCGGAGATACCGTGCTGTTGTCTCCGGCTTGTGCGAGCTGGGATATGTTCGCATCATTCGAGGAGCGAGGCCGCCTGTTCAAGGAAGCCGTTCGCTCGATATCCGAATAGACGGGAGGACATCGTATGCGCGTCGTATTGACCGGAGGCGGGACGGGAGGACATATTTATCCGGCTCTTGCCATTGCCGAACAGTTGAAGACAGACAGGCCCGACACCGAGTTTTTGTATATCGGAGGCAAGCGGGGATTGGAAAATTCAATCGTTCCCGAAACCGACATGCCGTTCGAAACGCTTGATATTACGGGTTTTCGGCGAAGTTTGTCAGCAGATAACATCAAGACCGTGCTTCGTTTTTTAAAAGGCGTGCAAGCTTCGTCCGAGTTGTTGGAGAAGTTCAAACCCGACGTGGTCGTAGGAACCGGCGGTTATGTATGCGGACCTGTGGTCTACGCTGCCCATAAACTGCGAATTCCGACCTTGATTCACGAACAGAATGCGATTCCCGGACTGACCAATCGTTTTCTAAGCCGATACGTGAGTACGGTCGCCGTAAGTTTCGACGGCACGCAGGATCAGTTTCCCAAGGCTAAAAGAGTGATGTACAGCGGGAACCCGAGAGCCACGACGGTTCACCGGGCGAATGCCGCCGAAGGATTCCGTTTATTGGGATTGTCCCAAGGAACGCCTGTCGTGCTTGTGGTTGGCGGAAGTATCGGGGCAAAAGCGATTAACGAGGCCATGCTGCAAATGGTCACGGATATCGTGCGCATGCCGGACGTGCACTTTGTGTACGTGACGGGTAAACGGTATTACGAAGAGGCAAAGCGCAGTTTGGAAGAGGCACCGTGGGTAATGCCTTCCAACCTGCACGTGCTGCCTTACGTGGAGCGCATGCCGGAAGTGCTGGCGGCGTCCATGCTTGTCATCAGCCGTGCGGGAGCTTCATTCTTGGCCGAAGTGACTTCTCTGGGGATTCCCGCCGTATTGATTCCGTCGCCGAACGTGACCAATAATCATCAGGAAGTCAACGCCAGGGCGTTGGAGGACGACGGAGCAGCCATTGTGATTGCCGAGCGGGATCTCAGCGGGGAAAGTCTTTTAAGGGCAGTGGAAGCAGTCGTTCAAGATGAGTATTTGCGGCTCAGAATGGCTGAATGTTCGGCAAGGCTCGGCAAGCCGGATTCCGCGGCCGTGATCACGGCGGAGCTTCGAAAGTTAGCCGTGCGGGCCCAAGCCATTCGCCGGGGCGCTTTGTGAGCAACCTTCGTCTTTGCCATCGAGCGCGGCACGTGTATAATGAACGTAACACAAAATTCCGTCGCCCGAACAGGCAAGCCCAACCGCAAATAAGATTGGGCTTATATGGAAGAGACGTAAATTCCGCGTACTGTGCAATTAACCGCTTGGCTTCGTCTTGTCGTGCTTCCGGGACGGACGTCTGGCGGCCGGATGGAGAATGGCCATGCTGAAAGTCGTTAAACCGATCGAAAATCAAGAGCAAGAGTCGCGCAAGCCCGGACGCAAGGGACGCTGGAAACTTTGGCTGCTCCTGACCGTTCTGCTGGTCGCAGCGTTGAGCGTTATTTTTTTCCGCTCTTCGCTAAGCCATATTCAGCAGATCGAAGTCGAAGGCAACGTGTACGTCGACCGCTCGGCGGTGATCGAAGCGGCGGGACTGCGTATCGGAGGTCAATTCTTCGCGTCGAGCGCAACGAACGTCGAGCAGCGGATCGTGTCGAATCTGAACGCGGTCGAGTCTGCGACGGTAGAGAAGCGGTTTCCCGGGAAGATTCTGCTTCGCGTAGACGAGTACAGTCCGGTCGCTTACGAGCTGCTTGAGGACGGCAGCGTACAGGCTCTATTGGGCAGCGGCGCCGAGATTCCGCTTCGGGATCAGGGGCTGCCGGCCGAAAAGCCGATGCTGACTGAATGGGAGGGGAAAGAAGAAGAAAAGGCAAGGCTTTGCCGCGTGTTGGCTTCGGTGCCGGACGGTTTGTTATCCGATCTGTCCGAGATCATGCCGGCTTCCACGGAATCGTATCCCGACAGAATCCGAATTTACACGCGATCGCGTTTTGAAGTGGAGACCACCGTGTCCCTGCTCAAAGACCGCTTGGAAATTTTGGACGGCATTACCGAAACCCAAAGTCCGGGATCGATCAAAATGTTCGAAGCCAATGTTTACGTTCCTTTCGTAAATGCCGAACTCGAAACCGAGTCGGGCGAATAAGAGCCTTAAGGCCTGCTACTCCCGGATTATAAAAGATGCTATAATGTTTGCTGTATTCTCGCAAAAAGATACACAAACTGCATAAAAAAATTCGAAATGAAAGAGGGAAAGTTTAAGCCGTGTTGAATTATTCTATGAAGATACGAATAAAGCCCGGCTTTAAACGAACCAAGTGATCAATTTTGCAAACGGGAGGTGCCAAGGGCTTGAGCAACAATGACATCATTGTTAGTTTGGACATCGGTACATCCAAAGTTCGTGCTATTATCGGGGAAATCAGTAATGGAACCTTTAATATTATTGGAGTTGGATCGGCCGATTCGGAAGGAATCCGAAAAGGCGCCATCGTTGACGTCGATCAAACCGTCCAATCGATTCGCGGCGCCGTGGAACATGCCGAGCGAATGGTCGGCATTCAAATAACGGAAGTTTACGTCGGCATATCGGGCAGCCATATCGGATTGCAAGCAAGTCGTGGAGTCGTAACCGTATCGAACGAGGATCGCGAGATCGGAGAGGACGACATCGAACGCGTAACCAAAGCCGCCGAGGTTGTGGCTCTTCCGCCGGAACGTGAAATCATCGACGTCGTTGCCAAGCAGTTCGTGGTTGACGGCTTGGAGGGAATTCAGGATCCGCGGGGCATGATCGGATCCCGCCTGGAGGTGGAAGCTACGATCGTCACCGGCGCCAAGACGGCTATACATAACCTCTTGCGTTGCGTGGAGAAAGCCGACCTCAAGGTGAAAGAACTGGTGCTGATTTCCCTCGGGGCCGGCCAGCTGGCACTTACCAAGGATGAAAAGACGATGCGTACGGCGATGCTCGACATCGGCGCGGGACAGGCCACGATTTCGATTTTCGAAAATGGCCATCTTGCAGCCGTATCGACGCTTCCGATCGGGGGCGAATACGTAACGAATGACATTGCCTACGGTTTGCGCACAGTAACCGATCAAGCGGAAAAGGTTAAGCTGAAGTACGGTTGCGCCATGATGGCGGACGCTGCGGCGGACGTCGTATTCAAGGTCAATCGGATCGGCAGCTCGGTCGAGAAGGAATATACCCAGGAAGACTTGGCTGCGATTATCGAGCCGCGTGTTCAGGAAATTTTCCAACTTATCCATCAGGAGATCCATCGTATGGGTTATCGGGACATCTCCGGGGGGTATGTACTGAGTGGCGGAACCGTTGCGATGCCGGGTGTTTTGCAGGTCGCGCAGAGCGAACTTTCGGCATCCGTCAGACTCGCGGTGCCTGATTACATCGGCGTTCGCGACCCGGCTTTTGCCAGCGGAATCGGTATCCTGTACAGCGTGATTCGCAAGAATCGCAGTCGGGGCGCCGCAGTTCCGGGTAAAAAGCCCGTGAACCGTCCTCAATCGAGCCCAAAACCGGAGACGGGCCAGAAAACCGGTTTCCTAGAAAAGCTCAAAAATATGTTTAGCGAATTTATATGAAGAACACAAAAACGAGCCCATCCAAGGAAAACGAGGGGGAGATGGAGGAATATGTTGGAATTCGATTTCGAAATGGAGAGCCTGGCACGCATTAAAGTGATCGGCGTTGGCGGTGGCGGCAGCAATGCGGTCAACCGCATGATCGAGAACGGCGTGCAAGGCGTGGAGTTTATTACGGTCAATACGGATGCGCAAGCCCTTCATTTGGCCAAGTCGGAGCACAAATTGCAGATCGGCGATAAGCTGACTCGGGGTCTTGGCGCGGGGGCCAATCCGGATGTCGGTAAAAAAGCGGCAGAAGAATCCCGTGAACTGATCAGCAACACGCTCAAAGGCGCGGATATGGTATTCGTCACCGCGGGTATGGGCGGCGGTACGGGAACGGGCGCGGCTCCGGTCATTGCGGAAATCGCTCGCGAGTGCGGCGCGCTGACGGTGGGGGTCGTCACGCGTCCGTTCACGTTCGAAGGCCGCAAACGCGCCGGTCAAGCCGAGCTGGGCATTGAAGCGCTGAAGGAAAAGGTAGATACGCTTATCGTCATTCCGAACGACCGGTTGCTTGAGATCGTCGATAAGAAAACGCCGATGCTCGAAGCCTTCCGTGAAGCGGATAACGTATTGCGTCAAGCCGTTCAAGGCATTTCCGATTTGATCGCGGTTCCGGGTCTGATCAACCTTGACTTCGCGGACGTGAAAACGATCATGACCGAGCGCGGTTCCGCGTTGATGGGAATCGGGGAAGCAGCAGGCGAAAACCGTGCGGCGGATGCGGCGCGCAAAGCGATCATGAGCCCGCTGCTCGAAACGTCCATCGAAGGCGCCAGAGGCGTAATCATGAACATCACCGGCGGATCGAATCTGTCGCTGTACGAAGTTAACGAAGCGGCGGAAATCGTCATCGAGGCTTCCGATCCGGAAGTCAACATGATCTTCGGTGCGATCATCGACGAGAACATGAAGGAAGAGATCAAGGTAACGGTCATCGCAACCGGGTTTGAACACAAACCTGCTCCATTGAAGCCGATCGTCCGCAAACCTTCGACTCAACAACAGCCTGAAGCTCAAAACGACCGTTCGCAGCAGCAGCCGCAGCGTCCGGCCTTTGATCCTCAACAGCAAGGCGGAGATCAGTTGGACATCCCTACGTTCCTGCGCAACCGTTCACGCCAAAACAACGATTAAAAAGCAGTCCGATTCAAGGGAGATCCGCTTTCGTCACTCGGAAGCGGATCTTTTTTCAATAGAGAAAGGGAAGCGTCGATAAAGCGCTACCCGCATGCCGGTAAGGAGGAAGCGAGAGAAATGACAAGCTTTCAAGAGCCGTTTGTCCGTCGAGTGGCGGATAACGGAGCTGAAGTATTCGATATTGCAGCTTGGAAAAGTCTTGATTACTTAAGTGCAGGTTTTACGGGACGCTCAGGTGGGGTAAGCAAAGGGTATCATGCCGAATTGAACTGCGCGCTGCATGTGGGCGACGATCCGGAAGCCGTGGCGGAAAATCGCTCCAGAGTGGCAGAAGCGGCAGGGTTTCGTTTTGAAGATTGGACGAGCGGCGAGCAGGTGCACTTGGCCGAGATTGCGGTTGTGACCGCAGCGGATCGCGGCCGGGGACGGCTGGATCGCGAGAGTGCTTTTCCCGATACGGACGGTCTCCTCACCAATGTTCCGGGCGTGCTGCTTACTTCGTTTTATGCCGATTGCGTGCCGCTGTACTTTTTCGATCCGGTCAAGCTGGTTGTCGGTCTTGCGCATGCCGGATGGAAAGGAACCGTCGCGGAGATCGGCCTTCGCATGGTAGAAAAAATGAACGAACAATACGGCAGCCGCTCCGAAGATATCCTCGCCGCGATCGGACCTTGCATCGGCGAAAGCCGTTATGAAGTCGACGCAACCGTGCTGGATCGGGTACGCGAAGTGCTGAGTCGGGACTTACCCGCCCGATCGCGCGAATTATCCGACTTTTCCGCGGATTCCGGGGGCGGGAAAGCGCTGCTGAACTTGAAAGAATTGAACCGACACATTATGATAAGATCAGGAATACGTCCGGAAAGCATCGCGTGCACGAGTTGGTGTACGAGCAGCCGGACCGATCTGTTCTTTTCGCATAGACAGGAAAAGGGACAGACCGGAAGAATGGCAAGCTGGATAGGACTGAAAGAAGGAGGCACGTTCCGGTGACATTGGAACAGCGGATCGCGCACGTGAACAAGGTCGTATCGGAAGCTTGTGAACGCGCGGGCAGATCGCCCGAAGAAGTGAACATTGTAGCGGTGACGAAATACGTTTCTGTCGACAAAACAAAGCAAGTGCTGGATAGCGGCATCGTCCATCTTGGGGAAAATCGCTGGCAGAGCGCCAAACCGAAGTGGGAAGCGCTGGGAAGCCGAGGCATCTGGCATTTTATCGGCCAGCTCCAGAGCAACAAGGTGAAGGATGTGATCGGCAAGTTTGCGTATATCCATTCCTTGGACCGTTTGTCCCTGGCCAAAGAACTGGAGCGCCAGGCGTCAGCGGCCGATATAACGTTAAAAGCATTCGTTCAGGTTAATGTGTCGGGCGAAGATACGAAAGCAGGCTTGCCGCCCGAAAAAGTATTTGATTTTATCCGGCAGCTGGGTGAATTCCCTCACATCGAAGTGATCGGACTTATGACCATGGCCCCGTTTGATTCGGACGCAGAGTCGGCTCGACCGGTCTTTCGCGGATTGAGAGAGCTGCGAGACGAATTGAATGCGAAAAACGTTCAAGCAAAGCCGATCGAACATTTGTCGATGGGCATGTCGGGAGATTTTGAAGTCGCCATTGAAGAAGGTGCGACCTGGGTTCGCCTGGGCTCTATTCTGGTAGGAAAAGAGGAGGACTGAAGATGGGTGTCATGAACCGTTTTATGAATTTTCTCGGCCTGCAGGAAGAAGAGGAGATCGTGGAGCGCGAAAAAGTCGTGGAGTCCGATGATCAACCGTATGAATCGGCCGCCAATCAGGAACCGCGGAAGAACGGCAAAGCGAATAACGTGGTGAGCATTCATTCGCAAAAAAACGTAAAGGTGATTCTGGTCGAGCCCCGTACGTACGACGATGCCCAACAGATTGCCGATCATCTGCGCGCGCATCGTTCCGTGGTCGTGAATTTGCAGCAAGTGCGCCGTGACCATGCCAAACGGATTATTGACTTTTTGGGCGGTACGGTCTATGCGATCAACGGAAACATATCCAAAGTCGGAGGAGACATCTTTCTTTGCACGCCGGATACGGTCGAGGTCGAAGGTACGATCGCGGACCTGATTCGCGAGGATCACGAATTTAATCAAATGAGGTGACGATAGCTTGGTAGGATTGCTGATTCAGATTTATCAACTCATCCCAACGTTATTCCAGATTTATTCTTGGATTCTGATTATTTACATCCTTATGTCTTGGGTACCCAATGTTCGGGAAAGCCAAGTCGGCGTAATTCTGGGGAAAATCGCCGAGCCGTACTTGTCCATTTTCCGCAGATTCATCCCGCCGATCGGCGGCATGCTGGATATTTCCCCGATCGTCGCGTTGTTCGTCCTGCAGTTCGTGCAAGGCGGAATTTTATATTTGTTCCAATTGTTGATTCGTGCCATAGCGTAAACGGATCATGAATGTCAGAGGAGTTTGACAGATGTCTAAAAACACACATGAACACGTCCATCCCGACGAGCGGGAATTCGTGGATCGTGCTTCCGAATGGCTTGAAGGAGCGGCCCGCTATCACGAGTTGAAGCTGACCGACTTTCTTGATCCGCGCCAGCTTCAACTATTGTCGATGTTGGCGAATTCGGAACAAGACGTAGCGATTCGCCTTGAAGGCGGAAGTCCCCAGGCGGAGCGGCGCCGAGCCGTAATCGCGCCGGATTATCGGGACCTGGGCGACGAGGATATGAAATTGGCCGTGCTGTCGATCACTCCGGCGGACAGCAAGTTCACGGAGCTTGCGCACGGTGACTATATGGGATCGGTACTTGGACTTGGCATGAAGCGTTCCAAGATCGGTGATATCCATCCGCGCGAAGACGGTTGCCACATCGTGGTAGCTGCCGAGATCGCGGATTTTCTTAATCTGGAGCTGAGACAGGTGCATCGGGTCAGCGTATTTACCGAAGTGCTGCCGATTGCCTCATTGCGCGCTTCGGAATCGGAGCTTGCCGAAATGGAACTCACCGTGGCTTCACCGCGTCTTGACGGAATTGTCAGCGACGTTTACCGCATGAGTCGGGCAAAGATTCTCGCGCCGATCAAAGCCGGCCGCTGCCGCGTCAACTGGAAAGTCGAAGAAGATCCTTCCAAAACGCTGCGTGAAGGCGATACGGTATCGCTCCAAGGATTCGGTCGCTTCCGGGTGTTGGAGATCGGCGATCTGACGAAAAAAGGGCGTTATCGTGTCCGCATCGGAAAATTCGTATAACGGTTTGTGTGGAACTATGCAGGAATTCACGTTTCGATGTCGAAATTCCGATAAAACCAAAAGGACTGCCTGCGCGCAAGCGCAGCGGTCTTATGCACGGACGTGATGCAGCCTGAGCTTTCGCCGAGGGGTTGGCAGCGTGCTTAATACATTGGAGGTGCACATCATGGCATTAACACCGCTGGATATACATAACAAAGAATTCAGCCGGCGTCTTCGGGGATACGACGAGGATGAAGTCAACGAGTTTTTGGATCAGGTCATTAAGGATTACGAAAGCGTGATTCGGGAAAACAAAGATCTGCTGCATCGGATGACTTCCATGGAAGAACGTCTGAATCACTTCATGAACCTGGAAGAGACGCTGAGCAAGACGATTATCGTGGCGCAGGAAGCGGCGGATGAAGTCCGCGGCAACGCGAAAAAGGAAGCACAGCTGGTCGTGAAAGAAGCGGAAAAGAACGCCGATCGCATCATCAACGAGTCGCTCGTCAAATCTCGTAAAGTTGCTGTAGAGATGGAAGAACTGAAGAAGCAGGCTTCGATCTACCGCACGCGTTTCCGGACGCTGATCGAAGCGCAGCTTGAACTGCTGGCCCAGGATGGTTGGGATGCCCTGGATCGTCAAAGTCGCGAGCTTGATCGCGAAATGGAACAAGCCCAGGCTGATCGTCGCTCAAGCGAACTGTACTAAGCGGCGGCTGACCGTCCTCTGTGTCAACTATTGACAACCGGCGCGGTTAGCGCTATAAATAAAAGACGCCGTATCGGCGTTTTATTCGTAAACAATCATGAATCAAATTCAACGATGGGAACAGTAAGTCATGCTATTCGTTCTTCAGAGAGCCGGGCCTTTACGAGCTGCAAGCCGGCGTGCGAAGCATAGACCGAAGATCATCCCGGAGAAGTACGTTCGAATCCTTTTTGCCAAGTGATCGCGAGGTTCGCAAAAAGAGAGTAGGCCGTACCGGAAGCCGACCGTTACAACGGACCCGTATTGATCGATACGGAGACTAAGGTGTCGCTTTTTTGCGCGGTGCCCGAAAAGCGGAGTGCTCAGACGTTTTTCGGACAGGACGTGCAATCGGCGAAACAAGGGTGGTAACGCGAGCTAACCTCGTCCCTTTTCAGGGACGGGGTTTTATTTTTGACCAAAAAAGGAGCCGACAACGATGCAAAGAGTCGATGTGAAAGAAAAAGCGCGCGCACGCGACCTGCGTGTGCTAAACCGTTGGAATGAAGAAAATACGTTCAAACAATCGATCGAAAACCGCGAAGGCAAGCCGAATTTCGTTTTCTACGAAGGTCCGCCGACCGCAAACGGGGTACCGCATATCGGACACGTGCTGGGACGCGTCATTAAGGACTTCGTAGGCCGCTACCAGACGATGAAAGGCTTCCATGTCGTGCGCAAAGCAGGCTGGGACACGCACGGACTTCCGGTCGAACTGGGCGTGGAAAAGCAGCTCGGCATCTCCGGCAAGCACGATATCGAAGAGTACGGCGTCGAGAAGTTTATCAAAAAGTGTAAAGAGAGTGTCTTCACGTACGAGAAACAGTGGCGCGATCTGACCGAAGCGATCGGCTACTGGACAGACCTCGATAACCCGTACATCACGCTCGACAACAAGTACATCGAGAGCGTCTGGAACCTGCTCGGCACCATCCACGACAAAGGACTGCTGTACCGCGGACACCGCGTCAGCCCGTACTGTCCGTCCTGCCAAACGACGCTGAGCTCGCATGAAGTGGCCCAAGGCTACGAAGACGTCAAAGACCTGAGCGCCACGGCCAAATTCAAGCTGGAAAACGGCGAATTCGTTTTGGCTTGGACGACGACGCCTTGGACGCTGCCTTCCAATATGGCTTTGGCCGTTAATCCAAGCATGACGTACGTGAAGGTAAAGCAGGAAGGCGAAGTGCTGATCCTGGCGAAAAACTTGACGGGAAGCGTGCTGAAAGGCGAATACGAGACGTTGTCCGAGCTGCAAGGCTCCGAGCTGGTGGGCTTGAGCTATGACGCTCCGTTCCATTACTTTACGCCGGAAAAAGGACATGTGGTACTCGGCGCGGACTTCGTTACGGATTCCAGCGGTACGGGTATCGTGCATTTGGCGCCTGCTTTCGGCGAAGACGATTACCGCGTTTGTCGCGAAAACGGGATCAGCTTTATCAATCTCGTCGATTCGCAAGGCCGTTTCGTGGACCAAGTGACCGACTTCGCCGGACGTTTCGTCAAAGACGGAGAAATCGACATCGAAATCGTGAAGTACCTTTCCGAAAAAGGCCGTCTGTACAGCAAAGAAAAATACGAGCACAGCTACCCGTTCTGCTGGAGATGCCACACGCCGCTGCTGTACTACGCGACGGACAGCTGGTTCATCCAAACGACTGCGGTCAAAGACAAGCTGGTCGAAAACAACAAAGGCGTAAAATGGTACCCGGATCACGTTCGCGACGGCCGCTTCGGCAAGTTCCTGGACGATCTGATCGACTGGAACATCAGCCGTAACCGCTACTGGGGCACGCCGCTCAACGTCTGGGTATGCGAAGAGACAGGCAAGCAGTACGCACCGAAAAGCATCGCCGATCTGCGCGAACGCGCCGTAGACTTCGTGCCGGAAGACATCGAGCTGCACAAGCCTTACGTGGACGAGATCAAGCTGAAATCGCCGTTTGCCGAAGGCGCGGTCATGACCCGTACGCCGGAAGTGATCGACGTCTGGTTCGACAGCGGATCGATGCCGTTCGCCCAACAGCATTATCCGTTCGAAAACGAAGAAACGTTCAAAGCGCAATACCCGGCCGACATGATCGTGGAAGGCATCGACCAGACGCGCGGCTGGTTCTACAGCTTGCTGGCGGTATCGACCATGATCACCGGCGAAGCGCCGTACAAATCCGTGATGGCGACCGGCCATATCCTGGACGAGAACGGTCAGAAGATGTCCAAATCCAAAGGCAACGTGGTCGATCCGTGGGAAGTGCTCGAAGAGTACGGCATGGACGCGTTCCGTTGGGTCATGCTGGCCGACAGCGCGCCGTGGAACACGAAGCGTTTCTCGAAGAGCGTCGTCGGCGAAGCGAAGTCGAAGGTCGTGGACACGATCGTGAACACGCACGCGTTCCTGACGCTTTATGCGGATATCGACGGTTTCGATCCGGCGGAATATCCGTTCCAAGTGCCGACGGGCCGTCTGGACCGTTGGATCTTGTCCCGTCTGCACAGCCTGGTGACAACGGCGAACGAAGCGTTGTCCGACAACGACTTCCTGACCGCGGCAAAAGGCATCGAAGAATTCGTCGACGGTCTGAGCAACTGGTATATCCGTCGTTCGCGCGACCGTTTCTGGGGCAGCGGCCTGACGGAAGACAAGCTTGATGCTTACCGTACGCTGGCCGAAGTGCTGAGCACGCTGGCGCGTCTGATCGCGCCGTTCATGCCTGTATTGGCGGAAGACCTGTACAGCAATCTGGGCGGCAAAACAAGCGTGCATTTGGCCGACTATCCGGAAGCCGACGCTTCGCTGATCGATGCCGAGCTGGAGCGCGATATGAAAACGTCGCAGCAGATCGTTGAACTTGCGCGCAACGTGCGGAACGAAAACAGCTTGAAGACGCGTCAACCGCTGTCCGAGCTGATCGTGTCGATGGACCGCGAATTCGATTTGGCGGATTACGCCGAGATCGTCAAAGACGAGATCAACGTGAAGGAAATCCGTATCGAGAGCGGGGACAGCGACTTCGTCGATTACACGCTCAAGCTGAACTTGAAGGTAGCAGGCAAAAAGTACGGCAAAAACGTCGGCTTCCTGCAAAACCATTTCAAAGGCATGACGGCGGAAGAAACGCGCGCGGTCGTGGACAGCGGCTCGTTCAATATCGCATCGACCGACGGCGAAGAGCTGCAGGTGACAAGCGAAGAGCTGTTGATCGAGAAAAAGGCCAAAGAAGGTTTTGCTTCCGCTTCGGGCTACGGCTTGACCGTCGCATTGAATACGGATGTGACGCCGGAGCTTGAACAAGAAGGCTGGGTTCGCGAGATCGTCCGTGCGGTTCAGGATACGCGCAAAAAGCTCGACCTCAAGGTTGAGCAGTACGTGGATCTGAAGCTCGACGTCGACGCCGAACTGCAAGCCGCGCTTACCGCGTTTGAATCTGTGTTGCGCGAGAACGTATTGGTCAACCATGTATCGTTCGGCAGCGCGGACGGTATGGAGCGTATGACGCTGAACGGTAAAGAAGTCGGAATCAAAGTCGATTGATGTAAGAATAAGGGACGAATCAAGCAAATAAGACGCAGCAAACAGTGCCTGTGCAAATCTGACAGGCACTGTTTGTTTGTTATAAAGAGAAGATGTATTCAAAGCGCCTTCCTTCGAGGTAGGAAGATACGCTTTGGGACGATAGACGCTCTATTCGGCGCTGTGCTACAATAGACGGGTTGGAAAGGACGCACTTGCTTCCGTTTCCCGGGACTCATGAGCATGTATCTTAAATACGAGGTGACGGATTAACGTGATTTATTATGTGATCGCGCTTGTAGCTTTTCTGATCGACCAAGGAACGAAGTATCTGGTAGCTACGCGTATGGAAATTCGAGATCAAATTCCGGTCATCGGCGATTTCTTCATTTTGACTTCGCACCGAAATAAAGGCGCCGCATTCGGCATTTTGCAGGAGAAACAGTGGTTCTTTATCATTGTGACTCTGGTGGTCGTAGCCGGGATCATTTGGTATCTTCAGCGGGTAAAAAGTGCCAAAGGTTCGGCACGCATGCTTCCGATCGCCCTCAGCTTGGTACTGGGCGGAGCGCTCGGCAACTTCCTGGACCGCGTTCGCATGGGCGAAGTCGTGGACTTTTTCCTGTTTAATTTCGGCAGTTACAGCTTTCCGATCTTCAACGTGGCCGATGCCTGCATCGTGGTCGGCGTCGTGCTGATTATCCTCGATACGCTGCTCGATTCGCGTCGTCCGAATGAACCTCAGCCTGCAAACCAGCCAGAACAACGTACGGAGGACTAATTAATGACTGAACAGCCATCCAATGTTCCTGACGCTTCGGCGGAAGAGAACGGTAACGAAGAAGAAGTTTTGCAATGGAACGTTGCTGCCGAAGACAATAAGCAGCGCCTTGATAAATACGTCACCGAATCGATCGAAGGCGACGTATCCCGTTCCCAGATTCAACTTTGGATCGAGCAGGGGCACGTTACCGTAAACGGACGTACCGCGAAAGCCAACTACAAGCTGTCCGCAGGCGAGCAAGTCGAAGTCCGCGTACCGCAGCCGGAATCGGTCGATATCGTAGCCGAAGACATTCCGCTTGAGATCGTCTACGAAGACGCCGACGTGATCGTCGTCAACAAACCCCGCGGCATGGTCGTCCATCCGGCTGTAGGTCATTCATCCGGCACATTAGTCAACGCCCTGATGTTCCACTGCAAAGACCTGTCCGGCATCAACGGCGAACTCCGCCCCGGTATCGTGCACCGCATCGACAAAGACACCAGCGGCCTCCTGATGGCTGCCAAAAACGATAAAGCGCACGCGTCTTTGTCCGCGCAGCTCAAAGACCACTCCGTGAGCCGAATCTATAACGCATTGGTACGCGGCAACATCGCGCACACCCACGGCACCGTCGAAGCCAACCTGGCCCGCGACCCTCACGACCGCAAAATGTACACGGTTGTCCAAGCCGGGGGCAAACACGCCATCACGCACTTCAACGTCATTGAACGCTTCGGCGATTACGCTTTGCTTGAACTGAAGCTCGAAACCGGCCGTACCCACCAGATCCGCGCCCACATGAAATTCATCGGCCACCCTCTGGTCGGCGATCCCATGTACGGCCGAAGCGGCGGCATCAAAATGCAGGGCCAAGCCCTTCACGCCGCTTCACTGGGCTTTACGCACCCGACGACCGGAGAACGCCTTGAGTTCTCCGCCCCGTTACCTGCCGATATGGAAGAGCTGCTGACCTACCTTCGCAGCCGCTAACGCGATTGCCTTCTATGCGCTTGGCGATTCGCGCAGCGAGAGCCCCGCACTTGACCTGGCCCTCGGCGATTCGCAAAGCGGAGCCCATCTTTATAGTTCGCCTCCCAATCAGGCGAACCGAAGGGCAACGCCCGCCCCTGCACCTGCCCCTTTCAAAAGGGGCAGGTGCTTTTCTCTCTCGCTCTTTGCCCCCTTACCACAATGCGCGGACGGAGCGGAGGGGTGGAAGGAGCCGTAGGAAGCGCAGCGCTCGCCTTTGCATTCCGGTTTTTTACCACCAGTAAAGGTTTTGTTCCAATCGGGAAAAACCGGAATGCAACAGCGATCCGCAGGCCCTTCCACCCCGAAGCGTCACACCCCCCTCTGCGCAAAAAAACTAAATTTTCCGCCACATAATCCATGTCCCTGCCCCCGAATTTGAGGCATGATAGAACATAGAACATTCTGCCCAAGGAGCTGACCTTAACCATGAGTATCGAACAGTATCAAAACACATTCGTCCAGCAAGTTTTCGCCGATCGGATCGGCGGAGCAAACTACGGCAAGGACACCAACATTTATAAATTCGAAAAAATCAAACGCGCCAAAGCAGCAGCACGCCAAGCTTTCCCGGATGTCGAACTGATTGACATGGGCGTAGGCGAACCCGACGAAATGGCGGATGCAGGCATCGTGGCCAAGCTCGCCGAAGAAGCGGCAAAGCCTGAAAACCGCGGTTACGCGGACAACGGCATCCCGGAATTCAAAGCCGCTGCGGCTCAATACCTGGCAGACGTGTTCAAAGTCGAAGGCATTGACCCGACGACGGAAATCGTGCACTCGATCGGCTCCAAGCCGGCCCTCGCGATGCTGCCGTCCGTGTTCATCAACCCGGGCGACGTGGCAATCCTGACCGTTCCGGGTTACCCGGTTCTGGGCACGCACACCAAATACGTAGGCGGCGAAGTCTACAACGTGCAGCTGACCAAAGAAAACGACTTCCTGCCGGACCTGGACTCTATTCCGGCCGACATCGCCAAGCGTGCCAAGCTGCTGTACCTGAACTATCCAAATAACCCGACAGGCGCCAGCGCGACTCCCGAGTTCTTCGCTAAAGTTGTAGAGTGGGCAAAAGCCAACGAAGTCATCGTGGTACACGATGCTCCGTATGCCGCGCTGACTTATGACGGCCTGAAGCCGCTCAGCTTCCTGAGCACGCCGGGTGCGAAAGACGTGGGCATCGAGCTGCATTCCCTATCGAAGTCGTACAACATGACGGGTTGGAGAATCGGTTTTGTAGCCGGTAACCCGCTCATCGTCAAAGCGTTCAGCGACGTCAAAGACAATAACGATTCCGGCCAATTCATCGCGATTCAAAAAGCGGCCGCTTACGGCCTGGCCAATCCGTCGATCACGGAAAAAATCGCCGAGAAATATTCGCGTCGCCACGACATGCTCGTAGCCGCGTTGAACGAGTTGGGCTTCACGGCGACTAAGCCGAAAGGCTCGTTCTTCCTGTACGTACAGGCGCCTAAAGGCATCAAAGGCGGCGAAGCGTTCGGCAGCGGCGAAGCATTCTCGCAGTTCCTGATCCGCGAGAAATTGATCTCTACCGTACCTTGGGACGATGCAGGTTCGTTCGTGCGTTTCTCCGTGACGTTCGAAGCAAAAGGCGAAGAGCAAGAAAAACGCGTGATCGAAGAAATCAAGCGTCGCTTGAGCGATGTGGAATTCGAATTTTAATCGGCAACCGCCATTCATGTGAACGATTAAAAAGCCCGCTTCCGGATATTCCGGAAGCGGGCTTTTTTCTGTCGGGTTTATGCCGGCGGATCAGTCGATTTTGAAACGTTCGATCTCGTTTTGCAGCTGCTCGGCGAGCAGGGCAAGCGAAGCGGACGATTGTCCGATCTCTTCCATCGAAGCCAGCTGTTCTTCGGCCGCGGCGGCGATTTCGTGCGTGCCGGATTGGTTCGTTTCGGCTGCTTTGGCGATTTCGCGAACGGACTGAGCGACTTCTTCGGCATGGCCCGCGATTTCGCCGACCTGAGTATTCATGCCGTTCAGATCGTCGGACACTTCTTCCGAAGCCGTTTTGAGCTGACGCAGGTTGTCGGCGGTGCGTTCGGCCGTTTCCAATCCGCCGGTAACGGAGGATCGGATCTTGACGAAAGTTTCCAGCGAAGCTTGAATATCGGCCACGATATCCTGGATCAATCCTTCGATCGTTTTGGCCGAGTCGGCCGATTGCTGAGCAAGCTTTTTGACTTCGTTGGCAACGACGGTAAAGCCGAGACCGGCTTCGCCGGCGCGTGCCGCTTCGATGGAAGCGTTCAGCGCCAACAGGTTGGTCTGCGAAGCGATCTCGTCGATCGTATGCAAAATGCCCGTGATCGTCTGCGATTTATCCGACAGGCCGGAGATGACCTCGCCGCCTTCGCGGACGGAAACATCGATTTCGCGGATGCGGTCCAGCGTTTGGTCGACGAGCAGATCGCCTTCTTCGGCCATCTCGGCCGAGCTGCGGGAAGCTTGGGCCAAACGCTCCGAATTTTTGCGGAGCTCGGACAGCCATTCGAATATTTCGGCCAATCTGCGGGAGCTGTCCGCCACGCTGTCGCTTTGACGTTCGCTGGTCGCGGCGAACGCCTCGATCGATTCGGTGATTTGGCGGGTCGCTTTGCCGGTATGCTCGGCGCTGGCGCTCAGTTCTTCGGAAGACGCGGCCACGTCCGAGACGGAGCCCGTAATCGAACGGACCAGGCTGCCGAGCGAAGCGTTCATGCTTTGGAACGAAGCGGCCAACTGACCGATTTCGTCCCGACCCGAATCGGTTACCGTTCCGGTAAGATCGCCCGCGCTGATCGCTTCGGCGGCCCGGGATACGTTTTTAAGCCGACGCGCGATCGATCGGGTCAGCAGCCAAATGAACAGCCCGCCGGCGACCAGCGATACGGCCAAAACGATAATCAGGCGATAAAAGATCGGTTGGGCGGCTTCCTGAACCTCGTTTTCGTAATAGCTGCCGGCGATGATCCAGCCGCTGAGTTCGTTTTTTGCGTAAACAAGTACTTTCGGTTCGTCTTCGAATACGTAGTCGAACATGCCGTTAGCCGTTTGTTGTTCGGCGAGCCGCATAGAGACGGTATTGCTGGAACCGGCTTCGACGGTGGGGTGTGAAATATACGTGCCGTTTTCCGTCGTGATGAAGGCATACCCTTCTTTGCCGATATGCATCGTTTCCGTCGTTTGCAGCAAAGCGTCGATCGAAATATCAAGACCGATCACGCCGCTTCCGTCGTCCATGCGCTTGGCGATTGTAATTCCCGTTTTTCCGCTCGAAGCCGAAATGTAAGGCTCGGTTACGACGGCACGGTCCGGATTTTCCATGGCGAGGCTATACCAACTGCGCGTGCGGGGATCGTAGTCTGCGGGAAGGTCTACATAACTGGAAGCCGAACCGATGTACACGCCCGCTTCCGATCCGGCATAAGCCAAATCGACATCGTTTTGCGTCAGATCGTAATTTTCGAGCGGCGCGTTGACCGAGTTCGTTTTGAAGCCTCCGGTATCGAAATCTTCAGAGGTGACGATGGAGGCCAAATAATCAACCGCATCGACTTTTGCTTGAATATCGCGCGTAACGATCGCATTCATGGTCTGAACGCTAGACGTCGCATTGGAAGTCAATTCTTTGCTAAGCGCGCTTTTTGCCGATTCATAAGAAAGGATAGCGGAAACCAGAAGCGAGATAACAAGAATAGCCGTAAAGAAAATCAAAAGTTTGTTGCCTAAAGATAATGAAACACGCCTGTTTTTAAAAAAGTTCATTCTGTGTAATCTCCCCTCATTGCATAGATATCTTATATTTCGGCAGGTTTCGACTGAAATTCAAGCAAACGTTTTCGGAAAAAAGCCATGTCCAGAATCCTTATTTATGGGTCTTTCGGTTGATATGTTCGCGCAGACATAAAGATTGGGGATAAAAATAGAATTCAAAAAAACTATTGAATAAATACAACATTTAAATGTATAATTATGAATAAGGGAATAGGAGAGCGCAGTGTTATTTTATGATTCATGTGTAAAAGGTGCATATCGGTCAACTTCATTTCGTTTCTCCCATATGTAAAAAGGATCGACGAAATGAAATACAGGTGGTTGACAGGAGATAACCCTTCTGTCATAATTCATTGCAACAGAGGCGGAACTTGCGCCCAATGAATAGCACCTTTAATTCAGTCCCGTGAGACTGGCAAGGTAACGTGAACGACGATTCACCAAGAATGCGTCCGCCGAGAGCGGAACGATTTTTGGCGCTCTTCGTCGAATCAACATGTCGATTTCGACTCCTTGCCCGCCTGGGCAAGGAGTCTTTTTGCATACAGACGCAAAAGAAACCGACGTTCACGGGGCCGAAGGGTGACAAACCTTTTGCCTGAGGAGGCGCACACACATGAACGAAACACACGTCATTATGGATGAAGCCGCTATTCGCCGCGCACTGACCCGGATCGCCCACGAAATTTTGGAGAAAAACAAAGGCATCGAAGGCTGCGTGCTCGTCGGAATCAAAACGCGCGGAGTACCGCTGGCGCAGCGGATCGCCAAACGCATCTTTGAGATCGAAGGAACGCCAGTCGCTTGCGGGGAGATCGACATCAGCTCGTATCGCGACGATCGTCAGAAGAGCGAGGCTACGATCAACTGCCAGGAACTGTTCGGCGAATCCCAAGTCTCCATAGAAGGAAAAACCGTGATCCTGTTCGACGACGTGCTCTACACCGGCCGCACGATCCGCGCCGCGATGGACGCCCTGATGGACTGCGGAAGACCGCAAATGATCCAACTCGCCGTGCTCGCCGACCGCGGACACCGCGAACTGCCGATCCGCGCCGACTACGTAGGGAAAAACGTGCCGACCTCGCGCACCGAAGAAATCGAAGTCTTTTTGACCGAGATTGACGATAACGAAGAAGTGCGCATCAGCAGCCGCCGGGAGGTGTTGGTATGATCGCCTACCGCTCCTCGCTTCGCGAACGCGAACTGCTCGGACTCAAAGACTTGAGCGCCTCCGAGCTTGACTCGATCCTGCTGAGAGCCGCTTACTGGGAAAGTCACACGGAAAAAAGAGCGCCGATCCTGGAAGACCGCTTTATCGCCAACATGTTTTTCGAAAACAGCACGCGGACAAGATTCTCGTTCGAAATGGCGCAAAAGCGTCTGGGCACGCAGGTGCTGAACTTCGCGGCCGCCGCTTCCAGCATGGAAAAAGGCGAGTCGATCTACGACACGGTACGCACGCTGGAAAGCATGGGCATCGACGCGGGCGTCATTCGCTTGAAGCCGATCGGCGTGCTGGAAGAACTGGCGAAGCATGTGCGAGTGCCGCTGATCAATGCCGGGGACGGCAACAACGAGCACCCGACGCAAGCGCTGCTGGACGTGTACACGATGCGCAAACAGTTCGGCGAGATTCGCGGCCTGACCGTTTCCATCATCGGAGACGTGAAGCACAGCCGGGTGGCGCGCTCCAATCTGTGGGCGCTGCGGACGCTGGGTGCTACGGTTAAATTCTGCGCGCCGGACAGCATGAGAGCGCCGGAGCTGGAAGCTTACGCACCGTATGTGACGATGGAAGAAGCGCTGAATGCGGATGTGGTCATGATGCTGAGAGCACAGCTCGAACGTCACGGCGAAGGCATCCTGAAGTCGAAAAGCGAATATCGCGCCCAGTATGGATTGACGGTGGATCGGGCGAAAACGATGAAGTCGCACGCGATCATCATGCACCCGGCTCCGGTCAATCGCGATGTCGAAATCGACGGGGATTTGGTCGAAGCGCCGAACTCGAAGATTTTCTCGCAAATGAGCAACGGCGTGCCGATTCGCATGGCGGTCGTCGAACGGGCATTGAGATAATCCGTCAAGCTGCCAGGCATGGATAACGAATGGCGGGAAGCCTGAATAAGCGCGAAAGCGAAACGAGAATGGAACCGGAGGGATTTGGATTATGATGAACTACTCGAACGTGGACGTGTGGATTCAAAACGCAAGCGTACTAAGCGAAGACGGACAACTGCAGCGGAGCGACGTTCTGATTCAGGACGGCAAGGTGCTGGCGATTCTGTCTTCCGGCTGGTATCAATCGGCGGATGACCGGATGATCGAGAATGTAAATGAAGGAATGATCGTGTACGACGCACAAGGCAAGCTGGCAACGCCGGGTCTGATCGACATGCACGTACATTTGCGCGAACCGGGCTTCGAACATAAAGAAACCATCGAGAGCGGCGCGCGTTCGGCGGCGCAAGGCGGATTCACGACCATCGCCTGCATGCCGAACACGAAGCCGGTCACGGACAACCCGGAGACGGTCAAGCTGGTACTGGACAAAGCCAAAGAAGCCAGCCTCGTCAACGTGCTGCCTTACGCGGCGATCACCAAGAACGAGCAGGGTCAGGAACTGACCGACTTCGAAGCGCTGAAAGCGGCAGGGGCGATCGGCTTCACGGACGACGGCGTAGGCGTGCAGAACGCGCAGATGATGAAGGACGCCATGACCCGTGCCGCCGCGATCGGCATGCCGGTCATCGCGCACTGCGAAGACGATTCGTTGGTCAAAGGGCTATACGTATCGGAAGGCAGCTTCTCGAAAAAACACGGCATCAAGGGTATCCCGAACGAGTCCGAAGCGATTCATGTCGGACGCGACGTCCTGCTGGCCGAAGCGACAGGCGCGCACTACCATGTCTGCCACGTCAGCACCGAGCAGTCTATTCGATTGATCCGCCTGGCGAAGTCGATTGGGGTCAAGGTAACCGCAGAAATTTGTCCGCACCACCTGGTGCTGTCGGACGAAGACATTCCGGGCATGGACACGAACTGGAAAATGAATCCGCCGCTGCGCACGCCGCGCGACGTTGCAGCTTGCATCGAAGCGCTGGAAGACGGCACGATCGACATCATCGTTACCGACCATGCGCCGCACAGCGCGGAAGAAAAAGCAAAAGGCATGGAGCTCGCACCTTTCGGGATCGTCGGTTTCGAAACGGCCTTCCCGCTTCTGTATACCGAATTCGTCAAAACCGGACGCTGGACGCTCGACTTCCTGGTCCGCCGGATGACGCAAGATCCTGCGCGGGTGTTCGGTCTGGAATCCGGCAAACTGGAAGTCGGTGCCGTCGCCGATATCGCGATCATCGACCTGGAGCTTGAAAAAACGGTCGATCCGGAAACCTTTGCCACCAAAGGGCGCAACACGCCGTTCACGGGCCGTACGCTCTTCGGTTGGCCGGTCATGACGCTCTTGGCCGGCCGCCCCGTCTACGGAGCAGAGCTGGGTCAAAACGTGAATGCTTAACATGGACGCAAACCGCACGGTCAGGCCTTAACAGCCTGACCGTGCAAGCAAGTCCGGCAACTCGGAAAAGGCCTTCACCATCTAACCTTTTTCGCATCATCACCTTACAACGACTACCCGAAGAAATTCTTCTTCTATATAAAAGCAACTGCAAGCTCACCCGAACCGTCGAGAAGTTTGAGCATCAAACTTCAATGACGCTTTCCAAATCAATCTTTCCAGTCTTTAAGCTCTTCCGCTTTTAAGAAAGTAGCTTCACCCACCAACAGGAGCGGAGGGCTGAAGAGGAGCTGAAGAAGCGTAGCGCTCGCCTTTGAAATCCGTTTTTCTCCCACCAGTTATGTCTTATTCCAATCAGAGAAAAACGGATTTCAACAGCGATCGAAAGCCCTCTTCAGCCCGCAGCGTCCCGTCTCCCATCCCCGCCAAACTTAAGGAGGACTCATATCCATGCAGGCAAAACTTCTGCTCGAAGACGGCACCCTTTTCACAGGTCGCTCGTTCGGCGCTCAAGGCAATACGACCGGCGAGGTCGTGTTCAATACAGGGATTACAGGCTACCAGGAAGTGCTGTCCGATCCGTC
This sequence comes from Saccharibacillus endophyticus, assembly GCF_013185185.1. Classification (GTDB taxonomy): domain Bacteria; phylum Bacillota; class Bacilli; order Paenibacillales; family Paenibacillaceae; genus Saccharibacillus; species Saccharibacillus endophyticus. Next base: position 173,263 of record NZ_JAAZWE010000006.1, on the reverse strand, counting down.
GTACTGCAACCAGATCGTGACGATGACCTACCCGCTGATCGGCAACTACGGCATCACCCGCGACGATTTCGAATCGGTCCGTCCGTTCGTGAACGGCTTCGTGGTGCGGCGCTACGAGCCGGTGCCGAGCAACTGGCGCGCCGAGTATACGCTGGATGAGCTGCTCAAGGAGCACGGAATTGTCGGCATCAGCGATATCGATACCCGCATGCTGACCCGCATTCTGCGCAACCACGGCACGATGCGCGGCATTTTGACTGCAGGAGAGCATTCGGTCGAAGAGCTGAAGGAAATGCTGCAGGCTTCCGCACTGGTGAATGATCAAGTCAAACGAACATCGACGCCGAACGTATATAACAGTCCGGGGCACGGCGAGCGTATCGTGCTGATCGATTACGGCGCAAAAAGCGGCATCGTCCGCGAACTGAGCGCCCGCGGATGCGACATCGTGGTCGTTCCGCAGGATATCACGGCCGAGCAGGTCCGCCGCCTCAACCCGGACGGCATCCAATTATCCAACGGCCCCGGGGATCCGAAAGACGTGCCGCACGCGGTGGAGACGATCAAGGAACTGCTGGGCGAATACCCGATCTTCGGCATCTGTCTCGGACACCAACTGCTGGCACTGGCCGGCGGAGCGGATACCGAGAAGCTGAAATTCGGACATCGCGGCGGCAACCATCCGGTCAAGGAACTGGCGACGGGCCGCTGCTACATCACGTCGCAAAACCACGGCTACACCGTCAAAGAAGATTCGCTGGCGGGTACCGACTTCGAAGTGACGCATATCAATAATAACGACAAGACCATCGAGGGAGTGCGCCATACGAAATTCCCGGCCTTCTCCGTGCAGTATCATCCGGAAGCCGCGCCCGGGCCTTCCGACAACAGCTACCTGTTCGACCGCTTCATCGAAATGATCCGCGAGCACAAAAAAAGCAGTCCGAAACAGCCGCGCCAAGCCGTAATGATGGCCGCCATGAGAGGAGCACGTTAATATGCCGAAAAACGATAAACTCAAAAAAATCCTGGTGATCGGTTCCGGTCCGATCGTTATCGGTCAAGCTGCCGAATTCGACTATGCCGGAACGCAAGCGTGCCAAGCTCTGAAAGAAGAAGGCATCGAGGTTATTTTGATCAACAGCAACCCGGCGACGATCATGACCGATACGAACATGGCGGACAAAGTCTATATCGAACCGATTACACTGGAGTTCGTGACTCAGATCATTCGTCACGAACGTCCCGACGGCCTGCTGCCGACGCTCGGCGGACAAACCGGTCTGAACATGGCGGTCGAACTGGCACGTGCAGGCGTGCTGGAAAGCGAGAACGTCAAGCTTCTCGGTACGCAGCTGCACTCGATCGAAAAAGCCGAAGACCGCGACCTGTTCCGCGAACTGATGCGTGAACTTGAACAACCGGTACCGGATAGCGTGATCGTAACAACGCTTCAAGAATCGCTTGATTTCGCCAACGAGATCGGCTATCCGATCATCGTTCGCCCGGCTTACACGCTGGGGGGAACAGGCGGCGGCATCTGCGCGAACGAAGAGGAACTGCGCGATATCGTGGCTTCCGGCCTGCGCTACAGCCCGATCGGACAATGTCTGGTCGAACGCAGCATCGCAGGCATGAAAGAAGTCGAATACGAAGTGATGCGCGACGCGAACGATAACTGTATCGTCGTGTGCAACATGGAAAACTTCGATCCGGTCGGCGTACATACCGGCGACAGCATCGTCGTCGCGCCGAGCCAGACTTTGTCCGACCGCGAATATCAAATGCTGCGCTCCGCGTCGCTCAAAATCATCCGCGCGCTGAACATCGAAGGCGGCTGCAACGTGCAGTTCGCGCTCGACCCGCACAGTTTCCAATACTACGTCATCGAAGTTAACCCGCGCGTCAGCCGTTCGTCGGCGCTGGCTTCCAAAGCGACAGGATACCCGATCGCGAAAATGGCAGCCAAGATCGCAATGGGTTACACCCTGGACGAGATCGTCAACCCGGTTACGGGGCAGACTTATGCTTGCTTCGAGCCGACGCTGGACTACATCGTATCGAAAATCCCGCGCTGGCCGTTCGACAAGTTCACCCGCGCCAACCGCAAGCTGGGCACGCAGATGAAAGCGACCGGCGAAGTCATGGCGATCGGACGCACGTTCGAAGAGTCGATTCACAAAGCGGTTCGTTCGCTGGAGATCGGCACGCATCGACTGCTGCTCAAAGGCGCGAACGAACTGTCCCGGGAAGATCTGGATTACCGCTTGGCGAAGCCGGACGACGAGCGCATGTTCCTGGTCGCCGAAGCGTTCCGCCGCGGCTACGCGCTGGAAAGCATTCAGGACCTGACCAAGATCGACTGGTGGTTCCTCGACAAGATCGAACGCATCGTCGTGTTCGAAACGGTGCTGGCCGAGACGGACGATCTGAACGACGAACTGCTGTACGAAGCGAAAAGAATGGGCTTTACCGACCGCGCGATCGCCGAGCTGCGCGCTCCGGGACGCGAAGGCGGCAAGCTGACGAAGGAAGCCGACATTCGCGCGTACCGCAAAGAAATCGGTCTGGTCCCGGTCTACAAAATGGTCGATACGTGCGCGGCCGAATTCGAATCGGAAACGCCGTACTACTACTCGACTTACGAGCAGGAAAACGAAGTGACGCAAACAGACAAAAAGAAAATTATCGTATTGGGCTCCGGTCCGATCCGTATCGGTCAAGGCATCGAATTCGATTACTCGACGGTGCACGCCGTATGGGCGATTCGCAAAGCGGGCTACGAAGCGGTCATCATCAACAATAACCCGGAGACGGTATCGACCGACTTCAATACCTCCGACCGCCTGTACTTTGAGCCGCTGTTCTTCGAAGACGTGATGAACGTGATCGAGCAGGAGCAGCCGATCGGCGTGATCGTGCAGTTCGGCGGCCAAACGGCAATCAATCTGGCGAAGCCGCTGCAAGACGCCGGCGTGACGATCCTCGGAACGCCGCTCGACAGCATCGACGAAGCCGAAGACCGGAAGCGTTTCGAAGCGCTGCTGTCGCGTCTGAACATTGCGCAGCCAAAAGGCAAAACGGTGACTTCGGTCGATCAGGCCGTGGAGACGGCGCAAGGACTGGGTTATCCCGTGCTGGTGCGTCCGTCGTACGTACTGGGCGGCCGGGCAATGGAGATCGTCTACTCCGACGAAGATCTGCTGAGCTACATGCAGGAAGCGGTAGACATCAATCCGGAGCATCCGGTTCTGATCGACCGTTACATGCTGGGTAAGGAAGTCGAAGTCGACGCGATTTGCGACGGCGATACGGTTCTTGTACCGGGCATCATGGAGCATATCGAACGCGCAGGCGTTCACTCCGGCGACTCGATCGCGGTCTACCCGCCGCAGCATCTGTCGCAGGATCTGAAGGATAAAGTCGTGGACATTACGATCCGCATCGCCAAAGAACTGAAAACGATCGGCTTGGTCAACATCCAGTTCGTCATCTTCCAAGACGAGGTCTACGTGATCGAAGTCAATCCGCGCTCGTCGCGTACGGTTCCGTTCCTGAGCAAGGTAACGGACATCCCGATGGCGAATCTGGCCACTCAAGCGATTCTCGGCGTGAAGCTGGCGGATCTGAACTATACAGAAGGACTATGGCCGGAAAGCAAGCAGGTCGCGGTCAAAGTTCCGGTGTTCTCGTTCGCGAAGCTGCGCCGCGTCGAGCCTACGCTCGGTCCGGAAATGAAATCGACAGGCGAGGTCATGGGCCGCGACAAGCATTACGCCAAAGCCCTGTACAAAGGTCTCGTCGGCGCGGGCATGAAGATTCCTTCCACGGGTTCGATCATCGTAACCGTGGCCGACAAGGACAAAGAAGAAGCGGTGAAGCTGATGCAGGGGTTCTATACCCTCGGCTACTCGCTCATGGCAACAGGCGGAACGGCCAAAGCGCTTGAAGAAGCGGGCATTCCGGTCACTCGCGTCAACAAGCTGAGCGAAGGCGAACCGAATATTCTGGACAAGATCCGTAACGGCGAAGCGAACTTCGTATTCAGCACCTTGACTAAGGGCAAAACGCCGGTACGCGACGGATTCCGAATCCGCCGCGAAGCGGTCGAAAACGGGGTTGTCTGCATGACCTCGCTGGATACGGTAGCCGCGCTGCTCGACATGCTGGAAACGGTGAGCTTCACTTCCCGTGCCATGCCGGTGAGCGCGCAGCCTCAATAAATCACATATTCGAACGGCTTTCCCGGCAGCAGCGGGCGGGCGCGATCGAACGGAAGGCGCCGTGCAGAATTCTGCGGGCGCCTCTCCTGTGCGCCCGGTCGGCGGGATTTTCAAATTCACATACGGAGGAAATGTATGACTTCGATCATTAATGAACAACTGGCACGGCGGCTGATGGTCGCGCTCGATTACCCGGATGATGTTTCGGCGCGGGAAATGATTCGCAAGCTGGAAGGCATTCCTTGTTATATGAAGGTCGGCATGCAGCTTTTTTATCAGGCAGGACCTAAATTCGTGGAGGAACTGAAGTCGCTCGGCTACTCGGTCTTTCTCGATCTGAAAATGCACGATATTCCCAATACGGTAAAAAGCGGCGCGAACAGCATTACGAAGTTGGGCGTCGATATGTTCAACGTCCATGCCGCAGGCGGATCGGCGATGATGTCGGCAGCTATGCGAGGCGTGGAAGAGGCGCTTGCCGCAGATCCTTCGCTGAATCGTCCATGGGTGATCGCGGTAACGCAGCTGACCAGTACGAACCAATTGACCATGAACGAAGAAATCGGTATTCCGGGAAGCGTGGAAGATGCCGTGATTCGTTATGCGAAACTGACTGCTGCAGCAGGATTGGACGGCGTTGTAGCCAGCCCGCTCGAAGCGGAAGGGATCAAAGCCGCTTGCGGAGCGGATTTCCTGACCGTAACGCCGGGTATTCGGCCTGCGGGCAGCGCGGCCGACGACCAATCGCGCACCAAAACGCCGGGCCAAGCGATCAACGGGGGATGCGATTATATCGTAGTCGGACGGCCGATCACGGCAGCGGCAGACCCGAGAGCGGCGGCGCTTCAGATCTTGGCGGAGATGGGCAACGGACAAGCGTAAACCAATTCGAAATTCTGGAGGAACATCAATATGACGACACAAACTACGATCGAAGCTAAAATTGCAGCAGACCTGCTGAATATCGGTGCGGTAGCTTTGCGGCCGGACGAGCCTTTTACCTGGACATCGGGCATTAAATCTCCCATTTACTGCGATAATCGCCTGACGATGGCTTACCCGGAAGTGCGCGATCGGATTGCCGAAGGTTTTGCGGAGTTGATCCGTACCCGGTACCCGGATGCGGAAGTGATTGCGGGAACCGCGACAGCAGGTATTCCGCATGCGGCTTGGGTCGCTCAGAAACTCAATCTGCCTATGGCTTATATTCGCGACAAAGCCAAAGGGCACGGCAAACAGAATCAAATCGAAGGTCTGATCAAAGAAGGGCAAAAGGTCGTCGTGATCGAAGACCTGATCTCTACAGGCGGCAGTTCGCTTAAAGCAGCTCTGGCCGTGCGCGAAGCGGGAGCGGAGCCTCTGGCCGTGCTTGCGATCTTCAGCTACCAGTTGGATCGCGCGATTCAAGTCTTTGCCGAGGCCGATGTTCCGCTTGCCACATTGTCCAACTACACAGCGCTTATGCAGACGGCGTTGGAACTGGGAACGATTCAGGAAAGCCAGGTCGAATTGTTGAAATCATGGCGCGAAGATCCGTCGGCTTTCGGCAAATAAACGCGTATCATAGATAACGGTACAGAGTAAGCCGGAATTCCAGAGCGGAATTCCGGCTTTTTGCTTTCCGACCGGCTTCGTCTCTGGACGGCATGCGCGCAATGAAGTAAGCTGATTTTAAACAATCATTCGATGCGCAACCAATATGTCCAATGCAGCGTCCAATATAAAGAGATGTTAATCATTGAAAGGGGCAGAAGGTCATGCAGAAGAAGAAAGGCCTTTCCTGGAAAGGCATTGCCGCTGCCCTGACAGCGTTGTTTTTACTGCCTGGGTGCTTTTCGGACGGCAGCGGGGAACCGTCTGCAGAAGAGCCGGAAGAAGGCGTATCCAGCGGCTTGAAAAGCGGAGAAGCAGAGAACGCGAACACGCTGCGAATCGGAATCGTCACCGGAGAAGCCAATGATCGTTATTATCGGGAAACCTATACCGATATTTATGAATATATGCATCCGGAGCTGGAGATCGAGATTGTACCCGCGATTGATACGACGCGTTATCGCTATATGGATCCGGATTCGGAGCAGGTTCGAACCCGGGTTCCTCTTGAAGAATTGCAAAAGTTAACGGAAGGAAGCGAGTCGGTCGACGTATTGATTCTCGACTCGGAGATGCTGCGTTCGGCGGTTGAAAAGGACTGGACGGAGCCGCTTGCTACATATATGGAAAAAACAGGCGAATCGGAAGAAGCGTTTGCTCCTGCCGTAATCAACGGACTGAAGGATCTGGGCGGAGGAGAACTTTACGCGCTCGCGCCCGATTATGCTTCGTCCGCCTTGTATTATAACGTCGATTGGTTTGAACGAAATAACGTGAAACCGCCTGAAGACGGCATGACTTGGGACGAGGTATTCGCATTGGCGCGTGCAGCCGGCGGCGAGGACGAAGAAGGGAAGGCGGCTTACGGTTTATCTTTTACCCCGACATTGGCAGAAGATCCTTTATGGGCGATACGTGCTTATACAGAGCCGCTGGGCCTCTCTACGTTCGATTTGGAGTCTGAGGAGATGACGGTAAACACGCCGCAGTGGCTGGAACTCTGGACAACGTTAGCGGATATGACCAAACAAGGCGCGATTCCGTTAGCGCTTCGTTCGGAGACGGATCCCGAACAGTATGATCCGTTTGGGGGAGACCTGTTCCTTGGCGAAAAGGTAGCCATGACGCTTGCGGATAGCCGTTACGCCTCCGATCTGCAAACGGCAGCGCGGAATGCGGAACGCATCAACGGCTTTGATCCGTTTGAATGGAAAACCGTGACGGTTCCCGTGCATCCCGGAAAAGAAGACATCGGTTCGGGTGTGCGGCTTGGAGATACCTTCTCGATTGTCTCGTCAAGCACGCACAAAGACGAGGCTTGGGAATTTATTCGCTTCATCACGGGAGAACGCGTGCAGGAGATGGAACTGCATGATCCGTACCGGATGCCGAGTCGTTTGGATGCGATCGCGTTGGACGCGGAAAAGAATGGCTATAGAAGCGAAGCTTTCACGAAGCTCCGGCCTGCCGAACCGATTGCGGAGCGGGAAGATCGCGCTATTCAGAACAATCCGCAATTGTGGCAGATCGGCGATACCGGAAGACGATTGTTCCAGCGGGTGCTGGAAGGGGAAATCCCTGCACGACAAGCCTTGGAACAATGGGAGAATGAAGGGCGTCGCTGGTTAAAAGGCCCGTTTACGGAGGAGGGAACGCTGGCATTCGGCCCTTGGCCTTCGCAGTGGCAAACCCTGCTTGCAGCGTTGAACTCGAAAATCTCTTGACTTACTTGGTCAAAAAAGCTATACTATTCATTGTCGCTGTTCGAAATAACAGCTTGCACAATGTCGCGGGGTGGAGCAGCTCGGTAGCTCGTCGGGCTCATAACCCGAAGGTCGCAGGTTCAAATCCTGCCCCCGCAATTACAGTTTGGCTGTCCCGAACCAGCCTTACGGCTGCTTTGGAACCAGGACCCTTAGCTCAGTTGGTTAGAGCTACCGGCTCATAACCGGTTGGTCACAGGTTCGAGTCCTGTAGGGTCCATTATGGCGAATCCCCTTACTCCTTGCGGAGTAAGGGGATTTTTGCGTTTCTTTTGCTTATACGACTTTAGTCCCTTATGTTGTAAAAAGAATTCGTTTATTGTCGAAAAAAATCGTATTATATTTCCGATATAAAAGATAAGAAGACGCCGGTTCCGGCGGCCATTTTGCTGTCGAGGAGAAGAAAACCATGAAAAGGAATTCGGGAAGGTTTGCCAAAGGGATAAAATTATCCACCGTTATCGGTTTGCTATCGGTGTTTATTCTTCTTTCGTCCGCGGGAATCGGATCGCTGGCCAGTTATACGAACGGACGCGACGCGCTGGCTGCCCAAACGCTGAGGTTGAACGAATATCATGCCGAAGAACTGGCAAGGATCGGAAGTACCGCGATCGAAACGATGCAGAAGTCTTTGCAGGAAGCGGCCGCTTTTGCCGCGACCGCGGATTATACGCCGTAGATGGCGCAGCGTGATTTGGAATATTTCAAAAAGTCGAACGGCTTTTTCAACTCGGTCGTCATCATTAACGAAAAAGCGGTTCTGAGCTACAGTGCTCCCAATCTCGGTTTGACGGGGAAAAAGATTGCGACTCCGCAAATCGTTCAAGCGCTCTCCGCTAAAATCCCTTCCATTTCTTCTCCTTACGTAGGACCGACCGGACGATATTTGGTGACGGTCAGCCAACCTTTGTTTGCTCAAGACGGCACGTATTACGGAATAATCGCAGGATCCATTTATCTCAAAGAAGAAAATCGGCTCGGCGAAATTCTCGGTACCCAAAACCGAAAAGACGACGGCTCTTATTTTTACGTGATCGACGAATCGAGTAAATACGTGTATTACCCCAACGAAAGACTGATCGGCGAAACGGCGAGCGATTCGCTGGAGCAGCAGGCCTTTTCGGCGAGAGAAATCGGATTGGCAGCGATCGATCAGCAGGACGGCGATCGATACCTGGCGGGTTATGCGACGATTCCGCAAACCGGCTGGCGCGTCGTATTTCAGACTCCTTACGAAAACGTGCTGGGGTTCGCCGAAGCATCCACGCTCGAAACCAATATGTATATGCTTCCGGCGGTGGTTATCGTCATCCTGATCACTTTGTATGTTTCCCATAAATTGTCCTTGCCTTTGAATATTCTGGCGCGGTACACCGAAAACATGGCTAACCGCAGATCGCCGAAGGAAATTCCCGACGTCGATGCGTGGAATTACGAGACGAAGATGCTGAAAGAAGCAATTTTGCTGGCCGATAGAAAAAGCCGCGAGGCGGAAGCTTATTTGCTTCGCGAAGCGAACCACGATCCGCTGACGAATCTTTTGAATCGCCGCATGCTGGAACGCGTGACGGAAGAGTGGATGGAGCAAAACAAAAAGTTTGCCGTCGTGTTTCTCGATATCGATCATTTCAAGTCCGTCAACGATACCTACGGACATCAAAAAGGCGATGAAGTATTGAAAGAATTCGGAGCTGTTTTGTCCGCTCAGACGGGAATCGACAACCGCTGCTTCCGTTACGGGGGGGAGGAGTTCGTGCTGCTGTTGCATGAGACCGGCGAAAAAGAAGCTCTCATGGCGGCGGAGCGAATCCGAAGCACCGTCGAGCGCAGCCTGATGCCTGTTCCGCGGACAATCACGATCTCTCTCGGCATCGCTGTCCGCAGCATCGAATCGGCTCCGGAAGTTTTGTTTCGAAAAGCGGACCTTGCTCTTTACCGGGCAAAGGAATCGGGTCGAAACCGAAGCGTATTGTTCGACTGAAAGCATCTGCGCGAAAACGAAAAAAAGCCTGCTGCAGGAGGAAAAGGAATATCCTCCCGAAGCGGGCTTTTCGGGCGCCGGGGCGCCGATCTTTGCCTTCAGATTGCGGAAAATACGATATTTCTCAACTTGCGCGTGATGGGCAGCGTACCCGCGTCTCTTTTTTGTACCATGAACAGGAAGGTCAGCTTATCTTGCGGACTGTTGGCGAAGTAAGCACCCAGCCAACCGTCCCATCCGTATTCGCCTGCGCTGCCCGTTAAACCGGCTTGTCCCGGGTGAGTCATGATGCGCATCTGATTGCCGTAGCTATGGCCGACGAGGGAATGCCAGCCTTCGAACCTTTTCTGCTGTCGGGAAGTCAGGCTCGGCGTCGTCATTTTTTGAACCGTTTTCGGATTGAGCAGCCGTACGCCGTTCAGTCGTCCTTCGTTCATCAGCATTGTCGTAAACTTCGCCGCATCGACGATTGTGGAAGCCAGGCCGGCGCCGCCCGATTCGAATGCAGGCTCGCGATCCAGTTGGTGCAGCACGCCCAAGTGGTTGTCCGCATACAGCTTCAATCTGCCTTCGCCGTCGTTTTGGACCGTTTTCGCCAGTCGGCTGCGTTGCGTTTCGGATAACCAAAATCCCGTGTCGACCATGTCCAGCGGTTCAAAGATTTCCTGTTGCAAAAACTCGCCGTAACGCTTCCCGCTCACCGTCTCCACAATGGCGCTCAGCACATCCGCGGAAGCGCCGTACGTCCAGTCGGAGCCGGGCTCAAAAGCCAGAGGGCCTTCGCCTAAGCGGCTGGCAAACTCCAACGTGCTCATCGGCGTGCCGCCGTGAAGACGCTGATTCAGTTCCTTGAACAGAGCGTCCGTATGCCGTCCGGCTCGGTTTTCTCCGCCGTATACCAGTCCCGAGGTCATATTCAGCAAATCCTGAATATTGATTTCACGCATCGCAGGTACGAGCGCTCCGTCTTTTTCCACCATCGGATTACGGAAGCTCGGGATGTAAAGGCTTACGGGATCAAACAGATCGATTTCCCCGCGCTCCAGCAGCATCATAATCGCAGTCGCGGTAATCGGCTTGGTCATCGAATACAGGCGGAAGATCGTATCGCGAGCCATTGGGCTTTGATGATCCAAATCAGCGAATCCGTCTTGATGGTAAAACACTTCCTCGCCATCTTGAATAACCATCAGATTAGCGCCCGCAATTTCGTGGTTTTCGATGCTTTTTCTCAGTATTTGATGCAATTGATTGACTGTACGTGCTTTCAACATATTCATTAACGTCCTTTCTTCGATCCTCTTCCGATAAATCGTAAGCCGATTTTGAAAGTTTGTACAGAAGATAATTGGGCTTTTCTTTCTTATTTCCCGGGCAATGTACGTTTTATGTCCGCAAACTTTTCCGATATCCGCTCGGCGTGCGTCCGGTGAACTTTTTGAACTGCCGCATAAAGTGCGTTTCGTTGTCGTATCCGCATAGATTCGAGATCACGCCAACAGGTTGAGCACCGTTTTCCAGCAGATACTTCGCGAATTCCAAGCGGCTATGGATCATATCGAGCGACACGGGACAGCCGAACAGTTCCTTGTAGACATGTTGAAAATGGGAGCGACTCAAGCCGACTTCCGCTGCCAGTTCGTCGATCGTGTATCGCTGCTGCGGCGTGCTGTAGAGTCGGCTTCGGATTTCGGACAGCTGCGGGAAATAACGATCCGTCCGTTCGGGCCTTGGGCGCAGGCTGCGCAAATTGCCCAGCTTCATCAGAAAGCCGGTCAAGTCGGACGCGATAATTCGTTCTTGCAGCGGGCCGCCGAGCCAGACGCTGCGTTGAAGCTCCATCACCAGGCGCGACAGGGAAGCCGAATAGACGGCAGGAACGGGTTCGTCCAGCGGCAATTTCAAGTCGCTGAGCAGCGCTTCCGCTTCTTCTCCGCCGAAATGCAGCCAATCGTTAACGAAGGTGCGGTCCAGATTGCGGTAACGATAAGGAGTATCCGGCCGGAAGATCATCCACGTATCCGGGTTCGCGATCAGGCTTCGACCCGTAAGTTCGATTTGCGTCCGGCTTTTGAACAAGACGAAAACATAGTAGCCCGAACCCTGCGGACGATCGATCAAAATCCCTTCAGGATGGGTCGAATTGAAGCCGCACTTTACCAGCTTGAGCATAGGAGTCTCCTCTCATTCGCACAATGTGTCAGTTTTCGCTCATTATAGATTATCGCTTTATGTCCCTGCAAGATTTTATAGTAAAGAGGAAGGTACAAGGATGATCACTTTGACGAGGGAGTGAAGATCGGCATGAATACGAATGTAGAAAAGCAGGCGGGCAAGCCCATCAACAGCGAAGATCGGATGTGGCTGGAGAGTACTTGGGATAAACTTCAAACCAAAATGTCGGCAGAATGTGCTCGAATCGGCGCGAATATTCCTTATATCCCGGTGAACGGACGTTACGAGGATTTGGGCGAAAAAGATATTTACTGGTGGACGAACGGTTTTTGGCCGGGGATGCTGTGGCAGATGTATCAGGCAACCGGAGACGGTGCTTACCGGACGGCGGCGGAGCAGGTCGAGGAACGGTTGGATACCGCGCTTCACGGCTTCGACGGTCTGCATCACGACGTCGGATTCATGTGGCTGCATTCGGCGGTTGCCGATTATCGGCTGACCGGCAATCCGCGCTCGCGGACACGGGGACTGCACGCAGCGAATATTTTGGCAGGACGCTACAATCCGGCGGGGCAATTCCTGCGCGCATGGAACGATGATCCAGGCCATAATCGATCGGGTTGGATGATTATCGATTGCCTGATGAACATTCCGTTATTGTACTGGGCAAGCGACGAAACGCAGGACCCGAGATACCGGGATATCGCCATTTTGCATACGGATACGGTATTGCGTACCACGCTGCGGGGAGACGGTTCGTCGAACCATATCATGATCTTTGACCCGGCTGACGGTTCGGTGTTGGAAAATCCGGGCGGACAAGGATTCGAAAGCGGTTCTTCATGGAGCAGAGGACAGGCCTGGGCGCTCTACGGCATGGCTTTGAGCCACCGTCATACGGGAAATCAGGATTATTTGGATGCCGCCAAGCGTATCGCGCATTATTTTATCGCCAATGTCGCTTCGACAGGAGACTTGCCGCTGGCAGACTTCCGCGCGCCTGCCGAACCGGTCGTGTACGATACGACGGCAGCGATGTGCGCGGCATGCGGGTTGTTGGAGATTGCCGAAGCCGTGCCCGACCATGAGCGGAATATGTATATCAAAGCTGCACTGCGCATGCTTCGAGCGACCGAGGCGAAATTCGTGAACTGGAATCCTCAGGAGGACGGAATCGTCGGCGGGGGAAGCGTTGCTTACCACGGCGGCGAACACGAAATTCCGATCATCTACGGAGATTACTTCTTTATTGAAGCCGTGCTTCGTTTCTTGAATCAGGATAAGCACTTATGGTAGATCAACAAGAGATCGCAAGCGGAAAAGAAGCACGGCAGTATTGGCTGGATACGATGCTGACGATTGCGGACCCTGTATTGAACGCGCTCGGCGAACGTAAGTTAAAGGAATGCCTGCCGATTGATTTTCATCCGGATCGTGCTCCCTATGCGTGTCTGGAGGCGTTCGGACGTCTGATCTGCGGCATGGCACCCTGGTTGGAGTCGGAGGGGCTTGAAGGCGAGGAGGAGGCGCTCCGTGCGGCTTATGCGGAAAAGGTACGCAATGGCATCGACGCCGCGACCGATCCGGCTTCGCCCGATTACATGAACTTTTCCGATATCGGTCAGCCGCTGGTCGATGCCGCTTTTCTGGCCCATGCGCTGGTGCGTGCTCCGAAGATGATCGCCGGTCAACTGTCCGAGCCGGTCAAGCAGCGTCTGATGACGGAACTGCGCCGCACGCGCCGAACCGTTCCGCCGAAGACCAATTGGCTGCTGTTCAGCGCCATGGTCGAAGCGGCGCTGTATCTGCTGGGCGACGAAGAGCATGACCGGATGCGGATCGATCTGGCGCTGCATCTGCATCTGGACTGGTACAAAGGCGACGGCATGTACGGGGATGGCAAAGACTTTCATTGGGACTACTACAACAGCTTCGTGATCCAGCCGATGCTTGTGGATCTGGTAGGACTGCTTCGCGATACGTCGCCCGGTTACGCCGAGATTGCGGATACCGTGCTGGCGAGAGCCGCGCGTTACGCGTCGGTGTTGGAGCATATGATCGCGCCCGACGGCACGTACCCGCCGATCGGTCGTTCGATCGTCTACCGCTTCGGGGCGTTCCAGCATCTGGCGCAGGCGTCTCTTCAACATTTTTTGGAGGAAAAGATCGTGCCGGCGCAGGTACGCGGTGCATTGACCGCCGTGATTCGGCGCATCATGCAGGCTCCCGGTACGCTGGACGGGCAGGGATGGTTGACTCCGGGCTTGTACGGGCATCAGCCGGAGCTTGCGGAGGGGTACATCAGCGTAGGGAGTTTGTACTTATGCTCGACCGTGTTCCTGCCGCTGGGATTGTCGCCGGATGATCGCTTTTGGGCCGGGGAAGATGCGAAATGGACGTCGGTGAAGATTGCCGCAGGAGAACGTATGGTGGCGGATGGGGCTTTGTATCTTTGATCGGCTGCCAGGGAAGCGAAGCCTGCCCCTTTCGGGGTAGGTTTTTTGCGATCATAACAGGATTTTTTGAAAGATGAATCTTCGCTGTTGACATTATCTTTAATTCAAGATATGATAAGCACACATCGGAAATACTTCAAATTAAAGATTCTTAATATAAAATAAAAACGGAGGTTATCCACATGAAAAAACAAACGGCAGGCATCCACCATATCACCGCAATCGTAGGTCACCCTCAAGAAAACGTGGACTTTTATGCAGGAGTACTCGGACTGCGCTTGGTCAAGCAAACCGTCAACTTCGACGATCCCGAGACGTACCACTTCTACTTCGGCAACGACGGCGGCAAGCCGGGCACGATCATGACGTTCTTCCCTTGGGCGAATGCGTATCCGGGCAAGATCGGAGCAGGCCAAGTCGGCATCACCTCGTTCGTCGTGCCGGTCGGCTCGCTGTCGTTCTGGAAAGAACGCCTGACTTCCTTTAACGTAGCGGTTCGCGACTTTGATCGTTTCGGCGAAAACTATTTGGAATTCGATGACCCGCATGGTTTGCATTTGGAACTGGTAGAACGGGAGGAAGGCGAAGTGAATACCTGGACATTCGGCGGCGTTACCCCTGAGACCGCGATCAAAGGCTTCGGCGGAGCGACCCTGCTGTCGGCCGATCCGGAAAAAACGGCAGATTTGCTTGCGAACGTCATGGGGCTCGAATATGTCGGGCAAGACGGCGATCTGGCACGCTACCGCTCGACGTCGGATATCGGCAACATGATTGACTTGAAGCTTACCCCGATCGCTCGCGGCACCATGGGCGTCGGCACGGTGCACCATATTGCCTGGAGAGCGTCGGACGACGCGGATCAAAGGGAATGGCAGGACTATGTGGCGGATAACGGTTACGGCGTGACGCAGGTGCAGGATCGCAATTACTTCAATGCCGTGTACTTCCGCGAGCATGGCGAAATTCTGTTCGAGATCGCGACCGATCCTCCGGGCTTTGCGCACGACGAGACGCCTGAAAGCATGGGAACCGCGTTGAAACTGCCTGCACGGTACGAGCAATATCGGACACAGCTTGAACAGACGTTGATTCCGTTTGAAGTACGGGAATTGAACGAAGAAGGCAAGCAAGAGAAAAAGGAAGAAAAATAAGAAGCAACAACGAAAGGAGGCAGCGCGATGCCGACGACAGCGGGAATTCATCATATCACTTCAATGGTTAACTCTGCACAAAGAACCCTCGATTTCTATACGGGAGTATTAGGATTGCGGCTGGTGAAAAAAACGGTTAACTTTGATCGTCCCGAAGTGTACCATCTGTATTTTGGCGACCCGGCAGGTTCGCCGGGCACGCTGCTGACCTTTTTCCCATGGCAGAAGCAGCCGAAGGGAAGAATCGGGACCGGGCAGGTCGAGACGGCGGCACTGGGCATTCCGATCGATTCGTTGGTTTTTTGGAAGGAAAGACTGGAGCGCTTCGGCGTGGACTTCCGCAGTCGGATTTTGTTCGGAGAACCGGTATTATCTTTTGAAGATCCGGACGGGTTGAAACTTGATCTCGTAGGACGGACGACAATGCTTCGCGGCGAAGCTTTTGGGGCGATCGGAGAAAATGAAGCGATTATCGGATTGTCGGGAGCGACATTGTTAACGTCTGCGCCCGAGCGGACTGCAGATGTGCTTCAACGCATGTTGGGATTAAGCGAGATCGGTCGGGAAAATGGGCGGATTCGTTTTCAGGCTCATGGAGAGACCGGCAATAGAATTGACGTAATGGAGCAGGGTAAGGTTCGCGGATTGATGGGGGCCGGAACGGTCCATCATATTGCCTGGAGAGCGAAGGACGAGGCGGAATTGTTGCGCTGGCGCGATCAACTGGTCGAAGAGGGCTTCAAGCCGACCGAAGTGAAAAATCGCAATTACTTCGAAGCGGTCTATTTTAAAGAACATGGCGAAATTTTGTTTGAGATTGCGACCGACCCGCCGGGATTTGCCGTGGATGAAGCCGTACATCAATTGGGACAGCGCTTGATGCTCCCGCCGTGGCTGGAATCGGAACGTTCGCGCTTTGATCGTATGTTGCCCGAGCTTCAGCCGGTCGCGCCGTGATCGGGCGGGGCCGGAATACCGACACGAAGAAAGAGCCTGCCTTATAAAAGGAGCAGGTTCTTTGCGTGTGAGCCGATCAGTCGAAAATCTTCAGAATGATGCGGAAAAAGCCGAAAATCAATCTAGGAGCCCAAACCAGCAGTTCGAACAAAATTTCGAGCACGTCCCAAATCCCGTCGAATCTTCCCCTGCGCTCTCTGCGCTGACGCCTTGATTGCCATGCCATTCGTTGACCTCTCCTGTCGACTTGGAATGTATCGCTGCTTTCCTGTACGAAAAAAAAGGATAAAGGTTACATCGAAAATTCAAAAGCGCCCTAAGAAGTTTTTCTTTTTAGGAAAGAAAGGATAGAAAAACTGACATATAACTTATTACTTTACCCGATTTTTCTTCGCCGAAACGTTTCATCTTTGAAAAAAGTTTGCTTTTTATCACATCGGAATGCTAAAGTTAAGGTATTGCAAAAGGAGTACAACTTGATAGCCGTGCTTATTCAACAGTTCGGACTGTCCGTTTGTGGGTCCTTATTAAGGAGACTCATATGGAAATCGAAGAACGGAGCGTAACGAAGGTGCACGCGGACTTGCAGCGCATTTTTACGAATGGCTACTTTGTCGTGATTCGGGTGTACAGTTCAGACGAGCTGTTCGTGGGACAAATTACGGAACTCGATCTGGAAGGCGGAAAGCTGACCATCGGCAAATGGGGAGAATTGAAGGAACTCTCTATCGAAGACATCTCAAGTACGGAAGTTCCGGGCCACCAATACTAACACTCAGCAGGATACCTTGATCCTATATAGTAAGCAGAGCCTTTGCCATAAAAAAGGGAGCTGCTATAGAAGAGCCTCGTTCTTTTGAACGAGGTTTTTGTTTTTTTGTTTTGCGGAGAAGGGATCGGCATGATCGCCGCGCAAAAAAAAGGCCCGCCGAAGCGGACCTTTTTGAAATGAGAGTCGAATTAGAATTTTGCAGCCAGTTCAGCCGCTTGTTTAACGCCTTCTTCGATGATCGAAGCTGCGCGGTCCGGGAATTGGTTGTGTCCTTCGACAACAACGGTCTCAGGGTTTTGGATACCCCAGAAGCCCAGTGTGTTTTTCACGTAGTTGAGGGACATTTCCATGCCGCTCATCGGCTCGATGGAGTATACTCCGCCGCGTGCTTGCAGCAGGGCTACCTTTTTGTCCGTTACCAGACCTACAGGGCCTTCAGCCGTGTATTTGAACGTTTTGCCTGCTTGGTTCAGGTAGAAGAGGTAAGTCAGCAGTTGAGCCGGGATCGTGAAGTTCCACAGCGGGAATGCGAATACGACTTTGTCGGCGCCCAGGAATTGATCCAGGTACGTGTTAGCCAGACCTGCAAGGCGTTGCTCTTCCGAAGTCGCTTCGATGCCGTTGGCTGCTTTGTACAGACCCGTCATCATATCGTTATCGTAGTAAGGAAGATCGGCTTCGAACAGGTTCAGTTCAGTTACCAGATCGTTAGGATTAGCGGCTTTATAGCTTTGTACGAAGCTGTCGTACAGTTTTACCGTAGCGGATTGGTCAGCCGGACGGTTGTTTGCTTTAACGAAAAGAACGTGGGACATGGATAATTTCCTCCTGAACAATATCTTTAGTATTTACTTTCTTAATTATAGTATATGATGTAAAGGTAAGTGTCAAGACTTTTTGAAAAAAAGAAAGCGAGTTAGGTGCAAAAGATACGATCAACCTTTTATTCGTCTTTTTCGCTCTTTTTCGTAATTTTAATATAATCTTCAGGTTTCTATCAGGTACGCTTAAGCTAAACTGGATATATTAATGACACAACCCCTCTGTAACATAGACTTTAGCCCCGACGCCTAGGCGCCGGGGCTCTTTTTTTGCTTTTTACCTGATACGTTCCTTGTCTTTGATGATTCGCGCATACAAAAAAGGCTGCCCCGAAGCCGATCCCGACTTCCAAGACAACCTATTCCCAATCTTCTTTATTTAAAAGGCCCTGTTTCGAGCGAAGCGAGAGGGCGGAGGGAGGAGATCAGTGAAAAACGCCTTTGAACCCGGAAAACTTCTCCTCGAATTTCTCTCAGTCAGTTTTCCGGGTGAGACAGCGTTTTGAACGATCTCCTCCCGCAGCCCCGGTTTCGCACGAACAGGAATCAACCTTTTAAATAAAGAACGACAACCCCACAACAACCGCAACCGATCCCAACGTAAAGAACAGAATCGTGCGCAGCTCGCGAATCATGATCAGGCCTTCCTGCTTGTGATGGTCTTCCGTACGGTGCAAAGTTCCTTTAGACATGAATGTTTCCTCCTTTCCGGGCGAATTTAATTTCAGATCGCGAACCGGAAAAGGGTCAAAAACGAACACCTGAACTTGAGCGGCCTCAGCATCCGATGCTTGCAAAGGATCGGAATGCGCGACTTCGCATGGAGGGCATGCAGCGAGACGGCAAGGGCCGCCGCGGCGAAGCCGAGTTCCCAGCGCCATGCCGATCCGTCGGGAGCGGGCGTGTCATGGGAAACCGCGGGCGGCGCGTATTGATGCTGCTGATGATAGCCCGAGTGCCGGAGATCCGTATCGGAAGCATTGCCGCCCGTGCCGGCGAAACGAACGTCAGGCAAAAGCAAAAACAGCAGGCATAACGACAGAATGGCTATTTTTTCGCATAAACGACGGTCGTTTCCGCAAAGCCGCATGGCTGATCCTCCTTTCCCGAACTTCTGTCCCGCGTTTTGCCGGGGACGAATCTCTTTTAATTATCGTCGGAAAAAGCAAAAACGGTCAAGTCGCTCTTGCGCATGAATATTTTCATCCGAACAGCATAAATCCTGCCAGAACGAACAGCAGGACGAACAACACAAGCATAAATCCGAGCGTCAGATTAACGGCCAAGCGCGAAGCCCGGAAAACCTCTTCATTAATGTCCCGGCGTTTGCTCCGGTATTCATGGGTAGCGGCCAGCAACAGCGAAAGCGCGAAGATCAACGAGCCCATGCCGGCCACTACGGCGAAAACATGAGCTTTTTCGCCGTAAGCGGAGTTGAATGTCAGACCCGCCGCGAGAAAGCCTAATCCGGCGAAGGCAATGCAGGTGCGGATCCAGGCAAGGTAAGTGCGTTCGTTGGCAAGATGCTGCTGTACGTATTTTTGTTCGGACGGCGGCTGGCCGTTCGTCGATTTCATGTTCGTGGCCTCCGTTTTCGTTCGTATGAAACTTGAGCGGCAAGATTCCGGTCAAATGCCGCGGCGCTGCGCGGTCATTCGAAAACGAATTCTACCCGGGTGCCGTCCGGGTAATCTTCGAGCGCGTTGCCGACCCAGGAACCCGCTCCCCGGTTATCGGAAGGAGAAATGTATTCGATATCCGCACCCGTGCCGCCTTCTTCGCACATGGCCATCGGCCATTCGTCGCGGTCAAAGCCTTTTTTCGTCGGGATGCCGCGCAGCGAATCTTCCCGGTTCTCTTCGGCTCCGTCGCGATCAATCGTGCAAACGGCGGATTCGCCTTTGTTGATGGCGTTTTGGATATGGGCAGCGGTCTTCGGGTAACGGTTAACCGGGAATTCGAGCGTGACGACCTCGCCGGTGCGTGTGCCCGTATTGCCGAAATCAACATCCAGATCCAACAAAGGACCGACCGTTTTATAAATTTGAGGAGCGAACAAAGCCAGTACAATCGCGATCACAATCGTAATTAACGACGGTGCGCGCCCCTTTTTTTTGCGGGAATTCTTTTTGCTCACGCGAAGAAGCCTCCTTAGCCGGTAGTCGAAGCTTCATTATACCGGAAAAGAGGCTGTTTCGTGTACGAAAATTTGCCGACATCATAAGGAAACGTATCTGTAAAAACGAGATAAAATTAACGGTCGTATTCTTCGGAATCTTCCGGATCGACAATCAGGCTTTCGTCGTTGGTCAAGTTATCCCGGGTCACTTTTTCGAATTCGCCCGGATCGGTGTCTTCGTAGCGGGGATCGGCTTCGGGAATGCCGTCAGGGCCTGGCCCTTTGTCCTTCACTTCGGCTTTGGGATCTCTCGTCATGCTTCTCACCCTTTCTGCTGGTTTCTTAAAAGCTTACACGTTCTCCGCTTGAGTGAAACATTTCGTTAAATTCGATCTCCAAGCGTTCACAAATCGCGAATTCCAGCGTGCGGATGAGATTGAACGCGCTGCGCTTCGCGGCGAGGAACCCTTATCTTGAGAGTGTGAAAAAAAGGACGAAAACGAATGAAAACGGCATTAATCTGAGATTGCTAATTACGGGTGAAATCCTTAAAGTAAAGCGGTAGATTCTGCTTCGGGCGGTTAAGCATACCCGCGTTCGAACCTCTAAACTTACGACATCAACCAAAGAAGGAAGTAACCAACCATGACAGGCAAAATCAAAAGATTTCTGATCGGCAGACCCATGAAATCGAACGAACTCGAGGGCGAAAAGCTCGGTAAGCTCAAAGCGCTGGCCATTCTCTCGTCGGACGCATTGTCTTCCGTCGCGTACGGAACCGAACAAATTCTGATTGTCCTCATCTTGGCCGGAGCCGCCGCGCTCTGGTATTCTCTGCCGATTGCCCTGGCGGTGCTGGCTTTGCTGGCCATTCTGATCGTGTCCTACCGCCAAACGATTTTTGCCTACCCGACCGGAGGCGGCGCGTATATCGTCGCCAAGGATAACATCGGGAAATTTTCCAGCCTGATCGCGGGCGGCTCGCTGCTCGTCGATTACATCCTGACCGTAGCGGTAAGTTCCTCGGCAGGCACGGACGCGATCACGTCGGCTTTTCCGGCGCTGCATGACGACCGCGTGCTGATCGCGCTTGCCATGATCGTGTTCCTGACGCTGATGAACCTGCGCGGCGTGACGGAATCCGCCTCCGTGCTGGCGATTCCGATCTATGCGTTCGTCGTGTCGATTTTCCTGTTGATCATCATCGGCACGATTAATTACTTCACCGGAGGCGCGCCGGCAGCGGCTCCGCAGATGGAAGCGACCATCTCGAACGTCAGCTTGTTCCTGCTGCTGAAGGCGTTCAGCTCGGGATGTTCGGCGCTCACCGGCGTGGAAGCCGTCTCCAACGCCATCCCGAATTTCCGCGATCCGGCTCCGAAAAACGCGGCGGCCACGCTCGTGATGATGGGCCTGATCCTGGGCGCGATGTTTACCGGGATCACGCTGCTCGCTTATTGGTACGGTATTCGTCCCGACGAAAAAGCGACCGTCATTTCGCAGATTGCGGAGGCTACGTTCGGCCGCGGTTGGATGTACTTCGTGATTCAAGGCGTGACGGCGGTCATTCTGTTCCTCGCGGCCAATACGGCTTACTCGGCATTTCCGCTGCTGGCATTCATGCTGGCGAAAGACAAATACCTGCCGCATATGTTCATGGTGCGCGGGGACCGTCTCGGCTTCTCGAACGGAATCATTTTCCTGAGCGTCATGTCGGCGATTCTGGTTATCGTGTTCGAAGGCAATACGGATAGCCTGATTCCTTTGTATGCCGTCGGCGTATTTATTCCGTTCACGCTGTCTCAGCTCGGCATGATGATCCGCTGGATCAAACACAAGCCGAAAGGCTGGCAGGGCAAGCTGGCCGTCAATACGATCGGGATGCTGACCACGCTGTCCATTACGCTGATCTTCATTTTTACCAAGTTCGCGCAAGTCTGGGTCGTGTTCATCTTCCTGCCGATCGTCGTCTATCTGTTCGCGAAGATTTATCGGCATTACGAAAACACGGCGGATCAGCTTCGGATTGACCTTGCAGTCGACAAGCCGTGCGTCAAAGGCAATACGGTTATTATTCCGGTGTCGGGCATCACCCAGGTTGTTCGCAACACGGTGAGTTATGCCAAGACGCTGTCGGACAGCGTGGTCGCCGTGTATATCGGCTTCGACGACGAGTCGATTCGCAAGATGGAAGAGAAGTGGGAAGAGTGGGACCCGGGCATCCGCTTGATCGTGCTCAAATCGCGTTACCGCAGCATCATGCGTCCGCTTCGCAAATTCATTGATACGGTCGAGTGGAAAAAAGGCGAACAGGATAATATCACGGTGCTGATTCCGCAGTTTATCACGAAGCATTGGTGGGAAGCGGTGCTGCATAATCAGACGAGCTTGATGATGAGGGCTTATTTGCTCAACTATAAGGATGTTATCGTGACGACTGTGCCGTTTCACTTGCATAAGTAGAAGGAGATTTTATTCGCTTCTTGGAGACGCTGCGGGAGAAATTCGTTCAAGACGCTGTCTCACGCAGAAAACCTTTGGTTTTCCGCGTTCAAAGGCGTCTTTCACTGAATTTCTCCCTCTGCTCTTGCGTCGCGAATTGAATGGTTTGGGTCAGAAAGAGTAAGCCGCCGATTAGGATTCGGCGGCTTTTTTTATATGGAGAAATAAGAATTGTTTGCTTGATAAAGAACATTTGTTCGTATATAATTCAGATAGAGAACAAACGTTCTTGTTCGAATGGAGGTTTGAGTATGCCTACGAAATATATGGGAGAAGTCGTGGAGATCGTGTATATGGACAAGGACGGGAAGTTATCGCAGCGAAGGATCGAAGTGCACGGCATCCGCGGCGAGTTGGTGTATTCGACTTGTTTGACGAGCGGGGAACGGAGGACGTTTCGCAAGGATCGGATTCTTGCATGCAAACCTTCGCCTTTTCGGCGGCGGGAGACGGGAAAGAACAATCGCTCCATCACTTTGCACGGGTGAGATTTATTTCTTATCGTTTGCTTGCTGCCTGGAACAAGACACGGCCGATCACGTACAACGGTTCGACTTATCTGCCGATGCATGCAAGCGACAAAATGTTCGCAGCCGGAAGCCTGAAATAATACAAAAAGGCTGCCTCGATTCGAGGCAGCCTTTTAAACATCGTTGCAAAAGAAAAGGCCGTCCCGAAGGACGGCCTTTCTACCCATGGCGCTATTGCTTTCTTTGCTTCCGTATCCCGCGCCACCGGGCAATCTCTAATTAAAGAGCTGCACCGGCTTGGGTAAGGGATACGTTCAGCATACTGTTACAGATGTGAACGCACCTCCTTTCTTGTTGGGATTATATTAGCACAGTGTAAACGCGCTGCCAACCCTTTTTTCAATAAACTTTTCCAAATTTTTGTTCTCTATATTAAGGAATAAAAAGGTGAAAAATTCACAAAAGTTCTATGTAAGGAATTGCGCTCGCCGAATAATTAATCTATAGATTCTAAGTCTCTCTCTAATATTTTGACGAATTTCGTCGATAATAAATAAGGTTGGCGCAAGCTCCTGAATGAAAGCGGAGTTTGTGCGTATTTTGGTCGAACAATTATAGATAGGAGAGAGACAAAGAATGAAATTTTCGATCCAAACCAAGTTACTGAGCGGGTTTTTGGGTGTAATCCTGCTGCTGGTAGTGGTAAGTTTTGTGTCGCTGAGCAATCTGAACGGAATGGGGAACCAGGCTAAAGAAGTCAATGACAAATGGATGCCGAGCGTAACGTTGCTGGGAACGATTAATGGCGACGTGTCCGATGTGGAACGCCTCGTATTGAATATGATTGTCGAGAATCGTTCGAGTCAATTCACTTCGATCTTGGAAAGCTACACTGCGCTTTTGGAAAAGATCGAGCTGGAGCGCACGCAGTATCAAGCTTTGATCCGAAGTGATGAAGAACAAAAGCTATATGATGAGTTTTCTACGAACTATGATGCGTTTCTTGCACAACTTCCAACGTTGATTCAAGCCGCTCAGAACAATCAAGCGGAACAAGCCAAGGAAATGCATCGCAGTGCCTATCCTGCTTGGGAAACGGCCAATAATGCCATCATGACTCTGATTCAATTGGACAACAAAAGAGCCACGGAGATGACTTCGGTAACGGTAGAACGGGCAAGCAGCGCGACCACCGCGATTATCGTGCTGAGTGCGGCTGCCATCGTATTGGCTGCTCTGATCGCGGTTCTGTTGGGCCGCATGATCGCAACGCCTCTGAAGCGCGTGCAGCAAGCCGCCGAACGCATAGCGGAAGGCGATTTGACGGGAGAAGCCATCAAGGTGCGCGGACGCGACGAGATCGGTGCTTTGGCAGCGTCCTTCAACTCCATGACGCTCAACCTGCGCGAACTGATCCAGTCGGTAGCCTCTTCTTCGGAACTGGTCGCGGCTTCCTCCGAACAATTGACGGCAAGCGCCGAACAGAACAAAATGGCATCCGAGCAAATCGCGGCAACCGTGCAAGAAACGGCGGCGGGTACGGTTCGTCAGGTAGACATTGCCGAGACTTCTTCGCAAGCGATGCAGGAAATGTCGATCGGCGCGGAACAGATCGCGGAACGCGCGCAGACCGTTGCGACTTCGGCTGCCGAAGCGGCGCACAAATCCGAAAGCGGTAACCAGGCGATCCGTCAGGCGATCAGCCAGATGGACTCGATACGCGAATCGGTAACGTCCATGAGCGGCGTCGTGAAGGAACTGGGTACGCGTTCGGAAGAAATCGGGATGATTACGAGCGATATTACGGCAATCTCTTCGCAAACGAATCTGTTGGCGCTCAACGCGGCTATCGAAGCGGCACGCGCAGGGGAAGCCGGTCGCGGATTTGCAGTCGTTGCTGACGAAGTGCGCAAGCTGGCGGAACAATCGTCCGAATCGGCCAAACGAATCACGGAACTGGTCTCGTTGATCCAAGCCGATACGAGCAGCGCGATCGAAGCCGCCGATGCGAACGACCGCGAAGTATATAAAGGCATCGAGATGGTATCGGCCGCCGGCGAAGCGTTCGAAGATATTCTTGAAGCCGTCGGCAAGGTAGCTGGCGATATTGAAGAAGTGTCGGCCGGGGCGGAAGAAATGTCCGCCAGCACGACCGAAATTCTGCACTACGTGAACCAAAGTTCGACGATTGCCGGCGAAGCATCTTCGGGAATGACCGAAGTATCGGCTGCGACCCAAGAGCAGTTGGCTTCGATGGAAGAGATCGCGTCGTCTTCATCTTCTCTGTCGGAGACGGCCGAACAGTTGTATACCAATGTAAACCGCTTCAAAATCTAACCTTAGCTTTGCCCTTTGCGATAGAGGGTTGGCGTTCGCAGGACAAGGCCATCATCGTATGCGAGTGGTTGTATTCGTAAAATGAAGCCACTCGTGTACGGCTTTTTATTGACATAGTAAAGAAATACATGCTATGATCTTTGAGGTCGGCAATAAAGGATTCCGTTCAATATGCCGGGGTGGTGGAATGGCAGACACAGCAGACTTAAAATCTGCCGGGAGCAGTCCCGTACCGGTTCGAGTCCGGTCCTCGGCATCTGTAAGGGAAGAACGTCGTAGATCTTTTACTTCAAGTAGAAGATGTACGGCGTTTTTTGTGTTGCAGCGGCGGATCAGATGCTATAATAATGGATAACAAGAAAGTAAGCGCTTAATTTCTTGCTGCTATGCGGTTCGTTTGCATGGGCTGCCTGGCTTTCCGATTACATACACAGGCGAACGGAGGCACGATATGAATAGCAATGAAGCCATGGAAGCGAAGTCGAACGGAATTACGGGATCAAGCGTTGAGCAGCGAGATCGGATCGTGGAAGCCTTGGACAAGGTAACCCGGAGGCTTATGAATTTGCAACGCCCCGATAACGAAGATGAATTGAAAGCGCTTGACGGGGATGCCGCGCGTCGAGGTTATTTCGCACGCGATTTCGGAATGGATGTCTGGGATTGGCCCCAAGGCATAGGACTTTACGGACTGGCTAAAGTCGGCGCTTACTTCGAAGACGAGCGTTTTTCCGAGTATGCCAAGCCATGGATGAGCCAGCGGCTGGAAGAAGGACTGCCGAGCCGTAACATCAATACGACAGCACCGCTGTTATCGCTGATGGAACTCCCGGAAGCCGAGGCACTCAGTCTGGAATGGGCCGAGTGGTTGGCAAACGGATTGCCGAGAACCGAAGAAGACGGCTATCAGCATGTCACCACGGGAGCTACGGCTGCCGAAGTTACGTTGAACGAGAATGAAATCTGGATCGACACCTTGTTCATGGCGATTTTGTTCACGGCCCGAATGGGAGTTAAATATGATCGGGCCGATTGGCGACAATCTTCATTGCATCAGCTGCTGTTGCATATCAAATATTTGTATGACCGGAAGAGCGGACTGTTTTTCCACGGCTGGAACTTTACCGGACGACATAACTTTAGCGAAGCATTTTGGTGCCGCGGTAACGGATGGTTCACGCTGGGGCTGCCGGAATATATCGATCTGATGCGTCCGTATCTGGACGAAGGCATTCTTCTCTATCTGAACCAGACTTTCCGATCCCAAAGCGAAGCTTTATTACAGCTACAGCATAAAGACGGTCTTTGGCACACGTTGTTGGACGATTCGACGAGCTACACCGAGACGTCGGGTTCTGCCGCTATTGCAGCAGGCATGCTGTTCGGGGTACGGCGCGGTCTGTTGGATGGGCATTTTGCCGAAGCGGCGATGAAGGCGGTTGAGGCCGTGTTGGCGCGAGTTGGAAAGGATGGATCGGTGGAGGGGGTATCCGCAGGCACGCCCATTGGGAAGTTGCGCGAGGACTATGCGCAGATCGTCATGGCACCGATGGCTTATGGTCAGGCACTGACTATTGCTCTACTCGGCGAGGCACTGTACCGAAGTTAAGTGGCTGATTGCTGAAAGCCTATGTTATAATGGCGAAAAATCGCGAGGAGAGACGGAGGAACGCTGCCGTCTCTTTGCCCCGGTCGTCATCATTATATCGTTCCGATGATTCAAAGGAATTTGAATCGTTAACGTGCGAGAAGGGAGTCGTCCATTGTCCCGAACATGGTATCGACGGCTATTGCTGTCTTATTTTCCGATTTTTTTGCTCACCGTCACTATTTTGATTTTTGCTTCTTTCGTGTTCGTGAACGATATTTCTCGTCAAGAGACGAAGAAAGCCGACGGCGTCGCTTCTCGCTATCTGGTGGATAATGTGGATCGCGCCGTACAAGAGGCTGAAATATCGGTGCTTGAAGCAGTGGAAGAGACATCGGCTTACAAAGCTTATTTTAACGAACCAGACGGAGGCCGAACAGCCAATGTCTACGCGATCGCGCGGAGCTTGCGCAGCATGACGGATGCTTCCATGTACATCGAGTCGGTCTATCTCTATGATCGGGTAAATGAAAGCGTTTTAACCCAAAGCGGGCGTGCAGATGCTGCCGGCTTTTCCGATGCGGACTGGCTCAAGCAGATCAACTCGGGCGAATTGGCGCCGGGCTGGCAGCCATTGCGGGAGTATGCCTCGGGCTTCTCGGTGCAGCCGATTCGGGTGCTGACCATCAACAAGGATATGCCGCTTCCGTTCGGAACGGACGGCGTGCTGGTCATTAATTTGAAAATGAGCGCGTTGGAACGCCTGATCGACAACATGGTCAATGAACAGTTGTCGTTTGTCACGATTGCCAATGCGAATGGAGATTTGGTTTATCAGGCCCATGCGGAAGACGGGAATGGAAAAGCACTCAACGAGCTGAAGCTGAATCGATTAGGTTGGACCTTCTCCAGCGGGATTCGTGCAGCCGGCTTGTTCGGATGGGTGTCCGTGATCTCTTATCTGTGGGTTGCGATTGCGGTCGGAACGGTAGTCTGCGCGATTCTGTATCTGATCTACATCACACGCCGCAATTACAAGCCGGTGCAGGTGATCATGAATCGAATCGAAGCGTATCAGATTCGCGCCATGGATCAGGGGGGCAAACGTACGGATGAACTCAAGCTGATCGACGGCGTACTGGAGAATCTGATTCACCATACCCAGGATTATGAGCAGAAAAGTCGGGAGAACGAGCTGCTTCAACGCAGTCGGCTATTTACCGAGCTGCTGCGAGGAGAGCGTACCGAGCAGGCCATGGGCAAACTCGAAACGTTTTCTCCATTCATAGGAGTCTCCGCATCTTCGCGTTTTGCCGTTGTCGTTCATGAGATTGAGCGGTATGAGAGCGTCTTCCGGGATCGATATACGCGAGGCGACCAGAATACGCTTAAATATGCACTAATGAATGTTTTTCAGGAACTATCCAGAGGAGCAAAGCTGCAAGCTTGGGCCGAATGGGTCGGAAGCGACCGGCTGGCGGTGATCTTCCTGGCCGAAGAAGACGATGCCGCAACGACGGAAGAGCTTCGCCGATTGGCCGAAAGTTATAAGGAATGGGTAGCCAGCCATCTTCGGTTGTCTCTGTGCTGCGGGATCGGTCCGATCGTGCAATCAGCCGAGCGTATTCGATCTTCGTATGAAGCCGCCGAGTCCGTCATGCGGCATAAGCTGCTTCTGCACGATGACGTGATGCTGGCAGATACCGAGGATTCCGCTCCTCGATTGCTGGAGACTTATCGGTATTTACAGACGATCGCGGAGTTGGTCAAGCAGTTCCGGATGTCGAACGGTCAATGGCGGGAGCAGTTGGATCTGTTGTTTGCCGAATTCGAACGCGACTTCGTTAAGGATGAGGCGATTCTTTCGCTGATCCAGGCTTTGCTGCAAATGCTGGGTCGCGAAGTCGCCGTCATGTCGGAAGGGTTGGAAGAAGGGTTGTCGGATGCGCAGACGGCAGAGCTCGAACAGCGGCTTCAAGATGCCGCAACATTAGCAGAGGTCAAAAGCATTCTGGCAGATCACTTGACCGATTTGTTCCGTCTGTACGTCTCTGCAAGCGAAACGAAAAGCTATCGGGCGATGGTCAGCGAGATGAAGACGTATATCGAAGAAAATTTCGCCAATCCCGATCTGTCCCTCAAGCATCTCAGCGATCGGTTCCAAATCTCGGGCAAGTATGCCAGTTATCTGTTTAAGACCGAATTCGATATGAAGTTCGTGGATTTCGTTACCGAACTGCGCATGAAGGAAGCCGAGCGATTGCTGCTGGAGAGCGAATGCCCGCTTCAGGATATCGCTCTTCAGGTGGGATATGCCAATGCGATTACGTTCGGTCGCGTGTTCAAAAGGATATCGGGGATTACGCCGGGGGATTATCGCAGGCAGAAAAGGAATGTAATGAATGAATTGCGTTAATCGCGTTCGAAAAAACACCCTACTCGCACTGCGAGCCCTTCACGCCCCAAGAAGGGTTCGCCTACCGGTCTCGACCTCCCGGCGCGGTTAACGCACAAGTTCGTCTCCACGAACCGATCGAGCCCTGCCATACGACTCTTTTAACAATCTTCAAAAACACGCGCATGCGAAAGCCGCATTTGCCGCTTATTCTCCTCCGGAGAAAAGCGCTGCGATGCGGCTTTTTCGCGCAAAAAACATGAATACGAATTCAGTTCATTGCACGAAAAGAGTTTATCGACATCTCTTTTCCATACGATGTAAGCGATTTCTTTATTGATTTGTTTACGAAAAAAGTTGATTGGGCGAAAAAAGGCAGGGCGATAAACCGAAAGGTAGATTTTGCCCGTAGAATGGCATCCGAAAGAGGTTTATTGCAACCCGGCGTCGTGATATGGAATACTGGGGTCACTCCGAATCGACCGCATAAGCTTGCCGGACGGAGGCCAAAGATTTTCCGATAGTCCTGCCATACCACAGAAAAAGGAGATGGGAAAATGACACGGAACACGCGTAGAGGGGTCATGAAAAAAGCGATGGGGGCCGCACTTGCCACAGTAATGGGCGTCGCGCTGCTGTCGGGCTGCAGCGGCTCTGCTTCCAATGAAGAAGCGGCGTCGGGATCGACAAGCACGAACGGGGAACGCGTTACATTAAAGGTAGAAGTGTTCGACCGGGGAAACAGCCCATCGCCGCACACGATCACCAACAATTGGCTCACGCAATACGTACAGAAAGAATTCGGCGATCCGAATAACATCGATGTCGAATTCGTGCCGATCCAGCGTTCGGAAGAAACAACGAAGCTGAACGTACTGATGGCGAGCGCAAGCGATGTACCGGATATCGTATTCGTGTACGACTCCAGCGTGTTCTTCCGTTATGCGCAGCAAGGCGGCTTGACGGATGTCGGCCCGCTCCTTGAAGAGAACGGTTCGAACATCAAATCCTACTTGGGCGACGATACGTTGAAGTTCGGTCAATTGGAAGGCACGCAGTTCGCGATTCCGGGCAAACGGGCCATCACGGCACGTTACAACTCTTATATCCGCCAAGACTGGTTGGACAAGCTGGGCATGAAGGCTCCGACCACCACGGACGAGCTGTACGAAACGTTGAAAGCGTTTAAAGAGAAAGATCCGGGCGGCGTAGGCTCCAAAGTCATCCCGATGGGCATGGCGCTCGCGCCTGCTCAATACGAGCCGCTGATCTATTCCTTCATCAAACCGGTTCAAGGCGACCTGACTTACAGCCAACGCTACGAGCTTCCGCTGCACGAAGGGTTCAAAGAATCGATGCAGTTCCTGAACAAGCTGTATAACGAAGGCCTGATCAGCCAGGACTTCAGCCTCGACGAAGAACGGGAGCAGTTGAACAAAGACTTCCAAAACGGCCTGACCGGATTCATGACGGAAGACGTCGGACAGATCCTGTACGCGGACGGCACGCTGGACAACCTGTACAAAAACCTTCCGGACAGCAAAGTCGTCGCGCTCGACGCTTTGACGAACGACAACGCGGACGGCAAACATATCAAATCGCGCTACGGCACGAACGGCATGTACATCATGATCCCGAAAAGCAGCAAACGCTCGGTCGAAGCCGTCAAATACTTGGATTGGATGACGTCCGGTAACAATCTGCTCACCATGTCTACCGGCGTGGAAGGCGAAAACTACGATATGGTCGACGGCATTCCGGTCATCAAGGAAGACGCGTCGCAGGAAATCAAAGACCGCGTCTATAACGGAGGCGATATGGCGATCATGGCCAACGGCAAAGTGATAGGCGACCAGGAAATGAACGAAAAAGCATGGATCGCCGGCTTCCCGAAAAACAATCAGGAACTGATGAGAGAATCGATCGACGTCGCGAACGCGGACACGGTCGGCCCGATCGTCTTCGACCGTCCGATCGAAGCCGAATCGAAATACGGCACGGCGCTGAACGACAAGCTCAAAATCATCATCGTACAGTCGGCCATGGCGAAACCGGATCAGTTCGAAGCGGTCTACGAACGCGAAATGAACGACTACATGAACATCGGCGGCTCCGCGCTCAAAGAAGAATTGGAACAGGCTCTGCAAGCTCAAAACTAAGCCTAATAAGCATAGATAGAACGGATCGGGGCAAACGCCAAACTTTGAGCCTGTTGCCCCGGTTTCATTTTCAGACCGGATCAGAGCCTTATCCATTCAGGCGACGAGACCCGATCTGTCCGCGAGGAGGAGACCCACTTGACTTTGACCAAAGCGACTCAAGCAACCAAAACGGGAGATTTCGGCAAAAGAAAGTCTTATATCAAACGCTACTGGCAGCTTTACGCGCTTCTCTCGCTGCCGATTGCCTACTTCCTGATTTTCCGTTACGGCCCGATGTACGGGGTACAGATCGCGTTTAAAGATTTCAACTTGTTCCAAGGCATCAACGGCAGCGAATGGATCGGTCTTGAGGCGTTCCGCGAAGTATTCGCCATGAACGATTTTTACATCACGCTGCGCAACACCTTCATGCTGAATTTTCTTGATCTGCTCGTCTCGTTCCCGGCTCCGATCATTCTGGCGATCATGTTGTACGAGATCCGGAATGCTTGGTTCAAAAAAATCTCGCAGACCCTGCTCTACATTCCCCACTTCATCTCCTGGGTCATCATCGGCGGGATCGTGTATCAATTGTTCGGCACCCAATCGGGGATGGTCAATACCGTCCTTCAAGCGATGGGCATGGACGCGATTCCGTTCCTGACCGACAAAAACTCGTGGTTGATCACGTATCTGTTCACGGGCGTATGGCAAAGCGCGGGCTGGGGAACGATTCTGTACCTGGCGGCTTTGACGGGCGTCAACAGGGAATTGTTCGAGGCTGCGGACGTCGACGGGGCGTCGCGGATGAAGAAAATCTGGCATATCACCCTGCCGAGCATCAAGCCGACGATCATCACGCTCCTGATTCTCAACCTGGGCAAAATGGTCAGCATCGGCTTCGACCGTCCTTATATCATCGGCAATACGGCGGTGCGCGAATATTCGGACGTGCTCAGTACCTTCGTGTACCGAATCGGCCTCGAAGCCGGGCAGTACACCTTGGCAACCGTCGTCGGATTGTTCCAGGCGATCGTCGGGCTCGTGTTCATTCTGGGCTCCAACTATATTTCGAAAAAAGTGACGGGAGACGGCATCCTGTAAAGCGAATGCGGCTCTCCGTTTGTCATATCGATCTGCATGTTCCAAGCAACCGCCGCGGCGGAATCTATTTTTCAACCAGGGAAAGGAGAGACTCCGAGATGAGCGCACGCGCCTCCAACCGGATTTTCGATATCGTCAATATTACGTTTGTGTCCCTGTTTGTCCTCTTCTGTTTACTGCCTTTCGTGCATATGATCGCGGTATCGCTCAGCTCCAACCGGGCGATTACTTCAGGCGAAGTGACCTTGTTTCCTGTTGAATTGAACTGGAGCGCCTATACTCAGGTCTTTTCTGACCACTCGATGCTGACTTCGCTCGGGTTTACGGTCATCTTGACTGTGGCGACGACGCTGCTCTGCATGCTGTTCACGATCGCGGCGGCTTATCCGCTGACGAAAGGCAACCTCAAAGGCCGTAAATTTTTCATGTATCTGATCATCATCACGATGTTCTTCAGCGGAGGCATCATTCCCGAGTATCTGCTGATCCGCGACCTAAATATGATCAATACGGTATGGGCGCTGATCCTGCCGGGCTTGGTCAGTCCGTTCAACCTGATCATTCTGATCACTTTCTTTAAAAATATCCCGCCGAGCCTGGAAGAATCCGCGGAGATCGACGGCAGTTCGTACATGCATACGCTGCTCAAAATCGTGCTTCCGCTGTCGCTGCCGGTTATGGCGACGCTGGCTCTCTTTTACGCGGTAGGACGCTGGAACGGTTTCCAAGATGCGCTGATGTATATTAATGATCCGCAAATTTATCCGCTTCAACTTAAATTGTTCCAAATGGTGCAAAACAACATGGTAACCGAGCTGACCCAGATGGAAGGCGCGAACCGTACGGCGTTGACGCCGGAAGCTTTGAAAGCCGCAACCGTCATTTTCGCGACCGTACCGATCCTGCTGGTGTACCCGTGGCTGCAAAAATACTTTGTAAGCGGCGTCATGTTGGGAGCGGTCAAAGGTTGATCGCGCCGCTGCCGTCGTCGGCATGATCGCCAGCGGCAAAACGGACGGGAAAGGAGAACTGCCGGATGAAAGAAAGTCTTCTGCACGACAAAGGCGAATATTCGTTCTCGACCTGCTGGAATATTCGTCGGCAGCCCGGCGGACGGGCGATGATCGAAGAAATTGCCGAACTTGGTTTCCGCCGCGTGGAGCTGAATTATAACGTGACCACGGAGATGCTGGAAGAGATCGAGCCCATGATCGAACGCGGCGAGATCGGCATCTCCAGCGTGCATAACACGTTTCCCCATACGCCCGATCCGGATTACGGGACCGATTCTGTACTGCTCGGGTTCGAGGACGAAGCACGTCGGCGCAAAGCGGTGGAACTGTTGGTGCGTTCGGCCGAATACGCGCATCGCTACGGGGCGGAAGCCGTCGTGGTACATCCCGGAGAAGTTCCGATTGCCCACGCCGACGTGAAGCATTTGGAGAAGCTGTATCATGAAGAAGGCCGTGAGTCTGATGTTTACCGCAAAGCCTGGGCTTCGTTTATCGAACGCAGGGAAAGCGAAGCGGATAGCTACGTGAAACGCATCATTTCCAGCCTGGACGAGGTCGGCAATCTTGCCGCATCCAAAGGATTGAACGTACGCTTCGGCATCGAAACCCGTTCGCGTCCGAATCAGATGCCGACGCTGGCCGAAGCGAAAACGATCATCGATGCGTTAAAAGGCGCGCCCGTAGGCATCTGGTACGACACCGGACATGCCATCATGATGGATCGGCTCGGCTTGTACGACAGCGTGGGCGAGATGGAAGGCTTAATGGATCATATCGTCGGCGTACATATTCATGAGACGATCGGACTGTCCGACCACTGGTGTCCGTACGTGCACAGCGGCGATCCGAACTTTTACGACGCATACCTGCCGATGATCGAACGCGCCGGAGTCAAAGTGTACGAGCTGAAAGCCGCTTGCGAGCCCGAGCAAATTCACGAAAGCCATCGGCTGCTGCTGGAGAAGCTTGCGGCAACAAAACAGACGGGATAAAGATCGGGGGACAACGAAATGCTATACGAGCGGCTGGTGCAAAAAAACGATGAAGCCGTGCGCCAAGGACTTCCGAGGCAGATCTTGGAGCCGGAGAGTCGATATTACGGGGGAACCGTCGATCCTTCGACAGGAATCGCTTGGGTGAATCATACCTCGGGAACGCCGACGGACATGTGCAATTGGGGAACGGCGCTGGTCAATCCGGATTCCGCGTTTTATCAGGATAAAGAGCTGCTGGAACGATTGCTGCTGGCTTCGAAATTCGTGCTTCGGAATCAGCATGCCGACGGTTCGATTTCGCCGGGCTGGACGAATTACCATTCCCCGCCGGATACGGCTTTCGTGGTCGTCGGGTATTCGCAGTTGTACGAGCTGTTGGACCGATCCGGCTGGGAGCCGCTTCGACCCGTATTGGAAAATATGCGATTGTTCTTGGAGCGTACGCTTCCGGCACTCGTGACGGGCGGCTGCCATACCCCGAACCATCGGTGGGTGTTGTGCGCGGCATTGGGCTGTCTGCACAAGCTGTTCGGCGGGGAGGCTTTGTTGATGCGCGCCGACGAATGGCTGGCCGAAGGAATGGACATCACGCCGGACGGCGAGTGGACGGAGCGCAGCAACGGGATTTATAGCGCGGTGAGCGATATCATGCTGATTTATGCGGCGCGTCTGCTGGATCGTCCGGAGCTGCTGGAACCGGTGCGGTTGAACCTGCGCATGATGGTGTATCTGGTGCATCCGTCCGGCGAAGTCGTGACCGATTATTCGGGGCGCCAGGACTTGGGACATTTTCACAACCTTTCTCCGTATTATTTGCCGTATGCCATGTTGGCGTTTCAAGACGGAGATCCGCTGCTCGCGGGCATGGCCGAACTGGCGGGACAAGCACTGGAAGATCCGGGCGTGGCTTCGGTCAATGTGCTGGTGCGCATGCTGCTGGAACCGGAGCTGCGCGGACCGTTTGCGCCGGACGGTATTTCCGCGGCAGATGCCGTGCCGACGAAATACGAGAAAGTGCTGAACGGCGAAT
Organism: Saccharibacillus endophyticus; assembly: GCF_013185185.1. Taxonomy (GTDB): domain Bacteria; phylum Bacillota; class Bacilli; order Paenibacillales; family Paenibacillaceae; genus Saccharibacillus; species Saccharibacillus endophyticus. Next base: position 137,674 of record NZ_JAAZWE010000006.1, on the reverse strand, counting down.
TCCTGCGCGGCGGTTATTTGGAGCAAATGGAGGCGGCAGGCCATCACGGGCGCATCTTCCACAGCCGGCTGCATACCGATTTCGGCGCTCCCGTGGCCCGTATTCGCGACGGTCATACCAGCGTTACTTTAATGACAGAGACCCCGTCTTTCTTCGCGCTGCGTCACGGCTCGACCCGGCTGCTGGCGGTGCAGGCTTCATCGTATTTTACGCCCGGATACGTGCCCATGCAGGATATGAAGAGGCTTGAAGGCGGAGGCTATATCCTGTCCGGCGAGCAAAAGAAAGGGTATTACGGTCCCGTCAAACCGGAACTGCTGCCCGCATCCTCGACGACGCCGATCAGTCCCTGGTATCTGCTGCCGCATCAATCGCGCGAACTGACGCATGAGCAGACCTTCGGTGTTGAGATCGAAGCCATACCGTCAGAGGACGGACAGAACTGGAGGCTGCATATCGCAGCCGAAGAAGCGGCAGACGTCATGACGCAGCTCTCGTTCGTGTTCGGCTCCGAAGGAGAGATCACTTCCGGCGAACTGCTGGAAGCCGGACCGGATCGGTGGCTTTGGAGCGGCGGAACGCTGCGCTACGAATGCGGCGAAGACTGGATCGAACTGGAGGGAGCCGAGCTCGCCCACCTGTCCCTATCCGTGCGCGAAGCCAATCTGCCAAGCTCTTGCAAAGTCGTCCTGCTGAACCTGCTGACGCCGTTCGACAAAACCATTACGATCCGTCTTTCTCCGCAAGCGTGAACCGAAAATCCTGACAAGATCCTATCTTGTACGAACGAAGTAAAACGACCGCATTTTATGGGCGACGAATCAGGTCGCTTCATCAAAGGTGGTCGTTTTTGCATGTTTTCCTTTCTTTCTTCTCAGCAAAATAAGCGGGGTTTCGGATATCTTCGTATAAAAGGCGGAGAGTAACGTTCATTTTTGCGATACGCTTACATACGAGAAGAGCAAGCGGAGGAGGAGCAAAAAATGAGCAAAAAAACGTATGTATTGGTCGGTACGGGCGGCCGCGCGGAATTTTTCTACGGCGCGATCGCCAGTCAATTTCGGGAAACGTCGGAGCTGTTGGCTTTTTGCGACATCAATACGGTACGGATGGATTACTCCAATCGGATTTTGAAAGAAAAATACGATTATCCCCAAGTCAAAACCTATACCAGCGAACGGTTCGACGATATGATCCGCGAGCTGAAGCCGGACTGCGTGATCGTTACGAGCGTGGACCGTACTCACCATGTGTATATTATACGGGCGATGGAATTGGGCTGCGACGTCATTACGGAAAAGCCCATGACGACCGATGCGGCAAAATGCCAGGAGATCATCGATGCGGTCGAGCGTACGGGGCGGAATGTGCGGGTCAGCTTCAACTATCGGTATGCCCCGCATCATACCAAAATTCGCGAGCTGATCGAAGACGGGACCATCGGAGACGTGACTTCCGTTCATTTCGAATGGCTGCTGAACACGAAGCACGGCGCCGATTATTTCCGCAGATGGCACCGGGATAAGCGCAACGGCGGCGGCCTGCTGGTACACAAATCGACGCATCATTTCGACCTCGTCAACTTCTGGATCGGCTCGCAGCCGGAAACGGTGTTCGCGATGGGGGATCTGCTGTTTTACGGGCGCGAAAATGCGGAAAAGCGCGGCGTGACGAAATTCTACGACCGGGCCACGGGAAATCCGAATGCCCAGGACGATCCGTTTGCGCTGACGCTCGACGATAACGAACATCTCAAAGCGATGTATTTGGACGCCGAAGTCGAAGACGGCTACCGGCGCGACCAGAGCGTGTTCGGCGACGGCATCTCGATCGAGGATACGATGAGCGTCACGGTTCGGTACAAAAGCCGCGCTTTGCTGACCTATTCGCTCAACGCGTATCTGCCGTGGGAAGGCTACCGGATCGCGTTCAACGGCACGAAAGGGCGGATCGAAGCCAACGTCGTCGAGCAATCCTACGTCAACTCCGGCGGCGACAAAGCTCTTGAAGGCGCTCTGCAAGGTGCGAACATCCTCGTCTTCCCGATGTTCGGCGAAGCGTACAAAGCCGAATTCGAAGAAGCCGAAGGCGGCCACGGCGGCGGCGATCCCGTACTGCTCAACGATTTGTTCGGCGAGCCCGTCGAAGACCGTTTTAACCGCGCCGCTAACCATATCGACGGAGCGCGTTCGATCCTGACCGGAATCGCGGCCAATATCTCGATAGCCCAAGGCCGGGCGGTGAAGGTGGACGAGTTGGTACGGATGCCTAGAGGGTAATCAGGCAGAAAGTTCTGCGAAAATCCGATCTTGAACAGAATAAAAAATGCAGACTGTCCCGACCGTTGCGCTTCGACGGCGGGACAGTCTTTTGTCATGCATGCAGCCGAAGAGCCGATATTCTTCGGCTTTTTGCCGTCCGTCGAGGTAGATTTTTCGGAGTTCGCGCGACGACCTAAAAAAAGTCCACCTTTCCAAAAGAATCGACCTTCTGCAAAACCGGCATTCGCCTGTATAATAATCAGCGACAAAAGCTGTATGCAGCAGACTCGACATAAACGGAGGGTGATTTCCCCATGAATATATTGATTGTGGACGACGAGCCTCGCCATCGCCGCGGCATGATGAATCTGATCTTGTCGTTTCGACCGAACGATACGCTGACGGCGGCGGCCGACGGCGAAGCCGCGCTGGAATCGATCCGTGAGCAAAAGCCGGATCTCGTGCTGACGGATATCCGCATGCCGAACATGGACGGACTGCAATTTTTGCAGCAGATACAAAATGAACGGCCGAAGCCGCGCGTCGTGATGGTATCCGCTTATAATCTGTTTGATTACGCGCAGGAAGCGTTGCGGTACGGAGCCAGCGATTATCTGCTCAAGCCGATCGACGCCGACAAGCTCAGAACGATGCTCGCGCGAATCGACGACGAACTGTCGTCGGAAGCCCGGCGAAGCCGGGAAGCGGACGAATTGCGGCAGCGCCTTGACCGGTCGCAGTTCGTCTATCGAAGCCGTTTGTTCTCCGCTTGGCTAAACGGCAGCTTGACCGAGGAAGAAACGCAAGAGTTCGATGCGATCCTTGAGCCGAACGAAAGCGGCATTCCGATTTTCACCGAGATCGCGATCAAGGATAGGAAAAAAAGAGAGTTCGCCGCGGAAAGATTCGTGCGCGAGTTGGAGCTGAAGTGGTCGAATTGCGGCAGCGCCGTTTCGTTCGTTCTCGATGTCTGGAACAACGATTTTTTGCAAGCGATTACAATATTGCGACGCGGCTCCGATTTGTCGTTTCAAGAGCGCCAAACGATGATCGCGGCTGCCAAGCAAATGCAATCGGAATGGGAGGCGTACGGGCGTATTTTTCAAGGGTTCGGCCCGCTTTGCTTTTCGCTGCGGGAAAAAGGAGGCGAAGCATGCCGATCGGCCGTGGAAGCGGGCCGGCACGGAATACGCGAAAGTCTGGGCGGACCGGTATTTCATGATGAACTGCAAGCGCCGAATCTGCGTTCTGAAAAGCCGTTTTCCGACGTGGGCGGAGAAGCCGACGCGCTGGCCGAAGATTGTTTGCGATGGATCGAGGAGCATTTGCACGAAGATTTGACGCTGGAACGAGCGGCGGAACGGTTCTTTTTCAATCCGTCTTATTTCAGCACATGGATCAAGCAGCAGACCGGCCGCACGTTCACGCAGCAGTTGACGGAAGCGCGCATGCACCGGGCGCGGCTGCTGCTCGGCAAAGGACGCCGAATTCGCGAAACGTCGGAAGCCTGCGGCTACCCGGACACCAAATACTTTTGCCGGGTATTCAAAAAAGCGCATGGCCTTTCGCCCGCGGCGTACAAACACGGCTCCATGCTGAACAAGGCGACGCAATGAAGCGCGCGTATTCGTTTCGCTTCAAGCTGCTGATCAGCTACGTGCTGTTGACGTCGATTCCGCTTTTGACGCTCGGAACTCTATTTTACCAGGCCAGCCTTCGCGTCGTGACCGATCAGGCGCAGGATAACGTCTACGAGATCGTGCGCAAAAATAATCAACTGATGGATACGAAGCTCGGGATTCTCGATCAGAACAGCATGGCGCTATTTACGGACAAAGACCTGTTCGATTTGTTCAACGAACTGGAGCCTTCGGACGGTCCCGGGCTGCTGGCGGCGGATCGGCAGGTGTCGGATATTTTGCGCAATTACTTTTCCCAGATCGACGACGTCTATGCGTATCAGCTGTGGACTTCGTATTTCACGTTCGGTCAGCAGCTTCCGCAAGGCGGTCCGACCCGCTCGGACATTTATCGGACAGCTAAGCAAGCCGGGGGCCGGTTAGTCTGGTATCCCACATACGATTTTTCGAAGATGTTCAGTCAACCGGACTATGCCGACGACAATATCGATTTTCGTTATTTGTTTTCCGCGACCCGGGTGCTGGACTTTTCTTATTTGTCCGGTTCGCTGCTGCGTCGCCTGGATGAAGGCGTAGAGCGGCCGGTATTGGCCATCAGTTTGAAATACCAAGCGCTGAACGGACTTTTTTCGGGCAGCCTGCCCGAAGGCTCCCGGTATTTGGTGCTGGACGAGCAGGACCGCGTGGCGGCCGCCGACGATCCGGCGTTGATCGCGCGCGAATACGACGAAGCGTGGATCGACGAGCTTCAACGTTCGGGCAGCGGACGAACCCGGATGACGCTCGGCGGCGAACGGGTCATCGTATGTTTTGACCGCTCGCGAATTACGGGCTGGTTGTCGGTCGTGATTACGCCCGAAGACTCGTTGATCCGCGATCTGGCACCCGTGATCGGAGCTTCGACGCTGCTGCTGGCCGTGGTGTTGGCCGCCGCGGCTTTGGCATTGGCCTACTTCATATCCGGCAAGATCAATAAACCGGTAGAGCGCCTGACCGCCGCGATGCGTTCGGCGGGCGAAGGCGATTTCGAAGCACGGGTCTCGGTCGATTCCCGCGACGAACTGGGGCAGTTATTGAAGCATTTCAACCGCATGAACGACCGGATCGGTTATTTGGTCACGGAAGTGTACGAGACGAAGCTCAAAGAGCAGGAAGCGGAAATTCAAGCCTTGAATCGGCAGATGAATCCGCATTTTTTGTACAACACGCTCAATGTCATGAACTGGATGGCGCTCGAAAACGACCAGCGGGAACTGAGCCGCATGCTCGTCTGCTTGTCGAATATGCTGCACTACACGTCCCGGCGGGAATGGGGAGCGGTATCGTTGGATGAAGAGATCGAATGGATGAACAGTTATTTTTATATCATGCAGGCGCGTTTCGAAAACAAATTCACCGTCGAATACGATTTGGACCCGAGGCTTTACGAGTACGATCTGCCAAGGTTAACGTTTCAGCCGTTCGTGGAAAACGCCATTTTGCACGGGTTCGAGAACATGGAATCCGGCGGCAAGATTCGGATTGCCGGCAAGATCGACAAGGACCGACGGATTTACGCGATCACGGACAACGGGCGCGGGATGGATAAGGCGACGGTCGAAAACGTCTTGAACGGGGAAGGCGTCTCGGTCGGAATCGGCAACACGATCGCGAGGATTAAGATGCAGTACGGCGATCTGGCTTCGGTCGAAATATCCTCTTCGCAGGGAGTCGGCACCATGATTACGATCGTGCTTCCTCGGGAAATCCAATCATAGTCCACCTATCCAACAATGTTCAGGTTATGTAAGCGTTATCAAAAATTTATACTAAACGTAATCATAGACCGCGGCTATGACCGAAATTCAGATGTCGAGGAGGAAAAAAAGATGAGGGGAATCAAAACGAAAGTGTCTGGACTGATTTTGCTGCTTCTGCTGGCGACGACGGTGTTGTCCGCTTGTACGCGTTCCGGCGCCCAGCTCGGCGAAAGCAGTTCGGATCAAGGTGCGGCAAACGACGACGGCGACCGAATCACGTTGAGACTTGCCGTCTGGGGAGCGCCGGACGAAGTGAAGCCTTACAAGATCGCGATCGAAAAGTTCGAAAGCGAGCATCCGAACATCAAAGTGGAACTTCAGCATATCGCGACCGACTACGATACGAAGCTGACGACGATGGTCGCCGGCAACGACGTGCCCGACGTGGCGATGATGGAATCGGGCAGCATCGCGTATCCGTTGGCGGAGCAGGGCAAATTCTACAACCTGCAGGACTTTTTGGCGGATGACCCGGATATCAACGCGGACAGTCTCGTGCCCAACATTACATATTCGCTGGAAAAAGGCAACGTGATCGGGATCGCGCCCGGTCCCGAGACGTTCGGCCTGTTTTATAACGAAGACGCATTCAAGGAAGCGGGCGCGGAACCGCCCCCGTCGAACGTATCGGATGCTTGGACATGGGACGAATTCGTCGACGTCGCCAAGCAGTTGACGCTGGATAACCAAGGACGCAACGCGGCCGATCCGCAGTTCGATCCCAAAAACATCAAGCAGTACGGCGTCAATCTGCCTTCATGGTGGGCCAGCTACAGCAACTTCGTCTATTCCAACGGCGGGGATTTCATTTCCGAAGACGGCAAGGACTTCGCGCTCAACCAACCGGAAGCGGTCGAAGCGCTGCAAAACCTGGCCGACCTGGTCAACGTGCACCATGTCGCGCCTTCGCCGGTCCAATCCAAAAACATTCCGGCCACGCACGTGGCGCTGCAAACCAAAAAAGTCGCGATGGCGATCGACGGCCAGTGGGTCAGTTCGTCGCTGGCGCAGTCCAATTTCAACTTCAATGTCGGCGTATTGCCGGTGATGAAAGAGCCGCAAACGACCGTGGTCTGCGCCATGTTTTCCATGTTCAAATCGACCGAGCATCCCGAAGAATCATGGGAGCTGATCAAAGCCTTGATCGATCCGGAGTCGTCGATCGACATGCTGACGGCAGGCACGTGGATGCCGGCCGAACTTGATTGGTATACCGATCCGGCGCTGCTTGACCGTTGGACCAAAGACCTTCCGGCACGCCCGTCGGGTTATCAGGATGCCATTATCGACGTGCTGCTGAACCACAGCCACCAAACGCCGACCGGCTACGTCAAAAACTTCAATAAAATCATGGACGTCGTCACGCCGGCACTGGACAAAGTCTGGCTGGGCCAGCAGAGCGCGCAGGAAGCGATGGACGGCATTGCCGACAAAGCGCAGGCGCAGGTTCAAGGCCGCCGAGATTAATCGCGGCCCGATCCTTTTCCGCCCGTCGCAACGGACATGGAGGTTATGATGAGAAAAAGCTTGTTTTACGGATTGTTGTTCACGTCTCCGGCGATCCTCGGATTCCTGATTTTCACGCTGGGTCCGATGATCGCGAGCCTGGTGCTCAGTTTTACGGATTATTCCGTATTCAAAGACCGGACGTCGTTTATCGGCTTCGGCAATTACGTCCGCATGTTTTCGGGCGCGAACGATTACTTTTACCCGTCGCTGGGAGCTACGTTTTATTTCGTCGTGCTGCGGGTTCCGGCGGTGATCGTGCTTTCGTTCCTGATCGCGCTGCTGCTCAACATGAACGTGAAAGGCCGCGCCTTTTTCCGCACCGTCGTTTATTTGCCCAGCATCGTGCCGGCGGTCGCGTCGGCGATGATCTGGATGTGGCTGCTCAATCCCGATCTGGGACTGGTCAACACGCTGCTGAACGCGGTCGGACTGCCGGGAAGCCTGTGGCTGTACGGCGAAAGCTCGGTCGTGCCCGCCGTCGTGCTGACGTCGCTATGGGGCATCGGGGGCACGGTCATCATTTTCCTCGCCGGACTGTCGGGCATCCCGCGGCAGTATTACGAAGCGATCGACGTGGACGGAGGCGGCTGGTTCAGCAAGCTGCGCCATATCACGGTGCCGCTGGTGTCGCCGACGATCTTTTTCAACGCGATCATGACCATCATCGGTTCGATTCAGGTATTCAACGAAGCTTATATCCTGACCCAGGGAGGACCGAACAACAAAAGCTTGTTTTACGTGTTTTATCTATGGAGAACCGGATTTCGGGATACGGAGATGGGATATGCTTCGGCGCTGGCCTGGGTATTGTTCCTGGTGATCCTGTTCTTCACGTTCATCGTGTTCCGCACGTCCAAGTCCTGGGTCTACTACGAAGGGGAGGGACGCTGATGCGAACGTCGAGAACCGCGCTGACTTTCGGATACGCCATGCTGATTTTGATCACGGTGCTGTTTATCGGGCCTTTTCTATGGTTGATCCGCAGCTCGCTCATGGATTTGTCGCAGATTTTCACCATGCCGCCGGAATGGATTCCGAGGCCGTTCCGCTGGGATAACTTCGGCCGGGCGCTCACCGTGCTGCCGTTCGGAACGTATTTCATGAACACGTTCATCATTACGATCTCCGTCATCGTCGGCACCGTGCTGAGCAGCAGCGTCGCCGCATTCGGGTTCGCGCGCATCGATTGGCCCGGACGCAATCTCGTGTTCGCGATCTTGATGTCCGCGATGATGCTGCCGGGAGCGGTGACGCTGATTCCGAGTTTTCTCGGCTGGCAGGCGCTCGGATTTTACGATACGTTTTACCCGCTGATCGTACCCGCTTATTTCGGAGGAGGCATTTTCAATATCTTTTTGCTGCGCCAGTTTTACTTGACCATTCCGCGGGATTTCGACGAAGCGGCATTCGTGGACGGAGCGTCTTATTTTCAAATTTACCGCTCCATCATTTTCCCTCTTAGCCGTTCGGCGATCATCGTGGTAGCGCTGTTTTGCTTTTTGGCGTCGTGGAATGATTTTATGGGGCCGTTGATTTATCTCAAAAGCGAAAACCTGTACACGCTGGCGCTCGGGCTGCAAATGTTCCAAGGAACGTATACGGCTCAATGGGATCTGCTGATGGCGGCATCCGCGGCGGTCGTGCTGCCCTGCGTCGTCGTTTTTCTGATCGGGCAAAAATACTTTTTGGAAGGCATCACGCTGACCGGATTGAAAGGGTAAAGGAGGCAAACGATGATCGCGTCCGAAAACAAGCTTAAACGATGGGGCGGCGTGCCGTTTACGAGCGTGAAAATTTGGGATGAATTCTGGAGCCCTAGGCTTCGGCAGATCCGTGACGTGACGGTGCCGGTTTGTCTGGACCGCTGCGCGGAGACCGGGCGGATCGACAATTTCTCCAAAGCGGCCGGACGCATGGAAGGGCCTTTCGAAGGGATGTACTACAACGATTCGGACGTGTACAAAGTGCTTGAAGGCGGTGCCTACGTGCTGATGATTCAGCGCGACGCCGAGCTTGAACGGCGGCTGGATTCCGTCATCGACGAAATTTGCGCCGCGCAGGAACCGGACGGGTATCTGAGCACGTACTATACGCTTGTCGCGCCCGAGCTCAAATGGAGCGACATGGAGAAGCATGAGATGTACAACGGCGGCCATCTGATCGAAGCGGCGGTCGCTTATTATCAGGCTACGGGCAAGCGCAAACTGCTGGACGCCGCTTGCCGATTGGCCGATCATTACGACGATCTGTTCGGACCGGCCAAACGGCATTGGGTGGAAGGGCACGAAGAGATCGAGCTGGCGCTCGTGAAGCTGCACGGCGTTACGGGCGAAGAACGGTATTGGAAATTGGCGCTGTGGCTGCTGGAAGAACGGGGGCGGGGTCTCGGACGCGGCGAAATCTGGGACAACCCCGAATGGGGGCCGGCTTACTGCCAAGATGATGTGCCGGTACGAGAGATTCGCCGCGTGACCGGCCATGCCGTGCGCGCCATGTACCTGTACGCGGCCATGGCGGATATCGCGCGAATTTCCGGCGATGCGGCGTATGTCGAAGCGCTGACGGCCGTATGGACCCATACGGCGCGGCGCAATCTGTATCTGACCGGAGGCATCGGCCCTTCCCGTCATAACGAAGGCTTCACGCATGATTACGATCTGCCGAACGAAAGCGCCTACTGCGAAACGTGCGCGGCGATCGGCATGGCGTTTTGGAACCATCGGATGAATCTGCTGCTCGGTGAAGGCAAGTACGCGGACCTGGTCGAACTGGAACTGTACAACGGGGCTTTGGCAGGCATTTCGTTGTCCGGCGATCGGTTTTTTTACGTCAATCCGCTGGCCTCGGCCGGGCATCATCATCGGGTAAGCTGGTTCGATACGTCGTGCTGCCCCACCAATCTGGTACGGTTCCTGCCGGCCGTCGGCCAATACGCGTACGCGCAAACGGAGTGCGGCATCGCGATCAATCAGTACATCGGAGGCAAAGCGGAGCTTGTGACCGGCTGCGGACAACCGGTGTCGATCACGCAGGCGACGAATTATCCGTGGGACGGGACGGTCAATCTGGGCATCGGTCCCGCCAAAACGTCGGCATTCACGCTGCGGCTGCGTATTCCGGGATGGTGCCGAAGCTATCGGATATCGGTATGCGGACAAGAAACCGAAGCGACGCCGAAAAACGGGTATCTGGAACTGAACCGGACCTGGAAACCGGGCGATCACGTTCGGCTGGTGTTGGACATGCCGGTCGAAACCGTTCGAACGCGGCCGGAAGTGAAAGAAAATATCGGCCGGATCGCGCTTCGGCGCGGGCCGATCGTGTATGCGCTGGAAGGAAGCGACAATCCGGAAGCGGAATACGACGGGTTCGCGTTGTCGGCCGATCGCGCTTTCCGCACGGTGCACGATTCGGAACTGCTCGGCGGGGTAACGTTACTTGAAACGGGCGGCGGCGACAACGAACGTCCTTACCGCTTTATCCCTTATTATGCCTGGGATAACCGCGAGCCGGGCTTTATGCAGGTATGGATGCGGGAAGCATCGAATGACGAATTGTATTTAGGAGGTTGAAAACCATGCAGCATTCCCAATCAAATGTTGACGCCCGGGCGGCCAATCCGTTATCGCCCGGTTGGTACGCCGATCCGGAAGCCCGGATATTCGAAGGGAATTATTGGATCTATCCGACGCATTCGGCGATTTACGAAGAACAGACTTTTTTCGATGCGTTTTGGTCGAAAGATTTGAAGGAATGGCATAAAGCGGAGCGGATTTTGGAGATCGAACAGATTTCGTGGGCGGAAAAAGCGCTGTGGGCACCGTCGTCGATCGAAGTCGGAGGGCGGTATTACCTGTATTTTTGCGCCAACGATATCCAAAGCGACGACGAGGTCGGCGGAATCGGCGTAGCGGTGGCGGACCGCCCGGAAGGCCCGTTCCGCGATGCGCTCGGTCGTCCGTTGATCGATCGTTTCCATTACGGCGCGCAGCCGATCGATCCGCATGTTTTTGCGGACGACGACGGTCAAGCGTATTTGTTTTACGGCGGTTGGGGACACTGCAACGTCGCCAAGTTGAATCGCGATATGACCAGCGTTGACGCGTTCGAGGACGGGTCGACGTTCAAGTCCGTCACGCCCGAGCATTATGTGGAAGGCCCGTGCATGTTCAAGCGAGGCGGACGGTATTATTTCATGTGGGCGGAAGGCGGTTGGGGAGGACCCGACTACTCGGTCGCTTATGCGATATCCGACGCGCCGCTCGGTCCGTTCGAGCGGATCGGGAAAATTTTGCAGCAGGATCCCGACGTCGCGACCGGAGCGGGGCATCACGGTTTGTTCGTTCCGCAGGAAGAAGACGGCGAATGGTGGATTGTTTACCATCGCCGCCCTTTGGGCGAGACCGACCGCAATCACCGGGTGCTGTGCATGGACCGGATGTTTTTTGCGGAAGACGGAACGATACTGCCTGTGAAAATGACTTGAACACATGATCGACAGCAACAGCAGGCCCATCGATCCGAAGACTTCGATCCTGACCGAAAGGCAGGAATCGAAGTCTTTTTTTTGCATTCAACGACTCGTTAAGCCGCGCTGAACTTCCCGCAATTCCCGCCAGCCGATCAACACGATCCCTTCCTCCTCGATCGCGTTCCGAACCTCCGCGTCTCGGAACAGGTCATAGTCGAATACGCGGGAAGGCCAACTATCCGTAATCGCCCGAAGCTCGTCCGTATCCAGCGAAGGATGGAACAGCATCTCCGTAACCCCCGGCTCAAGCCCGCGCAGCAGCTCGATCGCATGATCCCGGGCGAAGTTATAATATTGATCCTTATCGTAAGTAAACGGAAGCCCGATAACCTGATCCGGATGCAGCACGCCGAGTTCCTGGGCGAGCGCCGAAATATCGGCCTCGTCCCCCGTCGCATAAGCAGGATTGATCGAGAATCGTACAGGCAAATCATGCTCCGCACCCAGTTCGATCAATAACCGATGATGAACGTTGCGCAGACTGCCCATATGATTATCCAGATGGGTAGGTTCAAGGCCCCATGACTTTGCCAACAAAATTTGGGCGTTCATCTCCGCACGCAAGACAGTCGGATCGACGTCCGGCATATACGCGGCATCCGGCGGGAAATGCCCTTGTTTATCCGTTAATGTCTCCGCGCCCGGCTGATTCAGCACAGGTCCCCATTTATAAAATTCCCATTCGCTGGTTGACGTCAGATGAACGCCCACATCCAGCTCCGGATCCATTGAAGCGGCAGCGGCGGCTTCCAAAGCCCAAGGACAATTGACCATGAGCGTCGTCGAAGTGATCGCGCGGCGTTCCCAAAGATCGAGAATCGCCCGATTGGTCGCATGGCACATCCCGAAATCATCGGCGTGAACGATCAAGAATTTGTGATTGTATCGGTTTTTCGAAGTCAACATTAGAAATCCCTCCGTTATTCGGGTTTCGTATTCGGATGAAGGAAGCGCAGCTCATTTTTATTATGACGCAAATCAAGGAGAAAAATCCAGTCCGTTGGGTGGGATTTCCATAATGATATTGTCGTGAAAAGGCTAGTACCTTTTCAACACTAAAAGTAGGAATACGCCCCCCTGAATCGCACCTAAAGAGTGTGCGTTTCAGGAAAACGTAAACCTGTGGTTAAGAGTTGAAAGGGTACTAGGGAACGCGGTTTTTAGGTCTTTGGAAACAGGCTGCCCGGTTGCATTTGCAGTAGGGTAACACTTATAATGAAGTGTTACACAAAAACGTCACAATAGGCTGGAGGTGCGCATGAGCAAGTCAAAATTTTACGTGGTCTGGACGGGGCAGCAGCCCGGCGTCTACGCGACCTGGGCAGAATGCAAAGCACAGGTGGACGGATTTCCGGGCGCCCGATACAAATCGTTCGAATCGAGAAGCGCGGCAGAAGCAGCATATGCCGAAGGCGCCAAGCCGTACATACGGTCCGGCTCTGCCGGAAACGCCAAGAAAGCGGGCAACCCGAAGCCCGGTGCCAAGCCGGCAGGAGACATCGACTACAACAGCATCTCGGTAGACGTGGGAACGCGCGGAAATCCCGGACCCGTCGAGTACAAGGGGGTGGATACGGCGACCGGCGAGGTGATCTTCTCGCACGCACCGATTGCCAAGGGAACGAACAATCTCGGAGAATTCCTCGCCATCGTGCATGCGCTCGCCCATATTCAAAAGGAAGGCAGCGACAAGTCCGTCTACAGCGACTCGGTCAATGCCATGAAATGGGTGAAGCAGCGGCGGGTGTCTTCAACGCTGCCGCGCGATCAATCAACCGAAGAAATATGGACCCTGGTTGATCGGGCGGTTCAGTGGTTGGAAACTCATCCGTACAGCACGAAGATCATGAAGTGGGAGACCCGGGATTGGGGCGAAATCAAAGCCGACTATGGCAGGAAATAAGCGTCACGAAGCGCTTGCCAAATTGCGCCGTACCCCCAAACGTGCTAGTATAATTTCTAACGTTTACCGGACCGCCAGGCCGGCTCTTGTTCGCGCGAGAGTCGGCTTTTTGACCGTTTTGGGGCGTTCGGAGCGTACGCGTGAATTTGGGGTAATGAAGGCCGGGACGAATTTCTTTCATACCGTGTCGGAAAATTTGGAAAGGAGCGAAGCGAATGTTTGGCAACGATTGGGATGAGGTACTGAAAGACGAGATTCGTCAGCCGTATTTTGAGGAGTTGATGCAGCGGGTAGAGGAAGAGTACCGGACGCATACCGTGTATCCGCCGGAGCCGCTTTTGTTTCAGGCGCTGAAATTAACCCCTTTTGCCGCCGTCAAGGCCGTCATTCTCGGTCAGGACCCTTATCACGGACCGGGACAGGCTCATGGACTAAGCTTCTCCGTTTTACCGGGTGTGCGAATTCCGCCTTCACTGCGAAATATGTATAAGGAGTTGGCTTCGGACCTGGGAGTCGCGGTACCGGATCACGGTTACCTGATTCATTGGGCCGAGCAGGGCGTGCTGCTGCTGAATACGGTATTGACCGTGCAGGAGGGCAAAGCCGCCTCGCATCAAAAGCTGGGATGGCAGCGTTTTACCGACGCCGTAATCCGGGCCGTAGGCGAGCGGGAACAGCCGGCGGTCTTCCTTTTATGGGGCGCTCACGCCCAAAAGAAAGAAGCGCTGATCGATGCCGATCGCCATGCCGTACTGAAATCCGTACATCCGAGCCCGTTATCGGCGAGAGGCGGATTTTTCGGCAGCAAACCTTATTCGCGAACGAACGATTATTTGAATTCACACGGCATCCAGCCGATAAATTGGGAAATACCGTCGCTGTAAAGCGACTGCCCGGAGGTGCGCGCTTTGAAACATTGGGTAGGAAAAAAAGTGGTTGTCGACAACGGCGGTCCGTATCAGACGAAGCGCTACGGGACCCTGATCCGCTGGAACGACAAAGAACAATACATTGTGCTCAGCCCCGGCGGAGTCCGGATCGGCATGAAAGACATTATGTCGATTCGGGAAGTTGACGTTCTTCCGCAAGAAAGCCGTCAGGCTGCGGGACGCGCAAATTCAATAGGGTACGTCATGAGGACGATGCGCCAGTTTGAGCATGCCGTCCTGTTTCGCTCGGAAGTGATGGTCTGGCAGGGAAACAAGCTGCTGGCTTCGCGAGCGCGTTTGATCAAACATAACGACCAAGCGGTCACCTTGGAAGACGGAACCGTATTGGACAAGCGAGAGCATCGTTTTATTGTTCGATCCTTCCGCGGATAGAGCAGAGAAACAATCAAACGATAATGCCGATTCTTGCTCAAGCAACAGCAGTTGGAATCGACGTTGCGTTCGACCTTTCTTCGTATTCAAACAAGGATCACCCAGCAAGTTCAATCCGGGCTGTCGAGCAAACCTCGGCAGCCTTTCTTGATATCATCTATGCACCTGTACAAAAAGGAGAGATCACGATAATGAACAAATTGGCAATCATTTCGGATATTCACGGTTCTTCGACCGGACTGGAGCGAGCTTTGGAGCAGGCAGACCGGGAAGGCGCAAAGCGTATCCTTCTGCTCGGAGATCTGCTCTACCACGGCCCGCGCAACCCGCTTCCGGACGGATACGATCCTCAACAAGTAGCCAATCTGCTCAATGCGCGCAAAGCGCAGATCGACCTGGCCGTTCGCGGAAACTGCGATGCGGAAGTCGATCAAATGATGATTGAATTTTCGATCATGGGCGAGTATGCCGTTTTACTGCAAGGCAGTCGTAAAGTGTTCGTGACCCATGGACATCATCACCATATGGATCACCTGCCGGATTTGCTCGCGGGAGATGTTTTCATGCAGGGGCATACCCATATCCCGGTAGCCGAGACGCGCTCGGGCATTCACCTGTTCAATCCGGGGTCGGTATCGCTGCCCAAAGGAGGCTATCCGCCTTCTTACGGACTGCTGGACGAACAAGGCTTGCTCGTCAAAGGATTGGACGGATCCGAACTTCTTCGGCTGGACTTGAACAGAGCGGATTAGGGCGTGTCTTCAAACCTCGACGGAAGCAGATTTTGCCGAATTTTCGTGCTGAATAAGGAACTTTTCTGAAGGCGTGCCGGGGCACGTCGAGGGAAAGTGACGCGACGTTGCCGGAATCGTACACGCTTTAGGCACGAATCCGGGGCAGCGCGAAAAGGCGGTAAAAGATGCACGTTGGCAGGTTTGAAGGCACGCTCTAGGGCTTATAATTCTTTTTCCATCCGTACATGCAAAATACCGGCGTCATAGAACGGCTCGCCGGGAAGCGTACGATATCCGAGGGAATGATAAAAGCCTTCGGCATGGCATTGACTATCCAAGACGGCACGCTTGTATCCTGCCGAGCGTGCCGCGTCTTCCAGTCCGTCCATCAAGACTCGACCCAGTCCCTGACCTCGGTAAGCCGAGCGGACCGCGACTCGCTGCATTTTGGCCGCTCCGTCCTGATAAGGCGTGAAGCGTCCGGCTGCGGCGTCACCGTCCGAGGCTTCAACCAGAACGTGTCCGGCAGTCGAATCCATACGGTCGTAGCTGTCGACTTCCAGTTCTTCGGGTACCTGCTGTTCTTCGACAAAGACCTCCCGGCGCACAGCCAGGCAGCGCTGCAGCTGGCTTTCTTTTTCGATCATAACGATCTTGAAATTTTTCATGGGAAGTCCTCCTGTTGATCCGTTTTCGCGAGCGTTTCCGCGATTCAAGGATTCATTATAACCAAGCTGGTAAGAAAAATCCATGTCGACTTCGATTTCGCTTCTTTGCTGAACCATTCGGTTAGAACAAGGCGGAAGCGGTTAATAGGGAGAAGGAAAGCAGGAAAGTTTTTATGAGAACAGGACGAGACAGGAGGACGACATAATGACGAATCGAACGATTATAGGCGTATTCCCGACTGAACAGGCCGCGCTTGACGCGATTCATCAACTGAAGGCGCAAGGAGTAGGGAACGACCGAATTACGGTAGTCGGACAGGACCCGAACCCGATCGAAGAGATCGCCGAAGATACGAATCTCGAATCGCCCGAATCCAACGTGAAACCGGAAGAATCCAAAGGATTTTTGCATAGTATCCGCGATACGTTTACCGAGTCGGGCGACAGCGAGTTTACCAATGTGGGGCCTTATGTGGCGGCAGGCCCGTTGGCTTACCGCTTTATCGGCTCCGACACGTATTCCGGCGGTCACGGCTGGAAAGAAGATTTCACTTCGATGGGCTTCAACGAAGCCGAGGCGGAGAAATACGACGAGGCGGTTCGCCAAGGTTCGATTCTGCTGCTGCTTGAAGAAACTTCGGGCGACATCGGCGCCATTCGCAGCATCCTCGGTACGACTGCGAATACAAGCCAGTAATTTCTATGAACAATAGGGTCACGTAATCGGAATAAAAAAGATCGATGCACTCGCATCGGTCTTTTTTTTGTGCCATTTTTATCTTTATGGGTGTATTGACTTAAATTTGAATGGTATGTATTGTATAATCGTAATTATTACGAAGTAGAATGGAGGGGAAGGTTACGGCACATTTATTGATGATCGAAAGTTGGGTCGGAGCGAGCGGGAATCTGTTACCGCCGCTGCTTAAAGCTAGAGGACATTCGTATACCTTTGTTACGAGAAAGCTGGGTCACTACGGGGAACCGGACGTCCGGCCGCCGCATCCGGTTATTGCCCATGCGGATGAGGTGCTGGTTACCGAGACCAATGATCCCGCAGCCTTGATTGAATTTTTGCGCCTTTATTCGTTCGACGGCGTGATTACCGTTTGCGATTACTACATCGATACGGTCAGACAAGTAGCGAAGGCTTTTTCCCTCCCTTGTCCGTTTCCGGATACGGTCGAGCTTGTTCGGAACAAATATCGAATGCGGGAGTCGCTCGATCAAGCCGGCCTTGCCAACCCGCCTTACCGAATCACTCGCAGTTGGGAAGAGACGAAGGCTTCGGCCGAAGAGATCGGTTATCCGTTAGTCGCCAAACCGGTCGACCTGGCATCCAGCGCTTTTGTCAATTTGATTCGCGATCCGGAGGAGTTACATACAGCCTACGAGGCGCTTGATGCTTTTCCGCTCAATTTCAGAGACCAAGAGCGGGATCGCCGCATATTATTGGAGGCATTTATGCAAGGAACCGAAGTCAGCGTGGAGTCTGTTTGCTATGACGGACATATTCATACGCTGGGAATTACGGATAAATCGGTTACGGGAACTCCTTATTTTATTGAAAACGGACATATGTTCCCGGCAAAACTGGACGAACAAACAGTGCGAACAGTTCGCCGGTTTGTCGAGCAGGCGCTGCATGCAGTCGGGTTCGACCACGGGATCGCGCACACGGAAGTCATGCTGACCGCCGACGGTCCGCGCATCGTCGAGATCAATCCGAGAACGGCCGGCAATTATATTGTGGAACTTGTGAAACATGTCACGGGATTGGACTTGCTTGAAGTGTTCGTGGATCTTGCGCTCGGGCAAAAGCCGCTTTTGGAGCAGCAGGATCAAGGTGCGGCAAGTGCGGCGATCGCTTTCCTGGTTCCTCCGCACGAAGGCATGATCGCGCAGATGGAAGGCATGGAGACGTTGGAATCCGATCCGCGAATCGCTCGTTTCCAATTCGTCGACGGACATAACCTTTTCGTCAACAAGCCTATTGATAACGCTTGTTATCTCGGCCATGTGGTAGCTTGCGACCCTGAAGGACAAGAGGCCAGAAGTTATGCGGAAAGTGCTTTATCCCGCGTGCGCCTTCATTATCTCGAAAAAGGCGGAGCCGCAAAATGAATCTGATTCGATTGCAGGAAGCCGTTTTGCGCAAAGAGTTCGGTCCGGATCCGGAAGCGCTAACCGTTACGGGAGCGGTAAGCATGTACCAGACTACGCAATTTCCGGGCTCTTCCGTCAAATACCATAATCATTATGTGCTGCTGCGCGTCGAAGAAGCTTTTGGAGCTTGTTCGCATATGCCCGAGCAGCTGACGAGCGAAGTGGCCGAACAATGCTCCGGACGCTCTGTAGCGCAACTTTTGCAGGATCATCGATTACCCGTTCGCATTGCCGCGATGGACGCTTATTTGGGAGCGGTAAGGCCGCACCGTGCAAATTGCAAAACGGTAGTCGGGATCAAGCCCGGCACGCCTCTGGAAAAAGCCAAGCAGCGCGATCTGCACATTGCCGATACTGCGCGGATCGCGTCGGGCAGCCGGATTGCGCTGATCGGCGTGGTTAATCCGCTGGTCGAGGCGATCGTGCAGCGCGGAGGAATTTGCTTGCCCTGCGATTTGCAAATGGAACATACCCAGTGGGGTCAGCCTGTGGAGAAAGATATGAACATCGTGTTGGAACAGGCGGACGGAGTCATTTGTACCGGAATGACGTTAAGCAACGGGAGCTTCGATCTGATTTTGGAAAAGGCGAAGCAGCGGGGCATTCCGTTAACGGTCTATGCCCAGACCGGGAGCGCCATCGTTGCAGCTTTTTACGGCAAAGGAGTAAGTGCTCTTGTTGCGGAGCCGTTTCCTTTTACGCAGTTCAGCGGAGGGACCTCGGAGTTGTTTATCTACGATTGATTTTGGAAGGAGATACGCAATGACCATCAGCATGAATGGAGATCGCGATAACTTTCTGCATGCCAACCCGGCCTTGTATTTAACGTTTAACGGAGAAGAAGATTCGGGCATGGCCCAGTTTATGCATAAGCTGCTGAAGGAATTCCAAGCGGGCTCGAAAGTTCTGGACATCGGATGCGGACCGGGCCGCGAAGTGGCATGGCTGCATGAAGCGGGTTATGACGTAACCGGCCTGGATCAATCGGAGGAGATGCTGCAATGGGCGAGCGCGCGTTATCCCCATCTTTCTTTTGTGCAGGGCGATCAGGAAAGTTTCGAACTTGATCAAAAATTTGATGCGCTCACCTGCGCAGGCAGCACATTTTTATACAATTTTACGAATGAACAGGTGCAGTCCAGTTTGAGCAGCTTTCGCCACCATTTGAACGAAGGCGGCTTGCTGTATTTGGATATGCGAAATGCGGCTTTTTTCCTTACGCGTGAAGGGCAGCGTTGGCTGCAAGAAGAGCTTGTGGATCAGCGTACCTATAACGGGCAAGCGGTAACCCTGCGCACTCGTTTTTCGATTGATCTTCCCAATCAACTGCTGCTGCGCGATTATAGTTGGGAATTTGAGGGGCAAAAGCCTATTGTCGAGCATCTGAAGCATCGGCTGCTGTTCCCTCAGGAACTGGTTCACTATCTGCATATGAGCGGCTTTCGATTGTTGCGGTTGTTCGACCATCCTGCACCGCATATCGAGTCTTTCGAATCGGATCAACCGCTTGCTTTCGGAGAGAGCTTGCAGGGCAGAAGACTTCAATTATTGGCTCAAGCCATATAAATCATGTTGGGGGATAGTCGTATGCATAGAAAAAGAATGATTTGGCCCATGCTTGTTCTGCTGGTCTTGATCTTGGGAGCCTGCAGCGGGAATCAGCCTGTGACTGAAGGTAAGGACAGCGCAGCTCCTACGAATGAACCCGCTTCGCAAACCGACAGCAAAATCCCGGAAGAACTGGTCATTGCCGATCAGGAGATTGCCGCCGCGCTGGATCCGGTGCAGCCGCTCACTTCGAGTTACCTGGTGGCGATCGGCGCGGGAGAGACGTTGTTCAAAGCCGATCCGGAAGGGCGGATTCAACCGGTTTTGGCGGACAGCGCCGAAGCCGTCGATGCGACGACTTGGGAAATTCGGCTCAAGCCGGATGCGCAGTTCTGGAGCGGGAAAAAGCTGGATGCCGAGTCCGTCGTAGCTTCGTTGGAGCGTTCGCGTGAATTGGACAAACAAATCACGCCGTATATTCAGGACTTGACGTTCTCCGCAATAGACGAATCCACGCTGCAAGTCAAAACGGCTCGCGCGAATATGGACGTACCGTTGAACTTATCTTCCTACCAGACACTGATTCACAATGCGGAGGCGTCGTACGATTCCGTGGAACATATGGACTTGACCGGGATGTACGCCGTGACTGCATTCGAACCGCAAAAACGGATGGAGCTGGCAATCAATGAAAACTACTGGGGGCAAAAGCCGACCGTTCCGCGCGTCGTGCATGAGCAGATCAGCGATGAGCAGACGCGCATGCTGTCCGTGTTTAGCGGAAACAGCCATATCGCGCAAAAGATGCCGGTGTCCGCGATCTCGCAGCTGCAAGCCGAAGAAGCGGTGACGCTGTCGACTACGCCGGCTTCGAATACGCAGACGGTTTATCTGAACCTGAACCGGCCCAAGTTCCAAGATGCAAAAGTCAGACAGGCGTTGGCATGGAGCGTCAACCGTGAAGAACTGATCGTTCAAGCCGCCGAAGGGCAAAGTTTTCCGGTGACGACTTGGCTCAGCTCCAATCCGGCTTTTGCCGAAGCGAGAAATGCCGTATATGCCCGATACGATTTGGAGCGGGCGGGTCAACTGCTGGATGAAGCCGGATGGGTGTTGGATGGCTCCGGCATTCGCATGAAGGACGGAGAACCGCTCAACATCAAGCTGATGACTTGGGGCGGCGATCGGGCTCTGGGAGAGACCCTGCAATATCAATGGGCCCGGTTGGGCATTCAAGCCGAAGTTCAGCACGGCGATTACAGTCTGATCGAGACTGCGCGAGAATCGGGCGAATGGGATGCGTTCATTGAAGCCTGGAGCACGTTCGGCGAGCCGTTCACGCTGTTAAGCGGGCAGTATGCGCCTACGGGCGGCGGTAATTACGGCGGGTTCGACGATGCGAAGACGAACGAGCTACTGCAGCAATTGAGCGAGGCGTCCGACGAAGCGTCAAGGCACGCGTTGGCTTTGGAAGTGAATGCGCATGTGGCCGAACAGGCTCCGGTCATCAGCTTGTATCCGCGTTCGCAAATTACGGCGATCAGCCGGAACCTGGAAGGGTTTGTTGACCACTTCCGTCCGTTTGAAAATCTGGTAAACGAAAATCTGAAATTTGTATCCCCATAATGCAACAGGAGGTAGGCGCTGATGGGAAGGCGATTGCTGGTTGCGGTTCTGCAAATGTTGATGACTGTTTTTGTAGCTTCGCTGGTTCTGTTTGCGCTGATCCGACTTGCGCCCGGCGATCCGGCCAAGCTGCTGATCGGGCGGACGATGGACATTGCCTGGGACGCCGCTGCCTATGAATCGACTTTGAACGAGCTGCGGCAAGAGATGGGATTGAACGGAAGTTTGTTCAGCCAGTATGCGTCGTGGATAGGCAGTCTGCTGCAACTGGATTTAGGGACATCCTTTTATACGGATCGCTCAGTCGCCGCCGAGATCGGCGAGCGTTTGCCTTCGACCTTTCTGTTGGCCGGAACCGCGCTGATTATTCAGATGGCGATTGGTTTGTTCATCGGCATACTGTCTGCCGTACATTCCGGAACGTGGTTCGACACTGTGGTGCGGTTGCTCTGCGTAGGATTGGCTTCCGTTCCGGGATTTGTGATCGGACTGGTGCTGCTGCTCGCGTTGGCTGTGCAAATGGGTTTCTACGAAATCAGCAGTCAGGCGACATTATCCCGCTTATGGCTGCCCGCGCTGACGATGGGGTTGCTTGGCGCTCCGCAGGTCATTCGGGTCGTACGAGCCAATCTGCTTGGCGAACTGGGGCAGGTATATATCCAGTCCGCTTTATCGCGAGGGCTGAGTTCGACCCGGGTGGTATGGCATGCGATGCGCAATGTGCTGCTGCCGACGATTACGCTGACGGGGCTTTCGTTCACGTCGTATATCAGCGGTGCCGTTGTCATTGAAAGTATCTTTGCCTGGCCCGGCTTGGGCGAGTACGCGTTGAACGGCATTTTACACAAAGACTACCCGGCTCTTCAAGGGTATGCGTTGGTCATGGTGTTGTCGGTCGTCGTTATCCATCTGATGGTCGAAGCGCTCTACGTCTGGCTTGATCCAAGGATGACACGCAGAAAAAAGGAGGCTGTCCATGAATAGTCGCCGAGCCTCTTGCGCGTTAGGATTCGGGGTCGCCCTGTTAGCCTTGTTGGCAGGATCGGTGTTCACCGCTTCGTGGTTGTCACCGGATGATCCATTGGCGATGAATGTCGGCGCCCGATTACAGCAGCCCGGCATGGAGCATTGGCTCGGCACGGACCGATTCGGGCGCGATATTTTGACGCGTACTTTGCATGGCGGTCAAACGACGCTGATTTCCTGCGGTCTTGCATTGTTGTCTGCCGTTCTGATCGGCATGCTGCTGGGTGCTTTAGCCGGGATGTTTCACGGTTCCGTGTTCGATATCGTGTTGATGCGAATCATCGATGTACTGCTGGCTTTTCCTTTTATGGTGTTTGCCATGGTGATTGCGGCTTTGTTCGGCACCAGTCTTTTTCATTTATTGTTTGCCGTCGTTGTCGTCTGGTGGGTGAGCTTTGCGCGGCTGACGCGCAGCCTTGTATTCCAAGCGAAAAACAGCACGGCAGTCGATGCCGCCCGCGTGCTCGGGACTTCGAACACCGTTATTTTGTTTCGGGAATTGCTGCCGCAGGCATTGGGGCCGGTTCTCGTATTGGCGACGTTCGAGCTGGGCAATCTGATTTTGGCGATTGCCGCCTTGTCCTTTTTGGGACTGGGTTCTCAGCCGCCTTCGCCGGAATGGGGCAGCATGCTGGCCGACGGGCGAGCCCATTTTATGACTGCGCCGCATGTTCTGCTCGGTCCGGCATTGTGGATCATCCTGACCGTGCTGGCATTTAACTGTATCGGCGAAGGGCTGCGCGATCGAATGGATCCCTACGAGAAGGCGCGAATCGGATAAAAATTTCGAGCCCGACCGGGAAGAGGAGAAAAGGATGAAGATTGTAGACGGCCAAAAGGAAAAGCTCCGAATCGAGCAACTGGAGGTGTCCTATCCGCAGGAAGGCGCGATGCAGACAGCTTTGAAATCAGTGACCTTCACGCTATACGAAGGAGAAATTTTGTCTTTGCTGGGCGAGAGCGGATCGGGTAAGTCGACCGTCGCCAAAACGCTGATCGGCCTGCTTCCTTCGTCCGCGACCGTTCGATCCGGAACATTGATCTTATCCGGACACTCGTCGATCGATCTTTCGCGGCCAAGTACAAGCTGGAGCGAGATTCGGGGGCGGGGAGTCGCCATGCTGTTTCAGGATGCGCGCCTTGCGCTTAACCCTATGATGAAGATTCGGGAGCATTTTCGGGAGACGCTGCACGCGCATCGGCTCGCTTCGAAAGAGCAGATTGCTTCGATCAGCGAACATTGGTTAACCCGTCTGGGCTTTACGGACCCGTCAACGATATTGAACGCTTATCCGCATGAGCTGAGCGGCGGGATGTGTCAACGGGTCTGTCTGGCGCTTACGCTGTGTTTGCGTCCGCAGGTCTTGATCGCCGATGAGCCGACCTCGGCTCTGGATACGGTCAATCAGCGTGAAGTGCTTCATCTGCTGCAAAGCCTGCAACGGGAGCTAGGCTTGACCGTGCTGCTCATTACGCATGATATCGCGCTTGCGGAGGCGCTTAGCCATCGCGTGATCGTATTGAACGAAGGCCGTATCGTGGAGAGCGGTCTGACTTCGCAAGTGCTGCGCGAACCTAGTCACGACTATACGCGGCAATTGCTTGCGTCCCGCGATCTGACATCGGATGCAAAAGCAATCTCGCCTCCCGATGCTTCAAGTCTGTTGACCATCCGAAATTTGTTCAAAACGTATGACGCTGAACAGCCAATCTTAAGCGGAGTGAACGTACAGCTTCATGTCGGGGAAATCATCGGTATTCTCGGTCAAAGCGGCTGCGGCAAATCAACGCTGGCACGATGCGTAGTCGGACTGGAACATGCGCAGAGCGGTACGATTCATTTTCGGAGACAAGACATCACTCATGCAAAAGGCTCGGCTCGGCGTCGATTGGCCCGACATATCCAGTTGGTGTTCCAAGATGCCAGAGCCAGCCTGAATCCCCGGTTCAGCGCGTTGGAGCTGGTGCAAACGCCTTTGCATGCTTTTCGGGTCGGGGATCGAAAAGAACGTCTTGAGCGTGCTCGATATTTGTTGGAGGAAGTAGGCATTACAGGCGCCGCCCAGCATCGCAGGCCGCCGCAGCTCAGTACCGGCCAATGCCAACGCGTGGCGATTGCCCGGGCATTGGCGTTGCAGCCGGAGGTGCTAATTTGCGATGAAGCCGTATCGGCTCTGGACATGAGCGTTCAGGCGCAGATTTTGGAACTGCTTCAACGGCTGCATCGGCAGTTCGGGTTTTCGATTTTGATGATTTCTCACGATGTTCGGGTGCTGCGCGCATTTTGCCATCGGATTGCGGTGATGCATGAAGGACGCTTTGTCGAGTTTCTGCAAGGAAATCGTTTATCGTCAGGCGAACATGCCCATACGCGCTTGCTCCTGCAGGGCGCGGACGAACCGGAAAGCGTATAACTTCATTCTAAGGAGGAGATTTCGATCAACGCTACCATTCTGCAAACCATCGGTCAGACCCCGCTGATTTCGCTCTCCAACATGAATCGATCCGACGAAGCACAAGTATTATTCAAATATGAACGGTACAATCCGGGAGGAAGCATCAAAGATCGCGCAGCGTTATATCTGGTCGAGACCGCCGAGCGAAAAGGCTGGCTGAAACCGGGCGGAACGTTGATCGAATCCTCCAGCGGCAATTTCGGCATTTCGTTGGCGATGATCGGAGCGGCCAAAGGCTATCGCGTCATCATTTTGGTAGATCCGAAAACGACCCCGGCCAATCTGGCGCTGATGAAAGGCTTCGGCGCGGAAGTCATCGTAGTCACCGAGCAGGACGACAGCGGGAGCTATCACAAGACCCGTATCGCGTTAGCCAATCGGTTGGCGAGCGAGATTCCGGATGCGTATCGGCCGGATCAATGCTTCAATCTTCTTAATCAGGAAGCGCATTACCGGGGGACGGCGCGCGAAATTTTCGAACAATGTTCGGGTAAGCTTGGCGCGTTCATCACCGCAGTGAGCACAGGCGGCCAGCTCGGCGGAATCTCGCGCTTTTTCAAAACCTATGCCCCGCAGGTACAGATCGTAGGCGTCGACGCGATCGGTTCCACGATCTTCGGCGGAGAAGCCGACGCTTACCGCACGCCGGGTGTAGGCTTAAGCTGGACGCCCGTGAATCTGACCTTATCGAATCTCGATTACGCGTATAAAGTGTCGGATGCCGCAGCTTTTGCTACGGCTCGGGCTTTTGCCCGTCATGAAGGAATCTTGATGGGACCGTCGAGCGGGGCTTGTGCGTTGGTTGCGTTAAAGCTAGCTCGGCAGATCGATCCCAAGCAGAAGGTTATATGCATGATCTCCGATGGCGGGGATCGTTATATCCATACCTTGTTCGACGACGAATGGATGCGCGGTCAAGGGTTCTCGACGACAGCCGGCATTGCGGATATTCGCAACCTGGCCTATGAGCTGGAACCGTGGAGCGAATCGCCAAGCGAATGCGCCAACGAGAAAATGTCGCTGATCGAAAGTCTGCACGTGCCTCAAACGACGCTGCTGGCCAATGCCGAACTTCATATCAAACAGATGCGGCAGGAGAAAAAGGCACCGGTCAACGCTTTTCTTGATTAGAGTTGCGGAGGTTATTCTACGTTGAAACAATCGCGAGTCACTTCTTGGACGTTTATTCGCTTATACGGTTTGGCTTTTTTATTTTTCAGCGCCAATTCGATTCTGGCCGTGGTGCTGCCGCTCCGAAGCGAGTCGATCGGAGCCAGCAATGCGACGATCGGTTGGATCATGGGCACGTATATGTTGACCTGCATGTTTTTTCGTCCTTTGGCGGGCCGGTTTATCCAGCGTTACGGAGCGGCCCGCATTTTGCGGATCATTTTACTGATTAACGGATTCGCTTTGCTGCTTTATCCGTGGACAGGGTTAGCCGGTTTTTTTGCCGCTCGTTTGCTGCAAGGCATCTCGACGGCCTTTTTCTCCATGTCGCTGCAACTCGCGATCATTGATTCGTTGTCCGACGAAGAGCGATCGCAAGGCATTTCTTTATATTCTTTATTTACCTATATGCCCGGCATTATCGGACCCGTCATTGCGCTGGCTTTATGGGATTGGGGCGGCATGGATGCTTTTGTTGCCGTATTGGTCGTCATTGCGGCAAGTACGGGGATATTCGGCTTTACGACTCCGGTGGAGGCGGGCGGTCAGGCGACGAACGAATCGGACAGACAGCCGGAACAAGGCGGGATTTGGCGCTCTTTTGCACAAGCCGTAACGGTTCGCCCTCTTGCGCTGTGCACTTGGCTGATGCTGGGGGCTTCGATGGTATTCGGGGCGGTTACCGTATTTATTCCGCTGTACGCATCGCAGGTCGCCTACGGCAACGCAGGCCTGTATATGATGGTTCAGGCCGCGGTCATCGTGGTTGCGAGGTTGGTTTTACGCAAACGCATTCCTTCGGACGGAATATGGCGGCCTCGTTTTGTGCAAGGGATGATTGCGCTCGCTCTTGTGTCTGCATTGCTGCTGGCTTTTGCTTCGACGGTCGGACCGCTTGCTTTTTATGCAGCCGCCTTATTCATGGGATTCGCACAGGCTTTTTTATATCCGGCGTTGACGACCTATCTAACCTTCAGCTTGCCGAAAGCATCGCGGAACGTGCTGCTCGGTTTATTTATCGCTTCGGCGGACTTGGGTATTTCGCTCGGCGGCTTAGTGATGGGGCCGTTGGCGGATCGACTTTCGTATTCGGGGATGTACGGAGTTTGCGCGGTGCTGTTGATTTTTTTATTCGGAGTGGAAAAAATCTATCGAAATCGAGTGATTTGACTCCCTTTGAAATTAAATTATGTAATTAAAAGTAAAAACGACTAAGCGACGATAAGCAAGAAGCCGATATAGAGAATAGTACCTGGTCAACGCTAAAATTAAGATTAAAAGTTGACAAGGTCATAGCTTTTACTCTTTTATCGGAGGCCGCAGAAATGAAACACAAACCCCTATTCTATGGAATCTCTGCGGGTTATCTCGTTCTTTTCTTTATGTTGTCTAGCTTGAATCAAGGGAATGAGACCGCGCTTACGTGGATCGGCCATTTGAATATTGTGCCGATTTTAATAGGTACGCTGCTTTTGGTGCGCGTGACGCTGCGTTCGAAATCGCAAAACCGCCTTTTCTGGATGTTCGCGGCATTAAGCAGTTTCTTTTATTTGCTGTCGCTGCTGCTTTTGTTCGTCGATACGGTCTCGGACCGGATCACTTTGGTTGCTCCAAGCCTTGCCGATTTCTTTTGGGTGTCGCAAGGGGGATTATTGTTCTTCGGCCTGCTTATCGTCGTGTATCAGCGGCTGAAAAGTCTTCGGCTGATGCAGTATTTGCTGGATGCTTCCATTTTCATGTCGACGACGGCGGTATTTAGTTGGAGCCTGATTATCGCGCCGATGCTCGCCACGTCCATGGATGAAAATTGGACTCAGGCATTCATCAATCTCAGCTATCCCATTATCGATCTCGGCAATCTGTTCCTGTTGAGTTTGCTGTTGTTCGCGAATCAAACCGTTAGCAATGTTCGGGCGGATACCGGCTTGATTGCAAGCGTTCTGCTGCTGACTTTGGGCGATTCGGTCTATCTGTACATGCAATTGAACGGCACGTATTTGCTCGGCAGTCCGATCGATCTGACCTGGACGGCTTCGGTCTTGTGCATGGTTCTCGCCGGATTGGATTCTTTGGAAGGCGGGCCGAAAGAACGCAAGAAAAGAATGTCTGCCGCTTTGACGAAGCGTCTGGGCTGGCTGCGCCGGCTTTTGCCATATGTCAGCCTGATTGCTTTGTTCGCGATCATTCTGCAAGAACTGTCGGAGTTCAACGTCATGGTCGTAGGCAGCGCGTTGGCTTTGCTGTTCATTATTGCCCGCTTGATCTTGACCTTTATCGAAAACGACTACTTGCTCGGGCGGCTGACGCATACCGTCGAAGTCAAAGAGCATGAAGCCAATCACGACTTGTTGACCGGCTTGCCGAACCGTCGCAAGTTCGATGCCGAGCTGCGCGGGGCTGTACGGCGTGCGCAAGAAGATCAACGTCAGCTTGCCCTGCTCTTTTTCGATTTGGATCGTTTCAAGCATGTTAATGACAGCCTGGGACATACGATCGGCGACCAACTGCTGCAAGTGGTTGCCGATCGGCTGCGCGAATACATTCCGGCTTCACGCCTGCTCGCGCGACAGGGAGGCGATGAATTTACCGTTCTGGTCGACCCGCTCGAAGGGGAAGTGGAAGCTTACCGAACCATTGCGGCGATCGAAGAAGTGTTCAAAAAGCCGATCATGCTGGACGGCATCGTGCTTTACGGCTGCGCCAGCATCGGAGCCGCATTGTATCCGCGGGACGGCTGCACGGCGGACGAATTGATGCGAAGCGCGGATATGGCCATGCACGAGGCGAAAAAGAACCGGCATCAGAAAAGCTTGTTCTTCGAACCGAGCATGGGGCAGCGCCTGGCGTATAAAGTCGAATTGGAACACGAGATGCGCGATGCGATCGAGCGCGGAGAGATATCCTTGCATTACCAACTGCAAAAAAATATCCAGACCGGGCATATCGTCGGCGTCGAAGCACTGATTCGCTGGAATCATCCGACATTGGGCCCGATCTCGCCTGTCGAATTTATTCCGGTTGCGGAGGAGACCGGCATGATCATTCCGATCGGCGAGTGGGTGATGAAGACGGCTTGCCGGCAGCAGGTGGAATGGACGCGTCAAGGCTATGGTTCGCTTCGGATGAGCGTGAACGTATCGCCTTATCAGTTCCAGGACGAGTTGTTCGTCGAAAAGATTCTGCATACGCTGCGCGAAACCGGAGTCGATCCGGAGAACATGACCATCGAAGTGACGGAGTCGCTGGCAATCCGGGACGTGGAAAAAGTATCTGCCCAGCTTCGCTTGCTTCGCGACACAGGGATCCGGCTGGCCATCGACGATTTCGGAACCGGCTATGCTTCATTGAAATATCTGCGTACCTTCGAACCTCATCTGCTGAAGATTGACCGTTTTTTCGTGGACGGAATCGATATCGAGACGGAGCGCGGCAATATGGTTCAGGCGATCATTGCCATCGGGCGCAGCCTGAATATGGAAGTGCTCGCCGAAGGCGTGGAAACGATCGAGCAGTTGGAGTTCCTGCGTGCGGCGGGCTGCGATGAAGTGCAAGGCTATTACTTGAGTCGACCGTTGCCGGCGGATGGGGTGGAGCAGCTGCTGCGCGGGCCGTTTCAGATGATCCGTACGGTGTAAGAATCCGAAAACCGAAGCATTTTTGATTTCAACATAAAAAGCCCCTCATTCCGAATGACTCGGAATGAGGGGCTTTTTGCATATGGAGCGTTTAGGCGCCGATCTTCGCCTTATATGCCAGCGAATACTGATCCGCCGCCAGTATCGCGTCCAGCACGTCGCCGGCCGTCACCGGGAACGGCAGATTGTGCGCGGTCTCGCCCTCTTTCGTCGCGGCCTCGGCCACGCGGTACAGGTCTTCGTTCGAGACGTCTTTCAGATGCAGATCCGCAAGCGTGACCGGCAGATCCAGCTTCAGATAGAAGTCGATATAGCGCTCGATCTCATGAATCGGACGGCGCTCCAAAGCGAGCTGAACGAGCGTGCCGAAGGTTACTTTTTGCCCGTGCGTCATATGGTGGATATCGCCTTCCAGCACCGTAAAGCCGTTATGGATCGCATGCGCTCCGGCTAGCCCGCCGCTTTCGAAGCCCAACCCGCTAAGCAGCGTATTGGCTTCAATGACCGCATCCAGCGCCGGAGTCACCACCTTTCGCTTGACCGACTCGTAAGCGAGCAGCCCGTAGTCGAACAGCGTCTCTTCGCATTTGCGCGCAATGGCTTCCGCCGCGAGGGTAGTCAGGCCGCCCGCCATGGTCGTCGCGCGCGCTTCGATCACCGCACGGCATTCGACCCAGGTCGCCAGCGCGTCGGCAATACCGGAAGTCAGGAATAACGGCGGTGCCCCGGCAATGACTTTGGTATCAACCAGAATCAAATCCGGATTTTTCTTGTAAAAAGAATACGCGTCGAACGCGCCGTCGTCGGTATATAATACGGACAGGGCGCTGGTCGGCGCATCGGTCGAAGCGGTGGTCGGAATAATGACGCATGCCGCGCCCAGCACGTCATTGACGGCTTTTGCGGTATCCAGCGTTTTGCCGCCGCCTACGCCGACGACCAGATCGATGTCATTTCCCAGCTCCGCGATTCGCTTGATCTCGCCGCGGGAGGCTTCGCCTTTGAATTCGGCTTTCGTGACGGAGATTCCTGACGCTTCGAGGCTTGCGGTAACGCGATCCCCCGCAATCGGCCAAACAATCGAATCCGCGATCACCAGTGCCGACTTGCCAAGCACCTTGGCGTATTCTCCGGCTTTGTCTACAACGTCTTTGCCCTGCACGTACTTGCCCGGGCTGATAAATACTTTTTCACTCATCGGTTTTGGGCTCCTTTCGATTTGGGCGTACAGCATGTGCATTACCCGAAAAATCCCCCGACTGACTCGATTTGAAGCGAAACGGAAAAAAGACCGCCGAATTCAGAAACTAAATCCGGATGCCGAACGTCTTAATCAAAGAAGATTTGCGCCGTATGGTGCGATGCCGATAGGAGGTATTACATATCATGATTAAAAATAGATGGGTCAAATGGGCGGCGGGACTGCTTGCGGGCAGCTTGTTGATCGCGCCGCTGCCGCACCAAGAAGCGCAAGCCGCCGCGTCCAAGCCGGCAGCGTTGTCCGTCAACGGAGCTTCGGTAGAGAGCGGCGAGCTTGAAGTCCGAGCGGGACATACGTATATGCCGATCAACAGGCTCTCTGAACTGCTTGGTTTTCTCGTCGAGTACGACCGTGATTCGAAGACGCTCACTCTGCTGCGCCCGGATACTGCCGTTCGCATGAAGCTTGGAAAAGAGGCTGCCGAGATTAACGGACAGCGGGTGAAAAGCACGGCGGCGTTTGCGGAAAAGGGTCAGGTTTTCGTTCCGCTGCGCACGCTGTCGGCAGCGCTCAAAACGAAAGCAGGCTGGGATTCCGCCACGGGAACCGCTACTTTTGAAGACCCTGCGCGTTATCGAATGGATACATCCGGCGGACGCACGGCTTGGGTATCCTTTCGCTCGGGCGAGGTCTATTCCCTGGAATCGGGCATCCCGAAAAAGCTTGCGCAAGCGGACGTCTCGGACTTGGAATGGGGAACCGTCGATCTGCGGAGCTTGGGCGGGAACGCTTATGTGCTGACGGTGGAACGGCAGTACGGAGCTTATATGCAGGCCGTGCAGAACCGTTTTCAGTTTCTCGTTAAAAATGGTGCCGTGAAGCAGCAGGCGCATTTCCGATATTCCGGCATGTATCTGCCTACGGAGCTGGGTCCCCAAAAACTTCCGGCGCAGCGGGCTTATCTGACGGACGGGCAGACAGTAAAGGTAGCCGGAGCGGGAGGCAGTCTGGCCGCGGAATACGATCTGGAAGACATGACCAAGCAAAAGGGGCCGTTTATCGTGGAGTCGGTAACGGCGGATTACTTGTTGGTTCGGGCTTTCGATACTCTTCAGCCGACGGTCGTCAATCTTCGAACAGGTGAAGCGGCAAGGCTCGATCAGAAGCTGTTGGATCAAGCGGAAGCGAGCGAATGGGCCGAAGTATCGAGCGACGTCGGCGATCTGCTGCTGCTTGATTCGAGACTTCGCTTCGACCGGCAGGAAGGCGAGCGGCTGATCTTTACTTATAAGCGAATTGCGCCGGGAGCCTCATTCGGAAAAGAAGCTGAAGCGATCTACAAGCTGTCGGAATAAAGGCAGTGAACAATCGACCGTAATCGTACGAAAACGCCAATCCTCCCAAAAGGGGAAGAATGGCGTTTTTTGAGTTGCTCGGCGTTCGTTCTTGTTCCAGAGCGGCGGGCAGGAACGTCGGATCAGATCAGGTGGCTGACGCTGCTCATGTACAGCGGGTCTTATTGTGCCGGGGAATACAGAGTCGCTTTTGCTTCCTGTTCCGGTCGATGCTCGCTATAACTGAAAATATGCATCTCCGCGGAATCGCCTTCGTAATTGTTGTAGATTTCCGTAAGCGAATTCCCGATGTCTCCCCATATTCGGAAGGAACGTTCGTCGGACAGGATACGTTTGCTGCCGATATACGTTTGGCCGATCCCGCCGAAATTCGGATCTTCGCTGGAAGTCTGAACGATCAGATTGCCTTCTTGTTTATAATACGTCCAGGTGACCGGATAGCCGCCGACGTTTGTGGTTAGAGACTGTTTTTGATCGCCGATATTCGCAAGTTGCACAGGGGCAGGAAGGTCGCCTTTATGGTTCAATAGTTCATGACGCGCACGCAATTCTATCGTAGAGTCGGCTGTAAGTTGCAAGTCGGCAGGGCGATCCATGAATAGAACGGTATCTTTAAGATTTTTTTCGCTTTTCAACCGAAATCCCAAATCGATTGCTTTTCCGTTCATCAATAACTGATAGTCCTTGAATGGCGCATACCCAAGCTGTCCAAGATCCATATCGATCCGAATTTGAGCCGGAGTGATCGTCAATTCCTTGAGTTGTACGGCCGTTTCTCCGGACCCGAATTGCATATCCAGCTTTTGCTTAGTACTGGCATGAGCCATTTTGGACTTGTCCAGAACCAGCGGAAAATCCCAGGTTTCGTCAATCTGTTCACTTTGTTTACTGTATAGCAGCTTGTACGTTACGCCTTTTTGAAGCAGATCCGTTGCGGAAAAGGTATCCTGATTGAAAAAGCCGACGCTGCCGTCGGGCGTTCCGTACATGCTTCCTTTTACAGGTTGGATGAGTTTTCCCGTGCGGTCATAAGCCGCAAGGCTACCGGAAGGTGCTTGTTCTTGGCCGGATTCCGGAATCAAAGTGGTGCGAATCAGCGTTTGTCCGTCAGGTTGGGCGAAGGCGCCAAGTTCAACTTGAGCAATGCCTGATTCATGCACATCCGTGCGATAGATGCCGGTATCCGAAGCATTGAAGGCAAGCGGAGTTTCGGCATTTGTCGTAAAAGCAATTCCGTCCACGCTGAAGCTCACGGCTTCGGAAGAAGCGCTGGGCGACCAATCCGTTTCGAAGTAGCCTGTAGCAAGGCGGGAATCGTCTCTCGACTCAGCGGATTGCGCGACGTAGGCATAAGCTTCAAATGCTTTGCCGTCCGCATCCGTAATCGTGATCGCAGAGAAGCCGGAGAAGTGATCGCTGCGTTCTTCACCATCCAGACTGTACAAGATCAAAGTCCGGCCTTCGTCGATGATTGCCGTATGCAACGTCAGCGTCACGCCGTCATGGGTGATCGAACGTTCAATCTCTTGCCCCAAGCCTTGTGCCAAAGCCGTCTGAATGCCCTCGCGGCCTTGAAGCAGATCACTCCAGTCGTACTGAATAGCGGCATACGCGGGAACGGCGATCAGCGCAGCGCCGAGCGTAGTGGCCAGCGCGACCTTGCGAACGCGAGCCCGAGACGCTGCACGGCCGCCTGCCGCAGAACGATCGCCTCGCTCCAATTCCACTTCCATCCGCATCCACATCGCATCGTAATCCGGCTCGCGAACCGCAACATGCGGTCCGACCTGTTGATGCAGGGTTGTCTCCAGTGTTTCTGACGATCGGGATTTATCCTTTGTGCGGTTGGTATTCATAATGTCCTCCTTTGACGGGTTCGGTTTGTTGTCCCGCGCGTTCAAGTTGGCTTCGAAGCAGCTTCAATCCCTTGTACTGTCTGGATTTTAAGGTTCCTTGCGGAATACTGAGCAGCTCGGCAATTTCGGTTGTGCTCAGATCATGCACGAAGCGCAGCGAAATCACGGTGCGTATCTTAATCGGCAAGCGCGAGATATACTCGGCCTATTCGTTGGCTCCTTCGCGCTCTTGGAACTGCTCTTCCGGCGTACGCTCGGGACTGCTAACGAGTCGATGCGAATGTTTTGTCAGCTTGGAACGCAGATTGCTGCGGCGTCTCAGCACATTCAGGCACTGATTGACGGAAATCTTCAACAGCCAAGCTTTTACGTTCGTCATGTTGGCCCGATCGCTCCGAAAAGCTGTCATGAATACTTCCTGGCAGATGTCTTCGGCGTCGGCGGATTGTCCGAGCATGTAATAGCACATTCGATAGACGTCGGAACGGTAAGTCTCGAATAGCTCTTTTTGGGTCACGGTCAGCCTAGCCTCCTTTCCGGTAGATTCGCCTATACAACAAACGAACGATTCGAACGGTTCATTTTTCCATTTTACTTTTTATTGCTCAAGTGGACAAAAGCAAAACATACCGCTATAGTCTATGTTATGATTTTACTTTCGATAAGTATTATTTAAAGTTATCGTCGATGAAAGGGTGAGAAGATGCCATCCGTGACGCACAGCTCGATCAAGGTGAAAAAAATGAACGAAGAGCTTGTCCGTCAAGCCCTTCGCCTTGCTTCGTACGGAACGAAGTCCTCCATTGCGCAAGCAACCGGACTCAGCGTGGCGACGTGCGGCACGCTGTTGAAAGAGATGCTGGATAGCGGAGAGGCGCTGGAGGACGAGCCTGAAGCATCGAGCGGGGGACGGCGGGCAAGACGTTTTGTCTACAATGCGGATTATTCGTATATCGCTTGCATCTATGCCGTATTCGAAAAGGGACGCCCGACGCTCGCATACGCCGTTGCCGATTCGTCCGGCAACATCATGGAACGCCGCTCGCGCGAAGTTTCGGTGCTTGATGAATCTGCGATCGATACGTTGGTCGGCGTGCTGCTCGGCAAGCATGCACAGATCAAGGCGGTCGGAATCGGGATTCCCGGACTGGTACATGAGGGCGTCATTAACATTTGCGACGCGGAAAAGCTGATCGGCGTGCCGCTGGAGCAGCGAATCAGCGAGAAGCATGGAGTACGGGTCATTGTGGAAAATGATATGAATCTGACCGTTTACGGTTTGTATCAGAAGCAGGACTGGGAAGAGCCGGGAACGCTGGCCGTGATGATCTTCGTGCCGGATTGTTTTCCGGGAGCGGGCTTGATGATCGACGGACATATCCATCGGGGAACCAGTCGTTTTGCCGGAGAAGTCTCCTTTTTGCCGTTCGGGATCTCGCGTGAGGAGCAGCTGCGAAGACTCAATTCGAAGAAGACTTTTATCCCTCTTGCCGCACACGCGGTAGCCAGTCTAACGGCCATCGTCAATCCCGCATTGATTGCCCTGACAGGCGAACAGGTGCAGGAGAACGATCTGTCGCTGATCCGCGAACGCTGCTTGGATGTTATTCCGCCCGAGCATATGCCGCAGTTGCTCTGGCTGGAATCGCCGGAAGAACCGTATTTAAACGGACTGATTGCGATGACGATGGAGAGTTTGTCTTATTCGCTGGAACTTGTGGAGAAACGTTATTAAAGAAAGGATGATCGAACGATGGAACGCGAACGTACGGAAAAAGAAAAAATGTTAGCCGGGGAATTGTATAAAGCTTGGGACGAGGAGCTGCGCGCGGAGAGCCTTCATGCCAAAAAGCTGATCCGGCAGTTCAACGCGACTACCGAGGAAGAACCGGAACGGCGAACGGCCCTGTTGAAAGAACTTTTCGGATCAACGGGGGAAAACGTCTATATCGAACCGAGCTTGCGCGTCGACTACGGCTACAATATCCATGTCGGAGAAAACTTTTTTGCCAATTTCGACTGTACCATTCTGGACGTATGCGAAGTACGGATCGGGGACAATTGCATGTTGGCGCCGGGCGTGAGCATCTACACGGCGACGCATCCCATCGATCCTTACGAACGAATTGCCGGACCCGAGCTCGGCAAGCCGATTACGATCGGGCATAATGTCTGGATCGGCGGTCGGGCGATCATTAACCCGGGCGTGACCATCGGAGATAATGCAGTGATTGCGTCCGGGGCGGTTGTAACGAAAAATGTACCGGATAATACGATTGTCGGCGGAAACCCCGCTCGCGTGATCCGGACCATCGAAGTCGGGGAGAAGCCGGTAGCCGGTATATAAAAATCCGGACTTTACGATTAAAAAACACGGCGTGCGAATTATCGCACGCCGTGTTCGTAACTTTTTATGAATGCCATGCCGGCCGGTCTTAACCTGGAATACTCGGCGAACCAGGCGATGCCCGTATTGAGGCTTATCGGTCCAGCGGCCAGCAGTGCAGCGCGGTCAATACCGATTCGCCGCCTTCCGCGAAGAAACGTATCCCCGTCGAGTCGACGCCGGGATAAATTCGCGCGGACATCGCCAATTCGCCGTCCTGCGCAAAGATTTCGACGGAAGAGCGATCGATGAATATCCGCAGCCGGAGCCGATCTTCCCGCAAAGCGAGAGGGGCTTTGCGGATTCCGCCGGAACCCGCGCCGGAGCGTTCGCGATCCAGGATCAGCTTCTGCTGCTCCCGATCATACGTCAAAAGCGTTTCTTCGCCCGATGTTTCCCCTACGCGCAAGGAAAGGCCGAAGGATGCGGCGGATCCGGCATCGAATTCGACTTCCAGCTCCAAGCAATCGCCGTTCACGCCCGCGAATTCTTGCCCGCCGCGAATAACGCTGCTTGCCGAAGGCATCGCGTATTCTTCGCTTTCGGCATAGGCATTTTCCGGAGAGGCATCGGCGATCCGGATCTGTTCGTAGCTCACGCCTTCGCCGCGCAGGTTGACGAGTTCCGGCACCGGTCGGCTGAGAATCCGTCCGTTTTCGAGCGTCAACACGCGGGGAATCGTCATCGCGCCCGCCCAGCCCCGAACCTGCTCAGGCATTTTATCTTCCCACATGGTCATCCAAGCGATCATGATCCGACGCCCCTGATCGTCTTCGGTCGTTTGCGGAGCATAGAAGTCGAAGCCGTAATCGAGCAGTTGCAGTTCTCCGTGCTCGAAACGACCCGTATCATAGTCCAGCTTGCCGAGCATATAACCGGATTGGTGCAGATTGTGGTAGAGGTCGCCGACAGGCTTCATTCCTTGCGGCGAGCAGACCAGCACATCGTGACCGTTCAAAGCGAACACATCCGGGCATTCCCACATGTAGCCCAGCGTCTCGGTCGGTTCTTGACCGCCGGCCATGATGTTCACGAAACTCCAGTCCGTCAGATTGCTTGACCGATAGAGCAGAACCTGCCCGCTGCGGCGATCCGTCGTCTGCGAACCGAGTACGCAGTAATACGCATTGCCGTGTTCCCATACCTTAGGATCGCGGAAATGGAAAGGATGCACGTCGCCCTCCGGCGCCGCGGCAATGACCGGGTTGTTCGCAAGCTTTTCAAAAAGGATCCCGTCTTCGCTGCAAGCCAACGCTTGAACCTGCTTCAAATCGTGATCCCGATTCTCGCCCGTCCAGACGTTGCCCGTGTACATCAGCCAAAGCTTGCCGTCTTTTTCGATCGCGCTGCCGGAAAAACAGCCGTCGCGCTCATAGTCTTCCGTCGGCGCGAGAGCGATCGGCAGATGTTCCCAATGCGCCAGATCGCGGCTTTTGACGTGTCCCCAATACATCGGTCCCCACTCCGGCGAGTAGGGATGATGCTGATAAAACAGATGGTATTCGCCGCGGTAAAAGCTGAAGCCGTTCGGATCGTTGATCCAATAAGCGGGAGCCGCCACGTGATAGCGCAGTCTCCAACGGTCCTGCGCGACGCGTTCCCGTGCCTCGGCGATCGAAGCTTCGGCGCGTTCCAACGCTTCGAAATGTTTTTCTTGCGGCGATGTCACCTGGGTTCATCCTCCTTTGGGTTCGGTGCATAAGTCTCCGGTATTTAAAAGTCGTTCCAGTTGCGCGCGCCGCGGCTCGATTCGCTCTGCTGACGCGACTGCATGTCTTCCAGCATCTCAATCGCTTTGAGCGTTCCGATCAGCGAGTCGAACAGATGGATCGAATACTCTTCTTTATCGAGCACGAGCGATTTGAACTTGTCCTTTTCCGCGATGAACGAAGCCGTTTCTTTGAGTCCTTTATGCCGGGCTTCCAAATAAACGGCGGCGCTGGACAGCCAGAGGGTAATATTCCGAAAATCCTCGGCCTGCTCGACCTTATGACGAAGCTCTTCTCCCTGACGGGTCAGTTGATTAAGCTGCATGAACATCCTCCTTTGATTGAAGTCTCGTTCAGTTTACCAGAAGGGAAGGCAGCAACTCAAAAAGGAGACAGCTTTTATAAGTTGTAATATCGAATTATAATTTTGGATTAAATTTCCGATACAATGATTGATATGATTCTTAATCCAAATAGCAAAAGGGAAAAGAGGCGGACTTGATCAAAAAGATTAGAAACGGAGCCATTTTGAGTTTTTTGCTTTTGTTTGTTTTGAGTGCGTGCGGAACGAATGAAGAATCCTTAAAATCCGATTCGCAGCAAACGGGAACTGAACAATCAACCTTGAAAAACGTCGAAACGGATCAAAAAAAGTCGGAAAGTTCAATAACGGAATCTTCGGATCAAGTTAAATCGACGCAGCCGACGGCAAGCACGGAGAAACCGAAAACGGAAAAAGAGGCAACTTTGCAAGATAGCCATCCCGTTGACGAGACGGCTTCGGAAAGTCAGACTACTTATTGGAGAATCGATGGAGGAGATGCGAATATTCGCGAAGAAGCCGATTATGACTCACCGTCTCTTTTCATCGGTAAAGAAGGGCAGGATCTCGAATACTTACACGTCAAATATGTAGATCCTCAAGATTCAAGAATCTGGTACAACGTAAAAAGCAGAGAGGGTAAGGTCGGCTGGATCAGCAGCGCTGTCGTGGCAGAATCGGATGGCAATTATTTCGCGAATGGACCGGAATCCGAAACTAAGGATAGCGATGACTCTACTTTTGCAGCCGCTTCCCAATACTTTGTATTACAAGAAGCCAACATACGTCATTCTCCTTCCATCGATTCGGAAGTCGTCGATACCGTTTTAAAAGGAACGCAGCTTGAAAGCCTGAATGCGCAGC
Source organism: Saccharibacillus endophyticus (assembly GCF_013185185.1). Taxonomy (GTDB): domain Bacteria; phylum Bacillota; class Bacilli; order Paenibacillales; family Paenibacillaceae; genus Saccharibacillus; species Saccharibacillus endophyticus. The sequence goes on along the minus strand of NZ_JAAZWE010000006.1, from coordinate 97,987 downwards.
ATTACGATTCGGGAGACGGAAGAACCTGGTATCACGTACAAACGTCTTCCGGTTTTGAAGGATGGGTCAGCAGCAAAGTCGTGCGTACGGAAGGTTCTTTCGCTTCATCGGATGATTCGAACATAGAAACGACAGGAATTTATTACGAAAATTGTGCAGCCGCTGAAGCGGCCGGAGCTGCGCCTGTATATGAAGGAGATCCGGGTTACGCGAGTTGGCTGGATCGCGATAGCGACGGTATCGGCTGCGAGATCAGTGATTGGGATTCTTATGACGGCGGATACTCCGGTTCATCAGACACATCTGCTTCGAATGCGGGGAGCGTTGTATATTTCAAAAACTGTACAGCAGCCAGAGCCGCCGGAGCTGCGCCTGTGTACGCGGGAGATCCGGGCTACTCGCGCAAACTGGATCGGGACGGGGATGGAATCGGTTGTGAATAAAAACAGGAATTTTTGCGGCGATGTCGAAATTAAGATATCGGAAGACTAACCGAATGAATAGGAGGCGTGCAGATGGAAACGGAAGAAACGACGGTAATCGCGATTCATTTCACGGACGGAGAAGTGCTGGAGATCGGAATCGGCGAAGAAGAGTTCGAACGACTGCCGGAAGAGATCACCTCGAATGCGTGGATCGAGATCGACGGCAATACCATCAACACGGCGACGATCAAGTATTTCTGGTTTTATGATATTCGGGAAGAGGATAGCGGGGAAGACGAGGCATAGAAGTTCAATAGCCATTTAACGATCGAGTATGTAAACCGTTCCTTTTTAAAGGGGCGGTTTTTTGATAAAGTTGGCGCGGAAATAAAAAAGTGAGTCCGTATAGGATCTCATAGGAATTTTCTGCTTTGAATTTTACATGCCGTCAATTGCTTTTGCTTCATTCCAAAGTTGATAAGGGGAGATCGAACCCGCGAGATACTTATTCACCGAAACATAAGCAATGGCTTGACCGTTGTAAACAAGGATCGGCGGCGAAGTCGAATATTTGTTAAAAGCACTATCTATACTGTATTTGCTGCCGTAAGTACCGTAAGGATTCCAAATACTCGTACTGGAATACTTGCTGCCGTAACTTCCGTATTTGTTAAAAATCGAATCAGAATCATAACGGTTTGTCGAAAGAGTACCTAAAAACTCTGTTCCGTCATTTGAGTATATTTCAAATTCGTATGAGTACATGGTTGCACCGGCGGCATCTGCTTTCTGCTCCATAAACGGCAACATCAATATAATGCTTATGCAGAAAATTAAAACGCCTAAAATATTCTTTTTCAATAAATCACCCTCCGTTCTTTGTATGTCTCGATAGTACCAAAAAAAGGAAGTATAGATGGATGGATGCTTGCTTGCCTTTTGTTTATAAAAACTAAAAAGCGGCACCAATTTCGGCACCACTCGATGATTTTAAAGAGTTTTAAAAAAGCATAAAAAAAGAAAACCCTTATCGCATAAGGGTTTTTCAAGTATAGGACGGATGGGGATCGAACCCATGACCCCTACCCTGTCAAGATAGTGCTCTCCCGCTGAGCTACCGTCCTTCATATGGCTTGCACAAGAGTGGAACTCTTGTCGACAAGAAAGATCATACCATAGGTCCCAGACGTATAGCAAGCACTTATCCCTAAATTCTTCAATTTTTCTTCGCAAACCGTTTCCGATACGCCCCCGGGGTCACTCCGCTCCAAGCTTTGAACACCTGCGTAAAATGACTCTGATCATTAAATCTCAGCAGCACGCAAATCTCCGATAACGTATACTCGTTCAACTCCAACAGCCTTTTCGCTTCCTCCACTTTCTCACGCCGAATATAAGCAGACAGCGATAACCCCGTTTCCTTTTTGCACAGCCGAGACAGATACGAGGGGTTAAGCCCGGTCGCGGCGCCTAGGCGGGAGAGAGGCAGTTCCTCGTACAGATGGTTGAAAATGTACTGCCGACAAGCTTCGAACGTACCGCTGCCCGAAGACTCCCGTGCCTGCCGCACCCGCTGCGCAAATTCGCGTACCGCGACGGTCGACAACCGATCCACGTCTTCCGGCGAATGCTGCTCCTCCACGCGCTGGATCAACAGGTCGCTGAGCGTAAACGCAATCTCGGCATTCAATCCGCCTTCGATCGCCGCCCGCGTGTAGAGCGTAATGCCGCAGATCGTCAGATTTTTCTTATGGCGAAGCAAGCTGCTGCGGGACAAAATGCCGAAATCTTCGCGCTGCCCCCAGTCCGTCAAAAAAGCTTCCAACTCCTCGCCGCGGCCTTCGCGTATGTATTGCAGCATTTTGCGTTCGGTAGGGAGGTCGTGATGCAGATGTTGATTTTGCCGACTTCTCGCCAGATTGCGCAGAAGTTCCCGGTCGTCGGCGAATGCGGAAAAAGACGTCGGGATTTCATCCGTTTTCTCTTGATTTTTCGTCACAGTACCGTTGATCTCGCTTCGTCTTTTTTCCATGCCTGACAATCCCTCGCCTTCACCGATCTTCTTGCTCTTATTTTAAAGCTTAGCTGCCGAAACTACAAAAAAGGTCTTTTTCTTAATAGATTCCCGTGATGAAAACGCTCTACAATAATCGTGAACGATTAAAATGCCATCAAATGGTCTAATAAACAATTTAGTTAGTCATGCAAGCATCTTCGCCGCACTCAACCCCCATACCGAGAGGAGATCGAATATGAGTCAGCAAAACCAAGCAAAAGAAACGCCGAATATTCAAGAATTGATCGCTCAAATGACGTTGGAGGAAAAAGCGGGCCTTTGCTCCGGTCAGGATTTCTGGCATACCAAAGGGATTGAGCGTCTTGGCATTCCGTCCGTGATGGTGACCGACGGTCCGCACGGATTGCGCAAACAGGCGGAAGGCGCGGATCACCTGGGGCTGAACGACAGCGTGCCCGCGACCTGTTTCCCTTCGGCGGCCGGGATCGCATCGTCGTGGGACCGCGACCTGATCCGGCAAATGGGCACGGCGCTCGGCGAAGAATGTCAGGCGGAGAACGTGGCGGTGCTGCTCGGACCGGGCGCGAACATCAAGCGCTCGCCGCTGTGCGGACGCAACTTCGAGTATTTTTCCGAAGATCCGTACCTTTCCTCGGAGATCGCGGCCAGCCATATCCAGGGCGTGCAAAGCCAGGGCGTCGGCACGTCGCTGAAGCATTTTGCCGTCAATAATCAGGAGCATCGCCGCATGTCCGTGGACGCGATCGTCGACGAGCGCACGCTGCGCGAAATCTATCTGGCTAGCTTCGAAGGCGCAGTTAAAAAAGGCCAACCGTGGACCGTCATGAGTTCCTACAACCGCGTCAACGGCACCTATGCTTCGGAAAACGACTATCTGCTGAATCAAATCCTGAAAGAAGAATGGGGATTGGAAGGCTTCGTCGTATCCGACTGGGGCGCGGTGAACGAACGGGCGGAAGGACTTGCGGCCGGACTGGAGCTGGAAATGCCGTCGAGCGGCGGAATCGGGGACGGCAAGATCGTGGAAGCGGTCAAGAACGGCACATTATCCGAGGAGAAATTGAATGCGGCCGTCGAGCGAATCCTGCGCGTCGTATTCCGTTCCGTGGCCGAGAAAGTCGAAAATGCCGCGTACGACAAAGACGAACATCATGCTCTTGCCCGCCGCGTGGCACGGGAAAGCATGGTGCTGCTCAAAAACGACGATCGTGTCCTGCCGCTGAAGCGCTCGGGCAAAATCGCGGTCATCGGCGAATTGGCGAAACGTCCCCGTTACCAAGGCGGCGGCAGCTCGCATATCAAGCCGACCAAGCTGGAAGTCGCGTACGACGAGTTTGCTCAGGAAGCGGGCGAGGCCGAGGTCAGCTACGCGAGCGGCTACAGCCTCAAAGGCGACACCGTCGACGAAGCGAAAATCGCGGAAGCCGTGAAGCTGGCAGCGCATTCCGACGTAGCCGTACTGTACGCGGGACTGCCGGACGCCTACGAGTCGGAAGGATATGACCGCACGCATCTGCGTTTGCCGGACAACCAACTCAAGCTGATCGAAGAACTGTCGAAAGCGCAGCCGAATCTGGTCGTCGTGCTCAGCAACGGCTCGCCTGTTGAAATGCCGTGGCTCGGCGGAGTCAAAGGACTTCTCGAAGCTTATCTCGGCGGTCAGGCACTGGGCGGCGCGATCGCGGATATTTTGTTCGGCAACGTCAGTCCTTCCGGCAAATTAGCCGAGACGTTTCCTGTACGCATCGAAGACACGCCGGCGTACCTCAATTTCCCCGGCGTGGGCGACCGCGTGGAGTATCGCGAAGGCATTTACGTCGGCTACCGTTATTACGACAAAAAAGCGATACAGCCGCTGTTCCCGTTCGGTTTCGGTTTGTCTTATGCCACATTCGCCTACTCCGATCTGAAACTGAGCGCTTCGCAAACTTCGGCCGATGCGGGTGTTGAAGTCAGCGTGCAGGTGAAAAATACGGGCAGCGTTGCGGCTAAGGAGATCGTGCAGCTGTATGTCCGCGACGTGGAAAGCACCGTGGACCGTCCGCGTCAAGAATTGAAGGGGTTTGAAAAAGTAGAGTTCGAGCCGGGCGAAAGCAAGACGGTATCGTTGACGCTCGACCGCAGAGCCTTCGCCTACTACGACGTTCAAACAAGCGGTTGGCGCGTGGAGAGCGGCGTGTTCGAGCTGAGCGTAGGATCGTCTTCGCGCGACATCGCGCTGACGGCCGAAGTACAGATCGAAGGCGACGAGCCTGTACGGGAACCCGTGCATCGCAACTCGCTGATCGGCGACTTGATGCAGCCGGGACGCTTAACCCCGGAGAAGAAAGCGCTGCTGGACGAGTTCCTGCAAGGCGGACTGTTCACGCCGCCTGCCGAAGATGAAAAAGAAGCGCAAAGCGGCGATGAAGACGAAGACGGGCATGATCAGGCCGGCATGATGGAAGCGGTCGGACGTTATTTGCCTCTCCGGGCCGCGGTCGGCTTCGCGGCCAAACCGGACGGCGAGCAAAAGCTGAACGAGCTGCTGGACAAGCTCAATGGCTGAACGTCCGTTTTTTCAAGACGGCGTCAAGCCTGATTTTTCCGCGAAAGAGATGGAGAAGCTGCAAGTTGCTTTAGCGGCCAAAGGTCTGGAGCGCCCGGACGAAGCGGCTCTGCTCGAACTGGCGGAAGCCAAAAAGAAACCGCAGCGGAAGCTGGCTTATCTGGCTTTGGCTAAACTGGGTACGGAAGTTGCGGTACGCCGTTTGCTGGAAGAATTGGGCTTTGCGGATGAAGACGCCGTTTGCGAAGCGTTCCGACGCTTTCGGCCCGAACGGGCGGGCAAGCCGTTGGTCACGTTCGCGGAGCAAAAGTGGAAGCAGTACGAAAGCCTGTCGCTGACGATCGGCCCGGCGTTCGAAGGCGTGCTTACGGCCTGCGCTTGCATCGATCCGGCTATGCCGGAACCTCAAGCGTTGAAGCGCCTGCTGGACATCGTGCGGCAAGCGGCGGCAGTCGAGCCGGAGCCGATCGATCCGAACAATCCGCATGCGCGCATCGAAGCGAAGTTGGAACTGGAACGCGTTCATGCCTTGGCTGCCGGGATTCTTCGAGAATCGACGGAGCGTCGAACAAGACCTTAATCGTGTAATAGGAAGTGAGGGCTTTCGTTTGAAGCCGAAGCGCGAAGCGAACGGCCCCGCGATCCACACACGAAGGAGGAGAGGTCTTTTGGAACGCATGGGACAGTTCAACCGCCGCCGGGGCCTTCGGCGCGAAGTGCTGGGCAGGCTGTACGACAGTTGGTTCGAGCTTGCGGGCGAGCCGAGCATCTTGTCCGGAGACGAGATCAACGGAGAGACGGAGCGCAAGCTCGCTTACCGCTATCTCGCCGAACGAGGTTTACTGAGGATGAGTCCCGTAGGCGACGGCAATTTCGAAGTATCGATCACGGTGCAAGGGATCGACCGTATCGAAATGACCGGCGAGAACGAATGACGCAACAAAGCAACAAGCAGCAACTGAAAAAACCGGCCTGTTCACCAGGTCGGTTTTTGTTTGCTTTTTGACCAAAACCTATCTATTTACCTTAACGGCTCGTTTCGGAATCGAAAGAGTAGACGATCATGCTGCGGTCCAGATCGAACGCCCAGTCGAGATAGACGCCGGTAGGCTGACGTCCGACGATTTCGGCCAAATTCATTTTTTGCGCGAAATAGCGCTTTTCGACTTTTCGTTTGGCGATCCGCAGAGCGGATTCGTGACCGTCTTCCAGCAGCGCCGTTTCCAATTCGATCAGCAGGCCGCCGCGGATGACCACCAGAAAATCGCCGTCTACCCAAAACGAATGGACTTTTTCGGGGACCTTTTGTACCTTTTGCGTAATATCCACGACCTTCTGATGCACTTCTTCTTTGCCCGGATAAGGATCGTCCAACGCATAATGCTCGTTTTCCCGCAAAACGACGGAAATGATGCAGCTCAGATCCGAATCGTTCCAATCGTAATAAAAATGGGCGACGTCCAAATTCAATTCGCTGCTCAAATCTTCGTCGAGCTGGGACAGCATGTAACCGACGATAAGTTCCCGGGTAGAGTTCAAAGCGCCGTGCGACTTTTCGGCAATCATCGTTTCCATGATGCTGCCCAGAAAACCTTCGATGCGGATAATCAAGCATTTTTCGTTGGCGGAGACCCTGACGGCTTCGGGTCGTTTGCCGAAGTTCGTCTCGAATAACGAAAAAACGGTTTGTTGGATAGAGTGGGTGATTTTTTCAATCGTCATGGTCAAATAGGTCTCCTTTGAATAAAGTAGCGTTTTGATTCGATCTCAGTCGTAAAATAGCTTCGGCTGGGCTTTATCGAATACGTACACCAATATGCTGCGGTCATCCGGGAAAATCCAATCGATGTAAATGCCTTTTACGCTTCGATTCGCGATGCCGCCGAACGGCGGTTCTTCGCAAAACTTCTTTTTTTCCACCCGCCGTTTGGAGATGCGCAGCACTTCGCAATGTTCGTCTTCGATCAAAGCTTTTTCGACTTCGGTCAGCGTGCCGTCCCGAACGATCACGAGCATTGTGCGTTCCATCCAAAATGAATAGATTTTTTCCGGAAATCGTTGAAAATCGTACGTCAGCGTGGCGATGTTGCGATGAACTTTGTTTTGCTCCGGGTAAGGCTCGTTTTCGCGCAAACAGGCGGGCTCGCTGAACATCATGAAAATCAGGCAGGATAGATCGTCGTCATTCCAATCGTAGGCATGCGTTTCGACCGGAAGACCGCAATCGTTGAAAATATAACGGCAAAGTTCCGGCATCAAATAGCCGACCATCAGTTCCCGGGTCGATTGAAGGGCGCCTTGCGAAGCTTCATGAATCATCGATTCCACGATCGGCTGCAAAAAGCGTTCCGCGCAGATGATGACGCAGCTGTCGTTTACCGTTACCGATACGCGCGCCGGCGAAATGCCGAAATGCTCGGCGAACAAAGAAAGCGTCTTGTAACGAATCGTGTCCGAAACGGTGTAATTGGACATAAGGGGTCCGGCTCCTTTTCTCAGATTGTGCAGGAGCATTAGTAGAAATAGAAGGAAAGCAAGGAAACGTCTAATTTAAAAATAAACCTAAATAAGCCCTCGGAACCTTTTTATCGACAGGATATGAAAAAAAGAAAGTTAATTATAGAAGGAAAAAGCTTAAAAAAGCCGACTCTTCGTAAAGAAGAATCGGCTTTCGGTTGAAATTTCGTACTGAACGTTATTCCAAATTGGCATGCTTGCCGTACATTTTGTTGCCGTCGAGTCCCCTCCGCTGCATCAAGCGCAGCACGGAGGCGTCGAAAAACAGCAGCAGCGTTTGCTCGAACAACGAACCCATCGGCTGGATGGTTGCGTAGTCGTCATTTTCGCGGGACTTGGAGGCTCCCGGAAGCTGAACGACCAGCGTCGCCAGCTTGGCGAGCGTGGAGTCGGGCTTCAACGTGACCACCGCAACATCGGCGCCCAATTCACGTGCTTTTTCAGCCATGGGAACCAGCGTCCGGGTCTCGCCCGAACCCGAAGCGATGACGAGCAGATCGCCCGGTCCGATGCCCGGTGTCGTCGTTTCCCCTACCACATGGGCCGCGGAGCCGCCGTGCATCAACCGCATCGCCAAGGCTTTGCCCATCAAGCCGGAGCGTCCCGCGCCAGCCGTAAAGACGTTTGCCGCGCTATCCAGTGCTTCAACGAATGCTTCAGCCTGCGCTTGATCGATGCCGCGGACCGCCTCGGTCAGTTCGGCAGCCACTTGCGCGGCAAAATCCGTCGTGACCGCGAGTGCCGAAGATTGGCTGCTCATGTGCTTAGACCTGAGCCGCAGCGGAACCTTCTTGGATCAGGCGGCGCATTTCAGCGGCCGTAGCTGCTTTGTCGTCTTGGCCCGCGATACCGCCGCCTACGATTACGAGGTCCGGTTGAGCCGCGATAACGCCCGGCAGCGTGTCCAGCTTGATACCGCCGGCAACAGCCGTTTTCGCGTTTTTCACGACGGCTTTGATCGTTTGCAGGTCTTCGAACGGGCTTTGGCCTTCCGCTTGCAGATCGTAGCCGGTGTGCACGCAGATGTAGTCCACGCCCAGAGCGTCGACTTGAGCGGCGCGCTCGGCCAGGTTAGGCACGTTGATCATGTCGATCAGGATTTGCGTGCCGTGTTTTTTCGCTTCTTCCACGGCGCCGCGGATGGTCGAGTCGTTGGACGCGCCCAGAACCGTCACGATGCTTGCGCCGGCTTCCGTTGCTTTCATGACTTCGTAACCGCCCGCGTCCATGACTTTCAGGTCAGCCAGAACGTCGAGCTGCGGGAAAGCTTCTTTCAATGCTTTTACCGCGTGCAGGCCTTCGTTGATAACGATCGGCGTACCGATTTCCACGATATCGATATGGGCTTCTACCTCTTTAACGACTTCGATCGCTCCAGGGATGTCGACCAGATCCAATGCCAATTGCAATTTCATATACAAACACTCCTTATCGGTTAAGTTGGGTTTAAGGCACGTTCGAATTTATTTTCAGCGATCCGGGCGAGCCGGGAAGCGTGCCGTCTGGATTTATTGTAAGCCTCAACCTGCGGAAGCGGAAGAAGGCACTTTGAAGTGGGGAAGTTACGTGGAGGATACTATTGCGCGGGGCAAGGGATTGCGCGAAGCCGGTATCCGATCTGCCCTTACTTTCTTTGCCGGAGGGTACGGTTCTGATGTATACTATTGGGACCGACCAAGTCTAATACCGACATTAATTTCATATAACGGAGGGATTCAACGATGGCAAGCGAAGTCAAAGAACGGATCGACCTGCAAGCAATCAACTGCGAAAAAGAACTCACCCTGGCTGTCATCGGAGGCAAGTGGAAGCTGATTATCCTCTGGCATCTCGGACTCGAAGGAACGAAGCGCTTCAGCGAATTGAAAAAGCTGATTCCCAACATTACGCAAAAAATGCTGACCAACCAACTGCGCGAACTGGAAGAGGATCTGCTCGTGCACCGGGAAGTCTACCGCGAAGTCCCGCCCAAAGTCGAATACTCGCTGACCGCCTACGGCGAAAGCCTGACCCCCGTGCTGCGCATGATGTACGACTGGGGCAAAAAATACGGCGAAGAAGTCATCTGGAAAACGCCGGATCAGGAAGCGAACTGAGTGCTGCCGCTGCGAGAAATAGTTATAGAAACCTCTGTGTCTGCCCGAATAAATGGTTTTTAGTCTCGAAGCGCCCTCAGGGCGCTTTTTTATAAGCTTTATTTTAGAAGATGGCACTGAGCCTCTTGTCGTGTTGCAATTGCGCGATAGGGGGCTTTTTGCTTATTTTGGCTTTAGTTTGATTCATTGCACGAGGAAAAGGACAAGGTTAGAACACAGATGCAGAACCGAATATTGAAATCGGTCATTCAGTCAAAAAGGATTGTTTTACGCAGAATAGCAGGTGGCTCGTTGATTTTTATGTCGTCAAGGTTTGACGCGAAAGGGGATCGAAACATGGCAACGAACGAAACGATCATTCCTCAACCCAAAACATTCGGCCCGCTCGGCAATTTGCCGCTCGTCGATACGAAAGCTCCTGTCCAATCGCTCATGAAGCTGGCGGAAGAGCAGGGCCCTATTTTTAAAATGGATCTTCCCGGACGTTCGGGCAATCTCTACATTTCAGGCCGAGAGCTGGTAGGCGATGCCTGCGACGAATCCCGATTCGAGAAAAATGTCTGGGCTCCGCTGCAAAATGTTCGTTCCTTTGCCGGAGACGGACTGTTTACGAGCTGGACGGAAGAACCCAACTGGCGCAAAGCGCACAATATTTTGATGCCGAGCTTCAGTCAACGCGCCATGATCGGCTATCACGATATGATGGTCGATATCGCGATGCAGCTTGTGCAGAAGTGGGCGCGGCTGAATCCCGATGAATTCGTCGACGTGCCCGAAGACATGACTCGCCTGACATTAGATACGATCGGACTGTGCGGTTTCCATTATCGCTTCAACAGCTTTTACCGGGAGTCCAATCATCCGTTCGTTGAAGCCATGACGCGTTCGCTGGACGAGGCCATGAGCCAACTTCAGCGTCTGGGCGTGCAGAACAAGCTGATGATCGGCAAAAAGGCGCAAATGCGTCATGATATCGACTACATGTTCTCGCTCGTCGACAAGATCGTGAAGGAACGCCGCGAACACGGGAACCAGGGCGAGAACGATTTATTGAATAACATGCTGAGCGGCGAAGATTCCGATACGGGCGAAGCATTGTCCGACGAAAATATCCGCTATCAGATCATTACTTTCCTCATCGCGGGACACGAGACGACCAGCGGATTGCTGTCTTTTGCCCTATACTTCCTGCTGCACAATCCGGATAAGTTGAAAAAAGCGCAGGACGAAGTGGACCGGATCCTGAGCGATTCCGCTGCGCCGACTTACAAGCAGGTGCGCGAGATGAAGTACATCCGGATGATCTTGAGCGAATCGCTGCGACTTTGGCCGACCGCCCCAGCCTTTTCCCTGCGAGCCAAAGAAGATACGCTGCTTGCCGGACGTTACCCGATGAAACAGGGCGAGGCGGTCAATGTGCTGATCCCGGTGCTGCATCGGGACAAAGACGCGTGGGGCGACGACGTCGAAGCTTTCCGGCCCGAACGGTTCGAAGATCCTTCGAAAGTGCCTGACGATGCCTATAAGCCTTTCGGCAACGGCCAGAGGGCTTGCATCGGTCAGCAGTTTGCTTTGCACGAAGCAACGCTGGTCTTGGGCGTGCTGCTGCGGCATTTCGAGCTTGCGGACGGCGCGAATTACGAGCTGAAGGTCAAGGAGACGCTAACCCTTAAGCCGGACGGCTTCACGATGCAAGTACGTCCGCGTGCCAATGCGCCGATGGCGCCGGTCGGTTCAGTATTCGGTAGCGAAGGAACCGGTCCGGCCGGAGCAGCGGTTGCCGAGTCGGAATCCCGAGAACAGTCCGTCGAAGTCGATCGACATGAGACTCCGTTAACGATTTTGTACGGCTCCAATTTGGGAACGGCGGAGGGGATTGCGCATGAGCTGGCCGAAGAGGGCGAGCGCTTCGGGTTCCGGCCGACCGTATCGAAAATGGACAACGCGACGGATAACCTCCCTAAACAAGGTCTGCTGATCGTCGTCACCGCTTCCTACAACGGACGTCCGCCTTCCAACGCAGGGGATTTCGTCGCTTGGTTGGAAAAGGCGGAAGCCAACGAGGCAAAAGGTCTGCACTATGCCGTCTTTGGCTGCGGGGACCGTAACTGGGCAAGCACCTATCAGCGGATTCCTCGCCTGGTCGATGAAGCGCTGGAACGGCTCGGCGGGCAAAAAGTGCTGGAACGCGGCGAAGGCGATGCCAACGATGACTTCGAGCAAATGCTCGATGAGTGGAAAATTCGACTGTGGCCAGCCGCGCTAAAAGCATTGGGGATTGAAGCGAAGATACCTGAAGCGGCAGAAGTACAAGCAGGCGGTATCGCGGTTGAGTTCATCCGGGCTTCCCGAACTTCTTCGCCGCTCGCGGACACGTACGGCGCGGTGCCGATGACCCTCTTGCGCAGCTTCGAGCTGCAGCAGCCGGAAGGCGGACGCAGCACTTTGCATATCGAACTGCAAGTACCATCCGGCGCTTCATACAAGGAAGGCGATCATTTGGGCGTCCTGCCGCGCAATCCGCGTACGTTAGTGGATCGGGTCTTATCCCGCTTCAGTCTTCAGGGAGATGCGAAGGTACGGCTTCAAGGCAGCGGCCGAGCGGCGGCGCATCTGCCGTTGGATCAAGCCGTAGAGCTGCGCGAACTGCTGACGAGCAGCGTGGAACTTCAGGAACCTGCCACCCGGGCACAGCTCAAGGAACTTGCGGAAAAGACCGTTTGCCCTCCGCATCGCGTCGAAATCGAAGCCCTGATGAACGACGACGAGACCTATAAGCGCGAAGTCTTGTTCAAACGCCTGACCATGCTGGACATCCTGGAAAAATATCGGGCCTGCGAAATGGAATTCCGACGCTTCCTGACGCTGCTTCCGCCGCTGAAGCCGCGTTACTACTCCATTTCCAGCTCGCCCAAGCTCGACGCGAACAAACTAAGCCTAACTGTAGCCGTCGTCCGCGGTCCTGCGCGCAGCGGCAGCGGCGAATATGCAGGCATTGCTTCCAACTACCTGGCTTCGCTCCCTGAAGGCACCGAACTATTCGCCTTTATCCGCGATCCCGGCAGCGGCTTCGCTTTGCCGGAAGACCCCATGACTCCAATGATCATGGTCGGTCCCGGAACAGGCCTGGCCCCGTTCCGCGGTTTCCTGCAAGCCCGTCATGTCCAACATGAACAAGACATCGCCCTCGGCGAAGCCCAACTCTACTTCGGCTGCCGCAACCCGGACACCGACTATCTCTACCAAGACGAATTGGAAGCCTACGCCCAAGAAGGCCTCGTGCACTTGCACACCGCTTTCTCCCGCGTCGACGGCCAACCCAAAACCTATGTGCAGCACCGCATGGCCGAAAACACAGCCGAAGTCATCCGCTTACTGGACGCAGGCGGCATCTTCTACGTCTGCGGCGACGGCACGCGCATGGCTCCCGACGTCGAAGCTACCCTTCGCCGCGCCTACGCCGACGTTCACGGCGCAAGCGAAGAAGAGTCGCAGAAGTGGCTCGACGGTCTCCAGGAATCCGGCCGTTACGTGAAAGACGTATGGACAGGGATTTAAGTTCGAATATGCTTAATAAGAGGTAAGAGGTAAGAGGTAAGAGGTAAGAGGTAAGAGGTAAGAGGTAAGAGGTAAGAGGTAAGAGGTAAGAGGTTACATCTTGAGTCCCTAGTTCTTGCCCGTCCTCCCATAGGGAGCAGGGCCTACATCACTCATGTGTATCAAAATCAAAACAGAGCAAGCAAAGCAACGATAAAAGGATCGGCGCCAAATAGCGCCGATCCTTTTATCGCTTATTTTTATATCCCTAAACGTTTATCCGAGCGTCGTAGCAGGGCGGAGGGGAGTTCAGTGTAGGAGCTAAAGCATTTCGAAGAAAAGCGCTTCGGAAGCATATGCTATAGTTCGCCTTTGCAATCGGGAAATCCCCATTTAAACCCAATTTAAATTTCCCGATGGCAACACGCGACCGAAACGAACTCCCCCGCAGCCCCGCCCCCAGCCCCGCACTTAGATCGAATAAACCTCCCCCTGCTCAAGGAAGCCCATCTTCCCCGCCCGTCCTTCAAACCGATCCTTATTATCCGCATAATGCATCAGCTTCGTCATCTCCTGAATCTCTTCCGGCAGCGACAACAACTCGTCCAGCGTCGTATGCACCTGCCCCGGTCCTTCAAGCTGTACTTCATGGAAAATTCTCCGTATCCCGCGATCGCGCACCAAAGTTTCCAGCAACTCCCGATCGAACGTCATATCCGCGCTATAGAACACATCCCGGTTCAAAATGACCGAATAGCTCTTTTTCCCTGCGATATGCCGAGTCCGCAGCAGCTCCACGCATAAATTCGGCGCAAGTTCCTGAACCTCGCCTGCCCGAAGCTGCCTCACTTCAAACGCGTCTTCGAGCTTGTCCAACCCTTCCTGCGTCATCCCGCCGGATAACGTATGGTTCCACAGCGGTTCGACCAGCGTATCGGCCAGGTACAGCACCGGCTTGCGTCCATGCTTGAACTTCATCTGAAAACCGTACTCTTCCAGGCCGCCCACATGGTCCCCGTGCGTATGCGTGATCAGCACCGCGTCCAGCTCCTCCATGCCGATGCCCAGCTCGTACAGCGCCAGAGGCGCGGTAATGCCGCAGTCGATCAACAGCTTGAATCCGTCCTGTTCGATTAATGCGTTGTTGTTGAAGTATTTCTTGGCAAAAGCATTTCCCGTTCCGATCATTTGCAGCTTCATTGCGGATGCCCCCATTTCTGTAGTCGACGAGCATCGGGACTTGTCCGACGCATGCCGTTTCTTCCGCATTATTATGGACGATTTCCCTGCCGGAATCAACAAAAGGACCGCAACTTGACAGCGGCGGCGGAGTATACATGTATAAGAAAGGCTTTATGAAAAGGCCTGCAAGCGATGCAGAGGGGAAGTGCCTCGACTTGCGAAAATTCCAACGACATAGAGAGGATGACGCCGGAAAATGAGGTGGAAAAGAATTGCGGTCTGTACGCTGGCTTTGTCGCTGCTCAGCGGTTCCGTTGCATTTGCCGATTCGGCTTTTCAGAAAATACGGGTTCTGATCAACGGCAGCGCGGTAAGTACGGGCGGTTACTTGATCGACGGAACTACATACGTGCCCGTTCGCGAGTTCGACGGTTTGGCCGAGTATAACGACAATACGAGAACCGTGAATTTTACGAAACCCAACGTCGATATTTTTCTTTTCAAAGGAGATACGCCGTTCGGTAACGTCAGCGTAGGAAAGCTGAAATTTTATATCTTCTCGCAAATCGACAACCTGAATACCGATATCGAAGCCGTAAAAGTAGCCATTCGCAACCCGTCCGGGGAAGTGAAAGACATTCAGTCGCAGGAGTTGAGTTCGCGCAAAGACAACTTCTGGTTCAAAACGTATGACTTCACCTATGACTTCAGCCGTGCAGGAAAATATTACGTCGAGTTTTATATCAAAAAGAGCGGCGGTTCCTACTCGATGGTGGCTCAAAAAACGATCAACGCCGTCGACTAGTAGCTTGACCGCATTCAATTTAAGGTTTGCGTCCATCGGAAACACGCACGGTTCAAGCGGGTTTTCGGGGGGCGTAACCTTAACATTTAACTTGGTCAAGGCACTGCGCGAACAGGTTCCGGCAAATTGACCTCTTCGAAGTGAAGTGGTAGGATAATCTGTGTCTATTAAATTCAGGGCGTATAGGCTTGTGCGTATGCGCTGTAGAAACGGGGTTTTACCACAATGAGCGAACATGAACACAACCATAACCACAATCACGAGCACGGCGAGGATTGCGGTCATGACCATAGCCACGACGAAGAAATCGTAGTCGCATTCAGCGACGAAGAAGGCAACGAGAAAGAAATGGTTCTCGTACAGACTTTCGACGTCGGCGAAGACGTTTATGCATTGCTGCTTGAGCGCAACA
Source organism: Saccharibacillus endophyticus (assembly GCF_013185185.1). Taxonomy (GTDB): domain Bacteria; phylum Bacillota; class Bacilli; order Paenibacillales; family Paenibacillaceae; genus Saccharibacillus; species Saccharibacillus endophyticus. The sequence goes on along the minus strand of NZ_JAAZWE010000006.1, from coordinate 82,427 downwards.
ATCCGGAAGCCGACGGCTTCATTCTGCGCCTCGAAGAAGAAGACGGCGAGACCGTTCTCGTCAACATCGAGGAAGAAGAAGAATGGGCGAAAGTCGAAGCGGCTTACAATGAGCTGGTTGCGGCACAAGGCGAAGAATAAGAAGGAGCGGCCCGCCCGAGCGAGGCCGCTTTTTTATTGCCGAACATGATTTCCATATGGATAAGAAATATTGAAACGGATGCTCTCGATCGAGGCAGCCGTTTTTGCTTTGTAGCTGAACGGGGGGAGCCGGACGAATATCGTAAGCAAAAAGGCCGCCTAAGCGGCCTTCCCGACACCGTGCATGACCTTTTAACGGATCGCGCCCGGTTCTACAATAACTTTGACGAATTGCACGCTGCGGTCTTCCGGGCCTTTGACAGGCAGGCCGACCTCGACATGATCCGTGATGTAGTCGATATTCTCCTGCGTGATCACTTCGCCAGGCAGAAGGATCGGAATGCCCGGCGGGTACACGTAGATGAACTCGGCGATGATGCGGTCCGCGGAATCCTTGAACGGAATCGACTCGGTCTCGCCGTAGAAAGCGTCGCGCGGAAGAAGAGCCAAGTGCGGAATATCCGGAATCTTGACGGCCAGTTCTTTGATCGCTTTGCCTTGACCCCGGAATTCCTGAGCCATCTCGCGCAGCGCGTTCAGCAGGACTTTGACCGTGCTTTCGTTATCCCCGGCCGTAATGAGGCACAGCACGTTGTACATGTCGCTCATTTCGACTTCGATGTTATGATTGTCGCGCAGCCAGTTCTCGGCTTCGTATCCCGTGATGCCGAGACGTCTCACTTGAACCGTGATCTTGGTCGGATCGTAGTCGTACGTCGCTTCGCTGCCGAGGATTTCTTCGCCGAAGCAGTACAAGCCTTCGATCTGGTTGATCGCGCTTCGCGCATAGTCGGCAAAGTCGAGCGCGCGCTCGGCCATCGCATATCCGTTCAGCGCGAGCTGACGGCGGGCCGTATCGAGCGAAGCGAGCAGAATATAAGAGGTGGACGTCGTGGTCAGCATGCTGATCACCGTCTGTACCCGTTTGGGATTGATGTAGCCGTTGCGCGTATTCACGTTCAGTACCGAGCTTTGCGTCATCGAGCCGCCCAATTTGTGCACGCTCGTCGCTGCCATGTCCGCTCCGGCCTGCATCGCCGATAACGGCAATTGGTCGTGGAAATGGATCAGGACGCCGTGAGCCTCGTCGACCAGCACGGGAACGCCGTAACTGTGCGACAACGCGACGATCTGCTGCAGATCCGCGCACACGCCGTAGTAGGTCGGGTTGATAACGAGCAGAGCTTTGGCATCGCCGTGCAGCTTCAGTGCTTTTTTCACCGAGCTTACCGTGATGCCGTGATCGATCCCGAGGTTGGTATCGCGTTCCGGCGCGATGAATACCGGTTTTGCTCCTGCATAAATGATGGCGCCGAGAATCGACTTGTGCACGTTGCGCGGGACGATGATTTTGTCGCCCGGACCGCACACAGACAGGATCATCGTAATGATCGCGCTGCTTGTGCCTTGAACGGAGAAGAAGGTATGCGTAGCGCCGAATGCGTCCGCGGCAAGCTGCTGCGCTTCTTCGATCACGCCCATAGGCTGATGCAAATCGTCAAGGGGAGCGATATTTATCAGGTCTATGGAAAGGGCGTTATCCCCAATAAATTCACGAAATTCCGGATCCATCCCCATTCCTTTCTTGTGACCTGGAATGTGAAACTGTACCGGATTTTGATCCGCATGGCGCTGAAGCGCAGTGAAAAGCGGAGTACGAGCATGATCCATTAGGGTTGTCACAACCTTTCGTGTGCGTAGAGTATGTTGAAGCACTAATAAAAAAATCAAACAAACTGAGTATAGCAAAACGGGGCCGGATTGCAAGAAGGCAATTTTGCGGACCCGGGTATGCGGGGGGAGAAGGAGAGATGAACGTCAGTATGAGGAACGCCCGAATTGCCCATATTGAAGCTTTTCCGGGTTCCTACGCAAACGGTGCTTCTCTATTGAGCCGACAGGAAACGGAATTTCGATTGTTGAGCTTCGTGAAGAGTTGGACATGTATGATCTGCCTATGTTGTCCGACGCGTCGGCCGGCTTGTTAGACTTCTGATCAGGGGAGCCGATATAATAACACAAGGAACTTGTTACGCATGGATCGATAAATAGAAAACCGCGTTCAAAAGAGCGCGGGATGTGGAGAGGCCTGCTGCGAGGACCACGCAAGCGGCCCGAAAGGGGCAAGAGGTTATGAACAAACGGATTGAAGGCGCAAAGTCGATGCCGAAACTTTTTTCCGTGTTTGCTTGTTTGTGGATTATCGTTTTTTTGGTCGAGTTCGTTAAAGGTGCATTGTTGGTAGCGGTACTGCCCGTCTATATGCACGATACGTTGCGTTTGTCGGCACTGACGATCAGTTTGGCTTTTTCTTTGCAGTACGTGGGAGAAAACCTGCTGCGCAGTCCGGCAGGATGGATGGCTGAACACGTGGGCCTGCGAGGTACCATTACAGGAGGATTGCTGCTGTCTTGGGCGGCGGTCGTGGTGATCGCGTTCTCCATGACCGGACCTTCGCTCATTACCGCTTGCGCGCTGCTGGGAATCGGAACGGCGCCGATCTGGCCCGTCGTTATGAGCATCATTAGCATGGACGCTCAACAGAACGGGGGAACCGGGTCCAAAATGGCCAGTATTCAGATCGCGACCTTGGCGGGAACCGGAGCGGGTCCGGTCGTGTCCAATCTGATTATCGGCGATACGTACCGGGTCGTGTTTTGGGTGCTGCTGGGCGTTATGGCCGTCGTGACCGCCGCGGCCATACTGCTGCCCCGCCAAATGGTGGCTCCGCTGACGCCGAAGCTGATCCGTCGCCCGCATGCCGGTTTTTCTTTTTCGAAAAAGGTTCATCGTCTCGTCAAGCGCCATACGGTCCGTTCGGCGTACTCCGTACGCAAAGTGTTTCGGGCGTTGACGGCACTGAAGTTGACTCCTTTGCTTTACCCGGCGATGTTTCTTCAATCGTTTGTGATCGGTATTTTAAGTCCGGTTATTTCCGTCTATATCCGCAACGAGCTGGGGATGACGCCGGGTCAATTCAACCTGCTGCTCATCGTAGGGGGCGGAGTGGCCGTCGTCGGGATGATCCCCGTGGGGAAACTCGTCGACAAATTCGGGACGCGTTGGTTTTTGCACCTCGGCTTCCTGCTTGCGGTGGTTGCGTTATGCGGACTGGCCTCGACGCATGTCATGCTGCTGGTTTGGAGCTTCGTGCTGACCGCAGGTTTAGGCTTCGCGATGATTCTTCCGGCATGGAATACGCTTTTGGCGGAACTGGTACCTGAAAAGGAACGGGGAGCGATCTGGGGGGTATTCCTTACGCTTCAAGGACTCGGCACGGTCATCGGACCTCTGGCCGGCGGCTGGACCTGGGACCATATCGGACCCCAAGCCCCGTTCTGGGCAAGTGCGATTTCCATGGCGTTCTTGCTGCTGATCCATGCTTCGATGTCCCGGGCAACCCGGCTTTCCCAGTAACTCGGCCGTGTACGAACGGGAGGCGCTGGGGGGAAAATTCCAGCACAGGCTTCCGAAGCCGCCATACAGGGCGGCTTTTTTTGTTTCCTTTATATTCCACGAACTCTTCAAGATTGAATATTGCCGAAACGGTTAAAAAAAGAAGGTGAGTTTTGTTCAGTAAAACACTTTAAATCGAATCAACAGGAGGAATATCGCATGCAGCTGGATTTGAACGGGAAAGTCGTGATCGTCACGGGAGCGAGTTCGGGAATCGGGCTGGCCACGGCGAAAATGTTCCTGGAAGAAGGAGCGAAAGTCGTCGGGGCGAGCCGGCATCCGGAAAAGATTCGCGAGCTCGGCGGCGAGGACGTCGTATTGGCGGTAGAAGCGGATTTGAGTACGGCGGAAGGACCGAAGAAGTTAATTCAAGCCGCCGTCGAGAAGTTCGGGCGCATCGATATTTTAATCAACAACGCCGGCATTTCGCATTCGAGGCTGGACGGGTTTCTCGGAACGACCGACGAGCAGTGGGAAGAGACGTACCAAAACAACCTGATGAGCATGGTGCGCACGTCGAGAGCGGCGATCCCGCATATGCTGGAGCAGGGAAAAGGCGTGATTATCAGCGTAGCTTCGGAAGACGCGCGCCAGCCGCAGCCGATGTCGGTCGATTATTCGGCGTTCAAGGCGGGACTGCTCAGCGTGGGCAAAGCGTTGGCGATGGAGTTCGGGGAAAAAGGCGTGCGCGTCAACACCGTGTCGCCGGGACCGACGCATACGAATATTTGGGACCAGCCGGGCGGAATGATCGACGCGATCTCCGAAAAATTCGACAAGCCGAAAGACGAGGTCATCGAATTCTTCGTGGACGAGGTGCGCGAACTGCCGGTCGGACGGATCGGACAGCCCGAAGACATCGCGTCGATGATCGTGTTCCTGTCTTCGGATCGGGCGGAGTACGCGTTCGGGGCGGAGTATCCGGTCAACGGAGGTTCGTTCAAAGGGATGTAAAATGATAAAAGACCGCTGCTTAACCGTATGTCGGATACGCGCGAGCAGCGGTCTTTTTCGAATCAAAAGGACATTTTATACAGAGGCAGCAGCGTCTCGAAGGTATCTTCGATCGTTTTTACGAGCGCTTCTCCGTCTCGGAGCAATGGATCGTCCTTTTGCAGGAAACGTCCGCAGATCACTTCGGATTTTTTTACCGTGCCGAGACGTTCCGCGATCGCTTGCAAGCCGTCTTTTCCCAGTTCCGAGTGCTTCGTGCCTCCCGGTTTGGTATGGTCGATCGACCAATAAAACTGCTCGCGCAGCTCGTCAGGGACAAGATTGAGCGCTTGACGTTGGTGTTTGATCAAGGATTTGGCGAGCACGGCTTTATTTGGACTTTCGTAAATGACGGCCATCACGATAAACAAATAATCCGCAAACATTCCGACCTGAAAATGCGGCAAAGCTTTATAACCCCGTTTGCTGGCTGCCCAGGCAACCCATGTATCCGCCGGCGGATGTACCGTCCGGCGAGCGTGTTTGGCGACATGCGGGAACATTTCCTCGCCGCAGGCGGCCGACAGAAAAGGAGTCAGCGTATTGCCCAGCTCGGTCAGCTTCGGACGAACATTCGCGATCAGAGCGTCCATGCGAGGCTCCAGTCCCTCTATTTCGAATACAGCAAAGTCTTTTTCGGCGAAACCTTGGAAATCCATGTTCATGCCCCTTTCAAAAAATACCCATTCCGCTTAAACAAGCGATTCATCGGCCATTATAGCACAGGCGAAAGGGGAACCAACAAGCGGAGAAAACATGAAGAGTTTATGAAGTTGAATTTTATTTTCGGAAAAGGTTCCGGGTGAACAAAATTGCTTTTTCGGCGTGCCTGCGCGCTTTGCGGCGTTAAAGCAACTCCTTCTTTTTAAAAATCCACGGATTAAGTATATCATTTTGAATGTATTCCCAATCCCGAGGACTTCACTTTACTAAACAAAACGGGTACAATGAAAATTATTGCAACTCTATTTCATACGCAAAGGATGGAGAACCTAAAATGTCGAAACAGCAAATTGGCGTAGTCGGCCTTGCCGTCATGGGCAAAAATTTGGCGCTCAATATCGAAAGCAAAGGGTTTACCGTCTCGGTATATAACCGCTCCCCGCAGAAGACTCATGATCTGGTCGAGGAAGCAAAAGGCAAAAACCTGATCGGCACGTTCTCGGTGGAAGAATTCGTTCAATCCCTCGAAGTACCGCGCAAAATCCTGATCATGGTTCAAGCGGGTCCGGCGACGGACGCGACGATCGAACAGCTGATTCCTTTCCTGGATCAAGGCGACATCATCATCGACGGCGGCAACGCCTACTTCCCTGATACCCAACGTCGTAGCGAAGAGCTGGAAGGCAAAGGCTTCCGCTTCATCGGCACGGGCGTATCGGGCGGCGAAGAAGGCGCGCTGAAAGGCCCTTCGATCATGCCGGGCGGACCTAAGAGCGCGTATGAGTTGGTTGAACCGATTCTGACGGCGATCTCGGCTCACGTAAACGGCGATCCTTGCTGCACGTACATCGGACCGGGCGGCGCGGGCCACTACGTCAAGATGGTGCACAACGGGATCGAATACGGCGACATGCAGTTGATCGGCGAAGCTTACCACCTGCTGAAAGACGTCGTAGGTGCCGACACGGACGAACTGCACCAAATCTTCGGCGATTGGAACAAGGGCGAACTCGACAGCTACCTGATCGAGATCACGACCGACATCTTCTCGCAAAAAGACGAAGAAACAGGCAAAGCCATGGTTGACGTGATCCTGGACTCCGCCGGCCAAAAAGGCACGGGCAAATGGACAAGCCAAAGCGCGCTCGACCTGGGCGTTCCGCTGTCCATGATTACGGAATCCGTATTCGCGCGCTTCCTGTCTGCAATGAAGGAAGAGCGCGTTGCGGCAAGCAAAGTGCTGAGCGGACCTAAAACGGAAGCTTTCTCCGGCGACCGCGCAGAATTCATCGAGAACGTGCGCAAAGCGCTGTTCGCAAGTAAAATCGTATCGTACGCGCAAGGCTTCGCCCAAATGCGCGCGGCTTCCGACGAATACGGCTGGGATCTGCAGTACGGCAACATCGCCATGATCTTCCGCGGCGGTTGCATCATCCGTTCGCAGTTCCTGCAAAACATCAAGGACGCGTACGACAAAGACGGCGCGCTTGCCAACCTGCTCCTCGACGACTACTTCAAGGACGTTGTCGAGAACTACCAGGATTCGTGGCGCAAAGTCATCGCGACGGCTGTAACGAACGGTATTCCGGTTCCGGGCTTCTCCAGCGCCCTGGCTTACTACGACAGCTACCGCACGGAACGCCTGCCGGCCAACCTGCTGCAAGCGCAGCGCGACTACTTCGGCGCCCATACGTTCAAACGTATCGACAAAGAAGGCGTGTTCCACCACGAATGGCTGCAGCTGGACAACTAAGACTTAAATTTTTAAACCAACTTCGAACCGTTCACGCTTAACTAGTATCTTGTCTTGAATAAATTGCAGGTTTACGTTCGTTTGAAACGCGCATGGTTCTAGTGCGTTTCAGGCGGGCGAAACCATTCATTAATCCGAGACAAGCTACTAGTACCTTGACCGCATCAAATCTAAGGTTTGCGTTCATCGGAAACCCGCACGCTTCAAGCGGGTTTTCGAGGGGCGTAACCTAACATCTTAAGCGGTCATGGTACCCGGTTCGAATTCGCAAAAACGGCGGGGGCCGTCTTCCGGGACTGCCCTCCGCCGTTTTTTTGTTGTTCGGGATTTTTAGCGGCGATCGAGTCGCGAATATAAACTTGTTTATCAGTGGTCTTAAACATAGATATTTTAACGCTTCACAGCGTCTAATTATTGAACTAAAAAGCGAAACCATGTATAGTAGTAGAAGCGATCAAGCTTTGCAGTCTTTTTTATTTGATATACAAAAGGAGCCCTACGGCTCCTCATGGTATTGCAGTAACGCTATTTAATTAAAAAAAAATCTCTTATTCTTGGACACGCGCCGAGCGGAGGGAGAAATTCAGCGAAATACAGGATTTCGAAGAAAACCTGCGGTAACATTTAGCGCTATGTTGGCCTTTGAGCTCGGAAAACTTCCATTTAAATTTCATTCCGGTTTTCCGAGTGAGACAGCGTCTTGTGAAGCATTTCGAAGAAATGCACTTCGGAAGCCTATGCTGGCAATTTATCCCGCAGCGTCCTCACGCGTCATCCTCGAATAAGCCGCCCGGATCAGGCTTCGTCTTCGCTCCAAGCGATCATGCCGCCTTCCAGATTAATCACCTTGTCGAATCCGGACTGCTCCAAATATTCGCAAGCCCGTTCGCTGCGATAGCCGCTGCGGCAAATAAATACCGTCTCGCGATCTTGATCGAGTTCGTCCAGTCGACCGGCCAACTGGCCGAGAGGGATATGGACGGCGCCGGGGATCATGCCCTGGGCGACTTCTTCGGGTTCGCGTACGTCGATCATCAGCGGTACATTGCCTTGTTCGATGCGCTCGCGCAGCTCCGAAGGTTGGATTTGTGCAATAGAATTCATGGCAATCCTGCCTTTCTTTCGGTTGGGATAAATCCATGATAGCGAAGAGGAAAAACTTGTGTCAAATTTAAATAGAAATCAGACCGACAAATTGGAGGAATATAGTCATGGACGTGATTGTCAGACGAACGGAAAAGCTTGAAGGAACGATCGAGGCGCTGTCCTCCAAAAACTACACGACCCGTTACCTGCTTGTCGCCGCGCTTGCGGACGGAACAAGCACGGTACGTTTCCCGGCACACAGCGAAGATAGCGACGCGATGCGCCGCTGCATTGCGGAGCTGGGCGCGGAACTTGAAGAAGACGACGAGAAAATCGTGATTAAAGGCTTCGGCCGCAATCCGAAACGCGTCGCGGAACTCAATGTAGGCAATGCAGGCGCGGTGCTGCGTTTCCTGCTCGCGGTTGCGGCATTGTCCGAAGACGTACATTTCGTCAATACGTATCCCGATTCTCTGGGCAAGCGTCCGCATGACGACCTGATCGAGGCGCTGCGTCAAATGGGAGCGACGATCGACGATAACGGCGGCCGTCTGCCGATCACGGTCAAAGGGCCCGTGCAAGGCGGCAAAATCACCGTATCCGGCGAAGTCAGTTCGCAGTATTTGAGCGCGCTGCTGTTCCTGACGCCGCTGCTCGAAGCCGATAGCGAGATTACCGTAACCGGCGACCTGAAATCGAAAGTCGTCGTCGGTCAAACGCTGGAAGTATTGGAGCAAGCGGGAATCCGGGTCGAAGCCAACGAAGACTATTCGCTGTTCCGCGTGCCCGGAGGCCAAGCCTACCGTGCGGGCGAATATTCCGTTCAAGGCGACTATCCGGGTTCCGCGGCGATCCTTTCGGCGGCCGCGGTAGTTCCGTCCGACGTCACCGTCCGCCGTTTGGCGGTCAACAGCAAGCAGGGCGAACGCGCCGTGGTTGATGTCCTGCAAATGATGGAAACTCCGTTGACGCACGAGAACGATATCGCGGTCGTAAAAGGAACCGGTCGGCTGAAAGCTTTGGAATTCGACGGCGACGCCGCGACCGATGCGGTGCTTGCGATGGTAGCGGCAGCCGTCTTTGCTGAAGGAACCTCGCGTTTTTACAATGTCGAGAACCTTCGTTACAAAGAATGCGACCGGATTACCGACTATCTGAACGAACTGCGCAAAGCGGGGGCCGACGTCGAGGAAAAGCAGGCCGAAATTATTGTGCACGGGCGTCCGCAGGGCGTGGCGGGAGGCGTTCGGATCGATTCGCATTACGACCACCGCGTCATTATGGCGCTGACGATCGTGGGACTTAGAGCGGACGAGCCGGTGACGATCACCGACGCGCATCACGTTGCCAAATCATACCCGGGCTTTTTCGATGACATGATCGCGCTTGGCGCAAATGTCGAATGGGTAAAAGAATAAGAAAAGGAGGAATATCTATGCCTTTTCAAAACCCAAGCCGGGACGAGATCGGTGCATTGCTTGAAAAAGCAGGCAATATCGCCGTGGTCGGACTTTCCGATAAAAGCGACCGGACGTCCTATATGGTTTCGCAAGCGATGCAGTCGCGCGGCTATCGGATCATTCCGGTAAACCCGACTGCCGCCGGACAACGGATTCTCGGCGAGACTTGTTACGCTTCATTAGCGGAGGTGCCTGAGCCGATCGATATCGTGGACGTATTCCGCCGCAGCGAATTTTGCGCGGACGTTGCGCGCGAAGCCGTAGCGGCAGGCGCCAAGACACTGTGGCTGCAATCCGGCGTCTTCAGCGACGAAGCTGCCGAGATTGCCGGAGAAGCAGGCTTGACCGTCATCATGGATCGCTGCATCAAGGTGGAAGACGCCGTGACCGGTGCGGGAAGCCGACGCTGATCCGCGGATTATAGTCGAATGAAGAACGAAGAAGCGGCCGCGCTCGATCAGTGCGGCCGCTTCTTTTTTTCTTTGCTTTGCAGCCTCGTAATTTCTTTGACAAACGATCTTTCAAAGCTTAACATTTGTAGGGAAGAGAGGAGAGGGACGTCTTTGAATTGGTTAGGTTCGCTTCAACAGCTCGGCCGGGCCGTGATGATCCCGACGATGGTCCTGCCCGCAGCGGCTATTCTGCTCAGTGCAGGCAGTCTCCCCTGGGGAGCGTGGGGGCTTCCGGCTGTTTCCGAAGCGTTGAACGTAGCAGGATCGGGCGTGCTGCTCTACCTGCCTTATATATTTGCCGTAGGCGTTGCGCTGGGGCTTGCCAATCAGGCGGGATATGCCGGCTTGGCAGCGCTTATGGGCATGGTCATTTACGAGAGGGTTATCGATCATTTCGCAAGCGGACAGATTCAGCCGACGACGCTGATCGGTATCCTGCTCGGCGCGATTGCCGGCGCATTGTACAACCGCTTCAAAGACTTCAAACTTCCGGAGACGATCCAATTCTTTGGCGGATCACGCTTTGTCCTGTTATTCATGGGGCTATTATCGGCGTTGTTCGCTTTTGCCATGCTGGCGGTCGGACCCGTTCTTCAGGCACTGATCGATTTCCTGAATTCGGAGGTTCGTTCCACCGGCGGATTCGGATTGTTCGTATACGGAATTTTATACCGGGGGTTATCCGCTTTCGGTTTGCACCATTTGCTCAACAATGTCGTATGGTTTCAATTCGGTTCCTACGAGACGGCTTCCGGCATGATCGTGCAGGGCGACTTGCCCCGTTTCTTCGCCGGTGACCCGACTGCGGGACTTTTCATGGCGGGCTTGTTCCCGATCATGATGTTTGCGCTGCCCGCAACGGCGATGGCCGTGATCCACGAGGCACGCGAAGACTTGAAGCCGAAGGTGCGCAAAACGTTTGTACGTGCCGCGCTCGTGTGCTTATTGACGGGCGTATCCGAACAGATCGAATTTGCGTTTTTATTCGCGTCGCCGTTTCTTTTCGCGCTGCACGCCGTATTGGCCGGATTTGCGATGTGGCTGACGTATGCGCTCGATATCCATCACGGTTTTTCGTATTCGGCCGGATTGATCGACTTCGTATTGAACTTCCATTTGTCGACAAACGGCTGGCTGCTGATTCCGATCGGGATCGTCTACGGACTGGGCTATTATATTTTGTTCCGTTGGGCGATTCGCAAGTTCCAGATTCCGACGCCCGGCCGCGAGGAAGGTTCGACGCTCGAAGACTGGGCCGGCAATATTCCGTATCGGGCGCCGCTGATCTTGCAGGCGCTGGGCGGACGCGAAAATATCGTTCAAGTGCAAGCTTGCATCACGCGGCTTCGTCTGACCGTCAAAAGCGATCGCAAAGTCGACGGGCACGCGCTCAAGTCGTTGGGTTCCGCGGGCTTGATCCGCTTGGGCGGCGGCAACGTGCAGGTCGTGTTCGGTACTTACTCCGAGTTGATCCGGGAAGAAATAAACAAGCTGATCGACCGCGAGTTGGATCATGTGCTGTTCGCGTCGCCGATGCAAGGTCGGATGATGCCGCTTGACGAAGTGCCGGATCAGATTTTCGCGAAAAAACTGGTTGGCGACGGGGTCGCGTTTATTCCGGAAAAAGACGAGTTGGTATCACCGGTTGCCGGTACCGTGCTGCATATTTATCCGACGCAGCATGCGCTGGGCATTCGTACAAACGAGGAGGTCGATGTGCTGCTGCATATCGGAATCGATACCTCGCATATCGAAGGCGCATTCGAAGCATTCGTCGAAGTGGGGGACATCGTCGAACCCGGACAGCTTTTGATCCGATTCGACCTGCCGCTGCTGCGGGAAAAAGCAAAATCGCTGGCAACGCCGATGTTGATTACGAATCCGGACCGCGTGCGGTCCTGGAGCTTCGCGCCGTTCAAAGCGGTCAAAAAAGGACAAGCGTCGGTCATGTCGGTCGTGCTCTACGACAAGGAGACGGGTTCCAAATGAATAGTCTTCAGTCCAAGCACGATCAAACACAGAGAAACGGGAGGGGGAGGACGATGATAATCGGTATCGGGGCCGCACCCGGCGTAGCGATAGGGAGAGCGTTCGTTCTGCCGACATGGGAGTGGGATATACCGGATCAGAAGATGGACGTTGTCGATCTGACACGCGAATTCGAACGTCTGACCGAAGGCATTCGCACATCCCGCTGCGAGATCGAAGACATGAAAAAAGAAGTCAAAGAAATGGTGGGACCGGAAGAATCGAGCATCTTCGATGCCCATCTTGCCATTTTGGAAGATCCGGTATTCATGAGCGAAATCAGGGGGATTATCGAACGACAGTACAAAGCGGCGGAAGTGGCGGTCAAAGAAGCGATCGACCACTTCGTCACCATGTTCGACCTGCTTGATGACGAATATATGAAAGAACGGGCCGCGGATATCAAAGATGTGGGCAACCGCCTGCTGAAGCATTTGCTGGGAGCGCCGGAGATCAAGCTTCCTTCCGATACGCAGCCTTATATCCTGGTGGCCAAAGAACTTTCTCCGTCCCAGCTTGTGCATCTCAATCCGAATCATGTGTTGGGCATCGTGACGCTGATCGGCGGCAAAACGTCGCATTCGGCAATCATGGCGCGCGCGATCGGAATTCCGCTTGTCGCAGGACTTGAAGGCAAGCGCCAGGAGCCTTTCCAAACAGGTGAATTATTAGTCATCGACGGAGACGAAGGTAATCTGTTCGTAGACCCCGATCAAGAAACCCAACGCGTTTACGAAGAAAAGCGTCTGAAGCTTCAGCGGAAAAAGGAACAGCTTCAGTTGTTGGCGGAAGTCGATGCGGTAACGCGCGACGGCGAGCAGTTGACGCTGGCGGCCAACATCAGCTCGTTTAAAGAATTGGAAACGTCGATGAAACACGGGGCCAAGGGTGTGGGCTTGTTCCGCACGGAGTTTCTGTACATGGACCGCTCCGAATTTCCTACCGAAGAAGAACAATTCGAGATCTATCGCCGTATTACAGAGCGCGCATCCGGTCATCCGGTCGTGATTCGCACACTGGATATCGGCGGAGATAAACAGTTGGATTACTTTGCTTTGCCGGAAGAAGACAACCCGTTTCTGGGTTACCGTGCGATTCGTATCTGCTTGGACCGCCCGGACATTTTCCTGACCCAACTCCGGGCGATCTTGAGAGCCAGCGCGTTCGGCGACGTCCGTGTGCTGTTCCCGATGATTTCTTCGGTCGACGAAGTTCGGCAAGCCAAAGAATTATTGCGCAAAGCGATGATCCAGCTCGACGAGCGAGGCGAGAACTATGATCGCGGTCTTTCGATCGGCATCATGATCGAAGTTCCCGCCGCTGCCGCAATCGCCGACCTTCTGGCGGAAGAGGTTGATTTCTTCAGCATCGGAACCAACGACCTGGTCCAATACGTCCTTGCGGTCGACCGAATGAACGAACAAATCGCCCATATGTATCACCCTTTCCATCCTGCCGTGCTTCGCATGCTGCGCATGACCGCCAATGCAGCCCGTGACCGCGGCATCGAAGTCAGCGTCTGCGGCGAAATGGCCGGCGACGAGCGCGCGATCCCGATCTGGTTGGAGTTGGGCATCCAAAAGCTCAGCATGTCTCCCCAATCCCTTTTGCGCGTCAAACACCGTGTCCTGAACACGACCGCTTCATCGGCCCGCGAAACCGGCCGCCAAAGTTTCCGCCTCGCCCGCTCCGGGGAAATCGAACGCTTGCTGTCCGATTTCGTAACTCCGGTAAGCCCTTGAGAGCGAGCGACAAACCAATTTATACCAATCTTTTAAGCCATCATTCTTTCTAAGCAATCTTTAACTTTAAAAAAGGGACGTCGAACATTCCGGTTCGCCGCCCCTTTTTTTATTTCACTTCTTTTCCCTACCCTAAAATACCTCAACACAAAAAGCGCCCTTTGAAAGGGCACCGGCATATCGCAGGTTCTTATTCGTATGAGAAGCTCTAGCGGAAGGAGAAATTCAGTGAAAAACGCCTTTGAACTCGGAAAATTCCTTATCCCAATCCAATCCTTTTTCCGAGTGAAACAGCGTTCTGAAAGAATTTTTCCCGCAGCGTCCCAGCTTCTCCCCACGAATAGGAACTCCGGCGATATCCCAAGCGCCTTTTTCAAAAAAACGCTTTTTCTTGTTATCTTTCCGCCAATGCGTCACAAAAAGCGACGCCGTAAGGAGGGAGATCCGGCGGTCTTCGAGCCGAGATAATATGTCCGTCCACCACAACCGCTTCATCTTTCCAAATCGCGCCGGCATTTTCCATATCGTCGCGAATGCCCGGCGTAGACGTGACCGTCACACCTTCGAGAATACGGGCCGACACAAGCACCCAACCCGCGTGGCAAATTTGTCCGATCGGTTTTTTAGCCTCGTGCATTTCGCGAACCCATTCAAGGACTTTCGGATAGCGGCGAAGCTTGTCCGGTGCCCATCCGCCAGGAACCAGAATCCCGTCGTAATCCGAACTGTTCAGTTCATCGAAAGCGTAATCCGTCTTTGCCGGAACGCCGTATTTGCCGATATACGTTTTGCCTTTTTCCGCTCCCGCCAGATGAACCTCGGCTCCTTCTTCGCGTACCCGGTAGATCGGATACCACAATTCCAAATCCTCGAACTCCTCATCCACCAAAGCAATAACTTTTTTTCCGTCAAGACGCATATACACCGTTCCTTTCTCTGAGCTGCAAGTAATGTAAAAAGATCGATCGTAACCTCTACTATTGTAGCAGTCCGTTAAGGCGTCCGCAAAACGAAGGAAAAAGATAAAGAATATTTTTTGAAAGCGCTTAATTTATTTGGAAAACAAGCAGGAATTTGCGTAAGCCGTAGCGAATCCATTTCAATAGATCTTCTTAACCATGTTTCTTTCATCGTTTTGTTGGCCTTTAGGATCCCGGAACGAGGTGCAAACTATCAATGTTGGAGGGATTGTTGGATGCTGGAACATTGCAATTGCGGACAAAGGTACGATCTGGATTTTCGGCTCGTCGATTACAAAAAGCATGTCAGCATCGACAACGTGCCGGTTTTGATTTGCCCGAAATGCGAACATGAAGAGATCCTTCCGTGGCTTAGAGGAGATATGTCTGCGCTGCTGCGAAGCCTGCCGCTCGATGCAGAACCTTATGGGTTGGATTTCACCGATTTTAACGAGCTGGCTCACATCGTGTACACGATCTTTACGTGCAGCGAAGTCGATACCAAGGATGCCCTCAAAGCGGAAATCATGGCCAGCTGCGCGTTGCGGATCAATGCGCTGCTTGATTTGTACCGCTGCGCAGGGGATGTAGGCGACTCTTCATGGATGAAAGAGATCGAGGCGCGTCTGGCTCAGCTCACGGAAAAAGTGTGCGTCAATGGACAGGAAGTTCGTTTTTCCCCGGCATAAAAGCTTCAAGGAGGATCACGCATTTTTGACTTCGTTTTGCCTGGTTGTTAAACTGAAATCTATTACCTTGATTATCGCAAAATAGGAAGGAGACTGGCTCATGAGCACTTTTACACAAATTACGACCAGCGAGGAGCTGGAGGCCGCCATCCGCGAATCGGAAGAAAGACCGGTTTTGCTGTTCAAACACAGCACGCGCTGCCCGATCAGCGCGGGAGCTTATGCGGAAGCGCAGCGCTATCTGGGAGGCTCGCCGAACGAGGATGCTTCCTATGTGCTGATTCATGTCGTCGAGGACCGTCCGGTATCCCTGGAAGCGGCGGATCGTCTCGGGGTGGAACATGCTTCTCCGCAAGCGATTTTGCTGAAAGAAGGTCGTGCGGTCTGGAACACTTCACATTCGCGGATCACTTCTGCGTCATTGCAAGAGGCGCTGTCCTAGGACAGTCGCCTTTTTTGGAAAAAAGTGAAGCGTTAACATTGCGCACTAAGCAAATTTATCGTATCATGGTACTAATGAAAGCTTGAAAGTAATTCATTGAAACCTGATTGAAAAATTTACTGGCAATGGAGAGAAAAGATGTGACGGTAACTATTTATGATGTGGCGCGTGAAGCTGGAGTCTCGATGGCCACCGTTTCGCGGGTCGTAAACAACAACCCTAACGTAAAGCCGCAAACTCGCAAGAAGGTATACGAGGCTATCGAACGTCTCGGCTACCGTCCGAATGCGGTTGCACGCGGCCTGGCAAGCAAGAAGACGACAACGGTCGGCGTAGTCATTCCTGATATTTCGAACTCGATTTTCGCTGAAATTGCACGCGGCATCGAAGATATCGCCAACATGTACCATTACAATATTATTTTGTGTAATGCCGACAAAAAGAAAGACAAAGAAATTCGCGTCATCAATACGCTGCTTGAGAAGCAAGTGGACGGTCTGCTGTTCATGGGCGGAACGATCACCGAAGATCATGTTCAAGCCTTCCAGACGGCATCCGTGCCGATCGTTCTTTGCGCGACCAAAGATGAAAACGGTACGATTCCGTCGGTCGATATTGATCACGAAGCGGCTGCGTTCGATGCAGTAAGCACGCTCGTGCGTCATGGACATCGTGAAATTGCGATGATCAGCGGTACGCTGCAAGATCCCGCAAACGGTTACTCCCGTTTCCAAGGATACAAACGCGCGTTGGAAACAGCAGGCATCGAGTATCAGGAAGATCTGGTTCGGATCGGCAATTATCGTTATGAGTCCGGCGTGGAAGCAATGAAGTATTTCCTCGGATTGAAGCATAAGCCGACGGCGATCTTCGCGGCGACGGATGAAATGGCAATCGGCGCGATTCACAGCATTCAGGACGAAGGCTGCAAAGTCCCGGACGACTTCTCGATCATCAGCGTCGATAACATTCATATGGCTTCGATGGTGCGCCCTCAGCTGACGACCGTCGCTCAGCCGATGTACGATATCGGTGCGGTAGCGATGCGTCTGTTGACCAAGCTCATGAAGAAGGAGAACGTGGAAAACTCGCAGGTGATCCTGCCGCATGAAACGATTCTCCGCCTGTCCGTTGCCCGCGTAAACGACTAGACGGTTCAGGATGAATAAAATGCAGAACCCGATCGCCCTTATGGGTGCCATGGATGAAGAAGTCAAGCTGCTGCTTGACGAAATGGAGGATGCCCGCAGCCGTATGGTTGCGGGCATTACCTATACGCGGGGCCTTTTAAAAGGCCTGGATGTCGTCGTTTGCCGGAGCGGAGTCGGGAAAGTGAATGCTGCCGCAACCGCGCAAATTCTAATCAGCGAGTTTCGTGCCCGACTGTTGATCTTTACGGGAGTAGCCGGTGCGCTGCATCCTGACCTGGAGATCGGCGATATCGTGATTTCTTCAGAAAGTATGCAGCATGATATGGACGCTTCTCCGCTGGGATTCGAGCCGGGAATGATTCCTTTTCAAGCTGAATCGATCTTTCCGGCAGATGCAAGACTGGTTGCACAAGCAGAGGCTGCATGTCGAGATGAGCAGGTGCGTTTCCGTACGGGCAGAATCTTGTCGGGGGATCGATTCGTGGCGGATCGAAAAGAGGTCGAACGACTTCGAGAAGAATTCCACGGGCTTTGCACAGAGATGGAGGGAGCCGCCGTTGCGCAGGTTTGCCGGATGAACGAGCTGCCGCATGTCATTATTCGTTCAATGTCCGACAAAGCCAACGGCGAAGCTCCGGACAGCTTCGAAGCTTTTACCCAAGCGGCTTCGACGACTTCCGTCGCAATCGTAGCCGCGATGTTGACCGCTTGGACCGAAAGTTCCGATCAAGAAAAAGGATAGAAGGATTCGATTGTCGCTCAGACAGAAAAAGGCTGTCCCGTCACCGAAATTCGGTGCTGGGACAGCCTTTTTTTATCAAACCAGTTTCTGTGCAAGCCGGACCCGAAGATCGCTGATCGTTTGCCGTAATCGGCGCAGCTGGTTGCCGGCTCTTACTGCTTACTGGCTGGCCGAGTGCAGCGTCTGCGACTGCGGCGATTCACCGGCTTCGTTGGAAGCCGATATTTTGAAGAAAGCTTCAAACGGGGCTTGAGCGGTATACGTGAACGAAGCCGAAGCAGAGTTTCCGACTGCCGTAAACGGACCATCCGCTGCCGCACTGTAATAGATCGTGTAGGAAGTGGCGCCTTCCGATGCTTTCCAGCTTAATTGAACACCGGAAGCCGAAGCGCTGCCTTGAAGCTGTTCCGGAGCTACCGGAGCCGTAACGGCCGCAGGAGGCGTTTCTTCTTCGACCGGAGTCTCTTCGGGCTGTTCGGTTTGGTCGCTGCTTCCGCCGCCGAGCTCGCCGATCGGTTGTTCTTCTTCAACCGGCGTTTCGCTTTCCGGCGATTCTTCGGTAGTATCGTTCGGAACAACGGTACCTTCAATTACCGGTTGCTCCGTTGGAACCTCCGTACTTTCATTCGTGGAGGGAGGCGGGCTGTATGCTGCTCCTACCTTTTGGCTCGGCGCCGATTCATTGCCGGCTACATCGACTGCAACCACGTAGTGGATCGCGGAACTTGGAGAGATTTGGAATTGCAAGAACTCTCCTGTTCGAACGGCTCCGGCATATTGGAAGGAACCGCCGCCGTCCCATGAACTGTACAAGCGGTAGCCGACGACGTCGTTCTCCCAATTGGCCGTGAACGCGATCGCCGTACCGGAATTGTTCATCCAGACATTGACCGGGGCGGAAGGGGCTGAACCGTCGTCGCTGCGCGGATCGACTTCCTTCGGCATATCCACGCCTGCATCGGCCGGAATGTAGTAGTCCAGCGGTTGAGCGTTACGCATTTTGGATAACGCGTTTTTAAGTTCGATAATGAGTTGGTTGATCGGTTTTTCGCGATTGACGGTTACTTTTTTCAGAACCATATCGTCCGGCGTTTCCGGATGAGGCACGTAGTTAACGCCGTTATACACAATATACTTGGCGTTAACGAGCCCGTCGTCGTAATCGGTCGGCACGTATTTTTCGTTGAAAATATCCGTGACCAGCTTGCCCGATTGAACGGTCAATTCCGTCGGCAGCTTGCCGCTGAAACCGGACACCGTTTTGCTGACGATACCTTCGGGTTCCGCGAATGTCGTCGTAGGGAACAGTTCGGGACGCGAGGACGTCAATTCGTTCATGATCGTCGCCCACAGGACACGCGCTCGCCCTTTATCGTCATTCATCGTATTGACGGGCTGGTTATAACCGGACCATACGCCCAGCGTGACGTCGGGCGTGAAGCCCATGAACCAGACGTCGCCGTAATCCTGAGTCGATCCGGTTTTGCCGGCGACCGCGATATTACCGTATTGATTGAACATTTGCGGAATGCTGCTGCCGCGGGCGTTGCCCGTTCCGTCGCTGATTACGCTCTCCAACATGTCGGTCATCAGGTAAGCCGTCTGCTCGGAGAACACGCGACTCGGATTCACTTGATGCTTGTAGACAATGTTGCCTTTCGAGTCCACGATTTTTTCGATCATGTAGGTCTCGTTGAACTCGCCGCCGTTGCCGATCGCCGCGTAAGCGCCGGTCAGCTCCTTGACGGTGACGCCCTGGCTCATGCCGCCGAGCACGCCCGTTTGGGCTTTATAGTCGGTATCGGTAATCGTCGTAATGCCGAGCTTTTTTGCGAATGCCCAAGCATTGTCGATGCCGACCTTCTCGTTGAATAATTTGAGAGCCGGAATGTTCAGGGACTGATTAAGCGCGTAACGCGCCGTCACGAGTCCTTGATAACGTCCGTTGGCGTTTTTCGGGATATGGTAAGTCGATCCCGTCTGCAAAATGATCGGCGCGTCGTCGACCACGCCGGCCGGCTGAATCAATCCGGTGTCCAGCGCCGGCAGGTAAGCGGCGATCGGTTTCATCGTCGACCCCGGTTGGCGCTTCATTTGGGTGGACAAGTTCATCTCCAGCGTGCTGAAGCTGCGGCCTTCGATCATCCCGATGACGGCTCCGGTTTTTTGATCGACAAGGCTTGCGGCAAGCTGCTGCGGAAGACCTTGCGGATCGGCTGCGCCGAAGTTGGACGGGTTTTCCGCCACGCCGCGCATCGTTTTGTAAATATCCCGGTCGATCGTCGTGTACACGCGGTAACCGCCGGTCAACAGCATTTGATTGGCGGCTTCGTAAGAGGAGGTGCCCTCTGCCGAAGCATCGTCGCCGCTAGGATTTTGCAGCGTCATGATAATCTTTGTCGCTTCGCGTTCGACTTCCGCCATCAAGTACGGATAAGTCGCATACGCTTTCGGAGTTTGACCTGCCAAAGAACTTTGCAGGTCGAATTCCAAGGCTTCATCATGTTCGCTCCGCGTGATCTTGCCGTCCTCCAGCATATTTTCCAATACGCGATGCTGGCGGCTGACCGCATTTTTGAAACCTTTTTCGTTAAAATTGCCTTGGCTGTCAAAAGCGGAATACGTAGTCGGGAGCTGAGGAAGTCCCGACAAGTAAGCGGATTGGGCCAGGTTGAGCTGCGAAGGATCGCTGAGACCGAAGATTCCTTTGGCTGCTGCCTTCACGCCGAATAGATTGTATCCTGCCGAGCCTTTGCCGAACGGCATCTTGTTCAGATAGGCCGTCATGATCTCTTCCTTGGACAGGAAGCGCTCCATGCGCAGAGACAGTAGAATTTCCTTGATCTTGCGATCATTCGTCTTATCCAGACTTAAGAATACCCGGCGCGCAAGCTGTTGAGTCAGCGTACTGCCGCCGGTCTGTACCGGTTCGTTGAGCAGCTTCTGCTTGACGGCGCGAAGCGTACCTTTTGTATCAATGCCGGGATGCTCGTAAAAGCTTTTGTCTTCGATCGAAACCAGCGCATCAATAACGCTTTCCGGAATCTGGTCGTAAACGACCGGCCTGCGATCTTCGTCAGTACGAAGTTGACCGATCGGGGAGCTGTCCCGAAAATAAGCGAAGCCCGTAATCGCGTTCTCGTCGATGGCCTGTTCGATGGATGCTCTGGTGCGCACCGGCTCATCTTTGAGTATGGAGGTTACATACCCCGTTGCCGCGCCTCCTCCGAAAAGAACCGCTGCAAAACCCAGAATGACGACCCATTTAAAGAGGGTCAGCGTTTTGCGGAAAAAAGATCTTTTCTTGACGGGAGGTTTCGTTTTGGGCTTTTTGTTCTCATCAGCCATTGGCGTATCTTCCTCCTTTTGGACAGGGCTTATTATAGCACAAAAACAAGAAAAACAGCATATGAAATGGGGAGGAGGGCCTAAGAAGGAGGGATTTATGCGGACCGGGAAAAAAACACCCGAAAAAGGGGACTTGCACATTGTTCGAGCTTAAGGTAAAGGACTGTATATAAAAAATACCCGCAAGCACGAAGCTTGCGAGTATAGAGCGGACTTGCGATTAACGGTTGTAGAATTCGACGATTTGCTTCTCATCGATTTCTTGCGACAGTTCCGCACGCTCAGGCAGACGAAGGTATTTAGCTTCCAGAGCCGCTTCGTTGTACTCGATGTAACCCGGTACATGGTTGCGGTTTTCCAGAGCTTCTTTGATCGAAGACAGGCCACGGCTTCTTTCACGAAGGCCGATTACGTCGCCAAGGCTTACAGCGTAAGAAGCGATGTCGACTTTTTTGCCGTTAACAGTCACGTGACCGTGAGCAACCAACTGACGCGCGCCTGCGCGGGAGTTAGCGAAGCCCATACGGTAAACGAGGTTGTCCAAACGGCTTTCCAGCAGGAACATGAAGTTCTCGCCGGCGATACCTTGCATTTTTTGTGCTTTTGCGAACAGTGTGCGGAATTGCTTCTCGCCCAGGCCGTACATGTGGCGCAGCTTTTGCTTTTCTTGAAGCTGCATGCCGTAGTTGCTTTGTTTTCTGCGTTGGTTGGCGCCGTGTTGACCCGGAGGGAAGTTGCGCTTGAGATCTTTGCCGTTACCGCTCAGGGAAATACCGAGGCGGCGGCTGAGTTTGAATTTAGGACCTGTATAACGTGCCATATTGGAAAAACTCCTTTGTCATGTGTAATGACCGGGGAAGCGTGTGCGCCGTATTTTGTTTCGCGTACGCAGGCCGGAGACGCTTCTCTACATATAGAAGAAACGAATCAGCGTACTCATATCGGGAGAGTTCAGCCGCTGTCCCGATAGCAACAAAACGCGTGAGGGTGACGCACCGTTACACCCGGATACGTAGGTATCCGGCGTTCATACATCGTTAAATTTTATAGGATAACGAGGGAGGAGTCAAGTCTAAAAGGAAAAGAAAAAAATGAATAAGCGGATTAATAACCGTCTTGAGCCGAAAGGCCCAATAAAGGGTAGAAATAGTGAAAAATAAGATGCAAAACTGGGGCGAAAAGAGTAATATAGGAAGGAGGTATTTTTACTAATAGTCCAGCCCGGCTTTTGCAGCTTCTTTTTTTGCAAAAAACCGGGCTTTACGCCAGGGCATGTTTTCAAATTGCGAAAGGAAGCAGATTTGAAAACATGCCCTGGTACGTTGACCTTTTCAAATGCACGAATCGATCGCGGTCGACTTACTAAGCTTAGCAGGTATTGTTTTCGGCAAAGGAGAGAAGTTATGTCCGAACGCACAGGGAAGAACCCGGTGGAAGAAATTCGGCGCGATGAAATCGGCGAAGCGTTGTTTCCTGTCATTTCCCGCGAAGATCCATCTTTCTGGATTCAGTCGGTAGACATCGGTACAGCCGATTTTCCTTATATAGAAGCTTTGCTTCGAGAGAGCTTTGCGGATTGGCAGGAGCAGAATGCGGGATTTTCGCAGGATCCGCAGGTGGAATGGTTTTTGTTTAGCCATGAAGGCGAGGCGGCGGCCGGCGATCCGAACTTGATTCTCCAGTTGAAAAAGGAACCCCGGCATGCCGGATGGATGTCCCTTGCGCGCAGGGAATCGGTTATCGTTCCGCCGGAACATCATGAAAGCGAGTACTTGAGAGGCCGTGCAACATTGGCAGTTCCGATCTTCACCCGAAGCGGCGGAGACGTATTCGCTGTGCTAGGTTGCTCGGTTCCGGAAGCTGAAGCAGCCGGAATGCCGCGCCTGGTCGAAATGGGCGGCGCCCATTTTCGTACCTGCTTTTACCAGAGGCTGGAGTATTCGTTCATCCACGATACGCTGTACACCAAGCAGGCCGGCGCGACGGCGCTGAGCGGCGATTCGGCGTTGTTTCGCATGGTTCGGCGGTTGTATGACAAGTTTAACGTCGACGGCGTATTGGAAGAGCTTCTTCGCATCGTGCTTGTTCTGCATCCTTCCGCGCGCTGCCAGCTTTTGATGACGCAGGATTACCAGAGCACGAATCCCCAGTTGAAGGCCTTTTTGTTGGATCAGCGAAAAAGGGACATCTGCACCACCGCATTCATGCAGGGAAGCGTCGAGGTCGAACGCATTCCTGCGCCCGGCCATCCGGAGAGAATCGAAGCCGCGCTTCCGCTTGCCGGACACCAGGGCGTATACGGGGTGTTCCACTTCACGCTCGACCTGCCGCCTGAGCGCCTGGACACGCATTTGCTCGGCATGATCGCAGATACGGCAGGCAAAGCATTCGAGAATGCCAAATTGTACGAACAATCCAATTTGCTGATTCGCGAACTGCTGCTGATCAATGAGCTGACCAAGCGCTTGAATCAGAATTTGCAGCTCAGCGACGTCTTTTCTTTCGCGATCCAGGAATTGGTGGGCATCTTCCGTGCCGAATACTGCTGCATCGTCAAAGACAATCCGGAGGAACAGCGTTTTGAAGTGATGGCGTGCAGCTTGCCCGAGCTTGAGGGCGCATCGTTCAGCCGCGACTACGGTTTCGGAGGACAGGTGCTGCGCACGCAGGAACCGCTGATTGTTTCGGATTACCTGGAATCGTCGGTACCCTCGCGGTTTATGGAATTGGGAGAAGCTCGTTCCATGATTGCCGCCCCGCTGATTTCCAATGGCAAAACGATGGGTGCCGTGCTGCTCGCTCAGCGGGAGCATCATTACTTCTCTTACGAAAACTTTAAACTGCTGCAAATGTTATCGACGCATATCGGTCTGGCGGTGGGCAATGCGACGCTGCATGCCGAGCTTCAACGCATGGCCAATCGCGATACGCTGACCGGTCTGCATGTACGCCGTCATCTGGACGAGCGGATTCACGCCCACCAGCTCGAAGGCTCCAAGGGTGCGCTGCTGGTTATCGATATCGATCGCTTCAAGCAGGTCAACGATACGTACGGGCATCAGATCGGGGATTCGATTCTCCAGCAGATCAGCAGCATCATGAAAAGCTCGATCCGCATGACTGACGTTTCGGCGCGTTGGGGCGGCGAGGAGTTGGCGATCTATTTTCCGGAAACGACGTTGGACGAAGCGCTGCTGGTAGCCGAGCGTATTCGCAGCCTCGTGGAGCAAGAGACGGAACCTTCGGTCACCGTTTCCTGCGGAGTCGCGGAATGGTCGCAGGATAATGGGACCATTAGCGTAGAGTCGTTGTTTTACCGGGCGGATATGGCCTTGTATCAAGCAAAGCATAGCGGCCGGAATCGAATTCATACGGCATTGGCCGAGTGATTCGGATTATGAACATGAAGTGGCGTATAAGCAGTCCAACGAAAAAGACGTTCTGATGCGGCCCAGCAGCCGAACGGAACGTCTTTTCTGTTTTCCGTGACGGAAGCCGGAATGAATCATGACTTCAAGCTGGGGAAGTGCTACAATGATAAAGCCGTCGGCGGCGCTTTTTGTTGACCGTCGTTCAATTTAAGAGGGATTCCGATCCGGAGACCGGAGCCCATTCGTGGAGGGAATAGACACAATGCGCGATCCTAGAGTACAGAAGTTAGCCAAAACGCTGGCGGGTTATTCCGTTAACGTACAACCGGGCGAGAATATTCTGGTTGAAATGATTGGACCTGAGCGCGATCTGCTTCAAGCTGTCGTGGAAGAAATCGCGGCGTTGGGTGGCAATCCGTTCGTTTTGTTGACCGATAAGATGGTGCAGCGTACGATGCTGATGAATGCGACGGAGGACATGATCCGTACTTGGGCGGAAACGGATCTGAACCGAATGAAGCAAATGCAAGGCTACATCGGTATTCGTTCGGGCGAAAATGTGAACGAGCTGGCCGATGTACCGGAAGAAAAGATGAAAATGTACAATTCGCTCTACAATCATCCGGTACATAGCGAGCAGCGCGTCAAGCATACCAAATGGGTCGTCATGCGTTATCCTAGCCCGAGCATGGCGCAGCTCGCGAATATGAGTACGCAAGCCTTTGAAGACTTCTACTTCGACGTCTGCAATCTGGATTATGCCAAAATGGACCGTGCGCAGGATTCCCTGCAAGCACTGATGAACCAAACATCGAAAGTGCGTATCGTGAGCCCGGGCACGGACTTATCGTTTTCCATCGAAAACATTCCGGCAATCAAGTGCTCCGGCACGGCTAACATTCCGGACGGCGAAGTCTACACGGCACCGGTTCGCGATTCCGTCAACGGCACGATCGCCTACAACGCGGCCAGCGTTTACAACGGCATTACCTTTGAGAATGTCACGTTCCGTTTTGAAAACGGAAAGATCGTGGAAGCGACGTCGAACGATACGGAAAAGCTGAATAAAATTCTCGATTCGGACGAAGGCGCCCGCCATATCGGCGAATTCGCGATCGGGTTCAATCCGTATATCCTGACTCCGATGAAAGACACCTTGTTCGACGAAAAAATCGCGGGCAGCCTGCATTTCACGCCCGGTCAAGCTTACGAGATCGCGGATAACGGCAACCGTTCTTCGATCCACTGGGACCTCGTGCTTATTCAACGTCCGGAGTACGGCGGCGGCGAGATTTATTTCGACGACCGACTGATTCGCAAAGACGGAATCTTCGTTGTTCCTGAACTGGAATGTTTGAATCCAGAAAACTTGAAATAATTTTTAAATCGCGCAAAAGGTTTCAGAAACGCGGAAAACGGTTGATAAGAAAGCGGATACAAGTTATCATGGAACATGTGAGCACCAGCTATCATTTTGAAACTTAGACGGAGGGATAACAATGGCTAAAAACAACGCTGCGGTTGTCGAAATCGCGCAAACCGCATCCCGCTTCTCTTCTTCGATCGTTCTTCAATCCGAAAACAAGTACATCGACGTCAAGAGCATCCTCGGATTGTTCACGACGCTGGTGAGCAGCCAACAGTATGAGCTGCACGTAATCGGTCCGGACGCCGAAGCGGCAAAAGCGGCTATGGTTGAAGTATTTGAAAAACACGACCTCAACGTCGTAATCGCGCCCGAATAAGCATGAACGAGTTCCAAGCCTGTACGTTGACCGTGTACAATCGGTGAGCGGATCGGGCGAACCTTTGCCGAAAAGCGAACGGTTTGGTCCGAACGTAATCTTCTGATTAAGAGTTGACCCGATACGAAGTCGACGTATTGAGCACCGCCCGCTGTTAAACGGGACGGTGCTTTTGCTCGTGCGCGTTTACATTTTGTTAGCTGGTTCTTGTATTACCCTTCAAATTCGTCTAATATTAGATTAGAAACGCCGGCCACACTTTCGGGCATAGGGGGGAGAAAATATGACTTCATCTGACGTGCAAGAGCAGTTTCAAATCAAGGCAGCCAATCTTCTTCAGGAAGATGCAGATAAAATCGAGAAATTGATAGAAGTACAGATGGAGAATCTGGCGACCCGCTACTGTCCTCTCTATGAGGAAGTGCTGGATACGCAAATGTACGGTTTTTCCAGACAGGTCGATTTTGCGATTCGTGCAGGCCTCGTCGGCGAGTCGGAAGGCAAGCAGATCGTGAGCAAGCTGGAACGCAATTTGGCGGTTCTCTACGAAGCCCTGAACAATAAGGAATAGCGAACAGATCGTTGCTTCTTTCGGACTTCGACATAACAAAAGCGCGCAGGGAGGATTGACTCCGTACGCGCTTTTTTTTGTATGCTTTTTTGCGGATTGGATTTAATGAACCATGAAGAACGAGACGCCGAGAATGATATACACGGCGATCAACAGCAGTCCTTCGTACCAATTGGTCTCGCCGTCCTGAATGATCGATTTGGCCACGAACACGGATACGGCGATCGCGACGATCTCGATGGTTGAAAATACGATATCCATCGTTCCGCTCAGGCCGCCCATGAAGAAGCTGACGAAGATCAGCACCGGTGCGACGAACAGCGAAATTTGCAAGCTGCTGCCTACTGCAATTTCGACGGAAGCCCCGATTTTATTTTTCATGGCCAGCATAATTGCGGCACTGTGCTCGGCAGCGTTGCCGACGATCGCCACGACGAACGCTCCGACGAACAGTTCGCTGAGCCCGAATTGGGTGGTAAACGTATCAAGCGTGCCGACCAACCATTCGCTGACGAAAGCAACCATGACGGTGGCGATCACGAGATAGAGGATGGAACGGCCTTTTGACCAAGTCGGGGCGTGTTCGTCCTCTGCAGCTGCGCCGGACGCGGCTGGAGTAGGCGTTTCGGCACTGCCGGATGTCGCGCCTGCGGCCCCGCTGATTGCGGCTGCGCCTGCGCGCGAAGTTTCGACCGGATCAGCCAGATAATCTTTGTGCGTAATCATCGAGAAAACGAGCCAAGCGATATAGGCCACGATCAGAATCCCGGCGACGATCAGGCTGAGCGTATCGATCTGCAAACCTTCGATGGAGTGCGTGTTCAGGAATACGGCAGGAACGAACAAAGCAATGACTGCGACGATCATCAGCGATCCGTTCATTCCGGCAAGAGGAACGTTGAATTTTTGTACCTTGAACTTCAATCCTCCGGCAAACAAGCTGAGGCCGAGCACCAGCAGCAGATTGCCGATAATCGATCCGGTCAAGCTGGCCTTCACCATGTCGAACAACCCTTCTTTGACCAACAAGACGGCGATGATCAGCTCTGCCGCATTGCCGAACGTTGCATTCAAAAATCCGCCCAGCCTCTGTCCGGCATAGTGGGCAACGCTTTCGGTAGCGCGGCCGAGAAAGCCGGCTACAAAGATGACCGAGATCGCCGAGAGTACAAACTCCAGCGTGGGATTCCAATGGAGCAGATGCCCCGCTGCGCTCAGTGCAAAAGTCAGAATGAGCAGGATGGGAGAAAGCATTTTTTTCATAAGGTCAGGCCTCCGTCGATAAAATCTTCCTTGGTATGTAAAAATCAATATAACAGGTCCATTCCAAATATACGTCATTTTAAGCCTTATGAAACGATTTACAGAAGAGAACGCAAAAAATATCAAAAACGGCATTTGCGCTGCGAGGGGGTTAGCCCTTAAACTAGAGGTATGAAGTAAGGAGGGATGGTCATGTCCGAACAATTGCAATTGGACAATGGAAATGTACAAATCGCTAACGATGTCGTAGCTAAAATTGCGGGAATGGCTGCACTGGAAACCCCGGGAATCGCCGCGATGTCCGGAGGCTTATCGGAAGGCTGGGCGAAGCGTCTGAGCGGTAAAAACGTGCAGAAGGGCGTGACCGTCGAAGTCGGCCAGTTGGAGACGGCAATTGACCTGCGCATCATCGTCTTGTATGAAACGCCGATTCATGAAGTCTGTCGCATGCTGCAGCAGAATGTTCGCGAAGCCGTAGAAAATATGACCGGACTGAAAGTGGTCGAAGTCAATGTCAAAGTCGAAGGCGTCGCCTTCAAGGACGATATCTCGATCGAGGAGCCTTCCCGTATCCGCTAAAACAGGCAGATCAAGCGGACCTTCAAAAGATTCGTCATGTGCAGCATAAAAGAAGGTTCTCCCGATGATTCGGGAGAACCTTTTTACGTGGATCGATAGGTTGAGGACAAGCGGTCATGCACATTGTCCTCAACCGTCGCTTTATTATCGGGAACGGTACAAAGCCGGACGGCGTTCCGGTACGGTTACCGTTTCTGTCGATTCTTGCTTGATCGAAGAGTTTGCTTTTTTCGAATCGCGCGAGATGCTGAGCAGGATGCCCATACTGAACAAGGTGATGAGCAGGGATGTGCCGCCGTGACTGATGAACGGAAGCGTAACGCCGGTGAGCGGAATGGTATTGGTCACGCCGCCGATGTTGATAAAGGCTTGAATACCGATCAGGCCGACGATGCCGACGCCGGTCAACGTGCCGAAGATATCCGGACAGCGAAGAGAAACCAGCAGCCCTCTCCATAAGAAGTACAGATATAGCAGCAGGAACGCTGCCGTTCCGATGAATCCGAATTCTTCGCCGATAATGGCAAAGATAAAGTCGTTATGCGGGTTGGACAGGTACGAGAGCTTCTGGATGCTTTGTCCGTAACCCGCGCCCGTCGCGCCGCCCTCGCCGACCGCGATCAGCGAATTGAGCAGGTTTTGGGTAGAGCCTTTAGGATCGGCGAACGGATTGAGATACGCTTGGATCCGGTCCACGCGATAGCTGGAATTCGCACTGGCCTCGTCAGGGCTTTTCGGAGTGAGCAGTTCTTTGGCGCCGAGAAAAAGTCCGAGCATGACAGCCACGATCAACATCGAGCCCAGAATATGCTTCATGCTCGCTCCGCCCGCATAGATCACCAGAAGACAAGCCAGAACGAGAATCATGCAGGAACCAAAGTCGGGTTGAAGCATGACCAGTCCGGCAATTACCGAGACGATGACGAATACGGGCATAAAGCCGGAGCGAAGATCGCGGAATCGTTCGCCTTTTTTCGAAATCAAAGCGGCCAGATACAAAATCGTGCTAATTTTCGCCAGTTCAGTTGGTTGAAGGGTGAACGAGCCGATTCTGATCCAACTGTGCGCGCCGTTGACGGCAGGCATGAACAGTACGGCCACAAGCAGGATAAAGGTCAGGAAAAACATCGGAATAAACAGTTTTTTGAACTTTTTATAAGGGATATTCATCGTAATTAGCATGACGAAGATGCCGAGCAGCGCATACAGAAATTGCGACTCCGTGAAGAAAAACGGATTATAGCTGAACTTTTTGCTGATCAGCGTAAAACTCGAACTGGCGCTAAATACCATCAACAAACCGAATCCTGTCAAAATCAGCGTCAGAATCAATAATTGAAAATCGGGCGGAGCTTTGGGCGGCCTGGCTTTCGTCTTGACGCCTGAGCGGCTTGTCTGACTGTTATTGTTGGTTCTTATTGTGCTCATGTAAGTTCAATCCTTCGGCGGCCGCTGCGAAAAGCGCCGTTTATGTGTAAGATGATGTGAATGCCCGTCTAAAACTTCATCTTTCATCATAATCGCTTTGAAACCGGGGTGCAAGACCTGTCATAACGGTGGGCGATGCTTTTGTTTTTTGCTACAATGACGAAAAGGCGCATTAAGCAAGCGGTTCGCATGGAAAGGCAAGCAGGCGTGAAGTTAAACTGAAGGGACCTGAAACAATGAATGAAACAGTGGAACGCGGATTTGCGGACATGGTAGAGTGGCGCAGGCATCTGCATCAATATCCCGAATTGTCCTATAAAGAGCGGGAGACGGCGGCATTTGTCGCGGAAAAATTGGAAAGCTTCGGCATCGAAGTTCGTACCGGTCTGGGCGGGCATGGATTGATCGGCACGGTGCAAGGATCGAGGCCAGGCCGGGTTATCGCGCTGCGGGCCGATATGGACGCACTTCCGATCAATGAAGAAAGCGGAGCCGAATATGCGTCGCGGCGAGAAGGGGTCATGCACGCATGCGGACATGACGGGCACACGGCCGCGCTGCTTGCAGTGGCGCGTTATTTTGCGGATCGTCGGGATTCTTTGCAAGGAGAAATCCGATTGTTGTTCCAGGCTTCGGAAGAAGTCTGCCCGGGGGGGGCCAAGCCGATGATCGAAAATGGAGCTCTTGAGGGCGTCGATGCGGTGTACGGCGTTCACTTGTGGACTCCGATTCCTGTCGGTACGGTGGCTTCCGCAACGGGGGCCATGATGGCTTCGACGGATGAGTTTTTCATTGACATAACGGGACGCGGCGGCCACGGAGGAATGCCGCACGAGACCGTCGACAGCATCGTAGCGGCATCGGCTCTGGTTGTGCAGCTTCAGACGGTGGTCAGCCGTTCCGTTGACCCGCTGCGTCCGGCCGTTTTAAGCATCGGAACCATCAGCGGAGGGACGGCGCAAAATGTAGTGGCGGAGAAAACGCGAATTACGGGAACGGTGCGGACTTTCGACGAAAACACGCGAGCATTGATTCGTCAGCGGATCGAAGCGATCAGCAATCATGTAGCGGAAGTTTACGGAGCAACGGCCCAGGTCGAGTATCTGGTCGGATACCCCGCACTGGTCAATCACGCAAAGGAAGCTGAACGGTTCTTCCGTGTTGCGCCTTCGGCCTTGCCGGGCTTTAAGATCGAAACGGCTACGCCGCTTATGCCTGCCGAAGACTTTGCTTATTATTTGCAAGAGCGTCCGGGGTGCTTCATGCTCGTGGGAGCGGGTAATTCCGAAAAGGGATTCGTTTATCCGCATCATCATCCCCGCTTTGATTTTGACGAACGGGCGATGACGGCGTCGGCTTCATTGCTCATTGCGATGGCTGAAGCTGCACTTGAGGACAAAACTTAGAATTAGAGTGAGTATTTCTGACCTCGTTGCGGTAGTTCTTCTGCCCTGCCCTCTTCTGTTAAAGGCTTACATCCTGCTCGGTGTTGTGCTATGATAATTGTACCTGCCCTTCCCGGGTGGGAACGGGTAGAGTTTCAGCACAGAAGCGGGATGACACAATGAGCGTATCGGAGATTGAAACAGTCGACATGGCCTGTGTGCTCATGAGCGCATATGAATTGGGCGATATGATCAACGGTTCTGTCGAAGTTGCGGATTATTTATATTGGCGCGAACGGATGCAGGAGCATCCGGAAGTGCGGCGTCTCATCGGTAAGTTGAACGCCAAGAAAGAACTGTTTGAAGAAACGCAGCGTTTCGGACATTTTCACCCGAATTTCCACGCCGCGAAAGAGGAAGTCGAGCTCGTCGAACGGGAGATGGAGGAGATCGAGGCCGTATCCCGTTTTAAAGAAGCGGAGAAGGCGCTTGACGACCTGCTCTTTGAAATGTCGGAGACGATCGCCTATTCGGTTTCTTCGAGTATCAAGGTACCGGGGAATGATCCGCTGCCGAAAAAGGGTTGCGGAAGCGGCGGTTCCTGCGGCTGCGGCTAAGATGCCGGCCGGTTATTTACAGAAAGAAGGTGCGAGCATCATGGTCCCGGAACGTATCGGTTATATCGTATGGGTCAATGACCTGAAAGCGGCACGTAATTTGGAGAAATACGGAACGCTTCATTACGTATCGCGTCGGATGCACTACGCCGTCGTTTATCTTAATGCCGATCGGGCGGAGGAAACGGCGAAACATATGCGCAGGCTCTCCTACGTACGCAAAATCGAAAGGTCGCATCGGACTGAGCTGAAGACGGATTACGGCAGCAAACTTCCGGAGGATGCTCCATCGGAGCTTCCGGATTCCGAAGCGCTGTCGGGCTGAATTTCGGATCGGCGGAAAAATGTAAAAGAAGCGGCCCAACTGGGCCGCTTCTTCTGCACCGTGGGAGAATGGCAATTGGCTTTTCTTGAACAGCTTGTATAAGTTAGAAGCATGATGTAATATATTGGGTATATATACATAGATATAAAGACCTATTGTGTTGACTCTGGCCTAAAAGGATTCACTATCGTCAACATAATCGTGCATGGAACGGGTCCGATTCGATGCTTGCAGGTTCGTTAATATTAAGCATCCGCGTGATCCATGCACCAAGGCGTGCGCGCAATGTATCGGTTGTTTAAACAAAGATCGATTCGCAGTTGTGCAATCGCCGCAAGAAAGACCAAGTCGAGTCTCTGGAGAGTGATAAACGGTGCGGGATAAGGCGACGGAACGATGGAGCACTTACGAACCTTTTTTCATCGCTCTCGGTGACAAAAAGGTGGCAGACATCGTCATTACGAATCATGCCAAAAGCCGCTATGGCGATCGGATCGAAAGCGGACAAAAAAGTACGGAAGAGATTACGGCCTGGCTGTGGGAATGCTTGCAGAACAAGCAAATGCTTCCGTATTATCGCAAAGAAGAAGACGTTTATCTGATCGATGACGATATTGTCGTCGTAGCGGAATTTGGCGAGCTGGCAGGCCCATATCCGGTGGAAGGCGGCCCTCTGCACAAAATGATCGTGGTGACGTTTCTTGGCAAAATGTCGGAAACCATTGAACTGCGGGATTTGAAATCGTATTACTCTTGGTTGCGGCATTCGCGAAGAATGACGCTGATGAAAAACGGACGCAAAAAAAAGTAGCGAGCGAGACGTGGAACACGGGCGTCGGTCATAAGGGGAATGCCCCGCAATCGAATAAGCAATGGCTTGTCTAACTTTGACAAGCCGGTAAGCCCAGGCATGAAAATTTCGATTTTCATGCTTTTTTTGTGAGGAGGATGAAGGAATGGCGCTTAACTTTCACCAGCTGCATATTTTTCATACGGTTGCGGAGAAAGGTAGTTTTTCCGCGGCAGCGGCAGCGATGCATATGACGCAGCCGGCGGTTACGATGCAGGTACAGGCTTTGGAAGAGCATTTCGGGACGAAGCTGCTCAATCGGTCGACGAAAAAGATCGAGCTGACCGAGTCGGGACGCATGCTGATTCCCTTTGCCAGACGTAGTATCGAGCTTATGCAGGAAACGGATACGGAAATGGCTCGTTTTACGCATAAGTTGGAAGGACGTCTGCGGTTTGGGGCAA
Source organism: Saccharibacillus endophyticus (assembly GCF_013185185.1). Taxonomy (GTDB): domain Bacteria; phylum Bacillota; class Bacilli; order Paenibacillales; family Paenibacillaceae; genus Saccharibacillus; species Saccharibacillus endophyticus. The sequence goes on along the minus strand of NZ_JAAZWE010000006.1, from coordinate 48,785 downwards.
GCAATACGATCGGCGAGTATGTTCTGCCTCCGCTGTTGGTTCCGTTCGGCCGGCAGCATCCCGATATCGCGATCTCGCTCAAAGTGATGAATACGACGCAAATTTTGGACGAGATCGCCCGTCATACTTTGAATTTCGGGCTTGTTGAAGCGCCTGTCGTGCATCCGGATATTATCAGCGAGTCGGTGATGCAGGATGAACTGCGCCTGATCGTTCCGGCCGGACATGCGCTTGCGGGTCGAACGTCGATTACGTTGAAAGAAGCATCGGCGCACCCTTTCGTATTGCGTGAAGAAGGTTCCGGTACGCGGCAGGTCATGGAAGAAGAATGGAAAGCCAAAGGAATGGACCCGCGCTCGCTGCAAACGGTTATGGAGCTTGGCAGTACGGGAGCGGTGAAATCGGCGGTCGAAGCGGGGCTTGGCATTACGATGCTTTCGCCTTCTTCGGTGAAGCATGAGCTTGCCTTGGGGCTGCTGCATGCGGTTCCTGTTGCCGATGCGTCGTTTAAAAGACAGTTCTATTCGATTCGGTTAAAGTCGACGCTGCTTCCGATTGCGGCGGTCGCCTTTTTGAATTTCCTGCGGGAGCGCCAGATTAGCGAATCGTCCGAGGAAGGAGAGGAATAGAGATGGGCGGAGATATCAAAGGATCATACGATCTTCATATGCACAGTACAGCTTCGGACGGAATGAATACACCGAAAGAGTTGGTGCGAATCGCAGCAGAACGCGGGTTGAGAGGAATCGCTTTGACCGATCATGATACGGTTGCAGGCTTACGCGAAGCTGCGGAGGAAGCGGCGCTTGTCGGCCTGGAGTTTGTGCCGGGAATTGAAATCAGCACGCGAGCAGGCGAAAAAGATATCCATATGCTCGGGTATTTCGTGAATCCGGCGGACGAGATTTTTTTGGAAAGACTGGCGGGCTTGCGCGGAACGCGCGACCAACGTAACGATCTAATCTTGGAACGTCTGCGGCAATTGGGCGTGGAGATTACGTTGGACGAGGTGAAAGAACGCGGCGGCCGACCGTTGAAACCGGGCGAGAGCGTCGGTAGGCCGCATATGGCGGATGTCTTGGTGCGTAAAGGATACGCGGTCGACTTACGGGATGCTTTTGACAAGTATCTTGCCGAAGGCGCAGCAGCTTATGTTTCTCCTCCGCGAATTACTCCGGCAGAAGCGGCGGATTGGATTCGTGCAGCAGGCGGTGTGCCCGTAGTAGCGCATCCGGGATTGTACGGAGATGACGGGTTGGTGCGGGAAGTGATCGGGACGGCGAAAGTGGCCGGGGTTGAAGTGCGGCATCCGGATCATGATGCAGCGGGTGAAGAACGGTATCGGGAGATGGCGCGAGAGTATCAGTTGATCACCACGGCGGGGTCGGATTATCACGGAGTGCGGCAGGGCGTTGTTTTTCATGGGGAGTTGGGGGAGTACGTGGCGGGGGAGGGAGTGGTTAACGCTCTTCTTCGCATGACCTCTCGCTAACGGTTCGGTCATTGCGAAATGTCGAACGCTTTGCACGTATTCGCGCTGATTTGCGCTTTCGTTCGACTGTAGCTCCGCTCGTTTTCCTACGGAAAGCCGAAGTCGCTTAGATCGTTAACCACTCCCTCTGGCACGTCCTCTTATTTTGCGGAGAGGGGATTGGGTTCGCTGCTGTTCGCAGCATCGCTGGGTTGGGTATGCAGAAAGGTCAGTCTCCGATTGGGAGACTGACCTTTTTGTGTTGAGTTTATTTTGTGAATAGATTGTCTTTTTTCGAAAACATCAAAAGTCATTAATTATTTTTCACCGTGTTCGGCAATGATTTGATCAGATCCTCATCAGGCGTAACGAAGAGTGTTTTTTGATGATCGTAGATCACGAAACCCGGTTTGGAGCCGCTTGGTTTGCGGACATGGCGGATTTGGGTTGTATCTACGGGAACGCTGCTGGAGTGCTTGGCTTGGCTGAAGTAGGCGGCGAGTTGGGCAGCTTCGTTCAACGTGTCTTCGCCGTATTCGCTGCTGCGGATCACGACGTGCGAGCCCGGGATGTCTTTGGTGTGCAGCCAGGTGTCGCTGGAATGGGCCAAGCGGTTGGTGATGAACTCGTTTTGCAGGTTGTTTTTGCCGACATAAATTTCGATGCCTTCCGACGAGGTGTACAGATGCAGCGTCGGTTTATCGTTCTTTTTCTTCTTTTTGGAACCGCGCGGCGCGCGGCTGCGGACGTAGCCTTGTTCGGCCAGCTCGGCGCGGATTTCATCGACGTCGCGCAGGGAAGCATCGTTCAGCTGCTGAAGCAGGCTGTCCATGTAGGCGATTTCTTCGTGCGTCTTTTTGATCTGCTCGTCGATGACGGCCAAGCTGTTTTTGTATTTGTTGTACTTTTTAAAATAGCGTTGGGCGTTGTCCGACGGGTTCAGCAGAGGATCGAGCCCGATCTTGATCGTGCGCTGTTCTTCGTCGTAGAAGTTGACCAGCTCGATCTCTTTCATCCCGCGTTGTAGCTCGTGCAGCGACGCGAAGAGCAATTCGCCTTGAATCCGGTATTGCTCGGCGTCCTGGGCTTCTTCGAGGTCTTTGTCCAGGTGATCGAGCTTTTTGACGTTTTTCCCGCGCTCGTTCTGGAGGAACTTCAGCAGGTCGCTGACCTTTTGTTTGACGGTATCCCGGTCGGCTTTATCGCCGTAATAATGCTCCATGCAAGTGCCGATCGAATCGAAGGTGCGCTTTTCGCCCTGGATCAGGGTTAACGGAACGGCGGAGAAAACAAGCTTGCCGCGTGCGTTGAGACCGCTGCTCGGCGCGAAACGCGCTTCACGGACATCGTTCATCAGCGCATCGAATGCCGCCCAGACGGATGCGCCGTCCGGTGCGGAATCGTTCCCGGTATCGTCGGCTCCGCCTGCGCGATGCAGCACTTCCTGAGCGATCAGCGGGCTGAGTCCGGTGAACGCGTCCACGATTCGGTTGACCGGAGGCTCGACGATGTTTTCGTTCCATTTTTGCTTGAATTGTTCTTCGGTCGCTTCTAAAGGATTAAGTTTGTTCTGCTGCGGAGGCTCTTGGTACTTGAACCCCGGCATCACGATCCGATAACTGCTGATCGCCGGCGTGACATGATGGATGCCGTCGAGGATCGTGTCCGTCGAAGCGTCGAGCAGGATAATATTGCTGTGACGGCCCATCAGTTCGACGACGAGCTTTTTAAGCGATACGTCTCCTACTTCGTCCCGCTGCCTGATCCAGAAATGCAAAATGCGTTCCATCCCGACCTGTTCGATCTTTTCGATCACGCCGCCTTCGCAGTGCTTGCGCATCAGCATGCAGAACATGGGCGCTTCGGGAGGGTTCATATAGGATTGCTCGGTAAACTGCACCCGCGGGTAGGTAAGGCTTGCGGAGAGCAGCAGTTTTCTATTGCCTTCGCGCGAACGAATCTGGAAAATGATATCGTTGCCGGAAGGTTGATGAATTTTGCTAATGCGAGCTCCTTGAAGGGAGGCAAGCTCGGTGACGATTGCTCGCGTAACGATTCCGTCCAGTGCCATCTATAACGACCTTCTTTCTCTAATGACCCAAATGAATACGACTCCAGCACGCGGAAAAACACAAAGTTTCACGCAGAAAATCAATAGTAATCGCGCGAGGGTTCGGGTATCTTAATTAATGTAGCTTTCGCGGAGAAGTCCATATACGGTCGGATTCCGCAAATGGACGCGGCATGATCTATATATTGAGCGAAACCGGGACGTTCGTCAACTTTTCGGATCTTGCGAATTGACCCGTATGCCTGTTTCGAAAACGATAAGGAGTGGAATCAACATGATGGAATTCACGAAAATGCACGGACTCGGTAACGACTTTGTGATCGTATACGGAGAAAAAGAGCTTCCCGCTAATGCGGCAGAACTTGCGGTGAAAGTCTGCGACCGTTTCTTCGGCGTCGGCGCGGACGGGCTTGTTTACATTTTGCCGTCCGAAAAAGCGAACTTCATGATGCGCATCATGAACTCCGACGGTTCGGAAGCCGAGCAATGCGGCAATGCGATTCGCTGCGTGGCCAAATATGTGTACGATCACAAATTGGCAGAGGGCGAAGAGCTCACGATCGAGACGATCGGAGCAGGCGTACAGCCTCTGACGATTCAAGCGGAAAACGGCGTTGCCCGAACAGTACGCGTCGATATGGGAGCTCCGATTCTCGAAGGCGCCAAAATCCCGGTTGACGTAGATGGCGAACAGGTGGTCGATCAGCCGATCGAAGCTCTGGGCGAATCGTTCCGGTTCACCGCAGTCTCCATGGGCAATCCGCACTGCGTGATCTATGTGGACGACGCCGTAAACTTCGACCTTGCGAAATGGGGACCCGTTCTTGAGAAGCATCCTCTCTTCCCGAAAAAAGTAAACGTCGAATTCGCGACCGTCAACAGCCGCGAACAGATCGACATGCGCGTATGGGAACGCGGCGCGGGCCCTACCCTGGCGTGCGGAACAGGCGCATGCGCAACGCTGGTCTCTTCCGTTCTCAACGGCCACAGCGACCGCGAAGCCACCGTATCCCTCAAAGGCGGCGACCTGTTCATCGAATGGAACGAATCCGACAACCACGTCTACATGACCGGCCCCGCAGCCTTCGTCTACACCGGCACTTTGACCGCTTAAATCAAGCTGTCGGGAAAGCTGCTTTGGCGGGGGGAAGCGAGACGACTGCGAGAGAAATTCGGTAAAGACGCTGTCTCACTTGGAAAACTGGATTGAAATTTTAGTTGTAGGTTTCCAAGTTCAAAGGCGTATTGACCTGAATTTCTCTCTCCGTCTTCTCGCTTCCAGCCACGTTATGCTTTTCCCGACACCTTAAAGCCGCCGCAAAGCTGCGGCTTTTTTTTATTTTTAACTAAATAAAAAAAAGCCGTTCTCATGGAAACGGCTCTGCGTCGAGAAAATTCTATTCAGTCAAAGCGTAGCGGAGGGGGAAATTCAGTGAAAGATGCCTTTGAGCTTATAAAGTCGGAGACTTTATAAGCGAGACAGCATCTTGAACGAATTTCCCCCGCAGCGCCCCAGCTTTACCCCCGAATAGGATTTTCCCGGCGCAGCAAAGCCGTCCCCTAATGAAAACAGCTTGCCGCCCTCACCATTTGAGGGGGCGGAGTTTGGATTCGATGTCGGCCCGGCGGTGCTCCAGGAATGAAGGCAGGCCCAATTTCTCGCCCAGCGATTCAATCGGTTCGTCGATATCGAATCCCGGCGTATCCGTCGATAATTCGAACAGTATGCCGTTCGGCTCGCGGAAATACAATGCTCTGAAATAATCGCGGTCTACGCGCCCCGAGTTTTGCAAACCGCTTGCCGCGATGCGATCGATCCATTTGGCGTACTCTTCCTCGTTCGGAATACGGAATGCCACGTGATGCGCGCCGCCGCGTCCCAAGCGGAACTTCGGCAGATCGGGGCGGGCTTCCAAATGAACTTCCGCGCCGGAGCCGCCTTCGCCCGTCGCGAATACTTCGATTTCGGCAAAATCGCCTGCCGGAGACGGATAAGTTCCTACTTTGCGGAAACCCATGAGCTGGGTCAATACAAGAGCGGTCGGCTTCGCATCGGCCACGGTCAACGTGACAGGGCCGAGACCGACGATGGCATGCTCCAGCGGAATGCCTTCGGCAGTCCATGGCTCGCCAGGCGCCACGCCGGCTTCGCCTTCGTCGGCCGCCAAAATCAACTGCGTGCCTTCGAAATCCTCGAAAGCCAGCGTGTTGCGTCCGGCGCGTTGGATGATCTCGCCGTGCTTGATTCCGAGCGAGTCCAGACGTTCTTGCCAAAAGCGCAATGAGGCTGTAGTCGGTACTCTTAGCGAAGTAGAAGAAATACTGGATACGCCCGGGTAGGAAGGCCCGATTCCCGGGTAATCAAAGTAAGTAACCTCGGTTCCGGGACTTGCGACCGCATCTCCGTAGAAAAGATGGTAGGAAGTCGTATTGTCCTGATTTACCGATTTTTTGACCAAACGCATGCCGAGAATCCGGGTGAAGAAGTCATAGTTTTGTTCGGCTTTTCCGGTCATGAGCGATACGTGGTGTTGTCCGAGTAATTGCATAACGATCATCTCCTTGTAACAATTGAAGGAATGGGTGTGAGGAATAGAATGACTATTCAGGTGAGGTAAATTAAGTGACTTTATTAATTTCAGTATATATCTTTGATTAAAGATAAGCAACCCCGGAACATGAATTCGCAAACACGCGCCAGCCCTCTTGTTTCGATGTGCATAATCCATTAAAATAGGGTAACGGATGTGATGACGATGTCTTTCAGTATGACCGGTTATGGTCAATTCGCCATGAATCGGGGCGGATACAAAATTCAATTTGAAGTCAAGTCCGTCAATCATCGCTACTGCGAAGTCGTGCTTCGGATGCCCCGGGAATGGAACAGTTTCGAGGAAGGTCTCCGGCGGCTTGTACAGCAGCATGTCAGGCGCGGACGGATTGACGTGTACATCACCAGAGAGAGCGAAGCATCGGGAAGTACGATGATGCTTAACCGCGCGGCAGCCGATTCTTATATTCGGGCGGCGCGCGAGTTGGAACGGATTTATGGTATGGATAGTCGTCTAAGCGCTGCCGAATTGCTCGCGCTTCCGGATGTTATGCTTCCTACGGAAGCTCCGGTTGCCGAGCAAGAGGAGCTGGACTGGGAAGCCGTGCTTCAGGAAGGTCTGGGGCAGGCTTTGGCCGAACTTGTTTCGATGCGAGGCTCCGAGGGCAATCATCTAACGGCGGATTGCCGTCTTAGATTGAGAAATCTGACCGCAGCGCATCAAGAGTTGGCTCGATTGGCTCCGACTGTCGTCGATGATTATCGGACGAAGCTGAGGCAGAGACTATCCGAATTGCAAGACGGGAGCTTCGTGGTGGACGAGTTCCGCTTAGGCATGGAAGTCGCGCTTTTTGCGGACCGTTGCAGCATTGATGAAGAATTGGCGAGACTGCGAAGTCACTTTGACCAATGCTCGGAGTTGCTGGGCAATAGCGAAGCAAAAGGTCGCAAGCTGGACTTTTTGATTCAGGAAATGAATAGAGAGGTCAATACGATTGGCTCGAAGGCGAATCATTTGGCGCTCGGAAGCCATGTCGTCGAGATGAAGGCTGAGCTTGAGAAGATGCGAGAACAGGCAGCCAATCTCGAATAACGGCCGGGTGCCTGGCCCGAATTACAGAAAGAGTAACAACTAATAGGGGGAAAACCTGGACATGGCAATCAAGCTTATCAATATCGGCTTCGGGAACATTGTATCGGCCAACCGAATCATTTCCATCGTAAGCCCGGAATCCGCGCCGATTAAGCGGATTATTCAGGAGGCACGAGATAGGCATATGCTGATCGATGCCACTTACGGGCGCAGAACGCGCGCCGTCATTATTACCGACAGCGATCACGTCATTTTGTCCGCGGTACAGCCGGAGACGGTGGCTCATCGACTGTCCACCAAAGACGACGATAACGACGAATAATGGGGAGAACTATGTCTAAAGGGTTATTGATTGTATTGTCCGGACCGTCAGGAGTCGGAAAGGGAACGGTATGCAGCGCGCTGCGCAAAAGATTGCCAGGGCTTGTCTATTCGGTATCCGCGACGACTCGTTCGCCTCGCGAAGGAGAGCAGCATGGCGTCAATTATTTTTTCAAAAGCCAGGAAGAATTTCGTGATATGATCGCGAATGATCAATTGCTGGAGTATGCGCAGTATGTCGAGAATTTCTACGGCACGCCGCGTGACTTCGTTGAGCAAACGATCGAAGCAGGTAACGATATCATTCTGGAAATTGAAGTGCAGGGTGCGCTCAAGGTGAAGGAGACCTTCCCTGACGGAGTGTTTATTTTCCTGACGCCGCCTTCGCTCAAAGAATTGAAGGATCGAATCGTGGGACGCGGCACGGAGACGGAATCGGTGATTCACAACCGCATGTCGGTAGCCGAGGAAGAGATTGCCTTGATGCGTCATTACGATTATGCTGTGGTTAACGATGAAGTCGATAAGGCTTGCATGCGGATCGAATCGATCATTGTTGCCGAGCACTGTCGTATTGCCAAGTAAGTACATTTTTCAACAAACAGATTGCCGGAGAACCGGGCTTTTCCCTTGTCCATGACGCGTACGCGACTGAAGCAGGGGACATACAGAGAGGACGATAAACATGTTGTATCCTTCCATCGACAAAATCATGACCAAAGTAGATAGTAAATATTCTTTGGTCGTAGCCGCCAGCAGACGCGCGAGACAGCTTCGCGAAGGTGCCGAATCGGAACTTCAACGCCCTAGAGCGCACAAACAGGTCGGCGTAGCGCTCGAAGAAATTTACGGCGACTACATTAAAGTAGAAGCTCGCGACGAGAATGAAGTGGTCGAAGAACAAAAAGGTAAACGGAACCTGTAAAAGCTTCTGTTACGAATAGCCTGACGGCACAGGCAAGGCAGATCATGCAAAATAAGCCGGAAGGCTCCATCTCTAACAACCTCACGGTTGTTATTTTTTTTCAGGAGGGGAATCGCACATGTTAAACGGGAAAAAGATTTTGCTCGGCGTAACCGGAGGAATTGCTGCCTATAAGGCCGCGACGCTTTGCAGTCAGTTGGTCAAAGCGGGAGCGCAGGTACAAGTCGTCATGACGGAGGCCGCGCAGCAGTTCATTCCGGCATTGACGCTTCAAGTGCTGACCCGTAATCCGGTGCATGCGAATACGTTCGAAGAGCACAATCCGAAAGTCGTCAATCATATTGATCTGGCCGATTGGGCCGATCTGGTGCTGATTGCTCCGGCAACGGCAAATATCATCGGCAAGCTGGCAAACGGTTTGGCTGACGATATGTTATCCACGACGCTGCTTGCCGTGACGGCTCCGCTGATGATCGCGCCTGCGATGAATGTTCATATGTACAGCCATCCTGCCGTCGTGCAAAATATGCGGACGCTGGTTGATCGCGGTGCCCTAATGATCGAACCGGGCGACGGAATGTTGGCTTGTGGTTATGTCGGCAAAGGGCGTCTGGAAGAACCGGAGACGATCGTGGAAGTCGTGCGTCGTTTCTTTGCGGAACGCGAGGTCGGCGGAAGTTCGCGGTCGGAAAGCCTCGCGCCGACCGAGCGCGCGATTGGATCGGATACCGATGTTCACGATCCGGGGCCCGAACCGTTCGTATCTGCGACAAGCGAGGTCGACAAAGCGAATCCGAGCGGCGAAACGTTGTTCGCTACGGCCGGAGGAGCGTCGGAACACGGACTTGCCGGCGGTCTGACTTCTGCGGGAACGGCCACATACGCTGTGCAAGGGCCGCTATCCGGCAAGAAAATCGTCGTGACTGCCGGCGGCACCATCGAACGGATCGACCCGGTCCGTTATATCACGAACGATTCGTCAGGCAAAATGGGCATCGCTTTGGCTCAAGCCGCGCAAGATTTGGGAGCCGACGTGAAATTGATCGCGGGCAAGGTGCAAGTTGCGCTGCCTCCGGGCATTCCGACGCTGCGGATCGAATCCGCGGAAGACATGTACGAAGCGTGCCTGAACGAGTGGGGGAAAACGGATATGCTGATCATGTCCGCCGCGATTGCCGATTATCGGCCGAAATCCAGCTCGCCGCGCAAGATCAAAAAAGTCGGCGATACGATGGCGCTTGAGCTGGTCAAGACCGTGGATGTGCTGCAAACGCTCGGCTCGCAAAAGGAACATCAATTCCTGATCGGTTTTGCTGCCGAGACGCATGACCTGGATACCTACGCGGCCGAGAAGCTGCAGCGCAAAAACTGCGATCTGCTGGTAGCCAACGACGTTACGCAGACAGGCGCCGGTTTCGGATCGGACACCAATATCGTGCGGCTGTTCGGGCCGGAAGGACGCATTGCCGATCTGCCGAAACAGTCCAAGTACGATACGGCTCGCGACATTCTGCTTGAAGCTTCGCGCCGTCTGGAAAAGGGAGCGGTGCGATGAATTTCGCGCGGGTCATCGTGGACGTACCGGTGCGGGCGGTAAGCCGGCCGTTCGACTACCGGATTCCGCCTGAAATGCAGGAGTGGATTGCTGTCGGCAGCCGGGTCGGCGTACCTTTCGGCGGCCGGACGGTGCAAGGGTTCGTGGTGGGTTTGACGGACGAAAGCGAGTATAAGCACGGGCGGATCAAAAACATTCGCGAACTATTGGATTTGGTTCCTCCTCTGCCGGAAGATTTGGTCGAACTCGGCGGCTGGATCGCGGACAAATATGCCTGTCACAAGACGATGGCATTGCAAGCGATGATTCCTTCGGCGTTGAAAGGAAAGGCTGAACGGTTTATTCATGCCGCTCAGCCGGATGCCGATGTCGAGGAGACTGAGGAAATCGGTAGACTGTTGGCGGATATCCCGGAAGATACCGATGAGTTGTCCTTGTTCGGCAGTCCGTCCAACGCGGATGTGCCTTCGGCGAACGAAATCCTCGAATACGTACGCGGCCGCGGTCAGGTCAAAGCCGAACAACTTCGTCAGAGCTTCCCCGGTCGCGAGAAAACGGTGCAAGCTTTGATTCGTGGCAGATTTCTGTTCGAAAGTCAGGAAATTCGCGATCGGATGGGGCGCAAAACGGTTAAAACCATAGCTTTGAACGTAGATGCGCAGCAGGCTCAGCAAGAACTGGAGCATTTCCCGGCGCGTGCGAAAAAGCAAAAAGAAGTGTTCGAGTTCCTGATGCAGCTCGGCGTGCCGATGGCGATGAAAGACGTGCTCAGCACGCTTGGCGTAACGGCAAGCACAGTGAAATCGCTCGAGGAGAAAGGCTTGGTTAAAATGGAGGACGTGGAAGTATTCCGCGATCCTTACGCAGGCCGCAACTTCAAGCCGAGCGAACCTCCCAAGCTGACCGGCGAGCAGCAGCAAGTATATGACGCTGTTGTGGCTCGCTTGAACGCGCGGCGCGAAGGCGTCTTCCTGCTGCACGGGATCACAGGTAGCGGTAAGACGGAAGTGTATCTTCAGTCTATTCAGCTGTGTATTGCCCAAGGTCGCCAGGCGATCGTGCTCGTGCCGGAAATTTCGCTGACGCCGCAGATGGTCGAACGGTTCAAAAGCCGCTTCGGCTCCAAAGTCGCGGTGATGCACAGCCGTTTGTCCGGCGGTGAACGTTACGACGAATGGCGCAAAATTCGCGAAGGTCGGGTTCAGGTCGCGATCGGTGCCCGTTCCGCGATTTTTGCTCCGTTCAAAGACATCGGGCTGATCGTCATGGACGAAGAACACGAGTCTTCGTACAAACAGGAAGAAAGCCCGAAATACCATGCGCGCAACGTAGCGGTCAAACGGGCCGAGCAGCATAACGCGGTCGTCATTCTCGGTTCCGCTACTCCGTCGCTGGAAACCTATCATGCGGCACGCTCGCAAAGCGATCCGCATTTCTCGCCTGTGCTGGCCGAGATTTCATTGCGTGCGCTCGGAAGCGAGCTTCCCGGCGTCCAGATCGTGGATATGCGCGAAGAATTGAAAGAAGGCAACCGCTCGATGTTCAGCCGCGATTTGCATAAAGCGATCGAACAGCGTTTGGAGCGAAAAGAGCAAACGGTGCTGCTGCTCAACCGCCGCGGTTACTCGACCTTCGTCATGTGCCGGACCTGCGGTTATGTCGCCGAATGTCCGAACTGCGACATCTCGCTGACGTTCCATCAACGTTCCAACAATCTGCGCTGCCATTACTGCGGCCATGCGGAACCCGTCCCGGAAACGTGCCCGGAATGCGGCAGCGAGCATATCCGTTATTTCGGCACGGGAACCCAGCGCGTCGAAGAAGAACTGGCGAAGCTCTTCCCCGGTATTCGCGTGGTACGGATGGACGTGGATACGACGAGCGAAAAAGGGTCGCACGAAAAGCTGCTTCAGCAGTTCCGAGACAAAAAAGCAGACGTGCTGCTCGGTACGCAGATGGTCGCCAAAGGCCTGGATTTTCCGGACGTGACGCTGGTCGGGGTCATTGCGGCCGATTCGGCGCTCAACCTGCCGGATTTCCGCGCGGGAGAAAAAACGTTCCAACTGCTGACGCAGGTCGCGGGACGCGCGGGACGACATCATCTGCCGGGCGAAGTGTTTATTCAGTCGTATAACCCGGACCATTATTCGATTCAGCACGCTTCGAAGCATGATTATCATTCGTTCGTGCGCGAAGAGTTGGGTCATCGGCGCAAATTGGGTTACCCGCCATACTGCCGCTTGATTCTGGTCACGTTCTCGCATGAGCAGCTTCCGGTCGTCGTGCGCATGGCTGAAAATTATGCGGCTATGGTGAAGGAAAAAGCGCGTGCGCGCGGTTGGCTGGCCCGTATGGATAAATTGGCGCCGAACGTGCTTGATTTATTGGGCCCGATCGCGTCGCCGATTCCCCGGATCAAGAATAGATACCGATTTCAATGTATGATAAAATGGCGTGGAGAAATGGACGCTGCCCTGCTGGCGCGGGAAATCGCGGATGAACTGGAAGACACGGCGAAAGAGCAGGATCTGCTCATCAGCATCGACGTCGACCCTCAGGTCATGATGTGACGCGGTCCTCCGCGTCTTTTTTATGGAAAGGGCAGGTACGAACCGCAAGCCGAACGTGCTCAACTCGTCGATTCAATAAGAGTGACGTTCAAAAAGCAGCATGATTTATTTGATTACTTTTTTAAGGAAGGTGTTTGGCAATGGGAATTCGCATGATCGTAAAAGAACCGGATGAAGTTTTGCATAAAAGAGCAAAAGAAGTCACGAAAATCACGCCTAACGTGCAAAAACTGATGGCCGACATGGCGGAGACTATGTACGACGCGGAAGGCGTAGGCCTTGCGGCTCCGCAGGTCGGTATTTTGAAACGCATTATCGTGATCGACGTCGGCGACGAGAACGGCTTGATCTCGATGATCAATCCGGAGATCGTCGAAAAAAGCGGCGAACAATTCGGCATCGAAGGATGTCTGAGCATTCCCGGGTTGAACGGGGACGTACGCCGTGCCATGACGGTAACGGTGAAAGGCTTGAACCGGGACGGCGAAGAGTTCACGGTGACCGGCAGTGAGCTGTTGGCGCGTGCCTTCCAACATGAGATCGACCATTTGGACGGAATCCTGTTTACCGACGTGGCCGAAAAAGTCTATGAACCTGCCCGGGAAAGCGCGGCGAAGGAGTGAGCGAAATGAAAAGAATCGTATTTATGGGAACCCCTCAATTTGCGGTATCGTGCCTGGAGGCACTGTTGGAATCGGAATGCAATATCGTAGCTGTAGTGACTCAACCCGACCGTCCTCAAGGACGCAAGAAAGTTTTGACGCCCTCTCCGGTAAAAGAAGCGGCATTGAAGCATCATCTGCCCGTGCTTCAACCGGAACGGATGCGCAATAAGGAAGCGGTCGAGGAATTGGCTTCGTTCCATCCCGACCTGATCGTCACGGCGGCGTATGGCCAAATTTTGCCGAAGTCTCTGCTCGAAGTGCCGGAGCTGGGCTGCGTCAATGTGCACGGATCGCTGCTGCCCGCTTATCGGGGAGGGGCGCCGATTCAGCGTTCGATCATTAACGGCGAGACCAAGACGGGGATTACGTTGATGTACATGGCCGAGGGGCTGGATACGGGCGATATGATCGCGGTCGAGGAAGTCGAGATCACGGACGAAGATACTTCGGGTACATTATTCGAAAAAATGGGCGCAGCCGGAGCCGCGCTGCTTAAACGCGAGCTTCCGCGTCTTTTGGAGGGTCGGGTTGACGCACAGCCGCAGGACGAGTCGTTGGCTACGTACGCGCCGAACCTGACCCGTCAGGACGAAATGATCGATTGGACGCGTTCGTCCCGGGAAATTTTCAATCAGGTGCGCGGTCTGTCGCCGTTTTCGGGCGGATATACGCTTTGGACCGATGAAGTATTCAAGATTTGGGAAGTCGAGCGCCCCGAAGAAAACGGACCGGAAGCGGGAGCCGCGCCGGGAACGGTGCTTGACGTAAACAATAAAGCGATCGTGGTGGCTTGCGGAGACGGCGCGGTACGGTTGACGAAAGTGCAGCCGGCCGGTAAAAAAGCGATGCCCGTATCCGAGTTTGCCCGGGGTACGGCCATGCAGGCAGGGACGGTGCTGGGATGAGCGAGAATAACGGAAACGGAAAAGGTTCGGGCATTCGCATGTTCGGCGGCGGATCGAAACCTGCGGGCGGATTCGATCCGAACAAGTCTTCGGAGCGCAAAAAAACGGATGATCGCAAAAAAGGCCCGGATCGCAAAAGCTCGTACAGCCGAAGCAACGCTTCCGGAGCGGCCAAGCGGATCGAAGCCAAGTCCGGCGCGGCTAAACCGAAAGCGGGCAGTCCGGCCAAGCCTGCGTTCAAACCCAAAGCTGATTCTGCCGCAAAACCGAACATGCAGACAAAGCCGAATTCGAATCCCGCTGCCAAGCCGAGCGCAACGGCATCGACGAAACCGGCAGGAAGCGCAGGTCGACAACGGCCATCCGGCAATAAGAATGTATCCGGCACCGCCACTGGCGCTTCATCGGACAATCGGGCCAAGCCGACAAGCGCATCCGAGCGCATTGCGGCCAAGTCTGCAAGCAGAAGCGAAAAGCCTTTATCCGGCGCGGGACGGCCGAAACCTTCTGTTCCTGCCGCAAAAGGCGCCGAGCAGCCGCGCAGACGCAAAGTTCAATTGACTGCTCGCGAAGTGGCATTGAACGTACTGACGAGCGTTGACGAAAATGCGTCGTACAGCAATCTGCTGTTGAACCGTTCGCTTCAGCAAGCCGAGTTGAGTCCGGCGGATGCCGGGCTTGTCACGGAGCTGGTATACGGTACGATTGCGCGTCAAGCCACGCTCGACTATTTCTTGAACCTTTTTATCAAAAGCGAAGTCAAGCGTCTGAATCCATGGGTGCGCAGCCTGGCCCGGATGTCGCTGTATCAAATCCGTTACCTGGATCGTATTCCGGCCCATGCGGCCGTTAACGAAGCGGTGGAAATTGCCAAGAAGCGCGGACATCAAGGTATCGCCTCCATGATCAACGGCGTATTGCGCAGCGTGCTGCGCGAAGGCGACAAACTCGCGATTCCGGATGATCTGCCGACGGCGGAACGAATTGCCCTGCAGCATTCGCATCCGCAATGGTTGGTTGAACGCTGGATTGCCCAATACGGCGAAGAGACTGCGGAAGAGGTGTGCGAAGCAAACAATCAGCCGCCGAAGGTCAGCATTCGCGTCAACGCTTTGAAAGCCGATCGCGACGAACTGCTGCGCGAACTGGAAAATGAAGGACGCACCGTGCGTGCATCCGAACTTTCGCAGTCCGGCATCATCGTGGAAAGCGGCGGCAACATGGCGAACGACCATTTGTACCGCGACGGTCGTTTCAGTATCCAGGACGAGAGTTCGATGCTGGTCGCCGAAGCGCTGGCGGCCGAATCGGGGATGAGCGTGCTCGACTGCTGCGCGGCTCCGGGCGGCAAAACGGCGCATATCGCGGAAAAGATGGGCAACAAAGGACGCATCGTCGCCAACGATTTGCACGAGCATAAGCAGGGATTGATCATAGAGCAGGCCGAGCGTCTGGGATTGTCGTGCATTCAGCCGAGCGTCGGAGACGCGATGGCGCTCAAAGATCAATTCGAGCCGGCTTCGTTCGACCGCGTGCTGCTCGACGCGCCGTGCTCCGGCTTCGGCGTCATTCGCCGCAAGCCGGATCTTCGTTGGGCGAAGACGCCGGACGATACCGCTTCGATCGCCCGTCTCCAACGTCAAATGCTCAATGCCGTAGCGGGTCTGGTCAAACCGGGCGGCATTCTGGTATACAGCACATGCACGATCGAGCGCGAGGAGAACCAGCGGGCGGTTGCCGAATTCCTGCGCGATCACGCGGAATTCGTTGCCGAACCTTTTGAAGTGCCTGCATTGGAATCTTTGCCGCAGGCGGGCGGAGCCGGCGTTCAAATCCTTCCGAATCAATTCGGATCGGACGGATTCTATATCGCAAGGCTGCGCCGAAGAGGTTAAAAGCTAAGGTTTTTGGCCGAATTGCCGATATCATGACGAGTGCTTTTATTCAAGCCGGAGGAACCGTCGCCGAAGCCTATACGCTTCGGCAGGGGTTCCTCTTTAGCATGAACGGCTTTTGTGCTAATATAGATAAGATGGAAACCGATAAAGTCAACACAGTCAATAAAATCAACGAACAGGGGATAATTAACAACATGAAACCTTTCATATACGACTATAATCTCGACGAGCTGCGCGAGTGGGTCAAAGCCAGCGGCGAAGCGGCGTTCCGCGCCGATCAGATTTTCGACTGGCTGTACGTCAAGCGCGTATCCAGCTTCGAGGAAATGACCAACCTGTCGAAAACGCTGCGTCAAAAGATGGACGATCATTTCGCGTTCGTGACGCTCAACGAAATCACAAAGTTCCAGTCCAAGGACGGCACGGTGAAGTTCTTGTTCGGCCTGCACGACGAGCACGCGATCGAGACGGTCATCATGAGCCACAATTACGGCAACAGCGTTTGCGTGACGACGCAGGTCGGCTGCCGCATCGGCTGCACGTTCTGCGCGTCTACGCTTGGCGGACTGAAGCGCAACCTGACGGCGGGCGAGATCGTGGCCCAGGTCGTCGAGGCTCAGAAGATGCTCGACGAAAAAGGAGAGCGCGTCAGCAGCATCGTGATCATGGGCTCCGGCGAACCGTTCGAGAACTATGAAGCGACCATGACGTTCCTTCGCATCATGATCCATGAAAAAGGACTGAATATCGGTCAGCGCCATATCACCGTTTCCACGAGCGGAATCGTTCCGAACATCTACAAATTCGCGGACGAAGACACGCAGATCAACCTGGCGATTTCGATCCATGCGCCGAACGACAAGCTTCGTTCCAAGCTGATGCCGGTCAACCGCCGCTTCCCGTTCGACGACGTGATGGCTTCGCTCGACTACTATTTCGAAAAAACGGGCCGTCGCCTGACGTTCGAATACGCCCTCATCGGCGGAGTGAACGACCAAGCCGAGCATGCACAGGAGCTGGCGGACGTGCTGAAGACCCGTATGGCGCACGTCAACCTGATCCCGGTCAACCATGTGCCGGAACGCAAATACGTCCGCACGTCGCGCAGCGACATTTTCAATTTCCAACGCATTCTGATCGAAAACGGCATCAACGCGACGATCCGGCGCGAGCAAGGCCATGATATTGCTGCGGCGTGCGGTCAGCTGCGCGCGAAGCATATGGAAAAAGGACAGGAAAAGGCTGCGAGGTGAGCTAGGGTGATTCATACCGTTCATGCAACGCATATCGGAAACGTACGGAACGTCAACGAAGATTTGTCCTGGGTGGGACGGATCAAGCCCGGCGGCTATACGCTGGGCATCGTGGCGGACGGAATGGGCGGCCATCTGGCCGGAGACACGGCAAGCCGTCTGACCGTGGAGACCATGGTCGCGGACCTGAGCGGTCTGGAGCCGGGACTTTCCCCGGAAGCTTGCGAAGCGGCGCTCGGCGATGCGATTCTGCATGCCAATGAAGTCGTCTATCGCCAAGGAGAATCGGATATTCGCTATCATAATATGGGGACGACCGTCGTGGCCGTGCTGCTTAGCGGCGACCAAGGAATCATTGCCCATATCGGGGATAGCCGAGCCTATAAAGTCACTTCTTCCGGCATCGAGCGTTTGACCGATGATCATACTTTAGTCAACGAGCTGCTCAAAAGCGGGCAGATTAGCGAAAAAGAAGCAGGCGCGCATCCAAGACGCAACGTGTTGACGCGAGCGCTCGGCACGGATGCGGAAGTCAAAGTCGATCTCAGAAGAATCGTGCTGCAGCCGGGCGAAGGCCTTGTTTTGTGCAGCGACGGACTGAGCAACTTTGTAGCGGAAGCCGAGATGCTGCGCACGGTACTGAAGCCGGGTGCGGCGCTCGACGATCGCGCGCATAAGCTGGTTCGCATGGCGCTGAATTCCGGAGGCGACGATAACATTACCGTGGCTCTGTTCGAAAACGGACGCGTCGGTCAGGATGCGGCGACGAAGGAGTGGGTACAATGATCGGTCAGGTGTTCAGCGGCCGCTACGAAATCATGGAGCGCGTAGGCGGCGGGGGAATGGCGCTGGTGTATAAGGCGCTCGATCTGCTGCTGAATCGTTTCGTTGCGGTCAAGGTGCTGCGCCAGCAGTTCATGCACGACGAAGAGTTTATCCGCCGTTTCCGGCGGGAAGCGCAGTCGGCCGCATCGCTGTCCCATCCCAACATCGTCAGCATTTACGATGTGGGCCAAGACGGCGAGGTTCAGTATATCGTGATGGAATATATCGAGGGACGCGATCTGGACGAGTTGATCAAGGAACGCGCGCCTCTGCCGGTCGAGGAAGCGGTGCGCATCGCTTCGCAGATTTGCGACGCGCTCGATCATGCCCACAACAATCAGATCATTCACCGGGATATCAAGCCCCATAATATTTTGATCGGACGCAATGGTCGGGTCAAAGTGACGGACTTCGGGATCGCCCGCGCGGTTACGTCGACGACGATCACGCAGACGGGTTCGGTCGTCGGTTCGGTTCACTATTTTTCTCCCGAGCACGCCAAGGGCGTAACCGCGGGCGAAAAGTCGGACCTGTACTCGCTCGGCATCGTGCTGTATCAGATGCTTACCAGCTCGCTTCCTTACGAGGGCGAAAGTCCGATAAGCGTAGCTTTGAAGCATTTGCAGGACGAATACGAAGAGCCGCGCAAGCTCAATCCGACCATTCCGCAAAGCGTGGAAAACATCATCGTCCGAGCGATGCGGAAAAATCCGTCCGAGCGTTATGCTTCGGCTGCCGAGATGCAAAGCGATCTCGATACCTGCCTGCTGCCTTCGCGCCGCGAGGAGCAAAAAGTGCAATTCAACGATGTGGACGATGCGGATCGTACGCTTGTCGTGCCTGCGATCCGTTCTTCGTCGTATGAGCCTCCCGTTTCGGAAATGCATCGCAGCGACAAAACGGACAAGAAGAAGCCGGCAGGGAAAAAGAATTGGAAAAAGCCCGCGATTATCATCGGCTCGACGCTGCTGTTTCTGGCTATCGTTTTGGTCGTCGTGTTGTATATCCGCGCGCAGTTCGTCGTGCCCGAAACGACCGTTCCGAACGTAATCGGAATGACGGAGGAAGAAGCCCGGAGCACGCTGGCCGCGCGCAATTTGGAAGTCGAAGGCGTGAAGTACGAGTACGACCCCTCCACGGAAGCCGGAATCGTATTCCGCCAGAGCAAGCTGGAAGGGTATACCGTTAAGGAAGGAGCTTCGCTGCTGTTAACGGTAGGTTCGGAAAAGCCGTTAACGGCCATGCCGAAGCTTACCGAGTCCGATTACGATGAAGCACGACGGGATTTGGTGGCGCTCGGCGTGACGGAAGACCGGATCGTGCGCGAAGAAACCTTCAACGATGCAGCCCCGGAGACGGTCATCAAGCAATCTCCGGAACAAGGCGAAGACTTTGACCCGGATCAAGCTACGGTGACGTTGACTGTCAGCATGGGCGTGGAAGAGAAGTCGGTACCGGATATCGTGGGCAAGACGCGTCAGCAAGCGCTCGATCTGATCAACGGTCAAGCATTGGCGCCGTCGTCGACGGAAGAGGCAAGTTTTACAGTCGAAAAGGGGAACGTCATGAGCCAAAGCCCGGAAGCCGGAACGGAATTGAAACCGGGCGAAGTCGTGAAATTCGTTGTCAGTTCCGGCATTCCGGCCGATGCGGCGAGCTTTATTTTGCAAGTTCCCGTAGAGCCTTCGCAGGAAGGCGTCGCAACCAAAATCCGTCTGGAATACAGCGATGCGCGAGGAGACCGAATCGAGTGGGGGACAGATACCATTTCGGCGCGTCGTATTTTCCCGGTATCTCTTGTGCTCGCGCCTAACCGGAACGGAGCGGTATCGGTATATCGCGACGGACAATTCGTCACTTCGTATACCGTCAATTATTCGGACGTTCAGAACGGTTCGTTCGTTCAACCGCAGTTCCCCGAGGAGCAGCAGCCGGAAGAAACGCCTCCGCCGGAGGAGCAGGCGCCTGCGGACCCTCCTGCCGATAACGGCGGCGATCAGGGAGCCGCGGAAGGCGACGCGGGTAACGGTGACGGAACGGAAGCCGGAGACGGTTCGCAGGTCGAAACGCCGCCTGCCGATGATCAGGAAGGCGACGGACAGACCGAAGGAGAAGAAGTCGATCCGTCGGCATTCGTTCCTCCCGGCAAGGCGGTTGCTGCCGGAGAGGCCGCGAATGCTTCGGGTTCGGGTCGCGGAAAAGGCAATGGAAACGCAAACGGCAGATAACGATGAATTAATAATCAAGCGGAGAGGCGAGGCCGGACGGAAGTCCGGCCCGCTTCCGCTTTAAGGCAAAGGAAGGTGAAGCATGCCAGAAGGTTTGATCGTGAAAGCATTAAGCGGTTACTATTACGTGAAGGACGACGAAGCATTGCCCGGAGAGGCTTCGGTTCAGTGTAGGGCCAGAGGCGTATTTCGAATCAAAGGGAAATCTCCGTTAGTCGGGGATCGCGTGACCTATGCACTGACCGAAAACGGGGAAGGAACGGTAACCGAGATCCATCCGCGTTCGACGGAACTGATTCGCCCGCAGGTTGCCAACGTCAATCTGGCCGTGCTGGTATTTTCGGTTAAGGAACCGGATCTGAGTCTCAACCTCCTTGACAAATTTTTGGTGCATATCGAACACGAGGGCCTGGACGCGCTGATTTGTCTGACCAAAATGGATTTGATCGATGAAGACGATACGGCTGCGCGAGAAGCTGTCGAAAACGCGAAGGCGTTGTATACGTCGATCGGCTACGAAGTGCTGGAGACCAGTTCTCCGCAAGGCGTGGGAGCGGATCAGCTGCGCGAGCGTCTCCAAGGCGAAATCAGCGTCTTTTCCGGTCAATCGGGCGTCGGCAAGTCTTCGCTGCTGAACGCGATGTTCCCGAAGCTCGACCTGCTCACCAGCGAAATCAGTTTGCGGTTGGGCCGAGGCCGACATACCACCAGACATGTCGAACTGGTAGAGCTCGGCAACGGAGGCTATATCGCGGATACGCCGGGATTCAGCCAACTTGATTTTCTGGAGCTGGGCGTCGAGGAACTGGGAAGCTGCTTCCGGGAATTCGCCGAGCTGTCGGAAGGCTGTAAATTCCGCGGCTGCACGCATCTGCACGAACCGGGCTGCAAGGTGCGCGAAGCGCTGGAAGCAGGCGAAGTCGCCGAAAGTCGTTACAAGCATTACGCTGCTTTTTACCAGGAGATGAAAGATAAAAAACGGAGGTACTGAATATGGTATTGATTGCTCCTTCGATATTGTCCGCGGATTTCTCGAAGCTTGGAGCCGACGTTGCGGAAGTGGAAAACGGCGGTGCGGATTGGCTGCATGTCGACGTCATGGACGGACGTTTCGTTCCGAACATTTCATTCGGCGCTCCGATCATGCGTTCGATCGCGCCGCATACCAAACTGCCGCTCGATGTTCATTTGATGATCGAAAATCCGGAAAATTACATACCGGAATTCGCCAAAGCAGGAGCTTCGGTCATTACGGTTCATGCTGAAGCTTGCGTTCACTTGCACCGGGTTGTGCACTTGATTAAGGAACAAGGCGTCAAAGCCGGCGTAGCGCTCAATCCGGGTACTCCGGTGTCGGCGATCCGCGAAGTGTTGGAAGATCTGGATCTGGTGTTGATCATGACCGTTAACCCCGGCTTCGGGGGCCAGGCATTCATCGAGCGTACGGTAGAGAAGATTCGGGAAACCCGGGAACTGGCGAATTCGCTCGGTTTGACCGGATTGCATATCGAAGTAGACGGAGGCATAGCGGCAGATACGGCGGCGAAGGTGGTTGCGGCAGGCGCGGACGTACTTGTCGCGGGCAGTGCCGTATACGGAGCCGCAGATCGTGCGGGGGCTATCCGAACGATTCGCGAGAGTGCGGAGCAAGGCATATGAACAATTTTAAATCCACGCTGATGCTTGCGTTGATTACTTCGGTCGTCGGACTGCTGATCGCGGTTTTCGCTTTTCTGCCGGTGCCTTTTAACGCATTGGTGGGTCTGCTTGCCGCGGGGTTGGTAGTCTGGTATTTCCGAAAGCTTGAAGAGCGTGGACCGAAGATTATGTTTATTGTTTTCGTGGTTGTGTACTTCCTGTTCTTCACGGTATTGATCGCGTCGATCCGTTACCGGATGGGCCTGATTTAAGGAAAAGGTTCGCGGATGGCGGAAAAGCGATATTCTGACGAATCCAACAAATAAGCCGCAGGGCTCTCGATCGGAGAGCCCTGCGGCTTATTTTTATACCGCGAATTGCGGTTCGAAGCATTCATGTGACAACATGGACACATGAAAGACATAAACTAAAAAACACCTTCCAAAGAAGGTGCTTTCTCGTCTATATCTGGATTAAACGCGAGTTACTTTACCCGATTTAAGAGCACGGGTGCTAACGTATACGCGTTTCGGTTTGCCGTTTACGAGGATGCGAACCTTTTGGACGTTAACTCCCCAAGTACGACGGTTGCGGTTGTTAGCGTGGGAAACGTTATTGCCGGTGCTTGGTTTCTTTCCCGATACAAAACATCTGCGAGCCATGAATGACACCTCCTTGCTTAGATCAAACAACACTTAAAACATCATAACACAACAAAAAAAGCTCCGTCAACGGTTCTAAAAACTTTATTTATTTCTACGTAAGCTTATAGTACAATATTAGGTGGGGCCTTTTGCAAAATCTGCTTGGAAACATTGCCCGGATTTTGCAAAAGGCTCATGATGTGTGGGAGTATAAACGTAGTTACCTGTATGGATCCGGCAAAGGGTGGGTAATATCGGTTATAAGGGCCTGTACATTACCGCGGGGGACGGAAACCTGGTTTCCGGTGCACGCATGATAAGCATGGGCAAGCGAGCATGAGCGAGTGCATGTACGGGTTTAGACATCGAATAGAAAGCGGACGTTTCCGAATTTCGGCGTTTGCGTATCCAGTAGGTTTGAGGAAGGGGAATTTTCATTGAGCAGGCGTTCGATTAACGGAACTGATTTTACAGGCATGGTATTGGCCGGTGCGGACAAACTTTCGCGTCAGGCGGAGCATGTGAATGCGTTGAACGTATTCCCGGTGCCGGACGGCGACACGGGCACGAACATGAATTTAACGATGACGGCGGGGGTGACCGAACTTCGCGAGCGCAGCTCGGCGTCGATCGGCCAGTCGGCAACCATTTTGTCCAAAGGACTGCTGATGGGGGCGCGAGGCAATTCCGGCGTTATTTTGTCGCAGTTGTTCCGGGGATTCGGCCGTTATGCGGCTTCGCATCAGGAACTGAATGCGATACAATTCGCGGCGGCGCTTCAAATCGGCGTGGAGACGGCTTACAAAGCTGTCGTAAAGCCGGTCGAAGGCACGATTCTTACCGTTGCCAAAGAAGCGGCCAAGCACGCGGCCACTTATGCGCGCCGCACGACGGATGTCGTGGAACTGATGCGCGAAGTGCTTGCTAAGGCTCAATACGCGCTTGACCGCACGCCCGAACAACTTCCCGTGTTGAAGCAGGTCGGCGTTGTGGACTCGGGCGGTCAAGGTCTCGTTTACATTTACGAAGGCTTCTTGGACTATCTGGAAAACGGGGCATCGGGGGAATCGGCCCGTCCTTCCGCCGCGAGCGTTTCGACGAAGGCCGAGCCGTCCGTTCCGGCAGCCGCTGCCGCAGCTCAGGCTTCGCATATCCAAGCGTCCGCCCAGGCTCAACTGGAAACCGAAAATATCGAATTCTTGTACGACATGGAGTTTTTCATCAACCGCGGATTAGGTGACGGCCCCCGGGATTTCTTCGACGAAGAAGCTTTCCGGAAAGCGCTGTCCGTCAACGGGGATTCCATCATCATTATCGCGGACGACGATATCGTTAAAGTCCACGTTCACTCCAAAACGCCAGGCGAAGTGATGACGCTTGCGTTGCGTTACGGAGAAATCACGCAGATTCATATCTTGAATATGCGCGAGCAGCACCGCGACCTGCTTCATGCGGGCATGGACGGAGCGGCTCCGCCGGAATTGTTCGCCGATATTCCGGCACCGACTCCGGCTCCGGAGGAACTTTCGGCTCTGCCTGCCGACGAAGTTGCACCGTACGGCTTTATCGCTGTTGCCAGCGGAGCGGGCATCGAAGAGATCTTCAAAAGCCTGGGCGTCGATATCGTATTGTCCGGGGGACAAACGATGAACCCGAGCACCGAAGACTTCGTGAACGCGATCGGACAGCTTTCGGCCCAGCATATTTTCCTGCTGCCGAACAACTCGAACATCGTGCTTGCCGCCCAGCAGGCCCGCGATCTGCTCGAAGGCGAACGCCAGATTACCGTCGTTCCGTGCAAGAGCATCCCGCAGGGCATCGCCGCAGCGCTGGCCTTCCAGGAAGAAGAATCCCCGGAAGCCAATGCCGAGCAGATGAACGAAGCCATCAAACACGTGAAAACGGGCCAGATCACGCACGCCGTGCGCGACACGACGTTCGACGATCTGGACATCACGGCCGGCCATTATATCGGCATCTTCAACTCCAAGATCGTCGCCACGGCCGAAGACCGCCTGACAACCAGCAAAAACCTGCTGGCGGCCATGGTCGAAAGCGGCGACGAAGTCATCACCCTGCTCACCGGCCAGGACGCTTCCGAATCCGAGACTGCCGAGTTGGCCGAATGGCTGACCGAACAGTACCCGGACGCCGAAGTCGAATTCCACACCGGCGGCCAACCGGTTTACGATTACATGTTCTCCGTGGAAGCTTGATCTAATAAAAAGGCGAACATGCCGTATGCCAGCCTGCTTTGCAGCACATATTTAGCTTCTATTGCTTCCCGCTGCACCCTAATCGGCCGTAAAAGGCCGGAATTCGTTTGAAAGTGGGTCGTATTGATAAAGCCGATTGGCGGAGGGTAATTCCAGTGCAGGAGCCACAGACCTTCGAAGCCTTCCCATCGAAGCTTTGTCTGTAGCGCTCGCCTTTGCAAAAGGGAAGCCACAGCTTTATTTCAATCAAGCTTCCCTTTTGCAGCACGCGACCGAAACGGAATTACCCGCAGCCTGCCAGGCATTTTTCAATCGGACAGGACTTTCAAAAAAGAATTCCGGCCAGCCTTAGGCCGCTGCCCCTAAATTAAAGGACGGTGACCCTCATGAACCCGATTATCGTAACCGACAGTACATCCGATATCCCCGAAGAACTGATCGAACGTCTCGGCATTGTCGTTGTACCGCTCAAAGTCATGTTCGGCGATACGGCGCTGCTTGACGGCGTCGATATCAAAGCATCGGAATTCTATCAACGCCTCGTGGCCGCGGACAAGCTGCCGACGACGTCGCAGCCTTCACCGATCGAATTCACCGAGGCTTATCAGCGCGTACTGGAGCAGCATCCGGGAGCGCCGATCGTTTCCATCCACATCTCGACGGGAATGAGCGGAACCTTCCAGTCGGCGACGCTTGGAAAGTCGATGCTGGAGAACGAGGATGCGGATATCACCCTGATCGATTCGCGATCCGCTTCGTACGGTTTCGGCCTGATGGTGGTTCGTGCGGCCGAGATGGCGCAGAGCGGGGCTTCGCCGCAGGATATTCAAGCCGAAGTGGAGCGTCTTCAATCGGCGCGGAGCTTGTACTTCCTCGTCGATACGTTGGAGTATTTGCAGAAAGGCGGCCGGATCGGCCGTGCGGCAGCCGTGCTGGGCACCCTGCTGAATATCAAGCCCATCCTGTCGATCGACAAGGAAGGCGTCATTTATGCGGTAGAGAAGGCCAGAGGACGCAAAAAAGCTTTGGCTCGGGTCGTGGAACTGTTTAAACAGGAACTCGGCAGCGCGGGCAAAGTCGACGTGGCGATCGGCCATACGGTCAAGCCGGAATCAGCCGACGAGATCCTTGAACTGCTGCGTCAGCATTTCGAGGTCGGCGATGTCGTCTATTCGCATATCGGTTCCGTCGTCGGTACGCATGTCGGGCCGGGCTGCAACGCGATCTATATCTGGCCTTCCGTTAAATAAGGGAGAGCGCAATGAATATACACCTGGACCAAATCCCGGTGAAAGAAGTCAACGGTGTGGGCGCTCGCAAGGTGGAGGAGCTTCACGCCGTTGGCATTTTTACCGTCAAAGACCTGATCGAATATTTTCCGTTCCGTTACGAAGATTACCGGCAGAAGTCGCTCGGCGACGTCAAAGACGGAGATAAAGCCACCGTACAGGCCAAGATCGTCGGTATGCCGATCGTGCAGCGTTTCGGCAAAAAAACGAAACTGAGCTGCAAAGTGCTGGCGGACTACTCGATGTTTACCGCCGTATGGTTCAATCGCAACTATCTGAAAGATCAGTTGGAACTGGACCGCGAGATTATTCTGACCGGCAAATGGGACGGACGCCGATTGCAGATGAACGTCACGCAGTCGGAGTTTCCGGATCGCGGGGTCATTCGCAGCGGTTCGCTCCAGCCCGTCTATTCCGTCGGCGGCGATCTGACGCAGAATTCGCTGCGCAAAGCCATCGGGAATGCGCTCGACCAATACGGCGATCAGCTTGAAGAAGTGCTGCCGGAAGAATTGGTGAAAAAATATGAGCTGATGCCGCGTCCGCAAGCGATTCGTCTGCTGCATCAGCCCGGCGATCTCGCCGAAGGCCAAGAAGCGCGCAAGCGGATGGTTTATGAAGAATTGTTCCTGTTCCAACTCAAGCTTCAGGCGTACCGTTCCCTCAATCGCGAGCGCCGCGACGGCGTGGTGCATACCACGCCCAACTCGGTGATCCGCGAGTTCGTGCGCAGCCTGCCGTTCGAGCTGACGGATGCGCAGAAGAACGTCGAATTGGAGATTTTAAAAGACATGCGTTCCGAAGCCAGCATGAATCGTTTGCTTCAAGGGGATGTCGGCTCCGGTAAAACGGCAGTCGCCGCGATCGCGCTTTTTACGTCCGTTCGTTCCGGGTTCCAGGGAGCATTGATGGTTCCGACCGAAATTTTGGCCGAGCAGCACACGCGTTCCTTGCAAAAGATGTTCGAGCCGTTCAATATCACCGTCGGCCTGCTAACAAGCAGTATCACCGGACGCAAGCGCAAAGATCTGCTGGCCGGTCTGCAAATGGGCATGATCGATATCCTGATCGGCACGCATGCGCTCATTCAAGAAGAAGTCAATTTCCGTTCACTGGGCCTTGTGGTGACGGACGAGCAGCACCGCTTCGGCGTCAATCAGCGGAGCGTTTTGCGTCGCAAAGGTTATAATCCCGACGTGCTGACGATGACCGCTACGCCGATTCCGCGGACGCTTGCGATCACGGCGTTCGGCGATATGGACGTCTCGACGATCGCGGAGCGTCCGAAAGGCCGCGTGCCGATCGAAACGTATTGGGTCAAACACGAGATGATGGAGCGGGTACTGGGCTTTATCCGCCGCGAGGTGGGCCAAGGACGGCAGGCTTACATGATCTGTCCGTTGATCGAGGAATCGGAAAATCTCGACGTGCAAAACGCGATCGACCTGCATCTGCAAATGAGCCAGTCGCTGCCGGAGTTCAAGGTGGGCCTGCTTCACGGACGCATGAACGCGGCGGAGAAGGAAGAAACGATGCGTCAATTTTACGCCGGAGATACGCAGCTGCTGGTGTCGACGACCGTGGTCGAAGTCGGGGTCGACGTGCCGAATGCGACATTGATGGTGATCATGGACGCGGACCGCTTCGGGTTATCCCAACTCCATCAGCTTCGCGGCCGTGTCGGACGGGGCGAACATGCGTCGTACTGCGTGTTGATCGCCGATCCGAAATCCGAAATGGGCCGGCAGCGCATGGGCGTTATGACCGATACGAACGACGGCTTCGAAGTGTCTCGGCGCGATCTGGAGCTGCGCGGACCGGGCGAATTTTTCGGCACGAAGCAAAGCGGCCTGCCGGAGTTCAAAGTTGCCGATATGGTCGCCGACTTTAAAGTGTTGGAGCAGGCGCGCGATGACGCGGCGAAGCTGGTCGAAGATTCGTTTTTCTGGACGTCGCCCGCTTACGAGAGCTTGCGCGCCAACTTGGAGAAGGAAGAGAAGTTCCGCGGCGAGCTGATCGACTAAGTTCTGGCTTATGCGCCATGAGAGTATCGTTTTGCAACCGTCGGCGGGCAAGCCGGCGGTTTTGCTTTTGGAAAAACCGAAAGGAGGAATTTCCGCTATGGACCCGACGCATCCGCTGGCTATTTTTTTGCAGTTGTTCGAACGGGGATCGCTGCTGCTGATGTGTTTGTTCGTGCTCACGCGCATCCCGCGCTTCAAAGCCGTTTTTCAAAAAGAAGAGTATCGCCCGCAGGATCTCGTCACCGTTACCGCGATCTTCGGGTTGTTTGCCATTTTCGGAACCTATATGGGCATCAGCGTGGAAGGCTCGCTCGTGAACGTCCGCATCGTGGCGATCATGTCGGGGGGACTGCTGTTCGGGCCTTGGGTCGGGATCGTCACGGGGATCGTTGCGGGCGTTCACCGTTACCTGATCGATATCGGAGGCGTGACCGCGCTGCCCTGCCTGATTACGAGCATCGTGGCGGGAGGCGTGTCCGGACTCATTCATCTGCGCGTCGCCAAGCGAAAACGCTGGTTATACGGGATCGCGGCCGGCATGCTGTGCGAAGTGCTGACGATGCTGTTGATTTTATGGATGGCCGAACCTTATGCGCTGGGATTGGACATCGTATCGAAAATCGCGGCTCCGATGATTTTGGCGCAGGTGATGATCGGATTGATCGTTATGCTGGTGCAGAGCGTCGAAGAGGAAAAAGAAAACGTGGCCGCCAAGCAGGCGAAGCTTGCGCTCGACATCGCGAACGAGACGCTGCCGTATTTTCGTAAAGTGGACAGTCTCTCTTTGCTGCGGATTTGCGAAATCATCGAGCAAAAAATCGGCGCGGACGCGGTAGCGATTACCGATACCAGTCATATTTTGGCGTATTCGGGCTTCGGACAGGAGCGCTACAATATCGGGCATGAGATCATGACCGAAGAAACGAAGCAGTCGATCCGAAGCGGCAGCATCACCATACGCAACAACGACGCCGACCACCGCAACGAGTGGATCAAATCGATGATCATTATCCCGCTGCAGGAAAAAGGAGTCGTGACCGGCGCGCTCAAAATCTACTACCGGCATGCGCATCAGATCACGTATTCGCTGCGCGAGCTGGCGGTGGGCTTGTCGCAGATCATTTCCACGCTGATGGAGGTGTCCCGGGTGGAGCAGATCAAAGCGATGGCGGACAAAGCCGAGATCAAAGCGCTCCAGACCAAAATCAGCCCGCACTTTCTGTTTAACGCGCTGAACGCCATTGCTTCGTCGATCCGGCTCGATCCCGACAAAGCGCGCGAGCTGATTATCAATTTGTCCGGGTACCTGCGTTATAATTTGGAATTGAACGACGAACTGATCGAAGTGCACCGCGAGCTTCAGCAGGTGAAAGATTACGTGGAGATCGAAAAAGCCCGCTTCGGCAACCGCCTTCAGGTAGAGTACGATATCGACGACGAGACGGACGTGAAGATTCCGAGCCTCATTATCCAGCCGCTGGTCGAGAACGCGATCGTGCACGGCATTTTAAAAGATAAAGGCAAAGGCACCGTCACGATCCGCGTCAAAAACGAAGGCGACCGAGTGCGTTTCGAAATCGCGGACACGGGCGTAGGCATCGACCGGTCCGTGATCGAACGGATTCAAAGCGGCAGCATGCCGTCCAATAAAATCGGGCTGTCGAACGTGCACGAACGACTCAAGCTGATTTATGGGCAAGGCGTGGATATTCGCAGGGCGGATAAAGGAACGGTGATCGGCTTTACAGTCGGAAAGGGGGATCGTGAATGAGCATGAAAGGAATCATCGTGGAAGACGAGTTTTTGGCGATGGAAGAACTGGATTACCTGATCGGCAAAAACAGTTCGGTACAGATCGTCGGCAAATTCGAAGACGGGATCGACGTGCTGAAGTTTTTGCAGGGGAACGATGTGGACGTCATTTTTCTCGATATCAATATTCCGTCGCTCGACGGGGTGCTGCTCGCCAAAAGCGTCAGCAAGTTCGCGAACAAGCCTTATATCGTGTTCACGACGGCGTACAAGGAGCATGCGGCGGAAGCGTTCGAGATCGAGGCGTTTGATTACATTTTGAAGCCCTATCACGAACCGCGCATCGCGGCGATGCTGAATAAGCTGGAAGCGGCGTTCGCGGCGAAAAAGCAGCGGGAGGAAGCCGAAGATTTCGCAATCCATGCACATGGCGGGGCTGCCGGCGGAACGTCTCAGGCGAGCGCGGAAGCGTCTGCCGTTCTTGCTCAGGCCAATCACCGAATCAACCTGTACAAAGACGACAAGATCATCGTAGTCGACGCGGACGATATTTATTACGCCTCGGCCCAGGAGAAAACAACGCTGGTTTACACGCGAAAAGAAGAGTATACGATGCATATGAGCATTTCCGATTTTCAGGCGAATCTGCCGCAGGACAAATTTTTCCGCTGCCATCGCTCGTATACGGTCAATTTGTCGAAGATCCGCGAGATCGTTCCGTGGTTCAACAACACGTATCTGCTGCGATTGCGAGACGTGAACGCGGAAGTTCCGGTGAGCCGCAGCAAAGCCAAAGAATTCCGGCAATTGATGCGTATTTAAGCGGTTTCAAAACGTTCAAGGCGGCTGCCGTGCATTTCATTCCGCATTTCCGGCAACTCATTCCCAAAACGCTCTCATCCGAACGCTCAAGCTTATAATGAAGCCATAAGAGATGTTCAAACGAAACGTAAAACGAATGAGAGAAGGAATAGAGATGACAGCCATTTCGAAAACCAACGACAACCCTTCGATGCAGGTCAACCGTCTATGGATCGTGATCGGTACCATCATCGTACAGATGGGACTCGGTACGATCTATACGTGGAGCCTGTTCAACCAACCGCTCGCGGACAAATTCGGTTGGGAACTGGGCGGCACGGCGATGACGTTCTCGATCACGAGCTTCGCCCTTGCGTTTGCCACGTTGTTTTCCGGCAAGCTTCAGGACAAATTCGGCATTCGCAAACTGATCGCCGCTTCGGGCATCGTGCTCGGCATCGGCCTGATGCTTTCTTCGCAGGTCACGTCGCTCGGACTGCTGTATCTGGTCGCGGGCGTGCTGGTCGGTTATGCCGACGGTACGGCGTACATGAGCTCGCTGTCCAATCTGATCAAATGGTTCCCGAAACATAAAGGTTTGATGTCCGGCGTATCGGTCGGCGCGTACGGCACGGGCAGCTTGATTTTCAAATACATCAACGGCTCCATGATCGAATCGCGGGGCGTATCGCAGGCTTTCCTGATCTGGGGCATTATCGTTCTGGCGATGGTCGTGTTCGGATCGTTCCTGATTCGCGAAGCAGCGGTTGCGGCGACTCCGGCTTCGGCTTCCGGCGTTCGCGTCAAAGACTTCACGGTCAAAGAAATGCTGAAAACCAAACAAGCTTACCTGCTGTTCGTCGTATTCTTCACGGCCTGCATGAGCGGACTGTACCTGATCGGCAGCGTCAAAGACATCGGCGTGCGCTTGGCGGGACTGGACGTGGCGACAGCCGCCAACGCCGTAGCGATGATCGCGATCTTCAATACCGCCGGACGCCTGATCCTCGGTCCCCTGTCCGATAAAGTCGGTCGCCTGAAAGTGGTATCCGGCGCGCTGCTCGTTACGTTCGCGGCGGTCATGGTACTCAGCTTCGCGACATTGACTTATCCGTTGTTCTTCGCCAGCGTCGCGGCTATCGCTTTCTGCTTCGGCGGCAATATCACCGTATTCCCGGCGATCGTCAGCGACTTCTTCGGCCTGAAAAATCAAGGTAAAAACTACGGCGTGATTTACCAAGGCTTCGGGCTCGGCGCGTTGTCCGCTTCGTTCATCGCGGCGCTGCTCGGCGGATTCAAACCGACGTTCCTCGTGATCGGCGTGCTGTGCGCGCTGTCGTTCCTGATCGCCATGTGGGTTAAAGCACCGACAGCCGCGCAGGTCGTCTCGGAATCCGATTCCGAAGCAACGGCGGCAGGCGAAGAAGAGCTCGGCAAAGATGCCCGCGGCAAAGATGCTCAAGGCAAAGACGGCAAAGGCATGCGGCTCAACCCGCAAACCAAAGGCATCTGATCGACGGACGCATCGGCTTGGAAAGAAAAAGCTGCCGGGGATTCGAGCGGTTTGCGGAACTTTCCGGTTTGGCGCCGGGAACGAACGGGTCCCCGATACAAAGACATATGATGTTGGCTAAAAGCCCCGGCGTATTTCCGCCGGGGCTTCAGTCTGTCTAGAAAATCATTTCGGCGCGGGAAGCGAGAAAACTCCGAGAGAAATTCGTTAGCATATGCTCCCGAAGTGGCTTTCTTCGAAAGCCTTCACCTACACTGAATTTCTCTCTCCGTTTTCTAGCTTCCAGTCACGTTAGATGTTCTCGACACATTCAGTCCCAGCGGATTTTCGTCGGGGCTTTTTTGTGTTTTTAAAAAAAGATTAAAAATTCCCGACTTTTTGCTTGCGCCTAACGCATATATGATTAGACGGATAATAAGGCTTGATGAAATCGGGGAGAGGAGGTCGGCGGAACACGTTTATGCAGACAACCTATAGCAATGAAGAAGGAAAAGAACCAACAAAGCTAACCGCACATGAGGCACGGTTAATACGGCGCGTTCAGCGAAAAGGCGACCGTGCGGCCGCCGACGAGTTGGTTTCGATCTACTACCGCGAGATTTACGCTTTTGTCTACCGTCAACTTCAGGATCGGGAGCATGCGTTGGATCTCACTCAGGATATATTCGTCAGCATGCTGCGCAGCATCGGTTCGTTCGAAGGGAAAACGGCGTCGCTGCGAACCTGGTTATATCGGATCGCCACTAATCGGGTGATCGATCATTTTCGTTCGAAAGCCCATCGGAATGCCAAGCTGACCGATCCGATCGAAGACTTTGAGTTTTCGGCGAACGAAGACTTCACGCTGGAACTCGAACGGCGCGATGAAGCGGGCCGGGTGCTGGAACTGCTGCGGACGTTCGAATGGCGCGCGCAGGAGATTGTCAGGCTGAAGCTGTTCGCGGAGCAGACTTTTGCCGAGATTTCGCAGATTATGAGCTTGCCGGATTCGACGGTCAAAACGCACTACTACGCGACTATTCGCAAAATCAAACAAAAATTCGAGGAGGAGCGGAATGAAGAACAATCGGGAAACACAGCTTCGAAGCGGCGAACGGCCGGCGTTTGACGATATCGATTATCCGGACGAACGCGACATTCGGCTGCACGTCGCTTCTATCGTGGATGAAGCGCTGCCGGTTCGTCCTTCCTTTTCAAGCCAGGTAGGCGCGATGTATCGTCAGCTCGGCTTCCGGCATCTGTTCCGGGATTTGACGGAGATCGTGTTCGTGCTGGCGTTGGGCTTGGGAGTCCTCGTATTTATGGCTTTGTTCGTACTGTCCAATGCCGATACGGAGGGCATCTACGCGTTTATCTTCATCGTGTCGCCTTTGCTGTACCTGGCAGTTTCCGTTATTTTCTTTGCGGATCTGCGCAGGCGCGATACGTATCAGGTGGAAATGTCCTGCCGCTACAACGTATACCAGCTCGCGTCGCTTCGCATGCTGACTTTCGCCGCTGTCTCGCTGGTGTTGAATATCGGTTTCGTATGCTGGATCGCGATAGCTTCGCAGCAGGTGGACATCCTGCGCGGCGTGCTGCTGTCGGTGTCGTCGTTGTTTTTGTTCGCCGCTGCTTTCCTGTACGGACAATTGCGCGGACGGACTGCTGCAAGCCGTTACGGGCTGGTCGGTCTGTGGCCGCTGCTCAATGTCGGGCTATGGATCGCGCAGCCGCACGGATATCTGGGTTTGCTGTCCAGTATTCCCGTTTATGCTTATGCGGCGTTGATTCTGCTGGGAGCCGCCGTTTACGTGGGTCAGGCCCGGCGCCTGTTGTATTTTAAACCGAAGTTGACTTAAGTCCGGAAAAAGAAAAGGAGTTGAGCGTTGATGCTGACTGTACATGCCGTAAGCAGACGATACGGAAATGATCTTGCGCTGGAAGGAATCGACTTGTCGTTCGAAAACGGGGTTTACGGCCTGCTTGCCCCGAACGGAGCGGGAAAAACGACGCTGCTGAAGATGTTGGCAGGCCTGCTTCCGCCGTCGGAAGGCGAAATTTCGTACGAAGGGAAATCGATAGCCGCCTTGGACGAAAAGTATCGGATGCAGCTGGGATATTTACCGCAGCGCTTCGGCTATTATCCCAGCGATACGCCGCTTAAATATATGCAGTACCTTGCCGCGATCAAAGGGATGGGCCGAAAAGAAGCTTTGGAGCGTTCCGAGCTTCTGCTTGAGGCGGTAGCGCTCGGCGAGGTCAAACGCAAAAAAATGAAGACGTTCTCCGGCGGCATGATCCAGCGAGTCGGGATCGCGCAAGCGCTGCTGAACGATCCGCGCGTGCTGATTCTCGACGAGCCGACAGGCGGCCTCGATCCGAAAGAACGCGCGAGGTTCCGCAGTCTGCTCACGAAGCTCGGCCGCGAGCGGATCGTCATTTTGTCCACGCATGTCGTTTCGGACGTAGAGTCGGTCGCGAACGAGATCGTGCTGCTGAAAAACGGACGCGTTTTTGCCAAAGACAAGCCGGAAGACATCTGCGCCATGCTGGCGGGAAAAGTGTACGAGACGAAGGTTCCGGATACGGAAGCGGAAGCTTTTCGAAAAAACTATCCGATTCTGGCCGAGCGCGGCGAAGCGGACGGCTGGCAGATGCGATTCGTCTCCGAGGGGGAAAAAACGCTGCCGCATTGGGAGCCGATGAAGCCGGGATTGGAAGACGTGTTTTTGTACGTGTATCGGGATCGTGAACGGCAGACGGCGGAACAGAGGCTTTTCCCGCGTGAGCCGGTCGGTGTCGGGGAAGGAGGCAGACTGCGATGAAGGCGATGGCTAACGGTTCTGGCGATGGTTACGGGAGGTCGAAACTTTCTTTGATCGGGCTGGAGTTTAAGAAGTTGTTTATGCCGAAAAGGGTAGGATTTGCGGTGTTGGTGCTGTTACTCGGCGGGTTATGGTTGTATCCGTTCAACGTATTGTATCCCGGTTCGGAGTTCAAAAACTGGCATACGGCAATTGCCGTGGACATGGAAGCGAAGTACGGAGATCAAATCGATGCAGCCGAGGCGGAACAATTCAAACAGTCGTTGGCGCCGAAGGTTGCGGAAGCGGATGCTTATATTCGTTCGACGCCCGCATTCGCCAGAGCCGATCTGGATAGCTACGAAAGATACGTTAAACGATCCGGCATGGCGAACGGCGGCACGATGCAGCTCTGGCGGATCATCCAAGCAGGGCCGGCCCGCGATTTGTTCGCGGAGCTGCAAGCGTCGTTCGAGTGGCTTCAATCGTATGATGACAACTATTTGAACACGCTAGGCATGAATGAAAAGGAGAAAGAACGAGTCGCGGAAATCAGAAGTCGCGACTGGGTATCGGTGCTCCCTACAGATTTTTTGAACAATTATAATTCGGTAAATTTGTTGAATCGGCTCGCGATAACAGCCATGCTGATCACTTCGCTGTTTGTCATGCATATTCATATCGGCGATCGCCGGGCAGGACTCGGCGAAATACAAGCATCCTCGAAAGCGGGGATTACAGGAGTATTTCGCATCAAAGTCGCCGCGGCGCTGTTGGCGGGAACCTTGGTCGCGGCAGTACTGTTGGTCGTCTTGCTGTTGGCCTATCGTTTCAGCGGGACATGGAGTTTAATGGGAGCGGATATCAGTAAAAAAGGAGGGGGTTTTTTCTGGTACGATATGAGCTTCTTGCAGTATATGGGGGCAACCTATGTTGCCGTATTTGCCCTTTGCTGGATCGCGGCGCTGTTAACCGTATTTTTTTCATCGATCGCGTCGAATTATGTCGTGTTAGCCGGAGCCGTTGCTTTGACGTTGATTTTGTTTTTTGAAGGCGACTACTTTTTGAATCCGATGTTGAACAATATTCTCAGTGTAGGCTTGGGTCGGGCTCCGTTCCAAACGTTTATCGAATTGGCCGTTTTGCTGGCGATTTCGAGCGGACTCCTTTATATCGCTTGGAAACGGGAAAAGGGGCGCATCCGATGGTAGGTCAAAAAGTTCCATACGCTTATAACGTATCCGTCGAAATTCGCCGAATGCTCACACCGGTTCGTTTGATCTTGTATGTGCTATTCTGCGCCTACCCGTTCGTCTATCTGGCGTTTGCGCACAGTGCTTATTCCCTTAGCGACTGGCTGGATCTTTTCACCTTTATGCTGGACGTGATCCCTATGGTCGGATTCGCGATTGCGGCGGTTGCCGTATACGATGTAGCTTTTTCCGAGACGTTGAATCACCGCTTTCTGATCTACGAGCGGATACGGATGCCTTTGGGCAAGCTGCTGAAGATCAAGCTGACGGCTAACGTCGTGCTGAGTTTTGCGGCTCTTGCGGTTCCGGTGTTGCTCTGCTTTATCGCGGCTTACATCGTCATTCCGCATTACGGCTGGATCGAGTTTTTCCCGAATACGTTCGGATCTATCGACGAGTCGGCGCGGAATCAGGAACAAGCTGCCCGCCATACGATGAACCAGCTGCTCGTTTACGGAGAATGGGTGTACGGAGTCGCGTGTGCCGGGTGGGTCGGATTGAATGCGGCGCTGTATGCGACATTCGGATTTTTACTGCTGCTGGTCATCCAACGTTCGTTTATTGCCCTATCCATTCCTTTTCTGCTCTATATGGTCGGTTCGTTCCTCATGCCCGACAGACGGTTTTATTTTTTCGATTCGGTCTTTCCGTTCAACGCCGTACAGCAGCCGATGTGGGTAATGTTCGTTCCGTTTAGCTTTATTCTTTTATGCTGCGCAGCTTTGACGCTGTATATCTACTTATTTAAAGAGAAAGTGAACCGGCTGCTATGAGGATCAAATATGAGATTTTACAGCTCAAATGGCTTGTGATTCTGGCTATTTTTCTGATTTGGTGTTGGCGGCAGCGGGCGAGTTTCGTTTATCAGGCAGCCGTGTATGAAGAAGATCGTACGTACAACGTTTGGGACATCGTCTTTGATCAGGTGATGAACCCTTTCGCCATGCTGTGGCTGCTGCTGCCGATCTGGTTGGTACTCTCGCTGCGGACGATTATCGAATTGGGCGAAACGACCGTGTTGATCCGGGTACGGAATGATCGGGCTTGGTTGGGGTTGGTTGTCAAAAAGCTATCCGTACCGCTAGTGATCCTGCTTATGTTATGGGGACTGGCGATCGGTTCGACCACGGCGGGGATGTCTTTCGAGGGCGGTTGGAGCGAGTTTACGACTTCCGAGCATTGGCTTAACTTTTTCACGCATTCTTTTGCCGCAGAGGGTTGGGCGCAGCCAACGGCGATAGCCGCGCAGTTTTTGCTATTGGCGTTGTTTTTACAGATGCTCACGGTATGGCTCGCAACAGCTTGGATCTATACGGAAAAAAGCTGGGCGGTCAGTTTGCTTGCGGCCGGGCTGATGATCGGATGTCTTATTGCTTACCATAAACAGTCCCATTTCCCGGAGTGGCAGTGGGCGTCGATTATCAATTGGATGCTGCTGCTCAATGCGAGGCATACGTTCGGTACGTTTTGGCCGGCATTCGTCGGTTCTCCGCTGTTGATGCTGGGATGCGTCGGACTGATCGATTTGAGGCGTAACCGGATCATTTTTGCAGGACTCTTCCGAATAAAAAGGAGGTTGTTAAGGTGAGTGTTATAGAGTTGAACAAGATCAGCAAGTCGTTTCGCGGCGTGCGGTTGTTCGAGGAGGCGTCTGCCGTTTTTGAAAAAGGAAAGATCCATGGGCTTGTCGGTCTAAACGGTTCGGGCAAATCCGTGCTGTTTCGCATGATTTGCGGATTTTTGCTCCCGGATCGCGGCAGTATCGAGATCGATCCGGCTTATCGGCGAGGAGCGGGAGGGTTTCCGGATTCTTTTGGCATCATGATCGACCGTCCGGGTTATCTGGCAGGCCAGACCGGATACGAAAATTTGCGTCGGCTTGCCGAAGTTCGTGGGCAGATCGGGAAAGAAGAGATTCGGCGATCGATGAAAGCTGTCGGGCTAGACCCGGATTTGCGTCAGAAGATGCGTCATTATTCGCTCGGCATGAAGCAGAAGATCGCATTGGCCCAGTCTTTTATGGAAGGGCAGCAAGTGTTGGTTCTGGATGAGCCTTTCAATGCTTTGGATGAACGCAGCGTAGGTCAAGTAAGAGAATTATTGATGGCGTTTCGGACGGAAGGACGAACGATTCTGTTGACCAGTCATCATCGGAGCGATATCGAGATGCTGTGCGACTACGTGTATCGAATCGAAAATCGGAAGTTGGAACGGCAGCCGGAATTGGTTTCAACATTGACTTGACCTATAGTAGAAGCAGAGGAAATTCAATCGATGTCTTTATAAAGTTAAGGAGGAAATGGCGAGTGAGCAAAATGGTGTTGGGCTTGTTGCAGGAGTACGAGGTAGCGGCCGTTCAAGCGGAACAAATCAAGTATCCCCTTCAGGCGTCCCAGGGTCTGCATCGAGTATTGGTTGTCACTGGCGATAACATTGAGGAAATGCTGGAGGAAGCGGCAGACGGTGCGGATTCGATTCGGAACTATGTTGAAAAACAATTAAGGCAAGCCGAGAGCCTGTCTACATCGGATGTATTAAAAAAGGTCGTTGCCGATTCCCTTGGGGATAGCGGATTGCCGATAATCAATAATAAGCATGATGATCTGCGCTCTGCATACAAAGCTTATGCGGCTTTATGGGCAGAGCAGCCTGAGTTAGTGGACGAGCAGCTTGTGAACGTCGAAGAGGAGGGTTCTGTTCTGCAAGAGCCTCTACCCGATGCGGCTTGGGTGGAGCGTAATGAAGAAGGCGGACTGCTGCTGTTGGATCTGCCGGAAGCGGATGCCTGGACGGCTCCCTTGATTATCCCGATGGGCGGTTATAACGAATGTCCGCAACCTGTGGAGCAAGCGGCATTGTTCCGGGATTGGCAAAAACGGTACGGGGCTGTTCCTACGGCGGTGACCGAGGATTCCTGGCTGCTGCGGGCTGCGCGGTTGCCGGAAAGCGACGAGGAGGCGTTGGAGCTGGCTCGCGAGCATTTTATGTTTTGTTCGTACGTGCTCGAAAGATTTGCTTCGATCGGAGCCTATGCGGCTTATTTGAAGCGAAGCTCTAACTGGAGCTTTTGGTGGGATTGAAGGGGAATATCCTGTTCGTTAAAGAAGCCAGGGCGCTGCGGGAGAAATTCGTTCAAGCCGCTGTCTCGCTCAGAAAGCCTTCGGCTTTCCGAGCTCAAAGGCGTCAACATAGCGCTTAATGTTACCGCAGGTTTTCTTCGAAATCCTGTAATTCACTGAATTTCTCCCTCCGCTGGAGGCTTCGTTACAGACAGGACATTCTTGATAGGAGTAAGGGGAAGGCTGCTAATTTGGCAGCCTAAACGTGTTGAGGAAGTCCAACGCAGCTGGAAGCGAGAAGACGGAGAGGGAAATTCAGTGAGATACGCCTTTGAACTTGGAAAACTACATCTTAAATTTTAATCCAGTTTTCCGAGTGAGACAGCGAATTGTGAAGCATTTCGAAGAAATGCACTTCGGAAGCGTATGCTGGTAATTTATCTCAGAGTCTTCTCGCTTCCCTCGCCGAAATGACTTTCTCGACGACTTAGGGCTGCCGATTTGGTAGCCTTTTTTGTTATGGAAAAAGCCAGTCGCCATAGTTATGCCCTGTTGGAGTTCTTAACGATCAGACATAATGAGTACAGATTCCACGAGGGATTCGCGAATGTGTTCCCCAGGCACGGACTTCGATAAGGTTCGGCGGTGCCGGGCGCGATGCGCCGGCGGTATACCGGAAGCCGCATTCGCAAAAAAAAGCGCAATATTTGCGGGGTTCGAATCCCCACTCGCTTTAGATGCGAGCTCTTGGTTGAGCATTCTCCACTTCAAATGGAGACACAAATGAAAATCTTTGAGGACGAGAAGTTCCGGCGGTGCTGCTTATACAGGGTCCGATATGCGAGTGTGCTTTGCAGCTGTGGCGGATGCGCCGGTAAAAGTCGGGCATAGAGGCAGAAAGAAAGTGGGTCGATGTCGGTTCGAAAGCGGAATCGATATTCGGCTGTACGAATCTTTGTCTTCCCTGCACGACCGGAATCGGCTTAAGCCAAGCTCCGCACGTGAGCATAGGCGAGTTTCCGTCTCAAAGATTCCAAGGAGGAAATGATTCATGACAAATTTTCAACATCAATCACACATAAATCAGCCGCACGGTCGAAAAATTCCGGGGCTTCCGGGCAAGGATATCCGTCCGGGCGATTACGCTAACGGCTTAGCGATTGACACAATGGTGCTGGGTGCCGGATTCCGTAAGGTTCAGGTCGGGGATAACGAGCGCGCTTTGCTTTTTGAACAAGGGCGTTATGTACGTACCTTGATGCCGGGATCTTATCGATTTTTTGCCTGGAACGAGGGACTTCGAACATTAGTATTCAAAAAAACGACCGAACCTTTTGATTATCGACCAACATGGGCTCACGCGACTGATGCGATGGATGTGCGCTTGTTCAGCCATGATGCTGATCTGATAGCTCAGTTGAACGTGACGGACGTCAGCGACGGCGAGTATGTGCTGCATCTGGAAAACGGCCGTTTTCGTGATGTGTTGATGTCCGGAACGTACGCCTATTGGAATAAGCCGATTACGCATACTTTTGTCCGTGTCGATGCGACAACGCCGGAGGTCGGTCCGGAAGTGAGCCGTGCGCTGCTGGAAAAGATCGGAGCGAATTATATTCAGACGGTCGACGTGTCCAGTCATGAGGTTGGACTGTTATACTTCGACAACCGTTTGCAGCGGCAGCTTTCGCCGGGACGCAGCTTTTTCTGGCGGGGTTCGGAAGCCGTTACGGTCAAAAAGTTCGATCTGCGCCGCCAACAGCTCGATATGACGGGACAGGAAATTTTGACCGAAGATAAAGTGTCGCTGCGTTTGAATTTCGTCTGCCAATACCGGATCACCGATCCGCTTCGCGCGGCGGAAATCAAAAATTTCGAGGAGCAGGTCTATGTTCAACTCCAACTGCTGCTGCGCGAGTATGTCGGAACGCTCAAGCTGGATGATTTGCTGAAAATGAAACAGGAGATCGGCGATTATGTGTTGGGTCGATTGAAACCCAGCGGCGCCGAATACGGGGTTGAATTCCTGGTAGCCGGATTGAAAGACGTCATTTTGCCGGGCGAGATTCGCGCGATTCTGAATACGGTGCTGTTGGCCGAGAAGAAGGCGCAAGCGAATATGATTACCCGGCGCGAAGAGACGGCCTCTACCCGAAGCCTGCTGAATACCGCCAAGCTGATGGATGAAAACGCGACGCTGTACCGGCTCAAGGAGCTTGAATTCGTCGAGAAAATCTGCGAAAAGATCGGGACCATTTCGCTCAGCGGCGGAGGGAATTTGCTGGAACAGATGAACGGGCTGCTCGGATTGCGGCAAGGAGAAGATCGAAAAGAAATCGGTTGAGGAGTACGAATCGGGCGGATCGGACGAATAAACTTGGGAAATTTGTCTTTCGGGCAAACGAATAGCGGCCGCTCCGCGTCTTTATCAAGAACCCTGCATACCGAGAGGAGACCATGAATTGAAAAAAACGATCCTTACCGCATTGGCGGCTGCCATCCTGTTGAGTTCCGGAAACGCGTACGCGGCTCAGACGGCGGATTCCGACAAGCGCTTATATCCGGTCGTCCCGAATCCGATCGCCGACGCTCCGAACATCGTCGTGATCAACGACCGCCCGGAGCTTGAAATTTTCGCTTCGCTGAAAAGAGGCGAATGGCCCGACGAGTTCGTGATTGTCGGCATGATGCAATCCTTGTCCGAAGCCAGGCTGAGTCCGAAATCGACGCCGATCTTCCTATCGTCCAAATGGCGTTTGAATCTATTTGATCAAATGATCGAAGGCGGCCAAAAACGAGGCATTTACAACAACGCGCAGCTGCTTGAAGAAATCGTGAGCCGATGGCAGGCCGACGATTATTCCCAGTTGGAACGGGATAATTGGTTGTTGGAAAAAATGCTGGACCTGCACCACGAATCTTTTGATTGATCGTCGAACCAAGCATCGCATGCCGAAACCGTCTTCTCGAAGACGGTTTTTTAGCATGCGAATGAGACCGTTATCAATTTAGCGACGTATAGATAGGGGTTAGACAAAACAAGGAGGGGGAAACAGGATGTTCCAATTGCGAAAAGTAAACACGAAGCTTGCGGCAGCGCTATTACTGACAGTATTATTGGTTCTTCCGCAGGTTGCCGGAGTCACGACCGCTGCCGAGGCGTCGCCTCGCGGTCCGCGCGATCCGTCAGAGATTGAACAGTTCGCCGATAACCTCATGACAAACCGTTTCAAGCAATCCGGAGCCGTACTTACGATCGTCGGCGACGGAAAAGTGCTGCTCAATAAAGGATACGGCTACGCCGACATCGAGACGCAAACGCCGGTTGATGCGGATCGAACGTTATTTGCCATGGCTTCGGTATCTAAAACGGTTACGGCAGCCGCGGTCATGCAGCAGGTCGAGCAAGGAAAAATCGATCTGGATGCCGATGTACAGACGTATATGGACGGATTGACGATTCCCAATGAAACGGACGTACCGGTCACGATGGCTGACCTGCTGACGCATACGAGCGGATTTGAACGCGGAGAAGGGGACACCAGCCTTTTGATGCCGCCCGAAGCCCGGAAGACGCTCGACGAATTCGTCGAACAATCCATGCCGCCCGTCGTACGCGAGCCGGGAACCGTGTATCGGTACGACAACTTTGCTTACACCCTTCAAGGTTACATACTGGGAAAAGTCTTGGATATGCCTTATGAAGAGGTGATTAAACAAAATATTTTCGAGCCGCTGGGCATGGAAAACAGCGGATTCGGTCGTGCGGAGCAAACGAAGGGACGTCTGGCGAGTGCTTACAACTCAGAGGGCCAGAAACTCGACGTTTATAAAAATGGTTTGGCTCCGGCCTATGCGCCGTCAGGCGGCTTGGTCACGACAGGTTCCGATATGGCGAAGTTCATGCTGGCGATGCTGGGCGAAGGCGATGCGGAGATTTTGCAACCCGAGACACGAACGGATATAGAAGCGATCCAGTTCGAAATGTCGCACCAGCAGCCTATTTCCGGTTACGGATTCGAGTTTTTCTCCCGCCAGTCGTATAACGGAGAAGTCGTAGCAGGCAAAGGCGGAGACATGGGAGGATTCCATTCCTATATGTGGCTGCTGCCCGAGCAAGGAGTCGGCGCGATGTTCGTGACCAATACCGATGCTTTTGCTTCCTACGACGGGATTTTCAAAAGCTTCATGGATCATTATTATCCCAAAACGGAAACGGCTTCGATCAGCGAAGATCTTCCGACTCTTTCTACCGAAGAACTTGCAAAATACGAAGGCTATTATCGTAATCTGCGCCAACCGTTCCGGTATGCGAAAGTAACGGCTGACGACGGAATTTTACAATTTCAATCAAGTGAAATGTTGAACTTCCAGCTGCAGCCGCAATCATCCGAAACTGATTTTTTCCGGGACACCTACGGTAACGGAGTCGGATTCCATAAAGACAAGAAAGGCCGGGTCGATTATTTTTACTCCGATTATTACAGAGATACTTGGTATGAAAGAATGCCGGATTTCGAAGCTTACAAAGATGTTGACGCCGATAGCCCGTATGCCGATTCAATTGAAACCATTCGATTCAGAGGCCTATCCACCGAAGAATCAGAACCGAACTTCGGCCCGGAAGAAGCCGTGACCCGGAGCGAATTTGTCGGACAATTAGCCAAAGTCGCGAACAGTCAGCTCCTCAACACACCTTCGCGCTTCGCCGATGTTCAAGATGATCCCAATGCCCAAGCCATCCAACTATTCACGGAACTTGGCGGAATTACCGGATACCCGGACGGAACCTTCCGTCCCGACCAGCCGATCACGCGCGAAGAAGCCGCATTGATGATCTTCCGCATCGCTTCGGCAAGCTACGGCACTTCCCTAACCGAAAGTACCGTAACTTTTTCGGATCCTCCTTCGTCTTGGGCTGCCGACGGCGTTAAATTCATGATCGATTCCCAACTCTCCGACCTCGAAGTGCAGCGCGATCCGGACGGAACCTACGACTACCACCCAACCGCCCCTTTGCTGCGCCAAGAAGCCGCGGTTACGTTGGTCAAACTGATTAACGTCACGCAGTAATCCATTTAAGAGGGATTCGCTTTCGAGAAATATACAAATCAATCGAAATATTGACTAACCTATATTCTGCACCAAGAAAAGAACCCGTTAAACTTGATCGTGTAGGTGTAGTTTGAAAAGCTCTAGCGGAGGGAGAAATTCAGTGAAAGACGCCTTTGAGAGCGGAAAGCCGGAGGCTTTCTGCGCGAGACAGCGTCTTGTGAAGCATTTCGAAGAAATGCACTTCAGAAGCATATGCTTGTAATTTTTCCCGCAGCGCCTAAGCTTTTCAAAAAACAAACAGGAACTTCAAAAACCGGTCTGCGAAATTTCGCAGGCCTTTTCTATTGACAAAAACCACATCTGCCATTATGGTTAGTTACATGACTAACAAACCAGAAAGGTGGTAAAAATGCCGATTCCATTCGACGAGAGCCGGCCTATTTTTCAGCAGATTGCGGAGCGAATCGAAGACGACATTCTAAACGGCACCTATGCGGAAGAAGATCAGATTATCTCGACAACTCAGTTTTCGCGCATATTCCAGATTAATCCCGCCACGATCGTGAAAGGATTCGGACTGCTGGTGAATGAGGATATCATCTATAAAAAACGGGGGCTTGGCATGTATGT
The DNA here is from genome assembly GCF_013185185.1 of Saccharibacillus endophyticus. Classification (GTDB taxonomy): domain Bacteria; phylum Bacillota; class Bacilli; order Paenibacillales; family Paenibacillaceae; genus Saccharibacillus; species Saccharibacillus endophyticus. Next base: position 3,794 of record NZ_JAAZWE010000006.1, on the reverse strand, counting down.
GGCCGTCGGAGCGAAGGAGAAGATCATGGCCAAACGCCGCGAACGATTTTACAGTGATCTGGTCGTCAAGCTGTTGGAAGAAGCGGAGAAGCTGGGAATGACGACCGAAGACGTAATCGAGATGATCAAACGCGAAAAGGGGGAGCAGCGCAAATGAGTTCAGTTTTGCAAGTGAAGCATGCAAACAAATCATATGGACGTACGGATGCAGTGGATAGCCTGAGCTTGGAGCTTGAGGAACTTAAAATTTACGGATTACTGGGCCGAAACGGCGCAGGGAAAACGACGCTTTTGAACATGGTGACCGGAGGGGTTTTTCCGGACGGCGGAGAAATTGCCGTCCATGGAACCCTGCTCAAAAAAGGCGACGTGCCGGCGCAAATCTGTTATATCCGCGAGAAAAACTTTTACCCGGGCAATGCCAGGGTTCGCGATGTGTTGCAGATGGCCGCAGCTTTCCACCCGGATTGGGACGCGAAATTTGCTTCCAAGCTGCTCGGGACGTTCAAGCTGAATCCGCGTAAAAAAATGCGGCAGTTGTCGCGAGGCATGGAGTCGATGGTCGGCAACCTGATCGGACTTGCCAGCCGGTCGCCTTTGACCATTTTCGACGAGCCGGTGTTGGGACTGGATGTGCTGATGCGGGAACGTTTTTACCGGACGCTGCTTGAAGATTATGCGGAACACCCTCGTACCGTCCTGCTGTCTACGCACCTGATCGACGAAATCGCGACCGTCGTCGAAAAAGTTTTCATCATGGAGTCGGGGAGTATTTTGATGGAGGAAGAGGTCGAGCAAATTCGGGAGCGCGCGCATCTGGTTAGCGGACTCGGCGCCGCGTTGGATACTTTCGTGCAAGGTAAGCGCGTGATCCACGGCGAGCGTTACGGCAACGCGGGGATGGCGATCGTATATGGAAAATTGACGAAGGAAGATCATAAGGCGGCGGAGAGCCAAGGGCTGGCCGTCGAAGGCGTGCCGCTGCAAAAATTCTTTGCTTACCTGATCGAGGAGGGACAGACGGATGAATAAGATGAAGGTGCAGCTCCAGGTATCTTGGCTTCGCATGAAGCTGGCGATATGGATCTTGGTTGCGGCTATCGCGGTCTCGGTCATTGCCAACTTTACCATCAACATGGCGCTCGGAAACGATCCTCAGCAGGATGCGCAAGACGTCGCCGCAGCCGTGGGCGAGCTTCGGGAGCTTACCGGCAACAACGATCTGTCGATCGAAGTGCCTTCCGAGATGGAGAACGTCAATGTATCTTCGGCAAACATGCTGTTGGTACTGCTTCCTTTGCTGGCTATTATCCTGCCTTTAAAAACGTTCCGTCCCATGATGAACTTCGGGGATTCCCGTCGCAGATACTTTGCAGGACTGCTGGGAGTCTATGCCGTTTCCGCGGTACTGCTTGCTTTAGTGAACAGCTTGTGGTGGCCGTTCGAGCAAAACGTGATCCGCACGCATAGCCAGACGTACAATCTCATCGAAGTTTTCGGCTGGGAACAGTTTGGTTTTATCGGAGCCTTTGTGTATCAGACGGTCTTTTACTTCTTCGTTCTGGCGCTGTTCAATCTGTTATTTTCCGGATTAAAATCGCCGATCTCATGGGTCATCTGGACGGTTCTGATCGCGGCGATTCCGATCGGTACATCGATTGCGTCTTTGCGGGTACACGTGGCCGACTTTTTCCTGGCGTTACTGTTCAATGATTCGTTGGTGTCGGCGATCGGCCTTAATTTGGGATTGAGTCTCGTATTCGTCGCAGGTGCTTGGCTATTCACGCGTCGCAGAACGTTCTAAATTGTACAAGGATACACTATTCATTAAATGAATAAAATTGTGAAACAAAGATCAAATACCCCTATAGTCCTAAAAGAAACGTTTCTATTGCGCAAAAGCAAATGCTTTTGCGCTTTTTCTTTTTGCACCTCCTTTTTATGCTAAATTTTCTGCTGATTATGTCGATAAATATCGAAACCAACTATACGTTCACCCTTTCGAACGGCACCGATGCCTTGAAGACGTGTCGTAATAAGAAACATGCATTAGCTTAAGCAGATCGGCATAATCAAGGGGGCATTGGAATGAATTTGAAAATGAAATTGGCTATTTTGCTGGTAGTCGTGACTCTGTTGGGTACGGGCAGCATTAGCATCGCGGCACTTAGCACGATGAGAAATGAAGCAGAAGAATCAATCAGCGATAATTTGCGAAGCACGGCTGAAAATACAGCGGAGCAAATCGGAGGCTGGGTCGGAAAAAACGCAAAAGTCGTAGAAACGACTGCATTGGTTATCGAGTCTTCGGTCCCATTGGATCAAATCAAAGAAAGTCAGCTTCAAGCGTACACGGCGGAATCCAACAAAAACAATCTGTCCGACATCTACGTGGGCATGGAAGACGGACGCATGATCGACGGATCCGGCTGGGTTCCCGAAGCGGGATACGATGTCAAAGTGCGTCCATGGTACATGGAAGGCAAAGCAGCGAATGCGTTGAACTTCAGTAATCCGTACCTCGATATGATCAGCGGCGATTATGCCGTATCGATCGGTTACCCGCTGCATGAACCTGACGGAGCATTTGCAGGCGTAGTGGCAGGCGACATGAAACTCTCCACTCTCACGGACACTATTAATAATATCAAAATTGATGGCGGCTTCGCTTTCATGACGGATAAAACAGGCGTTGTCTTGGCTCATCCGGATGCGGATAATGTCAACAAACCTCTGAAAGAGATTGCGGATTACTCGGGAATCGCCGATCAAATTCTGCAAGGCGGAGAAGCAGGCAGCCTGAATTACGCGTACAAAGGCGAACCTCAACTGCTTCATTATCAAAAAGTCGAAGGCACGGGCTGGTATGTAGCCGCTTCGGTATCGAAAAGCTATGCGTTTGCCGAATATGTGCAAATGCGCAATCTGTTTGTCGGCGGTATTATCGGTCTTGCCGTTCTGTTGGGAGTTTTGGCCGTATTCGCCGCCGCCCGCCTGATCAAACCGCTGATCCTGCTGCAAAAAAGCGCGCAAAGCATGGCGGAAGGCGATCTGACGGTCAGCGTCGACGTGAAAGGCAAAGACGAAATCGGCAAGCTGGGTACCGCGTTCAACGAAATGTCGTCCAGTCTGCGCGAATTGATCCATGCGGCGGCAGGTTCCGCGGAAGGCGTGGAAAACTCGGCCAAGTATATGCACGGTCAAGCCGAAGGAGCAAAGCATATTTCGGATCAAATCGCAGTCGTCATCGAAGAATTGGCAAAAGGCGCAACCGATCAAGCTTCCTCGATTCAAACCGGCGTGGAGCAGTTGGGTGATATGAACGAATCGATCGAAGCGATCGCGAGCAGCGCGGGGCTTGCCGCATCCAGCGCGGACGACGTGACCGAAGCGATGAAAGGCGGCCTTGAAGCGGTAGCCTCGCAAGGGGATCTGACCGAAGCGAGCCGCAGTTCGGCGGGACGCGTGGAAGAAGCCAACCGCCGCCTCGGCGACCAGACGGTGAAGATCGGCGAAGCCGTCAGTTTGATTCATACGGTTGCCAAGCAAACGAATCTGTTGGCGCTGAACGCCGCCATCGAAGCGGCACGTGCAGGCGAGCATGGCAAAGGCTTCAGCGTGGTCGCGGACGAAGTGCGCAAACTGGCCGAACAAACCCGCGCTTCGGCAGCGGATATCGATACGCTGTTGGCGGGCGTGCAGGAAGCCGGCCGCCAAAGCATCGACGAAATTCAGGAATTCCAAGCGACGGTGGACAAGCAGATCGAAGCCGCAGCCTCCACGCGCGGAGCGTT
>NZ_JAAZWE010000005.1 GCF_013185185.1 Saccharibacillus endophyticus | reverse complement strand
AATCTATATTCTCACGATGATCTTCATCATCGCGACTCACTTACTGTTCAGTTTTCAAGGAGCAAACTGTGTTTCTCGTTTCTGCCGCTCAGTCTTTCGCTCGCAGCAGCAACTCTTATATATTAGCATGTTCGTTTTTGTTTTGCAAGTCTTTTTTGAAATCTTTTTTTCAGCTTCGTTCGAAGCTTCTTTTCGATCTCATCTGGACTCGCTCACTTCTTCGAACCGCATCGGCGCTCTCTCAAGGCCGTTCTTAGAATATATCATGCTGACATTCAGATAGCAAGCACTTTTTCAAAAAAACCTTCTTTTTATGAAAAAAGGCTCCTGATCGCTCAGGAAGCCTCATTATATGGCGTTATAAGACTTCCAGAATGAACAGCTTGCGTTCCTGGATCAAATTGATGATCTCTCCATTAATAGAAACGATCGGTCTTGTCGGCTGATGCGCATCGGCATAAACGATCTCGCCCATCTTGCGGTTACTCAGTTTAACGCGAGTACCCAGCGACAATTGCGTGGTGTGCTTGATTAACGTACGCACGATCGCCGGATCGAGCTTCCCGAACGAATCTTGTTCCAATTGCTCAAGCACCAAGTAAGGCGACGTAGAGCCCTGATAGCGACGATCCAGCGTCATGGCATGGAAGATATCGGCCACGGCCACGATCTTCGCGTAGATGTGCAGCTTCTCACCTGTTGAGCCGAACGGATAACCGCTGCCGTCCACACGCTCGTGGTGCTGCAAGGCTGCCAGCAATACGCCTTCCTGCAAAGCGGTCGCATTTTTCAAGATTTGATAACCGTACGTTGTGTGGTTGTTCATCTCTGCTTTTTCTTCCGGACCGAGTTGATCGGGTTTATGCAGAATGTTTGGTGGAATTTTGACTTTACCGATATCGTGCAGCAGCCCGGCTAATGCGACTTGAATCCAGTTCTTCTGAGGAATATCAAGCCAACGTGCAAGCATATATGAAGTCAACGCACATAATACGGCATGATGGTACATATAATCGTGCTTGTCCGGCATACGCGGAGTAAAGCCGAGAATACGATATCCTTGAATCTGATCAATCAGTTTCTCAAGCTGTGCCCGCCACTGGAAGATCGGCATCTCCATTGCCAGTACAGAAGGAAACCCTGTTTTAATTAAAGCCACCGTTTGCTCGTATTCTTCGATAAAGCTTTGTTCCCTACGGCTAATCATATTTCGGCCAGCTTCAACATGTGGAGTTGCGGAGGTCTTGCCACTTTGTTCTGAAGCTGTCTTCTCGCTGTCCCCTGCGACGCCTTGAAGCTCTACGTAGTCGATCATAAACGCTTGCAAAACCTCTAGGTCTTTCGGGAGCAGCACTCTTCCTTTTTGAAAAAGCAGATTGCCTTTATCCGTATAAACATCGGCTACGATTCTCTTGCCTGCTTCAAGCTCGCTCACGGGTATACTCACCATGGCATTCCACCTCCTCTATTGCGGTCGTTCGGGTTTGCAGAATTGAATATTTGCCTGACTGCGGGCTTTTCCGCCTGTTGCGGGTTCAGCGTGGCAGCCAGCAATATTCGTTTGCTTGTTGCCATATACCGCTTGCTTACCATTTCGATTATATGCCGTGATACCAAGCGCAACAATACCAAAAATATCCGAAATCGGTCTTGCGCCCAATCTTTTATCAAAAAGGAGGTTTTTACACAAAAAAGGAGGTTCAAAAGAACCCCCTTCCCTGCATCAGTAACGATTTAAACTATTCAACTGACTCTTCATCGGTTGCAGGTGCGTCCTCAGCAGCTTCATCTGAAGTTACAGCTCCCGCTTCGCCTTCGACAAATTCGCCTTCAGCCAATTCATCCTCGTCAATCTCTTCACTCTTATCGATCCGGCAAACGGTCGCGACCGCTTCATCTTCACGAATATTGATCAATCTAACGCCTTGCGCGTAACGACCCATCGAAGAAATGCCGTCCATGCTCGTACGAATCAATGTGCCGCCGTTCGTGATAATCATCAGGTCTTCTTCCGATTTCACGACTTTCAAGCTGGCAACCGGTCCGTTTTTGTCCGTGACGTTGATCGTTTTGATCCCTTTACCTCCACGGGTTTGAATCCGGTATTCGCTGATCGGCGTCCGCTTGCCGTAGCCTTTGCTCGTTACGATCAGCACTTCGCGATCCGGCTTCACGACGTCCATGCCGATCACGGTATCTTCGCCTTCAAGCGAAATGCCTTTGACGCCGGTCGCGCCTCGGCCCATCGAACGAACATTGCTTTCTTTGAAACGAATCGACAAGCCGGAAGCGGTACCCATGATGATCTCCTGCTCGCCGTCCGTCAGCTTGGCTCCGATCAGCGAATCGTCCTCGCGCAGCGTGATCGCGATCAAGCCGCCTTTGCGGATGTTTCCATAGTCGGTCAACGGCGTCTTTTTCACGATTCCTCGGCAAGTGGCGAAGAACAAGAAGCGGTCTTCTTTGAACTCGTTTACCGGAATAACGGCATTGATGGACTCGCCCTGCTCGATCTGGATCAAGTTGATGACCGGTGTTCCCCGCGCCGTACGGCTAAGTTCCGGAATCTCGTAAGCCTTGATCCGGTACACTTTGCCGCGGTCCGTGAAGAACAGCAGGTGGTTATGGGAATTGGTCGCGAAAAGATGCTCGACAAAGTCTTCGTCTTTCGTGCCCATGCCCATGACGCCTCGTCCGCCGCGCTTCTGGCTGCGGTACGTGCTTGCAGGAAGACGCTTGATGTAACCGGTATGGGAAATGGTGATGACCACTTCCTCCTGCGGAATCAAGTCTTCGTCCAGAATGCTGTCTTCCCCGATCGTGATCTCCGAACGACGCGCGTCCGCATAACGCTCTTTGATATCGTTCAGCTCGTCGCTGATGATCTGAAGCAGCAGCGTCTCGTCGGCGAGAATGGCTTTGTATTCGCTGATTTTGGCCAACAGCTCATTGTATTCGGCTTCGATCTTCTCGCGTTCCAGGCCGGTCAGGCGCTGCAAACGCATATCGAGAATGGCCTGAGTCTGCTCTTGGCTGAGCGAGAAACGCTCGGTCAATTGTTCGCGGGCGGCATCCGCCGTTTGCGAACCGCGGATGATCGCGATAACCTCGTCCAGATGATCAAGCGCTTTGCGCAGACCGTCCAAAATATGAGCGCGGGCTTCCGCTTTTTTAAGATCGAATTCCGTGCGGCGGCGTACAACCACTTTCTGGTGCTCCAGATAGTGGTACAGCACTTCTTTCAGATTGAGGATTTTCGGCTGGTTGTTCACGATCGCCAGCATATTGACGCCGAACGTCGACTGCATCGCCGTGTGGCGGTACAAGTTGTTCAGCACGACGCTCGGGTTCACGTCCCGGCGCAGCTCGATAACGATGCGCATGCCGGTACGGTCGGACTCGTCGCGCAGATCGGTAATGCCGTCCAGACGCTTCTCGCGTACCAGCTCGGCGATCTTTTCGACCAAACGCGCTTTGTTGACCTGGTAAGGAATCTCCGTCACGATGATCCGCGCTTTGTTGCCGAATTCTTCGATCTCGGCTTTGGCGCGCATCGTGATCGAACCGCGGCCCGTCTGATAAGCCTGACGGATGCCGGAACGTCCGAGAATGAATCCCGCGGTCGGGAAGTCGGGACCTTGAATATATTCCATCAGATCAAGCGGCGTCAGATCCGGATTCTCGATCAAGGCCTGCACGCCGTCGATCACTTCGCCCAAGTTGTGCGGCGGAATGTTCGTGGCCATGCCGACCGCGATCCCCGATACGCCGTTGACCAACAGGTTCGGATAACGCGCGGGCAGCACGACGGGTTCGCGTTCTTCCCCGTCGTAGTTGTCCTGGAAATCGATCGTTTCTTTGTTGATGTCGCGCAGCATTTCCATCGCGAGCTTGGAAAGGCGGGCTTCGGTATAACGCATGGCCGCTGCGCCGTCGCCGTCGATGGAACCGAAGTTCCCGTGACCGTTGACGAGCATGTAGCGCATGGAGAAGTCCTGCGCCATCCGTACCATCGTTTCATAAACGGCGGAGTCGCCGTGAGGGTGATACTTACCGATGACTTCGCCGACGATTCTCGCCGATTTTTTATGGGGTTTATCCGGCGACATCCCGAGTTCGGACATCGCGTACAGCACGCGACGGTGAACCGGCTTCAACCCGTCCCTGACATCGGGCAGCGCGCGGCTGACGATAATGCTCATTGCGTAGTCCATGAAGGATTCTTGCATTTCTACGCTGATATCCCGGTCTACGACATGCGATCTTTGTTCTTCCGCCATGACGGCCTCCTTCTATCTTGGATGTACTCCGATCGATCGGTTACTTCAAAAAAGAACGGATACATCATAAGTACCTGCATAAGCATGCGGTTCGTTTTTGGATTTTGCGTTTTGCATTTGAAAGCAAAGCTTGAAAACGCCTTGAAAATACCCGGAATCTTGGGCTTCCACATCCTTATTATTATACCATTAATCCAAACAAATGTCCGTATTTTATGGCGGAAAAGCGCTTTGAAACTAAAAAGAAAAGGCGAACCCGAAGCGGGCCGCCTCTCCTGAAAATCGTACCCTTTCAGCGGAAACAAACTTTCGTTAAATATCCAGGTTTTTCACATACTGCGCATGCTCGTTGATGAAGTCGCGGCGCGGTTCGACATTGTCGCCCATCAGCGTATCGAACATCGTATCCGCAAGCATCGCGTCGCCGATCGAAACTTGAAGCATCGTGCGCGCATCCGGATCCATCGTCGTTTCCCACAGCTGCGTCGGGTTCATCTCGCCCAGACCTTTATAGCGCTGCACGTTGACTTTCGCGCCTTCGCCGAAGCTTGCGATCATCTCGTCGCGTTCTTTTTCCGTGTTCGCGTACAAAATCGTTTTGTTGCGCTCGACCTTGAACAACGGCGGCTGCGCGATATACACGTAGCCCGCTTCGATGACTTGACGCATGTAACGGTAGAAGAACGTCAGCAGAAGCGTGCGAATATGCGCGCCGTCGACGTCGGCATCGGTCATGATGACGATTTTGTGGTAACGGGCTTTCGAAATATCGAAATCTTCGCCGATGCCCGTACCGATCGCCGTGATGATCGCGCGGATTTCGGCACTCGACAAAATGCGGTCCAAACGTGCTTTTTCCACGTTCAGGATTTTACCGCGGATCGGCAGGATCGCTTGGAAGTGACGGTCGCGTCCTTGCTTGGCCGAACCGCCTGCGGAGTCCCCTTCGACGATATACATTTCGCAGATCGAAGCGTCCTTCGACGAACAGTCCGCCAGTTTGCCCGGCAGGGCGCTGACTTCAAGCACGCTCTTGCGTCGCGTCAGTTCGCGTGCGCGCTTGGCTGCTTCGCGCGCTCTGGCCGCCTGCAGGCCTTTGTCGAGAATCCGCTTGGCCGCGGACGGATTTTCGTTCAGGAAGTCCGTCAGCTTTTCGGAGAACAACGATTCCACGATCCCGCGGACTTCGCTGTTGCCGAGCTTGGTCTTGGTCTGGCCTTCGAACTGCGGCTCGGGAATCTTAACGGAGATAATCGCCGTCAGACCTTCGCGCACGTCGTCGCCCGTCAGGTTGTTGCTGGCATCCTTCACGACGCCTGCGCGGCGCGCATAATCGTTGATGATCCGCGTCAATGCGCTTTTGAAGCCGGATTCGTGCGTACCGCCTTCATGGGTATGGATATTATTCGCGAACGAATAAATATTTTCCGTATAGCTGTCGTTGTACTGAAGAGCGATTTCGACGGCGATCATATCGCGTTGCCCTTCGACGTAAATCGGCTCCTCCTGAATGACTTCCTTGTTTTGGTTCAGGAAAGCTACATATTCGCTGATTCCGCCTTCGTAGTGGAACGAGGCGTTTTCGCCTGTCCGCTCGTCGAGCAAAGAAATCTTGATTCCTTTGTTCAGGAAAGCCAGCTCGCGAATACGCGTGAGCAGCGTGGAATAGATAAACACGGTCGTTTCCGTGAAAATCTGCGGGTCCGGCTGGAATGTCGTCGTCGTACCGGTGTCTTCCACGTCCGTCTCGCCGATGATGCGCAGATCGTACTGAGGAGCGCCGTAGCGATATTCCTGCTCGTAGATCTTGCCGTCGCGTCTAACTTTCACGATGACCTTTTCGGACAACGCGTTGACGACGGATACGCCGACACCGTGCAGGCCGCCCGAAACTTTATATCCGCCGCCGCCGAATTTACCGCCTGCGTGCAGCACGGTCATAACGACTTCAAGAGCGGGACGTTTCAGTTTCGGATGTTCGCCGACGGGGATTCCCCGGCCGTTATCGATTACCGTAACGCTGTTATTCTCATGCACGATCACCTGAATATGATCGCAGTAACCGGCGAGCGCTTCGTCGATACTGTTGTCCACGACTTCCCACACCAAGTGGTGAAGGCCTCTTTCGCTTGTGGAACCGATATACATACCCGGCCGCTTGCGTACCGCTTCAAGTCCTTCGAGAACCTGTATCTGACTGGCATCATATGATTGTTGATCCATTGACATGCTTCGTTCACCCACTCCTGTAAGTTGTGAAATTGCGAGAAAAGAATACGAAACGCCCGCTCCCGGAGCCAAAATCGGCTGCGGCGGGAATGGCGGCGTATCCATACGTCGACTGCGTTCGATATGAAGATTTCGCTTGAATAAATTCGTTCGCCGTTCGGGAACGAATCCATGGTTCGCAGGGAAAACTTGCAGCATCAATTCAGTCAACGCAATTAGGAAAAGGAATCGCTATAAACCGGACGATCCGGCGTTATAGGCCCGACACGAACGACTTCGAACGCTTTTTGAGCGTTGCGGAGGAGATCGGCGAGTAATAGACGACAGACTTGGTGACGACGATCGATTTGGCTTCCTCTTCGCCGATCGTTTCCACCACTTTGTTTTCTCTGGCGGCGTTGACGAACTGCTTGGAGATGCGCGAAGACTTTTCGATCGAAACGTCGAAGATGGCGACCAGCTCCGAAGAGCGGATGATTTTTTCGCCGCCGAGATGGATATACATAAGAACTCGAAGCCTCCTTGAGAACGCCTTTAGGATTCGACATGCCCTTCGCTGACCTGATAAATATGCGCGCCCTGCAGCTTCTCCGCATGAATCGTTTCGATTCCCGTTGCGGTAATGAACGTCTGCACCCGGCTCTGGAACGTCTCGATCAGCTGGGTCTGTCGGTACGGATCGAGTTCGGACAATACGTCGTCGAGCAAAAGAATCGGATATTCGCCGATTTCTTCATGAATGAGTTCAATCTCTGCCAACTTCAGCGAGAGCGCAGTCGTCCGCTGTTGGCCTTGAGAACCGAAATTATGCACTTCTTTTTCGTTGATGAAAAAGCTGAGGTCGTCCCGATGGGGTCCCGCAAGGGTCGTTCCCCGACGGATTTCCTGTTCGCGCACTTGTGATAATTTTATCATAAATTGTTCCAATAAGACAGCTTCATCTTCCTCCTCGGCTTCGCCGAACGAAGGGACGTAACGCAAGACAAGCTGTTCCTTGCCGCCGGTTATCCCCTTGTGGATATCTTCCGCCCAGACTTGCAGCTTGCGGATAAACCGCTTGCGTCGGCGCACGATATTGGCACCGTGCTCGGCAAGCTGTTCGTTCCAGATCTCCATCATGACCGGGTCCGGGGTCTTGCCGTAGGACTGTTTCAGCATGTTGTTGCGCTGGAGCAGCACTTTCTGATACTGCTGGAGATGGAACAGGTAACTCGGTTGAACCTGACCGATCTCCATATCGAGAAAACGACGACGGATCCCCGGGGTACCTTTGACGATCTCCAGGTCTTCCGGGGCGAACATGACCGCGTTCAGCGTACCGATAAAATCGCTCAATTTGCGCTGCTCCAGACCGTTGATCTTCGCTTTTTTTCCTTTCGGCGAAAGAGAAAGTTCAAGGTGGACGTTTCCGTATTTTTTCTCCACATGACAGCTTGCGTAAGCGGCATCTTGGCCGAATGCGATCAGCTCGCGATCTTTGGACGTACGGTGCGATTTGGTCAGTGCGAGAACGAACAACGACTCCAGCATATTCGTTTTTCCCTGGGCGTTCCGGCCGATCATCAGGTTCACGCTGCCGAAGTTTTCCAGTTTCAATTCGTCATAGTTGCGGTAATTCCTAAGTGCCATGTCCCTAACTTGCACGTGATTTCGATGCCTCCTGTGCGCCTGCCGCAAAATGAAGACGAGGCCGCTTTTGCATCCTGCAAAGCCGCCCCGTCTGCTGTGGATTGTGGATAACACGATTTTTGCGGGAAAAGGATTAGTTTTCCTTGATGACTTTGTACGTGCCTTCGCCGTCGACTTCGACGGTGTCGCCCGGATACAGTTTGCGCCCGCGGCGCTCTTCGCTTTCGCCGTTGACCTTGATCAAGCCTTCGGCGATCAGCATTTTGGCGCTGCCTCCGGTGGAGATGCAGTCGGCGAGTTTCAAAAAGGTATCCAGCTTGATGTATTCGGTGCGGATGGAAACTTCGTTCATCGGTTTTGTCTTCCTTTCGGGGGAGGTGCTGAGGAAAAGGCTCTGCGGCTGCGGGGAAGTGCCGTTACGATCGCTGTTTCCCTCGGGAAGAAGGATTGGATTTTAAAGTGGAATCTTCCCGAGGTCAAAGGCGAGCGCTATCGCTTCTTCACTGGAACTTCCCCTGCGCCTTCGGCCTTTTCTTCAGGACTGGGTATCTGTATTTTAGGGATAAATCTTTAGAGATCAGTTCGTCGTGCGGTAGGGCAGGATGATGTAGAGGCTGTTGCTCTCGTCTGTCGGTTCGATGATGATCGGGCTCATGACGCCGGTGAAGCGGATCGTCAGCTGCTCGCTTTCGATGACTTTCAGAACGTCGAGCATGTATTTGGAGTTGAACGACAGGCGAAGTTGTTCGCCTTCGAATTCGGCTAACTGAATTTCTTCCTGCACGCGGCCCAGTTCGGTCGAGCTGGACGAAATTTCGATGCCGCCTTCTTCAAGCGTCTGCATGCGCACGATGTTCGTTTTTTCTTCGCGGGACAGCAGGTAGGCGCGGTCGATCGACTCGCTCAGGTTTTTGGTGTCGAGCAGCAGTCTTGTTTTATGGCTCGACGGAATGATTTTCGACGTGTCCGGGTACAGGCCGTCCAGGATGCGCGAGTAGAACAGGACGCGATCGACTTTGAACAGGACCTGGTTGTCGGCGACGACGATATCAACCAAAGTGTTTTGATCCGGAATGATTTTGCTCAGTTCGTTCAACGTTTTGCCGGAAATGACGATGTTGTTGAATTCGAGTTCTTCCGCGCCTTCGAGTCGAACGGTACGCGTCGCCAGGCGGTGACGGTCGGTTGCGACGAATTTGAGCTGTCCTTCTTTCAAGCTCCACATTACGCCGGTCAGAATCGGAGTCGTCTCCTGAGTCGAAATGGAGAATACCGTTTGACGGATCATATGACGCAGCAAATCGCCGGGTACGGACAGTACGCGGTTTTCTTCGATGCTCGGCAGTACCGGGAACTCTTCAGGGTCCAGACCTACGAGCTGAATGTCCGTTGCGCCCGCACGGATAAAGGTCTGGAATCCGCTGCCCACTTCCATCTCGATCTCCGAGGTCGGCAGCTTTTTAATGATCTCCACGAAAAATTTGGCCGGAAGCACGACGCTGCCCACTTTTTCCACGGTTACGACGGTTTTGTTGCCTTCTTCCGCCGGAATAAAGGATTGGATCGAAATGTCGGTATCGCTTGCCGTTAATGTTACACCATGATAAGCCACGTCGAATTTAATCCCGCCGAGAATCGGAATCGTGGTTCGGCTGGAAATGGCTTTGGATACATGTTGAATGGCTTCGCTGAGGTGGGATTTGGAAATGCTGATTTTCATCTCGTCACTCCTGTAATAGATAATATATTCTTTAAGATCTTTATAGTAAAAGTAGTAGGGGCACTGAATATGTGGATAAACTCAGAAAAGTGCCGAAAAACATAACAAACTAAGCCTATCCACATGTGTATAAGTTGTGCATAGGCTTTTTGTTTATTCAGGAAGGATTTTTTATTTTCTCGGTCAGGCTGTGGACAACTTTCGAGAGTTCTTGGTCCACTTTCAACGAATGGGTGATCTTTTCATGCGCGTGAATGACCGTCGTATGGTCGCGTCCGCCGAACGCTTCGCCGATCTTGGGCAGCGAGTAGTCGGTCAGTTCGCGCGACAGATACATGGCGACTTGGCGCGGGAAGGCGATCGCCTTGGTCCGTTTTCTCGCCTTAAAGTCTTCCATTTTCAAATTATAGTACTCGCCGACACGCTGCTGGATGTCCTGGATCGTAATGATCCGAGGCCGGCTGGACGGAATGATGTCCTTCAGCGCTTCGGCTGCCAGATGGGCGGTCACGTCTTGATTGGTCAACGACGAATAAGCTACGACGCGAATCAGCGCACCTTCAAGCTCGCGAATGTTGGTGTCGATCTGGTTCGCGATGTACATCATCGCTTCGTTCGGCACATCGAGCTTCTCCGCACGTGCTTTTTTCCGCAAAATCGCGATCCGAGTCTCCAAATCCGGCGGCTGGATATCGGTAATCAATCCCCATTCGAACCTCGAACGCAGACGTTCTTCCAGGGTCGGGATCTCCTTCGGAGGCCGGTCGCTGGAGATAATGATCTGTTTGCTCTCCTCATGCAGCGCATTGAACGTATGGAAGAACTCTTCCTGCGTCGACTCTTTTCCCGCAATGAACTGAATATCGTCGATCAGCAGGATGTCGATATTGCGATACTTGTTCCGGAAGCTTTCGCCGCGGTTGTCGCGGATCGAGTTGATGAACTCGTTCGTGAATTTCTCCGAAGAGATATAAACGACGCGGCTGCTCGGATTATGCTGCAAAATGTAATGGCCGATCGCGTGCATCAAGTGCGTTTTTCCGAGACCTACGCCCCCGTATAGAAACAAAGGGTTGTAGGCTTTTGCCGGCGCCTCGGCGACGGCGAGCGATGCCGCGTGGGCAAACCGGTTGCCCGAGCCGATGACGAACGTATCGAACGTGTACTTGGGATTCAACATATTGGCATTCGCTTCAACATTGATTTGAACCGGAGCCGGCGGCGGAGTCGACTGCTTTTGCAGCGACTCTTCTTCGTGTCCGGGTTCTTCAATGACGAACTTAACCGTGACGCTGCGTCCGAGCACGTCGAAAGCGACCTGCGCCACCAGTTTGGTATATCGGCTTTCCAACCATTCCACGGCAAAAGTCGTCGGCGCCGATACGGTAAGCGCTCCGTTGGTGAGGTGAATGACCTGAGTCGCTTTGAACCAGGTGTCGAAGCTGGGTTTGCTCAGCTTAGTTTGGATGATAGATAAAATTTGTTGCCACAATTGAGCGGTATGGCTGTCCACAAACTGTCACTCCTTTGAAAATCGTGCGATGTGGCTTAAGCCGGAGCGTCCGCCGAGAGTTTTCGGGATTGCAGGTTGTCTTCAAACGACTCGTTCGAATCTGATTCTTCACTTCCGCCGCCGCGCCCACTCAGGCCGGAAGCCGATCAAGAAGCGGAGTTCGCGAAACGAGGAGCATAACGAAGACGAACCTAGGGAAGCCGAGAGAGGTTATCCCCACGATCCATAATTATGGGAACAAAAAAAGAAGGATAAACAGAACTTGTTCACAACGTTATCCACAGACTGTTGATAATATAGAGGCTAAAACCGAATATTCACACCGAAAAGTAATCTAATCATAGCAAAAGAAGCCGTTCATTTCAACGGTTCATGCTATTTTATCCACAAAACCAAGACCTTGTGCATAAAACATATCCACACCACTAGATATTGTTCATAACGTGTTTAAAATTGACCTGTGAATAAAATGACTGCGCAAAAATATACACAGGCCAAAAGGCAATACGGTGGAAAAGTGGGTTACGCAAAAACGTCTCTTTCGCACGGCAGCCAGGTAGGGTTTGAAAGGGGGGCTGTGGATAACCATGAGAACACCCGAAACCCGAATTCGGATCCCGGATTGCGAAAAACCTGAAGTTCGAGAGGGTCGAAGGTCCAAGGGAAAAGATCGAAAAAAGGACAAAGCCGAAAAAGAGGGAGCAACGAATAATCGCGATTTTTAAAAAGGGAAAGAGGAAGCAATTCGTTCGGGCCCGCGAACGGATTCGTCGAATTGTTCAAAAAGAGCGAAGAGGCCCGATCCGTTCTTGGATCGCCGTCGAATGTATTCCGGCGCAGCTCGGCAATCGAGCGCAGTCCAGCAGACTTCATTTGTTTAAAAGGCCGGAACGGCGCCATTTCCAGTCGATTTAAACCAAGTTAGCAATGCGAGGAAGATTGCTTGCGGAATTGCCTTTCCTTATATATAAGTATTCCAAGCCTATTTTTTTCGTTAAAAAAGAGGGAGGATTACGAAGAAGTTTACTTGACTTTGCTGGAAACGCATGATTAAATGATAAAAGGCATGTTCTGCGAGAAGAAGAACGAATGTGTGTAATTATATTGGTTTAGCATATTGCAAAACCTGTACTACCCGTAAAAGGAGGTGCTATTGTAATGGGTCCTACTTTCAAACCAAACACCCGCAAGCGCAAAAAGGTGCACGGATTCCGTAAAAGAATGAGCACGAAAAACGGCCGCAAGGTGCTGGCTGCTCGTCGTCTCAAAGGCAGAAAAGTGCTGAGCGCGTAAGCTTGGGCACATGAGCGAAGACCACCTGGAGGTGGTCTTTTTTTCTTAATAAAGGGGACGCGAGAAAAGGTGCAAAAGAAGCTGCGATTACGGAACCGTGCCGAGTTTACCCGCGTATACCGTCACGGCAAGTCCTTCGCGAACCGGCAGCTGGTCCTGTATTGGTTTCACAAACGGGATGTCGATCAGTTTCGCATGGGCGTGTCGGTCAGTAAAAAGGTAGGCAATGCGGTTGTCCGAAACCGGATACGCCGTTTAATGAAGGAAATCGTTCGGCATCATGCCGGCGAAATCGTGGATCATGTCGATCTGGTGTTCATTATTCGAAAAGGCGCGGTCGACATGGATTACAAGGAATTGGAGAAGAGCGTGCTGCACGTGCTTCGCAAGTCCTTGCTGCTCAAGCGTAAAGGTCGGCAGGACCGACCGGGGGAGACTTCGAAGTGAAGCGCTTTTTCGCGTTTCAAATGAAGGGCTAATTATGGTATGATTTTCACAACTGCAAGCGGTTTGCCCGATGCGGGAGGAAGTCCTGCGGGAGTGCAGGTACATGAAGGTTAAGAGAGGGGTTATCTAGTGTCTCATTTGTTCAAACGCAGAGGCAAGTGGGTGATGGTTATCGCCGCTGTTCTGCTGATTGCCGTCCTTGCGGGCTGTACGCCGGCCACGACGCTGCATACGACGGAAGACTTGAAAAACAGCGGCAGCTTCTGGCAGAGCAACGTCGTCTACTGGTTCGCGCTGGCGCTTGACTCGTTCGCGGAATGGTTCGGCGGCGAATACGGCCTGGCCGTCCTGCTGCTGGTACTGATCGTACGTACGCTGATCCTGCCGTTGACGATCAAATCCGTCAAGAGCTCGAAAGCGATGCAGGCGATCCAGCCGGAAATGCAGAAGCTGAGAGAACAATACAAGGACGATCCGCAGCGCATGCAGCAGGAGCAGATGCGCCTGTTCCAAGAGAACAAGGTCAATCCGGCCGCAGGCTGTTTGCCTTTGATCATCCAAATGCCGATCTTTATCGCGCTGTACAATGCGATCATTTATAACAGCGATTTGGCGCAGCACTCTTTCCTCTGGATGGAGCTGGGCAAACCGGACATTCCGCTCACCCTGTTTGCGGCGGCGACGACGTTCCTGCAAACTTGGTTGATGATGCGTCAAAATCCGGCACAGCAGCAAGGACCGATGAAGTTCATGTTGTTCGTTTATCCGGTACTGATCTTCTTCATGGGTTATCAATTCCCGTCCGCTCTCCCGCTCTATTGGGCAATGAGTAACGTGTACACGATCGTGCAAAACTTCTTCTTGTACCGCAACAACGATTCGAAAGCGGCAGCTGCCGTGATCGCGCAGCAAGGCGGAGCAAAACCTGCCGGCAAAAACGGTACTTCCGGCGGCGTGAGCTTGTCCAAAGGCGCAGGCCCGGTATCGAGCCGCAAAAAGAAAAAGAAAAAACGTTAAGTTTACGATCATAGAAGATAGCTGAATAACGAGCGTGTGCAAAAGACGAAGCGTAACATGAGGGGGCGCGGATTCGATGACGAGCAAAGTGACGGCTGTAGGAAAAACGGTAGATGAAGCCATCTCGCTGGGACTTGGGCAGCTTGGCGTAACGAGGGATCAGGTTGAAGTGAACGTGCTGGAGCACCCTTCAAAAAAATTCCTCGGTTTGTTCGGCGGGCGTGAAGCCAAAGTCGAGCTGTCATTGGTTCGTTCCGGACGTGTGCCGGAAGAAACGGCAGCTCAGGTTGCTCCGATTGTCGAAGCCGAGAATAACCGCTCTACGTCTACTCGATTGGGAAGTCCGAATTCTGCGGCACCGGGGCCCATGAAAGCAGAAGCCTCGGCGCATGCGGAATCCGCACCAAGGCGCGAGCAGCCGAATCCGGTCATGCTTGCGCCGGATGAAGCCGAGTCGCTCTCTGATGAGACGACAGGCGCTCGCCCGATGGAACGTTACCACGAGGCCGCCGATTTCATTCGTGAAGTTGCCGGTGCGATGGGACTTGACGTGGAGGTCGACGTTCGGAAAAATCGGGATGGCGGCCTGCTGGATATCTCCGGTCCGGAGCTTGGCATGCTGATCGGACGGCGGGGGCAGACGTTGGATGCTCTTCAACTGCTGGCCGGCGTCGTTGCGAATAAAGGTTCCGATAAGTTTGTACGGTTGACGCTGGATGCGGAAAATTTCCGGCGTCGCCGGGCGAAAACATTGGAAGACTTGGCGGATCGCCTGGCGGAACGCGTCGTTCGAACCCGCAAGGAAGTCGTGCTGGAGCCGATGCCTCCGCAGGAGCGAAAGGTTATTCACGCCAGGTTGCAAAATCATCCTGAAGTCGATACGGGAAGCCGTGGTGAAGAACCGAATCGCCGCGTCGTCATCACGCTCAAATAACGGTGTATTCCAAAGTGAGCATTCAGGCGAGCGCCCTCTTTGTCCCCTGCGGCAAAGAGGGCCTCTGCTGTTTGCGCCGCGATCGAATATTTGGGTAAACCATTGAATTTGAAATCGAAAGAAACGGGGAATTGAAGCTTTGGGTTTATCGACCGAGGCCTCCCGTTTTTTCTTGTATATAAGACAGGCAAAAGTCAGGCTTGGAAAGAGAGGCATACCTAATGATTAGCGATACAATAGCGGCAATTTCCACAGCAGTCGGCGAAGGCGGGATTGCCGTAATCCGCGTTAGCGGTCCTGAAGCGGTAGGCGAAGTGAGCCGATTGTTCCGCGGCGCGACGCCGTTGACGGAAGTGCCGAGTCATACCGTCCATTATGGATTCATGATCGATCCGGACACGAAAGAAAAAATGGAAGAAGTGCTGGTTACGGTTATGCTGGCGCCCAAATCGTTTACGACCGAAGACGTGGTGGAAATCAGCGCGCACGGCGGCGTCGTATCCGTTCGTCGGATCATGGAGCTGCTGCTCAAGCAGCGTATCCGCCTGGCGGAACCGGGCGAGTTTACGAAGCGCGCCTTTTTGAACGGACGTATCGATCTGTCGCAGGCGGAAGGCGTGATCGACTTGATCCGTTCGAAGTCCGACAAAGCTTTTTCCGTCGCGTTCAAGCAGGTGGAAGGCGATCTGTCCCGTCGGATTCAACAACTGCGGCAGACGTTGATCGAGACATTGGCGCATATCGAAGTCAATATCGACTACCCCGAGCACGACGTGGAATCGATGACCTCGTTATTTATCCAGGAAAAATGCGGTTCGGTTTTGACGGAAATCGAGCGCTTGCTCCACACATCGAATCAGGGCAAGATCCTGCGCGAAGGCATCACTACTGCTATTGTCGGACGTCCTAACGTCGGGAAATCTTCGCTGCTCAACGCGCTGTCCGGTCAAAACCGCGCCATCGTGACCGATATCCCGGGCACGACGCGCGACGTGATTGAAGAGTTTATCACCATCAACAATATCCCGCTCAAACTGCTCGATACCGCCGGGATTCGCGAGACGCTGGACGTAGTCGAAAAAATCGGCGTCGAACGTTCGCGTACCGCGCTGAACGAAGCCGATCTGATCCTGCTCGTGCTCAACAACGGCGACGAATTGAACGAAGAAGAACAGCAGTTGATGGAGCAGATCAGCGGTCGTCAATCGATCGTGATCTTGAACAAAATGGACCTGCCGCAAAAAGTCGAAACGGAAAAAGTGCGTCAGTTCTACAAAGAAGAGCTGATTGTGCCGATGACCGTTAAAGAGGGAGAAGGCGTTGACCGACTCGAAGAAGCGATCTCGTCCTTGTTCTTCGCCGGCAAACTCGAAAGCGCCGACCTGACCTATGTATCCAACGTTCGCCACATCGCGCTGCTGCACCAAACGAAGCGCTCGTTGATTGATGCCATCGAAGCAGCCGAAATGTTCGTCCCGATCGACATGATCCAGATCGACGTCCGCTTGGCTTGGGAACAACTCGGCGAGATTGTCGGCGACACTGCCCAAGACTCGTTGATCGATCAGATCTTCTCCCAGTTCTGTCTGGGCAAGTAAGGTCGATTTCGTACAGAGCTTTTCATTCTTTTGCTTTTCGCATTAACCATTCTGTTCAGCCTCATATCGGCCCTATATAGATGAAGCAATTTTTCAGGACCCTACCCCTGAAATTTCTCCAATCCTTTCCTTGCCCTTAAAAAGCGATGTTCAACCGAACAAAGCAGCCCTTTTCTTTTCACAAAAACCAAAGCGAAGCCGGTGAACGAGGGAAGTGGAATGTCCTGAAGAAGCGCAGCGCTAGTACCTTGTCAACTCTTAATCAGAGAATTACGGTTGGCTGAAATCCACACGCTTTAGGTGGATTTCAGACGGACGTGACCTTACTTTTAGCGTTGACAAGGTACTCGCCTCTGTTTTCGGAATGCCCCCTCAGCCATACATCCAATCAGGCATTCCGAAAACAGCACGCGATCGTAAGGACATTCCACGCAGCGAGTTCACCCCAGGCGCAGCTACCCCAGGAGGATCAACATGACATACACAGGCGGAGAATTCGACGTTATCGTCGTCGGCGCCGGACATGCCGGCGTCGAATCGGCATTGGCCGCGGCCCGGATGGGCTGCAAAACATTGATGGTCACCATCAACCTCGATATGGTCGCGTTCATGCCCTGCAACCCGTCGATCGGCGGTCCGGCAAAAGGACACGTCGTGCGCGAAATCGATGCGCTCGGCGGCGAAATGGGACGCAATATCGACAAGACCTTCATCCAGATGCGTATGCTGAACACGGGTAAAGGCCCGGCTGTTCACGCTCTGCGTGCCCAAGCGGACAAGTTCTCGTATCAACAAACGATGAAAGAAACGATGGAAAAAGAACCGAATCTGACGATGCGTCAAGGGATGGTCGAAGAACTGATTGTTGAAGACGGCAAGTGCGTTGGTGTCGTAACCAAGACAGGTACACGCTACATGGCTAAATCGGTCGTGATTACCACGGGCACTTACCTGCGCGGCAAGATCATTATGGGCGAACTGACGTACGAAAGCGGCCCGAACAACCAACAACCTTCTGTTCGCCTTTCGGAAAACCTGCGCGAACTGGGCTTCCAACTGGTTCGTTTCAAAACCGGTACGCCTCCGCGCGTGCACAAAGATACGATCGATTTTTCGAAAACGGAAATCCAACCGGGCGACGACAAGCCGAAGTTCTTTTCTTATGAAACGAAAGGTTCGAGCAACGAGCAGCTGCCTTGCTGGCTGACGTATACGTCGCCGGAAACGCATCAGATCATCAACGACAACCTGCACCGCGCCCCGATGTTTTCAGGTCTGATCGAAGGTACGGGTCCGCGCTACTGTCCGTCCATCGAGGACAAAGTGGTGCGATTCAGCGACAAATCGAAGCACCAAATCTTCCTCGAGCCGGAAGGCAAAAACACGTCGGAGTATTATGTGCAAGGACTGTCCACAAGCCTGCCGGAAGACGTGCAGTTGAGCATGCTGCGCACGATCGCCGGTATGGAAAAGGTCGAAATCATGCGCAACGGCTACGCGATCGAATACGACGCGATGGTTCCGACGCAATTATGGCCGACGCTGGAAACGAAGCTGCTGCCGGGTCTGTTCACGGCCGGACAAATCAACGGAACATCGGGCTACGAAGAAGCTGCGGGTCAAGGCATCATGGCAGGCATTAATGCTGCGCGCAAAGCGCAAGGCCGCGAAGGCGTCGTGCTGGATCGTTCGCAAGGTTATATCGGCGTGCTGATCGACGACTTGGTTACGAAAGGCACCAACGAACCGTACCGTCTGCTGACTTCGCGCGCGGAATACCGTTTGCTGCTCCGTCACGACAATGCCGACCTGCGCCTGACGCCGATCGGTCATGAGATCGGACTGATCGCCGACGAGCGTTACGACCTTTTCCTGGATAAAAAAGCAAAAGTCGAAGCGGAGATCAAACGTTTGGGCAAAGCGAAGGTTCACCCGGATCAAGTGAATCCGATGCTGGAGCGTTTGGATTCGGCGGTCATCAACAACGGTTCCGACCTGCTGACCATCCTGCGTCGTCCGGAAGTGTCGTACGCCGATATTCAAGACATCATTCCGACGGAGATCGAATTGAACGAAGAAATGAAAGAACAAGTCGAGATCCAAGTGAAGTACGCGGGCTATATCGAGAAGCAGCTTGCCCATGTGGAACGACTGAAAAAGATGGAACAAAAGAAGCTGCCTGAAGACCTGGCTTACGATGAAGTTCGGGGCTTGGCGATGGAAGCGAAGCAAAAGCTGTCAGCGATTCGACCGTTGTCGATCGGACAGGCTTCGCGCATTTCGGGCGTTACGCCCGCCGATATTTCGATTCTGCTCGTTTACCTGGAACAGTATAACCGGGTAGCGGCTGCACGGGGGTAAGCATGGACGATATTCAACAACGCTTCAGCGATCGATTGAAGGAAAAAGGCATTGAATTGAACGAGCAGCAGCTTGAGCAGTTCGAGACGTACTACAAGCTGCTGGTCGAGTGGAACGAGAAGATGAACCTGACCGGGATCACCGAGCGCGAACAGGTGTATGAGAAGCATTTTTACGATTCGCTGACGCTGGCCTTTTACGTGGATATGAAAAAAGTGACCAGCCTTGCCGATATCGGCTCGGGTGCAGGCTTCCCCGGGGTACCGCTAAAGATTGCTTTCCCGCATCTCAAGCTGTGCATTATCGACTCGCTTAACAAACGCATCACGTTCCTTAAAGCCGTCTCGGAAGGTATCGGGCTGAAAGGCGCCGAGTTCCTGCACGGCCGCGCCGAGGAGTGGGGACACAAGCGAGGCTACCGCGATTCGTTCGATCTCGTTACCGCGCGTGCCGTGGCACGCCTTGCCGTACTGAACGAATTCTGTTTGCCTTTCGTGAAAAAGGACGGCATTTTTGCCGCGATGAAAGGAACGGACCCTACGGAAGAAATCGCCGATTCGCAAAAGAGCCTGCGCGAGCTGCGTGGAGAAATCACGAATGTGGACGCGTTCCGGCTGCCGTTCGACGAATCGGACCGTCATATTATCCGGGTGTTGAAATTCGAGATTACGCCTTACAAGTATCCGCGCACCCCGGGACTTCCGATGAAAAAACCGTTGGTGTAATCATTGTGTTTCACGTGGAACAGACTGCAGCACCATGACCGCGTAAGAAGTTAGGTTACGTCCACCGAAAACCCGCTTGAACCGTGCGTGTTTCCGATGGACGCAAACCTTAGATTTGATGCGGTCAAAGTACTAGCATGAACGGTAAAAGGTTCAAAATCGCCGCCTTCGGGCGGCGTTTTTTTGTCCGGATCGAGCTCGAATTTTGATTCGGCGAAAAGAATCCCAGGGGATTTCAGGATAGGATTCATGTGGGAAAAGTGATAAACTGAAGTTGTCTGTTTCCAGACTTTTTTGAGTTTAACGAATAGAGAATCCTATTAAGTTTCCGTTAAAAAGGATGTCGATCGCGCGTCATGTCGGCGAGATCATATGTCCTGTTGCAAATGGCTGAAAGAACAGGTTTTGCGGATGGCGGCTGAAGCGGAATATGACGGTTGTCGGAAGATGCGGGGGGAACGCAGCGGCACCGAAGATTCGCCGGTATCTTGCGAAATCGGGAGTTGAAATTTCTTGAGAAGGACGGCGCATGCTGCCGACTTCCCGGAATAGGTGGTCATGTTCGGAATGAAAGAGCAATTTTCCAAATTATTCGGGCTGACGGAACGCTCGGCCGCAGACGAGGTCAAGCAGATTCCGGTAGGCGAGATCGTCGGCAGTCCTTATCAGCCGCGAACGATCTTCGATGAAGAGAAGATCGAGGAGTTGTGCCAGACGATTCGAACGCACGGGATCATTCAACCGATCGTGGTTCGTCTGCGCGGCGGCAAACACGAGATCATTGCGGGTGAGCGTCGCTGGCGTGCGGTTCGTAAGTTGGGCCTTCCCACGATCCCGGCTATTGTGCGCGAGTTCAACGATTCGCAGACCGCTTCGATTGCACTGATCGAAAACTTGCAGCGCGAAGGTCTGACGGCCGTCGAAGAAGCGATGGCTTACGCGAAGCTAATCGAATTGCATCAACTGACGCAGGAAAGCTTGGCTCAACGACTCGGTAAAAGCCAGTCGACGATTGCCAATAAGCTTCGCCTGCTTCAACTGCCGGAAGAAGTCAAGTCGGCTTTGATGGAGCGTAAAATTACGGAGCGTCATGCGCGGGCGTTGCTTTCGCTGAGCGGCGAAGAGCTTCAGCTGCGTGTACTCAAAGAAGTCGTCGAAAAAGAGCTGAACGTCAAACAGACGGAAGCACGGGTTGCCTTTTACAAGGAAAAGGAAGCCGTGTCGACCAAAAAGTCCAAGCGAGTCTCGTATACGAAAGACGTCCGGCTCGCACTGAATACGATTCGTCAGTCCATCGATATGGTATCGGGATCGGGAATGGATATTCAGACGACGGAAGCGGACCAAGGGGACCATTACGAGATCGTGATTCGGATTCCGAAGAAGTCCTGACGGAATCATCAAAAGCCAACCGAGGTGAATCCGATTGTCCAAAATTATCGCAATTGCCAACCAGAAGGGCGGCGTCGGTAAAACGACGACTTCCGTTAACCTGAGCGCAGGCCTGGCCAAGCTGGGTAAGCGCGTACTGCTGATCGACATCGACCCGCAGGGGAATACGACAAGCGGCGTCGGAATCAACAAAGCCGATGTGGAGCATTGCATTTACGACATTCTCATCAACGAAGTGCATCCGAAAGAAGTCATCGTGCCGACGCGTATCGAAGGACTCGACGTGATTCCGGCGACGATTCAACTGGCAGGAGCCGAGATCGAGTTGGTGCCGGTCGTCACTCGGGAGCTTAGGCTTAAGAAGAACATCCACCTGGTCAAAAAAGACTACGATTATATCCTCATCGATTGTCCGCCTTCCCTCGGCATTCTGACGATCAATTCGCTTACGGCTGCCGACTCGGTCATTATTCCGATCCAATGCGAGTATTACGCATTGGAAGGGTTGAGCCAACTGCTTAACACGGTGCGCCTCGTACAGAAGCATCTCAACACCGAACTCCAGATCGAAGGCGTATTGCTGACGATGCTGGACGCGCGCACGAATCTCGGCATTCAGGTCATCGAAGAAGTGAAAAAGTATTTTCAGGATAAAGTGTACGGGACGATTATTCCGCGCAATGTGCGTTTAAGCGAAGCGCCTTCGCACGGCCAGACGATCATGACCTACGATCCGCGATCCAAGGGAGCGGAAGTCTATATGGAGCTGGCAAAGGAAGTGGTTATCGGTGAATAAGAAATTGGGCAAAGGGCTCGGCAAAGGACTGGATGCCCTGATTCCTTCGTTATCGATAGGCGAAAATGATAATGTGGTAAACGTTCCTTTGAATCGGTTGCGCGCCAATCCGTATCAGCCGCGGCATTCGTTTGATGAGGAAGGATTGCGAGAGCTGGCCGAATCTATTCGTCAGCATGGCGTGATCCAACCGATCATCGTTCGAAGCGTGTTAAAAGGGTATGAGATTATCGCAGGCGAACGTCGAACGCGTGCGTCCGCTTTGGCAGGTCGAACCGATATTCCGGCTGTCGTTCGCGAGTTTACCGATCAGCAGGTGATGGAGATCGCGCTGATCGAGAACGTTCAGCGCGAGAATTTGAATGCGATGGAGATCGCGGTCGCCTATCAATCGCTGATGGACGAATTCAAGATGACGCAGGAAGAGCTGTCGGTCAAAGTCGGAAAGTCCCGCTCGCATATCGCGAACTTTTTGCGCCTGCTGACGCTTCCGGAGGAAGTAAAAGACTTTGTTTCACGTGGAACGCTCTCGATGGGGCACGCCAAAGCGATCGTCGGATTGAAGAATCCTTCGATTCAGATACAACTGGCCGAGCAGGCAATCCGTGAAGGGTGGAGTGTTCGCGATCTTGAAGAGGCAGTTCAAGAAGCGGGAAACAAGGCGAAAAACAAAGCGAAAAATAAACTCAAAAGACGCGATCCCTACATTGAAAATGTCGAGGAGTCGCTGCGGGAGCATTTTAAAACGTCAGTCAAGATCAAACCGGGCAGTCAGGAAAAAGGCAAGATCGAATTGAGTTATTATAACCAGCAGGATTTGCAGCGTTTGCTGGACCTGCTTCAATAGAAGGTTCCGCGTCAGGCGGACGCGCACGGAAGGAGAACCGAACATGAACAGAGCAAGCGGTAAGCCTGTCATTTATCTCGATCACGCCGCAACTTCCTGGCCGAAGCCGAATTCGGTGCTTGAAGCGATGCGGCATTCGATGCTGGAAGAAGCGGCCAATCCCGGCCGCGGCGGACACCGCATGGCGATTGCCGCAGGTCGAGTGCTGATGCGGACGCGGATGGAGCTTGCTCGCCTGTTCGGCATTTCGAATCCGAGCGATATCGCCTTTATGCCGAATACCACGGCTGCGCTGAATCAAGCAATCAAAGGACTGCTGCGACCGGGGGATCATGTGATCGCGACGATGATCGAACATAATTCCGTTCGTCGTCCGTTGGAGTACATGCGTCAAGAGCACGGTGTTCAAATCGATTACGTTCAGGTCGACGAAACGGGGAAGATTGATCTGCTGCAGCTAAAGTCGCTTTGTCGCGCCAACACCCGCCTGATCGTATGCAACCACAGTTCGAACTTGCTCGGTAACGTATTGCCGTTGACGGATATCGCTGAGATTGCTCGCAGCCGGGGGGCTTTCTTCTTGGTGGATGCCGCTCAGAGTGCGGGGGTCATGGATATCGATGTCGGGGCTTCAGGCATCGATATGCTGGCTTTTCCCGGACATAAGGGACTACTGGGTCCGCAGGGAACAGGCGGGCTGTACATCCATCCTTCCATCGATCTTGTCCCCTTGATCCATGGAGGAACAGGAAGTCAATCCGAAGAAGCCAATCAACCGTCCGTGCGTCCGGATCGATATGAGTCAGGTACGCCGAATACCGTAGGTATTGCCGGATTGGGTGCGGGAGTTCGTTATGTTCGAAGTGAAGGACCCGCTGCGATAGGTCGTCGCGAGTGGGAGTTAACGCAATCGCTGATGGAACAACTGTCCTCGGTAGAGGGACTTCGCTTGCTAGGCCCGCAATTGGGCGAACCGCGTACGGGCATCGTTTCTTTTACGCTGAAGGGAATGGATTCGGCTGAAATTGCTTTCCGATTGGATCGGGATTACGGCATCGCCGTCAGAGCCGGTTATCATTGCACGCCGCTGGCGCATCATTCGGCCAACACGTCGATAAGCGGCGCGGTACGCAGCAGTTTCGGCTGCACAACGACCCGGGCCGATATCGAAGCACTGATTATCGCCATGCGGGACATAGCAGCTTCCGTGTAAGGCGGCTCAAAATCGGGTAAATATCGAAAATGCACCCGAGCCTCGTACGTTGACCGCTTTTACGCATTTCCAATACATCGGCGCGCATGCAAGTGGCCGGGATCGCCGCTTGTCGATCCGTTTCGCTCGCATGCGCGCCGCAGATAAGCGACAGAAGGGAAAGAGTCGAAGCATGACAGAATTGAATGAGTTAGTTTCCGAGCAGATATTCGTAATAATGTCCCTCCTGGCAGTACTGGTGCTTATCCTTCTGATTATTGCGATTGTACAATCGGTCAAGCTGGGCCGACTGCGTAAGCGGTACGAACGCATGATGGCGGGTGCAGGAGTCGAAGACCTGGAATCGCTGCTGCTCAATTTGAAAATGCAGACGGATTCCGTCGAAGACGAGCAGGAGAAACAGCGGCGTTCGCTTATGATGATCGAGCAGCGTCAGCGGATGTCGAAGTCTAAGCTCGGCATCAAGCGCTACAATGCATTTTCCGATCAAGGGAGCGACCTCAGTTTTTCCCTCGCGCTGTTGGATGAACTGGATAACGGTATCGTTCTGAGCGGCCTGCATAACCGGGACAGCTCTTACGTATACGCCAAGCCGCTTGAACAAGGGACGTCGAAATACGCGTTGTCGCCGGAAGAAAAAGAAGCGGTTGAGCTGGCGCGCCGAGAGGGGCAACAGTGATGGGCGCGCGCGTTATGGCATTCGACTCCTCCCAGCAGGCGCTTCGCGCCGAAATGTTGCTGGAAGAGCGGGACATTGCTTTCGACATGATTCCGACTCCCGGAGCCATTACGGCGGGATGTGCGTTGAGCCTTTCTTTTT
Source organism: Saccharibacillus endophyticus (assembly GCF_013185185.1). Classification (GTDB taxonomy): domain Bacteria; phylum Bacillota; class Bacilli; order Paenibacillales; family Paenibacillaceae; genus Saccharibacillus; species Saccharibacillus endophyticus. The sequence goes on along the minus strand of NZ_JAAZWE010000005.1, from coordinate 547,199 downwards.
CGACGGAAGAGCTCGGGCGTGTCATGGCGGTTGTGCAAGAAGAACATATCGAGATCCGCGGAATTTTCCGGGCTAGCGATTCTTCCGGCGAGGGCTCCTTCGAACAATTGGTCTGATCGACTATAACGAATACGAACGAGGTACCCGTGCCCGGGTCGCAATGTGTCTATCCCAGATGCTGATGCGATTCGGGCGTTGTGCCAGTATGCGGTCTCGACCGACTGAAACCCTGCAAAAGGAAGGAGTGGTAGCATGTTTGAAGGATTTTTGAGTACAGCAACGACGAATACGGCTACAGACGGGACAGAGGGCGGCAGCGCGCCGGAAGCACCGGCGGGCGATCCTTCGGAGACGGTCCAAGAGGCGTTATCGTTTACCGCAAAACTTTGGGATCAGGTGACGGACCCCGCGATGTGGTGGGGACTTGCCGATACGGCGATACGCATTGTGTTGATTATCATTTTGGCGCAGATTGCGATTCGTATCGCCTACAAGGTGATTGATCGGGCCTTGCTGAAACAGAAGCAGGATAGCGGGGAAAATAAATTCCGCGTCAAGCCGCGCCGGTTCGTGACGATAGGCAAGCTGCTCAAAAATATGGTCGTGATCGTGCTTAACTTTATGATGTTGATGCTGATCATCTCCGAACTCGGCTATGATCTGGCTCCTCTGATTGCGGGTGCAGGCGTAATCGGCCTTGCGATAGGCTTCGGTGCGCAGAGTTTGGTCAAAGACGTTATTACCGGATTTTTCATCGTCTTTGAAGATCAATTCGCGGTAGGGGACGTTGTCCAGATTGCCACCTTCAAAGGCACAGTCGAAGTCATTGGTCTGCGAACAACCCGGCTGCGTAATTGGAACGGTGAAGTTTATGCGATTCCGAACGGAACGATCACGAACGTAACGAACTTCTCATTGGCCGATGCCAAAGCCGTAATCGATATTCCGATGAGCGCTGACCGTGCCTTGGATGAAGCGACCCATCTGGTTGCCAACTCCTTGGAAAAGGTTAGCGATGAAAATGAAAAGGTATTGGGTACTCCGAAAATTCATGGCGTGCAAACGATGACGACCGGGGAGTATACGCTTCGCGTTACGGTAAGCTGCGCACCTAACGCTCAGGCAGAAGTAGAAAGCCTGATCCGGGGCGAGGTGAAGCGGGCGATGGAGCGAAGCGATGCTTTGAAGCAGGCGCTGGCCGAAGAGGCCGAGCGCAAGGCTCAAGCCGCAGAAGAGGAACAAGCCCGTGAATCCGCTACTGCGTCATCCGAGATCGCGGAGACGAAAACGGAAGGGCCGGGCAAACCGGAGTCGGAAAAAACCGATGCGGAGAAGACGCCGAATACGGAGGACAAGCCGCATTCGGCACAGTAAGCGAAGGGGGTGGCCCGGTTGGAACGCAAAGTATTCGGCTTGGGAGACATCGTACAGATGAAAAAGCCGCATCCGTGCGGCAGCAACGAAATGGAGATCATTCGCATGGGCATGGACATTCGGATCAAGTGCGTCGGCTGTCAGCATAGCGTGTTGATCCCGCGCGTCAAGTTCGAGAAAAACATGAAGAAGGTGCTGAAGTCTGCGGCAGCGGACGAGCAATAAGCAAAGGCTTCGGGTTAGCGGCTTGTCTTCATTTACTGAAGGCAAGCCGTCGACCTGATTCGAGTTTAATCGGCGTTCGGATCGAAGCTTCGTCGAACTTCGGAAATATTTTTGCGAATATCGATAAAGCGCTTGATTTTTGTTTGAGCCTGCTATATAATAAATTCTGTTGTGACACTTATTTACGGAGAGGTACCCAAGAGGCCCAAGGGGGCTGACTCGAAATCAGTTAGGCGTGTCAAAGCGTGCGTGGGTTCGAATCCCACCCTCTCCGCCATATTGTTACTCAGACTAACGACCGCGGGTCGTTTTTTTGTTTTGAAGGGCTGGAAATTTTTATTGATGCCATAAGCAAAGTCTGATATAATAATACGGTCCGGGCTTAACGCCCGTTCCTTGCTCCCAACCTGATTGGGGGCCTTAGTCCAAGAGGAGGTGAAATATATGCGTAACTATGAAGTGATGTACATCATTCGTCCAGACGTTGAACAAGAAGCGGTAGACGCCGCAATCAATAGATTCTCGGGCATCATCACTGACGGTAACGGCGAAATTACCAAGCACGATGCTATGGGTAAGCGTCGCCTCGCGTATGAGATCAAGAAACATCGTGACGGATTCTACGTTCTGACTAACTTCACGGCTGAACCAGCTGTCGTTACAGAGCTTGAGCGCGTCATGAAGATTTCCGATGATGTCATCCGCTACCTGATTACCGCAGTACCAACGAAGTAACAGTCGATCTAAGAGACTATATCCGGACAAAAGCGAATAGGCTGCTGTCGCGGTATAGACTCCAGCGGCAAAGGAGGGGACCGAGATGTTGAACCGAGTCATTTTGATCGGCCGGCTGACACGTGACCCTGAGCTGCGGTACACGCCTGCGGGCGTAGCCGTAACCCAGTTTACGATTGCAGTCGACCGTCCGTTTACGAGCCAGGGTGGAGAACGCGAAGCGGACTTCATTCCGGTAGTCACCTGGCGCCAACTGGCTGAGACTTGCGCGAACTATTTGCGCAAAGGACGCCTGACGGCGGTAGAAGGCCGTATTCAAGTACGGAACTACGACAATAATGAAGGAAAGCGTGTATACGTGACCGAAGTTATTGCCGATAATGTCCGTTTCCTGGAATCGCCGAATCGCGAAGGCGGCGGCGGATCGGGCCGCGACGAGTCGTCCTCTTACGGAGGCGGCAACAGTGGTGGCAATAGCAGCGGCGGCGGAAACCGTACCGAACCATCTTACGGTGGTAACGGTGGCGGCGGAAATCGCGGCGGCGGTAGCCAAGCTCCTCGCGGAGGCGGCAGCAATAATCAGGATCCTTTTTCCGATGACGGAAGACCGATCGATATTTCGGATGATGACCTGCCATTCTAATTATAGAAAGGAATGAATCGAATGAGCTTTAGACAACGTGATGCCGGAGACGGCGAAAGACGTCCTAGCGGCGGCCGTCGTGGTCGCAACAAGCGCCGTAAAGTGTGCTATTTCACTGTAAATAAAATCACTTTCATCGACTATAAAGATACGGACCTGCTTCGTAAATTTATCAGTGAGCGCGGCAAAATTTTGCCACGTCGCGTAACAGGCACAAGCGCGAAATATCAACGCATGCTGACTGTTGCAATCAAACGTTCGCGTCAGGTAGCCCTGCTGCCTTACACAACGGAATAGTAGAATTTCCCGAGAGACGATTGGCCTTTGGCCGGTCGTCTCTTTTTTTGTTTTTGAAAAGAACGTTAACAAAGACAAAAAAAGCTGTACAAATATGAAAACGTTCTTATAATAGAAGGAAAATAAAAAAGCCTGGGCATGACAAAAAAGACTATCCTTTTGCCTGTGATATGCTAAAATGAAAAAACTCCCTATTTTATAGGCTTCTTCCTTCAAAATTTAGATTTCCACCGTACATATTTGTTAGATAATCTTACATTTAGGGGCATGGCGATTACATATTCTTTTCTAAAAGGTTTCATTTAGCTGCTTGTTAACGTGTATTTATACATTATCAAGAGATAAAATACATCTTTAAGCTAGAAATGAAACTAAAAAAGGTGTTTTCTCTCAAAAAAAGTGTTGACGTGAGTATTTTTTACACGTATTATTTACATTAAATTTACCGCTGGTTCATTAAGCTGGCGCTCTGGCAGAAGCCATGACGCGGTTTCAAATCGACCAAAGGTTAAATGACAAGTTTGAAAATGCGTTTATGCATTTATACCGGAGATGGACGAACCCGATGTGTAAGCAGTTTACAAAAGCTGACGAAACACACGAGGCTAACCATCCCAATGTCGATCGCCGTAAAGTTTGTTTAAAATAATCAGAACGCTCTGCGATTTCCGATTATTTTTATAGCTTTTGCTGCTTTTAAACTTCGATTAGGGGGATCTACATGAAAAAGAGACTATCTTTGATGCTTGTGACACTTATGGCCTTCGGTTCAATCTTGGCTGCTTGCGGCGGTGAAGAAGCTGCTTCCACGGATACGACGACACCGACGGAAACAGCGACGGATACGACGGCTCCCGATGAAACGGCAACGGAAGAAACGGGTACGGACTCCGAAAGCGCGATCGGACTCACTGAAGCAGAGGATATCGCAACAGGTAACGATACTGCACTGGCTCGCACGGATTCCGCAATTATCGGTACGGTAGCTCCTCAAGGTATTTTCAATCCTTTGTTCCACCAAACAAGTTACGACTTCTACGTAGACTATCTTATTTTCCCTTCTTTGACGAAAGTTAAAACAGACGGCACTTACGAGAACGATCTTGCCGACGACATCAAAATTTCCGACGATAACAAAACATACACGTTCCATATCCGCGACGACGCGAACTACAGCGACGGCACTCCGGTAAAAGCAAGCGACTATCTGTTCACGATGAAATTGTACATGGACGCAAGCTATGACGGTCAATCCGATCCGCTCAGCTGGAACGTCGTTGGCGCTGATGAATATAACAAAGGTACGGCAACGGACATTTCCGGCATTAAAGTCATTGACGACAAAACGGTAGAAGTGACTGTAAGCGACTATGATGCAATGACTCAAGTCAACTTGGGCGGTATCGCGCCTCTTTCCGAGGCATATTACGGCGCTAACTACAAACAAGGCGAGATTGCAAGCGTCAAAGAATTCAACACAAAACCTATGGGCGCAGGTCCTTACAAGCTGACGAAATATGCAGCGGGTCAAGAAGTCGACTTCGAAGCCAACGAAAACTACTATGACGGCGCACCGAAAATTCCTAAACTGATTTACAAAGTAACAACGGACACGACAAATCTTGCGATGCTGCAAAACGGCGAAAGCGATTTGGACAACATCACGGTTACGGAAGATAACGTGGAAGAATTGAAAGCTGCCGGTTTCCTGGATGTAAACATCTTGAAAAACAACGGTTACGGCTATGTAGCCATGAACAACAAAAATCCGATGTTCGCCGATGTTAAAGTACGTCAGGCACTGACTTACGGCCTGAACCGTGCGGAAGTCGTGGAAGCGGCTTACGGTCCTTATGCCGAAGTCATCAATATCCCGCAATCCGACGTATCGTGGGCTTACACAAGCGAGAACATTGATCCTTACGATTACGATATCGAAAAAGCGAAAGCATTGCTGGACGAAGCCGGTTGGGTTGAAGGTTCCGACGGTATTCGCGAAAAAGACGGCAAAAAGTTCGAAGTCAACTTCTCTGCAACAGCAGACAACCCGGTTGTTGACGCCCTGATTCCGATCATGACGCAAAACTATGAAGAATTAGGCGTTAAACTGGTCGTGGAAACACTCGACTTCAACGCGATCATGGAGAAAAAAGACCGCGGCGATTATGACATGTTCTTCGCGGCGTGGGGCTTGACGCCTGATCCGGATTCCACGGTTTATATCACGGACGGTGCGCAAAACAACTCCGGTTACTCGAACCCTAAAGTCGACGAACTGTACAAAGAAGGCAAAAAAGAACTGGACCTCGAAAAGCGTAAAGCAATCTATGCCGAAGCTTATCAATTGATCAATGCTGACGCTCCTGAAATTCTGATGTATCAAAGAACGAATATGCTGGGTATCAACGGTAGACTCGATGGATGGGATGTCAGCCCGTACAAAGATTTCCCATTGAGCTTGCACCAAGTTGAAATCGCTCAGTAATTACGTTTAATAAGATATTCGGTTATCCGATATGCTCAGCTCCTAACCAGAGCTGGGCATATCGATTTATATGCCAGAAGGAGACGTGTCAATGAGTCAGTACATCATCCGGCGTTTGCTACAGATGATCCCGACTTTGATCGGTATTTCGATCATTGTTTTTGCTATTTCTCAGTTGGTTCCGGGAGACTACATCACGGCTACGCAAAATCCGAATTTGACCGCAGAAAGAATTGCTCAACTGCGCGCTCTTTACGGTCTGGATCTGCCGCCTGTTCAGCAGTACTTTGTTTGGGCAAAAAATATGTTGGTCGGTGATTTGGGTCAATCGCTTCAGCATCAGATGCCGGTTACTAAAGTCATTAACACTTATGTATGGAACTCGTTTATTATTGCCTTTTTCAGTTTTGTCTTTAGTTGGATCATCGCGGCTTTTGTCGGGGTATTTTCCGCACAGTTCCAATATTCCTTTTTCGACAAAGTCGTTACGTTGCTCGTGTTCTTGTTAATGTCGCTTCCGTCTTTCTTTATCGGTCTGCTTGCGATTAAATATTTTGCATTGGATATGAAATTATTGCCGACCGGGGGGATGACGACAGCCGGACTGAATGCCACCGGCTGGGCGTACATCAAAGACGTCGGCTTGCATATGTTTATGCCTGTCGTGGTCATGACGACTCTTTCCGTAGGCGGATTAACTCGTTATTTCCGTACCGGTATGCTTGAAGTCATTCGTCAAGACTATATTCGTACCGCGCGTGCGAAAGGCCTGAAAGAACGTACCGTTATTTTTAAACACGCGTTCCGTAACGCGTTGCTTCCGGCGATTACATTGTTGGGTTTCGAACTGCCGGGTCTTTTCGGCGGCGCGATGATCTTGGAGCGGGTGTTTAACTGGCCGGGTATCGGTCAGATTTATCTGGCTTCGCTCAATTTGCGCGATTATCCGTTGATGCTCGGATTCACGATGTTTTTGGCGGTACTGACGCTTCTCGGAAACCTGATTTCCGATGTATTGTATGGGGTTGCCGATCCGAGAATTCGTCTTAAGTAGGAGGGAGATTCATAGTGGAACAGCCGTCGCTAAACCGAACCGAGCAGCTGCAAGAGCAGCTCAAAATAGTAAAAGCCGAGTCTCCGTGGAGAATTGCAATTCGTCGTTTTGCCAAAAACCGCTTGGCTTTAATCGGGCTTATCATTTTGTTCATTATGGCGATCATTTGCGCGTTTGGCCCTTTGTTCTCGCCTTACGAACTGAATCAAACGAATATAAAAGACAAAAATCTGGCGCCGAATGCCCAATATTGGCTCGGTACCGATAAGCTGGGCCGTGACGTTTTGCTGCGGGTGATGTTGGCAGGACGAATCTCGTTGACCGTAGGGCTTGTGGCTACGGCGATTTCCGTAGTTATCGGCGCGACGCTTGGAGCCGTCGCCGGTTTTTACCGCCGCTTCGCCGATACGATCATTATGCGGATTGCCGATATCTTTTTGGCACTGCCTACTCTGCCGATCTTGATTACCCTTGGCGCGATTTTGTCTGACCTTAAGATCGAACCGTCTAAGCGAATTTACTTCTTGATGTTGATCATCGGGATATTAGGTTGGGTTGGATTGGCACGCCTTGTGCGAAGCCAAATTCTGACGCTTCGCGAACAAGAATTTATGCAAGCGACAGAAGCACTCGGACTGCGCGATTCGCGTAAAATTTTCCGTCACTTGCTCCCGAATACGGTTCCGATTATCATCGTATCCGCGACGCTTGGCGTAGCGGGTGCAATCTTGACCGAATCGGCATTGAGCTTCTTGGGTCTAGGCGTCGTACCTCCGACTCCTTCATGGGGCAATATGATCAATGCGGCTAACAATCTGATTGATTTCCGCAAACGTCCATGGATCTGGATTCCGCCCGGCGTATGTATCCTCGTTACCGTAACGGCGATCAACTTGATCGGAGACGGCCTGCGTGACGCGCTCGATCCGAAGATGAAAAGCCGATAAGATCCGCAAATAATGAAGAAGTAGGAGAGACGAAATGGCAAAAGAATTAGTCGCATTCCGAAACCTGGAGACCCATTTTAAAACGTCCGCAGGTACTGTCAAAGCCGTCAACGACGTCAGCTTCTCGATTCGAGAAGGCGAAACGCTTTGTGTCGTCGGCGAGTCCGGCTGCGGAAAAAGCGTAACCGCGATGTCGCTGATGCAATTGATCGAATCTCCTCCCGGCAAAATCGTTGGCGGAGAAATCTTTTTTGAAGGCAAAGACCTGCTCAAGCTAAGCAAAAAAGACATGAGCCGATTGCGCGGCAAAGAAATCGCGATGATCTTCCAAGAACCGATGTCTTCACTGAATCCGGTATTTACGATTGGTAAACAGATCACGGAACCGCTGCTCTATCATTTGAATATGACGCAAAAAGAAGCAAAAGCTCGCGCGATCGAATTGATTACGATGGTTGGCATTCCGCGTCCGGAAAAAATCTTCCATTCGTACCCGCATGAGCTGAGCGGCGGCATGCGTCAGCGGATCATGATCGCGATCGCGTTAAGCTGCGATCCGAAGCTGCTGATCGCTGACGAACCGACGACTGCGCTCGACGTTACGATTCAGGCACAAATTCTCGATTTGATGCGCGATATCAAAACAAAACGCAATACAGCAATCATGATGATTACGCATGACCTTGGCGTCGTCGCGGAAATGGCAGACTTCGTCGTCGTCATGTATGCGGGCAAAGTGATCGAAGAAGCTTCGGTACTCGAATTGTTCCGAGAGCCTCGTCATCCGTATACGCAAGGATTGCTCAAAGCAAAACCGGTCATCAATCAGCGTAAAGAACGATTGTATTCGATCCCGGGTCAAGTACCGAATCCGGTAGACTTGGGCGAAAATTGTCATTTCCATGATCGCTGCGAGTTCTGTATGGAAATTTGCAAAACGAAAGCTCCGCCTTTGCGTGCACATATCGATGGGCATAAAACGGCTTGCTGGTTGTATGAAGAGGAGGGGAAAGCGCAATGAGCGAATCGGCAGCTCCTTTGGAAAAGTCATATGTCGGCGGTACCGGCGAACCCCTCATTCAGGTGGAAGATCTCAAAAAGTACTTTCCGATCACAGGCGGCGTATTTCAACGTCGAGTTGGCGATGTAAAAGCAGTCGACGGCGTATCCTTCACGATCAATAAAGGCGAGTCTTTCGGTCTGGTTGGCGAATCGGGTTGCGGCAAAAGTACCATCGGTCGCACTTTGCTTCGACTGAACGACAAAACGGACGGAAAAGTGTATTTTGAAGGTAAAGATATGCACAAAATGTCCAAAAGCGACCTGCGTAAAATTCGTACCAAGATGCAGATCGTGTTCCAAGATCCGTTCAGTTCGCTCAACCCGCGGATCAAGGTCGGCGAAGCGATCGGCGAGGCTCTGCTCGATCACGGCTTGGTCAGTCGAAAAGACGTTAAAGAACGCGTGATCGAAACGATGAAAATTTGCGGCTTGGCCGATTATCACTATGACCGTTTCCCGCACGAGTTCTCCGGCGGTCAGCGTCAACGGATCGGAATCGCGCGCGCCTTGATCATGAATCCGGAATTCATCGTCGCCGATGAACCGGTATCCGCGCTCGACGTATCGATTCAGGCTCAAATCATCAACTTGCTCAGCGATCTGCAAAGCGAGAAGCAGCTGACCTATCTGTTCATTTCTCACGATCTCAGCGTCGTCGAGCATTTGTGCAATCGGGTAGGCGTGATGTATCTCGGCACGATGATGGAGATGGCGCCGACGGACGAACTGTTCAGCAATCCGCTGCATCCTTATACAAAAGCGCTCATGTCGGCGATTCCGGTTCCGGACCCGACCCTGAAGCGCGAACGAATCGTGCTTCAAGGCGATATTCCGAGCCCGGCCAATCCGCCTTCCGGCTGCAAGTTCCATACCCGCTGCCCGATGGCTTCGGACATTTGCAAAGAGCAGGTGCCGGAGTACCGCAACGTAGGCAATGAGCATTTTGTAGCCTGCCATTTTGCTTAAAAGAATTCAGTGCTCTTCTTTTCATAAAGCCGAGAATCGAACAATACGTTCGATTCTCGGCTTTTTTCGTTTTGATCGTCGTTTTGTTCTTTCTTTATGGTGCATTCCGCATATAGATTGGTTACTTCTTTTATGAAAGAATCATGCGAAAAAAAGAAAATTCATAAAATAGTTAAATTTTTTTTACTTTTTGTAGACTAAAATCAATTTTCGTGCGTCTATAAGAGTAATGAACGAAAGGAGCGGATCGATTTGAAGAACGGGGGCATTTGGAAAAAGAGCATATTGGTCGTCATCGCCGTCTTATTGCTGCTGATTCCTCAACAGTTGCTGGCCAGTCGTCCGAAAGTCGAAGCGACGGCAGCCGTTCTGATCGATGCGCAGACGGGAGAAATATTGTGGCAAGCCGAAGGAGATCGGGTAGTGGCTGCTCCGGCAATGGCACAACTCATGACCGAATGGCTGGTGCTGGATGCGGTTCGCGGCGGTCATGTGGATTGGGAAGATTCAGTGCGCGTCGGCGGTGACGAAAAGGTATCTCAAGCATCGGTTAAGCCTAATTCCGGCAAAGGCGGAATTTCGTTAAGAGCCGATGATCAGATTCCGTTGAATGAGTTGTTTATGGGGCTTGCCGTTTCGTCGTCCAGTGAAGCGGAGAAGGTGCTGGCACGTTATACGGGCGGCTCGGAAGAGTCTTTTGCCTGGATGATGAACGAAAAGGCACGCCGAATCGGCATGTCGTCATCCGCATTGTTTAAGCCGGGCGAGGCTGCCGACGCGTCTGCGCTTCCGACAGATGACAGCTTGCCGAACGGCAGTCGAATGACCGCCAAAGATGCAGCCGTATTATGCCGGGCTTTGATCGAGGAGCATCCCGAAGTGCTGCGGATGTCGTCGGTCGCTCAGACCGAGATTAGCTCGCGAGGCATTTATATGATGAATACCAACGCGATGCTGCCGGAATTTGCAGGGCCTCATGCTTATCGCGGAATGGACGGGCTGAAGGTTTACGGCTCGGAAAAAGAAGGGTACTCGGTGGCCGGTACGGCGCAGCGCGACGGACATCGATTGATCGTCGTCATTTTGGGAGCAGATAGCCGGGAGAAAAGTTTCCAGGCTGCCGGACGTCTGCTTGATTACGGATATGCGAGGTCCGGTTCGTTCGCGGAACGTGCAACTTCTTGGTTGAAGCTTGTATGATCAGGGAAAATAAAACCAGCGACCGATTATTCGGTTGCTCAGGCTGCGGAGAAAGTTACACGTGCGCGAGAAGCCAGAAAGCTCCAAAAGAAATTCGTTCAAAACGCTGTCTCACTCGGAAAGTTGAATTAGATTTAAACAAGGAATTTTTCCGAGTTCAAAGGCGTTTTTCACTAAATTTCTTTCTCCGCTTTCTGTCTTCCAGCTACGTTGGACTTTCTCGATACGTTGAGCGACCGATCATTCGGTCGCTATTTTTATTTTCCCGCTCATTGTTATTGCAGTAACGAATTTATTCGAAGCATAAACCTGCGTTTTGAACATGGTCAATGGAATAGTTTAAGCTATAATAGAAATGAGGCTCACCGGATTGAAGGTTCTATTTTCCGGGTGATGAACAGAAGAATGTCCGTCCGCCGACGTGTTTACCAATAGTGCGTTGCTTGAGTGCGAGCTGCCGCTTGCGATCGCGAAGACAACGTAATAAAGAAGGAGAAATCCGTTATGAATATTGCTTTTTTCCTGCTTCCCAAGCATGAAGTCGCGTTTGTGACGCTTGATGCGACGCTTCGTCAAGTGATTGAGCGCATGGAGCACCATCAGTACACCGCAATTCCGATCATCGATAAAGAAGGCCAATATGCCGGAACGGTGACCGAAGGGGATATCCTTTGGCATATGAAACGTTCCGAAGGCCGCATTACTTTTGAGAACGCTTCACGTTTCATGCTCAAAGAACTTCCGCTTCGGATGAATAATAAGCCCGTCTCGATCGAATCGGACATGGCGGACCTGATCAACCTGTCCAAAACGCAAAACTTCGTTCCGGTCGTCGACGATCGGGGCCGTTTTATCGGAATCGTGCGCCGCAGCCAAATTATCGAATACTGCGCAGGCTTCGTTCCGAGACAAAACGTGGAATCGCAAAGCACGTAACGCGGAGCTCGCTCGGTATCGGGCGCCGCTACGAATATGCTATAATGAATGTTAAACTTTCATATCCGCACAAGAGGTGAATCTACTTGAAATTGCGTTTGTCTTCGGCGATGTGGGCGATCTTGTACCTGCTGGTCCTGCTGTCGCTGTTAACGCCGCTGTCCGCGATCACGCTGCTGGTTATGATCGTTCCGGTAGCCGTACTTTATGCCTCGCTGCGCGTAAACGTATTTTGGCTGCACATCGTGCCCGTATTGGCGATTCTCGGCATACTGTCCGGATCATTGGCACCCGTTACGCTTATATTGGCCGGTTATTTTTTGATTGTCGGTATCGTGATGGGGCATCTGTACAAGAAACGTGCTCCCGCCCTTCAGACGATTATGTACGGGATGGGCACATTGCTCGGTCTGCTCTTAGTCATGCTTGCCGCAGGAAAATTGATTTTCGGTTTTAACCTGTCCGATTACGTGAGCGATTTCGTGCATCAGACGTTCGATCCGCTGTTGGTTGTCGCAGAGATGAGTCCGATGATCAGCAGCGATCAGTGGAATCCGGATTTCATTTTCGCGCTGGCTAACCAAACGGTCATGATGATTCCTCTGGGAATGGTCGTGAGTTCGTTCGTGCTGGCGGTCGTCACGCATGCCATCGTTCGTCCGACTTTGTCTTCGATGGGCGTGGCCGTTCCCAAACTTCGTGCCGCCCATGAGTGGAAGCTTCCGCGCGCGCTGATTTTCTATTACTTTGTCGTGTTGATCGTGGACATGGTGACTTACGATCAGGCAGACGGATTCTGGAAAATGGCCGCGGTCAATCTGCTTCCTTTGCTGCAATTCTGCTTTATCATTCAGGCGATCGGATTCTGGTTCTTTATCGGACACGTCAAAAAATGGCATCGGGCGATTAGTGTCCTGATGGCGATCGTGACGGTCATTTTCCCGCCAATGCGCATTATCGGGATTATCGACCTGGCCTTCCCGCTGCGTGAGTTCATTACAAGACCGAAACGATAGGGTGAGGAAACCATGCCAAACTTTTTGTTGAAACGCTGGTACGGTTACCGGACCGTTTGGGCGTTTCTGCTGCTGCTGACGCTAACGGCATTTGTCACCGCGTATAACTGGCCGATCGGCTTGCTTGCGTTGTGTTTGGTTTTTGTCGTCATATTCGTCATGCTTCGGGCAGAGATGAAATTCAGGCATGAACTGGCCGAATACACCACGACGCTCTCCTACCGCGTGAATAGCATTGAAGGCGAAATTACGAGTCGCTTGCCGTTCGGCTTGCTGCTGTATGATGCCGAGCGTACGATCGAGTGGCATAACCGCCAAGTCGCCCAGTTGTTTCAAACGGACAGCGTGGTCGGGGTTCCTCTGGTCGAATTGCTGCCCGGACTCCCTCCGCTGACCCGGGATAAAAAAGACGGATCCAAAGAACCGCTTAGTCTGGTACGGGCGGAGATCGAGGTTGGCAAAGAGACCTACGACGTTCGCGTGTACCCGGAAGAACGATTGATCTATCTGCAAAAAATGACCGAAATGGCGGAGCTGCGCGAACGTTACGAAAAAGAAAGTTTGGCGATCGGCATCCTGTTGTTCGATAACCTCGATGAAGCTTTTCAGGGGATGGACGATCAACAGCGTACATTGACGATTGCTCGCGCAACCAGCTTGATCAACGGGTGGGCACGCCAGTATGATGTGTATTTGCGACGTCTGTCCAGCGAGCGTTACATGATGCTGCTGAACCAGGCGGCACTCGAAAAGCTGGAAAACAGCCGTTTTGTCATTTTGGATGAAGTACGCGAAGCGACAAGCGATTTGAAGGTTCCGATGACGCTCAGCATAGGACTGGCTTGCGGCAACGAAAAGATCGGCGAACTCGGGGCTTTGGCGCAATCCAGTCTGGATATGGCGCTGGGACGCGGCGGGGATCAGGCTGCGGTCAAGGTTGGACAGCGTCTCTCGTTCTACGGCGGCCGATCCAACGCGGTGGAGAAACGGACTCGCGTGCGGGCACGGGTTATCGCCCATGCGCTTCGCGATCTGATGAAACGCAGCGATCGGGTGCTGATCATGGGGCATCAAAATCCGGACATGGACGTGATCGGCGCCGCGATCGGCATGCTTAAAGCCGCGGATCGTCTGGAGGTCGAAGCGAGCATCGTGCTGGACGGAGATAACCCGTCGATCAGCAAAATGATGGAGCGTATCCGCGCCGACTTAACGCTGGCCGATCGTTTCGTCGGCCGGGAAGAAGCATTGGCGCAGATGACCGAACGAACGCTGCTTGTCGTGGTCGATACGCACAAGCAGTCGCTGACGATCGAACCCAAGCTTGTGCAAAAGGCGAAGCAAGTCGTGGTCATCGACCATCATCGCCGCAGCGAGGAATTCATTAACGAAGCGGTGATCGTGTATTTGGAGCCGTATGCTTCTTCCGCCAGCGAATTGGTCACGGAGCTGCTGCAATATATTCACGACAACATGACGTTAACTCCTCTGGAAGCCACCACATTGTTAGCCGGCATTACGATGGACACCAAACATTTTACGCTGCATACCGGTTCCCGCACGTTCGAAGCCGCGGGCTTCTTGCGCCGAAGCGGCGCGGATACGATTCTTGTTCAGCGCATGCTGAAAGAGGATTTGAGCGAGTACATCTCGAAAGCAGACATTATCAAAAACGCTCGCGTCGTGATGGGCGGGGTCGCGATCGCCGTCACCGACGAGGGTCGGCAGTTCCCGCAGCTGTTGATCGCGCAGGCGGCCGATACGCTGCTCAACATGACGGACGTGAACGCGTCGTTCGTCATCGGCAGCCGTCCTGACGGACTGACCGCCATAAGTGCCCGCTCGTTCGGCAAAATCAACGTACAGGTCGTGATGGAACGCCTGGGCGGCGGCGGGCATTTGACCAACGCGGCGGTACAGCTTGATATTTCTCCGCGCGAGGCTGAGAAAAAGCTGATGGCCGTGCTTGAAGATATCGAAAAGGAAGAGGGGCTATTCGAATGAAAGTAATTTTTCTGAAAGACGTTAAAGGTCAAGGCAAAAAAGGCGACGTGAAGGAAGTATCGGAAGGATACGCACAGAACTTCCTGTTTAAAAACGGAGTGGCAAAGCCTGCTACCGACGGCAATGTGAAGACGCTTGAAAATCAGCATGCGGCAGAAGAAAAGCGCAAAGAAAACGAAAAGCAAGAAGCGGTAGACCTCGGCAAAAAGCTGGAAGAAGTCACGGTGCAAATCAAAGCCAAATCCGGCGAAGGCGGCCGTCTGTTCGGCGCGATCACAAGCAAGCAGATCGGCGAAGCATTGTCCAAGCAAGGCTTCAAAGTCGACAAACGAAAAATCGAACTGGAAGAGCCGATTCGCACGCTCGGCGTGACTCAAGTACCGGTCAAACTTCATAAGGACGTCAAAGCGACGCTCAAGGTTCAGGTTTCGGAGGAATAAGATGAGCGAGGATCTCTTTTTCGATCGGATTCCGCCGCAAAATCTGGAAGCGGAGCAGGCCGTGCTCGGCGCGGTGCTGCTTCAGGCCGAGGCACTAATCACCGTCATGGAAAAGATCACGGCCGACGATTTCTACGACAAGTCGCACCAGATGATATTCGAGGCTATGGTCCAGCTCGGGGAAGAGAGTCAGCCGATCGATCTGGTGACGCTGACCTCGCTGCTCAAGGATAAAGGACAGCTGGAAGATCTCGGCGGGGTCAGTTACTTGGCCAAGCTGGCGCACGGCGTTCCGACGGCCGCCAACGTTGAGTATTATGCGCAAATGATCGAGGAAAAAGCGATGCTGCGCAGACTCATTCGCACCGCGACGCAAATCGTCAGCGAAGGCTATACCGGCGGCGAAGACGTCGGCGCGATGCTGAGCGACGCCGAGCGCAAAATCCTCGAAATTTCGAACCGCCGCTCAAGCGGCGGTTTTATCGCCATACGCGACGTGTTGATGGAAGTATTCGACCGTATCGAAATTTTGAGTCAGACCGCGGGCAATACCGGAACCACGGGCATTCCGTCGGGATTCGTCGATCTGGACGGCATGACGGCCGGATTCCAACGCAACGACTTGATCATTCTGGCTGCGCGTCCTTCCGTCGGCAAGACCGCGTTTGCGCTGAACGTCGCGCAAAACGTCTCGGTTCGCGCCGGCGAAACGGTCGCTATTTTCAGTCTGGAAATGTCGGCGGCTCAGCTCGTTCAACGGATGATCTGCGCCGAAGCCAACTTGGACGCGAGTATCATGCGTACAGGCGAATTCAAAAACGACGAAGACTGGACCAAGCTGACGATGGGGATCGCATCCTTGTCGGAAGCCGAGATTTATATCGACGATACGCCGGGCATCACGGTAGCGGATATTCGCTCCAAATGCCGCCGACTCAAAAAGGAACGCGGACTCGGCATGATCGTCATCGACTACTTGCAACTGATTCAAGGCCGCGGCAAAGCGGGCGAGAACCGTCAGCAGGAAGTCTCCGATATCTCGCGTACGTTGAAACAAATTGCGCGGGAACTGGAAGTTCCGGTTATCGCGCTCTCCCAGCTCAGCCGGGGCGTTGAGCAGCGTCAAGACAAACGCCCGATGATGTCCGACCTTCGGGAATCCGGCTCGATCGAGCAGGATGCCGACATCGTCGCGTTCTTGTACCGGGACGATTACTACAACGCCGATACGGAAAAAAAGAACATCATCGAGATCATCATCGCCAAACAGCGTAACGGGCCGGTAGGCACGGTCGAGCTGGTGTTTTTGAAGAACTTCAATAAGTTCGTCAATTATGAGCGGGCGCATGACTCGTTCGCCGGGTAACTTCTACGGCCTCACGTTGCCCTCGAAAGTTACGTGTGCGGGGGAAGCGAGAAGACTGCGAGAGAAATTCGTTCAAGCCGCTGTCTCACTCGGAAAATGGATGGGATTTGAATAAGGGATTTTCCGAGTTCAAAGGCGTCTTGAACTGAATTTCTCTCTCCGTCTTCTCGCTTCCAGCTACGTTGCGCTTTGTCGACACTTTGAAGCCATCAAACCCAGCGGATTCAAAGTGGAGTAGGATAGGAAAAGGCACCGGACATAAATCGTCCGGTGCCTTTTCGCTGTGCGCTAAAAAGTAAAAGTTGCATTTCTAAAGACATCAAACTCCAAAGAGATCAACATCGTCTCCCCGCTTAACGCTGAGCGGGGAAACGAGCATGGCCGTTGTTGTCTTTGCGGCCGGGAATGCCGTCTTGGAGCAGCCAGATATGGAAAAAGAATTCGAAAATGCCGACGATAAACGCGATCACGAAAATATCGAAATACGAGATGTTCCAGCCGAGCATCGAAGAAGCGCCCCACAAAACAAGATAGGTCAAGGCCGCATCGCCGACCGTGGCTGCGGTGTTGCCGGCGGCAGGCAGAATCGTCATATCGCCAAGTACGTAAGCGACGGCGCCGAGAAAGAGAGCGACGAGCAAAGCGCTCAGAAAGCTCGCGTCTCCGAACCACATCGTCAAGCCGACGACCACAACCGCGTTCGCCAACATTTTAACTACCAGCTTGATCATACTTTTCACCTTCTCCTCGCTGTATTTTTCATGCTGTATGCCCTTCAGGGAAGTCAAGCCTAATTTAACCTTTGAAATCCCAATTTAAACCTTTTTGTGGAAACGAAAAAAGAAAAAGCTCGCTCTTGTTCTATTTTCCCTTTCCCGCTATTTAATGCCGAGGAAACCCCCAGCGGAGGGAGAGTTCTGTAGAGGAAGCCTTTGAAACCGGGAATCTCCTTTTTAATTCAATCAGAAATTTCCCGGTTGAGACAGCGCCCGACACAGAACTCTCCCGCAGCGCCTCCCACCCTCCTTTTTCCGAACATTAAATTTACATCCTCACTGATTTGTTCGTCATTTATTTGACTTTGAAAAAACGGGCTGGTACACTATTACTGCTGCGTTAAAGCAGCATAAGGAGCGTTTTTCCCTTTTTCACGGACCACAACAGGGCAAGAAAAAGCGCGAAAAGGCCGTCTCCGCTCGTCCGTTAGCACGCTTCTCTGCTGGTATTTTCCACTGACGAAATTCCTGCCGGGATAGAGGACGGACGACCAATACAAAGGTGCAAAGGCACCCACGGAGGAATGAAAAATGTCAACAGTAGTCGTAGTGGGAACGCAGTGGGGAGACGAAGGAAAAGGCAAGATTACGGATTATTTGGCGGAAGGCGCCGACGTTGTCGCTCGTTACCAAGGCGGTAACAACGCGGGCCACACCATCTTGATCGAAGGCAAAAAATACAAATTAACCATGATTCCGTCGGGCATTTTCTACACGGACAAAGCCTGCGTCATCGGCAACGGGATGGTCATCAACCCGAAAGCGCTGATCGAGGAAATCAATTATATTCACGATAACGATTTTACGACGAAAAACCTGTCCATCAGCGATCGCGCGCATATCATCATGCCTTACCACATGGTGCTGGACGCGTTGGAAGAAGAGCGCAAAGGCCCGAACAAGATCGGCACGACAGGCAAAGGCATCGGCCCTTGTTACATGGACAAAGCCGCTCGGATCGGTATCCGCATGGCGGACCTGATGGACGCGGAAGAGTTCGAATTGAAACTGCGCCATTTGGTAAAAGAAAAGAACCATATCATCGAGCAAGTCTACGGCGGCGGCAAAGTCGACGTTGAAGAAATCCTTAAAAACTATCTGGAATATGCCGAAATCCTGCGTCCTTACGTATGCGATACTTCGGTTGTCCTGAACGAATATATCGACGAAGATAAAAAAGTACTGTTCGAAGGCGCGCAAGGCGTGATGCTCGATATCGACCAAGGCACATATCCGTTCGTGACTTCGTCCAACCCGTCCGCGGGCGGCGTGTGCATCGGCTCGGGCGTAGGCCCGGCGCGGATCAACCAAGTGATCGGCGTAGCAAAAGCTTATACGACGCGCGTCGGCGACGGTCCTTTCCCGACCGAGCTGCATGATGCAATTGGCGATACGATTCGCGAAACGGGCCACGAGTACGGTACCGTTACCGGCCGTCCGCGCCGCGTAGGCTGGTTCGATACAGTCGTCGTTCGTCACGCAAGACGCGTCAGCGGCATCACGGGTCTGTCCCTGAACTCGCTCGACGTGCTGACAGGCCTGGACACGGTTAAAATCTGCACAGGCTACAAGTTCCGCGGCGAGATCATTTCGCACTATCCGGCAAGCCTGAAGCAGCTGGCGGAATGCGAAGCGGTATACGAAGAAATGCCGGGTTGGAGCGAGGATATCACGGGTGCGAAAACGCTGGAAGACCTTCCGGAAACCACTCGTAATTACGTCAACCGCGTAAGCGAACTGACAGGCATTCCGATCGCGATCTTCTCCGTCGGCCGCAACCGCGAGCAAACGAATCCGGTCCTGCCGATCTACGTATAAAGCAGCAAGATAGCCTAACCACTTGAATCGTCTTATGAAAAAAGTTGGTTAGAAACCTCCAAACCCGCGCCCGGCGCGGGTTTTTTGCTGTTTAGCAAAGTTGAACTATCGACGCCGGCTGTGGTACAGTAGACAAAGGTTTTGAAAAGGTTAAAATTTTGACACTATTTGAGAGCAATGTTGAAGATGCGCAATAAATCAGTAAGCTTGCCATTTAAAGGAGAAGATCATGAATAGTTCGAACAATAAAGGCCAGGGCGAGGCGGCAGCTTCCGAGAAGTCGGAAATGCAGCAGGAAAGCAAAATCGTCGTGGTTGGGGGAAAATCGAAAAGGACTCGTCGCTGGGCAGCGGGGATCGTCGGCGGGGTTGTGCTCGCAGGCGGACTGACCTTCGGCGGATTCAAATACGTAGAAGCGAATACGTACACCTACTATACCGTGTACTCCGGGGACGCCGTGATCGGAACGATCGCCGACAAAACCGAACTCGACGAGCTGATCGACAAGAAGCAGCAGGAGTTCTCCAAAAAGTACCCGGGAGCGGACATGAAGCTGTATACGGCAAGCATCCGCGCGGAAGAAATGCAGGGCTACAAAATCGTGCCCGATACCGAAGCGACGTTGGGCAAACTGGACGGCACGATCAAAGCTTACGCTACCGGCGCGGAACTGGTCGTGAACGGCGAAGTCGTCGGAATCGTCAAAGACGAAGCCACGGCGAAAAAGCTGGTTGAAAAAGCGAAAAACTCCTATATCGAAGAAGGCACGCAAACGGACGGAACGGCGACCAAAAAGCTGGCTTCCACAGGAAGTGCGGCTTCGAGCGACGGTTCGACGTCCAAGCTGAATTCAATCAAGATCAACGACAAGATCACGTACGCGGAGACCAAAACGTCGCCTACGCGCATTTTGAGCGAAGACGAGGCTTACAAGCTTCTGACGATCGGCAAAAAAGATCCGATTACGTACACGGTTGTCGAAGGCGACAGCGTCAGTTCGATCGCGGCGAAGTTCGGTATCACGCAAGACGAGATCTACGCCAATAATTCGGATATCAAAGAGTTCACGCTGCAGATCGGCGAAGTGCTGCGCATTACCCTGCCTGATCCGATGATGAACGTCACGACGGTCGAGTCCGTATCCGAACTGATCCCGACCGCTCCGGAAATGGTTATTCGCCATAACTCCGAGCTGGCCTCAGGCAAACGCATCGTCGCTTCCCAAGGCAAAAGCGGCTCCAAACGCGTCGATTACCGCTTGACCAAAAAAAACGGCGAGATCGTGCGCGAAGAATGGATCGGCCAAGAAGTCGTACGCCGTTCGGCTCCGATCATTATTGTTAAAGGAACAAAGGTTATCGTCGAAGAAAAGCCCGTGATTGAAGAGCAGGTCGAAGAAGCCGTATCGACAGCTTCGGTTGAATCGACGGAAGAAAGCAGCGAGTCTTCAGAGTCCTCTTCGGAGTCTTCCTCGTCCAGCTCGTCCGACGATTCTTCAAGTTCCAATCAAGAGGAAGTCACGTCGAGCGGCAGCGGCTTCAGCTGGCCCGTCAGCGGCGCTTCGATCTCCAGCACGTTCGGAACCCGTTGGGGCAAGCTGCATGCCGGCATCGACCTGACAGGCCCTTCCACCATCATGGCCTCCGCCCCAGGCACCGTTACCTATGCCGGACAAATGAACGGCTACGGCAATATCGTCATCATCAGCCACGGCGACGGCTACGAGACCCGCTACGGCCACCTGAGCAGCATCGGCGTAAGCAGCGGCCAATCCGTCTCCCGCGGCCAATCGATCGGCGTCATGGGCAACACCGGCCGCTCCACCGGCACGCACCTGCACTTCGAGATCCGCAAAGGCGGTTCCCCTCAAAATCCTTTGTCTTACTTGCCTTAACTCGAAAGGCGAGAACACATCGGATGCAGATATTCCAGGCTGATCGTGATCTTAAACGAGAAATGAAGAAATACCATGAAATTAAATAGTAAGCATCACTAAAAGATATGAATAGCCGAGTCCTATCGATTCGACGAGGCTGTTCATATCCCTTGATCTTCTTCTCTCTAAAATAAAGCGCCGCCGGCATTTTCCGGCGGCGCCTTTATGTCTTGAAGGTTCATTTCCGAAGGCTACAGGCGGAGGGGGAAGTCCGTGAAGGAACGATAGTGTTCGCCTTTGTATTTGGGAAGCTTCCTTCTGAGTCTAATCAAAGCTTCCCAAATACAACACGCGACCGTAACGGACTTCCCCCGGAGCCGCCCCGCCTTCTGGTTTTAAATGAATATTTAAGACGTCCCGCGCCCCCGGAACCTTTTCCGTCGGCGCTTTTTCCCGTCTCCTATGGTAAAATAACGAAGAATCAAAGCAGGGGGGCTGAAAGAAAATGCAGGGTAAAATCCTGGTTGTCGACGATGAACAGCCGATTGCGGATATATTGAAATTCAATCTTGAAAAAGAAGGCTACCAAGTTACCTGCGCGTTCGACGGCATTACCGCCGTCGAACTTGCGCTGAGCGAGCAGCCCGACCTGATCCTGCTGGACCTGATGCTGCCGGGCAAAGACGGCATGGACGTGTGCCGCGAAGTGCGCGCCAAGCTGCCGGTTCCGATCATCATGCTCACCGCCAAAGACGGCGAGATCGATAAAGTGCTCGGCCTTGAGCTGGGCGCGGACGATTACGTGACCAAGCCGTTTAGCACGCGCGAGCTGCTGGCCCGGGTCAAAGCCCAGATGCGCAGGCACCAGCCGGGCGCGCCGCTGTATGCCGGAGCAGGCGGCCCGGGCATGACGGCGGAAGCGCCGAAACGGCAAGGACTGACGGTAGATGCTCTTTTTATCGATACGGATATGTATATGGTGTACAAAAACGGCGAGCAGCTCGATCTGACTCACCGCGAATACGAACTCGTTTACTATATGGCGAAAAACGCGGGCAAAGTCATGACGCGCGAGCATCTGCTGCAGGCAGTCTGGGGCTTCGAATATTTCGGCGACGTGCGCACGGTCGACGTGACGATCCGTCGTCTGCGCGAAAAGATCGAAGACGATCCGAGCAAGCCGGAATATATCCTGACCCGGCGGGGACTCGGTTATATGATGCGATCTAAAAAGCCGGGAGGATTTTAACGGATGCTGCGCAAAGCGTCGTTTTTCCGTTCGGTACAAGCCAAGCTGATTATCGTGTACATGCTGCTGATCCTGATCGCGATGCAGCTGATCGGCGTGTATTTCGTCAGCGCGATGAAGACGTCTCTGACGAATAACTTCACTAACGATCTGAAAGAACAAGCCGAGCTTCTTTCCGTGTTGGCCGGACAAAACTGGTCGGGCAGCGGAGAAGCAGCCGAAGACAAAGCGGCAAGTCTGCGCACGCTGGTCGACAACTTTTCCAGCATGAGCAGCGGCGAGATTCAAGTGCTCGACGTGAGCGGCCGCGTCCTGATCACGTCGCTGTCGACGCATGCCGACCTGGTCAACAGCAAAAACACGCAGACCGTGGTCAGCCGCGCGCTGCAAGGGATCGACGACAACGAAGAGTATATTATCGACGAAGACAATCTGCGTAAAAAGGTCGTCGCCAAGCCCGTGTTCAGCGGCGGGAAAATCGTCGGCGCGATCTATATCGTCGCGTCGATGCAAAGCCTATACGACACGATGCAGCGGATCAACGGTATCTTTATCTCCGGCGTGCTGATCGCGCTCGGCCTGACGGCCGTGCTCGGCGTCATCTTGGCGCATACGGTCACGCAGCCGATCAAAGAAATGACCAAACGGGCGACGGCGGTCGCGGAAGGACGTTTCCACGTGCGCATGCCCGTGTTCGGCAACGACGAGATCGGACAGCTCGGCGAAGCGTTCAACCATATGACGAGCCGTCTGCAGGGCGTGTTGTCGCTCAATGAAGAAGAAAAAGAAAAGCTGGCTTCGATCCTGACCAATATGAGCGACGGCGTGATCGCGGCGGACGAGTCCGGCTCGGTCATTTTGGTCAATCGGGTGGCCAGCGCCATGCTGGGGATGCGGGAAACGGACATCATCGGACGAAGCATCTCGGAGCTGCTCGATCTGCCGGAAGAAGACGAAGAGCTGCCGTCCGCCGGACTGCGCAGCATCATTCTCGGCGGCAGCGGCGGCACTCCGGATTCGCCCGGCGCTCCCGACGGACTCGGCGACATGACGATCAAAGCGACGCTCAGCCCGATTCACCGCCGCGAAAGCGGAACGGAAATCGGCGTCAGCGGCACGATCGCGGTGCTTCAGGATATTACCGAGCAGGAACGTCTCGATACGCTGCGCCGCGAGTTCGTGGCGAACGTCTCGCACGAACTGCGTACGCCGCTGACCACGATCAAAAGCTACACGGAAGCGCTGGAAGACGGCGCGCTCGATGATCGGACGGTCGCGGGTCGTTTCGTCGGCGTCATTCAAAACGAGACGGAGCGCATGATTCGCCTCGTTACCGACCTGCTCCAGCTGTCGCGCATGGATTCCAGAGAAACGGCCGTCCGGCGCAAAAAAGCGAACCTGTTCGAGCTGATCGAAGAAGTCGCCGAACGCTTTACCTTCCCGCTCCGGGACAAAGGCATCTCCGTATCGCTCAAAGCTTCGCCGCAGCTCGGTTTCGTCGACGTCGACCGAGACCAGATCGACCAGGTGCTAGACAATGTCGTGTCCAACGCGATGAAATATACGGCGGACGGCGGCAAAGTCACGCTGGATGCCTACCCGCTCGAAGACGGCAAACGGTATGCGGTCGTGATCGCGGATACCGGCATCGGGATTCCGAAAGAAGAGCTGGGACGGATCTTCGAACGCTTTTACCGGGTGGATAAAGCGCGTTCCCGCGGCATGGGCGGCACGGGCCTGGGCCTTGCCATCGCGCGGGAGATCGTGGAAGCGCACGGCGGGGACATCGCGATCGAATCGGAACTCGGACAAGGCACGCGGGTAACGTTCACGCTGCCTGCCCATATCGAAGGAGGCGGGGATTAACGTGAAAGAGCAGCTTAAAACGGCGGCGCTCACGCTCCTCGTCGCCGTCAGTCTGGTGCAGAGCTATCTGTTGATCTATCGGCTGCCGGGTACGGGTCAGGTCGTCGTCTCGTCGGCGGGTTATGTCCGAACCGACGAGATGGGCGAGCAGCTGAACGTGGAAGATACGCTGTATCCCGACCGGATGATCATTCATATGGGCGAGGACAAGCATACGATTTTTTATCCGAATTCGGCTTTTTACAAGCTGATTTATGCACGTATTCAGGCACGGGATTTCGCGGCTTTTCAAGCACAGCCGATCTCCGCCGAGGATTGGGAAAAGGTGGCGGCGAACAATCCCGGCATCGAGCTGTCGTTCGGCACGGGGCTTCCGGTACCTTTGCTGCAAAAAACGATGCGGCTGGCTGCCGATCCGACATTCGAAACGGCCGACATCGATCGGATCTGGATTTATACCGGAAGCGGCGAGGAGAAACCGCGCGCGTTCTTCTTCAGCTCGAACGGGCAGGACGTGTACGAAGCCAAGCAGCTCGACCTGACGGTACAGGACGTGCTTCAGCATGTGGCGTTCGGCGAAGAATGGACGCCTTACAGGCCGCTCAAAAACCATACGTTATACGTGCCGTCCAAGCCGATCGTGTTGGCGGAAGCGGTGCTGGAGACGGATGCGTTTACCAGCGACCAAATGCAGCGCAATCTGTTCGCCGATCCGGCCGTGACGCGCAATATCCATGAACAGGACGGATCGGAGATTTATACGGACAGCAAGCGGAGTCTTCAGATCGAGGACGAAGGACGCTGGATGACGTATACCGATCCGGCGGCGGTTCCCGCGATCCGGGCGGACGCGACCGAAAGCGTGCTGTCCGCGGTCGACTTCATCAATCAACACGGAGGCTGGAACGGAACGTACCGGGCCGAACTGACTTCAGGCAGCGGCGAGGATTACAATGCGGATCTGAGCGTGCGTTTCCGGCAGTATTACGGTTCGCTTCCGATCTTCGGCAGCGGGACGGTCCGTTACGGATATATGGATCTGGTGCTTCAGCAGGGGACGGTCTCGTTCTACGAGCGTTCGCTGCTCGAGACTCCGGAAGAAGGCGAGCAAGGGCCGCAGTATACGTTGTCCGGCGGTCAGGATCTGATCGATCGGATCGTCAAAGTCGAAGAAGTGCACGGCTTGAAAGTGACGGACTTATACCCGGCGTACACGCCGCGCATGAACGGCGATACGCTGCGGCTGGTGCCGGGCTGGGTAGCGGTGCTGTCCGACGGTACGAACGCGACATTCAATTGATCGGTCCAAGTCGGCCGGGCGAAAGGGGAAGCGGAACATGGATTGGGGAAGGGCCAAAAATGTCTTGATCTACGCGTTCCTGCTGCTGAACCTGGTGCTCGGCTATCAGCTGTGGAGCGATTACCGCGAGCAGCAGGGCGCCAACTTGGGCTTCGATTCGCTCAGCGAAAGCACGCAGCGGGCGATGGAAAATAAAAATATTCAGGTGCTGACCTCCGTTCCGGCGGATACGCCGAGCCTGCCGAAGATTTCTTATCGGTATACCGAGGAGCTTCCGGACGATCCGGTGCAGTTGGCGATTCCGGCGGACAGCAAGCTCATTTTCACGCCCGGAGACCTGGTATCGGCACTGAAAAACGAAATTCCGCGGATCGCGGATTACAGCTACGACGCTTTTGCGGGCAGCAGCGAAGACGGGTCGTTCACGCTGCATCCGTTATTCGAAGGGCAGTGGCCGTTGTTCAACGCGGATCTGGAACTTTTTTATACCGATCAGAAGATTACGGCTTACCTCGGCTCTCCCGTACAGATTCAGGATGCCGGAGGTGAAACGGAAGTGCTGCCCGCGCAAAAAGCACTGGGCACGCTGGTCGAAAATTATTTGCCGGAAGGCTCGGTGGTCAAAGAGATCGTGCTGGGCTTTTACGGGCAGACCTTCGATTCGGAGACCCAGGTGGCTGCGCCGGTATGGCGGTTTACGGTTGAAAACGGCGATCCGTCTTCGTACAGCGTCTACTACGTGCAGGGAGCCAGCGGAGACGTCATCAGTCCCTGAAGCAGCAAGAGCAGGAGAAAAGGAGATCAACAATGAGTATGGGAATGCGTTTTACCGTGTTGTCGAGCGGATCGACGGGCAATGCGACCGTGATCGAGCTGGGCGGCACGACGATCTTGGTCGATGCGGGCCTCAGCGCCAGAAGAGTCGAAGAACTGCTGCGCGAACGCGAGGTGTCGCCGGAGCAGCTGAGCGGCATTCTGGTCACGCACGAGCACACGGATCATATCAAAGGCGTCGGCGCGCTCGCGCGCAAGTACAAGATGCCGATCTACGCGAACGAAAAGACGTGGGAAGGCATGAAAAAGTACGTCGGTCAGATCGAGCCGGAGCAGCGCAAAATTCTGGAAACCGGCGCGGCGATCGACTTCGGTTCGCTGAGAGCGGAATCGTTCGGCATCTCGCACGACGCGGCGGAGCCGGTCGGCTACACCTTCGACGACGGCATCCACAAGTTGAGCTTGGCGACCGATCTCGGCTACATGAGCGAAAAGGTCAAAGAAGCGATCTACGATTCCGACGTGCTGGTGCTCGAATCAAACCACGATATCGAGATGCTGCGCATGGGGCGCTACCCTTGGAACATCAAACGGCGCATCCTCAGCGACATCGGCCATTTATCCAACAACGCGGCGGGCGAAGCGCTCAGCGAGCTGCTGAACGGCCGCTTGAAGCGCACGTACCTGGCCCACCTCAGCCGCGACCATAACATGATGGATATCGCGAAAATGACCGTACGCTGCTCGATGGAAGATTGCGGCATTTTCTTCAAAGATAGCGAATTCGAACTGCGCGATACGTATTGGAACATGCCGACGCCGTGGGACGAGGTGGGCAGCAAAACGGGCGAATAACGATCAGCAGCGGGCTTTGGAAAAGGCGTCGTTATGCCGATAATCGGTTTAATGGATAGCAGGCAGGAAAAGGGCAAGAAAATGCGGCGCATACGGATGGAAGGATGAATGCACATGGGGCTGTTTGACGATGAATATTATGGCGGGAGCGGGAAAAGGCGCGGTTTCAGCGAACGCAGTCCTCGCCGAGGCCGGAGACGCTCCGGCGGTTACGAGTCTAACGGTCGCCGCTCCGGCGGTACGCGTGCCGTTGCTTTTAGCGCGATTCTCGCCTCGCTGCTTACGGCTCTGCTGCTCAGCGGCTTGTTCGCGGGTTTTGTCTTGCCGCGGATGAATACGACAGCCATCTCCGCAGGAGCCAATCCTTACGATCGAATCGTGCAGGCCGCGGCCGCCGTCCGACCTGCAGTGGTTAGCATCGTGAGCCACCGCACCGCGGGCGACACGTCGCCGGACAGCGCGGCACTGGGTTCGGGCGTGATTTTTCAAAAAGAAGGCGGCAAAGCGTACGTGATCACCAATCACCACGTCGTCGCGGACGCGGAAGAGCTGCAAGCCGTGCTGGTCGACGGAACAAGCCTAAAGGCGAAACTGGTCGGCTCCGACGTCATTACCGACGTAGCCGTGCTGGAGATCAGCAGCGCGAAAGTGGCCGCGATCGCGCAAATCGGCGATTCGGATACGTTGGATCTCGGCGAGACGGTAATCGCGCTCGGCAACCCGCTCGGCCTCGGCGATACGCTCACCTCCGGCATCGTGAGCTATCCGAAGCGGGTCATGCCCGTATCGCTGAACGAAGACGGCGTCTACGATTGGGAGCAGCAGGTCATCCAGACCGACGCCGCGATTAACGAAGGCAACAGCGGCGGAGCCCTGGTCGACCTCGACGGCCGGCTGATCGGCATCAACACCATGAAGATCGCCAGCACCGGCGTCGAAGGCATCGGCTTCGCCATCCCGATCAACCAAGTCATGAACACCGCCGAAGAGCTGCTGACCACCGGCAAAATCAGCCGACCTTACCTGGGCGTCTACTCCCTCGACCTGAATAACCCTTACGCCCCGATGGACGAGGAACAGGTCGAAGAACTGAAGCTGCCGAAAGAAGTCGAAAAAGGCGTCGTCGTCCTCGAATCCCTCGGCCCCGCCAAAGACGCCGGGATCAAGCTCAACGACGTGATCGTAGGCTTCGACAACCAATCGATCGATTCCACCCTTATGCTCCGCAAATACTTGTACGGCTACAAAAAGATCGGCGAAAAAATGACCATCAGCTACTACCGCGACGGCAAAAAACAAACGGCTACCGTGACCCTCGGCGAACGCCCGGAAGCGACACAGTGAGCGGCGAAAACTCGGGAGAAGAGAGTTTTCATGTAGAGATCGGCAAGCGGAAAATAAAACAAATCATAAAGTAGCTTGATCGTTAGATAGAAACGTAGTTCTATAATAGAAGTAATGAAATAATTCTCTTTTGTCTTAACGAGAGATTTTTCAAGAGTAAAGGCCGCGAGCGGAGGGAGAAATTCAGTGTAGTGCAGGCTTTTCGAAGAAAAGGCACTTCGGAAGCATATGCTATAAGTGTTCGCCTTTGCATTTAGGAAGCCTCCTTATAAAATTCCAATTCGGCTTCCTAAATGCAACACGCGACCGAAACGAATTTCTCCCGCAGCGTCTCCCCGGCCGGTTTACCCCAAAAAGTCAGGAGTGTTCTTATTGTACTGTGTCTGCAAGCAACACATCGAAACCGCGCTCGACGAATTTTTGAACGAATACGAAGACGCCGCGCCCGATCTCGTGAACCTCAAAGAAACCGAGTTCTCCGATTGGGACCCGCCGCTCAAATGCGCGCACTGCGAAGAGCCGGCCGAAGTGCTCGTCGTCTAATCCGGCTTCGGTGCTCCAAATGGCGCCGAGCCCTCATTTTCCGTAATCCAAATCATATGACCGACGGACGGGCCGCCCGCACGCTCCGGCAATGCCGGAACTCGCGAGCGGTCTTTTCGGCCGACGGAACGAAAGGGAGCTTTAAACCACGATGATCTTCCTTTTTAGCTATGGGCTGACCGCCCTTGTTTTGCTCGGTTTTGTTGTCTCGTACATGCGCGACAAGCGCCGGATCCGCGTCGGGATGCTGCTGACGTTCGGGCTGCTGCTGCTGGCGTTCTCCCTGATGATCAGCGTGATTCAAGTCGCCGACGACAATTCAACCGTTCGCTATGCTGCCGCGTTCGGAGCTCTCGGCTTGGTCGTGCTGCTGCCGCTGCTCGTGGTCGGTACGGGAGCCGGACTGATCTACAACGCGCGCATTTTATGGAGAAAAGAAGGACTCAAGCCCAAAAACCTGCTGACGCTCGGTCTGGGTTTGCTGATCTTCGTGTTTTTGGGTCTGATGATCACGTCGCCGCTATGGACCACAGACGGAAAACTTGCGCTGCCGATCGCGGTCGTTTCGACAATCACGGCTTATCTGGGCTTCGTTTTCCTCTGCTACCTCGTCTCGTCCGTGCTGTATAATCTGGTGCGCCCGCGCGTGCCGCGCGATTACATCGTCGTGCTCGGCGCGGGGCTCAAAGGCGACAAAGTCACGCCGCTGCTCGCCGGACGGCTGAATCGCGGCATTGCCTTTTACAAGAAACAAGAAGCCCTACCTTACGTACCGCCCAAATTCGTCGTCTCCGGCGGCAAAGGCTCGGACGAGATGATCTCCGAAGCCGCCGCCATGCGCAATTATTTGCTGGAGCAGGGGATACCGGACGAGTGGATCATTATGGAGGACAAGTCGGTGAACACGCTGCAAAACATGAAGTTTTCCAAAAAAATCATGGACGAGCAAAGCGGCGAAGGCCAGTACACGTGCGTGTTCGCGACCAACAACTTCCACCTGTTCCGGGCCGGCGTCTATGCGCGTCAAGCAGGGTTGCAGGCAGACGGGATCGGCTCGAAAACGGCCTTTTATTATCTGCCGAATGCGT
The DNA here is from genome assembly GCF_013185185.1 of Saccharibacillus endophyticus. GTDB lineage: Bacteria > Bacillota > Bacilli > Paenibacillales > Paenibacillaceae > Saccharibacillus > Saccharibacillus endophyticus. The sequence goes on along the minus strand of NZ_JAAZWE010000005.1, from coordinate 516,960 downwards.
TTATCCGCGAGTATATCGCCATTTTGACCATGTACCGCCGCTGGCATCTGTTTTTCATCGCGACGATCGTGTTGATGTATGCGGCGGCGGCCGGGCTGTTCTGGTGGGTAGAGCATACGGTGGACGTATAATTTGCCGAAACAAGCGAATAGGTCGATTGTTGGAGCAAAAAGGAGTACACTAGATAGATAAGAATTTGTAGTGAGGTGAGCGAAAGCATGGCAGAGGAAGAAGTAGTATTGACCCAAGAAGGATTCGACAAGCTCCAAGCGGAGCTCGACGACCTCAAATACGTGAAACGCAAAGAGCTGGCGGCGCGCATCAAGCTTGCGATCAGCTACGGCGACTTGAAAGAAAACAGCGAGTACCATTCGGCCAAGGACGACCAAGGTTTCATGGAGACGCGCATTATGATCTTGGAGAAAATGCTGACCAAAGCACGGATTGTGGATACAAGCGACAGTGATTCCAGCGCGATCGGCGTCGGCTCGAACGTGGTGTTGAAAGACATCGAGTTCGGCGATACGTTGGAGTACCAAGTGGTTGGACCAGCGGAAGCGGACGTGGCGAGCGGAAAGATCTCGTACGAAAGCCCGCTGGGTAAAGCCCTGATGGGCAAAGCGGTCGGCGACAAGATCGACGTCGAAGCGCCGATGGGTATGATTCATTACGAGTTGTTGGAGATTAAAGCGTTGTAAAGCGTGACGATGTAATAGGGAAAAGACGGTACTGCCCCAGCGTGGGAGCGGCGGCCGTCTTTTTTTGGTGGGCTGCTGGGCGGGGGCTAGCGTATAATGGAAATAATCCAGTACCCTTTCAACTCTTAATCAGAGGATTACGTTTGGCTGAAACCCACACGCTTTAGGTGGATTTCAGACGGGCGTAACCTTACTTTTAACGTTGACAAGGTACTAAGGGCTTGTCTCTCTTACATAGTAGGCTTACGTTTGTAAGAATCGCGTATGGTTTTAGTGCGAATCCTGCGGACGTAACCGTTCATTGGTTTGAGACAAGTCCTTATCATGAGCGGTACACGGGAGGATCTATGTTTATACAAATTATCGGAGTAGGGAAGTTGAAAGAAAAGTATCTGGTACAGGGCATCGCGGAGTACAGCAAGCGGCTGACGCCTTACATCAAGCTGCAAATCATCGAAGTGCCGGACGAGAAAGCGCCGGACAGCTTGAGCGATGCGGAAGTGAAGATCGTGAAGGATAAGGAAGGCGAGCGGATCTTGGGGCATATTAAGCCGGACGCCCACGTGATCGCGTTGGCACTGGACGGGAAGATGTGGAGTTCGGAAGATCTGGCGTCGGAGTTGGATAAGCTTGGGACTTACGGGAGCAGCCATGTGGTCTTCGTGATCGGCGGGAGTCATGGGATTAGCGACGACGTGCTGAAGCGTGCGCAGCAGAAGCTGTGTTTCGGGAAAATGACCCTGCCGCATCAGTTGATGAGGTTGGTGTTGGTGGAGCAGGTGTATCGGGCGGTGAAGATTAATCGTGGGGAACCGTATCATAAGTAGGGCGAAATTTTAGGATGAAAAGCTTTTAAAGAAAGGAACATCAACATACAAAATAATAAATTTATGATTCAATAAATTACAAATTGGGTATAATAAGATTGATTGTAATATTAGGGGAGTGGCATTTCCTGTAGGGTTCAACTCCCTACTGCCGTTGCTTAATCTTCTTCTTGTCCTTTCTACACTGATCGGTGTTAAATATTTCATCATTGATGTAGCCGATGGTTGTGAACTAAGAGGAGGAATGCCTATGAAATCAAAATCTTATAGCTTTGGTATTTCAGCAATAAAAACAGTTTGGACAGTGATGACAGGTGTGGCAGCGACAATGTGGTATGGGCTGCCCTAATAATACAATCAATTTTTCATCTTCAAATTATTTATATCCTTATATTAAGAAGGGGCTTCCTATTAACTAGGGAAGCCCCTTCTACTTTTTTCTCTCATCCAGTGTAATCCTCATTACAATCAAATGCAGCAACATCTTACATTAGACAGAGGGCGACCTTCTCGGTAATTTTTTGAACCTTTCCATCAAAGATCAGACACACTCCTAAGGAATTGACTCTCATTAATTATCTCAAGCCTTTGCCTCCAGATTCGACCTCCGTCTCAGCCCCACATGCAGCTCTTCATTTAGTTCTGTAAACCGCTCACCGAACAGTGCTCAATCAACTTCATTCATCCTCGAAACAATTACCTTTAAAACTGAAGGATTCTCGGCGATATTTCTAGCTTACGAAGACTGTTAGTGTAACTATATAGCTGGCTACACATGTAATACATACTGGTGACTTTCGTACCATCCTTTATCTTGTTGAGATGGACTTAAACAAATTTCTTCAAAGCATATGATCTGTAGCTTATAGATGATTGAAGCACATCAACAAAAGTATCTAAGAGGAAGCATAATTTATTTTATTTAGGAACATATGTTTGTATTGTGTTGATGGACACAATACACTAAAATGAAGAAGTAATCTACTAATGTTTTAATCATAAAGGAGGAGATTAGATTGAGTAGTGTGAACGATGAGCAGAAAAAGGAGTTAGGACGGTATATCAAGGAAAACGTTATTCCAAAGGGTATGGCTGTAACGGAAGCAGCTAAATTATTGTCTGTAGGGCGTTCAACTCTTTCTAACCTTCTCAATGGACATACCACTCTTTCTGTCGATATGGCTGCTAAAATGGAGCGTGCTTTTGGAGTAGATGCTAAAGAGCTAATGCAAATGCAGACTAGCTATGACAAGGAGAACGTTCGAACTAGAGGCGTAGCCTCTGTAGCTAAAACATATGTTCCACCATTTTTACAGCTCAAAGCTAATGATATTGAACAATGGGCTTCATCTACGAACACAGCACGTATGCGTCTGGCAGTGTTTTTAAGAACATTAGTTAACTCTACAGGACTAGGAATCCAAAAAGTTGACTTTCCTGGGAATGATGATGCTGAGCGCCCTGGATGGGATGGATTTATTGAGGCTCAAGACGGTACTCCATGGGTGCCTAAAGGAAAGTCAGGATGGGAATTTGGTGTCAATGCTGATCCCCGAACAAAAGCAAATAAGGACTATAAAAAAAGCTTAGGTCAATCAACCTCTGAGGAAAGAGCTGAGACTACTTTTGTTTTCGTAACTACAAGGCGGTGGCCAGGAAAAATAGCTTGGAGAAATGAGCATGCCATTTTAAATGATTGGAAAGATGTGATAGTACTTGATTCCAGTGATTTGGAACAATGGTTAGAGCAATCTGTTTCTGCACAAGCTTGGCTTGCTAACGAAATGTCAATCCCAGCTCAAGGTGTAAAGTCGTTAGATCGATGTTGGGAAGAGTGGATTGCTGATAGTGAGCCTGAGCTTTCAGAAGTCCTTTTTGAAGAGGCGATTGAGAATTTTAAAAACAATACAGCTATACAGAGCAAATTTGCTTCAAAGCAATCTGTAATTATTCATAGTGACTCTACAGAAGAAGCTTTAGCATTTTTAAGTTGTTTATTCTCTCATAATAATCCTGAACTTGTTTCTTTCCGTGATCAAATAGCGGTATTTACTAAAAAAGACGTATTACCGAACCTAGCTATAAAACCCTTGAATATGATAGCTGTAATAACAGACCGAGATGTAGAACGTGAATACGCTACTTATAGGAAAAACTTAAATTCCATCATTGTATATCCTAAAAATGCTACAAATGCTAAAGCAGATTTAGTATTAGAGCCTTTGAGTGATCAGGCGTTTCAAAAGGCTCTAGAAAGTATGGGTTACAACAGAGACGAAGCGCGACAATTAGGTAGAGAGTCTGGACGATCTTTAACTGTGTTAAGACGTAGATTGTCTAAGTTAGAAGCAATCCGTACACCACAATGGATGGAAGATCCTACGGTCTCTGACATTCTTTCAACCTTTCTTTTCGCTGGAACGTGGAATGCTAACAATAATGCGGATAGGGCTATTCTTTCACTTCTTACAAATGATATGGAATACGAAGAAATTGAAAAAGAATTTGGAAAGCTATTAATTTTAAGTGATAGCCCTGTATGGTCTATTGGCCATTTGCGAGGGATGGTTTCAAAAATTGATACCCTGTATGCTCTTAATAAAAAGATCACTTGGGAAAATATTAAATGTTTTTTGGATATAGCAGAGTTAATTCTTGATGAAGATGATCCTGCTTTGGATCTTCCAGAAGATCAGCAATGGGCTGCAAATATATATGATAAAACTAGAGAATGCTCTTCTGTACTTCGAGAGAACGTGGCGGAGTCAGTACTTCTGCTTGCAATACATGGGAATGACTTGTTTGAAGAAAGATATGGACACAATATAGAGTATGAAGTTGGGAAAGTGATTAAAAAGGTTTTAACTCCACTGACGTTAAGAAAGCTAAAGGCTCAGTCGAATGAACTTCCAGTATATGCTGAAGCGGCGCCAGATACATTTCTTAACATACTAGAGAAAGATTTGCTTTCTGGGTCGCCAGAGCTACTTAAATTGATGGAGCCTGTTCCGTCGGGGCTATTTGCACGAAGTTCAAGGACAGGATTACTGTGGGCCTTAGAGAGCATCGCATGGTCCCCTCAATATCTCAGGAGAGTAGTTCGTATTCTTGCAAAGTTAGCACAAACCAAAATAGAAGATAACTTATCGAATAAGCCAATAGCAAGCCTACAATCTATTTTCCGTTCTTGGATGCCTCAAACTACAGCTCCACTAGAGTTAAGAATGTCAGCACTTGAACATCTAGCCAAGGATTACCCCGATATTGCTTGGACGATTTGTATCCAAGAAATTAACGAAGTATCAATGATCGGTACGTATAATTACAAACCACGTTGGCGGACGGGAGCGAATGGAAAAGGTGAACCTGTTCAACATGAAGAAAGAAGAGCTTTTCTGCTGAAGGCCTTTGAACTAACACTTTCTAGGAATCCTCAAAATGTTACTACGCTTGGAGATCTTGTTGCTTGTGCTGCACATATCCCGTCAGAGTATTCAGATCAAATATGGAGTCTTATAGAAAAGTGGAGTTCTACCGCATCAGATGATGATAAATCTATTTTACGTGAAAAAATCCGAGTTAATGCATTTTCTCGTCGTGCTAAGAAGAAAGAGGCGAATGCTATTGATGCTGGCTCTTCCGCCCGTAAAATACATGCTATGCTAGAGCCGAAAAATATAGTTATCCGACATGAATGGTTATTTAAAAAGCAATGGGTTGAAGAATCTTATGAAGAATTAGAAGACGATTTAATCGAGGATTATAGAGAACGTTTAGATAAAATCGAAATAATGAGAAAAGAAGCTCTTACTGAAGTGTTACTAAAAAAAGGGATTGAGGGAATATATAATTTAGCATCTCGAGGAGAGTGCGCTTCGCTTATAGGGGATTTAATTCCAGATATACTTGAGGCAAAAGAGTTATTGGGATTTGCTGAAGGGATTTTAGACTTAGGGCCATTAGAGAATTCGCAAATACGTCAGTCGATACTTTCGGGATTTATGCATAGAGTAGTCTATAAAAATAGAGAGAATATAGTATTAGAGCTAATTAAAAGTCGTGACTTGGAAGAAGCCACAGAGTTGTTATTAAAAGCTCCTTTCAGTAAAAAAATTTGGGACATGCTTAAACTAATGGATAAAAGAGTTCAAGAGCAATATTGGAAGAAGGTTTCTCCTACAATTTTCAGGGGAGAAGATTTGGACGATTTGCAATATGCTATTAATCGGTTACTAGCAGTAGGACGACCAAAAGCAGCTTTTGCGCATATTCAATATGATTTTGAACGTATTCCTGTCCGAACTTTATTTAAAATCGTAGAAGCAATCATTTTAAGCGATAAAAGTTCTAGCGAATCGTATCAATTAAATCAACATAGTATTGCAGAGGTTTTTAAATTACTCACGCAAAGTGGGGAATTCTCGACAGAGCAAATGATAGAGCTTGAGTTTCCCTTCATTAAAATTTTAGCTTATGAAGGTGTTGGTATTCCTAACCTTGAAAAATACATTGAATCTAATCCGGAGTTTTTTGTTCATGTGTTAGCATTAGCTTATAAAAGGGCAGATGATAAAGAAGATCCAGAAGGATGGCATGCTCAGGATGTAGAAACTGAAGTGGAAAGGGCTAAAGTGGCATATCATCTTTTAGAAAATTTGTCATCGATACCAGGACATAATGAAAAAGAGGAACTTGATCCGGAAAAAATAAAAAGTTGGGTTCAAAGGGTTCGTGAATTATCAGAAGAGGTTTCACGTGGAGATGTATGTGATAATTGTTTGGGAAAATTGTTCTCTAAGTCGCCTTGTGGAGAAGATGGGGTGTGGCCTTGTGAGCCTGTTCGTGAGGCAATAGAAGATATTATAACTGAAAGTTTTTCGAGTGGGGTAATGGCAGGTTTTTATAATGCTCGAGGTGTTCATTGGCGTGGAGAAGGTGGAGATCAGGAGCGAGAACTATCTAAAAAGTACGATAGGTGGGCTGACCTACTAGAATATCATTATCCTAGAATTGCTGATATACATCGAAAAATGGCAAAATCTTATGAATTTGATGCGGCCCATGAAGATAGATCAGCTAAAATCAAAGGACGTTTGATACATTAAGATTGAAAGAGGTTTTTTATATAACTTACTTGAATATTCAAGAATTACTTTAACCTTTCTATTTCGCTCTATAACCGATACGCTGAACCGTATCATAAGCAAGGCGAGCTTTTAAGAATTATCGCACATATAGTGACTACAAAATATGCTAGAACTATTATTCTGACAACAAACAATCCTTTCAGAGTTTTAGATGAGACTCCGGCCGAATTTTTTAGATATCCTCCGATTAGAACTATCATAAGGTGGCGTCAGGACCGGCAGTAGTTGAAGCGAAACGCATACCCAAACAGCTTTTCAATTTCCGCAGGCATACAGCCTAGCGGATTTTTTTTATTAAGCGACCAAATCCGTCGAATCAGGCAAAAACGCCGACGAAAAAGGCAAAGACCGCCGTATTCGATCCGCTATACTTATATGAATCGAGAATCAATATTTCGTAGAAGGTGGCGATTCCATTGTTGATATCAGTGACACGGTTGCGAGTGAAGGGGATATGGGCGCTGCCGTTTTTTATTTACCATATCGTTCGATCAACCAAGCAGATGAACACGGCCTCCGGCTTGCTGCATTCCGACCTCACGCGCGACGGTTGGCGAGTAGGCTGGACGATGTCGGTATGGGAGAACAAGGAGCGCATGTTGGAATACCGGAATCGTGGCAATCATGCCAAGGCGATGCGGATCGCGCGCCGAATCGGAGATGAATCCGAAGCTGTTCGTTGGGATGCCGATAACATTCCGAACTGGGAAGAAGCCAAGACCCGTTTGCATCAAAAGTACGGCAGGAAACTAGACCCACACAAGTCGTGAATGGTTTCCCTACAGCCACGAAGGAGGATCATTCCTATGGCAAATAAAAAGACTCGTACACTCGTGTTCATTTTCGCGTTTTTGATTGCCGGATACGCGATTGTTCAGTATGGCGTTCTTGAAGCAGGTAATGCCGGACTCGTCTCTTTCAAATTGCAGAAGCCTGATTTTGAACTACAACCATGGATCTATGTGCTATACGCCCATATTTTCACCGCGGTATTCGCCTTGGTTATCGGACCTTTTCAACTATTTATCAAGCCGACAAAAGCCAGAAAGCGTCGGCATCGCCTAATGGGATACGGATATGTTTTTTCAATCATCGTAAGCGGGATCGTGAACGTGTATTTATCCCTTTTTGCGACAGGAGGTTGGGTTTCGGGGCTCGGGTTCATGTCACTCGATGTCCTGTGGGTTGCGACCACGCTTATTGCGACGAGGAAAATTATAGCCAAAGACATTTCAGGTCATCGAACATGGATGCTTCGCAGTTATGCGCTTACTTTTTCAGCTGTCACGCTGCGGATTTTGTTAGCGCCGCTGGCTTTTCTATTAGGCGATTTCGAGGCGGCGTTTCGGGTCGTCGCTTGGGCTTGTTGGATCCCCAATCTACTCGTTATAGAAGCCGTTATTGCCACAATGAGGTTGCGGCAGCGACAATGATTCACGACGGTCAAAGTGGCTCCTGAAGACTATACGAGCCCAGCTATCACCCAACCATATGACTAGACATGTTTTTTTCCTATAACAAGCATCCTCTCCTCCCATGGTATACTCATGAGAACAAAAAGCCAGAAGGAGCACTTCATATGATCCCATTCCGACACGACCATGTAGGCAGCTTTCTACGCCCTGCGAACTTGACCCAGGCGCGCGAACAATATAGATCCGGCAGCATCACGCACGACGAACTAAGAGCGGTGGAAGACCAAGAAATCATCCGCATCATTGAAAAGCAAAAGGAAAACGGCGTACTCGCGGTCACGGACGGCGAACTGCGCAGAAGCTGGTGGCATTTCGACTTCTTGGGCGGCCTGGACGGCGTCGAGCTGTACGAGCAAATCGACGGTCCGAAGTTCCATAATATGCAGACGCGCAAAGGCGGCCTTCGCGTGGATGGCAAAGTCGATTTCTCTACGCATTCGTTCGTGGAAGACTTTAAGTTCGTGCAGCAGCACGCGGGTGATACCGTAGCGAAACAGACTATCCCGAGCCCGAACATGCTGCTGTATCGCTTGGAAAACGGAGCCAACACTTATTACACGGACCATGAGGCGTTCATTCAGGACACAATCGCCGCGTATCAAAAAGCGATCCAAGCCTTCTACGATGCGGGATGCCGTTACCTGCAATTGGACGATACCGCTTGGGCGGACCTCTTCTCGGAAGCCGGTCACGACAAGCTGCGTGCCAAAGGCATGGATCCCGCGCAAGAGTTGAAAACGATGCAGCGCATGATCAACGAATCGTTGGCGAACAAGCCGGCCGATCTCGTGGTCACGATGCACATCTGCCGCGGCAACTACAAATCGAACTATTTCTCCACGGGCGGCTACGATTACGCGTCCGAGGTGATCTTTGGTGGCCTGGACGTAGACGGATTATTCCTGGAATTCGACGACGAGCGCTCCGGCGGTTTCGAATCGCTCAAACACGTCAACCGCAAAGACCTGAAAATTGTGCTGGGTCTGCTTACATCCAAAACAGGCGAGCTGGAAGACAAAGAACAAATCAAAGCCCGGATCGCGGAAGCGGCCACTTACGTTCCTCTAGAGCAGCTGTGCTTGAGCCCGCAGTGCGGATTCTCGTCGACAGAAGAAGGCAATATTCTGACGGAAGACCAACAATGGCGCAAACTTCGTTATGTAAAAGAAATTGCGGAAGAAGTTTGGAGGGATATCCAATGACAACTCAAGCCAGCCCGGAAGCCATTACCGTTGAAGCGTTGATTAACGGCCAGAACGTAAAATCCCTTTCTCAATCAGCCAAAGAGAATCCGACCCACCCGACCGAGATCGTGGGCTACTTCCCGGACACGACGAAAGAACAAGCCGTTGAAGCCATCGAAGTGGCGGCGGTTGCTTTTAAAACGTGGAAGAAAACCGATATCGAGGAACGCGTGGCCAGCATGCGCAAAGCGATCGAGAAGATCCGCGCAGCCGAGAACGAGATCGTGAATTTGCTGTCCAGAGAACACGGCAAACCTCTGTACGATGCGCACGGCGAGGTCTATGTGGCTTTAATGTGGATGGAGTTTGCTTGCAGCGAAGCAGCCGCAGCTCTTCAAGAGCAGGTCACCGAACACGATCACGGAAAAACGATCCTGTCTTACGATCCGATCGGCGTCGTGGCCGCGATCAGCCCATGGAACTATCCGATCGCGTTGTCCACGATCAAGATCGCTCCGGCCTTACTGGCGGGCAACACGATCGTGCTGAAGCCAAGTCCGTACGCTCCTCTCGCGGCAGCGAAGGTAGCGGAGATCATCGCAAGCGAGTTCCCGGCTGGCGTGATCAACGTGGTGCATGGCGGTGCGGACGTGGGCGTTGAACTCACGACGAATCCTAAAGTGACGAAAATCGCCTTCACGGGCGGAACCGAAACGGCCAAGCATATCATCAAAGCCGCTTCGGACACGATCAAAGACATGACGCTGGAGCTTGGCGGCAATGACGCGGCGATCTTCCTGGAGAGCTTTGACGTGAACGACGAGCGCGCGATGCGCCGGATCGTCGTGTCCAACTTCTTGACGACAGGTCAGATCTGCATGATCGCCAAACGCGTCTATGTCCACCGTTCGATCTATGATGCGTTCGTGGAAAAATATATCGAAGCGGCAAACCGTTGGATTCGCATCGGCGATCCGTTTGACCCCAATACGACGGTAGGTCCGGTCAACAACCTGAAGCAAAAAGAGTACGTACTGAGCTTGGTCGAAGACGCGAAGCAGCGCGGAGCGAAGGTCACTCCGCTCGGCACGATTTTGGATCAGAAGCTGTTCGATCAAGGATACTACCTCCAGCCTACGCTGGTTACGGGCTGCGACGCGCATGATCGGATCGTCGTGGAAGAGCAGTTCGGCCCTACCGTTCCGATTCTGCCATTCGACGATGAAGATCAGGTAATCAATCTCCACAACGAAAGCATCTACGGACTGACAAGTTCCGTGTGGGGCAGCGAAGCAGAGGCGATCTCCGTCGCGCGTCAGCTCGAAGCCGGAACGACCATGATCAACACCGCTGCCGTTCAGGGACTGGACGTTCGCTTCCCGTTCGGCGGTTTCAAGCAGTCCGGCATCGGCCGCGAATACGGCACGGAAGGCATCCGCACGTATACGGAACCGCATGTGATCAATGTGCCGAACATGCTGGATCTTCCTTATATTCCTGAATAAAAACGATACGCCAATACTCCGCTCTGTTGACTGATTCGCAAGAATCGGTAAGCAGAGCTTTTTATCTGAAGAAGATCCGCTTGATTCGATGGGATGAACGAAACGAATAAATGAAATTAAAAGGAGCACACGTGAACAAAACCGACCGCCTGCTCGCCATCGTCTTGGAACTGCAAGCCAGAAGAGCCGTACGCGCCGAGGACCTGGCTGCATTATTCGAAACCAGCGTCAGAACCATTTATCGGGATATCCAGGCGCTGAGCGAAGCCGGAGTTCCGATCATAGGAACCACGGGCCGGGGCTATTCATTGGTCGAGGGTTACTTCCTGCCTCCGATTCGCTTCACGATCGAGGAGGCCGTGACCTTGCTGATCGGAACGGAGTTCATTGAGCAGCAATTCGACGAGGAATACCGCCACAGAGCCCGTCTAGCACGAAAGAAAATCGAGGTTACGCTATCCGACCGCGTTCGAGACGAGACTTCGCGCGTCCATCAATCGCTGAGATTGCTCGCTCCCGGCAAGCGGTCGGATTCGTCGTCGGAAAAAGAAAACCTCAACAACATCCGCCGAGCCATCTTGGACAGAAAGAAAATCCGCTTCGGTTATACGAAAAAAACGAGCCCGGCTGCGGAGAGCGCCTACAGCAAAAGAACCGTCGATCCTTACGGACTGGTACTTGTCGAAGGATCTTGGATGCTGGTCGCCCGATGCGATCTGCGGCAGGGCATCCGTCATTTTCGATTGTCCCGAATGGAGGAGCTGACCGAGCTGGAAGAGCCTTTTGAATACCCGGACGATTTCGATCTAAAAGAGTATGTCCCTTCGGACGATCGCTTTTTGACCGTAACGCTTCGTTTCAACCCGAGCCTTGCGGACAAGGTTAAACAGTCGAATTTTCCGTACATTGAGGAAATGAACGAGCATCCGGACGGCTTGGATACATTGCTGCGCGCTCGTCAACCGGATGATCTGCTGCAATGGGTACTGGGCTGGGGCGCAGGCGTCGTGGTGTTGGAACCGGAGTCGTTTCGGCAGCGAGTCCGGGAAGAAGCATGCAAAATTCTTGAACGTTACTGACATGATGTTGTCAGTAACGTTTTTTATGATGAGAATTGTCAGTCGATCTGAACAACGAAAGGATGATCCTTCATGAATTTTGCATCCGTACGTATCATTACCGACCACGTTGACCACCTCGCCTCGTTCTACGAGCAAGTCACGGGAATTACGGCAGAGCGCCCCGCTCCCGTATTCGCCGAGATCGTCCTGCCGTCCGGCACGCTCGCAATCGGGCACACCCAGACTGCGCAGCTATTCGGAACGGACGCCGCGGTCGCAGCCCATAACCGTTCGATGATCGTCGAGTTCCGCGTGAAAGACGTCGAAGCCGAATATGTGCGCCTGAAGCCGCTGATCGAAGACTGGGTGCAGGAGCCGACGACGATGCCTTGGGGGAACCGCTCGATCCTGTTCCGCGATCCCGACGGTAACCTCGTTAATTTGTTCCAGCCTGTAAGCGAAGCGGCGATCGAACGGTTCAGAGATCGATAGCAGAACCTTTCCGCATGCAAATAACCCTATCGCCTGCTGCGTCATAAGCGGCAGCGCGATAGGGTGCGAAGCGGTTGACCTATAATGTTCGTTCGGCATTTAAGAGCTTACCGTTTTTGGAGGTGCATTTTTTCCGGCCAAAAGTTTTTCCGTGAAATACACGTTGAAGAAATGAATGATCGGTCCCAAGCCGATCATGCAAACCAGCGTCCCCAGCCCGATAATGCCTCCGAACAAGAAACAAATCAGCGCGCACAGAGCGTCGGTGAACATGCGGTGCCAGAAATAGCTGACTCGCGGGAAGCGATCTCTCATCAGCAGCGACAGAGCGTCGTAAGGCGCGATGCCGACGTTGGAGGTCTGATACAGGGATACCCCGAAGCTGCATACGACGACGCCGATCGCCACCGTCACCACGCGCTGCCACAGCAGTTGGGGTTCGCCCAGCGCGTCGATCCAGATATCGTAAAAGAACGTCGCGAAGTAACCGAGGAATACAGCGTTTACAATCGTACCGGCTCCGATAAAGCGGCGTCCCCAAATCAGCTGCACCGCGAACAAGGACAGGTTGAGCAGGATCAGAAAGCGGGCATATACGATTCCGCTCGTATCCGCCAAAGCCATCACCATACCGCTGAAAGGATCGTTCCCCAAGCCTGAAAGTTTGAAAATGCTTATTCCCATACCCAAAAAAATATTGCCGATCAGCATGATGGTCAATCGTTTCGGATCGGCTAGCGTGGTCAAAAATCCCTTCATATGAACCGTCCCATCGTCAGATTGTCATTTTTGTCCAGTGTGAATAACGACGCCATTATATCACAGGTTCCGCGGCCGAAGCTGTACCGTTTTTCCCGGTCGGTCAAATCCGCATCCTTGTCTCCAAAAACTCCAAATATTTCGGATCATCTTCCATAAAAATTTCGATGCCGCCGCCCATATAGGCACGACTTAACTCGTCCGCCGCTTTGTCGAAATTCTCCTGCTCGTAATAGACCTGCCCCAGCCGAAGATGGATATACGGATTGCCTAGCCCTTTCGGACACTGGACGGCATTGAAAAAACATTTGAACGCCTTTTCGAAATGGTTCGTCTTATAATGCACGTCGCCCAGCGCAACGTAAATCCAGGTCGCGGCTTCCCATTCCCGGGCAGGGTCGGGCAATAAACGGAGCGCGGCCAGATACTGCTGTTTGGCGGTTTCAAGGTCGCCTGCTTTCGCCAGTTCGTCGCCTTGTCGGCACAGCGTCTGGATAGCGGAGTAAGTGAAGTCTGAGAGCTGCACGATATTCCTCCTGTTCGGTCGGGATATGAATTCGTTTCGGTCAAAATCTTTCCATTAAAAGTCTAACCGACTTTCCTGCCGATTTATAGGTGATTAACCGATACATTTTTCCGGTTCGAACCGTCTTCCTGACGCTGCGGATTCCGCTTCATAACTCACAACCACAGCCCAAAGGAGATTTTTTGATGACTTCGATAATCCGGCACCGCCTTTTGAACGCAGCCGCCGCTTTTTATTTCGCGCTGCTGTTATACTTCCTCTTCTTCGGATTCGGCCGTTCGGAAAAAGCGGCGAAAGGCGTTTATTTGTACAACTTGTCGCTTGAGGCGATCGCGCCTTTCCGCTTCGCCGGCCTGCTTCATAATCCGTTCATGCTGTTTCAACTGGGCAATTATCTGGCTTTCATCCCCTGCGGTCTGCTGCTGCCGATGCTGATCCGTTGGGGGCCGTTGAAGCTGATCGGAACTTTTTTGGTCGGCAATCTGCTGGTCGAAACGCTTCAACTGCTTACGGGACTCGGGAGATTCGATATCAACGACGTCGTGCTGAATACATCGGGTTTCCTGACCGGTTATGCGGCGTGGGTGATCGGCAAATACCTGGGCGGCGCCGTATTCGGCTTTAAACGAATCGCGTATACGGCTGCTTCCGCGCTGCTGCTCGCATCGATTTTCTTGGCAGCTCCTTCGGCGGCAGAGCGGATGGTTCAGCGATACGCGGAAGCCGGCGAGATCGCTTTGGAGAACCTGCAGCCTTCGGAAGGAACGGTGAGGTGGGAGAAGGTTCCCGCCGGTCTTGAGCAGACGGGCGCGGCCGACGATCCTTACGCGCCCAAGCTGCACGCTTGGTCGGGCGAAGGCACGGAGACGCTGCATTACGAGCTGGAAGGCGGCTATATCCGCTTTCAGGCGTACGGAACCGTAGAAGGAGGGACAGGCGGCGGCATGACGTTTATCGTCGACGGCGAACCGGTCTACGAATTTTCTTTTCAAGGCGCTGACGGCGATATTTTCGATACGGAAAAAGTCGAGTTCGACGTTCGGAACGCGCGGGAGCTTACGATCGAATTGAGCCGTCCGGAGGACGGTTCGAACGGAAGCGTGCTTTTGTGGGAAGCCGGACTCGTCGAACGCAAGCGCTGATTTTCCCGCTCGAAGCCGGAACGACACGGACGAAAGAAGAATTCGGATTTGCGCGTTCGACGTCCAGGCTTAAAATTTCTTCGTCGCTCACAAGAAGGACTCTTCTGCACGATAAAATATAAAGAGAGCAATCCCTATTAATCACAGCGAGAGGATCAACCAGATGAGAAAAAAGAAATCGTATGCCAGCCTATTGTTGATTGTCGTTTTACTGTTTTCGCTCCCGCAATATGCATTTGCCATGCAAGTCTTCGTTAAAACACTTACGGGAACGACGATTGCTTTGGACGTGGAACCCAGTGATTCGATCGAAAACGTAAAAGCAAAAATACAAGATAAGGAAGGAATCCCGCCGGAACGAATGAAGTTGATCTTTGCCGGTAAACAGTTGGAGGACGGGCGCACCCTTTCCGATTACAATATTCAAAAAGAATCTACGTTACATTTGGTCGTACGTGATCTGAAACCAATGGATACGGCGAGTGCCGCGGCTGCTTCATCGATCGTAAAAGTCGGAGCGGATAATGCGATCACGCTGACGGTGAAGGATTCGGAGGACAACGCGGATACCGCGTTTGAAGGAACGCATAACGTGACGATCTCCGGTTATGCGGCCGCACCGGGCGGATCGTACGGCAGCTTCAATGGAACAGACTTGACGGAAGGGTCGAATACGTTCAGCGTCCTTTTCGTAAACGGTTCAGCTACAGTGAATCTGACGCTGAATAAAGCGGCGGAACAATCTATTGCACTGAGCGTGGAGGGCGTGGCAGCGCCGCAAACGAATACGTTGAATATCACGTCTACGGCGGGAAATACGGCTTCTATGGAACTAACGACCGAACTTGCAGCCCCGACCGTCAACGGGAGTACGTTCGCAAGGCAGCCCGTGGTTACGCTGCGCGATGCTTACGGGAATACAAGCATGGGCGACAGCAGCACGGTCGTAACCGTATCGAAAAAAGATACGGGCGCATGGACGCTGACCGGAACCCTGTCCGCGACAGCAAACGCGGGCGTCGCGACCTTTGCCGATCTCGGAGCGGCGAGCGAAGCGGGATTGACGGGCGTGCAGCTCGCATTCGATGCTGCGGGGTTAACGCCGGTGACGACTCGGACGGACCCGCCGGTTACGCTTCCTTGGCCCGGACTTGAGGCAGCGGCACCGAGTCTGAAATCCGTCGAAGCGGGTGACGGTCGCGCACGGTTGAAGTGGAGCGAAGTGCCCGGAGCGGTAACCTATTCCGTGTATCAAGGGACGACTTCCGGCATCTACGGAGAAGCCGTCGCTTCGGTAACCGGAACAGAGTACGATGCCGCCGGACTGACGAACGGAACGACTTATTATTTTGCGGTTAAAGCCGTCAATCCTTCCGGAACAAGCGCGTCATCCGAAGAAGTGAAAGCAACGCCGCATTCGCTATCTGTTCCGGTGTCACCGGTGCCTTCTACGCCTGTAGAGACGCCGATTATAACCAACCCGGCATTGCCGCCAATGACAGTGCCATCAGTAACGCCGCCAGCGGTAACGCCACCTGTAGTAACGCCGGTAGTACCGTCAACATCGGCATTACCGGAACCTGTAGCGTCTGTATTCAAAACAGGCATTGTGAATACGGACGAATTAGTCAAGAAAATTGAATCCCTCGTAGCACAGGCGAAGGAAATCAACGTTGTCGTCGATTTTGCCGATACGGAAGGACACTGGGCGGACAAGCCGATCCGTACGTTTATCCGGTTGCAGCTGATCAACGGCTACCAAGACGGAACGTTCAAGCCGAATCATTCCGTCACTCGCGCCGAATTCGCAGCGATTCTGAACCGTTCGTTCGATATCCGGGCCGGGAACGCAAATACGGCGCTGAAAGACATTGAGAATCACTGGGCGAAAGAAGAGATCGGGAACCTCGTATCGACAGGCGTAATCAAGGGATATAGCGATGACAGCTTCAAGCCGAATCAAACCATTACGCGCGAAGAAATGATGGTCATGCTGTCGCGGATCGTAAATCTGGACAACGCGGCGAAAGACCGGGAAAAAGTCCGTTTTAATGACCTGAACGATTCTTATGCGGCAGCCGAGATCGTAGCGGGAGCGCAGGCCGGAATCGTCAAAGGAAACGGAACCGACAATTTCTATCCGAAGAGCAATGCCACGCGTGCGGAAGCCGTGCAAGTCATCTTGAACGTGCTGGAATTCAATCCGCAGTTAAAGACCGCTTTGGATTCGCTCACTTGAGACAAGCATGCGGAGGGCTCCCGATCCGGGGGTCCTCTATTTGCCGTGAACAAAAATGAACGGTGCAACTCGGAGGCGAAAAACGTATAATCATAACAGTAAAAGCACAATATAATCCCTGATTTCTAAGCAGCTTTCCCAAATAACCGCCATAACGGCGATTCAGAAAGGTAACACCATGATCAAACTAGAACACCTCTCCTTCTCCTTCCCGCAAAAAGAACTCTACACCGACGTTTCCTTCACGCTCGAAGAAGGGCAGCACTGCGCATTTATCGGCACCAGCGGCAGCGGGAAAAGCACTCTGATCGAGATCCTGATGGATCCGGACAAGCATTTGTACGACGGGAAACTCACGATCGATCCGGATTGCAGCATCGGCTACGTCAGTCAGTTTTCGCAAGTTGATCCTACGCAGCACATGACCGTGTTTGAATATATCGCGGAACCGTTCAACAAGATTCAAGACGAGCTCACCGGGATTTACGCGGAAATGGCGACGACGTCGGACATGGATGCGGTGATGGAAAAGTATCAACTGGCTTTGGACGCGTTCAACGCGATGGACGGAGACAACTTCGAGAACGTCATCAACAAACAGCTGAACCTGGCCAACCTGATGAATCTCAAAGACCTGGACGTCACCTCCGTAAGCGGCGGGGAATTCAAGCTGATTCAGGTCATGAAGGAAATGATCAGCCGTCCGGATTTGCTCATTATGGACGAACCGGATGTCTTTTTGGACTTCGAGAACTTGAATTCGCTGCGCAAGCTGATCAATTCCCATAAAGGCATGCTGCTGGTCGTCACGCACAACCGCTACCTGCTGAACCACTGCTTCAACAAAATCATCCACCTCGAAAACACCGAAATTCAGGAGTTCGACGGACGCTATATCGATTACAACTTCTATCTGCTTCAGACCAAGATCGAGCTGCAAGAAATCGCGGTCGCCGAACGGGAAGAGATCGAGCGTTACGACGGCATTATCGACAACCTCAGAGAGATCGCGACGTACAATTCGGAAGCGTCGAGAGGCCGCGCGCTCAAAGCCAGAGTGCGATTCCAGGAACGTTTGGAAGCCCGCCGGATCAAAGCGCCGTTCGTCGATATCAAGCAGCCGAAGATCACGTTCGCGAACGGGCCTGAATTGGAAGATGTCGCCGTGATCAACGTAGAGGATTACGGCGTTTCGTTCGACGAGCTGCTGCTCCAAAACGTGACGTTCGAGATCAAATCCACGGATAAAGTCGCGATCATCGGTCCGAACGGTACGGGAAAAACGACGCTGCTGCGCGACATTTTCCGTAACGAGCATGAAGCGATCCGGATCAATCCGGATGCGAAAATCGGTTATTTGTCGCAGCTTCAAGGAGAGACGCTAAAGGACTCCAACACGATTCTGCACGAGTTTATCGATGCCGGATTCGATACGTATGACGAGATCCGCGCGCATCTGCTGCATTACGGCTTCGAAGGCGAGATTCTGGAGCAAAAAATCGAATCCTTGTCCGGCGGCGAAAAAAACATGCTCCAATTGGCGAAAGTCGCCGCCGCCGAGGCCAATGTGCTGATTCTCGACGAACCGACAAGCCATCTGGATCTCTACTCGCAAATCGCGCTGGAAAAAGCCGTTCAAGACTACAAAGGCGCGATCCTGATGATCTCCCACGATTTCTATTCCGTCGTCAACGGCATGGATTACGTGCTGATCATCGACAACAAAAGTATCCGAAAAATGACGATGCGCAAATTCAGACAAATGATTTACAACCGTCATTTCAGCAAAGATTACCTGCACAACGAACAGCAGAAAAAAGCCGTGGAGTTGAAAGTCGAACAAGCGTTGAAAAACGAAAACTTCGAACTTGCCAAAGTACTGTTGGAAGAGTTGGAAGCGATCATTAAGACTCTTTAAAAAGCGGCTCCTGCAGCAGTCGAGGACGGAAAAAGGCATAACGAAAGACACCGGCATCCATGCCCGGTGTCTTTTTTGCTGCGCTGCCGCGCTGTCCGATTGTATTAAACCTGAGCGATCCCGCCGTCCACGAACAATTCGATGCCGTTCACGTAACTGCTTTCTTCGGAAGCGAGGAACATCACCGCGTCGGCGATATCTTCTGTCGTGCCCATGCGTCCCAACGGAACGTTGTTCTGCCACGATTCGAGCACTTGATCGAGAGAGTCCCCGAACATATCGTCGTAAGCCGGGGTATAGATTCCGCCGGGACTCAGCACGTTAAGCCGTATTCCGGTACCTTTCAGATCCATGATCCAGTTCCTGGCCATCTGGCGAAGAGCCGCTTTGCTGCCGCCGTAGACGCTGAACGCCGGATCGCCGATCGTTCCTGCCGTGGAGCCGGTCAGAATAATCGTTCCTTTTTTATCGGGAAACAGCGGCAAAGCCTTTTGGATCGTGAAAAGCGTTCCTTTGACGTTCACGTCGAAGATCGTATCGTATTGTTCTTCCGTAATTTGACCCAAAGGCAGCATGCTTCCGATTCCGGCATTCGCGAACAGAATATCCAGATGTCCTTTCTCCTGTTTGACCGTATCGAACAATCTGTCCAAATCTTTCAAGTTCGAAACGTCGCCCTGCACGCCCGTCGCCTGATCGCCGATCAGCTCGACTGCCGCGTCCAACTCGCTTTGCCTGCGGCCGGTAATGAACACGTAGGCGCCTTCCGAGACGAATCGCCGCGCCGTCGTAAGCCCGATTCCGCTTGTTCCTCCGGTAATGACGGCTACTTTTCCTTCAAATTTTCCCATATCGATCAGCCTCCGTTATCCTGAATTTATCGTGCATCGATGCCGGAATTTCCCCATTCGCTTACCGGCCGCAGCCAACTGACGCTTCGGTTCGCGATCAAAGCCCCGAGTTTTTCCTCGTAGTCTTTTCGGTACGGCTTAATGAATTCTTCCGCCAGCCAGCTGTCTCTGGTGCCGTGCCACGTTTCATAGATGATTAAGTCATCCGGTTGATCGAGATCGTCGGAAACGATAGCGCCGACAAAAGCTTTCTCCGACGACATCTCCCCGATCAAGGAAAATAAAGCCGCGCGGAACGCTTCTTTTTTCCCCGGCTTGGCCGTGAAGCGAATATGAAGTTGAACTTGCGAGTTGGGCATGATCGATTTCTCCTATGCGTTTCCTGTTGTACAGGGATTTCGTTTCGGAAATTATCATAACGCCGGACGCGCAAGCCGACAGCAATGCAGATTACAAAGACATAAATCAATCGATTTCGTTCATCATTTTTTCGATATGGATCCTGATCGTTTTGCGGCCGGTTACGAGAATCCCTTCATTGGACAATTCTTTCAAAACGAGCGATACCGCTTCTCTTGTCGCTCCGATCATATCCGCCAACTCTTGATGGGTCAGAGGGATATCGATTTTTCGGTATTCGTTTTCTTCCGTGCCGAACTTTTTGGACAGCCGGTTCAAAAAGTACAGCACTTTGCCGCGCAGATCCCTGAACACCAGTTTTTCCACCAATTCGTCCTGATCTCGCAGGCGCTTGCTCATTTCGGATAAAAACAGCAGACATAATTCCGGATACTTGCGCAGCAGCGGTTCGAACCGTTCGGCGGGAATCCAAAAAACCGTCGAATCTTCCAAGGCTTCGACGTAACTTCCTCTCGCACCCAAAGAGAACGGTTCGACTTCGCCGAAAATGCCCCCTTCGATCAGCATGCAGACCGTATGCTGTTTACCGAACGGATCGGTTTTGTAAAAGCGGAGTTTGCCGGCAATGACGAAAAACAAACCGTTTTTTTCGTTGTCGGGCGTCTGAAGAATCGAACTTTTTGCGAATCGAACCGTATTTGACCGGGGTGCCGATTGTGCGATTTCATGGATGATTTCTGCCGGGAGCGATTCGAATAGTTTGATTTGCGGCAAAAACGACGTGATCTCTGTATTCGTCTCGTGCGTCTCATGCTGTAACATAGCGTCCTCCTTTTCATGCGGCAGGCGAGAATCGTAGCATCCATCATAAGCTAACCTGATTTTGGCTTCTGTAATGCAGATTACAAAGGTTTGGTTCGGCGTGCAAGCCAAGCTTGAACTTGCGGCGCACAAAAAAGACGGCGGTTCAAGCCGCCGTCGATTGAAAAAGGAACAACCAAGCACGATTCATCGGTTTGCGAAGTCCAAATAATGCGGCTGCTCCAGATCGGCGAGCAATCCCGGCTGTACGGGCTGCCACCCTAGAACTTCGCGGGCCGCCGCGTTCGATCGCGGAATATCCAGCGAAGCCAGCGTGCCCAGGAAACCGAAGTGAGCGTCGGCTTCTTCGCGGGCAATCCCGACGACGGGCACGTTCAGGCGTCGGCCGATCGCGTCCGCGATCTCGCGAAACGGCACGCCTTCGTCGGCAGCGCCTTCGAACCTGGAGCCGGACGGCGCTTTTTCCAACGCCAATCGGTAAAGCCGCGCGGCATCCAAACGATGCACGGCAGGCCAACGATTGCCTCCGTCTTCGACGTAAGCCGAAAAGCCTTTGGTTTTCGCCGTGTCGATCAGTCTCGGAATGAACCCAGTATCGTCTTCGCCGTGCACCGAGGGACAAAGCTCGACGATGACGGACCGCACGCCGCGCGAAGACAGATGAAGCATAAATTCTTCCGCTTCCGTGCCGCCTGCATGCGCCGTGATCACGAACGGCTTGCCGGAACCTTCCAAAGCCGAACCCATCGCTTTCACCGCTTGAAGATCCGCGGTCAATGCGCCCGGGAAGTCGGAAAAGTCGTGGTTGAACGCCAAATGTATGACCCCGTCCGCAGCCGTTACCGCTTCCCGAAGACTATCCGGATCTCCGATATCGCCGAAATGCACGTCTGCTCCGGCTTGTTTGATGAGCATCGCGCTCTTGTCGGAACGGGCCAATCCTCTCACTTGGTGTCCCGCGTCCAGAAGTTCGCGGACGACGGCCGAACCGATATAACCCGCCGCTCCCGTTACGAAAATCCGCATCATGCAGCCCTCCGGGTTACCATGCGACCGGTCCGTCTTCGTCCGAGAAGGTACCGGTCGGGCCGTCCGCGCCTAACATGGCCAACCTTACCGCTTCGCGGGCGCCCTGTTCGACCGTGCGCGTTCCGGCAAAGTTGTTCAGCGCCGTCGACGTAAAGCCCGGGCAGGCCGCATTGACTTTGATCGGCGTCGATTCGAGCGCGGCGGCAAAAGCGAAAGTCACCGCGTGAACGGCCGCTTTGGATGCCGAGTACGCGCCGTACATCGCCCGATGCGGGTTATCCGGCGATGAATTCCAGCTGAGGGAACCGCCGGTGCTGCCGATATTGACGATACGCGCGGCAGGCGCTTCGCGCAGGAGCGGAAGCATTGCTTGCGTGACGGCGATAACGCCGAACACGTTCGTTTCGTAGACTGCGCGGATATCTTCGAGCGGAGAGACGGTCAGCAGGCCGCTTGTCGCGCCGCCGCTGGGAAACGGATTGCCCGGTTTGCCCGCATGCGAGATACCCGCGTTATTTACGAGCACGTCTAGACGTCCGAATTCGCCGCGAATGCGTTCGGCCGCAGCCGCAATCGAGTCTTGATCCGTAACGTCAAGCTGAAGGGCATGCGCATCCGGACCGATGGCTTCGGAGGTCGTTTTTCCGCTCTCCAAGCTTCGCGATCCGACCAGAACCGTGAAGCCTTGCTCCGCCAAATCTTTCGCGATTTGCGCGCCTATTCCTTTGTTGGCGCCGGTAATCAGCGCAACGGGTTTGTTCGACATGTCCGTAATCTCCTTTTCGGCATCCTCGGATACCGTCTGTCTATTTCCCGTTCGTTGTGGGATAATGACATTAAATCACAACAAAACGAAACTGTAAAGTTTCGAAACTATAAAGTTTCAAAATGTGTATTCGAAAAGGGGCGGCATAGATGAAAAAAGTTCAAAACGACGAGCCGGCGAGCATGGAAGTATCCGAAAACGCGGCGGAAAAAACGAAGCAAAAAGTAGGACGCAAGCGGGATCATACGCGGGACGAGAAAATATTGGAAGCGACGATCGAAATTTTGGCCGAATCGGGCTTCGACGGCATGACGATGGATAAGGTCGCGGCGCGGGCCAAAGCCAGCAAAGCCACGATGTACCGACGTTGGTCTTCCAAAGTCGAACTGGTGCGGGACGCGTTGGGATGGATGAACCGAAGCCATCTCGATCTCGAAAACCTGCCCGACTCGGGAAGTCTGCGCGAAGACCTGCTGCTGCTGATCAAGCCGCAGTCGATGGCGGAAGAAGAACGAAAATTCCGCGTTTTGGCGGGCTTGGGCTCTTTTTTGCAGCATTCCGACACGGGCGAAGCCGGAGCTGCCGGCATTTTCGACGATTGGGCGGACGCGAATCTCCGACTGATGCAGCGGGCCGCCGCCCGCGGCGAAATTTCCGAGCATGCGGACCTTGAGCTGGCTTGTCGGGTCATTACCTCGACGTCCGCTTTTCGCGGGCTTGTTGAACGCAAGCCGTTCGAGAAAGTGTTCTATGCGGCTTTGCTCGACGGGCTGATCCTGCCGGCGCTCAAACATTCGACGGCAAATCAGGCGGTTGCGGACAAATAAACAGATTTATCGGAAGATCGCGGCGCAACTGCAGGGATTCGACCACATCCATTGAATTTTAGATAAATAGCCGACGTGGAGAAGATCGATTCACTCTCGGACAAGATTCAAGACCGAACGACAACATACAAGGAGGCTTACATGCGCGCTGCAAAAAAGATCGGGGCGATTCTGTTAGTCGGATGCGTGATTACGGGGATATGGGATTCAAAAGCGATGCAGAAGGCCTATGCGGCGGCTCCGATGTTGGCGCATTCGATTTCGGTTTCGGATACGGCGCTTAAAATCGGGGATTCGGCAACCGTGACTTTCGTATTTACGGAAGCGGTGATCGTTTTTGATGTTAATGATATTAAGGCCCCGAGCGGTACGATCAGCAATTTGTCCTCAAGCGACGGAGGAATCACATGGACGGCGACGTTGGAGCCGAAGACCGCCGTACAGAGCGCGAACAATGTTCTGACGCTCGACTATACGGGAATAATGAATGCGGGAGGAGAGATCGGCATCGGTTCGGTCGACTCGTCCAATTACTCGGTGGATACGATCAGGCCTTCTTTGCTTGGAGGTATCCAGATGTCGAATCCGGTACTGAATATCGGAAGCTCGACAATCGTCACTTTTATATTCGCGGAAGCGGTGACCGGATTCAATACTGCTGACCTGACGGTTTCGAACGGCACGATCAGCAATTTGTTCTCGAATGATGGCGGAACGACATGGACAGCCACTTTGTTTCCGAGCTCGAACGTAAGTGACGCTTCCAACGTCGTGACGCTCCATTATTCGGGTATTTCCGATCTGACGGGAAACGCAGGCATCGGTTCGGTCGACTCGCCCGATTACTCGGTCGATACGGTCCGACCGTCGTTGGCGAGCAACATTGAGATTTCGGATACCGTTTTGAAAGCCGGCGATACGGCTGCCGTGACGTTTAGGTTTACGGAAGCCGTAACCGGTTTTGACGCTGACGATGTAACCGTGCCGAACGGAACCCTTAAAGATTTTCTGACGAGAGATAACGGAAACACGTGGACGGCGACGCTGACCCCTGCCTTGTCCGTAAACGACGCTTTCAATTCCTTGACGATCCATTATGCGGGCATAACGGATCTGGCAGGGAATTCGGGTTCGGGCACAGTCGCTTCCGTCAATTATTCGGTCGATACGCTTATTCCTACGGCAGGGATCGTCATAACTCCCGCGCTAATGAAGATCGGGGACACCGCCGACGTGACCTTTGCGTTCTCGGAAGCCGTCAGCGGGTTTACGACCGCGGATCTGACCGTATCGAACGGAACCGTCCGCGATTTGTCCTCGACCGACGGCGGAATCACTTGGACGGGAAGTTTCGTACCGATCGCAAATGTCGAAGCGTCGGACAATATCATCACGCTTGATAACACAGGCGTGGTTAGCCTTTCGGGTAACACGGGATTCGGCAAAACCGACTCCAATACGTATACGATCGACACGCGCAGACCGACGGCCGAAATCTTTGTGAGCGATACGATTTTGAGGGCGGGAACGACTGCGGAAGTGAAGATCGAATTTTCGGAACCGGTGACCGGTTTCGCTCTCGGCAGTCTCGAGGCCGCGAACGGAGCATTAAGCGATCTGGCTTCGTCCGACGGAGGCAAGACGTGGACTGCGACGCTGACGCCTAGCGACGATACGTCGAGTACGACTAACGCAATCCTGCTCGATTATGCCGCCGTTACCGATCTTGCAGGCAACGTCGGTACAGGCACGATGGTTTCCGACAATTACGAGGTCCGGACGGTCCGGCCTACGGCGGTTGTGACGGTCGACAATTCGATGTTAACCCCGAACACGAATTCTACGGTGAAAATCGTATTCTCGGAAGCCGTGACCGGCTTGACGACGGAAGATTTGACTATCGAAAACGGAACATTAAGCGCTTTGGGTTCGGCTGACGGCGGAATCACCTGGACAGCGACCTTAACGCCGAAGCCCAACGCGAGCGCGGCGGCCAATTACATTACGCTCAGAAATGACGGCATAACGAACGCGTCGGGCAATGCGGGCATCGGAACGACCCGGTCCAACGCGTACGCGGTAATGACCATGCCGCCGCCAGGCAGCGGCGGATCTCCCGCGCCCGCGGTTCCTTCCGCGCCGATCGAAGCGCCTTCGGTATTCGTGCCGAGCGAAACTCCGAACGTTTCCGTCAACGGAGTGCTTACCCTTCCGGCAGGAAAGGCGGGGAGCGTCAGCTTGGGAGACGCGGTACGGATCGACATTCCGGCCGGGGCTTCGCGCAAAGAACTGAAGCTGACGATCGAGCGGGTAGCGAATGCGAACCGGCTAACGACGAACGGGGAAATCCTGGCCAGTCCCGTGTTCGAACTGCTCAAAAGCTCTTCCGAAAATTTCGTTCGGCCTGTCAAGTTGTCTATAGCATTCGATCCGAAAACGTTGACCGACGGCCGAAGAGCGGCACTATCCTATTACGACGAAACGGTCAAAAAATGGATCGAGGTGAGCGGTGCGAACATTCAAGGAAACCGAATTTCCGCAGAAGTGGATCATTTTACGAAATACGCGGTGTTCGCGGCAGAGCAGCCGACGGAAACAGCCGACGATGATCGCTCGCCGCAGTCCGTCATCCGCGATACGGCAGGACATTGGGCGGAAGACGTGATCAGGCAGGCCGTATCTGCCGGCGTCGTCTCGGGGTATCCGGACGGAACGTTCAAGCCGGATGCCGACGTGACGCGGGCGGAATTTGCGGTCATGCTGATGAGAGCTTTGAACGCAACGACGTCCGGCGCGTCACTGGTCTTCACGGATTCTTCGGAAATCGGTTCTTGGGCGCAAACAGCCGTGGCGCAGGCCGTGCAATCCGGCATTCTGAACGGCTACGCCGACGGCTCTTTCCGGCCCAACGCCGTCATCACCCGTGCCGAGATGGCGGTCATGGCGGCTCGGGCAATGAAGCTTCCTGCCGCCGAGGTTACGTCCGATCCTGCATTCGCGGACGATCAAGCCATTCCGTCCTGGGCAAAAGGTGCGGCAGCCGCTCTGAAAAACGCGGAAGTCATCCAAGGCACGGGCGCCAACGCGTTCAAACCGGACGCGCGAACGACGAGAGCGGAAGCGGCGAAGGTTCTGATGAACCTGTTGGATGCAATCGGGAAGAACTGACGGATACTCCCTTTCTTTCATGTCCGCATGAACCGCTTTGCATGTTGAGCCGCGACCGTTTTGCGCTGGCATGACGAGCGTCGACAAGTTCAGCGAACCCGTCCGGGGATGTTCGATCGCCTACGGGAATCGGCTTGCGCAGCATACCTCGTAGTCTTCCCGCACTCCGGCGAACTCGGGGCTGCTTTTGGTCATTTTCGCGGAAGCCGAACAGTCCGGAAGGCTTCTTCAACGGACTGGACCTGGAAGGAACGCTGGAGCATATCCATGCGACGCAGCGCTTCGTGGGCATAGAGGCGCTGGAAAGCTTCAGGCTTAAAGAAAACCGCCTCGTCTAATAATTTTTAACGCAAAAAGCAGCCTCTTCCTCATCGAAGGGCTGCTTTTTTCATATCGTTTACTCGACCTCGATCACTTTCACCGTCTCGCCTTCCACTAACACCGGTTGATAATAATTTTTCTCCGGCAAATCCTTTTTCCCCTGCAAGCTTTTGATCACCCAATCCGCCGCGTCGCGCCCCAGCTGCTCCTGCGGATGCGTCAGCGTCGTGAGCTGAATATTCGCGTTTTTCGCCATATACGAGTTGTCCTGGCCCACGATCGACAGCTCATCCGGAATCGAAATCCCCAGCTTTTTGCATGCGTTCACGACTTCCAGCCCGACTTCGTCGTTGTAGCACACCAGCGCCGTCAATTCGTCCCGATTTTCCGTCAAATACTTCTCCAGATTCACGGACAAGTCCGGCTTGCTGTCCGTATCGAACGAAAGCACATGCTCATGCTGGAAACGCAGTTTATCCTCGCCCAGCGCCTTGATAAACCCTTTCATCCGAAACTTCCCCTGCAGATCGTCCATTTTCGCGATAATCCCGATCTGCGTATGCCCTTTGCCGATCAGCTCGCGCGTCGCCAGATAGCTCGATTGCACATCATCCAGACAGAAAAACGGAACCTCAAGCTCCTCGTAATAAGCATTGATCATCGTAAAAGGAACATCCTGCTCTTTAAAAGAAAGGTAGTACGCGATATTCGGATTGTACACATTACTGCGCGTCGGCTCCACGATCAACCCATCCACCCCGTACGACAGCATCATCTCCAGCGCTTTTCTTTCCTGAGTGATGTCGTTATTGGTACTGGCCAGCAGCAGCGAATAATTCTCCTCGTTCAACCGACTCTCGAT
Organism: Saccharibacillus endophyticus; assembly: GCF_013185185.1. Lineage (GTDB taxonomy): Bacteria > Bacillota > Bacilli > Paenibacillales > Paenibacillaceae > Saccharibacillus > Saccharibacillus endophyticus. The sequence continues at coordinate 488,981 of NZ_JAAZWE010000005.1, read as the reverse complement.
TCCGCGAATGATGGAGGGAAAAATATAATCCGAAATATACGTCGTGATCACCCCGATCGTCTTATTCGAAGACTTCGCTCCCGTTTTCGACCGATACTGACTGCTCACATACGTCCCCGACCCTCTCTCGCTGCGCAAAAACCCTTCATTCGACAGCTCCAGCAGCGCTTTCCTCACCGTCTGCCGACTGACGTCATAACTCTCCTGCAGCGCCAGCTCCGACGGAATCTTCTCCCCCACCTTATACGTCCCCGAAAGAATATGACTTTTGATCTCTTCTATAATCACTTGATACTTAGGCTTCATCGTAAGTTCACTTCTTTCTTGTCTTTCGTATCTCTCAAATCTCATATCTTTGTTGTTTTTCATATCTTTTCTTTATCATGTTTTTTGGTTTTCGAGAAAGTTGTACGTACACATCTTAGCACGAATCCCCTAATTAGCAAACGATCCTAAAAGATGTACACCTTCAACGTTTTTAAGGAAGGCCAATGCCGCAGGCGAGGCCCCGCCTTTGCCCTTCCCCTCCCCACCCCAAAAGGTAGTTCTCCCACCATTAATCCTTTTCGATTCCCCGAGCGCATTAAGCGGAGGGAGGGATTGAGTGCAGGAGCGATAGCGTTCGCCTTTGACTTGGGGAAGCTTCCTTATTTAAATCCAATCCAGCTTCCCCAAGTCAACACGCGACCGAAACCAATCCTTCCCGCAGCGCCCAGCTCCACAACCGAACAGGAACTTAATGTTGGTATAACTACCAACCTAGATTGACAAATGTACGTACAAAAAATATACTAGACTCGTCAGTTATTGAAACCGCATACTTTCGATCTGCTCCGCCAAGTTGTCTCATCATTTGCCCGGTAAGATCGAAAGCCGTTCGTATAGAAAGGGGACAACCATGATTATGAGTCAAGCAGACTTGAACGAAATCATCACCCAAGGCAAAACGTCGCTCGGCATCGAATTCGGATCGACCCGAATCAAAGCCGTCCTGATCGATCCAAGCTTCGACACGATCGCATCCGGCAGCTACGAGTGGGAAAACCAGCTCAAAGACGGCTTCTGGACCTACGATCAACAGGAGATCATCAAGGGCCTCCAAGCCGCTTACCGCGAAATGAAGCAGGAAGTCAGCGCCAAATACGGCGTGACGCTGCAAACCGTCGGCTCGATCGGCTTTTCCGCCATGATGCACGGCTATATGGCTTTCGATAAACAAGGCGAGCTGCTGGTCCCGTTCCGTACTTGGCGCAATGCCACGACGGGCGCGTCGGCCAAAGCCCTGACGGACTTGTTCCAATTCAACATCCCGGAACGCTGGAGCATCGCGCACCTGTATCAAGCTGTTTTGAACGGCGAAGAGCATGTGCCGAATATCGACTTCGTCACCACGCTGGGCGGATACATCCATTGGCTGCTGACCGGCAGCAAAGCGATCGGCATCGGCGACGCTTCCGGCATGTTCCCGATCGACGAAGAGACGCATAACTACCATCCGGCGATGGTCCGGCAGTTCGACGATCTGATCGCTTCGAAGAATTATCCGTGGACGCTCCAAGACGTTCTGCCTCAAGTCCTCCTCTCCGGCGAACAAGCAGGCACGTTGACCGCAGCAGGCGCGCTTCTTTTGGACCCGGAAGACGATCTGCAGCCGGGCATTCCGCTGTGTCCGCCCGAAGGCGACGCCGGAACGGGCATGGTCGCGACCAACAGCGTCAAAAAGCGCACCGGCAACGTGTCCGTCGGCACGTCCGTGTTCGCCATGATCGTGTTGGAGCAGGAGCTGTCCAAGCTGTACCCGGAGATCGACATGGTGACCACGCCGGACGGCAGCCCGGTCGGCATGGTGCACGCGAACAACTGCTCCAGCGACCTAAACGCTTGGATGGGACTATTCCGCGAATTCGCGCAGGCGATGGGCTACGAAGCCGACTCCGGCAAACTGTACGGCACGCTGCTGGGCAAAGCGCTCGAAGCCGACTCGGATGCAGGCGGATTGTTGAGCTACGGTTATCTGTCGGGCGAGAACATTACCGGACTCGAGCAGGGCCGACCGCTGTTCGTCCGTTCGCCGGAAAGCAACTTCAACCTCGCCAACTTCATGCGCACCCATCTGTTCAGCGCTTTCGGCGCACTCAAGATCGGCATGGACATCCTCACCGAGAACGAGAAGGTCGCGATCGACAGCCTGCTCGGCCACGGCGGCCTGTTCAAGACTCCGGTCGTCGGGCAAAAAGCGTTGGCCGCCGCGCTGAACGTCCCGATCTCGGTCATGTCCACGGCAGGAGAAGGCGGAGCCTGGGGCATGGCGCTGCTGGCTTCCTATATGACCAATAAGGAACAATCCGAAAGCCTGGAACATTTCCTCGGCGAAAAAGTGTTCAAAGACGTGGCGGGCGAAGAAATCGCGCCGGACCCGTCAGACGTTGCGGGTTTCGGAACCTTCATCGAACGCTACAAAGCCGGCCTCGCGATCGAGCAGGCGGCCGTCGACCATTTGAAATAAAAGGAGTGACCTACATTGTTGGAACAATTGAAACAAGAAGTCTATGAAGCGAACCTCGAACTGCCGAAGCACGGTCTGGTGAAATTCACCTGGGGCAATGCCAGCGCGGTTGATCGGGAAAGCGGATTGTTCGTGATCAAGCCAAGCGGCGTCGGCTATGAAGCGATGCAGCCGAGCGATATGGTCGTGGTCGATTTTGACGGCAACGTGGTCGAAGGCGACATGCGTCCTTCGTCCGATACCGCGACGCACGCCGTTTTGTATAAGCATTATCCGCAAATCGGCGGCATCGTGCATACGCATTCCACTTGGGCGACCATCTGGGCGCAGGCGGGACTCGACGTGCCGGTTATGGGTACGACGCACGCCGACACCTTTTACGGAGCCGTGCCTTGCGCGAGATTCCTGACCCAGGAAGAGATCGATCGAGGGTACGAAGCGGAGACCGGCAACGTCATCATCGAGACGTTCGACAAGCTCGGCGTGGACGTGCTGGAGATTCCGGCCGTGCTGCTGCAAGGTCATGCGCCGTTCACTTGGGGCAAAGACGTGAAGTCGGCGGTCGTGAACAGCGTCGTGCTGGAGGAAGTGTGCAAAATGAACCTGTACGCGCGTCAACTGAACAACTTCGCGAAGGAACTGCCGCAGGGAATTTTGGATAAACACTACCTGCGCAAACACGGCAAAGACGCGTATTACGGTCAAAAGTAAGTTCGTTTCTAATCGAGTCGTACTCAACATAAACGTTCAATCATTCGACGTGACATACCATAATTCATGAAAAGAGGATGATTTACATGACAACAGCCGTTGAAAAACAATTTTGGTTCGTCGTAGGTTCGCAGCATTTGTACGGAGAAGAAGCATTGGCCGAAGTTAAAGCCCATGCGCAAGAAATGACGGACGCGCTCAACAAAAGCGGCGTGCTTCCTTATCCGCTCGTGCTTCAGGAGCTGGCTGTCAGCGCGGACAAGATCACCGAAATCATGAAAGAAGTGAACTACCGCGACGAAGTGGCCGGAATCATCACGTGGATGCACACCTTCTCGCCGGCCAAAATGTGGATTCGCGGCACGAAGCTGCTGCAAAAGCCGCTGCTGCATCTGGCGACGCAGTATAATGAAAGCATTCCGTGGGCGACGATCGACATGGACTTCATGAACCTGAACCAAGCCGCTCACGGCGACCGCGAATACGGATTCATCAACGCGCGTCTGAACAAGCAAAACAAAGTCGTTGTCGGCTACTGGGAGCGTCCGGAAGTACAGCGGCAAATCGCGGACTGGATGGACGTTGCCGTTGCTTATAACGAAAGCTTCAATATCAAAGTAGCCCGCTTCGGCGACAACATGCGCAACGTCGGCGTCACCGAAGGCGACAAAGTCGAAGCCCAGATCCAGTTCGGCTGGACGGTCGACTACTACGGCATCGGCGATCTGGTCGAGGTCGTGAACGCCGTGACCGAACAGGAAATCGACGAATTGATGGCGGAATACGCCAACCTGTACGAATTTGACTACGGCACCAACAGCAAAGAAGACTGGGAAGCAAGCGTACGCGTTCAAGCGGGTTACGAGATCGCTCTCAAGCGTTTCCTGGACGCGAAAGGCTATACCGCGTTTACGTCGAACTTTGAAGACCTGCACGGCATGAAGCAGCTTCCGGGTCTGGCCGTTCAGCGCCTGATGGCTCAAGGCTACGGCTTCGCCGGCGAAGGCGACTGGAAGACGGCCGCGCTCGACCGTCTGATGAAAATCATGAGCCATAACGAGAACACGGGCTTCATGGAAGACTACACTTACGAGATGGCGGCGGGCAAAGAAGCGATTCTGCAGTCCCATATGCTCGAAGTCGATCCTTCCCTGGCGAGCAGCAAGCCGAAAGTCGTCGTATCCCCGCTCGGAATCGGCGGCAAAGAAGATCCGGCCCGCCTTGTCTTCGACGGCAAAGCCGGCGACGGCGTCGTCGTATCCATGATGGACCACGGCACGCATTACAAACTGCTGATCAACGAAGTGACGGCGTTCGAACCGACCGAACCGGCTCCGAACCTTCCGGTCGCCCGCGTTCTGTGGAGCGTGAAACCGAACTTCCAAGAAGGCGTAAAAGCCTGGATCGAAAACGGCGGCGGCCACCACACGGTCGTATCGCTGAACCTGACGACGGATCAGATCGTGACTTATGCGAAGCTGGTGAATTTGGAGTATGTCGTGATTAAGTAAGCTAAGCCGATAAAACAAAACCGCTTTTCGATCGATGACGAGGTCATGGGTCGAAGGCGGTTTTTTTCGGCTGTGTAAAGCTTTCCGATTGATAACGGTTACACTGTAAAATTTTAAATAAAAGCATTGACATAGCTCTTGTGATAAAGATAATGTATGTAGACCGATTGTTATAATTCTTCGAAGGAAGTGTCTTTTGTTGAGTGAAAAGTCCAACGCTAAAGAGTCCATCGTCAACACGGCAGCGAGACTGTTTTTTTCACAAGGGTACCACGCGACAGGCTTGAATCAGATCGTAAAAGAAAGCCAGGCTCCGAAAGGGTCGTTGTATCATTATTTCCCGCAAGGCAAAGAAGAACTCGCGCACGTGTGCATTCAAAAAACGAACGAGCATATTTTGCAAAAGTTCGATGAAACGTTTGCCGCGCATTCGAATACGGCGGAAGGCCTTCAGCAGTTCATTCGCGATATGGCGGACGAAGCGGAGGCGGCCGGATTTACCGGATTTATGCCGTTCAGCTTTTGGGCTGCCGTCGAGACGTCGTGCATCAGCAGCGATCTTCGCGCGGATTGCCAAAACGTGTTCGCGGATTGGCAGGTCATCATCGCCAAGCATTTGGTCGAAGACGGCATGAGCGAGGAAAAAGCGCGGACCACGTCGCTGCTGGTCGTCGCTTTGATGGAAGGCGCGCTGATCATCAGCCTGACGAACCAGAGCAAACAACCGCTGCTTGCGGCGGCCGATCATTTGGCGGTCGTGGCGAAGCACGTGCAAGACATGCCGTAAGGCGTATTCAACAGAACGTTCGAGAGGTTCGAGGAGGATGAAAGAGTGGAAGGTTCAATGAAAGCCGATTCTTTGGGGAATCGTCAAGAAACGCAGCAAGAAGCACAGCAGCAGTACAAGGTGTTTCCGATTTTGTTCGCGATGCTGCTGAGCGGATTTATCGGTTTGTTCGGGGAGACGGCGCTGAACGTGGCGTTGACGCCGCTTATGGCGATGCTCGAAGTCGGACCGACGACGATTCAATGGCTGACGACGGGCTACCTGCTCGTACTGGGTATTCTGGTTCCGGTATCCGGCATGCTTTTGCAATGGTTCAGCACGCGTCAGCTGTTCACGACGTCGCTGATCTTCTCGATCATCGGCACGTTCGTGGCCGCGGTCGCGCCGAGTTTTGAAATTTTGCTGCTGGCGCGCGTGCTTCAAGCGGTCGGCACGGCACTGCTGCTGCCGCTGATGTTCAATACCATCCTGGTTATTTTCCCGATCGAGAAGCGCGGCGCCGCCATGGGCCTGATCGGTCTGGTTATCATGTTCGCTCCGGCCAGCGGCCCGAGCATCTCCGGCTTGATTTTGGCTAACCTGAGCTGGCACTGGATCTTCTGGATTTCCCTGCCGTTCTTCGTTATCTCGCTGGTGTGCGGCCTGCTGTTCCTGCCGAACATCTCCAAGCTGACCAAGCCGAAGATCGACGTGCTGTCGATCATCCTGTCCACGCTCGGCTTCGGCGGTATCGTCTACGGCTTCAGCAGCGCGGGCGGACACGGCGAAGCGGGCAGCGGCTGGACGAGCCCGATCGTGATCGGCACGTTGGCGATCGGCGTGTTGTCCCTGCTTCTTTTCAGTATCCGTCAGCTTAAGATGAAGCATCCGGTAATGGACCTGCGGGCGTTCAAATACCCGATGTTCACGCTGGGCCTGATCCTGATCTTCATTTCCATGATGATGATGCTGTCGTCGATGCTGATCCTGCCGATGTACTTGCAGCAGGGCATGGCGGTGACGGCGCTGACAGCGGGCCTCGTCCTGCTGCCGGGCAGCTTGCTCAACGGTCTGCTGTCTCCGGTCATGGGCCGGCTGTTCGACAAATTCGGTCCGAAATGGCTTGTGATCATCGGCCTCGCCGACGTGGCGGTCGTCTTGTTCATGTACACGGGCATCTCGCCGACGACGGCGCTCAGCACGATCATCACGCTGCATATCTTCATGATGGTCGGCATCTCCATGATTATGATGCCTGCGCAGACCAACGGTCTGAACCAGCTGCCGCGCGAGTATTACCCGCACGGCACGGCGATCATGAACACCTTGCAGCAGGTATCCGGCGCGATCGGCACCGCGGTGGCGGTCAGCATCTTGAGCGCCGGCCAAGCCAGCTTCTTAAGCGGAATCGCGAATCCGGAAAGCCCGGAGAACCAACTCGCCGGATTCACGTCGGGCGTGCAGGGCGCGTTCGTGTTCGCAGCGGTCCTGGCGGTCATCGGCTTGATCGTGTCGCTGTTCGTGAAGCGCGTCAAAGTCGGCGCGGAAGCGAAACCGGAAGGGCCGATGCATTAATCGGCATGCCGCATAAGGTTTCCGTGCGATAGACAGAATCATACGTCAAAGCGATGCTTTCCTATCCGGGAAAGCATCGCTTTTTTGCATACAGGCAAGTCGTCTGTCCGGGGCGCCGTTATCGCGTCACGGATGGTACAATAAGCAGACTGCATCTATCCCATTATAGGAGTGAAGACCATGAACCCGAGCCTCAACTGGATCACCCTACGCGTCCGCGATCTCGAAACGTCGATCTCTTTTTACCAGGATATCCTCGGCCTGCCGATCCAGCGCCGCTTCGAAAGCCGGGGCAAGCAGATCGCCATGCTCGGCAGCGAAAGCCAACCCAAGATCGAACTGATTCAAGGCAGCGAACAGACCGTGCAGCCGGAAAACGGAGTGTCGGTCGGTTTCGAGGTCGATTCGTTGGAAGACGCCATGGAAGAACTTCGACATAAGGGCATTCCGATCGCGCGCGGACCGATTGCGCCGAACCCCCGTTTAAGCTTTTTTTACGTGTTAGACCCGGACGGATTCGAAATTCAATTGGCTCAGCATCATGAATCTATCTAATAGCGTTGGCAAGGTAATGGCGGAAAACGTTTTAGGCTCTATCCCAAGTCGGTAAACTGGTTTATCATAAAAAGAAAACCAAGCATCATTCGCCGGAAGGGGACCGTATTATGGAATTCAACGACGTGATTCACGGACACCGATCCATTCGTCAATACGAAGATCGCGAAGTCAGCCAAGAGGTCCTAGGCCGGGTACTGGAAGCGGGGATTCGCGCCTCGTCCAGCGGCAACATGCAGTCTTATTCGATCGTGGTCACGCGGGACAAAGAGCTGCGTAAAAAGCTCTACACGCCGCATATGGACCAGTCGATGGTGCTGGATGCGCCGGTTCTGCTGACGTTCTGCGCAGATTTCAACCGCATGCGCAAATGGCTGGAGCTGAACGACGCGCCCGTGCATTTCGATAACTACATGAGCTTCATGATCGGCACGATCGACGCGACGCTGGCTTCGCAAAACTGCGCATTGGCAGCGGAAAACGAAGGTTTGGGTATCTGCTACATGGGCTCGACGCTGGCGAACTGCGACCAGATCGGCGAGCTGCTGAACCTTCCGCCGGGCGTGGTGCCCGTCGTCGGCTACTCGCTGGGCTATCCCGCCGAAGCTCCCGCGCTGCGCGACCGCCTGCCGCAGCACGGACTCGTCCATTACGAGCAGTATCAGGATTACACGGACGAGCAGATCGAGGACATTTACAAAGACCGCAACGAAAAAGGTTGGCAGCGTTACATGGACGTGCCGAAGCTCAAAGCGATGACCGAAGAACTGGGCCTCAAAAACCTGGCTCAAGTCTACACGATCGCCAAGTATACGAAGGAATCGCATCTCGAGTATTCGCAGACGATCCTGAATTATTTGGAAAAGCAGAATTTTATGAACAACGGCGGTTCGAACTGACATTACGACAGAACACGAAAAAAGCAAAGACTCCCGGCCATACATGGCTCGGGAGTCTTTTTAATCAGAACCGCTTGAATAGTCCTTACGCTTATCGCGTCACATAAGCCCGCGTCACGATCTTATAGCCGCTAACCGCGTCATGTCGTTCACTCAGTAACTCGCGGCGGCGCTCCAGTACATCGCTCTCGTAAGCAGATTCGACATCGAACCCGGCTTTGACTTGAAGCGACGCTTCTTCGCCTCCGAGGTTGTACCAGCGCACGATCACGTCTTCCGTGTCCGCCGACAGTTTCAACGTCGAGAAAGCCAATGTCGTATCCTGCTCGTTCCAGCTTACGACCTGCGAGGACAGCGGCAGTCCGTCCGCTGCGCCTGCCGATGTGACCGCCGAGAGCTTAACGCCTCCGGCGGGCTTTTCCGCAGCACGTTCCGAAGCGTCCGCAAGCGATCCGGCTTGAACGACCGTCCACGGGATCGGATAGCTGTACGCATCGGCAATCGCGCCCGACTTCGCGGCATCGCCAGCGAACGGACGGATCGCGTACTCGACCGCTTGCTCGCCGAGGCACTGTGCTTCCGGCGTCTCGAACACGCCCCAGTCGCCAAGTTCCGACGAAGCGCGGAGCAGCGTAACCGCGATGGTATTCTGCCCGTCCCGCAGCACTTCATACTCGTTCAGTCCTTTATTGGCGATCAACAGACCGTGCTCGCCGTCGGTCACATGCACGAATGCCTGCTGATGCTGCGCGTTGCTCGGATTGATCCATTCTTTCGCAGGCACATTCGCGCGCTTCGCCGACTCGAAGATCGAATCCGCATAGTGATGATCCGCGTTCAAGCCGGTCGGGAACAAGGCCCGCAGGCGATGGTCTTTCGCTTGGTTGTTGAACGAAGTACGTACCTTCACCAGTTCGCTTCCGGCTTCCAGTGTATAAAGAGTCGTAATTACCAGCGGCACGGTTTGCTCGCTGCGCTGTGCGGTGCGTTCCGTGAACGGAACCATTTGCTGTTTCTCGTGGATGAACGTCTCGTCCGCGCCGGCCGGAATCTCCCAACGTACCACGCTTTCCAATACAGCACGGAAAGGCGTCTGTTCGACAATGCGTACTTCGGCTTGCAGATGCTCAGTCGTTAACGTCTGCTCGCCTTCCGGTTGACGGTAGACGTACTCGTTGCCGATATCGCCCGTGTTTTCATACACGTTCAGCCCGCTGTAACGAGCACCGTGTTGCTTGTGTTCGACGGTCAGCGATCCGTTTGGCGCTACCGTAACCTTCAGCTTGCCGTTCTCCAGCGTCGTGCCGTTGACGCTTACCGTGTCGGCGCTTGCTGTATCGGCTTGCTTACCTTGATCTGCCGCTCTGTCCGCTCCCGTCGGAACCAGCGCATACGTCCGATAGCCCAGCGAAGGCACATCCGCGGCTTGGAACGTGACTTTCACTTTGCGCGCCATATACGGCTGGCGGAAACGGTCTTTCGGCAGGTCGTAGCCGAAGTGCGCGCCGAGATCCCGAATCTCCGCTTCGTATACGCGGCCTTCTTCGTCCTGCACGACAAAAGTCGGCAGCGGAGCGGCTTCCAGTTCTTGCGCCAACGTCTGAGGATTCAGACCTTCCGGGAAATACTTTTGTCCCACTAGCAGTTCCGTCTCCAACACGCCGCTGCGCGTCCAGCCTGCGGTATTGAACGCGACGAACGGCACTGCGCCTTCGCCCCATTTCTTCAGCGTTTCCGCGTCGATCGCGGCCGCGATCGCCTGCGCGCTTTGCTCGGCGAGTTTCTCGGCCACATGGCTGCTTTTCGCGAAACGGGTCAGCATCTCGCGATGCACCTCGTCCACGCTGCATCCGCAGATGCTGTCGTGCGGATGGTTCTGCATCAGCGTTTTCCAGGCATAGGTCAGCAGATGGTGCGGGTAAGCTTTCACTCCGGCCAGATGCGCCATTGTTGCGAGCGGCTCGGTCACTTTTTCCAGCAGCGTCTGGCCTTGTTGGTTGAGCTGCTTCAGATACACGCGCGCGGAAGCGGTATTGACCAGCGTTCCCCAACCGTCCGTATGTTGGCTGCGCAGCTCGCCTTCGATCACGGCGAGGTCGTCCGGCACTTCTTTGGCAACGGCTTCGATGTAATCGTCGAAGTTCGAATGAACGAACTCGATATCCGGGTACAGCTCCGACGAGACGCGAATCGCTTCCGGCAGATCCGTCTGGATCGGTTGGTGGTCGCAGCCGTTCATGAACAGCAGATGCGGCGTGGACGCGAACTTTTCGGCTTCCGCCAAATTTTTGTCCCAGTAGGCTTTCGCTTTTTCCGCGTCGGCAGGCACTTCCATGCCGTTGCAGTACCAGTTCGCGAACAGGATGCCGAGCACTTCCGAACCGTCCGGCGAGCGCCAGATCATTTCGGAATACGGGGATTCGTAGCTGTCCGCGTCCACCACGGCATTATTGAAGCCCGTCGGTTTCACGCCGCGTCCGAATACGGCATTGCCGATGTCCGCCTGCCGCAAAATCTGCGGAGCCTGGCCCATATTGCCGAACGAATCGGGGAAATAACCGGTTTTCGACAGCACGCCGAACGGCTTGGCATCCTGATGGCCGATCAGCAGATTGCGCAGATTCGCTTCGCCGCTGGTCAGGAACTCGTCTTGCAGAATGTACCACGGACCGAATTGGATACGGCCTTCGCGGATATAGCGGTCGAGCCGTTCCTGTTGATCCGGGCGCACCTGGAGATAGTCTTCGCGGATGATCGTTTGTCCGTCCAGATGGAAATATCGGTACTCCGGGTCTTGATCCAGCGTATCGAGCAGCTTGTCCATCAGCTCGACGAGCAGCACGTGATGATGTTCGTAAGGCATATACCATTCCCGATCCCAGTGGGTGTGGGAGATCAGGTGAACCGTTTTCTTTTCCGACATATGAAAACCTCCTATAAACTAACCTTTCGTCGCTCCGCCCATGCTGAAGCCTTTGGACATATAGCGCTGGGAGAAAATGTAGAGAACGACCGACGGCATGGTATACAACAGCGAGAACGCGGCGAGCCTTCCATACTCCACCATACCGTGACTGCCGAAAAATTGATAGATCGTAACCGACGCGGGAAGCTTGTCCGGCGTTTGGAGCAGGATATACGGAACGAAGAAGTTGCCCCAACTTCCGGAAAAAGTAAAGATCGCGATCGTCGAGATGCCGGGCAGCATTAGCGGAGCGACCACTTTGCGCAGTCCGGTCCAGACCGAAGCCCCGTCCATCCAGGCCGCTTCTTCCAGATCGATCGGCACGGAGTCCATGAAGTTTTTCATCATCCAGATGCCGTACGGCAGCGAAGACGAAGTCAGGAACAGCATCGTGGCGAAGATCGAGTTTTGCAAATTCAGGTACAGGAACATTTGGAAAACCGGAACCATGACTGCCGTGATCGGCAGTGCCGTCATGAACAGGATCGAGAGCAGGAAACTTTTTTTGAAACGCATTTCGTAACGGGACAGCGGATACGCCGCCAGCACCGAGACGATGACGACCAGCAGCGCTTGACCGCCGGACAGTACGAGGCCGACGCCGAACGAGCGCAGATTGCTGGAATCGGTCAGCACGTCTTTGAAATTTTGCAGCGTCCAGGTATCGGGAGCTTTGATGCCCTGCTGGGCGTTGGGATCGAACGAAGCAAGAATGATCCAGAGCAGCGGCAGCAGGAAGCACAGGCCGAGCACGACCAGAATGCCGTATTGGATATTGCGCTGAAGTCTATGTTTGACCATTACGGGTGCACCTCCTTCATGTTAGACCTTGACCTTCATCGAACGCATGTAGAACAGGCTGGCAATAATGCCGATCAGCAGCAGAACCAGCGAGATCGCCGTTCCGTAACCGAACTGATAATTGACGAAAGCCTGATTGTACATGAAGATCGGCAGCGTTTGGGTGGATGTGCCCGGGCCGCCTCCGGTCATCGTATAAACAAGCGTGAACACGCCGAGCGTTTGCAGCGTGACCAGCATCATATTCGTGACGATCGAGCCTTTCACCATCGGAATGGTGATGTGGCGAATGATTTGGAAGCCGGTCGCGCTGTCGATGATTGCCGCTTCTTCGACTTCTTTCGGAATATCGTCGAGCGCCGATTGGTAGACCATCATGGAAAAGGCGGTGCCGTGCCAGATGTTGGCGATAATGACGCTGACCATCGGGAACGAGAAGAGCCAGGAGATCGGACTGACGCCGAACCAGCCCAGAATCTGATTGAGCGAACCGTTGTCGCTGAAGAACGCGACCATGCAGAACGCGACGACGATCTCGGGCGTGACCCAACCCGCAATGACGATAATGCCGATGATCCGGCGGAACGTAACGTTTTTTTCCTTCATCAGCAGCGCCAGGATGAAGCCCAGCAGAACCTGCCCGATGACGGCGGAGAAGATCAGGAAGATCAATGTGCGCCAGACGCTGATCCGGAAATCCGGGTCCTGGAACATGTTCACGAAGTTTTGGAAGCCGACGAACTCGAGGCTTTTCGCCGCGGCGCCGGTCAAAGCCATATTGGTAAAAGCCAGTCCGATCGTCAGGAAGATCGGCACGATGAAAAAGATCAGCAGAAGCAAAACGGAGGGCATCAAAAACAGAAACGCTCCGGGCATTTTTCGGGTCATTGTTCACACTCCATTCGCGGAAGGGGCGGAAGAGCAGACGCTCCTCCGCCCCGTAGATGGCAATCGGTTGATGCTTGGTTCGGTCGGAGCCGAAATTATTCGATGCTGTCCGCACCGAGCGAGCGGGCTACGTTTTCTTTCAATTGCTTCGCGGCGTCTTCCGGCGACAGGTTGCCGGACGCGATGCTTTCGACGATGCTTTGCAGCTGTGCCGACACGGTTGCGTATTGATCGTTGGCCGGACGGAAATGCGCGACGTTCAGCAGTTCCTGCGCTTCTTCGGTAAACGGACGGTCCGTGTAGCCTTCCACGTCCACCGAGTCGTTGCGCGGGCTGAGACTGCCTTCCGCCACGACGCGTCCGGTCGCGTTTTCTTTGTTCATCAGGAACTCCATGAACTTCCACGCCGCTTCTTTTTCCTGCGCTTGGGCCGGAATCGACCAAGCCCAACCGCCGGACATGGTGGTCGAACCCGGTTCTTGGCCGTTTTGCGTCGGGAACGGGGCGAAGCCCATTTTCTCTTCGACGTTCTCGATCGGAGCCGCGCCGTTGGCCGCCCAGGTCGAACCTGCCCAGCTTCCGTCTACCGCCATCGCCAGCTTGTCCTGCGGAAGCAGCTGCTGGAACGCGATGCTGCCCGCTTGGCCGTTAAGCGCGACCTGCATCGACGGACCGACTTTGTCGACGTTGAACACTTGATTGATGAAGTTGAACGAGTCGAGCATGCCTTGGCTGTCCAGATCCCACTTTTTGCTGTCGTCGTTGTACAGCGTATCTTCCGTGCCGTACAGCAGCATTTCCAGCGTCTGCATGGTCACGCCTTCGCCGTTCGATTTGCCGACGATCAGGTTGAGCGGAGTCACGTCGGGCAGCTGCTGCTTGATCGTGCGGGCGGCTTCGAGCACGTCCGCCCAGCTTTTCGGTTCGAACGGAACCGGAAGGCCGGCCTGCGCGAACAGGTCTTTGTTATACCAAATGCCGCGCGTGTCGGACGTGGCCGGAACGCCGTACACTTTGCCGTCTTCTCCGGTTACGCCGGCTTTCAGGTTCTCGATAATATGCTCGTTCCAATCGGACCATCCGGCCACTTGGGTATCGAGCGGTTCCAGATAACCGGCCGCCGCGTCGGATTTGATGATCGACGTGTCTTCGGCGATCAGGTCGGGAGCGGTATCCGGCGATTTCGTTTGCAGGACCATTTTGGACGTATAATCGCCTTCGCTGGCCAGGACCGGCGCGATGTTGATCTTGATGTCCGGATTCTGTTCTTCGAACGTCGCCACCAGGCCGGATTCGAAAAACTTCGTCAGCGTGTCTTCCGAACCGGAAGAGCGGAACGATACGGTGACTTCGGTTTTGCCGTCCGCCGCGCTGCTGCCGGACCCGCCGCCGCAAGCGGTGGTCAGAAGCAGGGCGGAAGCGACGGTTGCGGTGAGCATGGCTTTGAAAGGGATCGTCTTTCTCATAGGGATTCTCCTCTGTCGGGATCGATGATCCCGGATTATTGGGTGGTGCGTCCGCCCGGCGCAGATCCCGCATCTTGCCGGGCTCGTTCGCCGTGGGTCCGTTCGTGTTTCTTCAGTTTGGTTTGCTTATTTATGGATGCGTAACCCGCAGTAGTCCATCAGAAGTTCGCTGAACAGCATATTGGACCAGGAAAACCAGGGGCGCGTGTACTGATGCGGATCATTGGCGGAAAAGCCTTCGTGCGTCAGTCCCGTATCGGCATCCGTATCGCGGATCAACTCCAGCAGGCGCAGCTTTTCTTCCCGCTCCTGCGAAGTCAGTCCCTGCATCGACAATGCGATATGCCAGATGTAGCCTTCCGGCGTATGCGGGCTTCCGATGCCCGAAGCGGCCGTTCCTTCATAGAAATAAGGGTTGGACGAGCTGAGGATGAAGCGGCGCGTGTTCAGGTAGACTTCGTCGTTCTCGTCGACATAGCCCAGATAAGGCAACGCCAGCAGGCTCGGCACGTTGGCGTCGTCCATCAGGTTGTGATTGCCGAAGCCGTCCGTCTCGTACGCGTAGATGCGTCCGAATTCCGGATGCTCGACGATCGCGTGCTTGTCGATGCCTTGTTGAATCTCTTCAGCCAATTGGCGTGCTTGAGCCGCCAGCTCCTCATCTTCGTACACCGTCTCGGCGATCTCGATCAGATAACGAAGCGCCACGATCGCGAACATGTTGGACGGAACCAGATAGCCGTATTCGCAGCAATCGTCGCTCGGACGGAAGCCCGACCAGGTCATGCCCGTGTAGGCGGTCTCGCTGCCCTTGCCTTCGCGAACCAGCGTGTCGGTCAGCGGAGCATTCAAGCGCTGGAACGTATACGGCGATTGGGTCTCGTGATGCTGCTCGGTGCGCCACAGCTTCAGGATGGTCCGGGCCGCTTCGCGGTACGATTCGTCGAACTGCGACGTGCGTCCGCTGTTTTTCCAAAGCAGATAGCTCAGTTGGATCGGATACGCGAGCGAGTCGATCTCGTATTTGCGTTCCCAGATCCAGTCGTTCATCTCCGTCAGGTCGTCTTGATGGCCGTTGCCGCTTTGCTGTTCGTTAAAAGCGTTTGCATAAGGATCAAGGCGGATATACTGAATCTGCCGCTTGACCAGACCTTCGATCATGGAAGCGATCTGCTCGTCTTCCCGGGCGAGAATCAGATACGGTCTGACCTGAGCCGCGGAATCGCGCAGCCACATGGCGGGAATGTCGCCGGTAATGACGAAGGTCGTGCCGTCGTCTTTTTGCTGAATAGTGGTAAGCAGCGTATTGGTAAAACAATTTTCGAACATGCTGACCAATTTGGGCTGATCGGGCAGGTTTTGCCGGATGCGCTCGATCATGGTTTGCAAAGATTTCGGGACCGTGGAATGGTTGGGAACCGTCACGTTTCAGCCTCCTCGTAAAAGTTATCGTAAAGTTAATCGCTTTCATTATCCTAATTCGATTGTATTGTCATGTCAATATATTTATTTGCTTAAAGGTCGATATTTTCTTTTGAAAAGAACTAATGATATATCATTATGGATGAAGCCAGCCTTATTTTTTGATGAGATTCGCATCCATATCCAACAAAAAAGAGACCCGGAATCCCGGATCTCTTTTGGATGGCTGCTCGATGGATAGCGCTTTGTGAACGGCTTTGTTTTACTGGCTACCTGACGGTGTTTTGGCCTCGACGACCGTCGTTCCCCGAACGAGCTCGGCCGGAAGCTCGATGCGCTGAACGGCATGCTCCGTGCTTTTCATCAGTTCGATGACCATTTCAAAAGCCTTTTTGCCCATCTCGAATTGATTCTGTCTCAGATGGGTAACGCGGATATGGTCCGGATTCTCCGGGCTGTCGAAGCAGATCAGCGACAGGTCTTCGGGGATGCGCCGTCCCAGCTTGGCTGCCGCCTGTTCCGCGAGCAGGGCAATCGGGTATTCGGCGGCGAACAGCGCGGTGATCTCCGGATGCGCTTCCAGATGGCGCACGAGCGTATCCACGTCCGTCACTTGATCCTGCGGATCGAACGAGTTCGGCAGGGTGGATACCAGCGATTCGACCCACAGCTCCCGATTCACCAGCACGCCCTGCTCGGTATGCGCTTCGACGATGCCTTTGATCCGTTCTTCGATAGCCGTCGTGTTGATCGGAGGTTGGGTCAAAAACGCGATATTCCGGTGTCCCAACTCGAACAGATGGCGCGTTCCGGCCTTTGCCGCGCCGGCGTTGTCGGTGCTGACGGACGAGGCGGGAATGCCTTTCAGGAAGCGGTCGATCATTACGAACGGGAACTTGCCGATCACCAGCTTCAGAATCTCTTCGCTGAAGTATTCGCCCTGCGCCGGGAAAATGATCAGGCCGTCCACGCCCAATTCCAGCAGCTCCACGATATTGCGCTGCTCCTGCTCGGGCACGCCGAACGAACGCCGCAGCACAAGGAAACCGTCGTGCTCGCGCGAAGCTTCTTCCATCCCGTACACCAGCTCCGTGCCGTACATGTCGCTGAAATGGGTAATGACCAGTCCGATCATGCGCTTGCGGTTCGTCGCGGAAGGACGATCTAACTTTTGATCCGAAATGCCTGAGAGCGCCGCTTCTGCCGATTCCTGCGCAAGAGTGTGGTCGGCAAACAGCGCCGGATCGGCTACGAAAGAACCCCGACCCGGCTGACGGACGACGAGCTGTTGGGCAACCAACATTTCCAGCGCTTTTTTCGTCGTGATCCGGCTGACGCCGAACTCGTCGCACAGCTCTTTTTCGGAAGGGACCCGATCTCCGATCTTGTATTGCTGCAGGCGTATGCGTTCCCGCAAAGCTTCGAATATTTGCTCGTACATCGGCTTGGAGGCCGAATCATTCTTCAATGCAAATACCTCCTCCAGAAAACCTTTTCTAGTCGTATTACATTCAATATATCATGTTATATCAACAAAAGGAAGAATATCGTTTTATCCTTATTTGAGTCTTGAACAGTATACGCTTTTTCTGTAAAAAGAAAAACATGGGAAAGTTTGTATGGGCGGGAGCGGGAAGCGAGAAGACTGCGAGAGAAATTCGTTTCGGTCGCGTGTTGAAATCGGGAAAAGTGATTGAAATTTTAGTGGAATTTTCCCGATTTCAAAGGCGATCTATAGCATAGGCTTCCGAAGCGACTTTTCTTCGAAAAGTTTCAGCTCCTGCACTGAATTTCTCTCTCCGTCTTCTCGCTTCCAGCTACGGTAGGGTTTATTGGCGCTTAAAGATTTCGAATCTGTTTATCTTTATGAAAAGGAGGCTGTCGCATTCTATGAAGAATACTAACGAACCTTTTGAATCTTCGCATCTTTCTCAATCAGGCTCAAATTCAAACCTTTCTTTTTCTTACGAAAACGACGGCTCCGATCTTCGGCTTCGCGTTCCGACCGAATTCAGTTTTGAAGAAAATTATAATCATCTGTCGACGGCAACCAACGAATCGCTGTATACGCTGCGGGAAGGGCGGATTTATAAAGCGATTGCTGTCGGGGAGGAAGATACGGTTGTGGAGATTGCTGCCGAAGGCGAGCATTATTTGCGTATTCGCTTTATAGAGGAGCCTCCGGTCGATAGTCCGACACTTCGCGAAGGCGTTGCTCGATATGTGCATGATTGGTTCGATTTGGGTACGGATCTTAAGCCTTTTTACGAGATGGCGGCTGGAGATCCATTGCTTAAAGAGGCTGTGGTTTCTTTTTACGGGCTGCGCAACATGGGTATTCCCGATCTGTATGAAGCGGTTTGTTGGGGGATTTTGGGGCAGCAGATTAATTTGGGGTTTGCTTATACGTTAAAAAGAAGGTTCGTCGAAAAGTTCGGCCGCTTTATCGAGCGCGGGGGAGAGCGGTATTGGTTGTTTCCGACCGCTGAAGATATCGCCGTTTTGACGCCGGAGGATTTGTCCGCTGCGGGCATGACTACCGTCAAAAAGTGCGAGTATCTGGTCGATACGGCACGGTTGATCGCGAGCGGGGAGTTGACGAAGGAGCAGCTGTTGCAGACTCGCGACGTGAAGCAGGCGGAGAAAAGGCTGGTGCAAATTCGCGGCATCGGGCCTTGGACCGCTCATTACGTGCTGATGCGCTGCCTGCGGATGCCGGATGCTTTTCCGATCGACGACGTGGGGCTTCATCATTCGATCCGGCATGTGCTGGGACTGGACGCGAAGCCTAGCAAGGAGCGGATTCTGGAGCTTTCCGCCGGATGGACGCTGTGGGAGTCGTACGCGACGTTTTATTTGTGGCGATTTTTGTATTGAGGGTCGGGAAATCGTGGAGCTTATGCAGCGGAAACGGTAAAATGAAGTTAAGCGTTTACACGGAAGGGGAGTCTTCTATTGGATCAACTGGATCAACAAGCAGCGCGCCGGGCAGCCAACGAAATGCCCGAAGGAACGCAGGTCGTATACGGGGATTTTGCCGAAGCCGGAACCTACTATTCCTGCACGTATCGTCCGGATGTCGTTTATGCGACGCATGACGGGATCGACAGAAAACTTCAGATCATCACGCCGCACCGGGAAGGGCATGCCTTTCCGCTGATCGTCTTTATTCAAGGATCGGCTTGGCGTCCTCAGGACGTTTACGCCGGGATTCCGAATCTGTCGCGGATTGCGGCCAAAGGTTACGTGATCGCCAGCGTTCAGATTCGGGACACGGACATCGCGCGTTTTCCGGCTGCGCTCGAAGACGTGAAAAGCGCGCTCCGGTTCATGCGACAGCATGCGGACGAATACGGGGTCGATCCGCGACGCGCCGGCGTCTGGGGCGATTCGTCCGGCGGGCATTTGTCCCTGATGACGGGACTGACGATCGGCGAATATAACAACGGCTTGTACGGCGGGCAGTCGGACGAAGTGCTGGCGGTAGTCGATTATTACGGCGTATCCGATCTGCTCACTTTAGGACGCTACAATGATATTCTCGATCATGATGCCGCGGATTCGCCGGAAGGATTGTTGATCGGCGGCCGGGTCTCGGAAAACGAAGAAGCAGCCAAAAACGCGAGTCCGATCCACCAGGATCTGAGCCGCGAGCTTCCGCCGTTCCTGATTATTCACGGCGACAGCGACAGCATCGTGCACGTGAACCAGAGCATCGAGATGTATAAAGCGCTTAAGTCCTATGGGCAAAACGTTCTGTTTTACAAAGTAGCGGGCGCGGATCACGGAACGGGCGTGTGGAATCCGCAGGTGCTGGACATCACGGCCAAGTTTTTATCGGCGCATCTCAATCGTCCGTTCACTCAGGCGCCTTTTCAACATGAGGTCGATTGACCGATGATGAATAGAGAGCGGGAAGAAATCATCCGAATTCATGTCGTCACGGCAAAAGCGCTGCATCTGAACAACGAACACGGCGATTCCGTCGTTATGATCCCTTTTACCGGACATGCGACGGGAACGTATTTCGCAGGCGAAGTGCTGGACGGCGGCGTGGATACGCAGATTATCGAACGCGGCGGTCGACACAGCCTATCCGCCCGTTATATGCTGCGAGGGACGGATCGCGCCGGGCAGGAATGCGAACTGTATATCGAGAACAACGGAGAAATCGATCCCGCGCTGACGGACGTGTTGTTTCGTACGTCGCCGCGAATTCTCACCAACAGCCGCGCGCTTGCTTTCTTGAACGACAGCGCGCTGATCGGGGAAGGCTTCCCGGCTGAATCAGGCGTCGAAATCCGGATCTACCGCGAGGGATGATCCAAACGGAAGTTTCACCATTCGAAGGGTTGGAGGCGTTAAGATGACAAGGTTTTGGAAAAGGAAGATTGCGGCAGTGTCCACTCTCTTGTTGCTGGGCTCGTCGGTCGGAACTTCCGCGTCGACTTGGGCCGAATCGGGCGATTACCCGCCGTTCGAAACGGAGGTTATCGTCCGGACGGTCAATCAATTTACGGACAAAGAAGACGTCGAAGCCTTCGTCGAGCAGGCGGAGCGCTACGGCGTCGACGTGATCAGCATGAACGTGAAGCAGGACGAAGACGACGAAGTGCCTTCGGGCCAAGTCTTTTACCGGAGCGACATTGCCCCGATCGCCGAAGGCTACGAGGACTTCGACGCGCTGCGGGAGGTCGTGACCCAGGCTCACGCGGCCGGGATCAAAGTACACGCCTGGATTCCGCAGTTCCACGATCAGGAGGCTTTTTTGAAGAACGAAGATTGGCAGATGCAGTCGCTGGCGGACGGGAAACGGACGCCTTTTACCGGATCGAACGGCAGCGAGTATTTCGTCAATCCGCTTCATCCGCAGGTGCAGCAGTACGAACGATCCATTATCCGCGAAGTGGTCGAAAACTATTCGGTGGACGGGGTGACGCTGGATTGGATACGTTTCGACGATTACAACATGGACGTGAGCGATTATACGATTGCCCAGTATCAAGCCAAGTTCGGCTATTCGCCGCTTGCGATCGACTTCGACAAAGACTCTCCGCAGCGCAGGCAGTGGAATGAATGGCGAACGGACCGCATCGGAAAATACGTGGGCGACGTGCGTCAGGATATTTCCCGTTCCACGAATCCGGATGTGCAGCTTGGCGTGTACGTGCTTCCGCCGGAGTTTACCGAAGTCGGGCAAAATGTCGCCAAGTTCAAACAATATGTCGACTTCATCGCGCCGATGGCCTACTTCGACGATTGGGGCTTTAATAGCGAGTGGGTGTACGGCAGCGAATCCGGCATTTTAAAAGACACTCGCGACCGTCTTGCCGGAACGTCCG
This sequence comes from Saccharibacillus endophyticus, assembly GCF_013185185.1. GTDB lineage: Bacteria > Bacillota > Bacilli > Paenibacillales > Paenibacillaceae > Saccharibacillus > Saccharibacillus endophyticus. The sequence continues at coordinate 467,574 of NZ_JAAZWE010000005.1, read as the reverse complement.
CGCAGATCGTTCCGACGCTGGATCAGGATTGGACGGATGAAGACTATCAGGAAATCTACGGAGGCATCCGGCAGAATTACCCTAACGTAAACCGCTTGTCGTTCTTCGCCTACGGCGCTTGGACGGAGGACGAGCTGGCGGCGATCGACGAACGCACCGGCTGGCCGTCTGCGGGCGAAAAAGACTATGCCGCGAAACTGCCGGAAGGCTGGAGCGCCAGAAATATCGGTTCGATGCCGGGAAAAGTCAGCTACAGCGCGTCCAAAAAGCAATTTACGCTCAGCGGCAGTTCTTCGGATGTCTGGGGAGAATCGGATCAATTGAACTTCATCTACCAACCGCTGAAAGGCGACGCGGAGATGACCGTTCAGATCAAATCGCTCAGCCGCTTGGATGACTGGGCGAAGGTCGGTCTCTCGATCCGGGAATCGTTGGCTGCGGACGCCAAGCATGTCGATATGGTGCTGACCCCGGATAACGGAGCATCGTTCCAGTATCGGGAGCAAACGGCCGGGGATACGGTTGATCGCACCGCCGAAGCGTCCGTTCCGGGTTGGTTGAAGCTGAGCCGTCAGGGAAATACGTTCGTCGGTTCTGTTTCCGCGGACGGCAAGCGCTGGGAGCGGGTGGGGACGATACGGATCGCGATGACCGCTCAAGCCTATATCGGCCTGGCGCTCAGCAATCCGGGTACGGATTCGGCGGGAAAAGCCGTGCTGAGTAACGTGAAAATCACCCGTTGATCCCCCGAACCCACGTCCGCTCCGACGCTGTTAGGCTGGAATCGCAAGGAACAGACAATAAGGGAGGCGTTTGCATGTCCGGCAAAATCCGTAAGATCACGCCCAATCTGTGGTTCGATTTTCAGGCAGAGGAAGCAGCCAAGCTTTATACGTCGTTATTTCAGGATTCCCGCATCAACCGCGTGACCCGTTACGGTAAAGAAAGCTATGATCCGACGTCCGAAGGCAAGGCGATGACCGTCGAATTCGAGCTGGACGGCCAGTACTTTATCGCGCTTAACGGCGGTCCCGAATTCAAGTTTACCGAAGCGATCTCGTTCGTCGTGCATTGCGAAGATCAGGCCGAAGTCGATCATTTCTGGAACGGGCTGTCCGAAGGCGGAGACGAGAAAGCGCAGCAATGCGGCTGGCTGAAGGATCGATTCGGCGTCTCTTGGCAGATCGTGCCGACCAAGCTGAATGAACTGTTGGCCGGCGGCGATCCCGACCGTGCCGGACGAGTGATGAAAGCTCTGCTTCAGATGCACAAGATCGATATTGCCGAATTGGAGCGGGCATACGAAGGTTGAACGGGTTTCGATGAAGCGCCGCCGTACGCAATGATTGTAAAAAAAGGCTGCCCAAAGTCGCGATTGCGGCTTCTTGGGACAGCCTTTTCCTTATTTCCCATTCCACATTTTCAAAAAGCACCGAATCTTCCGCCTGCCGCTACGCCTTTCGGCGAAATGCGTTCGATCTCCGCCAGATCATCCGCGCTCAGCTCGATCTTCAACGCGCCAAGGTTCTCGCGCACGCGTTCCAATCTTTTCGTCCCCGGAATCGGTACGATTTGCTCGCCTTGTGCCAATAACCACGCCAAACCGAGCTGCGCGGGCGTCACTTCTTTTTCGGCCGCCAACTGCTCGATCAGAGCTACGACCGCCACGTTTTTCGCAAAATTATCGCCTTGGAAACGCTCGTAATACCGACGGTAGTCGTCCGCGGGCAAATCGTCGAACGTCTTGATCTGCCCCGTCAAAAACCCTCGTCCGAGCGGACTGTACGGAACCAACCCGATCCCGAGTTCTTTTAACGCGGGCAGCACGTCGTCTTCGACTTCGCGGCTCCACAGCGAGTATTCCGTTTGAACCGCAGACAAAGGATGCACCGCATGCGCGCGCCGAATCAGATCAGCCGGGGCTTCCGACAATCCGATATACCGAATCTTGCCCTGCTGAACCAGATCCGCAAGCGTGCCGACCGTCTCCTCGATCGGCGTGTTCGGATCAGGACGATGCTGGTAATACAGATCGATGTAATCCAGCCCCAGACTGTACAAGCTCGCATCGACCGATTTCTTGATATAAGCCGGATCACCCTTAGGTCCCTGCCCATGCGTCACTCCGAACTTCGTCGCCACGATCGCTTCATCCCGCCGCCCGCGCAGCGCCCGGCCGACCGTCTTCTCATTTCCCCCGAACTGCCCCGATACAAAATCCCCGTACAAATCCGCCGTGTCGAACATCGTCACCCCCAAATCCAACGCTCCGCGAATCGTCTCTGCCGAATCTTCCGTATCCGGCATCATCATCGTCCCTAGTCCAATCCCCGATACTTCAAGCCCTTGCGATCCCAACTTTCTTTTCCCAACCATATCCGTTCACCTCTCGTCTCTGCGGACAATCTTTCGACCCCGCGACTACCCCCATCCTAACCCCTCCCCGATCCCTCAACCACACTACGCCTATACAGGTAACACCATTAACAGGCAAAAAACTTCTTGAATGTTCAATCGAACAGTTTTATATTAAACACACAAACTGACTGTTCGATCAAACAGTTTTCGGTTTGGTTTGAGATCGAACAGAGAAGCAGGAAGATTGAAGCCGAATATTGTAGAGTCGAAAGAACACATTCTTTTACCTAACCAATCCAAGAAAAAATCCAAACCAGATTAAATAGGAACTTGTTTCCCTAGCCCCAAAAATTTTAAAATCCTATTTTTGAAACGGCGAAGCAAGCGGAGGGAGAAATTCAGTGAAATACAGGATTTCGAAGAAAACCTGCGGTAACATATAACGCTATGTTGGCCTTTGAACTCGGAAAATTCCTTATTCAAATCCAATTCAACTTTCCGGGTGAGACAGCGTCTTGAACGAATTTCTCCCGCAGCGCCCCGCCTTTCAAACGAATAGGACTTTCAAAAGGAGCACATTATGCCAAAAGAAGACGAACGTAAACTCGCCATCATGCAATCGGCCTTCACCCTGTTCGGCCAAGTCGGCTACGCCAAAGCCTCCATGAAAGACATCGCCGCCAAAGCCGGAGTCGCCCAGGGCCTGATCGGCTACCACTTCGGAACCAAAGAAACGCTGCTCGTCGAAGTCGTCCGCGAATGGATGATCAACCGCGGAATGAAAGCCGCTTTCGCGCAGATCGATACCCAGGCGTCTCCGCAGGATATGCTTGAGCAAGGACTCCGCCACGTCGCCGAATTCCGCAAATCCAACCCGGAATGGTTCATGCTGCTGGTCAGCCTGTGGTCGGAGAGCGTGAGTAACGAGAAGCTGGCCGCCGAACTGCTGGGCATCTACAAAGAAATGAAAGCCGGCATCGTCCAGGTCATCGACCGATTGGAACTGCCGATCGAAGCGCACGAAAAAGAACTTCTCGCTTCACTGATCCAAGCCGTATTTGACGGGCTCACCCTGCAAGCGCCGACGCTGCTCAGCGAACAACCTTTTTCCTACGAACAGATCTCGCAAAGCATCGGCTGGATTCTCGAAGGCATTCAATCCCGATCTTCCGACAAAGGAGACTAATCCCATGAACCAAAACCTGATCCGCGCAGAAGGCCTGTTCGTCGTTGCCGCCTCCGCCGCGCTTTATTTCATGAACGGCTATGGCTGGCTTCCTTTTGTCCTGCTGTTGTTCGCTCCGGACTTGTCCATGATCGGCTACGCGTCCGGCAATAAGATTGGCGCCTACGTCTACAACGCGGCTCACACCTATACCGTGCCTTTGCTGCTCCTGCTGGCCGGCCTGATCTTCCCGGCCGCATGGCTGACCATGATCGGCTTGATCTGGACGGCGCATATCGGACTGGACCGGATGATGGGCTACGGCCTCAAATACGCTTCAGGCTTCAAGGATACGCACGTGCAGCGGCTGTAGGGTGTGATCCGACTTCAAGCGTAACCGCATCTTTTACTCCGACAAGGTGTTGGCCTCGTTCGCTTCCGCCAACACCTCGGCCCCACCCGCATCCAAAAATTCCTGCACGAAGTCATCGAACTCCGCAAGCGGACGTTCCCCGGTAATAAACGAAATATACGCCCGGTTGCGCAGCGCGATCAGCTCTTCGCTATTGCGCACAAGCGACGGCGTGGAGACTTCCAGCGCATTATAAATCCCGTCCTGATCCAAATGAAGCGTCGCGGCCCATTGCTCGCGGCGCTCGGTCGGCGGATAGGGAACGGTCATCCCGATATTCGCGCCGATCGTATTCAGGTAGTTGGCGTACTTGTCGTAAGGCGGCAGCGTTACCACATCTTCCCGTGTCGGCCCCGCCCAGTTCCAATGCTTGCCGATAATGCCGTTTTTCAGCGTTGCCCGCTCGGCTTCATCCGGGTTGGCGCTGACATCGTCGAGAATTTGCAAAATTTTCTCCATTTTGCCGGGTTCCTTCGTCGCATTTGCTCCAATAGCCGTAAAGCTCATCAGCATATCGTAGGCTTTGGAGCCGCGTTTGCCGTCCGGGCCGCTGAACGGTCGGCCGAACGATACGCGGGCATCCGGGTTTTTCGCTTGCAGTTCCTTGACGTTGTAAGTCGCTTTTACCGGAGTTTCCACGCTTGCCCCGCGAGCATCCACCGTCCACGCCCGGTAATCCCCGTCATCGATCCAATGGTAATAATTGCCCATCGAGGTCATGCCGATTCGCCCGTTGATGAAAGAATGCGAAAGATGCTTATATCCGCCTTTATTTTCTCCGGTAATAAACTCGGGATCGATCACGCCGTCCGCGTACCATTTCCGCAGATAGACCAGCGCTTCCTTCATTTCCGGCTCCAGCGCCCCAATGACCAACTGCCCATGCTTGTCGCTAAAATAAAGCTGATCCGCAAACACGACCTGCCCGAAAGCGCCGAACACCGCGTTCATGCCTTCCAGCGACAGCCCGTATGTATCCTTAATTCCGTTTCGGTCAGGGTCTTCGTTCGCGAACGCGTAGATGACTTGCTCGAATTCCTCCAGCGTATCCGGCACGTCCAGCCCAAGCTTATCCAGCCAATCCTGCCGATACACGACCGGAATCCGGTAAGCATTCGTCGGATTGACGACCGGAATGCCGTAAATGCTGCCGTCGATCCGACCCTGATCCGCATAATCCGGCGCATATTTGCGAATGGCAGCCATCAGATTGGGCGCATAGCGCTCCAGCGTCTCCTCGGGGATCTCGGCGAGCAGCCCTTGCTGCTGAACTTTGAGCAAATCCTGCGGTTGACGAATGCGCAGCAGATCCGGCGCGCCTTCTTGTGCCAGCTTCAGGTCCAGCAGCGACTCGTAACGGTTGTTTTCCAGATTCCAGATGTCCAGATCGACGTCGTATTTTTGCTCCACATAACGAATCATCTCCGCATCCTGGGGGACGGGGAGATTTTGATGCATCGTCCAGGAAATGTTGAACTTCGGGGAGTCTTCCTGAGCAGCCGATTGTTCTTTCGATCCGTCTGCAATTCTTGCGCAGCCGACCAGCACAGCCAAGACAAAGACTGTCGTGATATAAACCGCCAATCGTCGCAGCAGCGTCCTGTTCATCGTTATCCCCCTTTTATTCAACCGATTCCCGTACTCCGCAGCGATCCGACCCATCCCGTCACTCCGGCTACGCCTGCTTCCGACTTTCCCGCAAATAATTGCCGGGCGTACAGCCGTAAGCTTCTTTGAATTTCTTGATAAAATACGCCGTGGTGCTGTAACCGACCGCTCCGGCAACCTGCTCGATCGTCGCTCCGCCGCGTTCGATCAGCTCTTTGGCCGTTTCCATCCGTCTTTTCGTCACGTATTCGGTATACGTTACGCCCAGCTGTTCCTTGAACAATCGGCTCAAATATTTCGCGCTGATAAACACGTTCGAGGATACCGCTTCGAGCGACAGATCGTCAGGCAGATGCGCGTCGATATACTGCTGGGCCGATTCCAGCGTATCCGTCGCCCGTTCGCTGCTGCGTTTTTCCGTCTCGGCTAAAAACGTCCGTACCGAATCCAGCAGCCATGCCCGGAATTCATCGATATGCGAGAGCGCAATATACTGCCGATGCAAGTCCGGATGACCGCCGCCCGGCTGCTTGTAGCGAATGCTTTTCAAATAATCGGAAAAAGCGAAGACGGTGTTCGACAAAATAAAGTGACAGTAGTCCGCCGGATAGCTGCCTTCCCGCATCGCTTCGATTAACTTGTCGACCGCTTCGGCAATCTCGTCGAATTGGCGCCCCGGCAGTTTTTCCCGGAAGCGTGCAAGGATCGGCTGCGGAATCTCGTCTAGGCTGTCCTCGCGCTCCGCCAAAGAAGCTTCATGCAGCAAAGGCCGTTCAGGCAGGAAATACGCATATTTGATCCGGCTCTCCGCCTCGCTTCGGCTCGCATGCAGCTCATCCGGCTTTATCACTTCGCGTCCCCAGCTAAGCTGAACGCCTACGTCCGGAAACTCTTTGCAGGCGTTCAGCATATGATCGGCCAAGGTACGCATCCGGTCTTCGTCGCAGGTTGCCGTTTTCGCAAAGGCGTCGTCCGGAGTTTGAACTTCCGTTCGGGCCAGAATAGCCGCAATCTTCTTGTCCGGAAGCTCTTCCGCCACGATCAAAATTCCGGGCAGCCGCATGCGTTCCAGCATTAAGGCAATGTCTGCGCGAGTGGTCGCCGCCCCGTGTTCCAACTTTTCGCGAGCTCCCGGTCTTCTATGGACATGCAGCAGCAAACAACGGAATCCGTCGGCTTCGCCGAATAGTTGTTCGACCAGCGTCCGTTCCTTAATCGATTGTTCCGTCTGTTCGCCTTGAAGCAGCCGCAAGATCATATTGCGCTTCACGATCGGTCCGGTGGCTCGAAGGTTCTCTTCCAACGTGCTGACCTTTTCGTTCAGATGATGCACGGCCGTGTTGATCATCCCGTATTCGTTCGCCTCCGTATCGGACTGTCCGGTCAGCTGGCGAATATTGGCGACGAGGCGTTTGAGCGGACTGTAGATCAGCTTGGTCATCATCCCGGACAGCAGCAGCCCGATCAGCAAAGCCACCGCGGAGATCGCCAGCACAAGCCGTTGCACGGCCAGCGATTGTTCTTGGAAAAAGCTATGCGGCGTTGCGCTGTAAAGCGTCCATCCCGTTGTTGGCAGCGGCTCATGAAATATCGTATACGCATCGCTGTCGATCGGCATTCCGGCTGAGACTTCGGCTTGTCCGGCTTGCTGACGCCTATCCGCCGAGCTTTCCGTCCCGATTGCCGGCTCTCCCGAAGCGCCCAGCGACCACGTTTCTTCATATTGAAAAGGCATCATGTTGCGGATAATCGTTTGTACGGCTTTTTCTTTGACATCCACGGCCACGATCAGATCGCTATCCGCGCCGGAAGATTGAAAAGGATAGCTGTGCGCGTACGTCATCAGCTTTTGCCCGCCGCTGTCCGGAAATTCCGAAAACGCATCCTCAGGAACGACGCGAGAGCCGGTCCACATTCCGCTGGCTTCCGATATCGACATGCTTTCGATCCAGTCGGCCTGCTGCGGCATACTGCGTTCGCGATGATTCCGGTCAACCAGTCCGTGCAGCGAAGACAGCATCGCGCCGCTTTGCGGGTCATAAAGATGAATCGCTTCGATCAGATCAGGCTGGGCAGACACCTCGGACTTCAGCAATTGCTGCAGCTCCAACAGGCGGGACGGATGATTTTTCCACGAGTCGCCCTGGAACTGCCGCAGATCCGACGTCCGGTCCAGCGCAAGCCCGAGAACGACTTGCTGCACCCGCTGGAACACTTCGGAATCGATCGTTTTTGCCGTGTTCGCGAGGGTAGCTTGATTGCGATCCTGCAATTCCGACATGTATCGATTGGAGGAATAGATATAAAACACCGAACATAGCGAGAGGACGATGACCAGCACGACGGACAGATAAGATACGGCCAGACGGGCCCAGACGGAATTTCGTTTTTTCATCGTACACTCTCCTCCCGCGTGGGATTATACAGGCAAGGTTGCAGAGTTGTTCGGGATTTTTGTAAGGGGATTGTTAAATGAATAAAATTCGACTGATTTCCGCCGAAAACCTCCCAAAATGCTATAAAGGCGAAATCGTTCCATTGCCCAAAATCGCTGCCGGATGCTACATTTGCTGCGATTCGAATCGAAAGCACAAGCGAATACCTAAACGAAGAGGAGCAACTTTACCGTGAAAAAAAGAACCCTAAAACAAATGCTGGTCGTCGCAATGGGCTTCGCCATCCTGTCCAATACCGCAGTCGTGCATCCCGCTATCGCGGCTGCGGATGCTTATGAAATCCAAGTTCCGTCGCAGCCTGCTTGGGGGTATTTCGCCGATTCGTACAAAACGAACAGCGGCGACAACCAAAGCGTCGAAAGCAACGCCGCGCTCGGCACGCTGTCGGAATTTTTGAAACTATGGACGCCGGGCAGCACGTGGAACAACGGAACGAAGCTGCAAGAAGACGTACTTAACTATAATATTCAATACGTCGTCGACCTGGCGGCAACACGCACGGCGGCCGACGAAGAACTGGCCTACCTGGTTGACCGTCGCGGACAAACCTACAGTGCAGTCGAAGGATTGGGCGCACTGACCGACGTCTACCGCGAGCTGAGCAAAACGACAACGTCGATCGACGGCGTAGCCGCAGATGCAACGACGAAAAAATACGATGACGAAGACAGCACCAACAAAGGCGGCGATTCCGAATCGTCCCTGGGCAAAATGGTCGATCTGATCGGCGTGGTTCGCGGCAACTACGCATCCACGAACCCGTCCAAGACGTTTTTCCAATATATGCGTCCGTATCGTTGGGTGAACATGCAGGAAGGCACGAACGATAACCGGATCGTCGTTCCGACGCTGGTTCCCGCGATCAGCACCACTCCCGAAAAAGACGGCGGTTTCCCGAGCGGCCACACGAATGCGTCTTACCTCGCTTCATTGTCGCTGGCGTATGCCGTGCCTGAACGTTACCAAGAACTGCTGACCCGCGCTTCGGAAATGGGCGACAGCCGGATCGTATCCGGTATGCACTCGCCGCTGGACGTTATGGGCGGACGCGTACTGGCGACAGCCTTGGCTGCGGCGACGCTGGCTGATCCGGACAATGCCGAACTGAAGCGGCAGGCGTACGATCAAGCGCATGATATCCTGTTAAAAGAAACCGGCACGGCCGAAGACCGCTTCGCCGACTACGAGCAAAACAAAGCCGATTACATGCAGCGCCTGACCTACGGCTTCAAGCAAATCGGCGATACGACCAAACCGATGATCGTGCCTCAAGATGCGGAAGTATTGCTGGAGACTCGCCTTCCTTACCTGAGCGACGAACAGCGCCGCGAAGTGCTGGCAACGACAGGTCTGGAATCGGGCTACCCGCTGCTGGACGATCCGGAAGGCTGGGGACGCCTGAACCTGTTCGAAGCGGCAAACGGCTACGGCGCATTCAGCGGCAACGTAACGGTGAACATGGATGCGGCTCAAGGCGGATTCAACGCGGAAGACCTGTGGCGCAACGACATCTCGGGCGCGGGCAAGCTGATCAAGCAAGGCAGCGGCAAGCTGGCACTGGCAGGCAACAGCACCTACACGGGCGGAACGGAGCTTGCGGCAGGTACGCTTGAAGCGCAATCGGCAGCGGCGTTCGGTATGGGCAATGTGGTAAACGGCGGCACGATCATCGAGAGCGTCGAAGGCCCGCGTCTGCTGACGATCGGCGGAGACTTCACGCAAGCTGCGAATAGCGTACTGGAGATCGGCGTAACCGGAGCGGACGACGGCATCGAAGTTGCAGGCAAACTGCAAGCGGGCGGAACGCTGCGCGTGAACTTCGTCGATGGCTACGAATTCGAGAAACGCGATCTGACGCTGATTACGGGCGGATCGATCGAAGGCAAGTTCGATAAGCTCGAAGTCGTAGGAATGTCGGGGGATTATAGCGCGAAGTTAAAATACGAGAGCGGAAAAATCGTGCTGGCGTTGAGCGAGAAGAAGTAATTAAAAATCTATTTGTTGGTGAAGCTTGGCGGCGCTGCGGGGGAAATTGCCAGCATATGCTTCCGAAGTGCATTTCTTCGAAATGCTTTACAAGACGCTGTCTCACTCGGAAAACTGGATTGGAATTTTTAGTTGAGGTTTTCCGAGTTCAAAGGCGTATTGAACTGAATTTCCCCCTCCGCTTGGGCTTCGCTCAAGTGGAAGATTTTTAATTTCGGATAGCTTCTCTTGTAGCTGTTAAGGGCGAACTTCTCGCTCTTTTGGGTGGGTAGAAAGAGAAAGTTACAAAAGAAAATCTTAAAAAAGAAAAGCCCGTCGATTATGGCGGGCTGAATGTGTCGAGAAAATCAAACGTAGCTGGAAGCGAGAAGACGGAGAGAAAAATTCAGTGAAATACAGGGTTTCGAAGAAAACCTGCGGTAACATTCAGCGATATGTTGACGCCTTTGAACTCGGAAAACTTCCATACTAATTTCATTCCAGTTTTCCAAGTGAGACAGCGTTTTGAACGAATTTTTTTTGGAGTCTTCTCGCTTCCTTCGCAAACGTAACTTTCTCGGCAGCCTGAGCCCGTCAACGATGACGGGTTTTTCTTGTTTTAAAAGCATTATAAAATTAAAAACCCCCGGCTTTTGGCCGGGGGGTCGTAGTTGAAATAGATATTGAACATCGCGATTTCCTGTGATACGATGGGAGAACCGCTGTGAACACTTTTATGAAGACATAATTATTACATCTTATCTATACTTTAATTCTAGCATGGGTTCCGGCGGGTTGTCAAACGGTTTTTCTCCAAAATCGAATAAGGGAGTGGACGGGGAAATGATCGAAGCCAGAGAGTGGGAACAAGAGCAGGAACGATTGAGCGAAGTCAGTGCCAAGCTGGAAGACAGAATCGGGGAGATCGAACCGGAGATCGAAGGGCTGAACGAGCAGGCTGTCGATATTCGGCGCAAGTTCTGGGAAGAGGTCAGCGTCAGCACGAGCACGAACGAAGACTTCGAAGAGAGCGTCTACAGCATCGAGCAGCAGGAAGCGTTGTTGTCGGAGCGCGAGCGAAGTCATCAGAACAAAGTGCGGAAATATCATAAGCTGAAACGATTATCGGAGTCTCCGTATTTCGGGCGGATCGATTTTCGGGAAGACGGAACCGGATTCGCGGAGTCGGTCTATATCGGAGTGTCTTCGTTCGTGGATAACGACGGCCTGGAGTTCCTGATCTACGATTGGCGGACGCCGATTGCCAGCCTGTATTACGATCATTCGCCGGGACGCGCGGATTACGAGACGCCGAACGGCAGCATCTCCGGCAAGATGGAACTGAAGCGGCAGTATCAGATCCGGGATCGACAAATTTTGAACGTGTTCGATACGAGCGATACGATCGGCGACGAGCTGCTCCAGCAGGTGCTCGGCGGCGCGGCGGACAATCGAATGAAAAGCATCGTGGCCACGATCCAAAAAGAGCAGAATGCGATCATTCGCGAGGATAAAAGCCGGATGGTCATCGTGCAGGGCGCGGCGGGCAGCGGCAAGACGTCGGCGGCGCTCCAGCGGGTCGCTTATCTGCTTTACAGTCAGCGGGATCGTCTGCGCGCGGATCAAGTGGTGCTTTTTTCGCCCAATCCGATGTTCAACGGTTACGTCTCCACGGTTCTGCCGGAGCTCGGCGAGGAGAATATGAAGCAGACCACGTTTCAGGAATATTTGGAGCGCCGCTTGGGGCAGGCGTTCGCGCTCGAAGATCCGTTCGATCAGATGGAGTATGTGCTGTCGCAATCGTCCGATCCCGGTTACGAAGCCCGACTGAGCGGGATTCGCTATAAAGCGTCTTCCGGCTTTTTGCAGGAGATGCAGCGGTACGTCGAAGGCTTGGAGCGCGGCGGCATGAAGTTCCGTGCGCTGACCTTCCGAGGCCGCGAACTGGTGAGTGCCGAGCGGATGCGGGAGCTGTTCTACGGCTACAATGCTTCGCTGCGCACGGCCAATCGGTTAGCGAAGCTTCAGGAGTGGCTGCTGGCTGAAGTAAAGCGGCTGGAGCGCGAGGAACGGTATGCAAAGTGGGTCGATGAAGGGTTGAACTACATCGATACCGAGCAGTACGAAGAAGCGTACGGCGAGCTGCATCAGGAGCGGCATGTGTTCGAATTTTCCGAGCAGTATGCGGCGGCCAGAGCGAGATTGAACGGTACGAGACGTTTGGACGAAGGCGATTTCGACTTCTCCGAACGTCAAGAAGCCTGGCTGCGCAAAGATCTGGCGAGAGAAGCGTTCGAACCGTTGAAGCGCGGCGTGAAGCGAATGACGTTCGTCGACGTGACCGCGTTGTACATGCAGTTGTTTGATCAGGAGCAAAGTCCCGAATCCGATCGGGTTTCCAGTGAAGCCGGAGCCTCCGCACTGCCGCCTTGCTGGAACGAGATCGGCCGCCAAACCCGAGCGAAGCTTGAACGCGGCGAACTGTACTGCGAAGACGCCACTCCTTATCTGTATCTGAAGGAAATGGTCGAAGGACTGCGCAGCAGCTCGGATATCCGGCAGGTGTTCGTGGATGAAGGCCAAGATTATTCCGCGTTCCAATACGCGTTTTTCAAAAAGATGTTCCCGAGCGCCCGCATGACCGTGCTCGGCGACTTCAGCCAGGCGATCTTTACGCAGTCCACGGAGCTATCCGGTCCCGACTCTCCGCTCGTTCACTTGTACGGAGCCGCGGATACCCGCGTATTCCGCCTCAATCGCAGTTACCGTTCGACACGGGAGATCGTGGGGTTCACGAAGGCTCTATTGCCGGAAGCCGCGGATATCGAACCTTTCGACCGCGAAGGCGCGAAGCCGCTGCTGATCGGGGCTGAATCTCCCAAGCAAAAAGCCGAACTTATCGCCGCGCATCTCAAGCAGCTTCAAGCCGAAGGCTTCGACTCGATCGGCATTGTCACGCGCACCGCCGCCGAAGCCCGCGAAGCGCTGGAACAGCTCGCCGCCTTGGGATGCCAAGACCTGAAAGAGATCACCAAGACCACTCCCGAGTTTAAAAAGGGAACGCTGATCCTCCCCGTCTATCTCGCCAAAGGCGTCGAGTTCGATGCCGTACTGATCTACGACGCGTCCGCTAACGCCTACAACCGCGAGTCCGAGCGCAAGCTGTTCTATACGGCTTGCACCCGGGCGATGCACCGTTTGACTCTGTTCTGCATCGCGGATCCGACTCCTTTTATCGACAATGCGGATCTGAGCCTATACGACTCCGCGGCCGCCGCGCAATAAAAATCGGCTTGATGCTCGGCGCCTTTTAAAAAAGCCATGCTTTCACTATTAGTATCCGAGTCCGTCTGCCCAGGCGGACTTTTCTTTTTGTTTGCCTATGGAAGAAAAGCTCACTTTAGAAAGTGCTAGAATCGAAAAAAATCCTGTTTATTAGTCAAAGGTCCCAAAAAATAAAAAGGGATTTGTACGTGTTGACTAATGAACATAAAGAATTGCTCTTTTATAATGACGATAAACATAAAGAAAGCTAAAAAAGGTAATAAAACCTTACATAAATAAAAATCAAAACAGTTTTCATCTCCGAATGAAGAACGTAAAGCGACGATCTTCACCGTATCGCTTTCTTAAACATGTCTGATGCGATTTTGCTTTATTGCTTTAATGCAAATTAGTAAAAGGGGGACAACAAACATGGAACAAACAGCCAAGCCGAAACAGCCGTTGTACAAAAATCTGTTCGTTCAAATCATCGCTTCGATCGTGCTGGGGATCTTGGTGGGCTATTTGTGGCCGACGGTGGGCATCGCGCTCAAACCGCTCGGAGACGGATTCATCAAGCTGATCAAGATGATTATCTCGCCGCTCGTTTTCGTGGTCGTGGTGCTTGGCATCGCCAAAGTCGGCAATATGAAAACGGTCGGCCGGATCGGGGGCAAAGCGCTGCTGTATTTCGAAGCCGTTACGACGATCGCGCTGATCATCGGCCTCGTCGTCGCCAACGTGATGAAGCCGGGCGCGGGAATGAAAGTGGACCCTGCGACACTGTCGACCGATGCGGTCGGCAGCGTCACGAAAAACGCGGAACTGCCGCACGGCGTCGATTTCTTCATGAATATCATCCCGGAAAGCGTCGTATCGGCGTTCGCGACCAACACGATGCTTCAGGTGCTGCTCGTCTCCTGCTTGTTCGGCTTCGCGCTGGTCAAAGTCGGCGGGCGAACGTCGGAATTCCTGATCGAAGCGTTCGATCATATCAGCCACGTCATCTTCCAAATCATGGGCTTTATCATGAAGCTGACTGCTATCGCGACATTCGGCGCTATGGCGTTTACCGTCAGCCAGTATGGCATGCAGACGCTGTTGGGCTTCGGCAAATTGTTCCTGGCCATGACCGTCGCCTGCCTGTTGTTCCTGCTGGTGCTGGAAGTCATCATGCGCGTCTTCGTCGGAATCGGGCTGTGGAAAGCGATCAAGCTCGTTCGCGAGGAGATCATGTTCGCTTTCGCTACGGGTTCGACAGAAGCCGTAATGCCGCAAATCATGACCAAGCTGGAAAAAGCCGGCTGTCACCGTTCGGTCGTGGGCTTGGTCGTTCCGACCGGCTATTCGTTCAATCTGGACGGAGCGTCCATCTATCTTGCGCTGGCGCTGGTTTTTCTCGCGCAAGCCACCGGCGTGGACCTGAGCTTGACCGAGCAGTTGATCCTGCTGGGTGTGCTGCTGCTGACTTCCAAAGGCATGGCGGGCATTCCGGGTTCGGCATTCGTCGCTTTGTCCGCGACGGCGGCCAGTACCGGGTCGATCCCGGTCGCCGCGGTGGCGTTGATGCTCGCCCCGGACCGGATCATGGGCAACTACCGCACGACGATCAATATTATCGGCTATGTCGTGGCGACCTTCGTCGTGGCCCGCTGGGAAGGCTTGTTCGATCGCGAACGTGCCCTGCACGTTCTGAGCGGAAAAGGAACCGTCGCCGATTTCCCGGCCGATCCCGATCCGGCGGCTTCGGCGGAAAAAGACGGGCAGCCGCATGAAGCGGAGTCCATCTATAAGCCCAAGCCGACTGCCGAGCAAGTGTAACCCGCGCGCAGTCCGCTGCCGGAGCATGCGCGCAAGCTAAGAAGGAAGCGGATTTCGCACCCCGTCCCGATACCGAAAAAACCGATGCCGTCACAAAACGGCATCGGCTTTTTTGTGTCGACGCCGACAAAGCGCGGGTCTGCCGTTTTGCTCTATAATGAAAGAAGAGGTTTGGCCGACAAAACGAGATGACAAGGAGAATGAGACGCATGCCGACAATACTGGTGGCCGATGACGATGCGAATATTCGCGAGTTGGTCTGCCTGTTTTTACATAATGACGGGTTCGCGACGGCGGAAGCTTCCGACGGACAGGAGGCGCTGGATGTGCATGCAAGCCAATCGATCGATCTGGTTGTGCTGGATATCATGATGCCGGGCATCGATGGTTGGGCCTTATGCCGGGAGCTGCGCCGGCGGAGCGCGGAGCTTCCGCTGTTGATGCTGACGGCACGGGGCGAGACTTGGGAAAAGGTCAAAGGATTCGAGCTGGGCGCAGACGATTATCTGACCAAGCCTTTTGATCCGTTGGAACTGACGGTACGCGTTCGCGCGCTGCTCAAACGATCCCGAATCGGTGCGGACAAAGCGGTGCGAATCGGCGGTCTGGCGCTTGATCGGAACACGTATAAAGTCACCGTCGGAACGGAATCTTTTACCTTGCCGCTCAAGGAGTTTGAACTGCTGTACACGCTGGCGGGAACGCCGGGGCAGGTCTACACGCGGGAGCAGTTGATCGAGCGGATCTGGGGACTGGATTACGGCGGAGACAATCGGACGGTGGATGTGCATATCAAGCGCCTGCGGGAGCGTTTTTCCGATGTAGGCGGGTTTGCGATCGAGACGGTACGCGGACTGGGGTACCGATTGGAGGCCGACGAATGATTCGTTCGTTGTACACGCGGGTTGTGTTGATCTTCCTCGTGTCGGTGATCGGAGGGACGATGCTGGCGTTCTTTATCGCGACTTGGGCTTTTCGCGATCAGATGAACGAGAATCTGCAAATTCCGCTGACCCAGTTCGCGCAGGATATCGGACGCCTGTACGAAGAGATGCCGACCGAACAGGCGAACGAATTCGTCAGCGGAATGAATCAGTTGGGTTCGTACTACGTCCGCATGTACGAAACGCCGGACAAGTTCCGTGCTTACGGCCAGCCTTCGCTTAAAGAGTTCGGAATCGACGAAGAGCTGGTCCGGCGAGTGTTAGCGGGAGAATCGGTCCGGGTGAACACCAACGGCATCACCATCGAATTGATCGGGATGCCGTTCCGTACGGACGAAGGCGTTCAAGCCTTGTTTATCGAGCCTGTCGGATCGGCTTCCGCGCCGTTCGTCATCAAGTGGCTGCTGAATTTCGCGACGTACGCGCTGATTGCCGGAAGCTTGGTCTTTTTGGGAGCGGCGGCTTTTGTCGTAAGGCCGATCAAGCAGCTTACGCGAGCAACGCGGCATATTGCGGCGGGCGACTTCAACGTGAAGCTGGATATCCGGCAAAAAGGCGAATTGGGCGAGTTGGCACGCAGCTTCGAAGCGATGTCGAGCGATTTGCAGCGGTCGGAGGAGATGCGGCGCGACTTCGTATCGAACGTGTCGCACGAGGTGCAATCGCCGCTTACCTCGATCTCCGGGTATGCGCTGGCGCTCAAGCAGTCCAATCTTTCGGAGGATCAGCGCAGCCGGTATCTCGATATCATCACCGCCGAGGCGAACCGCATGTCCCGGATGAGCGATAGTTTGCTGAAGCTGAGTTTATTGGAATCGAAGCCGCATTTGCATCGCTCCGAGCTGCAACTGGACGAGCAGATTCGCAGGATCATTATCGCGCTGCAACCGCAGTGGTCCGTGAAAGGCATTCGTTTTGAATTGGATTTGCCCGTTGTGCGCATAATCGGCGATCCGGATCAATTGGGGCAGGTATGGACGAATATTATCGGCAACGCGATCAAGTTTTCGCCGGATAACGGGGAGATCGCGGTGACCCTTTCCCGGGACGTCGTGAACGCTGCCGTCCGCATCGCCGACCAGGGGATCGGAATTGCGACGGAGGATCAAGAGCGCGTATTCGAACGTTTTTTCAAAGCGGATCGTTCTCGCAGCCGTAAATACGGAGGCAGCGGCATGGGGTTGGCGATCGTGCGGCAGATCGTGGCGCTGCATCGCGGAAGTATCGAAGTGGAGAGCGAGCCGGGGAGCGGTACGGCATTTACGGTGACGCTTCCGCTGGATGCGCCGGAGCCGTCTTCGGATCGATAGGGGAGGCGGAATAGGCATCCGGCCGATCTTTTTTTCAAGTTCATATTACGTTCATATTGTCGTCACGAGGTGTCCATGATCGCTTGCTATCCTTACTCGTACCTGCTGTGGGACTAGCGGGAAAAGTTTATTGCGAATAGGAGAGACCGGCATGGACAAAATTCAACATACCGTCGACACCCTTCATAAAAAGAAGAAAAAATGGCCGCGCGTCTTACTGGGGACCTTGGGCATTATCGTCGGAGTCATTGCCTTGTTCTTCATTGCCGTATTTGCCGTAGATCAAATCGCGACGCGTTCGGAAGCAAGCAAAATCCAGCCGTACGGCCAAACGGTAGCGGTGGACGGCAAGAAGATGAACGTGCTGATCCGGGGAGAAGGCGAAGAAACGATCGTGCTGCTCCCCGGCTACGGAACGGCGGTTCCGGCACGCGATTTCGAGCTGCTGATCCGCGAGCTGGAGTCCGATTATCGCGTGATCGCGGTGGAACCTTTCGGCTACGGGTTAAGCGACGAGACCGACAAAGAACGCACAACGGCGAATATCGTCGAAGAAGTTCACGAGGCGCTTGGGCAATTGGGCGTAGACCGTTACGTGCTGATGGGACATTCGATCGCAGGGCTGTACGGCATCGAGTATGCGCAGCGTTACCCGGACGAGATCATCGCTTTCGCGGGGATCGATACGAGCGTGCCCAAGCAGGGCGGCATGGATACGGAACTGCCGGAAGGCTTGTTCACTTTTTTGCGCGAATCCGGCATGATGAGGCTGCTGACCAAGTTGGGCGGAGATCCCTATGAAAAACTCGGTTACGACGCAGAAATGAGCCGGCAGATTCGCATGATCACGAATCGCGTAGGCAATAACCCGACCCTGATGAACGAGATGCGCCATATTTCGGAAAACTTCCGCGCCGCGCGGGAAGCCGACGCGAAATTCTCCGCCGCGCTGCCGCTGATTTTGTTCGTGAACCAAGAAGATGCCGAGGTGGCGTCTTGGACCGAGCTGCATCAAGAGCAGGCTGCGCATGCCGAGTACGGCAAGATGGTGGGGATGAACGGCGGGCATTATCTGCACCATAAAAATTCGCCGGAAATCGCCAAGGAACTTCGGGCGTTTTTGGGAGAGATCGAAGCCGGGCAGTAAGAGGCATTCAGGAAAATCATAAGAAAAGCAAAAGAAAGGCGACGGGGGAAGCAAGCCTCCGTTCGCCTTTTTGCATAAGGAGAAAAAGTTTAACCTAGAGCGGAATCAATCCTTGCTCGCAAGCTTGGCGGAAAGCGTTGGGTTCGGTAATATAGAACTGTAAACCCGTTCCATTTCTTAGAATGAATGACGAGGAGGAGATACGCGATGCTAGCCGTAATCGAATCAAGCGGAGACGGATATAAAGCCCGATTCGAACGTCGCCTGACACACCCCGCCGAGCAAGCCTGGACGTATCTGACGGACAACGAGCATTTGAAGAAATGGTTCCCCGAATTGCAGGTCAAAAACCTTAATTTGGGCGGAACCATCCGTTTTGATATGCAGGATGGCACATTTGAAGAACTGCGAATCGTCGGCTTCAAGGAACGTTCCGTGCTGGAATACACGTGGGGAGAAGATCGGATCCGATTCGAATTGTCTCCCAAAGCTTACGGAAGCCGGCTTGTATTGGTCGAAACGATGCGCCAGGTGACTTCGCACACGCCGAAAGACCTTGCCGGTTGGCATGTGTGCCTGGATGTCATCGAAGCCCTTATGGACGGACGAACGATAGAATCGCGTAAGGATAATTGGGAAAAGTGGTTCGGGGAGTATCGGACGCTAGTGGAGACAAGGGTGTGAGGGGTGAAAAAGGCTGCCGGTAACGGCAGCCTTCATACGTGTCGAGAAAGTTACGTAGGTGCGGGAAGCGAGAATACTGCGAAAGAAATTCGTTCAATACGCTGTCCCACTTGGAAAACTGGAACGAAATTTGAATGGAAGTTTTCCAAGTTCAAAGGCGTCTTTCACTGAATTTCTTTCTGCGTCTTCTAGCTTCCAGCTACGCTAGGCTTTCTCGACCTATTGAAGGTTGCCGGAAATGGCGGCCTTTTTGGTTTGGGTAAGCAATCAAGTTAGGGTCACAAGATCTTAGCTTGCATGGTATCGGCCTTTCGGGACGATCATCGGAGAGCCGGAGACCGGGTCGGGGATGACGGCGCAGTCCAGGCCGAATACGTCTTTGACCCGTTCGCTGGTGATGACTTCGGTCGGATTGCCTTCGGCGACCAAGCGGCCTTCTTGCAGGGCGAAGATGTGGTCGGCGTAGCGCGCGGACAGGTTGATGTCATGGAGGACCATGACGATCGTCGTACCGTGCTTGCGGTTCAGGTCGGTCAGCAGGTCCAGAATCTCGATTTGATACGTGATATCGAGGAACGTCGTCGGTTCGTCTAGGAACAGGATATCGGTCTGCTGGGCGATCGCCATGGCGATCCAAACGCGTTGGCGCTGGCCGCCGGACAACTCGTCGATGTTATGGTTGGCGAATTCGGTAATGTCCATCATGTCCATCGCCTCGGCCACGGCTTCGTAATCCTTTTTCGACCAGCCGCCGAGCAGCGATTGGTGCGGGAAGCGTCCGCGTCCGACCAGATCGGCGACTGAAATGCCTTCGGGCACGATCGGGGACTGCGGCAGGAGGCCGACGATTCGTGCCAGCTGCTTGGACGGGTAGCGCGATATCGGCTTGCCGTCCAGCATGATGCTGCCGGAGGTCGGCTTGATCAGTCGTGCCAGCGCTTTGAGCAGCGTGGACTTGCCGCAGCCGTTGGAGCCGACGATAACGCTGATTCGATTGCTCGGAATGGTCAGGTCCACGCCGTTAATGACGGTTTTATTTTCGTAACCGGCAACGACCTGCTCGGCTGTGAACGTATGGTTAGGCTTCATCACAATTCTCCTTTCCGGTTCATGCGGATCAACAGAAAGATCAGATACGGCGCTCCGAGCAAGCCGGTAATGACCCCTACGGGAAATCGGGTTACGAAAGCGAACTGTCCCACCAGGTCGGCGGCGAGCACGAGGTTGATGCCGACCAGACCGGCCGGAATCAGGTTATACGAACCGTTTCCGACCAGCCGCTTGGCGATCGGCCCGGCGAGAAAAGAAACAAAGGCGATCGGCCCCGTGGTCGCGGTCGCGATGGCGACAATGAATACCGCCGCCACGATCAGGGCGATCCGGGTTTTGTCCGTGCTGACTCCGAGCGAGGAAGCCGATTGTTCGCCCAGCTCCAAAACGTGCAGATGCTTGCCCAGGATCATCAGGATCGGCGTGAAGATTAACACGATGAGGACGAGAGGCGGCAGCTCGTTCATTTTGGAGCCGTTCAGGCTGCCGGACAACCATTGAATGGCGGTCGGGACGTCTTTTTCCGAGCTGATCAGCAGCAGGTAAGAGATGACCGCATCGAGCATGGCCTGAATCCCGATCCCGATCAGAATCAGGCGGCCGATCGAGAAGATTTTGCCGCGGGACAGGATGTAGATCACGACAACGGTAAGCAATCCTGCGACCACGGCCGCGACCGAAGTAAACGCGTTGCCGGCTTGCAGGACCGTCAAACAGAATACCGCGGCGGCGCTGGAACCCGATGTGATCCCGATGACGTTGGGATTGGCAAGCGGATTGCGCAGCAGCGTCTGGAAAGTGTATCCGGCGATGCCGAAAGCGAAACCGGCAAACAATCCGGCCAGCATGCGCGGCAGGCGAAGCGTGCTGACGGCGAAGGACACGCCCTTGATCTGCTCGCCGAATAAAGCGCGCAGCACCTGATCGAGCGGGTAGATCGTGTTGCCGAGAATGAGCATGGCGCAGCAGAGTGCCGCGGCAAGCAAAGCCATGGTGCCGGTGACCAGCATCCAGCGGCGCTGCCGATGGCGACGTCCTGCACGAATGAAGGCGACGGAAGAGGAAACGTTATCGGGACGAGAAGTTGTCATGGTCATAGGGAACGCACCTTTGCCCGCATAGCGAGAATAATAAGAATGGGAGCTCCGACGAAGGCGGTCACCACGCCGACCTCAAGCTCGCCCGGACTGCCGATCAATCGTCCGGCAATATCCGATACGGTGAGAATGACTGCGCCGGCCACGGCCGACAGCGGAATGACGAAGCGCAGATCCGCGCCTACCAGAAGCCGAACCAGATGCGTGGCCAACAGGCCGATAAATCCGATCGGCCCGGCCAACGCGGTTGCGGCTCCGCACAAGACGACGCCTGCGAGAGCCGCGATCAGGCGCAGCGTTCCCGTCTTCACGCCCAACCCTTTGGCGGCTTCGTCCCCGAGGGCCAAGGCGTTGAGCGCCGGCGAGGTCAGGAAACCGATTAACAATCCGACAAGCAGGAACGGAATGAAAGTCGTCACGCTGCCCCATGTTCCCGCGCCTACGCTGCCGACCTGCCAGAACCGGAACTGGTCCATGACATGCGATCGGGGAATCAGGATGGCGGTCACCAGCGAAGAGAGGGCCGCGCTGGTCGCCGCTCCGGCCAGTACGAGCTTGATCGGCGTCGCGCCGCCGCGCCCGAGCGATCCGATGCCGAATACGAATATCGAGGTAAGTCCGGCACCCAGCATTGCCAGCCAGATATATTGACTTGCCGTTGTCATACCGAAAAAGGCCATGCCGCACACCACGAACAACGAGGCTCCCGTGTTTACGCCGAGGATGCTCGGATCGGCGATCGGATTGCGGGTCACGGCTTGCATCAGCGAGCCGGATACGCCGAGTGCCGCTCCGCAGAACAAGCTGAATACCGTACGGGAGATCCGTTTGCGAATGATGTTCGCCTCGTAGGTATCGACCTCGGGGCGAAACAAACCGTTGATCAAATCATGAAACGGCACTGACCGCGAGCCGAATGCCAGAGAAGCGAGTATACTCGTCCCCAGCAAAATCAGGCTTACGATCAGTACCGTATAGAAATGCTTCGGAATGTGCGGACTCGGACGTCGACCGTTCGAGACCGTGACATTGCTCATCGGTCTTATTGCACTTTGTCG
The DNA here is from genome assembly GCF_013185185.1 of Saccharibacillus endophyticus. Classification (GTDB taxonomy): domain Bacteria; phylum Bacillota; class Bacilli; order Paenibacillales; family Paenibacillaceae; genus Saccharibacillus; species Saccharibacillus endophyticus. The sequence continues at coordinate 445,235 of NZ_JAAZWE010000005.1, read as the reverse complement.
GCAGCAGCGCCGAGCAATGTCATGTAGTCGTCGATCGTGTAAGCGATCGACAGCGGAGTCGGCGTTCCGGCCGCAACGAGCGGAGTGTCCGCCGCGATGAACGCTACGGAACCTCTTTCGATTGCCGGAATTTTGCCGATCAGCGGATCGGCTTTAAGCGCTTCGTACAGCGCGTCGTCGCCGTAGCCGACAATGATGTCGACATCGTTCAGCGCTTGAGCGTTTTCGGCACTCAGTTCCAGCGAGTAACTGGTCGGGTCCGTGATCAGCGAAGTGATGCTTTCCGGATAAGTCAGGCCCATCTCTTCCAGGAACGATACGCGGGTATCGACCGGCGTGTAGATGTGCAGCTTGGACAGGTCGTCCGCGGAGAAGTTTACCCAAGCGATCTTTTTGTCTTTGAGCTGCGGGTAAGCATCGAACTTCTCGCTGATCAGGTTTTCCGTATCGGTGATCAATTGTTCGCCTTCGGCCTTCATGCCCATGCCTTCGGCAGTCAATTGAATTTGTTCGCGCCATTTGGTTGTCCAAGGGGACGTCGGGTAAGCCACGACCGGAGCGATTTCGCTCAGGGTGTCGTAGTCCTCCTGCGTGATGCCCGAGTAAGCGGCCAGGATCACGTCCGGGTTCGCGTCGGAAATCGCTTCGAAGTCCAGGCCGTCCGTGTCTTGGAAGACGTTAGGAGTCGTTGCGCCCAGTTCGTCAAGTTTCGCTTTCGTCCAAGGCAGCAGGCCGTTGTCTTCTTCGCTCACGCCGAAGTTGGCAGCGGAGAAGCCGTCCGGCACTACGCCCAGTGCGAGTGCAACGTCCTGGTTGCCCCATTGGATCGTGACGATACGCTCCGGCTTTTTCTCCAGAACGGCTTCACCCAGTGCCGTCTTGATCGTAAGCGGATATTCGGTCGCGTCTGCTTCGGCAGCCGGTTCTTCAGCATCTCCAGCTTCCGTCGTGTTCGTATCTGCGGCAGGTGCCGTTTCGGTTGCAGCCGAATTGGTCGAAGCCGCCGTGTCGGTCGAAGCGGTGTTTGCCGCGCCGCAGCCGACAAGTGCAAGGATCAGGATCAACGAGATAATGCTAAGCAGCGAAAACTTTCTTTTAGCGTTCATGATGTTCCCCTCTCTAAATCGTGAGCATATTTGGTCATTCTTTTCATCCGAAATGAATAAAAATGCAACAAAACGGATATCATTCGATGTGATAATGATTATCAACTTCATTTAATATATCGACTAACGTATTCCATTGTCAACGAAAACCTTTCAAATCCCTATCTGCATACGTATGTATTTTCATAAAAAAATTCAGATAAGTAGGAGAAGAAAATAAAAGAACTCCCGGAATTAATCCGGGAGTTTGCAATGTGTCGAGAAAATTCGACGTAACTGGAAGCGAGAAGACGGAGAGAGAAATTCAGTGAAAGACGCCTTTGAACTTAGAAAACTACATTTTAAAGTTCATTCCAATTTTCTAAGTGAGACAGCGGATTGAACGAATTTCTCTCGGAGTCTTCCCGCTTCCTGCGTCGAAGCGACTTTCTCGACAGCCTGAGAACTCCCGGAATCAATACGGGAGTTCAAAATCACGGTAGAGCATCAAAAAGACCATCAGATCTTGAAAGTGCCGACTACGCGATGCAAATTGTCCGCCAGATGGGACAGCGCGGTCGAGGAGGAAGAGACCTCTTCCATCGAAGCGAGCTGCTGCTGGGCGGCGGCAGCCACGTTTTGCGAATGATCCGATGTATCGCCGGCAATATGCAGAATGCCTGATAGGTTAGAGGAGGCATTTTGTACACGGAAGGATACGTTTTGGGTAGCCGAAGACATCCGATCTACCCGGGTGGTGAGCGTAGTCATCAGCTCCAGAATTTCTTTGAAGTTGGTTTGCGTACGTCTGACTGCTTCAAGTCCGGCTTGGACTTCCGTGCCGACTTGCTCGATCGATTGGTTGGAACGCTCCATATCGTTTTGAATCTCATGGATCAGTCCCGAGATTTGAGCGGAAGATTGTTGGGATTGCTCGGCCAGCTTCCGAACTTCGTCTGCCACGACGGCAAAGCCTCTGCCATGTTCGCCGGCTCTGGCTGCTTCAATCGCTGCGTTTAAAGCGAGCAGATTGGTTTGCGAGGCAATCGACGAAATAAATTGCGAGATTTCTTCGATTTCTTTCGAACGACCGTCCAGCAGTTGAATGACTTTGCCGCTTTCATGAACGGAGCGGTCAATCTCTTGAATCTGAACTACGGTCTCGTCGACCAGGCGATCGCCTTCCGAAGCTTTGCGGATGGTCTGATTGCTGACGTCCAGCACAGTTGTCGCATTGTCGGAGATGGAACGAACGCCGGTTACCACTTCATCCAGAGCGGCCGTGCTGTCATTCAGACGGTGTGACGATTGTTCGGCGCCCTGCGCGACATCTTGAATGGACATTGCAATCGTTTCCGTAGCCAAACTGCTCTGTTCCGCGCTTGCAGACAGCTCTTCGGAGGAAGCGGCCACCTGCTGCGAAGTGTCGACGACTTCGTTGAACAGCTTGCGAAGATTGTCCGTCATATCGTTGAAGCTGTTCGCGAGCGTAGTCAACTCATCGCCGGAATGGTCGGCTACAGGGTGCGTGAAATCCCCTTCGCCGGCCAGCTTAAGCGAAGCCGCCACGGCTCCGAGACGTTTTCTGATCCGGCGCGTGAACAGCAATACGGCTGTCGTCGATACGATCAGGACGCCTGCCAACACGATAATGAACAAGGTGAAAAAGTCGGACAAAATCTTCTCGATAATGCTCTGCGGAGCGCCGACGTAAAAAATACCGATCACTTGGCCGTCTGCGCCGAGAATCGGCATGTAGGCGGATTGATATGTATTTCCTGCGACGTTGGCTTCGCCCGTATACAGTTCGCCGCGATCCAGAACCGCTTGTTTCACCGTATCGGATACTTTCGTGCCCACCGCGCGTTTCCCGTCTACCTGAACGTTGGTCGCGATTCGCGTGTCGCCCTGGAAAACCGTGACCGTGCCGCCGCTGTCCGCGCCGATGGAGTCCACCAGATCGAAGTTATCGTTCATCAGGGTCGCGCCTTTGTACAATTTGCCGTCGGTTACGATCCAATCGCCCGGATTGGCGCTGTCGATGTAGCGGTAGGCCAACGCCAAATCGCCTTTTGCCTTTTCGACCGCGAACGCTTTGATTCCCTTGCTGACTTGTTGCTGGACCAAAAGACCGACGATTCCAGAGAACAAAATCATGAACACGAGGAACATCAAATTTATTTTCGTACCCAGCTTCAATTTTACACGTAATTTTTTGCGCACAATTCGATGGCTCCTTATCAAGGTTTGTGCTAGTTATATCGGTAAAATTTGAAATTTCTAAAGAGTTTTCGACGAAAATTCGACAAAAATAAGGACTTTTAACTTGAGTTGAAAGTCCTATCTCAATAGTTTCATATTTGGATATAAAGTGAAACGTTTCTATTGGAATATGAAAAAAGGCTTTTCGCCGAATCGCGAAAAGCCTTTTTTCAATCTCCCCAGGAAGCTTCGGGAAGGGTCATGGGCAAACTGAACACAAATCGGCTGCCTGTTCCGGATGAATATTCCAACCTCAGCCTCCCGTCCATCAGCTCGACGAGCTGTTTGCAGATGGATAAACCGAGGCCGGTTCCGCCATACCGGTTCACGTAATTGGCGGTGTGCAGCTGGGTGAAAGCCTGAAACAGCATGGGCTGCTTATCCGCGGAGATTCCTTTTCCGGTATCGGTTACGGCAAATGTCAGGTAAGCTTCATCTTCGCTGCCCTGTTTTGGCTTGCGTTTATCCGTCCGTTCTTGTTCGCTGCCCGAAGAGACGTAAGCTTCGATCCGAACTTCGCCCGAATCGGTAAACTTTAATGCGTTGGACAACAGATTGACTAGAATTTGACGGATTTTGTTCTCGTCCCCGATCCATAGGTCCGGCATGTTCATCGGAATAATCTCATGCAGCTCGATCCCTTTACGATGGGCTTCGGTGCGGAATAACTGAGTAAGATCAATCAGACAGCCGCGCAGGGAAAAAGGCTCGCGCGAGACGTCCATTTTGCCGGAATCCAGTTTGGAATAGTCGAGAATTTGATTCAGTAGGGTCATGAGGGAACTGCCGCTGGAGTGGATCAGATGCAGGTATTGCTGCTGCGTATCGGTCAGAACGGTCGATTGAAGCATCTCGCCCACGTTCAGAATCGCATTCATCGGCGTCCGGATTTCATGACTGAGAATAGCGAGCAGATTGGACTTTTGCTCCAGCGTTTTCAGTCTCTCCTCCTCGGCGGCGCGCCAAAGTCGATGCGTACGCTCCAAATCCAGCATATTTTCGAAAAAGGCGGCCAACGAAGTCAGCATTTCGACATCGTGCAGCGTGTACGTGTAAAACTTATCATCAAAGGCGCATAAGGAGCCGAAGATCTTCCCGTCGCTTGTTTTGATCGTGACTCCCATAAACGAACAACCCCCGACGAACGGCGTAACGTCCATATCGCGGGTGAGAGGATGGGTGAGATTGTTATCGATAATGAGCGGTTCCGGGCCGTTCTCGGTCACGAGATGACAGTAGGAATCCGTATGATCGATCACCAATCCCTCTTGTAAAATCACGGCGCTGCGATTGATCGTGTTCAGGACTTTGGTCTCCGCTTCGTCGCTGAGCGCAATGCAAAACGTATTGGCCGGAATCGCTTTACTGGCCGTATCGACGATTTGGGCGGCAGAAGCATACAATTTTTCGGATAAAATCTCCATCACGTCGGCATAACTCGTTTTAAGCATAGCGGCACCTCGGATACATAAATGTTCAATAAAAAATAGGTTAATGTCAGATTACCACGAATTTTAGATAATAAACGCGAGTTTTTAGGGGAGGTGATTAGAAAGCAGGAATTATTAGACTTAATCTGCGTATTTTTGCGGTATTCACTACATAAACCGCTAGGTGACTGGAGTAAACAGGAAAGTCGGCAAGCGCCTTCTCCAAGGCTCCGCTTGTAGGGAAATTTAGCCGTTTCGTTGCCATTTTCCGTATTGTTCGTTATCCTGATCTTATAACCGAATAAGAATGCGGGTGCTGGATGAAGTCCGGCTGAGATGGGAGCCTTGTGCTTTCGGACCGTTAATCTGATCCAGGTAATGCTGGCGTAGAGAATCCCATTCGAATTGTTCAAGCCATTCGTATATTCTCGAATGGCTTTTTTGCATACTCGTAGGGAAAAGCGGGCATCTGGAAACAAGGAGAAAAGCGATGACCGAACAAGAAGACCGTTATTCGAGACAAGTGTTATTCGCTCCGATCGGAGACGAAGGTCAGAGCAAGCTTGCGAACGGCGCAGTTTGCATCGTGGGCATGGGTGCGCTCGGCACGGTGCTGGCGAGCCATATGGTGAGAGCGGGAGTCGGCCGGGTCCGTCTGATCGACCGGGATTACGTGGAAAGCAGCAATTTGCAGCGGCAGATGCTGTACGACGAAGACGATGCCGCGCAGTCTCTCCCTAAAGTGGTGGCGTCCGAGAACAAATTGAAGAAGATCAATTCGGACGTGACGCTGGAAAAAGTATTCGCCGACGTCACGCCGGGCAACGCGGAAAGTCTGCTGAAGGGAATGGACCTGGTGCTGGACGGCACCGATAATTTTCAAACCCGTTTCCTGTTGAACGATGCCTGTTACAGCGCCGGAATTCCGTTTATCTACGGCGGCGCGGTCGGTTCGCGGGGAATGAGCGCCGTATTCGTTCCCGGAAGCACGCCGTGCCTGCGCTGCTTGATCCCGTCTGCCGACTCCGGCGGGGAAACGTGCGATACGGTAGGCGTGATCTCGCCCGTCGTCGATATCGTCGCGTCGTACCAGTCGGTCGAAGCGCTCAAATGGCTGGTCGGAGACAGGGAATCGCGGCGGGAGACGCTGCTGTCGTTCGACGTATGGAATAATCGCCTGCACGAGTTGAAGCCGGTTCCGGCAAAGCCGGATTGTCCCTGCTGCGGCCTGAAAACGTATCCGGCGCTCCGGCGCGAAGAAGAGACGCTGCTGTCGCTGTGCGGAAGGGAGTCGATCCAGATCGCCGGACATGCGCCGTTCGACCTCGCCATTTGGGCGGAAAAGCTCGCTCCGGCAACCCGAACGGTCAAAGCCAATCCGTATTTGATCCGCGCCGAACTGGCCGAAGGCGGACGGTTGGTGCTGTTCGAAGACGGACGGGTGCTGGTGCAAGGAACGGACGATCCGGTTCGCGCCAGAAGCCTGTATGCGAGGTATATCGGGAACTGACGAAGGTCGGGAGGTCCGGCGAGAGCGAACGACATGACGGGCAATGGCCGAGGACGGTCAAGTTGCGTCATTCGAAAACGACATGAAGGAGCGAATTCGCAATGAAAGACTTTAGATTGTACGCCATCACGGGAGAGAATTTTCATCCGGGTCGCGGACTGGCGGAAGTGATGGAGCAGGCGATTTTGGGCGGCGCGGATATTATTCAATTCCGGGATAAGCATAGCGGGAAAGAAGAACTGCTGCGCAAAGCGAAAGCGCTGCGGGAGCTGACCCGGCGATACGACATTCCTTTTATCGTGAACGACCATGTCGAATTGGCGCTTGAAGTCGACGCGGACGGGATTCATCTGGGGCAGGGCGATCTGCCTCTGGCCGAAGCGCGGCGGATCGTGGGCAGCAAGATCATCGGGATCTCCACGCACGCGATCGAAGAAGCATTGGCGGCCCAGGAGCAGGGTGCCGATTATATCGGCGCCGGACCGGTGTACGCCACGCGGACGAAGCTCGATGTCGTGGCTCCGGTAGGGCTGGATTATATCCGCGAGGTATCACGGCGGATTAGCATTCCGTTCGTGGCGATCGGCGGGATCAAGCTTGGCAACGCGGACGAAGTGATTGAGGCGGGGGCAACGAGACTGTGCGCGATCAGCGAGATCGTCGGCAGCGAAGATCCCGCCGGCGCGTGCCGGGCGTTTATCGACAGGCTGGAGCGGAAGGAGCGTGCATAGCAGATGGCGGAATTGACGATCAACGGCAGCCGGAAAGAGCTGGATGCCGATACGCTGGCGGATGTCGTGGAGCTGCTCGGCCTCGGCGGCCGTCCGGTCGTGGCCGAAGTGAACGGTGAAGTCGTCGCGTCGGAAAAATGGGCAGAGACGCAAGTGGAAAGCGGAATGAAGATCGAGTTGGTTCATTTTGTGGGAGGAGGTTGAAGAACATGGATTTCGAAAAAAGAAACGATGTAAGGGCAAGTCATGCTGCCGCCGGAACGACAGAGGACACGTGGCGGATCGGAAACGCGGAAATGGCTTCGCGCTTTTTCCTCGGCACGGGGCTGTTTCCGAATCCGTTCGTGCAAAACGAAGCGATCGCCGTCTCGGGCGCGGAAGTACTGACGTTCGCGATCCGGCGGGTGGATCTGGAGTCTGCGGAAGACGATTCGATCCTTCAGCATTTGGAACCGGGGAAGTTTCGCTTTTTGCCCAACACGTCGGGTTCGCGCACGGCGGAAGAAGCGGTACGCATCGCGAGGCTGGCGCGGGCATCCGGTCTTAGCGATTGGATCAAGGTCGAGATCAGCGCCGACGAGCGCACGCTGCTGCCCGATCCGATCGAGACGCTGCGCGCAACGGAGATTTTGGTGAAAGAAGGCTTCACGGTCCTGCCGTATATCTCGGACGATCCCGTGATCTGCCGGAAGCTGGAAGAAGCAGGAGCAGCGGCGATCATGCCCGGCGGCGCGCCGATCGGCACGGGACTGGGCATTCTCAATCCGTACAATATCGGCCTGATCGTCGAAGAAGCGAACGTGCCGGTGATCGTCGATGCGGGACTGGGCACGGCCAGCGATGCGGCACTGGCGATGGAACTGGGCGCGGCCGCCATCTTGATGAATACCCCCGTCGCCAAAGCGCAGGACCCCGTCGGCATGGCGCTCGCGATGAAGCTGGCGATCGAAGGCGGAAGACTCGCGTATCTGTCGGGGCGGATGGGCAAAAAGAGATATGCGTCGGCGAGCAGCGGGTTTGACGCGTTAAAAGTGAAGTGATCGGAAGGGCAGGAAACTTCGGACAAAAGATCGGTGAAGCGGCCGAAAGTTTGAAAGGGGGATGGACGCATGAAGGAGTCTTTTATCGTGCTGGGCGGCGGGATCATCGGATTGTCCTGCGCGCTGGAACTGCGGCTGCGCGGCGCGGAAGTGACCGTACTGGAAGCCGGGGAATGCGGCGGGCAAGCTTCCGGCGCGGCGGCGGGGATGCTGGCGCCGTATTCGGAGAATCCGGAATATCCGGACGAATTTTTCCGGCTGTGCCGGGAAAGCCTGGAGCTGTATCCGCAGTGGCAGCGCAGGGTCAGGGAGCTGTCCGGCATGGACTTCGAGTATACGGAGTGCGGGAGCCTGTACGCCGCTTACCACGAAGCGGATCTGCTTGCGCTGGAAAGTCGGCTGCGCTGGCAGCGGAAACACGGTTCGAGCGGCGAGATTCTGCGCGGCGCGGAGCTGTTCGCGGCGGAGCCGGGGCTGTCGCGCGAAGTTGTGGCGGCGCTGCGCACGCCGGAGGAGAGCCATATTTACGCGCCGGACTTCGTCGAAGCGCTTAAAGCCGCCTGCTTGAAGGCGGGGGTTGTCGTGCGCGAACGGCTCGGGGAACTTGAGCCGACGGAGTGGGAACGCGGGGTGGAAGTGCGCGGGAAAGGCGGGCTTGACGCCGAGAGTCCGGCAAAGATTGCCCGGAGAGCGGATAGCGGGAAGGATCGAACGCTCGGAGGCGTCGATCCGGCTGCGGAGAACGGGACGAGCCGACCTTGCGAAGCCGTATTCCGCGCGGATCGGCTCGTGATCTGCACCGGGGCTTGGGCCGGGAAATTGTCCGGCCGTCTGGGTCTTCGCCTGCCCGTGCAGCCGATACGCGGGCAGATCTGCGCCTACGAATGGGGCGCCGGAGAGCAAGATCATGTGCCGGTGCGGCACATGATCTTCGGCAGCCAGGGCTATCTGGTGCAAAAAGCGAACGGGACGTTGGTTTGCGGCGCGTCCGAAGACGTCGCGGGCTTCGACAGCAGCGTGACGGAGCGCGGCATCGCGCGCCTGCTGCGCTGGAACAAGCGGGTGCTGCCCGCGCTCGGGCAGGCGCAGCCGTTCCGCCGCTGGGCCGGGCTGCGCCCGGCGACGCTCGACGGCCGCCCGCTGATCGGGCGGCTGGAACGCGCGGAGCGAATCATCTTCGCGGCGGGCCATTACCGAAACGGGATCCTGCTCAGTCCGGCGACCGCGAAGTTGGTCGCGGACTTGGCCGAAGGCCGCCAGGCGGAGCCGTGGCAGACGGCGTTTCGGCCGGAGCGGTTCGAAAAAGATCAAAATCAATAAAAAAAATTAAAAATTTGATTTTTTTATTATATCGCCTTACCCTCTTACCGATGTGTAAAGTGTATAACATCCGACATAATTAGAGGAGACTACTTAATGGAAAACAATTGGAAAGCCTGGCTGATTGCGAGCGCCTTTTTGACGGCAACAACTGGATTAGGCACGACATCTGCATTCGCGGCGGCGGTGCCGAATGCGGAAACGCCGTTTACTGACTTGAAAGGCATTTCACCGGAACAAACGGAGGCGATTCGCGAAGCGGCCCGTCTCGGATTGATTACGGGCTTTCCAAATAACGAATATAGACCGCAGCAAGCGTTGACCCGTCAGGAATTTGCGATTTTGCTGGTCAAAGCGTTAAATCTGCCGGTCTCGAATATTTCCTCCTCTTCATTCAAAGACGTGAATTCCGCAAGCTGGAGCTTGCCTTATATCGAAGCCGCGCGACAAGCGGGATTGATGACCGGAAGCGGATCGAACTTCCGTCCGCAAGCGTTCGTTTCCCGGGAAGAGATGGCTTCCGTACTGGTTCGCGCTATAAACGGACAAAATGTTTCGGGCGGCCTGTCGATCGATACGACCGCGATCGGACCTGTTAGCGATTGGGCCCGCAATTCGATCGAATCCGCCGCGCGTCTCGGGTTGGTCGAATCTTCGTTTACGAACCTCAACCTCAAAGGCAACGTAACCCGCGCGGATATCGCTCCGTTCCTTGTCAATATCTTCCCGGAAAAAGAAATGACGGCAATCGTAACGTCAGTAAGCGGCGATACGATCATGATCGACAATAAACCGCTTCTTGTCACGCCGTCTCTCAAGCAGCTTCTGCTCGCCGACGACAATATTCAAGCTCTGGAAGGCGCTGTCCTGAAATTCAAATCGGCGCGTCACAGCGTGAACGATATCGGCGAATTGGAGATTGTCGCTTCGGGTACCGCCGCGCAAAAACTGAAACTCAATGCCTCCGGTCTGCCTTCTTCAAGCGTCTTGACGCTTTCGGGAAATCAGCTTGCCGTGAACGGCTCTTCGATTTCGACGATCAAACTGCAAAAATCGGCGTCGAATATCGAGCTGAACGCTAAAATCGGTCAGCTTCAGATCGACAATACCGGGGAGCTCGATTTGACCGGAACCGCGAATTTCGATGAAATTCGCATCACGAACGCGAACGCCAAAGTCACGATCGGACCCAACGTTCAGATCAACCGTATCGTGATTCCGGCGAGTACGACGCCGAGCACGGTCATCGCGAACCTGTCGCAAGCCGGTTCGCGGATCAAGCAAGCCGTAACGTCGACGGGTACGGTGCTTCCTCTTACTCCGATTCCGGTTTCGACGCCGGTTTCCGCACCGGCATCAACTCCTTCCGATCCGGTGATCACTCAACCGACCGATCCCAACGTGCTTGCCGTCGAACAAGATTTGTCCAATTTGATGATCGGATTTATCGACGGCGATACGGCAGACAACGTGAGACATTCGATTATTCTTCCGCTTGTAGGCATGCAAGGTTCGACCATCTCATGGGTTTCCGATAAAGAAGACGTTTTGTCTTCAAACGGCACGGTGACGCGCTCCGTGTACGGGTCGAGCGATACGCCGGTTACGCTGAAAGCTACGCTGACCAAGGGAAGCGCGGTAGGAACCAAAGACTTCGCGTTTACGGTAAAAGCTTCGGAGGCTCCGCTGATCGACAAAGCGGTGCTTCAGTCCAAAGTGAACGACGCCGAGCTTCTTATCGGTATTACGACGATCGGCAGCGAAGAAGGACAAGCTCCGCAGGAGGCGTTCGAACAGTTCGAGCTGGCGATCCTTGCGGCTAAAAGCGTGTTGAACGATACGCAAGCGGGTCAAGCCGGAATCGATCAGGCTGCCGACTCGCTCGATACGGCGACGTCCGATTTTGAACAAGCGATCTTCGGCGTCAGCAAGCAGCTGCTGAATCAGAAAATCGTCGAAGCGCAATCGCTGTTGGATAACGCGGTCGAAGGCGAAGCCGAAGGCAACGTGCCGGCCGGAGCCAAAATTCTGTTTGCCGCAAAAATACAGGATGCGAAAACGATCGCCGATGATTCGAACGCGACCAAAGATTCCGTCAAAAATGCGCGAATCGCTTTATCTCAAGAGATCGAACTATTTAATCAGTCCAAAATCGCGATTAACAAAACGGATCTGCTTGCCGAAATCAATATCGCTTCCTCGGTGCTTGCGAATACGACGTCCGGCTATAAACCGGGTCAAGTCGTTCCGGACAAACATGGTTTGTTGAGTTCGGCCGTTCAATCGGCTCAAGTCGTGTACGGCGGATCGAATTCCACGCAGTCCCAGATAAACGCCTCCGTCAGTACGCTGAAGCAAGCGATCGAAGCGTTCAACCTGGCGAAAAATCCGGAACTGACGATGACGATCGTGCCAAACGCCGAGTTCGTTTTGAATAATACCTTCACAAGTGACGACGATAACGTGAAAATAAACGACGACGCGTTGGAAAACGGCGAAGCGACCTATCAATATACCAAACGCAGCATTCTGAATTACGTTCGGGTATCGAACGGAAATCAAGAAGCTTTTGTCGGTTATGATTCGAGCGCAAAAGGATTCCGAATTTATGCGGATTCCGACCTTCAACAAGATACCGGCCGAGTATTGACCGTTACGTCCACTTCGACTGAAATCAACGTGGTATCGAATAACAGCCAGGTCGTTGTTTCGCAAAACAGCTTGCCGGACAATGCGACGGCTGTGCTGAAATTCACGCTGACGGACGGCACTTCGAAAATCTCGGAGGTCGAGGTTCCGGTCCGGGAGGATCATCAAGCACCGGCCTGGACGGGAGGCACGTATGCCGACGGAAAACTGACGCTTTCGAGTACGGAGAAGATGCTTGCATCGACATTAGGAGGCTCTTACGCCGTTTCTTATTCTTCTACGGGATTCTTCGGGAACGGAAACGACCAATCGCTCACCGGTACCGGCAACATCATTTCCTATGAATTGGACGGAAACAAGTTGGTGCTGACCATCAGCCCTTCCTGGCTGAGTAATACGGGTACCCTGCCTCCGGGCAGTAAGTTCAAAGTCGTCTTAAACAATTATAGCGATTACGCCAACAATATTCCTCCTGAGACAGCGCTCTATATCGCGGCCGGTCCCGAAGGACCTTAAGTCATGAAATTAGAGGCCTTTCAAAACGTGCTGCCGGAGGTTTGGATGAACTGCGTGCTTCCCGAAGCACGCAGTATCGTGCCCGAACTTCCACACGATTGCTTGGCTGTGGGCGCATGGGAGCAGGAACGTCCGATCGGGCTGGCGATCGTACGCCGGGCAGCGGGCGAAGAAACGGCGCATGTCGTATCGCTGGTCGTGGTCGAAGAGTACCGTCGAGAAGGTGTCGGGCGGCGTATCCTCGCAGGCTTGGGAAATCTGCTGAAATCCAACGGCATCGGCATTCTGGCGGTCGAGTACATGGCTTCGTGCGAAGAATCGGGCGAAGTCGGCCTTTTTCTTCAAGCTGTCGGATTCGCTCCGCCCGTGCTCGGCGTGGCCGTATGGAGCGGCAAGCTGGCGTTGTTCGAAGAAATGCCGTGGGTACGGCGCATGCCGTTGCCGCGGGGACTGCATGTAGAGCCATGGTCGGCTTTGACCGCCGAGCAGCACGCTTATATTCAGTCCGGCGAGGAAAACTGGTATCCGTCTATCTTGTCCCCTCTGATGGACGGATCAGACACGGATGATGAGCGAAGCCTGCTGCTGCGCGACGGCGAACGCATCGTCGGTTGGATGATCGTGGAGCCTTTGGACGCGAACACGATCGTATTCAAATCGATGTTCGTCCATGCGTCTTACCGTCGAAAAGGAAGAGGAATCGCGCTGATGGCGGAATCATTCCGGCGTTTTCTGCATGATCCTACATTTGAGAACGGCATATTCTTCGTAGAAGGAGACAATGCCGATATGCTTGCTTTTATGAGAAAACATTTGTCTCGGCCGAACATGCGAGAAGAAGGAATGTGGCGAACGTTCAAACGGTTGTAACGTCGGAACGCGACCGATAATCTTCCTGTTTTTCGTTTCGCTGCTCGAGCTTTCTTTGGTACATTCGCGGTTTCCGCGTAAAATAGAATCCGTAACCGCGTAGTCGGGGATCGGGTTCTATTTTTTTATGATTCGAGAGGAGGACGAACACGCCATGAAAGGTGCCACAATCCTGATCGCGGACGACGAGAAAGAAATCGCCGACCTGGTCGCGCTGCATTTGGAAAAGGAAGGTTACCGGACGCTGACGACGCAGGACGGGAGGGAAGCCGTGCGGATCGCGCAGTCGCAATCGATCGATCTGGTCATTTTGGATATCATGATGCCGCATATGGACGGGTACGAGGTGACGCGGCAGATCCGGGAGCAGCACCGGATGCCGATTATTTTTCTCAGCGCCAAAACGTCGGATCTCGATAAAATCACGGGGCTGGTGATCGGCGCGGACGATTACATGACCAAGCCGTTCAATCCGATGGAGCTGGTTGCCCGGGTGAACGCGCAGATTCGCCGCTCCACGCAGCTCAACGTGCCGGAAAAACGCAGCTCCGTGCTGGAGGCGAACGGTCTGACGATCGATCCGGAACAGCGCGAAGTGAAGGTGTACGGCAACGTGGTCGAGTTGACGCCGAAAGAGTTCGATATCCTCTATCTGCTCGCCGGCCATCCGAAAAAAGTGTTCAGCGCCGAAAATATTTTCCGTCATGTCTGGGGCGACGATTATTTCGAGAGCGGCAATACGGTGATGGTGCATATCCGCACGCTGCGCCGCAAGCTGGGCGAAGACGTCGAGAAGAATAAATGGATCAAGACCGTCTGGGGCGTCGGGTACGCGTTCAATGGCTAGGCTGACCAGCAGTTTCCGCATGCGCATGATCCTGCTGCTGGGCTTGAGCATGCTGTTGTCCGGCGGCGTCACCTACGCGGTCTACAAAGCGCTTCAGGTTTATTACGTGGAAAATGCCAAAGTCGGCGACCCCATGGCGAATTTTCGGCGTTTTATCCGCGATGTCGGCGACCTGAATTTTTTCCTGGTCTTTTTCGTGCCGCTGGCGATTTTGTTTTTCTTTCTCCTGACCAAGCCGTACTCCCGTTATTTCCGCGAAATTTCGACGGGGATTCATCGGCTCGCGAACGGCGACTTCGAGGGCAAGGTGCGGATCGAATCCAACGACGAGTTCGGCAGCATCGCGGCGGACATGAACGCGGCGGGCGAAAAGCTCAAGAAAGCCGTGGAGCGCGGCGACTTCGCCGAAAGCAGCAAAGATCAGCTCGTACTGAATCTCGCCCACGATCTGCGCACGCCGCTGACGTCGGTGCTGGGTTACCTGGACGTCATTTTGCGCAGCGACGAGCTGACGCAGGAGCAAATCAAGCATTACACCACCATCGCGTTCACCAAGTCCAAAAGGCTGGAGCGGCTGGTCGACGAGCTGTTCGAGATTACGCGGATGAACTACGGCATGCTGACGATCGATACGCAGACGCTGGATCTCGGCGAGCTGCTGGTGCAGATGAACGAAGAGCTGTATCCGGTGTTCGAGCAAAACGGCCTGACCGCCCGGACCGACATCCAGCCGGACGTGATCATACAAGGCGACGGCGAACTGCTGGCGCGGGTATTCGAGAATCTGCTGATGAATGCGGCACGCTACGGACAAGACGGTCAGCTTATCGATATCGCCTGCCGGATCGAAGGACGAGAAGCGGTCGTGAGCGTAACCAACTACGGCAATTCGATTCCGGAAAACGAGCTGCCGCATCTGTTCGAGATGTTCTACACCGGAGATCGCGCGCGGGTGCAGAACCATCAGGGCGGCGGTACGGGACTGGGGCTTTTTATCGCCAAAAATATCGTGGAGCGTCATAAAGGCAAGATTTCCGCGCAAAGCGACGTCGTGCGGACTTCGTTCGAAGTGCGTTTGCCAAGCAGCGAGCCTCAAACCGATCCCACGCCGTTTTAAGAAAAACTTTAGATTCGTGCATGCTTTTTCTTAAGCCGATCCTTCTATTCTTATAGGGAGAAGAGGAACGGGGAGGATTTCGACGCATGAAAAAGCGGGGTTTCGCTGCGGTAATTATCATATTGCTATTGATTATTGCGGTCTTCAAGTTGACGGAGCAACGAAGCGGTTCGGCAGATTCGGCGGACGGGCTGATTCAGGAGATCGCGCTGCGCAACAGCGGACAGTCTTTGCAGGCTTCGGAAGATCAGCTTTATGCCGGAGATTTGCTGCTGGTGAACGGCGACTATCCGATGCGGCCGCAAGGCACGCAGCCTGACGTCACGGAACTGTTCGGCCACTCCGAGTTGACGGGGCCGGCTTCGCTGCTGGATCGCGATATCCGGCTGTCTCGCGGCGTGGCGATGAAATTCGTCGTCATGGCCGATGCGGCCGCGAACGAAGGCATCGAGCATTTTCTGATCAGCAGCGGATATCGCGACGAACTGGAGCAGAGCCGTTTGTACAAAGAAAAAGGTTCGGATTACGCGCTGCCGCCCGGTTACAGCGAGCATCATCTGGGTTTGGCGCTGGACATCGGTTCGACGGAGGGGCCGATGGCCGAAGCGAAGGAAGGCAAGTGGTTGGAGAAAAACGCGGCCCGTTACGGCTTCGTGCTGCGTTATCCGGCAGATAAAACGGGGATCACGGGCATTTCGTTCGAGCCGTGGCATTTTCGCTACGTCGGCCTGCCGCACAGCCTTTTGATGCAGAAAAACAATCTCGTGCTGGAAGAATATCTGGCGATGCTGGAGAAGAAAGAAGCGATCTCGACCACCGTTAACGGCAGGGAGTACGTGGTATGCTATTACGGGCCGGACCGCCTGTCGGAGCTGAAAATACCAAAAGGCCGCGACTATGCCTTGTCAGGCGACAACCGCGGCGGTTTAATATTGACCCTTTATCCGTGACGGAAGCGGGAGCAGAGGCGTCACACGTGCTCGAACATGCGTTCAAGCGCGCTTTTGGCGTCTTCGGCGATCGCTTGCGGAACTTGGATGATGCCTGTCGGCTCTCCGCGGTCGATGCACTCCAGCGACCAGAGCAGATGCGGCAGGTCGATCCGGTTCATGGTCAGGCACGGGCAAAGGTCCGGATTGAGCGAGACGATCTGCTGCTCCGGGTGCTGCGCGGCAAGGCGGCGAACCAGATTCATTTCGGTGCCGACCGACCATTTGCTGCCCGGAGGAGCTTCGTTGATCCGGTCGATGATGTACTTGGTGGAACCTGCATCGTCGGCCGCGATTACCACGTCGTGCGTGCATTCCGGATGGACGATGACGCGCACTTCGGGATCCAGCCTTTTCGTTTCTTCGATCTGCGCGGTCGTGAACTTCTCGTGCACCGAGCAGTGGCCTTTCCATAAAATAATCCGAATATCTTCAGCGTCCCGATCCGTCAGCAGGCGCTGCGCATACGGGTCCCACACCGCCATCTCGTCTAGCGGAATGCCCAGTTGAAACGCCGTATTGCGTCCCAAATGCTGATCCGGCAGGAACAGGATGCGTTTGCGCTGCTTGAGCGCCCACGAGATGACTTGGCGGGCGTTGGACGACGTGACGGTCGCGCCGCCGTGACGTCCGACGAACGCTTTGATTTCGGCGGTGGAATTGACGTACGTCAGCGGCAAAATGCTATCGCCGACTTGCTCGGTCAGCAGGCGCCAAGCGACTTCGGTCTGGGTCATATTCGCCATGTCCGCCATCGAGCAGCCTGCGCGCATATCGGGCAAAATGACTTTTTGATGCGGCTGGGTCAGAATATCGCACGTCTCGGCCATGAAATGCACGCCGCAAAACACGATATGGCGCGCTTTCGTATTTTGGGCGGACAAGCGGGCCAGCTCCAGCGAATCTCCGGTCATATCGGCAAATTGAACAACCTCGTCGCGCTGATAATGGTGTCCCGGAATCAGCAGCGCGTCGCCGTGTTTTTGCTTGATCTCCCATACGCGGCGTTCCATTTCTTCCGTCGGGATGTCCCGATATGCGGCCGGCATCATCGGATACTGGGGCATGACTTCATTGAATATCGACATGTGTTTTCCTACCTTTCTGCTGTCTGCGCTTGTTCGCGACCGGTTACGATATCCATGCTGATATCCAGGCTGGACACCGAATGGGTCAAAAAGCCGAGCGAGATGTAATGGACGCCTGTCCCTCTGTACGTCGGAAGCGTACGCATATCGATCCCCCCGGAAGCTTCCGTGACGATATGCGGCGGCGTAAGCTGCGCGAATCGTCTCACGGTGTCGGGATCGCAGTTGTCGAACATGATGATGTCCGGGCCTGCGGCAATCGCTTCGCGAAGCTGATTTTCGTCCTCGATCTCAACCTCGATTTTGACCATATGTCCGTGCTTGGCTTTCGCTTTGGCGACGGCCGCCGAGATAGAGCCTTCCGCGGCGATATGGTTGTCTTTGATCATGATGCCGTCGTACAAGCCGAACCGATGGTTGTATCCGCCGCCTGCCGTGACCGCGTATTTTTCCAACATGCGCAGCCCGGGCGTCGTTTTGCGGGTGTCGCAGATCCGGATCGCCGGATCGTTCAGCGTCCGGATCGCGCTGCGTGTCGCGGTGGCGATGCCCGACATGCGCTGAAGCAGATTCAGCACCACGCGCTCGCCGGTCAGCAGAATCGAAGGATTGCCCGACAGCGTCGCGATGCGTTCGCCGTAAGCGATCTCGTCTCCGTCTTTTTTGAGCAAAGAAACGCGCACCTCGGCATCCAACACGGCAAAAGCTTCGACAATCACCTCGACCCCGGCCACGATTCCGTCCTGCTTGGCATAAATGAGCGCCTGCTGATTATCGCAATCCGAGATCAGCTGCGCGCTCAGATCTCCGCTGCCGATATCTTCCATATAAAACTGTTCCAACATTTTTCTTAACGCGATACGCTGCATGCTTCGGTTGTCCTTTCGTTGTTCAAAATGGGAGCTGTCGAAAAAGTATGGGTAATCGTGCGTCCCGACCACTGCGGATCCAAGCGCATCGGATAGTCCTGCCGATAATGCGCGCCGCGGCTTTCCTTGCGCAGCAGAGCCGAAGATACGACCAGGCGGGCGAGCTGCCAAAGACGGGCCAACTCCGCTTGTTCGCGGGTAAGATCGGACAAGCGGATCTCTTCGCTCGGCAGGTCGTTCAACCAAGCGCTCAAGTATTCAAGTCCTTCGGCATCGCGAACGATGCAGGCGTGCCGGCTCATCTGCCGCTGAAGCTCGGCGAGCGTGGTATCCGGAACGGCCAGCGTAAGGTCGCTGACTGTCGGCTTACGGTCGGAAACGTGGGAGCTGCCGATCATTGGATCGCCGGAGACGTTCCCTTCGCCGCTTATCAAATCACTGAACGCAGCACGCTCGCGGCTTGCCGAGCCGTTTTGCCGCGCGTAGTCGAAGCTGTGCCGCGCCGCCCTTTTGCCCAGAACAAGAGCTTCGAGCAGCGAGTTGCTGGCGAGGCGGTTCGCGCCGTGCAGACCCGTGCAGGCGGCTTCGCCGATCGCGTACAAGCCGGGAACGGAGGTGGAGCCGTGAGCATCCACTTTGATCCCGCCCATCATGAAGTGCATGCCGGGGACGACGGGTATTTTTCCGGCTTCAACGTCGATGCCCGCTTTTCGCAAAATGCCCGTGATCGTCGGAAACCGTTCGGTAAAGTTTGCGCAGCCGCGAATATCCAAGTGAACGTCATGACCGCTTTGGATCTGTTCGTGAATCGCCCGGGCGACAACGTCGCGCGGCGCCAGATCGCCGAGCGGATGCTTGCCTTCCATGATCGCGCGGCCTTGTTCATCCCGCAGTACCCCGCCTTCTCCACGCACCGCTTCGGAAATCAGGCCGTAGGTTGTGCCGTTTTTCACCAACAAGGTCGGATGAAACTGCATGAATTCCAGATCGCATAATTCCGCTCCGGCTTCATAAGCGAGCATCAGTCCGTCTCCCGTGATGCCGGCATCGCCGCTATGGTTGGCATAGAGACTTCCGCAGCCGCCGCTGGCGATGATGACGGAGTCCGCGCGGAACGTCGTCAATTCTCCTTCGTGCAGAGCGATGACTCCGACGCAGCGGCCTTGTGCCACGATAAGTTTCAGAACATGAGCCTGTTCCAGAATGCATGCGTCGCCGGGAACCCGGTCAAGCAGATATTCCGTCAGCATGCGTCCCGTCGCGTCTCCGCCCGCGTGGAAGATCCGGTGGAACGAGTGGGCGCCTTCGAGACCGAGCCGAATTTCCTGCCGCGTATCGCGATCGAACGGAAAGCCGTCTTGAGCCAATCGATGCACGAATGCGCTGCCTTCCATCAACAGATCCTGCACGATCGAAAAATCGGTATGGCCGTCTCCGGCCGTCAATGTATCTGCGACATGCGAAGCAACGGAATCTTCCGGCAAATGGACAGCGGCAATGCCGCCTTGAGCCAGCATGGAATTGCCGCTTCGCACGGAAGCTTTGGTCAGAAGCCGAACGGAGCAGCCTTCCGGCAAAGACGCAATCAGCGAGAGGGCTGCCGCTCCGGCTCCGATGACGATGACAGATGGTTTGAACAAGATGATCCACTCTCTTCTTCGAAAGGTTTACAAATTAACATACAGGTGTCTTGACACCTATATTTACACAAACATAAACTAAACTCAAGTCTATCGACAACATTCGCCGGATTTGTACCGGAAAAGGAGTTTGGGATGATTTATTTGGATTATGCCGCGTCTTCGCCTTTATGCGAGGAAGCTTTGCAAACGTTAATGACGATGAGCCGGGACGTATACGCCAACGCAAGCAGTTTGCATGACGGAGGCGGACGGGCTGCGCATATTCTGGAACGAAGCCGGGAGTTCGTCGCCGGATTGATCGGAGGAGATCCCAAAAGGCTTTACTTCACGAGCGGAGGCACGGAGTCGAATATCCTGGCGATCCATGCGTTGGCGAGAGGCTTGCCCGAGAAGCGCAGGCATGTTCTGGTTTCGGCCATGGAGCATCATTCGGTCAAGCTTGCCGCAACCGGGCTGGTTGAACTCGGGTATGAAGTCGAACTCGTTTGGCCGGATGCCTGGGGACGGATCACGCCGGAGCAGATCGAGCCGCTGCTCCGACCGGATACGGGGTTGGTATCGGTGCAGCACGCGAACTCGGAGACCGGGTTGATCCAGCCTTTGGCTGAAATCGGTGCCTTTTTGCATGAACGAGGGATTTTGCTGCATACGGACGCGGTTCAGTCTTTCGGAAAAGTCGGCTTTTCCGTCGAGGAGCTGGAAGTGGATGCGGTATCGATCTCTTCGCATAAGGTGCAAGGGCCCAAGGGAGTCGGAGCGGTGTATATTCGGCCCGGCGTTTCGTACGTTTCGGTATACCCTGAAGCCTTGCACGAAGGCAGCTTCCGACCCGGAACGGTCAATGTACCGGCAATCGCGGCATTCGCCGCCGCTGCCGTCCACACGTGCGGGCTGATCGAGCAGCGAACGGAGCAGTATGTTTCGCTCCGAAAGTATTTGACGGAACGTTTCCGCGAATGCGAGCTGCCCGCTTATCTGGTCACGGATCGTTTGCTTGGCAACGCGCTGAATATTTTGCCCCATATCGCAGGCTGCGCCGGGTTGGGCTACGAAGGGCAATATGTTATGCTGGAATGCAACCGGAAGGGCCTTTGCATCTCTACGGGAAGCGCCTGTTCCTCGGGTCATCAAGCCATTCCCGATACCTTGTCCGCGCTCGGATTGTCAGAGGGAGAAGGACATTCGTTTTTCCGCATTTCCTTCGGTCCCGACACGACGGCGCAGCATTTGGATCGGCTGGTGCAGGCTCTGCATGAGCTTGCGCAAACCAAATAGAGAAGGGAGTCTCTCATCCCTATGGAAGAAATCAAGTTGACGGGCGAACAACGGCGCGAAAAGCTGCTGGTCTGGCTCCGGGAATCGTCGCCGCTGACCGGAAGCGAGCTGGCGCGCCGGGCGTCCGTATCCAGGCAGGTCATCGTTCAGGACATGACGCTGCTCAAAGCGAAAAACCATGCCATTTTGGCGACCAGCCAAGGTTATATTTATCTGACGGAAAACAAAGAGCCCCGATCCGAACGGATCATCGCCTGCAAGCATGATCCTTCCCGCACGGAAGAGGAGCTGCTGCTGCTGGTGGATTACGGGGTCAGCGTCGACGACGTCATCATCGAGCATCCGGTGTACGGACAGCTGACGGCGTTGATTCGCGTAAGCACGCGCAGCGAAGTCTACGAGTTTATCGAACGGATCACGGCGACGGGGGCATCGTATTTGTCGGAACTGACGGACGGCATTCATCTGCATACGATCTCCGCGCCGGACGAAGAACGAATCGAGAAAGCTTGCGCCGCGCTGCAAAAAGCCGGTTTTTTGGTCGAAGACTGAAACAACGGAGGCATTATGGAAAAAATCAAACTGGCCGTGATCGGCCTCGGCAATATGGGACGCAATATGATTCATCGGCTCGTGCCGCGATATGCGGGGCAGGTAGAGTTGGTCGCGCTGTGCGACAGCAGCGAAGAAAGTTTGCGGCGCGAAAGCGAAGCCGTAAACGGTGCGCCGAAGTTGTACACGGATTACCGGACGCTGCTGGCGGAGACCGATGCCGATCTGGTCTATATCGCGGTTCCGCCGTCCATGCACTACGAAGCGGTAAAGCTGGCTTTTGAGCGGAACATTCACGTCTTTTGCGAAAAGCCGCTGGCGAACAGTCTTGAAGAAGCGAAAGAAATGGTGGAGTTGGCGGAGCAAACCGATCGATTGAATGTCGTCCATTTCTCGTTCCCGCTGGAACCGGCCGTATTGAAGTTCCGGGAACTGATCGCGCAGGGCGCCGCCGGAGACATCGAGCGTGCCGACCTGTATCTGGAGTTCCCAAGCTGGCCGAGAGCGTGGCAGCAAAACGATTGGATCGGTACCCGCCGCGAAGGCGGCTACCTGCTGGAAGTCGGCATACATTGGATCAACATGATCCAGCAAACCTTCGGCCCGATCGTGGCGGTACGCAGCGAGGTGGAGTTCCCGGCGGACGAGAACTTGTGCGAGACGGTCACGACGGCGGTACTGCGCTTGGAAAGCGGACTTGAGATTCATTTGTCCGGCACGGATCGGCGCGAAAGCGAGGAAGACGAAGAACGCGTATCGCTGGTCGTTCAGGGATCAGGCGGAACGGTCGCGCTGGAGAATTGGGGCAGCCTGTTCGTCGGTGCTGCGGGCGAAGAGCCCAAGAAGGTAATGGAGGACGAAGATCACGACGGCGAAGGCGAATACCTGCCGATCCTGGGACAGATCCTGCGAATTTTGAACGGTGAAAAAGGGACCGTGTACGATTTCCGCGACGGCTATCAGGCACAGCTGGTGCTGGAAGCGCTGCGAAATCCGACAGGAAACGGAAAGTTCGTCGAGTTACCACCGGCGCTGACCTAAAGTCTTTATTCGTTTGAAATAGCGAAGCCGGCGGAGGGAGAAATTCAGTGAAATACAGGGTTTCGAAGAAAACCTGCGGTAACATATAACGGTATGTTGGCCTTTGAACTCGGAAAATATTCAACTTAAATTCTAATCAAGTTTTCCGAGTGAGACAGCGCTTTAAACGAATTTCTCCCTCAGCGCCCAAGCCGTTCCAACGAATAGGAACTTTTAGCGAACTTAAGTAGCATAGTATTTCATTTTGCTTGTTGCATACGCTCAGCCAATCCGTTAATCTGGAGTCAACTTTAGCTGGAGGTGCTCTCTGTGACCTATTCGATGCGCTTGAGATAACCGAACATCCCGCGCCGGCGGATCGATTCCTTTTTTGAAAAAGGAATACGTACGCTTTTTTGCGTTGGGGTGTCTTCGTGTTGTCCGAAGACGCATGGGATCGGTCTGTTTGTGCGTTCTGCACGTACGAATAGGCGCAAAAAACGGAGCTTCCGATACTTTTCCGGAAGCTGACAGAGGAGATCAACCTTTATGAAAACCACACAAACCCAATGGAAAAAAACGTTCGCTACTATTTTTACCGGACAGTTATTTTCGATTTTGACTTCGGCGATGGTACAGTTTGCGGTGATTTGGCATTTGACCGCGACGACCGGATCGGCGACGGTGCTGCTGCTTGCGGGGCTGGCGGCGTTCTTGCCCCAGGCGATTTTGGGGCCGTTCGTCGGCGTCTGGATCGACCGTTGGAATCGGAAGATTACGATGATTATCGCGGACAGCGCGATTGCGCTGTTCAGCCTGCTGCTCGGGATTTACTTCTATCTGGGCGATCCTGCGCTGCCGGTCGTATTCGCGATTTTGGCGAGCCGTTCCGCGGCGTCGGCTTTCCACGCACCGGCGTTCCAAGCGGCGATGCCGCTGATCGCGCCGGAAGATCAACTTACGCGCGTGGCGGGTTGGCAGCAGTTGGTGTTCTCGGCATCGAGTATAGCCGGGCCGGCGCTCGGCATTGCCGTGTATTCGTCTTCTTCACTGGCGGCGGTGCTGCTGCTCGACGTGGCCGGAGCTTTGTTCGCGAATCTGATGCTGGCGCTCGTGAACATTCCCAAGCAGCAAAGGGACGCCTCCGAAGCGGAGGCGCCGTCGTTCATGCGCGAATTTAAAAGCGGCTGGCTCGCTTTCGTGACGGTGAAGCCGATCGTCCGATTGAGCTTTGTCACGATCGCGTTCAGTATTGTATTCATGCCGCTGGCAACGTTGTTCCCGCTGATGACCTTGCAGCATTTCGGGCTCGGCGGCTATGCGGCCAGCATCGTGGAAGCGGGATTCGGCATCGGCATGATTGCGGGAGGAGCTTTGCTTGCGGTCTTCGCCGGAAAGCTGAAAGACACGACCTTCCTGGGTCTCAGCTTGATTTTGATCGGCTTAACCTGCGGATTCAGCGGCGTGCTGCCGGTCACGGCTTTTACGATCTTCGTCGTTTTATCCTTTTTCATGGGGGCTGCGGCTCCGCTCTACAACGGCCCTTACATGGCGATGATCCAGAAGGCGTATCGTCCGGAACAGCTCGGCCGCGTCATCTCCTTCATCACCAGCTTAACCATGCTCGCTTCTCCGATCGGATTGGCCTTCGCGGGTCCCGTGGTCGAAGCGTACGGCGTACAGGTCTGGTTCCTCGGATCGGGCGTCGTGGTGACATTGCTCGGTTTGCTGGTTTTCGCGGGCGGTCGCAAGTTTAGCATTACGGAAATCGCGGGAGCAGAGGCTGAGCCGGAAGCGACGGAGTAATTTTTGCGCAGCGTTGGGGATGAAGGTAGGGAAGCTTAGCTGATATTCACAATGTGGATCACATAAAATGAAGTCGGCGGGCTTGTGGATTGCGTATTTGCCGCTGAAGTTATCCACATTAGGGAACCCTTTACAAGAATATCGTGATGATCGAAGATAAAGACGGCACACCGACAGAAACAGGCTCCCCCTACACGGCGTCACGAGCAAAGTTGTGGATAACATCAAAGGGAAGTTGAAGAAGCACATCCTCTTTGAAATTTTGAAGCAGGGCGGGATCACATCGAACGGTCAAGCCGTCCAAGTGTTCGAACATGACGTTTTGCCGGAAGTCGACCGATATTACGTTTTCTTGAGCTATGCGCAGCCGGTTGCTCTCCTACGAGAACGCCGGCTCTTTTTCATAAACACAACATCATCGTAGATCGCTTTCTGTTACCGTGATGGAAATAAGCTCTCATCGGATCCTCGGCTTGCATCCCGAGAAACTTCACCGTTATATTGGAGATAAGTTGTAAGCGCAAACAAAAATCCGAAGGAGTTGATCCCATGTCCGTCCAGCCCGCCCACAATGCCGCTTCCGATGTGCAGAATCCGCAGGAAGGCCATCGCCTTGCCGATATGCCTGTGCATGACCCGTTTGTTCTCGCCGATTCAAGCAGCGACACCTACTATCTGTACAGCGGAGCGGCTCCCCGATTGAACGGAGTCGACCGGCACGGCGTGCTCGTATATAAAAGCAAAGACCTGGAAGAGTGGGAAGGGCCTTATGTCGTGTTCGCGATACCGGACGACTCATGGGCGGACCCGCAGCACGGGGCGTGGGCACCGGAAGTGCATGCGTATAACGGCCGATATTATCTATTCGTGACGCTGCATAACGAAGGGCGTCCGCTCGAAGGCGATCCGGTACAGGGATATGCGAAGCATTGGCGGGGCACCGCGACGGCTGTGAGCGATTCGCCGGAAGGTCCTTTCGAACTGCTGAACTTGGAAAGTCCGGTGGTGCCTTCGGAGCAGATGACGCTGGACGGGACGCTGTATCTGGATGAGGAAGGCCGGCCGTGGATGGTGTACTGCCATGAATGGGTGCAGACGTTGGACGGTACGATCGAGGCCGTTCGGTTGAGCGACGACCTCTCTTCCGCGGTAGGAGAACCGATTCTGCTGCTCAGCGGCTCGGCGGCTCCGTGGCTCAGATCGGCGACGGCAAGCGAATCCGAGCAAAGCGTGCCGTCGGTCAGTGACGAGCCGCCCGTCTATGTGACGGACGGCTGCCAGTTGTACCGCACATCCGACGGCAGCCTGAACATGCTCTGGTCGAGCTATGAAGACGGCAGCTACGTGCAGACGATTGCCCGTTCTGCAAGCGGTAAGCTGGAAGGGCCGTGGGAGCAGCTTGATCCGCTTGTCAAAGAAGACAGCGGGCACGGGATGTTCTTCCGCACTTTCGACGGCGAGTGGAGGTTGATCCTGCATCGTCCGTTCAAAATGCCGGAGTCGCGGGGCTATCTGTATCCGATCAAGGATCTGGGCGACCGATTCGGATTGGCCGAGTAACCGAATGATATAACCGATAAGCGAAAAAGATGCAGCCCAAAAAAACCGGGCAAGAGTCGGCGAAAGGCTCGCCGTTCCTGTCCGGTTTTCGTATGGGGTGCTAGGGTTCGATGCAGATTCGGGTTACTTTTTACCTTTAGGGGGTTTGCTAAGATCAGTGCTGCCTTCGGGGCGTCTTTCGACCCGCAGCCACAAAATGCCGCTGACCAGCGCGTACGTGGCTACCGCCAAGCTGAAGATGCCCGCGATCAGATTGTCTTTCAACATCAGAATGCCTACCGCAATCATGATAGCAGCCAGTACGAAACGGATGATGGAACGGTTGTGTTTCTTGAACATCATTCAGGGAGTCTCCTTCGGATCGCAGCTTGTCCCATTACATGAGATCGAGACCGGCTGCAAGATATTATCCTGCTGATACGCGGCGCGGCGGCTATCGGTTTCATTCATGAGGCTGAAAAGGAATTGCGTTCAAGGCGCTGACGAAAATGGTGTACAATGGAAGAGAATGCGCACTATTATACCGTAAAGCAATAGGATTTGGTCGGATTTTGGTTTATAGTAAACATAGACACGATTTTTTTGAAAATAAGACGATTCTTTCGCACGGCCTTAATTTTGCAGCATCCGTGCAGGCCGCCCTGTCGTTTGCGGATCATCCGATCCGGCGACGGACGAGCAGGCCTGATCCCTTGGCAAATATACTGGATAAGGCAGGTTTTGTTATGAGCAGCGTAGTGAAGAAAACAGACGTGATCTTAATCGGGGCCGGAGTCATGAGCGCGACGCTCGGAACCTTGCTGAAAGAATTGTCGCCGGACTGGACCATCAAGACGTTCGAGAAATTGGCGAGCGCCGGCGAAGAAAGCTCCAACGAATGGAACAACGCGGGTACGGGCCATGCGGCGTTATGTGAACTCAATTACACGACGGAAAAAGCGGACGGTTCGATCGATATCACGAAAGCCGTCAACATCAACGAGCAGTTCCAGCTGTCCCGGCAGTTCTGGGCGCATCTGGTCAATCAGGGTTTGCTGCGTAATCCGGGCGAGTTCATCCGTCCGATTCCGCATATGAGCTGGGTATCGGGCGACAAGGACGTCGAATTTTTAAGCAAGCGATTTAAAGCGCTCTCAGAAAATCCGTTGTTCCAGGGCATGCACTATTCCGAGGACCATCGTCAGCTTCAGGAATGGATTCCGCTGATGATGCAGGGCCGGGAACCGTCGGAAAAGGTCGCGGCGACCAAGATCGATTCCGGCACGGACGTGAATTTCGGCGCGCTGACGCGCCTGATGTTCGACCATCTCAAAACGCGCGGCGTCGAAGTGAACTACCGTTACGCGGTCAAGGATATCAAGCGAGCGCAAGGCGGCGGCTGGCGCATTAAGGTGCAGAACCTGAACAACAATCAGGTCGAATATCACGAGGCGCGCTTCTTGTTTATCGGGGCAGGGGGCGCTAGTCTTCCTTTGCTGCAAAAGACGGGCATTCCGGAGTCCAAGCATATCGGCGGATTCCCGGTCAGCGGCGTGTTTATGGTTTGCAAAAATCAGGCGATCGCGGAAAAGCATCATGCGAAGGTGTACGGCAAGGCTAAACTCGGCGCGCCGCCGATGTCCGTGCCCCACTTGGATACGCGTTATATCGACGGAAAAAAAGCGCTGCTGTTCGGCCCGTTCGCGGGCTTTACGCCGAAGTTCCTGAAGACCGGCTCCAACATGGACTTGATCGGTTCGGTCAAGCCGAGCAACCTGTTCACGATGCTGGCGGCCGGAGCGAAAGAGATGGGCCTGACCAAGTATCTGGTTCAGCAGTTGATGCTCTCGAACGCCCAGCGGATCGCGGAGCTGCGCGAGTTCATCCCGGACGTGAAAGACGAGGACTGGGAAGTCGTGATTGCCGGTCAGCGCGTGCAGGTGATCAAAGACACGCCGCAGGGCAAAGGCACGCTGCAATTCGGTACGGAAGTGGTCAGCGCGTCGGACGGTTCGGTCTCGGCTTTGCTCGGCGCTTCGCCGGGGGCTTCGACTGCGGTGCATGTCATGCTGGAAGTGATGCAGCGCTGTTTCCCGCAGCAGATGCCGCAGTGGGAGGAGAAGATTCGGGCGATGATTCCTTCCTACGGCGTGCGGTTGTCGGACGAGCCGGAGCTGTTCAAACAGATCTTCGATTCGACGGCGGAGGCGCTTGGGCTGGAGAAGATTGCGGGGGTTCGGAGTTAACCTGGATTCGAAAGTTGCTTTGGTGGGGGAAGCGAGAAGACTACGAGAAAAATTCGTTTAAAACGCTGTCTCACTTGGAAAACTGGAATAAGATTTAAGTGGATGTTTTCCAAGTTCAAAGGCGTTTTTCACTGAATTTTTCTCTCCGTCTTCTCGCTTCCAGTTACGTTTTGTTTTGTAGACAGATTAAGAGCTTTGATTCCATTAGGAATCAAAGCTCTTTTTAATTTATTGATCGCAATGACGAAATTAGGCTTCGTTATTTCGAAGAATCTTGTTTTAGCGGCTTGTTCAATTACTCTTTTCGGTGATAGCAGCAATCGGCTGCGGTGCGAAATACCGATCTACGGCTTCTCCGAATGCTTTCATCAAAAACGCCGTCGCTTTTTTGCTTACTTCCGCTTTCGGACACATCAGGTCGAACGCGTGATAACATCCGGGATACAGTTCGAATTCTGCTGCCACGCCGGCAGCGCGCAAGTTTTCTGCGTACCGAATCGTCTCGTCGCGGAAAGGTTCCAGATTTCCGGCGAAGGTGACGGCAGGAGGCAAGCCGGCGTAGTCGGTTGCGCGGGAGACTGCGGCGTACGGCGGTACGTCTTCGCGTCCGTACAGTTCGCCCAAGTAGAGTTTCCATGCCCATTCGTTGGAGTTGGAGTTCCAGATCGGGGCATTGTTGTTCTTGGCCGATTCGCCCTGCATGCGGTCGTCGATCATCGGGTACAGCGGCATCTGGAAGGAGAGATTCACTTCTTCGAGATCGCGGGCGTACAGAGCGAGTGCTGCGCTCAGACCGCCGCCCGCGCTTTCGCCGCCGACCATCAGTTGGTCGTCGCGGATACCGAAGGCGGTAGCGTTGTTTTTCATCCAAAGCAGCGCATCGTAAGCGTCATGCAGCGCCGCCGGGTAAGGCGCGTCGATTGATAACCGATACTCGGGTGCGATGATTACACAATCTCGGGTAGCGATCAGATTTTTGTACATATCGGTGTTCAGTTCCGGAATGCCAAGCGCGTAACCGCCGCCGTGCAGCCACAGGATGCCCGGCATATTTGCGGCTTCATGCAGTGGGCGATAGATGCGTATGCGGATCTGCCGACCGTCGCGAGCCGGAATCCATTGTTCGTCGCAGCGCAGGCCGTCGATATTTTTGCCTTTGCGGGACTCCAATGCTTTTTTGGCGCTTTTGGCGGAGGCGATGAATTTGGCTTCGGTCGATTTTTTCGTCAGGGCCGTCATGATGATGCCCTTCACTCTAAGCTGCCGATCGATCATGCGGAGGGTCACTTTCATTTCGATGGGAATCTCCTTTGCAGCGGGATAGACGCGCGCTTTCTACCGATCATTGTACCTCTTGCACGGGATCAGGCTCAATCGGCATCCCTGATCCGTTTCAGCGCTTCCGCCGGGGCGAGCAGCTGCTCGCTTTTTTCCGCCATATCCTTGAGCTGCACCTGTCCTGCCGCCGCTTCGTTTTCGCCGATCAGAATGACCCAGCGAATCCCGCGAACCGACGCCGACGCCAGCGTTTTTTTCAACTTTCGCCCGATCGGTTCGACGGCCGTTCGAATGCCTCCTGCCCGCAGCAGCGCGGCTGTTTCCAGCACGGGAGCGATCATGTCCCCGCCGATCGGCACGATCAGAACTTTCGGCTGCGGGATCTCCGTTTCGCGCTCGGCCAGCATCGCCATGATCGACTCCATCCCGAACGAGAGGCCGACGGTCGGGTAGGCGATATCCGGTCGTTCCACGAGCTGTTCGATGATGTTGTCATACCGTCCTCCTCCGCCCAGACTGGATGTGAAGCTTCCGGAAGCATCAAAGATTTCGTAGACCGTACCCGTATAGAACGAAAGCCCGCGCGCGAGAAAAGGATCGAAGCGGCAGACGGAGTCCAGTCCCAAGCGTTCCAGCAGTCGGGCGAGCGTACGAGCTTCGTTTGCCCCGTCGCCGTTTTCCGAGCCGCAGGCTTTCACCCAGTCTTCGAACGTCTCGACAGGCGCTTCGGTCAGGCGAACGATCGACTCGGCAACGGAGGCTGCCAGTTCTTTGCCCGCCAACTCCCGCAGTACCCCGTCCCGCCCGATCTTGTCGAGCTTGTCCAGCGTCAGCATGACGGACGAACGCAGCTCTGTCGGTACCCCGAGGCATTCCAGCGTCTCGCCGAGCAGCTTGCGGTTGTTCCAGCGAATTATCACCGGAATCTCCAGTCTGCGGAATGCTTCGGCGGCCAACTGCATCAATTCCGCTTCCGCTTGCGGTCCGGCGATCCCCACCACGTCCGCGTCGCATTGCAGAAATTCGCGCAGCCGTCCTTTTTTGACCGGGCCGTCGCGGAACACTTTGCCGATCTCGTAGCGTTTGTAAGGGAATTCGATGCCGGGGTTCAGCGCGATGACTTTGGCAAAAGGAATGGTCAGATCGTAACGCAGTCCCAGCTTGCGCTCGCCCTGATCGGTCAGTTGGTACATTTCTTTCAAAATTTCGTCGCCGCCCGCGTATTTCGAAGCCAGCAGATCCAGTTCATTCAGAGTCGTGGAGTTCATCTCGTCAAAGTCATACGCTTCGAACAGTTGTCGCAGCGTCGTCTCTACCTTTCGTCGTATCGTTTGTTCTTTTCCGAAAAAATCATAGGTACCTTTTACGTTTTGCATGATCGTCATCCTCTCTCTTCGTAAAGTTTTGAAAACAAAAAAACGCGCAGGACCTCTTGGTCCTGCGCGTTTTGCTATGCCGCAGGGAGGCCAACGCGAGAAGCGTTAGCCCGCCCCGGATTTTTTGCTCGGGGGTGCTAACGCTGCTTGTGATGATGAAGTTGGGTCGATAAGATTGCCTGCACGGCGACCATCTCCTTCAGCATGAATTATGAACGATTATAGCGATCCTCGCCGAAATAAGCAATCCCTTTCCGAAACACACGAAATGTTGCAATAATCCCGTATCGTCTCCCCCGCGGCAGTTGTTATATTGGTCACAGTCAAAATGTAAACGCTTCATACATAGAGGGGAGATGAGTGAAATGGGAAGAAAAAAAGGGGTTTTGCCGCTGCTTTTGGCTGTCGTCACGGTTCTCGGCACCCTGCCGTTCCAACCGGCGAATGCGCAGGCCGATTCGGCGATTTCATCGGTCGGGCCGCAGATCGCGAACGGAGGATTCGAGACGGATTTTTGGGCCGATCAGTCTTGGAATGCAGAGGCGTCGGATCGGAATCAGGTCGAGCCAAGCCGCTTCGCGTACGCGGACGATACCTGGATCAATCCGGCCGAAGGCAGTCATGCTTTCAAATATTGGATCAAAGATACGGCTCCCGCGGAGCAGTCTGTAACGGTCAGTCAGAACGTGTACGAGCTTCCGGCAGGCAGCTACGAGCTGACGGCTCAGTCGATGGGCGGAGGGGGCGACGAAGCGGGTCATGTGACGTTGTTTGCGGGAACGGAACAATCGGCCGCGATCCCGACGACGGGGTATAACGCTTGGGGCAAAGTATCCGTGAAGTTCGTGCTGCCCGATCCGGTCGATGAATTGTCCGTCGGCGCTTCGATCAGCGGCAAAGCGGCGGCGTGGGGCTATCTGGACGACGTACGCTTAACGCGGCTCGGCAGCGATACGTCCCAGCCCGTGCCAGCGGATATTTTCGTGCAAAAGGTCGAGGGATTAGGCACTGACTTTATCAAAGGCGTCGACGTATCGAGCGTGATCGCGCTTGAGAAAAGCGGCGTCGTGTTCCGGGACGAACAAGGAGCGCCAGCCGATCTGTTCGCCACGCTCAAACGATCCGGCGTCAACTATGTGCGGGTACGCGTCTGGAACGATCCTTACGATTCGCAGGGACGCGGTTACGGCGGCGGCGACAACGACCTTGCCAAAGCCATCCAAATCGGCAAACGTGCCACCGATAACGGGATGAAGGTGCTGGTCGATTTCCATTACTCCGATTTCTGGGCCGACCCGGCCAAGCAGCAGGCACCGAAGGCTTGGAAGAACTACACCGTCGAGCAAAAAGGCCAAGCCTTGTACGACTACACGAAAAGCAGTCTGGAGCAGTTGCGAAGCGCGGGCGTCGACGTGGGCATGGTTCAGGTCGGCAACGAAACGAACGGATTTTTTGTCGGGGAAAAAGATTGGGCTTCGATCGCGTCGTTGTTCAGCCAAGGCAGCAAAGCGGTACGGGACGTCGATTCGTCGATCCTCGTCGCGCTGCATTTTACCAATCCCGAATCGGCAGGCCGTTATGCGGCCTACGCCGCGGAATTGACGAAATACGGCGTCGATTATGACGTATTTGCAAGCTCTTATTATCCTTTCTGGCACGGCACGCTTAGCAACTTGACCAGCGTGTTGAAGCAGGTCGCGGACGCGACGGGCAAAAAGGTCATGGTCGCGGAAACGTCGTACACGTACACGGCGGAAGACGGCGACGGGCACGGCAATTCGGCTCCGCAGGCATCGGGCCAAGAGCTGGATTACCCGATCAGCGTGCAAGGCCAAGCCACGTCGGTGCGCAACGTTATCGATGCGGTCGCTAAAATCGGCGAGGCCGGAATCGGCGTGTTCTACTGGGAACCGGCCTGGTTGCCTGTCGGTCCGGCTTCGGATCTTGCGAGTAACCGGAAGTTGTGGGAGCAGGACGGATCGGGTTGGGCATCCAGTTTCGCCGCCGAATACGATCCGCATGACGCCGGTCAGTGGTTCGGCGGCAGCGCGGTCGATAACCAGGCGTTGTTCGATTTTACGGGCAAGCCTTTAGCTTCGCTCAATGTGTTCAATTACGTGAATACGGGAGCCACCGCGCCGCTGAAAGTCGATGCGATTTCTCCGGTCAGCGTGACGGTCAATGCGGGCGAACCCGTGACGCTGCCTGCCGTTGTTGAAGCGGTCTATAACGACGGAAGCACCAAGTTGATCGGCGTGAACTGGAACCAAGCGGCACTTCAAGCGGCTGTGGAAAAAGGAACCGGTCAATACGTCATCGAAGGGTTGGCGGAAGGAGGAATTCCGGTACAAGCTGCGCTAGAGATCCGCAAACGGAATTTGCTGCTGAACGGCAGCTTCGAAGACAATGTCCGCAGCATGTGGAAAATCACTTACGGCGAAGGAAGCGTGCCGCATACGGCTTATCAGAATAAAGCCTCTGACGCCAAATCGGGCAGTTATTCGCTGCATTTCTACTCGTCGGAAGGCGTGAACTTCCGGGTGCAACAAACGCTGGAAGGACTGGAGCCGGGATATTACGACCTGTCCATGTCCATTCAAGGCGGCGATGTGACGGAGGGCGAGATGAAGCTGTTGGCATCGAGCGGCGGGCAGGAACGCGAAGCCGTGACCGGGGTCAAAGGGTGGGCGCAGTGGAACGAGCCGAAGATCGCGGAGATCCGCGTGGAAAAAGGCGATCTCACGGTTGGCGCTTCGATCCGGGCCAACGCGAAAGCATGGGGAACGCTGGACGACTTTACGTTGACGTTCGTTCGCGGATTGGAGACGACGACTCCTCCGGGGGGAGGCGGACAGGATGGCGGTTCGCCGGGCGGGAACACGCCTGCGCCGTCTAATCCGACGCCTTCGGTGCCGCAAAATCCGGCGCCCGCGACGCCTGTAACGCCGCAGCCTGCGGTTCCCGCTCCTTCGAACCCGGCGGATAACGGGACGGTTCAGCCGCCGAGTCCGACGCCTCCGGGCGAAGAGGCGCCGAATGCAGACGGCGCGAACGGCGAAGATCCGGCTACGGCCGGAATCTCGTATATGCAAGGCTACCCGGACGGAACGTTCCGTCCGGCCAAGTCGGTGACGCGGGCAGAGTTGGCTTCCATGCTGCTGCGTCTGAGCGGCGGGCAGGCTGCCGCCAGTACCCCAACCCCCGCTGCTGCAGGCACAAGCACCAACGCGGAAGAAGGTACGAATCAAGATGCACGCGAGCTGGCTTCCGGCAGCGCGCCTGCGAACAGTAGCGCCTACCGCGATGTAGCAGCGGGAAGTTGGGCGGCGGAAGCCGTGCAAACCGCCAGCGAAGCAGGTTGGATGCGCGGAACGGGCACGGAGTCGTTCGATCCGAATCGTCCGGTGACTCGCGCCGAATTGGCTGCGGTGCTGGCACGTTGGAAAGGACTCAACGCGGTAGGCGACACCGGGCTTGAATCGGAGGCGTTTACCGATACGGCCGATCACTGGGCAGCAGGCGATATTGCACGCGCGCGCCAAGCCGGTTATCTGCTCGGCCTGCCTGACGGCCGTTTCGAACCGAATCGCGCCCTGAGCCGCGCCGAAGCGGCGGCGGTGTTCAACCGGGTATTGGGTCGTAAGCTGCCGACCGCCCCCGACGCTTCCCGTTGGCCGGATATTCCGTCCGGGCACTGGGCACTGGCGGATATCGAGGCAGCGGCGGAGTGAGCTAGGATTATAATTTTCTTGTAAGATTTGATTAAAATGCGCACAATGTATATTCATTGTGCGCATTTTTGATTACTTTTTAATTTTTTGTTTGATATAATACAGGTGAAACGAATTTAAGGAGGGAAAGGTATGGCACAGGCTAATATTAATATTCGGGTAGACGAGGAAGTGAAAAAAGAAGCCGAGCTTCTATTCTCTGAACTTGGGTTGAACATGACTACGGCAGTCAATATCTTTATCCGTCAGTCGATCCGTCAAGGCGGTATTCCTTTTGATATCACGACACAAACAGACGCTTTTTATAATCCGGCCAATATAAGAAGACTAAAGGAATCCATCAAGCAAATCGAAGAAGGAAATACAGTAACAAAAACCTTAAAGGACTTGGAAATTTCTGATCATGCGTAATCTGGTTTTTTCAAGTTATGCGTGGGAAGATTATGTTTATTGGCAAACACAAGATCGTAAAACACTAAAAAGAATCAACCAACTCATTAAAGATATTGAACGAGGCGGTTATGAAGGAATCGGAAAGCCAGAGCCTCTTAAAGGCGAATTGTCGGGATATTGGAGTCGGCGGATTGATGATACGAATCGTATTGTTTATCGACTGACCGAATCTTCGATTGAATTTTATGCTTTTCGTACTCATTATGGCGATCATTGAGAAAAGCGACCCCGAAAGATCTGGGTCGCTTTTTGCTTACTCTATTTTTATGGCTAGGCTTTACACCCCGACATCGTCCGCATCCGTAGAATACGCCAATTCCTTCTGCGCTTCCAATGCCGCCAGCCGCGCCAGCAGCGATTCGCGCATCACCGCGTACGCGTCGCTGCCGAGCGTAAGGCGCAGCGGGCCTTCGCCGGCATCCGAGCGGTCGATAATCGCCTGCGCCATTTTCTCGGGATCGCCGACGACGGCGCGGTTGAACGCTTCGGGCGTGTCCATGCCGGGCAGTTCGCCTTTCATCATGCGGGTGAACCGTCCGGCTTCCTGTTCGCGATAGACCTCCATCGGTTCGCCGTATGCGGCATTGCCGCCGAGGAATCCGGTACGGATACCGCCCGGCTCGACCATTGTCGAACGGATACCGAACGGCGCGGCTTCTTTGGCGAGGGCTTCAAAAGCGCCTTCTACCGCCCATTTGGTCGAACAATACAGCCCCATGCCCGGAATCGAG
Source organism: Saccharibacillus endophyticus (assembly GCF_013185185.1). GTDB lineage: Bacteria > Bacillota > Bacilli > Paenibacillales > Paenibacillaceae > Saccharibacillus > Saccharibacillus endophyticus. Next base: position 409,262 of record NZ_JAAZWE010000005.1, on the reverse strand, counting down.
TAATGCCCGGCCGAACTGGAGAGCTGCACCAAATGCCCGTGTCCTTGTTTTCTCAGGAAAGGCATGGCGGCTCTGGCGGCGCGAAGCGAACCCAATACGTTGGTATCGAACTCATGCTCGATCTGCGCGTCGCTCGCTTCTTCGATCGCGCCGTATAATCCGTAAGCCGCGTTGTTGACGAATACGTCGACCGCGCCAAGCTCCGCAAAAGCCCGCGTGACCACTTCTTCGATCTGCGCCGCGTCGGTCAAATCCAGATGCGCCGACCAAAGCCGGTCTCCGTACGCATGTTTTAACTCATCCAAGACTCCGGCTTTGCGCACCGTAGCCGCGACCCGGTCGCCCCGCTCCAGCAGTTTGCGTGTCAAATGAATAGCCAAGCCGCCCGAAGCGCCCGTGATGAACCAAGTTTGCATCTGTATCATCCTCCCGTGATTGAACTCCTGTCCAGCATAACGCCGCATCCAAAAGCCAACCAGAGCAGGATGATACGGGTAACGGCACTGATAGGCTGAGTCGCAGTACGTTGTCAGGATTGGATCATTGGATCGCGGTCCGCTAACCGCTATTGACCACTTGAGACCTGTTACTCGGCGTCCTGCCTCAATAGTTCTTTCAGCTGCTGCTCGGTATCGGTACCGGGCGCAGGAACGAGAATTGACCAGACCAGGCTCGGATCTTGGTCGATGTGGGAAGCGGAGTGAATATCGAAGTCCAACCGCCGACCGTCGGGCAGACGGAAATGCATGGGATATACATGGCTTTCTTTGACCTCGAACAGATCCCAGCAGCGCCGGAACTCTTCGCTGTCTCGGCTCAACCGCTCGAATCGCTCCATATATCGCGGATTATGCTTGTTGCGCTCGAAGTTCGTGCGCACCCAAGCCGCCGTGTAACGGGCAAACGGCTCCCAGTTCAGCAGCCGTTCCCGAAACGCCGGATTCAAAAACACCATATCCAGTACGTGCCGATCCTGCTCGGAAGCGCTGCCGAAGTCCGCCATTAACAGCTCGGCAGAGCGATTCCATGCGAGCACATCCGTGCTGTCGTTCGTAATAAAGCACGGGTAGGCGAGTTGGTTGGTCAATGCCTGCAATAACGGAATATCGGTTCTGGCATCTGCTACATGCGTGGGAGCCAGCGAAGATTCAGCCAATGAAAAAAGGTAGTTCTGCTCCGAATCGCCAAGCTTCAGCGCGCGGCCGATGTTGAGCAGAATCTCTTGAGACGGATTGAGGTCTTTGCCCTGTTCCAACCAGGTGTAATAGGTGACGCTCATATTGGCCAGATACGCGACTTCTTCCCGGCGAAGTCCCGGCGTGCGGCGACGTCCCGGAAGCGGATCGATGCCGGAATCTTCAGGTTGAAGCCGCTGACGGCGCGACTTGATAAATTCGCCGAGCGCCGAGGATGAACGATTTTTTGTCATGAAGAACCCGCCTTTTCGCAGAATGTGCCTATATTTTAAGTCAAAACGGACACGCGCACAAAAAAACGCCCGATGCGAGGGTGGGGTGGTCGCATCGGGCGTTTCCTGTAGCGCTATGGAGAGGCTGCCGGTCGATCTTGTTCTTCGATTCGCTGCCGATCAAGCTTGCTCTTCGGCGCATGGCGAACGAAGATTACTCGGCTTTGATCGGCAGGATGTGCATTTCGCCGTCTTCTTCAATCGGCAAAATCGTGATCGGCTGCTTCAGTTGGTTCATGTAATCGATCGCGTTATACAGCATGACGGCTGCTTCGGCACGCGTGATTTCTTCTTGCGGGTGGAACTTTTTGTCGGCGTCCAATTGTACGATTTCCAGCGCGATTGCCAGTTGAGTAGAGCCCAGCGACATGATATCGAACTGGTCTTCGTCCGCGATTTCCGGTACGAGGATATTGATCATCGGCAGGTTGCCTGCTGTTTTGAGCGTATCCATCAGGTAGTCGACATACGCTTCGCGCGTGATTTTTGCCGTTGGATCGACGTCTGTCGGGATGCTTGCGCCGCTCTGTGCCGCATCAAGGAAAGCTGCCGCGTACCAAGCGTCGTTCTTCACGGCCGGGAACAGGTCATGAGCCGTCTGCGATGCGTCAACGTCCGGCAGTTCAAGCGATACCAGGCCGAGACCGTTAGAGATGAACTGCACCGCTTGAGCTTGCGTCACCGACGAGTTCGGAGCGAACGAACTTGCGTTTACGCCCTTGATAATGCCTTGCTCTTGCAGCGATTGGATTTTTTCTTGTCCGGCTACGTTCTTCAGATCCTTAAACGTCGTAGGTGCGGCAGCAAAGATCGAACCGCCGAGCGAAGCAGTCAGGATCGAGACGGACATCAGGGAAGCTGCGAATTTCTTTTTCATGGATAGAACCTCCTGTGGGATCAGTAGATTAACATCGTTATGTTCTCGTTCTTGCCTACCCAGACGAACCGTTTTCGGAAAAGGTTGCGAAGATCTGAGATTTACCTAAAAATTAATTAAAGGAATGATTTTCGGATCATGCTAGGCCTTTTGCGCGCAGAGTGGTTATTCGCTTCGCCTTCCTCTAATATGAATATAAAAGCGTTTCTACATTCCGTTTTCCCTATCAAAAGGAGGAATTCCCCATGACCTCGAATCTCCCGGCCGATCACCCGGAACTTGCGCCCGACAAGCAAGGCAAAGTTGACGCTTACCGCATTCTCAACCGCTACGCCGCCAAAGGACAGACGGTGTTCGCGGGTTCTTCGTTGATGGAATTTTTCCCGATTCACGAGCTTCAGCAGACATCCGGCAAGCCGTTTACCGTATACAATCGCGGCGTCGCCGGATTCGTGACGCGGGAGCTGCTGGCTTCGCTCGATGCCTGTATTTTGGAGCTTGCGCCGTCGCGTTTGTTCATCAATATCGGAACCAACGATCTCGGCGAACCGGATTATGCGATTGACGGTCTGATCGAGCGTTACGAGGAGATTCTGCGGCGGGTACAGGAGCATTTGCCTGATTGTCGCATTGTGCTGATGAAATATTATCCGGTCAACGCGGAAACGAAGTTCCCTGGCGTAGACCCTGCGGGAGCGGCCGAATTTTTCTCGCGTCGCAACAACGGGACGCTCGCCCGTGCCAATGAAGCTGTTCAGCAGCTCGCCGAACGGCTCGGGTTGGAATATGTCGACGCGAACCAAGGGCTGACGGATGAACGCGGAAACCTGAACGAAGCCTATACGATGGACGGCATCCACATGTTCGCTAACGGATACAAGATCGTCTGGGATAACTTGCAGCGGTATTTGTAAGGAAGCGGAGGGACGGGCATGACGGATCTTCTGAATCAATATCTCGAACGGTTCACCACGCTTGGGCCAAAAGAACGGGAAAATATTCTGCGTGAACTGGATATCCGGCAATATGTAAAAGGAACGACGCTTGTCGAACAAGGAGAAGTGTCGTCGACTTGTTATTTCGTCCTGCGAGGGTGCGTTAGACAGTATGCGATCGACGAAGACGGGAATGAAAATACGTCCGAGTTTTACACCGAATAACAGGCCGTCGCGAGCATGAACAGGCGTGATCCCGACAAAGGCTCGAATTGGTATCTGACCTGCCTGGAAAATTGCGTATTGGTCGTGGGAGATCTGGCTGCGGAAAAAGGCATGTTCGAGCGTCACGCGCAGTTGGAGTCCATGGTGCGACTCATGATGGAAGAGTATTTGGCGCGGATGCAGCGGGAGTTTGCTGCCTTTATCGCGGCTGCGCCGGAGGAACGGTACCGGAAAATGCTGCGGGAGCGTCCGAATTTGACAGAACGCGTACCGCAGCATCAATTGGCCAGCTACTTGGGAATGACGCCGGAATCGTTGAGCCGCATCAAGAAGCGGATTCGGACGCCTTAAGCTCTGCGTTTGCGGAATCGGAAGGGATCGAGGAGGGCTGCGGCGCTGCTCGTCCTCCTTTTAGGAGCAGCCAGAAAGCAAGGCTCAACTCGCCTAACGCCATCGGGACGCTTAGCACCGCTTTCAGCGTACTGAACCATAGGCTCATTTCCGGCACGGCAATCTTATACAAATGCACGCCCAGATAGGAGAGTGCGGCAGCTTGCAGTAACACACCCACCCAGCGTGGGGCAGTCGGCGCTTGAAAAATCAACATGCCCGTAATCCATAGATGCAGTCCGAAGATCACAAGCCCGACCGACCAGACGAAATCGAAGACGCGCAATGACAGCCAAATGGATTCGGCAGCCAACGCATCGTTTGGGGTCATATGCTCCGCAGATAACAGCGCCAATGCCAGAAAAGCAACCGCAATCCCCAGTATGGCGGTATAGGCGAGACGCATCCACCCGCTAAGCAGCGACAGGCTGCGATTGACGGACTCGAAAAAGCGATACAAGCCCCAGGCCGCGATGACGTCGCAGACGATAATCAGCAGCCAACCGAGAATTCCGGTGCGGAACAAGGCGGAAAAGGTGCCGAGATTCGCCGCCGTGGCCGCGGAATCGTCCGGTACGATAAGCCGATCATGCACAAATCCGTAACTGTAAGCCGCGGCTGCGGCCATCACCAACAGCGAGACTCCCGAAGCGATTGCCGCGCTTCGAGGGGTGTCGTTTTTTGGCGTGCGTACATTCATGGATATAAGCCTCCTCTACAAAGTCATTTTTATAGCGTTATTGTAAAGAATCGCTGACGATACAGCCTTGACTTAAGTCAAGAGGGGAAAGCGAAGCCGAACGATTTTTCGTTGGGCTTTTATTTTTGAGCTTAAACTTACAATAGTCAGCTATTTTATTTTCAATTTGTTTATATACGCTAAAAAAATCTTTACAAACTGACTATGGTCAGATAAAATTCGTCTCATATCAAATTTAAGCATTATCGGAGGTAGAGATGAGTACGAAAGCGTTGACGGCCCCGGCGGCCCGGTTGTGGAGCCGCTCTTTTATTTTTATTATGGTCGCGAACGCGCTGCTTTTCATGGTATTCGAGATGATGCTGCCGACGCTGCCGCTGTTCGTGTCGAAGCTGGGCGGAGGAGCGTCGCAAGTCGGACTGGTGACAGGCATCTTCATGTTTTCCGCCATTCTGATTCGTCCGTTCACGGCCAAGCTCGCTGCGAAAATCGACAAGAAATACCTGCTGTTAATCGGCTTGGCGATCTGCGCGTTGATGACGGGCGCTTATTACCTGTCGACGAGCATCGGGATGATTCTCGTATTTCGCGTGCTGCACGGTCTGGGCTTCGGCTTGGCGACGACGTATTTCGCGACGCTGGCGACGGCGAGCATTCCGAAAGAGCGCCGCGGCGAGGGATTGGGATACTTCGGCGTAGGCGAGACGGTCGCGGTGTCGGTCGGCCCGCTGATCGGCACTGCCATTCTGATGCGTTACGACTTCCACAATCTGTTCTTCGGCGGCGCGTTCATTTTGCTGCTCGCCGTGCTGATGACCGCATTCATTTCGCGCAAACCGCAGACCGATGCCGAGTCGGAAGCCGTGCATGGAGAGGCCAAGGTCAAACTGATCGAGCGCAAAGTGCTGTTCCCGTCGCTGCTCATTTTTTTGGTCGGCATCGCTGCGGGATCGATCATGTCTTTCATTGCGTTGTACGCCGCGGAAAAAGGATTTGCATCCGTAGCCTGGTTCTTTTTCATCGTGGCGGCGGCCAGCTTCCTGGTGCGTCTGATTTCCGGTAAAATGTTCGATCGTCTCGGCCCGGGTTCGGTGCTCGTTCCGTCGGCGTTCTTCATGATCGCGGGAATTTGGCTGCTCACACTAGCCGGAAGCGAGCTGCTGTTCCTTTTATCCGCATTACTGTACGGACTCGGCTTCGGCGCGGTATTCCCGGCGATCCAGACGTGGTGCGTCAATCGGGTGGGCGAACACGAGCACGAGAACGCGATGGCTTCGTTTTTCAATTTTTTCGATCTCGGGATCGGCGGCGGCGCCATGATTCTCGGATTGCTGGCCTCGGCGTTTTCCTATGAACTGGTGTATGATGTAGCCATAGCGGTCATGGTCGCCTATCTGCTGCTGTATGGAGGATACGCGATCCGTAATCGGAAAAAGAGGGTCTGATCCGGCCCGTCGGAGGGTTGTCATTGAGCAGGGAAAAGATTAAAGAAGCGGCGATCGCGCAGTTCAATCTTCATGGTTACGAGGGAACGAAGATGTCGCAGATCGCAGAAGAAGCGGGTATCCGCAAGCAATCGATGGCGTACCATTTTGCAAGCAAAAAGGAACTGTTGACGGAGCTGTACGGGGAAGTCGTGGAAGAAGAGATCGCGTTCGTGCGCAGTTTCTTCGGCGAGACGTCGAACAAGGCTTGGGAAGAGCGGCTGCACGGCTATATGATCGAGCATAAAAACCGTTACCTCACGCGCCCCGGCATGCACCTGATGTTCGTGTTCTCTTTTACGACGCCGCTCGAAGTTCGGGATTTCGTGTTATTCGAATACCGTCGCTACCTGGCCGTGCTGAAGAATGAGCTGACGGCATTATTCGCCAAAGCGAAAGTCGGCCGTCTGACTCCGGAAGAGTGCATGGTGGCCTGCATGACGATGATGGACGGGTTGGATATTCAGTTGGTGTACGAGACGCGTCAGGCTTATGACCAGACGTTGGCGATCGCGTGGAAAGTCTTTTTGACCGGAATCGGGCATACGCCGGCGAAACTTTGAAGTCTTGACGTCGCTCGCGGAAACGGCGACCTTCGAATCGAAGGTCGCCGTTTTTGTCGCATGCGGAAGGATGTTTCAATTGTGCGGCATCGGTCTTTCTATATAAAGATAAGAATACGCGAAAAGGAGGGGTTTCCATGTTCGTCATCTCCGCGATCATCCTGCTGCTGCTCGCCGCGTTGTGCGCCAAATTCGTTCGCATGCCCGCCGTGCCGACCGCCGACGGAGCCGCCGTTATGGCGTTCGCGATCTTCACGCAGGGCGTGTTGGTCCATTTTGCGGGAAAAGGCTCGGCATGGACGATCGGCTTCGCCGCCTTCACGCTGCTGCTCTGGCTGTTCCTGCTGACATGTTATCTGGGTTCTGTGCTGGACGGCAGCTTCAAAAGCCGCCATTGGAAAGATCCCGTCGGGCGTTTCGCGATCGGGACATGGGTAGCCGGGACGGGAGCGGCGCTGACGGCGGCCCATCTGAATATTCCGCAGCTGCATCCGGTGCTGGTGGCGCTCGGCATCCTGAACGTGGGACTGCTGATATTCTACCTGTTCGGGGCGTCGCTGGCGGCGGGGGAAATCGCGGGCCTGCGGTTGACGGGCAAACTGCACGGCGTGATTTTGCTGACGACCGTCGCGCTGCAATCCGTCTGCCTGATGCTGCACGAGCTGTTCGGAGCGAAAGAATACATGGTCTATCGCGTGCTGATCCTGCTGGGCATCCTGTTCTATCTCGCGGGCGTCGCGCTGTTGTTCCTGCGTTATCGCCGCCGCGGCTGGAATCTGGCGGACGATTGGCCGGAAAGCAACTGCATTCTGTACGGCGCCGTCGCCATCACGGGAGCGGCCGCGCTGAAGTCGTCGGTGTTCCCGGCAGGCGTATTGATCGGCATCTGGATGTTCGCGCTGCTGCTTCTGCTGCTCGTCGAAGGTGCGGAAATCGTGCGGGCCGTCCTGCGCGTGCGTCGGTACGGCTTGCGAAAAGGACTCGGCGCGTATGCTCCGGCGCAGTGGTCGAGACTGTTCACGCTGGGCATGTTCTACTTCTTCGGCCGGGAAGCCGCGAAGCTGTTCGGCGATCATGCACCCGGATGGATGGATGTCCTTCATGTATGGACGGTGTATGGCGGTGCATGGATAATTGTTTTTCTTTTTGTCGCTCAACTGTTGGTTTGGTTGATTCATTTCTTCGTTCATTCGTCCACTGGTAGAAAACATTCTTCTTAAAAATTTTCGTATAAATATACAAAAAACGCTGCGGACGGAGTATGATAGGAGCAACGGATTTTGACTTATACAGAAAATGGAGAGATCAACCATGACCCGATTCGAATGTGATTATACTCAAGGCGCGCACCCGCGCATTTTGCAGCGACTGTTGGAAACGAATATGGAACAGACCAGCGGCTACGGTACGGACGAGCACTGCGAGCGCGCACGCGGCCTGATCCGTCAGGCTTGCGAAGCGGACCGCGCGGACGTTCATTTCCTCGTCGGCGGCACGCAGACGAACACGACCGTGATCGCCGCGCTGCTGCGTCCGCATCAAGGCGTATTGTCGGCCGATACCGGGCATATCGCGGGCCACGAGACCGGCGCGATCGAGTCGACGGGACATAAAGTGCTGACGCTTCCGCATCAAAACGGCAAGATCACGGCGGAGCAGGTGCGGGAAGCTTACGAGGCGCATCTGAACGACGGAGCCAAAGAACATCTGGTGCAGCCCGGCATGGTCTACATCTCGCAATCGACGGAGAACGGCACGATCTACAATCTGGCGGAACTGCAAGACCTCAGCGCCGTTTGTCGACAGTACGGACTTCCGCTGTTCGTCGACGGCGCGCGTCTCGGTTACGCGCTGGCGGCCGAAGGAAGCGACGTTACGCTGGCCGACCTGGCGCGCCTGACCGACGTCTTCTACATCGGCGGCACCAAGCTGGGCGCGCTGATGGGCGAAGCGGTCGTGATCATGAACGAAGCGCTCAAGCGCGATTTCCGTTACCTGATCAAGCAGCGCGGCGGTCTTCTGGCGAAGGGACGCTTGCTCGGCATTCAATTCGAAACGCTGTTCGAAGACGGCCTGTACTTCGAAATTTCGCGTCACGCGGTAAGCCTGGCGATGAAACTTCGCAGCGGCCTGCAAGAACTGGGCTGCGGCTTCCTGCACAACTCGCCGACCAACCAACAGTTCCCGATCCTGCCGAACGCTTTGCTGGAAGAGTTGAGAACCAAGCACACGTTCACGACGTGGGAAAAGGTAGACGAGAAGCATACCGCCGTTCGTTTCTGTACAAGTTGGGGAACGACGGAAGAAGAGGTCGACGAGCTGTTGGCCGATCTGCAAGGCGTCAAGCAAAAGGAACAGATGCCGGCAGATGCTTTGTGTTAATACGACGACCGTTATGAGTGTTTGCGAAAACGAATAACTGCATATCTCCATTTAATTTTTTCTTTTTGAGTGCAATCGTGTACGTTTAGCTCAAACAACTGGATTTATGCATTTATTTTCGTAAATGATCCGGTTTGGCGAGAATTAAATGGATTGTTGCGGTTATTTCAATAAAGTTGGCCTGTAGACGCGGTCGAATTCACAAGAAGCTGCCTCCAAATCCCAATCCGGGTCGGAGGCAGCTTCTTTCGTTTTACGTATTCAAAATGTTTTCCTGCTCGCAGGTTCGATTTATAGTTCTTCCCCGTTCGATTCGATGACCTTGCGGTACCATTCGAACGAATCCTTTTTCATCCGCTGCATCGAGCCGTTGCCTTGATTGTCGCGGTCGACGTAGATCATGCCGTAACGCTTTTTCATCTCGCCGGTCGTGAACGACACGATATCGATGATGCCCCACGGCGTGTAGCCCATCAGGTCGACGCCGTCGTAGAGGACCGCTTGCTTCACGGCTTCGATATGCGAACGCAGATAGTCGATGCGCTGCGGATCGTGGATCGAACCGTCGTCTTCGACATTGTCGACCGCGCCGAAGCCGTTTTCCACGATGAACAGCGGGATTTGATAGCGGTCGTAGAAACGGTTCAGCGTATAGCGCAGGCCCGTCGGGTCGATCGCCCAGCCCCAGTCGCTCGATTTGATGTACGGATTTTCGACGCTGTTCGCAAGTCCTCCATTGAACACTTTGCCGTCGGTATCGTCCTGCATGTCGCTTTTGACCGTCGTGGACATGTAGTAGCTGAAGCCCAGGTAATCGACGGTGCCGCGCTTGAGGATCTCGGCGTCGCCGTCTTCGAACGGGATCGAGATGCCTTCGCGTTCGAATTCTTTGAGCGCGTAGCTCGGATAATAACCGCGCACCTGCACGTCCGGGAAGAAGTAGCGCTCGCGCATCGATTCTTCGGCCAGCATCACGTCTTCCGGGTTCGAGGAGAACGGATAGATCGGCACGTGGGACGCCATTGCTCCGATCAGGAAGTCCGGATTAATCGCTTTGCCTTTGATCACGGACAAGGCGCTGGCGAGCAGCTCGTGGTGGCCGGCCCGGTACATCACTTCGCGGGCGTTCTCGCCTTCCTCGACGATCACGCCGGAATTGGTCCACAGGAACAGCGGATTGCGGACGTCCATCTTGTTGTTGATCTCGTTGAACGTCATCCAGTATTTGACCTTGTCCTTGTAGCGGTCGAAGCAGACTTCGGCGAATTTGACGAAGAAGTTCACCACTTTGCGGCTGCGGAAACCGCCGTATTCGCGCGCCAGATGCAGCGGCATCTCGAAGTGGGACAGCGTGATAACCGGCTCTATGCCGTGTTTCAACAATTCGTCGAACAGGTCGTCGTAAAATTGCAGACCTTCTTCGTTCGGCTGCTCTTCGTCGCCGTTCGGGAAGATGCGGCTCCAACCGATGGAAGTGCGGAGCGCTTTGAGGCCCATTTCGGCGAACAGCGCAACGTCTTCTTTATAACGGTGGTAAAAGTCGATCGCTTCATGGTTGGGATAGAACTCGTTTTCTTCGACCTTGTCGCTGATGCGGCGCGGCACGCCGTGTTCGCCCGCCGTCAGCACGTCGACGACGCTCGGGCCTTTGCCGCCGGCGTTCCAGCCGCCTTCGAATTGATGGGCGGCGAGAGCGCCGCCCCACAGGAAGCCTTCCGGCATTCGTTTTTTTTCGTTGAAATCAGAAGCAGTCATAGATGAAAATCCTCCTTATTTGACGACCGTCAGCAGCTTGGTGCTCAGCGTGCTGGAGGTCAACTTTTCGATAATCACGTCTTTGTAGTCAAAAGCATTGGTGACCAAGACCGGAGTGATGGTCGGCATACCGGCTTTTTGGATCGCTTCCCGGTCGAACTCCAGCAGGAGATCGCCTTTCTTGAACGCTTGGCCTTCTTCGGCATGCAGCGTGAACGGTTGTCCTTTGAGCTTCACCGTATCCATGCCGACATGGACGAACAGCTCGACGCCGCTTTCGGAGCGCAGGCCGATCGCGTGGCGGCTCGGCGTCGTCGTGGCAACCACGCCGTCGAACGGCGCGTACAGCTTGCCTTCTTCCGGCTCGATCGCGATACCGGGTCCCATCGCTCCCGTGCTGAACGCTTCGTCCGGTACTTCGGACAGCGGAAGCACGCGGCCTTTCAGCGGAGATAACACAGCTTCGTCGTCGAGCAGCAGCGCTTTTTGAGTTGCGGACGCGTCAGGCGCGCTCTGCATGTCGACGGTTTGCGGAGCCGTGGCCGCAGTTACGCCGCCGCGTGCGGCAGCTTTGCCGGTCTCGGCGTCGCCGCCCGCGAACGCTGACGCTTTCTCGGTCGCGTCTTCGCCGTAGCCGAGGAACAGGATCATCAGCACCGGCAGCACCAGCGAGATCGCGCAGCCGACCAGGATGCCCCAGACGGACGTCGGATAACCTTCGTTGATGCCGTTGACGATGGTCAAAGGACCCGGCAGTCCGGCATACGCGAAGTAATACGGGTTGAAAAAGCTGGCGACGATCGCGCCGATCGCGCCGGAGATGCAGCCGTAGATCATCGGTTTCTTGAACTTGAGCGTGATGCCGTAGATGGCCGGCTCGGTAATGCCGAAAAGGCCGGTAATGCCCGCGGATACGCCGACTTTGCGCGTTTCCTGCGAACGGGTCTTGATGATGACGCCGAGTACGGCGCCGATCTGAGCCACGATGGCGATCGTCTGGTACGCCTGGAACGAATCGCGTCCGTACTGCTCGAAGTTGGCGAGTACCATCGGCGTGACGCCCCAGTGAACGCCGAAGATGACGATGACCTGCCAGAAGCCGCCGACGATCGCTCCGGCGAGCGCAGGCACGTTTTCAGCCAGGAAGTTGTAGCCGTTCGCGATGCCGTTGGCGCCCCACGTGGACAGCGGACCGATCAGCGCGATGGTCAGCGGCACCATGATGACGAGGCACAGGAACGGCACGAACAGCGGACGGATGACTTCGTGCATGATCTTGTTCAGGAACTTTTCCAAATAAGACAAGATCCAGACCAGGAACAGCGGCGGCAGCACGGACGAGGTGTACGTCGTCTCGGTCAGCGCGATGCCGATAAAGCGGAAGTTTTCGCCGTCCGCTATACGGGTCGCGATGCCCGCCCAATCCGGGCTGACGAGCGCGGCGCAGCTGGCGACGGCGATGAACGTGTTGGTCTTGAAGTGCTTCGACGCCGTGATGGCGATAAAGATCGGCAGGAACGTGAACGGCGCCCAGGAGATGAAGCTGAATACTTCGTAGGTGCCGGTCTGTCCGAATGCCGGATAAATCAGGTTGGCGACGATCAGCAGACCTTGCAGGATGCCTGCGGCCGCCAGTATGTATACGAACGGGGCGAATACGGCCGACATGGTCGCGATTATGCGGTTCAGGATCGTGCCTTTCGGCGCGTCGTCTTCCGTGTTCGCGTCAAGGTTCGCGAGTCCCGCGAACGACTCGTACACTTCGCCGACATGTTGGCCGATGACGACCTGGAATTGCCCGCCGTTTTCGACGACGGTAATAACGCCGGGCATGGCCGCTACTTTTTCTTTCGCTTCGGGGCCGGACTCTTTGAGTACCAACCGGAGTCTTGTCGCGCATCGCGTAGCGCTTACAATATTGTCGCTGCCGCCGACGGCGTCCAGTATGTCTTTTGCCAATTTCGGATAATCTCTTACGCTAGCTGCCAAAGGAATTCCTCCCGTCGATCTGAATATCAATCTGATAATTGTACCGGTATAATTTATTAGTACCCAAACAAAATAAGATTGAACAGACAATTAAATAAAAAGAGTCAAATTGGTTTTCTGTACCGTTTTCGAAAAAAGAGTGTGCTATAATTTCGGTAAAATCAGGGGACTCCCCCAACGAAAAGGACAATAAGCCGATGCTCAAATACCAGCAGATCGCGGACGAAATCGAACAATATATCGAAGAACGGGGATTGCAGCAGGGGCACAAACTTCCGGTGCTCGAAGAATGGATCGCGCGTTTCGACGCCAGCAAAAGCACGCTGACCAAAGCCTTGGAACTGCTGGAGCGCAAAGGCGTCATTTTCCAGGTGCGGGGCAGCGGGATCTTCGTCAGGCGGCACAAGCGCAAAGGCTATATCAGCTTGACCTCCAACCAGGGCTTCAAAAAAGATCTGGAAGGCTTCAAGCTCAGTTCGAAAGTGCTGGAGTTGGACGTCCGCAAGCCGACCCGCGAAGCCGCCTCCAACCTCAACCTGACGGTCGAAGACGACGTGTATTACGTGAAGCGCGTCCGGTACATCTACGAGCAGACGCTGTGCTTGGAAGAGTCGTATTTCAACAAATCGATCGTCACCTACCTGAACCGCGAGATCGTGGAAGAGTCCGTGTTCGAGTACGTCAAAGGAGGTCTGGGTCTCAAAGTCGGCTTCTCCGACCAATACATGCACGTAGATAAGCTGAACGCCGAAGAAGCCGGACATCTGGGCCTCCAAAAAGGCGACCCCAAGTTCGTCATGGAGAGCATCTTCTACCTGACCAACGGCCAGCCGTTCGATTTCTCGAAAGTGACGTACAACTATGTACAGTCGCAGTTTTTCATTCAGGCGGGTGGATGAAAAAGGCTGGACGGCTCCGAGAAAGTTCGTTAGCGTATGCTTCCGAGGTGTCTTTCTTCGAAAGGCTTCAGGTCGCGTGTTGCAATTGGGAAGCTAGATTGTAATTCAACAAGGAAGCTTCCCAATTGCAAAGGCGAACGCTAGCGCTCCTACGCGAACTCCCCCTCCGCCTAAGGCCTTTTTCTAGGGGTTAAGGTAGGCAAAAGAGAAAATCTAAGAGCGAAGAGCAAAGCGGAAGAAAAAGCATGCGGCCTTATTAAGGCCGCCAACGTGTCGAGAAAGTTCCAACGTAGCTGGAAGCGAGAAGACGGAGAGAGAAATTCAATGAAGGAACGACAGTGATCGCCTTTGAAATCGGGAAAACACCACTAAAATTCAATCTTTTTCCCGATTTCAACACGCGACCGGAACGAATTTCTCTCGGAGTCTTCTCGCTTCCTACGCAAACGTGATTTTCTCGACAGACTGGCAGCGGCCCTAATAAGGCCGCTTTTTCGCGTCGCTTAAACGGCGAAGGTAAAAAAGAACTCGGTAAATGGCGGGCGGCGTGGGTAAAAGGCTCTGTGGGCCGAAATCGGCCGAGCGGACAGAATAGACAGAAAAAGAGCCGCGCTGGATATCCGAGGAGGAGTGAGAAGAACATGAAACCGGAGACTGTGCAAAACGAACAAGATTACTCGTCGCCCGCTTACCTGGACAAGCTGGACGCGTATTGGCGCGCCGCGAACTATTTGTCGGTAGGACAGATTTATCTCAAAGACAATCCGCTGCTCAGGCGGCCGATCGAAGACGAGGACATGAAGGTGCATCCGATCGGCCATTGGGGCACGGTGCCGGGGCAGAACTTTATTTACGCGCACCTCAATCGGGTCATCAACAAATACGACCTGAACATGTTCTATATCGAAGGGCCGGGCCACGGGGGACAAGTGATGGTCTCGAACGCTTACCTGGACGGCAGCTACACCGAGATTTATCCGAAGATCACGCAGGACGAAAGCGGCATGCAGCGGCTGTTCAAGCAGTTTTCGTTTCCCGGCGGAGTCGCGTCGCATGCCGCGCCGGAAACGCCGGGATCGATCCATGAAGGCGGCGAGCTGGGTTATTCGCTGTCGCACGGCGTCGGTACCATTCTCGACAATCCGGATCTGATCGCGGCGGTCGTGATCGGGGACGGAGAAGCGGAAACCGGGCCTCTGGCAGCTTCGTGGTTCTCGAACCGCTTCATCAATCCGATCCATGACGGGGCCGTGCTGCCGATCCTGCATCTGAACGGATTCAAGATCAGCAATCCGACGATCATGGGCCGGCAGACGGACGAGGAGCTGGAGCAGTATTTCCGGGGACTCGGCTGGGAGCCGCTGTTCGTCGAAGGCGACGATCCGGCGATCCTGCATCCGCAGATGGCGGGAGCCATGGATACGGCGATCGAACGGATCCGGAATATTCAGCGCTATGCCCGTGAAGACCAAGACCCGTCCCGCCCGGCGTGGCCGGTCTTGATCTGCCGAACGCCCAAAGGCTGGACGGGACCCGAGAAATGGGACGGCCTAACGATCGAAGGTTCGTTCCGAGCGCATCAGGTGCCCATTCCGGCCGACCGCGAGCATATGCAGTACACGCCGGCGCTGACGGAATGGATGAACAGCTATCGCCCGCAGGAGCTTTTCGACGAAAACGGGCGCTTAAAGTCGGAGATCGCGGACATCCTGCCGCGGGGAGAACGCCGCATGGCGATGAATCCCGTCACCAACGCGGGAAAGTTGATCCGGGATTTGAAGCTGCCGAATCTCGCGGATTACGCCGTGAAGATCGACAAGCCCGGCGCGCAGGACGATCAGGATATGCACGTGCTCGGCGAATACGTCCGCGACGTGATGAAGCTGAACGAGGAGAATCGCAACTTCCGTATTTTCGGGCCCGACGAGACGATGTCCAACCGGCTGTCCGCCGTATTCGAGGTCACGAAGCGGCAGTGGGTGGCGAAGATCGACGAGGTCAACGACGAGGACATGGCGCATTCGGGCCGGGTCATCGATTCGCAGCTGTCCGAGCATCAGGCGGAAGGCATGCTGGAAGGGTACGTGCTGAGCGGCAGACACGGCTTTTTCGCCAGCTATGAAGCGTTCCTAAGGGTCGTCGATTCGATGATCACCCAGCATTTCAAATGGATGCGCAAAGCGTCCGACCTGCCGTGGCGCGCGGATATTCCGGCGCTGAACCTGATCAGCTCGTCGACCGTGTTCCAGCAGGATCATAACGGCTACACGCACCAGGACCCCGGCATCCTGACCCATCTGGCGGACAAAAAGCCGGAGCTGGTCCGCGAGTATCTGCCGGCCGACGCCAATACGCTGTTGGCCGTATTCGAAAAAATCGCCAACGACCGCCAGCGGATCAACGTGGTCGTCTCGTCCAAGCATCCGCGTCCGCAGTGGTTCAGCGCGGAAGAAGCGGCGGAATTGGTGGAACAAGGACTGAAAATCGTCGATTGGGCGAGCACGGCGACAAAAGGCGAAGAACCGGATATCGTCATCGCCGCTTCCGGCACGGAGCCGACGGTCGAAGCGTTGGCCGCGATCCAGATCCTTCATCAACAGCTGCCGGAGCTGAAGATCCGCTGCGTCAACGTCGTCGACCTGCTGAAGCTGCGCCATCATAAGCGCGATCCGCGAGGGCTGACGGAAGACGCGTTCCAGGCCTTTTTCACCGTCGACAAACCGGTCGTGTACGCGTTCCACGGTTACGAAGGACTGCTCAAGGACCTGTTCTTCGACCATGCCAACCGCAACCTGCACGCGCACGGTTACCGGGAAAACGGCGATATCACCACTCCGTTCGACATGAGAGTGCTGAATCAAATGGACCGGTTCAGCATCGTCAAAACGGCCGTGACCGCCCTGCCGCACAACGAGCGTTACGCGGAGATCGTGCGGAAGATGGAAGATATGCTGGACAAGCACACGCGCTACATCCGGGAAGAAGGCCGCGACCTGCCGGAAGTGACGGAATGGCGTTGGGAAGGGTTGGAGTAATTTTTCTCATGTGAAGTTTTCGGGAAGGCCGCTTTGTAAAAAGGCGGTCTTTTTTTGCTGCGATTTTTTTAAAAAAATAATACTGGAATAATCGTTCCGAAAAGAGTATGATGGATTCAGGAAAGAAAAGGAAAGGAGGCATGACGATGGCGCGGACCAAAGAATTCGACCGGGCGCAGGTGCTCCATAAGGCGATGCTGCTGTTCTGGGAAAAAGGGTACGACGGCACGAGCATGGCCGATCTGCTGGAGACGATGGGCATCAGCCGGTCGAGCATGTACGAGACGTTTACCGACAAGCATTCCTTGTATCTGGAAGCGGCGCAGCTGTACAAGCGGACCAGCCAGGAAAAACGGAAGTTCCTGTTGGAAGCCGAGTCGGCCAAAGAAGGCATCCGTCAGTATTTCGAGCGTCATATCGACGGATCGTTCCGCGAAGACACGCCGATGGGCTGTCTGGTGACGAACACGATCGTGAACGTCGATTCGCCGGGAGACGAGATCAATGTTCTGATGCGGGCGCATTTCGACGAGCTCCGGGTGGCTTTTCTGGAACTGCTGAGACGCGGACAGGAATCGGGCGAGATCGCGGCGGATCGGAATGTCGAGGATCTGGCGTACATGCTGCTCACGATCAATCACGGGATCAACGTCGCGGCCAAGCTGAACAACAGCCGGGAGCGGGCGGAAAGCATGATCGATACGTTCTTGGGTATGCTGTAAAAAAGAAAATAGGAGCACGAAGCCTATTTTTTTGGTCATTACGGAACGATCGTTCCGAAATATGAAGGAGAGTGAATGAAAATGACAAACACAATGAACGTGAAAGTAAGCCCCGATTCGGGATCGCGAAACGAAAAACAAATCCCCGGCTGGTTATTGCTGTTCCTGGCTGCGGCCTGCGGGATCATCGTGGCTAATCTGTATTACGCCCAGCCGCTGGTCGAACCGATCCGCCAAGCGATCGGCCTGTCCGCAGGTTCGGCCGGTCTGATCGTGACGCTGACGCAGATCGGCTACGCGGCCGGCTTGCTGCTGCTCGTGCCGCTCGGCGACATTTTAGAAAACCGGAAGCTGGTGTCGGTGCTGCTGTTCTTCACCGTCGCGGCGCTGGCGTTATCGGCGGTCGCCGGAAGCGCGCCGCTGTTCCTATTGGCCGCGCTGCTGATCGGACTCGGTTCCGTCGCCGCGCAGATTCTCGTTCCGTACGCATCGCATTTGGCTTCGGAAGAGTCGCGGGGGCGGGTCGTCGGCAACGTCATGAGCGGACTGCTGCTCGGCATCATGCTGGCGCGCCCATTGTCCAGCCTGCTCGCCGGTTGGTTCGGCTGGCGTTCCATTTTCTTCGTATCGGCCGGTCTGATTCTGCTGCTGGCACTCGTCCTGCTTCGCGCCCTGCCTAAACGGCATCCGGAGTCCGGCATGACGTATCCGCAGCTGCTGCTCTCGATGCGCCGCCTGCTGACGTCGACTCCGGTCCTGCGCCGCCGCGCCGTGTACCATGCCCTGCTGTTCGCGTCGTTCAGCTTGTTCTGGACGACGGCTCCCCTGCTGCTCGCAAGTCCCGCTTTCGGCTTCTCGCAAACGGGCATCGCGATCTTCGCGCTCGTCGGCGTAGCTGGCGCGGCGGCGGCTCCGATCGCGGGCCGACTGGCTGACCGGGGGTGGAGTTACGTCGCGACGGGATTGGCTTTGGGTGTGGTCGCCGCTTCCGCGTTCCTGCCGATGTTCGTCCACCACCGCTCGATCTTCACCGTCGGCCTGCTGGTTGCCGCCGCCGTGCTGCTCGACCTAGGCGTGTCCGCCAATCTGGTGCTGAGCCAGCGGGCGATCTTCTCGCTCGGCGCCGAAGCGCGCAGCCGCCTGAACGGCCTGTTCATGGCGATCTTCTTCGTCGGAGGCGCGGCCGGCTCGGCAATCGGAGGCTGGGCGTTCGCTTCGGGCGGCTGGCAGGTGGCGATGATGATCGGCGCCGCGCTTCCGCTGTTGGCACTGGCTTATTTCGCGACAGAAGGCAGCGCGCAGCGGCGGCTCGAGCGGGTGAGCGGCCTGTGTGAGAATAAAGAGTGTTAAAGCTGTCTGTTTTTTAAAAATTGAATTTTAAGAGTGAAATAGATGCATAATTCAATGTATAATTAAAAAAATGAAAATCAACAGTGGAGGAGTGAGAATATGCCTTATGATAAACTTTCTAAGCTTCGCTATAAATTAGATGCAGATGCTTACAAAGCCGAGTTTTACAAAAGACGTAACAGTTATGGCACATATTTGACTTCGTTAAGCATTAACGGTTTTCGCAAAGGTAGCGTGATGAAGGAATCGTACGAGCTGTTCTATGTTAATACTCCCGAACTTATGAATCTGCACAGTCAAGTGTTATTAAACAGTTCAAAAATTTCTTCATCGATCGGCCAACTTCCTGCTTTTGTCATCGAATTGTATTTTCAAAAACTCATCGTGAACGAAGCTCAGAGCAATAACGAAATCGAAGGCATACGTAGTACAAAGAAAGAGTTGCAAGAAGCTTTGGCGGAATCCGGAAAGAATAAGCACACCGAAAAACGTTTCGTAGGGATGATGAAGACTTATAAGTACATCGACAAGATTCCTCTTTTTGAAGACATCAAACACTTTAGAGAACTATACGATAATTTTGTGTCTGACGAAGTAGGAACAGAAAACACTCCTGACGGACAATTATTTAGAAAGGGGTATGTGGAGATTAACGATGGTATGAGCACGACGCATATTGGTGTAAGGTCTGAGGAGAAAATCATAGAGTCGCTTGATGCCTTGGTTGATTATCTCAAGGATGAAACTCATCCTCCTTTATACAAATATATGATTTCTCATTATTATTATGAATATGTTCATCCATTTTACGATGGGAACGGTAGAACAGGGAGATTAATTGTAGGAAGCTATCTTTCTAAATATTTAGAAAAGTATTCGGCTATCACGTTTTCATACGCCATAAATAAAGATAAGAAAAAATATTATAAAGCTTTAGAAGAAATCGCAGTTCCCTCCAATCAAGGAGAAATCACTTTTTATTTGATTGACATGCTGACTTTGTTGTCGGCAGGACAACAAAGTGTTATCGAGGACTTGGATCTCAATTTAATGAAATACAAGAAGATAAGAAGTTATTTTAAGCATCCTGATTGGGAGAATCTTCTTGAAGAACGCGCTCTTCTGAACTTGTTTATTAGCGTGAGTGTTTTTATAGACGAAGATTATGTTTTTCCGTTACAACAGCTTTTGGAAGTATCTAATTTGTCGAGATATAAGGCAACAAAGGCTTTAAATTACCTGATTGAAAAAGAATATATCGAAGTCATTGGGAAAAATCCGAAATCGTATAAAATATGCGAAGAATGCATTGAGCGAATTTTAACGACATAGGAAAGAGTTTATCAGAGCAGTAAAACGAGCCGTCCAATAAAAGGACGGCTTTTGAAATTTATGCGAAATCAATTTGATCCCCGAATTTCGTATGAAAACGCCTCCAATTATCCGGGTAGTTTGCGAACGGGCATCTATCTTAAAATGTAGAGAAGAAAGCGTATTCTAAGGAGGATCACCATGTCTGTCGAAACCAACTATCCGTTTCAAAATACATCGCTTCCGCTCGAGGAGCGCGTAACCGATCTTGTTTCCCGCTTCACGCTGGAGGAGAAAGTCGATCTGATGATTCAATACCAGGCCGCCGTCGAGCGTCTGGGCGTCAAACCTTACAAGCACGGCACCGAAGCCGCTCACGGCATGGCTTGGCTGGGCGAAGCGACGGGTTACCCGCAGCCGATCGGACTATCGAACATCTGGGACGAAGAGCTGCTGGAGCGGATCGGCAGCGCGATCGGCGACGAAGCCCGCGGCTTTTACAAACGCAATCCGGAGATCAATGGCCTGACGCTGTGGGCGCCTACCGTCGATATGGAGCGGGACCCTCGTTGGGGACGTACGGAAGAAGCTTACGGCGAAGATCCGATTCTGGCCGGCAAACTTTCCTCCGCATTGGTAAAAGGCATCCAAGGCGATCATCCGACGTATCTGAAAGCGGTTGCCACCTTGAAGCACTTTATCGCCAACAATAACGAAGTGGGCCGCGGCGACGCTTCGGTCAGCATCGATCCGCGCAACATGCGCGAATACTACCTCAAAGCGTTCGAAATTCCGTTCAAAGAAGGCGGCGCGCAGTCGATGATGACCTCGTACAACGCGGTCAACGGCGTACCGGCCAACCTGAATCCGGACGTGAACGGCATCGTGAAAGAAGAATGGGGCATGGACGGCTTCGTCGTCAGCGACGCGTTCGACGTGTCCGGCACCGTGCGCGATCACGGCTACCTGGATTCGCATACGGAAGCGGTCGCCCGCTCCGTCAAAGAAGGCGGCATCGACAGCCTCACCGACGACGGCGAACTGATGAAATCTTCGCTGCGCGAAGCGCTGAAGGACGGACAGATCACGGAAGCGGATCTTGACGTTGCGCTGCGCAATACGTTCAGAGTGCGTTTCCGCCTGGGCGAATTCGATCCGGAAGAAGGCAACCCGTACGCCGCGATCGACGAGTCCGTGATCATGAAAAAAGAACACGCCGAGCTGGCACGCGAAGCTGCGCGCAAAGCCGTCGTGCTGCTCAAAAACGACAAAAAGCTGCTGCCGCTGCAAGCGGACAAGCTGAGCAAAGTCGCGGTCATCGGACCGCTGGGCGGAACCGTGTATCGCGACTGGTACAGCGGCGAGCTGCCTTACGCGATCACGCCGCTGGCGGGCATCCAGCAAAAGCTGGAAGCGGCGGGCAAAGGCGGCCAAGCAACCTTCTCCGGCGGTACGGACCGTATCAAACTCAAGTCGAAAAAGAACGGCAAATACGTCGCGCTCCAGCAAAAAGAAGAATCGCCGCTGGCGGCATCAGCCGATTCGGCCGAACAGGCTTCCGTTTTCGAACTGACCGATTGGGGTTGGGACAACGCGACGCTGATCGCCGAAGAAAACGGTCTGTATCTGACAACCGACGACCGGATCGTCAAAGCATCGGCTAACCGGATCTGGGAATGGTTCACCAAAGAAGTCTTCCTGGCCCGCACGCAAAACGGCGATGATTCTTCCGTAACCTTCTCGACGTGGAAAGACACGCCGGTCACGGTCGGAGAAAACGGCGAACTGCTGTCCGGCGACGGCCGCGCGGAAGAGACTTCGAACGAGATCGACGCAGGCGGCACGTCGGCGCTCGACAACTCGGCGGCGGAAGCTTTGCAAGCGGACGCGTTCGAAGTGGAAAAAGTGACCGACAAGTTCGAAGCCGCGCGCGAAGCGGCCCGCAACGCGGAAGTCGCGGTCGTATTCGTCGGCAACCACCCGCTGATCAACGGCAAAGAAACCGTCGACCGTCCGGACATCACGCTGCCGGAATCGCAGGAGCAGCTGATCAAGGAAGTGCTGGCGGTTAACCCGAACACGGTGGTCGTCGTCATCGGCAGCTATCCGTACGCGCTGAACTGGGTCAACGAAAACGTGCCTTCCGTGCTTTACTCGACGCACGCCGGCCAAGAAGTGGGCCGTGCGGTAGCCGACGTCCTGTTCGGCGAAGAGAACCCGGCCGGACGCGTCAGCATGACATGGTACAAATCCGTCGACCAACTGCCGGAATTCATGGATTACGACATCATCCAGGGCAACCGTACCTACCGCTACTTCGACGGCGAGCCGTTGTATCCATTCGGCTATGGCCTGTCGTACACCACATTCGGCTACGATGCCCTGAAGCTGGCTGATACAAGCGTAACGGCTGCGGAAGGTACGAAGATTGATCTGACCGTTACCGTAACGAACACGGGCGACGCGGACGGCGAAGAAGTCGTGCAGCTCTACGGCCGCGTGGAACAATCCCGCGTGAAGCGTCCGCTCAAGCAGCTGCTGGCTTTCCGCCGCATCAAACTCGCTGCCGGGCAGTCGCAAGAAGTCTCCTTCAGCGTTCCGCTGTCGGAACTGGCCGTATGGGACGTGACGCAGGAGCGCTTCGTGATCGAAAACGCGAAATACACGCTCTCCGTCGGTTCGTCGTCGGATGATCTTCCGCTAAGCACCGAGCTGCAAGTATCCGGCGAAACCATCCCGCCGCGCGATCTGACTCAATCAACTAAAGCCGTCAATTACGACGCTTACGAAGGCGTGTTCCTCGGCGAATGCTACGAAGGCGGCAGAGCGATCGAAGTCGCGGGCGACTCCGGTTGGATCGCGTTCCAGGACGCGGAATTCGGCGCAGGCGCAAAATCCGTGACGATCCGCGCAGCCAGCGAAGCAGGCGGCACGATCGACGTTCGTCTCGGCAGCGCGGACGGCCAACTGGTCGGCCATGCTTCGGTCGAAAAAGGCGGCGCGCAGCAATGGACGGACGTTGAAATTGCTTTGAACGGCGTAAGCGGCCGTCAAAACGCATACTTCGTGCTGAACGGCAAAGTATCCGTAAGTTCGATCCGCTTCGCATAAAGCGGCTGCGGGAGAAATTCGTTCAAGACGCTGTTTCAGTCATAAAGCCCATGGCTTTACGACTTCAAAGGCGTCTTTCACTGAATTTCTCCCTCCGCTTTCTTGCAAAGCTTTTAGGTAGTAAACCAGGTTCCCTTTGGTATAGGGAACCTGGTTTTTGCATATTGAAGCTATATGCAAGCGTGACTGTACGAAAGCATGACAAAAAGCGAAGCAGGGACCTAAAGGTCCGACACTTCGCTCGTTTAAAGGATGCTTCGATTGATAGAAGGCGTAGATGAGTAAGGTTTTGACCTTCAGTCCTACACCTCCCCGCAGCGCCCTCCTATCTCATGTTCGCGATAATCGAAGATCTCGAATCCTGCATTTTCTTGATGAAGTTCGTCATCACATCGAAAGCTTCGTTGCGCTTGTTGCTCAGCGATTGCAGGCGAAGCATGTCCATCTGCTGGGTGCTGCTCAATGCGTCGATCTGGGCTTTGCGGGCTTCCGCGGTTGCCGTGTCGCCGTTGGCTTGAGCTTCGTTCAGCTGCGAGTTCAAGATGGCGAGCTGCGCGTTGCGGTCTTGAACGGATTGCATCTGATCTTTCAGTTGTTGTTCCAACAGGTTCGCGCGCTGCTGCTGAACGGCCATCATCGCGCTCTCCAGGTCCATCGAACGAATGTCGATCGAAGAGGTCCCGTTAATGCCGGTAATCGAACTTGCCGAAGCCGGAGCGACGACTGCTACCGCAGCCACGGCCGCGAATACGGAGGCCGCGATTGCTTTTTGAATCTTTTTCATCATAATCCCTCTTTTCTATACGTATATAACATAGACTCAAGGCCGGATATTGCTCGCCAGCTTCCGCAATCTTATATCACGATTTTAAAATAAACAATTCTATTTAAATCAAATTTGAGTTAAATATTTAGCAGATTTTACGCGCCGTCGGCATCCTATCTCTTTTTGCCCTATAATGGAACGCAGAACGCATAAACAGGGGGAGATCGCATGGAAGAAACTCATCAGGCAAAAGGCATCCGAATCGTTCGTTTCGACATCGAACATATCCCTTACGTGAACGATATGAACGAGACGTTTCCGATCTTCGGCCGACTGGTTCCGGGTTTTCATAACGGGGTCTGGACGCATGCCGAGGAGATGTTCGACAAGACGAGCTTTATTTGTTTCCCGGAAGATCGTTTGGACTGGGAATCGTATATCGGGAATGACGAGAAGGTCATTTTCCTTGCTTTTTACGGCGCGGAATGCGTGGGGCAGATTCGTCTGGTACGGGACTGGACGCGCTACGCGTATATCGAAAATATCGCCGTTCGCGGCTCGCATCGCGGACGCGGAGTGAGCGCGATGCTGATGGAGCAGGCGGAACGTTGGGCGCGCGAGCAGGAATTGTTCGGCTTATCGCTGGAAGCGCAGGACGACAACCTCGCGGCCTGCCGCTTTTATCTCAAGCAGGGCATGGTGCTCGGCGGCGCGGATACGCTCAAGCAGGCGGCTAATCCGGAGATCGGCCTCACTCTTTATTTTTATAAAATATTTGATTCGTCGATCTTGGAATAACGGAGAGGAGAACAAAATGATCAAAGGACTGTTCGAGACCCATATCAACGTGAGCAACTACGAGGCTTCGGCTGCTTTTTACGAGCGGCTGCCCGGATTGATTCCGCTGCATGAGGATGCCGCGCGGAAGTCGAAGTTTTATTGGATCGGACGCCCGGGCGAAGCGATGCTCGGCATCCGGGAAAACTATCCGTCGCCGCTTGTGCAGCGCCAGCATTTCGCGTTCCGCGTGGAGCTGCATGAGTTGGAGTCTGCCCGGCACATGCTGCATGAACGAGGGATCGTCGCGACGAACTTTTTCGGGGAAAGCGATGCGCCGCTGAGCGTATTTCCGTTTATGCCGGCCGTTTCGATCTATTTCGAAGATCCCGACGGCCATTCGATCGAACTGCTGGCGATGCTGCCGGACGAACCGAGACCGGAGCTTCCGATCGTATCATGGCCGGAGTGGGAAAAAGAGTGCGGCAGAGCCGACTGAATCGGAAAAGCGATCGCGAAGCAGCTTGCCGGGCGCGGCGTGGATGTCATCATCGCGGATATCGACGAGAAGGGAGGCCGACAGGCGGCCGAAGAGATTGCCGCAGCAGGCGGTACAGCCCGCTTTTTGAAATTGGACGTTACGGATTATGCGGAGGTCGAAGCTGCGGTGTACGGGGCGTATCACGAATACGGACGGTTGGATTATATGTTCAATAACGCGGGGATTTCCTTGTATGCCGAGCTGTACGATATGACCGAAGCGCACTGGCGCCGAATCGTGGACGTGAATCTGTGGGGCGTTATCAACGGCGTGCAGGCCGCGTATCCCCTTATGAAAAAGCAGGGCTTCGGACATATCGCCAATACCTCTTCCGCTACCGCGCTGGGCCCCGCGCCGACAGCCGCCGCTTACGCGACGACCAAACATGCCGTGCTGGGACTCACGACTTCGCTGCATTACGAGGCCGAAGCGTTCGGCGTCAAAGTAAGCGCGCTTTGTCCTTCGTTCGTCGATACGCCGATCTTCGCGGCCGCTCAAGGGATCAATATGGATACGTCCAAAGTGCAAGCGCAGATGGCGAAGCAGAAAATGATGAGTCCCGAGCAATTTGCCGCTCTCGCCCTTCGGGATCTGGAGCGAAATCGCCCGATCATATGCCCGATGCCGCTGCGGAGAACGATGGACGTATTCTTCGCCATTTTCCCGACTGCCCATCGGAGCTTGATGCGTCTGGTGTGCCGGGTATCCAGGGAAACCAGGGTCGAATCCGGCACGGCGGGGAAGAGCGCTGAACGTGCCGTTTGAGAAATTCCGCGTTCCGTAAATAAAAAGCGGCGGTACAAGGGTTCTTCAAGGTTCGAAGAAGCCGATCGCGTTGCGGCCGCCGATCTTCTGCTTCACGCTATGATCGGCGGCCGTAATTTGTCCCGTCCGTCCCGGAGTGATAAAATCTAGGCGATTCCCTACACAGATTCTGTTGGATACAAATCACTAGAGATACCTAACGGAGGGCGAGGACCGTATGACCGAAGAAAATCGGCATTTTTTATCCGGGACCGTGACCTATGCGCAAGTCCCGAAACCGATGACCCGTCCGGCCCCGGCTCCGGTCGACCTGACCGACGACACGCTGGCGCTGCATAAGCAAAAAATTCTGGAGCGGATGAATGCGGCCGGCCTGCACTTGCTTGCGATCTACGCGGATCGCGAACACGGGACCAACTTCGGCTATCTGACCGGATACGAGCCGAGGTTCGAAGAATCCGTGCTCATGCTGCAAGCGGACGGCACGGCCAAGCTGATGCTGGGCAATGAATCGCTGCGCATGGCGCAATACAGCCGAATTTCCGCGGAAGTCGTGCATACTCCGCATTTTTCGCTGCCGAATCAGCCGATGGGAAATTCGCGCACGCTAATCGAACTTATGGGCGATGCGGGGGTGAAGCCGGGCATGCAGGTCGGCATCGTCGGATGGAAGCTGTTTACGAGCGCCGTGGACGACAATACGCAGTTATTCGACGTCCCTTCATTCATTGTCGAAGCGGTCAAAAACATCACGGGCATGCATGGGCGAGTGTTGAACGCGACAGGGTTGTTTATCGATCCGGATCACGGCGCGCGCGTGCGCATGAACGCCAACGAGATCGCGCACTACGAATTCGGCGCTTCCCAAGCATCGGATCGCGTGCTGCGGCTGCTCGACAAGCTGGAACCGGGACTGACGGAGATGGAGTTGGCCCATGAACTTGCCGTCTACGGTCAGCCGAACAACGTGCAGACGATCTGCGCGACGGGCGACCGGTTCACGAATGCGGTCGTCGCCCCGCGCGACAAGGCTGTTCGGGTCGGGGATAAATTTTCGGCTACGCTCGGTTATCGGGGAGGGCTGACCAGCCGCTCCGGGTACGTTGTGAATTCGGCGGACGAACTTCCGGACGAGGTCGCCGATTATCTGGATGCGGTCGCGATTCCGTACTACCGGGCAGCGGTGACCTGGTATGAAAAGCTGGCGATCGGACTGACCGGAGGCACGATGTACGAAGCGATCGAGTCCGTGCTGCCCAAGTCCCGCTATCATTGGCACTTGAATCCCGGACATCTGACGGCGGGCGAGGAATGGCTGTCGTCGCCTTTTTATCCGCAGTCGGATATTCCGGTGCAGAGCGGCATGCTGCTTCAGATGGACATCATTCCGTCCGTGCCCGGTTACGGCGGCGCAAGCGCCGAAGACGGCGTGGCGATCGCGGACGAAGAGCTGCGCCGCGAGCTGGCCGAGGCTTACCCGGAGGTCTGGGCA
The DNA here is from genome assembly GCF_013185185.1 of Saccharibacillus endophyticus. Taxonomy (GTDB): domain Bacteria; phylum Bacillota; class Bacilli; order Paenibacillales; family Paenibacillaceae; genus Saccharibacillus; species Saccharibacillus endophyticus. The sequence goes on along the minus strand of NZ_JAAZWE010000005.1, from coordinate 381,725 downwards.
CGTATCCTGGAACGCCGCGCGTATATGGAAAAGGTGCTGGGCATTGCGTTGAAGCCCGAAGTGCTGCCGCTGTCGAACTTGAACGGGTATTTCCGGCCTTTCCTGCTCAATAAGGCATTCGCGTTAAAGGCAGGCGAATGAATCTCCTTGGATAGAGCATCGTCTCGCCCAAACTTTCGCAATAAAAAAACCTGGAACTCTTCGACTGCGGAATGACCGCCGAAGAGTCCAGGCTTTCTTTTTCAACCCTACATCCCTTGCGGCTCAGGCTACGTCTACCTGATCGATATTGCGGAAACTGAGGTAAGCGCCGATGATGCCGATCGCGGCGAGCGACAGCGGAATCGCGATGATCGAACTGAGCGAAAATCCGGCGTTGTTCGACGACACGATCGCGACGATAAAGATCGACGATACGATCGTGGCGGCGACCGAGCGGCGCGGCAGCCCGATCACGAGCGGCAGCAGGCTCATGCCCGCGGCGCCGATCGCTTGGAGGATCACATGACCGAATTGACGCACCAGATCCGTCGCGCCGAGGTCGGAAGCCAAGTCGCCGACGAAATGATTCACGGTCAGCATCAAAGCGTCCAGCAGCACGTTTCCGAGCAAGATCGCGACGAAGCACCATACGAATACGATCGAGAGCTTGGCGAAGATCAACTGCTTGCGGCTAACCGGATAAGCGAATAACAAGGTCATGGTGCGGTCTTTGAACTCGCTGATCACCAGCTTCGATAATAAGGCGGACGCGTAGACGATGAAAGTCGCGCCGACGAGCGTATTCACGGCCGAAAGCATATCCGCCTGATTTTTGAACGTGGATCCTGTCGGTTCTTCTTTCACGAAGTACATCAGCATCAGCAAACCCGCTATCGCCGCGTAAGCGATCAACGCTCCGAGGATGTATCCGCGAAGGCCGCCTTTTTTAAGCTCCAGCTTGACGAGATGCAGCATGTTCGTCGCCTCCTTTGATCATATCGAAAAAGTATTCTTCCAGCGAATGGTGACGGCGGTTGATCGACTCGATGGACACGTCGTTCAAAATGAGCGTTTTCGACAACGTCTCCTGCGAAACCTGATTGTCGTAGACGCGCAGCGTATGATCGTCCATCTGCTTGAATTGATCCAGTCCCAGCTTTTCGGTCAATACGTAAGCGGCCAATGCCACGTTCGGCGTCGAAATTTCCACGAAAGCGGTCGTCGATGTCCGCACGTCGTCCAGCGACACTTCGCGCAGCAATCGTCCGTCGTTGATCACCCCGATCGTGTCGGCGATCTGCTCGATCTCGGACAGCAAATGGCTGGAGATCAGGATCGAGATGCCCCATTCGTCGCGCAGCCTGCGGAACAATCCGCGCATCGACTGAATGCCTTCCGGGTCCAGCCCGTTGATCGGCTCGTCGAGCAGCAGCAGTTCGGGACGGGTCGAGATCGCGCGGGCAATCGCCAGACGCTGCTTCATGCCGAGCGAGAACTGCTTGACCGGCTTGCGGTCCGTTCCGACGAGCTGCACCATGCGCATTGCTTCGTCGATCGCTCCTTTGCCGTGATAGCCCATGTATTCGGCATGCAGCTCCAGATTTTCCCGGGCCGTCATGCGGTCGTAAAAGGCAGGCGTCTCGATCAGATGGCCGATTCGTTTCAGGTGTTCGTTGCGGCCGGGAACCAGTTTTTCGCCGAACAATTCGATCTCGCCGCCCGTCGGTCGAACCAGTCCCAGCAGCATTTTCATCACGGTCGATTTGCCCGCTCCGTTCGGTCCCAGGAACCCATAGATTTCGCCCCGTTTTACCGTCATTCCGACATTGGACACGACATCCGCCGACCGATAACTTTTGCTGAGCATTTGCGTGCGTATGGTGTACGTCATAACCTTGCTCACTCCTTGTCGTTTGTTTTCTTCATGTCTTCATGTTATCGGGCGGGGCTGTCTTTTCCCTGTCGCGATTCTTACTTATTTCTTACGTCGTTATTCCGGCACGGCTATGCGGCTTGCGCTTGGCGGAATATAAGAGGAAGCCGGGAAAACAAGCGTAAAGCAAGTCCGAATGCCCGGTTCGCTCGTTAAGGTGACCGTGCCGTCCATCCGTTCCGTCAGTCGCTTGACGATCGCAAGGCCCAGACCGCTGCCCTGAAAACCGCGGTTGCGGGAATCTTCCAGCGTATACATGCGTTCGAATACCCGAAGCTGTTCGGACGCCGGAATGCCTTTGCCCCGGTCGATGACTTCGATGATCACGCTGTTTTCCGAAGAAGCTAGCCGTAATCCCAGATAACCGCCGTCCGCGCCGTAGCGGACCGCGTTGGAGAGCAGATTGTCCAAAATGCGGTCGAGCGCGTCGGCGTTGGCGTAGATCCAGGCAGGCTTCGGCGGCAGATCAAGCTGCACTTCGATGCCTCGATCCGCGAGCAGGTCGAAATAGCCGAGGATCCGCTGGCGGCAGGCTTCGGCGGCATCGACCGGGGACAGCGGCAGATCGTAATCGTCGGACTCCAGCTTGGACAGATCGAAAAAGGCGTTGATGCGCTCATGCACCTCGACCGTTTTGCGGTACACTTTGCCCAGCATGTCGCGCCGCTCCGCATCGGTCAGCTCGGGGCTGCGATCCAACACTTCGGCGTAGCCCATCACGACGGTCAGCGGGGTCTTGAGATCGTGGGACACGTTGGACAGCATGCGGCGCATGGCCTGTTCGGTGCGGACGTAACCGGATGCCGACTCCGCCGCCCGATCCAGCAGCAGGTTGATGTTTTGCAGCAGTTCCCGCAGTTCCGGTTCACCGGTCACGACAAGCAAGCGCTCGCGTCCCGGCATATGCTCGGAAGCCGTGAACGCCGGCAGCTTTTCGTTCATGTAGGCCAAGTCGCGCCGCAGCTTGCGGACGCGCAGTTTTTCCCCGATATACAGCGCAAGCAGCACCCCGGCAGGAAGCAGGCCGATCCACCATAATTCCGCCATTACCGTTCACCCAGCCGGTAGCCGATGCCCCACAGCGTGACGATATAGCGGGGATTCGACGGATCGTCTTCGATCTTCTCGCGCAGCCTGCGCATATGGACGTTGATCGCGTTATCGTCGTTGTAATATTCTTCGTTCCATACCTGCTCGTATAACATGGCCTTCGTATAGACGCGGGAAGGGTGCTGAAGCATCAGTTTGAGAATTTGAAATTCTTTGGCCGTCAAACGTACTTCTTCGCCGCGCTTGCGTACGATGAAGTTGTCCGGGTCCACGACGAGATCGCCTAGGGTCAGCAGTTGCGGTTCGGCTTGCGGCGCGCTCGTTTGTCCTTCCGGGATCGAATATTGCGTGGCCCGGCGGATCGAAGCTTGAATGCGGGCCGACAGTTCGATCAGGGAAAAAGGCTTGGCGATGTAATCATCGGCGCCGAACCGCAGCCCGAGCGCTTTCTCGACTTCGTTGTCTTTGGCCGACACGATCAGGATCGGTACGCGGCTGACGCCCCGAAGCTGCTGAAGCACGTCCATGCCGCCGATTCCGGGCAGCATCAGGTCGAGCAGCACCAGATCGTAACGGTCGGCTCGGAAGACGTCCAATGCGCTGCTGCCTTCGCGGACGACGGTGGAACGGTAGCCTTCTTTCTTCATATAATCGGCGATCATGTCGCTGATCCCTGCATCGTCCTCGATAATCAGAAGATTTCCTTCCAACTTGTTCTCCTCCTAAAGTCACGCGAATGTTGCCAAACTGGAAATCGCTCTCGTTCTCCTCTACTCTAAGGGAGAGGAACATTTTGAACAAGGAGGCTTGCCTGATGTCTGAATCGTCTGAAAAAGGTTCGTCCGGCGTATCCGCCGGATGGAATTTCGATCATAGTTACGCCCGTTTGCCCGAAGTGTTCTACAGCTCGCTTCCGCCCGTACCCGTGGCGGAGCCGAAAGCCGTTATTCTGAACGAAAAATTAGCCGCGGAGCTGGGAGTGGACATCGAATGGCTGCATACTCCCGAAGCGGCGGCGGTATTTGCCGGAAACAAACTGCCGGAAGGCGCGAAGCCGATCGCGCAAGCTTATGCGGGGCATCAGTTCGGCAATTTCAACCGACTTGGCGACGGGCGCGCGGTGCTGCTCGGCGAACATTTGACGCCTTCCGGCCGGCGGGTGGATATCCAGCTCAAAGGTTCGGGGCGCACGCCGTTTTCGCGCGGAGGAGACGGACGCGCCGCGCTCGGCCCGATGCTGCGGGAGTATATCATCAGCGAAGCCATGTACGGCTTGGGCATTCCGACCACGCGCAGTTTGGCCGTCGCGACGACCGGGGAGCAGATCCGGCGCGAGACGCCGCTGCCGGGAGCGGTATTGACCCGCGTCGCGGCCAGCCATCTGCGCGTGGGCACGTTCCAATACGCGCTGCAGTGGGGCGGGGTGGACGCGCTGCGCGAGCTCGCGGATTACGCGATCGCGCGGCATTATCCGGAGCTTGACGAAGCGGGGGAAGAACCTTCGGCTGCAAACGGAGCCCGTTATGCCCGCTTCCTGCGAGGCGTGGTGGAACGTCAGGCCGAGCTTGTAGCGAATTGGATGCTGGTCGGTTTTATTCACGGCGTCATGAATACCGACAATGTGGCAATCAGCGGCGAGACGATCGATTACGGGCCGTGCGCCTTTATGGATGCTTACGATCCGGCGACGGTGTTCAGTTCGATCGACACCGGAGGCCGTTACGCGTACGGCAACCAGCCGTATATCACGCTGTGGAACCTGTCGCGCTTGGCGGAGACGTTAATTCCGCTGTTCGACGAGGACGCGGATCGCGGCATGGAGATCGCGGAACAGACGCTGGCGGGATTTGAACGCCTGTATCTGAACATCTGGTTCGACGGCATGCGGGCCAAGCTCGGCCTGTCCGGCCGCGAAGAAGAAGACGAGAAGCTGGTCGCCGATCTGCTGGATCTGATGAAGGCGTTCCGGGCCGATTACAGCAATACGTTCGTGGGGTTGACCTTCGACGCGCCGACGGAAGCGGGCGGCGCGGACGCCGTCGCGCAGGCTGGCGACGAGGCGGGCAACGCGGAGGAGGCTTTTGCCGGCCTCGGCGGCGAAAGCGGGTCGGGCGCGGACGAAGCCGCGCGGGCTTCGGGAGAAGAAGCGGACGGCGGTTTACGGCCGACCGCGTTCCCCGGCGCGGACGCGCTGCTCGCCAGCGGCGAGTATCGCGTCTGGCGCGAGCGGTGGCAGGAACGCCTGGGACGCCAGGCGGATACGCCGGAAGAGGTGCGCGAGCGCATGCGCGCGCACAATCCCGCGGTCGTTCCGCGCAATCATCGCGTGGAAGAAGCGCTCGCGGCCGCCGCGCAGGGCGGCGATTACGGCCCGCTGCACCGCCTGCTGGCGGTGCTGGCACGGCCGTACGATCATTCCGCGGATCAGGCGGAATACGCGCAGCTTCCGCCGGAGGCGGACAACGGGTACCGAACGTTCTGCGGGACGTGAGGGAGGAGTAAAGGAGCTTGACGCCAAGCGGGAGCCGGAGCTTACGCGAGCGGAGCCGCCGGAGCGTCTGACGAATGTTGCAAGAATCCAACAATCGACGAGTAAAAAGGCGGAACAGCATAGAAATGTTGCGAGAGTCCATCATTTCGGTGCCGAAAGGCTGGTTTACGGCCTAACTGCGCGAAAAGGATGGATATCTGCAACATTCGGAAGGTGAAAACAGCTGCCGGTGCGAAAATAATGGACATCTGCAACATTTGCTTTGGATTCGGGTTTGGATTTGTTTTTAGATGTGTGTTTTATGGGTTTTGGATTTGAGTTTGTTTTTGCTACGGCGGGGCGGAGTCGATCGCGACGAAGAGCGGCTTCGCCCCGCCGAATTCGTATTCGCCGAGCGCCTTAACTGTGTCGAAAACCGGCTCTGTGCCTCATCGGTTACTCCTTGCCCCGAGCCGAATTCGTACTTTTCTTGACGCTTTTTACAAACTTCGCCCACTTGTTTCGCCAACTGCTTTATAATAAACGCTATGAACGCCGCTGCGTCTATTCATTTCCGAAAGCGTTTGCGTAATCCGTAGCGCCGCAGCTAATCTTTGTCGAAAAGAGGAGTTTTCCGCAATGATCAGACCTACCGAAGACCAGCAGTACTACGAGTTGACCAGTCCGACCGCGCTGCCGAAGGCGTCCGGATTCCTGTGGAATAATCAGATGATGATCCATATGAACTGCCGCGGCTATGCCGTCGCCCAGTTCATGCAGCCCGAGCCCGCCAAATATTCGTACGCGCCCAACCTGGAAGCCAAGACGTTCATGCAGCCGGAGCAGCCGTATTACGCGCATCACCCGGGACGTTTTCTTTTTATTAAGGATGAGGAGAGCGGTTACATATTTTCTGCCCCGTACGAACCGACCCGCCAAGTGCCGGATAAATTCGTGTTCGCGGCGGGCAAGCACGATATCGTCTGGACATTGGGACATTGGGATCTGCGCATACAGATGACGCTGACGCTCCCGAGGGACCATGCCGCCGAGCTGTGGAGCATCAAGGTGACCAACACCGGGAGCCGCAAGCGCAAAATCAGCCTGTATCCGTATTTCAGCGTCGGCTATATGTCGTGGATGAACCAGTCCGGCGAGTATGTCGACGAGCTGGGGGCGATCGTCTGCTCCGCGGTCACGCCGTATCAGAAAGTGCAGGATTACCCGAAGATCAAAACCCTCAAGGACAAAACGTATCTGCTTGCGGAAAAGAAACCGTCGGCGTGGGAAGTCAGCCAGGAGGCGTTCGAAGGGGAAGGCGGCATCATGCGTCCGTCGGCGTTGGAATCGGGCACGCTTGCCTGCGGCGACGCGCGTTACGAGATGCCGACGGCCGTCATGCAGTACCGCATCCAGCCGGAAGCGGGCGAGGAGCAGGAGTATCGGTTCGTGTTCGGGCCGGCGAAGGACGAAGCGGAAATCGCGGATATTCGGGAACGCTATTTCGGTTTTGACGGGGAAAAAGGAACCGGGGAGGGTACGGAGAGCGGATCGGAGGAACATCAGGCGTATTCCGAATACGGTTTCGACGCGGCCGCCCGCGACTACGCGGCTTACGTGGCGGAAGGACGCGGAAGTCTGACGATCGACACGCCGGACAAAGACCTCGACAACTTCGTCAACCATTGGCTGCCGCGCCAAATGTATTACCACGGCGTGACCAACCGATTGTCGACCGACCCGCAGACGCGCAACTATTTGCAGGATCATATGGGCATGAGCTATATCGATCCGCGCAGCACGCGCAATGCGTTTCTGACCGCTTTGTCGCAGCAGCGTCCCGACGGTTCGATGCCGGACGGCATCGTGCTGTACGAAGGCGCCGAGCTGAAGTACATCAATCAGGTGCCGCATACCGACCACTGCGTGTGGCTGCCGGTCTGCCTGATCACGTATCTCGACGAGACCAACGATTACGCGCTGCTGGACGAAGAAGTGACGTATGCCGGCGGGGAAAAGTCCGGCACGGTATTCGAGCATATCGACTTGGCCGTGCAGTGGCTGATCGGAGATCGCGACGAGCGCGGATTGAACTATATCAATCAAGGCGATTGGTGCGATCCGATGAACATGGTCGGCTACAAAGGACGCGGCGTATCCGGCTGGCTGACCATCGCGACGGCGTATTCGTGCCTCGTCTGGGCGGATATCTGCGAGCGCAGCGGACGTTCGTCGGAAGCGGCGGATTACCGCCAGCAGGCGGAAGAGATCAACGGCGCGGTCAACCGCCATCTGTGGGACGGCGACTGGTACGCGCGCGGCATTACCGACGACGGCGTGCCGTTCGGCATCAGCGCGGACGAGGAAGGCCGCATCTTCATCAATCCGCAGGGTTGGTCGCTGCTCAGCGGCGCGGCGGACGAGGATAAAAAAGAGCGGCTGATTCGTTCGGTCGCCGAGCAGCTCGAAAGTCCGTACGGCGTGGAAAAGCTGGCTCCGTCTTACACCGCGATGCGCGAAGACGTCGGCCGCGTGACCCAGAAGCATCCGGGCTCGGCGGAAAACGGCGCGGTGTACAATCATGCGGCGGCGTTTTATATCTATGCGCTGTACGCGGTCGGGGAAAAGGAAAACGCCTACCGTTTGCTGCGCAAAATGCTGCCGGGCGCGGACGAAGCGGACATTCGTCAACGCGGCCAGCTTCCGGTATTCATTCCGAACTATTACCGGGGCGCGTACCGCCAATTCCCGCGAACGGCGGGACGTTCCAGCCAGCTGTTCAACACCGGCACTGTGCCGTGGGTGTACCGCTGCTTGATCGACGGATTGTTCGGGGTTCAGGGAACGCCGGACGGTCTGCGCGTATCGCCGCAGCTTCCTGCGGAGTGGAACGAGGTCTCCGTGACGCGGACGTTCCGGGGCGCGGAATTCCGTATCGCGATCAAGCGGGAAGACGGCGTAAGCGAGACGGAAGTGTACGTCGGCGGGGAGCGGATCGAAGGCGGCGTGATCCGCGACGTTGCCGAAGGCGGGACGTATGCGGTCGAGGTGAAACTGCCGCTATAGCTTGTCCGCTCGAGAACGTGGACGTGACGGATTTTAATAAAAAAAGGCCCAAGTCTCAGCGACCGGGCCTTTTTTTCGTTGATTTTTTCCGATTGATGCGATCTTGTTAAGCGACCGACCTTTTCCCTCGATTCCGAACGATGCCTTCCGCCAGCGCAAATCCGGCGAACAGAAGGAACAGAGCGGCATAGATGGCCGTCGTCGAAGGCAGCAGCGGCAGCGCGATTGCGGCGACCGCGATAAAGACCGCGGTGCGGATCAGCGTCTGCCGAATATGTAGGCGACTTTTGCCGGGCAGGAAAATGACGGCGGTCGAGATCACGTACAACGTGAAACCGGACAGCGCCAACCAGCCGAAGTTGCGAACCGTCAGTTCTTGGTGGAAGTCGTAATGCAGCACGTTGGCGATCAGGCCCAGCGACAGGAAGGTCAGCAGATGGCCGTAAATAATCGATTGCCCCGAGCTTTTGCGATCTTCTTCCGCGATGTGTTCGGACGATTCGAAGTAATGCCACCAGATCGAGACGGTCGTCGCGAAGCCGAGTACGGCAGCTATCATGTATTCGACGCCGACATGACCTTCGCGCAGTCCGTTGACGATGACCAGAATCAGCTCGCCGAGCAGGATGATCGTCGCCAGTCCGTAGCGTTCGAGCAAATGCGGATGATGCACCGGCAGGTGGCTGAGTACCTTTTTGCGAGCCAGCAGCGGCAGCAGGATATCCGCGAAGATGCCCAGGTACAGCACGAAAAATTTGGCGTCGCCCGGAATCAGGACGGAAGAGAAGCTGACCAGCGCGCCCCCGAGAAACGTCAGTCCCAGATAGCGGGCGATACGGCGCGGCTCGCCGTCGTTTTCCAGCCAGGTGCGTATGTACATCAATGCGGTCGACAGACGGATGCCGACGTAACCGAGCATGAACGCCAAGTAATAAGCGTCAAAGTCTTCGTTGATGCTGGCGGCCATGACGATGACGAAAGCCATCTGCAGGAAGTAAGCGACACGCTGTACCGTATCGTCTTTGCCGAAGCGGTTGACGTAGACGGTAAATCCGGTCCAAGCCCACCAAAGCGGAACGAAAATCAGGAAATACTTGATAACGGTCCCGGCTTGAATGGCGCCATGGTGGGAATGGACCAGCACATGCGCGGTGATCGAGATCGCCGCGACGTAGATCAGGTCATAAAAAAGTTCAAGCCAAGTGACCTTTTTGTGGGCGATATGCGAAATGGGAGTCACGTATCCTTTCTTTCAAATTTGTGAGAGTACAATCGAAGTCAGTATACCAGCGAACGCGTTATCCGCCCAGCCCCAACCTTGCCGCCATGCTGTAGCCGTTCGGCCCGGCATTGTAGCGTTTGCGCAGTTCGATCAGGTTCGGTCCGAAGGTCGCTTCCAGCGTCTCGCGATGCGCCTGCATCAGCTCGTAAATGTACAAGTCGTGCACGATCACTTCGGTGATCGGCATGACCAGTCCCGGATGCAGCGTCCATGCCGCGCGGCTGTCCGCACCGAGCGACACGATCCCCGCCACGACCTCGCGGTCGTCCGCGCTGACCACGATCCAGCGTCCGCCGTATTCCTGCGTGATCTCGTCGCTCGAATCGTGCGGATAGACCTGAGCGAAATCAAATTCCGACAACTCTCCGTACACGACCAACAGCACGTCCAGCCCGCGTTTCGCGGCGGCGCGCAGATCTTTTTCCAACAGCTTCGCTTCTTCCGGCCAAATCTCCAGCAGCACCCGATGCTCCGCGCGTTCGATCGCGTCGGCGGCCCGTTCGATAATGGCGTCCGCACCGGTGATATTCCAGATGTTTTCCCGATTGGAGGACACGAACGAATAATGCTCCAGCGCCGTCTCCGCCGCTTCGAACGAAGATTCGGCGCGGCGCTTTTTCAAACGGATCAATTCCTGCGGCGGCAGCGGGGTATACAGCGAAGGTTCTTCATGGCTGACCAATACCTCCCCGCGATCGACCAATCCGCCGAGCACCTCGTAAATTTTGGAGCGCGGCACGCCGGAGCCCAAAGACACGGCATACCCCGACAGCGGAGATTTATCCAAAAGCGCAAGGTAAGCCTTCGCTTCGTATTCGGTAAAGTTCAGATCTTGCAGCAGTTTAACGATTTCGGGTTTCATCGGTGAACCTCCCTGTTCTTTTGCAGCCGCAGTCATGCGATCACGACCCGAAAGCCTCGCCTTTCGGCGGTCTTTTCCTTGTATTATCCCACACCTGCCTTGACACCGTATAGCGTCGATGTTATATCTGTATACTAGTGACTACAAAAGTAGCGACTATATAAAAACGATGATGCATCGCGCAAATGGAGGTATAGCAGTGGGAACGATCACGCAGGAACATAGAAAGACCGATACACCCAAACGCATTTCAGGCGCGAAGACCGGCATTCGTCATGCACGAACGCTTTACCTGATTGCCGCGTTAATTGCAATTCTGTTATGGAGCACATCATTCGTCGGAACCAAGATCGCTTATGCTTCGTTCCCGCCGTTGACCTTGGGCGCCGCGAGATTCGCGATCGCGTCGGTGATTTTGGGCGGAATCATGCTGCTGCAGCGCGAGTTCACGCTTCCCGCTCCCAAAGACCTCGGGATGATGGCATTGAGCGGCTTGCTTGGAACCACGATGTATTTCGCTTTGGAAAATATAGGGGTAGAGATGACGACGGCGTCGAGCGCCGCGTTGATTGTCGCTTCGTACCCGGCGATTACGGCGCTGCTGGAATTTATGTTTTACCGGACGAAGATTTCATGGATGCGCGGAATCGGGATCGCTATGGCGATCTTCGGGGTATATCGGATTTCCGGCGGGGGCGGCAGCGAAGGCGGAGAGCATGCGCTGATCGGAAATCTGCTGCTGATCGCTGCGGGCTTCGTATTCGCGGTGTACAACTTCGCGACGCGCAAGGTGGTCGGCCGCTACTCGATGGTGACGGTGTCCTTTTACCAGACGATTGCGGGCACGATTGCTTTTATTCCGCTCGCGTTGATCGAAAAAGACAAATGGCAGATGCCGACGACGGAGTCGATGTGGATGCTGCTCTACCTGGGCTTGTTCTGCTCGGTGGCGGCGTTCATGCTGTACAATTACGGGCTGCGGGGACTGACGGCGGGAACGGCGATGGCGCTGATGAATCTCGTGCCGATCTTCGGCGTGGCACTGTCAATCGCGGTTTTGGGCGAGACGCTGCGGCCGGGGGATTGGATTGGAGGGAGTATCGTTATTCTTGGCGTGATCCTGAGTGTGAGGGAGAAGAAAAAGCCTGCTCGGTGAGGCGCTGCGGGAAAAATTGCCAGCGTATGCTTCCGAAGTGCATTTCTTCGAAATGCTTGAAGACGCTGTTTCACATATAAAGTCTCCGACTTTACATGTTCAAAGGCGTCTTTCGCTGAATTTCTCCCTCCGCTGGGGCTCCTCATTGAATAGGTGTTTTCTTGGAGGTGGGTAGGTAAAAGAAAAGGCAAAGATAACGATAGAGATAAATATGGGGCAGAGCGGATCTTATTCGCTTCTGTCTTTTTTGCGTTTGACGATTCTTCGTCTTCGCTTATTTTGCCTTGCTTCACCTTAATCCCGATAACGGATCGTCATGCTCAATTTTACCGGGTCGGGTCCCGGGTTGCGGTAGCGGTGGGGGCGGTCGGCGCGGAAGCGGATGGCGTCGCCGGTTTGCAAGGTGTAGGGTTCTCCGGCTATTTCAAGTTCCAGTGTTCCTGCGAACAGCGTAATCAGTTCTTCGGTTCCTTCGCGGTGCGGGTCGGATCCTAATTCGCCGCCCGGGTCGATCTCGACGGTGTAGACTTCGAAACCGCGTTCGGCGTCGTAGGGGAATACGGGATACAGTCGGTATTTGCGCTCCGGGTCTTCTAAGGCTTGGATGGCTTGGCGGCGTACGACCACGGCATCTGCGGGCGGTTCGACGATCAGGGAGGTGAAAGAGACCTTTAGGCCGTTCGCGATTTTCCAGACGGTCGTAAGCGACGGGCTGGATTCGCCGCGTTCGATTTGGCCGAGCATCGTTTTGCTGATTCCGGTAAGCTCGGCGAGCTTATCCAGACTAAGTTTGCGTTCGGCGCGCAGGTTTTTGAGATTTTGGCTCAGGATCAGATTGATCGATTCCAATAGAAACCCACTCCTTTTATATTGTGCGTTAAAAAGTCTATATTGAACTTTTTAGCGTACAAGGCTATAGTGTAAAACAAAAGTACGTTAAAGCGTACAATTTGTTAAATTATAGCATACAAAGGGGTGGGCAGATGTCTTTTTTTGCTTTGGTTTCATATGCGATTGCGGCCAGCTTTACGCCAGGGCCTAACAATCTAATGGCTTTAGACGGAGCACGAAGATTGGGATTTCGTCGAATGACCGCTTTTGTGACGGGAGTATCGGCCGGTTGTTTTGGCGTTACGTTGTTGGCATGTCTGCTGAATCTGGCGCTGTATCAATGGATTCCCGGCGTTCGGATCATGATGGGTGTGCTCGGAACCGGATATATGTTGTGGCTGGCGCGGAAAATTTATCGAAGCACAGGCAGCGGCACGGAAAAAGGAATTCGTCTGGCCTATTCGCTTCGCGCCGGTTTTTGGCTTCAATTCGTCAATCCCAAGCTGCTGCTGTACGCGATCACGGCTGTATCGACGTTCGTCATGCCGCATGCTCCTTCGCTGCTGCAACTGCTCGGCGTATCGGCGCTGCTTGGGGTGATCGCCTTGTTTTCTTCCGGATCGTGGGCGGCGTTTGGCGCGTTATTTCAGCCTTTCCTCATGCGGCATGAACGAGCGTTCAACACCGTTATGGCACTGATGCTTGCATATAGTGCGGTAGCGGGTTGGTTGTAATTGCGTTGCGGTAAGCTGGTTTTCTCCTGTATAATGATGATAAAACGAAACTTAGTTTCATTTAGTGAAACAAAACTAAAGGAGGAAACAAATCATGGACAGCAAACAGCGCTTTTCCGCTCGGGTAGACGCCTACGTCAAATACCGTCCGGACTACCCGCAGGCGGCAATGGATTATTTGTATGAAGAGGTAGGACTGAACGGCGTAAACGAAATCGCGGATATCGGAGCAGGAACCGGTATCTTTTCGCGTTTATTGCTTGATCGCGGCAGTCAGGTGATCGCCGTCGAACCGAACGACGACATGCGGGGAGCGGCGGAAAAGGAATTGGGCGGTAATCTCGCATTTCGCGCGCTTGCCGCTCCGGCCGAACATACCGGACTGCCGGACGCGAGCGTCGGAGCCATTGTATGCGCGCAGGCTTTCCACTGGTTCGACCGGGAAGCGGCGCATGCCGAGTTCAAACGAATTCTAAAGCCCGGCAGTCCCGTCATTCTGATTTGGAACAACCGTCTCACATCGGGCACGCCTTTCCTTGAAGCCTACGAGCAAATGCTGCTGACGTACGGGACGGACTACAGCAAGGTTAACCATCGGAACACGACCAACGTCGAGACGGCGGAATTGCAGTCGTTTTTCGAAAAAAACAACATGACATTAGCCAAGTTCCCGAATCATCAGTTGTTCGACTTCGAAGGAGTCAGCGGCCGCTTGAATTCTTCTTCCTATGTGCCTTCGCCGGATCAAGAAAACTACGCGCCGATGATGGAGGAACTGCGTCGAATCTTCGATCAGACCGCGAAGGACGGACGGATTTCTTTTGACTATGAAACGGAAGTGTATTGGGGAACGCTGTAATCGGTTGAAAACGGGAATGACTCCATTGGCGTACGAAAAAAGGAGGCGAATAATGCGTGACATCGATTATCAAAGTGAACGGGGTGGCGAAGCGTTTCTTGCGTTAAAAAAGCTCGAGCCTACGGCGAAATGGGTCTTGTCATTCGATGAATCGGAGACAACGCATGAGGAACGGCTGCGACTGCTGAACGAATTGGCGCCGGACTATTACGAATACTCGCCGCCTGATCCGTCGAAAAAAGCCGAATTCGCCGCCTTCATGGAGCGACTTTCGGAGGTTGAAGTGCCGAAGATCGCAGGGCCTTTTCCCGTGTTGAAAGATGATGTCTCGATGATCCGCGAGCGTGAGGCTTTTGCCGAGATGATGCGGCAAGGCACGATGTATTTTCAATTCGACGTGGAGTCGGCAGTGAATGCGAATTTCCGCTTATCTGCTGCGCAGAGGCGAAAGGCGGACGACTTTTGGGCGGAATTTCCGGCGTTGGTGAACGATTCGTTTGATCGGTTGGACAATTATCCGCTGCGCAATCAGCATGGCTATTATGTGGATGCGATCGTGCCCGGAACGGATAAGTCGGCCCGGAGCTGGAACGCGATGACGTCGGGTAAGATTGTTCGGCTGGTGAAGACGCTGGCAGCTTGACCAAGTTAAATGTAAGGTTACGCCCGGCTGAAACGCACCTAAAGCGTGTGCGTTTCAGCCAAACGTAAACCTATGATCAAGGTTGGCCAAGCTACTAGGGTAGACGGATAAAAAGGTGCTGAGCTTAATCGCCCAACACCTCTTCCATCTTTTTCAGTTTCCGATACACGACCGAGCGATCCACGCCCAGACGCTTGGCGGCTTCTGCCGCATTCCCGCCGCACTCGGCCAGCATTTGCTTGATGTAACGACCTTCCGCGATCGCGGCAAAGTCTTTTAACGAACCGGTACGCCCGCGGTTACGGGAAATAAAATGATCGAGCGCAAAAGCATCGTTCAACCCTTCCTCGCCGCTTCGCTCATCGCTCTGCACGCTGCCCGTGATGACCAGCCGCTCGATGTAATTGCGCAGCTCGCGCGCATTCCCGTGCCAGGGCTGATCGAGGATGCGTTGGAATTCGTCGGCACCCAGCATATACCGTTTGCCGTAGGCGGCGTTGAAGTGCGCGATAAAGCTCGAGGTCAGTCCGACGAGGTCCGGCTTGCGGCTGCGCAGCGGAGGGATATGGATCGGAATCACGTTGATCCGGTAATAGAGATCTTCGCGGAACTGTCCTTGCTGCACCATGCTCCACAGATCGCGGTTCGTAGCGCAGACGACCCGGCAATGAACAGGGATCGGCTCTGTGCCGCCGATTCGGCGCAGCTCGCTGCTTTCAAGGACATGCAGCAGCTTGGCTTGCATATCGAGCGGCATTTCCGCGATCTCGTCGAGGAAAAGCACGCCGCCTGCGGCCAGCTCGACCAGTCCTTTTTTACCGTCCGCGCGTCCGGTTGCCTGCGGCTCGCGTCCGAATAATTCGTATTCGAACGAGTCGACCGGTATTGCGGCGCAGTTGACCGGGATGAACGGGCCGTTCCATCTTGCGCTTTTGCGATGAATATATTTGGCTATAATTTCTTTGCCCGTGCCGGATTCGCCGAGGATCAGCACCTTGCTGTCGTAGGAGGCAATCTGATTGCAGACCTGAATGATTTGTTTCATGGCCAGGCTTTCGGCGATGATGCCGGAAGCCGTGTCCGGATCTAGGCGAACAGCGCCGCGTCGCGGCTTGGCGTTGGGTGAAGGCGGCGTTTCTTCCCGCACGGCTTCGCCGGGGTAACTATTGGAACTGGTGACGACGAGCTGCACCTCGCCGTCCTGGTTCAGAATCGGGGTAGCGGTGGACATCACGTTGAAGCCTTGCACCGTGCGAATGACCATCGAGACTTTCTTTTTGGCCCCGATTGCCTTCATGGTGACCGAATCGCTGTAATAGCCGGCTTTCACCAGATCCTGCACATTATATTTCAAAAGCTCTTCGAGCGGAATGCCGATCGTGAGCGCCGTGAATTCATTGGAAATGAGGATATTGCCCCGCGCGTCAGTAACAAAAAGCGTGCCGGGCGACTGACCGTCGATCAGGCCGGCATATTCGTTCGCAAGGCCGTCTTGGCTGCGGTTCATACAGGATCACCTCGAAATGATACGTTGACTACGTCCGATAGAAGGTCAACGGAATAGGAAAGCAAACGGGCGAATAGAGCGGATTATACGTATCATAACCGAATCGCTTGAGTAAAGCGTGCTTTTTAACGGCAATTAGCCGAAAAGCAAAGCCGGGAAGACTTCCCTAAAGAAGTCGTCCCGGTCAGGAAGTAACGGAGTACGCGAGAAGTGAACTCCAACTACAAGCGTTAAGCCTGTACAGGTGTTTTAGGCGTAAGGCTCAGCGCGCCCAGGCGATCCAGATGCTGCTGCGCTTCGGCGAACATGCCGGCGATCATTTCTTCGACGCTGGTCAGTTCGTTGCACAGCCCGGCGATTTGTCCCGCCATGACCGAACCGCGATCGGTGTCGCCTTCGAATACGGCGCGGCGCAGGGAACCCAGGCTGATTTTTTCCAACTCTTCGCGCGAAGCGTGTTCGTTCTCCAACTTGAGGAATTCCGCGATCATGCTGTTTTTGATGCTGCGAACCGGTCCGCCGATGCTGCGTCCGGTCACCGTTGTGCTGGTATCGTCGGCGTCCAACACGGCTTTTTTGAAATTCTCGTGGGTCGGGCATTCGAAGGTGGTCAGGAAGCGGGTTCCGACTTGCACGCCTTGCGCACCCAATGCGAAGGCCGCCGCAATACCGCGACCGTCTGCCACGCCGCCGGCGGCAACGACCGGAATGGATACGGCGCTCACAACCTGCGGAACCAGCGCCATCGTTGTGGTTTCGCCGACGTGTCCGCCTGCTTCGGTGCCTTCGGCGACTACGGCGTCCACGCCGAGAGCTTCCATCTTTTTGGCGATCTTCACGGACGGGATCACGGCGATAAGGGTCAAGCCGTTTTCTTTGAGAATCGGCATGTACGGAGCAGGCGTACCCGCGCCCGTGGTCACGATCTTCACGCCTTCTTCCAAAATGACGCCGATCAGCTCGGGGATGTTCGGCATCATCAGCATGAGGTTGACGGCAAAAGGTTTGTCCGTAGCGGCTTTCACCTTGCGGATTTCTTCGCGCAGCACATCCGCGCTCATGCCGCCGGAGCCGATGATACCGAGACCGCCTGCGTTCGATACGGCGCTGACCAGCGGTTCGCGTGCAATTTGCGCCATGGCGCCTTGGAAGATCGGGTATTGGATGCCGAGCAGTTCAGTGATAGTCATGAGTAATTCCTCCAATTAAGTAAATGAAATTTTGAAATATGGATGGAGCATGCGGCGTTCGAACCGGGAGAACTCCCAGGCTTCGAACGCCAGATTCTTTTAGCATACCGATAGAAAAGCGTAAGGCACGAGGATCAAAATCACGCCGCGCGAGTCGGGGTGACCGGGGCCGCAGCCGTCTTTTTCTCCATCGCCTTGAAGACGAAAGTCAACGCGAAGCCGACCAGAGCGATGACAAGCGCAATATAGAAGGCATTGGTGAACGCGCCGCCGTTGGCAGCTGCGACCGAACCCGCGATGCGAGGACCGAAGAAAGCAGCGCCGGAATAGCCGATAAAGGTCACGCCGTAGTTGACGCCGTAATACTTCATGCCGAACTTTTCGCCGACGATGGAAGGGAAGATGCCCATCGTGCCGCCGAAGCACAGCCCGATGCCGATGATTGCGACGGCGAAGCCGACAACGGAAGACGAGAGGGCGATCGTGAGCATCATGACCGCGATCACCAGATAGATCGCCATCAAGCACTTGGTGCGTCCGATCCGGTCGGACACCGCGCCCCAGACGATCCGGCCGAGGCAGTTGCTGAGAGAGTATAAGCTGACGAACAAGGCGGCGCTGGCCGCAGTCAGACCGAACATCGTTTGACCGATGACCGAAGCGTTGGCCGTCACCATCATGCCGGACAATGCGCCGATCAGGAACAGGCAGGCGATGACGTAGAAGATCGGTTTGCGAATGATTTCATGCCAGTTGAAGTTGATTCCGCCCGGCCGTCCGGCTGTAACCGGCGGCGTCCATCCCAGCGGCGCATAGCCGACGGGAGCGGCTTTGACCAGCAGGCCGCAGCCGAGGATGACAATCAGGAAAGCGACGCCGAGCATCATCATGGCGGATTGCACGCCGGAGCCCGTAATCAGGGCGTTGGCGATCGGCGCGATCACGATCGTACCGCCGCCGTAGCCTGCGGTCACGAGACCGGCAGCCAGCCCTCTTTTATCGGGGAAAAGCTTCACGGTGTTGCCGATGGTCGCCGAGTAAACGATCCCTTGGCCGATCCCGGTAATGACGCCGTAAGTCAGGTAAAGCATCCACGGCGCGGTCGCGAGACCGGACAAAATGAAGCCGATGCCGAACATGGCGCCGCCGAGGAAGATCGCGGTCCGCGCGCCGCCTTTGTCGACGAGCTTTCCGCCTAGGATCATCGGAATCGGGGAGATCGCGCCGTTGATGGTGAAGGCCATCATGATCTGCGGCATGGTGGCGTCGAACACTTTGCTGAGCGGCATAGCGAATACGCTGAACGCGTAAATGGAGCCGACGCAGATATTGATCAGAACGGAGACGATCAGGATCGTCCAGCGGTTCAAGTTGGGTTGGGTCGATGAATTCATGGCTTATATTCTCCTTCGGAATGGGGAATGGATGCGTTAGCCGATCTAGCCGATGGCGACAGGCTCTTCGGACTGAATTTGTGCGGCTTGGCGTTTTTCGATGATGGATTTCAAGCTGCCCCAGGTTTCGCGGAACATGCCGGGGTCCATCGATTTCAGGTCTTTGGCGATCGCGGGGGCGAATTCCATCTGATCCAAAATGTCGCGCTGCAGGTCGATGCCCGGTGCGATCTCGGTTAAAGTCATCACGCCTTCAACCAGTTCGAAAACGGCGCGTTCCGTCACATAGATGACAGGTTGTCCGACTTTGGCCGCATACGATCCGCTGAACGTCACCTGTTGGACGTTTTTCAGGAACTTCTTCGCTTTGCCTTCTTGTACGATCTTGAGCTGTCCGTCTTCGACTTTCACTTCAAGGCCGCCTGCGGTAAAGGTTCCGGCGAACACCAGCTTTTTGGCCGCCTGCGAGATATTGATAAAGCCGCCGCAGCCTGCGACGCGCGTGCCGAATTTGCTGACATTCACGTTGCCGAACTGATCCGTCTGTGCCAGACCCAACACGGAGAGGTCGATACCGCCGCCGTCGTAAAAGTCGAATTGCGAATCGTGATCCACGATCGCTTCGGAGTTATAAGCGTGGCCGAAGTCTTTCAGTCCCGCCGGAACGCCGCCGATCGAGCCTGCTTCCGTGGTCAAGATAAGTTGATCGCTTACGCCTTCTTCCGCTGCAACCGTCGAGACATTGACCGGGATGCCGACGCCGAGATTCAGCACGGTATTCGGAGCCAGTTCAGCAGCAGAGCGGCGGGAGATCACTTTGCGCTCATCAAGCGGAATCGTCTCGATATCTTTGAGCGGAACTTTGATCTGACCGGAAAAGGCCGGGTTGTACAGGGTATTCTCCGTCTGGAAATGATTCTCCGGCTTGGCGACGACCAGATGATCGATCAGGATGCCGGGCACTTTGACGTCTTTCGGATTGAGCGTGCCGTTTTTGGCTACCGTCTCTACCTGAGCGATCACGATCCCGCCGGAGTTGCGCACGGCTTGGGCGATCGGCAGCACTTCCATATGCAGACCTTCTTTTTCCAGCGTCAGGTTGCCGTTCTCGTCAGCGACTGTACCGCGAATCAAGGCAATCTGAATCGGGAACGTCTTATAGAACAACCATTCTTCGCCTTCCAGCTCGATCACCTTGACCAGATCTTCTTTGGAAGACGGCGACATCCGGCCTCCTTCGAGGCGCGGATCAACGAAGGTCTCCAGTCCGACTTTGGTAATAACGCCCGGCCGCTTGGCGGCAATCTCGCGGAACAGCTGCGTGATGACGCCTTGCGGGAGATTGTACGCTTCGCACTTGTCCTCTTCGATCAGCTTCGCCATGCCCGGCGACGCAATCGCGATTCCGCCGATCCAGCGCTTGATGAGTCCTTCGTGCCCGAGGCGGCTCATGCCTTTCTCGCGGCGGTTGCCGACAGCGCTCGCATGGATTACCGTCAGATTGCGCGGCGCGCCAGTTTCCATAAAGCGATCCTCGATCGCGATCCCCATCTCTTCCGCCCAGCAGGAAAGCCCGAATCCGCTCGCGGCCACCGTATCTCCGTCCTGAATCAATGCTGCTGCTTGCGACGCCGTAATCACTTTAGACATATTCAATCACTCCTTAATAAGAATGGAAAAAACGTTAAGTTTAAAATGTGAAATAATTCACTTTAAGCGAAAAGTTATTAAGTGAAAACTTTCACTTGAAGAATAACGCGAACAAAAAGTACCGTCAATATCTTATGAAGCTTTGAAAAAACCACCCCGAAAGTGTAGCGAAAATGCGACTGTATCGCATAAGCAGAGAAGAAAGTGAATATTTTTTTGAAAATGGACTTCAATCCACCTTCTTCTGTCCGCTACATTCAGATTGCGCAGCAGGATAACGCGGAAGTTTGATCCGTCGCAAAAAAGCGACAACTTTCATGGAAGACGGAAAGTCTTATGATTCATCCGAAATCGCAATGAGGGAAGTCCGGTACAAGAGATATGAAATGCGGAAAAGCAAAAAACGAGGCTGCATCCGGCAACATAAGCTTAGGGGCGTACATGTGACGAAATGGTGAAGAGAATCGAATAGGCACTTTTGCAACAGATTCGGAGGTCGCAAAAAAGCGCATGAGCCCATTCACGGACGCATGCGCATGCAGCTTGCCTTTTACATAAATTCGAAGAAATAGCGTACCACGTGGAAAAAGACCGGAGCGGTATAGGTAAGGCTATCGATTTGGCTGAGGTAACTCTTCTTGAGCGTCGAGGCTTTGTCTTCGTCGCCGACGAGCAGATCGCGTTTCAGTACGGAAACGGTCAGGCTGCCGAAAAATCCCGCAAGGGCGAGCAGCGCGCCAAACCAGGCCGCGGCGGTCGGACTGAACGGCGTCAGATACGGGGCCAGTGCCAGCGAAGCTCCCGTCGTGACGATGAACGCGCATACGAATCCTTCCCAGGTCAACTGCGGATTGGCGGTCGGCACGACCTTTCTTTTTCCGAAATAAAGCGACGCGAGAGTATGTACGACATCGTTGATCTGGGTCAACACGACGAGAAACAGCACCAGCCCGCCGCCGAACTCCGGGGTCGCGAACTGGAAATACGCCAAATGGCTGAGACCGAATACCATGAGCATGAGGCCCCATTGGGTGGAGCTGACGCTGCGCAGGAAGCCGAACGTTCCTTTGCCCAAAAGACGCGGAATCGGGAGCACGAGAAACACGTACAGCGGAATGAACACGATGAACATGCCGTACCAGCCCGTGTAGATCCAGTAGAACTGTACCGGAATCGCGAGGTATGCCCAGAGAAAAAGCCGCCGATCCGCTTTGCGCGTGCCTCGGATCATGGAGAAATATTCCTGAAGCGCGAAGAAGCAGAGCAGCATCAAGGAGACGAGCGAGACGGCAGGCGTAAATAAGGTGGCGAGGCAGAAAATGAAGAACATGCCCCACCAGGTTTTCATGCGCGTGCCGATCGAGGAGTAGTCTTTGCCCGGCTGCTTGCGGCTGACGAACACATACACCAGATTCGCGGCAATCAGCACGGCGAGCACGATCAAAAGCACGATATATGAACTGAACACATCATCACCAACTTAAGGATAAAATAGCAGTCGCGACCGCTTGACTATGCTATCATAAGGGAATCATTGAAAAAGGCGCAATATGAAACTTGGCCCGGCGCGCGGATCGTTCGTAACATTGAAGCGGAAGCGATCCATGCACCCGAAAAAAAAAGGCCGTATTTCGTCAGCCCTGCGCCCAGGCGGAAGGGGAAATTGACCATGGCGGATCAACGATCCGTGTATATTCTACTGACCAATACCGGCACGCTGTTTACTCGAATGATCCGGGTTTACACGCGTGCGCCTTACAATCATGCTTCGATCTCGTTCGATCGCGAGTTGACGGAGCTGTACAGCTTCGGCCGGAAAAATCCGTACAATCCGATCGACGGCGGCTTTGTGCGCGAAGACATTCGTACCGGCACATTCAGCCGCTATCCGAATACGACCTGCGTCATCTACGAACTGAAGGTGTCGGAGCGCGAGGTCGAGAAAATGAAGCGGGTGCTGAACGTTTTTATCCGCAGCCGGGAAAAGTATCTGTACAATTTGCTCGGCATCGTCGGCGTGGCGTTCAAAGAGCCGGTGGAGTTCAGCAACTCGTATTTCTGTTCGCAATTCGTGGCGGAGATTCTGCATCGGTCGGGCATCAAGATCTGGAACAAGCTGCCCGCGCTCGTCACGCCGGACGATTTTCGTCAGAGCGAGCGCATGATGCTGGTCTACGAAGGGCGGCTGAGCGAGTACGAGCATGCCGCCTCCCCGGAAGAATTGACCGTCGAAAGTGCCGAGCCGGAATAGTACCTTATCAACGCTAAAAGCAAGGTTATGCCCAGCGAACATAATCCTATGATTAAGAGTTGATAAGGTACCAGTGACTTGTCTCGAATTAATGTAGGATTACGCTTGCCTGAAACGTACTAGAACCATGCACGTTTCATTCAATCGCAAACCCTAGATTTAAGCGAGACAAGCTACTAGATTATCGTTGAAAAAGGAGAGAGTCGATTGAAAATCGGAAGAAACGACCCGTGCTTCTGCGGTTCGGGCAAAAAGTACAAGAAGTGCTGCATTGATCGAGATATCGCCTTCGCAGACTCCGTGAAGTTCGCGGAACGCAAAAAGGCAGATCCGACCTTCACGCCGCGAAGCTACTATATCAACCGCGTTACTGCGCTGAACGACCGTTTGCAAAACGAAGCGCGTTCGGAAGAACTCGATGCCGAACTCATGGAACTCGCCGGAGACGCCCTGGACGATCTGGACGGAGCGAGCCTGCATGCTTTTACCCGCTACGGCGAAGGCTTCCTGCCCACGGAGCGCCGCCTGCTTCAAGCTCTGGCCAACCGACTCTGGGGTGCCCTCGTCTTCGGCGAATTCCAAGAACAAGAAATTCTGCGTCCGTTGATGGCGTTCGCCGCATCGACGCTGGCCGAAGGCATAAGCGAAGCGGCGCCGATTGACGGAGCCGTACTGACGACGGACGAAGACGGAAATCTGTTAAATAGTTCCCTGAAGCGTGCCGCTGAAGGCGAAGAGCCGGAAGTGTTCGAGCTGGACATACAGGTCGAAGGCAGTACGCTTTAAAATCAGAAGCAGTTAAGCGGAGAGGAAATTCAGCGAGAAGGCGTCTCGAACGAATTTCTCCCGCAGCGCCCAAGCTTCTCCAACGAATAGGATTTTAACGATCTGACACCTCAGCCGCCTTTCAGGCGGCTTTTTGCTGTCCGGATTTTTTCCGAATCCTCGCATAACCAATCTTCAAGATTTTCGTCTGTAATCATAAAGGGAGCGCAATCCCGGAAAGGAGCCTTACATTGAACAGTCCATCCAGCTCAATCAGCGAATCGCAAGACGAGAAAATCATTGATTTATTCTGGCACCGCAGCGAATCGGCGATCGGCGAAGCTTCGCGAGAATACGGCCGATACTGCTATTCCATTTCCTATAATATCCTGCGCAGCACGGAGGACGCGGAGGAATGCGTCAACGATACGTGGCTGCGTACCTGGAACGCCATTCCGCCGCAGCGCCCCGGCAATCTGTCGTTTTTCGTCGGCCGTATCGTACGCAATCTGTCGCTCGATAAATTCCGCAGCAAAAAGGCCAAACGGCGCGGCGGCGAAATATCGCCTATTCTCGAAGAATTGAGCGAAGCGATTCCCGGCGGCCCGGATACGGAAAGTCTGGTGCTGGATCGGGAACTCGGACGCGTGATCAACGACTTTTTGCGCACGCTGCCCGAGAGTGCCTGCAATCTCTTTCTGGCCCGATATTGGCATAGCATGCCGCTGGCCGAGATCGCGGCGAAGTTCGGCGTGAAGGAGAACAATATCAAAGCGAGCCTGTTCCGCACCCGGGGCAAATTGAAAGAGTATCTGGAGAAAGAAGGGATGCAGCCGTGAATAATGAAGAACGATTGTACCAAGCGATTGGCGAAGTCGACGATGAATTGTTGGAGCGAATGGAGCAGGCTATGGCGGAACAGCCGACAGGCCGCGCGGATCGAAACCGGAACAAGGGGCGGCTACTATGGCAAGCTGCACTATCCTCCGTTCTGATAGCGGCGGCATTGCTATTGATTTTCAACGACGGCTTGTTCAACCGCGATGGCAATGTAACCTATACGGCATCCGGGCCGGTCGTCGACCGGGCAATCGGAAATGAGCCTTCAAGCAGTGTGGTTACTCCGGGCAACGGTCAAATCGTATATTTCGATTCGGTTCGGCACGCATTCGAGACGAACAAGGATTCCAGAACGAAGTATTTTGTCGCAATCGATCTGTTCGCGGACGACACGCCGCTTAATGTAGGCAGCTTCGATACGCATCGCGAGTTGAAGCGGCTTCAAGAGCTGGGATTGCAGGTGGGTTATGCCGAGTCGTGGACGTATCAAGGCGAAGGCGGACAGGTTGATTATTTGTATGCAGCAGGCCTATTAACGGCGGAGCAGCTGAAGAACTTCCCGGCTTCGTCCGAATACGGCTACGCGTTCCGCTTCGCGACCAACGCTGACGGCACGCCCGTGCCGGCAGAAAACGGCGTTCGATCCGAATCGAAAGCGAAAACCAAATAAAATGTTGTCGCCAGAATAACCGAAATATAAAATCTCCGTCTTGTAGGGTAGAACGTCAAAAACAAACCCATTCAACCCCTTCAAGGAGGAACTTCCCATGTATAAAAAAATCGCAACCACTGTCCTGTCCGCTTCCCTGCTTGCTGCTTCCCTAGGCGGTGCCGCTTCGGCCGCATCTGCTACGAACTTCCGCGATTTGCAAAACGTAGCGGGTCACGACAAGATTCTCGCGCTGCATGACAAAAAGATCGTCAACGGCGTGAGTAAAACCGCCTTCGCGCCGCAGTCGAAATTAACGCAGGCCGAAGCGCTTCAGCTTATCGTCAACGGGTTCAAGCTGGACGAGAAACCTTTGACGGATGCGTTGATCGCGCTGAATACCCTTTTCCCGGCTGTCAAAGAAAACGCTTGGTACGCCAACGCGTTCAGTTATGCGTACTACAACGGCGTCGATATCCCGAAGTCGGTCAGTCCGTCGGCAACGATCACCCGCGAGCAGTATATCGATTACGTGATGACGGGTCTTCAAGCTGTAGGCAATATGCCGGCTATCGACGTAGTTGCCCAAGATATCGCGGACGGCGAAAAGCTTAACCCGGCATATCTGGATTCCGTACAGTTGGCGATCGTATTCGGCATTGCGGATTTGGATTCCGAGCGTAACTTTGACCCGACGCAGGAGATTACACGAGCGGAAGCAGCCGTGATCTTATACAACGCGGTGGAGTTTTTGGAGAAAAGTTCTTCGAATCAAGCGAACTCGAATGATGAACGAATCATCGACGTGCTGCCGCATGAACAACCGATAACGGCTCCGGCAGCCGGTCTTTATGCAGCTCCGGAGAACGGCAAGTTCTTCTCGACAGGCAGCGTGCAGCAGGCGATTGACGAACGGACCGCTCCAAGCACGAAGGTACAGGTTGCGGTGACGCTGTTCAAAAACGGATCACCGATCGATGAACAAAGCGCCGAAGGAGCCGCAGAGCTGAAGCGTCTCCAGTCACTCGGCTACGACATCGATTATGCTCAAGCTTGGACGTATCAAGGCAATCTGGAGAAGGTCGAGTACACGTACATCTCCGGCGTATTCACGGCAGAGCAGCTTGAATCGTTCCGGGCGCCTGCAAACTACGGTTATGCTTTCGACTTTGCCGCAAACGGTGACGGGTCGGCGGTATTGGGTAAAAACGGTGCCGTAACAGGTACAAAGAGTCCGCGTTTGATTGCGGAATAAACAGCGAGTACCCGAATAGATATAAAAAATGCTGCAAGCTCTCGTCGTTCCCTCTCGGATTGCGGATTGATCGCGCAACCGGGGCAGAGTATGAGGCTTGCAACATTTTGTTTCGAGGATGTCTTTTTCGGTATATGTCCGTGTTGTCGATCAAGCCGGAAACTGCACGGTAAACGTCGTCTTTTCGCCGACCGTGCTTTTCGCCGAGATCCGGCCTTTGTTTTGCTCCACGATCGAACGCGCGATCGCAAGTCCCAGCCCGTGTCCGCCCTGCGAGCGGGTACGCGATTGGTCGGTGCGGTAAAAGCGGTCGAATACCCGCGGCAGGTGCTCGGCGGGAATGCCTTCGCCCGTGTTGCTTACCGACAACGCGATTTCGCCGTGTTCCTGCTTCAGCGATACGTCGATCCGGCCCTGCGCATTCGCGTATTTGATCGCGTTGTCCAGCAGGATCATCGTGACCTGCACGATCTGCTCGCGGCTGCCCGCGATACCGAGCGCGGGTTCGATTTCGTAGTCGAGCGTCAGATCCTTTTCGAAAACAACGGCTTCCATCGTCAGCATGACGTTCTCCACCGCATCGCTCAGATCGAAACGAGCCTGAACCATATTCGAGCGGGAATCGTCCATCTCGGTCAGGTAAAGCAGGTCGCCTGTCAGCTTCGCCATGCGTTCCGTCTCGGACTTGATATAACGCAGCCACTTTTCCTGACTGCGGATCGTCTCGTCCCGGTTCGCCAGCAGCACGTCCGCGTTGGTGTTGATGACCGCAAGCGGCGTTTTCAACTCGTGGGAGGCATCTCCGATAAATTGCTTCTGCTTCTCGAACGCTTCGCGCACCGGCTCGATCGAGCGGTTGGCGAAGAATCGGCTGAAAAAGAACAAGACGACCAACATCGCCAGTCCTACGGCGAGGAATGCGTAGATCAGCGTGGTCAAAATCTCTTCGCGGGACGTCGTGTCGATAAATACGTACATCGTTCCGTCTTCCGTCTGCATCTTTTGGAACGTCCAACGGCTGTTGCTGAGCGTGAAGCCGCCGCTGTCTTTGCCGTCGGCGACCGCCTGCGCAAGCGCTTGGGCATAGTCGTCTTCCGTCATGCTGAAACGCGATTCCGTATCGATCAGCGCACCCGAAGCGTCGGTCAGCAGCATGAACGAGACCGAGCGCTCCGGCGCGTTATTTCCGCCGAAGCCGTTCATCGGAGGCTCGCCCCGATCGAAGCCGCCGTTTTGCGAGCCCGAGCCGTTGCCGCCCGTATTTCCGCTGCCCGGCATCGTCCCGTTTAATCCGCTGCGGTACATATTCGTCGTGCGCTCCAGATCCATGCCGATCTCGTCGTGAACCTGCCGATAAGTAATGGTATAAATCGTGGCGAAGGCGACCAGCATGATGATGACGATCGTGACCAGATTGACGATAAGGAATCGGTTGCGCAGCTTTTTAAACAGGGGATTCATCGGCATGCCTTTCATATTCAAGCCGCCCATTACGCTTTGCCCTCCTCCAGCACGTAGCCAACGCTCCGAATCGTGGTGATGCGCGTTTCCGAGCCGAGGAAGTTCAGTTTTTTACGCAAAAACGAGATATAGACCTCCACGTTGTTATGCTCCGCCTCCGAGTCGAATCCCCACAGCTTTTCGATGATCTGCTCTTTCGACGTTACCGCTTGTTTGCGCACGATCAGCAGCTCCAGCAGTTCGCTTTCTTTCGGATTCAGCTTGATTTCTTTGCCGCGCACGGTCAGCTTCGGATTGGTCGCGTTTAGCTCCAGATCGCCGAACTTGAGCGCGTCTTCCGGCATCACTTCGCCTTTTCGCCGCATCGCCGCACGGATTCTTGCCAGCAGCTCGTCCGAGGAAAAAGGCTTCGCCACGTAATCGTCCGCCCCGTGATCCAGCCCCGCGATTTTGTCCGGAATCTCGCCTTTGGCCGTCAGCAGGATGACCGGGACGGCCATGCCTTTGCTCCGTACGGTTTTCAAAATGCTGATGCCGTCCATGCCCGGAAGCATGATGTCGAGCAGCAGCAGATCGTAAATACCGCTGAGCGCGTAATCCAAACCGTCTTCGCCGTCGTGCACCACGTCGACCGAGTAATTGTTCTTTTTCAAAATTTGAGACAGGGCTTCCGCCAGATGCAGTTCGTCTTCCACGATCAGGATTCGCATGTCTATAGTCACCCTCTGTTTAAGTTTCGTTTGTCGATTGTCTTCATTATATCGGGAAAGGCTTTAATGAACCTTAAGGTTTTGATGCGGCGAGGTTAAACGCAAAAAAGACGCTCTCCGGTGGGAGAACGTCGGGGGCGAGAAAGTTACGTTGGCGGGGGAAGCGAGAAGACTGCGAGAAAAATTGCAAGCGTAGGCTCCCGAAGTGCATTTCTTCGAAATGCTTCGCAATTCGCTGTCTCACTTGGAAAAAGGGATTGGAATTTTATAATGGTATTTTCCAAGTTCAAAGGCGTCTTGAACTGAATTTTTCTCTCCGTCTTCTCGCTTCTAGCTACGTTGGAGTTTCTCAACCTGTTGACGTTCTCCAGTTGGAGAGCGTTTTTTTGAAAAGGTAGAGTGATTTTGGATGTTGAACTGTTTAATTATTGCGCGGTATATCCGCCGTCTACGATCAGGCTGCCGCCGGTCATGTAGGAAGAATCGTCGCTTGCCAGGAACAGGACGGCTGTCGCCATTTCGTCGGCTTGGCCGAGGCGTTTCATCGGCGTCATCGAAGCCAGTTCTTTTTTGTTTTCTTCCGGAATGATCGGCGTATCGATAAAGCCTGGGCAGAGGGCGTTCACGCGAATGTTTTGGTCTGCATACTCCAGCGCCAGGGAGCGGGTCAGGTTGATGACGCCGCCTTTGGCTGCGTTGTAGGCTGCCGATCCGGGCGAGCCGACCCAGCCGTACATGGAAGCGGTGTTCACGATCGTGCCGCCGCCGGCTTTGAGCATTTCGCGGATAGATTCTCGGGCAACGAGGAATACGCCGTCGAGATCGACGTTGACCGTGTTGCGCCATTCCGAGTAATCCAATTCGTGGGTAGGCTGCACGCGTCCGATTCCGGCATTGTTGAACACGATATCCACTTTGCCGAACGCTTCGATCGCTTGTTTGAACAGGCTTGCTACTTCTTCTTCGCTGGTGATATTGGCTTTGACGAATACGGCCTCGGCACCCTGCGATTTGAGTTCGGTTTCGAACGCTTTGCCTTTTTCCTCGTTCAGGTCGGCCAGTACGACTTTGGCGCCTTCCTGCACGAACAAGCGCGCGGTCGCGGCTCCGATCCCCGACGCTCCGCCTGTAATCAACGCGACTTTATTCTGTAGTTTTCCCATTATGAATGCCTCCCGTATAATAAATGAGTGAAATTATAATTGTGCGTTTTTGTTCACAATTTAAGTTTACTCCGATGATTTCCGATAACAATCATTAATATGAAGGCAAATGTCTGATTAATAGACAGATGCGACCCAAGTGTCTTGCCGGAAGGAGAATAATCATGACGGAAGTGCGAAATGCGGCGTCTCCTCGCCGTAATCGGACTAAAGAACATCTTCAAGAGGCTTTGGTCAAGCTGATCAAGTCCAAAGGATACCACGCTGTAACTGTGAGGGATATCGTTGACACGGCTGCTTATAACCGCAGTACCTTTTACGTTCAATATCCGGACAAGCCGGGTTTGGCGGAAGATTTGCTCCATGTGATGCTTCAAGGCTTGGAAGATTCGGTCGGCAAGCCGTACGTTCCCGGACACTGGGTAAATTCGGCTGCTCTTGACGCGCCTTCGTTCAATATCCTGAGCTACATCCACGAACATCGCGACTTTTTCGAACTGATCAAATACGAAGATACCCTGCCCGGCATACATACCGCCATCCCGCAGACCTTTTTGAAAATCTATATGGAACAATTCGACTTCGAAACGATCGATAACCGCCCCGTCGATATGGATTATTTCAAGCGATACACGGCGTACGGATTTTACGGATTGATCCTGAACTGGATCACCGGAGATTTCCGGGAGCCGCAGGAAGATTTCATCAAGAAAGTCATCGACCTGACAAGGACGCATATCTATTCGTTTCAATATAGAGGCAAATAATCGAGCGTCGAGGTTGAATACGAACTTGAATCGGCGCAAGGGTTGTACAAAGTGAATGCAATCCAAACAAAAAAGAACCGAAAATCCAGTTCTCAAAGTATTTAGAAAGCATAACGTAACCGGAAGCGAGAAGACGGAGAGAGAAATTCAGTGTAGGAGCGATAGCGATCGCCTTTGAAATGGAGAAAATTCCGCTAAAATTTAATTCCTTTTCTCCATTTCAACATGCGACCGGAACGAATTTCTCTCGCAGTCTTCTCGCTTCCCTCGCCAACGTGCCTTTATCGACAACCCTGAGAACCGGAACCCCGGTTCTTTTTTTATATTGTAAACTCTGCGTAAATACTCCGAACGACATTTTACAAACTCCTCGATTTATTTAAGATTCGCTAAAGGTTGCGGGCCTAAGATACAGACATGGCAAGGGAACACCGACAACTTCAACGCGAAAGGAACGAGGAAACATGGCAATCGAAGTCTTCAACCGTTACGAGAGCAAGTATCTCATGGATCATGCGGCTTACGAGAAAATTTACGCGGCGCTGCTGGAATATATGGAGAAAGACGAATACAACAAAAACGAATTTTATTGTATCAGCAATCTGTACTTCGATACGCCGCACGATTCGCTAATCCGTCAAAGCTTGGCGAAACCGAAATACAAGGAAAAACTTCGCCTACGGGCTTACGGCGTACCGAACGAAGACGCGAAAGTCTATCTTGAAATCAAAAAGAAAGTGTTCGGACTGGTCAACAAGCGCCGCACGGCGCTCAAGCTAAGCGAAGCTTACGAGTTCGTCCGCACCGGACAACCGCCGGAATTTCAGCCTTACATGAACGCGCAGGTGCTGGACGAGATCGAATACTTCCTTCGCCTGTACGACCTGGACCCGAAAGTGTATCTCTCTTACGACCGCAAAGCACTGTTCGACAAGACGAGCCGCGATCTGCGCATCACCTTCGATACCAACATCCGGTGCAGACGCTATGACGTTCAACTCGAACGCGGCGATTACGGCGAGCAGTTGATGCAGCCCGGTCAATGGTTGATGGAAGTCAAAGCGGAAAAGACCGTGCCGGCGTGGCTGTCCAAAATGCTGTCCGAGCACGGACTGTACCGCACGAGCTTTTCGAAATACGGCAACGAATACAAAAAGCTGCTGAAAACCAGACAAATGATGCCCGACCTGCAACCCAATATTCAATTGAACGCGATCGGCGATCTGCCGACAATAGAACGCGCAACCGAAAAGGAGACTGTGCTTTATGCTTGATTCCATCCTCAACAGCACCACGACGAGTACTACCGACTTGACTCTAAGCAATGCGCTGGTGACCATCGGCCTGGCGATCGTGCTGGGCCTGATCATCAGCCTGACGTATATGAAGACCAATAAAGCCACTTATACGCAAGGCTTTACCCTCACGCTGATCGTTCTTCCCATCGTCGTCGCCGTCATCATCCTGATGATCGGCAGCAATGTAGCCCGCGCTTTCAGCTTGGCCGGCGCGTTCTCGATCATTCGCTTCCGCAGCGCGGCGGGCGATCCGAAAGACATTACCTACGTCCTGTTCACCATGGCGGCAGGCTTGGCCTGCGGCGTCGGCTCGCTCGGCTACGCGGTACTGTTCACCGTAATCCTTTGCGTCGTGATGTTCGTGCTCAGCCGCTTCAAATTCGGAGTCAAAAAATCGCAGCAAAAAACGCTCAAAGTCACTATCCCGGAAAACCTCGGCTACGAAGAAGCGTTCGAAGAAGTGTTCAGCAAATTCGGCGTGCAGCATGAACTCAAAAAGATCCGCACCACCGAACTCGGCAGCCTGTACGAACTCGTTTACTCCGTCACGATAGATCAGAGCGTCAACCAAAAAGCATTCCTCGATTCGATCCGGACCCGCAACGGCAATCTCGATTTGTCGCTGACGATGGCTCCTCCGGTAACGGCCGAGTATTAAAACCAATGGCATATTCGACTATAGAAGGGAAGAGAACTCTCATGAAAAAAGCAACCAAGGTCGCGAAAACGAAAAAGTTTAAGGCCAACAAAAAAACGGCGGCAGCCGGTCTGCTCGGTGCGGTGCTGCTGACCTCGGCGAGCGTCGTTCCTGCGGCAGCAGCCGGATTGACCTGGAATGCCTCGAACGGTTATCTGATCAACGCAACCGGCAGCAATACGACGACTTCTTCTTCGACATCTCCGACAACAAGCACCACGTCCACGGCCTCCGCTCTGAAAGTCTCGAACCTGAGCGTATCCGATCTCGTAACTTTGAAAACGAAGGATTATAACGTCGCATGGAGCAAAACCGATTATACGACAATCAAGCTCAATACTACGAAAGCGACGGTCAATGGT
The DNA here is from genome assembly GCF_013185185.1 of Saccharibacillus endophyticus. Lineage (GTDB taxonomy): Bacteria > Bacillota > Bacilli > Paenibacillales > Paenibacillaceae > Saccharibacillus > Saccharibacillus endophyticus. Next base: position 348,898 of record NZ_JAAZWE010000005.1, on the reverse strand, counting down.
TCGGGCGCCGAAGCGTCGGGCAGCACGGTGACCATCTCCGAAGCCGGTACTTACGTGATCAGCGGCAAGCTGACGGACGGGCAAATCGTGGTCGACGCGGCCGATACGGACGATGTGCATATCGTGCTGCGCGGCGTGACGGTATCGAACGATTCGACGTCTCCGTTCTACGTGAAATCGGCGGATAAAGTGATCGTCACGCTGTCGGCAGGAACCACCAACACGTTTACCGACGCTTCGGATTATACGTTCGCCGAAGGCGAAGACGAGCCGGATGCGGCCATTTTCAGCAAAGCGAATTTGACGATTAACGGTACGGGCGCTTTGAACGTGACGGGCAATTATAAAGACGGCATCCACAGCAAAGATAACCTGAATATCGTGAACGGCAAAATCACGGTCAAAGCCGCGGACGACGCGATCGTCGGCAAAGACCGCGTCGTGATCGAAAACGGCACGTTCAAACTGACGGCGGGCGGCGACGGCATCAAGTCCAACAACGACAGCGATACGGAAAAAGGCTTCGTGGCGATCTCGAACGGCACGTTCAATATCACGGCGGCCAACGACGGTATCCAGGCGGAAACGTCGCTCGTCGTGGACGGCGGCACGTTCAACATCGTGACCGGCGGCGGTTACGAAAACGGACCGGAGCATACCGAAGAAGGACCGGGCGGCGGAGAATTCGGCGGACAAATGCCGGAAGGCTGGACGCCGGGCGAGATGCCGACCAATGCCGACGGCACGGCGATGACGCCTCCGACGGATACCGACGGTACAGCCATGACGCCGCCTGCCGCTCCGACTGCAAGCACGACGACAAATAATACGGCTTCGACGACCGGGAACACTTCCGGCACAGCTGCGGCAAGCGATGACTCGACGACGGAAGAAACGACGTCCGACAGCATGAAAGCCCTCAAAGCGGGTACGGAATTGGTCATCAACAAAGGTACTTTCCATATCAATGCGGCCGACGACGCTTTGCACAGCAACGGCAACGTGAATATCACGGGCGGCACGTTCGATATCGCGACCGGGGACGACGGCTTCCACGCCGACGCCGTGCTGGAAATCTCCGGCGGCAAGATCGAAGTGACCGACAGCTACGAATCGCTGGAAGGCTTTATCATCCATATCAAAGGCGGCGATATCGACGTCACCGCTTCCGACGACGGCGTGAATGCGGCGGGCGACGATCCGACGCTGGCGACGACCGATACGACGTCGACGTCCGGCGAAACGAACAGTACGTCTTCGGCTTCCGATGCGTCGACAAGCACGGATTCCGCAGCTTCGAGCACGGCGGACGCAACTTCTTCCGCTTCGCAGACGCCAGGCAATGGTATGATGCCGGGCGGCATGGGCGGCGGTATGATGGAAGCCAGCAACGCCGAACTGAATATCAGCGGCGGAACCCTAACCGTTAACGCGGGCGGCGACGGCCTGGATTCCAACGGTTCCGTCAATATGACGGGCGGCACGGTGATCGTGAACGGACCGACGGACAACGGCAACGGGCCGCTTGACTATGACGGCACATTCGAAATCAGCGGAGGTACCCTGATCGCAGCCGGAAGCTCGGGTATGGCGCAAGCCCCTTCGACTTCATCGAGCCAACGTTCGCTAGGCATCACCTTTGCCGCTTCGCTGAGTGCAGGAACGCTTGTGCATGTGGAAGACTCGGCGGGCAACAACGTTCTGACCTTCGCTCCGTCCAAATCGTTTAGTTCGGTCGTGGTTAGCTCTTCGGCGTTGAAAGCAGGCGAAACGTATACCGTTTCGACCGGCGGCACGTCGACAGGTACGGAATTTGACGGGCTGTACACAGGCGGAACATATAGCGGTGGAACGACGTATAAGACGTTCGAATTCTCAACCAGCGACGCCACGACCTGGGTCGACGAGTCCGGCGTAACTACCGGACCGAGCAGCATGGGTGGATTCGGCCGCGGAGGCATGGGCGACGGTTCGACTCGTGGCCCGCGCGGTACGCAATCGAGTAGCTCATCGACTACGACAAGCACAACAACGACGGCGGAGTAATTAGAAATTCGAGTTGTAAAACTAAAGCCTTCCCTTTCAAGGGAGGGCTTTTTTCGTGAGGACCGGGTTGTTTTCGGCGTCTTTATAGATAGGGCCAAGATGAAGGACATGGTCCAATCCCGCAATATGCGACGATTCGTGCAAGTATCGAATCCGATTACCGATTGGAGGCGTTTATTATATGGACATTGCCTGGATCGCCAGCTTTAACGCAGCCAGCATTAGCTTCTTTATCGTTTATATTTTGATCGGCCTTTTTGAGGCACAAGCTATTCAAAAAAGCCGCATGCTCGCAGCTTTTGAATATTCACCGCCGAAATAAATAAAACTAAACCCATCCCTACCCGCTGGCATCTTCTTCCCACAGCAGGTTCTTTTTATGTTTATTTTTATTGCAAATGCAATAAAAATAAACTATATTTCTGAGTATCGCTTTACACTACCCAACCTCCGGGAGCGAGATCGTTTAGAACCGAAGAGCAGGTCGAAACGATCTCGCTCCCTCTCACGCTCAGAAAGGAAGACTAAAAATGACAGCTACAATCCGAAAATGCGACATCCAAGATTTGAAAACCCTCCGCGACATCGGCATCGAGACCTTCAACGACACCTTCGCGGCACAAAACAAACCCGAAAACATGCGCGCCTACCTAGCAAAGGCATTCGACGAAAAAAAGCTCCAACAAGAACTGAACACTCCAAACTCTTCCTTCTTCTTCATCTCGCATAACAACCAGCTAGCCGGATTCCTAAAAGTAAACGTCGGCACCGCACAATCCGAACCGATGGGCGACAACAGCCTCGAAGTCGAACGCATCTACGTCCGCAGATCGTTCAAACGCATGGGCCTAGGCAAAAAACTCATGAACTATGCCTTTGAACTCGCCGAACAACAACATAAAACTAAAATCTGGCTAGGCGTCTGGGAAAAAAACACTTCGGCCGTCCTTTTCTACGAACAACAAGGCTTCGTCCTGACAGACAAACATTCTTTCTGGATGGGCGATGACGAACAGATCGACTGGATCATGACAAAATCCCTAACTTAAATCTTCGACGTCTCTATTTTTTATCACTTGATTTTGACCTTTTAATTTTATCCTTTCGCCCTTAATTTTTTCCTCCTTCTACTACCCCACCTCCGGGAGCGAGACCGTTTCGAACCGAAGCGCCTTTGCCCTTTCCCCTCCCCGCTAATCTTTTATTCAATCAAAAGGGGAAAGGACAACGAAGCGCAGGTCGAAACGGTCTTGCTCCCGCCCCCACCAACGTTGTGCTAAAATCGAAATAAAAGCCGAAAGGCGGTCTCCTACATGACCTCATTGCCGCTTCGCCGAGGCCAGATCCTCTCAAGCATCGTGCTGCTGTATCTGTTCGCGCGCTTGCTGCCCGATTCGAATTCGGCGCGCTGGGCTTCGGCGATCTTATTCCTGGTATTCATTGCGGGACTGGCGATTTCCCCGCGGATCAAAAATCCGAACGTCCGATTCCTTTTATTCGGCGGCTTATACGCGGCGTCCGTCGCCTACTGGCTGGCGTTCGGTCACGATACGTCGCTGCTGCTGATCCTGCAAGGATTCTTGGTCAGCTATACCGCGTTATTACTGGTTGAACCGGCTTCGGCCGTGCTGGCAATCGCGATCGTGACGGTTACTTTTATTCTGCAAATCGTGTACGAAGGAGCCTCCTGGGAGAGCCTGCTGAGGCAGGATTTATTTATCTATGTCGGGCTGTACGCGCTGCTGCGCATGATCCGCATCAATCGATCCAAACAGCGCGAACAGCAGCAGCATGCCGAGGAATTGAAGATTATTCATGCCGAGCTGGCCGATACGCATGCCAAGCTTCAACGGGCGCACGAGGAGCTGGAGCAGGCTACGGTGCAGTCGCTGCGTTATGCCGTGCTGGAAGAACGCAGCCGGATCGCGCGGGATATTCACGACAGCATCGGCCACCGTCTGACTTCGGTCATCGTTCAGCTTCAAGCGCTGCCTTACGTGTTGAAAAGCGATCCGGCGGAATCCGAACGCATCGTGCGCACGTTGCTGGAAGTGGCGCGTTCGTGTATGCAGGAAGTCCGTTCCGTCGTGCACGAAATGGGAACGGATGAGAGCGGCGCCGGTATCGTGTCGCTGCGCAGTCTGGTTCAGCAGACCTCGGTTGTTCCCGGCGCGCCGCAAATCATATTGAACATAGAAGAAAATGCGGGCAGGCAGCAAGAGTGGCCGCCGCAAATTGCGGCAGCTTTGTACCGCTGCTTGCAGGAGGCGTTAACGAACACGATTCGTCATGCTCAGGCGCATCAAGTAGAGATTACGATCAAGCAAAGCGGGAGCAACCTGGCGCTGAGTTACCGTGACGACGGTATTCTGAAGCCGGGAGAGCCGCTGCAAGAAGGCTTCGGATTGGGCGGGATTCGCAAACGCTGCCGGGACGTCGGCGGGGAATGCATGATCGAAGCACAGGAACCGCACGGTATCGCGATCGATATTGCGCTGCCGCTGGCGATCGATCGAGACAAGGGAGATGAGCAGCATGGCTAACGAGGAATCTGTGAATAAAATGTTGAACGCTAGAATCGCCAAAATCCTGCTCGTGGACGACCAGCCGCTCGTTCGTCAAGGAATGAAGTATATTATCGGAGCGCAGCCGGACCTTGAAGTCGCAGGCGAGGCCGGAAGCGGGCCGGATGCGGTGAAAGTCGCGCTGGAGCAGCATCCTCAGCTCATTTTGATGGATGTCCAAATGCCCGAGTTCAACGGAATCGAAGCGACGCGGCGCATTTTGGAAAAGCTGCCGGATTGCAAAATCGTCATTTTGACTACGTTTGACACGGAAGAGTATGTGTTGGAAGGCATTCGCGCGGGGGCGATCGGCTACCTGCTTAAGGACACGGAACCGGAGGAGCTGCTGACCGCGATTCGTGCGGCATTGCGCGGCGAAGTCATTTTCCGCACCGCATTGGCCGGGAAGCTGATCGGTCAGGCATTGCAGCGGCAGGCGGACGATACCTCGGCTTCGGTACCTGCTGCCGAAGGAGCTGCGGCGAAGGATATAGGCGCGTCGGAACGAACTGCGGAGCCTGCCGCAGAGCTGCTCCAGCCTTTTACGGCGAGAGAACTGGAAGTGCTTCAGCAAATGGCTTACGGACTGCGCAACGAAGAGATCGCGGCCAAGCTGTTCGTCAGCGAAAGCACGGTGAAGACGCATGTGCATCGCATCCTGCAAAAGTTCGACGTGCAGGATCGGACGCAGGCGGTCGTGTACGCGATTCGGAACGGGATTGTGCAGTAGCCGATTATCCACAAAGCCGACGGCGAATAAAGCGCCGTCGGCTTCTTTTTGCCTGGGGATAACCGATTTTCCGAATCCGCGCATCCATCCACAGGTGGATAAGCTTTTGCGTCAAGACCAATCCCTCGGTGGACGCGGTGCCTCCTGAATCGGGATAAGCTTAAGACATCCCAAAAACAACAAGGAGGCAACACACATGACTGTAACGACCTGGATTTCGACACTCGCTATTTTCGCCCTTCTCACTTGGAGCACATTCGGCCGCAAGGCATTCAATCCGATCCGCCTGATCCTGCCGATTCTCGTCATCAGCTACTTCGGCGCCACGTACCTGAAAGACATCCCGAACGGCGGCAATAACGTTTGGCTGCTCGCGGCGTCCGCCGCATTCGGTGCCTTGATCGGCGCGCTTCTGCTCACCATGTCCCATATCGAACATGATGCGAAAAGCCGCAAGACTTACGTAACTAACGGCATTGCCAGCGTGGGTGTTCTGTCGATCATGTTCATCCTGCGGATCGGACTCGTGCAATGGGTAACCAACCATGGGGAGACGGCCTACCGGTACTCGCAGCTGCATCATTTCGATCTGTACATTATCGGTCCGGCATTCATCTTCATGGCCGCTTCGATGCTGATCGTGCGCATCGTCGGCCTGGTGGTTCGGGTGAAACGTACACGTTCGGAAGCGCTATCCGGCTGGAGTGCTTAATGAATACGATCAAAAAAACGGAACAGCCAAACAGGCCGATCGACGGATCAAATCCGCTGATCGGCCTGTTTCGTTTGTGCCGAAGATTGCTTGGAGGTTTCGGAGATCGCCGTTCACAATCTGTTATTCCTTCGATGCAGGCTCGTTCAACAGCATTTCCACCATACCCGGAAACCGGCGGTCCAGGTCTTCCTTTCGCAGAGAGTAGAAATGCTCCTTGCCTTGAAAACGCGGTTGGATCAATCCGGACTCGCGCAGAATCTTGATATGGTGGGATAACGTCGATTTGGAAATGTGTTCGACTTCGAAGCCGGAACAATTTTTCTCGCCCGAGCGAGCCAAGCACTGAACGATCTTCATGCGTACCGGATCGCCGAGCGCGGCACAGACGGCAGTCAAATCCATTTCGGAAATCGAAGGAAGGGTTAGAGTTTTCATGGTTGTAGGGTAGCACAATCACGGATTGAATACAAATTTCGAAAAAAATCGAACTAAAGATTGCGGAATGCTCAAAGAGTATGGTATATTCCTTTTCAGTTCGAAAAATATCAAACAATAGATGATGCGGTAGCATTGTTTCGGGAGGATTAACCATGGAAACGCTGACGGTACTGAATACGTATTTTCGCTTGTTCGACGCGGCCCGCACGGATGAATCGGCAATGAACGATCTGTTGTCGCTGTTCGCGGAAGACGCGGAGATCGTGCTGAACGGCAATAGCCGAACAGGATTCGAAGATTTCGTAAGAGCCTTCTACGTGCATAACCGCGACGTGAAACATATGTGGGACGGCTGGGCGCTTCAAGCGGACGGCAGCTACCATACGAATTGGGCGGTGTGCGGCCGGACGTCGGAAGGTGCGGTTTATGCGAAAACGGGCGTGGATATCGCTCGTTTTAACGCGGACGGGAAAATCGTTTATTTGGAGAACGTGCCGACGGACAAAGACGCGTTCGGGAAGTATACGGCGTAAATCGGAGGGCCGGAACGTTGTGCGGCATGTCCAAACTTCATCCGGCGCATTAATAAAAAAGCTGTCCCCGCACCGCGAGTCGGTGCAGGAGACAGCTTTTTTTAAATTCGCAAACCGCCGGAGGGTGGGGGAGGCCGACGGTTTGCGCGCGAAACCTTTTTCATGCCGCAGCGGTTATCCCTTGATCGATCCCACGTACACGCCCTTCACGAAATACTTCTGCAAGAACGGGTACACCAGCAGGATCGGGAGCGTCGAGACGACGATGGTGCAATATTTGACCAGCTCGCGGTAAGCGGTGGCGCTGCCCGCGCTGTCGATCACGACGCCGCCCGCGCTGCCCATAGTGGCCGCGCTCGTATCGTTGGCGACGAGGATTTCTTTTAACAAAAGCTGAAGCGGGAACTTGTCCCGGTCCTGCAGCAGCACCATCGCGTTGAACCAGGAGTTCCAGTTGCCGACGAGATAGTAGAGGAAAATGACGGCCAGCGTCGCTTTGGACAACGGGATGATGATGCTCAGCAGAATGCGCGCCTGGCTCGCCCCGTCGATCGTCGCGGCTTCCTCCAACTCCTGCGGGAGGGCTTGGAAACCGGTGCGCAGGATAATCATGTTCCACGTGCTGATCGCGCCCGGCAGCACCATCGCCCAGATGTTGTTGTATAGCCCGATGTCTTTCATCAGCAGGAACCACGGAATCAGGCCGCCGCCGAAAAACATCGTGATGGTGATGATGATCATGATGTACTTTTTGAAAAAAAGCTCGCGCCGCGACAGGACGTACGCGCCCATGATCGTCATGACCATGTTGATCGCCGTGCCCAGTCCGACGTACAGCAGCGTGTTGGCGTAGCCGACGATCAGGGCGTTGTCGCGGAAGATCAGCTTGTAGCCGTCGAGGGTGAAGCCGAGCGGCGCGAGCAGCAGTCCTTTATGCGCGACCAGCTCGCTCGGATTGCTCATCGAAGCGAACAGGATATGCACGATCGGATACAGGCAGACCAGCGTCAGAGCGGCGAGCAGCACGTAGATCGCGCCGTCGAACAGCCGGTTGCCCAGCGATTTGTATTGGACCATTTGCGGAGTCTCTCCTTTCGAACGAAGGTATCGCGATGCCTGAACGCTACCACAGACTGACTTCGGATTTGCGCCGCGCGATGTTGTTCGTCATCCATAGCAAGCCGAAGTTGATGACCGCGCTGAACAATCCGACGGCCGTCGAGTAACTGAGACTCGCTTCTCGCAGGCCTCGGCGGTACACGTAAGAAGCGATGACGTCCGCCGTGTCGTAAGTAAGCGGGTTGTAGAGCAGGATGATTTTTTCGTAACCGGAAGCCATCAGGCCGCCGACGGCGAAAATGAACAGGATGACGATGGTCGGCGTAATCTGCGGCAGCGTGACGTGCCACATTTTTTGCAGCCGGTTCGCGCCGTCCATATCCGCCGCTTCATACAGCGACGTGTCGATCGAACCCATGGCGGCGAGGTAGATGATGCTTTCCCAGCCGATGCTTTGCCAGATGCCCGAGAACACGTAGAGCGGCCGGAACATGGAGGAATAGCCGAGCAGGGACGAATATTCTTTGCCCGTGATCCATTGCAGCACCTGCGTGATGATCCCTTCGTCGGCGGTGAAAATATGGATCATGCCTGCCACGACGACCAGCGAGATAAAGTGCGGCATATAAGTGATCGTTTGCACGGTGCGCTTGAACATTTTGTTGCGGATTTCGTTCAGCAGCAGCGCCAAAATGATCGGGGCGGTGAAGCCGAAGCCGATGCCCCACAGGTTCAGCAGCAGCGTGTTTTTGACCACCCGCCAAAAGTACGGTCCCTGGAAAAAGTCGACGAAATGCTTGAAGCCGACCCACGGACTGTCTTCGAAGCCGAGCAGCGGTTTATAGTCTTTGAACGCGATCAGCACGCCCCACATGGGACCGTAGCAGAAAATGATGAACCAGGCGAGAACGGGAATCGCCAGCAGATAAGGAAACCAGTTTTTGCGTACGTCTTTGCGGATCGTCAGCGACGTTTTCGGGCGTTCGGACGCGGCGAGGGCGTTGCCTTTTTTGTTTTTGCGCAGCGTTAGCACCGGTAGGTCACCTCCTTTTTATCAGTCGGTCGCATTAGCGTTGGTTGTACCGGTCAAGCGCCGCCTGATGGAGGCTCAGGAACTCGTCGAGACCCATTTTTTGCGCTTCGGCCAGGAATTTGTCGTAGGCGTCTACCGGCAGCTCGCCCATGATGATTTTGGCGAAATATTCGTTGCGCAGCGTCGAAAGCTGGTTGCCCAGTTCCGCTTCGCGGGAAGCTTCGGCCTGGGTGAACGTGATCGGAGGCATGGTCATGCTCGCGTCCATTTCTTCCGTCCACGTTTTGCGGATATCGCCCGAGTAGCTGCCTTCCGCCACGATCAGCGGGTTGGAGTTGTGCTCGTCGCGGATGTCCGGCCAGTTGTGCATGCGGTATTTATGCAGCGTCGTCGCGACCGGTTGGCCGTCCGGATCTTCGTAAATGTAGCTTTCGGCCGGGTAGTACGGCTTGCCGTCGGCGTCGATCAGATGGACTTTGCCGTATTCGCCGTAGTTCAGCAGCTCCCAGCCTTTTTTCGTGTAGCTGAAGTCGAGGAACGCCATCGCCGCTTCGACGTTGTCGGCCTGCGTGGTGATCGCGGCGTTGGTGCCGGCGCGCATGAAGTTTTTGTAGCTGACCTGCGGCTGGTCTCCTTCGTTCAGCACCGGATTCGGCGCGCCCACGAAGTCGAACCCGTTCTGCTGTTTCCAGTAGCTCCACATGGTGTCGGGAGAATCCATCATGACCGCCGTTTTGTCCGAGATGGCGGTCGCCATGCGCTGGTTGAAATCGGCCGTTGCCCAGTCGCGGTTCAGCAGCCCTTCTTTGTTCCACTGCTGCATCGTCGTCAGGTATTCTTTGGCTTTAGGCTGCGCCGGACCCCATTGGACTTTGCCGTCCGCGTCGAGGAAGGTCCAATCCCAGACGCCGTAAGCGCCGTTGATGATGCCCGTGAAAAGCTGGCCGTAGCTCGAGCCGTAGTTGAGCGGTTCGGAGTAGCCGACTTCTTTCGCTTTGGTCAGGAACGCATGCCATTCGTCGACGGTCGTCGGTACTTCGAGACCCGTTTTGTCCAGCGCTTCCTGCTTGATCAGCATGCCGAACCACATCCACTCGGAGTAAGGCGCAATGCCGTAAAAGCCGAGCAGGCGTCCGTCGTCGGTGACGGTCGTTTTGCGGCGCATCTCGTCGGAGTTGCGCCATTCGCTGTAGTTCGGCGCGTTTTTCTCCATCTGTTCGGTCAGGTCGATATACGCGCCGTCGTTCACGCCCGCTTCCAATCCGCCCGGATAACGGCCCGGATCGATAATGATGTCCGGCAGCTCGCCCGAGGAGATCATGAGCGTGAACGAGTCCGCTTCCTGGCCGACCGGCGGCGTGATGAAGTTGACTTTGATGCCTGTCAGTTTTTCCACCTGATCCTGCACGACCTGCGTGTTCATGTCCGGAACGTCGGGGTTGGCCGGCATCCATACGTCCAGCGTGACGTCGCCCGGGAACGGATAGGCGGCATAGTTGCTCGGAATCTTTTGTTCGAAAATGTCTCCCAGATATGTATCGTTGAGCGTGTCGTTGACCTCGGCGATCTGCTCCGGCGTCGGCTTTTCGTTGCCTTTGATCTCGCCTCCGATATCGGTAAACGCCACTTGTTCCTGCTTGCCCGCCGCTTCGGTGTCCGTCGTCGCCGCTTCTTCGCTTTCGCTGCCTCCGCTGCTGCATGCGGTAGAGACGGCAAGTGCGGAAACGGCGGCCAGCATCCCGATCTTTTTCGCGAATGTTTTCATGTTCATGTACATCCCCCTGATCTGTTTATTGATATTCGAATAAATGGTAACGCTTACAATAAGAACCTACAAGAGACGGATCTTTGGTCTTACGGACGTATTTTTAGGTGTTTGGCAGATATGCCGTTTATTCGCCGGAAGGCATGTCCAACGGTCGGTCGTTGCCGAGCGGCGTACCGAAATCCGGCGTTCCGTCCGCGTGCCACCCGAATTTTTGGATGCGCGTCGCGCGATGTGCCGTATCTTCGCCCGGAGCGGACAGCGCATGGAACACGATCCAGTCTTCCTGTCCGTCCGGCGAGGTCGTGAAGCTGTTATGGCCGACGGCATAAACTTGGGCTGCGGCATTTTTGCGGAAAACGGGCTGAGGCGATTTGCTCCAGGATTCCGGCAGCATCGGATCATGGTGCTCGTCCATGGTCAGCATGCCGAGGCAGTAATCTTCCGACCAAGTGGTGCTGGCGGAGTAAATCAGGAAGACGCGTCCGTTGCGGCGGAGAATCACGGGACCTTCGTTGATCGCCATGCCGCCCTGCTTTTCCCAATCCAGCGTCGGCGCGGTCAGCAGCACATGCTCGCGATCTTGCAGCGTGTACGGGTTGTCCATGCGCATGATATAGACGGCCGAGCCGTAATCGGGAAAATGGCCGTAGCCCGCATACAGGAAGTACAGGTTGTCGCCCGTCTCCAGCACGGAGCCGTCGAGTCCGGGAGCCGGGGTCGGCAGCGCGCCGCGCCATCTCCATTCGCCTTCCATCGGATCGGGGCCGACGTTTTCCAGCACGCATACCTGCCGGGTATCGTCGCCTCCGCCGTCGTTGGCGGTGTAATAGATATACCAGCAGCCGTTCAAGAAATGAATTTCCGGCGCCCATAGATGGTGACTGTGCCTGCCTCCGGGTTCCGGTTTCCAGACGATCCGGCTGTCGCCGTCGGCAATCGTCGTCAAACGGGGCGAGCGCAGCAGTTCGAGCACATCGCCCTTGGTGCACATGAAATAGTAAAATCCGTCGGTATGCCGATAAACCCAAGGGTCGGCCGCCTGTTCGGCGATAGGATTGGAAAAGGTCAAACGGTTCGTCATCGAGGTTCTCCTTTGGCGTTGAGGATAACTTTATTATCTCGGAGGGGGCGGAGAGGAACAATTGTGAAAACGCTTTACTTTTACCGCGAAAAAGGGGAGGTTCGGAGCGGAAACGACGGTCGAAAAAATTTGGTGAAAATGAAGGCGGTATATATCTTTAGTTTTGCTCGTGTGTTGAAAACAGCGAAAAAGGATTGGATTTCAGAGGAAATCCAATCCTTTTTCAGACGCTTAAGCCTCCTTTTTTATCGTTCGAGTGATGTTCAAATTCACTTCGATCGAGAAGCCGTAAGTCATTTTTTCTTTTTTCGGTTCGGTTTTTTTCTCTGTCCTCAGTTTTCTAAGGCCCAACACAAAATTTCCGATTCCGGCCAGTGCTCCGAGTACGGTGAAAATACCTCCGTACATTTGCAACCACCCTATCAACTCCATCATTGCTAAAACCAATCTGCTCATTTTAACGCCTCCTTTTTTGGGTTTGCCGGAAGGTTAGATTTACTGAACTTTCCGACGATTTTATATTGTATGAAATGATTTCGGATTGATTACCTTTCATGCGCTCCAAGGTGTTTTGACCTCCCTGCTCTAAACCATCGCTCCATGGGTCTACTATGTTGCAGCGCAATACTTACATTTTTCCTCGTGAAAGTTACACGCAATGTCGCTCTGATGATAAAGGTCTGCGCGCAAAAAAAGCCCGATTCTCCATTCAAGGGAATCGGGCTTCGCGATGTCTTTGCAATAAATAGGATTTGGAGAAGGCTCAAGTTTGCCGCTGATTCTGCACGCGCCATTCGAGCGGAGTAATCCCGGCCGATTTGACGAAAAATTCGTAGAAGCGGCTGGAGGAGGTGAAGCCGACTTCGGAGGAGATGCTTTCGATCGCTTTGTCCGTCTGTTGAAGCAAACGCTTGGCTTCCATCAGGCGGAGGTTGATCATATATTGCTTCGGGGAGATTCCCATCGCTTCGGCGAATTTTTTGCGTAAATTGCTTTCTGATAAAAAGTGTTTCGAAGCCAGCTCGCCGATGGTGATTCCGGTGTAATAGCTGGCATGGATTTCTTTGAGAACCTCCTGAATAACGCCCGAGTCTCTCGAACCGTAAGGAGTCTGCGCATCATGGCTTCTTTGGAACAATAACAGCGTCGTCTCCAGCGCAAGCCGCATCAGATGCCGGGTATCTATATGTTCAGGCTCGGATTTCCATTCATGTTCTAGTCTCGACAAGCAGATTTCCGCCCAGCGCAGCTCTTCCCCTTCAAGCGCCGCATGCCGAATCCGTTCCTGTTCACGCTCCGTCCCGACAAGCGGGTAACGGCTATGGACCGGCAGCCGATCATGTTGAAAATGCACCGAAATTCCTTGCCAAGGCACCGTGCACACGAACCCGTGATGCAGTCCCGGCGGAATCAACACGATATCCCCTGCGCTCACCTTAATATTTTGCTCCGGCGAACTATAATACCCTTGCCCTTCAAGGATCAGCGTCAACTCGTCGTACTCATGCGAATGCGACATAAACAATCCTTCTCCCGTTTCAAAGCTGAACGTATGCGGCTTAAAACGTTCAATGCTGACCACGACTTGCGAGCCCTTGTTCTCCATTTGTCCGCATCCTCTTCCCTGGGATTGCCCTGCCGATCGCTAACCTTCGGATTCACTTCTTCATATACGAATCATCTTACCCGACAACCTTGCCTCGTACAATGAATTCCCTTTTTCTTACTTCCTATCCCCCATCCCCAAAAAGGCTTGTTCATTTTGCGAAAAGCCGGAAGCGGAGGAGAAAGTTTTAGTGAAGGAGCGAAGCGCTCGCCTTTGCAATCGGGAAGCTTCTTCCTCGTCTAATCCGGCTTCCCGATTGCAACACGCGACTGAAACAAAACCTTCTCCGTAGCTTCCCCTTTTCCAACTCAAATAAGAATTTTAAGTTTCACTAAAGCTTCACCCTCTAATATAAAGCCAAGAACAAACGACACCCCGATCCGAACCATCCGAAACTTTCAACAAGAAGGGAACGATTATAGATGAAAAAAACAACGAAGATCCAAAAGACGAAAAGATTCCAGGCGAAAAAACGGACCGGCCTCGTCATTTTCCTCGGCGCGATGTTGACGCTCTCCGCGTGCACCTCGGCAGACGATACGGCTTCAACGGCAGCAACGACGACCACCGCCGCAACCTCGACATCCACGCAAGCGACTTCTGCAACAACGTCCGTCACTACCGCTTCCGCAAGCTTGAGCGGGTTGACCGCCGCAAGCTTGGTAACGTTGGACGAGGAAGATTACGTAACGGAGGCCGGTTCCGACGCGACGACGATTACGTTGGCAGGAACAAGCGCTTCGGTAGAAGGAACAGGCGCCGAAGCTGCGAACGGTTCGGTCACGATCACGGCGGCAGGTACGTACGTCATCAGCGGATCGCTCAGCGACGGACAGATCATTGTGGATACGGCGGACGCCGATTCCGTGCATATCATCTTGAACGGCGTAGAGCTGACGGACAGTGACAGTGCCCCGATCTACGTTAAATCGGCGGAAAAGGTAATCCTGACGCTTGCGGAAGGCACAGCCAATACCGTGACGGACGGTTCGACGTACACGCTGAATACCGATGAAGAGCCGAGCGCGGCCATCTTCAGCAAAGCCGATCTGACGATCAACGGAACGGGCAGCCTGGTCGTGACCGCCAATTACAAAGACGGAATTACAAGCAAGGATGATCTCAATATCGTGAGCTGTACCCTTGACGTCAAAGCGGCGGACGACGGCCTGGTCGGCAAAGATCGCGTCTATATCGAAGGCGGCACGATCAGCATCGATGCGGCCGGCGACGGAATCAAATCCACGAATGACGAAGATACGGAAAAAGGCTTCGTTGCGATCAAAGACGGCATATTCGAAATCAAGGCCGGCAACGACGGTATTCAAGGCGAAACGAATATAGTCGTGGACGGCGGGGAATTCAATATTGTCACGGGCGGCGGCCATGAAAACGGACCGGAACACGCCGAGGAAATGGGCGGAGGCTTCGGAGGAGGCGACTTTGGCGGCGGACAGCGTCCCGAAGGCGGCAGTGGCGGCCCCGGCGGAATGGGAGACCCGGGCACGGGACAAGGTCCTAACGTAGACAGCAGCGGTGCAGCTTCCGGTACGACCGGCACAGACGCATCGACAGACGGACCTCCAGCTTTACCGGACGGCGCACAGCCGACAGACGGCGGAACGCCTCCGTCCCTGCCAAGCGATGCAAACGGAACGACGACCGATGCGACTGCCGATTCTGCTGCAGCGACGACAACCGAGACGGAATCCGACAGCATGAAAGGCATCAAAGCAGGCGTAACATTGACGATCAACGGCGGCACGTTCGTCATCGACTCGGCCGACGATGCGCTGCACAGTAACGGCAAGGTTGAAGTGACCAACGGAGATCTGCAAATTTCGACGGGTGACGATGCGATCCACGGCGAAAGCGATCTGATTATCGCGGCAGGCACCATCGATATCCAGGCCAGTTACGAAGGACTGGAAGCCGAAAATATTACGATCGACGGCGGCGATATCCAAGTAACAGCGAGCGATGACGGCGTGAATGCGTCGGATGCTTCCGCGACTACGACGGCAACGGATGCAACATCTTCCGTAGATACGGCAGCAAGCGCGACTGAAGAAACGACATCTTCGGGCACAACGGCTTCTGTGACGACGGCAAGCGCATCGTCGACGGAATCGTCCGCGGGTGCCGCAAGCGATACGGCAGCAGGCAACCAGGCTAGAGGCGGCTTCGGCGGCGGTATGGGTTCGAGCAATGCGCAGTTGACGATCAATGGCGGGACGCTCACGGTAAATGCCGAAGGCGACGGTCTGGATTCCAATGGATCGATCACCATGACAGGCGGCACCGTAACGGTATACGGACCAACCAATGACGGCAACGGATCGCTGGATTATGACGGAACCTTCGAAATTAGCGGCGGGACGCTGATTACGGCTGGCAGCGCAGGCATGGCACAAGCACCAAGCGACGATTCCTCGCAGCTTTCGATCGCGATGACGTTTACCGACACGCAGGAAGCGGGAACCCAAGTGAATGTAAAAGACAGCAAAGGGAACACGGTGGCCGCAGTTACGCCGTCCAAGCAATTCCGTACGGTTGTCGTAAGCTCGGCTGATCTGCAAGATGGCAGCACCTATACCGTATCAGCCGGAGGCAGCGACGTGGTCACCTTTACTCTTTCGGGCAGCCAAACGACCTGGGTCAACGAGTCCGGGATCACGACAGGCAACACCGGCGGCATGATGGGAGGCAGACGTTAAAGGCAGAAGCGAATCATAGATGAAACGATAAACCGGATGAAGGCCGATAAGGCGGTTCGTCCGGTTTTTTGATCAGGTAAAAAGAGTATTGAGACTGGGAGAACGTCCCGAATTTGAATTTTCGCTGGAAGCATGTTATATTCTAAAAAAATAAGAACACACGTTCTTTTCGTTGTTCGAAATCCCGATAGGACGCAGGGAACGGGTCAAAAGACCGATGCCGCATGCCTGAGTGAGATTTGCGAAAGATTCCCGTATAATCTAGGGCGTGTACGCAAACTCCGCCGGGAGCAGATTGAGCTGAATTTTCGTTCTCGGCAAGGAATTTTTCTGAAGGCGTGCCGAGGCACGTCAAAGGAAAATGACGCTGCAGAGGGCGAAAAGGCAGGTCAAGGTGCACGGTGTTGAGTTTGCGTACACGGCCTAATCAATCCAATTTATATTACAGCGAGGAGGCGCTTGATTTGCTGGAACTGACTGCATCACATATCGATTCGCTCGCCCCGAACGCCGCCGCGGCCAAGAACGGTCGCGGACTGGTTTTGAAGAACAAGTTCGTCAAGCTCAACGTGTCCGAGGAGGGTGACCTGATCTTCGGCGAATGTTCCGGGAGCGGGAAGTCGAACTACATCTGCTCGGTCGACTTTGTCACTCCTGAAAATCCGGTGTCGCGATGCAATTGCCCGAGTCGGCAGTTCCCCTGCAAGCATGCGTTGGGTCTGATGTACGCGTATGCGGACGGCCTGACTTTCGAAAAGGCGACCGTGCCGGAAGACATCTCGTCCAAGCGTGAAAAGGCCGGGAAGCGCGAAGAGACGAAGGCGAAGCGCGAGAGCGGCGAACTGCCGCCGGCCAAGCCGAAGAAAGTGAACAAGACCGCGCTCAAGAAGAAAATCGTCCAACAGCTCGAAGCGCTGGATGAACTGGAGAAGATCGTCTTATCGCTGGTACGCGGCGGGTTGGGAACGGCCAACGCCCGAACCGTGAAAGATCTGAACGATCATGCCAAGCGGCTGGGCAGCAGTTATTTGACCGGAGCGGAGAACGAACTTCGCCGGCTGGCGCTGCTGCTGGAACAGGACGATCGCGAGAGCGGCTATACATATGCGACCGAACAGCTTACGCTGCTGAACGCTTTTATCAAGAAAGGGCGCTCCTATCTCCAGACGAAGCAGGAAGACCCCGAGCTGGTCCCCGACTCCGAGTCGACGATCGAAGAATGGTTGGGTCATGCCTGGCAGTTAGCCGAGCTGAAGGAAGCCGGAAGAGTCAGCGAGAGCGTCGAATTGCTGCAATTGGCGTTCTACACGTATCGGGACGAAGCGCGCAAAGAGTTCGTGGATACGGGTTTCTGGCTGCAACTGGGCGAGGGCAAAATTCACCGCACCGTGCAATACCGTCCGTTCAAGGCCGTGAAGTACATGAAGGAAGAAGACAGCTTCTTCAGCGTGGCGCAGATCTCGGAACTCTACCGCTACCCGGGCGGCATGAATGCGCGGGTGCGCTTTGAAGGGATGATTCCTCGTCAAGTGAACAATGCCGATTACGACGGTATTCGCGCCGCTGCGGCAGCTTCGATTCCCGATGCAGTGAAGGCGGTAAAGAATCAGTTAAAAGATCCGCTGGCCGATCGTGCTCCCGTTGTGCTGCTGAACGCCGCACGGATCGCCCAAACCGAAAACGGTACGTTTGCGCTGGTTGACGAAGCCGGAAATACGCTTGAATTGGGAAACGTTTATCGATTGCCGCAGCCTACGACGCCGTTATTGTCGCTGGTCGATCCTTCCTTGCTGGAAAATTGCGCCGTTCTGGCGATGTTCGAGCATCAGATGGATATGGGGAAATTGGTTGCGCAGCCACTGACGTTGATTCAAGGCGAACGGATCGCGAG
Source organism: Saccharibacillus endophyticus (assembly GCF_013185185.1). GTDB lineage: Bacteria > Bacillota > Bacilli > Paenibacillales > Paenibacillaceae > Saccharibacillus > Saccharibacillus endophyticus. Next base: position 330,717 of record NZ_JAAZWE010000005.1, on the reverse strand, counting down.
ATTGCTGTATTGATCCCTTTTAGGGGAGGTGAGTTTCATGAGCATGCTATTGCAGGAATTATACGGCGAATTGCGACGTCTTTATATCGCGGGCAGCGATCTGGCCGCCGATGATTTTCGCTTGAAAAAGCTGGAGCCGAAGCTGAGTGCGCTGGGTGAACGGGCCCCCGTGTTCAAGCGGATCGCCGAAGGAATAGCCGCGCTTATCGGCCGCTCCGAGCCCTCTGAACGCGCGGCGCGCTTGCAGGACGTGTCGACGCTGCTGAATTCGGTGCTGGCGACGCAAGGACAGACAGCCGCCGACGTGGGTGACGAAGCGAAGCTCTTCCCGGCTGCTTTCCGCGATCAGCTGCCGGATCTGGCTACGAACCGTTCTTCGCGCGAACTCGGCGAAGTGCGGCAGGCGCTGTCCTCGTCGGGCAGCGGGCGTTACGAGGTGGTGCTTTCGGCTTACGAGCGCGGACTTTTCGATGATCTGCGGATACTGCCCATGGCCGTTCATGCGCTGGGCGATTCGTATTCGGAGATCGCGGATTTGGCGGCGGAGAAGATCTTGCCGAGCTACGGAGCGGCGATCGCTGCTTATCTGTTGAAAGATCTGGATATTCAAGGCGGCAAGGAGCATGAACGCAGATTGCAGGTCGTCCAAAAGATCGGCGTGAACCCGGCCGATCGAGCTTCGCTGGACAAGCTGATTTCGGCTGCGGAAGAAGGCGGAGCGAAGATCGCTCCGGCGGCGATCGCTTGCCTGGGCACGGATCCGGAATGCGAGCAGCGGCTGCTGGACTGGTCCCGCGATTCCAAAAAAACGGTGCGCGAAAGTGCTTATTTCGCACTGTCCGTACTCGATTCGGAGGCAGCGCGCAGTCGTTTGTACGAAGCGCTGAACGGAAAAGACGAGTGGGTCGCTTCCGAAGCGGTTCAATCTTCGATATCGCAAGCATTGGCGGAAAGCCTGATCAAGCTGTACGAAGAAAAGCTGCAAGATCGCGCGGAAAAAAAGGTCGATTCGATCAAGGACCTGCGCCCCCTGCTGACCGCGCTCGGCAAGGTCCGTCATCCCGAGCTGGAGCGGCTTTACGTCGAAATGGCGCAGGATTTGTCGGCCTATCCGGTATTGAAGCGGTTGGAGAAAAGGGAAATCGCCTGGATTACCGGAGCAGCCGCGGATTATTTCGTCCGATCGAACACGGTCGAAGCGCTTGAACATATCGAGCATATGGCGAAAAAGACTCCGACGATGCTGGTCGATTATGCTTTGCCGCTCGCCAGGCGCGTGCTGACTCCGGCCGAAGTCTATGAGCGTTACGCAGATCCCGAATCGGCAAAAATCCGAATGTCGGACGACTTGTTATTCATGGTCTTGCGCCCGGCGCTGTATAGCAGAACGAGCGTGCATGATCGCAGGCGTCCCCAAGCGGAGATCGAAGCGGCGTGGGACCCGCGCTGGCTGGATTGGGCGATCGACCATGATCGTTTAACTTTGGTCGCGGGGCTTGCGAGACTCGGCAGCGACAGGCTTATTCCTTATTTGAAGCAGGCGATTCGCAACAATGCGTCGCCGACGATCGAAAACGACAGGCACAACGTGCTGGAAGCCGTGCAAAACGTGCCGTTTGATGAAGAAACGCGCTTCGAACTGCTCATGCAGTTGGTCGAAGCTCGAAATTGGAATCGTCCTTCTACGCTGGCCTACGGCGAGTTTGCGATTGCGGACGAAGCGAGCAGGGTTGCTTTCCGGCGAATCGACGAGGCTGTGCGACGCATCGAAGCGATCATGGCAGGAATCGAACGAACGGACTATAAAAGAAGACTTCAAGAAACGGTGGACAAGCTTCGTACCCGACAAGCGGCGGCACAAGCAGGCGAATAGCGACTGCGCCGCGAATCGCAATACGTTCGAACACCGGATAACGGGAGGAGAGATGAATATGAGTACGACTTTGCTGCAGGAGCTTCAGGGCGAACTGCGCCGTCTTTATATCGCGGGCAGCGACCTCGCGGCTGACGATTTTCGTTTGAACCGAATACAACCGAAGCTGGCACAGCTCGGGGAACGGGCGCCCGTATTCCAAAAGCTGGCGGAAGGCGTCGCTGCGCTTACGGAACCGTCCGAGGCGGAAGCGCGGGCGGCGCGTTTGCAGGATGTCTCGCTGCTGTTGAACTCGGTATTGTCGACGCAGGGCGCAACGGCGGCCGGCAGCGATCTTTCGAACGGGAACGCGGAAGACAGCGGATTGACCGGGCTGACGACCGTCCATTCCTACCGTCAGCTTGCGGAGGTGCAAAACGCGCTGTCCACATCGGGCGGCGGTCGGTATGAAATCGTCCTGGAAGCGCATCGGAACGGATTATTCCGCGACCTGCGGCTGTTTCCTTTTGCGATGAAAGCGCTGAGCGATCCGTATTCGGAGTTGGCAGACTATGCGGTTCGACAAATTTTGCCGTCATACGGTCCGGTGATCGTGCCGTATCTGCTGGCGGACATGAATATTCAGGGCGGACGCGAAGAAGAACGCCGTTTGGAAGTCGTGCGTGCGCTCGGCGTCGATTCGGACGATCAGAAGTCGCTGAACCTATTGGTGCGGGCTGCGGAAGAAGGCTCGGATAAAGTACGGGCTGCGGCAATTGCTTGCCTGGGCCTGCACCCGGACTTCGAAGACAAGCTGATCGAATGGTCGCTGGACAAAAAAAAGCCGGTTCGCGAAGGCGCGCTTGCGGCTCTGGCCGTGCGCAATTCGGAAACGGCGCGCGATCGGTTGTATGAAGCTTTTGTCGGCAAAGACGCGCTTCCGGCGGCTCAAGCGATCGAAGCTTCGCCAAAGGAAGAAATGCTGGAGCGTCTCATTCCTTTATACGAAGAACGCCTGAGTCAGGAAATTCTGGGGGACAACGATCAGAAGAGCAAAGACAAGCTGTGGAAAACGCTCGAACCGTTTACGGTTGCGTTCCGGCAAGCCCGGCATCCGGAATTGGAGCGGTTGTTCCTGGATTTGATCTCGAACGAATCGAAGTATCCGGCGGTCGGACGGCTCGACTTTTCCGAGAATCTGCGCGTGATGAGCCAGGCGGCCAAATATTTGGAGAATACGAATACCGAGGAAGCCCTGATTGCGCTCCAAGGCTTGGAAGAACGCGAAGTCGCTTATCTGCCTTACGCGTTCCATGTCACGAAGCGTCTGCGTACGCCGGCCGAGCTGTATGAACGCTATGCCGGATCGGGTATCGCCCTGCTCCGTGCAGCCGTCACGAAAAAAGCTCAGGCCCGGCAAAGCAAGCTCATCGAGACGCTGCGGGACGAAGTGTATGCTTATGAAGGATATGTTCGTAACCGGCTGCCCTCAGACAAAATTATCGCGGAATGGGACCCTCGTTGGTTGAGTTGGCTGATCGATCGCGATGATCTCCAACTGGTCTCGGCCTTGGCCGCGCCTACCAACCCGAACAATCCGAAACTGTTGAAATATCTGGAGCGGCAGATCGACAAGTCCAGCAACAATTATTACGGCTATTATATTTTCCTCGCACTCGATGAAGGCGGCTTCGATGAAGAGACGAAGTACGAACTGCTGATGCGTTGGATGGAAAATAAAGATTGGAAAAAGATCTACAGCATTTACCACGACGAAGCCCAACGTTTGCTGCAATTGCCGGACCGCTTCGCGAGCGAAGCAGCCGACCGTCTGGAGCCTTTGATCACGGAGACGCGCTTCGAGAGCATTAAGGAAGAGGCGTTGGAGATCATCCATGCGCTTCGTCGTCGCGGTGCCGAGGCTGAATCCAATACTTGATAGTTGTCAGATTTCGATTCCGTAAACCGAGAGGAGAATAATCAATGGCCGCAGCTCATACGCAGGATACGATGCGCCTGCCCGCCGAGCTTCTGTATCAACAGGAGATCGAAGTGCTGAAAAAGGAAGACAAGGGAGACGTTCCGCCGGGTTGGCAGATGTCGCCTCGCGCCGTGTTGACCTACATTACGGGAGGCAAAGCCGGGAAGCTCGATATCACGCCCAAATATATCGGCAATCGCCGTTTGGTGGAGATGGCGATCGCCACGCTCGTCACCGACCGCGCCCTGCTGTTGATCGGCGAGCCGGGAACGGCAAAGTCCTGGTTATCGGAAAATCTGGCGGCCGCGGTAAGCGGGAACTCGGGGCTTGTCGTGCAAGGCACCGCCGGAACGAGCGAAGAACAAGTGCGGTATTCGTGGAACTACGCGATGCTGCTGGCCAACGGCCCGACGCCCGAAGCGCTGGTTCGCAGCCCGATCATGCGCGCGATGGAAGGCGGAAGCGTAGCCCGGTTCGAGGAAATTTCGCGCTGCGCTTCTGAAGTACAGGATGCGCTGATCTCTATTCTGTCCGAGAAGACCGTTTCCGTGCCGGAGCTGGGCAATGAGACCAGCGCCCGCAAAGGCTTCTCCATCATCGCGACGGCGAACACGCGCGACCGCGGCGTCAACGAAATGTCTGCCGCGCTGAAACGCCGCTTCAATATTATCGTGCTGCCGGCTCCGTCGGACCTGGAAACCGAGCTGTCGATCGTGAAAAAACGCGTGAGCGAAATCGCGGCATCGTATGAGCTGAAGGCTTCGCCTCCTGCCGACGAAGCGCTGCTTAAGGTCGTCACCATCTTCCGCGAGCTGCGCAGCGGCATGACGCTGGACCGCAAAGAAAAACTGAAATCGCCTGCCGGCGTGATCTCGACGGCCGAAGCGATCTCGCTCTTGACCAACAGCATGGCATTGGCCGCAAGCTTCGGCAGCGGGGAAATGACCGATGAAGACCTGGCGGCCGGACTGCAGGGCGCGATCGTGAAAGACGACGACAAAGACAAGCTGGTATGGAAAGAATATTTGGATAACGTCATGAAGAAACGGGGATCGGAGTGGCGCGGACTGTATCAGGCGTGCAGGGAGATGAACGAGTGAAGACGGCGGCGGACGTCAAAGTCTCCGTCTTCGGCGTCCGGCACTTGTCCCCCGGCGGTGCCCGCCATCTGCTGCAATATCTGGATCAAGTTCGTCCCACAGCGGTACTGATCGAAGGCCCGTCCGATGCAACGAGCATGATTCGCGATCTTGTTCATCCTTCCACGGTACCTCCGGTTGCTGTGCTGGCTTTCACCGACGAAATGCCGGTTCGCACGGCGCTTTGGCCTTTTGCCGTCTATTCGCCGGAGCTTCAGGCTATGCGCTGGGCGGCGAAACATAAAGCGTTATGCGAAATGATTGATTTGCCTTCCGGCTCGGCGTTGGCGCTTCAAGATTTGCGGCGGCGGACTGAAGAAGAAAAAGTTTCGCGCAAAGCAGCCCCGGGAGCAGAAAGCGAAATCGAACCGCCGTCGGAAGAAGCCGCTTCTATCGAACCCGAAGGCGTCGAAGAGTCGGAAGCCGAAACTGCCGGGCGCTCGATCTACGAACGGATCGCCGAACTTGCGGACGAGCACGACTATGATACGTATTGGGAACGCCATTACGAGCATAACGCGAATCCGGATACCTATCGGGATTCGATTCTGGCATTCTCGGCCGAGATGCGCTCGCTCGGCGAAGATCGGGAACGCTCCGATCAGCCGGAAGAACATGCCTATAACCATGTGCGCGAAGCTTATATGCAGCGGCAGATTCTGAAAGCCGTCGAAGCCGGACATGACCCGTCGAAGATCGTGGTCGTCTGCGGCGCGTATCACGCCGCCGCATTGGAGCATCCGGCAAAAGGCGCCATGAGCGACGAGGAACTGGCATCGATGCCGTCCCGCAGCTCCAAGCTGACGCTGATGCCGTATTCGTATTATCGATTGTCCAGTTTGTCCGGCTACGGCGCGGGCAACAATGCGCCTCATTATTTCCAACTGATGTGGGAAGCGATGGAATCCGGTCAGCCGGAAGACTTGCCGCGCGTCTATCTGTCGACGACGGCGCGGGCGCTGCGGGCATCGGGTACGCATCGTTCGACAGCGGAAGTCATCGAGGCCGTACGCATGGCCGAAGGTCTGGCTTCGCTGCACGGCGGAAGCGCGCCTACGCTGCTGGAGCTTCGCGATGCGGCGCAAACGCTGCTCGGCCGCGGCGATTTGTCCGTCGTCGCCGAAGCGCTGGCCCGGGTCGATGTGGGAACCGAGATCGGCAGCCTGGCCGAAGGCGTCAGTCAAACCCCGCTGCAGGACGACTTGAACCGTGAATTGAAGCGGCTCAAGCTGACCAAGTACAAGACGGCCGTCGCGACCGATCTATCGCTTGATCTGCGGGAGAATCGGCGAGTCTCGTCGCAGGAAGCCGCTTTCCTCGACTTGAACCGTTCGTTCCTGTTCCATCGGTTGGAGCTGCTGGAAATCCCTTTCGTTCGCTCCAGGCCGAACAACGCGGACCGCGCCGTATGGGCCGAGGACTGGATTATTCAATGGACGCCGGAAGCCGAGATTCGCGTCGTCGAGTCCACGCTGCTCGGCGAGACGATCGAGATTGCTTGCGCGCATCGGCTTCGCGAAAAGCTGGAGGCCTGTACGTCGATCTCGGAAGCTTCCGCACTGATCGGCGTGTCGGTTCGCTGCGGAATGACCGCGCAGATGGAAGACGGCCGACGGGTACTTCAAGCTTTGGCGGCAGACAGCCGCGACGTGGCGCAGATCTCGGGCGCGGCATCGCGCTTGTCGGGCATTATCGCGTACGGCGACATCCGGCGCGCCGACACGGCTCCGCTCGTGCCGCTTTTGGAGCAGCTGTTTTTCCGCGGCTGTCTCTATCTGTCCGATGCGGCCAATTGTAACGACGAAGCGGCTTACGGGATGGTGTCCGCTATCGGCGAGCTGAACAAAATCGCCCAGGAACATGACGATACCGTCGACGTGCCGCTGTGGACGCAGGAACTGAATGCCCTATCGGAGCGCGATGACCGTAATCCGAAGCTGTCCGGTTTTGCCTGTGCGCTGCTGCTCGAACGCGGAGAGATGGACGCGGAGCAGTGCGCGGCCGAAGTGTCGCGACGTCTATCGCCGGGCATTCCGGCCGATCTGGGGGCGGGCTGGTTCGAAGGATTGTCGATGCGTAACCGTTACGCGCTTTTGTCGAGAATGAGCCTGTGGGTGCAGTTGAACGATTACATCAACTCGTTGGGCGATGAAGAGTTCAAGCGCGCGCTGGTCTTCTTGCGCCGGGCATTCAGCTCGTTTTCGGCTCACGAAAAGACCATGATCGCCGAGGCGCTGGGCGAGCTGTGGGGCGTCAACGCGGAACAAGCAGCGGAAATTCTGACCGGGGAACTGAAGGAGGAAGAGGACAAAATGCTGGATGAATTGAACGATTTCGACTTTGGGGACTTTTAAATATGACGAATACAGCGGATAACGGCAACGATACCAAGCAGGAAAATTCAGTTTCTCGTTGGAGGCTTATTTTGGGCGAAGCGGCCCAGAATAAGCTGGAAGGCATGAACGGTCCGGGCGGTCTGCGTTTGACGGAAGAAGAAGCGATCATGGATTCGGCGCTTGCCGCCATCTACGACGATACCGAGAGCGGGACGCCTTCCGCAGGCGGTTCGGCTTCAGGCTCCGGCAGCGGATCAGGCGGTCGGGGAGCAGGAAGCGGAAGAGGATCGGTTAATTTGTCCCGCTGGCTCGGAGACGTACGCAATCTGTTTTCCGAGGACGTGGTGTCGATCATTCAAAACGACGCGATCGAACGGCGCGGCTGGAAGCAGCTGCTGTTCGAGCCGGAGCTGCTGGCATCGGTCAAGCCTGATATTCAAATGGTCGGCACGTTAATGTCGCTGCGCGGCAAAATCCCCGAGAAAACGAAGGATACGGCTCGCATGCTGGTTAAAGCCGTCGTGGACGAACTCATGGCTCGCATGAAAGAAGATATGCAGCGTGCCGTTACGGGCGCGCTGAACAGACGGCAGCATACGCCGCTTCCTTCGCTCAGCGGTCTGGATTGGAAACGGACCATCCAACGCAACCTCAAGCATTACGATACCGAGCGCAAGCTTCTGATTCCCGAGCGCTTCTATTACTTCGACCGGGCACGGCGCAGCAAAGAATGGACGGTCATCCTCGATATCGACCAAAGCGGTTCGATGGCGGAGTCGGTCATCTGGGCTTCGGTAACAGGTGCGATTTTTGCAAGTATGCCGGCACTGGACACGCGGGTCGTCGTGTTCGACACCGAAGTGGTCGATTTGACCGAGCAGTGCGCCGACGATCCCGTCGATATGCTGTTCGGCATTCAGCTCGGCGGCGGCACGGATATCAATAAATCCGTCGCTTACTGCGAGCAGTATATCGAAGACCCGAAAAAGACGCTGTTCATCATGATTACCGACTTGTACGAAGGCGGCAATCAATCCGCGCTCGTGCGTCGAATGCGCGAAATGCGAGAATCGGGCGTGCGCACGCTTTGTCTACTGGCGTTGTCCGACGGCGGGCGTCCGTTCTACGACGAGCGTCTGGCGAGACAGCTCGCACGGGACGGCACGCCTTGCTTCGCCTGCACGCCGGCTATGCTCCCTGAACTTGTAGCAGGCGCGCTGCAAGGCCAGGATATGACGGCGCTGGCGGACAAGCTGACGGCAAAAAAAAGATAACTCCACTTATTCAAGCACGCTGTAGGCCGGGTTTTCGCATTTATGCGACCTGCGCCGATGGGGTGCTTGAGTAGTTGATAGGACTGCAGAGGATGGTGATTAGCTTATGGAAGAAATTCTCAATGTCGTTATTCGTCGTCCCGGTGCGCAGGATGAAGCATCGGCCTGCCGGATGTTCGCGGCATCGATCACGGATGCTTTTGCGCAGGAAAAGCTTGCCGACGCCGAAGAGGACATTGCCTACGAAATCTCGCATAAATCGAATCTGCTGCGTGCCGCAATCGAGCATCCGCCCTCGACTTCCCGTTCTTTCGGTGTTCCGCAGGAAGCTTTTTTCCTTATCGCCGAACTTGAAGGCGAGGTCGCGGGTACGATTTCTTTCGGCCCGCGAGGCGAGAAGATTCGGGAACTGGCCGGGGAAGAACTGAACGGGGTAGGCGAACTGGGCAGTCTCTACGTGCATCCGGGCGTTCAGAATCAGGGACTCGGTTCAAGACTGATCGCTGCCATGATGAATGAGCTGCGCGACCGCGGGATCGAGACTTTCTGTCTGGACAGCGGCTATGGAAAAGCGCAAGAACGTTGGCGGCGAAAATTCGGCGAGCCTCATGTATTTGCCGAAGACTATTGGGGGCTTGGGGCTCATCATGCGATTTGGTACTGCCGGGTGAACCGTCATGCATGAAGACAAGCTGTACGGCAAGTCCAAGCAAGCCCTGTTAAAAGAAGCCGAAGCCTATATAACCAAGCAGCGGCAGTATGCGTATTTTCAAGTGCCGGATGCGCCGGAAGCGTTAGAGGCGCTCAAGATCATGCAGCCCCGCGCCATCTCTACTTACGCCCCGTTAAAAGAGTTCGCTCGATTGGAACGTCTGGAGTTCGGCACGACCGATTCCAAAATGACCGTGCCGACCCTGGCCGGATTGGACGCTGCCGTCCGCCTGAAAAGCCTGGCATTCGTCTCGAAGACTACGGTTACCCAAGGCATTGAAGCGATAGCGGGGCTGAGCGGATTGGAGACGCTGCAGATTCGGCAACTGGTCCAACCGATTCCGCCCGACCTGCTGAGCTCCTTGACAAATTTGCGGCAGCTCGGCTTCTCCCGCTTCAATTACGAAAGCCTGAGCGAGCTGCCTCCCGCGTTGGAAGAACTATCGCTGAATTTTTCCGAGGTGGAGCGTGTTCCTCCGTATAGGTCCGCTCATTCCGTGCGCAAAGTCTCCCTGGGAGCACAGACTTGCGGGTTGGAAAATCTGGGTTCGCTTCGCGCATTCCCGAATATCGAAGAAATACGACTTCTTTCGCCCAAGCGATTGACCGATCTCAACCATGCAGCGGAGCTGACCAAGCTGCAAATTCTGGACGCGAACTTCTGCCAAGCCTCCGATCTCGGCGGCTTCCGCAATCATCCTTCGATCCAAGATCTTCGCCTGCGCGGTTCGCAAATTCAAAGTTTCAAAGAAATGGGACACTGCCCGGAGCTGAGAATTTTGTATGCGGAAAAAACCAAGCTGGAATCCGTCGAAGGCATTCGCGAGCAATTCCCCAAGCTTGAACTGCTGTGGATTTGGGGAACGAAGGTAAAAGACCTGCGTCCGCTCGAAGGCATGACCCGCCTGAAAAACCTCGACGTCACCATGCTGAAGCCGAAAGCTTGGGATTTCTTGCTCACCCTGACCGGCTTGGAAAGCCTCGACCTGAGCAAGACCTCGTTCTCCGATCCCAAGCTGCTGCTGGAGCTTCCTGCATTAAAACGGGTACGCTTATCCGGCAGCAAAGCCGAACGCGGAACGGAAGACTGGTTGAGTCTGGAGAGCCTGCTGCAAGCGCGGGGCGGCGAGCTGGTGCATCGCTGAATCCGGTTCGTGCGCGCTGCCGATCGCCGAAACCGTTCAAATCAAAACCCGGCCTCTTCGCGAGGGCCGGGTTTCTGTTGTTGGACCGGAATTCTGTGTCTCGTAACGGTTCCGGACTATTTTTCTTCGTCTTCGGGCACGATTACCTGCACGTGGGACGGCAGGATATGCAGGTCGATCGGCAGCATCGGACCCGGCTCGCCGTCGACGTTGGTTTTCACGTCTTCCGTCGAAGCGACGCGGATATGGCGGGACGTGAAGTATTCGACGTCTTTATGGTCTTTCAGATTGCCGAGCAGCAGCGAAAAGCCCGCCGTCAACGTATTGAAGAAATTGAGATCGTGAACGATGAAACCGTGCAGCAGCCCGTCGTCCACGGAAGCGTCCGGTGCCAGATTTTCGAAGCCGCCTACCGAATTGGTCAGCGCGGCGATGAAGATCGGCGCTTGGCCTTCCCATTTGCCTCCGTCATGCTCGATCGTGAGCGAGGCCGCCGAATTGCCGAGCAGCTCTTTGATGCCTTCTTTGAAGTAGGCCAGCGCGCCCAGCTTCGACTTGTCTTCCGAAGTCACGGAGGACAGCGTATCGGCCAGCGATCCCGCCGCGACCACGTTGGCGAACAGCTGGTCGTTGACGCGGGCCATGTCGACCCGGCGCAGGCGGGAAGAGGTCAACGTCGTGATCGCTTGATCGGGATCGAGCGGAATATGCAGGGCGCGGGCGAAATCGTTGACCGTGCCGAGCGGAATGACGCCCAATTTGGGACGATGCGGCTGGTCGAGCAGCCCGTTGATCGTCTCGTGCAGCGTGCCGTCCCCGCCGATCGAGACGACCAGGTCGAATTTGTCTTCACAGGCGGAAATGCAGAAGTTGGTAGCGTCGAGTTCTTTGGTCGTCTCGTTGACGACGACGTCGTAACCGGCCTTTTCGCGCAGAACGTCTTCGACCTTGCGAAGGTATTCCAGCGCCAGCTCTTTGCCGGAAGACGGATTGATGATAACCATGGCCTGCTTCACGTGAGTATCCCCTTTTGACTGCGATTTTGGATAAAGCGTGTTATTTACCCTTTACCCAGAAAGCCTGCCTAAGGACTCCTTTTTCGACATTCAGACTGTTTGACCTTTTATTTGGACTATTTTACAGTAAAGCGTTACCACGACTTGACGATGACGCCCGAATTCTATTATATTCATAAATTACATACTTAGTTGCGGCTTGGACAGCCGAAATTCGAAGAGAGCGGAGGAGACCGAATGTCGCAAATGCTGGCACTTGTACTTGTCTTACTAATTTTGTTTGCCGGAGATGTCGTGGCCGTGCGCACCAAAGCATGGGTACCTTCCATCTTCATCAGCGCCGTGCTGTTCCTGGTCGGCTACTGGACTTTTTTTCCGGAAAATATCGTGGAGATCGCCGGCATTCCGTCCGTCGTCGCCACCATGCTGATGTATCTGCTGATTACGAACATGGGGACGCTGCTGTCGCTTAAAGAATTGGGCCGACAGTGGAAAACGATTTTGATCGCGCTGTCCGGCATTGTCGGCATTATCGTATTTCTGTTCGCGATCGGGACGGTTCTGTTCGACTTCCAGACAGTGGTCGTCGCGATTCCGCCGCTGGTCGGAGGCGTCGTTTCGGCGCTAATCATGTCCGAAGGCGCTAGCGAGGCAGGATTGGCTTCCTTGTCCGTCTTCGCGATCGTCATCTACGTGGTGCAGGGCTTCGCCGGATATCCGTTGACTTCGATCGTGCTGAAGCAGGAAGGGCGCCGCATTCTTGGGCTGTACCGCAGCGGGAAGCTTGAAGAGAACGCGCTGGCGGCCAAGTCCGATGCGACGGAGGAAAGTACGGCAAAAGAAGCAACCGAACTTCGGTTGTTCAAAAAACTGCCGGCCAAGTACAATACGGACTTTTTCAAATTTTTCCGTCTGGCGCTGGTCGCTTATCTGGCTTACCTCGTCTCGACGCTGCTGAACCCGATCGTGGAAATCAGCCCGTTCGTCCTTTGTTTGTTGTTCGGCGTTCTTGCCGCAAGCATCGGATTCCTGGAGAAGCAGCCGCTTCAGAAAGCCAACGGCTTCGGCTTTGCGATTTTGGGCTTGATGCTGTTCATCTTCGACGGGCTGAAGCGGGCGACGCCTTCGATGATGCTGGAGATTCTGTACCCGATGATCGGCGTCATCGTGATCGGGGTCGTCGGCATGTACGTCTTCTCCTGGATCGCGGGCAAACTGCTCAAAGTCAGTCCGCGAATGGCGTTCGCCGTGTCGCTGACCGCTTTGTACGGGTTTCCGGCGGATTACATCATCACGAACGAAGTCATCAAGTCGTTGACCGAAGACGAAACGGAGCGCGAACTGCTGACAAACCGCATGCTGCCTCCGATGCTGGTCGGCGGTTTTATCACGGTCACCATCGTTTCGGTCATCCTGGCCGGCATTTTCGTCGGATTTTTGTAAAAGCAGGGCGGAGGGAGCGCGGTTCAAAAGGCGCGTTCTCCCGCCTTTTTGCGAATCCGGCATGATATTTAGCGCGAAGGCGCGCATCGGCTTACAATAGATAGAAGCGGAAGCACGACGATACCAGCTTAACGGAGGTTGAGAAGATGAACGAAACGAACGCGAAAAAAGAACAATTGCGCCGACGCATCGAAAAGCATATCGAAGCGATCGGCGAATTCACGTCCACGCCCGGGCAAGGCACGACCCGACTGACCTACAGCGAGCAGGATCGGCAGGCGCGCGATTATATCAAAGCGACGATGCGCGAATACGGCCTGGATGTGCGGGAAGACGGCTTCGGCAATATTTTCGGCAAGCTGGAAGGAACGATCGAAGGCGCGCCGAGCGTGCTGATCGGCTCCCATTTCGATTCGGTACCCAACGGCGGCTCGTACGACGGTCCGGCCGGCGTGGTCGCGGGTCTCGAAGTTGCGAAGCTGTTCCGGGAAAACGGGTTGACGCCCAAATACCCGCTTGAAGCGGTCGCGATGATCGAGGAGGAAGGGGCTCGCTTCGCGGGCGGGCTTATGGGCTCGCGCGCTATGCTCGGCGTGTTGGGCAAAGAAGAATTCGCGGCGCTGGCAGACAAGGACGGCATCACGACGGTCGAAGCGATGAAGAGCATCGGGCTCGACCCGACGCTGCCCGGCAAGCGGGACAAGTCCGAAATCAAAGCGTTCCTGGAGCTGCATATCGAGCAGGGGCCGATTTTGGAGGAAGAAGGCATACCGATCGGCATCGTGGAAGCGATCGTCGGATTGGCTCAGCTTCAAGTTACGGTGCAGGGAAGCGCGGGACATGCCGGCACGACTCCGATGGACCGCCGCGCGGACGCGCTGGTCGCGGCGGCGAAGATCGTAGCGAAGCTGCCGGAGCTGGCCGAAGAGCAGGGGAACGGAACAGTGATCACGACGGGGCGCCTGAACGTGTTCCCGAACGGAGCGAACGTCATCCCGGACAAAGTCGTGTTCACGGTCGACCTGCGCGCGGGCCGCGAAGAAGACGTGCAGGGCGCGATCGAGCGGACGGAAGCGCTGATCGATTCCGTCCGCGGCGGCATCGGAGCGACCGTCGAACGCCAACTGTATATTCGGCCGAAGAAGATGAGCGACCTCGTGCGGGGCTTGCTCGAAGAAGGCAGTCGGGCGCTCGGCGCGGCCTCCCGCCCGATGAACAGCGGCGCGGGGCATGACGCGATGGTGTTCTCCGACTTTACGGACGTCGGCATGCTGTTCATTCCGAGCCGCGCCGGACTGAGCCATTGCCCCGAAGAATGGTCGGACGGCGGCGATATCGCGACGGCGGTCGAAATCTTTTACGAAGCGGCGAAAAAATTGACGGAGGCGGAGTAACTATGGAAAATTCGACGACGCATAACGCGGCGGGGATCGTCAATGCCGCGATCAAGCAGGCCATCGCCGCTTACGCGGAAGAATTGACGGATATTCGGCGCAAACTGCACAGCGAGCCGGAACTGTCCTGGGAAGAATACGAAACGACGGCGTTTGTCTGCCGATACCTGGATGCCCTCGGCATCCCGTACCGGCGTACCGAACCGACCGGCGTCATCGCCGAGATCGTCGGAGGACTGCCGGGACGCACGGTGGCGTTGAGAGCCGACATGGACGCGCTGCCGGTCGAGGAGCTGGACCGCGAGCTGGCGTACGTTTCCAAAGAAACCGGCAAAATGCACGCCTGCGGCCACGATGCGCATACGTCGATGCTGCTGGTCGCCGCCAAAGCGCTGATCGGCGTTCAAGCCGAACTGCCGGGCACGGTCCGTCTGGTGTTCCAGCCCGCCGAAGAAGCGGCGGCCGGCGCCAAAGAAATGGTGCGGCAGGGCGCGATGGACGGCGTGGATAACGTATTCGGCATGCACATCTGGTCGCAGATGCCGACGCATAAGGTCGCCTGCGCGCCGGGACCGTCGTTCGCTTCCGCGGACCTGTTCACGGTGACGTTCAAAGGCCGCGGCGGCCACGGCGCGATGCCGCAGGATTGCATCGACGCCGCGATCGTCGCGTCTTCGTTCGTCATGAACGTCCAGTCGATCGTTTCGCGCACCGTGGCGCCGAAGCAGTCCGCCGTGCTGACGGTCGGCAAAATGATCGTGGGCACGCGTTTCAACGTGATCGCGGAGAACGCGGTAATCGAAGGCACCGTACGCTGTTTCGATGCTCAGGTACGCGATCATATTCAGCGCGAGCTGGGCCATTACGCGCAGCAGGTCGCCTCAATCTATGGAGCGGAAGCGAAGCTGGACTACGTTCGCGGCACGCAGGCCGTGATCAACGAGGAACAAAGCGCGCTGCGCGCGCAGCGGGTCGCGGCGGCGGCGTTCGGCGCGGATGTGCTGTACGACGAGGAACCGACGATGGGCGGGGAAGACTTCAGCTTTTACCTGGACGCGGTGCCGGGCAGCTTCGCGCTGGTCGGCAGCGGCAATCCGGACAAAGATACGCAGTGGGCGCATCATCACGGCCGGTTCAATATCGACGAAGACGCGCTGGCGACGGGAGCGGAACTGTACGCGCAGTACGCCTGGGCTTACTTGAACGAATGATCCCGGAAAATCCATGCGACGGACCGGGCCGAACAGACGGGGAGCGGCAGGCGCGAAAGCGCCGCCTGCTCCCCGTCTTCGCGTTCGGAGACAGGATGTCACAAGATTTTCGTTTGTGCATGACAGGGAAGCTGTGGCAAAATGAGGGGACGATTACAGAAAAGCGAGGAATGAACCTAATGAATGAATTACCAAACTGCCCGGCCTGCAGCTCCGCTTATACCTACGAGGACGGAAACCTGCTCGTATGCCCGGAGTGCGCGCACGAGTGGACGCCGGGAGCGGAAGACCAAGACCGCGGAGAAGAGGCGAAAGTCGTCCGCGATGCCAACGGAAACGAGCTTCGCGACGGAGATTCCGTAACGGTGATCAAGGATCTGAAGGTTAAGGGAAGCTCTTCCGTCCTGAAGATCGGCACCAAAGTCAAAAATATTCGTTTGGTCGACGGCGACCATGATATCGACTGCAAGATCGACGGATTCGGAGCGATGAAATTAAAATCGGAATTCGTTCGCAAGGCATAGCCGGCTGTGTGAAAAAGGGTGTTTTGAATATCCAATCCAAGGGTTTAAAGTCCTTTAATGGCTTTAGATAACAGGGTGATGCAGGGAATAAAGAAGCTTGAAGGAAGCGTTGTCTTCTTTCAAGCTTCTTTGTCAATTATTACAGTGCGGTGAAACGTTAAACTGCTAAAATTTTATATATATTTTTGATAGTTTAAATTGTATGATTCTCTTGATTATCATGCCGGCAAGCATATCAAGAGGAATGGGGAGAATCATGACAAACAAGAAAATCGGCCTGCGAATCGCCAGTACGGGACTGGCGGCAGCGTTGTTGTCTTCGGGGACGCTAACAGGTCTGGGGAGTGCGGAAGCCGCTTCGTCAGCGGCTTCGGATGTGAAAGGACATTGGGCGGAAAGTCGAATAGCGCAGTGGACGGAGTTGGGTTGGATTCGCGGTTATGCGGACGGAACGTTTCGCCCGGATGCTTCGATTACCCGCGCGGAATTTGCGGCATTGGCAAATCGTGCTTTTGGATTAAAAGGCTATGCTCCGACGGCATTCAGCGATGTGAAAGCATCAAGCTGGGCGTCCAAAGAAGTGTCGGCAGCCGTAGCGGCAGGTTATGCAAGCGGCGCATCCGACGGTACTTTCCGTCCGAACGAGCCGATTACGCGGCAGGAAGCGGCTTTGATGGTCGTTCGTCTGCTGAAGCTTACGCCTGACGCCGATGCCGCGAATGCTTTTGCCGATGCCGCTTCCATTCCGACCTGGAGCAAAGGCGCGATCGGTGCTGCCGTAGAGAGCGGAATCATCAGCGGCTACTCGGATCGAACGTATCGTCCGCTCAAGACGGCATCGCGTTCGGAAGCGATCGCGATGCTGCAAAATGCGATCGATAAAGGAAGCATCACCTATGATCGGGCAGGGACTTACGGACCGCAGAAGGGGCTTGCCGTAGCGGCTGGCGGCGTTGCGATTACCATACCGAACGTCGTGCTGCAAAATACGGTCGTAAAAGGAAACCTCTTGTTGGATAAAGGCATCGGCGAGGGCGATGCCGAGTTGAGAAACGTGACCGTGCTGGGCAAAACCGAAGTACGCGGCGGCGGAGCCAACAGTATTCACATCGTCGACTCCGGCGTCTCGGATCTGATCGTCAACAAACAATCCGGTGCTGTCCGAACCGTAGCCGAAGGTGAAGCGGATATCGGTTCGACCGTTGTGCAGGGACCTGCCATTCTGGAGGAAGAAGGGAATAGAGCGGCCGGATTCCATGACGTGGAGTTGTCGGAGAATATTCCTGCAGGCTCGAATGTCTCGTTGAGCGGGGGATTCGACAACTTGGAAGTGAACAGCTCGGGTACAAGCTTGAATATTCCGAGCGGAAGCGTCAGCAGCATCGTGGTTAGCGAATCGGCTGCAGGACTGACGTTGAATTTGGCCGAAGGCGTTACCGTTCAATCGTTGGAGCTGAATGCGCCTGTTACCGTAACCGGGCAAGGGATTATATCCTCGGTACGGATGAGCGATTCGGCGCGAGCCGGAAGCACTTTCGCTAGAGCTCCGTTGTCCGGAGCAACGGCGCCGACGACAACGCTGACCAATCCGGCCGATTCGAGCCCGAACACGCCGGTCGTACGGCCGCCGACGAATGCCGAACTGGCAAACGCGGTTTCGGTACGGATCGGAATTTTGCCGGATCTTGCTGCATTGAAGCTGTCGGATGAAACGGCCGTAAAGCAGGTAGTTGCTTCTTATGAAAACCTGACCGCGGAACAAAAAGCATTGCTCAGCGACGCTGATCGGACCAAATTGCAGCAGATCGCGGATCGGATCAGCGAGTTGAAAGCCGAGCATGCGGCAGACTTGGCGGCAGCGGAAGCCGTGCGAGCGGAGATTGCGGGATTACCGAGTGCTACAGCCTTAACATTGAACGATGAAGCAGCAGTAGAAGCGGCTCTTGCTGCATTCGATGCTTTGACTCCGACCCGCAAGCAGTTGGTCAGTGCCGAGGCTCTTGCCCTGCTGGCGAATGCAAAAGTGAAGATCGATGAGCTGAAAACCCGATTGGCGGCGGATATCGCAGCGGCCGGAGAAGTTGCGACGCTGATCGCGGCATTGCCGAGCGCGGCTGTACTGGATCTGACGAACGAGACGGCGGTAGCTGAAGCCAAAGCTGCTTACGAGGCTCTGACTCCTGCACAACGCGGGCATGTTGCGGCGGCGGATCTGGCCACTTTGAATGATGCGGTAGCGAAAATTGCGGATTTGAATGCGAAGCTTGCGGCGGATATTGCAGCAGCGAACGAAGTCGCAGTGCAGATCGCAGCCCTTCCGGCAGCGGCGCTGCTGACCTTGAACGATGAAGCGGAAGTGAATGCCGTGAAAACGGCCTACGAAGCTTTGACGCCGGAGCAGCAGGAGCACGTGAGTACGCAAGATGTAGCAACGTTGACTGATGCCGTCGATAAAATCGAAGCTTTAAACGTTCAATTGGCAGCGGATATCGCGGCAGCAGGAGTCGTGGCGACAAAGATTTCGGCGCTGCCCCAAGCTGCATTATTGACTTTGGCCGACGAAGCAGAGGTTGATGCGGCAAAAGCCGCTTACGATGCTCTGACGCCTGCCGAACAATCCCATGTGCAAACGGAAGATCTGGCGACTTTGAATGCCGCGGTAACGAAAATCGCGGATCTGAATGCGAAGCTTACCGCTGACATTGCCGCAGCCGATGCCGTTGCGGCCAAGATTACGGCGCTGCCGGCAACGCTTCTGTTGACCTTGGATGACGAGGCGGGCGTACAAGCTGCCGAGACTGCCTATGAAGCCTTGACCGCTGAGCAAAAAGACCATGTAAAAGCGAAAGACGTATCGACGTTGAATGACGCGATCGCGAAAATTGCCGAACTGAATGCGAAGCTTTTGGCGGATATCGCAGCAGCAAACGCAGTGGCGGCGAAGATCACCGCGCTGCCGTCGGCATTGCTGTTGACCTTGAGCAACGAAGCGGCAGTGGTGGAAGCCAAAACGGCCTACGAAGCGCTTACGGTCGATCAACGGATCCATGTCAAAGCGGAAGACAAAGCGACATTGGAAGCGGCCGTAGCGAAAATCGCGGAATTGAAAGCGAAGCTTGCCGCCGATATCGAAGCGGCAGGAGCCGTGACATCTAAAATCGCGGAACTGCCCGAGACATTGCTGCTGACTTTGGACCATGAGACGGCCGTAGCGGATGTCCAAGCCGCATACGACGCTCTTACTGCCGACCAGAAAGGTCATGTCGAAGCCGCTGACGTAGACGCCTTGAACAGTGCGGTCGCGAAAATCGCGGAGTTGAAAGCGAAGTTGGCCGCCGACATTGAAGCTGCCGATGAAGTCGCAAGGAAGATTACCGCTCTTCCGTCAGCGGCGGCTTTAACGTTGAACGACCAAGCTTCGGTTGCCGCGGCGAAATCCGCGTACGAGGCTTTGACGCCTGAACAAAAACAGCATGTCGGCACGCCGACCTTGAATCTTTTAAATGCGGCCGTGAGCAAGATCGAAGCTCTGCAAGCCGATGTTCAGGCTGCGGCAAACGTAGATACACTTATTCAGGCACTGCCTGCGACGGCGGCTCTTACGCTTCAGAATGAAGATGCAGTGGGAACGGCTCAAGCCGCATACGATGCGTTGACGCCAACTCGCAAAAGTTTGGTCAAAGCACAAAATCTTACGAAGTTGGAAGCCGCTGTAGCGAAGATCGCCGACTTGAACGCGCAGCTTGCACTCGACAAGGAAGCAGCAAACCAAGTAACGGCAAAGATTACGGCACTGCCGATCGTTTCTTCGCTGACGCTGGGCGATCAGGCTGCGGTTCAGGCGGCAAATACCGAGTTTGATCAACTGACGAGCGCGCAAAAAGCGTGGGTGTCCCAAGACGATCAAACGAGGCTGACGCAATCCGTGAATCGTATTCGGGAACTGATTGCCGATCAGGCAGCTGCGGATAGCGTGACGGCGAAGATTGCAGCGCTGCCGGAAGCGACGTCCGTTACCCTGTCGAACGAAGCGGCGGTGCAGGAAGCGCAAACGGCCTACAGCGCGCTGACCTTGGCGCAGCAGAGTCTGATTTCGACGGCGAATTACGCGAAATTGACGGATGCTGTGGCGAGAATCGCGAGTCTGAAGACTCCTTATACGCTGAGAAGCAAAGACATCACGAATTTCGATTATAAAAACGTGCCAGCGGTTCAAGCCCAGTTAAAAAGCAAAATCCTGACTTCGTCGGATTTCTCGGCTAACCCGGTCAAATTCACGATCAGCGACGGCGTGAATGTCGTTCCGGTAGACCTGTGGTGGAACATTCCGCAAAACGACGGATTTACCGTAGGGCAAGTGGTAGGTTCGGCAATCGATAGTTCGATTCAGGATTACTTCTACAAAATCGGCGGTTCCGACGGCATAATGAACCGGACCATGTGGGCCGCGGACTGGAGTGCGGGCAACACCTTCGTGCTGGGCAGCTACCAGAACGGTTCCGCATCGAAATTGATATTGGGCGGAAACTGGCAGGCGTTGTTCGATACCGGAAGTTCTTTGGGAACGGACGGAGACGCGCGCAGCCGAAGCTTCACGGTCAGCAACGGCTTGAAAACGACCACGATCAGTTTGAATAAAATCTTTATCGATCCGGACGGAGCAGGTTCGCTTGACGCGCTCGACGATATGGTATCGTATATCAATCAGCGATTCGCGTCCGCAAGTTTGACGGATGCCAAAGCTGTACGCGTCGGTCAGGCTTTCGAAATTCAACTGCCCAAAACGTATAGCGGATTGACGATCGCCGGAACGAACAAAAGCGAATTCTTTACCGAATTCCAAGGCAAGTAGACGCGGTCGAAATTTAATGAAGGAAAGAGATCGGATGATCCGGTCTCTTTTTTTTGGATGCATACGAGATAAAAAGTGTTCTATCTTCGATCCGATTGGCTTAAGATAGAACACGAATGGTTGATTTTCGGAGCGAACCAGTCTTTGCTGCGGCCAAACGCGAACCTGCGGTTTGAAGCGGCACAAAGGATTTGGCTTCCGCAATATTTGGAGGAATTTGTTTATGACAGACGATTCGACATATCCGCATCAGGCGGCCGGTTCGGCCGTATTTCGAAATCGGTATAGAGGCGATTGCGAGAACTGCTTCGGTCTCTGCTGCGCGGCGCTGCCGTTCTCGGCATCCGTCGATTTCGCGATCGACAAAGCAGCTGGCGAGCCGTGCCGGAACTTGCGCGAAGATTTCCGCTGCGGCATTCATACGAAGCTCCGGGATACGGGCTTCCGCGGCTGCACGGTATACGATTGCTTCGGAGCGGGACAGAAGGTCTCGCAGGAGACTTTCAAAGGGGTGAGTTGGCGCGAGCGTCCGGAGACGGCGCGCGCCATGTTCGAAGTGCTGCCGATCGTATGGCAGCTTCACGAGCTGATGTTGTACATGGAGGAGCTGCTCGGCCGCCCGGCGGCCTCGGTGCTCCATGCGGAGCTTCGTGAGGAGCTGATCGAGATCGAGCGCCTCACGCGGCTTGAACCCGACGCGCTGCGGGAACTGAGCGTCTCCGTGCAGCGCGCGAAAGTGAACGGGCTGCTGCTGGAAGGCAGCGAGCTTGTTCGCGCCGAAGCGAAGCGCCGCCATGCTTCGCGCAGCCAAGAAGCTCCGCGCGGGAAGCCGAATTCGGGCGGCGGCAAACGCGGAAAAAGCGGCAAAGCAGGCCGCAAGCGGGTGATCGGTCGGGGTGCCGATCTTGTGGGCGCCGATTTGCGCGGTGAAGATCTGCGCGCGGCCAACCTGCGCGGGGCTTATCTCATCGCCGCTAATTTGAGCGGCGTCGACCTGCGCGAAGCCGATCTGATCGGTGCCGACTTCCGGGATGCCGATCTGCGCGGCGCCAATCTGGCAGGCGTGCTGTTCCTGACTCAAGTTCAACTGAATTCAGCCAAAGGGGATGCCCGAACCATCCTTCCGCCGGGGCTGGAACGCCCGGGACATTGGAGCACGGCTGGTTGATCCGAAATTTATGGAAAAGGGGATGCGAAGATGAAGCTGCCGGAATCTATTCGTTTGTTGGCTGCCGAGCCTTCGGATGCCGACCGACTCGCCGAGCTTCGAGCGGAGGCGTTGTTTGAATCATTGAATCAATTGGGACGCTACAGCGAGCAGGGGGTGCGCGAGCGATTTCATCGTTCTTTTGACCCGGCCTTCACCCGAATCATCGAGACCGACGGCGAATTTGCGGGATGTATTGCGCTTAAACCTGCGGAGAACGGATATCTGTTGGAGCATTTTTATCTGCGGCAGGAAACGCGGGGCGGCGGAGTCGGAGCCGAGGTGCTTGGCCGCGTGCTGGCGGAAGCCGCTTCGGCCGACCCGGCTGCCGCCGTCCGCTTGAACGTGCTGCAAGGAAGCGCGGCGCGCCGTTTGTACGAGCGCTTCGGATTCGAGACGGAGAGCGAGGACGAGATCGACGTCTTTATGATTTTGCATCCCGAAACCGAAGCTTGAGCGGTTCATAAGGAGGTCAATCAAAATGAAGCATAATCGTCTGGGAAACAGCGGGTTATGGGTATCTGAATTAGGACTCGGAACGAATGCGTTCGGCAAGCGTGCCGACGAGCAAACGTCGATTCGCGTCATCGATGCTGCCCTGGATGGCGGGATCAACTTTATCGATACGGCTAATATCTATGCGGGTACGGAGTCCGAGCGCATCATTGGAAAAGCATTGGAGGGTCGGCGCGACAAAGTTGTACTGACGACAAAGGCCGGTCTTCCGCGAGGAAACGGGCCGGACGAACGAGGTTCTTCCCGTCGCCACTTGCAACGAGAGCTTGAAGAGAGTCTCCAACGTCTGAAAACGGATCATGTCGATCTGTATCAGATCCATACTTTTGATCCTTACACGCCGCTGGAGGAGACGCTTCGCGCGCTGGATGACTTTGTAGCTTCGGGCAAGGTGCGATATATCGGCGCGTCCAACTATGCGGCTTGGGAATTCATGAAGGCGCTTGGAATCAGCGAGCGTGACGGATACGTCCGCCATATCTCCAGCCAAACGAGCTATTCGCTGGCAGACCGGACGCCGGAGCGGGAGCTGATTCCGATGTGCCTGGATCAGGGAGTCGGCATCATTCCGTATTTCCCGCTTGCCGGAGGGATTCTAAGCGGGAAATACAGCGAAGGTAACAAGTCTCCGTCCGGTTCGAGAGCGGAAACCGATCCGAATTTCAAACGATTTTTAAATGAGCGTTATCTGGAGCTGGGTCGCCAAGTCGGTGAACTGGCAGCGGCTAATCGTATCGCTCCAAGCGTCCTGTCGCTTGCTTGGCTAATGCGTCGTCCATCGGTTTCGACCGTAATCGTCGGCGCCACGCGTCCCGAGCAAGTGGAAGCGAACCTGGAGAGCATACGCTTTGAACCAAGTGCCGAGTTGTTGAAGCAGCTGGATGAAATCAGCATGCCGTTCCGTTCCGGGGAACCTTTTGCCGTATATCGCTTGGATTGAATACTTGTTCAGCATGAAACCGATCCGTTCCGGGTCGGTTTTTTAGTAGGCGTGCGCCGAATATACCGGACCCGAAGCACTGCTTCGATCCGAATTCTAATTGTGCATATGCACAACAAATTTCGTCTTTTCATCAATATCTTTTCCCGTTCATGAAAGCCTATACTGAAAGCGTGTTCAACAATAGCTGTGGCGTTTGGGAGGATGATCACTACCGCCGTCGGCGTGTTTATTTCGGTCGCGGTCTTGATCGTCGCGCCTATCGCCTTGTCGGTCGGCAACGAGATGGGCATTTCCAAGGTAGCGCTCCTTCTGGCTTGTAGCCGATAACGATAAGGAAAAAGGAGTGATGTCATGAGCAGGAAAACCTTTCTGTTGGCGCCCGATTCGTTCAAGGAGAGCATGACGGCCAAAGAAGTCTGCATCGCGATGGAAAAAGGATTAAGCCGCGTCTACCCCGACGCCCGCTTTATCCACGTGCCGATGGCCGACGGAGGCGAAGGCACGGTGCAGTCGCTGGTCGACGCATCCGGCGGCAGTCTGCATACGAAGGAAGTGACGGGGCCGCTGGGCCTTCCCGTGACGGCAAGCTTCGGATTGCTGGGCGACGGAGAGACGGCGGCGATCGAGATGGCATCGGCGAGCGGCATTCATTTCGTGACGAAAGAAACGAAGAATCCGCTGATGACGACTACCTACGGAACAGGCGAGTTGATTGGCGAATGCCTGGATCGCGGCGCGAAAAAGATTCTGATCGGCATCGGCGGCAGCGCCACCAACGACGGGGGAGCGGGAATGGCCGAGGCGCTCGGCGCGAAATTTTTGGATGAAAAAGGCCAAGAGATTCCGCGCGGCGGCGGTGGGCTTGCTCACTTGTCGAAGATCGATACATCGGGGCTGGATGCGCGTCTGCAAGGCGTGGAGATCGTGGTTGCCTGCGACGTGACCAATCCGCTGTGCGGCGAGCATGGCGCATCGGCTGTATTCGGGCCGCAAAAAGGCGCGACTCCGGAGATGGTGCAGACGCTCGATGCCAATCTGGCTCATTACGCCGATATCGTCTTCGAACAGCTGGGTCGCGACGTTCGGGATGTACCGGGAGCGGGGGCGGCCGGCGGATTGGGAGCGGGATTGTTGGTGTTTACACGTTCCGAGCTGCGCAAAGGCGTAGAGATCGTGCTGGATTACACGGAGCTTGAGCGCAAGGCGGGCGAAGCGGATCTCGTATTCACGGGCGAAGGCGGTATCGATTTCCAGACCAAATTCGGCAAAACGCCTTACGGCGTAGCGGCCGCGGCCAAGCGTGCCGGGAAAAAGGTCATCGCGGTCGCGGGTTATGTCGGAGACGGGATCGAGGCGCTGTACGACGAAGGAATCGACGCGATTTTCGGTATTGTGCCGGGAGCGGGCGAACTGCCGGAACTGCTGGCGGCAGGTCCCGAGAACGTGGCGAGGACTTGCGAAAATATTGCGCGCGTGCTGAAGTTTGCGGATTGAGCGTACGCGTATGGTTAATCACAAAAGCCGGTTTCTCTTCAATGAGAAACCGGCTTTTCGCCATGTCGGTGCAGCTTATGTTTTTTTCGCTAATTTCGTCTTCGTCCTTTTGGCTGCCCAACTCCCGATTCATCGATACTCGGCCAACAGATCGTGCACGAGCTGGAATAGCTCCAACACTTTACGAGGGTCGCGCCCGGTCAGCTCGGCGATCCGCTTTAGCCGGTATTGCAGCGTGTTGCGGTGAATCGCGAGGCGTTCGGCGGTTCCCGACATGCTGCCGTCCTGCTCCACGAAAATCCGAAGGGTATCCAGCAGGTCGGGATGATCGGCAAGTTTTGCGGTTGCGCGAAGGCGGGGACCCGTATCAACTTGAGCAAGTCCGGCGAGAAAAGACACTTCATGGAAACGGATCAAGTTTGCAGAAGGTTTCAACGCGGCTTGCACATGCAGGGCAGAGCGAGCTTGAAGAAAGCTGTCCGCGATCGATTCCTCCTGCTGCCCGATTGCGATTCGGATATGGGGTTGTACGTGCAGCAGCGATTCGGCGAGCTTTTCCGCAGAAGCGTCTTCTTGAATGAGCACCAGATGAACGCCCTCCTCCAACCGGAATGCAGGAAACCGCAGCAGCAGCGCCGAGGCATCGTTTTCCGCTTCAAAGCCCGTCACATATAACACCTGCGTTCGGAGCGCGAGGTCGAGTCCGTATCCTGCGGCTTCTTTTCTTATTTTTTGCGTATAGGCTCCGCGGTGTTCCAGCAGCATGCGAATAAAAGCCGATCGGCGATTTTCTTCATGGGCCAACGTTTCGAGGGCGGTTTTCTGCTCGACCAGTAAGGACACCGTCGTGCGCACGATGTTACAGAAGGGACGTACTTCATCCGGCTCGCCGCTGATTCCGATCACGCCGACCCGCGTATCGCCGATCACGATCGGTTCGTTGGTGCCTTTTTTCTCGAATTTGCCTTCTTCGAGCACTTCGACCATTCGTCCCGTGGCAAGCGCGCGCACGGCTGCATCATGAACCGTACCGATTCGCTCGCGATTTCCGCTGCCGATGATAACTCCGCGGTCGTTCATGATGTTTATATTGTAGGGAATGTCCTGCATCATCTTATCGACGATCTCTTGCGCTTGTTTTTCCGAGAGTTGAAACATGTCGTTCACGCTTCCTTTTCCGATTGTGCTTTCGAACAACGATTATAACCGTTTTCATTCGGATTTCCCATGACTTTTTGATGAACGGGTTGTATAATCTTGGAACGTGATCGGGTGGGACGCAGCAACAACAGGCGATTCGGGTTTCCCGTGCATGAAATGCAGGGGCGAATGCTTTGCAAATCGTCTTAAAACGTACCCGTGAATGCCGATTGTCGCCGCGATTTGCGGCAATTAAGGATTCTTCATAATTTATATGCACGGTTCTGCAATCACATGGTCTAAACTATAGGTAAAGCAGTTCGCCGCCTAAAACAAATGTTAACAATTGTTTAGGATTGTTTAATCCGGCATTCGAATGTATTTTAAACAGAGAAGATATAATAAAAGGTATTCCCGACCGCCCAAATTCTATTGAAATCGAGGGACAGGTATGAAAATTTTGATTACAACCGAATGTTACCGGCCAATCATCAACGGAGTCGTCACCTCGGTGGTCAATCTGCAAAGCGAGCTGGAGAAGAACGGACATGAAGTCCGTATTTTAACGCTGTCGCCGGATGCGCATTCGTTTGAGGAAGACGGCGTTACCTATATAGGTTCTGTAGCGGCCCTGTATCCCGGAGTGCGCACAGCGCTGCGCGTACACCGCAGAGAACTTCGGTCGCTGCTGGACTGGAAGCCGGACGTGGTCCATTCGCAATGCGAATTCAGCACGTTCCGCATGGCCCGATACATAGCCGGGAAGCTTAATGTCCCGATCGTCCATACTTATCATACGGTGTACGAAGATTACACCCATTACTTTTCGCCGAGTCGAACTTGGGGAAAAGCGGCCGTCGCCTGGTTTTCGCGCAACACGCTGCGGCATGTGCAGTGCGTAGTGGCACCGACAGAGAAGGTGCACGGTCTGCTTACGGGCTACGGCGTACCGGGCGATATTCAGATCGTGCCTACGGGTGTCGATCTGGATCAATTTCAAGCGGAATTGCCTAACGAACGTCGCTCTCTTCTAAGAAAGAAGCTTGGGCTGACCGAAAAAGATGTTGTACTGGTATCCGTCGGAAGGTTGGCGAAGGAAAAAAATCTGGAAGAGATTCTTCGATTCACGTCGGAGTATCAAGCCCCGGGCGTCAAACTGCTGGTCGTCGGCGACGGCCCGCATCGGTCTTCGCTGGAACGTTACGCAGCGGCGTTGGGCTTGGACGACCGGATCGTGTTTGCGGGGATGGTTCAACCGCATGAGGTCGCCGATTATTATCGGCTGGGTGACCTGTTCGTCAGTGCCTCCAACAGCGAGACGCAGGGACTTACCTATATCGAAGCGATGGCTTCGGGGCTGCCCGTATTATGCCGCCGCGACGATTGCTTGAAGGACGTCGTCGATACCGGCGTGAACGGATGGCAATACGAATCGTTTGAGCAATTTAAGGAAGCTTTGTCTTCGGTCTTGAGCAGCCGCGAACGGCTCGTCGAGATGGGAGAGAATGCTCGCCGCAAGGCACTGGGCAAGTATTCGTCTTCGGCATTTGCCGAGAGTGCCGAACAAATTTATGTCAGGGCCATTGCGGCGTATCGGCCGATTCCAAGTCGTTTGCTGCTGCCTGCCGCCACTAAAGCGGCAATCAAGTAAGAAGGATATCCGGAAGGCTCGGATACCCGGTCCCATTTTACGAATCGGAGGAACCGATCATGAAGCCTTTTTCGTTTCGGATTATGATGAATGCCTCGACCGCTGCCGGTCTGGCGGCCTGCGCGGCTCTTGCGTTCTACGGCTTCTATACGGGAATCTTCCGTTCGCAGGAGGCGCTGGGCGCTTTTTTGGAAGGCTTCGGCGTCTGGGCGCCGCTGATTTTCGTAGTATTCCAGGCCGTGCAGGTCGTCATTCCGATTCTTCCGGGAGGCATCGGCTGCGTGGCGGGCATATTGGTTTTCGGACCCTTGGCCGGATTTATCTACAATTATGTCGGCATCTGCCTCGGTTCCCTCGCTGCTTTCTTGTTGGCGCGCAAATACGGACAGCCGATTATCGAAAGCATGTTCAGTCCGAAGCTTCGGGCCAAGTATAATCACTGGACGGAAGGGCGCCGCTTCAATAATTTGTTCGCCGTGGCGATCTTCATGCCGGTCGCGCCGGACGATTTCCTGTGCTATTTGGCCGGGACGACCAAGATGACGTTCCGCCGTTTTACCGCGATCATCCTGCTGGGCAAGCCGCTGGCGATTGCGGCTTACAGCTTCGGTCTAAGCACGGCGATCACCTATTTGGCAAGGCTGTTCGGCATCGCGTAGGGAAGAGCGGAAGGGGAGAATCAAGTTGTCTTCGATCCACTGTATTCCGCTCCAGAAGGGAAGGAAGCTTTCATGAAAATATTGCTGTACGCCGGATCATTGAATACGGTGAGCCGCAGCGGCGTAGGCGAAGCGATCCGTCATCAGCGCGAGGCGATGGAGCGGCTCGGCGTCGATTATACGATGGACGAGCGGGGCGATTACGATCTCGTGCATCTGAATACCATCTTCCCGGATTCGCTGCGCATGGCGCGCAGAGCCAGACGCAAAGGCAAAAAAGTCGTCTACCATGCCCACTCCACCATGGAGGATTTTCGCAATTCGTTCATCGGTTCCAATCTGGCCGCGCCGCTGTTCAAGCAGTGGATTTTACGCTGCTATCGCAGTGCCGACTTGCTGATTACCCCGACCGAGTATTCAAAAGGATTGATTCAAGCCTATGGAAAGATTCCGCCGATCGTGAGTCTGTCAAACGGCGTGGATAGCGCTTTTTTCGCACCGGATACGGAGGCGGGGCAGCGTTTCCGCCGCAAGCACGGGTTGTCGGGCGAGACGAAAGTCGTCATATCCGTCGGCCACTATATCGAACGCAAAGGGATATTGGACTTCGTCGAGCTGGCGCGCCGCATGCCGGATCACGAATTCTACTGGTTCGGTTTTACGCCGCTGTATATGGTGCCTTCCAAGATTCGTGAAGCGGTCGAGAGTAAGCTGCCGAACCTGCATTTCCCGGGCTACGTGAATCGGGACGAGCTGCGGGACGCTTATTGCGGCAGCGATTTGTTCTTGTTCGCCACGCATGAGGAAACGGAAGGGATCGTGCTGCTGGAGGCGCTGGCTGCGGGGGTTCCGGTACTGGTGCGCGACCTGCCGATCTATGCGGAGTGGTTGGAGGACGGCGGCACGGTGTACAAGGCCCGCGATCTGGAGAGTTTCGAACGGGGAATTCGCGGAATCGTCGGACGCACGCTGCCCGACCTGACAGAGAACGGCCGTAAGCTTGCCTTCGGTCTGGATCTGGATGCGGTAGGCCGACGATTGGTTGAGCTGTACACGCAAACGTTACATAGCGGAACGGAAAAATCGAAGGCGCAGGTGCTGCGGCCGGAGGTTTAAAGCGATGATGCCTATAAAGGCGAAAAAAACCCTTGTCGCCGTCGCGGCCTGCCTATCTTCGGATAAGCGGGTCGCAAGGCGAACAGGATTCTTTTTTAGGGCAAATCGATCACTGCGATGAGACACTCAATGGCTCGATGCCGATTGTTTGCAGACAAAGCTTAAGGCAGTTGATTCCCCGCCGCGCGGTAAATGCCGTACCACTCTTCGCGGGAAAGTTTCACTTCGCTTGCCTTGATGCAGTCCTTGATGCGCTGAATGTTCATCGTGCCGGTTACGGGCTGCATGTTCGCCGGGTGACGCAGCAGCCAGGCGATCGCGATCGTCGTGTTGCTTACGCCGTGCGCTTCGGCCACTTTATTGATTTCGGCGTTAAGCTCGGGGAATTTATCGTTGTCCAGAAAGACGCCTTCGAAGAATCCGTACTGGAACGGCGACCATGGTTGGATCGTGATATCGTGCAGACGGCAGTAGTCGAGAATGCTTCCGTCGCGATCCACCGACTCGTCGATCAGCATGTTCACGTTCACGCCGTTGGAGATCATGTTGGCGTTGGTGATGCTGAGCTGAAGCTGGTTGGCGACGAGCGGCTGCTTCACGTATTTTTTCAAAAGCTCGATCTGCATCGGCTTCTGGTTGGATACGCCGAAGTGGCGGACTTTGCCCGAAGCTTCCAACTGATCGAACGCTTCCGCGACTTCTTCCGGCTCGACGAGCGCGTCCGGGCGGTGCAGCAGCAGAATATCCAGATATTCCGTGTTCAAGCGCTTCAGAATGCCGTCCACCGACGACAGGATATGTTCTTTGGAAAAGTCGAATTGTCCTTGGCGAATGCCGCACTTGGACTGAAGAATCAGCTTCTCGCGCACGGTCGGACTCATCTGCACCGCTTCCGCGAAAATCTCCTCGCATTTGCCCCCGCCGTAAATGTCCGCGTGGTCGAAGAAATTCGCGCCTTCGTCCAGCGAAGTTTGCACGAACGCTTCCGCTTCCTTTTTATCCAGCGAATCGATGCGCATGCAGCCTACGGCGACCACAGGTACGTCGAGGTTGCTGGTTCCGAGCTTGATCGTTCTCATGATTCGAATTCCTCCTCTATATGTAGCCTCTTTTGATCAGGGCCGATCCGTTTCGGGAAGCCATAACAATTCTTGCATAAAAATAAAACGGTTTCAAGACGAACAGCAGGCAAAGCCTCAATCATTTTTTCGGAGTCGCGTCAGTAGAAAATGCCGAGCCATACCGCTAGAACGATCGCGGCGAGCAGCATCTTTTTTTCGCAGGCCGTGACCGCCGCCGCGTCCCGCATATCGGCTTTCGACAACCAGTAGATCGACAGGATCGCGACCGCCGCCGTTCCCGCCGCTCCGAGCCAACGTTCCGATCCGGCCAGCCACAGCGAAGACAATCCGATGATCCCGAAATAGACGATTGCCGGCAGCCGCGCGTAAGCGAGGCCGAAGCGTTCGACCGCCCATACGACGCTGGTCCGTTTGCGCGGCGAAGCTTGGCGGTCGGCGTCCAGATCGGGAATATGGTGCACCATGACCCAAGCGATGCAGTAGACGGCGTTGATCCAGGCGTTTTGCAAAGCCCAGTCCGGCAGGCTGCCGAGCAGCAGCCAGGCTCCGCCAAGTCCCAACGCAAAGGCGGCAGGGAACGTGCTGAGCCACTCTCCCGCGAACGGAACGTAGGCCAGCCGCAGCGGCGGGGTCGAGTAAGAGACGGCGCCCCAGATTCCGATCAGCAGCAGTGCGGCGAGCGGAACCCGGCCCAGCAGAATCAGCAGCAAGGCGCAGACCAGCAGGACGGCCGTCAAACCCAACCCGAACCGTCCCAAAGCTTCGGGCGTCATCTTTCCGTTTTGAATCACCCGGCTTCCGCCGGACAGCATCGCCGGACTGCGCTCGTCCGTGCCGGAACGGTAATCCGTGTAATCGTTCAGCGCATGCGTGAGCAGGCCGTGGATCAGCAGGCAGCCGGCCAGCAGGATCAGCGAGGTGCCGAACGCTTGGCCCGCAGACACGGAAGGGTGCAGAAACAACGGATACATGCCGGAAAAGATGAGACGACGCTCGAGGCGCCTACGGCGGCGGGACGCATGAGAAGCAGGCCGTTTTTGAACGCGGCAGCGGCAGAACGGTGCAAAGATCCAACTCCTTCCAACATAAGGTCATTCTTATATACCACCGGTCGGGAAACGGAAAACCGAAACCCGCCGCTTTCCGCTCGCGCATTCGCGCTTTGAGAAGGGAGACTGGACAACATGATGACAAAAGTCAAAACAATGTTTCTCGCCTTAATGCTCGTATCCGCTTTCGGAACGGCCTCCGCTTTCGCGGAAACCACGCATGCGGCTTCGGCCGGCACGACGTACACGACGGCAGCCGCCGAAGTGGAAGAAACGACCGACGATGTCGTGAACGAAGCAACCGACGACGACGGCGACAACGGCCTGTGGGGCCTGCTCGGCCTGTTGGGACTGCTCGGACTGCTCGGTTTGCGCCGCAAGCACAACGATCACGACGACAGAACGACACGCGTCAATCGTTAAAAGCGCGTAATGGAACAAGAACGGAAAGTTTCGCGATGGAAAAAAGCGTCTCTGCAGCAAGTCTGCCGCAGAGACGCTTTTTTGTCGGTTTTCGAGGGACTTCTCACAGCCGTTAACGAGAAACGCAAGCACGGCATGTGTTTTGGTTTACATATTAATAAGGATAAAAAAGGGAGGGTAAACTTATGACGATGCATTCGATGATTTTGTGGATTCCGGGCATCGCATTGATCCTGCTCGGTATTTTGTATATGAGAAAAGGCATGTATCCGTCGCCGGAACCTTATCGGCGCAGCAGCGAACGATCTGCGGGAGCGGCGGAGAAAAATAAAACGGCCAACCTCACGGCGGGGATCGCGTTCGTCATCGCCGGAATCATCCTAATCGTATTTTTTACGGCAGTACCGTCTTTGTTGGCGCCGTTCTGACCGATTTGCAAAACAACACTTGAAATTTCCGACGAAAAAGCCGATAATGAGTATATAAAATAATTATAGTTACTTACTTTATTTAATATAACTATCCGAACCTTAAAAGTCGGCTTATCGAAAAGGAGATTCAATCATGGAAATCGGTATCAGTACCTTTGTAGAAACAACCCCGGCAGACGGGAACGGACCCACGATCAGTCACGCGGAGCGCATTCGCCAAGTCGTCGAGGAGATCGTGCTGGCAGACAAAGTCGGCCTCGACGTATTCGGCGTAGGCGAACATCACCGTGTCGATTACGCGGCGTCGGCTCCGGCGGTCATTCTGGCTGCGGCCGCGGCGCGTACGGAAAAAATTCGTTTGACCAGTGCCGTTACGGTGTTGTCGTCGGCCGATCCGGTGCGCGTGTTCCAGGACTTCTCCACCGTGGACGCGATTTCGAACGGCCGTGCGGAAATCATGGCGGGACGCGGATCGTTTATCGAATCGTTCCCGCTGTTCGGCTATGATCTGAACGATTACGACGAGCTATTTGACGAGAAGCTGGAATTGCTGCTCAAAATTCAGGAGTCGGAGATCGTGGATTGGAAAGGCGGCCATCGCCCTGCAATCAAGAGCCGCGGCGTGTATCCGCGTCCGGTTCAGGAAAAGCTTCCGATCTGGATCGGCAGCGGCGGCAACCAGGAATCGGTCGTGCGCGCAGGTCTGCTCAATCTTCCGCTCGTGTTGGCGATTATCGGCGGACGTCCCGCGCAATTCGCGCCGCTGGTCGACCTGTATAAACGTGCGGCGGAGCATGGCGGAAATGATGCTTCCCTGCTTCCGGTCGCTTCCCACTCGCACGGCTTCGTCGGCGAGAGCGACGACATCGCTGCGGACAAATTCTTCCCTTCGATGCAGTACGCCATGACCGTTCTGGGCAAAGAACGCGGTTGGGGTCCTTATACGCGTCAAGGCTTCGACGCCCTGCGCGGACCGGAAGGCGCTTTGTACGTAGGCAGTCCGGAGACGGTCGCCAAGAAAATCATCGATCTGCGCAAAAAGGTGGGCATTACCCGCTTCATGCTGCATACGCCGGTCGGCACGATGAAAAATCACGACGACGTACTGCGTTCGGTGGAACTGCTGGGCACGAAAGTTGCTCCGATCGTACGCGAAGAGATCGCGGCATGGGAAGCGGCCGGACAGCCGGCGAATTAAGTTCAGTTATTTGATCCGCTTATGTGCGACGTCCTCATACTCATCTTTTAAAAGCAAGCCTGCGATGTTACATCGCAGGCTTTTTCTGATACCCGATTTCTTTTTTTTAGAATATTCCTTTACAGGAATATTCGAGTCGGTTATAGTAGACGTATCGCAAGGCAGAACGCGAAAAGAGGTGATCTTGCGCAGGCTCAGCGGGTGCGACAAAAGAAATGCCGCCGGGTTGCAAGGCTGTGCAGAAACGATATGGACAAGGAAAACATCGCTGTATTTGCCGCTTTGGCCGAACCGAGCCGAATGCGGATGGTCTCGCTGTTGCGAAGCGGGCCGCTGGGCGTGGGAGAGATCGCGGAACGATTGCAGATCCGCCAGCCGCAAGCTTCGAAGCATCTCAAGGTGCTTCAACAGGCGGGGATCGTCGAAGTAGAAGCCGATGCAAATCGCAGGCATTACCGACTCCGTGCGGAACCTTTTCAAGAACTGGAGATTTGGCTGACAGGTTATCGGGAGCTGTGGAACGAACGTTTCGACCGATTGGACGATTATTTGAAAAATATGCCGGATTGACTGCAGAACGCAGAATGCCGAAGACGGCTGCTTAACGTTTACCGCCATACATTCATGATTTCGGGGAGGCTTTCGACATGGGAGAAATGACAATTAAGGCCGAAGGACTGGAATTCGCAATGGAACGCGTGTTCAACGCGCCACGGAACAAGGTGTTTGCCGCATTTACGGAGTGCGAGCACTTGAAGCATTGGTGGGGACCGCGCGGTTGGGAGCTTACAGCGTGCAACCTCGATTTCCGCCCGGAAGGCGCTTGGCACTACTGCATGACATGCAAGGATGAGTCGCAAGGCGAATTCTTCGGCATGGAATCGTGGGGCAAAGCCGTCTATCGGGCTATCGATGCACCGAACTCCATCGTCTATACGGATTATTTCTCCGATGCCGAAGGCCTGATCAATGAAGACCTCCCGCCCTCCGATACCACGCTTGTTTTTGAAGAATTCGAAGGCGGGACCAAAGTCGTCTCCCGTACCTTGTACGACTCCGAAGAGTCGCTCAAAACGGTTATGGAAATGGGCATGGAGCACGGCATTCGCGAAACCTGGGATCGTCTGGACGAGTATCTCGGCTAAGTTAAGCATCCTATGATCCGCTCGCCGAATATAACAATAAACGCAAACAAACGAAGCCGCCGGCATAATCGCCAGCGGCTTTTTAGCATGCAGGCTCGTTTCGAAGCGAATCTGCGCTTTTTTTATTGAAACACCTTCCTCTGAAGCAGCTCCAAAGCCGCTTCCACTTCCTTCAACTCATCCTCCGTCAATCCGGCGATCCGCTGTTCGAACCCTTGCTGCGCTTGCGCGAACACGCGTCCCATCATCGCCTGGCCGTCTGTGGACAACCGGAACAGCTGGCGTCGGCGATCCGCGTCATCCGTCGCTTTTTCGCAGAGTCCTTTTTCCATCAGCTTGCGCAGTTCGCGGCTTGTATTCGGCAGCGACAGGTCTACGCAATCCGCGATTTCGCTCGGCGTTACGGGTTGGCTGACCATCATATACTCCAAAATTTTATATTGAACGGGCGTTACGTCTTCGCTCTTCACGCCTCGGGTCAACTCGTGGCTGACTTCGTGCAAATCTGCCGTGAACGCAACGAATTTTTGAAACAAAGCGCTATGATCCATGTTCTCACCTCTTGCACCCAACATAGCAAAAAACTTATCTATATACAATTATCATTTGACAACTATATTCCGTGTATGATACCTTTTTGTTATCAAAAGATAAGTAAATGGAGGCGTTACTGATGAACATGCTGTTGATTTATGCTCACCCTAACCATAAGAGTTTGAGTTATTCGTTTATGCAGCAGGTATTGCGCGGTGCTGACGAGAATACGCAGGTTAAAGAAACCCGGGTGCTTGATTTGTACGAAGAAGGCTTCGATCCGGTGCTGATGTTCAATGAAGAAAAAAGAAGACGGGATATGCATATCGACCCGGAACTTGCGCGCCATCGCGAACTGATGCTGTGGGCGGATAAGATCGTGTTCGTCTATCCGATCTGGTGGGGACGTCCTCCGGCGATGCTGATGGGCTTCATCGACAAGATGTTTGCGTCCAACTTCGCGTACCGCGACAAAGGCGGCCTGCTGCCGGAAGGACTGCTCAAAGACAAATCCGTCGTCTGCGTCTCCGTGATGAAAGGGCCGACCGGGTACCTGCAATTGTGGCTGGGCAACGCCCACCGCATTCTGATGCGTAAAGCGCTGTTCAACTACGTCGGAATTAAAAAAGTGAAGTTTTTCGAATTCGGCAACATGGAGAACCCGAAAGGAAAGCATGCGCAAAAGCTGGAGAAAGTGTATCGGTATTTCCGGGCGGTTGCGAGCTGATTCCGACTCTTCCAGTTTGTATTCAAGATAACCTCATGCTAAGGTAAAACGGAAGGCCGCAAAGCTCGAATGTCCAACTTACTTAGACGGAGGCGAATCATCATATGAAAGCACTGTTTATCGGGGGAACGGGCACCATCAGTACGGAGATCACCAAGCTGCTGCTCACGCAGGGACATGAATTGTATCTGTTGAACCGCGGCAATCGCAATGAGGGATTACCGGAAGGCGCGAAAATTTTGAAAGGCGACATCAACGACGAAGCCAAGGTGGCGGAACTGATCGCGGACCTCAACTTCGACGTGGTCGCGGACTTTATCGCATTTACGCCGGAGCAGGTGGAGCGGGACTACCGCCTGTTCAAGGATAAAACAAAACAATATATCTTCATCAGCTCGGCTTCGGCTTACCAGTCGCCGCCGGCGGATTACCGGATCAGCGAAGCGACGCCGCTCGCGAATCCGTTCTGGGAATATTCCCGCAACAAGATCGCCTGCGAGGATTATCTGATGAAGCAGTACCGCGAAGAAGGCTTCCCGATCACGATCGTGCGCCCGAGCCATACGTACAGCGAACGCTCGGTGCCGGTCGGCGTGCACGGCAGCGGAGGGCCTTGGGCCGTACTCAAGCGTATTCAGGAGGGCAAGCCGGTCATCATCCATGGGGACGGAACTTCGCTCTGGACGCTGACCCACAGCCGCGACTTCGCCAAAGGCTTCGTCGGGCTGATGGGCAATATCCATGCGCTCGGCGAATCCGTGCAGATCACGTCGGACGAATCGTTGACCTGGAATCAGATTCACGAGATCGTCGCGTCGGCGCTCGGCAAGAAGCTGAATCCGCTGCATGTGCCTTCGGCGTTTTTGGACGCGGTCAGCGACGAAGATTACCGGGGCAGCCTGCTCGGAGACAAAGCCAATACGGTCGTGTTCGACAACTCGAAACTCAAGCGTCTCGTGCCGGACTTCGTAGCGACGACTCGCGGCGACCAGGGGCTGCGCGAAGCCGTGGAGTACGCGCTGGCGAATCCCGAAGCGCAGAAAGAAGATCCGGAGTTCGACGCCTGGTGCGACCGGATCGCTACCGCGCTGGAACGGGCAATCGCCGAAATCAAAGGCTGATTTTTGTCGGCGAAAGACATGCAAGCAGACTCACCCAACCGTTTCGCGACTGTGCGAAGCGGTTTTTCGTTTGTCTCAAAAGAAGCCGGCAAGGAAGCGATTATTTATTTTTGGTTAATGTAAGCTAAATTGCTTTATAATACGTATTAGGTTATGTAGGTCTTTGGAAGTAGGGTCAGGTTTGGAAGAGAACGCCTGAACGGATGATTACCGTACGCCCTTTTGGAACCTTTGGCCTAAGATCATTATCGAATGGAGTAGGTGAAAATGGCTCAGCAATTACTCGTATACGTGCCGGTTATTATGATGGGGGGAGCGCTGAGCCTTTTTCTCGCGGTGTACGCCATGCTTCGTTTCCGCAACGCCCCGGGCGGACGTTATTATATTCTTGCGGCTTTGATGGCTTCAATCCTGGCTTTCGGTTACGCCTTCGAATTGACGAGCGGCGATCTGACGCAGATTAAATTTTGGATCGGAATCGAATATTTCTCGCTGCCTTTCCTGCCGGTATTCACGCTGCTCATGTGTCTGCAATATGCGGACATGCAGCTCGGACCGTGGAAAAGACGGGCTTTGTTCATTATTCCTTTTTTGACCTTTATCTTTCAGCACACGAATGATTTTCATCAATTGTATTACACGTCAGTCGCTCTTCGGGCTGATGCGCCGTTCCCGATCGTGGAATTGGGCAAAGGGCCTTGGTATCTCGTGCATACGATCTATATGTACGGCTGCTTGGCGGTGTCGGTCTGCGTGCTTTCGATTCGCATGTTGAAGGCTCGTTACCGCTTCCGTCTGCAAATGCTGGCGATGACGGCGGGTTTGCTCGTTCCGGTAGCCGGGAATCTGTACTATCTTGCGGGAAGAAGTCCGTACGGCATCGACCTGGGCCCGGTGTTTATCAGCGTGTCGTTCATTTTCCACAGCATGGCGGTTTTCCGTTTCCGCATGTTCAACGTGGCGCCCATCGCACGGGAGATCGTATTCGAGAATATGGGAGACGGCGTACTTGTGCTCAATGAACAGGATGTCGTGGTCGATTACAATCGGGCCATGCTGCGGTTAGTTCCTGAATTATGTAAAAAAAGCATCGGACGCAGCGCGGCGGAAGCACTTGCGGGTCATCCGGCGATTGCCAAGTGCGTCGAACTCGGCGGCGAGCATGACCTGAAGCTGGATACGGAGCGTCCTTTGTATGTCCATGTGCGTTTCTCGCCGATTCGCGACCGGGACTCCCGTCGTTCGGGACGAATCGTGACCTTCATCGATATTACGGAGCGCGTCGTATTGGAACAGAAGTTTAAAAAGCTCGCCAGTACCGACGGATTGACGGGATTGTTCAACAAAAACACGCTGATCGAGCGATCCGAACAGGCATTGCGGGAGCTGTCGCCGGAAGGACCTGGAGTATCGGTGATGATGTTCGACGTGGATCATTTCAAAAAGGTGAACGATACGTTCGGACATGAGGCGGGAGACCTCGTGCTGGCCGGCGTGGCCGAAGTCATTCGCGGCGTGTTGGGCGGAAGCGGAATCGCGGGCCGGTACGGCGGAGACGAGTTCGTGCTTTGTTTGCCGGAAACGAATGCGGAGCAAGGATGGATCGCGGCAGAAAAAATTCGGGCCGCGGTCGAACGCTTGGAAATTATCGCGGAGGGCCGCGCGGTTCGGGTTACGTCAAGCTTCGGCGTCTCGCATCTGATGCCTTCGCCGGACGAACGATACGGCGCGCCGGAGATGCAGAACTTGATGCGGCGGGCGGACCATGCGCTCTACAGCGCGAAAAAGCTGGGGCGGAATCGCGTCGGGTTGAACGCTGATGGGGAAAACAAGTCGCTCGAAGCCAATTGAAGGGTTTCCTGAAAGGAAAAGCCGAATCGGCCGAACTTTCGCGCAGTCTGCGAAGTTCGGCCGATTCGGCTTGTTTGCGGATACTGGGACGTTCAACGCGTTACGCCAAGTAAGCTTCTTTCACCAGTTCGCTATGCAGCAGCGCTCGCGCACTGTCCTGCATGATGATCTCGCCTGTCTGAATGACATAACCGCGACTTGCGATCTGAAGGGCCTGATACGCGTTTTGCTCCACCAGCAAGATGGTCGTTCCTTCGCGGTTCAATTCCTCGATGATCTCGAAGATCTGGTCCACCATGACCGGAGCCAGGCCCATCGAGGGCTCGTCGAGCAGCAGAATGCGCGGCTTCATCATCATGGCGCGGGCGATGGCCAGCATCTGCTGTTCGCCGCCGCTCATCGTGCCGCCCTGCTGGTGGTAGCGTTCCTTCAGCCGGGGGAAGTAGGCGAAAGCCCGTTCGATCCGTTCCCGGATCATCTTTTTATCGCGTACGGAAAAGGCGCCCATCTCCAGGTTTTCTTTTACCGTCAGCTTGGGGAAGATACGCCGACCTTCCGGGACATGCGCGATCCCGTTCAGTGCCGTGGCATGCGGAGGTTGCGCCTGAATTTCTTTGCCTGCGAATAAGATCGTTCCTTTTGTTTTGACTTGACCGCAAATGGCTTTAAGCGTCGTCGATTTGCCAGCTCCGTTAGAGCCGATCAACGATACGATTTCGCCTTCCTCTAC
Source organism: Saccharibacillus endophyticus (assembly GCF_013185185.1). GTDB lineage: Bacteria > Bacillota > Bacilli > Paenibacillales > Paenibacillaceae > Saccharibacillus > Saccharibacillus endophyticus. The sequence continues at coordinate 290,822 of NZ_JAAZWE010000005.1, read as the reverse complement.
GGACAGGTCAATTCCTTTTAACGCATGAATTCCGCCATAGTAGGCCTGTACCTGCTTCATCTCCAGCAAACTCATATCGGCATGACCTCCTCGTCTTGCAGCGCGCTTTTGCCCAAATAAGCTTCGATGACCTTCGGGTTCGCGCGGATATCTTCCGGCTTCCCTTCCGCAATCTTCTCCCCGTGATCCAATACCAGAATATGATCCGACAATCCCATGACCAGCTTCATATCGTGTTCGATCAAAATGATCGAAATTTCGCGTTCGCGTTGAATGCGCCGGATCAGATCAGTCAGTTCATTCGTCTCGCGCGGGTTCATGCCGGCGGCGGGCTCGTCGAGCAATAACACTTTCGGCTTGGCGGCTAGTGCACGGGCAATCTCCAGCCGTCGCTGCGCGCCATACGGCAGGCTTGCCGCTTCTTCGTTATATAGAGAGGCCAATCCGACGTATTCGAGCAGGCGATAGGCTTCGTGCATCGTTTCCTTTTCCTCGCGGCGTACCAGGGGCAGATTCAGCAGCGTGCTGAGGATTCCGGCCTTCAGATGGATATGCATGCCGACCATGACATTCTCCAATACGGTCATGCTGCCGAACAGCCGGATATTTTGAAACGTACGCGCGATGCCTTGATCCGTAATTTTATCCGGCTTTACGCGTACGATCGACTTCCCGTCCAGCTCAATGCTTCCGGCGTCGGGGACATAGATTCCGGTGATCATGTTGAAAAAGGTCGTTTTCCCTGCGCCGTTCGGACCGATGACCGCCGAGATTTTGCCGCGTTCGAATGCGTAATCGACACCGTTAACCGCCGTTAACCCGCCGAACTTTTTGACTAGTCCTTGAACGCTCAGGATGCTCATGCGTTTCGGCCTCCTTTACCTGAGATAGAGGGATCTTGCGATTGCGTGCGGAGATTAGGCCGTGCGGGCGGAATATGGCGATCAGGATCAAGATGGCACCGAAAATGAACCGCTGCATTTTGACCGGGGACAGCGCGTTCGGCAGCGTGATGATCCCCTGCATCGAGAGTTGGTTCAGCCATCCGGTAAATTCGGCAAGCACCTGCAAGTTCAGCAGCGTAACCAGCACGGCACCCAGAATAACGCCGGGCACGCTGCCCATGCCGCCGAGCACGACCATGACCAGAATCGTCGTCGATTCCAGCAATGTGAAGCTTGACGGGTCGATGAAGGTCTGTTTAGCCGCGAATACGACGCCCATCAGGCCGGAAAAGGAAGCGCCGATGGCAAACGCGGTAAGCTTGGTGCGAATCAACGGAATGCCCATGGACTGCGCGGCGATCTCGTTTTCCCGAACGGCTTTCCAGGAGCGGCCGATGCGCGAATGCTCGAACCGTCTGACGCCGAAGATCACGACCGCCAGAATGCCGAGCACGATAAAGTAAAACTGGTGCGGGAACGTAAATTGCAGACCGAACAGGTTCGGCGGGCTGATCGAGGACAAGCCCATCGCGCCGTTCGTGATATTCACCGGTTTCTCCAGATTGTTGAAAATGATCCGTACAATCTCGCCGAAGCCGAGCGTGACAATGGCGAGATAATCTCCCTTGACCCGCAGCACCGGAAGACCGAGCAGCACGCCGAAGATTGCGGCCATAATGCCTCCAAGAATGATAAACACCCAGAAATAATCGCCGGATAGCGGGAACAGGTCGCCGGGGATGAAGTTGTTCGCCTGACCTGTCGCAAAAATCCCGTACGTATAAGCGCCGATGGCGAAGAAGGCGACAAACCCGAGATCAAGCAGTCCGGCGAAGCCGACGACGATGTTCAGTCCCAATGCCATCGCCACGTAGATGCCGCATTGGGTCGCGACTTCCATATAGGATTCATGCGACGGCCCGCCTGCGGTAGCGAACGGAATGACGAGGATCAGCAGCAGTCCGGCGACGGCCCATTTCATCCCGTTGCTCAGCGAGGTGTAGTACAAGAGCAGCAGCGAGCCGAGCAGCAGGATGAACGCGATGACCGAACGGCTGGTCAGGTAGACGCTGAGCGCCGATACGAGCACGAAGGCTGCCAGCAGCGACATTTGGAGAACTTTGTTGTTTTGTAGGGCGAGCTTGAATCCGGACATGGACTTCCTCCTTTCGGTTAAATGCGGCAATCAGACCTTTTCTTTGACCGCCCGGCCGAACAAGCCTTCCGGCTTGAAGATCAGCACGAGAATCAGGATGGCGAAGGCAAAGACGTCTTTGTATTCGGAACCGAAGTTGCCGTGAGTGATCAGACCGAGATTGGCGGAGGCGAACATTTCCAGCAGACCGATCGCGAGTCCGCCGAACATGGCGCCGCGGATATTGCCGATGCCGCCGAGCACCGCTGCGGTGAATGCTTTGAGACCGAGTATGTATCCGATATAAGGATCGATTGTGCCGTATTGCTGAGCGAACAGAACGCCTGTCGCGCCGCCCAGCGCCGAGCCGATGAAGAAGGTCAGCACGATGACTTTATTGACGTTGATCGACATCAGCGATGCCGTTTCCCGATCTTGCGCGACCGCCCGCATGGCAACGCCCCATTTGGTGCGATTGACGAACAGGTCGAGTGCCAGCATGAGCAAGATCGCGACGCCGATAATAATGAACGTATTGTTTTTGACGAACGAGTCGTTGAAGGTGGAAGACAGTGACGAGGTGCCGAGTTCGAACGTGCCCCGGAACAAAGAAATTCCGCTAACGATATAATTGCCCGTAATCAGTTCCGCGATGAAGCGAATCAAATCCTGAAGGACAAAGGAGACGCCGATTGCGGAAATGAGCGAGATCAGCTTGGGCGCTCGCCGCAGCGGACGATAGGCGATTCTCTCGATCAGTACGCCGAGCAGTCCGGTGATGATCATGGAGATCAGGATGACCAGAAAATAAACGATCCAGCCCGGAGCGGAAGACAAAAAGCCGGCATCGTCGAAAATAAACAGGGTGGCCGTGCCGACAAAGGCTCCGGTCATAAACACTTCGCCGTGCGCGAAGTTAATCAGTTCGAGGATGCCGTATACCATCGTATAGCCGAGGGCGACGACGGCGTAGATCGCGCCGAGCGCCAGGCCGTCGATCAATACCTGCGGCAAAGAGCTTAGAATGCTGGAGAGCATGAAGGCATCGGTCCTTTCTGTTTGGTGGGGTACGGAAGGCGGGAAGGGCTGCGGGAGAGGTTCGTTGCGGTCGCTGTTTCAATCGGGAAATCCGCTTAACCTGAACAGGTTAAACGGATTTCCCGATTTCAAAGGCGACCTTCACTGAACCTCTCCCTTCGCCCCGTTTGCCTTCTGGGGGCAGGGATAAGGGCGGCGCTTCGTGGTTGCGAAGCGCTTGGCAGGCGAGTGAAGCCGTTGCTGTAGAACGGTAAGGAGCAGGAACGGGCGACGGCGTGCGGTTATTTGCTGACTTCGGAGACTAGGGAGCCGGGGTAAGCGGCCTCTTCGAATTTGTAGATGAAGACTTTGGCGTAGATATTGTCGCCGATGTCGTCGAAAGCGACTTCGGTAGCGATGCCTTTAAAGTCTTTGGTTGCGCGAACGGCGTCTCGTACAGCTTCTCGGGTAGGAATTTTTCCGCCTGCGGCGTCGATGGAGCTTTTGATGGCATCCAACATGACGGACATGGAATCGTAGGCGTAAACGGAATAGCCTTCGGCGTTTTTATTGAATTTTTCTTTGTATTTGTCGGCCCAAGCTTTGCCGTCTTCGGTCTTGGTAATATCGGTTGCGACCGAGCTGTACAGGGAATCTTTGACGTCATCGCCCGCGATCTCGACCATGCCGGAGGAGTCGAGGGCGTCGCCGCCCATAAACGGAGCCGTAATTCCTTTTTCGCGAGCTTGCTTGACGAGCAAGCCGCCTTCGGCGTAGAGGCCGCCGAAGAAGATGAAATCGGGTTTCTTGTTCAAAGCGATGTTCAGAACCCCGTTAAAGTCCTTTTCTCCGACTGTGATCGCTTCGTAACCCGCGACGGTCGCGCCGAGCTTCTCGGCTTCGTCGCGGAATGCTTCGGCTAACCCTTGTCCATAAGCCGTTTTATCCTGGATGACGAAAATGTTTTTGGCACCCAGCTCATTGACGGCGTATTGCGCGGCGGCTGGACCCTGGAAGTCGTCACGGGCCACGACGCGGTTCGCGACCTTGAGCTTGCGATCCGTGAACTCCGTGGCCGTACTGGCGGGAGAGATCATCGGGATGTTGTATTTTTCGTACACGACGGAAGAAGGGATGGAGACGCCGGAATTCAGATGGCCGATGACGCCGAGAACGGCCTGATCGGCACCGATCATTTCGGAATTGGCTACGCCTTTTTTGGCATCGCCCTGATCGTCGTAGGGAACGAGTTCCAGCGTGAAGCCGAGGTCTTTGAACTCCTGCGAGCGGTCTTCGAGTGCCATCTGGGCGCCGAGTCGAATCGCTTCGCCCTGGATCGAGCTCGAGCCGGATAATGGCGATTGCGAAGCGATCTTGATGACTGTTCCGTCAGCCGACCCTGTTGTGCCTCCGGCTTCGGTTCCGCTGGCTGTCGTGCCTCCCCCGCTGTTTCCGCATGCTGATACGACACTCATTAACAAAACCAAAGAAGCCAACCCCGCTGTTTTTCTTTTCATCTCTCTTCCTCCTAATGTCACTTTATGTAACTTTTAAGGCTTGTGTGTGAGACGAATATACAAGGGTGTTTAGGCAAAGTAAAGCTAAAATTTGCAAATTAAAAGAAAAATATGTCTTCGAAACGTTTTTGTGGAATTTAATATTACATGTATATAACTCGGATATTACGTGTAAAGTGCTTTTCTCACAAAGGAACTATAAAAGTTTTTTGAACACGCCGGGCGTTAGCTTTGTCATACCGAAATCCATGTTCTATTCGTTATAATGGCGAAGGATTCCGCATCTCAAGCAATCGTTCTCAATCAGGGGGAAGGAGCTGCCGAGAAAGCGGAAAATTCGTACGGAAGAGGTTGAAGGTATTGCTGACGAAGAACAAGTACAAGGCGCTTGAGCTGGAGACGCCTGGATTGTACGAACTTGAGGGATTAGAGATCGGCGTAACGTCGAATTGCAACTTTAAATGCGATTATTGCTGTGCCTATCGTCGGGATGACGGATCGAAAGTCAGCGCGGAGGAAGCCATTCGGTTAATTCGTGATATTCCGACGTTGAAAAGGGTGCGCCTGTCCGGCGGGGAAGTGACGATGCGTTTTGAGGACTGCGTAAAGATCGTGGCGTATTGCACGGAGAACGGAATCGCGACTCAACTCAACACCAACGGAAGCCTGCTCAGTCCGGAGCGCATTCGCCGTTTAAAAGAAGCGGGGTTATCGAACATCCACCTGTCGTTTAACTTTACCGATGCGGAGTCGTTTGCGGCTTATTACGGGATGGACCCGCGCGTGTATGCGAAGGTGATCGAAAATATTCGTCTGTGCGTGGAATTGGGTCTGGAAACCGTGCTAGAGACGCTGCTGTTCGGTTCGACTCAGGAAAATATGCCCGCGATCAGCGCGATGGTGCATGATTTGGGCGTGCGCATTCATGAAATTCAGAACAGCATCGTGATGGATCATGCCGAGCGTGCGGGCTGGAACGCCGTGGCGTCGCGCGAATCGTTAGTGCGTTCAGTGGAAGAACTGATCGCGAACCGTCGCCCGGACACGGATCTGTATCTGACCTGCATGGATCGATTTCTAGACAAGCTTGGCTTCAAGGAAGAACCCGGCGTGTACTTCTCGAACTGCGTGGATGGTAAAAAGCAGCTCCATCTGCACGGCAACGGCGATATTTTGATCTGCGAACTGTGTCGTCCAGAGGTCATCGGAAACGTGTATGAAGGCACGGATCTGAAGACGATCTATGCGAATCGACCGAAAGCGCTGGACGAGTTTTTGGAAAAGCTGCCTTGCCCGGCGTATGATGCGCTTTTTTCGGAATCCGGCGATTTTCCTTGTGCCGAGGCCGCTTCATCGCGTAGGATAGAACGACAGACGTCCATGCGCACCGACACGGCTGATTCAGGCGCGTGCGGGAGGCGAGGGACGCGAAAGCGAGGCGAACCAAGCATGGCCAGCAAAAAAGGCGGTACAGGCCGCGGAACCGGCAAAAAGGGTTGGAACCGTTGGCAAAAAGCGGAAAACCGCAAGAAAAACGCACCCAAACCTTATAAGAGCAAAGGTAAAGAAACCGAAAGTAAATCCGGAGACGGCGGAGCGGACAAGCCGTAAAGCTGTCCTCCGTGCGTGGCCGATGGACATAGAGTCGGCATTGGTACCCCATAAGGCAAAAAGTATCCGCGACAAACTCGATTACCCGGCAAGACACTCAAAAAGACCGTGTTCTACCCCATATTGCAGATGGAGGAGAAACGGTCTTTTTTTGATGCGGAAAAAGCGATGAGCTACTCAATTTGCCGACGACCCATGCGCCGCCATTCTCGCATTGTGCTCGGCAAGCGGCAGGTCGAAGTTGTCGCGGTTGCCCAGTTCCGTCGTTTTGCCGCCGCCGTGGCGCCCGTACAGCACCAGCCAGTAAAAGATCGGATACTGACGCAGCAGGCGGCGTTCTTTCCCTACGCGCACATCCGCCAGTTCTTCGTACAGCGGCCAGTAATCGGCGATATTCGGCGTGATCTTGCGATGCGACCGTCCGCCGTCGATATACTCGCATACCTGCCCGGGCTGTAAGCGCTCGCGCCAACCGCCGTAGAACGTATGCGAGCTGCCGTGCGTCCGACACAGGAACGGACGGGCCGAATAGACCCGGCAGCGTCCGTTTTCCCGATCCAGCAGCGGGCAAGGAAAGCTGTTGCGGCCCGCGTGGCGGCGTACCGCGTCCAGCTCGCCTTTGCGGTCGATATTGTGGGTCAGCGAAGCGTGCATGTCCGGGTTCTCTTTTTCCAACAACAATAGATTTTCTTCCGCGCGGTCGAACGCTTCGGCAATTTCGTCCTTGCTCCAATGACGTTCCATATAAACAAGCAGCAGCTCGAACTCCACTTGGGAGACGGGGAAGTAGTCCGAGCAGCAATTGCTGCACCCTTCCCGGCACGGCGGCTGCTTGGGGCTGGTTGCCCGATAGTCGCCGATCGTCTGCTCGACGTCCCGGTACAGTCGTACCACATGCGCGGCGCGGCTGTCGGGCGAGGCGGTCTTATGACAAAGTCTCATTTTGCGCCCGCTGCCGCAGAAGCAGGGCTCGTTGCCGTCCGTCAGGCTATGGTTCTTCGCCTCGGGCATGTTCGGCATGGGGTTCACTTCCTCGAAGTTGGATTCTGTTCCCATTATACGCTTCGAGCCGCGTTTAATCGAATAGATGAAACTTGTACGGCTTGACAGTCAGGAGGAAAGGCTTTATCTTTGATATTAACATTTAGATAATAACAAAAAGAGAATAACGATAACGCCTATATGGAAGGTCGGGGATGAAGATGCGGGAAAACAAGAACGAAGACAGCCGACGGGAGCCGCTTCGCGACGCGAACGGTTTGACGGAAGAAGAGTTTCTGGCCGGATACGACGCGGGGGATTACGAACGGCCTTCCATCGCGACGGACATGGTCATTTTTACGGTAGCGGGCGAAAAGGAAGAAAATTACCGCAAGCTGCCGAAGCAGACGCTGCGAGTGCTGTTGATCCGGCGCGCCGGGCACCCGTATCTGGGTCGCTGGGCGCTGCCCGGCGGATTCGTGCGTCCCAACGAGACTGCGGATCAGGCGGCAGCGAGAGAATTGTTTGAGGAAACGGGCGTTGATCGCGTCTATCTGGAACAGCTGCATACGTTCAGCGATGTCGGGCGAGATCCGCGTACCTGGGTCGTGAGCTGCTCATACATGGCGTTGATCGACAGTCGCGGCTTGCAGGTGCAAGCGGGCGACGATGCGGATCGGGCCGCGTGGTTCGAGCTGTCCTATCGAATGAACAGCGAAAGCCGGGAACGGTTGGATGAAGGCGGCATGCTGCATGTCCGGCGTTATGAATTGAAATTGACGGCAGAGTCGCCGGAAGCCGATTCGAATGATTTTTATGCCGACTCTGCGAAAAACGCGGCGGGCAAGCTGGAATTGACGGCGACCGTCGAGCATCGGATCACGCGAACGAGCCGGGCTTCGATCGAGGAGTATGTGGTCGCAGACCGCGGAGATTTGGCGTTCGACCATGCGAAGATCATCGGCATGGCGATCGAGCGGCTGCGCGGACGGGTGGAGGAGAACGATCTGGCGCTGCATCTGATGCCGGAGCTTTTTACGCTGACCGAATTGCAGCAGGCCTACGAGGCGATCTTGGATCGGGAACTGCTCAAAGCGGCCTTCCGCCGCAAAGCGGAACCGCTGGTCGAGAAAACGGATCAATATACGGAGAACGCGGGACATCGCCCATCGAGATTGTATCGGCGAAGCCGCGAGGACTGGGGAGATTATCGGTGATTTATAACTTGGAAGAGCTGCGGAAAGCGCACGGCGCCGGACAGCGGATCAAATATTTGTTTTTCTGGGGCCATACGGCCAAAACGGAAGGCGTGGTCGACGCAAGCTGCCTCAGTCAATGGTGGCCGAGCCGTTTTACGGTCGAAGGCGTCGAGTACGGCTGCGCCGAGCAGTATATGATGGCCGAAAAGGCACGGCTGTTCCGCGATGAAGAAGTACGCCGCAAAATCCTGCAGGCCAAGCATCCCAAGCAGATGAAAGCTTTCGGTCGCGAAGTGCGGGGGTTTGACGATCAGGTATGGAAAAAGGAAGCTTACGGCATCGTGCGCCGGGCGAGCGAAGAAAAATTCCGGCAAAACCGAGAGCTATGGGCTTTCCTGTCGAACACGAAAAACCGCGTTCTGGTCGAAGCCAGTCCGGTCGATCGGATCTGGGGCATAGGCCTGGACAAGCAGGATCCGAATGCGGAAAATCCGTTCAAATGGCGAGGAACCAATCTGCTGGGCTTTGCTTTGAGCGAAGCGCGGGATAATCTGCGGAAGGAGGAAATCCAAGATGAATAAGCAAATGAACAACCTGACGACGGGATACCGCGAAGCGGCACGCGACCGGATGCGCCGAATCGCGGCCGAGACGGTCGAAATCGCCAAGCGAGGTTCTTACGTGTATCGGGGAAAGACGATCGAGATCGGCGAAGCGCAGCGGCATTCCGAAGAAGACAGTCTGCTGATCACGCCGAAGCGCGGAGCCGAAATTGTACAAAGCCTGAAGATCGAACGTCCCGTAACGGAAAATTTGCGTACCGATTACCGTGTCGTCAACGAATCGGCCGTAAAGACGGTACGCGACCTGACGGCAAACGGAGCGGAATCGATCGGATTATTGAACTTTGCCAGCGCGAAAAATGCGGGAGGCGGCTTCCTGAACGGCGCGAATGCGCAGGAAGAGAACTTGGCCGCGACCAGCGGATTGTACCCGTCCCAACTGCGGCACTCCGGTTATTACGATGCCCACCGGGCCAGCGGAACGATGATGTACACCCACCATGCCATTTATTCGCCGGATGTCGTCTTTTTCCGCGACGAACGGTTTGAATTGGCAGCACCTCCGGCATATGCTTCCGTGCTGACCTTGCCTGCAGTGAACTACGGACAGGTGCTGCTCAAAGGCGAAGACGCGGCGCAGGCCAAAGCCGTGATGCTGGAAAGAATGAGGTTGGCGCTTGCGATCTTTGCCGAGCAAGGAGACCGTACGCTGGTGCTCGGAGCTTATGGCTGCGGCGTGTTCCGCAACGATCCGGCCGAGGTGGCTTCGTGGTGGCGCCGGCTGCTGGACGGGGAAGGTTGGGCGGTACACTTCGATCAAGTTATTTTTGCGGTGCTGGATCGTTCGAAAGATAGTCGGACGATCCGTCCGTTCGAACGAATCTGGGGCCGTTCGTTGTAAGGGGACAAGGGGAAGGAGGCTTATGAATGCGGTTCAACGAGATTGAAGGGGATCTGTTCACGCTGCCGGACGACTACATACTGGCGCACTGCATTTCGGCCGATGCGAAGATGGGCAAAGGAATCGCTGCCGAATTCGTGCGAAGATTCGATCTGAAGCCGTTAAAGGAACGGGCAGCGAGAGAACCTCTGGAGATCGGCGCGTGTTACCGGGAAGGCCGTGTGATGAACCTGGTGACCAAGGCCAACTATTTCAACAAGCCCACCTACAAATCGCTCGCGCAGGCGGTTCGTTCGCTGCGCGAGAATTGCGAGTCCGCTGCGGTTGCGCAGCTTGCGATGCCGCGTATCGGAAGCGGATTGGATCGATTGCGCTGGGAAAAGGTCAGGGAAATCGTGAAAAAAGAATTCGCCGATACGGAGATCGAGATTCTGGTTTGTTCCTTGGATGCTTAAGTACGGCATCGCCGGAAATCGATACTTTTTAATAAGAATTATATGGCATATAAAATGACCTCGCTGCCGAATTTTTCGGCAGCGAGGTCATTTTCGAGTTTCTTTTGAACGGTCAGTTCGGCAAAAGCGGCATGACCAATTTATCGACGACCCTTTCGATATAGGCGATGTCGGCTGATTGATTTTTGGAGCGCAGATTATACATGACCAAAGCCGGACCGATATCCGCGATTAATTCCATGTCTTCGTCGGTCAACTTGTTCTTTTTAACATAAGGCTCAAGCAGACTTTCGATCGCGTTGCGGTAACGCCAGTAAAACGCATCGCGCATCCTCTGATCCAATTCGTCATTAAAAGCGTTGCAAATCGCGTTCGTCGCTTTTTGGAATTTTTTATCCTCCATGAAAACAAAAGTGAGCAAGTCGACGAATTGCCCGCGCAAATCTTGATTTTTATTCAACGTATCCAAAGAAAGCTCAAAAGGACTCATTAAAGTAGCCGCGTCGATCACAAGCTCCATTTTCGAAGACCATCTTCGGTAAATCGTACCTTTTCCGACTTTGGCTTGGAGTGCGACCGCATCTATGGTTAACGCGTCATAGCCTTTTTCCGCCAATAAATCCAAAGTCGCTTCAAGAATGACCTTATTGCGCGACAAATCGAGGGGACGTCCTCTTTTTTCTTCGATTCGTTGCTGCTTTTCTTTCGGCATATCGTTCTACCTGCCTTTCTTGTCCAATGACTTTTCGTTCGCTGCTCAAAGTATACCATTTTGGTTGTTTTAATACGGAACTATTGAGTTCTATAAATAGATTTGGTACACTTCAATTACGGAACTTAATCGTTCTATAAATAAGAGCAGGGGGCGAAATGATGACGACAGCAAAAGTATTGGTTATTGGCGCAACCGGAACCGTAGGTTCGCAAGTGGTAAAAGAACTTGATCGCAATAACGAAGGCATTACGATTCGTCTTGCGACAAGCCGGGCGGAAGCTGCGGAGAAATGGCGGATAGAAGGACGCGAAGCCGTCGTGCTTGATCTCAATCGTCCGGAGACTTTCGCGAAAGCGTTGGAAGACGTCGACCGTGTGTTTTTGTTGACCGGCTACACGTCGGATATGCTATTCCAAAGCAAAAAATTGGTTGATGCGGCAGTCGATGCGGGCGTGGGTCATATCGTTCATCTGGGCGTATTCACCTCGGGACGCGATCTGATGCCGCATTTTGCTTGGCATGATCTGATCGAAACCTATATCGGGGCCAGCGGAGTCGCCTGGACGCATCTGCATCCGAATGTCATTGCGGACACGAGTTTGAAGACGGATCCTCCGATCTCGGAGACTGGTTTTTTTACGGCTTTCACAAAAGATCTGCCGCAAGGATGGGTGTGTGCCGCGGACATTGCCGCTGTTGCCGCAGCCGTATTGCGGGAAGGGCCGGAGAAACACGGCGGCGCCGATTACTGGTTAAGTACGGAAGTGCTGACAGGTACGGAGGTCGCCGACATTTTGACGTCGGCGTCGGGAAAAGAAATCCGTTGCGAGGTGATTGATCCTTCGAATTTCGAAGATCAGGTTGCCGGAATTACGGATATAGGACAACGCGCTTACATGGAAAGTGCCCTCATAACGATGAAATTGACCGCGGCCGGTCAAATGACCGCACAGACGACAGTCGTTCGCGATGACGTCTTGACGGTGCTGGGGCGACCGGGAACGAAGATGGCGGAGTGGGCCCGGCTGAATTTGATTTAAGGCCCGGTAAGCACACCGGTGCCAAAAGCAAAAAAGAGACGGGTTTCGGCCCGCCCCTTCCGGCGTTCTTTTGTATGGACGCACATAAACAAGCCATTTGTTCTGAATCAATGCCCGCCGCTGCGACGTTTCATCGACTCGGCATAGGTCTCGCGCCGGAAATTCAAGATCGGATCGTCGGATAAAGCGATGCCTTCGGGCACGGCGGTCGGGTCCATCAATAGTCCGCGCGGTTCCGCGATCGGTTCGAGCAGTACCAGCCGTCCCGCGTTGATCCGCGCGCGGTCGCTCGGCCAGCGTTTGGTCGGATCGTCGGTCGGATCGCCTTCTTCGCCGAACACGATATTCAGCTTGAACGAAGGCGGCTGGGACAGCATGCGCAGTTCAAGCTCTTTTTCCAAATAGTCGTCAGGCAGGGCAGCCGCATCGTGAATGGATAGCGTATGGACGCCCAGGTCGGGTATCCATTCGAATTTGACCGGACGGCGGCGGCCTTCCGCATCGACGAGTATGTAGACATGGATACAGTAGTAAAGGTTGGTGGCATAGCTTACGGGCGGCTTCAAGCGCTTAAGCGCGAGCAGGCTCTGCCGGCTTTCGCCGAAATGGCGGGCGAAATGGATCAGCGCTTCGGATTTGGGCATTTTGCCGGCTTTGGTCCGGTTGAGCGTCGTCAGCATATCCATGAACGAAGACGGGGTTCTCGCGAAAAAGACCGGAACGGTCACGCCGACCATGTTGGTGACTCCGCCGTCCGGAAGCGCGAACTGGACCGCCATGCCTTTGGCGGGCGAAAGCAGGTCGGCGAGTGCCGGATCGGTCGAGCTGCCCGAAAATCGGACGATTGCTTTAATTTCGCGATCTTGAAGATGCGGCGCGGTCGTGAACGGAGCCGCTTTCCCGCTCGGCAGGAACGAAGCCCGACAGCAGAAGCCGCCGGCATGGGCGCGACGGTAGCCGGGATGGACGCCGGATACGCGTTCGAGCTCGTCGACCGCTTCCTCGGCTTCGGTGACGTACAGCTGGTCGTGTTTATCGGCAGAATCGGCCGTGCTGCCGGATAAAGGATCAGAGCGATGATTCTCGGAATCGCTGAACATAGCGGTCGTTCTCCTTTCGCTTGTCGGGACTGAAACTGTAACTACTCAACGATAAAGGTAAAGTTACCTCCAATTAAGAGTCGAAAAGTTACGTGATGACGGAAACTGCCGCTCTGTACGCACAGAGTCATTCTCTCTATACCCGGTAACTCCGCACACTTAAACCGCCCTTCGCCGAAATCGGCAAAGGGCGGTTTAAGTTCAAGCTCTTCAAGCTTGCGATCCCGAGATCCCGAGCGCAAACCGATCGGACGGACAACGGTCTTCGGACAAAGGTTGTATATCCATGCTCCGGAGCCGTCGCTGGCTCACGGCGAGCTGATGGCTTATCGACTCAATCGCTTCGGATTGTCGGCGCGGCTTCCGTGCTGGTGACGGATCGAGAGGAATTGACGTACGGCGTATCCGCGCGGAAGAGCTTGAGCCGACGGAGGCCGATTCCATGCATACGCAAAATAAAAAGCCCTGCCTTCCCGATTCAGGGCGGCAGGGCTTTCCGGGTCGGTCGGATACTTACGGCGCGGTGATCGGCTGCATCCGGTACACTTCGCGGGCTGCGACCATTTTTTCCGTCGCGCTGCGGTATTCCTTGTAATGGTCGCTATCCAGATGCGCTTGCGCGGCCTCCGCGTTTTCCCAACGCTCATAAAAAATGAACGTATGCGAATCTTCGAGCGACTCGTTCAGCACGTATTCCAGACAACCTTGCTCGGTGCGGCTGAGGCCGACGACTTTGATCAGCTCGCCGCGCAGGTCATGGGCCCGGCCGGGCTTTGCTTTGATAATGGCGGTTACGGTGATGGCTTCCATAGGGATTCTCCTCCGTTTATGAAGAAATTGGCGGTTGCGCGTTCTTTTAGGGCGTGTACACAAACTCAACGACGTGTATCTTTTGCTGCCTTTTCGCCCTTCGCCGCGTCAGTTTCCCTTGACGTGCCCCGGCACGCCTTCGGAAAACTTCCTTGCTGAGAACGAAAAATCAGCAAAATCTACTTCCGTCGGAGTTTGCGTACACGCCCTAAGCCATTAACTCGATTGGGCGGCGTTGACTCACGAGCCGCTTTTGACGCTTTTGCTTCTTTTCCAGAAAAAGAACGCCGCGCCTCCCACCACCAGCACGCCGAGGATCACGTAGACCACGTTGGAGAAGACGTCCATTTGTCCGACGACGCTTTCCCACGATTCTCCGACGGCGCTGCCGATATAGGTCAGGATCGTGTTCCAAAGCAGCGAGCCGACCGTCGTCAGCAGCAGGAAGGAGAACAGATTCATGCGAACGCTGCCTGCCGGAATAGAGATGAGGCTGCGAACCAGCGGCACGAGGCGGCACAAGAACACGGCCCATTTGCCGAACCGATCGAACCAGCCGTAGGCTTTGCCGACGTCTTCTTTTTTCAAACGGAGCCATTTGCCGTATTTTTCGATCAAGCGCTCCATGCGTTCCTGCTTCATGATCGCGCCGATCGCGTACAAGACCGCGGCTCCGAACACCGATCCCAGCGTGGATGCGATGATAACGCCCCAGATGCTCATATCGGTCTGCGTCGTCATAAAGCCGCCGAACGTCAGAATGACCTCGGACGGAATCGGCGGGAAAATATTTTCCAGAGCAATCAGCAAAAAGATGCCGAAGTAACCCCAGTCGTTCATAAAGTCGGTAATCCAATTTTCCACGTTCTCTTCACCTCGACTTTCGGATTTGACGGGATTCCGGCTCCCGGACTTGCATGCCGTCACGCGATCAGTCGCATGGTCGAACATCGAATGTTATCCGAACGATTTCGAGTCGAGACAGGCGTCTTGCGCGTTGGGCGGTCGTGCAGGCTTTGGCGTCGGTTTCGGCATCTCGCATGAATATGTAAATATCGATATATTTTCAGAAAAAGAACGAGATTTTCAATTCTGCGTACGAGAAGGCGCTTGAGGGCAGGGGGCCCGGTACCCGCCGCGATGTCCTCCTCATGATCTTAAAGGATGCGCGAAGGCGGTTGCAAGTTTGGCGGCTTACCGACATCGCGCGCCCGACTTGAAAGGCTTCATCACCGTTTTACCCATAAAAATATTCTATTACCCGAAAAGTCGCGAAAAGGCTGTATTTGCTGCTTTTAGCGAACGCTTGTTTGCCGTACAATAGAAGAAACAGGCAGGACTTGCGATTTTGCGAAAGGAGGAAGCGCGCAATGAAAATCGATCGATTGCTCGCGATGACCATTCTATTGTTGAACCGGGAACGAATCAGTGCCAGCGCGTTGGCAGAACGATTCGAGGTATCGACCAAAACCATTTATCGGGATATCGAGACCTTATGCCGCGCCGGAATTCCGATCGTATCGCATCAGGGCATGAGCGGCGGATTCGAATTGATGGAGCGGTATACGATCGGTCGGCAGATGCTGAGTCCGGGCGAGATCGAGGCTTTGCGCGCCGCGGTCAAGGGAGCGGCGAGCGTGCTGGATGATCAGACTTTTGCCGATCTGGCGGACAAGGTGCAAGCGCTGCTGGGCGGAGGAACGGAAGGACGGGGGCCGGGCGTGATCTTCGATCTGAATGCGTGGAGCGGTCATGCGTCGACTCGCGATCGCGTCGAATGCCTAAGACAGGCGGCCCGCGAAGCTCTGAGAGTGGAAGTTCGCTATCTGAATATGAACGGAAAAGAAAGTCGGCGTCTGCTGGAACCCGCCATGCTGCTAATGAAAGGCGGTATCTGGTATTTGCAGGCCTATTGCTTGCTGCGCAAGGAGTTTCGGATCTTCCGTCTGTCTCGCATGCTGGAGCTGCGCGAAACGGGCGAACCTTTTATACCCAAAGCCGCGCCCGCAATCGATACGTACGAGTGGAACGACGATTGGGACAGCATGCCGAGGATTGCGGTATCGCTGCGATTTTGCGCCGAGGTTCGGCTGAGGGTCACGGACACATTCGAAGCATCGTTAATGACGGAACTTGAAAACGGCTGCGTGCGAATCGCGGGGGATTTCACGATGGACGAATGGTTTTACGGCATGCTGCTCAGTTACGGGGATCGCGTTACGGTGGAGTCTCCTTTAGTTATTGCCGAGGAACTGGTGCGGCGGGCAAGGCGGATCGTGGAATCTTACGCGGGAATCGTGCATGCGGATCAACGCATGGACTCGCAAAAAGAAAACGTCCTGCAACCTTCGAACAACGTGGACATGGGGATGTCCGCGTTCTAAGCGTATGATAGCGGAAAATGACCGATAGAGAGGAAGATTTTCCGTGAGCATCGCCAAATATCTGCCTGACCACGACTCCGAGATTTTTGCTTCCCGATCCGCTTTCGCTTTGACCGGATTCGCGGCGCGCACGACCAATGCTGCCGAGTTCGGGCCGAACGGCAAGATTCCCGAACTGTGGCGTACGTACTATCAAAGCGGCCTCCCGCTGGATTCCTCGGTTCGCGATCCGCACTTGATCTACGCGCTGTACACCGATTACGAAAGCGACGCTTCCGGCGCCTACACGCTGGTCATCGGCCACGAATCGGCAGTCGCCGACGGCC
The DNA here is from genome assembly GCF_013185185.1 of Saccharibacillus endophyticus. Classification (GTDB taxonomy): domain Bacteria; phylum Bacillota; class Bacilli; order Paenibacillales; family Paenibacillaceae; genus Saccharibacillus; species Saccharibacillus endophyticus. Next base: position 274,124 of record NZ_JAAZWE010000005.1, on the reverse strand, counting down.
CGACGCCGATCGAACGAAGACGCTTCGCGGAAGACGAGTCCGAGCGTCTGCGCGCCCTGGTACCGGAAAGCCGATACCGAATTTTTCGCACGCAGCGCGGCCCTATTGCCGAAGTGGTAGCCGAGGCATGGGGCGAAATCTGGTCTTATTACGAAACGTCTTCCGAACGCAGATCCTATACGGGGGATTTCGAGCTGTACGATACCCGCGGCTTCGACCCGGAAGCAGCGGAAGTCTCAATCTATATCGCGGTGAGGTGAAGCGGGGGGCGCTGCGGGAGAAATTCGGTAAAGGCGCTGTCTCACCCGGAAAAGTCGATTGAAATTTTTAATGGAAGTTTTCCGAGTTCAAAGGCGTCTTGACCTGAATTTCTCCCTCCGCTGCACGCTTCAAGTTTTTTTGTAAGTAATAGAAGCCCTGCCGTATTTGGCAGGGCTTGTTTGTTTTTTATACAAAATTAAAAAAGGATCACGAAGCCATGCTTACTCCAAGCATCCTTACTCCGACGGAGTCAGAGAGAGAAGCCGGTCGATGTCCGAAGCGGGAACGGGACGGCCGAACAGGAAGCCTTGCATCTCCACGCATTCGATCGAACGAAGGATCTCGGCCTGGTTTTCGCTTTCGACGCCTTCGGCGATGACGCTCATCTCCAGAGTGCGGGCCAGATCGATGATATGGGACACGATTTTTCGGTTGACCTGGCGATTTTCGAGCTTGCTGGTGAATTGTCGGGCGATCTTGAGCTTATCGATCGGGAAGCTCTCCAGGTAAGACAACGAAGAATAGCCCGTCCCGAAGTCGTCGATCGAGATCGTCAATCCGAGCTGCTTGAGCTCGCTCAGGCGCGACAACACGAGCTCCGGCTGCTCGAGCGCCGCCGACTCCGTGATTTCGAGGTCGAGCAGCTCCGGGGCGAGGCCCGTTTCGCGCAGGACCCCGGCGATCTGTCCGACAATGTCCGGTTGATGAAGTTGTCTCGGCGACAGATTGACGCCTACTTTGATCGACGTTCCCGCGTCGCTCCATTGTTTGGCTTGACGGCAAGCCTGCTTCAGCACCCAGGCTCCGATCGTCAAAATCTGACCGCTTTCTTCGGCGATCGGAATGAATTCGACCGGCGAGATCGGACCGAATGTCGGATGGTTCCAACGAATCAGTGCTTCGACGCCTTTCAGTTGCCCTGAAGCGGAATCGATCTGAGGTTGGTAATGCAGCAGCAGGCGATTTTCTTCGATCGCCTGTCCCAAATCTTGTTCCAGAATAAACTTTCGGGAAAAAGCCGGATCGGTCTCGCAGTACATCCGATGGTGGCCTTTGCCGCCGTATTTGACTTGGTACAGCGCGATATCGGCTTTTTTCATCAAGCCTACAGGCGTATCGTCGTCGATCGGGTACACAGACAAGCCGATGCTCGGCAGCGCAACGATCTCCTGTTCCGCAAGAGCGTGGGGCGGGCTCAAAGCGTCCAAAATAACCTGCGCGGCCGCCCGGGCGCCTTCTTTGTCGTCGATGCCGCGCAGGATCAGCGTGAATTCGTCGCCGCCCTGCCGGGCGACCGTATCATTCGCGCCGATGCAGAGCCTGAGACGTTCGCCCACGGAAATCAGCAGGCGGTCGCCGACGTCGTGCCCGAGCGTATCGTTGACGTTTTTGAAGCGGTCCAGATCGATAAACACGACGGCAAACGTCTCGCCCGCCTCGCGAGACCGCTCGATCGTTTCTTTCAACTCGGCGTCGAAAGAAGCTCGGTTGGGCAGCCCCGTCAGCGGATCGTGATAAGCCAGGTAGCGAATCCGTTCCTCGTTCCGCTTGTTCTCCGTGATGTCGCGTCCGATCCCGAAAACGCCGACGATCCGGTCTCGCACTCTAATCGGGATATGCGTCACGCTGACGGTGCTGATCCGTCCGCTCAAGCTGCGGATTTCGCCTTCGTAACGTTCCGCTTCGCCCGATCTGACGGCCGACATGTAATCTTCTGTTTGCGCCGGACGGTCGCTCAGCACGAATTCGGTATGGGACATGCCGATCAGCTGCTCGCGGCCGCAGTCCAGCAGTTCCGACGCGGCCGCGTTCGCGCTGTCGAAATTCCCGTTCGGATCGAGCGAATAGACGGCGTCCGGATGATATTCGAACAGGGATTTGTACCGTTCTTCGCTTAATTCGAGTTCTTCCGTTTTGCGGTAGACGCTGATCAGAAGATCGTGATTTTCGAAAATAATCAGCAGTTGGCGGACGATGACGAGCAGGATCGAAATGCCGGTGCCGATCGTGAAAGCATCGATGCCGGCCGAACCGGAAATCATGAACGAGAAAAGAATCAACACGTTCAAATAAGGCAAAATGATCCGGGGAATGTCCAGGCGTTCGACGCCGGTTTCCGAGGTTTCGGAAATCGGCTGTTTTGAAAGTTCGGGTCGCTGGATAAAGCCGGCATAGCCGACCAACAGCAGGCTAAGCATGAAAAACGGATCAACGAAGCTGCCCGAATCGTACGATTCCGCGGACAGCAAATACAAATAAACCGAGTCGACGCCCGCCTGAGTCACGAGACCCAGAAAAATGAACAGAATGATCCGGCGGGAAAATATTTTGCGGGCGCCCCAGTACAAGCTCATCGCGCCGAACAGCAGCGCGAGGTCGGTGATCGGATATGACAAGTTGACGATCATCGTCAAACTCGAGAGTTCGATGTCATGCAAAACCGGAGCGATCAGGTAGTGCCAACTGAAGGTGGCGGCAACGGTCATGACGATCATGATATCGAATACCAGCTTGAACGCTCCGTAGCTTTTTTTCAGCCGGATAAACGGATAAACGAAAGCCGCCAAATAACAAACAACCTGCAAAATATAGAAAAAATCGGTCCAGCCGGGGGAAGGAGGATCGATTCGCAGCACTTTTTCTTCATACAGCCAAACGGATTCGGCGATGAAATAATTGAAGCACCCCAAGGAAAGCAGCATCCAAAAGGTCTTTTTTTCTCCGCATGTGCGTTTGGCAGCTCCAAACAGCCATAGTGCGGCGATCAGGCTTCCGGCCACGGAAAGGATGTCTCCTCCCCAGGTCGCCATATTGTCGTCGCCGTTCCAAATCAAAATCCACGTATAATAAAAGCCCGTAAAAAGAAGCACAAAAAGAAGAGCGGCGATGTGTTTGGCGGAAGTGCGCATGAATGGTTCCCTCTTTTTTTATATAGTTCTTTAGCTCTATGCTTATCATAGTCTATCTTTTAATTAATCGGTACGAAAAAAAGAAATATTAGAAAAATAAACTCATAGCAAGCAAGATTAGGTAACCGAATCGGAGCAGCGGGGCACTATAGAGAAGAAACATGCTGAAGGAGGACGAACACGCGTGGAAGAATGGGTGGAAAAAGCAAAACGCGGCGAGCCGGAAGCCTATGAAAAACTGTTCCGGCAGTACCGCAAAATGGCCTACGCCGCCGCTTACGACAAGCTGGGCGATGCGCAGTCGTCGGAAGACGCCGTGCAGGAAGCCTTCGCGGAAGCGTTCGAAGGATTGGAAGCCTTGCAGCAGCCGAAAGCTTTTCCGGGTTGGTTCCGGACGATCGTCCAAAGGAGGGCGATCCGGCTGATCCGGCGCAAAAAAATCCCCGCGCTGCCGATCGGGGAAAGCTTTTCGGATTTCGCGGACAAAGAAGGCAGCGCGGAAGAAATCGCGGAGCGGCGCGAGACGAGACGCATGCTGTACGATTCGGTCGAAGAACTGCCGGAAACCCAACGTCTGGCGGTGCGGCTTTTCTATTTCGAAGGTTGCCGGACGAAGGACATCGCGGTTTTTCTGGACATATCGGAATCGGCGCTCAAAAAAAGATTGTTCGATGCCCGGGCCAAGCTGAGATCGGCGCTGCACGTTTCGGACTTTTCCGCCGCGTTCCGCGACTTGCATGAAGGAGGCAAACATATGCTGCATATCGTAAACGGAGATCATACCGCAGACCTGCTGTGTCAGGCAGGAATCGAAGGCGAGGTGCTGGTGTGGCGGGAGCTTTATCCGTTCGGACCGGCTTTCGCGGATATGGAAGAAGCGTCGGCCCGTTTCGCGCGTGCCGAAGCGTTGGAGCGGGAGCTGGGCATTCCGCGTGCGCTTTACTTGGAGGGATGTTCGGCGCAGGAGCGCAAGCTGCGCGAGCTTGAGCGATTCGAAGAAGCCGTGTTGTGGTTCGAACATGATCTGTTCGATCAGGCCATGTTGGCTTTGCTGCTGAATCGGATCGGGCGGATGCAGCGGGGACGTACCCGGATCAGCCTGCTCTGCATCGGCGAGTTTCCGGGCATCGAAGTTTTCCACGGGCTTGGGCAGCTGAAGCCCGAACAGCTTCGGACCTTGTCGGGTACTTGGCAGCCGGTCGGCGAGGCGCAGTTCGCGCTCGCGTCGCGCTTCTGGGCGGCATACAGCTCGCCGGATCCGGAAGAGCATGTCCGCTTCCTGACGGCGGACGCCGAAGCCCTGCCGTTTGCCCGCGCCGCTTTCGAAGCGCATCTGGCGCGGCTGCCGTCCGCCTTCGATGGGCTCGGCAGCATCCAGCGAGCCGCGCTGGAAGCCGCCGCCTCCGGCGCTGCCGCGCCCGGCGAGCTGTTTCGGCTCGCCGCGGACAAGCTGGTCGCCCTCGGCTTGGGCGACCTGGAATTCTGGCGGCATCTGGAACGGATGTCCGCCGGGCCGTCTCCGCTGCTTCGCCCGAGCGGAGACGGCAGCTTTCCGAAGTACGGCCAATGCCCGCCGGACTTCGGAAACCGCAAGTTCGAGCCGTCTGCGCTCGGACGGCAGGTCCTGGCCGGAGAAGTCCCCGCGCCGCAAGACGCGGGCGCCTATCCGGAATGGGCGGGCGGACTGAGTCTCGCCGGACCCGACGCCCCGCGTTGGGACGCGCGGGCCAAGCGGATTGTCCGGGCGGAGTGCGATTGAAGCCCAAACAGCCGGAACCCTGAAAGGTTCCGACGGTTTCGCGCGTGTCAGGGGTTCTTTTTCCGGGTAGTACGTTGTCAGCCATGAAATTCGTAACCGAAGCGGGTTCGGCGCGTATAAACGGAAAGAATACATGACGCGCAAAGCGAATCGCTTGGCGCGGATCAGGAGGAAACCCATGACGAACGAACAAGAAGAGACCGGACGCGAAGAATCGGAGCCGAAGCAAGCCGTGCCCGATAGCGAGCAGGAACTGCAGGCCGCTTTGAAAGAAATCGAGAAGTGGACGAAAAGCCAGCGCAAGCTGCCGATCTGGGATCGGATCGCGAGCATTCCGTTCAAGCTGTTGGACAAAGTCACGCCCAAATTCATTCACGAAAAGATCGGCGGTTTGTTGGACGAACTGGGCAACTACGTGCAAAACGGCGGCAAATATCTGATTGCCCGTCGCCATGTAACCGGCGTATTGGAAGCGGCCGCGCGCAAAAGGCATTTGCCGGAGACCGGACCTTATCCGCTTGCCGTCATGGACGAAGCGGCAAAGCGGCTGTCCGGGGAAAGCCGCAACTTGGCAACCGCCCAAGGAGCAACGACGGGCGTCGGCGGGATTTTCACGCTGGCTGCGGATATTCCGGCCGTGCTCGGCTTGTCGCTGAAAGTGATCCAGGAGATCGGGCTGTGCTACGGCTACGACGCCAACGACAAAGCCGAGCGGGTCTTCGCCGTCAAGGTTCTCCAGTTTACCTCCTCCGATATCGTGGGCAAGCAGGCCGTGCTGGAAGAATTGAACCTCAAAGCAGGCGAGGACGGCAAGCTGCCGCCTTCGGTCACCGCCATGTCGAAGATTCAAGGCTGGCGCGAGGTGGTCACCACGTACCGCGACAGTTGGGGATGGAAAAAGCTGCTGCAAGCCGTTCCTGTTGCCGGCATCGTGTTCGGCGCCGTGGCAAACCGCCAGACGCTCGGCGACGTCTCGGAAGCGGCCCATATGCTGTACCGCAAAAGACGGGTGCTGGAACGGTTGGACGCTTTGGAGAAATCGGATTCGTAGCACGGGAGCGGCAGACGCGCGAAGGCGCAGGTCTGCCGCTTCTTTTTCGCCTTGATTGAGACAAGCTATTAGTCGGTTAATTCTGTGTAAGAAAGCGAGTACGACGGGAAGACGCACGGGATGATCCGCATTCTCGCCGACATCAAGGAGGAACAGCCATGCAGTGGAAAGGGAGAAGAGCGAGCCGCAACGTCGAAGACCAGCGGGGTCGAAGCGGCGGAGGAGGTTTAATGGTCGGAGGCGGCTTGGGCGTAGGCGGGATCGTGATCGTCATTATCGTCATGCTGCTCGGCGGCAATCCGTCCGACCTGCTGAACGGCGGCGCTTCGACGCAGCAAACGCAGACGCAATCGCAATCGGCCGCTAATTATCAAGGACCGGCGGAGGAAGAAGAATTGGCTGACTTCGTCTCGGTCGTGCTGGCCGATACCGAGGACGTATGGGGCCGGATTTTCCAAGAAAACGGAATGACCTACCGCAATCCGAAGCTCGTGCTGTTTAGCGGCAGCGTGCAATCCGCATGCGGGACGGCCAGCTCGGCAGTCGGGCCGTTTTACTGTCCCGGCGACGAAAAGCTGTATATCGATCTGAGCTTTTACGACGAATTGAAGCAGCAGTTCAACGCGCCGGGCGATTTCGCGATGGCTTACGTCGTGGCGCACGAAGTCGGACACCATGTGCAAAACCTGCTCGGTACGAGCGGCAAAGTCGATCGCCTGCGCCAAACGCTCAGCAAAACGGAGTATAACAAGTACTCCGTCAAGCTGGAGCTTCAGGCGGACTATTACGCGGGGGTATGGGCGCATTACGAACAGGGACAGAACCTGCTGGAGCAGGGAGACCTCGACGAGGCGCTGACGGCCGCGAGCGCCGTGGGAGACGACAGCATCCAGCTTCAATCGCAGGGTTACGTCGTGCCCGACAGTTTCACCCACGGCACGTCCGAACAGCGAAAGAGCTGGTTTTACAAAGGCTTCCAAAGCGGTACGATCGAAGGCGGCGACACGTTCGGCGGCAGCTTGTAGATTCGCGGATTCGCCGCGCGCAATTTAAAAGAACCTTCGTTTCCGCCGTCTCGCGGATTCGAAGGTTCTTTTTGACGGGGCCGTTTTTAAAACAACTTTACTTCGCGTTTTCGTCGCTTGCGCAGACAGCGCCGTCCGCTTCGTTTTCAGGGGCTTGCGCCGTCGGTTCGACCGTCACCCCGTCCTCCATCGCCGGCTGCGCCGCGACCTCGCCCGGCGTAGCGGCTTTCACCGTACCGCCCACGGCCGCTGTTTCCTCCGATGCCGCCTGCGTTTCCGGAAAACGCTTCGCGATCCATTCCGCGAACAGCGCGTAGTCCCGCTCCACGACGTCCGCGTACGCGTAGGCGAATTGAGAGACATGCTTGGCAAACGCGTCCGGGTCGTCTCCCATGGCGTCAGCAATTTCTTTTTCGCTGTGGTACGGCAAAATGCCCAAGCTCACGTCGAAGTCGGCCCGTGCGTGCATTTTGGCGGTCAGTTGTCCCATAAGGGTCAGCACGCGATCCATATCTTCCGTCGTTTGCAGCGCTTCAAGCTTCAAACGCTTTTTGTACGGGGAGCGCTCGCGTGCGTAGAAGTGGCGTCCGTCCATCGTCAGGAAGCCCAGATAAGGGTCCGCTTCATGATGCATCGCCTGCTGGGTGGCCGTTACGCGCTTGCCTTGATGCGCGAAGGTCTCCCAGAACGATTCGGAATACGGCATGAAGTAGGCGGGAACCGGCACGCGAACCTCTTTGACCTCAAGCACCGTATCGTCCGAATCGCGGTCGCCCGTGGCCTCAGCCGTGCCGCCTTCGATCAGTACGTAGAATCGGTCCAATCCGATCGAAGCGGTGCCGGATCCGTGTTTGGCCGCGATGTCTTTGATCCGATAATGTTCTTCGCCCGGGCGGCGGCATAGCAGGGTGTCCATATAGAAGTTCCATGACTGTTCAAGTCCGCCGCGCTCGGCTTCGGTCGGTTCGACCAGCTCGTTATTTTCAAGGAACGCGCGTCCGTCGCCGCTTTGCATCCGAGCCGTGACCTTTTCCAGAAAATGTCCTTGCTGACGCTTCTCCAGCTTGCGGAGAAGTTTGCGTACCGCCCCTTTGGCGCAGTCCGAATCGACGACGAAGTCGGCCGGATCGTCTTTGCCGGAAGCGAATTTGCCGATCTGCTTGTAATACGACCGGATGTAATGCGCCGCCGCATCAACCTGCTGCTCCTGGGTGTAACCCAGTTGACGTCCGACCAGCACGATGCTGACGGTCATGCGCACGACGTCGTACAGATAGGAACCGACATAGCCTTCGTCAAAGTCGTTCACGTCATAGAAGATGCGCCCGTCGCCGCTTTGGAACGCGCCGAAATTTTCGAAATGCAGATCGCCTTGCACCCAGGTCGGGCGTTCCTTCGGCGTATGATAAGGAAAGTATTGGCGCGTGACGTCGAAGTAGAACAGATAGGCGCTGCCTCGATAAAAGGAAAAGGGGCTCAGTGCCATTTTGCGATATTTTTCCGTACGCTTGGCGTCGTCGAGAGCCATGCGTTCTCCGTCGAATTCGTCAAAGATCGAAATCAGCGTATCCTGGCGCAATTTTTTGCGCGTGCGCAGAACGCCTTCGGTAATGCTTGCATTGACAGTGGACATAAACTTTCACTCCTTCGGATTTTCTGCATGGAAAAGCATACGCAGCGAGCTTGTCCAAGGTTGCGGCAATCGTTTATTTTCATGGCGCGAAGACTGATTCTGTGGTAGGATGGGCAGCGCCGGAAGAACTTGATGCGACGGCAGGGCCAAGAGGCCATTTTCTATAGAGGACGTGAACTTAATGATTTTAGTTACTGTACCGAAGCCGGATGTCTCGATCGAAAAGCAGGAGAATCCGCAGCTTAGCCATATTTACGGATTTACCGACTTTCACCTGATCACGCGCGAAGAAGCCGGCATTTTCATGTTTTACGGCGAGAACGACGAGCTGCTCTTCGTCGGCAAAGCCCGCAAGCTCAGACCCCGGATCAAAAAGCATTTTGAAGACAGCGTATCGCCGATGAAAAATCATCGCGAAGAAGTTCGCCGCATTGACGTCTGCCTGGTGGCCGATCCGACGCATCGCGAGATTTACGAGACGTTTTTGATCAACGACGGCCGTGCCAAATACAACGTCGATAAAGTATTTTATAAATAAAGTTCGAACCCGCTACCTTCATAAAGGACAGGGGACTACCGTGTCGACAGTAAAAAAGCCTGTCCTTCCGAAGCGCGATATGCGCTCCGGGGACAGGCTTTTTCGTCGATCTTTCGGACTTCGACGTCCGATTACGCGTGGTGGTTCCACTGATGGTCGCCCGATAAATATTTCTCGGTCAGGATCGACAGCAGCTGAATGCCCACTTCATTGTGACCGCCCTCCGGAATGATGAGGTCGGCGTATTTCTTCGAAGGTTCGATAAACGCTTCGTGCATCGGCTTAACCGTGCGCAGATATTGATCGTGCACGGAGCGGATGCTGCGTCCGCGATCTTCGATATCGCGCACGACACGGCGAAGAATCCGCACGTCCGGGTCGGTATCGACGAAGACTTTGATGTCGAGCAGCGCACGAAGATTCTCGTCCGACAAGACATGCAATCCTTCGATGATGACGATATTGTTGGGCTTCAGTTCCACGGTCTGATCGGCGGAACGGGCGTGCATGGTGAAGTCGTAGACTGGCGCATGGGCCACCTTGCCTTCTTTCAAATCGTTCAGGTGTTGGACCATCAGATCGTTGTCGAAAGCGAACGGGTGATCATAATTGATCGCTCCGCGCTCTTCGAAGCTAAGCTCCGGATGATCTTTATAATAGTTGTCCTGAGATATGAACGTAACTTTTCCGGCGCCGAGCCGGTCGATGACGGATCGTGCGACCGTTGTTTTGCCGGAACCGGTGCCGCCGGCGATACCAATAATGAGCATGGCGATCGATAAACCTCCCTAGGTTGATGGCCGATTGCAATTGTTTGCAATTTCAGTATTGTAGCACAGTACGCTCTTTTTTTCACCCGATTTTATTGCATTTGTTCGGACTCTTGCAAGAATGGATTGCGCGCGACCGAACCCGCCGCTACAATTGAGAAACGCGGATACGGCGGACGCATGTTTTCGAACCGATTTCGTTTCGGAATTCTTCGATCATGTTTTCGCGGAAGGCGATATACAGCAGAAGAACGGGAGGCAGTTCCCTTGAAGCATAAAACCGGCAGCCCAAGCTTGAGCCGGCTGATCCGTCGCTCCATGAATTCGTCCACGTTGTTTACCATTCTAGTCTTCGCGGTCATCGTCACGATCCTGCTTTCGGTCGTGATCCGGCCGCTTGCCCAGCTCGGCGCCCAACTGGTCGCGCACTCCACGATGCGGGAGATGACGTCGCCCGCTTTCCCCAAAAATCACGGCATTGCCCGGCTTGAGGATCTCTCGCCGGAAGCGACTGGTTTCGAACGCTGGTGGAAGACGGTCGAACGGCAGGAAGTGGTCAATTATCGCATTCCGTGGATCGACGGCGACGAGCCTCTGGCGTACGACGAAGGGCGCGAAATGCCGCGCGCGCTGCACACCGTCGATATCGTCGTTCGATTGGGCGATCAAGAACTGTACCGCAGCGCCTATCTGTCGCCCTCCGGAACGGCCGAAGAAGCGCTGCGCGAACGGAATTGGCTGTACGATTATTTCAATAAGCCGTATTTTGCGCCGATCGTAAACGACGACGGCGAAGAGGTCGGTTTGATCATAGCCCGAATTTATCCGCCTTTGCTGGTAGAGATCGTCGGCGTGACCGCGGTGTTGATGCTGCTGCTCGGCCTGCTCTGTTTCTACGTCAATTATCTGCTCGGCAAATGGCTGATCGGCCCGCTGCTTCGATCCCTCGGTCAACTGCGCAACGTTTTTCGCCGCCTTGCGGACGGCGACGTGGACGAGCTGTTCGAAAAAGGCATCCAGATGGATCGCTCGTACTCGGAGATCGAAGACATTGCCGTCGAAACGGGACGCATCATCGATAATACCAAGATGCATATGGAACAGCTGAAGCAAAAGAACGAAGAGCTGGAAGCGCAGAAAAAAGTGCTGACGCATCAAGCCACGATCGACGGGTTGACGGAACTGAACAACCGCCGCCATTTCCTCGAACTGATCGGGGGAAGGCTCGGCGAGCCCGGGCTCATGCTCATGCTGCTCGATATCGACGATTTCAAGCGGATCAACGATACTTACGGCCATGCGGGGGGCGACGTGATTCTCGAAGGTTTCGCTTCCGTGTTGAAAGAAAGCTTCGGCGGGCACGCGGTCGTCGGGCGTTTCGGCGGGGAAGAGTTCGCGGTCTTTTCGACGCGTTTGTCCGAAGAAGAAATGCGCTCGGGAGCGGAACGGCTGCGGGCGGCTATCCAATCCGCCGTATTCGACCTGCCGGGGAGCCGCTCGATCGGCGTGACGGCGAGCATCGGGGTCGCCTATGCGCCGCAAAACGTTCTGACGTTCGAAGAACTATACCAACAGGCCGATGCCGCGTTGTACGCGTCCAAGCGTACGGGCAAAAACCGCGTGACTGTATTCGGCGAGAGTCCGTTCCGTCTGCCGGGCTGAAAAAGATCGGCCCGGATACGTTGACCGCCGCCCGCGTTTGATCCGTTCAAACCGTTGCCCGTTTCGACGAATAGTTTGTATGGGAACAGGAAGGAATGCGGGAGGTCTCCGCCGAATCATTCAATACTTGGAGAAAAATTCAAGCTATTCCTTTTCCATCAATCTTGCCGCTTCGCGAATAGGAGGTTCCTTCGAATTATGGACCAATCACAACATGAACAGGTGAGCGATAGTTTCGTCGTACGGGCGCTGGAAGAGAATCTGGCGATCATTCGTTTCGACAGGAGCCGCCGAGTCGTGTACGCCAACGACAATTTTGCGGCCGTCCTCGGTTATCGCAAAGAAAACATGATCGGCATGGACCATCGTCGTTTTTGCCTGCCGGAATTCGCAAACAGCCCCGAGTACGACCGCTTTTGGAAAGACCTGCTCAGCGGCAGCACGTTCGAGGACAAGGTGGAACGGGTCGCGGCGGACGGAAGAAGGCTGTGGCTTCAGGTCACGTACATGCCCGTGTTCGGCAGCAACCGGCAGGTGCTCGGCGTATGCAAAGTCGCGTCGAACATTACCGAACGGATCGACACCATTACCGCGGTAACGGGCGAGCTGGAACGGATGTCCGACGCGCTGCACGCCAAAGCGAACGCGGGCATACAGCGAAGCCGTTCGCTGCTCGAAAGCATCGAGCAGATCGCTGAAGTGTCGGGCGAGAACATAACGACGCTGGAAAGCCTGCAGGAGCAGGCGGAATCGATCCGGGGCATCGTGCACACGATCCAGCAAATCGCTTCGCAGACAGGCTTGCTCGCCTTGAACGCGGCGATCGAGGCGGCCCATGCCGGCGAACACGGAAAAGGTTTCAATATCGTCGCGAAAGAAGTGGGCAAGTTGTCCGGGAGGGTCGGCGAATCGATCGTGGAAGTGCGTCATACGATCGAGGGCATCGCGCGCGAAGTCGGCAACATCAGCCGCGGCACGAATCGTGCGCAAGGGACCGTGAACAAAAGCCAAAAAGAAATCCGGCTCGCGATCGAAGAACTTACGGAAATTTCGGCCGCTTCCGGCGAATTGGACGCGCAGGCCAAAAGATTTTCGGAATTGATCTAAACATGAAAAACATGCGTATACCTTTGAGATGGACAAGACGAACCTTCGGTACGTCGGCAAACATTGCGAAGGTATTTTTTTTATGTCGTCAAACAAAATTGCTCTAAGCAATCCGGCAAATTGTGCCGATATAGTTTTCAATAATTATTTCGGGAAATCTAGTTGTGCGAAACTTTTATTAATCCATTCAAAACGGAGGCTCGATGATATCATGACACAGTTGAACACGCAGCAAGCCGATGAACAGGTAAGCGACAGTCTGGTCGTAAAGGCGCTTGAACAAAATTTGGCTATCGTGCGGTTCGATCTGAATCGCCGGGTCGTCTACGTGAACGATAATTTTGCCAAAGTGCTCGGTTATTCCAAACAACAGATGCTGGGGATGGATCACCGGCAATTCTGCCTGCCCGAGTTCGCGAACAGCGCGGCCTACGAGAAATTCTGGCGCGATCTGTTCGGCGGCCGCAGTTACGAAGACAAAATCCAGCGCATTACGGCATCCGGCCGTTCGATCTGGCTTCAAGCGACCTACATGCCGGTTTTGGGCGAGAACGGCAAAGTGCTCGGCGTCTCGAAAGTCGCTTCGAACATCACTGAGCGGATCGAAACGATTTCGACCGTCATGAGCGAGCTTCAACAGATGTCCGACGGCCTGAATATCCGCGCCGAAGGCGGGATCGAACGCAGCCACGCGCTGCTGCAAAGCGTCGAACATATCGCGCGGGTGTCGCAGGACAACATGAACACGCTGGCCAGCCTCCAGCGGCAGGCCGATTCCATCCGCGGCATCGTGCAGACGATTCAGGATATCGCGTCGCAAACGAGCCTGCTCGCGCTGAACGCGGCAATCGAAGCGGCGCATGCCGGCGAGCACGGCAGAGGTTTCGATATCGTCGCGAAGGAAGTACGCAAGCTGGCGAACCGGGCCGGCGAATCGATCGTCGAAGTGCGCCGCAATATCGAAGGCATCACGAAAGAAGTCGATAACATCGCAAACGGAACGAACCTTGCGCAAAACACCGTTGCGGAAAGCCAGGAACAAATCCGTTTGGCGTTGGACGAGTTCGCCGAAATTTCGGCCGCTTCCGGCGAATTGGACGCGCAGGCCAAAGAGTTCTCCAAACTGCTGTGATCGGGGGAGAATTTTGTCGAAAAATATAAAAAAATGTTAAAGGATGACGATATATAAGGTATAAACCATTGCGCAAAATTAATTTGTGGGACGGGAGAGGGAAACATGAATATAAAACCATCAACGGGGGCCGGCAATGATCTTGTCATGTCAGCCTTGGAAAAAAGCCTGGCCACGATCCGCTTCGACCTGAATCGCCGTGTTGTTCACGTCAACTCGAATTTTGCCGAAGCCATGGGTTATGCGCAGCGGGACATGATCGGCATGGACCATCGGCAGTTTTGTTTTCCGGAGTTCGCGAACGGACCGGGCTACGAGAAGTTCTGGCGCGATCTTTTGGCCGGAAGAAGTTATCAGGACAAGATCGAACGCATGGACGCGAGAGGCGAGCGGATTTGGCTGGAAGCGACGTATATGCCGGTGCTCGACGATCAGGGCCGGGTAATCGAGGTCTTCAAAGTGGCGACCGACATCACCCGCCGCCAAAAAAATATCGAAGAAGTCGTCTCCGAACTTCAGCAGATGTCCGAAGGGCTGAACGTTCGCGCAGAGTCCGGCATCGTTCGCAGCACGGAGCTGCTCCGAAGCATCGAAGGCATTTCGGAAGTGTCGGAAAAAAACATCTCTACGCTATCCAGCCTGCAAAGCCAGGCGGAATCGATTCGCGGTATCGTGCAGACGATTCAAGAAATCGCTTCGCAAACAAGCCTCCTTGCTTTGAACGCGGCGATCGAAGCCGCGCATGCCGGCGAGCATGGAAAAGGCTTTGATATCGTGGCGAAGGAAGTCCGCAAACTAGCCGGGAAAGTCAGCGAGTCGATCGTGGAAGTGCGCCACAACATCGAAGGCATCACGAAAGAAGTCACGAACATCACTCAAGGCACAAACCAGGCGCAGGAAAGTATCACGCGCAGCCATTCGCAAATCCGTACGGCCATGGAAGAATTCGAAGACATTTCAGCAGCATCGGAACAGCTGGATGCACGCGCGCGTGACTTTAATAACATCATCTGAATGGACTTCCATACGGAGAGAAAGCCGAGTATCGGATCGCGGGGCACGCATCAATCCGAAAATACGGCTTTTTTGTCATGCGGCCCGATCGCCTATAATGGGAAGAAAAGAAACTTCTCAAGGAGGGCAACGGAATGAAATTGTCGATTTTGGACTATTCGGAGATTCGCTCGGAGGCTTCATCGGCGATCGCTTTGCGCGAGACGATCCGGCTTGCCCGGGCAGCGGAACAATGGGGATATCACCGATACTGGGTATCCGAGCATCACGGGAATCGGGTGTTGGCAGGCTCGGCTCCGGAAGTTCTGGTCTCCTCATTGGCGGCATTAACGGAGGGGAAAATGCGTATCGGCTCCGGCGGCATCATGCTTCCGATGCACAGTCCGTTTAAAGTGGCGGAGAATTTTTCGGTATTGACGGCCCTTTATCCGGGGCGAATCGATCTGGGAATCGGCCGTTCCACCGGAGGGAGAGCGGAGACGTCGGCTGCATTGCTGGACGGTCGAAGCGGCTCGTTCAGCCGTTATCCCGAGCAGGTGAGCCGATTGTCCGGACATATTCGCGGGGCGCTCGCTCCCGCGGTGACGCCTGCTTCGGCTTCGCCGCCCGACTTGTGGCTATTGGGCTCCAGCGAAAGCGGTGCGGACATCGCGGCCGCGAATGGACTAGGCTTGGCATTCGGGCATTTTATTCGTGGCCGTGCGGGGCGAGAAGCGGTACAAAGGTATCGGCAACGATTTGTTCCTTTTTCAGAACGCGATCGTCCGAAGGTTTTGGTCTCGCTGTTTGCCGTTTGCGGTCGAGACGAACGGGAAGCAGAGCGGCTGGCGCGCGTTTTTGATCATTATTTGCTTGATATCGGAGAGGGCGGGCATCTAAATACCGTTCCTTCTCTGGCAAGCATCGAGTCTATCGAGTATACGGAAGCCCAGCAAGAGCAGATCCGAAAAGGGCGGGAGCGTATGGTCGTGGGCGATCCGGCCAGTGTTCGAAGACAATTGATTGCGTTGGCGGATCTGTATGAGGCGGATGAAGTCATGCTGGCTACGGTATCCCCGGATTTCGGGTTGAAGCTGCGGATGTACGAAATGCTGGCCGAAGCTTTTCAGTTACGGCATACGTGAAAAATAAAATCCCCGACTCGTGAAGAGCCGGGGATAAAGACGAGGAAAGATTAGTGCGCGTAACGCGAAATCGTGTTTTCCAAAATTTCCGCGACGTAGTGCGGACCGCGGCTCAGATCGCTGCGCGAAAGGCTCAGGCGTACGAGGCTTTCGTCGGTGCCCATCGCTTCGGAAAAGAATCCGCCAAGACCGCGAGCGCGTCGGTCGACCTCGAGCATCAGTTCGAGATCGCCGTTTTGCTGACGGAACAGAACTTCCAGTTCGTCGAGCCTTCCGCGGAATTTCGTGGTCGGCACGTATTCGAATTCCTGGACGAAGGAAAGCGGTCCGCCCAGGCGAGGGGTATAGTCGTTCGTCACTTCGCGCAGGCGGAAGCCCAACAGCTCGATGGCATCCAGCGCGATTTGGATTTCGTCGCTCGGCGTGACGTTGAGCGCGTCGCGGTCGGTCGCATCAGCGGCGCTCGGGATGTCCAAGCCGGTCTCCACCCATACGCCCGAGCTGCGAAGCGTGATCGGCGTGTATTCCGGCAAAGTAAACCGGAACGGGACTTCTTTGCGCTCTCCGGCACGAAGGGTGAAGCGATCCGTTAACAGGAATTTGGTGATCGTCGCGGTTTCGCGCACTTTACGGTCATCATGTTCGCGGACATATTCCGATTTGATGAACAGGTAGATGCGGTCCACCTGCTGATCCACTTGACCGCCTTCTATGTACACGATGCCGGAAATGTCTCCGCCTACCGGCACCTGGGCCGTATCGAGCACTGTATCTACTTTGGCGTTACCGATTCCGACGCTAGCCAGCATTTTTTTGAAAAAAGACATGAATGTTCACCCTCCGTTTGATTGATGCCAGATATACGCGACATCCCGGAGGGCGGTTTCATTCGGGAGCGGAAATTTTTTTCGCGGACGAAATCAGTTTTTCAAAATGCCTCTGGCCGCCCGTTGCCCGGAGATCACCGCGCCTTCCATCGTCGCGAGGAACGGCTGCTTCGTGTAGTCTCCGGCAAGGAACAAACCCGGGATCGGCGTGATCTGTTTAGGACGCTTTTTTTCGCTTCCCGGCGATAAGCGGTAGAAGTTCTCGTCTCCCCTTATGATCCGGTGGTCGGTCGCTTTGTCGATTCCGTCCAATCCGATCGCCGTCAAGCTTTCCACGGTACGCTGCCAGACTTCTTCTTCCGGCAGATCGATCAGCGCGTCCGGGTCGACCAGGATGATCGACGTTCGTCCCGCTTTGTCCCGGAACGTGGTACGCGACTGCTCGCCGAACGAACCGAGCTGGGTACCCGGGCCGAAAGTCGTCCGGTCCTGCGGCAGCAGCGGCTCGGTCAGCTCGAACTGCGCCGTGACGTGGGGCATCGCTTCCAGCTCGAAAAAAGGAGCGAACCAGGACACGGCGCCGAAATGCTCGGCTACCAGCTTTTGCGCGCGCCGGACATTCGCCGCCACGACCACGTTCGCCGCCTTCAGCCGTTCTCCGTTTTCCAGCTCGACGCCGACCACCGATCCGTTTTCCGCGATCAGGCTTTTGACCGGCGCGGAAGTGCGTACCGTGCCGCCCAGACGCTCGACCGCATCCGCCAGCGGCCTGCACATGACGTCCGTCATTCCGCCGCTGAAAGCGCCGATCCGCATTTTATGCAGTCTCGGAATGCCGGGCGCGAACAAGCCGAAAAAGGCATACGACGAATACTGCTCGGGCGGCAGGAAAAAGATGCCCGAAGACAAAGGTTCCAAAATACGTTCCAACGCCTGCTTCGTCACGCCGTGCCGCTCGGCGTATTCGTTCAAAGGAATCTCGTCCAGTTCTTCGGGATCGGACAGGTAGTCTTTGAAGCCGGCCGTGAAAAACGGGATCAGCGACGCTTTGTCGGCAGGAGTCAGATAGCTGTTGTTGCCGAGCGCGCCGAGCAGCGTTTTGATAGGCGCGCGAACGACGTCCAGACCGAATTCGCCGAACTCTTCGGCATCCGGGTGGCGGGCTTCCATCGACTTTTCCCAAAACAGCATTTCGTTCAGGTCGATGCCCGCGCGCTCCAGCAGCTCGGGCAGCAGCGTGTAGTAGCCGATGAATTTGTGGAAGCCGGATTCGACCTCCATGCCGTTCTCGTTCCAGTTGGCCGTTCGGCCGCCTACGTAAGGTGCCGCTTCGAGCACAAGCACGGGCTTGCCTTTTTCGGCCAGCTCGAAAGCACAGGCAAGCCCGGCCAAGCCGGCCCCGATGACAAGGGTCAAGTTTTCGGAAGAAGAAGTCTGCGACAAAGGAATTCCCCGCTTTCGCTTAGAATATTGTATTTTGAGAGTATTGTGCTTTCCATTACCCGCCGGAGAAAAAGATTCGTCATCTTGCTATCTCCGCCATGGCTTCGCGCAGCCTCGGATAACGGAACTCGAACCCTTCGCGAAGCAATCGTTCGGGCGCAACCCAGCGGCTTTTGAGAATCAATTCCGTCTCCGTGCGAATGACGACGGCTCCCGTTTTCAGCATCCATGAGGGTGCGGGCAGACCGAAGCGGCGTCCGTAGGCTTCGCGCATCGTGCGCATCTGTTCGGCATTCGTCACCTGTTCGGGAGCCGAAGCGTTGAATACGCCGGACAGGTCGGTTCTTTTTTCCAAAAATTCGACCATGCGGCACAGATCGTCGATATGGACCCAACTGAAGCGCTGGCTGCCCGGACCCTGTTTACCCCCGAGCCCGAAGCGGATCAGATTGAAATATGGCGTCATGACGCCGCCTCCGCGGCCGAGCGCGATCGCGATGCGCAGCACCGCTTTACGAGTGAAAGGGGTATGCGCGGCGAAAAAGGTTTCTTCCCAGGCTTTGGCGACTTCTACGGAAAATCCGCTGCCGAGTTCGCCTTGTTCCTCGGTCATCGGTCGGTCGCGCGCGTCCCGATAGATCGTAGCCGTACCCGAATTGATCCATAATTTCGGAGGATGCGGGCAATCGGCTATGGCGTCGCCCAATGTCTTCGTGGTGGTCGTACGCGATTCCATGATTTCGCGTCGGTTCTGCTCGTTGTAGCGGCAATTGACCGAGCGACCGGCCAGATTGACGAGCAGATCGGCTCCGTTCAGAGCTTCGGTAATCGCTGCCTTATCGTTCCAGGAGATATGGCCGGGGCGGCGAGAAATCATCAGGGTTTCGTATCCGTTTTGCCGGTATCGTTCGCGTAGCGCTTCGCCGATAAATCCGGTGGCTCCGGCGAGCACGATTTTACGCGATGGTAATGAAAGGTGGTTTGGATCGCCCATTATTATCCTCCTCTGAAATAATTTTCGCTTCCTTGTCCGGGCAATTTTTACGCCGACAAGTTTTTCTGCGAATTCTGCAAATTTGTACTCGTGTTCCCTTCAAATTGCTCACTGAATTGACGATAAAGCGAAAAGGATAAGAATCTAATATTCATAAATAATAATGAACCTATATAACCTATTACACGGATCAAGAACAGGCTGGAGGAGAATCGGAATGAACAGATACCCCGGGCACGGAGAAGACAGCACGACGACCGAGACCGAATGGAGCATTCTGGTAATCGGAGGCGGTCAAGACGAAGCGATGCTGCTGTCCCGCCTACTGGCCGATTTTCGCTTCGAAGGTCGCGGCATTCGCGTATTGCATGCTGCGGGAACTTACGAAGCCCGCCTTGTTCTGGAAGAAGAACAGGACATTGCGGTCGTGATGATGGAGTTGGATGCTTCGGGAAAACGCCAGTTACTGGATCTGATCGATTATATTCGTCAAGCACTCATGAATGCGGCGGTGCGGATCGTTGTAGTGGCCGACAAGAAGTGGGCGGACGACGAAGAAGAGATTATGTTCAACTACGATGTCAATAATTTTCGGGTCAAAGGCGAATTGGATACGGCAAGCAAGTTGAAGTCCGCTTTGGTCGGCTCGCTGCGGGCTTACCGGGATTTCAAAAAAACGGAAGACGAGAAAAAAAGCCTCGAATATGTGGCACTGTCCTCTTCGCTCGTGCTGAATGCCGGCTCGCTGGAAATGTTGGCGCAGGACGTATTGCGTCATTTGGCCTCGATCTTGAATACCCAAAGTTGCTACGGCGGATTGATCCTGCAAAGAAGTCATCGACGTTGGCGCAGATTGGCCGCAATCGGTAAATATGCAGAGCTCGATGTCAGCGCGCTTCCTTGGGAACTCGAGAGCGTTCTGCCGCAGCTGCGGGAATTCGGCGGGAACTTGCCGACCCATGAGAGTTTCGACTTCCATTCGCCGAGCGTCGCGGGCACGGAACGGTTGATCTTCGTCGATCCCTGCCGGACGCCGAGCGATTGGGAATATTACTTGGCGGAATCCTATTGCGCGAATACGGATGCGGTGTTCGAGAATTTGGAGCTGCGTCACGAGATCGAGAGCACGCAGAAGGAAATCATCTACACCCTCGGCGAAATCGCGGAGACGCGTTCGCAGGAGACGGGTTTCCACGTTAAGCGGGTCGCGGAATACACGAAGCTGCTGGCGCTCAAGTACGGGCTTCCCGAAGAAGAAGCGAATCTGCTGGCGCTGGCCAGTCCCATGCATGATATCGGGAAGGTGGGCATCAGCGATTCAATCTTGAACAAGCCGGGCAAGCTCACGCTCGAAGAATACGAAACGATGAAGAGCCATGCGATATCCGGGTACGAGATGCTGAAACATTCGAGCCGTCCGATCCTCAAGACGGCGGCGATCATCGCCCTTCAGCATCATGAAAAATACGGCGGCGGCGGATATCCGCAAGGATTAAGCGGCGAAGAGATCCATCTGTACGGCCGCATCACTGCGATCGCCGACGTCTTCGACGCGTTAGCCAGCGACCGGGTATACAAAAAAGCTTGGCCGCTGAGCGAAATCATCGATCTGTTCCATCAAGAAAAAGGCAAGCATTTTGATCCGAGCCTGACCGATCTGTTTCTTGAGCATTTGGAAGAATTCCTGGAGATTCGGGCCCAGTACGCGGATGAAAAAGTGTTCTGACGAGCAGAAGGCCGACTCGGCGAACGAATTTTGTTCGAAAAGGAAACGGCGCAGACTGTTCGCTTGGGTTCGACGGATCGAACCCGAGCGAATCTGCCGCGCCTCTTGTGTTCATCCCTAAAATTTGGGACAATGAAGAACGAATACTCGGCTGTGCGGCTTTGTCCCGCAGAGCCGAATTTTACGTACCGGAAAAGACGAACGTAACGTCGATGCTCCGGGTTGAAAAGAGGGTAACGCAACATGACTAGCAAACCATCCATTTATGGATTAACTTTGGAAGCAATGTCCGGCTGGCTGACGGAGAACGGGGAGAAGAAATCCCGTGCCGCGCATATCTGGAAAGCTCTGTATACGCAGCGCGTCAGCGATTTTTCGCAAATGACCGAAGTGAACGCAGCTTGCCTGGAACTTCTGCAAGAGCGTTTTTCGCTCAACACGATGAAAGAATTCGTCAAACAGGAAGCGTCCGACGGCACGGTCAAATTTCTGCTGCAATTGCATGACGGAAGCCTGATCGAAACCGTATTGATGCGTAAAAAGTACGGTCTGTCCGTCTGCGTAACCACGCAGGTCGGCTGCAATATCGGATGCAGCTTCTGCGCGAGCGGACTGATCAAGAAGAGTCGCGACCTGACCGCAGGCGAGATCGTCGAGCAGATCATGACGGTGCAGCATTATCTGGACGCGGCAGGCAAGGGCGAGAAAGTGACCAATATCGTCGTCATGGGCATCGGCGAGCCGTTCGACAATTTCGAGCATCTGATCAACTTCCTCGACGTGGTCAAAGACCGCAAAGGCCTCGCGATCGCGGCAAAACGGATCACCGTATCGACCAGCGGCATTCCGGCCAAGATTCGCGAGTTCGCGGATCTCGGCACGCAAACGCATCTGGCGATTTCGCTGCATGCGCCCAACAATGAATTGCGTACGCAGATCATGATGATCAACCGTGCTTTCCCGCTGGAGAAGTTGATGGACGCCGTCCGTTACTATCTCCAAACGACGGGACGCCGGATCATGTTCGAGTATATCCTGCTGAGCGAGGTCAACGACGGTCTGGACACGGCAGCGCAGCTCGCGGACCTGCTGGACGAGTTCAAGGAGCTGGCCAGCATCAACCTGATTCCGTACAATCCGGTCGACGAGCACAGCCAGTATCAGCGCAGCACGCCCGAGGCGATTAACGGCTTCTACGACGTACTGAAAAAGCGCGGCATCAACGCAACCGTTCGCATGGAGCACGGAACGGATATCGACGCAGCCTGCGGACAGTTGAGAAGCAAGCAGATGAAGAAAGATAAAACGGCGGTCTAACGGCTTGACCGACTTTACATTTTCCGATCCGGTTTTTGCCCTGGGGCGAAACCGGATCTTTTTTATTGCGCAAGAACGTTTGATCTATCCGATTCTGTGCATTGCACATTTCATTCATGGAAACAAAGAAGAATATTGCATCAAGCAAAATGAAAGCGGTATAATTTTAAAATGAACGAATTCTGCACACGAAAACGGAAGGAGCGGCAACCATGATTCGCAAAGCTTCGGTAATGAAGGTGTACAAGCAGCATCACGAAGAATACCGCAAACGGCATGATGAGCTATGGCCCGAGATGAAAGATATGCTCAAAGAGCACGGGGTATTGGAGTATTCCATTTTCTTGGACGCGGAGACGGACAGTTTGTTCGCTTATCTCACGATCAAGGACGAGGAATTATGGGCGCGCTCTGCCGATACGGATATTTGCCGGAAATGGTGGGCTTATATGAAAGACATCATGGAGACCAATCCGGATGACAGTCCGATATCGAGAGAACTGCCGGAAGTGTTCCGTTTGGCTGATTAACGTTAACAACTTCCCCGTTGCGATTATTCGCCATGTTTTTATTCTCTTTTTCCCGAATACCTTTTCGTTAACGCATTCATTTTTTTGCATGAAAAATTCATTGCGATAACGCGGTAAATCAATTACGATCTTGGAATGACATTCGTGCAGCGAAGGTCTGATCAACAGAGAGAAATCGGGGGAAACACATGGCGAATACACAAATTTGGATCTCGCTCGGCATTTATCTAGCGGGAATGCTGGTGATCGGTTGGTTTGCTTATCGGCGAACATCCGGATTATCGGATTACGTGCTTGGAGGCCGCAGCCTCGGGCCGGCCGTAACGGCCTTGAGCGCCGGAGCGGCAGATATGAGCGGCTGGCTGCTGATGGGACTGCCCGGCGCAATGTACGCGCAGGGGCTAAGCGCAGGCTGGATCGCGGTCGGCCTGACCATCGGCGCTTACGCGAACTGGCTTTACGTGGCGCCCCGTTTGCGCACCTATACCGAGGAAGCCGGCGATTCCATGACGATCCCCTCCTATTTGGAAAACCGCTTCGGCGACGGTACGCGGATCGTTCGTTTGGTGTCCGCATTGGTCATTATCATCTTCTTCACCTTTTATATTTCGTCGGGCATGGTCTCCGGCGGCGTCCTTTTCCAATCGAGCTTCGGGCTGGACTATCGCACCGGGCTTTGGATCGTATCGATCGTGACGATCGCCTATACCTTGTTCGGCGGTTTCCTCGCGGTCAGCTGGACGGACTTTGTGCAAGGAATGATCATGTTTCTGGCGTTGGTGATGGTGCCTATCGTAACTTTGATTCATAGCGGAGGAATCGGCGGCTCGCTGAGCGAGATCCGCGCAATCGATCCGACGCTGCTCGACCCGCTCAAAGGAGCAAGCTTCCTTGGCATTGTCTCGCTGCTTGCGTGGGGCCTGGGTTATTTCGGTCAGCCGCATATCATCGTTCGCTTCATGGCGATTTCTTCCGTCAAAGAAATCAAGAAAGCCCGCCGGATCGGGATGGGCTGGATGATCTTCTCCGTGGGCGGCGCCATGCTGACGGGCCTGATTGGCGCCGCGTACTTCTCGCGCGAAGGCTTGAACCTGGCTGATCCGGAGACGGTCTTCATCGAACTATCCCGTATTCTGTTCCATCCGTTCATCACCGGATTCCTGCTCGCCGCACTGCTTGCAGCCGTCATGAGCACCATTTCTTCGCAGCTGCTCGTCACGTCCAGCTCGCTGACGGAAGACCTGTACCGCATTCTGCTTCGCCGCGGCGCATCCGATCGCGAGCTGAACATCGTGAGCCGACTTGCCGTACTGATCGTCTCGATTCTGGCGCTGGCCTTGTCGTATACCAAAAACGACACGATCCTGACCCTAGTCGCTTATGCTTGGGCCGGCTTCGGCGCTTCTTTCGGCCCGGTTATCCTGCTGAGCCTGTACTGGAAAAAAATGAACCGCTGGGGCGCGCTCGCCGGCATGGCTGCCGGCGCAATCACCGTCATCGTCTGGGCCAACGTTCCGGTACTCAAAGACACCCTATACGAAATCGTCCCCGGCTTCGCCGCCAACCTGATCGCGATCTTCGTCGTCAGCCTGCTGACAAAAGGCGATCAAGCCAAACGAAGCGAATCTTAACCCGCATAATCTCATAACAAGCACGAAAAAATCTTTTAAGATCGGTACCTTATTGCATAAATAAGATGCCGATTTTTGTTTTTCTTTCTCCTTTCCCTTAAAAGACGAGCGACCTAGCGGAGGGAGGAATTCAGTGAAAGACGCTTTTTAACGAATTGTTCCCGCAGCGCCTCCCTCCCCCGTTCGTCTTTTCCCTCTTATTTATTGTATTGCTCCCGCGAAAATCGTATGCTGAATGGGAATATCGGGCAGAACAAGCGGTTCGCAACCTTTCCGCAACGATTCGCCGCGAAGCACGTATACAGAAAACGTAAGCCTAAACATCAGCGTCACGTAGCAGAAAAACTCGAAACTCATTCAAGAAAGAGGGATCACCGAATGGACAAAGATATCGCAGTCGTACTGTTCGAGAAAATGGTCGGGGGCGAACTTCGTCAGATCGAAGAGCGTCCGTGGAGCATGAATATGGTAGCCGCGCTCGAACATGCCAATTACCTCGTCGTTCAGGGTAAAGAATATGAAGCGGTCGAAGGCCGCCTGAACGTCGATACGGGCAAGCTGGAGCTGCTGCTCGTCCCGATGCACGGGTAAAGTCAAAGCTTCATTCAGACAAGGTTCTAGCAGTTTTGAAGGAGGGACAAAACGTTGGATCACACGGGAAAAGAACGATATGCGTTAAAAGAGGACTCGGCAAACTTATCCGTTTCGCCGAGCGGACCCGTTAACCAAAAACAAAACGTCGAAGCAAGCCGTGACCAGCGCGAACCGGGCTTTAGTCGCCCGGTTAAGGTACTGTCGACATCGCTGGGTCTTGCCCTGATCGCCAATACGGCGTTCATTCCGGGCGGCGCGCTGGCTTCGAACAATTCCGGCAGCGCTTCCGAGCCGACGCTGGTCGAAGCCTCGACGGAAGAGGTCAAGCAGTATTACGATCCCCAGGTCGATTGGAGCCTGCCGATCACGGAAGAAGATCTTCAGGAGCAGGAGCAAACGACCGCGCCGGCCGACGGATCGGGCGGCACCGTCGTCAACAACTATTACGGCGGATACGGTTCGGGCTTCGGCTGGGGCGATCTGATGCTGTACCATTTCCTGTTCAATAACGCGGGCGTTTACTCGTCGCGCGGCTGGTACGATAACCGCCGCGGCTACTACGCGGGTTCGACCCGTCCGTACACGCCGCGCACGTACAATACGGGCAGCTTCCAGAACCGCGAAGTGAGCGGCTCCACGGTGCGTCCGAAGACTTCGAATTCCACCGGTAAAATCACCCGGCGTTCGACTTCGTCGAGTTCGGGCGGAGTAGGCGGCAAATCCAGCGGACTCAGTTCGTCGGGTTCCAAGTCTTCGGGATCGAAGTCGGGAGGCTTCTTCGGCGGATGAGCGGGATTTTTCGCATCGTGGGAACGCCGTCGGAAGAACGCGGAGCACTGGTGGAAGAGCTTCGCGAGTTGGGCTTTGCATGGGCGGATTATGAAGACGAACGCTACTGGATCGATCAGGTTGCCGTGATGGACGAATCCGTACACGCCGAGCTGGAGGAAGCATCTCGCAGGTTATGGAGCGTGTTCGACAAAGCGGTCCGCTACGTGCATCGCCGCCGCGACCTGTACGAGCTGATCGGCATTCCGCCGATTCTGTGGAACATGCTGGATCAGGCTCCGGTCGCGGAAGAGCCGAAGATCAGCCGATACGCGCGGTTCGACTTCGCGATTTCGCAAGATGCCGAAACACCGGGCGCAGTCAGCATCAAGCTGCTTGAGCTGAACGCCGACACGCCGACCGGTTACGTCGAATCGTCTATCGCGACGCCGTGGATGTGCGGGCGTCTCGGCGTGCGCAGCATGAACGGCGCGATGGCCGAGCAGGTTCGGGCGGCCTGGGCGTACGAGCAGCCGGAAACGGCGGCCTGTATCGCTTACGGCGAGCACGCCGAGGATTCCGGCACGATCGAAGCGTTGGTCAAGCACAGCGGCCGCGACATGCGCTTGGTGGACTGCTTGGAGCTGACCATCGACGACGGTCTGGTCAAAGACGGAGAGGGACAGCCGATTCGCCGCATGTTCGCCTTGTATCCGAAAGAATGGATGTCGGTCGACGACGGCGGCGAAGCGCTCGCTTACGCGGTCGAGAGCGGCCAGCTCAGGCTGTTCAATCATCCGCACGCCATTTTGCTGCAATCCAAAGGCATGATGGCCGTCGTCTGGGGATTGCACGAACTGGGCATGCTGTATAACGACGAGGAACGCGAAGCGATCTCCCGTTACATGCTGCCTACATACAACAAGCCGTTGTTTTCCGGCGATTACGTGTCCAAGTCCATGTTCGGCCGCGAAGGCGGTTCCGTGCGCATGTACGGGCAGGCCGGAGAGTTGGAGCTGCAAGACGAAGAAGGCTACGACACGAGCGGGCTTTTTCCGGTCGTGTATCAAAAAAGAGCGGATTTGCCGCGCGTGAACACGGCCGAAGGCGAGCTTCATCTGCTGGCCGGGATGTTCGTGATCGACGGCGTTCCGTGCGGCATGCTGGGCCGTGCCGGAGGACTCATCACCGGCAATGCCAGCCATTTTATCGCGTTGGGAGTGGAATAGATGCTGCGAAATAACGAAAAGGCCGCGGATCCGGCAGGCCGCGAAGCGGCTTTCGGATCGGTCTCCGGACAAGGTCGAACGCATCGGTTGCGGCCGCTGATCTGGCTGCCGGCGCTTGTGCTGCTGCTCGTGCTCGGCGCTTGTTCGAACAGCTCCGTGACGAGCACGAACGCGGACGACGGGCCGGGCGTGAACACGGTGCCGTGGGATTACCGGATTCAGGAAGGTTCGGTCGGCGATCTGATCGGAAGCGACATGACCGTGCTGCCGGACAACGAGCTGCTGGCGAACGACAACAATTACGCGACGGGCCAGCAGATTTGGACGCTGCAATCGATGAGCGCCACGCTGACGACCGACGATCAGGGACGCAACGACGTGCAGCTGTCCGGCTGGACGACGCTCAAGTCGTACCCGGATGAAGCTTCGGCGAAGACCGATTTGGAGAATCTCAAAGTGTCCGTCACGACGGACGTCGACGTGGTCGGCGTCTACAAAACGGCTTTGAACGGCGAGACGCGCAACTTTGCCGTGTTGGAACTGCCTTCGGGCAACCGCATGAAGCAGCCGGTGGACGATGCCCGTTACGGCAAACTGAAAGACGTCAAAGAGGTTGCCGTCGTGCTGGAAGAAGTACATGACTTTGCCGATTACGATCTGGCATATGCGAAATTTCGGGGGTGGGCCAATTGATGGCGGAATTTGGATTTGATTGGATGGCGTTTTACAATATCGGGGTCAGCTTGGTCGCGATCATCGTGCTGCAAATCATAGGCATGCTGATCTTCTTCCTGAAGACTCCGTTCAACGACATGGACGAATTGAAAAAAGGCAACGTCGCCGTAGGTCTCGCGCTCGGCGGCAAGTTTATCGCGACCGGCATCATCCTCGGCATTTCCGCCTACACGAACACGTCGATCTGGTTCATGGCGATTTGGTTCCTGATCGGGCAGGTCTGCTTGGTGATCGTGTACTGGGTATTCGGACTCGTGACGCCCAAGTTCAAAGTGGCCGAAGAGTTGGAAAAAGGAAACGTGGCGGTCGGACTGCTGCTGTGCGCGGTATTTATCGGGACGGCGATTTCGATCAGCAGTTTAATTATTTGAATTCGGCTCAAGATAAATCCTGTTCGCTGGGGGCAAGCAGGGGCTGCGGGAGAAATTCGTTCAAGATGCTGTCTCACTCGGAAAAGTCGATTTAAAATTTTAGTGGAATCTTTCCGAGTTCAAAGGCATCTTTCACTGAATTTCCCCCTCCGCCTGGCTTCGCCCATGCAAAGATTCTTTTTTCGCCTATAGGGGCGGGGAAGGAAAGGATTGGACATGTAAAGGCCGCGCCCACTGAAATCGTGGGCGCGGCCTTGTCTGGGAAGAGCAGTTTAAAATCGAAAGACTTAAGCTCCGCCGCCGCGGATCACGCGGACGTCGGCGGGGGGGACGTCTTCGCCTTCGTAGAGCATGAAGCGGCCGTCCATCCATTCGATGCGGAGCAGCTTCATGTTGTCGGACTGGTACTGCCAGACGGATTGGTCGCCGCCTTGCATGAACGGAGTGCGGCCGGTGGTGGAGACGTGGCCGTTGTATTGTTCTTCGAGATGGTAGACGGTTCCGTCCAGGTCCATGGTTGTCGGGACTTCCTGGATGGAATCGAGGCGTCCGTCGATCGGATGGTACAGCGCGTATTTGTTTTCTTCGCGCTCTTCGATGACCAGATAGGACAGGTTCGAGCCGTCGCGTAACGTAAGCACGACCGCTTTGCGGCGGGCGTTTTGGGTGCGTCCGGTGACTTCGTACGTCACCATGGAGACTTCGCAGATGTCGCCGGGACCGATTTCCAGGATGCCGCGTTCTTTCAGCGGAGCTTCCGGCTTGGCGAAGATATTGCGGATACGTTTGAACATGGACATGATTTTGACCTCCAGCCTGGGTTGCAGCCGATAATCCGACTGATTTCGCATAGGATGCTTTACGGTGCGCGATGCGGACGCGTTTCGGAAAACTTTATGGTTTTATGGTAGACGATCCGCGGGCGGAATCCAAGCATGGGCTCGATTCGCAAGGGATTACATCATGATGCGTGGTTCAGTTCGGATTGCCGGCGTTTTCCGCAGCGCGGCATTCAAATGAAACGACGCTATAGGAGGAGCGGGACGTGCATTTTTTTATCCGGCTGTCGACGAGGTTGATGCATTTGCGCAAGACGACGATCGGCGGCATCATATTGGCTTTCGTCCTCTTCAGCGCCACGGTTGCTTATGCGCTGGAGCCCGAGACGTTCGCGAATTGGTTCAATGCTTTTTACTGGGTATTAACCACGATGGCGACGGTAGGTTACGGCGATTATTTCGCGACGACTCCGGCAGGCAAAGTATTTACGATTTTTCTGTACATATTCGGAATCGGGCTGCTCAGTCTGGTGATCGGGAAAGTCATCGACTCGATTGCGGAAGTGCAGCGTCAAAGGGGCGCGGGAATGTTGACGTTTGAAGGAGAGCAGCATATCGTGATCGTGAACTGGGGCAAAAAGGCCCGTTCGGCGATCGAGGAAATTTTGGAAAATGCGCCGAAAACGCAAATCGTGCTGATCGACGAATCGAATCGGCATCCGTTGGAGCATCTGGAGCAGGTGCATTTCGTCAGCGGCGATCCGGCTGCGGATTCCGTTTTGTCCAAAGCGAGCATTTCTTCCTGCCGCGCCGCGATCATTTTCGCCGACGAACGGATCGAAGAAGCTTCGCTGATCGACGGCAAATCGCTGCTCGTCGTGTCCAGCATCGAACGGATCGCGCCGCACGTGCATACGACGGTCGAGATCACGATGGAGAACCATGTGCAAAATTTCCGTCACGCGCAGGTGAACGAATTCATTTTGTCGCATGACGCCATCTCGCGCTTGGCGGTACGCGCGGCGCTGCACGAAGGCAGCTCCGACGTGATCACCCAATTGCTCAACCGGACGAACGGCAGCGACGTCTACGAAGTGGCGGTCGACCGGTCGTGGAAAACGTACGGCGACGCGTTCCAGGCTTTATTGGCGCAAGGCGCAACGTTGATCGCCGATCGCGAAGACCTCGGCATCAACCGCAAGCTGGACATGCCGATTCCGGCGAACGCCAAGCTGTACGTGGTTGCCGATGCGCAGACGCATCGACGGATTGCTTCCGCGCTTGAATCCGGGCCGCGATCAGGTCTATACTGAAAGTGACTTTACAGGGAAAGGGGAAAAGGCATGCCGAAAACGACGACTGTTCGTACGCGACGATTCGCTTAAGACGGGAGAAGTCTGTCTTTTTAGCGTAAGTCCGGGCACGGTCGCATTCGGCGCCTTTTTCCATTCCATCGGATGGAGTTCGGTTTCTTCGAATAGAGATTCATGCGAAGAAGACAACGAATCAGGGCGAACCGTTTGGCCTTGTTTTGTTGTCTTTTTGATATGGGAAAAGGTCCCGATGTGCTGCTGCCCTCCACACTACCGGGCTTTGAAGCCCGTCAACGGGAGAGAAAACGATGAATAACGATAATCCGTCTATTTTTCCGCATTGGTCGCAAGGGTACGTTCTTAAGGAGCACGTGACGAATCCGAATATCGAAGTAGGCGATTACAGCTACTACTCGGGGTATTATCATGACAAGCATTTTGAAGATATTTGCGTGCGTTATCTTTCGCCGGAGGAATGGGTAACGGATAAGCTGGTGATCGGGCGGTTTTGCTCGATTGGCTCAGGAGCTTCATTTATCATGTGCGGCAACCAGGGGCATCGAAGCGACTGGGTGACGACGTATCCGTTTTACTACACGCCGGATTTGAACGAAGGGGCAGCCGACGGCTTTACGCCGAAAGGAGATACTGTCGTCGGAAGCGATGTCTGGATCGGCACGGAAGCGATGATCATGCCCGGGGTGAAGATCGGTCACGGAGCGGTGATCGCTTCGCGCGCCGTCGTGACCAGGGACGTCGAGCCGTACACGATTGTCGGAGGCAATCCGGCCGTGAGCATTCGTAAACGCTTCGAACCGTTCGAGATCGAACAGCTGCTGCAAGCGAGGTGGTGGGAGCTGAATATCGAGGAAATCAAGCCGATGATTCCTTTTCTTACGAGCGGAAAGATCGGGGATCTATGCGAGGCGGTCGAAGAATGCAGGAAGAAGCGCAAGCTTGAACAAAAATGACCGGCAGTTCGTACCGTTGAAATTCAAAATCGGAAAGCCCTGCTATTCGCATCATGCGAGCGGCAGGGATTTTTTTATGCTTTTCGATTTTCGCTATCGGTTTGCCGTATTGATTTATGCCCCGAATCCTTCTACGACCAGTTTCCCGATCATTCTTCCGCTCTCGAGCCGCCGATGCGCTTCGCGCATATTGGCCGCGTTGAACGGGGACAGGCGCTCCGTCAAAGTCGTGACCAGCTTGCCTTCGTCCACGAGCTTCGCCGCGTCGTTCAACAGCTCGTGCTGGGCGATCATGTCTTTCGTCTCGAACATGGCGCGGGTGAACATCAGCTCCCAGACGAACGTGCCGCTTTTGTTTTTGAGTTTATTCAGGTCGAATGCTTCGTCCGTTTCCACGATCGAGCAGATGATGCCTTGAGGAGCCAATGCTTTCGCCATGTTGTCCCAGTGCTTATCGGTGCTGTTGAGGCACAGGATATATTCCGGCGCTTCCGATCCGAGCTTCCCGATTTGCTCTGCAAAGTCCTCGTAGTGATTGATGATATGATGCGCTCCGTGTTCTTTGGCCCAATCCGCCGATTCCTTGCGCGAAGCCGTACCGATCACGGTCAGTCCCGCCAAATTCGCGAGCTGGGTGGCGATCGAACCGACGACGCCCGCCGCGCCGATGATCAGAATGCTTTTGCCTTCGTTATCGGCCGGTTTTTTGGAGAGGCGGAGACGGTCATGCAAAGCTTCCCACGCGGTCAGCGTCGTGAGCGGCAGCGCGGCGGCTTCGGCCCAGTCGAGCGAACCCGGCTTGCGGCCCACGATTCGTTCGTCGACCAACTGGAATTCGGCGTTGCTGCCGGAACGCGTGATGCTGCCCGCGTAATAGACTTCGTCGCCCGGCTGGAACAGCGTTGCTTCTTCGCCGACGGCTTCGACGATTCCCGCAGCATCCCAACCGAGCACGCGAGGCTGTTCTTCCGCGCGGGCTTTCGGAGCGCGTACTTTCACGTCGACCGGATTAACGGAAACGGCTTTGACGCGGACGAGCAAATCTCGCCCTTTCGGCGACGGCGTATCCAATTCCGCATCGAACAGGCTATCCTCGCGGTCGATCGGCAAATATTCTTTCAAAGCGACGGCTTTCATTTTTGCTGCATCAGTCATTTGGTATTCCTCCCGGTTGAATTGATATTCCGATTGTAGAAGAAAAGATTCTTTTTCGTAAGTACGCACATTAATGTGGGATAGACGCACAAATGTAGTATAGGCACATTAATGTGCGCATGAATCCACGGGCGGAAACCAAATCGCGCGCAGATCGATCCAGCCCTGCGAGCCGAAGCTGACGCCGCGTATGCTGGGCAGGTAGGCGGTTTGCAGCGGCGTCTCGTACAATACGTGCAGTTGATTCCCCGCGATGAGCAGCGTCTCGATATCGTCCAACTCCCGCCCTCGGCCGCGCGGAGTGGGATCGAAAGCCGCTTGGCGCAGCGCGCCGCGGATCAACAAGCGAGTCTTCGAGTCGGCATGTTCCGACAAGGTAATGTACAGGTCGAATAGACGGAGCTGTTCGTCGCGGTCGCGGATCAACGAGAACAAGATCAGGTCCGCAGCCAGGCGGGTTCGTCCCTTGAAGTCGTCTACCGTCACGATGATGATGCGGCAGGCATATCCTCGTCGTTCCAGTCGATCTCGGATCAGAACAGCATCTTTGCGGTATTGCGGAATGGTTAACAGGCGCAGCGGGGGAAGATTTTCCGGCTCTCTGTTTTGTTCCGCCGCTGCATGCGCATCCCTGTTCGGCGCTTCGCGCTCGGCGATAGCGGCAATGACCGAAGCGCGTCTTCCCGGATCGCGCAGCGGGCCGCTTTTGGTATTGCAGGTCACGAATTTGCGCGAAAACACTTCGGCATGCGCCTGTGTCCATGCAGCGGGTTTGGATGCAGGCCCGGATCGGACAGGCGGCTCATTGCCGTGGGCGGGCTGGATTTTTCGATGGAGCGTACGCGCTTCGTTTGCTTGCGAAGAACTGTTCGTCGCGGCGCCCGGAACCACATGAAAAGGCAAGTCCGATTCTCCGGCAAGTTCCGTCTCTCCTTGCATCCGCCACGGAATATTAACGATTTCTACCCGATCCAGATGCGCTCTTCCCGCGTAATGCGCAGTGAACGCCTCCAGTACGCATAGGTCGCGATCGAATTCGGCCACGCGAAACGGTCCTGTTCCGATCGGCTGCCGACTGAATAGGTCCTCGCCGCGCGCCAGCGCGTTTTTCGGCACGACGGACGTCCGGCTGGTACATAGAAAAGGCAGGAACAGAGAATGGGCGCGCTTCAGCTTAATCCGCACGGTCAAAGGACCGATACCGGACACCTCTTCGATATTCCGGAACATAAAGCCGTAGAGCGTCCGTTCGGACAGCTTGAGCATGCGCTCGAACGTATACACGACGTCTTCCGAACTCAGGATTCGTCCGTCGTGGAAAGGCACGTCTTTTCGCAAATAAAAGGTCCAGCACTTTTGGTCCTCCGACGGTTCCCAATGATGGGCAAGCGCGGGCAGAATCTCGTCCGAACCCGCCTGCTGCCGCAAAAGCCCGTCAAAGACATGGCTCGCGACGAACGATTCGGCGAGCAGATTGGTCCGGATCGGATCGAGCGCATGCAGCTGCTGACGGATCGGCAGCCTCAGCGTATCGATCTGACGGCCCGTCCGCATTTCCGAATGGTGGCCGAAGTACGTGCGCAGCGATTCTTGCAGCCGTTCCTGCATGGCGGGCGAAGGCGGATTATCCCCCAACTCGCCCGCGATTCCCCGGAAATCTCCGCGCCGGATCGCATCGGCTACGGATTGTGCCGCAATATCCTCGGGCGTCACCAGAAAAGACAACCCTGAACGCTTGCCGCGTCCCCTTTGCGACGACCAGCGTATCCATCCGGCACTCGCCATTTTCCCGACTACGGTCAATGCGCTTCGGTGCGTGCAGTCCAGGGTCTCCGCCACTTCCGCCAACGTTACCTGAATCCCGTTATTTTCCACTTCTTGCGTCCCGTACCGTTCGTGCAGCAGTAGAAATTGCCTGTGCAGCTTCATGATTCGCTCCCCCTTACAAAATAAGAAAAAACACTGCCAAACCTTTCTCTTTATCTTCTTATTTTAACATCTACAATGGAAAAAGAATACAATGCGGACGGGCAGCCATCCTGTTCGAACGACGGAGGGGTTTCGGAAAATGAATACGACGACAATGGAAAGCAAAAGGAGTCCGCTGCTGCCGATCGCGGCGGCGTTGGCGCTCGGAGGCCTGCATCAGCTGCTGTTTTTCGGAAAGGTGCCGGGGGTGTCCGTGCCGTTGTTTCTGCTGCTGTTCTATGCCTACTTCTGGACGTTCGGACGGGAAGCGATGCGTCCGCCCGAACGGGCGGGGCTGCTGTTGACGGCGGCCGCGCTGCTGTTGGCCCTTACGTACGGATTGTTCGACAATCCGGTGTTTTTCGTGCTCAATCTGATCGCTTTGCCGGTATTGGTCGCTTGGCAGTTGACGTACATGCTGGGCGATCGGAAAAGAAGCTGGCACGATCCGATGCTGATCGCCGACGCGATCGGACACGGCATCAAACAAACGCTGATGCATATCCCGGACTTGTGGGCCGCTTTCCGGCGCAAGCCCGAACAGGAAGATGAACCGGAGGAAGAGGGAGACTCTCCGCTCAGGCAGGTGATGTACGGTTTGCTGATCGCGGCTCCCGTATTGATCCTCGTTTCGATCCTGCTGCTTTCCGCGGACGGGGTGCTGCGTACGATGGCGGAAAAGATTCCGGCATGGTTCACGCGGCTTACCCTCGGCGACGGTACGGCAAGACTGATCTGGTCGGCGGTGATCGGCGCATTCTTTTTCACCTATCTGGCGGGATTTCGTTCTCCTCGTCGCTCGCCGCCCGTGCAGGGTCCCGCGATGGCAAGTTTCAGCGAAGCTCCGGCCAAGTTCCAGACGCTGGTCACGGTCACGCTGATGATGACGCTAAACCTGGTCTACGTGCTGTTCGTCGCTTTTCAATTCTCGTATTTGTTCGGAGCGTGGCAGGGCGTGCTGCCGGAGTCGGCTTCGTATGCGGAGTATGCGCGAAGCGGCTTCGGAGAGTTGATAGGGGTAACGTTCATCAACTTCGCGCTGCTGCTGATCGGCATGTATGCTACCCGACCCGGCACAGGCAAGACGGCCGGCGTGCTGAACGGTTTGCTTTATCTGCTCGTTTTTTGCTCGGCGGCGATGCTGGGCTCGGCTTTTTCGCGCCTGTTGATGTATGAGGAAGCTTACGGTTATACCCGCCTGCGATTCCTGGTGCACGCGTTCATGATCTTCTTGTTCCTGCTGATGATTTTGTTCGCTTTGTGCATCCGTTTCAGACGACTGCCGCTGGGAAGGTGGATGGTGGCGCTTGCGGTATGCGCTTATCTGGCCGTGAATTATTCCTTTATGGATCGGATGATCGCTTTGCTGAATCTGCAAAGGGAGGAAGCGTCGGCGGATATGGGTTATCTGATGGGCTTGTCTTCCGACGCCGTGCCCGTGCTGGTCGAGTACGGTGCCCGGGAAGGCGGAGAGGTCGACGCTCTGCTTCGGCAAAAGGCTTCGGAGGAGTCGGCGGAGCCTTCGGCATGGCAGTCGTGGAACCTGTCGGATTGGCAAGCGCGCGGATTATTAGAGCGATATGTCGAGTAAAACATAGCAAAACCGCGGGAACGGGCAGAAGTTCGAATTTTTTTCGAACTTCTGCCCTATCTTTTTGAAATTTGCTGAAAAAACGGCTGAAAATATGGAACGCAGACAACCTCTTCTGGGTAAGAAGAAAGAGAAGAGCGGCCGGCCTTTTGGAATACTCACCTTGTTCCGCGTCACTCAGGGCGCCGGACCGCGCGAATAGTTTAGGAGGGATTCCGTGGAGTTTTACCGTAAAAGCGGCGAAGAGACGCTAAAGGAACTGAAGTCCCGCCCGGAAGGATTGGATTCGGGGGAAGCGGGCAGGCGGCTGGAGGAGCACGGTTATAACGAATTGAAGGAGCGGGAGAAGGACCCCGTCTGGAAGCTGATTTTGGAATCGTTCAAAGACCCGATGGTCATCGTGCTGCTGGCTGCGGCGATCGTGCAGTTGGCGTTGGGCGAGATTATCGAATCGATTATCATCTTCGCCGTATTGGTCATGAACTCGATCATCGGCGTCGTGCAGACCAAGAAAGCCGAGAACTCCCTGGACGCATTGAAGCAGATGTCCGCGCCGTCGGCGAAGGTCAAACGCGGAGGACGCGTGGAGACGATCGAGGCCAGGGAAGTGGTTCCCGGCGATATCGTGCTGCTTGAAGCCGGAGACTACGTGCCTGCCGACGGGCGTCTGCTGGAAAGCAGCTCGCTCAAGACGGATGAAGGCATGCTCACGGGCGAATCGGAGCCTGCCGAGAAGCATGTCGATACCATCGACGAAGAGTCCGGAGTCGGCGACCGGCGCAATATGGCCTTCAGCGGCGCATTGGTTGTCTACGGACGCGCCACGATGGTGATTACCGGTACCGGAGTCAATTCGGAGATCGGCAAAATCGCCGGACTGCTCGAAAGCGCGGAAGCCAAGCAGACGCCGCTTCAACGCAAGTTGGAAAGTTTCAGCAAAAAGCTGGGCGTGTTCATTCTGATTCTGTGTATCGTCATCTTCGGCGTTGAAGCGGGACGCGAATGGTTGTCCGGCGATACGAACGATATGACGGGCGCGATCCTCAATTCGTTCATGTTCGCGGTCGCCGTTGCGGTCGCCGCGATTCCCGAGGCCCTGTCCTCGATCGTGACCATCGTGCTCGCCGTCGGAACGAACAAGATGGCGAAGCGGCACGCGATCATACGGCGCCTGCCCGCGGTCGAGACTTTGGGCTCGACCAGCGTCATCTGTACCGACAAGACGGGTACGCTGACGCAAAACAAGATGACCGTCGTCGACGATTACGTGCCGGAAGGACGGGAAGAGCAAATTCCTGACGATCCGGGTCAGTGGACGGATTCGGAGCAGTGGCTGATGCGCATCGCGGTGCTCTGCAACGATTCGCGCATCAACGAAGACGGGCAGGAGATCG
This sequence comes from Saccharibacillus endophyticus, assembly GCF_013185185.1. GTDB lineage: Bacteria > Bacillota > Bacilli > Paenibacillales > Paenibacillaceae > Saccharibacillus > Saccharibacillus endophyticus. The sequence goes on along the minus strand of NZ_JAAZWE010000005.1, from coordinate 236,803 downwards.
GCGATCCGACGGAAACGGCGCTGCTGGCGTACAGTTCCAAAAAGAACCGCAACCATGAAGAAGTACGCGGCGAGTTCGGTCGCGAAGGCGAGATTCCGTTCGACTCCGACCGCAAGCTGATGTCGACGATACATACGATCGACGGACGCCGTTTGCTTCTGGTCAAAGGCGGGCCTGACGTATTGCTCGACCGCTGCGCGCAAATTCGGATCGGCGAGCGGGAAGAGAAGTTCACGGACGAATGGCTGCGCAAGATTCAAGCCAAAAACGAAGATTTCTCCGACCGCGCCCTGCGGGTACTGGCGTTCGGGTACAAAGAAATCGCGGACGGCGTGACCGTGGACGAGAGCGACGAGAACGATCTGGTCTTCGTCGGCCTGACCGCCATGATCGATCCGCCGCGCGACGCGGTATACGGCGCAATCAAAGAAGCGATCAGCGCGGGGATCCGTCCGGTCATGATCACGGGCGACCATAAGACGACCGCGCAAGCGATCGGGCGCGACATCGGCTTGATGACGGAAGGCGACGAAGCTTTGACGGGCCGCGAGCTGGATGCCCTGTCGGACAGCGAGCTGGACAACCGATTGGAACATATCGCAGTCTACGCGCGGGTATCGCCGGAGAACAAAATCCGGATCGTGCGCGCCTGGCAGAAAAAAGGCCGCATCACCGCGATGACCGGCGACGGCGTCAACGACGCTCCGGCGCTCAAGCAGGCGGATATCGGCGTCGCGATGGGCAGCGGTACCGACGTGGCCAAAAACTCCGCGGCGATGGTGTTGACCGACGACAACTTCGTTTCGATCGTCAGCGCGGTCGAAGTCGGCCGGACCGTCTTCGATAACATCAAAAAGTCGATCGCCTATCTGTTCTCGGGCAACCTGGGCGCGATCATCGCGATCCTGTTCGCCCTCGTCTTCGACTGGATCAATCCGTTCACGGCGCTGCAGTTGCTGTTCATCAACCTGCTCAACGACTCGCTGCCGGCGATCGCGTTGGGCATGGAAAAAGCGGAGCCGGACGTCATGCAGCGCAAGCCGCGGGATATTAAGGAAGGCATCTTCGCGGGCGGTACGCTGCAAACGGTCATTATCCGCGGCGTGCTGATCGGTATCGCGGTTATCGTGTCGCAGTATATCGGACTCCAGCAGTCGCCGGAATTGAGCGTCGCGATGGCGTTCACGACGCTGATTTTGGCCCGCACGCTTCAGACGTTCGCCGCCCGTTCGCAGACTCAGACGGCATTCGGCGCAGGATTCTTTTCCAATAAATACGTGTTGGGCGCGGTTCTCTTCTGCTTCGCGCTTTATGCGGTAACCCTGCTTCCGGGCGTTCGCGATATCTTCTCGATCCCGGCCGAGTTCGGCGTGAACGACTGGCTGATCGCTTCGGCTTTGGCCTTGGGCGCGGTCATCCTGATGGAGATTATCAAAGTGGTTCGGGTACGTATCGAGCGCAGTCGCAACCGGGCATAATCATTGCGGAATGTTGGATCGAATTAGGATTGAAGAGAAACGTTTCACTGTTATCGGCGCTTTTTTATACGGCTGCCGTAGCTGCGAGACGTTTCTTTTTTTCAACGTTTTATTTCTGTGCAAAGGTTGCGAAACGTAGCGATTGCGGTTATATTTGTGGATGTGAGAATCATTATCAATATAAAAAGACCATAAACGGGGGCTGCACATTCATGCAAAAGAAAACATTCAAAAGTCTGGCTTTTACCATAGTCGGCGGCTTGGCTTTGGTAGTTAGCGCATGTTCGAACGGTACGGCCGATACGGCGACGACGGAAACGCCGACCGAGCAGGCGGCAACCGACACGACGACCGATACGACAACCGCGGAAACTACGACGGAAGAAACAGCCGCTCCGGCCGAAGACCGCGTGCTGACCGATTCCATGGGCAACGAAGTGACGATTCCGGCCGAGCCGAAAGCGATCATCGCTTCGTATCTGGAAGACAATCTGGTGGCGCTCGGCGTGAAGCCTGTGGCGCAGTGGATGATCAAAGGAAATTCCTATCAAGATTATCTGCAAGATTCGCTGTCCGGCGTTCCGGGCATTCCGTCCGACCTTCCGCTGGAAGTGGTCGCGAGCTACTCGCCTGACCTGATTCTCATGGATAGCGCGGAATTGGTAGCGGGCGATAAATACAAACAGTACTCGGCGATTGCGCCGACTTATGTCGTAGGCAACGCGCAGAACAATTCGTGGAGAGACGAATTGTTGACCGTAGGCGAAGTGCTGGGCAAAAAAGACGAAGCGCAAAAAGTGCTGGACGATTACGAAGCCAAAGCGGCGGACGCAAAAGCGAAGCTGGACGAAGCAACGGGCGGCGCGAAAAAAGCGGCTGCATTATGGGTGCTGGACAGCGACGTGTACGTGGTGAACCAAAACCTGTCGAGCGGCGACGTGATCTACAACGATCTGGGCATGACGGTGCCGGATGTGGTGAAGCAATCTTCCGAAGCAAGCGAAGCGAACTGGAGCAGCCTGTCGCTTGAACTGCTGGCCGACATGGACGCGGATTACATTTTCCTCGTGAACGGAAGCGGCAAGACCAAAGACCAAATCCTGACCGATCCGGTCTGGCAGAACATTCCGGCCGTCAAAGAAGGTCACGTGTATGAGTTCACCGGCGAAAAAAGCTGGCTCTACACAGGCGCCGTTGCCAACGGTGAAATGATCGACGACGTACTGAGCAGCGTGGTAGGCGCCCAGTAAGCCGAAGATCGGCGCGGAAAAGCATCATTTCGCGCATAATCGAAAATACGCATCGACTCGGGGCGAATCGTGCATAACGCCAGGACCTTGTCAACGTCAAAAGCAAGGTTACGTTTGATTAAGAGTTGATAAGGTACTAGGACCGAGTGATCGTCCGATAGCCAAAAGGCCGCGTCCCGAGACGCGGCCTTTTGGCGTTCTTGCAAACGTTAACGGGGCATCGAAACGAAGTGAATCAGCCTTGAAGTTCAGGTTGTCCGTTACCGTGTTCTTTTTCGCTCACGATCCGGTTCAACACATCCTGCACGGTTACGCCGTCGAAGTAATCGAGGTAGCGACGCTCCGCTTCGTCAAAGTAGTGGTCCATCGCGCCGGAGATTCCCGATGAGATTTTGCAGTCGCTGCCCGAGCTTCCGGTGCCTTTCTTGGGGCGAAGTCCGCCGCAACAAGCCGCTCGGTAAACATCGGCCAGACGGATGGAGGCAGGCTCGACTTTAAGAAAGTAGCCCCCGCCTACGCCTTCGCGCGTGCCGACCCAACCTTTTTCGCGCAGGCATCCCATCGCTTTGCGGACACGTGCCGGGTTCGTTCCGACATTCTCGGCAAGTTCTTCGCTGTTGGCCGTTTTGGAGAGGGAGTCGGCCAGATAGACAAGCAGGTGTACGGCTGTAGGAAATTCGCTATTCATTGTTTATCCCTCCGCAACTTGACTTAATATAAGGATAAGTTCTAAAAGGCCTTACACCGCGAGTGATCCTACAGCGTAGAAGATGAACAAGCACCTTTGTTGACCTTTCGAACTGTATGATTTATAATTACAGTTATAATCCAAGTATAATTCTTTTAGACGGATCAGGCAAACAATAAACTTCTAAACGGGGAAGAGAGAGGTGTATCAAAATGAGTAAATGGACGACGGGAGATTGGGTTCAAGCATACACCGACGACGGCGCTCTGGTACACGGGTATCTGATTGCCGCGAGCGCGCCGATCCAGACGGCTTTGCTGCAAGTGACCCATAGCGACAACCGGGAGCTGATGGGTAAAGAAATCGCCGTATCGGATCGCGGAATGAAGAAGTTGTCGGACAATCCGCGCAAGAGCGAGCAGGAAATTCGCAGCCTGATCGACTTGGCGTTGCAAATTCGGGATGAAGCTTGGTTTATGGAGCTGACGAACGAATTGCGCAGCGGCCCGAAGCGGGCCAGACGCCGGAGCGACGGACAAGGCTACCAGCCGGTCAATCGCTTGGGATCGCCGGACGTTCGTTAAGACCAAGTACCATGTCAACACTAAAGGTACTGGGCACATGATTTTAAAGTTGCGAATTCGGCTTGAACATTATAGATTAGGGTCAGACGCATAAAGCGGGATCGTCTTCGGACGGTGGCCGCTTTTTTGTGATTTCGGGATAGCGGAAACGGAGGCACCCCATGATCATTCGAAAAATAGCCGCCGGACTGCTTGCCGCGGCTTTAATCCTAACCTCGAGGAAAACGTCCGGTCTCGCCGATTCGAACAACGCAGACACCGGTCCGATCGTCCTCGGTTACTACACCGATCAATCGGACGCTTCGCTGGAGCGGTATCATAACCGTTTCAATCTGCTGGCGACCGATACGCTGAATACGGATGCGCAAGGGAATCTGGTCGGTTTCATTCCGGAAAAAGCACTCGCCGCCGCAGACCGTTACGGAATGAATGCGTACGCGCTCGTTTCGAATTACGGGGAAAACGGCTGGGACGGAGATATCGCGCGCGACGTGCTCCATAAGCCTGCCGCGAAAATTCGCTTGATTCGCAATATGCTGGATATCGTGCGCGATAACGATTACGTCGGCATCAACATCGACTTCGAAGAAGTGCGGCCGGAGGATCGGGAAGCATTAAGCCGATTCGTGCGCGATACGGCGAGAGAGATGCGCAAGTTCGGAAAAAAGACGATGGTGTCCGTGCCCGCGAAAACCGGGGATGATCCCGAAAACGGTTGGTCCGGCGCGTTTGACTACGAGGCGATCGGCAGTCACGCGGACTTGGTGCAGGTCATGACGTATGACGAACACGGCATTTGGGGCGAACCCGGCTCCGCGGCAGGCTTGAACTGGATCGACGCTTCGTTGAAGTTTGCCGTAACCGAAGTGGACTCTTCCAAGCTGCTCGCAGGCGTTCCGGCTTACGGAAATGATTGGAACCTGTCCGATCCGACGGATCAAAGCGGAGGAATGATGGCTTGGACAGAGGTTCGCACGCTGATTCGGGAATTGAACACAGCCGGAACGCGAAACGCCGAGTCCAAGTCTATGATGCTTCGCTACACGGCCGATAACGGCGACAAACATGCGATGTGGTACGAGGACGAATACAGCATCAAGCTAAAAGCGCGTCTAGTCGAAAAATACGGCTTGGCCGGAATTTCGGTCTATGCGCTCGGCATGGAGGATCAGAGTTTTTGGACGGCGTTACGGACAGGTTTGAAATAGGCTGAGATCGTACGCTGCCGCGTTCGATCGCATAGGTCATGCCGTCCATGCGCGGGTCGAATGTTCATCGGATTTAAAATACGAAAAAATCGCTTGTTTATCTTCTCTTTATCTTCTTATTTTATCTTTTAAAATGGAACCAAGAAGAGCGATCGGCAGAGTCGGTCCAAAAGGAGGAGTTAGCATGCAAAAGGAAAATAGCGAGGATATGATCCGCATTCGGGTATTGCCGGAGGAAGCGACGGAGATTGCGGAATGGGCGGGGCTGATGCTGAGCGAGCTGGTCGGAGACGAAGTGTCGGGGAACGGCGCTCCGGTGAAGCTGCGGGACCCGGAACGGGCGGCAGAGCTGCTGGAACTGTTGATGTTATGCGCGGAAGAAGGAGCAGACGCTTCGTCGGCTTTGGAGCCGGCCGTATCGGTTCTCGGAGCGATCCCGACGGAGACATTCGAAGCCGAGCCGACGAATCGGAATGCTTTTGCCGCTGCTCCTCCTTATGCAGGCTGGCATCCGTATTACAGCAGCAGCGGCGCGCCGAACTTTATGGACGAGGAAAAAGACGACTTCCCTGCCTATCGAACTGCCGAGGAACGCGACGAGGTACTGATGGCTGTTCGTTTCGGAGCTTCGGCTTTGATCGATTTGGCGCGGAGTCACGGAGTGGATGTGCCCGCATCCAAGTTGATGTCGAAATAAAAAACAGGCTCTCTCCGCAAAATGCGGGAACGAAGAGGCCTGCTTGTTGCTGATATGTATACGTTTGACGGACAAACGTCCCTGAAGCTCGATTCAGGCGATATGACGGTCGATCAGATCGTCGATCTTGTTGATTTTGACTTCGCTTTGGCGAAGCGAGCGTAAACCCAGAAGACCCATGATCAGGAACTGAGTCAAGTTGATTACGGTGTTGAACAGCGTAGAAAGCCCCAGCGGCCAAGTGCTGTACGAAGAACTAAGCGTGATCAACGAGCTGATTACACCGGTAAGCAGCGGCGAGATCAGTCCCAACAAAGCGAATACGATAGCGATGGACGAGGCTTTGACGGCACTTCTTTTCAACCAAGCGTTATCTTCCTTGAGCAGTACATAACCCGCGACAACGATCAAAGCCAGAAGGCTGACCATCCCCAGAAAATACATCCCCGCAGCCAGCAAACCTACCGAAATTCCTAATTTTGATTTTTCCATATGTATGTTATCCCCTCCGATGAAAATAGCACCCGACCCTAATGACCGCTCCCGAACAGTCCTCAAGCTTGGTTGCTTGGATTCATTATAAGGTAAATTGGTTCTAAAGACTGTTATTTACCTATTTTTGCCTCGAAATGAATCGTATTGCCTGGTTTTTTTATAGGAACAAAAATACCGCCTTCCGCATTCGTTGTGAATGTCGGAGGCGGTATTTCATGCGCATGGCTTGTCTTGCTTTTGAATGTTTGTTCGGAGGTTACGCTGCACCGGCTTTGTTTTTGCCGTAGGTGCTGCCGATGACGTCGACGGTTTTGTTTTTGCGGCCCCAGACATGAGCTCTGAGGTAAGGAATGACCCAACGGTCCAGACCGATCTTGCCGGCGTTGAGAGCGGCGACCACGATCAGGATTTCGGCGATGATCAAGTACGGGTTAGTGCTGACCGTTCCCGAGAAGAGGAAAGCGAAGTTCATGACCATGCCCATCAGAGCGGCGAAAGTGGTGAAAGTACCGAGGATGAGTCCCAGGCCGACGGCGAATTCGCCGATCGGAACCAATACGTTGAACAGTCCGACGTTCGGGATGGCGAAGTGTTCAAGGAAGCTTGCCCACATCGGCTGTACCGCCGGATGGTCGCCGCCCGCTTGAGCGAGCGCGCCTTGCAGGAAGCCCGAAGCGTCGAAGCCGCCGCCGGTCAATTTGCCCCATCCGCCTTCGATCCATTTGAAGCCGATAAAGATGCGAAGCGCAGTCAGTAACCACATTGCCACTTTGTTATTTCTCAGCCAGTTGTTCATTTTCTCCACTCTCCTAATGAGTTTTTTTATTTATGCCGCGTTTGCTTTTGTAGGGATGTTGTTGCTGTTTGGTACTTCGTTTTTGTTTTTGCGGCCCCAGACATGAGCTCTGAGGTAAGGGATGACCCAACGGTCCAGACCGATTTTGCCGGCGTTGAGTGCGGCGACGACGATCAGGATTTCGGCGATGATCAGGTACGGGTTAGTGCTGACCGTTCCCGAGAAGAGGAAAGCGAAGTTCATGACCATGCCCATCAGAGCGGCGAAAGTGGTGAAAGTACCGAGGATGAGTCCCAGGCCGACGGCGAATTCGCCGATCGGAACCAATACGTTGAACAGTCCGACGTTCGGGATGGCGAAGTGTTCAAGGAAGCTTGCCCACATCGGCTGTACCGCCGGATGGTCGCCGCCCGCTTGAGCGAGCGCGCCTTGCAGGAAGCCCGAAGCGTCGAAGCCGCCGCCGGTCAATTTGCCCCATCCGCCTTCGATCCATTTGAAGCCGATAAAGATGCGAAGCGCAGTCAGTAACCACATTGCCACTTTGTTATTTCTCAGCCAGTTGTTCATTTTTGCCACTCTCCTAGAGTTTTATTTGGTCGCTTTTTGCAGCGGCTCTTTTTGTTTTTGGTAAGTGATCTCTTCCATGGCTTAATCATAAATTAAATATAAAATTTTAAATGTGATTTATATCACAAAGTATAGATTAAATTTAAAATAATTTTTGTGCGAGCAAAAAATACCCGTTCCTTTAGGAAAGGGGTTTAGGTTTTCGAGAAAGTTGTTGGTGCGTGGGAAGCGCGAAGACTGCGAGAGAAATTCGTTCCGGTCGCGTGTTGAAATCGGGAAAAAGGATTGAAGTTTTATTTGTATTTTCCCGATTTCAAAGGCGATCACTAAGCATATGCTCCCGAAGTGGCTTTCTTCGAAAGCCTTCACCTGCACTGAATTTCTCTCTCCGTCTTCTCGCTTCCAGGCGCGGCGAACGTTCTCGGCACCTAACCCATTTTCCAAAAGTAAAGGGTCTTTTCGGTTGCTTGTAGTAGGAAGAAGAGTTGACTTACGCCTGATTGCGCAGGGAGCCGAGGATCATATCGATGAAGCGCTGCGAGATGCTTTGGCGAGGGGCATCGATGAAGGTCGTCGTAGGCGCTTGTTCGTGAGTATATGGAAGTTCGGATTCGGCGGGTGTGCTCGGGACGCCAGACTCCTGATTGATTCCGCGCGCGAGGCTGAGCTTTTGCAGCAATCCCATCATGGCGGTGAAGACGAATTCTCCGGTTTCGTATAGGTCGAGGTCGGCGCGCAGAGAACCGTCGCGGATACCGGCTTCAAGCGCGGCGTTCAGGAAGTGATGTTCTTTTTTGGATCGGATAAAAGTCTCGTATCGGTCCAGCAGCTTCTGCTCGGGCGGGTACGCGTCGTAATGGAGGTCGAACAGCAGGATGAACTTCATATAAGCCTTGTTTTCCGCTGCGTACAGGCTCCAGGCTTCAAGCATTCGGCGGAGCCGCGAGATTCCGTTTGCTTGCGGATCGTCAGCAGCCTGCACAAAGTCGGACATATGCTCCAACGCCCGCATTTGAACGGCGAATACGAGATCTTCGATCGACTCGAAGTGCTTGTAATACGTCACGCGGCTTACGCCTGCCCGTTCGCAGACGTCTTTGACCGCGATGCCCGGAAAGCCGTGCAGTAAAAACAACTCCCGTCCGGCGTCGATCAAATCTTCATGGTTTTGGTGTTTGCGATGCTGGTGCCAGGTCTCACTCATGGGCAATCTCCCGTTCCTGCGCCGACCGCATGCTGCGTCCCATCGTCAAGGCAAGCGCGGCCAGCAGAATCAAAGCCCCCAAAATATAAGGTAAATTCAGTTGGACGTCAAACAGCCATCCGGCGAATAACGGACCGATCATGCTGCCCAAGCTCATGTAGGTGGTATTCAGCCCGGCTGCATAGCCTTGACGGTCTCCGGCAGCGTTGGCAATCAACGTGCCTGCCGTCGGGCGCAGGAACGCGTTGAACGCGAAAAATAATGCCGATACGGCCAGCAGATAGATCAGGTTGAACTTGACGAGCATCAGCAGCAGGGCGACCGCGGTCATGACCAACGAAATGCGGATCAACTTCATTTCGCCGAAGCGACGAACCATGCGATCCAGCAGCCAGACCTGGCAGATGATCCCGATAACCGCTCCTAACGTAATGACGATGGAGATGCTGCGGGCGTCGAAGCCGTACTTTTGCTGGACGAACAGCGCGTAGACCGTCTCGTAGTTGACCAATCCGAACGTCATGACCAGCACCAACAGCAGATACCGGAAATAAGGCGTGCGGAACGAGTCGGTGATTTGGCGGACAAAAGGTTGTCGTTTGCGGCGTCCGGCTGCTGTTCGATGCTCGGGAGGAAGCGTCTCGCGCAGCAGCAGCGAGAGCAGCGTCGCCAGCAGTCCGAGTCCGGCGGCGCAGTAATAAGGCATGCGGATGCCGAATTCGGCGATCAGGCCGCCGAGACCGGGACCGAGCACCATGCCGAGGTTCATCGACGCGCCGAGATAGCCCATGCCTTTGGCCCGGGTCTCGGTCGTGGTGCTGTCGGCGACGTAGGCCATGACCGAAGGAACCATCAGGCCCAGACCCATTCCTCCGATGAAACGGGCGATATAGAGGAGGGTTAGCGTATGTCCGATAGCGAACAAATAATCGGAGATGACGGTGAGGAACAACCCGGCGATAATCAACTTTTTCCGGCCGAATCGATCCGATAGCTGCCCGCCGATCGGGGAGAAAATAAATTGCGCGGCTCCGAAAGCCGCCACGAGGTAACCGGCGGCCGTTCCGGCAGCACCGAACTGCTTCAGGTAATCGGGCAGGATGGGAATGACCATCCCTTGTCCCAGCAGCGCGATGAACAAGTTGAGCATCAGCACGAACATGGGAAGTCCGATCTTGTTTGATTGTCGAGGCGAAAGGGTGGAAGAAGACATGGGACAAGCTCCTTTTATATGGTTTACAGTGTGTAACTATTATGAGCTTGATTAGCATACTCCTTTTTTTCAAAGAAGTAAATGTCATCAAATTCAAGATTTTTAGTGGAAAATATGACAAAAAGGGTAACAGGAAGTATACCTATTCACGGAGCAATCTCGATATAGTAGATGCATAATCCAGCTTTTTGAAAAAAAGAGACGCGGGAGGCTGCCAGGATGAACGAATTCAAAACACGGCTCCTTACCATTGAACAGAACCAGCGGAATTTGCTTCGCGAAACGCAGGAACTGCTCAAGGAGTACGAATCGAGCGATTTGATCCACGAGAACGAAAGGCTTCGCCGCGAAACCGAGGAAGACAGGTGCAAGCTGAACGAACTTCGGCAGGAATCCGCAAAGTTGAAAAAAGAAAACGCGGATCTGCGGGTATCGCTCAGCGAACAGATTTTGGACGAGAAACTGAATATTTTGCGCTTGTCGAACCGCAAGTTGGAAACGTATTTTGCCGGCGAAGACAGTTTGCGCAAAAATCGCCTGCGGCAGTTCGAAGAGACGACGCGCGAGCGGATACATAAAATGATGCAGGCTTCGCGTAAATTGACCGACGGGGAGCAGCAGGAGTTCCGGGCCAGATTGGACGAGCTGTCCATGCATTTGGAACGCAGTTTGGAGCACCAGCGAAGAATGCAGGAAGAAGCGGATCGGCGCACGCTGGGACCGCTTAACGAAGAATATAATCGGATGACGGACGAAGGGGTCGACGAAGCGACGATCCAGCGCCGTATCCGGCAAAACCGCCTCGAAATGAAAATCGGTCTGAACTGGATCAACAAGCTGGCGATTCTGCTGATTCTGATCGCGGTGGGATTGGCGTTCAGCTACGGTTACTCCAACTGGTTCAACGATTATGCGCGCGGCATCGCTTTCTTCGCGTTCGGTGCGCTGCTGCTCGGAGCCGGAGAGTTTCTGTATCGGAAAAACCGCCGGACCTTCGCGCTCGGGCTGCTCGGAGGCGGGACGGCGGTGTTGTACGGATCCATATTCTACAGTTACTTCCTGTTAGGAATCATCGGTATGTTCGCGGCATTGGGTCTGTCCGTGCTGGTCACGCTGACCACCGTCCTGCTCGCCCTGCGCTATGATTCGAAAACGATCGGCGCGTTGGGACTCGTGGGCGGTTATCTGCCTCTGTTGTCTTACGGTTTGGCGGAAGGGTTGGAAGGACCTGCCGTGTACGCGGCGATGGTGTATCTGTTCCTGCTCAACCTGCTGCTGCTTCTGGTGTCGCTGCACAAACGCTGGACGTCGGTCGCTTACGTCAGCTTTATTTTGAATACGCCGGCCATGCTGCTGCTCGTCTGGCTGGCGGACAGCCGTTGGATCGGCGCCGGATACGCGTTCCTCACGTTCTTGATGTATCTCGGCTCGACGCTGGTTTATCCGCTGCGCTTCAAGCAAAAGCTGTCGGAATGGGATGTCGTGCTGCTCGGCGTCAATACGTTCGTCGGCTGCGGCGTGATGTACGCGCTGCTCGAGTCTTCGGGAGCGATCGAGTTCCGCGGACTGCTCGCCCTGCTGTTCGGTCTGCTGTATGCAGGACTCGGACGCCTTGCGGAGAAGTTCGTGCCGGAGGAAAAGAATACGCGGCTGTTGTTTTACGTGACCGCGTTGATTTTCGCCGTCTTGATCGTACCGTTCCAGCTCCAATGGGAATGGGCGGCGCTCGGCTGGTTGGCGGAAGCGTTGGCGCTCTGCATCTACGGAAGCCGAAGCGGTTCGAAAATGCTGGAAAGAGCGGGTTGGGCGGTGCTTCTGCTCTGCATGCTGGCCTTCGTACTGGTTGATCTTCCGCAGCACGGTCTGAGCCTTCTGATGGCAGCAAGCGAGAATTCGGGCGTCTTCATGATCAAATACACGCTCATTACGCTGGGAACGCTCGGCCTGTCGCTGTTCTACGTATGGGAATGGCGCAAGAACGGCAGAGCGGAGGGCGACGCAGCTGCCGTATCCGACGGCCGCGCGCCGCGCGGAAGCTACTCGTCCGAAGAACGCTATCTGCTCATGTTTATCCGGTATGCGGCGATCCTGAACACGTGGTTCTACGGGCTGTATGAAGCCTTTTACTTCTATGATCTGCTGCGCTCGTCTTCGGACACCCATTATCTGTTCTACAAAGCGCTGCTGGCGGCAGGCGTCACGGCGCTGCTGTCGCTGGGCATCGCCCGTTTCCCGCTGATCCAGGATCGGATTACGAGAGCATATGCGCAGATTCAGTACGGCGTAAGCTGTTTTATCGGGATCGCGCTCATGCTGACGGTTCCGGTACTGCATCGGGATCGGAGTCTGAACGGAGCAGCCGACTATATCGCCTTGTCGGTGCTGCTGGCGGTGAACGTCCTGATTTTCTGGAGCGTCAGCCGACGATTGCAGCATGTCGTGCGGCGCCACCCGGAAAACGGAGAATGGTATCCGGTCGGGATCGCGGTCTATGGTCTGATCATGCTCAGCGCATTGCTCGGCGTACAGCTGCACGTGGAAAACGCGGGCATGGTTTACAGTCTGGCGTATCTGCTCGTGGCGCTGGCGTGTATCGTATACGGGTTCCGCCGCCGTTATGTGTACATCCGGCGCATGGGCCTTGCGCTCACGCTGCTGTGTACGGCCAAGCTGCTGGTCTTCGACCTTGGACTCAATAGCACGGGCAGCCGCATTATCGCGTTTTTCGCTGCCGGATTTATACTGCTGGGCATCTCGTATATGTACCAGCGCGTATCGAACCGTCTGGAAGAGGAGGCGGCAGGGAAGGAGAAGGACGATGCGGAAGGGGAGAACTGATCGAAGCCGGAGCAGAGCAAGAAGCGTCGGGAGTCCGTGGATGAAAAAAGGACCGGCTGCCGCAAGCGCGATGCTTGTCCTGCTGGGCTCGCTTGCATTGCCGGGGACGCCCGACTTCGGAGGAAACGCTTCTGCGGCGAATGCGCACGTGCGCACGGTGAAAGCCGCGGCTGCGACCGTATCGACCATGCAGGCCAGACCCGCCGAAAACAACGCGGAAGCGTCGGACAGCTGGGCATTCGCCAAAGAAATTCAAGTCGCGCAAGGCGCGCAATATCAGGCGCTGTTCTTGGACCCCGACATTTACGGACGGGCTGAAGAGAATTTGGGCGATGTGCGTATCGTCAATGCGTCGGGGCAATTCATGCCTTACTATATGGACTCCGGCGAGGAAGGCGAGCGGGGCTTGGATCGCGAATACCCGCTGGAGCTGATCGATCGCGCAGACGGGGAAAAAGAAATCCGATTCGACTTTCGCGTCGTTCAGGCAGCGGACAACGAAGACGTTCGCGGCAGTCGGTTAACGTTCTCGCTGCCGCAGGCTTCGTTTCTCAAAAAGGTCAGCTTGGACGGCAGCTACGACGGGCAGCGTTGGGAAGCCGTGACCACGGGCGAGCTGTATTCGACGGGCGAAGGCGCGTTCCGCAATGTCATTGAATTGAACGAGCCGGCCAAATACGGGTATTATCGGGTGAAGGTACCGAAAGGACCGGAGCCGTTTGATCTGGAAGGCATGGCGCTGATCGACGTGGGAACCGCAGTGAGCGGGGAAGACTTCCGTCGGACGAAGGAGATTCCTTTCAATGTGGAGTCTTCGTCGGGCATGTCGGAAGTCGTGATGTACAACGCGGACAAGCTCCGGATCGATCGGATCAAGCTGAATGCCGCCGCTTCCGACGGTTCCAGCGGATTCAGCCGCGCATTCTACGTGAACCGGGAAAAAGGAACCGGAGCCAACACCCGGATTTTATCGCCCGGCCGACTCAATCGGCTTGAGCTTGCAGGATCGACGGTCGACGATACGGAAATATGGTTGGCCGATCCGATCCGCAATGAAAAGCCGATGGTCGTGATCAACAACGGCGAAAATCCGCCTTTGGACATCGCTTCGATCGAGATCGGATACCGGGTCGACCGATTGGTATTCGAGGATACGGGAACAGGTCCTTACCGTCTGGTTTACGGTGCGGAAAGACAAGAGACGCCCCAATACGACATCTCGGCTTTCCGCACACAGATCGAACAATCCGGCCCGGGCGAAGCGACGCTCGGCAAAGAAAACGCGTCGCAGTTCGTGCCGCCTGCCGCAACCGAGGAAAACATATCGGGAACGGACACCGGAGACGGCCCGAAGGTCGGTGCGAGCGCTTCGCTTCAGATTACGTTCAACTTGGTTTTGGTCGCGGTTGCTTTGGTGTTGATCGTATTTTTAGGGAAGAAGTTGAAGAAGAAATGAAGTTCTTTTCGGAAGAAGATTACCGCAAGACGCAAATCGGCGGCATGTTGGCGTTCCCGCTGAGCCGCGAAGGTTGGGACGAGCATTTGGAATTTATGCGCGAGATCGGGGTCGACTACGAAGTCCAGGCCAAAGCAAGTCTTGAACGCAACCGAGGGAACATGCTGGCTTTGTTGCCTTCGAGCTTGCATCCTTATATTCACGACGGAACGATCAATCGCCCGTATACGCCGCCGGATTTGGCAAACCTGATTGCAAATTGGAATCAGGAACTGCGGGATCGCAATCGCGAACGAGCACGGAAATGGAGCGAAGCTTACGAGTCGATCAAAGATCGGCTTCCGTCCGGCGCCGTCGAACTGAGTGAACGCTCGCTGCATGACGCGCATTTTGTATCGTGCGAGCGTCCGGCAACGGAGCATCTGCAATTGACGTTCGGGCAATCCGGAGCGGGTGAAGGCGATGAGGTAAAGATTCGTTTGTTGTTCACCGGCGTCCGCTTTGCGGATCTTCCGCAAAATCTCGAACCGGCGGATTGGTACATGCAGGAGTTCGAGTTGATCGACGGAGGCTTCGCGGTTTCGATTCTGTTAGAACAAACGCGCGGCGAAGTCGGATCTTTCGTCGAACTTCGCATCGAGGCGGAGGATTTGAGCATGGAAAGCCTTTGAATTCGCGTAAAATCAAATAGCGCGCGGAAGAAGAGATTTGGCTTTTGCGGGCCGAATCTCTTTTTATATGCCAAAATGGTCGCAGAACTCAGAATCGGGATGAGGGATGAAGCGTAAGGTCAAACTGCGGTAAGATAGATGCAAAGATACGGAGGAGGAGAAAAGATGACCGATCAAACCCAAAACACCCTGGAATCATCGAAAGAAGCAATCAAAACCCAACTGCTGAACGCCTACAAGTTTCGCCACGCGGTAAAAGACTTCGACCCTGAGCGTAAAGTCACGAAGGGGGACTTCGACTTTATTTTGGAAGCGGGCCGCTTGTCGCCGAGCTCATACGGCTTCGAGCCGTGGAAATTCGTCGTCGTGCAAAGTCCCGAGCTGCGTGACAAGATTGCCGTACATGCAGGCGGCGCGCGCCGCCAATTGGCATCCGCCAGTCACGCGATTCTCGTTTTGGCGCGGCTTCCGCACGAAATGGTCGCGGACTCCGAATACATCTCGCATATGCTCAGCGACGTGCAGCGTCTGCCGGAAGAAATCGCGAAGATGAAGCGAAGCACCTACGATGCTTTCTTGCGTACCGGCTTCGCGCTGCAAGACAACGAGCGCGCGATGTTCGAATGGGCCTGCCGCCAGACGTATCTGGCTCTCGGCAATATGATGACGGCTGCCGCCATGCTCCGGATCGACTCCTGCCCGATGGAAGGCTTCGTGAAGCACGAGGTGGAACGCGTGTTGGCCGAAGAAGGCCTGATGGACGACAGCCGCTTCGGATTGGCTTGCATGGCCGCTTTCGGCTATCGGGCAGGCGATTCGCCGACGCCGAAAACGCGGCAGCGGACGGATGAAGTGGTGGAGTGGCGGTAGGTGGCATTTTGGCAGGCACAAGCCATGTATAATTCGCTCCAGCAAATTTTAACGGAACGAGGAGGCTCTTAGAGAGTCATTTAGGCGTGTTTGAATATGTAACGGAACGAGACGACGCTTAAAGCGGGATTTTCTTGTTTTTTGGCTGAAAAACCCTGCTTTTGAGCGTCTAAAGGATATGCGATCCGTTAGAGTTTTGGAAAAGGCCGATTCACGCTTTTAACGGATATGCGATCCGTTAAAAGCGACGGAAATTCCTGAATCGAATCAAACGAACGTAATTTTACGCCTGCCGGAGATAAATCCCGAATGTGTTGACCATGTTCGCGATAGGGAGCATTTGCGACAGCACCGATAAAGGAGGATGCCACGATACGGCATCCTCCTTTATTTTTTACCTGATTCGATATAAATCCAGTACCTTGTCAATGCTACAAGTAAGGTTATGCCCGCCTGAAACCCACTAGAACCATGCGCGTTTCAAACGAACGTAAAACTGCAATTTATTCAAGACAAGATACTAGTCTGATCATTTTCGCTTCGGTCGGCCGCTCAAGGATCAAGTATCGGCTTATTTTGCCGGGTACACGACTTTCCACGTATCGCCGCCGTCCCGCGTGCGTGACAGATAATCTTGCCCGTTCGCCGTGCGGCCGACGGCATAGCCGTTGCCGCTCGCAAAGTACTCGGCGAAGCTTAGATCGTACCCCGCATCCGGTTCGGAGGCGAACGACTTGCCTCCGTCCCGGGTGATCATCAGCCCGCCGTCGATCGGCCCGGCTCCCGGGGAAGCATAGATCCAGCCTTTTTTTCCGTCAATAAAAGAAAGTCCGACCAACGTAGGGCGATGACTGCGAAGCTTTGCGTACATTTTGGTCCACGTGTGTCCGCCGTCCGTTGTTCGGTACAGATCGCCGGCCATCATGCTGATATCGTCGGTGAGCACAAAGCCGTTTTTCGCGTCCGCGAAGTCGATGGCCGCGCTGCGAAGCGAGCTGCTGTCGCTGTTGTCTTCATCGGTCGGGCCGGCCGCAAGCTGTCTGTTCCAGCTGCGACCTCCGTCCGCGGTATGCAGCACAGCGACGACATGATCATCGATAGCTCCTGTATGGGACGGCATCGTGCCTGCAGCCCAGCCGTTTTGCGCATCGGAGAAGGAGAGGTGTTCCGGCACGAATCCGGGTTGATTCCAAGCGGAACCGGACCAAGTGCGTCCGTCCCGGGTCAAAAGAAGTTGGTTGCCTACGATCGCGTAGGCGCTCTTGTTCCCCGTGACCACGACATTGTTTTGCGGAGGAAAAGAATCCGTATACGTCCCGGCACGGCTCCATTGGGTTTGCCAGCTTTTCCCGCCGTCTGCCGTATGCAGCAGGCGGGCACGCGAATAAGCGACGGTTCCTGACGTTTTTTTCGATCCGTCGTAGACGAGGGCCCAACCGCTATCTGCGCTGGATAAACCAAGTCCTGCCGCATATTGTCCGGGCAATTTCTGCTTGGTCCAAGAACGGCTGCCGTCCCGGGTAACGAGCAGACGAAGCGGCTGCTTCTGCGTTCGAGAATTGCCGGCGCGAACGACCCAACCGGTTGTCGCGCTCAGAAATTTTATTTGCTGCAGCTGCATGAATTCCGTCGACTCTGCCGTTTCTGCCGTCGTATCGATCCGGGAATCTATCGTTGTGCTCGGTTGGGCAGAGGATGAAGCGGAGAAAGACTCCGACCCTGTACTCGTAAGGGTACGTGCTTCGTTTGCATGTGCGGCTTCTGCCGTGTGACCGGGCGGCAGCCCGCTTCCCGCGGCAGCAGCCGCGATCAAAAGACTGCTTGCGAGCAGAGGGAATAGGGTCTTGCGGTTTGGCTTTTTCATCGGTTCAGCTCCTTGTCGTAAAAACGGTTCGGTTGGAAAAATCATCCTCTTCATTTTCAAGCTTCAGGGCAGACCGTTCAACCGCCTTTCTGTTACCGGGAGCAGCAGTTTTGTAACCTTGTCCGAAGCTACAACAATCCCTCGATCGTGCCGTCCGTCTCCAACCGCATCCGCGAAGCCGCCGGAACCTTCGGCAAACCCGGCATGGTCATCGTATTGCCCGTCTCGACGACCACGAAGCCGGCGCCGGCGGATAGCGATACGCGCGACACGCTGACGGTAAAGCCTTCCGGCGCGCCGAGCAGAGACGCCCGGTCGGAGAACGAATACGGCGTTTTCGCCATGCACACCGGCAGTTCGCCGAAGCCGCGCCGTTCAAAATCAGCCAACGCTTTCGAAGCGGCCGGCGCGTAAGAGACGTCGCTTCCGCCGTACAGCCGGGTCACGATCGTTTTGATTTTGTCTTTGAGACTCAGCGAAGCTTCGTACAGCGGCGCGTGCCGCGAAGGCTGCTGCTCCAGGATCCGCATGAGACTTCGGGCAAGCGCTGCGCCGCCCGCAGCGCCTTCGGCCCAAACGTCGGACAGCTCGGCCGCGACGCCGAGTTCGCGGCAGGCGTCGAAAATCAAGTGCAGCTCGCTCTCGTAATCGGCGGCAAAATGGTTGACCGCGACCAGCACCGGCACGCCGAAAGCTTGAAGATTGCGCAGATGCCGATTCAGGTTGTCCATGCCTGCCGCCAAAGCCCGCGTATTTTCTTCGCCAAGCTCCTTCGCCGGCACGCCGCCGTTATATTTGAGCGCCTTCGCGGTCACGACCAATACGGCAGCATCCGGTCGAAGACCGGCCTGGCGGCATTTAATATCGAAAAATTTCTCCGCGCCCAGTTCGGCCCCGAAACCCGCTTCCGTCACGACCACGTCGCCCAGTTTGAGCGCCGTCTTCGTTCCGATCACGCTGCTGCATCCGTGCGCGATATTGGCGAACGGCCCGCCGTGCACGATCACCGGCGTTCCGTCCAGCGTCTGGACAAGATTCGGCTTGATCGCGTCTTTGAGCAGAATCGCCATGCCTTCCGCCGCGTCCAGCATAGCCGCCGTAACTGCCTCGCCTTCCGACGTATAGCCGACCACGATTCGTTCCAACCGCTTTTTGAGGTCCGCGGCGTTCTCGCTCAGGCAGAGCACGGCCATGACCTCCGAAGCGGACGTGATCAGGAACCCGCTCTCCTGCGGCAGTCCGTTGCCCGCGCCCAAGCCCGTCACGATGCTGCGCAGGCCGCGGTCGTTCATGTCGACGGCGCGTTTCCAGACGACCTTTTTCGGATCGAGGCGCAGCGCGTTGCCTTGGTAGATATGATTGTCGATCAGGGCCGACAAAAGATTATGCGCGGACGAAACGGCATGCAGATCGCCCGTGAAATGCAGATTGATGTCTTCCGCCGGCACGATCTGCGCCTTGCCGCCTCCTGTCGAGCCTCCTTTCATGCCGAAGCACGGTCCGAGCGACGGCTCGCGCAGCGCGGCGACCGCGTTCACGTCCAGCGCTTGCAGCGCCTGCGTCAGCCCGATGGTGGTCAGCGTTTTGCCTTCGCCGGCCGGCGTCGGATTGACCGCGGTGACCAGCACCAGCTTGCCGTCCGGACGGTTCTTCCGTTCTTGAGTCAGCGAAGGATTCATCTTCGCTTTGTACTTGCCGTAGAGTTCCAGATGCTCTTCGTCGATGCCGGCTCTTGCGGCCACTTCAATAATCGGTTTCATGCCGTAAACGTACCCCCTGCTTTGCAATGATGCGAACAGGGGTATTATCGTCGATCGCCGCCGGGGATGCAACGGCGTACGTCACGCCTACGCAAGCCGCCGCTCGAAGGCGAATGCTCGATTTGACCTGCGCGCGCTTACGAAAAGACGCCCTCACCTGTTTGCGCATCAAAAAAGCGAATCCCGGAATGACTTCCGAGATCCGCTTATCATTCGTTTGCGCCGTAACTGCAATAGCTCCGTGCTTGGGCTGAAGGTTGTTTTTCAACCTGCCGCCGCGCCGCCTTACTTCCCGATCCGGAACAGATCGAACCCGTCGATTTCCGCGTAGCCGTCCCCTTTGGAGAACCGGATCGTATGCTTGCCTTTGGTCAGGCTCATTTTTTGCGTGGAAGTTCCCCAGTTGTCCCAGCCCTGGTTGGTCACGTAGAAGTCGCTCGGCGTCCCGCCGTCCACGGACAGCTTCAGCGTCGACCAATTGCCGCCCGCCGTGCCGTTGCCCGTGCGCGCATAGAGGACGTACGTGCCGTTTTTAGGCACGTCCACGTCGATCTCCACATAGCTGTCCGGCGTATCGATATAGCCCACCTTCGCGCCGCCCGAGCTGTCCGGATGCTGCGACACTTTCGCCGTTCCGGCCAGCCGTCCGTTTTCCGCTTCGTACCGGTCGCGCTCCGGCTCGCCGCTCGGCAATTCGATCGGCGCGTTCGGATTCACCGGTTCGCCGAAGTTCGGCGTTTTGTCCGCATTCCACGTGAAGCGCTGCGCCCGGACTTCGCGATCCCAGCCGGAGCCCTGACGTTTGGCCGCATGGTAGACGATCCAATCTTCGCGTCCGTCCGGCGATTCGGTGAAGCTGGCGTGGCCGGGTCCGTAAACGCCGTTGCCGCTTTTGAATACCTGGTCGGGCCGCTTGGTCCACGAAGCCGGGTCCAGCAGGTCGGCGCTTTTTTTGGACGTCAGCAGGCCGAGCGAATAATCGTCGGTCCAGCTGCCGCTGGCGGAGTAGACCACGCTGATATCGTTGCCTTTGGTCAGAATCTGCGGTCCTTCGTTGACGAACGGCGTATGGTTGGTTTCCCAATTATGTTCCGGACGCGCGATCTCGACTCTCGGCGAATCGATCGTCCACGGGTTGCTCATATGCGCGATGTACAGGATTTGCTGCACGTTTTCCGTGCCTTCCCAGCCCGACCAGATAAAATACAGCTCGCCGCGGGCTTTCAGCACGGTGCCGTCGATCGCCCAGCGGTTGGTGGAATCGGCGATCGGCCCTTTGTCCGTCCACGTGCCTTTCGTCGGGTCGAGCGAACGGTTCTCCATCACGTACATGCGATGGTTGGCGTTGTCGCCGTCGTCTTTCGCGTAATAGATATACCAGGCTCCGTCGATATGATGCAGCTCGGGCGCCCATACGTTGTGCCCGCCCGTTTCGATCACCGTCGTCTCGCCCGCGTCGATGCCGGTCATCGTTTTCGATTTCCACAGCGTGACGTTGTTTCCGGTCGTTTTGGTGTAATAGTAGTAGCCGTCGGCGTGCCGGTACATGAACGGGTCCGCGCCGTCCTGCATGATGACGTTGTAAAAGTCGGTTTTCGTCGTCGAAGCGGCTTTTGCCGTATCGAAAGTGCCGCCGCTGAGCGTCGTGCCGAGCAGCATGAGCGCCAGCCCTCCCTTAATCCACGTTTTGCTCTTCATTTCTCCGTCTCCCCTCGAGTAGTCTTCCATAGATAAGCGCTTACAAAAGCCTCTTCGTGCATGGTGCGGAAAAGTACGTCTTCACCGTAACGCAGCCGCAACGCCTTGAACAGGACGGATCTTTGGAGCGACCTGTCTTATTTTTTGAAAAAAGCTTTCTTTTGCGAGGGAATGGACATATTTTTAGGTATAGACGGTATTTTGGGGAAAAAGTCGAAAAGCGTCGCTTTCGCGGCATTTGGATTTACAATGGAGAAAAAGCGGGAACGGATCGGATAACGGAGAGGAGAAACGCGATGCGCCGTTCGGATTTTTGGTATGGGAAAAGGACGCCGCTGTGGCTGGTGCCCGTGCTGATCGTCGGGGTGCTGCTGCTCGGGCTGTGGTTGACGGGCGAAAATGAAAGCGGATACGAAAGGCCGGCCGCCGCGGAAGAAAAGGTGTCGATCGAGTTCTGGACGCCGTTCAGCGGAGGAGACAGCTCGTTCATGAACGCGCTCGTGGCGA
Organism: Saccharibacillus endophyticus; assembly: GCF_013185185.1. Classification (GTDB taxonomy): domain Bacteria; phylum Bacillota; class Bacilli; order Paenibacillales; family Paenibacillaceae; genus Saccharibacillus; species Saccharibacillus endophyticus. Next base: position 214,959 of record NZ_JAAZWE010000005.1, on the reverse strand, counting down.
AGTACAACGAAGAGAATCAAGACGGGGTGGCGGTGCGCATGAACAACAACAAGCTGGACGACTACTACGCGAAGCTGTCCACGGCCATCGTGACGGGCGAAGCGCCGGATATCGCGATCGTGCACGTGTCGAAGTATGCGCAGTACGTGCCCGCGGAATTCGTATCGGTCGTCGGGGAAAAGGAAGCGGAGGAAGCGGGCGTGGACTGGGACGGCTACAATCCGAACATCCTGCGCAAAACGGTCGTGGACGGCAAACATTACGGCGTGCCGCTGGATGCCCATTTCGGCGTGCTCTATTACAACAAAAAATGGCTGGAGCAGGCGGGGTTATACGAGGACGGGATCGTCAAGATGGGACCGGGCGAAGAAGGCTTTGCCGTTTTTTTGAAAAAGCTTCGCGACGAAGTGCCCGAGGACGTGGCCCCGCTCGCCGTGCCCAACATCCGCATCGACTCGCTGTGGCTCTGGTGGTCGCTGTACAGCCAGATCGACGGAGGCGGCAAGCTGTATGACGAAACGGGCACGCGTGCCCAGCTGAACGAACAGGCGGCGAAGCGTTCGCTCGATTACGTCGACTCCTTGTATCGCCAAGGCTTGATTCCGCCGGACATCAACGACGCGACCAGCCAGTTCGCCCGGGGACGCGCGGCCACGCTGTTTCTCGGCGTGTGGTCGATCGGCTTGTTCGAGCAGGCCGACGATCTGGACTTCGGCGTGATGCCGCTGCCGCAAATTTACGACCATCCCGCTTCATGGGGCGACGCGCACACGCTTGCGCTGCCGGCCCGGGCGGACGCCGATCCGGCAAAAAGGCAGGCCGCGCTCAAGTTCGCGGACTGGCTGACGCAGCACGGCGACGTTTGGGCGCAGGCGGGGCATATTCCGGCGTACGAAGCGGCCGCGAATTCGCCGGAATTCCTGGCACTGCCCCGCCGCGAAGATTACGTGAACGCGGCCGACGACGTCGCTTATTTCCCGGACCATCCCAAGCAGGGGAGGATCAACGACGAATTGGTCGCCGAGCTGGAACGGCTGTGGTCGGGCAGCCTGACGGTCGACGGCCTGCTGAAGCGGATCGGGCCGAAAATCGACCGGATTTTGGAGGAGTAGCCTATGCGGAAGATCGCGGCTTATTGGAGAGACCGATATTGGAAAGACCGGGGTCTCGCGTTCAAGCTGATCTGGATCAATCTGGTGCTCATTGCCGTGCCGCTGCTGTTGTCCTCGCTGCTGAGTGGGATCGGGTACTCCAAGTCCACGCAGCGCAACGTAGGCACTTACCAAGCGGATGCCGTGCGGGAATTCAGCGCCAATCTGGACATCTATATGAACGAGCTGGCGCTGCTCACGACGCTGCCTTACCAGACGCCGGATCTGCTTGATTACCTGGAACGCCGGGACGCGGAGCAGTCGACGCTGTACGAGGAACGGAAGCTGTTGGAAGATTTCATGCGGCGCATCCGCGTGAACGGCCGGGTAGACACGATCGGGATCACGCTTCAGGCGGAAAAGGTGCGTTCCTACGTGGAGCCGCCGGACAGCCCGGGGCGTTTCACCGAAGGATACGATCCCGATCTGAGCGCCTTTTTGTCGCAGGCTTCGTCCGGCCTTGCCGTGTTCGTCAGGCCGCACGCCGTGCTGTCGGACAACGGCTCGACCTACGAAGTATTCTCCGCGGTGCGCGTGATTCGCAGTCTGGAAAGCGGCGAACCGCTCGCCATTTTGAAAATCGACGTGCCGGCGAACGATCTGAACGAACGGATCGCCAATCTGTCGGGCAGCGGGGAACGCTCGGTCGCGGTGCTGGACGGCAAAGGCACTCCGATCTACGAAAACGGAAACTTTCCCGACTCTACCGGCAATCTGGGCGCGTATCGGGGCGAAGGCACGGTCACGCTGGGCAGCGGCCGCTCCGCCGTGCTGATGACCTATGTGACGTCGCCGGTGACGGGCTGGACGGTGCTTCAGGCGGTGCCGCTGAGCGTGCTGCTCAAGGATGCCGAGACGGTCAACCGGCAGATGCTGCTGGTCGGGCTGGTCTGCCTGGCCGCGTCGATCTTCGTATCCGTGCTCTATTCGCTGCGCATCACGCGGCCGCTTAGCGTGCTGCGGCGTTCGATGAAGCGTGTGGAAAAAGGCGAGTTCGGGCTTTCGATCCCGGTCGAAAGCGAAGACGAGATTGGCCACCTCAGCCGCACCTTCAACCTGATGGTCTCCCGGCTCGGCAGCTTGACGTACCGGCTGTACGAAACGGAGATTCGCGAGAAAAACGCGGAGATCGCGTCGCTGCAAAGCCAGATCAATCCCCACTTTTTGTACAACACGCTGGGTTCGATCAGCATGTACGCGGAGCTTGAAGGCAACCGGGAAGTCGTCAGCATGACCAACCATCTGAGCGCCCTGCTGCGCTACAGCATGGGCGGAGGACGTTCGGAAGTGACGATCCGCGAAGAAATCGAGCATATCCGCGGCTATCTGGCGATCCAGAGCATCCGTTACGAGGAACGGCTGCGCTACAAGATCGAAGCCCGGCCGGGGCTGCTGGAGCAGCCGATCATCCGGCTGACGCTTCAGCCGGTGGTGGAGAACGCGATCGTGCACGGGCTGGAGCGCGGAAGCGGCGAAGTGGCAATCGGGATCGCGATATCGGCGGAGAACGGACAGGTGTTCATCGCGGTCGAAGATAACGGTCCGGGCATGGACGACGAGGCGCTGCGGCGGCAGAACGCCAAGATGGAGGAGGGGCTGCTGCCGGACGGGCCCGGCGGTCACGGGCTGGTCAACGTGCACCGCAGGCTGGCGCTCAAGTACGGCCGGGGGTTCGGCGTTCGGTTGGAACGTTCGGCAAGCGGCGGTATCCGCGCGAACATCATGCTGCCGCGCGCAGCGGAAGAAGAATCGGAAGAAGGGAGAGAGGGCCATGGATAAACGAACGGTATTGGTCGTCGACGACGAAGCGATCTTTCGCAGAGGACTGCGCCATCTGATCGGCACGTCGGGCAAAGATTGGGAAGTGGTCGGGGAAGCGAAAGACGGCCTCGAAGCGTTGGAGGAGATCGAGCGCCTGAAGCCGGAGCTGGTCATCACGGATATCCGCATGCCGCGCTTGGACGGGATCGGTCTGCAGGAGCAGATCCGCGAGCGTCACCCGAATATTCGCTGCTTCGTGCTGAGCGGTTACAACGATTTTCGTTACGCGCAAAGCTCGCTGCGTTACGGCGCCCGGGATTACCTGCTTAAACCGGTAGACAAGGAAGAGCTGTACCGGGTGCTGGATCAGGTGGAGCGCGAGCTGCTGCAAAAAGAAATGCAGCAGGAAAAACGCCTGCCCGCGCAAATCGCCGCCGCTTCTTCCGAAGAACGCGAACGGCTGCTGGACGGGCTGGTGCGCGGCGAACTGCCGCACGCGCGTCCGGGCGAACTGCGGAGAGCCGGCATCGAATTCGAGCGCGGCATCTACTGCCTCGTCGTCGAGCTGGACAAAGACTCGGTCGAGCGGACCCGTTACGAACGGCAGGAAGCGGAGCTGTTCTCGCTGTATATCCGCCAATTCGTCGAGGAAGCGCTGGCCGGCGTCCGAGCGGGCTTTGTGTTCCGCCGCGGCGAAAGCGTCGTGGCGCTGCTCGACGCCGAAGTCTCGGCGGAATCCCGCGAAGAGATCGCGGGATTGTCCCGGCATATCGCGGCGAAGATCCGCCGCGAAGGCAATCTGACGATCACGATCGGGATCGGCGGAGGCGTGCACGGCATCGAAGAAGCGTCGAAGTCGTACGGCGAAGCAAAGATCGCATTATTGTACCGGCTGACGTCCGGGGGCAACCGGGTGCTGCTGTACGAAGATCCGCCGCGCCAGGAAGCGTCGTCGGCCAAAACGCCGCTGACCCACCGCGGCTATCTGGAGCAGGCGCTGCTCGAAGGCGGCGACGACGATCTCGGCGAACGGGTCCGCGAAGGCATCGAGCAGTTGTGCGGTTCCGCCGCCAGTCCCGGCGTCATTCACGAGCAGGTCTGCCGGATGCTGCTCGAAGCATACGGCTTGGCCGTCGACCGCGGATTGCAAAGCGATTGGCCGGAAGGCCGCGATATCGGCGGAGCGCTGCAAGGCGCGCTCGCGATCAGCTCGCGAACGGAGCTGGCCGCCTACTGCGCCGGACTGCTCCGTTCGCTGCAAGCGCTGATCCGCCGCAGCGACGAAGGCGGCGGGATGCACGCCGTGGACAAGGTCGTCCGGCATATCGAGGAGCATTACGCGGAGCCGATCACGCTCGGCAGCATGGCGGAGCTGGTGTATCTCAACGCTTCGTACTTGAGCAGCCTGTTCAAAACCCGGCTCGGCCGCTCTTTCGTCGAGATTCTCACCGCCGTTCGGGTACGCGAAGCGTCGAAAAGACTGCTGCATACCGACGACAAGATCGCTTCGATCGCCTACGAGACCGGGTTCTCCAATATCCGTCATTTCAACCGCGTGTTCAAAACGGAAACCGGACGCACGCCCAAAGAATTCCGCGAGACGCTGCGGCCGGATCGGGCGAAGGCGTGAACGGAATCCGGTCGGATGAAAAAGGCGAGCAGGACGGAAGCTATCGCTCAGGCGGCAAAGCGGGGAATCGGGTGCAGCGGGACTCGTACCTTGTCAGCGCTAAAAGTAAGGTTACGCTTGTCTGAGATTTCGTACCTGGAGCGTGCACAAAGTCTCTAACGGATCGCATATCCTTTAAACGCGTCAATCCAGCCTGTTTTGGATTTTAACGGATCGCATGTCCGTTAAAATGCCGAAACAGGCTTTTTTGCGCTCTAAAATCACCTTCATTCGCTTTAAGCGCCGCCTGAATCCGTTAGCCGTTCAAAGTCCCCGAAAAAGGCTTCTAAGCACCGCCTGAATCCGTTAAATGTTCGCGGAAGCCCGGGAACGGCAGCGCTACCTTATATCGGCACGGCTTGTCGGAACGAAACCCAAACATATGTCCACTTCCCCTAAAGAAGCGTCATTCAGTCCCGCGTCGTTCAGCCTTATGATTGATTTGTAAGCGTAATCAATAAATGTCGCGGGGTTAGTGGGCACTCGAATCGGTCGGCACTTCAAAAAGTTCGACAAAGATTCAAAAGCATATCCATAAGGGAGGTTTTACGATGAGAAAAAGACATCTGTTCCAAACCGCCGCATTCGCGTTGACGCTCATGCTGCTGCTCAGCGCCTGCGCGGCGGGAGGCGCCGGCACAAGTTCGGGCACGACCGGAACGACCGACGCCGGAGGCGAGGGCGGCGAAGCGCCGGCCGGCAAAACGACCATCTCGTACTGGACGCCGTTCAGCGGCGGAGACGGCGAGTTCATGACCCAGATGATCGAGAAGTTCAACGCGGAGAACCAAGAGATTCACGTGGAACAACTCGCGAATCCGGCAGCGGATTATTACACCAAGCTGCAAACGGCGATCGCGTCGGATCAGGCGCCGGATCTTATGGTGCTGCATTCCTCGCGGATGCCGCAGTTCGTCCCGTCCGGCTTCGTGACGCCGCTCGACGACTTGGCCGCCGAAGCCCAGCTCGATTGGGGCGAGTTCAACCCGACGATCCTGGAATCGACCGTGTACGACGAGAAGCATTATTCCGTTCCGCTCGATACGCACGCGATCGTCATGTATTACAACAAAGAACATCTGGAGAAAGCGGGCGTGCTCGGCGAAGACGGCAAACCGGTCTACGACCAATCGCCGGAAGGCTTCACCGAGTTCCTGACCAAGATCAAAGACGCGGTGCCCGCCGACGTCGCGCCGCTGGCGCAGCCGGACGTGCGGATCGACTCCTACTGGATGTTCTGGGCCTTCTACAACCAATTGGCCGAAGGCGGCATGTTCTACGACGACGGCGGCAAAGCCGCGCTGAATAATCCGCAGGCGCTGCAAGCGCTGGAATACGTCGACGGCCTGTACAAGTCGGGACTGATCCCGCCGAAAATCAACGATGCCGTCAAGCTGTTCCAGGACAAACGCGCGGCGGTGCTGATCACCGGCGTATGGAGCACGGGCGCTTTCGAAAGCGTCGAAGGATTGGACTTCGGCGTCGTACCGATGCCGCAGATTTACGACCAACCTGCGACTTGGGGCGATTCGCATACGCTGGCGCTGCCGAAGCACGGCACGGAAGATCCGGCCAAGCAAAAAGCCGCGCTTATCTTCGCCAAGTGGCTGGCCGACAACGGCGAGCTGTGGGCGAAAGCCGGCCATATCCCGAGCGTGACCAACGTGCTGGAATCCCAAGCCTTCAAAGACATGCCGTACCGCAGCGATTACGCGGCTTCGGCGGACTTCGTCAAATACTGGCCGCGCAACGAAAAGCAGGGCCAGGTCAACGACAACGTGGTCAAAGAATTCGAGAAAATGATGGCCGGCAAGCAGGACGCGAAAACGACGCTCGAAAAAGCGAACGCGGCGATCGATAAAACGACGGGCCAATAAACGGCGGATCACGAAGAAAAGCAAGCGAAAAGGCGGTCCCGCCGCGGACCGCCTTCCTTGTTTCGAAGAACGGTCCCGCGGTGCGGCAGCCGAAGCTTCCGTTCGAGATCCGTCGGGACTATGCCGCATCATCTTCGCTTTTCCCGTTACCGGGTTTTCCGTTCGTATCATCCGTATCCGAAAGGGGCGACATCATGGCTACCAAAACATTGACGGGCGGCAAAAACACGGGGGCGAGCGCCCGTGCGCCGCGAAGCTCGCTGCGTCGGCAGGGCTGGGTCACCGGCGTCCTGATGGTGCTGCCGTACACGATCTTTTTCCTGCTGTTTTCGATGATTCCGATCCTGTACGGATTCGGCGTCAGCTTCTACGATTGGTCGCTGCTCGGCGACAAGACGTTTATCGGCCTGCAAAACTACGTCAACCTGATGCAGGACGAAGAGTTCCGCACCAATCTGCTGAACACGGTGCTGTTCACCGTCGTCAGCGTGCCGCTGATTACCGGGGTAGGCCTTTTGCTGGCGGTGATGGTGAACGGCATCCGCAAAGGGCAGGCGTTCCTGCGCATTTCGTTCTTCATGCCCTACGTGCTGTCGGTATCCGTCATCTCCAGCATCTGGGTCATCTTTCTTCAGCCGTACACGGGTCTGCTGAACCGGGTTCTGCGCGGCATCGGATTGATCAACAGCGAAATCTTCTGGCTGTCCGATTCGACGCTGGCCTGGGCTTCGATCATTATGGCGACGCTCTGGTGGACGATCGGCTTCGTGTTCGTGCTGTTCCTCGCCGGTCTTCAGGACATTCCGGAATCGTATTACGAAGCGGCCGGGCTGGAAGGCGCCAACCGCTGGCAGACGTTCCGCTATATCACGTTCCCGTCGCTCTCGCGGGTAACCGTGCTGGTCGTCGTGCTCCAGACCATCGCTTCGTTCAAAATTTTCGGCCAATCCAAGCTGATCACCGGCGGCGGACCGGCGGGCGCGACCAAAACGGTCGTGTTCTCGATCTACGAAAACGGCTTTCAGACGTTCCAGATGGGCTACGCTTCGGCGATCGCGTTCGTGCTGATGCTGGTCATTCTGGTCATCTCGCTGCTGCAAACGCTGCTGATGCGCAGATTCGGCGAATAATCGGAAAAGAAAAAGGAGGGAGTTCCCATGCTTGATCGCATTTATCCGTATGTCGTCCGCATCGCGGCCTTGTTGTTCGCGCTCATGTTCCTGACGCCGATCTTCTGGATGCTGTCGCTCTCGCTGACGCCCGAAGGCGGCAGCCTGTTCGCAGGCGGGTTCAACGTCTCGCTCGACAACTACAAGACCGTGCTGAGCCGCGCCCCGATCTTCGGTTGGATGGGCAACAGCCTGGTCGTGTCGGTCGTCACGACGGCGCTGGTGCTGCTGCTCGCGTCCATGGCGGCGTATTCCTTTTCCCGTATCCGGTTTCCCGGCAGCAAGGTGCTGTTCATCCTGTTCTTGTCGGCGATGATGATTCCCGGCGAAGCGACGCTGATCCCGCTGTACCTGCTGATGCGCGACGTCGACCTGCTCGGCACGAGAGTTTCGCTGATCCTGCCCGCGATCGCGGGTCCGATGGGCATTTTCATCCTCAAGCAATTTTTCGACGGACTGCCCAAAGACTTGGAAGAAGCGGCGCGGATCGACGGAGCGGGCTTTTTCAAAATCTGGTACCGCATCTTCCTGCCGCTGTCGCGTCCGGCGCTTGCCGCGCTCGGCATCTTCACCTTTATCGGTTCGTGGAACGATTACGTCTGGCCGCTGATCTCCATCTCGGACAAAGCGTATATGACGATCACGCTCGGCCTGCCGATGTTCCAAAGTTCGTACAATCAGGAATACGCCCTGCCGATGACCGCCAACGCGCTCGCCGCCATTCCGGTGCTGATCGTGTTCCTGATTTTCCAAAAGCAGATCATCAAAGGCATCGCGTTCACGGGCGGCAAAGAAATGTAGCAAAGTGCACGTTACGCTTGCCGCTCAGGTTAATCATGTAAAAAGGACGACGCGCCGGCGCTCCCGTCGAGCAATCGCGGGAAGCACTCGCCGTCGATTCCGTCCAAGGAGGATTTATGACGATTTCAAACGAAAACCATCTGCCCCGCCCCGAGTATCCGCGTCCGCAGTTCCGGCGCGACGAATGGCTGAACCTGAACGGCGAATGGGATTTCGCGTTCGACGGCGCGCGCCGCGGCGACCGCGAGCGTTGGTTCGAAGGCGGCGGGGAAGCCTTCGATCGGCGCATTCATGTTCCGTTCGCTTTTCAAAGCAAACTCAGCGGCATCGGCGATCCGGGTTTCCATGATGCGGTCTGGTACCGCCGCGGCTTCGACGTGCCCGAAGAGTGGACGGGCCGCCGCGTCGTGTTACATATCGGCGCGTGCGATTATGCCTCCACCGTTTGGGTCAACGGCCGCTGGGCGGCGTCGCACGAAGGCGGACATACCCCTTTTCACGCCGATATTACCGACCTGTTGAATACGGAAGGCGGCAACACGCTGACCGTGCGCGCCGAGGATTTCAGCCGCGACGTGACGCTGCCCCGCGGCAAACAGTTTTGGAAAGAAGGCTCGGAAAGCATCTTTTACACGCGAACGACCGGGATTTGGCAGACCGTATGGCTGGAGCCGGTAGAAGACGCGCATGCGGAAAAGGTGAAGTTCACGCCCGATATCGACCGGAACGAAGTGCGCGTGCGGGCGTTCTTCTCGCGCGGCGCGTACGAAGCGGATGCGGGACAGGAGCCTGTCACGGCCGTGCTGCGGATTTCTTTTGACGGAAAAACGATCGCGGAAGACCGGTTCCCCGTGCTGCATGCCGAAGAAGCGCGCGCGATCGGACTGAACGATTTCAACGATCACGGGCTGGGCCGCTGGTGGACGCCGGAGAAGCCGAATCTGTACGATGTCGAGCTGGAACTGATCCGAGGCGGTCAGACGGTGGATGTCGTGAGCAGCTACTTCGGCATGCGCAAGGTTTCGATCGAAAACGGCCGGCTGAGCTTGAACAACCGTCCGTATTATATGCGTCTGGTGCTGGATCAAGGCTATTTCCCGGAAGGCATCCTGACCGCCCCGTCGGACGAAGATTTCGTGCGCGATATCCGGCTGACCAAAGAAATGGGCTTCGACGGCGTGCGCAAGCATCAGAAAATGGAAGATCCGCGTTTTCTGCACTGGTGCGACCGGATGGGACTGCTCGTCTGGGGCGAAGCGGCGAACGCTTACGCGTATTCCGAAGAGTACGTCCGCAAGTTCACCCGTGAATGGCAGGAAGCGGTGGACCGCGATTACAACCATCCGTGCATCGTGGCCTGGGTGCCGATGAACGAAAGCTGGGGCATTCCGAACGTGCAGATCGACCGCCGCCAGCAGGAGCACGGCTTGACGCTGTATCATCTGACGCGTTCGCTCGACGAGACCCGCCCGGTCATCTACAACGACGGTTGGGAGATGGTGAAGACGGACATCGTCGCGATCCATGATTACGAGTGGAGGGAAGAGATCCTGACCGAGCGTTATTCGTCCGCGGAAAAAGCGACGAACGCCATGCCGGCCAACCGGCGCATTTTCGTCGGGGACGGCGCCTACGAAGGCCAGCCGATTCTCGTGACCGAATTCGGCGGCATCGCCTACAAAAAAAGCGAGCAGGAAGGTTGGGGCTACTCCGGCGCGGACAACGACGAGGACTTCCTGGCCCGCCTCGGCGCCGTGATCCGTCCGCTGACCGTTTCCGGCGTCGTGCAGGGCTTCTGCTACACCCAGCTGACCGACGTGGAGCAGGAGATCAACGGACTGGTGACCTACGATCGGGTGCCGAAAGTGCCGTTGGAGGACATTCGGAAGGTGGTACGGGGCGAGAACCGGTAAAGCCGACGTATTAAAAAGAAATTTGCCGCATCGAAAAAACCGCTTGAATCCGTGCGCTTCGGCCGATCGGCTGAAACGAACAGGTTCGGCGGTTTTTTGCGCGACGGATCGGGTCTTGACGCAAACGCCGCCAAGTCCGATCCGTCCAGCGCCGACGTAACTTCCGATTCCGGCGGCATACGCCAACATTCCGAGCAGGGTCATGGCGGCAGCGAACATGAAGCACCTCCGATTCGTGATGAGAGGAGTGTAACACAGCTTTTATGGGCAAAAACAGATCAAATTTCAGGTATGTCCGCATAGGGGAGACTGCGATCTTCTTTGTGCATACGAAAACGCAATGACACACAATGTTCACGATGAAATCATGCCTTTTCAAGGCGGACACTATATTCAGCACATTTGAAAACCGATATAATGTAAGCGTAACCAATTATCGCAAATCGCACTTAGTTTTATCATCCAAGGAGGATGGCAGACATGGCAGCAGCATTGAAAGAATTCAAAAATTGGGTCACCGGCGCGCGCCAATCGGAGAAGACTCTCGGGGACGACGAATATCGCAGACTGGAGTTCTCGGTCGAACGCCACCTGCACACGCCGCAGGTTCCGAGCCCGATCACGTATCAGGAAGAGGCGCGGATCAAGATGGTTCAGTATCATTAAGGAGTCGTTTGAGACAAACGGTTTGCATATAAAAAAAGACTGTCCCGAAGCCGGGTAGCGGCGTTCGGGACAGTCTTTTTGTTTCGGGCCGAGGACCGCGCTTAACGCTCGGTCCAGTATTCGCCGCCGTCGTCGCGAACGTAATCGTGATCGACGGAAGCTTCCATAATGTCGCGGAACGCCCAGTAGCTTGCGGGAGCGTCCGGCCAGCGAACGTTCAATTCGCCCAGCAGCGGGCCGCGACCCAGCATGCGGTTGACCGCCGTTACCAGTTCGGCGCGGGCGATCGGCTCGTCGGGACGGAACGTGCCGTTGACGTAGCCTTTGAGCAGGCCGGCTTCGGCGGCGGCGCGGATATAACCATCGGCCCAATGGCCTTGCGTATCGGAGAAGCCCGCTCCGGCGATCGGCTCCAGGTTGCGGAACCGGGCCATGATGACGGCCAGCTCGCCGCGCGTGATGGCTCGCTCCGGCTGGAACTTGCCGCCCTGCGTGCCGTTCATGACGCCCAATTCGGCTGCTTTATCGGCGTATCCCGCCGCCCAATGGGAGGACGGAACGTCGGAGTAGCGGCTGCTTGCCGCTTGCGGTACGTCATTGCCGATCATGATCCGCGTCATGATCGCGGCCATTTCGGCGCGGGAGATGGAACGTTCCGGCCGGAACGTGCCGTCGGGATAGCCGAAAATATAATGGATATGCGTTCCCTGCTCCGGCGAGGTCCATTCGACCGCTTCGCTGAGCGCCGATTCTCCCGCGGCGGATACGGCGGAAACCTGAAGGCGATAGCCGCTTCCGGCTTGCAGGCCGCTCAACCAGTATTCGTTCAGCTTGACGTCGGAAGCGACGAGGCGGCCGTCGATATAGACGCGGTACGATGCCGCTCCGGTCGAAGGTTTCCAAGTCAGCTTATAGCCGCCGATCGTCGCGTTGGCGACCGACGGTTCGGACGGAACCGAAGGAACGACGGTTGCCGTCGCCGGCGGTTGAACCGTAGCGACGGGAGCGGACGGAACCGGAGTCGGCGCGGGTTCGGACGCGATTCGCTTCATGCTGAGATCGTATTCGACGATCGCGCTGCCGACATGGATGATGCCGTTGTCGATCCAGCTGTCTTCTCCCGGAATGACGGCGCGATTGCGCTTTTCGATACGGCTGTCGTACGCGTCGTATCCCGATTTGAAGGCTTTGATATAGTAGTCGCCGTTGGCGTAAACCATCCACGCGTAGCTGCCGTCGGCAACCGTGATCTGCGGGTTGCGGTTGCGGTTCGGCGCAAAGTCCGCCAGCTCCGGCAGCGATACTTCCGTGTCCGGCACGCGGCCTTGCGTGCGGTTCAAAGCGGTATCGGCCCAGTACAGCCGCATATCGACGCCTTCGATCGCTTTTCCGGTCGCCGAGTCGCTCACGATGCCGTAAGGGTCGATCAGCACCGGTTCGATCGTCAATTGGCCTTCCTGATCGACGGTCACGTCTTTGAACACGCCCGCCAGCTTTTCGCCGGACGGTCCTTGGAACGTGAACAGCAGGCGGTACGTTCCCGGCTGCACGTCGTCCACCTGATAACCGCCTTCGGCATCGATTTTTACTTCCGAAGAAAGCGTATGGCCGGAGACGTCGAGCAGCGTTCCGCTGACGCTTCCGTCACGCACGAAATGCTCGAACGGCGAGCTGACGTTTTCGTCTTTTTGGACGAACAGCTGACCGCTGATCTGGCGGATCGCCGCCACTTCTTCGCCCGGGCGGTTCAACGCGCCGACTTCGCTGCGCTGCGTCATCTTGACGGTGCGCACGACGCCGCCGATTTCGATCGGCGCTTCCACGTGCAGCGTGTACGTCCGATTGCCGCGCGGAACCGGAATATGATACGTGCCGTCGGCCGCCGTGCGGACTTCGGCCGTGAAATCGACTATGCCGTCCCCGTCGAAGTCTTCGGCGATTTTGACGACCGCGCCGGCGATCGCTTTGCCGCCGCTTGTCACGACGCCGTTGATCGAAGGAGGCAGCAGCGCGATCGTGAGCCGTTTTTCCGCATAGATGCCAGACTTCGGTTCGCGGACGATCAGCGTTACCGTTTCCTGCACGGCTTGGTCGCTGTCGATTTTCGGCGCGGTATATATTGCTTCGGCGGTGCCGTCCGCATCCGTCCGAATTTCGGTTTCGTTCAGTTTGCCGGCGTCCGCCGAAATAACGGCGCGCACGCCTTCGATCGGCTGCCCCGTTAAGCTGTCGACGACGCGAACGTTAAGTTTGGCTGTTGATTGCCCGTCGCCGATCAAGCGGTCGGGATCGGCCGACAGCACGATCTTGGCGACTTCGGCCAGATGCAGGTCGAACTGCTTGAGCTCCGCCGAGATCGCGACGCCGCCGCTGTCCAGCACGCGCTCGGAAGAGCGTACGGATATGACATAGCTGCCTGCCGGAAGGGCATCGAAGCGGTAATGTCCTTGTCCGTCGGACGATACGTTGTAGGCCTGCTCGTCGCCTACCGTTCCCGCCCAGACCGTAACGTCGGGCAAAGCTTCGCCGGTCGGGCTGTAGACGATGCCTTCGACGGAACCGGTCACGACGGGAACCGGCGTCTTTTTCAGTTCCACCGATTTGCTGCCCGATATCGTCGGATCGCTTGCCAGCGTCGCTTTGACGTTCACGAACCCTTCGGAAGCCGCCGGCGACACCTTCAGCTCGCCCGTATCGGGATCGATTGATACGCCCTGCGGCGATGCAGGATCGATGCTCCAGGAGACAGGTTCGGATACCGGCCAGTTTTCTTCGCCGTAAACGGCTTGGTACACCGTCGTCGCTTCCGGCTCGTTCGTGCCCGGGATCGTCACGGACGAAGCTCCGTACACGTCCAGTTCTCCGAAGGAAGGAGGAGTTGTGACCTTAATCGAGATCGTGCGTGCCGCGCTGCGGTTGCCGGCGAGGTCCGAAGCCGCGATCAGGAAGCCGTGGGTTCCCGGTTCCAGTACGGGAGGAAGCTCGTACTTCCAGGCGCCGCTCGAGCCGTTTGCAGCGACAGACGTGTAAGTGTTACCGTTGTCGATCGAAAATTCGATTTGGCTTCCGGCTTCGGCCGTTCCTTCGAATACGATCGGCTGCGAATCGCGTTGGATTTCGGAACCGTCCTGCGGCGTCGAAACGGTTGGGTTCGCCGGAGGGGTTCTGTCGATCACGAGCGAAAAGCGGCTCGAAGCCGGGCTGGTTTCTTTCGGCGGAGCCGAAGCTTTGGCGGTCAGCGTATGCGAACCTTCGGAGAGCGCGCTTAAGGTTGCCGCCCAAGTTCCTTGCTGGTCGGCATCTGTTTTAGCCAGTACGGTAGTTCCGTCGCTGTCGTAAAGGGTGACCTGGCTATACGCTTCCGCCGTGCCGATCAATTGCGGAGTCCTCGCGTTGGTGATAGCGTCCGTGGAAGAAGGACCCGAGTCGCTTGCCGGCGATAAACGAAGGATGGTCGGCGTTGCCGTCGTTTTGGGATTCAGTCCGATCGGAGCGAATGTTCCGGACGCGTTCGCCGCTACCGTGATCGTCTGGACGGCGTTATGGGTCGTGACCTCGTAAGACGAAGCCCGATCCAGGCGAACGGTAACTTTGCCCGAACCGGAAGGCCAGGAAAACCGTCCTTCGGAATCGGTCCATACCTTGTATTCCATCAGGCTGTCGTCGGTAACGGTCAACATGACGTTTTCGTAAAACGGTTCGCCGGCGCCTTTTTGGCCGTTGCCGTCCTTATCAAGGAATACCGTGCCGGACGCGTTCGGCTTCACGTTCAGCGTCGTCGTGTACGACGGTCCCGGGAAGTACGTCCATGTATCGATGCCCTTGTCGTTGCCGTAGTTGTTGTTGAAGCCGCGAGCTCCCGCGGAACTGTCGATGCCGCCGGACGCGTCGCGCGGATTCGGCGGCGTCTCGCCGTTGGCCGGATCGAGCGAGATGCTCGTGCCGTTGGACGTTTTGTAATTGCTGTCGTTCCAATAGATGGTACTGACGGTGACGCCGTTCGGCAGCGCCGGCTCGTCCGGTTGGTTCAGCGCTTTAATCTTGATACCGTTCGGCGCGCTCTCGATATCCAACATCGGGAAATGGTATTCGCCGCCTTTGACCGTCAGCTTGGCCGGATAATGGCCTTCGGGCAAAACGGCTCCGGAACGGTCGAGACCGTTCCAAACGACTGCGTTATTCCCGATTACGAACGTATTTTCCAGCACGCGATCGACCGCGGCGTCGAACTTGCCGTTCAGGTCGGTATCGATGACGAGCTGGTAGCTGCCGGCTTTATCGGCCGTGAACGAGAACGTGCCGCCCGCCGCCGGAGCGGCCGTCGAATTCGAACTGCCGGCGCCGACGAATTTAAAGCTGTCTTTTTGAAGCTGCGCCAGCGGTCGCGGCTCGGTCGGAACGTCCGCCGGAAGGTCCGAGCTCGGTTTGTTGAAAAAGATTCGGTGCGTCTGATCCGTCGCCGTATCCGGTTTGGTCGGATTTTGTACCGTTACGCCGCCGACCGGAAGGTTGTTGACCAAATTGACGGACCGATACAGCGTAGCGTTCGATCCGTCCAGAAATCCGCGGTTATTCGAGAAAAAGCCGAAACCGAAAGGGTCTATGCCGTTGAGGTCCGTTTCGTACTGATACCCGTCTTTGGTCAGGACGTACAGCTTGGAGTACGCGTACTTGGAGCCGCCTCCCATGTTGAGCGACAAATAATTCGTGTACGTCCGCCCGTCCTTGATCTCGCCGGCCGCGTTTTTGACGGTGATGTCCCAAGCGGCTACGGTCCCTTTCTGGTTGGTGGCATTCGCGGAGGACGTTGAACTGTAAAAATTGTTTGAATCCACAGCGACCGGGAGAGGATTGTCTTTGGCCATGGGGCCATGAAATTGGACGGTCCACCATCCGGTCTGCTCGGCCTGTACGGTCAGCGGCTGGTATCCGCCCGTATTGGAAGGCGAAGACGGACCCAGTCGTTCCTTGGCAACGGTATCGATCAGTCCCGTTCCGTCTGCGAGCACGTCCAAGCTGAGCTTGCTGCCGTCCGGCTTGGTCACGACGATATCCCCGCCGCTTTCAGCGTAAGACGCCGGCACGCTGGACCCGAGATAAATCGTTTCTCCTGCTTTAACGTACGTTTGCAGCGACGTTATTCGTTCGATCCCGGCCAGATGCGTACCCGGCGCCCATTCCATGAACGGGCGTTCTCCTTTTCCGCTTTCGACGAGATCCCGGCTTCCTTCGGCATGGGCGTCATGTCCCGTTCCGAGCCATAAAGCGCCGAGCGTAGACAGCCATGCCAGCGCGAAGCCGGCTTTTTTTAATCTTGATCTGGTGGTATTCATCTTCGGTGGCGCGTCTCCTCATGATCAATTGTCTCTTGACGAATAATGTTTGTTTTCGTCGAAAGTTTTTTTATTATACACTCTTGTTCTGAACAAATTCTAAACAACTTTTCAAGGCCGGGAAGCGCGCTTCGATGTCCACTCCGCAAATCGCTTGTGTTACAATGGGAACGTTACATTCGCCGGGACGACGGCAAGTGAAAGGATGACGAAAATGAGCGAACAACAAGTGAACGAGAGCGAAATGATCGCCTATATCGCGGATAAAACGGGAGCCGGCGAGGCAGGCATCAAAACCGTGCTGAAGCACGAGCAGGACTTTATCGCGGCCGCGGCGAAAAAGCCGGGCGACACGATCGAATTCGACGGAGACGAGCTGGTGGATTACGTGGTGGGCAAAAAGGACGTCAAGCTGAACGAACTCGAAGTCGAGAACGTGCTTGATGCCGAAATGGCTTACCTGATCGATAAAGGTCTGGCAGGTTACGAAGACTAAACCGAACTCTGCGACCTGCAGGGTTCGAAGCAAGCACGACGTCGATCAAAGAACGGAAATGTTCGAAAAGCGCGTTTTCGCGAAAAATTTGCAGAGGTACGCGATCAGCGGGGAATCGGCAAAGTTTTGCGCGAAAAACGCGCTTTTTCGTTTTCGTTATAGATGGAGGGAAAGCGAAGATGGATCAAGACGAAAGGGCCGAAAGGCGAGCGGAGACGGAGCAGCTAACGGCCCAAGCGGAAAAGGGGCTGCCCGCGCGAAAAAAGAAAAGCGCGTTCCGGCGGACTTTGTCGGGCGCGGGCTGGTTTTTGATCGTGCTGTTGGCGCTGCTGCTGATCGGCTTTATTTATCAGGCGGTCGGCGAACGGAGCGATCGCGCGGCCTATGCGGCCCCGGGAATGCTGGTGGACGTGGACGGACATCGGATGCATGTGTACAGCGAAGAAAAGCCGGGCAAAAGCGCCGGGGAACCGACGGTCGTGCTGATCGCGGGCTGGGGAACGCCGAATCCGTACGCGAATTTTTCTCCGATTTACGAAGAAATCGGAGGAAAAGCCAGCTTCGCCGTGGTGGAACGGTTCGGGTACGGGTACAGCGACGTGACGGACGAAAAGCGGGACGTCGACCGGATCGCGGAAGAACTGCATGAGGCATTGGACAAAGCGGGCGTGAAACCGCCTTACGTGCTTGCGCCGCATTCGCTAGGGGTGCTGGAATCGATACGTTTTGCCCAATTGTATCCCGGCGAAGTCAAAGGCATGGTCATGATCGATACCGGCTCGCCGGAATTTTACGAGACGTTCCCTTCGCGCGCGATGCAGTCGCAGCTGCAGCGGATCGCGATCAAGTCGGGGATCGCGCGTGCGCTTTACCATGTGAACGGATTTGCCGAAAAGGTGGCTGCAGGGCGAAACGGGCTCAAACTTTTGACGCCTGAAATGAAAGAACAAGACCGCCTGGCTACGCTGCTCGTGGCAAACAACCGAAACGTGACGGACGAAATGCGCGAGATGCATGCCAATGCCCGCAAAGTGGTCCAACGCAAAGCGAAGCTTGATCTGCCGATGACGATTCTCGTCGCGGATCACCTCGGGGAAGTCGGCGAAGGACGCATGGACGTTCAGCGGCAGTTCGGCGAATCATGGTCGGGCGATTCCCGAACGCAGGTGCTGCTCGTGCAAGGCAGCGGCCACTCCATGGCTGCTTATCAGCCTCGGGCCATAGCCGACGCGATGCTTGATATGGTGCGCGAGCTCGCCGAATCAAGCGAAGTCGGCAGCCGATGATCAACCAATAAGGATGGAGGAAAATCGACGATGGATCAAGACGAACGCGCAAAAAGACGGGCTGCGATGGAGCAGATTCTTGCCCAGGCCGATGCCGGGCTGCCGGCGCAGCCGGTCGATCCCGGAGAAACGGAAGGTGCGGAAGGTCCTGAGAAACCGGGGAAACCTGCACGAAAAAAGAAAAGCATGTTCCGGCGGATCTTTTCCGGTATGGGCTGGCTTCTGATCGCGATTTTGGGCGTGCTGCTGGCCGGATTCGTTTATCAAGCGGTCGGCGAGCATAACGATCGTGCCGCTTACGTCGCGCCGGGAGCTTTGGTGGACGTGGAAGGGCATCGCATGCACGTCTACAAGGAAGACAAGCCGGGAAAAGGAGTAAGCGAACCGACGGTCGTGTTGATCTCGGGATGGGGTACGGCGAGTCCGTACGCGGACTTCTCGCCGCTGTATGCCCTGCTGCGGGAACAGGCATCATTTGCAGTCGTGGAGCGGTTCGGTTACGGGTATAGCGACGTCACCGACGAGAAGCGCAATATCGACCGGATTACCGAAGAGCTTCGCGAAGCGTTGATTCAAGCCGAGGTGAAGCCGCCTTACGTCCTGACGGCGCACTCGCTGGGCAGTCTGGAAGCGATTAGGTTCGCGCAACGATATCCGGACGAAGTCGCCGGGATCGTGACGATCGATTCGGGTTCGCCGGAGTTTTACCTGACTTTCCCCGAGCGGAACATGCAGTTGCAACGTGTTGCGATCAAGTCCGGTATCGTGCGCGCGCTGTATCACGTGAACGGTTTCGCGGAATATCTGAACGGACAGCGCAACGGTCTTCGCCTGCTGTCGCCCGAGATGAAAGAACAGGACCGGCTGGCCACGCTGCTTGTCGCGATCAACGACAACGTGACGGACGAGATCCGAAACGTGCACGTCAACGCGCAAAAAGTCATCGACGACAAAACACGGCTCGACATCCCGATGACCCAGCTTGTCGCTGACCGATTCGGCGAGGTGGCCGAAGATTGGCTGGATGCGCAGCGCGCATTCGGAGAGTCATGGTCGACGCAATCCCAGACGTCCGTCGTGCAAAATTCCGCTCACTCCATTCAAGCGTACGATCCTCAAGCCGTCGCGGATGCGGTCCTGGAACTGATGGGAACTAAGCGCTAACAAAAAGAGAGTTGACTTCGTTCTTTCCTGAAACTATAATGGTTACAATTCAATGTTTTACTTAACCTTATTCTCGAAGGAGCGAATATACATGGGCAAAATTATCGTTACCGGAGCTTCCGGTCATCTGGGTTCGGCGGCTATCCGTCATCTGATCGATCTGGGCGTGCAGGCAGGAGACATTGTCGGCATCGTGCGCGACAAAGAAAAAGCGGCGCCTCTCGCCGAGCTGGGCGTAGAGCTTCGTCTTGGCGATTACGACAATGCGGCTTCGCTGCCGGCAGCATTCGAAGGCGGGGAAAAGCTGCTGTTCGTTTCGGCGTCTTCGATGGATAACACGCTGCGTATTCGCCAGCATGCGACGGTTGTCGAAGCGGCACGCAACGCGGGAATCAAGCATATCGCGTACACGGGCATCGCGTTCGGCGAGCGCATGACGATCGGATTGGAAAACGTCCACCTGGCGACCGAATACATGATTCGCACGACAGGTGCCGATTATACGTTCCTGCGCAACGGTTTCTATCTGGAGCTGCTGGTGAACGAAGGTACGCCGGGGATCGCTGCAAGCGGCGCGGTCATTTCCGCTGCGCCGACAGGCAAGCTGAACTACGTGACTCGCGACAACCTGGCCCGTGCGGCCGCTGTCGTGCTGACGAAGGAAGGCCACGCCAACAAAATCTACGAGCTGACGGCTCCTCAGCCGTTCTCGTACGACGAGTATGCAGCCGTATTGTCCGAAGTATCCGGCAAGCCGGTCGCTCATAAAGCCTTGCCTGCTGCTGAAGCCGTCAGCACGCTGGTATCCGCAGGCGTGCCGGAAGGCGGCGCTGGCTTCCTGATCCACGTGATCGACGGCGCGATCGAACGCGGCGAATTCGCCCATCCTTCGAACGATCTGGTTGACCTGATCGGAGATGCTTATACGCCGCTGAAGAGTGCGGCGGGAGCGGTTTTCAAAGGTTAATAAAAGGCTAAGCCGCATAGAGCCTAAAAGCAAAGAAGCCGCCTCGGCACGGGGCGGCTTCTTTTTGTGGTAAAGCGATGAACGGCACATCCTGAGACGGCTCAAAAAATCGAAATCAATTCCTTCGTGTACGCATGCCGGTTTTCGGCCATGAGTTCATCGGCGCGGAAGCGATCCACGATCCGGCCTTCTTGCATCACCATGATCTGCTGGCTCATCCGGTGAACGGCAGCCAGGTCGTGGGAGATGAACAGGTAAGACAAGCCGAGCGAGGTTCGCAGCTTGGTCAGCAGGCCGAGTACCGCGCCTTGCGATATGACGTCCAGGCTTGCCGTCGGCTCGTCGAGCACGACGACGTCCGGCTCGATGCCGATCGCGCGCGCAATCGTGACGCGTTGGCGCTGCCCGCCGCTGAGTTCATGCGGATAGCGACTCGCCAGCTCGGCAGGGAGCTCGACGGCCTCGAGCAGCTGCCGGATATAGGCTTCGCGCGATGTGTAAGAAAAGTGCTTCAATTGAGCGCCGCCAGCAAGCTGCTCATACGGGTCGATCAAGGAGTCGGCGATCTTGAGCTTGGGATTCAGCGCGGCTGACGGGTTTTGAAAAACGATCTGGATACTGCGGCGATGCGGTCGCAATTTACGGGCGTTCAGGCGGGCGATATCCTGACCGTCGAGCACGATTGAGCCGCTATCCGCATCCTCGATGCGCAGCAGGCAGCGGGACAGCGTGCTTTTCCCGCAGCCGCTTTCGCCGACAAGGCCGAGGCATTCGCCGCGTTCCAGATCGAAGCTCACACTGTCGACCGCAGGGAGATCGGCGCCTGCGTAAGTGCGGGAGAGTTGACTAACGCTCAGGACGGGCGAGTTTTGCGGCAACGTCGGCGTGCCGTCAGATCCGCGTTTTGTCGCTGAATGCAGCGCGGCGGCGTCGGACAGGGTGGCCGAGGTCGGTTTCGTATGGGAAAGATCTGCCGAAGTGCCGTTTCCTCCCGAAAATAATATTCGATTCAAGGTTTGTCCGATCATGGCGTCTCCTCCTCAAGCCCCGACTTCAACGAACGGCTTAACACGGGCGCCGCATCGATCAACTGACGGGTATATTCATGCTGCGGATGATCGAGGATGCGGTGCTTGCCGCCCGATTCGACGATCCGGCCTTCCTTCATAACGGACAAGCGATTGGCGTAGCGCCGAACATGGCGCCAATCGTGCGTGATGAACAGAATCGCGCATCCGGTTTCTTTTTGTTTGGCGACAAGCAGTTCCAGCACCCGATGACCCGATACGCTGTCGAGCGCGGTGGTCGCTTCGTCGGCGATCAACAGGCGAGGCGATAGCAGCAGCGACGTGGCAATCGCTGCCCGCTGCAGCTGCCCTCCGCTCAGTTGAAACGGATAACGGCGCAGCAGCGCGGCATCCAGCCCGACCGATTCCAGCGCTGCGGCGGCTTTGGTTTTGCGCACGCTTGCCGATTTTTCGCCATGCACCTTCTGATATTCGTCGAAATGTCCGCCGATACTGCGAAACGGGGTGAACGCGCCTTGGTAGTCCTGAAAAATATAAGAGATCCGGCTGCCGCGCAGGGCACGCATTTCTTTGGGGGTACGTTCCAGCAGATTGCTGCCTTCGAATACGACTTGCCCGGACGCATGGAGATTCGGCGGCAAGAGCTGCCCGATCGACTGCGACAGCAGGCTTTTCCCGCTGCCGCTTTGTCCGACCAGCGCCATGAACTCGCCTTCGCGTACCGCTAGGGAGACGTTGTCCACGATGGTGCGGTCGCGTCCGGCTATGCTTAATTCCTCAATGGACAGGATCACGGCTGCACCTCCTTTTTCACGTCGAACCGATCCCGCAGATAATCGCCCAGCATATTCGCCAGCAGCACGACCGATACGATCGCGAGGCCCGGGTAGACCATCAGTTCGGGACGGGATTGGAAGTAAGGACGCGAGTCGTTCAGCATGGCGCCCCATTCCGGCGTCGGCGGCTGCGCGCCCAGTCCGATGTAGGACAGCGACGAGATGAGCAGGATGATTTTACCGAGATCGAGGCTGGCGAGTACCAGCACATGCCCCGCAATATGCGGCAGCAAGTGCTTGATCATGATGCGCGCGTCGGACAATCCGTTGGTGCGGGCAATACGGATATAGTCTTTTTGCGATTCGGATAATACGGTACTGCGGACGAGTCGGGCATAACTGACCCATTTGACGATGACGATCGCCAGCACCAGATTGCTAATACCCGCGCCGAGAAGACCACTGAGCACGATCGCCACGATCGTATCGGGAAAAGCAAGAAAGCCGTCTGCGATGCGCATGAAGAGTTTGTCGACCCAGCCGCGTTTGTAGCCGGCGATAAGGCCGAACGGAATGCCGATGACCAATGCCGCGCCCAGTGCGAGCAGGCTGTAGCCCAGTGTCTGACCTCCGCCGAGCAGCAAGCGGGTCAGCACGTCGCGTCCCAGATGATCGGTGCCTAGAGGGTGCAGCATGCTCGCGCCGAGCAAACGCCCGCGCAGGTCGGTCAACGTCGGATCATGCTTCAAATATAAAAAGGTGTAAACGGAGGCCGCGATGACGAGCAGTGCAAACAAAGCGGCGACAATCGCCTGGACGCTGTGCTTTTTGGATTTGGACGGACGCGTGCGAACGCGCACAGGCATGCTTTTCATCGGTGGGCCTCCTTTTCCTTGAGTTTCATTTCGGGATTCAAATAGCGGTACGACAGGTCGACGGCCGTATTCACGATGAACACGACGACCGCCATGATCAGGATATAGCCCTGGATCAACGGATAATCGCGCTGGCGGATCGCGTCGACGACCAGCTTGCCGATTCCAGGATACGCGAACAGCACTTCGATCACGACGACCCCGCCGATCAGGCTGCCGAGGCTGACGCCGAACACGGTGATGACCGGAGGCAGGCTATGACGCAGCGCGTGCAGCCAAAAGATACGTCCTTCCGACAGTCCGCGCGCCCGTGCGGAACGCACGAATTCCTGACTGAGCGAGTCGAGCAGACTGGAGCGGAGCAAACGCACGTAGACGCTGGAGATCGCAAGCCCCAACGTAACGCAGGGCAGAATCAATGAAGCGAAGCCGTCGCGGCCCATCGTCGGCAGATTGCCGAAGCGGACGCCGAACAGGTCGATCAGGATCAAACCCAACCAGAAGCTCGGAACGGCCGCGCCGACGATCGACAGCATTCGGCTGACGGTATCGATCCAACTGCCGCGATAGACGGCGGATAAGGAGCCGAGCGGCACCGCGATGAACAGCATAACCAGCAGGGCGCCAAGCGTCAGCTCTACTGTTGCAGGTAGCGCGCCCATCAGAGTTTGCATCACAGGCTGTCCGGTAGAGTAGGAATTGCCGAAGTCCAGACGCACGAAATCAAGCAGCCAGCTGCCGAACTGGACGAGGAGCGGGTCATTGAAGCCCATTTTTTCCCGCATGGCTTCGACCTGCTCCTGACTGACGGAAAGTTCGTCAACGTTCAAAATCGTCAGCACCGGATCACCCGGCGCAAGCCGGATGAACAGGAAACTGACGAACATGATGAACAGCAGGAATATGAACACTTCCGAAAACTTGCGAAGTAAAATGCGAAACATTACATCACGTCCAGCTTATTGGTAATCATGTAGTATTCGCTGAGCGAGCTGACCCAGTTTTTAACCTTTTTGCCGTTGTAGGCAACGATGGTGGACGGGTGCAGCACGAACGAATTCAACACGTTGTCATGCACGTAGTTGGCGGCCTGTTCGGCAAGCTCGGCGCGCTTTTCGGGAGCGACGGTCAAGTTCAGTTCGTCGATGATCGCGGTCAATTCCGGGTCTTCCGAGCCGCTGAAGTTGAGGGCGCCCGTCGGATGGTACGTCGCGTTCAGATAGTAACCGGCGTCGCCGCGAGGCGCGGTCAGGTTGCTGTAAGTCGCGATGTCCCAATCCCGATTGGAGGCCATGTATTCTTCCGGCGTATCGATCTGGCGGATTTCCACGTCGACGCCGATCTGTTTGGCGTCCGATTGGAACACCTGCGCGATCAGCGGCAGGTCGGCGCGGGCGGAATAGGTCAGCAGCGTAAGCTTCAGCGGCTTGCCGTCTTTTGCCATGACGCCATTCTCCAACTTGTAGCCTGCGGCTTCCAGATGCTTCACGGCCGCTTCCGAACCGGACTCGGTCGCCTTGTTGTCATACTTCGGCGCGAACGGCAGGGAAGGCAGGAACGGTCCGATCGCGGCTTCGGCGTGGCCGAGCAGGATCGTATCGACGATGCCTTGACGGTCGATCAGCGCGTCGAGCGCTTTGCGCACGTTCAGGTCTTTGATGCTTTCGCGTTCCATGTTCATCGTCAACTGATGCACGCGGAATGTCGAGGCGGATTCCACGACCATGCCGTCGATGGCTTTGAGCGATTCCAGGCTTTCCACTTCCGGACGGTACACGATATCGACCTGTCCGGATTTGAGCGCGAGCGAGCGGGCGTTGGCGTCTTCGTTGAACGAGAAAGTCACGGTATCCAGCGGCGAAGCGCCGTCCCAATACCCGTCGTAGCGGCTTACTTCGAGTTTGCTGCCCGGCGTGAACGACGTCAGGGAGAACGGACCCGTACCGACCGGCTTGTTCACGATGTCCGGCTCGCTCACGTCGATGATCGACGTGTTCGGATTGACCAGCTCGGAAGCGAATTCCGGAAAAGGCTGGGTCGTCGTGATCGACAGCTTGTCGCCGTCGGCTTCGATCGTATCGATTTTGAGCGCGTTTTGGATGGCGACGCTTTCGGTCAAGGCGCGTTCCAGCGAAGCTTTTACGGCGTCTCCGGTCATCGGTTTGCCGTTCTGGAAGGTTACGTCGTCGCGCAGGTCGATCGTCCAATGCTGTCCGTCTTCGCTGTCCCAGCTCTCGGCCAGCCACGGCGCGACGGTGAGGTTCTCTTCGTCGAGACGTACCAGCGTTTCCGTGATGCCCGCGCGCAGCGGCACATAGCTGGAATCGACATGCGGATCGAGCGAGCTGGTGGCGAAATTATATAGGAAGTGAACGTTTTTGGCTGTGGCGGCGGAATCGGGCGATTGCGCGGCGGTTTCCGGGTTGGAAGATCCGCAGGCGCTCAGCAGTCCGGCTCCAAGAACCAAAGACGCCAATAATGGAAACATTTTTTTATTCAAAGGTGATACCCCTCTCTAATTCGTAACAATTATCATTAACACAACGAATCTTATAATATCGTAATGATTACGTTTTGACAAGGTGTGTAAGTTGTTTCATATGTCGAAGAGAGGCTTGGACACTTGTTTGAAAAACGGGTACTAATAATTAGAAAAGGAGGGAGATAGACATGTTACCCAGAAATTTGAACGGGGCCGACGAAGAAGCGGCCAAGCGAAGAGCCGAGTATCAGGCGCAGAAAACGAGAAACACATCGCTTAAACGGACTTTGATCACGGTTGCGGTTACCGTTGTTGTCATATTTCTAGCGGTGTACGCAATCGATTATTTCGGGATCTTGTAGAAACGGGTCCGTGCTTGGATTGAAACGCGAACAAGGAAAGCGAACATAAAGATGGAAAAGGCGAAAGACGAAAAGACGAACCTTGGAAGGTTCGTCTCGGAATTCGGAATTTCGGGAAACCCGGTTCTCCAAGGAGAGCCGGGTTTTATGAAGATCAGACCTTTTCTAGGAGGTCTGATCGGCGAGAAAGTCATGAATCGAAGCAAGCACGGCTTTTTTGTGCGTGCCGAATCGCGTGTCGGATTTTAACGGAACGAGGCGGCGCTTAGCGGGCATTTTGAGGAGTCTTGAAATTTTAACGGATTCAGCCGACGCTTAGCATGAAATCGTGCTGTTTTTGGGTCTGAAAAAAGGCGAATCGTGCGTCTAAAGGATATGAGATCCGTTAAAATCGCGCCAATGGTTATTTCGCGGCTCTAAAGGACATACGATCCGTTAACCTTGAACCCGTTCTTCTCCCGGCCCAAATATCGTTAAAATCTACATGCTGTCGAAAAGCAAAATTCATGCAGCGCTTGAAGTTTGCGAAGACACGGAACGCTCCGAAGCGGCGGCAGCCAATTCAGCATCTCCGTCGCGGGCAGCGAGCAGGCTATCCACGCCTACGCCGATTTCTTTGGAAGCGATAAAGTAGGCGGCCAACGCCATCAGGGCCAGATCCAATTCGTAACCCGGAGAACCATTATTTCCGAGCAGTCCGGCAGGCAGCTTGACCGTGACGATGGCGCCGATCATCACCGCGATGAATCCGACGGCGGACAAGCGAGTTAGCAAACCGAGAATCATCATCGTGCCGCAGACCAATTCCAGCATCGCAATCATATAAGCGAGGAATCCCGGCAGTCCCAGCGCGACAAACCAATCCGCCGTATTCCCGATTCCTCCGATCAGTTTCGAAATTCCATGCCCCAAAAAGATGATCCCCAACACAAGCCGCATCCCGGTCGCCGTCCACTTCATCGCCATCTTCAATCGCTCCTCGCAAGGTTCTATGTAAAGGTAAGTTGTTAACTAATTATAATATAACTAGTTAACTTAAGTTCGTCAATTACTTTTTGTAATTTGTTGAGTGGTACACAAATTTCTACCCAACACAAAAAAGACGAACCGATAAAAGTTCGTCTTTCCGTTGAAATCATTTAGCTGTTGCGCGGCGTATAGTCCAGATCTTTGAACAACCGATCCAGCTCCTTCGCCGTCAGATCGCGCCATTTGCCGACCGGAAGGCTGTTCAGGTGGATGTTCATGATACGAATACGCTTGAGCGCGCGCACGTTATACCCCAGCGCTTCGCACATGCGGCGAATCTGGCGGTTCAGGCCTTGCGTCAGCGTGATCTGGAAAATGAACTTGGACAGCTGTTCGACTTCGCACGGCAGCGTCGTCGTATCCAAAATCTCCACGCCCGCCGCCATCTTTTTCAAAAACTCGGGGGTAATCGGACGGTCGACCGTGACGATGTATTCTTTTTCGTGGCGGTTTTCCGCACGCAGAATCTCGTTCACGAT
This sequence comes from Saccharibacillus endophyticus, assembly GCF_013185185.1. Lineage (GTDB taxonomy): Bacteria > Bacillota > Bacilli > Paenibacillales > Paenibacillaceae > Saccharibacillus > Saccharibacillus endophyticus. The sequence continues at coordinate 187,675 of NZ_JAAZWE010000005.1, read as the reverse complement.
ATCGCCGTCGTTCGTCAGCAGGATCAGGCCTTCGGAATCTTTGTCCAGCCGTCCGACGTGGAAGATCCGCTGCGAGTGGCCGACGAAGTCCACGATATTGCCTTTGACGCTTTTTTCCGTGGTACTGGTAATGCCGACAGGCTTGTTGAGCACCAGATAAACGTTCTCCTGCGCGGCCTTTTCCTTGATCCGCTTGCCGCTTACCCGAACGTCGTCGCCCGGCTCGACCTGGCTGCCCAGATCGGCTTTTTCGCCGTTGATCGTGACTTTGCCTTCCGCGATGATCTTGTCCGCCCCGCGTCGCGACGTGAAGCCGGACTCGGCGATATATTTGTTAATTCGCACTGGTTACGCACACCTTTCTGGTTGGGGAAAATACTCTGTTTACCATATCGCAAAAGGGGCCGGGTGTACAGGTTGCAGACGCAAACAAAAAGCCGGTTCACTTGAACTGGCTCAGGCTGTCGAGAAAGTCACGGTTGCGGGAGAAGTCATCAGGCTCCGAGAAAAATTCGTTCCGGTCGCGTGTTGAAATCGGGAAAAAGGATTAAATTTTTAGCGGAATTTTCCCGATTTCAAAGGCGATCACTATCGTTCCTTCACTGAATTTCTCTCTCCGCCTGCTGACTTCCAGCTATGTCAGGCTTTCTCGACACGTTGGGCCGGTTCACTTGAACCAGCCTTTCTCCTTGAACCTCGTGATGGCTTCGATCCGATTGCCTACGCCGAGCTTGTCGAGGATGACGGATACGTAGTTGCGCACCGTTCCGTTCGTCAGCGACAGTTCGCTGGCGATCTCCTTCGTGTTTTTCCCTTCGGAGATCAGGAGCAGCACTTCTTTTTCCCGGTCGGTCAGCGGATTGGTTTCGGCATAAGGCGCGTCGTCGACCAGCTCGGGCGCGTAGATGCGCCGGCCGGACATGACGCTGCGGATCGCTTCCCCAAGTTCTTCGCTCGGGCTGTCTTTCAGCAGGTAGCCGTGGGCGCCCGCCTTGATCGCTCTTTCGAAATAGCCGGAACGGGCGAACGTCGTCAGAATCAGCACGCGGCAGCCGGAACCTTTCAACTCTTCGGCGGCTTCAAGTCCCGTCTTCTTCGGCATCTCGATGTCCATCACGCAAATATCCGGTTTGTGCAGCCTGACCAGCCGTACGGCTTCCTCGCCATCGGATGCCCGTCCGACCACTTCCATATCGTCCTCCAGGTCAAGCAGCGAAGCCAGCGCGCCGAGCAGCATTCGCTGGTCTTCCGCAATGACGATTCTGATCATTCGTTATCCCTCCTTGTCCGCAGCGGGTTCAGCCGCGATCTCAGGTTCGCGCTGCGCCAACACGTTCGGGATGCGCAGCGTCAGCAGCGTTCCGCGTCCTTCCGGAGGAGCCGCGGAGATATCGAGGCTTCCGTTCACGAACTCCAACCGTTCCCGCATGCCCCGAAGCCCGCTGCCTCGCGCATTCACGCCGTCTTTCAGACCATTGCCGTTGTCGGCGACTCGCACGACCAGTTCGGCGGGAAGCGGCTCGATCTCGATCAGGCAGGAAGTAGCTCCGCTATGCTTCACGATGTTCGTGACCGCTTCCTTGAGGCACATGCTGACCACATTCTCGTTGAGCAGCGACGTGCGCGTTTCTGCCGGATCGCCGATCAAAGTGAACTCGATCTCCGCCGCTTTCAGTATTTGCCGAAGTCGGTGAATTTCGTCCTCCACATGCGTGCCGCGCATCTGGGTCACCAGCTCGCGCAGTTCTTTTAACACGACGCGCGCCGTCTGCTGAACGTCACGAATTTCTTCTTCGGCCCGATCCGGATTTTTCGTGACCAGCTTGGCGGCCAGGTCGCTTTTGAGTCCGATCAGCGCCAATTTCTGACCGAGCGTATCATGCAGGTCGCGCGCGATGCGCTGGCGTTCTTCCATGACGACGAGTTCCGAGATGCGTTTGTTGGCGTCTTCAAGCTGTCCTTCGAGCCGCTCGCTGCGGTTGCGGTTATACGTCGTGACCGGCAGCAGGATGACGGCGATGACGGTGAGCGCGACGAACGGCCATTGGTTGAGCATCAGCGGATTCAGATGGATGTAGCCGACGTAAGCCGAAGCGAGCACCGCGGCGAGCTGGATGGAATACAAAGTGAAAAAGCCGCTTTTGCTGCGGATGTTCCCAACGAAATAAGCCAGAAATACCGCGAAATAAATATAGCCGAACATCAAGGTCATCGACACCGAGAACACGATCTGCATGCTCGTCCAAAAATATCGCAGTTGTCCTTTGGACGCGAAGGCCAGCAGGTAGCATACGAAGAACCCGACGACCATGAAGATGCCGGTCACGGCATGAAAAGGCGTGGACGAACGAAAAATGAAATAAAACGGCAAAATATAAAAGACGACCCATACATAAGGATTGAGCCCGGTACTGCGTTGAAAAATCTGATACCACTTCTGCATGATCGACTGACCTCCGCGGCTTTTTGCCGGAACCGATACGAGCCTTCCCGGTGCGTGCGCCGCTTGATTTTTTGTGACCATTATAACCCGCAACCTCCTTTTTCCCAAACCTGGCTTTGTAAAAGCTGCATGCCAAAAACCCCGGAATGCGGGAAACCGGGGTTTTTGAAAACGGAATATCAGTCTTTCGGCAGTGCGGGCGCTTTGGGTTTCAACTCGCGCGCGACGGCTTGCACCGCGTTCTTCGGCAGGCCGCTGCGTACTTTTCGACCATAGCCGGTAAAGCTTTTCGTTTCTTCGTCCCACAGACGGAACTTCAACGATTGAAGACTGGTGCGCAGCGTGATCGTCGTCGCCTTTTGCAGCGGGACGGAAGAGTCGTGCGCTTTTGCCAGATTGTAGTTCGGTACTTTCGGGCTCAGGTGATGCACGTGGTGGAAGCCGATGTTCCCGGTGATCCATTGCAGCGGCTTCGGCAGCTTGTAGTACGAACTGCCTTCGACGGCCGCGTTCACGTAGCTCCACTCTTCTTCGTGTTCGAAGTACGAGTCTTCGAATTGATGCTGCACGTAGAAGAGCCAGATGCCGAACAGTCCCGAGAAGAAGAAGACAGGCACCTGAACCAGCAGGAACGCCTGCCAGCCGATCGCCCAGATCAGCGCCGCGTAAAGCGCCGCGATCAGCACGGTGGTCAGGTGGGTGTTGATACGCTCTTGGCGCTTCGCGCCTTTGCGGTTGAAACGCGACTCGATCAGGAACACGAAGATCGGGCCGAGGCCGAACATCACGATGGGATTGCGGTAAAAGCGGTACGACAGGCGCGTCCAGAATGAAGCCGCCTCATACTCTTCGACCGTCAGCAGCCACATGTCGCCTTCGCCGCGTTTGTCGAGGTTGCTGCTGGTCGCATGGTGGCGGGTGTGGCTGTATTTCCATTTGCGGTACGGCATCATGGTGATGACTCCGGTAATCGTACCGACGATATCGTTAGCTTTTTTGTTTTTGAAAAAAGAGCCGTGCGTGCAGTCGTGGAAAATGATGAACGTTCGGATCACGAAGCCCGATGCTACGAGCAGAAGCGGCAGCGCGAGCCAGTACGAGACGGACAGACTCAGATAACCGCCGACCCACAGCAGAATCAGCGGGACGAGCGTATTGACCATTTGAAGGATGCTGGCTTTGGAATCGGTCTTTTCGTAAGGCTTCATATGTTTTTTCAATTCCGCAATCGGGTTGGCGGATGCGGTTTTCGTGGACGGGTTCATCAATGTAATCCCCTTTCGCGGACGCCGCTCGGGCATCTCTGTTATACCCAGTATAGAAAAAAGCGCTTGCGCTGCGTAGTCATAAACGTCAGATGACGCGGGTGACAAATGTCATACGGCAGTTTCTCTTATTTAAATTTATGAATATACAAAATGGGAGGACAAGAGTAGAATAAGGACGGTTGAATAAGATTGTGAATGAATGAACAATCTTATCTATAGAAATTGAATGATAAAAAGAATAGGGGCTGGAAAAGAAATGAAGAACACTCGCCAAACCAAACGGATTTTCCGCGGGAAACGTCCCGTTATATGGATGATGCTGACCGCTGCTTTCGGAGTAGCGCTGGCCGGCTGCGGCAACGCGGCAGAATCCGATACAACCGCGGCTGCACATACGGAGACCGAGAATGCCGCGGCCACCGAGACGATCACATTGGGACTGCTGCCGTCGATTGATGCGATTCCGTTCATCGTGGCGCATGAGCAGGGATTCGATGCCGAGCAAGGCGTCAATCTGGACATCCAGACGTTCAAAAGCGCGAAAGATCGCGACGTCGCGTTCCAGGCGGGTAAAGTCGAAGGCCTGAGCGCCGATCTGGTTGCGATTTCGATCTATAACGAAGCGGGCCAAGACGTGAAAATCACCAGCACGACCTTCGGCGAATTCGATCTATTGACAGGCAATCCGGACGTGAAGAGCGTAGAAGACCTGAAAGGGAAAACCGTGATTCTGTCCAAAAACACCTCGACCCAATACACGATGGCCATGATGCTGAAACAAGCCGGCCTGACCGAAGACGATATTACCGTAACGGAAGTTCCGCAAATCCCGACCCGTCTGGAATTGCTCAAAAACAACAAGGCGGATGCCGCCGTTCTGCCGCAGCCTTTCGTAACGATGGGCAAGGAAGCCGGACTGAACATCTTGGGCTCCACGCACACGGCAGAAATCAACCCGTTCGTGCTGGCTTTCCCGCAGAGCGTGATTGATGAAAAAGCCGACGCGATCCGCGATATGTACACGGCGTACGATCAGGCTGTCGAGTACATGAAGACGCATGATCAGTCCGAATACATCGACCTGATCATCAAGGAAGTCGGATACCCGGAAACCTTGAAAGATCAAATCGACGTTCCGGACTATGTGCCCGCCAACCAGGCTGATCCGGCGCAGGTCGATTCGGCTTTGGATTGGGCGCGCGAAAAAGGGTTGTTGAACAAAGACCTGCATGCGGCGGATGTGATTTCCGACGTGCAATTCAAATAAGATCGATAATCCGGCACACCAAGGCATAAGGCTAGAAAAGGAGGGGGAAGAATGGAAAAAGGTGTTGTGATCGATTCCCGTCATACTGCTGAAAAGGAAGGTCAAGGTCTGGTTGCTCGCGCGCTGACCGTCGACTACGGAGAAGGGCCGGTATTGGGACCGCTTGATCTTGATCTGCCCGAGCGCGGCATCTATACCGTACTTGGTCCCTCCGGCAGCGGGAAATCGACCTTGCTGAGGGCGGCGGCAGGCTTGCTGCCGGATTTCGGCGGAAGTCTGAGTTATGGCGGACGTCCGATCGGTAGCGCAGGGGTTGCCGGCGCCGATATCCGCATCGGTCTTGTTCCGCAAAATTACGGGTTGCTTCCGTGGCAGACCGCGATCGCGAATGTTCGAACCGCGTTGAAAATCGCCAGACCGGATGAATCGCGAGCCCGGCGTGGAGCCGCGGCGCTTCGTTGGCTGGCATTGACGGGACTGTCCGGACTGGAAGGACGCTATCCGCGCGCATTGAGCGGCGGGCAGCAGCAGCGTGTGGCGATTGCGCGCGCTTTTGCGATCAGGCCGGATTTGCTGCTGTTGGATGAGCCGTTCTCCGCGCTTGATGCGGTCACGCGCGAAGATCTGCAGCGTCTGCTGCTGGAAAGCTGGCGTCAGCAGCCTTCGACCATGCTGTTCGTCACGCATGACGTCGAAGAAGCGATATTGTTGGGCCGAAAGATCGTCATGCTGACGGCTGCCGCAGGCCCTCCCGTGCTGATCGACAACGAAGCCGTCTTTTCCCTGGCGGATGAAGACAAGCGCGACCATGATGCTTTTCACGAGCAAACCCGTCATATTCGCCGAATCATGCGGGAAAGACGGTGATGGAAGTGAAAGCCGAGAAAAAGACAGGGAAAACCGGCGTAAACGGCAGCCCAAAAAACAGCCCAGGCTCGATGCTGCTTCGTTTGCTATCGGTCTTCATCGTTTTGCATGTCCTATGGGGACTGATCGCCGCGCTATTGCAGCGCGACATGCTGCCTTCTCCGCTGGTCGTCTATCGTGCGTTATTGGAGCTGGACGGCGGAGAAATGCTGCTGAATATCGGAACCAGCATGGGCCGGGTCTTTGCCGGAATCGCGCTGGCCTTGATCGTCGGCTTGCTGTCGGGCCTGCTCATGGGACGTTCCCCTCGTTGGAACAAGCTGCTTGATCCGGTCGTCTATCTGACCTATCCCATCCCGAAGATCGCGCTGCTTCCGGTCGCCATGCTCTTCTTGGGACTCGGAGAAGCTTCGAAGATCGTCATGATCGCCCTGATTCTGGTTTTCCAGGTCATTATCTCTGTCCGCGACGGCGTCAAAGCCATCCCGGCTAACACGTACGATGTCCTGACCAGCTTGGGCGCGGGCCGCATGGCGAAGTTCACTCAAATCACCCTGCCCGGCGCATTATCTTCCATACTAAGCACCATCCGAATCTCGCTCGGCACGGCCTTTTCGGTCCTGTTCTTCACCGAAATCTACGGCACCGAACACGGCATGGGCTACTTTATCATGGATGCTTGGCTAAGACTCGACTATCCCGGCATGTACGCCGGAATCCTCCTGTTCAGCGGCGTCGGCTTCCTGCTGTTCGTTCTGGTCGACCTGTTCGAACACCGCTTCATGAAGTGGCGGGCGTAGAGAAAGTCACTTAGGCGGGGGAAGCGAGAAGACTGCGAGAGAAATTCGGTAAATTCGCTGTCTCACTTGGAAAAGTCGATTGAAATTTTTAGTTGAAGTTTTCCAAGTTCAAAGGCGCCTTGACCTGAATTTCTCTCTCCGTCTTCTCGCTTCCAGCTACGTTGGGCTTTCTCGATACGGTAAGGGATAACAATATCCCGGTCGGCTTCCTAACAAGAAGCCGACAACTTACCCCAACCCAAAGCGACGATTCTTTTTGTTTCTCTAAAGTACAAGCGTTCCATCTCAGAGGATGAAAGTTTTAGAAGGTTCTATTTTGAAGGCGAAGCCATAGCGGAGGGAGGAATTCAGTGCAGGAGCGTTAGCGATCGCCTTTGTATTTAAGAAGCTCCCCTATAAAAATTCCAATCAAGCTTCTTAAATGCAACACGCGACCTAAAGCCTTTCGTAGAAAGGCACTTCGTAAGCATCCGCTAACGAATTCCTTCCGCAGCGTCCGCGAAGCCAATCAACGAATAGGAACTACAAAAAGAAGCGAAGGCATTGCGCCCTCGCTTCTTCTTTATGTTAATCAGCTAAGTCGATCAAAGACTCTACTTCGTAGAGACGTCGCCCAACCCCGTACGGTGCAACAGGTTCACCAACAAAGCCGCCGCTTCTCCGGTCGTGCCCTGCCGCTGCGCCACAATCTGGCCGCGGTCGCCTTGGAATAGTCCCGCCGCGTACGCGGCTTCGACATACGAGCTGGCCCAATCGGAGATGCTTCCGGAATCCGGGAAGGCATCCTGCGCGCTTTTACCGCTTGATGTTCCCGGTGTATCCAGCGGCAGGTCGAATTGTCGGCTGGCGTTTACCAGAATCGCGATCATTTCTTCTCGGGTAATGGCCCCGCCTGTCTGGGCGTTATCCGGCAGTCCGTCCAGCAGACCGGCACTGCGCAGCGCCGAAAGCGACGAAGTGCCCGAACCGTAAGCCTCAAGACCGAGCGCCCTCACCGTCATGCGTGCGAAAGATTCGCGGTCCAGCGCCGCGGAAGGCTCGCGCTCTTCAAGAATGCCTTTGACGGAAGCTTCGCCCAAGGCGCTGTCGAACCATTTGCCCGACGCGGCCGGCAATTCATATCGAACCAACAAAACAGGATTGCCGCCTGTCGTATGCAGAACCGCTTGCCCGTCCTTGAAGGTAACCGGAATCGGTACATATTTGCCGTCGACCCACATAACGGCACCGAGTCGGCTGGTATCGGCCCCGTCCGGAATCGGAATCATTTGTTGTCCGTAACGCTTGTCGTAGCCGGTAATTTCGGTAGCTTTCGTGCCGCTGCTTGCCAGCATGCGGAAGGTATAGGCATTGCCTATCGGAACGGCTCCGGCAACTTTGCTCCATGCAGCCTCGCCGGTTAGAACCGCCGACTTTTCGATCTGAATACGAATTTGTACCTGGTCGGAAGAAACGCCCAAGCGCTCGGCCGCCTGACCCAAACGCAGCCGGTCAACCGGGAACGCGATGCCGACGTCGACGGTACTGACGGAGAGCTTATTCGTATTGTTCGCCAACGGTGCCAGCGTTTTGCCGTCGAATACGATTTGCATGTCGGCGGCTTTCAACTGAGGCAGGCGGTAGGCCAAAGTCTCTCCGCGCTTGGCTTGTTGCGAAGCCAGAGTAAGGCCTTCCGCGTTCAGGCGCAGTTCCGCCCTTGGCGTGCCGTTTTGCCCGGTCGAGCGGATCAGGCTGGCCGATCTGCCCGTCAGATCGCCCGCGGATACGGCGAGGACTTGAATCGATTCTTCGGCACTGGCTGCCGAAGGCGCCGGATTTGCGGGTACGAAACTCCCTGAAGAGTTATCGGCAGGTGCCGAAACCAAAGGCCCTGTCGGAGTAGCTTTAACCAAGTTGGAATAGCCCACATGCGAACCTTTGGTCACTTTGAAGCGGAAATGGTACGTTTGCCCGTTGGTCAATCCGATCACGGTCAGGGAGCTGTGCGTAAATTTGGAAATGCTCGATTGCGGCACCTTAATGAACGTCGTCCCGCCGTCCTGAGAGATCTCAAGCACGCCGTCATTGATATTTTCGGGTTTGGTATAATCAAGCGTTACCGTGGTATCGCCGGCCTGCGCTTTCAGGCTTTGCCAAGCAGGGTCCTCGATGCCCGGGCTGCCTCCTCCGCCCGTCTCGCCTTCATGCTCTTCAAGCTGGGCGTTCGGATTATCGATCGTTTCGGCGTATGCCGCGCCGATGCCCAAATACTGGCTCAAATAAGTGAAGGAATCGCCGTCGTAGGCTGCCGGGTCGGCATTGGAAATAGCCGGAGCGCCGGACAGGAGCTGTGCAGTAAGGCCGGTGGTCAATACGGCTGAGCGAAGGATGACTTTCTTCTTGCTGTTTTTGCGGGCTGCATTTTTCTTTTTGCTCATAAGGCACGCTCCTGATCTTCAAGTTAGGGAGTCGGATTCATCAGACGAATGCAGGAAGGAACCAGTAAAGCAGAGGCTTCCAGTTCCCGATTGATGACGCCGACCTTGTTCATGTTTGCTTCGTACAACCAGATGGAACCGTCCTGTTCGATCCCGAGATCGAGTCCGATCTCCCACAGGCGATGCTCCAGACGCTCTTCGATCCGGGCAGCTACGGCATAGGCAAAGCGATCGATCTTCGCGTCCATCTCTTCTTCGCGTCCGGGGAACTGGTAGGGCAAGAACCAGTGCCACTGGGTGAAGGCGCGCAGGTTGGAATGATGATTCACGACTTTATGCCGCTGCTGCGTCGAGATGTACGGCATATGACCGATAATCCGGAAGACTCCTTCCGCGTCGCGAATCAGATGGACGCGTATATGGAACGGCAAGCCTTCCGGGGTGACGCTGTCGATAAATTTTTGCAGAACCATATCTTTGCTTTCCGCCAAGCCCGCAAGCAGGGCGGACAATTGCTCGGCGCCGAGCATGTGGCTGTACACCGGATCGTCGACTCGGTAATGCTCGCCTTCCTTTTGCACCACGATGATGGCGGAGCCTTTCGTCCCGCCGCTCGGCTTGATCACCGTTTGACCGTGCGCCGCGATAAACTCCAACGCACGCTCCGCCGAGTCCAGCGCCATGTAAGGGATCAAGTGCGGTTCTACCGCCGGGTCGCCTGCCAGCATCTCGTACGCTTTCACTTTGTTGAAACTCCCGGCAGGTCGCGAGTGCGTGTTGGGAATGCCTTGCAGTCGGGCATAAGCTTTTTCCGAACGTCGCAATCCGCGCTCTTTGAGGCGATCGTACACGACGTCCGGCAGACGCCGATACTGCGCCGCCCAACGACCGCCCTGAAAACCCGTGGCTCGAATCAGCGGAGAATCGTAAGCCGCGTCGACGGGACGGAACCAGAAGAAGTCGGTTTCGTGGGCGGCGCTGGCAAAAGCCATGGCGTCGTGCAGACGGAAATCTTCATCCTTTTCGGCAACGAGCATTCCGATCGAGCGACGGTTGCGGACAAGAGCGCTTCGGACCTCGTGCAGATGGCGGCAGAAATGGAAAATCCTCACCGCGCGCAATTCCTCGTGATCGCGGGTTTCCGGCGAAGCGTTGGCTTCAAGAAAATAAATGCGGCCTTGCTCGTTCATTAACAAGTCAATTCCCAACTCGTTGCATAAAAAAGGATACGGACGGTTGACGGCTTCCGCCAACCGAAGAGCCGTTTGTTCCAGCTTGATCCGCATAGCGTCAGCTTCGTTTCCGTACAAAGATCGAAGCGTTTCTTCCAAATCAGGGCTTCGGCCGCCTGCGCCGAGGTTGCTGACGAATCCGCCCGGACGCCCGACTCGTGCATACGTACGCGTAACCTGGAATTCGCCGCTGCCGTCACGCTGGATATGCACCCGATAATCAACGGGTTCGTTTTGAGCGGTCAGTGTCGGAAGGTAAGGCTGAACGAGATAGGTTTGCTTGGCGATTAAACTGCGAAGCGATTTGCGCAGCTCGCGCAAATCCTTCAAACGGGAAGCGCCGCTGCTTTCTTCGAAGCGATAACGGCTGCCCGCTTCGGTTTTGACGCGGACGATTCCGCCGCCCCGTCTTCCGTCGGACGGCTTCAGAATGATGTCGCCGTACAACTTCAGCATGTTTTCGGCAGCGGCCGGAGATTCGAGTTTTTCTGTAGGAAGCAAAAACTCGGCGTATTCGGTTTGCAGATATGTGGTGACGCTCTCTTTGTTTCCGATCAAATGAACGGCGAACGGGACCTGGGTACGGAGAACTTTTTCCTGTTCGGGACGTGTGGAGGAGAGTTCAGGCGATTCGTTTAGCACAACATCCGGGTACGGCGTCTCGCGTTGATGGAGTTGGCCGTTATGGGCGTGCAGCGCCGTAACAGTCCCTCGTTCCGTATCGATTCCGTTGACGCCGAAAAAGCAGAGTTCGATGCCTTGACGCTCCGCCTCCGCGATGAGAGCATCGATGCGATTGCGGCCGACGGATTCGAATGGATCGCTGCGATGGTAAACGCCGATTAACATGGGAACGAATAAGCCTCCTATTCAAATAGAGAAACAAATGTAAAGTATACTTCGGTCGGAACTGGCTTTTTTTGAAGGTTTTCAAGGTTTGATTCCAACAAAAAATCATCCGAAAGGCGTAAACCTTCAAGATGATTTTTGTAGGAGTATGTCGAAGACTCTAAATGAAGCGGATTTTGACGAAGGGCAGCTTTTGGATTAGAACCTTTTCGACACCGGAATCCAAATCTCGCTCCGATAATCCGGCGCGCTCTGATCCCGCTGTTCGTTCCACAACATTTCCGGTCCTTCAGCCTGCTGATAAGCAGACGACGGGAACCATTCCGAATAGATGCGGCCCCAAATATCCTGCAAAGTATCCGGGAACTTGCCGACTGATTCGAATACCGCCCAGGTGGATGCCGGAACTTCAAGCGAAGCCCATCCGTCCGGAGCCGAAAGGGTGGTGGCGGCTCCGATGTAGTGATCCAGCCCGCCTTTCTCCTCCATGCGCTCCTCGGAGAAATTCGTCGATGCGCTGACGAGACCGATCGGATCCGTGTTCGACAATTCTTTCATGATCCCGATCTTCTCCGCATCCAGACTCTGCCACATCGCCGCAATGTCCGGGTTAACCCCATTGAACACAACGGGCACCCGCTTCATGATCCCCGCAACCCGAAAAGCTTCCTTTTCCGCAATGCGATAATTCATTTGATTTCCTCCTTCTATCGTTAATCGGAAAGTCATAGGCGGATAGGCTTTGAGCAGATGTCCGCCCCGGCGCGCTTCGGACGGCGTGACGTGATGCAGCTGCCTGAATGCCCGAGTGAATGCGTCAGCCGAATCGTATCCGTACTTGAGCGCGAGATCGAGTATACGTTCTGCTCCGCTTTGCAGCTCGAATGCAGCCAACGTCAGCTTTCTGCGCCGAATGTATTCGGACAGCGTCACGCCCGCCAGAAATGAGAACATTCGCTTGAAATGATGCTCCGAGCAAACGGCGATCCGTGCTGCTTTTTTTAAGTCGATGCCATCGTTCAAATGTTCCTCGATATAAGTCATCGCTTCATTCATCTTTTTCAAAGAATCCACGGCATGTCCCTCCTTGTTTCTTAAGTTAACAAAAATCGACCGTACCGACCCGACCTTTTGCGTTCTGGTTTAAACGGGTTGGCGCAAGGGGCTTTCGGTTCGTTTTTTCAAAGGCGCGAAGGGTATAATGAGAAGTAGTTTACGATTTGGAGGATTTGCGATCATGCTTCAAGATCATTGGTTTACGGTGCAGCGCATCGACGACCGGACTTATGCCATCAGCGAATACGGGCACTGGGAGAAGGTGCATTCTTTTTTGCTGCTCGGGCAGGACAAGGCGGCGTTGATCGACACGGGCCTGGGCATCGACAATATCAAACGGATCACGGATCGGTTGACGGACCTGCCGATCGACGTGCTGACGACGCATGTGCATACCGATCATATCGGCAGTCATGGACGCTTCGAACGTCTTTACGTGCATGAATTGGATCGGGATTGGTTGGAAAAAGGGAGCACGGACCTGACGCTTCAACAGATTCGCCCGGATATTCTGGTGCGGGCAGGCATCGGTTCGAAAGGTTCAGCGTACAGTTTTGACCCGAATCATACAGGTTCCGAAAAGTCTTTTGCACTCGGGTGCGAAGGGCTTTTTTTGTTGGGCGAGAGAAGAGATGCAGGCTTGTATATTTTTTGTAGATGCGGCTCTGGTATGCTTTTCCAGAGTCGCCAAGGTGGCATGGCAGGCAAGGCTTCAGACCATTTTAACGGGAGGGGTAATGAATTGTTTAAAATGAGAAAAGGCGTGGGCATGAAGGGGTTCAAGCTCGCGATGGTGAGCATGCTGGCCTTGGGAAGTTTGACGGGGCTAGGCTCGAAAGCCGTGGAAGCGGCAGGACCGGAGCCTGTTCCGGGCGGGGTCGGAACAGGACTGATTTCGTGGGTGGACGTCGGAAAAAGCACGGATAAGCAGGAAGGCGAGAAAATCGCGACGCTGACGGATTTGGCGCCGCAGATCAACCGGACATGGACGAATGTTCGTAATAGCGCGACTTATAAAGCCTCTGCGTTAAATTTTAATCCGGCTTATGAAAGTCCGTCCGCAAGCGCAGATTACTTTACAAGTTTGGCAACAGAAGAATTTGCAGCAGATCGAACTAATGAAAGAGAAGTATTTTCTGTTCAGGCCGCAGGCACGAAAGGGTACCCGTGGGAACTTGGGGGCACGTATGCGGCTTCGAGTAAATATCTTTCTACCGAAATATCTTCTTATTTCGGCTCTACCGCATACCGTACGTTTTCGAATGCTTCCGGCAATGTGGACTTGAAGAAAGCGAACATACTCAATATGTCGAGCATCTCGGGCGAATGGGTCATGAATATCAGCGGCCGTCAAGTTCTCAAGGATAACAATAATAGCGTAAATCTCGTGAGTCCGGTCAATACGACGAATTTCTATTATTTCGGCGCGGGACATAATTCGGTGCTTGACGCCCCCACACCGGAAATGATCGTGTTCGATCATAAACTTTCGGACGAAGATCGACAAAAGGTCAACAGTTACCTGGCTATCAAATACGGCATCACCTTAAAAGATGACGCTCAAGCGAGCATCGATTATCTTGCCAGCGATTCGGGCCTGATCTGGGATGCAAGCGAGAACCCGGGCTACGGATACCGGATTACCGGAATCGGCAGAGACGACGCGAGCGGGTTGGAGCAGAAGCAGTCCAAAGCGCAGGATGCGAACGCGATCTTAACCATCGCGCTGGGAGATAAGGTCGAGGATTCCAACGCAGCCAATGCTTCGGATTTCGCATCCGACAAATCGTTCTACACGTTCAGCGATAACGGAGAAAGCGCCGGTTATTTGCTTGACCTGAACCTTGCTAAGGATTCTTCCATGCTAGAATTGAAGCAAATGCCGCGTATTCATAAAGTGGAAGCAAGCGGTGCTTGGACCAATCAGGCCATTACTTTAAAATTGGACGGCGGAAATCGACAGTTGGGCCGACAGTATTATCTGGTCGCTTCCGAAACGCCGAATATGAACGATTTTAAGCTGTTGCTTCCGTTAAATTCTGACGGTGAGGTTACATTGAACAGCGACGAACTGAAAAACGGCATGTATTTCACTTTTGCCGGTACCGCGAGTCATGATCCGGGAGGCGTCGCTTCGCCTACATTATGGATGAGATCCGACCGGGGCATTCAACAAAACAGCGGCGAAAAGGTATCGGAGTGGAAAGACCTCAGTCTTTTCGCCAACGATGCGTCCCAGCCGATCCAAGCCGCGCAGCCGACCTATTGGGACGACGCGGCACACAATATCAATTTCAATCCGGTATTGGATTTCGCCAGCAATTATCTGAATTTGAATGTGAATAAGCTTCCGCTCGGCAAAAAAGCCCGAACAGTGGTCAGCGTGGCCAAATCCGATACAACGGCAGGAATCTCTTATATCCTTGCTTGGGGAACGTCGAATGGAAACGCGCGTACGGGCGCAGGTGTCGTTAGAGTCGGCACGCAAGCAGGGTTGACGCCTATGGACTCGGAAAAGACGCAAACCATGTATTCTTATGAGGGCTTGGTAAATACAACTTCTCCTTATGAGCAGTTCCTGACATGGACCGGCGGGGAAGGGACGGACACAAATAACGTGGCTCGGCTTTACAGCAAAATGAAGCCGGTAGAAGATGATCGACCCGAGGGCTACGGACAGGTCGGAAAGCCTAAAGATTGGAATACGGGAATCGATCACGGGGCAGCAATCGGTAAAGTCGTTCCCGCTTCCGCAGGGTATTGGGACGGAACCATTCTGGACATCATTGTCTATGACCGCGTGCTCACCGATCTTGAACGTCAACAAGTCAGCACTTATCTGGCGATCAAACACGGATACACGATCGCTCCGGGCAATCCGGACGATACGTCTTATATCGATTCCCGGCAAAACAAAGTCTGGGACTCGGCCGTCAACGGCGCGTACACGAATCGCATCACAAGCATCGGCAGAGACGATGCCAGCGACTTGAAGCAAAAACAATCGAAAGCCCAAGAAGAAGGAGCTCTAGTTACCCTTGCGTTGGGCAACGAAATCAAGGCAACCAACTCGGCTAATCCGAATGAATTCGCTACCGATCTTGCCTTCTTTACTTTCGGCGATAACGGGGCAAGCACGGATTACACGCAAAGCATCGAACAAGCTCAGGACGTGTCGCTCAAACGGATGGAACGCCTCCATAAAGTCGACACGAGCGGCTGGACCGATCAAGACGTAACGCTCCAGGCGGGTATCGCGCAGCGGGATGTTTCGCAGCCGGAGCAATATTATCTGGTGGTCGGCGATCAGGAAAATCTCGGCAATGCGAGTTTCCTCCCGCTGGATGAAAACGGCCGGATCACGTTAAGCGGCAACCAGCTGTCCGAAGGAGACTTCTTCACCTTCGCGCATGCGGACAAAACGGCGCTGGGAACGAAAGTGTCTTCGGTCGATAGCGACCTGGGAACGCTGAAACAAGAAGATTATACGCCTGAAAGTTGGACGGCTCTGCAAGCCAAGCTGACGACGGCAAAAAATCAGTTGGGCAATCCGCAAGCCTCGCAGGCACAAATCGATCAGGCGCTCGAGGAGTTGTCCGAAGCGTATGAGGATCTGCAACTGCAGGGAGCGACTTTCGAAAACGCGGTGTTGGAAAAAGCAGTGTCCGGCTCGCGCATCGCGATCACTTTGGATCGCGGCGTGACCTTTAACGGCGGGACGCCGGCAGGCTTTACGGTTCGAGTGGGCAACACCGACGTTCTGATCGATCCGGCAAACATTACCATCGATCCGCTTGACCCGACTCGGGTGCTGATCGGACTTCCGTCGGATCTCGATCTGACGAATATCGATCAAGTCGGAGTGTCTTACGACCAGGCAGCGGGAAGTTTGAAAGGGCTGAACGGCGGCTCTGTAAGCAGCTTCGACGAAACGGCGTACAGCGGATTAGGCGCCGCTCTGACGATCACGCAGCCGGACACGGTTACGGGCGTCGTTTACGACGGATCGTTCGCGGGCATGACCGAACCGGGCACCGAGTCGTTGACGGTCGTGATCCGCGACGCGCAAGGCAATATCGTAACCGGAGCAGGCGGTGACGCGGTAATCGATCCGATAACCGGAAACTGGAGCTTCTCTTCGAAGCAGCAGCTTCCTCCGGGAAGCTACACGTTGGAAGTAACCGCCGTGAAAGACGGTCAAACCGCAGTAAAGACGCGTAAATTTACCGTAACCGACAAAACGGCCCTTCAACAACGAAGCAACGAGATCGTCGGCGAGAATCTTAACGGCACATCTTACACGCCTGCGACCTGGAACGAATTGCAGCAAGCCTTGAACGAAGCTGCGCAAGTCTTGAATGACAAAACGGCTACCCAAGCTCGGATTGACGCGGCACTGAGTCGCCTGAACGCGGCCCGCTCGGGACTTACCCTTGCATCGACGGAACCGTCGAATCCGACGACGCCTGTCGTTCCGCCTTCCCAGCCGTCTGCTCCTCCGGTCGTCTCGGCACCTCCGGTATCGACGGCGCCGACCAAGCAGATTATTTCCGTGGACGTGGCTTCGGGCTCCGCGGACCTGAGCGACATCACGAAGGTCGAGTTGGAACGCACCACCAATGCCGACGGCTCGCTAAGCGACCTTGTTGTTTTCACGCCGACCAAGGCGCAGGAAGCGATCGACAAGGCGCTGGCCAAAAACGATCCGACGGCCCGGATTTTGATTCCGGACCCGAGCGATGCGGTATCCGAAGTGAATGTTAATATTCCGAAAGAAACCGTGGCGCTGCTGCAAAAGAACGCGATCGATTTGGAGATTCATAATCCGAACGGTACCGTGATCGTACCTGCTTCTTCGCTGCAAGGTTGGACGGACGATCTGTACTTCCGCCTCGTGCCGATCAAGCAGCAGCAAGAGCGTCAGCAAGTCGAGAATCGCGCCGTCACGGAACAAGTGGTACGCGAACTGAGCGGCAATGAAGCGGCGAGAGTCGTTTCCAGACCGATGACGATCGAGACTAATATTTCGAGCCGTCCGGTTACGTTGGTTCTGCCTTTGGACGGAACCAAGCTGCCGACAAATGCGACGGAACGCGAGAGTTTCCTGCGCGAACTGGGCGTCTATATCGAGCATAGCGACGGAACCAAGGAAGTCGTGCGCGGCGAAGTCGTGACGATGGATGAGGCCGCGGCGGGCAGCAACAAACTCGGCCTGCGCTTCGGGATTCAAAAGTTCAGCAACTTCACGATCGTGCATTTGGGCGAATCGCGGCACCACCAAGCTTATATCCAAGGTTATACGGACGGCACGCTGCGTCCCGACAATAAGGTGATTCGTGCCGAAATGGCGGCAATGCTGACGCGCCTGGGCATGCTGGAATCGCCGACGGCATCTGCGAAAGCTTCGGCCTTCAGCGATTCGCGCAACCGTTATTGGGCACACGATTACATCGGGCAAGTCGTCGAAGCCGGCTGGATGAAAGGCTATGTCGACGGCAGCTTCAAGCCTGACGGCGCAATTACGCGCGAAGAAATGGCTTCGATCGCGTTCAACTATCTGGGCCTCGGCAAGGGCGAGCCGTCCGGTTCGTTCCCGGACGTGCGTGCCGACGGTTGGTCCGGCGGAATCATTGCCGCCGTTCAAAGCAAGGGCATCATGACGGGCTACCCGGACGGAACTTTCCGCCCGCAGCAGGAGTTGACCCGCAGCGAAGCCGTTACGATTCTGAACCGTCTGTTCGAACGCGGACCGCTGCACGGCGCGCCGACATCGAACTGGCCGGATGCGCAGCCCGGACATTGGGCTTACGCCGATCTGATGGAAGCGGCATTGGATCATGCTTACGCAGACCGCGACAATGGCGGAGAAGAATGGACATCCGCAAATTAAACAGCGGTACAAATCCCCGTTTCGGCAAAGCCGGGCGGGGTTTTTGCTACACCGACTTACACCTTCGGGAAAGGGGAATGAAAGATGAGGGCGCTGCTGGTAGAAGAAGAACGTACGGAGCTGCTGCGTTTAAAAGCAATGCTGGAGCAAGAGGACGGAATTCAGGTTGTGGGCATGTCGGAAAAAGGCGCCCGGCTCGAAGAACGATTGAAAGAATGGGCACCGGATATCGTGTTCCTCGATCTGGACGCGCAAGCAAACGGCGGGTTGGAGTTGGCGGCCCGAATCCGTGCGGCCGATCCCGTGGTCGATATCGTATTTACCGCGCGCTCGGATCGCCATGCGCTTGAAGCTTATACGGTATATCCTCTGGACTATATGCGCAAGCCCGTCGATCATACCCGTCTTGCGCGGACGATCGGCATGGCCCGCCGAAGATCCGAGCACGGCGCGCAGGCCATATCGGACGGAGCTGCCGATTCGCGGCTTGTTTGTCTCGGCTCGCTCACGATTCGGCGCCCGAACTCGGAAACGGCTTATCCGAGATGGAGAACGACCAAAGCGCAGGAATTGTTCGCCTACTTGTTGCATCATCGGGGACATATGGTCAGCCGGGAAAGCTTGTTCCGCTTGCTGTGGCCGGAATTCGATGCCGAGCGCGCAGCCGCGCAGCTCTATAACACGATCTATACCATCAGGGCGGTGTTGAAAAGCGAAGGACTGCATATCACGATCGCCAAAGGAGGTCCGGCGGCGGGATATCGATTGGATCTCGGAACGGTTCGGCTTGACGTCGATCTATGGGAGCAATCGCTCCTTGCATTATCCTCGCTCGGCCGGGATACCGCGAGCCGGTACGAGACCGTGTTGAACGCGTATACCGGAGATTACTTGCAGGAATCGGAGTATGGCTGGGCGTTGGAAGAGCGTCTGAGACTGAGGGAACTGTGGCTGGATAACGCCTGTCGCTTGGCCGGATTCTACCGTTCGCACGGAATGGACGAAGAGGCAAATTCGATGTTGCAGCGGCTCCACTTGACGCATGTCCTGCCAAGCTTGATGCCGATCGAACATGCGTCTGCAGCTGAACGTTCTTGATCCGAACGTGTTCCTTTTCAAGCTTGAAGCTCTCCGATCCGATCGGAGGGCTTCTTTTTGCGCCGATGTTCGGCGTAGAACCGTATAAAATCTCGCGTGCATGGAAAGAAAGCGGCGCTATGCTGCAATCGGCCAAAGAAGGAATTCTTGCGGTGAACCGAGAAATGCATATCCTTATGGGCTTGAACCCTGTGAAGCGCTATGTTCGTTTGAGCATTTATTTGCAAAAGCCGTTCCGAGCCTCCGAATCGAAGCCGGTGTCGTGACCGCGCAGGTCAAAGAGCCGTTCATGACCGGAGTCTAATTGCTGCTTATTTGCGAATCCGAATCGACTAACGGAAAAGGAGAAGACCCTATGAAACGCAATGAAATATTGTACGATTTCGAGCCGGGGGATTCAGTTCTCAACCAGGCTCCGTTTACGGATGACGAGGCCCGATATGATCTTGTGCACGGGATTGCTTCCGATCCTTCGTCGCTTCGTTTGAAGGCCGGGGATCATCGGCTGCTCTTCGTGCGCACTCCGGGGCGGAACGGCTGGCTGTGGATCGATTCGAGCCTGAATCAAAAAGAACGCGAACGGCGGATGCTGGCGCTTATGCAGGAGACGGATCGCCGGGGAATCCGACTCGGCGGCGTGCACGGCAAGCCGGAGACGGTCGTTTTTTTTGCTGAACACTATGCGCAGTCGCATGGTTTGGACTATCGATCGAATATGGAATTGGAATCCTACGTCTGCAGGGAGGTACGTCCGCCGTCGGGCGTTGAAGGCAATACGCGCATTGTTTTGCCGGATGACGCCGACGTCGTTGGCCGGGGCAGCCGAGGAGCTGGCTTCTTCGGGCAATCTGTACTTCTGGGAAGCGAACGGAGAGCCTGTCGCGATGGCCAACATGGCTCCGGCTTCTCCGAGATATCGCCGAATCAATGAAGTCTATACGCCGCGCGAGTTTAGGAAGAAAGGTTACGCGAGCGCTTTGGTATCCGATATCTGCCTTCGCCTGAACGCGGAAGGGATCACGCCCGTATTGTATGCCGACTGCGCGAACCCGGATTCCAATGGCGTATACCGCAAGATCGGTTTTAAAGAAAACGGTCGGTTATTGGATACTCGGTTCGCAGAGCGAACAGCGGAATAAAAATAGAGATGTGGTCCGAGGGGGAGAGCGATTGAACAAGACCGATCGAATGTTGGCTATTTTGCTCCGCCTCCAACGGGAACGGACGGTTCGGGCAGAAGATCTGGCCGAGACGTTCGAGACGAGCGTTCGGACGATTTATCGGGATATGCAGGCTTTGAGCGAAGCGGGCGTTCCGCTGCTCGGTACGCCGGGAACCGGATATTCGTTGGTGGAAGGATATTTTCTGCCTCCTGTCATGCTGACCGAAGACGAAGCGCTGGCGGCATTGATCGGAGCGGATCTGACAAAGCGGTATTTTGCGGGGAAAGTGCGTAGAGGAGCGGAGACGTTTGGGGAAAAGCTGGAGCATATCCTGCCGCCCAATCTGCGCGAGGAAGTCCGACACTTGCGCGAGACGGCCAGGCTGGCGCCGGATCGGGCAGCAGAGCAAGATGAAGCCGAGCTGGAACGCGCCGAGCTTTTACGGGAAGCCGTAATGCAGAAAAGAAAAGTCGAATTTGCCTATGCGAAAGCGGGCGAGGAAGATTCGATCGCCGCGCCGGAGCTGCGACGCACGGCCGACCCTTATGGAATCGCGCTGGTACGCGGCGTCTGGATGCTGATTGCGTACTGCGACCGTCGCCGCGAAATTCGTCATTTCCGCGTTTCCCGTATCGCTGATTTGCAGCTCAAGCCGGAACGTTTCCTTCTGCCGGATGATTTTCGCTTGTCAGACTATCGGGGCAAGGATGATCGGACGCTGCAAGCGGTTATTCGCGCCGACCGCTCCGCGGCGGAGCGGGTGAAGGAACTGCGCTCTTACTATCTGGAACGGATCGAACCTGCCGATGAAGGATATTTGCTGCATTTTCGAATGCGACAGATCAAGGATCTGCTTCCGCTGGTGCTCGGCTTGGGCGCTTCGGCTGAAGTAGTCGAACCCGAGGAATTACGCGTTCTGCTTCGAAATGAGCTGCACGATATGTTGAAGCGCTATGAGTCGTAGAGTGACTTCGGTGTTCATGCTTGCGAAAAAGCGATATTTCGCTTCCCGCGCAAACGCAACTTCCGAGAAACGCTACTCCGCTGCCGGAAACCGATCCAGGATCATCGTTTCCAGCAGCCCATAGGTCTTCTCCAGATCCAAATCGGGATAAAGCAGCTTTTGAAGCGCAAGGCCGTCGAAGCAGGCGAGAAGAATGGCGGACAAAGACTCGCGCTCCTGATCGCCGAGGCCAAGCAGCGCGGAATCCAGCACGCCGGCGATGCCTCCGCGTCCGACCTCCAGCAGTTGCGAGACATCGCCCGCAAGCGTCGCATCCCGTAATCCTTGGGCAAAAAACTCATAACGAAGTTTGTACCACTCCGGGCCGTGCTCGTCAGAGGTCTTGCGGGGCGCGCCTTCCTCGGCTCCGAACAGCTCGGATGAACGTCCCGGCATCGTATCCCCGAACTCCTCCTCGTACCGTTCGCGGCTCTGCTTGACCACCTCGCGCAAAATTTCTTCTTTGGTTTTGAAGTAGTAATGAATCAGGCCGGGAGCGGGAAGCCCGGCCTCTGCCGCGATCTCCTTGATCGACGAACTTTCGTAGCCTTTTTCTGCAATCGTTCGTGCTGCCGCTTCAACGATTTGCCTCTTGCGCGGATTCTTTTTCATGCGGCCCCCTTCTTTCCTATAGCGTTGACAAGGTCCTGGCGTTTCGTTGCATTTAGCGTAGCAGGTCGCCCGAACGGCCGCAATCGCGTTTT
This sequence comes from Saccharibacillus endophyticus, assembly GCF_013185185.1. GTDB lineage: Bacteria > Bacillota > Bacilli > Paenibacillales > Paenibacillaceae > Saccharibacillus > Saccharibacillus endophyticus. The sequence goes on along the minus strand of NZ_JAAZWE010000005.1, from coordinate 165,618 downwards.
GCGCAAATTTGCGCGAGCCGTCTACGCAAATCGGAACTTTCGAATGGAAAAACCGTGTATAATCTTCAGTGAAAATCCGTTTTCGAATGATGCAAACAAGCGATCACAACGCGTGCAGGGCCTTATGCGCCTTGTCCGGGTGAACAGAAATGAGAGCGATACGATGTTGAAAAAGTGGCTGATCCTCATATTGGCTGTCTGTTTGATCATTATTGTGCCTGCGGTCGGGCTCATGGATATGATGACGTCGCAGCGCGGCCTGCCTCGTGCAGAGGATGGCAAGGTCGATTTGAGCGGCTGGGACTATGCCGAGCGCGGCGCGGCCACGCTGAACGGAGAGTGGACCTTTTATCCTGGACGGTTGGTCGACCCTGCCGATTTGACGGAAAAAGCATCGGGAGGGACGACGCTTCAGGTTCCGGGCGCGTGGAACGATGCGATGCCGGACGGTCCGCTCGGTTACGGAACTTATCGATTGGAGATCGATCTGGGTCAGTCTTTCGATGAAGATTTCGGACTGCGTGTCTCCAATGTTCGGATGGCAAGCCGGGTCTTTCTGAATGGAGAAGAAGTCGGCGGAAGCGGCATGCCTTCGGAAGATCGTGCCTTGGATATTCAGAAAAACGTACCGTACACCGGCTTCGTTCACCTGAGCGGGACCAAAGCGGTGCTGGCGGTGCAAGCCTCGAATTTCAGTTACGCCTCGGGCGGGATCTTCGATTCGATTGTCATCGGACCGGAAAGCGTCATTTTGCTGGATAAGCAGGGGGACTGGATTCGGGACTTTGCTTCGATCTGCGGATTCTTTTTGCCGGGCATGCTGTTCTTGCTGCTGTATGTTTTGCACAAGCGCGAGCTGCCTCAGCTTTTCCTTGGCCTATTTTGCATGCTCACAGTCATCTATGTCTTGACGCACGGGGAAAAGCTGCTCGATTATTTCCTGCCGAACATGCCGTATATGGCGATGCTTAAGCTTCAGGCCGTGTCGTCGAACCTGATCTATCTGTTTCTGATCGCCTATATGGATGCACTGATTCCGGGGATCATTCACAAGCGGGTGCTGCAAGGATATGCTTCGCTGGCTATATTGGGAGCAGTGTTGGGTTTGGTGCTGCCGATGCCGATCTTTTCGATGATGGAAAGCCTTCTGCTCTCCGTGGCTTTCCTCAGTTTGGCCTATACGGGCTGGGTGATGATTCGCTGGGTAAAAAAAAGCGCGGAGGATTGGTATCTGGTCACGCTGGGCCTGATGAGCATTTGCGTATTCATCTTGCTGAATCTTATCTATCTCATTGCCCAAGCGGATACGCGATGGTTGGCGATCTACGAGCTGGTGCTGTTCGTGCTGGCTCAGACCGTGCTGTTGATCCGCCGCTTCGTCCGGGCGTTTGCCGATGTGGAGCGATTGTCGGGCCGTTTGCTGACGCTGGACGGTTTGAAAGACGAGTTCATGGCGAATACGTCGCACGAACTGCGGACGCCTCTGCACGGCATTATCAATATTGCGCGCTCCATGCTGGAAGGGGCGGCAGGGCCGGCTTCGGCCAAGCAGCGCGAGAACCTGGCGATGATCATGACGACGGGTCAACGGCTGTCTCTGTTGGTCGGTGATATTCTTGATTTCTCGAACTTGAAGGAAGGCCGTATTCGTTTGGATGTGCGCACCTTGCACTTGCCTTCGGTTGTCCGTTCGGTGATCGAGGTCATGACCTACACGCTGGAGAACAGGCCGATTCGAATCGTGCAGGAGTGTCCCGAAGATCTGCCCGGCGTGCGAATGGATGAAGACCGATTACGGCAAATTCTTTATAATCTGCTGGGCAATGCGGTCAAATACACGGAGCAGGGCGAGATTCGAATCGGCGCGTCGATTGATGGCGATCAGGTGAAGGTCGAGGTTTCCGACACCGGGATCGGAATCGAGCGGGAGCGCTGGCCTGACATTTTCCGACGCTTCGAGCGTACGGACGAAGCTTTGGGGATGGAAGGAACAGGACTCGGACTCAGCATTACCCGACAGCTCGTTGAATTGGGCGGCGGCCGGATCTGGTTGGATTCGACGCCGGGTGAAGGCACAAGTTTCTTTTTCACCCTTCCCGTATCTTCATCCGCGCCGGAAGCTTCCAAGACTGGCGTGTTGGCGTTCGCCGAAGAGCTGCACTCCGGAGGCACGGTTCCCGAAGCTCCGGAATTTGCGGTTGCGGATGCCGGACGCGTGCTCATTGTCGATGACGATCCGGTCAATCGGCGGGTGCTGCTGAATCTGCTGGCGACTGCCGGTTACGAGGCAGAGGCCGTATCCGGCGGAGCCGAAGCGCTCATATTGATGGAGGAAAAGCCCGGCTTCGAGCTGGTGGTGACCGATTGGATGATGCCGGGCATGTCGGGTCTTGAGCTGTGCCGCCAATTGCGCGAGCGTCATACGCTGGCCGTATTGCCGATTCTGTTGCTCACCGCGCGAGGGCTGCCGGAGGACATCCGGGCAGGCTTCGAGGCGGGCGCCAGCGACTTTCTGAGCAAGCCTGTCGATGCCGGCGAATTGAGGGCACGCGTTCGTACCCTGATCGGAATGCGCCGTTCGGCGGAAGAAGCGATTCGCACGGAGATGGCGTTCCTTCAAGCCCAGATCAAGCCCCACTTTTTGTACAATGCGCTGAACGTGATCATTTCCGCATGCAGCACCGATCCCGATAAGGCGATTGATCTGCTGATCGAACTGAGTCACTATCTGCGAGGGAGCTTCGACTTCCACAACCGGGATCGGCTTGTACCGCTGCAAAAAGAGCTGGAGCTGGTCGAGGCTTACGTGGCGCTGGAGCAAGCGAGGTTCGATGATCGACTGGTCTTTGAATATGAAGCGGATGATCTGGTGGGCGTGTTCGTCCCTCCGCTCAGCATTCAGCCGCTGGTCGAGAATGCGGTTCGTCACGGCGTGATGCAGCGTTCGGCCGGAGGCGTGGTCCGATTGGAGATTCGGGATACCGGTTCGACGGTGTCCGTACGGGTTAGAGACAATGGAGTGGGTCTTGCCCCGGAGGATTTCGACGAGATTATGGCCGGTCGAATGGGCGGCGTAGGCCTGCGTAATATTCATCGTCGCCTCTCTGCTTTGCATGGGGCGGCGTTGCGACTCGAATCAGCTTTTTCCGAAAAAGAAAGCGGTACGGAAATCGGATTCGACCTTCCCAAAAATTTGGTTTTGCAGTGAGGAATTTCCATGTTTCTTGTTCAGAAAATGTTCAGCCCTTTCGGGTATGCTAAGTACGAGTACCCGCGTTTTCCGGGAAAGGGATGAGAATCATGCGGATTTATCTATTGGATGGCGACCGGGAATCGCTGGCACGGACAGCCCGCATGTTGGGCGGTTATCCCGATGTCGAATTGATTGGAAGCTCCTATGAACCTGAAGCGGCATTAAGCGAAGCACTGGGGCTTGAACCCGATGCTTTATTTATAGAAACGCGTCTTGGCTGCATTTCCGGACTTGCGGCTTCGGAGCGCCTCCTGCGCGAATTGCCCGGCTTGCGTGTTGTTTACGTGACGTCAAGCCGTGAATACGCGGTTGAAGCTTTTGAACAACGCGCATTCGATTACCTGCTTAAACCGCTGACGCTGGAGCGACTGGAGCGGACGATCCTTCGTCTGCGGCGTTCCTGCGGAAGCCTTATTCATACGCAGCAAGAAAGACTAGATAAAGTGGAGTGATACGGATGCGAGCAATGCTGATCGACGATGAAAAGCCCGCGCTGACACATCTTGAGCGGCTGATTCGTGCCGATGGGCGACTGGAGCCTGTAGCGCTGTGCACATCGGCCCGCGAAGGTATCGAATGGTTGGACAAGGAACGGATCGATGCCGTATTTCTGGACATCGGAATGCCGGAGATGAACGGATTGGAGGCAGCGGAGCATATCCAGCAGCGCTATCCCGGCATTGCGATCGTCTTCGTCACGGCGTATTCCGATTATGCGGTAGAAGCGTTCGACTTGCAGGCGATCGATTACCTGCTCAAACCTATCGGACCTGCGCGCTTGCAAAAGGCCATAGCCCGAATCGTTCCGGACTCTTCGGAAGCGGAGGCTGCTACTGCGGGGTTGATCGATGCTGCTTCAAAAAAATCAGAAATGCCCGGCGTTCTGATGTTCCGTCGGCTGGAACTCTATGATTCCGCAGCCTGCAAGGTTCATCCCGTCAAGTGGCGCACCGCCAAGTCGCAGGAACTCTTCGCCTATCTTCTGCATCAGGGCGAGCAATGGGTACCGCGGGGCGAGCTGACCGATCTGCTCTGGCCAAGCATGCCGGGCGACAAGGCCGCTACGCACCTGCACACCTCCGTCTACCAGATTCGCAAGCTGCTGAAGGAGAGCAAGCCGGAGATGGCCCTTGAGTATCGCCAAGAGAGCTATCGCCTGCTGCGCGGCGGCGTAGAGACGGATGTTGAACGTTTTGAACGCGAATATGAAAAGCTGATCGGTTCGGTAAAAGGAAAAATAGATCCGGCCGAGGCCGTGTTGGCATTATGGCAAGGCGGCTACCTGGAACATCACGACTACCTGTGGGCCGAATCCCGAGCCGAAAAGCTAAACCGTCAACGCTTCCGCCTAGCCCTTGAGCTGGCCCAAGAAGAAAAGGCCGCAGGCCGAACCGACGAGGCGATTCGTCTTCTAACCTCTCTTCAAGAGGAAGAACCCTACGCCGAAGAAATCTGCCGCCAACTCATGTCTGCCTATGAATTCGCCGGCAACAAACGTCTGGCGCGCGAATGCTACCGTGCATTCGAGCAGCGCCTCGAAGAAGAACTGGGCGCAGAACCCGAGCCTTTGACTCGTCAGGTGTATGAAAGATTGGAAGAATAAAAGAAAACGGCGCATCGAATAGCTAGGTTTGCGGAATCCCGGCGAACAGCGTATGCAAATGTGTGCAAAGCATCAACAATTTCACCAGTAGCTTGACCAACCTTAATCATAGGTTTACGACTTTTCTTTTGAAATGCTGACTTTTGATCAACATTTTGCTTCGTTTTGGCTCAAAATCCAGTGCCGAAACACGCTAAAATATGCACAAAAGGTCAATATTGCAACGCATAACGCATAACGCATCCTACAGCCGTGCATATAAAAACAGCGTTCCGGAATCTTTCCCGGAACGCTGTTTTTATGTTTTAATCTATACCCCACACCGCGAAGCCAGTGTTAGGCCTTGGAGGCAGTCCGATTCGTACCGCGTATAGCGGAGGGGGAATTCAGTGAAAGCCGCCTTTGAACTCGGAAAACTTCCACTGAAATTCCAATCGGTTTTCCGAGTGAGACAGCGACTTGAACGAATTCCCCCGCAGCGCCCCAGCGCGCCTCCACGAATAGGACTTCTCCGGAAGCTTTACTCAGGCTTCGCAACCCCCGGCACCGCACATGAGCCGTCCGAACATCCGTCCAGACCCGCCGAATCGTCGCCGAGCACCGTCAATGCGGGACGCTCGCCCCACGCACGCTCCAACGCTTGATCGAACACGCTGTCCGGCTGCGCGCCGGAAACCGCGAACTTGCCGTCCAATACGAAGAACGGCACGCCGCGCACGCCGAGCTGCATCGCTTCGTTTTCATCGGCCCGAACCTTGTCGCCGTAAGTATCGGATTTCAATACCGCCAATACTTCTTCTTTGTCCAGACCGGCTTCCGCGGCCAGTTTCGCCAGCTCTTCGTGGTCGCCCAGGAATGCGCCTTCCGTGAAGTAAGCTTGCATCAGGCGCTCGGTCAAAGCCGGCGACAGTCCTTTTTCAGCCGCGAAATGGGCCAGGCGATGCGCATCGAACGTATTGGTGTAACGCATATTGTCGAAATCGTAATTCAGGCCTACGCCGCGCGCCGCTTCGCCGACGCTGCGGTTGGAATCCATGGCCTGCTCGCGGCTCATGCCGTACTTGCCGGCGAGCAGATCGTGAATATCGCCGTTATGCTGCACCGGAGAGTTCGGATCGAGTTCGAAGCTTTTATAGACGACTTCGACCTGATCTTTGTTCGGGAAACGTTCCAAAGCGTGTTCAAGACGGCGTTTGCCGATATAACAGAACGGGCAGACATAGTCCGACCAGACTTCGATTTTCATGGGAAAAGACTCCTTTTGGCGACGGATGCTTTTTCGACCGCACCCGAATCGCTGAATAATGGATGTTACTTTACAATCATTCGTTACATTATAACACCAACTGAACTTTGAATATAGCATGGTTTTGTTCGTAGTAGGAAAGAATGAAGTCGCGAAAATTTTCGGCCGAAGAAGACAATGTCCGATGTTTGCTCCAAGACAAGCCTACAGGGTACGTGGCCGAATCGTCCGCGATTTCGATATGATTCAGCCCCAATGCCCGGCAAATCGAGATCGGAAGCAAAGCCACGCCTTGATCGAGCTTGATGATCTCGACCAGTAAATGCGAGTCGACCTGGAAAGCGATATTCGGCACAAAGCCGGCTTTTTCGCAAAGCAGCGTCGTAAAATCCCGATATTCCGCATTGTTGGCCAACGTAACGAACGGTTCGTCGGCAGCGCGGCTTAGCGGGATTTTGTTCGAGCCCGTTAATTTGTGGTTCGAAGGCAGCGCCAATACGATGTCTTCGTCCACCAAAACGCGGCTTTCGATTTCTTCGTCTTCGATCGGATGGCCCGTTATTCCCAGATCGATGTCCCCCTTTTTCAAACTCGTGCATATTTCGCTTTTGACGCCTAAGGCTTGAATGATTTTCGATTCGGGAAAAAGGTTGATATAGTCGCTGATCAGTCCCGTAAGGAATCTCGGATTGGTGATCGCGATGTTCAACGTTCCGGAAATCAGCTGCTCTTCCGAATGAATTTCCCGTTTCGCGTTTTCGATCTCGGTAAAAATCCGGTTGACGTGCTTCAAAAGAATTTTTCCCGAAGGACTCAATCGAATGTTTCTTCCCGTCCTTTCGAACAGGGCCGTGCCCAATTCGTCTTCGAGTCTTTTGATGGTAAGGCTCAAAGAAGGCTGCGCGATATTCAGCTGCTTGGCTGCTTTGGAAACGTGCTCCGTATAGGCAACCGTCTGAAAATATTTGAGCTGAAGCAGTTCCATTCGCATCCCTACCTATTGATTAGAATAAATGTATACATAACTAATTATATATTAGATTAAATTTAAAACCAGAGGTACGATGAATGAACAGTATAAAACTTCAAGCGACAACAAGGAGGGCATTATTCCATGAAAATCGATGTGGCCAACATAGCGAAAAATCTCAATACGCCGCTGACGGCGCCCGCCTACCCTTTACCGCCTTATCAATTCATCAACCGGGAATACCTGAACATCGTTTACCGCACGGATGTCGAAGCATTGCGTGCAGCGGTACCGGAGCCTCTGGAAATCGTCGATCCTTTGGTCCGGTTCGAAGTGATGTGGATGCCCGACGTTTCCGGTTTGGGCGCTTATACCGAAGCCGGGCAGGTCATTCCCGTCCGATTCGACGGCGAGGACGGCGATTACGTGCATTCGATGTACGTGGACAACTTTCCGGCGATCGCAAGCGGTCGGGAACTTACGGCTTATCCCAAAAAGTTGGGCGCGCCCAAGCTTTACGTGGACTCGGACACTTTGGTCGGCACGCTGGATTACGGTTCGCTTCGCGTCGCGACGGCGACCATGGGATATAAGCATTTCGAGATGGATAAGGAAGCAGCCAAAAGCGAAATTTGCCGACCTAATTTTATGGTGAAAATCGCGACGGATTACCAAGGGAATTTACGGATTTGCGACTTGGTGCGAACGCAAATTACCGACATCGAGGTCAAAGGAGCATGGAGCGGACCGGCAAGGCTTCAATTGTTCGAACATGCCCTGGCGCCTCTTGCGGATTTGCCCGTGTTGGAAGTCGTCTCGGCATCCCATATCCTGACGGATTTGACCTTGAATGCCGCGCAGCCCGTGTACAACTACTTAATGGCTTGACCAAATTAAAAGTAAGGTTACGCCAACCTGAAACGCACCTAAAGCGTGTGCGTTTCAGGTTAACGTAAGCCTCCGATCAAAGTTGGTCAAGCTACCTAGAAAAACGATAAGGGGGATTATAGAATGAGAATCGCGGTTTTGGGAGCAGGTTCGTTGGGAACCATAGTCGGAGCTTATCTGGCTTCCGGAGGCATGGACGTCGAGTTGATCGATGCGTATCGGGAACATGTGGACGCCCTGAATCAAGCCGGTGCGAAAGTAACGGGGACGACGGAATTTCATGCCGAGGTAAAAGCCGTTGCGCCCGAAAACAAGTCGGGAAAATACGATCTGGTCCTGCTGTTGACCAAGCAGTTGTACAACGACTCCGTTCTTGCGGAACTGCTTCCTTTTTTGAACGAAGACAGCGTGGTATGCTCCTTGCAAAACGGGATACCCGAACAAAAAGTAGCTTCGATCGTCGGAGAAAAACGCGTCATTGCAGGTTCCGTCGAGTTCGGCGCAACCTTTATCGAGCCGGGCGTCTCCGCGCTTACGACCGAATACAATCAATTCAAGCAGTACGCTTTTCAAATCGGAGAACTGAACGGCGAAACGACGGAACGCATCGAACGCATCCGATCGGTGTTGGAACTTGTGGGCGGTACTCACGTTTCCGACAACCTGGTCGGGACGAAATGGTCGAAACTGCTGATCAATAACGCGTTCAGCGGCTTATCGGCAGCGTTGAACGGGATGTACGGGGATATTCTCGACCATGAGATCGGCATCGAGAGCGCGGTTCATATCGCGGACGAGACGATCAAGGTCGGGCACGCGAACGGCATTACCTTTGCCAAAATGGGCGGATTCGACGTGGAATCTTTGGAATTGAACAGCGAAAGCGATATTCCGGAACGCATCCTGACTCTCCGGACAACCATGGAACCTTCCCGGCTGCTAAGAGCCAGCATGCTTCAGGATCTGGAAAAGAAACGCAAGACCGAGATCGATTATATCAACGGCGTCGTTCCGGCAATGGCGGAAGGAACCGGCATCCAGACGCCTTTTAACGATCTGGTCGTCGCGCAAATCCAAGCAGCCGAAGAATCCCGAACCGTGCCTGATTTCGATACGAATATCAAGGCATTCAAACAGCTGCTCAGCTTGAAATAAGCTAAAGTGTTGCGGATCGTCCGATCCCCGAATCCGCAAAAAAAAGACAGCCTGCAAGTCGCGTCGCGACTCGTAGGCTGTCTTTTTCGTGGGAACGATCCGGGTCGATCATACGGAATCGTTCAAGATGCAGCTTCGGCAAGACCGCTTGCCGGGATGAATTTCCGACTTAAGCGCGCGGTTTGAAAATGCCGAACGCTTTGCCGATCGGCAGGAACTCGCGTCCGAAGTGGACGTTCAGCACATTGGCTCCGCAGCCGTACAGCGATACGATGCCGATCGCCAGTTCCGCGTAAGCGGCCAGGCTATGGAAGAACTCCGGCGCGCCGAACGCGTCGAGCGTCAGACCGAGGAACAAGACGTCGATCAGACAGAAGATAATGAACAAGACTTTGTTCGTCTCCATTGCTCCGATCGTCATGAACAAGGTGAAGACCAGATATCCGGCAAAAGCAAAACCAAGCTGTTTGCCGTCGACGGCACCGGCAAGCTCGGGACCGAACGTGCCCATTTTCATCAACCAGTTGGTCGCCATGGCGAACCAGAAGAAGGCGTAGGCGGCGAAAGCGGTCATGCCGAACGTGTTATTGTGCTTGGCATCCTGGATGCTGGCGAAGAGCTGGGCGAAAGCGCCCAGGAAAACGGCCCAGGAAGCGGCGTAGCTGAGGCCTTCCGTCAATCCGAGCTTCTGCGACGAAGCAACGAGCGTAACGATGGCCAGACCGAACAAGCCGATCGCGCCGGGATCGGCGGTAACGACTTTGACGGTGGAAGGTGACGGGTGATTCATAGCTTTAATTATTCCTCCAACAATACAAGATAGAAAGCAAGTGATTTCCGAACGGTTCCGTTCTTTGTGGAACTCAACTGACCTATTGTACTCGAAAAGAAAGACGAAATGAATATGGAAAATCGCGTTTTGACGAAAAATTTTCGAAAAAATGCAGTGCTTCGAAGACTGGAGGCGCTTACGAGACTTTATATGTATGAAAAAACATAAAAAAGCCTTATTTGGAGACGGATGATTGGGTGGTTTTGCGGGGGTACGCTGCGGGAAAAATTCGTTCAAAACGCTGTCTCACTCGGAAAATAAGATTGGGTTTGAATAAGGAATTTTCCGAGTTCAAAGGCGTTTTGACCTGAATTTTTCCCTCCGCTCGGCGCTCCTCAAACTTTTTTTGAGATGAGAGAAAAGAAAGACCGCCGAAAAATCGGCGGTCTGGAAACAATATAAAGGATGAGGCCGCAAAGCAAAAGGAACGAGCGAATGCTTCGCGGAACGGTCAGGCCTAATCGCGGAACAGGAAATCGATCTGTTCGATTTGTTCGGGCGTCAGTTTGACGTCGAGCGTTTTGAGGTTGGCCGCGACCTGCTTGTCGTTTTTGGCGCCCGGGATGACGGAATCGATCGCGTCTTGGGTCAGGTACCAAGCTAGGACGACGTTAGAGATGTCCGCTCCTTGAGCGTTGGCGATTTCGCGCAGGCGGTTTACTTTTTCCACGTTGCGTTTGAAGTTGTCGCCTTGGAACATCGGGTTTTTGAGTTTGCTCTCGTCGAGCTTGTCGTCTAAGCCGTATTTGCCCGTCAGGAGACCGGAAGCGAGCGGGAAGTAAGGGACGAACGAGATGTTGTTTTCTTTGGCGTAAGGCAGAAGCTCGGCTTCGGCGCCGCGTTTGAACAGGTTGTATTCGCCCTGGAACACGTCGACGTGACCGTCCTTGTTGGCTTCGCGCAGTTGGTCGATCGAGAAGTTGGAGACGCCGATCGAACGGATTTTGCCTTCCTGCTTCAGCTTCGCGAGTTCGCCTACCGCTTCGTCTTTCGGCGTATGTTCATCCGGGAAATGGATATAGTACAAGTCGATGTAGTCGGTACCGAGACGCTTCAAGCTGGCCTCGACCGATTCTCTCAGGAAAGCCGGGGAGTTATCAAGCTCGACGCCTCCGTCGACGATTTTGTGCGCGCCTTTGGTGGCGATGACGATCTCGTCGCGATGTCCGTAAGCTTTCAGCACCTCGCCGATCAGCTCCTCCGAACGTCCGGGTCCGTAGATGAACGCCGTATCCAGGAAGTTAATGCCGCTTTCCAAAGCCGAGCGAACCGACGCTTTGCCGGCTTCTTCATCCAGATCAGGGAAAAGGTTATGCCCGCCGACGGCATTGGTACCGAGGCCGATCGGGTTCACTTTCAAACCGCTTTTACCCAAAGTTGCTTTCTCGTTCACTGCTTTCGTCATTGCAAAACCCTCGCTTTCCGTAAATGAATGCAAAAATAAATTCGAACCGCATCTGTATATTTTACCCGTAAAAAGAGCTGACGTAACTGTCCAAGCTTAAAATCCGATTAAAAAAGTCGGGAAATGAAAATACGGCGAACGGAAGCTTTCCGTCCACCGTATTTTTGAATCCGATCATCCGTTTATCGCTGCGGGATCAATCGACTTTCGCCCCGTAAGAACGCATAAACAAAACAGCTTGGTCCCGATCCATGCGTACGTTTTTGACGTCCAACGCTTTGAAATCGACTCCGTCCAGTACGGCATCCCGCAGATCCGCGCCTTGCAGCTTGGCATTCCCGAGCATGCAGCGCGTCAGGTCCGCCCCGCGCAGATCGGCTTTTTGCAGGCTGGTCTCGGACAGGTCGGCTTCGAAAAAGCGCGCCCCGCGCAAATCCTGCCGGTCCAGGCGTGCGTGGCGCAGGTTCGTATACGACCAATCGCCGCGCACCACCGTGAATCCGTCCAGCTTGGAGCCTGCGAAGTCGGACCCGGTCATTTTACAATTGTCGAACTTGGCTGCAAATAGATTCGCTTCGGTAAACTTGCAGTTCTCGAACGCCGATTCGATATGGATCGAGCCGTTCATCGCTGCACCCCGGAAGTCGCATTCGGTGAAGCGGCAGCCGCGGGTGAGAATCTCTTCGAGCGAGCCGTGCGTAAAGCGGCAGCGGACGAACGTGCAGTTCGTCAGCTCGCCGTCCCGCAGTTCCTGCGCGCCGAAATCGACGTCCTCGTAGCTGCGGTTTTCATATTCGAACATGTTGAACCTGCCTCCCGTTTAGGCCTGACGCTCGAACGCCTGCACCACTTCCAAAATGACTTCCGTTGCTTTGACCATATTGTCGGCGGACACGTATTCGTAACGGCCGTGATAATTCTCGCCGCCCGTGAAAATGTTCGGCGTCGGCAGTCCCATGTAAGACAGCTGCGAACCGTCGGTGCCGCCGCGGATCGGACGGATGTCCGGCGTGATATTCAGCTTTTTCATCGCGTCGCTCACAAGGTCCACGATCTCGATCACCGGCTCGATTTTTTCGCGCATATTGTAGTACTGATCGCGCAGTTCGAGCAGCACGTTCTCTTCGCCGTACGTCTGACGGAATTCGCCCGCGATGGTTTCCATCAGCTTTTTGCGACTTTCGAAGCTGTCACGGTCGAAATCGCGGATGATGTACGACAGCGTCGTTTGATCCGTGCCGCCGTTGATATCGAGCAGATGGAAAAAGCCTTCGTAGCCTTCCGTGAATTCCGGCGATTCCTGCTCCGGCAGACGACGGTGGAATTCCATCGCGATCTTGGCGGCGTTGATCATTTTGCCTTTGGCCGTGCCGGGGTGAACGCTGACGCCTTTGATCGTGACTTTGGCGGCTGCGGCGTTGAAGCTTTCGTATTCCAGCTCGCCGAGCGGCCCGCCGTCCATCGTGTACGCGTATTTCGCGCCGAACGCTTGCACGTCGAAACGCTGCGGTCCGCGGCCGATCTCTTCGTCCGGAGTAAACGCGACGCGCAGCTTGCCGTGCTTCAGCTCCGGATGCGCGATCAGATGGTTCAGCGCCGTCATGATCTCCGCCATGCCGGCTTTGTCGTCGGCGCCGAGCAGCGTCGTGCCGTCGGTGGTCATCAGCGTGTGGCCCACGTAGTGCGACAGCTCGGGGAACTCGCGCGGGGAAAGCACGATGCCGAGTACTTTGTTCAGCACGATGTCTCCGCCGTCATAGCTGTCCACGATCTGCGGATTGACGTTCGCGCCGCTCAGTTCGGTTGCCGTATCCAGATGGGCGAGGAAGCCGATCACCGGAACGTTATCTTTATCCGTATTGGCTTCGAGCGAAGCCATGACATAGCCGTTCTCGTCGAGTGTAATTTCAGTAAGGCCCATCTCCGTCAGCTCGCGCACGAGCTGCTCGGCCAGCTTCATTTGTCCGGGCGTGGACGGGCAGGTCTCGCTTTCTTCGTTGGACTGCGTATCGAAACGGGCGTAGCGGTCGAGACGTTCGATCAGCTCTTGTTTCATGGGTGGGTTCCTTCTTTCCGTTGGGCCGATTCCGGCGCGATCAGGCACGAACCCCCTTCGCCTTACAAGTGAGGGAAGGGGGTCGCGAGGCCATGGAACACTCTGGATCGGCGTTTCGATTTGGCGCTCTTTTTGAAAGGACAGAGACGCGCATACCGTTATTTTAGCATGAAAAAGGGTTTCGAAAAAAGCCTGCGGCGTGCGGTTTGATCGGTTCAAAGCTGGCGCATTTTGCGCGAACATGCGAAAATACACGTTGCATCTTATCAGGCCGAATCAGGAAAAAGAACTCCTGCGATCCGGCATTCGGAGGTTGGACACATGAATATATCGCTGGTTGTTTTTCAAGGGCCGAGCGCTTCGGGGAAAACGACGCTTCAGGCCTTACTGGGACTGCCGCGCATCGTCACTTGGACGTCGAGAGCGCCGCGCGAAGGCGAAATCGACGGCGTCGACTACCACTTTGCGGAACGCGAGACGCTGGAGCGGATGATGAACGAAGGCAAAATGCTGGAAACCAGCGAGTATCGCGGCCATTTGTACGGTACCTCGTTGGCTTCGATCGAAGCCGCCGCAGGCGGCGACGGACTTCGCTCCATCGTGCTCGACCCGAGCGGCGCGCGCGTAGCCAAAGCCCTGCTCGGCGAACGCGCCCTGATGCTCGGCGTCTCCGCCTTGCGCGCCGAATGCGAAGCCCGCCTGCTGGCACGCGGCTCCGACACCGGACAAATTACCGCGAGGCTGGCGGGCTACGACGAAGAAATATCGGCGCTTGAAAGCTGCGACCTCATCATCCGCAGCGGCGAAGGCGCTCTGGAACGCGCAGGCGAGATCGTCCGCGCACTACGCCCCATGTTGGGCATAAAATAGAAAACAGCCGCGTCCGATGATGGAAGCGGCTCAAGCTGTGTTCGAAAGTCGCGTGGGTGCGGAAAGCGAGAAGACTCCGAGAAAAGTTGCCGGACGCGAAGTCAAGAAGAACTTTTCTATCCGTCTTCTCGCTTCCGGCTAGGTTAAGCTTTTTAATACTCTGCGGCGTCGCAATGCCCGTCTGAGGCGAACCTTGCTGCTTATTATGACTTTTCGCCAATTTTGCTGTACGAGATCGGAATCGGCATTGATTCGTCGTCTCGGTCTGAGCGATAAACGACTCGAGATGATAGGGCAAAACAGGCACGGCGATGCTCGGATCTCGGAGCGGTTTATCGGGCTGAAGCCGCGTCCCCGCTCGCTTGCTTAGTTAGAAAAGAACCTTTGTTCAAAGAAGGAAACGTTTGCTTTTGAATCCTCGCTGTGTTAAGATATCAAGTAATAGCGGTTGGGCAGTCCAGATTCACATATTGGAAAGGGTTGTCATGTTTGGGGTATGGTACCTTTTCCAATGTGTGATTTTTTTATATCCCCACGGAGCATAAAAAATGCATGTTGCCGGAACTTGGATATCCACCAAAGTTTCGGAAATAACTTTTTGGAGGTTTTCTTTCATGGAAACAGGAACAGTAAAATGGTTTAACGCAGAAAAAGGTTACGGCTTCATCGAAGTTGAAGGCGGAAGCGACGTATTCGTTCACTTCTCCGCTATCCAAGGCGACGGTTTCAAAACCCTCGACGAAGGCCAACGCGTAGAATTCAACATCGTTGAAGGCAACCGTGGACCACAAGCGGAAAACGTAACTAAGCTGTAAGAATACAAAGAACGGACTGCTCTTAACTATGAGTTGAGAGTGGTCCTTTTTTCAGTTTAATCATTGTCATTTTTTCAACACACGTAAAATCCGGGACCGGCTGCGGCCCCTATCCGATAACGGGGAGGCATCGAGCATGTATTTTCGTAAAAAGCAGGACGAGGAACTTGTGAAAGAAAGCACCGCGGTATGGAGTTGCGAGAAGGAAGACTGCAAAGGCTGGATGAGAGACAACTTTTCGTTCGAAGACGAACCGACTTGTCCGATCTGCTCGTCCCCGATGAAACGGGACACCAAAATGCTTCCGGTACTGGCTAATCCGACAGGAGAACCTAAACCGGAGAACAAGTAGACCGGGACGCTCGCCTTCCCAATGAAGGCGGGGGCGTTCGGCCTCGCATAGAAACGAGACGAAAAATCGTCTTCGGTACGAAACGCCCGGTAAACGGGCGGCGAACCGAAGACGATTTTTTGCGTTTTCCGAAGCGTGAGAAACCGCGTCGATAGTCCGGCATATGGCGTATAATGAGGTCAAAAGATAAAAGGACATCGTTCGCGAGTCCAACATCCTGTAGGGGGAATGTTCATGGAAACGCGTCATGTAAAGATCACGGGAACGGGAAGATACTTACCGGGGACAGGGATTTCGGCAGAAGCCATCGATCTTCGGCTCGGCACCGAGCCGGGTTGGGTGATGAGGAAGACGAGCGTAGCCAATCGGCACTTTGTCGAAGAAGAGACGGCTTCGCAGATGGGGGCCCATGCCGCTCAAGAAGCGTTACAAGCAGCAGCGCTGACTTTCGCGGACATCGATTGCCTGGTTTGCGCCAGCGGCACGATGGAGCAGCCGATTCCATGTACGGCGGCTTTGATCCAAAGAGCGCTTGGCGAAGAGGATTCCGGCGTGCCTTGTTTCGATATCAATTCGACCTGTTTGAGCTTTGTGACGGCGCTGGATACGATGTCTTATTTGATCGAAGCCGGGCGCTACCGCCGCATTCTGATCGTCTCTTCCGAGATTGCCTCGAAAGGACTGAATTGGAGAGATAAAGAAAGCGCGGCGTTATTCGGGGACGGGGCGGCAGCCGCCGTCGTGGAACGTTCCGCGGAAGGAGAGCCGGCGCGGATCTTGAATGCCCGGATGACCACGCATAGCGCAGGCGCGAAACACTCCGAGATTCGGGGCGGCGGCAGCGGGATTCCGGCAGGATCGTATCGCGAGGAGACGGCGGCTGATTATCTATTCTCGATGGACGGGGAAGCCATCTTCCGCCAAGCCTCTCGCTTGCTTCCGGATTTCATGGAGGGATTGCTGGGCAGTGCCGGACTTGCGATGGCAGATTTCAAGCTTGTCGTGCCGCACCAGGGCAGCGTCATGGCGATGAAGCTGCTGCAGCGCAAGCTCGGAATCTCGCAGGAACAGATGCTGTACATCGCGCCGCATTACGGCAACGTGATCGCGGCTTCCATCCCACTCGGACTGGATATGGCCGTGCGCGAAGGCCGACTGGAACGCGGAGACAAGGTGCTGTTGATCGGGACTTCCGCAGGCTTGTCGCTGGGCGGCGTCGCGCTGGTTTATTAAGCGGCAAAAAGGAGGTTCCGTATGAATGGATTGCGTGTGCTGATTACGGGCGGCCGCGCGCCGTGCGCGCTGGATTTGGCGCGCGGCTTCGCGGCGAGAGGGGCGGAAGTCTATACCGCCGAGGGCCTGGAGTACCCGCTGTGCGCGGCTTCGCGCGCGGTAAAGCGGAACTTCCGCGTGCCGGCGCCGGCGCAGGACCCGGCAGGATACGCGGCCGCGCTGCGCGAGATCGTGCGCGGCGAGGGGATACGTCTGCTGCTGCCGACGTGCGAGGAAATTTTTTATGTTTCCGCGTATCAAGGCCGCTTCGGCCCGGACTGCCGCGTTCTGGCGCCATCGCTTGAGACGCTGCGCGAATTGCACAGCAAGTGGGCGTTTATCGCGCTGTGCGCGCGGCTAGGGTTTGCCGTGCCGGAGACGTTCCGGCTGGGCGAAGGCACGGAAGCGAAGATCGCGGGCGAAGCGCCGCCGCTGCGATCCGGGGAACCGGCTTATTTGTTGAAGCCGGAGTTTTCGCGGTTTTCGGCCCGGCTGTCGAGGCACGAGCAGCTGGACGAAGCCCGCGCTCATGCAAAGCGCGAGGGCGGGGCGTGGGTGGCGCAGCGATACGCCGGAGGCGAGCTGCTGTGCACGTACGCAGTCGCGCACGAAGGACGGCTGCTGGCGCATGCGGCGTACCGGGCGCCGCAGACGGCAAGCGGAGCGTCCGTCTGCTTTCGTTCGGATGCCGACCCGCAGGCGAGAGCATGGGTTGAACTTTTCGTGAAGCGAACGGGCTTCAGCGGTCAGATCGCGTTCGATTTTATCCGTACGCAAGGCGGAAAGCTGCTGCCGATCGAGTGCAATCCGCGCGCGACGAGCGGCGTGCATTTGCTGCTGGCTCCGCAGATGCGGCGCGGAGCGGACAGAAGCGGTGCAAAAGACCAACCGATACCTGAGCAGTCTGCTGCGGGAGCGAACGCTCCCGTCAATAAATCCATTCATGAACCGGATCTGCTTGATGCGCTTGCCGATCCGGCCCGTATTGCCGAACCTTTAATCGCGAATCCCGCACGAACCCTGATGCTGCTGCTTCCGATGCTGGGCAGCGGACTGGGACAGCTGCATTCGCCGAAGCGAGCGGCGCGCTGGTTCCGCGATTTTTGCGGTTCGCGCGACGTGCTGCTGCGCAGTGGAGATGCCGCGGTGCTGCCTCAAGCGCTGCGCATGATGCTGGAGCTGCGTCGTACGGCACGTTCAAACGGGCAAACGACCTCGGAAGCTTCCGTCGTCGATATCGGTTGGAACGGCCAGCCGATCGTGGAGAGCGAGGCTTCTTCTCCTATCCCGTGAAACGTGTCGTCCATAAATCGTTCGCCGAAGATTGCTTCCCATATTGGAGAGGGACGGAGTACGGCAACCCTGCCAAAAGGAAAAGGCAGCCCGCATGTGGATAAGCAAGAGGGATCGCTGCGTCGAAAAACGTTATCCACATGTGGAAAAATGATTTTAAGTCGTATTTCGAAGCACTTTTACACCGAAACCGGGGATATCCGGGGGATAACGGGGATAAGGTTGCTCGGTTTCTGTGGATTTATTCGGTTAGAAAAAGTTGTTCACAGCGGCGAACGCCGCGATCGGGATACACCGGCTCGGGAGGGGAAAAGATGAAAATGTTGGTGACCGGGGCAACCGGGTTTCTGGGCAAAAGGCTTGCGTACCGTATGCTCAAAGACGGCCATGAGGTGGTAGGGTTGGGACGCAACAAGCAGATCGGCCGATTGCTGGAGCAGGGCGGCATCCCTTTTATTCAAGCCGAACTCGGCGACAAAGAAGCGATTCGCTCCGCCATATTCCGCAATTTCGATATCGTGGTGCATTGCGGAGCGTTATCCGCGTCATGGGGGAGCGATGAAGCTTTCGAAGCGACCAATATCCGGGGAACGGCCCATGTCGCGGAAGCCTGTTTGCTTGGCGGGGTATCGCGGCTTATCCATATTTCAACGCCAAGCCTTTATTTCGGTCTGGGCGAGCGTATAAATGTCCGTGAAAACGATCCGTTGCCGACCAAACAGATTAGCGCGTATGCCCGGACGAAGCTGGCGGCCGAACATGAGGTTTTACGCGTTGGCGAATCGGGGCTGGGGACGATTATTTTGCGGCCGCGAGCGTTATACGGACCGGGGGACCGGACGATCCTGCCTCGTCTGATCGAAGCGAACGAGCAAACCGGCGTGCCGTTTATCGGCGGGGGCGCGGCTCTGATCGATCTCACTTACGTCGACGATGCGGTGCGGGCGATCCGGCTTGCGGCGATCGCTCCGGCAGAAGCGCTCGGCGGTATTTACAATATCAGCGGAGGACAACCTATTCGTTTCGCCGAAGCAGCAGAGCTGCTGTTTGCGAAGCTCGGCAAACCGCTGCGACCGAAAAAAATTCCTTTTGCCGTGGCTTGCGCAGCGGCAGCGGTCTTGGAGACGGCAGCAAGATTGCGTCCGTCCGGCGCGGAGCCTTTGTTGACCCGTTCGTTGGTCGGCATGCTCGGAAGCAGCCAGACGCTGGATATCCAAGCGGCGCGCGCGGCGCTCGGTTACGAGCCGTCGATAGGGATCGACGAAGGATTGGATCAGTTTGTGAAATGGTGGCAAGAACAAGAACGAAAGGACGGACAATCGTGAAGGAACGGGATAAACAGCACCATGCGAACCATCCGGCAAATCCGACAGAACGTTCGCTTGCTTCTTTAACAGCGACGCACGACTTTTTGCATCAACAGGCTCGATCAAGATGGGATCGTTTATGGGGGCTGGTCAGCGGTTCTTCGCCTAGGGTATCGCTGAAGATATTTTCCGCAGGCAGCTGCCGCCATCCGGAGCGGGTGACCATTCGCGGCGGAAGCTTGCGCAGCATCCGTATCCCTGCCTTGTTTGCCCGTATCGAACATCCTGAAGCGGGCGCTGTGCTGTTCGACACGGGATATTCGGAACGTTTCTTTCGGGAAACCGATCCTTTTCCGGCCAGGCTGTATCGGATGGTGACTCCCGTGGATTTCGAACAGGGACAAAGCGCGGCGGAACGACTGCATGCGGCAGGGCTTGATCCGGCGAATATTCGGCATATTATCGTCTCGCACTTCCATGCGGATCATGTAGCGGGACTGCGGGATTTTCCGAACGCGCAATTTTTCTATGAACGCGAAGCGCTGGATTCCATGCGGCGGTTAAAAGGAATAGGCGCGGTCAAACGCGGCTTCCTGCCGGGTTTGCTGCCGGATGATTTCGATCGGCGCGCCAGACCTTTTTCGCCGGAGTCTCGCATCGAGGTTCCGCCCGATCTGCTGCCCGGATTTCCTTTCCGCCGGATCACGGACGTGCTCGGCGACGGCAGCCTGCTCGCCGTGGATCTGCCGGGTCATGCCTACGGGCAGATCGGGTTGCTGCTGCGCACGGAGCGAGGCCCGGTATTGTTATGCGCGGATGCCGCCTGGTCGGCAGCCGCCTATCGCGAGAATCGTCCGCCCAGCGGCCTGGCGGGGATCATCATGCCGGATCGCAAAGCGTACGCTTCCAGCTTCCGGGCGTTACGGCAGCTTCATGAAGCGTTCCCGGAGCTTACGATCGTCGCTTCGCATTGTCCGGAAGCCGAGCGTTTATATGTGACAGGCGGCGAAGGGGTTTTATAGCCCTGCGTTTTACATAAGCAGTATGCGAAAGGGGAGAGCGATAGCATGAACACCGATCCGCTTCATATTGTCATGCAGTACGCGGCGGCGCGCAGGCGTGCGGCCATGCGGGATCGCGCGCGTCTGGAGCGTTGGCAAGAATCGCGTATTGTGCGCCACGTGAAACGCGTGCGCGAAGCGTCTTCTTTTTACCGGGAGCTATGGCAAGGAATCGACGCCGCGGATTGGCGTCGTTTTCCCGAGATCGACAAACGCGCGATGATGGAGCATTTCGACGCGCTGAACACGGCCGGCATCCGACGCGAAGAGGCGATGGATCTGGCGCTGCAAGCCGAGCGAACGCGCGATTTTACGCCGGAGATCGGGGGACTGACCATCGGGATGTCGTCCGGAACGTCCGGCAACCGGGGGTTGTTCCTGGTTAGTCGTCAGGAGCGTTTGGCTTGGACCGGCACGATTCTGGAGCGGGTGCTGCCGGGATCGCTGCTGAATCGGCATAACATTGCCTTTTTCCTGCGAGCGGACAGTAATCTGTACGGTTCGGTGCGCAGCAAGAGAGTGGTCTTCGAATTCTATGATCTGCTGCATCCCTTGCAAAAGCATGTCGCTGCGCTGAATGCTCAACGACCGACGATACTCGCCGCGCCGCCGTCCATGCTGCGACTGCTGGCGGGAGAACGCCGAGCGGGCAAGTTGAATATCGAACCGGCGCATTTGGTGGCGATGGCCGAGGTGTTGGACCCGCTTGATCGCCAGGTGATTGAAGAAACGTTCGGCCGCAAGATTCATCAGGTGTATCAGTGTACGGAAGGCTTTTTGGGGGCATCTTGCAGGCATGGGACCCTCCATCTCAACGAAGACGTCGTCCATATCGAAAAAGACTACATCGACGCAGAGCGCGGCGTTTTCGTCCCGATCGTGACCGACTTCGTGCGCTTCGCGCAGCCGATCATCCGCTACCGGTTGGGTGATCTGCTTACGGAGCGCCGGACGACTTGTCCATGCGGTTCGCCTTTCACGGCGATCGAACGCATCGAAGGACGCAGCGACGATCTGTTTGTCCTGCCGTCCCGAACGGGAAACGGCTTCGTCACGCTTTTTCCCGATTTCGTGTCGCGGGCGATCATCGCGGCTTCGGAACAGATCGAAGCCTATCGCGCGGTGCTGAACTCGCCGCGGAGCTTGACCTTGGAACTGGAAATCCGTGAAGGCGCCGACCGGTCGGATACGGAACGCCGCGCGCGTCAGGTTTTGGCGGAATTATGCGGTCGGGTTGACGCGCATACGCCGGAGATCGGGTTCGAACCGTATACGTTCGTGCCCGGCGCGATCAAGCTGAGGCGGGTGCAGAGGAGGTTTGCCGTGAATGAACGAATGGAGCCTGTATGAAGGCGAAGCGCTGCAGCGATGGCTTTTGGAAAAAGGCACGGCGATCGAGGGTGCGACGTCTGATCCCGATTCGTCCGGCAGCATGACCGTTCCCGAATCGGGCATGGCTTTCGCTTCAGCGCCGGATGAACGTTCCGCGCTGCGTTGGCTCTCCGCCATGCAAACGGAAGGCGTCTCCGCGTTGATCGCCAACGTCGATACCCACTTGCGCGCCCTGCATCACCAAGCGCTCGGCGTCACGCTGCCGATCAGCGTGGGCGACCGGGAGTACGGGGCTTCGTATGTTTTTTCGCCGTATACGCATTACGTCAGTTACGCCCGCGAGGAACTGTCGATGCTGCAATCGCGTGCCGCCCGGACGGCATTGAGCGCGCTGCTTACGCCTGTCGGCTGGCTGTTCAAAGTTTCGCGCTTCAACAAAGCCGTGCAGGTGAACAATCGTCTGCTGTCGACCAACTTGTATCCGCCTCTTGGCGCGGCCGAGATCACTTCGCTGGCGGAGCTGCTGCTGCGCGAGTACCCGGACCGTACGCTCATTTTCCGTTCGCTCAATACGCGCACTGCGCCGGTTTATCTGAAGACGCTGCAAAAGCTGGGCTTCCGCCTCGTTCCGAGCCGTCAGGTGTATCTGTACGATTCCCCGGATCGCATTCCGTCGAAAGCGCGTTGGCTGCAAAAGCGAGATTACGCTTTATTGGACAAGCACGGGTATGACATTTGCGGCCCGGAGGAGCTGTCCGCTTCCGATTCGCCGCGCCTGGCCGAGCTGTATCGACTGCTGTACATCGAAAAGTATTCCGCGCATAATCCGATCTTCACGCCGCTTTTTTTCGAGCAAGCTCTGCAAAAGAATCTGCTCAAGCTGTATGCGCTGCGTTCCCGCGGCAGTGGCAGGCTTGACGCGGTGCTGGGCTACTATATTCAGGACGGGATCATGACCACGCCGGTGTTCGGTTACGATACGGCCGTGCCGCAGGAGGTAGGTCTGTATCGCATGCTGTCGGCCGTGTTGCTGCGACAAGCGGCCGAGGAAGGCTGCCTGCTGCACGAAAGCGCCGGAGCAGCCCGGTTCAAGCGCAATCGCGGGGCAACGGCGGAGATCGAATACAGCGCGGTATACGATCGGCATCTGCCTCTCTACCGTCGTACGGGTTGGGCGATGTTATCGCTTCTGCTGAACAAGGTAGGCGTGCCGATTATGCAAAAGCATAAGTTTTAGGCGGAGCTTCGATCCGATTTTGATCAATAAAGCGACGTACTACTTTGTCCCACTTCAAAATAGTAGGTTTACGTTTGGCTGAAACTCACACGGTTTAAGTGAGTTTCAGATGAGCGTAACCTTACATTCATTTGGGACAGAGTACTCCGCATACACAGAAATGTAGCGCCGCCTTGTTTTCTTCTGTAAAATGGCGGTTAGAAACAGGTTAACCATCAAGAACAAGAACAAGAGACGCGCCGGAGCCGATCGGGGTCCGGGTCTCTTGTTGCCGGAGGAGGGGTTTCATCATCGCAGAATCAAATATCATTCGTTTCGAATCCATTATGAAGCGATACGACGACGGATTGACCGTATTGAAAAATATCGATTTCGAAATCGAGCGGGGCAAATTTTATACGCTGCTCGGTCCTTCGGGCTGCGGCAAAACGACCATTTTGCGCATGATCGCAGGGTTCATGGAACCGACGGCGGGATCGATTTATTTGGACGGCAAAGTGATCAATAAAGTGCCGCCGGAGAAAAGACAGGTGAACACCGTTTTCCAGGATTACGCGTTGTTCCCTCATTTGAACGTATTCGAGAACGTCGCTTTCGGGCTGCGGATCAAAAAGCTGAAAAAAGACGCGATCGCCTCCAAAGTGACCGAAGCGCTCAAAATGGTCAACCTGAACGGCTACGAAAACCGCGGCATCACCGAGATGTCCGGCGGTCAGCGTCAGCGCGTCGCGATCGCCCGCGCGATCGTGAACGAGCCGGAAGTGCTGCTGCTCGACGAACCGCTGTCCGCGCTCGATTTGAAGCTGCGTACCGAAATGCAGTACGTGCTGCGCGAGCTGCAGCAGCGTCTGGGCATCACGTTCATTTTCGTCACGCACGATCAGGAAGAAGCTTTGGCGATGTCGGACTATATCTTCGTCATGAACGAAGGACGGATCGAGCAAAGCGGTACGCCGAACGATATTTACGACGAACCGATCAACCGCTTCGTGGCCGACTTTATCGGGGAATCGAACATCGTGCCGGGCGTGATGATCGACGATTACCTGGTGGAGTTCAACGGGAAAAGGTTCGAGTGCGTCGATGCGGGCTTGCGCGCCAGCGAACCGATCGAGATCGTCATCCGCCCGGAAGATCTGGTGATCACGACGCAGGAAGCCGGCAAGCTCAAAGTCCGCGTGGATACCCAGTTGTTCCGCGGCGTGCATTACGAGATCAGCTGTTACGACGAATCCGGTCAGGAATGGCTGGTGCATTCCACCAAGCGGGCCGACGTCGGCGCGCAGATCGGACTGACCTTCGACCCGGAAGCGATCCACGTCATGCGCTTCGGGGAAACGGAAGAAGAGTTCGACCGCCGCCTGGAAGCTTACGAGGAGGACGAAGAAGCAGAGGTCGGCAGCCATGAACGGTAAGGGCAGCGTAAACGCGCGGTCGCTCGCCTATATCCCTTACTATTTGTGGGTGGTGCTGTTCGTCATCGCGCCTGTCGTGCTGGTCGTTTACTATTCGCTTTTCGACGTGGAAGGCAACTTTACGTTTTCGAATTATGCCGACTTTTTTACCCCGGTGTATTTGAAAATGACGCTAAGCTCGTTCTGGTACGCGTTTCTGATCACGCTGTTTTCGCTGCTGATCGCGTATCCGGCGGCCTACCTGCTCACGCGCACCAAGCACAAACAGCTGTGGCTGCTGCTGATCATTTTGCCGACATGGATGAATCTGCTGCTGAAAACGTACGCGTTTATCGGGATTTTCGGCACGTACGGCCCAATCAACTCGCTGCTCGGCGCGATCGGCATCGGCGAGCAGCAGCTGCTGTTCACCAGCGGAAGCTTCGTGTTCGTATCGATCTACATCTTCGTGCCGTTCATGATCATGCCGATCTATAACGCGCTCGAAGAGTTGAACGTATCGCTGACCGATGCCTCGCGCGATCTGGGCGCATCGGGCTGGATCACGTTCCGCCGGGTTATTTTTCCGTTAACGCTGTCGGGCGTGAAGTCGGGCTGCATTTCGGTGTTCATTCCGGCGCTGTCGCTGTTTATGATTACGCGTCTGATCGCGGGCAACAAGGTCATCACGCTCGGTACCGCGATCGAGCAGCACTTCCTTGTCACGCAGGACTGGGGAATGGGCTCGACCGTCGCCGTATTCCTGATCGTGGCGATGGCCGTCATCATGTTCGTGACAGGCGGAAGCAAGAAAGGGGTGCGGAGATGAGAAAGAAAAACGGAATCTCCAATCTGTACCTGGTACTCGTGTTTGCCGTGTTATATGCGCCGATTCTGTACCTGATGTACTATTCGTTCAACAGCGGCGGTACGATGCACGACTTCGAGAGTTTTACGTTCGACTGGTATAAAGAGGTCTTTGCGGATACGCGGCTTATTATCATCGTCATCAACACGCTGATTATCGCGCTGTTATCGTCGACGATCGCCACGATCATCGCGATATTCGGGTCGCTGGCGATCGAGAACATCCGGCGTGCCCGTTTCAAAAACACGCTGTTGTCGCTCAACAATGTGTTGATCGTCAGCCCGGACGTCATTATCGGCGCTTCGTTCCTGATCCTGTTCACGATGGTCGGCGTCAAGCTGGGCTTCGCGTCCGTCCTGATCTCGCACGTAGCGTTCAGTATCCCGATCGCGGTGCTGATGATATTGCCGAGACTTCAAGAGATGAGCCCGACGCTGATCGACGCGGCCCGGGATCTCGGAGCAAGCAAAAGAGAGGTGCTGACGAAGGTCATCCTGCCGTTTATCCGCCCGGGTATCTTCAGCGGATTCTTCATGGCGTTGACGTATTCGTTGGATGACTTCGCGGTGACGTTCTTCGTGACGGGCAGCGGTTATTCGACGCTTGCGGTCGAAATTTACTCGCGGGCGCGGCAGGGCGTGTCGCTGTCGATCAACGCTTTGTCCACGCTGATCTTCCTGTTCACCTTGTTCCTCGTCGTGGCTTATTACATCTCGACGCGGCGCAGCGAAAAGCGCAAAGTGGCCGAAGCCGCTTCGCGAGTGGGGGTGCCGGAATGAAGTCGATGACGCGTACGTTGATCCTGATTCTGGTCGTCGCTTTCGCGCTGATCCTTGTAGCGAACCGCTTGAACTCCAGCCAAGGTTACAGCAGCGGCAACACGTTGACCATCTACAACTGGGGCGATTATATCGATCCGGAACTGCTTGACCGTTTCCAAGAAGAGACAGGGATCACGGTGATTTATCAGACGTTCGATTCGAACGAAGCGATGCTGACCAAGATCGAGCAGGGCGGCACGACGTTCGATATCGCGGTACCGTCTGACTATGCGATCGAGAAAATGCGGGAAGAAAAGCTGTTGATTCCGCTCGATCATGAGAAGATTCCGAACATGAAATACATCGATCCGAAGTTTTTGAATTTGTCGTTCGATCCGGGTAACGAGTATTCCATGCCTTACTTCTGGGGCACGCTCGGCGTGGTCTACAACCCGAATTTGACGGACCTGGCGTTCGAAAGTTGGGAAGATCTATGGGACCCTTCGCTGCGCAACGATATCCTGCTGACGGACGGGGCGCGCGAAGTGATCGGTACGGGTCTGGTCAGTCAAGGCTATTCGCTCAACGATACGAACGAAGAGCATTTGCAGCAGGCGCTGGATCATCTGATGCAGCTTTCGCCGAACGTCAAAGCGATCGTGGGCGACGAGATCAAGCTGCTGCTCGCCAACGGCGAAGCGGCGGCGGGGCTCGTATTCTCGGGCGACGCTTCGGAGATCATGAGCGAGAACGAAGAGCTGGATTACGTGGTGCCGGAGGAAGGGTCGAACCTGTATTTCGACAACATGGTCGTTCCGAAGACGGCGCAAAACGTCGACGGCGCGATGGCGTTCATCAACTTCATGCTCGATCCGGAAGTGAACGCGCAGAACACGGAGTATGTCGGATATTCAACGCCGAACGACGCCGCGCTCGCGCTGCTGCCGGAGGATATTTCGGGCGACGAGCGCTTCTATCCGCCGGACGAGCTGACCGAACGGTTGGAAGTGTACGAGAACTTGGGCAAAAAGATGTTGGTTCGGTATAATGAATTGTTCCTGCAATTCAAGATGAACGGGTCGTAGACCGCTGCTGATGTTCCTTCCGTTGCCGCTGTTCCTGTCGTTGCCTGGGCATATGAAACAAGTGCGAATATACAGTTATTTCGAAGTCGCAACGGCGGGACCGAAAATAGATGCGAATATACAGCTAAACGAAGCGAAAAAGTGAATCATGCCTGAATTCAGGCGGAATAAATGGATATATGTTGTTATTTCGCTTTTAAAGACGGATTTGGCGAAAATAAATGGATATTTGCAGCTATTACTTTGACCGCATTAAGTTTAAGGTTTGCGTCCATCGGAAATACGCACGGTTCAAGCGGGTTTTCGAGGGGCGTAACCTAACTTCTGAAGCGGTCAAGGTACTATTTCAACAATCGACCGTTCCCGAGTCCGGGGACGGTCGATTTGCGTCTATCTGCTGTCAGGTTGCCTTAAGCGGATATCATTCTTCGCGGGTTCGGGTCGCATGCCGGATCGCCGGTCGGTACCGAGCGAGGCGACGGCGATCGCAATCACCGTCGCATTCGAAAGTCCTTCTGGAAAAAAACGGTCTGATTCTGGATATAAACGCGCGACCTGCTTATAATAGGGGTTAGTATATTGACAGCCGCAGGTTCGAAACCCGAAGAGGCTTACATAAATCCGAATCACCGAAAGGGCAGAGGCCATGATTAACGGACAACACGCAGGCAATGAAGCGAAAAGTGAAAACAGGCGGTACGATAGGGAAGAGTCCCGGCCTTCCGGCCGAAGAAGTCCGGCGTCCGAACAGCCCAAGCCCAGTGCCGGACGTTATATGCCGGGGCTTGACGGATTGCGCGCGCTCGCCGTGCTGGCCGTCATCGCCTATCATCTTCATACGGAATGGGCACCCGGCGGTTTGCTGGGCGTCACGATGTTCTTCGTGTTATCCGGCTACTTGATCACGGACATTCTTTTGGCGCAATGGGACCGGACCGGAAAGTTCGATATGAAGGATTTTTGGGTTAGACGGGCGAAAAGACTGCTGCCCGCCATGCTGGCGGTCGTGCTGGTGACGATTCTATGGTCGTTGATCGTCGACCGTACCAGACTTCCCGCCATGATCGGGGACGTACCCGCCGCGCTTCTCTACTACAGTAACTGGTGGTCGATCTTCCATGAAGTGTCTTACTTCCAGAGCTTCGGTCCGCTATCGCCGCTCGGGCATCTATGGTCGCTTGCCGTGGAGGAACAATTTTATATCTTTTGGCCGATTCTGCTCGGAATCGGACTGATTCTAGCTCAGAAGAATCGCGGCAAGCTCGCGCTGGTACTGGCGGGACTTGCATTGGCTTCGGCACTGGCGATGGCGATCATGTACCGTCCGGGCGAAGATCCGAGCCGGGTCTACTACGGCACGGATACCCGCCTGTTCTCGCTGTTGATCGGCGCGGCGCTGGCGGTTGTCTGGCCGAGCCGCAAGCTCAAAACGAACATCTCGAAGTCGGCCACGAAGACGCTGGATATTACGGCGACGATCTGCCTGATCGTCATTGCGGTCTTGATCTTCAAATCCAACGACTACGGCACGTTCCTGTATCGGGGCGGTATGGTGCTGCTGTCGCTGGCGACGACGATCCTCGTTGCCGCGCTGGCGCATCCGGCCTGCCGGCTCGGCCGCGTATTGGGCACGAAGCCGCTGCGTTGGATCGGCGCCCGTTCGTACGGATTGTATTTATGGCATTATCCGGTCATCGTGCTGACCACCCCGCTCGTCAATACGGGCGGGCCGAACATGCTTCGCATCGTGCTGCAATTGATTGTGAGTTTCGTATTGGCAGCTCTGTCGTACCGTTATATCGAACAGCCGGTCCGTACAGGCGAGTTCGGCAAATGGTGGCGCCGCGTCATGAAAGAGCCCGGCATCGGGCGTAAACGCTTGGCCGGGACATTGGGCGGCTCGGTTGCGCTGGTGTTGATTCTCGGCTTTGCGATGACCCGGTTGGCTCCGCCGGCGGAAGCGCAGACTCCTTATGCGGGGACGGATATTCCGGCCGCGGAAACGCAGGTGGCGCAAGGAGGGGCCGCGGGCGTTGCGGCGAACGCATCCGGCGCTGCGGACCCTGCAAACGGCGAAGCGAAGCAGACCGTTTTGCCGGCCGGAACCGGAGTGGGAATGACGGCCATCGGGGATTCCGTGATGCTCGATATTCAGCCTTATCTGGAGGAGGCGCTGCCCGGAATAACGGTCGACGGACTGGTCGGTCGGCAGATGTCTCAAGCCCCGGCTCTCGTCGATCAGTTGGATGCGCGGGGACAGATGGGAACGACGGTACTGATCCAGCTCGGGACGAACGGTTCGTTTACCGACGAGCAGATGAACGATCTGTTGGCGAAGCTGCCGGACGCAACCAAAATCGTGCTTGTGAACACGCGTGTCCCGCGTCCATGGGAGAGCGTCGTGAACAGTACTTTGCAGAACGCCGCGCAGCGGGATGATCGAATCCTGCTTGTGGATTGGTACACGGCGAGCGCGGGACGCGATGATTACTTTGCCAGGGACGGCGTGCATTTGATGCCGGCGGGAGCCCGGGCGTATACGCAATTACTGGTGGAAGCGCTGAAAGGCGAATCGTAAACTTCCGATGCTTGAAGACACGCTCTGGTCCCGTATCGGAGCGTGAACAAAAAGAGCGCGTTTCGCTAGATGCGAAACGCGCTCTTTTTTGTTGAAGCTCGGAGCGGAGCGGCTTTTAGAATTTGGAGACCTTGGACCTTTTGTTGAAAGGAATCAGCAGCAGAGCGCCCAAGCCGATCAGCACGAAAGCCAGCAGCGGCTGCTCCATGAAAGTGCGCGTCGTCAAGGCTTCGATCGAGAATACGGCGAAGAACAGCAGCGAAACCACGGTCAGGATATTGATCGGAATCAGCAGCCAACGATTGCGTCCGCCGAAGAAGTAGAACTCGAGCAGGCCGACGGCCGGAGCCAAAATGAATCCGGGCCACATGACATCCCAACTGTCGAACAGCATGGCAACCTGGCAGACGATGGCGACCGTTACCAACACGCCGCCGGGAATCAGCAGTCCGGGCGCTTTGCCGTGAGTCATCGAGAAGTACATCCAGTGGAAGAACAGGCCGAGCGGCAGAATAAACAAGGAAGCCCAGAAGTACGCGAAAATCATTCCCGAATTCATGCCTGTCCCTTGTCCGAGCAGCAAGTACGCGCCGAGCAGAATCAGCAGCGGACCGAGAATCGCTTTTTTTGACATAACAACCTCTCCTCTGTTTTTGTGATCGTGCACGTCAGCACGTCGAAGTCTAGGTTAACTATACGCTTTTAAGGTACCCGTGCACCTCGTCCAACGGATTGAATAGCTCTCGGTCTCAAGACCGATTTACGGCGTTCGCAAGCGGCACGGAGCGCATGCGACCGGTATAAAGGCTTGCGTCTTGCCCTTCGATCACGTTAGGTTAGAAAGAAGATCAAAAACAAGAAGCGCGGGCGCGCGATTTCAATTTGAAGGAGGAGAAGGGATGGTTTCGTTTTTACTGACGCTCAAACGCTTGATTGGAGGAATATTCAGAGCTTTTCGCTCCAAAAACTTTCAGGCCTTATTTGTTCTGGCGCTGATTTTCTTGATATCGGGAACGATCTTCTATGTACGGGAAGAAGGGTTGGCGATCGTGGATGCTTTGTATTTCTGCGTCATGACGCTCAGCACGGTGGGGCATCCCGACTTTGTGCCGACCACGAGTTTGGGCAAAGTTTTTACCATGGTCTATGTTCTGGCGGGTACGGGAATCTTCCTCGGGCTTATGCTGCATATCGCCTATGCGATATTCAAGGAAAAGCGGCGCGAAGAGGACGGAGATTCGAACGGGAAAAAGACCGGCAAGCGAAAAAAGCAAATCGAATAGGAGAGATCAGCAATGAAAATTTTGATTTCGGGCTTCGAGCCTTTCGGCGACTCGCCGATTAATCCGACGCAGGAGCTGTTGGAGCGTATCGCTCAAGAAACATTTGAAGGCGTCGACGTCCATACGCTGTTGCTGCCCGTACGCTATGACGATTGCGCCGAACGGCTGTTGGAGGAGACCGAGCGTTTGCAGCCGGATGCGGTAATCGCTTGCGGCCTGGCCGCGGGACGCGTGTCCGTTACGCCGGAACGGGTGGCGATCAACGTTAAAGATACGGAGAGCTATGCAGACAACGGAGGGCGCAGCCCGCGCGACGAGCCTATCCGTCAAGGAGGGCCGGACGGCTTGTTCGCTACCCTGCCGATCCGGCAGATGGTAAAAGAGCTTCGCGCGGCCGATATTCCGTCTTCCGTCTCGAATACGGCAGGAACGTATATTTGCAATAATACGATGTACGCTTTATTGGATTCGTTACGGCAGAAGGAGGCAAAAACACTCGCGGGATTTGTTCATTTTCCGGCTTCGACCCGCTTGTCCGTGCTTAAACCGACACTTCCTTCACTGCCTCAAGAAACGCTGCTGGATGCGCTCAGAATCATCGTTAAGGTTACGGCTCAGGCGATTCATGATCGGGATATGCATCGAATATAGAGTTTTAAACCGAATTCGGGATTTGTCGCTTATCTGCGAAACGTTTCGTTTTGCTCGCCCAATTGCTTGCAAAATCCGTTTTTGTCGGATTTTGCAAGTTTTTTTGGTTTCGAGCGTTACAAAGGAGCAAAACGGGGTAAGTTATACGGAATCAGTATATTTTGCACTATTTACTCAACTCTGATCGAAAAAAAACCGGGCAGTCCAAAAAATTCGGGCGGCCCAGTCACATAAACGGTGATCGCTGGTTTGAACGAGTAGGACACACGAGTTTAAAATCTATGCATGCGCATGTGACATTCGACGTTTTTCATTTTCACGAAGAGAGAGGCGGATGGCTTCAATGAGCAGTATACAAGGCAGAATGGGTTCCATATCTCCGATCGGAGGTCTCACGGCTTTAAACACTTCGTACACGCCGAGTCGCCATGGCAAAGCTCCGCTGGAAAGTCGAAAGGTCAGTCTGGAAGCCGAGCTGTCCCGCGTGCTTCAACTCCCGGCTTCGGTCGCGGACCGCGATCAGCGGGCGATGCGCATCCGACGGCATATCGCACTGCTCGAGCGGCATATTGCCCTGCTGGATGCGGCAAACGGAGAACGTGCGGAATTCACGGTGCAGGGGCGTCCGGAGCATGAGCATTCCGAGCAGGAGCAGCAGAAGGAGCAGCCTGTGTTCGCCCTTCCGGAAGAAGAGAAGGAAGAGCCTGCCCAGACCGCATCCGCAAACCGGGTGCCGGCTCCGAAAGGCGGAGACGATTATGCCCGAGCCATGTTGGGTTCGTTCGATTCTCCGGGTTCGCTCTATTCGGCGCCTTCTGCTCCGGGTGCGGTGCAACCGTGGGAAAACCGTTCGGAGACAACCCGGGCCGCGAAGGTCGGTCGTAATTTCGACGTGAGTATTTAAAAAAGAAAGTTCTGCTTCCGGAAGCTCTCACCCTCGGATACACGCCGGGAGGAGGGCTTCTTTTTGTTTTCCGGCATTCAGCAAACTTTCAGCTGCCGTTCAGCCGGTATTCAACGACAAGGCTTACAATGGAGAAGAAGTAGGCAAACGGCTCGATCCACCGAACTTCGATACCGATACAGAAAGCAGGGGTTTCATGTCCGTCTCATCCGTATCTTCAAGCAGCGCAGCGTCGTATTCATCCGCTTCTTCCGCCTCGGATTCGACGAAGCAAATCGCGCAATTGGAGAAACAGAAGTCCGCGCTCCGATCGGAATTGACCAAAGCCGAACAAAGCTCCGATCAATCCGACAAGTCGGAACAAGAGCAGCAGGTCAAGCAGATCCGGCAGCGGATTCAGCAGATCGAACGCCAAATTGCGCAGCTTAGTTCGCAGAAGAGTGCTTCGGCGGAGTCCTCCGCTCCGGCGTCACCTGCGGCGAACCAAGCTTCGCAAACGGAGCAGCGGGCCCCGGACGAGAAGATGCTTCTGCAAAACACGGCATCGGCTTCGGCCGGCGATACCGGAAGCCTGCTCGATATCCGGGCGTAACAACGGTCCGCCTCTCTTGAACGGTCTCTCAGCCGAATTTCATTTCAACCCCAACAAAAGCCCGATCGCATCCTCCGTGCGCATCGGGTTTTTGTTGGCTTTTACCTATTCGGATTCGAGAGTGAACGTATAACTTCTTCCCGAAGGATATCCAGCCCGCTAATCATTTCTTCCTGCGAGGCGTAAGCACAAGAGAAGCGAATATGATGCAGATCGTCGGGCGCATAAATGTAACCCGGGTTGATCAGCACTTTCCGATCCAGCAGACGACGGAAAAAGCCTTTGTTCACGATAGGGTGAAGGAAACGCAGCCAGATGTAAAAACCGCCTTCCGGCGTCTGCCAATCGGCAAACTCGCCAAGTCTGTCATGCAGGGCTTGTTCGGCAAAGCTTGCCCGTGCCTGAAGCTTGCTCCGCAATTGCTCGGCATGATGCGCATACAAGCCGGACTCCAACCAGTGGGCCGCAATTTCTTGGGAAAAAGCGCTCGAACCGTAGTCGGTCTGCATTTTCACGTCGGCCAGTCGAGCGATGACCGGAGACGGCGCGACGATCCAGCCGATGCGCAGTCCCGGACTCAGCGACTTGGACAGGCTCCCCAAATACAGCACCTGCCCCGAAGAGTCGGAGGCCTTGATCGGCGGCAAGCCCGGCGCGAACAGCAAATCCCGGTACACGTCGTCCTCGACGATCGGGATGCGCAGATCGGAGCAAGCATCGTAAACGGTTTTTCGCTCCTTTTCGTTCCAACTTCGTCCGGTAGGATTGTTCAAGGCAGGGACGGCATACAGCAGAGACTGACGCCCGCGGCCTGCCCGTGCCAAGCGTTCTTGGACATCCGAACCCGGTCGGAAGGTCAACATGCGCATGCCTGCCGATTGAAAAGGATGCACGGAGTTCAGATACGAAGCCGATTCGTGAAATACCGTGGATCCGTCTTCCAGCAGGCCCACCGAAATTAATTGCAGGGCTTGGAGAGCGCCCGAGACGATGCAGATATTATCGGGCTGCGCATGAATACCCAATCCCTCGAGTCGGGTGCGGACAGCCGAACGCAGTCTCAAACTGCCGAGCGGTTCCGAATAGCCGAGCGTGCGGGCATCCAGCTTGAGGTCATGCAAGGATCGTTGCAATTGTTCGGCAGGCAGCAGTTCCGGCGAAAGCTCGCCCGTTCCAAGTCGAATAAAAGAAGGATCCGGCTCGCTTTCGTTAATCAGACGAATGGTATGCCGGTTCGGCCTGTGCACGCTTGCGCGGATGTGCCGCTGCCAATTCGGTTGGGAGCGGGCAAGAAGCGCGTTCCAGGCGCTGCCCGACACATAAGCGCCAGAGCCTTGCCTTGTCTCGAGCAGGCCGTCTGCCTTCAACTCGTCGAGCGCGGCTTGGACGGTGCTGCGGTTCACGCCGAAACGCATAGCCAACTCTCGCTGTGCAGGCAGTCGCGTTCCGGCTGCCCAATCGCCATGCTCGATTCGTTCGGTGATCCGGGCGACAATTTGGGCTTGCAGCGTATGATGCGGGCGCGAAGACAGTTTCCAATCCATAACGTCCCTCCTTTGCTTGTCGAGAAAATTGGGTGGTTCAATATCCGTCCAATTGGCGGTTTTTCATTTCTTCCGTGCATCGTAACATGGAGGAGGAAAAGGAGTCGATGTTCATTATGGAAGCTGCATTGCACGGATTCATATTAGCTCTCGGATTGATTTTGCCGCTTGGGGTACAGAACGTTTTTGTTTTTGCGCAGGGAGCGGCCCAGCCCCGCTTGTCCCGGGCGCTTCCGGCTGTACTTGCGGCTTCGCTGTGCGATACTTTGTTGATCGTGCTGGCGATATTCGGCGTTTCGGCCGTCGTGTTGAAGTTCGAGGCTTTACGTATTTTGCTGATGCTGGCAGGTGTTTTGTTTCTCGCGTATATGGGCTTTGCGCTCTGGCGCTCCCGCTCGGATTCGTCCGGCAACGGCAAAGAGGAAAGCGCGCGGGCGCTTCCCTCTTCCAAGCAAATTCTTTTTGCCGTGTCCGTGTCGCTGCTGAACCCGCATGCGCTGCTCGACACGATCGGCGTGATCGGAACGAGCGCGCTTGCCTACGAAGGCGATGCCAAGCTGCGCTTTACGGCTGCGTGCGTCGCCGTCTCGTGGCTGTGGTTCGCCGGTCTGGCCTGCGCGGGTTCCGCTCTTCGCCGATTCGACGGCAGCGGCCGGGCGATAGGGTGGTTCAATCGCGGATCGGCGCTGTTCATCTGGGGAACGGCGTTGGTTCTGCTGCAAAAACTGGTCGCGGAGATGCTGGCAGGATGACAATCTGCTGTACATCCGTATGGCGTAACTACCGAGACGGCGCCGAATTTCGGCGAGCCGTCCGCGCGTCCGCATAGATTGCCGGTCACTTCGCGCTTTCGTCCGCCGCGCAGTCCATGGTACGGTCTTCTTCCGGCAGCGCCCAGACGGATACGCTTCCTCCGTTGACCGGGAAGGTGGCGAAGCCGTCTTCTTCGATCACGATCTTGTCTTCGCGCGTATTGGTCAGGTCGATCCATTCTTCGCCCGCGCGATGCGCGCCGACGTTCATGCGTTTGCTGCCTTCGTCGCCGTTGGAGATCACGACCGCGCAGCCGGAACCTTCGACCTCTTCGCTGCCGAAGCGTACCCAGCCGATCGTGTTCGGGTGATCGAAGTAATCTTCCTGATCGCCGTATGCTTTTTGGCAGCGGGCGTACAGCAGCGGGTCGATCGCCATCTTTTTGCCGTCGATCGGGTTTTCGCCGCCGATGCCGAAGTAATCGCCGTAGAAGACGCACGGATAACCGTCGCGGCGCAGCAGGATCAGCGCGTACGCGCTCTGCTTGAACCAGTCGTCGATCCAGGATTCCAGCGATTCGCCCGGCTGGGAGTCGTGATTGTCGACGAACGTGACCGCGTTGGTCGGGTGGGTCTGCACCAGCGTGTCGTCGAAGATCTTCGTCAGGTCGAAGTCGCGGCCCGACTGCGACGCCTCGTGCAGCTTATAGTGCAGCGAGACGTCGAACAGGTCGATGCGGTAATCCACGTTGTCGAGGAATTCCCGGCAGGCGTTCAGGTCGTTGTTCCAGAACTCGCCGACGATATAGAAATCTTCGCCGCGTTTGCGGATCATTTCGCCCGCGAATTCGCGGATGAAGTCATGGTTGATATGCTTGATCGCGTCGAGACGGTAGCCGCTGCATTGCAGCGTGTCGACGAGCCAGCGGCCCCATTCCATCATTTCCTCGCGGACTTCCGGCCGGCGGTAATCGATATTGGCGAACATCAGGTAATCGTAGTTGCCGAACTCGTTATCCACTTTGTCGTCCCAGCCGCGGTTTTCGCCGCCGATCCGGTAAATGCCGTTGTTGCCCGTCGCGTTGTCGAAGTCGGTGCCGTTGAAGTGACGGTAATCCCATTTGAACGCGGAATACTGGTCGCCCCGTCCCGGGAACGTGAATTTGGTCCAGCCTTCGATTTCGAACGGTTCTTCGGAAATGACGACGTTGCGGTCGTTCGGATCGACTTCGACGACTTTGAAGCGTTCCGTTTCGTCCGCGCCGGCTTTATGGTTCATGACCAGGTCGACGTAAACGGCGATGCCGAATTCGTGACAGGCCGCGATCGCGCTTTTCAATTCTTCTTTCGTGCCGTATTTGGTGCGGACCGTGCCTTTTTGGTCGAATTCGCCCAGATCGTAGAGATCGTAGATGCCGTAGCCGGTATCTTCCGCGGATTGTCCTTTGGTGACGGGCGGAATCCACACGGAATCGATGCCCCACTTTTTAAGTTCGGGAGCCATTTCCTTGAGTCGGTTCCAATGTTCGCCGTCGGCGTCTACGTGCCATTCGAAAAACTGCATCATCGTGTGGTTAGCGGGCATGTTAAAAAAACCTCCTCGAATTGTGTTGGGGTTCGGCTGCGTATTCGGATGTCCGTAAATGCAGGTTCGGAAGCCGTATGTCATCAGACCGGGATTATAAGAAAAAGACGCAGGGAGCGTCCGAGTAAAATTTGTAAGGAATTCTCGGTCGGAGCGCCGGACGGCTCTCCGGGAAAGCGGAGCGATCAGTCGCTCACTAAAGGAATAATACAAGTTACCCAAAAGGAAGGGGGATTCAAACGAGCCCGGATTTTTTTACGAAAAGCCGGATTTGATAATGTTTTCGGTAACGTTTACATCGGGGAAAAGGTAAAATCGGGCAGCGGTGCTTGGAAAGCGGGTTTTGAAGGGTAATGAACGGATGGGCCGTTTTCGCGATGGATCGCAAACGGACTACTTTTGAGGAGGCGTTACTCTTGACGACCGAAAACATGTTGGAACTGATGAAAAACAGACGCAGCATCTACGGAATCAGCAAAGAACAGACTGCATCCGACGAAAAAATCCGCGAACTGATCGAGCAGACGCTGCTGCATGTGCCGTCCGCGTTCAATTCGCAAAGCGCGCGCGTCGTCGTTTTGCTCGGCGAACATCACGACAAACTGTGGGATTTCACGACGAACATTTTGAAAGAAATCGTGCCGGAAGGCAATTTCGGGCCGACGCAGGAAAAAATGGACAGCTTCAAAGCCGGTTACGGCACGATTCTCTTTTTCGAGGACGAGTCGGTCATTCGCGGCATGCAGGAGCAGTTCCAAGCCTATCAAGACAATTTCCCGATCTGGTCGCAGCAGTCTTCGGGCATGCACCAGTACGCGATCTGGACGCTGCTCGAGGCGGAAGGCTACGGCGCTTCGCTCCAGCACTATAATCCGCTGATCGACGAGAAGGTCAAGCCGGAATGGGACATCCCCGAAAGCTGGAAGCTGATCGCGCAGATGCCGTTCGGCAAGATCACGGCTCCGGCGGGAGAGAAGCAGTTCAAACCGTTGGAAGAGCGGTTGAAGTGGTTCGGATAAGGAAAGCGTAGGGTTTTATACATGCAATAATACGCGAAAAAGGCCGCTCCTTAGGTGTCGATTGACGCCGAAGCGGCCTTTTTCGCATGATTCAGAAAAGCTTTTCTTGCTGCACTTCGGGCTCTTCCGTCTTCTCGGGTTGGTCTTTCTCCGATTCGTCCTGCTTCTGCGGCGGCCACGGCGCTCCTTCGGGAATCGGCTGGCCGAGCAGCTCCATCAATTCCAGCGCGTTCGGCGTGGCGTCTTTGTCGGAGTTGTTATTGAAGGCGACGTAGACGTGCTTGGACTGCTTTTCCAGCTCCAGCAGGATATCGCGCCACTCCTTCAATTCCTCGGTGCTGTAGCGGTACAGATAGCGCAGCTTGCGCCAGTTGGGATCGCTGCTTTTATGCCAACCGCCCACGTTGCGACCGTGCATGCGGACGTAGGTGGCTTCGTCGCTGGTCGCCCGGGCGATGATCGGAATCGAGCCGCTGCCGGCCTGGGGTTCGTCGACGACGGTCTGAATCCAGCCTTCTTTGCGCATAAAGTCCAGCGTCTTGTCTTGGAACTGCGGGGAGTACCACGACTGATGCCGGAATTCGAGCGCGCAGGGAACGTCCTTCATAAACTCGCGCGTGATGCGCAGCTTCTCGACGTTTTCGCGCGTGCAATCGAACCAGGGCGGGTATTGGAACAACGTCATCGTGAGCTTTTTGGCATCGATGACCGGCTCCAGACTGGTGTGAAAAGCGGCGAACATTTCTTCGGCGGTGTCGAAGTAATTCTTTTTGCCGCGGAGATGATCGGTCATGCCTTGGTACGCTTTGATCACGAATCCGAAGTCATCCGGCGTCTGCGAGACCCATTTCTCGTAGTTTTTCACGGGCTGGATCGCGTAAAAAGAGCTGTCCAGCTCGACGACTTTGAACGTCTCGCTGTAGGCAGGCAATCGCTCGGCAGGCTTCTTTTTTCCATAAAGCTCGTCATGGTCGCTGAAATTGGTCAATCCGACAGTGATGATGGAAATCTCCTCCTTGCATGGGGTTAAAACGTGCTGTGTTAGTTATTACACGAAACGGGCGTTGCGCAATCTGGCAAAGATATGCGACGATAGGTCACGAAAGTTCTTTAGATCGGAGATGCCGCATATGGAAAACGGGAATAAAGAGCATGATCAGCATTCGGCACAAGAATTGGCGCAGCGTCAGCTCGATTGCTACAACGCACATGATTTGGAAGGCTTCCTCGCGACGTACGCAGAGGATGCCAAGCTGTACAATCTGCTCGACGGAACGCTGATCGCGGAAGGGCGCGAAGCAATGCGCGAGCGTTATCGCAAACGGTTCGAGGTCGATAAGGTGCACGC
This sequence comes from Saccharibacillus endophyticus, assembly GCF_013185185.1. Lineage (GTDB taxonomy): Bacteria > Bacillota > Bacilli > Paenibacillales > Paenibacillaceae > Saccharibacillus > Saccharibacillus endophyticus. The sequence continues at coordinate 126,307 of NZ_JAAZWE010000005.1, read as the reverse complement.
GAAGCTGGTCAACCGAATGGTGATCGGCAGTCGGGTGATCGATCATGAAGAGGTGACTCAGGCCGGCTCGGATCGCGTGCTTCAGGCAGCCGCGATCTATGAGACGAGCGAGGGATTGATTCGCGCGGCGTGGTTCGTGAATGAGTAAAAAGACGCTCTCCGGCAAGGAGGGCGTCTCGGGCTGTCGATAAAGTTACGTAGGCGGAGGAAGTCATCAGACTCCGAGAGAAATTCGTTCCGGTCGCGTGTTGAAATCGGGAAAAAGGATTGAATTTTAGCGGAATTTTCCCGATTTCAAAGGCGAACGCTATCGCTCCTTCACTGAATTTCTCTCTCCGTCCGCTGACTTCCAGTTACGTTGGGCTTTATCGACGCGGTGACGCTCTCTTTAGGAGGGCGTCTTTTTTTGGGTGAGTTAAGTGGGAAGAAAAGATATAGATTTTAGCTTAGCATCGGGTTTCCCTTCATTCCCGCCCACAAATCGGATTGTTCCAATTGCGCAGCGACTTGGAGAAGAAGGTCTTCGCGGCCTTTGGCGGCGATCATCTGCACGCCGAGCGGGAGACCTTCTTCGGTCAGATGCAGCGGCAAGCTGGTCGCGGGCTGTCCGGTCAGGTTGGCGAGCTGCGTGAACGGAGTGAAGGTCAGGCTGCGTTCGAAAATGTCGTACAGCATCCGGCGCTGTTCGTTCGCCGACAGTTCGCTGACGCTCATCCACGGCGCAGCCGTCTCCGGCGTATGCGTGAGTTCACCGACTCGAGGTGCCGTGAAGGCGGTGGCAGGCGTCACGTACAGGTCGTAGCGGGCGGACAGCTCGGCCATCTGCGCGGCGGCCACGTCCCATTCGTTCAGGCTGTGGACGAATTCGGCCGCCGATACGTTTTTGCCCGCCTCGGCGAAGACCCAAGTAATGATATCGACTTCGTCCGGACGAATGGCACGGCCCAGCATCCGTTCCAACGAGATGAACATGGCGGAGACTTCGCCGGCGTTCATGGTGTAGTAATTTTCCATCAAGCGCACGCCGTTGACGGGGCTGAGCTTTTCTTCGACGTGATGGCCTTGCTCTTCGAGCCACTTTACCGTTTTCAGCACGGCCTGCACGGCATCGTCGCCGACGGGCGAGCCGACCGGCGAAGCGGTCGTGAAAGCAACGCGCAGCGGGCGCGAATGAGGCGCCAGCATGTCTTGGACGTAGACGCCCGGGTAGAGCGGCGTCTGGAAAGCGGCTTCCGGCTGCAGCACTTGCAGCAGATCCAGCAGCGCGGCGCTGTCGCGAACGGTGCGCGACAGGGCGAAGTCGATCGACGCGCCCTGCCATTGCCGGCCGATGCCGGGGCCGACCGGGGTTCTGCCGCGCGTCGGCTTAAGGCCGAATAGGCCGGTGAAGGAGGCGGGGATGCGGATCGAACCTCCGCCGTCGCTGGCGCCGGCGGCAGGCACGATGCCGGAAGCGATAGCGGCTGATGCACCGCCGCTGGAGCCTCCCGGGGAATACTGCGGATTCCATGGGTTGCGGGCAGGCCCGTGCAGCGTCGGCTCGGTAATGTTTTTCAGGCCGAATTCCGGCGTATTCGTATGGCCGAGCGGGATGAATCCTCCAGCCCGAACGCGCGCGACATAATTGGAGTCGCGGCGCGCGATGTTGTTTCGGAGCAGCGCGGAGCCGGACGTCAGAGGTTCCCCGGCCAAAGCCTGCGAGATGTCTTTGAGCAGATAAGGCACGCCCGAGAAGGGGCGGTCCGCGTCCGGAAGGGGAGCGGAGGCTGCTTCCTGAAGCGCCGCGGCTCGGCGATCGCGCACTACGGCGTTCAGCGACGGATTGACTTCGTCCATTCTGGCAAAGGCGGCTTCAGCCAATTCAGGGGCAGATACTTCACGCTTGCGCAGCAGTTCCGCCAAACCGACGGCATCGTATTGGACGTACTGTTCGAATTTCATGACAGCTCCTTCTTTCTCTGGGGATTGGAGGACGGCGATCGGTATCAGGACGCACGGGTACGTCTCAGCCAAGCGCTTTTTTTTGCGTTGCTTCCAGCTTGGTCTAGGTCCCGGTCCCGCTGCCCGATACTTCGGCTTCCCCGTCCGTGTCGTAAGAGATTTGCACATTGTTGCGACCGCTCTGCTTGGCCAGGTAGAGGGCGTCATCCGCCATCTTCGTCAGCGTTTTGAGCGGACTGCCGATTCGGGCTTCCGTCAAACCGAAGCTTGCCGTCACGCTGACGGGGCCGGCCGCGGTCATGACGGGGCCGGAAGCCAATTCCCGTCTTACGCTTTCGAGCAAATTGAACGCCTCGTCCAGTGAGCGACCCGGCATGCACAGAGCGAATTCTTCGCCGCCGTAACGGCCGAAGACGTCCCGGTCGCCCAAATAGATTTTGCAGGCGTGCACGACATGGCGAATCACGGTATCGCCCACGTCGTGTCCGTACGTATCGTTGATCAGTTTGAACCGGTCGATATCGAACAGCGCAATCGTCAGCGGTTCCGACGTCTGCCGGGATTCGGCCAACAGCTGATCGGAACATTCGACAAAGTGCGTCCGGTTATAAATTTGCGTCATGCCGTCGTGGGTGGCCATCCGTTCCAATTTGCGATGGAGCAGGACATTTTCCGTCACGTCGAGGATGACAAGCGTCCGACCTGCGTAAGCGCCGCCGCGCCGGTAGTGCACGGGCGAAGACCGGGTACGGTAATACCGGATCCCGTCGCTTTCCAGCCACTCGATCTGCCGTTCTTCAGCTTCGAGAAAGCGCATATCGGCATCTTCGGCTCGGAGCTGCTTGCGGGGAAACACCTCGGCAGCCGCGGCGCCGATCTTTTCGGGGGTCAGAAACGGAAACAGGAGCGAAGCGGCTTTGTTGTAATCGGCGATTCTTCCGGCAGGATCGAGCACGATCACCCCGTCACGCATGCTTTCCAAAATATTTTCGCGCACGACCGGCGTCGACGTCAGCATGCCCGCGGACAAAATGGCCCAGCAGTAGAGCAGATTGGTCAAGCTCATCGTGGCGGGAACCGGGTCGATATGGTAGGGGGTCAAGTTCATGATGTAGATCAGGGAGGTAAGGATCGGGATGAACAGGCCAAGGAACATGGTGACTGTCTGCTTGCGGTACACATTGAGCGTTTGGCGCATATGCCGAGCCAGCAGCCACATGCCGACCAAGCCGCACCCGAGCGTGTAACTGCCGTTGACGACGTACCAAAAGCCCATGACGAAATCGACCAGCGGCCACGGCGCGTCGGTCCGCAGTTCCATGCTCTGGTATACCAGCCCGTGCAGATCGTTGGTCAGCATGAGGACGGAAGTGATCGCGGGAATCAACAAAATGCCGAACGCGGCGCGGGGCGTCGTCAAACGTTCGCGGCCGACATAATGGATCACGACCAGAAGGTTCAGCGGCGAAATAAACGGCAGTCCCAGATACTCGAACGAAATCCAGAACTTGATTTTTTCTAATGACGAGCTGGCAAGTTCCATCGAACTGCCGAACGTATAAATCGCCGTCGCGACCGACATCAATACGAAAAGGTGCATCCCCGAGAAGCGCGTTTTTTGAAAAGAACTATATAGAGCAAGCAAAATGCTCAGCACGCCGGAAATTGCAAACAAGGCAATAAAGGTAGAGAAGGCGGCATTCATGAACGTGGGAGCTCCTGTCTGTTAAAATGGTCATTCGCCTCGTGCATCGCCGGCTTGCCGCGTTTGCGCGCACGCCGGAATAGCATGAAAATCATAACACAAAAAAGCGCCGCAAAGGCGCTTCGCAATCAAGGAAAAACGAAATTTATCCGTGTTTCATACTTTTGTTCCAGTTCTCCAGCAAAGGACCTTTGTCCCCGTACACGGGATCGGTTCGGGGCAGCGGAACCTCCGCGATCTCCTGTATCGACGCATCGTGCTTTCCGTCATTTTCGAGTCTCGTGTTGTAGTCCATGCCGTCCGGATAAGCACCTACGATACGGAAATCATCGCTTGCGGTTATTCGCTTATGACCTGTGCCGGCCGGAAGCACGATCACATCGCCTGCTTTCAGATCAAAAGATTTGCCGTCTTCGCCGCCCAATCGAATCAAGATCGAACCGTGCGTAACGCCGAGTACCTCATGCGTGTTGCTATGGTAATGATGATAGTTGAACACGCCGTTTTCCCAACTATTGCGCCAACCGTTGCCGTTGAATACCGACTCGCACCATTCCGGCTTGTCGATTAATGCTCCAGGGTACAAGATCACGGGTAGATTCGGGTTGTTGGGAATGCTCCCATTGTCTTCGAAATGAAAGATTTGTACGCTGTGTTTTTCACTCATTGGATGTGTGCCTCCGTTTCCGGTCGTATGGCAATGATTACCCGAAACCTCAGGCGATTGATCGACCGCGTTGCGAGAAAATCCATATTTTTGCGGCAAAACGGTACAGTTAGCGGCTATAATAGCGGATATGCCGGCTAGAGTGCGCGCATGCCCTACAGCCGGACAAGGAACCCCGAAAGGAGTACCGCATTTGTTGATATCAAACCTATTGTCGTATATGACGGAGGAGAATCTGAACGAATGGATGGAGCGTTTCCGTTCATGGGGTCCGCTGCCGGGCATTTTCCTGACGTTTCTCAAATCATTCATCCCTCCTCTTCCGACTGCGGTCATCGTAGGGGTCAACGCTGCCGCTTACGGGTTGTGGTTCGGATTTTTGTATTCCTGGATCGGCTTGATCGCAGGCTGCATGACGACGTTTCTGATCGTGCGCGCGATTGCGTCACACCCGTACTTCTTGCGCTGGGCCGAACGCCCGAAGGTGCAAAAAAGCTTGACTTGGGCGCGCCGCAACGCGTTCAGTTTCGTATTTATTTTGAGCATGATGCCTTTGGGGCCGTTCGCTCTCGTCAACACCGCCGCCGCGATCGTCCGCATGCCCAAACTGGCCTTCTTCTTCGCGATCGCAGGCGGCAAAGCCATCATGGTCCTGGCCGTATCCTACGTCGGCCACGATCTCGGACGCTTCATCGAGCGGCCGTACGAGCTTCTTTACGTGGTGGGGTTTTTGGCGCTCTCCTTTTGGGGGAGCAGGAAGGCGGAAGCTTATTTCACTCGATCATCGTCGGAGTGACGTGGACGAGGGGACTGCGGGGAGGGTCTGTTCCGGTCGCGTGTTGCATTCGGGAAGCTTGATGATATTTAAATGGAGGCTTCCCGAATGCAAAGGCGAGCGCTAACGCTCCTTCACAGACCCTCCCCTTCGTCCCAGCTCAGTCGCTCGCATATGGGGGTTAGGTAGGGTAGGCACCGTTTTCTTCTGGGGAAAACGGTAAAGTTCTAGACCTTGATTAACGGCGCTCGCTTGCGGAGCGCTGTTTTTTTATCCCTTCCTCCGGCTTCGCCGGAGGATTCAGCCGATTGGCGGAAAAGGGAATCCAGTGCAGGAGCGTCAGCGTTCGCCTTTGAATTTGGGAAGCTCCCTCAGTCCAGTCTAATCAAAGCTTCCCAAATTCAACACGCGACCGAAACGGGTTCTCTTTGAAGCCACCCAGGCGTAATTCTATGTCGAAGCCTTCCCAATTCAACACGCGATCGGAACGCATTCCCTCTGAAGCCACCCAAGGTATAATCCCGCACGGTATCTTTTAAAGCGCTATCATCAACGCGTCGGAGTAAGGTATAATCAGGCTTATCGAAGTTGAAATAGGAAGAGGGGGAAGAGATATGGGCAAAAGGATCGAAATTTCCGAAAACGGTTTAAGCTTAGTGTTCGACGTAACGGAAGACGGGGACGTTCGGCTGCTGCACGGGGGAGTTTTACCGTTCGAAGAAGGACGTATCGAAGAAAAAGCGGAGCAGGGATTCCGGGTGCTGGAAGTGCAGCTTAGCGGGGAAGACCGGGACGAGTATCATGGGCGGAGCCATCGGGCGTCTTATCCGGGGCTGCGGATGAAATATGCGCGGCATTACGAAGAACGCAATGACACGGGGCTGCTGTTCGCGTTGGAGATGAATGATCCGGCGACCGGGCTTGAGACGGTTTCTTTTTACCAGTTCCATGACGGGCTTGCGGTGCTCAAAAGCTGGACGGAGCTGCGCAACCATGGCTCGGAAGAGTTGGGCGTCGAGTATGTGTCTTCGTTCTCGCTGAATGGATTGGCCAAGGACGGAGCACGCGACCAGGACGATAAAATGAAGCTGCATCTGGCGCATAACGGCTGGCAAAGCGAGGTGCAATGGCGATCCAATACGCTGCCGGAGCTGGGACTTGCGCATATGACGGATCGCAGCTCGAAACGGGTAAGTCTGAGCAATACCGGTTCCTGGGCGGCTGCCGAGCATTTGCCGATGGGGCTGCTCGAGAACGAAGAGGCAGGCACGACGCTGTTCTGGCAGATCGAGCATAACGGATCGTGGCACTGGGAGCTGCTGAATCAATTCGATCATCTTTCCTTGCTGGCGAGCGGGCCGTCCGAGCATGATCACGGCTGGTGGAAAAAACTGCTGCCGGGCGAGTCGTTCATCAGCGTGCCGGTAGCGGTCGGTTTCGTGCTCGGCGGTTTTGAAGAAGCAATCGGCGAGCTGACCCGCTACCGCCGCGCTGCGCGCCGTCCGAATACGGACAACGAGAAGCTGCGCATCATTTTCAACGACTACATGAACTGCCTGTGGGGCAATCCGACGACGCAGAATCTGCTGCCGCTGATCGATGCCGCCGCGGACGTGGGCTGCGAATATTTCTGCATCGACTGCGGTTGGTATTCGCCCGGCAAGTGGTGGGACGGCGTCGGCGAGTGGCTGCCGTCGGCAGAGCGTTTCCCGGAAGGGATCAAATACGTCTTGGACTATATTCGCGGCAAAGGCATGATTCCCGGGCTATGGCTGGAGATCGAGGTGATGGGCATCAACAGTCCGAAGCTTGCGGAGACGGACGATTCCTGGTTCTTTATGCGTCACGGAAAAAGGGTCAAGGATCGCAGCCGCTACCAACTCGATTTCCGCAATCCGGCGGTTGTCGCGCATGCCGATGAAGTGATTCGCCGATTGGTCGAAGAATACGGAGTCGGTTATATCAAGATGGACTATAACATCAACGCGGGTGTCGGAACGGAGACGGACGCGGATAGTTTGGGCGAAGGTCTGCTGGGACATAATCGGGCTTATCTGGCCTGGATCGACCGAACCTTTGCGACGTACCCGGAACTGGTCATCGAAAACTGCTCCAGCGGCGGGATGCGAATGGATTACGCGATGCTCAGCCGTCATAGCATCCAGTCGACAAGCGATCAGGAGGATTACGTGAAATACGCGCAGATCGCGGCAAGTTCGCCTGCCGCGCTGACGCCCGAACAGTCGGCAATCTGGTCGTATCCGCTGCGTGAAGGCGATGACGAGGAAGTCGTATTCAATATGGTGAACGCGCTGCTGCTGCGGGTGCATCAGAGCGGGCATTTGGCCGAATTGAGTGCGCCGCGCCGCGAGCTTGTCCGCGAAGCGCTTGATCTGTATAAGTCGATCCGGGGCGATATCCGCGAAGGGCTTCCGTTCTGGCCGCTCGGCTTGCCGAAGGTCGAAGACGGATGGGTCAGCTTCGGACTGCGTCGAGGCGGCAAGCGGTATATAGCCGTATGGCGTATTGACGCGGAAGAGAGCGAAACCGCCCTCCCGGTATCCGGAATGATCGGCAAAGCTGCGGATTGTCGTCTGCTGTATCCGCAAGGAAAGCCGGGCGGAGACTGCGTTTGGGACGGAGAAGCGGGTGCGCTTAAGGTCCGTCTGGAAAGAAGCAGGACCGCCAGATTATTCGAGGTCGCGGAACGTTGACGCTATTCGAAATATCTTCCCCGAACGGCAAAAAGACCACAGCCCGCATGTGCGGGGGTGGTCTTTTCATAGGTGTTCGTAACCGCAGCCTCTAAGGGCTTGTCGACTCTTAATCATAGGATTACGTTTGGCTGAAATACACGCGTTTTAGGTGTATTTCAGACGGGCGCAACCTTACTTTTAGCGTTAACAAGCTACCAGGCTTCGGCCGACGCCGATCGGCTCGACGTCGTTTGCTCGATGTAGGTCAATCCATTAGGGTAAGAGCGCACGAGCATCGTGCGTCGAACCGCCGTGCTGCCTTTTCAACGCTAAAAGCAGCACGGCTTGAATGTCAAATGTAGGAGCTTCGCATTCGAAGCTTTAGTGTTTGTCTCTGTTTTTCACGTCGCCGATTTTATCTTGAACGGCACCTTTGGCTTTATCCGCTTTGCCTTCGGCCTGAAGACCCGGGTCGTTTTTGGCGTTACCGACTTGATCCTTGATCTCGCCTTTGGCTTTGTTGACGCCTGCTTTGATTTTATCGCCCAATCCGTTGTCTGCCATGATGAACAACTCCTTCTCTTCTACGGGATAAACTCACATGTGATGCTAGTTTATACTTACCCAGCCCCCTGGGTTTTTAAACGCCGTCAACATATAAGCTCTTATGTCCCATCAATGAGCGAGTCGGCAAAATCGATCAAGTTATCAATTGTTTTGATTGGACGCGGCCCCCCCGGAGAGTGCTATAATGATTCCAAATCCGGCATTTTGAGAAAATTGGAAACTTTTTTGTCCAAGAGGCCAAACGAACGGTCCGCATCCCCCGTTTTTTCAATATAGAGAACGTTCCGGCACTTCGGGAGCCGTTGCTCGCCTACTTCCTCTTCGACACGAGAATCCGATCTGGTTGTCCTCACGATTATTCCCGATGGCGTTCCCGACTTCCTCGCTTCAGGAGCTATTGCGCTGCCTATTTCGGCAATCCGATTACCGGCAGGCGCATTGCCTCTTCCTTATTTTCTTGGAAAGCAGGTGACTGACAAATGAAATATTCGATGCAAACGGATCTCTGCCCCTCGCCCGCCCTTCGTGCGGCGGCCGATGACTTGCTGGCTCTTGCCGCAGGAGCGACGCGGGCGGAGACGTTGTTTGTGGCAAAACGTACCGAAATCGGCATGCGTACCCTGATCGTCTGGGGCCGGGAGCATGAAGGGGTTCAACCGGGGGAACTGTTGCTGCTGCAAGGCAACCCGGAGCGGGGGATCACGGTTCCGCTGCCTTTCTCCTGCGGTCAGGAGCAGGGGATCATCGGAGCGCTGCGCAGCGGAGAGGCGTTCGAGGGCGATACGGAAGCTTGCTTGAAGCGCACGGCTTCGGTCATTGCCCAGCTGGCCGAGTCGGAGCAGAAGAGCACTTCGCTCAAACGGGAGGACGAGCTGCGCAAAAGCACGGAAACGGCCGAACGCTCCGCCCGTCATACCGGGGAGCTTCTTGCGATGATGGGACACGAGATTCGCACGCCGATGAACGGCATCGTAGCGATGTCCCAGTTGTTAAAAGAAACGGGATTGACCGAAGAGCAGAAGCAATATCTGAAAATTATCGAAGACAGTCAGCAATCGCTCTTAGAGTTGGTCGGCAGCATTCTCGACTATGGCAAGCTCGAAGCTCGGCAGATGAAGTTGGAGACGGCTCCGATGGATCTGATCGGCGCGTTGGAGGACACGGCGTATCAATTCGCGGCCAAGGCCGCTCAGCGCGAGGGGCTTGAATTGACGTTGGATTTGGATCTTGATCCTTCGCTGGTTCTGATTGGAGATGTGCGCAAGATTCGGCAGGTACTCAGCAATCTGGTCAGCAATGCCGTCAAATTTACCTCGTCCGGCGAGATTCGAATCATGGCGCGGCGCCTCGAAGGCGAGGGAGAAGATCGCGTCTGGATCGAGTTCTGCGTCCGGGATACGGGGATCGGCATTTCGGAGGCCGGGATCGGTCGACTGTTTCATGATTACGAGCAGGTGCATCGGCCGGATGAAGGAGACTACGGAGGCACGGGTCTGGGACTGTCGATCAGCAAAAGATTGGTTGATCTGATGGGCGGCAAGATTTGGGCTGAAGGCAGAAAAGGCCAAGGGACGCTGATGACCTTTGTGCTGCCGCTTGAGTTGGAGCGCGAAGCCCATGCAGGCTTGACGGACATTTCCCGCCTGCAAGGGCGCAGGCTGCTGCTGGCTGCGGCAGGTGCGGGAACACGCCGTACCTTGTCCCGAATGGCTATTCGACTAGGTTTGGAGGTGCGCGAAGCAACGAGCGGGCCGGAGGCAGCGCTGGCGATGGTGCGAGAGGGGCCTTTTGATATGGTGCTGAGCGATTGGGATGTGCGGGAGGAAGCGTCGCGGCTGCCTGGGCTTCCCGCTTCGAATTCGCCGGCAACTCCTTTGATCCTGCTGCTGCCGCTGGCTCATTCCAGCGAAGCAGAGCCTTCGAGCCGGACTTCCTTCGCTTCCCTGACGAAGCCGGTTCGGCAATCCGAATTATGCCAGGTGCTTAGGCGGGCATGCGGTCCGGCAACGGCGTGACTTCTTGTATGAAAAAAGACCTTTCCGGTCAACATGCCGATGGCGGCTGTGACGGAAAGGTCTTTTTGATACGGATAATGGAAAAACGCCAATCACTGCTCGATAGGGCGTCGTTCGAATCCGCGATCCGCAGGCAGATCATCCAGCGGCTCGGCGTCTTCCATGAATTCATCCAGATCCCGGTCGGCTTTGTTCTGGTTGCATAGCATGCAGGCGCAGACGCAGTTGAGCGGCGTCGTATGTCCGCCTTTCGCGCGCGGCAGCAGATGGTCGATCGTATCGCCGTATTCGCCGCAGAAGTGGCAGGTGTAGCGATCGCGCTCCAGAATGTAACGACGGAAGGAACGGTTCGTGTAAAGCCGACGAATCGTAAACCGATTCACGACGACGGCCGCATGTTCCCGAACGAGGCAGCGTGCCATTTCCAGATCGGTCTCCTGCTGCCAGCGGCGCCCTTTGTCGGTTCGGCCGCGCATGCGTACCGTTCCCTGCTTGGTCGTGCGCAGCTCGGCTTCGCGCGTCGGTTCCAGCAGGGCACCCTCCGGAGGTTCCGGCGGAGGACGACGGAATCGGCGCTTGGGAATCGCCTCGAGCGACTCTTCTTCCGAGTCCAAGGATAGGGCGGGTCCGGCCGCCAGCGGCAGAGGCAGCGGGTCCGAAGCGATCTCGTCATCGGCAAGCCTTGCTGATCTTCTGCGCTTGCGACAGTCCCGGCAGGCACCGCGCCGCGATTCATGTCCGGACTTCTTGCCTGTTCGACGCAGGAAGTCGCCCAGCGGCTTCGTTTCTCCGCAATACAGACATGCCTTGACCGTAACGGATTCGGAGGCATGCGTCGAATGGTCTTCAATCGTGATAGATGCCGAAGCTTCGTCTTGATCGGGAAAAGGTTTCGGTGCCGGCTCCGGCTCGGTCATCAATTCCGGAGCGTATGCCAAACGATTGTCCGCTGCAGCTGTACGATTGGACGGCTTGGGGTCCGGCCATACGACTTTAGGTCTCGGCGCAGCTTCAACGGTATGTTGAGGTGCCGATTTGGCGGCTCCGCCTTGTCTTCGCTTCCGCCGTCGCTTCCGCGGTTTGGAGTCGGGCTCTGCCGAGGCTGTCTCTTCGCTTGCCGAAGCCTTCACTTGGGCTTCCGGCAGCGGAAAAGGCGGATTGCCGAAGCGTTGAACGGAATCGGTATCGACTGCTGCGGGCGCTGAACTTTTTTTTCGGCGTCGTCGTTTGCGTTTCCGATGATTGGCGGTTGGCTCTGTTTCCGATGCGGATAGGGCATCAGCCTGCCCGACGGAGGTCAAAGCCGTTTCTTCGGAGTCCGCTGCCTGTTCCGCAGCTTGAGCCGTGCTCGTCGGCGAAGCGTTTTTTTTGCGTCGACGACGCTTGCGCCCGCTGCGCGGCGGCTGCGATGGATTTTGCACGGAGCGGTCCCGTTGTTCTACGGAAGATTCGGATGTACGTGCATTCGCTGTCTGTGCATCCGGTATAGATTGTCCGGTTTCGTTCGACGTGTCGGAGGAGGAGGGAGCGACAATGGTTTCGGATCTAGGCTTTGAAGAGTTGCTTTGGTTTCGTTTGCGTCTCATGGGTACGATCCTCTTTCCTGTTTCGTGAAGCATATTTGGTGGACGTTCGCATGGATTAACCGATCGTGACTTTGCCTTCCGGATAACGGAACGGTTCATTATCCATTCGCGGCGTTAACGTGAAGGCCAACGTGATCGGGCCGAGACGGCCGACGAACATCAGCATGATAATCATAAACTGACCGAACGGCGTGAGTTGAGAGGTCAATCCCATCGAGATCCCGGCGGTTGCGTAAGCAGAAGTCGTCTCGAATAGAATGCCCAGGAACGAAAAGTTTTCGGTCGCGGACAAGATCATGGCGGCAACGACGATCAAGAGGAACGAGAGCAGCGAGAAGGTAATTGCTTTATATACCCGGTCCGAACCGATTCGATAGCGGAAAAAGACGATATCCTGCTTGCCGCGTATCATGGCCCAAACGGCACCGATCAAGATCGCGAAGGTCGTCACCTTGATCCCGCCGCCTGCCGATCCCGGAGCCGCGCCGATGAACATCATAATGACCATGAAAAACTGCGTGGCCTGGCGCATCCCTGCGATATCCAGCGTCATCATGCCCGCCGAGCGCGAGGTGATCGACTGGAAGACGGAAGCGAATATTTTGCCTGACGTATCGAGCGATTTCAACGTGGCCGGATTCGAGAATTCGAAAATGAAAATGACGACCGCCCCCACGACGACAAGCAATCCGGTCATGGCTAAAACGACCTTGCTATGCAGGGACAGCTTACGTTTTTGAGGGAAATCGAGCAAGTCGGCAATCACGATAAAGCCGATGCCGCCAAGCAAAATCATGGGCATGGCAATCAGATTGACAAACGGATCGTCCACGTAATGCATCAGACTGCCGGCCCGTCCCTCGATGGCTCCGAACAGGTCGAACCCGGCGTTATTGAAAATAGAAATGCTATGAAAAGCGCCGAAGTAGGCAGCCTGGCCCAGCGGCATTTCAAAGGCAAAACGAGTAAACAGCAGTAACGCTCCGACCGTTTCGATAACCAAGGCATACAGCATGACTTTGCGGATGAGACGAATGATGCCTTCGGTGGAATGTTGACTCAGCGTTTCCTGAAGGATCAGACGCTCGCGGAACGTGATCCGGCGGCGGAACACCAAGGCAATCAGCGTAGCGACGGTCATAAAGCCCAGACCGCCCACCTGAACGAGCCCGATAATGACCAACTGGCCGAATGTAGTCAGGTCAACGCCGGGATTCAGCACGGACAGTCCGGTGACGCAGGTTGCGGAAGCCGCCATGAACACGGCGTCGAGATAAGGCATGGACTCGCCGGAGCTGGACGCTGCCGGAAGATAAAGCAGGCCGGAACCGGCCAAAATCATGATAAGGAATCCGACGGCCAACACTTGGGGAGGATTGAGTCTGAGCAGCGGATTTCGGCTTTTTACAGGTTTGAACATCTTAAGTCCTCGCGTTATAGGATAGAAATGGGATTTCCGATTCATTGTATTACCGGCGTGTGTCAAAGTAAAGAACTCGGTGTGTTGAACCGGTGACGACCCTGGATTTCCGTGCTAAGATTTGGAGATTGGAAAAAGGGAAAGGAGCTCTTATGCCGACGTTTCGAAGTTTCCTCGACCTGGTCGAGATCCGTACCAAAGTCGCCAGCATGCTGCCTTTTGCATTAGGGACCGTGTATGCCTTGCTGCGATTCGGCGAATTTCGACCGCTGCATGCCCTGTTGATGCTCGTGTCATTGCTGTCGTTCGATCTGGTGGTCACCGCCATGAACAATTATTACGATTACCGCAAAGCCGTGCGCACCCACGGTTACGGCTACGAAGAGCATAATGCGATCGTCAAGCACGGCTTTAAGCAATGGGTCGTCGTATTGCTTATTGTACTGCTGTTCGCCACGGCTGTGACAGCAGGAATTTTATTGGTGTTCGAAGCCGGACCATTGGTGCTGCTGCTTGGATTCCTTTCCTTCGGAGTGGGCATCCTGTATTCGTTCGGACCGATTCCGATCTCCCGGATGCCGCTCGGCGAGCTGTTCTCCGGCTTGTTCATGGGATTCGTGATCACGTTCGTCGCGACCTACATCCAGGTGCCGCCCGATACGATTGCTTCATTGGAATATGCGGAGGGCTGGTTCGACCTGCATGTGAACGGGCTGGAAGTTTTGCTGATTCTGTCGGTGTCTGTGCCTGCCGTGGCGAGCATTGCCAATATCATGCTCGCCAATAATATCAGCGACATGGAAGAAGACGTGGAGAATAGCCGCTATACGCTGCCGGTCTACATCGGGCGCGCGGGCGCGCTCAAGTTGTTCGCGGCGATCTACTATGTATCGTATCTGGATATGTTCGTGCTGCTGTGGCTCGGCGTGCATCCGCTGCTGCTTTTGCCGATTCTGGCGACGCTGATCCCGTTGCGGAAAAATATCCGAGCCTTTTCGCAGGACCCGTCGAAGCGTCGTACTTTCGTGTTTGCGGTGAAGAATTTCGTGCTGCTTACGGGGGTGCGGGTGGTCGTGATCGCGGCGGGGGCACTGCTTGTGCATTGAAAAAGATAAAGACCGACTGCCAATGGCAGTCGGTCTTTATGTCTTTGTATAGGGGAGAGAATCAGCGAGTTCTCTTTCGGTTTTCACGATTTTATCGCAAAAACGCAACAAGTTCTTCATTGAATTTTTCCGGTTCGTCCATCATCATGGCGTGTCCGCTCTTCTCGAACGTTACGATATGCGACGTCGCGATGCCGGCGTGCATGGCTTGGGCCAGGCCGTACGGGCAGATTTCGTCTTTTTCGCCGTGGAAGATCGCGGTCGGGACGGTGATTTTCGCCAGGTCGCCGCGCAGGTCTTCGTCGCGCAGCATTTCGGCGGCGCGCAGCGTGCCGACGGCGGAAGATTGGAAAGCGACCATTTCGACCCAGGCGCTTGATGACGCGCTAGGTTTTTTGTGCGTCAGCATTTTGCCGAACGAAGTGACCATCTTCGGACGGTCTTCGAGTGTCGGCTGGATGATTTGCTCGTTCAGTTCTTCGACGGTCATCGCGTCGGGTACGCCGTCGCGGACGGTGAAGCTTGGCGCTGCCGCACCGAGCAGGAGAAGCTTGGAGATGCCGTGTCCCTGGTGCCGGGCCGCGTAACGGACCGCTGTTGCGCCGCCCATCGAGAAACCGACCAGAATCGCGTCATCGATGCCCAAAGCGTCGATGACGGCGCGGACGTCGTCGGCGTAACGGTCGTACGTGTAGCCGTCCCACGGCGCATCGGATTTGCCGAAGCCGCGCGCGTCGATGCCGATGCAGCGGAAGCCTTGAGCCGGCAGGCGCATATACTGATATTCGAACATCCGGGAGTCGAGCGGCCATCCGTGCAGGAAGATCACCGGACGCCCTTGACCTACGTCCTCTACGTAAATATTGACTCCGGATTCTACTTCAATGTATTTTCCCATGTTAGAAAGCCTCCTCAAAGTTGTCTGTCGCATGATGTTTGCTTCACGTTTGAACTAGCCCTTATTACCCATATTTTAAAAACGAATCGCTGTAAACAACTGGGATTTAAAAAAATTCAATTGCGTCATTCTTTCAAGGCGAGCCTACGAAAAAGGTTTCGGAAAAACATCAGGAGAAACGCCTTCAACTTATGGATACGAAAAGAGACGCAAGAAAAAAAGAGTGCGAATCGGTGCGTCCGATTCGCATTTCGGACAGATAAAATTTTGCTTTTTATAAGACGCAAGAAGCCGAAATACCAAAAAAAATTTATGCCTGCTCTCTTCGCGTCCCGCAAGGATTTGCGTCTTATCCTTTTCCGAAAGCGTTTTACAAGCAGATTCGATCCTGCTTCTTCAAGGGTATTGTTAAGCGGACGGGCGAGCATAAGGATGGCCAGGCTTCCGGAAGGAAGCTGCCGCTGCTGCCCAAAGGACAATCAAAACCGTGCGCCGCCTCGCCGGTCGTAGACGTAAACGCTGGAACCTTTCGAATGCGTGCGCTTCGCAAGCGCACGCTCCGAAACATTTGCGTACATGTCCCGGCTTGCGAGAAGGCGCACCAAAACGCAGGGAGGCGCATTATATGGCAAAATGGAGCAGACTGCTGGGAGCCGCATGCCTACTGGGCGCGCTGCTGACGCTGACGGCCTGCGCAAACGGAGAGTCGGCCGACGGGAAAGTACATATCGAGTTTTTCCAAAACAAACCGGAAGCCAAAGACTCTTTCGATCGGCTCATCGCCAAGTTCAACGAGGAGAATCCGAATATCGTCGTCACGCAAACGAATCCGCCGGACGCGGAAACGGTACTCATGACCCGGGTCGTCAAAGAAGACGTGCCCGACGTGATCGGCATGGGCGCGACCGATACGTACTCCGTGCTGGGCCAAAGCGAAATCTTCGCCGACCTGACCGGAGAATCCGTATTGGACGGCATTAATCCGCGCTATATGACCATGCTGACGGACCTGACGGGAGAGGAAGCGATCACCGGTATTCCGTATGCGGCCAACGCCGACGGGATCATGTATAACCGCACCATTTTCAAAGAGCAAAATCTCGAAGTTCCGAAGACTTGGGACGAGCTGATGGATACGGCGCAGAAGCTTCAAGATGCCGGAATCACCCCGTTCTATCTGACGTATAAAGACGACTGGACGACCAACCTGCTGTTCAATGCGCTCGCGCCGAACATCGCGGGCATCGACTTCTTCCTCCAGCGCCGCGACGATCAGGTCACGTTCGAAGATCCGGTCATGCGCGAAGTCGCGGAAAAAGCGCTCGCCGTGCTGCCGTACGGAACGAACGATAACTTCGGCCGCACCTACGCCGACGGCAACCGCGCTTTCGCCAACGGAGAAGCCGCCATGTACATTCAAGGCACTTGGGCGATTCCCGAAATCCGCAAAGCCAATGCCGATATCGACCTCGGCTTCTTCGCGACCCCGACCGGCGACGACGCCGAGTCCAACAATCTGGTCTCCGGCGTGGACACGCTGCTCGCCGTAGCCGAAAGCACCGAGCACCGCGAAGAATCGCTTAAGTTCATCGATTTCCTGCTCGACGAACCGAACATCTCGCAATACATCCAGGAACAAACCGCTTTTTCCGCCGTCGAAGGCATCGACCAAGAAGACCCGGCCCTGTCGGAACTGCAGCCTTTCTTCGAATCCGGCCGCTTGGTCGACTTCGCCGACCACTACATCCCCGCCGCCGTGCAGCTCAATTCCCTCGTACAGGAATTCCTGCAGCGCGGCGACGTCGACGCTTTCCTGAAGCGCCTCGACAGCGAATGGACCAAAGTCGCGAACCGAAGATCGTAAACGGCGGGCTAGCTACAAGGCCGCCTGCCCTACCCTAAACCCAAACCGTAACTCCGACGCGCGAGCGTAAGCGGAGGGCGGGGAATCTCGAAGAAGCGCAGCGCTCGCCTTCGAGATCCGATTTTCACCTTATACAAGTTCAATCAAAAAATCGGATCGAGACAGCGATCGTAGGGATTCCCCGCCCGGAGCGCCACCCACGCATCCGCAGCGCCTCAAAACCGTCGAAAAGGAGGATTAACGTGGCCAAAAGAAAAGCCGCCTTTTACTGGATGACCATACCCGCCCTGCTGCTGTTTTTCGTTTTCCATACGTTTCCGGCCTTGCAGGGGGTGTTCTATTCCTTCACCAACTGGAACGGATTCGCCAAAACCTACGAGTTCGTCGGCTTCAAAAACTACTATTACCTGTTCCAGGACGACAACGTGGGCAACGCCTACTGGTTCACGTTCAAATTCGCCGTCGTCGTCACCATCGTCATCAACGTGCTCAGCTTGCTGATCGCGATGGGACTGAACGCCAGCATCAAAGCCCGGAACTTTTTCCGGGGCGTCTACTTCCTGCCGAATATCCTGAGCGTTCTGATCGTCGGCTACATATTCAATTACCTGTTCTCCAACGTATTCACGGTCTGGGGCGAAAACCTCGGCTGGGAATGGCTTTCGACCAACCTGCTCGGCAGCCAGACGATGGCCTGGATCGGCGTCGTGTTCGTCGCCGTCTGGCAGGGCATCGCGCTGAACACCATTTTGTACCTGTCCGGTTTGCAAACGATTCCGACGCAGCTTTACGAAGCTTCCGGACTCGACGGCGCGAACAAATGGCAGGAATTCTGGAAAATCACGTTCCCGCTTATCGCTCCGTTTTTCACGATTAATATGGTTCTCGCCATGAAAAACGCGTTGATGGTGTTCGACCTGATCGTCGCGCTCACCAACGGCGGGCCGGGCCGCGCCACGCAGTCGATCTCGCACCTGATCTACACGGGCGGCTTCGAAGGCGGCGAGTTCGCGTATCAGTCGGCCAACTCCGTCATTTACTTTATCGTTATCGCCGTGATCTCGATCGTGCAGATCCGATACTTGCAAAGAAGGGAGACGGATATGTAATGAAAAGCCGCAAACGCACCAACTGGGTCGCGATGATCCTGATTGCGCTCGGGACGATCTTTATTCTGTTCCCGCTGTACATGGCCGTCACCATCGCGCTCAAAAACCAAAACGATATGCTGAACTCGATCTTCGGCTTGCCGACGAATCTGCGGTTCGAAAACTTCGCCAAAGCGATCGAGATGACGAACTTTTTCCAAGCGCTCGGCAACAGTGCGATCGTGACGATCTCCACCGTCGTGCTGACCATCCTCAGCAATTCGCTCGTCGCTTACGCGGTCGCCCGCAATATGGGAAAAAGCAAGTTTTTCAAAGGGCTTTACTTTTACTTCATCAGCGCCATGTTCATTCCGTTTCCGATCATCATGCTGCCGATCGTCAAACTGACGGCTTCGTTCGGCATGACCAATCTGTTCGGCCTGATCATTCTGCATACCGTGTACGGGCTGGCGTTCAACGTGTTCATCTACGTCGGCTATATCCGCTCCATCCCGATCGATCTGGAAGAAGCGGCGACGGTGGACGGGACCGGCACGTTCGGGACGTTCGTGCGCATCATTTTCCCGCTGATGGCGCCGATCAACGCTACGGTGGGGATCCTGATCTGTTTGTCCACGTACAACGACTTCCTGCTGCCGCTCGTCATTATCAGCGATCAGTCGCAGTACACGCTGCCGCTGGTGCAGTACGTGTTCCAGGGACAGTTCAACACCGAATTCAACCTGGCGTTCGCTTCGTACCTGCTGGCGATGCTGCCGATGGTGGTCATCTATCTGTTCGCGCAGAAATGGATCATCAACGGCGTCACGCAGGGTGCGGTGAAATAAGGAATCCGGGCAATCCGCGTACGAATCGGAAAAAGAAACGCTCGAACGTCGCACTGCGGCGCTTCGAGCGTTTCTTTTTGACGTGCGCTATAATAATCACACAAGATGAATCGGCCCGATCCAAGGGAGGAATGAGTATGCCGACGATGGCATTCAACGATGAACGGCTGGAAGTACAATACGGAGACCGGGTCGTGGCGCTGCTGGCCAAGGAATATGCGCTGCTGCGTTATTTGCATCGGAACGCGAACCATGTCTTCAGCCGCGAGCAGCTGCTTGACCGGGTGTGGGCCGGCGAGTATCCCGTAGACCGTACGGTGGACGATCACGTTTATCGGCTTCGGAAAAAGTTGAAAAAGATCGGAGGGCCGTCGATCGAGACGATCCGGGGCGTCGGTTACGGGCTGACCCTGCGTCCTTCCGTCGATCAGGAGGCGCCTTCTCTGCATGATCCGGCGGTGCAGGAGGCCATGAACGGCGTGTTTGCGCGCTATCATCGGTTGGGCCGGGGGCACGCCATGTTGGCGCTGGCCGGGCAGCGTCGGGAACTGGGGTTTGAATTGGACTCTTTTTACCGGCTGTATATGCATTTCGTGGAAGGGGATCTGCGTTGGTTCCTGGATGCGGACGAAGTGCCGATGGAGGAGCGCTTTTATTGGCTGCTGCTATTCCATATGTGCGCGGATTCGACCGGACCGAAAACCGCATTGTGCGAAAGGGCTCTGCGGCTGCGTGCCATGCATAGCGACGGGCATCGGGAGATGGAGATTCTGAATATCGCGGATCTGTATGCGTCGGAAGGCCGGATTCAGGAGGCGTTATCGACGTTGGACTTGGGCGTGCGAACGGCAGCGGAGCAAGGGTTGGACGGTTTCGTGATTCCGCTTGAAGTCAGCCGATTGTACGTGGAACTGCTGGCCGGAGAATCGGAAACGGTGCTCGCCGCGCAATCCGCGAAAATCGCGACTCTGCTGGAACGCGAGACGCATCTGCGCGAGTTGGCCGGATATCGCATGATCGAAGGAGTCCGTCTGCTGTCGGCCGGATATTCCGCGCAAGGAGAAGAACTGCTGCAAGAAGGATTGGACACGTTCGAACGCTCGGGCTTTGCGCCTCATCGACTGCTTGCTTTGCTGCGCGTTCGCGGCATTTTGCGCAAAAGCATGCCGGGCAGCAGGATCGAACGGAAATACTCGGCGATTCTGGAGGCTGAATATGAACGCTTTGGGCTTAGTCAGCTGCTCCCGCGACTGATCGGAACGATTGAACGGCATTTGGATCGTTTGGAGTTCGAAGTTTCGAATCAAACATAACGCAACATCCATGACTCTCTGATAAACCTCTGACAATTCCCGCGTAGACTGAATCCGATTCAAGACGAAGCTCGGCGTTATGCTGACGGAGAAGGGATGAACGGGAATGGGGAAGTCGCGGGAGCAGGGCGAAAAGGCTCTGCATGAGCAAGTCGAGAATGGGCAATCCGGTCAAAAGAGGCGCGCGTCGCTGCTTCGGCATCCGGTATTCGGGCGAACGTTTACGGCGTACAGTCTGGCGGTGTTCGGGGATTGGTTCGATGCGATCGCGATCCAGGTATTAATCGGATACCGATGGCAGGCGAGTCCGTTGGAAATTGCCTTAGTCCCTGTGTGCATGGCTGTACCCGGGTTATTGTTCGGGGCGGCAGCGGGAGCGGCGGCGGATCGCCTGGACAAGCTGAGATTGATGCGGGTCTGCGACCTGTTGACTGCGCTGGCGACGGTTGCGATTTTGTTCGTGCCGAATATCCTGTGGTTGCTGCCGCTGTTGACGGTACGTGCTGCGCTGGGCGTATTTAACGTACCGGCTCAGCAAGCGCTGACACGCCGGGTGGTAAGTGAAGAGCAGTTGTTGGATGCCACTTCATTGAACGGGCTGGTGGGGCAGCTGTCGAGAATCGCAGGGCCGTTGATGGGAGCCGCCGTCTTGGCGCTGCTTTCGCCCCAGGCATGCATTGCGGTAAACGCGATCGTTCGTCTGTTCTCTTACGTTATTTTGCGCACCGTACCGAAGGAGGCCGTCAGCGAACAGCAGATGGAGGGCAACAAAGCGGTATCTCTTGAGCAAAAGCCTCGCACCGGAGCAATGCTGCGCGAAGGTTGGGCGTTTGTAAGGCGGACGCCGGTTCTGCGCAACCTCATGTTATTCGCGCTGCTCGGCATGTTGGCGATTCAGACGATCGATTTTCAATTCGTTAGCTTGTTCCGCCGTATCGCTCCCGATAACGAAACGGCGATCGGCTGGCTGTTGGCGTCTTCCGGAGCGGCCGCGGCAGGCGTCGCGGCCGCGAATATGCGTTTTGAGCGACTCCGTCGTGCAGGTTGGGCGATCAAGTTGGGAGGAAGTTATGCCTTGTTGGGCTTGTCCGTTCTGGTAATCGGTTTACTGCCGGTAGGCGCGCCGATCTACGCATTATTGGTAACCGGACTTCTGTTGGGCATGGGGAACGGATTGTTCATGATCACGTTCAACCATGCGCTTCAACAGGAAACGCCGCCGGAACTGACGGGTCGGGTCTTCGGGATTCAAAGTACCGTGCTTGGAGGCGTCATGATTGCGGCTCCTCCGCTTGGCGGATTGCTCGTTCAACGGTGGGGGCCGGGCGAAGTTTTTGCCGCAGTCGGTCTGTTGGTATTCGTGCTCGGACTGATCGGACTGCTCTTCGGGCGGAAATTGTGGCCTGTCTCATCGTCGCCGAAGTCCGATGAACAGGCTCGAAGTGCTTGATTGGACTTCAATGTTCGGTTTTCGTCGTGAAAAATGAGTCTTTTCACCCCTTTTCAGAAGAAAAGGGGCTTTTGTCATGGAACTGTAATACAGGGTTACAACTTTTTATCTGGAAAAATCGCCAGAATGTTTTAAGCTAGAAGATAGAGGGTTTTTCCCTATAAACAACGCTGCTTTTTTGAAACTGACATGTTATGTGAACCGATGAACATATAGGTGCTTCGCGATAAGCCCTTTTAATTCCATATATCCTTCGGGAACGAAATGAGGACATTTATTCATGAAAAACACACGCCGCCTTGCCGTCTCTGTCCTGGTTTGTCTTTCCGTTGCCGCCGCTGCTCTTACGGCGTCGGCCGCCGCTCCGATCAAAGTGTACCGGGACGGCACCGAAGTCGTGACCGAAGCCTCGCCCCACGTCGTGGAAGGACAGGTTATGATTCCGTTCAGCTTGGCTGAAGAGTTGTTCGACCGCAAGCTCAGCTACGATTCGAAAAACCGCATCATGAACGTGAGTGACCGAAGCGGTCTGATTGCGACGTCCGAAGACGGCACGTTGTCGGTTACGGGTATGGAAGATCGAGACGGCATGTGGGACAATCTGCGTCTGCGCGCCGACGGCAGCGAGGTCTATCTTCCCGGAAAAGCGATCGGAAGCAACACCAGTTACGCGCCGGAGTTTGCCCGGGCAAATCTGACGGAAGGAGCGGAACCGGACATTATCGTCCTGCTGACGCAAGGTTACGGAACAGGCGTTTTTATCAATGAAGCCGTTGTGTACACGTCCGATTTGAATCGGCTGCCGATTGAAGACGGGGAGGTTGCTTTGCGGAAGCAGTTCCGTTCTTCGGAGCAGGCGGACGGTTCCCTGTTGGTTGAAGCCGCAGGCGTGTCCACGGTTATTGCGAAGGATCTGATTTTGACGGAAAAAGCGCATCGAGGCGACGGGGCAGGGATCGGGAGCATCATCCGTTACCAGGTCGAAAACGGAAAATTAACGGTGACTGCCGGCGTGATCGTAGGCACATCGGAATTTATCGGAGACCTTAAGCTTGAGTATACGTATAAGAACAATGTATTGCAGGCCGGGACGGCCGTGTTTACTCCTTACGATGAATACCGCTGAAGATGATAGGCATGAATACACTTGAATAGTCTGTACGCGCACAGCGGACGTCCCTCCTGACGACAACGCGCGGCTGCCGCCGGTAAGGCGGCTTGACCCGCCGGAACAAGGAGACGAAGAATCCATGGAAGCAATGAATGTCGAGGCAGCAAGCCGGGAGCGGGAAGAAGCCGTATTATCGATTCGCGATTTGCGCATGAACTACGACGGACGATACGTGCTGAACGGAGTTGACCTGGAAGCGCGTCCGAAGCAGATCATCGGATACATAGGCCCCAACGGGGCAGGGAAGAGCACGACGATCAAGATTATGCTGGGACTGGTAAAAGGCTACACGGGCGAAGTTCGTTTATTCGGACAGGACATCAAAGAAGCGGGTACCGAGTATAAGCGCCGTATCGGCTATGTGCCGGAAACGGCAGAGCTTTATGACAGCTTGACCGCACGCGAATATTTGACTTTTACAGGCGAATTGTACGGACTGGCACCGGAATCCGCCGAGCGCAAAGCGAAGGCTCTGATGGACGGGTTCGGTTTGAGCCATGCTATCGATTCCCGCGTATCCTCGTATTCGAAAGGGATGAAGCAGAAGGTGCTGCTGGCTTCAAGCCTGCTGCATGATCCGGATCTGATTTTCCTGGACGAACCGCTGAGCGGTCTGGACGCGAACAGCGTGATGGTGATCAAGGAACTGCTGGAATTGTTGGCTTCGCGCGGGAAAACGATCTTTTACTCCTCGCATATCATGGATGTCGTGGAGAAGATCAGCAGCCGGATCGTGCTGCTGAGCGGAGGCCGCGTGGCGGCGGACGGAAGCTTCGAAGAACTTCGCGCCAGAGGCGGGGAAAAGTCGCTGGAGGAGTTGTTCAACCAACTCACGGACTTCCATGACCACCGGATCATTGCCGAACGGCTGGTCACGGCTTTGGAGGAACGCTGATATGGGCGAACCTCGCATCCTGCGCGCTTTGGATCGAATTCAGCCGTTGTTCGGACGAATGGGCATCGATTACCCGATCATGCGCCGCATCCTTGCCCTTAAGCTTACGCTGGATCGGCGGCGCACGACGGGCGTAGCCGCTTTATTTCGCGCGTCGAAGTCCGGTTCGATGGAATTTGGATCGGGGCGCAAGGGCGGCAGCTCTTTGAAGCCGAAGGAAACGGCGGAAGATACGGACGGGGGATTGCGCCGCAGTTTGTTTTTTTACGGATTATACGGAGCGATTTCTTCCTTGTTCATGTTGGCGGGAGGGACCTACTTCTTTCAAGCGGGGCTTATTCTGGCGGTGCTGCTGTTCATCATGATGACCGCCATGCTGTCGGATTTTTCATCGGTCATGCTTGATGTGCGGGATAAGCCGATTCTGCATACGAAGCCGGTGGACGCCCGTACGCTCGGCATGGCGAAAACCTTGCATATCCTGATTTACTTCACGCAGTTCGCGCTGGCGTTAGGCATCGTTCCGATCGCGGTCGGCATAGTCAAAAACGGACCGGCCTTCGGCCTGCTGCTATTGCTCTCTTTTGTGCTCGGCGGTTTGCTGGTTGCCGTCTTCACGGCATTCGTCTACTTGGCGGTCCTCAAATTGTTCGACGGCGAGACGCTGAAAGATATGATCAACTACGTGCAGATCGCGATGACGCTCTTCATGTTGATCGGCTATCAGGTTGCGATTCGAGCCATGGACATGTCGCGGATCTCCGATGAATTTCATCCCGGCTGGTGGGAGTTGGCCGTGCCGCCCCTGTGGTACAGCGCCGGATTCGAGTGGTTGCTGAACGGACGCGGCGAGCCGCTCTATATCATTCCTGCGCTGATGGGACTTATCGTTCCTTTGATCGGCGCGGTGATTTTCTTCCGATTCATTCCCGCGTTCGAGCGCAGTCTCGAAAAGCTGAGCGGCGGTACATCCGGCGGAGGGCGCAAGTCGACGAGCCGCCTCAACCGCTTGCTGGCGAATCTGTTATGCCGAAGCAAAGAAGAGCGGGCATTCTACGTATTTGCCTCGGCGATGTTGGCCAGAGAGCGGGAGTTCAAGCTCAAAGTCTACCCTTCGCTCGGATTTTCGCTCGCGGTTCCGTTCATCTTTCTGTTTTCTTTCGCCACTGCCGGCGAAGGCTTATCGTCGATCGATTACGCGAACGGATTGGCTTATCTGAACCTCTATTCCTGCGCGATCATGATTCCTACACTTGTTCTGACACTTAAGTTTTCGGGCAGCTTCAAAGGAAGTTGGATTTATGCCTCCGCGCCGATCGAACGCTTGGGATCGGTATACCGGGCAACGTTGAAAGCCTCTTTTGCGCGATTGTTCTTCCCTTTGTTCATGATCGAAGCTGTAATCTTCACGGTGATGTTCGGCATTCGGATCGTTCCCGACTTGATCGTGATCGCCGCGGTTGCGGCTTCGCTGCTTCCCCTTACGCTGCGGATCACGGAACGTGAACTGCCTTTTTCCCTGCCGTTCCCGACGTCCGATCAGAGTGGGGGAATGAAGGTGCTGGGGGTTATGCTGCTGCTGGGAGCTTTTGCCGGAATTCATTACATGGTGGTCACGGCGGTGCCTGTTTACGGCGTCTGGGGACTGATTGCCGCTTCGATCGCGCTCAATACATGGGCTTGGCGCGATACCCTGCATACGAACAAATGAAACATCTTTTACAGCGCTATGGAAAAAATGGAAAAGCTATTTCAAACCTTAATAGAATCGGGTAAGATCAAGATAAGAGAAATTTCCTATTTTCAAAAAGACAGACCATAGAGCACCAATCACTTCGATTTCAAGGGGGCGACGGAACTTATGCAAGAGACGGGGCTGATGCACGATATCGTACACACAGGGGTTCCGGGGCTTGACGAGCTGTTGAACGGCGGGATTCCCCGCGGAACAACGATCATTTTGGAGGGGAATCCGGGTACCGGAAAAACAACGTTAGGCATCCAGTTCTTGCTTGAAGGGGCCAGGCAGTACGGGGAGTCGGGCATTTATATTACGTTTGAAGAGCTTCCGGAACAGATTTATCGCGACATGTCCGGCTTCGGCTGGGATTTGAGGGAATTGGAACGGCAGAACAAGCTTCGAATCATTTGTTTGGAGCCGGATGTTTTGCTGGATCAGATGATGCGAACGGACGGATTGTTCGAACAGTTGATTCGCGAGATCGATTGCAAGCGCGTCGTGATCGACAGCATTAGCTTGTTCCGTACGTTGGCGGGCCTAGGCAATGACGGCCGAGAGCAGATTTATTCGATTCGCAACATCATGCGCAAATTCGACCTGACGGCCTTTTTCCTGAGAGAGTACGGAGAGACGGAAGGACGTTCCACGCCTTTCGAGAACTATGTCTGCGACGGCATTATTCGCTTGTCGCTGCGCGAGCATCTGGAGAAGTACCGCAAGCGCACGGTTGAAATTCTCAAGATGCGCGGCACCTGCATCGTCGAAGGGGAACACCATTATCGCTTCATGAAGGACGGCATTTGCATCCTGCCGGCATTGTCCATGGTGGAGGACAAGATTCTGAGCGACGGCGTCGAACGCCTGAGTACCGGGATCGAATCGCTGGACGAACTGCTGCTTGGCGGACTTCCCCAGGGAAGCGCGTTCATGCTGGACAGCAACAGCAAAGCCAACTACAAGTACCTGATGAACTCGATTCTTGCCGAAAGACTGAAACGCGGAGACTGCGTATTGTTCATGCTGTCGGGATTAAGTTCCGTCGAGACGATCGAGCAGACGCTGGAATTGTTCGGAGCTTCGCTGAAAGAGGCGGCGGCGGAGGAAAGGGTCTTTTTCATCGACCACTACCATCGCAAAGTCGAGCGCGAATACGAAAATCTCGTGATCCACGTCGATCGCCTATCGAACGAGGAGTACCAGAAGAAGGTGTACGAAGCGATCAATCCGCATTTCCGCGAAACGATGGTTCAAGGCAAACGGTGGTTTATCCACTACGACTTGAACACGATCATTTCCGAGCGCGGGCGAGAATTCATCAAACGCAATTTTGCAGACGAGATGGCCCGTTGCAGGGCGGCCGGCATAACGGTGCTCTGCCAGACCAACTTTACGGAAATCGGACTGGAGACGTCCTCCTTCCTTGAGCGTGCTTCCAACGGAGTCATTCGCACTTGGGTGGACGGCAGTTATCAGTATCTCCAGATCACGAAATCCCCGGGCGGCCGCATGTCGGCACCCCATATTGTCGACAATATCAGAGACAGACCGTATGTTAGGCTGATATAGGGGGCTCACGAGAAAGATGACGATTTCGGACCAGGAGTTGTTGAAGCTGCAGATGGAGTGTACCGTATTTTTCGAAAATAACCCTTACGCCTATGAGACCGCAAGGGGACTCGCCAAGAAACTTGGGCGCGGCGTTGAACCTCTAGCCATCGTATTAAATCGCTTGGCCGCAATCTCCATCCTGGAAAAAAGAGGTGAAGGGAACATGGCTATTTATTCGTACAAAACCCCTTATACTCAAAACGAAGTGGAGATCCATTAATATGATCGAGAAAAGCTGGGCAATGGATGTCAAGAAAACCGTCGAAGAAATTCAACATACCTATGCGGAATTTACGAACCTTTCGATCCTGATCGTGGATAGCGAAGGTCGTCCTCTGGTTAAGCCGTCCGCGTATCATCCGTTCTTCAAAAAGCTGGTGGAAGCGAACGGAGAAACGAGAGAGCGCTTCT
Source organism: Saccharibacillus endophyticus (assembly GCF_013185185.1). Classification (GTDB taxonomy): domain Bacteria; phylum Bacillota; class Bacilli; order Paenibacillales; family Paenibacillaceae; genus Saccharibacillus; species Saccharibacillus endophyticus. Next base: position 98,542 of record NZ_JAAZWE010000005.1, on the reverse strand, counting down.
GGCAAGAAGTGCGCCATTATGCAGGACTCACGCGGCCGGCCCTGTGCGATCTTTGGCTGCCGGGCGTCAAGTTTATCATTGCTCCTTTTCGGTCGCCAGCCGGGGATGCCGTCTATTATGTATTGGCCGGCGTACTGATTCAGTCGGGTACGAAGGACCTGTTGGAAGAAGAAGTGGCAGGTTCGGGCCTGTACGACGAAGGCCATAAGCTGCTGCTTGACCTTGTGCTCGAAGCGGAGGAATTATCTTCCGAAGAGGCCGAGGTATGGCGCGAGAAGATCGGGAAATTGGCCGAGACGGCCGAACGTATTCTTCGGTCCGCGTACCGGGAGACGTACGTGCGGGACCGGATCGCGGATCTGCGCGGCATTTTATCCACGGCCCGCAAAGATCGCATTTCCGTAAGCGATACGTTCGAGCAGTTCATGACGCTGAGCAGCGCCGCCGACGTGATGGGTTATGCGCAAAAGATCGGACCGGGCGAATATCGCATCGCCCAGGTTGCCGGAGAAGGAGCCTCCGGGCTTCAGGACGCAGAGTTCCGCGAAGGCGAAGGATTTCTGGGCCAGGCCGCGCTGAGCGATAATCCGATGCAGTGGACGGATATCCAACGCGATCCGAGGGCATTGTTCCTAAAGCAGCGGGGAGTCGGAGAATTTTACGGACTGCGCTGCTTTCCGGTCCGCGTGGGCGGCGAGCAATTGGGCATTTTGTTCATTGTCAGCAAAACCAAGGTTCAGGTCGATTCCCTGCTGCGCGAGTTTGAAGATACGTTAATCGTGCTGGTCGGCGAATATATCGCCAGCGGAACGATCGAGGCACGCATGGAGCGCCAAATTCAACGGCTTCGCCCGCTGATGGAAGTGACCCGCTTCATGATTTCGGCTCAAAATACGCAGCGGATCATGTTCATGCTGGTGGATATGAGCCTAAGCCTGGTGTGGAATCCTTCCTCGGCGATCATCGTGCACGAGAATGCGAACGGCCAGAAGGTGCAGATCGTTTCGCGCGGCATTGCCAATGACTTTGCGGAGCAGTATGCACGCGATGTCGCCAAACGCATTTTGCGAGAAAATCCAAGCTCGCACTCGCTGGGCTTCGAGTTGTCGCAAACCGAAGAAGGGCAATTGATGATCGAATACCCGATCGTGTACGCAGGCAAAACCCGCGGCGTCCTCGCCGTCTCGCTTAGCAGCGAGCAGGAGGCGGAAGAGTGCCGTGAAGTGCTGCTGGCGTTGGCTACGATGGGCAGCATCATTTTGCAATCGGTACATGACCAGCAGCAGCTCAGCCTGCAAAATGAACGCTTCCTTCGCCTGATGTATTCGTCTGCCAAGGCCGGCGAAGACGACCAGGGGAAGAAAACGGATCTATCGCTGCGGCTGCTGGATGAGTATGCCCGTTACGGAGGCATCACGAACGAGGAAGCCTCGCTGTTACAGCGGTCCGCGATGTTGTCCGTGCTCGATGACGCCGCGAAGCGCGAGCTGGGCGAAGCTTTTGCCGACGAGTTGGCGGTACTCAAGGAACACCGTGCCATGCTCGACACGGAGGGGCAGACGGGAACTTTTTCCTATTCCAGATATACGCAGATTCTCCGGACGGTGCTGTACTTCGCGGAACTGGATGAAGAGACGGCAGGCCGGTTGCATTTGACGGGCGTATCCCCCGAATTGTTCAACCACTTCCGCAAATTCATGGCCGTTCGCCACACGGTGCAGAGCGAAGTCGTGTTATCCGACGGCTCTACCGCCGCCTTCAATCCGGCCGAAGCGGAGGAACGCGGAATCGACGCTATCGTCAAGGAATTCGGACTATCCAAACGGGAAAAAGAAGTATTGGAGTTGGTCGTTCGGGCTTCGAGCAACAAGGACATCGCGGCCAAGTTGTTCATCAGCGAGCATACGGTGAAAAATCACTTGACCAATATTTTCAATAAGATGAGCGTAAGCGACCGGGCGCAAGCTATTGCAAGAGTGTTCAATCGGGGAATCGGATGATACCCCAAAGGGAAAAATTTGAAACGTGCAGACCTTCCTAATTTGGAAGGTCTTTTTTTGTCGTTTTTCCATTTTGAATAGTAATAAATTCCCTTTTTCCGCTTGATATATGGAAAACATTTACTGAATGATGTATAAAAGTTCCAAAGGTGTATTTTTACTATTGGGTTATCAGCTAATTTCCTAGTTTCAAGAAGCAAAGTCCGTTATCTAGCCGCAGAAAAAGATGAACAAGAGAGGGTGCTGATGTGAAAATGGAAAATAAGGCTCAACAACGGACGTGGAAATCATGGGTTAGCGGGTTAATGGCAGTCGTGCTTTTGATTGCCATGTTTCCGCTGGCTCCGGAACGAGCATCTGCAGCGGGGACCATTAGCGTGACCATGTCCAACGCCAATGCAGTAGCGGGAGATGTAACGGATATCAATGTCTCTTATACCAATACGGCTCTTTTGGGGCTGAATATAGGAGCATTGGACTTTATTCTTCCGGCAGGAGTCAAAGCAACGACCTCCGATCAATTCGGCGGACAGAACCTTACCCCTTCGCAAATTTTGGACAACGGTCAACGCGTACGCGTGAGCCCGGCTCTTTTGACTTTGCTGGGATCTTCGACAGTTACCCTCTCGCTTAAACAGAAGCAATTGCCGACTTCCGGCAATTACAATTTCGAAGCTCGCACTTACGGTCTGAACGTCAACCTCGGCGGCGCCCCGACCGATACGCAAATCGCAAGCCTCGGAATCAATGCTTTGACCCTTACCCTTTCTTTGCTCAACGTAACGAACAATCCCGGCGATTCCGATACCGTTGCGGTAAGCGGAGTCAGAACCGGGGATATTATCAAAATTTATAATCCGGATGCTTCGCTTAAAACTCAGCTTACCGCTCAAGCTGACGGAACGCTTACCGTTCCTTTAACGTTGAATCCGGTCGGCGGAACGATCAGCGTCAGCCAAACCCGCGGCGGAATCGAAAGCCTTCGGCTTCCGGTCGTTTATTTGGCCGAAATCGTGCCTCCGGTTCTTTTGACTTCCGTTTACGTGTCCAACCAATCCGGCAATTCCGATACCGTGACCGTCAATAATTTGACGCCCGGAGACTCGGTTCGCATTTACGACACGCTGACGGGAACCGCGCCTTTGGCGACGTCGTCCGCCGTGCCTACCGGGCAAGCTTCGGTCACGGTCCCGACTCCGCTTGCTCCGGTCGGCGGAACGTTGTACGTATCCCGCGTGCGCAACGGCATTGAGAGCGCGCGTACCCTTGTTGCTTACCTGCCCGAAGTCGTTGCGGCATTGACTTCGAATTTGGTCACGATCACCAACGCTTCGGGAAGCGCCGACCTTGTTCGGGTTACGGGCCTGACTCAAGGCGACATCGTGCGCGTTTACGCGACCGACGGAACGTTGCTCGATTCTTTGACGGCCGGATCCGGAGGCATAGCGCAAGGAACGATCGCGCTCACGCCCGGCGGCGGCACGGTGAATCTGGTACTTGAACGCAACGGCGTGCAAAGCCTCGCGCTTCCGGTCGTGTACGTGGCCGAAGTTGTGCGTTCGCTGCTCGCCAGCGAGATCACGATTCAAAACAATACGAACGATGACGACTTGATCACGGTAACCGGCCTCCGTGAAGGAGATCGGGTCATCTTGGGTCTCGGTACGGGAACTCCGATCACTTCCGATCCCGCCAACAGCAGCGGATCCGTGGATATTCCGGCGACTTTGCTGCCGAACGGCGGCAGCTTGACCTTGAGTATCCTGCGCAATACGATCGAAGGTCCTACGCTTAACTTGCTGTACGATCCCGAACGGGTCGAAGCTCCGCTGCCCGGCAACATCACGGTAGTGAACGCTTCGGGCAACGCGGACACCGTTACGGTGAGAAATCTGCTCGCGGGAGACGAAATCATCGTTTACGGTTCGGCCGGCGCCACTTCGGCTTTGGGCCGGCAAACGGCCTCGACGACAAGCGCCACGGCGAACGTGCAGCTGACGCCCGGCGGCGGAACGGCTTACGTATCGATTCAACGGCACGGCATCGAGAGCACCCGTACAGCGGTTTCTTATAACTCCGAAACTGTGGCTGCCCCTCCTTTGAATACGATTACGGTAACGAATAGTCCGTTTGCGACGGACTCGATCGTCGTTACGGGACTTGCGGCGGACGACGCGATCCGCGTGTATCAAGCCGACGGAACGACGCTGATCGGAACGGCGAACGCTACCGGTTCACCGGGAAGCTATACGGCTTCGCTGACGAACCAGACGCTGACGCCGACAGGCGGCAGCGTTCAAGTCAGCATCGTGCGCAATACGGTGGAAAGCCCGCAAACGGCAGTTTCCTATAACGCCGAATTCGTTGCTCCGCCTGCTCCCGCAACGATAACGGTAACCAATAACGCGAATCAGAACGCGGATACGATATCGGTTACCGCCTTGCAGCCCGGCGATTTGATCCGCGTTTATCAAAACGGGACGCAGACAAATGAATTTGCGGCCAGCGGGTCGACCGCTTCCGGACAAGTCAATCTGACAGGCACAGGCGGTACGCTCAGCGTAAGCATTGTGCGAAACGGCGTTGAAAGCACAAGGACGACGATAACGTATGCCGCGGAGATTCCGAATTTCACGGGTTCGGTATCCGTCGTGAACGCCGAAGGAAATGCCGATACGTTCAACTTGACGGGGGTACCGGCCAATACGGCGATCGAAGTATTCTCGGCAATCAACGGCGGAGGAACGTCGCTCGGTTCGGGAACGGTCGGCGCGACCGGAAATTTGAGCATACCCGTTCAATTGGTTCCTGCAGGGGGCACGCTCAGCTTCAGCTTCACGCCTCAAGGTTCCGGTACGAGAACCGTCAACGTCACGTACGGGGCGGAACCGGTCAGCCCGCCCGACATGAATAATATCGTGCCTGCGAACAACACGGGCGACGGCGACACCGTAACCGTATCCGGTTTGCAGGCCGGCGACCTGGTTCGCGTCCGCTTGGTGAATGCGGACGGAACGTTGTCCGATCCTGCCGAAGCGACGGCTGCGGGCAGCGGCAGCGATTATTCCGCGCTCGTGAATCTGACATTGGTTCCGTCGGGCGGAGCGATCGCGGTCACGATTACGCGAAACGGCATCACGAGCGAAGCGACGCGAGTCAATTATCCGACGGAAGTCGTCAACGCTCCGGCGATTGCGGACATCGTGATCTCGAACAACTCGGGAACGGGCGATAGTGTGACCGTCAACAACTTGACGAACAACGATAAGATTACCGTAACCAGCTTCGATGCGAGCGGCGTTCGAGTGGATCAGGTTGAGCCGACGGCTTCCGGCGCTTCCGCCTCGGCTGCGCTGCGCCTTTCGCCTACGGGCGGATACGTGACCGTGGCGATTACGCGCAATACGATCGTCAGCGCGGAGACGCGAGTGAATTACAATGCGGAAGTCGTTCAAGCGCCTGGTCCTGATGACATCGCGATTACGAACGCGGGCGGAAGCGCGCAAGACCGGGTGGTCGTTACCAACCTGTCGAGCGGCGATTACGTGACGGTCGTGGCCTATGACGCCGACGATGTCGAGGTTGCAAGCCGCACGGTAGCGGCTCAAGGAAGCACGGCTACCGCGAATGTGGCTCTCGCGCCGGCAGGCGGACACGTTACGGTAGCGATCGTTCGTTACAGCACGAACGGTACCGGCGGCGTATCCAGCGCGGAGACGCGCGTTTCTTACAGTGCCGAAGTGGTTCCTCCGCCCGGCGTCGGAAACATTACGGTGACCAATAATACGGGAGAATCGGATACGGTTGCGGTAAGCGGTTTGCAAGCCGGCGACCAGATCCGCGTCTATGACGCGGACGGCAGCCGGCAATTGGGAACAGCGACGGCATCGAACGGTCTGGCGACTGCCGACGTACAGCTCGTGCCGGGCGGCGGCGCGGTACGCGTGACTATCGTGCGGAATACGCTGGAAAGTCAAAGCACGCAGGTCTCTTATCCGAGCGAAGTCGTCCCTGCTCCGGCCGTGTCGGACGTCGCGGTCGTCAATACGGCAGGTCCCGGCGACACGGTTACGGTAAGCGGATTGCGAATCGGAGATTTGGTTACGGTAACGGAAAGCGGAAAACAACCGTGGACCGGAACGGTAACGAGCGGCACCTCGGTACAAATTCCGGTTACGCTGAACCGTGCGGGAGGCGTCGTCGGAGTGACGGTCACCCGCAACACGATCGTCAGCGCTTCGACGGGCGTGCCTTATGCGGCGGAAGTCATTGCTACGCCGTCGGCTTCGGATATTACGGTATTCAACGTATCTAACGCGGCAGGAGTTCTCGATAGCGTCGAGGTGCGCGGCGTAACGGCGGGCGACATCGTTCGCGTCTACGATTCTTCCTATACGGAGATCGGTTTCGAGACGGCAGGCGGCGCGTCCGTCACGGTTAACATTCCTGGCAATCTGGCTCCGGCGGGGGGCAGCTTGTTCGTAGCTCTCGACCGTGACGGTTTGCTTAGCTCTTATGTGCCGATTGCGTACGGAGCGGAAACGGTCGAGCCGATCGATATTGCTCGGGTGTCGGCGAATAACGCCGTCGGAAGCGGCGATACCTTGACTGTCGGAGGTTTGAACGGCGGCGAGACGCTTCGCGTGTACAGGGCGAACGGTACGACCCTGAACATTCAACCTTCCGCAGGCAACCCGTCCGTATACGAAACGACGTTCGCGGCAGGCGGCGAGACGTTGACGCTTGTCCGTGTGCGAAACGACATCGAGAGCACGGGCATTACGTTCGCGGTCGGAGCCGAGGCGGTTCCTAGTGTCAATGCAAATAACGTAACGGTCGCAAACAATACGGGTACGCAGGACTCGGTAACGATCAGCGTAGCCCCTGCGGATTATCGGGCCGGGGACGTCTATATCGTCTATGACGCAAATTCGAACGAATTGGGACGTTCCGCTACCTATGCCAACGGCGGGTTCGCGATTCCGGTGACGTTGATTCCTGCGGGAGGAAGCGTGTTGGTCGCGCTCGAACGCGGATCGGTTGTCGGACCGACGACAAACGTTTCGTATGCGGCGGAAGCGATCCAACCGAACGCGGGTCCGGCCGCGGATGACATTACCGTCACAAACGGCGAAGACGATAACGATCCGGTCGTTGTGGACAATGTCGCGGCGGGAGACATCGTGGTCGTCTATGCGGCGGGCGGAGCCGAACTGGGTCGAGCTACCGCTTCGGCGGACGGCAGCATTACCGTTCTCGTCAATCTTGCGGACGGCAGCGGCGGCACGATCGAAGTCGCCGTCATTCGCGACGGAGCGGAAAGCGCGCGGACGCCGAAAACTTATGCGGCGTACGACCCGGCTCAGCCTCCGGTACCGGAAGCCGCGCAGGTCACGGTCGTTCGTTCGAGCGATCCGGCTGAAGAGGATATCGTTACGGTTACGGGTCTCGCGGCCGCCGACGACGTCGAGTTCTTCGACGACGAAGATACGAATATCGGCACGGCGACGGCAAATACTTCGGGCGTTGCGGTACTGCGCACGCTGAGACTGAAGTCGTACGCGAGTACCCTTAAGCTGAACGTGCTTCGCGCGGGAGTCTCCAGCGGACCGTTGGCGGTCGCATATCCGGCGGAAACATCGGCGGTTCCGGCTCCGGCGGCGGCAAACATCGCCGTCAACAATGCCGCGGGCGCGTCCAACGATACGGTTACCGTGTCAGGGGTCTCCAACGGAGATCGGGTGAGAGTCTATACGGCGAACGGAGCGACTTTGTTGGGAGAATCGACGGCGACGGGAACAACCGCGATCGTTCCCGTACAATTGGGAGCTTCGGCCGGAAATGTTCGGGTCAGCATTGTTCGCGGCAATGCGGAAAGTACCGGGACATTGAAGCCGTACGCGGCCGAGCCGACAGCAACTCCGGCTCCTGCGGCGGCGGATATCAGCGTGGTCAATGCGCCGGGAACGGCGAATGACGCGGTAATCGTTCTGGGCGTCGCATCGGGCGACATTGTCAGAGTCTACTCGGCGGACGGAACGGCGGAACTCGGCGAACGCACGTCGACGGGAACAAGCGTGGTGATACCGGTGGCATTGGACGCCGGCGCGGGCACGGTTAACGTCAGCGTTGAACGCGGCGGCTTCGAGAGTCCGCGGACTTCGGTATCGTACGGCGCGGAAACCGCTCCGAAACCGGATGCTCCGACCGTCGGGAACATCACGGTAACCAATGATGCGGGCACGACCACGGACCGCGTGACGGTCGACAATGTTCAATCGGGCGATCGGATCCGCGTCTATGAAGCGGGCATCGCGAATCCGATCGGACAAGCGACGGCAACCGCGGCAAGCGCCACGATTCCGGTAACCCTGAAATCGGAAGGCGGCAGCGTGACGGTCACGATCGAACGCGCCGGTGCGGTGAGCGATCGATCCGCAGCGGTCGCTTATCCTGGCGATCCGGCACCGCCGGCTCCGGCAGCCGGGAACATCACAGTAACGAACGCTGCAGGAAACACGTCGGACAGAGTCGTTGTCGTCGAAGACGTCCAACCCGGCGATCTGGTTCGCGTCTACAATGCGAACGGAACGGTTCAGCTCGGCCAACTGGTCGCGACGGATACTACCGTCGAAATCCCGGTTGAACTTAATGCATCCGGAGGCAGCGTCCGAGTCACGATCGAACGCGGCGGGGTAGAAAGTTCGCTCTCCGTACCGGTCAGTTACGAGCAGGAACCTGCTCCCGCAGCTCCCGCGGCAAGCGCGATCTCCGTCTCCAACCAGACCGGAACGACAAACGATACGGTTACCGTAACGACAGGAAATAACGTCAATGCCGGCGATATCCTCCGCGTGTACGGAACGGACGGAACGACGCTGCTCGGACAACGTACGGCGACAGCGACGGAAACCGTGATCCCGGTCGTATTGAACGCGGCCGGCGGCACGGTACAAGTTCGGATCGAACGCAACAATCTGCAAGGCACGTTGTCCGCTCCCGTAAGGTACGGAGCGGAGCCTGCGGCTCCGACCGCGCCGAGCGCGCCGGCGGCAGGCAGCATAACCGTTCTCAATCCGATCGGAACGGCCGATGATACGGTCGAGGTCACGAATGTGCAAGCAGGCGACATCGTTCGCGTATACGGAGCGAACGGAACGACGCTTTTGGGTCAGCATGCCGTGCCGACAGGCGAGACGAGTGCCGTCGTTGCGGTAGCGTTGGACCCGGCAGGAGGAACGGTTCGGGTACGCATCGAGCGTGACGGTCTGCAAAGCGCGCTCTCTGCTCCGGTGACGTATGTCGCTGAGCCGGCAGGACCTACCGCGCCCGCGGCGCCCGCATTAGGCAGTATTACGGTCGATAACCAAACGGGAACGACAAACGACAGCGTGACCGTAAGCGACGTGGTCGCAGGCGATATCGTTCGCGTATATGCGGCTGACGGAACGACATTGCTCGGCCAAAGCACGGCTGAGGCATCTGCCGTCGAGGTAGCGGTTATCCTGCTTGCGGACGGAGGAGCCGTTCAGATTCGTATCGAGCGCAACGGTCTGCAAAGCGCGCTTTCCGGCGAGAAGACTTACTCTGCGGAACCGGAAGCGCCGACCGCGCCTGACGCGCCGTCGGCGGCGAACGTACAGATTGCCAACGAGCCGGGAACGGCGAACGATACGGTGGAGATTAGCGGCGTTGCCCCGGGTGATATCGTTCGGGTCTACTCGGAAGACGGGACGCGCGTGCTGGGACAGGCAACTGCAAGCGCGTCTACGGTTACCGTTCCGGTCGAATTGACGACCGGTGTCGGAAACGTGGCCGTTTCGATTACGCGAGACGGGCTGGAGAGCGAGAAGACGGAAGTCGGGTATTCGGCCGAAACAGTGCCTAATCTCGACGGAGCGAGTTTCGCGACGACGGTTTATTCCGACGGCTCGGGTACCGTAGTGGTTTCCGATCCTAGCATCTTGGCGGGCGATACCATTATTTTGAGCGGAGGCGTGAGCGCGCAGGCGACCGCCGTTTCGGACGGCATCGTCACGATTCCGGTTCCTTCCGGATTTGATGCGGGAGGAGGATCGTTCGACGCGGTCCGTGAGCGCGACGGCATCACGAGCGCGCCGCTGTCGAGCCCTAACGTTTATAACGGAGCGGCGACAAGCGCTGCTCCTACTCCGAGCGTAACGCAGATTGTTTATAGTCGCGACGCGGGAACGGTCACGGTAAGCGGACTTGAACCGAACGACACCGTATCTGTAACCGTCGACGGCGTGCAAGTCGAGACGGGGACGGTAGGTACGGGAGAAACGACGGCAACGGCAGCCGGATTCGAGTTCCGGCCGCAAGGCGGAACGATTCAAGTCATTGTGAACCGCGGGACCGATTCCGGTGCTCCCGTGACGGTCGTATATGATGCGGTCGCGCCGCAAGATCCGATCGACGCTAACATCACAGTCAATAACAATACAGGATCAACCGATTCCGTGGTGATTATAGCGGGCGTTCAAGAGGGAGATCACTTCATTGTTTACGGCTCTGACGGAACGACGATCTTGGGACAAGCAACAGCAACGACTTCTTCTCCGACACTGGAAATTCCGGTGGCGCTGAATCCTGCGGGAGGAAGCGTACAAGTATCCGTGACGCGTTACGGGTTGGAGAGCGGCAAAGTGACGAAGCCATACACGGGCGAAACGTCGAACGTGACGGCTCCGGCGGATACGGATATCACGGTCAACAACATCACAGGCAACGATGATAACGTACAAGTGCAGAACATCCGATCCGGCGATACCGTGACGGTATACACGGCAGACGGTTCGGCGGTTCTCGGAAGAGCGACGGCGCAAGCGGACGGTACGCTTACCATCCCTGTAACGCTGCTCGGCGGAGGCGGAGGCATCCAAGTTTCCGTCACGCGCGGCGGCACGGAGAGCGCGAAGACGGATAAAGGGTATGCGGCCGAGCCGGGAGCGGTTACGGCGCCTGACGAATCCGACATCACGGTCACCAACAATGCAGGCAACGGAGACAGCGTACAAGTAAACGGCCTGCAAGCCGGTGACGTGGTTACCGTCTATGCGGCCGACGGCGTGGCGATTCTGGGCAAAGAGACAGCAAACGGAACGAGTCTCACAATCGACGTGACGCTGCTTAGCGGAGGAGGCGAGATTGAGGTCTCGATCACGCGCGGAACGACGGAAAGCGCCAAGACCGAGAAATCGTACGGCGTTGAACCGGGCGGAATCCAAGCTCCCGCGGCAAGCGATATCACGTACGTAAACAACACCGGCAGCAACGATACCGTGACGGTGGATAACGTGCAAGCGGGAGATATCGTAACGGTGTACAGCGCCAGCGGCGTAGCGATTTTGGGCCAAGCAGAAGCAGCGAGCGGAGAAACGGCGGTCACGATTCCCGTAACGCTCGATAGCGAAGGCGGAGGCATCAGAGTCTCGATCATTCGCGGCGGAATCGAAAGCTCGAAAACGCCGCAGACTTACGCGGCGGAGACGAGCAGCGTTCCGCAGCCGTCTGCAACCGATATTACCGTTACCAACAACACCGGAAACGGCGACCAAGTGACGGTAACGAGCGCCAATCTTCAAGTCGGCGACGTCGTAACCGTGTACGCGGCCAACGGCGTGACCGTGTTGGGCTTGGCAGAAGTCACGACTGCCGGAACCGTTACTCTTAATGTCACGTTGGGTGCTGCGGCAGGCGATGTTCAAGTCGCGATCACTCGCGGCAACGTACAAAGCGCGAAGACGACCAAACCTTACGCGGCAGAATCTAGCAGCGTACCGGTGCCGACGGTCGGGAATATCCAGGTGACCAACAACCTGGGATCTCAGGACAGCGTGACGATCAATAACGTTCAAGTCGGCGATACGTACACCGTGTACGCTTCGAACGGCACGACGATTCTGGCTCGAGCGACCGCGACAGAAGCGGGAAGGCTGACGATTCCGGTGACCCTGCCTGAAGGAAGCAGCGCAGTCAACGTAACGTTGACGCGAGGCAATGTGGAAAGCGCGCCGGCTTCTTCGAACTATACGGCAGAGCCGACGACGCTGGATGCGCCGGCCGCGGCCGGCATTACCGTCAACAATATTACGGGCAGCTCGGACAACGTCACTTTGACGAATCTGCAAGCCGGAGACATCATTACCGTTTACGCGGCAAACGGAACGACGATCCTCGATCGCGTTACCGTCGGCTCCGATCCGGCAACGTGGGTCATTCCGGTAACGTTGAATCCAAGCGGAGGAAACGTGCAAGTTTCGATCACTCGCGGCGGCATCGAAAGCAGCAGAACGACCGTTTCGTACGGAGCGGAGCCGTCTTTGGTACCTGCACCGGCACCTGCCAGCGTCGCGGTCAACAACAATGGGGCAGCAGGCAGCAGCGTCGTCGTATCCAACGTACAACCGGGCGACATCGTCACGGTCTATGCGGCCAACGGCACCACGATCATCGGCCGCGCCCAAGTTCAGCCGGGAGCGACCAGCGTCGCGATTCCGGTTTCGCTCGATGAGGCCGGCGGCAACATTCAAGTTACTCTGACAAGAGGCGCGACGCAAAGCGCGCCGACGCCGATCGTTTACCCGGCGCGTATCGAAGAAGAAGAACCGGGTACGGGCGTAGGAGGAGGCGACGGAGGAACCGCGCCTGCGGGTCCGGTAACCCCTGCTAACCCCGTCACCCCGGAAACGAATCCGGTTACGCCGGAAACGGAAGGTGAAGGCGAAGAACTTGACGTACCGGGCCGAATCGTAACCTTGACGATGCGCGAACCGCGCACGTTCAACGATATCTCCGGGTACTGGGCGCAAAGCGCCATCGAACGATTGGCCGCGCTCGGCGTTATCGACGGCCTGCCGGACGGCAGCTTCGCACCGCGCGAAACGCTGTCTCGGGCGCAGTTTACGAAGATGGTCGCTACCCTGCTGGGTATCAATTCGCAGAATTCGCCGATCTTCTCGGATACGCCGGCCGGCCGTTGGTATACAGCTTCGATCCAAGGAGCTTACGAACAAGGGATCGTGAACGGCTATACCGGAGGCAACTTCGATCCGGACGAACCGGTTACGCGCGAAGAAATGGCGAAAATTTTGACCAACGCCATGCTGTGGCTGAATCCGGACGTATTCCCGAACAGCCCGGATTACGCAGCGGCAGAAGCTTTCCGTGATTACGACCGTGTCGGCAACTGGGCAAAAGAACCGATCAGCCGGATGCTTGAAGAAGGCATTTTGATCGGCAAAACGAACGGCGTGCTTGATCCGAAAGGCAATGCGACGCGCGCCGAAGCGGCAACCGTCCTGGTCCGATTGATCGAGCGCATGAGCGACAACTTCACATCGTAAGCGAAATAATCAAAGTAAACGCAATAGTTAAAGACCCCCGTTCTCCGACAAGTGGAGGCGGGGGTCTTTTTTTGAAAATAACGATGTGGCAAAACGAACGTTAACCCAGCAACCCAAGCATCACAGGCGCCGCCAACAAGGTGAACAGAGCCGCAAGAATCATCGAAATACTCGAAATGGTCCCGGTCAGCGGATTCAACTCGAAGGCTTTCGAAGTCCCCGTACCGTGCGCGCTCGTTCCGAATAAAACGCCGCGGGCGATATCGCCTTCGATGCGCAGCAGCTTAACGACGGAAGGGCCCATCATCGCGCCGAGCAAACCGGTCATGATGACGAACACGGCCGTGATAGTGGGAACGCCGCCAATCATCTGCGAGACGTTCATCGCAATAGGCGTGGTGACCGAGCGAGGGACAAGGCTGCTGGCGAGTTCGCCGTTGAGGTGCATCATTCGAGCCAACAGAGCTGAAGACAGCATAGCCATCAGAGAACCGAACAACACGCTTGCGACAATCTCTCCCGCATGTTTTTTAAGCGTCTGGAGATTTTTATACAGCGGTACGGCAAATGCGACCGTAGCCGGCTGAAGCAGTTTGGAGAGCCAAGCCCCGCCTGCGTTGTAGCTATCGTAGGACGAATGCGTGGCAAGCAGCAGCACAACCAGAATAATCGGCGTGACAAGCAAGGGCGATAGATAAACGCGCGGATATTTGCGATATACCCACTTGGCGGCATAGTAGATAATCAGTGTGGCGGTCAGGTACGTAACGGCTTCGTTAATCATGAGGCTCGACTCTCCTTTCTTTTGGATAAGGCACCTGCCAGCAGGCCTGAGCTGACCATGACGATCAGGGTGCTCAGAATGACGACGGCCAGAATGCGGATTCCGTCTTGTTCAAGCAGCGGGATATAATTCATGACGCCGACGGCGGCAGGGATGAAGAACAACAGAAGCTCGGCCAGCAGCCAGTTCGCGCCCAATTCGACCCATTCCAGCTTCACGATCCGAAATTGGAGAAGCAAGAATAAAACGAATATGCCCAGGATGCTGCCGGGAACCGGAAGGTGCATCCAGACCGCCAACCGATTCATCAGCAGGGAGAAACCCATCAGGCCCGCAACCTGAATCGCGGCAAGCAGTGCTTTTTTCATAAAAGGGACGTTCCTTTCCGAGTTATATATGAAAAATATGCTAGAAATGTTCTGTAACCGATTCTCTATATTGAAAATTTTACATCTCTTTCTTTCATGAGTAAAATGAATATAAAGAATGAAGATCATTCCTTAGGGTTATGTATTTTCGATATGGAGGTAGCTTATGGACATTCGGCATTTGGCTTATTTTCTGGAGACCGCACGTTTGAAAAGCTTCACTCGAGCTGCCGAATCCCTTTACCTCACTCAACCGGCGATCAGCAAAGCGATCCGCCAGTTGGAGGAAGAACTTGGCGCGACATTGTTTGACCGAATCGGCAAGCGGATCGAACTCACCGATGCGGGGCGCGTCGTGATGGAACAGGCGCAGGCGATCACCCAATCGTTCTCCAGCCTGTCGGCAAAACTCGGCGATCTGGCGGAGCTGAAAAGCGGACAGATTCGGATCGGCCTGCCGCCCATGGTCGGATCAAGCTTTTTCCCGAAGGTGATCGGCGCGTTCCACAATCGTTATCCCGACGTGACGCTTCAGGTATTCGAAGACGGAGCCAAAAAGGTAGAGTCCGACGTTGCCGACGGACTGCTCGATATCGGCGTCGTGGTGCTTCCCCACTCGTTCGACGTCTTCGACTCTTTTCAGTTCGCCGAAGAACGGTTGAACCTGATCGTGCCGGCCTCGCATGCTTTGTCCGGGGCATCGAGCGCAAAGCTGGAAGAGCTGGCGCAGGAGAACTTCGTCTTTTTCCGGGAAGACTTCACGCTGCATGACCGCATTATTAATGAATGTCTGCAAGCCGGCTTCCAGCCTCGTATCGTGTACGAAAGCTCGCAGTGGGATTTGATCAGCGAGATGGTAGCGGCAGGACTCGGCGTGGCGCTGCTGCCGGAAACGATCTGCCGCCAGGCGTCGGGCAAGGCGGTGAGCGTCGTGCCTTTGGAGGAGCCGGCGATTTGGTGGAGGCTCGGCGTGATCTGGCGGAAGGATCGATATCAATCGTATGCGGCGCGCGAATGGATTTCGTTCACGCGGGAATGGTTGGGCGGCACGCCGGTGGAAGAAGGAAGCGGCAAGCGGTAGGCGAGAAGGCTGCGAGAGAAATTCGTTTCGGTCGCTATCATTCCTATACTGAATTTCTCTCTCCGTCTTCTCGCTTCCAGTTACGTCGAATTTTCTCGACACGTTGAGAGCCCTTTAAAAAGAGGGCTTTTTTCGCGTTGATTTTTTTGCCCCGAAAAACCTGCATCATCATGGCGAACTGCTCCGGCGAGTGTGCGGTGACCGACTTGAGGTAGCCGGATCGGGTGCCGCGTTTTGACTTTTTTTGCGAAAAAAACCTGAACGAAAAATTCGCCTCTTTCTTTAGCGTTTCTTTAGATTTGCCTTCTACACTGGGTTCATCGGAAGAAAGGCTTCCGGAAAACGGACCGCAGGCGCGGCAAAGGAGAAGGATAGAACATGGAAAAGATCCAACAAAGACCGATCGAGATTCCGCAGGCGTCGCATCCGCTGGCGGAAGTCGGCAACGTCACGAAAAAGGTGCGGAAGCGCATACTGCTCAAAGACGTGTCTTTCGCGGTGGAGCAGGGAGAGATCTGCGGGCTGCTGGGTCCCAACGGAGCGGGCAAAACGACGCTGATCCGCGTCATGACCGGACTGATCCGTCCCGATTCGGGCGACATCCTGATCGGCGGCCGCAGCGTGGTGCGCGAGCGCGAAGCCGCCGTGGCGAACGTGGGCGCGATCGTGGAGTCGCCGATTTTCTTTCCTTATATGACGGGGCGCGAAAATCTGGACAATCTGGCGCTGCTGCATCCCAATCTGCCGGATCGCAAAGCGCGGAAGCGCCGGATCGAAGAAGTGTTGGAAGTCGTGCGAATGGACAAGCGCGCCGACGAGAAAGTCAAAACGTATTCGCTCGGCATGAAGCAGAGGCTGGGCATCGCGCAGGCGCTGCTCGGCGATCCGCAGCTGCTGATCCTGGACGAACCGGCGAACGGACTCGATCCCATGGGCATCCGCGAGCTGCGCGAGTTGATCTTGAAGCTCAAAACCGAGTTCGGCAAAACGATCCTCGTATCCAGCCACCTCTTGGACGAACTGCAAAAGATCTGCGACCGCATCGTCGTCATCCGCGAAGGCGAGCAGGTCTTCTCGGGAAGCCGCGAAGAAATGATCGGCAGCAGCGGCAGTCTGGAAGACGCCTTCGTGGAGATGATGACGAGATGAGCTTGTTGGTGAACGAAAACATCGAAGGCGTCCGGTTTGCCCGGGTGTTGGAAGCGGAATGGAGAAGATTATGGAAAAGGCGGCCCGTTCGCCTGATGGCGCTGACCGCGCCGGCGGCCTCGCTTGTGTCGGCCAAGTACCTGCTGTCCCAAAACGCGCTGCTCGATCCGGCGCTTCCGGAATACGCGACGGCGGGCAATGTGCCGGTGCTGGCGCTGGCCGAGATGCTCGTTACCGCGTTCAGCGGCATGATGCTGGTGCTTGCGGGCTTGACGGTGACCGAAGAATACCGCGGCGGGCAGCTGCGGATGGGCATGCTGCGAGCCGTTTCGCTGACGCGGATCATGGCGGCAAAGTGGCTGGCCTGCCTGTCGTTCGTGCTGATTCAGCTTGCGCTTTACTTTCTAAGCTCCGTCGTCATCGGACGGTTCGGATTTCCGAATCCGGCGTCTTATCCGCTTTTTTACGAGGCGGGCACGGTTTCTTACGCGCAGGGAATATTTTACGATCTGGCGTATTACGGATTGGCCGCATTGGCGCTGGCGGTTTTGTTGACGGTGTTTTTCTGGATCGCGACGATCGGGCGTTCGTCCACGGCGGCTTTGGGAACGGGGATCGGCTTTTTGCTGTTGTCTTACGCGGCGCCTACGCTGCTGAACTATTTTCGGCCGCTGCTGGACGCGGGCGTCTACATGCGAATGTATTTCCTGTCGCTGCTCATGATCGAATGGGAAGGACTGGCGGCGACGCTCGCGAACCTGCACGGGCTGGCGGTATGGAATTTCGGCGTGCTGGCGGGTTACGCGATATTGTTCGGCGGGATGACGGCATGGGCTTGGAAAAGGAGGGATTCGTTTGAATAACAAAAATAAAGTCGGCCTGGGCAATATGGTCCGCAGCGAGGCGCAGAGAGTGTTCAAGCGCAAACGGACCTGGGCCGTGCTGATCGTTTATATGGCGTTCGCGCTGCTGGAATGCGTATTTTTGACGATGATGAACACGAGTTTTTACGATCCGCGGCGCAGCGTGGCTTTGGATTCGCTCAATACGGCGCCTTTCCTTCTCAGGGAACTCGCGATTCTGATGAATTTCGTCGTGATTCCGATGCTGGCGGCGGACAGCTTCGGAGGAGACGTCTCCTCGGGAGCGCTGCGAACGGTTTTGATCCGGCCGGTCTCGCGCGCGAAACTGTTCGGGGTCAAATGGTTGGTGCTCGGCCTGACGGTAGGAGGACTGACGCTGTTCACCTGGGCGGTCGGAACGGCGTTCGCCCGGATCGCGATGCCCGCGGTCGAAGAAACGACGCTGATGGGAGCCGGCCGGCTCGACAGTTCGGGCGCGCTCGGCTTCACGTTGGGATTTTATATGCTCGCGTTCTGCGTGTTTTCGGCGCTGATCGGAATCGGGGGCGTCGTATCGCGGGTGCTGCCGAATCCGGTGCTGGCTTATGTCGGAATCTTGGCCGTGATCGTCGGAGGACTGTACGTTTCGGACCGGCTGTCTTTCCTGCTGTCGGTATCGGATTCGCTGTTCCGTTTTCTCGGAGGGATTCCGGGCAGCGACGCTTCGCTGGCGTGGATGCTCTGCGCGATGCTGGCGGGCTGCGCTATAATAGGAACATGGAGTTGGCAGCGCAGGGACTGGACGCAGTGAGCGGGCGAAGCGCCCGCGAAAGCGCGGAACGCCGGTCGGCGCGGCACGGAAAAGGGGAGGACGGAAGATGGCGGAGACGGTGTTGTTGGTGGACGACGAACGCGAGATCGTGGCGTTCATGCGGGACGCGCTGGAGGACGAAGGATATCGGGTGCTGTGCGCGTACGGCGGGGAGCAGGCGCTGGAGCTGCTTTCGCGCAAGCCGGACGTCGTCGTGCTGGACGTGATGATGCCCGGCATGGACGGGTACGAGCTGTGCGCGGCGATCCGGGAAGAGGCTTCGTGCCCGATCCTGTTCGTCAGCGCCCGGCGTTCGGAAGAAGACCGGGTGCTCGGCTTGATGGCGGGCGGCGACGATTATCTGGTCAAGCCGTTCGGTCTGCGCGAATTCAAAACGAGGATCTACGCGCATCTTCGCCGGGAAAAAAGGGATCGGGCCGCTTCCGACCGTTTTTTGCGGTTCGGCAGGCTCGCGATCGACGGAAAAGGACGCGAAGTGCGGCTGGGCGAAACCGAAGTGCCGTTGACGGCGCGGGAATTCGATATCTTGCTGCTGCTGGCGCTGCATCCGTCGCAGGCGTTCGCGCGGGAAGACATCTACGAACGGATTTGGGGGCTGGAAGCGGACGGGGATTCGGCTACGGTAACCGAACACGTCAAAAAAATCCGGGCCAAACTGAGCGCCGCCGACGCGGCGTGCAATCCGATCGCGACGGTCTGGGGGGTCGGATACAAGTGGCAGGCTTGACCGGCGGTAAAAATCCGGGACCGGATTCCGGATCGGGCGAAAAGACGGGCGTGAGGAAAAAACGATTTGGCTTAACCGGTCCCGCGTCCAAAGAAAGATCGTTGAAGGTACTGATCGGGCGGACATTCCGCGGCACGCTGCTGCTGAGCGTGCTGGCGACGCTGTTGACCTGGGGGCTGGGACTTGCCGCGCTTGCGGCGTTCGGAAGTTCGCTTCGGCCGGCGAATTATTACGAGAACCGGATTCCGGAAGTCGCGGCGCGCGTGCAGGCGCTGGAAGATCCGGTTTCCGCGGCTTCCCGTTCCGAGATGGAACGGATCGTGCCGCGGGAAGGCATCGGTTACGCCGTGTACGACGCTTCGGGAAACCGGGTATACGGATCGTTCGAGCCCGGTCCGTCGGCAGCGGTCGGCGGCGCGGCGGACCTGCTCGGAAAGCTGAACCGCCAAGTCTCTTCCGACGGGTACTACGTGCGTTACGAACCGCTGACGGCAGCTGACGGACGCTTCGCCGGAGCGATCGCCCTGCGTTACAAGCTGACGGTCGCTTCGTCCAATCCGGCATGGAGCGTGCCCGTGGTTCTCGGCGGACTGCTGATGGCGGCCGCGCCTTTTGCATACTTGTACGGCTTCGCGGTATGGGGCGGACGCAGGCTCGGCCGGCGGTTGGAAAAGCCGTTCGGACGCTTGATCGAAGGCGCGGAAAAGATCAGAGAACACGATCTGGACTTTTCGCTGGAGCGCGGCGGCACCGGCGTTCGCGAACTGAACCAGCTGATGACGGCTTTCGAGCAGATGCGCGAAGCTTTGAAGGACGCGCTGCGCCGCGAATGGGAGTCGGAGCGGGAACGCCGCGACATGATCGCGGCCGTGGCGCACGATCTGGGCACGCCGCTCAGCGTGATTCGCGGCCATGCCGAAGTGTTGCTCGGCGACGCGGGCAAGCGGCCCGAACGGGCGGAGCGTTACGCGCGGACGATCTTGGGCGCGGCTGACCGCTCGATCCGGCTGACCGAAGATTTGTCGGAAGCCGCCAAAGTGGAACGGCCGGACTTTATCCTTAGTCCCGAGCCGGTGGATCCGGAAGCGGCGGTGCGCGCCAAAGCGCAGGAATACGCCTTTTTATGCCGCAGGCAGGGGGTCGGGTTCGTGCTGTCCGTGAACGATCTGCGCGAAGAACGCGAACGGATTCCGCTGAAGCTGGACCAGCATCGGATCAACCGGGTGCTGGACAACCTGGTGGGCAACGCCCTGCGTTATTCGCCGGAAGGCGGAAAAATCGAAATGGACCTTCGCCTGCGGACCGGCGAAGCGGAATACGAGATTCGCGACGAGGGACCGGGGTTTACCGAATCCGGAGCCGGCCGCATTTTCGAGAAATTCTATCGCGAAGACGCGGCAAGATCCGCAGCCGGCGGCCCCGGCGACGGCGCGCATTCGGGGCTGGGGCTGTTCATCGCCCGAACCATCGTGCGCAGGCACGGCGGGGAGATCGCCGCCCGCAATCGTCCGGAAGGAGGCGCCGCGGTCCGCTTTTCCGTGACGGAGCTGAATACGGAGTAACGCCGATTCGCTTGCTTTTTTATTCTCTTTTTGTTTTCGCGAAAAAAAACCGCCCGCGATTGATCCGCAGGCGGTTTTTGGCGTATAGGTCAAGTTCGGGGAGTACAGTCGTTTTCGCCTTACTCCGCGGTTTCGGCCTCCGGCCGGTCAGGCAGCTGGCGCACGTAACTGCTCGATAATCCGAACAGCTCCAGCATTCGGTTGTATTGATCCTCGGTTACGCCCGAAGACGCCGTGCCGCCTTTTTTCAGCGGGTAATACGTGCCGTCTTCGTATGCCGTGCCGGGAATGAACAGCGTATCGCCCGTGATCAGGGAACCGGAAGGCCAGTAGTAGCGTTCCGGGATCATGTTCTCGCCCTGGTTGAGCAGATCCTGGCCGAAGTGGATATGGTTCTCCAGGGAGACGCCCAGCAGATTGGCGGCGGTCGGCAGAATATCGACTTGCGCGCCGAGCTGCGTCTGAACGTTGTCCGCCTTCGCGCCCGAACCGAGAATCATGAACGGAATGTTCGGCATGTCGCTATAAGTATAGTCGTGGCCGAAGATTTCTTTTGCCAGCTCAAGGTCGCGTTCATCCATCGAATGCAGCGGCAGGCCGAGATGGTCGCCGTAAAGCATCAGCATGCTGTCTTCCCACAAGCCTTTTTCCTTCAATTCGTCGATCAACAGGCCCAAGCAGTAATCCGCGTAATTTTGCGCCCGGATGTAATCGCCGACGAGCGTGTCTTCATACCGTTCCGGCAGCGTCATTTTGTATTTGTCTTCCGGAATGGTGAACGGATGGTGCGCGCTCATCGAGACGATCTGCGCGTAGAACGGCTGATCGGATGCGTCCATTTTTTGCAGTTCGTCGGTTGTTTTGTCATACAAGACTTCATCGGAAGCGCCGAAGAATAGCGTATCGTCCGTACCGAAGAATTCTTTATCGTAATACTTGTCGAAGCCGAGCGCCGGATAGAGCTGGTTTCGGTTCCAGAAGGTGACGTCGTTGGTATGGAAAGTAGCCGTTTGATAGCCTTGTGCCTCCAACAGCTTCGGCAGGCTCGGCAGTTCCTTCTCTCCGTAAGCGATCACGGCAGCTTTGCGCGGCGGGATGTAGAACGACGTATTGACGGTAAATTCGGCATCCGACGTGTTGCCTTGCCCCGCGCTTTGGTAGAAGTTCGGGAAATACAGGCCCTGCCCGGTCAGCTTGTTCAAGTTCGGCGTGATTTCTTGGCCGTCGATCTTGAGGCCGACCATGAAGTTTTGCAGCGATTCCATTTGCAGGATGATCAGGTTTTTGCCTTTCGCCGAACCGTAGTAGACCGGGTTCTCGGGCGTCGTGACGCCTTTCAGTTTATCGATTCTTTCTTGCGAAATCTCGTCGAGCGGAACGGGATCGTCTTCGCGGTCGGTCAGCAGCGTGTAGGCTTCGTAATTCAAAATGCCCATCTTCTCGGCTTTGACGACTTCGTTCATGCTGGCGCGGTTCGGCCAAACGTTCATCGTGCACAGCACGAGCGAGACGATCAGCACGCTGCCCCATGCGCGCCGGCTCATTCGGTGCTGCACGATGGTTTTACGCCAAGTGCGCGCTTTTTTGCTCATGAAGAACCAGACGCTGAGCACGATGATATCGGTGAAGATCAGCAGATACTGCGGCGACATCAGGGAAAAGACGCTGTCGCTGACCTCTACGGCTTGACGGCCCTGATCGAGTGCATGGTAAGTCACAAGGTTACCGTAATATTTGAAATAGATGATCGCCGTAAAGAACAGCGCGGTCACAAACAGATTGGTGACCATGTACCACAACAATTTACGTTTGGTCGCCAACCATTCCAGCAAGCAAAAAATGATCCACAAGAACGGAATTTCCGTCAGCAGCGGCCCCCATAGAGGCGTGTCTTCGAAAATCGGTCCCCAGGCGATATAGCCCTTGACCAATAGGATGAGGGTAAAAAGAACGAAAGGTTGGGTCAGCAGCGACCGCCAATTTTTTATCGACTCCACGATGCAAAGCTCCTTTTCTATATACTTCGGATTACGAAAATAGGAGAGGCGACGGGGATTCCCCCAGCCGAAAAACCAGTTATATAGGGATAAACCGTTTCGCGTGATTTGTCCCATTTTCTGGCTAATGCGCGATAAATCCTTAGCTATTATGCTCCCGGCGGCAAAAGATGTCAAAAACGTTTCCGATTCCTTCGGAATTTGCTCAAAAAGCTGGCGATTCCGGCCGATAGAAGTTAAAATATCGTTAGAATAGTAACCAGTCTTCATTAAGCGCTCCCGATCGCACTCATGCGTCGCTTCGTGCCGTTTCGTTTATGAAGATAAGGAATCGGTGCACGGCGCCGTACTTCAAGGAGGGAATCATGAAAAGAACGCTCTTCAGCCTGCTCGCAGCATCGACTTTAGTAATGACCCTGCCCGCCGCAGCGGATGCCGCTCCCGGCAAAGTCGACCGCCCCGTCAATCTCAGGTCGGCCCCGTCGGCATCCGAGGGCAGCGTATACCGTACCTTGCAGCCCGGCACCAAGCTCGAAGTGTTGGACGGGTCCGATACGTATTGGCTTAAAGTTCAGGTGGCAGGCAAAACCGGCTACGTGTCTTCTTCTTATGTAACCTACACCAACCCGTCGGCTGCTGCGCCGAAAGCCGCTGCTTCCGCGAAGACGCAATCGGCTTCTTCGAATCAAAAGTCCTCTTCCTCCGTGAAGCAGGCATCCGCTCCGGCTGCTTCTGCTCCTTCGAATGTGAAGCCGGCTGTGGAAAAACCGGTTTCTAGCCCGGCGGTTGCCGCAGGCAGCGGCGTAGTCACGAAGAACGTCAACTTCCGCTCCGAGCCTGTATCGGGCAGCGACGTGTATCGCGTATTGTCCGCAGGAGAAAGTTTTACGGCAGTCGAACTGACGAACTCGGCTTGGCTCAAAATTACGGACAGCAGCGGCGTGACCGGCTACGTCTCGACGGGTTATGTCACGTACGCGCTTTCAGGAGCGGTGTCGTCCGCACCGCCGGCGCCCGCGGCAGAGGTTCCCGTCGCGCCTCCGGCGCCGCCCGTCAGCATTCCTTCGGTACAGCCGGAGATTTCGACGCCTGCGCCTGCGGAACTCCCGTCCGGCAGCGCGATCACGCCCGATACCGCTGATCGCGTGATCGAGAATGCACTTGCTCTGCAAGGCATTACGCGCTACGGATTCGGAAAAAGCGAAGCTCCGGTTCTGTTCGACTGCTCCTCGTTCACCCGTTATGTATTCGGTCTTGAAGGGGTAAGTCTGCCGTTCGGAACCGCTTATCAGAAAGACATCGGCATCGCGGTCGAAAAGGATCAGTGGCAAAAAGGCGACCTGTTGTTTTTCTGGAGCAGCGTTCCCGGCCTGATCGGACACGTAGGCATTTACGACGGAAACGGAAATCTGGTACATAACAGTGCCAGCAAGGACGGGGTAGCCATTTCGCCGCTCGACCTTAAATACTGGCAGGATCATTACGTATCGGCAAGACGCGTACTTCAATAATCGCAAATTTTAGTCGATTTAATCAAGTTTGTCCTTTTGCCTTTGATCAGGTAACGGGTCACTTCAGGCGGCTTTCGCTCTTGCGGCGAAGGTCGCTTTTTGCTTTGGAAGGATTTCGGAACGTCGGGTATCGGCTATAATAAGATAGACGCGCCAAAAAACGTTTTGGTCTGCATGAAAACGAAAAAATCGAAAAATGTTCAAAAAGAATCGACGATCATCTTCCCGGAAAGGGGGAGTTTGCATGACTTATACCGTGAAAACGTCTGTTCGCCCGCTGGTGGAATACGTTTTCCGCAGCGGCAGTCTGGAGTCGGGGACGCGCTTCGGCAATGCCTTGCAGGAAGGAACGCGCATCCACCGCGAAGTCCAGGAGAACTATGGAGAGAACGACCGCAAGGAAGTCTTTTTAAAAACGGAATTATCCTGCGCCGCAGGCGAGCTGCTCATTCAGGTGGAAGGGCGTTCCGACGGCGTGCTGCTCGGCGAAGACGGCATCTACACGATTGACGAAATCAAGTCGACGTCGGAGACTCCCGAGCAGATCGAAGGCGGGCGCGACGTGCACTGGGCGCAGGCAAAATTTTATGCGTATATGCTGGCATTGGAGATGCAGCTTCAAAAAGTCGGCGTGCGATTGACCTATGTGCATAAACCGGGCGGCGAACGAAGCGTGCGCGAGACGTCGCAAACGATGGAGGAGCTGACCGCTTTCGTGCAGGATGTGGCCGAGCGGTATGCGCCGTTCGCGCTGCTGCTCAAAAAGCGCGAGGAAAAGCGCAATGCCGCGGCGTCGGCGCTCGGCTTTCCGTTCGGCCATTACCGGGAAGGGCAGCGATTGTTCGCGGGAGCCGTGTTCAAAACGGTCCGCGAAGAAAAAAATCTGCTGGCGCGCGCGCCGACCGGAACAGGCAAGACGATCTCCACCCTTTTCCCGGCCGTCAAAGCGATCGGAGAAGGTCTGATCGGTCGTATCTACTATCTGACCGCCAAGACGACTACGCGCGCGGGCGCGGAAGAAGCGCTGAACCTGCTGGAGAAAAGCGGCGCTTATTTAAGCTCGGTGACGATCACGGCGAAGGACAAGGTTTGTTTCAAAGAAGAAGAGGATTGCGCGGGCGGACAGTGCCGCTTCGCGATCGGCTACTATGACCGGATCAACGACGCGCTTCAGGATTTGTTCGAGCACGAGACCCGCGTTACGCGGGAAGTGCTGGAACACTATGCGCGCAAGCATACCGTATGCCCGTTCGAATTTTCGCTGGATGCGGCGTATGCGGCGGATGTGGTCGTTTGCGACTACAACTACGTATTCGATCCGCGCATCTCGTTCAAACGTTTGTCGGACGAGCAGCGCAGCAAGTCGGCGCTGTTGATCGACGAAGCGCACAACCTGGTCGAACGCGGACGCGAGATGTTTTCGGCCGAGCTGCTGAAGTCCGCTTTTTTAGAAATCAAGCGCGCGTATAAAGGGGTTCACGAAGGCGTGCGCGGTGCAGCCGAACGGGTCAACGCTTACCTGATTCTCTTGCGCAAGCAGGCGGGGGAAGAAGGTCGCTTCGTCGGAAACGAGCCGCCGGAAGTCATGTTTAAGCTTTTGGAGCCGTTCGTGGACCAGGCCGAGCATGCGCTGGTGACCGTGCACGGCAGCGAATCGGAGGAAGAGCTGTTGGAGGCGTATTTCGCTGCACAGACTTTCCTAAGGATCGGACGGCTGTACGGGGATCAATACGTGACTTACGTGGAAACGGACGGCAGCGAGGTGAAGATGAAGATGTTCTGCCTCGACCCGTCGGAGCTGCTGCTTCAGGCGTCGAAAAACTACCGTTCCGCCGTCTACTTTTCCGCTACATTGGCTCCGCTCGGTTTTTACCGGGAAATGTTGGGGGCGGCCGAGGACGATTACACGCTGTCGATCCCGTCGCCGTTCAGCCCGGAGCAGCTCGAAGTGACGGTGCTGCCTTACTCGACGCGCTTCCGGGACCGGGAAAGAACAAGGGATGCGTTAGCGGCGGCTTTGGCGGAGACGGTGAACAAGCGTCCGGGCAATTATTTGTTCTTTTTCCCGTCCTATGCGTATTTGCAGGAGATTCGGCAGGCGTTCGAGACCCGAATCGATCGGGAGCACGTGGAAATCCTCGGACAGGAATCGGGCATGTCGGAAGGGGAACGCACCGGATTTCTGGACGCGTTCTCTACAGGTAGGGACAAGACATTGGTCGGTTTTGCCGTCATGGGCGGCGTGTTTTCGGAAGGGATCGACCTGGCAGGCGACCGTTTGACGGGCGTAGCGGTCATCGGCGTCGGCCTGCCTCAGATCGGTCTGGAGCGGGACATCATTCGGGACTATTACAACGAGCGCGGCCGGAGCGGGTTCAACTATGCGTACGTCTATCCGGGCATGAACAAGGTTCAGCAGGCCGGAGGACGGTTGATTCGAACGGAGGAGGATCACGGAGTGCTGATTCTGGCCGACGACCGTTTCCTCCAGGAACCCTACCGTTCTCTCCTCCCGGACGAATGGGGGACGCGATGACCGTTTTTCTTGGTTGAAAAAGGTCCTATTCGGTGGGGAAGCTGGGGGCGCTGCGGGAGAAATTCGTTCAAGATGCTGTCTCGCGCAGAAAGCTTCCAGCTTTCCGCGCTCAAAGGCATCTTTCACTGAATTTCTCCCTCCGCTGTCGCTTCCGGACAGAATAAGAGCTTTTTAAAGGCGAAACCCTTCATCGAAAATGATGAAGGGTTTTTACTTTCTCTTCTCCCATCAAACCTATCAAAAAAGTCCAACGTAGCTGGAAGCGAGAAGACGGAGAGAGAAATTCAGTGAAGGACGCCTTTGAACTTGGAAAACTTCCCTATTCAATTCCAATCCAGTTTTCCAAGTGAGACAGCGCCCTGAACGAATTTCTCTCGCAGTCTTCTCGCTTCCCCCGCCGAAGAAACTTTTTCCCACACTCCAAATGTCAAAGTTGACATTCATCGTTCACGGGAATACAATTAGGTAGCTAATAGATTGCATACCTAAATATTAGCCGACCTAAATATTTATTTTTTCCTCAAAATGGAATGAAGGACATTCGATAACGGAAGAAGGAAAGCATCATGGAATCGCGCATAAGCCCTTTGGCGCGGGAATTGCTGATTACGATTCGGCGATTTCGTCATGGGGGGAAGAAAAAACATTCCGGTCCGATCGCGGGGCGCAAGCAAAGCGAAGGCATGCTGCTCATGGTGCTTCGCAATCACGTGGAGGACGGCGAGCCGGGCATCATGGTGTCGGAGCTGGGCCGGATTTTGGACGTGACTTCGCCGACGGTGACCCAGTTGATCAAAGGATTGGAGTCCGACGGGCTCGTCGTTCGCGGCAGCGATCCTTCCGATCGGCGTGCCGTGCGGATCACGTTGACGGACGAAGGCGTACGCGTCACGGATTCTTTTATCCGGGAAATGGAATCGATGGTCGGCGGGCTGGCGGAGTATCTCGGGGAAAACGATACGCGGACGCTGATCCATTTGCTCGGGCGCACGCACGATTACTTTGCCGAACGTCAGGCGCGAGAGCTGGCCGAAGAGAAAGAAGAGTTTGTCCAAGAAAGGGACGCAGAGGCGTCCGATAAAGGAGAGAGACCGTTATGATGAAACTGTTTCGCATGCTTAAGCCCTACCGGGTAGGCGTCGTGTTCGTCCTGCTGGCCGTATTCGTTCAAGCGTTGACGGAGTTGTTCCTGCCGACGCTGATGGCGGATATCGTCGATGACGGCATCGCCAAAGGAGACATCCCGTACATCTGGCAAATCGGCGGGTTGATGCTCGGCGTGGCACTGGTCGGCATGGCGTGTTCGATCGTGGCCAGTTACTTGTCCGCCAAAGTCTCGATGGGCTTCGGCCGCGATTTGCGCAGCCGGGTGTTCTCGCACGCCCAACGTTTTACGTTGAAAGAATTCGATAAATTCGGTACGGCGTCGCTCATCACGCGGACGACCAACGATATCACGCAGGTTCAGCAGGTTCTGATCATGCTGCTCCGCATGATGGCGATGGCTCCCATGATGATGATCGGCGGCATCATTATGGCGGTATCCAAAGACGCGAAGCTGTCGTTGGTGCTGGTGGTCGTCATTCCGGTATTGGCTTTGCTGATCTTGGTGCTCGGCCGAAGCGCGCTGCCGCTGTTCAAAGCCATGCAGAAAAAGATCGACAAGCTCAACCTCGTCCTGCGCGAAAATTTGACGGGCATCCGGGTTATACGGGCTTTCGGCCGCGAAGACAGCGAGCGCAAACGCTTCGACGCGTCGAGTGCCGACTTGATGGAGACGGCGATCAAGGTCAACAAGCTGATGGCGGCGATGATGCCGGCCATGATGCTGATCCTGAACTTCTCGACGATCGCGATCATTTGGTACGGAAGCCACCGGATCGACGCCGGGGAGATGGAACTCGGCAACCTGATGGCCTTTATCCAATACGCGATGCAAATCCTGTTCTCGCTGATCATGGTATCGATCATCTTCGTCATGGTGCCGCGCGCATCGGTATCGGCAGGACGGATCAACGAAGTGCTGGACGCCGTTCCCGATATCAAAGACTCCCGTTCGCCTAAATCCGTCTCGGAACGCGGGCATCTGGAGTTCCGAGACGTGTCGTTCAGTTACGAAGGCGCGGAAGCCCCGGCTATCGAGCATATTTCGTTCGAAGCAAGACCGGGCGAAGTGACGGCATTGATCGGCGGAACCGGGTCAGGGAAGTCGACGTTGGTGAACCTGATTCCCCGTTTCTATGATGTTTCGTCAGGCAGCATCCTCGTAGACGGCGCCGATATCCGGGAGCTTCCGCAGGAAGCGTTAAGGCAGAAAGTTGGCTATGTGCCGCAAAAAGCGCTGTTGTTCACGGGCAGCGTGGAAGAAAATATCCGTTACGGCAAAGAAGACGCGACCGACGAGGAAGTTCGGGAAGCGGCTCGGATCGCCCAAGCCGCGGAATTCATCGACGGCCTGGAAGAAGGCTACGGCGCTCCGGTATCGCAAGGCGGGTCCAACCTGTCCGGCGGTCAAAAGCAGCGGTTATCCATTGCGCGCGCGCTTGTTCGTCGTCCGGAAATTTATATTTTCGACGACAGCTTCTCCGCGCTCGACTTCAAGACCGACGCCAAACTGCGCGCCGCGCTGAAGACGGAAATCAATGATGCCACGGTTCTGATGGTTGCGCAGCGGGTCAGCACCGTCATGGATGCGGACCGGATCATCGTGCTTGACCAGGGGCGCATCGCGGGTATGGGCACCCATAACGAGCTGATGCGTACCAGCGAAGTCTACCGCGAAATCGTGTCGTCGCAGCTGTCCGAAGAAGAGCTGGGCGCACAGGTAGGAGGAAACGTACATGAGTGAACAAAAACGCAATGCTGCCCCACGCAAAGGACCGGGTATGGGCCCCGGACCGGGCGGTCCCGGCGGAATGGGCATGCCGGTCGTCAAAGCGAAAAATTTCAAAGCCACGTTCAAGCGTCTTGCGGGCTATCTGGCTCCTTATAAATATCATCTGCTCGTTGTTCTGATTACGGCGATCTTGAGCACGGTCTTCAATATTTTGGGTCCGAAAGTCATGGCGAAAGCCGTGACAAGGCTCAGCGAAGGCGTCATCGCCAAAATGCAGGGCATTCCGGGAGCCTCCGTCGACTTCGAGTATATCTGGCAGATCGTCATGATCCTGGCCGGGCTGTATGTCGCCAGCGCATTGTTCGGCTATATTCAACAGTTCGTCATGGCGGGCGTCGCGCAGCGTACCTCGTACGGTCTGCGTAAAGAAGTCAAAGAAAAGCTCGACCGCCTGCCGCTGAAGTATTACGACAACCATCCGTACGGCGACGTACTGAGCCGCGTCACCAACGATATGGACAATATCAGCAACACCTTGCAGCAAAGCTTGACCCAGATTATCACCTCGCTCGTGACCATTATCGGGGTGATCATCATGATGCTGACGATCAGTCCGATCATGACCCTGATTACGGTGCTGACGATTCCGCTCAGTCTGATCGTCGTCATTATGGTCGCCAAGCGTTCCCAGAAGCATTTCGCGGGTCAGCAGCGTTCCCTCGGCGACCTGAACGGACACGTCGAAGAAATGTACAACGGCCACCGCGTCATCAAGGCTTACGGACGCGAGGACGACTCGCAGAAGAAATTCGAGACTCACAACAAAGAGCTGTACGAGTCGGGCTGGAAAGCCCAATATATCTCCGGATTGATCATGCCGCTCATGTCGTTTATCGGCAATATCGGCTATGTCCTGATCTGCGTGGTCGGCGGTATCTTCGCGACCAACGGCCGGATCAGCATCGGCGACATTCTGGCTTTCATTCAATATGCCCGCCAATTCTCCCAACCGATCACGCAAACCGCGAATATCGCGAACGTGATCCAGTCGGCGATCGCTTCGGCGGAACGCGTATTCGAAATTCTGGATGAAGAAGAACAGTCGCCGGACCGCAAACTGGAACGTCATTTGTCCGGTAACGGCGCCGTAGCGTTCGAACATGTCCGCTTCGGTTATTCGGAAGAAAAACCGCTGATCAAAGACATGAGCATCGACGTGGCTCCGGGTCAGACCGTCGCGATCGTAGGCCCGACCGGAGCGGGTAAAACGACGCTGATCAACCTGTTGATGCGTTTCTACGAAATCAACGACGGCACGATCCGGATCGACGGCGTGGATACGCGCGAAATCGACCGCGACCGCTTACGCGGCCTGTTCGGCATGGTTCTGCAAGATACCTGGTTGTTCGGCGGAACGATTCGCGAAAACATTGCCTACGGACGCGAAGGCGCGACCGAGGAAGAGATCGTGCGCGCCGCCGAAGCGGCCCGCGCCGACCACTTTATCCGCACGCTGCCCGAAGGCTATGACACCGTACTGAACGAAGACGCGTCCAACATCTCGCAAGGTCAAAAGCAGCTTCTGACCATTGCCCGCGCCGTACTGGCCGATCCGCGCATCCTGATCCTCGACGAAGCGACAAGCAGCGTCGATACGCGGACCGAAATCTTTATCCAACAAGCCATGGGCGAACTGATGCAGGACCGCACAAGCTTCGTCATCGCCCACCGCCTGTCCACGATCAAAGGCGCCGACCTGATCCTCGTCATGAACCACGGCGAAGTGATCGAACAAGGCACCCACGACGAACTGCTTGAAGCCGGCGGCTTCTACGCCGACCTCTACAACAGCCAATTCTCCGAAGAAGCCGTTTAATTTGATCCCTTGAACTTAGCACGTTCAAACCGGAGGTTGAGCCGAACGCGCATGCAACAAGCGCTCGGTTCCTAACCTCCCCCAAAAAAGAACCGGCACACTCTGCCGGTTCTTTTTCATGCCCGAAAGTCCTGCCCGTAATCGAAGCGAAGACGGCGGAGGGGGAAATTCAGTGAAAGACGCCTTTGAACCCGGAAAGCCTCTTCCTCGAATCCTTCTATCAGCTTTCCGGGTGAGACAGCGGCTTGAACGAATTTCCCCCGCAGCCCCCGCTTCTTTTACGAATAGGACTTTCCAAGCATGAAAATGCCCCGGCCACCCCGTGCCGGTTTTTTTTCACTCTCCTAATGGATTTCGCATATTTATTCGATATAATTAAGAAAAGGTTTTACTTGCCTCAAGCAAGAGCATTTGAATAAAAATATCATAACGCAAAGTGGGTACCGATTTATGATCTCTGTCCTTTTCACAGGTTTAACGGAGAATTGGAACGGCATGCTTGTCGTTCTGTCGCTTTCGGTCGCCCTGCTCTCCGCCTATTTAGGCCTCGGTTTGGCTACGGCAAACAGCCGATCGGGCAAAAGGTCGAAGCGACTATATCCGGCTGTCGCAGCTTTGGTTCTCGGAACGGGAACCTGGTTGGTCCATGTTATGAGTCTGCTCTCGTATCATCATCGTATTTCGCTGCACCATAAGCCGTCCGTCGTTATTGCGGCGATCGCGATAGTGAGTTTATCCGCATACATAATGTTTTCGTTGTTCGCCAAACAGAAGCCGCTAACAAGCCGGATTGCAGGCGCAGTCTTCGGTGTAGGCGTTACGTTGATGTCCGCGCTCGGTTTGTTTGCCCTCCGGCCCGAATGGGTCGTGGATATCGACACGGTTGTCGGCATTTTCTCTGTGGCGATCTTGTTTATTGCTTGTTATTTTGCTTTATACGTATTAGGGAATTTTCACCGTTCAACCGGATTTAGCTTATCCAAGCCCGTAGCGTCATTGATTCTGGGTACGGGAATTTTCGCCATGCAGTATACGGTTCTGGGGTCGCTGCGCATTGACGGCTTGCATTCCGCGGCCGCCGTGCTGGGTTACACCGGCGTGCCTTCGCCCTATTTTATCGCCGGAGCATCCGCGTTGATCTCGATCATTCTGGCGATCACCTGGATTTTCATGGTGTTTGAACGCCGAAAGCTCAAGCAAATTGCCTTCCTTGATCCGCTGACGGGCCTTCGCAACCGCTATGCCCTTGCCGAAGAAGCCGAACGCAGATTGGCCGAGGAACGACTGGGTTCGATGGTGCTCATTAATCTGGACCGCTTTAAGGTCATCAACGATACGCTTGGCCGCGATCTTGGCGATCTGCTTTTGGCACATGCGGCGCAGCGCATCCGTACGCGTATCCACGAGCGAGAAGCGCTGTTCCGCATGGACGGCGATGAATTTTTGCTGGTCGGCGCGGAAAAAGATCCTCATCTGCTGCTGGAGAAGGTCACCCGCATGTTGGAGGAGATCAGCCGTCCGTATATGATCGAAGGCAACGAGTTATACGTCACGGCGAGCGCGGGTATCAGCTTGTTCCCGATTCACGGACGGGATCGCGCCGCGCTGTTGAAAGCAGCCGACGCGGCTTTGTATCAGGCCAAGGCATCGGGCAAAGACAAAACGGTATTTTTCAATGCCGGAATCGGCGGGCAGCTCAGTCGGAAGATGGAGCTTGAAAAAGACCTCCGACTCGCGCTCGAACACGGACAGTTTTTTATCGTGTATCAGCCGAAATGGGATGCGCGCCGCGGGAAAGAAGCCGGATTCGAGGCTCTTCTGCGCTGGCGTCACCCGGAAAAAGGCGTCGTCTCGCCGGGCGAGTTTATCCCGATCGCGGAAGAAACCGGTTTGATCGTACCCATGACCCGCTGGATGCTGGGCGAAGTGTGCCGATTGAACAAGCGCTGGCATGACGAAAGCAAGTTTCAGGTATGCATTTCGGTGAATATGTCGTACCGCGTTTTCGAGAGCATGACGATATTCGACATGGTCGACGAAGCCTTGCGTTCAAGCGGACTGCCAGGTCCGATGCTCGAACTGGAGATTACCGAATCGATTGCGATGAAAAACATGGCGATCACGCTCTCCCAGCTTCAACGCGTGCGCGATCTCGGCGTTCAGGTGTCGATGGACGACTTCGGAACGGGACATTCGTCGCTGGGACGACTGGATGAAATTCCGGTTGATACGCTCAAGATCGATCAATCCTTCGTCAAAAGCAGCGATCTGGCTTCCAAGCAAGCTTTGATTGTCGGCATTATCGGCATTGCAAGGCTGCTTGACCTTGAGGTGGTAGCCGAAGGCGTCGAGACCGCCGAACAAGCAGAGTTCTTGCTTTCGCGCGGATGTATTTTAATGCAGGGTTATTATTACGGGCGTCCCATGCCGCCCGAGGAAGTAGAAGCCGGAGCATGGCGAGTCAACACGGCTCCAAACGGTGCGGTTCGAGCAGATTAGTGACATCGCGCAGCGATATCCCATAACGGTTATACATAGAAGTAGACACTGAAATTCCTTTTGAGTTTGCTGCCGTCGCTTCTTCTTCTCGTGGGTAATAATGAGAACGGGAACCGGCTAACCGGTTCGCAAAGAAGTGGACGGGGGATGAGCGTATGCGTTGGGGAAGAGCAATGTTGGTTTATAACCGCAAAGCGGGTAAGGAAAAGGC
This sequence comes from Saccharibacillus endophyticus, assembly GCF_013185185.1. Lineage (GTDB taxonomy): Bacteria > Bacillota > Bacilli > Paenibacillales > Paenibacillaceae > Saccharibacillus > Saccharibacillus endophyticus. Next base: position 64,365 of record NZ_JAAZWE010000005.1, on the reverse strand, counting down.
CGGTCAGCTCGGCGAAGTCGTTGCGGCATTGGCCGGCGAAGTGGGCGAGCTGACGCTTGTGCAGACGACGGAACCCGGCGACGGCGAGAAAATATGCCGGGATCGCGGCAGCGATCACGATTTGCTGCTTGTGCTCGGCGGAGACGGAACCGTGCACGAGTGCATAAACGGCGCCGCCGAAGCTGCCGGGCCGCCCGAAATCGCCATTTTGCCGGGCGGTACCTGCAACGATTTTGCGCGGACGCTGGGATTGCCGATGCAGGTGGGGCGTGCTGCGGAGGAAATATTGGCCGGGCGCGTGCGCGATACGGATGTCGGGAAGGTGAACGGTCGGATTTTTACCAATTTCGTGGGCATCGGGCTGATTACGGATACGTCGGAAAATATCGATTCGGACCAAAAAGAACGAATGGGCAAGTTGAGCTACTTTCTGAGTACGCTTCGAACGCTGCGTCAGGCTGAACCTTTCCGATTCCGGCTTACTCATGAAGAAGGCGTTATCGACAGCGAAGCCGTGATGATTCTTGTCGCCAACGGCCGCTCGTTGGGTACGGCCAAACTGCCTTTCGCCGGAGAAGGGGTCCAGGACGGACTGCTGGATGTTTTGATCGTGCGCGAAGCCGGTTTATCGCTGGCCTGGCAGGTCATCAACGGCGGCGACCTGACCGATTATCGGGAGAGCGGCGGCATCATCGAATACATTCGGACGCCTTCGCTTCGGATCGATACGGACGAACCCAAAGGCATCGACAGCGACGGCGAAATCTATCTCCAAACGCCCGCGGAAATTTCCGTAGTGCCTTCGAAGCTCCGCTTTTTCTATGGACCGAATGCAGACACGAACGGGATCGAAGACGAAGACGCCGGAATAGACGCCATGCCTTCCGGAGGTTGAGTTTTCTCGAATACGTTGGATTTTACCAGCCGGCAAGCGAAGCCATTCGTCTGTCGTGTCGGCTGTTTAGTACCTTGCTGTTTTTAAAATAAGGGATTGACCAAAAATGACCCGTGAGTCATAATGTTGTTCAATGACCCGTGAGTCACAGGGAGCGGCGCAAAATTTCGGGGGAACTTTTCGCAGCGGGGAAATTTGATCACAGAGAGAAGGAAGACCTAGAATGTCGAACCAAGAGAGAACTAGCAGAGAAAGAAAAGGAGCCTCCGGCGCCTTGTCCGGACCGATCGGACGTTGGGTGGTCGTGGGCATTTGGATTGCGGCAGCCATTCTGTTAAATGTAATGTGGCCCGGGATTAACGAACGCGAGGATAACGCTGCTGCCGACTTGAGCGACGCCTATCCGTCCGTTCAGGCCGCGCAGGTCGCGGAGCGCGAATTCCCCGGAGACGGAGGACAGCCTGCGTTGTTGGTATGGAATCGCAGCGGAGGGTTGAGCGCCGAAGATTTGAATCAGTTGGCGGCTTTGACGGAATCGTTGGAAGCGGAGCCGTTGGCGAATCAGGAAGGGGTGCTGCCGTTGCATCAGCTTCCTGCTCCTGCACGTCAGTCCCTGTTGTCGGAAGACGGAAGCACGATCGTCCTGCCGATTACGCTGGATGAAGCCGCGGATACGGACGGTCTCAAAGAAAGCGTCGAGCAGTTGAAGGAAAGAGCCGTCTCGATTACGGGCGGCGATCCGTTCGAGACGGCAGCCGGCACAAGCGAGCTGTCCGCCCGCGTAACCGGACCGGTCGGCATCGCGATCGACGGCGGCGCGTTATTCCAAAATGCCGACGTATCGCTGTTGATCGCGACCGTCGTGCTTGTACTGGTCATCCTCCTGCTCATCTACCGTTCGCCGATTCTTGCTTTTATCCCGATCGTAGCCGTAGGCTTCGCGTATCTGGTGATCAGCCCGATTCTAGGCACGATGGCGGATCGGGGCTGGATCACGGCGGATGCGCAAGGCATCTCGATCATGACCGTCTTACTGTTCGGGGCGGGCACGGATTATTGCTTGTTCCTGATCACCCGGTTCCGGCAGTGCCTGACGGAGACGACCAGCAAACGCGAAGCTTTGAAAGACGCGATCTCCGGTTCGTCCGGCGCGATCGCCATGAGCGGACTTACGGTCGTGTTGTCGCTGTTTACTTTACTGCTGGCGCAATACGGCGCGTATCACCGGTTTGCCGTGCCGTTCGGCGTCGCGATTCTGATCATGGGCATCGCCAGTTTGACGCTTGTCCCTGCTATGCTCGCGATTATCGGCCGGGCTTCGTTCTTCCCGTTCGTGCCGCGTACGCCGGAGATGGAAGAAGAGCGCGCGAAGCGCCGAAACAAGCCCGTAAGCCATCAGAAAAGAAAAAAAGACAGCCGCATCGGCCGCATCGTCACGGAGCGCCCATGGACGGTCGTTATCGCTTCGCTGATCATATTGGGCGGCTTGGCGGCGGCTTCGTCGCAAATTCGTTTTACCTACGATCTGTTATCGTCGTTCCCGTCGGACATGCCGTCGGTCGAAGGGTTCGATACGATCGCGGAAGGCTTCTCGCCGGGCGAGTTGGCTCCCGTTCAAGTGATCGTCGACAGCGAAGGGAAAGAAAGCGATCTGGCGGCGCGTCTGACCGATCTGTCTTTCGTTGACGCGGTCGCTGAACCTGAGACGGGGGCCGAAAACGCGAACATGCTGCTCTACAGCGTGAAGCTGAACGTCAATCCTTACTCGAACGAAGCGATGGACGATGTAGCGGAGCTGCGTTCGACCGCCGAGACTGCGCTGAGCAGTGCAGGAATCGTCGCTCCGGATCAAAAAGTCTGGATCGGCGGACAAACGGCAACGCAGACCGATACCCGAGCCGCGACCGAACGGGATACCGATCTGATCATCCCCGTCGTCATCGGTTTGATCTCGCTGCTGCTGCTCGCCTACCTGCGTTCGGTAGTCGCTACCGTCTATCTGATCGCTACCGTCGTTCTGTCCTATTTTTCTGCGCTGGGTCTGGGTTGGCTCATTCTGCATTACGGGCTGGGACAAGAGGCGATCCAGGGAGCGATTCCGCTGTACGCCTTCGTATTCCTGGTAGCATTGGGCGAGGATTATAACATTTTCATGGTATCGAGCATCTGGAAAAAGAGCCGATCCCTTCCGCTGAAGCGCGCGATTCGCGAAGGCGTGGGCGAAACCGGAACCGTGATTACTTCGGCAGGCGTGATCCTGGCAGGCACTTTCGCGGTACTTGCGACGCTGCCGATTCAAGTGCTCGTTCAGTTCGGCGTCGTCGCGGCACTGGGCGTGCTGCTGGATACCTTCATCGTGCGTCCGTTCCTGGTTCCCGCGATCACGCGCCTGCTCGGCCGCGCCGCGTTCTGGCCGGGGCGCGCGCCGCAGCAGCTGGAAGAGGACGGGAAAACAAGCGAAATTCGCGCTTGATGCGCGATCGCGGCTTGATCCTTCGATCCTTCGCGCCGTTGTCGTTCGTAAGTCTAAGCGCCGATCACTCCCGTTCGACCTTCGCGTCCGAATGGAAAAATATACTGGAAAAACGGTCTTTTTAATTTGCCGGATTGCCTTTACTCCCTTCCTTGCAAGCTTCATAATAAATAGTGTTGTGACGGGTATGTAACGATAAAGGAAATTCGACGGGTATCATTAAGCTTTAAGGAGTGGAAGGTTTGAAAACACCAGTATATTTCAATCATGACGGCGGAGTAGACGATCTGGTCTCGCTGTTTCTGCTGCTGCAAATGGAAGATGTGGAAGTTACGGGCGTATCGGTGATTCCGGCAGACGGATATTTGGAGCCGGCGACCGATGCCAGCCGCAAGATCATCGATCGTTTCGGAAAAGGCAAAAGCGTCGAGGTGGCCAAGTCCAACTCGCGCGGCAAAAATCCGTTCCCGGCCGAGTGGCGCATGCACTCGTTCCTGGTCGATGCTCTTCCTCTGCTCAACGAGTCGGGTAAAATGGAAGCGCCGTTGTCGGATCTTCCCGCGCATCGCCATCTGATCGAGACCGTGAAGCGTACGGAAGGACAGACGACGCTGCTGTTCACCGGTCCGCTGACCGACCTTGCTCGCGCACTGGACGAAGCGCCGGAGATCGAGGAGAAGATTTCGCGCCTGTTCTGGATGGGCGGCACGTTCGAGACGGGCAACGTCCAAGAACCGGAGCATGACGGCACGGCGGAATGGAACGTGTTCTGGGACCCGGAATCCGCGGATCGCGTGTTCCGCACGGGCATCGAGATCGACCTGGTCGCGCTGGAAAGCACGAATAAGGTTCCTTTGACGCTGGCCGTACGCAACCGCTGGGCGTCCGAACGCCGCTACGAAGGCGTCGACTTCCTGGGCCAATGCTACGCATTCTGCCCGCCGCTGGTCTACATGGAAACCAACTCGACCTACTATCTGTGGGACGTGCTGACTACCGCTTCGCTGGGCAAACCGGAATTGGTTGAACGCCGCACCGTAAACGCGATCGTCATTCCGGACGGCCCGAGCCAAGGCCGCACGGTCGAGACCGCCGACGGACGTCCTGTGCAGCTGGTATACGACGTGAACGCCGAAGGCTTCTTCGACTACATCACGGAGTTGGCGAAGGAATCGGCACCGAAACGTTACTAGACCTGCGTTTCGGTTGCGCGTCTTACTGCGTAAGCCGATTCCCAAACGTTATTAGTCCCGCGTTTCGGTTTTTTCTGCGCCAAATTGGAAAGCTCGTCTTCTGCGATCGCAGAAGGCGGGCTTTTTTGCGGTCGAAACTTGTTTTTCTATATAGTTAATTTTCAAGAGTTTGAAAAGTTGACGTTTTGTACGTATTTTCTCCCGAAACTACACTTTGTGACGCCAATGCTTACGTATCGTCAACATTTTTTGCGTAAAACAAGGATTTGATCGAAAAAAAGATAAAAATGCTGACTGAACGTCAGCAAATGCTTCTCAAAGTCGCTTGAATGCAAAGGAATGTTGATCTCATGCACACATTTTTAAACCGGATTGGCTTCCTTTTTTGATTACGTTATATGCGGAAAGAATCAGGCCGAATGCCTGCGATCTGCAGCCTTTTGTTAACAAGTTTTCAATACCGAAAAACTTTCCTAAACCCCTCGCTTTTTAAACGGAACGGTGCTATAATTTAAACAGGAATTAGAATAAGTCTAAATTTAAAATAAAGGGAGAGAACATAAAATGGAAACTGTAAAAACGAACGTGAACGTGGATACGACGGTTGAGCTGCATCGCGCATTGAACAAACAAGTGGCTGACTGGTCGGTGTTGTACACCAAGCTGCATAACTTCCATTGGTACGTGAAGGGCTCGAACTTCTTCACGCTGCATGCCAAATTCGAAGAGTTCTACAACGCGGCCGCGGCACGTATGGACGAGGTAGCTGAACGTTTGCTGACTATCGGCGGATCGCCGGCCGCTACGCTTCGCGAGCACCTCGCGCTGACCGGCATCGCCGAAGCGACAGGCAGAGAAACGGCGGACGAAATGGTTGAAGCGCTGATTCGCGACTTCCGTACGGAAGCATCCGAACTGCAAGACGCGATCGAAATCGCCGGTTCGTTGGACGACAAAGCGACGGAAGACATGCTGATCGGCCTGAAGGCTGAAGTCGAAAAAGACGCTTGGATGCTGGAAGCATACCTGGGTCGTTAATCCGCATAGATAGGAACGGAGCCGGAGTGGGTTTGCCTGCGATAAGCAGGAGCGCCTACTCCGGCTTTTTGCCGTATCGACTTTTCGACACCAAATCTCCCCGAACAGACCGCTTATTTTCTAACGTACTGCTTTATGATACAAAGAGATGTGATTGAGATCATTTACAAGACGAGGTGTAGACGATGAGTGAACGTTCTATTCTTTTCGCGGAAGCGGAATTTTTTATAAAACAATGTTACGCCGAGCTGAACCTGACGGAAGAAGCGGCGGAGCTGCGGCTGAAGGAGATTGCAGGCGAGATCGAACAGAGCGGAACTTACAGCCATACTTACGAGGAACTCCAACATGGCGCGAGGATGGCGTGGCGCAACAGCAATCGCTGCATCGGACGTTTGCCGTGGGACGGCCTGCATGTGGTGGACAAGCGGGACGCGTCTTCCGAGGAAGAGATCGCGGCGTCGCTGTTGGAGCATCTGGATTACGCCGCGAATCGGGGACGCATCCGTCCGACGATCACGATTCTGCGACCGGAACAAGGCGGACGTCCGGGAGCGCGCGTATGGAACGAGCAGTTGATCCGTTATGCCGGATATACGCGGGAAGACGGAAGCCGAATCGGCGACCCGGCTTCGCTGGAATTCACTGCAATCTGCGAACAGCTGGGTTGGCAGGGGGCGGGAACGGATTTCGACGTGCTGCCGCTGGTGATCCAATTGGACGGGCAAGCGCCGAAGTGGTTCGAGTTGCCGCGTGAGCATGTGCTGGAGGTCGACATTCGTCATTCGGAGCTGCCGGGTTTCAACGAGTTGGGGCTGAAATGGTACGCCGTTCCGGCTGTATCGAACATGCGGCTGGAGATCGGCGGTATTCGTTATGGCGGGGCTCCTTTTAACGGCTGGTATATGGGAACCGAGATCGGAGCGCGTAATTTGGCGGACGAAGGACGTTACAATCTGCTGCCCGTCGTGGCGGATCTGATGGGGATCGACCGCAGTCGACGCAGCACCTTATGGCAGGATCGGGCTTTGGTCGAGCTGAACGTGGCGGTACTGGAATCGTATCGGGCGGCAGGGGTTAGCATGGTCGATCATCATACCGCAGCCGCGCAATTCGAACGTTTTGAAAAGCGCGAGCGGGAAGCGGGGCGAGACGTGACGGGCAACTGGGCTTGGCTCATTCCGCCGATGGCGCCTGCCACGACGCATGTTTTTCATAAGCGTTACGACAACACGATCGTGAAGCCGAACTTCTTTTACGGGAAAAAGCCGTATGCAGATCTGCTCAAAGAAACGAAGGCCGAACGAACCGAGGCAGGCGCGTTACCCGGCGGTTGCCCGGTCACCGGAGCGGGTTTGCCGATCGCAGCTTTTCCGGAGGAACATCTGTCGAATGTAGCCGAACATCCGCAAACAGCACTGCCTGAACGCGAATCTTATACTGCGCAAGCAAGAAGCGGCTGCCCGTTTCATTGAGGCATAGAATGTCTTTTGAAAACACAGGATCTACGAGGATATGATCCGCAAATATACAAAACACGCTTTGTCCCAAGGACAAAGCGTGTTTAACGTATCAACAAACTCCAGCCTAACTAGAAGCGAGAAGACGGAGAGAGAAATTCAGTGAAGGACGCCTTTGAACTTGGAAAACCCCATTATAAAATTCCAATCCAGTTTTCCAAGTGAGACAGCGGGCTGAACGAATTTCTCTCGGAGTCTTCTCGCTTCCCTCCACCCACCCGTTATTGCGGATTCGTCGTCCAAATTCCCGCCGACTTCACGAACACGCGCGCAGGCAGCTTCAGGGTAGCCAGTGCAAGCTCGGCTACGTCTTCCGGCTGCATCATGCGGTCTTCGTCGCCGATCGGCAGATTGTTGTTGGTCGCAAGTTCCGTGTTCACCGTGCTCGGGTTGAGCGTGACGACGCGGATGTTCGACTTGCGAACCTCCTGCATCAGCGCTTCGCTCATGCTGATCAGCGCCGCCTTCGATGCGCAATAAGCAGAACCGGTGGCAAAGCCGCGCTCGCCTGCCGTCGAAGCGACGTTCAGGATATTGCCGCTGTTTTGTTCGATCATGAACGGCAAAGCCGCGCGAGTCGTATAGTAAGCGCCCATCAGATTGACGCGGATGATGCGCTCCCACTCCTCGGGGTCCATGTCGACCAATTTGCCGAACGAAGCGATTCCCGCGTTGTTGATCAGAATGTCGATCGCGCCAAGCTGTTCATGCAAGGCTTGGACGGCCGCTTCGATCTCCGTGCGAACGGACACGTCGGCAGCCTGTACGAACACGTTCACGCCGTATTTTTCTTTAAGTTCGCTGCTTAGCGATTCCAAATCGGAAGAAGTACGCGCGATCAGTCCCAAATGCACGCCTTCGGCTGCCAGTGCTTCCGCGACGGCGCGCCCGATTCCTTTGCCTGCTCCCGTAATGACGGCTGTTTGGTTTTTCAATTCAAGCATAGTCACTATTCATATCCTCCTTGAAGTAAAAAATCCCTCCCTGAAAGTGTAACGGACGCGCCCGGATTTTCCAAGCGAACATCGCACAAGGGAAGGAATAAAAGCTTTTTTTGCTTCCGTACTTGGTAAGTTGTTTCAAAAAGTCAGTAAGCGGGTAAAATAATATTTTGTTTCCATTTCGTTTACAATAGCGTTATACTATTCTCCGGCTTCCCTTTAAAAAGAGCGGCGATCTGCCGATATTTATTGTAAAAAAGGAACGGGAGAAACTGCATGAACAGAACTCTTATCGAAGATACCGTAACCGACGTCTTGACCCGTTCGAATAGCGAGATCGAAGTGGTGCTGGAAAACCTGTTTCCCGGAAAACGATTGATCGGAGGCAAGTACAATCTCGACGATCATCGCATCACCCTTTACCTCGGTGCGCTTGAAGAACAATGCTTGATCCTGTTCGGTTCGCTCGAGCCGTTCGAAGAATACGTACGTGTCGTATTAGCTCATGAACTCGGTCATGCCAATGATCCGGAACTGGAATACTTGTCGGACCGTCTCGTCAACATCCGGGGCAGCTTGCCTCGCACGCGTATCACGCTTCGCCTGGAAGAGAACGCCTGGAGATATGCGAACAGGCTGCTCCGCATGGAGAACCCTGCCGTCTTCGATACGATCATGGGACAATCGTTGAGCAGCTACTACGAGCTGCTGCCCGAGTATGCCGAGTCTGCGGCTACGACAGCGTAGAGTCTGTCCCGAGCTTTACCATCGTGCTCCCGTGAGGATGTCCGTTATTCGGATATTTCCATGGGGAGCTTTTTGTTTTTTCGCAAAACGGCGATAAGCTACAAGATCCGGAGCGAGGCTTCTTCCCGCAGATGGCGAACCGGAATATGGGGAAAAAGGCCCGACAGAGATTCGGCGAGCCGTTCCATGCCGGGATCTTCGCTTTCCGCATGCCCGAGAACGATCAGTCCGCACTGCCGCCCGATCCGCGCTGCCTCGCGTACATATTCCGGCGTCTCCCATTCCGGACCTTCTCCGTAAATGACGAGATCCGCGTCTTTCGACTCCAGCAGCGGAATCGTCAGCGTTCCGCCGCCGCGATAGCCGGCCAAAAGCGCGACACGCGAAAAGACCGTTTCCGGACGGCCCGAGATTCTTAAGCATGCGAGTCCGAGCCGCGTCTTGATTTCCTCGGCGATGTCGCGCAGCGGGGCGGAAGGGATATCGAGCAAGCAGGCTTCCGGCCGATACTCGCGAACATGGTCGGACCAGCCCAACTTGGCGACGAGTCCTTCGGTGATTCCGTCCGGGGAATAGCGATGAATGCCGTCATGCAAACGGAAAATCGCGACTTCCAAAGCTTCAAGCTGCTGCCGCTTTATTCGCTCGATCTCGCCTTCCGACGATCCGTCAAGGCGTTCATGATGGGAGAAAAAGAGTCCTTCATGCCCGATCACCAGATTGGCCCCGAGCGAGGCGGCCTGCCGCGCGATCGATAAAGTGGGCATGAATGTCGTGACGATTCCGCTGACCGGAGCGTTCGGATCGCCGATCAGCAGCTTGTCTACCGTCGGTTCGGGTCGTGCCGCGGTTATGTTCGCCGTCAGCGCGTCGATGACCGTCTGTACGGTCGTTAACGGATTCATGGCGTCGGCGTCCGTTAGCCGCTCAGGCATAAAGCATCCGTTCGCGTTCATCGGGAATGCCCGATTTGCGGTAAAAGTACGTGTTTACCACATCCCGCCACTGCTTCGCGTTCTCCGCTTGACCTTCCAGGCGCCGCAGGATATGCAGGAAGCGTTCGTGATCCGCTTCGCTCTCCAACTCCCGCCAACGCGCGATCCAGCGCTCCACCTTCTCCGCGCCTTCGAATCGACTATCGTAGATATGCTGGATGACCGTTTTGCCCGACTTCAGCACATGCGTATAAGGCACGTGATGGAAAAAGAGAAGCAGCTCGTCCGGGCATTCGGCCGGCGACTCGTAGATGTCCCGGTTTTCGGCGGCATATTGTCCGACGTAACCGGTGCCGGTCGCCATCGTCCGATCGACGCCGATTCCGGTCCGGTCGGCAAAGTGATAAGTCCCCCATTTCGAATACTCATAGCCGTCCACGTCGACCGCGTAATGGTAATGCGGCTGCACCATCCAGCCTACGCCGAGGGGAGCGGTATAGCTTTCGTATACCGGCCAGGATTCCAGCAGCAGCTCTTCGACGAACTTCGCGGCCGGAGTATCGACGCCGAACGTCAACGCGCTCCATTCCGCCGCGATGACGTCCGATTCCAGGTCCGGATTCCAAGCCAGGCGACCGAAGCCGAACAGGTTGGCCTGCGCCAGATGGTGACCGGTCCAATTGTCGTCGTCGCCGATATTGGATACCGCCGCAACGCCGCTTCGGGTAAAAGGATGGACTTTTCCGGCGGCGATTTGTTTGACCGTGCTGCCTGCCCCGTTCAGAAAAGTATCGAAGTCCAGCGATTTTTTCCATTGCGGCACGAGGAAGCAGACGTCCCGCTGCTGTCCGGTATACTCCTGCGCGATCTGGAATTCCATCACCTGGTTCGTTTGCGGCATTGCGCCGAACAAAGGGGATACCGGCTCGCGCACCTGGAAGTCCATCGGGCCGTTTTTGATTTGTAAAATGACGTTGTCGCGGAATCGTCCGTCCAGATCGCGGAAATGATCGTAAGCGGCTCGCGCACGATCCGTAGAGCGGTCCCGCCAATCCTGATGACAGTCGTACACGAAGCAGCGCCACATGACCGTTCCGCCGTAAGGAGCCAAAGCGTCGGCCAGCAGGTTGGCACCGTCGGCATGGTCGCGTCCGTAGGTGAACGGGCCGGGTCGATTTTCGGAATCGGCTTTGACGACGAAACCGCCGAGCTCCGGCACCGCCGCATAGATTTCTTCGGCTTTGCGCCGCCACCACTGCTTGACGTCTTCGTTCAGCGGATCGGCCGTGTCCAACCCGCCAAGTTCAAGCGGAGCGGCGTAATTTGCGCTCAGGAACATTCGGATGCCGTAGCGCCCGAATATATCGCTTAAGCGTTTGACGTCGGGCAGCAGGGAAGAGGTAATCAGTTTCGTTTCCTCCCGGTGCACATTGACGTTATTGACCGAGATCGCGTTGATGCCGACCGAAGCCAGCAGCCTGGCATAACCGATAATTCGATCGGATTCCGGCAGGATGCGATTATCCCGGTAAAAGATCGAACCGCCGGAGTAACCGCGTTCGACGCTGCCGTCCATATTGTCCCATTGGTCAATCATGCGCAGCGGATTTCTCGGCGCTTCCGCGATGTCCGACTCGCGCGGTCCATGCGGCTGCGTACCCATAAGGCGGAGCAAAGCGAATACTCCGTATAAAAGTCCCCGCTCCGAGCCGCCGCGCAGGATCGCATACTCGGCTTTCGGACAGGCTTGGTTTCCGTCTTCATCCGCCATTTTGATGCGAAGTACATAAGCTTCTTCCGCCAAAGGAAGCGTGTTCCATTCACCCGACGACCGCGCGGCCGATTCGGGCGACCCCAATATAAGGAGCGGCGAACCGGCTTTCAGCGTCAGCGACGGCGACAATCCGGTCAGCATTTTGATCCCGCCGACCAGTTCCTGCAGAGCGGAGGCTCCGGGACCTTCGGGACGCAGTTCCATGCGGGCCTCGATTCGTTCGAGCAGCGGACGCCAACGTTCGATTCGCTCCGGGTCTTGCCAGCGATCGGCCGGAAGCCACGCCGCGCTGCCTCTTGATGATGAAGTCATGATTGTTTCTCCTTTCGATCGGGCTGCCCGATTCCGAGCTCCCGCTCCAATGTTTGCCGTACGGCTCCGGGTCCGTCCAGCATATCGAAGAACATTTTTTCGATCTTGCCGCCCAGTCCCGCCGAGTAGAGATCGACGCCGAATAATTCGGCGTCCGCTAAGACGGCGCGAACGTTCGGCGTCGTACCGAACAAAGCGCTGCTTGCGAGAACGGGTGGAACGTTCGGTACGCTGCCAAGCCGTGCACCGTCGGGAGGAAGTCCCGCTGCATGAGCTTTTCCCGTTTCGGCGGTTTCCGTACTTTCGGCATCTTCGGCCGCGGGAGAGGCCAAGCGCCGCCTCAGCTCGTCCAGCATCGGATCGGGACTCGGCTCGAAAGCTCGTCCTTCATCGTCGACGCCCAGCAAATACCGACACCAGACAGCGATAGCCAAAGGGATCGCAACCAGATCGGCGGTTTTCAATTCTTCCCGCTCCGCATAGGCGCGAAGCGTATGTCCGAACCGGATCCCGATTTTTTTCGACGTATCCGAAGCGATTCGCTGCGGGGTATCCGGAATAAACGGGTTGGGGAATCGCTCGTTCAATACTTCGTCCAGAAATTTTTCGGGAGACAAAATGACGGGATCGACGACGACGGGCAGGCCTTCGCTTCTGCCGATCCGTTCGGCCAAGGTTCGGAGCAGCGGATCGCGCATTTCGTCGGAAATCTTGGCATATCCGAGCAGGCATCCGGTTACGGCCAGTGCCGTATGCAGCGGATTGAGGCAGGCGGTGACTTTCATCGTATCGGTACGGTTGACGGTATCCCGGTCGGCGAGCAGGATGCCCGCCGCTTCGAGAGGCGGGCGGCCCGCCGGGAAGTCGTCTTCGATCACCAGATATTCCGCGTTCTCGGCGTTTACGAACGGAGCGGCGTACGTATGACGCGAGGATGTCGTCTCCTCCATGCCGCCTATGCCGAGCCGCGTCAGCTCTTCCCGAATCAGGGGAGAAGGCCGCGGCGTAATTTTGTCGATCATCGTAAGCGGAAAAGAAACCGTGCTTCGATTCTCCAAGTAATGAACAAATCCTTCTTCCGCATGTCCTCGGATCGCCCATTCTTTCGCGACCGTGATCAGGCTTTTTCGCAGCACGTCGCCATTATTCGGACAATTATCCAGACTGACGAAAGCCAGCGGCGAGGCTCCCGCGCGGTAGCGACGAAGGGCTAGAGCGGCGACGACGGCCATCACGTTTTCGGACCTTTCCGGTCCGGCTTCGAAATTCCGCAAAGCTTCTTCCGTATACCCGCCGCCAGGTTCGGTCAGCGCGTACCCTTTTTCCGTCACGGTGAAGGAGACGAGCTGGAGGCTTGGGTTTTCAAACACCCTTACCAAGCGAGCATAGTCGTCCGTGCGCAGCGGGTCGGCATAGAGCGCTTCCGCCACGCTGGCGAGTATTTCTTTTCGCAAGTTGCCTTCGGCGTCCGTCTCGACTAGCAGCGTCAAATTGTCATGCGGCCGATACACGCGATCGATCGTTTCCGAATCAGGCGTGCCTGCTGCAAGGATGCCGGTATCCGCAAGTCCTTGGTTCAGCAACTTTTGGTGCGCTTTTGCGATCAGGCTCCGGAAGATGTTACCTGCCCCGAAGTGAATCCAGCGCGGGCGATTCCGCGTATTCTCCGCAGCTTGTCTGCGATCGAACTTAGGAAGTTCAACACCGGCTGCGGCCCAGGCTTCAACCTGCTCCAGGCCCCGTTCACTCAGCTCCAACACGGACATCGCCTCCTTGGGTTTGTGCCGCATGACGTTCGGCGTTCTCCAATCCGTCCCAGACCCCCAGCAGATACATGACCCCGAAAGCCCGATCATACAATCCGTATCCCGGCCGGCAGCGGGCTTCTTCCCCCCAGAGGTGACGTCCGTGATCCGGACGCGCGTAGCCGGCGTATCCGTTCTCGTGCAGCACGCGAACCAACTCCGGCAGATTCACGTTTCCGTCGCCGAGCTTATGGGACACTTCGACGAAATCTCCGTTGTCGAAAAGTTTCACGTTGCGCAGATGCGCGAAGTAGATCCGATCTTTGAACTCGCGAATAATGGCCGGCAGATCGTTGTGCGGATTCGTTCCCAGCGAGCCGGAGCAGAAAGTCAGGCCGTTGTGCGGATTGTCCACGGCATTCAGCAATCTGCGAATCGTATCCTGGCTGCGCACAATGCGCGGTAGTCCGAAGATCGGCCAAGCCGGGTCGTCCGGATGGATCGCCATCTTGATTCCGCATTCTTCGCAGATCGGCATCAATTTTTGCAGAAAATAAACCAGGTTGTCGAACAGCTTCGCCTCGGTGACATCGGCATAAGCTGCGAAGAGCTCGTCCAGTCGAGCTAACCGGTCCGGTTCCCAACCGGGTATCGTAAAATCGCCGCCGCCGCGTATGATCATCTCCGCCATCCCATGAGGATCGGCCGAGATGGAAGCCTTTTCATAAAACAAAGCATTCGAACCGTCCGGCAGCGGGTAGTAGAGATCGGTGCGCGTCCAGTCGAAGACCGGCATGAAATTATAGCAGATGACTTCAACGCCGACCGCCGCAAGTTTGCGAATCGTATCGGCATAGACCTCAATGTAACGATCGCGCGAAGGCAGTCCGATTTTGATATCGTCATGGACGTTCACGCTCTCTACCACAGCCGCGGAAAATCCTTTGGCTTTGATCTGTTCGGCTTCCGCGAGGATCTCGTTTTCTTCCCAAACTTCGCCGGCCGTTTTATGATGCAGCGACCATACAATCCCGCTCACGCCGGGAATTTGCCGGATTTGATCAAGCGTAATATTATCATTGCCTTCACCGTACCATCGCCAGGTCATTTTCATGAAATAGCCTCCCAAGTGCTTGGATTTCATTTTTTGACAAGTCTTGTATACAAGAATAGCTATATCATAGTGTCCTTACTTCTTCATGTCAATTCTTTTCGGAGCGCTTGTTTTTGTTTGGGAAGAAACGTTGTATACTACTTGTGAATAGAGGCGGAAAATGACATCATTGAAGAAAGAGGGCGAGGGCATGACCAGCAAGGCCGACATTCTGCGTCAGTTGAGGAACGAAATTTTGACGCTGGAGCTGAAGCCGGGCAGTATACTCAGCGAGACGGCTTTGTCGGAGCGTTTCGAAATTTCGCGTACGCCGCTGCGGGACGTGCTCAAGCAGCTCGCGCATGAAGGGTATATCGACGTGTATCCGAAGCGGGGCAATCTGGTTTCGTACATCGATCTGGAATCGGTGGAGCAGATCATTTATTTGCGGAGCACTTTGGAAAAAGACATGATCAAAAATTTGGCTTCCCATGCGTCTCCGCTGCCTCTTCGCGGGGTGCTGGAGCTGAAAGAAATTTTGGAGCGCCAGGAGGAGACGATCGAGCAGGAGCAAGAACATGCGCGTGAAGCATTTCTGAGGTTGGACGATGCGTTTCATAAGGCGTTGTTCACATTGGCGGGTCGGGTGTTTTTATGGGATTTGATCCAACAGTCCAATGCGCATTATGCCCGCTATCGGCGGCTTCATCTGCTCAAAAAGGAAAAGCTCAAAGAAATTCTTGCCGAACATCGTTTGATTCTCGACAGCGTGATCGGGCGTAACGGGGAAAAGATCGACGAGATCGTTCAGCATCATTTGCATGAAGATATCAATGCGGCTTATTTGTCGGAAAACTTTGCGGAATATTTGAACCTGCCAAGCTTCGATTCGTCGGAGCCGGCGGATCGAACATAAATGAAAACAGGCCTGCCGGAAAAGAATCCGGTCAGGCCTGTTTGCGTCGAAAAGGAAGCCGGTACGCATACAAGTCGGTTTCCCGCAACGGCTACTCGCGCGCCGTTCCTTTGACCGGTTTGTCGTATTCGGCGAAAGCGTCTTTGAGAATGTCGAAGCTTTTCTTCTGTCGTTCATGGTAAGGCGGCAGATCCCAGGCATCCCAAGTATAAGATTTGGAAACCGGCTTGGCCGGCGCCGCGTCGGAGCTCGCTTCCGACAGCACCGCGGAGACGGATACGCCGTCGGTATCGATCGGCGTAACGGCTTCGGTACCGTATGGATACTTCCAAACTTGCAGCTTGCTCGGATCGGTGAAGCCGAGCAGCATCCACGGAATGCGCAGCTCCAACGTATCGCCCTGCACGTACCAGTCGGACAAATTATTGAACTTTTCGGTTTCGGGATCGTTGGTGCCCCAATGCAGCTTGCCGACGTCGTAAGCCTCGAACGGAGCGGTGACTTTGCTTTGCGGCATGTACAACTCCCGGTTCAGTGCCAGCTTCCACGGCAGGAAGATTCCGGCTTCTTCATCGGCATATTCCGCTTTGTACGGCACGGACTTCAGCTTGTAGCCGTACAGCCAGCTGAACTGATCGTAAGCGCTATTCACGTATAAGCGTCCGCCCTGACCCGCTTCGAACCGGGCCAGAAATTCCAGGCCGCTATCGAACTGGATGCCCGGCGCAAGCTTCGCGGACTTACTGCCGCCGGACGTCGTATCGAATCCGAGCGTCAGCACGTCGTCGTCGAAGTTCCAGTCTCCGCCGTCTTTTTGCAGCAGGACATACAGGTCGGAAGAATCGCTGGTCATCGCCATCCGCAGGCCGTTTCCGACGTCTTCAGCCGCCAAGCCGCGCTTTTCCCAATCGTCGGTTTTTCCGTCGATCTTCATCAGCTCTTCCGCACTTTCTTCCGGTTCGATCGCCATGACGCCGAAATGTTCTTCGTTCGTCAGGCGGTTGCGCCACATGGCCCGTCGATCGCCGGGCACTTCGAGTTCGATCGTGTTCCAGGTGAACTTGAACCATTCGTCCTGCCATTCGAACAGCATCGCGCCGTCATAATCTTCGTTATAGATTTGATGCAGCATGCCCGCGTTCAGCTCGCCCTGCTGCTTCTCGGTATGCATGCCCTGGCTGCGGCCCAGCAGGCCGTAGTGGGCAATGCCCCGCGAACTCGGCATGCCGAATTCGGCGATGATTAACGGGATGCCTTTGTGATGCTCGCGCAGTTCGTGCAGATAGCCGGCATACGGATCGTTGACGCCTTCGTCGTTCACGTAATCCAGATACTTTTGATCCCGGCGAAGAGAGTCGGGATAGTACGGATAGACGTGATAAGAAGCGAAATATCCGGCCGTCCAAGCTTCGGTCGGCTCCATATGCATCGGATCGACGGGAACCAGATCTTCCTGTGCCAGCGGTTCGTTCGGATGGTCGAGCGGATCGGTTGTCACCCAGTTCGTGAAAGAAACCGGATGCTGCCAGCCGTATTTCGTTTCTTCCGTCGCGAGCACGTCCAGCATTTCCGCCAGCCAGCTCTCGAACGGGGAAGCTTCGGCTGTGGCACGGAAATATTCGCCTGCATAAGGCTGCAGTCCCGCATGGGCTTCGTTGGTGGTCTGGACGGTATACGGATACCATTCGGTACCGAGCACCCAACCGAGCAGATAAGGCGAGACGTCTGCGTTATACGTGCCCGAAGCGTGCCCCGGGCGTTCCGGAAGATCGACTTGACCGTGAACGACGGCGGCAACATCCCGGATTTCTTGTTCGAAGCCGGTTTTGATCGTATCGGAAAAAGCATCCCTGCCGTTGCCGTCTTCGCCGATCAGCTCTTCTTCCGGCGACCAGATGCCCTGCATCAGCATCAAAGGCTCTTCTCGGCCGGCGTTGTATTCCGCCAGCGCTTCGTAAAAATCCGGCGGCAGGATCGTGTAGATCCGCACGGCCTTGATGTTCATGTCCTGCATCATCGGAAACCAACGAAGATAGTCTTCTTTGGTCGGAGACACCTGACCCGGATAATGCCCCGGCGTCGTCGCGCCGAAGTTGATGCCCGGCCAGAACGATTTCTGCCAATCTTTTCCGTCGTATACGGCGAGCTGGCCGTCTACGACGGATGCCGTGCGTTTAATCCCGTTTTCTTCGAAAACGGGAACGCTGGCTTCCGGAACGCCGCCCCCCGGATCGATCGGCCCGGTGGCCGCCGGCGAAGTCGCGTCGGAGCCGGCAAGGCGCCAAACAAGCGTGCCGGCCAGCACCAAGACGATGACTCCGAGAAAGCTCAGGAACACATAGGGAACCTGCTTCGGTCTGCGAAATTTTTTGCGGGAACTCATGCGCCACCTCGATTTGCGTAGTAGTAGACCGACTGTCCCGACCCCGAGGGCCAAGCGCGGTCGACGAGAATTTTGGAACGATTTTACTATTATTCTACATGATGAGGACGATCAAAAGAACCCCCGTTTCCTCAATCGGGAAGCGGGGGTTCGGGTCGCGGTTAACAATGGGTCAAGCTTGATGATTATTCTTTGATGCGTTCCAGCGGATCGGTCGCCGGGCCTTCCAGCACTTCGCCCGTATACGAGAAGCGCGAGCCGTGGCACGGGCAGTCCCACGAACGCTCGGCTTCGTTCCAGGCCGTTTCGCAGCCCATATGGGTGCAGGTGGTATCGACAAGGAACAGCTCGCCTTTCGGATCGCGGTAAGCGCCGACTTTTTTGCCGTTATGGCGGACCATTCCGCCTTCGTCCGGCTCCAGGTTGTCGATCTTCTCGTGCGCGCCGGCAAACTTGCCCGCGATCAGTTCTTTTGCCATTTTCACGCCGGTCGCCAGATTCTGCGCCAAGCTCTTGTCGTTGAAGCGTCCCGGATTGAACGTTTCCATATGCGGATTCGAGCGGCGCAGCACGTTGTCGCGCAGCAGCAGTCCGGCGAATGTCCCGTTGGTCATGCCCCATTTGTTAAAACCGGTCGCGATGAACGTGAACGGATAGTCCGCCGACAGCGGTCCGATATAAGGAATTTTGTCCAGCGTCGTGATATCCTGCGCCGACCAACGGAACGGGATTTCGCGTGAACCGAACGTTTTGCCCGCGAATTTTTCCAACTCCAGGTAATGGTCGAAGGTGTTGTCGCTTTTGCCCGGCACGTGATTTTCGCCGCCGACGATCAGCACTTCTTCGCCTTCGAACGTCGCGGAACGGATCGAGCGCTTTTCGTCGTCGATATTCAGGTACATGCCGCCGTGGAAAGTCGTTTCCGGCTTGACCACCAGGGCGTACGAGCGTTCGACGTTCAGGCGCGAGAAGTAACCGGCCGGCACGTTCCAGAACGGATAATGCGTCGTGACGATCATTTCGTTACAGTTGATTTGCAGCTCCGCGTCGATCGTGTAGGCTTTGATCGGCTTGCCGTATACCGCGCCTTCGATCGTCGTGTTTTCGTAGATCAAGCCGCCGTTCTCGATGAATTTCTCCACCAGGAATTTCAGGTATTTGATCGGGTTGAACTGCGCTTGTCCCGGCATGGAGATCGCCCCGATGGCGTCGACCGGAATCGGAAGCGAGTCGTGCCATTGTCCCGGAATGCCGAGTTCCTGATAGGCGTCGAACTCTTTGCGCAGATTGTCCAGCTTGTCTTCCTGATTGGTGTACAGATAAGCCGTTTCTTCTTTGAAATCGCAGTCGATGCCGTGCGTTTCCACCATCTCGCGGATAAAGCGAAGTCCTTCGATATTGGCTTCGTAGTACGATCTCGGAATCTCGGGGCGGAAGTTGGTCAGCAGTTCGCTGTAGATCAGACCGTGCTGCGCCGAGATTTTGGCCGTCGTGAAACCGGTCGTGCCGCTCAGAATCTCGCTGGCGTCGACCAAAGCGACTTTATAGCCTTCCAGAGACAGCAGATAGGCAGTCGTCACGCCGGCGATGCCCGCGCCGATTACGGCTGCGTCTACTTTGATTTCTTCTTTGAGCTCGGGGAAGGTCGGCAATGTCGTAACGGTTCTCCACATGGAACGCGGATATCTCGGAAGTTCGGATGGAACATTGAATTTTTCGCTCATGTCAGTGGGACCTCCTCAGATTCGATCGGGATGAGTTGAACTCTACCTTTCTTATTTACCACTTCAGGCAATTCAGAAACGAATCCGTGCAAGCAAACAAGAAGAGAACGGAAATCGGGCACCTAAAAAAAGCTTGCCATCCGGCGCAAAACGCGGTTAAGATGAATCCATACGACGACAAGGAGGTGAGATAGGATGCGACAAAAAGAATCGCTTGCAAGTTTATTCGTAGTGCTCGATCAGCTGCCGATGGCGCTGAGCGGCATTGTACATTCCGTCATGCACAACGGGATCAGTCTGTCCAAATTTGAGCTTTCAGCGCTGAAATTTGTCAAAGGCACCCGTCTGTCCACAATTCGGAATGAACAGCGAAATGTCGCTCCTGTCTCGCGTCTGCGGATTGGGTCAGCGCTTTTCGCGCGGCCGCTCTGTTTTCCGCAGCCTTGACCTTTTGAGAACCCCGGGGGTTCCGTTATGAAAAGGTTCCGGCATGCCGGGCCGCGCGTATGGGTGCAACCTCCAATCTAATATCCGAGGCCGCAGGGGACATTTCCCTTGCGGCCTTTTTTGCGTATTTATTTTTCTACGGCCTGTGTGGCAGCCGCCGGGGAATGTCCGGATTCCCGTCCAGGAATCTTGCGACGCAACCCAACTGAATCAAGCTCAAAAAGAACCTTCACGAGAGGATGAATGAAGATGTTAATGATCGGCTGCCATCAAGTCAAAAAGTTTTACGGGGCGCAGGAAGTGCTCAGCGAGGTATCGTTCGATGTGTACGACGGAGAAAAAGTAGGACTGCTCGGCGGAAACGGCGCGGGAAAATCAACCTTGTTCCGCCTGTTATCCGGCTCGGAGACGCCGGATGAAGGAACGGTATCGCTGCGCCGCGGCGCGAAAGTAGGCGTGCTGGATCAAATACCGGACTACGGCCTTCGAAGCGTGGGCGAAGTGCTGCTGGACGTATTCGCGCACGTTTTGGCTCTGCAAGATCGGCAGCGCGAGCTGGAAACGGAGATGGGATCAGCGGAAGGCGCGGCGCTTGATCGACTGCTGCGCGAGTACGGCGAAGCTCAGGAAGCGTTCGAACGTGCCGGAGGCTACGAGATTCCGGCGAAGATCGATGCGGTCGCATCCGGTCTCGGCATTCCGGCAGAGCAGCGGGCACGGCCTTTTGCCGAATTGTCGGGCGGGGAGAAGACCAAAGTCTCGCTGGCGGCACTGCTGCTGGGGGAAGCGGATCTGCTGCTGCTCGACGAGCCGACCAACCATTTGGATATGGAGGCGGCAGCGTGGCTGGAAGGATTCATTCGCGAGTCGCCCGCGACGATTATCGTGGTTTCCCACGACCGTTACTTCCTGACGCAGACGGTCGAAAAGGTCATTGAGCTGGAGGATGGAGAGGCGACGGCCTACCCGTGCGGATATGCGCAATACCGCGAGGAGAAAGAAGCTCGCCTGCTGCGCCAATTCGAGGAGTACAAGGAGCAGCAGAAGGTCATCAAGCAGATGAAGGAAGCGATCAAGCGATTGATCGAATGGGGCAAGCAGGGAGACAATCCGAAGTTTTTCCGCAAAGCCGCTTCGATGCAAAAAGCGCTGGATCGGATGGAGAAGGTCAAGCGTCCGGTGTTGGAACAAGCCTCGATCGGTTTGGCGCTGGAAACGGACGGACGCACGGGCGAAGACGTATTGACGCTCGAAGGCGTTCATAAAGCGTACGGCCGACGCGTGCTGCTGCGCGAAGCTCACGGTCTGCTGCGTTACGGGGAACGCGCCGTCTTGATCGGCGGCAACGGCGCGGGCAAAACGACGCTGATGCGCATGGTGCTGGGGCAGGAAGAACCGGATGAAGGCGAACTGCGTCTGGGCTCTCGAGTACGCGTAGGCTACCTGGCCCAGGAGGAAGCGCCGCCGGAAGATCGCACGAGCGTGCTTGATTACTACAAAGAACACGCCGCCATGGAAGAGGGCGAGTCGCGCGGCCGTCTGGCCAAGTTTTTATTTTACGGAAAAGACGTATTCAAGCCGGTTGCGGGGCTGTCCGGCGGGGAGTGGAGCCGATTGCGGCTTGCCGTGCTGATGCGCCAGAAGCCCAACCTGCTGCTGCTCGACGAACCGACCAACCATCTCGATATCGCTTCGCGCGAAGCGCTGGAGGAGGCGTTGGAGGAATACGACGGCACGATTCTGGCCGTGTCTCACGACCGCTTCTTCATCAATCGGATCGCGCGGCGGGTCTGGGCATTGGAAGCCGGAGAACTTCGCGCCACGCTGGGCGGATATGACGAGTACAGGGAGGAACGGAAGAAAGCGGAACAGTCCGCTGTTTTGATCGCCGCAAAAGGAAGCAGCGCGAATGTTGACCGGAGCTCAACGCCTCCTTCGGCCGCAAGAAGCCAGGCGTCCGGCGAATCCGACTCCTTGGTTGGCCGGGCGCAAGCGGATAACAAAAACTCGAAGCCTGCCCGCAGCAGGCAGCCTCGCCTTGATCCCGTGAAGCTTGAAAGGGAAATCGGCGAGTTGGAAGCCCGTTCGGCCGAACTGGGCGCAAGGATGGCCGATCCTCTTCATGCGCTGGATTCCCGGCAGTTAAGCGAATGGCTGGCGGAAAAAGAAATTCTGGATGCGCAGATCGACGAACTGACCGAAAAGTGGCTGTCGACGGCGGAAAGCTGATTCGCATCCTTCTGACTTCCTGCTCCAACGTGACTTTCTCGACAAAAAAAGAGACCCCCGAGGAGGTCCCTTTTCTTGTCGAACACGGCGTTTTTCGCCGAATATTTACAGCAATCCTTTGCCTGCGTGCTTGCCTTCGTTCGTCAATCTCGGAATCGCTCCCGGACGGGAGAACGTGAAGTCCGGCGCCGGATTCAGAATCGGCTTCTCGCCCATGGCCTGAGGCTTCGCCACGTATTCGAACTTGCCTTGATCGTCCATCGACGGCCCTTTCGCCCAGCGGCCTTCGGCGCTTTCTTCGCCTTCGGAGAAATTCATGTATTGATGCGCGACTTCCTGCATTTCCAGTTCGCGAGGGAACGAAGCCGGCACGATCGGACCCTCCATCGCTTCGATCTCGGCGATCGCCGCCATCCATTGGTTCTGGTGCATCGTGTCGCGGGCCAGCATGAAGCCCAGCATTTTGCGGATGCCCGGGTCCGTCGTCATTTCGTACAGACGCGCCACCTGAAGACGTCCTTGCGACTCCGCGTTAAGATTGGCGCGGAAGTCGGCGAGCAGGTTGCCGCTGGCCACGATGTATCTGGAGTTCCACGGGAAGCCCGTGCTGTCCGTCGGCGTGGCGCCGAGACCCGACACGATCAGATGCTGCGGGTTCATGCCGCCCAGCGAAGCTTCGATGATCGGATCTTTGGCCGCTTCTTCGAGCTGGTCGACGGGAGCGCCGTCGAGAAGCTGGGCAATCATGGTGCTCAGCATCTCGACGTGGCCGATCTCTTCCGTTCCGATATCGAGCAGCATGTCGCGATACTTTTGATCGGCCCGACAGTTCCAACCTTGGAACAAATACTGCATCATCACGGACATTTCGCCGTATTGGCCGCCCAATACTTCCTGAAGCTTTTTGGCATAAATCGGGTCCGGCTTCTCCGGCTTGGCATGGTACTGCAGTTCCTTCATGTGAATAAACATCTTCATTCCTCCTCGTTGGATAGGTTTCGATTTCTGGCTGTTCGGACTTGTAGACAATCGAATTTAACGAACGAAGCTGACAAAATGATGCATATATGGAATTTCGTGATCGCCGTTTCCGATACTGATTTACCCCGTCTCCGTAGTGCGAAACTTTTTTGCTTGCGGCAAGGGATACGGAACTTTAGCTAGAAGTAAAAGAACAGGAAAAGAAAATGCGCGTCGCGCAAGGGACGAACCTACCGGCCGAGATTGTTTTTAGGCAAGCAAAAGATTTTTGGTATCGCAACGTTCCGAACCCGCGCGGCCGCTATTCCGGAAAGGGGAGCAACATGGAGAGCCTGACAAAAAGAAGTTTTACGGCGAAAGAGATCGAAAATATCGCGCAGGCGGCTTTCGGATGCGGCTGCGCGCACTCCGAAGAGCTGAGCGAAGGATGGGCGAATTCGGCGTACGCGCTGGAACTGGAGGACGGCCGTTCGGCGGTGCTCAAAGCCGCGGCCGAATCGGAAGAAGGGCGCATGCGCTGCGAGCGGGGATTGATGCGGACCGAAGTGGAAGTCATCCGCCGGGTCGAATCGCTCGGCACGGTGCCGGTTCCCGAAATTTATGCGCATGATGCGTCAAAAACGATCGTCCCGTGCGAATATTTCCTGATGGAAAAATTGGAGGGCGCTTCCTACGACAAAATCCAAGGCGAGCTGCCGCAAACTCAGCGGGATGCGATCGACCGGGAATTGGGGAGTTATTTCCGTCGGATCCATTCGGTAACGGGGAAGGAATTCGGTTATTACCTGCCCAACGCCGCCAACTCGACCGCCTGGGACGACGCTTTTATCGCATTGATGAGAGACGTTATGCGGGACGGGCAAGATGCCGGAATAACCCTGCCGATGGATGATGCGACGTTGGAGCGGCATTTGGAGCTTCACCGGAACGCGCTGCGCGAGGTGAAGACGCCGAGGCTGATCCATTGGGATTCGTGGGCAGGCAACGTGTTCGTCAAAAACGGCCGAGCCGAAAGCCTGATCGACTTCGAGCGCGCGCTCTGGGCCGATCCGCTGATGGAATACGGCTTCGGCAAATTCGGGTACTCGGCCGCTTTCGGGCAGGGCTATGCGGAAGAGGATGCGCGAATGAATGCCGATGCCGAAGAAGGCGGAGTCGCTTCGCGGACCGCAAGCTTGCCGGAGGGCAGCGAACGCTCGCAAAAGATCCGCAGGGCGCTGTATCCGCTGTATCTTGACCTGGTCATGCGCGTGGAATGCCATTACCGGGGTTTCGGCGAAGAGCATACGCAGTGGGCGCACCAAAACCTTCAGGACGGTTGGGAACGTTTTTTGACGGCGACGCGAGATTGTTAGAAGATAAACGGGCAGGGTTTTTTATTCAAAAAAAACGCAAACGGAGGCGAATGAACGAATGGACTATCGGAGACTTGGCGGGACAGGGCTTAAAGTAAGCGAAATCAGTTTGGGCAGTTGGCTGACGTACGGCGGATATGTGGAACGCGAAAACGCGGTCAACTCGATCCATGCGGCATATGACGAAGGCATTAACTTTTTCGATACGGCCAACGTGTACGAGCGCGGCGAAGCGGAGAAAGTCGTCGGCGAAGCGCTGAAGCGTTATCCGCGCGAATCGTATGTGCTGGCGACCAAAGTATTCGGCAAAATGGGCGACGGTCCCAATGATTCGGGTTTGTCGCGCAAGCATATCGTGGAGCAGTGCAATGCCAGTTTGTCGCGGTTGGGTCATGATTATATCGATCTCTATTATTGCCACCGCCACCATGCGGAGACTCCGGTCTACGAGACGCTTCGCGCGCTCGACGATCTGGTGCGCCAAGGCAAAGTCCTGTATGTCGGCGTGAGCCAGTGGACCGCGGCGCAGATCGAAGAAGCGCTCGGCACGGCGGACCGTTATCTGCTGGACCGGATCGTGGTCAATCAGCCGGTCTACAATATGTTCGACCGTTACATCGAGCAGGAGATCATTCCTCTCGGCGAACGCAAAGGCGTCGGCCAGGTCGTCTATTCGCCGCTTGCGCAAGGCTTGCTGACCGGGAAGTACAAACCGGGCGCGGCCGCGCCGCAGGACAGCCGCGCGGCCAAGCTGGGCTGGAGCGAAGAAAAGCTCAATCAGGAGCGGATCGCCAAAGTCGGAGAGCTGTCGAAGATCGCGGACGAACTGGGCATCAAAGTGAGCCAACTGGCGATTGCCTGGATTCTGCGTCAGCCGAACGTGGCCAGCGCGCTTGTCGGCGCAAGCCGTCCGGAGCAGGTCAAGGAAAATGCTTCCGCTTCGGGAATCAAGCTGGATGCGGGCGTGCTTGAGCGCATTGAGGAGATTTTAGTGTAAGAGTGAAGACTCCGGCTACGTTTGGCTTTCTCGACAGATTGACTGCATACCAACTAGCAATTATAGAGGTTGTATCAAGCGCCGATCGCGAACGATGCGATCGGTGCTTTTCGGCGTGAATAAGGTTCGAAAAATTTTGTTGTAAAATGCGGCTGATCGCTATTATTTGTTGGCGCTTATTTCACGATATATTGGATTGTAAGTATTATGATGTATTGGGGATACGACAAATGGCGACCGAGCCGAATCGACAAATGACTTTCCAACCTTCGTCCCTGGCCCGAATGAACGTATGGCACGACGCGGCCCTGAACGCCGTTTATCTGCTCGGCAGTTTGCTTTTTTTGGCGGGAGAAATGCAAACGGGCAGCCTGCTTTTTATCGCCGGTAACGCGGCCGCCTTGCTGCGGCTGTTCGCGTCCCGGGTCCGGCATTTTCAACCGGGAATGCTGCATGAAGTTTTGCCGCTGCTGCTTTATTTGGCCGGATCGTGCTTTTACTATGTGCGGGATGTTCCGACGGGAACTTTTCTTTTCATTGCAGGCAGCGTGTACGCGCTGGCGACTCGGATCGTACCCGCTGTCCGCAAACGCGAGAGCGGTAAGCTCGCGGCTTTGATCCCGCTTGCTTTGTCCCTGCTCGGCTGCTTCTTTTTCTTGAGCAGCGTGCGGATCTTCGGCACTTTGCTGTTCATCGTCAGCAATGCGATACTGCTGCATCGGTCGCTGCACCTGCTGGAAGAAGCGTATTCGGCGGCATCGCCCGATGATGGGCTTTCCGAAGAAATAGATTCCGGATTGCAGGATGCGCCGGATTGGGTAACCTTGCCCGCTATAGAGACGATGGTTCAACTCCACCAATAATAGAAAAATGCGTCAAGCATGCCGAATCGTTTTTCCGGCATGCTTTTTTGGTTCCGCATTCGGCCTTGCATATGTCAGCAAAGTCTTAAGAACCTGAAGAATCGTTTAAATTTCCCGCAACTGCGTTGCTTAGACAGGTGCTCAATAGGTATAATGGGCGTTGTGCCGAAAAGGCGGACGGGGACTTGCCGCACGCGCCCCGCTTGCGTTTTTGCTTGAAGTTCGTGATTTGTAAAAGGTAAATCTCGCAATCGCAGCTCTGCGTACCCGCCTCAGGCGGACCTGCGGGACCAAGAGAGGAAGGGAAGACGTGCTTTTCAATTCGTACGAGTTTATTTTCGTGTATCTGCCGGTCGTGTTTATCGGCTACTTTCTGCTGAATCGTTTCAAGTTCTATAACACGGCAAAAATCTGGATGGCGCTGGCCTCGCTGTTTTTCTACGCGTATGAGGACACCCGCTACCTGCCGCTGATTCTCGGTTCGATCGCCTTCAACTATCTGGTCGGACGCGGACTCAGCCATATCAACTCGGACGGCGTGAACCATAAGGGACGCTGGTTGTTGATCCTTGGCGTGGTCGGCGACGTAGGTCTGCTGGCTTACTACAAATACGCCGATTTCTTTATCGAAAACTATAACGGGCTGCTCGGCCAAGACGTCTCGCTGTTACATATCGTGCTTCCGCTCGGGATCAGCTTCTTCACGTTCACGCAGCTCGCCTATCTGGTCGACGCGTATCGCGGAAAGGTGAAAGAGTACAATATCGCGAACTATGTGCTGTTCGTGACGTTCTTCCCTCACTTGATCGCCGGACCGATCCTGCATCACAAAGAAATGATGCCGCAGTTCGACGATCCGGACGGCAAACGCGCGCGCGCGGACAATATTTCGCGCGGTATCTTCATTTTCTGCATCGGCCTGTTCAAAAAAGTCGTGATCGCGGATCTGCTCGCTCCGATCGCCACGGCCGGATTCGACAGCGGACAGTCTCTGCATTTCGTGGAAGCCTGGACGACGTCGCTCGCGTATACCGGCCAGCTGTACTTCGACTTCAGCGCCTACTCGGATATGGCGATCGGCCTCGGCCTGATGTTCAACATCAAGCTGCCGATCAACTTCAATTCGCCGTACAAAGGCACAAGCATCAAAGATTTCTGGGCAAGATGGCATATGACGCTGAGCCGCTTCCTGAAAGATTACATCTACATTCCGCTGGGCGGCAACCGCAAAGGCACGACCCGGACCTATATCAACCTGTTCCTGACCTTCCTGATCGGCGGATTCTGGCACGGGGCGGGCTGGACGTTCATTATCTGGGGCGCGATGCACGGCGCGGCACAGGTCGTTCAGCGTCTGTGGCAGCTAACGGGCATCAAGATGAACAAGTACGTAGGCTGGTTCATCACGTTCAACTTCGTCAACATCGCCTGGGTATTTTTCCGTGCGGAACATTGGTCGGACGGCGTTCGCATTCTCAAAGGCATGTTCGGCATGAGCGGAGTCATCATCCCTCCGGATCTGTTGACCGCCGGTCTTCCGATCGTGGTCGTGTCGCTGCTGATCGCGTTCTTCGCCCGCAACTCGATCCAAATGACGGAGAACTTCAAGCCGACTCTGGGCCGCGCGGTGTTTGCCGGCGCCATCTTCGTCGTCTCGCTTCTGTATTTCAACCAAATCAGCGAATTCCTCTACTTCAATTTCTGAAATAAGGGTTCGGTTCGTCATGGGGGAAGGTTATGGATAACAAGGGTTATCGCAAGTTTTTGGTCAAATTCACCGCCAGCACGCTTGTGTTCGCGCTGCTGGTCGGGTTGTTCATGTATATTGTCGATCCGCTTCAGCTGTACCGCAAATCGACGTTCTACGCGCCGCTGTATTCGTCGCAGGAGCGTTACCAGAACGCGGGCCTGGCCCACAGTTACGAATACGACACCATCATTCTCGGCAGCTCGATGACGCAGAACTTCGTTCCGTCGCACGTGGAGAGCGTGATGGGCGGCGAGGTCATGAAGCTGTCGATCGAAGGTTCTACCGCCATGGAGCAGCATGCCGTCGGCCAAGTCGCGCTGGATACCGGACAGGTCAAGCGCGTGCTGTGGGGCCTCGACTACTTCGCCATGCGTCAAGACGTCGATGCGGAGTCGGAAAATATGCCGATGTACATGTACGACCATAATCCGTTCAACGATTACGAGTACCTGTTCAACATCTCCAACATCAAGCATGCCTGGAACGCGCTGACCACGCCGGAAAGCGAATCCAAAGCGTTCCGGAATCTCGACACGCTGCGCAACTGGGACAAGTCGGCCAAGTACAGCCAAAAGGCCGTGCTGGAGACTTGGGAAAAAGCGCGCACCAAAGAGATCGGCTACGGCAAAAACGAGTTTTCGCTCGACAACGTCAAAGCCGTTTTCGACAAATACGTGCTGAGCTTGGTCAAAGAATACCCGGAAACGGAGTTCACCTTCTACTATCCGCCGTACACGATCCTGCGTCAGCAGGTCTGGGCGGAAACGAATCCGGTACGGGCCGAGAACCAGTACGCGATGAAAAAATACATGTTCGAGCAGTTCAGCCAGTACCCGAACGTCAAGGTTTACGACTTCCAGGAAGACTCGTCGATCACGTACGATCTGGCTCAGTATAAGGATCTGTCCCACCACAGCCAGGCGATCAACGAATTGATTATCCGCGAGATTGCCGAAGGCAAGAATCGGGTGACGGCCGAAAACGTGGACGCCTTTAACGAGGAGCTGGAAAGCCAGCTTGCGCATTTGGCGGTCGACATGGACAGCGGAGCGTTCAGTTTGTTCGTGTACATCGATGGACAAGAAGCGGAATTCAGCGTGCCCGCACAGGTTCGCGAAGGCCGGATTCTCGTTCCGATCAAGGAACTGTCCGCGGCTCTCGGCGTGGAGTTCGGCTTCGACGGCACAAGCGTCGTCAAGCTTCGAAAAGGCGATACCACGGCAATCTTGACCAAAGGCAGTACGGAGATGGTCGTGCAGACCGGAGACGATGCGGCGAATGCCGAAACGGTCGATCTCGGCTACGCGATGCAAAATCTCAGCGGCAGCATGATGGTAACGATCGAGCCGATTGCCGACATATTTGCGGAGTCGTTCGAAGTGACCGAACCGCAGCAGTATCTCAAAGAAATTCATATGGAGACTCAAGCGTCGGAATAATGCGGACGAGCCGAATCGGTTTCGACTTTAAATCCGCGCAGGGTCAACAAAGAGCGGCAAGACGGGATTTGCTCCCGACTTGCCGCTCTTTTCGTATCGCATTCGCGGGTACTTTGACCAAGTCCGTCCGATGCGCTTTGCATCCAAGGGATCGGCGTCAGCGATTCTGCGGTTCGTCGGCCTGACTTTCGTCGCCCGGATTGAACATCGGCGGCAAGGAGAGCAGCGAAGCCAATTGACGGAAGTGCTGTTGGTTATTCAGCTCTTGCGACAGCTTCCAGCATTCGCGAACATGGGCAGCCGAGTAATCGCGCCTTCCGCGATGATGGTGGTAGACGGCCAAGTGATAGTGCAAGCTGGCGAACGTGCTGCGTACGACGGAAGACGGATAATAGTTGTCCGGCCGCTGCTCCAGATAATGATCAAGCGGTCGGTAACGCTCGGACAGCAAATCGTCAACGTCCGCGCCGTGCCGATTCGCCGCGCGCACGAGATTGACCAGACAGAGCAGGGCTTCGTTCGGATACTCGTCCATATAAGCGGCGTATTGAGGCAGGACGGAGAAGTTGCCAAGCATAAGTTCCAAATCCAGGGTATTGCCGAGCGCGAAAATTTTGAAGGTGGCAACCTCCTTCCGTCCTTCGTCGTCCATGACTGCAAAATCGCTCAAGTCTGCGTACTTTTCACCGTAAGGACGAGCTTCTTCATAGCGTTCCTGCTCGATCAACGACAAGTGCTTATGAAGCAGCGCACTCCCGTAGTAGAACACCAGGTGCTTGAACGGCATCGGCTTGAGTTCGTTCGCCGACTCTTCGAAATTCGGATCGCGCATCTCGTCGTAACGTTTCGAAGCCGCTTCGAAAAGCTCGTCCGCCAGCACTTCCATCTCGGCGTATTTGCCCAGTTCGTAGTAAAGGTTGCCGAGACGAAGCAGCGCGTCGAGTTTCAGCCAGACAGGCAGGAGGCCGCGAAACGGTTCGAACTGCACGGCGGCTTTCAGATTTTCTTCTCCGTCTTCGCTCAATCGGGCACGGAACAGGCGATACTGACTGACGGACAAGCGTACGGAATGCTGATGTTTTTCATGTTCGACCACAATCTCGTAGAACGGAACGGCTTGCGCGAACTTCCCGGACATGAACAGGGACTCGGCCGTCTCGAACACGAACGGTACATATTTGAGATCTTCCAGCAGTCTTTCGAGCACATGACGCACCAGATCGGTCCTGCCCAGTTCGGAGCAGGCAAGCAGAAACGGCTCGATGCGTCGTCGGTTAGGCTTGCCGTCATAAAAGCATTCGCCTACATATTCGTCGAACAGCCAACCGGGCGGCATGTTTAAAGCTTCCGTGATGGTTGCCAGCTGATGAAACGATACAGGCTTGGGCGGCGTGCTGTTCAAGATTGCGCTGAACACGCCGCGGTTGATCCCGGATTTTTCGCTTAACGTTGAAAAGTTATGTCCTTGCGCCGCCATTTCTTTTTCGATGGCCGAGCGCAGTTTGAATGATTTTTCCATGCTGCACCTCTCAGAGGTCGGGCGGATCGGACTGCTCGTTATACATCAGCGTAAGCGAAGCGAGCAGACGAAACATCCGGTGATTATTCAATTGATGGGACAGTTCCCAACTTTGAAGTGCCGCCTGAAGCGACTCTTCGATTCGACCGCGGCCGAAATGATAGATCGATAACTGATACAGCAGACGGGCAAAGCGATTGCGTCCGACCTGCTTGGAATACATGCTGCCTTGCGTCTCGAGCAGACGCTGCAGATCGATCGGAAAACGCGGCAAATATTCATCCACGGAAATTCGGTAAGCATTCGCCGTCTTAAGCAAGACGATCAACCCCGGTACCCGCTCTTGAGGGTGAATCTCCAGCAGATCGACATACTCGGGAAGGACTTCCAACTCTCCGCCTAACAAGCGGCATCCGATCCGGTTTGCATGAGCGAACAGAGCCAGATCGGCAAGCTTCTCCTTGTTGGCGGAATCCGTTCCTGCCAGCCAGGACAAATCTTCGTACCGCGCCGAATAAGCTTCGGCTTCCTTGAACTCGCCCTTCTCGCAAAGCGCGATCTGCTTCATCACGTATCCCTGGCTGTAGTAGGCCAAGACCGGCCGGGCAAGCTCGCGATCCGGAGCAAACGGTTTGGTCGGGGCTTGGTCTTTCGATCCGAACAACCGCAGGCACAGGGAAATCAATTCGTCCGCGACCGTATTCAGTTCCTCCGCATCCATCCGGTTGAAGCAAAGACTGCCCATAACCGTTAAGGCTTCCAGCTTCAGCTCATCCGGCAAGTTATTGCGGTAAGGCGAGAAAGCATTGAGCACGCGAGAATTGTTTTCTTCGTCCTCATTCAAGCGCAATAAAAAAAGACGATAGCGACAAACGGCATTTTCCACGGAGTGGCGATCGCCGTTATGAATCAGCAGGTATTCATATAAACGTATGGTTAACGGATTGGTTTCTTCTTTATTTTCGCGTTCGGCAATCCGGAAGATCACCGGCAGGTATCGGGGCTCTCCGTCGAGCCTGCGCAGCACCTCTTCGATGCAGGCCGGATGCCCGAGTTCGACGCAGCGTTCCAGGAACGGTTCGATCCGGCTTCGATTCGGTCGCCCGCCCAAAAAACATTCGTCGATATACAAATCAAAAAAGGCGTCTTCCGGCAAAGCGAGCGCCTTCGTAATGTTCGTTAAATGATGGAATGATATCGGGCTTTGCCTGGAGCTTCCTCCGACGAAGATCAGACTTAGCGATCCTCGGGGAATGCCCGATTTTTCCGATAAAACGGAAAAATTATATCCTCGTTTACGCATATTCTGTTTGATGGCCGAGCGGAGTGGACTGGAGATCTGCATGTAGGGCACCTCGGTCAGAAAGATGAAAAAGCCAACCCCGACGGGTGGCGGGCGGTAAATCGAATCGTGCGCGCAACGAAATAGGCAACATAACGCCGCGGCATACAGGTCTACCGCAATTGATTCATTATAAGCCCCGATAGTGAAACGTTTGTAACATATCTTTAATATCTATTCGCAAAATCCCCAAAGCACGATGAATTTGTCGGAATGCGCAATAAAATCCCTATACCTATAAAACTGGTAAGGGAGTGGTTTTTTTGAGATTAAGTATAGCACTTTTAAGAAAGGGGTGGGCAGAATGGGAAATGGAGGAGGGGATTAGTTCGTAGAGTCGTCGTACATATTATAAAACGCGGTTAAGGATGCCAGCAGCCTGAAGTGTTGTTGGTTGTTGACTGTCTGAGACATTTTCCAGCATTTTATGGCCGTGTTCAATGATTTTGGGACTTGGCCTGCATTAAAGTGGTAAATGGCTAGGTGATAAAGCAAAAATGATAAATTGTTTCGTCTAGCAATCTCGGTGTAGTATCCGTCCGGGTTTTCGAGCAGATCATACAACCGGTGTTCGAAGCGTTCCAAAAAGTGATCAATCGCAAAGTTAAACATATTAGCAGATTCCACGATGGTAATCAGTCCGGGAATCAGCTCTTCGGGATGTTCTTCCAAAAAAGCAACGTAGGATGAGAGCACCGTCATGTTTCCTTGGAGAAGTTCAAAGTTCCAAACGTTTGCTTGCGCAAAAATAACGAATTTTTTGATCTCTAGTTGAGCGAGTTTGCTTCCGTCGTCAAACCATTGCAATTGACCATAATTTTCACAATAAGTTTGAGCCTCTTTATATTTTTTCCACCCTTCCAAGCAGCATTGTTTGGCTAAATAAGCTCTTCCGTAATAAACGACCGGATGTCGATCCAGTTTGGATTCATAATGAGCGATAGCTTTAAAATTAGGTGAATCTCGAGTGCCGAAAAGGTGAACGCAATCTTTGATAAGTTCTTCTGCACATATCCATAATTCTTCAAATCGCTTTTGGTCATAGAGAATGTTAACGGCATTGATTGCGGCGTCTAAGCTTAGATGAATAGGTAAACGAGATCGATAAGGCAAAAAACGATATAGAAGTTCAAGGTTAAGGTCATTGTCCAGAGAAATTCCCAAGCGGAAAATTCGATAATGACAAGTTGAAATCAAAACCTGCGAGACTTCTGTTTTTACCGAAACGATCCATTGGTATAAAAGTAAAGCGGCCTCGCTTTTTTGCTTCGTGTTCAGCTCTTCCGCAATGACGAAAATAATAGGTATGTAATAAGCATTGTCTTCAAGCCGTTCTATCGCATGCTTCAGATGATGATTCAATCCAAGTTCTCCGCAGCGCTGCAATACTTTTTCGATCCGACTTCGATTGAAATTTTCTTTAGTGAAATACTCTTGAATGTAAAGGCCAAAAAAATGATCCTCGGGGTAACCCAGCGCTAAAGTGATTTTGACTAAATGGTCGAAGGAAATTGGTTTGGGGTCTTTTTTTCTGAAAATTAAACTTAAGGTGCTGCGCGGAAGACCCGATTCGGTCGCAAATTGCGAAATAGAGGAGTATCTGTTCAGGATTTCTTGTTTTAGAGCGAAACGAATTGCTATATCATCTATTCTCATAAAGACCTCCGAAGCAATATTAAAAAAGTGTTACTTAGCCTTTTATGGCTAAGTAACACTTTTTTTGATGCTTTGTACGCATGAATTCTAATTAGCCGCCAGAGCCGTTAGAAAACAGTTGGATCGTAGGAGCGCCACCGGAGCCGTTTGAGGCTGTTTCTGACGATCCTGAAACAGGCGCAGACGTCGAACCTAACACACTAACTAATACAATAAATGAAAGAGCCAGCACTTTAACATATTTACGCATTCAAATACACCGTCCTAATCAAAGTCTCGTATTCTTTAACCTGTTCAGCTGAAGCTTGTTTTCTCATTTCTTCAAATAACGCTACGGATTGCATGGATACTGTTCTATTATTCAGTTTAATGGATAAGTCCAACGCCTGTAAAGTAAAGTCAATCGCATTCTTTTTTTCTTGATTTCTAAAATTATATAAAGCCAACTGATAATATAAATTCGCTTGTCTATTTAAGCTGAATGAAGAGTTATAATAATTATTTTTGCTACCATCCATAACGACCGACAAAAATTTATTCAGGATTTTTTCGATTTTGAAATCGTGTTTATTCGCAGACTCAAGAATCGTCAAGACGCTAGGAAGAATCTCATGCGGATGTTCTTCAAGAAAAAGCGAATATCTTTCTAAAACTGAAGCATCCCCTTTTAAGATGGTTAAATTAAATTGGTTAGCAACAGCCCAATCTTTAAATTTTTTGACCTCAGTAAGGCCGACTTCATCTAAATTTTCAAACCAACTCAAATCGGAATAACCTTGAATATATTCCATGGCTTTATCGTATTTTTCTTGATGCTCTAATGCATTGCCTTTTTGCAAATATCCTTGACCGTAATAAACAACCAAGTGGCGATCCGTTTTTAAAAACTCATGGTTTGCTTTGAACTTCTTGTGATGTACTCTATTTTCATAGATATGTTTTGAAAAAAGGCGAAGTTCATCTGCGTAAAACTCAACCTCACTCCACCTGCCTAGATTAAAATAAACGTTCGTCAATTGAAGTAGACCATCGAGCCTATGATGATCCGGCAGTTTCCCGCAGTAAGATTCGAAACGAAGCGCTGCTCGAAGGTTTTGTTCATTATCTTCCCCGATCGATGCCCGGAACAATCTATAATGACTGATAGCCAAACGCTCCGAATGGTGGTACTTCTCATTCTCCACCACGCACTCGTAAAACACCAACGATTCTTTAACTTTTCCCGAGGTGAACAGATTCTCCGCAATGTCGAAGATCATCGAGACGTGCTTGAGGTCTTCGAGCAGGCGGGATAGCACTTCGCGGATGCAGTCGGTCTTGCCCAGTTCGGCGCAGCGGATCAGGAAGGGCTCGACGCGGCGGCGGTTGGGCTTGCCGTCGTAGAAGCACTCCTCGATATAAAGGTCAAACATCCAGCCTTCCGGATAGCCGAATGCCCGGGTGATGGCTTCCATCTGGTTCAGCGAGATCGGCTTCGGAGGGCTTCCGTTCAGGATTGCACTGAAAATGCCGCGGTTGATGCCGGATAATTCGCCGAAGCTTGAAAAGTTCATGCCGAGTTCCGTGATGCCTTTTTCGATTTCCGAACGGAGAGTCATTGTCGTTTCCATAATCTGCACCTCGCTCACGCTGCTAAATTCCATTCAAATTTTAGCATCTCATATAATTCTTTTAATACTAGTAATTTACAATATACAGTAACGAATGAATAAAGGTCAATCGCTTTGGGCTTGGGAAAAACAGGCAGGTAAAATCAGAGAATAAAACGTTACCATTTAGGATTTTTAAGGCTTTTTCTTATGTGCTGTGCAAGGTTGAATTGTGCGTTAAGTTATATATCGGAAGAGAACAAGCGGATATGATAGTAATTTCGGGATATTGAGAATATAAGTATTTACGCAGGCGCCGCAAGCGATTTTCGCGCAAAAACCGGCATTCTTTCTATACAGACGAAATTCGATCGGAAAATGTTCGGGTTATTCGCATACTTTTCTCGCAATCATCGATATGCAGGCGAAACTTGGGTTACATATAAGAATTGAAAGCTTGCATCTGACGGTCCGGTTGCATTTTTGCGTCCGGGAAGCGAAAATAGGTGGAAAGCGGCACAGCCGCGCATTGGAATGCCTTCTATAATAAGTAAGACCTTGTCAAGGTAATAGGAAGGGGCGAATGGCTTGGCGAAAAGGCTGGAAGGAAAACGTATTGCGATTACCGGTCCGCGCAAAGCGGAAGAGTTGAGCAGCATCGTGCATAAAATGGGAGGAGTCGCGCTGATTCGGCCGGCTCAAGGAACGGTATTTCTGGATGAACCCGAACTCGGCGGTGGAATCTCGGAATGGATTCGTCTCAAGCCGGAATGGTCCATTTTGACAACGGGCATGGGCTTGGAAGCTCTGATCAATACGGCGCAGGAGATGGAACTGGAAGAGAACTTTATCGAATCCATCGCGCATTCAAAGATCGCGGCTCGCGGGTATAAGACAGTGAACGCTTTGAAAAAACGAGGGCTGACTTCGCTTGTGCGCGATGACGACGGCAGTACGGAAGGACTGCTGCGTCAAATGGAGGAATACGATTTTACCGGCAAAAATGTAGTCGTTCAGCTTCACGGCGATCCTGCTCCGCATCTGGTGTCGTGGTTGGAGGAACGCGGAGCGACGGTGCGAACCGTATTGCCTTACAAGCATATTGCGCCTCCGGAAGAACAGTTGCAGCAGCTGCTGGACGATATTTTGGAACGCCGCGTCGATGCGGTCACGTTCACAAGCGGACCTCAAGTGCGCTTCCTGATCGGGCATGCGGCCGAACGCGGACTGGAAGAGGCGCTGCGGGCTTCTTTCGAAGACGAGGTGGTCGCCGTGGCGGTGGGTAAAGTAACCGCGCAGTCGATCCGCGAGGAGGGCATTGAGCGCGTCGTAGCCCCGAAAGAAGAACGCATGGGCAGTATGATGGTCGAATTGGCCAAATATTATGCAGCTTCATCCGCCGGAGAATCTTCGGAAGAGTCGGAGTCCCTGTAGTCGGTATGTACACGAGCAAGGCAGAGCAAGCGAAAATATTCCATTTGAAAACGGAGGAATCGTTCATGAGTGATCTGTTGAAAAAGGCGTTGTCGCTAGGAATCGGCCTGACTGTGGCAAGCAAGGAAAAGGTGGAGAAAGTCGTCGACGATCTCGTGAAAAAAGGCGAAATCGCGCCGTCCGAATCCAAAGCCGTCGTGAACAAATTGATCGAACGCGGAGAAGAAGAACGCAATACGATCAAAAACATGGTGCAGGAGCAGGTTCGTCGGGTGCTTCAAGATCTGGACGTTCCCGCGGGCAGCGACGTGGCGAGCCTGGAGCAGCGCATTTCGGTATTGGAACAGCGCATCGCGGAACTCGAAGGCAACAAGCCTGCCGTAACGGCGGACCCGGCCGCAGAAACGAATACGTACCGTCCGGGCGCATCCGGGGAAACGACGGCGGAGTAAGATGGCTGTCCATATCCGCCATGCCGGCCGCTACCGGGAGATTGCGGTCGCATTGATCCGGCACGGCTTCGGGTACATGGTCGAGGAGATGGGACTTACGCGCGTGCTGCGCATGCCGATCGGCTGGATCAGGAGCGAGAGGCCGGAAACGAAAACGTTAGGCGAGCGTATCCGGTTGGTCATGGAGGCGTTAGGACCGACTTTCATCAAATTGGGACAGCTTGCGAGCACGCGCGCGGATCTGCTTCCGCCGGGCGTGATCAAGGAGCTGTCCAAGCTGCAAGACGACGTGCCCCCTTTCGATGCGGAAGAAGCGCGCCGCATCGTCGAGCTGGAGCTGGGGAGTTCGATCGAAGAAGTGATGAGCGACTTTTCCGAGCAGCCGATCGCGGCCGCTTCCATCGGGCAGGTGCACAGTGCAAGGCTGGTCGACGGCGGGCAGCGCGTAGCGGTCAAAGTCCAGCGTCCCGGCGTCAAAAAACAGGTCATGCGGGATTTGGAAATTTTGCATGACCTGGTGTCGTTGGGCGAAAAGCGTTGGGAATGGGTGACGCGTTACCAGGTTCCCCAGCTTGTCGACGAGTTTTCGCGCTCCATGGAAGCCGAGATGGATTACACGGCGGAAGCGCGCAACATGGAGCGAATCGCCAAACAGTTCGTTCAAGATCCGCATATTCACGTGCCCGAGGTGTTTTGGGACTTCACGTCCGAACGCATGCTGACGATGTCTTTCGTCGAAGGCGTCAAGCCGACCGACCGCAATTATTTGGAGCAGCGCGGATACGACGTCAAGGAGATCGCTTCGCGAATCGTCAACGCCGTGCTGAACCAGATCTTTATCGGCGGCTTTTTCCAC
The DNA here is from genome assembly GCF_013185185.1 of Saccharibacillus endophyticus. Lineage (GTDB taxonomy): Bacteria > Bacillota > Bacilli > Paenibacillales > Paenibacillaceae > Saccharibacillus > Saccharibacillus endophyticus. The sequence continues at coordinate 25,767 of NZ_JAAZWE010000005.1, read as the reverse complement.
GCGGACCCTCACCCGGGCAATCTGATGATCATGAAGGACGGCTCAATCACGTTTCTGGATTTCGGCATGGTCGGGCGGCTCAGTCCGGATATGCGGGAATATCTGTCTTCGCTGGTCATCGCGCTCATGCGCCAGGACACGCCGGCCATGGTGCGGTCGATCGAGCGCATGGGCATGATTCCGGACGAAACCGACGTCGGCGCGCTCAAGCGCGATTTGGAACGGCTGCGGGAGCGGTATTACGACGTCGCTTTTTCCGATGTCAATCTGGGTCAGGTCATCAACGACTTCTTCTCCACGGCCCGGCAGCACGGAATCGGCATTCCGCCGGATCTGTTGATGCTCGGCAAAGCGCTGATCACGACGGAAGGCATGGTGGAGCGTCTTGATCCGACGTTAAGCATCGTGACGCTGGCCGAACCTTTCGGACGCAAGCTGGCGCGGGAAAAGTTCGGACCCGACCGGCTGCGCCGCAAAACGGTCAGCGGCGCGCTGGGATTGGCGGATTCGTTGGCGAATTTGCCGGATCGGCTGCGTCATCTGACTTCGTTTATCAGCGGTGGACGGGTTCGTGTAGAGGTGGAAGTTCCGGAACTGAGAAAAGCTTCGCGCGGCGTCGATCGTCTGGTCAACCGCCTGGCGTTCAGCATTGTGCTGCTCGCGTTCAGCATCGTGATGGCGGGACTCGTCGTCGGGGCTTCTTTGGCGCAAAAAGAGACCATGATCTGGAATTATCCGATCATCGAAACGGGCCTCGTGGTCGCGGTGCTGATGGTGGTTCTGCTGTTTTATTCCATTTTCAAATCCGGCAGGTTTTAGTATGATGACCACAGCATTTTGATGAAACATTTCCTGCAAATTTTCGAAAAAGGCAGGATTAAGGAAGCCGGGTGGCGAAAGACGTCGAAAATCGCTGCCTGGCTTCGTTTTATGCCGTTTTACTCCGGTAGCCTCGCTTGTTCAAATTCTGTATAATGAGGGTCTTGACTACAACGGACCCGGGTTTTTCTGAAAGGGGAAAACTCCACAACATCATATAGAATAGAGGATGGTTATGGAGCTAAGACAGCAGTGGTTCGGAAATGTGCGCGGCGACATCCTGTCCGGCATCACGGTGGCGCTCGCGCTTATTCCGGAAGCGATCGGCTTTTCGATCGTGGCGGGCGTCGATCCCATCGTGGGTTTGCATGCCTCGATCGTGATCGCGATCGTCATTGCGTTCGTCGGGGGACGCGCGGGCATGATCTCGGCGGCAACCGGCGCGATGGCCGTGCTGATGGGCAGTTTGTACCGCGATCACGGCATGGAGTATTTGCTTGCGGCAGGCGTATTGGCAGGAATTATTCAAGTGCTGCTCGGGGTGTTCGGCATAGGGCGATTCATTACGTTTATCCCCAAGCCGGTCATGACCGGGTTCGTTAATGCGCTGGCGATCATTATTTTCATGGCGCAGCTTCCGCAGTTCGTGGGAGCAGGGCCGGCGATGTATATCATCGTGGCGGGGACGCTGGCGATCATTTACATTTTGCCGCGATTCACGAAAGCCGTTCCGGCACCGCTCGTCGCGATCGTGGTCATGTCGCTGGTGGCGGTCTGGTTGAACCTGGACGTCAAGACGGTCGGGGAAATGGGCGAATTGGGCACGACGCCGCCGCTGTTCCATATTCCGCAGATCGACTTGACTTGGAGCATGTTCGCGACCATTTTGCCAGTCTCGATCTCTCTTGCGTTGGTCGGCCTGCTGGAGTCGCTGCTGACCGCCACGATCGTGGACGATATGACCGATAGCAAAAGCAACAAAAACGTCGAAGCGCGCGGTCAAGGCATTGCCAATATCGTCAACGGATTTTTCGGCGGGATGGCCGGCTGCGCGATGATCGGACAATCGGTCATTAATATCAAGTCGGGCGGACGCGGACGTTTGTCCACGTTTACGGCGGGAGCGTTCTTGTTGATTCTCCTGGTACTGCTCGGTGATATCGTCAGTCAAATTCCGCTGGCGGCGCTGGTCGGGGTCATGATTATGGTTTCGATCGGGACGTTCGATTGGAGTTCGCTCTATCGGATGAAAAAGATTCCGCTTGCCGATACGATCGTCATGCTTGTCGTCGTCGGAATCGTCGTGGTCACGGATAATCTGTCGATCGGCGTCGGCGTGGGCGTTGTATTGTGCACGCTGCATTTCGGTTGGAAGATTGCGAAGCTTAAGGTGACGTCCGAGACAAGCAGCGGGGTAAAAGTATATGAAGTGCGCGGACAGATGTTCTTCGGAACAGCCGCCCATTTCGTGGATCATTTTACTCCGGCCGGTGATCCGCATCAAGTGGTGATTGATCTCTCGCACTCGCATGTGTGGGACCACTCCGCCGCTTCGGCGATCGCCAGAGTCAAGTTTGAATATTATAAGCAAGGCAAGCAGGTAGAGATTCGCGGGTTGAATGAAGACAGCCGCGTTTTGATCGAAAAATCGGGACTTTCCGCGCCTTCGGGCCATTGATTTCGGAAAAGGGGTATCCGTTAAGAGAATGACGGATGCCCCTTCTTTTGGAATTCGCGCAAGCGAATGCCAGCATCGCGGAAGACGTCCCCATACGGAGGAATGAAGATAATGAAGACATTTAAAGATTTGGGGATTGCTCCCGAGGTGCTGGACCGTTTGCAAGCACAGGGTATTACCGTACCGACGCCGGTACAAGCCGCTTCGCTGCCGCTCGCTTTGGAAGGCCGCGATCTGATGGTGCAAGCACAGACGGGCACGGGCAAGACGCTGGCCTTTATCCTGCCGATCCTGGAAAAAATCGCGGCCGGACGCGAATGGCACGACGGCGGACGCTCGGAAGGAAAAGGATTGCCGCCCGCGCTGGTGGTTGCGCCGACACGCGAACTGGCTTTGCAAATCACCGTAGAAGCCCGTAAAATGGCCGGACCGGAAATGCGGATTCTGTCGGTATACGGCGGTCAAGACGTAGAAGCCCAACTGCACAAGCTCAAAAGCGGCTGCGATCTGGTCATCGGTACGCCGGGACGCCTGCTCGACCATATCCGCCGCGAGACTCTCAATCTGAGCCGCGTGAAAACGTTGGTTCTGGACGAAGCCGACCAAATGCTGCATATGGGCTTCCTGAAAGAAGTTCAAACGATTATCGAAGCGACGCCGCCGTCCCGACAAACGATGCTGTTTTCCGCGACGCTGCCGGATAACGTGCGTCATCTGGCCGGCGCGTACACCAAAAACGCCGAGCAGATCAGCATCACGCCGGCGGAAAAGGTTCCGGCGCGCAATATCCGCCAGATCGCGCTAGAGTGCACGGATCGCAACAAGTACGACGCGCTCAAGTTCCTGATCAACCGCGACAACCCTTACCTGGCGGTCGTGTTCTGCCGGACGAAGCGCCGCGCTTCCAAGCTGAACGAAGAGATGCAATTGGAAGGCTACAATTCCGCGGAGCTGCACGGCGACTTGTCGCAAAACAAGCGCGAGCAGGTCATGCGCGCTTTCCGCGACGCCCGTCTGCAAATCCTGATCGCGACGGACGTCGCGGCGCGCGGTCTTGACGTGGAAGGCGTCTCGCACGTGTTCAATTTCGATATCCCGCAGGATACGGACAGCTATATCCACCGGATCGGACGCACGGGCCGTGCGGGGGATAAAGGCCTGGCCTACACGTTCGTGACGCAGCGCGAGCAAAGCACGCTGGACCTGATCGAAGCGGCGACCAATCAGCGTCCGGAAAAAGTCGCATTCCAAAACGGCGGCATCATCCGCGTCGCCGACGCAACGCGTCGGTCGAGCGAGAGTCGCGAAGACCGTCGCGACAGCCGCGAAGGTTCCGTCAAAGGCGGCGGCAGACGCGGCGCCGGAGCGGGCCGGAGCGGTCAAGAAGGCGGCCGTGGCCGTCGCGGCGGCGACGGGGGACGCCGGGGCGCCGACAGCGGTCGCGGCGGTGAAAGCCGCGATCAAGCACGCGGTGAAAGTTCGCGTGGCGGTACTCGCCGCGTAGCCGGCGGCGAAGACCGTGCTGGACGCGACGGCGCGGGCGCCAGCCGCCGGGGCGGAAGTTCCCGCGGCGAGAGCACGGGCCGCGGCAGCGCGCGCAGCGAAGGCGGCTTCGGAGGCCGCAACAACGAATCCGCACGCAGCGGCGGCTACAACCGCAGCGAGTCCGGCCGCTTGGAATCCGGCCGAGGCGGCAAAAGCAGCGGCACAGGCTCCGCCCGCAATGGCGGCCGCAACGACAACAGCAACCGCGGCGGAAACGGCCGCGGCTCCGATCCAGGCAGCGGCCGCGGACGCCGCCGCTAAGATCAGTCTGAGGCACTGAAGCGGCTCTTACGGCAAGCCAAAGCGAACCGCAATCCGCAAGATTCGCAAACAATCCGTCTATCTGGTATTCGGATCAGACAGAGTACCCCTATCTAATCAAACCCAAATCATGCCTTAACCAAAAGCGCTCTCCGCCCTATTACGGGCGAAGAGCGCTTTTTAGTCGCCTACATTACATCTCTGCATACTACTCGTGCCTTGACGAATCTTACTTTTAACCGGGCTAAATTACTTCATTCATGCAGATAAGCAACAATTTTTCTGGATAAAGCCGGCGGGCAGTGATTTTTGAGTGAATTGTTGCTTATTCGCAGGAATGAACGCCGATTCAAACAAATCTCATGAAATTGTTGCTTATCCGCAACAATGAAAAACTGAACTACAAGCCGCACTGCTGTCTCCTTCCTTAAAGTCCGTAATTGTTAGATCAACTCGACTATTCTTTTTTTCTTCTCTTCTCTTCTCTTCTCTCTCTAACTTCCCTTCCCACAAAAAAACGAGTTCCGGCCTAGGCCCGGAACTCGTTGATTGAGATGTCCAATTCGCGGCAAAGCCCAGCGGAGGGAGAAATTCAGGTCAAGACGCCTTTGAGCGCGCTTTTTGCGCGAGACAGCGTCTTTAAGCATTTCGAAGAAATGCACTTCGGAAGCGTATGCTGGCAATTTCTCCCGCAGCGCCCGAGCCTTTCCACGAATAAGACTTCCTCGAGCGCCGAGTTCAAGCCTCGGCCCTACCCCTCGTTTTTCAAATTATCGTACATTTTATTCATCAGCCCGCGAAACTGCTCCCGCTCGTGCTCCGAGAAATTCCCGAACGTCATGATATCAATTTCTTCCACCGCATCATGCACGCGCCGGGAAATCTCATGCCCCTCCGGCGTCAAACGAATTCGCCAAACACGCTGGTCGTTCGGATCGGAGAAGCGTTCGACAAAGCCTGCTTGTTCAAGGCGGGTCAGCATAACCGTAAGGGTGGCAGGCTTGATATGCATGCGCTCTGCCAACTCTTTCTGGTTTAATCCTTCATGATTGGACAAAATAAAAAACACCGGAGCCTGTCCGGGATGGATGTCGAGGGTTTGATGTACGGCGTGCATACGACTGTGATGGGCGCGGAGCGTCCGGATAAACAGATGCGTCAATTCGTTGGAATCGGGCGGCACGCGCAACCTCCTTTAATATTAAGATTAGGTACGTTCAGGTATACCAGAGAAAAGAATCAGACGCAATAGATCCGAGATAGAGAATAGCTTGACCAAGTCAAAAGTAAAGTTGGTCAAGCTAATAGCACTGCGTAGTACCTGTAATGAGTTGCACAAAAAAGTGTGCTTTCATCTGAATTTAGCAAAAATTGTTTTTTACTATCAAAGGCTATGATTAAAAAGTAAGCACGAGAGGGAAGGTGACCGCATTGGCTTACAATTCTTATCGCAACGAAGAACCGCTATACACCATGATCGAACGTTTGCGGCATGAGCTGCTGAAGATCACGGAACATAAGAGTTTTTGTGACCGGGACGTTGTCGAATTAAGCCAGCGGTTGGATGCTTATATTGTACTCGCGCAGCGTCAGAAATCGGGACGTTCGGAAGTAGGAGCGAGGTAACTGCAACAGTATGGCTTGCTGCAAGTCGACAGAAGTCTGACGGCTTTCGATTGAACTATTAGATGATGCTGAAGCCGTACAATGAAATCTCGTGAAAAACCGTTTTGTCAAAACGCATGGATTCCGGCCCCACCGATCCGTCTTTTGATCAAAGCGGTTTTTTCTATACAAAATTTTAAAAGATGAATCATGTTTACATTTTTTATTTTTTTATTTTTTTGTTATCTTGATGTACATACGCTTTGCAGTTACAATGAATTTAGCATGGTTTCGCCTTGGAAGGCCTTACAAATCGCATTTGGATATTCAGTAATTTTTTAAACAAAAAGTAGAAATTATTCCGAAATATGCTATACTGCATATTAAATAAACCTTTTAGCTAAACTCTAATTTCACATAGAGAGGAATTCAAAATGAAGGATACCGGTATGATTCGTAGTTTGGATAGTCTCGGGCGAATCGTGATCCCTAGCGAAATTCGGGGAACGAGGAATATCGAGATCGGCGATTCGTTGGAATTTTTCGTAACGGACGACGGCATGCTTGTCATGCGTAAATATAAGTCGACGGAATGTTCATTCTGTCGCACGCTGGATAGCGTTGTCTATTATAAGGATCAATTCGTATGTGCTTCTTGTCTACAGGAACTCAAGCATGCACCGGTCGTGCCGGTGACTCACGCTCCGACCATTGACGAATCTGCATCCAAGAAGCGGATTCGGGTGTCGGATATGCTGCCGCGCCTGGAGCAGGCACTGATCGACCATCCGGAAGCCAGTCAAAGCGAGATTGCTCAAATGTTGGGAATCAGCCAGAGTCGGGTAAGCCAGCTCAAAAAGCAATTGAAGTACAAATCCTAGACGCTCGCTGCCCGTTTCCAAACTACCAATCCTCTATTAGCACGTGTTTGTTGTGCGACTTCCCGATGGGAGAGGTCCAAAAGCCAAGGGGGCTTTTGGGCCTTTTTGTCTTGGTTAACAAAATGGCACGGCTTAAATTTAACTTGACATTTGATAATGATTATCAGTATCTTAAACAGTAATGAAGAAAGAATGAAGTTCTGATGATGGCTATAGTATGGACGCAGACGAGCAACTCCATTTGGTTTTCACATAAGGGCTAAAGACTTTTCGGAAGGGAATGATTCACTCTATGTTCCGTTTAAGCACAACTAACCTTGATATCGCGTATGAGGATCGTCTGATCGTCAAGGATCTTAATATTGAAATTCCGCAAGGGAAAATTACCGCATTGGTCGGAGCCAACGGCTCGGGCAAATCGACGATCTTGAAAACGATGGCCCGCCTGATGCGCCCGAAAAACGGAAGCGTATTGCTCGACGGAAAGTCCATTCACAAACAATCGACCCGCGAAATCGCGAAGCAGCTGGCAATTCTGCCGCAGACGCCGACCGCGCCGGAAGGACTCACCGTGACCGAACTGGTTTCCTACGGTCGTTTTCCTCACCAAAAGGGCTTCGGTACGCTGAAGGCTGAAGATAAAAAGGTCGTAGAATGGGCGCTTGACGTTACGAGCATGCGCGAATTCCATGATCGTCCGATCGACCAGCTTTCCGGCGGTCAGCGTCAGCGTGCCTGGATCGCGATGGCGCTGGCTCAGGAAACGGATATTCTGTTCCTGGACGAACCGACCACGTATTTGGATATGGCGCACCAACTCGAAGTTCTTCAACTGCTCTACGATTTGAACAAAACGCAGGGCCGGACGATCGTCATGGTCGTGCACGACTTGAACCATGCGTCCCGTTTTGCCCAACATATGATCGCGATCAAGCAGGGCGAAGCACTGGCTTCAGGGACTCCGCTCGAAGTCATGTGCCCGCTCGTCATGCACGAAGTGTTCGGCATCGAAGCGGACATCGTGACCGATCCGCGCACGGGCGTACCGCTGTGCCTGCCGTACGCGCTGTACGCGTTGTCGGAAGAACGCAAACGCGATGCTGCCGTACAAGGCGTCATGCCGCTCAATAACGGAAGCGGCGGCGAAGTGCGCCGTACCGCTTCGCAATAAGAAAACAATCCGCCGATAGGAAACCGTATGCCGAGCAAGCTTGGGCATGCGGTTTTTCGCATTTCCATGATAAATCTTACGCTTAGATGCGATGAGATCGATCAAAAAGCAGCTTTTTGTGACAACTATGTGAAATTCGTCTCAATTTAAGGTTTACCTCTTGCAATGTGAAAAATGTCACACTATAATAAGGGTATCAGGTGAACACATTCACAAACTAACTCAGCTAGCAAGGTGAAGAATTTCACAATAAAGCGTCACTGCACCTTGAGCCGGGTAGTTGTTAGAAAATCTTTTTTTTAAAACCTTATGTACAAATTTTCACATCACTTTGCAAGCAAAGTCATGTCTCATAAAAAATCATCCTATTGGAGGAATTCACTCATGAAAATCGCAGTTATCGGTTGTACGCACGCAGGAACCGCCGCTATCGTCCGCACCGCCAAGCTTTACCCGGATGCCGAAATTACCGTTTACGAGCGCAACGACAATATCTCTTTCCTCTCGTGCGGCATCGCGCTGTACGTCGGCGGCGTGGTCAAAGACCCGGACGGCCTTTTCTATTCTTCGCCGGAACATTTGATGACGTTGGGCGTGAAGACCCGCATGCGTCATGAAGTGCTGAACGTGAATGCCGAGGGCAAGACCCTTACCGTGCGCAACCTGGAAAACGGCGAAGAATTCGACGACACGTTCGACAAGCTGATCGTGACTACGGGTTCGTGGCCGATCATTCCGCAGTTCGAAGGCATCGAGCTGGACAATATCATCTTGTCGAAAAACTTCAATCACTCCAATATGATCATCGAAAAAGCGAAAACCGCCAAAAACGTCGTCGTGATCGGCGCGGGTTACATCGGCGTCGAGCTGGTCGAAGCATTCGAAATGAACGGCAAAGAAGTGACGCTGATCGACGCGGAAAAACGTATCCTGAGCAAGTACCTGGACGCCGAGTTCACGGACCGTATCGAAGACTCGTTGATGGAAAAAGGGATCACGCTGGCATTGGACGAGAAAGTGGAGCGCTTCGAAGGCAAAGACGGCAAAGTCCAAAAAGTCGTCACGTCGAAAGGCGAACATGAAGCGGACATGGTTATCCTGTGCATCGGCTTCCGTCCGAACACCGAGCTGCTCAAAGATCAAGTCGACATGCTGCCGAACGGCGCGATCCTGGTCGACAACTATATGGAAACCAGCGTCAAAGACGTATACGCCGCCGGCGACAGCTGCGCGATCCGTTACAATCCGACAGGCAAAGCCGCTTACATCCCGCTTGCGACGAATGCCGTCCGCATGGGTACGCTCGTTGCTTTGAACTTGGTCGAGAAAAAGATCGCCTACATGGGCACCCAAGGCACAAGCGGCATCAAAATCTATGAAAACAATATCGCGGCTACCGGCATGATCGAAGTGGCTGCTCGCGAAGCGGGCCTCGACGTAGCCGTGGCGACGTTCGAAGACAACTACCGTCCGGAGTTTATGCCGGAGTACGAAAAAGCGACTTTCAAGATCGTGTTCGAAAAAGACAGCCGCCGCATCGTCGGCGCTCAGTTGATGTCGAAGGTAGACCTCACGCAGTCGATCAACACGCTGTCGGTCTGCATTCAAAACAAGATGACCGTCGAAGAACTGGCCTTCGTCGACTTCTTCTTCCAACCGCACTACAACAAACCGTGGAACTACCTGAACTCGCTGGGCTTCGCGGCGATGGACGCGCAGCCGGCTTCGGAGGCGGAGGAAAGAGCGGCACGTTCGGTGAAGGAGCAGACGAACGCCTAAGAAGCTGGGGCTGCGGGAGAAATTCGTTTAAGTCGCTGTCTCACCCTTGCGGGTTCAAAGGCGTCTTAAACTGAATTTCTCCCTCCGCTTGCTACAGGCGTCCGTGCTCGGACTTTTAATAAAATAAGAATAGAGATAAAAGAAAAAGCCGTCCTGGCGCCGCGTTGCGGCCACGGACGGCTATTCGGGTTTGGCTCCGCCGTGCGGCGCAATGCGTCGCACGGCTTATTTGTCGTACCAGATCGGGACGTTTTGCTTGAAGCCGTCGAAGTCGGTCCAGATTTGTCGGGAGCGCTTCAGGGTATCGCTGATTTCGGGTTCGCCGAAGGGGGCGGCCCAGACGATAGCGTACAGGCATTCCAAGGCGCAGTAGAGGGATAAGCGTCCGAAGAAGTCCGGAGGGTGCGGTTCGGATTGAAGGTAACCGTCCAGTTGTCCTTTGGCGAAAGGAAGACTGATCCGGCTCGTAAAGGTCACCAAGCGGTTGAAATCGCGATAAGGGTCTCCGTAATCGGAACGGTTGAAGTCGATGATGTGCAGGCTGCCGCCGGGCGCCAGAATCATGTTTCCCGGATGGTAGTCGCCTTGACGGAATGCCGGAGCGGCGTTTTCCAGGAGCGGAAGACGGGCTTCGATCTGCCGGATCAGTTCGCGATCGAAGGGAAGGCGGTGACCGCATGAATCGTACTTGCCCTGTTTGCGTTCGATCTCCGACCGGGCGGCAGCGGCCGGAGAAGCGCTCCCTGCCGGAGCGGGGAGGGTGTGCATGAGATGTAACCATTCTCCGGCCTCGCACCCGAGACGGTAAGCTTGGTCATCCGCAAGATGAGGAAGGATATCTTGTGCATCTTCGCCTTCGATCCAATCCAGCAGCGAATAGACGAAAGGTTGACCCTCCGGTCCGCCTTGAGCGCCTGAGCCTGTGCATATGCCGAAGGCAACGGGAAAGGACATGGGAATTCCCAGCGCGCTGGCTTGGCGGACACGCTCGAATTCGGCTTTTTTGGCTTCCGCCAAAGAGGCATCGGACAGGCGCAGCAGCAAAGAGCGACCGTCATGCGTAAAGATTCGGTACTTTTGATCGGCTGACCAGCCTTTGAGGATCGGTTCTGCCGTCTGCCATCGGTCCGAATCCGGGATGTTATTCATCCAATCCGGAATCGAAGAAGTGTTTTTCATCGTGAAACCCCCTTTTGTATACACTATATGGATCAGGCGAGAAAAATAATAGGGAAAATATGGGACGCTGATAGGGATCGCCCTAATGGACAATGAAGGAAATAAATTTCCTGAAAATACGTGAAATTATTCACTTTATTCGTGATTTTATGAGGTTTATCACGTACTCGCTCGGCCGTCTAGGCTAAAATGGGGTACGAGAAGGAATTGTTCAAATTTTAGCTATAAAGGGGACGACAATAATGGCTTACAACAAACCGCCGCAAATCGCAGAAGTTACGGTCGAGAACGGCGTCAAGAAGGCGCACAGTCCGCTTTCTTCCGTTCTGATCCTCGGATTTTTGGCCGGGGCGTTTATTGCGCTGGGATTCCTGCTGGATATTCGGGTGATTGCCAACACGCCGGAGGAATGGGGCAGCATGGCGAACTTTATCGGGGCGGCCGTGTTCCCGGTCGGACTGATCCTGGTTCTGCTTGCCGGCGGGGAACTGCTGACAGGTAATATGATGGCCGTACCGCTGGCACGCATCACGCGCCGCATTACGACAGGAGAAATGGTGAAAAACCTCATTTTGGTCACGATTGCGAACTTTGCCGGGGCGATCTTCGTTGCTTATTTCTTCGGTCACGTCGTGGGTCTGACTTCTTCGGGCCCTTATCTGGACAAGCTGGTGGATATGGCCGGGCATAAGATCGACAGCACCTTCTTGCAATCGTTTATCTCCGGCATCGGCTGTAACTGGTTGGTCGCTCTGGCGGTATGGCTTAGCTACGGAGCAGACAATATGAGCGGGAAAATCCTCGGCATTTGGTTCCCGACGATGGCGTTTGTCGCGATCGGCTTCCAGCACGTCGTGGCGAATATGTTCCTGATCCCGGCCGCGATCTTCGAAGGACATTTTACATGGGCCCAGTACTTCGCGAATTTCGTACCGGTATGGCTCGGCAACCTCACGGGCGGAGCGATCTTCGTCGCCGCTGCTTATTGGGGCACCTACTTGCGCAAACCCGCTGAAGCGAAAGCGGCTCCGGCGGGACAAGTCGGCTATGGCGCTCAAGAGTTGCAAAAGAACGCCTGAAAAAAGTCCTCGATACGTTGAGCTGAAAAAGAACCTGTAGATCGTCGCGCAAAAGGCGGCGTGCACAGGTTCTTTTACTGCCGTTTTTAAAAGATCAAAGCGAGAAAACGTACGGGTACCTTGACCGCGTAAGATGTTAGGTTATGCCCCCCGAAAACCCGCTTGAACCGTGCATGTTTCCGATGGACGCAAACCTTAAATTTAATGCGCTCAAGGTACTAAGTCCGTTCTTCGGTCAGAATCTGCGGCACTTCCGGCGCGCGGTAGGCTTGCATCTGATCCAGCAGCGCCGACGGCTCTTGAGCGGTTAACAGAATCTCGCGGTGCTGAGGCGTAACGAAGCCTTCGCCGGTCATCCGGTCGAACAGTGCGATCAGCGGATCGTAATAGCCTGCGGCATTCAGCACGCCGATCGGTTTGGCATGTAAGCCAAGCTGCGCCCAGGTGAAAACTTCGAAATATTCTTCCATCGTGCCGGAGCCTCCGGGCAGTGTTACGAAGCCTTCGGCCAGCTCGGCCATTTTGGCTTTGCGCTCGTGCATCGACTCGACCATGATCAGCTCGGTCAAGCCCAGATGCGCGATTTCGCGCGTCTGCATGAACGTAGGCAGCACGCCGATGGCGCTTCCGCCGTTCTCCAGCACGGCATCGGCGACCGCACCCATCAGACCGACTCGCGAGCCGCCGTACACGAGCGTGATTCCGCGTTTGGCCATTTCAAGACCGAGTGCGCGCGCGCTTTCCATATAAGCAGGTGAAGCCCCTTCTCTTGAACCGCAGAATACGGCAATGGTGTTTGGCATGATGTGCGCCTCTCCTTTTTCGAAAAATGGATAAACCTGCTGCTGCATTAGGCTCAATATAACATAGCGCCGCCGAAGCTAACAGGTCCGAACGCTAGGTAAAACTTATGTTAAAAGCCGTCGAATCGAAGTTGAACAGACTAATGCCTTCACTTGATACAGAGTGCTGGCCGCGTCGCCTAAAGCCCAATAAACCCTGTCCGCACTTAATACTGCCAGGTATACAGCGCTTTGCCGTTCTCGTCTTGTCCTTCGATGTATAAAAGCTCCGATTCCATGACGTCCCCGCGATCCGCCCGGATGTAAGTCGTCTGATCGTCCTCGATCGGGATCTCGATCTTGCCCAGTTCATAGTTCATGACGATCCGATGAATCCGCTTATCGTTGATCGTTCCTCCGACCCAGGACAGGCTTTCTTCTTGACCTGGGAGGCTCATCGAGCCCGTGCCGGGAACGAACGGCAGCGATTTGCCTTCGTCGGTCAATTCGGGCGAAAAGTTCAAACGATCATAGACGTAGCTGTTTCCTTTGCGTTTCGCCAATACGGTTCCTTGATAAGGCTCGCCGCGATAAATATACGGAAACGAGGCCAGCACATAATCGCCGTCGACCATTTCGGCATCGATATGAATCCCGTCCACTTGATGCTTGTATTCGTAGGCCGCCGCTTCTTTCACGATGTCTTCCAGCGACTTGCCCGTTATCGTTTTGACGCGAACCGATATGCCTTGATTCGACGCGCCGAGGTCCACTTCTTCGGGATCGTACATCGTTTGGACTTCCGGCACGTTTTGCCAGGCTGCGCGAGGCTGCGTTTCTCCGCCTCTTTTCCATTTATATCCGATAAAAGCCGCCGCGTAGCCGACCGAAGGGCGCTGCTGATCGGGATAGCGCTTGACTTGGATCATCCGATCCATGACCACTTGATTGGCCCATTCGGTTGGCGAACAGGCGGTGAGCGCCAAGATTGCTGCTGCTCCGATTATGGCGGCGATGCGTGTTTTCGTTGTAAGCAAAGTCTTCTCCTCCTCGAATGAACGCGTAATAAAGATGCACCTATAGGGTATAGACGCGTCAAGGGAAGAAAAAGTCATACAAAATAAATTCGCCTTCACAAGTCCGGGGGAAGGAGCTTGTGAAGGCGAATTTCGGGAGTGGTCCATGATATGGCAGCAGGTACAGCTCATGAAGGGGACATCATTTACCGCCTAATTGCCAATGCTTTTAAATAACCGCGAGTACGTCCAATTGAAACACTTGTATGCTAAGCTTCCGAAAAAATATTTTGCCGAAAAATTATGCTACAATGAAGGCCTGGAAGAATTTATGATTTTATTGGAGAAAGGAGCCGTCCGTCATGTCCATGACCGAACGGCCTAGCGGCGTGTTTCCGGCGGTCTGCCCGCTCGACTGCCCGGACACCTGCGGCCTGCTGCTGCACAAGGAAGAAGGCAAAATCGTCAAAGTCACAGGTAATCCCGATCATCCCGCAACCAAAGGGGCGATCTGCAATAAAGTCAGGCATATGGCCGAAAAGGTCCATCATCCGGATCGGTTGCTCTATCCCATGAAGCGTTCCGGTCCAAAAGGATCGGGGCGCTTCGTGCGCATTTCGTGGAAAGAAGCTCTTGCGGAGATCGCGGAAAAGTTTCGGAGGTTGTCCGCCGAGCACGGGTCGGATTCGATCCTCCCGTACAGCTTTTACGGCAATATGGGCGCGTTGAACGCGGAAGGCATGGATCGACGTTTCTTCGGCAAACTTGGGGCGTCCAAGCTTGCCTATACGATCTGCAATTCCGCAGGGAATACCGGTTGGAAGTATACGATGGGATTCGGCGGAGGTTCAAGTCCGGAGGATACGCTGAACGCCAAGCTGTTTATCGTATGGGGCGGCAATATCGTCAGCACAAGCATGCACCAGGCCGTCCTGATGGAGCAGGCCCGCAAAAACGGGGCGAAGATCGTCGTGATCGACGTGCATAAAAATCTGACCGGACGCCGGGCAGATTGGTTCATTCCGCTGTACCCGGGCACGGATACGGCGCTTGCGCTCGGTATGATGAATGTGCTGTTCGAACGCGGTCTGACGGACGACGAATTCCTTCGAGCCTATACCGTCGGGCACGAAGAGCTGCGCGAACACGCCAAAGCGTATACGCCTGAGCGGGTTTCGCGCATCACGGGCGTGCCCGTCGACGATATTATTCGGCTGGCGATGATGTACGGAGAGACGTCGCCGAGCCATATTCATATCGGCAACGGGCTTCAGCATCACGATAACGGAGGCATGGCGGTGCGCACCGTATCCTGTTTGCCCGCATTGACCGGACAATGGACGCGCGGCGGCGGTGCGTTCAAGTCCAACGGTTCGTACGCTTCGCTGAACGACGATGCGCTGACGCGTCCCGATCTGCGGCCGAATCCCGGCGTTCGCACGATCAATATGAACAAGTTGGCCGATGCGCTGCTGACAACCGAGCCGAAAGTAAGAGGACTGTTCGTGTTCGGCAGCAATCCCGCCGTCGTCGCGCCGGAGTCTGACCGCGTACGCGAGGGACTGGAGCGAGAAGACCTGTTTACCGTCGTGCACGAACTGTTCCTGACGGATACGGCGAAGTATGCGGATATCGTGCTGCCTGCTACGTCAAGCTTCGAAAATACCGATTTATATACGTCGTATTGGCATCATTATGTGCAGCTTCAAGAGCCTGTGATCGAACCGGTCGGCGAGAGCAAAAGCAACTTCGAGCTATTCGGTCTGCTGGCTCAAGCGATGGGCTTTGAAGACGAAGCTTTCCGCGAGCCGGCAGCGACCGTCGTTCGCGCGGCGTTGGACAACCCGGATAACCCTTATTTGAAAGGCGTGACGCTGGAGCGTCTGCAAGCCGAACGTTTCGTCGAACTGGATATGTCGCCCAAAGCCGATTACTTGCAGCGATTGACGACGCCTTCGGGCAAAATCGAACTGTATTCGCAGCAGCTTCAAGCACTCGGCCTTCCGCCGCTCCCAACCTACATGCCGCTTGAGGAAGGCTTCGACGGCGAGAATCGCGAACATAAGCATACCGCGTATCCGCTTATGTTCGTCAGTCCGCCCAATCACAACTTCCTGAACTCCACGTTCGCCAACGTAGAGAAGCATCAGTCGATGGAAAAAGAACCGACGCTTCAAATCCATCCGCACGACGCGGAAGCCCGCGGCATCGAAGACGGACAGCTCGTCGAAGCGTACAACGCCCGCGGCGTCTATGCGCTGAAAGCCGTCGTCACCGACCTGATGCTGCCGGGAACCGTCGTCAGCCAAGGATTATGGTGGAACACGAACCCCGGCGAAAACGGCACCAACAAACGCCGCCTGGCCAACGCTCTCACTTCGTCCCGAATCGCCGACATGGGCGGCGGCGCGACTTTCTTTTCAACAACGGTCGAAGTCAGACACGCGCAGAAAGCGGAGACGCCGAAGCCCAAATCATTTTCTTTATAAAAACATAAAAACCTGCCGAGAAAGTCCGACGCAGCTGGAAGCGAGAAGACGGAGAGAAAAATTCAGTGAAAGACGCCTTTGAACTCGGAAAATTCCTTATTTCAATCCAATCCATTTTCCGAGTGAGACAGCGTCTTGTGAAGCATTTCGAAGAAATGCACTTCGGAAGCGTATGCTGGCAATTTTTCTCGCAGTCTTCTCGCTTCCCTCGCCAAAGTGACTTTCCCGCCAGCCTCAGCTCGACAAAGAAAGGAACAAGAACGTACATGAATTGGCTCCAACGTTATCCCAAAGAAATTCAGGCCTTGCTGCTGGCCAGCCTGATCAACTCTACCGGCAGCGCGCTCATGTGGCCGCTGACCACCATGTACGTGTTCGGCGAACTGGGCCGCAGCATGCAGGATGCCGGACTGGTCATTTTGCTGCAATCGCTCGGCGGGATCGCCGGACAGTTGGTCGGCGGCGCGATGTATCATCGGATCGGCGTGAAAAAACTGCTGGTCGGTTCGCTGTTTATCAATGCGTTATCGCTGTTCGCTTTGCCGATCGTCAGCAGCCATTGGGGATTGTACATGGCGACGATGCTGATCGTCGGCTTCAGCAATGCGATGACGCTGCCTGCGATCCAGGCTTTTATCGGCTTCCGCTTTGCTTCGCGCCGAGGCGAAATTTTCAATACCATCTATGTCGGCAACAATATCGGCGTTGCATTGGGTACGGCACTGAGCGGACCTCTGGCTCAACTTTCGTTTCCGCTCACTTTTGTACTGAACGGTTTTACGTGCCTGTTGTTTGCCGTCTATTTCTTCGTTTATTTGAATCGCGTCGATCGGGCAGGCGGTTTGCATGTTGAAGCGAAAGCGTCCAAGCGTCAGCAAAAAGCGCTGCCGCTGCTGATGAACACCCGCGTTTATCTGTATATGGGCCTAGGCGCGTTATTCTTATGGCTCGGCAATTGCATTTGGAACGGCGGCGTATCGCCGGCGATTTTGTCGGAAGGCAAGCCGCCGTCCCATTACAGTATTCTATGGACGATGAACGGCGTGCTGATCTTCGCGCTTCAGCCGCTTATTTCCTGGATGAAGCGTGCTTTCGCCCGCAAGCCGGAATCGCAAATGACCGCAGGCAGCTTATTTTATCTGGCGGGGTATCTGGTTATTCTGCTATTCCCTCATTACGGAGCGCTGGTCGCGGCGATGTTCCTGGCGACGATCGGCGAGATTTTATTCCAGCCTGCCATGCCTGCTTTTATCTCCGAGCGCACGAGCGCCAATGCGCCGTTCTATCTCGGGGTATCCGGCGGCATCGGGCAAGCAGGACGAGTGATCGGACCTTATATCATGGGGATTTTGTACGATAGGGGCGGGCTTGGGCCTGTCGCATGGCTGGCTGTGGCAGCGGCGGTCTTATCCTGTTTGTTCTTCGTGCTGAACCATCGACTTCAACGTTCGCCCAAAGCGATGATGGCGGAATAGATCGGACAAGTTGCTTGAAAAGAGAAACCGTGCAAAGCCGGATTGTCGGGGTAACCCAAAAGGGAGTAGAGGAGGAGCGGGGATGAAGCGAACGATCGAAAACGAAGTCACGATTCGCGAATCGACGATAAAAGATGCCAAGCCGTTGATGCGGATCGATAAGCTGGTGTGGAATTCTCGCAACTCGCCGCAGATTCCGGTCTGGAAGTCGCGTACGCATTATCTGCGCAACTGCCCGCCGGAGAATCAATTGGTGGCCGAATGCGACGGAATCGTGGTGGGCTGCATCGGTTGGCGGCCGCCGACTCTGATGTTCAGCAACGCGCATGTGGCGGAGATCTACATCGCGGTCCATCCGGCTTACCAAGGGATGGGGGTCGGTCGGAAGCTCATTGCGGCGATCAAGCTGCACACGATGCGTCGGGGCGTGAAAAAATTGCGCCTGCGCGTGCTGTCGACCAATGAAGACGCCATTCGTTTCTATCTGCGCTGCGGCTTCGCGATGGAAGGTAAGCTGGAGCGGGAGTATCATATTGACGGAAAGTTCGTCGATGACGTACTCATGAGCTGCTGGCTTCTGTAAAAGGGATGGATAACCTACTTAAAAAAGCGGCCGTTTCGCGCCCCATTCTTCGGCCAGCATTCCGTAGACCGCATGATCCGCATAACCGTCGTTCAGCTTCTCGGCTTGGCGAAGAACGCCTTCAAGCAGAAAGCCGAGCCGTTCAGGGATTCCCCGACTGCGCTGGTTGTTCGTCGCGCAGCGAATCTCGATCCGATGCAGGCCCAGCTCGATGAAGGCATAGTCGATCAGCGCCCGGGAAGCCAGCGACATCAAGCCCCGTCCTTCGAACGATTCACCCAGCCAATACCCGATCTGGGTCGAACGGCTGCGCCAGTTGATCTCGTGAAAGCCGATCACTCCGGCCAATCGCTCGCGTTCCCACAGCCCGGCGGTAACCGCGTCGTTGTCGGCATAAAGCCGGGCGGCATTGCCGATAAATTCTTCGGCATCTTCAAGCTCCCGCAATTGCTGCGTCCACGGCATCCAGGGGCCCAGCGTGTGACGGGAGCCTTCGATCAATTGAAGCAGCTCGGGGGCGTGACCGCTGCGCAGGGGCTTAAGCTGTACGGATTCTTTTAACGGCAGGCTGAACATAGAGAGGTCTCCTTTTCGCGGGGATGATGTTCCTTATGCTACTCCAACACACGGAGTGCGTCAAAACCGCCCAAGCGGTCTATTGCTTTGTCAACGCTAAAAGTGAGGTTACGCCCGTCTGAAACACACCTAAAGCGTGTGAGTTTCAGCCAAACGTAATCCTCTGATTAAGAGTTGACAAAACATTATACCGAGTAAAAGACAGGCGTTTTTATTGAACGGCAAGGCTGATTTGCGTTATATTGAAGTGTAGAGCAAGAGCAGAGGCCGAAAAGAGCAGACATAACGGTTAAAAACCGGTATATCCGGGCATAACGAAAGGTTGATCGATGTGGAGAACGCCAAGACCCCACCGAATTTTATTAAAAGCATCATCGAAGAAGATTTGAAGAACGGCAAAGTCAAAGAAATCGTGACCCGATTCCCGCCGGAACCGAACGGCTACATGCATATCGGGCACGTTCGCGCGATCTTTATCGACTTCGCGTTGGCTGACGAGTTCGGCGGACGCACCAACCTGCGTTTCGACGATACCAACCCGGTCAAGGAAGACGTGGAATACGTGAACTCGATCAAGGAAGATATCAAGTGGCTCGGATTCGAATGGGATAACCAGTATTACGCGTCGGATTATTTCGATGAAATGTATGAGCGCGCCGTCCTGTTAATCAACAAAGGACTTGCTTATGTCGACGATCAATCGGCCGACGAGATTCGCGAGAACCGCGGCACATTGACCGAGCCGGGTAAAAACAGCCCGTACCGCGATCGTTCCACGGAAGAAAACCTGGATCTGTTCACGCGCATGCGTAACGGCGAGTTCCAAAACGGCGAACGCGTGCTGCGCGCGAAGATCGACATGGCATCGCCGAACATCAACCTGCGCGATCCGGTCATCTACCGCATTTCGCATACGACGCACCATAACACGGGCGACAAATGGTGCATCTACCCGATGTACACGTTCGCGCACCCGCTCGAAGACGCGATCGAAGGCGTGACGCATTCTTTGTGTTCGCTCGAATTCGAAGATCAACGCCCGTTCTACGATTGGGTCGTGGAGCAGTGCGAGATGGAGGCTCAGCCGCGTCAATACGAATTCGGCCGCCTGAACGTCTCGACGATGGTGACGAGCAAGCGCAAGCTGCGCAAACTGGTCGAAGAAAACCTGGTCGACGGCTGGGACGATCCGCGCATGCCGACGATCTCGGGGATGCGCCGCCGCGGCTATACGCCGGAAGCGATCAAAGCGTTCATTTACGAGACGGGGATTTCGCGCAGCCAGGGCCTGGTCGATATCCAAACGCTGGAGCATTTCGTACGCGAAGACCTTAAGCTCAAAGCACCGCGCACGATGGCGATCCTGCGTCCGCTGAAAGTGGTCATCACCAACTATCCGGAAGGCGAAAGCGAACTGCTGCCGGCCGAAAACAACACCGAAAACGAAGAGATGGGCATTCGCCAAATTCCGTTTTCGCGTGAAATCTATATCGAGCAGGACGACTTCATGGAAGAGCCGGTCAGCAAATATTTCCGTCTGTTCCCGGGTAACGAAGTTCGTCTGAAGCATGCGTATTTCATCAAATGCCATGATTTCATCAAGGACGAGAACGGCAATGTCGTCGAAATCCACTGTACCTATGACGTGGAAACGAAAAGCGGCAGCGACTTCAACGCCCGCAAAGTCAAAGGCACGATCCACTGGGTAGATGCTTCCGCGGCGGTTCCGGCCGAATTCCGTTTGTACGAGCCGCTGCTCGGCGAAGACGAAGAATCGGAAGAGCTGGCGACGGACGAAACAAACGACGTATCCGCGGACGAAGTGGACGATTTCCTGAAAAAGGTCAACAAAGACTCTTTGGAAATCGTGCACGGATTCGTGGAGCCTCAGCTCCAAGACGCGAAAGCGCAGGACAAGTTCCAATTCTTCCGTCACGGCTACTTCAACGTTGATCCGAAGCTGTCCGAGCCGGGAAAACCGGTCTTCGGCCGCATCGTGTCGATGAAGAGCTCGTTCAAGCTGCCGAAGAAATAAGATGAAGCTTCCGGCGATAGGTATCAAACGATAAATATCGGAACCGGAAACATCGAAAGGTCCCGCTCTCCGCGCGCCGGAGAATCGGGACCTTTTTGCGTCATATCGTTTTTCCCGAACTTGTCCATCTTTATCTTTTGGACCCCGCAGAAACGTTGGAAGCCGCTGCCGGAGTCAGTTGACCGCTTCGGTACAGCGTATAGCCCATCGCGGTGAAGCCGACGGCTCCGATCACGGACAGCACGGTACCGCTCTGGTACATCATCGGCGCTCCGAAATTGTCGAACATCCAGCCGCCGAGAATGCCCGCCACGATGCCCGATACGCCGCTCCACGACAATGTGAACAGAGCCTGTCCCGTTCCCCGGTACGCGGTCGGCACGAACATGCTGGTCATCAGCGTGCCCACGTAAAAGTAGCCGGCATACGTCACGCTGTGCAGCATCTGGATATAGACGATATGCATCGGATCGGTCACGGTCGACATGAGGTACCAACGAACGGCGAACAATGCGCTCACCACAGTCAGGCATACCATCATGAAGCCCAATTTTTTGCGGAAAAAGCGGTCGAATAACAGGAAGAACAGTGCTTCGACAGCCGATGCGGAAAAGACGGCCCAGCCGACCATCTGACGCGATCCGCCGAGGTCGGTGATGTAGAGCGTCATGAACGTTCCGTTCATCGCATTCGGAATAGAGACCAGTACACCCAGCAGCAGGAAACTCGCGAAGGTCGGGTTAGCCAATACCTTGCCGAAGCCGCCGGGCGCGACGATGCTGGTCGCGGCCGGACGACGAAGCGACGGCAGCACGACTGCTACCAGCAGCGTTGCACCGATGAGACCGGTGAATAACCAAGGTACGCCCGGCGACGTTCCGGCCCGATCAATAACGAATCCTGCCGCCGCGGCGGTCAGTGCCCAGCCTAACGAACCCCAGAGTCGGAATCCGCCGAATTTTCGATTCGTTCCGTCGATATAGCCGAGAATCATCGTATTGCTCTGCGCGAAGACCGGACTTTGGAAAAAATAAAAAGCGATCATCGCCAGATAGATCATGGCATACGACTGCACGTGAAAGACGAACTGGGACAGCACCAACGTGCCGGCCAGCATCAGGATCAGCATGCGCCGCGTATTTTCCAGCCGGTCGCCCAAGTATCCCCAGAACGGATTGGCGATCAGCGACACGAACGGCCCGATCGCCATCAGCGTTCCGATCTCCAATTTGCTCATGCCCCCGTCTTGCAAATAAAGCGGGAAAAAGCTGGCGAAGACTGCAATTGCACCGTAAAGGAAGAAATTGAAGGCTTTGAGCGGGAGGAAAGGCGAAGGGCTTGAAGGTTGATTTTGAGGTTGATTTGATTGTGGTTGCGACAAGTCGAGCACGCTCCTTGCGGAAAATCGGTCTTGGTCCGAATAAGTAAGGGCTTTCATTTCGTGTAAGGTTTAGCGAGGGAACCAAGCCGGACGGCAGGGTCCCTAATCGACAATATAGTCCTTCCCAAGACAGATTACAACAAAATCATCTAAAGCGTTAATAGAAGAAAGGGAAATCATATTGAAAAAGCCTACTCTTATGCAGCTTCGACAGTATGCCGTTTGCGAAATTGTCGGTTGTGTCGAAAAGAAATCACGCGAAGCTTACTCGAAAAGACGCGCCTCGATCAGAACTGCTACCGTTTTGTCACATCATGCTATTCGAGCTGTTTCAAATTGCGGGTATAATTTAAGTGTAAGCGTACGCAACCCGAACATTTCAGAATAAGTAATGGGCGACCGGATTCTTTGATCCCGATCGGAATGACTCCGGACGCTTATTCCCATAAGGAGGCTCATGTCCATGACGAGTGCGACGATGGAAAAGGCGGTTACGATGGAGCGAGAAGAGAATCAATGGACGCATACCCGATGGATGATGTATCAATTGTTAAGCGATTTTATTATTTATAGACCGAGCGTGCATCTGGTGATGAAATGGCGCGGGAAACTGCAACGGCTGGAATGGGAAAGCGAAGCTTTCGATCAGTTCAAAACGATCATTTCCGAGCCCGACACGGCTTCGTTGGCAGCTTTTTGCCGAAACGAAACGTCGGAGTACGATCGATTGGTCGGACAGCGTCAGGCGGGCATTCCGCTGCGTGAATCTTTCTACGCCGGATGCGAAGCGGAGTTGGCCGCGATGCGCGTCAGCGCGGAATACGACCGGGCCGGCGTGATCCTCAACAAGACTTCCGGGGAAAAAGACGACGAGCTGAGCATGGAACTGGAATTCATGGCCGTGCTGTCCGAGCGCTTGACCGAGCAAGGCGTGCGTTCGCAAGGCGAATGCGAGCAGCTTACGCGTATCCAATGGGGATTCGTCAAACGGCATCTGTTGACCTGGGTGCCCGCGTTTTGCGGCGAACTTCGCAAACATACGGAAAGTCCGCTGTACTTGAGCCTGTGCACGTTGATGGAAGAACTGATTGCTTCCGATTATGCCTGGTTGAGCGACCGGATCAGCAAGTAGGCACACGAGCAAGCCGCGCGTTTTCTTCTTTCGGGAAGGAAGCGCGCGGCTTTTTTGTTTCGATTGCTCGCCGCACGTCCAAATGAGGCATAGACCGGGTATCGTCGCTTGGCGAATAGGCGGGCGAGTCGACGGATCGCGGATCTCCGCGGTCCGACCAAGCCTGGCGCCAAGCGACGTCCGGAAGCGAAGGAGGAAGCACGGATGGGATTGTATATCGGGCTGGATATCGGTACGACGAGCACTAAAGCTTTTGTATACGACGAACAAGGAAAAATTCGCGGAGGTTCGCAGTCCGCGTACACGCTGCTCGTTCCCGAAGCGGGACGGGCGGAGCAGCGGCCGGACGAATTGCTGGATGCGGTGATCGACGCGATTCGCGAAGCGATGACGGACGCTAAGGCCCATGCCGACGATATATCGGCGGTCGGCATCAGCGCGGCGATGCACAGCCTGATGGCCGTAGATCATGACGGACATCCGCTGACGCCGCTGATTACCTGGGCGGATAATCGCAGCATCGGACAGGTGAACGCTTTGCGGAAAGGCCGCGAAGCCGGCAAATTGTACCGCGCCACGGGAACGCCGATCCATCCGATGTCTCCGCTGACCAAATTGCTGTGGTTTGCCGACCGCGAGCCGGAGCTGTTCAAGCGAGCCGCCAAATTCGTATCTTTCAAAGAATATTTGCTGCACCGGTTGTTCGGACGGTACGCGCTCGATCTTTCGCTCGCTTCGGCAACCGGCATGCTTGATCTGCATACGTTGAAATGGAACGATTCGGCGCTAAGTCTGACCGGGCTATCGCCGGATCGACTGGGCGAGATCGTGCCGATTACCGAGCGGTTAAGCGGCATGGACCGCAAGCTGGCCGATCGGATGGGCCTGCATCCCGACACGCCTTGGATCGCAGGCGCAAGCGACGGCGCATTGGCGAACGTCGGCGTAGGCGCGCTGGGCAAAGGCGAAACCGCCGTGACGATCGGCACGAGCGGCGCGGTTCGCTCGTTCGCGGACCGTCCGTCGACGGATCCGGCCGGCCGGACCTTCTGTTACGCGTTCGAGCAGGATCGCTGGCTCGTCGGCGGGCCGACGAACAACGGCGGCATCGCGCTGCGCTGGTATCTGGAGAAGTTCGTGATCGACGAAGAGGAAGGCGAAAGCGGCGATCTGAAAGAAAAGCAGGCGCTCGATCGGATCGTCAAACTGGCGGATTCCGTGCCTCCGGGCTCCGAAGGGCTGCTGTTTTTGCCGTACTTGAGCGGCGAACGCGCGCCTTATTGGAACGCGGATGCGCGCGGCGCTTATTTCGGAGCGACGCTGCATCACGGGCGGGCGCATTTCGGCCGGGCCACGATGGAAGGCGTACTGTTTGCCGTGCGGACGGTATACGACGCGTTGACGGAACTTGGCGGGGAGCGCCGTACGCTGCTGGCTTCGGGCGGTTTCGCCAAAAGCGATATTTGGACGCAGATGCTGGCGGACCTGTCGGGGACTCAGGTGGTAGTGCCCGATACGTACGAAGCTTCCGCGTTCGGCGCGGCAGCCGTCGCCATGAAAGCGGACGGGGCGATCGGCGATTATGCCGACTTGAAAAACGGAATCCATATCCTGCGCACGCACGAGCCGGACTCCGGTCGCTTCAAAACGTACGAACAGTATTATTCGCTGTTCAAACGCGTTTACGAGCAGTTGGAACCGGTGTTCCCGGAGATTGCGGAGCTTCAGCGGGGAACGGGCGTGAACGAGGAAGAAGAAAGCGAAAACGGTCATGCCAAAGCGGAGCGGCAAAATTGATGTGACGCGGGATGGAATCCTGTTGCTTTTAAACGTGCTCGACGTGCGAGGTCTGATGTAGGCGGTTATCGGCGAGGATCGATGCAGATCGGCGCAGACGTGATGGATAATGTATGGTTGGCTAGGTGCTTGGACGGCAAGGTTAATACGTTATGATCGGATCGATCCGGTTGGATCGTTGCGATTGATGAACGTTCAAGAAACAGGGAGACATTCGAAGACTGTTCTCGAACGTCCGGAGATTCTAACGGATCGAGGCGACGCTTAGAAGCTGTTTTTAGCGGTTTGAAAATTCTAACGGATTCAGGTGACGCTTAGAATAGGAATTGGCTTGATTTTGTTGGCAAAAGCGATGAAAAAGCGGCTAACGGATATGTGATCCGTTAAAATCGCGAAGAGGGTTGATTTCGGCTTCTGAAGGACATAGAATCCGTTAGCCGAGCCGAGCCGAGCCGAGCCGAGCCGAGCCGAGCCGAGCCGAGCCGAGCCGAGCCGAGCCGAGCC
>NZ_JAAZWE010000004.1:280231-674278 GCF_013185185.1 Saccharibacillus endophyticus | reverse complement strand
ACCGTGACTACACCCGTAGAAGCCTATGCTGCGTTATCTTCGGACAGGGGTTCGACTCCCCTCGCCTCCATATGTACGATCAGTGAGACCGCCTGAGAGGGCGGTCTTTTCTGTATATATAAAAGAGTTTCAGAAAAGAGCAAGAATAAATATCAAAAGTTAATGTTTTTCAATAAACATTAACTTTTGATATTGAAAAAACGAAAATACACGATACAATAAAAATAAGGAGATGATCCATGTGAGCAAAGGCATATATGAGTATTCGCATCATCAGATTGAATTAGCTTTTGAACAAAAAAACGAATTATATATTGAGAAAGAAACGGATTATATTTTCACTAAAATACTCGCTTTATTATCGACTCTTTTCTCTGATAAACTCGTTGGAATCAAAATAAGTAATGAAGAATTCAAGTACACGGATGAATATTTGTTCTCTTCTAAACATAAGAAAAATCTCTTGAAGTGGTTGGAACGTTTGCCTGCCCTGCATTTCCCGGCAAATGATTTGGACTTTGGAAAAACTAAGGTCGATTTCGAAACTTGGTATTATGATCTTGGTGGAACGTCCATCGAGTTTATCTATCATGAGGATTATTTGCTTAAGCCCAAAGATGCGTCTGCGATATTAGGTATTTCCAAAGTCACTTTAAACAAATATATCAAGCAAGGTTTGGAATGCATGGATAATGGATCTCAAAATAAAATTCCAAAACATGCCGTTGAATTGATGCGGGACCCTGTTTACTCTATCCGCATGCAAATGAATTACCAAAAGAAAAAAATGCTGGAGCAAACACCTGGAGAACGTTTGGCAGACATCAACCAAGAGATTACCGAATTTCAGTTGAAGTACGGTAAAAAAACGTATGCAGAAGCATTTGGTATTCATGAAAGCGAATTAGAAGACCCGATTGATTTATATCGTTGGAAAGACCTTACTGAAGAAATGGACGAGATCATTAAAATTGCGGGAGGGGAGAAAGGTATTTGAAGTATACAGACAACGATACGCTTCTTCTGCCCGCAGATCTTAATGAAATTTTAGAGGATTTTGGATCTCTTTTAGAAAACCATACAGGCTTTAAAGACAGAGAATCAATCTATGGAAGTTATAAACGTAATCGAAAATCACTACTGGTTATTTTTCCGCTAAAAGTTCATCCTATTCACGGAATAACGGGATTAAGAGCTTACGAGAAGTATGATGATAACGGATATGTTTCGAAGTACGAGTACCGATGGATGATTATCGTGCCCAAGCAAGGTATACAACTGCACCATATCATATCTTGGGGAAATGAGCCTCACGATGACCCGGATACGCCAGAAGAATATCGTGTGAATTCAGAACCGCACCATCATCATTATGATCCGGAAAATAGAAAGAATCGTTGTGATAATTGGGATGTCAGGTGCTTGAGAGATGCTTTTGAATTTGTCAAAACGTATATTGAAAGCGGAGAACCATATACAGGCCATCGTTGACAGTGGGATACGCCGTTTAGTCTCCGCTTGGCGGTAAACGGAAGAAGACAATCAGGCTGACCCAACGTATAGCCGCTTACGGGGCGATACTTGGGTGACATCAAAACCGTGACTACACCCGTAGAAGCCGATGTTGCGTTATCTTCGGACAGGGGTTCGACTCCATTCGCCTCCATATGTATCACCAGAAGCGGCTACCGATTGGTGGTCGTTTTTGCGTTCTTAATTTCTATAAGAGAGATCTTTGGCAATAATCGTGTTCCAAAGAGATGCAAACAGAGAAAAGATCGTAAATCCTCTCAATCAAATTTCATAAATCTCAATGTAACCATTCCCTGTACGAGCTCGTCTAACTACCGCATAAACAAATCCCCAATACAGATCCTAGCGAAAGGAGTTCTTGCCGTGAACGCGATTATGCGAATGGTGATTCAGACCGACTACGATAAAGCCCAAAATTCCATCAATGCAGGAAGTTTTCAAGTATCCGCTGTATATGTGTACGATGAAGACGAGCATGAAATAGAACTAACGAACCGGGTCGATCGAAACAAATTTTATCGTTCCGTCCGAGACGTCGCGACAGATTTGGGTTTACATCCCGATAGTCTGGATATTGAAGAAGAATATCTGGAGAAATAGATTGCAAAGCATCTGACCGAAAAAGCGGAAATCAAATAGCTAAAACACGTCTGCAAAAATCGGTTTGAAAGGGACGCCGGAGGAATATCCGATTTGCCGCGATATCGCGCATAGCTCGGTCAAGTCTTTAATCTTTCGACTAAAATTCCGTTACCTTCGCTTTTCCATATATCAGAAAACAAACAGGCCGAGAGCATTTTAATGTTCGACGGTCTTTTTTTGACTTATACCCTCCCCCTATAACCAGCCATACCTTCTTCGTCTAAACGCTTCTACCTCCAACGATGCTACAATGAAGTGCATTCAATCGTTTCGATTCTATCCGATCACATTACGCTTACAAATACGCAACTACCCAAGGAGGCATACCCCCATGACCGATAAATTCCAAATCGTAGGCAGCTTGCTGCGCCCTTCCGATCTTCTCAAATATAAGACGCAAATCGAACACCGCGACGATATCCAGTATC
This sequence comes from Saccharibacillus endophyticus, assembly GCF_013185185.1. GTDB lineage: Bacteria > Bacillota > Bacilli > Paenibacillales > Paenibacillaceae > Saccharibacillus > Saccharibacillus endophyticus. Next base: position 671,675 of record NZ_JAAZWE010000004.1, on the reverse strand, counting down.
CGTTCTACCAAGAATTCGAAGGCTACGAGCAGTGCGAAGCGCAAGCGATTGACTCCGTCGTGCAGGACCAAATCAAGCACGACCTCTCGATCATCACGGACGGCGAGTATTCCAAGTCCATGTGGCACCTCGACTTCGTATGGGGCTTCGACGGGATCGAGCGTTACATCGCGGATCACGGCTACTTCTTCCGCGACGTTGACGGCACTTCCAAATACGAGACGCGCAAAGACATCGGGCTGCGCATCACGGGCGAACTGAGCGGTAAAAGCCACCACTTCATCAAATCGTTCAAGCAGCTCAAAGACAGCGCGGGCGATCGCGAGACCAAGCTCTGCGTACCGTCTCCGTCCCACATCTTCGGCGAACTGTCGTGGTCGGACAATATCGGCGGCACGGACTCGGTCTACAAAGACGCGCAGGAGCTGAAAGCCGGACTCGTCAAAGCGTACAAAGAGTTTGTTCAAGACTTCGCGGACGCGGGCGGAGAAATTCTTCAGTTCGACGATTGCCTATGGGAGCTGTTCGCCGACGACAATCCGAACTCCCCGTACACGGGCGAGAACATCAACCAGGAGCAGGTACAGAAGCTTGCAGCCGAGTTCATCGACATCAACAATACGGTAATCGACTTCGGGCATGAACTGGGTCTGAAAATGTGGACGCACAACTGCCGCGGTAACTACGATTCGCGCAACATGGGCGGCGGCTCGTACGTGAAGATCGCGAACCTGTTCCTGAAGCAGCTGAAATACGACCGCTTCTTCCTGGAGTGGGACGACGAGCGCGCAGGTTCCCTGGAAGCGCTGGAAGTGTTCAAAGACAAGCCGAACACCGAGATCGTACTCGGCCTGCTGTCTTCCAAAACGAGCACCCTCGACGACGAAGAGCGCGTACTGCGTTTGCTGGACGAAGCATCCACCATCATCGACAAAGACCGCCTGCTCCTGTCCCACCAATGCGGCTTCGCATCCTGCGACGGCGGCAACGAACTGAGCCAAGCCGAACAATGGGCAAAGATCGATCAAGGCCAAAAAATCGCGAAGCAATACTGGGCGAAGTAAGGTCCGATCTGCGAGCGGCAGGCTTTCGAAGAAAGACACGTCGGAAGCAGAGGCTAATCACTTTCCCTAAAGCCAAAAGACACCTTCATGGGTGTCTCAACATGTCGAGAAAGTCTAACGTAGCTGGAAGTGAGAAGACGGAGAGAGAAATTCAGTGAAAGACGCCTTTGAACTTGGAAAACTACATCGTAAATTTCAATCCGGTTTTCCAAGTGAGACAGCGAATTGAACGGATTTCTCTCGGAGTCTTCTCGCTTCCCGCGTCGAAGCCCCTTTCTCGACAGCCTAAGACACCCTCAAGGGTGTCTTTTTCTATTCCCATCCTCCATAAAACTTCGTGCGATTTTGCCTCCCCGCCGATTCTTCCGTATAATGATAGGCTAACGCAAATTGCTTTAGGAGGACATCATGGACTTTATCAGAAATCACCTTCAAGGCTACGGCATGAGCGACACGATGGTTACTTACCTGTCCAATATCATCATGGTGCTGTTCATCGCCGCGGTCTCCGTCATTGCCAACCTGATCACCAAAAAAATCGTGCTGAACGTGATCGCCAAAATCGTCCGCAAAGACCGTCATAAGTGGGGCGCGATCGTGCTGGAGAAAAACGTGCTGCACAAGCTGTCGCATCTCGTTCCGGCGATCATTATTTACTTTTCCGCCTGGTCGTTCCCGACGTATCAGATCTTGATCGAACGGTTGGCCGCGGTCTACATGATCGTGGTGACGATCATGGCGGTCAATGCGCTGCTTAACGCGTTCGACGAAATCTACCGTTCGTTCGAGGTCTCCAAGATCCGCCCGATCAAGGGTTATATTCAGGTTATGAAGATCGTGCTGTTCATCATCGGCGGAATTTTGTGCGTAGCCGGCTTGATCGGACAAAATCCTCTGATTATCCTGAGCGGCCTCGGCGCGCTGTCGGCGGTTCTGATGCTGGTGTTCAAAGACTCCATTTTGGGGCTGGTCGCCGGCGTGCAGCTCTCGTCCAACGACATGGTGCGGGTAGGCGACTGGATCGAGATGCCGAACTACAATGCGGACGGCGACGTGATCGATATTACGCTGAACACGGTCAAAGTCATGAATTTCGACAAAACGATTACGATGATTCCGAGCTACGCCCTCATTTCGGATTCGTTCCGCAACTGGCGCAGCATGCAAATGTCCGGCGGCAGACGGATCAAAAGAAGCATTCAGATCGATACGAGCAGCATCGGATTTTGTACGGAAGACATGATCGCCGAGTTCAGAAAGATCCATTATTTGTCCGATTATCTGGCAAGCAGAACGAACGAAATCGAAGAGTATAACCGGGAGCACGGGATCAACCGGAGAGAGAGTCCGGTGAACGGGCGGCAGCTGACGAACGTCGGCGTGTTTCGCGAGTACGTCACGCAGTATCTGCGCCATCATCCGGGGATCAACCAGAATATGACGCTAATGGTACGACAGCTGGCGCCGGGAGACAACGGACTTCCGCTGGAGATTTACGCGTTTAGCGGCGATACGGCTTGGGCGGTATACGAGACCGTGCAGGCGGATATTTTCGATCATATTTTCGCCGTAGCGCCTATGTTCGGCTTGCGCGTTTTCCAAAATCCTACCGGACACGATATCGTGGGTATGCAGGATAAGCGAAGCGGCAGCCGATCAAATAGCATTGAAGCGGAGATCGGATAAACGCGTATTTTGAAGCGTAACATTCGTCTGACCGTTAGTTGTTTTATTGGGATTGCGCCCTGATTTCCATTCGGAAATCAGGGTTTTTGCATGGGAAACTTTCAGAAAAAGGGAAGAAACGCGCAATGAAAAAACTACTTTTTTTCGAAAAATCAGTTCTAAAAACATGCTGAAATCAAAATGAAATCAAAAAAAATCGATTTTTTTCTCTTTTTAATCATTCTTAAGAAAAAAAGAGTATATGCGAGCATATATAAGTATAAGAAAGTTCCTTTTTTCTCATCTATTTTCAGAAAACGGTCAAAATCGCCATGTCAGTTTGTGATCTTCGCGAAGGTTTGTTAACCTAAATACCGTTGTTAACTTGATGGATGCAAGAAAATCATTCGTCAAATGTCGTCCAACATTCCGCGGAATCGACAAGCACCAGCCGGCGCAAAAACGATTGTTACGAAGGGGATTGCAAATGATGAACAAAACAAAAAAATGGATGACTCTGGGCAGTCTGGCTGCCGTATTAGCGTTGGGCGCATGTTCGTCCTCGAACCCGACCACGAGCGCGGAGAGCCAAACGGCGGGAGATCGATTGAACTATACGATTACCGGTACCGAACCGGGAGCAGGCTTGATGCGTTTGACCGCGCAAGCGATGGAAGATTACGAGCTGTCGGACTGGACGCTGTCGGAAAGTTCGTCCGCCGCCATGACCGCCGCGCTCGACAAAGCCTACAAAAAAGAAGAACCGATCGTCATTACCGCTTGGACGCCCCACTGGATGTTCAACACGTACGATCTCAAATATCTGGAAGATCCGAAAAAGACCTACGGCGAGCCGGAGGAGATTCATACGATCGCGCGTCTGGGGCTGGAAGCGGATCACCCGACGGCTTATGAGTTTCTGGACCGCTTCAACTGGACCGCGGACGATATGGGCGAAGTCATGATCGCGATCCAGGACGGAAAAACGCCGGAGCAGGCCGCAGCCGAATGGGTAGATGGACACGAAGCCGAAGTAAAAGCATGGACCGAAGGTTTGGAACCGGTACAAGGCGACGATTTCACGCTCGCGTTCGTGGCCTGGGATTCCGAGATCGCCAGCACCAACGTCGTCGCCCACGTACTGAACGAAAAGCTGGGCTACAACGCCAAAATGATGCAGGTCGAGATCGGCCCGATGTGGATCGGCGTCGCCGACGGCAGCGTGGACGCCATCGTAGCCGCCTGGCTGCCGATCACGCATGAAGATTATTGGGAAAAGTATAAAGACAAGCTCGACGACCTTGGCGCGAACATGGTCGACGTCAAATCCGGATTGGCCGTGCCGACTTATATGGAAGACGTAAATTCGATCGAGGATTTGAAGTCTTGAGATGCTTCAGAAATTTTACATTCTAATTAATATCCCGCTAATGCCAAAAACGAGTATGCTCAAAACATACTCGTTTTTCTCTATAATTGTCTGAAAAATTTATAACAGACACGAGTAATCTCCATTCATAAATCTTATATTCGTGTCTTTCAAGCCTCTGATGATTTTCAGCGTGGATTTATAAGCACCAATTCGTTTCAACAACTTTAAATCTTCAATTTCATAAACCAAAACTCTCCATCCCGTTCCATAAGAGACACAAATATTATCATTCTTCTGCAGTTCTTTGAATAATCCCTGGTCCAATTCCTCCGGGTAAGGTGTATCGTGTTCGGATATGATATTCAAATACTCAAACATATAAGTTTCATCAGTAGGCATGGAAGTTATAGAATCAGGAATTCCGGCATCCGTATAGTAAAACTCATACTTGCACAGGGCAAGATAGTTTTTTACTTGTGTTTCTTCACTGTCATAACCGATTTGCTTTAGATAATTTTGAATTCTTGGTTGAATGTGAAACTGATTAAAATGATGCGGAATAAGTTCTTCATGCATTCTATATAATGTTTGTTGCCAATCAGAATTTAGTAAACGGTAGTTTTCAAACTCGGGGTAGTACATCGTTTTAGAAATTTGTTCTCTATTTTTGGATGTTTTTTGCAAGAGGTTTGCTTTAACATCAAATATGCTTTTCCATAGCTCAATATTAGGATCATAAGAATCTTCTTTTAAAAAAATATGCATGTTTAAAGCCGCTACATAACAGAATGCGAAAATGGGGAAATGCATAAAGCGAACCCATTGTGAGTCTTGCAAAAGCAGATTATTAAATACGATTTCTCTAACAATAGGATCTTCTTTTAAGTAACGTGTGTAAGGAACACTATCAAAAAAATCAGCTCTGCGTAACACGGGTTCGTTCGTATGAAGAAAAAGTATAAGCGTTTCTGCACAGAAGCCAATGATCTTGAAAAACTCTTGATCTGAATGTTTTTCAAATAAGCTGTGAAGCATAGATACACATAGAATCATCTCTTTTTCCGGAAGTGATTCTAGTTCTAACGCATGTGCTGTACTCAGGAATAAATTAATAGATTCCTTAGTTCGTAAATATCTATGGATATAATGGGTATAGTCATTCTGAAAAACTTTCTTTAACTCTACCTTTAGCGGAGTTTTAATAGTACTAGATTTTATCATGTTTAACGTCTGCTTTTCATCCCAATATTCTTCGGTAGGCCCTAAAATCCATAGCTTTGTTTCTGCTGCTATTGTTTCTAAAAGTCGCTCTTCTGGATCGATATAGGTATCTTCGTCAGATTGCATTCTAGGATAGTTCGTATCTACTGAAGGCATTCTTCCTGTAATGTTAGCAATTTTTTCACCGAATTTATGAGTGTATCTAAAACCGAATTCTTTGAGTGTATCAGGGGCAGTATCTATCAAGAAGTCCAGTTCAAGGTCCATATCTAAGTCATCTAGCCATTCTAATTCCCTAAGCAAAATAGTTTTAATACGTTTTTTTAGCGAAGGAAAGTGAGTAGTATGATGAGTTTCATATTCTTCTTTAAATACTTTTATAAAGTTATCCATTGATCGATAATGATTTACACTGAATGCTTCTTGGTAGAATTTTTCGATAGTTTCTTTTCCATCAAAACTCATTCCTTTTTCGGTACATTGGACAATGATATATGGTAAGTTTTGAAGATCAAAATACTGGGCTTCCATATTTCCATGTCCCATAGTCATGCAATACTCTTTAATTTTGATTTCCAAAAATTCGAAAAGCCGAGTATGAACTTTAGGATCACAACGTTTCAACATGTGATGAAATTTGTGAAGTTGCTCCTCCCCTCTAGGCATATCATCTAGGTAGTCCACACCCCATCGCCAATTCCCCTCATAAGAGTCAACAAAAGAGTAATCATAATCTTCATAATGCATGATCCATTCATTTTCTAAAAGCAGAGCAACTCGGGTATTTAAAGGTGAGTTAAAATGTTCGAATAAAAATTGAAGCTGGTTAAAGAAACAACAATACTGTACTAGAGTCGGGATAACTTGCTCTTTATTGTTATTGATGTGAGAGTATAGAAAGTCTTGGACAGAGGGCGAAATGAAATTTAACCAAATTTCGTCGTACTCATCATTGTAAAAAGATTTAATCATTGTCTTTTCTAACTCAGAAACAATGAGTAATAAATTCTTTGTACGAATAGGGTTCGCATGAACCTCAATATATTTTTCATAACATGCTTGTAAATCTTTCAAGCGCATGGGTGTTGAAGAAATCAAAATAAGTAATGCTATAATTTGAGCTTCTTGAGAAAGTTCTAAAAAAATGCTTTCCCACAGAGCTCCTGGCTGATCGAAATATTCGTATAATTCTAAGCAGTAATCTTCTATAGCGATCGTATGATCCGGTTGCTTTTCTAAGTAGAGTGCTAGCACGCGAGGGCTATAGTTATCATGCCGAATGATTTGATCATAGTCTCGAAATAATCGCGCTACATACTCGTAAGGCAGGTTTGAATGATATAAGTGTTGGAATAGAATTTGAGCTTTTTCAGCTTCGCTATACTGTTCTATCGTACAAATCACAGCATGCCGATCTAAAGTCTCCTTCAAATTAGGTTGTTTTTGTAAACCTTGTTGTAGAATATATTCTCGTGTAGTTAATATAAGGCGCTTTTTTCCGTTCGAATGAATTATACGTTGAATAAGCTTGTTAAGCTGAATTTCATCATTTCTACGAGTGTTATCATTATGGAATATGCTTCCCCAGAAATCATCTAAGATAAAAACCTGTTTCTTGTAATCTTCTAGATCGAGCATATGGTAAATGTCTTTGATTGAATTTGCCCATACGAATCCATCCAGATCATTCGGCTGTAAATGAGATATAGCTAATAAATAAGCCATTGTAGTTTTACCGACTCCAGGTTCTCCTGTGATAATGACGACATTATTTTGAGACCAGTTTCGCAACGCTTTCTGATAAAGACGAGTAGGAACAAATCGTTGGGCTACCCGTAAAGCTTCTTGAAGCTCTTGAGCAGACTCATTGTATAAAGACTGATTAGTGGATTCGGATAGAAATTTTTTAAGAATAGGAAGACTTGGCAACCAAAGCTTAGGGTGGGCGGCTTCAACAAAATGATATTTTGGATCTTCTAACAAACGATTGATGTCCGTTTGGCTTAAGATATCTGCATCGTTATGAATCAATCCATCAAATAACTCTAAAATTTTTTCTTTTTGCGGAGGACTAAAATCTAAAGATGCTCCTAAAATGTAGCGACTCGGATTTTGTTTTCTTATTTTCTCTATTTCAGAGGCTCTCAATTCTTTCATAAGGGAATTAAAGTTGTTAAATCTTTTGGCTTGAATAATTATTTTTTGATCTTTAGAACGATATAAACCGTCGATCCCACCATCCGGTCCTGGTTTAAAAGTTTGTATGAAAACTCCTTCTCGGATCTGTATGACGTCACAAACAAGCCTCTCAAACTCCAGAGGTTCTAAAAGGGTACTGAAGTCGTATTTAGGCACACTTTATCTTCTCCTTTATAGAAATGTAATACCAAGATAGCAGTAAATTGAATAAAAATAAAGAACAAATGTTCTTGTTTTTAATAAAGTTATTTGATACAAATTCAAACCATGAAGGAGGTTATAGTATCAATGAGTAATACCTACAAGTGTATTGTCCCGGCGACCGCCGACCATTTCCCGCATTTGGCCCAACTCTGGCTTGAAGCATCGCTATCGGCCCATTCCTTCATCGACTCAGCCTACTGGACCGCCAACAAACAAGCGATGGAATCGCAATACTTGCCGTCTTCCGAAGTTCATATCTGCGTACATAACGACTCCGTCATCGGCTTCATCGCCATGGTCGACAACTACCTCGCCGCCCTATTTATCGACCCTTCCCGACAGGGCAGCGGTTACGGCAAACTTCTGCTCAACTATGCCAAAAGCACCCGCGACGCTGTCACCCTGAACGTATTCGCCCGCAACGAAAACGCGGTAGCCTTTTACCGAAAACGAGGCTTCTCGATCCAATCCGAACAAATCGACGAACCGACAGGTGAACTTGAATACGTCATGACTTGGCAGCGCAGAGAGCGTTCTTTCTGATTTCTGAATACAATCCTTTGTTCTAATCTTCGAATTATGCCTTCACGAAAAGTAACCGTTCTTAATCCATATAATTTTTTGGGAATATCCTTTGTTTACCGAAGCTAATAGCGGAGGGGGACATTCAGTGTAGGAGCGTTAGCGTTCGCCTTTGCATTCGGGAAGCTTCCTTCATAAAATCCAATCCAGCTTCCCAAATGCAACACGCGACCGAAACGAATGTCCCCCGCAGCGCCATGCTTCACAAACGAATAGGATTTTCTCACTCTCCCCTGCAACAGACTTCCCCTTTCCTGCAACAAACCGCAAAAAACTCCCCATCTCCCTTTTCCCGCGTTACCATTAACCCATAAACCAGAAAGGAGCCCCGGCATGAAACTTATATTCGAAGCCGACGACGCGCTCACACCCGGCACGGCCAAAGTCGTCACCCATCCCGAAGAGCGCAAACAATGGACGCCGATCCGTCAAGCCCTCCAACAAGCGGAAGAAAAAGTCGGACTCATCAACGCCGCCAACGACCGCATCATCCAGGTTCCACCAACGCAGATCGCTTCGATCGTCTCCGAAGACCGCATGTGCGGCGTCACGCTCATCACCGGAGAACGCTACCTGCTGAACAAGCGTCTCAAAGCGGCCGAAGAAAACTTCGCTCCGCCGCGCTTTCTGCGCATCAACAACGGCACCATCATCGGCGCCGCGCATATCCATGCATTTTCGTCCGCCGCCCATGCCCGTATCGAAGTTGTGCTTACCGACGGCTCCCGTCACACCGTCAGCCGCTTTTACATCCAACAATTCAGGAGGAATCTCACATGATCGTTCAACTTCGCAAATCGTTTTTCCAAGTCTTCACGATGTCGCTGCTTTGGATCGTGCTGCTGCTCACGTTTTTCTATCGGGGAGAAACGGTCGGTATCGGCTATTTCTGGAACGTCGTCGGCATCGCCGCCATCTGCGCCGCGCTGTTCGGGGTGATGTACGATGCGCTCTGGAACCATCTGACGCTCAAGCCGCTGTGGAACATCGCGATCTCGTCGGTGCTGTCGATCGGGGGAGCGATGCTGGGCGTACTTCTTTTTTCAAAAGAATTGTATGACCTGCTACTCCCTTGGCTGTGGGCAATGGTGATCCTCTCGCTCGTTCTGCACACGCTAGGCTTTTACGTCTACGCTCGAATCGACAGCCGAAAACAAGCCGACGAACTCAACGCCAAGCTGAAATAATCGACAACTCTACGAAAAAGTTTTCAAACCTTCCCGGATATTGCTTCTCTGCCCTGTATGCGTATACAAAAATGTGGCATATTGATAAGGTAGCTGTATAGGCTCGACATACCCCTTTATCCAGGAGGAATTTCGCAATGACGAATGAATTCAACCCAGCTCTGCTCGAAACGCCTGAAATCCGCTCCGCTCTGACCCTGCTGTACGGCGAAGCTCAACTTTCTGAACAAACGGCGCGTTACCAAAACGTGCTGGATACCTACGCCCAAACCTACGGAGCCGAGCCGGTCAAACTGTTCAGCGCACCGGGACGGACGGAGATCGGCGGCAACCATACGGATCATAACCACGGCAAAGTGCTGACCGGCAGCATCGACCTCGACACCATCGCCGCTGCGGCCAAAGTCGAAGAGAATGTCATCACGCTGCGTTCGGAAGGCTACGAGAAGCAGTATTCGATCAACCTCGACCAGTTGCACATCAGCGCCGAAGACGACGGAACGGCGGGTCTGATCCGCGGCATCGCTTCGGGCTTTGTCGAAAAAGGCTACCGGATCGGCGGTTTCAATGCGTACGTATCCAGCAATGTTTACAGCGCGTCGGGTCTCAGTTCGTCGGCGTCGTTCGAGATGCTGGTCTGCACGATCCTCAACACCTTTTATAATGAAGGAAAACTCAGCGCGGTCGAGATGGGCAAGATCGGCAAATACGCGGAAAACAAGTTCTGGAACAAGCCGTCGGGCTTGCTGGATCAGATCGCGTGCGCGCACGGCGGCCTGATCTCCATCGACTTCGAAAATCCGGAAGAGCCGCAGATCGAGCCGGTCACCTATCGCTTCGATCAGGACGGGTATGCGCTCGTCATCGTCAACACCGGCGGCAATCATGCGGATCTGACGGAAGATTACGCGGCCGTGCCGGAGGAAATGTTCGCGGTGGCCGAGCTGCTCGGGAGTAAATACTGCCGCGGCACGTCGCCGGACGAACTGTACGCCCGCCTGCCGGAAATCCGCGAAAAAGCGGGCGACCGTGCCGTATTGCGCGCGCTGCATTTCTTCGAGGAAAACGATCGCGTAGACGGCCAATTGGAAGCTTTGCGCAACAATGACCTTCAGGCGTTCCTCCCGCTGATCACGGAATCCGGCAACTCGTCGTGGAAATGGCTGCAAAACGTCTACCGTCCGTCCGTGACCCGTCAGCAGGAAGTGGCGATCGCGTTGGCGATTACGGAACGTTACATCAAGCAGCTCGGAAAAGGCGCTTGCCGCGTTCACGGAGGAGGCTTTGCGGGCGTGATTCTGGCGATTCTGCCTCAAGATGCCGTGAAAGCCTACCAAGACCTGATCCAGAGCACGTTGGGTACGGAGTCATTGGAAATCCAGGTTCGCGCGCACGGCGCCGTTTGCCTGGATGACGTGAAGTAAAAAGGAGTTCGTTCGCATGAGTTTGAGCGCAAGCCGCAAAAACGTTCCGCAGGACGTCGTGATCGAGCAGGTGACGAAAAATTTCGTCTGCCGCACACTGTGGAGCGAAGGTAGACCCTGCTTGGAATATACGAGCGAGGAGCAATTGCGGGAGATCGAGACGTATGTACGGAGACAGTTCGACTGGGATCTGTACGACGTGTTTTTCACCGCGGTGCCGACGTTGGATGAAGAATAGGACGGGTCAGCAGAGAATCGAATAGATGCTGCATTCATATCCCTGTAAAAAACAAGAAAAAACGAGCCGCGGAAGAAATTCCGGCGGCTCGTTTTTTGCGACCGTTTCGTGCACCGTTACGGTTGATCAACTTCTAAAAGCACGAACCTCCGCTTAGCGCTGATCGGCTCTTTTCCACCAAGACACGGTTCCTGCGGCCCCGATCCCGAACAGCAGAATCAGAATCGCGTAACTGGCTGTTCCGAGCGGAAAAGCCGAAGCGGCGGTATCGCTCATCGACAGATGCAGCGCCGGGATCGACCAGGGCAGATAAGCGCCAAACGCGGTCGGTCCGGCGGTCAAAGCGACCATCAGCGTGGTAAAAGCGTACGCGATCGGAACCAGATACCCGCGCGAGATGCTGGCCAGCAGCGCGACCGGCGAACAGAGCAGCAGATGGAATGCGGCAATAAGCAGCAGCCCGCCGAGCTGATCGGCGACAATGCTCCAAGACAAGCCGGGCACGCCGAGCAGCAGGCCGAGCAGCAGCGAGAAGCCGAAGATCGTAAGCGTCGCGACCAAGCACCAACCGATGATCACGAGGCCTTTGGCGATCACGATTGCGGTGCGGGAGACCGGCAGCGCCAGTAGGTCTTTTACCGTGCGATCCGCGTACTCCCGTCCGAACACCCAAGCGGTCATCGTGCCGAACCCCATCAGGCCGAATACGGAAGCGAACAAAAACGTCATATTGCCCAAATGCTCGTTCCAATCCGCTCCGCCGGAACGGATACCGGTGACGAACAACAGAAAAACCAACATCCCCCACAGCACCGGCGAACGGCTTAATTTTCGATTTTCGACGTACGCGGCATTCCATAGCGATTTCATTGCGAAGCCCTCCTTTTAATAGACATTATTGGCTCACCCGCTGCAAAAAGTACGATTCCAGACCTTCTTCGTTCACGGTCAACTCCGCCAACGGAAGATCCGCGCCGACCAGCAGCTTGGCTATACGCTCCGGCTGTCGGATCGCGGATTCGTCCGTAACCTCGATGCGGCCTTCGTCCGCGAGCTGCGTCGCGTAACCGGCTTGCCGCAGCAGCTCGATTGCCAGTTCTCCTTTTTCCCGAACTTTGACGGTCAAGCGCTTGCGCCGGAGCTGTTCGAATTGCTGCGAGCTGATCTCCTGAAGCAGCGTACCGCCGTGGATAATGCCGATCCGGGACGCAAGTTTGGACATTTCCTCTAAAATATGACTGGAAATAAACACGGTTACGCCTTCTTCCTTGGCCAAATGCCGCAGCAGCTCCCGGATCTGCACGATGCCTGCCGGATCCAGCGCATTGGTCGGTTCGTCGAGAATAAGAACGGAAGGGTTATGGATCATCGCTTTGGCGAGACCGAGTTTCTGGGCGTTGCCGAGCGAGAGGTTTTTGGCTTTGGTATCGGCGTAACGGGCAAGCTGCAATCGGTCCATGACCGCTTCGGTCGATTGTTTTTCCGGCAGTCCGCGCAGTTTGGCGATCAGTCTCAGATTTTCCCGCACCGTGAAATTCGGGTACGCGTACGGCGTCTCGACCATGTAACCGACCTGCTGCCACAGTTGAGGTTTGGCTCCGAGCACGCGTTGTCCGTTGATATGCGCTTCGCCGGAAGTCGGCGCGATCATGCCCAGCAGCATGCGGATCGTGGTTGTTTTTCCGGCTCCGTTCAGACCCAAAAAGCCGTAAATTTCTCCCCGATACACATTCAGCGATATATCCTGCAAAACCGAATAGTCCCCGTATCGTTTGGTCAGGGATTCCGTGCGAATGATCTCCTGCATGATGGTTCCTCCTTATGGATTATCTCGTTAACTGAACGTTCGTTGAGTAAAATGTTCAAAAAAAGGAGCACCGAAGTGCCCGTCAACCTTTTGCTTGCCGTCGGCTTATTTCGCCCATAGCTCCGCATAGAACTCGGATAGCTTGATCGCTTCGGAGTTCTCCAGCTCGACGTTCCTCAGCAGCTTCTGAATGATCGTGAACACGATATGCGCCAAAAACTGCGAGGAAGCGAGCGAGAAGTCCATGTGCCGAATCTCGCCTTGTTTCGCGCGCCGCGACAGATAGTCCGACATCGCTTCGAACGGAAGGGTGGTCAGGCCGTCGAGCGCTTCTTTTTGTTCGTCGTTCAACAGCGAGCGCTCGCGGATCAGAATTTGAAAATAAGCTTGGTCTTCCGTGAGTTTTTGCGCCAATCCGGTAATCAGTTCGGCAAGCGAATCGGTCAAGGGAAGATCGGTTTTCGCAAAAATCTCTCGGAAAACAAGCACGATGCCGCCGATCCGTTCTTCCTGCGCCGTTTGCAGCACCGTAGTCAAAATTTCGAATTTTCCGCCGGGGAAATAGTGGTACGTCAACGCGTCCGCCATGCCGATCGCTTTGTTCAGCTCCCGCATGGACACGGCATGATATCCTTTTTCCGCAAAAAGCCGTTTGGCCGCTTGAAGGATCTGCTGCTTGCGCTGAGCGGCTTGAAGGTCTCGGCTGGTCATGCGTTTGCCGGTTTGTTTGGATTCCATAAACCTATCCTCATTTCACTAAACGTTCGTTGAACCAATATTAAATCCATTTTCCTGCCAAGTCAACCGCGGATTTTGCTCCGGCTCATCGAAAATGCTATCGTAGAATCATACGAGAGGAGGGCTTTTTCCCATGACAACGAATATTCCGAACATCCAATTGAATGACGGACTCGAGATTCCGGCGATCGGCCTCGGCACGTATTCCATGAACGGCTTTGCCGGCGCGGAGTCGATCAAAAGCGGCATCGAAGCAGGCTATCGGCTGATCGATTCGGCTTTTAACTACGAAAACGAAGGTGCGGTCGGCAGGGCGGCGCGCGAAGCTTCCGTTCCCCGCGATCAGCTGCGAATCTGCTCGAAGCTGCCGGGACGCCGTCATGCTTACGACAAAGCGCTGGTCACCATCGAAGAATCGCTGCTGCGGACAGGGCTCGACTATTTCGATTTGTACATCATCCATTGGCCGAACCCGAAGCAGGGCAAATACGTCGAAGCCTGGCAGGCCATGATCGAAGCGAAAAAGCGCGGCTACGTGCGTTCGATCGGCGTCAGCAACTTTTTGCCGGAGCATCTGGATACGCTCGTGAACGAAACGGGCGTCGCGCCGAGCCTTAACCAGGTGGAGCTGCATCCGTATTTCGAGCAGGCGGTTCAGCGCGAGGCGAATGCCAAGCACGGAACGGTCACCGAATCGTGGAGCCCGCTCGGACGGGGCAAAAGCGACGGCGTGTTAGAGGATGCGGCGGTGAAGGCGATTGCGGACGAGTACGGCAAAACGCCGACCCAAGTCATTCTGCGCTGGCATACCCAGCTGGGCGCGATTCCGATTCCGAAAGCAAGCTCGCTGAAGCACCAGCAGGAGAATCTGGATATTTTCGACTTCGAGCTGACGGGCGAGCAGATGAAGAAGATCTCGGCGTTCAGCAAAGATAACCGGCGGTTGTGGGGACAAGATCCGGCGGAGTATGAGGAGTTTTGATTGTCGTGATTGTTCTACTTAAGTTCTACTTATTCTTCTACTTAAAAAAAAATCGATTTTTCGAAAAAAAGTTAATGAAAAACCCTATTATAGAGCGTTTTTTGAGTCTTCTTACTGATTTCTTCTACTTAAATCCTACTTCATGTTCTACTTAAAAAAACTTTTAAAATGGTTTAAGTTAAACACCACTTTGAGTTTTTGGCCGAACCTTTATTGATAATGCTTTGATCTTTTTTAGACATTTCGTAAAGGATGTTATTTATTTTTTTTCTTCGCTGCTCTTCATTAAGCATGTCTGATAGTTTGTCCATAAGAAGGTCATCAATTTCTTTGCGGTTTGCGGAACCATACTGTTGGATAAAAGAGAGAATGATGGTTTTATAATATTCTTTATCGAAAGCTCTATTTTTGATATACGTTGTTTTATCTCCTGTAATCTCGGCAATTTGAGCTGACAAGTGTAGGTTAGGCTGTCTGCCTTCGACAAGCTTTTTTGCACGTAATTGTTTGGCCTCACCGTTGGATAACTTCTCGCGTTTTTGAACTTTATCAAGTAGCATGACCGTGTCTAAATCTAAATCTGTGTGATTGATCAACAAACGTGTATAATTTTCATCCAAAATTTTTCCGGCAATGCGAACTTCTACTTTGTCGGGAGAATTTAAGTTGTAATCAGGCATAGGGAAAAAGCGGTTCTTTTGCGTAATGAACATTTTTTTGATGCCGGAGCCTATCGTATCAATCATATTTAAATTAACCATAGCTTCGGCTAAAAAGCGATTGCGATAAAATTCTTGAGGAGCGTCATGGTGGATGGCCGCTTTAATGCTTTGGGGAAGAAATGATCCTAAATTAGTGAAGATTAACTGGTCCGGCGTTTCCACCAAATTAATTCTTCCTGCGAGTTGGTAGTCTTGGTGAGCAATACAGTTGTGCAGAGCTTCTCTTATTACATACGGGTCATATTGATTGATTTCGATCGGAAATAAACTATTATCTGCAATATATCTATACTTCAAATTTCTAACTTTAGAAAATGCGTTTTCCGTATTTAAAATTAAAGGAGGCCCAAAGTGTTCGTAATCTTGTTCAATGCCATCCTTGTCTCTAAGAATCCAAGAAATCTTTCCAACAGCCGGACTCAACAAATATTCCGATTCCGATTTGCCTAGAAGTAGAATGGCTGCACGAGTTATTTGACTTTTAATCGTAATTTTTGCTTTATTCAAAAAAGTAAAACCATCCCAAGTATCCATTTCTATTTTTAAGCGAGGATATTTGTTTGAAAATTCGATTCTTGCTTTGGATATTGCAGTCGGATCAAGATCATTTAACGAAGCATCGGGGATGATTTCAGCGGACCAATCGCTCAATGTGCTTTGCGCACGAATTTTTTCATATTTATCGGTTGATAGAGCTGTTAGGGATTCATGGTTTCTTCCATAGTAATGGCCCTTCCAAGATATCGGTATTCCTTTTGGAGCCGGAGGAATTTGAAATAATACGATTCTTTTTTTATCGATGTAGAGTTCGTGAATTTCTTGAAAAGTCATTCCGTTCGTAAATTCCGCTACTTCTCTTTTCAAGCTATCCAATGCTCCTGGTTTGTTTCTAAAATTGCTTCCCACAATCTCTAATTTTTTATCTTCCACACCGAATACCAGCCAAGCACTTGCTTTACCGCGCAAATTGGCTTCATTACCAAGTGCGGAAAAATAAGTCCCTAATTTATGAAAATCATAATTAGTTTTAGCTTCTTTAAATTCTACCCATTCAGTCTCGCTGGAAAGCTTGAGCAGATTTTGAAATTCTATGAGCAAGCTGTTTTCGTCCATAAGCAACCTTCTTTCGTGATCATAACTAAATTTAGTTTACAAAAGTTTTGTCGCATAAACAAAACAAGTTCCGTAACCTATCTCTATTCCCCTTCGTATAACCCGTTAACGATTCGCACCACGACTAAAACCTAAGGGGAATGACTATGAGTTTGACATCATCTATCGAAGATCGCGGATCGATACGGCCGCCTGCGGCTCTCGAAGATCGGGCGCGCGAAGCGTATCGAAGGTCGGAACTTCGCGCCGAGCACTATTTGCAAGAACTGACGGAGCGCGTGCGAAGCGGCAGATATGCGACCGAGCTGGCGGAAGATTTCCGCGTGTGGAAAAGAAGCCATATCCGCCCGTGGCCGGCGCGTTTGTTCGGCAGCCGGCGCGGCTCGGAGCCGCGCGACTATGACCGTTACATCCAGTGGATGGACGCCGCCGGCAAGCTGGACGATTACCTGGAGCGCAGCGTTTCGTACCTGTACATGCGGGATCTGGGGCGCGCGCTGGACGATACGGATACGCAAAGCCGCGTTCGTCGGACGGCGGGCGGCCTCAAGCGTTCCCTGCTCCACGGCGAACAGCAGGAAGGGATGCCGACCGACGGTTTCGACACGGCCGGCTTGTATCGCTGGGGGCAGCAGGAGAGCATCGAAGATACGGTCATCTGGATGATTGCCAAGATGAAGCGCGTTTCCGAGAATATCCCGGAAGGCATGAACGCGGAGCAAGCCCAGCGCAAGCTGCTGAAGATCATCGCGGGCGTGGTGCTGCATGCGCGGGAAGAGATGGACGAGCAGACGCCGAAAGAAGAACGTTCGCGCCGCATGGACGAAGCGGTACGGCTCGGATACTCGTACGGACTCACGTACCCGTTCGTCGATGACCTGCTCGATTCTACGCTGCTGACCGACGACGAGAAGGCGAGTTACTCCGACCTGATCCGAAGCGCGCTGCTGACCGGAACCGTGCCGGAATGGGATGCGTGGAGCGGCGCGTTCGAGAGCGGGCATGCCGAGAACTTCGCGCTGATCCGCTATATCCACAGCGAGCTGGGCGAGGCGTTCGAATATATCAAAGGACGGCAGGCAGGCGGAGGAGGCAGCGTCTTTTTCGAGCAGGCTTACGTCTTTTTCGAGTCGCAGGACGCGGATCGGAACAAGCGGCTCGAGGCTAACGAGTATACGGCCGCCCAACTGTACGTACCCGTCATTCTCAAGTCCTCCGGTTCCCGCCTGATCGCCCGCTCGGTCGGACAAGCGGACAAGGACGGCGGCTTTGAGCGGAGAACCTTTTACTACGGGATCTATAACCAGCTCGCCGACGACTTTGCGGATCTATTCGACGATTTGGAAGCGGGAGCGGTGACTCCGTATACGTATTATTGGAAATACCGCGCCGAGCGTCCGGATTTGCCGAACCCGTTCGAGATGTATTGGGCCGTTA
The DNA here is from genome assembly GCF_013185185.1 of Saccharibacillus endophyticus. GTDB lineage: Bacteria > Bacillota > Bacilli > Paenibacillales > Paenibacillaceae > Saccharibacillus > Saccharibacillus endophyticus. The sequence goes on along the minus strand of NZ_JAAZWE010000004.1, from coordinate 653,720 downwards.
TCGCGTACCTGATCCGGGATGTGTACGACAGCGACCCCAACACGCGCGAGGTACTGCTGGATCGGGCGATTAACGGGTTGAAAAGGGCGCGTCAGCGCTTGGGCATTCCTCGCTACGAAGAGTTGATGGATATGCTGACTTCGGGCATGCCGGAATTAAACGCGATCGTCCAGAAGATGGTGAAAAAGGCCGAGGACGTCGAGTTTTTCGACAAGCTGCTGCGCGACCGAATGCTGACCGAGATGAAAAAAGACCGGGAAGACCGCGAACGCTTTCGAACGTTGCTGGACGATATTCGCGCGGAGATCGAACAGGCGCTGCCGATCGCGACCGACTCGCCCGTTCCGGCTGTCGGAGATTCGCTGATCGAGGCGGCAAACTACAGTCTGGCAGGCTCCGGTAAAAGATTGCGTCCGATCTTGGCGAGGCTTGTGGCGACGGAAGGTTACGGTTTGGACGAAAAGGCCGTGCGTCCGATGCTGACATCGCTGGAGTACCTGCATACCGCCTCGTTGATCTTCGACGATCTGCCGTCGCAGGATAATGCGGATACCCGGCGAGGACGTCAAACGCTGCACGCCCGTTATGACAGCGCGACGGCCGAACTGTCGGGCCTGCTGCTGATCCAACAAGGCGTGCGCGAACAGTCTTCTTTGCAAGGTTTTAAGGCCGAGACGGTGCTGGCGCTGATGCACTACTCGGCGCGCAAAGCGGAAGAACTGTGTATGGGACAAGCTCTGGACCTTAAATCCCGCGGGCAATTGCTGAGCCTGGAGCGGTTGAACGAGATTTGTTTCTATAAAACAGGCGTGGCGTTCGAAGCCTGTCTCATTATGCCGGCCATGCTCGCGAACGCGCCGGAAGCCGAGCTTGAGCTGATGAAAAAGTTTGCTTACCATGCGGGGATCGCGTTCCAAATTCGGGACGACCTGCTGGACGCGGAAGGCGAAGCGCTCAATCTCGGCAAACCGGCGGGGCAGGACGAGGCCAACGGAAGCTCGACGTTCGTGACGGTACTGGGGCTCGGCGGCGCCAAACGGGAGATGTGGAATCATTATTGCGAAGCGTCGGACGCGGTACGGGCACTGCCGGAGAGTTTGCGGTTTTTGAAGCATTTGCTGGATTATTTGGTGCAGCGGGAGAAATAAGATATCCATGCTGGAGGATTTTTCAGAAGAGGTCATAGCAGAAGTTTTATTAAAAAGAGCCGTTCAGTCCCCGACTGACGGCTTTTTTCGATGCGTAATCGAACATGTTATTTGTTTTCTTCCACATAAGGTTCGCCAAGTGCTTCGTCATTTTCGGCGTAATACCACTGACGGTAGACGGGATCGGCGTTTTTTTCGTTATTCGCGTGCAGTTCAAAGCGACTTACGGACTCGGGATTTTCGATGCGAAAAACAACGGAAAAGTTCGGATGTCCGCTCGAAAAATACTTGGCGATCTTCGGGCTTTGAATGATTTCTTCATTTTTCGATACTGAAACGATAGAATCCTAGCTCGCGCTTCGTACTATACAATGTCGGTATCGACATCGGCACAAGGAAGGAGGCGTCCGGCGATTGGAACAGGAACATAGAGACGCACGCGAACAGGAAATCGTACGGCGTATCCGTAACAGGGAAGAACAGGCGCTGCGCGAGCTGATCGATCTGCACGGCGGGCTGCTGAAAGCGATCGTATATCGGCATCTGCCCGGCAGTTTGCAGGATCGCGAGGAGTGTCTGGACGACGTGCTGCTTGCGGTATGGAATCATATTGAATCGTTTGATGTAGAGCGGAATTCGTTCAAACAGTGGATCGCGGCCGTCGCGAAATACAGGGCGATCGACTATCAACGGCGCTGGATCAAGGAACGGGAGCGTCGCATAGGCGAGGAACTTGACCCCGATCGGTTAAATCGTACGGATGAAAGGCTTGCGTCGGCGGTCTTAGATGCGGAAGACGTATTGTCGAAATTACCGGAGGACGAGCGCAAGTTGTTTGAACGTTATTATATCGAAGGCGTTCCGGCCAAAGAGCTCGCGCAAGACATGGACGTGCGGGAATCCTGGATTCACAACAAGCTTTCGCGCGGACGCAAGAAGTTGAAGCGGCTTTGGACTGCGGGAAAAGAGGTGCACGGGGAATGAGCATTTACGATGAGTTGAATGATGTAAAGCTGGATTTGGCGGAGTACGAGGAAAAGCCGTTAACGGAGATGGAGCGGAAACGATGGGCGAAGCGTATCGGGAAAAAGTTGGGGCATTCGGCGAAAACCGGTACAATAGGCGCTCGAAAGCGGAAAATGCGAGGAATTGCGGCGGCGGCCGCAGCCTTGGTTTTGATTATCGGAGCTACTCTTCCTGCCGGGCAGCAAGCCTTGGCGAAGCTTCCTTTTGTAGCGAATTTACTCGAAGGGTTTGCCGGTTATGGGCAAGACGTCGATTATTCCGCTTACAAGACGCAGGTTGGGGAGACGACGGAAAATGAGTTCGGTAAGCTGACGCTGAACGAAATCATCGTGGATACGGACCGACTGCTGATCACTTCGACGCTGGAACCTTCCGGTAAACTCAAGATTGCAGAAGATAATGTGCTTTGGATGAATGCGAAAATCACGATAAACGGACGAAGCGATTTGCAGGAAAACAGCGGCGGCAGTGGATCTGGATCGGATGGGGAAAACGGCGTTTATACGACCTATCAGAGTATCCCGCTCAGTGAGATTCCGGACAGTGATCAGCTCCACATTAAGATTGAATATAATCAGATGTCGTGGTGGCACTCGGAAAATATGCCTAGAGTGCCGTCCGAACCCTGGACATTCGAGGTCGAGACTTCGCGTGCTGCACTTCTGGCGCAAACCCATACCATCGAAGTGAATCGCACGGTTGATCTGATTAACGGTGAGCGTATCATGATTGAAAAAGTCGTTTCGGGTCCTATATCGACTTTGGTTTATTATGATCGAACTCTGCAACCGGACGAAGACTCGAAGCTTTGGATGTATGGTTTTCACCTGGTATCGGATAGCGGCGAAGACGTGCAAGAAATTGAAGGCGCCTGGACTGCCGAGGGAATGGGGTATAGTCGTTTTATGGACGTTGATTTATCTGAAAAAAATTACTCGCTTATCCCGTATGATGGAACCAAGGGAATGGAATTGGGCGAAGCAATCCCGCTTAATAAATAAACGATATTCAATATGGATTAAGCGCCAAATGGGTAAGTGTAAATCTGTATCGTCAGTTTTCCAATTCATTTCCAAATCGGCAGCCTCCGCGCTGCCGATTTTTTATGCGCCCCTCCCTCTTTTTCCAGATAAAGCTTTGCTTCTTTTTCCGCAATTCTTTATAGTGGAGAAAGATGCGCGGCGTTGTCTTGATGTTTACGAAAATGTTTTCGGAAAGCGCGACCAAAAGCATGACGGGTTGTCGCACGAAAGCGGGCACGCGCGTACCGGAAACACCCCATACACAGAATTCGGGAGGGAATATTTTGAGCCAAACAAATATCGGAGGACCTCTGAAGGGCTTCGCGGAATTCAGCAGAAAGGTAGCCGCTCAAGGCGCCGTACTGCTTCAAAACGAAAAAGAGGCGCTGCCGATCCGAGAAAGCGACAATGTCGCGATCTTCGGGCGCGTGCAGCTTAACTATTACCGCAGCGGTACGGGATCGGGCGGAAGCGTGCACGTTTCGCATACGACCAACCTGCTGGACGGACTGCGGAGCAAACCGTCGGTTCAAGTAAACGAAGAACTGGCCGGCGTGTATACAAAATGGATCGAAGAAAATCCGTTCGACAACGGCGGAGGCGGCTGGGCGGCGGAACCGTGGCACCAGAAAGAAATGCCTTTGACGGACGAGCTGGTTGCGGGCGCACGCGCTCAATCTTCCAAAGCGATCGTGGTGATCGGCCGTACAGCCGGTGAAGATCAGGATAACGCGGACGCGCCGGGCAGCTACCGTCTGACGCCGGAAGAGTTGGACATGCTGACGCAAGTCACGAATCATTTCGAGAAGACGATCGTCGTCCTGAATGTCTCGAACATCGTAGACATGAGCTGGGTCAAAGAGTCTTCCCACAAGCACCCGATCGCGGCGGTCATCTATGCATGGCACGGCGGGATGGAAGGCGGCAACGCGATTGCGGACGTGCTGTCCGGCGACGTGACCCCGAGCGGTAAACTGACCGATACCATCGCGTATTCGATCGACGATTACCCGTCCACCAGCAATTACGGCAACGAGTTCAAAAGCACGTATGAAGAAGATATCTACGTCGGATACCGTTACTTCGAAACGTTTCGTCCCGAGAAGGTTCAATATGAATTCGGTTTCGGCCTGTCGTACACGACCTTCAGCCAAGCGCCGGAAGCGGCAAAAACGATCCGAAAAGACGGCGCCGAGCATGTCGAAATCGGCGTAACCGTCACGAACATCGGCGATACGTTCGAAGGCAAAGAAGTGGTGCAGCTGTACGTCGAAGCGCCGCAAGGACGCCTCGGACAACCGGTATTCAAGCTGGTCACGTTCGGCAAAACGAAATCGCTCAAACCGGGCGAATCGGAACGCTTGGTGCTGAGCTTCCCGACCGATAAATTGGCTTCGTACGACGATTCCGGCGTGACGGGCCATGCCCATGCTTACGTGCTGGAAGAAGGGACGTACGTGCTTCATGTCGGCTCGAGCGTCAAGCAGCTGGCAGCCGTGCAGGTCGACGAAGCGGACGGTTATATCGTGAACGAACTGCGCGTCGTGCAGCAGCTCGAAGAAGCGATGGCGCCGGTGGAAGAGTTCTCCCGCATCAAGCCGGGTTCGCGCAACGAGAACGGCACGTACGAGCTGGTGAACGAAGGCGTGCCGACCCGCAAAGTCGATATGGCGCAGCGCATTCAGGATCGTTTGCCGCAATCGCTCGGCGAGACCGGGGACAAAGGTATCAAGCTGCAGGACGTCAAAAACGGCACGGCGACGATGGACGACTTCGTCGCGCAGCTCAGCAACCAAGAACTGGCCACGCTGGTCCGCGGCGAAGGCATGAGCAGTCCGCTCGTTACGTCGGGTACGGCATCCGCGTTCGGCGGCGTTAGCGACGCTCTGCTCGGCTACGGCATTCCGGTCGCTTGTACGGCGGACGGCCCTTCGGGCATCCGGATGGACAGCGGCGGTCAAGCGACGCAGGTCTCGATCGGCACGCTGCTGGCGGCGACATGGGATACGGCGCTGATCGAAGAACTGTACGTGTTGGAAGGCCAAGAGCTGGTGCTCAACAACGTGGACACGCTGCTCGGACCTGGCCTGAACATCCGCCGCAGCCCGCTGAACGGACGCAATTTCGAGTACTTCTCGGAAGATCCGATCATCTCCGGCGAATTCGCGGCAGCCTGCATCCGCGGCATCATGGCAGGCGGCTCCAACGCCACGATGAAGCACTTTGCCTGCAACAACCAGGAGCAGTACCGCACCAAAGTAAACGCGGTCGTCTCCGAACGCGCCCTGCGCGAGATTTATCTGAAAGGCTTCGAGATCGCGGTCCGCGAAGGCGGCGCCAACTCGGTCATGACTTCGTACAACCCGATCAACGGCCATTGGGCGGCGTCGAACTATGACCTCAACACGACGATCCTGCGCGGCGAATGGGGCTTCGACGGCATCGTGATGACCGACTGGTGGGCGATCATGAACGATTCGGCAAGCGGCGGCGAAGCGGATCGCAAAAACACCAACTTCATGGTGCGCGCGCAAAACGATCTCTACATGGTCGTGATGAACTACGGCGCGGAGACCAACGTTTGGGGCGACAACACCATCGAATCGTTGGAAAACGGCACAGTGACGCGCGCAGAGCTGCAGCGCTGCGCGAAAAACATCTGCAAATTCATCATGAACGCGCCGGTCTTCTCCAGAGAACGCGCCGAAGAGTCGATCGAGAAGTTCGCGCCGCAAGGCGTCGCGCAGATCGACAGCGCGCAAGCTTTGTCGGGAGAAGGCGAAGTTCAGCCTTCCGTCGATGCGCCGGTTTACTTCAAAGTCGAGCAGCCGGGCGTTTACCGCGTAGCGGTCAACGCGATGTCGATGGAGCCGGAACTTGCGCAAAGCGCCTGCAACCTGCTGCTGAACGGCAAAATCCTGACGACCGTGCAAATGAACGGCACGCAGGGCCGCTGGCTGAAGCAGCGTCTGGCGACGATCGAGCTGGAGACGGGCACGTACAAGCTCGAAGTCGAATTCACGAAGCCGGGTCTGCAATTGGGCGCGGTAGAGTTTAAGGCGGTTTAAGAAGCTGGTTTTCGAGATTGCTTATAAAGGGAGAGGGTCGCATTCGATGTGACGCTCTCCCTTTGCCGTGCTGATTTTTCTCGGCGGAACGCAGGTGGCCGAAGCGATCGCCGGCGTAACGTATTCGTTGACGGAAAAAGGAACCGTCAGCTTGTCGGATTCGCCGGATACGATCGCGGGGCAGCTCAAGCAGCAGAAGCTAAAGCGGGAAAGCTTGAAGCGCAGCATCGACAATACGGAGCAGTCGATTAACAAAGTACGTACGTTAATGGGCGAAAATCTGCAAAAGCCGGAAAACGAAGTCACGCTTCAAGCCGTCCTCAAGATGGAAAAAAGCCTGGAAAACGATCGTGACGAGCATGTCCGAACGCAAACAACCATATCGGTGCTCGAACAACTGCAAGCGGAGCGAAAATAACCGGATCGTTAAGGATTTTTGTTCATGTGATTCAATATGACATCAAAACAATAGACTTTAAAAAAAGCCTTGCCAAACGGGGACGCTCGACGTTCTCTTTTCAAGGCTTTTTTCATTGCGACGATTTAAGCTTGAACATGTACGTACAACACGATATGATTAACTATATAATATAATAAATTAAATTAATTAACTTTTTTATTAACTTAATTCAGAAATCTATTCATGACAGGAGACTATCCATGACTTCTTTTCGCGATCAACTTATTGCATGGTACAAGTTTGACGAAGCTTCGGACATCGGACGGGATTACTCGGGCCGGGAACTGAACGCGGCACCGTCCGGCAGTTCGCTTCCGGTCGTCTCTAACGTCGCGGGCCGATCCGCGGCGACGTTCGGCGGAGGCCGAAGCGGCTCTTCTTACCTGGAACTGCCGAGTCATCTGCTGCAAAATGTAAGCGATCACACGGGAGTGACGGTTACCGCTTGGGTTCGCTTCGACGCGGGAACCAGCGTCTGGGAACGCATCTGCGATTTCGGCAAAAGCGAAGGCGCGCCGTCTTTGTTCCTGACCCGTGCCATGCGCGCCACGTTGTCGGCGGGCGGCGACTTGGTTGCCGATCCGGGACGCGGTTTCGTGCGCGGGGAATGGATGCACGTGGCGATGAGCGTGATCGGAACGGAAGGCGGCACGCTCAGCAGCGCTGGGCCGATCGTCTACGTGAACGGCGAAGCGGCGGCTGACGGCTCGATCAGCCAGACGTCGAGCGGGAACTACGCGCAGCTTCGTCGTTGGTTTGATACTTTCGCGGACGAAGGCAATTATAGCCGCAACTATATCGGGCGTTCGCAGTTTGCGACGGATGACGATTTCGCGGGTTCCGTCTCCGATTTCCGCGTGTACGCGGCCGGCCTGTCGGCCGACGAAATCATCGAAGTGATGTGCGAATCGCTGACGGACGAAGAGATCGTGCGCTTGGCGGCAGACAAGTATCTGGTGTTCCCGACCCGCATTTTAACAAGCGATATCGATCTGCCGACGTCGCTGATGGGCGGGAAAGTGAACGTAAGCTGGCAATCGAGCCGACCGGAAGCCGTATCGCACGAAGGTAAAGTATGGCCGCAAGGCGCGGGAGAACCTCAAGCCGCCACGCTCACGGCAGCGCTCATCGTCGGAACGGGCCGGGCAGATCGCAGCTTCGACGTCTCCGTTCTTCCGTCCGAGCTGCCTCCGTACACGATCACCGTGCATGGCGGAGAACAAGTCGAAGGCGTCGTGGACGTCAGCGAAGTGATGTACGGACTCTTTTACGAGGACATCAATAATGCGGCAGACGGCGGGATTTATGCGGAAATGGTGCAGAACCGTTCGTTCGAAGCGTTCGAATTCGATACCTACTCGCATGCCTCCGGCGCTTGCGGCTGCTCGACCGGACGCAACCGCCAGCCGCTGCTGTGGTGGTACGGCGATATCGACAAGATGACGCCGCGAAACACGGATACGCTAGGTCAATTCCTCGGTTCCTCCGATCCGGACGTGAACAGCTACTACGTCACCGTGGCGGACGGAGCGACGATCTATAACCGCGGCTTCAACGATACCAACGGCGGTTACGCGATGAATATTCGTCAGGGTGCTCAGTACGACTTCACGATCTGGGCCAAAGCCGAGCAGGAAGGAATTATCACGCTGCAGCTGCAAGATCCGTCGGGCGAAGCGGCGAGCGATATCGTCACGGTCAACATCGAAGGCGGCGGTACGTGGAAAAAGTACGGCGTCCCTTATCCGGCGAACGGCGTTACGACTTCGTCGCTGGTACTCACCGGTTCGCAAAACGTCCTGGGTCAACTTGCGCTGACCTTCGAAGGCGAGATTTCGATCGAGCTGGTGTCCCTGACGCCGCGCGATGTCTGGGGAGCAGCCGAGGAAACGAATTCGCCGTCCGCGCACGCCAACTACGCGGGCAACCCCAACTACCGTCTGCGCCGCGATCTGGTACAAGCGCTGGCGGGGCTGCATCCGAAGTTCCTGCGTTTCCCGGGCGGCTGCATTTCCGAAGGCTCGTTTATTTGGGATAACGTGTACGATTGGAAAGACTCCGTGGACGATATCGAGCTGCGCAAAGAAAACTTCAACGTCTGGGGTTACATGATGACGATGGGCCTCGGTTACATGGAATATTTCCAATTGGCCGAAGACCTGAATGCGACTCCGCTTCCGGTCATGGCGTGCGGCGTGCTGTGTCAGGCCCGTTCCGACTATGCGCATCCGGCGGGCGGCGAACTGCGCGATTACTATATTCAGAACTTCACGGACTTGATCGACTTTGCGATCAGCATGGACTTCGAAAGCAACGAATGGGCCGCGATGCGCCGGAAAATGGGGCACGAAGCGCCGTTCGACCTGCGCTACTTGGGCGTGGGCAACGAGAACTGGGGCAGCGAGTTTTTCGCCAACTTCGAAGTATTCAAAACGCGCATTGACGAATATATGGAAAAGCATTATCCGGAGCATGAACTGCATATTATCTCAACGGTAGGCGCGCAGGCCGACGACGACGCGTATCAGCAAGGCTGGAAGTTCCTGAGCGGCAATCTGGAAGGCTCGGCGCAAGTGGAATTCGCGGATCGGGACAAGGTCATTTCGGAGCAGGTGAGCTGGTACGCCAAGCAGCCGAATTACATGGATACGATCGCGGACGAGCATTATTACCGTTCGAACGACTATCTGCTGAACAACGCGGATCGCTACAATTACTATTTCCGGGCAAAAAACGAAGACGGCAGCATCAACTGGCGAGAGACGTCGAAAGTATTCGTCGGCGAGTATGCGTCCACGGATAAAAATACGCTGGCAGGCGCCGTAGCGGAAGCAGCGATCATGACCGGATTCGAAAATAACGCCGACGTCGTGCGCCTGGCCGCTTACGCGCCGCTGTTCAACAAAGTGCTGACCGACGGCACCTACCGCTGGACGCCGGACTGCATCTGGTTCGACGACGAGAGCGTCTGGTTCACGCCGAACTATTACGTGCAGCAGATGTACGCGAAATACCTGGGCGACAAAGTACTGCCGACGTCATTCTCCACGTACCGCGGCGGCAGGCCGGTGGATCTGATTCCTCGCGGGGGGATCGAGATCGCGGCAGGTAACGCGGAAGTGACGGTGAGAAGCGTCAAAGTTACATCGAACAAAGACGGCCAAGTGCTACTTGAGACCGACTTCGCGGCGATCGCTTCCGGCCTGAATCCGATCTGGCAGGTCATCCCCGGCTCGGCAGGCTATACGCTGGAGCAAGGACGCGGTCTGGTGTTGAAGCCGCAAAGCGCAGGGCTAAACGGACTATATGTATCAAATGACGAATGGACGGATTACACGGTCGAAGTCGTCGCATCCAAATCCTCCGGCGAAGACGGCTTCTACGTCGGCGTCGGCCTGACCGACATCGCGCCGGACAACAAAGACGTGCTGGAATACGCGATCGGCTACGGCGGCAGCGCCACCGGCGTGAAGGTGCACAAGCAGGGCGTCGAAGGCTATACGCTCGGCGATTACTCGTCCAGCACGGCGGCAGGCAATCTGCGCGCAGCGAGCCATGAAGCACTTGAAGACGGTCGCGACTATACGATCACCGTCAATTACGGCGGCGGCGACGGACGCCGTCTGATCTGTTCCTATGCCGATCCGGCAGCCGGTTGGACCAGCAAAGTGCTGGATTACAAGCTGGAAGCCTACAACCGCGACATTTTCCATTCGGTAACGGCGGATGCGCGACATGTGTATATCAAGCTGGTCAACGCGGACGTGGTGGACAAGCAGACGCGCCTGAATCTCGACGGATTGAACGTTTCCGCCGACGCCAAATTCGTGACGCTGGCAGGCGACGCTTCGCTGCTGAACATGCCGAACGTGAACAAGAAAAACGCGGAGCAGGTCGTGCCTGCGGAAAGCGGGTTTACGCTTGAAGACGGTACGAACGGCCGTACGACCGTGCTGAAGCTGCCCGCGAACTCGGTAAGCGTAGCCGTATTAAACCGCCTCGGCTGATCATACTGGGATTTGCCCATAAAAAAACGACCTCGTTTCCGCTGCTCGGCGGAAGGCGGGGTCGTTTGACGTTCACGTGTTTTTTTGATCGCAGTCCTGTTCTGCGGATGCGACTTTTTCCTGCTGCTGCACGCCGGGCTTAACTTTTCTTTTCGGATAAATCCGCTGCCCGAGCCGTCCGAAGCGCTCCTTCGTTTTGATGCGCCGCGCTTTTTTCTCTTTCAGAATCGGATCGCTTTCCTCCTGCTTCTGGATCGCTTCCATCTCTTGCAAATAAAGCTTTTCGCTTTCGCTCGTGGAGGGAAGGAAAGGCTCGTGATTGTAGTCGGTCCGGCGCCCGTAGCGCAGCATGTCATAGATGATTTTCCCGTTGTTGGGTTTGCCGTTGGTCGTGCGCATCGGTATGATATCGAACAACGCATAGTAGAACGCATAAAAGATCAGCCGATTCCAAAACGTTTCCCGCCAGTCGATGATGCCGTTGGCCAGCAGCATATTAATGACGAAAGCCAATCCCAAATTCGCCAAGATCGGTCCCGCATACAGACAGACATAAGCGAAGCGGCTTTCCCTTTTCAACTCGTCATACGAAAACCAGCTGTACAAATGATAATATCGGCGTACGTCGAGGATGCCTATTTTGAACAACCGCGGTCCGGAACCGAGCGTAACCCGCGGATTCACCGCGCCGAACAACACGCTGCCGATCAGATACCCCGCTTCCCGGAAAAACACCACGACAGGCAAAATGATAAATGCCGATACGATCAACGAGAGCAGGTCGGACAGTCCGAACATCGTCTCCACTCCTTTTTGCATCGATCTCTGTTCTAAGGTGTAAAATACCCGTTTGGCGTTGCTCTGAAAAAACTGTGCAACCGGGATCAAATGAGCCTGTGCGGATTCGGATACGATAAACGAGAAAGGAGGGGGCGCCATGTATGAATGGAACGAGCGGGTTCAGGAGATGATCGACTGGATCGACACGCATGTCGGGGAAACGCCTTTACTGCCGCTTATGTCCGAAAAGTTGGGCTATTCGCCTTATTACTGCACCCGACATTTTCATCGACTGACGGGCGTGACTTTGCGCGATTATGTAGGTTTTCGGCGGATAAGCCTGGCTGCGCTGGAGCTGCGGGACAGTGATCGCCGGATATTGGACATTGCGGTAGACTACGGATTTTCGTCGCATGAGGCGATGACGCGCGCGTTTTTCCGGGCTTTCGGCGTCACGCCGCAGGCTTACCGGAAGTGTCCGAAGCCGATCCGGCTGGCTGTTCGTCCGGAAGTGTTCTCTCCTTATCATTATCTGATAAAGGAGCGAGGGCGTATGAGCGAAGTTCGTTCGCGGCAGGCAGAGATTAAGGTAGAGTCTATTCCGGCCCATCGGTTTATCGGGATTTGGGATGCGAAGGTGAATAATTACGGAGACTTTTGGAAAAACGGGCATGACTGCGACGAAGTAAGCGGCACGATCGAGAGCCTGTCGCACGAAACGCTTCCCGGGCAGATCGGGCATACGGCGGGGTGGATCGAAGCAGGGAACACCGGAGAAGGGCCACGCGGTTATCTGTACGGCATCCCGGTCGCGGCGGATTATGAAGACGAAGTGCCCGAAGGAATGGAACGAAAAGACATTCCAGCCTCCGATTACTTGGTCTTTTTCCATCCGCCCTATGATTATCTGAAACAAAATGGCGATGTTCAGCGTGTCGTCGAGCAGACCGCGTGGAATTTTGATCCGTCCGAGTTGGGCTATGCGTGGAACGAAGATGCCGATCTGTACAATTACCAGCGCCACTTTCCAGAAGGGTATGGATATGCGGTGCTGCGTCCGGTCAAGCGTTTGAAACAATGAACGAAAGGACCTGCACAACTTTGTTTTAAATAATTGATCGCCAGCAAAAGAAAAAGTGCTGCACGAATCCGCTGCCTTTGCGCCCGAACGGTGTACGATCCATACCGTTTGCGGCTAAAAGAAAGCGGTTCGGCAGCACTTTTTTTGAATATTGGAATGTGCGGGAGTTAGTGGTCACGCCCGTTTGGAATCCGCATGTTCCCGGGAGAACTCCCGATGATCCGACACCCCGATCATGCGTTCCACGATAAATTTGGGACGCGCTTTGGTTTCCAGGTACGTTTTCCCGATATACTCGCCGATCACGCCGATTCCGAGCAATTGCAGGCCGCCGATCGCCCAGACCGAGATCGCGATCGTCGTCCAGCCCGGCACCGTGCGACCCGCGAAGTGAACAGACAGGAAATACCCCAACATGACCAGGCTGACCGCGAAAATAAGAAAGCCGAGCGTCGTGATCATCCGGATCGGCTTGATGCTGAACGAAGTGATGCCCTCCAAGGCGAACGATAACATTTTTCTCAGCGGATACTTGGATTCTCCCGCGAACCGTTCGTTGCGCTCGTATTCGACGGCGGTAGACGGATACCCGATCAACGGCACGATGCCGCGCAGGAACAAGTTCGTTTCGCCGAATTCGGCCAGTCCGTCCAAGGCGCGGCGGCTCATCAGGCGATAATCCGCATGGTTGTAGACCAGTTCCGCGCCCATCAGACGCATCAGCTTGTAAAAGCTTTGAGCCGTCGTACGCTTGAACCGGGAGTCTTTTTCCCGCACCCGGCGCACGCCGTACACGATGTCGAAGCCTTCGTCGTGCCGCGCCACGAACTCGTCGATCGCGTCGATATCGTCCTGCAAGTCGGCATCGAGCGAGATGACGGCGTCGGCATGTTCTTTGACCTGCATCAGGCCTGCCAAGAGCGCGTTTTGATGTCCTCGGTTGCGCGCCAGATGGATGCCCGCGAACAGAGGATCCGATGCGTGCAGCTTCTCGATCATCGTCCAGGTTCCGTCTTGGGAGCCGTCGTCGACGAACACGATCCGACTTGCCGGGGAGATGCGTTCTGCTGCGATCAATGCGTTCATTTTCGCTTTCAGCCGCTTGGCGGTCTCGCTCAGCACCTCCTCCTCGTTATAACAGGGAATGACCAGATACAGCTTATTCACGACAACTTCCTCCTGTGACGAAGACGCATGTTCAGACGCGGCTTCATCCGTTTTTCAATAGACGAATGCTTTATCCACCACCGTACACCTCTGGCGTCAACCATGCAACACGCCGACGATCGAAAGCGAAAAGAACAAAAAGCAGAGACGGATGCTGAATCATAATGTTAATTTGAATTACATGTATTCAAGAAAACGCTACCATTGCTGAACTTACAGGCTTATTTAGTTAATGTTTTTGTTATTTATTTTTAAAAACATGAAGGAGAACGAAACATTGCGGCGAAATGGATAGGAGAAACACGAAAGATGCTCATGCCGTCTGCCCATTTCTCGCAACTTCAAAGGAGGAACCGATCCACATGAAGCAACGCAAGTTCATTCGCAGCTCTTCGCTGTTGTTATCGCTCGTACTGCTCGCTCCGCTGGCGTCCGGCTGCGGAAGCGAAGCTAATGCCGCGGCATCCGATACGCCCCCGACGTTCTCGAACGTCTCCGTCCACGATCCTTCGATCGTCAAAGAAGGCGATACGTATTACGTGTTCGGATCGCATATCGCGGCCGCAAAATCGAAAGACCTCATGAACTGGACTTCTTTTGCAAACGGTTACACTACGCCTGGAAATACGCTGTACGGCGATTTGTCGAAAAATCTGGCAGGCTCGTTCGAATGGGCGGGCGAAAATGATTCCGACAGCAAAGGCGGATTTTCCGTTTGGGCACCGGACGTGTTCTGGAACAAAGACTATGTGAACGAAGACGGCTCGAAAGGCGCGTACATGATCTACTACAGCGCTTCTTCCACGTATATCCGTTCGGCGATCGGGTACGCGGTATCGCAAAACATCGAAGGCCCGTACGAGTACGGCGGCACGGTGATGTATTCCGGGTTTACGGAAAACGAAGCGTATGACGCCAACAGCAAAGTGAACAAGCAGTGGACGAACACCGGCATCGACGAGCTGATCGACGACGGCAAGCTGACGGGCGAAAACGAAAACTGGTTTAACGCGGACGGTTCGTACAACAACCAGCAGTATCCGAACGCGATCGATGCGGCGCTGTCCTATGACACCAAAGGCAAGCTTTGGATGACGTACGGTTCATGGTCGGGCGGCATTTTCCTGCTGGAGATCGACAAGAAGACCGGCGAACCGATCTTCCCGGGCAAAGACGGCATCACGAAGGACGGACGCATGATCGACCGTTACTTCGGCACCAAAATCGCGGGCGGCTACGGCAAGTCCGGCGAAGGTCCTTATATCGAATACAATAAGAGCACGAAATATTATTACCTGTACGAAACGTACGGCGGGCTCGGCGCGACCGGCGGTTACAACATGCGCGTGTACCGTTCGAAAAACATCGACGGACCGTACACCGACTCGCTCGGCCAAAACGCGGTGCTGCCGGCCGGAACCGAAAATACCGAATACGGCAACAAGCTGATCGGCAATTTCCTGTTCGAACGCGAAGCGGGCGATCCGGGAACAGGCATCGGCTACGGGTATCTGTCGGCGGGCCATAACTCGGTCTACACGGACAGCAAAACGGGGCAGATGCTGTTGGTGTTCCACGCGCGCTTCCCGCAGCAGGGCGAGACGCACGAGCTGCGCATCCACCAGATGTTCATGAACAAAGACGGCTGGCCGGTCGTGGCGCCTTACCGCTATACGGGCGAGAAGCTGTCCACCGTGAAAAAGGATGATATCGCTGGCGATTACGCTTACGTGAATCACGGCAAAGCCTATTCCGGCGATATCGAAGAAACGCAGTTTATCCGTCTGAACGCAAATGGAACCGTAACAGGGGCGTTGGAAGGGAAATGGCGCAAAAACGCAAGCAATCAGGCGAAGATCACGATCGGCAAAGAAGAGTTCGACGGCGTATTCCTGCGTCAGTGGGACCCGGTTTCGCAGTCGAACGTCATGACCTTTACCGCGGTGTCCGGATCCGGCGAAGCGGCTTGGGGCACGCGCCTGGCGGATCTGAGCGACGAGCAAGTTGTTGAAAATGTCGCATCGGGATTAACTTTGGGCGACACGAGCAAAGTAACGGCGGATCTGACGCTGCCGGCGACGGGCAGCCGTCATGCGCAGATCGCTTGGAGCAGTTCGAACGAGAACGTCGTTTCGGCTGAGGGCAAAGTCACCCGTCCGGAAGAAGGACAACCTGCCGCGGCAGCGACGTTGACGGCGAAGATCGTGAAGGGAAGCGCGCAGAAAACGGTAACGTTCGAAGTGACCGTGCTCCCTTACGAAAGCGCGAGCCTGACGGCGCATTACGCTTTTGAAAACGATCTGAAGGACAGCGAAGGCGCGTTTGCGGAAGGCGGCGCGACCGGCGACCGCATCGGCAAAACAGGCGGAAATCTGAGTTACGCGGCCGGAAAAGCAGGGCAAGCGGTCGTGTTCGACGGCGCCTCGGGCGTGAAGCTGCCGGATAACCTGATCCAAAGCTCGTCGTATTCGGTGGCGCTGTGGATGAAGCCGGAACAGCTGAACGCGTACACGACGACTTTCTTCGGAGCCAAAGACGATACCCATTGGCTCAGCCTGCTGCCGAAAGGCTCGGTAGGCGATCAGACCATGCTTTGGGCAGGCAGTACGAGCTGGTATGACGGCGTGACCGGCGTAAAAATTCCGGCCGGACAATGGTCGCACCTATCCTTCTCCGTGGATGAAGGCACGCTGACGGTCTATGTGAACGGCGAACGCAAATTCTCGGGAAGCGGCTTCCCGGATCTGTTCGCCGAAGGCGTAAACGGCACGTTCGCGCTGGGCGTCAATTGGTGGGACGCGCCGTTCAAAGGACAACTGGACGAGCTGCGCGTGTATGAAGGCGCATTGACGCCGGCGCAGGCGGCCGAGCTGGCGGAGTAAACATCAAGCAAGGCCGTTTTCAGCATTGAAGGGCAGGATAAACGGGGCTTGGGCGTTTATTCTGCTTTTTTGTTTTAGTCCTGTATAACGTTAAAGTGTGATATAATGGAAAGATTCGCACTCGGCGTTTACGTGAGCGAAATCAGGAGGTACGTCTATGAGCATGTTCCAAGATTGGAATTTGAAAGTGAAAAAGACGTTTAACGAGACAAGCAACGAGCAGGTATTGACCGTGACGGAAGCGGGACATTTGCTGGGACTGAACAAAGACCAAATGAAGGTATACGTGGATAAAAACAAGCTGACCAAGGTGGCGATCATGCGCAGCACCCATCGTTATCTTGTCCTGCAAAAAGAAATCGATGAAATTTTAAAAAAAGCGTGAAATAATTCTTGCCAACTTCGTAGGATCATGATATATTATTTCTTGTGCTCGCGAGGTAATCGCGAACATCAAGATATGCGGTCGTGGCGGAATTGGCAGACGCGCACGGTTCAGGTCCGTGTGGTAGCAATACCGTGGAGGTTCGAGTCCTCTCGACCGCATCCTTATTTCGTCATTAAGGCCCGAGTTTCTGACTTTGATCAGAGGCTCGGGTCTTTTTTCGTTTATCCGGATTCCGGTAAAGTCTTGGCGATTTTTCGTCACGTTCGGTCGGAGTAAACGGTCTATAGAATAAGGCGTATCGGGCCGGAGAGGGAGAGGGGAAAGTAGGATGAAAACCACGGAAACGACGCAAAAGAAGCAAGAATCGGCAGGAAGCAAGCCGATGACCGTGCAGGAACAATCATCGGAACCGGAAGCGGTAGAAACCGGCACCGCAATGCCGCCTTTGGAGACGTTGTATGCCCAGTACCGCAAATATGCGTTTGCTATCGCCTATCGAATGTTGGGATCGGCGGAAGAAGCAGAGGATGCGGTGCAGGATTGCTTTGCGGAACTGCACCGACGCAAGCCGCGGAATGTGGATAATATGAAGGCTTATATTGCCCGCATGATCACGAATGCCTGCATCAACACGATGAATTCCGCACGCAGCCGGAAAGAGACTTATATCGGCGAATGGCTGCCTGAGCCGATCAGCGGCGAAGAAAAAGATCCCGAAGCCGTCGCGCAGCAGCGCGATATGTTAAGCTACGCCTACATGGTGCTGCTGGACCGGCTTTCGCCCGGCGAACGCGCCGTGTTCGTGCTGCGCGAAGCTTTCCGGTACGACTATGCGGCGATCGCCGAGATGACCGGACGCACCGAAGCCGGATGCAGACAACTCTACAGTCGGGTCAAGCGCTCTCTCGAAGCCGAACCCGCCGTGACCGCAGCCCCTTCGCGCCGAACCGAACAATCCCGAGAGTCCCGCGCCAACCTTCTCCGCCGCTTCGTCGACGCGTTCGCGACCTACGATATAAGCGGCATGATCGACCTGCTCGCCGAACAGCCCGTCTTCACCGCCGACGGCGGCGGCCGGGAACTCCGCACCGTCGTCCGCCCGATGGTCGGCCGCAAAGGCGTATTGGCTTTGCTCACCTCACGACGTATCTTTGCCCATTTGCGAGAATGGACCCCTTCCTTCGAGCAACTCGGAGGCGAACTCCAACTCGTATTCCGCCAAGGCGACCAAGTCATGGCGACCCTATGCTTTCTAATCGAAGAATCCGCTAACGATAACCTTCGTATCCGTGAACTGTATCTGATTTTGGCTGATGATAAGCTTACTCGCATTTGACAAAACATATACTTTATTTAACCGAATGTCGTTAATAGCCTGCTGCTTTAAAAATTACAGGCTAAGGCAGCTTTCGAAAGTCACGTTGGCGTGGGAAGCGAGAAGACTCCGAGAGAAATTCGTTTCGGTCGCGTGTTGAAATTGAGAAATGATGATTTAACTTTTATAAGGTTATTTCTCAATTTCAAAGGCGATCGCTAACGCTCCTTTACTGAATTTCTCTCTCCGTCTTCTCGCTTCCAGCTACGGTGGAGTTTCTCAAGCCGCTTAGCCCGCCACTTTCAAAGTGGCGGGCTAAGCGGCTATGCGTTTGACCTTAACAGCTAAAAACCAATAAGTAAAACCTATACGAAGTCTTCTATAGCTGTATTTACGTGCTGCTTACTAGAATAATAACGAAGTGAAATAATACTTTTTGAAAATATTAATGTTATGAAGCTCTAATCACTTTAAGCGACCTAGCGGAGGGAGGAATTCAGTGTAGGAGCTGAAGCATTTCGAAGAAATGCACTTCGGAAGCCTATGCTATAGTTCGCCTTTGTATTTGGGAAGCTTCCTTATAAAATTTCAATCCAGCTTCCCAAATACAACACGCGACCTAAAGCCTTTCGTAGAAAGGCACTTCGTAAGCATCCGCTAACGAATTCCTCCCGCAGCGTCCCGCGAAGCCAATCAACGAATAGGATCTACCCTCAGACCTTAATACAGGTCTATTTTTCATTTCAACTTTTCACACTTAGACTATTGACAGTTAGAACTCTAACAATTATAGTAATCTCATGGTTAGAACTCTAACAGTTATATATTCAAACAAAGGAGCACCCATCATGCCCGACAAAAGAAACAACGAAGCAACGCCGAACGAAGCTCTTCAGGAAGTCGACGAGCGTCAACGCGCAGCCACTCCGTATTCCAACTTATTCCGCGACATCGCGATCCGCATGAAACCTTCCGCGGATAACCGTCTATCGGAACTCGGCTTGAGCCCGCAGCAGGGCCAAATGCTCGGCTACATCTACATGTTCCAAGAGCGAGGCATCATCCAAAACGACTTGGCTAAGCGCTTCAGCCGCACCAACGCGAGTATCACCAGCATGCTGCAAGGCTTGGAGAAAAAGGGTTACGTCAAACGTGTCGTGCCCGAAGGCAACGAACGCAAAAAAATGGTGTACGTTACCGAACAAGCCGCGCCGCTGATCGCCGAGTTCGATAACGTCTTTCTTGAACTGGAGCATCGCGTAACGGCAGGCCTGACACCCGAAGAAGCGGATACGCTGCTCCGTCTGCTGGAGAAAGTCCGCGACAACCTTTAAAAAATAACGCGTGGGAATCGGCCTGTTTGATCATTCGATGCACACCTTAAACAAGTGCAAGAATAACGAGCAAGATCGCCGAGCCCGCCGTTCAACTCATATATATGAATAATTGTGCAAGTAATCATATTAAACGGAGGCATTCGCCATGAGTACTACAGAAACCGCAAACGGTAAGAAATCCAATCAATACTACCTGGAAAAATCGCCGATCGGACGCGCTGTCGCGCATCTCTCGATTCCGATGATGCTCGGCATGTCAGTCGGCACCGTGTACAACGTCATCAACGCGTACTTTATCGGTTTGCTGCACAACACGTCCATGCTGTCCGCGATCACGCTGGGGCTGCCGATCTTCACCGTGTTGATGGCGGCGGGCAATGTGTTCGGAGTCGGCGCAGGCACCTTTATCACCCGGCTCGTCGGAGGAGGAACGCCCGAAAAAGGGAAAAGGATCGCCGGTTACGCCTTTTACGGAAGCTTGATCGCCGGGCTGCTGATCGCATTGATTTCCTTCCTGTTTATCGGTCCTTTAGTCAATGGACTCGGCGCGGACGCCTCTACCCACGACTATACGAAAATTTACGCCATGACGCTGATCGGCGGCGGGTTCGTGATCGTCATGAACTTCACGCTGGAACAACTCGTCCGTTCGGAAGGCGCGTCCAGACAATCGATGTATGGCATTTTTATCAGCACGGGGCTAAGCTTGATTCTCGATCCGCTGCTCATTCTCGGACTGGATATGCACGTCATGGGGGCGGCTCTCGCCATGATTCTGGCCAACGCGAGCTCTGCGCTTTACTACGTTTATTTTTTACAGAAGAAAAGCGATCATTTGCGCGGCTTCATGAGTCATTTTCGCTTGTCGATTCGCGATCAGCTGGAAGTATACAAAATCGGAGTGTCCGAGCTGTTCCAATCCGCGTTCATGATCGTGACCACGCTGCTGTTCAACCATTACATGATCGAATACGGCGCACAGGTGCTGGCCGGGGCGGGCATCGGACTTCGCATCGTGCAGATTCCGGAATTCCTCGCGATGGGGCTGTTTATCGGTTTGATTCCGTTCTTCGCCTTTAACTACGCCGGTTCGAATATCGCTCGTTTCAAAGCCGGCTTCAAAGCCGCGGCGGGCATCATCGGGGGCGTGGCGATCGTCTTTGTCGGATTGGTGTATTTGCTGCGCGACCCGGTTCTGCGATTGTTCTCCAGCGATCCCGCAGTGCTTGAAGTCGGAGGGTATATTCTCGGAGCGATGCTGATCTCGGCGCTGTTCAACGGCTTCACCGGATTGTTCCTCACGCTGTTCCAGGCTTCCGGTCAAGGCACGCCGACGATGATCATGTCCATTACGCAGGGCGTGCTGTACATCCCAACGATCATCGTCTTGCATGCGACGTTCGGCATGCACGGCGTGATCTGGTCGATGACCGTCACGGAGCTGATTACCTGCCTGCTCGGCTTGATCCTGTTCATTCCGTTCAACCGGAAACTGAACGCGCGGCAAGCGGAACCGGAAGGGCTTCCGGCGTAACCGAATGGCCCGCAGCGCCTTGTCTTTTCCGGGGAATCATGATATATTGGCGGACGTGGCGGAACTGACAGAACTGACATAGGGTCGAAAAAGGCTGCAAAAGCCTGTTCGGCACTTGGGTCGTACCCGCGAAAAACGCAACAAACGATTACGATAGTCAGCCACGCTCTCCGGTCGCCAAGACCGCGCAGAGCGTTTTTTGTTTTGTATTGAGAGGTTCAAAGTCGGATAGTCAGTATTTGCATGTTTAAAATTTCGGGAAAAAGAAGGGTTGGAGATGGCAGAAAGCAACATACGAATCAAACGGGGGAATGCGCTGCTGGAGAAATACCTCTCGGGCAGATCGATCGATTACCGGCAGATTATCGCGTTATTCATTCCTCTGCTGGTGGATCAGATCTTTATCGTGGGGCTGAACCTGGTCAATACGGCCATGATCAGTTCGGCGGGCGTGGATGCGGTCAGCGCGGTCAATATGGTCGATTCGCTCAACGTGTTCCTGCTTAGCATTTTCGTCGCGGTAGCAACGGGCGGTACGGTCGTCGTCGCGCAGTACAAAGGCAGCGGCAACTCGATCATGGTGTCCAAAGCGACGGCAGGGTCGGCTTCGGCGGTGTCGCTGCTTGCGGCAATCATCGGGATCGTCATGATCGTGTTCCACAATCCGCTGCTGAACGTGCTGTTCGGTTCGGCGGAGCCTGCGGTGATGGAGCTGGCGCGCACCTACATCATCGGCAGCGGCTTGTCGTACTTGGGCCTCGCGTTCGTCGAAGCGGTCTGCGGCGCGCTGCGCGGCATCGGCCGTTCCCGCGCTTCGCTCGCGCTGTCGCTCGTGATGAACCTTCCGTATGTCGGGCTTAATCTGCTGTTTATCAACGTGCTCGATATGGGCGTGTTCGGCATGACGTTGTCGGTCAATATTTCGCGTTATTTTGCGGCGGCGTGCGCGGTCTATTACTTGATCAAGATCGATGCCGAGCTGCGGATACGCATTCGGGACTTTTTCACGGTCGGCTTCGATATGCTCAAACGGATCTTCACCATCGGCATGCCGTTCGCGGCGGAGCAGATGTTTTTCAACGGCGGCAAAATCCTGACCCAGATCTTCATCGTCAGCATGGGCACGTACGCGATCGCGACGAACGCGATCAGCGGCGCTTTGGCGGGCGTGATGCAGATTCCGGCCAACGCGCTGTCGCTCACGCTGATCACGGTCGTCGGCCAGTGCATGGGACGCCGGGACGTGAAAGACGCGAAAAAGCTGACCAAATCGTTCGTGATCCTGGGCTCCTTTTTCTACGTCATCATGGGTCTGATCATCTTGCCGCTGTTCCATCCGCTGATCAGCATGTTCAATCCTCCGGCGGAGATCGTGGACGACATCTTCCTGATCGTGCTGATCAATACGATCGCGCAGATTCCGCTCTGGTCGATCAGCTTCATGATCCCGTCGGCGCTGCGAGCGGCAGGAGACGCCAAGTTCACCTCGCTGATCTCGATGCTGTCGATGTGGTTGTTCCGCGTCGTGCTCGGCTATATCCTCGGCATCGTGCTGAATATGGGCATCCTCGGCGTATGGCTCGCGATGAACGCCGAATGGGCGATTCGCGGCGGCATCTTCATCTGGCGGTTCATGGGACGGAAATGGTATCGGCATAAATTGATTTAAGAATCGGATTATATGAAAAGAAAAACCATGCAGAGAGATCCCGGCGATCTTTCGGCATGGTTTTTACTTGGGCGGATCTAGCAACGTGAATTGATCGTCGTCGCATCTTTGATTAAAGTTGAAAAGGAGAAGGCGATGCGCTCGGCTGTAGTAGAATAAATAAAAAGAAAAGTTTGGCTGGAGGGAGAATGTTCGATGTACAACTTTATTTTCGATATCGACGATACGATCTACGATCAGATTATTCCTTTTAAAAAAGCATTCGACCGCAACTTCGAACGTTATGCGGAGTTGTCGCTGGACGATCTGTATCGGCACAACCGGCATTTCAGCGACGAAGTGTTCGAGCAGACCGTGCGCGGCGAGATGTCGCTCGAAGACATGCACGCGTATCGGATCACGGAGGCGTTTCGCGTGATGGGCGTCGAGATTTCCCGCGAAGAAGCGCTGCGATTCCAACAGGATTACGCGTCGGCGCAAGGGGAACTCGAGCCTGCGCCGGATATGCGGGAAGCCCTGGACTACTGCCGGGACCACGGACTGAAGTTCGGAGTAATCACTAACGGCCCGGCAGAGCACCAGCGCAAAAAAGTGCGGCAGCTCGGCATCTACGATTGGATCAAGTACGAGGACGTCGTCGTGTCCGGCGAGTTGGCGTTCATGAAGCCGGACGTGCGGATTTTCCGTCATGTCGAGCAGCAGCTCGGCATCGAACCGGAGAATACGTATTACATCGGCGACTCCTACGCGAATGATATCGTCGGCGCGAAAGGCGCGGGCTGGAAAGCGATCTGGATCGACCGCCGAGGCACGGAAATTCCGGAAGAC
The DNA here is from genome assembly GCF_013185185.1 of Saccharibacillus endophyticus. Lineage (GTDB taxonomy): Bacteria > Bacillota > Bacilli > Paenibacillales > Paenibacillaceae > Saccharibacillus > Saccharibacillus endophyticus. The sequence goes on along the minus strand of NZ_JAAZWE010000004.1, from coordinate 630,008 downwards.
GGGGTTAAGCCGGATATCACGCTTCGCGCAGGAGATTCGGCAGCGAAGACGATACGGAACATTTGCGAGTAAAGGAGAATTTTTTGCAAAGGCACATCTTATTGCTTTTTTGCTCGAAATAAGTTTTCGCAATCTTTGCAATATAAATAAGTATTGGCTTCCTGGAAAGCTTTTTTTTGTCGGTCCGCTCTGTTTTTTAAATAAATGAAAATGAAGACGCTGAAGGGGACAAATAGAAGAGGAATAAGTGAAGAAGCGAAAGGAATTGAAGATTCCGAAAACACGGAAAGAAGGATAAACAATAGAAAGATCAGTAAGAGGCTTAAACAGCCATAAGCAGGCTTTTTTGCTTTTCTATGTCGGAATGCGACTCTGTTGCTCCCGCATCGAGGACAGTTTGTCCATTGCATTTCCAAGTTCCTCTTCTCGTTTAAAATCTATAATATATGCATAAAAATGATTTATGGTTTATTTGTATAAAGCAACTTAGCTTATTTATATTATCAAATGAAAGCTAATATTTACAACTAAATCCATGCGGCGGCGTTCATTACGTATAAGAACGCCGCCGATTGTATTTTTTTCGAAAAAGTTCCGTGGTCGGCATGCTGATTAAGGAGGATTGCTATGCCGCTCCCGCAAATGCAAGTTTCGTTCAAACCTATTCGCCGCGCCGCCCGACAGCGCAGCGGTCGCGCTTCGCGCAAACATTCGCATACGGGAAAAAGCCGAAAAACCACTTCTTTTGAGCGGCTTCGGCTTCTTTCTTCTATTGGCTCGGTCAAGCTATTGGGCAGGGATGCAGAACCAGGAATATGTTCGTTTTACTTATCCGTTTTCGAACCGCTTGCTGCGGCCTGAGGCGTCTTTTCCGATGTATCCTCCGATTTGGCGCTTTCGTCTGCATCGGACGCGGCTTTCTTCCGATTCTCCGCGATCTTCCGCTCCTGCTCCTGATTTTCCAACACGGCCGTGAGCAGCGCCAATGCGAGTCCTTGGCCCCAGCCCTGCGCCCATTTGCGGTCGATGCCGAGATAACCCGCGATATCGTTCATGACGGCGGTGCCGCCGGAGACGTTCAGCACGCGGCCTTTTTCCGTGATGTTGGCGATAACGCCGTCGAGCGCTTTTTGCACGTACTTGCCGTGCAGCGGATTGCCTTGAAGCACCATGGCTGCGGCGATTCCGGCGGTGGCGGACACTTCGCCGTACGCATCCGGATAGTCAAGCACCGTGCCCCAGAGTCCGTCGTCTTTTTGCAGCTTTTTGATCGCGGCCAACTGGTCGCGCAGCGAGCTCCAGATATGCATCATCGGCGGATACAGATACGCTTCGGGCAGGCCGCGCGCGGCGCGAGCCATCGTGTACGCGCCCCACGCATTCGCCCGCGCCCAGTGCAGGCCGGACATATGATCCTGCTTGATGTTGTTGTAGCCGTGGTACCAAAGCCCGTTTTCTTCGTCCTGAAGGTAGTTGATATGCCAGAAATACTGATGCAGCGCATCGTCGATCAGGTCTTTGCGCTCCAGCATGACGCCCGCGCGCAGCAGGAAATAAGCCGCCATGAACAGCGTATCCGCCCAAGCCTGCTCGGGGAAATCGTTTTTCGCCGATACCGTATGCTGAAGCACTCCATCGCCGAAGCGCAGCGCGTCTTTTTCCAGATATTCGATTTTGCTCAGGATCAGGTCCAGATATTTCTGCTCCTTCGTCTCGGCGTACAGCGTCAGCAGCATATGGCCCATCGCGCAGGCGTTGACCGTCCAGACCGGAGGCAGGCCCGCTTCGATATATTCGTCCACCCAAGCGACCATGCGCTCCAGGTAGCGTTTATTGCCCGTCGCTTCGTAAGCCCGGCTGACGCCGTAATAGGCGACGCCGCAAGGCCAATCCCAGGTCAGATCCATGTCTAGGGTGTAGTCGGTCACGCGTTCGATCAGCACGTTCAGGTCAACCTTTTCCGTCTTTAGCTTCATTGTCTTCGCTCCGTTTTCATTGAATTTGGGGGATTGTCCGTTAGGATGTAAGCGTTCTTATATGCGATTATCGTAGCACAACGAACTGTACATATTTTGCGTGAATTCGCGAATTCTTCTCGGATCTTGCGATCATGCGCCGGACCGTTATAATGGAAAGAAAGTCGGAAACGGAAAGAGGCGCGCGCATGGAAGAACTGTATTACGATAACGGAAACGAGACTTTTTTGGTGCATTACCGGAACGGGCCGAGTTATCGGATGACGACCAGCCATTTCCATGCGACGTACGAGTTTTTTTACATGATGGACGGAGAGCGGAAGTTTTTTATCAAAGACCGCACGTTCGTAATCGAAGAAGGCGATATCGTCGTCGTGGCGCCGAACGTACTGCACCGGACGACCCACGCGGAGACGCCGGATTACGAGCGGTTGGTGGTCAACGTGCACGAGAGGTATTTGACCGCGGACGGTCCTTCGAGAGCCGAAGGGCTGCGTCCGTTGTTCGAGCGGGATTATGTATTGTTGAAAAAAGGGACCTACGCTTCCGCCGCGATCGACGCGTTGGCGGAGCAGATGATGCGCGAGATGAAGGAGGAGCAGCCGGGATACGAAGACTACGCGCGGGCGCTGACGGTGCAGCTGCTCATCGCCTGCTGCCGTCAGCTTCCGGTCGAGACGGAGGAGCAGCCGGCGGCGTCGAATCCGATGCACGAGCGAATCTTCGAGGTGGTCCGGTACATTAACGAGCATTATATGGAGGAATTGACGCTGGAGCGTTTGGCGGAGCGGCTGTACGTGAGTCCGTATTCCATCAGCCGTTCTTTTAAAGAAGCGACGGGGTTCACGTTCGTGGAATACGTGAACAGCGTGCGGGTGAAGGAAGCGATCACGCTGCTGCTGGGATCGTCGCTCAAGGTGAACGTCATCGCGCGGAAAGTCGGATTCGGGAGCGTGACGCATTTCGGACGGGTGTTTAAGGAAGTGACGGGGCAGGCGCCGCTTTTTTATCGGAAAAAGGGGTAAAATAAAAGAACAGTCACAATACTAGGAGGGAAACCATTCATGCGCCTTCAAATGGACGATTACACGGAAAGCAAAATCAAAGAAAAAATCGGCGAGCGTCCCGGCACCTTGCGGCTCGTGTACGATACGATCAACTGCGGCTGCAACGGCGTCGTGACGCTTCAGATCGCGGACAAGCCGTGGGACACGGACATCGCGGTGGAGTCGGAGTCGTTCGAAGTCTGGACTGACCGCCAGCAGGAGCAGCAGTTCGATCCGGTGATGAAGCTGGAAGCGGACCGGGATTACCCGTCGTTCAAGCTGTCCAGCGACGGCGCGGTGTTCAGCCGGAACATGCGGGTGACGGATATGCGCGCGGAATAGGCATGCCGACAGAAAAAAGAAGACCGTCGTTCGCCCTTTGTGGGCAAGCGGCGTTTTTTTTGTCGGGTCGTGCCTGCAAATTTCTTGTTCAGCGAACAAGCAAATACAACATCCAAGCTGCTATAACCATGCTGATCAGAATCGTTGTCAAAATCTTCATCCCGCTGCGCGGCACATCCCCGGCGACCGTGCCGTTTTGACCGTTAACCAGACCGGCCAGGCGTTTTCCGCGGTATTCGTATTGGAAGGCGTAAAAAGGTAACAGCACGCGTCGAAAACGCGGGCCTGCATAATCCGTTTGAATCTTCAAATCCCTTACGGAATTTCCGCCGATTTTTCGCGTGATCGCGTCTTTCAGGGTACGCCCGATACGTGCTTTGCCGCTTTCCCAGCCTTGCGGGAAAGCGACTTCGGGTGCCGCAAGCACGCAGCTTCGCATGTAGCCGGGAGAGCAAGGAGAAAGCGCGGAAAAATCGAATGCTGCCGATTTGTCGATCAGTTTAATGTCGAAACGCGCGGAAGCCGGGACCGTCACGGCTTCGAAAATTTGTTCGTGATCTCCGCTTACCGCATGATAATTCGTTACCGTCGTGCTTTCCGTATAAGTCTCGGTGTTACCGTTCGAATCGGTTCGGGTATGCGTGTTATAGTTCGTGCTGTCGTCTCCGCGTTCTGCCGTATAAGTTGAACGCGTTCCCATCGAAAATGACCAGAACGGCAGGAATACGGGAGTCGCAGAACTGAGGGAGGCTTCTCGAACAAAGGAACGCGGCGTAAAACGTCGACTTTTGCTCCAAGCGCGGAACCGTTCTTCGGCTTCCTCGCCGGAAAGCGAGAACGGAATCAAAGCGTCGGCCCAGGGCTGGGCGTTACCGGGGAAGTCCGGTGTATCTTGAGGTCTGGCAACGTTGAAGCGATGTTCGGCAGGAAGGTTCATCAAATCATCCTTTTCAAAAATATGGGCGTCGCAAGCCATGCTCAACTCCTTTTTAATACTTACTCGTCGAATGGGAAAAATCCTGTAAAAGTTATCCGGATTGTATTTTAAAAACAAATCTCGATCACCTAACCACAAAAAACAGGCCAAATCAAAGAATTCATACGTGGACAAACCAGAGGGTCATAAATTAATATATAAGGTAGTCATTAACAAAAGCAAATTTGTAAGCGTTACCAAAAGGTTAATCAACCTGTTAAGAAGCGGAGGTGTCACCTTGAAACGTTTCCCGATGACACTGCAGTTAGCCTGCATTTTATTTATTGTGATGGTCATTCCCGTCAGTATCCTGACTTGGTATAGCAGCGAGCAGAGCCTACGCAATTCCGAACGTGAGATTGCCGATTCTTCGCTTGCGGAGCTCGTGGCCAGCCGCAGGTTGAACGAGAGCGCGCTCAACAGCCTGTCGCAGGACACGGTCCGTTTGTCGGCTACGGGGACGTTCGACCGGATTCGTCCTTTTCCCACTTATGAAGCATTGAGCGCGGATTACGGCAATATCAGCCGCGCGATGGCGATCATGCGGGAGCTGACCAACCTGAATCGCCGGGCGGAAGGCGTGGCTTCGTCTTTTTTCTATCTGGAAGATTCCGATTACGTGGTCTCTACCGACAGAAGCATCACGACCTTGAGCCGATACGAGCCTATGGACTGGCTTGAGGATGCGCTGAAGGAACAGCGGGGGATAGAAGGCATCTGGTATCCGCGCAAGTTGGAATCCGGCGTACCCGTCGTTTCCTACGTGCTGCCGCTCAGCCGATTATCGACGACGACCCGGGGAACGATCGTCGTCAATTTGCGCGAGAGTCAGTTGGAAGATTATTTGTCGTCTTCGAATGAAGCGAATACGAACTATGCGCTGATCGATTCGAAAAACAAAGTGATTTCCCATGCCGATAAAAGCCTGCTGTTGAACGATGCCGACGTGCTGCCTTTTTTCGACGTGCTGAGGGAAAAAGTCTCCGTGGACGGTTATTCGTTCGGAGAAACGGACGGGGATCGGGTGCTTTATGCCTGGACGAATTCCGAAGCCCTCGGCTGGACGCATCTCAGTACCTACTCCGTGCAGGAATTGTTAACCCGAACCCATACGCAGCAGCGGGGCATCATCGTGCTGACCGTGATCGTGATCTTTATCGGAGCCTTCGCTACCTTGTTCCTGGCCGCATGGTTCTCCAAGCCGGCCCGCGAACTGGTGCGTACGCTGACGCTGCGCGGTTATCTGGGCGTGCCCGGCCAGAACGAATTCGCGTTTTTGGAAACGGCGTTCCGCCGGATGCAGGGCGAGGAGGCCAAGCTGCACGAACTGCTGCGGGAACGGGAGCGGGACGCGCGCAGCTTGACGGTTCAGCGATTGCTGCGCGGAGAAGCGGATGAAGCGGCTTCGCATGTGTTTCCCTATACCTATCTGCTCGTCGTGGCGATCTCGATCGACGGCTATCGGGGTTATTCCAGCAAGCATAATTCCGAGACCCGAAGCTACCACCGCCATCTGCTGAGCGCCTATTGCGACAGTTTGTTCGAAGACGGGCTAATCGGGCAGTTTTTGTATCGCGGCGACGGCTACTTCACGTTGGTTCTGAACGACGGCCAAGAAGAAAGCAAGGAACGCCGCGACGAGATTCACCAATATATCGAGCGGGTTCGGGAAAAGGCAGCCGAGCTGCTGGAACATACGGTGACGATCGGCGTCAGCAGGCGCGCGAAACGGACGACCAGCATTCCGGACCTGGCAGCCGAAGCGCTGGAAGCCGTCAAAAAACGCATGATCGCGGGCAGCGGAGGCATTCATTACAGCGAGGAGGAAGAAAATCGCGAAATGAAGTACATGTATCCGGATTGCAGCGAGCGCCGGATTCTCAACTTCCTCGATGCGGGCGATCTGGACAAAATCGATGCCGAGCTGGAGCGAATCGCCGAAGATATCCGCTCTGCCGATTACATTTCCCATGACAATATCCTGTTCATCTACAATCAGCTGGTCGGCGTCACGATCAAGCATCTTCAGGAAACGGACAGCCGGGCGGCCCGAACCGTTGCCGGTCGAGGCAGCGTCTATTCGACGATTGCGTCGCTGGATACGCTGGACGACTTGCAGACGTACATTCATGATTTCTATGCGGGGATCGTCGGAGCGATGAAGCCGGCGAACGAAGAAAGTCGGTCTCACGCGGACCGGATCATGCATTATTTGCGCGAGCATTACTGCGAGGATGTCGTGTTCGAGGATATGGCGAAAGAGATCGGGATCAGCTATTCGTACATGCGGAAAATCGTGTACGAGATGAACGGTTCCAGCCTGATCGACTCGCTCAACAAGCTTAGAATCGAGAAGGCCAAGCAGCTGCTGTTGGAAAACGAACGAACCATTACGGAGATTGCCTCCGCCGTCGGCTATGAAAACGCGCGCAGTTTCAACCGCTTTTTCCACAAATACGAAGGCATGGCGCCAAGTGCTTACAAGACGCAATATCGCACTTCTTGAACCAAGCTTTCGACTGCCGGATTCCCGTTTTGCGCAGGTGTCATTTTTGATTCCGACCACCGGAAATGATCTTCCAAACCCTTATTTTCCCTGTAAAACCGGGGCTTGAATCAAAAATGACCACCAGCATCAACACTCGTCGTTTACCGATCCCGAAAGCCGCGGCTATGATAGGCACATGTCCGGCGACGGATGGGAAAAAGTGAGACGGGAGGTGGCAAGGTGAAGGGAATCAGCGTAGCCAAAAGCAAAAATGAAACCGCTTTACTGAAAGAGAGTCGTTACGGTCCGCTCTATTATTTACGGCGCGATTGGCAGTTGTACACGCTTCTGATTCTTCCGCTGGTGCTGGTGTTGGTGTTCAAATATACGCCGCTCGCGGGACTGGTCCTCGCCTTTAAGGATTACAAGATCGCGAAAGGGTTCTGGGGAAGCGAATGGGTCGGCATGGAGATTTTCCAAGAACTGTTCGCCAAGCCGGACTTCGCGAGAGCGGTGCGCAACACGCTGTTATTGAACGTGCTGGATCTGCTGTTCAGCTTCACGGTGCCGATCTTCTTGGCCCTGCTGCTGCACGAAGTCAAAAACGTTCTGTTCAAGCGGGTCAATCAGACGATGCTGTATCTGCCGCACTTCTTGTCCTGGGTCATTATCGGGGCGATGGCGTACCAATTGCTCGGCGAAGGCAACGGGATGATCAACAACCTGCTCGTGACGCTGGGCGCGGAGCGAATACCGTTCCTCCAGCAGGATACCAATTGGCTCATCAGTTATCTGGCGATCGGGATCTGGCAGAGCATGGGCTGGGGCACGATCATTTACCTGGCCGCGATGAGCAGCATCAATCCGGAAATGTACGAAGCGGCAACCGTCGACGGGGCGAGCCGCTGGCGCAAAATGTGGAATATCACGCTTCCTTCGATCCGGCCGACGATCGTGACCCTGCTTATCATGAGCTTGGGCGGCGTCATGGGCGGTTCGTTCGAACGGATCTACGCGCTGCTTAACCGAGCCACGACCGAATTCACGACTACGATTCCGGTACTCGTATACCGGTGGGGCATCGAAGGCGGAGACATCAGCCGCGCGACCGCTTTGGGATTGTTCCAGGCGCTGATCGGACTGGTACTCGTACTGACGGCCGACCGGATCGCCAAAAAAATGGGCGAAGACGGCCTGCTGTAAAGGAGGAAAAACATGAAAGCCGTAAGCAACGCTCCGGTCGGCAGCAAAAAACGCTTTGATATCTGGGGATTCGTGATCCATGCGGCGCTGGTCGTCGTGTCCCTGATCTGTTTTCTGCCGTACCTGCATATCGTCGCCAAGTCGTTCAGCGAAGATGCCTACGTCATCGCGAACAAGGTTTACCTGCTGCCGCAAGGCTTCAATATCGAGGCTTACACCAAAATTTTCGCCGACGCCAGCATTTTGCGTTCCCTCTACGTATCCGTGATCGTCACCGTGCTGTTCACGATACTCGGGATGGTCGTCACGATCTGTGCGGCGTATCCGCTGTCCCGCAGACAATTGAAAGGCCGCTCGACGCTGACCTTCATTTTCCTCTTCACCATGTACTTCAGCGGCGGGATCATTCCGGAATACATGCTCATCAACAACCTGAACATGCTGGATACGATTTGGTCGCTCATACTGCCGCTATCGTTCAGCGCGTTCAACTTGTTGATCATGAAAACGACGTTTACCCACAGCGTGCCGATCAGCCTGGAGGAATCCGCGCGGATCGACGGAGCCGGTCACTTCCGAATTCTCTGGAGTATCGTGCTTCCGCTGTCCAAACCCATTTTGGCAACCCTGTCGCTTTTCTACGCGGTAGGCCGCTGGAATGCTTATCAGGACGCGTTGTTTTACATCAAGCACAATGTCGATCTGCGTCCGCTGCAATTGAAGTTGTACTACCTGATCGTTCAGGCGAGCGAAAGCTTCCAATTGGAAGCGACCCAAGTGACGCTCAGCAATCCCGAGGTCATGAAAGCCGCCGTCGTCGTGTTCGCCACGCTTCCGATCATCTGCATCTATCCGTTCGTCCAGAAGTATTTCGTTCAAGGCACGATGCTCGGCGCGGTGAAAGAGTAGTTCGGCGACTTGTCTCAACCTGATATTAAAGTGAGACAAGCTGCTATTTCAAAAAACGAAGGGGGACTAGGAATGAGTCAAAAGAAAAAAGCTTCGTTATGGGTAACCGGACTTGCGCTTGTCAGTTTGTTGGCCGGATGTACGGGCGGCGGAGGAAGCACGAATGAAGCGGGAGGTTCGGCGGCATCGGGCGATACGCCCGCGACGGCTGCGGAAGGCTTTGCGGATTACTCGAAAGGATTTCCGGAAAAAGTGCAGCTCGATATTCCCGTTTACGAGCGCGCTTTCGAAGGTTGGAACGTCACGGACAACTATTACACCCGGTGGATTCAAAAGGAATTCGGCGACAAGTATAATGTAAGCGTTAACTTCGTTCCGATTACCCGCGCCAGCGAAGTGACCGACTTCGAGCAGCTGCTGGCTTCGCGCAAAGCGCCGGACATCATTTTCCACTACGATATGCCGCAAGCGTTGGCTTATTACGGGGAAGAAGTGCTGCAGGAGCTGAATCACGAAGAGATCAAAAACTACGCGCCTACATACTGGGCGAACATGGGCGAGACGATCGAGCAGTACGGCACGATCGACGAAAAGCCGACGTTCTTCTTCGCTTCCCGTCCGAACGTGGACAACTTCACGACCATTATCCGCAAAGACTGGGTAGAGAAAGTCGGCATGAAGCTGGAAGACCTGACTTCGCTCGAAAAGTATAACGAAATGCTGGTCAAATGGAAGGAAGCGGGCCTGGGCACCACGGGCGGCAGCTTGATTCAGAATTCGTTCAACTACAACTACGCGTTCCGCGATTGGCCGTTCGACGAGAAGTACCGCGCGCTGTATTCCGATCTGTCGGTAGCGGATCTGACGACGGAAGACACGGAACGTTATCTGCGCAACCTGAACTACCAGTACAATAACGGCCTGGTCGACCGCGAGTTCTATCTGCGTTCCGACGAGCCGAAGATCAAAGCCGAGTTCGTCGCGGGCAAAACGGGCACGTTCGGCACGTATCTGACCAATAACACGGACGTCATCGACGCCACGCTCAAAAACAATCCGGATGCCGAGTTCGCGATCATGCCTCCTTACGCGGGCGTGCCGGAAGGCCGCGAGCCGCAGGGACGCGCCTACTGGCCGTTCGGCTTCATCATGGGCATCAACTATGAGTCGACCGAGATGGAACGCGCAGCGGTCTGGATGTACCTGGAGTGGATGAGCCAACCGGATAATCTGTTCTTCCTGCAAAACGGCGTCGAAGGCGAAAACTACACGCTGGACGAAGAAGGCGTTGCCGTACGCGATCCGGAATTCAAAGGCGAGTCCGTCTTGGCGCAAAACAACAACAAAGACTATTGGGCGCTCGTGACGGAAACGGCGCAGTACCCGGATCCCGAAACGACATTGGCCGCCAACAAACGCAACTGGTCGCCTCCGGGTCACGAATACCTGGCCGACGACATGATCAAATATTACGACGAAACCGAAGAATTCCGCACGCCGGATGCTTTGTATACGGTCGTGCTGGAAAACGTCAACGATTACAAAGCCGACCTGAACGTCTTGTTCCAAGAGCTGTACCTGAAGATCGTGCTTGCGCCGGAAGATCAATTCGATCAGCTGTACGAGGAAGCGAAAACGCAGTACCTCAACGCGGGCTACCAAGAGATTCTGGACGAGAAACAGGAAGCGATCGACGCGGGTCAGTATAAGTAACAATAGTTGGTGGGCATTTCTGCAAGCTGGGCGTGAAAATCGGGAGGAAGCGCGAGAAATTGCGCTCCTCCCTGTTCGTGATGAACGGGAAGAAACGGAGGGATTCATGCCAATGCCGGCGGGAACGGAAGAATTGTACGGCTACTTGTTCATTCATTTTATAGGGGAAAGCGAAGCGCGCGGCGAGCAAATCTATTTTGCGTTGAGCAAGGACGGGATGCATTGGAAGGATCTCAATCGGGAACAGCCCGCGTTGACGTCTTCGGTCGGCGAGCGCGGCGTACGCGATCCCTACTTGCTGCGCAGCGCGGACGGAGAACGCTTTTACCTGCTGGCGACGGATCTCAGCATCTACGGACGCGGAGGCTGGAGCTCGGCCGAAGCGACGCTGACCGGAAGCCGATCGCTCGTGATCTGGGAATCGGAAGACCTTGTGAACTGGTCAGAGCCGCGATTGATCGAGCTTGCGCCCGAAGAAGCAGGCTGCGCCTGGGCGCCGGAGGCTATCTATGATGAGCAGCAAGGAGACTATCTGGTTTTTTGGGCGTCAAGCCGGGATGCGCAAAACGGCGGCGAACGAGGATTGCATATTTATGGCAGCCGCACCGTCGATTTTCGAACATTTACGCCCGCCGAGCCCTATATCTCGCGCGGGGAAAATGCGAGCATCATCGATACCACGATGATTGTGGTCGGCGACCGGTATTACCGGGCTTCCGGCGACGGACAGATTACGCTCGAACGCGGCAGCCGTCTGGACGGCGAGTGGGAGAAGCTGTCCACGCTGGAATCGCTGGGGCTGAAGCTGACGGGCAAAGACGCGGAAGGGCCGCAGTTTTTCAAACTGAACGGCGAAGAGCGGTGGGTGCTGCTGGTGGATCGTTATTCGACGCAAGGCGGGTACCTGCCGATCGTCACGACGGATATCGGCGATACGACCGGAGCCGCCTGGCGAATCGCGGAGCCTGGGGAGTATGATTTCGGCGCGTTGAAAAAAAGGCACGGGTCGGTGCTGCCGATTACGCAAAGGGAGTATGAAGCGGTGGAGAAGCGCTGGGGATCGACGAGCAAGGAAACCGCGAATCGGAAAGGATAAATAGGGATCGTTAGGCAAACGGCAAGAAAAGCGGAGAATAAGGGACAGGCTCGGCTCGATTCTTTCGTTAGGACTTGTCTTCAAAACTTCCGGATCTGTTGGGAGCTTTATAAAAAAGGGATGTAACGGATCGCATGTCCGTTACATCCCCTTTTATTGCGTTTTTTGAACTTAACGGAACGCATCTTGATCCGTTAAATCCGACTGCTGTCGAACGTGTGATTTTCAGCAGCTAACGAATCGATTTTTTACTTGATCCACTGGATGACCGAATCGTATTCCCGTCTGCTTTTGACCCGACTCGGTTCATCGATTCGATAGCCGAAAGCAGCCATGACGGACGCTTGATACGATCGATCTTCAAGCAGTCCTTCCCGGTCGAGAATTTCATTCACTTTTTCGTAATTGAAGCCTTCGATCGGGCAGGAGTCGATTCCGATCTGAGCGGCCGCCGTCAGCATATTGCCGAGCGCGATATAGGTTTGCTTGCTGGCCCAGTCGAAAAGCGCACGGTCGTTTTCGAATAAATTGAGGTCGTTCTCCTGGAAATTTCGATAAGCTTGGTTCATTTGCAGAAGCGTCTCGCTCGGAACTTTTTTGGTGTCGGTCATCAGGCTTTGCACGTAATCGCTGTCGGTTCGGGCGTTGCTTTTGGCAAGAATAATAACGAAGTGGCTTGCGGTCGACAGTTGTCCTTGAGCGCCGAAGCTGACTTTTTTGAGCTTTTCCCGCAACTCCGTATTTTGAACGATCAAGAATTTCCACGGTTCATAGCCGAGGGAACTGGGAGAAAGTCGGGCCGTTTCCAAGATGAAATGAAAGTCGTCATCGCTGATCTTTTTGGAAGGATCAAATGACTTCGTGGCGTGTCGGGTATGGAAAGCTTCCAAAATCGCGTTCTTTTTTTCCGTCGTATTCATAAAGATCGACCTCGTTTTCTGTTTACTATTATCGTCGAACTATATAGTACTATAGAGATATCCAAACAGAGAAGTACGCACAATTTTGTGGGATAGTATCTATTTTGATCCTGAGAGAATGGGGTTTTGAGATATGGAAGAATGCAAAAAAGAAGTCGCGACCCCGTATACCTGTCCCGTGGCGGTTACGGTCGACGTGATCGGAGGGAAATGGAAAGGGATCGTATTGTACCACTTGATCGACGGACCTGTGCGTTTCAACGAGCTGCGAAGAATGATGCCCGAGACGACGCAGCGAATCCTGACGTTGCAGCTCCGGGAATTGGAACGGGACGGCGTGGTTCATCGGGAAATTTATCGTCAGGTTCCGCCCAAGGTGGAATATTCCCTGACCGAATTCGGGCGTACGCTGATCCCGATCATTAATCTGATGAAAAGTTGGGGGATGGAGCATGAGCGCGCGATCTTGGATCGGCGAAACCCGTGAGGAGGAGGCAGCGCAATGAATCGAGAAACCAGAGGTAGCGAGACCCAACCGCACGGCCGGCAAGGAATAACGCCTATTCCGAACGAATCTCAAGCCGGCGCGTCGAGACACGGGGATTTGGTAAAGCTTGCATCGGAATTGATCGAAGCCTCTCGCGAAAAACGCAAAGCGAGCATCGACCTGAACTGCGATCTCGGCGAGAGCTTCGGGGCGTATACGTTAGGGCGGGATGCCGAAATTTTGCCGTATGTGACATCGGCGAATATCGCTTGCGGTTTCCATGCGGGCGATCCGTCCGTCATGCAGCGAACCGTAAAGCTGGCGATGGAAGCAGGCGCGGCGATCGGCGCGCATCCGGGCCTGCCCGACTTGGCCGGGTTCGGTCGCAGAACGATCGACGTCTCGGCAAGCGAAGTCTATGCCATGACGGTATACCAGATCGGGGCGCTGGATGCTTTCGTACGCGCCGAGGGAGGAACATTGAAGCATGTTAAGCCGCATGGGGCTTTGTATAATATGGCGGCGGCTCGGGCAAATCTGGCGGAGGCGATTGCCGAAGCGGTATACCGGGTCGATCCGGCGTTGACGTTATTCGGGTTGGCGAACAGCGAACTGACCCGCGCCGCTGAGCGAATCGGCCTGCGCGCCGCGCATGAAGCATTTGCGGATCGCGGTTATTTGGCGGATGGTTCTTTGGTGCCGCGAGGGCTTCCCGGCGCATTAATTGATGATGCGGAGACGGCGGCCGCGCGCGTGGTGCGGATCGCGCTGGAAGGCCGCGTATCCACGCCGGACGGCGAAGATGCAGAGGTGCGCGCGGATACCGTCTGTTTGCACGGGGACAACGAGCATGCGTTGGCGTTCGCCCGTCAGATTGCGGAGGCTTGTCAGATTGCCGGAGTTACAGTGAAGCCTTTTGAGTAAAGTCGTCGCGCATGTTGCCGGGAGGTGAATGAAATGGAGAAAGCAAAAAGAACAGGCATGAAGACGGCGAAAGGAACGAAGGATCGGAACGAGACATTCGGCGCGCATCATTTTATCCATAGGCCATTGATCGAACCTCTTAACGAAACGGCAATTCGCGTTGTTTTCGGTACGGATATTTCGCCGGAAACCAACCATGAAGTTCGGAAGCTGGCGGATTTACTGGAGCAACGACCGATGCCGGGGATGATCGAAGCGGTTCCGTCTTTTGCGGTCTTGACGATTTTTTTCGATCCGTTGAAGGTAGCGGAGGAGTTGTCGGGCGGTCGAAGCCGCACGGTTATGCAGGACGCGACCGATTGGCTTCAATGTCTTCTAATGACGGACACTGCTGAAAAGGAGAGCCGTTCGCGGGTGATTGAAATCCCGGTGTTTTACGGCGGAGAGCACGGGCCGGATTTGAGCTTCGTTGCTCAGCATGCCGGGTTGAGCGCGGAGGAAGTGGTCGCCGTTCATACCGAGCGGGAATATCCGGTGTACATGATTGGTTTTGCGCCCGGATTTCCTTATTTGGGCGGAATGGACACGACGATCTCTGCGCCCAGACTGGAGACGCCGCGATTATCCGTTCCGGCGGGAACCGTCGGAATCGCAGGTGCTCAGACAGGCGTATATCCCGTATACACGCCCGGAGGTTGGCGGCTGATCGGGCGGACGCCGATCGCGTTGTTCCAACCGAATCAGATTCCGCCGAGCCTGCTTCGAGCGGGTGACCGAGTTCGATTTCGTTCGATTACGATGGAAGAATATAGTCGATTGGCGGGACATCGTGCAGGCAGAGTCGGTGAAGACGGCCGGAATGATCGTAAAGAAGAGACGGCGGCTCCGTCTGTCTTGGTCTTGAAACCCGGGCTGCTGACTACTTTGCAAGACCTCGGCCGTCCTGGCTACCAGCAGTACGGCATTACAGCCGGAGGCGCGATGGATGCTTATGCGCTGCGTGCCGCCAATCTGATGGCGGGCAATGCCGAGAGCGAAGCCGCGCTGGAGATTACGCTGGCGGGACCTGCGCTGCGCTTCGAGCGCGAGACGCTGATCGCGCTCGCCGGCGCTGATTTCGCGCCTTCGATCGGCGGCGTGCCGCTGCCGATGTGGCGGCCCGTCCGTGTCCGTGCCGGGGCCGTGCTGGAATTCGGCCCGGCCCGCGAAGGCTGCCGCGCGTATCTCGCGCTGGCCGGCGGCTTCGCCGTGCCCGCGGCGCTGGGCAGCCGCGGCACCGATCTTCGAGCCGGCTTGGGCGGGCTCGAAGGCCGGGCGCTGCGCGCCGGCGACGTCCTGCACGCGCGGACGTCGCAAAGCAAGGCGCGCACATCCGAGCGCGCCTTCGGCCCGCTGCGCAGCATCGCGCCAAGCGCCGACTTCGCCGCCGCGCCGTGGCACGCCGCGCACGGCTACGTCGCAGGTCGCCCGGACTGGGGCGACCTGAACTTTTCCGGCTCTGCCCAGCCGGAACGGCCGAAAGCTTCGCCGCCGGCCGACTCGGACGCTGACGTCATCGTCCGTTTTACCCGAGGCACGCATTTCGGCCTGTTCGACGCGCCGAGCCGCGAAGCGCTGCTAAACGCAGCTTTTCGCATCATGCCGCAGTCCGACCGCATGGGCTGTCGCCTGTCGGGTCCCGCTCTGCGTTTGGAGCAACCGCAGGAGCTGATTTCCGAAGCCGTGGCTCCCGGCACGGTTCAAGTTCCTCCCGACGGCAACCCGATCGTTTTGACGGCGGATCGGCAAACGACAGGCGGCTATCCGCGCATCGCGCAAATTATTTCAGCCGATCTGCGCCTGATTGCCCAACTCCGCCCCGGGCAGACGCTGACCTTTGCGGAAGTGTCTTTACAAGAAGCTCAATATTTATATATCGAACAGGAGCGGGAGTTATTGCGTCTGCGTATTTCAATGCGCTTATGGAGGAACGGATAGGCGAGCACACGGCCAACAATCATGACTCGCGCACAACCGCCATCCGCGAGTTCTCCGACTGTGTTGCATTCGCGCCCCAGGCTCATACCTTGAACTTTTTTTGGAAATGCTGAGGTTTCATCATCATTTTTAAAAATCAGTCGTTCAAAATCGTAAAAGGTATGCAAAACGTCAATAATCGAAATCTTCAAAATCATTCTCGCAAAGAAAGCTGTTTGATGCCCCCGCTTTTCTTTTCCCCGGCAGCAAGAGATAAAATCTATTGACAGACGAATGCCGTCGAATTATAGTGGAAACCATATTTACGTAATGTCGACCATTAAACTTGGTTATCTGAAATTTGAACGCCCGACACGGCGAACAAATTTTTTTGCCTGATTGAATGGTTTAAGGTCTATACCTTATATCTTTTTTGAATTAAAGTGTTGAAGAACACCCGTCGGGAAGGATGTGGAACGGTGCTGATCAAGCCTGCAATGAATCTGGAGCAGGTATCACCCAAGAAAGTCAGCGATTTTATCTTCGATCGGCTTGAGGAAGCCATCATTCTGAAGGAATTCATGAGCGATGAGCAGCTTCCGTCGGAACGCGATTTGGCGACGATCTTCAACGCCAGCCGGATCACCGTGCGCGAAGCTTTGGCCCGTCTGGAATCGCTCGGCCTGGTCGAAAAGCGCGTCGGCGCCAAAGGCGGCACTTTCGTGCTTCCGATTACGCGCAACTCGCATCTGCGCAATCGCGACGAAATGCGCCGGAATTGGGATTCGATGATCGAAGTATTCGAATATCGCATGGTCGTCGAGCCGGGAGCCGCTTATCTCGCCGCGCAGCGAATCAAAAAGGAAGAGCTTCAGCAGCTGCGCGATTACGTGACGGCGAGCATCGAACCGGACTGTACCCGCGAGGCGTTCCGCTCGATCGACGTCCGCATTCATCTGAGCGTGGCTAAAGCTTCCGGCAATGCGTACTTCGACCATGCCGTCAGACAGATCCGAACCAAGATCAATCCGGCGCTCGACCTTATGCCGTACAGCGATCGCGTCAAAGTCAACAACTACGAGGCCCACCGCGACCTGATCGCCGCCCTTGAAGCCGGCGACGCCGATCGGTCTCGAGACATCATGTACCGGCACATCGAACACTCCGCCGAAGCGATCCGCGCCCGCGTTTTCGCCGACGAAAGCTTCGAAGATTAAAAGGACGCGCAGCGCCGGACATCCGTTCTCGCCTTTGCCCGGATCTGCTTTATCCCGGGCCTGCGCATCCTTGCACCTCCCCTTTGCCGAAAAGGAGACGACATCTGCTTCTTTTCCCGCCAAAGGGATTCCTGCAACCTAATTCATACTAAATTCATCAACATACTTACACTGCTTATTTTACAAAAGTCGCGCCAACGCGTCTGCCCGGACGTCCTGCTTACGAACTTTGAAAAGCAAAGCGCCCATCCATAATTACGAAGCCAAACCCAGGCGAAGTAAGCCTTGCCCATCCACATACCCAAGAAAGCCCTATCCTTTGAGGAAGCTTGGCGCAGGGAGAAATTCAGTGAACTACAGGCTTTCGTAGAAAGCCTGCGGTAACATGCGTTGAGATGTTGGCCTTTGAGCTCGGAAAACTTCCTACTTAAATTCATTCAGTTTTCCGAGCGAAACAGCGTCTTGTGAAGCATTTCGAAGAAATGCACTTCGGAAGCATATGCTTATAATTTCTCCCTTCGCCCCGGCTTTCCCCAACGAATAGGCCTTTCCCACTCACCTTTAAGGAGGATTTCACTCATGAAAAGCGGACTTATCAAAACATTCGCAGCCTTACTCGCAGCAGCTCTGGTCGTAACCGGCTGCGGAGGCGGGGGCGCAACAACTTCCACCGATACCGGCACGACTGCCGCCGCGCCTGCGGCATCCGACGGCACGCTCACCATCGCCAACGGTACCGATATCGAAAGCTTCGATCCGCAAAACAACAACAACACGGCGAGCGAAGCGATCCTCGTCAACGTGTTCGACTATCTGCTCAAGAACGACAACGAAGGCAACAAAGTTCCGGCCCTCGCCACTTCTTGGGAGCAAACGGCAGATAACGTCTGGCAGTTCAAACTGCGCGACGACGTGAAATTCCACAACGGCGATCCGTTTACCGCAGCCGACGTGAAATACACCTTCGAACGCTTGGCAACCGACGAAGCGCTCAAGCAGCATTCGTATTTCAAAACGATCGAAGAAGTTCGCGCGGTCGACGATTACACCGCCGAGTTCGTGACGACAGGACCCGATCCGCTGCTGTTGAACCGTCTGTCGAAGATGGGCGCGGGCATCCTGCCTTCCAAGTATATTGAAGAAAACGGCATCGACGCCTTCCTGAAAAGCCCGATCGGCACAGGCGCCTACAAGTTCAAGTCGTGGGCGAAAGACGACCGCGTCGTGCTCGAAAAGAACGACGAATACTTCGACGGCGCGCCGAAATGGGACGAAGTCGTATTCCGCGTCGTTCCTGAAGCTTCGACCCGCGTCTCCGAACTTCTAACCGGCGGCGTGGACATCGTATCCGGCGTTCCGTCGACCGACATCGAGCGTATCGAACAAACCGAAAACCTGTCGGTCGAGACGACTCCGATCAAGCGCGTTCTGCAAATGATCGTGCGTCAGACGGAAGGCACGCCGACGGCCGATCCGAAAGTACGCGAAGCGATCGACCTGGCGATCGACAAGAAAGCCATCGTGGACAGCATTGCGGGCGGCAACGGCGTCTTGACCCGCACATCCGTAACGCCGGGCAACTTCGGCTCGGACGAGAGCCTGTACGAGCAATCGCTGTATGACCTGGAAAAAGCCAAAGCCCTTCTGCAAGAAGCGGGTTACGGCGACAAAGGACCCGAACTTTCGCTTTCTTCGTCCAGCCAATACAAAGAGTATGCCGAAGTCGTATCCGCGATGCTGACGGCTGCCGGATTCACGGTCAATCTCGACATTTTGGAGCCGAGCGCGTTCAGCGAAAAAATGACGTCCAAAACGTTCGGCGAGCTGTACATGATCGGCATCGGCAACTCGATGAACGACGCGTCGAACAACTATAACCGTTTCCTCGCTTCCGAAGCCGCGGGCGAGACCGACTACAACAACGCCGAAGTCGAAGACCTGCTGCAATCGGCACTCGTGAACATGGATGAAGCTTCCCGTACCGACGAGTACAAAAAAGTTCAACAGATTTTGGCTGAAGAACGCCCGGCGATCTACCTGTTCCAAATGAAAGGCGTGTACGGCGTCAACGCAAGCGTGGATTTCTCGCCGCGTCAGGACGAAATGTTCTACGCGCAAGAAATTACGCCTGCCCAGTAAAAAAACGAAGCGAAGGCGGTGGGCTTTACGAAGACCGCTTCGCTATTCCTTTCATGAGAGCAGCAAGTCTGTCCTTTGCGCTCGGCCGATGCAAAACGGCCGAATCCGCAAAGGACCCTTGACGTTTTTGCGCGTATCCATCCGTTAGGCGCGATCGGGCAGCAGATTGGTTTCCCAGGCGGCCGGCAGCTTAACCTCCGGCCGCTTGCTTGCGAATTTCGATGATGCTTTTCAGAAGACTTTTGATTCTACTTTGGCAAGGAGGGATAACCCGTGGGCAAATATCTCGTCAAATCGCTGCTGCAAATGATTCCGGTGCTGCTGCTGATCTCGCTGATCGTGTTCGTGCTCGTCCGCGTAACGGGCGACCCGGTCGCGCTGATGCTGCCGGAGTCGGCAACCGAGGCTGACCGGGCGACGCTGACGCGGGAGCTGGGATTGGATCTTCCGCTTTACCAGCAGTACGGCATCTTTTTGACCAATGCGATCCAAGGCGACTTCGGCACCTCGTTCCGTTACGGCGAATCGGCGCTGCCGTTGGTGCTGGAACGTCTTCCGGCAAGCTTTGAACTGGCGTTCGCCGCGATGGCGCTGGCTGTCGTGATCGCGATTCCGCTGGGCATCTGGTCGGCAGTCAAGCGCAATACGTTTATCGATATTTTTATCTCGGGAATCTCGGTATTGGGTAAAGCCATGCCGAACTTCTGGATGGGGATCATGCTGATCCTGCTCTTTTCCGTCATGTTGGGCTGGTTCCCGGTATCGGGGCGAGGCGGTCTTACGCACTTGATTTTGCCCGCGATCACGCTCGGCGTCAGCCTGGCGGCGCAAATGACCCGGCTGATTCGCTCCAACATGCTGGAAATCCTGAATCAGGATTATATCCGCACCGCCCGCAGCAAAGGCATTTTCGAACTGTTCGTCATCGGCAAACATGCCTTCCGCAACGGACTGATTCCGGTCGTGACGATCATGAGCCTGCAATTCACCAGCCTGATCGGCGGTACGCTGATTACCGAGACCGTATTCGCCTGGCCGGGACTGGGACAATTGCTCGTATCGGCGGTCAACACGCATGATATGGCGATCGTGCAGGCGGCGGTGTTCGTGATCGCGATCTTCGTCATTTTGATGAACATTTTGACGGATCTGGTCTACCGGCTGCTCGATCCGCGCATCAAATACAGTTAATGAGAGGAAAGGAGGAGACGCTGTGGCGATTCCTACAGAAAGCGGCGCGGGAGCGCTCCCGGTTCCGCCAAAGAAACGCAGTGAAGCGCGCGGGTTGAAAAAAGGACTCCGGCAGCTGCTCCGCAGCAAGACCGGAATGATCGGCGCGGTCATCGTATTGATCGTATGCCTGATCGCGATCTTCGCCCCGCTGCTTGCGACGCACGATCCCAACGCCGTAGCCCCGATCGATCGATTGAAGCCTCCGGCTTGGTTGGAAGGCGGCAGCAGCGATTACCTGCTCGGTACCGACAATTTGGGACGCGATATTTGGAGCCGGATCGTCTATGGTTCGCAGGTGTCGCTGATCGTCGGGATCGGAGCCGTGCTCGTGTCCGGCGCGATCGGCGCGGTACTCGGCGTAACGGCGGCATACTACGGACGCTGGGTAGACGCGATCATCATGCGGCTGGCCGACTCGCTGCTGGCGATTCCGACTATTTTGCTCATGCTGGTCGTGCTGGCGGTCGTCGGACCGGGCATGTGGACGCTTATTTTCGTTATCGGCGCCACCAACTGGGTCTCGTATGCGCGCGTCGTGCGCGGCGAGGTGCTCAGCTTGAAAGAACGCGATTTCGTCAAATCGGCCCGGATGATCGGCGCACGCAGCGGAAGGATCATTTTCCGGCATATTTTGCCTAACGTGATGTCGTCGTTTATCGTCTTGTCCGGCATGAACGTAGCGACCACGATCATCATGGAGGCGTCGCTGAGCTTCCTCGGACTCGGCATCACGACGCCGGACGTCTCGTGGGGCGGCATGCTGAGCGACGGACGCCAGTACGTAGCCACAAGCTGGTGGGTCGCGACGTTCCCGGGCATGGCGATCACGATCACCGTGCTGGGCGTTATTTTCCTCGGCGATTGGCTGCGCGACGTGCTGGACCCTCGAATGAAGCTCAAGAACGGATGAATACGCAGATCAAGAACGTTTTCCGAAAAAAAGAGTGCTCATTACAGAAGGCGGTGATGGTATGAGCTTGCTTGAAGTCAATGAATTGAAAACGTATTTCAAAACGGCCGAAGGCACGGTCCCTTCCGTCAACGGCGTCAGTTTCTCGGTCGAAGCCGGGGAAACGCTGGCGATCGTGGGCGAGTCCGGCTGCGGCAAAAGCGTGACTTCGCTATCGATCATGCAGTTGGTGTCCGACCCGGGCGAGATCGTGGGCGGCGAGGTGCGTTTCGAAGGGAAAGACCTGCTGAATCTGCCCAAAAAAGAAATGCGCAAATATAGAGGCAACGAGATTTCGATGATTTTTCAAGAGCCGATGAGTTCCCTCAATCCGGTGTTCACGATCGGCAATCAGGTGGGCGAGGTGCTGCGGCGTCATAAAGGATTAAGCCGCGGCGAAGCGAAGCAGCAGGCGATCGAGATGCTGAAAAGAGTCGGCATCCCGCGCGCGGAGCAGATTGCGAACAACTTCCCTCATCAGCTCTCCGGCGGCATGCGTCAGCGCGTCATGATCGCGATCGCGCTGGCCTGCCGGCCGAAGCTGCTGATCGCCGACGAGCCGACCACGGCGCTAGACGTGACGATCCAGGCGCAGATTTTGGACCTGATCGGCAAACTGAGCGAAGAAGAAAACACGGGCGTGATCCTGATTACGCATGACCTTGGCGTCGTCGCCGAAATGGCCGACCGCGTCGTCGTGATGTACGCGGGCGAAGTGGTCGAAGAAGCGCCGGTGTACGAGCTGTTCGAGCGTCCCGGCCATCCGTACACGATCGGCCTGATGGGCTCTCTTCCGAAGATGAGCGAGCAGCGCGACCGTCTGGACTCGATCCCCGGAGCGGTACCGAATCTGCTGGATATGCCTTCGGGCTGTCCGTTCCATCCGCGTTGTCCGTTTGCGATCGAAGCCTGCAAGCAGACCAAGCCCGCGCTTGAGGAACAACAACCGGGCCATTACGTGCGCTGTCTGCGTGCCGGGGAGGTGGGATAAGATGAGCGAATCGAAAATGAACGCTGCCGCTCCGCTGCTGCAAGTGCGCGGTCTCAAAAAGCATTTTCCCGTGGCAAAAGGCTGGTTCTCCCGCAAAAACGAATACGTTCGCGCCGTAGACGGCCTGGATTTCGACGTGATGCCGGGCGAGACGCTGGGCATCGTGGGCGAATCCGGCTGCGGCAAATCGACGGCGGGACAGATGATCGTCCAACTGCTGGAACCGACCGAGGGCAAGATTGTTTTTGACGGGACGGATCTGGCTTCGCTCAGCGGCGAACAGGTTCGGCGGGCGCGCCGGAATCTCCAGCTGGTGTTCCAAGACCCGTACTCGTCGCTGAATCCGCGGATGACCGTTTACGATCTGGTCGCCGAACCGCTGATCGTGCACGGATTGGCTTCGGGCAAAGCGCTCAAAACCGAAGTGATGAGCCTGCTCGAAGCGGTCGGTCTCGGCCCTCAGCACGCGGACCGTTATCCGCACGAATTCAGCGGCGGACAACGTCAGCGGATCGGAATTGCCCGGGCGCTGGCGCTCAAGCCGAAGATGATCGTCTGTGACGAGCCGGTCTCCGCGCTCGACGTATCGATCCAGGCACAGGTGCTGAACCTGCTCAAAGACTTGCAGGAGCAGTTCGATCTCACGTATATCTTCATCGCGCACGGTCTGCCGTCGGTCAAGCATATCAGCGACCGGATCGCGGTGATGTATCTGGGCAAGATCGTGGAGATCGGCTCGCGCGAAGAGTTATTCGCGTCGCCGAAGCATCCGTATACGGAAGCGCTGCTCGATGCCGTTCCGGTCCCGGATCCGCGCCTGCGCCGCAAACGCGAACCGCTGCCCGGCGAACTGCCGAGCCCGGTCAACCCGCCGTCCGGCTGCGCGTTTCACCCGCGTTGTCCGTATGCGCAGGATATCTGCAAGCAGCAGACGCCGGTATTGGAGCCGAAAGCGGACGGTCAATCGGCGGCATGTCATTTTCCGAGGAATATGGATGAAGCGGGCGTGACGATTTGATCGAATAACAGTGCAGGGCTTCCGGTTTTCGATTGCAGAGCCTGGCTCGATCCAGTACCTGATCTTATGATCGGTCACGGTACAAGACAAGTGGTCGGAGCCGCATCTTTTTTCAAAAGGAGAGATCAAGATGAGCGAGAGTCTTAAAGGTCAACATGCCGGAGAGGCGTCCGCTGACGAACGCATCCGCTTGTCGATTCCCGTCGGCATGCTGCTGGAAAACTGCCGCAGCGGCGGTTTTTCGGACGACGAGATCGCGGAGATGCTGAACGCCCGCGATTACTCGAAGCTGCCGGAGCGCGTGCGCGAGCCGGAGATGGAATTCGCCGAACGCTTCGCGACGGCGGAGGAGATGGGCGAAGATTGGGAACGTGCGCTGTACGAAGGCTATACGTTCAAGTTCCTGCATGTCGGCGCGCTGCGACGTCTGCTGCATTTCCGGCACGGGCTGGCCGTAGAGCGGGATTACGTGCAGGACGAGCTGGATCTGCGCGGCGTGCCGTTAACGGAAGAAGAAGCGGAGGAGCTTCAAGCGACGATCGTGCGGCAATGGGCGGTAGAGCCGGAGCAGGGCGAAGGCGCGAAGCCGGGGACGTATCGGGTCGGGTTGAAGTTTCGGGGTTGATATATAAATGATGAGAGCAAACAGGTGCTGTTTTGATGGCATCCGTTTGCTTTTTTTGTTTTTAAATTTAAATATTCATAGTTCAAAAGGTAAAACCAGAATATGACGATTTTCATAATTCTAAGCAATCCGAGTATACAATGATCGGAAGTCAAGATTTTAAAGAAGTATTAGTTAGGACGGATAAATACGCAGGTTATGCTCAACTGTATTTTAATCCGGATAAGGGGTACCGAACACTTCATCTTGAAGTTGCAGTTTTGGATGAAGAGACGAGGGTTTCAACCTTTACTGTTTTCAACGATGATACTGACGAGCAATTAAATTCATATCGGGTTTCGAGTAATGATAGGGTTCAATCTTTTGATACTAATGTAGCAGGAGTTAAAAAAATAAGAGTTGAGTCTTACTATGAAAATTTGAACCGTGCAAAAGCCGAAGTTATTCTTCCAACATCTTACTTCAAGTAAAAAAGCTACTTAGTTATTAAGATAATAAGCATAAGCGGCTACCTCTTAGGTAGTCGCTTTGTTAGTTTTCCTATACGTTTCATTGGTTGCTGCACGGGATTCATAATAGAATGGTAGACGGAGAGATCGAGACGGGATTATGCGGCAGAGCCTTATTGGCCGAGCCGATGCTGAACAAAGGCGTGGCGTTTACGCCGGAGGAACGCAAAGAGCTCGGATTGGAGGGCTTGCTGCCGCCGGGCGTATTGACCATCGAGGAACAGGTGCAGCGGGTATACGAACAGTTTTTGAAGCAGCCTGACGATTTACATAAAAATATCGCGCTCAGCGATTTGATGCACCGGAATACAGTTCTTTTTTACCGACTGTTGACCGAGCATCCGAGCGAGATGCTGCCGATCGTGTACACGCCGACGGTCGGACGCGCGATTCAGGAATACAGCCGCGCGTACCATAAGCCGGGCGGGATTTATCTGTCTATCGATAATATCGGCGGAATTGAGCAGGCGTTCCGCAATCTCGGCTTAGAGCCGGGAGACATCGACCTGATCGTCGCGACCGACTCGGAAAGCATTCTCGGTATCGGGGACTGGGGCGTCGGCGGGATCAATATCGCGATCGGAAAGCTTGCCGTATATACGGCTGCGGCCGGAATCGACCCGAGCCGGGTGCTGGCGGTCGTGCTGGATGCCGGAACGAACAACGGCGAGCTGCTGGCCGATCCGCTGTATATGGGCTGCCGACATGAACGGGTGCGCGGCAGGTATCGGCAATGCGGATCGGCGATGGAGCTAGCGGGATTGAGCGAGCAGGAGGCGCGCGGCCGCTTTTGGGCGTACGATTACCGGGGATTGTTGACCGAAGAAACGGAAGGCGTGTTAGAGTTCCAGCGGCCTTATTTGCGAACAACGGCGGAATGCGCGGACTGGGAACGAGAAGGTGTTGGGAAAAAGGAAAAAGAAAGCGGCACGGCCAGCGTCGATATCGGCGTTGGCGAATCGAGCGCAGCCGGGGAATCGGCCGTCGGCCGCATTCCGCTGCTTGAAGTGGTCCGACGCGTCAAACCGACGATCCTGATCGGTACGTCCGGCGTTGCCGGAGCGTTTACCGAGGAGATCGTACGGGAGATGGCGAGCCATGTAGAGCGTCCGGTCATCATGCCGATGTCCAACCCGACGCAGCTTGCGGAAGCCGTTCCGGCGGATCTGCTGAACTGGACGGAAGGACGCGCGCTGATCGCGACGGGAAGTCCGTTCGAGCCTGTGGTCCATAACGGAGTCATGGTCGAGATCGGCCAATCCAATAACGCGTTGGTATTCCCGGGCCTGGAATTGGGGGCGATCGTGACCCGCTCGGCACGGATCACGGAGCGGATGTTTGCGGCAGCAGCAGATGCTGTTGCCGGCTTGGCCGACTTATCGCGTCCCGGAGCAGCATTGCTGCCGGGAGTCCGCGATCTGCGCCGCGTTTCGCAAGAAGTCGCGATCGCGGTCGCGGAAGCGGCAATGGAAGACGGCGCGGCGCGCTTCTATCCGGAAGACGTCCGCGCGGCGGTACGCGACGCGATGTGGGATTGTACGTATAAGCCGATTCGATTGGATGCGCGCGAGGGAGCTTTGATTTAAGCACTCACTATTTAGAATCTGCTTTCCTAAGTCGCTGCAAAGATCAGTTTCTCTTGAGAGACTGATCTTTTTTCTTTTCAGAAAATGTTTTGTCGATTAAATATCCAATTTAAAACAAAAAACCATTCCCTAACTTATTGAATAACAGTTATCATTTTTATGACATTACATTCTGATGAAAATTGTCATTTGAAGAAAGGAATGTTTTATGGAAGAAGAAAAGTATTTAGTAATTGTAGACGGTCAAGATAAGACTATTGAAATTTTGTCTTGTGAACCTATAGGCAAAAACTTGCGGATTACTTACAAAAAAAACACTCAAAAACCGTTTAATTATCCTTTGGATAGAGCCATAATGCTGGAATCTCCTAGCATGATTGAAATCGAAGAAAATCAGACTGTCTACATACAGAATATGCGGACAATAGGCGTGAAAAGAGTGATGGACTTCCAAAGCCATGTTCGACTTGTTTTTGAAGACAATAGCCGACAAGTACATGTTGCTAAGGGACTTGAGATAAAAAAGAAAGAGGCTTCCACAAATTCGATCGAACATACAGTTCGTTATTGGCAAACCATTGCGGAAGAACTACGTCTTCCCGATAGCCACGATGAAGAGCAATCTTTTTTAAGAAAACAAATGCGTCATTTAAATTCTATTAATCAAGATAGTCCTTTATTCACTTATTTATCACAAAGTAAGGTTTCTTCACGTTCTACCGAAGAATACGAATCTATTTTTCCATTTCGATTTAATTTGAGCCAATATGAAGCGGTGCGTCAAGCCTTGAAAAGTTCTATTTCTGTAATTGAAGGCCCTCCAGGAACAGGGAAAACACAAACGATTCTTAATATTTTGGCTAACTTAGTCATCAATAATAAAAGTGTTGCAGTTGTTTCCAGCAATAACGCTGCTGTGCAAAATGTAAAAGAAAAGTTAGAAGCTGCTGGATACGGCTTTCTTGTTGCTTCTTTAGGAAATCTTAAAAATCAAAAGAGATTTTTTGATGCGTTACCAAATGTTTCACTTGATGCTTATCAAGAACTAGCTGAGCAGGAGGATATCAATTACTTAAATAAGCAACTTCTCGAAATTTCGGTTCAAATTCGTCAACTGATGGGATTGGAAAATGAATGTACACTTCTTAAGCAGAAAGTTGAAGCTTATCGACTGGAGTATAAGCACTTTCAAAATTATTTTGAAAAACAGGATATTGAACAGATCGGCAAGCTCTCTTTTTATCAGCAAACTTCCGAGACGGCTTTAAAATTTTTGGTGGAAAGCAAAATATCCAGCAATGGGCAAAAGTCCGACAGCTGGATAAGGAAAGTAAAATTGGTGCTGTTTCATGGTTTTACTAACTTCAAAAAGCTTAAACAAAATGAAATGGATATTCTTTTGGAGTATCAACTCGCTTTTTACAAATTGAAAATCGAAGAATTAGACAGGAAAATCACAGAGATTAGCCAACGGTTGAAAGCGGGGAATTTTGAAAATCTAACTAATGAACATCAAAAAATATCTGAGAAAATCTTTAAAATTCTTATAATGAAAAAATACGAGAAACATGAGCGAGTCAAGGAAGAACTAAAAAAATATAAGCAGAATTTAAACCGTTTTGTTAAAACATATCCTATAGTACTTAGTACAGCGCAATCGCTTTTGAGTTGTACTAGCCCTAATTTTCTTTTTGATTACGTCATTATTGATGAGTCTTCACAAGTTAATTTGCTCGAAGGAGCGCTTGCGTTATCTTGTTGTAAGAGAGCAATCATTGTAGGAGATACTCGACAATTGCCGCAAATCGTAGACCGTAAACTTGAGCAAAAGTTTGCTGAAATAGGAGAGAAAGTTAATCCGGCTTTTCGATATTTTGATCATAGCTTGTTAACTTCGGTACTTGAAATTTATGCGGAGTCTGTTCCGAAAACGATGCTCAGAGAACATTACAGGTGTCATCCCCGCATTATTGAATTTTGCAATGTAAAATATTATTCAGGAGAGTTAATTGCTTTTACTGAAAGTAAAGAAGATGTTCCGTTGCTTATTTATCGAACTGTACGAGGAAATCATATGAGGGAAGTTACTAAAGGCGAAGATTTGGGCAAATTTAATCGCAGAGAACTTGATGTGATTGAAAAGGAAGTCCTTGTTGATTTGGATCATGCTGTGCGCAAGAATACCGATCTTGGTTTTGTTACACCTTACCGAAAACAAGCTGATCATGCAACCGAACAATTTGATGAAGAAATTGAGTGTGATACAGTACACAAATATCAAGGTCGTGAAAAAGGCACAATGATTATGTCAACAGTCATTGATAAGACAAGGCAGGGTAACATGGGATTGAAGTTTGTTAATGATCCACGAATGCTGAATGTTGCTGTGTCACGTGCACAGAATAAATTCATTTTAGTTACCGGACATTCGATGTTTTTAGAAAAGCGGAGTGAAGTTGGCGATTTAATCCGGTATATGGAATACAACACAATGGATGAACATATTGTAGAAAGTGAAATTGTTTCTGTGTTTGACCTGCTGTATAAGGATTACTCAGATAAATTAAATTCACTTGAATCCAGAGTCCATGGGAAGTCCCGTTATAAAACGGAAAAAATTATGAATACTTTATTGTCAGAAATTCTTGTAGAAGATCAGTATCACATAATGGAGTACACAGAGCAGATTTATTTGAAAAATTTGTTTCAGAATACAGAGAAGTTAACAAAAGACGAACAACGATACATCAAGAACCGGGCTTCAGTTGATTTCGTTATTTATCATAAACTGGACAAAAAACCGTTACTGGCTATTGAAGTCGATGGATTTGCAAGTCATGATAATAACCCATCTCAACTTTTAAAAGATAAAATGAAGGATCACATTTTTGAACATTATGGGTTGACGTTAAAAAGATATAAAACAAATGAGATTTGCGATGAAGCTTCAATTCGAGAAGTATTGAACCGAGCTTTTGGAACATATGAAATGAAGAAGGGAGAAACATAACTTGTTTAACATCTTGAAACCTCTCTATATGGCCACAAGCATAATTGTAGTTACTGCATCATTATCTGCCTGTACTTCGCCGACACAAGCAAATGAAGCTTCAAGAGCAGAAAATAACGTTGAACTGCCGTCATTCTCTGTATCTACCTCAACATCGGCGGTATTGTCAGCTTCTCCGGCTTCTCCTGCCTCGAACGCGGGCAAGTCGTCCCCCGCCGCCGCGCAGGCGGACGCCAAGCCCTACTACTACGTCGCTCCGAGCGGCAGCGACACCACGGGCACGGGCTCCGAAAGCAGCCCGTGGAAGACCGTGCAGCGCGCAGCCGATGCCGCCATGAAGACCGGCGGCACCGTCTACCTGCGCGGCGGCGTCTACAGCCAGCAATTGAAGCTGGCCGGAACCCCGGGCGCCGCCGGCTCCGCGGCGCGCCTGACCGTCGCGAGCTATCCGTCGGAGACGGCGGTGCTCGACGGCAAGGGCCTGTCCGTGCAAGACACCGGCAGCCTGATCGAGCTGCATGACGCCAGCCGCGTCACCGTCCGCGGCCTGGAACTGCGCAACTACAAGACCGCAACCTCCGGCAGCGTGCCGATCGGCATCTATGTCCACGGCGCCGGATCGGATATCCGCATCCTGGACAACAAAGTTCATGATATCGGCAATACTTCTTCGCCGAAAGGCAGCGATCTTGCAGGCCGGGATGCCCACGGCATTGCCGTTTACGGCACCGAAGCCCCGGCTTCGATCTCCGATCTGACCGTCTCGGGCAATGAAGTGTACAACTTGATCCTCGGATCGAGCGAAGCTTTGGTTTTGAACGGCAACGTCGAGAAATTCGTCGTGGAGAACAATGACGTCCATGACAACGACAATATCGGGATCGACGCGATCGGCTTCGAAGGCACTTCGCCAAATGCGAAATACGATCAGGCCCGCGACGGCGTGATCCGGGGCAATCGGATCACCGGAAGCACGTCTTCCCGCAATCCGTCTTACGGCCGGAAAATTCCGAACGGCAGCTATTCCGCCGGCGGCATTTATATCGACGGAGGACGGGACATCGTCGTCGAACGCAATATAAGCGAAAGCAACGATATCGGCATCGAAATCGCATCCGAGCATAGCGGTCGTTCGACCTCCGGAATCATCGTCCGCAGCAATCTGGTCGTTCGCAATGCCCTGACCGGAATCGCGATGGGCGGCTATGACGACGAGCGCGGTTCCACGACAGGCAGCACGATCACCGGGAATACGGTAGCCTATAACGATACGCTGGAGTGGGGAACCGGACAGCTGTACATCCAATTCGACACCCGTGATAACGCGATCCGCAATAATATTTTTTCGGTTTCCGGCTCTAATGTGCTGATCCATAACGAATACGCCGAGAACACGCGCAACCAAGTCGACGGTAACCTATATTTTGCTCCTGACAAAAACGAGGCGGTCTGGACTTGGAAAGGCAAAGAATACAAAGGCTTTTCCGCTTATCGCAAAGGCAGCGGGAATGACGCCGACTCCATCTTCGCCGATCCCGAATTCGTTGATGCAAAAAGCGATTATCGCCTAAAATCCGGCTCTCCGGCTTCCGTATCCGGCATGCCCGACAAGATCTTATCCGCTGCGCCGGACCTTGACGGCAAGCCTCGCGGAAAGTCCGCCGACGGCAAGCCCAGTCTGGGTGCTTACGAATAAATTTTTTCGACGTATCGGGAAATTCGAACCTGATCTTCTTGCTTGACGCGCCTACTCGGCTTTTTCGTCCTCTGACTGTCTTGCTTAGTCGTCCTTGCCGCCTGACCGATATAACAGACAATGACCAAAAAGACCCCCTGGAGGAACAGATCATGACAAAAGGAATCGACTCTCTCGATACGCTGGCAGCGGTCATCCCCTTGCTCAAAACCGCGCTCCCGGTGGACATTTCGATTGCGCTATGTGATATGGAGCAATTCACCGCTTATTGGCCGGGCAACCATATCGATTTGAAAATCAAAACCGGACAGCGTCTGCAAGAAGGCGAACCTCTGCTTATGGCCATCCGCAACGACGAACCGCTGCGCGCCGAAGTTCCTGCGGAATTTTACGGATTTGCTTTTACCGGAACGGCAACGCCCGTGAAAGATGCCAGCGGTCGTGTTATTGGCGGCATTGCGGTGCAGGTACGTAGGCATAGCGAGTTGATCGAAATCGCGGACCGGATCGCGAGCGCGCTGTCGAACGCCAATGAACGGATCACGCATATCGCGGAAGGTTCGGGCGGCTTGGCCGACGCGTCGGGCGAACTGCTGGAGCTGTCCAAGCAAGCCGAGCAAAATGCCTACGGCGCGGACGGCGTCGTGCGGATGATCAAGGAAGTGGCGGATCAGACGCATATGCTCGGGATCAATGCGGCGATCGAAGCGGCGCATGCGGGCGAAAAAGGCGCGGGCTTCGGTATCGTGGCTTCGGAAATTCGCAAACTGTCCGGTCAGACCGTGACATCGACGAACAGCATCCGCGAGACATTGGGCACGTTCAAAAAGCTGACGGCCCAAATGAGCGGTTCGATCGAGCGTATCGCCGACACCGGACAAGATCAGGCGCAGTCGACGGAGCAGTTGTCTTCGATGATCGAAGAAATTCGCGAAATGGCGCTGAAGTTAAATGAATTTGCGAAGCAGTTATAAGGGGTTCAGGAAATCATTATCTGTATTTGATAACAACTGGAAGGTGTGGTACGCTGGCAAGTGAGGCAGGGTTTTGTTGTATTTTGCCCAAGCCTAAGGAGGTTTTTTGATGCATATTGTGTGGGAAACCGTAGCTTCGCAAATATTGGGCTTGGTCGGGATTGCGGCAGTCGCGTTCGGTGTGATTTCCTTTTCCAAACGACTCAAAAAGCTTGAGAACACGGTATATAAAGACGAGGCTTAACTTCGAATGCTCACTAAAAAAACTCCCGGAACAACGGCGCCTAAGCGTTCGTTGCTGCGGGAGTTTTGCGTAGAATCGATTCAGCTCGGCGCTAGCCTTTTACCGGGAAACCAGGTCCTGACAGCACCCGATTCACCAGTTCGCCCATGCCGTCCCACGAATCCTTCATGAGGAAATCGTTTTGCAGGGGCAGGTTCCACGGACGCGGGATGCCGATGGTACGTTTACCGGCATCGCGCGCGGCCAGCAAATTATGCGGACCGTCGTCGATCAGCAGATCGAATTCCAGCAGGTATTTGCGCTTGGCGACGAAGAAGTTTTCGAACGGGATAAACGGCATATGCTGCTGAAGCCAATTCCATTTCTCCGGAACCGCCGAAGGTCGGGCCGCCGTGACGATGATGACGTCGTGCTCTTCGCTGATGCGGCGCACTTCTTCGATCGTATGCTCGTCGAAAATTTCGAGTTCTTCATATAACTTCGGCCGTCCGAAGAAAATCTCCTCGTTGCAATCCGGATGCCAGATGGTGCTCAGGTCGAAGCTGCTTACCTGATCGATACTCAACTGAAGGTCCGGATAAGAGGCGTTGTGGTAGTGGATGGCTTTCGGCACCAGATGACAGATCGTGTCGTCCATGTCGATGGCTACGATTTTTTTGCTCATGACAATCTCTCCTATTGCTTGAAAAAGCGTTGTTGATTTCCTGAAAACGCGGATACTTGCATTGTAACGAACTTGACGCGCAATGGCAAAGAAATCGGACTGCGGCGGGAGGGGCGGCTTGCTTTTTGCAAGAAAAACGGGTATGAACAATGGTGCGCAAGACAGAGGAATACGCAGTATGAGGAATCGGAGGAACGGACATGACATCACCAGAACAGCGCAATCCGCAAAATGGAAATCCCGGCGGAGGGCCGAAGCGAAGTGTGCTCTCGATCATCGCGACCGTTGTTGTATTAGGACTGCTTCTTTTTACGGGGCCGGGTCGGGAGATGTTGGGAAATCTGCTCGATCAGGACGAAACCACGCCAACGGAGAGCAGTCGGCAAACGGATACGCAAGGAAGCGCGGCAGGTGGCGACAAGACTTCGGAAGACGCTGCTTCGGTTGACGGACGCGTCTCGGCTGCCGTAGAGCGCACCGTCGACGGAGATACGTTTATCGCGATTCTTGAGGACGGCAGCCGCGAGCGGGTGCGCATGCTGCTGCTGGATACGCCGGAAACGAAAAAGGAAGGAACCCCGGTACAGCCGTTCGGCCCGGAAGCGAGCGAGTATACGAAAAAGCTGCTGGGCGGGAAACAGGTTGAGCTGGAGTTCGACGAAGAGCAGCGCGACCAGTACGACCGAATGCTGGCTTACGTCTATCTCGACGGCGACATGGTCAACGAGCAGCTGCTGGAACAGGGCTTGGCACGCGTCGTGGTATATCAACCGAACGACAAATATATCGACGAGTTCCGGAAGATTCAAGACAAGGCCAAACAAGAAAAGCTGGGCGTGTGGAGTATTGAGGGATACGCGGATAATCGCGGATTCCATCCGGAAGCGGCGAAGTAGATTCGATTGATGCAAAAATCATAAAGATTCCAAGCGACGGGCAGCCCTGCGGCTGTCCATTTGTGACTTTAAAGTGCTTATGGAACTTCGAAGTGCGTACTGTTCAGTTCCGCTTCGTCTCGCCAGAATAGAGCAAGAGCCGAGATAAGACCGGCTACTTGTGCATCGCGGGAGGAGCAGGAGCAGGAACATGAACGCAAACGAAACTAAAACGGCGTTGGTGATCGGCGCGAACGGAGTGATCGGAGGGAATCTGATCGAGCATTTGGCAAAACTGCCGGACTGGAACGTCATCGGCGTATCCCGGCGGGGAGGCGAATCTTCGAAGAACGTACGGTATATCCCGGTCGATCTGCTGGACGCCGACGCTTCCAAGGAAGCGCTGAGCGGCTTGAGCGAAGTGACGCATCTGTTTTACGCCGCTTATCAAGACCGTCCGACTTGGGCCGAACTGGTGCAGCCGAATCTGGCGATGCTGGTCAACGCGGTCGATGCCGTCGAGCCTGCTGCCCGCCGCCTGCGGCACATCAGCCTGATGCAGGGCTACAAGGTGTACGGCGCGCATCTCGGTCCGTTCAAAACGCCGGCCAAAGAAAGCGACGACCGCCATATGCCGCCCGAATTCAATATCGAACAGCAGCAATTTTTGGAGCGAAGGGCGAAGAAGAGCGGGTGGACGTGGTCCGCGCTGCGTCCGTCGGTCGTTTGCGGCTTCGGTTTGGGCAATCCGATGAACTTGGCGGCGGTGATCGCCGTTTATGCCTCGTTTTCCAAAGAACTCGGCATTCCGCTTCGCTTTCCCGGCAAACCCGGCGCGTACCGAAGCCTGCTTGAGATGACGGATGCGGGGCTGTTGGCGAAAGCGACCGTATGGGCGGCGACCGAGCCGAGCTGCGCGAATCAGGCTTTTAATATCGCGAACGGCGATTTGTTCCGCTGGAGCGAGTTGTGGCCGAAGATCGCCGCTTATTTCGGACTCGAGGCGGCCGACCCGCTTCCGATGCCGCTCGGCGAGACCATGCGGGATAAAGAACCTCTGTGGAACGATATGGTCGAGCGTTACGGGCTGGCTCCCTTTTCGTACGCGGACGTATCGTCGTGGGGCTTCGGCGATTTCGTTTTCGGTTGGGATTACGATTTTTTCGCCGACGGCAGCAAGGCGCGGCGATTCGGGTTCCACGAATTCGTCGATACCGAAGCGATGTTTTTCGGCATCTTCGACGATTTTCGTCAGCGCGGCATCATTCCGGCTTGAATGCGGAAGATGCCGCGAGAAAAGAGCCGGGAGAAGCGATCTCGGCGCGTTTGCCGTAGATTTGCTCGACGTGATTTTCGCCCCAGCGGCAAAGCGCGTGCAGGATCTCTTTAAGGCTCCATCCGTAATCCGTCAGTTCGTATTCGACTTTCGGCGGCACGGTGGAATGGGCGATCCGGCGGACGATTCCGTCGCGCTCCAATTCTTTGAGCTGTTGGGTCAGCACCTTTTGGGTAATCGCGGAAGGCAGCAGCTTCATCAGCTCGCCGTTACGCTTTTTGCCGAACGTCAGCACGAACAGGATGATCGGTTTCCATTTGCCTCCGATCACTTCGAGCGTTGCTTCGACTGCGGTAT
The DNA here is from genome assembly GCF_013185185.1 of Saccharibacillus endophyticus. GTDB lineage: Bacteria > Bacillota > Bacilli > Paenibacillales > Paenibacillaceae > Saccharibacillus > Saccharibacillus endophyticus. The sequence continues at coordinate 594,609 of NZ_JAAZWE010000004.1, read as the reverse complement.
TGTACACTTTTACCGTTTCCAATGCATAGGCCTCCTTCGAAATCCGATTTCGTTGTCTTCCGATTGTACATCTTGCGCGGGGCCGTGCCCAGTTCGTTGCGGCCGGCACGCGAGGGAGGAGAGTCGCCCGGCATCGTCGAAAGCAGCACGCCGAAATCTTTTTGCCTGACTTGACCCCTGATCTCTGCTGTGTATAATGAAGGGAACAATTACATGAGCGAATGTTTTCTAGGGTTCCGCGGCCGCAAGGCCGGACAGGTCCGAGAGAAAACTCACGGCGTGCGCCGTGCCACGGAGGGACAAAAGCCCGGGAGATGAACTGCGAAGAGCGGTTTATTCTCCCGGGCTTTTTTGCGTTCATGTCGATTGAATCAAAAAAGGAGGAAATGAAATCATGAATAAAATTTGGATGTCCGTCGTCATCGCCGCGTTGTTCGAGGTAGGTTGGGTGATCGGGTTGAAACACGCGTCGGGAGTCTGGGAATGGGCCGGAACGTTCGTTGCGATCGTGGTCAGCTTTTACCTGATGATCGCCGCTTCGCGTACGCTGCCTGTCGGCACGGTGTATGCGGTGTTCGTGGGCTTGGGCACGGCGGGTACGGTCATCGCGGAGATCGTATTGTTCGGAGCCGAGATTCAATTGGCCAAGCTGTTGATGATCGGCACGCTGCTGCTGGGCGTGATCGGCTTGAAGTTGCTGAGTCACGGTAAAACTGAAGAAAAAGGAGGGGCTTGACGATGAACTGGACATTTTTGATTCTGGCGGGGATTTTCGAAATGGTCGGCGTGCTGATGATTAATAAACTGCACCAAGATAAAAATATCAAAGCGTTTATGATGATGGCAGGCGGCTTCGGCTTGAGTTTTATTTTTCTGTCGCTCGCGATGAAGACATTGCCGATGGGCACCGCATACGCCGTCTGGACCGGCATCGGCGCCTCCGGCGGCGCGATTCTCGGCATGATTTTCTATGGGGAATCGAAGAATGTCATGCGGATTCTGTGCATTGCGTTGGTGCTTGGTTCGGCGGTGGGATTGAAGTTGGTGAGCGGGTAAAGGAACAATCCCCAACATGAAGATCCTATTCCAAATCTAGTTTAAAATAGCCGGAGCATGAAAAAAGACACCCCTCATGGGTGTCTCAACGTGTCAAGAAAGTCCAACGTAACTGGAAGCGAGAAGACGGAGAGAGAAATTCAGTGAAAGACGCCTTTGAACTTGGAAAACTACACCTTAAATTCTAATCAGGTTTTCCAAGTGAGACAGCGGATTGTGAAGCATTTCGAAGAAATGCACTTCGGGAGCCTATGCTGGCAATTTCTCTCGCAGTCTTCTCGCTTCCCTCGCCAAAGTGACTTTCTCGACAAAGACACCCCTGCGGGTGTCTTTTTTAAACCTGCTCCTGCTTCACCTTGATCCATCGCGTCGCCCAGCCTTGAATATCGTCCATCACCGGAGCCAAATCCCGCCCCATATCCGTCAACGAATATTCGATCCGTACCGGCTTCTCCGGGTATACCGTGCGAAGCACGATGCCTTCTTCTTCAAGTTCCTTCAATCGTTCCGACAATACTTTGCCGCTCAGGTTGGTCAACGAACTTTCGATGTCCACGAAGCGGCGCGGGCCGTCCAGCAGCCGATAGATGATCAGGGTCGTCCAGCGCTTACTGAGCACTTCGATCGCTTTTTCAAATCTAGGGCACAGTTGATTCAGCTCTGCGGCCAATGGGATCACTCTCCTAATATATGCGTGTTTGTTCTCTTGCTGACGTATTCGCCAATCTATAAAAGATAAGCCCGAATTTCCAGGCGATGAAAGGGTTACATTTGCGTTGCTGCTTCTTTATTATACAATCGGTGATTAAAATAAACAAGCTTACATTTCGTAATAATTAATACTTGACTATGATGTGTTAAATAAATATACTTGGTTACATAAAGTAATTCTATGACTCGTATCGCTTATGCGAACAATGTATAAGCGTCTATCCCTAATAAAGAAACCAATCATGTTCGTTGGTTTGAATGCAAGCAAAATCGGAGGACAGAAGGATGGAACGACAAACGGAGATTTGTATCGCGGGCGGCGGGCCGGCCGGCACGCTGCTGGCATGCCTGCTGGCCCGCCGCGGAGTGGACGTTGTATTGGTCGAAAAGCAGCCGGTACCCGGACCGTCGTTCCGCGGAGAAATCATAAACGGCGACGGCGAGCGCGTATTGAAAAAGCACGGCATTTTGGAGAAGATTCAACCGGAAGCCGTTCTGCCGTTGGTTCGGCTGGAGTATTGGGACAACCAACAAGTCGTGAAAACGATCCTGCCCGATACGGCAGGCGGCAATGTGGGCATTCATATCCCGCAGGCTGATCTACTCCATGCCCTACTGGACGAAGCCAAGCAGTACCCGAACTTTACGTACATGCCCGGCACGACCGTGCGCGGTTTGCTGCAAGGCGAGGACGGCCGGTATACAGGCGTGAAAGTCCGCACTGCTGAAGGCCGCAACCTGGAGATTCGCAGCAGCGTGGTCGTCGGAGCGGACGGCCGATATTCGTCGGTGCGCAAATATGCGGGAATCCCGGTGAGCGCCGAAGGACACGGATACGATCTGCTGTGGGCGAGAATTCCTGCGCCGGAAGGCTGGGAGCCGGTCATGTGTTCCACTATCCAGAACGGCCAGCAGCTTCATCTGTTCACGCAGGCCCGCGGTTATGTGCAGGTCGGCTGGAATATCGAAGAAGACTCGTACAAGGAGCTTCGCAAGCGGCCGTTCGAAGAATTGACGCAGACGCTGATCGATGCTTTTCCGAAGCTTGAACCGAGCGTGCGGGAGCATATCACGTCTTGGCAGGATTTCGTGCTGCTCGACATTTTCAGCAGCAAGTCGGAGCGTTGGGCGGAGCCCGGTCTGGTATTGATCGGCGATGCCGCGCATACCATGACGCCTACGGGAGCCTTTGGACTGAACGAAGCTCTGCGCGACGCGGACGTGCTGCATGAAGAGCTGCTCGCCTGTCTGGAACGCAGGCAGGATACCGGCGAGCCGTTGGATCGATTGGAACAACGCCGTCGCGGCGATGTGGAGCGCAGACAGCGCGAGCAGGTCGATATGGAATTGACTTATGCTCAAAATTTTAATATTTAACATTCAAAGCGACGATAATATACAGATAGACGCTACAATGAAAAGCATTGCCCGGCAAACGGGACGGCAAAAAAATCGGCCGGAAGATGATCCGAATTTGCCCGGGCTGCGAACGTATAGGTAACGAGGATGCGGAACCGACAGGTGCCGTGTCCATTTTACCGAGAATCCGAATACGGACCGCCGCGGAGAAAATTCCTGCTTGGCGGCTTGCCCGACTTAACCAATATGAAAATAAGGATGTGCCATCATGGTAAACAACAGCGCAGCTTTCATGCTTAAAGACAGCATTCATAATATCCCTTCTCCGCAAAATTCCAAAGAAGGCTACGTGCTGGTCGGTCCGATCAAGCTGCCGGTCAACCTGGAAGGAGAGACGCTCGTGTTCCGCTGGTACAGCTGGATGAAGCAGCCCGAAGGCGGCGAAAATATGTCCGCTGAGGAATTGATCCGCAGCCTGCCGACGATGAATCTGGCCGAAGGCCAACAATCCAGCGTGCTCGTTTACGGCGATTTCGAAAATTCGCCGGACGCGCTGATCCGCATGCACAGCATTTGCCACACCGGCGATATTTTCGGCAGCAAAAGATGCGACTGCGGCTACCAGCTGCGCCAATCGATGAAAATGATCGCGGAACATGGTTCGGGTGCGCTCTTTTACCTGGCGAATCACGAAGGACGCGGCATCGGCCTGTTCAGCAAAGCAATGGCGTACATCCTGCAAGAGCAAGGCATGGATACCGTCGAAGCCAACCTGGCACTCGGCTTTGAAGACGATACCCGCGACTACGACGGCGCGATCGGCGTGCTGAAGTTCCTGCGCGAGCAGCCGGTGACGTTGATCACGAACAACCCTCGCAAACTGGAAGCTTTGAGAGCGTCGGGCATGAACGTATCCGGACGTACGCCGCTGTGGGGCGACGTATCCGAGTTCAACGAGAAATACCTGCGTACCAAAGTCAACCGGTCCGGTCACTTTGCGACGCAAAATCCGATCGAAGGCTTGTCGGAACTTCCGGCAGCCGAAGGAGGAGACTGAACAAGCATGAGCGACGAACGGTCTATCCATGAGAAATACATGCGGCTTGCATTGGAAAATGCGCGTGCCGCAAAAGGTCAGACCGCGCCGAACCCGCTGGTCGGCTCGGTCATCGTCAATGACGGCCGGATCGTCGGAATCGGCGCGCATCTGAAGCCGGGCGAGCCGCACGCGGAAATTCATGCGCTTCGTATGGCTGGCGAGCATGCAAAAGGCGGCACGATCTACGTCACGCTGGAGCCGTGCTCGCACCACGGTCGTACAGGTCCTTGCGCGGAGGCTGTCGTTAAAGCCGGCCTGTCTCGCGTCGTGGTTGCCGCGCCGGACCCGAATCCGCTCGTTGCCGGACGCGGGATCAAGATTCTGCGCGATGCGGGAATCGAAGTGATCGAAGGCGTGCTGCGCGAGGAGTCCGAGCAGTTGAATGAAGTATTCAACCGTTACATCGTGAGCAAGCGTCCTTTTGTCACGGTGAAATCGGCTACGACGCTGGACGGGAAAATCGCGACGCGCACGAACAGCAGCCGTTGGATCACGTCGGCCGAAGCTCGCGAAGACGTACATAAGCTGCGTCATGAGAGCGGGGCGATTCTGGTGGGCGTGCAGACGATCCTGCATGACGATTCGCAGCTCAACACCCGTTTGCCGAACGGCCGCAATCCATTGCGCGTCGTGCTGGACAGCACGCTTCGCATTCCGGAAGATGCACGCGTGGTTACGGACGGCGAAGCGCCGACCTGGATTTTTACCGGCTCGAATGCCGACGCCGCCAAGCGGGAACGGCTGGAAGCGGCAGGCGTGCGCGTGATCGGGACGTCAGGCGGGCGAGTGAACTTGGAACAAGTGCTGGATACGCTCGGGGAAAGCGAAATCTCTTCGCTGCTGGTCGAAGGCGGCGGACAGGTTATCGCTTCGTTCGTGGAGCAGGGCCTCGCGGACAAGCTGGTACTGTATATGGCGCCGAAGCTGGTAGGCGGCAAGGATGCTCCGACTTTTATCGAGGGCTTGGGAATCGCGGACATGAACGAGGCAGTCGGATTGACCGCACTTCGCGTCGAGCAACTGGGACCGGATTTGAAGTTCGAGGCGTATTTTCCGAAAGGCTGAAGTAAGCTGCGAGGTTCCGTCCGTAGGATAAATCTTAACTTGATTCGATATAAAAACCGGCTTCTCCGAATGGAGAGCCGGTTTTTTGACGTTTTTTTATATATTCGAGACAAGCGGCTTGGAGCGTCTAGTTTTTCTCCACTTCCGCTTCCCGCCGCTGCCAGCTTGTTTTCCCGTCGTCTTCGACGATCGAAATCGCGGCGTCCGCAATATCCGGGTCCGTCGTGAGATGCTGCTGGATGCGCACTTTGATATCGTCCGCATCGCCGAGCGTCAGCCCGGTACGCAGCTCGACCACCGCATCCACGTGGTAGTAACGGCCTTCCTGGATGATCCGCATGGTTTGAATGTCCCGAACATCCGCGTCTCCGAGAATGGCGGCGGATACTTTGTCTTCGACGTCCTGCGGAGCGGATACGCCGATCAGGCCGATCATATTGTCGTAGCCGACGCGGAACGCGACCGCGATCATGAGGAAACCGATCAGCGTCGTCGCGATGCCGTCGATCAGGGCGAAGTTCGTAAACGATACGACCACGACGGCGATCAGAGCGAAAAAGGCACCGAGTACCGCAACGATATCTTCATAGAACACCAGGCGCGTCGGAGGAGCGGCACGGCCGACGTTTTTGAAAGCGGCCGGCAGCAGCGCGAATCCGCTTGCCTTGGGCGCGCGGGCTTCCTTCAGGATTTCTTTGGACGCCTTGATCAGGATCGCGCCGTCAACCACGATGTTCAGGATCAGCACGCCCACATTGATCCAAAAGCCTCCTGCCGCTTCGCCCGGATGCTGAAGCAGATGAATGCCTTCGTGGATCGTTTCGTAAGCCATGATGGTGACGACGATGACAGCGATCATGCAGAAAATGTTGATGACGCGCCCGAATCCTACCGGGAAGCGGCGGCTTGGCCGCTTTTCCGACAGCACGCTGCCGACAAAGACGAAGCCTTGGTTCACGGCATCCGCCAGCGAGTGCATCGCCGAAGCGAACATGGCGCCGCTTCCTGTGAATAAGGCGGCTCCGCCTTTGGCGGCCGCGAGTACCGCGTTGCCCGCCATGGCGACGGCCGAAGACGTATTTCCTTTTTTGATCAGCGAACCTAGTGTTTCCTTTTGTCCGATATCGGACGGATTGGCTTCAGCCACGAACGACGCCTCCTTAAAAGTGGGGTTGAGAACTTCTTTAACGCATTGCTGTATAGCATATGTACCCGGAATCGGCGAGCCGGAACAAATCCGACGTGCCGATTCCGGCGCGGCCGCAGATCGGCTGCTGCCGAGTTTGCGGATCATGCGACTATTTTGTCGAGCCGGTCGCACGCCCGAAACGCCGACGTCCAAACGGATTGCGCCTCATCATGGCCGGATAACGAAGTTCACGCTTTGCCTCCGTATTCTTCCGTATACCAATCAATGATTTTGCGCGCGATACTGACCTTCGGCGGGATATTCGGCAGTTCGTTCGGAGCGAACCAATCCGCATGTTCGATCTCTTCGCCGTCCACCGTAATCTCGCCGCTTGCGTATTCGGCGACGAATCCGATCATGAGCGAGTTGGGAAAAGGCCATTGCTGGCTTCCGAAGTAGCGGATTTCGCCCAATTCGATGCCGACTTCTTCCATCGTTTCGCGCCGCACGCAATCTTCCAGGGTCTCGCCCGGCTCCGCGAAACCTGCGATCAGACCGTACATATTGTCAGGGAAATGCGGCGCATGCGCAAGCAAAATTTTCCCGTCCTTCAAAATTGCGGTGATAACGGCAGGCGAGAGGCGAGGATAATGGTTGAGGCCGCAGTTCGGACAGACTTTGGCGCGATCACGCTCGGCCAGCGTCAGAGAGGAGCCGCAACGCCCGCAGAACCGATGGGTAACGTCCCAATTCAGAATTTGCAGCGCGCGTCCGGCCAGATGGAACAAGTCTTCGTCCATCCGGTCGTACAGCGCGCGCAGCGGCAGAAAGTCCGAGCCGACCGGAGGTTCGGTTCCTTCCTGCGCTTCGGCGGCATAACACGGCGCGCCGTCCAACGTGCCGAGGTAGAGCGAGCGGAGCGTTTTGAAGCCGAGTTCGTCGGCATCGGCAGCCGCAGGCAGTGCCTTTAAACCTTCTTGTTCATGCAGCAGCAGTCTTCCGGTATCCGCAAGGAAGACGAACCAATAAGCAGGAGCATCCGTAGGCTCCGCGTTCAGAGCGGGCATGTAACGGTCATAGATGCCGGGTTTCGATTTTTGCATGGAAGCAGAACCTTTCGGATTGGAATGGAAGTACATCCTTTATTATGAAAGCATGGTCGATCCGGGGCAAGAGCGTTACAATATTCGTATGCGAATCGGACGACGAAGCAAGAATCGTTCGATCCAAAAGGAGGCGTTCCATCATGAATCAACCATTGACCTTGGGTGACACGTTCAGTCAAGCGGAGTATCGGACGACGGGCAACGGGCCGCGCAGCGTTAAGGTGCTGCTGGACGCGCTGCGGGACGTCGACGGCGATACGCCGAGCGATATGTACGGGCGCGGCGAGACGATCGAGAAATTCGAACGCAAGCTGGCGGACATGCTGGGCAAGGAGTCGGCGGTCTTTTTCCCGAGCGGCACGATGGCCCAGCAAATCGCGCTGCGCATCTGGAGCGACCGCCAAGGCAGCAAGGCCGTGGCTTACCATCCGCTCTGCCATCTGGAGATTCACGAGCAGGACGGCTTGAAGGAACTGCATCATCTGGAGCCGATACTGCTTGCGGACGAGGAGCGGTTGATCACGTTGGAGGATGTGAAAAAGCTGCCGGAAAACGTCGCCTGCCTGCTGCTGGAGCTGCCTCAGCGCGAAATCGGCGGCGAACTGCCGGATTACGCGGAGATCGAAGCCATTTCGGCCTATTGCCGGGAAAAAGGCATCGCGCTGCATCTCGACGGGGCACGGCTGTTCGAGATTCTGCCGTACTACGGAAAAACGGCCGAACAGGTCTGCGCGTTATTCGACAGCGTCTACGTGTCGTTTTACAAAGGAGTCGGCGGAATCGCGGGCGCGATGCTGCTCGGCGACGCCGATCTGGCACAGCAGTCGAAGGTATGGAAAAGACGCCACGGCGGCGATCTGATCAGCTTGTATCCGTATATTTTGAGCTCGGAGCATTATCTGGACCTTCGTCTGCCGAAGATGGCGCAGTATTACGAGGAAGCGAAAGAGCTGGCGGCGCTTTATAACGCGCAGCCTAGCGTGCGCACGCGGCCGGAAGTGCCGGTATCGAATATGTTCCACCTCCATTTCAGCGGCTTGTCCGCCGAGGCTGCCGCGCCGGTCGTCGCGGGCGTGCAGGCGGATACCGGCATCGCGTTGGTTGCGTATCTGAAAGAAATCAGCGATACGGCCTGCGCGACGGAGATCGCGATCGGCGATCTGTACGAGGCGGTGCCGAAGGAGAAGCTGCACGAAGCGGTCGAACTGCTGGGCAAGCGGCTCTCGGAAGCGCAAAAGTAGAATCAAACATCCGGGTATTCGAAAAGAAAGCCGCCGCGGTCAGGTTGATGCCTGATCGCGGCGGCTTTTTGCGCGGTTGATTCGGAAAGTGGTTTATTGTCTGTTCGCGTTCGAATATTTTTCCGACCGATTACGATCTTCGATTCCCGAGCGCGCCGACATCACCACTCGAATTCGAGCTGAGACTCGCATAAAGGAAATTCGGGCTTTGTTTCTTGCTCGCCCGCGCTTTCCAGCATCAGATCCGCGATCAGCCGGAAATCCTCCTGCGTGATCTCGAACTGGCCGAAGCGAAAAGCCTGTCCCCAGCTGCGCCGCCCTTTCGTGAAGGACAATTGCTCCAGCAGGTCTGCGATGCGTACCGATCTCGCGGGCAAATACCGCATATTCCGCCGATACGGAATAAACGTGTCGCTCATTTTATGGCGGTACACCCGATCGTTCGCTGCCTGCCCGATCGCGGTAAAAGATTGCAGCGGCGCGCCGCCGTTCATATCCGTGCGCGGCGAATAGTAGATCAGCCAATCGCCCGGTTGCATCCGGTTAAGCGATCGGGCTTTGCCGTGGCAGGTCTGCGCGACCCCTTGCTCGATCGCGTGGTCGACATGGGAAGCGGAGACGACGCCGATCCAATACCGGAGTCCGGGCAGCATCAGATCGGCCGAAGGCGAGGTAACGGAAATCGTACGGGTCATGAAGAATCCTCCTGTAGGTGCGAGATGATTTCTTCCATAGTATAGAAAACCGCTACTGACACCCTATTGTCAGTAGTGTTTTTTACATCAAAATCCGAAATTCCTCCCGGTAAACGCGATCCACGTTTTCCAGCACGCGCTTCGCCTGATCGGCAAACCGCAGCTTTACGATGCCGTTCTTGTCGATCAACGCGCCGGCTTCGCTTTTATGCGTGCCGAACGCAGCTTCGTGCAAACGTCCTGCCCCTTGGGTCGGCGGCGCAAAAAAGAATCGCATCAAGTAATTGACGGGAAACGGAAGGCCGGACTTTTTCCCTTTGCGAATCGTGTTGTTGGGTCCGGGATCGGCGCTGCGCAGCAGAATGCCGTCTTGAGCTTCGCTATGAGACAGTGCTTGCGTCCAAAGCGACATGGCGAGCTTGGTGTCGGCGTAAGCGCCGGTCAGCTGTTTGAAGCGCTGCGGCCGTGCGAGCTTATCGGCATCGAATGCTTTCGTATAATTGAACGCGTTCGACGAGGTGCCGATAACCGTTTTGAACGAGCCGCGCAGCAGCAGCTCTTTCATCTCGCGGTAGATGATGTACGGCACGACCGTTTGCAGTTCGTAATGCATCTCGCGTCCTTGCGGAGAGAATCGGAGTTCCGGCAGGCTTCCGCCCGCATTGTTGAACAGCATGTCGATCGATGTTTCTTCGGCCTGAATTTTTTGAAGCGCGGCGGCCAATTGCGGAAAATCGGTCAGTTCCGCCGTGTAGATTCGAAGTCGGCCGTCGCGGATTGCGCGGGTCGTCACTTCGTCGTCTGCGGCAAACGAAGAACGAATCAGCGCCGCCACATGCCACCCTTCCGTCAACAGGCGGCGCGTCAATTCCAAGCCGATGCCGTTATTGGCGCCGGTAATCAAAGCCGTGCGTGCAGCCGGACGAGCAAGAGGTAACGTATTCATGGGAAAGCCTCCAGTTTAGGGCGAGTATTCTCGCGGATTGGAGACAGTGTATAACTTGGAGCCGGCTCCAAGTCAAACGTTAAATTTGAAGTTCTTGACTTGGAGTCGACTCCAAGCGGTATACTCGAGGCAAGCAAAACGAGCGATAAGCCATAAGCGAAGGAGCGATGATCATGGCAGAGCAGGCACTTGAATATACGGAAGTCATGCCGATAACCGATACGGCCGAAGCCGAACCGACAGGATATACGATCAAGCAAACGTCGGAGTTGACCGGACTTCCGGAAGACACGATTCGATATTACGAGAAGATCGGCCTGCTGCCGAGAGCGAAGCGGCGCGCGAACAGTCATCGGATTTACGCGGAGAGCGACGTCGAGACCATGAAGCTGATTCTGTGCCTGAAAAAAACGGGCATGCCGCTGGATGAAATGAAACCCTATCTGGATATGTCCCGCACCGGAGATTTGTCGGAGACGCCCGAAGCGTTCGAACGCATCCGGCAGTACCGCGCGAATGTGCTGGAGCAGATCTCCTCGCTGCAAACGATCGTCGATTTTATCGATCTCAAGCTCGCGCAGGGGACGCTGATGAACAAGCAGGATTGCGGCGCCGATCCCCAGGAAGGGCCGGGGCTGCCTGCGAAGCGGGACAGCAAATTCCGCTGAGCGGGTTTTGATCGGGCGGAAATCAAACCAAGTACGGATAACGCGCGTTCATAAAAAGAAAGCCGATGGGTCCTAGCAGCTTGTCTCAAATTAATGTGGGCTTACGCTTGCCTGAAACGTACTAAAACCATGCACGTTTCATTCAATCGCAAACCTTATATTAAAGTGAGACAAGCCCGAAGGAGGGGTTATGAAGCATTCCAAAAAGATCATGTACGCTACTTTATTCTTCGTGCTGGTGCTCGTTGTCGCAGCCGCTTTGTTTTTCCGATCCTATTCGCATTACAAAGCAACCAGCCAATACTTTTATCGAGACGCGGTATCCGATATCGTATCCGGCGCGGTTCAGGTTAATGAAATAGCCAAGACCGATCAAAAAGAATACACGGTTCAACAGTTGAAAGACATCGAGCAGGCGCAAAGCGGTCTTATGCTGCGTTATCAGGATTTGTTCCTTTTGTTCCAGGACGAATCTTTTATGAATGCGACAAAAATGGAATTCGTGGACTTCTATTCGATCTACTTGAATGCGAACGTGCAGGATCGGGATTCGCCCGATACCGCCGCGCAGAATGTTCGATTAAACGAGGAGTCTTTGACGCAAATGAATCGGCTTATCGCGTTCGTTAACCGGGTTCGTGCTTTTTATTTGGAGGAAGGGTTCAACGAAAACGTAGAGCTGTCCGAACGAGATACCAAGCGCTTTATGCGAAAAATAGAAGAATTCATTCCTTAAAACGTAAAAGAAGCGCGGAATCCCGATCGAGGGAGCCGCAGCTTCTTTTTATCGCGTTTATTTAATTTCAATCACCAAAGCCGCCTCGAAATACTCCCCCGGAGCAAGCTCCACAGCCAACTCTTTATCTTTCAGCTCGCCCTCGAATTTGTCCGCGTCCGCCAAGCCGTGCCACGGCTCGATGCAGAGGAACGGTGCGTTTTTCGGCTGCCATACTCCCAAGTACGGGAAGTTCTCGGACGACACGCTGACGCTGTGCTTGCTTTTTTCGCTTTTCAGCGTCACGCGGTCCGACTTCACGTCGCGGAAGATCATGGCGCCTTCCTCGAACTGCGCGCGCGTCAGCGGCAGGACGGTTCCTTTTTCCAATACTGTCTCGGACTTGTCCGGAATTTGGATATTGCCGCCCGTCACGAAAAAGCGCTCCAGCGATTCTTCCTGATTGAATTCCAGCACGTAATCCTCGAAGTCCCCGTCGCCGCCGATCGGGCAGTTGAACGCCGGATGGGTGCCGAGCTGGAAGTAGATGTTTTTATCGTCGTCGTTGTCTACCCGGTACTGGATGCGCAGGCTTGAGCCTTCCAGCGTATAAGTGAGCGTCAGCGCGAATTTGTACGGGTAGATTGCCAGCGTCTCGTCGTCCGCGCACAGATGGAACACCGCGCGCGTCTCTTCCGCCTCGACCAGCCGGAATTCGCGATTGCGCGCGAAACCGTGGTTTTTCAGCGCGTATTCGCCGCCTTCCGCGCGCATCACGCCGTCATACACCGATCCGACGATCGGGAAAAGCACCGGCGAGCGTCCCGTCCAAAACTCCGCGTCGCCGCTCCACATGTATTCGCGTCCGCTTTCTTTGTCTTTGAAGCTGATCAATTCAGCGCCGAGCGGCCGGATTTCGACCGTGGCGGACTCGCTGTTCAAGATGGCATTCATGGGCTTTTTCCCTCCGGGTGAATGGATTGTGGATCTGTTTCTGACCTTAGTGTAGCAAAAAAGCATCCGCTGGAGAAAGGTTGCCGCAGGCGAGAGCGGAGCAGATTAGCTATAATGAGGAAAAAGGGAGGCGATGGCATGAGCAACAATACCCGGCAAGGCCAAGCATCGGGGGAAATCCGCTACGTACATAACGAAGGAGGGCCGGCGATCGGCTTGTCTGCTTCATCCGGCGTGAATGTGATCGAGCAGGACGGTTTGTTTTTCAAAGACTTGAACCGTAGCGGAGCATTGGAGCCTTACAAGGACTGGCGGCTTCCGGCCGAAGAACGCGCGAAAGACCTCGCTTCCCGCATGACGCCGGAGCAGATCGCGGGCCTGATGCTGTACAGCCGCCATCAATCGATTCCGGCAGGCAGCACCAATTGGATGTCTTCGACCTATAACGGCAAGCCTTACGAGGAGAGCGGCGCGAATGCGTGGGATTTGACCGACGAGCAGCGAAGCTTTTTGGAAAACGACCATCTGCGTCATATCCTCGTGACTACGGTGGAAAGTCCCGCTGTCGCCGCGCGCTGGAACAATCTCGTGCAGGCGTACGCGGAATCGGTCGGCCTCGGCATCCCGGCGAACAACAGCTCGGACCCGCGCCACGGCTCGGATTCCAGCTCGGAGTTCAATGCGGGTTCCGGCGGGAAAATCTCGATGTGGCCGGAAACGCTGGGACTTGCCGCCACTTTCGATCCGCGGCTCGTCCGCCGGTTCGGCGAAATCGCGGCAAAAGAGTATCGGGCGCTCGGCCTGACGACGGCGCTGTCGCCGCAGGTGGATATCGCGACCGATCCGAGATGGTTCCGTTTCAGCGGGACGTTCGGCGAAGATCCGCAGCTGTCCACCGATCTCGGACGTGCTTATATCGACGGGTTCCAGACTTCCGAAGGCGAAGACGAGATCGCAAGCGGCTGGGGACGCGCCAGCGTCAACGCGATGGTCAAGCACTGGCCGGGCGGCGGCTCGGGCGAAGGCGGCCGCGACGCGCATTACGCCAGCGGCAAATACGCGGTGTATCCGGACGGACGGTTCGACGAACACTTGAAGCCGTTCACCGAAGGCGCGTTCAAGCTGGACGGCGCGACCGGACAGGCTTCGGCGGTCATGCCGTACTATACGGTGTCGTGGGAGCAGGATACCGTAGGCGGCGAGAACGTCGGCAACGCCTACAGCAAGTATCTCATTACCGATCTGCTGCGCGAAAAGTACGGCTACGACGGCGTCGTGTGCACGGATTGGCTCATTACCGCCGACGAAAACGGGGAAAAAGATTCGTTTCTCAGCGGCAAGCCTTGGGGCGTGGAAGGATTAAGCGTCGCGGAGCGCCACTACAAGCTGCTGCTGGCGGGCGTGGATCAGTTCGGCGGCAACAACGAAGCGGGTCCGGTGTTGGAAGCGTACGAGATGGGCGTGCAAGAATACGGCGAAGAGTGGATGCGCGAGCGTTTCGAACGTTCCGCGGTGCGTTTGCTGAAGAACTTTTTCCGGCTGGGTTTGTTCGAGAATCCTTACGTCGACCCGGAGGAGAGCGAGCGGATCGTCGGGCAGCCGGATTATATGCGAGCAGGCTACGAGGCGCAGTTGAAGTCGGTCGTATTGTTGAAAAACAAAGGCGGCGTGCTTCCGTTGGGGGCCGGCTCTTCGCTCCAAGACTCCCGGGGCGAATCTTCCGCAGTCGAACAGCCTTCCTTTTCGCGTAAAAAGGTCTATATCCCGCGCCGCTATATCGCTCCGGGCCGCGACTGGTTCAGGAATCCGACGCCGGAGAAAACGGTCGATCCGCTGAATCGGAACATCTCCGCCAAATACTTCGATGTAGTCGACGATCCGTCGGAAGCCGATTTCGCGTTGGTCTGCATCGAAAACCCGGATTCGGGCATGGGCTACAGCCGCGAAGACGCGGAAGCCGGAGGCAGCGGATACGTGCCGATCAGCTTGCAATATCGCCCTTATACGGCAGAACTCGGACGCGAAGTCAGCTTGGCAGGCGACCCGCGCTCCAGCGATGTGCTCAACCGCTCGCATCTGGGCAAATCGGTGCGTACGCGTAACGAGGCGGATCTGGATCTGGTGCTGGATACCCGTGCGAAAATGGGCGACAAGCCGGTCATCGTGTCCATGCTGCTGTCGAACCCGGCGATTGTGGCGGAGTTTGAGCAAGCGGCGGATGTCATTTTGGTCAACTTCGGGTTGCAGGATCAGGCGCTGCTGGAGATTGTATGCGGCGAAGCCGAACCTTCCGGCCTGCTGCCGATGCAGATGCCTGCGGACATGCGTACGGTCGAAGAACAATTGGAGGACGTGCCGCGGGATATGAGATGCCACGTCGATACGGAAGGCAACACGTACGATTTCGCCTACGGCTTGAACTTCGGCGGCGTGATCGAAGACGAGCGGGTACGGAATTATCGGTAAGATGCGTGCACGTTTTAGTGAACTAGGGAGAGACGGAGCGCGATAGCAGGATGCAGGCGAGTCAAGCAGGTATACTAGCCGATGTTGGATAGGAAGCTAGGAAGCAAGTTGTAAAATATGCAAGATGATAAGTGAGAAAGGCTCTATTTTCGAAGTCGAGTTGCAGAAAATGCAGCATTTTACGCATAATCCGGAATCAAATAGCCTGATGGGAGCTAAAATGTTGCAAATCCTGCAACTTGAAGCTGAGAAACCGACTTTTGTTGCCGAAAATGTTGTGATTTTTGCAAGATGAGGCGCTAAGAAAACTCCAAAGCGCTCTGCATGTATGCCGAAGCTGCTTATTTCGCTCTTTTTCGCTTATGCACCTGACTCTACCTACCATCGGCAGCTAAACCCGCATACTGCTGAAAAAGCAGCAATCCGAAAGGAACGATCACATGAGCTGCGAAAAATTGACCTTTGCCATGGGCTGCTTTTGGGGACCGCAGGATCGCTTTTCCCGTATTCCCGGCGTAACCGGAACGAGGGTCGGTTATTCGGGCGGTGACAACGATAGCGGCAACAATGGAGAGGCTGAAGAGAGACATACTGATGTGCCAGGTCCGACCCATCGCCGCTTGAACGGCCACTCCGAAGTCGTCGAGATCGAATTCGATCCAAGCCAAGTCACGCTGGAAGAACTACTGGAGCATTTTTGGAACACCCATAACCCATCGGCAATCGAAGGCTACAAACCCGAAGATTCCCGCTACCGTTCCCTCTTGTTCTACCGAAACCAGAAGCAGCAAGAAACGATGGAACGCGTACAGCAAAAAATGACCGACCAAGGACTCTCCAGCCAAGCAACCGGCCTGCGAGCCATTCAACCGTTCTACCCCGCAGAAGAAAAGCACCAACACTACGAAAAGAAAAAGCGCCAAAAACTAGGGCGTGTCTGAAAACTCCGAAGGAAGCAGATTTTGCCGAATTTTTGTGTTCAGCAAGAAAAAGTGACGCTGCGGAGCGCGAAAAGGCGGTAAAAGATGCACATCGTTGAGTTTTCAGGCACGTCCTAAACGAATCTAAGTCATACTAGCTTGATCAAGCTAGCAGACACTCCATAAACAGCCTTTGCAGGCTGTTATCATGCACTGAACGTATTGTTTTTCTGAATAATTCCACTTCCCAGCGACTGACCTAGCGGAGGGAGAAATTCAGTGAAAGACGCCTTTGAGCGCGGAAAGCCGAAGGCTTTCTGCGCGAGACAGCGTCTTGTGAAGCATTTCGAAGAAATGCACTTCGGAAGCCTATGCTGGCAATTTCTCCCGCAGCCCGCGCCACTCACTCGCTCCCCCACTCCCCCACATTTAAGGTACAATCGAGCATAAGGAGAGGAGGGTGAATCCGCATGAATCATTTCGACAAAGGCATCGACTGCTATCAACGGAAAGATTTTCTGAACGCCGATTTTCATTTTAAAAAAGCATTGGTGGAAAAAGGATTACAGGCGGAAACCCTGGACTACCTGGCGCGCTGCCGTTTAATGCTGGGCGACTCGCGCAGTGCGCTGGAGCTGTTCAACGAGACGATGAAAATCGCGCCGACTTGGGAACGATCCTATGAGGGCAAAGCCAGACTGCATGCCAATCGCGAGGAATACGAAGAAGCGGAAGCCTTGGCGCGTCGCGCTCTAATGCTCAATGCCGAATCCGCGGAAAGTTGGGCGATTCTGGCTTACGTCTGCGAACGAACGCTGCGGCTCAAGGAAGCCAAATCCTGCTATCTGCGCGCCCTTGAACTCGATGCGACATTGGAAGAAGCCCATGTTCATCTCGCCGTCGTGTATTACGAGATGCGGGAACCGTACTCGAAGTGTCTGGAACAGTTGGATCGGGCGCTTGCTCTCAATCCTCAATCGACCGACGCGTTATTCAACAAAGGTTTGATTTATAAAGATTTACGTCGGTACGGCGCGAGCAAAACGGCTTTTGAAAAGCTGCTGGCGATCGATCCGCAGGATCGGGAAGCGAATTTGGAGTTGGCGGAGTTATATAAAAGAGATCGTCAGTACAGCAAAGCAGAGCAGTGTCTGAGTCGTGCCCGTAAGCAAAAGCTTTACGACGGGCGCGACGGCAGCCACACGTAATTCCGATCAACAGTGGGGAGAGAGGCCGAACGATGAGCGAACAAGAACATATCCAGTGCCGGCCCGATATGCCGCCTCAATCGACGAAGTCGAAAGTATCGGTGACCACCGAGATCGAAGTACGCCGCATCGATTACGGAAGCGAAGATTACCAACGTTCGCTCCGATTGCGGAACGAAGTGTTGCGCCGCCCGCTTGGGCGCAGCATCGCGGACGACGATCTGTCGGGAGATATCGAAGCGCTGCATGTCGGCGCATTTGCGGCGGAACGTCTGGTGGGCACCCTGTTATTGAAGCCGAAAAGCGAAGGCGTGCTTCAGATGAAGCAGGTCGCCGTGGACGAATCGCTGCGCGGCATGAGCGTCGGGCGCAAGTTGGTCGAGTACGCCGAACAGCTTGCGGCGCAACAAGGCTGCACGGAGATCATGCTGCACGCTCGCGAAGTCGCGGTTGTCTTTTATGAAAAGCTGGGGTATTCGCGCGAGGGAGAACGATTCGAAGAGATGGGAATCCCGCATTATGTGATGAGAAAACAGGTTGACTAACGAATCATAAAGGCAAAGACCACAAGGGAGCGCCGGTCCGCAGTATATGCAGACCTCGGCGCTCCCTCGTGCGAATCTTTGCCTTTTTCAAGTTGCAAACGTAATGAATATCGATCCTAATCGAGAGCTAACTGAATTACTCCAAATACCCTTTCACCAAGCCCGTCTTCAACGGTCTCGGCTGCTCGCAGTTCGACTTCAACTCCACGTAACTGCCGCTGTCCGAACTTTCGTGGAACGCATGCATGATCTCCAACACGTGATTGGTCAACTCGCCGTTCGCGCGCGGAGTGCCGCCGTTCAGCACGCAATTCGCCATATCCGATACGCCGATGCCCCGGCTGTTTTCCGCATATTGGTGGACGACGGGAATTTCTTTGAACTCCGTCGCTCCGGCAGGGCGAAGCGAGATCGGACCGCCGAAATTGTTCGGATCCGGAACCAGCAGCGTGCCCTGGGTGCCGTAGATTTCAATCGGCGGCAGCGTGCTGCTCCAGACGTCGAAGCTGGTAATCATGGTCGCGATCGCGCCGTTTTGGAAGCGCAGCGTACCCGCGATATGCGTCGGCACTTCAACGTCGATTTTTTCGCCGAAATGCGGTTGGCTGGTGATCGTGCGCTGTTCGAAAGACTTGGCGGTCATGCCGGCCACGGTCTGCGCGGGACCGAGCAGCGAGACCAGCGCGGTCAGGTAATACGGTCCCATAT
Source organism: Saccharibacillus endophyticus (assembly GCF_013185185.1). Taxonomy (GTDB): domain Bacteria; phylum Bacillota; class Bacilli; order Paenibacillales; family Paenibacillaceae; genus Saccharibacillus; species Saccharibacillus endophyticus. The sequence goes on along the minus strand of NZ_JAAZWE010000004.1, from coordinate 576,018 downwards.
CGAACATCGGGCCGCCGCCTGCTTGATAATAAAAGGCCGGGTTCGGATGCCAGTTTTCATGGCCGTGCCCCAGCATGAATGCCGTCGCCGCGGCGGGCTGGCCGATATAGCCGTCGTCGATCAGCTTGCGGCAGGTTTGCAGGCCCGCGCCGAGGAACGTGTCCGGCGCGCCGCCGAGCAGCAATCCTTTTTCGCGTGCCAGTTCGACCAGCTCGTGACCTTGCTCGGGCAGCAGGGATAGGGGCTTTTCCACATAGACGTGTTTGCCGTGTTCCAGCGCCAGCTTGCAAAACTTGAAGTGATCGCCTGGCGTCGTCAGATTCACGATGATTTCGACATCCGGGCTGTTCAACACTTGCTCGGCTGTCCATTGATTAGGCACGCCGTACTTTTCCGCTGCCGCCTGCATCCGTTCCTCGCTGATATCGGACACCGCGAATACTTCCGTATTGGTGAAGGTGTGCGTCAGATTCTCCAGATAGATTCCACTGATATTGCCGCAGCCGATGATACCGATCTTCACTTTACGCATCTATGCTTCCGCCTCTCTATTCGCTTGAAATAAACCCTACTTCGCCGCCCAAAGCATCCCGCGACGCATCAATTCCTTGGCTTCCGGAATATCGAAAATGTTCGCCTGATGACCGAGCGAGTTGTAGAACACTTTGCCCGCGCCCCAACGCTTGGTGTATACGACGGGCATGACGATTTCGCCGTTGGCGGAATGCGGGCCTTCGCTGATGCGGAACGTCGTCGTGGCGAGCACGTCCACTACGGGATCGACGTGCAGATAATACTGCTCCGACTTCACGGTGAAGTCCGGAATGCCTTCGATCAGAGGACTGGACGAAGGACGCGCCATGCGGACTTCATATTCCACGCCGTCGTTGAACGGATGCGCGACCCACTGCGATCCGGTCAAAAATTGCCACTCGACGCTGTTGCGGAACGAATCGCACATCCCGCCGTGGCAGCCCGCCATGCCGACGCCCGATTCTACGGCTTTGAGTACGGGTTGAAGCTGCTCATTACTGATCTCGCCCATCGTCCATACAGGCACGATCAGATCAAGCTTCATCAGGCGTTCTTCGTCCAAAAAAGCATCCAGTGTATAAGAAATCTCCGCCTCGAAGCCTTCTTGGCGCAAAACTTCAGCGAAAATATCGGCGACTTCCTTCGGCTGGTGGCCGTCCCATCCGCCGCTTACGATCAAAGCTTGCTTGCTCATGACATCAAACTCCTATCTGAATAAGTTAGTTGAGGTTACGTTTGACGCTTACCCCCATATTCTAAAGGAAAGCGTTCTCTTTTTCGCGTCATTTTCATTGTGGAAGTAGACGATTTTTGCTAAATTCTAGCTATAGCGAAAAAGAATCGGGGTGAAGAAGATGCGGGCTTTTCATGAAAATCGAATTTATGGCAGCGGACTGCCCGTGCAAATTTCCTGCGTTCGCAACATGAACTTTTTGGCGCATTGGCATCATGATCTGGAGTTTATTTATGTGCGCGAAGGCGCCATTCAGATCGGAATCAACTCGGAGACGAGGCTGCTGCAAAAAGGCGAATTCGCGTTCAGCGGCAGCGGGGACATCCACTATTACGACAGCGGGAAGACGGACTCCGAAGTGCTAATGATCATTTTCAATCCGAGATTGGTCGGCAGCCCGGCCGGGTGGCCCGAGGAGCGGGGGGTACTGTCTTCGTTTATCCCGTATGCCAAAGGCGCGGCCGCTTCGGAGTTCGAAAAGGAAGCACTGGCGGACCTGGCGTCGGTCATGCAGCGGATCGCGGACGAAAACGAACGGCAGTCGGAGCAATCGGATGCGGTGATCACCGGACTTTTGCATATGCTATGCGGTCTGACGCTGCGTTACGTGCCTGTCGGCGCATCCGAACCCAAGCGCAGCGCCCGTTCAGCGTCCCATCTCAAAACGATGCAGGAGCTGCTGGAGTATCTGGAAAATCACTGCGAACTTCCGCTGACGCTTCAAGACGGAGCGGATCGCGCGCGAATGAGCGTCTTCCACTTCTCCCGCTTTTTCAAAAACGTGACCGGAATGAATTACAATACCTACGTCAACGAACTGCGGATCGGCCGCGCCGAGCGCATGATCGCCGAAACCGACGCCAAATTGATCGATATTGCGCTGGAATGCGGCTTCGGCAACGTACGCACGTTCAATCGGGTATTCCGTCAGCTTCGGGGCTGCACGCCGTCGGAGCTGCGTTGAAGCCGTCGTTTATAAGACGGCTTCAGGCTGTCTAGAAAGTCACGTCAGCGCGGGAAACGAGAAGACTCCGAGAGAAATTGCCAGCATAGGCTTCCGAAGTGCATTTCTTCGAAATGCTTCCGGTCGCGTGTTGAAATCGGGAAAAGGATTGAATTTTATATGAAATTTTCCCGATTTCAAAGGCGATCACTATCGTTCCTACACTGAATTTCTCTCTCCGTCTTCTCGTTTCCAGTTGCGCTGGGCTTTCTCAACACGTTGAAGCCGTCTTTTATAAGGCGGCTTTTTTGTATGTAAAGTGAAAAATGATTTTTTAAAACCATTGTGGCACTTTGATTCGTCTGTATAACGAAGTTGCGAACGATCAAAATTCGAATTCAATAGTATGGATGTGAAGGGGCAAAAATAAAATAAAGAAAAATATTTCTTTTTTTGCGAACCCTCTTCGAGCTTTGATCGTCACCTCTACAGAATGCGCGGAAAACGCATTGCAAAAAGCCGGACCGGCGCCGCGCATCAAACCGAATTTCAGGAGGTAATGACAATGAGATTTCGATTCAAACCTGCCGTTTTGGGCATGGCCATGGTAGTGGGCATTACAGGCATAGGTGCGGGAGGCGCTTTGGCGGCGCAGTCGACGAGCGAGTTGGACTGGAAATACGATGTGTCTTACGGGCGCGCGATCTAGGCAGTACGTTCGCGTAAGAAGGCGTTCTTGCGGACGGCGACGATATCGCGTACGACAAAGACGGCAAGCTGAAAACGAGCAAGACCTTCGCAGGCGACACTCCGAGAATGACGCAGGCGAAAGAAACGGATGAAATCGTGGTCGCGAGCGCAAAATCGGGAACGTTCCTGTCCCTGAATCCCAAAGACTTAAGCGTGAAGCACGAACTGGACATGAGCGGAATTTCGACCGTGAAATCGACCTACGCTTTCCTGTATGAACGAGGCGGCGAACTGTACGTGCATGCGATCGACGACAACGTCAACGAAACGATTTTGCACTACAGCTTGAAATAAGAACGCCTGAAAAGAAGGACATCGGCTGTTCATTTTAATCTTTTTAGTACTTAATATCGGGTAAAATATCTTTTTTGAGATAAAATTAAGGAGGATTACAAAATGAAAAAGGTTTTCAAACCCGTCATGTTGAGCATGGCCGTCGCAATGGGCATTACCGGAATAAGCTCTGGAGGCGCTTTGGCGGCGCAGGTTGACGGCAAACCGGATTGGACGTACGACGTTCCGGCCGCTTTGGATCTCGACAGCGGTCTGAGATTCGCCACGTTCGCGGGCGACAATCTGTATCTGTGGGCGGTCGAAGGGCGCAATTCGAGCATCGTGCAGGCATTCGATCAAGAAAACGGCGGCAAGGATAATTGGACCTACGATTTCCGGGGCAATGCCAAGCAGCTGACGAGCAGCGGGTACGCGATTCAGGACAAAGACGGAAATTCCTATTTCGTCCGCAAAAAAGACGGAGACAAAACGTACAAGCTGGAAGCGGTCGACGCGAACGGCAAATTGAAGTGGTCGAAAGATACCGGCAGCAAAGCGATCGAACGGCTGCAGGTGCTTGATAGCGGTGATGTAATCGCCAGCGGCAGCATCGCTCCGACCAAGAAGACTGACGGTTATCAGATTTTTTATATTTTCGGAAAAGACGGCAAGCTGAAAAACACGAAGAAAATCGGGGACGCGGACATCAAAAACGAAGGCGCGTACGTGAAAATTCTTCCCGACGGGAAAGTGTTAGCGATCGCTCCTAAACTTCAGCTTTTCAAAAGCCTGAACGACTTGAAAAAGCCGATTCTCGAATACGATCTGCCGGAATGGAATTCGCTCGATTTCGACGTGCGCGGCGGCAACTTCAGCGATTCCGTCTATTCCCTCGCCGGAGGCGATATCCTCCTTGCGCTTCGCGAAGAAGATTACAGCGCGGTGGAATTCAAGGAAGGCTTCCAGGAGATCGACTTGGACATCGTCAAACAAAGCAGGTCGCTGGTGCTGTTCGACGCGAAAGGCAAAAAGAAATGGGAACGCGAGCTGTGGAAAGACGCGGCTGCCGTGCCGACCGCAAACGGATTCGTGCTGCAAAAAGACAATAAGCTCGAACTGTACGGCAAAGACAACAAGCTCAAAACGAGCAAAACGTTCGAAGGCGACGACCTCTGGCTGTCCAAAGCCAAAACGACGGACGAAATCGTGCTGACCAGCAAAAAAGCCGGCACGTTCAAAGCGCTGGATCCGAAAGACCTGAGCGTGAAATACGAGATCGACATGAAGAAAACGGCCGGGGAAAAAGCCGACTATTCGTTCCTTTACGAAGGCGCCGGCGAATTGTACGTGCACACGATGGACTGGAACGTGAACAAGTCGATCTCGCATTACAGTTTGAAATAATTCGACAAACAATCAAAAGGAGGAGTAACTTATGAAATTTCGATTCAAACCTTTGATGCTCGGTATGGCGATGGCGGTAGGCGTAGGCGCGAGTCTGAACGCGGGAGGCGCGGTTGCCGCAGCGGCGGAGCCGACAAGCAAATTGCCGAGCGCAGATTGGACGTACGACGTTCCTTACGGTCACGATTTGGGATGGGTGTTCGATTTCGGCAAGGCGACTAAAGACCGTTTGTACGTTACGCTTTATACGACGGAAGGCGGCGGCACGCAGCTTCAGTCGTTCGATCGCAAAGACGGAAAGAAAAACTGGATTTACGATCTGAAAGGCGATTCGGAAAGTATCAGCATGTTCGGACAGCCGATCATTTCCCCGACCAGCGGAGACGTTTATTATGCAGCCAAAAAAGACAACGAAAAATCGTACAAACTGTATGCGATAAGTTCGCAAGGCAAACTGAAATGGAGCAAGCCCGTCGATGTCGAAATCATAGGCACGCTGCAAATCCAGCCTAACGAAGATATCCTGCTGGCCACGGGAGCGATGGACGGAAAAACGACCACCGTCTATAATTTCGCGAAAGACGGCAAATTAAAGAAAAAGAGCACGGTGAAGGGGAGCAAGAACTTGGCGGTTCTGCCGAACGGTCAAGTCGCCAATACGATGGGCCAAAAGTTGGAACTGTACCCGAGCATCAACAATCTGAGCAAACCGACATTCTCGTATTCGCTGCCGAAGCAAACTACCGTAGCGAGCGATTTCCGATCGTGGGATAACGCGTCAAGACCTGCGGTATACCCGTTCAATGGTGGCAAGCTGGTGGGGTTCGAGTGGAACGAGCAAACGAAAAGCAAAGGTCCGGGCGTCGAAATCCTCGACCCTGCCGGTCACCAAAAATCGACCATGTTCGTCTTCTTCGACAGCAAAGGCAAAAAGGTCTGGGAACGCAAGCTTCCGAAAGGCGCAGTAGCGATTCAAGCAGGCGAGAACCTGCTGGTTAAAAACGGCCTGAAGTTGGAACTTTACGGTCCGGACAACAAGTTGAAAACAAGCAAAACGTTCGATTCGAAAGATTTCAACCTTTACAAAGCACCGAATGAAGAAATCGTCATGTCCAACGCGACGAGCGGAGAGTTTTACGCGCTGGACGCGGAAACTCTGAGCGCGAACCATCATATCGAATTGGAACCTTCGGCCGACGGAAAGAAAAAATACGGATTCCTGTATGCCGGAGACGGAAAGCTGTACATCCATGATGCCGAAGCCGAAGGCAGTAACGTCGTGTCCGCGTATACGTTGAAGTAACGTTCCGGATCCCGGCAAGCGACTGTCGGAATCCCGCCGAATTTGTCCCTCTGTCGTTGCTCGCCAGAAACGAAACGGGAATGAACCGCGTCGCAAGCCCGAAAAATCATACGATGCAAAACGGATGGTAAACCAAAAACGCTCCGGCAAATGCCGGAGCGTTTTTCCCATGAATAAAAGGCTGAAGCGACAGCAGGGGCGACGAATCGCTTTGCTTTTGCTTCAAGCATTCGCTGCGTCAGAAAAACGTGCAGTACGAGTCCGCGCGATCCATGAGCGCGTCGGACGAAGGGCGCTCGATCGCGGCGGCGATGTAGAGCCGCCGCAGCATGTCGTCCGGCTGCGGATGGCCGCCGGACGGATTCTCGGCGCCGACGAACGAGGTCGGCGCTTCTTCGCGTTCGGCGACCATCGTCGCCGCCGCGCCGCGCACCGCGCGCAGCACCGCGTCCGGCGCGTAGCGGACCGGCGGGTGCGGCGCATAGCCGCCGGAGAGGTCTAGGCTGCTTGCGGCCGAGACCATACGCGCGTCGGAGCCGCGCCCCGACGCTTGGGCGGCCATGCCGCCCAGCAGGCCGGCCGCGCCGAGGCCGAGCAGAAGCCGCGCCCCGGCGCGGCGGGCTTCCAGCGCCGCGAGCAGGTCGGCCAGCGCGCCGCGAAGCAGCGCGTACTGGGCGTAATGACGCTTGCGCGCGCCCCAGCGGTCGGCTTCGACCGAAGCCGCCGCTTCTTCCGGCGTCAGGCCGCGCAGCCGGCCGAAGCAAGTGCTCCAGCGCACCAGATCGGCCGGTGCAAAGCCTTCGGAGATCAGGCAGACGCCGTATCCGGCGGCGTTCCCGCAGGACAGTTTCAGCAGGCCGTAGCGCCGCACCGTTTTGCGCGGTTCGTTTTCCCGTGCTTCCTCCACCACGTCAAACGCGAACATTTCGATACCGGACAACTTTCTTTCGTTCATTCTGCCTGTTCTCCTCCTTGGCTCAGCCTGTATTTTGCATCGCGAAGCAGCCGTTCCTTCCGCCGACGGAATTGTCGGCATCGGGCAGCCTGTCGCGTTCCCTCTACATGAATCGGCATTTCGGTCTTTGATTTGAATAGAAAAAGCCCTACCCGCAAAAAGTTTTTTGCGCAAATCGGTACCGGCTTTACGGCGGGACGACCGGAGGCCTCTTGTTCCGGGTCATTCATCTTTTTTTACCTGAGCCGCGTGGTCGAATCTCGCCACCACCAGCAGGTCCATATGGCGCGCCGTCCGCAGCAGGCGCTGGGTCAGCGAACCGAACAGCAGGCGGTAAAGCTTCGAACGCCGCGACTGGCCGACGATCAGTTGGGTGCAGCGCCTGGCGTCGGCGCGCATCAGCAGCTCTTCGTGCAGCCGTCTTGCGGGAACGCGTTCGCCGAGATCGAAGCTGCCGCCGAGCCGGCGGGTCAATCGCTTAATCTGCTCGATCCGTTCCCGCTCTTGCCCTTGCGGGCATTCGCCGTCCGGAATGTAGCAGACGTGCCACGGCGCTTTGAGCCGGTAAGCGATCCGGAAGCCGCGCCGGATCAGCCGCTCGGCGTTGTCGCTCAGCGTCACCGCGACGAAGATCACTTCTTCGCGCCGCCACGGCCCGCGCAGCGACGTTTTCCGCTCCCACGATTCCAATCGCTCGTCCACGTCGTCCGCGATCTCGCGCAGCGCAAGTTCCCGCAGCGCGATCAGGTTGCCCGTTTTGAAAAAGTTGCCGAGCGCCTGATCCACTTTTTCCCGCGCGTAAATCCGTCCGGCCCGCATCCGTTCCTGCAAAGCTTTCGGCGTGACGTCGATCAGTTCGACCTCGTCGGCGAGACTGAGCAGCGAATCCGGCACCGTTTCCCGCACGCGCACGCCCGTCAACTGCTCCACGTTATCGTTAAGGCTTTCCAAATGTTGCACGTTGAGCGTGGAGATGACGGAGATGCCCGCGTTCAGCAGGCGAATGACGTCTTCGTAACGCTTTTTGTTGACGCTGCCCGGCACGTTGGTATGCGCCAGCTCGTCGACCAGCACCACCTCGGGATCTCGGGCGATGATGGCGTCGGCGTCCATTTCCTGAAGCTGCGCGCCTTTGTACGGCACGATCGCGCGCGGCACCAGTTCCAGCTCGCTCACCTGATCCTGCGTTTCTTGGCGGCCGTGCGTTTCCAGCAATCCAATGACGACGTCGATCTTCTTTTTGCGCAAAATATTGCCTTCCCGCAGCATCGTGTACGTTTTGCCGACGCCGGGAGCGGCTCCGATATACACTTTGAAACGCCCGCGTTTGATCTCTTCGATCTTGCGTCCCGCCTGTTCTTGGCTCAGGCGGCGATACGGTCCCGCCGGGTCCTGCAGCGGTTCTTTGCGCTTGGTCGGCAGGATGCGTTCGCCGCCGCCCGACGTGCGGTCCGCGACGACGAACATGTCCACGTTGCGCATGCATTTGACCATTTCCGCCACGATCGAGCCTTTGAAAAACTCCTGCGACCGCGTCTGGTTCGAATGCCCGATCACGATCCGCGACACGTTCTGCTCCAGCGCCAGTCGCGTAAGCGTAGGCGGAATGTCGCGTCTGGAACGGATATGGATCTCGTGCAGCGTCGCGCCGATCTTTTCGCACAGCTTGCGGATCGAGCGCCGGAATTCTTCGCGCTCCGGTCCGAGCTTTTCGCCCGGATTGACGAACGTGACGACCGACAATTCGCCGCCGAGCCGCTGCGCGATCTGCTGGCCGCGCCGGATATGGATCGAGCCGTTCCAATGGTACTGCGCGGAGACGAGAATATGCTCGGCCGTGCCCGAAGCGCCCACGTAACCCTGCTCGTCCCGGTATTTGAGCAGCGTGCCGTTGACGCCTTCGGCAACCAGCCGCAGCGTCAGCTCGCGCAGCACGCCGATATTGCCGCGGCTGAACAAATTTTTGTCCGGCATGTTTTTAAGCAAACCGTCTTCGATCCGCGCGAGCAGCGCTTCGGGCGTGACGTCGATCAGCCGCACCTCGTCCGCCAGCTCCAGCGTGTCGGCGGGAACGGTTTCTTTTACCTCGATCCCGATCAGCTTGCGCGCCATTTCCGTCACGCCTTGCAGCTCGTACACGTTAACGGTAGCGATCACGCTGATGCCTTTTTCCAGCAAAAAGCGGATATCGTCCAATCTTGTCGCGTTCGGCGCGCCGGGACGGTTGCGATGGGCCAGCCCGTCGGTCAGCAGCACCTCCGGATTGCGCGAGACGATCGCGTCGACGTCGAGGTCTTTGCGTTCGCTGCCGTCGGCGTGCTTCCAATGGATGCTCGGGATGCGTTCCAACCCTTGCAGCTGCTCCATCGTTTCCGGGCGCTGCATGGTCGACACGGCGCAGATCACGACGTCGACGCCTTGGCTTTGCAGCGTCTGGCCGTCGCGCAGCATATGGTACGTTTTGCCGGAACCGGAGATGGCTCCGATGATGATCTTGAGCCGTCCGGTGTACAGCGCTTGGATCGATTGCAGGATTTCTTCCGGCGATTTGCGTTTGAAGTCGGGCATGGTCTTTCTTCCTTTCGTGGGAAGCGGACGGGCGGCATGCCGGGGTACGCCGGGAAACAGCGAAACCGCCGCGGCATGAGCTCTAAAGGATCGCATATCCGTCAGAAGCTCAATTCGTTGGGTCTTGGAATTTTAACGGATCGTACAAGCGCTTAGCTGCGAAAAAGTAGGAGAAAAGAGGCGGAAACGCGCTGTTTTATCGTTTAAGCGTCACCTCGATCCGTTAAAAATTCCGAATGGCCGAATACGGCCTCTAAGCGTCGTCTCGTTCCGTTAGAAGCGGCAGCGATCGATTTGAATAAAGAAACGTCGTCTCGCTCTCCACGCTAATCACCAGACCTCATCGAGCCGCCTGTACCGCCAAATTCAGTTCCAGCACGTTGACCGCCGGTTCGCCGAACAAGCCGAGCGAGCGTCCTTGCGTGTGTTCCGCGATCAGCTGCTTCAGCTTGTCCGCCGCGATTCCCGTTGCGCCGCTCACGCGCGGAACCTGCGCTTCGGCGGAAGCCGGGCTGATATGCGGATCGAGGCCGGAGCCGGAGTTGGTGATCAAGTCGATCGGCAGCTCCGAGACCGGAACTTCCGGATTTTGCGACTTCCAATCGGCAATCGACTGTTCGGCGCGGGTCAGCAGCTCGGGATTGGACGGAGCATAGTTGGGCGTGCCGGAACCGTTCGCGTCGTAATCGATGCTCGATACGCGGCCGTGGAAATAACCGGGATCGGTGAAGCTTTGGCCGATCAGCGAGGAGCCGACCACCTGGCCTTCGGCGTTTTCGATCAGGCTGCCGTTCGCTTTGTCCGGCGCGGCGGCCTGAGCGACGGCCCAAACGGCGATATTGTAGATAATACAGCAGACGATGGCTACGGAAAAAGTCGTGCGCAGCGTCATCCATACGATTCGCATAAGTAAGTTCCTCCATTTTATAAAAGACGAATGGTAAAAGAGCCTGGCGCGCCGATCGGCGCGTCAGATGAACACCTGCACCGCAAGGTCGATCAGCTTGATGCCGATAAACGGAGCGACCAGGCCGCCGAAACCGTAAATCAGCAGGTTTTTGCCCAGCAGGCGGCTGGTGCTCATCGGTTTGTAGGCGACGCCTTTCATCGCGAGCGGAATCAGCAGCGGGATGATGATCGCGTTGAAGATCAAGGCGGACAGGATTGCCGACAGCGGCGAATCGAGCCGCATGATGTTCAGCGTCTGCATTTGTGGAATCGCGACCATGAACATGGCGGGAATGATCGCGAAGTATTTGGCGACGTCGTTGGCGATGCTGAACGTGGTCAGCGCGCCCCGCGTCATGAGCAATTGCTTGCCGATCGCGACCACTTCGATGATCTTCGACGGGTCGGAGTCCAGATCGACCATGTTGGCCGCTTCTTTGGCGGCGACCGTGCCGCTGTTCATGGCGATGCCGACATCGGCCTGCGCCAGCGCGGGCGCGTCGTTCGTGCCGTCGCCGGTCATGGCGACGAGCTTGCCTTCGGCCTGCTCGCGGCGGATGACGGCGATCTTGTCTTCCGGTTTGCTTTCGGCGATAAAGTCGTCCACGCCTGCCTCTCTGGCAATGGTCGCCGCCGTCAGCGGATTGTCGCCGGTACACATGATGGTCTTGATGCCCATGCGCCGCATCTGTTCGAACCGTTCGCGCATGCCGGGCTTCACGGTGTCTTTGAGATGAATCAGGCCGTAGATCCGGTTGTCTACCGCCACGGCGAGCGGCGTGCCGCCCGCCGTGGCGATCGCGCTGCTGCCTTCGTCGAGATCGGCCGGAATCGAGCCGCCCTGCGAACGAACCCACTGTTTGACGGAATCGACCGCGCCTTTGCGCACTTGCCGGCCGTCCGGCAGGTCGATGCCGCTCATGCGGGTCTCGGCCCGGAATTCGATGAATTCGCCGCCTTCGCCCAGCTTCTCGTCGTAAGGGAAACCGTTCTTTTTCATCAATTCCAGCACGGAGCGTCCTTCCGGTGTCTCGTCTTTGAGCGAGCTGATCGCCGCCCAATACGCTGTTTCTTCTTCGCGGATGCTTTTGACCGGAAGAAATTCGCTCGCCATCCGGTTGCCGAACGTGATCGTGCCCGTTTTGTCGAGAATGATCGTATTGATATCGCCCGACGCTTCGACGGCTTTGCCGGACATGGCCAGCACGTTGAACTGCGTGACCCGGTCCATGCCCGCGATGCCGATCGCGGACAGCAGGCCGCCGATGGTGGTCGGAATCAGGCAGACGAGCAGGGCGATCAAGATCGGAATCTCCATTTGAATGCCGAGGAAGTCCGACAGGAACGGCAGCGTGACGACGACGATCAGGAAAATGAGGGTCAGGCTGACCAGCACGGTATTGAGCGCGATTTCGTTCGGCGTTTTTTGGCGCTTCGCGCCTTCGACGAGCGAGATCATGCGGTCCAGGAACGATTCGCCGGGATCGGCGGAAATGCGCACCTTGATTTTGTCGCTGACGACCTTCGTGCCGCCGGTGACGGAGCTGAAGTCGCCGCCGGCTTCTTTGATGACCGGAGCGGATTCGCCCGTGATCGCCGATTCGTCGACGGAAGCGAGTCCTTCGACCACTTCGCCGTCGCCTGGGATCAGCTCGCCGCTTTCCACGACCACGAAGTCGCCTTTGCGAAGCTCGGAAGCCGGCACGACTTTGACCGCGCCGCTGCTCGATACTTTGTTGGCGCTGATATCCTGCTTGGTTTTTTTGAGCGAATCGGCCTGCGCTTTGCCGCGTCCTTCCGCCAGCGCTTCGGCGAAGTTGGCGAACAGCAGCGTGAGCAGCAAGATCACCGTCGTGACGATATTGAACCAACGCGGCACGGTGCCGCCGAACGCGTCCGGCACGAAGCACAGCAGCAGCGTGACCAGAAAACCGATCTCGACGACGAACATGACCGGATTGCGCATCATGATGCGAGGGTCGAGCTTCACGAACGACTCCCGCAAAGCGGCGCTTGCGATCTCGCCGCTCAGCATGGTCTTTTTCTTATCCATAAATCAGCGTCTCCATTCGTTGTGTGAGGTGTATGAATGATCCGGGTTATAACGTCAATTGTTCCGCGAGCGGGCCCAGCACCAGTGCCGGGAAGAAGGTCAGCGCGCCGACGATCAGCACGACGCCGACGAATACCGCGCCGAACATCGCCGTATCGGTACGGAACGTGCCGGACGATTCCGGGATCGGCTTTTTGGCGGCGAGCGAACCGGCCACGGCAAGCAGCGTCACCATCGAAATGTATCGGCCGAGGAACATGACGATCCCGGTCGAGACGTTCCAGAACGTCGTCGCGTCGCCCAATCCTTCGAACCCGGAGCCGTTGTTGGCGGCAGCGGACGTGAATTCGTAGAGTGCCTGCGTTAGGCCGTGGAAACCGGGATTGGAGATCGTTTCCGGATTCGTCGCCAGCGCGATCGCGGTCGGCACGAGGATCAGGAACGGCTGGACAAGAAGCGTGACGGCGATCAGCTTCATTTCTTTGCCTTCGATCTTGCGCCCGAGGAATTCCGGCGTGCGTCCGACCATCAGGCCCGACAAGAACACGGCGATGATCGCGTACATCAGTACGTTAACGAAGCCGACGCCCATGCCGCCGAACACGGTATTGAGCATCATGTTCGCGAGCGGAACCAGTCCGCCGATCGGCGTCAGCGTGTCATGCATCGTGTTGACCGCGCCGGTCTCGGCAGCCGTGGTGATGACGGAGTAGAAGGCCGACTGCGCTTCGCCGAAGCGGACTTCCTTGCCTTCCATCGAACCCTGCTCATGCTGGATGCCGAGATTGTTCAGCGCCGGGTTGCCCGCGCTTTCCGCCGTGAGCGAGACGGTCGTCATAATGATCAGCATCATCAGCATGGACGCGAACAGCACGCGTCCCTGCTTGATCGAACCGGCCATTTTCCCGTAAGCGAAAGGCAGCGCCGACGTGACCAGCATCATCAGCAGGATTTGCAGCAGATTGCTCAAGCCGCTCGGGTTCTCGAACGGATGCGCCGAGTTGACGCCGAGGAAGCCGCCGCCGTTATTGCCGACTTCTTTGATGGCGAGGAACGACGCGATCGGTCCGCGTGCGATGGTCTGCTGCGCGCCTTCGAGCGTGGTCGCCGTCGCGGCGGGCTCGAACGTCTGCGGCACGCCCATGAACACGAACAGCAGCGCCGAAACGAACGCAACCGGCAGCAGCACGCGTGTCAGGCCGCGGATCAGGTCGACGAAAAAGTTGCCCGCCGCCTTCCCCGTCAGGCCGCGAATAAACGCCATGACGAGCGCAAGACCGGTCGCGGGCGACACGAACATCGCGAACACCAAGACGCTGGCCTGCGACAGATACGAGACGCCGCTTTCGCCGCTGTAATGCTGAAGGTCGGTATTGGTCATGAAACTGATCGCGGTATTGAAAGCGAACGACGGCTCCATGTTGGCGATCCCCGCCGGATTGAGCGGCAGCATGCCTTGAAAACGGAGCACCAGATACACGATAAAGATCATGACGGCATTGCTTCCGATCAGCGACGCCGCGTACATTTTCCAGCTTTGGTTTTCTTCGCGGATGCCGCTGATTTTGTAGATGATCCGCTCGACCGGGCCGTAAATCCGGTTCAGCCGGTTCGGCGCGTAATCGAACGCCGCCGCCAGATACAGGCCGACCGGCTTCGCCAGAAGCACGACGATCAGCAGGGTGACGACTATTGCGAGGATACTGATTGTGGTCACGAAATTCCCTCCATTTGTACTAGAACTTTTCCGGGTTGATCAGGGCATAGCACAGATACAAAAACAATAAGGCGACGACGCCCGCGAGCGCTGCGATCATCGATCGTCACTTCCTTCCGAGACGACCTTGCCGGACCAGAGCGACAGCCCCAGCACCGCCAGCGTCATCAATGCAAGCAGGCCAAGCATCAACATATCGGTCATGTTAACCTTCCTTTGACTTTGAGATAGGATATCGCGGCATGTCGAAGCTTCGCGATTCATGTGACGTATCTTAGTCCCGCGGCGGCAAGGTGTAAAACGTGATAAAAGCGAAAAAAGATGGTTTTTATTCTTCTTTGATCATTTTTGAATCTTGAACTTATATATGGTCCCGTTTCGTGCCGTATACGCTCGTTTACTCTCGATATTATTGATTTTTACGCTATTTTTACGCCTTTGCAGCAGATCTTTATACCTTTTTTATGCCGTTTCGAGGCTTGAACTTGGCTATTGCCGCGCATGGTGACTTATACTGGGATCATAGAGGGAAATGAGGGCCGTCGGCCGGGCAGGAGAACGGAAGTGAGCGACTTGGAGAAAAACGTATTGCGTAAAGGCAAATTGACTTTGTTCATGGGAGCCGCGCCCGGCGCGGGCAAGACTCAGGCCATGCTCCGCGCCGCGATTCGCGAGGCGGCGGCAGGGACGCAGGTTCGCTGCGCGGTATCCGGCGCGGAAACCCGTTATCCCGACACGCTGGCGCTATTGAAGGATTCGGGCTTGCCGAGCGCGCCGGAGCGCGGCGGCGAGCTGGATGTCGAACAATTGGTGGAGATGAAGCCCGGACTTGTGGTCGTGGATCGGTTGGAAGCCCGCAATACGCCGCGAACAATGCGCAGCAAACGGTATATGGATGTCGAAGCGCTGCTGCTGAACGGCATCGACGTCTACGCGGCGTTGAATGTGGGCCATGTCGAGAGCCTCAACGCACTGGCAAACCGGATTCTCGGACAAACGCTGACGGAGACGGTTCCCGACGCGTTCGTCGAACAAGCCGATACGCTGCGCATCGCGGATGCCCCGCCGGAGGAAATGATCCGCCGCAGCGGCCGAAATCCGTCGGAAGCGGGCGCGTTGTCCGCGATGCGCGAAATGCTGTTCCGATTCGCCGCCGAGCGTACGGACAGCCGGCTCGACGATTATTTGCACGGTCGGCGCGCGGCCGGAGGAGGCGTCTCGGGTCCTTGGCCGGTCGCGGAAAAAGTCATGGTCGCGATCGGTCCGGCTCCTTCGACGGAAGAACTGCTTCGGGTCGGAAGACGGACGGCGGCAGCGCTCAAAACAGGCTGGTATGCGGTTTATGTGCGCCTACCGGAAGGCGCTGCGGGAAACGGAGTCAAGCGACAGGGAGAGCCTGAACGGAATTTGCGGCTGGCAGAAAAGCTGGGCGCGCAGGTCTTCGCGATCGAAGGGCGGGACGTGGCGGGCGAACTATTGCGCTTCGCGGAGGAGCATCATGTCAAGCAGCTGCTGGTCGGAGAAAGCATTCGTCCGCGTTTTGGTCTGCGCTGGGGTTCCACGCTGGCCGCGAGATTGGTTCGGGCAAGCCGGAACGTTCATATACGGATCGTTCCCGGCGCCGGCCATGCGGGGGATCGGGTAGAGGATCGAAAAGCCCGAAGTCGGGATCCGGGCATCAGGCCGCAGTCGGGAGTGCTGCCGCGTTGGTCCGTTTATGCGCTCATCACGCTGCTGACAGCCGTTTTGACGCTTGTAATGGGAAAATATTCGGAACAACTGGAGATCGTGAATATCGCGTTGATCTACTTGTTCCCCATGCTGCTCAGCGCCGTATACGGCGGACTTCGGCCGGCTCTTTTCGCGGCGGGAATCGGGGTGTTGGCGCTGGATTTCTTCTTCGTCGCGCCGCAGCTGAGCTTCACGGTCTCGGATCTGCGTTATCTGATTTCGTTCGGCGTCTATCTGTCGGTGGCGGGCCTGACCGCAAGTTTGGCCGAACGTCTCAAGCGTCAGGCCGCGCAGGCGCGTCAGCGCGAAGCCCATACGGCCTCGCTGTACGCGTTCAGCCAGCAGATCGGCGCCGTCTCGGACGTGTCTTCGCTGCTGGACGGCGTGACCAAACAGCTGTCGCAAACGATCGGCGCGGAGACGGCCGTCTATTTGCCGGACGAATCGGGTGCGCTCCGCCGCGTGCACGCGTCTTCGGCGGAAGCGATCGACGGCGGCGAACGCGCGCGCGAAGAAGAGGTCGTCGTGCGCATGGTGTATGAAGAAGGCGAAGAAGCCGGGCAGGGCTCGCGTACGCTTCGCGAGCTGCCGGGGCGTTATCTGCCGCTCCGAACGGAGGAGCGGACCTACGGGGTACTGGTCGTTCGTTTGCCTCAAGGAGAAAATCATGCATCCAAAAAAGCGCTGACCGACGAGCAGCAGCGTCTGCTGGCGGCGCTGTGCGGTCTCGCCGCCGCGGCCATCGCGAGGTTCAAGCTGGCCGAAGAAGCCAAGTTGGCGCATTTGACCGCCGAATCGGAACGGCTGCGGTCGGCGATTCTCGATTCGGTGTCGCACGAGCTGCGCACGCCGCTGGCCGCGGTGATCGGCTCGGCCACGGGATTGATCGAGAACGACGAGCTTTTTTCGAAGCAGGACCGCATGGAGCTGCTCGAGACGATTCGCAGCGGGGCCATGCGCATGAGCCGCCTCGTGCAGAATCTGCTCGGCATGGTGCGATTAGAGAGCGGGATGCTTCGGCTGCGGCGGGAATGGTGCGATATTCAGGATCTGATCGGCGTGTCGTTGGCGCAGATCCGGGATATTCGCGGTCGCCGCAAGCTGACCGTGGACCTGCCCGACGATCTGCCGATGGTGCGCGGGGACGAAGTGCTGCTGGAGCAGGTATTGGGCAACGTGCTGGGCAATGCGATCAAATACGGCCCGGACGGCAGCGAGATCGGCATCAAAGCACGAACAAACGGCCGTCGGTTGGTGTTGAGCGTTTCGGACGAAGGACCCGGGCTGCCGGCAGGCGAAGAACAGCGCGTGTTTGAAAAGTTTTACCGCTCCGATTCGACCCGGCACGTATCCGGTACGGGATTGGGTCTGGCGATTTGCAAAGGCATCATGGACCTGCACGGCGGAGGGATATCGGCCGCTTCCAGAACGGACGGGAAAAATGGGACGATCGTCCTAATCTCGTTGCCCCTGGCCGAACCGTCGGTATCCGGCGCGGGCGGGCAATCGCAAAGTACGGCAGAAGCCTACGAGGAAAAGGGGAAAGCAGATGGCGAATGAAACGACGGCCGGAGCGCGAATTTTGGTCGTGGACGACGAACCGCAAATTCGCAAGCTGTTGAAAGTCACGCTTGCCGCGCACGGTTATGCGGTGCATGAAGCGGAAACGGGACAAGAAGGCGTGCTGCAAGCTTCAATGACGCATCCCGATCTGATCGTGCTGGATCTGGGTCTGCCGGACCTGACGGGCATGGAAGTATTGGGACGCATCCGGGATTGGTCGGGCGTACCCGTCATTGTGCTCACGGCGAAAGACCGGGAAGAAGACAAGATTGCCGCTCTGGACGCGGGAGCGGACGATTACGTAACCAAGCCGTTCGGCATGGGCGAACTGGTGGCCCGGATTCGAGTTGCTCTGCGTCATACGGCCAAATCGGCGGAAGAACCGGTCATTCGCAGCGGAACGCTGACGATTGATCTGGCGCAGCGCATCGTCGAATCCGGCGGGGAACGGGTCAAGCTGACGCCCACGGAGTACGATCTGCTTAAGGCTTTGGCGTCCAACGCGGGTAAAGTCGTGACCCAGCGCCAGCTGCTTCGGCAGGTATGGGGCAACCAGCATGACGAAGGGGACAGCCATTATCTGCGGATCTATATCGGTCATTTGCGCAAAAAGCTGGAGGAAGATCCTTCCCAGCCGCGCCTGATCGTAACCGAACCTGGAGTCGGATACCGCTTCCTTATCCAGGAATGATATAATGAAGAAACGTTTCAACGTTTAATATGGCAAAGCGGAATAGGGTGATGGGGATTTGGACGCTTTGGATGTAAAGATTCTCAGTTTGCTGCAACAAAATGCCCGCATGAACGTCACTTCGCTGTCGCAGGAATTGGCGCTCAGCCGTCCCAGCGTGGCGGAACGGCTTCATCGGCTCGAAGAACGGGGAGTGATCGAGGGCTATACGGCCCGCGTCTCTCCGCAGGCGGTCGGGCGCGATACCCGGCTCGTCATCCAGGTTTCGGACCTTCGGGTCACGCCGAAGCAGTTCGAAGAATGGGCACAGGGGGAATCCGATATCGTCGAATGTCATCGCGTGACGGGAACGGCGAGTCATTTTCTCCAGGCCACCGTTGCGGGAACCCCGGGACTGCGTGAGCTGGTCGACCGCCTGATGGATTTCGGCAATGTGCAAACGTCCGTCGTGCTGGCTTCGCCCGTGGCGAATCGGCCGATTTTGCCGCCGGAAGAAGCGGCGAATTGAACGACCGTCCCGATCTGCGGGAGAACAGCGGCGATCGGCTGATACGAAGCAATCGGAATTATGCTTGCTGTGTCGCTTGGCTGTTTCAAGTGAAGCATAAGAAAAGGGAAGTCGAAGCTCGGCTCGGAAGAGCCGGTTTCGGCTTTTCTTTTGCCTGCTTTCATGCGTCGTTTTTTGGAGGTATGTTACACTGAAGCTATCTATTCGCGGGTACCTTGCACCACTAAATGTACGAAAAGCGGAAATTCGAGGATACGGGTGATCATCATGAAATTGCTGACGCTGAACACGCATGCTTGGCATGAAGAAGAGCAGGAGAAGAAGATCGCGCAATTGGCGGACTTCATTAACGAAAGAGGCTTCGACGGCATCGCGCTGCAGGAAGTGAATCAGTCGGCGACAGCCGAAGCGGCGGGAGCGGAACGTTTGACGCAGTATGCGGAGGCAGAGCCGGGCGTCGTCATTCGTGCCGATAATTACGCGCTGCTTCTGCTCGAACGATTGGAAACGCCTTATTATTGGACCTGGCTGCCGACGCACGGCGCTTACCGCGGCCGTTACGACGAAGGGGTAGCCGTGCTTACGCGCGAGCCGATTACGGACAGCTTATACGGTTATGTCTCGGGTCTTCGCGACTACCTGAACTACAAGACGCGACGTTTGCTCGGGGTGAAGACGACCCTCGGCGGACCGGATACGGAGCCGATCTGGTTGTTCAGCGCGCACTGCGGCTGGTGGCATGACGAGGAAGAGCCGTTCCGTCCGCAGTGGGACCGGGCGGAAGCCCTGCTTAAGCCTCTGCGCGATGCGGGCGAAAAATTGTTCCTGCTGGGCGACCTGAACAATGTGGCACAGATTCGCGGCGAAGGCTACGATTATGTCATGCAGCACGGTTGGTGCGATTTGCATACGGCTGCTGACGAAAAAGACGAAGGTTCGACCGTGCTGAAAGCCATCGGCGGCTGGGAAGACAACAAGCAGCCGCTGCGGATCGACTATATTCTGTCCGGCAGCCCGATCGCGGCGAAGAAGTCGGAGGTCGTATTGGACGGTAAAAACGGCCCGGTCGTATCCGATCATTTCGGCGTCGCGGCGGAAGTATAGCGGCAAGGAAAACAAAATGCGACTACCGAAAAGACCCCGAAATCCGCGTGAGAGCGGAAAACGAGGTCTTTTCGCCGTCGGGCGAACGTTGACCTTCAAGCGCGCATTGCTTTTTGCAGGCCGATTTCGAAAAAGGCTCAGGACTGGCGCGGCGCGCTCGGACGGTACATGCCGATCGAAGCCGGAGCCGTGTCGATAAAGCCGAAGTGCCGGTACAGCGCGTCGGCCGGCGTATCGGCGATCAGGCTGACGAACGAGCGGGGAGGGACGTTGGCGTCCAGATACGTTTCGATCTCGGTCATGATTCGCTTGCCGAGACCGCGCCGATGCATCGAAGGATGGACGACGATATCGGAAATCAGATAAGCGCAGCCTCCGTCTCCGAGCACGCGTCCCATGCCGACGAGGCGGCCTTCTTCGCGCAGCGTCACGCAAAACAGCGAGTTCGGCAGGCCGTTTTGCGCGGCTTCGAGCGTGCGCGGGCTCATGCCTGCCGCGACGCGCAGTTCGATATACTCCTCCGGCTGCGGGATTTCATGGGCAAGAATCGGTTCGGAGCGTTGTGCGTGATCGTTCATGTGGGTCTCCTTTGCATGTCCGGTAATATTTTTGTAAAAAGCAGGTGCGGAGCGGCATAGTCGATTGCAAAGCGATTTGCGTTACGGACTTATGGCACAGAACATGTTGACGTAATGCGCGCATTTTAGCGCGATTTTTCCGGTTTTGAAAAATTGCTGACATCATGCACGCATTCGACTCGAACAGTCCTTTTTATAGCAAAAATAGGATCAAAACGTCAACATTTGCGACAGCGACAGACAGCGACAGACAGCGACAGACAGCGACGGACAGCGACGGACAGCGACGGACAGCGACGGACAGCGACGGGAGTGGACTCCGATGTTGTCGAAAAGGTCGCTGCCGCGCTTGGTTCCGCGCGTGCGTCATGCTCCGGTCAGCCCTTCCGCAGCGTGAACAAATCGCGCAGCGCGCTGTCCGACAGCTCGGTGATCCAGCCTTCCGAGCCCGCGATGACGCTGTCGCTGAGCTGCTGTTTGCTTTCCAGCATATCGTCGATCCGTTCTTCCAGCGTACCGATCGAGATGAATTTATGCACCTGGACGTCTTTGGTCTGGCCCATCCGGTACGCCCGGTCGGTCGCCTGATTTTCGACGGCCGGATTCCACCAGCGGTCCACGTGGAAAACGTGGTTGGCCGCGGTCAAGTTCAGGCCGACGCCGCCCGCTTTGAGCGACAGGATAAACACGGCGGTCGTCTCGCCGGCCGGCTGCTCTTTTTCCTGGAACTGCTCGATCATGCGCTCGCGCACCGTTCGCGGCGTGCTGCCGTTGAGGTACAGCACGTTTTCGCCCAGCTCTTCGCTCAGCACGCGCTGCATCATTTCGCCCATGCCGATGTACTGGGTGAAGATCAGGCAGCGCTCGCCTTCAGCGCGCAGCTCTTTGACCATCGCGACGAGCCGCGACAGCTTGGCCGACTGTTCGATCAGCGTGTCGAGATCCGGCGCTTCGTCCAGGTCGGCCGCGCCGTCGGCGCCGGCGGTCAGCGCCGGATGGTCGCACAGCCGCTTGAGCTGCGTCAGCGCCGACAAGATCGCGCCTTTGCGCTTCATGCCTTCAAGCTGCGGCATTTCTTTGAGCAGCTGCTTGACGACCTGCTCGTACAGCACGCTTTGTTCCGGCGTGAGATGGATGTACGTCTTCATCTCGTTTTTTTCCGGCAGGTCGAGCTGGATGTTCGGGTCTTTCTTTTTGCGCCGCAGCATGAACGGTTTGACGAGTTTTTGCAGCTCGACGATCTTGTCTTCGCTCTGTTCTTTTTCGATCGGGTTGGCGAAGCGTTCTTGGAACGACTTCGGCCCGCCGAGGTAGCCCGGCACCATGAAGTCGTAGATCGACCACAGCTCGGCCAAGCGGTTTTCGATCGGCGTGCCGGTCAGCGCGATCTTGTGCAGCGCTTTGAAACTGCGGATCGCGGTGGACTGCTTGGTCTGCGCGTTTTTGATCGTTTGGGCTTCGTCGAGGCAGATGGTCAGCCAGTCGAAGCCGCGCAGCAGGTCTTGGTCGAGCGCCGACGTGGCGTAGGACGTCAGCACGACGTCGGCGTCCGAGGCCGCGGCGGCGAACGCTTCGCCCGTTCGCCGGTTGCCGCCGTAGTGCAGCATGACGCGGAGGTCGGGCGCGAAGCGCGCGATTTCCTTCTGCCAGTTGCCGAGCAGGGACGTCGGGCAGATGATCAGAGAAGCTTCCAGCGGATAGGAACCGGGACGGATGATGCCGTCGTCCTTGGGCAGCCATGCGGAAGCGGCAGTCGAGCCGTTCGGCGCGGCACTGCTTGCCGAGCCGTCGCCGCCGGAAGCATAGCGGTCGGGATCGCCGCCGCGCAGCGGCTGTCCGGCCGCGAACGCTTCGGCGCGGCTTTCTTTGACGTGCAGCAGATACGAGATCAGCTGCACGGTTTTGCCGAGGCCCATATCGTCGGCCAGGCAGGCGCCCAGCCCCAGGCGGCGCAGGAACGCCAGCCAGCCGAAGCCTTCGCGCTGGTAATTGCGCAGCTCGGCGCGAAGCCCGCGCGGGATCTCGATCTCCGGCCAGGCTTCTTTTTGGCCGAGCTGGTCGATCAGCGCGGAGAGGTGGCCGCTGAGCTGGACTTCGATCTCCAGCCGCGCCTGAAGTTCGGCTTTGGCGTGATCTTCGTCTTCGCCTTCCTGCTCTTCTTTTTTCAGCAATTGAAGCTGAATAATATCTTGGAACGACAAGCCGCTGCGCTTGTCCAGTCCGTTCATCGCCCGGCTGATCTGCGTCAGCAGCGCCGGATCTAGCGCGACCCATTCGCCGCGGAACTGCACCAGACGTTCGTTGCGCGCCGCAAGTTCCATATATTCTTCTTCGCTGAACTCGGCGTCGCCGATCGCGATGCGCCAGTCGAAGTTGAGCACGGAATCGAGGCCGAACACGGACTTGCCGCCTTTTTTGCCGTCGCCTTCTTCTTCGTTGACCCGCGCTTTGAGCTTGGGTTTCTTTTTGCTCGCGGCCTGCCACCAAGCCGGCAGCAGCACGCGCCAACCGTTATCCAACAGCCTCGGGCTGTCTTTCGTCAGGAACTGCCAGGCCGCCGGACCGCTCATGCCGCGCCCCAAAATATCCGTCCCCGCCGCCACGCGCGAAGTCGGCAGCCCGGTGCGCAGGCTTTTCAGCCATTCGGCGCTGCGCTCGCGCACATGCTTTTCCCAAGCCGAAGGCCATTTTCCCGCAGCGATTCCCGTATCCGAGAGCGTGATGGGAGACAGCGAAGTCTCGTCCTTTTTATCCTGCAAAGCCAGTTCCAACCGCCAATCGGAGCTGTCTTCGTCCGGTTCCAGGAAGCGAACGACCGGACGGAACGGCATGGAATCTTCGCGCCAGCCGACCGCGACCAGCCACGCGTCCTCGTCCAGCCCGGCCGCCGACGCGCCGCGATCGAACAAGCGCGGATGCTCGCGCCGCAGGTCGAGCGCCGCATGTTCCGTGCCGTAACGGCGTTGGAACACGGCTGCCGAATACGCCGCGCGCAGCCCGGTCAGAAACGTTTCTTCCGCAGACACTTCGTCTTCGTCCCGCCCGCCGAACATCGCTTCCTCGTACGCTTCTTCGTTGCTTTGCTTTTTACGCGCATCCTGCGCTTCGGCTTCGGCGTTCGCCGCCTGAAGCTTGCCGCGATCCAGCGCCGCCAGCACCGAAGCGTGCTGACGTTCCTTCAGCGCGTGCCGATCCCATTTCCATTGCAGCTTGCCCGAGCGGTAAGCGCCGAAGTCCGGCTTGAACGCCCGCTTGGCGATGCTTGCCGCGAGTGCCGGAGCGTGGCGCGCCAACAGCTCGGCGTCTCCGTCGAAGCTCCAGTTAACGGACTTCAATAATGGCCGGTCCGCGAAAAACGACAGCACCATTTCCGCGGGCAGCAGCACAAGCTCCATGTCGCCGCTGCTTTGAATCTCAAGATCCGTGCCGTAAAAAGATTCTTCGTGCCGAGCGAACAACAACTGCTTGAAATACAATCCCGGCACCGCGCCGTACGTCGGCTTCGTTCCGTAAATCAGGGCGTCGCCGTACTCGCTGAGCACGGCATGTACCGTAACGGTCTCCATCACTGCGTTCATAACATCAGCTTTCCTTTCTTCAATTCTTCCTGAAGCGCGCGAAGCCGTCCGTACCGGGCGTTAAAGCCGGCCATAAAGACGTCCCACCGTTCCTCGCGCTTCGTTTTTTTATATAATTTCTCCAATCGTTTGAGCAGCTTCGCCGCCCGTTTGTAGCCGTCGCGGTTGCGCTGCTCCACGAACCGCTCGACCGCCTGATGGTAAAAAGGCAGCAGCTGCTCGGGCGCGTTTTTTTCGATAGGCGCGAGGTCGGTCACTTTGAAATTGGAAGGCTCCGCGCCCGTCGCCAATTGAAAATCCATCCAGTCTTCCCAGCGTTCGCGTTCCAGCAGCTTGGCTTCGTAAAAGTCCGACGCGTACGGCAGCATGCCGCCGAGCGTTTTCCACATGATCTCTTCGGCCTCGGGCCGATGCGCCAGCATCCCGTCCCACAGTCGGCCGTAGTCTGCCAGGCCGGCACGCGCGCGTTCCAATAAAGGGCCGAACGTCTCCAACCAGCCGAGCAGCCGATCCCATTCTTCGTTTTCTTCGAGCGGAGACAGAAAGTCGGGCAGTTTTTTGAGCGAGAAATAAGGTTTGTCCGCCGCTTCGTTCAGCAGGGTTTCGGCTTTCTCGTCCTGCTTCAGGCAGAATCGGCTCCAGGCGTTGGCTCCGAGCCAGGCCTGCCGATTCAACGAACGTCCGAGTTCGCGCTCTTCGTCCATCAGATATTGAAACTCGGACTCGTAGACGTCGTCGCGTTCTGTCGGGCTTGTTTCGGATAGAGGAGCAGCCCAATGACGAAGCAGCGAATAATAGGCCTGAGAAAAAGCGCTTTGTTCGCGGTCTTCGGTCAGCATTTGCCGCCGCGTCAGCCCGATCGTCTCGTGCAAGCGTTCCGTCACTTGGGTATCCTGGCGGTCGGCCAAAGGCGTATCCAGGCATTGCTGCATGGCGGCGGCCGTGTCGGATACGGCCAGATGCGCATAATACCCGCTCGAAGAAGAAATCATGGTTTTTAAAACGAACAGATGCGCGTTCAGGCGATACAGCTGTTCGATGCCCGGGCGAAAAGGGGGCATGTCTTCGAAAATCCCGGCCAGCGTCAGCTCCGCGAACTTGGGATTGCGGGTTCTTCCCGCCAACGCGGCAGCGGTTTGTTCGAAGCGGCGATGCCAAGCCGAAATGCCGGAGGCCGCGAGCACGGAGGCTTGCTCGATGCTGGCCTCCCTGGCTTGTTCTTCCTCGGAGGCGGCTGCCGCGCGGGTGCCCCGATGTTCTGCGCGGGGAACGGACGCGGAACCGGTTATCGAACTTGGCTGCATCGCTGAATCGGTCTGACCGTGTGTTCCTTTGCCCGATGCCGCCGAGCCGTCTTCCGGGGCTTGCGCCGTTTTGGCGGAAGCGGCGGCCGCGGCGCTCGCATTGGCCAGCGCGGAGACCGGGCGCCCGTGCAGCCGGGCCAGCTTCATCAGGGCGGCGGCCTGGTGGCGGCAGGGCTTCCGGTCCGTGCAGTCGCAGCTGCCTCCGGCGGGAAAGTCCAACGCCAGCTCGACACGGCGGATGCCGTCGTTATCTTTGACCTCGGCTTCGAGCCGCCGCTCTTCGGTCAGGGACAACTGCTGAATGCTCCCGATGCGTTCAAGCATAAAGCCTTTTTTCAACGTCAGGTCGTCATAAGCTTCCGCGACTCCCTGCACGAGCGTATTCCATTGTTCGTCGGTGAATGCTATATTTCCGTCCATGCCGTTATCGTCTCCCGTTCTTCTCCCGCAAGGGCAGTGATTGCAATGTCCGCCTATTATAACACGCATAAGCGAACGTCTGTACCCGGTCGGCGCACGCGATTTTTTGCCGTCGAAAAGTATACCCCGGAATATAAGCGCTGTACTGCGGACGCTTCTGCAAGCGGAGGACGCAGCGGCAAGGTTTTCGAAAACGATTCCGAACATCATGTACGCCTGGCGCGGATATAAATTTTTTTGAAAAACGTATGCAATATATTGCATGAAGGTTTTTGAAGGTCTATAATGAACGAATCTTGTCATGACAATGTTAGATTTGAAGGAGGGCGTTATGCCGATTCCAGCAGGATTTTCCACACCCAACCGACTGTCGGCGAAACAGCGCGCCTTCCAGCAATTGCAGGAATGGATCATCGACGGAACGCTGCGGCCGGGGGAGAAATTGAACGACGCGGAGCTTGCGGGCGCGCTCGGCGTAAGCCGCACTCCTGTCCGCGAAGCGCTTCAGCTTTTGAACGCGGAAGGCTTCGTCGAGATGAATCCGGGCGTATCCACGCAGGTAACCGAAGTGGACGGCGAAGACATCACGAAGATTTTGCCGCCGCTCGCCGCTTTGCAATCGCTGGCTTCCGAGCTTGTGGCTACGACGATCGTACCCGAGCAGATCGAAGAGCTGCGCCGGCTCAATGCGGAGTTCGGCGAAGCGCTGGGCAAAGGCGATACCGCCTACGCGTTGAAGCTTGACGAAGAATTCCACGGCGCGATCGTCGAGCTGACGGAGAATTCGTACATTTCCAACACGATCTCCATGTTCCAGGCGCATGTTCGCCGTTTGTTTTTCCATAACTCGATCATTCTGACGCAGGATTCGATCGAAGATCATGAATTGCTGCTTCAGGCTTTTGAACGGGGGGACGGCGAGAAAGCAAGATTGATTTCCCGTCGAAATTGGCTGCGCGCGGTCGATATTTACCATGCCAAGAATGAGCCGACCGTTTAAGCAGTTACCATTTTACTTTATCGCATTAGGGCGTGTACGCGAAGGCGTCGCCCGCCACACTTAGATTCCCTGGTATGTCGACTGCACTCTCGGCTTGGACAAGCTGCTCAGCCTACGCATCAGGTTTTACAACTGGAGGATTTATCATTATGTCGAAAAAAGCGCCTTTATCGTTCGTGATCATACTCGGTGCCATGCTGTTCGCCTTGTTCTTCGGAGCGGGCAATCTGATCTTTCCGCCGATGCTCGGCCAGATGGCCGGATCGAACGTCTGGTCCGCCAATGCGGGCTTCCTCGTAACCGGAGTCGGTCTGCCGCTGATCGCCGTCGCTTCGTTCGTGTTCTCGGGCGAACGCGATCTGCGGGGGATGTCCGATCGCGTCAATCCGACGTTCGGACTTGTTTTTACCGTCGTGCTGTACCTGGCGATCGGTCCGTTCTTCGCCATGCCGAGAACGGGCAGCGTCTCGTTCGAGATCGGCGTGAAGCCGCTGCTGCCTGCCGCCGATTCGCACCATCTGGCGCTGGCGATCTTCACGACCGTCTTCTTCGGCCTCGCATGCCTGCTGTCGCTGAATCCGACGCGGATCATCGACGTCGTGGGCCGGGTGCTGACGCCGCTTAAGCTGACCTTTATCGGCGTGCTGGTCGCTGCCGCGCTGATGTATCCGATCGCGAAATTCGAAGCGCCGGATGCGAGCTATGCGGCGAACGCCTTTTTCAAAGGATTCCAGGAAGGTTATCTGACGCTGGACGCGCTCGCTGCCGTCATCTTCGGGATCATCATCGTCGGCGCTTTGAAGGACCGGGGCGTGCAAGGGCGCGGAGCGCTGATGAGCGCCTGCGCCAAAGCGATCCTGATCGCGGCCGTGCTGCTTGCCTTCATCTATACGTCGCTGGCCTATATGGGCGCATCGAGCGTCGGCAAACTCGGCGTGCTCGGCAACGGCGCCGACGTGCTGGCCGCAGTCTCGTCGCATTACTTCGGCGCTTACGGCTCCGTTTTGCTCGGCTTGATGATTACGGTAGCCTGCATGACGACCTGCGTCGGACTGATCACATCCTGTTCGACGTTCTTCCACGGACTGTTTCCGAAGCTGTCTTATAAAAAGATCGCGGTAACGCTGGCGGCGTTCAGCGCGCTCGTTGCCAATATCGGCCTGAACGGGCTGATCAAAGTATCCGTACCCGTCTTGATGATGCTTTATCCGCTGGTCATCGCGTTGGTGATCCTCACGTTCCTGCACCCGCTGTTCAAAGGCAGAAAAGAAGTGTACCAGGGCGCGATGCTGCTGACCTTCCTGGTTAGCCTGTTCGACGGGATCAAAGCGGCGGGAATCGAACTGACGGCGGTTGAACGTCTGTTTGCCGAGATCCTTCCGTTGTACGGCGTCGGACTGGGTTGGCTGCTTCCGGCCGTGGTCGGAGGCATCGGCGGCGCGATCGTCGCGAAGTTCACCGGCAAGCCGGAAGGGTTGACCGCGCGCGGAACTTCGTCGGAACCGTCTGCCAAAGCGGCGGCGAGAGTCAACTCGGATAAAGGATCGACCGCCGGAGATTGAATCGGCAGTTGATTGCGAAAAGGATCGAAACCGGAACCGACTTCTGTCGGAGTTCCGGTTTTTTTGTACTGTCGAGCCATGAATGTTCAAATTTTATAAGTTCCCAATGGGAAACATTGCACATTGGGTAATGAAATGATATAGTCATTTTCAGATGTTTCAGCAAATGACTGAAAGAATTCAGCGCGGAAAGGAGGGCAAACATGGCCAAGCAAAGCCTACGTGATCTGAAAAAGGAAGAAACCTGGCATGTACTGGCGCGAACTTCTTTTGAGCTGGCGTTGGAAAAGGGATTGGACGGCTTTACGATCGAGGATGTGGTGCAGCGTGCGCATTATTCGCGGCGAACGTTTGCCAATCATTTTTCATGCAAAGAAGAAGCGGTCGCGATGGCAGTCGTTTCTTTAAGCAGCGCAGAAGGCGATCAGCAGCGCGAAGAGGTTCTGCGGGAAGTGGATTCGCTTCCGGCGGAAGGGTCACCGCTCGAAGCGCTCGAACAGTGGTTACGCATGAACTTCACGGCTAACCTGCTGCGGAAGCTGCGCGAGCTTGTGGTGCTTTCCAAGTCGTACCCGACTTTGGAACCGTACGTGTTGAATGTCCTGCATCGTCTTCAAGCGGCGGCTCAGATCGAGTTGCAGCGGGTTTGCGGCGATCGTTATGTTCAGGGCTATCCGCATCTTTTGGTAGGAGCTGTATTCGGAGCCGTCTTGTCGGTGCTCGAAGGAGAAGTTCAGGTTCAGCTTCCGGGTGAAGAACCTCGGGAAGAACCTGATGCAATGACGTTTGACGAGTTTTTGAAGATGACGTTCGGCTATTTGAAAAACGGATTTTGAGGAGCGAAAACAAGTGTCCAAATTTCTGTACAGATTAGGCAAGTCGGCTTACAGCAAGCCTTGGTTGTTCATCGGAGGATGGGTCGTCGTTCTGGCGCTCGTCATTTCGCTGCTGGGCATCAACGGAGTCAGCGTCAGCTCGGAAATGAAGCTGGAAGGCACGGAGTCGCAAAAAGTGCTCGACCAGTTGGCCGAAGTGCAGCCGGAAGCGTCCGGCGGACAAGGCAGCGTCGTATTCGTCGCTCCCGAGGGCGAAAGCCTGAATACGCCTGAACGTCTCGCGGCAATTCAGGAAGCTGTTAATGAAGTGTATGGCCTCGACCAGGTGCTGAATGCGCCTGAATTGGCCGCGCAGGCGATGGCTCAAGCACAAGCGCAGGCCGCTCAAGGAGCGGCAGGCATGGGCGATACGTCCGCCGGAGCGGCTCAAGGAGCCGATGCCGCCGCGCAGCAGGGAGCGGAAGGCGCGGCCGGCAATGACGCGGACGCCCAGCAGGGCGCCGAGATGGCGCAGCCGGGCGCGGCCGGAACCGATGCCGATGCCCAGCAAGGCGCAGCCGCAACCGATCCGGCCGCAGGCGCGCAGCAGGGCGCAGCGGCGGGTTCCGCCGAACTGCCGCCGTACACGCAGCTCGTCGTCGACGGCATGCCGGTCATCGGCGTGACCGTCGCGAACGACGGCAGCGCGGCGCTGTTCCAGTTCCAATTCACCGTCCAGCAGTCCGCGATCTCCGACGAAGTCAAAGAATCGGTAATCAACACCGTCGAAGGCGTAGCGGACGAAACGGGCCTCAAAGCCCTGCCGAGCGAATCGCTGCTGCCCCTCGATATCCCGATCGGCACGAACGAAGTGTACGGTCTGGTCGTCGCCGTGATCGTTCTGATCATGACGCTCGGCTCCGTGGTCAGCGCAGGGCTGCCGCTGGTCGTCGCGCTGTTCGGCGTCGGCATCGGGGTCGGCGGCGCGTACGCGCTCTCGACGTACCTGAGCATGAGTTCGATCACGCCGGTACTGGCGTTGATGGTCGGCCTTGCGGTCGGCATCGACTATGCGCTGTTCATTATCAACCGCCAGCGCCGCCTGATCTTCGATCAAGGACTGAGTGCCAAAGAAGCGGCCAGCCGTTCGATCGGCACCGCGGGCAGCGCCGTGTTCTTCGCGGGCCTGACCGTTATCATCGCGTTATGCGGTCTGCTCGTCATCGGCATCACGTTCCTCAGCACAATGGCGCTGGTCGCTTCGGTGACGGTACTGCTCAACGTGCTGATCGCGCTCACGCTGCTGCCGGCGCTGCTCGGCCTGATCGGCGAGCGCATCTGCTCCCGCAAAGCGCGCGACAAAGAAGCGGCAAACCAAGCTTCCCGCGCGCAAAAACAGTCCAAAGCACGCTGGATTCACGGCGTGATCAAATTCCGTTGGCCGGTGATCCTGCTGATCGTCGTCGTGCTCGGCGTCGCGGCCATTCCGGCTTTGAAAATGGATCTGGCGATCCCGTCGGCCGCTTCGGCCGATCTGGATACCGCCAAGCGCCAAAGTTACGACGCGATCTCGAAAAGCTTCGGCGAAGGTTTCAACGGCACGCTGCTGATCGTGGCCGAATCGGCAAACGGCGAAGACGTGACGCCGCAAACGCTGGGCGCGCTCACCCAAGGCATCCAGCAGGTGGATAACGTGTCTGTCGTATCGCCTTTGGGCATCAGCGAGAACGGCAAGCTGGCGCTGTTCAGCGTCATTCCGAAAACCGGACCGAACGACGAAGCGACCAAGGATCTGGTCACGACGCTGCGCGACGAAAATGCCGCATTGTCCGCCGATAACGGCATCAAGTTGGGCGTTACCGGCGTGACGGCGGTCAATATCGACATGTCGGCGAAGCTGGCGGAAGTATTCCCGATCTACGTCGGCATCATCGTGGTGCTGTCGCTGATCATCCTGCTGCTCGTGTTCCGCTCGATCGTCGTGCCGATCAAGGCGACGGTCGGCTTCCTGCTCAGTATCCTGGCCACGTTCGGCCTGACGACGGCCGTGTTCCAATGGGGCTGGCTGCATGACCTGTTCGCGTTCGATACGGCGGGTCCGATCCTGAGCTTCATGCCGATCATGGTTACGGGCATCTTGTACGGCCTGGCGATGGATTATCAAGTGTTCCTCGTCTCGTCCATGCGCGAATCCTACGTGCACGGACACCGCGGCAACGACAGCGTGATCCATGGGTACGGCCAAGCCAGCCGCGTCGTATTGGCGGCGGCGGTCATCATGGTTGCCGTGTTCGCAGGCTTTATCTTCACGCACGACATCATGATCAAGCAGATCGGCTTCGCGCTGGCGATCGGCATCCTGATCGACGCGTTCGTGATCCGCATGACGCTCGTTCCGGCGGTCATGTCGCTGTTCGGCGACAAAGCCTGGGCACTGCCGAAATGGCTGGACAAGATTCTGCCGAACCTTGACGTCGAAGGTGATAAGCTGATCGAAGAGCTGAAGGCGCAGGAAGCGGCCGAGGCTGCGAAAGGGCGTTAATCCGTTTATAAAAGCAACAAATACCGATACCCGAAAAGAACCCGGCCGAAAGCGCCGGGTTCTTTTTTCATGCAA
Organism: Saccharibacillus endophyticus; assembly: GCF_013185185.1. GTDB lineage: Bacteria > Bacillota > Bacilli > Paenibacillales > Paenibacillaceae > Saccharibacillus > Saccharibacillus endophyticus. The sequence goes on along the minus strand of NZ_JAAZWE010000004.1, from coordinate 544,366 downwards.
AAGCGGCACAAGCGAAAGCTGCCGACTAAACCGATCAAGGAACGACGATGCCCGCTTCTTCCATAAACTTCGAAAGCGCGGCCGTCCTGTACGTGTCCCGGCGCCGGATAAACACCGTGGGCACGATCCGGTAAGAGTCTTCCAGCGGGTAAGCGTTCAATCGGCCTTGCATCCTCGATTCAATCATGGACATCGGAAGAACCGTCACGCCCAGTCCGTATTCCACGCATTTCAGAACGCCTTCCAACGTGCCGTATTCCATCACCTTCATCGGCTGATGCCCGTTGTCTTTCAACCAGTGCTGCCAGCGTCCCAAATAAATGCAGTGTTCGAACGAAGAAAGCAGCAGTTTTTCCAAAATCGACGTCAAAACGAAAGGGTCCGTCGAGTAAGCCGTAATCAACGCAAGCGATTCTTCCAGCACCGGGTATTCGACGATTTCGGGATGCAAAACAGGTCCGTCCACGAACGCGCCGTCCGCTTTGTATGTGAGGATATCCTCGATCTGATCCACGGTAGGCGCTATCGTCATGCTCAATTCCACCTGCGGAAACCGTTCATGATAGCGCGCGAAAATAAGCGGCAAGTGCGTGGAGGCCGTTGATTCCATCGCGCCGATCCGCAGCGGTCCGCTCGGCGCCGAAGAGGGGTTCATCGCTTCGAAAGCTGCTTCGAAATCGTTCAGCAGCTTGTTGGCATGAGGCAAAAATTCGCGTCCGGCAGGCGTCAACGATACTTTTTTATGGGAACGGTACAGCAGCGCGACGCCCAATTCTTTTTCCAGACGTTGAATGCGCGCCGTCACGTTGGACTGCACGTAGTTCAGTTTTTCCGCCGCTTTGGTGATGTTTTGCTCGATCGCGACCGCTTTGAAGATCTCCAACGATTTGATGTCCAAGCCTATGCGAACCTCCTTGCATCTCGAAAAGTGATGATAAATCTATATTTTTATGATTTTACGCGATGCAAAAGGACGTGTGAACTTGGGGGAACCAAGCAATCGAATATCATCAAAAGGCGGGATAACATGGATTACCGAGCGATTAACCTGAGCGAAAAGTTTTCTTTGCTGCACGAACACTGGTCTCCGAGAGTGATCGGCGAGATGAACGACTACCAATTCAAGATCGTCAAGATCGAAGGACATTTCGCCTGGCACGTTCATCGGGATACGGACGAAGTATTTGTCGTGATTCAAGGGGAGATGGTCATCGATTTCCGCGACGGGCAGGTCAAGCTGCCCCAAGGCGAGATGTTCGTCGTGCCGAAAGGCGTCGAGCACAAACCGTTTGCCGAGCGCGAGTGCCAAGTTATGCTGGTGGAGCCGAAAGGGGTATTAAATACCGGCGATACGGAATCGGACCGCACCGCGGCCAACGATATTTGGATCTGACATCCCGATAAAAAACATACCGAAAACACAACCTTCCGTTACACTTGAAGCAGAAAGCCCGAACGTCGCTAAACGAAGCCGAGTCTTCGGGAAGCGAAAACCGCAGTTTTTGAACCCATGCTTATTATTTTTAATAGAAGGAAGTGAACGAGCCCATGAAAAATATCGAAACGAATCGCTTGATCCTGCGCAATTTCTCCGAGTCGGACGCTCCCGGACTGCTCGCCTACATGTCTGCTCACCGAGTAAACTGCTTTTTGGACGGCCGGATCAATACGCCGGAAGAAGCTTTGACGGAAGTCCGCAAGCGAAGCGAAGACGACTCCCAGATTGCGGTCGCGCTCAAAGAAGACAATATGCTGATCGGCGAACTGTTCTGCATGAAAGAAGAACCGGATACGTTCAGCATCGGCTGGAATTTCAACGCGGCTTACGAAGGCAAAGGGCTGGCGAGAGAAAGCGCGGAAGCGCTGCTGCATCATTTGTTCGAGGAAAAAGAAGCGAGAAGATTGTACGCCTACGTCGAGGATAACAATTTCAGATCCCAAAAGCTGTGCGAGAAGCTCGGCATGCGCCAAGAAGGTTGCATGAAGGAATTCGTTTCGTTCACGACAAACGAAGACGGGACGCCGAAATACGAGAATACGTTCCTGTACGCGCTGCTGAAAAAAGAATGGTCGAGCCGCCGAGAGTCTTGAGAAGAATCGGCCGGCGAACCGCACACGAAAAACCGCCGCGGGCCCAAAGCCTTCAACGGCGGTTTTTGCATGGATGTTTAGCCGATGCGCGTTTAATCTGCCGCGCATCTTTCTGCTTAAGACTCCAATAAAGACTTCAACTGCCCGTCGATAAACGCATTATCCTCCTGATTGATTCCCCGCCCCGCGAAATGCCCCCAATCCGATACAATCGGGCTGCAAACGGCATTCGGCATTCGCGCAACTTCATATTCATTGTCTTCCGCCCGGCAAAACAAATCCGTGCTTCCCGGCATGAGGCAGGCGCGGGCCGTGATGCTCCGCAGCGCAAGGTCGAAGTCTCCTCCGTACATCCCGTTATCGCTGATATCCGCGCTTTGCCCCGTCGCCAGCATCGCCAGCACGTTATGCGGGTCCATGTTCATAAAGCTGTTTTCCCACACGCCGCTCACGAAAGATTCCAACGAGTCAAAGCCCATCTGCCCGTACATCTTTTCCCGGTAAAAAGCATGCGACAGTCCCCACCCCGCGTACACCTTGCCGACGGCGCGCATATCCGAGGAGGTCAAGTCGTCCGTTCTGCCGGGATCGAAGCCGACGGAGGCGAGCAGCGCGGCTTTCAAGCTGTCCAGCACCACGAACGTATGCGGCCACGGCTTTGCGATTCCGGCAAACGGCGCGATTCGCTGTACCGTTTCCGGATAGCTGGCTCCCCATTGGAACGCTTGAATGCCGCCCAGCGACCAGCCGACGACGAGCGCGATCCGGTCGATGCCGAATTTTTCGCGGATCAGCCGGTATTGAAAAGCCACGTTGTCGTAGACGCTGACCCGAGGAAAACGGGACCGGTCGTACGGCGCGGGCATATTGCTCGGCGAAGAAGACAGCCCGTTTCCCAACAAATTCGGCACGATGATGAAATACTTGTCCGGATCAAGCGCCTTCCCGCTGCCGATCAGCCATTCGTTCTGCGCATGCGTATCGCCGAAAGCGGTCGGATACACAATGACGTTATCTTTTTCCTCGTTCAAACGTCCGTAAGTCTTATAAGCGAGAAAAGCGCCCGGCAGCGTCGTTCCCGATTGCAGCTTCGCGTCGCCCAGATTGAAAATCTCGTAGTCCATTTAGGTATCGCTCCTTTCATGATAAAACGGTCGGGCATGTGGACGGCATGATCTCCGCGAGTAGGCCCGTCGCGTCTTCCCGTGTTAGTATAGAGCCGTTGAATGTTCAATAAAAGTGAACGTAATTGAACGCTATACTCAAATAAAATGAAGATAAAAGGAGACGGAACGATATGGAACTCCGGCAATTGAACACGTTTCGCACGGTCGCTTACACTTTGAATTTCACGCGTGCCGCCGAAGCGCTGAACTATGTGCCGTCCAACGTCACGATGCAGATCAAAGCGCTGGAAGAAGAACTCGGCGTCCCGTTGTTCGACCGTTTGGGCAAGCAGTTGGTGCTGACCGAAGCGGGCAGGCGCTTTTTGAACCATGTCCGGGACGTGTTCGAAAAGCTGGACGAAGCGCGCGGCGACTTGCAGGGCGGCGCAGGGTTGAACGGTACGCTGACGGTCAGCGCCAACGAAGTCATCTGCGCGTATCGGCTTCCGGCCGTTTTTCGCAAATTCCGTTCGCTGCATTCCGGCGTGCGCCTGATCTTCCGTTCCGTGCCGAACGGGGAACTGAAGCAGGCGCTGTTCGAAGGAACGGCGGATCTGGTGTACGTGTTGGACGAAGAAGTACGCTCGAACGGATTGGCGGTAGAGCCGCTGATCGACGAGCATTTCCGCTTGTTTGCCGCTCCCGATCATCCGCTGGCCGCAAGCACGTCGCTGTCTCCGCACGATTTTCGCGGCGAAGTATTCCTGACGAACGAAAAAGGCTGCCCGTACCGGACGCTGTTCGACCGTTCTTTCGAAAAAGAAGGCGTCGACGATATCACGTATTTGGAGTTTCAAAGCGCCGAAGCGATCAAACAGTGCGCCGTTTCGGGGATCGGGATCGCTTTTTTGCCGGAGATCGTCGTGCAGGCCGAACTGCTGCGCGGAGAGCTCGTGACTCTGCCTTTGGACACCTCTCATCTTCGCGTCCGCACGCAGATGTTATGGCATAAAGACAAATGGCTTTCGCCCGTTATTGCCTCGTTCATGGAAGCGTCCAGAGAAATGCTGAGGGAGCGCGGAGATGATACAATCAAGACGACAACCATCGCGAAGGAGTGGATTTCATGATCAAATGGGGAATTCTCGGCGCGGGCAATATTGCTCATCGCTTTGCCGCTGCCGTAGGGCATGAGCCGAATAGTACGCTGCACGCAATTAGCGGGCGCGACGAGAACAAGCTGAAGACGTTTACCGACAAGCATCCGGCCGACAAGCTTTATCTGTCGCACGACGAGCTATTGGCTGATCCCGACATTGATGCGATCTATCTGGCGCTGCCGCACCAACTTCATCATGAATGGGCGATTAAAGCCATCCATGCGGGCAAAGCCGTTCTGTGCGAAAAACCGGCATCGCTCAATCTCCGAGAGATGCAGGATATCGCCGACGCGGCCCGGAGCCGCAGCGTGCTGTTTATGGAAGCGATGAAGCAGCGCTTCGTGCCGCTTTACCGCGAACTCCGGCGCAGAGTGGATGCGGGCGAGATCGGCAAAATCACTTCGATCTATGCCAGCCTGTGCAACGAAATGCCGCAAGGATTGAACACCTATCATGTGCAGCCCGGCCACGGCGGTTCGCTGCTGGATGTCGGTACATACTGCGCAAGCTGGATCGAAGATTTTTCCGCCGGCAGCCTTACATTGGAAACGGTCGCCGCCAATCAGCAGGATTTCGTCGATTACTACATCGATGCCAAGCTGCATGCCGGCGACGTAAAGGCCGGATTGGAATGCGCATTCGATCGTCAAAAAGAACGCGTTGCCGTGCTGCAGGGCGAGAACGGGCGAATCGTCGTTCAGGATCTCCATCGTCCGGTGAGCATGACCGTTTACCGGGACGGACAAGAGCCCGAGCAGGTGAATGTTCCGTACGAGATCGATGATTTTTACAGCGAAGTGCATCATTTTGCGGAATGTTTGCAGCAGGGACGTACCGAGAGCGATATTATGCCGTTATCCGCGTCCTTGCGCTGCGCCGAGATTCTCGATGCGGTTCGCGCAGGACTGACCTATACGCCGGAGTGTCTGGAGGTATTGGCCGAGCAGGAGGAGCTTCTGCAATATGAGGCGTTCGGATCGAAGGAAGCCTTGGAGTTGGGAAATACGATCGTGGAATTGGCGAAGGAATATGACCGCGAGATTGCCGTTTCGATCTTCCGGGAGAGCGACGGGCTGGTCATTTTCCAATACGTCATGGACAGCAAAGCCGCGCGCAATATCGGTTACATGGAAGGGAAACGCAGGGCGGCCCTGTCGACGGGACATTCCAGCGTCTGGATGCACGTCGATCACGAGCTGAACGGAAAATGGAGCGAGGAGATGGCGAATATGCCGCACTTCGTTCCGTCAGGCGGCGCTTTCCCGATTCGCGCGAACGGAGAATGGGCGGCGACGCTTTCCTTAAGCGGGTTGCGCGAAGGACGGGATCATGAGCTGGTGATTCGCGCGTTGAGCAAAGTACTGAACCGACAGGTTCCCGCGTTTCCGTGCGCGACGATCTGATCGTCGAATGACAGATAAGCGTCAATTCTCAAAAAAAGACCCGGCTCGCGCAATGGCGACGAGCCGGGTCTTTTACGCGATTCGGACAGACGCGGCCGTTATCCTCTTGCCCCGGACGCATAAGCTTCCGGCGTTACGCCGATCACGGCTTTGAAATCTTTGATGAAATGGGCCTGATCGTGGTAGCCCAGGTCGTGCGACAGATGCAGCAGCTTGGGAACCGTGCCTTGCCCGCCGCCGCGATCCAGTGCTTCGGCGGCTTCTTGCAGACGATGCAGTCGAATGACCCATTTGGGACTGAGGCCGATGCGTCGGCTGAACAGCCGCTGAAGCGTACGCTTTTCCATATCGATCGATTCGCATAACGCGTCGACCTTCGTCAGTTCCCGCTCGTCGGCAATGGCAGCGGTGATCTGATGCAGCAGCTGCGTCTCCGCATCCTTTTCCGGACAAGAATCAAGCAGCAGCCGGTCGAGAAGTTCGCATAATGCGGCGTTATCCTTCGTATGCAGCGCTTGTTCCAGCGATTCGGCCGTCGTGTTCAGGAAGCGATCGACCGGAAGCGGACGTCCCTCCAATTCCGACAGCGATTCGCGGTAAAAAGGATAAAAGCCGCCGGGCCGGAACTTGACGCCGAACACTTTGCCTTTTCCTTGAAGCAGATAGGCAAAGCGCGAGGTCGACGGCATATAACCAGCGGTACGTCCCGGCTCGATGACGAGATTGACGCAAGGATTCGGCACGACTTCTTGCTGATACGGCTTCGCCCCGCTCAGATCCCACTCGACGGTCCAATAATGGCGGACGAAGTTCGCAAGCTCCGGCGCGGGATCGTAACGAAGCAGGCGAAAATGATCTTTGCCGATCTCGGGATTGAGCACGCCGAGGCGGGGTTCGGACGAATCGAAAAAAGGGGAGCGCGGAGCGTGGGTTCGCGTCGCCGCACAATCTTTTGCCCGTTCATTTTCAGGAAAGTGATCCATGCCGTCCTCCCGTTTTTTATTCAAGTGGCTGTCGCGTTTTTACAATGCGAATATACGTTCCTTAAGTTAAGCTGATTGTAACACGGAAGCCGCGGCAACGCGAGAGCGTCATCCAAGAAAAGCGGTATTCGAATCCATTACAGGGAGGTTCAATCATGAAGCTGGAATACGTGATTTATATCGATGCCAAGCCGGAGAAAGTCTGGGAAGCGCTGGTGTCGCCGGAAGGGACGAAGGCTGCCTTTTTCGGATCGCAATTGAAGTCTTCGTTTGAAGTCGGCGCTCCGTTCGAGTATGTCGGTCCGGGCAGCGAGGGCGATGCGACGGTGCACGTGTACGGAAATATTCAAGCTTATGAGCCCGGGAAAAAGTTGGCCTATCTCGAACATCCGGGCCCGTCTTACCGCGAGCGGCATGCCGAGCTTACGAGTGTGGTGACGTTCGAGTTGGAAGAGGCGGGTACGACGACTAAGCTGACGCTGGTCAACGACGAGTGGAGCGAGAACCATCCTGCCGCAGATAACGCGAAAGGAGCTTGGCCGATGGTGATCAGTTCGATCAAGACTTGGTGCGAGACGGGCGGGACGCTGGATTTCGGTTGGTAAGAAGTTCGGCGCGGTTTGGGGTATATACCAGGTAGCAGTCTGCCTACGAGCGGCCGCCGAATACGATAAACGGGAGATGAACGAGGATGCGCAAGCAGACGGTTTTCATTACGGGAGCCAACAAAGGAATCGGGTACGAAACGGCCAGGCAGCTGGGCAAACGGGGATACTTCGTCTTTGTGGGAGCGCGAAGCGAAGAAAACGGCCGGGAAGCGGTTCGCAAGCTGCGGGATGAAGGCATCGAAGCCGAATACGTCCGGATCGATATGGCGGATCCGTCCGCGATCTCGGAGGCGGCCGAAACGATCGCGGGCCTGACGCCTTCCCTGGACGTGCTGATCAACAACGCGGGCATCGGGGCCGGCGGCAACGTGCCGAGCGAACAAAGCATGGAAGACATCCGCAAGGTGTACGAAGTCAACGTGTTCGGACCGATCCAGGCCATTCAAGCGATGCTTCCTTTGTTGAAAAAAGCGCCGAGCGGCCGAATCGTCAACGTCTCGAGCGGTCTCGGTTCCCTGACCTTCCACAGCGATCCGTCGCATGAGCATTACGGCGTCAATCCGCTGGATTACAACAGTTCCAAAACGGCGCTTAACGCCGTGACGGTCATGTTCGCCAAAGAATTCGCCGGAACGCCGATCAAGATCAATGCGGTCGATCCGGGTTATACCGCCACGGACATGAACAACAACAGCGGTCCGCGAAGCGTCGAGCATTCCGCCGGCACGGTAGCGGGATTGGCCGTGATCGGCGAGGACGGACCGTCCGGCAAATTTTTTGACGAAAACGGCGAGATTCCCTGGTAACAAGCACGCGATCCCCGCATGACCGGGCGAAGTCCGGGGGGACTCAAGAAAGCAAAATCAAGCGAAAGCGCCGATAAAGCGGCGCTTTCGCTTTTTTGTCCGTTTGGCGCCGGAGGAAAGGAAAGCGTATAATAAAGAAATATGTTTTTCGGCGAATACAAAGGTTCGAAGAAAGAAGGAATAAGCAATGAGCGATCGATTATCCGAAGCGGGAAGCCCGTGGCCGCGAATCGGGACCGCGGCCTTGATCTCGCTTGCGGGAGCGCTGCTTTTTCAGGCTTTGAACCTTCCGGTGCCTTGGCTGCTCGGAGGACCGATGCTCGCGTCTCTGATCGGTTCCAACGTACTGAAAAAGAAGCTTTACGCCTGGCCGTCGCCGCTGCGCAACGGAGCGCTGATCCTGATCGGCTATACGATCGGCCTGGCGCTGACGGGCGAAGCTTTGCGGCGCATGGGCACGCAGGTGCCGTATATGATCCTGATGACTTTTTTGCTTCTGTTATTATGCGCGGGTCTTTCGTTCGTGATCGGCAAGTTGTCCGGCACGGATTTCAAAACGTCGCTGCTCGGCAGCGTTCCCGGCGGATTATCGCAGATGGTCGTGCTGGCCGAAGAGACCAAAGGCGTCGATCTGACGCTGGTGACGGTCAATCAGGTGATGCGGCTGCTGCTGATTATCGTCGGTATCCCGCTGATGATCTACAGTCCTCTTTTTGCGGGTCAGGCAGGAGAAGCGACAGCGGTCGCAGCGGCGGAAAGCATTCCATGGAGCGGCTTGTTTCCGAATATTTTCGTATACGGGCCGTTATGCGCAGGACTGGCTTTGCTGGGGAAAAAAGTACGATTTCCGACGGCGTTCCTCCTCTGTCCGGCATTCGGCACCGCGCTGCTTCAGGCAACGGGTTTCCATGCGCCGGAACTGCCTCACGCACTGACCGCCGCGGCACAGCTGGCACTCGGAACTTACGTCGGAACGCTGCTCAAGCCTGCCCGGATTCAAAATAAAGTCCGCACGTTATCGCTGTCCCTGCTCAGCGGGGTACTGTTGATCGTCGGCGCTTTCGGCTTGACGGTGCTGCTGACGCGTTTGCAGCCCGTGACGGCACCGACGGCATTGCTGAGTCTCGCGCCGGGCGGGATGGATCAGATGGGCGTCATCGCCCACTCGATCGGTGCGGATCTGTCGATCGTATCGGGGTATCAGTTGTTTCGGACGTTCTTCATTTTCTTCGCGATTCCTCCGCTGCTGCGAGTGTTGTTCCGGTATACGGATCGCAGATCCGAAGCGAAAACGAAAACTTCTCCCGAATCGGGAGAAGGAAAGATGCGGGCAAGCGAAGCCGACGGAAACGCAGGTCGGCGATAAGAAGCGCGGGCTAGGCGCGAACATTCAGAAAATTCGTCGCGAAGGCGCGGAGGAAGAATCTTCTCCGCGCTTTTTGTTATGCGCGAATAGGCGAATCTTTCCCGCTTTGTCCATCGCGGCAGCCGCGAGCGCGGACAGCGCGATCGACACCAGGCACACGGCAACGTAATGCACGGGGCTGTTCGCGATCAGCAGCCGTTCGCCGTTTACGGCTTCGGCGCCGCCGCGAACCAGGACGATCGCCCAAGGATGCAAAATGTAGATCCACGTTCTCCAAGCGCGAAGAGGTCTGGAGCCGCGAACGTTCCAGGTCGTCGACCAAAGGAACAGCAGGAATGCGGCCGGAATCGACAGCAGATACAGGCTGCCGTGCCGGGGCAGGTCGAGGCCGCGAAGCCATTCGCCTTCGGCGATCAGCAGAAGCAGGGCGACGATCGCCGCCGCGCCGAGCCGGATGCCGGCGAAGCGCGAAGGCGCGGACTTCGGCAGGCCCCGCCGGGCCAGCGCCGCGCCTGCCAGAATAGGCAGAGGCGCGAAAAACAGGCCGTTGCGCGTATAATCCATCCAGGCGTAAAGCGCATCATAAGCCGGTTTCAGATGCAGGGCATTCGCGGCGAAGCCGTAATAGCCGTCGCCCAGCAGACCGAACGCGTACAAAGCGATCGCGGCCGTCCAGGCCCAAGCCATCGAAGGCAAGCGGCTCAGGAAATAAATCAACCAGATGCCGATCCAAAGCGCCGGGAAAAACCACAGATGATAAAAGGTGCCGTCCAGCACGATATCCCGCAGAACCGAGCCGACGTCGAAGCCCTGCGCGAAATCGCCTTTGTAGACGTTGAGCGGCAGATAGATCAGAATCGACAAGCCGTACAGCAGCGCGATCTTGTTCGTGTAGCGGAGGACGGCGGAGCGGTTCGCGGAAGCGTCGTCCGCGAATTTTCGGAACAGGAAAAATCCGGACCCGATAAAAAAGATCGGCACGGCTACCCTCGAGATCAGCCCGGCGACCCAAAAGTCGGCCTGCGGGCTGACGCTCGCCAGCGGAGACGTGTGGTTGGCGATCACGAGCAGCGCGGCCATGAATTTCAGCCAATCCGTGCCGCCGATATTCCGGGAAGATCGTGCCGCGGGCCGATCAGTTCCCATGGGAAGCCTCGCCGTGTCCGGCTTTCGCGCGCTCCTGCCGCAGAATCTCGACATATTCCTCGAGGCACAAGTCGCGTTCTTCCATGATCGCGGCATGCGGCGCGCCGACGTAACGAAAATGCCAAGGCTCGCAAGAAATGCCGGTCAAATGCTCTTTGTGCGCTTTGTAGCGCTGGACGAAGCCGAATTCGGCCGCTCTCGCTTTGAACGCGCCGCAGACGCCGTCGTCCGGAAATTCCGGCGCGATAAAGTCCAATCCGCCCGCCGCCGAGCCGACGTCCACGGCCAATCCGGTATGATGCTCGCTGCATCCCGGCAGCGCCACGAATTTGGCGGTGTATGGCGCGCCGTTTTCCCGCAGCGAAGAGTAATAAATCTCCGTCTGTTCGGCCAGGTCGCGGTAACCGCTGACGACGACGATGCCGTTTTTGCCGCTGACGGCGTCCAGCAGCGCGTCCAGCCGTTGCAGGCAGGTTCGATCCAGCCGGATATTCGAGTCCAGCGCCCGAATGTCCGGGAAGGCGCTTACCGGAGCAAGCCGGCTGTCCGTATCCTCGGCGCTTTCGGTCCAAGGATGGTGCCGGTTGACCAGGACCGGCACCGAGTCCGGTTGTGGCGCCTTATTCGTGCGTGCTCTCATTTCGGTTTTCGGTTGATGCACCGGATTCGGCTGCTCCTTCATTTCGTTGCTATACCCGTTTATCTTCGCAAGACGTCTTGTTTCGGTTTCCATGCGTATTCCTCCTTCGTCAAAGCTTCGCTGCCGAATTCCGGTTCGTAATTTCTCGGCACTCTTCCGGTCAAGGAAGCGGTGATTTCCTGCGGGACGATGCCGGCGCGAGACGCGGCTTCCGCGCAGGAGATTTTTTCGCCGCCCTGGCTGCCGATCAGGACGACCGGGTCGCCGGCCCGGCAAGGGGCCGGCAGCCGGACGGTCAGTTGGTCCATGCCGATCCGGCCGACGATCTCGGCGCGTCTGCCGCCGACGAGCACTTCGCCGCCCTGCATGATCTGCGACCATCCGTCGGCGTAGCCGATCGGGACGGTACCGATCCATTCCTCGCCCCGCGCCGTATAGGCACGGTCGTAGCCGATCGTGTCTCCGGCGGATACCCGCTTGGCCTGAATCAACGCGCTGCGCAGCGTCATCGCCGGCTCCAGCTCCCACTGTGGAGCGAGCGCGGAAGGGTAGAAGCCGTAAGCGGCCGCGCCGATCCGTATCATGTCGAGCGCCATTTCCGGAAAGCGCAGCGCCGACGCGCTCCCGCAGCAATGTAAAAGGGCAGGGTGAATCCCGGACGAACGCGCCCATTCCGTCATGGACAGGAAGCGTTGGTATTGCAGCTTCACGAATGACGCGTCCGCCCAGCCCGCCGTCGCGAAATGGGTGAACAATCCTTCCGTAACGACGTCTTCCCTTTTCAACCAGGGAACGATCCGCTCCCATTCTTCGAGGCTTCTCAGCCCGATCCGGCCCAGGCCGGTATCGAGCTTGACGTGCACGCGCAGCGGAGGGCCGTTCGGCGGTTCGGTTCCGATGCCTTGCGGGAAGGCTGCGTTCGGATCGCTTTTGCGCGTTCCGTCGCCGCCCGGTCCGCCGAGGCTCCGCCGAAGCTCTTCGCGCTGTCGGAACCAATCGGCTTCCGTGACGGTCAGCCGGATATCCAGCGCGGCCGCGAGTTCCGCGTAACGCGGCGGAACCGGCGCCAATACCAGGATGGGCAGCCGGATGCCGCGCTCGCGCAGCTCGACGGCTTCTTCGAGCAGCGCGACGCCGAGCATGTCGGCGCCGGCCGCGAGGGCCGCTTCCGCGCTCTCGATCGCGCCGTGCCCGTAGCCGTTCGCTTTGACGACCGCCATCAGCCGGACCGAAGCGGGGAAGCGGCGGCGGATCTTCGACAGATTGCGCCGAATCGCCGCCGTATCGACGTCCGCCCGGGTATCGCGGTACACGGCGCTCATCGCGCGCCGCCGACGGACGCCCGCGTACGGCCGCGCTCCAGCGCGTAGTCCATCAGCTTTTCGATCAGGGCCGCGTAGGTCGTGCCGTCCGTCCGCTCCCACATGACGGGATACATGCTGGTGCCGGTAAAGCCCGGCAGCGCGTTGATCTCGTTCAGGTAGACCCGTCCGTCTTCACCGAGGAAAAAGTCCACCCGCGCCAGTCCCGAGCAGCAGAGCGCTTCATAAGCGCGGATCGCCGATTCGCGGATCTCTTCGGCGGCCGCGGGCGGGATTTCGGCCGGAATCGACATGCGAAGCGTCGGATCGGCATATTTGGCGCGGAAGTCGAAAAACTTCACGCCGTGCAGGAATTCGCCCGGCAGCGAAGCTTGCGGGCGGTCGTTGCCCATGACCGCGACCTGGATCTCGCGGCCGGGAACTTCCCGCTCGATCACGAGCTTGACGTCGTGGCGCAGCGCCTCTTCGATGCCGGCTTCCAGCGCGGCCTCGTCTTCGCAGCGGCTGATGCCGATCGAGGAGCCGAGCGTCGCCGGCTTGACGTAGCCCGGCAGCAGGCCGCGCTTCTTCAGGCGGCTCAGCACGCCCGCTTGATCTTCTTCCCATTCGCGGCGCGTGACGATCTCGTATGCCGTTTGCCGGATGCCGGCGAGTCCGGCGAGCCGGTGGGTCACGTCTTTGTCCAGCGTCATGGCCGCGGACAGGACGCCGTTGCCGACGTAAGGAATGCCGAGCAGTTCCAGCAGTCCCTGCACCGTGCCGTCTTCGCCGTTAGCTCCGTGCAGCAGCGGCAGGGCGACTTTTTCGCCGGGAAGAGAAAATTCGGCCTTCAGGACTTCGCCGAGCGAAGAAGCCGCGTCGGCATGTCGGGACACGGGCATCAGGTTTTCCGCGTTCAATCCGTCTTCCGGCATCCGGCCCAGTCCGGTCCATAGACCTTCGCGCGAAATGTAAATCGGATAAACCTCGTGCTTTTGCGTATTCAGCGCCTTCAGCACCGTGGCCGCCGTTTTCAGCGACACTTCATGCTCGGGCGATTGGCCTCCGTACAGAACGTAAACGATCATGGGGTTCAGCTCCTTCGGTTATTCTGGATGTTCGATTCTTGCCCCGGGTACACGAAAAGACGGGGCATGGCTGAAATTTATATCGCCTTTCCGAAATTTCGTACGCGGGCAGCTGCGGAAACTCGAAAATTCCGATCTGTTGTTTAGATGTAGCCGAAGACCGAAGGGTGGCAAAAAAATGTGGGGAAAGAAATTTTTCTTTTCCGGCGAAAAACGGCTTCGGCGGCTTGTGGCGGGCGTCTTCGCCGTCGGTCTTTTCCGCCAGCCGTCCGTCTGGTAAAGTTGGAAAAGGGAGCGAAAAGCCCTGCCATCGAGCTTTTCGCAGCCGGAGCTTGGACAGGAAAGGGGAAAAGCAAAAATGGACGAACGGGAAAAGAAATTTGTCGCGGAGATCGAGGACATCCGTCGAAGAATCGACGCGCGTCATACGAATGCACGGTTCCGAATGCTGTTTTACGACTTGGGCGACAATATCCCGGCAGACATGCTGGATACGGGGCGCGAGGTTCCGGAAGAGCTTCAAGATGAAGATGACGGCGAGTGGAAGTTCTGGAAGCCGGTTCCGTCGACGATCTCCGGCGAAGCGATCGACGCGCTGGAAACGAGGCTGCGCGCGGTTTTTCCGCCGGGCTTCCGCGCGCTGCTGCAAGCGTACCATCTGGTAAGCTGGACGTCCGCGGGGATGAGCGACGGCCGGGGAGGGTATGTCGGCGGGTGCATGTCGTTCACGCTTCCGGCGCTCGATACGGAAACCGGGCTTGCGGAGCTGGAGCGCAACGCCGCGGAAGATTGGGGCCCGCTTATCGCGGCAGGTTATCTGCCGTTCGCGATCGGCGAAGACGGCCAAGGGCCGATATGCTTCGATTTGAAGCAAAAAGGCGAAGACGGAGACTGCCCGGTGATCTGGATGCTGCATGACGATCTGTTCAATCTCGGCGAGGACGGCGTATCGATGCGGGAGAACGTAAAGCCGCACGTCAGGCAAATCGCCGATTCGTTCGAGGATATGAAGGCGATTTTATTGGGCGGGGAAGAGGTTCCGGTTGTTTGAAACAAAGCAAAAAGGACTGTCCGCAAGCCGTAATTCGGCAGCGGGACAGTCCTTTTTTATGCGGTTTGAGGTTGCTTCGCGTTACGCCGCCGCTTCGGCTTGCGCCGCGGAGCGTTTGTTCCCTCTATAAATCAAATAAAGCGCCAGCGCCATGAATCCGAGCGCAAGTATCCGTTTGCCATCGAGATGAATTTCCAGGCTGTTGAACCAACCGAAGTGGTCGATCAGCATGCCGGCGACGAGCTGCCCCGCGATTCCGGCGATATTGGCCGCGATCACGCCGATTTTCGGCACGGCGATCACGGTCAACAGCAGATAGACCGTGCCCAGAAAAGCCGCGCTGAGCTGCCACTTCGGCGCGTCGAACAAAGCGCCGAGATTTCCGTTTCCGAAAAACAGGAGATAAAGCGCCAAAAACAGCGTGCCGGTTACGAATGTAAGCAGCGTCGTTTCGAGCGAACCGGCTTTTCGGCCCAATGTTCCGTTGATGGAAGACTGCGCGCTGAGCGTAATGCCGCCGAGCAGGGTGAACAAAATCATGAATGATCCCATAAAGGCCTCCTTTAATGTTGATAAGGTTTTAGGTCGTGTACGCAAACTTACTGAAGTGCATCTTTGCCTGTCTTTTCGTCCTCTGCCGCGTCACGATTTCGAAGACGTGCCCCGGCACGCCTTCGAAATCGTTCCTTGCATAGATCGAAAATTCAGCCAAATCTGCTGCCTTCGAAGTTTGCGTACACGCCCTAGTTGATAAGCAGCAGCGCGGCGGTCATGGAGACCACCGCGAGTATTTTTTCTTTGTTGACCGGCGTCGGTTCGCTGCCGAGCCAGCCGTAATGTTCGATGACCATGCTCATGACCATCTGGCCGATGATGACCGCCACCATCGTGACGCCTACGCCGACGAAAGGCACGCTGATCACGATCGAAGTCAGATAGACGACGCCGAGCAGACCGCCGAGCAGCGACCATTTGGGCGCGCGCTTGATCTGCGATATTTCTCCTTTTCCGAAAAACAGCCACAATAGGCCGACGATGATGGTGCCCGCCGCAAAATTGTAAAAGCTCGTCTCGACTTGGCCGATCGATTTGCCGAGTTCGGCGTAAATCGCCCCTTCGAAGCTGAGGGCGGCGCCGGCTAGAAGAGCCAGCAGATAGTAAAGGGGGCGCATATAATTTCTCCTTTTTCCAATAATTAAATATCTAGAAAAAACGATATATTAGCCTGAGAAATGCGGATTTCGCTAATTTGCGCAAGTGCGCGCGCAAAAGTCGGCCGTCCGGACAACTATCGCGGACGGCGATTTACAGACTCGTGCGGATTTCTTCGGCCAAGGCTTGAATCGAAGCTTCGTTTCGGCGGTAATACGTCCATTGTCCATGGCGGAAAGACTCCAGCAATCCTGCTTTTTGCATCATGTTCAGGTAGCTGGACACCGTGGATTGCGACAAGCCGGCTTTCTCCTGAATATCGCCGACGCATACGCCGCCCGCGAAATTCACGCCTTTCGGAATATGCGCGCCCTGCGCAGGAAAATGCTTTTCCGGTTCTCTGAGCCAAAGCAGCATGTTCAACCGCGTTTCGTTGGATAAGGCTTTGAATATATCGATAGTTTTCATACCGATATTGTATATCGAGATTTCCCGATACGTCAACCGAGAACGCATCGCGGCTTGGGCTGATTCGCATAGAAGCCGTTCGGAACTTTGCGCAAGCCGTGCCGGATCGACAGTGTTTGACGCTTCAAGCTTTTCGGACCGCGGCCTTGCGTTCCGCCGGTTCGCCGATCGGAGCGGCTTCCTGAAGCGCCTTTTTCCATGTCAGGTAAACCTTCCATGCGGCTCCGTTATCCAAGAGGGGCTTGGCCGTGTAGATCCCTTCCTCCACCGAACCGACCGCTCCCGTCAAGTGCAGGCGGACCGCCGCGTTCAGCAGCGTCTGATTATAATACGCCATATGTCCGCCGCCTTGCAGAACCGCTTCAAGCATATCGAGTTGCTTGCGCGCGGTCCATACGGGCTCATCGTCGGGAAGTTCCGTGTCCAGACCGTACATTTCGGGATCGAGCAGATCCAATTCGCAGTGTCCGTCTTCGACCGTATGGATACGCGTCGGCCGATGGATAAACACGTCCTCCGAACCTTCGACGCCCTGCACGATCAACGTTTTCCGATAACCGAGCCGCGTGACCAGCCGCGCCAGCCGATCGATCACCGTATTGTGGAAGACGCTCAGCACGAGGTACGGCGAGCAGGAATAATCGATCAGCTTTTCCGCCGTGTTCAGCAGCGTGCGCATGCCCAGTTCTTCGCGGATGCCGTGCAATTCCCCGAGCGGCGGGCACCATTTGGCGGAGTCGGCGAACAGGACGCCGCCTTGTCCGTCCGCTCCTGCCGATGCGTTCGTGTCCGCTGCCGCGATCGCCGACGCGCGGCTCAGCATGAGCGGATCGATACCGGCCGCGCGCAGGATATCATGCAGCACGACGCCGTATTTCGGCGGCAGCGGCGCGGAACCGTGCAGCGTAACCGGAACTCCGGCTGCCGCCACGACGAAGGCTGTCGGCAGCGAAGCCCAGAACGTTTTTTGCCGGCCGTCGTACGGTCCCGCGAAATCGATGCCCGGCTTGCGGCATTCCCGGTAAGCTTGTCTCCTCGCTACGGACACGAACGCCTCCAACTCCTCGGCGCTCTCCAGTTTCAGCCGCTGCGCGATCAGAAAAGCGCCGGTCTGGGCCGGAGTGGAGCGTCCGCCGAGAATCGCTTCCGCGGCCTCCAACGATTCCCCGTAGTTCAAGTCCCGCGCGCCGCGTTTGCCGCGGGCGACTTCTTTTAACAGATCGATCATGGCTGGGCCTCCTCAGGATGGTTCATGCAGCAACTGATAGACTTTCACGATGGATGTAGCGACGTCGACCATGCGCTTGCGTTCGTTCATGGCCTGCTTGCGCAGCAGATCGTAAGCTTCGGACTCGGAAATGTTTTTCGTTTTGGACAAAATGCCTTTCGCCATATCGATCCATTTGCGTTCTTCGAGCCGGGCGAGCAGCTTTTCCCGTTCTTTGGCCCACTGAACCCGCTCGTAGCATCGCCTGGAGCTGAAGTGCAAAATCCAATGGATTTCGGACGGCTTCATATGAGGGGAAAGAACGCCGTCGATCCGCACGTCGTCTTCGCATGCGGACACGGACAGCGTAGCGGTCTCTGCCGTACACCACCAGAGGACAGGGACGTTTTTGCGCGACATGAGCACGCCCGCCCAGTCGTTCATTTCGGTAATGGGAAGGGCCAGCACGGCGGCATCGGTTTCGCCTACGCGCTCGAATGCTTCTTCGCGGGTATGTGCCGATTCGATGATATAGCCGCATTCGCCGAGCAACCGGGCAGGATCGCTTTCGGTTTTCGCTGCGCCGGTCGGCGGATCGGAAGAGTGGTGCACGATCAGTAAGCTGTGCATGAACGACGCTCCTTATATTCAGAATCCGTTCGTTGATTGCGTTGGACGAGCCGACCGCCGATAACGCTCGCTCGACTCCGGATAGCGTACAGGCCAAACCAAAATCAGCCGACAACTCCTGTCGCTATTATTTGTGTTAATTTATATAACATGAATAAGGTTGATTTGTCGATTATTTTAAATTATCAAAAATTAAATGTCAAAATTGTTGACACATAAATGATATTCCGGTATAGTCGGTCTCAAGAAACGACGCGGATACAAAGATGTGTCCGACTGAAGCGGCAATGGCGCCTGCTCACCTTAAACAGCAACGGAACAAGCAAGATTTCCGAAGCGGGTGATGCGGGCTGTTTGTGTTTTCCGATACTCCCTCTGACCAGAAAAGGAGCGATTCCGTATGGCAAACAAACGCAAAAAATTGGTGCTCGTCGGCAACGGCATGGCAGGCGTCCGCACGATCGAACATCTGCTCAAATTGGCGCCCGACCTGTACGATATTACGATATTCGGCGCAGAGCCGCATCCGAACTATAACCGCATCATGTTGTCGTCCGTGTTGGCCGGCGGAGCAAGCATGGAAGAGATCGTGATCAATGATCTGGACTGGTACCGGGAAAACGGGATCACGCTGCATCTCGGCCAGGCCGTATCGAAGATCGACAGCGACAATCGCCGGGTCTACGCCGAAGGCGGCATCGAAGCGGACTATGACGAGCTGATCGTCGCCACGGGCTCCGACGCGTTCATCCTGCCGATTCCCGGCGCGGACAAAGAAGGCGTTATCGGCTTCCGCGATATCAAAGACTGCGTCGCCATGCAGGAAGCGTCCCGAAAGCACAAAAAAGCGGCGGTCATCGGCGGCGGATTGCTCGGACTCGAAGCGGCGCGCGGCCTGCTGAACTTGGGCATGGACGTTACCGTCATTCATATCAACGAGTACCTGATGGAGCGCCAGCTCGACCGTCCCGCTTCCTTAATGCTGCAAAAAGAGCTGGAAGCCCAAGGCATGAAGTTCCTGCTCAAAAAGCAAACGGAAGCCGTTCTCGGCAAGCAGCGCGCCAAAGGATTGCTGTTCAAAGACGGCAGCATGCTCGAAGCGGACCTCGTCGTCATGGCCGTCGGCATCCGTCCGAACGTGGCTTTGGCGCAGCGCAGCGGACTTGCCGTAGAGCGCGGGATCGTCGTGGACGATTACATGCGGACCAACGTGCCGGGCATCTACTCGGTCGGCGAATGCGCGCAGCATCGGGGCATCGCCTACGGATTGGTCGCGCCGCTGTACGAGCAGGGCGCCGTGCTGGCGAAAAGCCTCGCCGGCGTTCCGGTCGACGGCTATGCGGGCTCGGTCACGTCGACCAAGCTCAAAGTATCCGGCGTCGACGTGTTCTCGGGCGGCATTTTCGTCGAACCGGAAGGCGCTCGGGCGCTTCGGTATCAGGACGAGATCGAAGGCGTATATAAGAAGCTCGTCATTATGGAAAACAAGCTGATCGGAGCGGTGCTGTTCGGCGAGACGGGGGAAGGCGCTTCGTTGTTTTCCCTGATCAAAAGCGGGGAGAACATTGCCGGCCGCGAAAAAGAGCTGCTGCTCGGCCTGCCGGCCGACGCTCTTGCATCCGGCGGCGGGGGCGGAAGCGGCACGGCGCGGCTCGAAGCCATGCCGGTCGACGAGATCGTCTGCGGCTGCAACGGCGTCTCCAAAGGCGACATCGTCTCCGCGATCGAAGGCGGCTGCACCAGTCTCGGCCAAATCAAAGGCTGCACCAAAGCCTCGGCTTCCTGCGGCGGCTGCAAGCCTCTGGTCGAAGGATTGCTGCAAATCCATGCGGGCGACGACGTCGTGACGGTCAAAGAAGGCATCTGCGGATGCACCTCCTTGAGCCGCGACGAGATCGTGGCCGACATCAAGCGCATGGGCCTCAAAACGGTCAAAGAAGTCATGAACGTGCTGGAATGGAACAACGACGAAGGCTGCTCCAAATGCCGTCCTTCGCTGAACTACTATCTGGGCATGCTGTTCCCGGCGGAATACAAAGACGAGAAAGAATCCCGTTTCGCCAATGAACGCTACCATGCCAATATTCAAAAAGACGGCACCTATTCGGTCATCCCTCGCATTTACGGCGGCGTCACGTCCCCGACCGAACTGAAGCGCATTGCCGAAGTCGCGGAGAAATTCGACGTTCCGTTGGTCAAGTTCACCGGCGGACAGCGTCTCGACCTGCTCGGCGTGAAAAAAGAAGACCTGCCCGGCGTCTGGGAAGCGCTCGACATGCCTTCCGGCCACGGCTACGGCAAAGCGCTCCGCACCGTCAAAACGTGCGTCGGCTCCACCTTCTGCCGCTTCGGCACCCAGGACGCGATGGGCATGGGCGTGCGTTTGGAAAAAGCGTTCGAGCGCATGAACGCGCCCGCCAAAGTGAAACTGGCCGTCTCCGGCTGTCCGCGCAACTGCGCGGAAGCGACCGTCAAAGACTTCGGCGTCGTCGCGGTCGACGGCGGTTGGGAACTGCATGTCGGCGGCAACGCGGGCATCCATGTTCGGGCGACCGACCTGCTGGGCTTCGTCAAAACGGACGACGAAGTGGAAGAATGGGCGAGCGCGTTCCTGCAATATTATCGCGAAAATGCAACCTGGAACGAGCGTACCGCCCCTTGGGTGGAACGCGTCGGTCTCGATCATGTCAAACAAGTGCTCAGCGACGAAGCCGAACGCAAAGCGCTGCATATGAGGCTGCGCGACACCCTGGACCGCACCGTCGATCCGTGGAAACAAATCGTCAACGAACCGGAACTGCGCAAAAACTTCGAACGCCTCCCGGCCGCCGAAGCGGTATCCGTATCCGCAGCTGACCGTAACGACCGCAAAGAGGAGGAATCCGCATGAGCCAACAAGTAAAAGCAGGCAAACTGACCGATATCGACCCTTTAGGCTCGCGCCGCCTCAACGTCAACGGTCTCGAAATCGCCTTGTTCCGTCTGTCCGACGGCGAGATCCTGGCCGTCGAAAACCGCTGCCCCCACAAAGGCGGCGTGCTGTCCGAAGGCATGGTCTGCGGCCCGGTCGTCCACTGCCCGCTGCACGACTGGCGCATCGACCTCCGCAGCGGCGAAGCCCTCGACCCCGATAAAGGCTGCATCGAGACTTTCCCGACCGAAGTCCAAGCCGACGGCACCATCTACCTGACTGTGCCTGCTTCCCTGCTCGGCGCCTCCGGCACCGATACGCATATCGCCTGACCTGAGCCGTTCCGGATATTAGATCGGGTACGCTGATCCATTGCTTGTTTGACAACGTAGACTCCTATTTGAGACTAATCTTTGTCTTGCATGTCCTAAAAAGCAATGTAGAAGCGTCTGAGACCTTGATTTTGCTTGATTAAGATCCCCACGCTGCTGAATAGTCAACGAAGCGTGCCGCAAGAAGCAAATGCGTAAGGCTACGCTGCCTTTTCGTCAATGAAGCTGAGGCAAGTTGCAAAACAACTCAAACCCAATCTTTGAGCTTCGGGGGCTGGTATTTCATCTATCCCTACCCGCCACCCCCTGCCTCCCAAATTCACAGGAAACGAGCCGATGCCTCATGGACTACGTCAAACCAGCCGAAGTGCTGCAAACCATGATCGACGCAGGCAAGACCAAAGCAGAACT
Organism: Saccharibacillus endophyticus; assembly: GCF_013185185.1. Taxonomy (GTDB): domain Bacteria; phylum Bacillota; class Bacilli; order Paenibacillales; family Paenibacillaceae; genus Saccharibacillus; species Saccharibacillus endophyticus. The sequence goes on along the minus strand of NZ_JAAZWE010000004.1, from coordinate 522,506 downwards.
GTCCGCCGCGCAATTGTTGATCCGCAGCGGCCTGGCAGGCGCGATCCTCGCTTGCGCCACTACTCTCGCGATGACCGCGTCCGGTCAAACCGGTATCCCGATGGTAGGCGCGATCCTGTTTCCCGTCGGTTTCGTCATCATCGTACTGCTCGGCCTCGAATTGGTCACGGGCAGCTTCGCCCTGATTCCGCTGGCCGTTCTGGAGAAAAAGACGACCGTCTCCGCGATGCTCAAAAACTATTTCTGGGTCATCGTCGGTCATCTGCTCGGTTGCGGTCTGTATGCTCTCGCCTACGCGTTCGTCGCGACCAAAGCCGGAACGGATCTATCCAATCCGTTAATCGCGACCCTCGTCGGCACGGCCGAAGCGAAAACGCTCGCTTATCAGGCGCTCGGCTCGTCCGGCATGCTGCTCGTATTCGTCAAGGCAATCTTGTGCAACTGGATGGTCACGCTCGGCGCGGTCATGGCGATGACGTCCAGATCGACCAGCGGCAAAATATTCGCGATGTGGCTGCCGATCCTGATCTTTTTCGGACAAGGATTCGAGCATACGGTCGTCAACATGTTCGTCGTCCCGGCAGGCATGCTGCTCGGCGCGAACGTCAGCGGCATGGATTGGTTGGTCTGGAGCGGTATTCCGGTATTGCTCGGCAACTTCGCGGGCGGCGCTTTGTTTACGGGGCTGCTGTTGTATTGGGGATTGAAGCAAGGACGAGGCGAAGCGGTTCCTGCGTCATCCGTCGAAGCCGAACAAAAGCCTTTAAATCTGCCTGTTTGGAGGAAAAGCGTATGAGCCGTGGAAAAATTTCAATCGTCGGCGCGGGACCGGGAGATCCGGAACTGATTACGGTCAAAGCGCTGCGCCGTCTGGAACAAGCCGACGTCGTGATGTACGACCGGCTCGTGAGCGACAAACTGCTGGAGCATTGCCCGCCGGGAACGCTCAAAATCTACTGCGGCAAGGCTCCCGGGCGTCACGCGCTCACGCAAAGCGAGATTGACCGCCTGATCGTCGATTACGCGAAAGCGGGGCATCATGTGGTACGGCTGAAAGGCGGCGATCCGTTCGTGTTCGGGCGCGGCGGGGAAGAAGCTTTAGCCGCATCCAAAGCGGGCATCGAGTTCGAGATCGTACCCGGCGTGACGTCGGCTTCCGGCGCATCCGCATCGTCAGGCATTCCGCTCACCCACCGGGGTACGGCCGCTTCGTTCGCCGTCGTCACCGGAAGCCGCTGCGGCGAAGCCGATGCTCCGGTGCGCTGGGATCTGCTGGCGCAAGGCGCGGATACCTTGGCCGTCTATATGGGCGTTTCGCGTCTGGAAGAAATCAGCGGCGAGCTGATCCGTCACGGGCGCGATGCGAGTACGCCCGCCGCCTTGATCGAAAACGCGACGACGGAAGCCGAACGCGTGATCACCGGAACATTGGGCGGCATCGCACGACTGGCTGTTGCCATGAATGTAGGCAATCCGGCCATGCTGCTAATCGGCGATACCGTCGGCGTGCGAGAGATGCTGCGGCCGTCGGAATGGGAGAATCGGCATATCGTGTGAACCGGTACGAAGAAGTCGTCCTCTTCATGGCCTTGAAAGCCCGGCGTGCATAAAGCCGGGCTTTTTTACAACCCCAAAAACAAACACTTGTTCGCAACGAAAAATCCCTTTATACTGAAGACGACGTCCATTCCCCAAAAAGAGGAGAAAAGAAGATGACTGAAGCTTTGCAAATCCGTGATCACCTGCTGACTGAACTCGAAACGGGCGTGCGTACCGGAGAAGCGTTGATCCGTCTCATCCGTCCGGAAGACTGGAGCTACCGCCCGCAGGACAATATGCGCTCGCTGCCTGAATTGGTTCGTCATTTGGCCTTGGTGCCGCGGAGCGACTTGAAGATCATGCAAGAAGGCAATGCGGAAGAAGTCGGTGCGATCGAGAGCAGCCTGGACAACGAAACCGATCCCGAACTTTTGGCTGCCGCCCTGCGCGAAAGCTTCGAGCCGTATAAAGCTTACATCACTTCGCTGAGCCCTGAAGATCTGATGACCCGTTCCACCAAAGCGTTCTACGCCGAGTCCGGACATACCCAGATTCAATGGCAGATCGAGACATTGACCCACCTGTTCCACCACCGTTCCCAGTTATACAACTATCTCAAGCAATTGGGACACGAGCTTCATTTTTCGATGTTGTACATGTAACAGGCCGAATACCGGGATCAGGTTGCGGGCCGAAGACGAACAACATATGAAAACTTTCGGACAGCACAAAAAGCGCGGCAAAATGTCGCGCTTTTTGAATGTTCATTAAAGGAGTAAAAAGCAGTACGAAAAAGATCAAAGCCTTTTCTGCCGAACCGCCGCAAAGAGCTTAACCAGCGAAGCTGGTTAAGCCTTGTCGCCCGAAAGGCCGTAGCTGGCGCGGTACAGGGTGTCGGCGGCCCATTGGCCGTCGGTCCACTTTTTGTTGGCGCTGGCGCGTGCCGAAGCTGCCGTTCCCGGCTGCGGACGTCCGCCCGTGCGCGGCCGTTTGCCGTCGGCTGCGGCACGCGGTCCGTTTTGCGGCTTTTTCGGCGCGCGGTTGCGATTGGCTTCGCCGCCTGCTTGAGCATTGGCAGGCTTGCTGCCGTTCGCGCGTGCAGGTTGGCCTGCCGGACGATTTTTCGGAGCCTGCTGCGGCTTGGTACCTGCTGTTACAGGAGCTTTGTCAGCGGCTTGAGCTTGGCCCGCCGTTTGCGGAGCATTAGGCTTCGCCGTCGTTTTCTTCGGCGCGTTCGGACGCCCCTCGTTTTTGACTGCCGGAGACTTTGCTGCAGCTCTGTTTTCGTTTTGCGGAGCTTTGGCCTTTGGCGCAGGTTTTACGGCATTTTGCCGGGATTGCCCCTGAGATTGGCCTTGTGCGGACTGTGATTCTCCGCGGCGTCCGCGTCCTTGCTGCTGGCCTTTTTGCGCAGGCTGCGGAGCGGCAGGCGTCTCGCCGGTCATCGGATAAGCGTGGTCAGTGACTTCAGGGATCGTTTTGCCGATCAGCTTCTGAATGTCTTTCAGGTAAGGCAGTTCTTCCGTTTCGCAGAACGAGATCGAGATGCCGTCGCGTCCGGCGCGGCCCGTACGGCCGATGCGGTGGACATACGTCTCCGGAATGTTCGGCAGATTGAAGTTGATCACATGCGACAGCTCGTCGATATCGATGCCGCGCGCGGCGATATCGGTCGCGACGAGAACGCGCGTCGTACCGTTTTTGAAATTGTTCAGCGCCGTTTGGCGAGCGTTTTGCGACTTGTCGCCGTGAATCGCCAGCGCCGAGATGCCGGCACGGTCGAGCAGGCGCGCCACGCGGTTCGCGCCGTGCTTGGTCCGCGTGAACACGAGCGCCGATTCGATCGAAGCGTCTTTCAAAATATCGTTCAGCAGCTTCTGCTTATTCGGCTTATCGACGAGATAAACGGCTTGGCGAATACGGTCAACCGTCGACGAAACGGGCGTGATTTCGACTTTAGCCGGGTTCACCAGCAGCGAATCGACCAGGTCGGCGATTTCTTGCGGCATCGTTGCCGAGAAGAACAGCGTTTGTTTTTTGGCCGGAACTTTGGCGATGATTTTTTGCACATCGCGAATAAAGCCCATATCGAGCATGCGGTCGGCTTCGTCGAGCACCAGGATCTCGATGTAGTCGAGATTGACGTGCTTTTGGTTCATCAGATCGAGCAAACGGCCCGGCGTCGCGATCAAGATATCCGTACCGCGCTTCAGTTCGCGTTCTTGCGGAGTTTGCGAGACGCCGCCCACGATCACTTGGCTGCGCAGATCGGTATAACGGCTGTACGCCCGGATATTGTCGTAGATTTGAATCGCCAGTTCGCGCGTCGGAGTCAGGATCAGCGAGCGAATCGGACGTTTTCCGGCAGTCGTCGGAGTAGCGCCGGCCGACAGGCGTTGAATGATCGGAAGCGAGAATGCAGCCGTTTTGCCGGTTCCGGTCTGGGCACAGCCGAGCACGTCGCGACCTTCGAGGGCAACGGGAATGGCTTGCTGTTGAATCGGCGTCGGCGATGCATAGTTTTCTTTTTGCAGGGCTTTGAGGATCGAAGGGATCAGGTTCAAATCGTTAAATGTCATGATGGCTCCTTTTTATATGAAAAAAATCTATGGGATTCCGCGTCGTTTGTGTAGATGCGGGAAATTTTTATTGAAAAATGACAGAGTGATGCAACTTACAACTTTAACATAGAATCGAAAATTTAAATAGAGCCCTTTCGATTAAATCGCTCCGGATGCAGGCGTCTTTTTCGATATGCCAGAAAGATTTTAGGTTTGACCGGTATCATGGTTTATAGTAGAGCTTATTGGCTTGCTTAACGGCAACTGCCGAATATCGACCGGAAAACTGCGGGTTATGCACCGTGCTGCCGGAACATCCAAGGAGGAACTCGCAATGTTGTTTAAAACTGCCGGAATCAATCCCGTTACCTCGCTGCTCGAAGCAAGCCGGGAACTCAGAAAACGGGCCGAACAAGGCTTGGCGGTCGGTCGGTTGGAATCGGTGCATGCTTCGGAAGAAGCGCGCGAAATCGCCGAAAATTTGAATGCGGCGCTCAGGCTGTCCGCTCTGCAAACGGCGGATGCCGAGCTTCGTTTGAACCTGGTTTCGAAAGCGATCGAAGTCGGACTGTGGGATATGACCGTTATCGCGGGCGACCCGGTCAATCCGAACAACGCCTTTACGTGGAGCGACGAATTCCGGCGCATGCTCGGCTTCTCGGGCGAACGCGATTTCCCCAATATTCTGGACAGCTGGGCCTCGCGTCTGCATCCCGAGGAGCAAGAACGCGTGGTCGGCATCTTGGCGGCGCATTTGAACGATCATTCGGGCCGCACGCCTTACGACGTTCAGTATCGGCTGATGCTCAAAAACGGCGAATATCGCTGGTTCCGCGCGACGGGCACGACCACGCGCGACGAGAGCGGCGTTCCGCTTCGCGTGGTCGGCGCATTGTTCGATATCCACGAAAAGAAACTGCGCGAAAACGAGCTCGACGGGCTGGTGACGCGTTACGATCTGATCAATCAGGCGTTGACGGAATCGCCGTGGGACATGACGGTCATTGCGGGCGATCCCGTGAATCCGCGCAACGAGATCTGGTTCTCGGACCAATTCCGGCGCATGCTCGGTTACAACGGCGTCGAAGAACTTCCGAACCGTCTCGACAGCTGGGCTTCGAAGCTGCATCCGGAGGACGCGGAAGCGGCGCAGCAGGGTTTGGCCGATTATTTGAACGATTATAGCGGCCGCGCGGATCTGGATCAGGAATACCGTCTTCGCCACAAGGACGGACGATATCTGTGGTACAAGGCGAGCGGAGCGACGGTTCGCGACGCGAACGGCGTGCCGCTGCGCTTGGCGGGAACGCTGCGCGAAATTACGCTGGAGAAAAACAAGGAAGCGTTGGTCGATCGGGTCGGCGAACGAATCGCGCTGCTGTCGCGGGCGATCGAAGACATGGTGACCGGCATCGACTCCATCGCCGAAGGCGCGCAGGCTCTGGTGAACATGCAAAACAAATCGACGAAAGCGGCCAATCGCGCCAAAACGAGCGCCGACGAAACGCAGAATATCTCCAGTTTTATCAAGGAAGTGGCGGAACAGACCAATTTGCTCGGACTGAACGCGGCGATCGAGGCGGCGCGCGCGGGCGAGTCCGGCCGGGGCTTTTCGGTCGTGGCCGACGAAGTGCGCAAGCTTGCCGTGAACAGCGCGGAAGCGACCGGCAACATCGGAAGCAGCTTGAACGAGATGAAAGAGCAGATCGACCGTATCTTGAACAATATCGGCGCGATGGCCGAGCTGACCGGTGCGCAAGCGGCGATGACGCAGCAGGTCAATGCTTCGATCGTCGAAGTGCGCGCCCAAGCGAACGACTTGGTCCAGTTCACCGAAACGCTGCGATAGTCCGCTAGGAGCGGATACCGCAAAAATGTTCGAATGAGCGGAAATCCCGCGATTTTGAACAGTTGTAAGGAAATATGACAACTGAAGAGTCGAAAAAAAACATCCTTATAGATAGTGGAGGAAAATAATTATTTCATAACGCCTTCGGGCGTTTTTTTTGTCTGGTTTTTCAGTTATAGTGAAGGCATACAGCTACTTACTCCGGCCAGCGGGAGGTGCCAAAATGGCGGGCGGCAATCGGAATTTTTTCAGGAATTTCGCTGAAGCGGCCGGACATGTCGTGGATCTGCTCAGCAATCGTCTCAACGCGGCTTCCGTGATGGTCGTATCCAGCGAAGGTTCGGTCAGCACGGTCATCAAAGCATTCAACCGCGATAAAATCATTGTCGTCGAAGGACAGGAAATTCGTTTTGATCCGGCTTATTTCACTGACTGGACGGGAGCGCATTGGGACACGCCGGTAGTCATTCCGCAAACGTCCCAGCATCCGCTGACCCAAGATCAATCCCGGACGCGAACCGGAACGGACGCCGCCGGCGAATACGGTTTGATCGGCTTCCCGATCTCGTACTCCAACGGGCAAAAGTTCGGCGGATTGGCCGCTTTGGGCGCCGAAGGCGCTTTTTCCGATGCGGATCTGGAGTTGGTAACGTCAATGGCGTTGTTCCTGTCTTACATCGCGGAGCTGGAGCGCCGTAACGAATCGGACCTGCGGCATCTGGGTCGGCTGGTCGAAGACAAGCGTCACGTCGAAGAGATAGCGGAAGCTTATCGCGGAGAAGCTCAGGCCGCCAAACAGTCGACGCAGCAGAAAGCCGATTTTTTGGCTTTCATGACGCACGAGATCCGCAATTCGCTCAACGGAAGCATTGCGATGTCGGAGCTTTTGGCGACGACGCAGCTGACGCAAGAGCAGAAGCAGTATCTCGATATGGTTCGTTCCAGCAACGAGTTCCTGTTGACGCTGGCGAACAATATTTTGGATTTCAGCAAGCTCGAAGCCGGCAAGCAAAGCATCGACGTGTCTTTGTTCGATCCCGTTTCCACCATCGAGGATGTGGCTTCGCTGATGGCTCCGCGCGCGATCGAAAAAAAGGTTGAACTGATTTTGGACGTGGAAGACGGACTGCCAATGTTCGTTCAGGGAGATGCCGGCAAGCTGCGGCAAATTTTGCTGAACCTGCTCGGCAACGCCGTGAAATTCACGCACGAGGGTCAGATTCTCGTCGCGGTCCGTCAAAGCGGGCGAAGCGCGGACGGCGAGGTCCGCTTCGAGATCACGGTACGCGATACGGGAATCGGCATTGCGGCGGACAAGCTGGACGGCTTGTTCCAGACTTACCATCAGGTACACGAAAGCGACAGCAAGGTGATTTACGGCGGAACCGGTCTCGGTCTCGTCATCACGCGCAACCTGATCGAACTGATGGGCGGACGAATTACGGTGAGCAGCGAACCGGGGCTGGGAACGGAGTTCCTTGTCGCGCTGCCTTTTGCTCCGTATGCGGAATTCGATATGGGAGCGGCCGCGCCTCTTCGGTTGGACGGGCTGCGCGTGCTCAGTGTCGACGATAACGCTTCGGCATTGTCCGTGCTTGAGCGATTATTGTCCGAGTGGGGCGCTTTTTCCGTAGGCGTGCGCACGGCGGAAGCAGCTCTGGAACGGTTGGGGCGGGGCAGCTTCGATCTGGTGCTGCTCGACGTGCACTTTTTCGATCTGGCCCGCCGAATCGCCGCGCTCCCCGAAGCGCCGCCGGTCGCCCTGTTGGCTCCGCTCGGAACGGTGCCCGATTTGCAAGACTTGGACAACGTGCGTTTTACGGTGTTCAAGCCGCTGCGCCGATTCCAGTTGTACAGCGCATTGTCGGCAATCAAACAAAGCCCGGCTCCTTGAAGGAGTCGGGCTTTCGGCTTGTCTTGAAAGTTACGTGGGCGGGGAAGCGAGAAGACTGCGAGAGAAATTCGTTCCGGTCGCGTGTTGAAATCGGGAAAAAGGATTGAAATTTTATTTGTATTTTCCCTATTTCAAAGGCGAACGCTATCGCTCCTTCACTGAATTTCTCTCTCCGTCTTCTGGCTTCCAGCTACGTTTGGCTTTCGGGACACGCAAAAAGCCCGACTCCTTGGAGTCGGGCTTTTTGACTTGCAGAGAATGTGCTTGGGAGTTTTATTTAGTTTGAAAAATAGAGTTGGAGGCCGTCGGCGATGGCTTTGGCGGCGTTTTTTTGGTAGTCGGAGCTGGAGATGGTGGCTTCGTCGGAAGCGTTGGACAAGAAGCCCATTTCGAGCAGGACGGCCGGGACGCTGTTTTCGCGGATGACTTTGAAGTTGCCGAAAGCCAGTCCGTTGCTGCGGATGCCGGTGCCGCCTTTGAGCGGGGCTTCCATGGCGCGGGCCAGTCCCAAGTCTTTGGATTCGGAATAGAAGCAGACCAGCGTTCCGTTGGACGAAGCGCTCAATGCCGAATTGTAGTGGATGCTGACGAACGCGTCCGCTCCCAGCGAAGGAGCGAGCTGCGCTCGGGAAGCCAGCGAAGGGCGTTGTCCGCTTTCGGTCCGGGTCATTTCGACGCGGGCGCCGCGCGAAACGAGATAGTCGCGTACGTACATCGCCGTTTGCAGGTTTAATTCCTGTTCGACCAATCCGTACGTCGTGCCGATCGTGCCCGGATCGTTGCCGCCGTGTCCGGGATCGAGCACGATCAGTTTGCCTTGCAGGCTGCCCGATTGAATATCCGACGTGCTCGCTTTCGGGCTTTGAGCGGCCGCCGTGCTGACGTTGACCGCTTTTTGCGTTTGTACCGCTGCTTTGACGGTGGCGCTGCCTCCGCCTTGGAGGTACTTCGTGGAGATCCAGCCGTAAGCGCCGTAGGAAGTCTGAATTCGCGACCAGCCGCTTTGCTGATCCAAAACGGTTACGGCATCATTGCGGTTCGCGGAGCCGAGCAGGTCGTGGCTTTTGCCGGGTCCGCTGCGAATAATGACGGAATTGGCGGTCACCAGCGCTTTTGCGCCGGTCGAGACGCTGCTGGAAGCGGCGATCGAGCCTGTAACGGCAGAACGAGAAGCCGTAGAAGCGGTATTTACGGTCGCCGAAGCTGAAGAGCCGTTTTCGCGTTTCAAATAGTAACCGGCTACCCAGCCCGATGTCGAAGCATTTTCAACTTTAAGCCAGCCCAGGTTTTCGTCGGTGACCGTTACGACATCGCCGCTGCGCAGCGAGCCGACGACTGGCGTGTCCGGTCCTGCCGTGCTGCGCACGTTCAATGAGTCCGTATAGACTTTGGCGGTATAGGTATTGTCTGCGTGGGCTTCGCCTGGCGCAACTGCCAAGACGGCCGCACCGATACCGGCTGCCAGCGTCAGCGAGGCCAGGCCTTTATGTCGAAAAGCGGGAATCGGCTCGCCGACTTTTCTCGCCTTCGCCTGAATATCTCGCCTTACGCTCACCGAACGTTTGATTGAATTCATATTATGTACCTCCGCATTGTTCATTTTCATAAAGGAACGATCGCAAAAATAAATAAATTTAAAAGTCGGTATCGTCGATGCACATAGTTTCATTTCATAGTACCCGTTTTGACGAGAAAAGATGCGCTTTTCAGCAAAAATGGTTCGATATGCTCAAAAAAAGAACAGAAAAAGTCTGAATGATTAGACGAAATTGGAATCATCATAGGAGTCACTCATTTTTTGGATGTAACCAGCGAAAAAAAGCCCTGCCGGCATAGGCGCCGACAGGACTTTGAATGAAATCGGTATTTGCAGGCTTAGACTTGTTGAACTTTCATGACGTTCGTGTTGCCGGTTTGCCCGATCGGAATACCTGCGGACAGAACCACGGTATCGCCGGATTTGATGTAGCCCGCTTCAAGCGCGTTTTTCGTAGCCGCTTCGAACATTTCGTCGGTGCTGGTTACGGCTTCGCCTTTGACGGGAAGAACGCCGTACAACAGGCTCATTTTCGGCAGCGTTTTTTCATGTTGGGACACCGCGATGATCGGAGCTTTCGGGCGGTACTTGGAGATCATGCGCGCCGTGAAGCCGGACTCCGTCGAAATGATCAGGGCTGCCGCGTCGAGAACGAGCGAAGCGTTAACGGAGCTTTGGCTGACCACTTCGGTAATGTCGTTCAGGTGCAGAGCGCGTTTGCTGTTGAATTGTACGTCATAGTCGATCATCGTTTCGGCTTTGGCTGCAACAGCCGCCATCGTGCGAACCGATTCCAGCGGGTATTTACCCGCGGCGGATTCGCCGGACAACATGACGCAGTCGGCGCCTTGCAGAACCGCATTCGCCACGTCGCTGACTTCGGAACGCGTCGGGCGCGGGTTCACTTGCATCGATTCCAGCATGTGCGTCGCCACGATAACCGGCTTGCCTGCCAGGTTGCATTTGTCGATCATGAGCTTTTGCGCGGCAGGAACGTCTTGTACCGGCACTTCGACGCCCAGGTCGCCGCGGGCCACCATGATGCCGTCGGATGCTTCGATAATATCGTCCAAGTTATCCATGCCTTCTTGGTTTTCGATCTTGGAGATGATCTGAACGTGCTCGGCGCCTTTTTCGGCAAGGATGCGGCGGATCTCGCGAATGTCTTCGCCTTTACGCACGAAGGAAGCCGCGATAATTTCAACGTTTTCGCTCAGGCCGTAGTTGATATGCATCACGTCGCGCTCGGTTACGCCCGGCAGGCTTGTTTTAACGCCCGGCAGGTTCACGCCCTTGCGAGGTTTCAGGCGTCCGCCGTTCAAGATCGTGCAGTAGATTTCGCCGCCTTCGATTTTCAGTACGTCCAGCGCGATCAGGCCGTCGTCGATCAGGATGCGGTCTCCGACTTTTACGTCTTCGTTCAGCTTCGGATAGTTAACCCCGATGCGATCTGCCGTGCCGAGAACGTCCGGTTCGGTCGTGAGGATCAGTTGGCTGCCTGCGTCCAATTGAACGAATTCGTCTTGCAGTTTGCCGATGCGCACTTCCGGTCCTTTGATGTCCATCATGATCGGTACGAAGGTGTTCAGCTCGGCTGCGGCTTGACGGACTTTGCGAATACGTTCGCTATGGTCGGCCGGTTCGCCGTGCGCCATGTTCAGACGGGCAACGGTCATGCCGGACGTAATCATTTCCTTCAGCATTTCGACAGTATCGCAAGCAGGTCCCATGGTACATACAATCTTGGTTTTCATAATCGGTAAAAGCCTCCTCGGGTTTTCTTGAGCTTGGGGGTTGTTGTTCCTCCCGAAGCTTGAAGATCATCACGTGCTCGGCGTCGGGAAGATCGGGGCGCTTTTCTTCTGCGGACGAAACGCAGAGTCGATTTTTTCCCGAAAGGAGAAAAGGATTCGACGCAAACGCAGCAGCCGAGCAAGAATGCGCACCGGATTCGCTCTTTTATTGTATACCCGTTATTCACGGATTGATTGGCGCTTACAACAACCTTTTAACGTTATTGTACCGCCGGGGCAGGCAGGATGAAATGACATATAGTACAATGTAGGAAACATAGTACGATGACCATCTCGAATCTGCGGATCAACGCGGCGAAGCCTTCCTAAAGCGTGAAGGCTTCGATTCGAGCATGAATTTACTTGATGAGCGTGGTCAAAGTAATCAAAAGTACGATGAGAGGAAAACGCTTATGCCGAAAGTGGAAGACGTGCATCAGGACAACGGGGCGGAATGGTACGAACAAGCCGAGACGGGAAAAGATTGTTATTTGCTTACACTGGCGACATACGGAAAATGCATCTACTGGGTGGACGGAGAACGAAATATTATGGAACGGGGCGACGTCCTGCTGATTCCGGCGCATACTCCCTACTACGGGAAAAGCGTGCCGACGCTGACGCATACGAAAACGGTCGTCGGATTCAGCGTATCGGCGGAGGATGCAGGAGCGCTACCCTTGCTTCGACATGATCGGCCTTATAAAAGGCGGCTGGGGCGCTACGAGTCGGTTCACGAACGAATTCGTATTTTGCGTGAACAATGGAATGATCGGCCGTCGTACTATGAGCTAATGGCGCAGTCGATCTTGACGGAGCTGCTGATCGATATCAGCCGGGAATTCGACCGCGGCTTGATCCAAAGCGAGAAGCAGCGGCACGTCGAACATATGAAGCGGCATGTGGAGCGGCATTACCGGGAAAAGATCACCAAAGAAGTGCTCGGCGAGGTCATCGACCGAACGCCGAACTATGCCGCTTCGCTGTTCAAGGAAGTGACCGGGCGCACGATCAGCGAATGCGTGCATCGGCAGCGGATGAAGCGCGCCGTCTACATGCTGGAAGAGTCCAGGCTGAACGCGGCGGAGATCGCGGAGTTTCTGGGTTATAAAGACGTCTCGTATTTTTACCGGATGTTCAAAAAGATCACGGGCGATTCGCCTTCGGCGCTGTTGAAGGATCGGCGGGATTAATCGGTATAGATCGAGGAATAGCGTGTCTGTTCGAGCTGGGCAGGTGGGTTGTCATTGCCGCGACCTGAAGCCGTTGGCCTTTTTGAAAGCCGAAAGACTATATCCGAAAGTAAACCTCATATCGAAATACGATCAGCGTGCGAGTCATTTGCCGGACATCTGCGCATCTGCGCCATATAACATTGAAATAAATACGAAAGTCCAGTTAATCCGAAAATATAAGAATGAGAAAAACAAATACCTGCATATGTCCAGTTATTTAGAGCGATACATCGCAATCAAGCGTAAACAGCCTGATTTAAATGGATATATGCTTTTATTTTTTCCGAATGAACAGAAAAGACGAAAATAAATGGAGATTTGCAGGCATTCATCTGCCTTCGGTACGAGGGGTTACGGCTCCGGCTGCTCGCGGTAAGCAGTCGGCGATACGCCGCAGACGCGTTTGAACATCTTGGAAAAGAGGAACGGATCGGGATAGCCGACGGATCTTGCGACGTCGCTGACGGAAAGCGACGGATTGCGCAGCAGCTCCCGCGCGCGGCGCATGCGGTATTGCAGCAGGAAGGTCTGAAGCGGAACGCCGTAGGCGTTCTTGAACAGGCTCGACAGGTAAGTCCGGTCGAGCCCTACGGCGCTGGCGATATCTTCAGCGCCGAGCTTGCGGCTGTAGCCGTTCTCGATCACGGCGGCCGCCTTGGACAAATGCGCCTCCCTCGCCGGGGGAGGCGTATTGGCGCGCGCCGATTGCTTCGGCGCGCCGGCGACCAGCGCAGCCAGCAGGCGGTAGACCTCCGCCTGCACCAGCAGGTCGCCGCCGGGCTGCTCGCGTGCCTCGAGCAGCCCGGCGTAAAAGCGCTCGAACGGCGACACGTCCGCCGCCGCGTATGCCGGTGAACCGGCCGTCAGCCCGGCCCGCTCCAATAGCGCGCGGACATGCAGTCCGCGCAGTCCCACCCAGGCGTATACCCACGGATCGTCGGCGTCCGCCTCGTAGTGAACGAGCGTATCGGGCACGATCAGGAAACCTTGCCCGGCCGAAAGCGGATATTCGCGTCCTTCGGAGCGAAAGATGCCTTTGCCGCTGTAGATATAATGAAGAATGAAAGCATCGCGCAGCGCGGGGCCCCAAGAGTGGGCAGGGGCGCATTCCTCGCGACCGTAGAAGAGCAGGGAAAGCTCGCTCTGCATGCGGGTTTCCTCGGAAGTGTGGGTGAATTGTTCGGCAGGCATGGCATAGGGCTCCTTTCATTTACCAAATTCGATTAGAATCGTTCCCGGGAGCTTGACGAAGCGTATACTTGGGAACAAACATCGTTCGATTGAAGCCGCTCCCGGGAAAGGATTGAAAGCCGGTTGGACCGTCCGGCTTTCGATCCTCGTTATTTGAAGTCGCTAATTGAGGTGACGATCTTTATTCTTACATTATAACAAAGAAACCTTCCATTACTCCATGTCTTCTTGTAAGCGTTACCGTTATAGTGAAGACATCGACGAACCACCAATAAGGAGGCGGAAGAAAATGAACAAAATCACGTTTATCGGCGCAGGAAGCACGGTTTTTGTGCGTAATGTATTGGGGGATATCATGCTGACGCCGGCGCTTCAAAATTTCGAATTGGCGCTTTACGACATTAATCCGCAGCGCCTGCAAGAATCCGAGACCTTGCTTCGTGCCATGAAAAACACAGCGAACAGCCAATGCGAAATCAAATCCTACACAGATCGCAAGCAGGCGCTTCAAGACGCGAAATACGTCATTAACGCGATCCAAGTCGGCGGCTACGATCCTTGTACGATTACCGACTTCGAAGTGCCGAAAAAATACGGACTCCGGCAAACGATTGCGGACACGCTCGGCATCGGGGGCATTTTCCGTAATCTTCGCACAATCCCGGTCATGCTGGACATCGCCGCCGATATGCGCGAAGTGTGTCCGGACGCCTGGTTCCTGAACTATACGAATCCTATGGCTGTGCTGACGACTGTCATGAACACGGCGGGCGGCATCAAAACCGTCGGATTGTGCCACAGCGTTCAGCACTGCATTCCGGGCTTGTTCGAGAATCTGGATATGGATACGACGAACGTGCGGGCGAAAATCGCGGGCATCAACCATATGGCCTGGCTGCTCGAAGTGACTCGCGACGGGGAAGATCTCTATCCCGAGATCAAACGCCGCGCGGCCGAAAAGCAGAAGGAAAAACATCACGACATGGTGCGCTACGAGCTGATGAACCGGTTCGGTTACTATGTCACGGAGTCGTCCGAGCATAACGCCGAATACCATCCGTATTTCATCAAAAAGAATTATCCCGAGCTGATCGAACGCTTCAATATTCCGCTCGACGAGTATCCGCGCCGCTGCATCAACCAGATCCGCGAATGGGGCGAGGTGCGCGACGGCTTGATGGAAAGCGAATCGTTGACGCATACGCGCAGTCTCGAATACGCTTCGCATATTCTGGAAGCGATGGAGACGGACAAACCGTTCAAGATCGCGGGCAACGTCATGAACAACGGCCTGATCACGAACCTGCCGCAGGACGCGTGCGTCGAAGTGCCTTGCCTGGTCGACGCTTCCGGCGTGAATCCGACCTATGTGGGCGCCCTGCCTCCGCAGCTTGCGGCGCTTAACCAGACCAACATCAACACGCAGCGCCTGACGATCGAAGCGGCTTTGACGGGGAAAAGAGAGCATGTCTACCACGCCGCGCTGCTCGACCCGCATACGGCCGCCGAGCTGTCGATCGACGATATCGTATCGCTCTGCGACGACCTGATCGAAGCCCACGGCGACTGGCTGCCGCAATTCGACGCCCGCCGCGAAACGGCATCCGCGATTCGATAAAAGACAGTATTCCCCTAACTGCTAATCTTGTTAGCCGAGCACGTTAAGCCATCTCTTTATCTCTTTATATGTTTATAGCTTTCGCCAAAAAGCAAAAAGCCTGCCACGGCTAGGTTTTCAACATGTCGAGAAAGTCCGACGCAGCTGGAAGCGAGAAGACGGAGAGAGAAATTCAGTGAAAGACGCCTTTGAACTCGGAAAACTTCCATTCAAATTTCATTCCATTTTTCCGAGTGAGACAGCGAATTGAACGAATTTCTCTCGCAGTCGTCTCGCTTCCCCCGCCGAAGTAACTTTCGAGTACAGCCTGAAAACCTGCCTAAGCGCAGGCTTTTTTGCCGTTTTTGACTGCTTTTCCGCAACGCTTTTGGTAAACTGGGGTCAAATCTAAAGTAGGCTTTTTCAAAATCAATCCGGAAACGAGGACTTCAACTTCATGAACATCGTAAAAAAAATGTCCCTGGCCCTGCTGGCGATCCTGCTGCTGTTACCGATCTTATCCGCTCCAGGCACCGGAACTGCCGAGGCAGCGGCATCCGCAAGCTCTTCATCCAAAACCAAAACGGTCATCGGCGTCTCGGTAGCGACACTCTGGAAAACGCCGGGAATCACGCGCAAGCTGGATGCTCCTTCTTTGACGGCGCCTGTCGATATGGTCGCCTGGACCGCCGCGATGAACACGACCGAAAAGCGCAGATGGTTAACGGGCAAGACCGAGACGCAAGCGTTGTACGGGCGCGAAGTCAAAATCGTACAAACCAAAGGAAGCTGGTCGCAGGTCGTCGTGACCGATCAATCCACGTCCAAAAGCCGTTACGGCTATCCGGGCTGGCTGCCGACCGTGCAATTGAAATCCGTGCCGGCCTCCGAGTGGTCGCGTACTTCCGGCAAGGAAGCGGTCGTGAGCGAAAAAACTTCAACCTTGTACAAGGCGGACGGGAAAAGTAAACTGCTGGACCTGAGTTTCGGTACGCGTCTTCCTGTAACGTCCGAGAAAGGCCAGTGGATTGAGGTACGCACGCCGCAGCACGGCATTGCGCGTCTGCGCGCCGAAGACGCGAAGATCGCCGTTGTCGGCAAAGCGGAAACGCAGCCGACCGGAGCTCAGCTGGTCGAGACGGGCAAAATGTTCCTCGGACTTCCTTATCTGTGGGCGGGAACGTCGGCTTACGGATTTGACTGCTCCGGCTTTACGGGAGCAATTTACGCGTATTACGGCATTTTGCTGCCGCGCGACGCTTCGGAGCAAGCATTAGCGGGTAAAGCCGTAACAAAGGCTGATTTGCAGCCGGGCGACTTGATGTTTTTCGCGCATAACAACGGGAAAGGCAAAGTGCATCATGTCGCGATGTATATCGGGGACGGGAAGATGATGCATTCGCCGAAGGCGGGCAAAACGGTGGAGATCATTCCGATTTCCGCAGCCGGATATGCCAATGAGTTCGCAGGAGCCAGACGTTATCTGAACGAGTAGTCGCTGTACGGCTTGGTTCGGCAAAAGATAAAATTTGAAAAAAAAAGAAACTCTTCTCCCGGTGCCTCGTAGTAGAAAGCATGAAAAGTCGCGATCATTCATTTGGGAAGCGCGCGGAACCGTCGGTCGACTCGACGCCCGCGCACGACTCTATTTTATATCGATAGGAGAGAATGCACATGAAATTGTCAAGGATTCTGCTGCTTGTCGGAGCCGTGTTCGAGCTGCTGCTCGCGATTCCGGTCTTGGGCGGAGCGTTCGTATTGGGAACGGGATATACGGCGCTCGGATTCATGTTCTTGTTCCATCTGGTTACGTTGGTGTTCGCGGCCCGCGAACGCGTCCCTTTTTACGGCCCGATCTTGGGTATGGTGACTTCGGCGTTGGCATGGATTCCGATCTTGGGTTGGGTCATGCACTTGGTGAGCGGTATCGTGTTGGTGATCAACGCTTTGAGCGGACAGCAGCGTGAAACTCGCGGCAACGAGCAGCGTCGTTTCTATTAAGAATGGATCGAGTAGGCCGAAAAGCCCCCGTCAGCCGATTAACGGCCGACGGGGGCTTTTTTGGAGTTCGTTTCATTGCGTTAAAAAGTTTTTCCGCATCCCGGCTTACGCGTTAAGCGGTTGTCCTTCGAACGCTTGAACATCGAGCGGAGCCGTCAGGTAGTCTTTGGCTTTTGCCACGAATGCTTGAAAATGCTCGCTGCTGTTATGCAGGCCGACCGCTTCTTGATCGCGCCATACTTCAACCATCGTATAGACGTTTTCTTTGGCTACCGATTTGTGCAGGTCGTAAGCGATATTGCCTTCCTCGGCTTGAGATGCGCTCACCAGCGGAGCCAGTTCGTTTACGAATTCGGCTTCTTTGGCCGGATTCACGTGGAAAGTTGCGTGGATAATAATCATGTCGTAATCCTCCTTGTCGAATTTCATCAATGCAGACTGCATCAATTAAAGTCGGGACGCGTCCCGGTTTGCGATAATCTTAGTGCCACTCTGTCGTACGAGCGACGTCCAGACGCGAGGAAGAGTGACCTTCTTTAGCGGCTTTGCCGATCGAGATCAGCATAACCGGAACGTGACGGGCCGGATCGAAGCCGAAAGCTTCGGTTACTTTTTCTTTGTCGTAGCCGCCGATCGGGTTCGTGTCATAACCGTGCGCGCGAGCGACCAGCATGAATTGCATCGAAACCAGGCCTGCGTCGATCAGGACGGAATCGCGTTTCATTTCGGTCGGCATGCCGCTGAGCAGCGGAATGTAAGCTGCCATTTGTTGATCTTTGACTTCTTGAGGCATATAGCCGAGCTCTACGCCTTTGCTGAAGATTTCGTCCGCGAATTCGACGAAGTTCAGGTCGCCGAATACGGCCAGTACAGCGGAAGACGTCTCGACTTGGTTGCCGTTGAACTTAGCGAGCGGAAGAAGTTTGGCTTTGGCTTCCGGGCTTTCGATGACGGCAAAACGCCAAGGCTGCATGTTCACGGAAGAAGGAGCCAGAGTAGCTTCTTCCAGCATTTGCGTCATTTCTTCGCGGCTGATTTTGACGGTAGGATCATAGTAACGAACGGAACGGCGGCTTTTCAGAACTTCCAGGAAATCTTGGGTTTTTTGTACACTGCTCATGGGTTGGCAGCTCCTTTTCAAATGGATTATATGGGGCTTTTCGAGCGAACCGGGCATGTGCGCAAGTTATTCGCTGCTCGCGCACATGTCATAATTGCGACGAATTTATCGATCCGCGCAATGAATTAAAGGGTCTCGGCGTTGCGATGCATGCGTTCCAGCATATTCGCCAGCGCTTTGCGTTCCTCGGCATCGAAGCCGTCGAACAGATTTTCGATCAAACGCGACTTTTCCTGCACGAATTCGTCGATATGCTCGCGTCCGCGTTCGGTAAGATGGACTAAAGTCACGCGGTTATCGTCAGGACAATTGCGCCGACTGACGAAATCTTTGGCTTCGAGCTGCTTCAGGTGGCGAGTAACGGCGGCACCGTCGATCCCGAGCGACTTTTGAAGAGCGGTTTGACCGACTTCTTCGGCGGCAAACAGCTCTTGCAGCAGCCGGAAGCGAGTCGCGCTAATCCCCGCACAGCCGGAAAAAGCCGTGCCGATTCGATTATTTAATAATTGAAGTCTCTCTACGATGGACGCTTCAGGCGTGACCGGACACATTCGCAGCCTCCCCTTTCTTGATAAAATGATTGATGGGTCAAACATTGATCTGTCAATCAATATAACGGGTCTGCTGAAGAAAAGCAAGTACCTAATTAAAAAATCTTGCGAAGCAAATGAAACCATGCCATTATTTGGGCGTATATCCGCTTAGACAACAGGCGACGATCATAACATCACGTTGTTTCTACATAACCACGCTTGAACGATACAACGTACAAAGCGTCCAGGCCTTCCGCAGATCAAGCAGTTCAAAATCGAGAGGAGTTCAAATCATGCAAAACCAAAATCAAAACCCGTACCACCCGCAAGGCGATCCCCATTCGCAAGACGTTCAGGAGAACAAGACGATCGCGGCATTAGCTTATATCCTGTTCTTCCTGCCTTTGCTGGCTGCCCGCAATTCGCGCTTTGCGATGTATCATGCGAATCAGGGACTTTTGCTGCTGCTGGCGATTATCGCGGGCAACATCGTGCTTAGCCTGATTCCGTTCATCGGTTGGATCGTCATGCCGTTCTTCAACATCGCGGTTATCGTCTACCTCGTTATCGGGATCATGAACGCGGTAAACGGCAAAGTTCAACCTCTGCCGTTCATGCCTAAAGTCGATATCCTGAAGTAATCCCGAATAGCTGGTATAGTAAAGGGAAAAGGCGTCCGCGGCGCATGAAGCGATAACGCGGCGGACGGATTCAGGAGGATCTTCATGAGCGACAATCAACAGGCGGAAACGACCGCCAAGCAGGTAGCCGAATGGATGGTCGGGGAAATTCGTTTCCGCGGCATCCTGAGGCAGGAAGAAGCGATCGCCCACGTTCGCGAACACTTCGGGGAAGCATTCATTTTCGTCAACGAGAACAAGAATGCTTCGTTGGAGAAAGAAGTGAAAAAGGAATTCCGCAAGCTGCATCGCGGGCAGATCGCCTGGGATCGGGACGGGTTTATGTGGGCGTGGATCGGGTGAGACACGAAGAAAGCCGCTGGGGATTCCCGGCGGCTTTTTGTTTTGTCTCGGAAAACGTCTGAACTGCGGTGAGGGTTACTTGGGAGGAGCGGGCGTCGGGGGAGTTCGCTGCGTTCGCGTGTTGCAAAGGCTCTCTCCGCGAACTCCCCCTCTGCCCATCGGCACGTTTAGCGGGGCGGGACGTTTTCCAAGACAAAGTGAAAAGTCGGCGGGAAAAGGCTGATTCTTCGTTGGGAGGCAGGAGGGGAGGGAATAAGGGATAAGGATAAATTGGCTTAGGGCAGTCTTCTTGGTGCTTAATGGATCGTAGTGACTTTTGATTTTTGGAGTTTGTACTTTCCAATTTTAAGAGATTAAGATCATAGGTAACAGAAAAAAAGGATTTTCGATGGCTCGAAAATCCTTTTTTCGGTTCGGCATTATTGGATCGAGAACACTTCTTTTTTCAGCAACTCTTCCGGCTTTTGCGCGATCGGGTCGCTGTGGAAATAATCGCGAATAACGCCGTCTTTGACGTAGTTGGCGATGGAGACCATGATCATGCCTTGGTCCAGGGCCAGGTAAGCTTTGGCGACTTCCTTGGTTTCCAGATTGACGGAATCGTACAGGCCGTATTTGCCGGACATGTTCAGCTTTTTCAGCGCTTTGATATTTTCGCGGACTTCTTTCGGCGCGTAATCCAAAGCCAGGAAGCTGGCGTGCGCGGTTACGGTCGAGCTGTTTTCGTAGCCCGAGATGCCGAGCGGCGTCGCGGCGAACTCGCTGTATCCGTCAACGGTCGCGGAAGGCGAGAAGCCCCAGGCCGGATAGCCTTTTTCTTTGGCGAACGCGATTTGCAGGTCGACGTGGCGTTGGTTGTTCAAGCCCAAGGCTTGCGTGCCCAGATCCTGTTCCTTGATCACGATGCCGGGCATCAGGCCTTCGAACATGCTGCCGCCCCAGCTTGGAACGAATTTCTGACCTTGATAGCTGTAGCTGCCTTCGAACACGTCCACGCCGTCATAATTGACGATTTTGCCTTCGGGGATTTGAGATTGCCAATCCCATTCCTGCGGCATCGTTCGGTACATTTTCCACCAATGATCCTGCGGAACGTCGCCTTTGCCGATCGCGATATAGCTGGCGACGCGCGGTTCGGTATAGAACGTTCCGTAATGATGTTCGGTCAGCTCGCCTTTGGCTGCGTCGTAACCGCCGCGGAATTGGCCGACTTCGGGATCGTACAGCGTCGTATAGTTCATGTCGTCCACGAGTTTGCTTGTCTGCGCGTTCAATTCCGGATAAGCTTGGCCGACCACGATCAGACCGGCGGACATCCATCCGTTGTCGACTTGGGAAATGAACTGTCCCCAGTCTTTTTTGACCGTGGCGTCTTCCGTGTTGTACCAGTTGTAGAACAGGCCGTTCCATTTATCCATCTTTTCCAGCGTGCCGAGCGTCGTTTGCAGGCGGGAGACGGCTTCTTTTTTCGTGATAAGCTTCATCTCCTCCGCGGAAACGGTGCTCATCATGTACATGGCGATATTGGTCGGCGAGGTGCGCTTGGCTTCCTCTGCGTCTTTGTCGTTTTTGCCTTTCATTCGGACTTCGTCGGACGTTAACCCGGTCTTTTCGTCGGTGAAATCTTTAAAATACTTGTACGTTTTCTTAGAGAGCGCTTTCAATTCAGAAGTGAAACCGGCAGGTTTGTTTGACGTCTGAGCGGAAGCGGCAGGCGCCAGCGACAAATGGGCGAGCAGGCAGAAAGCTAGAACAAAGCTGAACATCTTCACTTTTTTCATCACTTTTCTCCTTTCCAAATTGGAAATCGAAACGTTTCGTAGACGATCATACCATAAAAAGCCTCCCATTTGGAAATTAAACGTTTTTCATAGATTTGAGACGGGGACGAGTTCGTTAGCTTATGTTTCCGGAATGTCTTTTCGAAAGGCTTTAAGTCGCCAACAAAAAAACCGCCAAAAGGCGGTTAAAACTCCTCGGGAATTCTGTTCCGGGCCAGAAGCGCCCAGGCGGAGGGAAAAATTCAGATCAAGACGCCTTTGAACTCGGAAAGTGTCTGCCTTGAGTCCTGCATCCGGCTACTTGCCGAGTGAGGCAGCGTCTTGTAAAGCATTTCACTTCGGAAGCATATGCTGGCAATTTCTCCCGCAGCCGCTCCCCCAATGGTTGATCGCGGACAGTGCTTCGTTCATTTTACGTCGAATGATTTTCAGATATACAGTTCGCCCAGTACATGTTGAACATGATACGGTTTGTTGCTCAACTGTTCGGCGATAAAAGCTTCAGTATGATCCGGTTGTAGATCGTACATCACTTCGATTTCTTTGGCGAATAAGTGCTCCTTGCCGGAGAACCATTCAGTAAGCGCAGGCACCGGGGCCGAAACTGGCTTTTCCTTGAGTACGGATTCCAACCCTTTAACGTAAGTATCGAGTGGTTGCGCGCCTACAATCTTCACGCCCCGGTTCTCTTCGTTCATGATGATGATCGTCGGGAAGCCGCGCACGCCAAGACGGGACGCGAGGGCAAAGTCTTCTTCCAACAGGTCTTGAGCGGATTCGCTAGAGGCTTCTTCAACAATGGCATTGCCGTCCAGGCCGATCTCGTCAACAATACGGATCATGGCGCTATCTTCGGCAATGTTTTCGTTAAAGGCAAATAAGTGTTCCCGGGCTTTGCGTAGGAACCCTTGTTCTTTGCCCGGGTGCCGGCTTTGGATGACTTTGAACACGCGCGACGGAGGGAAGGACGATTGAAGCGGGTTATCCAACCAAACGCTTCCGTCGATCGGCATTCTGGAATGCTCGCCGACTTCTCTCCAGTGTCCGGCGACATCGGAAGGTTTTTGAATACCGTTGGCGCTATCTCCGAATCCGTGCCAGCTTGGCAGCAATCCGCCCATCACGACATTGAAGTTGAAATGCTGACCATATTGATGAACAAAGCGATTTAGCACGGGCTCTAAAGCCCAGCAATGCGAGCAGATCGGATCGGTCACGTAATACAGAGTCATTTTCGGAGTTTGCGGCGTGAAGTCGATCAGCCCCGTGTTCTCTTCTTCGTTTGCAGGTCCGCAGACCCCCGTGTTCAAGTCGCAAAACATATTGTTGCTCATTGTCAAAACTCCTCCCGTGATGGCTGGCATCCGCGTATATCAGTATTTTTTATTTGGAGTGTAAAATATATCAACTTTATTTACCTTACGTAGTACAATTATAAGACTTGGAATATAGAGTTCAATTACTGTCTTTTTTCGTACCAGGTATTCAAAAAGATACCGGTACGCCGCGAACAGGAGGTCCCGATGAAATACGAATTCGATATCAATAAACTTTGTCCGGCCACGTTTTCTTTTCAAGTCGTGGGCGGGAAATGGAATTTGCCTTTGTTGGCCGTGTTATCGGAACAGGATTCGATTCGGTACAACGAGTTGAAAAGGCAGCTGGGCGGCATCACGGCGACTACGCTGACCAATGCGCTCAAAGAATTGATCGCCTACGGCATCGTCCACCGCGAAGCTTATATGGAGACGCCGCTTCGGGTCGAATATTCGTTGACGGAGTCGGGCAAGGAGCTGGTTCCTTTGATCGAAGCGATCGTGAGCTGGGGCGGAAAGCATATGCCGGAATCCTGATTGTTCAAAATGAAAAGCCGAAAAGCAGCTTAATTGCAGCGTTTCGGCTTTTTGCATACTCGTAAATATGAACTTATTTTATCTTTACCGGACACCATTTGGTGTCTTATAATAAAAATGACACCAAATGGTGTCTTAAAGTATTCAACAATGACGAAGGGAGATGGAAGATGAGTTTTCTCGCCGATAATCTGATCCCAATATTCAAAAAACGAGAGTTGCTGTTCAAGGAAAGTTATCGGGAAGCGGAAGATGTACGCACCTTTGTTTTTGAAAAAGAAAACGATCTGAGTTGGAAGGCCGGGCAGTACGGCTTATTCACGATTACGCATAAAAAGATGAAAAAAGGGACGAAGCCGTTCAGTTTATCGTCGGCTCCGGCAGAGAATGTCGTACGCATCACAACCCGAATCCCAGAGCGTCCAAGCGATTTCAAACGGGCGCTGTCGGAACTGAAGACGGGGATGAAAGTCAGCATGAGCGGTCCGCTCGGCCCCTTTTACCTGAAAGAACAGGGTCCTGTTCTCTTCGTGGCAGGCGGGATCGGGATTACGCCGTTTCGCTCCATGCTTCAACAGCTGCAATTGACGGAGTCCCAGAGCGAGCGTCCCGTGAAGCTGTTGTATTTGGACGGCGCGCAATCGCATATCTATCGAAGCGAGTTGGACGGGTATGCGGCCGATTCCGCGGTTGACGTCCAGTATCTGAACTTGCGAGACGAGCTGCACGCGGAACTGGATCGGTACGCGACGCTGCATGCGGACGGACGATATTTTGTGGCCGGTCCGAAGTCGATGGTGGACGCCGTGACCGTTTATCTGCAAAATAAGAAGATACCGAAACGGAATATCGTAAAAGATGCCTTTTTCGGGTACTGATCGCCGTTGGGTCTAATTTTCGAAACGGCGATCCAAGACACGAATATTGGAGAGAGTACCGTGGATGAAAATAACCGCTTGCGAGATGTATTTGATGCGATAGCCGATCCGACCAGACGCAGGTTGATTCGCTTATTGGCCGAGTCTTCGGAATTGCCGCTGCATGAGTTAACGGCACAGTTTGAGATGGGACGCACCGCCGTGTCCAAACATTTGACCATTTTAAAAGAAGCCGGGCTGGTCGCGGATCGAAAAGTCGGCAGAGAGACGCGGTTCCGATTGAACGCGGCTCCGTTGAAACAAGTAGAGGATTGGGTAGGCTTTTACCGGAGTTACTGGAACGACAATATGGCGCGTTTGGGCCGACTACTGGAGGAGGAAGACGAATGAGCTTGGCGTTGGAGATGGATTTTCAGTATAAAACGACGTTGGAAAAGGCCTGGTCGGCATTAACCGATTCCAACAAATTGTCCGAATGGATTGCCGAAAACGACTTTAAGCCTGTAGTAGGGCATCGTTTTCAATTTCGCCACCAGCCTTCGGAGTATTGGGACGGCGTGGTTGACGGCGAAGTACTGATCGTGGAATCGCCGAACCGTTTATCGTACTCCTGGGCGACCGGGGATGAGCGGCATACGGTGACTTGGACACTGACGGACCAAGGCAACGGCACCGTGAACCTGCATCTCGATCAGACTGGATTTACGAACGTACATGGTCTGGAAGGGGCAAGATACGGCTGGAGCGGCTGGTTCGAGAAGTTTGAGCAGGTGTTGTAAGGCTCGCTAAAGCTGTCGAGGAAGTTGTTTCGGCGGCGGAAGCCAGAAGGCTCCGAGAAAAATTCCCAGCATAAGCTTCCGAAGTGCATTTCTTCGAAATGCTTTACAATTCGCTGTCTCATTTAGAAAACTGGAATGAAATTTTGCAGGGAGGTTTTCCGAGTTCAAAGGCGAATGGAACTGAATTTTTCTTTCCGCCCCCTGGCTTCTAGTTACGTTGGATTTTCTCGGAACATTGAGCGTTTGAACGGAAAAAGCTTCCGTTTGAACGCTTTTTTGCGTTCTGGCGGAAGCTTCGTAGGCTAAAGAATAATCAACTTGTCCGAAATCTCACATAAAACGCCGTACCTTCCTTGCCTGTCGACAAGTCGATCGAAGCGCCGTGTTTGTTCGCGATGCTGAAGCAGACGGCAAGGCCGAGGCCGGAGCCGTTTTCCTTCGTGGTATAGAAAGGCTTCCAGATCTGTTCGACGACGTCGGCAGGGATGCCGGGACCGTTGTCCTCGATGACCAGCACCGCGCGTCCGTCCTGCATATACGTCTTGAGCTGAATCCATCCGTTTTCCCCGGTGGCTTCGAGCGCGTTGCGGATGAAATTGAGGATCAGCTGCGTAATTTGCTTGTTATCCATCTCGATCGACTCGACATCGGTCAGATGCGTCGTGATGATCTTGCCCGTTACGGAAGCATCGGCTTCGATCAGCGGCAGGATTTTGCGGATCAGATCGTTCAGATTCTCGCGCTTGAGCTGCACCATATGGTCTTTGGCCAGCGACAGGAATTCCGTGATAATCTGATTGGCCCGGTCCAGCTCCTCGATCATGACTTGAAGATAGGCCGGTTCGAGCGTGTTTTTGCCTTGCATGAGCATGAGTTGAAGGAAACCGCGCACCGTCGTCATCGGATTGCGAACCTCGTGCCCGATGCCCGCCGCGACTTCGCCGACCAGATGCAGCTGGGACAGGCGCTGCAGCTCGTGCTCGTACTGCTTATGCTCCGTCAGGTCGCTAATCATCGTGAGCAGCAGCAATTCGCCGTTAAAGTCGAGTCGTACGGTGCGCAAAATGCAGACCCTCTCATCCCCGGCATGGTTGGTAAACGTCACCTCGCGGCTGATCCCCTCGGGAACCGTCGAGTGTTCGTCCGGCTCGGGAATCTGAAGCATCAGTTCGTTGCCGCGAATCAACTCGCCGTACTGCGTGTCCATCTGAAGACGCGTAATGCCGAGCAGCAGCAGAAAAGCATCGTTTGCTTCTATGATCTCACGGTCCTCAAGCGTCGTAATCAGCATCGGATGCGGGCTGGCAGCGAAGATGGCGGCAAACCGGTTTTCCGAAGAAGACAGGAAGCGATTCGTTTCCGCCAAAGCCGCGTTCTGCCGTTCCAACTCTTCGAATCGGCCGATTCGTTCAAACGCCCGTACCAGATGCGAAGCCATCAGATGCAGCACTTCAAGCTCCGTCGGGTCGAAAGCGTCGCCCGTGCGCGAACCGAACCCGATCGCGAACGGACGCGTTTCATCCACCACGACAATCGGGAAGCATACATAACGCCGCAATCCCATTTGTCGCAAAATGCGCCCATGGAAATCATTCGTCTCCTGCAAACGCTCGCAGATATACGGCTGCATCGACTTGATCGCGGCCCCGCAAATCGTCTGTCCTTGATCGAGAGAAAGCAGCGCCTCGGCTTCCTCCGCGGTCACGCCGCGATGATGGATCAATTGAAGCCGATACGGAAACCGCTCCTCCACCCAATAATTCAACAAAAGATCCAGGCTAAAATACTTGCTTACACAACCGAAAACATGCGTAAGAAGCTGCGAAGGCGTCTCGCTGGATAGTATTCCCGGCAGCAGTTCGGTCAGCACTTTATATTTTAGCTCCAGATCGGTCTCCGTGTTCAACGGAACTCACCTCGTTTATCAGACTTTCCACATATGGCAATTATAGCACCCGTTCAGAAGGAAAAGTAGAGATGAATAAGCAACGTTAATAAAAAATGTTCAAAAAAATGAAAAATAACTTATTAATGTAAAAGCGATTCTACATTATGCTTTGCTTTTCCGCGATAAAAGAAAGAGAAAACGTTCATCTTTCGAAAAGGTTTTGCTCGTAATCGAAGCATGAGGCGAAGGGAGAAATTCAGTGAAGGAGCGCTAGCGTTCGCCTTTGACTTCGGGAAGCCTCCTCATAAAATTCTAATCGTGCTTCCCGAAGTCAACACGCGACCGAAACGAATTTCTCCCGCAGCCCCTAGCTTCTATAACGAACGGGACCTTTTCGCCTTAATGAAAAGTTTTTGAAAAAGCATGAAAAAGATGTTGAATTATATGTCGAATGTGATATACTTCTCATCAGTACCGAATGACCGAAATGTTTTTCTGGTCAGTTTAAAGAAAGGAGCCTAACGTCGAAAATGTTTAAATCAGAGTGGAAAAGTATTTTGAAGCATCGGATGACCATGTTGACCGTGATCGCCATGCTATTGGTGCCGGGTCTGTACGGTCTGTTCTTCCTTTCGGCGTATTGGAATCCCTACGGTCATACCGACCGGTTGTCCGTGGCTGTCGTGAACGAAGACGCAGGCACGCAATATGAAGGCAAGCGGCTCGACGTCGGCAAAGATTTCGTCGAAGGGCTGAAGGATAACGACTCGTTCCAGTGGGTCACGACCGGCAAGCAGGAAGCTCTCGCCGGGCTGAATGACGAGAAGTACATCATGGTTATCGAGCTGCCGGAGAATTTTTCGGAAAATGCTTCGACCTTGCTGAACAACGATCCCAAAAAGATGAATATTCAGTATTACACCAACTCCGGCATGGGTTATTCTTCCGCGCAAATCGCCAAGTCGGCGATCAAGGAAGTCAATCAGGAGATCGCGGAGCAGGTGACGAAGGAGTACGCGACAACCGTATTCAAAAGCCTGACCGAATTGGTGGACGGATTGAAGGATGCGGACGACGGAGCCAAAAAGCTCGACGACGGCGCTGCCGATCTGGCGGACGGTTCGCAGAAGCTGGCCGATAACCTCAAAAAGTTGGCCGCGAACAGCGTCACCTTCCAAGAAGGCGTCAGCGATCTGAAAATGGGCGCGGGCACGCTCAGCACCGGGATCGCCAGTGCGACGACAGGCGCCGTGCAGTTGAATAACGGTCTGGGCACGCTGTCCGGCGGTGCTGCCCAATTGAATGACGGATTAGGCACATTGTCTACCGGAGCGCAGAAGCTGGATAACGGTCTCGGCACCTTGTCGACAGGAGCGCAAAAGCTCGATGACGGTCTGGGTACGCTTCAAACCGGAGCAGGCAGCTTGCAAACCGGAGCTGCGCAGCTCGATCAAGGCCTGACGCAGTTAAAAGACGGCGCAACAACCTTGACCGACGGTTCGCGGAAGCTTCAAAGCGGAGCCGAGCAGCTGAATCAAGGCTTGGGTCAATCCAGCGCCGGTCTTAACCAACTGCAAGAACAGCTTACTCCGTTCGCGGCTGGCATGGCGCAGCTCAACGAAGCGGTTCAAGGACTGGGCACGCAGGCTTCGGCGGCGGTAGACGGTCTGGGAGCGGCGCAGCAGCAGCTTCAGCAAAAAGCGGCTTCGATCAAAGAGCAGCAGGAAGCGATGGCCGCGTATATTCAAGGCAGTTCCACCATTCCGGATGCGGATAAGCAAAAGCTGCTGGCGATGATGGCTGCGGGAGCTTCGGCTTCCGGCAACGATTCGTCCGCAAGCGGCGATTCCTCCCAATTGCAGCAATCGCTCGGCCAATTGGATCAATTGACTTCGAGCGTGGCGCAGTTGAACGAAGGCGCGCAGCGGATTCAATCGGCGGTCGGTCAACTGGCTGCGGGCCAAGATCAACTGCTGCAAGGTTCATCCAGCCTGGTCGACGGACAAAAACAAGTGACGGACGGCCTCGGCACGTTGGCGACCAAGATCGGCGAAGCCGAAGCCGGTTCGAAAAAGTTGGCTGACGGCGCAGGCAGTCTGGTAAGCGGAGCCGATCAATTGAAGGCCGGATCGTCCAGCCTGGTAAGCGGAGCCGACCAATTGAAGGACGGTTCCTCCAGTTTGGTGAGCGGCGCAGGTCAACTGCAAGACGGCTCGCAAAGCCTCGTTTCCGGAGCGGACAAACTGCAAACCGGTTCGAGCAGCCTGGTGAGCGGACTCGGCCAATTGAAAGACGGCGGCAGCCAACTGGTTACCGGCATCGGCAAACTCGGCAGCGCGACAGGCGAGCTGAGAGACGGAGCCGATCAATTGGCGGACGGATCGGTTACGTTGAACAACGGCGTCGGCGATCTGAAAGACGGCACGAACGAACTGTACACCTCCCTGACCGACGGCGTGGAAAAAGCCGGCGACGTCAGCTCGGACGACAAAACGTACGATATGTTCGCGCAGCCGACGGAGCTTCGGCATTCCGACGTACATGACGTGACGGAATACGGCGAAGGCCTGGCGCCTTACATGATGTCGATCGCCCTGTTCGCGGGCGCGCTCATGTTCTCGTCGGTCTACCCGCTCAAAACGCCTCAGATCCGGCCTCGTTCCGGCTGGGCGTGGTTCTGGAGCAAGTTCAGCATCATCTTGTTCATGGCGATTCTGCAATCGGCGATCCTGGACGCGGTGCTGATCGGCTTCGTCGGACTTCAGGTGCAGAGCCTGTGGCACTTCTACGCCATCACGTTCACGCTCAGCCTGACGTTCCTGTCGCTGCTGTTCTTCCTGTTCGCGGCGCTCGGCAAGGTCGGCCAGTTTATCGCCTTCCTGATTCTGTTGATGCAGATCGGCGGCAGCGCGGGCACGTTCCCGAAAGTATTGACGCCGGACTTCTTCCAGGCGATCAATCCGTTCCTGCCTGCGACCTACGGCATTCGCGCGCTGCGCGAAGCGGTATCGCTGGGCAACGATTGGGGTTACTTCTGGGCGCAGCTCGGACATGTCGCGATCTTCGGCGTCGTGTTCATCCTGCTCGCGCTGGCGGTATTCTTGTTCAGCAGCAAAAAGATCAAAACGGGCATCGAAGAAGAGCAAGAAGGCATGGTGCCGAATCAGGCGCCTGCCAAGGCGTAAAGCCGTCGCGGGCGGCCGCGGCGCATATGACAATATGTTGAACAAAGCTTCCCGCGAGCGAGAACATCGCTTTGCCGGGAAGCTTTTTTGCATGAAAACGGATTACGATAGAAGCGAGGGAGAAAGAAAGAGGAGGGGCCGGGATGGAAAAGAAAAGACGTCGCATTCTCGAAGGCGCGATGCTCTGCTTCGAGCGCTTCGGCTTTCGGGGAACGACGATCGAGAGCATAGCCAAAGCCGCGCATGTGAGCAAAAGCTCGATCTATGAGTGTTTTGAAAATAAAGAAGCGCTGCTTCGGGCGATCGTGGAGGATGTATTGCGGGAGCTGTTGGCCGAATCGGACCGCGTCTGCTTGCCGGGACAACGGCTCGGCGAAGACATCGACCGGACCTTCGACGCGATGATCGCGCTGCGGTCCCGCCACCGTTTGCTGGTCGGGATTTACAGGGAAGCCCGGCAATCGGGCGCGCACGGCGTGTTGGAGATGCGCAAAGCGCTGGAAGAAGGAATCGTTTTTCATATCGAGGCTTTGGTGAAGCGGCATATCGAATCCGGCGAGACGTTCCGGCTTGAGCCGAAAGTGATCGCTTTTCTCGTTTACCGTTCGTACTTGCAGATGATTTACGACTGGGACGATCTGTACGAGCCGCTGCCGCCGCAGCAAATCAAAACCGCGCTGAACGCTTTTGCCCTGTGAGGGCGGCGTCCGGCGCGGTTTTTTTGTACCGATTCAAGAAGATCATGCCTGTTGAATACGATCAGGCAGCGGTCCGTTCAAGCTTCGGCGCGGAACTGTTCGGTATTCGCCTGCGGTTTTTCTTTTTCCTGATAAAAGGCATCGACGAAGATCTGCGCGTAATAAGGGTCCCACTGCGTGCCTTTGCCTTCGGAAATGATCGAGATCGCCTTTTCAAGCGGCATGCCGCTGCGGTAAGGGCGATCCGATGTCATGGCGTCGAAGGCGTCGGCCACGGCGATGATGCGGCCCAGCTTCGGAATGTCGGTTCCGGCAAGCCCGTCGGGATAGCCTCGGCCGTCGTAGCGCTCGTGGTGCGAACGTACGCCGGGCAGCAGGGGAGCCATCATTTCGACAGGCTCGATCTGCTTCAGGATTTCCTCGCCGAGCGCCGGATGCTTCTTGATCTGCTCGAACTCTTCGTCGGTCAGCCGTCCGTCTTTGAGCAGCACGCTGTCGCGGACGCCGATTTTGCCGATATCGTGCAGCAGCGCGCTTTTGTTCAACAGGTCCAGCTCTTCGCGTCCGAGTCCGGCGCCGCGGCCGATCAGGAGCGAATATTCGGCGACTCGCTGCGAGTGACCCGCGGTATACGTATCGCGGGCATCGAGCGCGGCGGCCAACGTCGAGAAATAGCTTTGCAGCAGCTGCTCGTTGACGCGTTGACGTTGGGATAATCCCTGCACCATGTGGTTGAAGCCGGCGACCAGCCTGGAAAATTCGTCGGAGTACAGGTCGGAGGCGCGTACTTCAAGATCTCCGGTCTGCACGGCGCGCAGCGCTTTTTCCAAATTGCCGATCGGCTGACGGACGCTGCGGCTGAGCAGCCATGCGCCGAGCGACGAGAACAAGATGCCGAATACCAGGATGAGCGAAGCCCACTGCCAATAATCTTCGATCAAGGGAGAACCGGTCACGCTCAGGCGAATTTGAGTAGCCAGGACGAAAAAGAACAGCGGAAAGGTGCCGATCGAAAACGCGCTGAGCTGGAACTTGCGCTGCGTCGAGACGATCACCCGGCCGTCCAGCGAGACGCTGATCCCGTATTCGCGTTCGCCCGTTTCGCTGACGTATTTGAGCAGGGGGCGAATCGCTTGGTCCGTCAAAAAGTATTCGATCAGGGCGTGCATGCCTGCCACCAGAACAGCGCCCGAAGCGGCGATCCCGATGTAATAGACCGGCAGGTCGACCCAACCGATATGCATGAACAGCAGCGTCAGCAGAATCGCGGGAACGGACAACCCTAACAAATGCGGACCCATGATGCGGAGTACCGACAAAGACGGGAGCCGGTGAATTTGTACATAGGCATTCCGAATATCGTCGATCGTGGGCTTCTCCTTCAAAAACAGCCCTCGGATCGGTCGTACCTGTCTCGCGAACGTTAACAGTTCCATGGACATCATGGAAAGGAAGGAGATGAACAGCACGACGAAGAGAGAACTGAATCCGCCGATCGGCAGCTTGAGCGCCGACGACATGACGGCTCCTCCCAGGCAGAGAACGGCCAGTACCGACCCGATGATATAATTGCGCACGAGCCGGCGTAAGAAGCGCCGGTATTCGGTCATTGAGATTCCTCATTTCTTGGAAAACTTGGCTTCGGGCCGCGATCAACCCCAAGGCGGAAACATGGTTCATTCTTGTTATCGGATAGAATTGCCGCTGCGATTACATGAAATGGATTTCCGTGCACGCGGAAGGCCGGAAAGTAAAAGCCGATCGTTCATGGGAACGACCGGCTGCAAAGGGCGACTTCGAATAGCATGCCGCGCACGAAGTTCAAACTGTCAGGGTGCTAGCGGTAGCTTTCAACGCTGGACATCAGTGTTCGAATCGTTTCGTTCAACATATCGATCTGACTGATATCGAGACCGCTGGATTCAACCAGGGAGGTAGGAATGCAGCTGGCGCGATCTTGAAGCTCCAAGCCTTTTTCGGTGATGCGTACCGTTACGATGCGTTCGTCTTCCAGCGAGCGGCTGCGTTCGAGCAAGCCGGAGGACTCCATCCGCTTCAGCATAGGCGTCAGCGTACCGGAATCGAGACTGAGCACTTGACTCAGTTCCTTGATGCTGCTCTCCTGCCGGTCCCAAAGGACAAGAAGGACCAGATATTGGGGATACGTTAAATTCAACTCGTCAAGCAAAGGCCGATACATTCGGAAAATGGCCCGCGAGCAAGCGTAAAGCGAAAAGCAGAGGTGGGAATCAAGCGTAAAGCGTTGTTGATCCATCGCAGTACCGATCCTTTCTTCAATAAAAAATCATATTCTCCTAGCATTTTATATTTGGAACAACATAATTGCAATAAATTATACGCAGGAATAATGATAAAAAACCGTATATCGCTATATTTCGGTAAAGTTCGACAAGAATTGAAGAGGGAGATGAGGAAAAAGCAGGCGATTGCGGCCTGCCTGGAACGTCGAGAAAGTCTACGGGGGCGCGGGAAGCGAGAAGACTGCGAGAAAAATTGCCAGCATACGCTTCCGAAGTGCATTTCTTCGAAATGCTTCACAATCCGCTGTTTCACTCGGAAAATGGATTGGATTTGAGTAAGGAGTTTTCCGAGTTCAAAGGCGTTTTGAACTGAATTTTTCTCTCCGTCTTCTCGCTTCCGGCTACGTTGAGGTTGCTCGACAAAAACGGCAGGCCGCAATGGCGGCTGCCGTTTTTGTGAGGTATAGGGTAAAAAGAGAGATAGACTCATTGGGCATAAGATTATGGATCATTTCATTATTGGAGTTTGTCCATATACTTTTCGAAGCCGTTAATGAACAGGTCGATTTTGGCTTTGCCGGATTTTAGTTTGGTTTGGCCTTGATTGTAGGTCGTCCAGTTGATTTTGGCGCCGTAGAGCGACTTTTTGATCAGCTGCATGCCTTCAAGTTGAAGTGCGGCGCCTTGCAAATAATAGTTATGCAGCTTGGTTACTTCTTTGCCGGACGGTTTGATTTGTTTCAGATGGTAATAAAATTTGCTGTAGTTGGGTACGATGATATTGTTCAATTTGGAATAGACGGCTTTGCGGTTGGAAGCGGAGACCATGCCGACCGAGTTGAAGGCGTCCGCGGCTTTGTCTTCGTATTGAATGATATTTTCAAGGGCGTCGGCATAATCAAGCGCCGCAATCATGGCCGGGGTCAGCTCTTCCGTCGCGGCGGGAGCTGTTTCGGCAGCCTGCTGCTGGGCAGGTGCCGTTTCTGCGGCAAAGGCGGAAACCGGAAGGACCGCGGAACCGATCAGCGCAAGGGATAAAGATAAGGACCACCATTTTTTCATTTTCAAACAACCTCCTCTATGTATGTGCAAGGGCCGGATTTTTTAACCCTCGCCGCTTGTTGCCTATTATAAACCAAGCTTCCACGAATTCGTGAAAAAGGGCTTGATTTGAAACGTTGGACAGGGGGACGATGCAGCGAATTGCGCCTAAAGGACCGGTAGGGGTGCGGCAGTTTGCCGTTAGCCGTCGACGGAGTGAGTGCTGCTCTGCGCTTCGCGCGTGACGCTTTTATTTTGCAAGTAATCAAAGTCGCCGTTCAAGAGATCGCGAATAGATTGTTCCTGCTCGAAAGAATTGCGCTTGGCACGCTCGCGCAGTTCGGCTCGAATGCTCTCTTTCAAGGCGTCGTCTGCCGCTTCAATATCGAAAGCTCCGTTACGTTCCTCCCATTCGCTGCGAATCGCGCGCGCGTTCATCACCTCGTAAGCGACTAGGGCAGCATCTTTACGTACGGCGGCGCTGGCACCGAGCGTGTTGAGTCGGCTGCTGAGGCTGATTTCGTTGTGTTCGCGGACCAGAGCAAGCAGCGCCCATTCATTTTCGTTGAGCTTGGCGGCGATAGCTTCGAGCATGCCGGAATCTTCCACGATCTGTCTGGCGTTAAGTTCTGCATCCAACAGCGGTCCGGTATAGCCGCCGATCAGGCTGCCGATCGGACCGGACATGACCGAGACGATCGAGTCGATCAGATCATTCGTCAAATGTCGGGTTCCCGCCTCATCTTCGCCGAAGTCGAAGCTCCGTTCGCGTACGATTTTGCCCGACATCTTGCGCAATACGGCAGCCTGCATAACGGAGTATTCATCGGTTATCGGGTTTTCTTTGAACCGATCCAGAACGTCCATAAGCGGCTTCTCCTGCTTGAAAGTGATAAATACGATATTGTCCATTAGGTTCTACCATCCTTTCGCCGTGACCCGCTGCATCGGGACGCCGGACTTTTCTACTACTGATTTACAGCTGTTTTTTGCGTTTCAATCAGATGCTGTACTAAAATGAAGAAGAAAGTGTGACGTTTTTTTACATTGAAGCAAGGGGAGATGAACGTGGGATCAAGAAATTTGGCCGGAATCTCACTTATAGTGATGGCTGCGGGGTTTGTGGGATGCCTGTTTTTACCCGAGAATAATTGGACCTTCCTGTTGATCGGAGGCTTCGAAGCCGGCTTGGTCGGCGGATTGGCGGACTGGTTCGCGGTAACCGCGTTGTTCCGGCATCCGCTCGGGCTTCGAATTCCGCACACGTCCTTGTTGCTGAAAAATAAAGGGCGGATCGTGGACTCGTTGGTTTCTGCCATGGAAACGCAGCTGCTCAACAAAGAAAGTATCACGGAGCAGCTGCGCAAGCTGAACCTGATTCAAGCGGCTGCGCAAATGCTGACCCGAGTGGTTGCGCGCAAGCGTACGCGTCAACAGGTGCTGGACTTTGCGGCGGAAACGATTGCGAAGCTTCCGCTTGAAAAGGCAGTGGAGCCGGTACGCGACGCCGCGGCGAATTATATTCGCGGCGTCGACGCGGCAGGCTTGGCGGATCGTGCGCTGACCAAGGTGCTGAACGACGGTTACGAGATCAAGTTGTTCGATTACGCGCTGAACGAAGCCAAAGCCTGGGCGCAGCGGCCGGAAACGAAAGATACGATGGGCGCGTTGGCGATGGATCAGCTCTCGAATGCCAAGGTCGGCGGGTTCACCGGATTTGCTTTTCAGGCGTTCGCGGGGATGGTCAACGAGGACAAGCTCGGTTCGATGATTCAGACCATGCTGGTGGCGGGCGTGGATTCTTTGCTGGACCCTTACGGCGAACAGCGGCTGGCGATTTTGCGCGAGGTACGCGTGAAGCTGTTCGAAGCCGCCGGAGACGAAGAGAAGTTGGAGTATTTACGCGGTCAGGTGCTTGAGGTCCTGCATGAGCAGGCGACGGAGGCATTCATTCTGAACAACCTGGAGAAACTGCGGGAATTTGCGCTCGCAAAGACAGCCGAAGAGCGTGCCAAAGGCGGCCGGATCGTATTCCGCTTGTATGCTGCCGTGATGCGGAATATGGCGTCGGAGCCGGAGCGTATCCAACTGTGGGAAGACAAGACGCGAGGCGCCATCGTGCAGATCGCCGAGCAGAACCACTATCGGATCGGCCAATTGGTTCGGGACAATGTGGATCGGATGGACGACAAGCAGCTCGTGGAATTGTTGGAGGAAAAAATCGGACAGGATTTGCAATGGATTCGCGTCAACGGGGCGGTCTGCGGATTCCTGGTCGGTATCGTATTGTCGCTGATACAACTGATCTAAAAAAGAAAGAATTTTTAATCGAAAAAAGATTTCAAAAAAGCTTTTCGAACGCGAAATCCGGCGTGTCGTCAAGCTTTTTTATAATTGTTTTTTTGGCATAACCCCTGGAACGACGCGTGTTGAGACGCCTCTTTACCAATTACTTTGGGAAAAATTCGGAGACGAAAGCAACCTTTTTCATGTTTCATGCGTCAAATATTAGGAGTATAGAGAAAATAGGTTTTCCAATGAACTTCAAAATATTTCAAAATCCAACCGAAGGTTTCGGAAAGGAGAATTTACGATCATGAAAAAGAAGAACATGAAAAAAATCAGTGCGGCTTTGCTTGCCGGAGCGCTTCTTATGCCTGCGGCCCTTCCTTATTCGGCAGACGCGGCAACGAATATTAAAATTTACGTCGACGGGGTGGAATTGGTGACCCGCCAAGCCCCGGTCATTCAGAGCAACACCACGTTGGTACCGCTGCGCGGCATTTTCGAGGAACTTAACGCCAGAGTCGTATGGAATCAAAAGACCCAAACGATCACGGCATACAAAGGCAGCAACACCGTGATGTTGAAGATCGGTTCCAAAGCGGCGACGGTCAACGGCCAATCGGTGACGCTCGACGTGCCGGCCCGCGCGATCAAAGGCAACACGGTCGTGCCGCTCAGATTCATCGGCGAGTCGCTCGGACAAGACGTGCGATGGAACGCGGCGAGCAAAAGCGTTCAGATCACCACGACCAAAGATCTTCAAGCGCCTTCTTCCGTAACGGCTCGCAGCTTGGGGCAGTACGGAGACGGCCGCGACATTCAAGTAAACTTCGCCAAATCGGCGGATGAATCCTACGTGGACCATTACCGCGTATACGCCGTCAAGTCGGGCAGCGCTTCCGCGTTCAATGCTTCCAAAGCATGGAATTCGAGCTACACGACCGCGCTTCCGACCGGATCGAACCAATCGATCTCGCTCGGCGCTCAGGCAAAAGATTCGGACGGTCAAGCTTTGGTTTCCGGCCAATCGTACCAAATCTTCGTGCTTGCGGTAGGCAACCGCTATGCGACGGGCGAAACGGTCCTGTCTTCTCCTTCGGCGGCCGTAACGTTGAGCGGCACTTCGGCCGGATCCGTTACCGCGACGGCGGTCAAAGCGACCGATACGGCGGATTACGGAGACGGACGCGACCTCACGGTATCGTTCGCGAAAGCTCAAGACGAATCCCGCGTGTCGGGTTACAAAGTCTTCGTCGTGAAAACGAGAGACGCGGCTTCGTTCAACCTGAATGCGGCTAACGGAGTAAACGCGCAAAATTCGACGACGGTCGCCAAAGGTTCCGCCGCGCCTAGCGTGACGCTGAACGCGCAGTCTCGCGATACCGCGGGCGATCTGATCCAAAACGGCGTTCCTTATACCGTATTCGTTCTTGCGACCAGCACGAGCAACGTAGCGTCGAACAACACGCTGTCGGCTCCTTCGTCTTCGGTGACGTTGGCGACGGCCGGATCCGACGTATCGGCCACTGCCGTATCGGCGAGCGACGTAAGCGACTATGGAGACGGACGCGACCTTCGCGTCAACTTCAACCGGGCTACGAACGAATCACTGGTCAGCCAGTACCGGGTCATGGTCGTCAAAGATTCCAAATCGTCTTCGTTCAACGTGAATACGGCGAACGGCGTATCCAGCGCGAACTATACGACGATCAACAAAACCGGTTCGAACATCGCGCAATCGCTGACAAACGGAGCACGAGATACGGACGGCGACGCGATCCGCAACGGCGTTCCTTACCGCGTGTACGTATTGACCATCGGTTCCGGCACGTCTTCGAGCACGAACGTGCTGTCGAACGCTTCGCAAGCGATCACGCTGTCGGGCAACTACAGCGTGGGCGCGGCATCCACGCCGTCGCTTAGCGACGCCGGAGATAACGGGGACGGACGCGACCTGCTCGTCACGTTCGGTCGCGCCGCGGACGAGAGCAGTTTGTCGCAGTACCGCATCCTGGTCGTGAAATCGGGCAGCGCGGGAAGCTTCAACCTGTCTTCGGCAATCAATGTGCCGTTCGCCAATTATACGGCCGTATCGAAAACCGGAGCGAATCAAAGCCAGTTCCTGAGCGCTTCGACGCGCGACGTGAACGGCGAGCCGATCCGCAGCGGCGTCAGCTACCGCGTGTTCGTGCTGTCGGTAGGCTCGACGAGTTCTTCCAACAATAACTCGAACTACGCGCTGTCGGGCGTATCGAACGCCGTGTCGCTGTCGAGCAACTCGGGCGTATCCGGCGCCAGCAACGTAGCGGCTACGGTAAGCGGCGCAAGAGGCAACGCGAGCGATATCGAAGCGACGTTCACGCGTTCTTCGAACGAAGAGAACGTTTCCGAGTACCGCCTGCTGGCCGTGCCTTCGGACCGTTCCGGCTCTTACTCGCTGGCCGACGCCAACGCGACTTCGAACTACGTAACGGTCTCGAAAGCGGGAACGGGTCAAATTCGTCAGTCGTTTGATGCCAACAGCCGTGACGTCTTCGGCAACGCAATCACGACGGGCGGCAAATACCGCATCTACGTCTTGACCGTATCGGGCAGCGGAAGCAATTCGCTGTCGAACGGTTCGGCCGAAATTTCGCTCAGCGAAGCGGCGGTTCAACCCGTGGCTTCGGTAGGCGTAACCGCTAACGGCCCGACCGTCACGGTTAACTTCGCGCCGCCGGCCAATGCTTCCGGCATCTCGGGCTACCGCGTTCTGCTGGTACGCACTTCCGACGTTCCGAACTTTACGGCTTCTGTCGCGAACAATGCTTCTGAGGCTTACTCCAAGTCTTCGAACGGTTCCACTTCGTTCAGCCTCAACAGCGGGGACACGGATATTTACGGCAACGCTTTGCAAGCCAATACGCAATACCGGGCATACGTGCTGTCGCTCTCGAACGGCCAACAAGCGACGGCCAATGCGCTGTCTCCGGCTTCCAACGACTTTACGCTCAA
This sequence comes from Saccharibacillus endophyticus, assembly GCF_013185185.1. Lineage (GTDB taxonomy): Bacteria > Bacillota > Bacilli > Paenibacillales > Paenibacillaceae > Saccharibacillus > Saccharibacillus endophyticus. Next base: position 483,029 of record NZ_JAAZWE010000004.1, on the reverse strand, counting down.
CAACTAATCCTTGTCGGGCGGGAGAGATCCCGTTTACTGTTTTTCAAAGAGAATCAAAAGACACGCTCTTTAAAAGAGCGTGTCTTTTTTTGAGTAGATCTTTAGGTCTAAGTACTTAGAAGATGTCGATAAAGCTGACTTTATTTTAAAGAAAAAAACAAAAAAATATGCGAAATGCAAGCTTTTTATCCAAAAAATTGATTGAAACGCATAAGCCGATCGCCTAAACTTATCACGACAGAAAGAGGTGCATCCCTCTTCGGAGTTTAAGTTCAGGATTGTGAGGCGAAACGATTTGAAAAGCTTGCAGTTGAAAATTATGTTGATTTTTTCCGTTTTGATCATTGCATCGGAAGTCGTATTGGGTTACAGCATGTACAGGTCTTCATCCCTGCTCCTCGTCGAGTCGGTAGGCAAACAGGCGGAGAGCATCGCGAACTATGCCGCCGGAGAAATCGATACGAATACCTATATCAAGATCACGCCGGAAAGCGGCGTCACCGCGTACTATTTTCAACTGCGCAAAACATTTAATGAACTTCGGGAAGCCAATCGGCTCAAGTATTTGTACACGATGAATATGCGCGACAACAACGGTACGCCGCAGTATTTTTACGTGGTTGACGGCGCACCGGCGAATGCCGCCGCGGAAGAAATGTCCGCGCTCGGCGCGGTGGAAGAAGAGACCAATACGGAGCTCGAAGCCGCCTTCTCGACCGGAGAAGCGCAAATCGGCAGCTTGACGACGGATGACGATTACGGAACGACACTGACTTCCTACGTGCCGATTAAAGACGCGGAAGGGAAAATTGTTGGAGTATTGGGCGCCGACTTCGACGCGACGTCCATTCAGGCGCAAATGGATCATAACCGTAATCAGGCGCTGTTGATCGGCGGGGTCGTCCTGGCTTTCTCTTTGCTTGTTCTCTATCTTGTTTCGCGCATGATCGTCGCGCCTCTGCGTAAGCTGACCGGCGAAATGCGCGGCGTGGAAGCAGGCGACTTGACGCTGGAGATTACCGATACGCGCAAAGACGAGATCGGCCGCTTGTCGAAGGCGTTCCGTTCCATGCTGGAAACGATGAGCGGCATGATTGTCGGCGTTCGCTCGGGAACGCGGGATACCCGTCGCTCGGCCGAAGCTTTGTCGGGCAGTGCTGAAGAATGGGCGGCAGCCAGCGAACAGATGGCTTCCCATCTCGGGGAAGCCGGCAAACGCATGAGGGAGCAGGCTCGCCTTAGCGAAGAAAACTCCCGGGCTTTGGGCGAAGTCAGCGGAGGCATCCAGCATATTGCCGATGCGCTTAATGTCGTGGCAGGCGCGGCCCGGGAAGCTTCGGAGACCGCGAAAAACGGCGGAGAGTTCGTCGTCGGCGCGTTGGATCAGATGGAAGCGGTACAGGCTTCCTCGGACGAAACCAGATCGCGCGTAGAACGCTTGAGTCAGCACTCCAGCCGAATCGGCGAGATCGTGGGCGAGATTCAGGCGATTTCGTCGCAAACGAATCTGCTTGCGCTCAATGCTTCGATCGAAGCGGCAAGAGCCGGCGAACACGGACGCGGCTTCGCCGTCGTGGCGGACGAAGTTCGCAAGCTGGCCGAACAGACCGCCAAGTCCGCTTCGGACGTAGCCGTAATCGTTACCGGAATTATCGGCGAAACGCACGAAGCCGTCGAAGGCGTGCGTGTTCAAGCAGGCAAGATCGACGAAGCGGCAGGCGTGGTCAAACGCACCGGCGATTCTTTCAGCGGTATCCTGGCTTCCGTCCAACGGATCGCCGAGCAGCTGCGGGAAATCTCGGCCGTTTCCGAACAGACTGCGGCGGGCGCGCAGCAGGCGACAGCCTCTGCCGAGTCGATGGAAAAAGCATCCCGCATCGCCTCCGAGCATTTTGTCGGAATCGAGCAATCCGCCGACGGCCAACTGGCGGCGATCGATCGCATGAAAAGCTCGGCCGCAGAGCTGGAGCGCATGTCGGCCGATCTGGAGCATATGATCGGCCGCTTCAAAGTCGACGAAGCGTCTGCTTCCATACCCGCAAGCTTGGCGCCCGTCGCTGCTGAACTTCCGACGCCGTCGTCTACCGATGCCGCTCAGGACTTCGTCATCGACGCCACGACCTCCGCCGCCGGAGGCAATACGAACTCTACCGATCCAAATTCGAGCGACAAAGAATCCGCCAAACATAGATCCGCAGCCTCATAATTAAACCTGATCTTCACCTGATCCCTTCCACCCGCCGAACAACGCGTTCAAGAAGGAAAATCTTCGAGATAGAGCCAGCTTGTCGAGAGGGTCCTGATTTCGGTTGCAACGAAACGCGGAGGGGGAAATTCAGTGAAACACGCCTTTGAACTCGGAAAATTCCTTATTTAATTCAATCCATTTTCCGAGTGAGACAGCGTCTTGTGAAGCATTTCGAAGAAATGCACTTCGGAAGCATATGCTGGAATTTTCCCCGCAGCCCTGCGTTGCCCTGCCGAACAGGGCTTTCCCGCGACAAACTGCGTCGCCCAAGAAGCCATTCCTTCTTTTTCGTCTGCTCAAAACTTCCTCTTCATTGTCCCGATCGACATCCTGTACTATAATTAAAGTTACTTTTAGTAAATCTTAAACCGAAGGGAAGACTCCGATGCTGCCGATTCAACCGCAAGCCGTTCAAGAGCTGCTCGACAAGCTGAAAAACCAAGAGCTTTATCTGCATCTTGAGCTGACCAACGGCGCCTATACATTCGAGAAAGATCGGTCGAAGCTCGTTGCTTCGAACCTGATCCGCAACGTCAAAGTCAGTTACTCGAATGGTTCGATCTCCGGTGTCGGCCCGTACCGGGTCGGCCTGAAAATGCCCGAAGGCTGGATCTATGCCGAAGGGCTGACGCATTATGAAGAAACCGAGCCGGAAAGAGCCATTCTTGCCGGTAACGATAATGACGGCAAACTGGTCGTCAGCCTGATGCTGAGCCCCGAGCCTTTTTAAGTCGTTACGTATCATTGATTTCCAACAAGGCGGCTTGCACCGCATCAGGAAAGGAGCGGGTATACCCGTGGAACGCCATGTTTTGATTGTTTTTCCCCACCCCGACGACGAATCTTATACCGTATCCGGTACAGCCGCTTACCACTTGCATAACGGCACGCCGGTAACTTATGCTTGCTTGACCATGGGCCAGCTCGGCCGCAACCTCGGCAATCCGCCGTTCGCGAACCGCGTGACCCTGCCGACCGTGCGCCGCGGCGAGCTTGAAGCTTCGTGCGCGGCGATCGGCATCACGGATGTCCGCGCATTGGGCTTTCACGACAAAATGATCGAATTCGAAGATCGCGAACTGCTCGACGGCAAGCTGCGCGAGTTGATCGAGGAACTGAATCCGTCGCTGATCCTCACCTTCCATCCGGAGTACAGCGTGCATCCCGATCATGACGCCTGCGGCGCCGCCGTGGTGCGCGTCGTCGAAGCGATGAAGCCCAAGGATCGCCCGAAAGTGCATGTGGTCGCTTTTGCCAAAGGCCACGAGCGCGCACTCGGTCCGGCCGATGTTCATGTCGACATCACTTTGTTCCTGGAACAAAAGATCGGATCGATCAAGGCGCATAAATCCCAGTTTCATACCGATCCCGTATTCGAAGGCCTGCCTGCGCACCATCCGACGATCCGGGAACGTTTTGCCAGCGAGAAGTTCTGGACGTACAAGTTCGATACGCATCCGAAAAAATAACAAAAAGGAGATCCGGGCCGTGATGCGGCTTGGATCTCCTTTTTTTGTCGCGAATCGATGAGGCGTGCAAAGGCATGCCGTTGCTTGGTTGGCGCATGCGCGGCATGCAAGCTCCGTATTCGCTGCGGTGTCGGATTAAGGATTACTATCAAACCGGGACGTCTTTGCGGCCTTTTTTCATAGCCGAGCCGCATAACGGACAAGGTTTATGCGCGGCGGCCATGTCTTTGCTGTGCATGATGCGGGTCCAAGCGACGCAGGAGCCGGCGGTGCACATCCAGACGGGGACGCTTTGCGTGCGTCCGGCGGCCGCTGCCGAGCCGCCGGACGGCGAGCTTCCCGCGTTCGAAGAAGCGTTCGAACTGCCGTAACGTCCGGTGCGGACTTTGCCGAAGCGGGTCGGGTCCGGGCCGCTTCGGCGGTTGCCGTGTTCGGCGCGCGCCGCGGCGTCCGAAGCCGTGGTGTCCTGGCCGAACGCGGACAGCAGGAAGCGCGAGACGGCGGCTTTTTTGCCGCGCTGCAAAGCCGGGGAGCTGACGAATAGCTGCTCTTTGGCGCGGGTGACGGCGACGTAGGCGAGCCTGCGCTCTTCTTCGAGCGCTTCGGTATAGCTGGCTTCGCCTTCCAAGCCGACGCGGGTATCGCGCAGCGAATCGGCTCCGAGCGCCGAGGAATGCGGCAGCGTGCCTTCGGAGGCGCCGATCAGGAAGACGGCCGGGAACTCCAGGCCTTTGGACTTGTGAATGGTCATCAGGGCCACGCGGTTGCCCTGGGCTTGCGACTTCGCGGCGGCGGTCTGTTGGTTGCGCAGCAGCATATCGTCGACGAAAGCCAGGAAGGAGACGATGGAATCAAAGCGTCCCGCGGACGTTTCCAGTTCGTCGAGCATTTCCTTGAGCATTTCGCGGTGCGAGGTCTGCTCGCTATGCTCGCCGGCTTGAATATAGGCGTCATAGAAGCTTTTGCGGATCTGGGTGATCGCGGCGGCAGGGACAAGGCCTTTGAGCGAGCGGATCATTTCCAGGCGCTGACGGATCTTTTCGAGTTGGAAGTCCTTCAAGCCGGGCAGCGTCAGCAGATGGACGAGCGGTCCTTTTTTGGGGCGTGCCGCGTCCGTGGTCTGGATATGGGTCAGACCTTTATCCCTTGCGATATATAAGGTCGGCAGCACGCTGGCCATGGCGTCGAAATCGCGGCGGTTGATGGACAAACGCATATGGTCCAATACGGGCTTGACCAGCCAATGCTCGTACAGCAGGCGTCCGTCGCCGTAGTCGATATGCGGAATGTCTTTCATGACAAGCTGTTCCAGCACGGCGCGGTTGGTGCTGGACGAGCGGTAAAGAATCGCGAAATCGCCGTATTCGCGGCGCCCGGCGTTCACTTCGCGTTGGATGAAGGCGATGACTTGGCCTGCCTCGTCGTCGGCCGAATCGGGCCGCATATAAGCAGGCAGCACGGCTCCGTTATGGGCGGCCCGCAGCGTTTTGTCGCGCCGCATTTTATTGTGCCGAATGACTTCGTTGCCCAGTCCGACAATGGACGGCACGGAGCGGTAATTGATGTCGAGCGTGATCACGCGGGCTTTCGGATACAGCTTTTCGAATTCGAGAATGAATTCGCTGCGCGCGCCGTTGAACGAATAGATCGTCTGATCGTCATCGCCGACGACCATCAGATTGTTGCGCGGCGCGGCGATCATTTTCACGACTTCATATTGCAGCAGGTTCGTATCTTGGAATTCGTCGATCATCAGATGCGAGAAACGGCGGCGCAGCCGCTCCAGCAGATCGGGACGTTCCTTCAGCAAAGCATGCGCGTTCGTCAGGACGTCGTCGAAGTCGATCCGGTCATGTTCTTGTTTCCAAGACTCGTAACGAAGCAGGATCCGTTTCATCTGGCGGTCGGCTTCGCTGCTTTCCGGAAGCTGCTCGGCTTTCATCAGATTGACTTTGTAGGAGGAAAGCAGGGCGAGCAGATTCTCGGGCGGGTAAGCATCCTGAAGGCTCAGTTCGCGCATAATTTGTTGAAGCTGAATATGCTGCCTGCGCGTATCGCCGAAAATCTCCTTTTGCATGCCCTGACTGAACAGGAGCCAGAGGCAGAAGGAGTGGAAAGTACGTGCTTGGATGCGTCCGGCATCATATTCGCTGATTCCCGGCAGTCCGGCGATCCGCTCGCGCATCTCGGCCGCGGCCTTGCTGGAAAAGGTCAACAGCAGAATGCCGGACGGCTCTACTCCGCGAACATCCAGCAGATAGCCGGTTCGGCAGACGAGCGTGCTCGTTTTGCCCGAGCCTGCCCCGGCCAAAGTGAGCAGCGGGCCTTCGGTGCAGCGCACCGCAGCTATCTGTGCGGCGTTCAGACGGATGCCGGATTGCTCCAGTCGATGAAAATAAGCGGCGTCCAGTTCTCCTTGTTGTCCGCCGACTCCTTTAGTCGAATGTCCCCGCTCAGCATGGGCTTTTGCGATTTCCGCTCTGGGCACCCGAGCCGAGGATGCGCCGAACGGCTTGTTTTCGAATCCCGATGTCGATTTTTCCACTGCTCGATCCCCTCAATCTGTACGCTCGCCAGCGCCTGCGTTTGCGAATCGCTTCGCTTGGCGGCTAAAAATACTCTTGCCCGCAGCGTTTTTTTCCTCGCTGCGGCATCCGCTTCCGTCAAAATTCCGATTTTATAAATGTATCATGTTCGCTTCGGAAGCGTCAAAGGAATCGGTTGTTTTCCCGGCATTTTTATGCGAATGAGACGACTTGGACTTTTCGGCGTATAAAAAAGCTAGTACTCTGTACCAGATAGGAGTGATCGAAATGAAGCTTTTGGGCATATCGCAGACGACCTTGGCTCAAGGTCACTGGGCACCTGCGCTCGGCGCGGGGCTGTTGGGGCTGCTGCTCGTCGTTGCCGTGCTGCGCATCGCCGCTTTTGCGGTTTCTGTATCGAAAAAAGGAAGTTTGTCCGACGAGGAAGTGGAGGCGCTGGATCCGCTGCTGCTGGCCTACGTCTATCGCAAAAGCCGCCTGAAGCGCCGGCATACCACCGTCGGACTGCTGTCGCTGGTGCGCCGCGGCGTGCTCTCGATGCGGAGAGTACCGGCCAAGCCTCGTTACATTCAGGCGGAAGACGCTCCGAACTTGACATTCGAGTTCCGGTTCGAAGATCCGCATGCCTGGTTGACCGAAGACGAAAGACTGCTGAAAGACCGGCTTTTTGACGATTACGGCAGCGGCAGGAAATTTCGGTTGGACGCGATCGCCGGACCGGCAGGCCCTCAGGACGGGCTTGCGGAGCGGGAGCTGTACCGGAAGAAAAAGCGGAGGTTGAACCGGGAGTTTAGGGCTTGGTCCGCGGAAGTCGCAAAAAGGGACGGCATCGAACAAACGGTTCGGCGGTCGATCCCGCTGCGGTTGTTCGTATGGGGATTCGCGCTCTGCTTTGCGGGAAGCGCGATCGGCCTTTATGCGGCCGCCGGAGAAACAAACTCCGACGCTTTGGTTTGGATCGTGCTGACCGTCGTTTTCGCTGCGGCTGCCTGCGTGCGCGTGCGCTCCCGAACGCTGTTCGCGCTAGCGGCGTTGTTTGCTTCGGCTGCCGTCAGCGTCGTATTCTATCCGGATCCGGAAGGGATGGCGGCGTTGGGAATAGCCTTCTTGTACGCCGTTCCCGTAAGACTGCTGCTGCCGGCGTTCGCCGTCCGGCCCGCGGCCCGGGATCTGTGGCTGTCGGTTCGCCGTTGGCGCCGAACAAGCCGTTCCTGGTCCGCACGGACGGCGGATTCCGGCAAAGACGACGCGGCAAGGACGGAACGGGCTTTGCAAACGGCGATCGCGCTTGACGTGCTGCAAGGATTCGCTTATCCGCTGCGCGGAAGCGACCGTTACGGAGCGCCGGACGATCGGCAGTACCCGCTGTTGGCGCTGATGTTGGAGCAAGCCGGCGGAGCGAACGACTTCGGCGAGCTGACGCATCCTTATCAATGGTCCGATTGGGTACTTATCGTTCCGCAAAACAAACGCAAAGACCGTCTTCTGCGCCGAAAGTCGGCGCGGAAAAATTCGTAGGCCGTCCCGCTTCTTGAAAGTGCTCGGTCGAAGATTGCTTTCTTATGTACAAACCGCATGAAAAAGCTGCCCCGATGCCGCGATCCGGCTTCGGGGCAGCTTTTTTGGTAACGGCATGGTCGCTCGGCGTTCGCGGATTAACACGAACCGCCGCGGCCGGATTCGGGAGAGGTCACGCGGTAAGTGGTCACGAAGGAAGGGCGGGCGAAAATCTCCGGCCGCTGCTGCGTGATGCCCTGCGCGGTATCGCGTTTTTGATGGGCATGATTGTAAGCTTCCGATTCCTGCCAGCCTTTGAAGCTTTCTTCGTCTTTCCAGACGGTCAGGATCACGTAAGTGTCGCCTTGGAGAGGACGCAGAACGCGGATGCCCGAAAAGCCGGGCATGTCTTCGACGCGGCGGGCCCGTCCGAGGAACCGTTCTTCGAAAGCGGCGCGACCGTCTTCGCTGACCGGAATATTGTTCAGGACCGCGAATCCGCCCGCCAACGAACCGGCGCTGTCGATCGCCTGGTAAGCGGATCTGGAATCGATCGAGGTATCCGGCGGGTGAGCCGCTTCGAACAGGTAGAGCGTCTCTTTGTCGTCTTTCAGCGTGTATACGTTGTCGAGCTGCGGGTCTTCCGGTAGCGTGCCATGGAATAAATAAAGGAACATAACGATCAACCTGCCTTTGCGTCAGAGTGGGGGATAAGGCTCGAATACGGGCGCCGTGGGAAAAACGGTCTGCCCGATCCGCGTCTGCCTTTTCCTCTATACCTTCATTATACCCTTGAGCAGGGAGTCGGAAGCAATCGAAGCGCAGCGCGCATAGGCCGGTAGTACGATACGGATCGTAAAAAGAATGTAAACAATCGAATTTTGCCGAAGATTGTTTCACTTTTAAAATATGAGTCTAAATAACTAGAAGTAACAAGGCGGACAGTCACCGAAAGACCCGTGTTCAGGTTATGAGGATTCCTCCTTTCCGCCTGTCAATGGGAGCGTTTTATACATACTTCAGAGACAGGACGGGATGAACAACAATGAAAATGACGATCGGAAGAAGGCTTCATGCGGGTTTTGCAGGGGTGCTTGTGATTATGCTGGTATTGGCTTCGTTCAGCTTCTACGAGGTCGAACAGGTTCATCGGAACTACGCAAGCCTGATCGATCGGCACGTGGCCGAAATCCAGGCGATCGCGGACATGAAATACGAAGCGACCGCGCAGGCGAAAAATTTACGCGGTTATCTGATTACGGGCAACCCGGAGCATGCGGACTCTTTCGAACAAAATAAAGCCGATATGGCGGCAAAAATGGAGCAGTTGAACACCTTGTTGACCGATTCGCAATCGCAGGCGCTGCTGAGCGAAATCGCGGAACTGGAACGCAGCTACGGCGAAGTCGGACAGCGTCTGGTCGCGCTTAAGCAAGCGGGCGATATTGAAGGTTACACGCGCGTCGTGGAAGAAGAATGCGTGCCGTTGGCCGACGCGCTGGCCGACCGTTCGCAGCAGCTCGAAAATATCCAACGCTCGATGCTCGACGCTTCGGTCGCGGATACCGCGTCGGACGTACGGAACATCGAAATCATCATCATCGCGGTCGTCGCGGCCGGACTTTTGTTGGGAACGTTGATCGCTTTCCTGATCGGCCGCAAAATCGCGCGTCCGGTGTCGATGATCGCAGCGGAAGCGAAAAGGATATCGGAAGGCGATCTGCGCGGAGCCGACCTGCGGATAACCAACAAAGACGAGATCGGCGAGATGGCGGAAGCGTTCAATATGATGAAAAACAACTTGCGGAACCTGATCGTCAAAATCGGCAGCAGTTCGGAGCAGGTATCCGGCGCTTCGAATTTGCTTCTCAAAAGCTCGGGGCAGGCGACCGAAGCTGCGGATCACGTGACGTCGGCCATTCTAAGCGTAGCCAGCGGCGCCGAGCGTCAGATGGCGGGCATGGACGAGAACAAGCTGGCTCTCGAAGACGGAGGCGAAAATCTTCGCCGCGTGGCGGACACGACTTCCGATGTGTCGCAAGCTTCTCTGGGAGCGCTCGAAGGCGCGCAGGAGGGCACGAAGCTGATCGGCGAAACGATGGAACGCATGCGCTTGGCGCAGGAGACGGTAGGGCGTTCGTCCGAAGCCGTGCATGAATTGGAACGGGAATCGAAACGTATCGCCGAAATCGTGCAAACGATCGCCGGCATCGCGGGGCAGACGAATCTGCTGGCGCTGAACGCTTCGATCGAAGCTGCGCGTGCAGGCGAGCAGGGCAAAGGCTTCGGCGTCGTGGCGCAAGAAGTGAAAAAGCTGGCGGAGCAGTCGAAAACGGCGGCATCCGAGGTGGAATCCATTTTGGGCAGCATCGTGAACCGGCTGCACGGAGCGGTCGAAGCGATGGAGATCGGGTCGCGCGAAGTGGAAAGCGGAGCGCAAACGGCGAATCGCGCGGGAGAATCCTTCTACCGCATTTACGGTTCTTTGGAGCAGATCACGGGCCGGATGCAGGAAGCCGCCGCGGCCGTCGAGCAAATCTCGGCGGGGATGCAGCAGACGCTCAGCTCGGAGCGGGACATGAACGAGCTGTCGCGCGATATTTCGGCCCGTTCGCAGAGCGTGGCCGCGGCTTCGGAGCAGCAGCTGGCTTCGATGCAGGAAGTGTCGGCGTCGGCGGAGGTATTGAGCCGGTTGTCGAGCGAGCTGCAGGGGGAAGTCGGGCAATTTAGAGTGTGAGGGGAGGAGAGGCTTGGGGCAGCCTCGGGAAGTCCTGTTCGGGAGGGAGCTTGGAGGCGCTGCGGGAAAAATTCGTTCAAGACGCTGTCTCACTCGGAAAAGTCGATTGGAATTTTAGTGGAATTTCTCCGAGTTCAAAGGCGTCTTTCACTGAATTTCTCCCTCCGCTGCTGCGCTTCCTCTCCGATAGGGCTTTGCGGATGATGAAGCAGCCTCTCCTGGTGGAGAAGGTAGGGAAGAGAAGAAAGCATAAGATAATAGATAAAAAAAATATAAGAGAACATAAGAGAACATAAGGCAAAGGAAAAGAAGGGCTGTCTCGGAGTCGCGGTTGCGGCTTGGGGGCAGCTCTTTTTTTATGCGGCATGATCTGATTTAGGTGAAAAAGATTCAAAAAGCGCGCCGGAATTCGTTCGGCGTATGGCCTGTCGTTTTTTTGAATACGCGGCTGAAGTATTTTTCGTCTTGGTAGCCGACCAGTTCGGCGATGCGGACTACGGTCATGTCGGAGTCGAGGAGGAGGCGTTTGGCGCGTTCGAGGCGGATGTTGGCGAGGTAGTCGAAGACATTTTCGCCGAGTTCGCGTTTGAAGCGTCTCGAGATGTACTCGCGGCTCAGGAAGAAGCGGTCTGCCAGGTCTTGGAGCGTCAGTTCTTCGCGGTAATGCTCGCGGATATAGGCGGCGATCTCTTCCATCACGCCTGCGCCTCCGGCGGAACCGGATTCGAAGGCATGGATATAAGTGTTGTTCTCGTCGTGGTCGAGCGCCGGAGCGGCGAGGGCGTTTCGAGCGTCTTTGCTGCCCGGTACGGCTCCGGCATGTGCGGCCGCCATAGGGGCAGGCTGTACGGAATATTGTTTTAAAGCTTCCTCTGCCTGCAGATACGAAGCGCGCAACCCGTCGCCCAAGCCGTCCGCGCATCCGCCGATGCCGAAATGCAGGGGCTCGCCGAGTACGGCGGCCAGACCCGCATTGATCCGATTGAGCTTTTCCGTGGCATGCGCCGCGCCGTTCCAGAAGAAAACGGCGATCTCTCGTTCGCGTCCCAGATTGCGGAAAGCATAGCCGTCCGCGCCGCGTCCGAGCATTTCGTTGGCGACGTTCGCCAGCGTGAAAAAGAGCAGTTCGGTGCGCCCGGCGTATTTGTGCCACAGCGGAGAAGTTTCGCTTAACCTTACAACGGCGCTTCGCACGGTGCCTGCGGGTTCGTTCAACCCGAACTCGCCTGCCAGTTCCCGCTCCGCCGTCTCGCGCGCAGCCGGAGCACCGAGCAGATCGGAGCATAGTTTGTCCCGGTAAACAGGCTTGAAGCGGTTGACCTCCATCGCTTGGGCAAGCAGCTGCCTGCGATTGGCTTCGCTCGTTTGCCAGCTCTGCACGGCACGCGAAAAGGAGTCGTTGAGCTGATCCGCATCGATAGGCTTCAATAGATAATCCATGCCGCCGTAGCGCAAGGTCTGACGGGCGAAATCGAAGTCTCCGTGCCCGCTGATGACCAGCGTTTTGGTATCCGGCGCTTGAAGACTGATCCACTCCAGCAAGTCGATTCCGCCTCCGGCCGGCATGATCATATCCGTCAGCACGATGTGCGGGGCATGCCGTTCGATCATGGCGACGGCTTCGCGGCCGTTCGCGGCTTCCAGAATCTCGGCGGTCTCGTAGCGCTCCCAATCGATCAGGAGTCGAATCGCTTCGCGTACATGGGCTTCATCGTCTACGATAAGTACTTTCATGGCGGATGCTCCTTTTTTTGGAAAATCGATCTCTTCCTCTATTTATGTCCGAAAATCCTCGTCCCCAAACAACGGGATCCGAAGCGTAACCTGAAGTCCGCCTTCCAGCGCCTGACTTAGGAAAACCGCAGCGGATTCGCCGAAATAGAGCCGAAGCCGATCGCCGACGCTGCGCAGTCCGATCTGCGGCGATTCCGTATTTTGACCGAACACGAGCGGGCGATCGAGCATATCCTGCAATTCCTGCCGTTTGCCCTGCTCGATGCCGGGGCCGTTGTCGGCGACGATCACGATCAGTTCGCGGCGAAGAGCAGGATTCGATCGCGGATTGGTTTCGTCAACGAGAGCAGGATCTTCGAAACGATTCTCTCCGAAACCCGTGCTGCCTGCCGCCTGAACGTCGTCTTTCCGATCCGAAGCCTCTCCCCCCTTACAACGTACAAAAGCCCGAATGCGCAGCACGCCTTCTTTTTCCGGCGCTTCGTCCGCGTGTTTGAAATAATTTTCCGCGAGCGGCTGAAGAATCATTCGCGGCACCTGCACGCTCTTCGCTTCCGGCTCGATCTCCAAGGAGAAGCGGAAATTGCCCTGGAAGCGGTGTTTTTGCAAGCCCAGATAATCCTGCACGTATTCCAGCTCTCGGCTTAGCGGGACGAAGGCGTCGCCGACGTGCATATTATAGTGCATCATGCGCCCGAGCGAGGTGATGAGGCCGTAGACTTCTTTATCGCCTTTTCGGAGCGCCTGCGTCGCGATGGATTGCAGCGCGTTATTCAGAAAATGAGGGTTGACCTGCGCTTCCAGTGCCCGCAATTGATTGGTCTTGTTCATGATCTCCAACCGGTACTGCTTCAAAATAGAGTCGTTCAACCTGCGCACCATACCCTCGAACCGCCGGGACAGCACGCCGAATTCATCGGTCCGGTTCGTCTCCAGCTCAAGCGGAAGCCCGCCGGATTCGACCTGCTGCATGCCGCGGATCAGCTTGCGGATCGGCTGGGTGAATTTGAGCGAGATGAACGCCGTCGCCACGACCACAACGATCAGCGACAGCGCGCCCACGGCGGCATTGAGCAGCAGGATCTGCCGCTCGCGCCGGTACAGCGTGTCGGTGTCGACGCTTTTGATCAACGTCCAATCGGCGAGCGGGCTGCGTACCTTTTCGTAAAAAAGGAAGGAGTCGCTGCCGTCTTTTTGCACCGTGTAGCCGGATTCGCCGCGCGCCGCCAACACTTCGTCCAGCCCGTTCAGGTCCGGCTTCTCGCCGAGGCGGTCGGGAGGGCCGACGATCAGCCTTCCTTCGCCGTCCACGATGTACACCTGCTCGCCTTCGGCGGCCAGGCGCTGCGTCAGCGAGCGAAGAAAATCGATGCGCACGTCGATCGCGAGCAGGCCGGCTTTTTCGTTGCGGGGAATATCGTAGACGATGCGGTTGAACGTGAATACGTCCGTCGTCCGCTCCTCGTTTTCCGGACGCAGCCTGTAGGTGCCGGCCCGGTGGGTCAAGCCCGCGAACGCCTGCACGTTCCAGCGGCGGTATTCCGGAAGCTGCTCCTGCCGCATCGGCCCGTACGGTTTGCCCGCGAAGTAGAGATAGGAGTTGCTGCTTTTGTCGATATGCAAAAAGACTTGGTAAATGCCGTCCAGCGAATAATACGATCGTCGCAGCGCGCCCATGACGTCGTTTCGGTCGAGACCGGAATCCAGTTCGTCGGAGCCTGCGAGGATAATATCGATCACCGTATCGCCGTAGACCGATTCGTCGTAAATTTGCAGGGAAAGCTTATTGACCGTGTCGAGATAGTTGACGATATTGATCTGTCCTTGATAAAGCAGGCTGGCGTTGTCTTCGACGGCGCTGCGTTTGACGTTCTCCTTGGTCAGGTTGTAGGCGATCAGGGCGGAGAGCAGAATGGGCAAAGCCGTAGCGAATACAAGGAATACAATCAACTTGCTGCGGATCGAATGTCTGAACATGGCGCTCTCCTTTTCCGAAGGTACGGACGATAGTGCTGTCGGCGGGGCAGCAGTTTATCTTATCCCGCATGTTGACCTTATTGTCGACGGAGATCGGGCAGTAGGTCAATATAGTCCACCGAATTCGTCATTTGCTTCTATGTTAGCGCTTTCTTTTTGATTCTATAATAAGTGCGTACCCGAAAAAAAGACCGAAACGGGAGGTGCACCAACTTGGCTGGACGCAAGCGCTGGATGAATGTACTGATGCAGAGCGTATTCCTGGGTCCGTCGCTGCTCTTTTTTATCGTTATCGTCGTCATCCCGTTTTTCCTGGGCATGTATTATTCCTTCACGGACTGGAACGGCGTCGCGGTGACCGTCAATTGGGTCGGCACGCGCAACTTCGCCGCCATGTTCGCGGACACGAAATTCTGGGTCTCCTTCTGGTTCACGATCCGGTTCACGCTGGCGGTGGTCATTCTTACGAACGTGATCGCGTTCTTGCTGGCCCTGCTTCTGGTGCAGCCGCTGAAGATGCGCAATCTGCTGCGGACGCTGTTCTTCATCCCCAACGTCATCGGCGGACTGCTGCTCGGCTTTATCTGGCAGTTCATCTTCATCCGCGGCTTCGCGGCCGTAGGCAAAGCGACCGGAATCGGATTTTTCAATCTCGAATGGCTCGGCACGGAAGCGACCGGCTTCTGGGGCATCGTGATCGTGTTCGTCTGGCAGGCTGCCGGCTACATGATGATCATCTATATCGCGGGCCTGATGAACGTCGACCGTTCGCTGATCGAAGCTGCCGATATCGACGGAGCGGGTTATTTGCAAAAATTGCGCTTTATCACTTTCCCGCTGGTCATGCCTTCGATCACGGTCTGCTTGTTCCTGTCGATGTCCAACGCGTTCAAAATGTTCGACCTCAATTTGTCGCTGACGCGGGGCGGACCGTTCGGTTCGACCGAATCGCTGGCGCTCAACATTTACACCGAGGCGTTCACCAACAGCAACTACGGACTCGGCACGGCCAAAGCGCTGCTGTTCTTCGTGATCGTGGCGCTCGTCTCGTCGCTGCAAGTCTGGTTCACGAAGAGAAGGGAGGTACAGTCCTAAATGGAAACGGATCGCAAATATTCGTGGCGAACGCTGACGCTCGAACTTATCGCCGTTCTGCTCGCGCTGCTGTTCCTCGTACCCTTCTACTTCGTGGTCGTGAACTCGCTCAAGAAGTTCGCCGATATCCTGAAGGATTCTGCCGCGCTGCCGAAAGCCGTCACCTTCGACAACTTCACGCGGGCCTGGGAGATTCTCGAATTTCCGAAAGCGTTCACCAACTCGCTCGTGATCACGGTATTGGCGAACGTCCTGCTGGCGCTGTTCTGTTCCATGGCGGCCTACCGTCTGGTGCGCTTCCCGAGTCGTTTCAACAATATCGTGTTCATGGCGTTCATCGCGGCGATGGTCATCCCGTTCCAGTCGATCATGATCCCGCTGGTCCGCGTCGCGGCCAACCTGGGCTTGACGAACAACCTGCCGGGACTCATTATCTGTTACTTGGGCTTCGGCGCATCGCTGACGATCTTCCTGTTCCACGGCTTCGTGAAGTCGGTTCCGATCGAGGTCGAAGAAGCGGGAATCGTAGACGGCTGCACGCCGTTCGGCGTCTTTTTCAAAATCGTCGTGCCGCTGCTCAAGCCGATGATCGTGACCGTGTTCATTCTGAACACGCTGTGGATCTGGAACGACTTCCTGCTGCCTCTCCTGATCGTCGGGGGCAACGCGGATTTGCGAACCATTCCGCTCGCCACCAACGCGTTCTTCTCCCAATACACGAAGCAATGGGACTTGGCGCTGGCGGGACTGCTGATGGGCATCGCGCCGATCATCGTCTTCTTCCTGGCGCTGCAAAAACATATCATCGCGGGTATCGCGGCCGGAGCCGTGAAAGGCTGATTGACCGACTACGGGTAAGCGGAACGACCACATAAAAGCGAGATAAGGGACGTAAAGCACTCTTATTGTAAACGCTTGCCAAACGATTGGAAAGAGGTCAGGACGAGTCCGTCGGCGGCGTTCGAAAACGCGTCGGCGCACGACAGTTTCGAAAGATCGAGGGGAGCACCGTTTTACCACACACAAGGGAGGCTACACGCATGAAAAAAACAAGCTTTCTCACCCTGGCGTTACTGCTCATGATTTCGCTGCTTGCCGCTTGCGGCGGGGGCGGCATGCCGAATCCGGAAACGGGAACGACGGGAACCGGCACGACCGAGACGGGTACGGATACGACGGAACCGGCGACAGGCACCGATACGCCGACCTCGGACGTCACGCTCAAGATGTTCCAGTTCAAAGTCGAAATCGCGGACGCGATGGAGAAACTGTTGGCGGAGTATAAAAAAGAAACCGGCGTCAACATCACGATCGAAACGGTCGGCGGCGGCGCGGACTACGGCGCGGCGCTGAAAGCGAAATTCGCTTCGGGCGACGAGCCGGACATTTTCAATAACGGCGGCTATAACGAAGCGCAGCTGTGGAAAGACCGCATGGAAGATCTGTCCGATCAACCGTGGGTCGCGGACCTCAGCGACAACGTGAAAGACCCGATGACGATGGACGGCAAGCTGTACGGCCTGCCGATGAACATCGAAGGTTACGGCTTCCTTTACAACAAAGCGCTGTTCGAGCAGGCCGGCATCACCGAAATTCCGACGACGCTGACCGAACTGCGCGCTGCCGCTCAAAAGCTGCAGGACGCAGGCATCGTACCGTTCGAAAACGGCTACCAGGAATGGTGGGTTATCGGGCAGCATTTGGTCAACGGCGCTTACGCGAAACAAGACGATCCCGACAAATTCATCGCGGACTGGAGAGAAGGCAAAACTTCGGTCGTGGATAACGAGATCTTCAACCAATGGATCGACCTGGTCGACCTGACGATGGAATTCAGCAACGACCGTCCTCTGACGACCGACTACAACACGCAAATGACCGAATTCGCTTCCGGCATGGCGGCGATGACGCAGCAGGGCAACTGGACGCAGGTCCAAATCGACGGCATCGATCCCGAGCTGCAAGTCGGCGTTCTGCCGATGCCGATCAACGACGACGAAGCGCTGAACGACAACATCTTCGTCGGCGTGCCGAACAACTGGGTCGTGAACAAAAACTCGGCCAACAAAGAGGAAGCGAAAAAGTTCCTGGAGTGGATGGTTACTTCCGAAACCGGCAAACGCTACACGGTCGAAGAATTCAAATTCATCCCGGCGCTCAAAACGATCACGTACGAACCGGAACAGCTCGGCACGATCGCGGCCAGCATCCAGGAATACGTGCAAGCCGACAAAACGCTCGGCTGGCAGTGGCCTAAGCTGCCGGACGGCACTTCCCAAGAATTCGGCGCTTTGATGCAAGCTTACGTGGCGAAGAAGATCACGAAGGAAGAGCTGTTCAAACAAATGGATGAGACGGTGCTGAAGTTAGCGGCGAAGTAAGTGCTGCGGTAAACGGAGTATAGCGCCAAGCGAAAAGAAAACAGCGACCTCAAAAGCCGATCAATGGCGATGGGGTCGCTTTTTTTGTATCCGATGCCTAGACTTCTCGTTTTTTCAAAAAGGAAACAATTTAGCGAGATTTGCTGGGGTTCGGATGTCATTCCTTATGGGCAAGAATTTGCTGAGAAAATGCCGAAAAAGCCGTTTGCCCGCATTTATTGTTGCTTTTTCGCAGGAATGACGACCGTTTCAGCTAATTGCAGGTTGAATTGTTGCTGATAGGCAAGAATAATGCTGAATCTTAAGAGCCGTCTGTCTTCATCTCCGAAAAGAAGTCCGTCAGCCATCGAATCAATTCCCTCTGCGCGCCCGTCAAAAAGCGGTCCGCGTAGTAAGTCAGCTCCAGATGCCGAACCGGCTCTACGCCGGACAAAGGAATCGCGACGATGTCGGGGTAGTCTTTGCCGTTTTGCCGGGTCAATCCCGCGGGTTGGATCGTGGCGCCGATTCCGGCGGAAACGAGCTGAAGCAGCGAAGCGGCCGACGCCGTCTCCATCGCCGTGGACAGCTCGAAACCCAGCTTTCGGCATGTGGCATCCACCAGATCGCGGCCGACGTAGCCTTTCGGATACATGACCAACGGGTGGTCCTTAAGATCCTCCAGCGTGATTCGCTTTCTGCGGGCCAGCTTGCTGTCGGCGTGCACGAACAGATGGTACGGCTCGGAGCCGAGCGGGATGCGTGTAAGCCGATCGTCCGCTGAGCCTTGAAGTCCGATCCCTAAGTCGACCTTATGACTTAACACTTCCTCATGCGCGAAAATCGTCGAGATCACCTGAAGCCGGGTATCGGGATATTTGGTCTTGAAGCGAACGAACAGCGGGACCAAGCGAAAATCAAGGTCGGAAGGCAGGGCGGCCAAGCGGATTTCACCTTGGCTGCCCGATTTGAGTTCGGTCGCCGCGGTTTTGATGTCCATTTCGGCTTGAAGCATCTTCGTGCCGTAGTGCTTGAACATTTTTCCGGCTTCGGTTACGATCACTTTTTTGCCGATCCGGTCGAACAGGGGGATGCCGAGTTCATTTTCGAGCGCGCGGATTTGTTGGCTGAGGGTCGGTTGGGAGATTCCTAGCTCTTCGGCGGCGCGGGTGAAGTGAAGATGTTCGTAGACGGCCATGAAATATAGGATATTGCGGGTGTCCATAATCGTCGCCACCTTTATGATTTCGATGTGGGGAAAATCCTGTTCGTTGGGGAAGCGGGGGGGGACTGCGGGAGAAATTCGCTCAAAACGCTGTCTCACTCGGAAAAACTGATTAGAATTTTAGTGGAATTTTTCCGAGTTCAAAGGCGTTGTGACCTGAATTTCTCCCTCCGCTATTCGCTTCGACCAAGCGAAAGATTTTCTGCATGCTCAATCATAGTTTTATCCTATTATAATAATAAAGATTATAGAATTGATCAATGAATGAAGCTTGCCTATACTAAGATCCATCTGTAATTGTGATGGAGGTGGGCTTGTGAAGATGAAAAACATTTATGCGCTGCTGGCGATCGGGATCGCGGCGTTGAATCTTAGACCGCTTATGACTTCGGTTGCGCCTTTACTGGGGACCATTCAGGAGGAGCTTGGGATGAGCGGGGCGACGGCGAGTTTGTTGACGACGATTCCGGTGTTGTGCATGGGGTTGTTTGCGCCGTTGGCGGCGAAGATTGGGGATCGGCTCGGAATGGAGCGGACGATCTGGGCTTCGTTGTTGTTGATCGCCGCGATGACCGGGCTTCGGGGATTAGGTAGTTCGGTGTGGTTGTTGATTCTGACGGCGATTGTCGGCGGGATCGGGATCAGTCTGGCGGGGCCGCTGTTGTCGGCGTTTATTAAAAAGATGTTTCCGCATCGGCCTGCTGTAATTAGTATCTATTCCGCTTCGATGACGGTGGGGGCGGCGCTGGCTTCTTCGCTGTCGGTTCCGGTGTACGAGCAGAGCGGAGAGCATTTGAACGTTGCGTTAGCGAGTTGGGCGGTTCTTGGTGTAGTCGCAGCTGTATTCTGGGCAGGCTTCGCCCGGCGCGGAGGTACTTCCACATCGGGTCTTCGTGCGCGTTCCGTGCTGCCGATCCGCAACCGCAAAGCGATTCAACTGACGTTATTCTTCGGCCTGATGTCCGGCATGTTCTACTCGATCACGGCCTGGATCGCGCCGATGGCGGTCGACTTCGGGTATACTTCGGATCAAGCGGCGACGTTTCTGACGCTGTTTACATTGATTCAGATTCCGGTATCGCTGACCGCGCCAAGCCTGGTCGCGAAATTAGGGAATCCTAGAGCGGTGTTGGTGGGGTGCGCGCTGTTCAAGCTTACGGGGATCGGCATGCTGCTGCTTGGGCTTCCCATGCTTGCGGCGGTTATCGCGCTCGGCATTGGAGCCGGCGGATTGTTCCCGTTGGCGTTGATGCTGCCGATCGCGGAAGCGAATACGCCGGAAGAAGCCAGCGGCTGGTCGGCAATGACTCAGGGCGGCGGTTATATGCTCGGGGCCATGGGGCCGCTGACGATCGGTGCTTTGCACGATGCGTCAGGTCATTTCAACGGGGCGCTGACTGTGATGTTAACCGCGATTGTCGCGATGATTGCGTTGCAATGGAAGATGACGCAAGGCCGGTCTAACGCAGAGAAACCGAGCAGCCGGACCGGAGTTGAAAAAGCTTAAGCTGCGTTTTTCGAAAATCCTGCTATTCATCGATATGTTGATGAATAGCAGGATTTTCCTTTTTCTTGGCGAATCGGGTGTAGGAGTGATCTCAATTGCTCAAGCACCGACCAGGAGGAAAAGAGTATGAAGTTGACCGCGAGAAAAGAAGCGAGCGAAACCAAACAGAACCGAGGACGGGGAAAAGCGCGCCTTGTGACGGCTTTGTCCATAGTGATTTTGGTGATCGGCTATTGGATATGGAGCACGATGTTTATTGCGGAAGATGCTTTTATCCAGGCGTCTTATCGGCATATGGAAGTCGAAGAGCGTAAAGCACTGGACGGGTATCCGGGGCTGCTTGAGGTTCAGGTGGAGAGGGTTGGACCAAACAGCGTCGCTTCTATTGGAGGTTGGCAGACTTTTCACCGCTGGTTGTGCTGGACGAACGGCGGGTATGCGGTGCGCGTAACCTACCCGGATTTGAATCCGCGGTTCGGCAACGAGAACAAAAGTCTGTATTTTAATCCGAATACGCGTGCGTGGATCGGGTATGGTTGGAGGATGTGAAGCTCCTGCTATTCTCTCCAACTTCCCGTAAAAAATGCAACATCCAACTCTCTTCCCCTCATCCCTCAATCTCCCGCCTTCGCCCTTTTCCACTTCCGTATTTTCGCTCGAAAAGTCCCGAACGGCGCAGCCGAATTGATATGTATCCAACGCGCCATCGGCCAGTTCGGTTTGTCCCCGGTCCAGCGGCGCTGTCCTTGAACGAACAGTTCGTCTTCGCTCAAATTCTCGATCCACTCCAGCCATTCCGATTCCGCTTGGGCGAACATCGCTCGAAGCTCGGTCAGCGAGTAGCCTTTATGCTGCCGGTAAAAGTCCGCGTACATTCCGCCGAGTTGGTTCCATTTGTAGCCCGGAGCGGGCATTTGCGGTGTGCCGCCGGCCAATTCTTCCTGATCCCAACCCCGCACCAACGCCAGCCAACCCAGTTGATACGCTAAAATTTCCGCAGGCGTCCGATCGACATCGGGAAAACGTACATCCCGATCCGCGTCGCTGACACCTTCATACTCGGCATCCAGCTTGAGGTAAGCGGCGTGAATCGCGGCTTTCAACTCGTGTTTGGATGCGTAATCGTAACTTGGCATGAAATCCCTCCTTTTTCCTCAACCTCCATTATAGTCCGGCAACTCAGACAGCATGGTGTCCGTTTCGCGAACGAAAATCGGCACGCGTTGACAATACCTATCGAAAAGGATTAAGATACAACGAGTTAAATCGTAATAATTACGATTAAATCCATTCCGAAAGGAAGCGAGAAGTCTTATGAGTCTTTTTGATACCAAGCAAACAGGGAGCGATCGCCGAATTCCGGTTACCGTTCTGAGCGGTTACCTGGGATCGGGCAAAACGACGCTGCTCAATCATGTGCTCAACAACCGGGAAGGGCTGCGGGTGGCCGTGATCGTGAACGATATGAGCGAAGTGAACATCGACGTGGATCTGGTACAGGAAGGCGGCGGACTGTCGCGGATTGACGAGAAGCTGGTGGAGATGTCCAACGGCTGCATCTGCTGCACGCTGCGCGAAGATTTGCTGGTGGAAGTGGAGCGTCTGGCGCAGGACGGACGTTACGACTATATTCTGATCGAATCGACAGGGATCGGCGAGCCGGTTCCGGTAGCCCAGACCTTCAGCTACGTGGATGAAGAAAACGGCATCGACCTGACGCAGCTGACCAAGCTCGATACGATGGTGACGGTAGTGAACGCGGCGGAATTCTGGAAAGATTATCAGTCGCGGGAAAAGCTGCGGGATCGCGGACAGGAAGTCGCCGACGAAGACGAACGCAGCATTGTCGATTTGTTGGTCGAACAGGTGGAATTCTGCGACGTGCTGATCTTGAACAAATGCGATCTGGTGGAGCCGGAAGAGCTGGACCGTCTGGAAGAGGTGCTGCGCAGCCTTCAGCCGACGGCGAAGTTTATTCGTTCGGTAAAAGGGAAGATCGATCCGAAAGAGATCCTGAACACGGGCCGCTTTGATTTCGATCAGGCCAGCGCTTCGGCGGGGTGGATTCTGGAGCTGTCGAAAGAGGAACATACGCCCGAGACGGAAGAATACGGGATCAATTCATTCGTGTATAAAAGAAAGATTCCGTTCCATCCCGAACGCTTCGGCCGCTGGATGGGACGCTGGCCGGAAGCCGTCGTGCGTTCCAAAGGCATCGTCTGGATGGCGTTCGACAACCGCAAAGCGTATTCGTTCAGCCAAGCGGGCAGCTCGAAAGAATTCACCAGCGCGGGACTTTGGGTGTCGGCGCTGACGCCGGAGGAGCGCGCGTTCTACTTCGGCGAAGGCGAATCGCTGGAAAACTCGCCGGACTGGGACGACAAATGGGGCGACCGCGTGACGAAGTTGGTGTTCATCGGGATCGGCATGGATCGCGAAGAGATCGAGCGGTCGCTGGATGCAACGCTGTTGACCGCCGAGGAGATGAAGCAGGATTGGAGCAAGCTGCCGAATCCGTTCAAGCCGGTGACGGCGTAATTACAGCAGATAGAGGTGGCCGCTGATTTTTTGACAACCGCTTAAAAAGGATCGTAACGGATCGTATGTCCGTTAGCGATGTCTTTTTAGGCGGTTGTTTATTTTAACGGAACCAGATGACGCTTAGCCGGAAAAAGAGCTGTTTTCAGCTTCGAAAATCCGGTTTTTGATAGCTAAGCGTCCGCTCGATCCGTTACATTTCTCGAGAGGCCGATATCAACCGCTAAGCGTCGCCACGATCCGTTAAAAGTCGCGGACAGAAAATCCATGCCTCCGGAACACGATCTTCGAACCGCTCAGGAATCCCGGCGTTCGGGAAGCAAGTTTCGGATCGATCATGGATGTAGGTATGCGAAAAAACCTTCGTATGCAATGTCCATAGACGAAATCAATTTTCGCCAAAAGACATTCCTCGTTTTTCTACTGACCCGCTGTTCAATTTCCTTGCCCGGTGTTAATGAAAGGAAGAAGATCAATCGGCAAGGGAGCGAAGCCTTATGAACGGATACCGATTCGTCAGCGACTGGATGCTGGAGACGAGCGCGGAAGAATTGTGGAAACTGATCGAAGAACCCGAGCGTGCCGATTGGTGGCGCGGCTGTTCGATCTGCAAAGTGAAAGCGGGAAGCAGCGGCGACGGCATCGGAGACGAATACCGGACTGTTATCCGTACCCGCATGCTGTACAAGCTGTCTTTTACCGCGAAAATCGTCGAAAAGCGCAAGCCCTGCTTGATCGAACTTCGCGCCGACGGCCATCTCGAAGGCAGCGGACGTTTGGAGTTCGAACAGATCGGTGCCTGCACCCGCGTCCGCTACACTTGGGAGGTACGAACGAAAAAACGCTGGATGAACCTTTGGGCCCCGTTCTTCCGCCCGGCTTTCGTCTGGAACCATAACCGCGTCATGGCCGACTGCATCGATGGACTGACCACCCGCTTAGGTATCCGTCTGATCTCCCCTGAGCCTGCCGAGGCGTGATCGGCACTCGATACAGCGGCGAACCTTTTGAAATAAGTGCTTACATACACTTGTTTCGAACGATTCGCTCTGCAATCTTTGAATACATGCAAATCTACAGTTATTTGAAGCAAAAATGCTTGAAAGAGCCTAAGACCGAGAAATTAAATGGATATTCGCATCTATTCCTCTAAAAAAGTGAAATTCGAAGAAAATAACTGTATATTTGCACTTATCCTCAAAATCATGACTTTAATAATTGTTTTTCTCCCTGCCCTACCCTTTTAAGAAGCTATAGCGAAGGGGGGAATTCAGTGAAAGACGCCTTTGAACCCGGAAAATTCCACTTAAAACTTTAATCAAATTTTCCGGGTGAGACAGCGCCTTGAACGAATTTCCCCCGCAGCGCCCAAGCTTCCCCCCATCATCCTCCAATCTCCTGCCGAAAACTATAGTTCGGAATCCGCCCGCCCTCCGGCCCGATCCCGAATTCGCTAAACACCTCAAACCCGTTTTTGCAATAAAACTTCTTATTCAACTCCGTATGCGTCACCAGAGTGACCATTCCGCCTCCTTGCTTGCGAACATGCGGGAAAATGAACGAATGGAACAGCGCGCTCCCCAAGCTTTTCCCTTGATATCCTTTCGCCACCGCAAACGAATCCACGTACCATGTTTCTTTTCCGTACCGGCTGCAGGCCTCTTTCATCTTCTCCAACGTGCTCAAAATACGCGCGATCCGTTTGACGCCTACCCGCGCCGCCAGCGCCAATCCGCCGTTAAGCAGATACTGCATGAATCCCGGCCCCGGATCTCCGCTTTTTTTCAGCAGTACCGCCGATACGATCTTCCCGTCCAATATCCCGACAAAGCAGGAGTCCTGCTGAACATACGACTTCGTATTGATATAATTGAGCTTGAACAACTCGTCTCGGTACGCTTCGCCTTTGCTCAAAATGAGCTTGAACATCGGATAATCCATAAAAGACTCCGTAAACAACGTGGCGACCTCGCGCATTTCGCGTTTTTCGGCCAAACGGTAAGTTTGCATGGTTTTCTCCTTTGGTGTGCAGATTTTCTTTGTCTGTGCGTTTTCTTTATTGTAGGAAGCGGAAACGAAATAAAATATAGCGGATTCGCCGACTTTGTCCATTAATGAACAAGGTTGTCCGGATTGTACATAAAATGAGGGGGAACCGTCGTGGGAGATCGTCGCGCCGTCCGAACCCGGGCAGCGATCAAACAAGCCTTTTTAACCCTGCTGGATACCAAAACCATCTCCAAAATCACGATTCTCGAAATCACGGAGCTTGCGAATATCGGCAGAGGGACGTTTTATTTGCATTACCAGGATATTTACGCGTTGTACGAAGAAATCGAGAAAGAGATGTTCGAACGAATGGATCAGTTGTACGACGAGTCGTTTCCGATTCAAGATCGCCGAGGCGTCGTTCATTTTATCCGAAAGCTCACCGACTACGTCTACGAAAACCGAACGTTGTTCCGCATGCTGGCCGATCCCCAAAACACGCTGCTCACGCCGAATACCTTCAAAGACTTTTTCAAAACCAAAGTGCTGCAAGAAATATTGACCGAAAGGGCCTTGAGCCATCCGCCGACCGTATTCGAAGAGACGGAAAGCTTGTTTATCGTGTCAGGCGTGTTCGGCGTGATACAGGATTGGATCGAGCGCGGAATGGAGGAGGAGCCGACGGGGATGTCCCTGCGGATCGAACAGCTGCTGCTCAAGTTGGAGGAAGAATAAAGAAGAGGATTATAAAAAGACTCCCTTTTCCAAAAAGAAAAAGGAGTCTTCGTCGCGCGTTTGAAGCGGTCTATGTGGTTGGCGTATACGTCAGGATTACAAGCTTTTCATACTCGACGACAGGCTCGCCGAGATGATCTCGGGCAGTTCGGCCTTGTACGCTATGTAAGCTTCCTTGGTGATTTGGCCGTCGGCCAGCCGTTGCTCCAACTGTTGTTCCAGCTCGCGGACTTGCAGGGCGGCCAGTTCGTCTTCGCTGCCTCCGCCGAGAACAGCGATTTCGCGCAGCGACAGACCTTCGTACATCAGGTCGTAAACCGCTTGCTCGTTTTGCGCGCCGAGGGCATACAGGAAGGCGTTCGGTTTGTTCGCTGCGTCGTCGCTGGACGCAGGAGGCGTCTCGCGGTAGACCGCTTCGGCTTCGACCTTTCCTCCGGCCAATCCGCTTCCCAAAGTGATGCCGAGCGCAAGCGTACCGATGATCCAGATCCGTTTCAGATTGATGCTTTTTCTCGCCGGAAGTTCGGACGCCGCGCTCAAGGTTCGGGGCTGCGTGCTTTTCGTACTGTTTTTTCTCATGGCTTTCATATAAATTCCTCGCTTTCTTATTTTGGATACCTGTCGTTTTTTGCTATATGGAGGTCGGCCTTCTGTTTGCGCGTTTGGTGGTTTGTTGCCTCTTTCTATCTGTACTATAACCCTCGAATCTTAACCCAAGCTTAACTTCGGGGGATTTTTTAAAAAAAAGCGATAGCAAAAATAGAGTTTCTGCGACAGCCCAAACGTGTACAAATAAGAAGAAGGAGGGATGGTTATGTATCCGGATCTGGAAGGAAAGACGGTGATCGTGACCGGTGCCGCATCGGGCCTCGGCAAATCGATCGCTCTGCGGCTCGGCCGCGAAAAAGCCAATGTCGTGATCAACTACCATAGCAACAGCGAAGGCATCGAAGACATGGTGAAGGAAATCGAACAGGCGGGCGGACAAGCCATTACCGTTCAGGCCAGCACCTCGGAAGAGGACGGCGTGAAGGCGCTGATCCAAGCCGCGCACGACAAGTTCGGCAGCCTCGATATCATGATCAATAATGCCGGCAAGGAAAACGAAGTCGAATCGCACAAGCTGTCGCTCGACGACTGGAACAAGGTCATCGAACTGAATTTGACGGGGTATTTCCTGGGCAGCCGCGAGGCGATCGCCTACATGCTCGAACACGGCGTCAAGGGCACGGTCATCAACATGTCCAGCGTCCACGAGATCATTCCATGGCCTCACTTCGTGCACTACGCGGCGAGCAAGGGCGGGGTCAAGATGATGACCGAGACGCTTGCGCTGGAGTACGCGCCGCACGGCATTCGGGTGAATTCGATCGGGCCCGGTGCCATTAACACGCCGATCAACAAAGAGAAATTCGAAGATCCCGAGCAGAAAAAACAGGTGGAAAGCATGATCCCGATGGGTTACGTGGGAGAGCCCGAGGAGATCGCCGCGGTGGCCGCCTGGCTCGCGTCGTCGGAATCCAGCTACGTGACGGGTATCACGCTGTTTGCCGACGGAGGCATGACCAAATATCCTTCTTTCCAAGGCGGAAAAGGGTAACGGTCGGTCGCTTGATGTATTCGACGTAAATGAGGGGAAGCGGAAAGTTGTCTCGTTAGAGGGGAGACCTTTCCGCTTCTTTTGGTTCGCGAATCGGAAGGAGGAAGACTCATGAATCCGAAATGGTGGAAAGAAAGCGTCGTTTATGAGATCTATCCGAAAAGCTTCATGGATGCAAACGGCGACGGTGTCGGGGATTTGGCAGGGATTGTTTCCAAGTTGGACTATTTGCAGGATCTTGGCGTGGACGTGCTGTGGCTGACGCCCGTCTACGATTCGCCCGATCATGAAGGCGGTTACGACATTCGCGACTACCGGAAGATCATGGACAAGTTCGGCAAGATGGAAGACTTCGACCGTCTACTGGAGGAAGCGCATAGCCGGAGCATGAAGATCATGCTGGAGATGCCGTTCAACCATACCTCCAACGAACATCCGTGGTTTCAGGAATCGCGCTCATCCAAGAAAAACGACAAACGAAACTATTATATCTGGCGCGAAGGGCGAGGCTCCGGTTTCCCGAACAATTGGGGCTCTTATTTCGGCGGTTCCGTCTGGGAATTCGATGCCGATACGGAAGAATATTATATGCATCTGTACAGCCATCGCCAACCGAACCTCAATTGGGACAACGAGAAGGTGCGCGAGGAAGCGTATCAGATCGTCAAGTTTTGGGCGGACAAAGGGGTCGACGGGTTCCATTTCAACTCCATCGCCCATATCGTGAAAACGGAAGGGCACGACGACGAGGATACGGGCAACGCGCAGCATATGCCGGTCGAACGTGCGTATCAGATGTTTTCCAGTTTGGACAAGGTGAACGGCATCGTCAAACGTTTATATGAAGAGATCGGCGAAGAGTACGATATCGTGGCGATCGGCGAAGCGGCCGGGCTCGATCCGTCGCAGACGCTCGATTCGATCAGCGACGAGCCGGGCAAAGCGAACATGGTGCTGAACTCCGACCATATGCTGCTGTCGCACTCTTCGCAAGGCATCGGTCGTTGGACGGACAAAACATGGACGCTGCTCGACGTGAAGCAGTCGATCAGCCATTGGCAGACGGTGCTGCACGGCCACGGCTGGAACGCCAACAATTTAGCCGACCATGACCAACCGCGTTCCGTTGCCCGGTTCGGCCATACGGGCGAATACCGCGAACTGTCGGCCAAAATGCTGGCAACGCTGCTGATGACGCTCGAAGGCACGCCGGCCATCTACCAAGGCGAGGAACTGGGCATGATCGGCGGCGGCTTCGAGACGGCGGACGATTTCCGCGACGAGGAAACGCTGAATTTCCTCGACCATGCGAGCGAGAACGGCATCGACGAGGCAGAAGCGCTCCGCCTGGCAAAGCGCAATACCCGCGACGCGGGCCGTACGCCGATGCAATGGGATGCTTCGTCCCATGCGGGCTTCACGACCGGTCATCCGTGGATCAAGCTGGCGCCGGGATATGAAGAGATCAACGCCGAAGCGGCGGTCGCCGACCCGGATTCGATTTTTCATTACTATAAAAAGCTGATCGAGCTGCGCAAAGTGAGCCAGACGCTGCTGTACGGCGAGTATCGCCTGCTGCTTCCGCTGGACCCGCATATTTTCGCCTATACGCGCACATTCGAAGACGAGACGCTATTGATCGTGCTGAACTTCTTCGCGGAGACGCCGACGTTCAAGTGCCCGGACCGGCTGTGCGAGCGTCCGCGCGAGTTCCTGTTCGGCAACTACGAACCGGGCGTGACGCAGGGAAGCGACTTCGAACTGCGGCCTTACGAGGCGGCGATTTATCGGTTGGGGTAAAATTGAAAAGGCCGGATCGCGGCGTCAAAGCGATCCGGCTTTTTGCGTTGTTCAGGATTTGAACGTTCGCCGACCCGACCAAGCGCCATGCGCATAATTTCGGACCCGTACGATCAACAACTGCGGAACGAATACGAGAAACACGTGCATCAACGCGATAAAAGGCCATGAAGCCAATAAATGAACAGCCGACGGCGGAGCATGGATATGTTCGTAGAGCCACCAGGCCGGCGCGGTCAGGACCCACAACAACAGATTGGAATAAGCGCAATGCTTCGCGTTTTTCCATAATAAACAGAAGGACAAAGCGAAGATTAAAGGGATCGTCCATGTTCGAAAAAAGGGAGCGCCGCTCAGAATGAAAAAGGCCAGGACCGGGTATGTCCAGACGATGCTGCCGAAATAAAGGCTTTGCGATCTGGTGCTCAAAGGAATTTTCTCCTCCTTCTTTTAGTCAAGTATCCGCTGCGTACTCCCGCCCGTTGTCGGATCGTCGCTTTGCGTCAACCTTATTCAAGATCGGTTATTGACAAGACGCACGCAAGTCGGATGAAGTTAGGTTTTTAATAAAAAAACGAATAATAGATCTAATGTCGTTAACATAAATATTAATAATTCATATAAGAATTGACTTGTACGGACATGCGTGATAAAGTGGGTGCGTAAAGGTTCTTCCGTCCGTACAACCGATACCCGAGCTGACAATCGATCGCCCGGATTTACGGTTCGACGATAGTGCTTTGTCAACAATACAGTAAGGCTAGTTCTCTGATTAAGAGTTGACAAAGCATTACTTGTAAGCGTTTCACCGGAAGCGAGCCTTCATTATTTTGCAGATGGAAAGGATGAATGAGCAGCATGACAGCATCTAACCTGAAAGCCAGAATGATCGTCGACAAGTCGTTTCGTATTTCGGAGATCGATGAGCGGATCTACGGATCGTTTATCGAGCATCTCGGCCGGGCCGTGTACGGAGGAATCTACGATCCGGGCCACCCGACGGCGGACGAGCACGGATTCCGCAATGACGTGAAGCAGTTGATCCGCGACCTGCGCGTGCCGATCGTGCGTTATCCGGGCGGCAACTTCGTCTCGGGCTACGATTGGGAAGACGGCGTAGGTCCGGTCGAAGACCGTCCGAAGCGTCTGGAACTGGCGTGGAGAACGCTGGAGCCGAACTATGTAGGGACGAACGAATTCATGCGCTGGGCAAAAGATGCCGGCACGGACGTCATGATGGCGGTCAATCTGGGCACGCGCGGCATCGACGCGGCGCGCAACCTGGTCGAATATTGCAACCATCCGGGCGGAAGCCGCTATAGCGATCTGCGCAAGCAGCACGGCTTCGCGGAACCGCATAAGATCAAAATGTGGTGTCTGGGCAACGAAATGGACGGACCTTGGCAGATCGGGCACAAGACGGCTGAAGAATACGGACGTCTCGCGCTGGAAACGGGCAAAGCGATGCGCCTGATCGATCCGTCGATCGAACTTGTATCGTGCGGCAGCTCCAGCACCGGCATGCCGACCTTCCCGTCGTGGGAAGCGGAAACGCTGGATCACACGTACGAGGTAGCCGACTTCATTTCCTTGCACCAATACTACGGCAACCGCGACAACGACTCGGCCAACTACCTGGCACGCGGCATGGACATGGACCACTTTATCCATACGGTCATCTCGACCACGGACTTCATTAAGGCCAAAAAGCGCAGCAAAAAAACGATGAAGCTCAGCTTCGACGAATGGAACGTATGGTACCACTCCAACGAAGCGGACGCGAAAATCGACCGCAATCCGTGGAGCGTTGCGCCGCCGCAGCTTGAAGACGTATACAACTTCGAAGACGCTTTGCTCGTCGGCAGCATGCTGATGACCTTTCTTCGCCGTGCGGACCGCGTGAAGTCGGCCTGCCTGGCCCAACTCGTCAACGTCATCGCGCCGATCATGACCGAAGACGGCGGACGCGCCTGGAAACAAACCATTTACTATCCATACCTGCACGCTTCCGTCTATGGACGCGGCGTGTCGCTCAAGCCGGTCGTCGATTCGCCGAAGTATGACGCGAAGGACTACACCGACGTCCCTTACCTGGATACGGCCGTCGTGCACAACGAAGAAGAAGACACGCTGACGATCTTCGCGCTGAACCGCCACCTGACCGAAGCGCTGGATCTGACTTGCGACGTGCGCAGCTTCGAAGGATATGCGATCGAAGAACATATCGTGCTCGAAAACGACGACCTCAAAGCCGTGAACACGGCCGACAGCGAGAAGGTCGCTCCGCATAACAAAGGCGCTTCCGAGCTGAAAGACGGCGTGGTAACGGGCCGTCTGGCGAAAGCATCGTGGAACGTGATCCGTTTGCGCAAACGCGGCTGATCTCGTTTCCCGAAAACCAAACAAGGAACGATTCGGCAATCGCTTCGGAAGTCGCGAAGCGCTGCCGGGACGTTCCTGTTGGCTTGTTTGGAGGATGGGGGCGAATGTTGACGTTTCGAGCACATTCGCAGCGAGCGAGGAGTCAGCACCGAATACCGAAAGTCACGATTGTACGTACAATCCGAAATGATAGTTTACATACATCCCGAGGAGGAAGTTAGATGACAAAAGCATCCGTAGTCGTAAACGCCGATGTCGCATTGGGCAAGATCGACCGCAATATTTACGGGCAGTTCGCGGAGCATCTGGGACGCTGCATTTACGAAGGCATGTGGGTCGGCGAAGATTCGGAGACGCCTAACATTGACGGGATCCGCAAAGACGTGCTGCAAGCGCTGAAAAACTTGAGCATTCCGGTACTGCGCTGGCCGGGCGGCTGTTTCGCGGACGAGTATCATTGGAAAGACGGCGTCGGTCCTCGCGAAGGCCGCGCGCGCATGGTCAATACGCACTGGGGCGGCGTGGTGGAGAACAACCATTTCGGCACGCATGAATTTTTCCGTCTGTGCGAGCTGCTGGAGACCGAGCCTTACATCTGCGGCAACGTGGGCAGCGGATCGGTGCAGGAGATGTCCGAATGGGTGGAATACATGACGTTCGACGGCGAATCCCCGATGGCGAAATGGCGTCAGGAGAACGGCCGCGAGAAGCCTTGGAAACTGAAATACTTCGGCGTCGGCAACGAGAACTGGGGCTGCGGCGGCAATATGCGCGCGGAGTATTACGCCGACGAGTATCGCCGTTACCAGACGTATTCCCGCAACTACGGCGACAACAAGCTGTTCAAGATCGCGGGCGGACCGAACGTCGACGATTACCATTGGACCGAAGTGCTGATGCGCGAAGCGGGACGCCATATGGACGGACTCAGCCTGCACTATTACACGATGGAAGGCAGCTGGGAAGAAAAGAAACCGGCGCTCGGCTTCGACGAAGCCGGCTGGTTCGAAGTGATGAAGAAGTCGCTGCATATGGACGAGCTGATCACGCGCCATACGACGATCATGGACAAATACGATCCGGAGAAACGCGTGGCGCTGATCGTCGACGAATGGGGCACGTGGTTCTTGAGCGAGCCGGGCACGAACCCTGGCTTCCTGTACCAGCAGAACTCGCTGCGCGACGCGCTGGTCGCCGGGCTGCATTTGCATATTTTCCATAAGCATCACGAACGGGTGAAAATGACGAACATCGCGCAGATGGTCAACGTGCTGCAGGCGATGATTTTGACCGAAGGCGACAAGATGCTGCTGACGCCGACGTACCACGTATTCGAAATGTTCAAAGTGCATCAGGACGCGGACGTGCTGCAAATGGCCGTGGACAGTCCCGACTACGAGTTGAACGGGGAGACGCTGCCGCAGGTGAGCGTATCCGCATCGAGAAAAGACGGCGACGTGCATATCAGCTTGTGCAATATCAGCACGACGGAAAGCGCGAGCGTCAAGCTGGATCTGCGCGGCATCGGAGCGGAAGGCCAAGTGAGCGGACGCGTGCTGACGTCCGGCGGCATGCAGGCGCATAACACGTTCGAACAGCCGGAAACGATCGCGCCGCAAACATTCGACGGTTTCGCGCGCGGCGAAAACGGAGCGCTCGACGTGACGCTGCCTCCGATGTCGGTGACGGTGTTGACGATCAAAGGCTAGTACCGACACCGCGCGACCAAAGCGGATAAAACGGGCGACGGACGAACCGTCGTCCGTTTCGCCGTATCCGCACGGAGGCGTACGGAGCTTGGGATTCTTTGCGCCTGTCCGGCGGACATCCAATAGGGAGACGAAGAGAGGAGCAAAAAACATGAAGCATCACGGATACGCGCAGACGCCGCCGCTCGGCTGGAACAGCTGGGATTGCTACGGCGCGAGCGTGACGGAAGAAGAAGTTCGCGGCAATGCGGATTATATGGCGGAACATTTGAAAAAGCACGGCTGGGAATACGTCGTCGTCGATATCCAATGGTATGAACCGGGCGCGTATTCGTCCCGTTATCGGCCGTTCGTGCCGCTGGAGATGGATGAATATTCGCGTTTGATCCCGGCTGCCAACCGTTTCCCTTCCGCGGCCGACGGAGGCGGGTTCCGCGAACTGGCGGCTTACGTGCACGGGCTGGGCCTAAAGTTCGGGATTCATATCATGCGAGGCATTCCGCGTCAGGCCGTTCACGCGGATACGAAGCTTCTCGGTACGGACGCGACTGCACGGCAGATCGCGCACGCGAATTCGATCTGTCCGTGGAACACGGACATGTACGGCGTCGATCCGTCTAAAGAAGGCGCGCAGGCATACTATGATTCCTTGTTCGCGCTGTATGCGGACTGGGGCGTCGATTACGTAAAAGTCGACGATATCGCCGATTCGAGGCTGTACGGCTACCATGAGGGCGAGGTCGAGCTGATCCGCCGCGCGATCGAAAACAGCGGCCGCGACATGGTACTGAGTTTATCGCCGGGCCCTGCTCACGTGGACAAAGCCGAGCATCTGATCGCCAACGCCAACCTGTGGCGCATGACCGACGATTATTGGGATCATTGGTTCCTGCTGCGCGGCATGTTCGAGCGCTGCGAAGCTTGGGCGCCGCATGTGGGGCCGGGACATTTCCCGGACTGCGACATGCTGCCGCTCGGCCGGATCGGCATTCGCAGC
The DNA here is from genome assembly GCF_013185185.1 of Saccharibacillus endophyticus. Lineage (GTDB taxonomy): Bacteria > Bacillota > Bacilli > Paenibacillales > Paenibacillaceae > Saccharibacillus > Saccharibacillus endophyticus. The sequence goes on along the minus strand of NZ_JAAZWE010000004.1, from coordinate 448,884 downwards.
GTCGACGGCGGCGACGAAGACCGCATGACGCGCTTTACCCGCGACGAGCAGGTCACGATGATGACCCTGTGGAGCCTGTTCCGCTCGCCGCTCATGTTCGGCGGCGAACTGCGCAGCAACGACGAGTGGACCTTGTCGCTGCTCACCAACGACGAAGTACTGGCCGTCTCGCGTGACGGCTCCGACCCGCGCCCGCTGCCGCGGCGCTCCGGAGATCCGGACAGCATCCGGATCTGGACTTCAAGCCGGCCGGAGGGCGGCTTGAACGTGGGCGTGTTCAATCTCGGCGACGAGCCTGCCGAGATCTCCCTGGCCCTGAGCGAGATCGAGTCCGCGCCGGATGCGCGCGTCCGCGATCTATGGGCGCGGCAGGACGCAGCCGCGCCCGAAGGGGTGCTGCGCGCGGAACTCCCGCCGCACGGCAGCCGCCTGTTCGCGGTGACGGCGGAATAGCCGACAAAGCGGAATCGAGCCTTTTCCGAAATTCAAGGAACCTTCGAATGCGCGACGAAGGTTCCTTTTCTTTTAACGCAAAAAAGTCCGCTCGGGATAAGCGGACTTGATAGGGTGCAAGTCTGCTTTTTCGCCATCCGGTCCATTCAGGCCCCAAGCTTTTCCGATCCGACAGTCGAATATGCTTTTTGCGGGTAAATAACTCAAGCGACCTCGCACTTCAATTACCGATACGGGAAGGGGCAACTGTTAATGCAGCACGAATCGTGGAAAGAAAAAGTCGTCTATCAAATCTTCCCCCGCAGCTTCCAGGATTCGAACGAAGACGGGAACGGCGATATTCAAGGAATTACTTCCCGCCTGGATTATATTCGATCGATCGGCGTCGATACGATCTGGCTTAGTCCCGTTTACGAATCCCCGCGCGTCGATCAGGGCTATGACGTGTCGAACCAACGCGAGATCGATCCCATGATGGGCACGATGGAAGATTGGGAAGAGCTGCTGCGACAGACGCACGCGCGCGGCATGGACCTCTGGATGGACCTCGTGCTGAATCATACGTCCGACGAGCACCGCTGGTTCAAGCGTTCCCGCAGCTCCAAAGACAATCCCTACCGGGACTATTATATTTGGCGCAAAGGCGAAAAAGACGGCGAACCGCCGAACAATTGGACGTCGTACCTCGGCGGCAGCGCATGGACGTACGACGATGCGACCGGCGAATATTATTTGCATCTTTACAACAAAAAACAGCCCGACCTCAACTGGGACAATCCGAAGGTCCGCGAGGAAATTCAGAAGATGGTTCGCTATTGGATCGATAAAGGCGTCAACGGCTTCCGGCTCGATGCGATCAACGTCATCTCCAAAGACAGCGAACTGCCCGACACGAACGAAAGCAAAATGGAAGGCAGCGGCTACAAGCATTTCAAAAACGGCCCGAATGTCCACGAATATCTGCGCGAACTGAACGAAAAAGCGTTTTCCCATAAAGAAGGCATCATCACGGTGGGCGAAGCTTCGATGGTCTCGATGGACGACGTGGCCCGTTACACGCATCCCGACCGCCGCGAGCTGGACATGATCTTCATGATGGAATCGCCCAGCATCGGAAACGATCCGAACGATGCGTTCAAGAGCCGCGATTGGAAGCTGACCGAACTGAAAGAAATCGTGACTCGTTGGGAAAAAGAGCTGCTGAATATCGGCTGGTTCGGACTGTTCGCGAGCAATCATGATCATCCGCGCATGGTGTCGCATTTCGGCAACGATAAACAGTACCATGCGGAATCGGCGAAAATGCTGGCGACGCTGGTGCATACGCTGTGGGGCACGCCGTTCATTTATCAAGGCGAGGAGATCGGCATGACCGATTATCCGTTCGAATCGATCGATCAGCTCGATGACCAGATGGCGCTGCATTATTACCGGACGCGCACGGAGGAGTTGGGAGAAAATCCCGAAGAGGTGGAAAAACGGGTGCTGGCGGGCACGAGGGATCATGCGCGCACGCCGATGCAGTGGGACGACGGCGAGAATGCGGGCTTCACGACCGGAGATTCGTGGATGCCGGTCAACCCGAACCATGCGTCGATCAACGTCAAAGCGCAGGAAACCGATCCGGGCTCCATCCTCAATTACTACCGTAAACTGGTCGAAATCCGACGCGAGCATGCCGAAGTGGTCGTGCACGGCGAGTATGTTCTGATTCTGGAAGAGCATGAGCAGGTCTTTGCTTACATTCGCAGAAACCATAAAAGCCAAGGTCTGGTCCTGCTGAACTTTTCGGAAAAAGATGCGGAGTTCGAGCTGCCCGAGGACATCGGCGTGTGTACCGAGTCCGCGTATCGTTTGCTCGGCAACTACGAATCGGACGGCGAAGACGGGGAGCATAGGGGGCAAAACGACGATACTAACGCGAAGGTCGACGTCGTACCCCGCAAGCTGCGTCCGTACGAAGCGGTCGTTTTCGGCGGTTTGAAGCCTGCTCCGGGCAAATAAAGCATGAAATTTCGCGTTGTCGCGGATATAAACATTTTACCGTTTCGAAATTAATGATATAATTAGCATCGGAATTCAGGAGATAAGCTCATAGGAGGCGTTAAACCATGGCAAAGGTATTGGTTTTCGGTCATAAGAATCCGGACACGGACACGATCGCGTCGGCGATCGCGTACGCGGAATTGAAAAAGCAGCTCGGCGTGGACGCGGAAGCGGTTCGTCTGGGCGAAGTGAACGGCGAAACGGCATACGCGCTGAAGCATTTCGGCGTCGAAGCGCCTCGTCTCGTCGAGACGGTAGCGGATCAGTCGGAAGGCGTTATTTTGGTCGATCACAACGAAAGCCAACAAAGCGCCGTCGATATTGCGGACGCGCACGTGCTTGAAGTTATCGACCACCACCGGATCGCGAACTTCGAAACGGCTCACCCGCTGTATTACCGCGCCGAGCCTGTAGGTTGCACGGCAACCATCCTGAACAAGCTCTACAAAGAGAACGGAATCGAAATTCGCAAAGAAATCGCGGGCCTGATGGCGTCGGCTATCGTATCCGACTCCCTGCTGTTCAAATCGCCGACCTGCACCGAGCAAGACGTGGCGGCGGCCAAAGAACTAGCGGCGATCGCGGGCGTCGACCTCGACGTTTACGGTCTCGACATGCTGAAAGCCGGAGCGGACCTGAGCGGCAAAACGGCCCTGGACCTGATCTCCATCGACGCGAAAGAATTCACGATGGGCGGCAGCAAAGTCGAAATCGCGCAAATCAACGCTGTGGACGTGAACGAAGTTCTGGAGCAGCAAGCCGAACTCGAAGAAGCGTTGAAAGGCAAGATCGTCGACAAAGGCCTGGACCTGTTCGTGCTTGCGATCACCGACATTCTCAACAACGACTCCGTCGCGCTGGCGATCGGCAGCAAGACGGACGCGGTCGAGCGTGCTTACGGCGTAACATTGGAAAACAACACGGCCCTGCTCAAAGGCGTTGTTTCCCGCAAATCGCAAATTGTTCCGGTTCTGACGAAAGCTTTCGAAGCTTAAGAGTCGGTTTGAAGCGTTTCGACAATTTGGGAATCTCTTCAAAAGTGCTCAATATGGTGCTAGTACCTTGACCGTGAGGTTAAGGGCTAGCCGGCCTCCGTTCCGAATGGAACGGGGGTTTTTTGAAGAGAAATAAGAAAGCCGTGCCTATAAGAACAGGGCACGGTCGAAGGATATAATTTTCATGCAACGGACCAGCTTTATCCGTCGATTTTTCGGAAGAAATCGGGATTGTCTCGTGATTACATATTTTTTTCTATCATTTCTTTTAAGGACTGTTTGTCTGTTTGCAAGTAGTAGAATTCACTTTTTTGCCGAATTAGCGCTTCGCCTGAATCATCTAACCAAATTGAGAATATTACATTTGATTTGTTTTTATATTGAATTTCTCCTTCATAAGTAGGGTTACGTATATCTGAATTCTCATTATTAAAGCTTGCTTTTTTAACATCATTTAATTTTTTTAGCATGATTTTTATTTCATTAGGGTCTGTTAAGGTTGTCTTTGTAGACGGATTTTCATATTTGGAAAAATAAATAAGTTCCACTTCTTCTACATTAAAAAGTCTATGGTTATTAGCTTGAATTCCCCAAAACAGGATTCCGATAGTCACAGTGAAAATCACTGCTGTGATTATAATTCTTGTAGTTTTTTGTATTCTCATATTTTTATAACTCCCACGATTCATTTATTTCAGTTGCTCTTCGAACTCAATCTTAGGGATAACAGCGTTTTTTTCAAAGTTTAAATTTATATTTTCTTCTGAATCATTTACAATGCCTGCCGGACCGCCCACTAAATAATAATCATAAGGAACTTCATAAGAATAGTCTTCAGGATTCACCTTTTTTAAAAATAAAAACTGAGGTTTTGTAGGATCGATTTGTTCAGAATTTAATATAGAATAGTTGGTTCCATTTTGAAGTTGCCCACCCATTATTCCAATCCTTATTTCTTCATCAGCCTCAATATTGCCTTTATAAATTTTAGACGCTTTTGCTTCATAAACAGTAGAAGGCTCTTCACCTGCAATTCTATTGGCAGGAGTTTTAGAATTTTCTGTAGCCTTGATAATCAAATCACTGCTGTCGATCATTTCTTCAAGACTCTCGTATTGTACCCAGTCTACATAGCTTTCAAAATCTTGTTCATGATCTCCAGCAATAGAATTGGATTCAGTTTCTATGTTTGAAGATAAGAGTGAATTACTTCCATATCTAAAATTAATCCAAGTTACGTCACTCGGTTGTACATTGTTATAATCGTGCCATCCTTGTTTCATGATAGATTTCCGACTAGAATCTGAAGGATGAGCGAGTCCTAGCGTATGTCCGATTTCATGGGTAATCACCTTTTGCCGAACCTGAGGGCTTGTTCCTTCTTTAATTGCTTGTTCAATAGTTCTAGAATTTATTGTTGCAGTTGCCCAAATTAAAGTAGTATCAGTTGAAGAACTATATACAGGATTAGTAGTTGCCTTGCCCCAGCTATCATAAGCTTTTGAATCAATCACGATATTTAAAAAAGGATTGGCATACTTAGAATTAGACGGACGAGGTACAATTTTTACTTTGCTTTGTATGCCATTCCAATCAGCGATTGAATACGCGGCATTATAGGCCCCTCCAGAAGTGTTGCTTTTATTAACAACATATTCAATATTGTTCCTTATATTTGTTCCCCAATATACATGCCAATAATCATTCTGAAGGCCGTGATGAGCTGAAGCAGGTAAAGTCACAAGTAAGGGGGCTGAAATCATCATTGCAATCGCCAATGAAACTACTTTTTTCTTCATTCCTGTATTCCTCCTTTATGATGTTTCAAGATTAAATACATTTTAATGGTAAATTAATTTCTATACAGATAATATCGGTCAAAAATATTATATTTATCTGTAAAAAAGCGATAAATTGTCGAATAAATTAAAAATATATTTTAGATAATATTTTCCTAGTGATAATGAAATGATTAGTTCGAGAATTATTCCCAAATGAAACTTGTTACGATTAGATATAGTACATTAGTACCTAAATATATATAAGAATTTGGTTCTATGTGCGAGGGATGCTTTTAAACCGCATAAGGTACACTTTTTTCTTTTTTTGGCTCTTACGTGAAAGCGTACCCATAAAGAGTGCATGATTCTAACGACACTGCATCCGCTTCCCTTGACGTGTCCCGCCGCCTCCAGGCCAAGAATCCCCCGCATAGGACTTTCCCCTCCCCGTTACATCCTCTATACTAAAAACAAGAAAACCCAAACAAAAACACGGCCAAAACGCAGAAAAGAGCAGCGCGTATAAGCAATGGGTCTTATCCGCCTCGCTTGACCCGCCAACGACGGCTGCGGCCGATGAACGAACGAATCGAGGGATGCTTGTGCTGGGATTTGAGCGCAGAGAGAAAATTATCGAATTTTTACGCCGGGACCAAAAGGTCTTCGTTGCCGCTTTAAGCTCGTTATTCGAAGTGACGGAGGAGACGATCCGCCGCGATCTCGAGAAGCTGGAGAAGGAAGGCATCGTGACGCGCACTTACGGCGGAGCCGTTTTGAACGTGCATACCAACGAAGATCTATCCTACCAGACCCGCCATACGACCAACCTGCCGGAAAAGAACGATATCGCCCGCAAGCTGGCGCGCCTCGTTTCCGACGGCGATACGTTGATGGCCGACCCCAGCTCGACGGTGTTCGAAGCGCTGAAGGAACTCGGAACGGCCAAAAAGAACCTGACCGTCATCACCAACTCCAGCATCATCTTTTCCGAATACGCCAAGCTGGGCCATACCGTCATTTCGACCGGGGGAACGCTGCGTCCGCACTCGAACTCGCTCGTGGGCGCCGTCGCCAACGAAACGGTGTCCAAGTATGTCGTCGACACCGCGCTGTTCAGCTGCAAAGGACTGTCGACCGACTACGGCGCCACCGATTCGAACGAACCGGAAAGCGAGCTGAAAAAGCGCATGCTGGCGCAGGCGCGCAAAACCGTCCTGCTGGCCGATCACACCAAGTTCGACAAAGTCGCGTTCGTGAAGCTGTTCGATCTCGGCTCCGTCGATTATCTGGTCACCGACCGCCAGCCTTCGGACGAATGGATGGAGCGGTTGGAAAAGCTCGGCGTCGAAGTGATTTGCTAAGGATCGCGTCGTAAAAAAGAACGGGGAGCGCCGCTACGGATCGGTAACGAAACTTCGGCATGCTTCCGGCAAAAAGGCCGCCCGGGTCGTCGCAAGACGCCGGGCGGCCTTTTGATGCAGCCGGGGTTATTCGAAGTTCGAAGTCGCAATTGTCCGTCTGTTCCCTTCGGCGAAAGCCGTGCTCAGGAACTGAGCTTGCGGCAGGCGAACACTTCGCCCGCGGGCACGGGCTTGCTGTAATAAAAGCCCTGAGCGGTAAAGCATTGCAGATCGCGCAGCAGCTCGACCTGTTCTTTGTGCTCGATCCCTTCGGCGATGATGTGAAGTCCCAATTGACGGGACATCGTAAGGATCATTTCGACGATTGCCCGGCTGTTTTCGTTCGTCGTGATGCCTTTGATGAACGAGCGGTCGATTTTGAGGCAGTCGATCGGAAGCAGATGCAGATAGCTCAGCGAACTGTATCCGGTGCCGAAGTCGTCCAGGCTGACCGAGATCCCGGCCTGTTTGAACCGCCCCAGCACTTCGATCACCTGCGCTTCGTTATGCATCATGGCGCTTTCCGTCACTTCGAGTTCCAACAAAGAATTATCGAATTTCAAGTCTTCCAATGTAGCCAGCACGCTTTCGACGATATCCGTCTGCATGAGATGGATCTGCGACAGGTTGACGGCGACCGGCACGGAAGGCCGTCCTTCCCGCGCCCACTGCTGCACCTGAAGGCACGCGGTTCGCAGCACCCAGCGCTCCAGTGGAACGATCAGTCCCGTTTCCTCCGCGATCGAGATGAATTTAAGCGGAGGGACCATGCCGAGCCTCGGATGGTTCCAGCGGACCAGCGCTTCCATGCCGACAAGTTCTTCCGTGCGCATATCCACTTTCGGCTGATAAAACAATACGAGTTCGCCATGTTCGATCGCGGCTTGAAGATCGCGTTCGAGAATAAGGCGCTCATGGTTTTCGATCGCCCGATTGCGGTCGAAAAAGGCAAAGCGCGAACCGCCGCGGTTTTGGGCGTCGAAGCGGGCCAGATCGGCATGCTTGAACAGCGTTTCTTCGTCCGCGCCGTCTTCCGGGAAACGGGCGATGCCCATGCTTGCCGTCAGCGCCACGGTTTGCTGGCCGACGCGGAAAGGCAGCGAGAATTCATCGCTGACCTGCTGCGCCGCATAGACCGGATCGAAGCCGGACGGAAGCAGCGCAATAAATTCGTCTGCCGTCGAACGCGCCAGCAGCGTGCCTTCCGGCAGAACGTTTTCCAGTTTGGCGGCCGCGCGGCGAATAACTTTGTTTCCGAAATCGAAGCCGAACAAATCGTTGATTTTTTTGAAGCGGTCGAAATCGATAAAAAACAGGTGGAACGGAGAAGCCGAAATGTCCGATGTCAGGCCGCCGACGTATTCAAGCATGTATTTGCGGTTGAAAAGTCCCGTCAACTCGTCGTGATAAGCCAGATGACGGATTTTTTCTTGATTTCTTTTGCTTTCCGTCACGTCTTTGGCGATGCTGTACGCACCGTCAAAGCGTCCTTCGATCAGAATCGGCAGGGAGGTCAGAATGAAATGCATCGTTTCGCCGTTTTTCGTCCTAAGGTCGATTTCGATTTCTTCGGCTTCGCCGCCGATGACTTTAGCGTAGTGCGCCTCGATTTTGTTTTGTTGACCGGTCGCGACGATCTGGGGAATTTCCGCGAACGGCGGCATGATGCCGAGTTTGCCCACTACCTCGTAAGCCTGCTCGTTCATGTCGTATACTTTGCCTTCCCGATCCAGCGCGATCACGGCGTCCGGCGTATGGGCGAACAGCGACATGTAGTGCTGTTCTTTTTCCCGGATCGTATCATGCTGCTTCTGCGCGTCCCATTCGCGGTAACGGTCGGTGAGCACCATCAGGCAGGCCGCCACGCTGATCAATAAAAGGTAAGGCAGCATGACGTCCGCTCCTTGGATGATCAGCGGGTAGGTAACGCTGGGCGCGGCGGACATGGTCAGCACCGGAGAAATGATGGCGATGGCTGCGGAAGCCAGCAGCATGCCTACCGGAGGAAAGCGTTGAAAAAGCGTGCCTTCTCTTCGAATGACGAAGGTCAGCAGGCGCACCAAAGGGAACAAGACCGAAAATAGGCCGATCGAAGCCGTCATCAAAGGTTCGATGCGCCAATCGACATGTCCGAACATGAGAAAAACGTTGATGTAATAAAGGGACATGATGAGAACGCTCAATAGACCGGCCGTCATCAGGAATTGAAACGCGCCTTGAAGACCGCTTCCGGCCAGCCTTAAAGCCAGCACGCATACGACAAGGCCCGCAAGCGGAAGGAAAATGAAGTTTTCCAAGCCCATGTTTAGCGGTCCGCCCGGCAGTACGCAAATAATTCCGAAATATTGCGTTCCGGCGAACATAAGCGCGGTAAGAAGAGTGTACGGGATACGGCGAACGCCCAAAATTTCGCGCAGCGATTCGAAACTGCCGGAAGCCAGCTTGACGACCATGAGACAGCCGGCCAACGAACATAAAAAACCGGCGATGGCGTAATACGGATTGAACTCGATCAATTGCAGGTATTGGATCATTAGTATTCAACTCTTTTCGTGTAAAACATCGCTTCCTTCCTTATATCGACGAAATTCGACTAAATGGATAGCCCGATTTCGGAAGTCTTTTCCGAACCGGCGAAAAAGGTTTTGGATTCGAAAAAATAAATGTATACTATTGGTAAATGACCGCGCGCAGAAGACGGCAGCAGCGTCCGACAAGCCGAAGCGGAATATGCGGCAGAGCGAGGGGAATGGGATGAGCAAGCAGCCGGAACAGGGAACGACAATTTTCGAGAGAATCTACAAACAGTCTCCGGTCGGCATCGCCATACTGGCCGTGGGCAGGGGACATCTATTATATGCGAATGCCAAATTGGGTCTGATCCTCGGGTACGGCGAGGAGGAGCTGATCGGCTTGGAGTTCGCGGCATTGCTGCATACCGAAGCAACCCCTGACACGGAGCGGGCCGACGCCAAGATTCGCGATTCGATCGCCGATCCGGAAGATCCGCTGGAGTTCGAGCGCCGATGTCGGCGCAAGGACGGAAGCTTTGTATGGGTATCGTTTCACTTGGCCGAATTGGACGCGACGGACGATCAACCGGGGCGCTGCGTGATCGTGCACGCGCTTGACGTGACGACGGAATACAAGGATCGTCAGCAGCTGATGGAGAGCAGCGACGCCTACGAGATCCTGATGGACAATACGCGCGAATTGGTTACGCAAAGCAGCATGGACGGTCGCCTGCTATATGCTTCGCCGTCCGTGAAGACGCTGCTCGGCTATGCGACGGAAGAGATGGTGGGCCATCATCGATCTGAATTTTACCATCCCGAAGAAATGCGCGCGATGACGAATCTGTCGATCGAGGATGCCCAAGGCCAGATTTTGATGCGGCGAATCCGACACAAAGACGGACGTTATCTCTGGTTCGAAACGTTGTTTCGCATTTTGCGCGGACGGCTCGGGGAAGCCGATACGATCATAGGCATCGGCCGGGACGTCACCACTCGCAAAATGTACGAAGACATGCTCGACGAGGTGCAGCGAATCGCGCATATCGGCTCTTGGGAATGGAATCTGGCGGAGGAGCGGATTCATTACTCGGAAGAAACGCTGCGCATTTTTGAAGGGGAACTGGTGCAGGACGAGAGCTATCCGAAATCGCTGCTGCGCATTTTGCATCCGGCCGATCAGGCGCATTTGCTGGACTATACGGAGCGGATGCTGCGCGGCGAAGCCGAGCCTTTTATTACGTATCGGGTGATTTTATCGGATCGGACGGTCAAAACGATACGCAGCCAGTATGAAGTATGGCGAGGTCCGGAAGGGGAAACGCTGCGGATCATCGGGATGACGCAGGACGTGACTCAACAAGCCACCATCGAAAACCTGATTCGCGAGAGCGAGCAGCGATACAAATCGCTGTTCGATTATAATCCTTCGGGCGTGTACGCGTATGATCTGGAAGGCCGATTCGTGACCGTGAATGCGAGCCAGGAGCGGCTGACCGGCTATTCGGAAATGGAATTGATCGGCCTTCCGATTGCAGAATTGGCCGTGCCGGAGCATAGGGAGAGGGTCAAATCGGGTTTCGAGAGCGTCAAACGCGGCGAAGCGCAAACCTATGAAGTTTGTCTCGTTCGTAAAGACGGAAGCCTGATCGATGTCAGCGTGACGAACACGCCGATCATCGTGGACGAGCGGATCGTCGGCGTCTACGGCATCGCCAGCGACATTACCGAGCGTAAACGGCATTTGGCCCAGATTGAGAAGTTGAGTTACGAGCATACCTTGATCCTGAACTCCGTGTCCGAAGGCATCTTCGGTACCGATCTGGACGGGAAACTGGTATTTATCAATCCGCCCGGAGCGAAAATGTTAGGATTCCTTCCCAACGAGGCCATCGGCGGGGTGAACCTTTCCCGGATCCATCAAACGAGCCGGGACGGCATTCAGTACGACCCCGACGATTCTCCGCTCATGAATGCGCTGCGCACCGGAGAGGCTTATCAGAATGGGGAATCGGTGTTCTGGCGCAAAGACGGGTCGAGCTTCCTCGTTTCTTACCGCGTCACCCCGTTGTACGATCAGGGCGAGCGCAAAGGGGCGGTGGTCGTCTTTACCGATATCACGGGAGAGATGGAAATTATCCGGGCGAAAGAATCCGCGGAGCGTGCCGATCGTGCGAAATCCGAATTCCTCGCGATCATGAGCCATGAACTGCGCACCCCCATGAACGGAGTGATCGGAATGGCTACGCTGCTGGGCGAGACGGAACTTGACGAATCCCAACATGCTTACGTGGATATCATTGTTCAGAGCAGCGAGAACTTGATGCACATCTTGAACGAAGTGCTGGATTTCAGCAAGATCGAAGCGGGCAAGATGGTGCTCAGCAGCGAGCCGATGCAAATCCGGCACGTATTGGATCAGGCGATCGATCTCTTCTCGTCGCGCGCGGCGGAAAAAGGCTTGATGCTTACGGCAAACGTAGCGCCTTCCGTGCCCGAAGTGCTGGTCGGCGACCCGGACCGAGTGAGGCAGGTGCTGGTCAATCTGATCAGCAACGCGATCAAGTTCACGGACGAGGGGGGCGTAATGGTCACCATCGAACCCGGATTTTTCCACCAGCACAATGCGCTGACGTTGGAAGTGGCGGTGCGGGATACGGGGATCGGGATTCCGCCGGATAAGCAGGGCTTGCTGTTTCAGTCGTTCTCGCAGATCGATCCGTCGATTAACCGAAAGTACGGCGGAACGGGACTCGGCCTTGCGATCTGCAAAAAGCTGATCGATCTTATGGACGGATACATCGGGGTGCAAAGCCGGGAAGGCGAAGGGTCGAACTTCCACTTTACACTGCCGCTGCATATTCCAAGTGAAAATCCAAGTGAAAAACCTTCGGAAGATCCGGCAATTTTGGAAGCGTTGGGAGAACGGTTGGCACAGGCTTCCGCACGCGAGCGCCTGGATGAGTTAGAAGCGAAATCGAGCAGTCTTGAAGGGGAGCTTCGGGTGCTTATCGCGGAAGACCATCCGGTAAATCGTCGTTTGTTGCAGGAGATGCTGACGAAATTCGGCTGCATATGCGACCTGGCTCAAAACGGGCGGGAAGCGGTCGAAGCCGCAACGGCGCATGGCTACGATCTGATTTTCATGGATGTGCAGATGCCCGAGATGGATGGTTTGGAGTCCGCGGCCCGGATTCGGGAGCTGTCCGCGGGAAACGGTCCGGTCATTATAGCGGTTACGGCTTTTTCGGATAAAGAGAACCGGGAAAGCTGCCGTAAGGCGGGAATGCAGGACTTTATCGGCAAGCCGCTATTCGCGGAAGAAGTCGAATCGTTAGTCGAAAAGTGGAAACGTCGGATCTCGAGCACGAGGGTCTAGGCGAATAAAACGGGGCGTTCCGATGACCTGAACCTTTCAGGCGCGGACGACCCGCTTTTATTTTTTAGGGGCGTCGCTATCTTCCTTGATTTGGGTAATAAAACTTAATTCAAGAAGATCGAGCATGAGAGCGGTCCGCGGATCGAATACAGACAAAACGATATCGCATTCGTTAAAATAAGAGCAAAGCGAGGGGGAGCGAAATATGCGGTGTGTACAATGCGGGACTGAACTGCCGGAAGGCAGCCGTTTTTGCAGCAGCTGCGGCGCAAAGCAGCCCGAAGCGCTATCTGAATCGATAGTGAGGGAAACGGATATCCAGCCGGGCGCTGTCCCGGATCGGGAGAATACGGAATCCGATCCGGGGCGGCAATCGTCGTCATCCGGCTCGCCATGGCCGGAGGCGCGCAGCTTGCCGCATTCGCTGTCGAAAGGAGCCGGCGAGACGCCGAGATTGCGGCGCAGTTCGGAGTTGCAGCAGTCTTCCGCCGAGTCGGAAAATGCGCCGCCGCCCGTAAGCGAGCCGATCGCGGTTCGCTTGACGAAGCCGGACAACGAACCGGAAGCATCGGGAAGACCGCCCGGGGATTCCGGAGGATTATTCGGGCCGGGTGAAGCTGCTCCGCCGCAAATGCGGCCCGTACCGCCTTCCGGAGGGGATACTCGTTTCGCGCCGCCGTCCGCTCCGGTTGCGGGGCAGCGCCCGTCTGTTCGCGCCCCCCATTCTTCCGGGCGCCCTGCCGGGGAACGAAAAAGCCTTGTTCCCTGGATCGTGCCGCCGCTGCTCGCGATTTGCGCGGCCGGTGCATTGCTATGGCAAGTGGGTTATGAGCGCGGGGTCAGTGCCGAAGCCTCGGGGATTCAGCGTTCTGCTGCAGATGCGGCATTGGGCGGCAACTACGAGATTGCGGAGTCCAAGCTCGGCGAAGCGTTGGACAAACGTCCGGATGATCCGGGAATCCGGTCCGACCTGGAAACCGTGCAGACCATTCGCCGCCTTGATACGCAGCTTACGGAAGCCCAGCGTATGCTCGGCGGCGGAGACGCATCGGCAGCGGCTGCGAAGCTGAATGAAGTCAGACAGGAGCTTTCTTCGCTAAAAGGCGGAGCATACAATCGGCTTCGCGCTCGTTTCGACAAGTTGAGCGTGCAGATCGAGGAGGAATCGGCATGAAAAAACAAGCGATCCTTAGCATTGCGGTCAGCGCGGTTGTTCTGCTTGCCGGGTCCGCCGGGTCCTATGCCATTCATCGCAGCTATTCGGCGAATGCGGGTGAGGGGGCTCTTCTTGCTGACGTCGCGGGCGGAACCGAGCTTGCTTCGACGCGGGTGACATCGGGTTCAGCTGCGGATGTTTCGGCCGGAGGCACAGACTCGGATAACGTTACCGATGACAAGGCGATAACCGATTCATCCGGGCAGGGCGGCGAGGACGACGGCTTGACGCTCAAGGAAATCATCTCTACGGTCGGCGAAAAGGTGGTCATGATCGAAACGGCAGACGGATCGATCGGATCGGGGTTCCTTTACAATGATCGCGGTGATATTTTGACGAACGCTCACGTAGTCGCAGGGTATGAAGACGTGACGATCACCATGTCCGATTCGGATCAAATGTCGGGCACGGTCATCGGGATCGGCGAAGAAACGGATGTTGCCGTGGTGCGGGTGCCCGACCTCGAAGGGGTAGAGCCGTTGGAGCTGAAGCTTAGTGCCGAAGCCGAGGTCGGGGATGAAGTATTGGCGCTCGGCAGTCCGTTGGGATTGCAGAACACGGTGACCACGGGCATCGTCAGCGGCGTCGATCGAACCTTCGATATTGCGCCATATTACTATGAAGGTTTGTACCAGATCTCCGCGCCGATCGCGCCCGGCAATAGCGGCGGGCCGTTGGTCGACCGTCGAACCGGGCAGGTGCTGGGTATCAACTCGGCCGTTACCGATGAAGGAGGCATAGGCTTCAGCATTCCCGTCATCAGCATTGTCGATTCGGCCAAAGGCTGGTCCGACAGCCCGATGGACGTACTGCCGGCACCGGATTACGGATACGACGAATACGGTCTTCCGACAGACGAATACGGCGATGAGTACAGTGACGATTACGGCTATGACGATGTGCCGGCGGAGGCAACCGAGCTGGAATACGCGTCGGAAGATGTGCTTTATGCTTTCTATGACGCGGTCGCGCTTCAGGATTACCGAACGGCGTACGATCTGTTGGGCGCCGAATGGCAGGCCAAGCAGTCTTACGAGAATTTTGCCGGAGGTTACAAAGATACGCTCGGCGTCTATCTCGATTACTGCATCGGCGTGGAAAACGGCGACGGAACAGTCAGCGTCTACGTCACGATCTCGGCCGACGAGCGCGCGGAGGACGGAAGCACGACCACCGAATTGTATGATCTGGTTTACCAGGTCGGCCTTGAGGAGGGAGACGCTTCGGACGTGCTGAAGATCATCAGCGGCAAGTCGGAATAAGCGGTTGATTTCATTACGGAATAGACGGAGGATGATATAAAATGGCAAACATCGAGCGCAAGGAACATTCTTTTGTAATGATTAAAGACGGGCAGGAAGTCGGTAAGGTGAACTGGACGGTTCGCGGCGACGGAGTGCTCATGGTGGATCATACGTTTGTCGCCGAATCCATGCGCGGTCAACGCGCAGGCGAGCAGTTGGTCGAACGCGTCGCGGATCTGGCCCGCGAAAGCGGCGTGAAGATCGAGCCGGTTTGCCCGTTTGCGGAAGCTTTGTTTAAACGGAAAAAGGAATACGAGGATGTTTGGCAGAAAGACTGAGTGTTACAAGTTGGATTCAACGCCCTGTTGTCCGTGAAAATGGACGCAGGGTGTTTTTATGTCCGAATGTTTACAAGTTAAATTGCAAACAACGTTGACTTTGTAATCTAAATAGAATACAATTTGATTGTAAACAATTTATATAAAAGAACGGCGCATGACCCAAATAACGGAAGCGAAAAGGAGAGAATTTAGATGAGCGCATTGTACACGGCAACAGCAACAGCAGTAGGTGGACGTGACGGTAAGGTAACTTCTTCGGACGGCATTATCGATATCAGCCTGAAAACACCAAAAGGTCTCGGCGGCCCGGGCGGAGACGGAACGAACCCTGAACAACTCTTCGCGGCTGGTTACTCTGCTTGTTTCGATAGCGCCCTGAACATGGTCATCCGCATGCAGCGCATGAAGGAAGTGACAGGCACTAGCGTCACCGGCGATGTTTCGATCCTGAAAGACGCTGCCGATAACGGATTCAAGCTTGAAGTTACGCTGAACGTGAAAATCGAAGGCGTAGACGCAGACACGGCTCATAAGCTGGTTGAAGCCGCTCACCAAGTATGCCCGTACTCCAAAGCGACTCGCGGCAACATTGATGTGACGCTGAACATCGTTTAATATAAAAGCAACGGAAATCTTCGTTCTCGAAACGAAGACGCGATAGCGGCAGGAGGATGGGACATGCGGCAGAACAGATTGTCTTTCTATCCGTATACTCAATGGGAGACCGGCATTCGGTCTCCCTCTTCTGCGTGCGGTCCGGCCGCTATCGCGGGAATCGTCGGCTTTTGGGAAAAACGGTTAGCGAAAGAAAGCGGGAAGCCGTTCGGCCGACTGCCTGCCGATCCGGTACAAGCGGTGAACGATATCTACGCACTTAGCGGAGGAACGCCGCTTGGCATGCCGGCTCCGGTGCTTGCGTTTGCGCTGCGGAGGTTGTTGAACAAACGGTTACGAGACAGCGGATTGCCGGGGCGGACAGTAACCCGGCGGCTTAGCGGATTCGAAGCCTATTGTGCCGAGATTGATGCAGGACGTCTGGTGGCCGTGAAGTTCGACAAATGGTTTTCTTTTCGCTGGTGGGGTCGACGGCCCGTGTTCGATTATCATTGGACGGTAGGCTGCGGTTACCGAATCGAGGACGACGGAACGGCGTTCCTGCTCGTACATGATGCGGGCGGTCGTGGCAAAGACGGTACGTTTGTACGGAGCCGCGAGCGGCAGATTGCGTATGAACGGCATCGGGGCGTGTTGACGATGGTGGGTGTTCAGGTGAAGTTGGAGGGCTGCGGAGAAGATTCGCTGCATTCGCTGTTTCACCCGGAAAGCTGCTAGATGGGGTTCGGGGAGAAGCTGGGGCGGAGGGCTGCCGGGAAAATTCGCTGCATTCGCTGTCTCACCCGGAAAGCCGCTAGATGGGATTTCGGGGGAGAAGCTTTCCGGGTTCAAAGGCGAATGAAGCTGAATTTTCCCCTCCGCGCGCAGCTTCAGGTTTTTTTTAAGAGAGAAAGATAAAAAGAAAGAGAAAGAGAAAGAGAAAGAGAAAGAGAAAGAGAAGAAGCCCTTTTCCGAATGGAAAAGGGCTTCTTCTGGTAACGTGAGTGATATTTGAATTTTGGGGCGAGTACGTTTTATTCGCCGGAAGTATCGGTTTCCGTATCTGTTGATTCTTCGGAAGTGTCGGTGCCTGTATCGGTACCCGTTGCCGCGCCGCTTGAGGTGGCTTCGGCAGGGACGGCGATTTCGCCTACTTCGTTTTGTTTGGAGTAGGTACCGTCCGTGCTGGCTACGATGTGCAACGACTGTTCGGCAACCTGGAGCGTCGTGTCGAGCTTGACGCTGGACGAGGTCAGTTGGTTGCTGGCCTTGTCGATCATCAGGCTGTAGCTGACGCTGCCTTCGGAGCCGCTTTGCAGTAAGGCGGAGAGTTGGTCGGCTTGGGCGGAATCGCCCATTTGGCGTGCCAGGGAAGCTTCGATCAGCTTGCCGGCTTCTTCACCGCTTGCTTCAAGGCTCAACGTATAGGCATTGTCGTCTTCGGTCAGCTTGAGGCTATCCTTGTAAGACTCGAGCTCTTCGAGCAACGGAGCCGGGTCGAGGATTTCGGTCGTGATCGATACGTCTTCGCCTGCTTCCTCGAGATTTTGCGTCGTCCATGCACCGTCGTTGCTTTTGGTATGTAGTTCATTTCCGGCTGCATAAATTTCGGTCGAACCTTGTTGGCCTTGGGATAGCGTATCGATCTTCAGTCCGTATTGGACTTCCGGCTTGGCGATCACGTCACCCGTGATATCGATAGCGGTCTCTGTCGGGTCGGGTGCTTCCGCACCTTCCGCGGCAGGCTGTTCAACGGTGTAGCTTGTTTTCGATTCGACGGCATAACTCTCTAGCGCTTGAGCTTCTTTTACAGCGAGATCGTAGACCGAAGCTGCCGTTTGCGTCGTTTCGCCGGACGGTTTGGCTTCTTTTTCGGTGTCGGTCGTTGCGCTGTCCGCCGTGCAGGCTGCCGAGAACAGCAGCAGCGATAAGGCGCTGATTTTGAGCGTGTTAGCGAGGTAATGCCGATTGCGGTTTCTTTTTGCCGAGTACATGATGATCCCCTTTCGACTTGTGCGATACTTATAACCTTACCATTTTAAACTTGCGAAGTAAAAAGTTGACGTCTTTCTTTCGGAGCAAATATTTCAAATTGTTGTCACTTAACATCAAAGCTTTGGCGCGATATAATAGTTAACGACAAAATTTAAGGAGAATACGCCCTTTATGAGCTCACCCAACGAAAACGAGAATTACCGTCCGACCACGAATCGCAACTTTGCCGGGCTGATTATTACCGTTTCTATCGTTGCGAACATTATCATCCTGTTGTTGTTCTTCTCCCCGATCGGCTATCAGGGCAGCGTGCATTTCGACCTCACGATCTTCCCGCGGTTGAACGCCATCTTTAACAGCTTTACATTTATTTTCTTGGTCTGCGCCTTGGTCGCGATCATCCGCAAAAACGTTCCGGTGCATAAAGCGTTTATCTTGGCGGCTTTCGCCTCGACGCTGCTGTTCCTGGTATCGTACCTGACGTTTCACTACGTTTCGCCGGAAACGACCAAATTCGGCGGAGAAGGCATTCTGCGCCCGATCTATTTCTTCATCCTGATCTCGCACAGTATCCTGGCCGCGCTGATCGTGCCGTTGGCTCTGTTCACGCTGGTATTCGGCTGGACGATGCAGGTGGCGAAGCACCGCAAAATTGCTCGTTGGACGATGCCGATCTGGCTGTATGTCAGCTCCACGGGCGTGATCGTGTATCTGTTCATGGCTCCGTATTACTGAGTTCCACCCATCTGACGATGGAAGCAATCTAAGCGTATCCGCGAGGGTGCGTTGATCTGGGCATTTGAACAGGTCAACGGGCTGGCGGATATGCTTTTTTGTTAATTGGGCAAACATTAGAGGGCGATAAAGTCGCGTTGGCGCGGGGAAGCGCGAAGACTGCGAGAAAAATTCGGTAAAGACGCTGTCTCACTCGGAAAACGGATTGGATTGAAATAAGGAGTTTTCCGAGTTCAAAGGCGTCTTGACCTGAATTTTTCTCTCCGTCTTCTCGCTTCCAGCTGCGGTGGGCTTTGTCGATCCTCTAATACTTCGACTGCATTCGGTATGAAGTTTTGGGTATAAAAAATTTTAATTTGCCGATGTTAGGTTGGTTATGGTATAAAACTTGACAATATCCATACATGAATTTACGAAATTAAAAAATGCCATTGGCGCGAAGGAGAGGAAGTTTTATGCTGGAACAACGTTTGCCGGAGCTGCTGCACAAGCTGCCCAAAGTCGATCTGCACCTGCATTTGGATGGAAGCATTCGGGAATCGACGTTGTGGGAAATCGCTGCCGAACAGGGTATAAAGCTGCCTGCACTGAGCGTTGAAGGGCTTGTACCTTTCATGAAAGTAACGGAAGAATGCCGAAGTTTGCTGGAATATCTGGAGAAATTCGATTTCGTGGAAGGTTTCTTGCATCAAAAGCATGTACTGGAACGTATCGCGTATGAGTTGGTCGAACAGGCTGCCGAGCAGAATTGCCGATATATCGAAGTTCGTTTCGGTCCCCAGCTGCATCGCTCGGCAGGGTTAAGCTGCGAAGAGGTTATTGATGCGGTGCTGTGCGGGCTGCGTCGCGGCGAGGCGGAATTTGGCGTTGCGGCACGCGGGATCGCGGCTTGCTTACGTCATCACTCTCCGCACCGCAACATGGAAGTGATTTCGGCTGCCGCAGCTTTTAAAAATCAAGGTCTTGTCGCCGTGGATCTGGCAGGGCCGGAAGCGGCGTTCCCTGCACATTTGCATCGCGCGGTGTTCGAATACGCGCAGCTGCTGGATATGCCGGTGACGATTCATGCGGGCGAAGCGGGCGGTGCGGAAAATGTATATGAAGCGATCACGCGTCTGGGCGCAACCCGAATCGGTCATGGCGTACGCTTGCGCGAGGATATGAAGGTGCTGGAGTTGGTGCATGCACGCGGAATCGTACTGGAAATGTGCCCGATAAGCAATTATCAGACAAAGGCGATGGACAGCTGGGAGACCTATCCGATTCGCGAATATTTCGATGCTGGACTCAAGCTGACGATCAATACCGATAATTTGACTGTATCCGACACGTCGCTGGCGAAGGAATATGGCGTATTGATCGAAAAGTTCGGGTTCACGATATCGGAGATCGGAACGCTGATCCTGAATGGCGTAGACGCCGCTTTCCTTCGCCCGGAAGAGAAAGCGCGTCTGCGAGCCGGGTTTTTGAATGAGTTTGCGTCGCTTGGATTGAACCCGGCTGTGCTCGCTGCGCCGTCGCAAGCTTCGGCAACCGGCTGAAACAGACCTTTAAAACGGAGAAAAATCACATTAAAGCGCTCTCTTGTTGGTGTAGACTTGAGATACCAGGTACACATCAATAAGGGGGCGCTTTGTCATGATCGGACGCAAATGGCGCAAGCGGGCGAAACGGAATATGCTGCTGCTTGGGCTTGTCGGGATGGTGATGCTGACGGGATGCACGACGGTACGCGAAACGATGGGACAATTGCAGATCTACGGAAATAACGAGTTGATTGCGCAGAGCGGGGATCGCTATAGCTATAACTTCCGCGAGGGAGAAGCGCATTCGGAAGGCACGGAACTTGGCTTCAGGCAGTTTACGGGCAAGCATACGTTGTGGACCGCGGATGCATCCGAGAATTCGCGATTAATCCTGGACTTGGATCTGCGTATCGATAACGGGAAGTGCAAGCTGGTGCATGTGATGCCGAGCGGCGATATCGTGAAATTGGCCGATGCGAAGAGCGACGCGGGAATCATTACGGTTGAATTGCCCGAAGGCGAGAATACGATCAAGTTGATCGGGAAAAAGGCTTACGGCAATCTGAAAGTGGAATTCAGCGATAAAGGAACGGCTCAGATATATGCGGCTTCGGGCGAAAATAGGGCGATCGAATAGATCACATCATATTCGGGAAATAAAAAACCGGAAGCTCCCGAGAAGGAGTTCCGGTTTTTATATTGTAGAGAGGAAAGGTGCTCAAAAAATCTCTATTAGGCTTTCGCCGCTTCAAAACGCGCGATTCGTTCGAGTTTGCGCGTAATTTCTTTTTGCCATTTTTTGTCGCCTGCCTGAACGGCCACATTAAGCAGAACCAAATAGTCGTCAAGGGTAAGGTTTACTCTGGAAGTCGATGGTTGCATGCGATTGTGCTCCTTTGAATATAGAATGACCGTGCGGGGAATGATAATCATTATCACGTTTGTCTAAGTCCTATTATCCATATTTTTAAGCAAAATGCAACGAGTTAGTGAGCACAAATGTTGAACGATTAGCAAAAACGTCTTGAATTTGACGAAAGTTTGAAGATTGATTCTGCCGGAAAGCATCTTCGGTTCGCGTTTGAGCCGTAACGAATCGAAGGGTTATGGCGTTTATGGGGAAAAGCAGACGGGAGTTCGGGCTTCCGGGAAGGAGCAAACTTTGTTTTAACATTATCGGACGGCGTATTGGGGATTTATCGGCTTGGCGGTTGCCGTAGCGGCTTGTTGGTTTTTCAACGTTGCCTATTATCGGGAATCTCAATTGGAAAAGCCGATCTTTCTGGATCATTACATTGAGGCGGAAAGCGGAAGCGGCGCAATCTTCTATCTCTACGTGTTGGAAAATCGCGGAGCAGAAAATCGTGTGGAACGCATCCGAATTCCCGGACTTGAAGAAGCGAGGGCAAGCCTGTCGTGGCGCGATACCTACCGTTATCAAGAGTTGGCACGCTTCGAAGTCTTTT
This sequence comes from Saccharibacillus endophyticus, assembly GCF_013185185.1. GTDB lineage: Bacteria > Bacillota > Bacilli > Paenibacillales > Paenibacillaceae > Saccharibacillus > Saccharibacillus endophyticus. The sequence continues at coordinate 427,200 of NZ_JAAZWE010000004.1, read as the reverse complement.
TGGATCAGGAAGCGGCTTCGGAAATTTATTTTGAAAATTGGGAGAACGCCGAGGAACCGATCGTGATCGAGCAGGTAGAGGCCATGTACACGGATGGCAGCGTCTTGAATGAAAATATAGGACAAATTCGGCTCTATCCGAGACTTTATAGTACGGATAAGCCGCTGTCTGCTCAGCATACAACCATGCAATCGCAAAGCGGCCAGTCTACGGTTGTTGCTCGGGAAGACTTGAAAATAGCAGGCGTCGATTACGATGATGCGTCAAGGCTCGGCAATCGCCTGGAGCTGTACTGGGGTCAGGGGAGCGAAGTCGGGGAATGGGATTTCGAACGGCCGGAGGACGAAAGGATCATCGGCAAGCCGATCAACGAAGTCGAATTTCCAATCGGGTTGAAACTCGGCGAGGACGCGACCGTCCGCTACCGTTTTCAAGATGTGACCGCACACGACTGGACGAAAGTGTACCGCTTGCTCCCGCGCTTTCAGGTTGAGACGAAGCAGGAAACCATCGAAGCCCGCCCCATGGTCGTGCAGTATGATCCTTACCCAAGCGAAGACGAGGTACGGCAGTTTGTCGAAGAGAGGAGGGATCATCCGTGAAGCCGGCTTTTGCAAACTTATTCTGGGGATTGCTGCTCGTCTGGGTAGATATTCGCCTCTCCGCATTCGATGTACTCAACGACACGGTAGGCTATCTATTGATTGCTTACGGCATGCACCGGATCAGCAAGCCTATTCCTTTATTTCGCTTCGGACGCTGGCTCGCCGCACTGTTAGCGATCATCTCGATCCCCGCTACCTTTTCCGAAAAATTTGTCTCTTTGTTCGAGCAGCCGCTCTTACTGGAGGGAACGTGGTGGGAAATCTGGATTTCGGGCGTCTTGGGCGAGTTCGCTTTACTCCTTCTCGTCTACGCCTTATGCGAAGGCCCGAGCCGCCTAGCCAAATCCCGCGGCGAGAACGGCCTGTTCGAACATATGCGCGGCAGCTGGTACGTCTACCTATTCTCCGTTGTCCCGTTAATGCTGATCTCTCCATTTTTGCTTAATTTCGACATCGAAGCCCTCCCCGTCATCCTGCTCATCGCAGGCGGCGTCAGCCTGATCGCCATGCTCCTCATCCTCTACGGCCTGATCCGCGCCGGCCGCGACTTGCAGCGCATTAACCCCGACCGCCGACTCGATATCAGGATATAACGCTTGGCTGCATCTATATATCGACTTACACATTGGCCGTCTAACAGGTGTCTATGCAAAAAGGACTTCATCTCACCCTGATTCAGGGTGAGATGAAGTCCTTTTTTCTTTCCCTAACCCCATAAAAAACACGAAGTCTGTTCTTACCGGAAGCGATGGGCGAAGGGAGAAATTCAGTGGAATACAGGATTTCGAAGAAAACCTGCGGTAACATCAAGCTTTATGTTGGCCTTTGAACTTGGAAAACCCCATCATTAAATTCAATCAAGTTTTCCAAGTGAGACAGCGCCTTGAACGAATTTCTCTCTTCGCCGTCCCAGCTTCCCCACGAACAGGAACTTCGTTGTCACCGCGACAACCACACTCGCAGCAACGAGAACAACTTTTCTACATCCAACGGCTTGCTGATATAGTCCGACGCCCCGGCTTCCAGACACAGCTCGCGCTCGTCCTTCATCGCCTTCGCCGTAAATACGATGATCGGAAGCTCCGCGAACATCGGCTGGGATCGAAGCGATCGCATCGCCTCGTACCCATCCATGACCGGCATCATAATATCCATCAATACCAGATCGTAAGCCGGATCGTGTGCCAGGATTTCCAAAGCTTCGCGCCCGTTTTCCGCAATGCCGATCTCGGCCCCGCGGCTTTCCAAGGCGACCGAGATGGCGTAAATATTACGTGCATCATCGTCGACGATCAGCAGCCGCCTGCCCTTGAAAATCTTATGATCTCCATCCTGCTCCCGCGGCAATTGAATCGCCGGCATTTCCTCCAAGCTCTCCGAATCGGATTCATCCTCCGCCGGAGACGAGGATACCGGCCCGGCGGAAACTTCAATCGATTCCGCAGCGGATTGGTCTGCATTTCTGAGGTCCGTCGGCAAAAGAACGGTAAAGGTACTTCCTTGTCCCGGCGTACTATTCAGCAAAATCGTCCCGCCCAATAAACGGGAGAATTCGCGGCAGATGGACAGACCCAGGCCCGTTCCGCCGAACCGCCGCTCTGTCGAGCCGTCCGCTTGCCGGAAAGCTTCAAAGATCAATTCTTGCTTCTCCGGCTCAATCCCGATCCCTGTATCCGTCACTTCGATCCGAATTCCGCTGCGACAACCTTCAGGGCTAGGCAGGGTAGTTGACGCGATGCGCAAAGCCACCTGGCCTTCGGAAGTGAACTTGATCGCGTTAGACAACAAATTTTGCACGATCTGTTGAAGACGTCGTCCGTCTGTCCAGATCAGCTTCGGCAATCCGGGTTCGGTCGCGATTTCAAAGGCCAGATCTTTTTTCTTTGCGACCTCGTTGAACAGACCTTGCATCGCTTGCGGCAATTCCGTCAGATTATAGGCTTCGATCGTGACTTCCATCTTGCCGGATTCGGCTTTGGCCAGATCCAGGATGTCATCGATCAGGCCGAGCAGATCATGTCCCGAGCTGTAGATCGTCGTCGCGTACTCCCGTTCTTGATCTGTCAGTATACCGTCTTCCTTCTCCGAAAGGAGTTGGGACAGGATCAGGATACTATTGAGCGGGGTGCGCAGTTCATGCGACATATTGGCAAGGAACTCCGACTGGAACTCGGCGCTCAGCAGCAGATCGCGCTGCGCGATTTCGAGCAGCCGATTTTTTTCTTCAACTTGCAAGTTTGTGCGTTCCAGCCCGTCGTTGACGTTACGCAGCGTTTCCTGTTGGGTACGAAGTTCCTCGGATTGAACTTGAAGCTCTTCGGTCTGACTTTGGAGTTCTTCTTCCGATTGCTGGGTTTGCCGCAGCAATCGATCCACTTCCATTCGGTCCGATACTCCGCTGATCGCGATGCCGAGCGTTCCGACCAACTGCTCGACCAATCTCCGCTGCGCGGAGGTGAACACGTGCAGCGAAGCCAGTTCTACCACGGCCTCGACGCGGCGTTCGAAATGAACGGGAGCAACAAGAAGGCTGCGAGGAGGCATTTCTCCCAACCCCGAAGCGACGCGCAAGTAATGCTCCGGCAAATCCTCGATCAGTAGAAATTCTCCGCTGATCGCGGCGCGTCCGACCAGCCCTTCGCCCATCTTGAACGCGGCGATCGACGCCTCTGCGGAATAATCGGAAAAGGAAGCGATTCGAACCAAGTCCTGTTCGCCGACCCGCAAATAGAAGACGCCGTAAGCCGCTCCGCTAAGCGGAACCGTCTTTTGCAGAAACGTCGACGCCAATTGTTCAACGGAATTGATATTTTGATACAGCACGAAGGATTCGGCCAAAGTGGTCTGAATCCAAGTATGTTCTTCGAGGTTCGCCGTCATTTCCCGCTCTTGGCGATTATGATGCTCTAACGAAGCGGCCATCGCATTAAACGAAGCCTCGATATCGCCGATCTCGTCTTGAACTCGGGCATCCAAGCGCGGCAAAGACGCATTTTCCTTGAAGTCCGCGCTGCGCATCACATTGCTGACATTTTGCAGTCTTCGAGCTGTGCTGCGAATCGTCCAAAGGCTCAGCACGGCTGCTGCGGCCAAAAGCAAAGGAGCCGAGATCGCCATGCTCCACAGCATATTGCGCGCCGCGTTGCCGCTGTCGGCCCGGGCTTCGCTCAGCGCATTTTGCTGTGCGGCCTGAAAAGCGTCCAGATTTTCGACCAACTGCGCCCGGAACTCTTCGGTTTTGCTGCCAGGCTCGACAAGGCTTCCTTCAGGCGCGCCTTCGAGAATTTCGGCGGTCATTTGCTCTGCGGCATCCAGGTAGCCGTCGTAAGCGGTTCGGATCGCCGCCAAGCGCACGATCCCTTTCTCGCTCACGTCAAAGCGTTCCACGATCAGCAGACGCTCCAGCGATAGTTGGCGATATTCGGCAATTTTGTCGAGCCGCTGCTGAATTTCTCCCGGATCATCTTCGTCGCTCAAGCGACCAAGCTCGCTGTCGAGCGCGTAGAAGGCGCTGCGAAGATCGGAGCCTGCTTTTAACTTGTCATAGCGTTCGGCGATCGTGATATTGACGGAACGGTCGATCGAGTAGAGAAACGAAGCGGACACGGCCAAGATCAACAGCATGATGGCGAACAGCGAACCGAACCCCAAAAGCTGCCTTGTCTTATAGCTCAAGTGAGTCTCCTCCAGACTGGTTATGAATCGGTAAAACGGACTTGAAAAAAGCTTATGTATAACGCAATTAAAAAGTAAAAATTGTACTCAAACAGTATAAGCGTTTTCGTCACGTTTGTCGTGCATCCGAGGCATGGGTCGTGTCGGAAAAAGAAAAACGACGCCTCAACGTGGAAGCGTCGTTCGATTCCGATGTTTTTTTGAATGATCCGATCTGCTTGCTTATTGCTCTTCATTCAGCTGATCGACAACGAATACGGGAACGCGAATGAATGTTTTTCGCGATTCGGGACTCGCTTCCGCTTCCGGCGCCGCCGGCACGTCCGAAGACGTGCTTTCCAAGGTTGACGAATTGACGTCGTCGGATGCGACCGGATCCTCTTCCGATGGTTCGTCAGCCGGGAAATCCGTACCTGATTCATCAGGCGCAACGGGATCGGGTATCGATTCCGGGGTCGCATTTTCAACTTCAGTATCGCTCGGATATGCGGATTCCTGTTCAATCTCCGCATAGTCGCCTTCGAATGTTCCGGTAACCGTATAGGCTCCGGGCGTAACGTTCGACACGCCGCGCAGCAAAACGGATGATCCGTCGCCGGTTTGGGCAAGCGTTTGATCCGCGTCGGACGACAGCACGGTAAGCTGCGTCCGTACCTGTTCCTGCGGATATTGCTCGGGATTGCTTGCGCCGATATCGAGCGTCCCGCCTTCAAGCGAAGAGAAGTAGAATTCGCCGCCCGCGCCGGAGCGCTCGTAGATCGCCGTTTGACCGTCTTCTTCCGCATTGGCCGGGTTGTCCGCTCGCAGCGTGTTGCCGCCGTCTGCAATCGTATAGCCGTCGGCCTCGATCTGGAAAAGCTGCCTGAACGACCCCAGTTGCAGCATCAGCGCCGTGTAGACCGCTTTGCGCGACGAGGAACCGGATTGGACGACAACGACGGGTGCAGCGGTGGCGGACAGCGTATCCTCAATCTGTAAGCTTTGCACATCCAGGCCGCTTAGCAGAGATGCGCTAGTGCTGACACTTGTCGAATCTCCCGTCTTCGTGCCGAAATACAGCAAACCGTTATCACCGAGAGCCGCGACGTACAAATCAGCTCCGAAACGATGTTTTCCGCTGATCGCCAACGAGTAGGTCAGAGAAGAATCTTCTGCTTGTAAAATGCGCAGCGGCTCCGCTTCCGTCCAGGCGCTCTGGGTCTGCGTGACTTCCTCGCTCGTGTTGCGGTAAGCATTCAGCGACCGATACAACGTAATCGCTTCTTCAAAACGATGGTCCGTGACCAGCGAACGCGCACGGCTCATCAATTCCTCGATTCGGGCGTCGATCCATGTCGTCGTTTCCGACTTCAAATTGGCTTGGGAGACGAAGTCGCCGAATGCGCGGGCATGGCTGGAAAAGACGGCATACGATTGCGCGTCCAGGTCTTTGCGAAGCACGGTATCCGTGGTTTCTTCCGCTTGATGCAGCACCCAAGGGGCGCCGAAGTCATGGCTTTCGTAGGCCTTGAGGGTTGAAGAAGCTTCATTTAACATATCCGGATATCGACCTGCTGCCGCCATTTTTTTGAGCTTGCGTTGATCGTAGTTTTGGAAAAGGGCATTCAGCGTCTCTGTTTTCAGCAACTCTGCATTCGCGTCCGTTTGTGCGTCCGTAGGGGAAAAGAACACGGCCGGAATGCCCAGCAGACTCCATTTGGCCGATTCGTCGTCATAACGGTTATCGTCAAGATTGGCGGCAAGCGCTTGTTCGAAGTCCGAACGGAAAGCGGAAAAGCCTTCGTTTACCGTCTTCGCCAGCTCATAACGCTCGCTCAATTCCGTGTATTCGGCGGCAAAATCCTCGGGTACGGATTTCGAGCGGAAGCGGTCGTACGATTCGTATGCTGCGAGGAAGGTTTCAAAATTCTTATTTTCCGATGCCGCCAATAACTCGCTTTTCGATTTCAGCAGCTCCTCGCGCAGAGCGGTGATCGGAGCCAGCTCCGTCAGTCGCTGCGCAAGATGATCCTCGCGATAACGAATGACGGTATTGGATCGTGCGGCCGCGTATGCGACCTCGGCTTGAATACGCAGATTTTGTTCGTAGTAGGCATCGGCTTGGCGAACCTGCCCAATCTTGGCTTCAATGCGAAAACCCTTCACGATCACGGCAATCAGCGCAATCGCGCACAGAATAGCGAGCAGATTGCGCAGGGTCAGAGCATTTCGAATCGTTATAAAAGTATTCTTGAGCTTTTTCGTCATGAAGAGCTTCCCTGCTGCGAGGCATCGCGCGCGTTGCGTTTACCGAATCGAACCCAATAGACTTCGTCGGCTTCCAGCTTCAGCGGGCCGAATTCGCCGGGATGTTGAGACAGCACTTCGCGCAGGCGCTCCAATCGATCCTCCGGCAGCTTGTGCGTATAACGGCGAATGAATTCCGGATACAGCTGAATATACCTTTTCATGCGTACGGCGGCTCCGGCCACGGCGGCGAGGATATCTTCGCCTTTGCTCATGTTGCGAATTTGGGGTTCGTATTGCAGGCAGTAGCGGATCGAGCTTTCTTTGATGAGTTCGCGGTTCAGCTTCGCCACCTCGCCGATGTAACCTGCCAGATGCGGCGAGAATCCGTCCATGATCAGAGGTTCCAGCAGCAGGTCCATATCCCGGCGCAGGACGAAGGTCTGGAGCAATTCGGCTTGAAGCCTGCGGATCGGATCGTTGCGCAGCAGGGTGTTGACTTCGCGCAGCATCTCGTAGGCACGAGCCGGATTGGCTTCCAGTATGCCTTCCGCGGCGCGAATGTCCTGGATCAGACCGTGCCGGATACGATCTTTGTCGCGTGCGAAAAGACGGTCCGTGCGAATGCGCAGCTGCGGTTCGAATACCCGATATTGGGCAAAAGCCAGCATGGCGGTCAATACGATCCCGACTGCCGCCGCAATGCCGATCCACGGCATCGTATCCGCGAAAAATACCGCCAGCAAGGTCAGCAGCGCGGAGAAAAGCAGCTCCGATTGCATCGAGCGCTTGAGTTCGCGTTTGGCGAAGCTTTGAACGGTAGTCAGGGTTCGTTTTCCGCAAAATGGGCAAATTTCTTCCGACAGCACCGTGTAACCGCCGCATTTTCGGCACACGCGCAGTTTGTCATAGGCATATTCGGTACGTTCGTAAGGCTTGAAGGTGACTGCTTTTTTCTTGATCATGGGTGTTCACGCCGTTCGTTTAGAGTGTTTAGCAGACGTTGGTCCAAATCTGCCCGGGGGTGGGCTTTTTTCGGACTGCGCATATAAAGAATGGATTTGATTCCGGCAAAAAGAAACAAAATCCCGAGTAAGCCGTATGTGACGTAAATTAAATAAGCGGACAATCGCTGCACGTCCCTTTCATGGCCCGATGACGGGCGTATTTCGGAAGTCTCCAAGAAAAATATCGAACGGATGGTTCAAAATGGAATCCATTCGTGAATCGCTGCACGTTTTACGTTATAATTTGGGCAGCGTCTCCTTGCTTAACGATAGCTGGAAAATCGGCCTTGCGCAACATGGGAAACCCGCACCTTTAACGCGCAAAAGCAGGTTTAGGGCAGGGAGGTTACAACCTTTTCAGAAGTTATTAACGAAATATTAAGGAATTTCACAGAAAACAAGCCTATGATAGTTTCGTCGGCGTCCGTCTTCGGTCTCGCGCTTCCGGCAGTCGGGTTTGCCGCATGCCGCGTTGGGCGATACGCCGCTTCGTTCAAGTTCGAATACCGAATCACAGATAAATTAAAGGGGTTTTGTCGAAATGATGCCAAAAACAAGAAGGTTGATCTACCCGCTGCTTGCAGCCCTGCTGCTGGTTGCGGGATTACTTCCGGCAGGTTCGCGGTTTGCGGCCGCCTCGGGAACGACGTCCTCGGGGACGGCGGCAAGTTCGGCGGGTTCCGCGCCGATCGATGCGGTATTGGTGCTGGATGCGAGTAATTCGATGGCAACCAGCGATCCGCAAAAAATAGGCAACGAAGCGATGCGGTTGTTCATCGACATGCTGCCGGTTCAAGGAGATCGCGTCGGGATCGTTTCTTACACCGATGTCGTGCAGCGCGAGAAAGCGCTGCTGGAAATTCAAAGCCAGACCGACAAAGAAGAGCTGAAGACGTTCATCGGACAGTTGGGCCGCGGCGCTTATACGGATACGGCGGTGGGCGTTACCGAAGCGGTCAACATGCTGCAGCGAAGCGCGCAGACGGGTCGCGAGCCGATGATCGTTTTGCTGGCCGACGGCAATACCCAGCTTAACAGCACCAAGTCCAAAACGGCAGAGCAATCGCAGCAGGAACTGGCCGGTTCGGTGCAAAAAGCGAAAGACGCCGGTATCCCGGTGTATACGATCGGACTCAATGCCGACGGCAAATTGAACCAGGCTGAGTTGGAAAAGATTGCGACCGATACGAGCGGCAAATCGTTCGTGACCGATTCCGCCGACGACCTGCCGGGTATCCTGAGCGAGATTTTCGCCAGCCACCAGCAGCTTAACGTGGTTCCGCTCGGTTCGCTGACCGGCAGCGGCGATTTCCAGGATGTACAAATCAGTGTGCCGAACGCCAACGTGCTGGAAGCCAACGTCTCGATTACCTCGGCTCAAAAAGTGGAACTGAAACTGAAAGATCCGAGCGGCGCCGAGGTGACGATTCCGTCGGATGCCGTCACTTTGTCCACGTCCAAGACCTACTCCCTGCTCAAAATGATCAAGCCGCAGGAAGGCGATTGGACGCTGAGCGTCAAAGGCGCGGACAAAGACCAGATCGATATCAACCTGGTCTTCAACTACGATCTGGAGCTGGCGACCGCTCCGCTGAGCGGTTCTTCGTACGGAAAAGGCGATAAAGTCAATGTCTCCGCTTATCTGACGAGCGGCGGCACGAAGCTGGATTCGCCCGAACTTTACGCGACGATGCAAGCTTCGCTCGTCGTGAAGGACGAGGATACGGGTACGGAGACGAGCGTTCCGATGACGCTTGACGGTACGCAGTTCGACGGAAGCTACGAGCTGCCCGAAGCGCACAAGTATACGTTGATCGTTCGCGCGGAAGCCGACAGCTTCTACCGCGAATCCGCGCCGATCAGCATCGACGCGGCATCGGGTGCCGTGTCGGGCGGAGCCGGCACGGAAAAAGCATTCCCGTGGATTCCGGTCATTCTGGGCGTGCTCGGCCTGATCCTGCTCGCCGCTATCGCGTTCTTCGTCATGAAATATCTGAAAAAAGCCAATAAAGGCTTCGTCGGTCAAATGGTGATCGAGATCCGCGACGAAAACACCGGCGAACGCTCTTATCCGCAATATAAGAAACTAAACACGTACAAAGGCCGTCTTAATCTGCATCAGCTTCTCCAGCTTGCTCCCGAGTTGAAGGACACCGAGAACATCGTTTTCACCCCGGGTTCCGAAGACCGCATCGTGCTGCGCAGCAGCGCCGAAGGCGTCCCGATCGAAAAATCCGGCCGCGTCGTCGACACGTCGAAGGGACTGGAGCTGAAAAGCGGAGACCGGATCACGGTTCCGATGGTTCAGGCCGGGAAGACGATTTTGGTGGAATATTTGGTGTAAAAGGCTTCATCAAATCCACCAGCGACTTTGATGAAAGAACTCGAAGCCGGACGGTTCAACCGGCTTCGAGTTCTATCCGAAAAAGCGATTCCGATCGAATTGATGAAGCCATAGGCTTCCTTAAATCCACCAGCGACTTTGATGAAAGAACTCGAGGCCGGACGGTTCAACCGGCTTCGGATCCTATCCAGGGAGCGATTCCAATCGAATTAAGGAAGCCATAGGCTTCATCGAATCCCTTAACGAGCGATTCCCATCAACATTTCCGCCTTAACCCGCCTCTTTTTCCCGCAAATGCTGACCAAACGTCAACAAATTCGCCGGAAAATCGTCTTTCAGCGTACAAAAGGCGGAAAATGTTGACCTTTCGCACACTTTTGCTGTGAAAATCTGATTTTCTGCCTAAAAAGTTGCTTTTTCGTCAACATCCCCGTCTTGAGACGGTGTTGCTCTTCGCCGCGATTGCCTAAAATGCAACGTAGACGACTTAAAATGCCAATGGTCGGAGTTACCTTGTCTAAAATGCAATGTGGAACCGACATCACCTTCATATACGCAACCGGCTTTCCTTCGCTGCACGAAAGCACGAAAGCCGCATCCCGAAAGGAGCTTTTCATGAAACCGATCGTAAGAGAACATATCCAGCAGCTTGACGTCTCGCTCGGAGGCGGGATCGTCAGCGAGAAAATCCGCGTCGATACCATCGACAACCCGATGCTGATCATCGGTCTGGGCGGCACGGGCATCGACGCGCTGCTGCGCCTCAAATACCAGATCAACCGCCGCTTCAAACTGCCGGAAGATCCCGTTTCGAAAAAGAAAATGGAGAAACCGTCCAACGTCGAATTCCTCGCGTTCGAGACGAACGAGCAGGATCGCGGCAAGCGCTACAAAGGCATCGGGCTCGATCCGATCAACGAATTCGTGCTGCTCGCCAACGCCGAGATCGGCGGACTGCTGCAAAACCGCAGCATCCTGGAACCGTACATCACCGAATGGCTGTCGCCGGAACTGAGCATCACCGACGGCATGAACGGCGCGGCCGGCGTGCGCCAGGCGGGACGCCTGCTTTTGTTCACCAAGATCAACCAAGTGGTGCAGGCGATCGACAAAAAGATCAAAACACTGTCGGTCGGCACCAACAAAAAACTGACCGTGTTCCTCCTGACCGGCCTGTCGGGCGGCACGGGCAGCGGCTCGTTCCTGGATATCTCGTACATCATCCGCGGTCTGGTCGAGCGCGATCACGGCTCGGCCGGCGTCGACCGTCTCAATATGCTGGGCTACCTGTTCACGCCGGACGTCAATTTGTCGAACAAAAGCCTCAGCGAACATACGCGCGAATACGTCCGCAAAAACGGCTACGCCGCGCTCAAAGAATTGGATTACTGGATGAACGTCGACGCGCGCAATGAGCGGTTCAAGCAGCAGTACGGCAGCATCCTGACCGTCAACTCGCCGCTGCCGCCTTTTAACCTGTGCCATCTGATTTCCGCGACCAACACCGAAGGCAAGCTGCTGGAGAACGCGTACGATTACTGCATGAACGTCACGGCGGAAAATATCACGAACTTCATGGCGAGCGAAGAAAAAGCATCCGGCGAAGAGTTCGCGATCCACGACTATATCAGCAATATCCGCACGAATATCGCGCAGATGACCAAGGCGTATCCGGCGAACTACGATTACAACATCATCGGCGCGTCTTCGGCGGTGCTTCCGATCGAGGAAATGACGACTTACCTCGCGTACCGCCTGTTCCAGAAGATGGAGAAGATGTTCCAGCACGCGCCGAACCAGGAAGAGATCGAGCGCTTCGCACAGAAGCTGATGCTCGACCCGGATTCCATGCTCAAAACGTTCGAGTCGCGGGTGCCGGAACCGATTCCGGGCTACCAGAACAGCGAGCGTCTCAACTACGCCAACGTGATCAAAATGCAGAACGTGAGCATGGACGCGGAGCTGGAGCAGACGTTCCTGACGCGGGCGCGCGAAGAATACATCAAGATGAAAAAGCAGCTGCCGGGCGAAATGCTGGAGCGTTTTTCCGAACAGATCCGCCGCGCGTTCCTGAGTCCCGAGCAAGGTCCGTTCTACGTATCGCGCCTCATTTATACGGAAAAAGGCTTCTCCCTGCTCAAAATGCTGCAGGCGTACATCGAGAACCTGCGCGAGTCGCTGCTGCGGATTCCGCGCGATATCGAAGCGGCGGAAGAGCAGGCGAACGAACGCCTGGGCGACGCGAAAAGCGCCCTGATCTCCCGCGACAAAAAGAAAAACGCTTATATCGAAGCCAAAATGAACGAATACTGGCTGCGGGCGGATATCGAACGCACGGAGCAGATGATCGAGTTCTACGAAGACTTCTACGAGCTGCTGAACCGGGAGAACAACCGCATTTACGGCGTGTTTACCGAGATTCTGAACGCGCTCAGCTCCATTTTCGAACGCAATGGCGAGATCTTGACGCGCGGCGACGAGCAGGTGGACCACAAAGGCAACAAAACGTACTACTGGAACGTGGTCAGCGTGCCGGACATTTCCAAAGTCGTGGGCAGCATCATGGAAAAACGCGACGTCGACGACCTGATCCGCGATTTCTCGCAGGAACTGATCGACCACTCCGACCGCTGGATCAAAGAGCAGGAAGTGGATATCGTCGGTTCGATCTCGGACTTCCTGACCAGCAAATTCGGCGATCTGATCACGCAGTCGATGGAAGATTTCCTGCGCATGAAGTTCGGCGAAGACGAGTCGATCGAGAAGTTCGTCGAGCGCAATATCGCGGGCAAGCTGGACGAAGAAGCGATTCCGGTGTTCCATTTGAGCAACAGCTCGGGCAATCTGCATTTCCCTTCGTGGGGCTTCGTATCCGTTCCTGTTCAAGCGCCGGGCATCCTCAAAGGTATCCGCAACTATCAGGAGAACGCGATCGGCAAATCGAACTTCACGGTCAAAGAAAGCCAGGTCAAAAACCGGATTTTCTGGCTCAACACGCGCAACGGGGTGCCGCTGTTCGTTTATACGCCGCTCAAAGTGTATGAAGAAAACTACGAACGTACCATTCTCGGCAAAGAAGGCGTCGGACGCCATCTGGTGCAATCGGAACGCGACAACTGGACGTATCTGCCGTCGCCGATTCCGCAGCAGTCGTGGGGCGACGTGTACGATAACGGCCGGGTCAAAGATTACAACGCGCGTATCAGAAACGAGTTCGACCGGGCGCGGGGCTTCGGCGTCATCATCGAAAAAGACGCGGACCAAACGACGAGCAGCCGCTATTCCGTCGTGACGACGAAAGCCTTCGACCTGTTCGCGGCACTGTCCGGTTTCGATATGCAGCTGCAAAGCGCCAAGCCGAACCTGGGCGAAGTGAAGCGCGCGTATGCCGAGCTGAAGCGTCTGCTGGCCGAAGGCATCGACCGCGAGTCGACGAAGGACATTTTCGGCAGCATTAACGAAGAATTGGCGAAAGAAAACCTGATCCGTTCGCCGGAGCAAATCCGCCGCGTGCGCGCGGAGTTGGCGAAGTACGAGCAGATTCAGGCGAAGATCGCCGAGCTGGAGTCGCTGCTGTCGCAGCATGCCGGCGAAGAGCAGCTGCTGGACCAATACATCGAAGCGCTCTACACCGAGACGATCGTCAAAAAAGGTGCGCTGTACGTGTACGATCGCGAAGAGGACGAAGAAAGCTGGGAGCCGTTCGTCAATCTGATGAAGAGCCGCAGCTATCCGCACTTCGAGATTTATAAAGTGTTCCGCACCCTGGGAGACCGTGAGCGTCAAATGCTGCTGCGCAAAGCTTCCCGCCGCTCGAACGAGCTGACGGCGTCGGAAGACGTGTCGCTGCTGGTCGGCAAGCTGGACGAGCTGTACACGACGTTCCTCGAAGCGCGTCAACAGCTGGAGTACGAGCGGATGGAGCTGGTCAACGGCGAAGAAGCGTACCGGTTCTATCAAGAAACGGCGGCCAAGCTGAACGAGCTGCGCAAAAGGTTGAAATAATATGAACGAGCTGCTGGAGCAATTCGCCGCCGCGTATGCGGCAAGGGAAGAAGAGCTGCCCGGCTTCGCGGAAGGGAGAAGCGGCCTGCATTATCCGGCCGCTTTCCTGTTCATCGGGGACCGCGCGGCCGAAGCGGCCGTATCGCTGACGGAACTGAACGCGCGCAAATACGACAATGCGGCAGGGATCGCGTATTTCCATGTTGCCACGAACGGGCTGTCGGAGGATGCTTTGGACCGCCACCCTCAGGCCGTGCGTTTTCGCTGGGATGCGTTCGGGTCGCGGAGCACGGAGGAAAATACGCTGCGGCGCGATACGCACCGCGCGTTCGTCCATTCGCAAGCCGATCATCTGTACGAACTGAACCGCGACCTGCGCAGATCCAGCCGGATGCTGTCGGAAAGCGGCCGGTTGTTCGCGTCATTCGATCGATTGCATTTGTCGGTGGTCGTGCATGCCGACGACGTCATGAACGTGCTGACGCCGGAGATTTCGCTGCTGGCGGGCGCTGTGTTCGGCCAATCGTTCAAATCGGTGCAGACCGATCTGTACGTGCTCGTCAGCGATCAGGAGCAGTCGGATTCGTTCGGCTATTCGAGCTCGGTCGGCGTCTCGTTCCTGCGGGAGCTGGATCTGATGCAGCGGCCGGAATACGCGTTTTCCGCGCCTTTGCAGGTGACGGAGAATCGGCTGAAGATCGACGTGAACCACGCGCCTTCGCCGCTGTTCGACCTGGTGTACATCCTGTCCGACAAAAACGAACGGGGCATCGCCGCGCCGGGCGGCCTGCGCGGCGCGTACGAGATTATCTGCCACGCGCATCTGCTCAAAAACCGCCGCCGTGACGCGGGCACGGCCGCTTCGATCGCCGGAACTGCGGACGAGCAGCCGCTGGAAGGACTCAAAACGGGCGCCGGACAGTACAACAATTCGGCGTTCAAAAGCGGATTGTCCGGCGAATCCGGCCGCCGGGGGTTGGCTTCGGGCGGATTCGCGCGGGTTACGCGGCCGGACCGTTCGATCGCGCTGGCGGTGCTGTACCAGTTCGCGCGCGGGTTGAACCGCCGCATGCGGGACATTCCGGACACGCCTGCCGCCGAGCAGTTGGCGAAGCTTGAACTCGACCGCGTGCATATGCGCGGCCGGGCCGAGCGCCTGGCGCCGGACGAAGGCAAGTTGGAGGACATGAACGGCATCATGAGTTCGTCCGTTTCGTATTCGTCGATTCGGCGGATGTCGTTGGCGGAAGCCGAGGAGACGCTGTTCGGGAAAGCCGCGGAAAGCTTTTTCCGCGGCAATTTCGAAGGCGAAGCGCAGCGGTATCTGGGCGAAGCCGATATCGGCCGCGGGCTGCGCGAGTACGCTTCGCGGGCCGCGGCGGAAGACGCGCGGCACGGGCTGTACCGGATCGCGGCCTGGAGCGATCCGTCGGAATCCGCTCAAGCGGCGCCGTCGGCGCTGCTTGAGCGGATGCGCGAAGCGATGCTGGAGCGGGACGGAGCGCGGGAAGAGCTGGATGCGCTGTACGGCGGGATCGTCGAAGACCAGCCGTTCAAAAAGGCGCTGCTGCGCGACAGTCAGAACGTGCGCAACTTCGTGCGGTACTTTTTCGAGCAGGTATACGGCTTGAAACTGCGTATTTTGCGGCTGGATATGGAGATCGAGATGTATCGGCGGTACGAGGATGCGCTGGTTGAGCTGCATAGTCAGTACAAAGCGACCATTCGTCGCGTGGAGCAGCTCGAAGAGCGGCTGCGCCGCGCCGCGGAATACAGCGCGCGGAGCGCGGACGATTATATCGGGCAGAATCTGATGCCGTACTATGAACGCGTCGTCGATGCGGTCATGCGCGACGCCGAAGACCGTCGCGGACGGGATTACTATTTCGAAGAGCGCAGGCTCGGCGATCTGGCCGCGCTGGTGTCGGAGCGTCCGGAGGACGCTTACGGAACCGGGGGCGGTTCGGCCGGGAGCGGTTCGGGATCAGGCGGAGCGCCGGGAGCATCCGGCTTGCCGGCGCCGAGCTACGGACGGGGAATCCTGTCCGGCATCAGCGAAGCCGGACTTTCGGCGATGCACGCCGGGGAGCGGCGCCTGCTTCAGCGGCTGCAAGAATTATGCGTACGCGAAATTCTGGGCGCGGAGCCGCTCGCGCAGACGTACGAGCAGGAACTGCTGCGCCGCGCGAACGTCGCCGTGGAATACGAGAACCGCGAGACAATGACGAAGGAAGACCTGTTCCGTATTCTGTACCGCAAGCTGGAAGAACGCGCGTCGATCACGCTGCGGCTGTTCGACTACACGCAGGAACACCGCCACGAAGAAAAGTATTTCTTCGGCGACGGCAACGGCGAGTTCATGCGCTACGCGCTGAACGAGGAAGAGACGTCGCGGATCTACCGCGTCGGCTACGTTCATGAACGCCGCAGCGACGGCGTGGAGAAGCTGAACCTGATGGGCGGCTTCCATATCGAAGACCTGATGTACTACCGTAACGGGCGCGTGTATTACGACGCTTATGTGAAAGCGGGATATTTGTTCCACGCGATCGACGCGGGCAGTTTGCCGGAGATTTGACGCCATTTCGATTTGAAAGATTTTCGGTGGTTTTTGCCAAGTCGTGTGCGTAAACTCCGATGGCAACAAAAGATGCACGTCGCCCAAGTTTGCGTACGCCTTCAATAGTTTCGATAGATTGGACATGTACCGCCGACAGATGTTCCTCTCGTCGGAGAGCTGTCGGTGCTACCATGTTTCGTTTCAAAAAATAACTGTACATATCCAGTTATTTCGGATCCGAGCCAAGTCGAGAGCAGATTACCTGCATAAATCCAGTTATTTGAGGCGATGGAAGGCTGTAAGCATCCGAATTTGCGAAATAACTGGAGATATGCATGTATTGCGAATGAAAAGAAGGTTCGGCGCGGAAATAACGGGATTTATGCAGTTATTTTGGAATAGGGAACAAGGAAATTAGCGAGCGGGGGTTGGCTTGGCAGAGTGGTTGTGACGAAGGGGTTTAAAGAGAGAAAGGGGAGTGAGCAAGGATGCAGCGAAAAATCAATCTGCTCCTTCTGCTGCTGGCTTTGGTCGGCGGCGCGGTCGGTTTCGGCATCGGGGAATGGCTGCTGAACCGCTATGAGGGAGAGATGTCCGGCATTTTGCTGGTCGGCATTTACTTCGGCGTGCTGGCTTTGTGCATCGGGCTAGGCTGCCTGGCGGCGGAGACGATTTCGCCGAAGCTTAACGGACGGTCTTGGAAAGAGCGGTATTCGGGCTTTTCGTGGAAAATGCTCGTTCCGGTCACGCTGGCGGCTTTTCTGGCGTTGGGCGCGTTGTTCGAGTTCGTGTACGAGTTGGATCTGGGCGGCGTGAAGAAGATCAACGATATCGTGTTGGTCATCGACAATTCGGGCAGCATGACGGATACCGATCCGCAGAATGAACGTTTTACCGCAGCCAAAGAACTGATCGGCCGAATGGATGCGGATAAGCGGGTTGCCGTATTTACGTTCGACGATGTCCCCCAGCTGGTTCAGCCGCTCACCCGGATAACGAGCGACAACGAAAAGCAGCAGATTTACGCCAAGATCGACGCGATTCGAACGACGGAGTTTTCGACCGACATCGATCAGGCGCTGACGGGAACGATGGAGCATATCCGCGATCAAGGCGACTCCGACAGCGGGGCCATGGTCATTTTGTTATCCGACGGGATTACCGACGTGAATTTGGATAACGTGTTGTCTTCGTACCAAAGCGAACGAGTGCCGATCAATGCGATCGGCCTCGGAAAAGGTCTCGTCATCGAAGCGGAAGACGGATTCCAACTGCTGCAAAACGTAGCGGAACGTACGGGGGGAACGTACACCGACGTAGCCAACGCCGACCAAATTTCCCTGGCCTTCCAGGACATTTACCGCAACTTGGACGACCATACGCTGCTTACCGAACGCACGGGAGCACCGGCAGCAAGTACTTACCTTCAAATTTTGCATATCGCGCTCATTCTCCTGATCGGAGCCGCTCTAGGCATCGCGCTCGGGGTCATGTTCGATAACCGCTTCCTGGCCAAAAGCTTCGGGATCGGCGGCGCGGTAGCGGGGCTTGCGGCCGGCTTGATTCTGGAGTTCGGTTTGCAGGGCGACGCGCTCGGCGATTCGACGGTCCGATTGCTCGCGGATCTGGCGCTGGCGACCATCATCGCGCTGTTCACGTTGATCATTCCGATTCGCGAACAGCAGCGGAAAGAACGCGGACGCAGAGGCAAAGGCGTCGCTGCGACCAACCCTTCCGCGGGCCTCGGCAATCGTCCGGGAGATCGCAGCAGCGGTTTTTAAAAAGATATTTTCGATTAAATAGCTTCGTTGTCCTCTAAGGAGATGTCGGATTCATGGACTTCCGCCTCGCTCCGGTTAACCGTTTAATGGGAAGGGTAAAGATATTGCGAGTGATTAAATAGCATACTATCTAAATCCAAGCCGAGAGGAAGAATTCCATGACATCATCTACCGAACATGCTTTTGACGTCCTGTTTATCGGAAGCGGCCAGGCCGCCTGGAACGCTGCCCTGCCTTTGACCAAAGCCGGAAAAAAAGTCGCCATCGTCGAGCGCCACAAGATCGCGGGCGTCTGCACCAGCTACGGCTGCAACCCGAAAATCATTTTGGACAGTCCGATCAAAACGATCGAAGACGCGCAGTTGTACGGCGGGAAAGGAATGGAGAGCTCATTCTCGCTCGATTGGTCGAAGCTGATGGAGCACAAAAATTCCATTCTCGATCCGCTGCCGGATTTCTTGGGCAAAATGCTGAGCGACGCGGGCGTCGCGATCGTGCACGGCGAAGCGAAATTCGAAGACGCGCGCACGGTCGTCGTGAACGGCGAACGCTATACGGCGGAAAAGTTCGTCGTTGCGGCCGGACAGCGCCCGATGCTGCCGGAGATCCCGGGCAGCGAGCTGCTGAAAACGAGCGACGACTTCCTGTACCTGCCGGAGCTGCCGAAGCGGATCGTGCTGATCGGGGCAGGTTACGTGGCGATGGAGATCGCGTCGATCGCTTCCAAAGCCGGTTCTGAGGTCGAAGTCGTGCAAAATTCGGATCATGTCCTCTCGGGATTCCATCAGCCTTATGCCGAAGCGTTGATCGAAAAAATGAAAGGCGACGGCGTCGTGTTCCATTTCGAAGATAAAGCCGTTCGTTTGGAGCAGCAGGGCGAAGAGTTCGTGCTGTTCACGGAAAAAGGGCTGTCGCTGAAGACCGATCTGGTCATCAACGCTACCGGCCGCATTCCCAATACGGACGGCATCGGCCTGGAAGCGGCGGGCGTCGAGTATACGGAAAAAGGCATCGTCGTCGACGAGTATCTGCGCACGTCCCAGCCGCATATTTACGCGAGCGGCGACGTTTTGGATAAAAAGCAGCCGCGTCTGACGCCGACTTCCGTGTTCGAAGCGAAATATTTGGGCGCTCTTCTGTCAGGCATGACCGACGCGCCGATCGATTATCCGCCGATCGCCACGATCGCCTTCACGCTGCCGCGCATCGCGCAGATCGGCATATCGCCGGAAGAAGCGAAGCAGTCGGAAGGTTATAAGGTGAAACCGGTCGAACTCGGCAAACAGTGGGATTTCGTAGGCCGGGGAGACACGGATGCGCACATGACGCTGGTATTCGACGGCGAAGGCCTGCTGGTCGGCGCTTCGGCTTACAGCCGCGAAGCGTTGGACGTGATCAACGCGCTGACGCCGGTCATCACGCTGAAGTTGACCGCCGAGCAGGCGGATCGCCTGGTGTACGCGTTCCCTTCGTTCGAATCGACGATCGCGGGATTGCTGCGTCAGGGACAGGCGGAGTAACGGCGGCCTAGCGGAATCTTACATGTAACTTGATCAAGCTACTATGTTGAAAACTATCAGCTTAAAAAAAGTTCGGGAGGCAGCCGATGCAAGGAAGAAACGTCGGCTGCCTTTTTGCCGTATATTTTTTTCGTCTCCTTGTTTTATCCATATGACTGGGCTTCGGACGGGGGAATGCAGGAGACGGCTGTGTTATAATGAAGGAAGTTATGAAGCTTGACGAACGATTGGACGAAAGGGGACATCCGCGATGCGGTTTATCGAAGCGGGACCGGATTCGCCGGTCATCCGCGAGCTGACTCGCCGGGTAAACGGCGACGTCTGCACGCTTCAGTGGCAGTGGCCGGCCGGCACCGACTCGGTGTACATCGGGCGCCGCGCGCTGGATGCCGAGCACGATCTGACATCGGACGCGGAATCCGTGACCTTCGGACCGGACGGAGGGTTCGATGCGTCCGGCCTGAAGCTCTATACGCGGGAAGAGTACAAGACGGCGGGCGGTTATCGGGACCGTTTGAACGGGATCGGGCGTTACGTTTATATGGTGTATGCGGCCATGCCGGGCTCCGGCGATCCGGTGCTGATCCGCCAGCCGGACGGCTCGAACATCGTGGAGACGCCTGCCGGGCGGGCCAAGATCCGGTATGCGATTCGGGAAAAGAAGCCTTTGTTCCGCGCATTCAAGACGGTCAAGATCGAGATTTCCTGCGAAGTGCCGCTGGCGGAAGACGTGCTTTGCTACGTGAAAAAAAGCGGCTCTCACCCGACCGGACCGCAGGACGGGACGATGTACCCGTTCGCCGCGCCGTTTCCGGCAGGGCGTACCGGCTTGCCGGAAATCGAGGTCGGGAAGAACGATTACGTGCGGGTGTTTTTTACGGACGGGAAAAAGTACGGGCGGCTGTACGAGCTGCTGCCCGAGTGATGAGTGACGAACAGATAAAAGAATGTGGCTGCGCCACTCGGAAGCAAGCTTTTTGCCCATGGGGGTTAAAGCCTGCTTGCGATCTAGAAGGAGGAAAAGGGGAATGAGCTTTTTCAACCTATTCAAAAGAAAGCCTCAAGAAGAACCCAGACCGTTGTTTTACGATATCGTCTGTCCGTATTGCTTCAGCAAATTTTCGCCGGAGGAAGTCGTGTTCCGCGCTTCGCACCACCGCGAGGACGACGAGGATTTTGCTTTGCGCGAGGATGCGCCGTTGAACCGGTACCGGGAGCGCTTCGGACTCGACACGGTTTACGATATGGAAGCGATCCTGCAGCCGCAGGATATTTTGCCGGAACATCGTACATACACGGATAACGTGCTGACCGCGCTGACGGACCGCTACGGCGAGACCACGCGCAGACGCCTGTGCCCGCACTGCCATAACGAGCTGCCGGTGACGGCAGGCAAGGTGCCGAGCAACATCATCTCGATCGTGGGCGCGTCGCAGGTCGGCAAGTCCGTCTACATGACGTCGCTGATCCATACGCTTCAGCAGACGACGGCGGACCGGTTCGACGCGGCCTGCATGCCGCTGAACGCGGAGATCAGCCGCAAATTCCGCATGAACTACGAAGAACCGTTGTTCGAGCGCGGCGACCTGCTGGCTTCTACGCAGAAGGAACGGATGCAGGAACCGTTCATTTTCCAATTCGTGTTCAAAGACGAGAAAAAGCCGCCGCTCACGCTCGTATTTTTCGACGTGGCGGGCGAGGGCATGGTGGACGAAGAGTATCTGAATCTGCACGGCCGCCATATCCGCAACTCCGCAGGCATCCTGTTCATGGTCGATCCGCTTCAGATCCGTTCGATCCGCGAGCGGATCCGCATCATGCTGGGCGACAAGCCGGGCGAATGGACCAACCGCTACGACGAACCGCGCGACGTGGTATTGACCATGTTCAGCGACTTCATTTCGCATCAGGAAAAAGGCAAAACGGATATCCCGACGGCCGTTGTGCTGACCAAAAGCGATATGCTGCGCGCTTTGGCCGACGAGGACGGGGATTATATTCGCCCGAACAGCAACGTTTTCAACAATATGGAGCACCACGATTACTTCGACCTGACCGAATTCTCCAATATCGACGGGGAAGTTCGGCGCTTTATCGAAAAAGTCGACCGTCCGTTTAAAGGCACGATGGACGTCTACTTCAACGAGACCGGCTATTTCGCGGTATCGGCGCTCGGCAGCAATCCGGTCGACCAGAAAATCCAGGGCGTCGTCAGTCCGATCCGGGTCGACGAACCGTTTATCTGGCTGCTGCATAAACTTAACTATATCGAGGGGAGAGAATAACACGTGAGTCCTTTCTCCTCCAAAAAAATCGGACAGCAAATGTATACGAGAGCGCGGAGCGGCATTTTCCGGGATACCGAAGGGTACGATACGATCTCGCGCTCGCAAGGACTGGACGATTCGTTCGTGAAAAAGACGCTGCATCCGCTCTGCACCTACGATGCGCCGGCCGAACTGACCGCATCGGGCGTGAAGGAAGAGTCTGCGTACCCGGATGCCGTGCATCTGGTACAGCTTGAGAACGGCGATGTCGTGCTGGGACGCAGTCTGTACAAGTCGGTGGATTTCGCGGGACTGCGCAGCACCTTTTTTACCCATAACTATGTGATTCCGGTCGAAAAAGCGGATGCGTTGGCGCACGAATACATGAACTTCCTGTATGCGGATTACGTCTCGGAAAACAACGAACCGACCGATGAAGCGCCGCGCGATACGGTGCTGCCCGAGCTGGACGAGCTTCCGATGCGAACGCGGCTGCCGCAGCCGAAGACCGGACCGGACAAGCTCGAAGAGCTGGGGCTGGACGGAGCTTCGTTCAAACGGCTGCTGCTCGCCGTGATGGAATCGATCAACGGGCGCCGCAAAGTGTACGTGACGCTCGACGCGCCGGTCGAAGAGCTGAACGACCGGGCGCTGCGGCTGCTCGAAGTGCTGTATGCGGCGCTGCCGCCGCAATTCCGCCGCCGACTCGGATTCGTGACGTATTCCCGCGAACCGCAGAGCCGCAAAGGCGTTCACCTGACGTTCGTGGAGCAAGGCTCGATGCGTCCGGGCGACCGGAACATCGAAAAAGATTTTCTGTTCGACTTCTCGCGCGGGCGCATCGTCAATGCGGCCGAAGGCGGAAGTTTGCAGGAGTTGGCGGACTTTTTGCTTACCGAGCTGCGCGATCCCCAGCGGTTGGAGCGCTTTTACGCGTTCGCCGACGAAGCGCTGGGCGGCACGCCGGACGAGCTGAACCCGGAGCGTTACCTGGAGCTGTCGCGATTGTTCCGAATCGAGGAAGGCGACGAGACCGTATACGAAAGAGATCGCCGAGGCATCTTGAGATCGCTGCTGGATTGGGCGGGACGTCCGGGCGATTCGCGTCTCAAAGCGCGGATGCTGGACCTGCTCGGCGGGCGTTTCGATTGGGAGCTTCAGGAGGTCATGGCCGGACGCATTCCCGAACCGGAGCTGCTGCGCGATATCGTGGCGTATTTTCGGGTCGGCGGCAAAGGCGCGGGAGCGCTGGTGATGCGTTATCTGCTCACGCTGATGCCGATGGTCACCCGCCAGAAGCGCAAAGACGGCGGCATGGCCTACTACCAAGTGATCGAAAGCGATCCGGAATTAGCCGACATGTTCTTTTCGACGCTCATCGCCAACCGCCAATCGGGAGCGATGCTGTTCGAGCCGTACCTGGACCGGAAAATGGAATCGGCGAACACTGCGGCGGAAGTGGTGCGGATCGTGCAAAAATGGTCCGACGATCATCCGGGGCTGCTGAACAACGAGCATTTCTGCGACGCGTCGCTTCGGGTGCTCGGCAGCAAGCTGCGCCGTTCCGGCGAACCGGTATCGGCGGTTCGCGGCGTGGTGGAGACGCTGCGCGGCGACGGCAATCCGACGGCGGGCCTGATGGACGGAACCGGCGAAGAGCTGATGAAGCATCCGCTGTGCGTGGCGCTGGCCGACGAAGCCGTTCAGTATTTGCTGGACGAATGGGAATGGGAAAAAGTAACGCTGGAACAAGTGACCGGGCTCGGCTTCCTGTTCGAAGGAGAAAGCGAAGCCGACCGCAAAAAGAAAGTCCGCGGTCCCCGCGGAACCGAACGATACGCCGCGCTGCGCGCCGCTTATCTGTGGTTCACGCTGGAGCGTCCCGACGCGAGCCTGCTCGAAGACCTGGCGATCCGCGAAATGGACGAGGTGCAAAAGCTCGGCCGTCGCCTGCTCCCTGCCGAAATCGCGGCTGGGCGCTACAGCCGCCTGATGCCCGCTTTCTCCCGCAGCTTGAGCGGAGGCGGGGAAGACGTCGATTACCGCCGCCTCGTGGATGCGGTTCGCATCAACTCCGCGAAATCAGGCGGCCGCGAATCGGTATACCGTTTCTTCGCGTGGTCGGCTTCGCAGGAGCCTTACGTGCAGGGGCGTAAGCTCGATCCCGCTTATGAAGCCGCTATTTTGCATTACTTCGCGGCTCACGACAAAGAAGCGTTCCGGGACAAAAACAACCGGCGCGATTATTTCGACGGCGCGCCTGCGCCGCTTGCGGCGGTATATCGCAAAGTACAGTCCCAGCAGGCTTCGCCGCTGGTACGCTGGATGCGCAAAAACCGAGGCTTGGCGCTGCTGCTGATGGGCGTGCTTGCTCTCCTGATCGTCGGCGGCGCGACCGTCGGCATTCTGTACGGAACGGGCGTGCTCGGCGGGCAGGAACAGACCGCCCAGACGGCCGATCCCGCGACCGATCCGTCCGGCGAGGCCGATGCGGAACCGCCGGGAACGATCGGGGAGACATTGCCGGGCGAGAGCGAAGGACCCGCGTTTCTGGTGTTTGCTCCTTCGGACGGCAAGACCGTGGAATTCGGTTTTCGCACGGCGGAAGAGCGGGATGCTTTTATCAATACGGCCCATACGCTGACGCTTGAATTGACCGACGGCACGCGGAACAGTTACGACAGTCCGACTTGGGAGCTGGGTGCCGATCCCGAACCAATCGAAGGCGCAACCAGTACCGACGATTCTGCGGACCTATCCTCGGATAACGGAAGCGGCGATACGCCGGCCGGCAGCGATGTCGACGGCAACGACGCGTCCGCTCCGGAAGATAACGCAGCCGCCGGAACCGACGGCGCATCGGGCGCCGACTTGAATGCTGCAGCCGATCCGAACGGCGATTCGGACACGGGGACCGACGGCAACGGCGTGACCGATCCGAGCGCGCCGAACGAAGCGACCGACCCGGCAGCGACCGGAACGGGTAACGGAACCGAAGGCGGCAGTACGGTCGACGACCCGGCTTCTTCGGATTCGACGACGACCGAAGAGACGGAAGGCGCAGGCACGGATACCGACGCTCCGGCAGCGGAGACGGATCAAGCCGAGGCTGACTATCAGTCGGCCGATCCCGCCGAGTACGTGTACAAAGCGGTTTACCGCATCGTGACGCCGTTGGATTCTTCGGTCGAACAGGTAACGCTGGACGACCAGAGCTATGAGATTCGCGAGGAACCGGCAGCTCAATAGTCCATAAGAAAGTCTCTATGAAAACAGCGCGAAGCTGTGGACATAGGGACTTTTTTGTTGTAAAAATTTAGTTCATTCTTTTTCTAAAAATAGCTGACTTGGTTTCTTAACTAAACAAATAGCAGGACTTTTGGTCACTTTGTTTACGAAATGAAATGGTAATTATATGGTTTAAAAGAAAATTAAAATACAATAATCTGTTTTGTCCTGTATAAAGATGTTTATTTACCTTCTGTTTGGTTGAATGAAAAATTTGAATCTCGGACCTTAGTTTCAAATTTGAAATTCAATCGGGATCTAGGAACTAGTCGTTAAGGTCAGTTTGTCGCTTATCAATATGCAGGCAATCCGCTACACAACAGAATTGGAGGAATCTCGCACATGCGCGCAAAACGAAAATGGCTTCTGTCCACTCTGCTGGTATCCTCGCTAGGCGCTCAAGCCATCCCCCATTCGGCTTTGGCCGAACCTGAACCGTCCAAAACGCCGGACGGATCACAGCTTCAAAATGCACAGGCGGCCGCCGATCTTGTCGAAGCTCCGGCCGAAGTAGTCAGCGAAGAAGTCGCCAACCGCACGATGTACAGCAAAGAATACCTGCTCAGCGACAATAGCCGGGAAACGGTATTGTCCGCTGCTCCGCTGCATTATGAAGACGGAAACGGGAATTACCAGGACATTTCTCTTGCTTTGACCTTGGAATCGGTCTTGCCAGAAGCAAAACCGGATAAGGCGCCGGATCTTCCGGCAGCAGACGAACCGCAGCAACCGACCGAAGCTCCGGAAGCACCGAACGCGGATTCCGAAGTCGAACCCACTGCATCCGGCCCGCTCGCGTCGGTGACCTCGCTCGCGCTGTCGAAATCGGCCGCGGCAGGCACGCAAGCACTTGCCGATTCCGTCGATAATAAGCAGCCGGCAGGCGAGGCACCTTCGCCTGCCGCGCCGACCGACGAAACGCCGACTGCACAGCAGCCGGACGAATCGCTTCCTGTTCCCGAGACTCCGTCCGCGGAAGTTCCGGCAGATGAATCTCCGGCTGCACCGGAAGCTCCGACTCAGGAAGAAACGCCTGCCGAGCCCGGGGCGCCGTCCGAAGAAGCGCCTCCGGCTGAAAAGCCTGCTGCTGCCGATCCTTCCGAACCGGGCTATACCTCATCTACCGTACCTTACACGCCGAGCTTACATAACAGCTACGCACAAGGATTTTCGCTCGGCGTAAACGGTAATTTCATTACCCTTGTTCCGGTCGGCGCGCAAGACGCGCAGGCGGACGTATCGCAAGCTTCCGTCGGAAAATTGGCATACGCGAACGTATGGACGTCCACCGACGCGAATCTGGCACTGACCGCTTCCGGCATCTCGCAAACGCTGAACCTGACCTCGGCCGATGCGCCTTCGACCTTCCGTTTCGCACTGGAAGGACATCTGGGCGAAGATCTTACGGGCGGCGGGTTGTCGCTGACTCCGGCTTGGCTCACCGATGCCGACGGACAGCGTCGCGAAGTCCTTCAAACGCTGAACGAAACAGACGGCGTCCGCTACCTGGACGTCGACATCGATACAAGCGGCTTGTCGTATCCGATCGAAGTGAAGACGGGAATCGAGCTTCAAAGCGAGGTACAGACGGCGACGATCACCGCGCAGGAGACCGGCGCCTTGGGAGAAATGAGCCTGTTTGCGCGTTCCGCGCCGAAACAGCTGGCAAACCGCACGTATCTGCAATTCGACCTGTCCGGTTTGCCGGAAAACGCGGCTGTCCGCGAAGCTTACCTGACGACGGGTACAGGCGGCGAAGCCGGAGATTCCGATACATTGCGCGTGCTGCGTGCGGTAGAGCCTTGGAATGCGGCGACATTGGCCTCCTCTGACGAACCGAGAACGGCTCTGCGCGCCGACGGAGCCAGCTACGGAAAACTGCGCACCGACGCGGACGGCACGCAGCGCATTGATCTCGATCCGGACCTGATCACCCGTTGGTTGACCGAAGAGCAGCCGAATTACGGCGTGCAGATTGACAGCGGCAGCGAGCCGACGTCGTTCGCGGAAGCGCCGCAGCTGCATATCCGCCACGGCGGCGACACCGTCAGCACGCTCAGCGCGGCCGGCACGCCGATGCAGTTCCAATACGTGTACGACGAGCAGAGCCGGCTTCAGTACATCCAGTTCTCGTCGGGCGAACGCATCAATTTCACGTACGATACCAACGGCAACCTGATCCAAAGGCAATACGTACCGGGCTTCTGAACCGACTAATATAAAGAATCGAGGGGAAATCGTTCGTGAAAAAACCATTGTTCAGAATCCTCAATGCCGCGCTCGCCGCAGCTCTGCTGCTGCCGCCTGTCGCCGCGTCCAACCGCGCGCAGGCCGCTCCGGCGGCTTCGGCTAAAGCTTCGACTTCGACCGCTTCGGTCCAGTCGACCGTTTCCGGTCCTTTTAACGACACGGCGACGCCGCTGTCTCTGTACGAAATCGCCGCGAACACGCCTTACAGCGGCGCGACCGAAGGCGAAAACATTTCGGAAGCTACCGGATCGCTGTCTCGCATGGAAACGGACTTCAGCTTGCCGGGAAGAGGCGGTCTGGACTTTACGTTGGGACGCCTGTACGAAAGCAACGAAGCGTATATCGAAGAGCCGAAAATCACCGGTAACGCCGGTTCGTACGCCAACGGCAGCGAATACTACACGTACAACGAACGCACGTCCAATCTGGGCGTAGGCTGGACGTGGGCGATGCCTTCCGTCGAGCTGCGCGGAGACGTCCGGTATCTGCATTTTGCCGACGGAACGGTGTACCAAGTCGAGGCCGGCGGACAAGGATTGGTCGATTATCCGCTTCAAGACGTGACGTTCGGACCTTCCTCCGACAACCTGTCCACGCAAAACGCGGCCGGGCAGACCGTTAACGCTACCGCCGCTTACGCGCTGACCGATACGCTCGGCACGAAAACCTACTTCAATGCCGACGGCCGCTGGATCGGAACGAAAGACGCCTACGGCAACGTCATTCTGGTACAGTACGCGCAGGCCGCCGTCAACGACCTGAACGCCTATCCGCTGATCAGCAAAGTGATCGACACGCTGAACCGCGAGATCGTCTTCTCGTATAAAGCCAATGCCGTGACCGTGACGTACGCGGGCAAATCGCTCGTCTACAACAAAACCTTGATCAGCGGCACCAACAAAAAGCGCACGCTGTCTTCCGTGGTCAACGAAAACGGCGAGGCGACCAGCTATGCTTACGCCAAGCAAGAAACGAACTACGACGCCGTCATCAACGCCGGAGCGGCCGCGGCCAAAGTCGTCTATATGGGGCTGATCCGCACGGCGTATCCGACCGGAGCCAGTACGGCTTACGAATACGGACAAACGGCGAAGCGTCTGGGCGATCAGGGAACGCTGGGCTATTACCGCGTGACCAAGCGCTATGACGAACTGAAAGAAAGCACAACCAAAAAGAAAAACTTCGTGTCTTACGATTATGCGAACGCAACGGACTTCTCCGATCCGGCGCAAACGACCTCCACGGTCAAACGCACCACGATCAGTAATCCGAACGCCGCTTCGAACGTGGCGTCCGTCGAAAAAATCAGCGAAACGACCGTCCTGAACGCAGACCATCTGGCGATCCAGGAAACGCGCCAAAAAGCCGGCGAGTACAAAAAACAGGTCGACACCGTGTACGATCCGGATCAGCAGCTTTCCGTACGGATTACCGAGACCGATACGGATTACACGCAAACGCCGGAAAAAACGGGCAATAAAGTTCACGCTTATACCTACGACAATTACGGCAACGTACTGACGTATACGAACCCGCTCGGCCATATTAGCAGCTACACGTATTCGACGACGTATCCGGGACTTGCGCTGACCGAACGCAATACCGTATCGGGCGTCGTTACCGACGATATCGCGCATACCGCCGACCCGGCGCTGCCGCATATCACGCAAACGGTGCAAAATTACGCGGACGAAAGCGGTCAAGCGAGCTTCCTGCAAATGACGTATCAGTATGATGCGTACGGCAACGTGACGCAGGCCATGCAGCAGCTTGAAAACGACAAAACGCAGCAAACGGATATCGAGTACGGGGCAGCCGTCAAACACGCGTATCCGACTTCTATCAAGCAAAAAGTGACCGAAAACGGCACGCCGAAAACTATCGAAGAACGCTACGAATACGATCTGCCTACGGGACGCGTACTCAAGCACTTCGACGGTAACGCGGTAGCCAAAGGCGCTCCTGCCGGTTCGGACGAAGCTTATGAATACGACAAAGTCGGCCGGATTACCAAAGTGACGCGCCCCGCCGCGGCAGACGGTACGCGCGCCACGTCCACATCTTCATTCTCGTACAATACGATCGGCCAGATCGGCCAGTATTACATCGTCGACGAAGAAGGCAAAGAAAGCAAAGAAACCTACGACGGCCTCGGACGCCCGTCCGCGGTCGAGCTGAAACGCAAGGACAACAATAACAACGTCGCGTTTTACACGCTTCAGTCCAATCATTATAACGATCTGGGCGAGCTGGATTACACGACGGACGGCGAAGGCCATCAAACGAAGTACGAATACGACGCCAACGGGGAGATCAAGGAGACGATCTCGGCAGCGGGGCGCGTAACGGGTTACGGCTACAACAACGTGCTGAACCAGGCGACGACCACAACGGATTACGGTGCAAAAGTGACCGAACAAACCGACGACGTTGGCCGATCCACCGGCACGACACGCACCGACGACAAAGGCAATATCATTACAACAAGCAATCAGTATGAAGTCGGCGGCAATCCGTTTTCGACGAGTACAACCAACGGTAAAGGCGATACCACCGGGTTCACGAACGACGGCCTGCACCGCCTGCAAAACGTGACGCAAAGCACCGGCGGCACATCGCTCAACACGGAATATTCGTATAACAAACAAGGTGCGATGACCGAAAAAGTCTTCCCGGATCGGACGAAGATTACCCTGGGTTACGACGAATTGGGGCGGCGCTTGTCCAAAACGGACTCCGTGCTGGGTCAGGAAACGTACACGTATGACAACAACAGCAACCTCACCGGCGGGACGACGCGGGGCGGAATCAACGTCGTCAACCAATACGATGAACAAAACCGTCTGACCTCATGGACCAGCGGCGACAAGAACGGTTCGTTCACGTATTACAAAAATGGCCTGCGCAAGTCAATGACCGACGAGACGGGTACTACGCAGTACTTCTACACGCTGGACAACAATTTGGAACGCATGGTCTACCCGGACGGCAAGCAGATTTCGTACACGTATTACAAAAACGGAATGCCAAGCACGATGACTGATCCGTTCGGCATGACGACGACGTATTGGTATAACGAAGACAACCAATTGGTGCAGGTGCGTACCGACAATACGACGCAAGCCGAATATGTGTATCGAGACGGAGTGGTAGAATCGGATGAAAACCATCTGAAATCTTCACAGTTGTATCAATTGAAGCTGGGCAACGGCCAGATCACGACGACATACACCAACGACGGGTTCGGACGACTGACCAACCTGCTTCAGTCGGCGGGCGGCTTGACCAAGGCGTTCACGTACGGCTACGATAACGGAGACAACATTACCAGCCGCAGCGACGGCACGACGAGCGGCACGTTCACGTACGACGAACTGGACCGGATCATCACCAGCTCGGAAGGCGCGGAGACGTACACGTACGACGGCAAAGGCAACCGCTTGACGCTGCAATCCAGCATCCAGATGCCGCATAAAGACAACGTGAACTACACGTACAACCAAGCGGAACAGTTGAGCAACGTGACGCGCAACCAAACCTCCGTCAGCTACAAGTACAACGGCGACGGCCTGATGACGGAGCGCAGCATCACGAAAAACGGACAGGCAACCACGACGCGCTACTACTACGATGGCGCGAACATCATCGCCGAAGGCACGGTAGCGGCAGACGGCAGCGTGACGTTCAAAGCCCGCTATGTGCGCGGCGCGCAGTTGATCTATCGCGAAGATGCGAGCAACCAAAAAGCCTATTACCAGCATAACGGCCACGGTGACGTAACCGGACTCGTTAAGGCGGATGGTACTGCGTTGAATACGTATACCTACGACATCTGGGGCAACCCGCTGACTTCGAATGTCCAAGTCGAAAATCCGTTCGGATACTCGGGCGAGTATTGGGATGAAGACACCGGTCTGCAATATCTGAGAAGCCGTTGGTATGATCCGAGCATCGGGCGGTTTATCCAGGAGGATACGTTCGAAGGGCATACAAATCGACCGAGCACTTTAAATCCCTATGTATATGTGGTTAATAATCCACTTGTTCTTATTGATCCAAGCGGACATGATAATAATCGATCTGCTGGTAGTGGAGGAGGAGGCGGAGGTGGCGGAGGTGGCGGAGGTGGCGGTAGGGTAATCCCTGCACCTCAGCCTAGAGGTAACCAACTTAATAGGCAAAGATCCACTGCGCGAACTGACGATAGAACACCTATTCGCGAACAAAACTCAGTGAACAGTACAAATGCTACACCTTCAATTGTTCAATCTAGAGTAAATGTACGCAATGGGAAAGTAGATGAAAACAGTTCTGGGCTTGATTATGCTTTAAGTAAGCATCAGAATTTTACTAAAACAAGTAAATCGCAATTTACGGTATCTCGTGAAGAAATTGTGAATACATTACAATCTAAAACAGTAGTAAATACTCAGGCAATATATGACCCAAGAACAAGCAACTATGTGAGAAAAGTGTTTTTAGATGAAGGTAAAGGTATAGGAAATTTACCGGAGCGATTAGGAGGGACACCTACAAGATTTTTAACTGTAGTCACAGACAAATTTGGAAACCTAGTCAACGCATTTCCAGGCGGTCCAAACTTTGAAGGAGGCGAATGAAATATTCGATATTATTTTTCAATCGAAAAAATTTGAAACTATCGAAATATTGCTTTCAGTTGAGGAAGACGAAAATTATTTGATCCAAAACGATGATCGTTTTGTTATTTTGAATGATTTATCTGATAGCTCTCCTTCAGCATTGAACGCTGAGGATATGGATGATTTCATTGCAGAATTAAATTTACTATCTAATCAAATTGAAGAAGCAGAATCGCTGGAACATTTAGAGAAAATAAAAATATTGGCTCAAAAGTGTAAAGAACTAAAAGGAAGCCACTTAGTCCTTACTCCCTTTAGCATAAGATGATTTTGGAAAAGCAATGGAGGAAATTACTTCATTGCTTTTCTTTTGGAACTTCTGATTCAACTACATAGTCCATGTTGCTAAATCTTTGGAAGCGAACGGAAGCGGAAAATAATAAAGGAAACGATGTGACATTCCAATCGTTGCTCGAAGAAGGTATATAACATGAACATTCTTGATGAACTCCATAAAGAACTGGCAAAATTCTGGTCCTAGGTCGGAATCAAGAACCAAGATGAATACGATCTGGATCAACTCCGTATTGCCGATGTCTGTTTATATTCCGGTTGGGATCATCTTTTACATCTAACCAAGCAAGCGGTAATGATCTTATCTGAAAAACATGAGCATAAAGAATTAATCGAAAAAATTTTATTGGTCCTGGGGCTGGATCACGAGGACGGCGAAATTTTGGAAAAGTGTGAGCAAGAACTTCAGGCCGACGCTGCTTTGAACTTTGTGAAGGACAGCATACGTTACCCTTTTTTCCAAACAAGATGGCAGATCGCGGAGTTTGTACGTCTGAAAAAAGATGTCGTTTTGGACGATTACCTGCCGTTTCTGCTGGAGGATCAAGATCAATACGTGCAACGAAGAGTTTTGTTGGCGATGGCTGAAAGGACTCCGTCTTTGGCTACCGAATGCGCATGTAGAAGGATAACCGATGATGACTTTATGATGCGATTGATTTCGTTGAGAATTTTGGCCGAGCTGGTTTCTTCGCGATTGATCGAAGCGCTTGAGCTATTGTCCGGCGATCCTCACCCGCTTGTTCGGCAAGAAGTCAAAAGCATGAATCAAAAGATTGGAACAAGGATCACAGAATGAAAAGTCGTATCATGTTTTTTTTCGCCTATTATTGCGTGATGTATCAATTAGGAAAAAAGAATACTTGAATAAGTTATTTGAAGGGCGTAGCGAGAAAAAGCATACGTCGCGATGCGCAATTGTTGCCAGATGGACCAAAATCACGGATAACGGATGCGAGCATTTTGCAGCAAGGAGTTCTGGATATTGAAACCCGAATTGCACGCGTTCACGATTGCGCAGGAAAGTTGGGGCGAAGAGGCGGACGACTTTTTGATCCAGATCGAACTGGATATCGGAGCCGTGTCTATGGAGGGGAGCGAGACGTTCATGATCACGGTGGTCAGTCCGACCAGGTTGGAGAAGGCGCTGGAGTTGAATGAGACCGAATTCGGACGCGGCATGCTCATTGCGAGAAACTACAATGTCTCCCGCGTCAGGTCTTCGATCGAAAAAAGGCTTCAAACCTGTTCCGGAGAAACATGGGCGGAAATAGCTTCGAACTTATCGAAGTATTTTCGTTGGGAGTATGACTGATTTTCCGAAAAGTATTTTTTGTCCCGAAAGGCGCTGGAAATATTGAAGGAATCGTTTGAAAAGTTTACGTTCATCACGGAATCGGGCGAAACGTTGGGAACATGCAGCGGAATTTCCGGATGGACAGGGGGACGCGGTTATGGGCCGGACGATGAAGACCTGCCAGTCTCTGCGATCACGCTGCTTGATTTTTTACTTGATCCGTCGTTCGTCAAATACCGCAACCGAACGCGAGTTCAATTGGAAGCGTTGACGATCGAAGTACGTAATCAGGCAGGGCAAGTCTTAAGCGAATTGTACGTTGCGCCTGTCGGCAAAATCGATTGGAAGCAGGAAGAGTTTGAACAAGGCGTTCGGAATCTGGAGATTAAGATGGTTTTCGCGTATGTCGTCTCGGATTCCGTAAGGCAAGTCTGGTCGTTATGGGAAGATTCGCTGCCAATCCGTAAAAACGAATGGATGTCGCTGTCCACGGACTTGCAAAAGGGATGGTTGGACGCGGTGCGCTATCTAGCCAACCGACATACGACAGGAATCGGCCATTCTGCGAAGTTGTTCGAATTGGATCTGCAAGGCGTACAAGACGAAAATACTTTCTTTCTGGCCCTGGGCGAAGCAGTTGTCGGGCCTGCCGGATATTGCGGATGAGATTTGCTTAGTTTGGATGACCTTCTGTGCTGCGAGCCGGGACTCCCGACGCCATTTACGCTGTATACGATGAACGGACAGCATGAGGACATGATCGATTGGCGAAACATTTTTCCAAGCGAAGAACAAGAGTCGGCGCGGCGGTTGAACGATTTGTTTTCGAAGTACGGAATCCGCTTCGTTCCACTTCGGTGATCCCTATGACAAGCAAGCCGACAACCCGAACCCTACTCCAACAAAAGAAGGACATAAGCGATGAAAAACGAGTTGTTTGAACTGGTTTCGAAAAACATACGTTATGGCTTGGACCCCGGTTTGGATATCGAGATCAACGATTTTCTTGCAGATCTCGATCAAATCGAGAATTTTTTCGTGTCTGCGCACGAGTCGATGTACGTGATTCATATCCATGTAAGCAAGTACAGCATTATGGACGTTAACGTCATTTTCCATACACTTTTGATGTATTTGGAATACAAAGGCATGACTTTTTACACGCATCATGTCTTCGAAAACTCAATCGAGTATAAGGTGGTTTCTGCTGCTAATTTCGAAGTCGGGTTTTGCTGCAAAATCAGATTTATGCAATCTTGATCAAGCGGCTTGATGAATCATAGTCAATCACAAGGAGTGAGCTTTCTGATTCTCAAAGAATTCGCGATCGACTTTCCTTATCAACCGCAAAGCGACATTGTCGAACACTTGATGCTCAAACACAGAATCACGCGTGAAGAAGCGGTAAGGCTGGATTATCAGGAAAACTGGAAATGGAAAAGGCGCGAATACGGTTTGCAGGCCCGATGTATGACCGCGTTTTTCGAAAGGCTTTTTCCGGGCATGCAAACCGAAGGGATTTGGAAGATCATCGTGGAATGCGTACCGGTTGTCGGCAATGAGCGGATGTCCGGCATAGGAGGATATTGAGCATTCCGATATCCTTCGATTTAGAGGGGTTTTTGAAAAGCGGCGATACGGATAAAAAGAAAATAACGCTCCACCTGTTGATGCAAGGGATCGAAAAAGCGGCCCGAGTGCAGGAGTGGGAGTTGTCCGTATTCGAAAAAGTCGCAGACGAAATCCGGGCAGCGGAGTATCGGAACGAATGGGTGTGGAAAAAGGCGAAGCATCGCGGAACGGGAGAGCTGGGTTCGCTCAGGTGGACCGAGTCGTATACCGTGCAGCTGCTCAACCAGAAAGGCCAAATCGTGCAAGAAGTCGAGAGCTGAATATGATGTCTTTTTTCATGCAAGCCGGAGCGCCGAAAAGCCTTTCTGTTACAGAAAAGCATTCAACGGATGAAGAAGAACGGTCGTTCCAAGTTGTCGGAGAGACAGTTTTTTTGAAACGGAATTTTAATTAAAAAGGTTTTGAGGGATATTTTGGGTATATATCATTAATTAAGAAAGAGGTGCAAAATGTCAGCTAATCTAAAAGCTTTGGTAACGGTTTTACAATCTGGATTTATCCGCAGGAATATGCCCTTCATATCGTGTATCAAACATGGGATTGGATCAAAGGAGCGCTGCTCGGCATCATGATCGGGTGGGTCGGTTGGAGGGTGATGGTCAAAGACATTCCGGGCAGCCTGGTAGGAAGTTTGCTGGCCGGTATGGTCGGAGGATTCTTGGGCAGCGTGTTTCTCGGCGGAACCGATATGGGACATCTGTGGTACATCCTTCTTTGCGGGGTTGTCGTGTCCGTGCTGCTGGTCGCGGTCGTGAATCTCGTCATCCGTCAGGCAAACAGCGGACAGAAAAGATGATCCAAAAAATCGAAGACGAAAAAGACGAGCAGAAATTTTTACTTCAAATCAAAAGTTTCCTCGAATCGATCCCGGACGAAGAGCGAAGAAGGATTCCGGAAGCCTTCTCTCAAAACATGATTAATCGGATTTATCCAGTCATGAACGAGTTGAACTTTTCAGAAGAGGTTCAAGAGCATTTGATATGGGCTTATCTTAAAAACAAGTTGGACGAAAAAGAAAGCCTCGATGAACACCTGCTATCCGAGATCTTGAATAAGTATAAAGAAAAAAGGCTGCTAGCTATTGGGAGCGTTATCATAACGGCGATAAAAGAAGATAAAATTTCGATCCCTCAGCTGGATAATATTCGCGAATTTTTCAATGATCAAAGCCTGTTAAGCGAAAAAGCTTTTTTAAAAGAATCTCTTTCTCTCCAAGCAAGACTGAAATCGAAGAACGAGCAAAAACTAAATCGGGCGGAAGTCGAAGAACTTCACGCACGCGAAGCTTTTCGAACGTTACAAGCTATGCTGCAAGAAGAGAAGGTCGAGCCCGACGCGCTGGAGATTTTTGAACGTCTCGAAGCCGGCGAGAAAAACAAGAAATTAAAAACATCTTTATTTGACGAAGCGCAAAAGTTGCTGCAAAAATATCGTTCGGACGAATCATGAAAAGGAGGAAAGAAACGATGCCGAAAGAAGCCGATGCGGAGAAAAAAGTACCCGTGTTCACGAAGTTTATCGCAGCCGTACTGCCGAGCACGATTCTGCTGTTTCTATTATTCATGATCTTCCCGAACACCGGATTAGGCAGAATTCTCACGACTCCTTTGACGTACATCGTCAATCTCGGACTGATCGGATTCGCGTTTTTGATCAGCAGAGCATTTACGAATAAATATGCTTCCGCGACGTTCCTTGTTACGGTTGCGCTGACTTTGGTCGTGACGATCTGGCTGTATCCACAGGAATATGAACCGCATATCGTCGTGCAAATGTGGAACGGGATCGTAGGAAAATAACAAGATTAATCCAGAAAAGAGGACGAAGAGTTGATAACGGGATTTTTAATCGGAGTTACCTTGGGTTTGATTGGCTGGTGGGTCATGGTCAGAGATATCCCCGGCAGTCTGGCCGCGAGCTTGTTTGCGGGGATTATCGGCGGTCTTGCGGGCACTGTTTTTCTCGGCGGTTTTGGATGGGGCGGCATTTGGTACATTCTGCTGTGCGGAGCGGTCGGTGCTGCCGTGCTGATCGTGATCGTGAATCGGAGTATGCGGCATTCCTTTTCAAAAGAACATGAGAAAGAAAATCGAGTCGAGTCGATCCTGTTTCGCGTAGGACTGGGGATCGTCGGCATCGTCCAGCTAATTTTGGTGATATGGATGGTATTGGGTTATACGGCAGCTTTTCAAATGATACCGGATCTGATCGGAACCGTCGTGATGGTGCTGGAGGGCATTCCGATGCTGCTGCTGTCCGTACTGAGCCTGATCATGAGTTTCGGTCGTCCCCGTTGGTCGGGAAGAATCCTGCGAATTTTGGTGCTGTCGGCTTCTATTTTTCTGATCAGCATCGCTTGGAATTCGGTGAAAGAATTAAGTCCGGAAGCTTGGCTGACCGAACGAGTAGACTCGAATATGTTCAAGATCACCGAAGACGACCGTTACGTCTACCAGATCGAGATCGTTAACCGCTACCAAAGAAATGAGCATGCCCGATTGTTTGTCGAAAGAAGAATCGGTGCGCAAGAGAAGTACATTGAACTAGACTTATCTTCAGCCGAAATGAGCGGTATGCTGTACAGCGAATACGATTGGGGAGAGCTGACGCTCAAGCAGGGGAAATACATCTATCTGCTGTCGCCGTCGCCGGAAAGGGGCAATGCCGACTGGCAGTTTGAAGTGAATATGGCGGATTGGACGGCGAAAAGGATCAGGTAACATGAAGAAAGGCCAAATTCTGCAAGAAGTCAGGAGCTGAATCATATATCATTTTTTATACAAGCCGGAGCACCTAGGAGCCTTCCTGTTCGATCGGAGGAGGACGAGGCGCCATGGGATGCCATGGAATCGGTGTTTCCCCTACACGGCGAGCATGCGGTACTGGTATGGAACCATATTCCGATCCTGCTGAGTTACAAGTACGACCTCTCTTGCATGATCGAAGATCTTTTGCTTATCATCGAAGAACTGCAAAGTAGGCATTCGGGCGAGCTGACCAATCATTGGGTGTCGAATACGTTTGCTCACGAGTGGCGGTTTGAGTGGAGCGATAACCGGTTGACGATCGAATCGAAATGGGGAGAGATCGGAAACGGCCTGGATGAACTGCTGCGTCGGAGCGGTCCGGTCACGCTGGACATCGAAGCTTTTATGGGCGAATGGAAAAGGGTATTGGAAAATGTGATTGAAGCGCTGCGACAAGCCGGGCATGAAGAAGCGGAATCCGAAGAGATGACTCGTCTGGTGAAGGTATGGAGCAGCATCGAGGCGGAAGGCATCCTTTATCCATCAAACGAATAGAGTGCGGAAAGCTTGGCCGGAGTCGTGAACAACACGGGAAACGCAGACGGCTTTAAAATTCGAACTTGATATGAGGAGAGAAATTCGATGACGTTGAGTGACGACGAGCTTATGGAATATTACATCCATACCCTCAACCAATGCGGCCTGTTTTTGCTGGACGAGGAAGAGGGTTGGATCGAGTACCGGATTTTCGAAGAATTCGATACGGGGGCTCATACTTTTCTGCATCCTTCCAATCTGGAGCGCTTGCGCGCATCCGGATATATTGATCAAGATACCATGCGCAAAAGCTCCGAGCTTCGCGGCAAAATCGTCTCGCTTCAAGAAAACGGAGAATGGAACATCCAAGCATTCCGGAGCTCGCCGAATTGGCCGGAAGTTCTTCGGTTATGCGACGAGATCAAGTCTTCGAATCCTGTTTGGCCCCACCCGTCGAACGGTTAAGCGATACATAAGAGAGTCGGGAACATTTGCTTCTCCGTACTTGCCGCGGGAGGGGATCGGGTGAAAAAAGTTAGGTTTCGAGCGGTCTTGACCGCTTTTGCGATCGTGCTGCTATTGATGCTTGGCTGCAAAGACGGGAAAGAAGACGACGGGTTCCGCCATGCGTCCGATCCCGTGGCTGCCGCCGATACGCTGCGTTCCAAAGACTGGCGTCCGGTGCTAGTCGACAGCAAATACGGGTACGCGAATCCGGCGAACGAGCTGGTGCTGCCGCCGCTGTACAACGAAGCCCGGCATTTTTCGGAAGGGCTGGCCTTCGTGCGGATCGGCCGGGATACGGGATACATCGACGCCACGGGGAAAAGGGTCATTCAGGCGGACGGCGGCGATTTTCAAAACGGCATGGCCGTCGTGATGAAACAAAGCGACGAGCAGGCTGCCTATGCGGGCGAAAGCTGGATCTATATCGACAAAAACGGCGAGAACGTGTTAAACAAACAATTCTACCGAGCCAACGCCTTTTCCGAAGGGCTCGCTTCCGTGATGCCGGACGAGTCCGGCGGCATGGTGTTTATGGATCCGAGCGGAAAAACGGCGTTGGATACGGTGTACGGGTACGCGGGCAATTTTCAGGAAGGTTATGCGGTTGTCATGCTGCGGCAGAAGTGGGGCTTTATCGATAAGCAAGGCAATCCGCTAACCGGGTTCGTATATGATGCGGCACGAGATTTCGTCGAAGGCAAAGCGGCCGTGATGCGCGGGGACCGATGGGGATTCATCGACAAAGACGGAAACGAGATCATCCCGCCGCAGTACGACGAGGTCGGGCCGTTTACGGAGGGACTGGCGAAGTTCGAATCGAATGGACTGTGGGGGTTCATCGAAGCTTCCGGCCGAGTACGCGTACAGGCGACGTTTCCGCATACCAAAGGATTTTTCGAAGGCTTGGCGGTCGTGCAGGACGCGAACGGGCTGTGGGGATATATCGATACCAACGGCGCGTACCGGATCGAACCTCGTTTCGAAGCGGCTTTCGGCAGCGAAAACGGGGCGATGCTGGTGAAGCGGCCGGAGACGGGGGAGTACGGGTACGTGGATCATGACGGGAAAGAGGTACGCTTTTCGTCGGAATGATCAAGAAAGGAAAGACATGATATGGACCATGTGTTTTTATTGCAGCACTCTTATGAGTACGAAGGCGCCGAAGAAACGAAGATTATCGGTATTTACCGAACGGAAACGGAAGCGCGAGAAGTGATCGAACGCTATCGGAAATTGGAAGGGTTCGAACGATACCCGGACGACTTCTACGTGGATAAGTATCCGTTAGGCAGAAGCATGTGGGCAAGCGGCTTTTTCAATCCTTCTTAGGAATCATGCAGACAGTAACTGGTCAGCGAGGTCGCGGCGTGTACGCCGATAGACAGCAGGATAAGATCGAGCATTAGGGATGAACAGACCGACTTTTTCAACTCGTAAAAAAGGTCATGGCCGCATCCTTTGTTTCGTAGCGATCCGCTCACCGTTTCGCCGGAAGCCGGCACAATTAAAAAAAGCCTTTCGGCGAAGACGTCCTGACGCATCATACATGAACGTTTTCGCTGAAGGCTTTTTTCGTATTCATTCACTCTTTATCCGTTCTCCGGGTTGTGCAAATAAATCCCGCTGCCATGTTCTGCGCGCCGAAGTAACGCAGATAGTGGCCGTTTTTGCACAAGTCGCGAACCTGTTCGATCTGTTCGTCGTCAAAAGTCAGTCCTCCTTCGGCTGATGCTCCGCGCCCCACTCGCATAATCCTTCCATCAGCGGCATCAGCTTTTCCGCTTTGGCCGTCAGCCGATACTCGACTTTCGGAGGAATCTGCGGGTATTCTTTGCGTTCCACCATGCCGTCGGCTTCGAGTTCCTTGAGCTGCGCGCTCAGCGTTTTGTACGTGATCACCCCGATTTGCCGCTTCAGGTCGTTGAACCGTACCGGAGGATTTTCCGCCAACAGGTACAGGATCACCATCTTCCATTTGCCGCCGATCACGGACAGCGTATAGCCGAAAGGAGTGTCCTGAATATGCTT
This sequence comes from Saccharibacillus endophyticus, assembly GCF_013185185.1. GTDB lineage: Bacteria > Bacillota > Bacilli > Paenibacillales > Paenibacillaceae > Saccharibacillus > Saccharibacillus endophyticus. The sequence goes on along the minus strand of NZ_JAAZWE010000004.1, from coordinate 385,969 downwards.
GACCTTACCTTTGAATTCCGCCATGCTCATGCTGTGCACTATCCTTTCCGATAGTATCTATCTTTAAAGTGCGTACTGTTTTTTCGCTCGCGTTCATTTTATAGTAACGGTACTTCGGAAGCAAAGGGGATGCAATCATGACGAAAAAAACACTGCGCGTGCTCATGCCTCAATGGCAGGGCGGAGATAATCCGAATTATACCTTCGGTGCGGAGCTGCTGGCTTGGCTGGCGCCGGAGAACGACCAGCCGCTGGTGCGGGTGCGGGTTCGCGAGGACGACGGCGTGCCGCTTGCGAACGACAACGGCGTTTATGGTAGAAAAGAACTGCTGGAACAGCTCGACGCGGCGGACCATCTGATCCGCGCGCACCAACCTGACCGCGTCGTGATGTTCGGCGGCGATTGTCTGGTGGAGCAGGCGCCTTTCGCTTATTTGAATGAACGGTACGAAGGCGAAATGGGTTTGATCTGGATCGACGCGCACAGCGATTTGGTGCAGATCGACGGCTATGACCGGGGCCACACGCTGCCGCTGGGCAATCTGCTCGGCGAAGGCGACGCGGAATTCGCGAAGCGCGTGAAGATGCCGTTGAAGCCGGAAAACGTGTTTATTGCGGGATTGTCGGAACCGACGCCGGAAGAAGGCGCGATCATCGGAGAAGCGTTCGAACGGCTCGGAATCTCGATGAAAGAAACGGATACGGCAATGATTCAGCGGCTAGGTATCCGGACGGCGGACGCGCAGGAAACGGCAAACAGCACGGAGTCGATCAAGGCCTGGATACGCGAGAGCGGCATCAAGCACCTGGCGATTCACGTCGATCTGGACGTGCTCGATCCGAAAGAGTTCCGTTCGCTGCTGTTCGCCAAGCCGAACGAGCCGTACACGTACTCGCCGCCGGGCCGTTTGAAGTTCGCGCGTCTGGCCGAACTGCTGCGCGAGCTGTCGGAGGAGACGGACGTGGTAGGATTGGGCTTTACCGAGCATACGCCGTGGGACGCGATCCATTTGAAAAACATGCTGGCGCAGATTCCGATTTTGAACGGGTAAGTTGCGGAACAGAAGCAAGCTTGGAGCAGAAAAAAAGATACGTCTGCGCGTCTTGAGGACGAGGCAGACGTATCTTTTTTGTGCACAGAGAAAGATTTAGCTGACGATAAATTCTTTGGTGAATTCAGGTTTTTCTTTGAACATTTGAAGCAGTCTTTTCGAAGGACCGTTAGGAACGCTGCGACCAGCCTCCCAAGACTCGATTGTTTTTACGGATACGCCAAGAACGTTGGCGAATGCGGCGGCGGAGAGATGGGTCCCTTCACGTATCGATTTGATCTCCTCGTCGGATAATTCCGGGAGAGATTTGAAGGTCAGGTTTCGCACAGTTCCTTTCGCTAAGTCGCCTTTTGCAAATTCAATGCCTTCGTTCAGGCTTTCTTTTAATGAATCGAATAAGGATTTATCCATTTTGATTCCCTCCATAATGAGCTTTAAGTTGGTCTACCAGATGTTTAAGCTCGTTCGCTTCATTCTTTGTCAGGTTATCAGATACGTTTTTGCTGTAAACAACAAGCAAAACAATGAGATGCTCCTGTTCGATGTCTAAATAAATGATTCGATAGGCTCCGCTTTTTCCTGATTTTTTTGTGGAGGGAGAAAACCTGGATTTTCTTAACCCGCCTGTTCCTTGAATGACAGGAGAACGCTTTGGATCTTCAAGCAGAAAAAGCTCCAATTCAAGCAATTCTTCATCAGTCAAATTTAAGTTTTTCCACATTGAGATAAAATTCTGCAACTCAACAAATCTGCGTGTTAAACCGTCATCTCCGATTAAAGTCCGCATCATATTAACCTCGTTTATTAAATATAGCTTCATTATACCCTATTCATTAGGGTTAATTCATAAAATATTTTCTTTACGATTCTTCTGCAATATAAAGGTGTATGTTGAATTATCAAGCAGAAGAGAGGCGAGCGCATGATATTAACGATCCGAATGATCGCGGAATCCGGTACGGCGGCGGAAACGGAATATATCGCGCATCGAATGCTGGAGAAAGCGGCCGACTCATTCGAACGTTATCTGATAACCGATATCCAGCCCTACTGGAAAATTGAAGGTTGTTATGAGGCAAGCTTAAGCGCGCAGTGCAAAAAGGAATTGAATGATGAAGAAGTCGAACTGCTGATCCAACGAATAACGGACAAAATCTCCTGGAGCTCGTACGGCGTTGACGGAGTCGCGGATAGTCGCCTCGAAATATTGGGATCGACGTTCGAGCATCCCGCCGTGCGATTCTGCTGGTTTTTGTTTAGGAAAGGAGAAGAAGCATGAGCGACGAACATCGCATCACCCGAACGATCGGCGAACCTTCGTTGTTTTCGATCCGTTTTCAGTTGGACGAGCATTTCGGCGGAGAACGGATGTATGGAAGATTCAGCATGAACGTCATGGGTAACACGCTGGCTGACGGCGAAACGCTGCTCGGCGATTTGTTGACGATGTTGACGGACGCAGCGCGGGATAACGGAAATCGCGGTCATGCCGGATTGTTTCGGTTGGAAAAAGAAAAATTGTTCGATCGCCTGCATGACGTTTTTTATGAAGGGAACGACGCGCAGCTTGCGGAGGAAGAAATGTGGGCACGCTTCAATATCGGGATTCTCGACGAGACGATGAGCATGAAGTCCATGTTCGTTATAGCCGGAAAAGAGTACGAACGTCTGCTGATCGCCGACTATGAAAGGAAAGGCGAACCCGGCTGGCGCACCGAATACATGCTTCCGCTCGGCGTATTCGACGGGGTGATCGCCAGGGCCTGCCGCGAGTTGGAAAGCCTGCACGAATGGAAAGTGCGCGGCAGCCGAGGAGCGATGAAAGTGTCGGATCTCGAAACGCCGCCCGGCTTCTCGCCGAGCGAAGAACATCTGAAGTACGGACTGCCTGTATGGTACGCGCAAGTCCGAGTCAAACGTCTGGACGAATTGACGGTGGAGGATTTATGCCGATTACTGCGTCAGAACATGTACATGGACGAACTGCTTCCGAACGTGCTCGAAATCTTGACGGAAGATGTTTTTGCGGGAACGTTGTATCGGGGAGAGCTCCTGCGTGCGGTATCGAATCTGCCTGCGGAGTTCTGGGAAACGCGCGACAATGAACGGGAGCGCTGGCAGCCGATCATTCGAGAGCTGAAGCGAGAAATCGAAGATCATCTGCAAGCGGCCGAACGGCTGCTGGAGCGGATGGAATAAGTACGTTTTTTTACGCGATCATAAAAAAACGCAGCCGTGATCCTGAGCGATCACGCGGCTGCGGTTTTCCGTATTTATTTCACGATATTAGGCCTTTCGCCAATCTTACTCGTAAAAATTGCGCGCCCAACGGTGGTTTTTCAGCTTTTCCACCTGCTCCTTCGCCAATCCTTTTCCGTCCCCGATCCGCATGTTGCGCTCCACGTTGCGAATCGAGCGCATGCCCGGGATGACGGTGGAAACGGCCGGGTGGCTCAGCACGTAACGCAGCGCGGTCTCGGCGATTTGATCGCTGCCGATGCCGAGGTCCTGCGTAATCTTTTGCACCCGCTCGTATACTTCGCGCTTGCGGTCGTCACGGAAATATCGGCTGCGGAAATCGTCTTCGGCGAACTCCGTGTCCGGCGAGATGCTGCCCGTCAAGCCGCCTTCGTCGAGCGCGACGCGCACGATCACGCCGACGTTATGCTCTAGGCAGGCGGGGAACAGCTCGTCTTCCGGCGTTTGTTCGAAAATGTTGTAGATGACCTGCACCGTATCCACGACGCCGCTTTCGATCAGCTTGATCGCGTTGGCCGGCTGATAATCGTTGATCGATACGCCGAAGTGGCGGATTTTGCCCTGCTCCTTCAGCTTCTGCACGCCGTCCAGCCAATCGCCCTGCGCCGCCCATTCGTCCGACCAGACATGGAACTGCTGCACGTCGAGCGTTTCCAGTCCCAGATTGCGCAGGCTGGTCTCGGTCGACGAAATCACATGCTCCGCCGTGAACGTCTCGCTTGACGGAACGCCGGCGCGCGCCGGCCACTGCCCGTTTTTCGGCGGGATTTTAGAAGCGACATACACGGTTTCGGCGCGATCGCGCACGACCTGTCCGACCAATCGCTCGCTGTGCCCGTCTCCGTAACCCAGCGCCGTATCGATAAAGTTCAGCCCCAGATCGATCGAACGATGTAGCGCTTTCAAAGATTCTTCGTCTTCCGCGCCGCGCCATCCGCTGTTGCCGATGCCCCATGCTCCGTACCCGATCTCCGATACTTGAAGTCCCGTTTTGCCGAGCGTTCTGTAGTTCATGCCCATTTGCGTTTTCCCGCCTCTCGATTGGTTTGCTTCCATGCGCCGAACATTAATCTTTAACCGCATTCCCCTCGCGAAAATCTCTGCTTGCCTATGACGTTACGTCAACCCCTATACTGAAACCAGCAGGAGGAAGGAGGCGGTCGGGAAAATGGAAAATAAAACGTACACCGTCGGCACGTTCGCCAAATTGACGGGAGTTACCGAGCGTACGCTGCGTTTTTACCATAAAAAAGGTCTGCTGGAGCCGTCCGCGTACAATAATCTGGGGCATCGGCTGTACACGGACCGCGATTTGATCCGGCTTCAGCAGATTTTGACGCTCAAGTTTCTGGATTACCCGCTGGAGCGGATCGCGGAAGAACTGGAAGCGGAGGGAAGTGCGCTTCGCGGCTCGCTGGAGCATCAGAAGCAGTTATTGCGGCAAAAAAGGGACCAACTGGATCGGATGCTGCATACGCTCGAACATACGTTGAGTTTATCGGAAAGCGAACATGAACCGGAGTGGGAGCCGGACGTTCTGCTGCTCATGATCCGTTCCGTTTCGACGGAGGAGCAGCAGCGGCTGTGGATGGCGGAGCGGATGCCGGATTCGCTCATGCAGCGGTTCTGGCCGGAAGGCCAGGCATCGGAGCAGTGGAGGTCAGTCGAGCGCGAAGCGATGCAGTGGATTTCAAGGCTCAAAAAGTTGATGCGCGAAGGACTTCCGCCGGAAGATCCGCAAGTACAGCGCTTCGCAACGGAGCTGCTTGGGCGAATCAGCGGCATGTTGTCAAGGCTGGAGAAGCCGCTCACGGAAGAAGAAATGAAGGCGTTGGAATCTTTTGCGAAGATCGATCCGGCCCAAATGTTTCAGTTCCCGGTAACGTTCACTATGGAGGAAGAGCGTTACGTGGAACGAATGTGGGACACGATGATTGCGGATGCTGCGGAACATGACGACGGCGAGGAGCCGGACGGAGGAGGAAATCATGGACGATAGGCAAAAAAGGAACGAAGCGGAAATCGGAACGCATGCAGGGCTTGAGGCTGAAGTGTCCATGAATGAAACGCCGAGCGACGATACGGTAAAAGCGAAAAAGGAAACCGCGCCGACGCCGAGCTGGAGTTCGTTTTGGAAGCTGGTCGCCAAGTACATGCCCAAAGGCTGGCTGCTCACGGCGGCCGTCGTATTGGGGTTGTTCGAGACGGTGTTCACGCTGGCGATTCCGCTATTAACAAGTAGGCTGGTCGACGGATTTTCGATGGAAAACCTGACGGGCGGCACGATCGCTTTGCTCGGAGCGGCATTTATTGCTCAAGCGCTGATGTCCGGTCTTGCGATCTATACGATGTCTTATGTGGGACAGTTTATCGTCTCGGGGTTACGGCGTGATCTGTGGCGGCGTATTCTGAAGCTGCCGATCTCGTTCTTCGACCGCAGCGCGTCGGGCGAGACGATGAGCCGGGTAACGAACGACACCAATATCGTCAAAGACTTTATCACGGGGCAAGTCATCTCGTTCCTGTCGGGCATCGTCGCGATCGTCGGGTCCGTGGTGATCCTGCTGACCATCGATTGGAAAATGACGCTGTTCGCGCTGCTGGCGATTCCGGCCGCGATGCTGCTGCTGTGGCCGGTCGGCCGCCGCATGTACGCGATCTCGCGCGACACGCAGCAGGAAATCGCCGAATTCCAAGGCGATCTCGGCCGGGTGCTGTCGGATATCCGCCTCGTCAAAGCTTCGATGGCCGAGCCGGTCGAACGGGTCCAGGGCGAAAAACGAATCATGGGCTTGTTCCGGTTCGGTTTGCGCGAAGCGCGGATTCAAGCGATCGTGTCGCCGCTGATGATGACCGTGATGCTGCTGATCCTCGTGGCGTTGATCGGCTACGGCGGCGCGCAGGTCGCGCGCGGCGTACTAACGGCGGGCTCATTGGTGGCCATCATTCTGTACATGTTCCAGATTGTCGTACCTTTTACGCAGCTGGCTACCTTTTTCACTCAATTTCAAAAAGCATTGGGGGCCACCGAGCGGCTGCGCGAGATCATGGAGCTTCCGGCGGAGGATGACGAGCAGTCCGATGCGGACGCGAAAATGGAGGACAGGGCAGCAGCGTCTGCGGATGGAGGACATTCTATCCAGCAGCCTCTTGTTTTTGATCGCGTGGACTTCGGTTATTCCGAAGATAAGCCGATTCTGAAAGGACTGAATTTCACGGCTGAAGCGGGGCAAACGACAGCGTTCGTCGGTCCGAGCGGAGCGGGCAAAACCACGATCTTCTCGCTGATCGAACGTTTCTACGAACCGACGGGCGGGCGGCTCCTGTACGGAAGCGAAGAAGCCGTCCGTATCCCGATTCGCGAATGGCGCAGCCGAATCGCCTACGTCTCGCAGGAAAGTCCGGTCATGGCGGGCAGCATTCGCGACAACCTGACGTACGGATTGTCCGGCGTCGAAGATTCTGCCGTCGAAGAAGCAGTTCGCTTGGCGAATTTGTCCGAATTTATCGCTTCTTTGCCGCAAAGATTAGATACGCAGGCGGGAGAACGGGGCGTCAAGCTGTCCGGCGGGCAGCGTCAGCGTCTCGCGATTGCCCGCGCGATCCTGCGCGATCCGGATATCCTCCTGCTGGATGAAGCGACGGCGCATCTGGACAGCGCATCGGAGGCGCTGGTCCAAGAGGCGCTGGATAAGCTGATGCAGGGACGGACCACGTTGGTGATTGCCCACCGCCTGTCCACCGTCCGCGGAGCGAACAAATTGATCGTGATCGAAGGCGGCCGCGCTACGGGACAGGGCACGCATGAGGAGCTGTTGGCGTCCCACGCTTTTTATCGCAAATTGGTAAGTCGGCAGTTCGAACCGGCAGAGCGGGCGGAAGAAAGCAAGGAGGAGGAACAAGGATGACCGGACGGCGCCCGATACTTCGGAACGACAACGAACAGGAAGTGAATCGCATCATAGCGGAACTTGATGAATTGGAGAGCAGCAGGGAAGAACCGGATTTGTCCCGGCTCGCCGTCTATGCCGGCAATCCGGATTCGTTTGTTCGGTTGAAGGTCGCCGAGCTGCTAGGCTTCCACCCGTCCGGGCAGGCAGATCGCCTGCTGCTGACGCTGCTGCATGACCGCGACTGGCTGGTACGGGCAGAAGCCTGCGAATCGCTGGGCTGGAGCCGTTCGCCGAAAGTGCTGGAGAAGCTCAAACAGGCAGCGGAATTTGATCCGTCCGTAGCCGTCAGGGTGTATGCGCTGCTCTCGATCGGCGATCTGGCCGAACGGCTGTACGGCAACCCGGTCGCCGACCGACGCTTCGTTAAGCGTATTCTGCTGACGCACAAGCCGCTGCGTATTAAGCTGGCCTGCGACGCCGTTCTCGTGCAGTGGGGGGAGCCTGACTTTTTGCGGCCGCTGATCGGAGCGCTGAGCAAGCGGGAGGCGAATATCCGGGCAGCGGCGGCCAACCGCCTGCTCGAACTGGTGAGTCCGGACCGCGCGAAGACTATTGCCCTCGGCGCGGCGGAAGCGCTTTTGTTCGAGCCTCCCCGCGGAATCGCATCCACGCTTGCGGAAGTGCTCGACGCATGCAGGGATGCTCTTCATCCGTCTGAGTAAGGTCAACTTTTCCCCCGATGGGTAAATAGATTAGAAAACCGACCGCCTCCGGCGACTCGGCCCTACGGGAGGCCTTTATCAGTATGAACTTAAAAGAATTCAACGCGATCGTCAGCAGTCCGGCCGATCTGCGCTACGAATATTTCATCAAGAAAACAGCAGACACGCAGATTCTCTGGGGCTTGTACGACGAAGGCTGGGCGATGACGCATGATCAGGACGGTTCGGCTCTGCTGCCGCTTTGGCCCAAAAGCGAGTTTGCCGAGCATTGCTCGATCGATGAATGGTCGGGGTACTCCGGCCGTCCGCTTGATCTGGCTGCTTTTATGGAGAAGATCTTGCCGAAGCTGGAACAGGACGGAGTCAAGACGGCGATTTTTTACAACAACAGCGATTCGGCGATCGTGGGAGCCGGCCGGTTGATGAACGATCTCCGTGCCGCGCTGAAAAAGTATTGAACCGAAAAAGCGGCTGCCCGGCTTCAATGCCGGACCGTCGCTTTTTTGCTGTCATTTGCTGAATGAACATAAATGCGAATGACTAATAGATAGGGGATAAAAAATCGGATTTGTAGGGTGTTATTTTCTTAGAAAAAACCCTATGCTTATATTGAAAGCGTTTACTTAAAAAGCGGGGGGGATATGGATTCATGTCTAACAGAACAAAAGCAAAAAGCGCAAAACGCTCCATGTTCAAAATGATCGGCGGATTACTCGCGGTTTCTCTGGTGTTTCCGGTTGTCGGACCGATCGCGACCACGCATGCCGAGAAGATCGTAAATTACGTGCCGACCGGAGGCGCCGATTGGAACAAACTGCGGGATATCCCGATCACCGATTACGGATGGGGCGACAAAGTCGCCGTAGCCGACAAAACGTACCAAGGCAAAAAAGGTAAGCGGATCGAAGCTTCCGGCAGTTGGATGGCCCATTATACGACGAACAGCTGGCAGACGTTCGATTTCTCGCGTTACGGCGCAAACGGCACGCTGGAATTCGACGCGGTCGGCGCGAAAGGCGGCGAATCGTTCCGGATCGGCTTCCGCGACGGCGTGCATGAACGTCTTCAAGCCGACGGCGAATTCTATACGGACGGCGACGATAATCCGGAAGAAACCAACATTGACGTCTTGTCCAAAGATGTAAACGAATACAAACCTCTTACGACGCAGTGGCAGCATTATTCGATTCCGCTCCGAGACCTTTTCGGCTCCGAGCCGCTTTTCGATCCGAGCCAGATCCAATTGCTGAAGATGGTCGGAACGAGCGAAACTCCGATTACGTTACATATCGCCAATATTCGGGTCGTATCGCCTGATAAGGAAGTATCGGCCGCTCCGATCAAAGTGAATCAGGTCGGTTATCCGAGCGGAGGCGAGAAGTATGCGCTGGTCAGCGGTTATTACGACGAGCTGGACGCGAAGGTCGGTACGCCGTTCGAGGTGAAACGGACGTCCGACGGCGCAACGGTATACAAGGGAGCGCTGTCCTTGGTTAGAGCCTACGACCCGTCGTCGGGCGAAAAAGTGCTCAAAGCCGACTTCACGCCGCTTCGGGAAGCCGGCGAGTACGAGATCGTCGTGGACGGGATCGCCGAGCCGTCCGCAGCATTCGAATTGGGTGCGGACGTGTATAAGGACCTGCTCACGGACGTGCAGAGATTTTTCTATTACCAACGCGCCAATGACGATCTGGACGAGAAGCACGCGGGAGAATTCGCGCGCGAAGGCCTGCACGAGATAGACCGCAACCTTCCGCTTCAATCCGATCCTTCGATCAAGAAAGACGTATCCGGCGGGTGGTGGGACGCAGGCGACACGGGCAAATACGTGACGGCCGCAGCGACCGCCGTATCCGATCTGCTCTGGGCATACGAAGCGTATCCGAAAGCGTTCCCGGACGCTCAGCTCAATATCTCGGAGAGCGGGAACGGCGTTTCGGATCTGTTGGACGAAATCAAGGTCGAGACGGACTTTTTCCTGAAAATGCAGGATCCGGCGACAGGCGGATTTTACGCTTACGTGATCCGCGAACCTGAGCCGAATCGCTTCATCATGGACGGAGAAGGCCCGGAAAGCATCATTCCGACCGCTCAGACGGCCAATACGGTCGGTGCTCTGGCCCATGCTTCGCTCGTGTTCAAGTCGACCGAATCGCTTGAAGATTACTCGAACACGCTGCTGCAATCGGCGGTCAAAGGATGGGCTTACCTGGAACAGCATCCGGAATACATCGCGCAGCCGGACGGCCCTTACAACGACGACAATGATAAAAATGACCGCTTCTACGCCGCAGCCGCCTTGTACCGCGCGACGGGCGAAGCGAAATACGGCGATTACGTCAAAGCCCATTACCGGGATTTCGAGCATGTATTCGACTCGACAAACTTCTCGCACGGCATCAACGGGATGGAAATGATCGGCTACTACCATTATTTGAGCGCGCCGCAGGCCGATCCGCAAATTCGCGAATGGTTCGCCGCGAAGTACGGAGTATGGCGCGAAAACGTGTTGGACGCGACGCTGAATCGGACGGTGTGGGGCAACTCGACTCAAAACGCATTTTATTGGGGCGCCAATTCCAATGTGGCCAGCGTTCCGGTAAGTTTGGCGATCGGCAGCCGGATCTTGGGAACGTTCGATGAAGACAATATCCGGGCGGCGGCCAGCAACCTGAATTATCTGCTGGGCATCAATCCGCTTCAGCTCAGCTACATCACCGGCTACGGAGAAAACCGGATCCGCACCACGCACCACGAAATTTATATGCGCGACTTCATGATCGAAATGCCGAACGGCTATATGGCAGGGGGACCGAACAATTCCAAAGCCAAGTTCCCGGCCAAAGCCTATAACGGGTCCACGATCGATTGGGAAACGAATGAACAGGCGCTGAACTACAATTCGCCGTTGATTTATCTGACGGCGATGCTGAAGGAAGCCGAATCGTCCGAATAAACGACGCTCCGTCGGATGATAGCAGCCGCACGAAAAAAAGCTTGGCCAAGTCCGAAAGCGGACCTTGCCAAGCTTTTTCTTATCTTCATGTTCGGAAAGGGTTAACGGCGGGAGCCGCCGAAAAGTCAGACTGTTACTGCGCCGGATTCTCTACCGTGTCGGCAGGCAGGAAGCGTCGCGACAGATCGCCGACGAGCGAATAGTAATCGCCGTTCGTAAGCTTTTCCTGATCCGAAATCCGATTCAGCGTGTCCTGCTGCAGCCAGCCGTCGGCGACCAGCAATTCTGTCGCTTTGCCTTCCTCGACCGGGAGGTCCAGGGCGCTGGCGATCAAGCCGGATGCCGTTTCCAGCGAAAGCTGCTGCGTCGCCGGATCGGTAATGCCGGCCAGCGCGCCCTGCATTTCGCCGGGGAAGAAGTCGGGGTGAAGAGAACGAATTACGCGTACCGCGTTGAAGAAGCGCTGTACGTTGGCTTCGCCGTCCAGGCCCCAACCGTCGTTCTCGTAACCGCCAGATGTCAGATACATATTGGCGGACACCAGCATGCCGGCGTAGTCTTTGTGCTTGGCGTATTCCGGTTCCGGCAGGTTCGGTCGGGACAGATCCATGCCCTGCTTGCGAAGCTGTTTTTTCAGCGCGGTGATCTGCTCTTCGGAACCGGACAATTCGCGCAGCGTCATATCCGTGTTCAAAGCAAGCTTGACGGCTGCGCCGGCCGCTTCGCCCGTGCCCATGCCGACCGGAATGGTGCGGGCGCTTCCGTGCGGCACGGTATCGAAGCCGGCCGATCGTCCCACGACAAGCAGGCCGTCGACGGTGCGGGGCACCAGGGTGCGGAACGGTACGCCGTATTGGCTCGGTTTCATCAGAACCGTTCCGATTCGCCCGTCGCTCGTGCTCTGGATATCGACCGGATAGGAGCCGTAGGCGATATCGTCCCAGTGCGCGCGATTTTCCATGACGTCAACGAGCGTCAAACGGTATTCCGCTTTGAGGTGACGGGATTCGCGCAAGTACAACTCGCTGGCGACTCCGTCGTATTTTAGCGTCGCCATCTCCGGGAAACGCTTCTTCAGGAACTCCACGATCTTAGGCGCTTCCGCGGTTCCTGTCTCGATGCCCTGCTTGATCGATTCCGGGTCAAGCGGATCAATGCCGAACAGCAGCATCGAGTTGATCAGAATCGTATCGTCATTTTGACGCCCGATGTTCAAGCCGCGCATTTTAACCTTGCCCGGATCGCTGGACTCGTATTCTTTCGCTTCTTTATAGCCCCATACGCTCATCCGGTCGATTCCGGTGTCTTCGTGCTTGCCGAGCTGCTCCCAAATTTCTTGGGTCATGCCGCTCATGCGGAAGACGAGCGTCGAGGCCATTACGCTGTTGGTATCCCCGATGTCTTCGCGGCCCAGCGTGAATTCGGCTCCGGCTTCGGCGGCTACGTCGGCATTTTGCGTGGCATCGATAATGGCCGAGGTCGTGACTTTCTTTCGGCTTCCGTCTTTGAGCGTCAGAGCGACTCCCGTCACGGTCGTGCGCTCGTTCTGCGTGTCGGTCAACGGAGACATGGCCTGCGTTTCCATGAGCAGATCGATGTTGGGTTCGTTTTTTACCATTTTATAGAACACATTGGCGGCTACGTTCACGTCGAACGCCGAACCGTCGAATTGATCGTACCATTCCTGAAAAATGCCTTCGTTCAAATATTTCGGTTCTCTCAACTGCGGAAGGAAAAAAGGCTGCTCCGGCGAGTAGTTGAGGTCGATCATATTCAAGCCTCCGACCGTCATGAGACCGCCCAGCATCGTACGGTCATGTCCGTCGACAAGCAGCACCTTCAGGCCGTTGCGCGCGGCGGAGATCGCGGCAGCGATGCCTTCCGGATCGGTTCCGGTCACGACCGCATCGTAGTGATCGGCGACTTCGGCGGCAGAGACGACGGGTATCAGTTCTTCGGTTACGCCGTGATTGACCAGTCTGGCATGTTCCAGATATCGCACGAAGAAGAACCCTGCGATGCCCAAGGCGAAGACGACGGCAAGAGACAGCAAGACGACTTTTTTCCAGTTTCGAACAAGCATAAGTATGTAAGATTCCTTTCCGATTAGGCGGCGACGCACGTTCTTCCATAGAAGCATTCACGCTGTATATCGCCGGATTTGCATCTTTTTTTCCAGACGCATGTCCTGACTATATCGGGTTTTTCACAGGCGGACAAGGTTTTGTAAAAGATTGATAAGTAACAATTTTGTAATGATAAGGATGGTAAGAAATTAGAATTGAAATGGAAAAAATGTCCTGTTTGCAGCCGACATAAAAAGAAGGAGGTGAGTCGGTCTCTAAAATTTCAGACAATTAGGTCTTTAGTCTCATGTATTTTAGTTCGAATTGCATAGTAGTATAAGGCTTATCTTTTATTCAATTTCGCGAAGTTCGTATTTTTAATTTGTTTTGTAGTTCGTCTATCGGATTGCCAAGCAATCGAAGCAAGCGTTACATTGAAGCGAGATCATGTAACAGGGGGTGTTGAAATGGAAAAGGTATCTTTTAATAAGGCAGACTCAGGGAATTGGGCGATCGATTACAAGCCCTCGGGAGTTGTGAATCCGGATATCGTGAAGCAGCCGGCGAAAACAGAAAGCTCGAAAGTCGTTGTCATGAAAGATAATACCGAGTTCAACAAAAGCAAGACAGGGGAAAAAGAGCTGCTTAGCGACGAAGAACGCAAAAAGCGCGAAGCGCAGTTGGCTCAACAGATCGCGGAAGAACGTTTAGCTCAGCAAAAGCTGCTGCAAACGTTTTATGCGGAGAAGGCTCGGGTGGAACTGTCGCCCGAACGACTCAAAGGTGCGATGAAGGCGCTGGCGGAGCGCTCCATCGAGCAATTGATGATTCGCGACGGCTCCTCCATGAAGATGGAATGGAAGTCGGAGCTGCACCAGGTTCGCGTGGAGATCAGCGGGGAAGCGTACGACAAATTGAATGAACACAGCAGTTCGCGACAGGATTTTGCCGAGGCGCTTCAAGCCTAAAACATTCCGGTCGGCTATTGCATCAATCGCCTCCTGTACAGGGGCGATTTTTTTTGCGTTTTAAAGCAAAAGGGACTTAAGAAATAGGAAGTCTGGTTACTTGGATTGTTTTTGCATAGATTGCGCCAAAATATATTTGAAGCAATTTTTTAAAAACGCTGTAGAAAAAAGTCGTTTAAAAACGAATAACTCAAAGATGCTCGAATTCGACATAGAAAAACCAGCCTGACAAAGATAAAACCCCATCTGATGCTCCTGCTTTTGGACAAAAATGGTAGGAAGCGAGTGAGGAATGCCATCCTATTCCCTTTCTTTACCATAAAATAGTAAACTATCCCTAACGAAGACGCACAGAACATTCCAGTTGAGGGGGTAGTAAAAAATGAGCACATTGTCGTCCTACTCTTCCGCTTCCAAAGCGGACTTGTCCAGCAGATACGACTATAACGCGAAAACATCCTATACGAATAAAGACTCTTCGAAAATCGGAGCGTACGATAACAAAAGCCAAGATGATCGGACCGTATCGAAAGATGTCCGGACCGAGGTAGAAATCAAAAAAGAAAAAACGCAGTTCTATGACAGAATGGAAACCAACCGCAAGCAGCAGTATGACCTGCTGCAAGCGATCTACTCGCAAAACGGTTTTACCCTGAAGACGGACGATTTCAAAAGCACATTGAAAAACCTCGGAGAAAGAGCGATCGAGCAGAAGGTTTCGAAAGCAGGCATCACTTGGAAATCCCAACTGCATCAGCTTCGTTTGGATATCAGCTCAAGCTCCTACAAGATGTATAACAGCAATCAGATCGCGAAATCGCAAAGCGATGCCGCGGCAGCAGCCGTATCGACGGGAACGGCTCAATCTTCGGCTGCAAGCTCCGCGCTTGCATCGACTTCCGGCAGCGCGAAAGCGACATTGGCGGCAACGACATCATCGGTACCTAAGACAACGACGCCAGCTGCGACAGCACCTGCAACAACGACGCCTGCGGCAACAGAACCGACGCCTGCGCCGGTAACGACGCCGGCAGCGACAGCACCGGCACCTGCAACGACGCCTGCGGCAACAGAACCGACGCCTACGCCGGTAACGACGCCGGCAGCGACAGCACCGGCACCTGCAACGACGCCTGCGGCAACAGAACCGACGCCTGCACCGGTAACGACGCCGGCAGCGACAGCATCGGCACCTGCAACAACGCCGGCAGCAACAGAACCGACGCCTGCGCCGGTAACGACGCCGACAGCGACAGCACCGGCACCTACGACAAGTACTGGAACTACAACCCCGACGCCGGACCTGATCGAGACAGTCGTTACTGTGGTAAATACCACAGTAAACAATACGGTTAATACAGTAAACAACACAGTGAATGGCCTGACGAGCACGTTGGGCGGCGTATTGGGAGGTACAACTTCGGGTACGAGCACAACGACAGCGCCGACTGTATCGACGACAACTCAAACACCAGCACCTGCTCCATCTACAGCAACAACAAGCACGACATTGGCGCCTGCCGCAGCAGCTACCACAACGACAGCAGCTGCGACTTCGACAACAACAGCAGCAACAGCTTCCACAACAACAGCCGCAGCATCGACAGCGACTACAGGCACAACGACAACAGCCGGAGCGCTGTTGGGCGGCGTGACCAAAACAATCCTGGGTGGCAAAAAGTAATATTCGACTTATCTTAAAAGACTTCGAGCCCTCCCTGGAGGACCCGAAGTTTTTTTGTGCGAATGCCTTGACCGCGTTCGATATGAGGTTTACGTGCGAATCGCACCTAAAGCGTGTACGTTTCAGCCGAACGTAATCTTTTGTTCAAAAGTTGAGCGGGTATTAGAAAGTCTTGTGATTTGCGCTTGCCGCGTCATTAACGATCTCCGATCGAAGTTTCTGAGCCAACTCTGCAAATTTCAGTTCCAGACTGGACTGCCAGGACACGCGCGGTTTATCTGCCGGAAGATCCATCTCCCGGTGGCTTGCGGCCAGCAGGTAGAGGCGATGCCATTGCCGGAAGAGAGCAAGTTCTTGCTTGGAAGGCAGCGGAAATGGAGAAGCTGCCGAGTAGCCATCCAAGAAAGCCTGAATCTGCTGCGAGGCGTCGAGCGTGTCTGATTTCCGAAGACTGCGAATCGCGTATTCGATATCTGCGCCCGGCGGATAAATCCGGCAATCGTCAAAATCGATGATACTGACAGACGTGTCCTGCCAGAGCAAATTGTCCATCTCAAAGTCAAAATGAATGAGCGCAGCGGGTCGGATGCGGCACACCTGCTCCATTTCCGATGCCGCAGCATCCAGTGCGCCCCGGATCGCAGCAGATTCCCGGAACAAAAGCTTCCGCATATTGGCGAGGTCAAGGCTCCAATCGCCGCGTCCGTTAACGGTTGCAGAAGGCATGGCGGCAAGCTCCTTATGCAAGCGACCCAGTTCCTCTCCCCAGCGCAGGCATTGGGCTTCGGTCAGATTCTCATCGTCAGGGTGTTCGCCGGGCATTCCTTCGAACAGTACGGCGTGGTATAAGTCACCTTGCCATTCGGCGGTCTCGATCAATCGTCCGGCCAGCGAAGGGACGGGCTGAGCCGCTCGAACCGAACTTCCGTTCAGCGCAAGCAAAATGCGGATTTCCGCTTCGACTTCAGGCAAGCTGCGTTCCTCGGCAAGATTAAGACGAAGAAAATGCCGTTTCCCGTCCACGTTCGCGATGAAGATCGCATTCGAACTGAGCCTCCAAAAATAAACGCTGCCCGAGTCATGTCTCCACAATGGGGCAAACTGTTCGCCGATCGGGCCTTTCCATGTTTTTTCATCGATAAGATTTCTGATCTTGCTTATTCGACTAAGTTTCATCATAGGTAGGTACGCACTGCCTTTCGAGTTGGATTCGTGCATTTCCATGCGCATCTGCTTCCCGGCATAGCAAAAAACCGCGAAAGCTCGTAAGCTCCCGCGGTCTGCGTATGGACGGATAGAGATCGATCGCGACGCTGCCTATGCCGGATTGCGAATAGGCGCGTCCAAAAAGAAGAGCCGGAACCTCAAGGGTCCCAGCTCCCGCGATGAATAGACAACAGTCAACCTGTCGCCGATCAAATTATGCCGTAAGGGAGCGAGAAGCGATGAAATTGCGTGTTCATAAGGCTTACTCACTCCCTTCTTGTTTTGGATGAATTTAACTTAGCACGCAGCCGGTGGAGGTGTCAAGGATAGCGCCCAGTGGACTTACGAACCCAATCCGGCCGTCTTTCGCGATTATCATATAACTCGAAGCCGCCGATGCTGAAGATCAACCGATCGCCGTCGGATTTTTGCGCTTGTTTCCCGCGGGTCGAAATCATGTCTTTGCGTCGGTAAATCCCCATAATCAGACCCAAGACGGCGCAGTGAATGACGGTCGAGCTGCCTCCGTAGCCGATGAACGGCATCGTCAATGCGGTAAAAGGCAGCAAATTGAATGAAGCGCCGATTCCGTAAATCCATTGGCACGCCAGCAAAACGGACAGGCCTATAGCGAGCGAACGTCCGTATCGGTCGGTAATTTTCCGGGTGGAATGCAGCAAAAGAGCGATCAGCCATAGTGTGCAAGCCACCAGAACGCCCGCGGCGATCCATCCGAAGCTGTAGGTCAAGTAGGGAAGAATCGCATCGCTGTAAGCATAAATAATACGACTTCCGCTTGAACCGAATCCTTGTCCGAACCAACCGCCTTCCCGAACGGCAGCAGCGATGGAATCGTTCAGGTAATTGTTATTGGACGTTTGAAGATGCGGAGCGAACACGGATTGGATGCGCGCTTGCCAATACTCGTTGCGAACATACAAAACAGCCATCCATGCAGCGAACGAAGCAGGCAGCCCGTATGTATAAACGCGGGAGCCGCCGTAGCGCGCGTACAACGTCAAAGCCGCGGCTAGATAGCCGATCAGCAGCAGCCACGCCAGCAGATCGAAATAGATATACAACATGACGGGAAGAACGATCAAGCCGATGCTTCCGATTTGGCGAAGACTTGTCCATTTTTCGTGTTTGAGCGAAAGCCGTTCGAACAAGCCGGGAAGCGCGAGCAGTAACAGAACAAACATGCAAAGCGTCCAGTAGAAATAAAGAGGTCCGATTCCTATCCAACCCAGCGTTCCGTTTACCCTTGGCGAGTCGAAGGAGAAAAATACAACCGTTAATACGACGGCAGCAGAGTACAACGCGATCGCGTACTTTTTCAATAATCGGTAGTCGAAAAACAGGCCGGCGACCAAAGCGACAAGTCCCGTGACGTAATAAAAAAGCTGCCGGCTGCCGGGATTGAAGTATTGGTAGCTGCCTTTTCCCGTACTCCCCAAAGAGAACAATGCCAACAACCCGAGTCCGATCATCGCCGTCAAAGGCAGCAGCAGCTTCCAGTTGAACTGCGGCCGATGCACCTGCCCCAGCGTACCCCCCACCTCGTCCGCATCGCCCATTTGCTTCAGTGCCCAGATGGCGGCTTCGATCGGCGGAACCTTTTCGTCTTCTTTTTCCGCCAACAATTCGTCGATATGCCCGCGTATTTCTTCCCGCAATTCAGGATGCAGTTCCCTTGCCCGGATACGCGCACAGACCCGGTCCAGATATTCTTCGATCAGCGCTTCCGCTTTCTCGGTCTCCAGACGGCGAAGATGCGCCAGTTGTTCCGTCGTTTCTTTTTCAGGATGTATCCCGTTGGTTCCGCTCATGCTCCGCCCTCCCCGAGCACCGCGTTTACCGCGCCGCTGAATGTTCGCCACTCCTCGGTTTTGTGCTTAAGTTGCTTCAGCCCCGCATCGGTCACCGTATAATATTTGCGCTTGCGACCGCTTCCGTCTTCCCAATGCGACTTCACCCAGCTCTCGGCCTCCATGGCGTGCAAAATCGGATACAACGTGCCTTCCTTGAGTGAAAATACGCCGCCCGAGCGGCTGTCCAGTTCTTTGATTAGCTCATAGCCGTACATGCTTTTGCCTGCCAAGACCGTCAACACGAGCGCTCCGGTCGATCCTTTGAGCAGTTCCTTGCTGACTTTCACGGGGGTGCCTCCTTTTTAATACCTAGAATTACTATGTATCGTATTACTAGGTTTATGCCTTTGTCAAGATTAATTGGAAAAAGAGGCAATCGGCAGGAATTCAGAGGCGGATGCACGAATGCTAAAAGGCGGAAGACGACGAAATTGATAAAGGTACAGGGGGTTGTTATGCAAAAGTTGGGGGTAACGCTTATGGCGTTCATTCTGTTGGTGCTGACGTTGGCGCCGGCGGGGCGTTCGCAAGCGGCGGGAGCGAATATCGTGGACCCGTCAGTCACGTATACATACGGGGTGCTTACGCGGGATATTCGGGAGTTGGCGGCAAAATACCCGGACATCATCGAATACAAATCGATCGGAAAAACGCTGTATGGACGGGATATCTGGGCGGTCGGCCTGGGTACGGGAAGCGCGACGGTGTTTTTCAACGGTTCGCACCATGCTCGCGAATGGTTGACCACGACGCTGAACATGCAGATGATCGAGCAGTACGCGGCCGCATACGCCGAGAATCGTAAGTTCGAGGGCTATGACGTGCGGGACATTTTGGGCAAAACGAAGATTTGGTTCGTTCCGATGGTCAACCCGGACGGCGTCACGCTTCAGCAGACCGGACTTCAGTCGTTCCCGGGCAGCGTGCACAAAGCGTTGATCGCGATGAACGACGGAAGCCGGAACTTCAAGCGCTGGAAAGCCAACGCGCAGGGGGTTGATCCGAATCGGCAGTACGACGCGAATTGGGAAGAGTTGGTGAACAATTACTATTATCCGCACTGGATGGGGCATAAGGGAACGGCTCCGATGACCGCGCGGGAAAATAAAGCGATGATCGCTTTCACGTACGAGATCGACCCGGAGATTGCGGTGTCTTATCATTCGGCGGGCCGGATTTTGTATTGGAATTTCCGCACGCCTGCCGCCAATGTCGCGCGCGATAAGCGTCTGGCGAATATTTTCACGGCTTTTACCGGATACAGCCAGGTGAGCCCGAGCTACAACTCCAACGGGGGCGGCGGTTATACGGACTGGTTCATTCAGAAGCTGGGACGCCCTGCTTTTACGCCGGAAATCGGGGTGAAAACAGGCGAGACGCATCTTCCGCTGTCGGCGTTCGGAGAAGAATGGCGGCGAAACAAAAAGATCGGCCTGTGGATCGCGCAGGAAGGCTATGCCTTATGGGCGGAGAAAAACAAAACGACGGTCAATCCGGTATCCGTCTTCCTCGACGGCAAACGGATCGAGGACGATCTGGCGGCGTTCAACGAAGATGGAGCCACCTATGTGTCGTACAAGCCGCTGCTCGCGTCGTTCGGTTACAAATTGAAGTGGGAAGGCGCGGCCAAGTCGGTAACGGCAACCGGCGATTACGGCACGATCCGCTTTACGCTGGGCAAAAAGGAAGCGGAGATCAACGGGAAAAACGTGACGTTGACCGCCGCGCCGAGGTTGTATGAAGGCGTCGTTTACGTGCCCGTGCGTTTGATCAGCCAAGCAACGGGAGCCGTGTTGACCGTGTACAAAGACACCGGAGCCGTATCGGTCAAAAGCCCGGTCCGCATAACGCCGAAGCCTGAAGTTCCGACGATTCCGACCGTACCTGCAGAGCCGGTGGAACCGCCTGTACAGGAGCCGCCGCTCGAGATCCCGACGCAGCCTGAAGTGCAAGGCGAGGTTCAACCTCCGGCTGCGGGAAGCGAAGAGGTCGCGATTCCGGGGACTGTAGTGGAACCGGGGGAGTGACCGGATGCGATTTATGATCGAATTCGCTTGACGAAACCCGGATTTCGGTGGTACAACGGTGTCACGGATTCATGAATCGAAGAGAACAACAGCAACGACCGGGGCCATGCCTCGCGGGCATCCAAGCCGTTGAAGGCGTAAGGTGCATGCACTGCCGACAGAGAGGAATTCCGGGTGCGTTTTCGAACATCGCCAACGTATCGGAGCTGCGAGAATTCCCGGCAAAACCGCGAAGGTCCTCCCCCGCGAGCTGTGGCGTAATCTGCGTCACCGGATGTCCGCCGTTAACGGACTTCGAGCCTTTTTGCCTGCGCGGTCTAAATCACTGTGCAGTGAAAAGGGAACTAGGGTGGTACCGCGAAGACGCATTCGTCCCTGATGAATGCGTCTTTTTTGCGCGTACCGCCTTTTATTATTTATTTTGAAGGAGAGATTGTGATGAAACAAAGTCAATTGCTTATTCCTACGCTTCGGGAAGCGCCTGCGGATGCCGAAGCGGTCAGCCACAAGCTGATGCTGCGCGCGGGGTTGATCCGTCAGCTTGCTTCCGGCGTGTATACGTATTTGCCGCTGGGTTTCCGGGTATTGAAAAAGGTGCAGGAGATCGTGCGGGAGGAAATGGATCGCGCAGGCGCTCAGGAACTGCTGCTTCCGGCGATGCAGCCTGCCGAGCTGTGGCGCGAATCGGGACGGTATGACGTGTACGGACCTGAGCTAATTCGATTAAAAGACCGCCACGACCGCGAATTCGCGCTCGGACCGACGCATGAAGAAGTCATTACGACGTTGGTCGCGGGCGAAGTGAGTTCGTATCGCCAACTTCCGATGACGTTGTATCAGATTCAGACGAAATATCGCGACGAGCGTCGCCCTCGCTTCGGTCTGCTGCGCGGACGGGAGTTCCTGATGAAGGACGCGTATTCGTTTGACCGGAGTTGGGAAGAGCTGGATGTCACATACCGCGCGATGTACGCGGCGTATTCCCGCATTTTCACCCGTGTCGGCTTGAATTTCCGTGCGGTCCAGGCGGACGCCGGGGCGATCGGCGGCGAAGGCGAGACGCACGAGTTCATGGCTTTGGCCGATATCGGAGAAGACACGATCGTCGTCAGCGAAAACGGCGATTATGCGGCCAACCTGGAAAAAGCCGAGATGTTCTGGGAAGAACCTGCCGCTTCGGGAACGGAAGTTCCGCCAATGAATCGCGTCCATACGCCGAATGCGCATACGATCGACCAATTATGTGCCCATTTCGATGCGGAAGCGTCTGCCTTTTTCAAAACGCTGCTGTACCGGGTAGACGATCTGCCGATCGCGGTAGTCGTGCGCGGAGATCGCGAGGTCAACGAGACGAAGGTGCTGAACGCCCTTGGCGGCGAACGGATCGAATTGGCGGAAGGAGCCGAGGTTGAGCGTCTGACGGGAGCGGCTGTCGGATTTGCCGGGCCAGTGGGCTTGTCAGGTGTGAAGTTGCTTGTGGATCGTGAAGTTCAGGCCATGGCATCGGGAGTCGCGGGTGCGAACGAAACGGATTATCATGCGGAAAACGTACAACCGGACCGCGACTTTACCGCGGATTTGGTCGGCGACTTCCGCAATGCGGCCGAAGGCGATCTGAGCCCGGACGGCAGCGGACCGCTGAAGTTTTATCGGGGGATCGAAGTGGGGCATGTATTCAAGCTGGGTACGAAATACAGCGAGAAGCTGGGTGCGGAGTACCTGGACGAATCGGGCCGCAGACAACCTGCGATCATGGGATGCTACGGCATCGGGATTTCGCGTATTTTGTCTGCCGTGGTTGAACAGAATTATGACGAGAACGGGATTAGATGGCCGAAAGAATTGTCTCCGGCTGCCGTGCACATCATTCCGGCTTCGATCAAGGACGAAGATCAACGAAAACTTGCGCTTGAGTTGTACGATCGTTTCCGTTCGGCGGGAGTCGAAGCGCTGCTCGACGATCGCGATGAGCGCGCTGGCGTGAAGTTCAAAGATGCGGATTTGTTGGGACTTTCGTTCCGCGTAGTAGTGGGCCGGGAAGCGGCTGAAGGACGCGTGGAGTTTAAGCGCCGCACCGATGCCGATAAAGTAACGCTTAGCATAGAAGAAGCTTACGAGCGAATTTGCAGTCAATTGTAGTCGCGGCATTCGACAAAATCCTTCAAGACAGAAAAGCTCAAAAACCCCTTTATTTCAAGGTTTTTGGGCTTTTCGATTTTCTCGAAAAAAGATATTGACACAAAATCGACAATTCCGTTATACTCGCCTTAACCAAATAACCGACTTAATTAGTGAAACGCAAACCGGTCGAAAGTCCGGGACGCAAAGTCAGGAATCTACAGCGACACGTTCGCCATGATCGTCCGACCGCCTCGATAACGATGGCGGTCTTTTTGTTGTTTGTAGTTCAGGAGTCCCGAGCACCGGTTCTGCGTCACAACTCCCCCGCGTCATCGCACTTCCCTCCGAGAAACGCAAACCAGTCGAAAGGCTGGGACGCAAAGTCAGGAATCTACGGCGAGCGCCCGCTCGTTAAGATCGTCCGACCGCCACGAATGGCTGGATCATTCGTGGCGGTATTTTTGTGTCTGGCGGAGTTCGAGCTTGAATACGGCTTTCGCTTTATGGCATACTTTTGAGGTTATAAGGAAGTAAGGCGGCTCAAGGAGGGACAATCATGAAAAAGTGGTCATATATCATTATGATTTTGGGACTCTGCATCATCCTTTATCCTTCGGTGAATAACTGGCTGGATGATCGTGCCCAGTCAAAGCTGTTGCAAGAAGCCGAAGTCGAAAGCCGAAAACCATTGGATCTTACCGCAGTGTCGAGCGAATCCGCCGTGCCCGATTACGAGAAAATTTCGAATTTGCTCGATGAAGGCGACGAAGGAGAAGTCGAAGAAAGTCCTTCGCCCGATACGAACGCGTTACAAGACGGAGAGGTATTGGGGATCATCCGATACGAAAAGCTCGGTATTAAACTTCCGATCGTCGAAGGCGCTACGAAAGAAAACATGAAAAGCGCGGCCGTGCATGTCACGGGTACGCAGCTTGCGGGCATCGAAGACGGAAATATGGCTGTAGCCGCTCACCGCGCGCATAAAACCGGGCGATTGTTCAACCGCCTGAACGAAGCGGAAATCGGCGACAAAATCGAAATCGATCAAGGCGGAATCACCTATCTGTACAAGGTGGATAAGATTCATGTCGTGGAACCGACGGACGTCTGGGTCCTTAATCCGACGGAGGGACGAACCGCGCTGACGCTGATTACATGCGACCCTTTGATCAATCCGACGCATCGTCTGATCGTGCATGCCGTTTTGATCCGATAGAAAGCTCCATAAATAATCGCAAAAAAGTCAATTTTGAATCCATTCTCTTTTTTTGGGAGAATGGATTTTTATTTTTAAAAGAAGGTACGGAGTGATAAAAAATAGAGGAAGACATGCCGATAATATTAAAAGGAAGCAGAGTTTCAAAGCAGTTTGATCAAGGGCGAAAATAGTATCAGGTCTAAAGTATTAAATTGTAAAAAAAATCTTGCTAAATTGATTTTGCATGATACTATGTAACTAGAAAAAGCTTTTCACCGATAATGGCAAACCTGATTGAAAGACAGGGACGCAAAGCTATAGGGCCTTACCCCCAGGGGGTTGGCAGCCAGCCGCCGAAAGATAGGGCTTTTTTCGTGTATTCACTTGTTTTATTCCTCTGCAACCCACTATCTAACGATAAGACTAAAACGATAAAGGCAAACCTGTCGAAAGGCAGGGACGCAAAGCTAAAGGGCCTTACCCGCAAGGGTTGGCAGCCAGCCACCGAAAGGAGTTTTATCCATGCGCAAATGGATCCTGAAACTTACACTCGCATTTAGCTTGACTGCCGGCTTACTGCCTACGGTAGCTGCACCGGCTTCCGCCTCTTCCATAGATTCTTCTTGGCTGGACACTTCGACCCTGGGTCAAGGAACGATCGGTGTCAGCTACAGCGCGAACACTTCCAAACGAGTTAAAGTCATGATCGCCAAAGCAAGCACGGTATACACATACGACCTGAACACGGCGAAAAAAAGCGAAAGCTTCCCGCTGCAATCCGGCGCCGGTTCATATGAAGTGACACTGCTCGAAAACACAAGCGGTACAAGCTACAAAAAAATCGGCTCGTCTTCGGTCGAACTCAGCTCCGATAGCCAATCTAGCGTGTTCTTGGGCTCTGTACAAAACGTGAACTGGAAAGACGCTAAAAAAGCGACAGCATTGGCAGCGAAACTGACAGCAGGCAAAAAAACCGACAAAGAAAAAGCACAAGCGATCTACGACTACGTCGTATCGACCGTTAAATACGATACAAAGTTGGCAGCAACGGTCGGCAACGTGTATATGCCTTCGGCAGACGCTACGCTGATCTCCAAAACCGGCATTTGCTACGATTATGCTTCCCTGATGGGCGTTATGCTGAGAAGCTCCGGCATCCCGACCAAATTGGTGATGGGCAGCACGACTTACGTCAAAGAGTACCATGCTTGGAACGAAATCTACCTGGACGGCAAATGGGTGGTTGTGGATACTACGGTTGACGCAGCTTACAAAAACGCAGGCAAAACCATCGCGTTCGCTAAAGACGCAAGCAAGTACAGCGTACAAAAAGTATACTAAGCGAAAAATCAAGCCCTATCTTTTGGATAGGGTTTTTATTTTTGGTATTTTTTAAAAAATATCTATAAAATAGAAATACGACTGCGATTTTCTGTTTTATAAATAGTAAGAACAACACTTCGTCTCGCATGATCTCTACATCCGATAAAGGCAAACCTGATTGAAAAACAGGGACGCAAAGCTAAAGGGCCTTTCCCGAAAGGGTGGCAGCCAGCTATCGAAAGGAGTTTATGTCATGTACAAGCGGATGCTGAAAACGGCTTTAGCTTCTAGTTTGATGGTAGGCTGGAGTTCGACTTCCGTTGCAATGACCGCAAACGCTTCGACGGAAGCTTTACCTATTCAAATTTCTTCCTTGCAAGCGGGAACCGTGACGATCGGTTACGATATTCGTTCTTCGAAAAAGCGGCATAAGCTGATGATCGTCAAAAGCAATACGGTCTATACGTACGATCTCGATCCAGCGCTTAGATCCGAGACCTTTCCTTTGCAATCCGGCGGCGGTACGTACGATATTACGTTGGTGGAAAACATAAGCGGCACCGCTTACCGAAAACTGGGCACGACCTCGATAGACCTTCCGGATTCCGAAGCCGATCAAGTCTTTCTGGGCTCGGTACAGAACGTCGATTGGAAAAAAGCCAAAAAGGCGACCGCACTCGCTGCAAAGCTCACGGCGGCCAAAAAGACAGATAAAGACAAGGCGCAGGCGATTCGCGAGTATGTGACGACCCATATCGAGTACGC
This sequence comes from Saccharibacillus endophyticus, assembly GCF_013185185.1. Taxonomy (GTDB): domain Bacteria; phylum Bacillota; class Bacilli; order Paenibacillales; family Paenibacillaceae; genus Saccharibacillus; species Saccharibacillus endophyticus. Next base: position 359,858 of record NZ_JAAZWE010000004.1, on the reverse strand, counting down.
GGATAAAGAAATCGGAATCGCCTATCTGCCCAATGCAGACGATACGCTGACTTCGGGAAAAGGCATGTGTTACGATTACGCGTCTTTGATGGCGGTCATGCTGAGAAGCGTCGGGATTCCGACCAAATTGGTGATGGGCAGCACGACTTACGTCACCGAATACCATGCCTGGAACGAGATTTATCTGAACGGAAAGTGGGTGATCGTGGACGCGACGGTCGACGCCGCTTACAAGCAAGCCGGAAAAAGTATCCCGTTCTCCAAAGAAGCGAGCAAGTATACGGTGCAGAAAGTCTATTAAACGTTTACGGCGATTGCATTCGAAAACAATCAGCGTCTTCATGAACCCCTTCGCCCCGCAGCGAAGGGTTCTTTTCGTCGAACGGCATAACGAAAAGAATAGACGAAGCGTTTAATCAAGATAAGAATTTGCAAGACGAAGGAGGAAACGCGATCAAAACACCTTACGCGATCGGACTGATGGTTCTTTTTTTCTTGGCGATTTTTCTATGGGAATTTCCGTTTTCGAAAACGATCAATAAAGAGATTCCGGCGATCGTGTCGATTGCCGATACCCCTTATCCGTATGATCCACCGGAGGATTCCGAAGAATCCATGACCACGTACACGAACAAGCCGACCGTAATCCATGTTCAGGGCAAAATATCCCGTAAACTTTTCCGCAAACCGGAATTCGATACGCAAATTACGGTCGACGGCTTTAACTGGACGACGGACGGCCGCCATTCCATGACAGGTCCCGTATTAAGCGAACGAAAAGACGATCTTAATACGGGCGGTGTGATTTACGACTACGAAACACGCTATTCAAGCAGTGATCCGTTCGAATACGTGAAGTCGGCGATGATTTTTTTCGATGACGATTTCGAGCAGATTTTGTTATCTTCGACGACAGAAGTATGGATGGGAGAAAAAGAACCGCGCGAACTGTTGATTATCGGCTCTGCCGCTAATGATGAAGAAGCCGAACAAGTGCTGCGCAGCGTCCGCGAAATTTATCCGGAATGGAACATCCGAACCGAACTTTGAGCGACGAACGGACGACAACATAGGCGATCCCTTCCGTAACCTATATAATAGAGGAAAAAATCACGGAGGGACGCCCACTATGTACCGCATTGCCATTTGCGACGACGAGCAGCCGCGCCGGGCAGACGTTCGGCGCATGCTGCTCGACTTGTCGGTCAAGACCGGCATCGATTTTGAACCGGAAGAATTCGAAGACGGCGAAGCCCTGCTATCGCACTACGAGAACGGAGGCGAACCTTTTCATATTTGGGTGCTTGATATCGAAATGAACGGACTGACCGGAATCGAGACGGCACGTCAATTAAGAGAGAAGAAGCGGTTGAGCGAACAAATCATTTTCCTGACCAGTTACGCCGAGTATATGCTGGAGAGCTTCGACGTCATGACGTTCCAGTATCTGCTCAAGCCTGTAGACCCTATCGTTTTTGAAGAGAAAATGCTAAGGCTATGCCGATACTTCGAAGAAAAAGAGCAGGAAATCCTGATCGTCAAATCCGCGGAAGGCGATCTGGTGCTGCGTCATGACGAGATTATCGCGATCGAAGCGGCTAACAGCCTTACCGTGAAAAATAGACTGAAGATCACGACGACGCGCGGCGTACACGACGGGCGAGGATTGATCTCGAGTTATGCCGATGCGTTGAAAGAAGGCCGTTTCCTGCAAATTCATCGTTCGGTACTGGTCAATCTGTCGCATGTCCACAAATTTTCCGGCAGCCGCGTCGTCATGTCGAACGGAATCGAACTGCCGATCGGACGTTCGAAGATCAAAGAAGTCAAGGATGCCTGCACGCGCTTCATGGTGCTGAGGATGGAATGATGGAAGACATGGTGCCTTTGTACGCATTGAACATCGGGACTTCGCTGGTCATGGCGGTTCAGGTGAACTTTTATTTCAATTCGGTGTTCGGAAAAGAGAAAAGCAAACGCAGCAAAAGATACTGGATCGCCGCTTTTCTGCCGTTGATCTTCGTTTATTTGACGATTGCGCTGCCGGATTTGCTGTCTTCCTTTTTTGCCGTATCGATCATTTTCCTGTTCGCGCAGGGGTATGGGGTCTCGCAAAAGCTCAAGCTGATGTTCGCCATCTTGTACGCGGTTTTGCTGACGCTGATCAACCTGATTCTCATCTATCTGATCCATCCTTCGCTCGAGCCGTTCAGCTTGAGGATGCCTTCGGACGAGATTCCCGACGATTTGTCGCTCGCGATGACCATGCTGCTGGGGTGCACGATGATGTTCGCGGTGATTCAGGTGATCCGCCTCGTGGTCAAAAAGCGTCGTTTTCCGTTGGAGTCGCGCTATTCGCTGCTGTTCCTCTCGGTACCGATCATCAGCATTTATCTGGTGAACGTGTTTACTTTATACAGCGAGAAGAACATCCATTACTTCTTATCCATCTTCGGTTTTATCGTGCTGAACGTGCTGGTCGTCTACATGATGGATACCGTGATCGCCCGTTTCCAGTTGACGCTTCAGAACGACCGTTTGCAAAATCAGATGGATTACCAGGACGCCAATTACGAGAAAACGGTGCACAGCTTCAAAGAGATCAAGCGCATCATCCACGATACGAACAAGCATATGCTCGTCGTGGCGGAATATATCGAGCGCGGCCGAAGCGAAGAAGCGATCGAGCATATCCGCACGACGCTCAAAGGCATCGACAACGCGTACCTCCGGGTGAATTCGGGCAATCTGGTCGTCGATGCGCTGGTGACCAATGCGCTCAACGTCGGACGCGCGAACGGCATTCGAATCGATACGGAACTGCGTTTGCGCGAACCGGAGCTTGCGATCGAGCGTTACGATCTATGCGTCGTGCTCGGGAATATGTTGGACAATGCGGTCGAAGCGTCGAAAATCGTCCGGCAGGCGGAGGATCGGCTGATCCGGGTCGAGATTCGTTCCAGCGAAGCCGCGATGTTCATCCGAGTGCGCAACCGGACGGAGCGCGAGGTGACGGATCTGCGCAGCCGCAAAACGAATCCCGACGAGCACGGTTTCGGATTGACGAATATCGAGCGGATTTGCGAAAAGTACGGCGGCCATATGACCATCGCGACGGAAAACCTGACGTTCGATAATATGGTCATGCTTCCGTTTCCCCAATGAAAAAGGTCTCCGAACCTGCCGTTCGGGGATCTTTTTTTGCGTTTCGGGGCATTTTTCCGTTCGGCTTAGGCTTGTGCGGTATGCTTTGTGCATGGATAAACGGTACCCAACACTTTTTCGAGAGGATGAATAAACATGACACAACCGATAAACGTTTGGAAAAAAACAAGTACGGCCGCGCTTCTCGCGCTGCTCCTGGCACTTCCGGTAACCGAAGGCGCACAGGCGTCGGGTCAGACGGAGACCGGACAGACAACCCTGACGCAGACAGTCGAGCAAAAAAACGCCGCGCAAGCTAAGGCGAAAGAAATGGTCGAGGCGCTGATGGCGAACTACGGCGTGACCGGCGCGCAGTACGCGATTCGCGACGGCGGCAAAGTGGTGCTGTCCGGCGGCACGACGCTGGACGATAGCGGCAATAAGCAAAACATCGACGCGGGCAGCATGTTCGGCATCGGCTCGGTCAGCAAAATGTACGTGACCGCCGCGACGATGATGCTTGTCGACGACGGCAAAATCGATATGGACAAACCGCTGACGACGTACATTCCCGATTTCAAAATGGCCGACGAACGCTACAAGCAGATCACCCCGCGCATGCTGATGAACCACTCAGCCGGCTTGTACGGTTCCCATTACAAAAACAGCATGCTGCTCGGAGACAACGACACGCAGAACTACGACCAACTGCTGAGCAACCTGGGCAAGCAGCGCCTCAAATCCGATCCGGGCGAATATTCCGTATACGCCAACGACGGCTTCCAACTGCTGGAGCTGCTGGTGGAACGCGTGAGCGGAATGGGCTACAGCGAGTATTTGCAAAAGAACGTCAGCGAACCGCTCGGCCTGACCTCCACGAAAACGCCGCTGGATACCTTCGACCGCAGCCAGCTCGAACCGATCCGCCTGCCGGGCATTCCGAACGCGCTGCTGCCGGAAAACGCGAATATCCTCGGTACGGGCGGCGTCTACTCGACTGCGGAAGAAATGACGCTGTTCTCCGAAGTCCTGAGCGGCAAGCATCCCGAACTGCTGTCCGCAGCGTCCGCGGAAGCCATGCTTCAGCCGGAGTACCGTAACGGCGTCTGGGTACCGGATACGAAAAACGCGTTCGGCTACGGACTGGGCTGGGATTCCGTCGATCTCGAACCGTTCGGCGATTACAACATCCGCGCGGCAACCAAAGGCGGAGACACGATCATGTACCATTCCGCGCTGATTACTTTGCCCGACCACGATATTTCGATCGCGTTCGTCACGTCCGGCGGATCGTCCGTGTTCAACACGACGGCGGGAACCGACATCCTGTTGGAGTATCTGAAGCAGACCGGGAAAATCACGAACATTTTGCCTGAACAGACGTTCCAAAAACCGGTCAAGCAAACGATGCCGGCAAGCATGGACAAATACAGCGGCTTATACGGAACCGTAGGCGAGACGCGCACCGTCAAGATCGAGAACGGGGAAATCAAAATGCCCGCTCTAATGAGCGACATGATTCCGGCCCAGGCTTACGTGTATACCGGAGACGGAGAGTTCACGAGCGAAGACGGCCGCACCGTCTTGGGATTCGACGAGCAGACGAACGGCCATACGTATATGCGCATCAGCAGCGATATCGAGCTTCCGTCGATCGGAACCTCGCGGATGGCCTTTTACGAAGTGCAGAAGCTGGACGCGAATCCGGTAGAAGCTTCGGCGGCGGAAGCCTGGAAACAGCGCGAAGGCAAGGCTTACTACGCGCTGGACGAGAAGATCAACTCGCTCTTCTACATCGCGCCTTCCGTGCTGACGAAAACGATCAAGCTTGATGCGAGCGGCGGCTACGCCAACGGTACGAAAATCGTTGATGCCGATCATGCGGTCAACGTCGCCGAGATCCCGGTCATGAACGGACGCGACACGTTCGATCTGGACTTCTCCCGCCAAGGCGGCATCGAATATCTGCAAGCCGACGGCCGCACTTACGTGAGCGAAGACGCGATTCAGCCGATCTACGCCGGGCATGCTTCCGTCGTGACGATTCCCGCTTCGGGCAGCGTGCGCTGGTTCGATATTCCGGCGAGCCTGGCAGGCAAAACGTTGACGGCAGAACTGCCGGAAGGCGCGGGCTTCGCGGTCTATGATGCCAACGGCGCGCCTGTCGGCCTGTCGGTCGCGATGGGTTCGAACACGGCGGTCCTGCCGGAAGGCGGCAAGATCGTGTTCGGCGGAGCAGCCGGAGACATGTTGAAAGTGACGTTGGGAAGTAAATGAGGGTTGTTTTCGGAGCGGAAATAAAAGAATCCAATCGATCCATAACGCCCGGAAGCTCTAATTTTGCTCGACCATAGAATTGCATGAAAAGAAGCCGTTTTCCGCATCGATCCGCGGAAAATGGCTTTTTTGCATGTCGAACAATTAAATGTCGAAAAATCAAATAGAAAACGAATAAAATTGGAGTCCTTCTATACAAATTTCGGTTCTTAATGTCGAAACATATACAGAGGTTTAGGGTCAAGCCCATTCTTTTCCGATGAACCGACGAATGTCGAATTCCACATCATGACGTCTACACAAGCTTATCGACGTATTCACGGTTTGCGTAAACGTCGCAAAGGAGCCTTTTGATGAAAAATTTTCGCGGATTGAACCAAAGCTTATTCGTACGGATCATGTCTATTACCGCTTTATGCATCGTGTTGTCCATGCTTGCTTCGGTGACCGCCATCGGTTACATGACGATCGGATCTTACGAATCGCTGAATACAGATATGTTGACGCGCGTGGCCGACGAAAAAGCGACCGAGCTTCAACGAACGATCGAGACGCAGCAAAACGTCGCCGATTCGATCGCGAAAGAAATCTTTAACGTCGATTTTTTCCGGCAGCTTGACCGAACGGGCACGGCTGACGCGTCGGATTATGAACGTATCCAAAACAGCCTCAAACAAAAGCTGGACGATGCCGGCGGGCTGTACGAGAATATCTTTTTCACGCATGACGACAAGGTGTACGTGGACGGTTTATCGGGCGTTTCCGTAGGCGCGGACATGTTTTCGACTTCTCCGTGGTACAAACCGGTGCTCGACAGCGGCAATCCGGTTATCGGAGATTTGCAGACTTCCCCGGTATCCGGGCGTCCCGCGATCGCGATCGCCGCGCCTGTCAAAGATCCTGCGAGCGGTAAAATATTGAGCGTGTTCGCGCTTCCGATCGATATCAACGCACTGCTGAGCGGCGTGACCGAAAAAGAAGACGATCAGGTGATCTCTACCGTCGTCACGGACGAAAAAGGAATGGTTATCGCTTCGATGGACGCCGATCAGGTGCTCAAAACCGATTTTACCCGGCTTCAAAACGAAAAAGGGCTGCAGCAGATCGCGACGGCTCAAAACGGGAACGGCTACGTGACGATCGACGACGTGCGCTATTTGGCTTCGTTCACCAAAAACGACGTATTGAAGCTGAATGTCGTCACCTTTTTGCCGGTCAGCAGTTACATGAACGAATTGTACGGCATTTTGACGACCATGGCCGCGATAACCGTCGCTGCCCTGTTGGCCGCGTTGACCGTATTGTTCCTGGTCGTGCGAAACATCGTGCGTCCGATCCGCGCGGCGTCCGGTCAATTGGAAGCGATGGCGGAGGGCGACTTTTCCCGGGAACTGCCGGAAAGCTACGGAAAAAAATCGGACGAAACGGGCATGTTGATCCGTTCGATGAACAACATGCAGGAACACACCAAGCAAATCATCCGGTCGGTCAATCAAGAGTCGGCTTACCTCAAAGAATCGGCTGCCGCCGCGAGCGCCATGTTTGCCGAGATCGATCGGGAATTGCAGGACGTATCGGCGACGACGCAAAATATGTCGGCGGGCATGGAAGAAACGGCGGCTTCGGCGCAGCAGATCAACGCGTCCACGAACGAATTCGAAAAAGCGATCGGCTCGATCGCGGCGGGAGCCCACGAAGGCGCGCAAGAAGCGGCCGTCATCAGCAAGCGTGCGGAAGACTTGAAAAGCGCGTTGGAACGATCGATCACGGAAACGACTGACGCTTACGACGAAGTGAAATCCGGCTTGGACGAAGCGCTCGAAAAGTCCAAATCGGTTGATGAAATCAAAGCGCTCAGCGAAGCGATCCTGCAAATCACCCAGCAGACGAACCTGCTTGCGCTCAATGCGTCGATCGAAGCCGCCAGAGCGGGCGAAGCGGGAAAAGGGTTCGCGGTCGTCGCGGACGAAATCCGCAAACTGGCCGACGCTTCCAAAAACACGGTCGGACAAATACAGACGATTACCGGCAACGTCACGGAATCGGTAGGAAATCTTCAGCAATTTACGCAGCGGCTTGTCGAACTGTTGACCGGCAAAGTGATGGAAGATTACGCCATGATGAACCGAACCGGCGAAGCTTATTTGAACGATGCGAATTACATGGACCGCATGGTGTCCGAATTCAGTTCGACCAGCGAGCAGTTGAGCGCGTCCGTGCAGAACCTGGCGCAGGCGATCCAGGAAATCTCCGGCTCCAACAACGAGGCGGCGGAAGGCACGGAAGAAATCGCGGACAAAACGGCTTCGGTCGTGGACAAAGCGAACGGAATCGCCGGAGAAGCGCAAAAAACGAATGATAGCGCGGACCGCTTGAACGCGATTATGCGCCGATTTAAATTCTGACCGAAATCTTCATTGTTAATTGAATAGATTAATAGGTCTTTAGATCCATTTCTTTTCTTTTTAAGAAATGGATCTTTTTATTTTGCATGTAAGTCCAAAAGCTTTTCGTACCAACGGTTTTAGCGATCGACCGACCTTTTTGAAAAATAAAAATTCAAATCTTTTCTTTATCCGGCTAAAAGGTGAATCAATCAAGCAAAAAGAGGTTAATAGTCGGATAGAACTAGATCGCGTACTCTCTAATTCCTAGTAATCAAATTGCATCAAATTATACGATAGAGGAGCCTTTTTCAACAATGAAATCTTTTCGAAGCTTGAATAAAAGTTTGTTTTCGCGCATTATGTCCATTACGGCCTTGGGGATCGCGTTATCCATGATCGTTTCCGTTGCCGCCATCGGCTACATGACGTCCCGTTCCTATGAAAAACTGAACTCGGACTCGTTGACGCGGGTAGCGAACGAAAAAGCGACCGAGCTTGAACGGATCATCGCTTCGCAGCAGAATATGGCGAATTCGATTTCGGAAGAGTTGTTCAATGTCGACTACTTCGAAGAATTGAACGCGACGGGCGTGACCGACCGGGCGGGTTTCGATCGTATTCAAAACAGCCTGAACCGAAAGTTGGCGAATTCGAACGGGCTGTACGAAAACATCTTTTTCACATATGAAGACATTCTGTATCTGGACGGTTTGTCCGGCGCTTCCCAGGGAACCGACATGCTGTCGACTTCTCCGTGGTATAAACCGGTACTCGACAGCGGCGGTCCGGTCGTGGGCGATTTGCAAACGTCGCCGGTAACGGGACGTCCCGTCATCGCGATCGCTTCGCCCGTCAAAAACGCCGAAGGTCAAGTGCTGAGCGTTTTCGGCCTTCCGATCGATATCGACGTTTTGCTCCGAGGAATCACGAACAAGCAGGACGACCAGGTCATCACGACCGTCGTCACCGACGATGAAGGATTGGTCATCGCGTCGCAAAACGCCGATCAAATCCTTAAAACCGATTTTAACGAACTGGGCAACGAACAAGGGATGCAGCAGCTTTCGACCGCCGAAAAAGGCACGGGCTACGTCACGATCGACGGCACGAAGTATCTGGCTTCCTTTATCAAAAACGACGTATTGAACATGAACGTCGTGACTTTTTTGCCGGTCAGCTTTTACATGAACGAATTGTACGGCATGCTGTCGACGATGGCCGTCATCGCGATCGTCGCGCTGTTGATCGCTTTGACCGTTCTGTTCTTCGCGGTACGGGGCATCGTGCGTCCGATCCGCGCGGCTTCCGAACAACTGGAACTCATGGCTCAAGGCGACTTTTCCCGGGAACTGCCGCGCAATTACGAGAACAACAAGGACGAGACAGGCGTGTTGATCCGCTCGATGAACAAAATGCACGATAATACCAAGCAAATCATCAGTTCCGTCAACCAGGAAGCCGTGTACCTCAAAGAAGCGGCGGGAGCGGCGAACGTCCTGTTCACCGATATGGACCGGGAATTGCAGGACGTGTCGGCGACGACGCAAAACATGTCGGCGGGCATGGAAGAAACGGCGGCTTCGGCGCAGCAGATCAACGCGTCCGCGGACGAATTCGAAAAAGCGATCGAATCGATCGCCAAAGGCGCGCAGGAAGGGGCTGGCGAAGCGGCGGTTATCAGCCGACGGGCCGGCGACCTCAAAATCGCGTTGGAACGGTCGATCGCCGATACGTCGGTCGTGTATGCGGAAGTCAAAAGCGGTCTTGACGAAGCGCTCGAGAAATCCAAATCCGTCGACGAAATCAAAGCGCTCAGCGAAGCGATTCTGCAAATCACCCAGCAGACGAACCTGCTTGCGCTCAATGCGTCGATCGAAGCCGCGAGAGCGGGCGAAGCGGGCAAAGGATTCGCGGTCGTCGCGGACGAAATCCGCAAACTGGCCGACGCTTCCAAAAACACGGTCGGACAGATCCAAAATATCACCGTCGGCGTTACGGAGTCCGTCGGCAACCTGCAGCAGTTCACGCAGCGCCTAATCGGTCTGCTGACGGGCAATATCGCCGAAGATTACGCGATGATGAACAAAACGAGCGAGTCTTATCTGAACGACGCGACGTATATCGACCGCATGGTCGCCGAATTCAGCTCCACCAGCGAGCAGCTGAGCGCTTCGGTTCAGAACTTGACGCAAGCGATCAACGAAATCTCCGGCTCCAACAACGAATCGGCGCAAGGCACGGAAGAAATCGCCGATAAAACGGCCGCCGCCGTAAGCCAAGCGAACCGAATCGCCGAAGAAGCCCGAAAAACGAACGACAGCGCCGACCGACTCAACCGGATGATCCGGCAATTTAAATTTTAGTCTTCGATCAAGCCATATCCGTGATCGATTCAGCCGTCCTCCGTTGCCTAACGGAAGGCGGCTTTTTTGGCGAAAAGCGAAAACAGGTTCCCCTTTTCTTGTCGAAAAGCATTTATCCGCGGATAAACGGTGGTATAATGAACGAATCGAAAATTCAGGCAAGCTCCGGTTCCGGCAATCTCGGGCGCGTCTTCAAACCTCGATGGAAGCAGGTTTGAAGACACGTCCCGGGGCGAGACGTCGGATCGGAGCGTTAGGGGAGTAAAATGAGCGACTTTTTCGCAAGAACCGCAGCTTATTCCTATCATTTATATTTGAGCGCGGACGGCGGGGGCAAGTTCTGGCTGAGCGCGACGGACGGGGAAGGTCCCGTTCTGCTTCGCGATGCGCTTACGCCGCTGCCGCGCTATATGCTGCCGGAGTATCGGCTGAACCGGGAAGAGACGCAGATCCGCGCTTCCCGGCTGCTTGTCGTTCGCGATACGCTGCTGAAGGCGATCGGGCGAGGCGACGCGCCGGGGCTTCATCTGCATCTGGGCGACGAGGTCGAACTCGCGATGATGGCAGACCCGGACGGCGATTACGGCGTAACCTTTTTCCTTGATCATGAACGTTCTTCCTTGATCGGACGTCTGCCGGAAGGCGCGACTTACCTGGAATCGGGTTGGTTCGGACGCTTCGGGGACAACGGGTATGAGCTGATCGACCTTCCGGGTTTCGAAGAAGACGATTTGGATTGGATCGGGCGTCGGATCGGAACGGACGAGTGGGAAGAACTGCTGGTGCAGGCGATTCCGGCCATGCGCGATCGTACGCTGCGCGTGCATAGCGAAATCGAATATTCGCCGGAGCCGGTCGGGCGTATCGAAATCACGGATTGCGGCGAAGATTATGCGGCAGTCGAGGTCGCAAGCGGCCATGAAGCGTTGAGGTTGCAGGGGCTGGACGGCTACGTCCTGCAAGCCGCTTGGACGGATGCGAAGACGGATAGGCAAGAAGGCAGACGAGCCGATCCTTCGGAGGCGCAGGTTCTTTTGGAAGTTTTGCCCGACTCGTCGGAGCCCGATACGAGAGGAACCTTCTTCATGCGTCCTGCCATGGACCGGGAGCAGATGCGCCGCCTGTTCGGCAGCGAATCCGGCGGAACCGTGCGGGGCGACGGACTGGCGGAATTCGCCCGTCTGGCCGAACGCGAATGGGGAGCGATGGTAGCGGGGAACGCTCTGGTTCGTTTCCGCGACCTGCATCGTCTTTATGACGCGTCCGATTGGAATTGGTGTCTTCGCGGCGGACCTGTGCCGGATCGCGGAGTAGGCATCGTACGGGCCGAGCCCGTATTGAGCGTCGGGGGGCAAAAGTTTACGGCTGCCGAATTGACCGACGCGTGGAGCGAAGGACGTCGTTATTTGAGGTTGGAAGACGGCTGGATCGACCTGGAGGCGCCGGAGTTCGCGCGCAGTTTGCGCGAGCATGGCGCGGGCGGCGGATCTGCCGGTCTGATTTCCGCAGGCTTTTCGTACAGGCAGCGTATCGGATTGCCGGGCGAACCGATAGCCGGAGAACTGCCGATCGAACTGGAAGGTCCCAAGCCGGTAGAGAGCGAAGAAGCAAGCCCCGCTTTGGTTCACCTGCGTTATTTGACAGGCTGGGGCATGAACGGAGGGCTGTACGGCGGTGCCGAACACAGGCTGCAAGAATTGGCGGCTTGGATCGCGGAGACCCTGTCTGCATCGCCGGATTGCCGGCTGTTGGTCGTCGGGCGGCGCGAGCTATTGGCGGCATTGGCCGAGCAGGTGGAGCTTGAAACGCCAAGATCGTCGGAAGCCCCGGAAGCATCGGACATCCTGTCCAAGCTTGAGCGCTGGGCAGACGAACAGAGCGATCCGCCGCCAAAAGCCGATCTGCCCGTGCGTTTCCTCGAATCGTCTCCAAACGAAGAAGAGGATTCGGAGCAGGCCGGATTGATTCTGGTCCCGGTATCGTCGCTGCAGCGAACCGATTTCGAAACCCCGCTGCGCGCGGATATTCTGCTCCTGCTTGAACCGGATGCATCCGTGCGTTCGGACGAGACGCGGCTGTTCAGCCGGATCGATGCCGCCGAGGCAAGAGTTCGTCTGGCGATCTATTCGGACGAAGGACAGATGAACGATGCCCGGGTGCGCGCCGTGCAGGTACGTCTGCTGAAGCTGTACGATTCGCTGACTCGCAGCTATTTATTGATCGACCCGAATAAAGGCAAGCCTGCCGCGGGAGCCAGACCGCCGCTAAGGGATATTCCTTCCTTTCAGCTGCCTTCTTGGCGAAAAGAAGGCGGCATGGCCGAGATGTTCGTGGACGAGACCAAGGTTCGGCCGGAGACGCCGCCGAGTCGGGGGATGGCGATTCCGCCGCGTGCTGCCGGAGGCAGCGGGACTATGCATCGGCGATCTGAAGCCGCGAATACGGAGCGCGATCCGGACCCGCGAGACATTCAGACGTCGCGCCCCGAACCGGAACGCACCCCGTCGTTCATCCCGCCGAAGCGTCGTCAGCCTGCGTACGGCGGCGAAGCTCGTCCGATCCGTCCCGTGCAGCAGCAATCGGCGGAGCGCGAGTTTATCAGTCGGGCGCGCGAGAATGCGGACCGGACCGAATCGGAAGTGCCGTTCGTTTCTTTTTCGAGCTACTGGCCGACCTATGCCGCGATGAAGCCGGAGCAGGAGCAATGGTACTTCTACTGGAGAACCGAATTCCGCCGAGGCGAAAAGGTCGAGACTGACCTGTCCTATCTGTTCATCTATGTCTACGAATTGATCAACGGCGTAGGCTGGGACAATCCGCAGGACGGACTCTCCGCGATGATCCGGGTATGGGAGAATTACCGCGCCCGCTTCCGTCGCTTGGACGGTTATATGGCCGATTGGGTCCGGGAATTTGCGTTAGTGAATTCGCTCGATTTGCCGGATTCGACCGCTTTGGAACAGACGTCGGGACAGTTGAAAGGCGAATTGCTGGATCTCGAATTGTCCCGCCGTTTGGAGGAGAACCCTGCGGAGCTGACATGGGAATTGATTGCGAGGCTGTCGGATTATGATATGACGACCAGTCGCTTTTATAAGGATGCGGGTAAAAAGGCTTTGCCTCGCGTCTTGCCTCACGTGGTTCGCGCCATCGACGAACATCTGATTGCCGCGCGCGGCATTCGGCTGACGGGATTGTTCCGCGCAGCCGATATACGGATTACGGAGCGCTACTTGTTCCGCAGCGCCGTTTACGATCCGGAAACGTACGGGCGAACGTTCCTGGTACGCGCGCCGAAGCTGAGTCTGCACGCGCAGCTTCGCGACTTTATGACGCAGGTAACGCGGCAGACGGAAAATGAGCTTCGTGCCCGGTTTAAATTCGGCGGACGCTTGCGCGGGATCAAGCTGGACCCCGAGATTTCCGAGACGATCGCGGCGGCGGTAGAGCGCGAGTTCGTTCCGCCGGAAGAACGCGTATTGCCCGAACCGCCCAAGCGTCCTGAAGTGCAGTTCAATCCCGAAGAGCTGGATAAGCTTCGCCGCGATTCGGATGAAGTGCTGCGCATGTTGACCGGAGAATTGATGAGCGCGGGGGATGCGGCGAAGCCGATAGCGGAGACGGAAGCGCGAAGCGAGACCGACGAGCATGAAGGCTTCGAAACGATGGAGCTGCCGGAAGACTCGGAAGAGGGCTGGTCCGCTGACGCTGTGCCAGGAGCCATCTCGTTCGATTCTGTCGCTGACGGTTCGAAGACCGAAGGAAAAGCGAGCGATCCGGTTCGACCTTCTGAAGATGGACAGGATCACTCGAACGCAGGGACGCCTGCCTCGGATGTTCCGTTTTCCGAACCGCAAGCGTCTGACCTCAAACATCTGGAAGCCGATACAAACCCTGCTGAATCTGCAAGCGTAAGCGAAGGCGACTGGGACGCTGCCGGTCTGGATGACGATTGGAAGTCGCTGGCCGCACTCCTCGCTTCGACAGATCGGCAGATGCTGCGTGCTGTGCTGCTGCATTCAAGCGACGCCGAGCGGATGGGCATTGCCGGGGCGACGGGCGAGCTGCCGGAGACGGTAATCGACCGAATCAACGAAGCCGCGATGGAGACGATCGGGGATTTATTGATCGAGGCGGGCGAAGTGCTGGAAGAGTATGTTCCGATCTTGGAAAGGTTATATGAACGATGATCCTACGAAATTCCGAAAATTCGCGAAAGCTTGTTTTTGAATCGGAACAAAGGGAAAGAGTATGGTATAGTGTTGGCGGAACGTTCCGCTTCTGCGGAATTCGGCAGGGCAACATTCGGAGGTGACTGAACGTGAATCAAACGAAGATCCCCAAGCGGATCTCGTCGGCGCTGGTAAATTCCTTGAGCGCAGGCGTGGTTCCGCGGATCGGGCTTGAATATATAGCGGTGGGACGCAAGCTCGAGATCGAATCGGTGCTGCGGGAATTGGGCAACGTGGCCGAAGGCGGCGCGGCGTTCAAACTGATCACGGGCCGATACGGCAGCGGGAAAAGCTTTTTGATCCAGATTTTGCGCAATTACGCGATGGACCGCGATTTTGTCGTGGCCGATGCGGACCTGTCGCCGGAACGCCGGTTGGTCGGCACGAAAGGACAGGGACTCGGCACGTACCGCGAGCTGATGACGCATCTGTCCACGCGCACACGTCCCGACGGCGGCGCGCTGGAAGCGGTGCTGCAAAAATGGTTCGCGTCTTTGCAGCAGCAGGCGATGGCCGAGCTGGGACTGCGGCCGGATGACGAAAAACTTCCGGTCGAAGTCGAGCGCCGCATTTTCGAAGTGACCGGCAATATGGAGCATATGGTGCACGGCTTCGATTTCGCGCGCGTGCTTGCCGCTTATTGGAACGGCTACAAGATGTCCGACGACGAGCTGAAGCAAAATGCGCTGCGTTGGCTGCGGGGCGAATTCCCGACCAAAACCGAAGCGCGCAAAACGCTCGGCGTAGGCGTCATTATCGACGACGACAATTGGTACGACTACATGAAGCTGTGGGCGGAGTTCATGTCGAAGATCGGCTACAAAGGATTGCTGCTGTTTATCGACGAAGGCGTCAATCTGTACAAAATTACGAATACCGTCTCGCGGCAAAGCAATTACGAAAAGCTGCTGACGATCTTCAACGACACCATGCAGGGCAAAGCGCAGCATCTGGGCATCTTCCTCGGCGGCACGCCGCAGTTCGTGGAAGATACGCGCAGAGGCCTGTTCAGTTACGACGCCCTGCGTTCACGGCTTGTAGCGGGACGCTTCGGCGAAGGCGCGGGCATGCTGCATTACGCAGGCCCGATCCTGCGGTTGGAGATGTTGTCGCACGCGGAAATTCTTGTCCTGCTGGAAAAACTGCGCGGTCTGCACGCGTCGCATTACGGGTATGAATCGACCCTGGACCAGCAGCAGTTGACCCGGTTCATGGAGTCCGAGCTGGGACGGATGGGCGCCGATGCGCTGCTGACTACCCGAGAGGTCGTGCGCGACTTCATGGACCTGCTCAACACGCTGCACCAGTACCCGGATCGCAGCTTCGACGAGCTGCTGCCGGATATGATGGGGCGCGCGTCGCAAGGCGGCGGAGCGTTCGACGGTCTGGGCCGCTCGGCCGTCGACGGCATTCCGGTCACGGAAGCTCCAAGCAGAGAACGAAGCGCGTCCGCACCGGGCAGCGCTCCCGGCGATAACAAAAGCGCAGCGCCCGCTGCAAATCCGGTAAAGCCGAACGGCGGCGGATCGGTGCTGCGCGAACAACGTCCGTCTGATGATTCGCTGCGCGGAGGCCGGATCAGCGAATCTGCCGCTCCCGCGCCTTTCCGTCCGCGCGGAGGCGGTTTTCAAAGCGGCGAGAACGTCGAGAGTTTGAGAACGGAGCCCGATTTTTACAGCGGAAATTCGTATGAAGCAGCAGGCTATGGTTTCCGAGGCGCTGCGGATACGCGTCCGGCTTACGGCACTGCATCCGACGCTGCTCGTTCGGGTACGTATTATTCCGATCGGGACGATCGTTCCGGCGTGCGACAGCCTGAAGATGACGCTTCATACCTTGAGAGCCATGGCATTCCCGATGAAGCTCCGCACGCGGACGATGTCGACTTTTCCGATCCTAGATATGCGGACGACCCGTCGGAAAAGCAGACTGCGAAGTCGAAATGGACAGATGCGAATGATGCGTCTACGCGCGGCTCGGACTCGAATAACGGCGAGCCCGACGATATCCTGGCGGAGCTTGACCTGTGAGCGCGGAACATCCGTTTTACCGGCTTGCCCCGTTCATTCAAGAATATATTTACCGCAGCGGCTGGGAAGAATTGCGAGAGGTTCAGGTGGAAGCGAGCCGCGTCATTTTGGATAGTAACCATCATATGCTGATCGCGTCCGGCACGGCTTCGGGCAAGACGGAAGCCGCCTTTTTCCCGGCGCTGACGCTGCTTGACCAAGAACCTTCGCGTTCGGTCGGCATTCTGTACATCGGACCGCTCAAAGCGTTGATCAACGACCAGTTCCAGCGGCTCGAAGGGCTGATGCGCGACGCGCATATCCCGGTCTGGCACTGGCACGGGGACGTTCCGCAGTCCGAGAAAACGAAGGTCATGCGCAATCCGTCCGGGGTGCTTCAGATTACGCCGGAGTCGCTGGAAGGCTTGCTGATGAACCGTCCCAACGCGATCCCGGCGCTGTTCGGCGATCTGCGCTTTATCGTCATCGACGAGGTGCACGCGTTTATGGGCGCGGATCGCGGTTCGCAGGTGCTGAGCCAACTCGAACGGCTGTCCCGGATGGCAGGCTGCTCGCCGCGCCGGATCGGGTTGTCCGCGACGCTCGGCGACTACGATTCCGTCAAAAATTGGCTGGCCGGCGGCACGCATATTCCGGTCGAGCTGGTTTCCCCTCCGGGCGGTCGCAAGCTGCGGCTGTCGATCGAGAACTTCGCCATGCCCGACGCCCGCGACGAACGGCAAAGCGAAGCGTTGGAAAACGCCAAGAAGGCGTACAACAACTTTATCTACGACCATACGCATTTGAAAAAAGCTTTGGTCTTCACCAACAGCCGCACCACCGCCGAGACGACCATTTTGGAAATGCGCCGAATCGCCGCAATCCGCGAGCAGCCGGACGTGTTCCACGTACATCACGGCAGCATCTCTTCGATGCTGCGCGAAGAAGCCGAAGCGGCGCTGCGGGAAGGCTACGGTCCGGCGGTCGCCGCGGCGACGTTGACGCTTGAACTCGGCATCGACCTCGGCAGCCTCGAACGGGTGATGCAGCTCGGCGCGCCGTATTCCTGCGCCAGCTTCGTGCAGCGGCTCGGCCGTTCGGGACGCCGCGAAGGCGCGGTCGCGGAGATGATGTTCGTCTGCGCCGAGGAAGACGACGAAGAAGCGCAGCTTCCGGCGCGCATGCCGTGGACGCTGCTGCGGGCGATCGCGGTCTGCGAACTGTACGTGAAGGAAAAATGGATCGAGCCGCAGGTCGTGCGCAAGCTTCCGCTGGGGCTGTTATACCACCAAACGATGAGCGTGCTGCGCAGCTTCGGCGAAGCCGATCCGGGCGAATTGGCTCGCGCCGTGCTGACGCTGCCGCCTTTTGCCAACTTCACGACGGATCAATACCGCGAGCTGCTGGAGTACCTGCTGGCGACCGACCACATCGAGCAGACCGAAGACGGCATGCTGATCGTCGGCCTGATGGGCGATCGGGTGTCCGGGCATTACCGTTTCTACGCCGTGTTCCAGGACGAGGAAGAGCATGCCGTATACGACGGCTCGGAAGAGATCGGTTCGATCACGACCGTGCCGCCCGCGGGATATTGCTTTTCGCTCGCCGGACGCTTGTGGAAAGTCGAAGAAGTCGATAACCGCCATAAAGCCGTCTACGTGAAAAACGCGAAAGGCAAAGCGGATACGCTCTGGCTCGGCGCGGGCGGCGATATCCATACGCGGGTCGTCCGCAAAATGCGGGATATTTTGCGGGAAAGCACGCTGTACCCGTATCTCGCCCCGAACGCGGTTGCCCGCCTCGAACGCGCGCGCCGACTGTCTCGCGAGACCGGCTTGACCGAACGCCTCGTGCTGCCCGCGGGCGGCGATTCGATGTTCGTCATGCCGTGGATCGGCAGCCGGGAATACCGGACGCTGGAACGTTTGCTCAAAAACAATCTGTCGCAGCAGCTGTCGCTTCGCTCGATCGTCCCGATGGAGCCGCATTACATGGTCGTCGCCGGACGCACCGACGCGAACGAGCTGGAGCATCTGATCCTGTCCGAAAGCGAGCGCATGGAAGACCCGCTCAATTTGCTGGACGAGTTCGAAGCGCCTTACCTCGGCAAGTACGACGAGTTTACGCCGCAGAGTCTGATCCGCGCCGCGTTTGCGGCGGACGGGCTGGATTTGGAGGGACTCCGCCGGGGATTGCGGGGCGTGTTCTAGGCCGCGGCCAAGACCGTTTAACGATACCAAAGAGTCTTTTCTGCATCTGAATGGTGCCGGAAAGGCTTTTTTTGTGCGCGTCGGACATGCAACTTTCAACTCTTCCGAAGCGTTAGGAGGAAAAAGGGTGTAAAAGATGCCGGGATTTTCCGAAAGAAGGAGGGACAAAAATGCCGAACACTAAATTTGCTGATGCCAAAACGTTGACGAAAAACGGTACGCGAAAAGGAAAAGCAGCAACGCTATGTTTGTGGGTACTCGTTGTCGGCCTTGTGTTAAGCGGATGCGGACAAAAGCCGGTCGATACGCAAACAGGAGCCGCCAATGCCGAAGAACCTGCAAAAACTGCGGAGCCGCTGATCGCAGACTGCAATCTCCCGCCCGATCCGAATCCAGATGATTCGGAGCCTGACGGCGCAATAGACAAAACGGAAAAATCGCAGCCGTCGGATACTCCGTCGTATCCAGGCACGATCGGTTACGTCGTGAAAAAGGAAGGTTCGAATATTCTGGTCGTTTCTCCGGAAGGGCGGAAGCTCGGTTCAGGTACGGGGGACGGCGATTATTACGAGGCGACCTGGTTCGGAGCAGCTCCGGAAGAAATTCAGGTCGGTATGAAAGTAGAGGCTTGGGCAGTCCGCGGCCAAGTAGAAGACTCGTATCCCGGACAAGCCGGCGCGGAAAAGGTCGAGGTGCAAAACGGGGGCATTCTTCACGGTGCGAACCTTTCGGAAGCGGAAGTCGTTCGCGAAGCGATCGAGCAGCTTGAACCGAGCGATTATTCGTTCTTCATCGTGCGGGCTGCGGAATATCATCCGGACGAAGATGCATGGACGGTCGAACTGTTGGACGAGCAGCGGGAACTTGTACGGATCAAGATCGAAGATCGAGCGGCGTAATGAACAGGAGGCTTATCCCATGGATAGACATTCGGTAACGCGCAACGGCGGTTCGCGGATTTCGGGACTCGGCATCGCTGCGTTGACATTGCTGTTTGCAGCAGGTTGCGCGTTTGGCGAGCCCCGCAGTCAAACCGCCCCCGACGCTGACCCTCAGGCCGGTCAAAACGCTGGAGAGGAAATGTTCCCGGTCGGCGGCGGATACGTGGTCGATGTAGGAGAGCAAGGCGTGCTGGTCGTCTCGCCCGAAAAGCAAGACTACAGCGCGACCGGAGGAGACGGTGCTTACTACGAAGCGACGTATTATTCCGATGCGCCCGAAGCCGACGAAGTAAAGGTCGGCATGTACGTCAACGTCTGGATGGCAAAAGGTTCGACCGTCATGACTTCTGACCCGGGACAAGCCAAAGCGGCCCGGATCGAGATCGAAGACGAAGTACAGCCGGAAGGCGCGGAGCTGACGCGGTCCGAAGCCATACGCCGAGCACTCGAAGAGAGCGATATTGGAGAATACGCGGTTCCCGCAGTGTCGGGAGCCGACTACGATGCGAAGCAGCGTCTTTGGTTCGTGAAGCTGTTGGACCATGAGCGTAAGCCGGTCACGGTCGAAATCAAAGACGAACGATCCGGCGCATAAAGCCGGCGGATTTTCGAAAGGTTTCCTCGCATCCCGTCGCCTGCAAAGCCGAAAGCCCGGACCTCGGTCCGGGCTGTTCGCGCATGCGCGCTGCTTACTCGCCGTATCTTCCGGACGCTGCCGCCCACGCCAACGCACGCTTTTCCAATTCGCCGACAAATTCTTTTTTCGCCGGGCTGTAGCCGCTCGTTTCCGAGAATTGCGAGGCCAGCCGTTCTTTGAGATCGCTATACGCGCGCACTTCGTCCGGCTTCTCCCGCAGATAATCGCGCAGGATCAGGTGACGCGCGATCTGCGGGTTGTCCGACTCGTAAAAATGGATATGGTGCGTGCGTTCCTCGCCGCCTTTGCGCAGCAGACGCCGACCCGGAATGCCCCAATCGCCCGCGACGTCGTAGCCGAGTTCGGCCATCTTCTCGTTACGCGCATCGACTGCCTGGATATCGCGCACGATGACCATCATGTCGATGACGGGCTTGGCTTTCATGCCGGGAACGGAGGTGCTGCCGAAATGCTCGAAACCTATAATCTCGGGTCCGAACACGCTGCGGAGAAACCGGGCTTCTTCGTCGAATTTTTGCACCCAGCGAGGGGTATAATCGGATAAACGAACTTGCATGGAACACCGTCCTTTCAAAGCTAGGGTTATTCGACGCGTTCGAAAAAAGTTCCTGCCGCATCGGACCGATTGTGACATACTTTCCGCAGCAGACGCGTCTAATCAAAAAAAGAAGACAGAGAGGGGGAGTTGTCTTGGCTGAGCGGGAACGGGATAGGGACAGGAAACCGTTTCTTGTACCGAAGCCGGACGGGCATTCGGATTCGGGAAAGGCGGGCGAGGCTTACGAGTCGGAAGGGGAGCGCCTGATCGCCGAATGGTTCGAGCTGTACTATGAAGACATTCATCAGTATTTGTACTTTATGTTAGGGCAGCGGGGGAGCGAGGCGGAAGATATTTTGCAGGAGGTGTTTATCAAGGCGTACCGGAACCTGCACAGCTTCAAAGGACAATCGTCGCCGAAAACGTGGCTGACGGCGATCGCGCGCAATGCGGCGTTGGATGCGGTGCGCCGCAAACGGTGGGCGTTGCCGGGATTTTTGCCGCATAAGGAAGAAGAAGCGCCTGCTTCCGACCAGCCCGAACGCGCCGCGCTTACGGAAGAACGTCGGGAAAAGGTGTGGGGACTGTTGGACTCGTTGAAGCCTGAGCATCGGGAAGTGATTTTTTTCCTGTATCAAAAAGAACTGAGCGTGAAAGAGACGGCGGCTTTGCTGGATTGCAGCGAAGGAAGGGTACGAACGATCAGCCACCGGGCGCTGCGCGTCCTGCGCAAAAACGGCGAATTTCAACAATGGATCGGGGGAGAAGCAAGTGACGGGGACTAACGGACCGACGGGAGGGAACGGACGCGAGCCGGGGAAAGGATTAGTGGATATTCCGAAGCTGAGCGCGCAGCGGAAGGAAGAAATTCGCAGCGGGATTTTGACGGGGATTCGCTCTTGGACCAAAGAACCGGAAGAAGAGCCCAAGCGAACGGGAGTGAATGCGAAACGGCGGCGTTTATGGGCGGGCGGAGGCGCAGGATTGGCAGCGGTGGCGATCGCGAGCGTGGTGATCGTGCAGAGCGGGGGAATCGCGAATTGGGTCGGAACGGGATCAAACGGCGGGGCTACCGTGAACGGTCAGCCAAATCCGGCCGCATCCGGGCTTTCGCCCGTCGACGGCTCTTCGCGGTATGCGGAAGAGCTGCCGACCGTCAATATCGATCCGTCCGAAGCGGAAAACGACATTGCGGAACCGCGGCTCGCGAAAACGTACGAAGAATTCAAATGGTCATGGGCGGCGGTAGCCAATCCCGATGCGGTTCGAATCTTTCCTTCCGAACAAGAAGCACAGTCTTTCCAGAACAGCATTCCTCTTTTGACCGAAACGGTGCAAAAGTTCGGCAAGCCCGGTCTGGAATACGAATATACGGCTTGGAGCAACGTCAAAGACGGCAATCTGAGAGAGCTGGTATTTCGTTTGGGGCCTGTGGCCGACGGAGCTGCCGAAAATCCTTCGGATCACGAAGTTGTTCGTTTCGTGACGACGATCCTTCAGCCGGAATTGCCGGAAAGCGAGCGGAGCGAACTGCTGGATAAATTGCGCTTTCGGGATTTCGAAGCGAAAGGCGGCACGCGCGAAGCGGAGAGCGAAGGATTATTGTATACGTTGAATCGAAACGGAGACCGGCAGCGCTTGATCGTGCAATTCTTGAGAAAGCAAGACCAGCCGGACGAAATGGGACGGTTGCAGGATTCGCTGCTCCAAATTTTGCGTCGCGAAGACGGATAAGAAGCGCTGCCAGCATCGGAAACAAAAAACGTATTTCGCGAGTTGAAGCGTGACATTGAATGAAATAAAACTTTATACGAAAAAAAGTTTACTTTATTTTTATATTGTTCGGAAATAGGCTTATATTCTTAGTTTTATTTGCTGAAGAAAGATAAAAGGTTGAAAAATACGAATAATAAACTTGACTCAATCCGACTGATTGGTTATGATAGGTTTTGTTGAAACGCGAACAATATTATCATTGACCATATAATCATTCGTATATTCCTGAAGATAAGGTTCAGGAGTCTCTACCAGGGAACCGTAAAGTCCCGGCTACGGATAGGATGCTTTTCGCATACCTGCCGGGAGCCGGGCTTTTTTGCGCGTTTGGCTGCCGAAAATCCGAAGCACGGTATGCGCCCATCAGAGGAGGATACGACCGATCATGACCGATTCCATCACGCTCGAACTCAACGAACAAAACGCCGAAAAATCCAATAAATACGACTGTATCATCGTAGGCGCGGGTCCTGCGGGCATTTTCGCCAGCTATGAGCTGACCCGCCAAGCGCCGGACTGGAAAGTGCTGCTGGTCGACAAAGGCCACGATATCTACAAGCGCCGCTGCCCGATCTTGGAAAACAAAGTCCAATTCTGCCCTCCGGCAGCCGGACGCAAAGAGTTCGCGGGCTGTCTGCCGGCCTGCTCGATCACGGCAGGCTTCGGCGGCGCGGGCGCGTACAGCGACGGCAAGTTCAATATTACGACGGAGTTCGGCGGCTGGATGACCGATTATCTGGCGCCTTCGCAGGTGTTGGAACTGATCCAATACGTCGATTCGATCAACCTGGAGCACGGCGCGACGGAGTCGATCACCGATCCGACGACCGACGTGATTTGCGATATCGAGCAAAACGCGTATGCGGCGGGTCTGAAGCTGCTGCGCGCCGAAGTCCGTCACCTGGGTACCGAGCAGAACCTGGAGATTTTGAAGTCGATCTTCGAATACCTGAAGCCGCGCGTCGAGATGAAATATAAAGCCGAAGTTGAAGACCTGATCACGGTAAAAGAAGGCGGAGAGCATGTCGTGACCGGCATCCGTTTGAAAAACGGGGAAGAGTTCGAAGCGTCGCGCGTGATGATCGCTCCGGGCCGCGACGGTTCGGCTTGGTTGTCGGACGTGTTCAAAAAACGCCGCCTGAAGCTGACCAACAACCAGGTTGACGTCGGCGTGCGCGTCGAGACGTCCGATGTCGTGATGCGTCAGATCAACGAGCATCTGTATGAGGGGAAATTCGTATTCAATACGTCGGTCGGTACGCGTGTGCGTACCTTCTGCAGCAACCCTTCGGGCCACGTGGTCGTCGAGAATCACAGCGGCGTCATGGCGGCCAACGGCCACTCGTACAAAGACCCGGCGCTGGGTTCGAAAAATACGAACTTTGCCCTGCTCGTATCGCACAAATTTACCGAGCCGTTCGACAAACCGAACGAATACGCCCGCGAGATCTGCGAACGCGCCAACGACCTGTCGAGCGGCGGCGTGATCGTGCAGAAGTACGGCGATATCCTGCGCGGACGCCGTTCCACGCCGGAACGTATCCGCGAAGGGTTCCTCGAGCCAACGCTGAAAGAAGCCGTGCCGGGCGACTTGGGACTGGTGCTGCCGTACAACACGATGAAAAGCTTGATCGAGATGGTCGAAGCTTTGGAAAAAGTAACGCCGGGTATCGCTTCCGAGCATACGCTGTTCTACGGCGTGGAAGCGAAATTCTACTCCGCCCGTCCGAAGCTGGACGAGACGCTGGAAACCGAAATCCGCGGCCTGTACTGCGGCGGCGACGGCGCCGGCATCACCCGCGGCCTGGCGCAAGCCGGAGCGGCCGGCGTGCATATCGCGCGGGGAATGGTGAAGAAGGCTGCTGCAGCGGGTACGCCGGCAGTGGAGCGGACACTGGTTTAAACCTTAGAATTTCTCGGAATATTCGAAAAAGAAAACTCCTTCGTTGGATCGGTGAACAAACCGATTAACGAAGGAGTTCTTTTTTTGAAAAATTCGGGTTGGAATTTGATTATTTTCAATCATGCGTATGGGTCAAGCTTTTTCGCATTTGTACAAGAACGATGACACAACCGGCAAACAGTAGGGTTGACATCATCGGATTAAAAGTTTGGTACATCAAGCTTTGCACGATATAGGCGATCATCATGAACAACAACAGCCCGATCATTAGAAGCTTAAACTTTCTCATTACGATTCCCCCTTCGTTACGGTGTATGCGTCTTTTTATAGAACGCCTCGTAACCAGGAGTCGTTACGAATGCCGATGACACCAAACGTCGAGCGAATTTCAATCCCCCGCCAATTCTTTCGTCTGCACCGCCACCCAATGCCCCGGCGACACCTCCACCAGCTCCGAACCTTCCAGCCCGTACTTGTCCTCGCCGTGATCCTCTTCCAGCAATGTGCGTTTCTTTTTCGCTTCGATCGTCGGATCGGGAACCGGAATCGCCGCCAGCAGCGACTTGGTATACGGATGCTGCGGGTTGTTGTACAACTCTTCGCTTTCCGCCAGCTCCACGATCTTGCCCGCATACATTACCGCGACGCGGTCGCTGATATGCTTCACCATCGACAGGTCGTGCGCGATGAACAAGTAAGTCAGGCCCAGCTTTTGCTGAAGGTCTTCCAGCAGCGTCACGATCTGCGACTGGATCGACACGTCCAGCGCGGACAGCGGTTCGTCGCAGACGATAAACTTCGGCTCGACCGCGAGCGCCCGGGCGATACCGATCCGCTGACGCTGGCCGCCGGAAAATTCGTGCGGGTAACGCAGCGCGAACGCCGGATCGAGACCGACCATCTCCAGCAGTTCCTCCACGCGCGCCCGGCGTTGGTTGGCGTCCTTCGTCAGTCCGTGCACGTCCATCGCTTCGCCGATAATGTCCAGTACTTTCAGTCTCGGGTTGAGCGAAGCGTACGGGTCCTGGAAAATCATCTGCATCTCGCGGCGCATGAGTTTCATTTCTTTGGCGGACAGCCGGTTGACGGCCATGCCCCGGTATAAGACGTCGCCGCTAGTCGGTTCGTGCAACCGCAAAATCGCGCGGCCCGTCGTCGATTTGCCGCTGCCGGATTCGCCGACCATGCCCAGCGTTTCGCCTTCGCGGATAAAGAAACTGATATCGTTGACGGCTTTGAGCGTACGTCCTTTGCCCAGATTGAAATGCTGCTGGAGCGAGCGGACTTCAAGCAGCGGTCGGGGAGCAGGGGTGTCTTCGGTTGAAACAATCGTGGAAGTGTCGGTCGTCCCAACGACGCGTCCCGGCTTAGGCTTTTTCGGCTCGTCCAGACGCGGGAGCGCGTTCAGCAGCTTTTTCGTGTACGGATGCTGCGGGTTCGCGAAAATGTCTGCCGTCCGGCCTTCTTCGACGATCTGGCCGCTTTTCATGACGACGACGCGATCGCACATCCCGGCCACGACGCCGAGATCATGCGTAATCAGGACAATCGCCGTGCCGAGCTTTTCCTGCATCTGCTTCATCACGTTCAGAATCTGTGCCTGAATCGTCACGTCAAGCGCGGTGGTCGGCTCGTCGGCGATCAGCAGCGACGGACGGCAGGCGAGCGCGATCGCGATCATCGCGCGTTGGCGCATCCCGCCGGAGAATTCATGCGGGTATTGGTTGAAGCGCGTTTCCGGATCGCGGATGCCGACCAGCTTGAGCATTTCGACGGCTGCCGTTTTCGCTTCGCGCTTGGAAATTTTACGGTGCTTGCGCAGCGTCTCGGCGATCTGTTCGCCGATGCGCAGCGTCGGATTGAGCGACGTCATCGGGTCTTGGAAAATCATTCCGATATCCCGACCCCGGATTGCTTCCATTTCTTTTCTGCTTTTTTGCGCCAGGTTTTGTCCGAGGAACATGACTTCTCCGCTTTTGACGCGGGAAGAGGCTTCCGGCAGCAGCCGCATGATCGCGCGGGCCGTCACGCTTTTTCCGCTGCCCGATTCGCCGACGATCCCGAGCGTTTCCCCTTTATTCAATTCAAAACTCACGCCGCGCACCGCTTCCGTTTCGGTCTCGCGCGCTACGAACGATACGCGTAAATTGCTGACTTGCAACAGTTTTTCCATCCCCGTCGGCCCCCGTTATCTTATCCGTTATATGCTGTCACCAAAAATGTTTTCGGTATCTCTTGACTTTTTAGGAGTCTGAACCCTAAAATACGACTTATAAATACGAGTATATTAATCGGAATTAAATCGCTATGAACGAATTATACATTTGCAACGTTTTAGGAGGCAAGTTTTTTATGGAGGCGGCTGAAAAAAAACAACAATCGTCCTGGCATGCGCCGATCGGACGTTTATACCGCAAAATGTTGGGCATTCCCGGCTATCGCTTCTGGTTATTGCTGCTCGGAGCCCCAGTCAATCTGATTGTGCTTGCCGTATGGCTTGCTCGTCGCGGCAGCGGGGGATACGCGCAGCTGCGCGCTGCGGTACTTCAGGAACTGAAAGCATCCGGCGTTGAAAAGGAACTGCGAACCGAATTTGCCCGGCAGTTGGCGGATAAACAGCGATTTTTCAAACAGCAGCCGAGCGAGGCAGAGACCAAGCGCGAGGTTGACCAGCGAGTGGAGGAACGGCTTCGAGCCAAGGCTGACGAGATCACGGCTGAACGCGCGCGCGGCGGAAACGTTCCGAGAAACGACTACGCGGCGACGTTCGAAGCGCTGATCGCCAATCCGGTCTTTGCGGCTATTGCCTTCGTGATCGGATTCCCGATGGTGATTCTGATGCTGCTGTACAGCAATGCCTATTCGAAATACATATTCGAACGACTGCTGATGACTCTGTTCGTGGTTGTCGGCGTATCAGCCCTGGTGTTCACGATTTTGAACCTCTCGCCGATGAACCCGGCGGCGAACATCCTCGGGGAAACGGCCACCGCCGAACAGATTGACCGGTTCAACCAAATCTACGGTTTGGATCGTCCCTACCTCGTACAGCTTTGGGACAATATTCGCGGCGTGATGACGTTGGACCTGGGCAAATCTTTCGCGGGTAACGAAGATGTCGCGTCCACCATCATGCGAAAGTTCCCGGTGACGTTGATGCTGGCTTCGTTCTCGCTGGTGCTGGCCTTGCTGGTCGCATTGCCGATCGGTATCCTGTCGGCGGCGCGCCGTAACTCTTGGCTCGATTACAGCTTCATGTTCATCGCGCTCATCGGCTTGTCCATCCCGAACTTCTGGCAAGGTCTGGTATTCATTCTCGGCTTCTCGATCAAGCTGGGTTGGCTGCCTGCCACCTACACGCCGGGGAATGTGTTGTCGTTCATCATGCCGGTCATTGTGCTCGGCACGGGACTGACGGCGGCGGTAGCGCGGATGACCCGTTCGTCGACATTGGAAGTCATGAACGAAGATTATATCCTGACGGCCAAAGCCAAAGGGCTTGGACGTCGCACCGTATTAATGAAGCATACCGTTCGCAACGCGCTTATTCCGATCGTTACCGTGGTGGGCCTTCAGTTCGGCGCGATGCTGGGCGGAGCGGCGATCACGGAGAAAGTCTTCAATATCAGCGGTCTCGGCAGCTATATCGTCGATAAACAGTTCGTTCCGGATATTCCGGCCGTGATGGGCGGCGTCGTCTACACGGCGATCGCGATCTCGCTCGTCAATGTGATCATCGACGTGCTGTACGCGTTTATCGATCCGAGAATCCGTACCAAGATGAAGCAATACTAGACAAAAAGGGGGACATGCGAAATGTCCGAGTTATCGGTTACCGAACCTTCGGCCGCAGGTTCTTCCCCGTCGGGGCTGGATGCCGGCCTCGGCGGAGGCACGCGCGCTTCGTCAGAGTACGCGCAATCCGGCTTCGCCTGGATCGCTTCGCTGCTGCTGACGCTGGTCCTGCTGGCCAATTCGTTCGACTACGGCACGGGCGCGATCAAGTCCGGCGTGTTGACGATCGCGGCGGCTTACGCATTTTTTACATTGGTACAAGTCGTGATTTCTTTATTGATCCGGCATGATCTGGCTGCGACAGGTTACATTCGCGGCCGGACAAGAGTGCTCGGCTGGGTGCAGCTGCTCAGCTTGGCGACGGGGAACGTATTCGCGACGGCGGCGGCCTTCCAGCTTGTAAAGAAGGTCAAGACGCCGGAATACGTATTCGCCGGATATATGGTCATGACGCAGATCGGCGTGATCGGAATCTCGGCGCTCAACCTGTTCAAGCCTTACGTAGCCGACACATTCCCGCTGGGCATGCTGGTGCTGATGATCGTGGCGGGATTCCAGTTTCTCTCGTTGATTCTGATTGCTATTTTCGTGAAAAGAAGTCATGTCCCGCCGAAGATGATGTGGCTGGCTTTCGCACTAATCTTGACTACCGCGACAGGCAATCTGTTCGCTCTGCTGCTGGGCATCGTTCTGCTGGCGAAGATCCGCAGCCAGAAATCGCCGGCTTCGCCAAGATGGGAAGACGCGATCGAGCGCTTGTCGAGAGGCACCACGTCGATGCTGGGGATGTTCTTCATTTTCTTCCTGTTCTCCTTGTCCGTCTGCAGTCTCTTCACCTTCGACTACAGCATGGCGGTGGAAAACAACTACGGCGCGATTCTTCAGACCCCGAGTCTGGCTTATCCGCTCGGTACCGACAACTTCGGCCGCGACTTGTTCTCGCGCATCGTATTCGGTGCCCGGATTTCGCTGATCGTCGGCGCCGTGTCCACGATCATTCCTTTCGTCATCGGCGGCATTCTGGGTGCGGTGTCCGGTTACTACGGGCGGCGCACCGACAACGTCATCATGCGGGCGCTGGATATTCTGTATTCGATCCCCGGCATCCTGCTGGCGATCGCGATCATCGCGGCGTTCGGCGCGAGCACGGTCAATCTGATTCTCGCGCTGAGCGTAGGGGCTATCCCGACTTACGCCCGGACGATGAGAGCCAACGTCCTGATGGTATCCACGTACGAATTCGTCGATGCGGCAAGAGCATTCGGCTCCGGCAATCTGTCGATCATTTTTAAGCATATCGTGCCGAATTCGATGGCTCCGATGATCGTCAAGGCGACTTTGACCATCGGCACGGCCGTCATCTCCACGAGCAGTCTCAGTTATTTGGGACTCGGCGTGGAGCCGCATATTCCGGAATGGGGCAACATTCTGAAGCTCGGCAGCGCGTATCTGGAAACGAACTCTTATCTGGCCGTTTATCCGGGTCTGGCGATCATCGCCCTGGTTCTGTCGTTCAACTTTTTGGGCGACGGACTGCGGGACGCGCTCGATCCGAAGCTGGATTAAAAGTTCGCGACGCATGCGTCCGAGGAGCTTTGGACCAAATATATAGCGTTACACATATAAAGGGGGAGAAAAACATGCGTCAATCTTACAAGTTCACCAAAACGCTGACCGTACTGCTGCTGTCCTTATTGCTGGTACTGGCAGGCTGCTCGTCGGTAACGACGAAGTCGGATACGGCTGCTCCGGCGGCAACGACGACCGAGACGGAAGGCGAGACGGCGGCGGAAACGACAACGACCGGCACTCCGGTGGATATCGAGCTGCTGGCGATGACGTCGCAAGAA
This sequence comes from Saccharibacillus endophyticus, assembly GCF_013185185.1. Taxonomy (GTDB): domain Bacteria; phylum Bacillota; class Bacilli; order Paenibacillales; family Paenibacillaceae; genus Saccharibacillus; species Saccharibacillus endophyticus. Next base: position 329,775 of record NZ_JAAZWE010000004.1, on the reverse strand, counting down.
TCGGACGTCAACATCATCCGCGACCAACTGACGAAAAACGGCTTCAACGTGAAGCTGAATCTGCAGCCGGACTACGGCAGCTTCAAGTCGCAGCAGGATGCAGGCAACTATGATGTCGCTCTCTCCAGCTGGACGACCGTAACCGGCAACCCGGACTACGCGGTACGTTCGCTGTTCAAGACAGGCGGCGACTACAGCATCCTGGCCGACTCCGAAATCGATTCCCTGATCGACAAGGCCGCGACGGAATCGCCGGAAGACTATGTAGCGACATATAAAGAACTGGAGCAAAAGCTCGTGTTCGACAATGCCTATATCGCGCCGCTGTACATCTCGCTGAAAAGCCAGGCGATCAACAAAGAGATTCTGAATCCGGAATCCGTTCGCCTGTCCAAATCCCGCGCTCTGGCTTGGGAAGACATCTCGTTCAACGACACGGCCAAAAACGCAACCGATCCGCTCTTGATCACGCAGGCGATGTCCACGCTGACTTCGCTCGACCCGATCAAAGGCAACGACGGTTCGATCAATACGATCAACACCAACATGTACGTGCGTCTGATCAACCTGACGGACGACGACAAAATCACGTCCGACGGTTCGCTGTCGCGCAACTTCAGCATCGCCGACGGCAACTCCGACTATTACTTCATCTTGCGCGACGATATCAACTTCGCTAAAGTCGAAGGCGACAAAGCCGTGGATACGGGCGAACGCGTAGGCGCGGACGACGTCATCTTCTCGCTCGACCGCGCGAAAAACAAAGATTCCGTACCGGATCACCGTACCTACTCGCTGCACGAACACATCGGCACCGTCGAAGCGGTAACGGATCTGGCTTCGCTGGATTCCGCGCAGGCGGCAAGCGGCGGAACGATTCGCGAGGCGCTTGAAGCCGGTCTGGAAGCTCCGATCTCGGAATTGGTCGAAGACAAGACGCAAGCCGACAATGCGGCGGGCAAATACCAAGTAGTAAAATTGACGACGACCGAGCCTTTCCCGCAAGTCCTGAACTACCTGGCCCACCAATCGGCGGGCATCGTGTCGAAGAAACAAGTCGAAAGCATCAACACGTATGACGTAGCCAAATTCGACGTGACGAAAGACATTCCTTACGGCGACCAGAATACGGTAACGGAAGGCGCGGCTTACGACAACACGCTGTACGCCAGCGGTCCTTACATCCTGACGAAGAAAAACGACTACGACGCCAAGTTCGTCAAAAACCCTGCTTACATGCCGGGTACGGAAAACGAACCGAACATCTCCAAGATCGACGTGCGCTTTATCGCCGACGCGGACAGCGCTCTGGCGGCTCTGCGCAGCGGAGAAATCTACTCGTACTACGGCGTGCCGGAAACGAAATTCTCCGTGGTCGAAGGCGATTCCAAGCTGCAGCTGCAAACGCTGGAAAGCAACGCCGTAACGTATCTGTTGTTCAACACGGCGGAAAACCGTCCGGTCGGCACGAGCGCGGATCTGCGCAAAGCAGTTCTGTACTCGATCAACCAGGACGAAATCCTGCAATTCTACGAAGGCAACAAGATCAAAGCCGCTTCCACGGTCAGCCCGCTTGTCGACACCGGCAACGTACTGACTGCGGACCCTGCGAAGGTGAAGGAATTCCTGGCCTCTTACGAAGCTTCGAAATAAGTCGACGTTTTCACCAAGCGATCTGCCTAACAACGGACGATGCTTTTCTCGAAAGAGGAAAGCATCGTCCGTTTTTGTCTGGAAACGCGGGATATTCATGGATCGTATCTTGTCAGAATGAGCGAGTCGGTTCATAATCGATATGAAAAAAGGAGGAATGAACATGAAAATTTCCATCGAAACGGAGCGCCTGATTTTACGCGATGCCGTTCCAAGTGACTGGGAGGCCGTTCACGCCTATTCCTCCGATCCGGTTGTGGTTCGCTATTCCATGTGGGGTCCGAACACGGAGGAGGAAACAAAGGAATTCGTCGAGCAGATGATCGAGATGAGCCGCGAGATTCCGCGCAGAAGTTACGAGTTGGTCGTGACGCTAAAAGAAACCGGAGAGCTGATCGGCGGCTGCGGCATTCATAAGGCGGGTTTTAACGCGGAGATCGGCTATGCGTTCAATCCGCGGTTTTGGGGAAAAGGCTATGCGACGGAGTCGGCTTTCGCTATGCTGCGCATGGGCTTTGGCGAGCTCGACATTCACCGGATTTCGGCCACCTGCCGTCCCGAGAACGAAGCTTCGTCGAATGTGATGAAACGGCTCGGCATGAAGCGGGAAGGCCGGATGCGGGAGCATATGTACTTCAAGGGAGAATTCCACGACTCCGAACTCTATTCGATTTTGCGGCAGGAGTTCTGATGCTTTTGCTGCGGCATTGAGGGAAGTCCCGTTCGTTTTATGAAAAGCGGCAGGGCTGCGAGTAAGAATCGTTTCGGTCGCTGTCTCAATCGGGAAGCAGGATGGATTCGATGGAGGAAGCTTCCCGATTTCAAAGGCGAGCGTGTCCGACTTTTCGGGGAAGAATATTCGATGAAGGTCGGGCACTCCTGCACGAATCTTACTCTCCGCCACGAGCTTTTCATTAAAACCAAACTTCCCCCACCGCACAAAACCCCGGCATATAATCTGCCGGGGTTTTTGGTGTATGGTAAACGGCCGCGGGAAAGGGAAGGAACTCTTTCCCGCAGGCGGTGGCGTTCCGCCCGCGGCCGAGAAACATGCTTAAGTTTTGAGGTTCGGACTTCGTCCGATTGTCCGGCAAGGGTGCGATTCCGCCGGAGTTTCGCGAACCCGATCCATGTCCGGTTACAGCTTGAACTTCGTCATCTCCTGCTGAAGATCTTCGGCGAGTTGGGAGAGGTAACGGGCGGAGCCGTTGACTTCTTCCATGGTGGACAGTTGTTCCTCGCTCGCGGCGCTGACTTCTTGAAGACCTGCGGCGCCTTGTTCGGTGACGCGACCTATGCTTTGCATCGCGCGGCCGATTTCGACGGATTGGCCGGAAGCGGAAGCGATGGAGCGGGAGATTTCGCCGATTCGGCCGGAGACGTCGGCGACCGAACGCTGGATCGAAGAGAAGGAATCGGATACGCGTCCGGCGCCTTCGACGCCCTGCTTCACTCGACCTGCGGCTTCGTTCATGGAGACGACGGCTTTGCGGCTTTCGTCTTGGACGGAACGAACCGTTTCCGTGATTTGCGAAGCGGATTCGGCAGCAGACTCGGCCAGCTTGCGGATTTCTTGGGCCACGACGTCGAAGCCTCTTCCGGCTTCTCCGGCACGCGCGGCTTCGATCGAAGCGTTCAGCGCGAGCAGATTCGTTTGCTTGGCGACTTGTTGAATCGCGGAGACGAGCATGTCGATATCTTCGATGCGGCGCTCCAACGACGTCATCACGGCTCCGGTATGGCTTACGCTGGTATCGATATCCCGGATTTGTTGCAGCACTTCATGGACTTCGCTCAAGCCTGCATTGGCGGACTGTTCGGTGCGTTCGGCAAGTTCGGCGATCGACTCGCTGCCGCCGCGGATGCTGGTCATATGATCGGCGAGTTGATCGGCCGAGTGCGAGACGCCGGATACCGTCCGCGTTTGCGTCTCGAAGCCGTCAGCCAGAACGCTGGACGAAGAAGCGATGTGACCGGAAGCGACGGCTGTTTGTTCGGCGCTTGCCGTCAGCTGCTCGGAAGACGCGGACAGGGTCATGGCGCTCTCGTCTACTTTTTGGATGATGCCGCGAAGACCTGCGATCATGCCGTTGAAGGAATACGACAGCTGCCCGATTTCGTCGCGGGATTGATAGTCGGCTCGGACCGTAAGATCGCCGTTTGCCGCATTTTGCATCAGCTGCTGGATATTGCGAAGCGGCGCGGAGACCGCGCGGGCAATCAGGTAACCGACGATCAAAGAGAGTGCGATGCCTGCTGCCAGCAGGGAGAGAATCAGGAGCAGGGACCCGTTTTTGAGCGCGACGGTTTGCTCGCTGCTGTTTTGGGCTTCGTTGGCCTGCAAGGTGGTGATGCTTTGCAGCATATCGTTCGTTTCCTGACGGAGCGATTGAACTTTTTCCGAAAATACGGAGTAAGCTTGATCGTTTTCGTTTTGTTCGCTCAAAGTCACGACTTCTTCAAGCGCGGCGCGATAATTCGGAACGACGGCGCGAAAAGCGTCATACTGCGTTTTCATTTCGGTGGACATGTCCAAGGTGCTCAACTGTTCGTAATAAGCGTTATTCGATTTTTGTGCTTGGGTGAGCGCGTCTTTGAGTTTAGCAAGCTGCGCCTGGTCGGTAGCGATGATCATTTCGAGCACGATCGACTGCATCGAGATATTGTTGGTGCGTACTTCGTCCAAAATCGCCATGGCTTTCACGTTCTCGTTGTACATGCGTTCCGAAGCGTCGGACACTTTCTTGGTGGCGTCGTAGCCGCTGTAACCGACTGCGGCCAGCAGAAGGGCGGAGATGAAAGTAAGAATCAAGATTTTCCAGCGGACGTTCAAGTTTTTCATGGTGTGGGCCTCCTGAGCTTTTTGAAAAGAGAAGAGAGAGGCCCTCCCTATTTCAAAAGTCTTAATTTGTCGAATAAAGTCTAATAATTGTTATATCGGTAAGGTATGAAAAGATTTGAATACTCTTTTTTGAATTTTTTGGATTTTTATTTCCGAAAATAGATCTTAAGACTTAATTTTATAGTGATTCATTCGACAAAATTAAGAAAAAAGACTGGGAATCAAGGAATTTCTGATCCTTGATTCCCAGTCTATGTCTAGCGAATGAATGAAAGATGAACGAAAGCTGAAGATGCGATAAAAATCCTGCAGCGCGTCCGATCGATCACAACGGCAGTTTTTTTCGATATTCAAGTTTCCGGATCGATATGCGCCGAATCCACGTAGCGGCCTGCCGCGGGAACCGCTACTGTATCGAAATTGCTGCTTAGCTGCTCGAGTCCTTGCGAAAGCTCGGCTCCTGCCATCGGTTCGCCGTGGCCGGTAATCGCTGAAGCAGGCCGTAAGGCAGCCAGTCGGGCGACCGAGGTACGCGCCGCTTCCCAGTTCGGCGTGAAATACGTAGGCGGTCCGTGGATCTCGCGGCGCTGAGTGAGTACGGCCAGCGCCGACTCCTGCTTCACCGTGATAAAAGCATCTCCGGCCACCAGCGTACCGTCCGAGCTGCGAAACAGCGAGATGTGTCCTTCCGAATGGCCCGGAGTATGCAGCCAGCGCCATTCGGGCAGGAAGGGAACGCTTCCATCCGCAGGCATCGGCTGAACGCGTTCTCCGAGATCGATGCCTTTGTTCGGATAAAACGGAGCCGATGCTGCCATCAGTCCGCCGCCGACGGTCGGATCGCCGGGCGGATAATCCGCTTTGCCCGTCAAAAACGGAAGTTCTTGTTCATGGGCGTATAAAGGAACGTCCGGGAATAGATCAAGCAGATCATCAAGCGAACCGGTATGGTCGAAATGGCCGTGGGTGAGCAGGATCGCCTCGGGCTTTTCCCGTCCGAAGCGTTCGCGAGCCGCCTTCACGATCTTGGACGCGGAACCGGGCATTCCGGTATCGACGAGTACCCATTCGCCTCCCGGCCTGCCGATCATCACGACATTGACGATTTTGGTACGCAGATAAGTGACGTCTTCAGGCAGACGATCTTCGGGACGGCTTGCGTCCGGCACACCGGAGTTCGGATAGTCTTGCATGGGCGTTGCACCTCCACATGGTTGAGTTGCCCTGTTTTACCCGTAACGGGGAGCGCTGACACAGCAGCATAGCGGTCAATTCTTGCAGTTAGGCGGCAAAAAACGTGAAGTTGAGCGGCCGATGGCGGCATGCTATGATGAGCGCAAATCAAACGAATTCGGACGCTGTTGGGATTCGCGGCATCGCCGTCGATTCGAATGCCGCGATAAAACGAGGTTCGACAGAAGCAGGGAGGAAGCGAACGATGCGAAAACAGGAGGAGCCGCGACGAGAGATTTTATCCGACCGGACATTCATGATCTGGATGGTTCTGCTAGGCGTCGCTGCCGCGGGAATCCGCTTCGCGGTCGCTTTTCCGCACGGAGGCTTCATGAGCGACCAGCAGCTTTTTGTCGATTGGATGGAGCAGGTGCGGCAGCGCGGCTTGGCGAGCGTATATATCGAAGGAAGCAGCATCAACTATCCGCCGATCTTCCTGCTGCTGATGGATCTTTATCGCGCAGCGGTCGGATGGTTCGGCATTGTGCCGGCGGCGGGCGAGCTTTCTTTTAAAGGCGTGCTGATCGTGCTGGATCTGATTTTGCTCGCCGCCGCTCTGCCCTTGACCCGTTCGGCGGGACGCACGCGCAGCCGATTGTTCGTGTTGGCGCTGCTGGCCCTGAATCCGGCTTTGATCTTCGGCAGCGCGTCTTGGGGGCAAGTCGATATGCTGCACAGCATGCTGATGGCCGCGATGCTTCTCATGCTGCCGAGTCTGCCTCTGCTTGCGGGCGTATTGTTCGCGCTGGCGCTGCTCAGCAAGTTTCAGGCCGTGACGCTGCTTGCCGTGCTGGGCATTTATTTCCTGCGACGCTTGGCCAATCGGCAAGGCATTCGTTCACTAGCGTTGTTCGCAGCAGGGTTTACAAGCATCATGGGCGTAACGGCCGTGTTTTTCGCGCAGGCAGGCGGTCTTCAGGCGATGGTAAAAGGAGCTTATCTCAGCGCCGTCGGCATGTATCCGCAGGTGACGATGAACGCGATGAACATTTGGTATTACTTTATCGGCACATCACCCACAACGCCGGATACGACACGGGTTTTCGGCGTGCTCACGCTGCGGTCGGCCGGGTTTCTGTTGCTTGCACTGTTCGTTGCGTTTGCGGCGGTCTACTTATGGAAAAGTCGCCTGAATGCTTCGTCATTGCTCAAAAGCGCCGCACTCGTCAACTTTGCCTTTTTCATGCTGCCGACCGAGATTCATGAACGCTATAGCGTTCCGGCACTGGTGCTGTCCATCTTTGTGTGTCTGTACGATCGCAAATGGAGAATCCCGGCGATTCTGCTCAGTCTGAGCGTGACCGCTAATCTGTGGATGGTGCAGGCGGGAACGATCGGGATCTATACGGGGTTGGTCGTCGTTTACGTGAACGTGGCGCTGCTACTTTGGATGGTCGGTTCGCTATATCGGGAGCTTCGGCAGAATCATCGCGATCGACGCACAGCCGATGACGAACGCGACTTAACAAGCGTTGTACATGGAAAAGCCCAAACCTCGGGGATCGATTGATCCGCTGGGTTCGGGCTTTTTTCATAGGGGTCATACGTATCGATCCAATTAACCTTTCACAGCCGAACCCACGGTCATCGCACGCTCCACCTGTTCGCTGAGCAGCAAGTAAACCAGTACCATCGGAAGCGAAGCGATCGTCATCACCGCGCCCATCGCGCCCCAATCCGTGCTGTATGAGCCTTGGAAAAAGAGCAGGCCGAGCGGCAACGTCTTCATGTTTTCGTCGGAGATCAGGATATAGGCCAGCGTGAATTCGTTCCAGTTGTTGAGGAATTGGAAGATGGTCACGGTCGCGATCGCGGGTAGCGCGAGCGGCAGGATGATGCGCAGGAACAGCCGATAAATGCTCGCCCCGTCCATGCAGGCCGCTTCCTCGATTTCCCGGGGAATACCCATCAGGAACCCGTAGAACACCATCGTGGAAAAAGGCAGTCCGAGCGCGATATACGGAATGATGAGCGCACCATACGTGTTGGTCAGATGGAAGTCGCGCACCAGTATCGCCAGCGGGATCATGATAACCTGAAGCGGCATGAACATGCCCACAATCATATAGGTTCGGGCCGCGGAGCGGAACCGCCAGCGCATTCTTGCCACGGCAAAAGCGAACATAAGGGCCAGAATCAGAATGAACACCGTCGAGATCAGGGAGACGACGAAGCTGTTCAGGAAATACCTCGGAATATTGAACTGCGTCCAGGCATTCACATAGTTTTCGAACCGGAAGTGCGTCGGCAGTCCGAACGGGTTGGTCACGAAGATTTCGTCATTGTTTTTCAGCGAGTAGGATATCATCCAGATCAGCGGGTAGATCGAGACGATCAAATACAGCCACAGCGGGATTTGCAGGATAAAGCGTCCGAGCGGCTGGAGTTTTTTCAAGGTCATGGGATTCTCCTTTCGGTGATGCGCAGACGGGTCATGAAAAGGATCAAGCCGTCTGTTCGCGGTCGAATACCCGGTTGATAATCATCGTTGCGGCCAGGGAAATCAGCACGAGCAGCACCGATACCGCGCAGGCGTAACCATAGTTGCTTTCCATAAAAGCATAGCGGTAGATCATGAAGGTCATCGTGTAGTTGGTCGTGCCGGGTCCGCCGTTGGTCATGATCAGCATTTGGACGAAAGCGCCGATCCCGGACGTGATAGCGATCGTAAAGCAGAACTTGTACGTCTCGCGCATCAGCGGAAGCGTGACATGCCAGTGGGCGCGCCATTTGCCGCAGCCGTCGATGGTCGCTGCTTCGAAATAATCTTCGGGGACGGCTTTAACGCCTGCATAGAGCAGCGCGAACTGGTAACCCATGAACTGCCAAGCGTTGACGAAAGCGATCGCGATGATCGATTCGGTCGGCGAGCTGAGCCAATTTTGGCGATAGGACAATCCGAGCATCTCGAATAGGCGATTAATCAGTCCGTTGGTCGGGTCATAGATCGCTATCCACAGTTGGCAGACTACGGTAACGGACAGAACGACCGGGATAAAATAAGCGGTCTTGAGCAGCCTTCTGCCGCGCGTGCGCGGGTTGGCGCAGACCAAAGCCAGCACCGTGCCCAGACCGATCTGGAACACGACGAGCACCAGCGCGAACAACGCACCGTTTTTCAAAGAAGTCAGCAACAGCGGATCGCCGAACAGTTCCTTGTAATTGTCCAAGCCGATAAAGGTCGCCGTGCTGAGGCCGTCCCACTCGTAGAAGCTGCGGAAGACGCCTTGAAGCACGGGATAGATCAAGATAACGCTGTACAGGATAAGCGCGGGAAGCAGGAAAAGCGCCAGTGCAGCTTTGTTGCCCAAGTATTTGTTCATGAGAAGGTTCGACTCCTTGCTCTCCCGTCAAAATCGAACCCCGTACGAGGAAAGAACGTCGGGGTTCGGGCGGAATTATTGGGTGGATCGGATTATTGATTTTGCTTTTCGAGCGTGCGGTTCAAGTTGCCGATAAAGTCTTCTTGCGTAAAGCCGTCGACCAGCATGTTCTGCGTGTTATCGTTCATGGCATTTTGAATTTCGGTGCTGCTGAGTGCTTTCGCATATTGGGTCGCGTTCGGCAGAAGCTCGTCCGCGACTCTTTGCATCATGGCCGGAACATCGCCTGCGATTTCTTTGTCGACCTTCGGCGTCACGATCGGGCTGCCCAGCTTGGTGTATCGGTATTCGGCAGACTTTTTCGCAATAAAGGCCGCGACTTCAACAGCCGTTTCCTTGTTTTTGCTGCCCGGCGAGACGGCATAGCCGCCAGGCGCGCCCGCTCCGTTGATGGAACTTTTCGCTTGCTCGAACGTCGCTTCGTCCTTGGCCGGCCAGTACATCCAGTCGACTTGGTCGCCCAGTTTCTCGGTGGAGCTGTAGATTTCCCATTGACCGTTGACGAACATCGCGGCTTTGCCTTGGTAGAACAGCGAGGATGCTTGGTCATAGTTGGTGTTGGTCGCATTGGCATCGAACAGTCCTGCGGTTTGCAGATTCTTCATTTGCTCGGCAGCGGTGACAAAGGCTTCCGGCAAAGCCGTTACGCCTGGTTCGTCGAGTGCGCCAAGTCCTTGCGAATCTTCGCGAGTCACGAGGCCGTTATAGAAGGCGTTGGTGATCCATTTTTCTTTGGCAAAAATGGATAGTGGCAGATAACCGGCTTCTTTAAGCTTGGTCGAAGCTGCGATCAGTTCGTCGTACGTCTTGATCGGAGTGTCAATACCGACTTCGTCGAAGATCGTTTTGTTGTAATACAGAAGTTGGAATTCGATGCCCGTGTCCGGGAAGGCATACACATGACCGTCCGGCGCGATCAGACGCGATTCCACGCCCGTATTCAAATTGTTTTTATAGTCAGTCGTTGCCGAATAGTCGTCCAGCAGTTCTACGTTTTTGGATTTGGCGAATGTCTGAAGCGTCGTCCAATCCGTGAAGTAAATATCCGGCATATTGCCTGTCGCCGCGTAGGTCTTCAGCTTCTGATACCCGTCTTGCACCGCCGAATCGAGCACGATCTCTACATCCGGCATTTCCTTCTTGAGTTCTTCTACCGCGTAATCGAACGGTCCTTTGGTATCTTCGTCGAAATGCTGCGCGTAGACCTTAATCTGAACTTTGCCGCCTTCCGCAGCCGCCTGCGTCGTATCGTTCGCCGCCTGCGATCCGCAAGCCGATACTAGCAGTGCCGTGGAAAGCGCTATCACAACTGCGCCTAGACGATTGTTGAACAATTTCATGGGTGTGCCCCCTTTGTCTGTTTGAAAAGCTGTCTTTCATCCGGTTACGCCCTCATTATAGTCCGCCCCCACTCAGCTATTAAGGCACAAAACGGGCCATACCCGGACAAAACGGGACAACCTGCAAAAAGCGGCTCTAAATTAAGAGCCGCCTAGATGTCGAGAAAGTCACGTTTGCGCGGGAAGCGAGAAGACTCCGAGAGAAATTCGTTCCGGTCGCGTGTTGAAATCGAGAAAAGGATTAAATTTTTAGCGGAATTTTCTCGATTTCAAAGGCGAACGCTATCGCTCCTACACTGAATTTCTCTCTCTGTCTTCTCTCTTCCAGTCACGTTGGATTTTCTCACACGTTAAGTGGCTCCAAATCAAGAGCCGCTTTATGTTTCTTATTTCTAATCTTTTGACTTTGACCTTCCTACACTTCAAATCTTTGAAGCGAAGCGAGAGGCGGAGGGGGAAATTCAGTTCAGGACGCCTTTGAACCCGGAAAGCTACTCCCCGAATCTTCATCTATGCTTCCGGGTGAGACAGCGTCCTGAACGAATTTCCCCCGCAGCCGCCCCGCGCTTCCCTACAAATCCCCCCTCACAAATATCCCCTCGCGATTCGTTCGTATTCGCTTGGCGTCACGCCGAAGCGTTTTTTAAAACTTTTGCTGAAATATCCTGGATCGGCATAGCCGATGCTCTCTGCGATATCAGCGAGCTTTCGATTGCCTTCCAGTAGTAGCGCCCGCGCTTTTTTCATTCGGATATGCGTGATATGTTCCATGACCGAGTATCCGGATTCTTTGCGGAATACGCGCCGCAAATAACTGGGGTCGACATATACGCCGCCTGCGACCTGTTCGGCAGATAGTTCGCTGTCCGTATAATGCTTCTCGATGTACGCAACCGCCGAAGCGAAGAGCAAGGAAGACTTAGTCGGACGGGTGTCGGAGGTCAATTGAATCACGCGACGGTACAGCGACAGCAGCCACTGCTCGGCCTCGTCCCAGGAGTTCAGCGCCTTCATCCGTTCATGCGGCGATTGATCGCCCTCGCTTTCCCAGACGCGTGAATACGAAAAGCCGCGTTCGCCCGCATACGAGAGCGCGAGCGACACGAAGCCCATTGTCATCGCATCCGCGTATTCGTCGCCCTAGGACCGGCAGCGAAGCAGCTTGATTGCCTTGCGGACTTCCTCCAGCGTCTCGCTATCGCGCATCCGCAGCGCCATCACGATCGTATCGCGGATATGGCCGAGATCGTGTTCGTTTTCCTCCATGTGGTCCGCCTGCGCTTCGTCTTCGCGGCGCGGCAGTTCCGGTAGGCGGGGAATGATGCGTGTCAACGTCGCGATCATTTCTTCCTCGTTGAACGGCTTGAGCAGATAATCTTGCACGCCGGTGCGGATCGCTTTTTGCAAATAGTCGAATTCGTTGTGGCCGGAGATAAACACGATCGCAATCCGGTCAAAACGCGTCTTCAATCTCGAAGCCAGCTCGATTCCGTCCATGATCGGCATGTTAATGTCCACCAACGCCACATGCGGCCGATGCTTCTCAGCTTCGAGCAGCGCTTCGTTTCCGTTCCGTGCTTCGCAGCATATCTCGAAGCCGAGCGCGGCCCAATCCATTTTGAGCCTCAAGTAATCCCGGAAAAGGGGCTCGTCGTCCACGATCATCACTTTATACATGAGGCTCATCTCCTTGGGTATGCAAAATGGGCAGCGAAAGTTCCACAACTGTTCCTTCGCCGGGTGTGCTGTCGATCTTCAAGCCATAGTCATCGCCGAAATATAACTTTAACCGCTGCCGCACGCTGTACGTACCGACCGAAACGGCTTCTTCCTGCGACTGTGCGGTTAGGATCGAACGTACGCGGGCTTCGTCCATCCCCATGCCGTTGTCGCTGACCCGAATGCGCACCCGATCGCCGTTCGCTTCCGCGCGAATCGAGATAAAGCCCATGCGTCCGGTCGGCTTCAAGCCGTGGTAGATCGCGTTTTCCACCAGCGGTTGCAGGGACAGTTTCGGAATAGGCGTACCGGACAGCTCAGAGGGAATATCCAGTTCATAGCGGAAAACGTCGGGATAACGGATCTGCATGATCGCCAGATAATCGTCAGTGAGCGCGGCTTCTTTTTCTAGAATAATCAGCTCTCGTCCCTGACTCAATACGGTTCGGTAAAAGTCGGCCAGCGCCTTCGTTGTGTCCCGCGCGTCGTCGTTGCGATCGAGCTCGTTCAGCACATAGATCGTATCTAAGGTGTTGTAGAGAAAATGCGGCTTGATCTGTGCGCTGACGAGCGCCAGCTCATATTCCCGTTTGCGCTTCTGCTCTAAGGTCACTTCCTCAAGCAGTTCGCGCACGCGGCGCACCATGAAGTTGAACGCTTGGGAGATCGTGCCGAGTTCGTCTTCGCTTTTAATCTCGGTTACCGGATTCAGTTCGCCTCGCACCACCTGCCGCATAGCCCGAGTCAGACGTTCGAGCGGACCGACGACCATGCGGGAAAGGAAATTCGCCCCTAGCCACGAAAAGATCAAGCACATCGCGCCCACCAGTATCGTCAAGCGGCCGTTCTCCTGCACGTCTGCCGTCAACAACTTCAGCGAGACGACGTTAACCAGTTCCCACTCCATCGGAGCGTAGCGGCTGACCGTAACCAGATTGCCTTTTTCCCAATAGGAAAAGACATCTGATCCGCTGTTTGCCCGTTGCTGCCCATTCTGCTGGATAGCGCTGCGAAGCGACGGAGGTACCTCCTCCAACAAATTTGATTTGTCGGCAGCGGCCGTAATGCGCATCTCGCTGTCGACGAAATAATAAGCTTTGGGAGCAGCGGGGTCACTGGATTGGAGGAAGGCGGAGAATCGTTCTTCTTTCATGAGCAAAAACAGCGTGCCCAGCGTCTCGCCCGAGTTGATGTCGATGACCCTTTTGCCGAGCGTGAGGACAGGAGAAGCAGGGTCGGGGGTCAGGTAGCTGCGGCGCTCCATCGGAAACCATTGATCGGTGCCGTAACTGCCGGCTTCGCGTACGCGTTCGAGCATGCCGCTGTCGGCAAAGCCGCTTTCGTCGTTGGCCGTCATGTAGGAGGCGTGCATCGTTCCGTCTCGGGTAACGAACACGGCGGCATCCACTTCGCGGAAGATCGACAGGTCGATACTGAGACGGCTCTGCATCAGATTGGCGAAGCGATTTTTCTCGAGCGGCGTCGTGCCGGGGGATTGCGTTTCGTATAAGCGATTGATGTCCGTGACCATGATGTTCGAGGCGGTCTCGGCACTGCGAAACAGATAGTCCGTACGGGAAAGGATCAGCTTCGACTCGTCCGCCACATTGCGCGTCGTGCGTTCGATCAGCGAGGTGCTGAACAGATGGCTGGACAGCAGTCCAAGCGTGAGCAGCGAGAGAATCAGCAGCGGCATAAACACGGCCATGACTTTGCTTTTAAAGCGGAGTCTGCCGAAAAATTTGCGGACGAGCGGTGCGATTTTCAATCCAACTTCCCCCTCAGGGCCAGAATATGCATCATGGTATCACATGGACTTGACGGGAAGGAAGCGCTTTTTTTATCAAAAGTGAGAGTTGGGTACGGGTGGGGGGTATCGAATTTAGGCAGAAGTAGATGAAGCAAAAAGGCCAGTATCCCTGTTCAAATCTGACAAGGAACCGGCCTATCTATGTGTATAAAATGAATCGGCTTAAAGCGGCGGGTTGGCGTGGCATTTGCGGCAAACGGGGAAGTAACGGTCGTTTCCGCCGATCTGGATCTGTTCGCCGTCGTAGAGCGGTTTGCGGTTCTCGTCGACGCGCAGCGCCATCGTGGCTTTACGTTCGCAGAACCAGCAGATCGTTTTCATTTCCTCGATCTTGTCCGCGTACAACAGCATATATTGACTGCCTTCGAACAATTCGTTGCGGAAGTCGTTTTTGAGACCGAAGCCCATGACCGGGATGTTCAGCTCGTCCACGATTTGCGTCATTTGCAGCACTTGCTCCTTGGTCACAAACTGCACCTCGTCGAACAGCACGCAGCTGATCTTTTGGCCTTGATAATTTTTCACTTCGTTGTACAGGTTCGTGCTGGCGTAGACCGGAATCGCTTCGCGTTTCATGCCGATGCGGGAAGAGACATGCCCGACCTCGTCGCGATCGTCGATGCCGGAGGTGAAGATCAGTACGTTTTTGTTTTGCTCTTCGTAGTTATGGGCGACCTTCAGGATCTCGATGGATTTCCCGCTGTTCATTGCCCCGTATTTGAAAAAAAGTTGCGCCATGATTGTATTCGCTCCTTAGCTGTGAAGTCCGACTTTCATTGTAGCAGGAAAAAAGAGGGGGACAAAGAGAAATTGGCGAGGGAGGCGCTGCGGGAGAAATTCGTTCAGAACGCTGTCTCGCGCAGAAAGCCTACGGCTTTCCGCGCTCAAAGGCGTTCTTCACTGAATTTCTCCCTCCGCTAGGTCGTCCCACGAAAGATTTCTTTTTGAGGGGGAGTAGGTAAGGGAAAGAAGATTAAAAATTTCATATTCTGATCACAATTATGTGTTGTAGCCAAAGAAATATCTAAAAACTCTTTACATACCCTATGGGGGTATATTAGAATGAAGGCAGATCGAAGGTGGGCTTATACATCCAAGAAGGGAGTGGACTTATGACGATTCAGAAGAAGGTGGAGCCGGTTTCGGAGGGCGAGCACTGTCATACGCCTGGAGAAGACGGTAAGCTGCCGCGTAAAAGTCATCATTCCGAAGCGACGAAAAGCAATCTCGTTTCCCGGTTGAACCGCGTCGAAGGCCAAATCCGCGGCATCAAGGGCATGATCGAAAAAGACACTTACTGCGACGACGTTCTTAACCAGATCGCCGCTGCCCAATCCGCCCTCAACAGCGTCGGCCGCCTTTTGCTCGAAGGCCATATGAAGAGCTGCGTGGTCGAACGGATCGAGGCAGGGGAGACCGAAGTGATTGACGAATTGTTGATTACGGTGAATAAATTATTGAAGTAAAAATGTTCGTAACCCTCACCTTAGCGACTGTGATGAAAGCTTTTGTTGCAAGACGGTTCAACTTGCAACAAAAGGTATCCGGAGAGCGATTCCAATCAGGGTTACGAACAGTAAAAATGTTCGCAATCTTCCATTAGCGACTTTGACGAAAGCTTTTAAAATCCCATTTCCCAAGGAGGAACCACCCATGCAAACTACAACCCTTAACGTCGAAGGCATGTCCTGCAACCACTGCGTCAAAGCTGTCGAAGGCGCGGTAAAAGAAGCCGGAGCGCAAGGTACGGTCGATCTCGGCGCGAAAACGGTAGACGTCTCTTATGACGAAGCTACTGTCAGCCTGGACGCGATCAAAGCGGCAATCGAAGACCAAGGCTACGACATCGTCTAATCCACGCCTCATCAAGTCCGTCGAGCCGATCATCGTACCTTGTCAACACCAAAGGTAAGGTTACGCCCGGTAGAAATTTCGTACCTAAGCCGTGTACGAAGTTTCTACCGGAATCATGGTTTCATTCGAACGTAATCCTCCGATTAAGAGTCGACAAGGTCATAACCTCGTCGGACTTTTCTGTTTGCCGGCGTCCGATTTTTAAAGGATCGCATGTCCGTTAAACGCCTGATTCGGATCAGCTTTCAAACGTAACGGATCCTAGAAACGCTTAGACGTCAAAATAGGACTCAAATCCAACAAAAGGAACGATTTTCTCGGCTAAGCGTCGCCTCGTTCCGTTAGAATTTTTAAACGGCCGATTTTTGCCTCTAGCGTCATGTGATTCCGTTAAAAGTACAATACTTCGACATCGCGGATCGGTTTCGGCTCAAGGCCGAATTCGGCCTTTTCTCAGCCGTGAAACATACCCCCTAAGGGTATGTGGAAAATCAAAAAGGAGGTCGCCCCCATGTCTACCCAAACACAGGCACCGGATTCGCCATCGTCGCCCAATGCCCGCACCCAACAAGCTACCCTGCAAATTAGCGGCATGACCTGTGCAGCCTGCTCCAACCGTATCGAAAAAGGCTTGAACCGGATGCCCGGCATCGCCGCGGCCAACGTCAATCTGGCGCTGGAAAAAGCATCCGTCGATTATAATCCGAAAGAAACCGACATCGCCGAGATCGAACGCAAGATCGAATCGCTCGGTTACGGCACGGTCAAAGACGCATCCGACTTCGACATCACCGGAATGACCTGCGCGGCTTGCTCGGCCCGGATCGAAAAAGGCTTGAACCGCATGCCCGGCGTTCTGAACGCCAGCGTCAATCTTGCCCTGGAGACTGCGCACGTGGAATATTCGCCGGGCGCGCTCGATTCCGGGGACATCATGCGAAAAGTCCAGCAGCTCGGCTACGGGGCGAAGCTGAAGCAGGAGGGCGAAGAACGCGATCGCGGCGGCGAAGATCGTAAACGCCTCACCAAGCTGATCATCTCCGCGCTGCTCTCGCTGCCTCTGCTCTGGGCGATGGCCGGACATTTCTCGTTCACTTCGTTTATTTATGTACCGGAGATTTTCATGAATCCATGGTTCCAACTGGCTCTTGCCACGCCGGTCCAGCTCATCATCGGCTGGCAGTTCTACGTCGGCGCCTATAAAGCGCTGCGTAACGGTAGTGCCAACATGGATGTACTGGTCGCTCTGGGCACGTCTGCCGCTTACTTTTACAGTCTGTATCTATCCATTCAGTGGGCAATCGGCGGCGGTACCCCAAGCGATGCTGCCGGACACGATGCCATGAACATGGCGGGTCACGGCATGCCGGAATTGTATTTTGAAACGAGTGCCGTGCTGATCACGCTGGTTCTCGTCGGCAAATGGTTCGAGTCCAGAGCCAAAGGCCGCTCGTCCGATGCCATTCGCAGCCTGATGGGGCTTCAAGCCAAGACGGCCATCGTGGTTCGGGACGGGGCGGAAACCGAAATTCCGGTCGAAGAAGTCGCGGTCGGCGATATCGTGCGCGTTCGTCCGGGCGAGAAAATTCCGGTGGACGGCACCGTGACCGAAGGGCGTTCCTCCGTCGACGAATCGATGCTGACCGGCGAAAGCCTTCCGGTCGGCAAAGAGCCGGGTTCGTCGGTTGCCGGAGCCACGATCAACAAAAACGGAGCGCTGCTGGTCAAAGCGACAAAGGTCGGACGCGATACCGCGCTGGCACAGATCGTGCGCGTCGTGGAAGAAGCTCAGGGGTCGAAGGCTCCGATCCAACGCATGGCCGACGTAATCTCCGGAATCTTCGTGCCGATCGTCGTGGGTATAGCGATCGTGACCTTCGCGATCTGGTATTTCGCGGTCGATTCCGGCGATTTCCCGGGTGCGTTGGAAAAAGCGATCGCCGTACTGGTTATCGCTTGTCCCTGTGCGCTTGGCCTGGCTACGCCGACTTCGATCATGGCAGGTTCCGGTCGCGCGGCCGAGTTCGGCATTCTGTTCAAAGGCGGCGAACACCTGGAAACCGCGCGCAGCGTGGATACGATCGTTTTGGACAAGACAGGCACGGTTACGAAAGGCAAACCGGAACTGACCGATGTCGTCGCCTATGCCGTAGAGGAAAACGAACTGCTGGCACTGGTCGGAGCGGCGGAAAATGCGTCCGAACATCCTTTGGCTGAAGCATTGGTACGGGGCGTCGGCGAACGCGGAATTTCGATGCCTCAAGCCGAAAGCTTCGAATCGCTGCCCGGCTACGGGATTACGGCTGTCGTATCGGGACGCGAACTTCTGATCGGGACGCGTCGTTTGCTGCAAGAGCGCAACATCGAAGCGGCTTCCGCATTAGCGGATATGGAACGCCTCGAAAACGAAGGGAAGACGGCGATGCTGGTCGCGATCGACGGCCGACTGGCGGGCGTGGTGGCCGTGGCGGATACGCTCAAAGAATCGTCGCCGGAAGCGATTCGCCGCCTGCATCAAATGGGACTGCGCGTCATCATGATTACCGGCGATAATCGGGCGACCGCACTTGCAATCGCAGCTCAGGCCGGTATTCGCGAGAATGACGTATTGGCCGAAGTCCTTCCGGAAGGCAAAGCCGAAGAAGTGAAAAAGCTGCAGCAAGCGGGCCGCAAAGTCGCCATGGTCGGGGACGGAATCAATGACGCGCCGGCGTTGGCGACAGCGGATACGGGGATGGCCATCGGCACGGGCACCGACGTGGCGATGGAAGCTGCGGATATCACGTTGATGCGCGGCGATCTGAACAGCGTCGCCGATGCCATCCTGATGAGCCGCCGTACGATGGACAATATTCGCCAGAACCTGTTCTGGGCGCTCGGCTATAACGTGGTCGGCATTCCGATCGCGGCAATCGGCTTCCTGGCTCCTTGGTTGGCCGGAGCGGCGATGGCCTTCAGCTCGGTGTCGGTTGTGCTGAACGCGCTGCGCTTGCAGCGAGTGAAGCTGAATCGGTAAAATACAAGTAAGCGAGCGACGTGAAGAGTTTTTTAGCTCCTAACGTCGCTTTTTGTTATCTTTATTTTCGCATATTGAATAAAATTTTCGAATCTCCGAGTCCGTTTTCGAATTCGTGCGTATTATAGGCAAAAGATTATGAATTCGTTTACATGAATGCAATTTCGCAACGATCCCTATTCCGAGGAGGCCTTTTGATGAACGAACCTAAAAAGCGTACCCGCAAAAAAATCCCGGCCTTGGCTGCCATGGCGCTGATGACCGCTCTGACCGGTTCGATTCTGCCGGCAGAACGCGTTGAAGCTGCGGCTGCGCCTTCCGGTTTCAATGCCGTATCCGCCAAAAGCGACGTGTCCGGAATGTGGACCTATATCGAAAAAAACGCGGCATCTTCATCCCCGGCATCCGTGACCGTCTGGTTGCGCCGTTTGGAGACGGTACAGAATAAGCGTTTGCCGGGCTTGGAAGAAGCGTTGAGCCGGGAACCGATTCAGGATGCGCTCATGAACACGGACGGCATTTACGGCGATTGGAAAAAAGGAACGCGCACGGGCAACGCTCAAGCGGATAAGCTGCTGGCGGAGATCGAGAACAACGGCTACGTGCTCGACTCGACGGAAGGCTACTTTTTCCCGAAAATCGATTATTTGCGCTACATGAAGCAAGCCTCGCGAACGACCGGGCGTTACGCCGATTATCTCAAGATTCGTTCGGACGAGACGGTCAGCGAACTGACCAAGGATGCGGGATTGATGGTGAGCTGGAAGGAGTTGGTCGAGAGGGCGGAACGCCAGAGCCGCTATTTGGTAAGTTATCCGAACACGCCGGAGACGGAAACCGTGCAGCAGATGTATGACCAATCGCTGTATATTGTTTTATACGGCACGGATAACGTGCCTCTGTTCGATTACGATACGCGCAAGATCGATCCCGAAGCGAAAGCGGCGTATCGGAAGCAAATCCGAACCAAAAGCCAGTCTCCGTTCACCAAGATGCTGCGCAATTATACAAGGGTACTTGAACAAAACGGCGGAACACTCACCAAGTCGGTCGAAGCTTTCCGTGACGTGCGCAATCCGTGGGTGGAAGAATAGGCTCTCATAAGGTGATGCCTACTCCCTTAATCGTGATACCGAATCTATTTTTGACGAACGTGTGTCAGCGTTTTCGAGTTTTCACCCTGTAATTTCCATAAAACGTGAGTCAAAGCCTACAACAAACGTTAAATATACAAAAAGCTCAATCATGATGTCGCTTAAGATCACGTGAGGAGGAAAAGGAATGAGCAGAAGCCGCCGGGCAGTCCAGCAACATTTGCCGTTTACCGCCGCTTTCGCGCTCATTCAGGCATTGCGCGATCCCTCGGGAATGCTCGTTCGGGAAACGGATGAGCCAAGCAGTGAATATCCGTCGCCTAAACCGTTAAACTTCGCCTCAAGCCATGATTCATTCCGGCCTGATTTTATGAATACGCTTTCTAATGAACCGTTATCGGAGAAGAAGGAGCGTGGGACTCACTTTGGGTATGGCGAATAAGAATACAGGCAAGGCGGATAAAGGTTCCGGCATAAGCATCGATCCGAAACGGGATTCATGCTTGAAGTCGGAGCCTTTTTGCGTTTTGGAAGGGAGCGGGACAAGTATGCGATCTGACGTCTCTTGCAAGGACCGCATCGGGGTTTCATAATAGAAACGACGCGAATATGCGCCAAGCAAAAGTTCGTACCGAGGTTTTACAGATTCCATACGGAAAGAAGGCATTTCGATGAACGATACGATTTCCCTGTTAATGAATCACCGTTCCGTTCGCAAATATACGGATCAACCCGTTTCGCAGGAGCAGCTTGAGGCGATTGTGGCTGCCGGGCAAATGGCGTCCAGCTCCAGCAACGTTCAGGCGTACAGCGTCGTAGCGGTTACCGATCCCGACTTGAAAAATAAGCTGTCCGAATGCGCGGGCGATCAGGCCTATATTCAGGAGTGCCCGGTATTCCTGGTGTGGTGCGCAGACCTCTCCCGATTGAAAAAAGCAGCCGAGACGCATCAACCGGGCGCATCCTCTTACGAGGGAGCCGCCGAAAACTTCGTCGTGGCAACGGTCGATGTGGCGCTGGCGTCACAAAACGCGGCCGTGGCTGCGGAATCGCTGGGACTCGGCATCGTGTACATCGGCGGCATTCGCAACCAAATCGAAACGGTCTCGGACCTGCTCGGCCTGCCGGAATACGTTTATCCGGTCTTCGGGATGTGCGTGGGCTATCCGGACCCGAATCATGGGGCCGGTCTGCGTCCTCGCCTTCCGCAGGAAGCCGTATTGCATATGAACGGTTACCATGTTGAACAAAACGAGCGCGGCGTACAGGCTTACGACGAGACGGCGGTCCGTTATATTACGGCGCGCACGAACGGCCAGCGCACGACTTCGTGGTCGGAGCAAATGGCGGCCAAATTAACCAACCCGTCGCGGTTGCAGCTGCGTTCGTTTTTGGAGAGCAAAGGCTTTAATAAACAATAAGCAGCATATGAAGCGGATGTGCCGGGTTCGATCACAATCGGCATAGCCGCATGAAGGAGTGCAGGATGCTTCAATCCATCAAAGAATTCATCCGAGCTTGGCGCGACTACCCGGTTCAACCCGGTCAACGGATCGGCGAGCGTTACGAAGTGGCCGAGCTGCTGGGCATGGGCAGTTACGGTCTGAGCTATCGCTGCATCGATCGGCAGGACGGCCGCGAGGTAGCGCTGAAGCAGGCCAAGCCGAGTCGGCGCCGATTGGCGGGGCTGCTGCTGAGGCGGGAACGCGATGCGCTGCTGGCGATGGAACATCCGTCCATTCCGCGCTGCAAAGACTTTTTTAAATATCGAAAAAGAGACTGGCTGGCGGCGGATTATATACGGGGCCGAACGCTGGAAGATTTGATTTTCGAGGAAAGGCGAGTGTTCGACGAAGCGGATTGCTTGCGCTGGGCGCTGGAACTGCTGGATTTGATCGGATATGTGCATGCCCGCGGCTACGTTCATCTCGATATCCGCATTCCCAACGTGATGATGGACGAAAAGGGCATTCATCTGATCGATTTCGGACTGGCGCGTCGAATCGGTGAAGATGAGGTCAAAGCGCCGGACGGTTCTTTGATAGAAGGACGGATGCCGGCCCGAATCTACTCGGACCTGGAGGATGCGGGGCATTTGCTGCTTTATATGCTTTACTCCGGGTATGCGCCGCCGGGCGAAGGGACTTCTCCTGCTTCAAAGCTCCTTCAACACTCGCCGAGTTCGCATGCGGTCTCGCATCCCCGTGATCGGGAAGCGGCTTTTGCGGCAGGGAAAAGCATGCCTGTGCCGCTGCCGGAATCGGGCGAGCCCTCATGGGAGGACGAATTGGATTTATCGGCACGGACGAAAAGGCTGCTGCGCCGTTTGCTGCGCTTGGATACGCCTTTTGCGGACACGGGCGAAGCACAGAAGGCAATTAGTGAGAGCCTGGACGCCCTTCGTAACGATTGATCGTTCATTTTTACACGCACGAACAGGCCGTTCCCTTCGTCATTGCGACGAGGAGAACGGCCTGTTTGCGCTGCCGGCGTACACGCTGCCGCTGCTGCTGCGGATCAACTGGAGCTTCCGGATTTTCTTTTATAGTAGGAATGACCGTGACGTCCGTACCCGCCGTGTTTATGGTTGGAAGACGAGGAGCGCGAGTATCTTGGGCGATCGCTGCTGGAGCCGCGGTAACGGCGGCTTCGGTGGCTGCTCGACCCTCGTTTGTGGCTGGAACTTGATGCGGAATGGACAATTTTATCTACAATTTTTTTGAACATATCATTTTCCTCCTTGGGTGTGAGCGCCGCATCCAATCGATGCTCCGGCGATGAAAGATATACGGGGCGTCGGGCTGCCGCGTTTCGTTTTCGGTGCGGCTTGCGCGTATATCCTTGCTTGAATTTTACCCGATCTCCAGCAGGCAGAATATGAAATCTTGATTAGAAAAATTTCATTGAAGACAAGCGTGGAGCAAGCGCGAGAAGCCACGGTTTACAGGCAACGCTTCTCCCGGTAAACTGGTTGAGGGCGTGTACGCAAACCTGCTAAAAATCTTTTCGGTTTTCAGAGGTTTGCGTACACGCCCTGGGCGAGCCGCGGCTGGTACCTTGTCAACGCTAAAAGTAAGGTTATGTTCGACTAAAACGCACCTAAAGCGTGTACATTTCAGTCGAACATAACCTCGGATTAAGAGTTGACAAGGTACTAGTATCTTGTCTTGAATAAATTGCAGGTTTACGTTCGTTTGAAACGCGCATGGTTCTAGTGCGTTTCAGGCGGGCGAAACCATTCATTAATCCTAGACAAGCTACTAGCGGGATTCGTATTCGTCTAAGCTTTGCAGCGGCACGTCGTTCGTGAAGTCACCATCCAAGGAGGATTCATCATGCAAAAAACACAAGAAATTTTGGAAGCCCGCGACTTTATCACGGGTAAAACGCAGCACCAACCGACCATCGGCCTGATTCTGGGCTCGGGTCTGGGTACGCTTGCGGACGAGATCGAAAACGCGGTCGTGATTCCATATGCCGAAATCCCGTACTTTGCCAAGTCCGAAGCGGTGGGCCATGCCAACGAGCTGGTGATCGGACAATTGAAAGGCAAAACGGTAGTAGCCATGAAAGGCCGTTTCCACTACTACGAAGGCTATACGCTGCCGGAAGTGACGTTCCCGGTTCGCGTGATGAAGGCCCTCGGCGTGGAAACGGTAATCGTGACCAACGCTTGCGGAGCGGTCAATACCAGCTTCAATCCGGGCGACTTGATGCTGATTACCGATCACATCAACCTGGTAGCCAACAACCCGCTGATCGGGCCGAACAACGACGAACTGGGCGTTCGTTTCCCGGACATGTCGCAGGTCTACAACCCGGAACTGCGGGCCTTGGCTCAAGAAGTCGCGGCCGAACAAGGCATCGGTCTTCAACAAGGCGTATACACTTGGTGGACGGGTCCCGCTTACGAGACGCCTGCGGAAATCCGCATGATCCGCACGCTGGGCGGCGACGCGGTGGGCATGTCGACCGTTCCGGAAGCCATCGTGGCCGTGCACGGCGGCATGAAGGTGCTGGGCATTTCCTGCCTGACCAACATGGCCTGCGGCATCCTGGATCAACCGCTGAACCATGAAGAAGTCATCGAAGTCGCGGCACGCGTTCGCGAGAACTTCGTCGGACTGGTGAAGGGTGTTTTAGAGAAAGTTTAGTGGGAGCGGGGGCTGCGGGAGGTGTCGTTTCGATCGCTTGTTGAAATTGGGAAGCTGAATTGGATTTTAAGTTGAGGCTTCCCAATTTCAAAGGCGAACTATAGCGTATGCTTTCGATGTGACTTTCTTCGAAAGTCTTCGGTTTCTACACGAAACCTCCCTCCGCCCCTATGTCACTTTCTGCTTGGGGGTAGGTAGGAAAGGGCAAGATCAAGGGCAGACTACAAATAGCAATCTAAAGTGCAGGTTTGTTTTTGCACGTGCATTTTTCTTAAAACCCTAGCAGGGAGTGCCTGCTGTTAGCTTGTAAAAAAGACGATTCCGTTTGTAGACGGAATCGTCTTTTTTGTCTGAACTTGTAATTTTGTTTCCGAAAGAATGGTAAGCGGAGGGAGAAATTCAGTGAGAGACGCCTTTGAACCCGGAAAGATCCTTATTCAAATCCAATTCAACTTTCCGGGTGAGACAGCGTATTGAACGAATTTCTCCCTCCGCTCTTCGGCTCTTTCGCGAACAGGATTTCAATCAATCGTCCAAAGAATGACGACCATAAAAAAGCCGAGCGTTTTCGATCAATTGGCGTCGGGCATCTTGCTGCGTCAAACCATGCAGCTTCGCCCACTCGCGACATACCGCTTCGGTCATGGACGGATGGGTGGTTCGGCCTTCGAAAGATCCCTCGAACGGCCAAGGGCCGTCGGTTTCGGTCATGACTAAGCGGGTCGGGTAAAGGCGGGCCAATGCGCGGATTTCTTCTTCGTAGAGGAGATCCGGCGTGAACGAGATGCAATAGCCGTTTGCGATCATTCGGTTGACTGTGGACTCGGAACCTTTGAACCAGTGGAAATGGGCGCGCTTGACGCGATGGCGTTCGAGCAGGTCGCAGGCGATGTCGGCGTCTTCGTAGACGGCATGCAGGATGACGGGAAGATCATGCTTTGCGGCGAACATAATGAAGCGTTCCAGCAGCCGAACATATCCGTCTTCGTCCAACGTCTCGCCGCGTTCATTGGCTTCAAGACGGGTGTAATAAGGCAGTCCGACTTCGCCGACGGCGGTCATGCGGGAGAGGGGCAGCTTGGACTCGGGCGATTCGACGGATAACGAGGCTTGCTCTTGCATCCAGGCAAACAGTGCTTCTTCGTCTTCGGCGGACGGCAGAGGCTGTTCGGGGTGGAAGCCGTAAGCGGGACGGACAAGGTTCGGGTAACGCTCGGCCAAAGCTTCGGTTCGACGGGCGGATTCGAGATCCATCGAGACGGCGACGACGAACTCGCCGTCGACAGCCCGAAACTCTTCGAGCATAGCGGCGATTTGTTCCGGTTCGTATTTCTCCAAATGAATATGGGTATCAGCTAATCCGTAGTTTCCGGCTTTCGTGTCGGCGGCATGCATGACGGACGGTTTTCCTCCTTAGGCGAAATTCAGTTTTGGCGCGCGCTCGGCATTCCGGTGCTTTTGCGCTGTTCTTCCTTCATTAGATTCGTCAGCTCGCGGCGCAGCGACAGAAACTCCGGCGTTTCCGTAATCTCTTCGCGCCTTGGTCTTGGAAAAGGAACCTCGATGCGACGCATCGCTTCGGAAGGCCGGCCGGACAGAACGTAGATCGTATCGGACAGCAGCAAAGCTTCTTCGATATGATGCGTCACGAACAGGACGGAGCGGCGCGTTTCTTCCCAGATGTCCAATAACCAAGCCTGCATCTCGCTTCGGGTAAAAGCATCCAAAGCGCTGAACGGCTCGTCCAGGCACATCAGTTCATGCGGGCTGAGCAGGGAGCGCACGAACGCGGCTCTTTGCTGCATGCCGCCGGACAGCGTGTGCGGGTACGCTTTTTCGAATCCGGCCAGTCCGGCACGTTCCATCCAACGTCTGGCTTCTTCGAGCGATTCGCGGCGCGGAGCGCCGTTCACCTCGCGGTCGAGCACGACGTTGTCTTCAATAGTGCGCCAAGGGAACAGCGCAGGCTGCTGCGGCATATAGCCGATATGGCCACGCTCGCCGTTGATGACGCGACCGTCCAGCCGGATCTCGCCGGAGTCAGGCTTCAGCAGACCGCCGATCAGGTGGAAAAGCGTGCTTTTCCCCGAACCGGAAGGGCCGATCAGGCTGACGAACTCGCCTTTGCGCACCTGAAGCGAGACGCCGCCGATCACCGGCAGCGGTTTGCGTTTGCCGCCGAACGATTTGCGCAGACCGGACAGTTCCAGCTTGACCGGCGCTTCTTTTTCCCTATCGTTCATCTGCTTTCTCCTCCTTCCGAACTTGCGCCGCGCCGTCCTCCCCGAACGACCAGCCGCTCAATCAGCGTCACCAGCAGGAACAGCAGCAGGCTGAGCACGACGATAATGATGATCGCGGCGAAGATCCGATCGGTACGGAAAGCCGATTTTTGCAGAATCATATAGTAGCCGATGCCTTTTTGCGCGCCGATCCATTCCGCGATCACGGCACCCATGACGCTGTACGTGGCGGCGATGCGCAGGCCGGAGAACATTGAAGGCAGGGCATGCGGGAACTCCAATTTGCGAAAAATCTGCGTGCGTTTCGCTCCGATCATGCGCATATAGTTCAACATGGTGCGATCCGTCTGCGCAAAGCCGTCCATCGTCGATACGGCGACGGGGAAAAAGCAGACGAGCGTAATGACGATGATTTTGGGCAGCAGCCCGAAGCCGAACCAGATCATGAGCAGCGGCGCGAGCGCGATGGTCGGCACGTTTTGACTCAGAATCAGCAGGGGATAGAGGGCCGACTTGAGCAGCGGGACCAGATGCAGCGCGCACGCGACCAGCAGCCCGAACGTTGAGCCGATCGCGAATCCGATCAGCGTCAATTGCAGGGTAGACAACGTGTGCATCCATAGCGACGACGCGCTGCTTGATGCTTCCTGCGCGATGACGGACGGCGAGGGCAGAATCCATGCCTCGATCCCGAAGAAGCGTACCGCCGCCTCCCAAGCCGTTAAAAACAAGAGGACCGCCACAAAGGGCGGCCACGCGGAGCGGAACCATTGATTGAGCGTCGAGCGCGTCATGGACGGTATTTGGCCGTCAGACGCTCCATGCTGATGCCGTCCGGACTCGGGTAATGCGCGATTTTGATCTGGGAAATGACGCTCGGCGCGCCGGCTTCCGTCAACGCTTCATGCATCTGCCGCACGATCTCCAGCAGCTCGGGCAGTTCGCCTTCGAGCGTCGTTTCCAACGCATGCACTTCGTATTTGACGCCGGAGCGTTGAATGACTTCGATCGCTTTGTCGACGTAAGGAATGGAATCTTCGCCGTTGGGCGTTTTCGGAATCACTTGAATGCTGAGCAGAGTCGTAGCCATGAATGATCAACCTTCCTTTTATTAAGAGATAGTCTGTGTATTGCTGCAAAATGTTACTTACCGTCTGCAGCGGGCAGGTAGTCGTTAGTGAAGGCTTTTGCAGAGTCGAAGTCGCCTTCAAGCAGATTTTGCGAACTCATCCACTCGCCGTAGTTTTTCCATACTTCGGGCTTTTGCCAACCCCACTGCGCCGCGTCGTCCTGGTATTTCGGGCTGAGCCATTCCTGGCTGGCTTTGACAAGCTCCGGATCGAGATCCGGCACGGCTTTGATCAGGATATCGGCTGCTTCGGCAGGGTGGTCGATGGCGTATTGGTAACCTTCAGCCGTTGCTTTCATGAAGGCCTTTACCAGCTCCGGATCGTCCGCGAGCTGCTTCTCGTTGGTCGCGATAACCGGCGTATAGTAATCTAGGCTCTCGGAATAATCTTTGACGTACAGCATATCGATCGGCTCGTTGCGCAGTTCCGCTTCGATGCCCGTCCACGCGTAGAAGATCCAGGCAAAGTCGATATCGCGTTTCACGGCAGTAAAGAAGTCGGCGTCGCCCATATTGATATTTTCCACCTTGGACACGTCCGCGCCTTCCTGATCCATGATCGATTTCATCACGGCTTCCTCGACCGGAGAGCCCCAGCCGCCGTAGCGCTTCCCTTCGAAGTCTTTCGGCGATTTGATGTTGCGATCCGTCGGAGCGGCGAAGCCAGACGTATTATGTTGAATGACCGCAGCCAGCGAGACGAGCGGAACGCCTTGCACCCGCGCCTGCGTGATGCTTTCCTGATAGCTGATGCCGAACGGCACTTCGCCGGAAGCGACCATCTGGTCCGCTCCGCCCGCGCCGGGCTGCAAGATGCTGACGTTCAGTCCTTCTTTTTCGTAAAAGCCTTGATCGACCGCCGCGTATAGTCCGGTATGGTTGGTGTTCGGCGTCCAGTCCAGCACGACGCTGACGTCGCGCAGTTCGGCCGTGCTGCCCGTCTCCTCCGTCGTCGATTCGCCGCCGGTTCCGGCCGTTGCCGCGCCTCCGCCGTTTCCGCCAGAGCAGGCCGTAATTGCCAGCATCAGCGCCGCGATCGGAGCCAGCCACTTCATTCTTTTTCTGTTCCCCTTTTGTGTGCCCATCATGCGTTCATGTCTCCTTCAAACCGTATTGCCCGTTTCTTCAAGCCCGCCGGAACGCAAAAAAGCGTCCCGGATTCCGGGACGCGTAACGTCGATACCAACTGCGGCTGCTTCTCGGGATATGGTCGAAAAGGCGTTTCCGCTAAACGTTCCTACGCTGGCATTACCCAGATCAGGTATAAGGGTCAGTATCTGTTGGGATACACTCTCAGCCGGCCGTTCTTCCGACACCCCCCGGGGGTTATGAAATTTTCGGGTTGCTTCGGTGTCATTATAGCTTTTAAAAAGAAGACTGTCCAGAAAGACTGCGCAAAGTAAAAAGGGAATCGGCGTTTGCAGGTTCACTTTCATCTATTCGGGTACTTACTATTATGCACGATGAGAATCTTACTTTCACGACACGGGAGGCTATACCATCATGGATCAACAACAACTCGAAAGCAAAATCACGGAAACGCTGGAACGCAACCGCTTCGGATCTTTCGCTAC
Source organism: Saccharibacillus endophyticus (assembly GCF_013185185.1). Lineage (GTDB taxonomy): Bacteria > Bacillota > Bacilli > Paenibacillales > Paenibacillaceae > Saccharibacillus > Saccharibacillus endophyticus. The sequence continues at coordinate 300,731 of NZ_JAAZWE010000004.1, read as the reverse complement.
GGTCGAAGGCGGCCGTCCGAAGGTTCGTTACATGACGGTATTCAATGAAGGCATGACCGTCTATCTCGTGACCAGCGCCAAAACGCATAAGGTCGAGGAGCTGGAATCGAATCCGAACGTGGCGCTGCTGCTCGGTTTCGAACAAGGCGGTACGCAGGACGAGGTGCAGATCGAAGGCACGGCAAAAGTGACGCGCGACGAAGAACTGCGCAAAAAGCTGTGGCACGATACGTTCGAGCAGTGGCTGGAAGGCCCGGACGACCCGAACTACGTGGTGATCGAGATTACGCCTACGCGCGCCGAGTATGCGAAAAGCAAGCATGAAGTCGAAGTTTGGGAAGGTTAAGTCTGGCTTTCGCGAACATTTTGATAAAAGCTCCGAACCGCCGCAATCCGGCGGATCGGAGCTTTTTTTCATGAAGATTGCGTAAAATTAGTTGTCGAATCAGATTAATTATTAAAAAATAAGTCGAAAGAACCGATTCTAAAAGGAGGAAGTTGGGTAATAGGTGGAGATTATACAGCTTGCTGGCTAGGTTAAACGAACTGTTTTTGTCGGAGTGGAAAATTGCTAATTATCAGTTTTAGGGGGTTCCTTCATGGAGCATATATGCAGCAGCTGTCAGCCGGTCAAACCGATCGAAGATTGGGGAACCATTTATTTGCGTCCCGTCACCGATATGCTGAACCGATTGGTTGAAGACCGCAATTGGAAAGCCGGGCGGAACGGATACGAAAGCGGCGTTCTCTTTTTCTCATATACGAGCAAAGAACAATTTTTGGAGATGGCGGAATGGCTGAACAGCCTGCCCGTCGAATGGACCGATCCGCTTCAAATCAAAATCTGCGGGGAGAGCGATACGCCGGGGATGCTTCCGTGGCTGCCGTTTTCGCAGATCGCCGCACGGTTTCAAAATATGGGCATGGTCGACATCATTACGCAGGAAAAGTTCACGAGTTTCCTTCAGCCGATCGTCAACGAAGAGGAAGCGGTCGTCGCGTACGAATTTTTGCTGCGCGCGGCTCCGGGCGAAGCGCCTTTTAACCCGTTCGAATTGTTCGACGTGGCGCGCAGAACCGGCATGCATTCGTTTCTCGACCGGGCGGCGCGTATCTCGGCGATCCGCCGAAGCGCGGAAGTGCTGCCTCGCGGCGTAAAACGTTTTATCAACTTTCTGCCTTCTTCCATTTACAATCCCGATTACTGCCTGAAGCATACGTTCGCGGCGATTCAGCGCTACGACCAGGATCCGCAGGATTTCGTGTTCGAAGTGGTGGAGACCGAACGGATCATGGACATGCCGCATTTGCAGCGCATCTTCAACGTATACCGCTCGCGAGGCGTCTCCGTGGCGCTGGACGACGTGGGTTCGGGTTTTTCGACGCCGGAAGTGCTGTCCAACTTGCGTCCCGATTTCGTCAAAATCGACCGCGGCTTGATCGACCGCTGCGACGAATCGGCGGATAAGCAGCGCCGCATCGAGGAGATCGTCAATATTTCGTCTTCGTTCGGAGGCGTCGTGCTTGCGGAAGGCATCGAGCGGCGCGAAGAGTACGAGTTCTGCCGCAGCCGGGGCATTTCGTTGGCGCAAGGCTATCTGTTCGGCCGGCCGGAAGCGAATCCCGTCGCGGTCGGCACGGCGTAACAGGTTACGGAGAAGCTATAATCAAAACCGAAATCTTACCGAAAGCGGCTGCGCGATCAAGCGAAGCCGCTTTTTTCGTGATATTTCGATCGCTTACAACGCAAAAAGCATAGTCGATCAGCCGGCGAATTTCACACGCAGGCGTCTTCATGGTAAATTAGAGAGATGTGTACGGAAGCCGGACATCCGGCATTCCGCAGAACGCAAAACCATACATAGAAGAAAGTGGGAGAACAATGGAAGAAACCTGGCTGTGGCTCAAGTATCTGATCTTGGGCATCGTTCAAGGCGCGACCGAGCCGATCCCCGTATCGTCCAGCGGTCACCTGATTATCGCCCAGCGGCTGCTCGGGGTCGATCAAGCAGGACTGACGTTCGAAATTTTAACGAATACGGCATCGCTGATCGCGATCATGTTCATTTACCGGCATGATATCGGAAGATTGATCGTCGGAACCTGGCAGTATATCCGGACGCGGGACGCGAAGTACAAATCCGACTTCATGTTCGCGATGTACGTGGTGCTCGGCACGATTCCGGCGGTGGTTGTGGGACTGCTGTTCAAGGACTGGATCGAAGTCACATTCTCCTCGGTCAAAACGGTTGCGGTCGCGCTGCTGGTCACGGGCGTGGCCTTGTGGCTGATCCGCAACATGCGAGGCCGCAAGCAGGACGGCGACTTGAAGTTCCGTGACGCGCTGCTGGTCGGCCTGGCTCAAGCCGTCGCGCTGATCCCGGGCGTCAGCCGTTCCGGCTCGACCGTCATCGCGTCGATCGCGACGGGCATGAAGCAGGATACGGCGCTGCGATTTTCGTTCATGCTGTACATCCCGGTTAGCCTCGGCGCGATCGTGCTGGGACTGCCGGACATCATCAGCACGTCGGAAGCGCCGGGCATGCTGCTGCCTTACGTGCTGGCCTTCGTCGCGACGCTGATCGTGACGTATTTCGCGATGAAATGGTTCATGGGCATCATGGCGAAAGGGAATTTGAAGTATTTCGCTTATTATTGTTTCGTGGTGGGGATTTTGTTGTTGATCTTTTTGTAGGACAGAAGGAAAGCGTGCTTCTCGATTCGCAGAAGCACGCTTTTTTGAATTTAATTTAAGCCTTTCGGGTATAGAAGATTTGTATGGAAACATAGGCTCAATCGTTAACTTCGGTTTCGAATAAGGACGGTGAAAAATGAGTGCTGGATTTATGATATGGATGATCGTGATCAACACGGTATTTTGGTTGGTCTGCTGCCTGGGCACGGCCCATATGGTTCGGTTCCTGCCGAAGTCTTGGTACGAAAAAAACGATTGGTTTTTCGCGGAGCGGCCGTTCGAACGGAAATTGTACAAAAAAATCCGTCTCGACCGGTGGAAAGACAAGCTTCCGGAAGGCGGAGGATTATGGGATTTTCAAAAAAGAGAGCTGAGCGAGGAACTGACTCCGGCGTACGCGGATCGATTCGTTTTGGAAACGAAATACGGGGAGATCGGGCACTTGGGCATGGCGATCTTGGGTTTTGCCTGCATCTGGATCAATCCTGACGAGTATGCGCTTGTTTTTCTAATCTGCGCATTAGTCAATGTGGTTGTTCAGATCCCGTTTTGTCTGATCCAGAGGTATAATAGGCCACGGTTAATTCGTTTGAGATCGCGCTTGGCGCGTAAGAGCAGGGCCTGATTCGACAACTATTTCGAGCAATAAAAAAAGCCCGACATCCCCAAAAAGGAGTCGGGCTCTTTTTATACAAACCTTAAGACAACCGCGAACTGTAATCCTCGAACTTGAACTCGCGGATCACTTTGAGGCCTTCCTCGTCGCTGTACGAAGCGATCGAAGGGAGGTTCACGCCGTTGAACATATGGTTTTTGACCATCGTGTAGTGCGCCATGTCGCCGAAGACCAGCTTGTCGCCGATTTGTAGCGGACGGTCGAACGAGTAGTCGCCGATCACGTCGCCCGCGAGGCAGGTCATGCCGCCCAGACGGTACGTGATCGCTTTTTCGCCCGGCATGCCGGCACCGTCGATGTTCGGACGGTAAGGCATCGCCAGAACGTCCGGCATATGGCATTCCGCCGACGTGTCAAGGATGGCGATGTCCATGCCGTTTTTCATCGTGTCGAGCACGGTCGCCACCAGGTAGCCCGTGTTCAGCGCGATCGCTTCGCCCGGCTCCAGGTAGACCTGCACGTCGTACTTGTCGCGAGCGAACTCGATGCAGCGGATCAAGCGCTCGACGTCGTAGTCGGGACGCGTGATATGATGGCCGCCGCCGAAGTTCAGCCATTTCATTTTCGAAATGACGTGGCCGAATTTCTCGTCGACGACTTTGAGCGTGTTTTCCAGCGTATCGGAGTTCTGCTCGCACATCGTGTGGAAATGCAGGCCGTCGATGCCTTCCAGATCGCTCTCGTCGAAATTCTCCAGCGTGATGCCCATGCGGGAGTACGGCGAGCACGGATCGTAGAGCGGCACTTCAAGCTCGGAATATTCCGGGTTGATGCGCAGGCCCACTTCGATCTTGCGGCCCGGGTAGTTCAGGACTTTGTCTTTGAACTTGCGCCATTGGGCGAACGAGTTGAACACGATGTGGTCCGTGTAGCTCAGCAGCTCGTCGAACTCGCGATCGACGTAAGCCGGAGCGTACACATGCACTTCTTTGCCCATTTTCTCGTAACCGAGGCGCGCCTCGAACAGCGAACTGGACGTCACGCCCGCCAGATATCTGCCGACCAGGGGATACTCCGCGAACATGGAGAATCCTTTCTGGGCGAGCAGGATCTTGGCGCCGGTGCGTTCCTGCACGGAACCGAGCAGTTCCAGGTTTTTGGTGAGCAGACGCTCGTCCAAGACGTAGCAAGGCGACGGGACGGCGCTGAAATCGATGTCTGTCATGATGGGTTTTCCCTCCTACGCCTTAGTCCAGCAGCGTCGGCGAGAAGTCCTCTACCCACGGCAGGCCTTGTTTGTTCAGTTCTTCCATGAACGGGTCCGGATCGAACTCTTCCACGTTGTATACGCCCGGCTTTTTCCAGAGGCCTTTGAGGACCATCATGGCGCCGATCATGGCAGGTACGCCGGTTGTGTACGAGATCGCTTGCGAACCGACTTCGCGGTAGCATTCTTCGTGATCGCATACATTGTAGACGTAGTACGTTTTCGGCTCGCCGTTTTTCGTGCCTTGGAAAATGCAGCCGATGTTCGTTTTGCCTTTCGTGCGCGGTCCGAGCGAAGCAGGGTCCGGCAGCACGGCTTTCAGGAACTGAAGCGGCGCGATTTTTTGGCCTTCGAATTCGATCGGCTCGATGGAAGTCATGCCGACGTTTTCGAGGACTTTCAGGTGGTTCAGGTAGTTTTGCGAGAACGTCATCCAGAAGCGGATTTTTTTCAGGCCGGGCATGTTTTCGGCGAGGGACTCCAGCTCTTCATGGTACAAGAGGTAGATGTCTTTCGGTCCGATTTGCGGCAGGTCGTAGACTTTTTTCTCGGAAAGAGGTTCGGTCTCGATCCATTCGCCGTTTTCCCAGTAGCGGCCTTTTGCCGTGATTTCGCGGATGTTGATCTCCGGGTTGAAGTTGGTCGCGAACGGATAGCCGTGATCGCCCGCGTTCGCGTCGACGATATCGATCTGATGGATCTCGTCGAAGTAGTGCTTCAGCGCGTAAGCGCTGAATACGCCGGTTACGCCCGGGTCGAAGCCGCTGCCGAGAACCGCCGTAAGGCCGGCTTTCTCGAACTTCTCGCGGTACGCCCACTGCCATTTATATTCGAATTTCGGATTGTCGAGCGGCTCGTAGTTGGCAGTGTCCAAGTAGTGAACGCCAGTTTCCAGGCACGCGTCCATAATGGTCAGATCCTGATAAGGGAGCGCCACGTTGATTACGATATCCGGCCCGAAGCTTTTGATCAGCTCCACGACTTCTTCGGTGCGGTCGGCATCGACCTGCGCGACCGAAATCTTCGTGCGTCCTCCGTCCAATTTCGTTTTCAAAGCTTCACACTTCGACAACGTACGACTCGCGATACAAATTTCCTCAAATACGTCCGGATTCTGGACACACTTATGCACGACAACGCTAGCTACGCCGCCGGCACCGATAATCAATGCTTTTCCCAAAATCAAGTCCCCCCTTAGTCCGTTTAAAAAGATGGATTTTACATGAATTTTACACAGTACTAGATCAGTTTTTACATAACGAAATGAACTGCGGTTAAAAAATCAACAAGAAGGATTATACAAACTATTCGGCAAAAACACAAGAAAAACGCGAAAAAAACGGCTTTTTTCGGAATCGTCCCAGGATTTGTACAGGGTTTTAACAGAAATCCTCCGTAATCCGTCGTATTCCTCCGTTTTGTCCGCTCAGCAGGCCATTTGGAAGCCGTATCGGAACGCAGCGGGCCCGCAGGAGCCGTGGGGCGTTTCTCCCTCTATTTATTACCCAGTGAGGATGAGGGCAAGCAGAACGTTTCTGTTAAAAGGAAGCATGCCGCTGCCGGTACTGCTTGGGCGGAAGCCCGGTGTGCTTTTTGAACGCTTTGGAAAAGGAAAACAGATCCGGGTAGCCGACCGAATGCGCGATCTCCGACAGCGAGTAGCCGGTCTGCTCCAGCAGCATGCGGGCTTCGTCCAGCTTGAGCCGCTGCATATGGCTGACCGGCGTATGGCCGTAGCGCTCGTGGAACTTTTTGCTGAAATGGGTCCGTCCGACGCCCGCGTGCCGCGCCACTTCCTCGATCGTGATTCCGTCCGCGTAATGAATCTCCATATAATCCAGCCCGCGCTGAAGCCAAGAGACGCCGTCCGGCTCGCTCCCTTCAGGAAACGTCGTCGATTCCAGCGCGGCGAAAATACGGTAGAACTCCGACAGGCGGCTCAGATCGGACGCTTCGGCGTGCTCCGTGGACGTTTTTTCCAGAAAAGAACGCATGGCCGCCGCCGCTTCTTCGACGAGCGCGGACGGCAGATGCGGACGCTGGGGCGTCAGGCCGATCCGCCGAAGCAGCTCCAGCGCCATTTTTCCGTCGAACGCCAAAAATATTTTGCGCAGCGGCGCTTCGGCGTCGGTCCAATATTCGTGCATCACCTGCGGAAAAAGACAATACATATCGCCCGCGGCAAGCTCGTATTTCCGATCGCCGTGCACGAACGTGCCGCGTCCTTCAAGCACGAGCAGCAAATAGTAGTAGGCGGTCGTGCGCGGCCCGATATGGTAGTTGGGCTTGGCTAGATTGGCGCCGAGACGGATCGGCCAAGCCGGCCCGGACTTTTCGTAATCCGACGGCGTGAAAAAGTGGATGCGCAAATATTCGTGATGGTCTTCTTTCATGTATTCGGTGTCGATCGGCATGAACAAAGCTCCTTTTTCGCAAGGGTGCATACAAAATGACAAAAAGGCCGAATGGCGAAATGACATTTACTATTGGCGTAAGCGTTGTTATCATTCTAACAAAACTAATCCAACTTGTTTAGTTGGGATAATATATTTAAAATTTTAAATACAAAAATATAAAACGACAGAAAGGCGGCAGCGACGATGACAGCAGGCGAAGGAAGCAAGCGGGAGATCGAGTTCGGCTGGTTTTTGCCCACGGCGGGAGACGGAGCCCATGTAGGCGTGGAACCGGAACGTCCGGCGACGCTGGATTATTTGACGGAGGTGGCGCAGGCGGCGGAGACGGCGGGCTTCGAATTCGTGCTCATTCCGACCGGCGGCGCGTGCCTGGACGCCTGGGTCGTCGGTTCGGCGGTCATGAGCCGCACGAAGACGCTGCGTCCGCTCGTGGCGGTGCGTCCGGGCCTGACGGCTCCGGTGCTTTCGGCGCGCATGGGCGCGGCGTTGGATCAGCTGTCCGGCGGCCGGGCGATGATCAACGTCGTGACCGGAAGCTCCGTGCAGGATCTCGAAGAACTGGGCGATCCGCTGGCGCGTTCGCACGACGAGCGTTACGAACGGGCGGACGAGTATCTGGACGTGATGAAACGGGCATGGGCGAACGGCGACAAACCGCAGGCTTCGGAGTTCGCGGCGGTATCGGGCGCGAACGGCGCGGCTCCGGCGGCCGCGGAAACCGATGCCGGGACAAAGGACATCGATGCTTCGGCAAAAAAGCAGGCCGTTCCGTCAAGTTCGGAGCCGTTCCGCGGCAAGCATTACACGTTCGAGCGTGCTTCGGGATCGCCGCGCACGGTGCAAAATCCGCATCCTCCGTTCTATCTGGGCGGCAGCTCGGAAGGCGCGAAAAGAGTCGCGATCCGGCACGCCGACACGTTCCTGATGTGGGGCGAGCCGCACGCGTGGATCGAGGAGCAGATCGCGGAGATCGAAGAACTGCGCAAAGCGTACGAACAAGAAACCGGAGCGCCGCGCGAGCTGCGTTACGGATTGCGCGCGCAGGTGCTGGTCCGCGACACGGAAGAAGAAGCATGGGCGGCGGCCCGGGAGATCATCAGCAAAGTGTCCCCGGAAGCGATCGAGCGCGCGGAAAAAGAATTCGCCGCGACCGACGCGACCAACCAACGCCGTCAGAACGAGCTGCGCGAGCTGTCCAAAGCGGAACAGTTCGTCGTCGGTCCCAACCTGTGGACGGGATTGTCGGTCGTCCGCTCGGGCGGCGCAATCCTGATCGTCGGCACGGCCGACCAGGTCTCGCAGCGGTTGATCGAATATGCCGAACTCGGCGTGTCCACGTTTATCCTGTCCGGCTACCCGCATTTGGAAGAAGCCGAGATTTTCGGAAAAGAAGCACTGCCGCTGTTCAAGCAAAAATGGGCTGACATTCAAAAGGAGGTTGTACGATGACGGGGAAATCCGGGAAAAAAGTGCGTTATTGGTTGGCATCGGGCGCGCTTGCGCTGACGGCGGTGCTCTCCGCTTGCGGAGGCGGCGGCTCGGACGCATCGGGTTCGGGCGGCGACGTCACGATCAATTTCCTGCATTGGCGCGGAGAAGACGTCAAAGCGCTGGACACGATTATCGACAAGTTCGAAACGGCGAACCCGACGATCAAGGTCGAGATGCAGACGCTGCCGTCCGACCAGTATCAATCGACGGCGCAGGCGAAATTGTCCGACGGTTCGGTAGGCGACGTGTTCGCTTCGTTCCCCGGCGCGCAGTTCGACGCTCTGGCGAAAGCCGGCGTATTCACGGACCTGAGCGGCTCGTCTTTCCTCGACAGCTTCAACGCCGACCTGATCGCGGCGGGTCAGCAGGACGGCAAGCAGCTCGCGGTGCCGTACCAGCTCGTCTACAACGATCCGATCTACAACGTGAAGCTGTTCGAAAAATACGGCCTGACGCCGCCTGCCGATTGGGAAGGCTTCCTGGCTTTGTGCCAAACGCTGAAAGACAACGGCATCATCCCGATCGCGTTCGCGGGCGCGGATATCGGTCCGGGCCAATTCATGAACACGATGGTGATGAACAACGAACCGAGCGAAGACATTTTCGAAAAAGTGGAAGCGGGCGAAGCCAAACTGACCGACGAATGGTGGGTCAAAACGCTGACGCAGATCAAAGAACTGAACGATAAAGGCTACTTCCAACCGGACGCGCTCGGCACGAAGGACGCCGCGGCAGGCGCGTTGTTCGTACAGGAAAAAGCGGGCATGCTCGCCAGCGGTTCGTACCAGCTCGCGCAGAACGCGGCGCAAAATCCGGAACTTGAGCAGGCGCTGCTCGCCCCGATCACGGTGAGCGCGGGCGAAGCCAAGTACGAAGGCGTGCATACGAGCACGTTCATGTTAGCCGTCAACAGCAAGTCCAAGCATCCGGAAGAAGCGAAAAAGTTCCTGGAATACCTCAGCCAGCCGGACGTGGCGGGCGAATACGCCAACGCGACCGGACAAAACGTGACGGTCGACGGCGTATCGTACGATAGCCCGGAGCTGAAGGTCGCCGAAGACTGGACAAGCAAAAAGACGCTGTTCCAACCGCGCTTCACGATCAAAAACGGCGATAACCAAAAAGCCGTCACCAACTCGATCCAAGCCGTGCTCGGAGGTTCTGCGCCGGAGGAAGCCGCGCAGGAAGCCCAAGCCGTCATCGATCAAAACTTGAGCAAGTCGTAAGCGCGGCCTGCCCATGACTATCAAAAGAATGAAACATAAGCGTGCCTTGTGGCTGTTCCTGCTGCCGGGCACGCTGCTGTATCTGTTCCTGTTCGCGTATCCGACGCTGTCGGGGCTGTTTTACTCCTTTACCGATTGGGACGGCGTGTCCGATTCGTACCGGATGATCGGCCTGGACAATTACAAAGACAGCTTCGACAGCCTCGTGTTCCGCAAAACGCTGCTGAACAACGTCAAGTTCATGCTCAGCGTCGTGATCGTGCAGACGATCGTGTCGCTGGTACTCGCGATGCTGCTGTCGCGCAATACGCGAACGCGCGTCTTCCTGCGCGCGCTTTACTTTTTGCCGGCGATTCTGTCGTCGGTCTCGGTCGGCCTGATCTGGTCGTTCGTGTACGATCCGACGATCGGCATGCTCAATCTGGGCCTCAGAGGCGCAGGATTGGACAGTCTGACGCAAAATTGGATCGGCGACCGCCATATCGCGCTGTACGCGATCGCGGCGGTGCAGGTCTGGGCGCACGCCGGACAGATGATGATCGTGTTCATCGCCGGTTTGCAGGCCATTCCGGGCGAGCTGTACGAATCGGCGCGCATCGACGGCGGCAGCCGTTGGCAGCTGTTCCGCCATATCACGTGGCCGCTGCTCGCGCCGGCTTCGGCAATCGTGATCGCGTATACGACCATCCAGTCGTTCAAAGCGTTCGACCTGATCTTCGTCATGACGGACGGAGGCCCGAATAACGCGACGGAGATTCTGTCGACGTACATTTACCATACGGCGTTCGGCAACTACGAATTCGGACTCGCTTCGGCGGGGTCGATGATATTCCTGGTCGTGCTGGCCGTGCTGACGTATTTGCAGTTCAAAGCGCTGCGGACGGACCGGGCCGCTTAGGTCGGGGGAAGGAGGAAGGACTACTTTATGGCATTCAAATGGCTGGGACGGCTGCTCGTGCTGCTGTACGCGGCGATTATCGCCGCGCCGCTCTATTTCGTGCTGATCTCGGCCTTCAAACCGACGACGGCCTTCTTCGCCGACCCGCTCGGTTGGCCGAAGCCGCTCACGCTGGAAAACTTCGTCGCGCTGTTCGATCAGCAGCCGATGCTGCGCTACTTCGGCAACAGCGCGCTCGTGACGCTCGGCACGGTATCGCTGTCTTTGCTGCTCGGCAGCCTGATCGCGTACGCGATCGTGCGCTTCGGCGGCCGGATCGGCGCGTTTTTCTTCGCGCTTTACGCGGCCGGCCTGATCGTGCCGACGCAGGTCAATATGCTGCCGCTGTATTCGCTGGTGCGCAAGCTCGGCTGGTCGGACCATCTGCTGGGCTTGATCGTCGTGTCGGTGGCGCTGTTCCTGCCGCTGACCGTGTTCATGCTGACGGGCTTCATGCGTTCGCTGAGCCGCGAAGTGCTGGAAGCGGGCAGCATCGACGGCGCGAACGAATGGCGGCTGTACGTGCGCATCGCGATTCCGCTGTCCGCGCCCGCTTTGTCGGCGTGCGCGACGTTCCTGTTCGTCATGTCGTGGAACGACCTGCTGATGCCGATGCTGCTCATCAACGGCAATTCGAAGCTGACGCTGCCGCTCGCGCTGATGCAGTTCCGCGGGGAGTACGTGACGAACTATACGACGCTGCTCGCCGGAGTGGTGCTGTCGGCGGTTCCGATGGTGATATTGTTCTTGTTCCTGCAAAGGTACTTTATCGCAGGGATGACGGCGGGTGCGATCAAAGGGTAAGGGCTTAATCCAAAGTCGGGATAAAAGGCTGTTCCGGAACCTGTGACAGGGGCGGAGCGGCTTTTTTAAATTAACTGCATATCTCCATTTCATTTTTGCGAATTCGGCGATTTGAGATTGATACCTGCATACATACAGTTAATTGCTTCTTTTTTCGAAGAGTGCTTCTTTTTCTGCTCAAATAGATGGACATATGCAGGTATTACGTTTTCGATAAACCGTCGATAACTGATAACTGTATTTTCGTAGTTATTTCGCGGTTTGATCTTTTCCCGAATGTTCGTCTCGCTTCACGCTTCAATACGATTGCTTTGCTTGTAAAAGGAGCGCGGCTCGACTTCATGGTCGGCGACTTCGTATAATAGAAAGAAAACGCATAAGGGCCGATGATGGGATCTGCCGCTTGTCAAAAGTTGAGAGGAGCCTAAAAGGTTTGGTTATTCGTATTATCATTTCGCTGCTCGTGTATCACGGGTTTCTTTTCTATATCGGGTGGAATCTGTGGAGAGGGATCCAATCGTTCAAGCCTGACGTAAAAAAACGCTGGCTGATCGTGCTGTCGGCGGGATTGTTGATCGCGGCTTGGTCGATGTTTTTCCGGTTCGCGTTCAGCGAGTATGCTTGGGCGCACTGGAGCGCGGGCATCTGGCTGGTGTTTGCTTACCTGATGGTGCTGGTGCTGCCGGCAACGAACGCCGCCGTGCTGCTGCTCCGACTGTTCACCCGGATCGACCGCCGCAAACTGACCCGTTCGGCGACTGCCGCGGCGCTGACGCTGACGGTGGTTCTGGGCGGAATCGGTACTTACAGCGCGTACAGCCCGGTGGTCAAAACGTATGACGTCGCGATCGGCAAGCCCGCGCTGGACGGCAGAAAGTCGATGAAGATCGTGATGGCGGCGGATACGCATTTCGGCGCGTTGTCGGGTCCTTCGCATGCTAAGCGCTTGGTCAAAATGATCAACGAGCAGCAGCCGGATCTGGTGTTGTTCCCCGGCGATCTGGTGGATGACGATATCGTGCAGTACGTGAAGCAGGGGATTCCGGAGATTCTGCGCGGGATCGAAGCTCCGGTCTACGCGTCGCTCGGCAACCATGATCGTCTGGAGGCCGGCGACACGTCGCTGATCAGCACGCTGAAAGACAGCGGCATGATCATGCTGTACGACGATGTGGTCAGCGACGATCTGCCGGTGACGCTGATCGGCCGCAAAGACCGCACCGATCCGGGGCGGATGTCCGTGGCTGAGTTGGCTGCGCAAGCAGAGCCGGCGACGCCGCTGATCCTGCTGGATCACCAGCCGTATGAGCTGGAGCTGGCGGCGGATGCGGGAATCGATCTCGAAGTGTCGGGCCATACGCACCGCGGACAGATCTTCCCCGCCAACTTCATCACGAACCGGATCTACGAGAACGATTGGGGCTACTTGCAAAAAGGGCAGATGCATTCGATCGTGACGTCCGGTTACGGATTCTGGGGACTGCCGCTGCGGATGGGAACGCGGTCGGAGCTGGCCGTGATCAACGTGAACTTCGAATGATCGCGAAGCGAAGGCAGCGTGATTTGAAAAAAGATATGTTCTGACGCAAAAAAGAGACTGCGGCGTAAGCCAAGCAGTCTCTTTTTCGTATGACGAAAGTTTGGCAAGGCAATCCGAAAACTGGTTGCAGCCTTCTCGCCTTGAACAATATTAGTTTTTCAGCGACTCGTAAGCATCCGCGATCTTCGCGTTTTCGCCGCTGTCTTCCGTGAATCCGGTCGCGTCGGCGATCGCGCCTTCCAGACCTTTTTCTTCGATAGAAGCTTGCAGCTCGACGGATTGCTTGTCTTCCGGGTTGTTGTAATGCAAAGCTGCCGCGATGCCGGTCAGCAGGTTGTCGATCGGCAGGTCGAGGCTCAGCGCCATGCGCGCCGGACCGCTCAGACGGTCGTTCGGGCCGAGCTTGCGCAGCGGTTCGCGCCCTACGCGGCTCACGTCATCGTTCAGATACGGGTTGCGGAAACGCTTCTCGATCTTGTCGATGTATTTCGCGTGCTCGTCCGCGTCGAATCCGTGTTCTTTCACCAGCGCCGCGCCGCTTTCTTCCATCGCGCCGCGTACGACCGCGCGTACCGATTCGTCTTCGATCGCTTTATCGACGGTCGGCAGGCCTTTGAGGTAGCCCAGGTAAGCCGTGATCGCGTGGCCCGTGTTCAGTGTGTACAGTTTGCGCTGCACGTAAGCAACCAGCGTATCGGTAAGCTTCATGCCTTCGATGGACGGAACGCCGCCTTTGAATGCAGGCTCTTCCACAATCCATTCGAAGAACGATTCCACGCCCACGTCGAGCAGGTTGTCGCCTTTGAATGGAGGAACGATCCGGTCGACGGAGCAGTTCGGGAAGCCGACGTGCTCGTCCGCGTAGGCTTTCGCTTCGTCGGACAGGTGCGTGTAAACTTGCTCTTTCAAGTGCGAGCTTGCGCCCACCATGTTTTCGCAGGCGATGACGTTCAAGAAGCCTGCGCCGGATTTGGCACGTTCTTCAAGACCTGCGGCAATATTGACGGCAATGAATTTCAGCACGTTGGGACCTACGGCCGTCGTGATGATTTCGGCGTCGGCGATATGCTTCGACATCTCGGGGCTGTTCGAGAGAACGCCGGACACGCCGGTTACCGGAATCTCGCGCTTGTCGAGGTCCAGGATATGGATGGTGTAACCGTGCTTTTCGTTCAGCTCGTTGATCATGGCTTCGTTGACGTCGGCGAAGACCAGTTCGTAACCTGCTTCGACGAGCAGGGCTCCGATGAAACCGCGGCCGATGTTGCCGGCTCCGAATTGAATGGCTTTTTTAGTCATGAGTTGTTACCTCCAGGAGGGGACGCGAGTCTGTTGCCTGGCGCTCGGGTTGTTTTGCTGCGCAAAGCCAAAAGTCGCTTCAGTCAACAGACTCGCGTCCGGGATGTGGAAGAAGAATCTTCCTAAAAGAGTGTGGGAATAAAAAGATATCAAACCGTTTCCGGGAAAGGGAAACGGTAGGGTAAAAAACTGACCTGCAAAAAAGCTTAAAGCAATCATGAATTAGGGATGAGCAAAAGCTCGTAAGTACAAGCATTACGACGTCAAGATTATCAAAGGAAAAAGTCAAAGCCGAAGCCGGCAGAGGGGGATCCCTGCCGGCCGACTTTAAACGTCTTGATTAATTACTCGGGTTGTACGCTCAGGGTGTTGTAGATATCGTTGACGTCTTTGGTTTGGGCCAGGCGTTGAACGGTCGACTCGTCTTCGATCGCTTCGGCGATCTTCGTCAGAATCTTCAAGTGTTCGCCGCGGGCGCCGGCGATGCCGATGACCAGGTAAGCCGTGCCGGCTTCGAACTCGACGCCGTTAGGATATTGCAGCACGACGATGCCGGAGTTATCGATCTCGTTTTTGGCCGTACCTACGCCGTGAGGAATCGCTACGCCGTTGCCGATGTAGGTCGAAGCTACGCCTTCGCGTTCGATCATGGCATCCACGTAACCCGGTTTAACGTAACCGGATGCCGACAGCAGTCGTCCCGCTTCGCGGATCGCTTCTTCTTTCGTCACGCTCGGAAGGCCGAGACGGATGTTTTCTTTGCGCAGGATATCCGATTGAACGGCGCCTGCTCCGGGAGCGGCTTTGTCCAGTGCATTGTCGATATCCCATTGCGCGTCCGGAGTCGTGGCCGTCGTGTTGCGTTCAGCCGGGGAAGCGCCGGATTGGGAAGCTTTCAGTTCTTCGATCAGGTCTTCGTAGACCGGATTGTTGATGAAGTTGTCGATCGAAACGTGATGCGCGTTCGGAGCTTTTGCACGTGCGCGACTCGTCAGGTTTTCCTGGGTCACGACGATATCGGCATCCGCAGGAATGTTTTCGATCGCGGTGTTCGTAACGTTGATCGGCAGACCTGCCGCTTTGACTTTTTTGCGGAAAGACGAAGCGCCCATTGCGCTCGAACCCATGCCGGCGTCGCAAGCGAAGACGATTTTTTCGACTTTGCCGTTAACGCGTACGTTTACGCCTGCTGTTGTTGCCGATGCAGCGTTAGTGCCTTTCATAGCTTTGGAAGCATCACGCGCTTTATCCAACGCTTCATCGTCAGCTTTGTAATTGCGCAGGAACAGTGCCGAGACAAGGAAAGAGACGATTGTAGCTACGGCTACGCCGGCGAGAACGGCAAGGTGGCCGCCTTTAGGCGTTACAGCCATGATCGCGATGATACTACCCGGTGCTGCAGCTCCGGACAAGCCGGCCCCTGTTGCAACGAAAGTGAATACGCCGGCCATGCCGCCCAGAATGACGGACAGAAGCAAAACAGGTCTCATCAGAACGTAAGGGAAGTAAATTTCGTGAATACCGCCGAGGAACTGGATCACGATCGCGCCAGGAGCCGAACTTTTGATCGAACCTTTGGCGAATACCCAGTATGCCAACAGAACGCCAAGACCTGGACCCGGGTTGGTTTCCAACAAATAGTACACGGACTTTCCGAGTTCCGCTACTTGGTCGGTACCGAGCGGAGTGAAGATACCGTGGTTCAGCGCGTTGTTCAGGAAAAGGATCTTCGCCGGTTCTACGAAAAGCGAGACCAGCGGCAGGAGGCCCCAGTTTACAATCTGTTGAACGCCGGATTCGAGAACGCTGGTGAATGCTTCGAACAGCGGTCCTACGCCGTAATAGCCGCCGATTGCCAACCCCGCGCCAAGAATACCAGCAGAGAAGTTGTTGATCAGCATTTCAAAGCCGGCAGGGATCTTGCCTTCTACCATACGGTCGAACTGCTTGATTACCCAGCCTGCGAGAGGTCCCATAGCCATTGCTCCGAGGAACATCGGCGTATCGGGAGCGCCTACGATCACACCCATTACGGCTATCGCGCCAAGCACGCCGCCGCGATGATCCGCGACCATTTTACCGCCGCTATAAGCAATCAGAAGAGGCAGCAGGTAAGTAATCATCGGACCGACGAGCGATCCGATCTGCTCATTCGGGAACCAGCCTTTAGGAATAAATAGGGCCGTGATGAGACCCCACGCGATAAACGCGCCGATATTCGGCATAACCATCGCGCTCAGGAAACGTCCGAACTTTTGTACGCCGTCTCTGAGTCCGCCCGATTTTTCAGGCGTCGATACGCTGCTCATAATTGTTCAACCTCCAATGTGTATTGTTCTATTTTTCTTGCATAAAGCTCTCTCATCATGTCCGCGATCTCTCTTCGGAGCGCATCGGGCTCGGAGGAAGAGAGTCTGGCGGCGAATCCGGGACGGTCGATCAGCGATTTGCTGATTTCTCCGGCCGCCTGGAGGTAGGATTTGCCGCTGGCTTTCGGCGCCAGCAGCAGAAGTGCCGCTTTGAGTTGAATCGGCTTGTCTTCCGACTCGGCGGCTAGGCCGTCCGGGAAGCGGAAGATGCCCAGTATGAGCTTGCCGATCACTTCGGAGCGGCAGTGCAGCAGAATCAGCCCGTCTTGGGAGAGAACGGTTTCGCCGAGACGTTCGCGCTCGTGCAGCTCGCGTTCGAGCACAGCTGCATCGTCCGCGTTTTCGGTGAACCGCCGCGAGATGGCCGCGATCAGTTCGCCTACGTCCCGGGAGACAAAGGCATCCGCGACATCGACGTTTTTCATCAAGTCGAGGATGCCTTCCAGCGTCTGCTTATGCTCGTCGAGCGTACCGACCAGATCGCTTTGCAGATTCTGCCTGGTTTTCTTTTTGGCGAAATGCCGCTGTTCTTCGTTCGCGAAGCGCCGTATACTTTCGACGTCGTTAAAAGAAAGCAGCACGGACACCCGCACGACAGGGGTTTCGGTCTCGACGTCGACGGTGGAAACGATAAAGTCCGCTTCTTGATTCTCGGCGGCTTCCGAAGCGGAAGCGATGCCGATCAGGTTGAAGGCCGGGAATTCTTTGCGTACCCTCGCCATCAGCAGGCCCGAGGTGCCCATGCCGCTTGCGCAGGCGATCAGCACTTTCGGGGAAGGACGTTCGGCCCTGGCGTATTCGCTCATCGCGCCGATATGCATCGCGATGTAGCCGATTTCCGATTCCGGCACGTCGCGATTCACGTAATCGGCCAGAATATTCGAACATTTCTCGGCAATGGCGAAAACTTCGGCGTACTGTTCGCGAATCTGGCCCAGCAGCGGGTTGCGGATGTCCAGCCCCAATCTCAGCCGTTCGACGGCCGGTCCCAGGTGATGAACGAATCCGGCGAACAATTTGCTGCTGCCTTTCAGCTCGTAGCCGAGCTCGGCTTCCGCCGTTTTCAGCATGTTGCGGGCCAGGCGGACGAGTTCGAAGCTGACGTAGTCGTAATAATTGTCGTGATCCCGGTCGAGGCGGGTTTCCGCCCCTTTGAGATGCATCGTGATGTAGCCGACTTCGTCCTCCGGAATCTCGATGCCCAGCATGTCTTCCAGCTTTGCCGCAAGCCGTTTGGCTTTTTCGAACTCGCCGAGCTTGCGAAGGCCGTCCAGCACATGGGCATCGATCACGATGCGCTGCCCGGCCCGAATGCGTTGAATCGCAAGAGCCAGGTGGACGGCCAAGCCGATGTAAGCACTGTCGGTCAGCTTCAGATCGAGGCTGTTTTCAAGCTCTTCGACCATCTGCTGCAGCTGCTCGGCGGCGCCTTCGTCGATCAGGTTCAGCAGGCGGCTGCGGATATGGGAGCGGACTCTTGTCGGGTCTGCGGCCTCGTTTCCGACGCTTCCGCTTACCAGCTCGGCGACCTGGTCTTCGGCGACACTTTCATAAACAAGTTGGATCAGCGCGGAACGGATGGCATTCTCGCTACCTTCGACGTAAACGCCGAAACCCGGTTTGCGGATCAGGCGCAGGCCCAACGGCTGCAGCCATTCTTCCGCCCGATCGAGATCGGCGCTTAGCGTGCTTTCGGTAACTTTGAACTGTGAAGCGAAACTGTACGATTTGACAGGCTCGGCCGCAAGCAGCAGCTCGCTGATCAGGAAGTAGTGGCGTTCGTCCCTACTGTAGTCCCTGACCGGGCCTGCCGCGCTCAGTTCTTCTATAAGAGCGTCAAGCTGAGTCTGGGCGGCTTCCAGTTTGACTCCGGCACCCGGTTTGCGGATCAGCCGGGCTCCTCTTGCCGAGAGCCACTGTTCCACGCCGGGAAGTTCGCGTTTGACCGTTCTTTCGCTGACGTCCAATTCATCCGACAGATCCCGTACCGTAACGAACTCCCCCCGTGAAGCGAGAAGACGCTTCAGGATCGGTAGCAGCCGTCCGGTCGGTTTGTCCACGCGGATTCCTCCTTTTTCAACCCCTCTATTTTGAAAGCGATATCATTTACCCCGGAACGGGGTGGAGACGATTCACTGCGGCACGCGCCGCAGCAGGCAGGATCTCGTCCTCTACTCAAATTTTAAGCACCCCGTCTCGGAATGGCAAAGGAAAGATGCCTGGATTTGTCCCGAATCAATAGTGACAAAGCCGAAGAACTCCAGTTCTCTTTTCCTACCAAGCAAAAGTTTTCCATTCAATTATTACTCACAGGCACGGCGAATCAATCATTTTATATGCAAAAACGTGCAATTTTTTCATGGATTTCAATATAGTGAATAGCTTAATATATGTATCGGATGGATGCGAATGGTTTTTGAGCGCGACTTAAGAACAGGGAGAATCATTCATCATTTCCCGGATTTCGTTCAAATCGGTAATGGAAAGGGCCGCGGCGGTCCGAACGAAGAGACTGGCTTTCCCGGCGACATGCATCCCGCGTACACTGAACGTATACGGACGCGAAGCACGCGCCGCTTTCGATACTCGGGTATCGGAGGCGGCTTTTTTGCGTGCTTTCAAACGAAAAGGGGGAGTACGCTCATCATGGGAGCAGCTTTTGAGCAGACTTACGGGCAATGGTTGGCGCGGCAGATTGATGAAGAGAGCGGCATGCGCCGTCGGGAATTGTTGGAACGAGGCTTGGGACACGGCACGATCGAATTTTTGCGGCAGGTCTGGTTTCCGGCGGTAGGCAATTTCGATGATCTGTACGCGGAGTGGGAAGTACGCGATTATCACGGCGGCTATCGGTATATCGATCTGGCCTACCGACCCGGCGGAGCCAAAGGCGCGATCGAGATCCAGGGTTACGGTTCGCATGCGCGCGATCTGGACACGAGGCGCTTCAAAGATCTGTGTTGGCGGCACAGTCTGCTCGGGCTCGACGGCTGGACGCTGCTGCATGTCGCTTATTTGTCGATCCGTGAAGAACCCGAACGCTGTCGGCAGCTGGTTCTTGCGTTCGTCGGCCGCTTTCTATCGTTCGATGCGGTGTCGGGCGGCCTGAATTGGCTGGAGGAGGAAACGCTTCGGTATGCCCGCAGGCGGTTGACTCCTTTTAGCGCGGGGGAGTTGGCAGAGCATCTGCGAGTGACGGATCGGCACGCGCGGCTGATTTTGCAAACGCTCGTCGAGAGCAAACGCATGGAAATCGCCAACGATAAGCAGCGGTACCGAACGTATCGGCTGGCGTTATCGGCTTGGAAAACAGGGGGAAGGGAGCATGAACGGCTTGACGCAGCGTACGGCAGCGGCGGAAAAAGAATAAAGTTCGAATCGCAAAGAAATTGAAGTTCGCAGCGGGGATTCGGGCGGGGAAGCGTCGGCGGTAAAGTGAAGTCGGCGATAAAGAACCGCATCGGCGGAGTGCGGAGTCGATGTTGTCGGCGATGAACTCGATAATGAAGCGGAAACAAGATTTTCGGCCCGATCAGCCGGATGCTTCACCAAGCCGGAATTTTAACGGATCGAGATGACGCTTAGCGTCCGTTTTGAGCTGTTTGAAAATTCTAACGGATTCAGGCGACGCTTAGAATGGGATTGGGCTTGTTTTTGTCGGGAAAAGCAGCAAAATTTACGTCTGACGGACATACGATCCGTTAAAATCTCGGAAGGGGTTGATTTGAGGGTTTAAGGGACATACAATCCGTTAGCCGTGCCGTGCCGTGCCGTGCCGTGCCGTGCCGTGCCGTGCCGTGCCGTGCCGTGCCGTGCCGTGCCGTGCCGTGCCGTGCCTC
>NZ_JAAZWE010000004.1:0-280225 GCF_013185185.1 Saccharibacillus endophyticus | reverse complement strand
CCTCACGAAAAAAGCGCCCTTCGACGAAGGACGCTTTTTCGCTTGATCCGGCTTGGCAAGGGGGCGAGCCGGCGCTCCTTGCCTTTGCGCCTCGGCAGTGCTCTGCCCTCCGGCAAGCGCCGCTTAACCCCGCACCGCCTCATCCGGCGCCCCCGCTTGCGGGTCGCGCTCGCCTGACACGCTTTCGCCTGCCGCAAGTTCGATTTCCCGGCCGTACAGCGTCAAGGCCGCGTTTGCCGCGCCTTCGTTCTCCACGGTCGTTTTCCCGCCGGACACGGTGACTTTCAACCTGGCTCCGCGGAAGCCGACTTTGAACGACAGCGACGTCCAGCTTTCCGGGCTGAACGGGTTCAGCACCAGGCGACCGCCGCGCACGCGCAGGCCCCCGAAGCCCTGGACGACGGACATCCACGTTCCCGCCATGCTGGTGGTGTGGCAGCCGTCTTCCGTGTCGTTGTTATAGTTGTCGAGATCCAGCCGCGAAGTGCGCAGGTACATCTCGTACGCTTTTTCCGTATAGCCCAGCTCGCCCGCCAGAATCGAGTGGACGCACGGCGACAGCGACGACTCGTGCACGGTGATCGGCTCGTAGAAGTCGAAGTTGCGGCGCTTGGTCTCCAAGTCGTAGCGGTCCCCGAGGAAAAAGAGCCCTTGAAGCACGTCGGCCTGCTTGATGTAGCACGAACGCAGAATGCGGTCCCACGACCATTTTTGATTGAGCGGCAAATGGGATGGATCAAGCTGCGCCACAGGAAGGATGTCTTTGTCGAGGAAACCGTCCTGCTGCAAAAATACGCCGCTTTCCGGATCTTCCGCCAGCAGCATCCGTTCCGAGATATCGGTCCATTTTTCCAATTCCGCATCCGTCAATCCGATCTTCTCCGCCACGGCGGCGAAAGCGTCCGGCTCTTCCGATCGAAGTTTCCTCGCGACTTCGGTCGTGTACTCCAACGTCCACGCCGCCATGCGGTTGGTGTACCAGTTGTTGTTGACGTTGTTCTCGTATTCGTTCGGACCGGTCACGCCGAGGATCAGGTACGCGCCGCGACGTTCCGAATAGTTGACCCGCTCTTCCCAGAAACGCGACAGCTCGGCCAATACCTCGAACCCGTACTCGCCGAGATACGCGGAATCGCCCGTGTACTCCACATAGTTGTAGATGGCATAAGCGATCGCGCCGTTGCGGTGAATCTCCTCGAACGTGATCTCCCACTCGTTGTGGCATTCCTCGCCGTTCATCGTGACCATCGGGTACAGCGCGCCTTTGGCAAAGCCCAGTTTGGCCGCGTTCTCTTTCGCCTTTTCCAGATGCTTATAGCGGTATACGAGCAGATTGCGCGCGACGCCAGGGTCAGCCGTGCTCAAGTAAAAAGGAATGCAGTACGCCTCGGTGTCCCAATAGGTGCTGCCGCCGTATTTTTCCCCCGTAAAGCCTTTCGGTCCGATATTCAGCCGATCATCCTCGCCCGTGTACGTCTGATGCAGCTGGAAAATGTTGAACCGGATCGCCTGCTGCGCTGTTTCGTCGCCTTCGATCGAGATATCGCCGTCGCGCCATTTGGCCGCCCACGCTTCGCGTTGAGCGTCCAGCAAAGCGTCGAAGCCCCGTTCCAGCGCTTCTTCCGCCAACTCCTGCGCTTTGCCCGCCAGCGATTCCGGTTCGTGATCCCGCGAAGTGACGTTGGCGACGTATTTGTACAGCGTGATGCTCTGGTCGGCTTCGGCCCGGAGCGACAGCGTCAGGCCCGCGAACTTGTCCCGCTTGTGCGTTTCCGCTTCCACGTGGAACTCTTGGTCGGCCTCGCCGGATGCCGCCAGCTCGTACACCATATGCGACGCGACGCGGAAATCCAGCTTTTTGGTGCGCACCTCGACGTTGGCATAATCGACGCCGGAGTCCTGCGATATGCCGTCCCAGAACTTTTCGTCGTAGTTGGAATCTTTGTTGACCACGTTCGCGTCCAGATACGGAGTCAGCTTGAGCTGCGCCGCTTCGCCGATCGGAGTGACGGTGTACCGGATCGCGCCGATTTCTTTGAACGGGACGCTGACGAAGCGCAGCGACTCGACGCGCACTTTTTTACCGTCGGAAAGCACGGCAGTGAACGAGCGGCTGAGCGTGCCTTCTTGCATGTCCAGCGTGCGCACGAAATCTTCGACGGCCGCCGAGGACAAATCCAGCGTTTCGCCGTCGATTTCGACATCGATGCCGATCCAGTTCACGGAATTGAGCACTTTGGCAAAATACTCGGGATAGCCGTTTTTCCACCAGCCGACCCGCGTTTTGTCCGGATAGTACACGCCCGCCATATAGCTTCCCTGAAGCGAAGGCCCGCCGTAGCGTTCCTCGAAATTCGCGCGCTGTCCCATATAGCCGTTGCCGATGCTGAATACGCTCTCGGATACTTCATTGCGCTCAGCATCGAAACCTTCTTCGATGATGCGCCATTCGTTGACCTTCAGATACGGTTTCATCGCTCAATCTCTCCTCGTCGGATCATGGTATAAAGCGTGCGGGAAGTTCTGGTTGCCGGAAGGTTAAAGGGGGTTTTTGCTGCCTACATGTTAATTGAAACGCCGAGCGATGTAAACGAATCTTTTCAAGCGAAAGCAGCCCCGCACGTACCCGGATCGGGCGGTGCGGGGCTGCGGCGGGACTCGACATCCGAATGAGGCTAACTCAGGAATACTTCAGGCTCAGGAGAAGGGACGCCTGGGACGCACCGGCTTGGCGAAAACGAACCGGCTGCGGCCTTCGGCCTTGGCCTGATACAGCGCTTCGTCGGCGCGGCCGATCAGGTCGTGAGGCGTTGCTTTTTCCCCGGGATGCAAGGTGCAGCCGCCGATGCTGATCGTGATCTGGTCGGACACGCCGGAATAATGATGCGGGATGCCGAGCGAACGGACGCACTCCAGCATCAGTTCGGCAATCTGCTCGGCTTCGAGTTCGCTGTGTCCCGGCAGGATGATGGCGAATTCTTCGCCGCCGTAGCGCGCCGTGAAGCCGAAGTGGGCCAACGCCTCGGATTCGAGCTTCGGCGCCACGCTGCGCAGCACCATATCGCCGCCGAGGTGACCGTAGTTATCGTTGTACGCTTTGAAAAAGTCGATGTCGATCATGAGCAGGGAGAGATGTTCTTTGTCCCGCTGCGGCGCGTTCAGCTCCTGCTTCAGCACGTCGTCGAACTTGCGCCGGTTGGCGATGCGGGTAAGGCTGTCGATCCCTGCCAGTTCCTTAAGCTGCTCGTTGGCGGATTCCAACGCTTGCTTGGACTCTTCCAGCTCTTCGTGCTGTCGGCTGATCCGGGTGAAGAGCTTATTGACCTCGCTGATGATGGCGATCACGACGACCGTGGAAGCGATCAACGAATCGATTCGGGAGCCGTACCAACCCAGGGTATAACGTTCTCCCGCCGCCAGGCTCAACGTAAGGCCGAGCAGGAAAGAGAGCGTGGAGACGCTGAGCCACACGCGCAGCACGCCTCTTTTTCGATAAGGAAAAGCGGAGAAGCAAAAGGCTAACGCGTTCACCGCCCATAGCGCCGGACCGATGCCGGATTCGATCATCCTGCGATAATTGCCGTTTTCGATCATGACGGGAAGATGGTCGCGGCCTGCCGTCACCAGCAGCAAAAGCAAACCCGCCACGGCAAGAACGGCGAGCGTGGCCGTGAGCAGATGCGCAGGAACGCGGCTTAGGGGAATGATGTCCTTCTTCGCGCGCATCGACCAACCGAAAGCCAGGATGCCGACCGGGAACGCCAGATGCCAAAAGGACCACAGCCAGACCGCGCTTTGCGGACCGGGAGACAATATTCCGGAGCCCGGCATCATATCGGTCAGCGCAAGCAGGTAAAAAAGACTAAGCAGGCCCGTCAGCAAAAAGGTACACGCCAAAATCAAAAGCGGAAGAATGCGCGAAGCGCGGAATTGGTTGAACAGAATAAAAGCCGTCAGCGCATCCCCAAATATGCCCCAAGCGCTGATGACCGGGAAAAAAGAAGCCAGCACCGGAAGTTTCTCCCGCGCGAAAAAAAGAGCGATCAACGTGAAAGCGACCATGATCAACGAAAGCGATAAAGCGACCCGGCGTTGACGCGGAGAGATATGGAAAAGCTGATCCTGCGAATCGTTATAAAAAAGTATGTTCAAGAAGAGCCTTCCTTTCCCCGTAATCAGGTATTGACCGTATTTGATTAAACCCTTCATACAGAATATCGGCGGCTCGCGCCGTTAAATTAACGCGGTCGATATCTCGACGCCGCTTTGTTTGTCATGTATCTATTAAAGTACCCATATCTGTGTATGGAAACTCCAATGATGTAACGGTATGGGATTTTTTGAGCGAAAGCAATAAGAAAAAGGGAGGGAATCGGCCTGAATAAAGCGCGAAGTCCGTAGGAAAAATAGGTGCCGCGCAAAGACGGACTAAGATTGCCGTACGAAAAAAGCTGTTCCGATACCGCATAACGGTTTTCGGAACAGCTTTTTTAAAGCCGGAACGGCAGGGGATTTGCGGCGCGGCAGTCAGCGGCGTATGGCTTCGTGGACGAATCCGTCCGAAGCGGCCAGTCGGGCGCGCGCTTCGTTCGCGCCGATTCCGGCTTCGATCATGACGATCGCCGTTTTGACTTGGTTGCCGGATTCGGAAAAAACCGCTTCGACCGTCCGGTCATCCGCGCCGGTCGCAAGCTTGATAATGCGTTTGGCCCGGAAAACCAGTTTTTCGTTGGAAGGATTGAGATCCACCATCAGATTGCGGTATACCTTGCCGCTGCGGATCATGGCCGTCGTCGTCAGCATGTTCAAAATCAACTTTTGCGAAGTGCCCGCTTTCATTCGGGTAGAGCCCATCACGACTTCGGGTCCCATCACCGCTTCGATGACCGGAACGCCGAGATTCGCCATCGGCGTGTCGGCGTTGTTGCACAAGCCGAACGTGACCGCGCCGCGGAGGATCGCTTTTTTCATGGCGCCGAGCACGTAAGGCGTCCGTCCGCTCGCGGCGATTCCGAGCACGACGTCGCGTTCGTCGACGTCCAGCCCGTCGATATCGGCGGCGCCCAGCTCTTCGCGGTCTTCCGCGCCTTCTACCGGGTCTTTGATCGCGCGAAATCCGCCTGCGATCAAACCCTGAACCTGTTCGGACGGCGTGCCGAACGTGGGCGGGCATTCGGAAGCGTCCAAAATGCCGATCCGTCCGCTGGTTCCGGCACCCACGTAAAGCAGGCGGCCTCCCGAACGGAACGCTTCGACGACCGCGTCGGCGGCGGCGGCGATCTGCGGAACAAGCGGACGGATAAGCTCGGCGATCAGCCGATCCTCGTCGTTGATGAGCGTCATGATCGAGGCGGAATCCAATCGGTCGATATCTGCCGTATTGGGGTTGGGCTGTTCGGTCGTGAGGATTCCCAATAGATGTTCCATAGCGTTAATTCTCCTTTGCTTTATAGGGATGGGACGCATCCGGCCTGCGCCGGCCGTCATTGGTTCGCGGATCGAATGCCGAAATAGCAGAAAAGAAAGATCGTGCCGGCTTCACGCATTCAGCCGCCGAACGCGCGCAAAGCGAGCAGCGCCGCCCCTTCGGCGGGCGAGCTTCCGGCGGCTCCGTCGACGAACGTCAGCCGCGGGAATTCCGCGTTCACCCGCCGGGCGAACGCGTTCCTAAAGCTCGGCGAATGCCCGAAGATCGACCCGCCGAGCACGGCCGCCGCGCCGGCGAACTCCGGCCTGCGCCGCAGCAGCCCCGCCGTCTCGGCCGCAAGCTTCGCGGCTTCGTCTTCGACGATGCGCCGCGCGTCGGAATCGCCCGACTCGCAGGCGCGAAGCACCGTCGCGGCCAGCGCGGCGATCTCCGCTTTGCCCGTTCCGGGCGCGTAAACCCAGCGCTTGAGCGCCTCCGGCGTATCCAGTCCGAGCGCTCCGCGCACCTCGTCCGCCAGCGGCGAAAGCCCGACGTCTCCCGCCGCTTCGGCGTCGAAAGCCCGCGCCGCGAGCCGCAGCGCTCGGAGGCCGATCCGGTAGCCGCCGCCTTCGTCGCCGAGCAAGTGTCCCCAGCCTCCGGCGCGCGCGCGGGGAATCCCGGGCAAAAAGCCGTATACGATCGAGCCCGTGCCCGCGATCACTTGAAGTCCTTCGGGCTTGCCGAGCGCGGCGGCAAGAGCGATTTCGCCTTCCGTTCGGAGTTCGAACGGACAATCCGCGCCGAGTTTCGGAAGCTCTTGCTTCAAATAAGCTTCGAGCGCTTTGCGTTCCCGCGCGCCGTCTATACCTGACATTCCGAGAGAGATACCGACACATTTTTTTTCTGAAAGTTCGGGACTCCGGAATAACCGCTCGAAAATAGATGTCAGTTCGATGAATGCTTTTTCCGTGCCGACGGCATGCGGATTGGTGCTTCCCCCGCGAATCCGGCAGATCGCGCGACCCCGAGCATCCAGCGCTGCGGCTTCCGTTTTAGTGCCTCCTCCATCGATTCCCGCAAAAAATTTCATGTCATTCACCTCTTTATTTGTTGTTCAGTATAGGCGAAATACCAAAGGATGTAAAATAAAATTTCAAAAATAAAAAATATATTGAAATTTTATTTCGCCGATTCTATAATGAATTCATTCAAACGTCTGGCAGGTTAGGAAACCCGACATGTAAGTTTTAGTAACGCAATGATTTATTGCAGAAAATAATTGCAGAACGATGAAAGGGGCACGAACCATGAACGGCGGATTGATCCGTCTGAGGGAAGGACTGGAAGGATTGAATCCTTCCGAACGCAAAATCGCGGAATTCATTTTGAAAACGCCGGAAGAAGCGATTCAGTTCTCGATCGCCGAGCTGGCGTCGCGAAGCGGGGCGAGCCAGGCCGCGATTGTGCGTTTATGCAAAACGATCGGCTTCAAAGGTTATCAGGATTTGAAAATCAAAGTGGCGGGCGATCTGCAAAACGCGGGCGAAACGCAAGGCTATCAGGAGATCCGTGCCGGGGACAGCGTGTCGGCGATCGTGCAAAGCGTGTCTTCCAACAATATCCAGTCGATCCGGGACACGCTGAAGATCCTGGACGAGCAAATGGTGGAGAAAGCGGTCGAATGCCTGGCGTCGGCGCGGAATCTGTACTTTTTCGGCGTCGGCGCTTCCAACTTGATCGCGATGGACGCCCAGCAGAAATTTTTGCGGATCGACAAAACGAGCTTTTCGTTCGCCGACCCGCACGTCCAGTTGACTGCCGCTTTGACGGCTTCGCCGGAAGACGCGGTGATCTGCATCTCGTATTCGGGCGAGACGAAAGAAGTGCTCAAAGCTGCCAAGCTCGCCAAAAGCAACGGCTGTCCCGTCATCGGCATCACCAAATACGGCCATTCGTCGTTGACGAAAACGGCCGATTACCCGCTGTGTACCGCTTCCACCGAAAACGAGATCCGCAGCGGCGCGATGGCGTCGCGGATCACGCAGCTGAACCTGATCGACATTTTGTACCTGAGCGTGGCGAGCCGGAATTACGAGCATTCGGTAACGTATTTGGAAAAAAGCCGTCAGGCGATCAAAGAACTGTAACGACGCTTTTTCGGCGGAAGACGATTTTCCTCAAGTAAGCTTTCGATATCATTTCCATTCCAACAGGGAGGGCATAACGATGAAAAAAACAGGATGGCTGCTTTCGCTGGCAATGTTGGTAGGCGTAACGACGGCGTGCGGAGGCGGGGGCGGCTCCAACGCGGCTGGACCGGAAGACAAAGATACGGTGACCGTCTGGACGTATCCGGTGTACGGAGAATACGAGAGCGAGCTTAAAGAACGCGTCGCGAAATTCCAGGACGAACATCCGAACATCACCGTGCAAACGGAAATGCTTTCCTGGTCCGAAGGGCCGCAGAAATTCGACGTCGCGCTGAACGCGGGCAATCCGCCGGACCTGTATTTCCACAGCGTGGACGGCACCTACGTCGATACCGGACTCGCGCTCGACCTGACGCCGTACATGACCGACGATATCAAAAACGACTATCTGCCGGGCACGCTCGAGCTGGCGCAGATTCAGGGCGTTCAGTACGGGCTGCCGCTGTACCAGTTCCAATGGGGCTGGGGCGGCAACAAGCGCATTCTCGAAGAAGCCGGCATCGACTGGGAGAACATCCAAAGCGAAGGCTGGACTTGGACCGAATTCAAGGAAGCCGCGTCCAAGCTGACCGGGAAGACCGCCGACGGTTCGCCGCAGTACGCGCTGGTGACGGACGGCAGCTCGCTGGACTTCATCGAGATGCTTTCGCGAAACAACGGCATGCCCGACGTGCTCGACGACGCGGGCAAGTTCCAATGGAACGACGAACGCATCCTGGACACGCTGTCGTTTATCCGCGAGCTGATGGATTCCGGCTACGTGCCGAAAGAAACCGCCGCGCTCGATCCGACCAAGCGGACGGACATGTTCTACGCCGGCCAGGCCGCGATCATTTCCAAAGCGATCCCGTACTACGACGTCATGCTCGCGGCCCGCAACAAAGACATCGACGCCGGCACGGTGAAAGGCGAAAAGATCGACTTCGTGTATCTTCCGGTTCCTCACAACGATAACGCTCCGGCCAAAACGACGACCGGAGGCGAAGGCTACGTCGCGTTCAAGCAGAAAAACGACAAAGGCGAGCAGCATGCCGAAAACACGTTCATGGTCATGGAATACTTGAGCGACGCCGAAGCGGGCAACGCGTCCAACGAACTGGCTTTGCCTTTCGTCCGCAAATCGCAGCAGGAAGCGTTCGCCGGCAAAGAGCTGGGTACCGAAACGACGCTTTCCGCCGCCGAGAACATGGCCGAAAACGCCGAGCTTCCCGTCACTCTGAAACTCGACGCCGCCCTCGCCGCCAAGCAAAAGCAGTTCAAGGAGCAGGTCGTCAAACCGAACATGCAGGCGCTCTACTCCGGCGAAAAGACGCCCGACCAAATCGCCGAAGAGTTCAAATCCAAAGGCTCGCAGTCTTTCGGACAGTAGGCAGCAAAAAAGGAAAAACCGATTCCGATGCTGCTAGTTCGCTTTCGGAATCGGATTTTCCAAAGAAGGAGGAACCCTTTTGCAAACTTCCGTCTCGCCCACGCCGCGGCCCCGCCGGGACGGCCGAGGCCGATTCTTTCGCGAATACGGCTGGGCGTACTTGTTTATTTTGGCGCCGGTCCTGCTGTTTTTGGTCTTCACGCTGTATCCGGTCGCTTCGGCGTTCGTCATGAGCTTTCAGCAGTACAAAGTCATGGGCTCGACCTGGATCGGCCTGGACAACTATTCGCGCATGATGACCGACGACGTGTTCTGGAAATCGATCCGCAACACCGTGATTTTCACGCTCGCTACGGTGCCGGTCAACATCGTCATCACGTTCGTGCTCGCTTATTTGATTTTCCAGATGAAAAACAAAGCCCAGACTTTTTTCAAAGCGACGCTGTATCTGCCGGCCGTGGCGTCGGGCGTCACCATTTCCGTCGTCTGGCTCGCCATATTCGATCCGACCGATTCCGGGCTGCTCAACCGTTTTCTCGGCCTGCTCGGCATCGATCCGGTCATCTGGCTGGGGCAATCGGGCACGGCGCTGTTTTCGCTGATTCTTATGAACTGGCTCGGCTCGCACGGCGCGGGCATCATTTTGTATCTCGCGTCGATGGGCGGCATTCCGAAATCGCTGTACGAAGCGGCCGATATCGACCATGCCAGCGGCTGGACCAAGTTCGCGCGCATTACCTGGCCGCTGCTCAAGCCGACGACGCTGTATCTGCTCGTCACGGGCATCATCACGTCGTTCCAAGTGTTCATTTCGGTGTACCTGATGACGCAGGGAGGCCCGAACTTCGCCACGACGACCATCGCGTACCTGATTTATCAGACCGCGTTCCAGTTTTACGAATTCGGGCTGGCGTCCGCGCAGTCGTTCGTGCTGGCGCTGCTGATCGTCATCGTGTCGGTGCTGCAATTCAAAGCGTTCTCCAGCGACGTCGAGTATTGACGCCGCGGGAACGCCCGGTAACTTTTACGCGCGGAGGTGAGTGTTTTGCAGTCCAAAAAAATCATGCTGGCGATCGCTGCGGCTTTGCTGCTGGCCTGGACGGTCCTGACGATCGTGCCGCTTTACTGGATGCTCGTCGGTTCGCTTCAGGATTCCGCCGCTTCGGCGTCGTTCCGGCCTTCGATGATCCCGGAAGCCTTGTCGCTGGCGCCTTATGAACGCTTTTTCGCCAAAACGGCCGCGTGGCGCTGGCTGTTCAATTCGCTGCTCGTATCGTCGGTGCTGACGGTCACGAACGTCTTTTTCGCTTCGCTCGCCGGGTACGCGTTCGCCAAGCTCAAATTTCCCGGCAGCAACGCGATTTTCTGGATTTTGCTCAGCACGATGATGATTCCGGCGCAGGTGACGCTGATTCCGCTGTATATCCTGATGGTCAACACGCTTCAACTTCAGGACACGTACACCGCGATCATCCTGCCGACGGCCGTCAGCGTGGGCAATATCTTTTTGATGAAGCAATACATGTCTTCCCTGCCGACTTCGCTGATTCATGCGGCGCGGATCGATGCGTGCGGCGAGTTCCGCATTTTCTGGAAAGTGATCCTGCCGCTGGCGAAGCCGGGTCTCGCGGTGCTGGCGATCTTCACGTTCGTCGCTTCGTGGAACGAGTTTTTCTGGCCGTTCCTGATTACGAGTTCGAGCGATATGCGCACCATTCAGGTCGGCTTGGCCTCGTTCGTGTTCGCGGAATCGACCGATTTCGGCGCGATGATGGCCGGGGCGACGATCGGCGCGCTGCCGATGATGATCCTGTTTTTCTCGCTTCAACGCTATTTTCTTCAAGGCATCACGATCGGCGCGGTCAAAGGCTGATCGGTACCTTGTCCGATTTCCGAACCGGACAAGGTGCGGGCATACGATTCTTTTCTTAATTTTTCACGAACCGCGAACGCGCTGCGCCGCCGCAGTCCCGGAGGCGCAGCGCGGCAGTCGGTTACGGGCAGGGAGGCCACACTTATGGCACGCGTCGAATTTCGCAACGTACGCAAAGAGTTTCAGGACCAAAGCAAACAAAACTTCACCGCCGTCGCCGGCTCCGACTTCGTGATCAACGACAAAGAGTTCGTCGTGTTCGTCGGTCCCTCGGGCTGCGGCAAAACGACTTCGCTTCGCATGATCGCCGGTCTGGAACATCAGACGAGCGGCGATATTTTGATCGGCGACCGCGTCGTCAACAAGCTGCATCCCAAAGACCGCGATATCGCGATGGTGTTTCAAGATTACGCGCTGTATCCGCATATGACCATTCGCGACAATTTGTCTTTCGGGTTGAAAAACCTCAAACAGCCGAAAGCGTACATTGATCAAAAAGTCAAAGAAGCCGCGACGATCCTCGATATGGAGCCGATGCTCGGCCGCAAGCCGCGCGAACTGTCCGGCGGGCAGCGTCAGCGGGTGGCGCTCGGCCGCGCGATCGTGCGCGATCCGCAGGTGTTCTTGTTTGATGAGCCGCTGTCCAATCTAGACGCCAAGCTGCGCGTGCAGATGCGGGTCGAACTGAGCGAGCTGCACAAGCGGCTCGGCGCCACGATCGTCTACGTCACGCACGATCAGGTGGAAGCCATGACGCTGGGCGAACGGATCGTCGTCATGAACCGCGGCGTGATCCAGCAGATCGCCAACCCGACCGAATTGTACGCCAAGCCGCAAAACATGTTCGTCGCGGGCTTTATCGGATCTCCGCCGATGAACTTTATCGACGCGTCGGTCGAGGGCGGACGCGTCGTCGTGCAAGGCGGCTCGTTCGAGCTTCCGGCCGCCGCGCTCGAAGCGCTCGCGCCGCATGCGGGCCGCAAGCTGATTCTCGGCATCCGTCCCGAAGACATCCACGGCGAAGATTACGCGCCGGGCCTGGAAGAGTCGCCGCATCGCATGAACGGCCATATCCAGGTGGTCGAACATCTGGGTTCCGAGAACCTGCTGTATTTCCATATCGGCGAACGGCTCGTCACCGCGAAAGTGCATCCGGAAACGAAAGCCTACCCGGGTCTCGAAAAGCCGTTCATTTTCGATCTGCGCAAAGTGCACTTTTTCGATCCCGAAACGGAGCGCCGAATCGAAACGTAACCGGAAAGCCCGCTTATTTTATCCGATCCAAGGAGGTTCCGACATGCGCAAACTGAACGAGATTTTGGTGAAAACGGGCCGCGAAGCGTTTTACGAGATCGTGCCCGCCGTGGTGCATACGCTGATCGGCTCGGCGGTGCTCATTCCCGTGCTGATCTTCATGCCGGTCGCCGCCTCGCTGATCCTGCTGCCGCTGCTGTACATGCCGCTCGTGTACGGAGCATTTTATGCCTACCACCGGCGGACGCTGGGCGAGCCGTCGGGCGTGCGGGCCGTGCTGCAAGGCGCTTCCAAAGGCTTCGTGCCCGCGGTCGTGTTCGGTCTGTTCTGCTCGATGCTCGCCTTGATCCTGGTATCGACCTGGTGGTATTACGGCGGCAAGCCGGGCGTGTTCTACCTGGCGATCGCCGTGTTCCAAACCTACTTCGTGGCGATGGCGCTCGTGTCGCAGTTTTACGCGCTTCAACTCGTGCTGCAAAGCGGTCTGGGCATTTTTCGGGCCATGGGCGAAAGCGTCAAGCTGATGCTGCGGCATCCGGGGTACACGATCGGCGCGTTTTTCCAGGCGTTTTTCCTCGGACTTCTGCTGACGGTGACCGTGGTCGGCGTGTTGTCCGTATATGCGGGACTGCTCGCGGTGTATCTGCATCAGGCGACGCATAACGTGCTGCATCCGGACGGCGACGTGGAAAAAGAAAAAGAAAGCAGCCGGGGCTTCGGCACGCTGCCGGGAAACGCCGGATGAACGGACATTCGGCGAACGGGAATTTCGCGGGCCGCGCGGCGGACGGCAACAAGTCGGGAAACGGCAAGCGTCCTCGCGTGTCGACCGGACTCGACCGTCTGGCGGGCGGTTTTGCTCATCCGCTGCTGCAAAACCGACGCATCGGCCTCATCACGAACCCGACCGGCATCACGGCCGATTTTCGTTCGTCGGTCGAGGTCTGCGCGTCGTCGGGCGGACGGTTGACCGCGCTTTTCGCGGGCGAGCACGGCGTCTACGGGCAGCATCAGGCGGGACTGCGTTTCGGCGACGAGCTGCATCCCGAGCTCGGCATTCCCGTGTTCAGCCTGTACGGGGCACACAAAAAGCCGACGCCTTCGATGTTGGAACACGTCGATACGCTGGTGTTCGACATGCAGGATCTCGGCATCCGGTTTTACACGTATTTGTCGACGCTGCTGTACGCGACGCAAGCGTGCGCGGAAAACGGCAAAGCATTGGTCGTGCTGGATCGGCCGAATCCGCTGGGCGGTCTCGCGGTCGAAGGCGGCCTGTTGAAGCCCGGCTTCGAATCGATGGTCGGCGCGTGGGAACTGCCGATTCGCACCGGCATGACCGTCGGCGAGCTGGCCGTCATGGCGAACGACCTTCGCGGTACGGGCTGCGAGCTGGGCGTGGTGAAGATGGAAGGCTGGGAACGGCCGATGGAGTTCGGCGAGACCGATCAGCCGTGGATGCTGCCTTCGCCGAACATGCCGTCCGTCGACACGGTCCGCGTCTACGCGGGAACCTGCTTTTTCGAAGGAACCAATCTGTCGGAAGGGCGCGGCACGACGCGCCCTTTCGAATGGATCGGCGCGCCCTGGGTGAACGGGAAGGAGCTGGCGGCTGAGCTTAACGGCTTCGGGCTGCCCGGCGTCCATGTTCATCCGGCGTATAACGCGCCGACCTTTTCGAAGCATGCGGGAGAACTTTGCGGCGGCGTTCGGCTGTTCGTGACGGAACCGGAAACATTCCGTGCCGTCCAGACCGGACTTGCGCTGCTGCATGTGGTCGCCCGCCGCTACCCTTCGGCGTTCCGCTGGCTGGAGCCACCTTCAGGCGGCCGTCGCTTTTTCGTCGACCTGCTGGCGGGAGGCAGCGAGCTCAGGCAATGGATCGCCGAGCCTTCCGGTTCCGGGTTCGCGGATATTTCCGAAGCCTGGAGCCGCGAAGCGGAACGTTGGAGCGAACGAAGAGAAGCCTATTTGCTGTATTGACGCGGTTTGAATGTAGAGCATCCCGTTTACAAGGAGGACGATTTGGATGAGCGAACAAGAAGCCGAAATGACCGCCGAAGCGGAGCAGGAGATCGAAGGGCTGCTGGGCAGCATGGATTTGCGGAGCAAGCTCGGCCAGATGCTGCTCGGCGGCTTCGACGGCCGGACGATGACGTCCGCCGCCATGAGGCTGATCGCCGCGTATCGGACGGGAGGGATCGTTTACTTTTCCCGCAACGTCTCTTCGCCGGAGCAATTGGCCGCGTTGACGCGCGAGCTTCAGGAAGCGGCCGAAGCGAACGGCGTGCCGCCGCTTTGGATCTCGATCGACCAGGAAGGCGGCATGGTGGCGCGCATCACCGAAGGAGTGACGCTGATGCCCGGCCAAATGGCGATCGCGGCGGCCGGCTCTGAAGAAGACGCTTACCGCTGTGCTTATATTTCCGGACGAGAACTCCGAAGCCTGGGCGTCAACCTGAATTACGCGCCGGTGCTGGACGTGAACAACAATCCGGCCAATCCGGTGATCGGCGTACGCTCGTTCGGCGAATCGCCGGAGCGCGCGGCATCGTTCGGAGCGGCGGCGATCCGCGGGCTTCAGGATGCGGGCGTAGGCGCGACGGCGAAGCATTTTCCCGGACACGGCGATACTGACGTCGATTCGCATCTGGATCTGCCGACCGTGCAGCATGACCGGGAAAGAATGGACGCCGTGGAGTTGGTGCCGTTCAAGCGCGCGGTCGAAGAAGGCGTGGACGCCGTCATGTCGGCGCATATCTATTTTCCGGCGCTGGAACGCGAAAAGCTTCCGGTCACGCTGTCGCCTTCGGTATTGACCGGACTGCTGCGGGAAGAATTGGGTTTCGACGGCATCATCACGACGGACTGCATGGAAATGAACGCGATCGCCGAGCATTACGGCGTGGCGGAAGCGTCCGTGCTGGCCGTGCTCGCGGGCGCGGACCAGGTGTTGGTCAGCCACCGTCTGGATCGGCAGGGAGCGGCGCTGAACGCGCTGGAGAACGCCGTGCACGGCGGCCGGATCGACGAAAGCCGGATCGACGCGTCGGTTCGCCGCTTGCTGCGCATGAAATGGAAGCGGGGAGTGCTGACGCGCGGGGCGGCGCGAAAGCTGCTGGGGAAAAAGGAACGGGACGACGTGCCGGGAAGCTTGTCCGGCAGCGTCGCGGAGAGCGCGGTGGAAGCGTCGAAACCTGCGGCTTTGCGCGATCCCGAATCGCTGGATACGGCGCGGCGCGTGAGCGAAAACAGCGTGACGTTGGTGAAAAACGAGCAGGGAATCTTGCCGCTGCGTGCCGCGCGGACGCTGGCGGTCACTTGCTCGGCCAACGTGACCGCTTTCGTGGACGAGTCGATCGCCGGAACGCGGGGATTGGGACATGAACTGGCGGAGCTGGGGCTTGACGTCGTGGACGAGATCGTCGAAGCGGACGAAGTCGGGCCGAATTCGGACCGGCTCGCGGAAGCGGCGGAACGCGCGGATATCGAACAGATCGTCGTCGGCACGTACAACGCGCGCTTCAACCCCGCGCAGGCTGCGCTCGTCCTGCGGCTGATCGGACTCGGCAAGCCGCTTGCCGTCGTCGCGCTGCGCGATCCGTACGATTTGCTGGAATTTCCGGAAGCGCCGGCATACGCCGCCGTTTACGAAAGCCGTCCGCTCGCGCTGGGAAGCGCGGCCAAAGCGCTGCTCGGCCGCATTCCGTTCCGCGGCCGGCTGCCGGTCTCGCTGGGCGAAAAGTATCCGGCGGGCTGGGGGCTTCGCCCATGATCCGGATCGAATTCGACCGCGGTTCCGCGATCGCCGTCGGCCTGATGTCCGGCACTTCGCTCGACGGCGTGGACGCCGCCGTCGTCCGGATCGAAGGCTGCGGGCTGTCCGCGAAAGCGGAGCTTCTGCATGCGCGCAGCTTTCCGTACGGCGACGCGCTGCGCGAGCGGCTCAAAGACTTGTGCGTGCCGGAGCGTTCGCGCGTCGACGACATTTGCGGCATGAACGCGCTGCTGGCGGAAATGTTCGCCGAAGCCGCACGGCAAGCGGTAAGCGAAGCGGGATTGTCCATGCAAGACGTCGATTTCGCCAGTTCTCACGGCCAAACGATCTGGCATATTCCGGAGCATGGACCGGGGGAGCGCGATCTGGAAAGCCGCGATCCCGCAAGGTTTCGTTCGACGCTGCAAATCGGCGATTTGTCGGTGCTGTCCAAACGTCTCGGCGTGCCGGTCGTCGGCGATTTTCGGCCGGGCGACATGGCGGCGGGCGGTCAAGGCGCGCCGCTGGCCCCTTACGGCGACCTGATTTTGTTCCGCGACGAGAAGCGCGGTCGCCTGCTGCAAAATATCGGCGGAATCGGCAACTGCACCGCCCTGCCCGCCGGGGCCGAGCCGGAAGACGTGTTCGCGTTCGATACGGGGCCGGGCAACATGGTGATCGACCAGGCCGCATGGCTGCTCAGCGGCGGCAAAATGACTTACGACGACGGCGGCGCTTGGGCTTCTTCCGGCACGCCGTGCGAAGCGCTGGTCGACAAGATGCTGGAGCATCCGTATTTCCGTCAGGCGCCGCCCAAATCGACGGGGCGCGAAGTGTTCGGAAAAGCCTATACTCAGGCGTTCGTGGAACTCGCCCGGGAAGGATTCAGGTTGGGCGATGCCGATATCGTGGCAAGCGCGACCCTTTTCACCGCGCGCTCGATCGCGGAAAGCTGCCGGAATTTCGTGTTCCCGCGCTGCCGGATCGACGAAGTGATCGTATCCGGCGGCGGCGCTCGAAACGCCGAATTGATGCGCATGCTGGCCTTGCTGCTGCCAGAGCAGCGCGTATGCTCGTCGAACGCGTTCGGCGTTGACGACGAAGCGAAAGAAGCCGTGATTTTCGCGCTGCTCGGCAACGATTTTTTGCGCGGCGTGCCCAACCATCTTCCGTCCGCGACGGGAGCTTCAGTCGCGACGGTGTTGGGCAAATTGGCGCTTCCTTAAAGCCGTTAATCGAGCCAAGCGAACGGCTTTCAAAGCTTCGCGCAAAAAAGAACCTCGTTTCCGTCACGATGACGAAAACGAGGTTCTTTTTTGCGCGAAAAGCGGGATGAAAAAGCAATGCGTTTCCCGCATAGACCATGGCGCGATGGCTTGGGTTTCTTTTTCGCCGCGGAATCGAACTTTACTCGGCTGCCGCTTCGACTACCGGGAACCAGCCGGGCAAGCCGATGATCATGCCCCATAGTTGGTCGGGAATCACGAGACGGTTTTGGTCGTCGGCAGTCAAGGTGACGGCGATATCGTCTTCCTGCCCGGCTTCGACCTTTTGCACCCAATCGGGCTCTACGATCAGTTCGCGGCCGAGAGCGACCATCGCCGCGCCAAGCTCGATCGCTTCGACGGCTTGCTCCGGCGTGTGGATGCCGCCCACGCCGATGACCGGAACATTGCCGGATACTTCGACGATTTGCTCCAGACGCGTGCGCTCCAGATCGCCGCCGCGACGCGGTTTGGAGTTGTATTCCATCAGCGATACGTGCAGGTAGCTGAGGTTTTTGGCAGCCAGTGCTTTGAGCAGAGCGAAAGTGTGATCCATGGTCAGGCCTTCTTCTTGCGGCTCTTCCGGCGAGAAGCGGTATCCGACGATGAAAGGCATTTTGGCATGCTCGGAAGCGGCGCGCTGCACTTCGTCCACGACGGCCAGAGGGAACGTCAGGCGCTGCTCGACGCTGCCGCCCCATTTGTCTTCGCGGCGGTTGGACCAACCGGAGAAGAACTGTTGGATCAGGTAGCCGTTGGCTCCGTGGATTTCGACGCCGTCGAATCCTGCACGGATCGCAAGTTCGGTTGCGCGGCCGAAGTCGAGGATGATCGATTCGATCTCTTCGTTGCTCAGTTCGCGAGATTGCGAACCGTCTTGCAGCTCGATTGCGCTCGGTCCCACAACGTCGCCGTTCGGCACGAGTGCGCGGGGACCTTGGATGCCGGCGTGGAAAATTTGCAGCACGGCTTTGGCGCCGCCTTTTTTGAGCGATGTCGCAAGCTTGGTCAAGCCTGGGAGATTCTTTTCGCCGAATGCCGCGAATTGGTTTTGGAAACCGATCCCGCCCGGCATTACGTGTGCGACTGCCGTGATCGCGAGTCCGAGTTTGCCTGTGCGACGCTCGTAATAGCTCAGCTCGGCATCCGATACGCTCAGGTCTTCGTTGGACGAAGAGTGAGTCATCGGCGCGAGTACGATCCGGTTTTGCAGAGTGATTCCGTCGTTCAGTTGAACAGTGTCGAACAGCTTGGCGAATTTAGCGTTTGTCATGATAAAAAACTTCCTTTCCGAAAGGCGGATTTTTTTCGTTATCAAAAGCACATAGGTATATTATAGTAACAAGGTTTCTAATTTTCAATATCTAACGAGCCAAAACGGGATAAAAATTTTAAGAAACTAAATTATGGTCAATTTAAAACGAAAATTTAAGTTTCTTAAGACGGATAACGCTTTAAATTTCCAATAGGAAGAGAATGGACGAAAACCAAACCTTTCAGCTTTTTTGAAGGAACCGTCAGTGTCGAAAGCAGCAGAGTTTTAACAATCAAAGAAAAACGAAAAAAGTTCGCGATTCGGAGGTGTTTTTCTTTCAAAATAAATATCTTAAACGTGCAAAAGCAGCTTGAGTCGAAGCCGTTTTCATATCCAAGTTACACGACATGTAACGTTACACCGTGCGATAGGTCCATTAAGTAATTTTATGTTGTCTATTAAAATTTTTAATGGATAAGCGTAGTCAATAGTTCACAGGTCATGTAAAATGGAGAGAAAATTCAAAAGCCGCGCAAAGCGACTGGAGGAAAATATGCGTATACAGAAAAAGATTACGGGGTTTTTGGTTCTATTGATTTTCTTCTTCTCGTTCGCGGGAAGTTTGGTGCCATCGGCACAAGCCGCCGAAGCGAAGAAGACGTACACGATCGGGACGGACACGACGTTCGCGCCGTTCGAATTCCAAGACGTAAACGGCGATTTTGTCGGGATCGATATCGACTTGATCAAGGCCATCGCTGCGGATCAGGGCTTCGAAATCAAGATTCAATCGCTCGGGTTCAATGCGGCGGTCCAAGCGCTTCAATCCGGGAATGTGGACGGCGTAATCGCCGGAATGAGTATTACGGACGAGCGCAAGAAAGTGTTTGATTTCTCCGAGCCGTATTTTGATGCCGGTCCGATGATGGGCGTCGCAGCCGACAACCATACGATCCAATCTTACGAAGATCTGCGCGGACAGCGTGTAGCGGTCAAAGCAGGAACGGAAGGCGCTACGTTTGCCGAATCGATTCGAACCAAGTACGACTTCAGCATCGTAACGTTCGACGATTCTGCGCAATTGGTCGACGAAGTCAAAGCGGGAGGATCGGTCGCGCTTTTCGAAGACTATCCGGTGCTGGCTTACGGCATCACGCAGGGTAACGGTATCAAGACGGTTACGCCGAAAGAAAAAGGCGGCTCTTACGGATTCGCGGTTAATAAAGGTCAAAACCCGGAACTGCTTAAAATGTTCAATCAAGGTTTGGAGAAACTGAAAAGCAACGGCCAATATGACGAGATCGTCGCCAAATATCTCGGTTCGGCCGATGCGGCTTCGGGCGCCAATATCGACAGCGAAGCGGGAGCTCCCAAAGACAGCCGCCTGGCCTTGATTTGGCAGTCTATGCCGGCCTTTTTGAAAGGTCTCGGCAATACCTTATGGTATACCGTCGTTTCTTTATTCTTCGCCTTCATTTTGGGGTTGATCTTCGGATCGATGAAAGTTAGCCATAATAAGGTACTTCGTGCGATCGCGACGGTATTCGTGGACCTGTTCCGCGGCATACCGCTGCTGATTCTGGCTTTCTTCATCTATTTTGCCATTCCTCAAGCGATCGGATTCAAAATCGATCCTTGGCTCGCTTCCATTCTGACATTGTCGCTGAACGCGGGAGCTTACGTGACCGAAATTATTCGCGGCGGTATTCAATCGATCGACAAAGGCCAAATGGAAGCGGCCCGCTCGCTCGGCGTTCCTTACGGGACGGCGATGCGCAAGATCATTTTGCCGCAGGCTATCAAAGTGATGGTGCCTTCGTTCATCAATCAGATGGTTATTACGCTGAAAGACACGTCGATCCTTTCGATTATCGGTTTGGTCGAGCTGGCGCAGTCTGGCAAATTGGTTATCGCGCGTACGTATCAAACATTTGACGTGTATCTGACTATTGCGATTATGTATTTGATCGTGATTACCATCCTCACGAAGATCGCGGATCGTCTCGAAAGGAGAGTAAGCCGTGGATAAAGTTAAAGTCACCGGACTCAAAAAAAGCTACGGCAGCAACGAAGTGCTTAAAGGTATCGACATGGAAGTCCGCGAAGGCGAGGTCGTATGCGTCATCGGACCTTCCGGTTCCGGCAAAAGCACGTTCCTGCGCTGCTTGAACCTGCTGGAAGAAATCACGGCAGGCAAAGTCGTCGTGGACGATCACGACCTGAGCGACAAAAAATCGGATATCAACAAAATCCGCGAAAATATCGGCATGGTATTCCAGCATTTCAATCTGTTCCCGCACAAGACGGTGCTTCAGAACATCACGTTCGCGCCGGTCGAGTTGAAAAAGCAAACGAAAGCCGAAGCCGAAAAAACGGCAATGGGTTTGCTGGAGCGCGTCGGTCTTTCCGATAAAGCCAACGCTTTCCCGGCATCGTTGTCGGGCGGCCAAAAGCAGCGCGTGGCTATCGCCCGCGCGCTTGCGATGAACCCCGACGTGATGTTGTTCGACGAACCGACCTCCGCGCTCGATCCCGAAATGGTCGGCGAAGTGCTCGGCGTCATGCAGGATTTGGCCCGCGAAGGCATGACGATGATTATCGTCACGCACGAAATGGGCTTCGCCCGCGAAGTGGGCAACCGCGTTATTTTCATGGACGGCGGCTATATCGTGGAGGAAGGTACGCCGGAAGAAGTGTTCGGCAATCCGAAGCACGAGCGGACGATCAGCTTTTTGGAAAAAGTATTGTAAAAAAGGGAAGGCCGACTCATGGTTGAGTCGGCCTTTTTTGCGCGTGTCCGGAATTTACGCCGGAGACCGATTCCTCCCGCTCTCCCCGAGTGGTCCTTTAACCCGGTTTCCTTGCCTTCACCTTATACCGTTTCCCCTGCGGATGCCGGCCGTCGAGGCGGGCTTTTTTGCGCAGGCGGCGATAAACGTAGCGGATGGCGTTCATCGACCAGTCCGGCATGGGGAAGGTGTGCTTTTTCGGCATCAAGGGCTTGTAGAGCTTGAAGT
Source organism: Saccharibacillus endophyticus (assembly GCF_013185185.1). GTDB lineage: Bacteria > Bacillota > Bacilli > Paenibacillales > Paenibacillaceae > Saccharibacillus > Saccharibacillus endophyticus. The sequence goes on along the minus strand of NZ_JAAZWE010000004.1, from coordinate 258,818 downwards.
AAGCTTTCTTGAAGTCTTTCCACATTACGCACGGTCCGGCTTGCAGGAAGTCGGAGATGTCTACCACAAGGCCGCGGCCGTCTTTGAGCATGACGTTTTTGCCGTGGACATCTTTCGGATTCAAGCCGCGGGAACGGGCGTAATCGAGCGCGCTGTCGACGTCCCGTACGGCTTTCGAAGGGATATAAGTACCGTCGCGCAGACAATTGTAGAAGGTTTTACCTTCGAGCTTTTTCAGGACCAGATAATATTTATCGTCCAGCACGTTCGCCGCGTACAGCGTCGAATAAGCAGGATGCGTGCCGAGTCGTTCGTAGACGTCGCATTCTTCCCGCCAACCGGGCCGTCCGGGCGCATAGACTTTGACGACCTTGCCGGGAAGCGACGGATGCTCGAAGACTGCGGCGTAATTGCCGGCCCCGAGCAGAGTCCAATCCGTCGGCGTAAGATGCACGACAACCGGGTTGAACGGATCGATGCTCTCCAGTCGAACGTCCGGCAGCAGGGTATCTTCAATCAGGCGGATCGAGGGTTCTTGCTCGCCGCTGTGCATCATGGTTGTTCACTCCTTGGAGGAAATGGGCGCTTGACCCTGCCTTCGCGTTTTTTCTTATCATAGTCCGCCGGGACCGTCCGGGCAACCGTCTTGAGACGGAGTACTGTTTTTGCAATGAATAGATTTTTGGAAAGGCATTTGGTAAATTAGAGGATACACGATACGAAGGCAGATAAGCAAAGGGGGCAGATTCATGAGCGAACATTCAATCCGGCTCAGGCCGCTGCAAGCGGAAGAAACGCCGGAAATCCGAGAAATGATCCAAGAGATCGGACCGGGAGAAAACGGCTTTGTGAACGGGCTTTATACCGATACGGAACAGTCTTATCGGGCCAAGCTTGCGGAAAATGTTCAGATCGCCGTCGGAGATGATCTGCCGCCAGGGCATGTGCGCCAGCAGATTTATTGGTTGTATGACGGGGAACGCCCTGTAGGGTATGGCAAGCTGAGATTTTCGCTGACGGAGGCGCTGCGCGAGCATGGCGGTCATATCGGGTACGTGATCCGGCCTTCCGAGCGCGGCAAAGGCTATGGAAGCCGGATGTTGAAGGCACTGTTGATCGAAGCCGAGAAGGGCGGAGTGAACCGGGTTCTGCTGACTTGCAACGAAGATAATACCGCTTCGCGAAGCATTATTGAAGGCTGCGGCGGCAAACTGGAACAGTCGGCGAAGGCTTCCTGCAAATACTGGATTGAGTTAGGGTAACGCGCGCAACGTATAGACTACATCGATTAGGGGACCTGCAATGGATATCGGCAACGTAGAGATTCGGAAAGCGCGGATCGCGGATCGGAAGCTGTTCGAGCAGTTATGGCAGCTGTATTTGTACGACTTTAGCGAGTTTACGGGAATGGATGTGCGTCCGGACGGCGAATATCCGTATTTCCCGGAGTTCGAGTTGTATTGGAAAAAGTGGGGCGGCAACTGCGCGTACCTCATCTTGGCGGACGGGCAGATTGCCGGATTCGCGATGGTGCACGAGTTTTGGGAAAACGAAGCGGCGTACTTGTCGCAGTTTTTCATTATGCGCAAATATCGCCGCTCCGGCATCGGAACGCGCGCGGCAAAGCTCGTTTTCAGTACGAAGCCGGGCCGCTGGGGATTGCACCAGCTCGCGAACAACATCCCGGCGCAAAAATTCTGGGACCGCGTGATTCGGGAGCTGACTGGGGAAGCCCCTTTGCTGGAACAGATGGAAAGCGATCGAAGATTTCAGTTGTTCGAGTTGAAGTGAAGCCGGTCAAAAGACGTTCGCTTCGTCCTATTGAACGAAGGCATAGTAAACGACGACAAGGCCTTTCCTGTTCCGCTTTTCGTCGCGCGCCTTCGATTCTCTCCGGGCTTCGTCGTACGAAAAGTCTCCGTCCTGCCCGGTTTGATGGGCAAGCCGCAGCAGAAGGGAAGCGAGCAGCGGATAATCCTTGAGTATTGTATTGACCGTATGGCTTCCTCCGGGATAATGCAGGACAAGAAAGCCGTTGCGTTCTTCGACATTCATATGGGCCACGGAAAATTCGGTCCATTTCGCATGTTCCCGAAAGCGAATCCGATCCGGTTCGACGATGAAGCGGAATTGCCGCCCGGCGTAAATCAGGTAAGCGCCGAGAAGGACGAACAGGGCGCCGATCACGACGGGGAGCCACAGGACGTAGAGATTGTTGCTGTCCTCGGCATACAGATAAAAACCGGCAGCGATAAAAGAAATGCCCATTGCGATGCCCAGAACGGCGAGCGCGTAACCTCCCCCGGAGATGCGGAATTCGGCCGGGAACGAAGTGCGCTCCAGCAGATCGGGATCTTCGTTTCGACGGGCGGCCAGACGCTTCATTACGCTGGAAGACAAGGACATATCGGATTCTCCTTTTCGACGGAAGATTAGGTTCTTTAGTGGGATCATCTTTCGATTACCCGTAAAGCCGAAATGGAACGCGAAAAGCCCGGACAAACGGAAAACTCCGTTCGGTCCGGGCTTTTATGCGTTGAAGCATGTTGGGCTTTACCTTTTACATCGCGTTACTCCGCCTTCAAGACCGCATACCCGTAAGCCGGCAGCTCGACGGTCAACCGTCCTTTTTTCGCGTCGAGGCGGTCTTCCGCTTTGAGCGAAGGCTTGACGCCGCCCGCAGCCAGCACGCTCCAGGCTTCGGCCGTCGTTTTTTCGCTGCCGCCGTTCGCGTCGATCTCGACCGTCTGAGGCTTGTCCGACGCGTTCAGCGCGACGATCAGCGTCGACTCTTCGTCTTCGCGGCGGTAAGCGAGCGTATGTCCGCCTTCTTCCGCGTGCAGAACGTCGAAGCGTCCCGTGCGCAGCGCCGCATATTCGTGCCGCAGGCCGATCGCCGTTTTATAGAATTCGTGCAGGTCGCGGTCCTGTTTCGACTCGTCCCACTCCATGCACTTGCGGCAGTCCGGATCGGCTCCGCCGTCGATGCCGATCTCGTCGCCGTAGTACACGCACGGCGTGCCGGGATACGTCATCTGAATAGTGACGGCCAGCTTCAGCTTGTTTTTATCGCCGCCGGCAACGGTCAGTATCCGCTCCGTATCGTGGCTGTCCAGCAGGTTGAACGCGGCCTGGCTCACCGGCAGCGGATAACGCGCCAGCTGCTTGGACAGCGAGTAGGCGAATTTTCGCGCATCCGTTTTGCCGAGCGCGACGAAGTCGCGGACCGCGTACGTGAACGGATAGTTCATCGCGGAATCGAACTGGTCGCCCTGCAGCCACGGCGTCGCTTCGTGCCAAAGCTCGCCGACGATGTACGCTTCCGGGTTGGCTTCTTTGACCACCGTCTGGAACTCGCGCCAGAAGCGGTGATCCACCTCGTCCGCCACGTCCAGCCGCCATCCGTCGAAGCCGACTTCGCCGATCCAGTAACGCGCGGCTTCGAGCAGGTATTTTTTGACCTCGGGATGTCCCGTGTTGAATTTCGGCATGTTCGGCTCGAAGCTGAAGGTCTCGTAGCTCGGGATGCCGTCCTTGACCTCGATCGGGAACTCGCGGACGTGGAACCAGTCGGCATACGCGGAATCCGCGCCGTTTTCTTTCACGTCGACGAACGGCTTGAACGTTTTTCCGGAGTGGTTGAATACCGCATCCAGCAGAACCCGGATTCCTCGGCCGTGGCATTCTTCGATCAGCTGCTTGAGCGTGTCGATATCGCCGAAATGCGGGTCCAGCTTCAAGTAATCCTGCGTATCGTATTTATGGTTGCTCGGCGCTTCGAAGATCGGGGTGAAGTAGATCGCGTTGATGCCCAGATCCGCGATATAGTCCAGATGCTGCCGCACGCCTTCCAGGTCGCCGCCGAAGAAGCTGTCCACTTCGGGCTTGCCGCCCCACGGCTGCACGTTTTCTGGATCGCGCGACGGATCGCCGTTGGCGAAACGTTCGGGGAAGATCTGATAAAAGACGGCGTTTTTGGCCCACTCCGGCGTCTTGATAATGTCTTCGGGATTAATATAGGCGATTTCGTAGAAATCGTCGGACGACGTGCGTTCCGTATGGTGGAAGCCGTCCTCGTTCATCCATACCGTCTCGCTGCCGCTCTCCAGTTTGAATCCGTATTTCAGGCGGCGGTACGGAGGTTTGGCTTCGCATTCCCAATAGTCGAACAGCTCGTCGGACGCGAATACGCGCATCGGAATCTCTTCTTTCGTCCGGTCCCAAGCGTATTTGTCTCCGCCGATCACGAAGATCCGCTCCACGTCGCTTTTTTTCGTGCGGATTCGCAGGTGAATCGTCTCTTTGTCTACCGTGTAGGCCCAGTTCATTTTCGGCCGGTGTTCGATCGCTTCAAGCAGCATGAGATAAATCCCCCTCGAGTTGTTGGAATAGTGGAATGATGAATGGCGCGCATGCACCGACAAGATGGTATACCCGTGAAAAGGGAAACGAGAAACAGAGCGGAGGCCGCAAAAAAGCAGGCACAAGAAAAAGACCCGTTCCCCAACCGCGCATGGCAGGGGGACGAGCCGGAAAGACGTCTTTTGATTCGACTGCTATAGAGGCATCAGATCCCGGTTTTTGGCCGATTTGCGGCATTCGTTGCATACGCCGACCAACTTGCCGTATTCATCGACGTAGAAGCCTACCGTGTCGCTTTTCTTTTGGCAGCGGGTGCAGGATTGCAGGCGCGCATCGCCGTTTTTTGGAGTGAACCCGCGAATTTCCGCGCCGGAAACCGAGCCGGCTTTTCGCTTGGGCACGTCGGTCCGGATCGGATTCAGCGAGGCTTCCCGCATTTTGCGTCGGCGGGCGGCGGCCAGATCGACGATGTTGCTTGTCTTTTTACGCATGAGCTTCGAACGGACAAGGAGCCAGGCGGCGGTCGCACCGGCCAGTGCGGCAGCTGCGAGCAGCAGCGTGATGGTGATCGGCGTCATGACGGGGTTCCTCCTCGGATCATGGGATGGAAGATTATATTCAAGCAGCGAAGTGGACGGAATGGAGAATGAATGTCGGGAAATAAGCGAAAACAGTACTTGTTATTACCCGGGTCCACAGCTGCAAGAAACGAGATTTTTAGCGAAAAAGAAGATTAAGATAACGCTTCCAATGTGCCTGAAAGCACAAATGCTGGTATCATGGACGCAAGGCGGCGCAAAGGCGAATCAAGCTTCTTTTCCGAAGCGCCGAAAACGGGAGGATTCTGTCTGTGACTAAAAAAACGGTACTCTATATCGAAGACGAGCGTCAGATCGGCGAGTGGGTCGTGCGCAACCTCGAAGAGCGCGGCTACGGCGTAGTCTGGCTGGAAAGCGGCGACGGCGCGTCCGATGCGGCCGGAGCATGCGATGCGGCGGTATTGGACATCATGCTGCCGGGACTGGACGGTTTTACGGTCGGTCAGCGCCTGAAGCGCGACCATCCGTCACTGCCCGTAATGATGTTATCGGCTCGAACGGCCATAGATGATAAGCTCGAAGCGCTGCGATTTGCCGACGATTATTTGACCAAGCCTTTTCACCCGGACGAATTGGCGGCGCGGATCGAAGTCATGCTGCGGCGAACCGGTCCGGCAGAGCCGGAAGCTCGCCGGATCGGGCATTTATTGGTGCATGAGCACGAGAATCGGATCGAAGACGCGCAAAGCGGCGAAGAGATTCCGCTGACGGGCAAACAATTTCATATCTTCATGTATTTCCTGCGCCATCTGGGACAAATCCTGACGAAAGAACAGATTTATGAAGCGGTATGGGGAGAACCTTACATCGACGGAGACAAGACCTTGATGGTGCATATTCGATACCTGCGGGAAAAAATCGAACGCGATCCCGGCAATCCGGAGATCGTGGAGACCATTCGAGGGATCGGATATCGGGTGCGGGGATGAGGCGGCGCAAAGGATCGACTGAAAAATTTCGTCATTCGTTAATGGCCCGTTATCTGATGCTGATCGGTTTTGCCATTTTCCTGCTGCCGATGATTTTGATCTTCGTGATGGTGATTTATCTGGGCTACACGTATTTCGTTTGGCAGCCGGGTCGCCAGGAAGTCGAACCGGATCGGCAGTATGTTTCGTTGTCGGCCCTGGAGGAGGGCTGGCATCAACTGGCGGCTGCGCTGGATGGAGCTTCGGCGGAAGAAATCGTGAAGTCGCTTGAGGCTTTTCGCGTCAAAAATCCGTTGATCTCGGTCGCCGCCGTCGATGCGGAAGGCCGCACGATCCTGGAAGACCCGCAGCAATCGGGAATCCCTGATGTGTGGACGCCCGGCTGGACAGCCGAGTACATGAAGCGCGCAACCGCCTACGATTCCCGCAGTTTTTCCGTCGTCGCCTTTATCGGAGAGGGAGAAGACCGCATGCGTGATGCCCGGCAGGGCTTCTTGGTTGCCGAGATCTTGCGCGAGCATATGGATACGAACGTGCCTGACCAAAACGACAGATTCCCGCAAATCGTAGCGATATCCTTGTTCCTGCTGTTGTTGGTGTCGTTCGCCTTCATGTCCTGGGCATTCTTCTACCGGATTCGCAAACGGCTGATTCGTCTGCAGGAAGCCATGACAGCCTACGATGAAGCCGGTCTTCCTTTGCCGGTCGGTCCCGGCAAGCATCGAGACGAAGTGGCGGCGTTGGAAGGGACGTTCAACACCATGGTGCATAAACTGCGCGACAGCCGCGAACGCGAGCGGGAAGAAGAAGAACTGCGCAAAAAGCTGATCGCCAATCTGTCGCATGATCTTCGAACTCCGCTGACCGTCATTCGCAGCCATGCCTATTCGCTGGAAAGCGAACCTTTGGGCGAACGCGGCCAAGAATCGCTGCGGCTGATGTCGCGCAAGCTGGACGACCTCGGCGGACTGATCGACAATTTGCTGTCCTACACCCTGATCGCCGCCGGCCGTTACCCGATGCGCTTGGAGGAAACCGACATTCTCCGCATCGTCCGAACCGCCGCCGCGCAATGGTATCCGGTATTCGAAAAAGAAGGCATGGAAGTCGACGCCGACCTGCCCGACGAAGCGCTGCTCTGGAACGTCGACCGAGAATGGTTCGTCCGGATCCTCGACAATCTGTTCCAAAACGCCGTCCGTCACGCGAAAGAAGGACGATACATCGGCCTGTCGCTCGGCGAAGCCGACGATCGCGGAGCCCGTCCGCTGCTGATCCGAGACAAAGGCCCGGGCCTTCCTTCGTTCGGCAATCTCGCGGCAGCGTCTGCGGTGTCCGGCGCGACGCGCGAAGCATCTGATGCGTCCGATACGAATACGCCCGGGAAAGCAGACTCCGTAAAGCCGGAGACCCGGCGCAGTCCTTCTGCCGGAGCCGGCATCGGTCTATCTATCGTAGACCTCATGATCCGCGAAATGGACATGAGCTGGAGCATCGACGGCAGCCCCGACGGAACCGTGATCGCCATCTATCCTTAACTCGGTAACTTGGTTCAAATTTATGTACACAGGGATGCAGGGGATCGGATGAGATCGATAGGGTCTTCATGAGTTTCTGAAAAGTACCATTCCGAAGCGTGCCTACTGCGGCACGCTTTTTTGCTGTCTGTCTTTTTTTAGCACAATGAGCACACCTCTATATACACTCGTAAGCACACCTATACACAGCTCGAACCCTGGACCGCCCCAAAAATCCCGAACTGTTTTTTTACCCTTGAAAATGCTGCAACCGCGCGGTTTTTTCTGCTTTCCTGTCGGTGTGTTTTTCCGGCTCGATCCTCTTTTTTTATCCAAACCGTTGACAAAATCCCCCTCCTGCAAATATAGTGTGCATATAGACATACACACTAATCACTCTAGATACACACCTGAATTTCACCTACACGCTTCATTCGCATTTATACATGGCGCAGACGCGCATCACTCGAAGGGAGAGAACGGGATGACATTGGAAATCAGACATTTGGGCAAACAATACGGCGAGGTAAAAGTAGTGGACGATATATCGCTGACGGTCAAATCCGGCGAAGCTTTCGGGCTGCTGGGAGGGAACGGAGCAGGGAAAACGACGACGATCCGCTCGGTGCTGGGATTGTTGGAACATGAACGCGGCGAGGTGCTGTGGAACGGCAAGCCTTTTCTGAGCAATCGTCCGAGCGTCGGTTATCTGCCGGAGGAGCGCGGATTGTATCCGAAAGAGACGGTGAGCGAGCAGCTGATCTATCTGGCGCGGCTGGAAGGGATGAAGAAAGCGGCGGCGCAGAGCGCACTGAAGACTTGGTTGGAGCGTCTCGGCATCGCGGAACACGAACACAAGCGCGTCGAGCAGTTGTCGAAAGGCAATCAGCAGAAAGTGCAGATTATCTCGGCGCTGATCCACGATCCCGACTTGGTCATTCTGGACGAACCGTTCAGCGGACTCGATCCGGTCAACGCGGACATGCTCGCTTCGGTGGTGAAAGAACAGATCGCGAAAGGCAAAGCGTTGGTCTTCTCCAGCCACCAGATGATGCAGGTCGAGCAGTTCTGCGAGCAGATTTGCATTTTGAAAAGAGGCCGGGTGCAGATCGACGGACGCCTGTCCGAGATCAAGCGCTCATACGGACGCAGCAATCTGATTCTGCGCAGCGAAGCGGATCTGATGCCGTTTCTGGAAACGCGCGGCCTGACCGACATTCGCCGGGATGCGCAGGAATGGACGCTCAAGGTGAACAACGAAGCGCAGGCGCACGAACTGATGCACGAACTCGGACAGGCGGGCGTGCCGATGCTCAAGTTCGAACTGAAGGAACCGTCGCTGCATGAAATCTTTATTGAAAAGGTGGGGGAAGCGGTATGAGATCATTCGGAATCGTATTCGGCTATTCGTTCAAGGAACGGGTTCGTTCCAAATCGTTTTTGTGGATGACGGTGCTGCTTATCGCGCTGATTGCGGCGATCGTGCTTATTCCGAGACTCACGGGCGGAGGAACGTCGACGCAAGGAACGGTTGCGGTCGTCAATACCACCTCGCTGCCGGTCGATGCGGAGGGACTGGGAGCTTCCGTATCTCCATTGTACGAATGGAAGATCGTGCAGGAGAGCGAGCAGGCCGAACAAGCGAAATTGCTGCAAAATGAAGAACTGTCCGCGATCGTCGCGATTGCGCCTGCGGCCGAAGCGTCGGCGGCTCCGCAAATCACGTTGTCGGTGAACCGTCAGGAAGATGTTCCGTTCGCGCCGAATCTATCGGCTTACGTAGAACGGTTGAACGTGGAGGAACGCGTCGAAGCGCTCGGCTTGTCTTCGGAGCAGGCGGCTTCGGTTACGGCCCGGCCTTCCTTGGAACTGAACGAGTTGAACGCCGGAGGCAAGTCGTTCACCCAGACTTACATGCCGGTCTATGCGCTGCTTACCCTGATGTTCTTCATGATCTATCTGTTCGCGGGCAACGTCGCCACTTCGGTCTCGGTCGAAAAAGGCTCGCGCATTCAAGAGATTCTCATTACGAAAGTCAGCCCCGGTCAACTGCTGGCAGGCAAGGTGTTCGGCGTCGGCGTAGCGGGAATTCTCCAGTTTGCCATTATCGCGGGCTTCGGCGTGCTGCTGATGAGTTTCGGCGGAACGGGAGAAGCGCTGTCGATCGGCAGCTTGTCTATCGACCTATCGATTCTGGGCGGTCAGACTCTGGTTGTTGCGGCTGCATTGTTTATCCTCGGCTATTTCTTCTATGCGACGTTGTTTGCGGCGGCGGGTTCGATGGTCAGCCGGAGCGAAGAGTTGAATCAGGCGATGATGCCGGTGTCGATGCTGCTTATGGCGTGCTTTATCGTCGCTTTGATGATCTTGGCGAATCCAAACGGAACATTGGCTGTCGTTTCTTCCTATATTCCGTTCTTGACGCCGATGGTTCTGCTAACCCGCGTAGGCGCAGGCGAACCTGCTTTGCTGGAAATCGTGCTTCCGATCGTGATCCTGGCCGTATCGACGCTGTTGGTCGGTTGGCTGTCGGGCAAAGTTTACCGTAACGGCGTGCTGCTCTACGGACAGAAGCCTTCCTTGGGCATGATGTTGAAAATGCTCGGCTCCGCAGGAAATAAAGCTTCCCGAACCAAGATCGCGCCTTCCAAAGGCCAAGCCAAAGACGCGGTTTAACGAACAGCAACGATGCAGCAGGGGTAATGAGGGTGAAGGAAAGGAGTGCGGCTTATGTTCAGAAAAGTGTTTCCGTTGTTGATCGGAGCGGCTGTAGGCGCGCTGGTTGCTACCGTCGCCGTTCGTCTCGGGAGAGAAGGGATTGCAGGAAATGCTGCTCTTGAGTCCGCGACCGGACCGGCTTTCGGAGGCTGGCATCCGGCTGTCGTGATCCTCGGCGCCGCCGCGATGGCGATGATCGCGATTCTGATTCATGAGTTTGGGCATATCCTTGGAGCGGTTATGGTCCGCAGCCGAGTGACCCGATTATATTGGGGACCGTTAATCTGCCTATTCCCCGAACGGCGTATCCGATTCGCGTTCCGCAATCGTTATTTCTTCGGTGCCATGCAGACGGATATGCAGGCTTACCATGATGAAGCTTCGTTTGCCCGGGGTATCCGGGCGCAGCGGATCGTCAATGCGGCAGGACCCGCGTCCAGCCTGATTACGGGCCTGGTCGCTTACGGATTTTCCGCAAGCCCGTGGAGCGTCGCCGGCATTTACGCGCTGCTATCCGTCGGGATCGGACTTGCCACCTTGTTCAGCGACGGAGTGAACGCGATCCTGCTCGGCCGTCGCAACCACGCATTGGTCAGCGGGTGGACGATGTTGCTCCAAGATCAGCGAATGGACGAGCAGAAGCTGAAGTTTTTAAATGCGGCGAGCAAGCTCTATTTGCAGGAGCTTGCTGCCACCTCCGCTCCTGCAAAAGGACGCGAGACTCATGACCTGTTCCTGGTCTATTACGTCAAGCTGATGGACGGAGAGACCGCGCGCCAACCTGCCGCTAAGCGGTTGATCGAAGAAACAAAGGCCGCCTGGTCTGCGGCGATTCCCGCCAAACTGTCCAAACCGAGACGCGATACGCTGGTCATGGTACTGGCGGAAGAGGTCGTGCGTTTATGCGGGGACGGTTTGCGGGAAGAAGCCGAGCAGTTATATGCAGAGATCGGCGGACGCTCGGCCAAGCCGTCGCCGCTGCTGCTCAAAGCCCGCGCTTTTATAGAAGGAACTGAAAATTCCGCTCGCGAGTATGTGCAGTCGGTTCGTGCCATGCACAGCGATCTGGCTTCTTACGGGGCGTTGATTGCGCAGGAAGAGCGCCGAATGGCGCAAGCATGAGTCAGACTTAACGACAGTTTGAAGACGACCGCATATACGGTCGTCTTTTTGTTTTGAACTTCTATCCGCATCCCGCATCGAGTTGAGGTTCGTCTCTTCGCTCTGACCGCGATTCCGCACGCGACGCGTAACTTGCGGAGCCGCGCAAAAACCGCAAATATAGGCTGAATACAGCGCAAAGCATTTGTGGGAAAACCTTACATTCTTTTCGGTGAAATCCTTTTGAAACTGGTTTATGATGAAATCAAGCAAAAGGAACACAGACACGCCGCACCGAAACGGAACGCCGCCGAGCAAGCCGCAGCGCTCAGGTGAGGACGAATCACAGCCGAAGGTTAAGGAGGCGAAGCAATTGTACGGATTCACTTACGGAGAAGGCATTACACTTATTCATTTTAAACTCCAGTCTTCCAGACTGTACACAGCCGGTGAAAGCCTGAACTGCAGATACATAAGAGCGCATTTCAAAAGCCGGGGCGGCAACGCCGCGCAGTACATCGAAGCAAGCTTGGGAACGCTTCAGGATTGCGCCGAAGAGATCGAATCGTTCGGAAGCGCCGTTGTCGCCTTCGAAGTCGAACCGCAGACCTACTCGCTTTGCCGGGGGTTATGCAGAACGCTGAAACGATTGGACCCCGATATCCGAATCGTCTGGTTCGGAGAGTGGGTCGGAACGCTTCGGGATACGGACCCGGCGGATGCGGGCGCGGATGCTTTTGTTCTGGCCGAGCCCGAAAGCCGGCTATGGAAACTGTCCGAATCGGACAAAGAAAGCTGGCGAAGCGAACCGGGCTTAAAGCTTGCAGGCGAAGTTGATTTCGAAGACACGCACCAAGAAGCCTTTGCGGATCCGCAAGCCGGAATCGAACCAGACATGTGCCTGCTGGATCGTTTAAGTTCGCCGGATGCGGCCAAAGGTTCGGGATGTACGGTTCGTTGGGCCGATCTTCAAGGCGAAACTTCGCAAAGCAACGGACTGCGACGACATTCCGCAAGCCGATTTGCCAAGGAGCTTCAGCAAGAAGCGAACTGCGCAGCCTGCTCGCCAATGGTCGTGGAAGGCTTTGAGCTTGAGCCGTCGCCGCAACGCCTTCTTCAAGGGCTTGGCGTTTTGGAGCAGCATGCAACCGAGGCGGGGTTCGAGATTGCTTTGAGTCCCGAGCAGTTAGGTTGGATCGAACCTGAACGGTTAGAAGCCTTGAGCCTTGCGACGCTTGAACTCGTGGTAACGGATTCCGGCTCTCTCCGTTCGTCCGAGGTAAGAAATCGACTGACCGATTGGAAAAAGGCTAGGGCTGATGCAAGGCTTCGACTCAAACTCGACGAAAAAACGGTCTCATCCGAACAAGAAACGGCGTCTGCGCTCCGGGATTGGCTGACTGCCGGTTTGATCGGGCAGGGAGACTTGAACGTTCGCGTGAAAGGTCCGGGACGAACGGAGCTTCATGCCGAAATGGCAGACCTGTTATCGGCTTCGACGGTCGGCAGCGATCCGGCTTTGCTGAACGGTTATCTGGCCTTCAAAACGGGCCAATATCCGCCGCAAGCACTCGGAAGCGGAGTGAAGCACGTCGGAGTGTCCGAGGAGCATGTGGCAGGTCTTGCAGGGTTGGAGCCGGATCAGTTGATGGGAGTCAACAGCGCCTTCATTTTAAACAAAAACTCAGTTTGCAAGTCGGAAAAGGCAGAAAAATATATCGATATGGAGGGCGTCGTCAAGCAGTCTCGGGAATGGTACGGGCCTATCGACCATGAACTAGAGCAGCAGCGGCAGTACGTCCCTCACGTTCATGCGGAAATTCTTAATGCCGATGACCGAATGATGCGTTTGGAGATGAGCGAATTTGATTTCGGGTCTTCGGTCGAGATCGGACTAACGAATTATCGGGAAGCTTCTGAAACGGCCGATAAGGAGACTGCGAACGGACAAGGTTTGGAGATTTTACAGCTTGTCCAACCCGCCGACCTGGATGCTTTCATGGAAGACGTAGAAGCTTTCGAGCGCGAAGGCCGATTCCTTCGGGGCTATCAGGTACAAGGGTATGTCGCGGACAGTTGTCGATGGTCGGCTGCCGGACAATGCCCGATCAAGCAGCTTCCGCGCCTGTACACGGAAGCCGACGGCAAAGTTTCCGGCTGCGGAGGGTGCTCCGCCATCGGCCGAATCGGAGATTCTTATGACGCTTTGCAGCGCGAAGCGGCGGCAATCTCCACCCGCGAACAACTGCTGCGCGGCTGCGACGGCTGCGAAATCCGCGACACCTGCTCCAAATGCACCTTTTTGCCGGAGTACATGACCCGAAACCAATACTGCGATCTTCGCAAGCGCCATGTACTGCTGCACCGCTATATGCAGGTCGCGCAATTGCTCAAAGGACTGCGTCAATATACGGCGGCATTCCGCGATATCGATATCCGCGAAATCGGCGTATCGCTGCGAACCTGCACGCATGTACTGCCCGCTTCCTATCCGAGCGAAGGCGACGCGTGGGTACCGGACCATCTGTTTGTTCTGTTCGTCGGCGGTCAACCGCTGCTTTACCAGGCGAACGGAGGGAAACTGCTGAAACTGAGTCCGCTGATGGCCTTGGTGCTGGAAGCGGGGATCAAAGGGTTGTCCGAAATATCGCTCAGACGCGCGATTTCCGAAGTGTTCAAAGCCGACGAAGCGCAAGCCGAAACGGCAGCGCGCCAAGTGGGTCTCAAGCTGGACGAAATGGGCATCTTGCCCGCTTCGCGCAGAGCTTCTTAAAGCAAAAGATAAAAGGAGAATCGGCTATGTCTACGATGCAAAATACGCAAAAGGCGGTCTATCCGCTGATCCACCCGCTAAAAAACGTTCAGCTGGGCGAATCGTTTACTTCCCTGCTTGAAGGATCGGGCATCTATGTTCGCGACGAGAACGGAAAGCCTTATATCGACGGAATCAGCGGTCTATGGAATGTATCGCTCGGGTACGGACACCCCGGCATTCGGCAGGCGATCCTCGAACAACTCGACCGAATTCCGTTCGTGAACCTGGTCGATCAGACCAATCCGACCACGGTCAAATTCGCGCAAGAACTGTTGGCCCTGACGCCGGAGCGCCTATCCCGGGCGATCTACACCTGCACCGGTTCGGAATCGGCCGAGTTGGCGATCAAGCTGATGCGCAAATACCAGAGCCTGCGCGGACTGGAGCAAAAGCAAAATATCGTGGCGCTAAGCATTTCCTACCACGGCACGTATTACGGAGCGATGAGCGCAAGCGGGATCGACAGGGAGATTTCGCGGGGTTACGGTCCGAAGGTACCGGGATTCCTGTTCCACGATACGCCGTTCAGCAGCTTGGAGCGAGGCAGCGAAGACGAAGAACTGCGCGCGATTGAAGAGTTGTTTGAACGTGAAGGAGACCGGATTGCCGGAATGATTGTTGAGCCGATTATCGGCTCGGGCGGAACGATTCCTCTGCCGGATGCGTTTTTGCGAAAAATTCGGGAGCTGTGCGACCTGCACGGGGCGCTCCTTGCTTTTGACGAAGTCGCGACGGGAATGGGCAGAACGGGCCGCATGTTCGCTTTCGAACACAGCGGCGCCGTACCGGATATCCTTTGTTTGTCCAAAGGCATTAACAGCGGGTATTTGCCGCTTGGAGCCGTCCTGTTCAGCGAAGCGATTTACCGCGAATTCGCGGCCGCCAATCTGCATATCGAGCATTTGTCTACGCAAAATGGCAACCCGATTGCCTGCGCAGCCGGATTGGCGACGATTGAAGCTTTGAATCAACCGGGCATGCTGGAACATGTTTCCGAGATGGGAGAATTGCTGCGCGAACTTTTGAACGAAGAACTTGCGGATTGCCCGGCCTTTTTGGAAACGCGCGGCAAAGGCTTAATGATCGGCGTTGCGCTGCAAGATGATCTGGCGGGCGGCGTTTGCATGGAGGCCGAGCGTCTTTCCGCCTTGATCGGCCGGCTGAAGCAGCGGGGATTGATCGTGTATCCGTTCTATACGCCGGGCGTCACGACGGGATTCCATCTCTATCCTCCGTTCATCATTTCCGCCCAGGAAGTATCGAAGATCGTCGGTATTATCAAAAAAACGCTGGGAGGCAGGTGAGAAGCATGCAGCGTGACTATTCGTTCGATCCTTTGAAAGAAACGACGCTTTTCGGCGGCGAATATCCCGGCGATGAGCCGCTTAACGAGGCCGTGTTGTTCTAATTCATTTCCGGATATCCAAGAGTCTTAAAAGAGTTTATTTCGTGAAGGAGGTGAGAACATGGAAAAAGCTTGGAGCGTAAAAGCCGAAGAGTTGGAAACCGTAACGGCGCCGGCAGGCGGCATGTACATAGGCGGACCGATCATAGGCGTAATTGTCGGCGGATTGATCTCCCTGACCTAATATTCGAGGAGGAATAGGAAAATGAAAAAACTGCAAGCGTTGGACATCGAGCTGTTGGAAAATGTGGTGGCCCCGATCTATTCTGCTCCCGAAACCCTGATGCCGTTCCCTTCCGGAATCCCTTTCCCGGGTCTGGGAAGCGTGGCAGGCGGAATTCTCGTCGCTCTTACCTAAGTTCAAAGTAAGGCATATGCTCGATAAACCCTGAGGAGGAATATAAAAATGAATGAACAGCAAGCATTGGATCTAGAACTGTTGGAGAACGTGGAAGCGCCGGGAAACGCACGGGATTTCGTAACGGGCGTCATCGCCGGAGTAGGCATCGTAGGCGTCGGAGCAGGATTGGTTGCCTTAACTTAAAACCCAAAGGAGAGATTAACGATGGAAAACTTGTTGAACGTACAGATGGAAGAGCTGGAAGAAGTAGCGGCGCCGGGAGACGGAGCGTTCGTGGGCGGCGTGATTGTAGGCGTGATCGTAGGCGGCGGCCTGATCGCTTTTACGTAAACTGTCTTTTAAAAAACCAAACCTAAAAGGAGCGATTAAAAATGGAACAAAACAAGAATCTGATCGTCGAAGAACTGGAAGCTATGGATGCGCCGGGGTGGCAGGAAATCGGGACCGCTTTCGGTACGGGCATCGTCGTCGGCGGCGTAATTGTCGCCCTGACTTAAAGATTTCGCTTTTCTTTTCAACTAACACTCGTAACACTCAAAAACCAAATTCAATCAAAGGAGCGATTGATCATGGAAAATATGCTGAATGTACAACTGGAAGAATTGGAAGAGGTAGCGGCGCCGGGAGACGGAGCGTTCGTGGGCGGCGTGATCGTAGGCGTGATCGTAGGCGGCGGCCTGATCGCTTTTACGTAAGAATGCTTTTCGCAAAACAAAACCATTTAAACGAGGAGGAATTTTAAAATGAACGAAACATGCGCACTGGATTTGGAACTGTTGGAAAACGTCGAGGCCCCGGGAAGTTCGAGAGACTTCGTGGAAGGCGTCATTGCGGGAGTAGGCGTCGTAGCCGTCGGAGCAGGCCTGGTCGCTTTTACTTAAATCGTCGAATAAAAAACCAAACCCAAAAGGAGAGATTGAACATGGAACAAAACAAGAATCTGATCGTCGAAGAACTGGAAGCTATGGATGCGCCGGGCTGGCAAGAAATCGGGACCGCTTTCGGCACGGGAATCGTCGTCGGCGGCGTAATCGTAGCCCTGACTTAAACAAACGAAGCCGAAAGGAGCGATAAAAGATGGAAAGCATGCTGAACATGCAATTGGAAGAACTGGAAGAAATCGCGGCGCCCGTGAGCGGAGCGTTCGCCGGCGGAGTAGTCGTGGGCGTGATCGTGGGCGGCGGTCTGATCGCTTTTACGTAAAGAGTATTTTTGACAAACGCAAGATGCAAGGTCGGAAATACTCGTAACCCAAATTTGAAAAACAACCAACGAGGAGGAATTTTAAAATGAACGAAACATGCGCACTGGATCTGGAACTGTTGGAGAACGTCGAAGCGCCGGGAAGTTCGAGAGACTTCGTGGAAGGCGTTATTGCCGGAGTAGGCGTCGTAGCCGTCGGAGCGGGATTGGTCGCTTTCACTTAATCGCAAATACATTCGGCTTTCATTAACGCAGGATCGTGCAGGACATAGGGGGCTTATTCCGCCGCATCAGCGGCAGCCGTACGGCGGAAAGCCCCGTTCTTTTTCAACCGTTTCCCCGAAAATGCAGCATCGGCAAAGGAATGCGAATCGCGCATCTATTCCAAAGAGCGAAGGTGATGAAAATTGAGTCAAACAGCGGATTTTATCGAATTTCATGAATCTGAAAATAATTCTTTTACGATTAAACATAAATCATTGAACAAATACATCAAAGTCGGACGTCGGGAAGCGGAGTTTTTAAAACTCATGCTGAGCCAGCCGCAGGAAAGCGAGCGAGAACGTCTGTATGCCGGAGAATTGACCGCTCCCGAAAGACGTTACCTGGCCGCCAAATTCGAAGAATGGGGCTTTCTTCAAGCGGAAGCCGCAGAAGTTTCGGGCAAGAAAAAAGACATGACGCTGATCAAGCTTCTGCGCATCAATCCGGATGCCTGGCTGGAGCGAAGACTCGGGCTGATCCGCGTTCTGCTGCACCCGGTCGCGATCGGCGCTTATACGCTGCTGATGCTGGGCGCGCTGTACATGATGATGTCCGATCCCGGACTGGTTAACCGTTTGTCCCTTTCGGGGCTTGGCGTCAAAGAAGCAGTGATCCTTTATCTGATGATGGTCGCGACGACCGCTTTTCACGAAATGTCCCATGCGGCGGTCTGCAAGAAGTACGGCGGAAGCGTTCCGGAGACCGGAGTGATGCTGTTTTACTTCGGTCCGGCCATGTTCTGCGACGTCAGCTCGACGTACCTATTCAAAAAGAAGCGTCATAAACTGGCCGTTCTGTTTGCCGGAATCTACAGCCAATGGATGATGACGGCAATATCCGCGGCCGCATTCTACGGGTTGCTGCACGCGGGAATCGAAGTGCCTCTGCTGTTCTATTACTCGGTCGCCAACTTGGGCATGAGCCTGCTGAATTTGATTCCGCTGGTGAAATTGGACGGATATTGGATGCTGTCCCACTCGCTCGGGATCGTCAACCTCAGACAGAAAGCGTTTCGTTACGTCTTCGGCCGGCTGCTTCCCGGCAAAGAGAGCAATCGCAAGCCGGCACGTCCTTTCGAAATGGGAGTGCTTTTGCTGTACGGCATTGCGGCCGCCGCTTTCACTCCGTTGTTCTGGGGATGGGGCATCTATCAGTTGATCGATCGGTTGCAACCTTATATCGGCATCGCGTCATACGCAGTCGCTTTGGTTCTGCTCGCCATGTTGGCCGTGCATGCCATGAAGTTCTGGAAGACGCTGCGCGAGCCGGTCTGATTCCGGCTTGGAACCATGAATAGTCAGGAGGGGAAAGGATGAAGCGGAATACGGCTGAAATAAGGCTCGGGGATTCGCAAGAACAAGAAGGCGACTTGCCGGTTCGGAGCGTTGGAAGGTTGAGCGGCAAGAGGGTACTCGTGACGGGAGCCGGCAGAGGGATCGGCGCCAAGATAGCCGAAAGTTTTGCCAGAGAAGGAGCCTCGCTCGTGATCACGGAAGTTCCCGGCGAGATGGGACGCCTGAATGACGTTGCTGACGAACTGCGGCAGACCTACGGAAAAGAAATCGAAGGAATCATGCTTGATATTCGCAGCGACCAATCCATAACCGAATGTGCGAATAAACTGAAAACGGACGGATTGGACATTGATTACCTGGTGAACAATGCCGGAGTGAACATGCTGGTGCCGGCGCTTGAAGTCACGCCGAAGCAGTGGGATCAGATTATGGATATCAACTTGAAGGGCACTTTTTTCCTGACTCAGCAGATCGCCAAAGGAATGGTCAAGCGCCGAAGCGGTTCGATCGTCATGCTGGCTTCCCAACACGGCGTGGTCGCTAACGAGAATCGTGCGCCGTACTGCGCCAGCAAAGCGGGACTTGTTCATCTGACCAAGGCGTTGGCGCTGGAATGGGCCAAGTACGGAATTCGCGTCAATGCCGTGTCGCCGACTTTCGTTGCTACCGAAGCGAATCGCGAACACGTGGAAGATCCGAGATTCCGCCGAATGAGCCTGCCGAAAATTCCGCTGCGCAAGCTTGCCGTGCCTTCGGACATTGCGGAAGCCGTGCTGTTCTTGGCTTCGGATCAAGCGGGCATGATCACCGGACATAATCTGATCGTGGACGGCGGCTGGACGGTCGCCTAACGGCCGGATTTCGATAAGACCGACAAGAAAAGGGGAGAGGATTATGTATTTCGGAATTTTCAAAGAGCTGCGCAGCCTGAACCTGCCTGACAGTCACGATATGGACTTGTATGAAGGTTATTACTCGGAGTTCTACGAAGCGTTGACGGAACGGACCGAGTACGACGTCGAACTGCTGGCCGAGCAAGCCGAACGGGTTCGCGGCCAAGGACGGATTCTGGAGCTGGCTTGCGGTGCCGGGCGCGTGTTGATCCAACTGGCCCGACGCGGACATTCGACGCTCGGCTTGGATCTGTCGCCGGACATGCTGGCCTTGTACCGCCGCAAGAGCGTTAGGTTGCCGGAGAATGTTCGTGACCGTATCGAAGTCGGGCAAGCGGACATGACTTCGTTTGCGCAAGCCGAAAAGTTTCCGCTGATCGTGTTGTCGGCGACAAGCGTCAGTCTGCTGCCGGATATGGCTTCGGTGGAAAAAATGCTGGAAACGGTCTACGCGCATCTGGAGGAAGGCGGGCGGTTCGTGTTCGACTACGTCTACGAGAACAGCGAGCACAACCGCGAAATGCGCGACGGCAAAGTGGACGGCGTTACGATCGATCTCGGTCCCGATCATAAGCAGTTCGTATTGATGGGCGAGCACGAAGAGCACGACTCCCGCAAAGCGGTCATGAACTTTTACGCGGAAGTGGTGCAGGGCGGAAGCACGCGCCGTTACTTCGGTTCCACGTCCAAAAGGTTTTTCCCGGAAGCGCAAATTCTGGATTGCGTGAATCGCTCTTCCTTGAAACTGATCGAGACGCATACTTATCCCGCGGATCAGGCGCCCGTGCGCTGCCTGGTGCTTGAGAAAGGCAAGGTGAGCTGATGGGCGAATATTGGATTCTTCACGCCGAAGAAGATCGGGCGAAAGCCGAAAAGATCGGCGGCATGCTTCAAATCGCGGGACTGCCGGTTCGATGGACGGAGTCCCCGGACGAAGTACCGGAAGCGCCCGAATTGATGATCGCGATCGGCAGCGAGGAACGGCTTTCGGCCTGGAACGAGATCGCGAATAGCCGAGCGTTCAATTGGCTGCCGGTGCGTTTCAACCGCCTTGGAGGCAGCGTGGGTCCGCTGGTCATCCCCGGGGTTACCGCTTGCCGGGAATGCCTGAAGCGGCGCATGGCGTCGTTGTCCAGCCCCGATGTTCCGGAAGCGGCAGCCGGCTTCGAATTGTCTTGGCAGATTTTTGCCGGCATCGTCGCGCTTGAAGTCGCGAAGTGGTCCTCCCGGCATAAAAGCAGCTTCGCGCCGTTGACGCTTGGGCACTTGTTGGAATTCGACGCGTTCCATATCGAAGGCGAGTTGTCGGCGGTGCATCGCGTTCCGACCTGTACCGTATGCGGAGTGCGCCGTTCGGCTTCGCTGGCTGCGCAGCCGTGGACGGAAGCGGCGGTGCTCGCATGAGCCGTCAACTGATTCGCAGATCGTCGGCCGTCGGAACGGATGCCGGCGTGCCGAAAGCGTTGGCCGCAACGCTAGGCAGCCGGGGCGGGATCGTGAAAGGCTTGATGAATATCAATTCCGACGCGGAAGATCCCGAGCTTTTTTTGAGTCTGGCTATTCCGGGCAATCCCAAAGCCTTCGTTCCGGGCCAGGAAGGGCTGATCGACTTTTTTGCCAGCGGAATGGGACGCACGCCGGAAGAAGCGAATACGTCCGCCGTCGCGGAAGCGGTCGAACGCTATTGCGCGTCTTACGTGCAGCCCGATCGGACGGTCTTTGCTTCGTGGCGGGAGTTGGGCACGAATGCGCTGCATCCGAGCGAACTTCCTCTTTTCACGCAAGAGCAGCACGCGAAGCCGGGATTCCCGTACCGTCCGTTCACGGAAGACAGCCGCATAGGCTGGTTCGAGGCGTATAGTCTGACCCGTGGAAAGAACGTCTACGTGCCGGCCGCGCTGACCTGGGATTCTTACCGGCCGATCGCTCCGAACGAAGACGCGATTTGCTTCGGCCTCATGACCGGCTCCGCGGCCGGCTCGACCCTGGAGCAAGCCATGCTCGGCGGGCTGTTGGAAATCATCGAACGGGATTCGTTCATGATCATGTGGTACAACCGCTTGCAGATGCCGGGGATCGACTTGAACGGCTCCGCGCTGTTGAAACCGTTCGAAGCGCTGATGGACCAGCGGCGTTTCCGGCTTGATCTGGTGGATACGACTTCGGATATCGGCGTGCCTTCCGTCTTCGGCCTGCTGCATACCCGAGACAGGAAGGTCTCGTTCGGCGGCGCCGCCCGCAGCACGCTCGAGGAGGCCGCGTCCAAGACGCTGATGGAAATCAGCCAGCTGTACATGGGCAACAAAGCGCAAATTTACGCGTCCGGACTTCCCGAGCTGCAAGCGGACCAGATTGTCGATTACGGTCTGCGACTGCCTTATTACGAGCAGCCGAACGCGATGCGCGAGCTTGATTTCGCATGCGCCGCACCCAAGACGCGAAAGCTCGCCGCGAACCCGATCGACGGCAAGGCGTCCCATGCCGAGCAGTTGAAGCAGGTGCTTGACCGGCTTGCGGCGCGCGGATTGGAAGCGATCTGCGCGGACGTCACGACCGAAGACGCGAGAGCGCTGGGGCTGCATGTCGTCAAAATGATCGTACCCGGAACCGTGCAGCTTCCGCGAAGCGAGCATGAACGCCTGATCGGAAGCCGCCGCATTTTCGATGTTCCGGTCGGGACGGGTTACCGCGCATTCCCGATCGCGCCGACGGATTTGAATACGGCGCCCCACCCTTTTCCCTGAAAGGAGAATGCTTGATGAGTCTGAAATTTAACGATTGGAGATCCGAGCGCGAGCTGGATGAAGAACGTCTTTCGCTGACCTACCATGCCGGTTCTGCCCACCACCCCGAATTGGACGTGTTAATGAGATCTCGGATGAAAATGCTCGGCAACCTGTTTCGACACCTGAACGGTCAAGCTTCGTCGGACAAACGTTATTTCGGTTCGCCGGCGATTCCGCCGAGCGAAGCGGACATCCCGCCGGATCTGAAACAATGGTTGGACGCTTATGCCCGAACCGTGGCGTCGCATTCCGAAGTTCCTTTCGAGGAAATGCGCGTGCTGGAGCAAACTGCCGGATTCAAGCCCGATCAGTTGGAGCTGCACATGGTTTGCCGGAACGAAGAAGGGCAGCACCTTTGCTATCATATCGAAGAGCAAGGGCGGGAGTTGAAGTGCTGCGGCCGGCCTTGGAATATTTCGTTGCAAGATGCTTTTCCGCCGGGACTGCTGAGCGGCTCGCCGCGGGCGATCTGGTTCGTCGCTGCCAATTTGCACCGTTCGCATAAACTGCTCGGCGAACGGGGCTACCGCTATAGTCTGCTGGAAGCGGGAAGAATGGCGAAACAAGTGCAGAGCTGCGCGCCTCCAACAACGGATACGGCTCCGATTGCCACGTTTTATGACGACAGAGTGAATGAATGGCTGGGGTTGGACGGGATTTACGAAGTTGCGCTGGCCGCTGTCGTGCTGTACGACAAACCTTAATCGTATAGGAATCGCGCAGAAGATCTTTCCGAACGGGAAGGTCTTTTTTGCGTATTCCGGGTATATAAAGGTTGGCGTTTCGCTGTTGGAATAAAGAGGGTTTGAAAGTAGAATAGGGGATAGGAATAAATCTAACCCTAATCAGTATCGGATAAGGAGAGAAACCCACGTTGAATTGGAATGAAGCGATTAAGCAAACTTTGATGCAAGGGATCGAACAAGGATTCAATCAGGACGAGCTTCGGGAAATGGCAGCGGAATGCGCGGCGTACAAGTTGTCGGAAAAAGCGCTTTTCGGCAATCTCACCGTTCTCCACTATCGGATGTACGGCGGAGAAGGCGACGGGATTTTGCAAGCGGCTGCTGCCGTCGAAGCCTTGGTGCTGTCTTTGGACATGATCGATGATCTGCAAGACGGAGATAATGAATCGGCTCCGTGGAGCAAATTCCGAAGCGATCTTGCCTTGAATATCGCGCTCGGATTTTCGTTTTTGGCTCAGCAGATGCTGCTGCAAGCCCCTTTCCCGTCCGAACGCAAATATGAAGCGGCCGCGCTGCTGAATGCTCAATTACTTACGACCGTTAACGGACAAATGACGGACCTGCTGAATGCCGTCTATACCGAAGAACAATATATGGAGATGATTTCGGGTAAATCCGCTTCCTTGCTCGTCATGGCCGTTCAACTCGGCACTTTGCTCGGCTGCGGGCAAACCAAGATCGAAAGCGCGGAATTCGCGCTTCAGCTCGGCATAGCCGCCCAGATCAAGAACGATATTCTGGACATTACGAATCATGAAGGCAAAAACGACTTTTGGAACCGCAAGCGCACGCTGCCCGTTTTGATGCTGCTGAATTATCTGGAGGGCGAAAATCATTGGGCAACGGAGTATTTCGAAGGAAAATTAAGCTACGACGAAGTCAAAACCAAGGCAACCGAGTTCGAGGAGGTGCTTGAACAATCGGGTGCGCTCGCCTATGCTTCGGTAAGAATGCGACTGGCTTATTATCGGTGCCTGGACGTGATCGAATCGCTGCCCGCCCAATCGGAATTCAAGCGGATATTGGACCAAACCATTCGCTTGTGAATCCTGTTTTCGCGTGTCGGCAGACCGCTTTGCGTTCCCGCAAAAACACCGCAAAAACAATTGCGGGAATTGTCGCGGCTGTTGTCGTTTCCCGAACTTCCCGGCGCTGGTATAGTGAAGTCAAGCCAAACGCCGGAACCACTATCCAGAATCTTCTCGCTTCCGATCGCCGGTTACGCTGACAGCTCCAGGCAGACGAACTGCCGGCTGTATCTATCCCAATTCACGGAGGTTGATCGGAAATGTTGAAAGAAGCGATAGCGATGCTTATGCAAAATAAGAATGCTCGGGCCGAATTCCAATCGGGACAACTGCAGTTTGCGGGACTTGGAGCGATGGAGCAAAGGGCGTTGAAAGAAGTGTTTCAAGAAGGTAAAAATGACAAGGTTTTAAAAAAGACCAGCCTAGCGGCTTGGGGAGTCGTATAGATTTCTGTAAGAAATGGAGGATTCCATGTTAAGAAGATGGAAGTGGCCGATTGCCGTACTTATATACATAATTGTTGTGTTTCAATATTTTTATACTGTTGCGTCAAATCCAAACATGTTTGTTGAAGTGCTTCGCGAGCCGGATGGTTCCTATCGTGTAACATCGATCGTGGCAGGCGGATGGGGAGAGAAATACCTCGAAGTCGGTAATCGAATCATAGCGGTCAACGGCCAAGATCCTGCAAAAGACTATATCGTTGGGCGTTACGGCGAGCTTGAAAGGGTAAAATCGCTCGATATCGTGAACGCTCAAGGCGAAAGCCGCCATTATGAATTGGAGCCGCCCCCGTTATCGGAGACGCTTCAATTCATCGGCGTGCCCTTGGCGGCTTCGTTTTTATTTTTGATTTTCGTGGCCGTACTGTGGAGATCCGGACGCTCGGACCCGTCCTCTTTTGTGCTGGCGCTCTTTTTCCTGTTTACGGGAGCGGCTTATATCGGCGGGTATACGACCCATAAACTCGAACCTGTCGGCACTTTGTTATTCCGTTTTCTGTTTTTGATGGTTCCTGTCGTCTTTATCCATTTCATGAATATGTATTTGAAAAGATTCAACGAATTCTTATTATCTTCTAAATGGATGATTTTCTTTTATGCTTGCCTAAGTTTTGAACTTGCCTTACTTTGTATTCGATCATTTGTTAAGCTTGAATTTTTGGATTGGGCTACGCCGCTGTTCACGCTGTTTTTTGCGATTCCGAACGTCATTGCCGTCATTCAACTGATACGAAAATACAGAAAACATCGAAAAGGCGACTTGAACTCCTTGTTCAAGCTGACCTTAATCACGCATATTCTGGCTTTTTCGCCGTTTATCGTTTTATACAGCCTCCCCCTGTTAATCGGATCTCCGATCATTTCCGTCGGAACCGCAACAGCCTTTTTATTGGTGCTGCCGCTCGCCTACATGTACATGCTGATGACGCGCCGCATTTTCGACGTGAATTTCGTATTGAACCGATTTTTCTATCATGCTTCGGTGGCCGTATTGCCTTCGGCGATCATGGCGCTGCTCGGCATGTGGATCGTTCGAAGCGAAGGGCCGAGCGGAATCGGCATCACGAGGATGTTCCTGATTTTTTACCTGGTGCTGGTCATCTTATTGTTCGTTAAAGAAGCGCTGGACCGCAAACTTCGGCAAGGGAAAGGCGGAACGAGCCTAGACGGGAATTTCGAGCGGTTTTCCCACAATGTCGCGCGCGTGATGAAGCGGGCGGATCTGGAACGGGCGCTCGAACAAGAGATCAAGGAAAGCATTCGCATACCCGCGCTGCAATTTTTCGATTGGGATACTTCGGTCAACGAAGTGCCGGTCGAAAAGATGGCAGCCGCGGAGCGACGGGAGATGGCCGAAGCGCTCCGTCGCAAAAACGAGCAGCTCGTTCCCGGTTCGCTGACGATGCTTTCGCGCGGCGCCTGCCTGGTAATCGGCCGCCGCGGAGACCAAGCCTATCTGCTCTGGCTGGACGACAAAGCGGATCATACCCGATACAACCCCGACGAACGCAATCGACTGGTCACGCTCGCCAATTATAGCGCGATCGTGTTCGAGAATCTGTATCTGGTCGAAGGGCTGATCGACAGTCTGGAAGCGGAAATGGAAAAGCACGGCGAAACGCCGGGCTGGGTGCTGCGCCTGATCTTCAACCTGTCGGAGAACGAACGAAGACGGCTGGCTTCCGACCTGCATGATTCGGCGCTTCAGGACCAGATCATTTGGCTGCGCCGTTTGGAGACCGCGATCGTGGATTACGAGATGAGCGGCTTGCTGAAAGCCGAGCTGGATCGGATCAAAGAAGGGCTGCTGGACGTTATTCATCAGATTCGCGAGACCTGCAACGAGCTTCGTCCGCCGCTGCTCATGGAAATGGGGCTGGAACAGTCGCTTGAACAGCTATTCACCGAAGCCCAGATGAGAGCCGATTATATCGTCGATTTCCAGGCCAACAATATCGGCGGTGTGCTCGACGACGAGCAGACGCTGGCCATTTACCGCATTACCCAGGAATTGCTGCGCAACGCGGACAAGCACGCCGATGCTTCGAACGTGGAGATCTCCATGTTCGCCGACGAAGAAGCTTTTTATTACCGTTATCGGGACGACGGGGTAGGCATGAACGAAGCGGACGCGGCCGACTCGTTCAGCCATATGGGGCTTGCCGGCATGAAAGAAAGAGTCCGAAGCTTCGAAGGAACGTTCGAGTGGCATTCCCGACCGGGAGCCGGCATGGAAACCGAGATTATTATTCCGCTTAAGCCAAGTACTGATTTCTCATATAAGGAGGCCGTTCAATGATTAAAATTTTGCTGGTCGACGACCACCCTTCCGTAGGGGAAGGAACCAAGCTGCTGTTGGAGCAAGACCCGGAAGTTCGCGTGACCTCGCTGTCTTTGCCTATGGAAGCGTTGGAGCTGCTGCAAACGGAAGAATTCGATATTTTGCTGTTCGATTTGAATATGCCGGGCATCAGCGGACTGGAGTTGACCAAGCGAGTCGTAACCGCGCAGCCTGACAGCCGCGTGCTGATCTATACCGGCTATGACATCAGTCCGCACTTTAACGTGCTGATCGATTCCGGCGTGTCGGGTTTCGTCAGCAAGACGGCCAGCCGGGAGCAGCTGCTTACGGCGATCCGCTGCGTGATGCGCGACGAGGCGGTTATTCCGGTGCAGCTGCTCCGCCAGCTTCGACGCAGCGATATTCGCGTATCGACGCGGGAAGACAACACGCTGGAAACCGTCTCGATCAACGAGCGCGAGCAGGAGATTTTGCAGGAAGTCGCCAGCGGGCGAAGCAACAAAGACATTGCCGCCAAGCTGCTGATGAGCCAGCGCACGGTCGAATACAGCCTGACCCGCGTGTTCGAAAAGCTCGGCGTGCGTTCGCGTTCCGAAGCGATCGCCGAAGCGAGACGAATCGGATTATTGTCGGAGAATACGATTTTTTGAGAAGCTACTGGCCCGTCTCTTTGCGAGACGGGTTTTTCGTGCTGTTTTGAAACGCGGTCCATACCGAACATCAAAGCTTTGCGGCCCGCAAAACGGAGAACGACAATTTGCGGGAATTACGGAACGCGTTGTCGTTTTCCGAGCGCATATCGGCTGGTATAGTGAAATCAAGCCAAGAGGCGCCGTACTTTGCAAGCAAGGCAGACACCGCGAATCGGGCAGTTCAATGATGGCAAGACAGACAAGCGGCAGTTTCGAATCAAGGCGAAACGAGCGGGAATCTTCCGCCGCCGCTTATGAAAAGGACGTTTCCCGAATCGACAGGTCGTCGATCAAGTTATTATTCGGAAGGAGCGATTAAATTGACACTTTCAATCAATCAATTGGGCAAGCAGTACGGAGGCAAGTACGTCGTGGACAACGTGACGCTGGAGGTCAAAGCCGGCGAAGCGTTCGGGCTTCTCGGCGGCAACGGCGCGGGCAAAACGACGACGATCCGTTCGGTGCTCGGATTGCTGGAATATGACCGGGGCGACGTGCTCTGGAACGGCAAGCCGTTTCTGGAAAATCGGCCGAGCGTCGGTTATCTGCCGGAAGAGCGGGGACTGTATCCGAAAGAAACGGTGAGCGAACAGCTTACATATTTGGCCCGTCTCGAAGGCATGAAAAAAGGCGACGCGCAGAAAGCGCTCAAAACGTGGCTGGAACGTCTCGGCATCGAAGAACACGAACATAAGCGGGTCGAACAGCTGTCCAAAGGCAATCAGCAGAAGGTGCAGATTATTTCTTCGCTGATCCACGATCCGGACCTGGTCATCCTGGATGAACCGTTCAGCGGACTTGATCCGGTTAACGCGGATATGCTGGCTTCGGTCGTCAAAGATCAGATCGCGCTCGGCAAAGCCGTCGTATTTTGCAGCCATCAGATGATGCAAGTCGAGCAGTTCTGCGAGAATATCTGCATCATGAAAAAAGGCCGAATGAGACTCAACGGCAAATTGTCCGAAATCAAAAGCTCGTACGGACGCAATAATCTGGTTCTGCGCAGCGAAGCGGACCTGACTCCTTTCCTGGAAGGAAAAGGATGGGGAAATATTCGCCGCGACGCGCAAGAATGGACGATCCGGGTGCCGGGCGAAGCGCAAGCGCACCAATTGATGCGGGAGCTTGGACAAGCAGGCGTGCCCATGCTCAAATTTGAACTCAAAGAACCCTCGCTGCATGAAATCTTTATCGAAAAGGTGGGAGAAGCGGTATGAAACCATTCGGAATCGTATTCGGCTATTCGTTTAAAGGACGCGTTCGCTCCAAATCGTTCACTTGGATGACTGTTCTGATGGTCGCGGTCATCGCCGCCGTCGTCTTGGCTTCCAGATTTCTCGGCGGTCAGGCGCTGACGGAAGGCACGGTCGCGGTCGTTAATAATTCGTCTCTTCCGGTCGAAGCCGGCGAGCTGACTTCCGGCGTATCGCCGATTTACGAATGGAAAATGGTACAGAACAGCGAATTGGCGTCTCAACGGCAGTTACTGCAAAACGAAGACTTGGCGGCGGTCGTCGTGATCGAGCGCGGCGCGGACGCTGCGGCGGCTCCGCAAATCCTTCTCTCGGTCAATAGAAAGGATGACGTAGCCTTTGCTCCGAACCTGTCTGCTTACGTGGAACGACTGAACGTGAACGACCGCGTGGAATCGCTGGGGCTGACGACGCAGCAGGCCGCGGCGCTGACCGCGCAGCCGGCCTTCGAACTCAACGAATTGAACGCGGGAGCCAAGTCCATGACCGAGACTTATATGCCGGTCTACGCGCTGATGGTCGTGATGTTCTTCATGATCTACCTGTTCGCCGGCACGGTCGCGACTTCGGTTTCCGTGGAAAAAGGATCGCGCATTCAGGAAATTCTGATTACCAAAGTCAGCCCGGTCCAACTGCTGGCAGGCAAGGTGTTGGGCGTAGGCTTGGCCGGGATGCTGCAATTTGCGATTATTTTCGGCTCGGGCGCTCTGTTGGTGACCCTCTTCGGAGCCGAAGAAAGCTTGTCGCTGGCAGGACTTTCATTCGACTTGTCGGTTTTCGACGGACAAATGTTGGCTGTGGCGGCCGCGATATTCGTACTCGGTTACTTCTTCTACGCGACGCTGTTTGCCGCAGCCGGTTCGATCGTCAGCCGCAGCGAGGAGCTGAGTCAGGCGATGATGCCGATCTCGCTGTTGCTGTTCGTCGGATTCATCATCGCGATGCTTTCGCTCGGCAATCCGAACGGAACGATGGCGGTCGTCTCTTCTTACATTCCGTTCCTGACGCCTATGGTCATGCTGGCTCGAGTCGGCGCAGGCGAATTGGCACTGTTGGAGATTTTGCTGCCGATCCTGGTTCTCGCCGTTTCCACGCTCATCGTAGGACTTCTGTCGGCTAAAATTTATCGCGGCGGCGTGCTGCTGTACGGACAGAAGCCGTCGATCGGCACGATGCTGAAAATGTTAGGCGTAAAAAACAAATCTCCTCGTCCTCAAACTCAAGTCGGAGTCGGCCAAACGAACGACGCCGTGTAATCCCTTTTACTAAAGGCGCCATAATTTTACGAATCATGAAAAGGAGAGATCAACGATGTACGAATACGATATTGTTCAAATCGAAATGGGAGCTTTTAAAGGCAAGCCGAAGCAGGATCATCACGAAATCATTCATGCGCATGCTCAAGAAGGCTGGCGCCTGGTGCAGCTGTTCGCTCCGCCGGCTATGGGTTACGGAACCGCGACGTTCATGGAGCTGTACTTCGAACGCGAAATCAAGCGCTGAATACGCAATGCCGTAAATTCAGTTTGAAAAATGCCTGATTATAAAAAGCCGACATTCACTGATGGAACGAATGTCGGCTTTTTGCCGATTTTTTAAACCAAATTTAAACTTCAGGTCATCCTCCCTTTAACCTTGCGTCTTTATCATAAGAACCAACGATAAGAAAACGAGAGGTGAGGGACAATGACAGACATGATGATCGAGACCCGGAACTTGACGAAAAAATACAAAGGCACCCCCGCTGTGGACGCGCTTAACCTGGCGATCCCGCGAGGCGAGATTTACGGCTTCCTCGGACCGAACGGAGCGGGCAAGACGACGACGATCCGCATGCTGCTGGGACTGATCAAGCCGGATAGCGGCGTGGTGCAGATCTTCGGCCAGGATTTGAAAAGAGAGCGGATCAAGATTCTGCGCCGCGTCGGTTCGCTGGTCGAATACCCGTCGTATTACGGCCATCTGAACGCAGTGGAGAATTTGGAAACGATCCGCCGCATTTTAAATGTACCGAAAAGCCGGATCGACGAAGTGCTGCATACCGTTGGCCTGACCAAAGACGCCAAACGCTCCGTCAAAGGCTACTCGCTCGGCATGAAGCAGCGGCTCGGCATCGCGTCGGCGCTGCTGGGCAGTCCGGAACTGCTGATTCTGGACGAGCCGACGAACGGCCTCGATCCTTCGGGCATTTTGGAAATTCGCGAGCTGATCAAAAAAATGCCGCAGCAGCAGGGCATTACCGTGCTCGTCTCCAGCCACCTGCTGAGCGAAGTCGAACAGATGGCCAGCAGCGTCGGCATCGTGAACCAGGGGAAAATGGTCTTCCAGGACAGCATTCCGAATTTGCAGCGCAAAGCCGGCAGCGAAATCCATATCGCGCTGTCCGATCCGGACGCCGCGATGATCACCGCGCGCGAACAAGGCTGTTTCCCGCGGCTGGATCAAGGTCATCTGGTGTTCAAAGGCATCGATAACGGTCAGATCGCCCGTCTAGTCGCGGCGCTGGTGGATGCCCGCCACAGCATTTACCGGGTGGAAGAACGCCGCAAATCGTTGGAAGACCTGTTCCTGACCATGACGTCGGGTGCGTCGAATGCCAATTCCGAACGCCATGAAGCCAGTGCGCTGAGAGCGGCAGGACTGCGGAAGGAGGCTGCGCAATGATCGGCAAACTTCTTGTAACGGATCTGCTCAAGATGCGCCGAACGGGAATCTGGTGGGTGGTGCTGGTCGGTTCGGTCGGATTGACGGCGATGCAGGCGCTTAACTTCGGTCTGCGTTATGACTACTTGGTAAATGACGCTTATGCGAGCGATCCATGGGGCGGCTTGATCGAATCGACCGGACTGTTCGTGCCGATCGCGATCTATCTGGCGATGACGCTGCTGATGTCGATGATCGCGAATATCGAGAATCGGCAGAACTCCTGGAAGCAGACGCTGGCACTCCCGGTGCGTCGTTCCCAGGTGTTCGCGTCCAAGTTTCTGAGCTGCCTGATCCAACTGCTTGCGGCTTGCGTGCTTCTGACGGTCTCGACTTTGATTTTGGGCCTTGTACTGAAGCTGCCCGGTCCGATTCCGTATATGGAACTGGCGACGTTCGGCTTTTATCCGATGCTGGCTTCTCTGCCGATGTTGGGCGTGATGCTGTGGCTGACGTTAACGGTACGCAATCAGGCGATTCCGATCGCGCTGGGCATCGCGGCTTCGCTGACCTCGGTATTCGGGGCTTCCATGCCGGAGCTGCTTCCATTGTCCTGGCCGGCATTAGCGCTCCACGGCGAGCAAGCGATGCGATTCGTCGGACTCGGCATCGGCGTATTCGCCGTCTTGTATCTGCTGGGCTCCCTGCACTTTTCCAGAAAGGACGTGGCGTAAATGGGAACATGGATTGCTGCTTTGCGCAGCGAACGAATCAAACTTGGACGCTCTCAAATCATGCTGCTGGCCGTCATTGATCCGGTATTATGCGCAGTGATCGGGCTGCTTGCCAACGTCGGTAACGGAGAAGGCGCATGGGCCGGGTTGCTGCTGGCGATGATGGTGCTGCACGCAATGTTGTTCCTGCCGATCATGACGGGGATTTTCTCGGCTTATGTATGTCGGTACGAGCATGCGGGCGGCGGATGGAAACAGATCTTGTCGCTTCCCGTTTCGCGCAGCGCATTATATTTTTCCAAGCTGCTGGTCGTCATGGGAACGCTCGCGCTGAACCAACTGCTGTTTTTCGTTTCGGTGCTCGGCGTGGGCGCGCTCAAAGGATTTGATCTCGCCTTGATTCCGTGGGGAGAATTCGGCATCAAGCTGCTCGGAGGATTTATCGCTTGCCTGCCGCTGGCTGCGCTGCAATTGTTCGTGTCCACCATGTGGAGCAGCTTCGCCGCGCCGCTGGTGTTGAATGTCATATTCACTATCCCGAACATCCTGATCGCCAATTCGGCGACTTACGGTCCGTACTATCCGTGGGCGCAGCCGATGCTGGTGATGATGCAGGCGGGAGGGCAATACGATTTCGGCGCGTTCGGGCTGCCTATAGAGACGCTGCTGATTACCGTAGGCGGTAGCTTCGTGTTGTTCCTAGCGGCGGGGTTAACTTATTTCAACCGAAAACCGGTGTAAACACAGCGCGGAAAAAGCTCGCGACGGAAATTTTTTAAAAAAGCTTGCTTCCGGCTATTAACGAATGTCCCGGTTTCGACGTTGATAAATATAGGAAAAGGAATTTCGGGCTTTACCATATAAGGAGGCAACGATCATGTTTCGAAAAAAAATGCTCGGCGCTGCCCTGGTCGCCGCTATCGCGATTTCGGGAGTAGCCGGGGCCGGCCAAACTTATGCCGAAGCGGCGGATCCGGTTGATGCGGTAGCTGAAACCGCGGTGGTCGCACTGGCACACGAAGGAGCAGCGGGGGAGTACGCCGCGGCGGAGTATGTATCGATCCGAACAGGCGATCAAGCTCCGGCTATGCTGGATATGGGGATCGAAGGTTCTCCGGCCGCGTCGATGACGGACGGAAAACGGTTTTCCGTGTTTTGCATTTCAATGGTGGCTTCGTTGGCGGTGATGTTAGGGGTGTTTGGGTTGATGGTGCGGCGGAAGCGCAATTCGTGAGGGGGTGTGCGGGGCGGCTGCGGGAGAAATTGCCAGCGTATGCTTCCGAAGTGCATTTCTTCGAAATGCTTCAAAACGCTGTTTCACCCGGAAAGGTTGATTGAAATTTTAAAGAAATCTTTCCGGGTTCAAAGGCGTTTTGAGCTGAATTTCTCCCTCCGCCTGGCGTCGCAGCGCACATCAAGTTTTTTAGGGATAAAGGGAAAGGCCCGGAAGGAGTGTCTTCCGGGCCTTTTTTGTGCGAAAAAGAAATTCAATTCAGACAGACATTCGTTCAAGAAAGCATGGCAATGCTGTTCAGGCCGGTGCGGATCATGTCGCAGGAGCGTTGGAAAGATACTTTTTCGTCGTCGCTCAAGTTGAATTCGATCAGTTCTTCGATGCCGCCGTCGCCGATGATGGCGGGGACGCCGACGCAGACGTCGGATTGGCCGTATTCGCCGTCCAGGATCGCGGAGACGGCGATGATGCGGTGGTCGTCGTTCAGGATGGAGCGGGTGATGTAAGCGATGGCGCTGCCGATGCCGAATTGGGTGGAGCCTTTGCGGGTGAAGATTTCCCAGCCTGCGTCTTTGGTTTTGCGCGCGATATCGTTCAGGTCGAGATCCGGGAAGCGAAGCTTGTGTTCTTCGATGATATGCAGAATCGGTTTGCCGCCGATGGTGACGTGCGACCAGGCGACGAATTGGGATTCGCCGTGTTCGCCCATCGCGTAGCCGTGGACGCTGCGCGGGTCGACTTGGAAAACGTCGGCGAGCAGCGTTTTGAGACGGGCGGAATCGATGGATGTGCCCGTGCCGATGACCCGATGGCGCGGCAAGCCGGACACTTGGGCGGTAATCTGCGTTACGACGTCGACCGGATTCGAGGCCACCACGAAGATGCCGTCGAAACCGCTCGCCATGACGGCAGTGACGACTTCGCGTGTGATGGAAGCGGCGTCGGCGATAATGTCCATACGCGTCTGACCGGCTTTGACGTTCGCGCCCGCCGTGAGCACCACGATATCCGCATCGCCGCAATCGGCATAGATTCCGGCACGTACGCGGGTACGCGTCGAAGTAAAGTCTGCACAGTGCGACAGGTCGAGCGCTTGCGCCAGTGCATGTTCATGGTTGCGGCTGATGATGACGATTTCGTCGCAGATGGATTGGTTGATCATGGCGTAGGCGCAGCTTGATCCGACCAGACCCGATCCGATAATGGCGACTTTGCGATTTTTTCTCCCCATATTCGCACTCCCTAGTTATTAATATTTTATATTGAAAATGATCGAATGAAAGATTTAAGTGTTCACTTGTTTACATGAAAGGATTTCAAAAGAACTCAATGCTTTCATTTTAACGGAAAAGAAGAGGGTTGTCAGCCACAAAATGCACGAATATGTTACGATACATGACATCTTGAACGGAAAAGTTGGCGAATCAAATCGGAATGGAAGAAAAGAGGACGGGAGAACGGGAAAATGACCAAAATGGGCGATCGGCTTCATAAGGGGTAAACTATAAAGGTGGCCTTGATGCGACTTCGATTGGAGTTCTTTGAATTCTTTCAACAGAAGAAGCGCTGGGCGAATTTTGACGGAGGTGAATGAATAATGACACAGAAGAAACGATTCGTGCTCGCTAGTCGTCCCGAAGGCATGCCTACCCAGGATAACTTTGAACTGAAGACGGAAGAGCTGGAAGCGCCGCAGGACGGCGAGATTTCGGTAGAGACGTTGTACCTGTCGGTAGACCCGTACATGCGCGGCCGAATGAATGATGCCAAGTCGTATTCCAAGCCTTACGAGATCGGAGGCACGCTGGGCGGGGGCTCGATCGGTCGGGTCATCGAAAGCCGCCATGCTTCCCGCAAAGTCGGCGATATCGTGCTGGGCGGCTGGGGATGGCAGACTCATGCGACGGTAAGCGGCGACCAGGTCGCTCCGGTCGATCCGGATCTGGCTCCGATCCAGACGGCTCTCGGCGTGCTTGGCATGACCGGATTAACCGCTTATTTCGGCTTGCTGGATATCG
This sequence comes from Saccharibacillus endophyticus, assembly GCF_013185185.1. Classification (GTDB taxonomy): domain Bacteria; phylum Bacillota; class Bacilli; order Paenibacillales; family Paenibacillaceae; genus Saccharibacillus; species Saccharibacillus endophyticus. The sequence continues at coordinate 223,417 of NZ_JAAZWE010000004.1, read as the reverse complement.
GGCAACCGAAAGCGGGCGAGACGGTCGTCGTATCCGGTGCTGGCGGCGCGGTCGGCATGATCGTCGGCCAGATCGCCAAGATCAAAGGCGCTCGCGTGGTCGGCATCTCGGGATCGGAGGAGAAGAACCGCTATCTGTCGGAAGAGCTTGGCTTTGACGCCGTCGTGAATTATAAAACGGAGTCGCTTGGCGAAGCTTTGGCGGCTGCCTGCCCGGACGGCGTGGACGTATACTTCGACAACGTAGGCGGCGAAGTGACGGATGCGGTGTTCGAACTGCTGAACTCGAATGCGCGGATTCCGTTGTGCGGCCAGATCTCTTTGTATAATGTAGCGAAAAAAGAGCCGGGACCGCGTTTCCTGCCCCAATTGCTTACGCGTACGGCGCTCGTGAAGGGCTTCTTGGTCGGCCAATATCAGGATCGGTACAGCGAAGCCATTCCGGAAATGGCCGGTTGGTTGAAAGAAGGCAAGTTGAAATACCGGGAAAATATCATTGAAGGATTCGAGCGAACGCCCGAAGCTTTCCTGGGCCTGTTCAGCGGCGATAACTTGGGCAAGCAGCTGGTCAAAGCGTAAGAACAACAAGTCGAATAGAGTGCTTCAAAAAGGCGATGATCGGGATTTTTCCCGGTCATCGCCTTTCTTTTACATAAAAAAGCCCACCATCCGGATCTCGCTAAGCGAATCATGAAAATTCAAAAAATAAGAATAGAGACCTTGAAGAAAAATGCTAAAGACCTAAAAAGCAAGATCGGAATAACTAGAAAAAATATGGATTTAAATGGATTTAAATAGTAATTTATTCGCATATAATTAGTCTTTTTGAATCAAAAGAATAAATAATTGTAAACTTAGATCCAATTAGTGGGAATAAATGGTATACCAAAAAATGGAGGATGAACATCATGAAAAAACATCAATGGCTCCTCGGTACAGCAGCTTTATCCCTAATCGTAGGCGGGTCGTTTGCATCCGGTGCGCCTGCTTATGCGGCAGGCCAGCCGCCGGCCGTCTACAGGACCGACGCCGGGATCGGCGCTTCTTCTACCGCTTCGGCAGCGGCCTTGTCGGTTACGGATTTCGGGGCGGTCGCCAATGACGGGAAAGATGACCATTCGGCTTTTGCCGCAGCCGCCAAGGCAGCCAAGCAACAAAACAAGGCCTTGCATGTCCCTGCGGGTACATTTCATCTTAGCAAAATATTGACGATCGACAGTATCCGAATGGAGGGAGCCGGCAAGGCCGCAACAGTATTGGTTTCGACGGATCCGCAGAAGGGTTCGATCGACTTGAAAGGCAGCGGCGTTTCCCTTCGCAACCTGAAGCATGTTTACGAAACGACGGTTCCCCGCGGCAACGGAGCGCATGAAAAAAACAGCATTACGGTACGCGGAGCCGGCAATTTCGTGATCGACAACGTATCCGTCAACAAGTCCAGCACGGCGGGGATCATGGTCGCATACGGATCGAATAACGGAATCATCTCCAATAACACGGTGGCGAACACCGGCGCGGACGGCATTCATATAACGACGGAAAGCCATCATATTACGGTTGAAAATAATACGGTTACGGCAGCGGGAGACGACGGTATCGCTGTAGTGAGTTATAAGACCAGTCCTGTGCCGGTGAGAGCGGTGACGATTCGCGATAATGAGGTAGGCGGCTTATCCAAAGCGCGCGGGATCTCGGTCGTGGGCGGCGAGAACGTAACCATTGAAAATAACAGCGTGAAAAATACGATGATGGCCGGAATTTATATCGCGACGGAAGGGTCGTATAACACGATGAACGTCGACGGCGTAAAAGTGGTCAAAAATACGGTGAACCATACCGGCATCAAAGAACCCGAAAAGCATCCGAACGTACTGGTCTATGCCGGCCAGGGCACGATCAGTAATATTGAATTTAGCGAAAACACGATCACGAACGGAGCCCACAGAGGCATCGGGGTCTGGGGAGGCGGCGTCGTCCGCAACGTGAAATTCGAGCGGAACACGCTTATGAACACGAACGGAGCGAAGACGACGTTCAAGAACGGGAATATCGAACTCGTCGACAATGTCGGGTTTTAAATAGTTTGACCTGAAAAAGCCTCCGGCGTCTGCCGGAGGCTTTGGTATGGCTTCGAAAGTGACTTCGGCAGGGAAGCCAGAAAGCTCCAAGAGAAATTCGTTCCGGTCGCGTGTTGAAATCGGGAAAAGGATTAAATTTAAAGTGTAATTTTCCCGATTTCAAAGGCGAACGCTAAGCATATGCTCTCGAAGTGGCTTTCTCCGAAAGCCTTCACCTACACTGAATTTTTCTCTCCGTTTTCTGGCTTCCAGCTACGTTATGCTTTCTAGGCATCCTTACCTACGGCTTACGCCAGAGGCTATTTCATGTTCAGGAGTGGGTAGGCGGCTTATAGCAAAGCCTTAATTATTCAGCAGATATTTCTGCTTAAGAGCGACGATTCTGGCTACGCTTTCGTCGATACGTTTCTCGGAGATTTTACCTTCCGCAACGGCTTGCTTGACGGCTTCGATTGCCGCGATGGCGTTATCGGCGCGGTGGGCAACAAGCAGGATGTCGCTTCCGGCTTGAACGGAATGGACGGAGGCTTCGCCCAGGCCGTAATTTTCTGCGATGGCGCCCATGGTCATGTCGTCGGTCATGACTACGCCGTCAAAGCCGAGGCGGCTGCGCAAGAGATCGGTAATGACGGCTTTGGACAGGGATGACGGATACTCGCTGTCGAGCTTCGGAAGGAGAATGTGGGCGATCATCACGACGTCTGCGCCTTCGGCGATCGCCTTTTTAAAAGGAATCAACTCCAGCTTGTCCAGTTCGTCCAGACTTTTGTTCACGACCGGAAGCGCGATATGCGAATCGACGGAGGTGTCGCCGTGGCCGGGGAAATGTTTGACTACAGGGATAACGTTCTTCGACTCAAGGCCCTGCATGACCGCGATTCCGAGCTTGGAGACCAGAGCGGCGCTACTGCCGAACGAGCGGTCGCCGATTACGGGATTATCCGGGTTGCTGTTCACGTCAAGCACGGGCGCATAGTCGAGGTTGAAGCCCTGGGAGAGCAACTGATCGCCCAGCAGTTCGCCGATAGAGCGTGCATAGGCTGCGTCGTTTTCCTTGCCTACTTTTCCTGCCGTCGGCACTTTCGCTACGCCTTTTAACCGCGCTACGCGTCCGCCTTCCTGATCGACGCTGATAAACAAGGGAAGTTCCTTTTCCCGATTGGCGGCTTTGATCTCATTCACAAAAGACTTCGTTTGCGCCGCCGAGTCGATATTGTCCGCATAAAGGATTACGCCGCCTACGCCGTGGTCATGAAGCAGCGTGCGGTCTTCTTCGCGTAGCGAAGTGCCCTCTACGCCCGCGACGATCATCTGGCCGATTTTCTCGTCCAACGTCATGTTGTCGAGCAATGCGGTCACCTCTTCGGAAGGTTTCAAAGCGGAATCGTCGGATGCTGCTTGCGCCGAGTCGTCCGAGGGACTATCCGCCGTATCGGCGGGGTGTTCGGGCTTTGCCGGAACGGCGACATCGGGGGCATCCGCCGCAGCGTTTTTCGCCGGGCCGAGCAATGAAATATGGTCGAGCACCGGATTTCCGGCAGTTTCCGTTTCATTCCCGGAACCGCTCCACGGCTTCGGGAAGATCCATCTTAGCGTGTATCCGCCAGGCAAGTCATACCCCAAAATAATTTGATCGACGGCGTCGTCGCTGTACGTCGTCACGCGATCCGCATCGCCGAGTTCGGCGAGAAGATCCAAATAATGAATCTTTTGCAGCGCCGGATCGTCGGAACGCAGATCGATCGCGATATCGTCGCGATAACCGAATGTCGCGAAGTTTGCCGGATATTCCGCAAATACCATTCCGCCGTTTTCCGAGGTCTGTTCAGGGGTCCGCCACTTCGCGACGACTTCGTTTTGGGTTGTTTCTCCGACGATGAAGCCCGAGGTCTCGACCTGGCCTTCCCGGGCCAAAGAAACGATGGCAGCGATCTGATCTTTTACTGAATCGGCGTTCATGTTTTGAGTCTCGTTGTTTGAATAAGCGGAAGAACTTACGGTATTTGTGGTTGCGGGCCGATCCCTGAGCAGCAAAAAGGCAAGACCGATCAGGATCAGAACCAGTAATATAGCGGATGTTACTTTTAATGCAGAGGTGGTGCTGGGCCTCAAATGAATCGGCTCCTTTCTTGAGTGTCATGCGTTCAAGTCGTTTCGCGTACGGCGAGGCTGAAACCTAGCGGTTTCAGAGGGATTTGCTGACCGAGCAGGTTGGGAGACAGCAAAGCAAAAGCGTTATAAGCTTGATCGCGAATCGGGTTCTGAACGCTGGTCAAGCCCAGCGTGCCTGCGATCTGCATATTGTCGAAGCTGACGATCCGAAGCTTGGCCGGAACATCCCAGCCCATTCGTCGAGCTTCGCTCAGAATGCCTGCGGCGACATAGTCATTGGCGCAGACGACGGCTTGGGGCAGTTCATCAGAATCTCTTGCTTGCGCTTGAGACTCCGTGTCGTCCGATCCGAACTGCGTCGATGCCTCGCCGAAGGGATGCTCGCGCTCGAACGGACGCACAGGCCCCTCGTTATCGGGGTCGGCACAGGCGCGTCCGCGAGAGCGCTCCGGTTTCGACGCTGCTTCTTCTTCCGTCCATTCCAAGCGAGGACGGGAAGCGCGATCGTCGGTAGAGCGTGGATTCGAAGCTTGCGCATACGTTTCCAGCACGCCGGGCTCGCCCGCTGCCGCTTCGCGTCTGGCATGCGCATCCGTCAGACGCTGCGAAGGCGCGCCGAGCAGGCGGCGGACGACTTCTTGACCGTCCTCGAGGTGATAGACGGCATTGAAGTACCAATCCTGCCGAATCGGAAGGCCGCTTGCGGTCATTTTATCCTCGTAGGCCTGAATTCGACGCAGCGTATTCAGGCTGCTCGGGCGGCCGAACGCATTGGCAATCTTCGTTACGCCGCGCGCAAGCAGATGCTCGATCGCCAGCGCGTAACCGTCATATTGGTCCATGGCCACGGAAGGAATATCCGGTCGATCCATTCGCTGCCACGACACGATCGGGCCGTATTTGCCGTACGAGCTGACGACGGACAGTTCGTTGACGCAGGTAATGATAAGCAGTCCGTCGACCCTTTTTTGCTTCAGATCTTCAAACGCTTGCAGCTCCCGGTCGCGATCCGAGTCCGAGGTATAGATGATCGTTTGGAAACCGTGTTCCGCCGCGACTTCGACGAAGCTGGTCATGAAAGGAAGGATGACTTCGGTAATGCCTGCCGTAATCATGCCGATTTGAAGCGTTTTGCCTTTGGAAAGAGATACGGCGTTGCGGTTCGGCACGTAGTCCATTTCCCGGATGACCTGCAGAATTTTTTCCCTCGTCCCGGGGCTGACATGGCGGGATTTGTTCAATACGCGCGAGACCGTCGCCTTGGAAAAGCCGGAAAGTTTCGCGATTTGTTCAAGATTGGACATAACGTCTCTCCTTACGCTTGACGTGGAACGCGTTTCACGATTTATGCTAACGGTAAGCACTTTACTTCCATTCTAACACACAGGAGTGAATCGATAATGACTACACGGTTTCCGGAAAACTTTTTGTGGGGCGGCGCGGTAGCGGCGAACCAGCTCGAAGGCGGATACAACGCGGACGGCAAAGGCCTCTCGATCCAGGACGTTACGCCGAAAGGCGGCATCGGCCAAGGCGGGCACGACACCGATCCTCTGATCACGCAGGATCCGACCGACGATAACATGAAGCTGATCGGCATCGATTTCTATAACCGTTACAAAGAAGACGTGAAGCTGTTTGCCGAAATGGGCTTCAAAGTCTTCCGTACTTCGATCGCATGGTCGCGCATCTTCCCGAAAGGCGACGAAGCCGAGCCGAACGAAGCAGGCCTGAAATTCTACGACGACCTGTTCGACGAGTGCCGCAAATACGGCATCGAGCCGCTCGTTACCATTTCCCACTACGAAACGCCGCTGCACCTGTCCCGCGAGTATGACGGCTGGGTTAACCGGAAAATGGTCGACTTCTACGTCAACTATGCCACGACGGTATTCAAGCGTTATAAAGACAAAGTCAAATACTGGCTGACGTTCAACGAGATCAACTCGATCCTGGAAGCGCCGTTCATGAGCGGCGGTATCTCCACGCCTAAGAAAGAACTGAGCAAACAAGACCTGTACCAAGCGATCCACCACGAGCTGGTTGCGAGCGCGAAGACGGTCAAGATCGGTCACGAGATCAACCCTGACTTCCAAATCGGCTGCATGGTTCTGAGCATGCCGATCTACCCAATGACGCCTAACCCGGACGACGTGATCCAAGCGATGGAATCGGATCACAAAAACATGGCGTTTGCCGACATTCACGTACGAGGCGTTTACCCGGGTTACATGAAGCGTTACCTGCGCGAGAACGACATCACGATCAAATTCGAAGAAGGCGACGAAGAAGTCCTGAAGCACACCGTCGACTTCGTTTCGTTCAGCTACTACATGAGCATCTGCGAAACGGCCGACCCTGCCATGAAAGCAAGAGGCGAAGGCAACCTGCTCGGCGGCGTGCCGAACCCTCATCTTCAAGCAAGCGAGTGGGGCTGGCAGATCGACCCGAAAGGCCTGCGTTACGTCTTGAACTACTTCTGGGATCGTTACCAAAAACCGTTGTTCATCGTGGAAAACGGCCTGGGCGCGGTCGACGAGCTGATCACGAACGACAAAGGCGAGAAGACGGTCGAAGACGACTACCGCATCAACTACCTGAACGATCACCTCGTGCAAGTGGGCGAAGCGATCGAAGACGGCGTGGACGTAATGGGCTACACGACTTGGGGCTGCATCGACCTGGTCAGCGCATCGACGGCACAACTGAAAAAACGCTACGGCTTCATCTACGTCGACCGTCACGACGACGGCAGCGGCACGCTTGAGCGTTACAAGAAAAAATCGTTCAACTGGTACAAAGAAGTCATCGCGACGAACGGCAAAAGTTTGAAGCGTTAAGCTGAATTTGCAGTGAATGATTGTTGGACTGAGCTTTTGAAAAAACGAGGAACGGGGCCGAAAGGCTTTGCCGTTCCTCGTTTTTTTATAGAAAAAAAGGAAAGCTGCGGATAGTCCCGGTAGCGAATCAAATGCAAACGCACGGTTCGTCACGATTGAACAGCTTAACGCTTCTTGCCTATAAAAAGTCGCCAACCAAAAAGACGAAACCCGAAGGTTCCGTCTTTAATCTTTATTGATTTTTCTTCTGAACCCCACTTAAACGAGAGGACGCAGCGGAGGGGAAAATTCAGTGAATGGCGCCTTTGAACGCGGAAAGCTGTAAGCTTTCTGCGTGAGACAGCGCCTTGAACGAATTTTTCCCGAAGCGTCTCCTACCTTCAGACGCCTGCCGTCCCCGCGTTTGTCCCCCGCGTCATCCGCTTAAACCGCAGCAGCATATTGAGCCTCCAATGCAGGATCATGCCGAACGCGAGGATAAAGAACACGCCGCCGGTCTGCGGGAGCGTCACGAACTGCTCGACGTAGCCGTGCAGCGCCAGACGGATCACGATCAGCACGACGAGGATGAGCAGAAAAGCTTTGGACCTTTTGACGAACAGATCGCTGCCGACCTGCTCGAACTTCGTTCCGAGTATGAGCGGATAAGCGAACAGGAACCAACCCACCAAAAACGCCGTCAACGCGCCCAACCACGGAATCTGGATATCGCGAATGACGAACATGAAAAATCCGGTAGCCATCCCGACCGGCGGCATCATGATCTTGCGAACCGTGAGCGGACGTTTGCTGGCTTTCATCCGCATGAAAAGCGCCATGAACGCCATTCCCGCGAAGAACAAGGTGAACAGCACGCTGAGCAGGATCGGATTCAAGGAAAAGAATTTGTCGAATATCGAATTGATCCAATCGATCATCTATGGGCCTCTTCTCTGTAAAAGAATGAAATGCGCCGGGGCGCGTCTTTTTCAGTATACCATAAGGCATCGGAAGCTTTGTAAGCGATCCGGCACGAAAAGCGAGTTTTGGGGTAAGATTAAGAGAGAACCGAAAATTCCACCGGTTTCCAAATGTCCGGAAGCCGTATACGAACGGGGTGGCCAAATTGGGAAACAAGAAAATACTGATCGCCGAAGACGAGATGGTGCTTCGATTCCTGTTGACGGAGACGCTTGAAGAGGAAGGATTCGATATCGACGAAGCCGAAGACGGCAGGCTTGCCATCGACAGTTTGCGCTACGGAGAGTACGATCTGGTCATTCTCGATTACATGATGCCCGAAGCGACGGGAATCGAGGTCTGCCGCTGGCTGCGGGCCGAAGGCGGGATTAACGCGCAAAAGCCTGTGATCCTGCTGACAGCCAAAGCCGAGGAGAAAGACCGCGAGGAGGCCCGGCAAGCCGGCGTCTCGATATTCGTCTCCAAACCGTTCAGCCCCGCGGAATTAACGGAAATCGTGCATGACTTGACCGGGGAAGGCGCTCCATGATCGGCAAGGTCGGAGGAAGTTTGCAGCGGCGGATCGCTTACGGCACAATGGCTTTGTTTTTGGTATTCGGACTGCTGCTTGCGGCTGTGGAATGGGGCGTGCATCGGCAGTATACGGACATTTCGGCTCAGCTCGATGATCGGATCGAACGATTGAACCTGCTTCAGGACACGGAGCGCGCTTTTTTGGAATCGGTATCGTACCTGCGCGCTTACGCGGCTTACGGCAGGGAAGATTTGCAAAACCGGGCAACGTCGGCACGGGCCGATTACGATCTGTTGTTCAATCGTTTGAGTGCCGCTTACGCCGCGGAAAATGCATCGGACATCGATCCGCTCTCCGAAATGAACGGCCGCTTCGAATCGTATTACGTCGAGGCGCTGCAATTGATCGCGGCCGGAAACGAAGGCGCGCTCGAGACGCTGTCCCAAACGGAAGGCAGCGCGCTCGTGCGACAGATGGAAGACGAATTTTCGGGACTTGTCGGGCAACAGAGGGATCGGATCGTGGAACTGACCGACCGGGGACGCTTTTTGGCTCGCATGGTTTTGATCGTGCCTGGAGCGGCTCTGATCGCGGCGCTGGCCGCCGCCCTGCTGCTGATCCGTTACTTGAGAAAATCGTTCATATCGCCGGTGGTTCAAGCCGAGTCGGCCGTGGGCCGGATCGAACGCGGCGAGATCGTCGAGCTTGACGCCGCGCCCCACCGCAACGAAATCGGCAGCCTGTTCGAAGGAATCGGACGCATGGCCGAAGGCATTCGCAGCAGGCAGGCCGAGCTGGAAAACAATCTGCTGCACATCGAGGAACAGCGCGAAGAACTCGAAGCGCAAAACGACGAGCTCGAAGCGCAGAACGAGCAAATTCTTGAGCAGCGGGAACAATTGGAACGCGCGCTCGAACGTCTGACCCGCCGCGAAGAGCAGTTGGAAGCGATCAACACGTATCAGCGTGCTTTGGTCGGCCTGACGGAATTCGGCGACTTTTTGCGGGAAGCGATCGGTCAGCTTATTTTCGTCACCGGACGCGACGCGGCGATGCTCGTCATGCGCAGCGGCGATAGCCGACGCACCCCCGCCGAAGGTTGGCGGGCGGACGCGCTTGCGGGCGACCACCCCGAAGCTTACGCGGACGAAGCGTTCCGTGCCCGTTTCGGCGAAGAACGCTACGAGCTGCTGTACAGCAGCGGGTATCCCGCCTCGTCGCAAGCCGCATTCGTCGGGGAACCGGCCGGACCGGCGCTGCAAGCGATCGCCGCGAATCGTCCGGTGACGCGGCGGCGTCCGGTTTCCGGGGCGGAAGCAGGCGTTCACGGAGCTTACGAGACGGCTGTGGATACGTATTACCCGGTCTACGACGGGGGAGGACAGGAGCGTCCGGCCGGATTTTTGCTGTTGACCATTTACGGCGACCGGCCTTCCGCGGACGGCGAAGAAGAATTGACGGCCGGAATGATCCGTCAATTTATCGGAGCGTTGGTGGCGCAGTTGACGCAGGCGGAGCGGCAGCGGCAGAGCCGGGAGCTGGAGCGCCTGAATCGGGATTTGGAAAAGGAGAAGCGCAATTTGCTGCACCAGCGCGACTCCACGCAGCAGGTCATCGACTCGATCCACGAAGCGCTGGTCGTCTGCTCGCCTTCCGGCGAAATCCTGATGTGCAATCAGATTACCGGCGAGATGCTGGACCCGATCTTCTGCTCGGGCCGCAACTTCGCCGACGCGATGGACGAGATGAATTCGAAATTCGGCATCGAGGACGACTCGGGCGAACGGATCCGTCTGGCGCTGGATTCCGGGCTGGACGGTACGCGGGCACGTTACGCTTTCGAGCCTCCCGGACGTTCCGCCCGGTATTTCGAAGTATATGTCCAGAAGGTCGAAGACGTGCTGTGGGGCGACGTGCGCCTGTTCGTGTTTCGCGACCGGACGGAAGAAGAAGAGACCAACCGGCTTCGGGACGAGTTCGTCAGCGTCGTGTCTCACGAGTTGCGGACGCCGCTCGCGAGCATACTCGGCTTCGCCGAAATCATGCTGAACCGGACGGTCAAGCCCGAGAAAGCGCAGAAGTACTTGAGGACCATTCACGGCGAAGCCACCCGGTTGTCCGGATTGATCGGGGACTTCCTCGATCTCCAGCGGATCGAAGCGGGCAAGCAGACGTACCGCATGCTGCCGCTGAACCTTAAAGAATTGACGGCGGATATCGCGGCGCAATGGGACGGGCGTTCCGGTCACGAGGTGCGGCTGACGCTGCCGGAAGAACCGTGCGTGGTTCGCAGCGACGGTGACCGTTTGAAACAAGTGCTGCACAATCTGCTGAGCAACGCGATCAAATACTCGCCGGGCAAAATGCTCGTGGATTGCGAGATTCGGCGGGAGCCTTCGAAAGAGGCGGAAGCGGAGGACCGTTGGGTCGTCGAAATCCGGGATTACGGGCTCGGCATCCCCGAAGAAGCGAAGCCTCAACTGTTCGGCAAGTTTTACCGGGTCGACAACTCCGACCGCCGCCAGATCGGCGGCACGGGTCTGGGGCTTGCCATCGTGAAAGAGATGGTCGAAGGACTGGGCGGCGAGATTTCGTTCGATTCGACGCTCGGCGTCGGCAGCGCGTTCCGATTCGCGCTGCCGCTCCTCGAACTGCCGTCCGCGGCGGGAGCGGTATTGGTCCTGGAAGACGACGACAGCCTCGGCGGCTTGATCGAAGAAGCGTTCCGCGGCGAGGCGTTCCGGGTCTGCCGATTCTCCGAAGCCGAGACCGCGCTGCTCGCGCTGGAAGCGGGAAATGCCCAAGCCGCTCCGCGGCTGTGCGTGGTGGATCTGTCGCTGGCCGGCGAGCAAAGCGGTTGGGATTTCATCCGTTATCTCGCCGCGGACGAAAGTTTGCGAAACGTTCCTGTGATCGTGTCTTCGGCACTTGATCCGCCCGAAGGATATGCCGAATCGGAGAGCGGCAAGTATTTGCGCAAGCCGTTCACGGTGCGCGAGCTGCTGGAACTCGGACGTCGGATGATCACTTCCGTCAAGGCCCGAACGGAACTTGCGCTGCCTTTGCCAAGCGAAGCATTGGCCAGAGCTTCGCTGGAAACGCACGGCCTGGGCGTGCGACAGATCGAGGTCGAGACGGATTTCGCGATCGCGGAAATCGAATCCGAAGATAAAGGAGAGCCTACATGAACAAATATCAGAAGCTGTTTATCGACCAGACGGGAGACAACTTGGGCAGAATCCTGAAGCCCGGTGCCCGCAGCGACGAACGTTCCGTTTACCGGATGCTGCATTCGATCAAGGGCACCTCGGGTACCATCGGTTTGCAGGCGTGGTATGAAGCCTCCCTAAGGCTGCTTGACGATTTTGACGAGCACGGCGACCGCGTGTTCAGCGGCGAGGAATTGAGCGGCAAACTGGCCGAATTGTCGGAGCTGTTGAGCGAAGAGCAAGAGGCGAAGCCCGCCGGGGCGTCCGCACCGAACCTCGGATCTTTGCCGAACCAGGCTTCGGAAACTGCGGAAGGGTACGATTCGAGCCGTTCCGATGCTCCGAGCCGAACTTCGGAAACGTTCGGCAATCTTCGCAACGCGATCGCCCGCAGCCTGGGCGTGCCGGAATCGTCGAAAAGCGCCCCGATTCCGGAAGCAGCCGCCTCGTCGGACGCCGCGCCCATGCAGGCCGGCGAAGTTATTCAGGGCGCAAAGGCTTCGCCGGGCAGCGAGGTTAACCGTCGTTCGGAGTCCGGTTTCCGGACCGGCGCTTCCGGTGCGCTTGCCGAGTCGGAAGGAACCGTGCTGCTGCTCGACGACGATCTCAGCCTGCTTGCGCTGCTGAAGGACGTGCTGGAAGAACGGGGATTTACCGTGTTCGCCACTCCGCGCTTCGATAAGGCCGTCGAATGGTTTTACGAAATGCGGCCGGATTGCGCCGTTCTCGACGTGCTGCTGCCGGAACAATCCGGCTTCGAGCTGATGGAACGGCTGCGCGAGCTGTGCGACAACTACATGATCCCGGTCGTGCTGATCACGGCGAAAACCGATAAGGCGACGAGACTGCGCGCTTACGAGAACGGGGCGGACGATTTTCTGTCCAAGCCGGTCGATCCGGAAGAGTTCGTGGTGCGCATCCGTCGCTTGACGCGCCGGCGCAGTCGCCTGACCGGGCAGCTGCTGCTGGATCAGACGACGGGCGCTTACGGCATGCCGTTTCTGGAGCGCGAGCTTACGCGCCAGATCGGTTCGACGGACGCGAGGCGGGAGCCGCTCGCGCTGGCCGCCGTCGAATTGGACGGGCTGCGCCGTTTGAACGAGCGGACCGGCTACCGCGAAGGCGACCGCGTTCTGCGAACGTTCTCCGATGCGGTAAGGCGAATGCTCAGACCTCGCGATATCTGGGCGCGCGACCGGGCGAACCGTTTTTATTTGATGCAGCCGGGGTTCGACGCCGAGCGAAGCCGCGAGTTTCTGGAAGGCGCGCTCGCCGACGAAAGCGTGTTGGCGCTGCTGCGTCCGGACGGGGTCAGCGCGGTGTGCGGCATCATCGACGTCGAAGCCGGTTCGACGCGTCAGCAGGCGCTGGCCGGAGCGCTGCGCGCGCTCGAAGCATCGGCAGGCCGCGAGCCGAAGCCTGACGGCGAAGGCTTCGCTTCGGGGATGCTTCCGCGCAAGCTGCGTTTGGCGATCATCGACGATGATCCGTTGATCCGAAACATTTTGGAGCGTCAGCTCGAAGGCGTGGAAGAAGAGTACGGGCTTGAAGTCCGTTCGTTCTCCGACGGCGAAGACTTCCTGAGCGATCCTTGGCATATCGAGTCTGCGCGCTACCTGCTGATCTTGGACCGGATGATGCCGAGAATGAACGGCATGGAGGTGCTCAGCAGGCTGCGAAGCGGCGCTTACGATCCGGTCTATACCGTGCTCATGCTGACGGGCGTCGGCGACGAACTCGGCATCGCGGAAGCGATCCGGGCCGGAACGGACGATTACATGACCAAGCCGTTCAGCATGATCGAGCTGGAAGCCCGCGTGCGCAGGCTGCTCGGCAAAGTCGAGGCGATGACATGACCGACTCCCAATTTTTGCTCGTCGTATGGATCGGGATCGCCGTGCTGGTGCTGGTCATCTTGTTGGTCCTGTTTTATCTTGTCGAACGGAAAATCCGCCGCATGCGGCATCGGAGGCAGGTACGGGCGGCGATTGCGGTGTTCGCCTCGCCGACCTCGCCGCTTGAAGATTATTTGCGCAGCGGCGATCGAACCCGCAGGCTGACTGCCCCCGGAGGCGGGGAAGGTCTTCGCCGCGAGGCGCTGGAGGAAGCGCTGCTGGATCGGCTCAGCGTCGGCGCGTCCGAGACGGAGCGGCAGCGCATTTACGAGTTCGCCGCCGGCTACTTTTCCGAAGAATACGCGTATTTGCTCGGAAGAAGACGCTGGAGCGACAGAATGAACGCGCTGCTGCATATCGAGAAGTTTCGGATACGGGGGCTGAAAGAGCCGCTGCTGCTGCGCCTCGACAAGCTCGGCGAAGGCGGGAAGACGGACGACGAGCGCTTTTTGTTGGTGCGAACGCTGTCGGCGCTGCAAATCGGGGAAACGTTCGATTACTTGGACATGGCCGCCGAGCGCTTTTCGGAGCTTCAACTGCTGCAGGTGCTTCGCCCGATGAAAGGCGAAATGGCCGAACGCCTGATTCGCGATTTCGAACGTCTTCCGCTTCGGGTACGGCGCTGCGTGTTGGATACGCTTCGGTTGGGCAATGTCCGGACGACCGAAGTGCTGGAACTGCTGGAGCGCTGCATGAAGTCCGAAGATACCGAAACGCGCATCCGCGCGCTCAAAGCTTTGGCGAACTTCGGGTATATGAGCGAAGAGGCGGCGGACAGGCTGGACGCGCGCATGGCGGAAGGCGATTCGGTGATCTGGCCCGAGCGCCTGATGCACGCCCGTTTGGCCGGGGCGGTGCGCGAAGAGCGGTTCGCCGCGCATCTCGAGGCGATGATGGCCGATCCGTCCTACGAGGTTCGCCGGGAGGCCGCGAATTCGCTGTCGAACTATCGGGGCGGGATCGATCGCATCCGGCAGGTGGCGGATCATCATCAGGACCGTTTCGCCCGGGACATGGCCGTGGAGATTCTGGAAAGGAGGGCGTATGAACGAAACGTGGTTTGAATTCATGATGCAGGCGCACCGGATTTTCGGTTACGCGATCATGGTTTACGTCGGATTGTCGGCAGGAGTATACATCTTTATGTACGCCGCCGCCGCTCGAAGCCTGTGGCGCGACCGCGATCTCAGCCCGATCCAATACAGCACGGTATTGGAAACGGAGCTCGTGCCTCCTTTGAGTATCGTCGTGCCGGCGTATAACGAAGAGGTCAACATCGTCGGCAGCGTCCGCTCGCTGCTCGGCATCAATTACAAGCAATTCGAAATCGTGGTCGTCAACGACGGATCGAAGGACCGGACCGCCGACATCATGATCGAAGAATTCGATATGTCCGAGGTCAAAGGACGCGTGCCGTTCGCCGGACTCAAGCGGGAAACGAAGCCGATCCGGGCCGTGTACCGTTCGCTGCGCCATCCGAACCTGGTGCTCGTGGACAAAGAGAACGGCGGCAAAGCGGACGCGCTGAACGTGGGCATCAATGTCTCGCGTTACCCGTATTTCGTGTCGCTGGACGGCGATACGGTGCTGGACGCGAATGCTTTTATCAAAGTGGTCAAACCGATCATGGACGCGCGTCCCGGCGAAGAAATCATCGCGACCGGCGGCAGCGTCGGCATCGCCAACGGCAGCATGGTCGACAGCGGTTACCTCAGCAGCGATAACGTGCGTTTGTCGGATAAGCCGCTCGTCATCATGCAGGTCATCGAGTATCTGCGGGGCTTCCTGATGGGACGGATCGGCCTCAGCCGTTACAACATGCTGCTGCTGATCTCCGGCGCGTTCGGGGTATTCAACAAAAAGTGGGTGGTCGACGTCGGCGGTTACGAGACCGGAACCATCGGCGAAGACATGGAATTGACGGTGCGGCTGCACCAAGAGATCCGCCGCAGAAAAAGCAAAGCCCGCATCGTTTACGTGCCGGAGCCGGTGTGCTGGACGGAAGCGCCGGAAAGTTTCACCATCCTGCGCCGTCAACGTACCCGCTGGCAGCGGGGGCTGTTCGAAAGCATCTGGAAGCACAAAAACATGGTGCTGAATCCGCGCTACGGCCGGGTCGGCATGGTATCGATGCCGATGTTCCTGTTTATCGAGCTGCTCGGGCCGTTGGTTGAAATATTCGGATACATCACGGTCGTGTTCGGCTTTTTCCTCGACCGGATCAACATTCAGGTCTCGCTGTCGCTCGCGTTGATGATGCTGCTGTTCGGCTCGCTCGTTTCGGCGGGAGCCGTGCTGTTCGAGGAATGGCGGTTCCACAATTACAACCGGATCCGCGACGTGCTGAAAATGTTCGCCTACGCGCTTTCGGAATCGTTTTGGTACCGGCCCGTGCAGACGTTATGGCGGACGCAAGGCTTGATTCAAGCGATTCGCGGCAAAAAACACGGTTGGGGCGAGATGACCCGGGTCAACGTGCTGGGCGCCAATAAAAAACCAGGCACGATCGCGGGCGCGAACCCGGCTCCGCCGGAGAAGAAGGAGTGAACCGGAATTGAAAAAAAAGAAACCGTTCCCCCGATTTTGGGCCGGTCTTGCGGCATTGATGCTGCTCCTGCTTCTGCCGTGGATCATTTGGGAAGTTCGTCCCGCCAAGACTTTGTCCGTTGCCGTGTTGGATAAAACCGTAACGGACGAAAGTTACCGGGAGCATAAAGGATTATTCTGGACATTGAATCAACAGAAATACCGAATGCCCGGAGGCGAAAAATATTTATACGATCGCGATTATTACGGTAATTATCCTCCCGAAAACGGCCTGCGGCATGCGGAGCGAACGCTGGCGGAGATGCCGGCGGACACGCAGCTGATTTACGTCGCGGACACTTACGGCCTGGCCGAAGCCCAGAATGCGGACGATACCGACGCGGAAGCGGGCGTTCCTGCCAACGCGGGCGGCCAAACGCCCGATTCGCAGGAGGGCGGCATGAAAACGGTGGACGTCAATGTGCTGGAAGCGGCTGCCGCGCGCGGCACCATGCTGATCGCGGAGTTTAACTCTGTCGCGGCCCCCACGCTTGATCCCGTTCGCGATCGCGCCAGCGCCTTGTTCGGCATGAAATGGACCGGCTGGACGGCGCGTTATTTTCCGGATTTGACGCAAGGCGTCGAGGTTCCGGCTTGGGTGCCGGACCGTTACCGGGAAATCACGGGCAGGGAATGGAATTACGAAGGAGCCGGTTTCCTGTTCGTGCAGGACGACGGCGATCTGTTCGTGCTGCGCGAAGGCCAAGAAACCGAAGGAGGGGCACGCATTTCCTTTACCGAAGCCGGCCGGGAGCGCTTCGGAATCCGTCCCGAGAACCGTTACAATTATTGGTTCGATATCGTCACGGCTTCTGCCGACAGCGAAGTTTTGGCGAACTACGATCTTCAATTGACCGGCAACGGCCGCGCGTTGCTCGCCGAGCACGGCGTTAGGGAAAGCTTCCCGGCCGTGATCCGGCGCGAAGGAACCGTCGATGCTTCCGAGTTGTCTTTCGGTTCCACGGCTGCTCCTTCCGCCGCGCAGGTAAGCTATTATTTCGCCGGCGATTACGCGGACCACGACGAATATCCGTTTTGGCGAAGATACGCGGGCTGGCCGGCGTTCAAAAGCTGGTTTACCTTTGATGCGCCCGGCAGCGAAGATGCTTTTTACTGGGATGTTTACGTGCCGATGATGCAGAAAATCCTGAAAGAAGCGTCCTCGGTGCAATTGTCCGCCGACGCGACAGGTTCGCGGTAATCCCATCAGATCCGAAGCTGCAAAAGGACGGATAAAAGGAATGAAAAATACGGATTTGCTTACATTTCGATTCAGATCTCTACGAATTCGAAAAACTTCTTCTCTATTTTGAAAAATTAGGGATTCACAAAAAGCAAACGGGCGATTATAATGCAGTTGTAAGCCCTTTCAACACAACCCTGACTTGGAGTCTTCGCTTCGGCGCAGACTCTCTTTTTATGAGATTTTTGCGTAATAGAGTATGAATTTCTCTTGCATTTCCTCTGACTCTGAAATAAAGTGGGGTTATCGTAAATAAACCGACGCTTACGCGAAGCACGCGGACGTCTTCTTTCCATTCATGGAAGGGGGCCGTCCGCTTTTT
Organism: Saccharibacillus endophyticus; assembly: GCF_013185185.1. GTDB lineage: Bacteria > Bacillota > Bacilli > Paenibacillales > Paenibacillaceae > Saccharibacillus > Saccharibacillus endophyticus. The sequence goes on along the minus strand of NZ_JAAZWE010000004.1, from coordinate 205,659 downwards.
TGTGCGCAAATGGACGATCAGGATTTGCTTGCGATGAATTACCTGTTCTTTGAAAACAAAAAATGGGACTTTCCCAATTCATGCAACCAAGCGACAATGGAAGAGTACGTCCGGGCGGGATGGGCCTGGATTCATATATGTGAAATGCAAAAGAACGAAGGGGGAGAATGAAGTGAACAAGGTTTGGAGCAAATGGATCAAAGCTACAGCAGCATCGATGGTATTGGTGGGAGCCGTTTGGGGAAGCGGAGCCGCATCTACGGTCAAAGCGGCAGGCACGCAGTTTTCGGACGTGAAGTCGAGTCATTGGGCGTACAGCGCCGTACAGAAGGCCGTAGCGAAGGGATATGTTGACGGATATACGAATGGGACGTTCAAGCCGGATACAAGCGTAAGCCGCGCCGAGTTCGTTAAGATGGTCGTGGCGGCGATGAAGCTGGAGACGACGCCTGCAAGCGGCAAATGGTACGTGCAATACGTCAACGCCGCAACGAAAGCCGGTCTGTACGCATCGAGTGACTTCGCGAATAACGATTCCGGCTGGAACAAAACCATGACGCGCGAAGAGATGGCCCGCGTCGCGGCCCGCGCAATCGGCGAGAAAACATCCGAGAACGACAAATGGATGTACCTCGCCACCAAGTCCGGCCTGATCCAAGGTGTCGGTAAAGGGCAGCTTGCCCCGCAAGGCCTCACGACGCGTGCGCAATCGGTCGTGATCATCGAGCGCATCCTGAGCGTCAACACGGGTACCGAACTCGATACCGACCTGTACGCAACCGGCGCTGCGGAAATCCTCTGGCACGGCACGAACATCTTCACGGTGATGCCGGAAATGTTCGTCACTCCGGATTCGGATTGGAAAAACAAAGGCAAGTCGTCGATCGAGGAAATGTGGAACGAAAAAAACATGACGATTACGTCGAAAGACGGCCTGTATCAAGGCAAGCTGGACGCTCTGATCGCGATCGACCTCGCCGACCCAAGCGACCCGAACCGCGCGCTGCTGGGCAATGTGAATACGCTGAAATGGGATAACAACACCATCATGGACAATCCCGTGAAAGGTAATACAAACAGTTATGTACTCTATTTCAAAGGTAAATCCGTATTCAACAAAGACATCAAAAAATACAACCCATCTTATGTCGGAGTGAAAACCGAAGTATCTGGATTCGGCTCACCAAACATCAATGCTTTTTATGCGGGCAAACTCAATAAATCAGCGAAAATCTTTAGCAAAGACCCAGGTGATATGCCTGCTGTAATCATCCCGAAATCCGGATGGGTTCAAACCAGTGACATTTCGATCAAACTGCAAATCCCAGCTGGCGGATCGCTGTTCTTTGAACAAGACCTCATTCGTCTGCGTGGTACACGCTAATGAATAAAATCCGGCGACGCTTAACGATTGTCGGACTCAGCACACTGCTCCTTGCGGGCAGCGTGCTGAGTGTTTTTTTTCCGAATCAAGGCGAACTAGAAGCCGCCGTACAAAAGAAAAAGATCACCTATACGGCAGAATCGGGCGTCAAACCCCTAACCAATCTAAATTCGGTGACATTCGGAAAAGTCAAAACCGCAAGTACCATTAACATCAGTGAAAATGCGGGGGCCAACAACAAAATACAAAAAATTGTGTTTTATCGCGGAACCGAAGAAGTCAAAACCGTAAACGTTAATGCGCAAAGTTATACCGGAAGCGAAACCTTTAAGGGGAAAGCCTTACCCGTTCTATCCAAAGAAAACGGATCAGCAGGATCATGGTTCGCCTGGTCACGCGGCATTACCGATCCGCTATGGCAAGCCGGTGATAACGGTAAATGGTATGCCTACAAAGATACAGATGGAGAAATCACAGTTGAAGACATCACAACAGTAAATAATGGGAGGCCCTACAATTTCAAATACCGGGAATACCCGTACAAAGAAGTTCGATTAACAATCAAATACCCAAGAACAAAAAATTATTTTGGCGAACTTAATGGTAAAGATGTCCAAATCCCAACATCCTATATTGACAATACTGCTGATACGATTCGACAACAAAACCCGAACACACCAAATGGGACGAATGTAGTCGTCAATAATGATGTAGACATAGATACGGGAAACTTACCTATAACCGGTACAAATGACAGTTCTACAGAAATTGAGAGCATTATAATCGGTGTTGAACCTGATGGCAACGAAAACACACCAACCCGAAGTCTCGATTACGCAACAATACAGTTTACACAAAAACATGGGCCCACACGGAATAAATATTATCTGCGGGATAGCGATACGGCACCCATGGTGAAGTACGGTACGAAAGGTGATAATGCGCAGGCCATGGTGTTCTACTACGCGGCGTACAAATTCCAAATGAAATCCTTCACGTATCAATATCCGGATTCGTATTGGGTCTACACCGAAAAAGGGGAGCCGGAAACGGGCGAATCAATCGGCTTTTGTAACGTCCGAGAAGGACGGACGATCGAAGGGGACGCCGAAGGGATGAAACCCAACCCAAGTGCCGTAATCAAAGCTGACCAGCGGGACCGCGAAATCTTTGATGTGCTGCAAGGCATTCCGACATCGGAGAGTCTGTACGGCAATGTCTTAACCAAAAATTATTTGAACCAATATAAGTTCCAAGAACACAAAGTAACCTGCATTTATGAGGTCGATGTCACGCAGCTCTACGTGCTGAAATGGGACCCCGGCCAACCAAACCCGGCAACACCGCCTGTACCGACACGAATACCCAATCCGCAGCAAGAAGATGCCCAGGTAATTTATCCGATTCATACCGAACGATACTTCACGTATTGGACCGTTGAAAAACTGGGAATTTACCAGATCGATAGCGCGGAACTCAAAAACTACGCGTTTGAAGGCGAAACCATCACCATTTATCCAAACGGATATGTACCGCCAACACTCACATTAGAGAAAAACGGCGAATACACCGCTCCGGATAAACCGGCGGCGTTTGTCGCACCGGGTGTAATTGAAAGAGACGGCGGAACGTCCAAACCTTCACCAAGCAACGACATTGATCTCGCCCAAGGCTACGTTGAAGAAAAAATCGGACAAGTCAAAGGTAAAAACGATAAAGTCGTCTTCAACGGTCAAACGATTATGAGTGACCAAGAAGCCGAAGTCCAAACACCCGTCCCGAGCAAAATACCAAACGGAACCATGATCAGCCGAAACGTGCTATACAGTCCCGACCATATGATCCCCATGACGAAAACCAACCGAATGGCGGCTCCAAGTATGGGTACCGTCACGTACGCCGGGCTGAGCGACAACTACGACGCCGAAGACGGCGACACGTATCCAATCCCGGGCATCAACCCGGTTACGGTGCACACCCCGGTCGTGAACTATTCGTCCACATCCGATGATGCCGCGCACAACCAAAAAACGACGCCGAACTACAGTCGTCAAGCGTTCATCTTGGATCGGCCATTTACAATCACAATGCCAACCAGCGGGCAGCATCAAAACTACCCGGGGTACGGCAATCGCGACTACGCGAAGTATTTCCGAAGCAAAGAAGTTTCTTTCCCGTTCGATACATATTCCGCTGATCGAACAACGTTCTACCCGAAAGGCACCTGGATCAATATCCCGATCTCTCAGATCACGACCGAATTCTTCCTTCCCGTCTGGGTCGACGAAGGCGACTACACCGTCACCTTCCGCAATACCGCCGAAAACGCACCGGATGTTCAACCAACCCAACAAGATGCAAACTTCGATCTCATCCACCACGGTGCAAGCGACACCGTCGACGTTGAAGTGATCGGCCGTTTATACGATTTCCACATCACGGATATCGCCGATTACAATTGGGAGATGGTTTTCCGCACCCAAGAAGGCAGCGCCGTCTACACCGGCAACACCTACTGGACCGGACTGCAAGGGATCGACGGAGCCGCGCGCGGAAACGCACCGCCGTTCACCCTACCGATTCTGCCGGGCAGCAACCCGCTCGAAGGGATGAAAAACATCACGGTGAAAACCGGCTACCACATCAAGTTCGACTTGAAGACCAAAGGCAATATGTTCGGCAAAACCGACGGCATCCGAATTACGCCAAGCTTCACGTTCGTCAGCACAGACGGCAAGACCCAAACGCCTGTCGATCTGTACTACAACGACGACCACCGAACGTTCATCAAGGTCGGATCGCCGGAAGACACGGAAGAGCGCTACATCATTCTAAACGACCGCCTGCGCAACGTACCCGAGGAGGAATTGACCGATACTGCCAGATATAAGTACGACAACTACTACACGTTTGCGGAAATGAACGGCGTCAGTCGCGACATGTTTATCGCCGACTACATCCGCCGCTTCACCAAAGAAAAAACGCCGATTGGCGGTTTTGATCTCCTGCTGCTGCCGGAGCAAATCCGCACGCTGATCGGACCCAAGGCCAACCTCCCCGGTTCGGTCGATTTTGCGCGTGCCAATGCGGCGGTACAAAAGTGGTATGGGCATTACAGCCTACCAGGCGATCCGTATGTCGTAGTCAAAGGAACCAACCTGGCCGAATACGGACGGACGCACGGCGGTCTGACGAAGCGCGATCCGGTCTTCCTGCGGGACGGCTATATCATCTTGAATTTTAACATCGAGAGCATCCGCGAGGGCAACCTGAACGCGCCGCATTTGCAGTATATCAACGCCCCGCTCATGAATCAGTGGTCGCTGGAAGGGTTTAAGCTTAGCGTGCAAGATTCATGGAAAAACACGTTTGCGCTAAAAGACGGCGATATTGTCTTTTTCAATGCGGACAAGTCATACAAAGATGATTTTCAGGCCGAGGTCAATCATTGAATTTTAATTTCTCTTTCCCTTTTCCCTGCAATAAAGTTACTTACCCGAAGCCAGGTGGGTAATAAGTTGAGATGTGTTGCAGAGGAGATCACGATAGGAATGGGAGGAACATACATGAAGCATTCATCCGCCGGACCAATCTATGCGTATGAACCATGGACAATAACCGAGCATACATTGGATACCGACCAGAATTTGCGCGACGAAACCATCTTCGCGGTGGCGAACGGATACATCGGCATGCGTGCCAATTTCGAGGAAGGCTATTACGGACCGTTAGGGACCTCCTTGCGCGGAACCTATATTAACGGCTTCTATGAATCGGCGCCGATCGTTTACGGGGAAGAGACCTACGGTTCCGCCCATGACCGCGAGACGATGCTGAATGTCGCAGACGCGCAGATCATCCGGATTTGGTTGGAAGACGAACCTGTGCATATGTTCCAAGGCACTTTGTTCGCATACTGGCGTCAACTCGATATGCGAAAAGGCACGGTCACCCGAACGATCCAGTGGCGCTCGCTTGAAGGCCGGGAAGTGGAAATCACTTTCGAACGCATGGCTTCGCTCGATGATCCGCACCTGCTGCTTTTGCGCTGCACGGTCAAGCCGATGAATTTCGACGGGAAAATCCGTTTCGAATCGGAGATCGACGGCAACGTCGTGAATCAGTCGTCTTCGGGCGATCCGCGTTCCGGTTCTTCGTTCTCGGGTCCCGTGCTGACGACGTTGGAGATGCGCGAAAACAAAACGTATATGGGCATCGCGCAGCGTACCCGGGTAACCGGATTTCACGTGACCTGCGCGGCCGAGCATAAATTTTCGGGCGGCGATTACGAGCTGGAGACCGATTCGTCGAGCGGCAGAGTGGAAAAGCGGTTTACCGTTTCTGCTCAAGCCGGAGAACAATTCACGTTGGAGAAATACGTCGTCTACCATGCTTCGGAGGAACCGAATATCGGCGATCTGTGGAAAGAAGGCATTCGTCAGTTGGATGAAGCCTGGGAACGCGGTTACGAGAGCTATGCCATTGTTCAGGAAGGCATTCTTGACGAGTTCTGGATGTCCGCGGACATTGCGATAGAAGGCGACGAAGCGCTCCAGCAGGGGCTTCGTTTCAGCGCTTACCATATGTTCCAATCCGTAGGTCGCGACGGTCGTACCAATATGGCGGCAAAAGGACTGACCGGCGAAGGCTATGAAGGACACTATTTCTGGGATACGGAGATGTACGTGCTGCCGTTCTTCCTGTACACCGAGCCGGAGATTGCGCGCAAGCTGCTCGATTACCGTCATTACATCCTGCCCGAAGCACGCGAATGGGCGGCAAAGCTCAATTTCAAAGGCGCGTTGTTCCCTTGGCGGACGATTAGCGGCAAAGAGACGTCGGCGTATTTCCCGGCAGGGACGGCGCAGATCCATATCAATGCCGATATCGCGCATGCGATCAAGATTTACAATGAAGCCGTCGACGACCCGGACTACAAGTACGGTGACGGTCTGGAAATCCTGATCGAAACGAGCCGCTTTTTCGCCGATTACGGAAGCTTTATCCCCGGAAGAGGATTTTGCATCAACGGCGTGACCGGACCGGACGAGTACACGGCGCTGGTGAACAACAATGCCTACACCAACGTCATGGTCCAGGATCAATTCGAATATACCGTGAAGCTGATGGAAGAAATGAAGGACATGCACGAAGGACGCTGCGAGGAATTGTGCGACCGGCTTCAGGTGAGCGATGCCGAGATCGGATCTTGGCGCAAAATGGCCGAGGAAATGTTCATTTACCGCGAGCAGGGCATGATCGGCCAAGATGACACGTTCTTGCATAAAGCCCCATGGAACTTTGCCGATACGCCGAAAGACAAATATCCGCTGCTGCTGCATTATCACCCGATGGACATTTACCGCCATCAGGTATTGAAGCAGGCCGATCTGGTGCTCGCGTTCCACTTGCATCCCGATCGATTCACCCGTGCGGAAAAAGCTCGTGCCTACATTTACTATGAAGGATTGACGACTCACGACTCTTCGCTGTCCGCCTGCGTGCATTCCATGGTCGCGTCGGAGCTGGGTTATCTGGATCAGGCGTACGAGTTCTTTATGGAAACGGCGCGGCTCGATCTGGACGATACGCACGGCAACGTGAAGGACGGCATCCACGCCGCGGCTATGGCAGGGAGTCGCTTGGCGATCCTGAACGGCTTTGCGGGCATGAAACAGGACGAGGACAAGCTGAGCTTCCGTCCGGTCATCCCGGATCAATGGGAACGTTACGCCTTTTCGCTCAAATGGAAAGGACGGCGTCTGCATATCAACATTTCTGCCGATTCGACCACTTATCGCGTGCTGGAAGGCGACCCGGTCAAAATCGAGCATTTCGGCGTCGAAGCGGAACTTGAGGAAGAACTCACCTTGCCGAACCGGATTTTGGGCGGCGTGTTGTTCGACCTTGACGGAGTCATCACGGACACGGCCGAGCTGCACTATCAGGCGTGGAAAGAGTTGGCCGACGAGCTGAACATTCCGTTCGACCGCGAATACAACGAGAAGCTCAAAGGCGTCGACCGGATGGCTTCGCTGAAGCTGATCCTCAAAAACGGCGACCGCGAGTTTTCGCAAGACGAACTGGTCAAGTTGGCCGATCAAAAAAACGAACGCTACAAAGAGCTGCTGGAGACGTTGACGCCGGACGCGCTTCTGCCGGGCGTGCGCAAGCTGCTGAAGGCGCTGCGCCGGGACGGTATCCTCGTCGCTTTGGCTTCCGCCAGCCGCAACGCTCCGACGGTGCTCGATCGCCTCGGCGTAACCGACTTGTTCGATTACGTGGCCGATGCCGGAGCAGTAGCGCTGCAAAAGCCGGACGCGGAAATTTTCCTGAACGCGGCTGAAGGACTCGGCGTGCATCCGCTGCGCTGCATCGGAATCGAAGACGCGGAAGCCGGCGTGCTCGCGATTCATCGCGCGGGCATGCCGGCGGTCGGTATCGGGACCGAGGAGACGCTGCCGGATGCCGATCATCATGTCGCAACCCCCGCTGATCTGACTCCGGCGCTGCTGCGGGAATGGATGGAAGAATTTCCGAAGCGGGAGTTAAAAGGCTAACGTTGATCGCAATGATAATCCCGATTAAATAAGCAACGCTGTTCCATAACCGGCCGTGCGTCGTATCCTGAAAAGGAACGCGCGCGGCTTTTTTTCTTTTTTCCGACAAATGAAACTTTCCACGGGGAACAATCCGTCATAGCGGTGCAAAGTGACAAGAGGGGGGAATGAGGTGGCCGGGACGTTGAAAACGGAAGAGGCGGAGCAGCGGGTTCGTCACGGAGAGGAAGAACGGTTTTTCGAGCGAATCGACAGACAAAGCGGGAAGCTGTACAGTATCGCCTACAGTTATCTGCGCAGTGAAGCGGATGCGCTGGAGATGCTGCAAGAAGCGTCGTACCGGTCTTGGGCGAAGCGCGGATCGCTGAAAAACGACCAATTATTCGACTCGTGGTTGATCCGTATTCTGATTAACTGCTGCATGGATGAGCTAAGGCGGCGCAAGCGGGTGATTCCGGTCGAACAGATCGGGGAGCGCGGGAGCGCACCGGGAATGGCGCAGATGCAAAGCTCGGATCAGTCGGATTTGGAACATGTGCTGAGCAATCTGCCGCAAAAGTATCAGCACGTCTTGATTCTGCGCTTCTACCACGATATGACGCTGGCGGAAATCGCAGAGATTCTGGGCAAACCGGAGAGTACGGTGAAGAGTCGATTATATCGCGCGTTAAAGCAGATGCGGACAAAGCTGGAACGTCATCGCTAGAAGGGAGAGGAAGCGAATGCAGATGAATGATCACTTGGAAAAAAGAATCCGGCAGGACGCCGAGACTCTTCGTCATCTGTCAACCATGCCTTCGGCAGCGGAGCGCAGCGCGGCGATTCGCAAGGGGATGCGGCGTGCGGAGAATGGGAAGCCGCGCAGGAAAGGCATGATTTACGGCGGAGTTGCGGCGGCGATTGCGGCAGGGGCCTTGCTGTTCGCGGATTCAGGGCCGCTGCAAGGCGTTTTCGGCCACAGCGGCACGCATCACTCGTCATTTCTTCCGGAAGCTGACAAGTGGGAGCCTTTTCTTAAATTACTGAACGGCAACGACAGACTAAGCAGTGCTTGGAAGCAAGGGTTCATCGAACCGGCGGATGCGGTGTCGGTCGAAGAGAACGGCATGAACTTGAAGATCGAGGGCATGATTCGGGATAGCCGCAGCGTGACGTTGTTGTACAAGTTGAAGTCGCCGGAGGGAGAAGCGGCAGAGTGGGATACGCCGAAGCTGCTGGATGCCTTTTACGGAAAAGAAACGACGACCAAGAATTGGGTTCATCGGACGTACTTCAATACCGGAGAAGGAGCCACATACGGTTACGCGACATTGTTTTTCAGCGGAGAAGCCGAAAACAGGGCGGAGACTTTCAATTTGAAGGTAGATGCTTTATCTCTGCGGTCTCCCGACCAAGGAAAACGGCTCGGAACGTTCGTCGTTCCGTTACGCCTCCCGTCGACTTCGTCGCAAGAACAAGAAATCGTTTACGACCAACCCAAGCAGCTGATCGTGTCCGGCCAGATTATACAAGTCCATCGGGTGCTGCTTACTCCGATTTCCGTGTATTTGAACGTATCCGAAGACCCGGACAATACGGATAAGCTGTTTGATCTCATTGAGCCGACTTTGACTCTTGAGCAAGACGAACAGACTTTCAAGCTTCAAGAGCCGAGCGTTCCTTCCCTTATCGAAGGGCGGCAGGGTTGGGAGATGAGTTTTGTAAACCAAATCGGAATCGTCAATCCCGACGCTCTATTGTTCGGTGTGACAGGTATCCAATCGTTGTCGAAGGAGCAGCTTAATCTGGTGTTGAACACGGAGGAAGAAAGCGTGCTTCAAGCACCGGAAGACGGCTTTGCCTTGCAGGTAACCAAAGCCAAAGCAAACACCAGGCAGGTTGCCGTTCACTATCCGGTTCATGAAGACGAATTCGGACGACTCGGCTCTATGAGGCTCAATGCCGTATTTACGGACGGCGACGGCAAGGAACACGAGATGGTATCGTCAGAAGGAGCAATGCAAACGGGAAAAGGAGACAGCGAGTCTGCGAGCGATACGTTTTACATTCCCGATCAAGACTATCCGCAGCCGTTGACCTTTACGATCAGCATGTACCCGGGAGGCATTCGCGACGAGCAGGAAGTGTTGTTAAAATGATCCGCCGTCCGTCATTCGATCAAACCGTGGAGTCCTCATCGGCCTTCGCGGTTTTTTGTTTATTTTTTCGAATTCGAAAACCGTTCGCGGCCTAAACGCCGTCTATGATACATAATCGATTAAAAAAAGAAACACGCGTGGCAGCACCTTGTCAACGCTAAAGGTAAGGTTACGCCCGAATGAAACGCACCTGAAGCGTGCGCCTTTCATTCGAACGTAATCCTCCGATTAAGAGTTGAAAGGGTTGTAAAAGGAGGGGTTGCAGGTGGACGCACCGATAGAAGCGAAGCAGGAAGGCGCGCGCGCAGTCGCTGACAGCGAAGAGTTTTTTATCGGCAAAATAGCCGAGCATCGACGGAAGTTATACGGGATCGCTTTCAGTTATTTGCACAATGAGGCAGATGCGCTCGAAGCGATTCAGGAAGCGTCTTGCAAAGCATGGATCAAGCGCAAATCGCTCAAGGACGACGCATTGTTTTTACCGTGGATGATTCGCATTTTGATCAACTGCTGCATGGACGAACTGAGGAAACGCAAGCGGGTAATCGTGTCGGACAAGGCCGGAGAAGATCGGGGAGCCGAGATGGTCAGTTCGAATCGGGTCGATCTGGAACGGGCATTGGCCAAACTGAGCGCGAAGCATCGCCATGTCGTGATCCTGAAATATTATCACGATATGACGTTGACCGAGATTGCGCGGGTGCTGAACAAGCCGGATGGGACGGTCAAGACCTGGCTGCATAAGGCACTCAAGCAAATGCGGGAGCTCGTATAGGACAGACGGACCGGATTTCACGAGCGAAAAGGAGGAAACGAAGATGAAAGACCATCGGATTCGGCAGCTTTTTGAAGAAGAAGCCATGGATGATAGCCGCGACCAAGCGTCCGTAGACGATGCGGCATTGATGCGAGCGATTCGCGGCGGCGTAAAGCGCGGGCAGGCATCGTCCAGAAGACGCGTTTATCAGTACGGAGGAGCGGGAGCGGCAGGTTTGGCGCTGGCGACCGGCATATTTATCGCGGCGGGCGGCGGAGACTATCTGACGCGCGCGGCCATCGTTCCGGCGCCGATCGTGGAAGAGGCGCCGCAGCCGACCGGAGAATGGGGCGAATACGAAGCGTTCCGTGCCAGCGCGTCCAACGATCCTATTTTGAAAAGCGCGTTGGATAAAGGCGAAGTGGAGCCGCTCGACGTAACGGTCGAAGGAGACGATTATACGCTGCAATTGTACGGAGCGGTGCGGGACAGCCGGAAATTATCGCTGCTTTACGAGATCAGCGGAGAGGATGTGCGTTCGACCGCGATCAGTTTGGGCAAGCTGACGGATGCTTCCGGCAAGCAGATCGGCAGTCAGGAAGACCGCCAAGACTTTTTCGTGAACGGCAGTCTGTACGGGTATGCGCGATTCGATCTGGATGCTTCGGCCGGAGCGGATCTGGAAGCCTTCAAGCTGGAGGCGCCCGTATACACGCGTACGCGAAATCCCGGTTATGACAAAGGCAGCGAGCAACTGACGGTATTGGAGGCCGAAGTAAAAGTCGATCCGGGCAGCTCCGGCGTGTTCGAAGAAAACCTTGCCGCCGGGCAGACGCTGACGGTAGCGGGGCAGGTCTTGCATGTGGAGCAGGCGCTGATCACTCCGAAAAGCGGGTATATTGTGCTGGTTCCCGACGAAGGCAACGACAAAAGCATTTCGCGCTTGATCGGGGCCAAGCTGACGGTAACGAAGGACGGTGAAACGGTCGAATCCGCAGGCGGTCTCGGCGTAGGCGTAATCGAGATGCTGACGGAAGATTCGTCGCGCTTTATTTTCACCTTCAACCGCACGCCGCTGCCGAAAAATCCGGATTCCGTCGCGTTTAGCATAGACGGGATCGAAGCGTTGGATCGCGAAGAACAGCAGCTGATCGCGAACACGGAGACGGCAAAAGTGCTGCAGGCGCCCGACGAAAAAATGACGGTGAACGTCAATCCGGGAGCGGACGGAACGGAAGTGGTGCAATTCGGCTATCCGATCGATGCGAGCAAATATTTTGAGGGCAACGATCCTCCGTCGACGATGTTCCTGTGGGAGACCTTTACCGATGCGGACGGGGTGAAGCACCCGCTTGAGACATTCGGAGCCGGAAGCGGAAGATCGATCAATCAGATTTTGCCGAACAGCAAATCGACCACGTCGACGTACCAGTACGCGTCGGGCGATTATCCGCAGCCGCTGACGTTCAAGATCATGTCTTATCCGAAAGAAATTTCGGAATATGCGGAAATTCGTTTGAAATAAAAAAATCCGCCTTTTTAAATCCGTTTGCGCGTTTGCTCCGTCAATATTGCGATTGAATTCTTTTATTATCCAGAGGAGGGTTTAAATGAGAAAAAGACTTCAAAGCACGAAACGTTTGGCGAAAGTCGGTACGGCGGCCGTTCTGGCCTCCGGCATGCTGTTCGCGCTGTCGGGTCCGTTGGCTGCTCCGACGCATGCGGCTTCGGCCGAAGCCGTGTCGGACAAGAACGCGTCGGCCGCGGATTGGGGAGCTTTCGAGGTCTTCCGCGAAGCGGTCGACGGCAACGATGTCTTTTCGGTAAAAGATTCGATCGTCATCGCGGCGTTGGATCAAGGCTATGTGGAAGCGCTGGACGATTCCGTAAGCGGAGCCGGTTATACGTTCAACGTAAAAGGCGTCGTGCGCGACAGCCAAAGCCTTACGCTGCTTTACACGCTAACCGGCGAAAAAGCTTCCGAAGCGGGACTTAGCCGATTTTCGATCAAAAACGGCGATCGGGACTTGATCGATTCGCAGGGGCTTGCCCATTCGGTCGTGGTCGACGGTACCGTTTACGGGTACGCTTCGTTCCGATTGAAAGCTTCGGACAGTCCCGTCGGAACGTTCAGCGTGACCGCCCCGGTCTACAGCCGCACGCTGAATCCGGGCTACGATCCCGACAGCAAGCTGCTGACGACGCTCAAGCTCGACGTGCAAAGCGATCCGACCCGCTTTGCTCGGCATGAAAGCCGCTTGGCGACCGGTCAAACGCTTACGGTCGACGGTCAGCGTCTGACGGTGACCGAAGCCTATGTTACGCCGCTTCGGAGTTACGTGAAGCTGACCGCGGACGAGAGCAACAGCAAAGAAATTTTCCGTTTGACCCGAGCCGGCTTGACGTTGAGCAAAAACGGCGTCGAGCAAACGTCCCGTCCGCAGTTGGGCACGTCTTACCGCGACGGATCGGATTACATTTTCCAATTCCCGAACGAGTCGCTGCTGACCGATCCCGACGGCATCGTGTTCCATGCCGACGGCATCGAAGCGTTGGGCAAAGACGAGCTGAAGCTGGTTGTGGATACCAAGAAAAACAAAGTGATTTCGTCCGCGATTCCGGGGATTGAGGTTACCGTAGAAGACGCATCGAAAGACGTGTCGAAGCTGACGCTGAAGTACCGGGTGGATCCGAAAAATTACGAAGATCCGCAAGAACTGACTTCGCTGCTTTCCTTGTCGTTCGGATTCGCGGATGCTTCCGGCAAGCAGCACGAACAAACGCAAGCGCCGGACGGTTCGGGTTACGGCCACTCGTATTCCTACGGCGGCAGCGACGAAGGCGCAGCCGTCTTGTACTTTAAAAAAGGCGATTATCCGCAGCCGCTGACGCTGGGTATCGAAGCCTATCCGAACCTGATCGGAGACTCTCAGGATATCGTATTGAAATAAATAAACACTTTGCAAAACCGTTTTTCCGGAAATCCGACCGTCGTGTCCAAGACGGTCTTTTTTTATGCCGTTTTCCGGACTTTTCGAACACTCCCTAAAATAAATCAATCGTTTTGGACGGCTGGCACGTCTTATAGACATCAGATTTTGCAAAAGGCTGATACCGGGCGGAATGCTCGCGGCGAAGGTGGCTTTTCGTCGGAAGTTTGACCCGGAGGATCGGCGAAGGCCGCTGCAGCGGCCTGGACAGGAGGGGGAACATGGAGAAAACGGCGGGGCACACCGAGTCGGAAAACAAAGAACGGTCATCACACGTGCAGGAAGAGATGTTTTTCGCGCAGGTTGCCGAAAGGCAGCGCAAGCTGTATTCGATCGCTTACAGCTATCTGCGCAGCGAATCGGATTCGTTGGAAGCCGTACAGGAAGCGACATGCCGGGCTTGGATCAAGCGGAAAAAATTGAAAAATCCCGACGTGTTCGAAAGTTGGCTGATCCGGATCGTGATCAACTGCTGCATGGACGAATTGAGGCGGAGAAAAAGGTCGTTCCCAACGGCAGAATTCGAAGAGCGGGCCGTGACGGGAGAAATGCAGAGCCATGACCGGATCGATCTGGAGCGGGCTTTCGGCAAAATGAAAAGCAAATACCGGCATCCGGTTATGCTCAAATATTATCACGGCATGACCTCGGCGCAGATCGCCGACATTCTGGGAAAGCCGGAAGGCACGATTAAAACATGGCTGCGTGAAGGACTGAAGCAGCTGAAGGGATTTTTATGACGCTGCGAACAAGGGGAGGAGATCGGCATGACCCATCATGAAGAACAAAAGCTGCTGCGCGACGCCGAACAATCGGAACGCGAATCGCGGCATATCGGCGGCACGGAACTAAGCGATGCCGTAAGACAAGGAATCGGAAAAGGGAAAAAGCGCGCTTCGCGGCGCCGAACAGCCTACGGAACGGGAACTCTCGCCGCCGCTGCCGCGGTCGTCATCGCACTGTCGGCGTCGCTGCTGCCGGGCGGCGAAAGCTCTCCTGCGCCGAGCGCCGTGACTGCGGGAGTTCAGTCGGATCCCGCCGCCGCGGGGCAGCCGGAAACTTCGGACGAAGATTCCGGCTACCTGTCGATCGACGATTATCGCTCCGTCGGCATGGAAACCAAGTTTTTTAATGCGATTAACAGAGGACACATGAAGGCGATAGGCGAAAAGCAGGAAAAAGACGGGTACACGCTGACATTGAAAGGAGCGGCTCTGGACAAACGCAAAATGTACGTGGTCGCCGAGCTGCGCAACGACAGCGACCGGGTCGTTCGCTTGACTAATCCCCTGGTCAGCTTCGACAATGTTCAAGCCGTATCTTGGTCTTTGAGTAACGGCGAAGTCCTGCCTCCCGGCGGAAGCAAATATTTGTTTATCGAAAACAAGCTGGCTTCCGGCATAGATGATCCCGATCAAGCGGTCTTCCATGCCGAAGCGTACGCCGGGGAATTCGGCGATCCAAAAGCGGAAGAGATCAGCTTCGATATTCCGTTCGAACTCGATGCGCAGGATTTGCTCGACGATACGCGAACGGTAGAAGTCGGACGGGAGCTGACGATCGACGGTCAACGGATCGAGATACAGCGAGTCATGCTTTCTCCGCTCGGCACTTACGTGGATTATGCCTACGCGGACACGAATACCAAGCATGTGTTTAGTTTGAATTCCCCGAATCTGAAGGTGAGCTCGGAAAAGAGCAGCGAAAGCCCTGCATTCCAGCAGAACGATCAGTCGGAAAACGGACAGCGCACGCTGATTTTCTCGGCCGTTCTGAACAGCCTGGACGCGGATTCGATCGTGCTCTCCGCCGAAGGCATCGCGGCGCTTGATCCCGAACAGCTCAAACTGGTCGTGGATACGGAAAAAGGCCGCATTTTGCAAGGCGGCGATTCTACTTTGAGCGTATCTGCGGATCCGAAAGAAAGAGCCTTTACGTTCGAGCAGGATATGGGCGAGTACAGCGAAGAAAACCATCGCGATGCCTCTCAGATCAGCTTCGAGGATACCGTCGTCGATGCGGAAGGCCGCACTTATTCGCTGCCGTACGCCGTTAGCGGAACGACTGAGCAGGTACAAGGCCGATTAATCGATAAAAGCACGTACCGCATAGAAGAAAAAGATGTCGTTCAACCGATCACGTTTACGATTTCGAATTATTGGAACACGAACAAAGAACAGGCGGAACTCGAACTGCTGCGTTAAAACAACGAGTGCTGAGCGAAAAGCCGTTTTTCCTTCGAGGAAAAACGGCTTTTCGCAATAGGTCGGCTTGCTTTTCGCAAAAGGGCGGGATATAGTGGGAAAAACCAACAAGCGGGAGGCGTGTTCATGACCTATTCGCAGCGAGACGGCGCGCAGGCGGGGGCTTCCTCGGACATCGCGCATCTGGAATACCGGATCGGCGAACTGAACGACCGGGCGGGGCGGCTTCTGGCCGAGATCGAAGCTTCGCAAAACGTGCCGGAAGAACGTTTACCGGAACTCAGAGCGCAATTCGAACAAGCGAAAACCGAACTGGCGGCATTGCAAAACGAGCTTTCGGCGTATGAAGACTGACGCCGAAAGCTCGTTTTTTTGCGTTTGATTCGGCATGACCTGCCCTGTTCGCAATACGGGACAGGGCCTCAAAGCGGGATAGGGATCGCGAAGCAGAAGCGTTCAGCCTTGCGATTCGGGCTTGACCGCATCCCGGTAATAGAGCCGGAACAAAATATCCTGATTGTAATTGCCGAAGCCGCTGCCGAACAGCGTCACGCCGCCGACGTGCTGGGCTTCGCTGCGCACGCCGATCCGAAGTTTCCATTCCTTGCTCGAAGGCGAGATTTGATCGAGCGTGACGGAAGACAGCGGAGTGCCGTCCATAAAGGTACCGCCGCGGTTGATCTTGAGTCTTTTCAACAGCCCGTATTGATTGATGTCGTTCGGCCACCAGGCCGGCGTCAGGTTGCCGCGCCGTTTGCCGTAATCGCCGGGGCTCGTCCAGGTGCCCAGCTCGACGCCGTTCAAATGAAACGTGATATCGGACGGCCATTCCTCGTCGATGCCCGGCGCTTCGGACGAGATTTCCATCGAAATTTCCAGTTCTTCGGGCGTTTGGCTGGATAGCAGGAAGTTCGGCGCGCGGTATTCGACAAACCCTTGCCCGAACCATAGAATGGAAGCATTCACCCGCTCCGGCGACAGGAAAAATCGCGGATCGTCGAACTGGCCGATCATTTTCTCCGTCGTCGCCAGTCCGCAGGTCGGGTGCACTTCCCAATCCGTAAAATGGCCGATCGGAACATTGACCGGATGGACGGATCGACGATCGCTTCCGGCCTTCGGCAGAATGATCTCGATGCGATCTTCGGCCAACGAGCAGACTTTGCGCGCTCCGCCCCGGCCCGCCATGCGTTCCGTGCGAATCAGCCCCGCGTTCTCCAGTTTTCGTACATGCAT
The DNA here is from genome assembly GCF_013185185.1 of Saccharibacillus endophyticus. GTDB lineage: Bacteria > Bacillota > Bacilli > Paenibacillales > Paenibacillaceae > Saccharibacillus > Saccharibacillus endophyticus. The sequence continues at coordinate 188,390 of NZ_JAAZWE010000004.1, read as the reverse complement.
CGTCATAATGGCGCTGCTCAGATTCGAAGCTTCGGCCAGCTCGCGTACGTTCATCGGCCGCTCGGCGAGCAGCGACAGCAGATTGAGGCGGACTTTGCTGGCGAGCGCTTCATACACGGGCAGCGATTGTTCGGTAATATCGAGTTCCATGGCTTCCTCCAAATGGCAATGTTTTTCAACTGTTCGATAACTTATCTTCTTCCTACCAGTATATAATGCAAAGCGCGCAAAAGCACGGATTGCAGGCATGATCCTGCCCGGCGGTTTCGAAAAACGTCGAATTCGGCAAACTTGGGCAGATTCGACTGTCGAATGCGGACGAATTTCGGCAGGCTCGTTTCAGAAAGAAAGGTTCTCGTTAATAAATGAGCAAACGTAATATAAACGGTCCGTTTACCCGAACGGGCTTCAAATAAAGGAGAATAAACCGATGACGCCATTTCGACAGGACATGCATTTTTATGTAGGTACCTATGCTTCCGAAGAAGAAGAGGGAATTTTTCATTGCGTGCTGGATACGAACACCGGGGAGATGCGCCGCGTTTCCGGCATAAGCGGCATCGAAAACCCGTCCTATCTCACCGTAAGCCCGAACCGGCAAAATCTGTACGCGGCCAGCGAAAAAGAGCACGGCGAGCTTTTCTCCTATGTGATCGATCCGGAAAACGGCGAATTGCATTTGCGCGACCGCAAGGTATCGGAGGGTTCTTCGCCGTGCTACGTCGAAGCGACGCCTAACGGGAAAACGCTGCTCGCGGCCAACTACGGAGGCTGCGTCGTGGCGATGTCGGTCCGGGATCACGGCGACCTGGAGCAATCCAGCCGCGTGCGGCATACCGGATCGGGACCGAATCCGGATCGTCAGGAAGGGGCGCACCCGCATTCGTTCGTCGCGTCGCCGGACGGAAGATTCCTGTTCGCGCCCGATTTGGGAACCGATCGCATCGTGAAGTACACGCTGGAAGACGAGCAGCTTTTCAAGCAGGACGACACGGAGCTGCCGCCCGGAACCGGTCCGAGAACGCTGGCGTTCCATCCGAGCGGCAGATGGGCTTACGTCTCCGGCGAACTCGACAACACGGTGACGATGTTGGAATACGACGTGCCGAGCGGGCGGCTTCTGGGAGCTCAGCGCGTGCCGCTGCTATCTGAAGAACAGGCGGCCGATCCGGCCAATACGGCCGCCCACGCGGCCGTGTCGCCGTGCGGACGCCGTGTGTACGTTTCGAATCGGGGCGACGACAGCATCTCGATTTTTGCCGTCGATCTCGAAAACGGACGCTTGACGCCGGTCGAACGCGTGCCTTCGGGCGGGCGCGTTCCGCGCCATTTCGCGATCGCGGGTCGATATTTGCTGGCGGCCAACCAGGATAGCGGGAATATCGTTTCGTTTGCGATCGGCGAAAAAGACGGAAGCCTGACGCCGACGGGATTTTCGCTGGACTTCAACCGTCCGGTTTGCGTATGCCCCGTTCCCGAAATTCAGGAATCCTGAGGACGAACGACAGACGGACAGACGAAAGCGATAAAAGGGTCGGCGGCCGGCCCTGTCGTCAAGGAGGCGGAAGCGATGAAGGCATTCGATTACGATTTGGATTACGAAAATCTGGACCTGAGAGAAAAGCCGGAATTGTACCGGGTCGGGAAAGGCGAACAGGGCGTATTGCTCGTTCAGCCTTACAAAGGAGAGATTCTGCCGCATTGGCGTTTCAAAACGCCGGATATCGCGCGGGAGTCGTCGGAAAAGATTTACGCGATGTTTTTGGATTACAAAGAAAAAAACGACTTCGTCGGCATGGACATGGCGCGGAAGTTTTTGCAGATGGGCTACACGCGCGCGCGGAGGTATACCAACTACAAAGGCGGTCGAAAATACGCGGAAAACGGCACGCTGTCCATCCGCAAAGGCGATCCGCAGAAAGCGGAATCGGCCGCCATTTTCAAAGAAATTTGGGAAAAGGCGAAAACCGACGAGGATTATCTCCGCATGAAAGACGAGCATAAAGCCAAATACGAAACGGATTAGAGAAGCGAGAGCGGAGCCGGCGCGTCAAAAGGCCGTTCCGATACCGAATTGCGGGTATCGGAACGGCCTTTTCGGCGCGGGCTTTTTTGCGTTCGTTCAAGAAACGTGACTGGCCGGCCCGACGGGAATCTTCGGTCGCGTCCGGCAATCAGCGCGAAGACAGCGCCGCCTTCCGATCGGCATTGCCGCCGGAAGGCGAGGCTTCCGGGCGGGCGCCGCGAGGCCCCGGAGGCACGGCGGTCAGTTCGGTCCCGGCACTGGGCCCCGGGACGGCTTTCGGCTGCGCCGGAGCCGGGCGAAGCTGCGGAGAGTGCCCGGCATAAGGGCGCTCCCGCCGCTTGGAGGCGACGGGGCGCAGCGCGGCGAACCCGGCCGCCGCGAGCAGCAGCTGCGCGGCGAGCAACCACGGCGCGGCTTCCGGCCCCAGCGCCGGGTTCAGCAGCGCCGGAGTGGCTGCCAGCAGCGGCACGACGCGCCGCAAGACGGGCCGTTCGGCCCGATAGCCCGGCTCCAGCAGCCGTGCCGCAAGCAAAGCCGCCAGCAGCCAGGAAGCCAGGCGGAGCAGCGGCAGCCAAGGAGAGCCGTCAAGCTCCGGCTCCCGGGCGAACTGCCAGCCGGCCGCTCCGGCCGCGGCCAGCAGCGCGGGCACGAGCGCGGGCTTGAGCAGGCGCACGAATCCGCCGCCCCAGGACGGCCGCTCTTCCTGTTCGAGCAGCACGGCCAGCTCGTGGCGGGTCCGTTCCAGCTCGCGATGCAGCGCCGCATGCAGCAGAGGCAGGCGATCGCTTTCTTCGCCGTGCAGATAGAGGGCCAATTGACCGTCCAACTCGGATGCAAAGCCCTGCATGCCTTGGCACAGCAGCAGCCGCTCGCGGAGCCGCGATTCCCATCCCGGAGCGGGAGAAGCGAACCGGGCGTCCGACGCTTCATCCAACAGCGCGGCTGCCGAACCCAACGCTTCCAGCGCCGAGCGCAGCCTCCGCTCGCGGTTTGTCGCCCGCCGTTCCAACGCGCGCCGGGCCTGCTCGTAAATCCATATCGCAAAGGCGGCCGAAGCCAGCCAGATCACCGTTTCCATTCTGATTCGCCTTCCTCTCGCGCATCGCATAAACCTGTCTTACCCACTATTACACAAGCCCGGGGCGGCTTCAAGCTTCAAAGGTTCGAATTTGCTCAATGCGCAAAGCTTATTATTCGCAATTCCGCAGCGCGAAGCGAAGCGTTATGGCGGATTCGGGTTCTTCGCTGCAACGTTGCATGGACAAAAAGGTTCGGTGCGCGTAAAATTCGCTTCGCGGGGCAAGCAAATTATTCTCCGGAAACGGGTATAGGAATCAAGAGGACCCGATGGGTTAATATAGGACTGCGCAAGCAGCTAGCGAAAGGACGGAATCGACAATGGAATTGGAAATGATGAAAATATTAGTATTGGGCGCGGACGGGCCGATCGGCCGCCGCTTGGTAAAAGAGGCTTTGTACCGAAAATGCGAGGTGACGGTGCTGATGCAAAACCCGGCCCTGCTTCAAGAGGAACACGCAGCTTTGCACGTACGTGAGGGAGACCTGCTTGCACCCGGCGCGATCGCTTCGGCGGCGGCCGGCTGCGAAGCGATCTTGAGTGCTTTCGGAACAGAGCCGGGCGAAGGTCCTTTATTGTCGGAAGCGGCACGTTTGATTTTGGAAGGCGCGCATGCGGCAGGCGTCGGGCGCGTCATTGTGGCAGGCGGATCGGGAACGCTGCTGACGGCTCCCGGCGTTCGCGTCATGGATGCGCCGGACTATCGGGAGGAGCTGCTTCCGCTGGCGCAAGCCCATGCCGAAGCGTATGAGATTTTTGCCGAAAGCGAGTTGGAATGGACCTATGTCAGCCCGGCTGCCTGGATCGAACCCGGCAAGCGCACAGGCAATTTCCGCGTCGGCATGTCGATGCTGGTTACCGACGACGAAGGACACAGCCGGATCAGCATCGAAGATTTTGCCGCAGCGGTGATCGATGAACTGGACGATCCGAACTTTATCCGCTCGCGCTTCACGGTGGCTTATTGATCGCATGATCGAACCGAATGTCCCATGCTTGCCAAGCCTTGACTGAATTCGGCAATTCCGGAAGGAGAACGTGACAACCATGCTCATCGTAACGCCGAAGCAAATGAAAAGCATAGATCGCTATACGATCGAAGAATTGGGGATTCCGTCGCTTTCCCTGATGGAATCCGCCGGGCGAGCCATCGCCGAAGAAGTATTGGACTTGATCCGACAGCGCCGCGATTTGCCCGTTACAGGCAATCGGGGAGCGGGGACGCGGCCTGACGGTTCTGCGAAGCGCGGCGTCACCTCTGCGTCCCCCGTGCTGAACGATCCGCTGATTGCTCCGTTCGAAGGGGCAGAACGCGAGCATTGGCTGATCTTGGCGGGAAAAGGCAACAACGGCGGCGACGGTCTGGTCGCGGCTCGTTACTTGCAGGATGCGGGAGTGCAGGTGTCCGTGTTGTGCGCGGAAAATCCGGAACGCTTTTCCGAGGAAGCCGCCGCGCAGCTGGAATCCGTCCGCCGTTCAAGCATCCCCGTGCAAACGGTGCCCGATTCCGGCGAGGTATCGAATATCGATTTTGCTTCGTACACGGGCCTTGTCGACGCCTTGCTCGGAATCGGGACAAGCGGGGAACCGCGCGAGCCGTATGCGAGCTTGATTCAAGCGGCCAACGATAGCGGTCTTCCGACCATTGCGGCCGATATTCCGAGCGGTTTGGACGCAAAGACCGGTCAGACGGCGGAAGCCTGTATCCGTGCCGAGCGAACCGTCTGCATTGCTTTTTTGAAAACGGGTCTGGCGCAGTATCCGGGAGCGAAAGCGGCCGGCGAAGTGCGCGTGCGGGCAGTCGGAATTCCGCAGCTGGCAGCGTCGCGAATCGAAGATTCACCGAACACCTACCTGATCACGGAACAATCGCTGCGCGGCGTATTGAACATCGATACCTCGCGCAACCGCGAAGAAGACAGCCATAAAGGCACCTACGGCCATGCCCTGATCGTCGGCGGCAGCCGCTTGATGAGCGGAGCGGGGCTCATGTCTTCGCGCGCGGCGCTTCGGATCGGCACGGGTCTCGTGACCTGGGCGCTTCCGGCAGCGCTGCTTCCGAGCGTTGTCGGCCACGTGCCCGAACTCATGGTTGCCGAAGCGACCGCGGGAGATGCCTGGACTCGCGACTCGGCGGATACGGTGCTGAAGCTGGCCGAAAAGCTGGGCGTGTTGGCCGTAGGGCCGGGGCTGGGACGCTTCGACGGCGATACGGAATGGTTGAAAAGGCTGTGGACGGAGTCCGATGTCCCGCTCGTCATCGACGCCGACGGGTTGAACATGCTGGCGGACGCCGGCGATTTCATCGCGGATTGGGGACGCCGGGACAATGTCGTCCTGACCCCGCATCCCGGCGAAATGGGGCGTCTGCTCGGCATGCCGACGGCCGATCTGCAAAAAGACCGAATCGAAGCGGCGCGCAAGTACGCGAAGCTGCATAACGTGACGCTCGTTCTTAAAGGAGCGCGAACCGTCGTGGCTTCGCCTGACGGCGTAGCGTTCATCAATACGACAGGCCATCCCGGCATGTCCACCGGCGGGACGGGCGACGTGCTGACCGGCGTGATCTCCGGACTGATCGCGCAGAAGCTGACTCCGATCCAAGCGGCGGCTTTCGGCGTCTACCTGCACGGCAGAGCGGGAGAGCATGCTGCCGAACGGCGCGAGCATCCGGCGTCTCTGTTGGCAGGAGACGTTATTGATTCTTTGTAGACGATAAGCGAGCGCCGGCTTCAAAGCGCTTATGCAAAAAAGACAGTCCGAGCCGCAGGTACGGCTCGGACTGTCTTTTTATTTGCGAAGTCGTTTATTTTACACCCGGAACGTCGATACCGACAGATGCAGTTGGTCCGCGAGCTGCGCCAGAGCTTGGGACGACGTGGCGGTCTGTTCGCTGGCCGCCGCCGACTCTTCGCTGGCGATCGTAATTCCCGTGAGCGTGCGCATCACTTCAGCCGTTTGCGCCGCTTGCTCTTCGCTGGCCGCGGCGATACCGTTGACTTTGAGCGACGTGTTGCCGAGACGGTCGATGATTTCGCTGAACGCCCGGCCCGAATCGTTGGCGTGCTCCAGATTGGTATTGACGGCGGTCACGCTTTTTTCGATATTGAGCTGCATCGAACGGATGATGGACGTGATTTCTTTCGTCGCCGCGCCGCTGCGTTCGGCCAGCTTGCGGACTTCGTCGGCAACCACGGCAAAGCCGAGGCCCGATTCGCCGGCACGGGCCGCTTCAATCGCCGCGTTAAGGGCAAGCAGATTCGTTTGCGCCGAAATATCGTCGATCACGTTGATAATATCGCCGATCTTGGCCGAGTGTTCTTCCAATTTGCCGACCTGCTGCGTGACGTCTTCCATGCTTTTCAAAGCAAGCTGAATCGTTTCGCCGCCGGAATGCGCCATTTCCACCGTCTCGTTCGACAACTCGGCCGCGCCTTCCGCGCCTTTGGCGACATCTTCGATCGCAACGGCCATATCTTTGAACAGTTCGTTAATCGCTTGGGCGGATTGCATTTGAATCGACGTGCCTCCCGCGATTTGTTGGGTGCTCGCCGAGATTTCTTGCGAGGAAGCCGCCACGTTTTGCGCGGAATCCTGAATACCTCCGATCAATACGGACAAGGTATCCACCATTTTGTTGACGGACAGCGACAGATCGCCGATCTCGTCTTTGGCTTGGTATTCCGACTTTTCGCGCATATCGCCGTCGGCGATATTTTTCACGATGCCGACCATCTTTTTCACCGGCTTGCTGATCATGGCCGTGACGAGCGCAACCAGCAGCAGGCCGAAAACGATCGAAGCTACGATGATGACGGTCGTCCAAAGTGTAGCGCGGGAAACGTCTCCTTGCGCTTGCGTATCGGTCGTGGTCGCCTGCTGTTCGTTCAGGGTCCCCAACTTTTCGATGGTTTCGTACAAGGATTTGCTGGTCGGACCCACTTCATCCGTCACATACGCTTGAAATTCCGCGTTGGTGGACGTTTCCGCGATTTGAACGGCGTTGGCGTACAGCTGCTGATACTCGGCCCAATACTTATCGAATTCCTGAAGCAGCGTCGTTTCTTCCGCGCTCAGCGCGCTGATACGGTAAGCGCCCATATTGGTATCGACTTGCTCGCTGAGCGGCGCGATCGTGTCCGCGATTTCTCTTTTTTGCGCCTGCGTTTCGGCAATGGCGATATCGCGCGAAGTGACGCGAAGTTTAAGCAGAGAAGTTTCCGTGCTGGCCAATTGTCGCAGCGGCATCATATTGTCGCTGTAGAGCTCGTTCAAATTGTTTTTCATCATGTTGATGTTATACAGGCCATACAGACCGACGCCTGCCGTAAGCACGGTGAGCGTCATGACGACAACCATAAGCTTGGTGAAAATTTTTCGATTTCTGAACCACTGCATCCCGAATCACTCCGTTTTATTATTTTTAGGTTCAGCCTTCCCTTCGCGCAAACCTTCCGATCCCTGCCAAAGCTCCCCCCGTGGGTTCATGTAAAAGTTCGGGTGGCGGGATTTCGGAAGGAGGTGCCGCAGTAGCGCGGATCGGATGATCATTTGCCTGCTGGTTGGTTGTACCTGGTTTTTTCAAAAGCTGATATATGTATTTTTCGTCAGGCACATCTTCTTTTTTGAGAGCAAATGCTCATAATTGTAAAAAAATATGTTTTATATCCAGCGGGGCCCAGATGGTCGACAGCATAAAAAAGCCGCCGTTCCCGAAGGAAAAGCAGCCTTTTCGCGCATTTGAGTTTCTATTCCGTATCCGTGACCGCGGTCGCCAACATTTCGCGGCCGCCCATATACGGGCGAAGCGCGGGAGGGAGGTAAATCGATCCGTCCTCGCGTTGATGATTTTCCAACAGCGGAATAAGCAGGCGGGGAACGGCGACGGCCGTATTATTGAGCGTATGGCAGAAACGCGGTTTGCCGTCCGCATCCCGATAGCGCAGTCCCGCGCGTCTGGCTTGGAAGTCTCCCACATTCGAGGCCGAATGCGTTTCGCCATAAGCATTGCGGCTCGGCATCCAGGTTTCGATATCGTACTGCTTGTAATTTTTTTGCGACATATCCCCGATGCAGACCGCGACTTTGCGATAAGGAAGCTCAAGCAGGTCCAGCAAATCTTCGGCGTTGCGCGTGATCTCTTGCAGCAGGCGTTCCGATTCTTCTGCTTCGCCCCGGCAGATCACGACTTGTTCGACTTTGGCAAATTGATGCACCCGATACAGCCCGCGCACGTCCCGTCCCGCCGATCCGACCTCGCTGCGGAAGCAGGTCGAGATGCCGGCGACGCGGATCGGCTCCGCGACATCCAGCGTCTCGTCCGCAAAGTAGGCAATCAACGGGACCTCCGACGTGCCGACCAGCCAAGCGTCTTCGCCTTCGATCCGATACGCCTGATCCTGTCCGGCGGGGAAAAATCCCGTTCCTTGCATAGCCTTGGTTCGTACCATCAGCGGAACATCCATGGCGGTGAACCCGCGCTCGTCAAGAAAATCCAGTGCAAGCTGCTGGACGGCACGCTGAAGCTTGAGCCCGTCGCCTTTCAAAAAGTAGCTGCGGCTTCCGGCAACTTTGACGCCGCGCTCCATGTCGAATAATCCGTGCAACTCACCGAGTTCGACATGGTCCCGCGCTTTAAAGTCGAATTGAGGAATTTGTCCGGTCCTGCCCAACTCGACGTTGTCCGCATCCGAACGGCCTGTCGGCGTATCCGGCGATACCAAATTCGGTACCCGTTCCATCAAATGCTGATAACGCTGAAGCACCGTGTCCAATTCCGCTTCGATCCCCGCCAATTCGTCCCGATCCAGACGCATCTGTTCTTTTGCCGCTTGGGCTTCATCCTGTTTGCCCGCAGCGATCTTCGCGCCGATGTCTTGAGTGCGACGGTTGCGCCGCGCGCGCAGCTGCTCGGCCTGCCCCGCAAGTTCGCGCCTGCGCATATCCGTCTCCAGCAATTCCTCGATCGAAACCGCGATTTTTTTTCCGTCCGCTGCCGCTTGAAATTGTGCCGCTTGCTCCCGAATCGTTCGAATATCCATCATGTTAAGCACGCTCCTCTGAGTGATTGGTGTGAAAAAACGCAAAAACGCCCTCTCGTTTGGGACGAGGGGCGTTCTATCTACGCTCGCGGTGCCACCCAATTTGACCGTTCCCGAAGGAACGATCCGCTCTGGAGTTTCGCGATAACGGGCGAATACCGGTTGACTTAGGCGGTCGATGACAGGCGGTTATCGCTGCTGACCCTTGACGAAAACGCCTCGGAGTTGGATTCTCTTCATCGGCATGGTGGAGTTCTAAAATTATGTTTCTCAGTATAACGCCGAGGCGAGGTGCCGTCAACCGTGAGTTCAGCCTAACAAAAAGAGGCCCGGATTCGGGGGAATCCGGAGCCTGAAGGTGCATCTCATTTACGTATAGGTTGGGGAGGGATGCACCGGAAGGGAAGGAGAAGAAAAAGATATGATGAAGCGGGTCTCGGCGTCGGAAGCGAAGTCCAGTTGAGAGATACCGGCCGGGAAGCCGCGGAACACCCTAAGGTGAAAAAGCTGCAAAATCTTTCGAAGGTCGGACGAGCGGCGAAGGCGGATTGAAATGTCCGATTTTGTCGAATGCTGACTGACTTGCTTGTCGTCCGGCGCGTTCCGGACCGTAAGGCGGTTTGGAATTAAGCGCTGATGGCGTTGTAGCGGCTCGACAGTTCTTCGAACCATTCTTTGTCCTTGAGCTGCAGAGCCAGGTCGATCAGGTTGTTCAGCTCCGTGCGCTCCAGTTCCACTTGGTCGTTGAAGCTGACCGTAGCGGAGATCGCGATGCGTTCGTCGGCAGGAGCGGAGAGGTCGATATCCACGTTCACTTCGACTTCGGCGTCCATGTATTCTTTCTTGAGGAAGTAGATCACTTCGCAAAGGATAACGGGTCTAACGTAGCTCTCGAAAGAGCAATCCATAACTTTTACCCAGTAGTGAGGATTGGAGAAGTGCAGCGTCTGTCCGGCTTCGGCATCGTTGTTTTGAATGTCCTGCGTCAGTTCGAGCATAACCGGCTCTGCTTCGAAAAACTTCGTAATTTGTTTATGGAGAACTTCCTTGATTCCTTGTGTATTCAGCGTGATCATGACTGCTGCACCTCTCTCTTTCATTATTTGTCGTTTAGTAAATGACTTTGTCGATTTTTGTTGTTGTTTTGTTTTGATATTTTATTTATCGGTGAAGGAAAACGAAAGTTTATAGGTTTTTTAAAAAGATTTCGCAAAATCTACTCGTAAAAGATTAATAGGAACTTCTTCCGATACGCGTTTCTTTTCACGGACGCAAAAAAGTACCGGAGGGTCCTATAGGACTCCTCCGGTACCGGGAACATCGTCTATTGCGTTAATTACTTATCGAGTTTCGGAAGTTTTTTCGCTTGTTCTTCAACTTCGCGAATCGGCTCCTCGTCCACTTTTTCTTCGATTTTCTTCGACGTGAACCAGCCGATCAAAGCGATAGCGACGAGAACGACGTAGAAGGTCGTTTTCCAGATCGTGCCTTCGACAAAGTCGTGAGGAACCAGGCCGATCGCTTCATGACCCAGTGTGTGCATGCCGAGCTTGACGCCGACCCAGCCTACGATAACGAATGCCGCGGTTTCCAGACCCGGGCGCGAGTGCAGCAGGCCGACGAACAGGTTGGCCGCGAAACGCATGATCACGAGACCGATGAAACCGCCTGCGAAGATAACCGCGAATTGTCCGGCATCCAGACCGCCGATCGTGCCCCAGTTGGTTGGAGGCAATGCGACCGCGAGCGCTACGGCTGCGAGAATGGAGTCGACCGCGAACGCAAGGTCAGCCAGCTCGACTTTGAATACGACGCCCCAGAAGCTGACTTTTTTCTTGCCGACGCCTTTGCCTTCCGCGGATTCTTCCGCTTCGTCGGTTTCGGTTTTCCTGCTGCGAATGGCTTTAATGATATGATTCAACGAAATGAACAGCAGGTATGCGGCTCCGATCGCCTGGATCCACCAGACGTCGACCAGGAACGAGATGACGAACAAGGAACCGAAACGGAGCACGAACGCCCCGACAAGACCGTAGAACAAAGCCTTTTTACGCTGTTCTTCCGGAAGGGGTTTAACCATGATAGCCAGTACGAGCGCGTTATCCGCGGCAAGCAGGCCCTCCAACGCGATCAGTACGAGCAGTACCCATCCGTACTCAAGCATCAACGACAAATCCATCTGCTTCTCTCCTTTTAATGTGGGATAGGTTCCCTTTCTTTTTACGAAAAGACCCCAATAAAACAAAAGAGACTTTTACCGCCAAAGGGTACGAATGAATATGCGTGTCTGCACGAATAAACAAACGTAACCTAAAGCGGTAAAAGTCTCGCTAACAACGATGGTTGCCAACAAAGCCGGGGATATTCTCCCGTATTGACGACTTTGCTGTAAAAGCTACTCCCTCTTACCCGGTTAAGGAAAGATCAAGTATGCGGTTGTGGGGTCTTCCATAAATTTAAGCTTATCTTACTCAACGAAAAGCAAATTGTCAACAATTAAATACTGAAATGGATTTATATAGGACAACATTTACATAAAGACTTTTTCCCGCTCCCATAATACGACTTCGCCGCGCTCCAAGCTTTCGGGAATGCGGATCAGGCGTTGGTTGGAGCTCCCGCGATACAGCAGCGATACGTCCCGCAGTTCCTGCTCAAAGCGTCCGTCTACCAAGACGTGGCCGCGTCGAAGAAGTCCGTACTCGTCCGATTCCGGCCTGGCCGCAAGCTGTTCGAATGTATATCCGGTGTACATCCATACATTAAGCCCCGGGATGCTCTCGCGCGCCAAATCAATGAAGGAACTTGCTTCCGCCGCGGAAAAGAACGGATCGCCGCCGGCCAGGGTTAGTCCGTCGAGCAGCGGATTCTCCGCCATTTCCCGAATGATTTCGCGTTGGCGCTTGTCGTCGAACGGTTCGCCGTGATTGAAATTCCAGGTGCGTGCGCTGAAGCAGCCTTTGCAATAATGCTTGCAGCCGCTGATGAAGACCGAGGCGCGCAGACCTTCTCCTTCATTAATGGACTCGGGATAATACCCGCAAAGATTCATGATCGAACACCTCCTTACCGCAAAAGAGCGGACTCGCAGCTTTTTATTGCCGAGGCGCTGCTTGTCCGGCATGCTTCACGCGGTCGCGGACCTCGGCTTGTTTGGCTCCGTTGAAACGGGTCTGATAATCGCCTGTCAGATAACCCGTCACGCGGCGAAGGCGGGAGATATGCACTTCGGTTTCCTTTTTCCCGCAAGAAGGGCACGATTCTCCGATGATCCCTTCATGACCGCATGACGTGCAGCGGTCGATCGGGTGGTTGATGCTGAAGTAGCTGACGTTCTGATCCAGCGCATAGGCTACGATCTTGCGGAACGCTTCAGGATTGCTGCGCACATTGCCGTCCAGCTCGATGTACGAGATCGCGCCCGCGTTGCAGACTTCGTGGAACGGAGCTTCGAGCGAAATCTTGCGTGCCGCCGACGTTTGGAAATAGACCGGCACGTGGAACGAGTTCGTATAATATTCGCGATCCGTCACGCCCGGAATGCATCCGTATTCTTTGGCATCGTTCTTGGTGAACTTGCCCGACAGGCCTTCCGCCGGAGTCGCGAACAACGTGATGTTGAGATTATGCTTTTCGCTCATGGCATCGCAGTAAGCGCGCATATGACGAACGACCGCCAGCGCTTTGGCATAGACGTCTTCGTTTTCCGCATGGTGCTTGCCGTACATGGCTTTCATGGACTCGGCAATGCCGATGAAGCCGATCGACAGACTGCCGTGCTTGAGCAGATCTTCGACCTTGTCGTCCGGACCGAGCGCGTCGCCGCCTTCCCATACGCCTTCGCGCATCATGAAGTCGGACGCTTTTGCAGGCTGCTTGGCTTGGATGCGGTAACGGTGCAGCAGACCGGTCATGGCGATATCAAGCGCTTCGTCCAGCATTTCGTAAAAGCCTTCTTCGTCGGCCCGTTTTCGCTCGCCGAGCACGATCCCGTTCTCGATGCCCAACTTCACCAGATTGATCGTATTGAACGACAGATTGCCTTTGCCCGACAGATGATTGCGGCCGAAGCGGTCGGCGACCACGCGGGTCCGGCAGCCCATCGTCGCGAATTCCGTATTCGGATCGCCCGGCACGTAATATTCCATATTAATAGGGGCATCGAGATTGGCGAAGTTCGGATACAGCCGCTTGGTCGAGCATTCGATCGCTTTCAAGAACAGGTCGTAGTTCGGCTCGCCGATCGACTGGTTGATGCCTTTTTTGCATTTGAAGATTTGGATCGGGAAGATCGGCGTCTGTCCCTGACCGAGTCCGCGCATGGTCGATTCCATCAGGCTTTCCATGACCAAGCGGCCTTCGCTGGATGTGCAGGTGCCGTAGTTAATGCTGGTAAAAGGAATCTGGCCGCCGCCGCGGCTCGACATCGTGTTCAGGTTATGGACCAAGCTTTCCGCCGCCTGGAACGTCTCTTGGCGCGTCTCTTGGTAGGCGTAGCGGTAAGCATGCGGATAGCGGTCGCGCAGATCGGTGTTATCCATATAAATCTCTTCGTCAGCCGGACCTTCCGGTGTCGCAGAGCCTGCCAGGATCTCGTCGCCTTCTTTGAAACTCTCGAAGTACGATAAGCCTTTGCGGAAATGCTTAATGAAGGAACGTCCGACGTAAGGCGCCAGATCGTGGTCGATTTTGTTCGCGGACACGCCGCCGTATTGCGCATTTTGCTGACATTGGAAAATGATCGCGACCAGCGCCATGGCCGTCATGATCGTGCGCGGGGTGCGCAGATCGCCGTTGCCCGTGCTGAAGCCTTCGGCGAGCAATTTATCGAAGGGAATGAAAATACAGTTGGTCGTGCCGACCGCGTAATGATCCAGATCATGCACATAGACGGTATTCCCGCGAATGGCGGCTTCCACTTCTCTCGGCAGAATATGCAGGCGCGCGTACCATTTCGCATATTCGCTGCCGAATTTGCTTATTTTGCCTGAAAAACTGTCTCCGTTCAGGTTCGCGTTCTCGCGCAGCGTCTCGGTGTCGAGACTGTCCGCGATATCGCGTCCGAGTTTGGTGATTTCCTCAAGCGCGTCGATTTCTTTGCTGCGTGCCGCCGGGAAAAGCGGAAGAGTCGTGCTCATTGTGGGTTCCGTCCTTTCGATATGAGTTGGTTTCCGATGCCTGTCCGTACTGCGGCCGGGAAGCAATCTCCGTGTCTTGAAATAGGTAAGCCGCGGTTCCGAGAGGAGGAATCGCGGTCTTGTACGTTTTGCGCCGAACACCATATTTGGCTTTCGATTACTTAATCTACACCTACATATGGTATCTGTGAAGCGAGATGATACGACTTGCCACATAATGGACACAAACTATAGGCGAAAATTTAATAAAATCGTCAAGGTTGAAAACGCCTTTTTTACACGAAGCCCATAGTGGTGCGGTTTGCGTCGAAATTCGATTTTTGGACAGGTTCGCGTTACAATAAAAAGACGTAAAAACGGAATTGACAGCCCGCCTTTTTCATGACTATAAGCTTGTCTCAAGTTCAAAGGAGGAGATCAAAATGGCAATCGCAGAGGTAACGATCATCCCGATCGGAACAGGAACGACCAGTCTGAGCGGGTACGTGGCGGATATGCAGCGGAAACTGGAAAGTATCGAAGGCATAACGTATGAGCTGACTTCGATGAGCACGATTATTGAAGGACCGCTGGATCGAATCTTGGCTGCGGTCAAAGAATTGCACGAGCATACCTTCGAATCCGGCGCGCAGCGCGTCTCGACGTCGATCAAGATCGACGACCGCCGCGACAAAACCGGATCATCCGCGCAAAAGCTCGCTTCGGTCCAGGCCAAGTTGGCTGAACGAGGCGCGGCAGAATAGGGATTAATGAAGGGGAAAGACCTATTTTGACTTTTTTGGAGAAGTACCTTGCGCATCCCCGAGAAAGGTGTATAATGTATTTCGTTGCTGCTAAGTCAGCAAGGTTAACAAAGTATGCTGATGTAGCTCAGGGGTAGAGCAACGCACTCGTAATGCGTAGGTCGGGGGTTCAATTCCCTTCATCAGCATCAGGACGCAAATATCCTGTAATATCAACGTTTGTCAGCAGTAAGCGGACTTGGAGAGCAGCTTGCAAGAGCAACGCAATCCAGCCTGAAAACAGCTAAAACGTTGGTGCTAATTACGGTGACACGAAGCCTTCTACGAATAATCGTAGGAGGTTTTTTTGTATGGCAGTTGATCCACGTAAGGGGAAAGCAACGGTCGCTAGCAAGCGGGCAATTCAGTCAGAAGGTTCGCGTTCCAGTAAGATTTCACTCTCGCTGGCCTTTGATATGTACTACAATGCTAAGCGAGCAGAAGGGTTGAGGGATCGAACGTTAGCGGATTGTAGAAGCTACTGGCGTTACTTTTTGGAATGGCTTGAGCAGGATCGACCAGAGGTTGTTGAAGTTGACCAGATTACAACAGAGATTGTTCGATCTTATGTCGGTTATATGATGCACGATCATACACGCTACGGTACTGTGGAGTCACGTCAGAAGGACTCGCGTAAGTTATCTCCTGCTACGGTATCATCTAGGCTGCGAGCGGTTCAATCCATGTGTAAGTTCTGGGAAGGCGAGGGGCTGCTTTTGAGCGATCCGGCGGTTAAAATTAAGCCTCCGCGCATGGATGTCAAGGAGAAGCCGATCATAACGGAGGAGGAACTGTCAGCGCTCCTGAGTGCGCCTGACACCGACACCTATGCAGGTTATCGAGACTATGTTCTTATCTTGTTGCTCGTAGACACAGGGTTGCGGATTAACGAAGCCTTGAACCTTCGTGAACTGTATATCGACATGAACGCACGTTGCATACGCCTACCTGCCGAGCTGAATAAGAATCGTAAGCCTCGTATCATACCGTTGTCTGTCGCTGTCCTGCGTGAGCTTATCAAGTTGATGGAAGAGACTCGAAGCTACTTTGATACTGATTTCTGTTTTGTAGCAAACTACGGTGAGCCGCTTAAGGCAGATCACTTTAGAAAAAGACTGCTTCAGCATGCGGGTGACGCTGGAATCGACGTTAAGAAGACACCAGTTACACCGCATAGATTGAGGGATTACTTCTGCACGCAGTATTTGTTGAACGGAGGCGATCTTTTTACCTTACAGCGTATTGTTGGTCATGCGGATATCAAGACGACACAAGGTTACGTGAAGCCTAGTGAACTAGCAATAAAGAATAGCCATGAACAGTTTTCGCCGTTAGCGCGAATAGGAAAGCGAAGATACAAGGTTGAAAAGTAAAGAAATGCTCAATCTCTTACGGGATTGAGCATTTCTTTATTTAGAAGATAAGAGTGAATTATATTCTTAAAATATTATTGAAAGAATATAAAGTTAGTAGCCAGGTTGCTGTAAGTTGAATTAGGATAGACTTGTAAAAGAAGCATTCGATACAAATCATATAAAGTACAAATTTGTTGAAGCTAAGCTACATAAGAACGACTCTTTGAGAAACATCATAAAAATCAAGAAAAAATAAGGAGTGAATAATATTAGCGACATATATAAAGTTTTATGGATTCTTTTATTTCTTATGATTATAACTTTAGTATCAATTTCTTTCTTAAAAAATAAAAGTAGTTTCATTTATATTCTAAAACATTATCTTCTTTATTTTTTTGAAATTGTTGCTAGCTCTATGTTAATTAACTATGTAATAGGGGGATTTAAGGAAGAAAGTACCCTCGTTCTTTTAAAAGATTTTATTTTCTCTTATACAGTATACCAGTTAATATTACTTACTTTTTTTAAGATTAAAGATTCTACAGATACTGATACCCTAAATGCAATGAAAGTTTACTTGGATACTCTCTTATTATATCTGGAATTTGACAAAGAAAATCACCCTCAGCTTATTGAATCAGCAAAGTTAGCTCAGGGAAGTTGTCGCAACAAGAAGCATGTTAGACTTTGGGCACAGATAATTGAGAGTCAAGAAGCGTATGCGAAAAAAATATTGAAAGATGAAGATTATAAATTTTACTTAAAAAACATCATTCTAAAAGTTGAAAACGAAAACAAAACAATTAATTTTTTTTGGATGAACTCCTTGTTGTTAAGAATATTTAAATAACTTGAAGCAATTAAATAAAAATCAGAATGGAAGAGGACTGAATATGAAGGTAACTTATGCGGTCGCTAAGAAAGACGAAAACGGGAATAGAATATATAAAACCGCCGTTGGAACATTTGAAAGAAGTCTAAAGAATGCAGAATTACATGAGCATCCATTTAGATTAACGATAGAAGACGGAGAGAAACGGGTCAGAGTGTTTATTAGTCAAGAAACAGCCGAAGAAAAACCGTTATAAAAGACTGCTACTTATTAAGAAAACAATTAATAATGCACACATCGGCTGGAGAAGAACGAAGCAATCAGTTAGCTGGCCGCTGCTTTGAGAATAGAAAAGTTGGAAGATCATGAGGCTGGCTGAGTGCTGACCTTTTTTTATGATATATTTGTGTAATAACTCATCTGGAGGATGTATATGAAAATAAAGAGCTTTAAATTTAGGAGAAGCGAATCTGGCTTGAAGGATATGTTAGAACAAAGTATAAATATCATTAGAACCTCACTTGAATTGATTGAAAACGAAAGAAGACCTCAAAAAGAGTTTGTGAAAGTAGTATCAGGGCAGTTAAGATTATTATTATTTGAGAATGATAAGAGTCTAATGAAAATACTCTATAAGGACGATTTGAATTTACCGATTATTTCAAATGATTTTAGGGAATTTGACGGCACTAAATTTCTCAATCCTTTAAACATGTTTTCTGATTCAGCTTTGTTAAACCTAGAACAATGGACAGAGCAAGTGATCGCAGAGGCAGAGATTGAAGTACCTTCACCAGAATATCTCACATGTAAGAAATGTTCAGAAAAATTATCACTTAAACATGAGCATGATGCTGTAGAAGTTCGGATTTTATTAGGCGAACCTCAAAATGCTTTTGAATTTCGGTGCAAACATTGTGGTAAATTCTGCGAAACGATAATAGATCAAGATGATCCGCAAAATGTTTTGAATATATCAGCATCAGAAAATATAACTGTTTATTCTTTGCTTCGTTCTTTTGCTGATAAGGGTGGGGGAGCACATGTAGACAAAGAATTGAATTGGTTAAATGTTTTTGCAGTGGAATTAGGGGATCTTTATGTGATTTCTATTGCGAAATGCATACTTTCTTTTCATGAGAGGCAAAGTCTTTAACCAGTATTTGAACGATTTCTGGTCCATTATTCGACTTTCTCGCTGTTATATTTGTATTATAGAAATCGGGCGAGAATGAAGTACACAGCTTCATAGTAGAGCGTAAGAGTACTATACCTCTCAATTGTTCTAAGAAATTTATTTATCTTCTAGCGAGTTGTGATTAACGCGGACATTAAGATGAGATAGTAGTATGTGAAACCTAGTAGAATTATGGTAGAGCATAACATGAAAAGTTCTCCACGTTATCATGTATCTTAACCCGAAAACGAATAGGGGGCTGAGATGTTAAAGTTAGTTTTAGAAAATAAAGACTGGATTTTTTCAGGAATTGGAGTTTTAATAGTATCTTCATTACTAAAATTATTTTTTAATAAAAAGAATATTAATTTCATTTTTGGAAAAATCAAAATTTTGAAAAAAAATACGCAAAATATTGATGACACAAATATTTTAAAATTCAACTACTCTAAAGATAGCGGATTACTTATAATTGGAGAAGAAGATTTTAGTTTTGATACAATGTGGTCTAAAGCAGATGATCGATCTATATATGCATTTAGAGACGGAAGAAATATAAAAGAGATCGGGTACAATCAGAATCATTATATTTTTCCTTCAACAAAAGATTTTGATCAATTTGAAGTTGGGTTTCGAGAGAAGTGTGTGCATGTAGGAGAGCTAATATTATGGCGCAACAGATGGGATAATTACTTAGTTACCAGAGTACTGGATATAAAAGATGATACACGAGGAGCTTTAGAAGACAATCTAACTATAGAATATAAAATATACAAGTAAAATTTTTCAATAAACCTTTTAAGTTAATAAAAGAAGAACGACTATGAAATAAACATTTCATGAAAACAAGATTTAAATTCAAACCATAAATTGAAAGTTCGCTAAAGGTAGTTAGGTATATTGAAAAGAGCCTCTTAAATAGAGGCTTTTTGTTTTATAAAGAGACTTATTC
Organism: Saccharibacillus endophyticus; assembly: GCF_013185185.1. GTDB lineage: Bacteria > Bacillota > Bacilli > Paenibacillales > Paenibacillaceae > Saccharibacillus > Saccharibacillus endophyticus. Next base: position 169,009 of record NZ_JAAZWE010000004.1, on the reverse strand, counting down.
AAAGCTAACGTTGTTATCCTTGTAAGGAGCAAGAATCTTATTTTGAAGAAACTACCCAACTCTCTTCAATGAAGCCATTAGAATCAATGTGAGAGGTATTAGAGCTGCTTAGAATTAAGCTAAGTCTTTGAGATTTATTGAAAAGAAAAAAGCCACCTGTTAAGGTGACTTGGAAGCTGAAATTACTTGAGAATCAAATTGACTTGTTTATTAGCAGCATCATATTTAGCTTCTGCATTTAATCCTAAATCTTTGAAGAGTTTGTTTAAGGGAACTAGATGCTGATTTTCAGTTGCATAATAAGTTACACCTTTACTAGAGTCCTTGTTTGTAACAATCTCGTATGTCTTACTATTAGACGGATTGATCAAACGATAAGATTTTTGTTTTTCAATAATTTCAAGGTATTTGTACCGAGAAGCAAAATAATCTGTTGTGATAAAATCTGCATTATCATTATGTGTTTCGTAAATGATATAGTCCTTTGAAGCAATTGCTACAATAAGATCAATCATTCCAGCATCAAATGAACTGTAAGCTTCACTGCCATCTACGTAGAGCCCAGTCCCCATACTTAGTCCATAGTACTTTCCGTTAACATTTAATTTTAAAGCATCTGAACTTAACTTTGTATACTTATCACTTGTCTGCGTGGGACTTGTAGAACCACTTGTTGCTTGCCCTTCATTCAAAGTAATAGTTCCATTTTTATAATTTACAGAGTAGCCGAATGCCTTTGAAACTTCTCTAAGCGGTAAATAAGTCGTTCCATCAATCACCACTGGCTTAGTGCTGAATTTTTGTTCTGTACCGTTAATCAGTACCTTCAAATTCGCAATGTCTGCTTTCAAACTTCCCGATGCCGCATAAGAAACTCCTGAAAAGAACAAAGAACCGCAAAGAAAACCAGCAACAAGCTTTTTCAAGTGAATTGCTCCCTCTGTATAAGTATATTTACGAAAAGTATTGTACCATCCACTTAGTTCCAAAGATATATTTAAACGGATTTTTCGAGTTAGTCGTGTGAGAAAGAAAAGCCACCAATTAAGGTGACTTTTTTAATATCCCATTACTTTAAAATGTTGTGCAGGAGTTATTTCACCATTCTCTAATAAGCTCTGAATTTTCTTTAACCAAGTTATCTTCCTTGCTATTAATACGTTTTGTCTTGTGAGATTTTGACGATACTGTTTTGAAGTCTGAGAAAGATACGGGAGTTTGTTTTTTAAAGCCTGAAGTTCTTTATCTGGCTCATTAAACTTTTTTGCATAATAAACAAGTTTCTCATAGCCAGTAGCCACTTTTATAACTTTATAAGAAGATTTTTTGTTACTTTCTAAAGTTTGAGTCATTGGAGTTTGTCCTGATACATTCACTGTTGCAAAAGAGGAAAGAAGAGTAGAAACAATAACAAGAGTCATAATCTTTTTCAAAGTTATTCCTGCCTTTCAGATTCTAATCATTAATATAAGTACTTTTATGTTTCGCTAATCTATCATTGATTAAATCTCTTTTTTGTTCAAATTCTTCTTGTGTGATCAATCCATTTGTCAGTAATTGATTCAATTCCTTAATATCGCGAGTAGCAAGGTAAAATGCGGCCTTTGCTTCTTCTTTTTCGTGTTCTTCTTTAGCATTATGCCGATTAAAGTATATAGAAAGTAAAACACATGCAACGGCAGCAAAAAAGAAAAACTTGATGAAGAATGCGGATTCCATTTTAGATGCAATAAGCATGAAAACAAGCATAACGGGGCATAAATAAAATAAACGTTCAAGCTTAAACATAATATCTCCTTTCCCGCTGATTTTCTATTTTAATAATACAATAATATCCTTTTTGCGTATAGTATGATCTTCACTCAATTGAAAATAAAAAATGATAATGATCTAAAAGGAGTTTTCCTTTTGTCAGAAATCATTATTATTAAGCCAATCATAGCTAAAATAATTAAAGGGTTAAGATTAAAGCAGAAGATGAATCAAGAAGATTTAGCAGCAGCATGTAATGTAGATCGTAGTTACATATCGCTTCTTGAACGTGGGAAGACAGAGCCTTCACTAACTAAAATATTTGATATAGCTAAAGCTTTTGAAATCACAGCAAGTCAATTTGTGAAGATGATTGAGCTGGAACAGATGAGAATGAGAGATGTAGAGTGACTTACCCAAAAAACCTTGACTCTTAAGTAAAGAGTCAAGGTTTTTTAAAATGTAAAAGAGAGTTTATTATATACTTGACAATTTACATATTTTGTGTTATAATAAATTATATGTATTTTAATTAATAGGAGGATAATTTATATGAATAGTACTAAGTTTTTTTATGCTTATAATAAACAACTTATAAAGTATCTGCGATACGATCATGTGCCTAATATCGAATGGAACTGTAAAGGGCTACATCCACGTAGCCAAATGATGTTCTGGCAGTTCACAAGAACACCAGAACTGGAAGCAGCACTGACAGAGTTTTCTAAGAAATCAGAGTAAACCGTTACCCCGATGCAACCCTATTTTTAGGTGTGCCGATGCCCCATTTAAACCCTAAAAATAGATGTCCCGATGCTCCAAATCAACCCTGATTTTAGGGCTTAAACGGGGCAATATTAACAGAATACCTTTAACAGAAAACTAACTAACAGAAAGATGATCGCTAACGCGAGTTAGTTAATTTGCTACACAAATGTTTTAAGAACAACACATTAAGAGGAGAATGCTAAATATGAGTAAGACAAAGAGAACTAGTGAAGGATTCATCAAATTTTATAATTGTTTTATGGAAAATACTAATTACAAACTATCGCCAGAAGAATGGTATTTCTATAGTTTACTTCATGCTAGATGGTCAGTTTTTTTAGATTGCACAGAACTAAGTATATCTAAACTAACAAGAGTACAAACTATTTATAATGATAAACAAGCTTCAAAAAACTATCCGAAAGTTTGGAAGCAAGTTGAAGTATTAAGAGATAAAGGAGTCATTGAATTAGATGTTAAAGAGGTTAATGGAAAGATCGATTTCAAAGAAGATATGAAAGTGTATTTCGTTAAGCTAATGACAGATGAAAGTGAAAAAGAATATGGTCATGAGCAAATATTTAAAAATGTATATGATCTTTCAACCAATCCGATTGAACTTTACTTCTTATGTATCCTGAAAAGATTTGAGAGTAGTGGTTTTAGTAAGAACATGAATGGGTTAGCAAAATTACTTGAATGTGATGAGAAGACAGCACAGAAAGCAATTAATGCTATGTCTAAGAAGAAATTGATTTCCTATGAACCAAGTAAGAGGTTTCAAAACGGTAGTGGGAAATTTGCAAGTACATCTAACACATATCACTTGTACAGCTTAAAGGAAGAAGTAAAAGTAGTAGCTATACAAGAACAGAAAGTAGAACAAAAACCAAAGCAAGCAGAAAATAAGCCCAAGAAAGAATTTAAAGCTTTAACAGAGTGGGGAAATTGGGGTAATGCAGGGAACTTAGACAATGTTGACTTTGATTTATACGTAGCAAATAAGGAGAATTCAGACTTTATGAAAATTGCTGAGAATAAAATCAATCGAATTACCCGTGACGGCTCAAATAATAATGCTAAATATATAATCGACAAAAACATTGAAAATGCTGAGAAACGTGCTAAATCAAAAGAACAAGCTATGGTACAACAAGTAAAAGAGAAGAAAGAAGAAGAACAAATTAAAACTATCAAGAATAGTAACTCAACATTCATTCTCGTAGATAGAGAGTTGCAGAAATTAAATCCTAATGATCTTAAAATGGATGATACATTGGTTTGGGTTGGAGAGAAATTTGTTTCTGGTGGCTATAGACAAGATGATTTGGCGAAACAATGTGTAAGAGACCTGATAAGTTCTCATTCTCAAAAATTAAGAAAGGAAACTATTCAAGAGATTTTAGAACACCTTAAAAAAATTATTAAAAGTCAACCTTTTAACGCTGATGCAGTAAAAGAGTTTAAGCAATTTCGTGATGATCTTCTTAAACAAAAAAATGATGGAAAAAGTAATGAAGAGGATTGGGAGGGCGATATTTGGCGAGGTGAACGGAACCAAACCAAATTCGAACGTTTTCGTCGAGATAATCGCAAAAGAGACTCTAAAGATATAAGCCATTTTCTATAAAAGCTAACAACGAGTAAATGATAAAGGGGAATTTCAAATGAGTAATCAAAACTAAACTAAACAAGACATACGAAAGTACAGGACTTAAGACAATCAAAGATGTATTTGGAATGAGAATGGTATTATCCGTTTTGATAGCGTCTATAATTTTTATGTTCCTATTTATTGCTTTAATTATTTAAATAGCAGCAGGAGTGAATTAAGTATGAATTAGATAGAAGGAGGGTTAAAGAAATTATCATTTCGTAAAGAGATGTATGTTAAATATAAGTTTAACGTGTGATTTAGGCATGATACGCCAAAAGTAACAGAGGAAGCATTTCTAAAGAAGGTTGATCTTAAAACGATGGACACGTTTATTAGGTGGGAAAAGAGTCAGGAGTTTAAGAATATCGCAACTTTGATTCTATCCAGTAAACAGGCAAACGATCTTGTCGAAATCTACGACAAGGTAAAGGCAAAAGTATCAGGAGATAACCTGATTACAAAGTTGTAGAGACCATTTTAAAATTCACGAGTGAAATTGATCAACACGCTAAGGAAGCTCGCTTATACTTTGGTGAAAAGAAAGAAGATGAAGAAGACGATGGATTAGAATTGTAAACATAACAAAAAGCCGTAAGAGAATAGTTCCCTTACGACTCGTTGACCGATGCTTTCGGATTTGTAATTCATGATAAATCAAATACATCAGTTAGGCAAGATAGGGCAGTCCATTGGGCGCTGCTCTTTTTTGCATTGTAAGGAAGGTAGAATACATGGCAGTACAAGCAGCAGTTAATTAAAAAAATTGAAGATGGTCATAAGTGACTTCTCGTTATTTACGAAGAATTGTCAATTCAAATGTAACAGTTTCTTCTAAAATGATTTCTATGTGAAGTTCTAACCCAACTATTTATGAGATTGATTTGTACTGAAGTGAAATGCCTATTTGAGCCATGCTACTAAGACGAATAAGGGTCTACAATGTAAATAAGTTATATTTCTACGTTCAATTAAGTTAAAAAGAGTGGAGTATATGATGAGGGGGTCTTTATAGAAGGTAGCATAGTAATTTTATTTTATACGAATCCAGTTAAGAGCCTTTTTAGATTCAGCTCGAGGTGTTGCACTTCGTTTTATAATCGTCAAATATTAAAAGCGTCTTTGTGTTTGATGCTTTAAATTGCTTTATATACCGCAGTCACTTCCCAACATGTTTTAGTGTTAGATAGGCATTTTAATATCTTAATAATTTTCTTTATGCATAAGGTGTCTTGATGAATTTCTTTATTACTTCGATGAGAAATAATGACAGAAAAACTTGGTTTTATCTATAGTTAGATAACAAAGATTTTGGTTGAATTCTTATTCATTAAATTTATCGCTTTATTTTTGATTTCAAAAAATCACTTTCCTGATTCACCTGCAATTGAAATTATTATTAAAATTCAAAAAATGTATGCTTAATAAACTAAAGTTGTGCAGAACTCTTATAAAGTGAAACTACAGAACCATTTATAACTAAAATATCAATATATCTAAAGCTTATTGATATACGAAATCAGATTGTAAGAGTGACTAAATTTGAAAGAAAAGAACTAATGATTTAAACAAGTATTTAAGTGTTTAGATTTCATTATTTAAAAATTCAAGTTTTTATAGGACGTCTATGCTAAAAAAAACCAGGCATTTATGACCAAATTAGGATTTTTAGATCAAAAATAAGTTTTTAATGGAGGTAATATGATCTATACTATGAATTATTACACTTATAGTTAGGAGATAAGTTATGACGAAACTTCCAAGCCCTACGGGGAAACAGGCAGAGGTTTTAGCTATGCCAGAAAAAGGCCATTTTGTGGTTTTAGGTACAGCAGGAAGTGGCAAAACGACATTGGCAATATACCGTGCTATATACCTTGCAAAAACATTTTGTGATCCTGGAGAAAAAGTTTTGCTTGTTACGTTCAACAAGGCTTTAGTAACTTTTTTAAAGGCAATTTCAAAAGGGCTTATGAAAAATGTAGAAGTAGAAAACTATCACCGATTTGCTCGTGGCTATTTAGCTTATCGTAATAAGATGGGAAGAAAAGATATCACTCCACCTTATTCTAATCAATACTTCACGAAAAGTGATTTGATTAAAATAGCATATGAATTAATTCAGACAGAAAACCCTGGCATAACTACTTTAGAACGCCCTATTGAAATATTTGCTGAAGAAATCAATTGGATTCAAAAGCACGGTATTACTACTCTAGAAGAGTATGAAAATGTAGAAAGAGCTGGACGTTCAAGTACCAGAATCAGTAGAAACACAAGGAAATATTTTTATATGGTGTATGACAAATATCTTGAATTAAGAATTAATAAAGGTTACAAGTACGATATGGAGGACTTAGCATTTTATGTTCGAGAAGAACTAAAAGTAGATAATACTAAGCGTCGGTATAGACATATTATCATTGATGAAGGACAAGATTTTTCTCCTGTGATGCTTCAATCTTTAGCTTCGGCTATACCTGATAATGGAAGTCTCACTTATTTTGGAGATGTTGCTCAACAGATTTATGGAAGTAGAATTTCTTGGAGATCAGCAGGATTTAATAACCCGAGAATATGGAAGTTCGAAGACAACTACAGAAATACTAAAGAAATTGCAACTCTAGGATTGGCAATTTCAAAAATGCCTTATTTTAAGGATGATGTAGATTTAATTGAACCTAAATTCCCTCGTGCCTCTGGTCCATTACCTGTATTATTACAATTTAATAATGAAGAAGAAGAGATAGAATATATATTAAGTCAAGTCCCTAATTTTATTACTACTCAAACAGCAGCTATACTTGTGAGAGATAGAGAGACATTACAAAGGTTCAGACAACATCTCTTTTCCAGAGGTATTGCTGCAAAAGAATTGAGTGGAGATATGACCACTTGGGATTCTAACCCAGGAATTTCAGTAGGTACATACCATTCTGCAAAGGGCTTAGAATTTGATATAATTATGATGCCTTTTTGTAATGAAAGTAGGCTCCCAGCAGAAGAGCGGATTCTTGCCCTAGGTTCAGAAGAAGAAGCAAGCAGTGAAGAAATTAAACTTTTGTATGTAGGAGTTACTAGAGCAAGAACTGGCCTACTTATTTCTTATAGCGGAAATATAACAAAGTTGCTTCCTTCTGATGAAAATTTATATCAGGAGCTTGATTCTAATGAATAATATTAAAAGCGAGATTTCTCAAAGAGGCATTACTCGGCTTTGTCATTTTACTAAAGTGAATAAGTTGTTGCACATTGTTAGAAATGAATCAGGTGTTGTAGCTAATGCATTTTTACAGGATCAACTTGATTTGTTGGATAAAAATGATCTTTTGAGGTTAGATGGAAGAGAGGACTATATTTGTTGTTCGGTAGAGTACCCTAATACTTGGTACCTGAGAAGGATAAAAAATAATGACCCTATATTCAAAGACTGGGTGGTACTGTTGTTGAATCCTGATTTAATGGTAAAAGAGACTACACTATTTTGCCATAGAAATGCAGCTGCCAATCGAGGAGAGTACGTGAAAGCAGGAGAAACAGGATTTAGAGGTATGTTTAATAATCCAGTACAAGGAAGGAGTACAATTTATCGTTCTAGGGATATGCTGGCATGTTGCCCAACAGACGGTCAAGCTGAAGTTCTTATATACCAAAACATAGCTCTATCAGATATTATTGGTATTGCAGCCCCTACCAAAGAACATGTTAGAAAGATAAAATCAATGGTAAGTCTAATACCAGATGCACGCCAAAATTTTGAGTGGATAGTCGCGCCTGAGCTGTTCGATGTCAACTGGAATAATATTATTCGTACAGGGCGTCGACCGACCGAGACTCCATATCTAGAGGAGTGATTAAATGCCCGATCGAGCTAAAATACATTTTATAGACAAAAAAATCGGTTGTTTTCTTGGCGCTGCCGTAGGAGATTCATTAGGTTGGCCACAAGAAGACAGAGGCTCTAAAATAGAGAGCATTATTAAACCACAGTTAGGGTTTCAACGTTGGACAAGAAAATCTGGGGGACAATACTACTCGCACAATGAGGAGATTTTAGAAGGATCGTACAGTGATGATACACAATTGATACTTTCTACAGCTAGAAGTCTTAGATACAGTAATTGGTTTTCTCATTTTGTAAGAGTTGAATTGCCTTCTTGGCCTTTATATGAAAGAGGTGGTGGCGGGGCAACTAAAAGAGCCGCTCAAACTTGGAGTAATGGAAGCACACCATGGAACATTGAAAAGCAAGGTATCGAAAAAGTTAAGAACTATTTCAATGCAGGTGGTAATGGGGTGGTAATGAGAATACTTCCACATGCGATGTTGCCTAAAAAAAATATAGAAGAAATAGCTAGTCAAGTATTTTTAAACGGTATATCAACTCATGGACATCCAAGGGCACTGCTAAGTGCAATAATGTATGCTTTCTCTCTGAACTATTTGATGAAAAAAGATAATGTATTAGGTTATGGCGAGATAGTTGATTACCTAATTGAAACTAAAAACGAATGGGGGAAGCAACCGACTCTTAATAATATGAATGATTGGATAGATGCTGCTAAAGTTTCTACAAACGCGAGATATGATATATTATGGAGTCAAACTTTAATAGAGTTGATGGATGGTTTAGAAATTGCTAGAATTTCTTTAAAAAGAGGGATTCTTGATAATGAGAGAGAGACTCTTACGAAGTTGTCTTGTTTTGATAAGAAAACAAGAGGTGCAGGAACTGTAGCAGCTTTAGTATCAATCTACATGGCCTCAAAGTATGCTTCCAATCCGTTAAAGGGTCTACTTGAAATTTCGTTTTTAAAAGATACAGATGCAGATACTAATGCGTCATTGGTAGGTGCTTTGTTTGGAGCAATTCATGGAACAGAATGGATTACGCCGGATTGGTTGATAGTACAAGATTTTAACTACATAAGAGAGCTTTCAAATGCTCTTGAGCTGGAAGAAAACCTTGATACCAAACCAAAATTATGGTCGTTTTCTGACAACAAGCGTATAAAAGAAAAGTTACCTCAGCTAAATATTAATGAAAAAATACACATTGGTCCCTTTAATGATGCTAAGTTGGTTAAGATTATTAATCATAAATCCAATGTAAAAAACGTGATTGCAAAGTCTTATAAGTTTGAGACAACAGATGGACAAACTATTTATCTTAAAGCAATTAACAAACAAAAAGTAGTGGAATCAATTAATAGAAGTATTCCAGTGCCATCAATTGCTTCAAAAGAAGAAGTTTTAATCGATAAAAAAGAGAAACATGAAAGTCCTGTTCAATTCTCAATAGAAGATTTAGAAAGACTTTTGTTAATAATGCCATCCAAAATGTATGCAAGAAAATTCATTTCAATAATTATAGAAATTCTAAAGAGTCCGTTGCTTAACCGCATTAAAACCGGAAATGAAAAAGAAATATCAGAATTTTGTTCTCGGTTCATTCAGAAAGGTATAAGCGAGAATGATATCTTGAAAATTGTTGAAATAATTATTAAAAATCGTTAAAAGTAAAGCACTCTCTTTTATAAGAGAGTGCTTTAATTATTTAAACCTAAAAAATATTATCTCTTATAAAAATATACTATGTTATAAGAGACGATACGTGATTTATTTATATAAATAGTAATTATTTGGAGCAATCTACAAACCCAACGATCTTGAAAATTTTTCTTTTTAAAATATATGTAAAATTATGTTTTGAATATATATTAGAAAATATAAGAATGGATTGGAAATAATTAGGACTAAATATTATTTTGGAATTACTCTCCCCTACGTGTGAGCGAAAATGTGAAAAGATAAGAAGCAATAAGCAGGAGACAATTTTAAGCCATAATGACACTTGAAAATAAAGGTATTATTTTTGGTAGACTAAAGAAAGAAACAACTAAAAAGCTTGAAGAAGTCTACAAAATTGGTCTAAAGTATAATACATTTAACGCATAGTTAAGAAGCCTAAGAAATATAGTGAAGGAGGAGGAGTATGAAGAACACTGGTTTACCGTATGAGACCCTTACTATGCAAATATTTAATGCATTCTTAAATCAAAATGAAGTTGAGAATATAAAACTCAAGCATAACATTACCTTACAAGGAAAAACGACCACTCACCAAATTGATATTTATTGGGAATTCGAGTTAGCTAACGATATAAAATATTCTACTATTATACAAGCTAAAGATCAAAAGTCTAAGATAAATAAAGGGCAAATGCTAGCTTTCTCTGCTGTATTAAATGATCTTCCTAATCAACCTAGAGGTGTATTTGTAACACGAACAGGCTATCAAAAAGGCGCTAAAGAAGTAGCGGATTCAAATGGTATACAATTGTATACTCTTGCAGAGCCTGAAGAAAGTTTTTGGGATGGTTCTATCAAAACTGTATCTTTTCATATGACAGCATATGTTCCGGGAATGAAAGACTTTAAACCTATCGCAGATAAAGAGTGGATAGAACAAGAGTGTGAAAAAAAAGGGATTCCTTCAGATCAATACATTAGTTACTCAGGTAATACTGAGAATATTTTTTTAGCAGATAAGCATTTTAAAAGATTATGTTCACTCGCTGATTTGATTAATAACTATCATTCTCTTTTCCAAGAAGAGTTTGTAGAAAAAGAAGTTAGAGAAATGTTTAAAGAAGAAACTTTTTTAGAAGCTAACTTTGATAATTTCAAATATGTGAAACTGAAAGGGCTTGTAATAACTTTAACCAGAAAAGCATATAAGAATGATTTTTCAGTTGATCTTACAGATTTAGTAGGGTATATATTGAAAAATCTCAGTCGTGATAAAGAGCATATATTTGATAAAGGCTACAATCTTAAAAAGAAAGAGAATGAATAATTAAGCTGGAAATAAACGAGCTAAAAGAATTCCTAAGCTTATGTAAAAATACGGGGTTAGTTTAAATCTGAAAAAGACCTAAGAACATGTTTTAATCTCTAAGCACACCTGGTCGGCGATACTATCGACTTATTTCACCTTAAAATTTAAGACATACGACTGAAGAATTATTGTATAATGAAATTAACGTAGGGCTTCGTGAAAAGCGTTGGTCCTCGCATGAACGGCTGTAGCGCGCCATTCTTGAGCTGATGTAGCTCAGGGGTAGAGCAACGCACTCGTAATGCGTAGGTCGGGGGTTCAATTCCCTTCATCAGCATCATAAGAAAGCAGGAAAGACGCGGGTTTCGGGAAACTGGGACTCGCGTCTTTTTTGGTTCGTCTACCATTCATCTACCGTCCGCCTAATCTTTAGTCGATCAAAGCAGCCTTTCCGGATCAAGAATGGAATCAAGAAACGATGAGAATCAGCTTTAATTTTATTTATTTTTTTATGCGAAAAATGCCGAATAATTATCTGCATTCCGGGTAATTTTTAGATGTGGCGTCGCCACACGGTCAAACCACAACCTAGGTTGAGGAACGGAAGAGGCTCAGACGGGAAACCAGCGCTGAGCCTCTCTTCTTTTTAAATCACATACATATTCAACGATTTCTCTCGCCTTCCTCTGACTTCTTCGATAAAATCCCTAAATAATCGACAAATTGTGCCGTAATATATAGAAAGAAAGTAACTCGGCAACAAGACTTCAATCGATCGAAAAGGTGAGGGACACAGTGAGAACAGCGACGGGCGATCGGAAAAAGGGGCATGAAGACGGGCTTTTCAAAACAAAAGGCAGGGTCAGTTTGCGTGCGCTGTTTTCCGGCCTCGTCATTTTGACCTTCTTGATGACGCTTGTCATTACGCTGTTTGCTTCGTATCGTTCGGAGCAACGGCTGCTGGAAGACCGGACATTGGAAGCCAATTTCCGGGAGTCGGAACGTGTGGGACATGCCATGAATTTATTGTTTGTCTCGATCGGCAAGAGTTTGTCCGCCTTCGCCGGCGAATTCGCCGAGATGGCGGTGCTTCGCGCGTCGACCAGAACGCAAGACGAACTGCGGTTGCTCTATGATAGCGGAGGTTATTTTGCCGAAGTGTTCGCGGCCGGGGCGGACGGAAAACTTATTGCGACGTACGAAGGAGGCAAGCAGGGCGGCAAAGCGATGGATATCGACGCGGCCGTCATGAACGAAGCCCTCGGCGCAAAGCTTCAGTTTCAGTCGCAGCCTTATCGGGATGTTCACGGCGGCGTGGCGATCATGATTACGGAACCGATTTTTACCGAAAAAGGCATTTATCTGGGCATCATCGGCGGCGTGCTTCATTTGGAATCTCCTAACGTGCTGGGCGGATTGTTCGGGGAAAATCAGATCGATGCGAGCGGATCTTATGCTTACATCGTCGACGCGAAAGGAAAACTGGCCTACCATCCGGATAAAAGTCGAACGGGTCAGGATGTCGCCGATAACCCTGCGGTTATGCATTTGCTTCGCGGAGAAAGCGGAAAGCAGAAGCTCATAAATTCGCAAGGAGACATGTACCTGGTCGGTTACACCTATGTCCCGGCGACGCGCTGGGGCATTGTCGCGCAGACGCCGACCAGCCTCATTACGGCGCAGCAATTGGAGCAAATGCGGGGAACGCTGCTTGTGGTATTGGGGCCTTTTCTCATCTTGGCCGCTTCCGCGTTGTTCCTGGCACGCCGCTTGGCGGCGCCTTTCGTATCGTTGGCCGACTTCGTGGTTCGGGCAGCCGATCGTCCGCAGGACGAAGCCATGCCTTCCGTCAGGCGCCACTGGAACCGCGAAGCGGATCTGCTGAATCGGGCCGTCATGCGCACCGTGCGCGAGATGAAGCGGCAGAACCGCGATCTGAACGATTTCGCGTTAAAAGATCCGCTGACCGGACTTTTGAACCGACGCGCGCTGGACGAAGTGTTGGAAAAGATGGAAGGCGACAACCGTCCGTTTGCATTGCTGTTGATCGATATCGATCGCTTCAAGTCCGTCAACGATCGTCACGGTCATTCGGCAGGCGATGAAGTATTGCGGAGCGTGGCGCGTACCCTGGAAGAAACGGTGGGTAATCGGGATCTATGCGGTCGTTACGGAGGCGAAGAGTTTATCGTTCTGCTTCCGGGACGGAATTTGCCGGAAACGTACGAGATGGCGGAACGCCTTCGGCTGGCTGTTGCCGCGCACGAGAATGCGCTGCGCATCCCTGTTACCTTATCCATTGGGGGAGCGATCAGCCCGATGCAATCCACGCGGATCGATGATTTGTTCGAGCTGGCGGATCGTGCGCTGTATCGGGCGAAGGAGAGCGGTCGCAATCGGGTGGTCGTATAGAATTTTCGCCGTTTAAAAAGAACGCGTGTTTCCCGACTGCGGGAATCAACGCGTTCTTTTTGCTGCATATCCGTCTTCGAAGCTCATTCCCCGCCACCTCCGCCGCCGTCTCCGCCGCCGGAATCGCAGCTGCCGCCGTCATGCGAAAAGGAATGGGAGTCGTTGCAATGATTCGAGGAGTGATGATTGCCGTAATCCCCGGAATAGCCGCTGCCCGAGTCGTGCGTGAAGCCGGAGCGATAACCTCTGCGCGAACGCGATTTGTTTCGGTTGGGATTAAGGGCGGATATCAACAAAACGACAGGGACGAAAATCAATAAAATCCAGAAGAATGTCATGCGGTAGCCTCCTTTAGTGGGTAAAAAATTAAGAGAGGAAACGAGCGATCCGCTTCCGCTCCTTGCTTCATATACGCGCGGAAAGAAAAGAAAGTTCGTTTTTTTGAAAAAAAGATGAAGACGCTTTTTTGGGGGCGTACGAAGCTTGAGTTCGCGTTTCGACGTATTGACGTGCATCCGCGGGAAAAGCAACGAAAGAGAGCGACTTTGGTCCCGGAAACCCGTCGTTACGAGGATGAGATGTCCCAGCAGTTCGCAACGGAACAGGACATCCCGCTCATTTCCGCCAAATGTTCTCGCGATATCCCCGTCAGATGTGATAAAATACATACGAAGAAAAATGAGAACGTATGATCTGTTTTTTTGAGGAGGAACGTCATGACGATCGAGATGATCAAGCCGCCTGCGGAAGTATTGCATGAGCGGGAATTGGCCGCGTTGGCCGCAGAAGGGCTCGGTAAACGCCCGCCGAATTGGAAGCTGTCTCCTGCTGCCGTACGAGACTTTTTGATCGGACGCGAGAAGCCTATTGACCTGGATGGAGAAAAGATACATATTACACGGAAGTTTTACGGCAACGACGTTCTGATCGAGCGCGCGGTCGTGACGCTGGCCGGCAACCGCGGACTCATGCTGGTCGGCGAACCGGGCACGGCCAAAACGATGCTGAGCGAGCTGCTGTCGGCGGCGATCTCGGGCACTAGCACCAATACGATTCAAGGCACGGCAGGCACGACGGAAGATACGATCAAGTATTCCTGGAACTACGCCATGCTGCTGGACAAAGGACCTTCCGAAGCCGCGCTTGTGCCGTCTCCGCTGTATCAGGGAATGAAGCACGGCTTGATCACCCGCTTCGAGGAAATCACCCGCTGTCCTTCGGAAGCGCAGGACAGCCTGATCAGCATCATGAGCGATAAAGTGATGAACATTCCGGAGCTGGCGGACGGCGTGCTGTTCGCAAAACCGGGCTTCAACGTGATCGGGACGGCGAATATTCGCGACAAAGGGGTCAACGAGATGAGCAGCGCGCTCAAGCGGCGCTTCAACTTCGAGACCATCCGCCCGATCGAGAACGTCAAAATGGAAGCGAAGATCATCGAATCGCAAGCATCCAACCTGCTCAGCCACAGCGGCGTGGATATCGAGGTGGATCCGGGCGTCGTGGAACTGCTGGCGACCACCTTCATCGAGCTGCGCACCGGACGCACGCGCGAAGGCTATAAGATCGAGGTTCCCCAGGCGGTCATGAGTACGGCCGAAGCGGTATCCGTTTACGTCCAAAGCGCGATGACTTCCTACTACTATGAGGAAGGCGGTTTGTCGATGGAGCGGCTGGTGCAAAATATGCTCGGAACCGTCGCGAAGGAGAGCACCAAAGATTTGAGCGTGCTCAAAGCTTATTTCTCCAAAGTCGTCAAGGAACGCGCACGCACGGAAAGTCTATGGGACGCGTATTACAAGGAGAAAAAATGGATCGGCTGAATCAAGCGGCGGAGAGCGAAGAGCTTGCGCTGCCTCCCGATACGGAAGCAGAGCTGGCGAAGCTTAATGCCGTATTTGCGGAAAAAGTGTTCGATCTGAGCGGCCCGGTCGTACATTTCCCTATTCGGCACCATAGTCCGGCTTGTTCGTATCATCTGCTGCGTACGTTTGAAGCTTATCAACCGGACATCGTGCTGATCGAAGGGCCGGAAAGCGGAAATCCGTTGATCCCCGTACTGGCCGATCCGGCTACCCGGGCGCCGGTCAGTCTGTATTACGGGTATGAAGACGAGAACGGGCGCGGCTCCTGCTATTTCCCGATGTTGGACTATTCGCCGGAATACGCGGCGATTCGGGAAGCGTCGGCACGCGGCATACCTGCGCGGTTTATCGATCTGGATTACCGCGGACGGCGGGAAACGACGGAAGAGGGGGGCAAAGCGTCCGCTCAAGACGAAGCATTGCTGGCCAATTCGGACTTTATCGGTCGGCTGTGCCGAACCAGCCGCGCGCGCAGCTTCGACGAATTGTGGGAGCGGGCTTTCGAGGTCGGGGGCTTGAACCGGGATACCCGCGAGTTTGTCCGAAGCGTGTTCGCGTACTGCACGTTATCGCGCATGACTTATTCGTCTGAACGGTTAGCGTCGGAAGGCGATCTGGAGCGGGAACTCCGGATGCGGGAGCATATCCAGGCAGCGCGCGCCGAGTATTCGCGCATATTGGTCGTAACCGGCGGCTTCCATACTTACGGGCTGATCGTTGATGAAGCGGAGGAAGTTCCGGAATCGTCAGCTCGGGGCAAAGCAAGCGCTTCGGAAGACGTCCGTACGATCCGAACAGATCGAGACGCCCAAACAAGCCCCCGAAAGGCTGAGGTTATTCGCAAGCAAATGTATCCGATGGTGTTCACGTTCGAAGAAGCCGATCGATTGAACGGTTACGCCAGCGGCATGCCGCATGTCGGGTACTATGACCGAACCTGGGAGTTGATCGCCAAAGGGGAGACCAAGCCTTACGACCGGACGGGACTGGAGCTTCTGTCCCTATTGGGCAAAGAGCTTCGGGGAGAATCCGAAGCGGTATCGACCGCGGACGGCATCGAAGCTTACGGCATGATGCAGGGTTTGGCGGCGCTTCGGAATAAAAGCCAGGGCGGCGCCTATGAGCTGATCGATGCGGTAACGGCTTCGTTTATCAAAGGCGAACGTACGCTGGCTTCGGATCGCCCGCTGGAAAAGTTGCTCGGTTTGATGACCGGCGACCGAATCGGGGAAGTCGCGCCGAACGAGTTCGCGGTGCCGATCGTGGAGGACTTCAAAAAGCGTGCCGCGGCCTGCCGCCTGAACGTGCAATCGACAGGCCGGCATCGCCGGACGCTCGAGCTTTACGCCAAGCCCGCGCATCGCGAAGCGAGCCGGCTGCTGCATTGCGCCGAGTTTCTCGGTTCGGAATTCGCCAAGCGCGAATCCGGGCCGGATTGGATCGCGCGGCGCGACATGAACCTTGTGCGGGAGACTTGGAGCTATTCGTATTCTTCGCGAACCGAAGCGCGTTTGATCGAAAATTCGATCTACGGCGGAACGGTTGCGGAAGCAGCCGAAGCCCGGATCGTCGAAGAGCTGGACAACATTCCGGAGCATCATAGCGGCGAGGTCGCCTTACGGCTGCTGCGGGCGCTGGTCATGGGGCTGGAAAAGCTGTCGTCGCGGTTGTTCGAACGGCTCGAATCCGCTTTGCGTCAAGACGGCAGCTTCCTGTCGCTGTGCGATACGCTCGACAATCTGGACCGTATTCGCTCGCACCGCAGATTACTGGGCGTAGCGGACGAAGCGAGGCTTCGCCGACTGGCGAACGAAGCTTATGCGGCCTCCGTATCGCGATTGGCCGGACTGAACGGTCTGAATCCCGACGAGCAGCCGCAGGCGGTGGAAGGGCTGAAGCTGCTTTATATGCACGCCGTCGGGCGCATCGGCAATGTCGAAGGCGCATCGGCAGCCGACGAGAACTTCCGGGACCGTTTGAACGAGCTGTTGGCGGTATCCGATCTGGCTCCGCGGCTGGAAGGAGCGGTCGCTGCCGTTCTTGTCCGCCTCGGCGAGCGGGAACGAAGCGAAATCTCGAATCGGGCACGCGCTTATATGCAGGGTTCGCCGGACCAGGCGGTCAAAAGCGCCGAGTATTTGCAGGGCGTGTTCGCATTGGCGCGGGATGCGCTGATGCAAGACGACACATTGATCGCCGATCTTAGCGCGCTGCTGGAACGTCTGCCGCATGAAGAGTTTCTGCGCATGCTGCCGGAGCTGCGGTTGGCCTTTACCTTTTTCACGCCGCCAGAGACGTCGCGCATCGCGGCGAAAGTTGCCGGGTTGCACGGCATTCCGGCGTCAAGCTTGGAGAGTCCCGCCGTCGATGAGCGTACGCTGCGTACGGCGCGGGAGCTGGATCGGGCGATACGGGAGGAGTTTGAATCATGGAAACCGGAATGAGCGCCGAGACGCTGAACCGTTGGCGGTTGCTGCTCGGTCCTGCGGCGGACGAGGCGCTCGGCGAGACGGAGAGCTACGCCGCGGAAAGCTTCGCTTACCGGGAGCTGGACGAGCTGCTCGATTATCTGTATGACCGCGAATACGGCGAAGAACAGGGGTATCGGCGCAAGCAGGCGGGCCGCGGAGGCTCCAATCTCACCGTTCCGGGCTGGCTGGGCAAGGTGCGCGAACTTTTCCCAAAAGAAACGGTCGAAATTTTGGAAAAGCAGGCGCTGGACCGTTACGGCTTGAGCGAGCTGCTGACCGATAAAGCCGTGCTCGAATCGCTGGAGCCGAACATGAACCTGCTGAAAAATATTTTGCAGTTCAAAGGACGAATGAAAGGCGAAGTGGTCGCGAGCGCCAAAGAGATTGTGCGCCGGGTCGTCGAGGATCTGCGGCGCAAGCTGGAGTCCGACGCCAGAGCGAGCATTGTCGGCAAACGTAACCGTTATACATCCGGACATGTTCGCACGCTGCGCAATCTCAACATGAAGAAGACCATTTCCCGCAATTTGAAAAACTATGATCGCGAGAACCGGCGTTTCGTCGTGGATCGGCTTTATTTCGACGGACGCGTTCAGCCTTACAACAAATGGCATGTCATCATCGCGGTGGACGAAAGCGGAAGCATGCTGGATTCGGTCATTTACAGCTCGGTAATGGCCAGCATCTTTTACCGGTTGAATTCGCTCAAGACCAGCCTGTTCGTTTTCGATACTCAAGTCGTCGATTTGAGCGGAAGACTGGAAGATCCGGTCGACGTGCTGATGAGCGTGCAGCTCGGCGGAGGCACGCATATCGCCAAAGCGCTGCGCTACGGCGAGACGCTGATCGAAAACCCGGGGCGCACCTTGTTTATTCTCGTGAGCGATCTGGTAGAAGGCTATCCCGTTTCCCGGATGTACCGCGCGGGAAAAGATATTCTGGACGCGGGTTCCCGTCTGCTGGTGCTGACCGCGCTCGATTTTGAAGGCCACGCGATGTACGACGAACATGCGGCGCGCACGTTTGCGGATATGGGAGCGGAGGTCGCGGCGCTGACGCCGGACGCTCTCGCCGAATGGATCGGGCGTATCGTTAACTAAACTTTATTTTTAGGAGGCTTACCCATGAGTTTGCAAAACCATACGGTTGATCCCTTGATCGAGAAATTCGCCAAAGCCTGCTCGGACGATTATTCGCTCGCGGTAGATCGCAAAGATTCGATTATCGATTATGTAACGGGAGTGTCGGAAGAGTTTCCGGACATGCTCACAGGTTCCAATCGGTATCTGTATCGTACGATCGACGCGCTGGAAAAGCTGGGTCGGAGCGAAAAAGGAGAAGTCTTTTTCCGGGCCGCGGCGGTTCTGCTGCGCACGATGGGCAACGGCGGATACGGGTATCAGGAAAATGCGCTGTACCGGGCTTGCACGGACGAATTGTTGGTCGGCATCAACTTGGGCGCGCGCCAAATCCACGATGTGGAAGACCGGATGGAAAAGTCGCTTCAACGTCTTCGCTTGATGCATACGTACGTGGGAGCCGAGCATGTCGAGAAAATGTTCCGTTCCCGAATCGGCTCCATGCAACAGAACGGCAAATCGGTATCGCCGCTGGAGACGAGTGCGGACACGCTGGTGCTGCTGAAGCTGTATGCGCAGATTGATTCGGCATTTGCGGACGAAATGATCCTGAAGCTGCCTCATTCGATCCAAGCTCTGCTTGCCGGTGATGCCGAACGTCTGCGCAAATATCTGCTCAAGGCGATTGAACCTCTGGCGATCCGTCAGCTTCCGCTCAAGGACACGCTGACGCAGCTTGATCTTGCGCCCGATTTTGTGGAAGCCAGACGATCAGCGCTGAGAGCGCGCCTATTCCCGGATTCGACGCTCGATCCGAACGAGCAGCTTCGCCGGGAGCAGCAAAATGCCGTATTAACGCAGCTGCGCATGGCCTTTTATTACATGCTGCTGCTTAACGGCGGCAAAGAAGGGCTGCTGAAATCGTCGTCGGAGCTTGATTCGGCCGTGCTGGATCTGGTGCGCGACGTGCATGAGATTCTTCCGCTGGAGATGCGTGCCGAGCTGCTGTTGATGGAAAATACGGGCAAGGACCCGGATCTCGTACTGGACGGCGTCGTCCGTACCGATGAACCGTTCGCCTTGATCGCCACGCTCGCACGGGAGATCGACAGCTATATGCCGGCTTGGAATATGCTGCGTGCCGAACTGGTCAAAGACGCCGAGCGTGCCCGGTATCTCTTCTCCATCCTGCGCCGTCCGATGCTCAAAGCTTACGTATACCGCGTGTTACTGGATGAAGGAGCCGCACCGGAGAGCGAAGGCGGCATCGAGAAGTTGGTGCTTGAAGCGTTGGCCGACAAGCTTCACGGCAATATTCTCGGTCAAAGCCTGGCGAAATATTTGGCCGGAGAGCTTTCGTTCGAAACGTACGCCAAGCACAAGCCTTCCCATGCCTGGGACGACGTCAGGGGCAACGACACGCGACGCCGCAATCTGCTGATTGCGGTCACTTTCCTGCCTGAAGACTCGGAGTTGTACGCCAAATTCGTCAAAGTTGCCGGACATCCCGAGATCGGGACGGCGTCTTTCCTGTCGTATCTGTATCAGTCTCCGATGTTCAACGGCGAGAAGCTGCTGGCGCGGGTTGAGGCGGATCCGGATGTCGACGGCGAACGCCTGCTGCTTCGTTTGCTGCTGCTGAACGGACTGAACCAGTATTATTATGCCCGCGTTCCGGAGGAAGAACTGCGGAGCATTATCCGGCACCGTCTGCCGGCCAGCCTGGACTTCTATAATGATCTGCAAGGCGAAGTGCGGCAGACGGTCCTGGAGACGGCTCTGTCGGTCAGCGAAGAAGAGAACGGGGAGCTGCTGATTCAAGCGCTGCGCATGGGCCTTGGCGATTCGTCCAAACGTTCCCGCGAGATTGCGCGTGCCGAGCTTATTCGCCGTCCGGACAAGGATCTGTACGTGAAGCTGTATCTGGCCGAGAAAAAAGCCGGCGTTCGCGAAGTCGTGATCGACCTGCTGCGCGGAATCGAGGGAGAAGGCGAAGCTTATGAGCAGCTGTTGAAAAAAGAAAAGTCCGCGGCGTTGAAAGCTCGTTTGCAGGCTTTGTCCGATACGCTGGGCAAGCCTGCCGAATATGCGCATGCCGCGCTGGCCGAACACGCCGATGCCAAAAAGCTGGCCCGCCTATCTTGGTTGTCGCTCGATCGGCTGCCTGAGCTTCGCGGGAAAGACGGACATAAGCTGGCTGACGGAATCAAGTCTTACGTGCTGACGGAATCCGTTGATTTCGCGTCCGAGCCGAATCCTCGTCTGGACGAGGTCGCCGAGTATGCGGATCATGCGTCGCTTGCCGCGTTGACGATCGAGGTTCTGCGTATATGGATCGACGCTCAGGCTCCGGCCAAAGAAAAGTGGGTACTGCCCCTTGCGGCTCGTTTCGGCGGCCGCGACGTGATCGATCTGCTCGGCCGTCAGATCAAAGACTGGGCGGAAAGCAGCCGCGGCGCGATTGCCGCTGATGCGGTACGCGCTCTGGCTTTCATGAACGATACGGCGGCGCTGATGACGATCGACCGGTTGGGACGAGCGATCAAGAACCGTCAGGTCAAGGGAGCGGCCGAAGAAGCGCTGCAACTGGCCGCCGAGAATCAAGGCCTGACCAAGGATCAACTCGCCGACCGACTGATCACGACGCTTGGTTTTGACGAGAAAGGCGAGCTTGCGCTGAGTTACGGAGAACGTTCGTTCACCGTCAAAGTCAGTGCCGATCTTCAACTGTCCGCCGTGAACGACGAGACGGGCAAAGCGGTCAAGAGCTTGCCCGCGCCGGGACAAAAAGACGATGCGGCGCTTGCCGCACAATCCAAATCCCGGTTTGCCCAGCTCAAAAAAGACCTCAAAACGATGGTCGGCATCCAGGCGCAGCGTCTGGAAGAGTCTCTCTCCAAGCAGCGTTTGTGGACGGCGTCGGAGTGGACGGATTTATTCGTGAACAATGTAGTCATGCGCCGCTTCGCGGTGGGTCTGATCTGGGGCGTCTACAAAATCGGCAGCGAAGAAACGACGATCGCAGACACGTTCCGTTATATGGAAGACGGCACGTTCAATACGGTGGACGAGGACGAATACGAATTGGCGGAGACGGCGAAGATCGGTCTGGTGCACCCGCTGGAACTCGACGCCGAGACGCTTAGCGCTTGGAAAACGCAGCTGGAAGACTACGAGATCGTGCAGCCGTTCATCCAGTTGAATCGCCCGGTCTATTTGCCGGAAGAGGATGATTTGGAGCGCCGCACCTACAGCCGTCTGCCGGAAGGCGAATATTCGCCGACAGGTTTCCCGAAAGCGCTGGAAAAATACGGATGGGTCAAAGGACGTGCGCAGGACGGCGGATTCTACAACGAATTGTTCAAGTCATACGGCAAACTGATGGCGCGCCTGAACTTCAGCGGCACGAGCATCGCGTACTACGAAGGCATGGAGGACGTCTCGCTGGAAGAGCTTGAGTTTTTCAACAACAAAGGCGACGACTATTACTATACCTCCGCAAGCGGCCATCTGATGAAAAACGTACCGAACCGCGTATTCAGCGAGACGGTCTACGATATTCTGCGCGCGACCGGACAGTAATCCCGGCATGGGGCGAAAAGAGCAGAAGAGAGGCAGGCTGCAAGCATGACAAGGCATGAATGCGATTCGGAGAACGGGGCGGCGCAAGCCTCCCTTTCTGCCGATTCAGGCGTAAGAAAGTTGTTTTTCCATGAGGACGATTACTGCATGTTGGAGCTGGTTCTGCCGGGACAACAAGACGAGGCGGAAGAAGAGATGGGCCATATCGCCAGATTTTCGGAAAAGCATCGTACGGAAGCCGGGTACACCGATCTGTATGTGCGAAAAGGCGACGCGGACGGCCTGACCGGGCTTGGCATCCGCATTGCGGACATCAAGGCGGCAGTATCTTCGTTCGCGCAGCCGTACGATATCGTGTCGACGGGCTATGGTTCTTCGTACCGCGTGGAATGTCCTCGGATTCAAGCTTTCGGACCGAACGAAGAGACCGCGCTTTTTTGCGAGCATAAGGACGGCATTTTATATAAAGCCTGGCTGACGCTGGAGTTCGAGGATCGCGATCGGTATGAATGGACCCTCAAGCTGCTGCGTGCGCTGGCCGGCCTTGCACCGCTTGCGTTGGCCGATTGGAACTGGGGCATACACCTTGAACTTCAAGACGATGCGGCGCTAGCGGCGTATCTGGAGAACTATTTGGACGAAGAGTCGGATACGCCATGAGTTCAAACTGCATCATCAAGCACGATCGTCAGGCTCGGGGCGGAGGTGAACGGGAATGAGCGGAAGCGATATGCGGGCACGGTTTGCAAGACTGGTCGCACTCGGCACCGAAGATTATTTGATTCGGTATGCCAATAAAGGCTTGTACAACCGTGCGCTTAAGGAGATGGAAAAAGGCGTTTCGGTTCAGTATGACTTTACCGAAAACGAAGTGATCTGCACGCTAAGCGACGACACGATTTGCAAGCTGACCGATTCCATCGAGTCGTTTGCTTGCAGCTGTCCATCCGATAAAATCTGCAAGCATGTGCTGATCGGGATTTTGGATTACCGGCGCTTTGCGGGCAGCGGGGATGGATTATCCTCAGAGAACGAGCAAGACGCCGATGCGAAGCATGGGGAATCGAGCGCAGCTAACGATGGAGCGCCGGCCGATTCCGGAAGTGATCAAGAATCGGAAACTTTTGGGTTGGATGCTGCGGCAGACCGATCCGTAGAGGCGGAGTCGCCGGTCTTGGATTTCGGTTGGCTGACGGAGCGGGAGATCAGTGAGCTCGTCTCGCCTTTTTCGCCTTCAAGAGTGGAAGAGGCCGCGTTTCGGTTGAGGTATGTGGAAGAACTGGAGGTGCGCGAAGGCTCGTTGCTGGTCGTGCAGATGAAGCGTTCCGGCGTGGAGGTCGCTTTTACCGATACACCGGAGATTGCCCGTGCTTTATGCGCGGTTTCGGGTACGGACGGCGAGATGTACAAGCTTGAAGCGCTGCTTCGTTACCGGGCAGGCAAAGGGTTGAACGATAGCGACGCGTTAGCGGCAAAGTTGTCCAAGGTCGAGTTCCCGCCGGAAACGTTAGGCGAATTCCGCGACAGCATCGGCGAGCTGCTGCGCAACGGCCTTGCTCGTTTGCCGCATAGCTTCGCCGATCGTTTCGAGCTTCTCGCGATCGCGGCCCGCAGCAGCGGACTGCCGAATCTGGAGCGCGAAGCGCGCGGAATTCATGGGGAGCTGGAGCTGTTTTTCGCACGTCATGTTCGGTTCTCTGCGCGGGTTCTATTGAGTCGCCTTTCTCGCGTGAGCCTGATGCTGGATGCGCTGGAGAGCGAAATCGGGCCGGCGCGCCGGGCGCAATTGGCAGGACGCTTTCGGGGCAAATACTATACGGTGCCGAGGCTTGACCTTTATGCGCTGGGAGCCGAACCGTGGGAGACGCGTTCAGGGTACCGGGGCATCACGTATTATTTCTACTGCGGCGAAGACGGCGGACTGTACACCTACAGTCAGGCTCGGCCCGCTTATTACGAGGGTTCCGAGTTCGACTTCTCTCGTCATTATCGCGAGCGTTCGCCGTGGAAGCCCGATCTGTCGATGAAAGAAGCCAGCAGCTCGATGCTGTCTTTCCGCGCCGTGAAAGTGAGCGGCGAAGGACGGTTATCCTCCGGAGGTTCACCTGTGCTGACCCTGACGGAGCGGCCTGCGGCAGAGTCGTTCGATTTCGGGAATCTGCGAGCATCTTCCTTTGCGGAACTGGCATCGGAGCCGGTTCAAGTGGGATTGTTCGGAGGGCTTCCGCGGCGATTCAAGCTGCTGAGGGCGGCAGGAATCGTGGGTTCGATCTACGATCGAGTCGCGCAAGCTCTCAAGTTTACGGTTGCGGATGCCGCAGGCGACCGATTGGAACTGATCCTGCCGTATCACGCGGATTGGAGCGCGGCGATCACTCGCTTGGAATCGGGACGGGGATTGCCTAACGGGGACGAGTTCCATATTTTTGCCTCGATCAGCGAAGACGGCGTGTATCCGATCAGCTTCCTTCAAGGAAACCGGCAGTTGAATTTGAAGCTGGACGTATAGGGCGGGTCGAAACGGAGGAATAGCGCATGAACAGGAATAGCGCAGGCGGTATCGAATTAGATCGTCTGCTCAGCCGAGTGGAAGATTGGACGGAGGATCTGCTGCTGCGCGGAACGAGCCAGTTTGCCGTGGAAGACGCCAAGCGACTGGAAGCGTTAGCGGATGAAGCGCAAAGGTTGGGCATGGAACTGTTGGAGGATTTGCTGCGCAAACTGGGGCGATCCGGCGAACAGAGCCGGCTTGCCGCTTCGGATATGGAACGGGCCGAAGCGTCGAAGGTCGCGGGTTTATTTTTTCGGTTATGCAGTTATACAGAGTTGGCTAGACAAAGCGTTGGCGGATCGAGCGAGTCCGCGGATGCCGATGAGGCGGCCGAAGCTGCTTCTGCGGAAGAGCAAGCAGACGCTTGATTTAAGCAGCCGCGCGGCTTTGAAACTCGCTTGCGCGCGGCGTCGCACTTGCATATAGGCCGGCGAATCGTTCGGTAACAGATCGCGCAGACTATATTTCGACTTCATCGACTCTAGGTGTTGTAACGGATCGTATAGCCGTTACGACGCCTTTTTAGGTTGCGAAAATGTTTTGACGGAATGATACGCCGTTAGCAGGAAAAAAGGCTGAAAACCTCGATTTTTCGTCATTTCCCTCCGCTAAATGTCGCCACGTTCCGTTAAAAATTCAAGTCTGTTCAATAATCGTTCTAAGCGTCGCCACGTTCCGTTAACGTTTCAAAAGTTCAGAATTGCCGCTGAATCTCATTCTATTCAAATACCTGCAAATATCCATTTAATCTTCTGATATCGACGATTCCAGAATGAATAACGACAACTATACAGTTATTTGCTTGGTTTTTTACTTTGCATCAAGATTCAATCGCCAAATAACTGTAGATAGGTATCTATTTCAGTCGTTGGCTATCCCTCAGATGAAACAACTGTAAATTTGCAGTTATTAGGATCTGGTAACATGGTCATTCTACTTTCATCCATAAAGCGCCGCTTGAGGTGAAGCCTTTGTCCGTTGCTTTGATTTCGACGGTTACGGGAGCGGATTTCCCGGGAGAAGCGCCGCGTATCATGTCGGATTTTTCGCCGCCGAAGCCGGATAACGTCTCCCAACGGGTTGCGCCGATCGGCGAACGATAACGGCCCGGTTCGATATCGACGCCGACGATGTAGGTTCCGGCTCCGAATTCGGTCTTGAAGGAGCCGGATTTGCCGGATACGGGTTTCCAGGTTCCTGATCCTTTGGAAATGAAGCCGACGTCCGAAGACTTGATCTCCACAACGGCAGGTCCTACAGGTTGTACCCGGACGATCCGGTCTTTCTCGGTACCGGATTTGCCAGAGGTCCGTTCCCAATATTCGATATTGCCGACCGAGCGATACAATCCCGGTCGCAAGTGTTCGTTAACCAGATAATGCCCGCTGCCGGAAAGGGAACCGTCTGTTCGGGATTGCTCGGACGATTGATCCGGGCCGTTCCAACGCGGGGCTTGAACAGGGCGTTTTTCCTCGTCGGATATGTTGCCTATACGTTCCGAAGAATTTTCTTTTTTAGCGGTTTGGCCATCTTTGCTCGTAGAATCGCTTGGACGGTTTTTCTCATCCGTTTGAGACTCTTTAGCTTTGTCCTGCATGGACTTGTTGCTTGAATCTTTCGAGCTTTTGTCCTCGGGTCTTTGCTGCTCCTTATTGACAGGTTGCTGCTCGTCGGCGGATGGATTCTCGGTACCACGGGTACTGGAGTCGCTTGGCCGCTGACTTTCTGTGTTCGTCGATTGCTCATTGTTTTGTGGAGTTTGGTCGTTACTCTTGTCGACAGGCCGATTCTGCTCACTCACGGAGCTGCGTTCACCCGAATCCGTCGCTTCGCTCTCGGCGTCGCCCTCATCGCTTGGTCGACTCCGCTCGTCCGCGGCACTCCCCGCCGCGCTACGCTCGGCGGGATCGCTTGCATCCTCGCGCGCCGCTTCGCCGGCGCTCTCCGCGGCTTCGCCTTCAGGCCGACTTTGCTCGTCGGCCAAGCCCGCGCCGGTTCCCGGCTCCGCGGCCGACTCGTCCGGTCGGCCGCGCTCCGACGGCTCGGCTTCGCCGCCGTCGCTCTGTTCCGGCGGACGCGATTGCTCGTCCGCCCCGGACCCGGCAGGCTGCGCCGGGTCCGCTTCCGGCCGCGAAGATTCCGCGGCCGCCGCCCCGCCGTTGTCAGCGGGACGCGGGCGTTCGGCGGAGTAACTCCCGCCGAACGCCCGTTCGCCTTGCGCGCCTCCCGAGCAGGCGCCAAGCACGGCGAGCAAAGCCGCCGAGCCCAGCGCCGCGCCAAGCAAGCGTATTATTCCTGTTCGTTTCATCTATCGTTCCTCCGATCTTGAAGAATCGCGATCCGTCGAAAATCTATCGAGATAAGAAAGGCATCCCTGAACGCCTCATCATAAAAGCAGATGCGATGAATCAATGCTCATACCTATAAACGCAGCATGCACTTCATGTGTTGCAATCGCGCATCTGCGCGCGTCTTTCATCATTTTAACAGATTCCACCCTGCACGGCCTGTCGAAGCGGGAAAGCGGCCGCGGCCGCTTTCCCGTACTTAGTACCTTGTCAACTCTTAATCAGAGGTTATGTTCGACTGAAATGTACACGCTTTAGGTGCGTTTCAGTCGGACGTAACCTTACTTTTAGCGTTGACAAGGTACTCGGCGCCCTCCTTAGACGTTGTCGCCATCTCTGTTCCCTGCCTAGGGCGTGTCTTCATTTTTACCTAAATTTTTATCTAATATTGAGCAATTTGTGAAAAGACCTTAAAACGGCCCTGCCGCTGTTGGCGTAAGCATTGTCGAATCTTGGATGTGGGCGTATAATGGAGGCATCTAAGATTTAGGTATTCAAAAAAAAGAGTATTTTGCAGCGAGAAAGCATTTTTCTGCACATTCATGTGAAATTAGGTGCAAAGTACGGATTAGGAGTCAGGCCATGAAAGGCAAGATGATGAAGAGGGGCGACTTGATTCTGATCGGAATCGTGGTCATTGCGGCGCTTGCTTTTATCGTTCCGCGTTATTGGGGTGGCAATGAAAGTGAAAAAAATCACATCGAAAATCGCTTTGTGCATATCGAGGTGAATGGTGAAGCTTATCGGACCCTGCCGCTGACGGAAGAAGAGCAGGTCGTCATGATCAAGACCGAAGACGGATTCAATCAGATCAAAATTCACAACGGCGGCGTAGAAATGATCGATGCGGACTGTCCGGACGAGTTGTGTTTGGGATTTGGGTTCGTGACGCGTCCGGGGCAGCAGATCGTATGCTTGCCGCACCGCGTATCGGTCTTTATCGGAGTCGAATCGGGAGAGGAGCTGGAAGTCGATGACGTCGTTGGCTGAAGAATCGTTGCTGCTGAAAAAGACGGTCATTCTGGCGATCTTCGCAGCAGCGGCGGTCGTGTTGGGCATTATCGAGTCCATGATTCCGGTCGGAAGCTTTATGATGCCGGGCGCGAAGTTGGGGCTCGCGAACATCATGATCCTGACGTGCCTGTATTTCTTGAACGGTAAGGATACGCTGATGCTGGTCGTACTCAAAACGCTGCTGACCGCCATGATCCTGGGTACGTTTTCGATGCTGCTGTTCAGTTTGTTCGGCGCTCTGCTCAGCTTCGGCGTCATGTACGGATTGATGAAGATCAGCCGTAAACGTCTCAGTTTGATCGGGATCAGCGTCGCCGGGGGGATTGCGCACAATATCGGACAACTCGCGGCTGCCGCGATCGTGATCGACTCGCTTAACATTTTCTATTACCTGCCGGTCTTGATGATCGCAGGCGTGGCAACGGGGATCGTGGTCGGTATCGCGGTTCGGTACCTGGTCAACGCGCTCGGCCATATGAAATTGTTCGCGCCGTTCGTACCGAACGAATATTGATGCAAGCCGCGCAGCAATAGGAAGCAGGAAGGGGGAAGCAGCATGGAACGCGAGGCAGCGGCTTTGGTCGAACTACAGGATATTGAATTCGCTTATACAAAAAAAGACACGGTGCTAAAGGGCGTAAACCTTACCGTTCGCCAAGGAGAATGGATCGCGGTCGTGGGGGAAAGCGGCTGCGGGAAATCGACGCTCGTCCGGCTGTTGAACGCACTGCTGCGGCCGCAAAACGGCGTAGTATCCGTATTCGGCGAAGAATTGACCGAGCATAACGCGCCGCTTGTTCGGGCCCGGATCGGCATGGTGTTCCAGAATCCGGACAACCAGTTTATCGGGGAGACGGTCGAAGAAGATATCGCGTTCGGACTCGAAGGATTGTGCCTGGACCGCGCGGAGATGGAGCGGCGAATTACGGCCTATACGGATAAGTTAAACATTTCTTCGCTTCTGCCGAAGCATCCGGGCGAGCTGTCGGGCGGACAAAAGCAGCGCTGCGCGGTTGCCGCGTGTCTGTCCATGGAGCCGGAGATCGTCGTGTTCGACGAAGCGACTTCCATGCAGGATGAGCGTTCGCGGCGCGAATTGCTGGGCGTGATCCGAGGGATGAAGGAGCAGGGCAACTACACGATGTTCTCCGTTACGCACGACGTGGACGAAATGCTGGCGGCGGATCGAATCATAGCGCTGCAAAACGGCACGATTCGCGCAGACCGCACGCCGGACACTTTTTTCGAGGATGAAGAGGTATTGCGCGACTGCGGGATCGAGCTTCCGTTTCGCTTGAGACTGGAACAGCAGCTCAGAGCGCGGGGCATCGGATAGTCGGGCATCGGCCAAAACAGGCAGCATCCGGGAATCAAGCAGGCAGTTGAAGGGGGATACGGTCGTGATCGGCTGGATAAGACGAAACGCGGGGAAAAAATCGAATAGCGAAGCGGACGGTTTCGGTCGAAAACCAACGATCGCCGAGCCTTTGTCCGGTATGGACGAAGCAGCGGCGTCAATGGGAGATCGGATCGAGGACGCTGCCGCGAAAAAAAACGCGGCGGGCCTATCCGATCCGGTTATCGAGTTAAGCCATGTCGATTACACCTATCAGGCAGGCAGTCCGTTCGCCGCAGCGGCGCTGCATGACGTCAATATCCGTATTCGCAAAGGAACGCTCGTCGGCATCGCCGGAGGCACGGGATCGGGGAAGTCCACGCTCCTGCAACTGCTTAACGGTCTGCTGCTGCCTACGGGAGGGACGGTTGAAGTTCTGGACCGCACGCTGCTGCCGAATAGGCAAAAACCGAAGCTGAATGCGCTGCGCCGCCGGATCGGGTTGAGCTTTCAGTTTCCCGAGCAGCATTTGTTCGAGGATACGGTGGAAAAAGACTTGATGTTCGGCCCGATGAATTTTGGCTCGTCGCGTAAAGAAGCGCAGTCGAAAGCGGTTGAGGCGCTCAAGTCGATGGGGTTGGACGAAGCGCTGCTCAAGCGTCATCCGCTGACATTAAGCGGCGGACAGATGCGCAAGGTCGCGATTGCCTCCGTGCTGGCGGCCGGACCGGAGATCGTCATGCTCGACGAGCCGACCGCTACGCTCGACTCGGCGGCGCGCCGGGAATTGATTGCGCTCCTGGCGAGGCTATGCCGAGAAGAAGGCCGAACGATTCTGATGGTTACGCACCGGATCGAGGAATTGATGGAAGTCGCGGACGAATGGATCGTGATGCACGAAGGCAGCGTCGTTTTCCAAGGAGACGCGGATGAATTGGCCGACCGTTCGGAGGAGCTGGATCATTGGGGCATAGCCGTGCCCGAACAGCTTCGCTGCTGGGCAGAATGGACGGCCCGGCTGCCGCAGTTGGCGGCATTGCCGCTTCCTCGGACGGCCGAAGATATGGCGCGGCGGATCGAAGAAGCCGTTCGCGGCTTCGCGGAGTGCGAGAGTACGAACATGGCGTCGGAAGAAGGGGCTAAACACGAGTCGATACAGGCACTTGGCGGCCCAGCCGATTCTTCGGCGGACGCACTGCCTGGACACGGAAAGGAGGCGAGCATATGCGTGACAAGCTGATCATCGGCCGAATGATTCCTACAGGTTCGCGAGTACATGAACTGGACCCGCGAGCCAAAATCGCGGCGATGCTGCTTTTCACGGCGGCGCTTATCCTCTCCAACGGTTGGCCGCAGCTCGCTGCGCTTGCGATCTTATCGATCCTGGTGCTGACCGCGACGAAAATTCCGGCCAAAACTTATCTGCGCGCTCTACGCCCGCTGCGCTGGCTGATGTTGTTCGTTTTCCTGTTCCAATTGATTGCCGGAGCAGGGAATGGCGCCGTGAATCTCTCTGCCGTCGAACCTTTACTCTGGAGCTGGACATGGGGACCGTTCACGCTTACATCCGCCGTTCTTTCCAGCGCTTTGCTTGCGGTAAGCCGCATGGCGCTATTGATCGTGTTCACCGCCATGCTGACCTTCACCACGACGCCGTCCATGCTCAGCCGAGGCGTCGAAGGCATGCTGAAGCCGCTCTCCCGTAAAGGCACGGGAGCCGAACGCTTCTCGCTCATGATGCGCCTTGCCCTCCGCTTTATCCCGGCCCTGCTGGAAGAAGCGCAGACCATCCTGAAGGCCCAAGCCGCACGCGGCGCCGATTACGAAGAAATGAAGCTCAAAGAAAAAGCGCGTCTGCTCCTGTCCCTGCTCGTACCCGTCACCGTCGGCGCTTTCCGCCGCGCCGAGGAACTGACGACATCTTTGGAAGCCCGCGGCTACCGGATCGGCGCTCCCAGAACCGCTTACCGCCAACTCATCTGGCGCTCCGCCGATACCTGGTTTACGCTCCTTTTCGCTTTACTGCCCGTAGGAGCGCTGTTAATGCGATTGACCTTATAACCAAACAAATCCGTTTCATCAGACTTTGAGCTTGCTTACTCGCTCAAATCTCTTAACCACCTACACACTAAATAAAAGAAGCAAGCCCCTGCTTAAGTCGAAGCGCTAAGCGAAGGGGGAAATTCAGTGAAGGAGCGTTAGCGTTCGCCTTTGCAATTGGGAAGCTACCTTATTAAAATTCAATCCGGCTTTCCAAGTGCAACACGCGACCGAAACGAATTTCCCCCGCAGCGTCCCGCGCTTCCCCCCGAACAGGAACTTGCTTCAAGGAGGAACCATTATGCCACGTTATTTCCAAGGAAGAGAAGTCGAACTCCTAGCCCCAGCCGGAACATTCGAGATTTTCGATACGGTCATCCGCGCCAATTGCGACGCCGTCTACTTCGGAGGTCCCGGCCTTAACATGCGCATGATGCGCAAAGGCTACAACTTCACCCGCGAAGACATCGTCGAAGCCGTCAACATCGCGCACGGCCTCGGCAAAAAAGCCTATGTCACCGTCAATAATATGCTCAGCGAAACGGACGTGTCCGAAGCGGGCGAGTACCTGGGCTTCCTCGATCGCTCCGGCGTCGACGCCATCATCGTACAGGATTTGGCCGTCCCGTCGCTGCTTCGCGAGCAAGGTCTGGATCTGCCCGTGCACGCATCCGTTATGCTGAACGTACATAACGTCGAGATGGTCCGCGCGCTTCAGGAATTCGGCGTCACCCGGGTCGTAACCTCGCGGGAAATGGATCTCAAAACAGCCCGAATCATCGAAGAACAAACCGGAATCGAGATCGAATACTTTGTCCACGGCGATATGTGTTCGGTGCACGGAGCCAACTGCTACATCAGCTCGCATCTGTTCGGCATGAGCAGCAACCGGGGCAAATGCCTCAAGCCGTGCCGTTGGGATTACCGGATGAAAAAAGACGGCTACGTCTACAGCACGCCGTATCCGCTCGCAGCCAAAGACATGAATATGTACGAATATCTGCCGGAGCTGATCGATGCCCACGTGACCTCGTTCAAGATCGAAGGCCGGATGCGAGACAAGGAATTCATGGCCTCTCTGGTCAACAGCTACGGCGAAGCGATTGATCGCTATCTCGAAGACCCGGTAGGCTTCGAACGCGACGCGGAAAGCGAGAAGATGCACAAGGAACGCAAACGCGATTTTTCCACGGCTTACGCATTCGGCAAGCCGGGCTTATCCAATATCAATCAGCGCTTTGAAGGCACGGGCAAGTTCTACAGCACGGGTAAAGTGTTCAGCACGCCGACGGCGGAACGCGAGACGAGCGAATCGGCTGTCCGTACCGCTCGCGAATGGCTGACGCATACCGCTGTAGAAAAAGCAACAACACTGCAAAACTCCGCGCCGACAGCTGCTGTTCCGAAGCTGACGGTTCGCGTCAATAACATGGCTCAGGCCAAGGCAGCGTTGGAAGCCGGCGTGGATGAACTGTTCTTGTCGGGCGACGTGCTGCTGCCGGATCGGGCTTTCGGCCGGAAAGAACTGGCCGAACTGGCCGCGATCAAAGGCAATACGCGGCTAGTGCTTGCAACCCCGCGCATGATGAACGAAATACACTTTGAACAATATGATGCTCTGCTGTCTCGCGGTGTACCGGGCTTGGACGCGCTTCTGGTGACAAACATCGGCGCGGTGCGTCGCTTCAAAGGTTTCGGTCTTCCGCTGATCGGCGACCTGTCGCTGAATCTGTATAATCATATGGCTGAACATATGTACCGCGAGTTAGGCGTAGAACGTTTGACGGCTTCGATCGAAGCCAATTTGCCGGATCTGGCTGCTCTGTTGGGCCGTACCCAAGGCGAACTGGAACTGACCGTACACGGCACGCCGGTCGTGATGTATATGGAGCACGATCTGTATGAAAATACCGAAGTCTACCAACCGGTCGCCGAAGAAAGTAATCACTATGTTCGCGACGACATCCTTGTCTTGATGACCGACAAAGGCGAAAGCCCGGTCTATAAAGACGTTCACGGCCGCTGCCATCTCACGACGTCCAAAGAAATCTGCATGCTGCCTGTCGTCGCCGAACTGATGCAGGCCGGAATCTCGCACTTCCGCATCGAAGGTTCGACCTATGCGCCGGAGCGCTTGGGCGAACTGTTGGCGGTCTATCGCGCAGCCTTGAATGCGCCGGAACGCGCAGTCGAACTGGCGGCTGGCCTTGAGCCGACCTTTGCCGGATTTACGCTCGGCGCGCTGGCTTTCCGCCGTGCGGACCGCAGCACGCCGGCGAACTTGCCGACAGCTCTGGATGCGGCTCCTTCGGCAGAGGAAGCGTCGGAAGAAAAGGTCGCGCCTGCCGAACAGCCGGTACTTCAAGAAACGAAAGGATGAGCGGAATGAACAGCGAACAACAAAATCAAGTGCCCAAATCAACCGGAGTGTTTACCGATACCGAAGCGAATCGCACGCAGAAGTCTGGAGCGGAAGCGCGACATGCAGCGGCGGCGCAGACTGAACCCGTCGGGAGCGTCATGACGCCCGAAGAAGTCGTCGCGCTGCGCAAAGCCCACTTTTTCCCGTGCACGCAGCATTTCTATAAGAATCCGCCCGTACTGGTCTCCGGTTCCATGCAGCATGTGACGGACGGCGAAGGCAAGGCGTATACGGACTTCTTCGCGGGCGTATCCGTCGTTGCAACGGGTCACTGCAACCCCGCGATCGCCGAAGCGACCGTTCGTCAGGCGCGCAAGCTTCAGCATACGACCACGATCTATCTGACCGAGCCTTCCGCCAAATTGGCCAAACGGATGTCGGAACTTCTGCCCGCTTATCCGCGCGTCTTTTTCTGCAACAGCGGCTCGGAAGCGAACGAAGGGGCGTTGGTGTTGGCGCGTCGGCATACAAAACGCAGAGGCTTCATCTCGCTGACCGAATCGCTGCACGGCCGTACTTCGCTGACGACAAGCGTCACGGGTCTGCAAATGTGGCGGACCGACCCGTTCCCGGACGATCATGTCTACTTCATTCCGCGTCCTTATGCGTATGGCGTTGATCCTCAGGAAGCGGCAAAACGTTCGTTAAGCGCGCTGGAAGACGTACTGCGCGAAGCCGGCGACAATATCGCGGCGATGATCGTCGAACCGATTCAGGGCAACGGCGGAATGATCGTGATGCCGGAAGGCTATCTGGCTCGCGCGAAAAAAATGCTGGAATCTTACGGCGTACTGCTGATCGCGGACGAGATTCAAACCGGCTTCGGGCGTACCGGACAGCTGCTCGCTTCGCAGCAGCTTGGCGTGCAGGCAGATATCGTGACGATGGCCAAAGCGCTCGGCGGAGGCATTCCGATCGGCGCGTTCGCGGCGACGGAAGAGGTAGCGGCTTCGCTCAACGTGCCTTCGGCTTCGACGTTCGGCGGCAATCCGATCTCGGCCGAAACCGCGCTGGCGGTGCTGGATTATATCGAGTCGGAGAATCTGCCGGAACGGGCGGCACGTTTGGGATCGGCGCTGAAGCTTGGTTTGGAACGCATGCGCGTCTTTTACCCGCATATCGTGTCCGAAGTTCGCGGACTTGGCTTGATGCTGGGGGCCGAACTGTACGCGGAAGATCCGACCTATGGCGCAATGATGACGGATCGGGTGCTGGAAGAGATGAAAGACCGCGGCTTCCTGATCGGCAAAAACGGCGTGTCCCGCAACGTACTGGCTTTCCAACCGCCGATCGTCATCGAAGCGTCGGATATCGAGCTGATGCTGGAAGCGCTGGATGCGGTGTTGGGGGCAATTGAGCAGGAGCGGCTTACAGTAACGGAAAAGGAACAAGGCGGAGAAAGCGAAGCTTCTGCGTCGAATCGGCAGCCATGAGTGCGGCGATACGCAGTGCTTTTCTAAAAACACGTGATTTTGGTTCGTTGGTGATGTTCTCGCACACGCTGTTTTCGCTGCCTTTTGCGATCATTTCGATCGTGTGGGCAGCAGGCGGCGTGCCTTCATGGCGCGTCATTCTCTGGTCGCTGATCGCACTGGTTGCCGCCCGCAACGGCGCGAACGCATTCAATCGGTTGGCAGACCGCGAGTTCGACGCCGCCAATCCGCGCACCGCCCACCGACATTTGCCGCAAAAGCTGCTTGGCGTGCGCGAAGTTTGGATTTTTGTCGTCGTCAATTATGCAATCTTTATTGTGGCGGCGGGGATGTTGAACATGCTTTGCCTGATCCTGTCTCCGGTCGCGATCTTCCTGATTTCGTCGTATTCGTATACGAAACGCTTTACGTGGCTGAGCCATCTGTACCTGGGATTTACGATTGCGTCCGCGCCGATCGGGGCCTGGTTCGCGGTGACCGGATCATTCGCGTTCACGCCGTTCGTGCTCGGTACGATCGTGATGTTGTGGATCGGCGGCTTCGATATTTTGTACGGAACGCAGGATATCGACTTTGATCGGAAGCAGGGGTTGCATTCGATTCCTAGCGCTTTCGGTTTAAAGCCTGCACTGTATATCTCGCGTTTCCTGCATGCGGTGATGGTCGGATTGCTGCTGTTCTTGTTCGTTTTCCGCGATCTGGGCTGGCTGTACCTGATCGGGATCGTGCTGGCTGCGTTCCTGCTGATGCTGGAGCACGGGATCGTCAAACCGCATAATCGACGGCTGATGAAGATCGCTTCGTACAATCTGAATCAGGTGGTCAGTATGCTGATTTTGTTGTTTGCGATGTTGGACTACTTTTTGTAAAGTGTCTTGAGGGTCAAGAAGGCAAGCGATAATAAGAATGGTAAAAAGACTTCATCATTCGCGAAAATGCGAATGATGAAGTCTTTTTGGTCGTGTTGTGCTTTGACTGCTTTTGCAAGCAGGTTAGGTGCAGGTTGAGCGATTTATTGATTCTGGCTTTCG
Organism: Saccharibacillus endophyticus; assembly: GCF_013185185.1. Taxonomy (GTDB): domain Bacteria; phylum Bacillota; class Bacilli; order Paenibacillales; family Paenibacillaceae; genus Saccharibacillus; species Saccharibacillus endophyticus. The sequence goes on along the minus strand of NZ_JAAZWE010000004.1, from coordinate 132,410 downwards.
CTCAGGAAGCGGCGGATGCCGGAGGTGACGAGGTCGTGGTCTTCTTGATCGGGGAGGCCCGATACGGTGACGGTACCGATCAAGCCTTCTCCGGCTAGCATCAGCGGGAAGGCGCCGCCGGCGAGCACGAATTCATTGTCGCTCAGACCAAAGTCTTCCGATAAGGTCTTGTTTTCGCTGCGAAGCTGGAGGGCGGTGTGCCACGAGCTTTTGACGAAGCGTCCGACCGTATTGTTTTTGCGCCGAATCCAGTCTTCGTTTTCCGGCGAGGTGCCTTCCATCGCGTGCAGGAAAAGGCGATGTCCTTTGCGAGTGATGTCTACCGTAACTTTTTTGTTGGTTCGACGCGCTTCTTCGATCAAAGTCAAACCAAGCGCAAGCGCCGTTTCCGCGTCAAAAGCGCGAAACCGCAATTCTTCTTCTTCCTGCCGCATTTGCGCCAGCTGTTCGTCTGTAGTCATGGGGTGAGTAGCTCCTTTGTATTGTGCTGAGAGGGGGTATATTCGACGCGGGGAGAGTGATTTCCTTTTATCGCTCCGGGTTGTTTTCCTACGGAAAGCCAAAAGTCGCTCTAAAAGGAAATCACTCTCCTGGTGGTTTGTTTCATTTTAAAGATGCGATTCAGACTCACTTAAAGCTGCATCTGATTGAGATAAACTCCTGGGACGCCGTTTATAAGAGGAGATAAGGGGATAGGCTCGTTCCGGGGGAACATCGCTAAAGGGGAGGAGTTGCTTAGTTGCATATCGTTGCGAAGGTCAGGGAGAAGCGATGAGGTTACGAATCAGCGAGTTTTGAACGACAGGGAGGCTTTTCTTCACGTGCGAAGTTTAACGGATCGAGGTGACCCTTAGCGCGCAAAATTCGGGTTCAGGAATTTTTAACGGATACAGATGACGCTTAGACGGCAAAAAGAGGGTTTTAAACGTTCAAAAAGCACGGTTTTCTTCGCTAAGCGTCGCGTGTATCCGTTAGAATTCGCCGGACGTCCAAAAAGCCGCGTTAAAGCAATGACGATCCGTTAAAAATTTCCTGCTGCGATATTTTGCGTTTTGCTTTTTTGTGTTTTTGCTTTTTTGCGATAGCCCGCGAAGCCTCAAAAGTGCAAAGCCGACCTCTGATCTAAAAACAAAAGCCGACGGTATAGGGTCCGTCGGCCTTTTGAAAAGGTTTCTGAAGTTCCGGTTTATGCAACTTAGCCAACCGGGCGGAGGGGGAGTGGGTGAAGGGCGCCTTTGAAATCGGAAGATTGAGACAGCGCCCGGAACGCACTCCCCCGAAGCCCCGCCGGAGGCGAAAAAACGAACAGGAACTTCGTCTCCAGCAGCAGCCCCGCCGCTTCCCCCTAAAACGTCCGGCCGCCGAAATAGTCGGCCAGAGACAGAAGGTCAGCATGTGCGGCGTATTCGCCCAGTGAGACAGCGACATCGCGGGCGCGTTGCAGCTCTTCGTCGCAGAACGTCTCGGCGCGTTTCAGGGCCCCGCTCGTGCGGATTTGTTCCAGCAGGGGCTGGATGTCTTCCGGCTGCGTATGCGGGCCTACGCTGCGAATTTGTGCAGCAAGCTGCGCGTCTTCGAGCGCGTATAGCACAGGAAGGGTAACTTGGCCGCCGAGCAGATCGCTTCCCGCCGGCTTGCCGAGCTGCTTCGCCGAAGCGGTAAAGTCGAGCAGATCGTCCCGGATTTGAAACGACAGGCCCAAATGCTCGCCGAACCGATACAGGCTTTGGCAGACGGGTTCCGGGGCTCCGGCGGCTCTGGCACCGAATTCGAGGGAAACGGCCATGAGGTGGGCGGTTTTGTGCCTGGACTTCAACAAATAGTCATCCAAGCTCATGTTGTAGTTGTAGGCGTGTTCCAATTGTTCGTACTCGCCCAGACACAGTTCCGCCGTCGCGACGGCGGTGAAGCTTTGTCGGTCGCCTGCCGGCTCTTCGTCCACTTGGGCTAATAGTTCGACAACTCGTGCCGACATATAGTTGCCGACATAGACTGCTTTTGCCGGACCGATGAGCGTGTGCAGAGAAGGTTCCCCCCGCCGCAGCGGCGAGCGGTCGATCAGATCGTCGTGAATCAGCGAGGCGGTGTGAATGAATTCGGCAGCCGCGGCAAGCTGTACGATTCGGTTGTCGTCCGGACGCGTACCGAAGCGGCTTCCGACCATGACCAGCATCGGGCGCAGCCGTTTTCCGCCTGCGTCGATCGTTTGCAGCAGAGATTTTTCCAGCTCCGAATGAGGCGGGACATCCTTGTCGTACTTCACGATGCGCTTCATCTCCCGATCGATTCGGCGCAGGTCGATTCGCAATTTTTTATGCAGCGGCATGCCTAGTTCGCCTCCTTGCGATTCAGAAGGATTTGCTCGAAGGCAGACAGAAGAGGAACTTGTTCGTCTTGGCCTAGCGCGCGGGCAATTTGAATTTTTTTGACGAACGGAGACAAGTCGCGGAGCAATGATTCTTCCTTGCATTTTAAGGCATATTGAATGTAGAGACTATACAGATAATCGCCGTCCAGGATACGGCGGGTCAGTTCTGTATCGTCCAGCTCCAGCGGCTCGGAATGCCGAGCGAACGCCGAGGCCAAAAGCGTATAGATCGCCAACAGTCTCGATCGTCGCAGCGGTTCTACGCCACAGCGTTCGAATACGGTTAGCGCTTCGACGAGTACCGACTTTTCCGGTTTGAGGCGGATGCGCGTGACCGGGTCGATCTCGGCCTGGAGGCGTTCCAGCGCTTCCCGGATCATGATGTCGTTCATTGAAGCACCCCTTGACGGACTAACAAAATACCGAATCGGCTTATATACCGTGTTCACTCGGATTCCCCCACATTATGAGACAAATTCGTTGATTATGCAAAGCGTAACGGGACGTCGGTTTGAAAAAAGCGGAGTCATGTGCGTCGTAAGCTGCACATGACCCCGCCCGTAACGCAAAGTCGGTTGGTTATAGCGATTCCGTTATCGAAACGCCTCAGTCGTCGGTATAAAGATACCAGCGTTTTGCAAACCAGGTTTTCTTCCAATGTTTCTTGAGCCATGGCAGGACGTAGTAGTCCAGGCCGAAGATGCTGCCCGATCCGCCGATAAGAGCGAATGCCGCGAACCAGTACCACCACATGTCGGTCGGTGCCATGCCGGACGACCAGATCATGAGGCCCATCGCGATCGTTGCGAGCGAAGCAATCGCGGAGAACAGACCTGCGATCAGCATCAAGCCGAAGATGATTTCAGCGGCAACCATGCCGATTTGGAACGCGGTAGCCAGCCAGGTATAGCCGCCGTCGCCTGTGTAAAACATCAGGTTCATCATCGATTGCACCATGTCGGATACGAAGCCCGGAACCGGGATCGCTTGAACGGCCTGACCGGCATTTTCGACCGCGGAAGCGGCTGCTTGAGCATCGACCGTATCGGCGACGTTGCCTACCGCTTGGGAAGCGGCGCTGATGACGTCCGCGCGGGGATCCGGAGGAATCAGGAAGATATTGTTCGGGTCATCGATGACTTTTTGCAGCTTGTCCCAGCCTTCGTGCAACCACATCCAGCCGACGAATACGCGCAGCGGAACGAGCCAGAAATTCGGCGAGCGCTTCGAGAAGTGTCCGCCCAGGAACGTGCGGCGGTCGTGGGCATGGAAGACTTCGTGCATCATATAGGTCCAGACTTTATTGAAGCCCAGAACCGTGCACAGATACAGAACGTTGATGGCATGCTTGGCGAACATCGCGAACAGTCCGGTCAGCGGGAAGAATTTACCCGGCAGACCTACGCTTGCGACGCCGTAGCGGCTGCCGATCGATACCATCGTACCGTGGAAAGCAGGTTTGTATTCTTTTTTCGTGCCGCCCTTGATATCGGCCGTGATATTGTGCGCGATCAAAGGAGCCGCATGTTCGGCGTTTTCGACCATCTGCGGAACCGGACGCTCTTCGCCTTCCGGAATGAAGAAGATATTGTCGCCGACGACGTATACGTTCTCGTGATCCAAACTTTGCAGATGCGCATTCGTTTCGATCCGTTTGCGGCCTTTTTGCTGCACGTCCAGCTTATCGAGAATGCCTGCGCCTTCCACGCCTGCTGTCCAGATGACCGTACGGGCAATCAGCTTTTGATCGCCGAGGTCGACGCCCGTTTCGGATACGCCGGTGATTTGTTTGCCGACGATAATCTCGATGTCCATCTTTTTCAGGCGTTTTTCGGCTTTGGCAATCAAGTTGTCCGGCAGCAGGGGCAGGATCTTCGGTGCCATATCCGCAACGATCATGCGAACTTCGGATTCTTCGATGAAGAACTCGCGGCACAACTCTTTGCGGTATTCGGCCATTTCGCCGATCAGTTCGACGCCGGTGAAGCCTGCGCCTACCACGACGAACGACAGTTTTTCGCGACGAATCGTTTTGTCCGTTTCTTTCGATGCTTCGGTGAACATCTGACGGAAGCGATCTTTCAGCTTCACGGCATCGTCGTAAGACCATAGCGTGTAGCTGTTTTCTTCAGCGCCTTGAATACCGAAGAAAGTAGGTTTGGAACCTGTTCCGATGACGAGATAGTCATATGCGTAGGAAGCTCGTTGCCCCTGCAGAGACTGGGCATTGAAGTCGATATTCTCTACTTCATCCAGGATTACGTCGACTTTGAGGCCGGCAAAAATCTTTTTGAGATCCATTTTGACCGCATCTTCGGAAGTCCGGTTTGCCGCGACTTCATGGAGCTCGGTCAACATGGTGTGATAAGGATTGCGGTCAATCAGTTGAATCTGTACATCGTCGTTTTTTTTGAAGTTTTTCGCTAATTTCTTTGCAGTCAGAACGCCGCCGTAACCGCCGCCCAATACGACTATCTTCTTCATCAGGAAACCAACCTTTCCGTTGACGGACTTCGCGCGCCCGCCGGCCTTCGCGATTACTCGCGAGGGGCAGGCGGCGGCCCGTCCGTTGTTTCAGATTAAAATTATACGTTGCGAGACAGGCAGCTTCGATTACTTCGCGCCTGCCAGAGCTTCTTCGGCCAATTTGAGGTAAGAGCCGATATGGATAGATACGCCGCTGATTGCGTCCGTTTTGCCGTCTTCCGTTGTTTCGACAGCCGTCGGATCTTGTTTCCCGATCAGGTACTGCTCGGCTTTCTCGGCTTGTTCGTGCCATTCGGAGGAAGCGCCGCCTGCTTTCATGCCGTACTTGCCGTCTTTGGAGTTCGTTTTCTTGTCTTCGCCGGCCGCGTTCACGCCGCTGAAGTTAACGGCAACGATTTTGCCGGCGGCAACAGTCACGTCAACGGTTTCTTTCCAACCGCTTTCCGCATCGAAATCGGCTGCTTCCGCATGGTAAGCGCCGTCCTTATAAGGGCCAGCTTCGACCGGTCCGGCTGCCAGCGCTTTTGCGGCAAGCTCAGTGAAATCATTCACGTGAACGGACACGCCGGATACGACATCCGTATGTCCTTCGGCGTCAGTCGTGATTTTCGCCGGATCTTGGTTGTCGATCAAGTATTGCTCGATCTTCTCGGCTTGTTCGTGCCATTCGGAAGAAGCGCCGCCCGCTTTCATGCCGTACTTGCCTTCTTCGGAAGAAGTCTTTTTGTCGAGACCCGCGTTGATGCTCGATGCGCTCCAAGCGGCGTCTGTAATTTTGCCGCCTTCGACTTGAAGGATCACGTAAGGCTGCCAACCGGAGTTCGCGTCCATTTCGCCTTGCGCGAAGTACATGCCGTCTTGCAGATCGGATGTTGCTTCGGCAGGCTCGGTTGTCGTTTCAGCCGGCTCCGTCGTTTCGGTAACTGCCGGTTCCGCCGCTGTTTCTGTTTGCGCTGCCGGTTCAGTCGTTGCTGCCGTTTCGTTGTTGCTTCCGCATGCTGCCAGCACGCCTAACAACAGCACGCTGCACATCATGATAGACCCATGTTTTTTACCCATTCCTTAACCCCTCCGTCATTGTCTGAATGAATCGTTCCGAACGATCGACGATTTACCGAAAACGATTCCGTCAGAGCGGTGTTCAACCGGCTAAAAATACTCCGGAATACGGATGCTGCGTAGGTTCGTTCTCCGTCCGTCACCGTTTTCGATATCAGAATAACATACAATTTGAAATATTCATGTGATAATAATCACAAAGTGTGTGGCATATGTCTCATTCCGCGCGTTCCGTGTCGAAATTCGATTTTTTTCACCCCGTGCTTACGGCTTTAACGACCCCTGTCCGGATTCAGCAAATGGGAGCCAGGGTAATTCAAATTAAACCGATTCCCAATTAGTTAGGAGCTGACCTCATGACCAATCCGATCGAAACCAAAGTGATTAAAGGCAGATGGAATCAGACGCAGCACGAGGCGAAGAAGCAATGGAGCAAACTGACGGAAGCGGACTTGGAGTATATAAACGGAGACAAGGAAAAGCTGATCGAGAAGGTTCGCGAGCGCTACGGGCATGATGCCGAAGCGGCCGAATTGGAATACAAGTCTTGGGCGTCCGCGCTCACGACGGGCAGCGATCGCTAATATACGGACGAACGCCCCGCCGCTATCCGTACCCGCAAGAAGCGGAGTTGAGCGGAGGCCGGGCGGGATCACGGGTTGAAATCCGGAAGCAGAAGAGAGGGGACGCAGCCATGGTGGAATCTTATGTCGTATCCGGCAGGATTATCGAGCAGCGCGGCCATGTCGTCATTACCGTTCAAGGCGGACTCGTAAGCTCCTATGACCTTCGTTATTACAAACTTCCGGAAGGAGAAAGGGCGGAAGACGATGCAGCGGAGGATGTCCTTCGATCAATCGTCTCTCCCGTTGTCCTCTCCAAGTGGAAACGCCGGGCGTTCTCCACGCCCGCCGAACACGGAAACAAAAAGAGTGCCAACCGCGCCTGACGGCGTGGTCGCACTCTTTTTTTGAATGTTTATAAAGGAAGCAGCTCTACGGCGTTTCGCTGTTCCAATGCTTCGACCATCTCGGTCCACTGCGCCGGTTTAGGCTCCAGAACGCTGTAATACGTACGCAGGAATTTGGCAATGAAACTTCCGGCGAGAGACGCGCTTTCTTCATAAGGCAGGAAACATAGGTCAAGGCCGCCTACCGCTTCCCCGTCGCCTTGCCAGGATGGATGCACATAGCCCAAGTTCAGACGCCGATAGCCCAGATGAGCCAACACTTCGCGACGGACGAACGGATCCATCGGCTTCACGCCGCCGAATTCATGCTCCTGCGATTGATAAGGATCATAAATCTCGGCAAACATGCCTTTGAGCGTTCCGCCTGCTTCGTGAGCCAACCGTCTCAGATCCGCTTCGCGGCGGTTAGCCAGGAAAGGCCCGATTCCAAGCCCGGGGCGACCGATGATCGTAAAATCAGTCATGGCGATATCGTCTTCCGCATAATATCGATACTCCGTGGCACCTACGACTTCCCCGTCATGCACGGCCACGAATACTCGAATGCCTGGATCTTGCAGCGGTTCTTTCCAAAGATCGAACGCCAGCACTTCCTCCGGCGGAAAAATCTCACTCATCAGCCGATGCAGCCCTGCAAAGAGCGGATCAGCAATATCGGTTACCCGCGTATATTCCATTCTATGATTCCTCCTATAAAGTTGATCTGGATCAAAACCTATTAATAATGGTAGAAAAGCATGGTGGAGCAGACGCTGTTCAACGACCGCGGAGCGAGAGGAGCGGGTTGCGCCATTCCATCAACAAAGCATGATTGGCCGATTCCTCATCGTCCAGATAATCGGGCACGACGGCAAGCGGCGTGCGTCCGCAGTGGAGCAAGAATCCGATAACCGGATCGCGTCGGCGTCCATGCAGCACGTCGTCTACATAACGCTCGGGCGTGACTTCATGCTGCACAGCGCCGTATCCGGGCATTCGGCCCCCGCCGAGCAGGCGAGTAAGTCCCAAAGCGATCACAAGCTCATAGGCCGATTGAAGCATCTGCTTGCCTAACCCGAGACCGCGTGCGGCAGGAGAGACGCTGATATCTACGACATATAGGGTATCGCCTGCTGCGTCATGGGTGCCGATATACCCGTTATCCGTCATTTCAGCCCAGCCATGCTCAGTATGTGCCGGGTCAAAAGGCGTAATCATAGTGGTTAGCGATCCGACCAGACGCCCATCGACTTCTGCGCATAATGCCCCTGCTGGGAATCTTTCGATATGCTGAAGCAGTTGTTCGCGGTTCCACCATAGTTCGGACGGATAGGGCGGAGGGAAGCATTCGCGCTGGATATCAATCAATGCTTCAATGTCTTGCTCCGTATAGTTGCGAATGCGTAAATGCTCGGGATGCCCGTCTCGGAAAACATAGCAGCTTTTTTCGTAGATCGCCGTTTCGCTCATGGGCGGCCTCAGGACCAGTCCGTATATAGATCCGTACGGCGGTCGCGCCAGGTCGTGACGGAACCTTTTTCCCGCACCTGATCCAAAAGACTGAGATCCAAGTCGGCCACGATAATCATGTCGTCATTGATTTCGCCTTCGGCGACAATGCCTTTGGGCGGGAACGGGACATCGTTCGGCGAAAGCACGGCGGCTTGGCCGAAGTTCCCGCGCATAAAGTCTACGGTCGGCAGGGAGCCTACGGTGCCCGTCGTCACGATATAGATCTGGTTCTCGATCGTGCGCGCGTGGCAGCAATAGCGGACGCGGTGGAACCCGTGCCGATCGTCCGTGCAGGATGGGCAAAAGATCACGTCGGCGCCTTTGGCGCGAGCCATGCGGACGATCTCCGGGAACTCGATGTCGTAACAGGTCAACATCGCGATGGTGCCTTTTTCCGTCTCGAAAACGGTCAGTCCGTCGCCTTTAGCCATATTCCATTCATGGACCTCGGTCGGCGTGATATGGATTTTCTCTTGCGTTTCTACCCGTCCGTCCGGATAGAACAGGTGGGCCGTATTGTAAAGCTTGCCCTCTCGGCGCACCACATGCGTACCTGCGATGATGTGCATATCGGAACGGGCGGCAAGGTCGCGAAACAAATCCAGATAAGCCGACGTATAATCAGGGAGACTTTCGATCCCGCGGGCATTTCCTTGCTCGTCCGGGATGGATAGCAGCTGCGTCGTGAAAAATTCGGGAAACAACAAAAATTCGGTTTCGAACTCTTGAGCGGTTTTGACATAGTGTTCGGCCTGCGCCGCAAACTCGTCAAAGGACGAGATCGAATGCAGGTGATATTGCACGGCGGCTGCGCGCATTTTCATCGGCGTGAAACCTCCTTGAATTCAAGATAGCTTCATCATAGCAAATTCGGGGGCGGCGCGGAAACGTTCGGAAACGACTCATCAAATCTGCTTTTTTCTTGACAAAAAATGTATCGTGTATAAGAATAAAAGATCATACGTTCGAAAAATGGTGAATATATCCGCAACCGAAACTTCGTGGTATGATGGGCTCAACAATGCCGGAGCGGGAGATCCAGGAAACAGAGGCGAAGAGATGGAATTTTCCAAAATGTTCATTCAAAACATGGCGGTTCTCGTTACGTTTGCTTATATCGCCAATCTCATCTACAAATATGCGATTTACCGCACGTCGGGTGTCGTGAAATACATAGGCTCGGTTTTGTTGTTGATCGCAGGCGGTTGGTCGGCTACGTTTTTCGGTTTTGAATTGCGCGAAGGCATTATTTTCGATATGCGCATCGTTCCGCTATTGATTGCCATATTCGTGTATCAACGCTCGCCTGTCGTCTTTGTCGTCGGGTTAGGCATCGGATTGACGCGTTTTGCTTTTGGTTTTACCGACGCGGCGTTGGCCGGTTTTATTAATTTGACGATTTTGGGCTTCGTGGGAGCGTTACTGAATAGTTGGCTCCGCAGCGTGAACTGGAGCTTTTTGCGGCAGGCGGCCGTTGCGCTTGTCGTTATAAACGTGCTGAATTGCGTGAATATCGCGATTTTCGGCGTTATTCCCGCGGATGAATATCTGCTGCATATCTTGCCTTACACGCTGCCGACCAGCCTTTTGCTGTGTTCGTTCTTCGCTTTTATCCTAAGGGATTTTCAAAAGGATCAGCATCGCGCCGTCGAACTCGGCAAATTGAATCGGCTGCTTCGTCAGCAAACGGAGGAACTTGAGAAAAACAAAGCCGTTTTGGAAGACCGGGCCAAGCAGCTTCAGCTCGCCTCGCAGTACAAATCGGAATTTTTGGCCAATATGTCGCATGAGCTTCGGACGCCGTTGAACAGCATCATTAATCTGGCGCAGTTCATCTCGGATTCGGCCGAAGATACGAGCAGCGAGGAGATGCACCGCTACGGACAGCTCATTTTCCACTCGGGCGAGGATTTGCTTAAAATCATCAACGATATTCTCGATCTGTCCAAAGTCGAAGCGGGCAAGTTGGAAGTGGTCACCGAAGATATCAGTCTGGTCGAGATTCCGACTTGGGTCGGTCCGTATTTCGAGCTTACCGCCGAGCGCAAGCAATTAACGTTCGATATCCGGGTGGAGGAAGACCTGCCCGATACGATCTGTTCCGATCCGCAGCGACTCCAGCAAATCTTGCGCAATCTGCTCGCGAATGCGTTCAAGTTCACGGAGACGGGCAAAGTGGAGCTGAATATCTACAAGGCCGAGGAGCCGCAGTTAAAAGGGGAATGGGTCGTTTTCGCGGTTCGCGATACGGGGATCGGCATTGCGGCGGAGAAGCATTTTACGATCTTCGAAGCTTTTCAACAGGCCGACAGCACGGTGAGCAAAAAATATGGCGGAACGGGTCTTGGTTTGTCGATCAGTCGGGATTTGGCACGTTTGCTTGGCGGATTTATTCGTGTGGAGAGCGCGGAAGGAAAAGGGAGTACCTTTGCGCTGTTCTTGCCGCTCTCCTGAAAATGCGGGTTTCGCGATATCGGATGCCTATTTTGCCGCTGCCGGATGATTCGTTTATCCGGGCTGCGGCTTTTTGTCGTGTTTCAGACGGCTGCTCGGCGGATTGCTGCTTGTATTTTCCGTTACGGTTGGACGCAGGGGGTTAATCGGAAAACGCACAAGCGCTTCATTATTGCGACGTTTGATTAGACGAAAGACTGCGGGGGCTTGAAAAAACCGGATATTGCGATTTTGCATACTCGTAAGCGGCGTCCGTCCTTCGCGGACGGCTTGCGAGAAGGCGGTTCACCGCTTAAAATAGGCCTATATGCGAAGCGGAACAAAGCGTTTCAAACGCTTTTTAGCCAGCAGATTATATTACGAGCCGAAAAGGATGGGATCATATGTCGAACACTAAAAAGCCGATCGTTACCGACCAAGCACCAAGCGCAATCGGACCTTACTCGCAAGCCGTTGCGGCGAACGGATTCATTTTTGCTTCCGGACAGCTTGGACTGGACCCTGCGACGGGCGAATTCCCGTCCGGCGGCGTTGAGGCGCAAGCCAAGCAATCGCTGGAAAATGTCCGCGCTCTGCTCGAAGCGGCAGGCAGCGGTCTGGATCGCGTCGTGAAAGCAACGATGTTCCTGAAAGACATGAACGATTTCGCCGCGGCGAACGCGGTGTACGGCACGTTCTTCAGCGAGCCGTTCCCGGCGCGCAGCACGATCGAAGTGGCTCGTCTGCCGAAGGACGCTCTCGTTGAAGTCGAAGTCATCGCGCTCGCCGAGTGATTTCGGGAGCGGCCTTTTGACTCGGACGCTTGAAACCGGGCGTGCGGGAAGGCGGGCGCGGGCTCCGGGGGAAGTTTTACTCCTGCACGAATCCCCCTGCGTCCGCTGGGCCTTCCCTGGCCGGAGGTTTCTCCGGCCGAATCAAGCCGACTGCTCTATGCAGTCGGCTTTTTTGCAGGGGGAGCAAAGATAAAGGCGAAGGCGGCGGACGGGAGGCCGAGCGTCTAACAAAAGGGTTAGAATCTAACGGATCGAGGCGACGCTTAGAGGGGATTTGGAGCCGCTTGAGATTTTTAACGGATCGAGGTGACGATTAGAGCAGGAATCGGCTTGATTTTTGCGGAAAAAGCGGGGAAGTAAGCGTCTAACGGCAATACGATCCGTTAAAATCGCGAAGAGGGTTGATTCGGCTTCTAAAGTATATACAATCCGTTAGCCGAGCCGAGCCGAGCCGAGCCGAGCCGAGCCGAGCCGAGCCGAGCCGAGCCGAGCCGAGCCGAGCCGAGCCGAGCCGAAATATTTGTTGTTTTCCGGTTTCGGCCGCGCAGCGACGTCGAATCTGTTTCCCGGGTTTGGTGTTGGGTGGGGCGCGATCCCTATCCATGCAAAAAGCCGCTCCCACAAAGGAGCGGCTTCCCGCGGCACAACTCCGCAGGGGCAGTCGTTCGAGGCGAACGGCGGGTAAGCCCGAACGACTGCCCCTGCTCGAACAATCCGCCTAACCGCTCCCACCTTCCGAGCGAGCTCCCGACAAGGCGAGTTCCGCGCCGCCCTTCCTTCAGTCCCGATCCATGACGGAGCGGACGAACATCCATATCGCGAACAAAGCGACCACGATGGAAGTCACCAGAGCGGCCGTGCTTACCGCTTGCGAAGCGTCGGATTGTTCGACCGAGATCGCGTACAGTGCCCAAGCGAAGACGAGCGGATATACGCCGTCGCGGAAGCGGAAACCGATCGCGAAGGCCAGCAAGGCGGCTACGATCACCATGACGATCGCCCAGCCTGCATCCCCGAGACCGAAAGTGCCGAAGTCGTGTTTGGCGAACAAAGCCGAGATGTTGACGATCGTCGCGACGCTGATCCAGCCCAGATACATGCTGAACGGGACTTTTACGAACAGGATGTCCAACACTTCAAGCCGTTCGTTATCCAGACGCGTCCGCAGGTAGATGAGAATCAGCGTGACGAGGAACAGCAGCATGACGACGACGGACAGTTCGACCAGCAAGTAATGCCAGCAGAACAGCCAAGCCATGTTCAGCACGCAGGTGACGGCGAACAGCGGTCCCGGCGCGGCGGCGGAAGCCCGGCCTTTGCGTTCGGCGACGAACGCGTAAATGATGAAGCCGAGCAGCAGCACGTAGATCACGGACCAGATCGAGAAAGCGAACCCTGCCGGAGTCAGCAGGTTTTTGTACATGTCCGAGATCTCCCGGGTGTCGCGGCCGGCCAACGGCAGCGTGGTGGCAAGCGCGTTCACGACGATTACCGCGATAAAAAGAATTGCGTTTAACCATTTGTACGGATTTTTCGAGGTTGATGACAAGAAAAACAGCCCCTTTCGAGTATGGTCATGAGTTCGGGAATCGCAAAAGTCATCCGTCAAATCGTGAAATGACCGGCAGGTCATTTCCTTCTCCCTCCCTTTTACCCCGAATTGCGCGGCTTGTACCCGGATTCGCGAATTTTCCGATTGCCGAAGACGAAAAGCGGTGGGATAATCGGGACAAGCAAGCTGATATTCATTTTGAACCTTCTATCTATATCCGTGCATACAGAGCGTTCCGGCTTCGATCCGTCCATTATTCATCCGCCGAAATAAAGGTGAAATAGGGATAACGAGATGCCGGGAAAGCGATACGATACTCGTCTTCGCCGCAGCGAACGGCACGGCGAAGAGCGAACCAACAAGGAGCTGACGCAGACATGGATACGAGCGAAGCAATACACCCCGACCGGGTAGGACCGATCATCGTGCAGGAAGCGTGGGGGACGATCGGAAAAGCGTTGGCGCTGGAGCATATGAACGGCGTGTATGTATGCAGAGGGGAACGGGCGTCGTTGGCTTTTGTTTTTTTGAGCGAGAAGATGTTCCGGATGAAGCTATTTATGGGCAAAGAAGTCAACCTGTCCTCTACGATCGCCGTACTGCCTCGCGACAACGAACCGCTCGAAGCGACCGTGGAAGAGACCGACTCGGCATGGAAGCTGAGCAGCGGCAAATTGGTACTGGAAATCGAAAAGAAGTCGTCCGCCTTGTCGGTATTCGATCTTGAGGAACGGCTGGTCGCGCGGCAAAACAACATCAGTTGGAACCCGCGAGGCGCTATTCATTCGGTGTACGATATGCCGGGCGATTCCCACTTTTACGGACTCGGCGAAAAAGCCAGCTTCCTCGATAAACGCGGCGAGCGCTACACCATGTGGAACACCGATGTCTATGCGCCGCATATGCCGGAAATCGAAGCGCTGTACGAGTCGATTCCGCTGCTGATCCATATGCACGGCAGCTCGTCGTACGGCATTTTCCTCGATAATCCGGGCCGTACCGACTTCGATATGCGCTCGCACGGCATCGCGTACACGATCGGCTGCTCGACGGGCGACTATGATATCTATTTCGTGTACGGACCGGATTTGAAAGAGGTCGTGCGAGATTATACCGGACTGACCGGACGCATCGCGCTGCCGCCGAAGTGGGCGCTCGGCTACCATCAGTCGCGCTACAGCTACATGGATCAAAACGAGGTGCTGCATCTGGCGCGGACGTTCCGGGAAAAAGAAATTCCGTGCGACGTCATCTACCTCGATATCCATTATATGGACGAGTATCGGGTGTTCACGTTCGATCCGGTGCGTTTTCCCGATCCGCAAGCGATGATGGCCGAACTTAAATCGCTGGGGATTCGAATCGTGCCCATCGTTGATCCCGGCGTGAAAAAAGACCCGAAATACGCGGTGTACCGTCAAGGCGTCGAAGAAGGCCATTTCAGCCGCAAGCTCGAAGGCGATATTTTCCTGGGAGACGTATGGCCGGGCACGAGCGCGTTTCCCGATTTCACGGATGATACCGCTTCGGAATGGTGGGGCAATCTGCACAAATACTACACGGACCTCGGCATCCCCGGCATCTGGAACGACATGAACGAGCCGGCCGTTTTCAATAATTCCAAAACGATGGACCTCGACGTCATGCACGGCAACAACGGCAATCCGAAGACGCACGAAGAGCTGCACAATCTGTACGGCATGCTGATGTCCAAAGCGACGTACGAAGGGTTGAAAAGGAACATGGACGGACAGCGGCCTTTCGTGCTGACGCGGGCGGGTTACTCCGGCATCCAGCGTTACGCGGCCGTCTGGACGGGCGACAACCGCAGCTTCTGGGAGCATATGGCGCTCGCCATGCCGATGGTGCTCAATATGGGGCTGTCGGGATTGGCTTTTTCCGGACCGGATATCGGAGGCTTCGCGCACCATACGTCGGCCGAGCTGCTGGTGCGCTGGACGCAGATGGGCGTATTGTTCCCTTACTGCCGCAACCACTCGTCGATCGGCACGCTGCGGCAGGAGCCGTGGTCGTTCGGGCCGGAGATCGAAGGCATTTTGCGCGAATATATCGGCCTGCGTTATCGCTGGATGCCGCATCTGTACAATCTGTTCCATGAAGCGTCGGAGAACGGATTGCCGCCGATGCGTCCGCTGATCCTGGAATATCAGGACGATCCGAACGTGACCAATCTGTGCGACCAATTTCTGGTGGGCAGCGACGTGCTGGCGGCACCGATCTATCGGCCGGATACCGAGCATCGCGCCGTTTATCTGCCTGAAGGCGAGTGGATCGATTATTGGACGGGCGAGATCATTCAGGGCGGACGGCATATTTTGGCTCACGCTCCGCTCAGCATTATGCCGTTGTACATCAAATCCGGTGCAGTCATCGCGGAGGGCGTAACGAAGCTGTATGCGGACGATCGGACGGACGAGACGCTGACGCTGCGCGTGTACGGAGCAAAGGCGCGGCCGGGTTTTAAAACAAGCTACAGTCTGTACGAAGACGACGGCTCAAGCTTCGATTACGCCAGCGGCGTCTCGTCGTCGATCCAATTCGAACTGCGCGGCGGGGAAAACGAATTGGAGCTGAGTTATCGCTACGAGCGTCGGGGCTATGCGGCGAACCGCAATCTGCTGCGTTTTGCTCTGGTATGCACGGCGTTCAAGCCTTCGGAGATCGAAGGGCTGGCCGAGCTGACGGAGGATGAGGCGGATCACGGGCAGGAAGGTTGGTACATTGATACGCAGACCGGCGGATTGACGATTCAGGTGCAGGATATGAGTCAAGGGGCTGTTTTCAAGCTCAAGGGTTAACACTCGGCTGCGACCGGTCGGAAAACAAGTCGGGAACTTGCCGGCTTGTTTTTTTGGCGTTTGGGCCTCAAGCGTTTACAATGAAAGAAATCGTTATACATAGGCAAAAAGGATACTTATAGGTCTGAACATGGGCGAAGCGCCCTTGGTAAATGCGAAGTGGAGGTCGGACGAGAGATGTGGAGAATCATAGAAGCTTACGATCAGATTAACGCCTGGATCAGAGCCAGCGAAGGCCAATTCATCGAGCTGGATAACGGCGAATCGTATCGGTTTATGCGAAAAAGAACGTTTACCGGACAAGCGTTGGAGGTATTTGAGAAAGAGTCGGGGATCGAGCTTCCGGCTGAATATAAGCGTTTCCTGATCGGGGTCGGCGGGGTAGAGTTGTTCGTGGGTCCTTTGACTGCGGGGATCGAAGTATTGGGACCGGACGAAATTCAAGCCTTTTCGCATCAGGTATTCGACGGTTACGGAAAAGATCTGTACCCGGAGCTGCTGCTGGGCATTTCGATTCCGAAGCTGGGGCACTTCGGCGGATTCCGGCCGGGCAGCGATCGGGATGAGCGCTTCGGCGTGTTTTACCCGGAGGTGCCTCCGGAGCAGTGGATCGAAGAATGCGAATTTGGGGCTTTTGACGACTGGGTGGCGAACTTGGTAGAGAGCCGGGGGCGGACGATTTGACCGTGAATAAGCGTCGCGGGAAAGCAGGCCCGAAGCGATCAGGCCCTGCCGCGAACCTCCGTTGAAAAAACTTCTACTCCTTTCCTTTATGGATCAGGAAATGCAGGAACAATACGGCTACGCCCAGTTTAAAACGTTTCTCGGCCGCGACTTTGCGTCCGGCGAGGAAACGTTCGACATCCGAGGTTTCAAGCCCGCTTTGGAGCGCGATCATTTCGGCCGTGAACCCGTACTCTTCTTCGAGGTTTCCGATAAGGGCCAGCACTCTCGCCTCCGGAAGAATCTGAGGCGTATTGATCCCCATCCCCAAAAAAGCAATCAGGCCAAGCCCGGAAAACCGCTGTTCGGCGTCCAAATGTTCAAGATCGGTAACGCCTTCCAGATAAGCCTCCAGATCCGCGCGCCCGATACCCGTCAGGCGCTCCAGCGCGTCATACGTAATCTTATACGTCTCCAAAGCGCTGCGAAGCAGTTCGCGATCCGTCACCGCCTCGGCGGGAAGCGGTTCTTCGTCGAATTCGATGCTGCCTTTATGAATTTCATTCATGCCAAGCACCTCCTCGGCATCCATTATACACGTCCTTTTTACTGCAAAAAAAGCTGAACGATAGCGCTCAGCCAGAGTGTCGAGAAAGTTACTTCGGCGGGGGAAGCGAGAAGAGTGCGAGAGAAATTCGTTCAATTCGCTGTCTCACTCGGAAAAGGGATTAGATTTAAATAAGGAATTTTCCGAGTTCAAAGGCGTCTTTCACTGAATTTCTCTCTCCGTCTTCTCGCTTCCAGCTACGTTAGATCTTCTCGACACTCTGCGTCGAGTTCCGGCGCTCAACTTTTCGAAATTACCGGAATCCATAATTCATTGCGCTTCTCCTCGGGCGGAAGATAGGCTTCCACCGCAGGCAGATTCGCCAACTCGTAAGGGGAAGACGGCAGCCATTCGGTGTAGAGCCTTTTCCAGGCTTCCTGAAGACCGTTCGGCGAACCCGGCACGCTGAATACCGCCCAAAGCGCTTCGGGAAAAACCAGCTCGGCCATTCCTTCCGGCAGCGGCGCATCCGAGGCAATCGCCAAATGATAGTCGAAGGTCTCGGCTTGGCCCCATTTCCCTTCGGCCAGCACGCCCAAAAGTCCTCGGATCGGCGCGTCGAAGCGTCCGATTTCGAATAATCTTCCGAACAAACCGTCTTCTGCGGCTTCGGACCAGCGAAGCGGGATTTGTTCAAAAGCGCGCTCCGTGTCTACCGTCAACATCTCGCCTACCGTTCGAAATGCGCCTGCTTTTTCTATCCGATAGTTCATTTCCGTAGCTCCTTTTAAAATGAATTGAAAGGTGAGTCGGGGATAGGCTTTGAGCGTCGTCCCCATGCTTCGGGCTTGGGTCGGCGTCGTGCCGTGCAGCTGCTGGAAGGCTCGGGCGAACGCTTCGGGCGATTCGTAACCGAACTTGAGCGCGATATCGACGACTTTGGACGGGCTGTGCTGCAGCTCGAAGGCAGCCAGCGTGAGCCTTCTGCGGCGGATGTACTCCGACAAGGGAATATCCGTCACCAAGGCGAACATCCGTTGAAAATGCTGCGCGGGGCAGCAAGCTTTCTTCGCAGCCTCCGCATAAGAAATCTCTTCCGTCAAACGGGACTCGATATAGTCGAGTGCCGCATTCATTCGCGTCATCCAATCCATGATAAAAAGCTCCTTCGCTCACCCGCTGCAAGCAGGTTCGATTATGATCATGAATCTTCGTTCCCTCTCAAATACAGTCTATCGCGGCAGATCGAGGAATGCCTTGCAGCAAGAGCGCGGATCGTGCAAGGTCTTTTGCATGCGGCCTGCTTGTCGTTTCTTTTATCGTGATGCCGGCCTCCGGCTCCGTCAAGTCTTTTTGCCCGCTTGCTGATGCTTGCTTGCACAGACATTGCGTAACCGGTCGAAAAATTGCCGAATATCGTTTAGAATGGGGAGAAGGGCAATTTTGGCTTGTTTAATCATGGACTCGAAAAAAGCGGACAAGACGGGGGACAATCATGAATCAACCGCTTTATGGAATATGGCTGGGAGACGTCTTCTTCTGCTTTTCCGGCGAAACGTCGGAGCCGAAGGTGGACGCCTGGACCCGGCAGGCAAGAAAACTGGATATTCGCGGTCATAAGCCGCTTAGGCAGGCGGCGCTGAGATTGGCCGAGCTGCGTTGGCCGGGAGCTTCGTCGCGTCGCGGGCGCGGGAGAGGCTTCGGGGGCCGTACACTGGAAGGATTGGCTTTGCCCGCTTCGGAAGCTTTTATGCTTTTGGCGGATCTGAACGAGCAGCAGTTTGCCGCGCAGGGCTTTGCGCCCGGGGCGGAGATGCGCTACTGGAGCGCGGCAGTCAGCTTCGCCCGCGAGTTGTTGGCGGCCGGCTGCTTTGCGCCGGGAGCTGATCCGGCGGCACGAGTAAGCGCGCGCCGGGCATCCGAGCTAACGTTCACGGGCACATGGAAACCGCTGCTTGAAAGACCTGAGGATCGGGAACGATTTTCCGCGTTGGCCGCCGCGATGCCGCCTGTCGGCTTGACGGCGCCGGGAGCGGTCTCGGCGGAAGAAGAGTCGCCTCCGCTGGGAAGAGCGCGCGAGCTGGTGCTGCATTCGTTCCTGTCGGCAATGATCGACGGGCAGATGCGAATGATGCTGGGCACGATGCGCAGCGCGCTCCCGCAAATGCGGCTGCCTTATCGCCGCGGTTATTCGCCGCTGGCTTCGCTGTGGTGGAACAGTCTGATCGACCCGCAGCGCGAAACCAAAGTGCAGGGCGGAGCAGAGGATATCGAAGAGCTGTCCGAACGGATCGGGACGTTGGGCGGAGCGGTGCCCGAGAGTGCCGATCCCGGAGAAGAGGCAAGTTCGCAGCTTCGCCTGGGGCTGCGATTGGAGCCGCGAATTTCGGATCCGGACAGTACGGAAGAAGATCGATGGCGCCTGGCTTTTCGTGCCGAAGACGAAGTGGAGACGGGGGCTTCGCTGCCGGCTTCCGAGATTTGGCGGCTGCAAAGCGATGAACTGGTCCTTCGGGGTCGTCATTATGCAGAGCCTAAGCGTCAGTTATTAATGCTGCTCGGACGCGCGGCGCAGCAAGCGCCGCAGCTGCAAACGGCACTTCGCCGTCCTCACCCGGAAGAAGCCTGGTTGGGCGCGCAGGAGATGTTCGAATTCCTGATGTCCGGCGTATCGGCTCTGCGCGCATCCGGCGTTCGGATCGAAATGCCTTCGCGCTTCACCAAGCGCGGCCGCCGGGCGGCGGGAGTGAAGCTCAAGGCCAGGTTGGAACCGAGCCGAAGCGGAGAAGGCGAAGCGTCGCTGGGGATCAAGCAATTGGTGGAATTCGATTTGGAGGCGACGATCGGCGACGCGTCGATCGGTCTGGACGAACTGCGACGGATTGCCGAGGACGGCGTGCCTTTGGTGTTCCTGAACGGGGAGTGGATCGAAGTGGACGTGAAGGAAGTGCGTCAAGTGCTGCGCCTGCTCAAAAAACAGACCGTGCACGAGATGACTTTCGGCGAGCTGCTCAAGCTGTCGGCGTCCGAGGAGGATACGATCTGGAACGGCGTCAGCGTTTCGGGGATCGAAACTTACGGACTTCTGTATGATCTTCTGCGAGGCGGGGGGCGGACCGGTTCGAAGCATTCGGTACCTGACGCGCTCAACGGCACGCTGCGGCCTTATCAGGAGCGAGGTTATCGTTGGCTTTCCTCGATGCGCGAGATGGGCTTCGGAGCCTGCCTGGCCGATGATATGGGTCTGGGCAAAACGGTACAGGTGATCGCTTGCCTGCTCGACCATCCGTCTCCGGGGCCGAAGCTGATTGTCTGTCCGACGTCGCTGCTCGGCAACTGGCAGCGGGAGATTCAGCGTTTTGCGCCGAACTTCACGATGCATGTTCACCACGGCACCCAGCGGTTGCGCGGCGAAGCGTTCGAGCGCTGTGTTCGCGAGCACGATATCATTTTGACCACGTATCCGTTGATCGGGCGCGACGTCGAAGAATTCCGCGGCCTCGTCTGGACATCGGTGGTGCTCGACGAAGCGCAGTCGATCAAGAACTATGGGACGAAGCAGGCACAGAACGTAATGAAGCTCAATTCGCCGCACCGGATTGCCGTAACCGGGACGCCGGTCGAGAATCGCCTCGCCGAGCTGTGGTCCATTTTCCAATTCATGAATCCGGGCTATTTGGGCTCTGCCGCTTCGTTCCGCAGACGCTTCGGCGCCAATGCGCCGCAGATTTCCGAAGAGAGCGACAAGCTGCGGACGATGGTGGCGCCTTTCATGCTCAGACGCCTGAAAAGCGACCCGGATATCCGCAAGGACCTGCCGGAGAAAATCGAACTGAAGTCGTATTGCGAATTGACGATCGAGCAGGCGGGCATGTATCAATCCGTGGTCGGCGAGCTGATGAACAAGGTGGAAAGCACCGAAGCTTCAAGCCGTACCGTTCGTCAGGGCATCGTATTGTCGGCACTTACCCGGCTCAAGCAGATCTGCGACCATCCGGCGTTGATTCGTGAGCATACGGGCGGCTTCAAAGCCGAAAAGTCGGGCAAGCTGATGCAGTTGGTCGAGCTGCTCGATCGCATTCGGGAAAACGGTGAATCTGTGCTGATCTTCACTCAATATGTGCGAATGGGCAAATTGTTGGCCGAGGAGCTGAATCGACGGTACGGCGAAGAGCCGATGTTCCTGCACGGGGCCGTCAAAAAGGAAGAACGGGACCGCATGATTGCAAGCTTCCAGGAAGGCGAAGGCGCCAATGCGTTTATCTTGTCGCTGAAAGCGGGCGGGCTCGGACTCAATCTGACGCGCGCGAACCATGTGGTGCACTTTGACCGCTGGTGGAACCCGGCCGTCGAGAATCAGGCGACGGACCGCGTGTTCCGAATCGGGCAGCAGCGCGGGGTACAGGTACACAAGCTGATTTGCCAGGGGACTCTCGAGGAACGGATCGACGAGATGATCGAAAATAAAAGAACGCTGGCCGAACGCGTCACGGGAACCGGAGAACGCTGGTTGACGGAGATGTCCAACGAAGAGCTGCGTACGCTTGTGTCTTTGCAAGGCGAGCAGATCCAGTAAGCGCCGTAGAGGCGTCCGGGGGCATAGACGGTAAAATGACGGATGCGCGCCCGGCGAAGAGGGGTTATATAGAGATGAACAGCCTGCACGTAGTACAATTAGAGGCGAAACCCGGATTGCTGGTCGCCGTGATCGAGGAAGGCCGGGATTCTCGCCAAGTCGAGATTCCGCTGCATGCCGCCACGGCGAAGCAGCGGGCGGATTGGCAGCGCCAGGCCGGGCGCTCGGCAGTCGGCCTGTATGATCTGCTCGGCCAATGCGGCGAGCAGATCATACGGCTTCCCGGCCGGTCCGCAAGCAAGCGAAAGCCGGCTTCGGCAGAAGCCGGGTCGTCTCGTCTTGCGGCAGCATCCAAGGATCGCGAACTGGATGCCGAAGAGGACGAGTCGATCGGCATAAGCGCTGCCGTGGAAACGAACGACGCAGGCATGTCGTTCGTCCGAACGGAGCTGCCGTTCGACGGCGGCGATGCCGCCTGGGAGCTGGCCGTCGCGGAAGCGGGCGGCGGCCCGGAAGTGACGGCCGCCCTTCAAGCGGCGGCCGAAGCAGCCCGAACGCATCTGGCGTTCGGGCTGACGCTCGCCGGCATCGATCCCGGCGAGCTGGCCGGCGCGGCTTTGGCCGCGTGGGGCGACGGCTGGGCAGTCGCCCCGGACGAGGCGCCGAAGGCCGCGCCCCGAGCCGCCTCCGAAGGCGGCGGCCGGGAGATCGCCGAGTGGATCGCCTCGGCGGCGGAGAAGGGCGTGCTGCACGAGCACGGCCGATTGCCGGAAGCGCCTGAATCCGGCAGGGAAGACGCATCGCAGGAGCCCTGCGATCTGTCGCTGCTGCCGGATGAGGCTCCGGCTCAAGCGGCGCTTGCGGAGCTGCGCCGGGCCATGCGTGCGCGCATGGGGAACCCGAATTGAATGAGACGAGACCAGAAGCAGCGGAGCAGAGCAAGACAGCAGGGAGGAACCAACATGACTACACATAAGGTGTCCAGGTGGGCAGCCGTTGCAATGGGAACGGCACTGGCAGCCGGATTACTTAGCGCTTGCGGAGATGCAGGAGCAACGAATAAGCCGGATCAGGAAGCGCAGCAGCCGTCCGGCGAACAAGCCAACGCGGAAGAGACAAGTACGCCGAGCCCGTTCGCGGCGGATTCGCTTCAGGCTACGCTTGAACAAAAGGACGGCAAAGATGTAGTCACCAATTCAACTTCGATGCGCGTCGTCGTGAATAAAGAGCGTTATTTACCGGATGGTTATGAGCCTTCCGATCTGGTCATCCCGGACGTCCCGTTTTCGTATGGGGACGCAGAAGCGCAGGAGAAGAGCCATCTGCGCAAGGAAGCCGCAGAAGCGCTGGAGCGGTTGTTCGAAGGAGCAAAGGCGGCGGATATCGAGCTGTATGCCGTATCCGGCTACCGTTCGTATGCGCGGCAAAAGAATATTTATGACCGTAATGTCTCGATCAAGGGCGAAGAAGAAGCGGCCAAAGTCAGCGCTTTTCCCGGTACGAGCGAGCATCAGACGGGACTTGCCATGGACGTGTCCGCGCTCAGCGTGAACAACGATCTGGAGCAGACCTTCGGCGATACGGAGGAAGGCCGTTGGTTGGCTGACCATGCGCAGGAATACGGCTTCATCGTGCATTATCTGAAGGGGAAAGAAGAGCAGACCGGTTACTCGTACGAGCCTTGGCATATCCGTTATGTGGGTAAAGAACTGGCCGAAGCCGTGCATGCCAGCGGATTGTCGTTGGAAGAGTATCTCGACGAGAGCAACCTGAACAGCGGCAAGTGAGTCGAGATTGCTGCCGGGATAAGCATGACTTTGCGTACGCGTCCTAAGGCAATAATGAAATTTCGGCACGACAAAATGACCTTGATCTCCATGCGTGCATGGATTTCGAGGTCATTTTCTATCTTTTCGCTATTGACGATTAGGCAAGGCCGCAGCATCCGGCAGCTTCGACGGAGCTTCTTCACTTGCCTGAACGTTCGTCTTCATCGCTCAGGGACAGCACTTCGCTGCGCAGCGCCAGCATTTTGTGATCCAGTTCTCCGGCGGCTCCGGCGGCGGAAGCGAGCTCCTGTTCCAGATGCTCCGGTACTCTGCGGTCGTATTTGTAGAGCAAAATATGCTCCAGGCTGGCCCAGAAGTCCATAGCCAACGTCCGCATCTGCACTTCGACGCGAACCCGGCAGTCCACGCCTTCCAGCGTGACCGGAACGGATACGAGCACATGAAGGCTGCGATAGCCGTTAGGCTTGGGCTCCATAATATAATCGCGAATCCATAGAACATGCAGATCGGGACTCTGCCAGATTCGTTCCAGGAGCAGATAGACATCCGTTACAAAAGGAAACACGATGCGCATGCCCGCAATATCGTGAATCTGATCCGCCAGCCGTTCGGCGGACGCTTCGACGCCAAGACGCTCAAGCTTGTTTAAAATACTGGCGGGCTCCTTGATTCGCGTCTTGATATGTTCGATCGGACTAAAGCCTTCCGCGCTTTTCCACTCCCGACGGATGCTTTCGATCTCTTCTTCAAGCTTTTCGAGGGCATGTCGGTAAAGCAGGGGAGGCTGCACCCAGTCTCCGTCGGGGAACAGGCTGCCGTCTTCGGGATCGCAAGCGGACCGGACCAAAGCCTCGCGTTCGGATTTTTCCGGCGTATCCTGCTGTAAAAAAGCTTCTGTCTGTTCGGGGTGCGATGTTCGGTCTGGCTGGATTCTGTCTGACACGGAAGTTGTTAAATCTTTAAGCTGTCTATGCAAATTGATCTTCTCCTGAAATGGTGTTGGATTGTAGGAACGGCGCATCTATTGTAAACTGACAAGCATAGGGGATTACATTGCCGAAAGCGGCCATGCGCCGAAAAGCCTTTGCGCTTTCGAACATTCGGCATTCCACCGCGAATACCTGTCTTATTCATGTAACCGGATAAGCGGGGGAACGAATCCGCCGTCATGAGCGTGAAGACGGGGAACGTGCGGCGCCGGCTTTTCCGGCCGCGGAAGGCTGCGAGAGGCCGGCATAGAGGAGGAGACGACATTGAACTTTTTACAGCGGATCAGGGACGGAGCCGGACGTGCTTCCGAACGTGCCCAGAGCGCGGTGGAGATCGGCAAACTGAACAGCCATATCTCGGACATTCAGCGTGAGATCGAAGTGCATTATTTGCGCATGGGGCAGGTCTTTTACGAAAATTATAGCAAACGAAATACAGCGCCTGCGGAAGAAGAGATTCTGGAATTGTGCACCGCCTGTGATCTGTTGACCGAGGAAATTGCAGAACTGCGGTCGCGGATTGCGGATCTGCGTAACGAACAACTGTGCGAATGCGGAGCGCGTCTGGATGCCGATGCCGTGTCCTGCCCTCATTGCGGACGGCAATGGGGAGCCGCTGCCGAAGAATCAGTTGCTGATACAGCAGGGCATGTAGAACTGCGCAAAGCTTCCGATGAACCTCATGTCGAAGCGGAAGCCGTTCACGATCTGGTTGAAGATCCGGACTTTGAACTCGAAGAGGACCGCGAGGCTGAACCGTTCCGCGATTCAGCCCATGATACAGAAGAGGTTAAGACCTATCGCTCCGATGATGCAGGCCCTGACAGCGGGTATGCGTATCACGCAAATGCAGAGGCTTATTCGGAGAAACCGGTGCAAGAGCGCGTGCCGGCCGCGCGATCGTTCGGCGAAGAAGACGAAGATGAGCAGTTTGAAACGAAGCGCTTCGAACTGGGCCAGGCCGATGAATCGGATTCGTATATGTCGACTCCGCAGGATCGAGCCGACGGCTACGAAGAGGCTGAGGAGACGCGTGAACAACGCGAAGAGCGTCAACGTCGCGAACTGCGCGAAATTCGCATCCGCGAGCGTCGAAAAATGAAAGAAGATCGTGAAAGCGCAACTGCGGTCGAGCCGCAACCGGATCTGGATTCTTATGAAGAAAATCCGGAGCCTACCGTGGATCCGGAGCATGAGCGGCGCCAGCGCGAGCGGGAAGAACGCGAAAAGGAGCGCCAGGACGAACTGGATCGCCTGATCGCTTCCTGGGATCGCGGAGTTGACCGACAAGATGATGATGATGATGAACGAATCGTCCGTCGTCCCGTCGGCGAAGTCGTGCGCTGCCAGGTCTGCGGAAGCGGACTGCCGAAAGGCTCCAAGTGGTGTCCGCATTGCGCATCGGAACAGATTTAATCGAATAGGTTCGGAATTGGCGTTATTGCCCCGTCAAACTTCTGCCGTGCGGGTAGAAGTTTGACGTTTTAGCGCCGATTTTCTGCTTTTTGCAACGTTTTGCAGGATAAGACGTATAAATAAGTATAGATGTGAAAAATGTTTCAAAGTCGGTGTAAACGCTCAGCTCGGAAAGGATGAAGGATCATGGAATGTATCGTACATTTTGAAATCATGCACGGAGACGAGCCCAAGCAGCTCAGAGGCTTGATCATAGTCGGCAAAGGCGAACAGCCCGGCGAAGAGAAATTCGTGCAAATGTTTGCCCGCATGGGCTATAAGGTCCGCTTGGACGACGCCGAGCAGCTGATCTTCAAACCTCTCGACCCGTCCGCGGATTACCGCTGGATCCGCATCCGCGAAGTGGACTCGGGCCAGGAGAAGACGAAAGACGATCATGATTTGAATTCGATCGTAGCCAATCTGCTTCCGGATCGCAACAGACCGATTTAGCGTGGAGCTCCTCCTTCGTATTTAGGAAGGAGGAGCTCCACGCGGGAACCCTTCACGCTTCAAGAAGGGTTCCCCTAAAGCCGCCAGGCCGGCCTTTTCTTTTTTTCGGCGACCTGCTCTCGCTCTAACCAAAAATAACAACATATATCCAGTTAATTTTCTCGCATGTCGAAATTTCAAATCAATACCTGCATATATCCAGTTAATTTTCGCTATTGGCAAGCTATCAGAGTCTTTTGCCTAATATAACTGTATATATGCGCTTATTTTCAACTATGTCACGATCTGTTGTGAATTAACTGGATATTTGCAGGTATTTCGATGTCTGACAACTTTCAAAAGCTCCTTTTTACGTAGCGAGTCATCCCCTGCATACCTGCAAACAAAAAAGCTCAGGGTATCTTCCGCGAAAGAAGATGCCTTGAGCTTTTCTTTTGGAATCCGAACATCCGAGTATCTTGAACCTGTAGCATTAGAGGTTGCAGCGCGAAACGAACGGCTCTTTATCGCCTGAACCTCGCTCGCCTTAATCCATGATCCGCGGCTAAAGGATCGCATGTCCGTTAGAATGCTCATTTTTGCGATCCGCAATCCGTAACGGATTTTAGGGGGCGCTTAAACCGGAAAAACGGATGAAATCGGCACGAAAATCAGCTTTTCGCCGCTAAGCGTCATCTCGTTCCGTTACAAATCTCAATTCCCCGATTCGGGCTTCTAAGCGTCATGTCGATCCGTTACACCTTGTTTTCTCCGGATTGCGCTTGCCCGATCAGTTGGAACGAACCGATGTTGAACGGATATTGGTGCATGGGCCGTGCTAAACCTGCGAATCTAATCCGGCCAAGCAGTTCGTGCGCAAGTCAAGCCCCGACCTTTTCCGGTTCCAGTTCCGACGTGCATTGCGGGCAGCGGCTGGCCTTGGCGGAAATTTCGCTCAGGCAGCGCGGGCACTCGCGCGTCGTTTTTTCCGGCGCCGGCTTCTCATGTTCTTTCCGCTTGAGCATATTAATGCCCTTCACGAGAATGAAAATACAGAAAGCCACGATCAAAAAGTCGATGATGTTGTTGATAAACTGTCCGTACGCGATAACCGAAGCTCCGGCTTCCTGGGCTTGAGCCAGCGTGCGGATCGGCGAACCGTCCGCCATCGTGATGTCCGGATCGAGATTCCAAAACCGACTGCCGAAATCGA
Source organism: Saccharibacillus endophyticus (assembly GCF_013185185.1). Lineage (GTDB taxonomy): Bacteria > Bacillota > Bacilli > Paenibacillales > Paenibacillaceae > Saccharibacillus > Saccharibacillus endophyticus. The sequence goes on along the minus strand of NZ_JAAZWE010000004.1, from coordinate 104,772 downwards.
TCCCGCCCATCACTTTTCCGAGCGGAGGCATGATGATGTCATTGACGAGAGACGTCACGATCTTGCCGAACGCCGCCCCGATAATCACGCCGACCGCCAGGTCGATAACGTTGCCGCGCATCGCAAACTCTTTGAATTCCTTGACGATTCCCATGAAAATTCCTCCTTGTTACTTGAAAGGGTCGTTTGAAGCCGCTTGAATGATGTAATACGTTTTTTCCATTGTACATCAAATCGTCAAAATGAAAACTCACCTTTCATGTAATTTTCACTTTTCATTTTTACCGATTCGGAGTATACTTCAACCATTATTCTGTTTTTCGTATAGGTGCGGGAATCGGCCCGCATGTCTCTACCCGGTCGCCGGAACGATCGGACTACGGAAAACGACTGCCCGGAGCGTTCGTCGCTTCGGTTTACCGGCGTTTTGCGAACAGCTTTAACCGATTCGACCCCGGCAGCAGGCCTTGCGCAGTGCTTCTTCGGAACTCGCGCAGGATGTACCCGCCGCTCGAACGGACGCTTTCGCCTTTGCCGGGCTGGACCTTTTCCCGAGATCCGCAGTCGTTCTTTCCATCGTCCGTTTTTCTTCCGCACCGGGAGAGAGGCGGGCTTTTTTGCGTTTCCGCTTTGGGCAATCGCCTTATACCAGACATCCGGGGGGAACTAATGATGAAATTATTGCAGGACAAAGTATTGAGCGAAGGCATCGTGTTGAGCGAAAAGGTATTGAAAGTGGATTCGTTTCTGAACCACCAGATGGACCCTGTGCTGATGAAGGAAGTGGGCAAAGAGTTCGCACGCTTGTTCGAAGCCGAAGGCATCACCAAAGTGCTGACGATCGAATCGTCCGGCATCGCTCCGGCGATCATGGCCGCATTGGAGCTTGAAGTGCCGATGATCTTCGCGCGCAAGCAGAAGTCGCTGACGCTGCGGGAAGACATTTACGTGGAAAAGGTTTACTCGTTCACCAAAGAGCAAAGCAACGACGTGACCGTATCGAAAAAATTCCTGTTCCCGAACGATCGGGTGCTGATCATCGACGACTTCCTCGCCCACGGCGAAGCGGCGCTGGGCCTTGCCCGCATCGCGGAGCAAGCCGGAGCGACGGTGGCCGGAATCGGGATCGTGATCGAAAAGTCGTTCCAAAGCGGCGCTCAACGTATTAAAGAAGCCGGTTACCGCGTGGAATCGCTGGTTCGTATCGCTTCGCTCGCAGACGGAAAAGTGACGTTCGCAACGGAAGAAACCGTACACTAGTACCTTTTAAACGCAGCTCGCTTTATAGGCATCATGCACTTCGACTTCAATCATTCTAGGGGGAATCACGTTTTATGAGTTCGGACCGCATTTTCCAAAAACACCGCCATCCGGCGAAAACTTTCTCGCTCGGCTTGCAGCATGTTCTCGCGATGTACGCGGGCGCCATCGTCGTGCCGATGATCGTCGGCAACGCGATCGGCATGACCCAGGAGCAGCTCACCTACCTGATCGCGATCGACCTGCTGGCGTGCGGCGTCGCGACGCTGATGCAGGTATGGGGCAACCGGCTGTTCGGCATCAAGCTTCCGGTCGTGCTCGGCTGCGCGTTCCAGGCGGTGTCGCCGATGATCATGATCGGCAACGCGCCGGGCATGGGCATCGGGGCCATTTACGGGGCGATTATCGCTTCCGGTTTGTTCATCTTCATTTTCTCCGGCCTGTTCGGCCAGTTGATTCGTCTGTTCCCGCCGATCGTGACGGGTTCCGTCGTGACGATCATCGGCGTGACGTTGATCCCGACGGCCATGACGAATCTGGGCGGCGGTCAAGGCGCGGAAGATTTCGGCAGCTTGTCGAACATCGCGCTCGGCTTCGGCGTCCTGGTCTTTATCGTGATTCTCAACCGTGTCTCGACGGGATTTATCCGTTCGATCTCGATCCTGATCGGCCTTGTGGTCGGTACGGTCGTCGCGGCATTCCTGGGCAAAGTAGACTTCTCCCCGGTTGCGAACGCCAGCTGGTTCCACGCGATCACGCCGTTCCATTTCGCGGCTCCGGTCTTTAACCTCAGCGCGATCCTGACCATGATCCTCGTCGCCATCGTCAGCGTGGTCGAGTCCACGGGCGTCTTCATGGTGCTGGGACGCATCGTCGGCCGGGACATCGGCTCCAAAGAGCTTGCGCGAGGCTACCGTGCGGAAGGTCTGGCGATCATGCTGGGCGGTATCTTCAACTCGTTCCCGTACACGACCTATTCGCAAAACGTCGGCCTCGTGCAAATGAGCCGCGTGAAAACGCGCGACGTCGTTGCCGTTGCCGGTATTTTGCTCGTCATCGTCGGCTTTATCCCGAAGATCGCGGCTACGGCGCAGCTGATCCCGTCTTCGGTACTCGGCGGCGCAATGGTCGCATTGTTCGGCCTCGTCCTGTCGTCCGGCGTACGCGTACTGGGCGATCAGGTCGACCTGTCCCGCCACGAGAACCTGTTCATCATCGCTTGCTCCGTCGGCATGGGACTCGGCGTCTCTGTCGTACCGGGACTGTTCGCGGGGCTGCCGGAAGAGCTTCGCATCCTGGTGGACAACGGCATCATCGCCGGCAGCTTCACGGCGATTATCATGAACCTGCTCTTTAACGGATTGGGCGAAAAGAACGGTCATCTCAAAGTCACGCCGGACGACGATGTATTCGGCGGTGCGGAAGAAGCTGCGGCGCAGGAAACTTCCTCGGCGGACGCTTCGAAAAATAGCGTAGGCAGCGCGGTTTAAATCGTGCCGTTCAATCGGAAGGACCGGATTTCTCTTATGAAGAGGGAATCCGGTCCTTTTTGACTTGAAAAACAGGATCATTTCGGCAAACCGATACGATGCAGCTTGGCGGATGTGTTCATCGAATCATAGTAATACAGCCAATCGCCAACGACGAAAAACTCTCCAAACACAGGAGGATCAGGCTGGAGCAGCGGCTCGGGCGCATCGTTTGTCGAGGGCGGAGCTTTCTGGTTTTTATCGGGGAGGGCCGCTTGGTACATGATCCCGTTATCGAGACTGTATAGTAGGCGATCTTTGACGATCGAGACTTTTGCCGCGTAATCGAGCAGCCGAACCGTATGGTATTCCCCGTTCGCTTGGCGCCGATGCAGATCAATCTCGCCTCGTTCCGTCTGCGTCACGATTCCTTTTGAAGTGAAAAAGAATTTGTATACGCTTTGCGCAATCAATTCCCGTGCCTGACTTCCGTCCGGATTCATCACGTATAGGTTCCGATCTTCGGAGTGGTTCACCACATACAATCTCCCGGCATGAATTGCGGCAGGACCGATCCAATCCGCGGTTAAGGTTCCGATGTTTCCCGACCGGAGATCCACATGCTTAAGCGCATAATTCTCGTCGCTGTCCAGATAATAAAGCTGTCCGTTTGCAATCCCGATCAGACTGGAAAAGGAGGAAGCTACGAGCTTTTCGCGATTATGTCCGTTTTTGTCTATCCGATAAATGCCGCCGTCCTTGTCGCGATTCGTATAATAAAGCCAATCTGCATGCAAAAGAATCTGTAGAGCCGGCCGATCCGATATCAATTCAACCTCATTTCCCTGCGCGTTCATGGCATAAATGCGCCGCCCCGCCTGCTGATCGATAAAAAATGTTCGCTCCCCGTCCGTTTGCAAAAAATAGCTTCCTTCTTCCGTCGGCAAGCTCTGTCCCAAGCGATAAAGTTCGGGGTCGGGCGTGTAGGAGGTATGATTGTGCCACAATAACCAAGCGACTGCTAACAGAATGAATATCCCTGAAAATGCTCCGATTCGTCGCCGGCTTTTTTTTGCCATTCCCATCCAAGCACCTCCTCTTTCAAAAATGAACGCGTCCATTATTATGAAAGTTCTGACACTTCTGCGCGATTTACCCCGTCATTTTCTGCTCACTTCCTGAATTTTTGAAAGAACCTGCCCTTAACATGGTTACAATAAGGATAGACGACAAACAAAAACGCACGGTTCGGCTGCACGACTACCCTTTCAACTCTTAATCAGAGGATTACGTTTTCCTGAAATAACAATTCCGTCGGAGACTTCGTGCACGGCTTAGGTACGAAATCTCGGGGGAACGTAACCTTATCTTTGGTGTTGACAAGGTACTACTATTCGCGTCGGGGTGAATTCATGAATAAAAAATGGTGGAAAGAAAGCGTCATTTACCAAATCTATCCTATCAGTTTCAAAGACACGACGGGTGACGGTAAAGGCGATCTGCGCGGCATCATCGAGAAATTGGATTATTTGCAGGAGCTCGGCGTCGACGCGATCTGGATCTGTCCGATCTACGCGTCTCCGGACTACGATAACGGCTACGATATCAGCGACTACTACGGCATCGACCGCAAATACGGCACGATGGAAGATTTCGACGAACTGCTGCAAAAAGCGCACGCCCGCAACATCCGCATCATTATGGACCTGGTGCTGAACCACAGCTCGCACGAGCACGAATGGTTCATCGAGTCCTCCGCCTCCAAAGACAACCCGAAGCGGGATTACTACATCTGGCGCGAACCGAAAGAAAACGGCGGTTACCCGAACAACTGGGAATCGTATTTCAGCGGCTCCGTATGGGAATTCGACGAACGGACGCAGGAATATTACATGCACCTTTACGCGAAGGAACAGCCGGATCTCAATTGGGAAAATCCCGAGGTGGTCCGCGAGCTGCACGACATGGTGAAATGGTGGCTGGAAAAAGGCGTGGACGGCTTCCGTTTCGACGCTATCTCGCATATCGTCAAAGCCGAAGGCCTTCCGGACGCGGACAACCCGCAAAACCTTCCGGTCGTGCAGGCGTACCACTTTTTCTCCAATCTGGACAAGGTGCATTATTTCCTACGGACGCTGAACGAAGACGTGCTGGACTTTTACGACATCATGAACGTGGGCGAAGTATCCGGTCTCGGTCCCGAGCAGGCGCTTGATTACGTCGGGGAAGGCCGTAATGAGCTGGACATGATCTTCCAGTTCGAGCACATGTTCCTGGACGCGAAATCGGGCGGTACGGGCAAATGGGACATCAAGCCGTGGACGCTGATCGACCTGAAAAAGATCATGAGCCGCTGGCAGACCGTTTTGCACAAAAAAGGCTGGAACGCCAACTACATGAGCAACCATGACCAACCCCGCCAGGTCTCGCGTTTCGGCAACGACGGCGATTATCGGGTGCGTTCGGCCAAAATGCTCGCGACGTTCCTGCATACCCTTCAGGGAACGCCGTACATCTATCAAGGCGAAGAGATCGGCATGACCAACGTACAGTTCCCGTCGATCGACCAATATCGCGACGTGGAAACGTTGAACTATTATAATCAGTGCATAAAACGCGGCATGGACGAGAAAGAAGTCATGCAGCGGATCTGGAAAAAAAGCCGCGACAACGCCCGTACGCCGATGCAGTGGAACTTCGAGGAGCACGCGGGCTTTACGGATGGCCAACCCTGGATGGACGTCAATCCGAATTACCCCAAAATCAACGTGGAAGCGGCTCGCCGCGACCCGGATTCGATCTTCCACCATTACCGCAAACTGATCGAGCTGCGCAAAAAGCACGAGGTTATCGTCTACGGCGATTATCGTCTGCTGCTGCCGGTGCATGAGGAGATTTACGCGTTCGTACGAAATTGGGAGGATGAGAAGCTGCTCGTCATTCTGAACTTCTTCAGCGGCGCGCCGACGTTCGAGTGGCCGGAAGATTTGCAGGGCATGAAGGAAGAGCTGCTGATTTCCAATTACGAGCCGATCGACGGCGAGGAGCTGTACAGCCTGAATCTGCGGCCTTACGAGGCACGGGTGTATAAGTTGAGTTAAAAGAGGGCCTTCCCGGTTGTTTTCGGGAAGGCTTTGACTTTTTGCCGGTTCGTTTCTCGGGGGGAGCGGCTGCGCCCGGGATGCTGCGGGGGAGTATCGCTGCGGTCGCTGTCTCGATCTTCGATCTCAAAGGCGACCTTCGCGACACTCTCCCTCCGCGGGCTGCACCTCTCCTTGGCGAAACGGCAAAAAGTGCGGGAGCCTTTACGGAAAAAGGGGAGAGGTTCTTTTTTGGGGGAAGGGAAGAATGGAATAGAAGAAAGGAGTGTAGAGAGAAGTAAAGTTCCAGTTCGGCAGATGTCGGCACGACCGAACTGGAGTGGAGAATGGAGTGAAAAAGACCGACTATTGACGTGACATAAGGCAAAGCTTAACCCGAGCAAGTATAGAGGTTCGGTTCTTTTTGGAGTCTGTATTCCGAATAAGGCCTGATTAGCTGGTAACCTCCGCAGGCTGATCGCTCAGGTAGCGAGCGATCAGGTCGTCGGCGATTTCGTCGGCCGCGTGCGGATGGCCCAAGGCGGCGGCGCGGTCGCGGGCGGCTTGAAGTTTGATCGGGTCGCCTAGCAGAGAGGCGATCTGAGCAGCCAACTCGTCGGCGGTACGGGAGACGAAGGCAGCGCCTTGCGCTTCCAGATAGACGGCGTTATTGCGTTCCTGCCCCGGAACGGGGCGGAACAGAAAGATCGGGAGCCGGCAGGCGAGCGATTCGGCGAGCGTAATGCCGCCGGGCTTGGTCACGATGCAATCGCTCATCCGCATGAGCGAGGCGACGCGGTCGGTGAAGCCGAGCACCTGAATGCGTTCGCTGTTTGCGTATTGCTGCGCAAGGCCGGTGCGCATTTCTTCGTTGCGGCCGCAAACGACGATGATCTGGATATCGTTTTGTTCCAGCAGCAGGTCGCAGACGCGGCGCAAGCCCAGCATCACGCCGTAAGCGCCGGCCATAAGCAGCACCGTTTTGCGCGCGGGATCAAGCGAAATGCCCGGCACGGGCGATTCGCTCCTGCGCAGCGCGCGGGCCGCGGCAAATTCGTGTGCGTGCGATTCCGCAAAAGGCGCGGGTTGAACAGAACCGGACAGCGTCGGCAGCGCTGTCGACGCTTCGCTTTCCTTTTCGCCCGAATCGGCTCTTGCACCCGTAACTTCTGCGTCGGACGCAGAAGCGCTTTTTGCCGCGCCGAATCCGAAGCCTTCTTTGATCGGAATCCCGCTGACGGTAATCCGTTCCGGATCGATCCCGATCGCGGCCGCTTCCTGGCGCATTTCTTCCGTCGCGACATAGAACCTGTCCACGTCCGGATGCAGCCAACGGCCGTGCAAATCAAAGTCGGTCACGACATTGACGATCGGAATATCCATCCCGATCTTGCGTCGAAGCTTCGGCATGACCATCTGCGGGAACGTATGGATCACGACTCCCGGCCGCTCGGTCTTCAGATACTCTTCCAGCCTGCGCGTGCCGAAAGCATGAAGAATATGGGCAAAAGGCTTATCCGCTTTCATGTCTTTGGTCATATTATAGACAAGGCCGTAGAGGGCCGGAATCGTTCGATAACTTTGCATATAGACGAATCGGGTCAGATCGTTAAGCTTCGGATGCGCCTCGGCCATCAGATCCAGCATTTTCACGCGATGAATACCGCGTTCATTGAGACTTTTCTCGAGTGCTTTGGTCGCCTGATAATGCCCGTCGCCGTAACTGGCATACAGGATCAGCACGTTAGGTTCCTGCGCTTGCATAGTTTCCTCCCTGGGAATTGCGAGATGATCCTATCATATCAACTTTTTCTTTACATTCACAATTTGCGTGATAGAGCGTCTTCAGACCGCCCACGAAAGTTACGTAGGCGGGGGAAGCGAGAAGACTGCGAGAGAAATTCGTTCAATTCGCTGTCTCACTCGGAAAATGGATGGGATTTGAATAAGGAGTTTTCCGAGTTCAAAGGCGTCTTTCACTGAATTTCTCTCTCCGTCTTCTTGCTTCCAGTTACGTTTGGAGTTTCTCGATCCGAAAGACAAACCGCCCAAAATTTCAATGTCTCAATCTCTCAAGCTGTTAATCCCTTAAGGTTTTACTCTTTAATCCCCTCTCCCCACTACACCCCGGGGAGCGAGTCCGTTTCGAACCGTAGCGCCTTTGGCTTTCCTCCCCTTCCTCTAAATCCTTTATTCCAATCAGAGGGGGAGGAAAACGAACCAAGCGAAGGTCGAAACGGACTCGCTCCCACTCCCCCCAGCAACTTTCCCGAACATTCCGCGTCTATATGTATAAGTTCGTAAAGAACTTGAAACTTGAAAAAGGAAAATAGAAATGTGACCGTTGCTCGCGTTTCATATCCAATTTCGTCGAAAAATGTTATACTCGTAAGTAAGCATCTTCTTAAAATCTGTTCATTAGCTTCGTTTTTCGTTTGGAGGAGAGTCGCATCCGGCCAAAGAGAGAGAAGAAAGGGCAAACCGGAAGTGATTCAGTAAGCATTTCGTCGGGTATTTAAGAAATTAGGTGGATGTTTAGCTTCGCGGCGACACCGTCGTTGGCCGGTAGTCAAGGCAACGGAGCGCGGCGGACAAGGCGATAACCTTAAGGGGCGTCTGTCGGCAGCAGATTTTTTTGACATTCTCGATAACGAAATACGTTCCGGGAGGGAATTATGATGGCGACCAAAGGTCATAACGAAGTCAAGGAAAGTCTGCGGGAAATGACTCGTATTTTCCGTCCGAGTGATCCGAAGAAATTCGTAAAAGAATACGTTCGGAAGTATCACATTATGGGCGGCTACGAGGAAGAATTGACGCTGGTGGTGGAGAACGAGATGGGCAAGCTCAACTCGTCCGCTTCCTAAGAAAAGTTTCAGGCGGCTTAGGCCGTAACCGGATTTATCGTGAAGATGCCTTTGCTTTGCGACCCAACGCGGGCAAAACGATCAAAATCGGCAATATGCGAAGTACCTGTTAGCGAACAATCTCGACCGTCCTTTTCGGCTTTATGCCGGGAGGACGGTTTTTTTGGCTGCCGAAAGGGTGGCTTGACGAAAAGAAATAATTCGGTTAAATTGTGCTTGTTGATATATACAGGAGCACAGACTACGGGACTTATCGCATTACTGTGCAGCGTAGAGCAGAACGGAGGTAAGGGGTGGACAGAATCTGGAATCACGCTTGGCGAATCGTGGGTCGGGAATTGAAGATCGATCGGTATTATCTGATCGCTTCGACTTTGTTTATTGCGTACATGGCCTTTTTCAGCGGACTTATGGTTTCGATGATATCCGAGGAACCGAGATTTTCGCTTGTCGCCGATTTGTTTTTTTGGGCCGTCGCGTCGATGACCGGATATTATTTTTCCAGACGCATGATGAAATTTATTGCGGAAGATTCGTATACGCAGATGCTGGCTTATTACCGCGTGCTGCCGATCTCGCCGAAGGTCATTGCATTGGCTCGCTGCCAGCAGTTAGCATTGGCCACGGTATTTAACGGTATTTTGTTGTTCGGATTGATGTATGTCTTGCATTCAGGGATTCGCGAACAGTTGAACCCGGGCGCTTTTGTTGCTTTTGCGTTACTATGGACAGGTTTTGGTCTGATCAGCAACAGCGCCTACATCGTGCTTGAGTTGTCGGTACGCGGGAAAGCTTATTTCTGGTACAGCCTGGTGTTGGTCATTGCCTTGACGCTGCTTGTGCTGATCCTGCATTTTTCGGGCGTGCATATCGTAGAAGGCACTATGCGAATCAGTAAGGAACATGGCGTCTTTTCTCCTATTGCATGGTCGTTTTTCGCGGCGGGAGTCTTGTCGATCTATGTATCGTACCGCGCCCTCGTCATCAAATTGCCCAAACGAAACCTGGCATAAGCATCATGGGACATAAAGGAGTGAAGTCATGCGGATACCCGTTCAAATCAACGAAAGCAGCGCGGAGCCCTTATATCATCAGATAGAGACGCAATTGCGCTCGCTTATCGTGACCGGGCAGATCGCCGAAGGTACGCTGCTGCCGTCCATCCGCGAATTCTCCGCAGACCTGAAATGCAGCGTCATCACCATTCGGCGCGTGTATCAGGATCTGGAGAACGAAGGACTGCTGCGCACGCGTCAAGGAACCGGAACCTTCGTGACGAAGGTGGATACGGATGATCGCGAGGCTTATAAAAAGCAGATCGTGCTGGAAGCGGTGCGCGAGCTGATGGATACGGCGAGGTCGGTCGGCTATACGCCGGGGGAGCTTCGTCAGCTATTGGATGAAACGCTTCGCGAAGCGGAGCGTAAATAAACGGGAATCCTGCCAAAAAGCCCTTTTCGCATCAATGTGGCAAAGGACTGTAATACAGGAGCTTCCCGATCCGGGCAAAGAAGCATACGCCAGAGGATGAAGGAGAAGTGGGAAGCGATGGAAAATGCGGTGCTTGAATGGCGGAACGTCGTAAAAAAGCGAGATCGGATGACACTGGGACCCGTTGATCTCAAACTGTACGAAAACTATGTAACGGCGCTGATCGGACGCAACGGTTCCGGCAAGTCGACGTTGATGAAGCTGGCCGCTCAGTTGATTCGCCCGGATTCGGGCGAGATGGCCTGGTTCGGAGAGACGCATTCGGGTGAATTGCCTGTTGAGGTTCGATCCCGGATCGCTTATGTGCCGGAGAACTTCATCGCTGAAGAAGACGGTCTCAAGATGGACGAGGTCGCGGAGTTTCGAGCATCTTGGTATCCCGAATGGGATTGGCAGCGGTACGAGGAACTGCTGCATCGCTTTGACGTACCGGGGGGCAAAAAGTTGAACAAACTGTCCAAGGGGCAGCGCCGCAAATTCGAAATTTCCGTTGCGCTGGCGACAAGGCCGAAGCTGCTTCTGCTCGACGAGCCTTCTTCGGGCCTTGACCCTTTTGCCTGGAAAACGATGATGAACGAAATTCGCCGCTGCGTGGACGAAGACGGCGCGACCGTGCTGATGTCTACGCATATCGTGGAGGAAGTACGGCGGATGGCGGATTATCTGATTTTGGTTGAAAAGGGGCTTTCGCTCGGTATGCTCGAAAAAGATTCTTTGCTGGATCGCGGCCGGGAAATCTGGATTGCCCGCGACGACGAACTGCTGGAAGAGATGCCGGCCGTCGTCGAATCCGCGATCGAGTCGGAGGGCATGGTGCGCTTCGTTACGCTGGATTATGCAGGCGCGGCGGCGCTGCTCGAAGAAGCCGGCACCAAACCGATTCGGGTACGCGCACTGGAATTGGACGAGATGATGGAGCATTGGATGAACGGAGGCATTTCCGTAGACACCTTGTAGAAGTAGCAGCCAGATACGACGGCATAACGCTTTGCGGACATCCACGAATCCGCGAAAACGGAGAGGGAGGATGAAGATGACGGATCGACTGATTTTGCAGAATGTAGTAAAGCGCTACGGCGATAAGACGGCGGTGGATCGAATCTCGCTCGGGGTGAAGGAAGGCGAAATTTACGGATTGCTCGGAGCCAACGGCGCGGGCAAAACGACGACGATGCGCATGGTGCTGGGACTGATTTATCCCGACGACGGGACGATTACATACGGAGGACGTCCGTACGGCGGCGACGTGCAGCGTATGGTCGGCTATCTGCCGGAAGAACGGGGACTTTATCCGAAGGTCAAGGTAAGCGAGCAGATCGTGTATTTGGCGAAGCTGCGCGGCATGGACGGAGCGGAAGCGGACAAGAACCTTCGTTATTGGATGAAAAAGTTCGAAGCCGAAGAGTATTACGACAAACGGATCGAAGAACTGTCCAAGGGCAATCAGCAGAAAATGGGTTTTATCGCGGCAGTCGTGCATCGCCCGCAAATCCTGATTCTCGACGAAGCCTTCAGCGGCCTTGACCCGGTCAACGTCGAGCTGCTGAAGCTGGCGGTAAAAGAACTGCGGGACGAGGGCGCGAGCATTCTGTTCTCGACGCACCGGATGGAGCATGTCGAGGAGCTATGCCGGAACATTACGATTCTGGATCGTTCCAAGACCGTGCTGCAAGGCGATATCCGCGAAATCAAAAACGGCTTCCCGCGCGAGCAGATTCTTTTGAAGACCGCATCGGCTGTTGAAGGGCTGGATGCCATTCCCGGCGTAACGGGGATCGAAGGCGATCCGAACGGCTACCTGCTGCGGATTTCGGACGAATCGGCCGCGGTGCCCGTATTGACGGCAGCGATGAGCCAAAGCGAGGTCCGGCATTTCGAAGTGAAAGAACCCACGCTGAACCAAATCTTCATTCGATCGGTAGGTGAGCGCAATGAATAGACTGGGAACGGTGATCGGCTTTACGTTTAAAAATAAGGTGCGCACCAAGTCCTTTGTGATCACGACGCTGCTGTTGGCTCTGTTGATGACCATCGGGATTCATGTGCCGTTCTTTATCCAGCTCTTTACGGGCGGGGACGACGCCGCAGGCAACAAGATCGGGATTGCGGACGGCGGACAGACGGAAATCACGCAGCAGATCGAAGAGTACGTGTCGGCGCTGCCGGATAACGAGATTGAATTCGTCGCTCTGCAAGGCGCGGATACGGCCGCGTTGAACGCGGAAGCGAAAGAGCAGGAGCTGAAAGGCTACCTGACCATCGCCCCGAGCGAAGGCGGAGCGTTCCCGGCCGTGGAGTTCGTCTCCGAGAGCGGCTCCGTGCCGGCCGACGTGCAGGCTGTCCTGCAGCCCGCCTTGGAAAGCGCCAAAACGCGCTTCATCACGGCAGGCGCGCTGAGCGACGATCAGATCGCGCAGCTCACCACGCCGGTTCGGCTCGGCGCGACCAGCTACGACCAATCGGCAGGAACGGAAACGCCGCCGACCGACGGACCGGAAAGCGACAAGTTCAATCCGATGAACTTTATCACCGTGTACGTGCTAATGACGCTGTTCTTCTTCTCGGCGATGCTGACGGGCAACATGATCGCGTCGGAAGTCACGTCGGAGAAAAGCTCGCGCGTCATGGAGATCCTGATCACGAGCGTATCGCCGCTGACGCAAATGTTCGGCAAAGTCATCGGGGTGTTCCTGGTCGGATTGCTGCAAATCGGGGTGTTCGGCGTCACGATCGCGATCAATCTGATGCTGCCGCATAACCGCAACGTGCTGGCCGGTTTCGATCTCGACTTTTCGCAAATGCCGCTGGACGTGCTCGGCTACGGCCTGATCTTCTACATCCTGGGCTACTTCCTGTACGCGCTGCTGTATGCCGCTGTCGGATCGATCGTCAGCCGCACAGAAGACTTGGGCCAAGCGGTCACGCCGCTGACCATGCTGTCGCTGGCCGCGTTCTATATCGGGATTTTCAGCTTGAACAGCACGAATTCGCTGCTGATGAAAATTTCGTCGTTCGTGCCGTTCACGTCGCCGACGACCATGATCGCGCGGATCGGCCTGGGCGAGATCGCGTTCTGGGAGATCCTGCTGTCGCTCGTGCTGCTGATCGCTTCGATCTTCTTCTTCGGCTGGCTGTCGGCCAAGATCTACCGGACGGGCGTGCTGATGTATGGCAAGCGTCCTTCGATGAAAGAGCTGCGCAAAGCGATGAAGGCGTATAAAATTTAAAAGATCGTTCACTTCGACCGCAAGCGGCTATAGCTATCTATAGCCGGCTTGCGATTTTTTGTCGGGAAAAGAAGAGAGAAATAATAGTTGACCGATCGTTCTCAAAAGGAATATACTACGTACGAAAAGACACACCTGCAAGCCGTAACGCCGCAGTTGCCGATAGATGAAACTGCTGCGTCAGAAGTAAATGCTTATTTTTTTGACATTTTGAGAACAAACGTTCTAAAAAGGAGAACAGAAAATGGATATTTCTAAACAAGTAGCAATCGTAAGCGGCGCGAATCGGGGACTGGGCAAACAATTGGCGCTCGAGCTTTTGGCCAGAGGAGCGAAAGTCTATGCGGGCGCAAGAAACCCGGAGTCGGTCGACCTGCCGGGAGCGATTCCGCTTCGGCTCGATATCACGAATCCGGAATCGGTGGCGGCTGCGGCCGGGATTGCCAGCGACGCCACAGTATTGATCAATAACGCGGGATCGTCGACGGGAGCTTCACTGCTCACGGGCAAATGGGAAGACATTCATGTAGAATTTAATACGCATGCGTTCGGAACGCTATCGATGATGCGAGCCTTCGCGCCGGTTATCGAGCAAAACGGCGGCGGTTCGATCCTGAATATTTTGTCCGTATTGTCATGGGTCAACATCGGCGCGGAAGGCGCTTACTCGGCCGCCAAATCTGCGCAATGGGCAATCACGAACGCGCTGCGCTTGGAATTGGCGCCCAAAAATATCCGGGTAGCCGGCCTGCACGTGGGATTCATGGACACGGACATGACCGCAGGGCTTCAAGCGCCGAAGTCCTCGCCTGCGGATATTGCGCGCATCGCGATCGACGGCATCGACGCCGGGCTTTACGAGATCGTGGCGGACGACATAAGCCGTCAGGTTCAACAGGGTTTGGCCGGAGGCGTAGCCGCGCTGTATCCGGATTTGGCGTAAAAAAAGCATCGGTCGGATCAGCTCCGCAAAGCCGTATAGGCAGAACCGGCTCATTCTTCACTTATCGATCCCGACATGATACATTGATTTTGGGAGGGATCGTTATGGCTAGGAGCAGGGAATTCGAGATCAACGAAGTATTGGAGAAAGCAATGATGCTTTTTTGGAAACAGGGATACGAGAAGACGTCAATGAACGATCTCGTCGAACATATGGGGATTCATCGCAGAAGCTTATACGACACGTTCGGCGACAAACATTCGTTGTTCCTGCAAGCGATGGACCGGTATATCGGCAAAGTCGAAACGACGCTGAATAGCCAAGCGAAGCAGGCCCGGACGGCAACCGAAGCGCTGCGATCCGTATTTGGATTCATGATCGCCGAATCCGAACATTCGCCGTCCGGCTGCATGATCGTGAACGCGATGACGGAACTGGCCGCGCGCGATGCCGAAATCAACGTCAAATCCCTTTGTTCCGTTGCGTCGACGGAGGAGCTATTTGAACGGATTATCGTTTGGGGGCAGCGAGAAGGCGAATTTTCGTCCGACTGCGAGCCCAAAGAAACGGCCGAGTATTTGCAAGCTTTGTCCGTCGGCATCAGAGCGATGGGACGAACCGCGATCGACAAAGAGAAGTTGGTTCGCGTGATGAACAGCGCGACTCGATTTCTGACGAAGTAAGCCGGATTTTTTTGAGCATAGTAGAATCATCGTTCTCAAAAGTGCAAGCAGATTTTTAAAAGGGACGTTTCCGTTTGTTCAGGAAGCGTCCCTTTTTGTCGGCCATACGCTTAGAATTCATGCAAGGACTTCGCGTTCAAAGCGCCGAGCAGATGTTCAAGGTAACGCAGCGTATCTTCTTTGGAGCCGTCATTGCCGTGCAAAAATCGCCATTCGAGCACCAAAAGCACGGTATTGCAATAATGGTCGGCAATGATTTCGTGCGGAACTTGATCGCGGTAGCGGCAAATATTCGGATCGAACATTTCGCGTACCCGGTCGCCCAACTGAACGCGGAAATGGAACAATAAAAAGCTCTCCTTGGCATTATGCTTGATGATCCGGTTCAGCGTGCCTTGATGAGCTTCGATGAAATCGTAAGCCCGGTCGAATAAGACGAACAACCGCTGCTCCGGTTCTGTTTCTTCATACTGTTCTAAACGGATCTGCCGATTCAGGCAGTGCCAGATGTAATGCAGCAGATCGTATTTATCGTCGAAGTAGTTATAAAAGGTAGCGCGCGGATAATTGCTTTTCTCGCACAACTCGTTCACGGTAATTTGTTCGAACGGTTTGCCGGTGAGTGCATTCAGCATGGCGGCGGTAAAAGCATCCAGCGTCCGCTGCGCGCCGCGGGTCGTTTTTTTCGTCCAATCTCGCTTCATGGGGCATGCTCCTTTTTTACACATTTCGCAATCTGTCCAAAACCGGACATTTGCCCGAATTTGAATCTTGCCGAAGGTCGGGAGCAAGCTTATCATGAGTTTGAGATCTTGACAAGTGTCCAAATATTTACGTTTGTTTAAAAGGAGCAGAGACAATGAATACCCTGTTAAAAGTGGCGCAGCCGCTAACCTTGCCGGGCGGCGCGGTAATTAAAAATCGGTTTTTCAAATCGGCAATGAGCGAGGCGATGGCGGATCGATCCAACTCGCCTAATCATTTGCATATCGAACTGTATCGAAAGTGGGCGGAAGGCGGTACCGGGATCGTCGTCACGGGGAACGTCATGGTAGACCGAGGCGCGCTTGGAGAACCGGGTAACGTCGCGATCGAGGATCGACGGAACATGGAGCAACTTCAGCAATGGGCGCAGGCGGGAACGCAGTTCGGCACCCATCTGTGGATGCAGATCAACCACCCGGGCAAGCAGTCGCCGCGAACGATGTCCAAGCAGCCCGTCGCGCCGAGCGCGATTCCGATGGGGGGAAGTTACGGACGTGCGTTCAAGGCTCCGCGCGAATTGGCGAACGCGGAGGTGAAAGCGATCGTGAAGCGTTTCGTCACCACCGCTCGGATCGCGAAGGAAGCAGGATTCACCGGCGTTCAAATCCACGGCGCGCACGGTTATCTGGTCAATCAGTTCCTGTCGCCCGCGGACAACCGCAGAACGGACGAATACGGCGGCAGCCGGGAAAACCGCATGCGTTTCCTGATCGAAATTTATGACGGGATGCGCGGAGCGTTGGGGGCTGATTTTCCGATCGGATTGAAGCTCAATTCGTCCGACTTCAAGGAAGGCGGATTTACCGAGCAAGATTCGCTGGCGGTCGTGGAAAAAATGGCGAAGCGCGGAATCGACTTGATCGAGATTTCCGGCGGCAACTACGAAAATCCGAAAATGTCTGCCGATGACGACAGCGAAGTGTTTTTCCTGAAGTATGCGGAGCGGATTCGTTCCCTGGTCGACGTGCCGATCGTCGTCACGGGCGGATTCCGCTCGCAGGCGGGCATGGAGGAAGCGTTGACTGCGGACAATACCACCATGATCGGCATCGCGCGCCCTTTGGCTCTGGTGCCGGATATCCCGAACCGCATACTGGAAGGCCGTTACGACACGGTCAACACGCAGCGGCTGACGACGGGCTTCCCGTCATTGGATCGCCGGCTCGGCGCGATGATCGGATTAAGTTATTACGAGCAGCAGATGAAGCGCATCGCGCAAGGCAAGCCGGTCAAGCTGCATACGAACGGCTGGGACCCGCTGCTGCATACGCTTCGCGAGCAGGGCATCGCGGCGTTCATGCCGCGACGTTCGAATTGAGCGGACAGGACATCGCATCAAAAAAAGGACACTCGTTTTCCCGCTGCCGGAATGATGACCGGTTCCGCAGTGCGGCTTGCCTAAGAATAAATGAGGCTTGGGTCTGGTCTCGATTTGGCTTAACATAGAGTATGAGAAGAGTGCATAAAAAGAGATCATTCATTTCGATGAAGGGTCTCTTTTTATGCGGGAAATTAAATGAACGGTTGAGAAAGGAGTGAGCGTGCTGTTCAGCGCAGACGATCTTAAAGAGTGGTTGGTCAAACACGATGCGGAAAAACGATGTCATGACAGTTTTTGGTTAAGTCTGAACAATTATAAAACGGAGGAGCCGGACGAATATCAGGAGTACTTTTCGAATTTTGATCCGTCCAAGCTCCTGTTAAAGGTCGAATCCGTTTCCATCAGTTACTTGAACTATCCGGATTTGAATTATAATCATGTGAGAGTCTACATGCCTATTCGATATCAGGATAAAAAAATCGGCTATTACGAATTGTGGTTGGCTTTTGACGGTACGGTTGAAGACGATTATTTCGTATTGGAGTAGTTATAGAAGGGAATGAACGTATGCGTATTCTTATATTAGGCGCAACCGGGCGAGTCGGCAGTTTGATCGTTGAGCATGCTTTACGCGACGGACATGAAGTGACGGCGCTCGTGCGCGATCCAGGCAAGGTTCGAGCCCGCGAAGGGCTGACAGTCAATAAGGGAAATGCCTGCAACGCTGCAGATATTCGGCGCGTCATGGAAGGGCAACAGGCTGTAATCAGCGCGTTGAACACGGACGGAACAACGACGCTCAGCGACAGTATGCCGATCATCATCGACGCCATGCGGGAGTTCGGCATTCGGCGGATCGTGACGGTCGGCACCGCCGGGATTTTGCAAAGCCGGACCGAGCCGGAGCTGCTGCGGTATCAATCGAGCGATTCCAAACGCAAATCGACGCGCGCGGCCGAGGAGCACCGCCGCGTGTACGAGCTATTGCAAGCATCGGAACTGGACTGGACGATCGGCTGCCCGACGTATTTGCCGGACGGGGAAGCAGTAGGCGGATATCGGATGGAGCGGGATAAACTGCCGGAAGGCGGTGAACGGATCACGGTGGGGGATACGGCGGAGTTTGTGTATGGTCAGATTAAGGATCGGCAGTATATTCATGCTCGTGTGGGCATTGCGTATTGAGCAAAAAGGAGACATTCAACTGCTGAGCAAAATAAATCAACAACTTTACGAGATTGAAAATATAGGAGCTTTTCAGGATTCAAAAATGCTGGGAATGATAGAATTGTTGAAGTTTGATCCTGGCAACATCATTTTATTTCAACATCTTACTGCGAATCATGGATCTGGAACATCAGAGGATCTGGAATTTCTGTTAGAAGCTTTTATAGAAGGTTACTTGGGTTTTAAAGAATCCTATAAACATGCAGAAACAGAAGCGAATATAAAGAAGTTATTGTCGGAACACACAGTCAAACAGACGATGGAGGATACCGAACAGTTATACCAAAGGTTTCTGAATGCTCCTGAGGTGTTCGAGGCAGCATTGATCGATTCTATCAAACATTGCATTTATGACGCCGTGGTCAGCGAATTAGCAGAGTCTGCACCGGATTTTATTGTTGAAAATACCATTTGCACAAACTTTTTGTCCGTCCAGATCACTGAAGCTTAATGGCTGTCGGAAGATGAACGTTTTACAACTTGGTGGTACTCGTCGGAGAATCGCAATGAAACGGAACTTGCTTTAAAAGAAGACCCGCTATTTAAAGGAGTGGTTCTATCCAAGAAGTATGAGTTCGCCAGTTTTGTTTGCGCATTTGATTGTTACGAAACCGCGGAGGACTATAACTTGAGACTGTTTATGAATTCCGAAAAACCTGAAACCGCAGATCTTATTTTTAAGTTAATAGAGAAGTACGAACTTAAATATTATGACTTAACTCAGATCAATTAAAAGGAGAATCGCGTGACAAATAACGAGCAAAACATAAATGTTGTCTTTCAGTATTTGGTCCAGAGTGACGAAGGTTCTCCAGAATTCGAAACATTCATGGCTTTACTGCGTGGGTTGAAAGACTATTCGAGCTTATTGGATCATTACGGAGAAGATTTCATTGAATTGCTTTGGGAAGAAGTTCTACCGAAAACAAATGACCCACATAATAAAGCTGCTATTATCGAAACACTGGTCGAAGCGACTTATGGAAATGCGAATAAAGAAATGCTACACGAGCTTTTTGATGAATACGTTCTTTTGATCGATCAGTACGCTACAGTCTTGGATAATGCTGCGAGATGTTTAAACGGATTTATTGCATCTGGGATTGATGTTTCTGAAATATC
Source organism: Saccharibacillus endophyticus (assembly GCF_013185185.1). Classification (GTDB taxonomy): domain Bacteria; phylum Bacillota; class Bacilli; order Paenibacillales; family Paenibacillaceae; genus Saccharibacillus; species Saccharibacillus endophyticus. The sequence continues at coordinate 85,317 of NZ_JAAZWE010000004.1, read as the reverse complement.
CATTAACGTTGGCAAGTTGAAAGACCCAAAATACGCAATTGCTTTGTTAGCCTATTTAAATGCTGCTTCGTGGGGAATTTTACCGGAAGACCTTCAATCCGAAGTGAAAGCAGCTAGAGAAATCAGGGAGCGTACATATATATTTGCTCAATTTCTATTGATTTTAAGCCCCCTTATCGCAAAATATGAAAAAGTAAGTTCAATTGATTTCGTGTTTGATTATGAAGGTGCACATATTGATTGGCCATTTGCTGAAGAAGGTAGTTCATTGCTTTGGATAGAAAGAGGCATCATCAATGATCGAGAAGGACATATTTTCGAAGAGTTAGCCAGGTTAATTCATGACGAAAGTATAGATTTGCTATCTGACCAAGTCTTGAGGTTGTATGAAACTCTTTTCGAAGGAAAAGATCCGCTGGATGTTATTTTTACGTTGCCGGACGGTGATAGAGTTTGATGTGCAAATCGTTTACGATGGTTCATTGCATGTTGAAAAAACCATCAGACGATTAATGGACTTTTGTTTCGAAATAAAAGTAAATAAGTCGTAATATTATTACACTGAAAAATAGGGAGTAGATGGACTTTAGAAAACAAAAAAACTTATTCTTCGCAACGTTAATATGTTTGTTGGTATTATTTTGTTGGTTTTTCCAAGGGGATTTTCGAGGATACGAAATAAACATATGGTATAAAGAAAATATTACGATGGCGGAAGCGCGAGAACTGACTCAGTCAGTCAATCCAAGCAGAAATAAAGAGTTGTGAAAAAGGGACCGCATTTAATACTGACAATGTAATGTGTTACTTGAAAGTAAATACAAATGCAGTGTCGGCACATCTGCTTCTAAACAAACTTAGGGCGGAAAAGGAAGTTTTAAGAGCTGACTTTCTTGATGATTTGATAAAGGAATTTGATGATTAAATTCTTGAGATTCCAGAGAAGAAGTTTATTCATATGAGACTAAGTTAAAGTCAGAAAGCCTTCTATAAAAGCACGAAACTACGTAAACAAAAAGCAGGAGACTGTTGGTGGTCATCGGTCACGACGGTCTCTTTTCTGCATAGAAAGTTCGTTAAGAAGGCAGGTGTGAAAATGCATAAAGACTATTCGGAAAAGGTTCGTGCTGAATATTTATCGTAAGATATTCTCGGAGTGTCTAATCTACCAAGATCATGAGAGAAAGATTATACATAGATTTGATGATAGCAAGTATGCTACCGAGAGCGATTCTCTGCTGCAAAGCGACATCAGAAAGTTAAAAGTCAGATATATGTTGAAACATTCTACTGTGAGTCCCGGCAACGAATGGCATACAAGATTTGTGATTGGGCTTGAAGAACTTCAAAAAAAGCTGTTCGATCGTAAGAAATAAAAGATGAACAACAGGAGGCGGAGTGTTGAGATACGATTACCCGATGATGGTCCCGCCTTTTGAAGTCAAGGATTATTCGATCATGACTCCTAAGGAGGCTAAACAACACTTTGATTGGTTCGTTGGGGAAGTTCCGAATCGAATTCGATTATTGCTGAGAGCGATCGAATATTCCGAGACTGCGAAGCTGGAGCTGTTCGACAAGACGCCGCAATCTTTGGTTGTTCTATGGGAATGGATTAAACCGCGGCTGCAAACGATTCGTAAATCAGATGAAGAATTGGAACGCGCCAAAGAGGGATTACCGGAATGGATACGATCGGATCTGCAAACGTGGAAATTTGAGGCGGCCACGTTGACTCTGATTGTCGATGCCTCTTTGTATTTTGCTGAAGTCTTTCTGACGAAATATCCCGATCTGCATTGGATTCTGGTCAGCAAACCGAAGTCCGATGTCTATTTTCATAAGGCTGTGATCGCAGGGTTCAAAGGCGGTTCTCTGCAACCTCCGACGGTGATCTTCAATCTGTGCAGTTCTTATATCGAAGGGAATTTCGACAAGACCATGCTTTCATTATTTCAAGGATGGGAAAACTATGCTTAACGATCTGTACTATACGTCCAAAACAATAAGTGTCTATGTAGACAAAAAAGAAAACTTGATTATTGTACCTACCGGAATTTGGGTACCACGTGGTGCAGTGATTGATATTGACAGCATTTTTGAGCTGAAGTTTCCTTATAAGAAAGAAGAGCTTGAAGAAGGTTTGAAAAAAGGATTCGGTAGCTGTTATTCTCAAAAGGTTGAAGCGGAATTTCCTGAACAATCGGCGATCGAAAAGTATTTAAAGGTCAAAAGCTACAATCAAGCCGTAAAAGGAAGAAAATTAGTGAGTTGCCGTTGGACTCCAGAAGACGGATATGAAATTACTCCGACTCGAAAAATACCAAGACGAGGCTTTGTTCACCAAAAGCATCTAGCTTGCATTATCCCACCCCATGAACAAGAACCCTTGCAACTTGCACATGCTTTTTTGATAGCGTCTGAGCAATCGAGTTAGACTATTTTACTTCTAATCAATATTGGATGAATATTAGGGACTGTTCGTAACTACTAGTCATAGCAGTTCCTTTTTTTGTATTAACCCTTCAGTGAAAAGATCGGAGGAACCAATGACAATATGAAAGCCAAAACAGCAGAGATCAGAATCTATGTCAGCAGCGAAAACTTCACGATTCCATTTATGTTGGATTTCCTAAAAAAAGCAGCGTTTTTTAAAACGGTACGTTATGAGACAGATCGAGCTAATAAGTTTAAAGAGTCCCAGTTTAGTGAGAGCAACTTCGCAAAGCATGTAGAGAAAGAAGAGAAAGCTTTTAAACATGCATTTGCTATTACTTTGCATGATGATTTAGGCAACGAAATTTTTTTCTATAAACAAAAAACGACTTCATTTATCACAATTGATATTGTAAAAGAAGCTGAGGAGCATTTAGAGAATTGGATTCAGTTTACGGACGCTCTTCTTGAAAAGGATTCGGTCGCTATCTGCGCCTGTCTCTACCCTGAGAATGATGGGTTTTGGCAGCAAAATCCGGATCCAGCCCAATATGAGTTTCATGGTCGTTCTTTGGAAGGGGTCACAGTTATCCATCACAATGCTTATTTATCAACAATTGATGTAAAAAGCCTGCCAGGCTACTCGAATTACTTCAACGAAATTTGGTTCGGATCAACCTGGATGATGTGGTATGGAAAGGACTACTTCCGTATGATCCCCAAAGAACGATTTGTGTCCTTCGATCAAGCGTTCGAGATCCGGGAACTGCCGGGAGGAGCGATTCGGATTCAGCTATTCGAGCATCGAGACGCTTATGAAGAGAAAGCATCCAGAGCGATTCAGCAGCGATTCCGAGATTATCTAGGAGTTGACGATGCCGTACAGGCTTTGGAAGATGCAGAACATCAGCAGGAACGAGATTGGGACGATGTTGCAATCGAGATTGTAACCGAAGAGACAGATGCATCGGGTGCGCCTATACAGCAATATCGATTCTACGTAGACGAACAGGGGCAGGCAGTGATTCGTTCGCAGGCGGTGCGGCAAATCACTTACGGCGTCAATGGGCAAGGGGAAACGGTATTCACTCATGAGGAAGAGTTGGAGTGAGAAGATCATAGCTGATTGAGAGCAGGGGTAAGATCGCTGAAGAAATGCAGAAACATTTCGGGATTTCGGAAAAAGAAGCCGTAGATCGAATCAACGATTTTTGGAGCCGTAAAGATCTGACTGATGATACGAGTCTTATCTATCACGAAACTCCGGAATTTTGGGCGTATGAAATGTATTCCGCCAATAGGTCTTGGTGGAAAATCAGCAAAGAAGAAATCATTCCGAGAGCGTACAAAACAACTTAAAACGTTTAAGAGGCTGTGGAGTTAAACTATCCGATCAGTCTCTTTTTTTCAAATAGTCGCTCATACCAAGCCTAACGTTCAAAATTTTACATTTCACCCCTCTCACATTTTCCTTACAAATGGTACAATGCAGGATGAAACCGAAACCGGCCGCCTTCTTATCCGTAAAAGTAGGGTAAGCAAGTTGCGTCCTTTTTTATTTTAAACAAGTCTATTATTTCGAATGCGAGGTTTGATTGAAAGTGGGAGTCAAGGTAATAACCAAAGAACAAGCATGGGAATTGCGTCATCAGGTCATGTGGCCGCAGGAAGAGTTCGATTACATCAAGCTTCCGGACGACGACGAAGGGATTCATTACGGATTGTTCGACGGAAAAGAAGTGATCTCGGTCGTATCGCTGTTCGTGCAGGGGAATGACGCCCAGTTCCGCAAACTTGCCACACTGGCGGACCGCCAGGGCGAGGGCTGCGGCAGCAAGCTGCTGAACCATGTCCTTAATGAAGCGAAGCGCAAAGGCGTCAAGCATATCTGCTGTAATGCCCGAAGCAATAAAGTGTCGTTTTACGAGAAATTCGGACTGGAACAGACGCAGGTCGTGTTCAACAAAGGCGGCCAGCAGTACGTGGTCATGGAGCGTTTTTATTAATGGGAAAAAGGAGGCGGGGCGGCTTGTCGGATCGGCAGGAAGTCCCGTTTTGGTTTGCCCGGAAGGCAGCTGTTGGTATAAACTAGATGTTAGTGTTTTTTTTCGAAGGGGGAAACCAGCATGGGGCAAGAGAAAACGTCAAAGAAAAACAAGCTGTTGAAGATTTTTTCCAGAGTGTTGTTGATCGTGATCGGTGCCGTTATTACCGCGTATGGCCTTGAAGCCGTACTTATTCCCAACCGAGTGTCGGATGGCGGCGTGACCGGCCTGAGCATCGTGGGTTCCCAGTTGTTCGGCCTGCCGCTCGGCCTTCTGATCGGTATCATCAATATCCCGTTCGTGTGGCTCGGTTACAAGCAGATCGGTAAAAGCTTCGCTTTGTACTCCATCGTCGGCATCGCGGCACTCGCGATCAGCGCAAGCTTGATGCACCATGTCCCGACGATCATCGACGGCGATACGCTGCTCGTTACGGTCGTCGGCGGTATCATCATCGGTACCGGCATGGGTCTGGCCCTGCGTAACGGCGGCGCGCTCGACGGCATCGACATGCTGGCCGTGCTGCTGTCCCGCAAGCTGCCTTTCGGCACAAGCGACCTGATCCTGTTCTTGAACACGTTCGTGTTCGTCGTCGTCTCCTTCGTCTTCGGCCTGCAAGGCGCGATCCTGTCCGCTCTTGCTTACTTTATCGCTTCCAAGGTTATTCATATCGTCGAAGAAGGTCTCAGCGGCTCGAAAACGTTCAAGATCATCACGAACCAACCGGAGATCATGGTCGAAACGATCCGCGACCGCCTCGGCCGCGGCGCGACGTACTCCGACGCTTACGGCGGTTACAGCAACGAACAATTCAAAGAAATCACCTGCGTCATCAACCGGATGGAAGAAAGCAAAATCAAAGAAATCATCCACGAAATCGACCCCAACGCCTTCGTCGTCGTCTACGACGTCGCCGAAGTCCGAGGCGGCAATTTCAAGAAAAAAGACATCCACTAAAGTTAAAAACAGCGTTGCAAACGCGCATTTCGCTTAAACTTTTGTAGAGCAAGTAGAGCAAGTAGAGCAAGTAGAGCAAGTAGAGCAAGTAGAGCAAGTAGAGCAAGTAGAGCAAGTAGAGCNNNCAAGTAGAGCAAGTAGAGCAAGTAGAGCAAGTAGAGCAAGTAGAGCAAGTAGAGCAAGTAGAGCAAGTAGAGCAAGTAGAACTTGCACCGCAAAAAGGCCGTTCCCGAAACACCGGGAACGGCCTTTTCCTACCCACCACATTGTCGTCAAACCCAGCGGAGGGAGGGATTCAGTGTAGAAGCGTTAGCGTTCGCCTTTGACTTTGGGAAGCTTCCTTATAAAATTCAATCAGCTTCCCAAAGTCAACACGCGATCGAAACGAATCCCTCCCGCAGCGCCTCATTTTACACTACTACGTTAATATAAGAGTTTGACGAAAACTCATACAACCCCTGATCCGTCACTTTCAACTCCGGAATCACCGTCAGCGTCAAAAACGACAACATCAAAAACAAATTAAATTCCTCCGAAGCACCCAACCGAGGCAATGCACGATTCACTTCTCGCATCGTCGCATACACATCTTCATAAGGCTTGTCCGACATTAACCCACCCACGGGCAGCGCCAGCGAAGCGATTAACTTCCCGTCTTCCACAACCGCCAGCCCGCCGTTTAACGCGACAACATGCTCGATCGCCGCAACGATATCCGCATCCGACGCCCCGACTGCCACGATATTATGCGAATCATGCGCTACGGTCGTCGCAATTGCCCCGCGTTTCAACCCGAAGCCGCGCACGATCGCAGCCCCGACATTTCCGGTCGCCCGATGCCGCTCGACGACTACCATTTTAAGCAGATCCTGTTCGATGGAAGGTTGGAAAAGCCCATCCTGCTCATCCACAACCTGAATGCTCCGCTCCGTGATCAAGCTGCCCGGCACGACTTCGATAACATGACATTGCGGAGATCCAGAAGGCAGCGCAATCGCGATATCTTCGAGCGTAACCGATTTGGCATTCAGAGAAGGAAGCTCGATGCGCGGTTCGGGATCGGGGGCAGCGATAGGCTGCCGCGACTGAAGCCACCAAGGAACCGTCGTATCTTCGCCATTCTCGTCCAGTTCGGGAACCAACTTCGGATCTCTTTTTTGATCGAACACGCAAAGGCCTTTTTTATACACTTGATGAATTTTCACGTCGTTCAGATCGTCAAGCAGCAGGAAATCCGCCTGATACCCCGGAGCGACTGCCCCGAGATGACGCAGACCGAAGCATTCGGCAGCGTTCAATGTCGCCATCTGCACGGCCGTGACCGGATCGAGTCCTTCCGCGATCGCCAACCGAACGCAATGGTCGATGCTGCCGATCTCGATTAGATCATCCAGCAGCACGTCGTCGGTCACGAACAGACAGCGGCGCGAATTGCGAGGCGTGATCGCAGGCAGCAGCGCCTTCAAGTCTTTTGCCACGGTGCCTTCGCGGATCATGAGATACATGCCCAGTTCCAGACGATCCCGCGCTTCCTCGACATTCACCGCTTCGTGATCGGTACGGATATCCGCAGCCCTATAAATGTTCAAATCCTCGCGCCCGATTCCTGCGGCATGGCCGTCGATCAGCCCTCCGCCCGAGCGGATCGCGTCCAGTTTGGCTAGCATGCCCGGACTGCCGTTTGCGACCGAGGGGAAGTCCATCACTTCGGCCAGTCCCAGCACGCGAGGGTCCGACAGGAAAGGCGCGAGCTTATCCGCATCCAGCACCGCGCCGTTGTTTTCGGTCGGGGTTGCGGGTACGCAGGAAGGAAGCATGACGAACAGGTCCAACGGAACCTCTTCGGCGTCGTCGAGCAGATATTGAATGCCGTCCGTGCCCGCGACGTTGGCGATCTCGTGCGGATCGGTGACGACGGCCGTCACGCCGTGGCGCAGCGAGACTTTGGCGAATTCCGAAGGCAGCAGCATCGTGCTCTCGATATGGACGTGACCGTCGATAAAGCCCGGCACGACAATGCGGCCGTTCGCGTCGATCGATTCGCGTCCTTCGTACGAGCCGATGCCCGCAATGATTCCGTCGACAATGGCAATATCGCCCTGCATCATTTCGCCGGTAAATACATTGACGATGGTTCCGTTTTTGACTACAAGGTCAGCAGGAGCACGTTTGGCCGCGACCTCGATTCGTTTGCTTAAAGCTGAAAAGTTCGTTGACATGGACAGGCTCCTTTTTGGCATGATCCGGTATAGGTTGAAAAATAAAAAAATCCGATTACAAAGCAAATGCGAACGGATTTAAACCGCTCGAAACACGCCTGCCCGGCGTGCATTTGTTTGTAATCGGAACTTTACGGTTTCCGGTAGAGACCCCCGTACCTGATCTACGGAGTTATACATGTATGCAATTTGTCGCGTTGATCGATTTGGGAAGATTATATCAAGTCGCATTGCAAAGCTCAAGGCGAAAAGCTGTACCCTTCGAACACCTTCAAGCCTTCTTCGTTCAATATTTTCTCCGTCAGTTCCGGTCGCTGCGGGCTTTTCTCGAACACTTCTTGGGATGCGATCATGATATTGCCGCCCGCGATCTCCGCAAGTTGGTCGTGGGAGACGCTGTAGACCATTCGTCCCAGATTCGACCAGACCATGGCGCCCGAGCACATCACGCACGGTTCGCAGCTGGTGTACAACGTGTATTCGCTCAGATCGAAAATCTGCTGCTCCGTGCAATACTGCCGGATCAGCCCGAGTTCCGCATGATGCGTCGGATCGTTAAAGGTATGGATTCGATTTTCCCCGATCATCAAGATCTCGCCGTTTTTGACCAGTACCGCTCCGAAAGGTTCGTTGCCTTCTTGACGGGCTTGCAGCGCGACCTCGATCGCTTTTTTCATGAATTGTTCATCCGTGCTCATACTCGTATGACCTCCGTTATCCGTCGAATAGAGTGAAGCGTTTCGTTCGGTGAAGCAAGTGCTTTTGAATCAGTCTACGCGGTCGAAGGCTTTTTTGTAAATGCTCGCACCTTCTTGCATGAAAAAGCATGCGACTTTTTGTGCGAATCTGGGTAAAAGGTAAAGAGTAGGCAATACAACTGTTTGTTCATATCCCACTTTTAAGGAGAACCTACCTACATGAAACCATGGAAAAACATGCTCTTGTCCCTGACCGTCTCCGTCGGCTTGTTCGCGTCTTCGGTTCCTGCCTTGGCGGCTACGCCTGCGGCGTCCGCTCCGGATACGAGTATCCAAGTGAACGGCAAAGCGATCGATTATTCGCACGGCGAAGCGATCGTCAAAAAAGGAACCACGCTCGTGCCTGTCCGTCTGACGGTCGAAGCGCTGGGCGGCAAGCTGCAAGACGTCAAAAACGGAACGGTGCGCATCGTCGTGAACGGCAAGACCGTTACGCTCAAAGAAAAAGCGCAGCTGATCGGCGGCGTCTCGTTTATCCCGGTACGTTCCCTGGCCGAAACGGCGGGCTACGACGTTCGTTGGGACCGTCAGACCCACACCGTTCTGCTGGTCTCGAAAGCGACGGGCGAGGCGGCGCGCGGTTTCCTATGGGAAGTGAAAAACGGACCGACAACCGTATACTTGGTCGGCTCGATGCATATTGCGGACGATAGCTTCTATCCGCTGCGCGACGAGTTTGAAAAAGCGTTTGCTGAAGCCGATTATTTGGGCGTCGAGATCGACGTGAGCAAAGCGGCCGACGAAGCGCAGCAAAAAATGGTGCTCGAGATGGGATCGTACACGGACGGAACAACGTTGAAAGACCATATCTCGGCACAAACGTACAAAGAACTAGGCGAACTGCTGAAAGCCAACGGGCTCAAAGCCGACGCTTTCGATCAATTCAAGCCATGGGTCGTCGAAACGACGATCGGCAGCCTGCAAACGAGCGAAGCCGGTTACGAAGCCGAAGCGGGCATCGATCTGCACTTCATCCAACAAGCGGTCAAAAACAAAATTCCGGTGCTGGAACTGGAAACTTACGAATCCCAGCTCGGCATGTTCAACGGGTTGTCGGACGAACTTCAGGAACGTAATCTGAAAGCGGCGATCGAAGGCTTCGATACCGTCGTGGACAGCACGGACGAGATGGCCGAAATGTGGAAAAGCGGCGACGAAAAGGCTCTGCTCGAGATGACCACGGCCATCGCGGCGGATCCGGAATACTACAAAGCCCTGCTGGTTGATCGCAACGTCGGCATGGCGGACAAGATCGACGGCTACCTGAAAAGCGGCAAAGCCGAAGAGTATTTCATCGTCGTAGGCGCGGCGCATTATCTGGGCAACGAAGGCGTGCTCAAGCTGCTTGAGGACAAAGGTTATACGATTTCTCGCAAGTAAAAGAAATCAATCAAAACAAAAAAAACGCCGATCGAACTCCTGATGCAGCATCAGAGAATCGATCGGCGTTTTTTTTGCGGAAATTGAAAGGTATGAGGCAGGCTTCATGTCCGGCTCGCTCCTCGGAGGCAACAGCGCGACTTGCCCTCTATCCTGCCGCAATGTTATAAATTCAAGATAAACAAGCGGGAAAAAAGAAAGGGGCATACCGATGTCGGGGGCAGCGCCAAAGCCGAAGGTTCGTAGAGCGGCACGCAAAAAGAAAAGAGGAAAGACGACATTGATTTCCATCGTCTTTTTGCTGATCCTTCTGGTCGCGGCTTGGAAAGGGCTGGCGTATTTCGGCTATGTGCCGGACGTTCCGCGCGAAGAAGAAGGCCGTATTATCGGCATTCATCCGGAGGTTCGGGCCAAAACCGATACGCTAATCGCCCGAGCCGCCGACCGGGGGATCGAGATCGCGATCACGTCGGATTTCCGCAGCAGCGAGGAGCAGGACCGTTTGTTCCACCAAGGACGCGAAGACTCCGGCAATATTGTCACCAACGCCCGCGGCGGCCAGTCTTACCATAACTATGGCTTAGCCATCGACTTTGCCCTGCGCGACGGAAACGGCGGCGTAGTCTGGGACATGGAAGTCGATCGCAACGGCAACGGCCGCTCCGATTGGATGGAAGTCGTCGAATTGGCGAAAGCGTTGGGCTTTGACTGGGGCGGGGACTGGGATCGTTTTCCCGATTACCCGCATTTCCAAATGGATTTCGGCTATACGCTGCGCCAACTTCAAAACGGCAAAGTGCCCAAAGGCTCGCAGGTGGAACGAATCGAAAACGTTGAGTGAATGAACGGATTACGCTAAAGATGGCTGCGTAAAATTTCAAGTCCTTTCCGCAGTTCCTCGCGCGACTCGGTCGACGATAAGGCGACGCGCACATGATGGTCGCGAGACGCCGTTCCCGCCAGAAAGCGCTCCGAGTGGAAAACGCGCACGCCTTTTGCCAGCAGATCGCTCTCGAAACGCGAAGCATGGACCGGATTCGGCAGACGCAGCCAGCGGAAAAAGCTAAGCGGATGACCGGGATCGTCCGGTTGGGGAAAATAGTCGGCAAATAAATCGTTGGCGGATTTCGCCAGCGATTTTTTGTATGCGACAATGTCGGTTCCGCGCCCGGACGTGATAATTTCGGTGATGATCTCGGCGTCGAGCGAAGAGGTTTTGACGTTGACATGGTAGATGGCCCGCAGCATTCGCTCTCGCATGGCGTCGCTGAAGACGATATAAGCGACGCGCAGGCCGGAGCAGATCGATTTGCTGGTACTGCAAATATAGACGGTCTGTTCGGGCAGCATCTGACGGAGAGGAATGCCGTTTTCCGGCATTGTCCCATGCAGCAGGGCTGCGTGAATATCGTCTTCGATGACGATAAGGCCGTGTTTTTCGATCACCTCGGCCAGCGCTTTCCGGCGTGGGTTGGGGATGAAGATCGCGGTGGGATTGCAGCAAGACGGCATGAGGAAAACGCCTTGCAGCTCCGCATTACGACAGCTGTTATCCAGCTCTTCCGGGAGCATGCCGGAGTCATCGCCGGGAATCGGAATCAGCTTGATGCGCAGCGATCTCGCCAGTTCGATAAAGTTGGAATACGTATATTCGTCCACGGCGATTCGGCTGCCGGGTTCGAACAGCGCCAGCAGCGTTATGGTCAACGCATTTTGCGCACCCGATACGATGGCGACCTGATCGGTTGCGGCCTCTATGCCCAGCGGCCGCATCCAACGGAGGGCGGCTTCTTTTTGATGAGGAATGCCGGCGGGGTCGTCGTAGTTGAGCAAGCGCTCGACGCCTGCTTTTTCCGCTACCTTTTTCACCGCTTCGGCAATCATGAAGTTGCTTTGCTCGAACGAGGCCACCAAGCCGAAATCGATGCATTCCACCGGCACGCGGTCCCGCGAGATGGTAACGGAACGAACGGCGTTGGCCGAGACGAACGTTCCGCTTCCGGTCACGGCGTGCAGCAGTCCTTTCAACTCGCAGGTCTTGTAGGCGCGGGTGACGGTCGTGAAGTTGATATCCAGAAAATCGGCCAATTCCCGCTGCGGCGGAAGCTTGGTTCCCGGCGGCAGAAAGCCCTCCGTAATATCGCGCTCCAGCATCCGGGCCAGCGACAGGTAGATCGGACGGGTCAGCTCGCGCCGCTCGGGACGCCAAGACATGTGATAATCGACAAACGAATTGATAGGCATCGGCCGTTCACTCCTCGCAAAATTGTAATCCATACAATTATATGATTGATTGTATGGATTTACGAGCCTAATATGAACATTATAAGTTTACACGCGAAGAGAGGAATGTACGATATGAACGAAAACGCAACAATCTCGAAAGCATTCCGCGCCGCATTTCCCGTGACGCTGCCGATCCTGGCCGGATTCATGTTCCTCGGAGTCGCCTACGGCGTATTCATGAACGTATCCGGCTTCGGCGCGGGTTGGACGTTCTTGATGAGCCTTCTGATCTTTGCCGGTTCGATGGAATTCGTGGCGGTCGGGTTGCTGCTCGGAGCCTTCAATCCGTTTGGAGCGCTGCTGCTGACGTTGATGGTCAACGCGCGGCATTTATTTTACGGAATCTCGATGTTGGAAAAATATAAAGGAACGGGTTGGAAAAAGCCGTATCTGATCTTCGGCATGTGCGACGAATCGTTCTCGATCAACTACTCGGCCAAAATTCCGGAAGGCGTGGATCGGGGCTGGTTCATGTTCTTCGTGACGCTGCTCAATCATGCGTACTGGGTAGCCGGAGCGACGATCGGAGGCATGCTCGGTTCGTTCGTGAACTTTGATCTGAAAGGTCTGGAGTTCGTCATGACCGCGCTGTTCGTCGTGATCTTCGTGGAACAGTGGATGAAGCAAAAAATCCACGACAGCGCCGTGATCGGCATCGCGATCTCGGTACTGGGCCTGATCCTGTTCGGTCCGGACCGCTTTATCATTCCTTCGATGATCGCGATCTTAGCCGTACTGACCTTGACGCGCAAAGCATTGGAACGCAAAACGGCGGAAGCCGAAGAAGGAGGTACCGCATAATGATGACCGTCAGCCAACAAATAGTAATGATCGCCGTCGTCGTGCTCGGCACGATGGCGACGCGGTTCCTGCCGTTCTTGATCTTCCCGCCCGGCCGCCCGACGCCTCGATACGTGAAATATCTCGGCCGCGTCCTGCCTGCCGCCGCCATCGGCCTATTGGTCATTTACAGCCTGAAAGACATCAATCTGCTGTCTTCGACCCACGGCTTGCCCGAGCTGGTTTCGGTAGCCGTGGTCGTATGGCTTCATTTGTGGAAAAAGAACATGTTCTTATCCATCGCCGCAGGCACGATCCTGTACATGATCTTGATTCGCTTCTGATCCGAACTTGATCTGGTCCTGACTCCGATTTTGACTTTGAATTTTTTTGAATTCTTTTTTCTTCTCTCTTCCCGACAGCGTAGCACATCGGGCAATCCCCGTTCATTTGGGAAGCGAGAGCGAAGGGAGAAATTCAGTGAAAGACGCCTTTGAGCCAATAAAGCCGAAGGCTTTATTGGGCGAGACAGCGTCTTGAACGAATTTCTCCCGCAGCGCCCCGCGCCTCCCCAACGAACAGGATTCCCGAAACGAGTTACACGTTTCCCCCTCTCAACATGTCTACGTGCGGAATTCCGTCCTCCGGATATACTTCTGAAATCGGACGGAAGCCGAACGAGCCGTAGAATTTTTCAAGGTAATGCTGGGCTTGAATCTTGATTTCCTTTTCGCCCGATTCTTCCTTGAGGAAAGCGATCGCGCGCGACATCATCTCTTGAGCCAGTCCCTGACCGCGGAAGGCGTCGTTCACCAGCACGCGGCCGATCGAACACTGCGTGTACGCCACGCCCGGAGGAAGCAATCGGCAATAGGCCGCGATTTGTCCGTCTTTTTCCGCAAAAAGATGATGGCACTGCGGGTCTTTGCCGTCGATCTCGGGGTATAAGCAGTTCTGTTCCAGCATAAAGACGCCTACCCGTTCCCGAAGAATCCGGTAAAGCTCGTCTCCGCTAAGTTGTTCAAAAGATTTCAAATGCCACTGCATGTCCGCCGCCCCCTGTGTATAATTTAGTGTAAATACGCTGAAGGAAGCATACAATAATTTTATTGCGTTTGCAACAAAAGGAGGGCGTCATGGGCAACATTTTACGGGAGGTCGGGGCAATCGCGAGATGCTTCGAATCGATTTCCAACATCGAATTCAAGCCATACGGCCTTTCCAAAAATCAATATATCTATCTGGTGCGCATCTGCGAAAACCCGGGAATCATTCAGGAAGAGATCGTCTATATGGTGAAAGTGGACCGTTCGACGGCCTCGCGCGCGATCGAGAAGCTGGAGCGCGACGGTTTTATTCAGAAAGAACAGGAATCCGACAACCGGAAGAACAAAGCGTTGTACCCGACGGAAAAAGGGAAAGAGATGTACGCGTTTCTGCGCAAAGAGGACGATTACTCCAACGCCGCCGCGGTCAAAGGACTGAGTGCCGAGGAAGAAGAAACGCTGCTTCGGCTGCTGCAAAAGGTGCGGGCCAACGTCGAACCGGATTGGGAAAAGGTGAAAAACGGCGGAACGCGCGAGTATTAGGCGTTATTTCGTTTTTGAAAAGGAGTCGTAACATGAATCTGTTTCTGCATTCGATGAAATACGGGAATATTGCGCATTACGATTGGGAAATGACGTTGCTTGAAGAACGGGAAGGTTTTCTGATCGCGGAGGGAAAAGCGGGTCGATCGCTTAAGCATCATACGAAAGGACAGACTTTTATTATTCCTCATGCTTCTCTGGAGGTGTACGCGCTGCAAGAGGGATTCACGGTCAGCTTTGATATTTTGGACGGTGAAGTGATCTCGGTCTATTGCAATGTTTCGGAGCCTTGCGTACGCGATGGAGCGGATGTCTCGTTTATTGATTTGGACCTGGACTTGTTGTGGAATAAGGAGTTAGGCTGGCATGTGGTGGACGAAGAAGAATTCGAGGAGAATCGGATCAGGCTGAACTACCCGAACGATTTGGCGGCGTATGCGCGGCAAGCTTTGAGCGATTTGCAGGAGCGGATACGGCAGAACGTATTTCCTTTTGACGGGAGTTTGGCAGACGAAATCGCGCGGATTGCAGCCAGTACGTCGAAGCAGAAGCACTCTTAGTGTCCGATTGATTATGTAATGAAGCGACGCAAGCCTGAGGCTTCGTCGTTTTTTTATGCTTTCCGTTATGCGGAATGAAAAAAGATGAAAAAAAATTTCGCTTTTATGAAACAATTGTTTATTGCAGTGTTTACATATAGAAAGAAAAGGACTATAATCAACTCAAAAGTTGCGCATGGGAAACAATCGTGCGCCAGGGGAACAAATGCGGATCAAGGAAATACAAATACAAAATCAAACAATAAGTTGAGACAAATCGATAGAGATAGAGACGAAGAGGTGAGGATTCATGGAGAGAGACATCGAAAGAAAAGCCGAGCGCCAGAGAGAAAAAGCAATCAACGAGCCGGCCGGCGGGCAGGCTGAAGCGAGAACCCGTACCGAGTTGGCCGCACAGGCGGTATTGAACGGAGAAACCAAAGGAATCAAGCGGCTGCTGCCGTTTCTCGGCCCGGCCTTTATCGCCGCTGTTGCATATATCGATCCGGGCAACTTTGCTACCAATATTACGGCGGGATCGCAGTACGGCTATATGCTGCTGTGGGTAATCTTCGGCTCGAACCTGATGGCCGTGTTGATTCAAGCCTTATCGGCGAAGCTCGGGATCGCGACGGGACGCAACTTGCCGGAGGTCGCGCGCGATCGTTTCCCGAAAGGCGTCTCGATCTTCCTGTGGATTCAGAGTGAATTGGTCATTATCGCGACGGATTTGGCCGAATTTATCGGGGCGGCACTCGGTCTGTACCTGATCTTCGGGATTCCGATGCTGCCTGCCGCGTTGATCACGGCCGTCGCGTCGTTCGCTATTTTGGAGCTTCAACGCCGAGGCTACCGAGCGCTTGAGACGGGGATCGCGGGCATGGTCGTCGCTGTCGTATTGGCTTTCGCTTTTCAGGTATTCATGGCGAAGCCGGATATGGGCGCCGTAGCGATGGGCATCTTCACGCCGCAGTTCCAGGGTACGGAGAGCATCATGCTCGCAGCGGGCATTCTGGGCGCGACGGTGATGCCGCACGCCATCTACCTGCACTCGTCGCTGACGCAAAATCGGATCGTCGGCCGTAACGAGGAAGAGAAGAAAAAGATTTTCCGGCTTGAGTTTTTCGACATCGTGTTCGCGATGGTCGTAGCCGGAGCGGTGAATATGGCGATGCTCATTATTGCCGCTGCGCTGTTTTTCAAAAACGGTCTTGTCGTCGAAGAATTGGATCAGGCTTTTATTCACTTCAGGGAATTGGCCGGTCCCGCGACTGCGATCTCGTTCGGTCTGGGGCTGCTGATTGCCGGTCTGTCGAGTTCCTCGGTGGGTACGATGTCGGGGGACGTGGTGATGCAGGGCTTTATCAATAAACGGATCAACTTGTATCTGCGCCGGGCGATCACGATGACGCCGCCGCTCGTACTGATCATTTCGGGAATCAATGCGACGCAGGCGCTCGTTACGAGTCAGGTGATTCTATCGTTCGGGATCGCGTTCGCGCTTGTTCCGCTGATGATGTTCACGGGCGACCGCAAGCTGATGGGCGGGCTCGTGAATCGTCCGATCACGAAGATTCTGGGCTGGGCGATCGCGGCGCTGGTGATTGCGCTGAACGTGTTTTTGGTGGTGGAGAGTTTCTGAACCTGGGGTTGAAAGTCCTGTTCGGGGAAGCCAGGGCGCTGCGGGAGAAATTCGTTCAGGACGCTGTCTCGCTCGTAAAGTCTCCGACTTTACGAGCTCAAAGGCGTCCTTCACTGAATTTCTCCCTCCGCTGGGGCTTCCCGGGTAGGATTTTCAAAAAGAGCTTCAGCTTTGGGATAGCTGTAAGGGAAAGGCTTGCTTCGCTTGGTAGAGAAGCTTGGGTAGGGACTTGGAAAGTCTGAACTTCGCATTATAGGCGATCTGGGATGTTGTTCGTTTAATCCATACGGCGATGCATGAAACCTTTTTCGCTTCGGCTGGGGAGGTTTTTTTGTGTGTGGGGAAGGGCTAGTCAAGGGGATGCAAGGAGTTCTGGATAAGGGATTTAGGGATTGATTCGGCGGGAAGTGTTTAGATATGTCGAGAAGAACGTAAATTGAATGTAAAGTCGGCGCGATGGTATGATGGGGATTCGATGCCGTCAAGCGATGCGGAAGAGACTCCGTTTGACTTTTTAAGGCACGCTTACTTCAAGATGAACTCGGAGGAATAGGAATGGAAAGATGGAAAACAAAAGCCTCGATGAGGCATACGGCTCTTTGTTTTGTAGGCTTCGGCGTGTTGGCGGTGACTTTTGTGCTGATCGCGATGTTGGTTGCTTCGGGGCATCAAAGCGTCATGGATTTCGACCATAAATGGATCGGGCGGATTCAGGCGCAGGAATCTCCGGGATGGACGGCTACGGCGGAGACGCTGTCCTGGATCGGGTCGACCAAAGTGGTTATCGTGTTGGAGCTGATCCTGCTGTTGTTCCTGCTGGTCGTGCCCCGGCTTCGCTGGGAACCGCTGCTGGTGCTGGTCGCCACCGGAGGAAGCGCGCTGATCAATATTTTGCTCAAAAACCTGTTCCAACGCGAACGTCCGGACATCAACCGTCTGGCTCAAGAATATTCGTTCAGCTTTCCCAGCGGCCATTCCATGGGCGCGTTCGCGCTTTACGGCATTCTCGCTTATCTTCTCTGGCGCATGATTCGTCCGCGTACGATGCGCATCGTCGCGCTCGTTCTGTGCATTCTGCTGACCTTGACCATCGGTCTCAGCCGCATCTACCTCGGCGTGCATTACCCGAGCGACGTTATCGGCGGCTACGTCGCCAGCGGCGCTTGGCTGGCCCTGACCATCGGCGTGTTCGAATACTGGCGCCACCGCAAGCAGCGCCGCCTCGGCGGCCGCAGCGAAGCCGAACGACAAGAAAACATGCGCGGCGACGGAATATTGTCGTAGGCGAAGCCTTTTAGAGTCATCAAACGATAAGCATTCAAGCTATTTTCTTGCCTTGATTCAAAAAAAGGACAACATTCTCCCCAGAGAGAACGTTGTCTTTTTTATAAAAACCGAAGCAAGAGGCCAAGGAAGAAATTCAATGAAAGACGCCTTTGAGCCAATAAAGCCGAAGGCTTTATTAGGCGAGACAGCGTCTTGAATGAATTTCTTCCTTGGCCGACCCAAGCTTCCTCCGGCGAATAGAAGTTACAGCTGCGCGACGAGAATCTTCGCGAATGTTTCGACGAATTCCTTATCCGTCTCGTCAAACCGCGCATGTTCCGGACTGTCGATGTCCAACACGCCGATCAGATCGCCATTCTCCGCAATCAACGGCACGACGATCTCGCTGTTCGTGGCCGAATCGCAGGCGATATGTCCCGGGAATGCGTGCACGTCCTCGACGAGCTGCGTCTGGCGCGTCTGTGCGGCGGTTCCGCAGACGCCTTTGCCCATCGGGATACGGATGCAAGCCGGCAGACCCTGGAACGGGCCGAGTACGAGTTCTTTTCCGTCATACAGATAGAAGCCGGACCAGTTGGTATCGGGCAGGCACTGGGCAAGCAGGGCCGAAGCATTCGCGAGATTCGCGATGCGATCGGGCTCGCCGTCGATCAGGGCTTTCAATTGGGACAGCGCGGTCGCGTAGTTTTCTTCACGCGAACCGGCGTAAATTTTCGTTTCAAACATGGGCGTGAGCCTCCTTATTCGCATACAATTTCGAAAAATGTCGACCGGGCGGATTCTACCTGCTTCAAACAAGCGATCAGGCCGAATACGACGTATCCAGTATTCTTAATTAAGGCCTTTTCCGGTATAAATGTCAATGGATAAGGCAGGAATGAAATCCTCGGCAGAGGCCCGATTTTCTCGGCGGATTCGACGATGCAGCCGAATCGGTCCATGGAATGCGGAGTTGTTTTACGACGGAGAAAGTTGCAAAGCCGGGTGTTTCCTATAGGAAACGGGCGGGTAAGTAGTGGGTAACTCAAACGCTGCGTATTTTGCCGAATGCAGGTAGATCAACCGGATATGCCGCTGCAATCGAACATTAAAGGATGCGACAGTCGTTCACAGAATGGAGGAAAGGCGATATGCAGGCTGCAACTCAGAATTTATTCATAAGGATTCATCTGCTGCATTATGCGGAAGAGCAGGATATCTCCATCCGCGAAGCGCTGCCCAAACTGGAGCGTGCCGGTTACCGGGTCGCAGACCGGGAGGTTAAGCAGGAGCTGGAGAATCTGGCGACGGAGAATCTGCTTACCGCCCACGGCGAGGAATACACGCTGACCGGAGCCGGGATTACCGAGCTTCGCAAAGTTCGCAATTCGCTCGGCAGCATGTGTTCGGAAGTGCTGACCGAACGTCCGACCGCCAAAGCGGCAGGAGCCTGAATCGGAGCGAACGATCTGCTCTATACGCGATGAAGCAAGCCGCTCAGAGCCTATGCTTTTGAAGCGGTCGAATCCCCGAGTTCGTCTCCAAGGAGCGAATTCGGGGATTTTTATGATGGATTACGTGGTAGAATGGAAGGACGCGTCATGGCGCTTTCGGTAGGGATAGGATCGGGATCGCGTGAAGACGAAGACTTTTGAACGGGAGGCTTTTGAAGCTGTGGAACAACTGCAAGACAAACGCAAATACGTGCTGGCGGGGCTGATGCTCTCCACTTTTTTGGCGGCGGTAGAAGGTACGGTGATCAGTCCGGCCACGCCGTCGATCGTGGGCGAATTCGAGGCCGCTTCGCTGATGAGCTGGGTATTTGCCGCTTATCTGCTGACGATGGCTGTCACCACGCCGATCTTCGGCAAACTCAGCGATTTATTCGGACGAAAACCGATTTTCCTGTTGGGCTGTTTGCTCTTTATCGTCGGCTCGGCGTTGTGCGGATTTGCCGGAGGCATGGAACAGTTAATCGCTTTCCGCGCCCTGCAAGGGATCGGGGCAGGCGCCGTAATTCCGGTGACTTACACGATCGTCGGCGATCTGTACAAGATGGAGGAACGCGGCAAAGTCCAGGGAATGATTAGTTCAGTCTGGGGCATCGCATCGCTGGTCGGCCCTCTGCTCGGCGGATACCTCGTCGATACGTTCTCCTGGCGCTGGATCTTCGGGATTAACGTTCCGTTCGGGTTGTTGGCCGTACTGTTCATTATGCTGTTCTTGAAAGAAGAGCGCACGCGGAAAAAAGCGCAGATCGACTGGGCCGGAGCCGCGACGTTCACCATCGGGATGACGGCCCTGCTGCTTGCGCTGACTTCCGGCGGACAGTCCGCATCCTGGAATTCGCCGCTCATGATCGGACTATTGGCCGGAGCGGTGCTGATGCTGGTCGCATTCGTATGGATCGAAAGCCGCGCCGCCGAACCGATGGTACCGCTGAAGCTGTTCCTTATTCGGGATATCACCTTTTCCAGTATCGCGGCGATCTTCGTGAGTACCTTATTGATCGGTCTGACCACGTATATCCCGTTATGGGTTCAAGGCGTACAGCTGGGGAGCGCGGTATTGTCCGGCATGCTGTTGGCTCCGATGTCGTTCACTTGGATCGCCGGATCGTTCATAGGCGGTAAAATGATCGCCAAAAGCGGCGCGCGCGGCGCGGCCGTCATCGGCTTGTCCGCATTGGTACTGGGAAGCGGCGGAGTAGCGTTGCTCGGCGGCAGCGCGCCGGCTTACGTTCTTCCGCTGCTGATGCTCGTACTCGGCTTGGGCTTCGGCATGTCGCTGACCGTATTCACGATCATCGCCCAATCCTCGGTCGGGCACTCGCTGCGCGGGGCTTCGACGGCGCTGAATACGTTCCTGCGTACGTTGGGGCAGACGCTCGGCGTAGCCTTCTTCGGGACTTTCCTGAACGCTTCGCTTCTGTCGGATCGGGGAGCCTCGGGAGCTACGGAAGCGGACATCAATCAATTGTTGTCCGAGCATGGACGCGCCGAACTGCCTGCCGACAAACTGGCCAGCTTGTCCGGCGTGCTGGAAGGCGGACTGCATCAACTGTTCATCGTGATGCTGGTCTTGACGGCTCTGGGCCTGCTGGCCGTAATTCCGCTGAGCAAGCGTCCTCCTGCACCGCGCGAATAGAAAATAACGGCATGAAAAGACGATTTTTCGGTCCGATGCGTAGTCTCAATCCTGAAAGAAACAGAGTTGAGGCTGCGACTCGGACACGGAAAATCGTCTTTTTATCGCTCGAAAACATTGAGAAAAATTTCACTTATCAGATCATAACGAACGTTGAAAAATTCCCGCCGCCGGGACGCCGCGTTACTTGCGTGCCGACGGAGACAATCTTTCCGCTTCCATGCCCATTTTTTTAAGCAGCGAGATCAGTTGAAGCTTTTCTTCTTCTTCCAGGCCGCTGAGCGCGTTCGTGAGACGTTCGGCATAGTTCGGATAAGCTTCGTCCATCAAGGCACGTCCTTTTTCCGTCAGATCGGCATAAATCACGCGACGGTCGGTCGGGCAAGGGTGACGAACCAGCATGCCGTGACGCTCCAGCTTGTCGATCACGTAAGTGACGTTGCCGCTTTGCAGCAGAAGCTTGGCTCCGATTTGTTGAATAGGCTGTTGGCCTTTGAAATAGAGAACTTCGAGAACGGCAAACGCCGTAGGATTGAATCCTTGAATTTTGCTGCCGCTTACGGCATGTTCGTTAACGCTTTTGAACGATTTGGCGAACACCCGGTACAGATGCAGCGACAGTTCGGTATCGCGTGCCTGAGCATGAATCATTGCGCCTCCGCCTTTCAAATTTTGGTAGATGAATTATGTTTATCTTAGTTCAGAGCTAATGTTTAACGACATGTCATTTGTCACAGTTTTTCATTTTTAATAATTTAAATTTTTTCTTTTTCACGGAAGCTTCAAATTTGAAGTGACGGCGCGCACAGGAGATATTTGGCGAGAAAAGAAACAAAACGGCGAATGACGCGTAAAGAGGACGATAGAAGCTCGTTTTACCCGGCACGAACATCGAGAACGCGCCTGAGCGGTTCCGGCAAACGAGCGCGAGGAAAGGGTGGATGGAAGTGCCGACGGAGTCTGAGCAAAAGAAAACGGAATACGCGCTGGAGGTCGCTCTCGACGAAGCAGGTTACTCGCCGGGCGATGCCTGCGTGCGCAGCGTGTCGTTCAAAGTGGGCAGCGGAGAGCTGGTAGGGCTGATCGGACCGAACGGAGCGGGAAAAAGCACGACGATCAAAGCGATCCTGAAATTGATTCCCCATGTGAAAGGCGAGATTTTGCTGGGCGGTTCCGGGACTTACGCCTATGTTCCCGAGCAGCCCCTTTATTATGATACGCTGACGCTGTGGGAGCATCTGTCGTTGGCCGGAGCCGCTTACGGAATGGAAGAGCGGGATTTCGAAAAAAACGCGAACGAGCTGCTGGAGCGGTTTCGCATGAAAGACGCCCGAGACAAGCTGCCGGGCGGCATGTCGAAAGGCATGAAGCAGAAAATGATGCTCATGATCGGTTTTTTGCTGAAGCCGGATATTTATATCGTCGACGAGCCGTTTATCGGCTTGGACCCGCGCGCGACCAAAGATTTCCTGCGGCTGCTGGAAGAAGAACGTCAGCGCGGAGCCGGCGTGCTGATGTGCACCCACGTGTTGGACACGGCCGAGAAAATTTGCGATTATTTCGTTCTGCTTTCCGACGGCAAGACGGCCGCTCAGGGCAATATCGAAGACATCCGCCGGGCCTGCGACCTGCCTCGGGGCGACTTGTTCGATTGCTTCGAGGCGCTTACCGTATGAGCGGCACAAAGAAGGGCACGACCGGTTTTACGGGTTTCGCGCAGCCTGAAGCTTTGTTTTGGCGGCGTTTGCGCGACCATGTGGAGTGGGAAAGAAAAAATTTGAGATTGGTCGTCGATTGGGTCGTGGCTTTGTATATCATCATTCCGTTCGGGCTGCTCGGCGCCCGTTATTATTACGGATTTTGGAACGGGGAGATTCCTTCGGCGATGCACGGGCTGCCGCTTGCGGTTCTTTTGCTTGTACCGCTGCTGACGGCTCTGGCGTCGAAGCCTTTGTTGTTTTTGGAGCAGGCGGACGTCGTCTTTTTGCGGCAGCGGCCCGGTTGGCTTCAAGGCGTGACAAGCCGAGCGATCGTGCTGTTTGCCGTCTTCCAGGCACTCAAAGCCTTGGCGCTTGCCGCATTGCTTCTGCCTTTTCTGAGGGAGCTGTATCAGCTTTCCTGGACGGCGGTCGGCGCCTTGTATCTGTCGATTTGGACGCTGCATCTGTCGGCGGGCCTGCTGGGACATTTTTCGGTCGTTTTTCGTCGCGAAAAGCGGAAAGCAAATGCGGCATTGGCCGGTTTGCTGATCGTTTCGGTCGTTTTCCTTGCGTCTGCCGCTTGGGGCGCTGCCGCAAGCTCGGCATGCGCCGCGCTGCTCGGCGCGGCAGCCGTCTTCTTGATGCGCAAGCGAACGGCGCTTGCGCATCATTTCGAAGAAAGCGCGGCGGCCGACGGGGCCGCGCGCTTTCGGTTCGCCGCGCTGCTGCTGTCGCGCGCGGTCGAGAAGCCGCAGCCGCCAAAGCGCAAAGTCCGGCTGCTGCGCCGTTCCGGTCCTTTGCTTCCGAGCTTCGCGGGAAGCTGGCAGATTCGGCAAATCGCGGATGCCGCGCTCAAAAGCGCGCTGCGCGAGCGGGGATACGCGGGCATGTACGTGCAATTTTCCGGTATCAGCTTGGCGGTGATCGCGTTCGGGCCGGCTTGGGTCGGCTGGATCGTCATGCCGCTGATGCTGCTGCTGTTCTCGATGTGGCTGCGCGGGCTGTGGATTCAATTCGCCGACCATGCGTTTCCGCCGGTCGCGTCGATCGACCGCGGACTTCTGGACTCCGCTTGCGGACCCGCGGTCGGCGTCCAGATGCTGCCTCTGGCTTTTGCTTTGAACGCCTGCCTGGGCGTCAAAGTATTCGCGGCATGGTGGGGCGCTTTCGCGCTGGGACTGCCGGGAGCCGCCGTCGGCATGCTGCTGGCTTATATGCTGGCCGCATTTTGGCAGAAGAAAGAGTAATGAGGCGAACGGCCGTGCTCCGCTGAAGCGTCGGGCACGAACGGCGGCGATTGCGTTCTGCGCTTGCGGCAATCGCGCCGCCGCGTACGAGACTTCGCTTTCGAAGCCGTCCGTCTTCGCCGAAAAGCCGTACCCGGTCATGACGACGGGTACGGCTTTTAATTTGTTCGTTTTTTGATGCGGTCAAGCTCCGGTCTTCGAACCGTATGTCCGTTTAAGCCCGCAGCTCCGCCGCCCTCGCCGCCGCGCTGCTTCCCGCCGCATGTCCGGTCGAAAACGCCGCCGTGATATTATATCCGCCGGTATAGCCGTGAATATCCAGCAGTTCCCCGCAGAAGTACAGTCCGGCCGTGAACTTCGATTCCATCGAATGCGGGTCGACTTCTTTCAGATGCACGCCGCCGCCGGTGACGAAAGCATCCTCGATCGAAAGCGTGCCGTTGACCGGAATCGGGAACGCTTTGATCAGCTTCGCCAGCTCCGTCCATTTGGCTTTGGGAATATTGTCGTGGGTCAGCATCTCGTCCAGCTCCGCGCGCACCAGAAGCAGCGGGATCAGCTTTTCCGGCACGGCCGTTTTCAGCACGTTCTTGATCGCTTTTTTCGGATCGGCCGCCGTCAGGTTGAGCGTCTCACGGTACACGTCGTCGGCGCTGCGGTCTGGCATCAGGTCAACCGTCACGCGCACCGTGCCGCCGCCGGCCTGTTTATCCAGTTCTTTGACCACGTACTGGCTGCAGCGCAGCGCCGCCGGGCCTGACAGTCCGAAGTGCGTAAACAGCATGTCGCCCGCATGCGTCACGAGCTTTTTGCCTTTGGCGTTCCAGACGGTCAGCTCGATATCGCGCAGCGACAAGCCCTGCAATTCTTTGCTTTGGATAAAAGCCGCGCCGGACGTGATCGGAACTTCGGTCGGAAAAAGCTTCGTGATCGTGTGTCCCGCAGCTTCCGCCCAAGGATAACCGTCTCCGGTCGATCCGGTTTTGGGTACGGATTTGCCGCCGACCGCCGCGATCACGCAGGAGGCGGAAACTTCTTTCCCTCCTTTTAGCCGAACGCCCGCGACTTGCCCGCCCGTATATAAAATGCGCTCCACCGGCGTATTGATCCGCACTTCGACGCCGAGCGAGCGCACCCGTCCGACCAGCGCATCGACTACCGTCTTGGCCCGATCGCTGACCGGGAACATGCGCCCGTTGTCTTCTTCCTTGAGCGCAATGCCCAAGCCTTCGAAAAAGGCGATAATATCGCGACTGCCGAACTGCGACAGCGCGCTGTACAAAAACCGGCCGTTGCCGGGAATCCACTTGATGAGGTCGTCGAATTCCTTGTTGTTGGTGACATTGCAGCGTCCGCCGCCAGAAATGCCGAGCTTGCGCCCCAACTTGTCTCCCTTGTCGACAAGCAGCACGCGCGCGCCGCCTTCGCCGGCCGCCACCGCTGCCATCAATCCTGCCGAACCGCCGCCCACGACGATTACGTCATAATCCAAGATGCATCTTCCTTTTCACATTGATCGATTTCTTCCATATATCATAGCACAAACCGCGGCGAATGCTTCGCGAAGCCTGTCGTTTTCGTACGGATTGTTCAGTGCATGGGTCTTCGGTTTCGTCCGCCCAAAACGTAATCCTGCATTTTATTCCGAACAAGCTACTGGTACCATGACCGCTTAAGATGTTAGGTTACGTCCATCGGAAATACGCTTGAACCGTGCGTGTTTCCGATAGACGCAAACCTTAGATTGAATGCGTTCAAGCTACTAAGTATATTGTATCGGAAGAACGGGTATGTTTTAATCAAAGAGAAGGTATTTTCTTTAATATGGAAAAATAAATATAGTTACCAGTTATATATTTTGGATTTCGCCTATGCCAAAAGGAGGTACGGTAAAAGTGGAGCTGCTCAAAGTATTTATCATCCAGGTGTTATTCGCTTCGCTTCCCGTTTTGCTGGTACCTTCGTTCGAAAGCTTTGTCCGCACGCGCGCGAATCGGCTGCTCGCCAGGCACGGAGGGGACTCCGTCGGCATCGCTTTCACGTGCGCGAGCTCGGTGTCGCTGTTGATGTGTTGGTTTCTGGATGCCGGAAGCACGAGAATCGACGGACATTTGGCGCTGCTTCCGACCGGAATGGGGATTTTGTACGGCGTGCCGAAAGGCGTATTTCCGCTTGTCGGCCTGTACGCGTTGGTGGGCAGCTTGTTTGCCGAATCGAGGGAATTGCCTTATGTCTGGATCGAAGCGGCGGCGCTTTTGCTGCTTGCGTTGAGCCGTTCGCGGATGCTTCGGATGCAAACGTGGCGGCGCAGAGTCGTTCTTACCTGTTGGCTGCTCGTCGCGTATTTTCCTCATGCCGTTTTTCATATTCAAGAGTCTGTAGCCGAAGGCAATGCCTGGGCGGCCGTTCCGAGAGTAGTGATCGAGCTGCTGGGGGGCCTTGCCGCCGGTCTGCTGCTGCTCTATTCGCGCAGGGACGCGCAGGATCGGCATCTTTTGAACGAACAAGCGGGCGCGATGCGCGAACGGGTTATCGAAGAAGAAACGAAGCTTCAGGCCTTCATGCGGACGCTGCCCGGCTTCGCGCTGACGGTGGACCGTCTGGGCCGCGTAACGGGCGTGAACGATCGGGCGTTCGGCGCTATCAGCAGCCGCGTTCCGACGGCTACGCGCGATATGGTTGCCGGCAAAAGCTTTGCGGAGCTGATGAACTCGATCGGCATGCAAGCGGATCCCGTGTTCTTGCAGGCGCTGGACATGAGCATTCGCGAGAACCGGACGGCCGAGCGGACGATGGAGTTCGGCGGCCGGAAGTTCAGCATTTATTTGTCCCCGGCGCATACGGATCAAGGCGAAGTGTTCGGGGCGGTATGCAGCATCTACGACGTCACGGAAGTCGAACGGATGAGAGCCGAGCTGGAAGACATGAACCGTTTGAATCTGATTGGGCAAATGGCGGCGGGAGTCACGCACGAGGTACGCAACCCGATGGCCGTCGTGCGCGGATATTTGCAAATTTTGCAGAAGAAAACGCCGGACGAATACGATCATTATTATAAAATCGTGCTGGAAGAGCTTGACCGGGCCGGAGGAATCATCGACGACTTTCTGGCGTTGGCCCGAACCA
The DNA here is from genome assembly GCF_013185185.1 of Saccharibacillus endophyticus. Classification (GTDB taxonomy): domain Bacteria; phylum Bacillota; class Bacilli; order Paenibacillales; family Paenibacillaceae; genus Saccharibacillus; species Saccharibacillus endophyticus. The sequence goes on along the minus strand of NZ_JAAZWE010000004.1, from coordinate 58,200 downwards.
AGCAGCAGATGACCGAAAAACGCAGGCTGCGTTCGGTCGTGGAAGATTTGTGGCCGCTGCTTCAGGCGGATGCCAATCTTCGCGGTCAGACGATCCGGCTCGAGGAGGGAGCGGACGGCGAAGAAATTTCGATGCACCCCGGAGAAATCAAGCAGCTCGTATTGAACCTGGCCCGCAACGGGCTGGAAGCGATGGACGACAAGGGAGAACTCGTGATCGCGATCGAGGAATTGGAAGACCGTTTGCGGCTGCGGGTAAAAGACAACGGCCCAGGCATTCCGGAAGAGACGCTCGAACGCATCAAACAACCCTTTTTCACTACGAAAAAAACCGGAACCGGGCTTGGATTGGTGCTTTGTTCAGGCATAGCAGAGCGGCACGGAGGCAGTTTGTCCATTGAATCGACGGTGGGCGAAGGCACGGAAGTACGGATCGACTTTGCGAAAAAGAGCGAATCGAAAGATTCGAAAGCGGCTGTAGAGGTATGACGTTCAAGCTTATGGGCGGCGGATCCAACAGCGGAAGCAGCGATTCGAGACCCGTTATTGGGAAACGGCTTTCCTTTGGTTAGGGCTCACGGTATAATGGAGGCACATCAACGACTTGGAGGAGTGAATCGAACATGGCTATGTCTTTCGATCAATATATGCGTGATATGATCCAACCGATGCGCGACGAACTGACGACATTGGGAATCCGCGAACTGCGGACGCCCGAGGAAGTGGAAGAGAACCTTCCGAACGCGACAGGCACGACGCTTGTCGTCATCAACTCGGTCTGCGGATGCGCCGCCGGCCAATGCCGCCCGGGCGTGGCTCAAGCGCTTCAGCACGAGAAAACGCCGAACAACCTGTTTACGGTATTCGCCGGACAGGATAAGGAAGCAACGGCACAGGCTCGCGAATACTTCGCGCCGTACCCGCCTTCTTCGCCTTCGATCGCGTTGTTCAAGGATGGAGAGCTGGTTCACTTTATCGAGCGTCATTCGATCGAAGACCGTTCCGCCGGCGATATCGCCGACGATCTGACGCGCGCTTTCGATGAATTCTGCGGCTAATAGCGCGGAAGAAGCTCCGGCAGGACGATTGTTGTCCGCCGGGGCTTTTTTGCATAAAAATCAACTGGCTCGACGTGAATGAATGTGAAAAAAATACGGCGTAAGTTCGATGTCAGGCCGTTGCGGGTATAATGGTGAGGAGAGCAATATTATTCCGGCTATTCAAAGGAGAGGATTCACGATGAGTTTGCAACAACAAATTATCGCCGAGTTGGGCGTGCAGCCTACGATCGATCCGGAAGCGGAGATCCGCAAACGGGTCGACTTCCTGAAACAGTACGTGCTTGCGGCGGGCGCGAACGGCCTTTTGATCGCAATCAGCGGCGGCGTAGACAGTGCGGTCGCGACAGGACTTTGTAAACGCGCAACAGACGAATTGACCGAAGAAAACGGCAAAGAGTTCATCACGCTGGGCGTATTCCAGCCTTACGGCGAGCAGTCGGATATCGAGCACAGCTACGCGACGGCGAAAGCTTTCGGCTTGACGCATACGGTCGAGACGAATATTCAAGACGCCGTCGACCATGTCGCTTCTACCGTCGAAAAGAGTTTCGAGAAGCTGGATATCAACAATCCGAAGAAGATGACCGACAAAGGCAAAGGCAATATCAAAGCGAGAACGCGCATGGTCGTGCAGTATGCCCTGTCGTTCGAGATGAACCTGATCGTCGTCGGTACCGACCATGCTTCCGAAGCGATTACCGGTTTTTATACGAAGTGGGGCGACGGAGCGGTCGACATCACGCCGCTGTCCACGTTGAACAAGCGCCAAGTGCGCCAGGTGGCTGCCGCGATCGGCGTGCCGGACGAGATCGTGACCAAAGCGCCGACGGCCGGACTGTGGGTCGGGCAGACCGACGAGACCGAGCTCGGGATTACGTATGACGAGAACAGCGATTATCTCGAAGGCAAAGAAGTGTCGCCGAACGTGCAATCGCTGCTGGAGAACTTCTATAAGAGAACGGCGCATAAGCGGAATCCGATTCCGGGGATTTAAGTTACGTAGGCGGGGGGAAGCGAGAAGGCTGCGAGAGAAATTGCCAGCATAGGCTTCCGAAGTGCATTTCTTCGAAATGCTTCACAAGACGCTGTCTCACTTGGAAAACTGGATTGGAATTTTAGTTGTAGGTTTTCCAAGTTCAAAGGCGTCTTTCACTGAATTTCTCTCTCCGTCTTCTCGCTTCCAGCTACGTTGGGGGTTAGTTGGGGGTTAGTGGTATGTTAAGAGGACCTGGCCTACAAGGCCGGGTCCTCTTTTGGATAAGGAATATTCGTTTCAGAATAATTCTCTTTTTGAACTCAGGAAAGATACAATTCGAAAGCCGCGTCGTACTCTTGAGGATGGTATTTCTCATGGGCGGCCAGGAGTTCGGTTTGGGCGTGTTGAAGGATGGCTTTATATTCGGCGCTGGCGCTGCCGCCGCTCGAAAGGCGGCCTACCGCATCGCGGCTATGTTCGAAGCTGCGTTCGACCAATGCCCAGTGACGCGCGTATTCGGCTTTTGTCATGCCGATCAAAGTCAGGATTTTATAGAGTGCGGTGAGCGGTTCCAGATGGGCCTTGACCACGTCGATCGAGAAAGACTGACCCATCGTGAACTTGATTTCGACGTCCAGATCCGCTGTGCCCGCCGTTTCCAAGATAACGTTCGTCGGCGTGTGTTCGAAATAATTGTAGCGCAGAATCTGCCGTTTGCTGCTAATCGCTTTCTCTCCGTCGACGTGGATCATGCCGATGTTGGTGAAGGCATATTCGTCTTTTGCGGATTTGAGCAGGAAGTAGAGCTTCTCGTTCATCTCAGTGAAAATGTAAGCTTGAGCTTGGGTATTCGCAAATTCGGACGGAGGAATGACTTTGCACTTATCGGACATGCCGGTAAGGTCGGAAGTGACGCGGGAGAAAATGTTACGGGACAAAAAGATTCCACCTTTCGATATCGAGTAGGGTCAATCTATGTATCTTGTTGGAACCTATTTTAACCGATGCGAATCGAGAATCAAAGGTCGGAAACAAAATAATGGAACAGAAAGAGGAACTGGAGTTCGATTGTGTCTCCTGATACAATATAGGGCGATGGAGCATAACGGCACGAAGCGGAGGAACGACGGAATGATTTACGGAATCGGTCACGATCTATTGGAAATCGGCCGTGTCGTTCGGGTGTTGGACGGGCGGCAAGGAGAACGGTTTTTACGGCGGGTGTTGACACCGGCGGAACTCGGGATCGCGAGAGAACGAGGACCGAGATTAGCGGAATTCGTTTCCGGGCGTTTTGCTGCCAAGGAAGCGATCGTTAAGGCATTAGGCTGCGGAATCGGCCATATGGTCGGGTTTGAAGATATCGAGATCGTTCCGGATAAGCTGGGCAAGCCCGGCGTTACGCTGTCGGAGGAAGCCTGGAACAGGCTGAGCCTGCCGGGAGGGAACGATTATGCCATACATTTGAGCATTACGCATCAACCGGGGATGGCTTCGGCCTTCGCCGTAGTGGAAAGGACGACATCATGAGCAGCAAACCGAAAATGGACGCAGAAACGGGAAAAACAGATCAGGCGAATCAAGCGTCGGTCAGCGTATGGGAGCGGATCGTCAGTATCGAAGCCGCGGAGAGTCGGGAGTATTTCAGCCGGGAACTGCTGGTCTGGTACGATCGCAGCAAGCGGGATTTGCCGTGGCGCAGGCATCGCGATCCGTATTTTATCTGGGTGTCGGAAATCATGCTTCAGCAGACGCGGGTAGATACGGTCATTCCGTACTTTCATCGTTTTATCGAGCGGTTCCCTACGATTCGCGATCTGGCGGAAGCGCTGCAGGAAGACGTGGTAAAAATGTGGGAAGGTCTTGGCTATTACTCGCGGGCACGGAATCTTCAAGCGGCTGCGCAGCAGATTGTCGAACTGCATGATGGAGAGATGCCTTCGGAGCGGGAGCATGTTTTTGCGTTAAAAGGGGTCGGGCCGTATACGGCAGGCGCTATTCTCAGCATTGCTTTCAATCAGCCGGAGCCTGCGGTCGACGGCAACGTGATGCGCGTGCTGTCGCGCTACTTCCTGATCGAGGACGATATTGCCAAGCCCAAGACGCGAATCGGCATGGAGAAGATCATTCCGGGCTTGATTCCCGAAGGGCGGGCGTCGGACTTCAATCAGGCGCTGATGGAACTCGGAGCGCTGATCTGCACGCCGAAGTCTCCGCACTGCCTGATCTGTCCGGTCATGGAGCACTGCCGGGGCCGGATCGAAGGCATGGAGCGCGAGCTGCCGATCAAAACAAAAGCCAAGAAGCCTCGGCCGGAGCAGCGGTTGGCTATTTTGCTGGAAGGCTCGGGTGAACATGAAGGGCGCGTGCTCGTTCGTCGCCGTCCCAAAACGGGGTTGCTGGCAAGCATGTGGGAAATCCCGCATGTAGCCGCAGCAGGCGAAGATCTTGGCGTCGATGTGGCTCAGCTTGAAGAACTGTTGGAGGATCGCGGGCTGGTCTGGTCGCCGATGACGGCTTACATGACCGCCGAGCATACGTTCAGCCATATTCATTGGACGATGAAAGTGCTGATCGCTCGCGAGCAGCCCGAAGTGTTAGCGCAATTAGCGGCCGAGAGCGGTGTTCCTTATAAAGTAGCGGTACCGGAATCGGCGCTGGAACCGGAGCTGCGTTTCGACGCGGAAGATTCGGGCGAAGAATGGCGTTGGGTGTCGCGAGAAGACATGCGGGAGATTGCGTTTCCGAACTTGTTTTCTCATATTTTGAATACGTACTTCGCGGATGAAGAAACGCGGGCCAAATAAGCGAAATGCAAAAAAACGCCGATCCCGGAGGATCGGCGTTTTTGCGTATCGGTTGTTCCGGCTTGACGGGCAACCGTTTATCGCGATAGGGATCGAAACTTATTTTGCTGCCGCAAAACGCTTCGACACTTCATCCCAGTTGACTACGTTCCAGAACGTCGAGATGTAGTCCGGACGTTTGTTTTGGAATTTCAGGTAGTAAGCGTGCTCCCAAACGTCCAGACCCAGGATCGGCGTTTGGCCTTCCATGATCGGGCTGTCTTGGTTCGGAGTGCTTGTTACGGCCAATTTGCCGTCTTTGCCGACAACCAACCATGCCCAGCCGCTGCCGAAACGAGTCGTAGCCGCTTTGGCGAAGTCTTCTTTGAATTTATCGAAACCGCCGAGGTCGCTGTCGATTGCCGCAGCCAGGTCGCCGGACGGAGCGCCGCCGCCGTTCGGTCCGATAACGGTCCAGAACAGGCTGTGGTTATGGTGTCCGCCGCCGTTGTTGCGAACAGCGGTACGGATGCTTTCCGGTACGCTGTCGATATCGCCGATCAGCTCTTCCAGGCTCTTGCTTTGCAGTTCCGGAGCGCTTTCCAGAGCAGCGTTCAGGTTTGTTACGTATGTGTTGTGATGGCGATCGTGGTGGATTTCCATCGTCTGTGCGTCGATATGAGGTTCAAGCGCGTCGTTCGAGTACGGCAATGCTGGCAATTCAAAAGCCATGATAAGATTACCTCCTGCTTAAGTTGGATTTAACGACGTTGCCCGGCCGAATGATGTAGTTTACATAGGATGTACATAGGGACGTCCTTACTCTTTATTAAACAGGATCACTTTCTTTAAATCAATAGGTCATTTTTTCTCCGTGACTTTTTTGGAGGGCAAAAAGAGCCTCTTAATTGTTAAAAAGATCATAACGATGTAAAACGGTCTTCGTTTATGATGGAGCGGTGCCGGCAGTGCCGAAAATGCGCGGAAAGCCTTTGCATAATCGCGAAAAAACTCGAAATGCGATATTCTTCAAATAAAAATAATGTTTTTTCGTGTCACTTATGGTTTAATAATCGTGTGAGGAAAGTAAATCCACTAGAAACCTCGTATTTTTTATGCCTTTTTTGTAAACTCGCGTCTTACTTTCTGTAAATACCTGATTCAAGTAAGCGTTTGCGAAAAGCTTATACCGATGATTTTCATAGCTGGGTCGTCTGACGGCAGGCGCATTCGATTGCCGTTTTAAGTTATGGGACGTCGACAGCCGCTTTTTTGCATGAGCTGCCATTTCCAAAGAAGAAGGGGATTTAAGCATGAACGTTCGTTCTTTTCAATTGAGTGATTCCAGTCGTGTCACGGAACTTCTGCAGGTCGCTTTATCCGAAGAGTGTTATGAAAAGACGATTGGTCCTTTTTCCCGGCAGCTGTCCTGGGATTCGGAACTGATTCTGGTAGCGGAAGACGGAGATGAACTCGTCGGCGTGATGATCGGTACGATCGAGCGCGATATGGGTTGCTACTACCGTATTGCCGTGCATCCGGATTATCGTCGGCAGGGAATCGGCAAAGCATTGGTTGCCAAGCTCGAAGGACGCTTCCAACAGCGCAAAGTCAACAGTATTTTCGTATCGGGCGACGAGCACAATTCGCCGGCGCTGCCTTTGTACGAAGCGATGGGATATGGAGCGAACCGCATCCTGAACGCGTTCCAGAAGCTGAGTATTTTGGCCGTACACTAACAGGCAAAGCACAAAAATTCATCCGGCAGCGGGGAGCATTCGGATGCGGCTGATCAGCCGAAACGTATACAAATATGCGGGTCCCCGGAAAGGAACCGCTTGAACTTGCATAGGCATGCCCGTTCCCTCGGGCGTCTGTACGACGAGATCGTCGGTACGGACGCTGGAGAGCACGGGGATGCTTTTATTTTTTGGCGACTCGATTTTCAGGCGGATTCGCGGTAAAATGGAAGAAGTCTCACAGTCGGATACGAACGAAATCGAAAAGCGCTTCCGGAACAAGCTTGCGATCCGGATCTAGCGCCTTTTTTTGCGGATATAGATGAGATAGGAAAGAAAGGAGGCATCGGGATGAACGAACGGGAAAAGAGCGGCGTCGGGGTGCAAACGGCCTCGTGGGAAATGCTGAAGCGTGAAATTATCGAGGCTGCGCCGTCATTCGGGATCGACGACATCGGATTCGCTTCGGCCGATCCTTTTTTGTCGTTACGAGTCAGATTGGAGCAGCATCGGGCGAAAGGATTCGAATCGGGCTTCGAGGAGCCGGATCTGGACAAAAGAACCTATCCGGCGCTGAGTCACGAGGACCCGCAGTCGTTGATCGCGATTGCGGTCGCGTATCCGTCGAAGCTGGAAAACGCGCCGAAGTCCGAACCGGGGCGCACGCGGGGCATGATGGCGCGTTCGGCGTGGGGGCGCGATTATCACTTTGTATTGCGGGAAGCGATGGAGCGGTTGGTGGCTTTCATCAAAGAAAAGGTTCCGTGGGCAAGCGTCGTAAACATGGTCGATACGGGCGTTTTGTCGGATCGGGCTGTCGCGCACCGGGCCGGAATCGGTTTTCAGGGGAAAAACTGCATGATTATTTCTCCGAAATACGGATCATGGATTTATCTGGGCGAGCTGATTACGAATATTCCGTTCTCCGCCGACGAGGAAGTTCAGGACGATTGCGGAGACTGCACGCGCTGCATCGACGCTTGTCCGACGGGAGCGTTGGTCGGTCCGGGAGAGTTGAATGCTCAGCGCTGCGTATCGTTCCTGACGCAAACGAAGGGACTGCTCAGCGAGGAATTCATGATGAAGATCGGCAATCGGCTGTACGGCTGCGATACCTGCCAGATCGTATGCCCGAAAAATAAAGGCAAGCACTGGCCGCATCATGCCCAGCTTCAGCCGGACCCGGAAAAGGCGAAGCCTCTGCTGCTGCCGATACTCGATCTGAGCAATCGGCAGTTCAAAGAGCAGTTCGGGGATACGGCGGCGGCTTGGCGCGGACGGGGACCGATCCAGCGCAACGCGGTGATCGCGCTGGGGAACTTCAAGGACGAGACGGCGCTGCCGAAGCTGGCCGAGGTACTGGTCAGCGATCCGCGTCCGGTCATGCGCGGCACGGCCGCATGGTCGATCGGGCGAATCGGCGGATCGGCGGCCGAGGAGGCACTTTTGGCCGCGCAGCCGCTGGAGCAGGATGAGGAAGTGCTGGAGCGGATCGGCCTTGCGCTGAGCGAAGCGCGGGAAGGTCGCAAGCCGCGTCCGGCAAAAGGCGACCCTTCGAGACGCGGACAGGCAGGCGAGCCGGATGCGCGGTTGGGCAGCGAAGCGCAAGACGCTGCGGCATCTCAAGCATCTGGCTCAGCGGCTTCGGTAGTTGAAACCGTGAAGCCGAGCGAGAGCAGCGAATCTCGAAGCGGGCATGAAGCAGAAGGTGATTTTGCGAACCGTACGGATGTTTCGGTTATTCCCGTCGAGCCTGCCGCGGTTTCTGTCCCACGCTCCTCGACCGAGACGCTTTTCTACGACGAAATGCAGTCTCCGATCGGCCCATTGGTGCTGACAACCAGCCGAAAAGGGTTATGCCGCATCGACTTCGGTACGTTCGAATCCCATGCTGCATCGTTGGAACTTTGGGCTAAGCGGTGGTTCGGCGTGATCGAGCTTGTTCGCAAGCCGGATGCGATCAAGCCGTATAAAAAGCAGCTGTTCGAGTATTTGACGGGGCGTCGCCAGACGTTCGATCTGGAGCTTGACCTGCAGGGAACTCCGTTCCAGATAGAGGTCTGGCGCGCGCTAGAGCAGATCGGATACGGAGAGACTGTTTCGTATAAACGGATAGCGGAAGCGGTTGGGCGTCCGACTGCCGTACGAGCCGTAGGCGGTGCGAATAACCGCAATCCCCTTCCGCTTGTTCTGCCTTGTCACCGCGTCGTAGGCGCCAACGGCAAGCTGGTCGGTTATGCCGGAGGACTGGACGCGAAAAAGAAATTGCTCGCTATCGAGCACCGCGGGCTGCACGCCGACAGCGGGAAAGGCCGCTCCGAATCCTAGTTACAAGCCGGAATTATAAATTGCGGCAACTGCCGCCTCGTGCTACACTTAACTCGTGCGTCCTTGCGCACTTATATAGCCAAAAACGTGGGGTGACATCAACGATGTGGTGGAATTACGTGATACCGATCGTCACACTGATCGTCGGTTTGGTCGGCGGATTCTTTATCGGTGTGTATTATCTGCGCCGTCAGTTGACGACCATGCAGAACGATCCGCAAATGCTGCAAAAAATGGCTAAACAGATGGGTTACAATCTGAATGGCAAGCAAATGCAGCAGGCGCAGCAGATGATGAAGAAAAACGGTGGCAATATGCCGGGCGGAATGCCTGGCGGCAAAGCGCCGAAAGGCAACGCGTTTCCTCCAAACAACAAGCGGAGAAAATAAGAGCGCAGTCCGGGACGATATGGATGTTCCGGGCCTTGCATCGACCGGGCTTTTTTTGCGGGTCCGGTCCGTGCATCAGGTAAGGAGGAGCGAGGCATGGCCGGCGTTAACGATTATACAAACAAGAAGGTTGGCGACAACCGTGAACAGATCGAGTATCATGTCGCCCAAATCCTGGAGCTGATCGGCGAAGATCCGCAGCGGGAAGGGCTTTTGGATACTCCGGCGCGCGTAACGCGGATGTACGAGGAGATTTTTGCCGGATACGACGTGGACCCGCGCGAAGCGCTGGGCGTGACGTTCGACGAGCATCATGAAGAATTGGTTATCGTCAAGGATATTGTCTACTATAGCCAGTGCGAGCATCATATGGCGCCGTTTTTCGGCAAAATTCATGTGGGCTATATCCCGAACGGCCGCATCGCGGGCTTGAGCAAATTTGCCCGTCTGGCTGAGGCCGTTACGCGTCGCCTGCAAGTGCAGGAACGGATTACCACGCAGATCGCCGATATTTTGGTCGAAGTTCTTCAGCCGAAAGGCGTTATGGTGGTCGTGGAAGGCGAGCACCTGTGCATGTGCGCCCGCGGCGTCAAGAAACCGGGCAGCAAGACGGTGACGACGGCTGTTCGCGGCGTTCTTCGCAACGATGCCGCGCAGCGCGCCGAGTGTCTCGGACTGATTAAGAACTGAAGTTGATTGGTGAAGCAAGATGAACCTGTCCGTTGCCGGGCGCGGTTTCGCGTTATTGTCTTTGGAAAAAGACGATGATCGAAAAAACGCGCATCGGCTCGGCAGGTTCTTTTTTCACGGGTAAATAAAAGGAGTGATCAAGATGAAAAAAACAGCGATAGGTCTGGCTTTGCTCATGTTGCTGGTGCTGACTGCGTGCGGCAAACCCGCTTGGGTGGGACATCAGGAATCGGAGCCGCTGGAAGGCACGGAGCAACTGTTCGACCTCAAGGCTTATGATCCCGATGAAAAGGTAGAGTTGACTTGGGACGGACAGCAGGTAGCGGGAACGTTCGAACGTCATCCGGAACTCCTTGTCGGCGCGTACATACCGGAAGGCGCGACAGCGTTCAAAATGAGCAACGATACAGCGTGGGGCTTTGAAAGTCAACAGATCTTCATGACCGTTACGAAAAATTCGATGATCGATGCTTCGTTGATGCGGGATCGTACGGAAGAGCTGATGGCTTATAAGGAATATCGGGGATCGATCAATGACGGGCGCATCGCGGACTTTTTCCAAGTCGAGCAGGACGGAGAGACGTATGTCGTATCGTTCACCTACCTCGACAAGGCCAAAGCCCTGCCGCTGCTGATCGATATGGCGAAAAGTCTTCGGACCGTTGAATAAAACATCTTGCAAGGAATATGTCAAAAGCAGGCCGGGAATTTTGCGGCTTGCTTTTTTATTTGAATCGATAGCGACGGGAGTGCCTGAAGTGTGCGAAAATAAAAAAAGAAGGAAGTTTGCGCGTTATTTAGGACGTGTACGCAAACTTCGAAGGAGGCAGATTTAGGCGAATTTTCGTTCTTTGCAAGGAAGGGTTCCGAAGGCGTGCTGGGGCACGTCAAGGAACACTGACGAAGCAGAGGGCGAAAAGGCGGCTAAAGATGCACGTCGTTAAGTTTGCGTACACGCCCTAGGACGGGAATCGAAAAATCGGATAAGGGGGCTGGCGGCATGGAAAAGGATCGATTGATCGAGGGTACAGGGGACATGGACGGAAAAAAAGGTGGACATGCGTCAGATACGGCTGAATCATTCGAGACGATCGACAAGGAGGCGCAGAGCGAAAACGGACGGGGATCAGCATGGCCTGCCGGCATTCGAATCTGGACGCCGCCGCTGGAAAGCATGCCGGAAGACGTCATGTTCCCGCTGGCTTGGGAAGAGATGATGTGCCGCCGCGTAGGCGAAGGCGAAGCGCCGATCATGCATATCTGGAGGCACCCGTACGCGTTGACGATCGGGATGCGGGACCGTCGGCTGCCGAGAGCCCCGCAGGCAATGGACAAGCTCCGGCGTGAAGGCTGTTCGGTCGCTGTACGGGTATCCGGCGGTGCGGCGGTTCCGCTGGACGAAGGCGTGGTGAATGTGTCGATCATTTTGCCGAACCCCGATCGTAAGCTTGAACTGCATGGAGACTTCGAACGGATGGTGTCGCTGATTGCGGGAGCCGCATCGCCATGGACAAGCGAGGCGAAGGCGGGGGAGATCGCGGGAGCTTTTTGTCCGGGCGATTACGATGTCAGCGTCAACGGACGCAAATTTTGCGGAATCGCGCAGCGGCGGCAGACGAAGGCTTATATTTTGACGGCTTTCGTGATTGCGGAAGGCGGCGGCGAAGAGCGGCGCCGATTGGCCCGTGAATTTTATGACGAAGCTTCCGGAATTTTGAGTCCCGGACAAGCTTACCCGGATGTCCGCGAAGGCTCCATGGGTAGTCTGGACGAGCTGGCGGGCGTGCCTTCGGCTGAAGCTTACATGGCATCGTTAGTGGAATGGATGATCGACCAGGCGGGGGCTTCGGTGTTGAGCGCAGGGCCGGAGCTGCCGCTTGACGAGTTGGATCGCTTGTCTGCGGAGCTTAAAGCAAGGTATGACCGGGATTGATCGGATTCTCGGATAAATAGATCGGACGCATGGAAAAAGCCGCCTCCGCAAGCCTTGTGATCGATCGGCTGGGGAAACGGCTTTTTTTCATGAACAGGGAATTTGAAGACGCATGTTGATTACGGGCTGCCGACTTCTCCGACTTCGCCGTTCTCGATCTCCTCTTGGGCCGCCAGGCGGATATCCCCGAGGAAATTGGAAACGCGGCGCAGATACTCTCGCGGATGCTCGCGGAAGATCAGCTCGTGATGCGAATCTTGCACGATCCAGGATCTGGAGTTCGGGTTCGTCTGGTTCGCGGCAAGCTGTTCGGCAATCTCGTACGGAGCTTTCGAGTCTTCGGTGCCGTGGATAAAGAAGATCGGGATCGGATAATCCTTTTGCTCGACTTCTTTGTACGGAATCTGGTTGAGACTCGTTCCGTTCAGCACCGGGAAGATCATCTGCAAAATTTCAAGCGACGGATGGCGCGGCAGCGCGATGTTTTGACGAATATTGTGGTACAGCGTATCCGGTTGGAGCAGGAAAGCACTGTCCAGGATCATGGCATCGATATCGTCGCTGATCAATGCCGCTTGAAGCGCAGTGCCGCCCCCCATCGAAAAGCCCCATACGACGACTTGCTCGGCGCCTTTTTGCTTGGCGTATTGAACGGCTCCCAGCAGCTGCTGCGTTTCTTTTTTGCCGCCGGTCGCCACTTCCTTGCTTCCTTGCGAAGCAAAGCCGTAGTCGAACATGATCACGTTGAAGTTGAGTCGGTGCGCATAATGCGCGATGTCGTACATCGGAATCCAGGTCTCTTCGCGATTGGCTCCATAGCCGTGGCTGAGCACGATCGTTTTCTTCGAATCCGCATCGTCAGCCGGAATATACCAGCCTTGCATGATGCGACTTCCGTCGACTGCGGGGAAGGTGACATCCTGGTATTCCATACCGACGGCCTGCTTCGGGTTGGAATAGAGCGGAGCCACGGTGGGGTTGGATAATACCCAAGCAATATAAGCATGCAGCGCGACAAAACAGAAAATCAGAAAGAAAAGAATCGATAAGAACAAAGCCACTGCTATGTTACGCAACCGACGACGGCCCGGCGAAATCTCCTTGACGTGTTCCTCCGTTTGCGAAGCATTGTGCTGCGGCGACGGAGCAACGGTTCCGGAAGCGGGATTCATCGCGGTCTCTCCTTGTCTGGAATTTGGGTCTGAATGTGAAACGTCCGCGGATAGCGCGAGTAGAGCATGTGCTGCAAGAGATCGGATAACTCGAATCTTGTTGAAAAAAGGGATATGCTTTGTTTTTATGGTATGCTCCGATGCGGCTTAAGTCAAACCTAATCCTTTTATCGGATGAAGGTTGGTTTTCGTGTATGGCGGGAAAGTTACTTCGCTGGGGGAAGCGAGAAGACTGCGAGAGAAATTCGTTCCGGTCGCGTGTTGAAATCGGGAAAAAGGATTAAATTTTTATTTGAATTTTCCCGATTTCAAAGGCGATCGCTGGCGCTCCTACACTGAATTTCTCTCTCCGTCTTCTCGCTTCCAGTCACCGTAGACTTTCGCGCCATGTTTTTTTATTGGTAAGAATCTTTCAAGTACTAGAGTTTCATAAAAAATATTTTTGTTTCATATAATGAAACGTAAATATGCTATATTAGTAAGGAAAAGAAAAGCCGTTGTGTAGACATACTAAGCAAGGTGGAGTCGTAATTCATAGGCTGCGCCATATCTTTTATATCAAACGTGAAGGCAATCGGTGAAACTCAAAATTTCGATGAGAATCCGGAGAGAAGGTATACCTGTATGGAAGACGGCAAACTGAAAGTTCGCGCCGTTGATCGTGCGCTCGATATATTGTTATGTTTTACCCGTAAAGAAAGTCTGAGTCTGACGGAGATTGCGGGTGAAGTGGAGCTGCATAAAAGCACGGTGCATCGACTGATGACCACGCTTGAAGAAAAGGGGTTCGTCAGCCGTGACGCATCCACCGAGAAATATCGGTTAGGCATCAAAATTTGGGAGCTGTCCGCGCATTTGTCGAATACGGACGATCCGGCGCTGCTGCTGCTGCCGTCCATGGAAAAGCTGCGAGACGAGCTGGACGAGACGGTCAGTCTGTATGTATTGGACGGTCGGGAACGCTTGCGGATTCAGGCCGTGCAGAGCAATCAGGCGATTCGCCGCGTGGCTCCGGTCGGGGCGCGGCTGCCGCTGTATGTGGGCGCTTCGAGCAAGGCGCTTGTTGCTTTTTCCGGCGAGCGGGAGCAGGAGCATATCTTAAGCGATCCGATCTGGCCGGATTCGGTCAGCCGCACGGCGTTCCGCGACCAGCTGCGCGTGATTCGGGCGCGAGGCTATGCGATGAGCGTGGAAGAGCGGGAGCAGGGGGCGACGTCGGTCGCGGCTCCGATCTTTGATTTGAAAGGCAATCTGGCAGCGGCTTTGTCGGTGTCGGGACCGCTCGCCCGGCTTCCGGTGGAGAAGCTGGAGAGTTATGCGCCATTGTTGATGGAGCGGGCGCGGGAGATGGGCATGATGATTCGAGGGTGAGGGAAGCGCGGGGGTGCTTCCTGAGGGCAAAGTCCTGTTCGGCGTAAAGGCCTGGGGCCTTTACAAGGGCGGACTTTAAGGGAAGCAAATAAGGCTTCTTGGTTAAGTAGGTTGAAGAGATTGAGAAAAGCAGGTTGATTTCCTTGTGTGAGAGGAAATCAACCTGCTTTTTTTGTATGAAGCGGATCGAGAAGTGCGAGTGTTCAGGTGATTTCAGAGCTGGACGTTTTTTAAACGCGTAGAGTCACGGTTGAGGGGTGTAACGGATCGTAGCGACGCTTAGAGACTTGAATTTGGAGTTTCAAAATTCTAACGGATCTACGTGACGCTTAGCCGCTGAAAATCGAGTTTTTACGTATTAAAAATGTCTTTTTTCCGTCTAAGCGTCAGTAGAATCCGTTAAAACTTTAGGGAGGTGAAAATGGGGTTCTAAAGGAATGACGATCCGTTAGAGATTGGCGTGTTTGACGTATCGATTCACGTTTTACTTCGAAAGTGACTTTGAGCTTGTCGGGGAGGAAACAGTTTCAATCCACGCCCTCCGCACGGAGAGCGACTGCATTCACTTTTCCCCCTTGCCCCGCAAGGCTTTCAAGGGTCAAAAGTGCGAACCTACCGGGGATTCCATGGGAGCTTCGGGTTCGCACTTTTCAACACTGGTTAGGGCTTCTATTCCTCCGCCAACCCTTTTACATATCCAATAAACTCCCGCACCGGGGCCGAGTAGATCGGTTCGTCGCGGTAAGCCAAACAAATTCGCCTACGATTCACGTAGCCTGGAAGCGGGCGGCGGATCAGTTCGCCGTTCGCCGTTTCTCTCAGCACGCTGCGGAGAGGGAGGACGGCTACGCTGTCGTTGCAGCGCAGCGTCTCTTTGATCGTCTCGATCGCTCCAAGCTCCATCGCGGAGAAGAAGGTCAGGCCGATTTCTTGCGCCCACTGTTCGGTCAGGCGACGGGAGGTGGAGCCGGGTTCGTGCAGCAGGAAGGTCTGGTCGGTCAGGTTGTTTACGGACAGCACGGCTTCGGCGCTGAGCGGGTGGGCGGGGTTCATGACTAATTGAAGCTCGTCCTCGATCAGAGGAACGACGATCAGGCCTTTTTCTTCTCCGTCCGGCAGCGATACGACGGCGGCGTCGATCTCGTAGCCGCGCAGCATCGCCAACGTATCGCCGGCTTGTTTGACGGTAAGCTGCAGCTCGATGTTCGGATTGAGCTGACGAAATTCGGCGAGATACGGCGGCATGAAGTAGGTGGCCGGCGTATAGCTGGCTCCGAGGCGCAGGCGGGCGCGTTCGCGTCCCGAACGGGATTTCATCTGGCGCTGCGCCTCATCCATAAGCGTCACGATGCGTCTGGCATAAGGCAATAGCTCTTCCGCGGCTTGCGTTGGCTGAAGGGTGCGCGCTTGTTTACGGAACAGTTCGACGCCGAGTTCTTCCTCCAATTTTCGCAGATGGAAGCTGACGGTGGGCTGTTTGAGCTCAAGACGTTCCGCCGCCGCGCTCAATGTGCCGACCCTGCAAATCTCCAGAAACACTTTCAACTGCTGCACGTTCATGCTTCTTTTTCCTCCCTCAAGCTGCTATTACGCTCGAAGTATAGAATTTATCTTGATTAAAAACAATATGTATAGATAGATTTAATAAAACTTCTCGTTTCCCTTTACGACGTTCTTACATTGCACTGATAAAGTGAAAGCAAGAAAGAAATCCAGACGGATACAGGGAGGCTTACTCATTCATGAAACTTTGGAAAACGAAATCGGCTGCAACGCTCGGACTGCTGCTTCTCACTTTTACGACGGCATGCGGCAGCGGAGCAAGTCAACCGACGGCTCAAGCTTCGACCGACGCTGCGGCGACGCCGGCAGCGACAACTTCTACGGAAACTAAAGCAACTGCAGATGCAAAACCGGCAGCCGGTGAGGAAATTACGGTCTACCTGAACGATTTCGATGCGGTGATCGGCGACATGTTCGAGAAGAAGACAGGTTACAAGCTGAACGTCGTGGTCGGTAACGGTGCCGAGATCATGTCGAGAGTCGAAGCGGAAAAAGGCAACCCGCAATGGGACGTTCTCTGGATCGACTCCATGCCTTCCGTATACGGATTGGATCAAAAGGGACAACTGCTGCAGGACTGGACTCCGGAAAACGCAGGCAACCTCAAAGAGTCCTTCGAAGCGCAAGTGCCGGACGACAAATCGTATTATCCGACAGGCGCGCACGCGGCGGGCGTACTGGTGTATAACACGAACGAGCTTTCCGAAGCGGACGCTCCGAAATCGTGGGAAGATCTGACGAAAGATACGTACAAAGACCTGATCGGAACGGCAGACCCCGCGATCGCGGCTCCGGCTTACCCGTTCGTGTCGTGGTTCTTCGAAAACAAAGGCATGGAAGGCGGACAGGACTATTTCGGCACGATGATGAAAAACGGAATGCGCGTGTATCCGAAAAATCCGCAGGTCGCCCAGGCGCTGACTGCCGGAGAAGTGGACGTAGCGATGCTGCAAGAAACGAATGCTTATTCGCTCGTAAACGCCGGAGAGCCGATCGAGATCATCTGGCCGGAAGAAGGCGCGCCGGGTTCGGTACGCGTGGCGGCGATTCAGAAAGATACGAAACACGCGGCCGTAGCCAAAGAATTCGTCAACTTCCTGCTCGATCCCGAAGTGCAGCAGCAGCTGATCAATGAAGGGGACGAAAGCTACTTCGAACCGTCCGCGGAAGGCGTGGAAACGAAGGAAGACCGCGAACAGGACGCCAAACTCAATATCGCCGATGCCGCTTGGGCCAGCGAGCATGAAGCGGAAATCAAACAATGGTTCGCCGATCAGGCGATTCAATAAGCGGCCGCGATGATTCGATTAAACGCAAACAGGCTCGGCTGGATCGTGACGATCGTTCTGGCCGTGCTGGTTCTTTTCCCGCTGGCGGCAGTCATCGTTCAGGTGCTGCTGCCCGGGATTTTCTTCGGCTCGCTCAACTTCGGAGAGATCGGCCTGCTGTTGGAATTATTTGAACGTCCGTTATGGCGTAAATCGTTGGAAAATTCATTGCTTCTCGGTCTGGGCACCGCCGTGCTCGGCACGCTTCTCGGAACGGTGCTGGCGATGGCGCGCATGCAGTGGAAGTTTCCCGGAGCGAGATGGCTGGATGCCGCGGTCTGGGTGTTGTTTATCATGCCGTCGTTCATTCTGGCGCAAGGCTGGATCATGTTCTCGACGGGCAACGGATTGGCAGCTTCGGTATTCGGATGGCATTGGGTCACGGCAGCGGTTTTCCAACCGGCCGGCCTGATCGTCATCATGACTCTTAGCAAGTTCCCGCTGGCCTACTTAAGCGTTAAAGCGGCCATGGAATGGAAAGTCGAAATGTTATCCGATGCAGCACGGCTGTGCGGAGCGAGTCCTTTTAAAGTATGGCGAACCGTTCAGGCTCCTCTGCTGCTTCCTGCAATTCTTTCGGGTATGGCGCTCGTATTCATGGATACGATCGGCGACTTCGGTCTTCCGTCCGCCGTAGCGGCCGTGTATCGTTTCCCGACCTTGCCGTACTCCATTTACTCTGCTATTTATACGTCGCCGATCCGCTTCGATATGGCGGGCGTACTGTCCTTATATCTGGTTGCTTTGATTGCGGTAGCCATGCTGCTGCAATTCTGGGTGCTGCGCCGCTCGCGTTACGACATCTTGAGCGGACGCGCCGTACCTTCCGTGCCGAAACCGGCCGGACGTCGCATGACGTGGGCGCTGGCGATCGGAAACGCATTATTCTTACTCGTCGTGATCGGGATTCCTATCGGTTCGAGCATCGTCACTTCGCTGCTCAAAATCCAAACGAACGGCTTGACCGCCTCCAACCTGACCTTGGAAAACTATGCGTCGTTACTGTCGGAAGGCAGCTCGCTGTTACCGGGTCTCGGACGTTCGCTGCTGATCGCAGGATCTGCTGCCGTTATCGGCCTGATCGTGGGCTTGGGCGCAAGCTTCGTCCTGTCGTATTCGAGGTTCCGGTTTAAGCGCGGCATCGAAACGGCATCTTTGATCTCGTTCGCCGTACCGGGCGTCGTGCTCGGCATCGGCTACATCTTCGTCTGGAACCAACCGTGGCTGGAAAACTTGGGTATCCGGTTGTACGGCAAGCCGGGCATTCTCGTGCTCGCGGCGATCGCGGGCGCGATTCCGGTGATCACCCGCGTCATGACCGGCGCGATGGCGAAAGTGCCGGAAAGCCTGCTCGACGCCGCCCAACTGCAGGGAGGTTCGCTGATCAGCCGTATCCGCTATATCCTGGCTCCGTTGGTGCGCGGCGCGTTGATCTCGGCAGGACTTGCGGCGTTCGGCGCTTGCGTGTTCGATCTGGCCGTGAATTCGATCCTGTTTCCGCCGAACTTCGAAACGCTTCCGGTCGCGATCGACGACGCGTTCGAGGATCTGCGCTTCGGTTATGCTTCGGCAGCGACCGTAGCGGGCGGCGGCATCGTCGTCGGCATCATGATGATTCTCGAACGATTACTCCGCAGAAAAGAGGCGAGTGCATGAGTGCATTGAACGAAAAAATCAACCCGGAAGCCCATCACCCGGCATCTAACGAAGCTTTGGAACCTTTCAACGGAGGCGAGCCATCTTCGGCTGCTCCGCTGCTGCTGGATATCCGCGACGTGAAAAAACATTACGGCAAATTCCAGGCGCTCAAAGGCGTATCCCTCGACCTGCGCGAAGGCGAGATCATCAGCGTGCTCGGCCCTTCGGGCTGCGGCAAATCGACGCTTCTCCAACTGGTAGCGGGATTGGCGAAACCGGACGGCGGCGAGATTCTGTTGTCGGGCCGACGGATCGCTTCCGCTTCGGGCATGGTTCCCCCGGAGAAACGCGGCGTGAACATGGTCTTCCAGGATTACGCCCTTTGGCCGCATATGAGCGTGTTCGACAATATTGCTTACGGGTTGAAACAGAAAAAAATGGATCGTGCAGCGATTCGAGCTAAGGTTGAGGAGGCGTTGGACTTACTGCGTTTGAACGGTCTGCAAGACCGACTGCCGCCGCAATTATCCGGCGGCCAACAGCAGCGCGTGGCGATCGCGCGCGCCATCGTCACCGAGCCTCGCTTGATGCTGCTCGACGAGCCGCTGTCCAATCTGGATATGCGCCTGCGCATCGAGATGCGTACCGAAATGGCCGTCCTGTTCCGCCGACTCGGGATCAGCGTTTTCCATGTCACGCATGATCCCGAAGAAGCTTTCGCCATGGCCGACCGCTTGCTCATCATGCGCGAAGGCGCCATCGACCAATTCGCTTCCCCGAAAGCATGCTTCCGCCGCCCGGCCAGCCGCGAAGCCGCTTCGCTACTGGGCGCGATCAATCGCTTGGAAGGCACGTTCGAATCCGTTCCCGGCGGCCTTGCCCTGCGCACCGATGCCGGCTTGGTTCCCGGCATCTATTGCGGCTCAGGCGAAGCCCCGCAGCCCGGCGAACGCGGCGAACTCCGCTTCCGCCCGGAAGAACTCAAAACCGAAGCCGAACTTGCGGCAAGTTCTAGTCATGTCCATAGCTTCGCCTCGAGCAATCCGACAGCCGCCAACGCTTTTTCCGAAGCCGCGTCTCCACATTCGTCTGTACCTGCCGGAACCCTGACGTTCCGCATCGTATATGGAACCTTCGAAGGCGCACGCTGGCGCTCCCTGGCCGAGACCCGAGCCGGAGACCGTGCTTACCTGCTCCATGCTTCACCCGTAACCCCGGGCCAAGAGGTCACGTTAACCCTCCCGGCCCAAGCCGCATTGTTGTACCGTGCTTGAATGTTATCTTAAAATCGGTTGAACGCTTGTATCGTCCGTCTAGACGATACGAGCCGTTCAAAGCTGAACTAACCCAAACCACCAGGCGAGGGGGTTCGATAGAAGCCTTTACGCAGGATAAACAACCCGCAGCGCCTATCGAAATCCTCTCGCCCACAGGAGCACCCACCATGAACCCTTCCAATCGACCTGCGATTCCCGCCCGGAAGTTCGAACGGCTTCTGGCCGTATCCGATATTCACGGACACGGCGAAGGATTAGATCTCCTGCTTCGGGAGGCCGGATATGATCCGGATCGGGATCAATTGATTCTGGGCGGCGATTACATCGATACCGACCCGGACACCTGGAACATCCTTGACCGCATCATCGAATTAACCAACGAGGGAGCTATTGCTCTGCCCGGCAATCATGAATTAAAACTATTGGCATTACAACCGTCGGTTCGCCTTCGGATCGAATCCAAGCTCGACTGGCTGCGCGACCTGCCGCCATGTGCCGAAACCAGCGGGTTCCTGTTCGTACACGCAGGATTTCGTCCCGGCATTCCGCTGGAACGTCAGACGCTGCGCGACATGATTGAAATTCGCGAACCTTTCTGGACCTCCAGCGAACAAGATTTTAATGGAAACGACCGAATCGCCGGACGCACGATCGTATTCGGTCACACGCCAACCTTCAAACTCGGCACAGCGCCAGGTTCCGTCTGGACCCGCCCAGGCAAAATCGCGATCGACACCGGCGCCAAACACGGCCTGCGTCTGACATTGATCGATCTAACCAACGCTATCACCTATTCCTGCTCGACGGCTCCCGAACGTCTTTACCGAGACATCCGCCGCCGTAAAATTCAACTACCGACTTCCTCCGCGACTCCTCAAGTCCCCGCCGAGCCTCCTCAAGTGCTGTAAACTGAAGCCGAAGTTGCCGTTTTACCGAAGCTTCTTCGCCGAAACGGCAGCGCAAAAGACCTTGTTTTCCATCCAGGCGGAAAACAAGGTCTTCAACTTATCAAGAAAGCCCAACGTAGCTAGAAGCGAGAAGACGGAGAGAGAAATTCAGTGAAGGAGCTAAAGCATTTCGAAGAAATGAACTTCGGAAGCCTATGCTATAGATCGCCTTTGAAATCGGGAAAATACAAATAAAAGTTCAATCGGTTTTCCCGATTTCAACACGCGACCGGAACGAATTTCTCTCGCAGTCTTTTTGCTTTCCTCGCCGCCCTTTGCGTTTCGGCTGCTTTTTCAGCTATCATAGATCATTATCGGTCAACGTACTATTTACGAAAGGCAGGGGGCTTATCATGACGATCATGTTTTCTCAAGTTTCCGACATGCAGCAAATCGAGCAAGTAGCAGCGCTCGCCTCGGACATCTGGCACGAGTACTACATAACGCTCATCACGCGCGAGCAAATTACCTATATGGTCGACAAATACCAATCGGTACCGGCCATCGAACAACAGATTCAAAGCGAAGGCTATACCTATTATCTGATGCAAAACGGATCGACTCCGGTCGGCTATCTGGCATTCAAGCAGGAAGACGGCAAAATGTTTTTGAGCAAGTTTTACGTCGCTCAAGAGCATCGCGGCAAAGGCTATGCAAGCAAAGCGGACGCTTTTCTCGAACAGCTCTGCGCAGAGTCCGGCTTAAGCCGCATCTGGTTGACCGTCAATCGCGACAACCGTTCCAGCATTGCCGTTTACGAGAAAAAAGGCTTCCGCAAGGTGCGCGAGCAAGTCGCCGACATCGGTAGCGGATTCGTGATGGACGACTTTGTTATGGAAAAAGAACTCGTGCCCCAAAGCGTCTGATCGCCTACAGATCTATCGACATCCGAATCATATCGCGGCATTGGATTCCGTTCTCGAAAATTTCTTCGTCGTAGTGTCGGGTGAAGAAATCCAAATCCACGCCGATGATCCGAAAACCGCATTTCTGATAAAGCGCAAGCTGGCCGATTCCGGAATTGCCGGTTCCGACCTCGATCGTACGGTAACGGGCTGCACGAGCCGTCGAGATTGCGTGCTGAACCAGCTTTTTCCCGATGCCCTGTCCATGCAAGGATTCATCGACTGCGACATTGACCAGCTCGACCGTTTCCGGTCTGGTAGGAAGCAGGACGTATACGCCAACGACGGCAGATTCTTTTTCAGCAACAAAAGAGAAGCCCCGACGAAGATAGTCTTCGACGATGGGGCGTGACGGGTCGGCGAGCAGCAGAAGGTCCATCGGCGGCTTTTCCTCTACCGCAAGCGGTCTGATCGTTAACGGCTGTAGCGACAATTTAAATTCCTCCCTAAAGAAGTCTCAGGCTAAAAGTGGACATTCGCGTCTATTGTAACCTGAAAGGAAACGCGGTCACAAAGCAAGCGATGATCGATGGAGAACGCGTTGTTCAAAGTGAGCGTTTATCTGCTTGCCTGCATATGCAAAAACCCGCTCTTGCCGCCGTTTGGCGGAAAGAGCGGGTTTTTTAGAGAGACGAATGAGTACCTGATCCGCATTAAAGGTAAGGTTACGTCCGCCTGAAATGCACTTAAGGCGTATGCGTTTCAGGTGAACATAAGCCTCTGATTAAGAGTTGATCAAGTATTAATCCTGGGAAACCTTCATCATTTGACGAAGTACCGTTTGCAGGATGCCTCCGTTGTAGTAGTAGTCGATATCGACCATGCTGTCCAGACGAGCAATTGCGTTGAATTCGAACTTCGTGCCATCCGTGCGGGTTGCGGCTACGGTCAGCTTTTCGCCAGGCTTCACGTCATTGCTCAGGCCGAGGATATCGTACGTTTCCGTACCGTCGAGAGCCAGCGACTTCCAGCTCGAACCTTCTTCGAATTGGAGAGGCAGAACGCCCATGCCGACGAGGTTGCTGCGGTGAATCCGTTCGAAGCTTTCCGCGATGACGGCTTTGACGCCGAGCAGCATCGTGCCTTTTGCCGCCCAGTCGCGCGAGCTGCCCGTTCCGTATTCTTTGCCGGCGATGACGATCAAGTTCTGACCTTCGTCTTGATACTTCATCGAAGCGTCATAGATGGACATCACTTCGTCGGTCGGCAGGTACTTGGTTACGCCGCCTTCGGTGCCCGGAGCGACCTGGTTGCGAATCCGGATGTTGGCGAACGTGCCGCGCATCATGACTTCGTGGTTACCGCGGCGCGAGCCGTAGGAGTTGAAGTCTTTGCGCTCGACGCCGTTTTCGGCCAAGTACAGACCGGCAGGGCTGCTCGGCGCGATGTTTCCCGCCGGAGAAATGTGGTCGGTCGTGACCGAATCGCCCATCAGCGCCAGCACGCGGGATTGCTTGATGTCGGCGATATCGTTCATGCCTTCGTTCAGCTTGCGGAAGAACGGAGGGTTTTGGATATACGTCGATTTCGCGTCCCATTCGTACAGTTCGCCTTCCGGCACTTCGATCTCGTTCCAACGCTCGTTGGCCGTGAAGACGTTGGCGTACTTCAGACGGAACATTTCCGGCGTGATCGCCATGGCGATCGCGTCGCGGATCTCCTGGGAAGTCGGCCAAATGTCTTTCAGGAAGACCGGTTCGCCCTGTTGGTCGTAGCCGAGCGGTTCCGTCGCCATGTCGATGTTGACCGTACCTGCCAGCGCGTAAGCGACGACGAGCGGAGGCGAAGCCAAGTAGTTCATTTTGACCTGGGCGTGTATGCGCCCTTCGAAGTTCCGGTTGCCGGACAGCACGCCCGCAACGGTCAGATCGTTATCGGCGACGACTTTCGCCACTTCGTCCGGCAGCGGGCCGGAGTTGCCGATGCATGTCGCGCAGCCGTAACCGGCAACGTAGAAGCCCAGTTTTTCCAGCGGCTCGAGCAAACCGGCTTTGAACAGGTAGTCGGTTACGATCAGGGAGCCCGGGGTCAAGCTGGTTTTGACGTATTCCGGACGAACCAGACCGCGTTCCACCGCTTTTTTCGCCAGCAGGCCCGCACCCAGCATAACGCTCGGGTTGGACGTGTTGGTGCAGCTTGTAATCGCCGCGATCGCGACAGCACCGGCTCCCATTTCGCTGGTTTTGCCGTTTTTATGGTTGACCGTGACTTTTTGCGCGATTTTCTCGTCGCTCAGGCCGTAACCGCCTTTGTCGACCGGAGTACGCACGATGTCTTCGAAGTTTTTCTTCATGTTGGTCAGCTCGATGCGGTCCTGCGGACGCTTCGGTCCCGCAAGGCTCGGTACCACGGAAGCCAGATCGAGTTCCAGCACTTCGCTGAACTCCGGATCGGCCATGTCGTCGGTACGGAACATGCCTTGCGCGCGGTAATATTTTTCCACGAGTTCGATCTGTTCGTCTTCGCGTCCCGTGCTGCGCAGGTAGTTAAGCGTTTCGGAGTCGACCGGGAAGAAACCGACCGTCGCGCCGTATTCCGGTGCCATGTTGGCAACGGTCGCGCGGTCCGCCAGGCTGATGTTGCTCAGGCCGGGACCGTAGAACTCGACGAATTTGCCGACAACGCCTTTTTTGCGCAGGATTTCGGTAACCGTCAGCGCCAGGTCGGTCGCGGTCGCGCCTTCGGCCAGGCTGCCCGTCAGCTTGAAACCGACGACGTCAGGGGTAACGAAGTACAGAGGTTGACCCAGCATGCCGGCTTCCGCCTCGATGCCGCCGACGCCCCAACCGACAACGCCCAGACCGTTGATCATGGTGGTATGAGAGTCCGTGCCGACGAGGGAATCCGGGAAGACGTAAGTCTCTCCGTCGATCACCTTCGTTGCCGCTACGGAAGCGAGGTACTCCAGGTTGACCTGGTGCACGATGCCCGTTGACGGCGGTACGGCGCGGAAGTTATCGAATGCCGTTTGCGCCCAACGCAGGAAGCGGTAACGTTCTTCGTTGCGCTCGAATTCGACGTTGATGTTGTAATCCAGCGCGTCTGCCGTACCGAAAGCGTCGACCATGACCGAGTGGTCGATAACGAGGTCGACAGGCACGAGCGGGTTGATCTGCTTCGGATCGCCGCCGGCAAGCTTAACCGTGTCGCGCATCGCTGCCAGATCGACGACGACCGGAACGCCGGTGAAGTCTTGCAGAACGATGCGTGCCGGGATAAACGGAATTTCTTTATTCGCGTCGCGGTCTTCGTTCCAACGCGCGATTTGCTTGACGTGTTCCTCGGTGATCGCGCGGCCGTCGAATTGGCGCACGGCGGCTTCGAGCAGAACGCGAATGGAGAACGGAAGCTTGGAAATGCTGCCGTGTCCTTGTTCTTCGAGTGCCTTCAGGCTGTAATAACGGTAAGTCTTGCCACCGGACTCGAGAGTGCTGGCGGTGGAGAATCGATCGGACAAAGCCATGGGGTGTACCTCCTCGGAAAATGGGATGAAGCAACTTTAAATGTCGTTTGTTTCATTGGGTGAAACCAAATTTCAAAAATATCTGTTTTAATTATAACGTTTACAATCCGGCGCGTAAAGTCCTTTTTACCCCGAAATCGCCGCGCCGCATCGAATTTGGAAGCCTGGCGGTATGCGTCTTTTCTTTGCAGGCAGGCCGCCGATCCACTATACTGGTGAAAGGGATTTTAATGAATTGACGGGGGTTCGGACATGACAGCAAACAAAGTAACCGTAGGACTGGTATATGGCGGCAAATCGGGCGAACACGAGATTTCGTTGCAGACCGGTTTTGCGGTAATGAATGCATTCGATTACGGCAAATACGAGATCGTTCCTTTTTATATTACCCTCCGCGGCGAGTGGCGAATGGGATCCGTTCTTGACGGACCGATGAACTCGGTGGAAGACATGAAGTTGGAAGCCGCGGCAGGCGGTACGGCGGAAGCGGCAGGCGCCATGTTCGCCGCACTGAGCGGACAGGCGAGCAGCATTGACGTGATGTTCCCGCTGCTGCACGGCACGTTCGGCGAGGACGGCACGATTCAGGGACTGTTCGAAATGGCGGGACTTCCTTATGTGGGCGCGGGCGTGCTTTCGTCTTCCGCGGGCATGGACAAAGATGTCATGAAAAAGTTGTTTGCCGCCGCAGGTTTGGAGCAGGGAGAGTATATCGCTTTCGGCGAGCGCGATTGGCGCGTAAATCGTCATGAACTGCTGCAGGAAGCGGAAAACAAGCTCGGCTATCCGTGCTTCGTCAAGCCGGCGAACCTCGGTTCCAGCGTAGGCATTTCCAAAGCCGCCGACCAGGAAGCCCTGATCGACGCGGTCGAGCTGGCGCTTCGTTACGACCGCAAGGTGCTGATCGAGACGTTCATCGACGGGCGCGAACTCGAAGTAGGCGTGCTCGGCAACGACGAACCGCAAGCTTCCGTGCCGGGCGAGATCGTATCTTCCGGCGATTACTACGACTATAACGCGAAGTATATCGACGGCAAGTCCGAGATGATGATTCCGGCTCCGGTCGATGCGGATCTGGCCGATTCGCTGCGCGAACTGGCGATTCGGGCGTTCAAAGCCGTCGAAGGCAGCGGATTGTGCCGCGCCGACTTTTTCGTGCGCCGTTCGGATAACAAAATTCTGATCAACGAAGTGAATACGATGCCCGGCTTTACGCCGTTCAGCATGTATCCGCTGCTGTGGCGCGAGACGGGAACGTCGTATCAGGCACTGCTCGACAAGTTGATTGAGCTGGCGTTGGAGAGACATGAGGCGAGAACGCAACTTCAATACGGAAGATAGGAGAAATGAATCTTCTAAGCCTAAGGCCAAGAAGATTCGTGAGCCCGCGCCAAGCGAAGTCTTTAGGAGAAATGAATCTTCTAAGCCTAAGGCCAAGAAGATTCGTGAACCCGCGCCAAGCGAGCTTTTTCCAGTTCAACGATGTCCTGGTTACCAACGACATCAAATCTTTTAAAATCGGCAAACCAACCGAAGGTTTGCCGAAAAATCTATCGCTTAACGCGCGTGTTCTTCATCTTCTTGCCCGAAGGGGTTGAAGATGAAGAGAACTATAAATAGGAGGTTACGGTCATGGGTTTTCAAGCCGAGTTCAATTCAATCTGCAAGTTCAAGAACGAACAGGAACTGTACGAGGTGCTCGAATACGGAAAAGGCAAAATGCGCAAAGACGGGTTCCGCATTTTCCCGACCGGACAAAAAGCCATCGCGTATACGCCGGACAATAAAGCCGTCGCCATCGTGTTGGTCACGGCCTCGATCGCGGAAATCAATTTTCAGGACAAAGAAATCACGCAGGTTGAACTGGACCTGGTGCGCAAGCTGACGGACGAGGAATCCCGGGTGCTGACGGCGTTGGCGCACGAGATGTATTTCGGCGAGCAGGAATCGAAGAGCAGCTAGGACGTTTTTAACGAAACGACCCAATTCAACGAGCAGTTCAAGAAAGGCGGTAAACCAGTGGAATCGAACGACAAGATCCCTTATGTACTAACAGGAAAAAGCTATACGGCCGTTGCGGTCAATGCGGCGGCCAAAGCAGGCGAATGGATTAGAAGCAGACAGGGAACGCACGGTCAATTGTCCACGAAAACATCCGGACAGGACCTGGTCACCGAGATCGACAAAGGCGCCGAGCAGATGATCCGCCGTTTGATCCTGACTCATTTTCCCGACCATGGCATTTTGGGCGAAGAAAGCGTCGAACCGGGCGAAGAAGCTTCGATTCGCGCGTTATCCGAAGCCCGCGATGAAGAATATCTGTGGATCATCGATCCGATCGACGGAACGACCAATTTCGTGCACGGTTTCCCGTTCTACTCGGTCTCGATCGCGCTGGCTCACAACGGCGAAGTGATTCTGGGCGTTATTTACGATCCGTCGCGCGACGAGATGTTCGTGGCGGAAAAAGGCAAAGGCGCTTACGTGCACGGCGTTCGCATGACGGTATCGAAGGAAGAGCGTTTGGCCGAAGGGTTGATCGCGGTAGGTTTCCCGGCCGATCCGGTCGTGAAGCTTCCGATTAACCTGCGCGGCATCGAAGCGCTTGCGCCTCGCGCACGCAGCTTGCGCGCCGGAGGATCGGCAGCCCTGCATCTTGCGCATGTGGCCGCCGGCCGACTGAGCGGTTATTGGGAAGCCGGCCTGAATGCTTGGGATATCGCGGCGGGCGCTTTGCTGGTTGCCGAATCCGGCGGCCGCGTCAGCGATACGTTGGGAGACGCGTACCATCTCGGCGTACGCAACATCGTGGCGACGAACGGCGTATTGCACGCTGAATTGTTGACTGTGCTGAAAGAAGCCGACGCCACGGGCGTTTAATTATTCGACTGTTCAATATCGACTTCCCGAGGAGGAATCGCCATGAGCGATACGCAAGACCGCAGACCCGGAATGGAAGAGTTGGAAGAAGAGCTGAGCGAGCTGTTGACGGAAGGCGAACTGAAGGACGAGGACCGCGAGCGCAAAGAGCGCGAGCAGATTTCGCCGAGGTACGAGATCCGGATTCAGACGTCGCTCGATCCGATCGTCGAGGAAACTCGTCTTTATCGTCAAATGGCGGAAGAGATTGACGGTCGGTATGACGATTATTTGAAAAAAACGCGTCCGGACTCGCAGGAAATCGAGCCGGACGAATCGAAGTAACTAACAAAGGTAGACAAAGCTGGCCGCCGCATTCGGGAGTGCTTTCCGATGCGACGGCAGTTTTTTGATTATGCGGCTGCATGCTTGCAGACCGGATGTCGCCCCTATTCGAAGCGGTCCGGGAGGACCAGAAGGAGACAACAATGACAACGACGACATGGAAAAAAAGCTGGAAGGTGCTCGTATGCGCGGCACTCGTTCTACCGGCATTCGGACTGGCGGGCATTCGCGACACTTTTGCAGCGGAAGAGAGTTATAAGATTGTGACATTCGGCGATTCGCTCACAGCCGGTTACGAGCCGGAAAAAGCACCCGCCGACTATTACGGATTCGTTCCTCGTTTAGCGGAACAAGGACGTTTTCACGGACGCACGGAAGTGGCGAACTACGGGATTTCCGGTTTGAACTCGTCCGGGCTCGAGCATTATATCGAAGCGGTTCGTGCCGGAACGAACACGACGGCCGACGCTATTCAAAGCGGGCTGCGCGATCCGAACGCTGGCGTATTCGCTTCCGGCGTGGCCGCCGTTCGAGCAGACGTGGCGGAAGCCGACGTCATCGCGATCACGATCGGCGGCAACGATCTGCTGCCGTTGATTACCGGTACTCTTCCTACGGCGGCCGAACTGACGCCGAAAGTCGAAGCGCTGCTGCAAACGTACGCGGTCAACCTTAGCGAAGTGTTGACCGATCTGCGCGAGATCAACCCGGATGCGCGCATCGTGGTCGCCGATCAATACCAGCCTGTTCCGGCAGTCGCGGCCAAAACGCTGTACGCGACGCTCAACCAAGCGGCAACTGCGTACACGACGACTTTGAACGGCGTAGTGACCGCGCAAAACGCGGCAGGCGGCCATGTCGAAGCTGTTAACGTGGCTCCGCTGTTCGTCGGACGCGAAATGCAGCTGACGCATATCGCCCGCCAGGATATTCATCCCAACCAAGTCGGTTATGAAGCTCTCGCCAAAGTTTTTTCCGAAAAGATTTGGGGCGAGTATCGCACGCTGAGCAAAACGCCGGCCTCCAGTACGGTAGCCGTCGTTGTATCCGGCAAAGAACTGAACACCGGCTTCAAGCCGATTCTGAAAAACGGAACGACCTTCGTCGTGCTGCGTGATATTACCGATGCTTTGGGAGCCAACCTCAAGTGGGATAACAAAACGTCTACGGCCAGCATCGATTTCGGCGGTCGCAACGTCGCGATTCCGGTCGATAAGAAGTCGATTACCGTAAACGGAACAAGTACCGCGATCAAAATTCCGGCATTTACCGAAAAGGTGAACGGAGTGTCGAAAACCTATGTGCCTCTGGCCGTTTTGGCGGACGGACTCGGTTTTGACGTGCAATACACGCCTCGCCTGCGCACTGTTTTCGTGAATCCTTGAATTTCATAAGAGATGCCGGCCGATTTCGGGGCTTGACGACTTCTCCCGAAACCGTAACTTTCTTCATAGCCCGAGAAACGGACTTTTCCGTTTCTCTTTTTTGATTCCGAAAGAACGAGCGAAAAGCAGGGCGACAAGCCGGTCCAAATTTATCGACTTTAACTTATTGTCGTTGTCGAATCGTTTTTTTCTTTTGTCGAAGGGGTAATGAACAGGTAGTTATGAATGTGCGACAAGACAGCGTTCATCATCTTTCGATTCATTTCGAGTAAGGGGACATTTAGCCGTGGAGCAAAAGCGGAGAACAAAACTCAGAGATTTGGTATCGAAGGTCGGCATCTACCATTCTCTGCTTGCCAATCATCCTGATGGAATCGTCGTGCTGGATGAAGCCGGTGCGATCGTCGACTCCAATTTGGCGGTACAAAAAATCACCGGATACACGCCCGACGAACTGGCCGATATGGCTCGCGCCGCCAACGGCGTTCCGGATGGAGCGTTCGGCGATCTCCGGAATTTATTTATCCAAGCGTCCGAGGGACGCGTGACCCGAATCGAATTCGGAATGCGCCACAAAAACGGATCCGAACTTCAGCTGCATCTCGAATTTGTTCCGTTGGTGCACGAATCGCAGCAGCTCGGCATTTACGTCGTTTGCCGCGATAAGACTGAACGCATACTTGCCGAGCGTCGTCTTCAGGAAAGCGAAGAACGCTACAAATCGCTGTTTGACTATAATCCTTCGGGCGTGTATTCGCTGAGTTTGGAAGGAGTTTACATGTCTTGCAACGATAGCATGGCTACGCTGTTGGGCTGCCGCAGAGAAGATTTGATCGGCATTTCTTACCGCAGCGCGATCGAAGACGAAAATTTGGAGCGAACCAATCGGCATTTCGCAGCCGCCTGCCAAGGAATTCCGCAAAATTACGAAGCTTCGATCATCCGCAAAGACGGACAGCCTGCGGATTTGAATATCATCAATATCCCGATCGTCGTGGACGGCCGAGTGGTAGGGGTTTACGGTATCGCCAGCGATATTACCGAGCGCAAGCAGTATGTTCGCCGGATCGAACAGCTTGGCTATGAGTATACTTTGATTTTGAACGCCGTTTCGGAAGGCATCTTCGGGATCGGAAAAGACGGACGCGCCATGTTTGCCAATCCGCGGGCTTTACGGCTGCTCGGTTACGACCAAGACGAATTTATCGGCAGCGACAATCACGGATTGCTGTCCCATTCGAGCAACGGAGGCATTCCCTATTCCGTCGACGAGTGCCCGATCTGCGCCACCGTATGCGACGGCGTATCCCGATCGGTCAACGAAGGCGTTTTATGGAGAAAAGACGGATCAAGCCTTTTGGCAGAGTATACCGTCAATCCGATTATCGATAAAGGCGAAGTGCAAGGGACCGTCGTCGTTTTCCGCGACATCACGAACGAGCGGGAAATATGGCGTCAAAAAGAATTGGCGGAACAAGCGGCTTCGGCGAAATCGGAATTTCTTGCCATGATGAGCCACGAGATCCGTACGCCGATGAACGGCGTACTCGGCATGACCGATCTGCTGCTCGATACCGATCTGGATGAGCAGCAGCGCGAATTCGTCGAGATCGTCAGCAATAGCGGGCGTTCGTTGATGCGTATTTTGAACGATGTATTGGACTTTAGTAAAATCGACGCCGGAAGTCTCGTACTGGAACCCGAAAGCGTTTTGCTTGCGCCGCTGGTCGGCAGCACGACGGATTTGTTTTTGTCGCATGCGGAGCAGCACGGGATCGACCTTAGCTGGCATATCGCTTCCGACGTGCCGGAGAAGATCGTGACCGATCCGGTCCGATTGAGACAGGTACTCACGAATCTGATCGGCAATGCCATCAAGTTTACCGAGCAGGGGTCAGTCACCGTTTCCGTAAATCTCTTTTCGGAGTCGGCCTCCCGCAATCCGGTGCTGGAGTTCAAGGTTGAAGATACGGGCGTCGGGATCGCGTCGGAAAAGCTGGATCGGTTATTTTTATCGTTTTCGCAGCTTCATCCGGAATTGAATCGGAAATACGGCGGAACCGGTCTGGGATTGTCGATTTGCAAAAAACTCGTGGAACTGATGGACGGCACCATTCGGGTAGACAGCCGCGAAAACGAAGGTTCAATCTTCCGTTTCACGCTGCCGTGCACGGACTCCTCCAAAACGCTGCAAGCACATGAAAACCGCTCGAACGCGGACCTGATTATGCTTGATTCCAAACAGCCTTCGGTTCCGCCATTGGGTCCGATTCGTATACTGATCGCGGAGGATCATCCGGTCAACCGCCGTTTGCTGCAAGAATTGCTGTTGAAGCTCGGTTATTCCGCAGATATGGCGGAAAACGGGATCGAAGCTTACGAGTCGATTTCCAAAAATCGATACGATCTCGTATTCATGGACGTGCAAATGCCCGAGATGGACGGATTGACCGCCGCGCGGCTGATCCGTCAGATGCTTCCCGAAGAGCATGTTCCGTATCTCGTTGCCGTCACCGCTTTCGTCAAACCCGGCTTTGAACAGGAATGTCTCGGCAGCGGCATGCAGGAATATATCGCCAAACCGATATCCGAAGCCGATATCCGCCGCATCCTTCTCGACCCCGAAAGCCGTTTGCGCAATTTTTTGAACGGGCGGAAAACGGCGATTTGAAGATGTACCGAACGCTAGGCGGGCAGCATGACAAAAAGGCGGAAGATTATTTCTTCCGCCTTTTCGGCGCGCGCCGCCAGCCGTACACCTGGACATGCACGAACGCTTTGCTGATCATGAAGCTGAACATGTACAAAAAAACGAGCAGGATGACAAGCGGACGCAGCACGATCGAAGCAATAACCCAAAACGTGATCAACTGCCAACGTTTGAACCGGCGCAAAAACACGGGCAGCGTAAAAATACGGTAAAACCAATAGTTTTTTTGCAGCGCCTCCATGTATTCGTTCCGCGTCTGCTCGTCGTCGGGATCAAGCCGAATCGCTTGTTCCATCATCGTTTTGGCTTTTTTCGCGTCGCCGCGCCGATCCGCCGCCCAGCCGAGATACAGAAACGTTTGCGAATTTTCGACGTCTTTGCGCAGGGCGGTTTCCTCGTTCTCGATCGAAGCTTCGAACAGCCGCAAATTCGCCAACACATAGCTGTACAAAGCGTAATACAAACCGTTTTCCGGATCGAGGCTTAAAGCTTGTTCGATACTTTGCCGGGCACGATCGAATTTGCCGTTCTTGTTGTGCATGTTGGCAAGCAGGTAGTGGATATGCGCCCGGTAAGGATTCAGGCGCAGGCCCGTATTGGCGGCTTCTTCCATCCGCGTCCATTGTTTTGTGCCGTAATAAATCACCGCGCGCAAAAACCAGGCGTCTTCGTCGTTCGGGTCGATTCGCAGCGCCTGAGCGGTACATTCCAATGCTTTTTCTCCGTCGTTCAGATTGATATAGGCAAGCGCCAGCGCCCGATAAGGCGGCGGCGTCTCCGGTTCTTCGCGCAGCCATTCGCCGGCCTCGGCCAAAGCTTCCTTGTTTCGTCCCCACTCCAACAAGCGTTGAAAGCGTTCGGCGCGAAGACCGGGAGGAACCGGGCCGCCGCTTGGTTCGTCCATACCCTTGACCTCCCCGGTTTTTTTGTCGGCGGATTCAGCGGATTTTATGCTTTTTGATGTAATCGAGCACCTGCGCGTATTCGCCGTTCGTATCGCTGAAGGTGGCGTAATTGCGCGCGGTCGCGAACCAATCCAACGTGGACGCTTGACGGTTTTTGAGCGCGCGCCGGAAATCGGTATCCGCCAACGGTTGGATCTCGCCGGTTTCCATCGCCCGTTCGAGCGCCATTTCCGTCGCGTCGCGCACGATTTGATCGAGATCGGCACCGGAGAACAGAGGCGTGCTTTCGGCAAGCTTGCGCACGTTGACTTCGTTGATCGGTTTGTCGGCCAATTTCATGTCCAGAATGGTATGACGCTCGTCTTCCTCGGGCGGCGTAACGAATAACAGATTGTTAAAACGTCCCGGACGGCGCAGCGCGGAATCCAGATACCACGGCGTGTTCGTCGCTCCGATGATAAATACGTTCTCGTTGAAACTCGCCAGTCCGTCCAGCTCGATCAGCAGTTGGTTGACCAGCATGCGATCGTGGTGCTGGCGCATGCCGTGGCGGCTGCCGCCCAGCGCGTCCAATTCGTCGATAAACAGCACGCAAGGCGCTTCGGCCCGGGCTGTTTCGAAAATGCTGTGCAAATTGTTTTCGCTGCCTCCGATATACATCGACAGAATCGCTTGAAGCTCCAGATGCAAAAAGGTCGCGTCGATCTCTCCGGCCACTGCGCGCGCGAGAAACGTTTTGCCGCATCCCGGCGGGCCGTACAGCAGCAGCGAGCCGCCCGCTTGACGGCCGTACGCCGCAAAAAGCTCGGGTTGTTTGAGCGGCAGAATAAAGTTCATGCGGATTTTCTTTTTGATCTCTTCCATACCGCCGACGTCCGCGAACGTGACCGTCGGTTTTTCGCTTTCGATCAGGTCCTCGGCGTTTTTGTCGAATTGAATGACTTTCAGGTTTTTCCGTCGAAGCTCTTTGTCGTCGTCCATACGCTCTCCTTTGCGCAAGCCGTTTTCTTTTATCATAACCGATATGCAGGGAGTTCCACCACAAACGCGCAGCTTCATAACTTTTGTTTCGGCGGCGCGTCTATACGTTCGAGAAGGAGAAACGAACTTTCTGCCCCTCGCGGCAGGAAGATTCGGGAACCCGCGATACGCGATATTTTCACCTTACAGATCGGAGAGCGTGATGACATATGGGAAAACGGAAAAATGCTTGGCTGCTGAGTCTGGGGTTCGTGTTGGCGTTTGAAGAAACGGTATTCGGCTTCGGGTCGTTCGCGCTGTTTTCGCCTCGGGTACAGGCAGACGGAGCAAGCGCCATGCAGCAGCTGCGAAACGAATCGGGTGATTTTACGGTCATGAAAGTGCTTCAATCCTCGCAATCATCCCCGCAATCCGGGCAGCGCGCCGAACAAGCAGGCGCGGGCGATACCGTTATGACGCTTTCGCTGAAACTGGACATCGATAACCGCAATCCGCTGAAATCGATGCAAAACGTCGAGGCCGAGGTGCTGCCGGGCGGCGTGCAAGAAGGGATTTCCGCCGTCGGCGAAGCGGTGCTGATCGACGTGCCGCGAAAGAAAACCGGCCGATACGGACTTCAACTGACGATTGAACGGAAACGTTACGAGCAGCTTTTGAGCGGAGAAAAAGCAGCAGCGGTGCGCGTGAGCTGGGGTCATGGTTTGCATCGCGACATCGATCTGGCGAAGCTGCTGCGGGAAAACGGGTTGGGATAAGCAATCGTAAAACAATCTTTTGCCGCCATTATCGCGGTTGGAAAGTTGTTTACGCGCCGAAAAGCAAGAAAGCCCCGAACTTCATAAAAAGTCCGAGGCTTTTTTGGCTATTGCCGATTACGAACAAAACTCGCTGCATATCGAGCAGGGTCAATCGGGAGGCAGTGGCATGTAACGGATCGGCATGACGCTTAGCGCCCGAAATTGGGGGATTGAGGGGACAGAGTTACTAGCGCATCTCTTTCAGTGCCGCGTCCGCCGCTTCCAGCGTCCGGTCGATGTCCGTATCCGTATGCGCGGTCGTCAAGAACCACGCCTCGTATTTCGAAGGCGCCAGGCATACGCCGCGGTTCAGCATGCCGCGGAAGAACGCCGCGAACGCCTCGCCGTCGGTATCCTGCGCCTGATCGTAGTTCGTCACCGGATGATCGCAGAAATGCGTCGAGAACGAACCGCGGATACGGTTGATCGTCATCGGTACGCCGTGCCGCTTCGCGGCTTCGCCGATCCCGTCGGTCAGACGGATCGCCAGGCGGTTCATTTCGTCGTATACGCCTTCGCCTTGCAGCACTTCCAGGCAGGCGATGCCTGCCGATACGGAGATCGGGTTGCCCGCCATCGTGCCCGCTTGGTAAGCAGGGCCTAGCGGAGCAACTTGCTCCATGATATGCTTGCGGCCGCCGTAAGCGCCGATCGGCAGGCCGCCGCCGAGAATTTTGCCCAGTGCGGTCAAATCCGGCGTGATGGCGTGGTGGTTATCCAGCTCGGCGAAAGTCTGCGCCGAACCGTAATGGAAGCGGAACGCCGTGATGACTTCGTCGTAGATCACGAGCGCGCCGTGGTCGTGGGTCAGCTTGCATAAGCCTTCGAGGAAGCCTTTTTCCGGCATGACCATTCCGAAGTTGCCGACGATCGGTTCGACCATGACGGCCGCGATCTGGCCTTCCCAGTGGTTCAGCGCCTGCTCCAAAGCTTCGAGGTCGTTGAACGGTACGGTGATGACTTCCTGCGCGATGCTGGCCGGTACGCCTGCGCTGTCCGGCGTGCCGAGCGTGGAAGGACCGGAGCCTGCGGCAACCAGCACCAGGTCGGAGTGACCGTGGTAGCAGCCCGCGAACTTGATGATCTTCGAACGATCCGTATAGGCACGCGCGACGCGTATCGTCGACATGACGGCTTCGGTGCCGGAGTTGACGAAGCGAACTTTGTCCATCGAAGGAATCGCGTCTTTCAGCATTTTGGCAAGTTGGATTTCCAGTTCGGTCGGCGTGCCGTACAGCGTGCCGTTTTGCGCGGCGCGAACGATCGCTTCGGTAATATGCGGATGCGCATGGCCCGTAATGATCGGGCCGTAAGCGGCCAGATAATCGATGTATTCATTGCCGTCGACGTCCCAGAAATGGGAGCCTTGTCCCTTTTTCATGAAGACGGGAGCGCCGCCGCCGACCGCTTTGAACGAGCGGGAAGGGCTGTTGACGCCGCCGACGATATGTTCAAGCGCTTCGGCGTAAAGTTTTTCGGAATTTGGACGATTCATGGTTCACGTTCCTTTCGGGATAGGGGATCGAATGTATGGCTACGGCCGCAGGCCGGCTCAAGTCAAAGGGCGCCTTTCGAATAAAGGCGCCCTTTAAGGGTAACGAATTTTGCGTCCCGCGTACAGGGACGATTTGGTTAAGTTTCGACGATTTTATTGCGGTTCTCCGGTGCCTTCGCCCAGCGCTTCGTTTTTGGTTCCCGAAGGAGCGGGCACGGATCGATCGGGCATCGGCGCGTTTTCTTCCTCTTCCGGCCCGGCGTTGAGCGTCTCTTGGACGAATTCTTTGAGCTTGTCGTCGTTTCTGACGGTCAGTACCGCCGCGCCGCCGATCTTTTCTTCGCGCAGCAGGCTGTTCGGAGGGATCTGCTCGCTGCCGCCCATTTTGCTGTCGTAGGCTACGGTCGCGAGCTTCCACATATCTCCGACGCTCAAGTTGGTGTCGATATAAGGGTTGACCTGCTCCAGAATGTCCGGCAGATTCATGATCGAGGTGGACGATTTCAGCTTTTCCGCGACCGCTTGAAGGAATTCGCGCTGTCTGCCCGTCCGGCTGAAATCCGACAACCGGTCATGCCGGAAACGAACGTATTGGAGCGCCGTTCTTCCGTCCAGGTGCTGCATGCCTTCTTTGAGGTCGATATCGTATTGAGGCCCGTCGGCCGCGCTCAGGTATTTCATGTCTTTTTCGACGTGGAAATCGACTCCGCCCACGGAATCGACCAGTTTGATGAATCCTTCGAAATCCGTATAGACGTAGTATTGGATCGGGATGCCCAGCAGGTTGCCTACGGTTTCCATGGCCGTGTTCGGTCCGTGCGTAATGGCGGCGTTGATGCGTTGTTTGCCGAAGCCCGGAACGTCAAGGTAAGTATCGCGCATGATGGAGAAAATATTAATAGTTTTTTGTACGGGGTCGATCGAGGCGACCAGCATGGTATCCGAACGCGGAATATCGTCTCCCATGGAATCCCGGCCGTCCACGCCCATCAAAAGAATGTTGACGGGTTCGCTGCCTTCCCATTTCGGCGGTTCCTGGGCTACCGTCGTCTCGGTGACCGGAAGACTGCGGAACGGAGAACTGTCGCCGACCTTTTGCAGGCTCGCCACTTGATTATATAAATTAGAGAAGTAATAAGCGGCGTAACCTCCTGCCGAAAGTACAATAAGGGCGAACGCCCAAATGATCGCGCGTTTTTGATTCCTTGTCATTCGATTCTTCCTTTCCGTTTTAAAAATGAGAGTGTCCGAACGCCGATTGCCATTGTTGCATCCCTACATTATAATTTTTTTCGGAGCCGCAAGCAATTGACCGTTTTTTATCCGCATTCTTGGTGTATGGTTAAGGACGTCGATGCATAAGGAATGCGCTGCCCCATCGGGAAACAGCGTCCTACAGGCAGAATACCCCCTTGTTTTCGGCGCGAACCGCACGGAAGCGTCCTTGATGCAAAATATGGGAATCCACCCGAAGTGGACCCACAGAAAGGAACACATATGAAAGCCATCGAAGTCGAACATCTGAGCAAGATTTTCAAAGTACAGAAAAGTCGAGGCGGCCTTAAAGGCGCGCTGCAGGATTTATTTTCCCGTCAGTATAACGAGGTTGCAGCGGTCAATGATATCTCGTTCTCGATCCCCGCAGGCGAAATTTGCGGTTACATCGGCGAGAACGGCGCAGGCAAGTCGACCACGATCAAAATGCTTACCGGCATCCTCGTTCCGACCGCGGGCAAGCTGAACGTCGGAGGTTACGTGCCGCACGAAGAACGCGAAAAGTTCGTCCGCAATATCGGGGTCGTGTTCGGTCAGCGGAGCCAGCTCTGGTGGGACATCGGCGTGATCGAGTCGTTCGGCCTGCTGCGCAAAGTGTACGGCGTATCGGAGCAGGATTATAAAAAGCGGCTCGACGAGTTGGTGCAGCGTCTGGATCTGGGCGATCTGCTCAGCCGTCCCGTGCGCAAGCTCAGTCTCGGACAGCGCATGCGCTGCGAGCTGGTCGCCGCGCTTCTGCACAATCCGTCGATCGTATTCCTGGACGAACCGACGATCGGGCTCGATATCATCGTCAAGACGGAAATCCGCGAGTTTTTAAAAGACATGAACCGCCAGCACGGCACGACCATTCTGCTTACGACGCACGATTTGCAGGATATCGAAGCGCTCTGCTCCCGCGTCATCATGCTGGACGAAGGTCGCATCATCTATGACGGCGGTCTCGATACGCTCAAGACGCGCTGGGGACAGGGGACGCGCGTGACGTTCCAGTTCGGCACGGCTTGTCCGCTGGGCAGATTGCAGTCGCTGACGTCGGAGCTGTATGTAAGCTGGACGGCCGACAACGATCTGCACGCCGAGGTATTGGTTCCGGCAGAGCTGAATGTGTCGGATGTGCTGGCGAAGATCGTCGGCCAACCGGACATCGCGATCACGGATATCAAAATCACCGAGACGACGACCGACGAGATCGTGCGCCAGATTTATCAGACCGGATCGGCCACGAAGGAAACGCAAGGCGGGACCGTCAGCCATGCTTAGTGCTTATACCGATTTTATACGCATCCGTTTCCTGACCATGCTGGCTTACCGGGTCAATTACTACTCGGGCATTCTGATCTATATGCTGAACATCGGCGTCTACTACTTTACTTGGCAGGCGATCTACGGAGACCGGGGCGAGATCGGCGGTTTCACCGCGTCCCAGATGACTACCTATATCGCGGTGTCGTGGATGGCGCGCGCCTTTTACTTCAACAATCTGGACCGCGAGATCGCGACGGATATCCGGGACGGCTCGATCGCGATCCAGTTTATTCGTCCCTACAATTATTTGTTCGTTAAAATGATGCAGGGGTTCGGCGAGGGTTTGTTCCGCTTCACCCTGTTCATGATTCCGGGTATGCTGCTGGCGCTGCTGCTGTTCCCGGTGCGGCTGCCGAGCGATCCGATCGCCTGGGTCGGCTTCCTGGTGATGCTGTTCTTCAGCTTCCTCATTAATTCGCAGCTGAACATTTTGACCGGGCTGATGGCTTTCTTCGTGGAAAACAACGAAGGAATCATGCGCATGAAGCGGGTCATCGTGGACCTGTTTTCCGGCTTGGTCATCCCGATCAGCTTGTTCCCCGGTTGGCTGAGCGCGATCATGCAGTGGCTGCCGTTCCAAGCGATCACGTATTTGCCCGGCTCCGTATTCACGGGACGCACGCAGGGCACGGGAATTCTCGAAGTGTTCGGTATTCAGGTCGTTTGGTTCGTCGCTCTGCTGATTCCGATCTTCTTCATGTGGCGGGCGGCGCGCAAGCGGCTGTTCGTGCAAGGGGGTTAAGCGAATGTATTATATCGGACTCGTATTCGAATATCTGAAGAATTATATGAAAACAAGGCTGACTTACCGCGCGGACTTCTGGGTCGAGGTGGTCTCCGACCTGCTGATGCAGGCGAGTAACCTGATCTTCATCTTCGTCGTGTTCGGACATACCAACTCGCTCGGCGGTTGGAGCGAAGCGGAAGTGGTGTTCGTGTACGGATTCTTCATGGTTCCGTTCGGACTGTTCAGCTGCTTCGTCAACCTGTGGAATTTCAGCGACCGCTATATCGTCAAAGGCGAGATGGACCGTATCTTGACCCGTCCCGCATATAATCTGTTCCAGATCTTTTTGGAAAACATCGACCCGCCGGGTCTAATCGGTTCGTTGATCGGCATCGTCATCATGATCATCAGCGGCGGCCAACTCGGCCTGGATCTGGTCTGGTGGCATCTGCCCGTCATGATCCTGTTCGCGATCAGCGCGACCTTGATCTACACCGGAATCTATATCGCGCTGACGTCGCTGTCGTTCTACTCCGACTCGCCGACCGGCATCATTCCGCTGATGTACAACATCCAGAACTACGGCCGCTACCCGGTGACGATCTACAACCGGGCGATCCAATTCCTGTTAACATGGATCCTGCCGTTCGCGTTCGTCGGGATTTATCCGGCTTCGTTGTTCTTGGGCAGGGAAGAGATGACGCATATGGCATGGCTGACTCCGGTCATGGCGGCGATCTTCCTGACCATCGGTCTGACCAGTTGGAACGTGGGCGTGAAAAAGTACCGGGGTGCGGGGTCGTAGGAGACGCTCCGGGAGAAGGGAGAGCCTTCCGCTCGCTGTCTCGGCCAGCCTCAAAGGCGATCTTCAGGCTCTCCCTTCTCCCTCCGCTCCGCCCTGCTGCCCGATCGTTTTTCTTGCTAGGGATAGAAAGAAGCGAGTCTTAGGATATAGACTCGCGGTTAATGATCAAAGGCGCGCGTTGCGCTTTGAACCATGCCTTCAAGGTAGCGACAATCTCGGACGCCGGCGGTTCGATAGATCCGAACCTCGGCGTGGAAGGCGATAAATGATAAGATAGGGAATATAGAATCGAAGCTGCAACAAAATAAGTGATAAAGTAAGAGACACATCATTTAAAAGCGCGTAATGCGCGGAAGAGTCGGCTAGCCATGCCGGCTCTTCTCTATCCCTAAAAAACCTAGTACGCCGAGGTAAGCGGAGGGGGAAGGGGACTGAAGGAAACGAAGTGCTCGCCTTTGACATTCGATTCCAACCTATAAAAAATATAATCAAGAAATCGAATGGAGACAGCGATCCGAAAGCCCCTTCCCCCGCAGCGCCTCCACACCACCAAAAAGGAGCGATTCAGCATGGTACAACTCAACGAAAAAGTCCAAGATTTCACTCTCCCGGCAGTAGGAGGACAATCCATCAGCCTCAGCGACTACAAAGGCAAAAAGCTCGTTATTTACTTTTATCCGAAAGACATGACGCCAGGGTGCACGCAGCAGGCTTGCGACTTCCGGGATTCGGAAAGTTACTTCACGACGAAAAATGCGGCCGTGATCGGCATCAGCGCGGACGACGTGAAATCGCATGAAAAGTTCGGAGCCAAATACGAATTGCCGTTCCCGCTGCTGTCGGATACGGAGCACGCGGTCAGCGAACAATTCGGCGTATGGCAGGTAAAAAAGAACTTCGGAAAAGAGTACGAAGGCATCGTGCGCTCGACGTTTTTGATAGACGAAGAAGGAACGCTTGTCCGCGAGTGGCGGAAAGTGAAAGTAGCCGGGCATGTGGACGAGGTACTGCAAGCGCTTGAAAGTTAATTGTTTCACCTACGAAAGTACCGTTTTTTGCAATTTTCTGTATATATGCGCTTGAAAGATGAAAAATCGTTTGAGAAAATTCGGAAAAACGTTTAAATTTATGTTAGGAAATGAAAATCCCATTAAATTTTCAAAGTCTGACCTTAGAACAGGGGGGAATTCATAAATAAAGTCGGACGGCGGGGGATTCCCGGTTTCGATCTCGGAAACGGGAACGCCGTGCGCAAATCAATCTGATGGGCAAGATTCTGTCGTATCTCGATCATGATATGAGAAACATTCTTGATTCGAGGTACGTACCGCAAGCAGTCCGGGAGTCGGCGGGGGTCGAATGGCCGGGACTGGATCGATTTTTTGGGGAGAGGGGAATTTGTTATGCAAATCATTCCGGCATGGGTGAAAGTGGATCACAATTCTTACAACG
This sequence comes from Saccharibacillus endophyticus, assembly GCF_013185185.1. Classification (GTDB taxonomy): domain Bacteria; phylum Bacillota; class Bacilli; order Paenibacillales; family Paenibacillaceae; genus Saccharibacillus; species Saccharibacillus endophyticus. Next base: position 15,591 of record NZ_JAAZWE010000004.1, on the reverse strand, counting down.
CGAAACTTCGGGGAATCTACAAAAACGTACGGGAGAACGACATCACGGCAGCCTGCGAACAAGCCAAGCGTTTGTATATGGATTTGCTTGAAGATATGGAGATTCGAGGAATCGAAACGCCTGATCAAGAAGTTGTGGCAGGCGAGAAGTCGGAACGTGAACGTCAAACTGCCGGAATCGGCGTTTAAAGCCACGGATTCACTGAACTTATTTTTGCGGAAATCACATGACAATGAAATCAAAAAAATTCCCGGGTCGTGACGACCCGGGAATTTTTTTGCATGCGGACAACGCGTACTGAAGTTCGCGAATTATCGTTTTACCGCCCTGGAACGCGACTTCAATATAATCCTTGCGGGAAAACGTCCAGGTTGCATGCGTACGATGTGGCCGTGTTTTAAACGGATACGCATTTGTGCAGTTTGAGCCAAAACCAATCCTTTGATCGGCTGCGGAGTTTTTGACGGTTGATTCGTTTTTTGTTGTTTACGGCCTTTGAACGCTCGCGGAAGAGAAGCCAGCACTGAGGCGGTCATTGCCCGATAGCGGAAAATGATGAAAACAAGCACGAGCAGCACGATCACGGACACGATCCACACCGCGTAGTGCTCAGCCAATTTGAATGCGACCGACCACTGCGGCCCGAAGATTTTTCCTAGACCGAGAAAGAGCAGCGTCCAGAACAAGGCACCCGTGTAGGCGTAAGCGGCAAATTTTTTAAAAGAGATATTCATGATCCCCGCCAAATACCCGGTGAAGTGACGCACGCCCGGAATGAAATAGCCGAAGAAGATCAGGCCGGGGCCGTATTTATCGAAGAAGGTTTGCGTTTTGAGCAGTTTGCTTTCTTTGAAAAACCAGCCGCCGAAGCGTCGAAGGAAAGGCAGCCCCGCTTTTTTACCGATAAAGTAGGTGGCGGTCATTCCGATCGTGGTGCCGAGGAAAGCGACGATCAGCAAAATATCGAACCTCAGCGATCCCATGTAGGAGAGATAGCCGGCGTAGGCCATCGTGGTTTCTCCGGGAAACGGCAGAGCGATGAATTCCAGAAACAATCCGAGGAACATGACCAGATAGCCGTACTGCTCGAACAACTGTTGAACCATTTTGAATATTTCCATAGGGCTTCAAGCTCCTTTGAACGATGAGTGCGGCGAACATTTTTCTCAATTTTACGATATTTGGGATAGGAAAATCCAACTTCGCCCGCCAAAGCCGAACGACTTGCGGAAGTAAGCCCTTACCTCGCCTTTTTTTCTTGCGGTATGTCAGGTCCATCGGTATAATTAGCGACAGTAATTAAGGGAGGCGTGACATGAATAAACCGAACGAACTGATTGTCGTACTCGACTTCGGGGGACAATATAACCAACTGATTGCCAGAAGAATTCGCGATTTGGGCGTATTTAGCGAGCTAATGCCGTACAATACTCCGGTCGAGCGTATTCGGGAATTGAATCCGGCGGGTATCGTCTTCTCGGGCGGACCGCTTAGCGTATATGAAGAAGGAGCTCCTCACGTCGATCCTGCGATCTATGATCTGGGTCTGCCGATCTTCGGCATCTGCTACGGCATGCAGTTGATGGCACAGCAGCTCGGCGGCAAGGTAGAGCGCGCCGGCAAACGCGAATACGGCAAAGCCGACGTCGATTTCCTGCACAACAGCATCCTGACCAAAGGCCTCGACAGCAAGCAAACCGTTTGGATGAGCCACGGCGACCATGTCGTGACGCTGCCGGAAGGCTTCGTGCTGGAAGCGGGCACGGAATCGGCGCCGATCGCGGCAATGAGCCATCCGACTCGCAATCTGCACGCGGTGCAGTTCCACCCGGAAGTACGCCACTCCGTATACGGCAACGAAATGATCAAGAACTTCCTCTACGAAGTCTGCAAATGCAGCGGCGAGTGGACGATGGAATCGTTCGTGGAGCAGTCGATCCAGGAAATTCGCGAGCAAGTCGGCGATAAAAAAGTATTGTGCGCGCTGAGCGGCGGCGTCGATTCGTCCGTCGTGGCGATGCTGATCCACAAAGCGATCGGCGATCAGCTCACTTGCATGTTCATCGACCACGGACTTCTGCGCAAAGGCGAAGCCGAGAGCGTTATGGAGACTTTCGTGGGCAAGTTCGATATTAATGTCATCAAGATCGACGCGCAAGAGCGCTTCCTGAGCAAGCTCGCAGGCGTGGACGATCCCGAGCAAAAACGCAAAATCATCGGTAACGAGTTCATCTACTGCTTCGACGAAGAATCGGCCAAACTCGGCGATTTCGCGTTCCTGGCACAAGGCACGCTGTACACGGACATCGTGGAAAGCGGCACGGCGACGGCGCAGACGATCAAGTCTCACCATAATGTCGGCGGATTGCCGGAAGATATGAAGTTCAAATTGATCGAGCCTTTGAACACGTTGTTCAAAGACGAAGTGCGCAAAGTCGGCGAAGAGCTGGGCCTGCCGCACGCGATCGTTTGGCGTCAGCCTTTCCCGGGTCCGGGTCTGGCGATCCGCGTTCTCGGCGAAGTCACGGAAGAGAAGCTGACCATCGTCCGCGACTCCGACCTGATCCTGCGCGAAGAAATCGCGAAAGCCGGTCTGGAAAGCGAAATCTGGCAGTACTTCACGGCGCTCCCGAACATGAAGAGCGTCGGCGTCATGGGCGACGCGCGTACGTATTCGTACACCGTCGGCATCCGCGCCGTAACGTCCATCGACGGCATGACCGCCGACTGGGCACGCATCCCGTGGGACGTCCTGGAGAAAATTTCGGTCCGCATCGTCAACGAAGTGGATAACGTCAACCGCATCGTGTACGACGTGACTTCGAAACCGCCGGCTACGATCGAGTGGGAATAGGTTTTTAATAGATAAGAAGAAACGACCTCAAATGCTAGACGCCTTGAGGTCGTTTTTTTGTTTCTTAAAAAGCAAACCATGAGTGTGCCAAACAAAAGTCCGCAACAAGAAGACGCCACAGCCTCATTGGTAATTACCGGTATATCCGACGTTGCGGTAACATGCAAAAAATCAGAGCCGTTCGTTGGAAAAGGGAGAATATTAGTAGGCTTAAGCCTTGATGTACGCCATCAAATCCGTAATAAACTCATGCACGAAATACCCGGCAAAACCGATCAACAGAAGACCCGCCGCGACCGATATCTACTTAATGGCGGTGCGGTTCAGCATGCGTCGGCAGGCGTGATGTCGTGATCCGCATTTCAAATGGAGTCGTACCCGAGGTGCGCGAGAAAAGCGGCTCCGACCAGCCAGAGCGGCATTTGTACATATGGCAGGCAGGGCACCGAAAAATGGAAATTGGCAGCAGAAGAGGAGACATTCCTTTGAAGATGGAAGAGATCGAGGAGTTATTGGCGGAAACCTACGAAGCTTGGGGACAAGACGGTGTGCAGCCGGAGCCGGAAAAAGAACTAGAAGCATTCGAACAACTTCACGGCATTTCTTTGCCCCAAGAATATCGTTTGTTGTTAGCGAAGTTCGGCGCATTTCGTTTTGCCGAACCGGAATTGCACGGGCTCAAAGAGCAAGAATGGGCTTATCCTGCGGCGATGGAGCTCATTGCGGAGTATCGGAGTCAGGATGCAATTCAGCCAGCAGCGGAGTTGTTCCCGATCGGCGGGTTCGGTGATGGGGACTTGTTGGTTCTGCAAACGGACGGCGCAGTATACCGGCTGTATCACGACGGATACGACGAATCGCCGTTGGAACTGATTGCCGAGGACTTTGCGAGTTTGCTGGCGGAATTGTCGAAGTTCGCGATGGATGCCTACCATGCAATACATGGAAAATAATAAAGTATAAAATTAAAAATAAATAGTATTCACTTAGTAACCGGGGTCATGTATAATCTGCAATCAGGTTGCTACGTGATCCGCGACCCGAACAAAAAGATAGGATCAAGAGGGGTTGGAGAGTTAAGTCATTATGGATAAGAGTACAGGTAGTCGGTGGAGTGTTATCGGTCTCGCTTTGTTGTTAGGCGTGTTTTCGACGTTGGGCCCCTTTACGATCGACATGTATTTGCCCGCGTTTCCGCAGATCGCCAAAGACTTCGATACGAACGCTTCGTTGGTTCAATTCAGTCTGACGGCTTGTTTGTTGGGACTCGGCATCGGACAGCTTGTCGTCGGTCCTTTGAGCGATGCTTACGGCAGACGCAGACCTTTGCTGATCGGCATCATTGCCTACGTCATCGTTTCGTTGGCGTGCGCGTATTCTCCGAATATCGGCACGTTGATCGTACTCCGGTTTGCACAAGGATTTGCGGCCTCTGCAGGAATCGTCATTTCGCGCGCGATTGCCCGCGATCTGTACAGCGGTCATGAACTGACCAAATTTTTCTCTCTGCTGCTGCTTGTAGGCAACCTGGGACCGTTAGTCGCTCCTATTGCCGGAAGCGGAGTACTTAAATTCACGACATGGCCGGGCGTATTTCTTTCCTTGTCGATTCTGGGCGTTTTCCTGTACCTCATGACGCAATTTCGTTTGAAGGAGAGTCTTCCTTCCGAACGACGCGTATCGCCGAATTTCAAGTCCCAGCTTCGCAATTACGGCGCGATGCTGCGCGATCGGAAGTTTTTGGGCTACATGTTGGCACAGGGCATCCTGACGGGAGGGGTATTTGCCTACGTGGCGGCTACACCTTTCGTTTACCAAAATATTTACGGCGTTTCACCGACAATGTTCTCCGTGTTGTTTGCCTCCAACGGAATCAGCTTAATGATCGGTTCTCAAATCGTCGGGCGGATCTCGCATCGGGTTCCCGAGCAGAGGCTTATGGTTATCGGCTTATGGATGGCTCTCGTATCGAGTATCGTCGTGGCAGGGGTTACGATTGTCGAAGGACCGCTGCTTGCTTTGGTTATTCCTTTATTCTTTTTCGTATGTTCGATCAGCATCACTTCCACGGCGGCTTTCCCGCTTGCCATGGAGAGCCAGTCCAAAAATGCAGGCAGCGCCGCTGCGCTGCTCGGCCTTGTGCCGTTCGCGCTGGGAGGATTGGTCGCGCCTATCGTCGGAATCGCGGGCGAAGATACGGCTGTTCCGCTTGGTTTTACTTTGATGGGCACGAGTCTCCTTGCGATTCTCGCTTATGTTATGCTTGTAAGAAAAGCTGAGTAAACTTAATCTCAGTCTAAGCCTAAACTAAAAAAGACAGTCGCTGCATAGGGCGACTGTCTTTTTTGTCGAGAAAATTCTTTTGTTGATCAGCCGCAAGCGGAGGGAGAAATTCAGTGAAAGACGCCTTTGAACTCGGGAATCTTCCTATAAAAATATAATCTCGATTCCCGAGTGAGACAGCGCCTTGAACGAATTTCTCCCGCAGCGGTCCGCTTTTCCAACGAACAGGACTTTCCTGACGTATCCGGACAGTCGCATCAAATTAAATGAAGCAGCTGTTCTTTTTCATCAAATAAATACCGTATTCTCATCCTTTAACCGTACGTTCTCCGCCAAATGAACTTTATCTTCATTATAGAGATACAGCCGATAAATCAGCACGCTCACTTTTTCGCCTGGCAGCAGAGGGTCTTCTTCCGGGGAACGGTGGCCGATCAGGCGCATGCCTTTGACGTTCACGTGGACTTCGATCAGGCTGCCGCGGAAAAAGACGTCTTCCACGATGCCGTCTTCGCTGGCGTGCAGGATCGGTTGTTTGCCGTGTTTGGCGATTTGGATCAGCTCGGGGCGGATCACGGCTCGGTCGTAGCCGCTGTAGGTCTCGAACCCGTGCAGCGTCTCGTGGCGGTCCAACACCAGCGATTCGCCGATAAATCTAGCAGCGAAAGGCGTCGCGGGGGATTTGTAGATATCGGCCGGATTGCCTTTTTGCTCGATGCGGCCGCCGTTCACGATCACGATCTCGTCGGCTACTTCGACCGCTTCGTCCTGGTCGTGCGTGACGAAGATGCTGGTGATGCCGAGCGAGTTGATCGTTTCGCGCAGCCACAGCCGCAGTTCTTTGCGAATTTTGGCGTCGATCGCGGCGAAAGGTTCGTCGAGCAGCAGCAGATGCGGGTTAGGCGCGAGCGCCCGGGCGAATGCTACGCGCTGTCTTTGCCCGCCGGATAGTTGATGCGGATAACGATCCTGCAAACCTTCCAGTCCGACCAAGCCGATCAGTTCGTTGACGCGCTGCTTGATGAATTTCTTGTCCTTTTTTTCCACCGTCAAACCGAATGCCACGTTGTCGAATACCGTCATATAGCGGAACAGCGCATAGTTTTGAAAAACGAAGCCGATCCCGCGTTTGCTGGCCGGCACGTCGTTGACCCTTTTGCCGTCGATAAAAATATCTCCGGAGTCCGGATGCACCAATCCCGCCAGCGTGCGCAGAATTGTCGTTTTGCCGCTGCCGGAAGGGCCGAGCAGACCGACCAACTTGCCTTTGTCGATAGAAAAAGATACGTCGTCCAGCGCCCGGAATCCTTTGAACTTTTTGTTTACGTCCTTCAGTTCAACGTACATGTTCGCCTTCCTCCTTGCGGCCTTTGAATTCGACGATATTGCGCAAAATCAGAATGATGATCGCGGTCACGACCAAGATAGACGATACGGCGAATGCCGCGGTCAGTTGGAACTCGTTAAACAGAATCTCGATATGCAGCGGAAGAGTGTTCGTTTTGCCGCGCAGATGTCCCGAGACGACGGAGACCGCTCCGAACTCGCCCAACGCCCGCGCCGTACACAAGATGACTCCGTACAGCAGTCCCCACTTGATATGCGGCAGCGTCACTTTGCGGTAGATGGTCCACCATTTCGCGCCCATCAGCGCCGCCGCTTCTTCTTCGTCGTTGCCCTGCGCCTGCATCAGCGGAATCAGCTCGCGCGCCACGAACGGGAAGGTGACAAAAATGGTCGCGAGAATGATTCCCGGCACCGCGAACACCACTTTAATGTCGTACGTTTGCAGGAAGTCGTACGCCCAACCGATCCGGCCGAACACGAGAATGAATACCAGACCCGCGATGATCGGAGAGATGGCGAACGGGATATCGATCAGCGTCGTGAGAAACTGTTTGCCGCGGAAATGGAACTTGCTGATCGCCCAGGAAGCGAACAAGCCGAAGAACGTATTGCATACCACGGCGACGACGGTCGCGAGCAGGGTGAGCCGAAGCGCTTTGATCGCGTACGGATCGGTGATCGCCTGGGAAAAAACGTCCCAACCTTGCTTGAGCGCGTACACGCAGACCGTAATCAACGGAAGCACCAACATGATCAGGATAAAAGCGACGCCCAGACCGATCAGAGTATATTTGGCAGCTTTACCCGGATCGCGCGGTTTTTCTTGGACACGGTTGGCGGTTTCGGCCGGATTCGCAAGATTCATCGGTCATTCCGCCCCCTTTGCCGCATGATTGAGTCTGGATTGGATAAAGTTGATCGCGAAAAGCGTGAGGAACGAGAAGACGATCATGATCAGCGCGATCGAGGTTGCCGCGCCGTAATTGAACTGTTCGAGTTTGCTCATAATGATCAGCGGCACGATTTGCGTCTCGTAAGGGATATTGCCCGCGATAAAAATAACGCTGCCGTATTCGCCCAATCCCCGCGCGAATGCCAGGCCGAAGCCGGTGAGGAGAGCGGGACGGATCTCGGGAAACACCACTCGGCGAAACGTTTGCCAGCCGCTTGCTCCGAGCATCGTCGCCGCTTCTTCATACTGGCCGTCGAGTTTTTCGAGTACCGGCTGAATCGCGCGCACCACGAACGGAATGCCGATAAAAATCAACGCGATCGTAATCCCGATCGGCGTGTACGCGACTTTGATGCCGATGCCCGCCAGCAGCTTTCCGATCCAGCCGTTGTCCGAGTAGAGCGTCGTCAGCGCAATTCCCGCAACGGCGGTCGGCAGCGCGAAAGGCAGTTCGATCAGTCCGTCGAGTATCCGTCTGCCCGGAAACCGATAGCGTACCAGGATCCAGGCCAGGATCGTGCCGAACAATGCGTTGACGAGCGCGGCCGCCAAGGCGCAGATCAGGCTGACCCGGTACGCGGCGATTGCTTGCGGATCGGAGATCGCTTTCCAGAAATCCGCGGGTCCGACGCCGGACAATACGACGAAGATGGAGAGCAGCGGGATCAGGACGATCAAGCTGAGCATGGAAATGGTGATGCCCATCGATAGGCCGAAACCGGGGATGACCCGGTTTTTTTTACGCGAATGCCTGCTGCTTACCCACTTGGCTTGTCCCATGCGCCGACCTCCTTTTCCCGCGATTCGGCTTCCTTACTCAAGCAAGAAGCCGTCCTCATTTTCGGTAAATCTGATCGAAGATCGCGCCGTCCGCGAAGAACTTCTCCGTTGCCGCTTCCCATCCGCCGAAATCGTCGTCAATCGTGACCAGCTTCAGATCCAGATTGAACGTGTCCGAGAACTGCGCCAGGATATCGGGGTTGGACGGACGGTAGTAGTTTTCGCCCGCCAGCTTTTGCGCTTCGTCGGAGTAGAGGTATTGCAGGTACTCGGTAGAAACTTTTTCGGTACCGCGCTTTTTGGCGATTTCATCCACCACCGCGACTGAAGGCTGCGCCAGGATACTGATGCTCGGCGTTACGATCTCGTAGTCGTCCGGATGCTCTTTGATTGACAGGAACGCTTCGTTTTCCCAAGCCAGCAGCACGTCGCCCTGATTGTTTTCCACGAACGTCGTCGTCGCGCCGCGCGCTCCGGTGTCCAGTACCGTTACGTTGTTGTACAAGCTTTTGATGAACTCGGTCGATTTGGCTTCGTCGGCCCCGTCGTGCGCTTGGGCGTAAGCCCATGCCGCGAGGAAGTTCCAACGCGCGCCGCCGGACGTTTTCGGATTCGGAGTGATGATCTCGACGCCGTTTTTCACGATATCGTCCCAGTCTTTGATGCCTTTCGGATTGCCTTTGCGTACCAGAAACACGATGGTCGAGGTGTACGGCGAACTTTGCTTGTCGAATTCGCCGACCCAGCCGGGTTCGATCAGGCCGCCTTTTTCCAGTTCCGCCACGTCTTGTTCCAGCGCCAGCGTCACCACGTCGGCTTCGTTGCCTTCCAGCACCGAACGGGCTTGTTTGCCGGAGCCGCCGTGCGACTGGATGATGCCGACGTCCTGCCCGCTTTTTTCTTTCCAATGTGCTTGGAATAGTTTGTTGTAGGCATCGTACAATTCCCGCGTCGGATCGTACGAGACGTTGGTGATTTCCACGGCAGCCGGAGCCGACGTTTCGCCGGATGCTCCTTGCGCTTCCGCCGTGTTTCCGTTGTTCGCCGCGTTCGAACCGCAAGCCGCGAGAGGCGCCGCCGCCACCAGAAGGGTCAAACCGAGCACCGTCTTTTTTCGCCAAGCATTCATTTGAGCCCATGTAAAACCCATCATTGTTTCCTCCTTAACAATATGTGTAGGTGATTTGCCGGACTTGGATCAGCGGATTTGCTTTTTCTTTTCCGGTTTTGCGGTACTTTCTCGAACGAGCAATTTGTGCGGCAAAAAGATTTTCATCGGCAAACGGTGTTCTTTATGGATGCGATCGAGCAGCGTGCGAACCGCCACCTTGCCCATCTCTACCTTCGGAATGCTCACTGTCGTAAGCACGGGGGTCAGGTACTGCGCGATCTCGATATCGTCCATGCCGATAATCGAGAGCTGCTCGGGCACTTTGATGCCGGCTTCGACGAAGCGTTTGATTGCCGCGATCGCCGTGACATCGGTCGCGCAAAAGATCGCGGTCGGCAGCGGCTTGGCTCCGCGCAGCAGATATTCCGCGCCTTCGTAACCGCCCGGACCGTCCTGCGTTACCGAAGCGATCAGCGACGGGTCAGTGTCCAGTCCGTATTCGCGTACCGTATCGGCGAACGCGCGGTAGCGGATTTCGCTGTGCGTTTCCCCGATATAGGCGATGCGCCGATGTCCCAATTCGATCAGATGCTTTAAGGCCGTCCTCGCCGCTTCATAGCCGTCGCACACGATCTGATCCCATTCGGCATCGATCACGTTGCGTCCGACGTACACGATGTTTTTGTAATGCTTGTCGAGGAGCGCGCGGGTCTTGTCGTTCAGGCGTCCCAGTACGATCGCGCCGTCCGCTCGCGGAATTTCGGTGCGTCTGCCGAACGGGTCGTTTTGCAGATCGAAAATGGAATAGTAGGCGGATACGGTACAGCCTTTTTCCAACGCCTGCTGTTCGATCGCTCTGGCGGTCTGGGCAAAAAACGGATTGTCCTCCAGATCCCGGGTGCGCCCCAGAATGCAGGAGATGGTGGTACATCGATGTACCGCCTCTTCCTTTTTCCCCTGCTTCAGCTCGCGCGCGGATTGGTTCGGTACGTAACCGGTTTCGTGAATGATCTTCCATACCCGATCGCGCACCGTTTTGCGGGCGAAGCTGTCGTCGGGAGAATTGATGATCCGCGAAACGGTAGACGTCGACACTCCGGCCAGCTCGGCAATCTCCTTCAAAGTCATATTCGCGCTCCTCTCGGCAGCGAGTTATAAATCATACTAATTTCATTGGTTTAATATGCGTTATTATAATCCGGCCTGCAGAGAAACTTCAACGGGAAATAAGTATAACGTTTGCGGAAAAGTGAAATTGCCGCTGCTGAGTGCTTCCTGCCCTTTTGCTTATTCATATAAATGACTGTAAAATAGGAGAAATGAAAAAAAAGGAAAATGGTACATATTAAATTCAATCATTGAAGGAGTGATACCTATGCAAACTTGTTCAAACTGTGGCGGTACCGAGTTTAAAGAAGCGATTCAATACATGAAAGTCAAACCTGCCGATCAAAACAAAATGGCGCTCAAAGGCTCGGAAGTGCTGTTGACTTTCTGCGCGGGCTGCGGAACGGTTTCCAATGTTCGTTTGACGAATCCGACTTTTGAGTAAGCGAGCATGATGATTCGAACGGCTTTTCTCGCGTCAATATGGGAAAGGCCGTTTTATTTGGATGCGCATCGAGAAAATCGGATATAATCGAGATATTCGCAGGAACCTGTTTGTTCTCGTATCTCGTACATCGAAAGGGGAAACGACATGCAATACATACCGCAACGGATCGACAAGCTTCAAATCATGACGCAGCCGCAAAAGCTGGAGCCGACAGAGGAAAGCTTAAAGCTGCATACCCTGCCGGACACCGACTTTTGGCTGAAAACCCACTACGGCTTCGAGCGCTACAACGGACATGTGCTGTACGACGAGATCGCCGGAGATTTCGAAGCGGTAACCGAACTGGAGATGGACCCGCGCTACACGTTCGATCAAGCCGGACTGTTCGTCGAAGTCGATCGGGACAACTGGTTGAAAACGTCCGTGGAGTACATTCCGAACGCGCCGTCGCATCTGGGAGCCGTAGTGACGCGCGACGGATATTCGGATTGGTCGACGCGCAACGCCGCATCCGACCTGTTCAAGCAGCGCCTGCAATTCAAAGTCGTGCGCGAAGGGAATGATTTCCTTATCTATGCGCGGACGGTCGGCGAGGAATGGGAGCAGCTTCGGATCGCGCATTTGCGCTGCCCGGAAGGTCAGGCGCTCAAAGTCGGCCTATATGCGGCAAGTCCGGGTACGGAAGGCGGTTTCGAGACGGCGTTCCACAGCTTTGAGATTAACGCGCACAGCCGGAAGGCAGAGGAACATTCTTGATCGAGCAGATCGGGATGGGCGGACGCGTTCAATTGCAAAAAAATTGGACGGCGGATGACCTGCGCAATCTTGCGGCCGAGCCGTCGCTGCGCATCGTGCAGTATAGCGAATCGGAGGTGCCGGGCGCACGGCTGTTAAAGCTTCTTAACGAAGAATTGTTTGCAGTACGCCCGGACGTTAAGCTGCGAATTTACGGATTTCATGGACAAAACGCTAAGCTATCCGTGTTAACCGCCTTGCCTTTTGTGGAGAAACTGTCTGTGGATTGCTCGTCAAAGGTAGAAGGATTGGAGCATCTGGGCCGTTTGGAAAATTTGCATGAGCTGGTATTGGACGTATTCGAATTGGATTCGTTTGATGCGTTCCATGGGGTCACAAGCCGCTTAACGCGAATAGGTTTGGGAAAAACCCGTTCCAAGAAACCCGATTTGTCGGTACTGCGGCGGTTCCATGGTTTGAAAAGACTTGAATTGCACGGTCATAAAAAAGGGATCGAGACGATTCGGGAGCTGCAATCTCTTGAAGAGTTGTACGTGCACGGTATTCCTTTGGAAGAGCTGGGTTTCCTGAGCGAATTGCCTGGGCTTGCTTCATTATCGATCGGCCAAGGCAAAGCAGAGAGTCTGGAATGGCTGGACGGACTGCCGGGTCTGAAAAAGCTCAGAATTTTATCGGCCAAAAAGCTTGTCGAACTTCATGTGCTGACGCATTTGAAACAACTTGAGCGGCTTGAAATCATCGATCAACCTCTTTTAAAGACGCTGCCAGATCTCAAAAATCTTCAAGCGCTCCAACTGGTAGTCTGCAACAATGTGGGCCTGGAGGATTTGGACTGGATATTGACGGCTCCGAAGCTCAATCAGTTGGCTTTCCGGGAAGTGAAGACATTGGAACCGAGCGCCTTCGAGCAATTGATTGCCGCGCGTCGCCCTGATAAATTGTCGGTTGCGATGGCGAAAGGAAGCAAGCATAAAGAGGTACAGGCTATTTTGGAACGGGAAGGTTTGTTCGAGCGGCAGGCTTGGTGGATCAAATCCGGATTTTGAAGGAGGATGGATCGATGCTTACGGATGAATGGATTCGAGAAACAAGTTTGGCGCTGCCGGGAACCGAAGCTTTTTTCAAAGAGGAATGGGGAAGCCTGCTGTATCGGGTCGGAGGGAAGTACTTCGGGATGCGGGGGCAAAACAGCGAGGGGCGAGAGATTTTGACGCTGAAGTGCGATCCTCGGTTGGCGGAAGAATATCGTGAACGATATGCGCAAATTGTTTCGGGCTATTATTCGAATAAGTCGCATTGGAACAGCATATTGCTGGAGGAAGAAGGATTGGAAGCCGATTTTGTCGCAGGCATGATTCGTCACTCGTATGAGTTGGTACGGCGTGGGCTGCCTAAGAAAGTTCGAGACGAACTTCCGCCTTTAGAAAACGAGAACTAAAAACCGAACATTCTTTCTTCGAACATAGAGCTTGGCATTAACGTTTTTTCTGAGATTTTGCATGAATGTCGTTAAGGAAAAAAGACGACAAGCAGGTGATTCTCGGATAAAACGTTTTTTTATTGGCGGATTTTTGGATAATTAACGAACGTTTAAATAAAACCCTCTTTCAATCATTCGTTTTTTTGTTGACAAGATTTTGTTGCTGTCCTAGAATGTAACCTGTGAAGCCGACTAGTGCTTTGTCAACGCTAAAGTGCTCGAAAGGCGGATAAGGTAATCGACAATTGAAATAGTGTTCGTATAATTCCGGGGATAGGCTCGGAAGTCTCTACGTGATCACCGAAATGATCTCTCTACGAAACGGGAAAAAGCGACCTTGCGGCCATGACGTTTCAGCGTCCGGCGCATCGCGTTCGCGTTTTCTCAGTTCTAAGGAGTACCGGGGGCGATCTAATCGAATCCGGTCTCTTTTGTCGTTCCACAAGATCTGACGCATTCATATTCAGAGGGGGCAAACGGGCAACATGGGTAACATGGAAAAGTTCTTTAAACTCAAAGAACACGGCACGACATTCAGAACGGAAATCATTGCCGGTCTGACTACGTTCATCACGATGGCTTACATCCTGATCGTGAACATTTCGTTCCTCGGTCCGGACGGCGCGGGCATTCCGGCTTCCGGCGTATTCTTCGCAACAGCAGTCGGCGCGGGCCTCGTAACGATCCTGATGGGTCTGTTCGCCAACATTCCGGTCGCGCTGGCTCCGGGCATGGGGCTTAACGCGTACTTTATGACCGTCGTTTTGAGTTCGAACGGCGCGATTACATGGCAGGCCGCACTCGGCGCGGTCTTCATCTCCGGTATCATTTTCATTATCTTGACGGTAACCAAGGTCAGACAAATGTTAATTGTGGCGGTGCCGTCCTCGATCAAGGCGGCAATCACCGTGGGTATCGGTTTATTCGTTACCATCATCGGGATGAAGCTCGGCAACATCATTTCCGCTTCCGCAACGGTTACGGGGATCACGGATGTCGCGCAGCTGCAAGCTCCGGTAACAGTGCTAGGCTCCAATTTCCAACTGGCCCTCGGCGACTTCATGCATCAGAAAGATACGCTGCTATCCCTGATCGGGATTTTCATTATCGGCATTCTGATGGTGATGCGCGTTCGCGGCGCGCTGCTGATCGGTATCGTGTTGATCACGCTGATCGGCATTCCGATGGGCGTAACGAACCTGAGCGGCCTGACTACCGGAAGTTGGCTGCCGTCGCTCGGCGATCTGGCTGTCGGTCAGCTGGATATCATGGGAGCCTTGCAACTTGGCCTGTTCGAGATCGTGTTCGTCTTCACCTTTGTTGAATTGTTCGATACATTCGGTACGCTGGTCGGTACGGCCGAACGTGCCGGACTGATGAAGAACAAAGAAGAAGGCGAGAAGAAGATCGGCAAAGCGATGCTGGTCGATGCGGTCGGCGTCAGCACAGGTGCGGTTCTGGGTACGAGCACAATCACTTCTTATGTAGAAAGTACGGCAGGTATCGCGGAAGGCGGACGTACGGGTTTGACTTCCGTAACGACAGGCGTACTGTTCTTACTGGCGATGTTCATCGCTCCGCTGGCATTGGTTGTGCCTTCGGCAGCAACGGCTCCGGCGCTGATCATGGTCGGCGTTCTGATGATCTCGCAAGTTCGCAGCATCGAATGGGACGATATGATGCACGCGATTCCTGCTTTCCTGACGATCATCTTCATGCCTTTCACGAACGGTATCGCTAACGGGATCTCGATCGGTATTCTTTCCTACGTGGTACTGGGCGGAGTGAGCAGCTTGTTCACGAGCCGCAAAGTGAAGATTCACTGGTTGATGTGGGTACTGGCCGTTCTGGTACTCGCACGGTATGTATTCCTCGGCGGAGAATAATCGTACGTTCGAATCACGCAGCAACTTATAAAAAGAGAGCATTATTATAGAGAGAAATCATCAAAGGGGAAAACAATCGGATCTAGTAGCTTGTCTCAAACTTGAGACAAGCTACTTTTATGTTTACTCTATTTATTCATCACGTTTATATAGTAGATACGCGTGCGAATGGGATACAAAGTTTAAGAGGTGAGTCGCCGACTTAGCGTAGCTGAGAGATACGGAAGCAAAAGTCCGCCTAATGAGGCTGGGAAATACTCAGTTCGTACATATAAACAAGCTTAATTAACGATATAAAAGGTTTAAATAAAAAGCTTGCTTTGCTTTAAAGCGCGTGCTATAGTCTAGGAACGGCCTTGAGAGAGCGCCGATGCGGTTCGAAGAAGTGAGCGGGTCCAGATGAGATCGGAAAAGAAGCTTCGAACGAAGCTGAAAAAAAGATTTCAAAAAAGACTTGCAAAACGAAAACGAACATGCTAATATATAAGAGTTGCTGCTGCGAGCAAAACGCTGAGCGGCAGAAACGAGAAACACAGTTTGCTCCTTGAAAACTGAACAGTAAGTGAGTCGCGATGATGAAGATCATC
>NZ_JAAZWE010000003.1 GCF_013185185.1 Saccharibacillus endophyticus | reverse complement strand
ACACCCCGCTCGACTTGCATGTATTAGGCATGCCGCCAGCGTTCGTCCTGAGCCAGGATCAAACTCTCCATTAAAGTTGCGAGCATTCGCAACCGCGACTTCAATGCCGCACCCCTAAGGGCAAAGGCGATTGAACCAAGCGATTGTTTGTCTCGCTTTAAAAGAAAGCACCATGTGCTCGTTTAAAACGTTGGCGATTCTCGATTGCTCAAGAATCTATATTCTCACGATGATCTTCATCATCGCGACTCACTTACTGTTCAGTTTTCAAGGAGCAAACTGTGTTTCTCGTTTCTGCCGCTCAGCGTTTCGTTCGCAGCAGCAACTCTTATATATTAGCATGTTCGTTTTCGTTTTGCAAGTCTTTTTTTGAAATCTTTTTTAGTTCTTTTTAAGTAAGAACATAAGTTGATTTCTAAAACCCGACACTCCAAAAACAAACATCCAATCTCGCAATCGCTCAACTGGACTTTTAATATACCATGACGATTCCTATATTTCAAGCCCTAATCCAATATTCTTTACGTAACGCAACATTCCTGTACCGAATCAGCTTTTAAAGCAAAGAAAGGAACGCTGAGCGTCCCTCTCTAGCCTTATCGTTATATGGGTTTGCAGTTCCGCTTTTCTAGTGTCAGGAATCTCTTATACCTCAGGCTTTTCCGCTTCGTAATCAAAACAAGGATAAGAACCGAGTACTCTCACCTGACAACCAAGGGCCGCGATTTCTTCGACTGCCGCTTTCAAAAGAATCGAATCTCCTGCTTCAAGCACATCGATATAGAAGTAATAGTTCCCCAGTTTCTTTTTCGTGGGACGCGATTCGATCCTGGACAGATTCAACCTTCTCCAAGCAAAAGCCGACAGTACCTGATGCAAGGCGCCCGCGTAATCTTCCGGCAAAATCACTTGCATGCTGGTTTTCTCATGTTCGCTGCGTTTATCCAGGTTAATCCGCTCCGGGCCGATCAATACGAAACGAGTGTAATTGTTGTCGTGATCCGTCACCCGCTCGGCAAGCACGTCCAGATTGTAACGTTCCGCGCCGAGTCGAGTCGAAAAGGCCGCCCAGCCGCTTCCCGGATGCGCCGCCGCTTGAGCAGCACCTTCCGCTGTGCTACTGGCATTTTCCAGTTCCGCATTAGGCAAATGTTCGCTGATAAAAGTTCGACACTGCGCGATCGCGACAGGGTGAGACAACACTTTGAGCACTTTTGAAAAATCGAGGCTGCCGTCTTCTCCGGTAAATTCTTCCCGCTTACCGACAAGATTCTGAATCGACGGATACACCCACTCGGCTCGCATCGGGATGTCGACTTCGTTAACCAACCAATCCATATGCAAGCTGACCGAGCCTTCGATCGTATTTTCGACCGGAATAACCGCGTAATCGGCTTTCCCCTGAACCACGGCCATAAAAACATCGGAAATCAATTTATAATGAATCAATTCGACCGGTTCGTCACCCAGCAGATAATCGACTGCTTCATGAGAAACGGAACCGGCCGGAAGCAGCGCAATACGTTTCATGACGAAATTTCTCCTTTAATCGTTTCCAGAAAAAGATCCGGATGAATCCCGCTCTCGCAAACGGCTCCCTCCAAGTCAGGCTCCAACCAGAGCGTGCGAGCTTGGATTCCGTTTTCCGACATTACGCTTTGCATAAAGGCTTCCAGTCGATCGCACTCGGACGACGTACGGTCAACAAGCGCAAGCAAAGTCGGTCCAGCTCCGCTAAGTGCGGCACCGAGTGCCCCATATCGAGTCGCTTGTTCCAGAATCTTTTCCATGCCCGGAACGAGTGCGGCGCGGTAAGGCTGATGCAACCGGTCTTTCATCGCAGAAGCGAGCAGATCCAACCGCCCCGACGCCAAAGCCGCAGTCAGCAACGAAGAACGACTGATGTTATACACGGCATCTTGAATGCTGAGCTGCTCCGGCAAAACCGCACGCGCTGCCGATGTCGCCAATTCGAACTCCGGAATCAATGCCAGAACTTTCAAGTTTTGAGGCGGCTCGACACGAACGTAATCCGCATGCTCGCCGTCCCATGCCGCCGCGATAATGCCGCCGAATAACGATGCGCCCACGTTGTCCGGGTGACGTTCCAAACCTGTCGCCAAATCAAACAATCGATCTTTGGATACCGGCGAACCGATCAGCGCATTGGCAGCCGCCATCCCGGCGATGATCGCCGATGCGCTGCTGCCGAGTCCGCGCGTCAACGGAATATCCGAGCGCATCCCGATCTCCAGCTCCGGAATTTCGACGCCTGCTTCTTTGAATACGAGCTGGGCCACTTTATAGATCAGATTATCTTTATCCGCCGGGATTCCTTCGAAACCGCCACCGGAAAAGTGTACCAACGTACGTTCCGACCTGCGCATCTCTACCCAAATGTACAGGGAAAGCGACATGCCCAGCGTATCGAATCCCGGTCCCAGATTAGCGGTGCTGGCCGGAACTCTGACGCGTACCGATCCGGCATTTTCGTTCTTCATGATGTCCTGCTCCTTCCGACTTGTCCCGCAGCGTTGAGTAAATTTTTACTGCAACGCTGCTTTTTTCTGCCCCCATAGGGTTAAGCTCAGCCTTCTACCCGATATACGCTCATGATCCGGCGAACGACTTCCAGTTCTTCAAATCGATTCAGCACTTTATCGATACTTTCTTTGCTCGCTTTGTGGGTAACGATTACGATCTCCGCGTTCGGGTTCAGCTCGTTCGGCTGTTGAACCACGGAGGCAAGGCTGACTTCGTACTCGGTAAAGATTTGCGTAATGCGCGCCAATACGCCCGCTTTATCGTCCACATGCAGCAAAATGAAGTTCTTGAACTCGATTTCCGCATCGGTTTTGAGCTTTTTGGGCTTGTGCGGCGCGATCTGCTTGAGTCCGTTGACGCCGAGGCGCAGGTTTTTGATCACGGAGACCAAATCCGCCACGACCGAGGTCGCCGTAGGCATCTCGCCGGCGCCCGCTCCGTAAAACATCGTTTCGCCCACAGCTTCGCCGTAGACGTAAACCGCGTTGAACACGCCGTTGACCGAAGCGATCGGATGCGAAGCTTTGACCATCGTCGGCTGGACACTGATCGAGATCGCATCGTCGTCGCGATCCGCGATTCCGAGCAGCTTGATCTCATACCCCAAGTTTCTCGCATAAGCGATATCCGATTGGCTGACACCCGAAATGCCTTTTACCCGCACATCGGCCAGCTCGACGTTCGTTCGGAAACCGAGCGTGCCCAGAATCGTCATTTTACGCGCGGCGTCCAGCCCTTCCACGTCGGAAGTCGGATCGGATTCGGCATAACCGAGCTGTTGAGCTTCTTTCAATACGTCCTCGTACGAAACGCCCTCTTTACTCATTTTGGTCAGCATATAGTTGGTCGTACCGTTGACGATCCCCATGATCTTCGTGATCCGGTCGGACGAGAAACCTTCGATCAACGTGCGGATGATCGGAATGCCTCCGGCTACGCTGGCTTCGTAAAAGACGTCGCATTTCATCTCTTGAGCTTTAGCCAAAATTTCCGTACCGTACAAGGCCATCAGATCTTTGTTTGCCGTTACGATATGTTTGCCCTGTGATAGAGCTTCAAGAATATAAGTACGGGTCTGCTCGACGCCACCCATCACTTCCACGATCACATCGATTTCGGGATCATGAATAACTTCCCACGGATCGTCAGTCAATTTGGAGTGATCGATCGGAATATTGCGCGACTTTTCCCGATCCTTGACCGAAATCTTTTCGATCACGATCGGCGAGCCTACCTGACTGCTCAAATCCTCCTGGTGCATCTCCACGATTCGTACGACACCCGTTCCCACCGTACCCAGACCGAGCAATCCAACTTTTACCGGCTTGTTACTCACGTACAATTTCCTCCCCGTCCCTATGCAGTCCTTGCTATAGCAATGATATTGCCGCACATGCTGCTCGTTCCGATTTCAAAAATGTGTTCCGTTTACGTCGAATTACCCTTGCCCGATCACCACAACCCGGCTTACGCCTACAACCGATTCCAGCGAAGCGGTCAGACGCCCCAGTTCTTCGTGCAGTCTTGACGTTTCTACCGATAATACCACATTCGCCGTACCTTGCAGCGGAATACTCTGATTGATCGTCAGCACGTTACCGCCGCTTTCCGCGATCAGCCCGAGAACTTTAAACAAAATCCCTGCCCGGTGTTCAAGCAGCAGCGACAACGTCACCAATCTTTCCCGATCCAACTGGTTGACCTGATGAATCCCGTCTTTATACTTGTAAAAAGCACTCCGGCTGATTCCCGCGATCGCAACCGCTTCGTTAACCGTCTTCGCTTGGCCTCCGGCCAACAGCTCTTTCACGTGCAGCGTCTTCAAGATTGCTTCCGGTAAAATGTCTTCCCTAGCCAGATAATAACGCTCTTTCATATAACGTCCTCTCCTTAAAGACCACTGTTTTCATATAGCGGACATTATATCGAATAAACCGACTTAGCGTCAACCCTTTACAGCAAAAAAGTTACACAGCGCGTTAATCTGTTATAAAACAAAACCCTTTTCCAACACAAAAAAGCGAAGCGCTCCTAGGAGACGCCCCGCTTATTTCATCCATATCCAAAGATTATAAACCGCTCTTCGATCGCAAAGCCCGGCAAAAAACCGGCGCCTGCGATCCTCTTTTATCTCTTGATCTTAAGCTCTTGATCTTAAGCCCTTACTCCAACCCGAGCCCAGAAGCGGCGAGGGTATTCCCTCTACCACCCCGGCGAGCGGTTTGCGATTGGAGCGACTTTTGGCTTTCCTTCTACTCGCGGCCCATGCAGGGGCCCGAGAGGAAAACAAGCCCGAGCGACAAACGCAAACCGCTCGCCCGCTTAATAATAGCTGCTGCCCTCAACAAACTCGAACTCGAAGTCGGCGATCCGAACGATCGTGCCGTCTTTCGCGCCGCGCTTGCGCAGCTCTTCGTCGACGCCCATATGGCGCAGCGTACGCGCCAATTTAAGAATCGCGTCATGCGTAGTCAACTGCATCCGTTTCATCATGCGCTCGATTTGGACGCTTTCGACGACGAACATTTCGTTTTCGCGACGAATCGTGAAGCCTTCTTCTTTGGCTTCTTCGACACGATACACTTTACGTTCGACCTGTTCGGAAGCTTCTTCGATCGCCGGAACATCCTTAATCGAATCCAACACATCGGCTGCCCGGTACATCAATTCCTTCACGCCCTGACGGGTCAGCGAAGAAATCGCCATAATCTCGATATCCGGATTGATTTCCGCTACTTTTTCTTTGAATACGCGCAGATTCTCTTCGGAATCCGGCATATCCATTTTGTTGGCCGCGACAATCTGCGGACGATTCTCAAGCTCCGCGTTGTACAACTTGACCTCTTCGTTGATCTTCACCCAGTCGTCGAACGGGTCCCGTCCTTCGGAGCCGGACATATCCACCACGTGGATAATGACCCGCGTCCGTTCGACGTGGCGCAGGAATTCGTGGCCGAGACCTATGCCTTCATGCGCGCCTTCGATCAATCCGGGCAGATCGGCCATAACGAAGCTGCGGCCCTCTTCGATACCGACCACGCCGAGATTCGGCGTAATCGTCGTAAAATGGTAAGCGCCGATCTTCGGCGTCGCTGCGGATACGACCGACAGCAGCGTCGACTTGCCCACGCTCGGGAAGCCGACCAGGCCGACATCGGCCATCACTTTAAGCTCAAGCACGATATAGCGCTCTTTGCCTTCTTCGCCGTGCTCCGCAAGTTCCGGAGCCGTATTGTTCTGCGTAGCCATACGAACGTTGCCGCGTCCTCCGCGTCCTCCGCGAGCCACGACGATTTCTTGTCCGTTACGGGTCATATCCGCCAGAACTTCCTGAGTATCGTCATCGATAACCAAAGTACCGGGAGGAATGCGAATAATCATATTCTCGGCGTTCGCTCCATACTGATTTTTGTTGCGTCCTTTTTCTCCGCGCTGCGCTTTGAAATGGCGCTGATACCGGAAATCCATCAACGTACGCAGACCTTCGTCAACGCGGAAAATGATGTCCCCGCCTCTGCCGCCGTCGCCGCCGGCAGGTCCGCCGTTCGGTACGTACTTCTCGCGTCGGAACGCAACGATGCCGTCTCCTCCGTCTCCGGCTTTTACATAAATCTTTGCTTTATCTACAAACATGGTTTCACCTCTTCTAGATGGTGTACGCATCCCATGCACAAAACCTAACGGCTGCGTACGCATTTCTATTTAAACAGGAAGCTTCCAGCGAATCAATGTCCCGCCATCCGAAGCTTCCGCCGATAACGCACAGGATTCCAGCGCTTCTTCGACTGCATGATGCAAAACAGATGCCGCCTGCGGATCATTTTCCGGTTCGATGAACAAAGTCGCTTCCCCGCCCTCTTCGCCGAACACGATACGCAGCGCAGGTTCCGCGGCTTGCGCCGCAAGTCCCGAATAGCGATAGGCCGCCATTCCTGCTCTCACCGCACGAATCAGTCCTTCTTCCTCTTCCGGCGTCAAGCTTCCTGCATATCGAAGTTCTTGGTCTGCCTTGATATGCAGCGCAACCTCCCTGTTTTCTCCCTTGATCGTCATTAGGTAAAAAACAAGTTCCGGAAGCCCAAGCTTCGCAATGCGGCCTTCCTTATGCATGTCCGCGCTCACTCTGCTTACGATCTCTTCGACCCGCTCTGACTTACCCATCTTTGCGTATCCGAAAATCAGTTGAAGATCGTTCATCCAATCATGCCGTTGATGACTGAGAACATTGAGGAAGAAGTTTTGCATGGATTGTCTCAATTCCTGAAGCTCCCGATCCCTGCGACGTTTCTCCCGTTCCGACAAAAGAAAAAACACGGCAACAAGCCATGCCCCCAGCAGGATAAACGTGATCACTCTTGGGAAAGTCCAAGCCAGAACCAAGGGAAATGCGGTAGATAGCGGCAGTATAAAGGATAGGTCCCTCCACCTTCTCATCGGCTCTCTCCGTTTCTGATACGTAGTTAGTCTGAGTATACCCAGAATCGGGAAAAAATCCAAGCGGGCACAGGCCAAGAATATCCAAATTCCAAACAAAGCCTTTCAACAAAAAAAGACCTTCGGTACGAATACCGAAGGCTTCTTGATTACCCGTTAGGTCTTAGGCCTCTACGGAAGCTGCTACGTCAGCAACTTGTACCGGGTAGACGCTGACTTTTTTGCGGTCACGGCCGAGACGTTCGAATTTCACAACGCCGTCGATCAGAGCAAACAAAGTGTCGTCTTTGCCAATACCTACGTTCGTTCCCGGGTGAATCTTCGTTCCGCGCTGACGGAAGATGATTCCGCCGCCGCGTACGGCTTGACCGTCCGCACGTTTAGCGCCAAGGCGCTTCGAGTGGCTGTCACGTCCGTTTTTCGTCGAACCTACACCCTTTTTGGAAGCGAATAACTGGAGATCCAATTTCAACATAGTGGTCTACCTCCTTCTTTGCTTATTTTTTTGCCTCATCGAGGCGAATATATTCACGGTAAGAAGTCTCGATCGTTTTCAGCATGACCACCATCGATTCAAGAATCATTTGAGCCTTAGCCTTGAGTTCGTCGGATTGTATCGGCGGAAGACTTCCGCTGAGAAAACCGTTCTTCATCCGGGTTTTCATTTCCGTTCCCGCGAGTACTTCGACCGAGTTCACCGTACCGACCGTAACGGCCGAGATGGCGGAACAGACGATATCTTCGCCGCGATCGGCGTAACCCGCATGACCCTCGACTTTGAATCCCGTGATCTTGCCGTCCGGGGATCTTAAAATCTGGACGATAACCAAGTTATCACCTTCAATTATGCTTGAATTTTGCCGATCGTTACTTTAGTGTACGGTTGGCGATGGCCTTGTTTCTTGTGGTAGTTCTTTTTAGGTTTGTATTTGTATACAACAACCTTTTGGCCTTTACCGTGTTTTTCAACTGTCGCCGTTACGGTTGCTCCGGATACCAACGGGGCACCAACTGTCAGTCCGTTTTCTTTGGAAACGGCCAGGACACGGTCGAACGTTACGCTTTCGCCGTCTGCGGCTTCCAGCTTCTCGATGAACAGAACGTCGCCCTCTTGGACTTTGTACTGTTTACCACCTGTTTCGATAATTGCGTACATCTTCTTGCACCTCCTCATGTCTCAGACTCGCCTGGTTCGGGTGGATGCTCTGCAAGCAGAAATCGCTTAGACCCGGCCTGTGCGGTTACAGCATGTTGTGCAAAGTGAAGTACACCGGCACACATACCAACGTATCTTAGCATGCCTTATATGAAAAGTCAACGGTTCAGCGAATCATAATTCTGCCTGTTCCGCCGCATGCCGCACAGGTTTCGTAAAAGAGTGCCGCACCGCTTTCACGTACCTTTTTGCGGGTCATTTCCAAAAGTCCAAGCTTGGTCCAGCCCACGATATGCGACTGGGTTCGATCTTTGGTCAGCTTTTCCTCAAGACGGTTCCATACACGGTTTCGATTCCGCTCTTCCTGCATGTCAATAAAATCTATGATCACGATACCGCCGACATCGCGAAGTCGAAGCAATCGTGCAATTTCCTCTGCGGCCTCAAGATTAGTCTCAGTCACTGTAGTCTCCAAGCTGTCGTCCGCTCCCGTAAACTTTCCTGTATTGACGTCAACGACGGTCAGCGCCTCGGTCTGATCCCATACGAGCGTTCCTCCTCCGGGCAGCCTGATCTTACGGCCAAAATCTCGATGAAGCTGATGCTCAACCGAATACGCTTCGAACAAAGGAGTAGGTTCACGATGGAACAGAACCCGAGTCTCGGATCCGGGCAGTGTTTGCTCCAAATAAGCGCGCACTCGTTCTTGCTGCGCCGCGTTTTCTACGATCAATTCGTCAGCGCCAGGATCAAATACATCTCGAATCATGCGCTGTGCCAGATCCAGATCGCGATATAATTCATTCGGCGCCTCTGCCGCTTCAGAAGCTGCACAAATCTTTTTCCATCGACTACGAAGCTGAAGCAGATCTTCAAGCAGCGTCGCATCCGCTTCGCCGCTTGCCACCGTACGCAAAATCATACCTTCACCGGGATGCCGCATGCGCTCGCCCAACGACTTGAGCCTCACACGCTCCGATTCCGGTTCTATTTTCTTGGATACGGCTACATAATCGGCTTCAGGCATATATACGATATGACGACCGGGCAGCGAGTAATGCGTCGTTACCCGTGCTCCTTTTCCGCCTAATGGTTCTTTGGTGATCTGCACCAGCAGCTGTTGGCCTTTGCGCGCAATTTGTTCAACAGAAGGCTTGGATTTCGGCTGTCGTTCCAAGTGGGCAGGCAGCATATCGTCAATATATAAAAAGGCATTCTTCTTCAGTCCAATGTCTACAAAAGCGGCTTGCATGCCGGGCAGCACGTTAACAATCCGTCCTTTATAAAAGCTCCCGGCCGTCCCATGCTCCTGAACACGTTCTGCGGCAAACTCGATCAGGCGTCCGTCCTCAAGTAACGCCGCCTGCGTCCACTCCGCTTCATTATGCACAACCAGTTGTTTCATGTGTCACCTCTTGCCCCGCATTTTGTTGGCGGGCTACGCCTATGAGCGCGCAACTTGCCTCTAGTTCACTAGACGCGATCGGGCTGAAAAAAGTTTCGCTTGCTTGTACGTTTATGCCAAAAAGCCCCTTTCACCAAAAGTGAAGGGGCTTACTCATGATCGCTTTATGACTTGCCGCCGCCAAACAATTTCCTAAACAAGTTGAAGCGACCTTTTTTCTCGTCCAATTGCATCAACGGAACCGTATCCCCCTGGATACGACGCGAAATATTACGATACGCGATCGAAGCCTTGGAATCCGGATTCATGACCGTCGGCTCGCCGGTATTGGCTGCCTTGATCACCATCTCGTCGTCCGGCACGATGCCGAGCAGATCGATATTGAGCACCTGAAGCACTTCATCCACATCAAGCATTTCGCCCGCTTTGACCATGTTGGGGCGAATCCGGTTCACGATCAACTTGGGGGATCCGATATGTGAGCTTTCCAAAAGCCCGATTACCCGGTCGGCATCGCGTACGGCCGCATTTTCCGGCGTCGTGACGACGATCGCCTGATCGGCACCCGCAATCGCGTTTTTGAACCCTTGCTCGATCCCCGCCGGGCAGTCGATAAGCACATACTGGAATTCGGCTTTCAACTCAATGATGATATCGCGGATTTGCTCCGGCGAAACTGCATTTTTATCTTTGGTTTGCGCAGCCGGAAGCATATACAGCTCTTCGAAGCGTTTATCTTTAACCAGCGCCTGATGCAAGCGGCAACGCCCATCAGCCACGTCGCAAATATCGTAAATGATCCGGTTTTCCAGTCCCATCACGACATCCAGGTTGCGAAGGCCGATATCCGTATCGACCAAACATACCTTTTTGCCGAGCAGCGCCAGCGCCGTTCCGATATTGGCCGTGGTCGTCGTTTTGCCGACGCCGCCTTTTCCCGAAGTGACGACTATAGCCTCTCCCATCCTCTACACTCCTTTGAACACATTCAGATCCCGGCGCAGCCGGGCGATATTCGCCATCTTGTCGATCTGCATCTGCCCGTCCTTCAAATAGGCGAACTCCATCTGCGTTTCATGCGGATGGGCGCTGCTTTCTTCGGCACTGTCGGGCGGGCGGCTGATCACTTCGGCAATCCGCAGCTGCGTCGGCGCCAGATACGAAGCTCCAATGATCGCATGCTCGCTGCCTTCCGAACCGGCATGAGCCATTCCGCGCAGTGCTCCGAGAATATAGATATCTCCGGTGCACACAATCGAGCCCCCCGGATTAACATCACCCAAAAACAGCAGGTTGCCGTCATGTTGGAGCACCTGCCCGGAACGGACCATGCCGCTCATCGTGTTGATCGGTACCCGAAGTACCGCATTTTCCCGAAGCTCAGCCGATTTGGAACCTTCGATCGAACGCACGAGCAAGTTACGCTTGCTTCGCAATACATCCAAAATTTGCAGCTTTTGCTCGTCCGATAGATCACGGCCCCCGGACCGCACATCAATCCAAACGAGCGGACCGCTAAGAAACGTCTCGCTATTTTCCAACATGTCCCGCAACCCGGTCAGCAATTCATCGAATTCGCATCGTTCATCTAACCGGAATACGAGACCGTCTTTGATTCCCTTGATTGTAACGAGATTGCGTTTGATGGACATCTCCCCCGCTCCCCCTTCGACTTGAATGTTTCGAGACGAAGGTTCCTTTCTCCTGCACGAATTGCATAAAAGTTACCGCCGATCCGTGGCCTCAAGCGAATTCGTCACTTTTAAAAACCACGAGTTTACTCTTTCTCGTCCTTTTTCGGACGAAGCGGCATCTTGTCGAATTGCCGACGAATCGGCACATAGATGATTAACGCAAATACGAGCCGGAACAACAAGTCGGGAATGATATATTGGATCAACGCCCAGTCGTACGTTTGCTCATTGAAATTAAATACGGTGTAAATGCCGAACAACATGCTGTCCAAAATGAAACTTCCGAGCATGACGACCGTAAGCATGACGGGTAACGGTGCTTTGGGAAGCTGAAAAATCAGGCCCAGCACATAAGCGGTAAAGCCCATCGTAAAGGAATACGGACCCAGCATCGCGCCGTAATATACAACGTCATGCAGCATGCCGAATACGGCACCGAGTACCATCCCCGCATAACGGTGACGGTATACGGAAACGAAGAGTACGCAAACGAATACCAAGTTCGGCATCAAGTGCGGCATCCAAGCGTCTGGCAGGAACCACGGCAGCACGCTGCCGTCGATCAGGAAGATCACGAAAAGCAGCAGGACGAGGAACTGTTTGCGCCAGGTCATGGCGTATCGTCTCCCTCGTTTGGATCGACACCCGGAATGACAACAAAGAGTTCTTTCCATTCGACGAAGCTCGCGGTAGGTTTGATTAACGCCGTCTCGGTCAAACCGAATTCGCTCGGAGTCACTTGCATGACTTCGCCCAGCACGATTCCGGCCGGGAACACGCCTCCGCTGCCTGAAGTAACCACTGTATCATAAGGCTCGAGCTTTGTTTTGTTCGGATCGATTCCTGTCATCAAAAGACGCTTTTTGTTTTTGTCGTAGCTTTCCACAATACCGAAAGTATCGGCTTTTCCTGTTACTGTAGCCGCAATCGCGTAGCTGTCAGGCGAAGTCAGGCTCAGCGACGTGATCAGTTGAATCGTTGAGGTATAATCGGTTGTTGTGCTAACAATGCCGACCATGCCTTCAATACTCGTTACAGCCTGACCCACGGCGACCCCGTCTTTCGAACCTACATCGATATTAACGGTCGGGTTATTCACATCGTCGTTGACCGAGATCACATGGGCAAACCGATAATACTTATTCGCGTTTCTTTTTTGCATTTCCGTAAAATCAAGGTCTTTTTGCAAATTCTCATTGTCTGTCTTGAGCTTGCGGTAATCAATGACCTGCCGCTGAAGCTCGACAAGCTGAACACGGTAATTTTCGTTTTCTTCGTAAACAGCGTTCAAGTCCGCGATATCTTCAAAGAATCCCGACACTGCTGCCGCAGGCTTATTGACTATGCGCTGCGTGAAGCCGACCGTATCTTTAACAAACTTCTCCGGCCAGGTCAGTCCGATCCGGTCGCCGAGCGTGACGCCCATCAGGGCAACGAAAAGAACGATCACGATCAGCAGGATGAATAGTTTTCGATTTCCGAGCAGTCTAAACAGTTCGAACACCCTCTAACATTGCTGAATTGTTCATGAATATGGACACCCTTCGTTTAGCCGCGTTTCGAACGGGACTTGAACAGGTGGATATTGTCGAGCGCGCGTCCCGTGCCGATCGCGACGCAGTCCAGCGGGTTTTCCGCTACGATGACCGGCATTCCCGTCTCGCCCGCAAGCAATTTGTCCAGGTTGCGAAGCAATGCGCCGCCTCCTGTCAGCACGATGCCGCGGTCCATAATGTCGGCTGCCAGTTCCGGCGGGCATTTTTCCAGCGTGACTTTAACGGCTTCGACGATCGAACTCACGGTATCCGCCAGCGCTTCCGTGATTTCATGCGAAGTGATGGAGATGGTTTTAGGCAGGCCGCTCACCAGGTCGCGACCGCGGATTTCGATCGTTTCCGGCGTTTCCAGTTGGATCGCCGAACCGATTTCCATCTTCAGCATCTCCGACGTGCGTTCGCCGATCATGAGGTTATATTGACGTTTCACGTATTGAATGATGGATTCATCCATCTCGTCGCCCGCTACGCGTACCGAACGCGCGGTCACGATCCCGCCGAGCGAAATGACCGCGACTTCGGTCGTGCCGCCGCCGATATCGACAACCATGCTGCCTGTCGGTTCCCATACCGGAAGGTCTGCGCCGATCGCGGCTGCAAAAGGTTCTTCGATCGTGTAAGCTTCGCGCGCGCCGGCTTGTTTGGTTGCATCTTCGACCGCGCGCTGTTCAACCGCAGTGATCCCCGACGGCACGCATACCATGACGTTCGGATGGCGTTGGAAGAACGAGCGTTTTTTCTGCGCCTGATTGATGAAATATTTGATCATTGTCGCCGTCGTATCGAAGTCCGCGATTACGCCGTCTTTCATCGGACGAATCGCGCGAATGTTCCCCGGCGTACGGCCGATCATTTTTTTCGCGTCCTCACCTACGGCTTCGATCGTTTTCGTGTCGGTACGAAGCGCGACAACGGACGGTTCTCTTACTACAATGCCTTTTCCGCGTACATATACCAGTGTGTTTGCTGTTCCCAAATCGATACCCAGATCTTTATTGCCCATCATTTTCAATTAACTCCTTTTCTCATTCGAGTTCAATTTTCACATAAATCCCTGCTCTTTAAGGCTGACAAAGCGACCGTCGCCTACCACAATGTGGTCAAGTACGTCGATCCCCACAATTTGCCCGGATTCGACTAAACGCTTGGTAATCGCGATATCTTCCGGACTTGGAGCCGGATCGCCGCTTGGATGATTGTGAGCACAGACGATAGAAGCGCTGCTATATTTGATCGCGGCGCGAAAAACTTCGCGCGGATGGACGATTGAAGCATTAAGACTTCCGATCGACAACGTTTCCTGCGCGATGACAACGTTTTTTGTATTTAGAAAAAGGCAAACGAAATGTTCTTTTTGAAGGTATCTGAGCTGTTCGGTCAACAGTTCCGCCGCATCGCGCGGACTGCGAATCACGACCGATTCGCTCAGACGCGAGGCCACCATGCGCCGCCCCAATTCGATTGCCGCCCTGAGTTGAACGGCCTTTGCCGGGCCCACGCCCTTGATTTCCACCAATTCTTCGACTCCCGAATCCGCAAGACCGCGAAGGCCTCCCGACTGCGCCAGTATGCGTTGAGCGATCATGATCGCCGACTCGCTGCGCGTGCCGGTTCGAAGCAGGATCGCCAGCAGTTCCGCATGGCTGAGCGCCTGCGCTCCGTATTGCAGCATTCGTTCTCTCGGTCGTTCTTCGCGAGGAAGATCACGAAGCATAATATTCGACAATTCCATTTTTGCAGTCGTCCCTTCGAAATGGAACGCCGCTTCCGTGTTCAACTTGTGTATTCGATCATGGCAGGATCGGGACATGCGCTTGTTCAACCCAAAAACGGCAGCACCGATTTGCCCCTTTTAAACAATACCAGCTAAAAGCGGCTTGTCAACCTGAAGCCCGCGCGCCGCATCATGCAGCTTCCTTCGCCTGATTTTCAAGACAAAGGCTATGTAACCTTGCCATTATACCACGGCCGTCGCCCGCAATCGAGTCGGCCTATTTTTCGAGTTGATTCGGCGGCACGAAGTCAACCTAAAGCATGAATCCCGAACTGCCCCAGCATCCGGTACAGGGCCGCAATCGGCAGACCGACAATCGTATGATAGTCGCCTTCGATTCGCTCGACGAACACCGCACCTAGACCCTGAACCGCATAAGAGCCTGCTTTGTCCATCGGTTCGCCTCCGGCAACATAAGCTTCGATCTCTGATTCCGCAATGCTGCGCATAGTGACGCTGGCCCGACTGAAATCGGACAATTCACGTTCGCCGGACCCTTGAATACAAGCTAACCCCGTATAGACCTGATGCGTATGTCCGGATAAAGCTTTCAGCATTCGCTTGGCGTCTGCCTCATCTGTCGGTTTCCCCAACACGACACCATCCAATACCACGATCGTATCGCTGCCGATGACAATAGCATCCCGAGGAACACCTTCGGCAATGACGGCCTGAGCCTTGCGCAACGCCAGTTCCTGCACGATGCGCTCCGGCGACCAATCGTCCGGTACGCTTTCGTCCGCATCACTAACTTTCACTTCAAAAGGCAAATTCAAAAGCGACAGCAGTTCCCGTCTTCTCGGAGAGCCCGAAGCGAGGATCAGCGGCTTGTCTTGTTGAGTCATCCTATTGTTCCTCCTTCAAAATAGCCCTTCATCATTATAAGGGAACAATTCTGCCGTCTCAAGCTTGCTCCGCTGTAAGAAAAAAAGCCGTTCCCTCGCGATGCGGCGGGGAACGGCTTTCGAGCAGCCTTTGCGATTGGATGTTTGATCTTTACGTATTACAGATTTCGATTCTTCCAGTCTTCCGCGAGCTTATGCGACACTTTCCAGATATCGCCCGCGCCCATCGTAATGACCAGATCGCCGTCTTGAATGCGTCCGGACAGATTCTCCAGCACTTCTTCCTTGGTCGCCAGATATTGCGAATTCGGATTGCTGTTCTGCTTGATCAATTCCGTCAGCGACGAGGAATGAACGCCTTCGATCGGTTCCTCGCCGGCAGGCGAATAGATATCGACGATGATCGCCTCGTCGGCGTCCGAGAACGCCCGGCTGAACGCATCAAGCAGGAAGAAAGTCCGCGTGTAGCGCTGCGGCTGGAATACGGCAACAATGCGTTTACCCGTTGATTTCGCTGCACGCAGCGTGGCTTCGATCTCGGTCGGATGATGCGCGTAATCATCGACGACCAGTACGCCCGCCGCATCGGCCAACACTTGGAAGCGACGCTTCGCGCCATGGAACTTCGACAACCCGACAGCCGCTTCTTCGAACGGAATGCCGCTCTTCAGGCAGGCAATCAGTGCAGCCGTTGCATTATAGACGTTATATTTGCCCGGCACAAACAGATTTACGCGTCCCAATTCTTCCCCTTCCGTGCTTACCGTAAACGAAGCGCGACGGTCGCCCAAATCGATGTCCGAAATGCGGTAATCCGCGTCTTCGCCCATGCCGTAAGTCACGAGTTTGCAAGTAAGCTTCGGCTTCAATTCGCGCAAATTCTCGTCGTCGGCGCATACGATCGCCAGACCGTCCTCGCGTGTCTGATTCAAGAACTGTACATACGCTTCTTTGATCTTTTCAAAGCTGCCTTCGTAGTTTTCCAAATGGTCGGCTTCGATATTGGTGACGATGCTGATGTACGGGTAGTATTGCAAGAATGTACCATCGCTCTCATCGGCTTCCGCCACGACAAAATCGCTTTTGCCCGCTTTGGCGTTAGTGCCGAAGCCGACGATTTCGCCGCCGATGATGTAAGTCGGGTCGGTTCCGCATTCTTCCATGGCAAGTGCTGTCATGGACGAGGTCGTCGTCTTGCCGTGCGCTCCCGCTACGGCGATGCCTTGACGCTCGTTGAGCAGGCGCGCCAGCATTTGCGAACGGTGAATCGTCGGAATGCCCAATCGCAGTGCCTCGACGCGCTCCACGTTATCTTCAGGCAGCGCTGTCGAATATACGACCGTATCGGCCCCTTCCACGTATTCGGCTTTGTGACCATAGTGGATCACTGCGCCTCCTTCAACCAATCTTTTGGTGAGGCTTTGTTCAGCCACGTCGGAACCCGTAATTTTGTAACCCATTTCCAGCAGTACCCGGGCGATTGCGCTCATGCCGTAACCGCCGATGCCGATGAAATGGATGTGTTCTGTTGTTTTCATAATACGTTTCACCAACCTTTCTCAGAATCGGCCTGGTGCAGCAAATGCGCACGCACGTCGGAAATTAAATACAGCGTACCGGAAACGACCCCGAGGTCTTCCGGTCCGATCGAAGCTTTGAACTCGGCCAGTGCCGTTTTCCAATCGGGCTGCACGACGACGCGAAGGTTCGGCTTGGCATATTCCGCCCGCAGTCCCTCCGCAATATCAGCCAGCGCCGAAGCGTCCATTTTTTTACGGAAATCCGGTTCTGTCAAGATCAATTCGTCGACCAAAGGCAGAATGGATTTGAAATAGTCTTCGTGACTTTTGGTGGACAACATGCCCATCATCAATACGAGTTTGTTGTACGTCCAGCCGTTTTGCAGGCTTTGCGCCAGCGCCGCAGCTCCTTCGGGATTATGCGCGCCGTCCATCAGAATACGCGGATTTTTTTGCACAAGCTCCATGCGTCCCGCCCAAAAAGCTTCTTCGAACGCGGCTGCCGTCTTCTCGTCCTCCAACTGGAAAGCCATATACTGACGAAGCACCTCAAGCGCCATGAAAGCCCCAGCCGCATTCTCCAATTGGTATTCCCCGCGCAGCGAGAGAGACAGATCGAATTCCCGGAACGGTCCTTTGAAATGCAGGCTTTGGCCGTCTTCGCCGACCGCGGTTTTTTCATAAAAGAACTGCTCGCCTGCCGTATAGCAAGTGCTGCTGCGAAGCTTGGCCGTCTCTTTGATCACCTGCAGCGCTTCCGGTTGACTCACGCTGGTCACGACCGGAACGCCAGGCTTGATGATTCCCGCTTTCTCGGCCGCGATTTTCTCCAACGTATCGCCCAATATATCCATATGGTCGTGTCCCACGTTCGTGATGATCGACAATACGGGATTGACGATATTGGTTACGTCCATGCGCCCGCCGAGCCCTGTTTCCCAAATGACGACATCCGGGAAACAAACGTCGGCATAATACAAAATCGCCAGCGCCGTAGACACCTCGAACATCGTCGGCGATCCGAGTTCCGTCTCCGCAAGCTCTTCCACGACAGGATGCAGCCGGTTCGAAAGCGCCAGCAGCGTCTCGTCCGGAATATCCCGCCCGTTGTACTGAAACCGATTCGTAAACTTCGTGATGTAAGGAGAGGTAAACGTCCCTACGTCATAGCCGTTATGAACCAGTGCGCTGGTCAGAAAAGCACAAGTCGAGCCTTTGCCGTTCGTCCCCGCGACATGAACAAACTTGAGACGACGATGCGGGTGGCCGAAGCGGTCCATCAACGCCTCTATTCGTTCCAACCCCGGACGGATGCCGAAAGGGATCAGTCCGTTAATCCATTCCACCGCTTCCGCATAAGAAGTCAGGGGCGCCGAAGCGCCCCGATCATTGTTGTCCATCGCTGACTCCCCTTACCCTTTCAGCTCGGCAATACGGGCCAACACTTTGTCGCGCTTCTCGGAGTAGTCGGCCTGTTTGGCGCGCTCTTCCTCGATGACATGTGCCGGAGCCTTCGACGTGAAGCCGGGATTGGACAGCTTTTTGTCCACGCGCTCCACTTCCGAATTCAAGGTCTTCACTTCTTTTTCGAGACGGGCGATTTCTTGCGCGATGTCGATCAACCCGGCCAACGGCAGATACAGCTCGGCTCCCGTAATCACCGATGTCACGGCTTTGTCCGGGGCTTGCAGATCCAGTCCGCTCGCATATTCGGACGTGTTGCAGAAACGACGGATATAACCTTCGTTGGCACTCAGGATGCTCAACATTTCCGGCGAAGTCGCTTTAACGTTCAGCTCGATCTTTTTGCTCATCGGCACGTTCACTTCGGCGCGGATGTTGCGAACCGAACGGATGATTTCCATCAGCAGTTCCATTTCGCGCGCGGACTCCGCATTTTCCAACGCTTCATCGTAGGTCGGCCAAGCCGCCAACGTAACCGTCTCGCCTTCATGCGGCAGATGCTGCCAGATTTCTTCGGAGATGAACGGCATGAACGGATGAATCATGCGCATGGTGCGGTCGAGCACGTAAGCGAGCACGGATTGCGTTTTCGCTTTTGCCGACGCGTCTTCTCCGTACAACGACAACTTCGCGAACTCGATGTACCAGTCGCACAGATCGTCCCAGATGAAGTTGTACAGCAAACGTCCGGTTTCGCCGAATTCGTACGAGTCGATCAGGCGCGTGATGTCGCGGGACGTCTCGTTCATGCGGTGAAGGATCCAGCGGTCCGCCGTCGTCAGGTCGCCCGTGATATCGATCTGATCGTACGCGAAACCTTCCAGGTTCATCAGCGCGAAGCGCGAAGCGTTCCAGATCTTGTTCGCGAAGTTGCGGATCTGTTCGACGCGTTCCCAACGGAAGCGCAGGTCTTGTCCAGGCGTGATGCCCGTCGACAACATAAAGCGCATCGCGTCCGCACCGTATTTCTCGATGACTTCGAGCGGATCGACGCCGTTGCCGAGCGACTTGGACATTTTGCGTCCTTCGCTGTCGCGAACCAGGCCGTGGATCAACGTATCTTTGAACGGCATTTTGCCGGTGAATTCGTAGCCTTGGAAGATCATGCGCGATACCCAGAACGGAATGATATCGTAGCCGGTTACGAGTACGTCGACCGGATAGTAACGCTTGAAGTCTTCGCTGTTTTCGTCCGGCCAGCCCATCGTCGAGAACGGCCACAGCGCGGAGCTGAACCAGGTATCGAGAACGTCGTTGTCTTGAACCAGATCGTCGCGGCCCAGCTTTTCGCGGGCTTCTTCTTCGCTCTTGGCTACGACCATCTCGCCCGTTTCTTGGGAGTACCAGGCCGGAATGCGGTGTCCCCACCACAACTGACGGGAAATACACCAGTCGCGGACATTTTCCATCCAATGCAGGTATGTGCGCTCGAAGCGGTCAGGTACGAAGTTAACGCCCGTACCTTCTTTTTGCGCAGCGACAACCGGCTCGGCCAGCGGCTGCATTTTAACGAACCATTGCGTGGACAAATAGGGCTCGACAACGGCGTCGGTACGCTCGCTATGGCCTACCTGATGCAAGTGATCTTCGATCTTGATCAGAACGCCTTGTTCTTTCAGATCGGCAACGATCTTCTTCCGGCAATCCGCGCGATCCAAGCCTTCGTACGGGCCGGCTTCGCTGTTCATGATGCCGCCTTCGTCCATTACCGTGATCTGCGGGAGATCATGACGCAAGCCTACTTCAAAGTCGTTCGGATCGTGCGCCGGCGTAATCTTAACCGCGCCGCTGCCGAAGTCTTTTTCTACGTATTCATCCGCAATGACCGGAATCTCGCGGCCGATGACCGGCAGGACGAGCGTTTTTCCGATCATGTCCGCGTAACGCTCATCTTCCGGATGAACGGCTACGGCGGAGTCGCCCAGCATCGTCTCCGGACGCGTGGTCGCTACCGTGATCGAACCGCTTCCGTCCTTAAGAGGGTATTGGAGGTGGTACAGATGACCTTGCGTTTCTTTGTATTCAACCTCGATATCCGACAGCGCCGTGCGGGCGGCCGGGTCCCAGTTGATGATCCGTTTGCCGCGGTAGATCAAGCCTTTGTCATACAGCTTGACGAAAACTTCCTTAACCGCATCGGACAGGCCTTCGTCCAATGTGAAACGTTCACGCGAGTAATCCAGCGACAAACCGATCTTCGCCCATTGGGCTTTGATGTTGGCCGCGTACGTTTCTTTCCATTCCCAAGTCTGTTCCAGGAATTTCTCGCGGCCCAGATCGTGACGGCTGATTCCCTGCTCGCGCAGCTTTTGCTCCACTTTGGCCTGCGTAGCGATACCCGCATGGTCGGAACCCGGCAGCCAGAGCGCATCGTAGCCCTGCATGCGTTTGGCTCGAACCAGGATATCCTGAAGAGTGAAGTCCAGCGCGTGACCGATATGCAGCACGCCGGTTACGTTCGGCGGCGGAATAACGATACTATACGGTTTCGCTTCCGGCACGCGGCCGGCTTTGAAGAAATCGTTCTCCATCCAATATTTGTACCATTTCTGCTCCGCGGACTTCGGATCGTAAGTCGTTGGCAATGACGTTTGATTTTCGTTGTTTTGAATATCCGACATCGGACAGCCCTCCCGTTATTTGGGTTTACATTCGCGTGGTTGGTGAAAAAAGGCAATAAAAAAAGCCCTTCGTCGCAAAGGACGAAAGGACTTGCTTTCGCGGTACCACCTTTGTTCCGCAGCTAAGCGTTTTCCGTAGAAAAATCGCTATCCTCTCAGAGCCGATTCGTTTTCTCAAGGAAAATCGGCATCTTGAACTGCGGCACTCGTACGAATAACGGCCGTAAACCGGCTTTCCCTAGCTTGACGTTCAGGAAAACGACTCCCGGGCGACTTCGATCAACATCCGTCCTACGGAATCTTCCAGCCTATGGATTCCGCTCTCTGAAGGGGCTGCTGCCTACTCTTCCCGCTCACTGTCTTTGATTTTGAAAAGTTTCATGAATATCCTTTATCATACCTTGCATAGCCGCGCGCGTCAATGATTCCGTGCGAGAGTTCCCCCGTTATGTCAGGCGATCCAGCAGCGATTGCAGGTCTGTCGGAAGCGGGTCGGCAACCTCGATCTTTTCTCCCGTAAAAGGATGTTCGAATCTAAGGCTCTCGCCATGTAAAGCTTGACGTTGCAGCAGGCTATCGGAACCGCCGTAGAGCGTATCGCCGATCAGCGGATATCCGGCATGCGCCATATGCACGCGGATCTGATGCGTCCGGCCCGTCTCGAGCGTCAGGCGAACGAGGCTTGCCTGACCGCTGCGGAGCTTCTGCACAAGCTCCACCCGCGTGAGCGCCTCCTGGCCGCCGGGGGACACCCGGCGGCGGCTGTTGTGGTGGCGGTCCCGACCGATCGGCGCGTCGACGACGCGCAGGTCGCGAGGGACTTTGCCTTCGGCCAGCGCGAGATAGACGCGGCCGATCGCTTTGTCGCGCATCTGCGCGTCCAGCGCCAGCCGGGCGAACTCGCCCTTGGCGTAAAGCACGGGACCGGACGTGTATTCGTCCAGGCGGTGCACATGGTGAACGGCGCAGGCTTCGCCGTTCAGCGTGTAATGCGCGGCGACGACGTTCGCCAGCGTCAGGCGCTTCGCGCCCCCGTCGGGATGAACGGGCATCCCGGCAGGCTTATGGACGACTAGGCAGAAGTCGTCTTCGTACAGCGCTTCGAGTCCGTCTTCCGTCCAGACGGGCTCGAAGCCCAGGGCTTCGTCCGGACGAAGCCGCAGCCGCGCGCGGCCGCCCCGGACCTGCACTTCGCCCGCATGCAGCAGGCGACGGGCCAGCTTGTCCGGCACGCCGAGCGCAGCGGCGGCCAGCGCTTCGGGTGTCGGCGCAGCCTTCGCGGAAACCGCCGGCGCTTGAGGCGTTGGCAAAGGTTTTGCGGAAGCTATCGAAGCTTCGCGCGCAGATGCAAGTTCAGGATTCGCCGCTTCGCCGCGAACCGCATATTCGTGTGCTTGGGCTTCGGCAGGCTCGACCGTGCTCGGGTTTGAAGCTGTCTCTTTTTCGATCTTTGCCGCAGGCAGCGCCGTCTCGATCCATTCGCCGCGACGCGTCCAAGAACGCGCCATCAGAGCGACAGCAGCGCGCTGCGGTGCGCGTCGATCGTAGCGTCGATATCCGCGTCGCTGTGCACGCCGGATACGAACATGCCTTCGAATTGCGACGGCGCGACGCTGACGCCGCGATCGATCATCGCCGCGAAGTAACGGCGGAACAAATTCAGATCGCTGGCTTTTGCGGTATCGTAGTCCACGACCGGGCCTTCCGTGAAGAACGGGCAGACCATCGAACCGACCCGGTTGATCGTAACCGGAATACCGGCTTCCTTCGCGTTCTTTTCGAATCCGGCTTGTAGTCTTGCCCCCGCTTCTTCCAAACGGTCATAGACCGCCGGAGTCAACAGTTTCAAAGTCGTATACCCCGCAGCCATGGCTAACGGATTACCGCTCAGCGTGCCTGCCTGATAAATCGGCCCGCTCGGCGCGATCTGCTCCATGATCTCGCGTTTGCCGCCGTAAGCGCCGACAGGCAGACCGCCGCCGATGACTTTGCCGAAGCAGGTCAGATCCGGCTTCACGCCGAAACGGCTTTGCGCAGAGCCCATGTGTACGCGGAATCCTGTCATCACTTCGTCGAAGATCAGAATACTTCCGTGACGTTCCGTCACTTCGCGCAGTCCTTCAAGGAATCCGGCTTTCGGAGGCACAACGCCCATATTGCCTGCGATCGGTTCAACGATAATGCAAGCGATCTGCTCGCCGAATTTTTCAAAAGCAAGTTTAACCGAATCCAGATCGTTGTAAGGTACCGTAATCGTGTTGGAGGCTACCGATTCCGGTACGCCCGGGCTATCCGGCAGACCTAATGTTGCTACGCCCGACCCCGCTTTGATGAGCAGGCTGTCGCTGTGTCCGTGATAAGAACCTTCGAATTTCAAAATTTTATCGCGCTTGGTCACGCCGCGTGCCAATCGGATCGCGCTAAGCGTTGCTTCTGTACCCGAATTGACCATACGGACAATCTCAATCGAAGGCACGCGCTCCACGACCAATTTCGCCATCTCGGTTTCCAACAGCGTAGGCGCGCCGAAGCTTGTCCCTTTTGCCGCCGTCTCTTGCAGAACACGGACGACTTCGGGATGGGCATGGCCCATAATCAGCGGCCCCCAAGATCCGACATAGTCGATAAAGACATTACCATCGATATCGTACACGCGGGAGCCTTCACCGCGTTCGATATAAACCGGCGTCAAACCAACCGACTTAAACGCCCGAACCGGGCTATTCACGCCGCCGGGGATATACTGTTTGGCTTCTTCGAAAGCCGCGCTCGATTTCGTATCGATGCGTTTGGATACGGATTCGCTCATAGGATCACTCCTTCGAAAAATGTGTACAAAAGGTCAAGAATCTGAAATCGGCATAACGACCGTGGTGAATTTGTAGTTGGAAGCGGCGGAATTTCAATTCGGTTCGCACGCAAGCCCGCTATTGCACGCGGTCAAGATCCCCGTACCATGACCGTACTGAACTTGTGGTTTGAGGCGGCGAATCCTTCTTGAAGCGTGAAGGATTCGATTCGCACGCAAGCCCGCTATCGCACGCGGTCAAGGTACTAGCAGATTGCGATTTTGCTTATCAGGCGGCTTCGCAGCTTAGTTGCGGTCTTCGCGGATCCAACGGGCCGCGTCTTTGGAGTGGTAGGTGATGATGATATCGGCTCCTGCGCGCTTCAAACCGGTCAACAGTTCCATCACGATTCCTTTTTCGTTGATCCAGCCGTTGCCTGCCGCCGCTTTGACCATCGCGTACTCGCCGCTGACATTGTAGGCCACGAGCGGAAGGTCGAATTCGTTTTTGATCGTGCGAATGATATCCATGTAAGCCATGGCCGGTTTGACCATCAACATGTCTGCGCCTTCCAGCACGTCGCTTTCCGCTTCGCGGATCGCTTCCAGCGCGTTGGCCGGGTCCATCTGGTACGTTTTGCGGTCGCCGAATTGCGGCGCCGAGTCGGCGGCTTCGCGGAACGGTCCGTAGAAAGCCGACGCGTACTTCACGGAATACGCCATGATCGGAATTTGGTCGTAACCCGCAGCGTCCAGCCCTTCGCGGATCGCTTGCACGTAGCCGTCCATCATGTTCGAAGGCGCGATGATATCGGCTCCCGCTTCGGCTTGCGATACGGCGGTCCGTACAAGCAATCCCAGCGATTCGTCGTTCAACACGTCGCCGTGGATATGGCCGTCGCGTTCGAAGGTATGCACCATGCCGCAGTGGCCGTGGTCGGTGAACTCGCACAGGCAAGTATCCGCGACAACGAGCAGATCCGGATACCAAGCTTTGATTTGACGCGTCGCCTGCTGCACGATTCCGTCTTGTGCATAAGCTCCGGTACCGACACTGTCTTTGGTTTCGGGGATACCGAACAAGATGACGGCTTTGATCCCCAAATCGACGATTTCGTCCACTTCGGCTTTCATCGTGTCGAGAGAGAAATTGTAAACGCCCGGCATCGAGCTGATTTCGGTCTTCACGCCTTCGCCGTACGTAACGAAGATCGGCATGATAAAGTCGTCCGCGCTGATCGCGGTCTCGCGTACCATGCTGCGAAGTGCCGCGCTGCGACGCAAACGACGGTGTCTAACAGTTGGAAATGCCATAATAACAGGACTCCTTTTTTAAAAAAATGAATGTAAATGTTCGCCCGAACAGAAATCCGGCCGGGTCCTTCGGGTTTCAGGCGAAGGGTTCCGGCCGTTTCGTGCATTCAAGGTCGATGTTTAGGCGGATTTCAAACGAGCATAACCTTACTTTTAGCGTTAATAAGGGACTCGCCGCGTGCACAAAGCCGCTCTTCAAATTACATACCCGTTTCTTCCCCGTCTGCCGAGGCTTTCCACGCGCAAAGCGCCTCCAACAGACCCTCAATCGTCGCTTCTTTTGCCAACAAATCCACACGCAGACCCAGTTCTTCGGCCGTTTTGGCCGTTTGCGGACCGATGCAGGCCAGTGTCGACGCGTTCAGCAGCTCTACCGCGTTTTCTTGTCCCATGCGTTTCAACACGGCCACCAAATTGCGAACGGTCGACGAGCTGGTAAACGTAATCGCATGCACTTTTCCGTCTTGCAGCAG
Source organism: Saccharibacillus endophyticus (assembly GCF_013185185.1). Taxonomy (GTDB): domain Bacteria; phylum Bacillota; class Bacilli; order Paenibacillales; family Paenibacillaceae; genus Saccharibacillus; species Saccharibacillus endophyticus. The sequence continues at coordinate 735,453 of NZ_JAAZWE010000003.1, read as the reverse complement.
GTCCAGCAGCTCCTCGTCGTCTTCGCCGGTCAACACCGTCTCGTACGTATCGAGCTCCGTCACTTCAAGGCCGCGTTCGCTTAGTGCCTGCGGCAACCAGGAACGCGCCAGGTCGCCGCGAGGCAGCAGTACTCGTTGACCCGAAATAAGCTTATCGCCATAGGCTTCGATCATGCCCTCGGCATCGAAAGTTTCCGGCGGCGCTTCGCTGCGAATACCTCGTACGCGCAGCGCTTCGATCGTCGCCGGACCTACGGCTGCGATGCGCGCGCGGTACAAAGCACGAATATCGAGCCCCTGCTCGTCCAGATGACGGAAGAAGTATTCGACGCCGTTGACGCTGGTGAAAAATACCCAGTCGTACTGCCCGATTTCCGCAAAAGCTTTTCGAATCGGCAAAAGCCTCTCTTCGCCTTCCGGCATGATCGTCTCGATCACGGGGAATTCGTACGGCTCGCCGCCAAGCTCCTCGATTCGATCCACCAACTCGCTTGCCTGGCTGCGCGAACGCGTCACGAGTATGCGGCGTCCGAACAAGGGCATCTGCTCCGCCCAATGCAATCGTTCGCGCTGGCTGACCACATCGCCTACCACAATAACGGCCGGCGGCTTGAAGTCGCGCGCCGCGACCTTCTCCGCGATATCCTCCAACGTGCCGATCAGCGTCTCCTGCTCCGCGCGCGTCCCCCAACGGACCAAAGCCACAGGCGTCGACGCCGGCCGGCCGTGCTTCAGCAGCTGCGCGGTAATATGCCCGATCTGCGCAACGCCCATCATGAATACGAGCGTGCCTGTCGCGTTCGTCACTTTGTCCCATTTGATCATTTTGTCCAACTTTTCCGGATTTTCGTGTCCGGTTACGACGGAAAAAGACGAAGCCAAATTACGATGCGTGACCGGAATGCCCGCATACGCCGGAACGGCGATGGAAGAGGTAATCCCCGGTACGATCTCGTAGCCGATGCCGTGCTGCCGCAGTTCTTCCGCTTCTTCGCCCACGCGGCCGAAGACCGTCGGGTCGCCGCCTTTGAGACGCACGACCACATGTCCTTCCAGCGCCAATTCGACCAGTAATTTATTGATATCTTCCTGCTTCATCGTATGACGTTCCGTGCGTTTGCCTACGTAAATTTTACGCGCGCCCGGCTTCATTTGACGCAGCAGTCTCGGACTCGCCAAGCGGTCGTATACGACTACATCGGCTTTTTTGATGCACTCCAGCCCTTTTATCGTAATCAACTTGGCATCGCCCGGACCCGCTCCGACCAGATAGACTTTCCCAACGCGTTTAGGTTCGTTTCCCATCGATTCTGCTCCCATGCGTTCAGCCCCTTGCCTGTTCGAGAATCTCGTCCGCGCCTTTGTCTGCCAGCAGGCGGGCAACTTCGCTTCCCAATGCTTCCGGATCCGTTCCGGTCGCGGATTCTTTGAGCAGCAGGCTTCCGTCCGGCTTACCCACCATTCCTGTCAAATGCACGGTTTTTCCGTCTTCGCCAAGTACCGCATAAGCGCCGATCGGCACTTGGCAGCCGCCGTTGAGCGAAGCAAGCAGCGAGCGTTCCGCCGCCACCGTACGCGCGGTGTCGCCGTCCTGATAACGACCCAGCAGCTCCAGCAGCTCGGCGTCGTCTTCGCGGCATTGGATGCCTAACGCCCCTTGTCCGACCGCAGGCAAACAAATCTCTACGGGCAGGTATGAGGTAATCCGATCTTCCCACCCCATGCGCTTAAGCCCCGCAGCCGCCAGCAGAATCGCGTCGAACCCTTCCGTTTCCAGCTTGCGCAGACGCGAATCGATATTTCCCCGAATCCACTCCAGCTTCAGGTCAGGCCGATAGGCCAGCAATTGACTGGAGCGGCGCAGGCTGCTGGTTCCGACCTTCGCTCCGTGCGGCAGACCGTCCAGATCGACGCCCTCCCGGGAGATCAGGCAATCGCGGGGGTCCTGACGCAGCGGCACGGCCCCGTTGACCAGTCCTTCAGGCAGCAGCGCAGGCATGTCCTTCATGCTGTGTACCGCCATATCGATCTCGCCGTGCAGCAGCGCTTGCTCGATTTCCTTAACGAACAACCCTTTTCCGCCGACTTTCGAAAGGGTAACGTCCAGAATCTGATCCCCTTTGGTCACGATTTTCTTCACTTCGAAACAAACCTCGAGGCGCAGTTCAGCCGCCAGCTTTTCCAGCGCGTCGATCACCTGGTTCGTCTGCGTCAAAGCCAGTGCGCTTTGTCTTGATCCAACTACAATTGTACGCATTCCCGTTATTCCTCCCGCTCTGTCTCGATCCATTCGACCATTCGGCGCTCGCTCCACGGTACGAATGTTTCTTGTCTGATATGGTCCAGTATATCCGTTTCCGTTAACTTTCGCATTAGACGATGCCGAACCTCCGGCTCGCTTACGCTATCTCTGATCTTCTGCCGCATGACATAAAGAAACTCGGCGTACGTTTCGTATTCACGGCCGAAACGTTCGTCGAGTTCCCGAATCAAGGCGGACGCCGCGGACGGTCCGGCCCCCGACGTCGAAACCGTCACGACCAACCTGCCGCGCCGCAATACGGCCGGATGAATAAAATTGCCTGCCTGGGCGCGACTCGCGACGTTGACGAGCGCTCCGCTGCGGCGTGCCGCTTCCGCGATCCGCTCGTTCAACGCCTCGTCGCCGCTGGCCGCGTACACGATCCTGTAGTTCTCGGCGTCTTCCATCCGGGCTTCGCGCGCGATTCGCTCGAGCTGCCCGGATTGCTCCAATGTCCGGATCTCGTCGCCGATCTCCGGACTGATTACCGTCAGCTTAGCCCCTGCCGCAAGCAGCTGGTTGGCTTTGCGTCCCGCAATTTTCCCGCCGCCGACAAGCAGAACACGCATGCCGCGCAGGTCCATCATGATCGGCATATACTCCGTCATTACCCGCTCAGCCTCCGTTCCATTTGTGATATTCGGAAAACGCGTTGCTCAGCAGGTTGACGATCACGAGCGCGTAACCGACCAGCGTCCACTTGGCGATCGAAAAACCGGAATATTTGCGCGTGCGTTTCAACACGAAATACAGTCCGTACACGGCAAGTGCCGCAAACGTCGTAATGCCTTTGATATCGAACAGCATCTCCCACCGCTTTTGCGCCACGATCATGATGAAAGCGACCAACAACGACACGATGAGCAGCGGCGTTCCCGTCAGCACGGCGAGATGCGCCCAGCGTTCGGTCTGTTCCAGACTCGGCAGGCGCCGAATCGTATCGTTCCATTTCTTTTTTTTCAACATGGCATATAAAAAGAGATATAAGATGCCGAATACGGCGGCGATCGTCAATGCCACCAGGCTCAAATTCGCCAGCGCGACGTGCAGGATCAACAGCAGCTGCTGGGTATACCCGATATGCTCCGCGTGTTCGCCGACCGAAAACCAAAATTCGTTGAGCACGCTGGCCGTGAATCCGACGATGCCAAGCAGCAGCACGACGAATTCGGCTTTTTGCGTCAAGGCCAGAGCAAAACCCGCTGTCGTGAGTACGAAGATAAACAAAAACAGAAAATCGTAGATGGAAAACATCGGAACCCGATTTTCCAACACGATCCGTACGACAATGACTGAAAATTGCAATAATCCCGTGACGCCAAGAAGCCCCGTACCGATCCGCCGGGATCTCACGCTGCGGCTCACGCAATCGGAGAAATAGAACAGAAGGCTCAGGGCATAAATGTAAATCATCAACTCGATCAAACTCGCAAGCAGCAGCATGCCGTTCACCTACCTAAAGGGCTGCCGGACGCAAAGCAAAAGCCGGGGTGTCCACCGTCTTTTTTTCCGACTCCCGGATTACGGCTGCTTCCGCCTGCTCGATTCTGGACTCCAACGCAAAAATTTGGGTGAACATATCGACGGCTTGGGCACCGTTTTTGTCCGCTGCCATTTCTTTGACCCGATTGATCGGATCGTGCATCATCTGGTTGGCGACGCTTTTCATCATGCGACTAATGACTTTGCGTTGACGCTCATCCAGTTCCGGAAGCTTGTTGAACAAACTTTCCAGCGTTTCCTGATGAATGTCCGTCGCCTTCTCCTGGAGTGCGCGGATGACCGGACGAACGCCCAGCGTTTTGAGCCAGCCGTAGAAGTTATCGGATTCCTGCTCGATCATACGCTCGATCTTGATCGCTTCGGAGCGGCGGAGTTCCATATTGCTCTCCACGATGCCTTCAAGATCGTCGATATCGTACAAAAAGACGCCCGGAAGCTCGGCAATCGTCGGATCGATATTGCGCGGAACGGCGATATCGATCATGAACAGCGGACGCGAACGGCGCGCCGCAGCCAAAGTCTTCACCTGCTCGCGCGTCAGCACGTAATCGGAAGATCCGGTCGAACTGATCACGATATCCACTTCGCCGAGCATCGCCACGCCTTCTTCCAGCGTACAAGGCACGCCATTGAATCGGCCGGCCAACTCGCGCGCTTTTTCTACCGTACGGTTCGCCACGATGACCTGCGCCGCTCCGCTGGCATACAGATGCTTCACGGTCAGCTCGCTCATTTTGCCCGCGCCGAGAATCAGCACCTTCTTGTCGGTAAACATGCCGAAAATGCGCTTGCCCAATTCGATAGCCGCATAACTTACGGAAACGGCATTCTCGCCGATCGAGGTCTCCGAATGCGCCCGCTTACCGAGCGTTACGGCTTGCTTGAATAACATATTAAACCAAGTTCCGGTCGCCTTCTCCGCCTGAGCGGTAAGGAAGGATTGCTTCACCTGGCCAAGAATCTGAGTCTCGCCGAGAACCATCGAATCCAGTCCGCAAACGACTTTCATCAAATGCTCGACCGCGCGCTCGTCCTCGTGCATATAAAGATGTTGCGTAAATTCGGCTTTCGGAATACCGAACCATTGCTCCATGAAATTGCGAATATAAAAAGCGCACATGTGCAGCCGGTCCACTACGACGTACAATTCGGTCCGGTTGCAGGTGCCCACGATTACGCCTTCAAGGACGCTTTTCGTTTCTTTCAGCCGATACAGCGCCTCCGAAAGGTCCTCTTGCGCAATCGCAAACCGTTCTCTGATGTCGACTGGAGCCGTTCGGTAATTCAATCCGACTACCATGATGTGCATAACTGTTTCACCGCCTGATCTGGGATTGCTGCCAAATAAACATTCCTACAAACTATATAAAGTATATCACAACGTCTTCCTGCATTTTGACAAATTAAATGAAATGTTTATGAATATTCGATGTCGGTTAACAATCCTATGCTTCAAACCTGAATAAACGAAAAGCCTCTTTACGCAGTAGTTCGTCGATTTGTTCGATTTCCTCGATATTCCGGGCGGCAAGACGCCGATCCAACAACCGGTCCACCTGCATACGGATACAGGCAATCTCATATTCAATATCGGTCGAAGCGAATCGATATTCAAGCTCCGGAATTTGATCGCGATGCTCGAACACAAGGCGGCTCGCACCCGGCGTAAGTTCGATAATCCGGCGCACAGAGCCTTCCGCGTAAAAGTCAAGCATCACAAATCCCGGATAAATTCTTCGCACCATCCCGTCCCCTTTAAACGCGACAAACAGTTGGCGAATGAGATGCGTGAGGCGCGGATTGACAAGGCGAAAAGACAATTCGCACACAAACAGATTGCGTCGGCGATCAAAAGGAAGCCTGACTTCCTCTCCGTCTTCGTCCTCAAGCACGATCTCCCGGCTTCCGCCGTCCAGCACCCGCACCCGATAATGAATCCGCGGATCTTGAATGTGCTGCATGAACCTCGACATCTGGCTTTCCGGCAGCAGTAAACGGGCCTTTACGAATTCCGTAGCTAATCGCTGCGCCATAGCGGATCTCCTCGATTCCTAAGGATGGGATGGATATGGATACGTCTACCTTTATTATACCCGCTTTACATAGAAAGACGGCCCCGTCGCCGGAGCCGTCTTTCGCTTAAATCCAGGGGTAAAAGGCTGTTTGCAGCCATTTTGCAAACGCTTCAAAACCAATCCTTCTTATTGCTCTTTATTCTGCCGTTTCTTCTTCGATTACGCCAGCCTCGGCATTTCCGCTCGCTTCGAACTCCGCTTCTGCTTCCGCTGCGCGCTGGTCAAGCGTCTTCAACTCGCCCAGATGATCTTCGATGATCTTCCATAGCTCTTCCTTGCCCATATCCGTTTCGGACGAGAACATGACAAAGGGATCGCCCGGACGCATGCCCAGGTCCTGCTTGATGATTTTCGCGTGCTTTTGCCAACGGGTCTTGGGAACTTTATCCGCTTTGGTTGTAACCACGCAGATCGGGCGATCGTAATGGGTCAGCCACTCGTACATCATGACATCGTCTTTGCTCGGCGGATGCCGAAGATCAACGACCATCAGAACAAGCTTTAACGGCTCGCGCTCCAGCATATAGCGCTCGATCATCTGCCCCCACACTTCACGCTGCTGCTTCGACACTTTGGCGAAGCCGTAGCCCGGGAAATCGACGAAGAAAAACGATTGGTTGATCAGGTAGTAGTTCATATGCTGCGTCTTGCCCGGAACCGAGCTGGTTCGAGCCAGGTTCTTGCGACGCAAAAGACGGTTGATCAGCGAAGATTTGCCGACATTGGAACGTCCCGCCAACGCGATTTCCTGTAATCCGTCCACCGGATATTGCGCCGGCCCGACGGCACTGATCTTAAATTCGGAACTTGTTACATTCATGTTTGAAAATTCCTCTCTCGGACATGGAAAAGCGACTCGCAAACCGATCGCTTTTCCGTCCTCGCAACTTCAATATTCGATTCGCTTTGCATGGAGCTTGGTATCAATGCGTTTCGATTCGGATCTCGGATGCTTCCGCTGCGGGCGGCAGCATGACCTCGTCCAGCAACGCATGTTCCAACACTTGATCCATATGCGATACCGGCACAAACTGTATGGCTTCTTTGACGCTGTCCGGAATATCACGCAGATCTCGCTCGTTATCCGCAGGCAGCAGCACTTTTTTGTATCCTGCACGATGCGCCGCAAGCGACTTTTCTTTGAGACCTCCGATCGGCAGTACCCGTCCGCGCAGCGTGATTTCTCCCGTCATGGCGATGTCTTTCGATATCGCGCGGCCGGTGAGCGCCGAAATCAGTGCCGTCGCTAACGTAATACCGGCGGACGGACCGTCTTTCGGTACTGCGCCTTCCGGAATATGAATATGCACATCGTTCTTCTCGTGGAACTGGCCATCGATGCCAAGCTGCTCTGCACGCGAACGCGTATAACTAAAGGCTGCCTGCGCGGATTCCTTCATCACGTCGCCCAGTTTACCGGTCAGCGTAAGCTTTCCGCTGCCCGGCAGAACACTGACTTCGATCGTCAACGTTTCCCCGCCGACTTCGGTCCAGGCCAAACCGGTTGCGCTGCCGACCTGATCTTCGGCCTCTGCCAAGCCATAACGGAATCTTGGATTGCCCAAGTATTCCTTGAGCGAATCTTTAGTGACTTCGATGCGCTCGCTTTTACCGGACACCAGATATTTGGCTGCTTTACGGCAAATCGCGGCAATCTGTTGTTCCAGATTCCGGACACCCGATTCGCGCGTATACTCTCGAATGATTTGCAGCAGACCTTCCTGCGGCAAATCCAACTGTTCTTCATTCAAGCCATGCTCGCGTTTCTGCTTCGGCAGCAGGTAACGGTTCGCGATTTCCAACTTTTCCAGCTCCGTGTAGCCCGGAATGTTCAAAATCTCCATCCGGTCCAACAGCGGACGAGGGATACCCTGCAGCATATTCGCCGTCGTCACGAACATCACTTTAGACAGATCATACGGAATTTCAACGAAGTGGTCGCTGAAGGTATTATTTTGCTCGGGATCAAGCACCTCAAGCAATGCCGCAGACGGATCGCCCCGGAAATCGGAAGCCATCTTGTCAATCTCGTCAAGCAGGAACACCGGATTGGAGCTGCCTGCCGTACGCATGCCTTGCAGAATGCGGCCCGGCATTGCGCCTACATAGGTACGGCGATGACCGCGGATTTCCGCTTCGTCGCGCACGCCGCCGAGCGAAACGCGCACGAAATCCCGTCCCAAAGAACGGGCAATGGAGCGGGCCAGCGATGTTTTACCGACGCCCGGAGGCCCGACAAGGCAAAGAATCGGGCCTTTCAGCTTTTTGACAAGCTGCTGTACGGCCAGATATTCCAATACGCGCTCTTTCGGTTTTTCCAGACCGTAATGATCTTCATTCAGAATGTCTTCGGCCCGAACGATATCCAACACATCCTCGGTCTCCTTGCTCCAAGGAAGCGCCAGCAGCCAGTCGACGTAGCCTCGAATGATTCCGCCTTCGGCCGCGCTGGTCGGCATGCGTTCCAATCGATCGATTTCTTTCTTGATTCGTTCATGGACTTTCTCGGGGAATTCGCCGTTTTCAAGCTGCTCCCGCAGTTCTTCGACTTCTCCGGCACGGCCGTCTTTCTCGCCGAGTTCTTTTTGAATCGCCTTCATTTGTTCGCGCAGGTAATATTCCTTCTGCGTTTTCTCCATCTGCTTCTTCACGCGCTGGCCGATTTTGCGTTCCAACTCCAGCACTTCGCGTTCGTTATTGAGCAGATCAAGCAGCTTTTCCAGACGCGAACGGAATTCGACGGTTTCCAAAATCGCCTGCTTATCCTTAATCTTGAGCGGAAGATGACTGGTGATGACATCGGCCAGCCGACCAGGCTCGTCAATATCGGATACCGCAGCCAACGTCTCCGGCGTTACCTTTTTCGACAGATTGATGTAATGCTCGAATTGGGTCAATACCGTGCGCATCAGCGCATCGACTTCCGGATCTTCCGTCGTGGGTTCAGCCAGTTCACGGGCATACACTTCATAGAACTCCGTGTTTTCCTCAATGAACTCCAACACTTCTGCACGCTCTAATCCTTCAACCAAAACGCGAATCGTGCCGTTCGGCAGTTTGAGCATTTGCCGCACCTTGGCAACCGTTCCGATTCGGAATATGTCATCCTGCGCCGGTTCCTCGATATTCACCTCGGACTGCGAGCAGAGAAGAATCAAATGATCGTCGACCATCGCCTTTTCCAGCGCCTTGACCGAGCGTTCCCGTCCGACATCCAAATGAAGCACCATACTCGGATAGACGAGAAGTCCCCGCAAAGGCAGCAACGGAAAACGGCGGTTTTTCTGTTTGCTCAATCCCATCGTTTTCACACCCCCAAAAGGCTTATCGTGCATATGCAATATACTATGTTTATGCGTGTGTTAAGTGTAGCATATCGATACGGTTACTACCAAAAACGCAAGCTTTTTATTGCGAAAAAAGGCGGCATGCCGGGCTTACCCCGTATGCCGCCTGTACGTTCGTTCACAATTGCGTGCTTACTGTGCCGCTTCGGCTTTAACCTGCGCGGCTTTCGGTTGATGTCGTTCTTCGCGCCCAGGGATTCTGCCTGTCGCTTCATACGCTACGACAATGGCGTCGATTTCCTTCTTGAGTTCCTCTACCATGTCGGCTTCCGGGACTTTACGAATCATCTTGCCGTAGCGGAATAACAATCCTTCGCCGCGAGCGCCTGCAATTCCGATATCCGCTTCGCGAGCCTCGCCAGGACCGTTAACCGCGCAACCTAGCACCGAGACTTTAATCGGAACTTTGATCTGAGAGATATACTCTTCGACTTCGTTCGCGATCGAGAACAGATCGATATCGAGTCGGCCGCAAGTCGGGCAGGAAACCAACGTTGCAGCATTCGTGATCAGCCCGAATGTTTTCAACAGTTCGCGAGCAACCTTCACTTCTTCTACCGGGTCGGCACTGAGCGAGATCCGCACGGTCGAACCGATTCCCATCGAAAGCAGCGCACCGATCCCGGCAGAACTTTTGATCGTTCCGGCATTGAGCGTACCGGCTTCGGTAATGCCCAGATGCAGCGGATAAGGAATCACCTGCGCAGCCTTACCGTAAGCTTCGATAGCCATCGGCACGTCGGAAGCTTTCAGCGAAACGATGATATCATGGAAGTCCAGTTCTTCGAGAATGCCGATATGGAACAGCGCGCTTTCCACCATGGCATCCGCAGTCGGATAGCCGTATTTCTCGAGCAAATGGTTTTCCAGCGAGCCAGCATTGACACCGATGCGGATCGGTATTCCTTTTTCTTTGCAGGCTTTGACAACAGCTTCGACCTTTTCGCGCTTCCCGATGTTACCCGGGTTGATGCGAACTTTATCGATGCCGTTCTCGATCGCTTTCAACGCCAATTTATAATTGAAGTGAATATCGGCAACCAACGGAATATTGATCCGTTTCTTGATTTCTTTTATGGCGTCAGCCGCTTCATCATTATTGACGGTAACCCGCACAACCTGACAACCCGCCTCTTCCAAACGAAGAATTTCGGCTACTGTCGCTTCGACATCGGCCGTTTTGGTTGTACACATACTTTGAATAATCACTTCATCGCTGCCGCCGATAACCAGGTTGCCCACCTTTACGGGCCGTGTCTGATGTCTTAAATACATTTCATTCGACCTCCAAATCGGAAAAAGCAAGATGTCGTCCATTGCGGACGCTTGATGCGGCATTAGATCGTTTACTCGTTTAACACACTCATAGCAAACCGGCCAAACCATGTAGGGTTGACCGGCTCGGCATGAGGCCTATGCGATAAAAGAGGACGCTTTAGGCGCTCTCTTCCCGTTTTTTGTTTTTACCTTCGCCAAGTTCGGGAACAACTTTCTCCTTGACGACTTTCTCGGTAATGACGCATTCGGTCACGTCTTCGCGCGAAGGCACTTCGTACATGACGTCAAGCATCAAACCTTCGATGATCGCTCTCAGACCGCGTGCACCCGTCTTACGCTTGATCGCTTCTTCGGCGATGGCAAGCAGAGCCGCATCTTCGAACACCAAGTTTACGTTATCCATTTCAAGCAGCTTTTTGTACTGCTTGGTCAGAGCGTTTTTCGGTTCGGAAAGAATGCGTACCAGCGTTTCTTCATCGAGCGGAGCCAGAGTCGAGATCACCGGCAGACGACCGACGAATTCCGGAATCAGACCGAATTTGAGCAAGTCTTCCGGCAGCGCCATCATCAAGTATTCGCCAGCTTTCAATTCGCGTTGGCCTTCGCCTTCCGCGTTGAAGCCGATGACTTTTTTGCCAATCCGACGCTTGATCATCTGTTCGAGGCCGTCAAATGCACCGCCGCAAATAAACAGGATGTTCGTTGTGTCGATTTGGATGAATTCTTGATGCGGGTGCTTGCGTCCGCCTTGCGGAGGAACCGAAGCTACCGTGCCTTCAAGAATTTTCAGCAAGGCTTGCTGCACGCCTTCACCCGATACGTCGCGGGTAATCGAAGGGTTCTCCGATTTGCGGGCCACTTTATCGATTTCGTCGATATAGATAATGCCGCGTTCGGCTTTCTCCACATCGTAATCGGCTGCTTGAATCAGCTTCAGCAGGATGTTTTCGACGTCTTCACCGACATAGCCGGCTTCCGTCAAGGATGTCGCGTCCGCAATCGCGAACGGTACATTCAGTATACGAGCCATCGTCTGCGCAAGCAGCGTTTTGCCCGAACCGGTAGGACCGATCAGCATGATATTGCTTTTCGACAATTCCACGTCTTCGGATTTGCTTTGCGCGTTGACGCGCTTGTAGTGGTTATAAACGGCGACGGCCAGCGATTTTTTCGCTTGGTCTTGTCCGATTACGTATTGATCGAGGATCGCGCGGATTTCCTGCGGCTTCGGAATGTCCTTCAGATCCACTTCTTCTTCATGGCCCAGTTCTTCCTCCACGATCTCCGTGCACAACTCGATGCACTCGTCGCAGATATATACGCCGGGTCCGGCAACGAGCTTCCGTACTTGTTCTTGCGTCTTACCGCAGAAGGAGCACTTCAGCTGACCCTTTTCTTCGTTGAATTTAAACATCTAACCACCCCTTCGAGGATTAAGAATTAATCGGTCGCTCAAGAATTTTGTCGATCAGTCCGTAAGACTTCGCTTCTTCGGCGCTCATGAAGAAGTCGCGGTCCGTGTCCCGCTCGATTTTCTCAAGGGGCTGACCTGTCGTATCCACATAGATTTTGTTGAGCTTCTGCTTCGTCTTGATGATCCAATCCGTATGGATCCAAATGTCCGAAGCTTGTCCGCTAACACCGCCGAGCGGCTGGTGAATCATGACCTCGCTGTTCGGAAGCGCAAAACGCTTGCCCGGCGCTCCGGCTGTCAACAGAAGGGATCCCATGCTCGCTGCCATACCGACGCAAATCGTGGATACATCCGGCTTAATGTATTGCATTGTATCATATATACCCATGCCCGCAGTCACAGAACCACCGGGGGAATTAATGTACAAATAGATGTCTTTCTCTGGATCTTCCGCTGCCAAAAATAGCAATTGCGCAATGATCAGATTGGCTACGTGATCGTCGATCGCATCGCCAAGCAGAATGATCCGATCCTTCAGGAGCCTCGAATAGATATCGTAAGAGCGCTCGCCGCGGCTTGTTGATTCAACAACTGTAGGGACTAAATTCATGCGATCAACCTCGCTTTCATCGGGACAGTGTATGGAGGTAAAGCAAGCTATCAAGAGTTAACAAGGTACTTGCTTCTATCCTACGCCTCTAGTTTACCATTTTCAAATGCCAATGTCATTTTTCGGTGCAAGAATATGAATCCTCGAATCGAAAAAGATAAAAAAGCAAGGCACGCATAAGATCATACGTGCCTTGCCTATGCCAGCTCCTTGTCAACATCAAAGGTAACGTTACGCCCGCTTGAAACGCACCTAAAGCGTGCCCGTTTCAAGCGGGCGAACCTCTAACCAAGAGTTGACAAGGCGCAAGTCAAGCTATTGCTTACTCAGCGGATGCTGCGACTTCCTTGCTGTTTTCAAGCAGGAATTCGATTGTTTTGCGCAGAGTGATTTCATCGTTCAGGCTGGAGAGCGAACCGTTCGCGCCCAGAATGCTGCGGATTTCGTCAATGCTGCGTTTGTACATGTCAGCCATCGTTTGAAGTTCTTTTTCGATGTCCTCTTCGGATGCCGAAATGTTTTCTTCTTTTGCGATTGCTTCCAGAACCAGGTTGTTCAGTACGCGCTTCTCGGCGTCGGACTTCATTTGCGCACGCAGGTCTTCAACCGTTTGACCGGAGAAGCTTGTGTACATTTCCAGGTTCATGCCTTGTTGGCGCAGACGATTGTCGAAGTCGCGCATCATGTTCTCGACTTCGCCTTCGATCATGGCTTCCGGAATTTCAACTTCCGCTTTTGCCGCTACGGCTTCAACAACCGCGTTTTCGCGAGCCGCGTCGTTTTCGCGTTTTTTGCGATCTGCGATTTGAGTCTTCAGATCCGCTTTGTATTCGTCCAGCGTGTCGAATTCACTTACGTCTTTTGCGAATTCGTCGTCCAGCTCAGGAAGCTGTTTGCGCTTGATTTCATGCAGTTTAACTTTGAAGACCGCTTCTTTGCCGGCCAGTTCAGCCGCATGGTAAGTTTCCGGGAACGTTACGTTAACGTCCTTCGAATCGCCGGTCGACATGCCTACGACTTGCTCTTCGAAACCTGGGATGAACGAACCCGATCCAAGTTCAAGCGCATAGTTCTCGGCTTTGCCGCCTTCGAATGCTTCGTCGCCTACGTATCCGTCGAAGTCGATGGATACCGTATCGCCGTTTGCTGCCGCTTCTTCGTCAACGACGATCAGCTCGGCGTGACGAGTTTGCAGACGCTCAAGCTCTTCCGCGATTTCCGCGTCCGTTACGTCAACTTCGGATACAGGTACTTCCGCACCTTTGTATTCGCCCAGTTTAACTTCCGGTTTAACGGTAACTTTCGCTTTGAATTTCATCGTTTGGCCTTTGCCGAATTGATCGATGTCGATTTCAGGACGGTCGACAGGGAAGATTCCCGCTTCTTCTACAGCTTCGCTGTAAGCTTCCGGAAGCAGAATGTCGATCGCGTCATTGTACAAGCTTTCCACGCCAAAACGCGCTTCGAAGATCGACCGCGGCACTTTACCTTTGCGGAAGCCCGGAACGTTGGCTTTCTTTACGACTTTTTGGAATGCTTTATCAAGTGCGGCTTCAACGCGTTCTGCCGATACTTCGACTTCGAGAACGCCAAGGTTTTTCTCCGTTTTTTCCCAACTTGCTGTCATATTGAGTATTCCCCTCCAACAATTAGCTATCAATTAAGTTCATTTAACATAATGCTTTCACGCTCGCAACAACCATACCATCATAACCAAATTCCCGGCGGATTTCAAGCGTCAACGCCACTCCGCTGCCAAATCCACAGGCTTAACGTCAAAAAAGTAACCGTTTCCCCATGGATTATCGAATCAAAGAGCCTTGCGTAAATGCGCGAAGCGCCCGTTCGGCACGCTCGCAGCGGAAACGCAGTTCTCCCGTAATGCCGTAGGCATCGCGGATTCGCTCCGCGTTTCCGTCGCTTCCCAATGCCTCCGATGCTTGTGCATGGAGCGCTGCGGCCCAAGCATCCAACTCTCCCTCTTCCCCGCGGATCAACACGACGTAATCATTGGTTCCGTAGGTCGCCATCATAAATTGCATCCATAGTTCACGCGCAAAGTAGAACATGGAAGGCGACTCGTTATCCGTCTGATCCGATACGCGCTCCAACACTTCATCAACCGCGGAAGGAAAATCTCCCGGGGACAACGGCGTCCGTTCGATTTCCAGTTCCAGCGCAATCCCCTCGCGCGGAAGACGGACCGTACCGGATGCTCCGCGGCGCTTAAGCGTCTGAAGGCCGCGGAATTGCAGCAAAGGATGCAGTTCACCCGCCTGCAACCATTCGATCAACAGCCGGTCACTCTCGGCGCCTTCCAGATAAGCCAATTGCTCCAGAGCAATTTGTCCGCGTTCCGTAAGCGGTTCTTCGGTCACTCTGCGAACCAGCTCAAATGTATACCCCGCATTTTCCCGCTGCTTCTCAAGCGTTCGACGCTTTAGAACCTGCGCCTCGCTCTCCGGTTCTTCCCCGGCCAATGCCGCTTCATTGCCATAGGCATCTTGAGCGCCTCCGGGAAAAGCCACGCGCAGCCATTCAAGCAGAGTGCTCCATTCCTGCCGCCGCTGCTCGTCTTGCCCTTCGCAGCCCATCAGAAAATCCAATGTCTCCATCGCTTCTCCGTAACGTTCGCTCTCAAGCATCCGGGTAATCTGCTCCTGATAATGATCAAGCGTATTCGGAAGCAGGACAACGCCTGCCTTTCGCGTCTGGTCGATAAGTCATTCCCCCTTTCTCGCAGGCCAACTTCCGTTCGTAATTCTCACAATGAAGGATGAGCGTCAATTATAGCATAAGCGAATCGCGATTGCTTCCTGCAGCGTATTTTCGGGCGGGATATCCTTCTATTAGATGTAAGAACAATCGAATGAAAAGATTCGCTCTTTACCGCAAGACAAGTTTTTTAAGATTTCTCTTGCCTAAATGCTAACTACATGGTATATTAATTTCTGTTCTGTTTTTCACTTTTGTCCCAGTAGCTCAGTTGGATAGAGCATGCGCCTTCTAAGCGCACGGTCGGGGGTTCGAATCCCTCCTGGGACGTTTGAGTAGAAGGTTCCCCGCGCGGGAGCCTTTTTTTATTTTCTAAATAAACCTGCATTCACAAGCGGTCTCCGACATCGGAGCCGGCTTTTTTCTTTTGATGCAAAAAGACCTTCCGACAGATCAGAAGGTCTTTCGTTTCACCTGGTCTCTGCCTAGTCAACCCTCATGAGATCGAAGGCGCTGAAGGAGGTTTAGGGACGCTCGGTCCCGACGGCCCCGGTGGCGATACAGGCGGACGCGAAGGTCTGGACGGCGCGGTCGAATTGCCGTTCGACTCCGCTTCCTTCGTCAACAAGACCCGGCTGCCGTTTTGATCCCATTGCAGTTCGGCACCGAACAGATCGGCCGCGACCCGTACCGGAACCATCGTTTTATTCTCATAAGATAACGGCGCGGCTTCCAGCGTGATATTCTGCCCATTACGTTTCGCTTCGCGGCTTCCGAGTGTCAACACGAAGCGTTCCCCGCTATCACCGCCCGTGATCGTAATGGTACGCCACGTTTTGTTATACCGGAAACTGTAGTCGCCGAATGATTTCAAATCAGTCAGCGTCAAATAGGTCAACCCATTCCGAACCAGCACTTCGCCCTGCGCGACTCTTCCGTTTATGTACACCGTCGTCGCAGCGGCCAGCGCGATTTTTTCGCCGATCGAAGGCGCCAGCGGCGCGATTAGCAGAGCTGCCGTCGCTGCCAACAGCATCTTCTTTACTTTTCCCGCATTATTGCCCGAACGTATTCTCATCTTATAAAATCCCCCTTGTAGCTTGATCCACCTTAATCCGAGGTTTGCGCTCAACTTGGTCAAGGTACTTGTATACCGTTTTTTAACCGTCGTCTCTACCCTTTAATCGTCAATTAGGGTCACGACTTCATTCCGATTCGGAAGCATGCGCCTTACTACGGTATTCATGCGGAGATATGCCTTCCAACTCTTTGAAGACACGGGCAAACTGTTTGACGTTCTCAAAACCTACGGCTTCGCCGACGCCAACCATTTTCAGCTCCCGTTCCGCCAACAATTCTTTCGCTTTTTCGATCCGCACTTTTTTCAAATACACGACAAAGCTCTCTCCCGTATACGCTTTGAACGCCTCGCTAAAATAGGAATAGTTCAGGGAGACATGGTTGCTGACGCTTGCCATATTGAGCGGTCTGGCGTAATTTTGTTCGATGAACGCGACTGCTTCTTTCAGATTTTCGTTTTCCGTATACGCCAGCCGAACTTGCTTGATGTAATCGTTCACGCTCACAAGCAAATTCTCCAGTGCCCGGAAATAATCGTGAAAATAACGAAAACTGTTCCAATCGCCTACCTTGCGGTATAGTTTGAGCACCTCCATCGAAGCTTCGCCGTAACGGCGGAACACTTCGTCCAGCACCTGTTCGTTAATCAGTCGCGCCGTATGTTCGATATAGGAAATGTGTATTCGGGCAAGCTGGTCAATATGAAAAATACGATACAGAAGTTCATTCATCTCACACGTGCGGTCGGTCCCGAGCAGATTGCCGAGCAGCCGAATTTCTTCTTCCGGAGGAGGAAAAAGCTGTCGCCCTTCCTTGATTGCGCGGGCGTCCACCAAATGAATTCCCGGATGCAAAAAGGTATACTTCAATGCCAGGCACGCTTCCCGATAGCTCTCCGGCAGATCTTCCAACCGGCTTCCCGGCAACCCGAGACCGACGAGCAATCCGCCCAATTCCCGCTTCTCCGCCAGTTCAGCCAGACGCGCAAAGCGTTCGGGCGAAGGATCGAGCAGTACGAGACGGCCTTCCCGATCCCATAATGCCGCTTCATACCCCCGATCCAGCGGACCGTCCAGACGTTCCACGACAGATGCCAGCTCCTCACGGCTCATGCTTCCGCCCTGTTCATAGCGATAAGCAACCACCGCCAGGGAAAATGGAAGAGTCAAGCCCGCTTCGCCGGAGGATAGATCATCCAATACCGCTTTAAATTCCGTTCCGTCCGCTTCAAGCAATTGGGTAAGCCGGGCCAAACGCAGACGTTTTTTGTAATCCTGGGCCAGATCGATTCGCTCCGACTCGTTCTTCCGCTGCTCCAATTCTTCCGAAGCACGCTCCAGCGCTTCGAACAGATCCTCGCGCCGAATCGGCTTGAGCAGATAGTCCCGCACCTGAAACCGTATCGCCGTCTTGGCATATTCAAATTCGTCATAGCCGCTGAGCACCAATACGATCGGACCTTCCGCCGCGCGGCGCTGCCGCCTTAGCCGCTCCAACAATTCCATCCCGTCCATAACGGGCATTCGAATATCCGTGATGACCACGTTAGCCGGCTGCTGCGCATGCAGTTCCAGCGCTTCTTGTCCATGGGCCGCGAGCCGAATCCGACAGGCATCGCCGAATTCCCGCTCGATCATCACTTTGAGGCCCTGGCGTATATTTTTTTCATCATCCACAATCAACAGATCGATCATTCTTCCCATCCTCCTCCGGTAAGCAGTACTTTGGGGATCGTCAGTACAATGCGCGTGTAGGCCCCCTCTTCGCTCTCCAGAAACAGCCCGTATTCATTGCCGTAAAAAAGTCGAATCCGCTGATGCACGTTGCGCAGGCCGATCCCTCCGAGTTTGACTCCCGTATAGGCGGAACTTGTTCCTTCTTCTCCGGCACCCTGAATTTCGGCATTCAACTCTGCCAAGCGTCCGGCATCCATCCCCGCTCCATTATCGGTCATCACAATCTGGATTTTCGACGTATCCACTTCGCGTACTGCGATCCTGAACTCTCGCCGCCCTCCGTCGCCCAGCGTCTGCCAAGCATGCTTGACCGAATTCTCGACGATCGGTTGGAGGGACATTTTCAAAATTTCCAGTTCCGTAAAAAGCTTCGGAATTTCGCAAATTAACGTAATCGGTTCGTCGAATCGGATGTTCATGACTTCGACGTAGTTTTCGATATGCCGGATTTCGTCTTTGAGCTTGACGTATTCGCCGGTCCATTTGAAGTTGTAACGCATCATGCCTCCGAGCGAGGTTAATGAATCCGATATTTTGCGTTGATCTTCGATCTCGGCCAGCATTTTGATATTTTCCAGCGTGTTATAGAGAAAATGCGAGTCGATCTGATTGTACAGCGTTCGCAGTTCGGCTTCCTTCATCAGCGCCTGCTTGCGAACGGCTTCGGCAATCAACTCGTTGATCGTCTGGGTCATTTTGTTGAAATGATGCGCCAAGTCGCCGATTTCGCCTCCGCCGCTGATACTGAGCGCAGGTTGAAGTTCGCCTTTGCGCACCCGCTTCATCGCGTCTGCCAACTGCTTGAGGTTTTTTAAAATAAACGAATTCATGATATAGGTGAGCAGCGCGAGAATCAAAATGAATCCGATATTCGCATAAATAAGCATACTGCGCGTTCGATTCAGATCTTTGAGCACTTTTTCCAAAGAGACGGCATTGAGCAGGTAGGCATCCATTCGTTCGACGGGCGTGTACAGCATCATGTAAGCTTCGCCGCCTTCTTCGTAACGAAAAAAACCGTCCGAGATATTGGGCACTTGACCCGGATCGCCCAAATTCCTCAGCTGCGCTACCGCATATTGAACCGCGGGCGAATCCGTCGAAAGTTCGGAATCTCCTGCGCGCGCATAGACTTCATCGGGCGTAACCAACAGCATCTGCGAGCCTTCTTCCTGAAGCTCTCCGAATGTTCGCGGCGAAAACTGATCCAGACGCATATCGACCTGAACCACGCCGATATGTTCGTCTTTCGGTAAATTGATTTCGCGCAGCAGCGATACTTTAGGCGGATCTTCTTCGGTCCCCCCGACGTCCTGAACAGCCGATTCCGGTTGAAAATACCAAGCCTGACGTTCGCCCAATCCTTTCGTCAACGCAAACCACGGCTTGTCGCGTACGCGGCTTTCGCGGAAAATGATCGGCCAAATTTCGTAGTTGCGTTCGTTTGCCGTATACAGACGCAAATGCAGAATAGCCGGATTGCTGATTTGGATGCGGGCCAGATTGGCATAAGCCGTATTATTGAAATCGACCAACTCCGCCGCCGTCGGGTCCGTCCGTTCGGTCAGATAGCGGCGCACGTTTTGGTCGGACAGCGGCAGTTGGGCGGAACGCTCCATCGTCTCGATCTGATTCGCGATGACCTGCTTCTCGCTCTGAACCAGATAAGAGCTTTTTACCTGCGCGTCTTCAATGTAACTATCCCGGATATCATTATATAAATAGGCGGAGATCAACGTACTGGGTATCAAAATCAAAAAGGCATAAGCCGCCACCAATCGGCTTTGCAGCGAGCGGGTCTGAAGCCAGCGGCGTACCGCATAAGCCGCATCCCTCCATTTTGTCTTCATCGGCTCCCCCTGTATCCGTTTTCATGAAAGAAGCTTCCCTATCATACAAAGCCCTTCCCCGTGATGACAAGACCCAAAATCGCCAAACAAGTCCGCAAGCCCCGGCAGGTTGCTCCGGGGCTCGGGACTTGTTGACGATCATAAGGATTTGCACGCGTTGAGCGGAATGCGTAACCGTGAAGTCGGCTTTATTTCGCTCCGCCCAACTTCTCCAGGTTTTTCTCGTATTCCGTTTGTTGATACGCTTGTACTTCGGCCAGACCCGTCGATTCGCGTTTTTGTTGGTAATCGTTCCAGATCTGGTCGAACTCGGCTTCCGTGGAGGCCAGCAGCAGCTTCGGAAGCGTTTTGCCCCATAGCTGTCCGAGCTTCGTATTCGCGATGCCTTCCTTCGAGTTGCCGGTCGGGTTGATCTGATCGAACTCGGAAGCGCTGACCGTTTTGCCGCGCGTCCAGTCCATCATTTGCTTGAACGGATCGACCGGGGCAGGCGCCCATTGATCGGTAATGTTCGTATCCATCATCATCCAATATTTGTGGGAAGCGCCGTACTTCGTATCGAACGCCGCACGGTCGGTGTTGAGCATGTCCAGCACTTCAGGCTTGAAGACGGGCTTGTCGCCTTCCATGTCGTAGGTCACCCCTTCTTCGCCCATATACAGATCGCGCTGGCCTTCTTCGCTCGTCAGATATTCGAGGAAGCCGATCGCGCGCGCCTTGTCTTTGACGTCTTTGGAAATGAGCGTCAGCGTCCAACCCGAGATGCCCGGTCCGGACAGGTTCGGTTGGTCTTTCGCCGCGTTCGCGGGACCGTCCACCGCGATATAGACGGAGTTCGGATCGTTGGCGAACAGAGCGTTTTGCTGGCTGCTGAAGTCGCTGCGTTGATACATCATGGCGAAATAACGGCCTTGGGCGATCTTTTCTTCCATTTGCGCGCGTTTGTCGATAAAGATGTCTTTGGCCAGCAGACCGTTTTCATTGGCTTGACGGAACGTTTTCAGCCATTTGATATATTCCGGATCGGTCGGGCGGTCGTACAGTTTGCCGTCTTTTTCCTGCGGAATCGCCAGGAAATTTTGCAGATAGCCTTCCAGCGAATAGTTGCCGTTGTCGGTGAATTCGTGCAGACCGATCGGAATCAGCGGCTGTCCGTTCACGTCGGGATACTTTTCTTTGGCCGCTTGCAGCGCCGCCAGGAATCCTTCCGGCGTGCTCATGTCGGGCGAACCGAGTGCTTCGTACATGTCTTTGCGAACGACGAACACTTGGTTCGAGACATACTCTTTGCCGTATTTTTCAAAATCTGCCGGAGAAGAGGACGCGTTCGGATATCCGTATACGTTGCCGTCTTCCTGCGTGTACCACGACAACTTGGCCGGATCGGCGACGTTGGAGATGAAGTACGGATCGTACTGTTCGGCCAACTCGTTGAGCGACAGCACCAATTTGCCTTCGATCATTTTTTTTACCGCGTCGTCGCTCCAAGCGATCGTCACGAAGTCGGGCAGTTTGCCGGAGGCGATCATGGTGTTCATTTTTTCCGCTTCGTTGCCTGCCGGGACGATAAAATTGAGATCGACGCCGGTCTTTTTGGTCACGTATTGGCTGGTCAGATCTTTGCCCCAATCCGTGCCGGTATACCAAGCGAAGTTGATGTACCAATCGAACGTGATCGGCGACGTGTCGTTTTGCCAGGAAGGCTTGCTCGGATCGACCGCCGCCTGCGCCGCTTGTTCTTTTTCCGTTGCCGCTTCTTTGCTTTGTCCGCCTGACGAACACGCCGTGCTGAAAACCATCAGCATCGCGGCCAGGAGGACGGAGAATTTTTTCCCTCTTTTTCTCATGTGGGTACCCCTTTTCCGTGTAATGGATGTACGATGTCGCTCACTATTGCTTATATGAAAACATGAAGCGTAAAACCGTTCGAGGAATCAGCCTTTGATCGAGCCGATCATCATGCCTTTGACGAAATACTTTTGCAGGAACGGGTAAGCGAACACGATCGGCGCCGTCGTCACGACCATCGTAGCCAGCTTGATCGACTGCGAGGTCACGGAGCGCGTAACGCCTCCCGGAACGGCCGCCATCATCTGATTCGAACTCGACTCCGCCACGACGCGGTACAGATAGGTCTGAATCGGCTGCAAATCGGTATTGTTGATATAGATCATGCCGGTAAAGTAGTCGTTCCATTGATACACGCCGTGAAACAAAGCAATCGTCGCAAGTACGGGCATGGAAACGGGAAGCACGATGCGCAGGAAGATCGACCAGTCGTTCGCTCCGTCGATCCGTGCCGCTTCTTCCAGCCCTTCAGGGATTTCGCGGAAAAAGGTCATGAAGATAATAAGATCGAAAAAACTGAACAGCACGGGGATGATATACACCAGGAAATTGTCCAGCAGATGCAAATCCCGGATCAGCAGGTACGTCGGAATCAGTCCGCCCCCGAAGAACAGCGTCACCGTGCCCATCAGAATGTAAAACTTGCCGCCGATCAATCCTTTGCGCGAGAAGGCATACGCGACCATCGCGGTGAAAAAGACGTGGGCGACCGTACCGACGAGCGTTTTGGCAACGGTAATGCCCATCGCGATCATGATCCCTTCGCTGCGGAATACCGCTCCGAAATTGTCCAGACTGAACTGCCTCGGCCACCAGTAGATGCCTCCGCTCATGGCGTCCGTTCCGTCGTTGAACGAATTGACCAACACGTACCAGATCGGGTAGATCGTCACGAAACAGATTAATACCATCCCGAACGTATTGAGAAAATCGAACAGCGCCTCGCCTCTCGTTTTGCGTTTTAATGTCCACATTGCAGGTTCCTCCTTCCTTCCGCCGCCCTAGAAAAGCGAGGTGTTGTTCAATTTTTTGGTAACGCCGTTGGCAATCAGCAGCAGAATCAGGGCAATCACCGATTTGAGCAAACCGACCGCGGTCGAATAGGAGAAGCGGCCCTGCTGAATCCCGGTTTGATAGACGTAAATATCGATCACGTTGCTCGCGCTCTCGTTCAGCGAATTGCGCAGTACGAGAATCTGATCGAAGTTGGAGTTTAGCACGCCGCTGACCGCAAGAATGAACAAGATCGCGATCGTCGGGCGAATATTCGGGAGCGTGACGTAGAACATTTTTTGAAAACGTCCGGCTCCGTCCATCGTCGCGGCTTCGTACTGTTCAGGCGAAACGCTCGCCATGGCGGCCAGATAGATAATCGCCGACCAGCCAAGCTCTTTCCAAATATCCGAAGTGATCACGATGCCCCAAAAGTATTTCGGTTCCGCCAAATAGGAGATCGGTTCGGTGATTAACCCCAGCCCCATCAGGATGTTATTGATAATCCCCACGTCGGCGAGCCAGGTTGCCAGAATTCCGCCGAGAATGACCCATGACAGGAAGTGGGGCAGATAAGAAATAGTTTGAACGGTTTTTTTGAACCTGACCGAACGCAGCTCGTTCAGGAACAAGGCGAAGATAATCGGCAGCGGAAAACCGATCACCAGCTTAATCAGACTGATGCCGAGCGTATTGCGGATTACGCCGCCCAGTTCATCGTCTTGCAAAAATTCCCGGAAATGATCCAGTCCCACCCACGGAGCGTTGGCGATACTGTCGACGATGTTGTATTCTTTGAACGCAATAATAATTCCGTACATCGGGATGTAGTTGAAAATGAACATCCACGCTACGCCGAGCAGCGCCATCGTCTGCAAATGCCGCTGTCCGAGCAGCTTTTTCCACCACTTGCGTGCTTTACCGTCCCGCTCTGATGGCAAATCCGAGACGCTTGTCTCTATTTTCCTCTCCATCTTCCAGCCCCCTCCGACCCTGCAGCCGGCCTTTTTTGTAAGTGCTTACATTTCATGATTTTATTTTAGCCTGTGAAAACAACCGAAGTAAGGCTTCAAATTTCGGGGTCAGGTATCAAAATTTCAGGTCGGGCTTGCCCGAAACTTTGATACAGGGAGCAAAATTTCAGGCAAGATCTTCCTAAAAGTTCATTCCTAGCTCTCTTTCTTGTTATAATTCGGAAGAAGCCGTTTAACTTATCCGACTTCAATAGACGGCTGCCTGCTTGTATGGCCGGGAAAGGAAGTGAATACATGCCTGATCCCTTGCTCTGGAAACAGAGAATCAGAACCCTTCGCGCCTTCAATTACAGCGACACCATGCAGGCCGGCGTACTGCGCGAGCGCCTTTTGCATAGTTCATACTCATTGACTGAATCAAGAGTCATTCTTGAAATTTCTCGTCAACCCAGATTGACCGCTACTGATTTAAGCCGGAATTTGGGACTTGATCCGGGATACCTGAGTCGATTGCTGGGCAGGCTGGAATCCGGAAACGTGATCGAACGCCCTCGCAGCGAACGCGACGGCAGACGACGGTTCCTGAAACTTACCGAAGACGGAAAACGAATTGCCCAGCTGCTCAATCGCAGAGTAGACGATGACGTTGCCGAGTATCTCGCTGGCTTGTCCGAATCCGATCAGGCACGTCTGATGGAAGCCATACGCACGATTGAAGAAATCAATGATTCCCGCGCGGCCTATGTTCCGGACAGCCGCTATTTTCTGCGCGAAGCCGAACCTTCTGATGCCGAGCGGTTAACAAAGACCTACGAAACATTGTTCGAGCAAACTTTCGGGCATGCGGACGAATTTCATGAAGTGATAATCGATACCAACCAAAAGCTTTTCGATCCGGCAAGCACGACGAGAGCCCGTTGTTGGATTGCCGAGATGAACGGCGAAAGCGCCGGATCGATCGTCGTCGAACCTTTGGACGAAAAGCGCATGCATATTAAGCTGTTCATGGTCGAATCCAAACGCCGCGGGCTCGGGATCGGCGGAAGCCTTCTGGGTGAAGCCATCCGATTCGCTCGGCAGAACGGCTGCCAAAAATTGATCCTTTGGGCTGTAAGAGATCAAGTTCGGCTTCAAAGACTGCTCACCCGTCACGGTTTCCGTATGCGCGACCGACCGAGCATTTCGTATTATGGAATGAAGTTTGACGTAGAATGCTGGGAAATGCCTTTTTCCTAAAAGCGTGCTTGATTAGGTTTCCTGTGAATATTTATTCTAATTTTTAAATATTTATTCTTAGTCTTTATTTTATGATTCTTTTCTGTAGAAATGCCGGAGGAATCATTGCGGCTTGGTTTTTTATCAAGTAATATTTATTCACATAAAAAGCTTCTTGAGCTTTTTTACATGTTTAAAATATTGATTAAATATATTCATTAAATGAAGAAAAAAGGCGAAATACGTATTATAATATCGAATAAAACGCTTTATTGATCATTTATGATATTTGTTAATTTTATTAACATGAATTTATATTTATAGACATCGGGAAGCAAGCTATGTCATTTAAAGTTCCTTCCCAAATCATTTTAAGGAGGAATTTTATGTCCACGATGTCTATGAAGGTTCTGAAAACCGTGCTTGCCCTTGGCGTTACCGCTGCCGCGGCGGCTCCAGTCGTGCGGATTCCGGGTGCTTACGCAGCGGAAGTTACAGGAACTGTTGTTGCCAGCACACCGGCCGCAGCAGGAACAAGCACAGTCGTAAGCGCACTCCCTAAGGTCGAAGTTATTGCTACGGGCGGCACTATTGCAGGTCAATCTGCTGACGCAACGAGCTTCGGTAATTATCGCGCCGGCACTTTGCTGATCGCCGACATGGTTGCAGAGCTTCCCGACAAGGACAAGATCGCACAGGTCAGTACATACCAATTCGGCAATTCAGGCTCCAGCGCCTACAGCATCGCCGACCTGTACGATCTCTCCCTTCGCGTGGACCAAGCTCTCAAAACGCAGGATGCCGTCGTGGTAACCAGCGGAACGGATACGATGGAAGAGATCGCTTACTTCCTCGATCTGACGGTGCGCAGTTCGAAGCCGGTCATCGTTACGGGTTCGATGCGTCCTTGGACGGTGATCGGCAGCGACGCTCAAGCCAATCTGTATAACGCGATCAAATTGGCGGCAAGCGGCAAAACGAAATACTTCGGCACCGTGCTGATGCTTAACGACGAATTCCATGCTGCGCGAGAAGTCACGAAATCCAACTCCTACCGCACGGACACCTTCATCACTCCGGAACTCGGCGCACTCGGTTACATCGATGAAGCCGGAGTTCGCATTTATCGGGCGCCTGCACGTGCTTTATTGAGCACTGCCGATTGGAACACGCCTTTCGATCTCTCGAAGCTGAACAAATCCAACTTGGCCAAGGTTGAAATCGCCTACTCCTACCAAGATGCGGGAGCCGGAGCCATTTCGTCCTTTGTCGCAAACGGCGCGGACGGCATTGTCACGGCAGGGACCGGAGCCGGCGGTATCTCGCGCGCAATGAGCGCGGAACGTACAGCCGCAATCGCCGATCATGATACGATCTTCGTCACGACAACGCGCACCGGCTCGGGCAGCAACTATTCGAGCGGCGACAATATCATTGCCGGAGATAACTTGAACGCGGTGCATGCCCGCCTTATGCTGCTGCTGTCGCTGTCCTTCTCGAATGACTTCGATACGGTCAAAGGATGGTTCGAGACTTACGGCGCCGCTCAGGTCAGCGTTCCGGAGAAGTAAGCGTAAAACGATCCAAATTTCAAAAAAAGAGCTGCCTTAACGCCATATCCGGCTTGAGAGCGGCTCTTTTTGACGAGTCGATAAGGTCAGGTGTAAGCGGGAAGACTGCGAGAGAAATTGCCAGCATAGGCTTCCGAAGTGCATTTCTTCGAAATGCTGCACAAGACGCTGTCTCACTCGGAAATTTGAATCGGATTTGAATAAAGGAATTTTCCGAGTTCAAAGGCGTCAACATGATGCTGAATGTTACCGCAGGTTTTCTTCGAAATCCTGTATTTCACTGAATTTCTTTCTCCGCTCTCTGGCTTCCAGTTACGTTAGACTTTCTCGACACGTTGAATTCTTCTTGCTTAAAAAGTAGTGCTCCAACACTTAAAACCGTCCATCCTTTTTAAATCCAAAGGCAAATTCTTCAAAACCAAGTCCCCCGTAGTAAGCCCGATGTTCTTCGGAACAAAAAAGCTGGATATGGAGCCCTTGTTTGCGCGCTTCCTCGGTTAGACGATGCATGATCTCTTTTCCGATCCCCTGTCCGCGCAGTTCCGAACGAACGCCTACGCCGCATAAATAAGCATTGATCACGCCGTCCGATACCAGTCTTCCGGTTGCGATCAGGCGTTCATCGGCATATACGCTGATTACTTTCCAGCTTCCCTCCATCGCCAGACGAAGTTTCTCCGGTTCCAAGCGCAAAAAGTCATTCCATTCCAATACTTCGTAAAGCTCATGCAAATCGAATGCTGATGGAATTTCCCATGTCCAGCGAAGTTTCGCGTCCTTCCATGCGTCCGGATTTTGGCTCATCTTCCTCACTCCTTGCGTCACTGGGCAACCCGTAAGAATAGATAACAGCGATATGACTTTTTTCTGTCCGCATCATAGCATCTGAAAATGGACGAACAGGGATCTTTTTCGTATAAAAATCCAATTTACTAGCTTTGGTTACCTTAATTCGGGTAATATTAAAAAGTAAAGCTTGGTTGAAAGCTACCAAGTTCAACGTGTCGAGAAAGTCTAACGTAGCTAGAAGCGAGAAGGCGGAGAGAGAAATTCAGGTCAAGACGCCTTTGAACTTGGAAAACTTCCACTTGAATTTCAATCAAGTTTTCCAAGCGAGACAGCGCCTTGTAAAGCATTTCGAAGAAATGCACTTCGGAAGCCTATGCTGGCAAATTCTCTCGGAGCCTTCTCGCCTCCCGCGCCAAAGTAACTTTCGAAAACAGTCTGAGCTTGGTTAAAAGCGATCAAGCCGAAATATATGAAGCGGAAAGGAGAAGCCGTTTGTCCCTACTCCATCTCTTGACGCTGTCGCCGTTCTTGCTTGCCGTTTTACTCCCTTTTTTGGGAAAGGCGGTTCCCCGTTTGCACAAAGGATGGTTCGCAGCCGCATTGTCGGCTTTCGTCTTCGCAATGCTGCTCGGCTACTTGGCCGATGTCGGCGACGGCTCCCCGATTGTCGAATCGTTCGATTGGATTCCTTCACTCGGAATCTCGTTCACTGTCTATCTCGATGGATTGTCTCTGTTGTTCGCCCTGATGATTACCGGAATGGGGGTTCTCGTTGCCCTTTATTCGATCGCCTATATGAATGCTGCCAAGGAATCGTTAACGCGGTTTTATGTTTTTCTCTTGGTCTTCATGGGCGCCATGCTCGGGCTTGTCCTCTCGGACAACCTGCTGACGCTGTACGGATTCTGGGAACTCACCAGTATCACCTCATTCTTGCTGATCGGCTATAAAAACGAAAAGCACAGGTCGCGTTACGGCGCGCTTAAGTCCCTGCTGATTACGATGGCGGGCGGCCTCGGTCTGCTTAGCGGTTTTATCCTGCTGTATGTGATGAGCGGAACATACCGGATTCGAGAACTATTCGAAGCCGGGGCACCCTTAATGTCCCACCCTTTATTTTTGCCGGCCATGGTCTTGATTCTGCTCGGCGCGTTCACCAAGTCGGCTCAATATCCGTTCCACATCTGGCTGCCTGACGCCATGGAAGCTCCGACTCCGGTCAGCGCTTACCTGCATTCCGCGACGATGGTCAAAGCAGGTCTGTACCTGGTTGCGCGGATGAGCCCGATTTTCGCCGGAACGGCGGAATGGTTCTGGATCGTCTCGCTCGGCGGATTGATTACTTTGCTGTATGGCTCGGTGGCTTCGCTCAAACAAACCGATCTCAAAGGCATTCTCGCCTATTCGACGATCAGCCAGTTGGGTTTGATCATGTCCTTGCTCGGCCTCTCCTCGTTAGCGGGCATTTTCGACGGGGAAGAGCAATTGCTGTACGCCGCCGCCGGAACTGCCGCCATGTTCCATCTGCTGAATCATGCCGTGTTCAAAGGCGCGTTATTCATGGCTGCCGGCATCATCGATCACGAAACCGGCACGCGGGACATTCGCAAGCTGGGCGGACTCGCCCAAGTCATGCCCGTTACCTTTACCATCTCGTTGTTCGGTGCGTTCTCCATGGCGGGCATTCCTCCTTTCGGCGGATTCATCAGTAAAGAAATGTTTCTGGATTCCGTAATCGAACCTTTGCACGCCGGAGTATTCGGACTTTCGACATGGGCAGCCTTATTCCCTATCGTAGCCTGGATCGCCAGTGTATTCACGTTCGTGTACTCGGTTCTGTTCGTGTTCCGAACCTTCTTGGGACCGCGCAAAAAACCATTGATGAACAAAAAGATTCACGAAGCTCCGTTTCTTATGGTGCTTCCTCCCGCATTATTGGCTTTGTCGGCTCTTGTTCTCGGTCTTTTCCCGGGTACGGTCGCTTATTCGCTGATCCGCCCTGCTGCCGAAGCCATGATGCCGATCGTCACGGCTTCGGGCGAACGCCTTCCGATGGACATCAAGCTTTGGCACGGCTTCACGCCTGCGTTATGGATGACCATCGCCGTAGTCGCAGTCGGAATCCTTCTCGCTCTGACCGTACGACGCTGGATGAAGCTGTATGCTTTTATTCCGCGCCGGGTATCGATCAATCGGTTTTACGATATCAGTCTGCGCTTCTTCGAACACATTACGGTACGGGTAACTTCGCTCTACATGAACGGTTCGTCGCGCAGCTACGTCAAGTATATTCTCGGATTCATGATGCTTGTTCTCGGCTTTATCCTGTACAGTTCGACCGATATCAGCTACCGGGTCGGCGCTTATGCGCAGATCGCGCCTTACGAGTGGGTGATCCTGCTGGGATTGGCTGCGGCCGCTATTGCGGTTCCGTTCGCCAAGTCCCGTCCTGTCGCCATCATTTTGACCGGGTCGGTCGGATATCTGATGACGTTGATGTTCGTATTCCTGCGCGCGCCCGATCTGGCACTGACGCAAATGGTCGTTGAATCCATCTCGGTAACGTTGTACCTGCTCTGTTTCTATCATCTGCCTAAACTGCGCACGGAAAGACGGGCCGTACGTTTCCGCCTGCCGAATTTCCTGGTGGCGATTGCGGTCGGCGTGTTGATGACACTTGTTGCGCTTGCCGTGCTGGGTACGAATCCGTTCGATCCCGTATCCGACTATTATGTTCGGGAAAGTTATGAATCGGCCGGCGGAAAAAATATCGTAAACGTCATCTTGGTCGATTTCCGCGGATTCGATACGATGCTCGAAATCATGGTACTCGGCGTTGCAGCGCTCGGTATTTACAACATGATCAAGCTGCGGCGCAAAGCAACGGACGTAGGATCGCGCCATGTTTCTCACGAAGATGACGAGTCCGATGACGTGGCCGATCGTTTCCGCAAAAATCAATACGGACACGACGGCCCGATTGAAGTCTCGCGCAAAAAAGAACCTTGGATCAACTGCGTGAGCGATCTGAACGACAAAGCTCCAGACAAGGAAAAGAACGCGGATTCCGATTTCGAAACTGAACTCGAGCCTGATTCCGATCCGGATTTGTCGGACCCGGATTCCGAAACTGACGAAAGCCGCAAGAAAGGAGGAGATCTGGATGCCTAGAGGCAGCGACGTTTTTCTGCAAAACATCTCCAAGATCGTCGTCTTTATTATTTTGGCGTTCGCTTTGTATTTGTTTTTCACCGGCCACGGCAGTCCCGGCGGCGGTTTTATCGCCGGACTGATGAGCGCCGGTGCCCTGCTGCTGCTCGCGCTCGCTTACGATATCGAGACGGTGCGCAAGGTTATCCCGATCGACTTCAAAATCGTTACGGCGGTCGGCTTGCTGATTGCCCTTTGCGGCGGAACCGGCTCCCTGCTGTTCGGCGAACCGTTCCTGAAGCATGCTTTCGGCTATTTTCAGCTTCCTCTGCTCGGCGAAACCGAGCTCCATACGGCCTTGATTTTCGATCTGGGCGTTTATCTGGCA
Organism: Saccharibacillus endophyticus; assembly: GCF_013185185.1. Taxonomy (GTDB): domain Bacteria; phylum Bacillota; class Bacilli; order Paenibacillales; family Paenibacillaceae; genus Saccharibacillus; species Saccharibacillus endophyticus. The sequence goes on along the minus strand of NZ_JAAZWE010000003.1, from coordinate 704,615 downwards.
GTCGTGGGCGTGACCATGACGATTCTGCTCACGATCGGAGAGGATAACTGATGGAAGTCGTCGTAGCCGTGATCGTCGGCGTGTTATTCGCCGTCGGAATCTATCTGATTTTGACTCAGGACTTATTGCGGATCGTGCTCGGCACCTCGCTGCTGACGCATGCCGTGCATTTGCTTTTGATGGCCATGTCCATGCTTAAGACCGGTGCGGCGCCGCTGCTCGGTCGAGGCAAAGAAGAATTTGTCGACCCGCTGCCGCAAGCTTTGATTCTGACTTCGATCGTCATCAACTTCGGAATCACCGCCTTTTTCCTTGTTTTGTCTTATCGGGCTTATCAGAAACTGGATACGACCGACATGGATCGGATGCGCAGCGAATCTTCCAAACATAGGGGGCGTCGCCGATGAACAACTGGGTAGTCGCTCCACTCTTGATTCCGTTGTTTACAGCCGTTTTGCTCATTTTTCTGCATAATAAACTCAAACTGCAACGCTGGATCAGTCTTCTCAGCTCCCTGCTGAACGTTGCCGTTGCGATCTTCCTGATGGTTCAGGTGCGTACAACCGGTATTCAGACGCTCAATATGAGCGGTTGGGCGCCTCCTTACGGGATCGTGTTGGTTGCGGACATGTTCGCCGTACTGCTGGTGTTGGCCGCTTCGATCGTGACCGCATGCTGCCTATGGTACTCGTTCCGCGGCATCGACGAAGAACGGGAACGACATTATTTTTATTCGCTTGTTCACTTCATGATTGCCGGGGTCAACGGTTCGTTCCTGACCGGCGACCTGTTCAACCTGTTCGTCTGCTTCGAGTTGATGTTGATGTCTTCGTACGCATTGATCGTGCTGGGCGGAACCAAACGTCAATTCCGGGAAACGCTGCATTACATTTTAATTAACGTATTGTCTTCGACACTGTTCGTCGCTTCCGTCGCTTATTTGTACGGAGCAACGGGGACGCTGAATCTGGCGCATCTATCGATGCGGATCGCAGAAAGCGGACAGACCGGACCGATCACGGTCGTCTCCGCGCTGCTGCTTGTCGTATTCAGCGTCAAAGCCGGGCTGTTCTTGTTCTTCTGGCTGCCCGGCTCCTACGGTGCTCCGCCTGCTGCCATCTCCGCCTTATTCGGTGCTCTGCTCACCAAAGTCGGGATGTATGCGCTGATTCGGACGTTTACCCTGATCTTCTATCATGAAGTCCAGGTCACCCATATGCTGATCGGGACCATGGCCGTCGCCACGATCATACTTGGAGGCTTCGGCGCGGTATCACAGACCAACGTCAACCGGATTCTCGGCTACAATGTAATCGCCAGTATCGGATTCATCTCGCTGGCGCTTGCCGTATCCAACGAAGATGCGCTCAAAGGAGCCGTCTTCTACCTGGTACACGATATGATCGTTAAAGCACTGCTGTTCCTGTTAGCCGGGATATTGGTAGCGGAAACGGGGACGGAACGTATCAACCGTATGGGCGGCGTGCTGAGCCATTCCCCTTTGCTCGGATGGATGTTCCTGATCGCCTCGCTTGCGGTCGTCGGCATTCCGCCGCTCAGCGGGTTCCCGGGCAAATTATTGATCATTCAGGGAAGTCTGGAAAACGGGCAGTATATCGTGGCGGCAGCAGGCGTGTTGTTGACCTTGATGCTGCTGTACTCGCTGATCAAGATTTTCATCCTCGGATTTTGGGGCAAAGCACGACGGCCGCGCGAAGCGCACTGGAAACAATCCCGGAAGCTGCTGCTTGCGTCGGCGCCGCTGATGATGTTGATTATTCTTCTTGGCGTTTTTGCCGAACCGGTCATGCCGTATATGCAACGTGCGGCGGACATTTTAACCGACCCGTCGATCTATATTCAAGCCGTATTTAAGGAGTAGATGCCTTTGGCTTTTCAACTGCTGCTCAATCTGGTCATTGCCTTCGTCTGGATGCTGCTCATGCGCGACATGACGATATCCGGCTTCCTTGTCGGGTTATTGATCGGATTGCTGCTGATGACGCTGATGCGACGATTTTTCCCTCAACCTTTTTATCCGCGAAAAGTGTGGGCTTGCGTCAAACTGCTCGGACTGCTGCTGAAAGAATTGATTGTTTCTTCATTCGCTGTCATTGTCCAGATCATCAAGCCCAAATTGACGCTGTCGCCGGGAATTTTCGCTTACGAAACCGATTTGAAACCCGGCTGGGAGCTGACGCTGCTGTGCGGATTGATGAACCTGACTCCCGGCACGCTGCTGCTGGAAGTGAGTCATGACGAAAAGACGCTTTACATTCATGCCATGGATATGAAGGAAGCCCACAGCGTCGAAAAGCATATTCGCGAAACGTTCGAAAGAGCCATTATGGAGGTGACCCGAAGCTGATGCAAACCGTACTGCTCATTTCGATGATGCTGCTTGCCTTGGCGATCGGCGGATGCCTCTATCGGGTACTCAAAGGCCCTTCGATCGCCGACCGAATCGCCGCGCTGGACACCATCGGAGTCAATGTGGCTGCCGAGGTTGCCATTGCCGGCGCTTACACACGCTCTACGGCCTACTTCGAGTTGGTGCTGCTGATGGGCATTCTGGCTTTTATCGGGACCGTGGCCTTGGCTCGTTACATGGAAAGGGGGCGGGTGCTGGATGCTCCAGACGATTCAACTCCTGATTGAATGGTTGTCGGTGCTGCTGATCCTGCTCGGCGCCCTGCTCAGCGTATTCAGCGCCTTTGGCCTGATTCGGCTGCCCGATGTCTATTTACGATCGCATGCCGCCACGAAAAGCGCGACGCTCGGCGTGCTGTGCGTGCTGACGGGCGTGTTCCTGTATTTCGCGTCCAGCATGCAGACCGCCAGCATGAACATCTTGCTCGGCATCGTATTCTTTTTCATTACGGCTCCGGTTGCCGGGCATTTGAACGGACGGGCTGCCCACCGAAGCGGCGTTCCTCTTTGGACGGGCAGCATTCAGGACGAGCTCGCCGACGCTGCCAAAGCGGCAGGCGTACCGGATGCCGGAACGTCCGGAGCCGCCATGTCCGACGCTGCAAAACCCGACGACATGCCTGGAGAACCGCCGACGCTTAAGGAACCTTCCGAGCAGCAAAGCGGACGCCAAGAGCCCCCGGAACCGAAAGAAACGTAAATCGATCTTAAAAAAGCGCTTTTCGTCGTGAACCTCTCTTCCTTATGGAAGGATCGTTCATCGCCGAAAAGCGCTTTTTTTCAACCGGGACTGAGGTATAGGACACTGGCTTATCCGTCGTATGTATAGGCGTCAAGGCTTGCGGAACGTTAATCGATACATCGCTCCTTTGCAGACTTCCTCGTACTGAACATCCAGCATTCCGGCAGGAAGCATCGTCAAAATGTAGGGGCGCTGGGGGTCTGTTTTTTTCGCCAGCGAAATTCGGGGCCTCCGCTCGCGCTTATGACGATCGGTTTCGTCTGCGATCAGCAGCTTGGTCCCGCTTTTGGCGACCCGAATCATTTCGCGCAGCGCTTTGGAGGGATCGCTGAAGTCGGCCAGCCCGCCGACATGATATACGCAATCGAACGACTCGCTGCGAAAAGGCAGATGCTCCGCTTCGCCGTGAATCAACTCCGCCTCCATGCCCCACTCCTTCAAATGTCGGGCAGCTTGACGCAGCATCGCTTGGGACAAATCCAAACCGTACAACTGAGTGCCCGCAGGCAGGATCGGCAAATTCGCCCCGGTCCCGACCGAAATCTCCAACACGCGGTCACCGCGCCGAATGTTCAGTTCGGACAGGAAGGTCCAGCGATAATGAATCTCTCCTCCGAAACGAAGCTTCAAATACAAGCGATAAGCAAACGCATGGAAGCGCGCCAGCTTATCGGCCAAAGCCATTGCCCTGGCGTTGGTCAGTTCCATCCCCTGCGGCCGAACGGCATGCACAAACCCGTCCTCGGTACGCGGCAGCGGATAGGATTCCGGCTGTGTATATTCCGAAATCCGCGTCGAATCGAACATAAGGTTCCCTCCCGACTTTTCTAATTGCCTAAAGCCGATTTCCGTCTTCCCGTTCATTGTAACGCCAACCTCGCCCCAGCGGCTCCACCGAGCGATTGAACTTCATCTCCTTCTTGAGTCCTACGCGACTCCGATCGACTGATCAAGGTGCAGCAAAAGCCGCAGGCATATGCCGCGGCTTCCTAGCTGACTTATCATTGTTGGATTGTTAGAGCGATTCTACGTAGTTTTTAGCTTCTTTCAGCGAGAAGTTGTACATTTCCCTTGCTTCTTTGATCGCTTCGATCTTACGCCCTTTGGCTACGAGCGAACGCAGTATCTCATCGCCTTCCGAGGAAGATCTCGGTGCTTGTTCGCCATCGCTTGATCCTATCATGGACGAAGGGCGATGGAAGCGCGGCGAATCGGCGAGCCGATTAATCTCCTCACGCAAACTTCTCACCTCAAAACGCAGGCCAATAACCATCAGCATCAGCGAAAAAACAATAATCGCCAAAACGATAGTCGTAAAATCGAATTCCATGGACGGATGCCTCCTTTGAAACCATACTCGCCGAAGATGTCGAGGAAGTTCTATTTGAAGGGGAAGCTTGGTACGCTACGGGATAAATTCGTTCAAGACGCTGTTTCGCACATTTAGCCTCCGGCCTAACGAGCTCAAAGGCGTCTTTCACTGAATTTATCCCTTCGCTTTAAGCTTCTGTACTTAAAATAGAAAACTCCTCGGCATTTGGGCTTGTATGCTTTCCTTTTTTTTAAATTGGATTCACTTCCGTTAATTCCAGTTTGTCTGCTTTCATTATACACGTATGGGCATGGAAAGCCGTTTTTATGTTGGTATGTAGAGTTGAAAAGGAAAGCAGGTCAAAAGATCAGTCTATTTATTTGAAGTTCATATTCATTGCGGAACGAGCCATTTTTTCTTTCAGGATCTCGTGGAATGTCCGTTCCTGATCGTTGTTCGTGTTTTTTTGAGGTGAGGCTGCCGGTTGCGGTCTGGTGTATTGCGAATGAAAAGCCATTAGGTTATGTACGCTCATATTCATAAGTAGATGTCCCTCCCGAGGAATATAGGACGCGAATGTTAAATCAATTTTGTTGCATTCGCGCTTTAAGGACATGCCTTCAAGTTTCGCCGAATCTGCCGAATCTAATGTGAAGACACATCGTTAGGTCGCTCTCTTCTATGTACGACTATATAACCCGGGATCGTTAAAAATAAACTGATTTTACGGGAATCAGGGACAAAGGCGGAGCGTTTAAACGCAAATCCCGACCGAAGCCATGGCTTCTAAGACTGTGTGACTAGGTTGCATTAAAAACATCTTTTTTTGGAAATCAATCTAAATAAAAGTCGATTCCGAGCCTAATGGCGGGATAAATTCAGAAAAAGCCCGGTCTAGCGAATCAGAACGTAAAATGATGCGGGTCAAAGCGTAAACTTCTGGTAAACATGGCATCCAACGTGTATAATCAGCGTAGTCAAGTTCCACCGGACGTTAAGTTTATAGAGAGGAATGGAAAATCGTTCATGAAATCGACAGAAAAATGGGGAGCATTCGTCCTTAGCGCAGCCGTGCTGCTAAGCGCTCCCGGCTATGCAAATGCTGCAGGCACTCTGACGGGTAGCGAACTCCCTCAGCCTTCCTGGACCTCGGCAGCTGTATACGATACATCGTCTGCCTCAGCTCACGATATCCGCTTCATCAAATCCCGCAGTCTCGTCTACGCCCACACCGTGCAAAGCATCAAAAAAAACAGCTCCAAAACGTCGTACGACTGGTATTTGGAAAGTGTTACGGCTTTTGATGCCGCTACCGGAGCCAAAAAGTGGTCCCGGACCTTCCATGAGAAAAGCGGCCCGTACACGATTGCCAGCTCCCTTCTTTATGCGGAGAACGGCACGGTTTATTTCACGGGAACCTTTTCGGACAAGACCCAAAAAATTTACGCGATTCGAGCCGACGGCAAAGAAGCGTGGAATCGCTCTATTCCGTTCGGAAGCCAGGTCTATATGCTAGGCGACGAAAGCTTATTCATTGCATCGTCCCAAGGACCGGATAAGCGCGGAATCGTCAAAACGACAGCCGTACATTGCGATGCGACAGGCCAGACATTGGCATCCAAAACTCTGACAGGAAGCGTTTTGACGGCAGAAGGAGGGCGCATTGTCGTCGATACGAGCCGTCTGGTCAAAATGAGCAACAAGGACTGGGACCGTTCGCCAAGCCCTTCTATCGAAGTCTACGCTCCTGACCTGAAGCGCATCTATACGTACAAATTCCCGGCAAGCGTGAATTTGCTCGGCGACGGCGGCGGCCAACCGATCTTGGTTCAAGACGACGGCACCGTTATTTTCCGAGGCTCGATCGCGGGGACCGTCAACAAACTATTCGCTTTCTCGCCCGAAGGCCGTTTGCTGTGGGGCCGCGTCATCCCCGCCGATTCCGTCATCTTGTCGACCGGCAGCGGATACGTCACCTATTCCAACCGCAAACTCACTTCTTTTGAACTGGACGGAAAAAAAGCGGAACGCACCCTGACCGACAAACCCGGCCAGATCGTCGTACTCGAACGCTCCGACGACGGCGAGTTGCAGGTAGACATGGCTGAAACGCTCTACATCCTTGATCCCGACACTCTAGACATCACCCGTGCCGTATCCAACCTCCCGTTACGTTCCGACTACGCTTTCGCCTACGCCGGAAACGTACTCTACGCCGCGGAATCCGGTTCTTTGGTGAAATACGCTTTGGATTGATATACGCTTTAAACTGATCCCCGAGTATATAGAAGAACTTTAACTCCATACAATTCATACCCCCAGATCTTCGCTACCCAGCGAAGATCTTGTTTTTGGTATTATCTTTGCCCTTATCCCTTCCCTTCCTCCCCTCCCCATCTTTGAAACGCGGCAGCAGCGGAGGGAGAAATTCAGCGAAATACAGGTTTTCAAAGAAAACCTGCGGTAACATCCAGCGTAATGTTGACGCCTTTGAACTCATAAAGCTGCAAGCTTTATGAGTGAGACAGCGTCTTGAGCGAATTTTTCCCGCAGCGTCTCGCACCCGTTTCAAAAATGTAACCTTTTCAACTGTTTCAAAATTAAATTTTCAATAAATTATTCAAATGCTTGCTAGAAGGTTAAGTTGTATTTGAAGCAAACAAAAACACAAGCGGAGGCGATACAAAATGGGCATTATCTGGTCGTTAATTATCGGCGGGGTTATCGGTTGGTTGGCCGGTCTCATCGTGGGCAGAGATATTCCTGGCGGCATCATCGGGAATATTATCGCCGGATTCATCGGCGGTTGGCTCGGCGGAGTTATTCTTGGAGAAATGGGTCCCGAAATCGGAGGATTCTACATTATTCCGGCATTGATCGGTGCGATCGTTCTAGTAGCGGTTGTGAGCCTGATCATGCGTTCGGTTGGCCGCAGAAACAGAGCCTAACCGAATCATTCCCTAACAAAAACCAGCCAGAACGCCTGAACGGTTTTCATCGAAAACCGTCCGCGTACTGCACAAAAAGAGCGCATCCCGTAACCACGGAGTGCGCTCTTTTTGCATGTACGATGAATCATGATCCATCACTGCTTTACCTATTAATTGGCGGGTTGCAATTCCCGGAAGTGCTCAACGGCCTGCTTGACGCCGCCCGTCAATTCGGACAATCCGCTCACCGTTTCGGACAATTGCTGCATGCTCGCCAGCTGCTCTTCCGCAGCTTGGCATACGGTTGCCACTTCTTCCGAAGTGCTGGCGACCATCTGTTCCGCATGGGTAATCGTATCGCTCACCTGCTCCGTATGCGCGGAAATCTGCTCCACGGCAGCCGACACATCCTGCATTTGCATGTTGACTTCGTCGACTGCCGCCTGAATGAACTGGAAGGAACGTCCGACTTCTTCCAAGGAGCCGATTCCTTCTTTCATATCGCCGGCGACTTGAGACGAAGTGTCGACAACTTCGTTCGTATCTTTCTGAATGCTCGCATTGATCGTGGACACTCGCTTCGCCGATTCCGAAGATTGTTCCGCCAATTTGCGAACTTCCGAAGCGATAACGGAGAAGCCTTGTCCGTATTCGCCCGCGCGTGCCGCTTCGATTGCCGCATTCAAGGCAAGCAAATGCGTTTGCGAAGCGATTTCGGTAATGATGCTTACGAAATATTCGATCTCTCCCGACTTCTCGTCGAGACGGTTGACTTGCTCAAGCAGCGTCTGAATGCTGCTGTCCGTCTTCCGAACTTGATTCATCGCGCTGACCAACTGCTGGTAACCGGAAGAAGCCTGTTCGGAAGTGATTAATGTCGCGCTTGCGACTTCATCCGCGCTTCCGGCTACCTGCTGAACGGCTGCCGACATTTCGTTTGTCGTACGCGAGATCTCCTTCATTTTTGCCGTTTGCTCATCGGAACGCGCTGCCGCGCTGCGAGCCGATTCGGTGATCAGATCCGATACGAATACGCCGACATCCGCGTTAGCTTTGACTTGCTCGACATTTTGATCGATCTCCAGCAAATAATCCTGCATCCGTTCCATCGCTTTTTGCGAAGCCTGGCCCGGTTCGTCGACTTCCGCTTCTGCCGAAGCCGCTACGGCACTCTCTGTCGCTCCAACCGCCGCAAAATGTTGGTTCATCTCTTCCGCTCTGCGATCCATCGCGCGCAGCACCAGCCAGATTCCGGATACGAAGGCTCCGCCGCCCACGGCCGCAGCCAAAATGATTCCCGGCACGAAGCTTCCCCAACCTCGGCCCGGCATCATAAACAGAAAGGCAATCGCGACTTCCAACAATGCAACAGCTGCTGCACCGGTTAAAATCATACGTTTGTTCGCCTGTGTATTCATTGTCCCCCACCATTCCCCTCAGAACGTCTACAAAAAAAGCCCGGGTATACCGGGCTTAGGCACGTTAGAAAGTCCGTTGCAGCCACTGAACGGATTCTTTCCAAGCGACAACTTCAAGCTGCTTTGACAAACAGAAGAGCTGAAACAGCCAATCTTTTAGCTGTTCAGGTAAGCTTCCGCTTCATCAAGTTTTTCGAACGATACGACGATGTCGCCGAACATGCGCTTCATTTGCATTTTCGATACCGCGGAACCTGTGTAGTAAGCCCATTTCGTCAAGCCTTTTTGCACGGACAACTCGCCCAGCGGAGCCAGCGCTACCGCGACTTCTTGCGTGAACAATTTGCCTTTGCTCAGATCGGTCAGGCCTGTGAAGCCCGGTTTTACTTTTGCCAGTTCGGCTTTGTACTGCGTGTTGTAGGCTTCAACTTCATCCATCGTAATGCTTTCTACGGTGCAAACAAGACGATTTTTAGCTGGAATATATTCGATCTTAAACATGGAAAATCCCCCTAAATTCAGATATGTGGCCTCAAGTTCTAGTGTACTAAAAAAAATGTCGAATTCAAAGCAAAAAATTGCATTTTTTCATTTAAATTCTTTCTTTTCATTGAAATGTCACTTTAGGAAAGACGTTTCCTTTGCATAACGGATCATCTTCGAAATGAGCGCCTCATCCATAGCTTTCCATTTGAAGCCAAGCCGCTCTAAATAAGCAACCGTGCGGTCTGAAGCAATCTCGAATCGCGTTTGAATTTGCGTGCTTTCCAACCAACCATAGTGCAGCATAATCTTGTCGATCTCGGAACGAGACTCTCCGGACTGGAATTTCTCGATGAGCTCGTCGACAAATTTTGCAAATTCTAACGGTCGGACTTTATACTCGACCTGCTCGGCCGTCAAAATTCGGTGCATGCTTTCCAGGTTCGGATTCAACAAATGGAACGTCTCGTTCCGGAGATTCTCCGGCTGCATCAACAACACAATCGATTGGCTGATTCCGTCCACGTAAGAGAAGTCCGTATCCGGCGCAAGCTCAGGCACCATGCCCAGATTAATAAACGACTGCATCATCGTATAGAAGGCATTTTCCCCGATATTCTCCTGGAATCGGCCAGTCTCCGAATGGAATACGACATTGCCGAGGCGATAAATGCTGGTTCGCAGACCCCGCTCTCTCGCTTGAACGACTCGCTCCTCCGCTTCGAACTTGGTCTTCGCATAGTAGTTCTCGTATTCTTGTCCGAGATTAAGGTCGTATTCGCCGAAGAATGCTTCTTCCCGTCCGGGAATAACCCCTGTGGCTACACCCAGCGTAGAAATATGGTGGAAGTCTTTTTTCCGATCCGACTCGGCCAATTGCAGCAAGCGCTCCGTAGCCTCGACATTGTGCCGTTTAAAGTCCTCATAACTGCCGTAATGCTTTACCGTTGCCGCAGCATGCACAATCGCATCCGTTTCCTGCTGCAATCGGCTGTAGGCGGCTTCGGACAGCCCCATGTTTTCTTCGGACAAATCCCCGCTCCAGATATGAAGTCGCTCTATTTCCTTGTCCAACGAGCCTGTACCGAAGTAGAAATCAAGCTTGCTCCGCACCCGGCGGAACGCTTGAGCATCATCGTCCCCGCGCACAATCGCGTAGATCTGCCAATTCGTTTGCATGAGCATATCGCGCAGAACATGCACCCCGACATAGCCGGTAGCCCCTGTCAGCAGAATGCCCTCATAGCCGCGACGTTGGGCCAGATCGACAGACGTCGCATCCTTATTAGCCTGGCGTCGATACGTTTCGCGAGCTTCTACCAAGGTATCCTCGCCCTGCTTGCGGCTAGCTTCCTTCAATTCGGCGAGTTTTTCCGCCATGCGGTTCGATGCGGGCTTGACCACTGCCGCCAGCTCCGCCAAAGTCTGATGCTCGAATACATCGTTAATGCTAAGTTCAAACTGTTCTTGCAAACGAGCGACCATGACGGCGGCTTTCAACGAATGACCGCCCAACTCGAAGAAATTATCATCTCTTCCAACGCGACCTACACTCAACACGCTCTGCCAAACGGTTGCAATACTTTGCTCCGTCTCGTTTTGCGGCTCGGCATATTCCGCACCTGCCGGCATTTCTCCCGGCTGCGGCTCAGGCAGCGCACGACGGTCGATTTTCCCGTTCGGGGTCAACGGCATCGCATCCAGCTGCACGAAGTAAGAGGGAATCATATAATCGGGCAACCGGTTCGCCAGATGCTCTCGCAGCTCGCGCTGGTTCGCATGAGCCGTCGAAGCGATATACGCGCACAGATATTTGCCGCCCGCTGCATCTTCCTTAGCCAACACGATGGTTTCTTTGACCGAGAAATGCTCCAGCAACGCCGTCTCGATCTCGCCCAACTCGATCCGGAATCCTCGAATCTTGACCTGGTGGTCCAATCGACCGAGGAATTCCAGTTCACCGCCTTCGTTCCAACGCGCCAGATCGCCTGTTTTGTACATGCGGCCGCCTGCTTCGAACGGATCGTTCAAGTAACGCTCGGCAGTTAGCTCCGGTTGATTATAATAGCCGCGACCCACGCATTCTCCCGCAATATACAACTCGCCCGCCGTGCCTTTCGGCTGGAGACGAAGCGCATCGTTCAGGATGTAAATGCGCGTATTGGTAATCGGCTTTCCGATCGGAGGCAGCTCGGGAATCGCGCCCGCAGGATCAAGGGTATGTGCGGTCGCGACATGCGTTTCCGAAGGCCCGTAGTGATTATGCAGGAAAATGCCGTTGCGGCGCAGATGCTCCTGAAATTTTTCCGGCACGACCAACTGTTCGCCTGCCGTTACGATATGGCGAATGCAGGTCGGGAAGCGCTCTTCGTATTCTTTTTCGCTCAAAATAAATTTCAGGAACGATACGGGCATGAACAATACGCTGATCTGCTGCTGCTCGATCAGATCCAGCAGCCGGCCGACTTCGCGTCTCATTTCGCTGCGAATCATGCACAGCGTGCCCCCGGCAAGCAGCGTTGACCAGATCTCCTGCGAACAGACGTCGAAGCTGAGCGTCGTGAATTGCAGCACTCTAGCCGTATAATCGATATTCGTCCGCGTATACTCGTAATGCATCAGATTCATCATATTGCGATGCTCCAACATCACGCCTTTCGGACGGCCGGTCGTGCCGGACGTATAGATCACGTAAAGCAAATCGCTGCCCGTCGAACGGTCTTTCGGATTATCCGTGCGCGGCGAATACGCGTCCGCTTCATCCAAATACAGAGAAGTTCCGTTAAATTCAAGCTTGCCTGCCAGGTGGCGTTGGGTCAAGAGCAGATCCGAGCCGCTGTTCTCCATCATGTACCGAATACGGTCTTCCGGATATTCCGGGTCGATCGGTACATAAGCTCCGCCTGCTTTCAAAATGCCGAGCAGCCCGATAATCATTTCCGGCGAACGATCCAACATCAGGCCTACCAATTTATCGGCCGCAACGCCTTTTTCGATAAGCGTATGCGCAAGACGATTGGACCGTTCGTTTAATTCCGCGTAAGTCAGCGATATGCCTTCGAAAGTAACCGCCGGATGATCGGGCGATTGCGCAGCTTGGCGTTCGAACGCTTCTTGAATGGTTAAATGGCGCTCATAGAGCGACGAGGTATCATTCAGATCGAAAATAAGCGAGTGCTTTTCTTCTTCTCGAAGCATCGGCAGAGCATGCAAATCAAGATGCTCGTTGACTACGGCAGACTGCAGCAGTTGCACATAATGATCGGCCATTCCGCGAATCGTAGCGGCCTCGAACAAGTCGCTGCAGTATTGGAAGTCGATCCGAATACCGTCCTCCTGTTCCGTCACATCGACCATCAAATCGTATTTGGAAATAGCCGGCGCATACAGCTCCAGCGTCGTTTTCGCTCCTGCAAGCTCCGGTGCGAGGCTGCCGGTATTCTGCATGACAAACATGGTGTCGAACAACGGGCTGCGTCCGGCAATCCGGGGAACGTTCAACTCGTTGACCAGCTCGCCGAGCTCGTATTCCTGATGATCGAATGCGCCGAGCAGTTCCGTTTTCACATGATCCAAGTAGGCTGCGAATGTTTGTTTCTTATCCGGGTAGGTGCGCAGCGGAAGCGTATTGACGAACATTCCGATTACGCCGTGCAGTTCTTCGCGGTTACGGTTGGCTACAGGAACACCGACAATCACGTCTTCTTGTCCCGCATAACGGGACAACAACGTACCGTAGGCGGCGAGCATGACCATGAATAACGTCGTACCCGTGCGATCCGCCAACTTTTTCAACTTCGCTTGCAATTCCGGATCGATTCCGCCGTGCAGGGTCGCTCCCCGGAAACTTTGCTTGTCCGGGCGAGGCTTGTCGGTCGGAAGCTGGAGCATCGGCAGTTCGCCTGCGAGACGCTCCCGCCAATAGCCTAACTGCGATTCCCGAATACTGGCCGCAGCACCCTGCGCATACCAGACCGAGAAGTCTTTGAACTGAATCGTCGGCAGTTCCGGCGTTTCGCCGCGATACAGCATCGACCACTCTTCAAAAAAGACATGCATCGACACGCCGTCAACCGCGATATGGTGAAAGTCGAGCATGATGAAGTGCAGGTCGTTTTCGCAAGATACAAGGCCGGCTCTCATCAACGGCGCGCGACTCAGGTCAAACGGGCGCACGAACGCATCCATCATGGCGCGGATATTCTGTTCCCCGGCGCGCGATACGGCCAGACGAAGCTCCGCCTGCGCGTGGACATGCTGGACAATCCGCTCTCCGCGAAGTTCGAAAGTCGTGCGCAGCGCTTCGTGCCGACGGACGAGTTCCTGCAGGGAGTATTCAAGACGCCGCACATCCAGCTTACCTTCGATGCGAAGCAGCACAGGCGCATTATAGGCCGTATCCGATCCTTCCATCTGCTCGATCAGGAACAGACGCGCTTGAGCCGGATAAGTCGGGTAATGCTCGGCCGGCAGCGCGGCTGAAATCGACGGAAGCTCCATGGACGATAGACTTGCTTCGCCGGCACGCTGCGCAATCTCCGCGGCTTGCGTACGAACGGTCGTGTATTCAAACAGTTCGCGGATCGACAGCTTTGCTCCAAAACGACGTTCGATCTGCGCACGCAATACCGCCGCCTGAAGAGAGTGACCCCCGATATCGAAGAACCGATCCAGCACGCCAAAACGATCATGCCCGAGGATCTCGCTCCATAACGCGTGCAATCGCTCTTCGGTTTCGCCCAGTGGCGATTCATAAGCCGCGCCTTCACGAACCTGAGGTTCCGGCAGCGCGCGGCGATCAATTTTGCCGTTGGCATTGACCGGTAGTTTATCCAGCGCGACAAAATGAGCCGGAACCATATAATCGGGCAGCGTAAGCGCAAGTTCGTCGCTCCACTCGGCATGGCTTCGCTCCGAATCAGATTCGACGTAGGCGCACAGATACGCGTCGCCCGAAGCGTCTTTCAACGCAACGACGACGCAATCGCGCACGCCTTCGCTTTCCAGAATCCTCTGTTCGATCTCGCCGATCTCGATACGGAAGCCGCGGATTTTCACTTGATGATCCAATCGGCCGAGGAATTCGATCGTGCCGTCACTCTTCCAACGCGCCAGATCGCCTGTGCGGTACATGCGCTCACCTTGCGCGTACGGATGCGGGACGAACTTCTCCGCAGTCAGTTCGGGACGATTCAGATAACCGCGAGCCAATCCGTCGCCGGCCACGCAAAGTTCGCCGGCCACGCCAACCGGCTGCAAGTGCCCGTAAGCATCCAAAATCATGATTTGCGAACCCCGAACCGGCTTGCCGATCGGAATATTGCCTTCCATCTCGGTTACGAGATGCGAGCTGGTCACAATCGTATTCTCGGTCGGGCCGTAGCAGTTGTGCAGTTCGTATGAACGCGCACGGAAGGTTTTCAGTTTGTCTCCGCCCGTCAGCAAAACACGGAGCGATTCGTTGTCGTATTCCATGAATTGTTCGCAAAGCTGCGTCGGAAGAAAAGCGATCGTGATTCCTTTTTCATTAAAATGCTGATTCAAGCCGGACGGGTCAAGGCGCAGGTCTTCCGGAATCATATAAATAGAAGCGCCGGACAGCAGGTAAGGGAAAATCTCCCAGACCGAAGCATCGAACCCGAAGCCTGCATATTTGACGGTGCGGTCTGTGGAATCGATACGAAAATGCTCGATATGCCATTCCGCCAAATTAATCAGCGACCGATGTTCGATCACGACGCCTTTGGGCGTGCCTGTGGAACCTGATGTATAGATGACATAAGCAGCGGAATCCGATGCGCCGAACGTTGTTTCTTCGACCTGAACTGCCCAATCCCGATCGTTATCGATACGCCAAGCGGTGCCTGCGTAACTTCCCGGCGCGTCAAGCCCCGGCGTAAGCAGCAGCAGTCCCGCTCCGCTGTCTTCCAGCATAAAGCGTACGCGTTCTTGCGGATATTCCGGATCGATCGGCAGATATGCAGCGCCGGTCTTCAGTACGGCCAGGACAGACAGGATCATCTCTGCCGACGGACGCGCCATGATTCCGGCAATCTGTCCGTCTCCAAGCCCCGCTTGACGCAATTCGGCAGCCAGTACGTCCGAGCGTTGATCCAACTCCGCGTAGCTCAGCGATCCGCCTTCGTAAACGACCGCA
Organism: Saccharibacillus endophyticus; assembly: GCF_013185185.1. Lineage (GTDB taxonomy): Bacteria > Bacillota > Bacilli > Paenibacillales > Paenibacillaceae > Saccharibacillus > Saccharibacillus endophyticus. Next base: position 689,143 of record NZ_JAAZWE010000003.1, on the reverse strand, counting down.
TCAAGGTTCGGCACAAGTGCCGCACGCTCCTTGATCATGCGGTGAATCGGCCGACCGGCTGCAATTGAATGCTGTTTCCCGCTCCATAGGTTCAACAGAGCTTCCCGCTCCTGCTCGCCAAGCAGGTCCTCTTCCCCGATCCGCGAGTCCGGCGCCGCCGTCATCCGAACCAGAATTCCGTGCAGATGCGCCAGCACGTTCTCCACGAATGTTTCGCCGAACACGGATTTTCGGAAAGCCGCGCGGGCATGAATCGAATCGGTTCCGGAAAATACGATGAATAGATCGCAGTCCGAAGACTCCAATGCTTGCTCGGCACCGATGCGAAGATCGAATCCGATCCCCGTATTGTAAGGCCGATCCACAGCACCCGAAGCATACAATTCCGCAAAATATTCTGGCTTCAATGTCAAATCCGTCGATCCCAGAAGCTCTGCCGCAGCCTCCAGACGCATACGGAATGTATCTTCCCGGCTTCCTTTTACCAACAAAGGGAACATCTCGCCCGTATCCGACGAATAAACGGCAAATGACTGCTCCTCACTCCGCAAATAACGTTGAAGCAAAATGGCCCATGCAGCATGGGCAGTTCCGCCGCGTAAAAGAAACGGATCAAGCGCAAGCAGCTCGCGCTCAACCTGTCCGATTTCGCTCGAAGCAGGCTCGGTCTCGCCCGACAAAAACGTCTTCTCCTCTACAGCCTGCAATCTCTCCAGCCATCGGGTTTCTGAATGATTCTTCAACTGGGCATTCATCGCTTATTATTTTCCCCTTCCGCGTATCGTGCATCTCGTGATAACAACTTTCGAAATCGCTTTGCCAGCTCCATCCCGTCAAGCAACAAGACTTCTTCCGCCCAATCTTCTTCCGGTCTTCGACAAACGGCCAGCGCATAATGCTCGGGCACGGATGGTGCAACGTTCAACGACGTCAGAATCCAAGGAATCATTCCCGGCTGCCGGGCCTCCGTGCGAAAGCGTTTAGGCGCGATAGACTTCGGGGCAAATGCCGCAAGCGGATACTCATCGTGCAAGCCTGTCCCCTCCGCTTTCAACCAGCTCTCCAACATCGTCCAACGCTCATAAAAAACATCAAGCTCCTCTTCCTCGGAAGAATAGGCTTGTCCTGCGGACTCCGCATGTCCAAGCAGCAAACGCATCGCCGACGTTTCAAGAGGCGCAACGCGCTCGACGTCGATTCCGATCTCGGTCCGAGCAATTGCGCATACGACAAGAGCACCTGAGGCTGACACGTTGAACCTAGGTGCTTGATCGCGCTCGAGATACGGCTTGCCGTAATCTCCGCGCCGAAAAATCAACTCGCGGTAGCCCGCGCCCAACTTTTCTCCAAGCGCGATCGCCAGCAGCATATGCGAAGCTGCCTTGCGCAATCGGTCCTCTTCACGTGCAAAACGCGAAATACGCGCCTGCTCCGCAGGATGAAAGGCGGAAATCAGGCCGGACCAATCCTTTTGCTTAGGAAACGGATCAAGGAAAACTGCAAAGACGTCGATGGGCCAGGCTCCTTCCGAATATTTGAGTATGCGACGAGAGTATGATGAAAAACCTGCTAAATTCGTTCTTTCTCCCTATGATACCAAAAAAACTCACACAAAGAATATCGGAACATTCGGTGAAAAATGAAATACTTTTAAGAAAAAAGTCTCATTTCATCCTTAAGTCCCATTTTTTTGATTCACACTTTAGTGTGGCTTTCTTTCTTCCGTGCAAAGCATGCGGCAGACACGTATAATGAACCTAAAAAAATCGAGGGAACGATCATGACGGATAAAATCGACCTGGACAGGCAGCGCCTCAGCATTGAAGCTGCAAGGCTTTACTATCTGTCCGACTACAGTCAACAAGATATCGCGGTCAGGCTCGGCGTCTCGCGCCCGACCGTCTCGCGTTTGCTTCAACATGCCAAAGAGAACGGATTCGTCCGCATCACCATTGCCGATCCGCTTGAAGATTTGGACGCGCTCGCAACGGAACTGACCCGCAAATTCGGTCTGCAAACGGCACGCGTCTGCTATTCTCCCTTGAACGACTACCGGGAGATTCGATCGCGCGTAGCCGCTGAGGCCGCCGAATATTTGGACGAAACGATTCAAGACGGGGATATTATCGGCATTACATGGGGAACGACGATGCATGCGCTTGCGCTCGGGCTGCGGCACAAACCGGTACGCGGCGTCGAAATCGTGCAGCTCAAAGGCGGAGTCAGCCATTCGCAGGTGCCTACTTACGCTGCCGAGACGGCAAATTTGTTTGCGGAAGCTTTCGGTACCGTCGCGCGCTATCTTCCGCTTCCGGTCATTTTCGATAGCGTAGAGTTGAAAAGGATGGTCGAGGAAGATCGTCATATTCAGCGCATCATCGAACTGGGCCGTCAGGCCAACGTCGCGGTTTTCACCGTCGGCACCGTCGAGGAGGACGCGCTGCTGTTCCGGCTCGGTTATTTTGATGAGCCGCAGCGGCACAGTCTCCAGAAGGCCGGCGCAGGCGATATCTGTTCCCGCTTCTTCGACGACAACGGCAACATATGCAGCGAAGAGATCAATGCGCGTACGGTCGGAATCGATCTGTCCGAGCTGCGCCGCAAGGAGCGTTCGATCCTCGTAGCGGGGGGGCCGCGCAAAATTCGTTCGATTCGCGCGGCGCTGGCCGGACGTTATGCCAATACTTTGGTGACGGACCAGTTTACGGCGCTTGCCCTGCTTGCGGATTAAGTTTGCCTGCCCGCCCGCCGATACAAAAGATGTGCGGTGAAAAGCGACAAAATCCGCACCCCTTGAACGAATGCCTGTACGTTAAAGGCACTCGTTCATTATTTCTTATCCTGCGCAGGGCAAATCCGTCGAAAGGCGAGAGACGCAAAGCCGCGGGCCTAAAACCGTTCTCCGGGCGGTCATGGCAGCCGGGTTGCCGATTCCGGACCTGATTTGCGGATGAATCGAAAGGTGAAGAAACATCATGAATACACGCTCCACGTTTTCCCGCTGCCTTGTTTTATGCCTGTTGGTTGCCTGGACTGCCGGCTCCTTCGGAACGTCGACTGCCGAGGCCCGCGAGCAGGACGGCTTCTCGACCTGGGTCTGGAACCCTTGGCTGCTGCGGACTTCATCCGACGATCTGCTGCAATTCGCGGCTTCGAACGACGTTTCGACGCTCTATGTACAGATCGACGCCGAAATGGACAAAGCGGATTACGCCGCGTTCATCCGCCGAGCGTCTGCGCAAAACATTCGGATTTACGCTCTGGACGGCGCTCCGCGCTGGGCGACGGACCGCGGTTTGCCGCAAGCTTTCCTGAGCTGGTTGACCGCCTATCAGTCTTCGGCCGGTACCGACGAAAAGTTTTCCGGCATTCATGTCGATGTCGAACCTTATCTGCTTCCCGAATGGGAAACCGGCCGGAATGCTTTGCTGACAACGTGGAAAACATCGACCGATACGCTGCTCGAAGGCGCGAAGCGGTTGGGACTGCGAGCGGAGGCCGATATGCCCTTCTGGTTCGACGAACATCGGATGCCCGGCGAAAAAGGGATGCTCAGCGCCTGGATGATCGACCGCTTCGACGGCGTAACGATCATGGCGTACCGCGATTCCGCGGAACAGATCGCCGAAGTCGCGAAAAACGAGCTTGCCGAAGCGGAAAAGCTGGGCAAACCGCTGCGGATCGCCGTGGAAACGAACCCTTCGGCCGAAACGCCCCAGGTTACTTTCTATGAAGAAGGAGCCGAATTTTTAAACAGCCAGCTTGAAGCCGTTCGTCAAAAAGTCGGCAGCAGCCCTGCTTTCGCGGGATTTGCCGTACATGATTATGCGGGATGGAAAAAGATGCAGGAAAAAAGCACGGCGACGAACGGAAAGCCCTCCCGCGCTTCTTCGTCTTCGAAAACCGGCGCGGCCGTCAAGTCGGTTAAAACGGACCCGGCAGCCGCGCAAAAAAACGCAGGACGCAAAAAATAGAAAAAGCCGCGTCGGGACATATTGTCGAACTTCGAACGCAGCCGAACCGAAGATCTATGCGGGTCTCTGTGCCGACCGGAGCGGTCAGGATTCAGCCCGCTTTCGCCCGTTTTCACTGTTCGTCCTTTTAGGAGAACCGGCCGAAAGCGGGCTTTTTGCGCTGTTGATTATCGGAGACCTATCGGCAAGCCGCCGGAGGAGCAGCATGCGTTCAATAAGCGTGAACAAATTTTCAATAAGCATTTTGCATTTGTTCACGTTAATGTTATGATAGGGGTAATTCCACACTCGAAGGAGAGATCCAAGATGAATCTTGCATCCATGATCGACCATACCCTGCTGCGTGCCGACGCGACGGAAGCCGAGGTCGCCAAGCTGATCGAAGAAGCAAAAACCTACGTATTTGCTTCCGTCTGCGTCAATCCGACCTGGGTTGCTTTTGCGGCTGAACGCCTGGCGGGCACCGAAGTGAAAGTCTGCACCGTAATCGGCTTCCCGCTGGGGGCATCCACGCCGGAAACCAAAGCTTTCGAAACTGTCGACGCTATCGAAAAAGGCGCTCAAGAGATCGACATGGTGCTGAACATCGGCGCGCTGAAAAGCGGCAATGTCGAGCTTGTCGAACGCGACGTTCGCGCTGTTGTCGAAGCAGCCGCAGGCAAAGCGCTGGTCAAAGTCATTATCGAAACTTGCCTGCTGACCGACGACGAGAAAGTGCTGGCTTCCGAAATTTCCGTTCGCGCGGGCGCCGATTTCGTGAAAACGTCTACCGGCTTCTCCACGGGCGGCGCGACAGCCGAAGACGTAGCGCTCATGCGCAAAACGGTCGGCCCGGATATCGGCGTCAAAGCTTCCGGCGGCGTACGCAGCCGCGAAGACATGGAAAAAATGATCGAAGCCGGCGCGACGCGCATCGGCGCAAGCTCCGGCGTGAAGATCATGCAAGGCGAAAAATCCGACTCTTCGTACTGATCACTGATGCCTTTAGCCTTGACAAGATACTAACCCATTCCGGATTCCAGGAGGCCTTCCCATGAGTCACCCTATGCAAGAGCAATTGATCGCAGCCGCGATCGAAGCCCGCGGTTCCGCTTACGTTCCGTATTCGCATTTCGAAGTCGGAGCCGCGCTGCTTGCCGACGGCAAGATCTATTCCGGCTGCAATATCGAAAATGCTTCGTTCGGCTTAACCAACTGCGCGGAACGCACCGCGATCTTCAAGGCCGCTTCCGAAGGCGTGCGCCGGATCGAAGCGATCGCGGTCGTCGCCGACACGGAAGGCCCGGTATCTCCGTGCGGTGCCTGCCGCCAGGTCATTGCCGAGTTTGCCGACGAGAACACGCGCATCTATCTGACCAACCTTCACGGCAACACCGAGGAATGGACGATGGCTACGCTGCTTCCCGGTTACTTTCAGGCGAAAGACATGGATAAGTCGAAGTAAATCGGATTTACGGATGCACGGATGCGTCTGTCGACGGCAGCGATGCCGAAACAGACCTGTCCGGCGCAATCGTGAAAACCGATATCTTAACGGTCTATTTTTGTAAACGCTTCAACATGATTCAAATCAAGGCATTCGTTGAAAATAGGGAGAGAGGCATAGAGTCGCATTGCGCCTTTCGCTCCCTTTCTCGATGCCCGATGTCAGGATTTTGTAAGCTTTTGAACAAACCGGCATTGCCGGACAGCCCAAAAAATACCTTCCAGGAGATTTTCGCCCATGAATATTTTGATTGCTTTGCTCGGACTGGCCGTCGTGTTCGGCCTTGCTTTTATTGCCAGTAACGGTCGAAAAAAGATTCGTTACCGTCCGTTAATTATTATGGTCGTGCTTCAAGCGCTGCTGGCGTTTTTGCTGCTTAATACCGTGCTCGGCACGACGTTGATCGGCGGATTTTCCAAAACGTTCAACACCCTTCTCGGCTACGCCGCGGAAGGAATTAATTTCGTTTTCGGCAACATCATGATCGTAGAAGGGCAATCCGTCTTCTTCCTGGGCGTGCTGATGCCGATCGTGTTCATCTCCGCGTTGATCGGTATCCTTCAATACACGCGCATCCTGCCGTTCGTGATCCGTTATATCGGACTCGTGCTGAGCAAGATCAACGGAATGGGCAAATTGGAATCCTACAATGCGGTCGCTTCGGCCGTTCTCGGTCAATCCGAAGTGTTCATTTCCGTAAAAAAACAGATCGGCCTGCTTCCGAAGCATCGCCTGTACACGCTTTGCGCATCCGCCATGTCCACGGTATCGATGTCGATCGTCGGCGCTTACATGCAGTTGATTCCGCCGCAGTACGTCGTTACCGCGCTTGTTCTCAACCTGTTCGGCGGATTCATTATCGCTTCCATTATCAATCCTTATAAAGTCGAGCCGGAAGAAGATATACTGGAAGTGCAAGAAGAAGAAAAACAATCGTTCTTCGAAATGCTCGGCGAATACATCATGGACGGCTTTAAAGTCGCGATCATCGTCGCTGCCATGTTGATCGGTTTCGTCGCCTTGATCGCCATGCTGAACGGCATCTTCGCCGAGATCTTCGGCATCTCTTTCCAAGAAATGCTCGGTTACGTCTTCTCGCCGTTCGCTTTCATTATGGGGATTCCTTGGAATGAAGCCGTTGCGGCAGGCGGAATCATGGCAACCAAGCTGATGACGAACGAATTTGCGGCAATGGTTAACTTGAAAACGCTGATCGATGCAGGATCGCTTAGCGACCGCACAATCGGCATCGTGTCCGTCTTCCTCGTCTCGTTCGCCAACTTCTCCTCGATCGGCATCATCGCCGGCGCGGTGAAAGGCCTGAACGAAAAGCAAGGCAACGTCGTCGCCCGCTTCGGCCTGAAATTGCTGTACGGCGCGACCCTGGTCAGCATGCTGTCGGCCATCATCGTCGGACTGTTCATTTAATCGTGAAAAAGCCAGAAAAAAGGTGTAGAATAGGATTTTCTGATCTGAAAGGAGCATGAACCATGTCTACATTCAAACGTATCCACTTGATCGTGATGGACTCGGTCGGAATCGGCGAAGCGCCGGATGCCGCGGAGTTCGATGATTTCGGAGTCGACACCTTCGGCCATATCGCCCGCGAAATGGGCGGCCTGAACATGCCGAACATGGCCAAACTGGGCCTGTCCAATATCGAAGAGGTTCAAGGCGTGGCCAAAGCCGACAAGCCTCTCGCCTACCATACCAAAATGCAGGAAGCTTCGCGCGGAAAAGACACGATGACCGGCCACTGGGAAATCATGGGTCTGTATATCGATACGCCGTTCCGCGTTTTCCCGGACGGATTCCCGGATGAACTGATCGAGCGCATCGAAGAAAAGACCGGGCGCAAAGTGATCGGCAATAAGCCGGCCAGCGGCACGGAAATCCTCGACGAGCTGGGCGAAGAGCATATGAAGACCGGCGCGCTGATCGTTTACACCTCCGCCGACTCCGTGCTTCAAGTCGCCGCTCACGAAGACATCGTTCCTTTAAAAGAACTGTACGAGATCTGCGAATTCTGCCGCGAAATCACGCTGGAAGACCCATACATGCTCGGCCGCATCATCGCCCGTCCGTTCGTCGGCGAACCGGGAGCGTTCAAACGCACCGCTGGCCGCCACGACTACGCGCTGAAGCCGTTCGGCCGCACCACGATGAACGAACTGCAGGACGGCGGCTTCGACGTCATCGCCCTCGGCAAAATTTCGGACATCTATGACGGCGAAGGCGTAACGAAATCCGTTCGAACCGTATCCAACATGGACGGCATGGACAAGCTGGTCGAAGAACTCGATAACCCGTTCAACGGCCTGAGCTTCCTGAACCTGGTCGACTTCGACGCCCTGTTCGGCCACCGCCGCGATCCGCAGGGCTACGGCCAAGCGCTCGAAGAATACGATGCCCGCCTGCCGGAAGTATTCGCCAAAATGAACGACGACGATCTGCTGCTCATCACCGCAGACCACGGCAACGACCCGACGTACCGCGGCACCGACCACACCCGCGAATACGTCCCGCTCCTTGCCTACTCGCCGAGCTTCAAAAACGGCGGCACCAAGCTCCCTGTCCGCACCACTTTCGCCGACATCGCAGCAACCGTAGCCGAAAACTTTGGCGTCAAAATGCCGGAATACGGCACAAGCTTCTTGGGCGATCTGAAGTAAACAGCAAGCAGCACACGGAAGTAAACCCAAACAAGCCATAAGTTTATATAAGCAAAATGGAAGTTCGTATTCTTCGTTCCCTAATCAGGTCTGACGAACAGGAACTTCCCTATAATCCAAAAAAGAGAACGCGAATCGGCTTACCTCCAGTCCCACCCCGTTCGAGCCTAGCGGAGAATGGGGTGGAGCCGGAGAAGCGAAGCGCTCGCATTTGTTTTCCGATTTTCACCTTACAAAAGTCTAATCAAAAAATCGGAAAACGACGGCGATCGCAGGCCCATCCCATTCGCAGCGTCTCCATACACCCAAACTGGAGGTTTTCAAAAATGAGTGTTCATATCGAAGCCAAAGTCGGCGACATCGCCGAAACCATCCTGCTCCCGGGCGATCCGCTGAGAGCCAAATTCATCGCCGACACCTATCTCGAAGAAGTCGTGCAGTACAACCAAGTCCGCGGCATGCTCGGTTTCACCGGCACGTACAAAGGCAAACGCATCTCCGTCCAAGGCTCCGGCATGGGCATCCCTTCGTTCGCGATCTACGCCAACGAACTGATCAGCGAATACGGCGTCAAAAACCTGATCCGCGTCGGCACCTGCGGCGGCATGCAGGAAAGCGTCCGCGTTCGCGACGTCATCTTGGCGCAAGCGGCATGTACCGATTCCAGCATGAACCGCAACACCTTCCCGGGCTTCGACTTCGCTCCGATCGCAAGCTTCGGCCTGTTGAAAGAAGCTTACGAACGCGCCGTGGAAAAAGGACTGAACGTCCATGTCGGCAACATCCTCAGCTCCGATATCTTCTACCGCGACGATAAGACGGTAACGACGAAGCTGATGGAGTACGGCGTACTGGGCGTCGAAATGGAAACGACGGCCCTCTACTCGCTCGCGGCCAAATTCGGCGTGAACGCCCTGACGATCCTCACCGTCAGCGATCACCTGCTGACCGGCGAAGAAACCACTTCGGCCGAGCGTCAATCGACCTTCAACGACATGATGGAAGTGGCTCTGGAAACAGCGCTCACCCTGTAAACAGCCGAATTCATCTTACGAAAGCGAGGCAGACAAACATGAGAATGGTAGACTTGATCGAGAAAAAACGGGACGGGAAAGAACTGAGCACCGAAGAAATCAACTTCATTATCGAAGGCTACACCCAGGGGGATATTCCGGATTATCAGGTGAGCGCATTCGCGATGGCCGTCTTTTTCCAGGACATGAACGATCGGGAACGCGCCGACCTGACGATGGCGATGGTTCACTCCGGCGATACGATCGACCTGTCGGCGATCGAAGGCGTCAAAGTCGACAAGCACTCCACGGGCGGCGTAGGCGATACGACGACTCTGGTCCTCGCCCCTCTCGTTGCGGCATTGGACGTACCGGTTGCGAAAATGTCGGGACGCGGTCTCGGCCATACCGGCGGTACCGTCGACAAACTGGAAGCGGTCGAAGGATTCCACGTCGAAATTACGAACGAGGAATTCGTGAAGCTCGTCAACGAGCATAAGATCGCGGTCATCGGCCAAAGCGGCAACTTGACTCCGGCCGACAAAAAGCTGTATGCGCTGCGCGACGTAACCGCAACGGTCAACTCGATTCCGATGATCGCAAGCTCGATTATGAGCAAAAAGATCGCAGCCGGAGCGGATGCAATCGTGCTCGACGTCAAAACGGGCGCGGGCGCATTCATGAAAACGCTCGAAGGTTCCAAAGACCTCGCTCACGCGATGGTGTCGATCGGCAACAACGTCGGCCGCCGCACGATGGCCGTGATCTCCGATATGAGCCAGCCTCTGGGCGCGGCGATCGGCAATGCGTTGGAAGTGCAAGAAGCGATCGATACATTGAAAGGCCAAGGACCGAAAGATCTGGAAGATCTGTGCATGGCGCTGGGCAGCCAGATGGTCTTCCTCGCAGGCAAAGCTTCTTCGCTGGAAGATGCCGAAGCGAAACTGCGCGAAGTCATCGCCAACGGCAAAGCGCTGGACAAGTTCCGCGACTTCCTCGCCAACCAAGGCGGAGATGCTTCCGTTGTCGATCATCCGGAACGGTTGCCGCAAGCGGCTTACAAGATCGAAGTTCCGGCTCCGCGCGGCGGCGTCGTGTCCGAGATCATCGCCGACGAGATCGGCGTAGCGGCTATGTGGCTCGGCGCGGGCCGCGCGACGAAAGAATCGGATATCGATCTGGCCGTCGGCCTGATGTTGAACAAGAAAGTCGGCGAAGCCGTCGAAGCGGGCGAGTCGCTCGTTACGATTCACGCGAACAGCGAAGACGTCGCTAACGTAACCGAGAAGATCCTCGCGGCAATCTCGATCGCGGACAGCGCGGAAGCGCCTACGCTGATCTACGGTACGATTACCGAATAAGCGATACGCCGAGCATACAGGGCGTCCTTCCCGCCTCAAGTCGGGAAGGACGCCTTTTTGCTATGCCGAAAGTCGCAAAATGCCTGCCTGATTTGGAAATGGGAATGAAGCAAGCTAAAATAGAGCCAGGGGTTTTATGGAAACGGAAATTAGAGGAGGAATAAAAATGTCCGATTCACAGGAGTATCGCTTTCAGGTCAACTTGAGCGGAATGATCGATATTTTATCGAACCACTTGTACAGCAGCCCACGTGTATTTCTGCGCGAATTGCTGCAAAATGCCACCGACGCGATCACGGCACGCATGGATCTGGATCCGTCCCATCGCGGCGAAGTCTCTGTCGAGCTGGCCAGCCATGGCGCCGACGCCACCTTGCTGATGCAGGACAACGGAATCGGGTTAACCGAGGAAGACGTCCATGAATTCCTTGCCATGATCGGCCACTCTTCCAAGCGAAACGGAACGGAACTGCTTGGCGAGACTTCCTTTATCGGACGCTTCGGTATCGGCCTGCTCTCCTGCTTCATGGTCAGTGACGAGATCGTCATGCTGACCCAGTCGGCAAGCGGCGGCCCTTCGATCGAATGGAGAGGCAAGCCGGACGGTACATACACGATTCGCAAATTGGAAACGTCGTTGACGCCGGGAACGAAAGTCTATTTGCGCTGCAAGCCGGAGACGGACTTTTATTTCGAAGCGGAAACGGTAGAATTGGATCTTCTGCATTATGGCGCGCTGCTGCCGTATCCGATTCGCTTATCTGCGGGAGGACGGGAGCAACGCATTAACCCGGAAGTCCCTGACTGGATCGTGCGTCCGGATCTTGCGCACGGCAGCCCGGACGAGGTGCTGCGTTTTGGCGAAAAAATGCTGGGCGAGCGATTCCGTGACTTTATTCCGTTGCGAACTTCGACGGGACGCACAGGCGGTATTGCCTACGTTCTCCCGCATGCGGTCAATCTGAACGCCAATCGCTCGCACAAAGTGTATCTCAAACGCATGCTGATCTCCGAGCAGGCGGACAATATTTTGCCGGAATGGGCCTTTTTCGTAAAATGCTTGATTTGGACCGACGAACTTCAACCGACGGCCTCGCGTGAGCATTTTTACGAAAACGAACAGTTGGAACGCGTACGCGGTGAACTCGGTGAGGCAATTCGGGACGCGCTGATTCGCATGAGCGAACAGGACCAGGCTCGATTGCGGCGAATCGTCGAACTGCATGCGTTGTCGATGAAAAACCTGGCTGTGGAAGACGATGCGTTTTACCGGATGATCCACCGCTGGCTGCCGTTCGAAAGCACCTACGGACACAAAACGCTGGGTGAGTTGATTGACGAAGAACAAACGCTCTACTATACCGCTACGCTCGACCATTATCGCCAACTTCGCCATGTCGCTTCCGCTCAATCGATGCTGGTCGTCAACGGAGGTTATATTTACGAAGCGGAATTGCTGGAGTCGCTCACTCGCATCTTGCCGGGAATCGACGTTCGTCGTTTATTGCCCGAGGATGTATCGCTTGCTTTTACCGACTTGAATCCCGAAGAACGATCCGCAACCCTTCAAGCCGCCCGTACCGCGGATCTGGCTCTTCAACGTTTCCGCTGCCGCATTCTGTTGAAACGCTTCAAGCCGGAGGAATTGCCCGCCTTGTTCACATTGCCGGAAGAAGCCGCTACGCTGCGTTCGATCGAACGCGCCAGCGAAGAAAGCCCGCAAGCCTTCGCGTCCATACTCGGCAGTCTGGGCGGATCGCTTCAAGGGGAGGCAAGCTCGTATTCGATTTTGTATCTGAACCTGAACAACCCTGTCGTCGAACGGCTATTCACGGGCCGATCCACAAGCCGTCTGAACACATTAGTCGAGATGTTATACGCGAATGCGCTGATGATGGGACACTATCCGATGAGCCGTTCAGAGCTGGCATTGATGAATAAAGGCATTTTGTCGTTGATTGATTGGAGCATGGAATCGGAGAAGGGAGAATAAATCACGATGGACCATTTCGAAGCGGAATTTGAAGACCTGATGACGGAGGCTTACGGCCTGCCTAACGGCGCAGCCAAGATGGCGTTGCTGGAGAGAGCGGCTGAGCTGGCTGATCTCGCAGGCAATATCGAAGCGGGTTACGAGGCGCGCGAAGAGATCGTGGAAGTCGGCAGTTTCGGAGGTTTTCCGTTAAAAGCGATCGTGGCGTACTCTTGGCAGCTCGGTCAATATGATCGCAACCCGGAAGCCTACGAAGCCCATACGCTGCATTGGAATTATAAGTGGGTCATCGACGATGTCCCTTCCTTCCCCGACGTCCCTGCACAGCAGATCGAATCGCTGCTGGAGGACCTTCGTCGGCGTTATCGGGAGTACGGAGTCAGTGACCGCACTTATTGGTACTACCGTTTCCGGATCTCGATGTATATGGGCGATCTGGACAAAGCCGGCGAATACCTGAATGAATTCCGCAAGCTGAAAAGAGACGCCATGAGCGACTGCTCCGCTTGCGAACTGGATGAGCAAGTCCGTTACCTGCTGCTCACCGGACAAGACGAAGCCGCGGTCAAAAAAGCTCAGCCGATCGTCAAAGGCCGTCAACGCTGCGCTCACGTCCCGCACGCAACCTTGCCTTTCCTGCTGCTCCCGCTGCATCGGCTGGGACGCACCGAAGAAGCCGATAAGCTTCAGCCCGAAAGCTATAAATTGATTCGCGACAATCTGACCTTCGTACACGAGTTCGGCGAACATATCGGTTACCTGTCCATCGTCGATCCTCAAAAAGCCCTGCCCTTGCTGGAACGCCATCTCCCGCAGGTCGAAGGCCACGAAGATCCGCTGAACCGGATGATGTTCTACTGGAACGCAGCCGCTCTGCTGCAAAAACTGATTCGCACCGGCGAAACATTCGTCCTTAACCTTCCGCCTTCCTCCCGCTTCTACGACCTGGCCGACAACCACGACGAGCTGCGCCACAAACTGGAAACCGAAGCCTTCGCCATCGCCCAATCCTTAGACACCCGCAACGCCAACACCTACTACACCGAATACGGAAAAGAACTACTCAAAGAGCGAGGCTGACGCCTTCGCTCTTTTTATAACCTTTTATAGCCGATTTTTATAGCAGCAGCTTCTTTATGTAAGACACATACATCATGTTTTATATTGTCCCTTCCTAACTCCCCCATAAGAAAGCCCCATCTATACGCAAGCGGAGCGGAGGGAAAAATTTAGTGAAAGACGCCTTTGAACGCGGAAAGCTGTAAGCTTTCTGCGTGAGACAGCGTCTTGAACGAATTTCTCCCGCAGCGTCTCCCGCGTGAAGATAGGGCTTTCTTAATTTTCACTTCATCTCGATTCCGATGATCTGGTCGTGTTCTTCCAACAGCGGCATCAGCTCATCCGCAGTCGTCCCTTTCGGAAGCCGCACTACCAGATCGAGAGTCAAGTGCTTTTTCTCTTCGTCTTTGCCGCCTGCTTTGAAGTTGATCACCGCGATATCCCGCTCTTGCAGCAGTCGTTTGAATTGTTCCGCTGCTCCTTTCTCCTGCCGGACGGTCACAAGCAGACGATGCGTGGACGCGACCAGACGACCTTTGAAGTTACTGTGCATAATAATCTGCGCCATGTAAATCAGCAGCGTCGCCGCAATCCCCAAAATGTACAATCCCGCTCCCATCGCCATGCCGACTCCCGCAGTCGCCCACATTCCCGCCGCGGTGGTCAGTCCGTTGATGGTGTATTTTCGCATGAAAATCATGCCTGCTCCGAGAAAACCGACGCCGCTGACGATCTCGGACGCGACTTTCGTCGGATCGATCTGCACGCCGGTTCGCCCTTCCAAATCCATGAATCCGTACTTGGAGATGACCATGATCAGCGCCGCGCCTACCGCCACGATAAAATGCGTACGGGTCCCCGCCTCCTTGCGCCTGCTTTTCCGTTCATAGCCGATCAAAGCCCCGCACATTCCCGCGATCAGAATTCGCAGCAGATGTTCGAACTCCAGCGGCAGATCGATCATATCGAAATATCCCATGCTTTCAACTCCTCTCCAAAATGAAAAGCAGGCGACTTGCCTTATGATGCCTTCGAGCCGAACGCTTGCTATGTTTTTACCCACCGCGCAAGCGATCTCCCGCTTTTTTTATCCCGGATTGCAACATTCGCCCGAATCCTCGCGTCTGAAGGATATCCAAGCCTAATCAAGGAGCGTGTTATTGATGAGAAAAAATTTCGGTAAAACATTCGTCGCGATCCCGGCCGCTGCGGCCATTTTGCTATCCGGTCTGGCCGGAGGTTCCGCGTATGCCGCATCCGCTTTCGGCGATCTGCAAGGCGTACCGCAAGCTGCGCAAATCACGGCCCTTCAAGAAGCCGGCATCGTGAAAGGCGCCAAAGACGGCAAATTCAACCCGCAAGGCACATTCACCAATGCTCAAGCCATTCAACTTGCTGTCGATACATTCGGATTGAATATCGATGATTTGAACTTTTTCAAAAAACCCGAAGCTTCGGACTCCTTCCCGAAAGCTTCCGATGACGCTTGGTATTCCGAGGCGCTGGTGATCGCCGCTTACAGCGACCTGAACCTCCCGCGCGATCTCGACCCGAACGCTCCGGCTACCCGGGCTTCGTTCGCCTCGCTGCTGATCAACGCCGGACAAAAATCAGGAGCGCTGCCGATGTTCCGATTAATTCCGGTAGAGATTACGGACGAAGCTTCGATTCCGGACGGAAGCAGCGGTTCGATGCAGGAAGCACTCGCGTTCGGAATTCTGGAATTGGACGCGAAAGGAAATATTCATCCGAATGAGCCTTTGACTCGTGCTCAAGCTGCCGACATGCTGTATAAAATTGCCGTCAAAGGCCATATCTTCGAAACGGAATAAGAGCAAAAGCGAAATGAAATCACAAAACGGAAGATGCCGCTGCGGCATCTTCCGTTTTTTTATGGCTATCGTTTTGTATCGAACCGCCTAAAATCAATCGTCATCGCCGTCGTCGTCGTTGTCATCGAAATCTTCGTCATAGGAAAGCACTTTTCCCGTGTTGGCATCGACGTCCACGTCCGCTTCGCCTTGCGCCGTTTTGACTTCGACTTCGTAAATGAAACGACCGTCGTCTTTATCCAGATCGATATCGGTTACCGTTCCGCCGCCGGTCTGCTTGAGTGCGATTTCTTCGGCCTTGGCCGACGTGATCTTCACGGAAGCGGCAGCGCCGGTTGCTTTGGCGTTCGAATTTTTCTGTTTGCTGTTCGAACCGTCGTTATCGTCGTCGTTGACCACTTTCAGTACGGAAGCGGAGTAAGCATCCACCCAGACATCCACGTCGTCGCCGTTGGCGCGGTCGATATCGACTTCGTAATACGTTTTGCCGTTTTTCGTTTCCAGATCGATATCGTCCACCGTTCCGGCTTGCGCTTTCAGCGCGATTTCTTTTGCGCGTTCCGGCGAAATAATCGAGGCAGCCGACGCGTTTTGCGTTTGCGCGGATGCATTCGACGAGGTCGCCGCACCGTTCGCGGATGTTCCCGTTCCCGCACCGCTCGCCAAAGCTGCCGTTCCTCCGAGCGTCAATGCGGCCGCAACCGCTCCGATCATCACTTTACGTTTTACCATTTCAATCTCCTCCTCGGTTTCTCTTTTGTAGGTTTGCAAGGCGTCTTGCCCTGCCGCACTATTAGATTAACCGTGCCGTCTGAGAAGGCGGAGAGAGCTTCATTAGAAAACGATGAGAAAAAAGTGAGAAGTTTGTATGGGGGTTAAAGCGGGGGCGCTGCGGGAGAAATTCGTTCAAGGCGCTGTCTCACTCGGAAAACTGGATTGGATTTAAATAAAGACGTTTTCCGAGTTCAAAGGCGTCTTTCACTGAATTTCTCCCTTCGCTGGACGCTTTGTACAATATAAACTTTAAGGAAAAAAGAGAAATAAAAAAACAAAAAGAACCGCCTGCACGAGAGGCGGTTGGGTAGGTTAGGTATTTTCGTCGTCTTCGTTTTCTTTGTCTTCGTCCCAGGTGGTCGAGAGGACGGCGCCGGAGACGGCATTGATTTGGACGGAGGCTTCGCGGCCGTCTTCGAGTTCGACTTCCACCAGGTAGTAGGCTTGGCCGTCGTCTTCGGTTCGGAGATCGGCGTCGGTGTCTTCGACTTTGGAGCCTGCGTCGGCTAGCGATTTTGCGGCGATTTTTTCGGCTTCTTTTTCACTGAGCAAACGAACCGGTTCGTCGGCATTCGGTTTCTGCGGTTGATTGCCCTTGTCGTCAGGCTTGGTCGAATTGTCGGGATTCTCGCCATTTTGTCCGTTGGAAGAACTGCCGGGGGCCTCGGTCGGTTGGGTGGAGCCGTTATCATTTGTCGGCGGTGCGGCGATTTCTTGTTCGGATTGGATATCGCCGCTGTACGCATCGATTGTAAGTTTTAATAAGCGACCTGCATGATCGGTTAATTCTGCCACATAGAGAGGATTATCTGCGTCTGTCGGCGTTTCTAGTTCCAGGCGGGTGACTGTTGCGCCTGTTGCACGATTTTCCAGCAGCGTTTTGACTTTAGTGCGTTCAAGAATTTCAGGCAGGGGCTTTTCGGCAGCCTCCAGACGGCTGATCGATTCGACCTGTCCGCTGGAAGCGGAGAGCGCTACGGCGTACAGCCCCGCATCGGTTCGCAGCAGCATGTCGTAGCGACCGTTTGCCAGATTGGCCGATTCGACTTGCCCGCTGTAACGTGCCAACAATTCCTGTTCGGCTTGTTCGCGCGTGAGTGCAGGTTCGGCTGCTCCCCAGGGACTCCAAAGGATCAATCCCGTCACCGCAACCGCCGCTACGGCCGCCGATCCGATGAGTTTTCCTGAAATGCGTTTCATCACGATCTCTCCTTTCGCTCCGATTTATGTTCATCCGTACGCGTGCTTCTTCGTCCGAGACCTGTTTTACCGCTTCGGGTGTCTGAGGTAGGACGAGGCAGATTTAAGGTTGGAAACGCCAAGGTGACCATAGTCCCTTTTCCCACTTGGCTCTCGATTCCGATCTGAACGCCCAACGCTTCAGCAATATCTTGCGCCAAGGATAAACCCAGACCGGAGCCGCCTGTCTGGCGGGTACGGGAAGAGTCGACTCGATAGAAGCGATCAAATACTTTGGGCAATTCGGCTTCGGGAATCCCGACGCCCCGGTCTATCACCCGTATTCTTGCCGCAATGCCGCTTCCCCCGGAAACTTCGACTTCAATTCCATCTTCGCTGTACTTGCGCGCATTGTCCAGCAAGATAAAAAGCAGTTGGCGCACTTTGGCCGTATCTGTCGTTACCGGAACAACGTCATCTGCGCGCACGTTTACCCTGCGTCCATAAGCTCCCGAAAATGCCGCAGCCGATTCCCGAACTGACGCGGTTAAATTCGTTTCTGTCATTTCCAGAGTGTCCGCCTCGGGACGACGCGCCGATTGAAGTAAACGTTCGGTCAACTCCCTCATCCGTACCGATTCCGACAAGATCGCGCCCACGGCTTCATCGAATACTTCCGGGCGCTCTTTGCCCCGGCGGCGCAGTAAGTTCGCATAACTCTCGATAATCGTCAGCGGCGTTTTGAGTTCGTGCGAAGCATCCGAGACGAAGCGCTCCTGCCTGGCGAAGTTGGCTTCGAGCAGCGCGATCATTTCATTGAACGCACGCTCCATCTCCGCCAACTCGTCGCCGGGCTTCTGACCCGTCTCGATCTGCCGAAATTTCCCGCTCTGCCGGATATCGCCCATCGTACCGGTAAGCGCCGAGATCGGTTTCACAATCCGATTCGACAGGACGCGGCTGGCCAGAATGGCAGGAATCAACGCGAGCAGCGACACCACTACCAATACGGTGCGCAATACGGCAAGACGACCTTCCGTATCCGCGATGCTGCGGCTGATTTGCACGCTGCGTACCTCGCCGTCCGACCAGATGACGGGCACGGATACACGGATATAGCCGCTGCCGCCCGCGCTTAATCGCTCACTGGTGACACTTTCGTGGTACGCATACGTTTCAGCGGTAAAAGCATCTCCCGCCCCGTTCGTCACAGCAGAGAGACTTGTCCCTTCAGGGCGGACAACTCGCAGCATGCCGTCCGCCGGAACGTAAGCGCGCAGCAGATCGTCCGGGGCAATTTGCGCAGAAGATCCGGCGACCCGCTCAGCGATCAAAAAAGCTTCGGCTTGTATCCGCTGCGTCTCGTCTTCCACAGACATTCGCTGAAATAATACGTAGACCGAGATGCAGACCACAGCCAGCAATGCCGCGAAAAGCACCGAGGTGTAAAGATAGATTTTACTTTTGAGCCGCATCTCAGGAAGACTCCTTCAAGACGTAACCTACGCCGCGCACCGTATGGATCAACTCGGGAAGTCCCGTCTCGTCGATCTTTTTTCGCACATAACGGATATACACGTCGACGACGTTCGTGTCTCCCGCATAATCGTACCCCCATACCTCTCGAATCATTTGTTCCCGGCTCAAGACTTGACGCTGATTGCGAAGCAGGAAAACAAGCAGATCAAATTCGCGAGGGGTCAAGTCGATCCGACGTTCTCCCCGGTATACTTCTCTCGTCTGCTCGTTCAAGCGCAAATCGCCGATCGCAAGAAACTCTTCCGCGACGTCAACAACCGCTTCCTGTCGAGCCGTCCTGGCGGCGCTGACCCGCAGCGAAGAACGGATGCGTGCCAGCAGTTCCTCGATTTCGAAAGGCTTGGTCACGTAATCGCTCGCACCCAGATCCAGTCCGGATACCTTGTCTTCGACCGAGTCTTTTGCCGTCAGCAGAATGACCGGAGTCAATGGATCGGTGGCGCGAATACGCCGCAGTACTTCGATCCCGCTGATTCCCGGCAGCATCACATCCAGCAGAATCAGGTCCCAACCGCCTTCCCTGTACAGCTCCAACCCTTCCGTTCCCGAACCCGCGCGCCCTGTCCGATAGCCTTCATAGCCCAGTTCAAGCTCCAACAGACGGGCAATCTTGTCTTCATCCTCGATAATCAATACCGTTCCAGTCACGTTCGAGCCTCCTTATGTTTAAAAGCCGGCAGTTTTCTGCGAGCTATATGCGTTTGTATTTAGGCTGTGTGTCCAAACTCCGAAAAGACCGGGTGCACGTGCACGGCCTCGTTCGTCGTCTGCTTTCACGCCTTGTAACGTCTTGCCCATATTTTAAGCGAAAGAGCGCCCGGACGCCACAAACGCAATCGTTCCCTTTTGTCAAAATGTTAACTAACCACTCATCAAATCTAGGACTTTAGGGGCATTTTTTAACGAAAATTCAATTAGGCAGTTTACACACCGTGTCAACTATAACTATACTTAACGGATATTCGGAGTTTTACAGTCAAACGTTTGCAAAGGGAGGATTCTTTCATGCAGCAAAAAATCAGAATCGGCATCGTCGGCTATGGCAATCTCGGCCGGGGCGTACGCAGCGCAATTGCGCAAAATCCGGACATGGAACTTGTGGCGGTATTCAGCCGTCGTGATCCCAAGTCGCTGGAACAGCGCGGAGAATCAGTCCGTTTTGTACATATCGCAGACGTCGAGCAATTTCGTAATGATGTCGACGTGATGATCCTGTGCGGGGGTTCCGCTACGGATCTGCCTGAACAAACCCCTCAGCTTGCTTCGCTGTTCCATACGGTGGACAGCTTCGATACGCATGCCAAGATCCCTGAATTTTTCGATACGGTGAATACGGCCGCTCTCGAAGGCGAACGGGTCAGCGTCATTTCGACGGGTTGGGACCCGGGCTTGTTCTCGATGAACCGACTGCTTGCGGAATCGATCTTGCCTGAAGGCAAGAAATATACATTCTGGGGCAAAGGCGTCAGCCAAGGACATTCCGACGCGATTCGTCGCGTTCCAGGCGTCAAAGCAGGCGTGCAATACACGGTGCCTGTCCAAACCGCGATCGACTTGATCCGTTCGGGCGAAACGCCGGAATTGAAAACCCGGGATAAGCATATGCGCGACTGTTACGTCGTTGCCGAAGAAGGCGCGGACGAGAACGCGATTCGCGAAGCGATCGTATCGATGCCGAACTACTTCTCCGACTACAACACAAGCGTGACGTTCATTACGGCAGAAGAACTGGAGCGCGAGCATTCGGGCATGCCTCACGGCGGATTCGTGATGCGCAGCGGCGTTACCGGAGCCGGAAGTAAGCAGCGGATCGAATTCGGCTTGGAACTGGAAAGCAACCCGGAGTTCACGGCCAGCGTATTGATCGCTTATGCGCGCGCGGCGTTTAAACTGGCTGCCGAAGGGCAGACGGGAGCGCGGACGGTATTCGATATTCCGCTGGGTCATCTGTCGCCGAAAAGCGCTGCGGAGCTGCGCGCGGAATTGCTGTAGATCGGATTGCTGTAGATCTTTTTGAAAGTCCTATTCGTTGGGGCGAAGCCGGGGCGGCTGCGGGAGAAATTTGTTCAAGGCGCTGTCTCACTCGGAAAAATCGATTTGACTTTTGATTGGAATTTTTCCGAGTTCAAAGGCGTCTTTCACTAAATTTCTCCCTCCGCCTATCGCTTCGCTAGAATAGGGCTTTCAACGATATTCAACATTCCGTTTTTTATGGAATAGGTAAAAAGATTAAGTGAATCGCTGCGCTTTTGGTGCAGCGGGATTATTAAGGGCTGCGGGAGTTTGCAGCTCTTTTCCTCAAATGTAAAGAGACGACTTCCTTCAAGGAAGGTTATGTACGCGTACGATCCTCGTTTGTTCTCCGGTGTTTCTATTTAGTTTATTCCTTTATCAGATTAACGCTAGAACCCGGTATTTTATAAAAGCACCAATCACCGAAACCCATTTCGAAGGAGCGTGTATTTATGATCGAGACTCAAAACGAAACTGCCTATGCCGAAGCGAAAGCTTATGTCGAATCCGTGTTTGCTGCTGTGGTACGTCGCAATCCTTACGAAGACGAGTTCCATCAGGCCGTACGCGAGATTTTCGATTCGCTCGTTCCCGTATTTGCCAAAAATCCTCGTTACCGCGAGCATGGTCTGCTCGAGCGCTTGTCCGAACCGGAGCGCCTGATTTCGTTCCGGGTGCCTTGGGTTGACGATTCGGGTCGGGTACAGGTGAACCGCGGCTTCCGCGTTCAGTTCAACAGCGCGATCGGACCTTATAAAGGCGGCTTGCGTTTCCATCCTTCGGTTAACGCGAGCATCATCAAATTCCTCGGTTTTGAGCAGGTACTTAAGAACTCGCTTACCGGCCAGCCGATCGGCGGCGGTAAAGGCGGGTCGGATTTTGATCCGAAAGGCAAATCCGATCTGGAAGTGATGCGCTTTACGCAAAGCTTCATGACGGAGCTGTATCGACATATCGGTTCGGACGTCGATGTTCCGGCGGGCGATATCGGTGTCGGCGCACGCGAGATCGGTTACATGTACGGTCAATACAAGCGTATCCGCGGGGCAAGCGAAGCAGGCGTCTTGACAGGCAAAAACCCGCTGTACGGCGGCAGCTTGGCTCGCACCGAAGCGACAGGTTATGGCTGCGTGTACTTCGTGCAGGAAATGCTGAACGGCGCCGGACTGGACTTCAAAGGCAGCCGCGTGACGGTATCCGGTTCGGGCAACGTCTCGATCTATGCGATTGAAAAAGCTCAAGAGCTCGGCGCGACCGTTATCGCGTGCAGCGACTCCTCGGGTTATGTCCACGATCCGGAAGGCATCAATCTCGCTACGGTAAAATGCATCAAAGAAGCAGGCCGCGGACGCATTTCCGAATACGTGGCCGAGCATCCGCATGCGACGTACACGGAAGGCTGCGAAGGCATCTGGAGCATTGCTTGCGATATCGCGCTGCCATGCGCAACGCAAAACGAGATCGATGCCGAAGCGGCAGCCGGCCTGATCAGCCGCGGCGTCAAAGCCATCGGCGAAGGAGCCAACATGCCGTCAACGCTGGGCGCGATCGAGAACTTCCTCAAAGCCGGCGTTCTGTTCGGTCCAGCAAAAGCTGCGAATGCCGGCGGCGTAGCCGTATCCGCGCTGGAAATGGCGCAAAACAGCGCACGTCTGTCTTGGACGTTCGAAGAAGTGGATGCGAAGCTGCACCAAATCATGAAGAACATCTATGCGGAATCGACAAAAGCCGCCGAAGAATACGGCCAAGCCGGAAACCTGGTCGTAGGCGCCAACATCGCCGGTTTCCTCAAAGTCGCCGATGCCATGATCGCCCAAGGCGTCGTGTAAGTTTGTGCTTCATTTAAAAAACGAGAAAAATCGTCAATGAAAAAGCGCGGCAGCCGATCGCAATCGGCGCCGCGCTTTTTTTGTAACATACAACTTATAAGGAAGCGAGAAGACGGAGAGAAAAATTCAGTGCAGGCGAAGGCTTTCGGAGAAAGCCGCCTCGTAAGCATCCGCTAACGAATTTTTCTCGCAGTCTTCTCGCTTCCCGCCCCTCCGTCAGATCCGCATCGTATCCGGTCGGAAATGCTTGATCTCCGAGCGAATCCGCTCCGCGTCCCAGTTCTCTTCGGCGGCGCGGGCGCAAAGTCCCGGGAACTCCGTATCGCCGGCATTGCGCAGCGCGATGATCTGGGCGACGCTCAGGCGCCGATCCGGTTCGCGGCCCGTCAGGCGGTAGTAACGGAAGTTTTCTTCGACCCGCACGATCCGATCCTGCGTTTTGGTCGCGTATACCCGCATGCGCAGCAGCGCCAGCAGCAGCACGAACGCAAGACCGACCAGAATCCAGTCGTCCGACGATCCTTGATCCTGCCGCAGCTCGCCGATCAGACGAACGACCGAAGCTACCAGCACTACCAAAGACAGCGGAAGCGCCAGAAAATGATGGGGCCAGTCGAAGCGCAGATTGAATTTTTTTTGTTGTTCCATGCCTTTCCCTCTTTTCTTCGAACTTCTTGGCCGGGCGATCGTTCAGCGAGATCTTTACCCGGCCGCTAAGTTCTATTACACGCCTGGCGCGTTTCGCAACCATGCAGGCGGGATAGGAAAAAAGAAGTCTGACCGCGATCGGCGCAGGGCCGCTTATTGACCGGACGGCCGTTCGGGAAAAGCGGCTCCCCGGCGGTACTGGTTCGGCGACACGCCCATCACTTTTTTGAAAGCGGTACTGAAGTAATGCTGGGTGTCGTACCCGCTCTGCTCGGCGATCTCGTAGATCGGCAGATCGGTCGTATTGAGCAGTTCGATCGCTTTGCGTATCCGCGTATGGGTGAGCAGCGCGACGAACGAATCGCCCAATTCTTTTTTGAGCACGCGGCTCAAATAAACGGGAGAAACCTGCAAATTCCGGGCGAACGATTCCAGCGTCAATTCGGGATCGCCGTAGTAATCGCGAATGTACTCTCTGGCCCGGCGTACGAGCGGCGACAATTGGGCGTCTTTGTAAACGGCTTCGCGGCAGCGTTTGTATACGTCCGGCAGATCTTCGACGTCGCTGCCGGGCGGCACCGATTCGATATGCGCCTGCACGACGAGTTTCAAAAAACGACGCACCTGGCGTTCGATCACTTCGGCGATCTCCTGCTCGGCCGTATCCCACAAAAACAACAGCAGCAGACCCGAAGAATCCCGAATCAGCATATGGCGGCGCTGCCCCGCCAGTTCGGATACGATATTTTCCGCGGCAAACCAATACAGCTGTCGATCGCTTTCTTTCAAAATCGGCTGCGCCGCTTCCGGCTCGGGCCAACGGATCACGCATAACTGAACCAGGGGCGCTGCCGGCAGACCGAGAAAAGCCAACCGTTCCCCTATTTCTTCGCGATCCAACCGTCCTTCCGCCCATTCCTGACCGAAACGGGCTTGGAGCATCGGAATGTTGCGCCGAATCTGCTCGGATGCGAGCTTCAAATACCCGGCCTGCCTGGCTTCTCCGTCGAGGCTTTCTTTGACCCGCAGCAGCACGCCGCGCAGCGCTTCCGGGTTCACCGGCTTGAGGATATAATCTTCCACGCCGAGGCGAATGCCTTCGCGTGCATAATCGAATTCGTCGTGCCCCGTGATGATGACGAACCGGCAGTCCGGCAATCGTTCCCGCAGTTTGCGCATCAACGAAATCCCGTTCAAAAAAGGCATGTTCATATCGACCAGCGCCAACTGAACCTCCAAATCCAAAGCCAACTCCAGCGCTTCTTCCCCGTCTTCCGCTTCGCCGACCACTTTCATGCCGAGCGCGGCCCAATCGATCGATTCCCGCAGTCCTTCGCGGATAATCGGTTCGTCGTCGGCGATCAATACCCGATACGGCGTTTCGTTCATGATCGTTCCTCCTCCTCGTTCCCGGTCGCAAAAGCGGGCGGTTCATGCAGCAGCGGATGGCGCACCGAGACGACCGTCCCTTCGCTTTCCTTGCTCGCGATCTCGATGCCGTAATGTTCGCCGAAAGCGAGCCGCAGCCGGGACTGCACGTTCAGCATTCCGTAACTGCGACCGCTTTTTTGCGATTCCGACGCCTGTCTCTCGATCGCTTCGAGCGGATTCGCAAGCTTCCGCTTCAGCTCTTCCAGCCGCTCGGGCTTCATGCCCGCGCCGTCGTCGGCCACCTGCAGCAGCAAGGCATCCTGTTCCGCTCGCAATTTGATCGTAATATTCCCAGGTCCCCGGCGCGCTTTGATTCCGTGATAAATGGCGTTCTCCACCAGCGGCTGAAGCAGCAGCTTAAGCACGAAATAGTCGCCCGCCCGTTCATCGGTTTCGATCTCCACGTTCAATCGTCCTTGATAACGCGTTTGCTGGATCAGCACGTAGCTGCGGATATGCTCCAGCTCGTCCGCAAGCGGGATGATGTCGCCGCCTTTGCTGAGCCCGATCCGAAACAGTTTCGATAACGACTCGACCATCTCGGATACTTCGTCGGCTCCTTTTTTGCGTGCCATCCAGTGGATCGTATCCAGCGTGTTGTACAAAAAATGCGGCTTGATATTGTCCTGTAAACTCCGCAGCTCGGCTTCCCTTTTTTGCCGTTCTTTGCGTTCGTTCAGCTGAATCAGCCGCCGCAGCTCGACCAGCATCCGGTTGAAGCTTCGTCCCAGCATGCCGATCTCGTCTTGCCTTACGGAGGTATGCCGGACGGTCAAGTCTCCCGATTCCGTGCGGCGCATATCGTCTTGAAGCAGGCGGATCGGTTCGGAGATCGAAGAAGACAGCCGCAGCGCAGCTGTCAATCCGAGCATGCAGACCACGAACAGAAAGCAGATCACGTAAAAATGAATCTGACCGACTTCGAACAACGATTCCCGCGTCAGAAAAACGCCGACGGTCCGCCATCCGGTAAACGAAGAATCTCCGTAAATCAACTGAAGTTCCCGGCCGTCCACCTTACGCGTGATCGCTCCCGTACTCCCGTCCGCGAACCATTCCGAAGGAATACGGTCGATATACGGCGCGTCCGGCGCATAGATCCGGCCTCCTTCGCGATCGACGACGGTCAGATAACCGGTCCGGCCCAGCTTGACGTCGCGCGCCGCTTTGGAGATCGTCCACAGCTTGAGATCGATCAGCACCACGCCGATTGTGCGTTCCGTATCCGTATCCACCACCGCACGTGCGACCGTGACGACTTCGTTATCCTGATAGCTGACGTGCGAGGTCAAATTGCGGCCCGACGGCTGACCGAGGATCGTGAACAACCCTTCGTTTTCCTCCGCCCGCGCATACCAGTCTTCTTCCGTCAACGACCGGCCGGGATCGCGGGCATACAGTTCGTTGCTGACGTATTGGCCGTCCGCTCCCGCGACCAATAGTCCGGCGATTTCGGGATAAAGGGTCGTGTAGCGCTGCAAATACTGCTTCAATCGATACGACTCCTGTTCGTTCGCGGCGCCGTCGGTCATGAACTGCCGCACCCGGTCGTCGAACCCGATCAGATACGTCATGTTTTGCAAATTTTCCATATCGCTGTCGAGCGTTTGGTTGACCTTCGTGATCAATTGCAGCGTATGATCGACGGCCTGACGTTCCAGCACGCGGCTGACCGTCCAATTGACCAGATAACCCAGACCGATCGACGGCAGCAGGCTGATCAGCAAAAACAGGACCATGAGCTGGTAACGCAGCCGCAGATCGTGCAGGCGAAAAGTCTTGGCTTTTGCCCAAACTCCATGCCTGTTCCGGCTATCCGAAGATTCTCGTTCATTTCGCATAATAATCGTCCACGTTTTGAGGCGTCACGACCGAAATTCCCGTATTCACGTTGACCGGCAGCGGCGAGACGTCGCCCGAAGCCGTAGGCGAAGGAATCGTCAGATCGTGATGCAGATGGAACAGATATTGCAGCGACCAATAGCCCATATTCCATGTACCCTGCGCGATGGTCGCGGAAATTCGCCCTTCGCGGATCATGTCCAGCGTGTCTTTGTCCGTATCGAACGCGATCACGCGCAGCTTTTCGGTCCGATCCAGCTCCGCCGCCGCTTCGCCCGCTCCTTTGCCGCCGGCCGCTTCGGTCACGAACACGCCCGCCAGATTCGGATACCGTTTCAGCAGCGACTTGGTCAGGTCTTTCGCGATCATCGCGTCGCCTTTGTCGTCTTCCACCGCCACGACTTCCATGCCCGGGTACCGCTGCCGGATCGCGTCTTGAAACCCTTGCGTGCGCTCGTCGTGATTTTGCTGGTTAGGCAGCGTGATGACGGCAACCTGGCCCTGCCCGCCGAGCAGTCCGGCCATCTGCTCCGCCGCCGCGCCGCCTGCCGCCGCGTTGTCCGTGCCTAGAAACGAAAAGGCTTTGCTGTCGGGCGCGCCGGAATCGAACAGCACCACGGGAATGCCCGCGTCCACCGCTTTGTCGATCGCGCCTTTCAGCGAATCCGGATCAATGGCGGAAATGGCGATGCCGGCCGGCTTTTTGGCGATGATCTGTTCCAGCACGGTGATTTGCTCCCGGGCATCGTACTGCGTGGCGCCGCGGTATTCGATCGAGACGTTCAACGCTTCCGCCGCGTCTTCGAAGCCTTTGAGACAACTTTTCCAATATTCGATGCCCGATAAAAAGGTGACCATGACGTAGTTTTCGCCGAGTTCTCCCCGCAGTTCTTCCGATCGGAACGATCCTTCGCCGACCTGATTCGTGTACACGTGCCGAGCCGCGTAAGCCAAAAAAGCCGCGATCAGCACCATGTACAGCAGCGTCGTTTTTTTCACGGGACCGCTTCCTCCTTTTTCGTTTTCGTCGTCGCGGCCTGCGTCGTTCGGACATTCGTCCGAGCAATCAAGATTCCGCAGGCCGTTCATGTTGATTTTATCGGATGCGCGCGGCAAAAAAAAGCGCTTACGCATCGAACGCGGCAAAGCCGCATCCGCAAGTCGGCCGAAGCCTGCCTGCGGATACGGCCGAACGCGATCAAACTTAAGCGACCCGTTTGTTTTTGTTGTAAATATCGAACGCGACCGCGAGCAGCAGCACCAAGCCTTTGATCCCTTGCTGCCAGTCGATGCCGAGGCCGATCAGCGACATGCCGTTGTTGAGCACGCCCATGACCAAGCCGCCGATGATCGCGCCGAACACCGTGCCGATTCCGCCGGAAGCGGAAGCGCCGCCGATAAAGCACGCCGCGATGGCATCAAGCTCGAAGTTGGTGCCCGCTCTCGGCGTCGCCGCGTCCAGACGGGCCGCGAAGATCAAGCCGCTGACCGCCGCGAGCACGCCCATGTTGACGAACACCCAGAACGTAACTTTTTTCGTTTTGACGCCCGACAGTCCCGCCGCTTTCTCGTTGCCGCCCAGCGCGTAGACATGACGGCCCATTACCGTTTTGTTCATCATGAACGAGTAAGCGAGGATCAGCACGAACAGCAGCACCAGAATGTTCGGAATGCCCGCGTAGCTGGCCAGCATGAACGTGAACAGGTTCAGCACGACCGCGATCGCGACTAGTTTGAAAATGAACAGCCCGGACGAAGACACGTCGAATTTGTATTTGAGCTGCTCGCGGCGGGCGCGAAGCTCGTTGAACACGTACAGTACGGTGAAGGCGATACCCGCCAGAATCGCCACCAGATTGGTCGCCGTATCGGCCAGGTTCGGCACGAAGCCGGAGCTGATCTTGGTAAAGCCCGCCGGGAACGGCGAAATGGATTGGCCCTCGAGCACGATCATCGTCAAGCCCCGGAACAGCAGCATTCCCGCCAGCGTGACGATGAACGCCGGTATTTTGACGTAAGCGACCCAGAAGCCCTGCCAAGCGCCGATCAATCCGCCGATGACCAGCGAAGCGACGACCGCGACCCAAGCCGGCAGTCCCCAATCGACCATCATGATCGCGGACATGGCGCCGACGAATGCGGCGATCGAACCGACGGACAAGTCGATATGCCCGGTGATGATGACGAGCACCATGCCGATCGCGAGCACGAGGATATAGCTGTTTTGCAAAATCAGGTTGGTGATATTGATCGGCTTGACGAGCAGCCCGCCCGTCAGCACCGTGAACAAAATCATGATGACGATCAACGCGATAATCATGCCGTACTGGCGAACATTGCTTTTAAACAGTTTGGTGATCGCTTCCACGCTTAACCCCTCCAGTATTGGTCATGTATTTCATCAACGTTTCTTGAGACGCGTCCGCGCGCTCCACTTCGCCGGTGATTTTGCCCGCGTTCATCACGTAGATGCGGTCGCTCAGCCCGATCACTTCCGGAAGTTCGGACGAGATGACGATCACGGCTTTGCCCTGCGCGGCAAGTTGATGGATGATCGTATAAATCTCGTATTTGGCGCCGACGTCGATGCCTCGGGTCGGTTCGTCGAGAATCAGGATATCCGGTTCGGCGAAAATCCATTTGCCGAGCACGACTTTTTGCTGATTGCCGCCGCTCAGATTGCCCGTTTTTTGCAGGATATTCGGCGATTTGATATTCATCCGTTTGCGCATGTCTTCGGCGACCAAAACTTCTTCGCGTTCGTTCACGACCGCGCGCTTGGTCAGCTTGCGAAGTCCGGTCAGCGAGATATTGCGCTTGATATCGTCCATCAGGATCAGGCCGTATTCTTTGCGGTCTTCGGTCACGTAGGCGAAGCCGTTGTCGATCGCCTGGTTGACGGTATTGTTGCGCACTTCCTTGCCGTCTTTGACCAGCGTGCCGCTGATGCTTCGCCCGTACGATTTGCCGAAAATGCTCATGGCAAGCTCGGTACGTCCCGCGCCCATCAGTCCGGCGATTCCGACGATTTCGCCGCGGCGGATGGTCATGTTGATATTGTCCAGCGCTTTGCGGTCGGGATGATGTTCGTGGTAAACAGTCCAGTCGCGGACTTCGAGCGCCACGTCGCCGATGTTCGGTTGGCGCTCGGGATAACGGCTGGTCATATCGCGTCCGACCATGCCGCTGATGATCCGGTCTTCGGTGACTTGATCCGCTTTCATATCCAGCGTTTCGATCGTATGGCCGTCGCGCAAAATGGTGATCGAATCCGACACTTTCGATACCTCGTTCAGCTTATGGGAAATCAGGATGCAGGTCATGCCTTCGCGTTTGAATTCCAACATCAGCCGAAGCAGGTTTTCGCTGTCGTTTTCGTTCAAGGCGGCCGTCGGTTCGTCGAGGATCAGCAGTTTGACCTTTTTGGATAAAGCTTTGGCGATTTCGACGAGCTGCTGCTTGCCGACGCCGATATCGCCGACGAGCGTGTTCGGATTTTCGTTCAGGCCGACTTTTTTGAGCAGTTCGCTTGTTTTGACGATCGTTTCGTTCCAGTCGATAATGCCTTTTTTCGAACGTTCGTTGCCCAGAAAAATATTTTCCGCGATCGACAGGTACGGAATTAGCGCCAGCTCCTGGTGGATGATGACGATGCCTTTTTCTTCGCTTTGCTTGATGTCCTTGAACTCGCAGGTCTGTCCTTCGAACAAGATATCGCCTTCGTAGCTGCCGTGCGGATATACGCCGCTGAGTACTTTCATCAGCGTCGACTTTCCGGCTCCGTTCTCGCCGCACAGCGACTGGATTTCCCCTTTTCGCACGCGGATATTGACGTCGTCCAGCGCTTTGACGCCGGGAAAACTTTTGACGATGCCGCGCATTTCCAAAATATACTCCGACATGACGCGTCCCCCTTTTGCGTTATTTCAGTCCAATTTCTTCCTTGGTGTAATAATCCTGATCGACGATCTCTTCCTGCACATTGTTGATGTCGACCGAGACGGGATCGAGCAGGTAAGCCGGAACGACCCTAACGCCGTTATCGTAAGATTCCGTATCGTTCACTTCTGCTTGCTCGCCTTGGAGCACGCTTTCGGTCATGGATACCGTTTGCTGCGCCAGCTTGCGGGTGTCTTTGAACACGGTTTGCGTTTGTTGGCCGGAGACGATCGATTTGATCGAGGCCAATTCGGCGTCTTGTCCGGTAATGACCGGTAGCGGCTTGTCTGACGACCCGTATCCGATGCCTTTGAGCGAAGACAGGATGCCGATGCTGATGCCGTCGTACGGAGACAGTACCGCATCCAAATTTTCCGACGAATAGTAGGCGCTCAACAGATTGTCCATCCGCGACTGCGCCAGCGAGCCGTCCCAGCGCAGCGTGGCGATCTGTGCCATCGTCGTCTGTTTGCTGCGCACGACGAGCTTGCCGGAATCGAGGTACGGCTGAAGCACGGACATGGCGCCGTCATAGAAGAAGTAAGCATTGTTGTCGTCCGGGGAACCGCCGAACAGCTCGATGTTGAACGGTCCCTTGCCGTCTTTGAGCCCTAGCGCCTGCTCGATGTAGGAAGCTTGAAGCACCCCCACCTTGAAGTTATCGAACGTCGCGTAATAGCTGAGATGCGGCGTGTTGCGGATCAGGCGGTCGTAAGCAATGACCTGAATGCCCTGATCATGCGCTTTGCCGATCACGTCGGTCAGCGTGTTGCCGTCCACCGCGGCGATGACGATCACGTCGACGCCTTTGGTAATCATGTTCTCGATCTGCGAGATCTGGTTCTCGACCACGTCTTCGGCGTATTGCAGATCGGTCTTGTAGCCTTTTTCTTCGAACAGCTTCCGCATATTGCTGCCGTCCGCCACCCATCGTTCGGACGACTTGGTCGGCATCGACAACCCAATATAGCCTTTGTCCGCGCTTCCCGCGCTGCTTTCCGCCAGATTGCAGCCGGCCAGCATCGCCGTCAGCATCAGCGCAAGCAGAAGCGCCGCTATTTTTTTCATCACCGGACTCCTCCCGTACCGCTTTTTAGATAACGCTTTCATATTGATCGTGCCGCTGGTGTTGTTTACGTGTTTCAGCATAGCATCGGGGAATCGGGGCGGTCTTTATACGGAAGCGAAGGTTTTTTATAAAAATCTGACTTTTAAAGGGAATGGGGGGGGAAAAGCGCTCCTTGGGGGGAGCGTCAAGTGCGCGGGAGTTCCTGTTCGGGAGGGAAGCTGAAGGGCGGTGCTGCGGGAGAAATTCGTTTCGGTCGCGTGTTGCCCTGGGGAAGCTGGATTGAATTTTGCAAGGAGGCTTCCCCAGGGCAAAGGCGAACGCTATCGCTCCTACACTGAATTTCTCCCTCCGCACCTTCGCTTCGCTCGGAACAAAAAAAGGCTCCGCACGGTTATGCGGAGCCGGGCGGAGCGCTTTTTTTATGGGGATAGGATAGAGAAAACAAAACCTATCGAAGACCGAAAAAGGCCTATGTTCCAAGCAAGGATCTTACCTTTGGAACAACGATTAGAACTTCAGTACCCCTACGGAGTAGAGGAAGATCAGGATGATCAGAAGCGGGCAAACGTAGCGCAGCAGGAACATCCATGTTTTGTAGATGCCGCCTGTCAGACCCGCTTCTTCGCCTGCGCGTTTCCAGGCGTAGCCTGTGAACAGCGTAATGATCAGACCGCCGACAGGCATCAGGATATAGGATGTGGAGAAGTCGAACAGATCGAAGATCGTTTTGCCGAACACCAACAGATTGCTCAAGGGCCCGTCAGCGCCTTCGACCGACAGTGCGGAAGGTACGCCGAGCAGGAATGCCAGTCCTGCCATGATGATCGCCGTTTTTTTCCGGCTCCATTTCCATTGTTCCATCGCGTAAGCGACCGGGACTTCAAGAATCGACACGGCCGACGTCAGCGCGGCGATCGCCAGCAGCAGGAAGAAAATCCCGCCGAACAAGAAACCGAGGGGCATTTGAGCAAATGCGGCCGGGAGTGCGATGAAGGCCAAGCCTACGCCGCTCGACGGTTCCATACCGTAAGCGAATACGGTTGGGAAGATCACTAAACCCGCGATGAACGCGTACAGCAGGTCGCCCGCGCCGATCGCGAGCGTAGCTTTGCCGAGCGATTGATCCTTTTGTACATAAGAGCCGTAAGTCAGCATGCAGCCCATACCCAGCGACAACGAGAAGAACGAGTGGCCGAGCGCGATCAGAACCGATTCTTCGTTCAGCTTGGAGAAGTCCGGCTTCAGGAAGAATTCGGCTCCTTCCAGCGCTCCCGGCAGCGTCAACGCGCGTACCATCATGATGAGCAGCAGGATCAGGAAGCCGGGAATCAGGATTTTGTTGAACTTCTCGATCCCGCCGGATACGCCTTTTGCGATAACGTAGCCCGTGATGATCATCACGACGGCGCTCCAGAAGATCGGCATATAGCCGCCCGCGAACCCGAGGAACGTTGCCGCGTAATCCATGTTGACGTCCGACAACGCGCCCGCGAACGATTGGATCATGTAATGCAGCGTCCAACCCGCGACCACGCTGTAATACGACATGATCAGGAAAGCCGTGATGATCGAGATCAAACCGAACCATTTCCAGTGCTTTTTATTGGTCAGATTGAACAGCGAGGAAGACGCATTGCCTCTGCCGCCCCGGCCGATCGTCATTTCCGCGAGCAGGATCGGTAATCCGACCACGACCAGGCAGACGATGAACAGCAGGAAAAATGCCGCCCCGCCGTTTTCCCCCGTGATGTAAGGGAACTTCCACATATTGCCCAGGCCGACCGAGCTTCCGATCGCCGCCAGGATAAATCCGTTTTTGGAAAAGCCGGTGCCGCCCTCTCCGAGTCTTTCTCCGGCATTTCCCGATTTTTTGTTCAATCCTGCCATACCCCTCCGACCTTTCTGCGTTCAATTCAATGCTGCATTTTTCATTTTCTCATGGTAACGAATCAACGCAGCATTGTCTATACTTTTATTCGCAAAGGTCAATAACAAAATGAATTTTCAAAAACCTGAAGACCTTCTTTTCGAAAAAATAATGTCCTTTTATCAATCTATTCGTCAAAAAAGCCGCGCAGCCTCCTCGATGTTTTCGACATTATTTGACGTCTTTTTCTTTTTTGTATATGATAACGATTATCATTTGAGGCTAAAGGGGATTTTATATGTTGGTTCGTCCAAAAAAAACGGTTCGCGCCTGCCTGCTTGCGATTTTGCTGCCGGCTCTGTTGTCGGTCGCGGGCTGCGGCGCTGCCGATAACCTTTCTTCCGACAGCAACGATACGCCCGGCGCAACCGCGGCAGACACTGACGGAGCGCAGCCTGCCGTGCGGAACGTCAACCATCTGAAAGGCGAGAGCGCGATTCCGGCTTCTCCGCAACGCATCGCCTCGCTCGATTACCGGTTGACGGATTTCCTGCTGGCGCTCGGACTCAAACCTTACGCGTCCGGCACATATCCCGGCGGCGGGATGCCTCCTTACCTTGAGCCGTCGCTGCTGGAAGGCGTTCAGCCGCTCGGAGACGAGGTGAATCCGGAAGCTGTGCTGAATGCCGCGCCCGACGTCATTTTGGGGCGCAAGGCGCAAGCCGATCTGTACGATCAGTTGAAGGCGATCGCACCGACCGTCATCGCCGATTCCCCGTCCGAGGATTGGAAAGAAGAGCTTCGTTCGTACGGCGCCATGTT
Organism: Saccharibacillus endophyticus; assembly: GCF_013185185.1. Classification (GTDB taxonomy): domain Bacteria; phylum Bacillota; class Bacilli; order Paenibacillales; family Paenibacillaceae; genus Saccharibacillus; species Saccharibacillus endophyticus. Next base: position 654,801 of record NZ_JAAZWE010000003.1, on the reverse strand, counting down.
CGGACGCGAAGCGCAGGCGGAAGAATGGCTGAGCCGTTACGAACGTGAAGCCGAAGCGGCAAAAGCCAATATCGCGAAAGTCGTTCCCGCGGGTTCGACGTTCCTTTACTTGCGTATCCTGCCTAAGGAAGTTCGCGTTCACGGACCGAAGCAGGCACTGTCCGACGTCCTGTACGGCGATCTCGGCCTAACGCCCGCCCGAGGCGTCGAAGCGTTGGACGACGTCGTTCCGATCTCGCTCGAGGTATTGCCGGATTACGACGCGGATTACATTTTCGTCGAAGTCGGCGCTCCGAATGCGGACGGCGATCAGGACGCGGACGATAACCGCAGCCGAATCGAGCAGACGTCGGTCTGGAAAAACTTGAAGGCCGTCAAAGCCGGACATGTGTACGAGATGCCTCAATGGGTGATCAGCGAAGCCCCTCATATTAAGGAAGAATCGCTGAAATCGGTAGAAAAGGCGCTTACGCAACCTTAACGAATATTCGATTCGGCGTAAAAACCGCATACACCGCAAAAAAGGCGGCAAAAAGCACGGGAGCGGACGGTATCCGCTCCTCTTTGATTTGCGCGCGGACATGCCTTCGGCCTGTTTTCCGATTCCGCCTTGTTGTCTTCGGATTCTCCGCTTAAAATAGAAAGAATACCGGGTTGTTCGACGATCCTTATTTGATATAAAGGTGGAGATCGAAAATGCCCGTCGGGCCTCTTATTAACGCTCTTGCCGTCCTGTTGGGCGGCATGCTCGGCGCGCTGCTGGGCAATCGGATTCCCGAGCGCCTGCGCGTCAACCTGCCGTTGACTTTCGGCGCGGCTTCGATGGGAATGGGCGTCGTCATGATCGCCAAAGTCCATGCGCTTCCGCCTGTCGTGCTTGCCTTGCTGCTTGGCAGCGTCGTCGGGGAACTTATTCGTTTGGAAAAGGGCATCGAATGGTTGGCCGGAAAAGTGCGCGGACCCGTCGATCGTCTTTTTTCCGTAAAATCGGCAGGGCCGGATTCCGATGTCTTTATGCAGCAGTTTGTCGGGATCGTCGTTTTGTTCTGCGCAAGCGGTACGGGTGTCTTCGGCGCACTTAACGAAGGCATGACCGGCGATTACACCGTGCTGCTGTCCAAGTCATTTCTCGATTTCTGCACGGCGCTGATTTTTGCTACGTCGCTTGGGTTTATCGTACCGACTGTCGCCCTGCCTCAAGCAGTCATTCTGCTAGGACTATTTTTCACTGCCGGATTGATTCTGCCGCTCACCACACCTGAAATGATCGCGGACTTTTCGGCCGCAGGCGGAATCATTATGCTGGTTACGGGTCTTCGCATCTGCGGGATCAAAGCTTTTCCGGTGGCTAATATGCTTCCGGCGCTTATCTTCGTTATGCCCCTATCCCAGTTATGGACAGCCCTATTGGGCTAATCCTTCCCCGAAAGAGAGGCCTCTCCCATGCCCAAACGAACATTGGCGATCAGCGATATTCACGGTGAATTGGATTTACTCGATCGTCTGCTGAAGCAAAGCGCATACGATCCCGCGATCGACCAGCTTGTGCTGCTTGGCGATTATATCGACCGCGGTCCCAAGTCCATGCAAACGCTGGATCGCGTGATAGAACTGCATGCCGCAGGCGCGATCGCGCTCAAAGGCAATCATGAAGACCTGATGCTCCGCGCGATCGACGGCGGTGGCGAGGACGATTGGAAACGCTGGATCGTCCGCAACGGCGGTTATGTCACGCTGCAAAGCTACGGCTTCACCGAACGGCAGCTTCGAATCGAGACAGGCGAAGCTTTTCGGCAGCCGGAGCTGGATTCCGATACGCTGAAGCGTCATCTGAACTTCGTTCGCAGTCTGCCTTCTTACTACGAGACCGATGACTTTATATGCGTTCATGCGGGAATCCCGCCGGGCAAGACCGCTGCCGAAGCGGACCCGTCCGATCTGATCTGGATTCGGGAAGAGTTTCATAAAGGCTACAACGGCGTGAAAAAGGTCATCTTCGGCCATACGCCAACCCGCAGTCTGCATGGCGATCCGGACAATAATGATCCTTATTACGGGCGTAACCGCATTATCGGTATTGACGGCGGTGCCGTGTTTGAAGGCCAGCTCAATGCGCTTGCGATTGAGAGCGGGGAGACCTTTTATGTGAAGCCGATTGAAAAGAATTGAACACGAAATTGCATCGGTATGCCAAAAACATCGCAGCCTCAAGGCGACGCGGTGTTTTTGGCATGGAAAATGAACGTTTATATCATGAATGCAATTTCTCCTCCTCCAGTACAGCCAACACGCAAGGATCGCCATTCTCCGTAAAACGTTGGCTGTAATCCACTTCGATCTCCGGCAATGTCCGCACTTCAAAGTTGGACGCTCCCGTTGCATCAATGCCCATCATCAGCTCCATTCGAAACACATATCCGCTGTTGGGCAGCGCCACATAAGCTCCTTCCCACCCAACCCCATCTCCTCCGGTGCGTTCGCCAACCAGGGTAGCCCAGCCGCTTTCCTTCGCAAAATTGGCCCAGGCTTCTGCTGATGAAAACACACCTGCATCCACCAACAAATAAATCCGCCCGTCAAAATCAATCGGCTGATACGGCATAATTTGCATTTGGTCTTTGGCATAACGGTCAAAATCGGTGAAGGTTTCAGGAGGGAGATTCGGTAGATTTTCACCTTTCAACGTCTCGATCGGTATGAGCTGCGTATAGTCGATGCCCATTTTGGTTTCGATAAAAGGCTTTGCGAACGCCCCGCCCTGAAACAACTGATACGTCGTCCATGAGCGAGGTTGATCCGTAAGGCGCTGCACGATTTGGAACCAATAGTCGCTGTCACCGCCTCCGTTTCCACGGATATCAAAAATAAGAGCATCCGCATCCTTCTGCTCCTCAAGAAACGGGATAATTTGCTGGAGATCCGACTCTTTCCGTTCGTTTTGCAAACCTGGGATTTTGAGATAGGCTACACGTCCATCCTCCAACGTCTCCAGCTTCAGTGGACTTCTCGCTCGAAGCTGTCTGCCCAGCAGTTCCGCAGCCCTACGATACTTCTCCGAAGTTTCTGCATCCGCTGGTTCTTCAGACTTTTTCATTTCCGCTTCAGACGCTGTCGGCACTCCCTGATAACGCTGCACAGTCTGCGGCTGACTCAGTTGCTCCACCCAAGGCCCGTGAGTCCCGTATTCCTCCTGAAACTTTAGAAACAATCCCAACATCGACGCATATTCTTCTTTTTGTACCATCGCGGTATGTCCATTCCCCAAGTCCCCAGCAGCTTTTGTAACATCTCCAAAAATGCCTGATCATCCTCCGAAGTAGCCGCTCGTTGCTCATAATAATCCTGCATCGAAAGCCAATCTAACCCCGTCATTCGCTCACTCACCTTGATATAGGGATAATTCTCCTTCATCAAGTGATACAAATACTCAACATCCGCAACCTTCTGCTCCGCCGTTAGCGAACTTCTCTCTACGCCTGCAACTTCTCCATGTTCTTCCACAATCCCAACCTGCTCCGCCGCACCAACCTCTTCATGCCCTGTCCCTCCATCACAAGCTCCCACAGACAAAAGCTGAACAATCGCTAATCCAATCCCCCATCTTTTCACTTCTCGCTTCAACCCTTCCATAGCTAATCGTAAAATTCATGCTTCCGCCTTTTTTCTAATAACTTAAAACCCATAATATAGAAGATAAAAAAGTGAAGCCGTTACCTTCCTCACACCATGCAACAGACATTAGAAATTCAGATGTCACACTTGCACGAGTTCGGATCGTTACATAGATAAGGACACAGAAAGGAGAGGATAACTTGAAGTCGACACAGATCGAAACCGATTCCGATCAGCAAGCCCAGATCGAGACGGTCATTGCCCAGGTGTTGGCCGGACGACGCGAATGTTATGAGACGATCGTCCAGACCTATGAAAAACAAATTTATGTATACTGCCGCTTACTGCTCCGTGATCAGACCGAAGCTGAAGATGCTGCCCAAGAAGTGTTCATTAAGGCGTACAAGGGACTTGGAAGCTATGAAAAAAGAGCCTCGTTCTCTTCGTGGCTGCACCGAATCAAAGCCAGGCAAGCAACGGATTCGAGTATACAGTCCGCAGCCTTGAAATAACTCCGGTTACGAGCCGTCTTAGCGTAGATAGCACAGGACTTGCACCAACAGAAGAAGCAAACAAAATCACAAAAATGTATTATGAATTGGTCAACCAGCAAGGCGAACGAGTCAAAGAATATTATCCGGAACTCGAAATGACCTTAGAGCTGTCGAATTCCTAATGAATCCCCATCTGCTTCCCTAAAAGACCACTGAGCTGCTCAAAAAGCCTCTTCGCCAGCATTTGGCGAAGAGGCTTTTATCATGACTCGCTATAGCTGCCGATTAGAACTCCCGTGGCTGCCCCGGTTGCACATCAGGCGGGTTAACTGGCTGGATTTCCGGTGGACTGATCGGCTTCACATCCGGTGGATCAATCGGTTGAATCTCAGGCGGCGAGCCCGGTTGGACGCCTGGCGGCTCCTTCGGATCAATCTCGGGGCAATTCGGACGCACACCCGGCATGTCATCAGGGTCAAACTCCGGCGGTGATCCAGGCTGCACACCCGGAGGATCGGCCGGAACGATCTCTGGCTCCTGCCTTGGCTCTACACTTGGTGGTTCTTTCGGGGTGATCTCGGGCGGCTGTTTCGGCTCGACTCCCGGCGGTCCTTGTGGTATGATATCGGGATCGACGTTTGGCTGCGTACCGGGTGGTTCTTCCGGTCTCGGTGCTTCAGCTTTTGGGGCGTCGGATACGCGAACGATATACAGATCTTTTTGGTCTCCAATATCTTGTCTCATCCTCAGTCGCCTCCTGTTTATCGAGATAGCTTTCGCGAAAGTATCGAAAAAAAGGATACATGCTTCATTACCCTTCTTACTCATATTCATAGTCTTTTGTCGAGATTTATTTGGTTCGTGAATAGAATGTGACAAGAAAGGTTCAAGAGTTAGAAATAAATTAATAATTTTTATTATGTTATTTTAATATTTTTAGTTGTTTCTAATTTCATAAAAACCAAGTGAGTACTTTATAAAAAACAATTTATACTTGGCATACAGAGTAAGATCAGTTGCTCCTCTTTTCGTATGAGCAATAGATATCGCTAACTCCATCAAAGATATATCGCTATCGTAAATTAAATATCTCGGTGTCCATGCAGTCGGATCAAATTTTTTCTTGAATCTATATAAATTTTTGAAGTTATATCCAAAACTCATATTATGAAAAACAGCATTCATTAACTTCTCCGCTTTACTAAGATCCTTTTCAGTAACCTCAATACCAGCCAAGGGTGCGATTCCCAAACTCAATTTATTCACATTGTCTTCTTTTAGTTTCATTGCTGCCGATATAATAGCATGTTCCATAACGCCTGTCATAGCATTCAGTTTACGATGCATGATCTCGCTCGACTTGGGGACAATACTCTTTTAACCAAACACCTCTCTTGTCAACTTTTGATACGTTGCGACGCAATGAAGATTTTGAGGCTCCATCCAATGTATACTCTGAAAGATTCAGTATTGCCTCTTCCCCATATTTAAGTACAGAAAATTTATGCTTTTTCAGAATTTTGATCATATGAATGCTAACCGAATTAAAGACAGGTTTCCAGCCCATTCTTTCACAGAAATTGAGATACTCGATTGTGAAATTTTCTAAATCTTCAGATTTACAAACGGGATCTCCGATACTCATCACTTTTTTGCCTGCGAGTTCATAAGAGATCATGCCGCGCACTCGTTCGCCAAAGAAAAATGTACTTTCTTTTTTAAAAGATAAGTAGTGTTGCGAGTCTAAGCTATATTGCTTGAGTACCGAGTAAGCAAGATCCATTTTTTCTGTGCTTTGTAGAATACTCATTATTTAATCTCCTTTATAAGTCTTTATTTATTTGGTTATCAAAAAAATCTAAAATCAGACGTACGGACTCTTCCTGTTGTTGTTTCCAAGATGATCTTGTTTCTCCATCTCGGCTTAAAGAATCATATGCGCCGAAGCCTTTATGATTACCGTCTATTTCAATACTGAGCGAGTTTTCGGGCAAATAATCTAAATGTTCTTCCATCCTTTTCGAATTCATAATCTTATCGTTGTTAGCTGTTATACGAATAGCGGACACATCAATCTTAGACAAATCCGTAATCATGTATGATGCTAAAAATGCGATCCCCTGTAGCTTGTCGGGCTGTTGTGCAGCAATACGACTAATAGGTAATCCGCCTAATGAATGTCCTATCAAAAACCATTTTTTTATTTGAGGATTTTCTTCTATAATCTCTAATCCACGATTTGTACCTGTCGCGCTCATGTGGAACAAAACTTTCGGTATAACCACAGTATGACCTTCTTCATATAACAATTTAGCTATATAGGAATAAGCTTTCTCATCTACTTTTGCACCTGAAAAGATAATAAAACCCACTTCAGTACTTCCCTTGAAATAATAGTCATTTTCAATTTTTTGCATACTTTCAGCAATTTGTGAAGCTTCCGGAAACGCTCTGTTGTAATAGAACAAAACACATAAAATAACTATTGCAAACACTGATAAAATATACAAAAGCATTTTTTTACCTCTTTTCATCGTTCATCTCACTTTCCAGAAACTTTTAAACAAAAAGCATCTCAGTACACAAAATTCTATCTCTGAGATGCTTACTTGTTTATAGTTTTTTATCATATTTTTTGTAGTGACGGATTGTAAAATGAAGCTTGTGTTTGTCGCTGATTTTAATGTCCTATCATCATGTTAGCCTCATCCGAACCGGAGTTATGATCTTCAACGTCTCCGGGTTGTAGCTTGGGCTTGCGAAGGATAAGACCCAATAGAGCGCCTACGCAAGCAATCCCGGCTGTAAGCAAGAATGTATCGCCATATGCCGCTACAGCGGCACCGATTTGATCGGCACCTCCAGATTCTGTCATGTGTCCCGTTAAGCGTGAAGTCAAATATCCAGTCAAACCTGCTACAGCAAAAGATACCATGACTTGCTGAGCGGCCGTTGTCAATGGAGTCACCCGACTGACAAGTTTTTTAGGAGCAGATTGAAGCACATGCGTATTGACAGACATCATCGAAAGTCCCATTCCCGCTCCGACCATTACCAAGCTTAAAATGATATATACCAGCTGGGTATCTGGCGTAATACGCGAAAGAAGAGTAAGTGCAGCAGTAATCAACCCAAGCCCTGTTACCGCCAATGGTCTGGCGCCTACGCGATCATATAACCTGCCGCCGATCGGCATCATTACAGCGGTAGCAAGCGCCTGCGGCAGCATAACCAAACCGGTCGTAAGAGGACTATAACCTTTTACACTTTGATAAAACAAAGGAATAAGAACCATGACGCCGAACAAAGCGATTTGTGAGATCCAGGCAATCAAAATGCCTCGCGTAAAATCGGAGGAACGAAATACCCTAAGTTCCAACAGCGGTTCTTTTTGTCTAAGCTCAACAATGATAAACAAAATCAGTGCAATGCCGCCGACAGTCAATCCTGTAATCGTTCGGGTCGAGCTCCAGTCGTGCGCGCCTTCCCCGACACCATAAGCCAACATAGCAAAAGCAATAGGTGCGAGAATCATGCCGAGATAATCGAGCGAAGGTACAGCTTTACGCTCAAAGTTCGGCAAATGACGGATTCCTACCAGAATTGCAATAATTCCGATCGGGAGGTTGATCAAGAAAATCCAATGCCAGCTTGCATATTCAACGAGCCACCCCGATAATACCGGACCGATAGCAGGAGCTAAAAGCATAGGTACGCCGAGCATCCCCATCACAGCTCCTCTATTCCCTTCAGGAGCAAGCTTGAAGATTGTAGCAAATCCGATCGGAGCAACCATCCCTCCGCCTATACCTTGAATAACGCGGAAAATAACTAATTGTTCTGGAGAAGCCGCAAAAGAACAAAGAGCCGAGCCAATCGTAAACAATCCGATACAAATTAAAAAGACGCGTTTCGCTCCAAAACGATCAGTCATCCAACCTGCCAAAGGGATCACGGCCGACAAAGCAAGCGTATAACCGGTAATCGTCCACTGCATCGTCGATAAATCGGTATCGAAGTAGCTAACCAAACCTGGTAAAGCTACATTGACTGCGGTGGTATCAAGAATGACCATAATCATTCCCAAAATAACGGCCATCAAAGGGCCCAATAAAGATTTAATTGATACATTTTCTGTGGGTTTTACAGGTACCGCCGAATTTGTGTTACTCATTTTCCGCCCTCTTTTCAACTAACCAGTTAGTTATTTTATTGTAGAAGCGAGCTTTCGCTTCGCCTTTCAAACTTATCTCTGCTATTTCAATAAGAAGAATCAATACTACTTGGGTTCATCAGGTATAAGCATTTCTTTGATAGAACGTATATAAGAATTTTGATAATCGTTTATAAAAGACTGTCTAAAGGTTTTCTGATCCATGTCCGAATACTCAGTCCATTGTCCTCCCACTGTAAAATACATAAGAATCGGAGCAAATCCGAAATAAAAAATATTTGTTTTCAAACGAGTTACTTCTTCCGGGCTCATACCTGCTTTTTCGGTGAGCGAATTCAAATGGGGAACAGCATAATCGATAATTTGGAAAAGATCTGTTGTAAAATCATTATTTTTTAAAGCTTCAATCGTAATGATTCGTAAAAAAGAACTTCGCTTGGCAAACATCTCCATCATATGATCGCTTATTTTCTCTGACGGAATGGGGACTCCTTCAGAAAAAGAATCAATCAAGCTTTTTTTCTCTTCAGCCATTTCATTGAAATGTTTGTCAATTAGAGCGCGAAGCAATTGCTCTTTACTTTGAAAATAGTAATAAATCATTGCTTTATTAATTTGTGCAATTTTAGCGATCTCGTCTACTCTTGCACCATCGAATCCTTTTTCGGCAAAAACAACTTCGGCAGCAACAAGAATTTTTTGTTGACTAGCTTTCGCATCCCGTTCTTGAATGTCTTTCGCTTTTTTAGGCAAAACCTTTCCTCCTTGACATCGTACGATTGGTTGACCAACTATATAGTTAACAATGTAATCGTATTAAATACGTATTGTCAACAACGCTAAGTCCTAACTAATCGATAAAGGCGTTTCGCTTTGTTTTAAACCTACAAGCTCTGCACTTTGTGTCCATAAATCTCTTGCCGCGATTTTATTGTAGGAAGGTTCGGAAGATTTAACCGATTTTCCACGATCATTATAGGTTCCGTTTGCTTTTTCATATCTTGGATCCGTAATTAAAGAAGCCAAAATCTTACCGGATTTTTCGGCATTGCTTCCTTTTCCTAATAACGCTGCAAAAACACTCGCAAGACGCGGAATGAAGATTCGTGCAATTGGACCTAATGCACCTGACAAACTTGTATCTGGCATAAAGCCCGGGTTAAATGCATTAACGGTAACGTTCATATTCGTTTCGGAGGTAATCCGACTGGACATTTCGTATGCACACAAAATATTGCATAATTTAGATGTCGGATATCTGAGCTGAGATTGAGTTTTGTCTTTTTCATCCGGGTAAGCAAGCGCCCTAGCGTCTTTAAATACAGGTGTAGAGAATGGCATAATTTTAGCCGGATCATGCATATCACTTGCTACGAAGACGATACGCCCTTTATTGGACATCTCGCTCAGCATCAAGTTAGCTAACAAATAATGACCTAAGTGATTGACGCCGAACGTTTCTTCGAAACCATCTTGCGTATAAGCAAAACCCGAAGGATGAATACCTGCGTTACCTACCAAAGCATATAGAGGTCCGTAATTACCGTCTTGAAACGCGTCATGGAAACGTCGGATTGATGATGCTGAAGCTAAATCAAGCTCGAGTGCATGAATATCCACATTTCCCGTTTCGTTTCGCAATTTATTTTGAGCACTGATCGCCTTTTCCTCATTGCGACAAGCTAAAATCACTTTATACTCTTCTTTATTCATTGCAATGTACTTAGCGCATTGATAGCCTAAGCCTGCATTGCCTCCTGTAATTATGACTGTTTTTTTTGTCATTCATCTTCCTCCTTGATTATCGCGTATGTGATTTGATTCAATTGGTAATCACAGCATTTCGAAAACTCCATTCGTCGTTTTGAACTGCTTTATACATGAATTCGGCAACGTCTGCACGATCGATTCGAGGAGCTCCCTTCATCTTGATTCGATCGTGTACCCGATATTTTCCTTTTGGAGAACCATTCATTAAGGCCGTAGGATAAACGATAGTCCATTTTAAATGACTTTCGCGGATCGTTTTTTCAGAAGCTTTTTTATTGGCATAAATATCTTTTAAAAGCGTCCTGTACATAAACTTTTGAATCATAGTAGCATCCTGGAAAGTTTCTCCCACTCCAAAAGAAGAAAGCCATACTAAACGACTTATTTTAGCTATCTTAGCCGCTTGAACAATAGCTTTTGCTGATTGAGAGAATAGATTATTTGCTTGAGTAGATTTTCCTCGTCCTAGCGTAGAAATAACCGCTTCTTGACTCGTCATTGCCTTTACCAAATCTTCTTGCGAAGTCGCATCTCCGGCAATTTTAAAAAAGTCGCCTTTCACATCTTTTAGCGATTCTGGATGACGGCAGAAAACAGTTACCGTATCTCCCTCTTGTAGAGCTTTTTCTAAAACATGCCGTCCTGTAGGACCTGATGCACCAATAATTAATAGTTTCATTTTCTTTTCCCCCTTCCATTAAAAAGTGTTCAAATTACTATTTACCTAAGCAATTTTATTCAAAAAAAAAACAATTAACTAACCATATAGTTAATATATGCGAAAAGGATTATTTCTGTCAACAACTTAAATTTGAATTGTATTTCTTGGTGTCTTCAATGGTTAAACAACAACAAATAAAACAGCAGTAAACAAAAGCAAACAAGCGGTCGCAATTCCCATTCCTTTAGACCAGCGAGGGTTGGTATAAGATTCGGTATTTTTTTTCGTCTCCATCTGTTTTCGCCACCCATATCGGGTCATACCTTTAGGTTTGTATACAGATAATATTGCTGCGCTGATTACGATCAACAAACCTCCAATCGGGTGAATAAGATGAATCGGCGACTGTAAAACGTTAAGATCTTCATTAGATAACATTCCTTTTTCTGCTATTGCTACTGCGTGGTTCAATTCGAATGTATAAGCAACTAACATAAATACCGCTAAAGCAGTAAAAACAAGCTTGAAAAAAATCCATAAATGACGGACTAATCCCCATTTCGTACCCAATGATAAAATAATCCCTGTAATCAAAGAGGCAAAAGCAACTGGAAGCACGATAACATTGGCCACTAAAGACATGATTTGAATAGTTGCTTTAATCGTATTCGCGTTTTGATTGGATAGCGCGTATGAAGCGATCGGTATGTAAGCTGCGGCAGAGCCTAGCCATCCCATTGTTGTGATAACGTGCAAAGTTAGTATCAATTTGCGCGTGGCAACAGACATTGTTTTCATTTAAAAACTCCTTTTTCATATATAGTTAGCGTTGTAACTAAGTTGATTTTTCTTTGTTGATACTAGGGCGTGTCTTCAAACCTCAATGGAAGCAGATTTGGCTGAATTTTCGTTCTCAGCAAGGAACTTTTTCGCAGTCGTACCGGGGCACGTCAAGAGAAAGTGACGCAGCTGAGGACGAAAAGGCGGAAAAAGGTGCACATTGCCAGGTTTGAAGACACGCCCTAGGGCATGTCTTCAAACCTACTGACGTGTATCTTTAGCTGCCTTTTCGCCCTCCGCCGGAATCGTACCTAATAAGCGTGTACGGTTCCGGCAACTCCGCGTCACTTTCCCTCGACGTGCCTGGCACGCCTTCGGAAAACTGCCTTGCCAAGAATTAAAATTTAGAAAAATCTGCTTCTCCCGATGTTTGCGCAAATACCCTAGCGAACGATTAATCCATTTTTAAATTTAAATACATGACCATCATCTCCGTTGGTGTCTGCCGGAAAAGCTTTATTGATTCGTTCAAGATCGATTTCGTTTAACTTTACATCCAGAGCTTTCATCGACTCCTCAAATTGCGATACCTTTCTGGCACCGATAAGCGGCATAATGTCTTCGCCCTGAGTCAACACCCAAGCCGTAAGAAGTTGCGGTACGGTGATTTGCTTTTCTTCGGCTATTTCATTTACCGTTTCAAGAAGCAAAAGGTTTTTGTCTAAATTCATACCGGGAAAAGCCGGACGTTTTTTCATTTCCTCTATGCGTTCTTTTGAAATTAAACCATGAGAAAGTATTCCGAATGCCACAACACCAATGCCAAGTTCTCTGGCTGTCGGGAGTAACTCTTTTTCGATGTTACGCTTAAACAGCGAATATTCTTGTTCAACCAGACTTATCGGGTGAACCGCATGCGCTCTGCGCAGTGTTTCGGCGTCAACTTCGGTAAGTCCAATGTGCCGGATGTAACCTTCTTTTACCATTTCGGCTATAGGGCCCAACGTTTCTTCGACGGGAATTTCAGGATCGAGTCTTCCGGGCTCGTACAAATCGATATAATCGACACCAAGACGTTTAAGCGAATAGGTTAGATAATTTTTTATAGCAAGGGGTCTGGAATCGATACCATAAGGTAAGCCATTCGGGCCAAGCAATCCTCCGAATTTAACGGAAATGAAAGCTTTATCGCGATCATAATCTTTAATAGCTCTGCCAATCAAACTTTCATTATGACCAATGCCGTAAAAATCGCCTGTATTAAGAAAATTAATGCCGCTATCCAGAGCCGCATGAATCGTCGAGATGCTTTCTTGCTCATCTGCCGGATGGTTAGACATCGACATTCTCATACATCCCAGTCCCATTCTTGAAACTTGAATGTCATTTTTTTGAGTTTTTAAATATTCCATAATTAGTCCTCCTAAATTTAATAAGATATATTTCGACGATTAATAACTAACCGTTTAGTTGGATTCTATTTGGTCTTGAACTTTTTGTCAACTATTCATTGGAGACCGTAATCCTGCGTTTACTTATTGTTCGAATTTTTGATTTTAATATGACAATCGTATCGGTTGACAATGATGATGTAATAAGATAAAAATATTATAACTGAACAGTTAGTTATATAATTTCATAATCGATATTTTAGGAGGAATTTAAGTTATGTTAAATCTTTTTTCAACAATCAAGATAAGATCGATACGAACAAAGCTGATGATTTTATGTTTAGCTATATTAATCGTACCTACAGTGGTTACGGGAACCACTTCATATATAGTTTCGAAAGACGAAATGAATAAGTCTGGAAAAGCCGCACTTGAAAATAACGTGAATATGGTTATTGGAATGATTAATTTACTCAATAATCAAGTCGAAACCGGACAATTAACGCTTGAGCAAGCACAAGAAAAACTTCGCAATGAACTGCTCGGCGAGAAAGATTCACAAAATAATCGAGTCATCAAAAAGGAATATACAGTTGGAGAAACGGGATATCCTTGGGCAATTAGTCAAGAAGCAATTTCCTTAATGAACCCTTCCAATGAGGGGCAAAACTTAATGGACATCGTAACAGAAGATGGCCTAAATCTAGGAAAAGAACTTGTAAAAGTCGGCTTAGACGGAGGAGGATTTGTATCTTACCAATGGTCTCTTTCTGATAGCGATGAAACAAAGACGAAGGTTGCCTATGTAAAAATAGATCCGAACTGGGGTTGGATTATTGGTTCTAGCGCTTATTTAAGCGAATTTGATATTGGCGCTACACAAGTTTTGTATTTCGTTATACTGGTCACTGCAATAGCAATCATTCTTGGGTCTATCATCGTAAGCATTGGATCAGCTCGCCTGACCAAACCTATTTTGATGATTGCAAAGCGACTCAAGTCTATTGCCAACGGAGATTGGAACGTAGAACAAGTTACTACGTATTCCGACGATGAAATAGGCGAACTTTGTAATGATTTCAATCATATGATCAGCAATATGCGATATCTTATAAGTCAAGTAGACCTTTCTACGCAGCAAGTGGCTTCTTCCTCTCGCGAATTGACCCTTGGGGTAAAGCATGCAACTGAATTTGCTGAAAATATAACCGTTTTAGTCCAAAAATCTTCAAGCGGTGCTCAAGATCAACAAACCATGCTTCAAAATGCAAGTCACTCACTTCAGGAAATCTCAATCGGTGTAAGACAAATAGCAGAAAACTCGTCTATAATTGCTGATTCCTCTGCTGATACGATGAGATTGGCAAACATGGGTAGCAAGGCTATAGATCAAACCGCACAACAAATGAATTTGATTAACAAATCAGTCAATCAAATGGATACAGTCATGAGAACCCTTGATCAAAACAGTCGAAATATCGATCTAATTGTGGACGCTATCACAGGCATTGCTCAACAAACCAATTTACTGGCATTAAACGCGTCGATCGAAGCTTCCCGTGCAGGTGAAGAAGGACGCGGGTTCTCTGTTGTTGCTGCTGAGGTGAGAAAACTTGCCGAACAATCGAACGGATCATCCGGACAGATTTCTAAATTGATCCAAGATATGAGAAAAGATATCAAACGCTCTTTTGAAACGCTGGAACAAGTTAAAGCAGATGTAGATTCGGGTATGAACATTGCTGCCGAGACAGAACAACAATTTCACAAAATCGTAATCTCCACGAATTTGATTGCTCAACAATCAGAAGAACTTGCTGGTGTCACCGAACAAATAAGTGCAAGTGTACAAGAAATAACTGCTGGCCAAGAGCAAGTTTTAAGTCTTGCGGTACAGGTTGCGGACAACTCTCAGCATGGCGTCGAATCTTCGGAGGAGCAGTTAGCCTCTATGGAGCAAATCAATTCACTAGCAACGACTTTATCGAATATGTCTCAAAATTTAGAACAGTTAATAATAAAATTCAAATATTAAAATAAAAAATAAACTGAGCTGATATAGTCAGTTTATTTTCTTCGCAATTATTCAGAAATTTAAGTGATGCAGACCGTACTCACTAAAAAAACCTTTAACTCAGAAGATAATAAAAAACGAAAAAAGCGAACGATTATCGGCAATTCGCTTTTTTCGATACTTGATTTGACGCTTTACTTTTAAAAGATTCCGTTCACCACTCGTGCCAAACTCCCGGTCCATCGACCTGAACAATCGACTTCTTCTGCGTGCGTCCATGATTGAAGCTCATCGTCCGTAATTCATAACCCGGCGAATCCAGCGGCAGCAGCTTTTTCCACTTGGCTACCGGATGAGTCGGCTTGCCGGGACGCGTCATATCGACCAGAACCAAGTCTTTATGCAGCATATTCAAGCATTGCCCGAGTGTCAGGGAAAGCGAATCCGATGAACTTGAAGAAGATTCCGGATGTCTATTCATGATGATTTCTCCTTATTCCGTTTTTTGATTTCCTCTTTCCTACTTCAAAATGCCCTTCGACCGCACTTCTTTCAACCAGCCCGGAAACTCGTTCAGCAACCGGTCATACAACTCCTCGTCGCTGACCCGATCCAGATCGTCCAACGCAAAGAAATCGGCATTGTCGACGAGCCGCCCTTTGAGATCGTCAAGCTGCTCCAGCACGCCGTAGTTCGCATTGCCCAGGCCGACGAACTGCCAAAAGATCGGCTTGTCCGCATGCTTGATCAGCAGCTTGGAGATCTTTTTAGTCTCATAAATCCCTCCGTCGCTGAAAAAGACAATGTAGGTCGGCGTGCGGTCATCCGGATCTTCCTGCGTATATTTCTTGATGATATCTTCCATGACGACAGGCTCGTTGTTGCCGAAGCCCAGCTTGCTCTTCATGCTTGGTCCTGCGTAAGTCTTTTTGACATAGTCCTCGTACTGATGCTCGTTTACGCTCGGCGCGCGCATCATCTTGGTCGCAAAGAACCACACGTCCAGAATCCCGTCATCGTCCATCCGGGCCGAGACGGCAAGAATACGCTCGAATGCGCTTTGAACCGTTCCTTTTTTATACAACTGGCTCATGGAACCGGAAGCGTCGAATACGACGGCAACTCTGGCTTTTTCATGCGCGATGTTTTTCTTCTCCAGCGAGATGCCGACTTTGCGCTTGAGCAGGTCGATCTTGCCAAGCGGCACGGAAGGTTCCGGCGCTTTCGGAGCAGGCGGCGTCGAAGGCTGAGGCGTTGGCGAGGAGGCGGAAGCCGCAGTAGGCGTCGGCGCCGCCGATTGCTCCGTCTCCTCCTCGATCTCGACGCCGTGCGCTTCGGCCAGCGGCTTAAGCCCGCCGTTAAAGCCACGTCCGATCGCGCGCAGCTTCAGTCCCGAAGAATGACGGTACAGCTCCATAAAGACAAGCGAACGCTCCTGCGTCGCTTCCTTGATCTCGTACAAAATCTCGCCGGAGCCTGTCTCCGCAACGATGCGGCATCCCTGGATATCGGCAAACGTCCCCGCTCCGTCCAAAGTAGCCGAGAATACGCACTTGGCGATGATCGACGGGTCCAGCTCATTCGTCCGAATCGTAAACGCGACGCCATTCGGCCCGGTTCGCTCATAGCGCACATGCCCGCCGGGACTTGCATCTTGATTGTAAAAAATAAAATAATCGTCGGAAGGAACTTTGCCGTTCTCCCCCACCATAAAGCAGCTCACGTCCAAATCGGCCGGCGCGCTATCCCATTTCACGTGCACGCGAAGTTCCGTTGTCTGTCCGATCGGCGCGTTGGCGCCTGTCGTTAATACCGTTTGAGGTGTTGTCATCTGATCGCCTCCCAAAAAATATTGCGGGTTGTTCAAGCCGACTTTTCGATAAGTGAAGCATTCCATATCCATCTACGCAGCATTATAGCATTCAGTACCGGCAATTGCGAAAAATGCCCGGAACGTCCATTCCCCTCTTTTTGCGACAAGTTTGCCTGCCGGGCGTATTCCGCGTTTGGTCTTGCTGCTTACCGGGTTAATGAACGTTCAGAAGCACTGCACTATGTCCATTTATACGTAACAGATAAGCAGCAGCGGAGGAGGAAATTTCATGTGGAGCGCATTAATGTGGGGCGGCATTTCGGCTTCGGCGGTTGTGCTCGGCGCGTTAGCCGCCTTATTTCTGAAAATCGGCAAACGAGCGATCGGCTGGATCATGGCGTTCGGCGTCGGCACGCTGATCGGGGCCGCCGCGTTCGAACTGCTGGGCGACGCGCTGGAAGACGGCGGACTGACCGCGACGGCAATCGGATTCACGGCAGGCGCGCTGGTATATACCGTGTTCGACCTGATCGTATCCAAACGCGGCGGCTCCAACCGCAAGCGTTCGGGCAAAGATCAATCCGGCTCCCAAGCGGCAGGCGAAGCGGATCAGAGCGGATTGGGCATTTTCGCAGGGACAGTGATGGACGCCATTCCGGAATCGATCATGCTCGGAGCAAGCCTGCTGGCGGGAAAAGGCATCAGCGTCGTGCTGGTCGTCTCGATCTTCGTCAGCAATATTCCGGAAGGTCTGTCGAGTACGGTCGGCTTGCAAAAAAACGGGTACTCTCGCGGTAAAATCTTTATTATGTGGGCGGCGGTACTGCTGGTATCGGCGTTGGCTTCGATGGGCGGCTACTTGTTCCTCGAACAATTGTCCCCGGAAATGAAAGCGGCGATCGGCGCTTTCGCGGGCGGCGGCATCATCGCCATGCTCTGCTCGACCATGATGCCGGAAGCGTTCGAAGAAGGCGGTCCGCTGGTCGGATTCATCGCTTCGATGGGACTGTTGACGGCGATTTTGCTGGACACGTTCTCCTGAAAAACCCGTGAGAGCCGCATTGTTTTTTCGTCCATGCCGATTGTGCCCGATCTCTCAAACGCATACCCAAACCGCTTAAAAAGCAACGTGCATCCTCCATTCAGCTCTTTTCCAGCTGTATGGAGGAGCTACGTTGCTTTTTTGCTCATGCAGCCGGCTTTTATGCTGGGGCGAAGCCGATTTACGTTGCTTTTCGTACAATGCAGCAGCTTCGCTCGGTTTAAAATACGGTTACGTTTAAGCTTGGCTTTTGAATGGTTTACAGACCCCTTCGCTGATGCTATAGTAAACTGCATGATCTGGATTCCAGATTGATCTATTTCCAGAATGATCAAAAATCCAGAATAAGTAGAACGGAGGATTTATCATGACGCCAGATCCATCCCAGGAACACCCCCTTGTTATTGACGAAAAACAAAACAAGCTGCTGCAAAACGCGCTGCGGATCAAGATCATGCATGCTTTGTCGCGCGAAGCGATGACGTCGAAGCAGGTGGCCGATCTTCTGCGCAAAACACCCGGCAACGTGCATTACCACATCCAGCGTTTGTACGAAGGCGGGCTGCTGGAGTTAAGCGATACGCGCAGCGTGGCCGGTATCGTGGAAAAATATTATACCGCGAAGGCTGCTCAGTTCCATTTTCCCGGACGAGCGGAAGGCGAAGATTGGCAGGCGGACGACGATGCGTGGACGGGCGGCAGCCCTTTTTCCGAATATCATGCCACGCGGTTAGATTTGTCGGAAGAAGAAGCCGCTCGTTTCTCGGATGAATTGAAGGCTTTGCTGGAAAAGTGGGAGCAGAATACCGTAGGCGGGCAGGAGTACGGTGTCAGTATTCGGCTTGGACGAATCGACGAGAAGAAGGAGAACTAACGATGCACTCTGAAATTGAAAAAAATCCGACGGCGAACCCCAACGCTTCGCGTTTGTCCATCTTCTTATCGCCGATCCGCCGCTCGAAAGCCTTTACCTACTTATGGCTCGGACAATGGATCGCGATGCTGGGAAGCTCGGTGTCGGTGCTTATTTTGCCGCTTGTCGTTTACTCGTTGACCGATTCGTCGACGGCGCTCGGGCTGGCGATGACGTGCTATATGCTGCCGAACATTTTGGCGCTGCCTTTTGCCGGATGGATCGTGGATAAAACGGATCGCTTGCGGCTTGTCATGCTCAGTAACGGGGCGCGGCTGTGCATTATGCTGCTCGCGGCGGTATCGATTTTCAGCGGAACTCTGACGTTGGAGCGGCTGTATATCGGATTGGTGTTTTACGGCATGATGGAAGGCGTGTTCAATCCGGCCTACTCCGCTTTGCGCGCTGAAGTATTTACGCCGGATATCCGCAACGCGGCCAATGCGCTGAGCCAGATCAGCATTCAAGGCGTTCGTCTGCTCGGCCCGGCACTGGGCGGGATGTTGGTTACCGCGTCATCGCCGGGTGCGGGCTTTGCGCTGGATTCGTTGACGTATCTCATCTCGCTCATTTGTTTCGCGATGCTGGGTCGGGTGCTGTCTGCGCAAAAAGGGCGAAGCGGCCTGTTCGCTTCGGCCAAAATAGCGCGTGCGGAACAAGCGGCGCAAACGCCCCATTCGCCTTCTGTCCTGTCCGGCTTCGGCACGGAATTCATGGAAGGCGTTCGCGTGCTGAGCAAGCTGCCGTGGCTTTGGATCACCATCGTCGCTTTTTCGCTGCTCAATATTTGCTACACCGGAATCGTCGCCGTGCTTGTGCCGTGGCTGTTCAAAGTTCATCACGGGCTGGATACGTCGGTGTACGGCATCGCGATGGCGGGAACGGCAGTCGGGGCGATCCTGGCGGCGGTGCTGTTCGGATCAAAAAAAGATTGGAAACGCCGCGGGTTGGTCGCTTACGGCGGAGCGCTGCTGGGCGGAGTAGCTTTGCTGCTTCTGTCTGTCGTGACCTGGGTGCCGGGACTCGTGATGGCGATGGTGCTGGAAGGCTTCGGCATGATGATGTTCATGATTATTTGGGAGATCAGCTTGCAGGAGCTTGTGCCCGCCGAAAGCTTCGGGCGCGTGGCAAGCCTCGATATGTTGGGATCGTTCGCGCTGCTTCCGGTGGGGTATCTGATTGTCGGGCGCCTGGCGGATACGATCGGCGGGATTCCGACGATCGCGATTTTTGCCGGGGCGGGGATTTCGATTTTGCTAGTCGCGTTGTGTTCGCCGCATATTCGGCGGTTCAACTGAGGGGAGCGAGCGTATAGGTGGCGCCGGGAGCCGGTTTCGACCTGCGCTTCGTTGTCCTTTCCCCCTCTGATTGAAGTAAAAGATTTAGAGGTGAGGAGAAAGGGCAAAGGCGCTTCGGTTCGAAACCGGCTCCCGGCTGGGCTATACGGGGGATAGGGTAAGAAAAGATAAGAGAAAATAAGAAAAGAGAAAGGATATGTATTAAAACAGGTTCCGCTTGGCTTTTCGGCCAAACGGAGCCTGTTTTAATGAAGGGACTTGGTTTGGAAAAGAAACATTCGACATTGCAAAGATTACGGCTTTTAAAAGGCTTTTTGATAATCTGGGCTTTGTTAGCTTTGAGCGTTGGGAACTTAGATTTCTTTTCGATCGAACAACAGAATCTGCGCGGTTGTCAGGACGGTCGCGCTGCCGATCAGGATGCCGGCGCCCATCGCCAATTGGCCGAAAGCGACCTCCGAGCCGATGATGCTTTTGTATAAAGCGGCGTATTCGGTCAGGAGCATCGGGGAGATTGCCGGGAACGCCAAGCCAAGGCCGTTCCATGCAACGAGCAGCAGGATTCCGAGCAGGAAGCCTGAAGTTGCGCTGCGGGCCAGGGTCGAAGCCAAAGCTGCGACGGTGCTGATTGCGGCGATAGGCAGCAGGGTTACGACATAGGCACCGAGTATGCTAAGCAGATTCAAGTCGCCAAGGCTTGCACCGGATAATAAAGCTGCGGCCAGGGAAAGGATCAATAGAATCGCCAGCAGGCCAGCTTGATAGATTAGCATCGCGCTTATTTTGCCGATGACAAGCGCAGGTCGACTTACGGGGCGGGTCAGCGGGATCTTGAGTTCGCCGCGTTCCCGCTCCCCGGCGAACAGATCGGCGGCCAACATGCAAGCCACGAGCGGGAGAATGACGGAAGCTGCGAGCGAAAGCAAGGTATACGGCAAATTTTCCGGGGAGAAGCGGATCAAGCTGCCCGTATTGCCGTTTAGCCATAACATAACCAGCGGAACCAAAGCAACCAGTACCGGAACAGCGCGATATTTGAATTGGGCCAAAATCTTGTGCAATTCCACTTCTGCCGTACGCCGGACCATTCCGCTAAGCGCAGGGCCGCTTGCTCGTCTGATTTTCATCGGGGCGCTGAAGCTTGCCGACTCCGACGATTCGGCGTCCGCTTTTGTCGCGGTAATTTTCGCCTTGCTCGCTTTGGCGACCGCGCCGTCTTGCCGCTTCCGCGAACTCGCTTCGGCCGGAACTTGCATGGTTTGAACCGGATCGGCCACTTCGTTACCGGGTCTGCTCATATGACTTCCCTCCCGTCCGCATTGGTCACTCTCAAATAATAACGTTCGATGCTTCCGTACTGTTCCAACACCTGCGGCACGGACGCGGTATCGACCAATACGCCTTCGCGCAGCACCGCAACATGGGTGCATAACTGTTCCATCTCGTGCGCCAAGTGGCTCGACAGAACGACCGCGCAGCCCCGCTTCCGTTCTTGCAGCAGCAGTTCGCGGAACATCGCGGTTCCTTCGATATCCATGCCGTTTGTCGGTTCGTCCAGCACCAGCAGTTCCGGCTGCGGCAGCAGCGCGCAAGCAAGAGCCAGACGCTGCTTCATGCCGACCGAAAATTTGCGTACCTTTTCTTTGCGGTAAGGCAGCAGTCCTACACGTTCCAACAGCGGTTCGACCATCGCCGCATCAAAGCCTGGGTAGAAGCGGCCGGTCAGCCGAAGGTTCTGCTCCGCCGTCAAATACGGATACAGCCCGGGCGTCTCGATCATGCAGCCTGTCCGTTCCAAAATGGCAGGAAGGTCTTCCGCAGGGTCCATGCCGAGCAGCGATAGGGTTCCCGCATCGGGTGCAAGCAGACCCGTCATGGCTTTCATCGCAGTCGTTTTTCCGCTGCCGTTGGGGCCGAGCAGACCCAACACCTGGCCGGCTTCGACTTCGAACGACAACTGATCGATCCCGCGCCGGTTGGCATACTTCTTGGTCAGGTTTTCTATGCGAACGATAGTCATGAGTAAGCTCCTCTCTTATTGTGAACGATCGCTGCCGAAAGGTCCGTGACCGAATTTGCCGCGGTCCGACTCCAGATCGACTTCTTCGACTGTTTTTCCGGTTACGTCGATATCTTGCGGAACGGTGCTGCCGATCTTGCTGAAGACACTATCAATCGAAGCTTCCAGCTCAACCTTCTGCCCATCCTTGTCCAGACCCGATACGCCGATGGTCGTTTTCAGAGCAGTAATGGTACCCTCCGTTACCGTAGCGTCCAGACGAACTTTTTCCACGCGGCCGTTCGACGTAATCGGGAACAACGAAGCCCCGTCAAAGTCCGACCACTCCGACTGCCACTGCGCTTCTTCGCTCAGACGATCCGTGCCCTGCCGCGCGCCTGCTTCCAGCACCGCGTTCATTGCGAGATTGGCAAGCTCCGGAATTTGCGCATCCGTCAGACTCAGCGTGATCGTATCGCCATTTTCCGTAAAACGGTTTTTGATGTCGCCCAGCAGCAGATCGCTCGCCGCTTCCGCCAGTCGAATCGCGCTTGGCGAAGTTTCGAAGTCCGGCTTCTCGCTAAGTTCTTCGCCCGAAGCGTCTACGGAGTAGTATTGATCGCCTTTACGCAAAATCAGCTTGTCGCCGTCCGTGGACTGCTCGACTGCCAGTGTTTTGCCGCCGATCTCGAATTGTCCCGACGAATAGAGATCTTCGCCTGCCGACTGGACTTCCAATTTACCGCTCGCCGTTACGGTACCGTTTTGCGTAACTTGAATATTGGAGGTCAGTGTCGAGTTGTCGATTGCCGCCGTCTTCACGACTGCCGTGCGGAAGTTGTCATAAGCGCTGCCGTTTGCATAGGCCGCCGCTCCGAGACTCGCCGTTACGATCATGCCTGCCGCCATTACGCCGATTGTTTTGTTGCGCGTGCTTTTTTTCATCCCAATCTCTCCTCTTGTTTGTAAAGTAGTTTGTTTCTTTTGCCTACTCATATCCTACAGCGGAGGGATAAACGGATCTTTCAACGTTTCTAAACAAAAGTTAAACCCGTTATAAATATTCGTTCAAAGACTTTCTTTTCTTCATATAAAAAGGACTTCCGCATACGCTCCACATTCGGCGCACGGAAGTCCTTGATCTTCATTTCCCCACTATTCATTATGCTTTAAAACGATACCCCGCGCCCCAGACCGTCTGAATCACCTTGGGATCGCCCGGATTTTCTTCGATCTTGTCGCGCAGCCGGTTGATATGTACCGCCACCGTCGCGCTGTCGCCGATCGCGTCGTAGCCCCAGATTCGCTCGTATAACGTTTCTTTGCTCAACACCATATCGACATGCTCGACCAGGAATAACAGCAGCTCGTATTCTTTGTTTTTGAGCGTCAGCTCTTCGCCTCGCACATACACCCGCCGCGACTGGGGCCGGATCGCGATTTGCCCGACCTTCAGCTCGCTGCCGTCCTTAGGCGCTCCGCCCCGGTTCCGCAGCCGCTCGTACTGAGCCAGATTGGCTTTCACGCGCGCGACCAGTTCACTTGGGGAAAAAGGCTTCACGATATAATCGTCCGCACCCAGCCCGAGTCCGCGTATCTTGTCGATATCCTCCTGCCTTGCCGTTACCATAAGAATCGGTACGTCCACCGTTTCCCGCAGTTTGCGGCAGACGGCGAATCCGTCTGCCCCCGGCAGCATGACATCGAGCAGGATCAGGTTGAATTCGCCGCTTGCTCCGCGCTCGATTCCTGCCGGGCCGTTATCGACGATCTGCACTTCAAACCCGTCAATCTCCAAATAATCCCGTTCGATCTCCGCAATAGCGCTATCGTCTTCTACGATCAGAATCTTTTTCCCGTTAGACACGTTGGCTTCCTCCTTCTGCATGATTGATCGGCAGTTCGATCACGATCCGCAGGCCGCCGCTTGCCGCATGCTCCGCGTGGATAGTTCCGCCCATAAACGTAATCGCTTTTTCCGAGATTGCCAATCCCAGGCCGCTGCCCCGATTCGGACTGTTGCGTGAAGCATCGCTGCGGTAAAAAACGTCGAACAGCTTCGGCAGCGCTTCGTCCGTGACGCCCGGCCCGTCATCTTCGACGGCAATGCGGAGTAGATGCTGCTGCCTCGCTGCCTCTACCGATACCGTAACTTCCGACCGTTCTTTGTACTTCAAACTATTTTCCACGATATTCGCCAGCACCCGCCGGAACTGAACCGGATCGGCGTGCAGCGTCACTCCTTTTTCCAACTTTCCGATATGGATCTTCAACCCCTCGTGCGCATGCTCTTCAGCCGCCGCCCGGAAAAAGCTTTCCAATTCTTCGCGCGCGTCCAGATCTTCCGGGTAATTCGGGTAATCGCCCAGGTCCATTTTCGAGAAAAGAAACAGACGCGACACCATATGGTCGATATCGTCGGCTTTGGTCTTGATCATGTTCACGTAGCGGTGCTGGGATTCCTTGGTCGCCGCCACGCCGTCCAACAGCCCTTCCGCGTACGCTTTGATCGAGGTCAGCGGAGAGCGCAGATCGTGCGAGATGCCGGCGAGCAGTTCTTTGCGGTTCATCTCCTGCTTCTGCACGGCCCATACCGATTCCTTCAAGCGCCCTGCCATTTCGTTAAACGCTTCGCATACCGGGCGGAATTCGTCTTTGCGCGCGTATTCGATCCGGTAGTCGAGGTTGCCGTCGCGGATCTGGTTCACGCCGTCGGACAGAATCTTCAGCGGATCGCGAATGTGCCGGAATACGAAACGGGTCAGGAATTGGCTGGTGAAAAACAATACGGCCAGCACACCGAGCATGATCCCGATCGGAATCCAGCCGTCGCCCCTGCCGTGCACGCTTTCTTCTTCGGCGACGATGCGCGTGCTGTACAGCTCGATGCGGTAGATGCTGCCCGATCCTTCCGCGTCCGTCACGTACAGCTCGCGGCCGTCCTGACCGATAATTCCGGTTCCGCCGAGCGAGGCAAGGCCGTTTTCAAGCTTGGTCGCGTCAAAAGGCTCCGTACCGAGCGAATAGCGCAGCGTTCCTGTGCCGAGTTCGGTTTCGGAATCGGTCGGCGCATCCGTTTCGTACACGCGCAGCGCCATATCGTTGTTCGTCAGCAGCTCATCGACGCGTTTCATCATGAATTCCAGCCTACCCGCATCCATATCCGGATTTTCCAAAACGGCATGAGCGGCTTCCATCACGGAATCGCGCGCGTCGTAATAATCTTTGTCGCTGCCGAATTCGAAATCGAACTCCCGCCAAAGCAGCAGCGCCAGCAAAATAGACAGCATGATCGCCAACACGATCGGAATGACGATCATGAGAATGTTGGATATGAAAAGCCTTCGTTTAATGGTCATGAATAATCTCCCGCTTTCGCTTGGGGTAGACGCGGATCGGTCTGGCACGTTTACGGACGGCTCTAGCTTCGATCATATGAATCGCCTACGTCGAACCGTAGACATAAAGCGAAGCCGATCCGTTTGCCGCATGCGTCGTTATCTTCTGAATGATAGCATGACAGGATAACGAAGGGTTAAACGAGATTTTAACAAAAGATAAACGGGTACCCTAAGCTTTAGTATTGACAAGGTACCGGCCGACTTTATGATGCGCACGAACCCGTTAACCCTCCGGCTGACAAGGGTTGAAGGTGCGACAGGGGAGTTTCTTTCGAGAAACGGCTTGTGCTATACTTTTTTATAAGAAACGACCGAGCGACGAAGAACGTCCTCCCGGCATTGAGCCGAGGGGGCGTTTTTTTGCGTTCGAAGACATTTAAGGAGGATAAGCAAGTGGCGGATAAGAGGAACAGGCTAACGAACAAGAACGAGCATTTAGAGAAACGGTCAACCCTGATTCCCGAATTCGAGCCAGGCTCCGGATTCGAATCGGCGCACGCCGCATTTTTGCAGCACCATATGCACCTTCGCTCCGGTGAGCGGCGCGGCCGACTGGAGCGAGGACATCAGTATGCGGAGAAGCTTTTTTTTGGAAAAGGTATGGTGGCCGCTTGTCGGAAACTTCGAGCATCTGCATCCCGAATACGAAATCTACGATTGGAACCGCCGTTCGCAATTTCTCGATTTTGCTTTTATTACCGGGAACGGCGATCGAATCGGTATCGAATGCGACGGCTTCCAAAGCCACATCAAAGATATGGATCGCGAACGGTTCAGTTATGCGCTGAATCGAGATACTTTTCTCGCGGGAATGGGTTGGAGAATGCTGCATTTCGCTTTCGACGATATTCAGAACCGCCCGGAGGTATGCCGGATGCTGCTGCAAATGAGCGTGATGCCGATGATGATAGGAACTTCCGCAACCCCAACACTTACCCCGATGCAAAAAGACGTACTAAAGCTGGCTTGGCGGTCGGGAAGAGCGATTCGACCGAAGGACGTAATGGAGGTGTATCGAATAAACTTCCGTACAGCTCGCAATCATTTGAATATTTTGGTGGAGCATCGATTGCTTAAACCCGTAGGCGACGGTAAGTATGTGCGCTATTACGAAATCGTCGGCGGATTTCCTAAATTGCTTTTGGAATAGTCAAGCCTATGTTGAAAAGCCTGTTCTCTACTTAATAAGCAGCATGAACAGGCTTTATTTGCGCGGAATGGGAACCCAATTAGAGTCAGGTGACAATGTGAAGCCGGACAAAGTTGTAAAGTGTGCAAGATTATGAGGACGATCTCAAGTCTTTCATCCATCAAGTTGTACAATCTGCAATATTATTGAAGGAAATGAGCAGGAAAGTAGATTCGAACAGCTATAATATTGCATCTTCTACAACTTGCACCTTAAAACGAATAGAAATAGGTTAAGAATGTTGTAAAATATGCAGCTTCGAGATACTTTTTCCTTCTCTAATCGTTATACGTTTTGCCGAAGCGGCCGTCCGTTGATCTTCTCCAACTGCCTATTACGCCTTCGCCGCCGCTCCATTCCCGCGACTGCTCTCGCCGCTTCCTCCCTCGCCCTCGCCTCCCCGCCGCTTGCGCGTCAGCAACCGCCATCCGGTCAACAGCGCGCCTACCACGCAAATCGAGGCGGAAACGGTAAAGACGATATGCATGCCGGCGAGGAAAATGTCCGGACGGTCCGGAATCAAGCCCGTTACCCGGTATCCCGCCCGATTGCTCATCACGCCGAACAGCGTGGTCGTCGCGACCGCGATCCCGACCACCATGCCGAGGTTGCGGATCAGCGAGTTGACGCTGCCTGCCACGCCGAGACGCGGACGCGGAACGGTCGACATGACGAGCGAGTTGTTTGGGGATTGGAACATGCCGCCACCCAAGCCAAGCAGCGCGATGAACCCGCCGACTGTAAACAACGTACTGCCTTCATGCAGCGAAGCCAGGCCCGCCTGCGCACCGACCATGAGCAGCAGTCCGATAAAAGTCAGCCATTCGGAGCCGAACCGATCGGACATCGCGCCGCTGATCGGAGCGATCACGACCATCACCAGCGGATAAATCATCATCATCCAACCCGCGTTGCTCGGCGACAAGCCGACAATCGATTGCAGGTAAAACGGCGCGATGATGTTGTAGCAGAACATGCTCACGAATACCAGAAAACCGCACAAAATGCTCAAGGTGAACAACGGATTCCGGAACAGACTCAGATCCAGCATCGGCTCCCCGATTCGCGATTCCACACGCAAGAATGCCAGGAACGAGGCAACCGCGAACAACAACAATCCGATAATCCGCCAGTCGCCGTATCCGATCTCCTGTCCCAGCAGAATGGCCGCGATCAGCGAGACGATAAATCCGGCAAATAACAAACTTCCGCCACCGTCGATGCGCTTTTTGGAAGTACGAATATCGCTGGGCAACAGCTTGGCTCCGAGCAGAATCGCAATCACTCCGATCGGCACATTGATCCAGAAGATCGACTCCCAGCCCAATGAACTAACCATAATCCCGCCGACTCCCGGACCCGCAATACTGCCGAGCGAGACGAACGTACCGACAAGCCCCAGGGCTTTGCCGCGTTCGTTAGCAGGGAAGATATCCGTCACGATGCCCTGACTATTCGCCATGGTCATCGAAGCACCTATAGCCTGAACGATACGTGCCGCGATCAATGTCGCCAACGATCCGCTAAGTCCGCATAACAGCGAACCCACGACGAATACAACCGTGCCGATTCTAAAAATACGAATCTTGCCGAAAATGTCGCCTAACCGGCCGAACAATAAGATAAACGAACAAATCGCCATCAAATAGATGCTCGATACCCACTGCGCATGTCCGAGCTGCAAGCCAAGGTCACCCGTGATCGTCGGCAGCGCCACATTGACGATACTCCCGTCGAGCGTCGCCATGAACGTAAATAAATTAAGAATGATCAGGATACGCCAGCGACGCTGTTGCACCTGGGGGTTGTCCTGATACGAGGAAATGGCCGAATTCACGTTTACACCTCCGCTTATTGGTTGCGCACGCAACGAGTTAACTCGTACAGTGTACGTCAAAAAGGTTGCGAACGCAACCAATATTCGTTACACTTTTCGATAATGAGTTAACCAAACGTACGGCATATCAACGTTCAGCCTGCTGCTGATCCGTTCCGTTTCAAGAAAGGAGTCTTCCCCGGCATGTCCGAACAATATCCGATCGGCAGATGGATTTCGATCCTCTATCGGCAAAATCAAAAACAATTGACGCAAGCCCTCAAACCCTACGGTCTGGGCGGCGGCGGTCAGCATGCGTTTCTCAAAAACATTCTGCTTCGTCCCGGCATTCGTCAGGATCAGCTCACGATTGACCTCAAATTCGATAAAGCAACGACAGCCCGCGCCGTTCAGCATCTGGAACAGGAAGGATATATCGAGCGAATCGCGGATAAGCAGGATCGCCGAGCGTATCTTCTTTACCCCACGCAAAAAGGTCTCGACTTCCTCCCTGTGCTGCTGCGGCTGCTTGAAGAGCATAACGCCGTTATCACCCGCAACCTAAGCAAAGAAGAAGAAGCACTCTTGGCCGGATTATTGAAAAAGGTGTACGAGGAGTCCTGATACCGGGCTTCATCCGTTTAACGCTGCCTGCAAGCCGTAAAAAGTATGCCGAAGCCGCTCCATCACAAAAACGGACAGCCCTGCTTGCACGGGCTGTCCGTTTTCATGTTCTATGTTTTAACGCGTCCGATTAGCGGCCTCTACTCTCCGACACCAGTCCGAAGCGCGACGCCACTCCAAGCAGAATCGCTACGGCAATTCCGATCACAAGCGCGATCCAAATGTACAAAAATACCGGACCGATGCCTTGCGACTCCAGAAACTGCCCGCCGAAGCGAATCAGCACGAACGATAGCGCAACCGAGCCCATAAAGGTCAGTACCAGCAGCCCTTTTTGCTTCGGCGTCGAACGGCGCAGCGTATCCGCAATCGACGAGCGATGGCGAACCGCCAATAGAAGCAGATACGCACCGAGTAACGGCGTCGTGAACGCATTGTCCAACGCAAACAAACTTACCGCCATCAAAGCGAGCAGCACCCAGGTCAAAGGTTGAAAAGCACGGTCAAATCTATTCAACAAACGTAAATCTCTCCTCTCTACGGTGCGTCAATCTATTCATCCCCTCCGTAAATCGAAGCCATTTTCTATCTATGTCCGCGAACTTTTTATACGGTGTGCCCGAGTTTGTTTTACACAGAACGTTGGCTGCCCGCAGGCATGTCCACGACCGGATTCGTATCGGCTTCATAGTCCACGCCGTCCGTTTCAAAGCCGAACAGTTGGAAGAACTCTTTACGGTAGCCTGCAAGGTCGCTCAGTTCTTCGATGTTTTCCGACGAAATGCGCGCCCAAATCTCCTCGACTTCCGCCTGCACATCGCTGCGCATCTCCCAATCGTCGATGCGGATACGGCCTGCTTCATCTACCGGAACCTCTTCCGTCGCATACAAGCGTTCGGCGAACAACCGATGCGTCTGCTCGATGCAGCCTTCATGCAGTCCTTTTTCCTTCATGATCTTATAAAGGACGGATACATAGAGCGGAACAACCGGAATAGCGGAACTGGATTGCGTAACCAATGCCTTGCTGACCGACACGAAAGCACGTCCGCCGTTTGCCGCCAATTGATTGCCGATGCGATGCGCCGTCGCCTCCAGATCGTCTTTCGCCCGACCGATCGAGCCTTCCCGATAGATCGGCTGCGTCAGATCCGGGCCGATGTAGGAGTAAGCAATCGTCGTCGCACCGTCAGCCAATACGCCGCCTTCGCGCAGCGCGTCGATCCACAACTGCCAATCGTCGCCGCCCATCACTTCTACCGTCGCCTCGATTTCCTCGTCCGTCGCCGGATCAAGCGTAACCTCGCTCACTTCGCCGGTGTGGAAATTGACGGTTTTATTCGTGTAGGATGCGCCGATCGGCTTAAGCACGGAGTTGACGGTCTCGCCCGTTTTCGGATTCGTGCGGCGCGCCGAAGCGACGCTGTACACGACCAAATCGACTTGTCCGAGTTCCGACTTGATGGTCTCCACCGTTTTGGCTTTGGTCTCGTTCGAAAAAGCATCGCCCGTTACGCTAAACGAACGGAGTCCCGCTTCGGCGGCTTTTTGCTCGAACGCGGCCGAATTGTACCAGCCTGCGGAGGCGGTACGCGTTTCGCTGCTTTTGCTCGGGCGGTATACGCCGACCGTCGCAGCGCCTGCGCCGAAAGCCGCCGCGATTCGCGCTGCCAGGCCATACCCTGTCGACGCTCCGATCACCAGTACATTTTTAGGGCCTTCCAGGCGCGGCTTGGCCGCGATATAGTCGATCTGCTGTTGAACCTGCGCAGCGCAGCCGTCCGGGTGAGCGGTTGTGCAAATAAATCCGCGCGTTCTTGGTTTGATTATCATCGTAATGTCCCTCGCTTTTTCGATTCTTGGGCGCGATCGACGGATCGATGCGGCGCTTGTCCGTAGGGCGTGCCTTAAAACACGCCTTATTATTGTAACAATTATTTCACAAATAGGCACACTCCGCGAAAGCGGATTGCGAACGCAGGCCTCCGCAATCGGCGAAAAAAGCAAAAAAAGCGAAGCCCTTCAGGACTTCGCTCGGATTCGATGTGTTAAGTTTTACGGTGAGACGTTACGCCTGCATGGTCCGGACGGGAGCGGTCCGGATTCCGAGCCTGACGGATTTAAACCAAGCTCGGTTTGCGGACCGGTTTCGGCGCGGCTGCGGGCTGCGATGCCGAAGAAGCCGCTGCTTCCGCTGCCGCGGCGGCGAAGCCTTCGCGTTCCTGCTGGTCGAAGCGGAACATCGCCGAAAGCTCGTCGAGGCGTTTCGAGCTTTCGCCCGTGCGGTGCGCTTGAACGGCAACTTCGCCGGACAGGGCCAATACGTTGGAAGCCTGCTCGAATATCGTTTCGGTGCCTTCGGCCGCTTCACCGTTGGCCGCCGCGATCTCGCTGATCGCTTTGGACAAGTTTTGCACCGAAGCGCTAAGCTGTTCGCTGGTCGCGCTGAAATCGGAAACCATGTTTTCGATATAGAGCGCGTCCTGCAAATAAGCGTCGGCGTTGCTTTGCATCATTTGATAATCGGCCGCGATCTCCGTCGTCATCAATTGCAGCAGGCGTCCGGTCTGGTTCTGAAGATTATCGACCGAACCTACTACCTTCTCGGTAACGCTATGGATCTGTCCGACGGACTGCTTCGAAGCGTCGGCCAGCTTGCGGATTTCGTCGGCCACGACCGCGAAGCCTTTGCCGGCTTCTCCGGCTCTCGCCGCTTCGATCGAAGCATTCAGCGCGAGCAGGTTGGTCTGCTGCGCGATTTGGAGAATCGAATCGGCCAGTTCGCGGATCATATTCACTGAGTGCGACTCTTCGAGCGCCAGATCCAACTGCGTTTTGACGTCAGTGTAAACTTTGGTGGTGACTTCGACCGATTGCGTCAGATTCTCCTGCGCTTCCATTGCGCGGGCGCTGACTTGTCCGGCCTGCTCGGCGCCTTCTTCGGCGCGTTTCGCGATCGATCCGACCGCGCGCTCGAACTCTTGGGTCGACGCGTCGATCTCTTCGGCGGAAGCCGCGGTCTGCTGCATGCCCGCCGCCATCAGCTCCGTCGTGGAGGAGACGCCGGACAATCCTTGTTCCATGCCGACGAACTTTTGTTGGGCAATCGCGGTCGCGTCTTTCAGCTCCGCGGATTCGCGGGAAACGCTGGCAAGCAGCATACGCGCCGCTTTGTGCATACGGTCCACCGCGCGGTTGAGCGTTCCGGTCTCGTCATTGCGCGCCAGATACTTTTCGGGCAGCTTTTGCGTGTAGTCGCCGTCGGCCATTTTGTCCAAATGCGCCGTGGCCGCTTGAATCGGTCGAACGATCCCTTTTACAATAAAGAACAACAAGACGAAAGACACGACGAAGCCGAACACCGAGACGACCAGCGGACCGATCCGCCATACGTTGGCCTGCTGAACGAAATCGCTCATCAATACGAAGTTCAAAACGGTAGGAAGCAGCATGCCGAGCACGGCAGCAGCCAGGATTCGAGTGAACAAGCTTCCGAACAGCGTTTTAAATCGGTTTTTCATTATTTTGCACCTCGTTTATCGTTATTGAGAGTAAAAAGGAACTTTAGACCTGTATTTCGGTTCAAACAAGCCGTCTTTCTCTCTATTCCGACAGCTTCTTATTCAAAAAAGGTCTTTAGGTCTAGTTCTTACTATCTAGTAGTTATTATATCCTAGTTAGCGAGTATTTAAACACTTCGTCACAAATTTTTTAAAATTTTATTTGCAGCAATTTAATTTAGAAGCTCAGCGAAAGGGAAGAAAAGTCATGAACAAGATCACGCAAGCAGGATTCAAAGCCTGGACGGAAAAATGGAGCCGGATCGCCGGACAAATTACCGACCGCAGCGGTCAAAGGGGCGGAAGCATTTATTCGTTTGCCGACGATCCGGAAAGCTTGATTGCGGAAATCGAACATCGGTTGTCGCTGCCTCTCCCGGAAGATCTCGCAGACTTGATCCGTTTCGGCGCTGTTCATGCCCAAGTCGATTGGAGGTTCCCCGGAGGCATTTTGCTCCCTTTCCCAGAGGTATCCGAAGGCGATCTCGGTTGGAATATTCAAAATGCGGAATTCCCCGATTTTTTCGACGAAAACGGCGAAGACGTAACGCAGCGCCGCTACCTTGCTTTTCATATGGCGGGCAACGGCGATCTGCTGCTGTTCGATCTGGAAAGCGCGTCAGGTTCTGCCGTCGTATCCTGGTCGCACGAAGAAGACGAGTTCCGTCTGCTGGCCCCGTCCCTGCCGGACTTTTTCGAACGGATCACGAAGCTTGGCCTGATCGGCGCCTACGGCGATATCTATATTCCTTTTCTCGGGAAAAACGGTCTGGAACCGGACGGGCCGAACGGGCAGCTGTGGCAGACGTGGCTCAAAGACTATAGGGAGCTGCAATGGGAAGACGTCAAAAACGATCTTCCCCGCGCTCTCCGATTATTCGAGATGATTGCCTCCGACGATCCTGATTTGACGCCGAGACGCGAGATCGGTCCTTTGCTAAAGGCATACCATTCCGTCGAAGATATCTTTCGCGAATGGTCGGCACGCGGCGAAGAACCTCAACCGAAGCGGAATCGCCGCGACCGGCTGATCCTGATCGGCGAAGCGATGGGCAGCGACGCGGCCGATTGGGTGCGTGCTCTATGGGTGGCGAAAGCCGGCAAGGATGCCGCCGCCTTTCCTCGCGAAGCAGACGAAGGCGTGCTGCATCGTCTCGCAGCCGCATGCCTGCCCGAAGACGAAGGCCTGGCGCTCGTGCTGCGCGATATCGAGCGTAAAGCCCGGCAATCCGGCCGACGGATCTCGCCGCCGACTCATTCGCTGGCACCGTTCCGCAGCCGCCGCGTCATCCCCTGGATAGAACCGCTTGTCTCGTTCCCGTTCAGCGGCTGGGACACGCTGCTCGCCGCTTCCCGACCGCAAGCCGAAGACCTGATCCGCTGGCTGCAAAGCGCCGACGCGCTCCGCATGACCGCCGTCTCCGCGATCGGCATGCTGCCCGAACGCGAAATTCCGGCTTTGTTCGCCGGCCCGAACGGTCATGCGGAGCGCACCGAACTCCTGCGCCTGCTCGACGCCCTGCACGCCTCCGCCGTGCTGCGCAAAGAAAAAGCGGCGATCTCCGAAGCGATCGCCGCCCTTGCCTTTCCCCTAACCTAACGTGTACCTCGTCAGGTTTAAGATTTGCGATTTTTCTATTCAAGGCGAAGCGAAGATGCGAATTTCTACCGCAGCATCGCCCCAAGCCGCCTCCCCGAATAGGAAGTTCGTTCAAACCTTGAATCGCCCCACAAGCACGCGCAGTTCATCCGCAAGCTTGTTCAACGACGAAGCCCCGTGCAGCATTTCTTCCCCCGCCGCCAGTTGTTCCTCCGTCGCGGCCGCGATTTCCTGCGTGCCGCCGGAAATTTCTTGCGTTCCCGAGCTGACGTCCTCCATGGAACGCGAGACATCGGCGAAGCCGTCGTGCACTTGCGACGTCGAAGCCGCCATCGCCTCCGTGCGATCCGACACTTCGCCGATCGCGTGCAGAATGCCGCCGAACTGCTGCGCGCCGTGGCGCGTCACGCCTGCGCCTTCTTCCACGCGTGTCTTCACGTCGTTCATTTTTTCCATCGCCGCCTGCGTTTCTTGCTGAATGCTGGCGACCAATTCCTTGATTTCGCGCGTCGAATCGGCCGATTGTTCGGCAAGCTTTTTCACCTCGCCCGCCACGATCGTAAAGCCTCGACCGGCCTCGCCGGCCCGGGCCGCTTCGATGGAAGCATTCAACGACAGCAGGTTGGTCTGCCCGGAAATTTCGTTGATGAGGGAAGTGATGTCATCAATCCGCTCCGCATGGACAGCAAGCTGGGCGATCCGTTCATCCGCCTCAACCACAGCCGATTTGATATCGCTCATCTGCTCATCGATCTGAACGATCGCCCGCTCGCCTTCGGCGGCCCGACGACTCATATCCCGCGAAAAAGCCGCGACTTCAGCCGTCGAAGCGGCAATCTGCGTAATTTTTTCCAAAGTCTCTTTGGCCGATTCCGTGCTTTGCCCGACCGTCTGCGTCTGCTCTCCCGCACGCTCCGCGATTTGCTGCATGGCAGCCGCTACCTGATGCGAAGTCGATTTGGATTGTTCGGCACTGGCGGAGAACTGCTCGGACGCCGAAGCCAGATGTTCCGAAGCTTCGCCCACTCTTGCCATCATGTCGCGCAGCGAACCGACAAATCGGTTGAAACTGCCTGCCAGGTGACCGAATTCGTCTTTTTTATCCCACTCGATTCGGCTGGTCAGATCGGCATCGCCTTCCGCAATCTCGCTCATTCTGCGTTCCAGCAGCGTAAGCGGCCGCATGATGGAGCGCAGCAGCCAGAACCCGAGTCCAAGACCCGCGGCTGCCGCCGCCAAAACGACGCCGAACAGTATCTTCTGATTCCGCTTGGCTTCACGTTCATTCACTGCCTTCATTGCATCTACTTCGGTATCCAATCTTTCAACAAACTCATTTACGGCCGGATCGACCTTCTCCTTGCGGAGCGTCCGCTCCTCGCCGAAATGCAGCCGCTCGGCTTGCTCTTGCCGTCCGCTTGCGACGAACTGCAGTACCTGTCCGTTCAGATCGATCATCCGGCTCAACTCGGCCCCGATCTTTTGCAGCGACTCCGAATCATCACCCTGCAAACGAAGAGCTTCCGATTCCAGCATAGCTTGGATTTCTTCCGTCTTTTTTTCCATGCCGTCCGCAAATTCCTTATCGCCGGCCAGCAAATATCCGCGCTCGTCATTGGCAAGCCCGGTCATGCGGTATTGCAACTGCTTCAAGAACGTTTGCGTTTCCAGCTTATCTTCCAATTTGGCGGAGCTTTTCATACTGTTATCGATCGCAATCAGAGACAGGGCGCCGCTACCGATCAACACGGCAACCAACATCAAAATAACAGTGAATAATTTAGTTCTGACTCTCATTGTTCTCCTGCTTCCCGGTTCATTTTTGATTGTAGTGCTTCCGTTGTATTATCGGTCTTTTGTCCTGATTTTTATAGTATTTTGTCGAAAAAAGTCGTGATTGTTACTTCTCGTTTTCACAATTCACAGTCATTAACTCGGAAAATAAAATTCACTGCCGCCAAATGCCCGGCATGCTTTACTTTTTGCGCAGTTTAAGCCGCTTTGCATATTTGACGCTTTACCGGGAAAGTGATATTTTGAAAACCATATTGATGATCATGTGAAAACAAAGGGTGTTATTACATATTGCGGGAGGATCGATTAAATGACTGCACAGACAAAAGATCAATGGATCGAACGCCTTGAAGGCGAATATGAACAGATCGTAGAATGGCGCCGCCACATGCACGCTAACCCGGAGCTGTCGTTCCAGGAAACGAATACGGCCTGCTTTATCGCGGAAACGTTGACCGGATTCGGCTACGAAGTGCGTACAGGCGTAGGCGGTAACGGTATTCTTGCCGATTTGAAAGGCGCGCATCCGGGACCGTCGATCGCTTTCCGCGCCGACTTCGACGCCCTGCCGATCGAAGAAGAGAACCATGTTCCTTATAAATCGAACAATCCCGGGGTGATGCACGCTTGCGGACACGACGGACACACCTCGACGCTGCTCGGCGTTGCCAAAGTGCTGGCGGATCGCCAAAACGAGCTGAACGGAAGCCTGCGCTTCATTTTCCAACATGCCGAAGAGAAACTGCCGGGCGGCGCGATCGCGATGATCGAAGCGGGCGCGCTTGACGGCATCGACGAAGTGTACGGCGCGCATCTGGCGAGTTATATGCCGCTGGGCAAGCTTTCCGTCTCGTCCGGCCCTTCGATGGCGGCGGTCGATTCGTTCGCCATCACGGTACAAGGCAAAGGCGGACACGGCGCGAAGCCGCACCAGACCGTCGACGCGATCGTCGTCGGCAGCCAGCTCGTGACTTCGCTTCAGCATATCGTGGCGCGCCATATCAACCCGCTGCATTCGGCCGTCGTAACCGTAGGCGTATTCCAAGCCGGATCGGCGTTCAACGTTATCGCGGACAAAGCCAAGATCGAAGGTACGGTACGCAGCTTCGATCCGGACGTGCGCAAGCAGCTCGAACGCGATATCCGCGACATGGTTCACGGCATCACGCTCGCCGAGCATGCCACCTATGAACTGGACTACGTAAACGGCTACCCGGCGCTCGTCAACCCGCCGCGGCAAGCCGAAGAAGTTCGAGCCGTTTTCGCCCGTCAGTTCGGCGAAGAGGCCCTGTTCGGCCTTGACGCTTCGATGGGCGCGGAAGACTTCGCCTACTATCTCCAACATCGCCCGGGCAACTTCTTCAACGTCGGCTCGCAAAACGAAAACGAAGACACGGCCTTCCCGCACCACCACCCGCGCTTCGACATCGACGAACGCGCCCTGCTGATCGCCGCCAAAGCCTTCCTGGCGATCGCAGCCGATAAGCTGCTCGGCGAAGCCTGATTTTTTCTCTTCTTATTCTTATCCGCATTTCCGCAAAAAACCGACGATATCGAATCGTCGGTTCAACATGCCGAGAAACTCCAACGTAGCTGGAAGCGAGAAGACGGAGAGAAAAATTCAGTGAAAGACGCCTTTGAGCGCGGAAAGCCGTAGGCTTTCTGCGCGAGACAGCGTCTTGAGCGAATTTTTCTCGGAGTCTTTTCGCTTCCCCGCCGAAGTAACTTTCGAGAGCAGCCTGAACCGACGATATTCGAATCGTCGGTTTTTTCACACCTTCCCTACAAAGGAGATTTTCACATCATGCATATCGACGACTTCGGCACGCGCATGAAACATTACGAGAATGCGTTCCGCCATCACCTGCCCGGCCGCATGCCCGTATTGATCCGCATCGACGGCTGCCATTTTCACACCTTCACCAAAGGCATGAACAAACCTTTTGACGAACCGCTGATCCATGTATTCTGGGAAACGTGCAAATACCTCGCGCAAAACATCATGGGCTGCAAGCTGGCCTACCATCAAAGCGACGAAATTTCGATCCTGCTGACCAACTACGATAAGCTGACGACCGCTTCGTGGTTTGAAAACAATCTGCAAAAGATCGTCTCTGTCGCCGCGTCCATGGCAACGGCCAAGTTCAATGAAGAGATTTGCAACGTCTATCCCGATCGACCGCTCGCTACCTTCGACGCGCGTGCTTGGGTGCTGCCGCAGGACGAAGTAACGAATTATTTTCTGTGGCGACAAATGGATGCGACCAAAAACAGCATCTCCATGGTCGCGCAAGCCAACTTCCCGCATCATGAACTGCAAGGATTGGACGGCAGCGCGCTGCAAGAAAAGCTTTTTTCGGAAAAGGCCCTGAATTGGAACGATCTTCCCGCTTGGCAAAAACGCGGCGCCTGCATCGTGAAAAAAGAGTTCTTGAAAGGTACGGCCGTGCGCCGCAGATGGGAAGCGGATCTAGATACGCCTGTTTTTTCGCAAGACCGGGACTATATCAATCGCTTCGTCTATCTGGATCGGGAAAAGGGCGTGTAGCATGGAATGCATCATATTTATGGGCATCCAGGCTACCGGCAAATCGACTTTTTACAAGGAACGTTATGTCGACACCCATCTGCGGCTCAATATGGACATGCTTAAAACAAGGTATCGGGAAAAGCTTTTGTTACAGGCTTTGCTCGAAAGTAAGCAGCCGTTTGTGGTCGATAATACTAATCCGCTGCCGGAAGATCGGTTCACCTATATCGAAGAAGCCAAAAAACACCGTTTCTCCGTCGTCGGTTTCTACTTCGAACCGGATTATGCGGAAAGCATTCGGCGCAACGCGCAGCGGAGCGGCAAATCCGTCGTACGGGAAATCGGAATCCAAAGCGTCATGAAAAAACTCACCGTCCCTTCTTTTGCGGAAGGATTCGATGAGCTGTACCGAGTGAGGTCGACGAATGGAACATTTACCGTAGAAGAGATAACTAACGAAGGATCATGAATCGTCGGCTTAGATACAGGCCTTCTGTAGGATCTCCTGAATAAACGCCGTCTTTCCCTCCACATAAGCGTCAATATCCGTTCGATGCCGTTCGGCCAGGTCCAGCTTGATCTTGGCGTATTCGTCACGTGCCGCCTCATGCTGCCGCAAATAATCGCGCAGGGCGATATGCTCCAAATATCCTTTTCCGTCCGGCGGGCAGACATAGAGGTGGAACTTCATAAAGCCCAAGTCCCTCGTCGGGTGAAAAGCTTCCCTGCCTTCCACGCCCAGATTGCCTTGATGTTCAAATCCTTGCAGGCGCAAGCGTTCGATAATTTCGGGCAGCGCTTCCCTGCTTTTCATTACGGCATCCAGATCGATAATCGGCTTGGCCGGCAGTCCTTCGACCGACGTGCTGCCTACATGCTCGATGCCGATCAATAAGTCGCCGATCCATTCCTTTAAGGCAGCGGAGATCTTTTCGAACTCCTCCGGCCAAGCGGAATCGTAAGGAACAACTTCGATGAATCGGGTGCGTTCAGCCATCCTTTTTTCCTCCTGATTTTCTTTTTCGATAGGGTTGTTTTCCGAGCTTCTTCTATAGTAACCTATATTTTAGCAGCCAACGAAAACGCTTTAACTTCAATTTGACGACACCGGAGGAAATCCCGCATGGCAAGAACGCTTTTCCCGAGACTTCGCGGCAACAGCCGGGGCTGCCTCGCTTTCGAACCTTTTTTCCTGATTCCGTACAGCATGATGGCGACTTACGCCACGCTGTACATGTACGAGCTCGGCGTAAGCGAAACGAATATCGGCTGGATCACGACGCTCGGGCTGATGGTGCAGGTGATGTCGGCGTTCATGAGCGGGTATCTGACGGACCGCATGGGACGCAAACGCGCCATCCTCACCTTCGACGTGCTCAGCTGGAGCGTAGCGATGCTGATCTTCGCTTTTTCGCAAAATATCTGGTTCTTCGTCATCGCGACCTTCATTAACGGTCTTCAGCGGGTTCCGCACGTGGCCTTCTATTGCTTGATCGTGGAAGACACGCCGAAAAAGGACCGGACCTACGTGTTCACGCTGCTTCAGATCATCGGCGTTGTCGGCGGACTGTTCGCGCCGCTCGGCGGTTTGCTGGTCGATCATTACGGATTGGTGGACGGAACTCGGATCATGTACGTGATGTGTTCGGTGCTGATGACCTTCCAGTTTATCGGACGGCACGTGACGACGAAGGAAACGGAAATGGGCTATCGAAAAATGCAGGAGACGAAAGATCTCGGGCTCAAAAAAAGCATGATCGATTACAGCGGCGCGATCCGCGATCTGTTCGCCAGCCGCAGCCTGATGTTGATCTTCGTCGTTTACATCTTGTTCAACTTCCAGATGACGCTCAAAACGACGTATCTCTCGCTGTATCTGGCCGATTATCTGAAGGTGGACAGCGGGCTGATCTCGCTCGTGCCGGCCGTATCCTCTATCGTGATGCTGCTCGCCCTATGGTTCATCATGCCGAAGATTCCTGCCGAAGGCGAGACTCGCTCGATGATGGCCGGTTTTGCCTTATCGGTGCTGTCGAACGTGATGCTTGTGATCTGGCCGACGTCGAATCTGGTCTGGATCGGCCTGAGCACGGTGCTTGCGGCCGTAGGCTTGATGATCAGTTCGCCGTACCTGGAAGCGGCCGTCCAAAACGCGATCGACGACGAAAAAAGGGCCAAAGTGTTCTCGATGCTCTCCGTCGTGATCCTTCTGCTGACTTCTCCGGCGGGGATCGTGGGAGGCTGGGCGTATACGCTCGACCCTCGGATTCCGATTTGGATCATTACGGGATCGTTCGCGGCGGCGTTCGTGTTCTTGATGATCTACTTGAATCGGGTGCGGGGAGGAAAGGCCTATTCGTGAGGGGAAGCTTGGGGCGCTGCGGGAGAAATTCGTTATAGCTTCGACTCAAATAGATCTTTTAAGGGAATTAAAAAGGGCGCCTAAGCGGCGTCTCTTTTTTGTTTGAACAAGGAAAAAGATTAGGAAGCGAAATTCGGTGCGGTTTGATATGAGCCTAGCAGGTTTGTTATAAATGGGTTAAGGCTATGGCAAGGAAAAGAATCGGGAGGAAAAAGTCAGGTTGACGGGAGGACGTTATGCAATCCGTAATGAAGCATGCTTGGAATTTGAGCGAAAAGGAAGCGATCCGGCTTCAAGAGGAATGGGCGGGAAAAGTCTCGTTGGAGACTCCGCAAGGTTGGAAAGTTCGGCGGGCCGCGGGGGCGGATGTGGCTTACGACAAAAACGAAGATCGGTTGATTGCGGCGGTGGTGGTGTTGGATGCGGAGACGCTGGAGGTTGTGGAGACGGCCGCCGCGGAAGGCAAGCCTTCGTTCCCTTATATTCCGGGCCTGTTTTCGTTTCGCGAATTGCCGCCATTGTTGGAAGCGTTCAAATGCCTGAAAACGCCGCCTGACTTGATCGTGTGCGACGGGCAGGGCATTGCGCATCCGCGAAGATTCGGGCTGGCCAGCCATCTGGGACTGCTGCTGGATATACCGACGATCGGATGCGGCAAAACGCGGCTGATCGGGGAACACGAAGAACCGGACGGCGAACGCGGATCGGCTTCGCCGCTGGTTGACGGAGACGAGACGATCGGTTACTGCCTGCGTACGCAAAACGGCGTCAAGCCGGTCTACGTCTCCGCGGGTCACCGTTTATCCCAGGCAGACGCTTGCGAATGGATCTTGAAACTGACTCAGCGCTACCGCCTTCCCGAAACGACGCGGCAGGCGGATCAATGCGTGAAACGGGAACTGGGCAAGCCGATAAGCTGATCGCGTTCGAATCGAATATCGGCGCTTCGGGCAGTGCGGAACGCGAAATCGAAAGGAGTTCATCTAATGACCGATATCCTCAAAACCTACAAAAAACGCATTGCCCTGTTCAAAAAACTCTACCATTACAACAACGGCACTTACGATCGCCAACGCGGCGTGACGGTTTATGACGTTAAAATCCTGTCTGCCGAAGAGTCGGCCTTTATGAATGAACTGCAGTGGAACCCCAATGATATCGTCCAGTTGAATCATGATGCATTGATCCCTGCGATTACCAAGCTTATTGAAGACGAACGATTATCGAAAGATCGTCTGATCGGCGAATTCGTGGCTGCGGCAGGAGGAAGCTATCGGCGCGGAATCAACGGCTTGATGAACCTGCATTTCGCCGCGCTTATTCCTGAACACCCCTATCATCCGGCGCAAAGACTCGCGGCATGCGGGATTTGCGGCTTTAGCGAGCTGTCGACTCGAACGCACGATAATCTATCCGATATCCGCGAATCCTTGTGGCTCGGATATAACTGGCATTCTCCCCAAGGCATCTATGCGGATCTCACGGAACGGATCGAACTGCCGGAAATACATCCGACCGAAGAGGATGCGGCGGCACTCAAAAGTTTGCTTGAAGGCGTTGCCCGCGCTCAAGCCGGCGAGACTCCGGGAAAATTAGAGAAACGCCTCAGCGCGGAAAAGGTCATCAAAGGCAACTCGGGAACGCGGCGCGCCCTGCTCAGTACCTTGGCCGAAGTCGGCGTGATTCCGAATGCTGCCATGCCTGTCGATCCGAAGCGCTGGATCAACCACGAAGTGATGGTTCAAACAGGCATGAATCTGGACTCCACGCAAGGACGCTCCGATATTGAGATGCCGTACGCCGGATGGCGCGGGCATCTCGGCGTCGATTGGGATCGGGCGAAGGAACTGTTCGGTAACTATCTGTAAATGACGCATGGAGTGCTTTACGCGCATAAAAAAAGAAGCCGGATGCGACGTTTGCCGCACCAGGCTTCTTTTCGTATGCATCAAAACCTATCATCGATAGGCTGGCTCTTCCGTGCTATACCGTCGACTTTTTAAACTTCAACACCGACCAGACCGTCAACAGCGCCAACACGCCCACGCAGACGCCGATGCTGAACCGGTTCTGCGGATCGATCACGAAGCCTGCCGCGATTACCGCAAGAATGACGGCCGTCGCACCCGTAATATACGGATAGCCCCAGATGCGGAACGTCGGCTTCGTCGGATACTGCGGGCGCAGCTTGAGCTGGGCCAAGCAGATCGACAGCCAAACGACGAGCACCACGAAGCCCGGAACCGCCAGCAGGATCGCGAACAGATTGTCTTCCGCGACATAGGCGATCACCGCTCCCAGTACCAGCACGGCCGCGCACAGGCGCAAACTGCCGATCGGCACGCCTTTTTCCGTGGTCATGCCCAGCGCTTTCGGCGCTTCCCCGGCAGCCGCCATCGAATGCAGCATCCGCGTCGCGCCGTAAATGCTGGAGTTGGCCGCCGACAGCACCGCGATCACTAAAATGAAGTTGATGATATGCGCGGCTCCGCCGAGGCCCGTCGCTTCCAATACCTGTACGAACGGACTGTTTTGCCCCGCTAACTGATTCCACGGAATAAGTCCGCAAATGATCAGGATCGGCAGCGTATAAAAAAGCACGACGCGCAGGATGAAGCTTTTGACGACTCTGGGCATCACCTTTTCCGCATCTTTCGCCTCGGTCAGCGTCATCCCGATCAGCTCCGAGCCTCCGTAGGAAAACATGACGACGAGAAGGGCCGAAAAGATCGACAACCATCCGTTCGGCATAAAGCCTCCGTGCGCGGTAAAGTTCGTCAATCCCGGAGCTTCGCCGGTCGCGCCCGGAATCAAG
Source organism: Saccharibacillus endophyticus (assembly GCF_013185185.1). Taxonomy (GTDB): domain Bacteria; phylum Bacillota; class Bacilli; order Paenibacillales; family Paenibacillaceae; genus Saccharibacillus; species Saccharibacillus endophyticus. The sequence continues at coordinate 611,149 of NZ_JAAZWE010000003.1, read as the reverse complement.
CCGAACAACAGGCCCGCACCCAGAATAATAAACACCACGATCATGGCGATCTTAATCCCGGCCAGCCAAAATTCCGTTTCCCCGAAGCTTTCGACGCTCATCCGGTTGATGCCGAGAATCAGCGCCGCGCTGGCAAGACTCAATACCCACAGCGGCACGCCGGGCATCCAGTATTGCAAAAACGATCCTGCCGCCGTCACTTCGATCACGCACACGCTGAGCATAAGAAAAGCATACAGCCAGCCTACGATAAACGCCGGACGCGGGCCGAATGCCTGACGGATAAATTCTTTCATGTTGCGGTTGGGGTAGACGCTCGCCAATTCCGCGATCGCCCCCATGACGACCAACAGCAGCAGGCCGCCGAACAGGTAGGTCAGCACGACGGCCGGCCCCGCAAGCCCGATCGTCTCGGCGCTGCCTTTGAAAATGCCGGTCCCGATGACGCCGCCCATGGCCATAAAACTGATATGCCGCGGCAGCAGTTTCTTTTGAAGCTTTTCGCCGCCCGACTGATTTGCGCTTTCCACTCGACTTCCTCCGATTCTTTTTCACAGTAATGCACACCCGCGTTTGCGAGACGCATACTCTATCCTACAACAAAAAATCAAAATCCGCATCGGGTCGCGAAAAAAATCACCGAACGGACGCAAACTGTCCGCCGGTGAAGGAGTATGTCTTTTTTTCGGATACGTTTAATCGATATCGTAGAGCAACCATTTTCCCTCTCGCCGTACAAAAATAAAGGCATTGGAGCGAACCTGTTTGTCTCCTTCGACGCGATAGGCGACTTGAGCGATAGAGGTATCCGTCGAAGGCGGGTCGATCTTCATGATTTGCAATTCTTCGATTCGAGGGGCGTCTTCATGAAGTTCCCCCATGATCGAACCGGGTATGAACAAGCTGCGGTATGCTTCTGCATCCCCCGCATTTTGAGCGTCCGCTTTGGCTTGAATCAACTTTGCAAGCTCCAGCTCGTCCTCTTCATAGCCGCTCTCGTCGATTCGGGTGCCGTTTGCGCGTTCAATCCCCGCAATCCGCCATTCTCCCGCTTCTTGCTTGAAGTTATACAGAATAGAATGGTAGCCGTCCGCGGCATTCTCCCGAATCGCTCCGCCGACAGGATCGATCTCCGTTTGATCCGAATCGGATTTAAATCCGTCGAAACGTTCGGCCTTATCGACCCGGAATATGATCCGCTTGTCCTTTTCAGGCGCTTCCTGCGTGAACAACGAGGCATACGTTTGAGCATCGCCTGCGTTTTGCGCATTGAATAGCCGGTTTAACAGATCGATCTGTTGAGGTTTGATTATGGAGCCTTCATAATGCTCTTTTTTCAAATAAATTTGTTCTTCTGCAGGCGCTTCAAATGCGGCGATCGCCGGCTTGACCGCCTGTTTCCCCGAATTCGGAGTCGGCGCCGAAGCAGGAATGCCGCAGCCGCTTGCCGCTCCGCCAAACGCAACCAATACGATTACAGGCATCGTAAATTGATGAATTCTTCTTTTTATGTTCACGTCCGCCGAACCTCCCGTCGCTTCCTTCATGTCCTACACGCACGACCCTAATTAAACTTTAGACGTGCAGGATGCCATTTTAGTTTCATCAGCGACGAGTACGTCTTATCGAAGAACGCGGATCAATAATTAATTTTTGCTTCATATGTATAACCGTCCTTCGCCTATGACGCTTAAGGCGAAGCGACCGCTTCCCGCATCACGGCTGAAGCCGCTCCTCCACCTCTTCCCTCCAAAAAGTTCCCTGGGCAAAGGCCGCGGGGTCGATGCGTCCGAATTCCTGCACCACCCATTTCAACGTATCCTGCGGGATTTCGTTTTGCAAAAAAGCATCCGGGCCGTTCTCGCGGATCGTGCGCTGAACCAACTCCGCATAGATCAACAGAAATTCCGCAAAGCGCGGCACGGACGAATTAATAAACCATTCCGTACCTCCCTGATCCATTCGGATACAGACGACTTCCGATCCGCCGGCTTTCAGGCAAACCGGGTCCCCGTATCCGGTCGTCCCCAGCAGCCAGTAGGCGGAATATTCCTTCGGCATGCCGAAGGCGCTTTTCAAATCGGACAATCGTCCTTCGCCGGAACGAAATTCAAGATACGGGGCCGAATCGGCGGGAAGCCCGGCTTGGCATAAAAAGCGCCTGGCCTCGTCCTCGATCGGTACAGCCTCCAGCGCTTCGCAGTCGAAGCGCAGCAGCGGGCCGTCCAAAGCCGTATTCCAGGAAGCTATAAATCGTTCGGGCGTCATCGGCACATTTTCCACCTCCGTCTTTCTGGCATGCAGCTGTTTAACTAATTCGACGCGAAGGTACGATTCTCCCCCGTCTCTTCGCCGCGAGTCAGCGCTTCCGTAAAACGATCCACTTTCTCCATATAAAGCTGCGGCTGTGTTCGTTTGATATCCAGCAAGATATTCACGACGCGCCGTGCGGCACGTGCGGGAATCGTTTGGAGTGCACGGCTGTAAGCTTCGATATAGGGGAAGCCCGGGCGATCGGCATTCAGCAGCATGCGATGCAGGCGTACGGCCCATCCTTCCGCTCGCGGAAACAGGCCGGGTACTCCGAGCGCCAAGTAATGCATGCTCGCCTGGATTCCGCAGCGATCCGCAATATAAAAGATCGTCTCGAGCAAATCTCCCGCGGCGCTGGGTTCAATCACGTCATCCTCCAGCATGCGGCACAGATCGGTAATCACCTCTGCCGAAGCATTCTGGCCAAGCTCGTTTAAAATATCGGAAAACCTCTCCAGGTCATCTTCGTCTCCGGCAAAATCGCGCATTCGGTACAGCTCGTCCAGCAGTTTTCGGTCCGGCAAAATGGTTCGCCTCCTCTTCCTTCTGAATTTCTTCGCGCATCTATATCATACCCGATCTGGCGGCAAGCAAAAACCGTGCACAATAGGCACGGCTTAGGTACAGTGAGCGGGGGCTGCGGGAGAAATTCAGTTCGCGGCGCTGTCTCACCCGGAAAATCGATTGAAATTTTTATAGGAATTTTCCGGGTTCAAAGGCGTCTTGAACTGAATTTCTCCCTCCGCCCAGTCACTGTAGGATTAGGAGGAATTTAATCAGCCAGCGTAGAGAGGGAACCGTAGACTAACGGCGCGAAAGTTTCGGCATCGGCTCCGGCCGGGATGTTGATTTTGATGTCGTATCCTTTGGCCGGGGTTTCCCAGAGGGCGAATTGTCCGGTTCCGGCTTCGTTTTCGGCGGAAAGGAACAAGCGCGAAGCGGATAGGGCTGCCGGGGCTTTATCGCCTTTGAGTTCGACCGGCGTGCCGTAGGCTTTCAGCGCGGTTTTGGCTTCGTTGCGAAGCGTGGCGAGCGCATAGCCTTTTTCAAGCGGCGTGATGATCGCGTAATAGTCAGGATTGGAGGTCATCGACAGACGGTTGGTTTCGGCGTCGAATTCCAGTCCTTCCATGGCATAAAAGGCATAACCGTAGCCTTCTTGAAGTTTGCCGGTGACGGAATCGGTAGAGTCGGCCGTGGCGATTTCGAAGTTTTCCGTTTTCGGACGGTCCGCGCCTGCGCCTTTCTTGCCCTGTTTGGAAGCATCGGCCGGATCGTCTTGATCAATGGTTGCCGTTGCGGAAGAAGCGTCGTCTGTCGCAGCCGCATCGTCGGCAGCGGAATCGCTCGGTTTATCGGTCTCGTTCGCGGCTTGATCGTCGGTAGCGGCATCGGTAGAATCAGCAGCGGCCTCTTCGCCGCTCTCCTGATCCGCGGCTGCTTCCTCGTCCGGCGTTGCCGTTGCGGGTTCCTCGATGTTAGCCTTGTCTGTTGCTGCAGTCGATGTGTTCGGCTCGCTCTGAGATGCGGAGTCCGATTCGCTTCCGCAGGCTGCCAGAGCAGTGCTCAGCAGCAGCACGCCAAGAATACTGGCTGCACGATTGTAAGGTTTCATGGAAATGCACCTCCTGTTGAGTGTAAAAGAAATAAAGGCAAGTCTGTACGGCTGTTTATCGAATTTTTCGACAAAAAACCTCATCTTTGCACTTTCTCCTTTTAACCCTTACACCGCGATGTGACTCAGGAAGCAAATGATTCGGCATGACGAGAAGCTTCCGGAATAGCTGAATTCAGCACAAAAAGCGGAAGAGAAAAGTTCTCTTCCGCCGCATATTTTTCTGAATGCAGATGTTGAATCGCCGCTTTAATCGCCGACCTTGATCTCCACTTCTTCCGGCCGATAAACGGCTGTAATTTGCCCTTCCGAATCCGCTGCGAACAACGCGGAGCGCTCGCTTTCCAGCGTGAAGCCGTAGATCCGGCCCGTTGCCCGATCGCGAACCTTCACTTCGGCATCCCATGCATATTCGGACACGAATACGTACAGGCTGCCTTCGGCAAACTTCAACTTGCGTCCATAAATCCCTGTCAGCTCGCCGCCCGCCAACCATTCCAGATCGTCGACGACGCCCGCTTTTTCCGCGGCGTACCGATACAATTCGGCAATCGGCGAGTCGCCCGTACCCAATTCGATCGGAAGCGGACTCCAGATGAGGCGTCCTTTGCCGTTCGGCACGTCTACGACTTGATCCGCGCGGCCTTCCGCATCGGCAGGCGTTTCTTTCAGCGTCTCCGCAATGCGGCGTCCGCCGAACGAGACGGGCAGGCGCTTGCCGTCCAGCTCCAACATCTCTTCGCGGCGCACGTTGCTCAGCGTGCGGATGCCAAGCAGCTTATCCGCGCGATCCGATTCGTGCCAGTACGCATCCAGCCCGACCGGACCGGTGATGACCAAGGTCGCCTGCGTGGACTTCGCGATTCGCAGCAGCGTCTTCATGGCGTCTTCGTCCATGTTGTGCGGACTCGGCACGAAGATCAGCTTGGCCGGATTCGACTTGAGCGAATCCAGCCGATACTCGGATACCGCGCGGAACGGCAGCTTCAGATCGTAGGTCAGCACGCGCGTCAGCCGGTTCGTCGCTTCCACCGCGAACGAACGGTTGGAGAAGTCGTTGGAATACGGATACACCGCCGCCACTTCTTCAAGTTTTCGCCCTTGGAACAAATCACGGATTCGAGCCATAAAACGGCCGAAGTCGTACGAGACGTCCGCTTCCGGTTTTTCCGTGCCGTCGGCTCTCAATGCCCCGATATGCGACTCGTTGGCATTATCCATATAGAAGTTGGTGTTCCAAATCCATTGGATCGCGCCCGCGCCGCCCGTGGAGAAGGCATACGCGTATTTGCGCTCCAGGAAATTGCGCAGTTCGAACTCGCTGCGTTTCGCCCGGCCGTCCGGCGTTTCGACGTACATGATGCCCGTCTCCTGAATGACGTTCGGCTTGTCCGGCGTTTTCGCGAACACCCCGTCCCAAACCAGGCTGTCGTTCAACCACCAGGAATGCACGGTCGTATAATCGACGGCGTCTTCATAGAACAGCGGCGACGGACGCTGGGCGCCTTGCGCTTCGTCCTGGCCGACCGTAACCAGGTGATGAGGAACAAGCTGCTTAATCGAAGAGGTCAGCTCTGCTGCCCAAGCGCTGTGCATCTCGACCGAGAACAGGCTGTAATCCAGCCAGCGGGTTCCTTTTTTGCCTTTGTGCATATCCTGCACGTCGAAATTGATTTCTTCCGGCTCCGGAATCGCGGCCGCTTCGAACGAAGGCAGCTCGGCCGGCGTCATGTTCCAGTGCTCGCGCAGCTCGTGGACGGAATCATGACGCTTTTTGAGCCAAGTCACGAAAGCCGCGCGTTCGAACTCGTCACGCAGCGAACGCGGTCCGGCCGAGAAGATTTTCAACGGATCAAACATCGACGGCTCGTTGATCAGATCCCAATCCACATGCGTCGTCTCCGTATGGCGGCTGACGATCGAGCGGATAAAGCGTTTCTGCGCCTCGACGCTTTGCGGATCGAGATAAGGATTTTTGCCTTCCCAAGTCTCGGGCGTAAAGGAGAAGAAGGTGAAGGTCACGTGCAGGTTATGCTTGGCGGCCGTCAGGAAAAACGCATCGATCGCGCGAAGCACTTCTTCGGACGCATGGCCGTCAACCTGCATGATATTGCGGTAAGCCGTCCAGATTCCGGTACGAATCCAGTTGATGCCCGCTTTCGCCATCGCCGCCATATCGCGATCCCAGACCGCCGCGTTCGGCAGGAACAGGAATTTGCGCGCCACGTCGGAAGTCATATAGGTCATGCCGACGATCGGAAGCGGACGTCCGTCTTGCACGAAGTAATCTCGATTGGACGAGATCGGCTGACCGGATGCCAACAGTTCATGATCTTGCCCCCAGAATCCCTGGCTGAGCATGCGAACTTCGCCTTCCGGCGATTGTGCATGACATGTGACGTTGTGCAGGCCCGGGTTAATATCGAAAGGAAGCACGATATTCAATACGTTCCAGTCGCGGGATACGGCTGTCTCAAGGGTCTGGGAGTAAGCTTCCGAGCCGTCAGGCGACGTTACGGACAATCGGAACGTCCAGGCTCCGGCTTGGCCGAGCTGCTGCGCTTCGGCGCCGCTGCCCGCGGCAGTCCGATCAGCTTTTCCGTTTTTGCTTGCTCCGCTTCCTTCGCCTTGTCCGCTGCCGCTTTTCGCGATGCGCGACACCTTGCCGCCGGAAATCAGCGAATCGACGTCATGCTGCTCGACGAATGCAGGCAGATTGGCCGGAACCCCTGCGCGACGAATCCGCTGCACGCGCAGCTTCAGCCGCGCACGCTCGCCCGGTTCGTATACGGCGCTATCCGGTGCCAGCGAAAGTTCGATAGCTTCGCGCGCGGCGAACGCCGCCCAACGCGCTAATGCTTCAAGCCCTTGACTTTCCGCAAGCGCAGCAGTCAACGGGCGGTTCACGAATACCCAGCGGGAACCCGCAAACGGGCCGCGCACCTGCTCCCACAGCACCACGGGTGCCGCGATCGGACGCTCGGAAGAATCATAGGCCCGCAGCAGCGGCGTGATCTTGGTACTCATCGTACCTGCCGAACCCATTTGCTCCGGCAGGTCGGCGTCGCGGGTCGTATGCGGAACCAGGTTCCAGGTCGCTCCGATTGTTCCCGTTCCCGACGCGGCGCCGTTCTCGTCCACTGCCGCAAACAACGCCTCGTCGCCGGCCAGCAGCGGCAGCTCAGGCGAAGCTTCCAGACGAACCGCTTGTTTAGCTTCTACGGCTAACGTTTCGTGGATAAAGAGCTGTTGGTGATACCCCGTTTGCTCCGGTCCGATCCGCCAACGTCCGCCTTCCTGACGTACCGGACGCTTGAACGGCGCGCCGCCGACGCTGAGCAGACCGCCGCCTTTTTTCAGAAAGCCCAGAATGGCCGTCCAGGCGCTCTCCGGAAAATACGGCGCATGCAGATTGACCAATACGCCGTCGCCGTCGCCCAAACGATCGTTCAGCGCGTCGCCCAGATCGGCCGCGCTGGTCACCAGACCGTAAGCGCCCAGTTCTTTCAAGCCGGGCAGCGGGCCGGAAGCCGGAAAGCTCGGGTCGCGGAAAAAGATCACCTTTTTATTGGTCGGCTCCGCCGCTTTTTTCAAATACGTTTCGCTCACAAAATATCCTCCTTCATCGCCTTATAGACAAGCTGCGAGAACAGGCTGTTGGACCAGGCAAACCATTTTCGCGTGAAAATCGTCGGGTCGTCCACATGGAAGCCTTCGTGCATGAATCCGGTGCCCGCGTCCGTGTTCTCCAGCATCTGAATCAACTCCAGCTTCTCCTCTTTCGACGAAGCCGTCAAGCCTTGCATGGAAAGTGCCATATGCCACACGTAATCCGGCGGCGTATGCGGACTGCCGATTCCTTTTGCCGCGGTGCCTTCATAATAGAACGGGTTTTCTTTGCTCAGCGCGAAGCGTCTCGTGTTTTGGTAGACCGGATCGTCAGCGCCGACGTATCCCAAATAAGGAATCGACATCAGGCCCGGCGTGCCGGCGTCGTCCATCAGGCAGTAATTGCCGAAGCCGTCCGTCTCGTACGCGTAGATCGGACCGAATTCCGGGTGACGGTAGGTACCGTACAACCGGATGCCGCGATCGATCTCCTGCTCCAGCTTTTTCAGCTCGCGCACGTAATCCTGATCCCGGAAAATCCATTCGAAAAACTCGCCCATCTGGCGCAAAGCCACCACCGCGAACATGTTGCCCGGAATATTGTAATGGAAATCGCACGCGTCGTCGCTGGAACGGAAGCCCGACCAGACCATGCCCGTATAGTTGACCGGCATGCCCATCCCTTTGTTTTGCAGGGAATCGTGTTCGATGCCGTTGTCGCGCGTGAAGCGGTACGGCGATTGCTCGAAGTGGTACTGCTCGGTACGGAACACGTTCACGATCGCTTCCATCGCTTCGCGGAAACTTTCGTCGAAGATGTCCGTACGCTCCGTTTCTTTCCAATATAGATAAGCCAAACGCACCACGAAGCACAGCGAGTCGATCTCGAATTTGCGCTCCCAGACCCACGGGGACATCTCGGTGCCGTCGCCTTTGTTCCAGTGCCAATCGTTGGCCGTTTCGTTGAACGCGTTGGCGTAAGGATCGATCAGGACGTATTTCACGTGACGCTTGACCAGCCCGCCGATGATGCGCTGCAAGTCTTTGTCTTCTTTGGCGAGAGGCACGTAATGAATCACCTGCTCGACCGAATCGCGCAGCCAGCTTGCCGGGATATCGCCCGTAATGACGAAGGTCGTGCCGTCGTCCATCAGCTTGGTCGTCGTCTCCAGCGTATTGGGAAAACAATTTTTGAACAGCTTCAGCAGCTTGGGACGATGCGCAAGCGCGACGTCGGCCTCGGCCAGCACGTCCTGCACGGCTTGCGGAAGTTCGAATTTGGGCATCGGGATTTTGGGAAGGCGGAATTGTTCCAAGTTAATCGCTCCTTTTTCGTTTGATGTACCGGAATCTCTGTTGAAAAGAAAAGCCGACGCCCCGCCGATCACCGTCCCGGCAGCGAAAGCCGTCGTTTGGATGGTTGAGCGAAAAGCGTCGGCGCAGCATATGGATCAAGCCATGATTAGATTAGATCAACTTGATCGTTTTGATCTCGTACGGTTTGAAGGACAGGGAAACGGATGAACCGTCAATCAGCTCCAGCGCTTCGCCGTCTTCTTCCAGCGCACCGGACGATACAACGCGGCTAATCGGCGTTTTCCAGCCAAGCTTAACGGTTTCTCGACCTCCTGCCGATTCGTACAGACGCACAATAACGCCGCTTCCGTCCTCGGCTGGTTTTACGGTATCGAGAATAACATGCGTACCGTCGAAATCGATAAGCGAAGAACTCGACGGCAGGCTGCCGGCGCGAGTTTCTGCACGGATCACGGGAATTTCCTGATTCAGCGCAGCCGCGGCTTTTACCGTGTTCGCGCTTCTCCAGTCTCCTTCGTGCGGGTACAGCGAATACGTGAAGTCATGCTCGCCCAGGTCCGCCTGCGTATCCGGCCACTTCGGCGCTCTCAGCAGGGACAATCGGATATTGCTGCCTTGAATGTCATAGCCGTATTTGCAATCGTTCAGCAGGCTGACGCCGTAACCGCGCTCCGATACGTCGGCAAAGCGATGCCCGCAGACTTCGAACTGGGCTTGCTCCCAGCTCGTATTGCGATGCGTCGGACGCTCCAGCGAACCGAACGGAATTTCGTAGGTCGCTTTTTCCGCCAGAATATCGACCGGGAACGCAACCTTCAGCAGCTTATGCGCTTCGTTCCAGGATACATGCGTTTTGAAGTCGATGCGACGATCGTGTTTATAGAAAATCACATGCTGTTCGATCGTCGATTCGTTCAATTTCCAACGGAAACGCAGCACGTCGCGCACGCCTCCGGAAGTCACCACCGTTTTATCGAGCAGTTCCGCTTTGCCGGCCGGCTGCTGTTCGAAGCGGGGATCGATATCCCACGCATCCCATTCGGTCGGACGGTCATGGAAAAATTGGAACGCGTTCGCGGCTTCGCCGGCCTGAACGATTTCGCGATTCGCGGCTTTATCAAGCAGCGAGACGATCTCTCCGTTTTCATTAAAACGAACCGTGTAATGCGCAGTCTCCCAGACATCCGGGAAAGCGTCCGTTGAAGCTTGCGCTGCCTGAGTTTCCCCGGCAGGACGCAGCCAAACGGTCACGTAACCCAGCGCCGGAATATCGTTCATATGCACAAACAGATCACCCGCTTCGGAGTCGGATTCAAGCTGCTTGCCTTCCGAATCGTAAGCGGCCTGTCCGGCTGCGCCTTCGATTCGCACAACAGCCGAGCGACTCCAACCCTGACTATTGAAAATGACATGAGGCGCACCTTCACCCTGCGTATCGATCTGCACCGCCATCGCTTCCGCGCCGATAGACAATCCGCGCTGCCCCTCCGCAAACACTTCCGCATACTCGGCATCCGAAGTCTGATACGTTTCCGTAATCGCCGAACCCGGAATGATGTCATGGAACTGGTTGAGCAGGATCAGCTTCCAGCCTTTATGCAGCGATTCCAGCGCTTCGCCGTAGTTTTCGTGCGACTCCGAACCTGCCGCTCCGGCCGCCAGCACGTTCCACAGTTCCGCTTCGCGGTACAGGATCTCGGCTTTGCGGTTGGCGCGTTTGTTGTAAGCATGAGTCGTATACGTGCCGCGGTGCAGCTCCAGATACAGGTCGCCGCGCCAGATCGGAAGATCCGGGTCCGCCTGGGTGATGCCTTCGAAGAACTCCGTCGCCGTGCCGTAACGGCTGCCCGGCTGTCCGACCATCAGATCGGCGCGGTCGATATACTCCAGCATTTCCCGCGTGACGCCGCCGCCTCCGTCGCCGTGCCCGTACAGCAGCATCTGCTCGGCGTGCTTGTCTTTTTGACGGTAAGACTGCCAGTGTTCGTGAATGTCTTTCGGATGCGTGTGCTCGTTGACGCCGTGGTTCAGGTACGACAGAATCGGCGTTCCGTCGATGCCTACCCAATGGAACAGATCGTACGGGAAGGTGTTCGTGTCGTTCCAGTTCAGCTTGGTCGTCATGAAGTAGTCCACGCCGCCGTGCTTCAGGATTTGCGGCAGCGACGCGCAGTACCCGAACGTGTCCGGCAGCCATTCGATATGCGAGATTTTGCCGAATTCTTCTTGATAGAAGCGCTGCCCGTACAGCATCTGCCGCATCAGCGATTCGCCGCTCGGAATATTCAGGTCGGGCTCGACCCACATGCCGCCGACCAGTTCCCAACGCCCTTCTCGGATCCGGGCTTTCACGCGTTCATACAACTGCGGATCGTTTTGCTTCAGGAAATCGAACAGGATCGGCTGGCTTTGCGTGTACAGGTAGCCCGGGTATTCGTTCATGAGCGTATCGACGCTGGAGAAGGTACGGCTCGTTTTGCGCACCGTTTCCCGCACCGGCCACAACCAGGCGATATCGATATGCGATTGGCCGACCATAATCTCCTGCCCTTCCGCGTTGTTGCCGCCGATCTCGCGCACGCGGCTGCGCAGCTGCTCCTCGATCGCGGCTACGGCGGAAGCTTCCGCAACTTCGTCTTGGCGAAGCCCGGTAAAAGCATCCATCGCGCTATGTAACGCCTCCAGCAGACGGACGCGGCGGAAGTCGGTCTCCGGCAGCAGCGCCAGCGAGTCGCGCACCACCGTCACGGTGTACATCAGGCTGCGTACAGGCTTGTTCGGCAGCACGATCAAGCTGCGAACCGCCGTGATCGGAGGCTTGATCGTCGCCTGTTCGTTCAACGGGTCGTAAGGCTCGGGAATAATATCGAACATCTCGATCTCAAGCTCCGGCTCATGGCCGACCTGCTTCAAATCAAGCGTAGCGTACGTATGGTTGTCATCGATACCCTGATACGAATTGCCGTTCACACGCAGCAGCCCTTCGCCGCCGCAGTCGAAGATCAGGCCGACCGAATCCGCATGCCAATCCGCCGGAACCTCAAGCTTCGAGCGGAAGAAGTAAGTCGTGCCGTTTTTGCTCGGGAAAGGATTCAATTCCTTGCCCTGCGGATAAGGCTCGATATCGGTGTACTCCCCGGGAAGCCCGTAAGTGGAGCGGGTAATGTCCCAGTTCTTCCACTCCATCTGCTTCAACCATTGCTGCTGGGACAACTCCCGGATAAAACGTCTCAAACGCTGCATCGTGGTCTCATTCCTCTCCGACAATCAAATCTGTACTGCGTATATCTTCAACGTTCCGTCCGACCTTCAACCGGAATAAACCCGGTTCCACGACCGGCGTATAGTCCGGTCCGATATAGCGGAGCTGCTCCGCGCCGATCTGAAATTCGATATTCGCCGTCTCTCCGGGTTTCAACTCTACCTTTTGGAAGCCTTTGAGTTCATTCGCCGGGCGAGTCACTGCGCTAACGACGTCGGAAACGTACAGCTGCACCGTTTCGGCTCCCGCGCGCTGACCCGTATTCGTGACTTGCACCGATACCGTAACCTTTTCGCCGGCAGTCAATTGCTCCAACGATAATCGAGATGCCGACAAGGTCGGCTGCGAATAATCAAAAGAGGTATAGCTCAGCCCATAGCCGAATGGATAACGCGGCTTCGAGTTGTCTTCCAAATAACGCTTACCGCGCGAGCGCTTGCCCCGATAATGCACCGGAAGCTGGCCGACATGCTTCGGAATCGAGATCGTCAAGCGACCGGAAGGATTCACGTCGCCGAGCAAAATATCGGCAACGGCATGGCCGCCTTCCTGACCCGGATACCAGGCTTGAAGCAGCGCCGGGATATGTTCTTCCACCCACGGCTCGGCCACCGGACGTCCGCCGATATACACCACAACGATCGGTTTGCCCGCGGCAGCGGCATGAACTTCGCGAATCAGGTCGAGCTGCACGCCCGACAACTCCAGCGACATGCGGTCGATTCCTTCGCCGCAGTCCATATCGCTGATCGCTTCGCCCGTCACCATCGAAGCCCCGGTACGCAGATCGATCGTCCCTTCGCCGAAGTCGCGGGCGCTCGATCCGCCCATCACCAGCACCACGGCATCCGCCTGTGCCGCGATTTCCGTCGCTCGCGCGAACCCTTCGCGCGATTCGCCGCGAATCCGGCAGCCCGGCGCGTACAACACGCGCTCTTCCCCCAGCCGCTCGCTCAGTCCCCGCAGCACCGTCGTCACGCTTCCTTCCGGCTGCGGCGACGTGTAATCGCCGAGCTGGTTGTATCCCCGGTCCGCATTCGGACCGATGACCGCCACCTTGCCGATGTTATCCGGCAGCGGCAGCACACCTGCGTCGTTCTTCAGCAGAACGACGCTTTCGGCAGCGAGCTGCCGGGCAATGCCTACATGCTTGTCGCAGCCGATCACTTCGGCTGCACGCTGCGCGTCCGCGTACGGACGTTCGAACAGTCCGAGCCGGAACTTCAGCTTGAGCACGCGCAGAGCCGCCGCATCCAACACTTCCGGCTCCAGGCGTCCGCCTTCGAACGCCGCCAGCAGATGCCGGCCGAACATCACGCCGGACATCTCCATATCGATGCCCGCACGCAGCGATTGCAGCGCTGCGTCCTCACCGTCCTCGGCCGTATCATGGCCGCTTGCCAGCATGTCGATCGCGCCGCAGTCCGTAATGACCGGACCGTCAAAGCCCCATTCGCCACGCAGGATGCCGTCGAGCAGACGCTCGTTCGTCGTGCACGGCACGCCGTCGATTTCGTTGTAAGCCGGCATCACCGAAGCGGCTCCGGCTTTGACCGCCCGCTCGAACGGATACAAATCCGTCTCGATCAATTCGCGCCAGCCCATCGATACCGGGCCTGCGTTACGTCCTCCTTCGGAGCTGCCGTAGCCGACGAAGTGCTTCAGCGTTGCCGCAACGCTGTTTTCCGCGTCCAGACTTTCGCCTTGAAGACCTTCGACCGACGCGACCGCCATTTCCCCGATCAGGAACGGGTCTTCGCCGAAACATTCTTCCGTCCGTCCCCAACGCGGATCGCGCACGACGTCGAGCACCGGCGAATATGTCGCCGCTCCGCCTTGAACGCGAGTTTCCGCGGCGACTGCCCGGCACATTTCGCGATACAGATCGACATTCCAGGTGCTGCCGATCGCCAGCGGTACCGGATACACCGTCGCTCCGATCGCCATATGTCCATGCGAGCATTCTTCGCCGATGAGCAGCGGAATGCCGAGTCTTGAATATTCGACCGCATAACGCTGAATTTCGTTAACCGCTTCGGCGCCTTCTGCCGGAGACAGTCCGGTTTCCAGCGTTACGCCCGTCCACGGATCGGCGCGCAGGGTTCCGTACAGCGAACCGACGTCTCCCTGACGCACCTGCTCTTTAAAGTTCTCCGTCAATTCCGCTTTACCTTCGTGACGCGAGTATGTCATCCAGCCGAACGGCTGAATCAGCTGTCCCGCTTTTTCGCGCGGCGTCATCGCCGCGAGCAGAAGCTTCGCCCGCTCTTCGGCGGTCAGCGCCGCGTCCAGCCAAGGTTTTTCCGTGTTTGTATCCGTCGTCGTTGTCCGTTCCGTCATTGCGGGCATCCTCCTTCGCCGTCTTATAAAGTGGACAGTCTGTCGAAAAGGCGACGTAAGCGCGGGAAGCGAGAAGCCTCCGAGAGAAATTCGTTTCGGTCGCGTGGTGAAATGGAGAAAAAAGATTGAATTCTTAGCGGAATTTTCTCCATTTCAAAGGCGATACATAGCATATGCTTCCGAAGTGCATTTCTTCGAAATGCTTCAGCTCCTTCACTGAATTTCTCTCTACGCCTTCTCGCTTCCAGTTACGTTGGATTTTTCGACACTTTAGCCACCTTACACGGGCGGTTTTTTTATTTTAAGGGGTGTATCTTTTTCGAACCCGTTTTCGGTTCCTCTTATTCTTTCACCGCTCCGATCGTCAAACCCTGCACGAAATAGCGTTGGAAGAACGGATAAGCGAAAATAATCGGCAGCGTCGCCAGGACGACCATCGCCATGCGCGCGGTATCCTGCGGCAGCGATTGGAGCGCGGCCATGCTGATATTCGCGTTGGCGGAGTTTTGTTGGATGAATTGCATGCTGGATTCGATCCGCATCAGCATCGATTGGAGCGGAACCAGATTCGGATTGTCGATGTACAGGAGGGCATTGAACCAGTCGTTCCAGTAGCCCAGCGTGCTGAACAGTCCGATGGTCGCCAGACCCGGCAGGGACAGCGGCACGATGATTTTCAGGAAAATCCGGAATTCGCCCGCGCCGTCGATCTTGCCGGACTCGACCAACGCGTCCGGCACGCTGGTGCTGTAGAACGTGCGCAGGATCATGACGTAGAACGCGTTCATCGCCAGCGGCAAGATCAGCGCCCAGATACTGTTTTTCAGCCCCAGCAATTGCGCCACGATCATGTAGGTCGGGATCATCCCGCCGTTGAACAGCATCGTGAGAATCGCGAAGATCGAGAAGAAACGGCGGTAACGGAAGCCTTTTCTCGATACGGCATACGCATAGAGCGAGATCATGATCAAGCTGACGATCGTGCCGATCACGGTTACCGCGATCGTAACGCCGTACGCTCTCAGAAGCGTATCGCCGCTTTCGAAAATGTAACGGTAAGCGTCCAGGCTCCACTGCGACGGAATAAGGCGGTACCCTTCGCTGGCCAGCACGCTTTCGTCCGTCAGGGAAATGATGACCACGAAGACGAACGGGAAGACGCAGGCCAGAGCGAACAGTCCGGCGATCAAGTTGAACGCGATATTCCAGCCTTTGCTGATCTGGTGGAAATCGCGAGGTTTTCGTATTCGTCCGGCTTTGCCGGAATTGCGGGTCGTTTGCATGCCGGTATCTTCCTTTCTGAATGGACGGTGGTGTTTTTCTGTCAGGCTTTCTTTTTAGAACAGCGCGCTGTCCTTGTCCACGCGTCGAACGACGTAGTTGGAGATGATGACGAGCACGAATCCGACGATCGACTGATACAGTCCCGCCGCTGCGCTCATCCCGATCTCGCCCGTCGTCATCAGCCCGCGATAGACATACGTATCGATTACGTTCGTGACCGCGTATAACGTACCCGAATCTCTCGGAACCTGATAGAACAGCCCGAAGTCCGCGTAGAAAATTTTGCCGACGGCAAGCAGCGTCATGATCGTCATGATCGGCGTGAGCATCGGAATCGTGATCCCGCGGATCTGCTGCCATTTGCTCGCTCCGTCGATCATGGCCGCTTCGTACAGCGATTTGTCGATGCCCAAGATCGCCGCGAGATAGACGACGCTGCTGTACCCGATCGACTTCCACAGGTTGACGATAATCAGAATGTAAGGCCAATACTTCGCTTCCGAATACCACTGAATCGGGTCCATTCCGAACCAGCCCAGAATCTGGTTGAGCAGGCCGCGGTCCATGCTCAGGAAGCTGAATACGAAATAACCGACGATAACCCAGGACAGGAAGTAAGGCAGGAACATCCCGGTTTGATAAATTTTCGACAACTTGCGATTGACCAGCTCGGACAAAATAATCGCCAACAATACCGAAAAGATCAGGCCCAGAATAATAAACGCGAGATTATAAAGCAGCGTATTTCGCGTAATCGTAAAGGCATCATCGGTACTGAACAGAAATTTGAAGTTGTCCCAGCCGACCCATTCGCTCCGGAAAATGCTGGCCCAGAACCCGTCACGGCTGAAGCGGTATTCCTTGAACGCCACGATCGTGCCCGCGAGAGGCAGATAAGAGAAGAAGAAAAACCAAATCGTCCCCGGCAGCACCATGAAAAGCAGCGCCTTATTGCGGTTTATGTTTTTGAAAAAGTTTCCCATGAGTATGCCATCCTCCTTTGAATCCGCTCCGTCTAAAAAAAGGGTCGGGCGATCCTTTCACCGCCCGCCCCCTCTATGTTTCGGTCAATCTTACTTGCCGTTTTCCGCTTTCCAGGCATCAAGCTGCGTTTGCGCTTCAGCCATAACTTTCTCAAGGCCGGCTTGGTTGAACTTCTCGATCGCTTGCGGCAGGTACGTTTCGGGATCAACGGTACCGGTCATCAGCGAGGACCAGAATTGTTCCTTCACGTTTTGTACCGCAGCCAGTTCGCTCGATACGTTCTTCGGATCGAAGTTGAAGCTCAGGATCGGGGAATCCACGCCGGATTCGTTGAACGTTTTGAACTCGTCCCATTTGTTGTCCGGATCGTTCGGGTTCAAATAAAGCAGCATGTTGTTGCCCAGCGAGTACGAAGGCATATCGTAGTTTTTCGACTCCGGCAGGTTTTCCATCCGGTTGTCGGCCGTCTTTTTGTAGTGCGTGCCTTCGATGCCGGAGTCTACCATATTGCGCAGCGCCGGATCGGTATTCAGCAGGTTCAGGAACTCCATCGCTTTTTCCGGGTATTCCGAGTTGGCGGAGATCGCCATCATGGAACCTTGCACGGAGTTGTTCGTGATGATCGCATCGCTGGCCGGCGTCGACGTGATCGGGTAGCCGTTGCTCGTCGACCAGACGTTATCCGCGAAAGGTTGAGTCTGCGCGCGGTCCAGCAGCCATTTGCCCGAAGTGCCCAGGTCCGAAGTGGAGCCTGTCGTTGCCGCTTCCGGAGCGATATAACCGGCTTGATAATACTTGCGCATCGTCGTCAGTGCTTCTTTCATTTCCGGGGTTTCCAGAATGTTCACGACTTTGTAGTCCGTCGTATCCAGCTTCACGGCCATCGGCAGATTCTGGATCACGTAATCGTAAGGCACATAAGGAATATAGTTTTTATCCATGGCGAAAGGCGTAATGTCGGGCGCATTTTCCTTGATCGTCTTCAGCAGCGGTTCCAGGCTGTCCAATGTACGAACCCCGCTTGTATCCATCTTGTATTCGTCGATCAGGTTTTGGTTAAAACGCCATACTTCCTGCTGCGGAAGCTCTTTGTTTGCCGGAATCGCGTAGTTGTGTCCGTCCACCTTCGATCCTTCCAGGAAAGCCGGGTCGATAGTGTTTTTCAGATCCTGACCGTACTCGTCGATCAGGGAATCCAGTTCCATGAACGCGCCTTTACGCGCATTTTGCACATAATCGAAACCGCCGGACGAGGTGAAGATAATATCCATCGGCTCGCCGGAAGCGACCATAACCTGCATCTTCTGTTGGTAATCGCCCCAGTCGATCATTTTCATCGTTACGGTTGCGCCGATCTTCTCGGTCGTGTACTTGCTGACCTCGGCCATGACCGTGTCGACATCCTTTTGCGGAGTACCGATGGTATACCAGATCAACTCGACGGGTTTCTCCGATGTACCTTCGCCGCCCGAAGCCGCGCTTCCGCCGCCGCACCCGGAAAGCGCGACGCTAAGCGCCGTCAGTGCGGTAATTGCGAGCGAAAATCTCTTCTTGCCTTTTTGCATGAAATAGACCTCCTCTTTTGAATTGCTGTCTGTTTGTGTCTTGCGATAAGAACTAACTTCACTCTAAACGATGAAAGCACTTTCAAAAAGAAGTGAAAACTAAGATGTCAGGGTACAAAATAAAGAAAAGACCGCCTAAAGGGCGATCTCTTCCATGAATTAGAAAGATTTATTTACATGAAAATAACATCGAAAAACTTTCATTTTTGCAAAACGGTACTGATGGAACATCATATACGTTGCGAAGCGCTTCGTCGACGGCCCTGTTTTTTTAAGCGGTGTAGAAACAGCCGGAAACAGATTCCCGAACGCTTATCAACAGGCACATCGCACACACGGACATTGAAGATTTTCCGACTCATCTTGTACACTATGCAACATTTATACTTTTAAAATTGCGATTGGGACGTCCAAGTTGTAGGTTATGCAATATTTCGAGCCGGTATAACCTTATACGAGCAAGATTGGAGGCTTAATGCTGCATTTTGTACAACACGGCTCGGCGAAACCCGCTTATTCGGAATTTAATCTTGCACAATGTGCAACATCTTGTTTTAACCCTTCAACTGTTATCCGGTAGTCGGTATCCGCCACTGCCTATTTGTTATTTCCTAAAGCCTGTCCAACTCTGTCGCTTTTCCGCTGAAGAGTACTTTTCCTATTGAAGCGCCTTATACTCCGTCGGAGAAATTCCTACGTACTTCCTGAACTGTTTGTAAAAGTATCCGGTCTCCCAATAGCCCACGCTGCGCGAAATATCCTGTACTTTATGCGTCGTGGTGCGCAGCTTTTCTTTGGCGCGTTCGATCCGGTATTTGTTCAAATAGTCGGTAAACGTCTCGCCCGTTTCTTTATGGAACAGCTGTCCCAAATAGACCGGGTGAATATGATATTGCGAACCGAGCATTTTCAAAGACAGCTCTTCGCCGTAATGAGCCACCACATGCCCGAGCACCTGCTGCACGACCGGACTCCGCGTATCCCGCGTAAGCAGGCCGACCGTCTCCTCGGCCGCGCGCCGAACCGCTTCGATCAGCTCTTCCATATGCGAAGCGGCCCGAATCCGTTCAAGCACCTGAAGGAACGGTTCGCCGTCCTCCTCGCGCTTGACCTCGCGCAATGCAACGCGAAAATCCGCACAGACGCCGAGCGCTATGTTTTGCAGTTCTTCCGGCGTCATGCCTTCTACTTTGCTTAAAGCTACGAAATCCTCGCCGATTCTTCGCTTTAGCCCGTCGCGATCGCGTGCCAGCACGAGGCGCGTATACTCCCGGCCCAGATCCGCCTTCGACAGGCCTGTCGATTCGGCTCCCGAGCCGGCACCTCCGGCAACCGGCGGCGCGTATTCGAAGACTTGGCGCTGCGGGTCGACAAGCGCATACTCCAACGCTTTTTTCGCTTCTGAACGACTGACGGAACCGTGCTGCGGCATAGGACCGATGCTACCCACGCCGATACGCAGACCTTCCTTTCCGAGTCGCTCCGCAAGCTTCGAAGATACGGCAAGCAATCGGTCCTTGCACGCATCGGCCGTCAAAGGCACGATAACTACCGCGTCACCGTCCATGTCCCGAAAAACGACGCATTCCGGCTCGTCATGCAGTCCTTCCTCTACCTGTAGAGACAGCCCCTGATTCTCTTCAACCGCGCGCAAAATCAATACGCCGAGCCGAGGATGCCGCAACGAGATGCCCATCAAGCTCGCCCGCTCCGCAAACTCGGCCTGCGAAATTTCTCCCGTCAGCCAGCGATGCAGGACATTGTCTCGAATGATCCGGGCTCCGAATGCGCCAAACTTCTCCTCGCGCTCGGCACGGCGGAGTTTTTCGGTCACGTTGACGAGCGATGCCTCAAGTTCCTCGACATTGATCGGTTTCAGCAGATAATTTTCAATGCCCAGCTTCATGCCTTCCTTCAGGTAATCGAACTCGTTAAAACCGCTGAGGATAATGACTTTCAACTCCGGACGAACTTCCCGTACCCGGCGAATCAGCTGCAATCCGGTCATCTCCGGCATCGAGATATCGGTGATAAGCAGATCGACTTCCGTCTCTTGCAGGGCCTCGAACGCTTCCCGACCATCCTGTGCGCTGCCTACGATCTCCAGGTCGAACGAAGCCCAATCGATAATATCGGACAAGCCTTCCGTAATGAACGGTTCGTCATCCGCCAGAAATACTTTGTACATGCCGCTCCCCCTCTTCCGAATCCGGATACCGGATCTCTACCGACGTTCCTTGACCGGCTCCCCCGCTGTGCAGCGCGATGCCGTATTCCGGCCCGTACAACAAACGCAATCGTTCGTGCACGCTGCGCATTCCGAAGCCGCCTTCGCCTTCCGCCTCTTCTTCCTTGCGCTGAAGCCCGGCTTGAAGCTCGCGCAGCTTTTCCGTTGAAATCCCCCGACCGTTATCGCGTACCCTTACCGCAATATCGCCCTGCTCCCGGTCCGCAAAAATTACGATGCGGTTATCCGTATCGCGGCTTCGAATCCCGTGCACGATGTAATTCTCCACGATCGGTTGAACGGATAATCGAGGCACTTCCGCGTCCAGCAGTTCCGGATCGGCCTGAATATCGTACGCCAGGCGATCTTTGTAGCGAATCCGGAACAGCTCCAGATACAAGCGGCAAGCTTCGAGTTCATCCTTCAGCGTGTGCCGCTCTTTTTGCTGAACGAAGCTTTTGAACAACATGGATAAGCTGTAGATCATCTCGCCCACGTCTTTCGCGCCCTGGGATACGGCACGCATTCGAATGACCTCCAACGTGTTATACAGAAAATGCGGATTGACCCTGGCTTGCAGAGCGGCAAGTTCGGTGCGTTTTTGCTTGATGTCCGCTTTGTAGACCCGGTCAATGTATAAGTTCAATTCATCCAACATGTCGTCGAAGCCGCTGGAAATCTGACCGAGCTCATCGTCCTTTTTGTCATTCAGACGGCTTTGGAAATCTCCGCGCTTGACCCGCTGAGTCAGGCGAATGATGCGGTTCGTGCGTTTGGCGAAGCTGAATATGAACAACGAGGGCACGAGGATCGCGAACGCGATGCAGATCGCGCCGATCGTCACGATCGTGTTTCGCAAACTTCGGTAAGACTCGGCAGCATCGGCGCGGCTCATGATGCCCGCGACCGTATAGCCTCCGGACGTCGAAGCCAGTTTGTTGAGATAAACGCCGTCCTCCGCGGACGGTCCCGACGGATTCACGTCGTAGACCGAATCCAGCCGCTCCGCATAAGGAAAGCGCTCCCCGTAATAATGTCCCGACGTGTCGAACAAGACTCGACCGTCTGCGGATAGGACGAAAATATCGCCTTTAAACTCTTTTTCATACGCGGTCAATGCATTCCACAGCCGACTAGAGTCGAACCAGACCGTGAGCTGCCCGAGATTTTTGAAGGTTTGCTTGTCGTTGACCGGCATCGTGACCGAATACATGGCTTCACCGGTTTTACCCAGCGCGCGGCTGACCCAGGCATTGGGTTCGGCCACGTTCGCATTTTCGATCGCCATCGCATCCGGCACGTAAGACTGGGACGCATTGACGGCAACCGTCCGAAACTCGCCGTCGTTTCCGAACGAATACAGGACTTGCTGCTCGCTGCTGTACAGGATAAGCGCCCGGATATCGGCTCGCGCGTCAAGCACGTTTTCCATATAGGTTTTGGCGCTTGCCGAATCGATGCCCGTCTCCGTATAACGATCCAGCCGATAACGAATATAGTCGGAATAAGGAGTCATCATGAAAGCGGACAGGTCGATCGACAGCGCATCGTCGCGGTAAATATCCGGCATGATGGAATCCGCTTCGCCGACCCGCAAGCTGATATAACGATCGATCGCCGACATGGCCGCCCTCTGATTGTCCAATTCCCGGCGAACAGCCGATTGGGACATCGAGACGAACATGAAATAAGAGAAGGCGATAATCGTGACGATCGTAATGAAGGAGAAGAGCAGAACGATCTTGGTGAAGAGATTGTTTTTGACGGTTCTTCGGTAAAAACCCAGGATATCCATACTCTGCTCCTCCTTCTTTCCAGGGCATGTATGCAAACTCCGCCGGGAGCAGATTGAGTTGAATTTTCGTTCTCAGCAAGGAAAATGACGCGGCCATTGGTGGATGACTATACGCTTCAAGCAGACATCCGCTGAGGACGAAAAGGCAGGTCAAGATGCACGTCGCCCGAGTTTGCGTACACTACCTAGCTTTCGTTTTTGGCTATTTTCGCACTCTAACTTGTATCTGTCCACTCGTACCGGACATAAATCTTCCATGGACGCCTACTCCTATTCCTTTACCATATCGAATGAAACCCCTTTCAATAAGTGGTGAAAATAAAGAAGCACCGTTCAAATTAAAGAAGCTGTCCATCCGATCAAAACCGCGCGCCCGAATATGTATCCAACGTACTCGGGCACGCATGTTTTCCGAGTTTCGGGACTACAGATCCTCCGTCTCCAGCACGACCGGGCAATGATCGCTTCCCATAATCAAACCGTCGATCCGTGCATCCTTCAACTTGGGAGCCAGACGCTCGGAGGCGAGGAAATAATCGATGCGCCATCCGATATTCCGCTCCCTGACCTTGGCCATGTAGGACCACCAGCTATAGACGCCTTCCTGGTCCGGGTAAAAATAACGGAACGTATCGATGAATCCGGAAGCCAGCAGCTCCGTCATTTTCCCGCGTTCCTCGTCCGTAAAGCCGGAGTTGCCGATGTTCGGACGGGCATTTTTCAAATCGATTTCCCTATGCGCCACATTGAGGTCTCCGCAGACGATCACCGGCTTTTCGGCGTCCAACTTTTTCAAATACTCCCGGAACCGGTCTTCCCACTCCAAACGGTACGGAAGACGGGTCAAATCGCGTTTGGCGTTCGGCGTGTAGACATTGACCAGGTAAAAGCCGTCGTATTCCAGCGTCAAAATCCGGCCTTCGTCCTCCGAATCCGTCTCCATGCCGTAACGGACCGCAAGCGGGCGAATCTTGGTGAACACGGCCGTGCCCGAATACCCTTTTTTAAGCGCATAGTTCCAGTACTGGTGATATTCGCGCGTAGGCTCGATCGTAATCTGGCCCTCTTGAAGCTTCGTCTCCTGCAAACAGAAAATATCGGCGTTCTCGCGTTCGAAATATTCGGTAAAGCCTTTATTGACGGCGGCCCGCAGGCCGTTCACGTTCCAAGAAATCAATTTCAAGCCGCATTCTCCTTAACTGAAAATAAGCTGTCGAAGGCACGTTCGCACGCCCTCCAACAGCCAGTGTACCATACCTTGCCTTCCAAGGTTAACCTTCGCATTAATGTCGCGTTCCTTGATCCGAGCGGTTATGTTTTTCGTTTTCCCAGCAGAAAAGTTATGCCTTTGAGCACCGCGAAAAGCGGATAAAGCAGGATCAGCAGAACCAGCATATGGGTAAACAAAGCCTCGGCTGCTTCTGCCCAGAGCTTTTCCTGCGGCAGTCCCAGCATCGCTCCGGCAAACTGGGCGAAGAAGACGGAAAGCGCTCCGTAAATCGGGACCTGCCACTTGCTTTCTTTGCGCCAATACGCCCCTGCGACGGGAAGCAGCACGGCGCTCAGCAGCATGTAGATTCCCAACCCTTCGTAGCCTCCCGATGCCGCATCATGCTTCCAATGAGGCAGCAGCCAAGCAACCAGAAAATTCATGACCAATACCGAGGCGAACAAAATTTGCAAAACCCGGTCGACTGCCGTTTCTTTTTTCTCCGGTTCCCGCGTGTCGAGCCGCTCGCCTTCGGCGTCTACCGAGTCCAACGCTGCCAGTCGCCTGTCGTGCGCCGTCATGATGCGCGCCAAGCCGAAGACGACCAACAGGCCGGCTCCCAACCATAGATCGAGCCTGGCGAGCGGCTGCCAACGTTCCCAAACTCCCTGCGTGTACAGACCCGCGGTTACCAACCCCGCCGTATGTAAGATAAAAATCCATGCCGCGTCCCGCAAAGGCCGCCAAAGCTGCTTCAAAGTGTTCGTCCCGCGCCAGTAACGTCCCGCAACGATAAAGATCGTCAAATTAAAAATTTGCAGCGCCAGCGAGCCCGAACTCCAATCGTCGCGCCATGCAAACCCGGCTTCGCCCCGATCCGGGGTCCATGAAGGAATCCAAAGCAGCGCCAGCAGAAAATTGACGGTCAGCGCCGCCGCATGAAGAGGCCGGAAAAAACGCGCGTCGTTTCGGCGGCGGTTCCGCTCTTTGCGCTCCAGCATGCGAGGCGTCCGATACGGAAAAGCATATTCGTTTGCTGGCACGCGTTTGCCCAGTTCGAACGGCCGGCGCGAATCGTAAAGCGATTTGGGCAGCGAATCGTAGGCTTCGGCAAAATCTTCCGCGCGCAGCTCGCTCAAGTTCAGCCGCGTCGCGTATACCGGTTTGCCCGAAGCATGGAGCCGGAGCAGAATTTCGCCGAGCAGGCTTTCGTCTTCGCGTTTGCGGAACGGAAAGGTCTTCACGTAAACGATCCCGTCCTGCTCATCATCCAGGCGCAGAACCAGATTCGCGCCCGACCCGTACGTTCGCCCTGGACGGTTATGATTGCGCACCGCCCAGCCGTCAAGGCTGACCAGCGCTTCGCGAACCCGAGGATCGGCGATCCGGATGTCCAGCAGCTGACGGTGCAGCACGAAATTTTCATGCGGCATGTATGCTTTTCCTTCTTTTTCCTTGTGCATATGCAGGAAAAAGAAGGCTGATTTTCGCAGAGAGATTGTCAGGAAAACGAAAAACGCAGTGCCGATCAGCGTCAAAACGACCAAGGTCCAAAGCTCTCGCGTACCGAGATAAAACGCCGCTGTTATCCCGGACCATGCAGCCGCGGCGCAGATCCACATCAAAACGAAAGGAACGCGCCGGATCGACGGAACCTGATTTTCGCCGTCTTCGCCGGACGGATCGCCGTTTGCGTATACATCATCCCTCAAACTATCCCTCCTTGCTCACTGCATTTTTGTACCCGCCTGCCTTGATCGATGAAACCGCCTCAGCGTCTTTCCCGCCAAAAGGCGGCCGCCGGTCTTCGTTTTCGAACCTGCGTTCCCTTTTCGTTGACAGGGTTCGATTTCTTATGCTATATTTGGCTTAATCTTACATGAACGATGCAGGGAAGCACCCTGCGGGCAAGGTCCGAAGACCTTTTCCGCGGGGTGCTTTTTTGCGTGCCGGCGTTCCTCGGATTCGAATCTTTTTCGTTTGGCAAACTGCAAGATTTTTTGAAAAAGGAGCTGAAAACATGTTGTTCCCCGCAAAAAAAAGATCTTTTTCCCGTTTCGCCTCTCTGATGATCGCCGCCGTTCTGGTCTTGTCCGTTTACGCTCCCGGCCGCGCGCAAGCTTCCGGAGATGCGTGGGCCGCCGCGCTGTCCGGCATCGATTCCCTGTACGACGGTTATACAGCGCTCGAAACGGCCAACAAGCTGGAAAAACAGCAGATTCAATCGCTGCGCAAAGACAGCGCCGCGCGCCTCAAAGAAGTCAACGCCGCCGTCAAAGCGATCGACAAAACCAAAATCGATCAATTGGCTTCGACCGCCGCCTCGCTCAAAACCCGCCATGCTTCGTTGATCGGGCAGTACGGCGATCTCGGCAAACAGGCGAGCGAGGCGCGCAAACGCAAAGACAAAAAGAACGCGGATCTGTTGGATCTCAAGCGCAACAAGCTGAAGCCGTCGGTCGACGCGGCCAAGTCGGAGATCAAAAAAGCGAACGAAGCGCTGGCCGCCGCCAAAAAACAAGCCAAAGCCAAAGCGCAAATCGTCAAAGACGCGCTGGCTCCCGTAACTTCGTTGAAAAAGCAGGTCACGGCGGAAAACAAATCGATTACGTCGTTCAACAAAACGCGCGCCGCTTCGTATAAGCGCTATCGTGCCGCCGTCAAATCGGGCAACGCCATAACCGCGGCCGCCGAAATCACCATGATGTATGCGCAGCTCGGCAAAATTCACGCCTCCCAACAAAAAATCCACGGTTGGGAAAAGCAAATTTCCGCCGCGATCAAATCGGCGGCGAATAAGCTGCCGGGCAAATAAGCCGGGAAGCGCCGGGCGAAGCACGGAATGTGCGATCAGGTTTCAATAAAAAACGCATCCGGCAAAAAAGCGCCGGATGCGTCAGTTCCTCGAAACTTACAGCTGCTCGCCGTTGGAGGCAATCACGCCTTTGTACCAATAGAAGCTTTTCTTCGGCGTGCGGCTCAGGTCGCCGTTGCCGTCGTTGTCTTTGTTGACGTGAATGAAGCCGTAACGCTTTTTCATTTCGCCGGTCGAGGCGCTCACCAAGTCGATGCAGCCCCACATGGTGTAGGCGATCAGATCCACGCCGTCCGCCACCGCTTCCTTCATCTGAACGATGTGGTCGCGCAGGTAGTTGATCCGGTAATCGTCGTTGATCGAACCGTCTTCTTCCACGACGTCTACGGCTCCAAGTCCGTTTTCCACGACCATGAGCGGAATTTGGTAACGATCGTAGAGGTGGTTCAGCGTGTAGCGCAGACCCTGCGGGTCGATCTGCCAGCCCCAGTCGGATGCTTCCAGATAAGGGTTTTTCACGCCGCCGAGCAGGTTGCCGCCGACTTTCTCGACTGCCGGATCGGCACTTTCCACGATCGACATATAGTAGCTGAACGAGTAGAAATCGACCGTGCCTTCTTTGAGCGTCCGTTCGTCTTCCTGATGCAGTTCAAGCTTGATGCCCTGCTCTTCGAAGAAACGCTTCGCGAAGCCCGGGTATGCGCCGCGAACCTGCACGTCGCCGCAGATCATGTTGGAAATTTGGTCTTTCTTCTGCGCCAGAATGATATCGTTCGGGTTGCATGTGTTCGGGTACGTCGTCATGAACGCGATCATGCAGCCGATTTGGAAGTCCGGGTTGATCGAATGACCCAGCTTAACCGCTTTTGCGCTTGCCACGAATTGGTGATGCAGCGCCTGAAAACGGGTTTGCGGGCTATCCACGCCGTCCGTCAGTTCCGTTTTGCCGTCGAACAGGATGCCTGCCGCCATGTAGGCGCCGAGCGGCATCGTCAGACAGTTGATTTCGTTGAACGTCAGCCAGTATTTGACTTGATTCTTATAACGGTTGAAGATCGTTTCGCAATAACGCAGGAAGTGGTCGATCACGTCGCGCGAAGCCCAGCCGTTATATTTCTCGGTCAGGCCGAACGGCGTCTCGTAGTGGGAGATCGTCACGAGCGGCTCGATGTTGTGCTTCTTCAATTCCGCGAACACGTCATCGTAGAATTTCAAGCCTTCTTCGTTCGGCTCTTGGTCGTAACCGCTCGGGTAGATGCGCGACCAGTTGATCGACATGCGGAACATTTTGAAGCCCATTTCGGCCATCATCGCGATGTCTTCCTTGTAATGGCCGTAGAAATCGACCGCTTCATGGCTCGGATAGTAAGTGCCTTCTTCCAGCACCGGCGTAATGCGGCGCGGCGTCGTGTGCGTACCGCCGGTCATCATATCGGACGTGCTCGGGCCTTTCCCGCCCTGATTCCAGCCGCCTTCGAATTGGTTGGCAGCCGTAGCGCCGCCCCAGAAAAATCCGTCTCTCATTTTCATCGTATAGTTCCTCCTCCAGAGTTGGGTGAAGTCTTTACCCGTAGTGTATCATCCATACCCTGACAAGGATTGTCATGGTATAATTTCGACATGGAACATAATCGATTATTCAAAATTTTGCTGCTGCTGTTGGAAAAAAAGAAAACGACCGCCCCCGAGCTGGCCAAGTTGTTCGAAATTTCGGTGCGAACCGTTTACCGCGATATCGACCGGCTTAGTTCGGCAGGCATTCCGGTCTATACGACAACCGGAAAATACGGCGGGATTCACCTGATGGACAACTATGTCATGGATAAGTCGCTGCTCAGCGAAGAAGAACAGAACGAGATTTTGCTCGGCTTATACAGCGTCAGCTCTATTCCGCACTTGAACGGCAACCGCATGCTGACCCGACTTACGACGTTGTTCGATCACAAGCTGGATTGGATCGAATTCGAGCATTCTCCCTGGGAGAGCATTCCGGCGCAGGAAATGGAGATGTTCAACCAGGTCAAACAAGCGATTTTCGCGCGGCATCCCTTGTCTTTTCATTACGTGAATTCCAACGGTGAAGCCAGCACGGAGACGGCGCAGCCGGTAAAGCTGATTTTCAAAAATAACACCTGGTATTTTAAAGGCTGGCAGGAGCTGGAACAGGAACAGTCCCGTAGTTTCAAGACGTTCAAAATCAAGCGCATTTCCGACCTAAGCTTCGTTTCCGGCCACCTCGATCGGGACCCGATCGCTCCGCCCGCGGAGGAAAGCAATGCCCCTTCGCCTCAATTTCCTTTGACGGAAGTTCTGTTCTCCGAATCGGTTGCCTATCGGGTTCGGGATTTTGCCGATCCCGCCCTGATTCGAAAAGAGTCGGACGGGAGGCTGCGCGTGGCGATGCATCTGGAAGTGGACGAACGGCTGTACTCGTTTCTGATGTCTTTCGGCGGCGATGTCACGGTCGCGGAACCGGCCCATATTCAGGAAGAGCTGCTCAGACGGCATCGGCGCGCAGTCAAGCATTTGATTGCGGCAAGCGGCGCCGCGCGCGAAAACGCCGATGCTGAGCGCAAGAATCAGGATGCCTGACCTGTCGGTATGCGCGTACACTGAAACCAAACCCGACAGGAGGCTTTTAAAACCATGAAACATAACACCGACAACCCTTTATCTTCATCTTCCCGTACCGCAAGCCGCTCCGCTTCGTCCATCGCCGAGTTTCGGCGTTTGCATGAAGAAGAAGGCCTGCTGTTTCTCGGCAACGCCTGGGATGCCGCTTCGGCCGCGGCTTTGGAAAAAGCCGGCTTTGCGGCGATCGGCACGACCAGTTACGGCATCGCTCAAGCTTCGGGCATGCGCGACGGCGAAGAGATTCCGTTCGACCGGCTTGCGGCGATCGTCCGCGACATCGCGGCCCGGGTGAACATTCCGGTATCGGCGGATATCGAAGCGGGTTATGCTTCGAAACACGCGGACATCGTGGACAATGCGCTGCGCGTCGCGGACGCGGGCGCGGCCGGCTTGAATATCGAAGATTCGCCGAAAGACAGGCACGGACTGCGCGACGTTTCCGAACAAGCACGGCTGCTGGCCCTGCTTCGAAACGCGCTCGACGCGCGCGGCTTCGGCGGCTTTTTCGTCAATGCGCGTACCGACACTTACCTGATGCCGGGCGTGTCCGATCCTTTTGAAGAAACGCTGCTTCGCGTACGCGCCTATGCCGACGGCGGCGCCGACGGAATCTTCGTCCCCGGTTTGTCGGCGGACGCGGAGATCGCCGCCGTCGCATCGGCTTCGCCGCTTCCGCTGAACGTCATGTCGCTGCCGGGACTGACTTCGGTCTCCCGTCTGCAAAAGCTCGGCGTTCGGCGCTTCAGCTTCGGCAATGCTTTTTCCGATCTCGCCCTCGCTTTTCTGGCACGATCCGCGAAAAGACTGCTGCGTGATCAAGACACGCAATCGCTATATGCAGCGCGGAGCGAATGATCGCTGCCGCGAACACTTAAACACGAAAAAAGGGACCCTGAAAGCCGGAATTCCGGCTTTCAGGGTCCCTTTTTCTATCGGACGATCAGAACGAAGCTTTTTCCACGTGTACCGCTACCGCCTGAATTTGCGCTTTGGTCAGGCTGCCGTTGTCGGACCAGATAGTCACGAAACGATCGCCGACCGGGAACGTCAGCATATCTTTGTCGGACGGCTTGTACCAATTGCCTTTCACGCCGTTGGAGAGCGTAACCGGGGTGAGATCGTAGCCGAACGAATCGTCGCGCGGCGCGACGGCTACCTTCATCTTATCGAACACGTAAGTGACGGAATCGCCGCCGGCGCCCACGCTGCGGAATTTATCCCCTGCCGTCGCTTGCATCGGAGCATAAGCGGCTTCGAAACCTTCGAATGCAGCAAAAGCAGCTTTGGCGGCTGATTTTTGCGAAGCGGTATACGTTACGGCAGTCAAGCCCGATGCCGTCTCGCCTGCCGGCGTTCCGGAATTGCCCGTTCCGTTTTTTGCGCCGATCACGACTTTTTGTTCTGCCGCATCATAGGTGACCGGCACGTTCAACGCTTCGCCCAGCGCGCGAACCGGCAGATAAGTCGTATTGTTGTAAACGATCGGGTCGAGGCTTTTGCCTACCGCGTCTTTCGGCGTGTACGCTTGGCCGTTCACGACGAAGCCCAGTCCGTGGTTAAGCTGCGCCTTGATCGTCTCAATGTTGGATGCGGCGTAAGCGCCGACCGAAGCGGAAAGAGCCATGCCTGCTACCATTTCTGCCGCGATAAATTTTTTCGATTTCATGATTTGTGTCCTCCTTGGGTGGTTGGGATGCGTTTTTCTTATTGAACTCAATATACCCGAGGAATATCTCGAAAAAGCCAATGAATTGTATCGAGGAAGTAAACATTTTGTCGAATTTAAGCATGCAAGCTATTCAAGTTTCGCAATCTTTCGACGATAATGAAAGGTGGACATTCATCAAGGAGGCTCATCGCATTGAAAACAGGTAAACAAAAACGACTGGGTTTACGAACAAAACTTTACTTGATCATTCTGGTTCCGCTTGTCGTGATCGGCATACTTGTCATGCTAACGACGCGTTCGGCAATCGAGCAGGCCGCTTTGAAGACCATGCAGGAGGATACCCGCCGATTGGCCGAAAACACGGCTGCCCGCTTGGGCACGCAGTCCGGCGCCATCGAAACCGTATATGCGGACGGCGAAAGTTCTTCCGCTTATCGCACGCTGCGGGAAGAATTGAACACGCTGCGCCAGCAGGCCGGCGTTCTGTATGTATATATGTTGAACAAAACGGATGCGGGCTGGATCTATACCGTGGACGGAGCGGCTTGGGACGACGAGGAATACAGCCCGCTCGGAACGGAGGCATCCTTCGATGCGGATGTCGATACCCGGCTGCTCCGAGGCGAAACGGTCAATACGCCCGTCGTGCACAGCGAAGAATGGGGCGACCTGTTCTCGTCCTTCACTCCGATCCGCGACGACGGCGGAAGCGTAATCGGTTATCTGGGCATCGACGTCGACGCGAATACGCTCGAACAAGTGACGTCGAACACGTTGGCCGATTCTTACAAGATCATCATTCCGCTGTTCACCGCCGTCCTGCTGCTGTCGATGCTTGTCATGCTGCTGGTGGTCAATCGTCTGCTCAAGCAGGTAAACGGAATCAAAAAAGGGCTGGAGCAAGTGGCCGAAGGCAATCTGGATACTTCCGTTAAGCGGATCACCGGCGACCAGCTCGGCGATATCGCCGTTCTGACCGAAAAGATGACCGCCCGGATCAAAGACATGATCGTGCGGATCAAAAACGATTCCGATACGCTCGTGCAATCGGCCGCGCATGTCGGAACCACGGCGGGCACCAACAACAAGCAGGCCGAAGAATTGACCAGGGCCATTCGCGAGATCGCGTCGGGTTCCATGCAGCAGGCCGAGGAAACGGAACGCGCCGCGCAGTTGAGCGATCGGCTCGGCGGCATGATGGACGAAGTCGCTTCATACGTGCATCAGTTTACCGACGTTTCCGAACGGTTGGGAGCCGTGCAGGCCGAGGTCAGCCGGGAACACGAACTTCTGCTGGACAAAAGTCGGGATAACATGCGGCGCACCGTCGACCTGACCGAAATGTCCGCGGAACTCGATCGCAAATCGAAGCTGGCCGCTTCGGTCAGCGACCGGCTCAATTCGATCGTCAAGCAGACGCAGATCCTGTCGCTGAACGCCACGATCGAAGCCTCCCGGGCGGGCGAAGCAGGCAAAGGCTTCGCGGTCGTCGCGGGAGAAATGGGATTGCTGGCCCAGCAGTCGAAAGATTCCATTCAAGAAATCGAAACCATTCTCGGCTCCTTCGTCGGGCAAGTCAGCCGCATGAACGAACATTTCGAATCGAACCGAGTCAGCGCAAGCGAACAAGAAACCCAGATCGCCGAATGCCTGCAAACGTTCGGCGAAGTATCCCGGATTTCGCAACAAATCGAGACGCTGGCCGAACGCCTGGATCGCCGGGCCGGCGATATGCAGGGCGCGCGCCGCGAAGTCGAGCAGCATATGAACGATATCGCCGCGGCAACCGAACAGACGTCGGCCATGACCGAAGAAGTCTCCGCAAGCGCCGACGAGCAGCAGCGCTCCGCGCGCGAACTGGAAGACATTTCGCGTCGGCTGTCGGAAGTGGCGGACGGCATGCAGAGCGTCGCGCGGCAATTCCGCACGGAGCATGCGCAAGATGCGGAGCCGGATTCCCGAATCCGTTAAACCGCTCCTTCTTCCGAAAAAGAAATTAGCAAACAAAGCCGGCCTCCTTTCGGGAGAGCCGGCTTTCTTCATCTTATAAGTCCGAACGGACTCCGGCGCGTTGAACGGCCGGGCTTTCGTGCAGTAGCGTTTCCATGGATCACAACCGTTCTTATGGATAGCGGCACCCTTCTATGGGCTTCTTGCACCTCTTCAAACCGCGTCCTTCGCCGGCCGCACCGTCAGTTCGTTCACGTCGACGCCTTCCGGTTGGGCGATCGCGTACGCGACGGCTTCGGCGATCGCTTCCGCAGGCAGCGCGACTCTGCGGTATTCCCGCATCGCCGCGCGCGCATGCTCATCGGAAATGCTGTCGGCCAGCTCCGATTCGGTCACGCCCGGCGAGACGAGCGTCACGCGGATCGAACGCCCCGTCTCCATGCGCAGCCCTTCCGAAATGGCGCGGACGGCGTATTTGGTCGCGCAATACACGGAGGCCGTCGGCGTCACCTCGTAAGCGCCGATCGAAGCGACGTTGACGAACTGTCCGCCTCCTTGCGTTTGCATAACGGGAAGGCCCGCCGCGATGCCGTGAAGCACCCCGCGGATATTGACGTCGATCATGCGGTTCCATTCGTCGATTTTGCGTTCTTCCAGATTGGACAGCGGCATGACGCCGGCATTGTTGACGATGACGTCGACGCGGCCGAACTTTTCGACCGCTTCGTTCACGAACGCTTCCATGTCTTCCGGATCGGTCACGTCCAGCTTGCGATATTCCGCGGTTCCTCCCGCCGAGCGGATCTCGTCCGTCAACGATTCCAGCCGCTCGAAGCGTCTTGCGCCCAGCATCACTTCGGCTCCCTGCTTCGCCAGCAAGCGCGCCGCCGCTTCGCCGATTCCGCTGCTGGCTCCCGTAATCAGGACGACTTTGCCTTCCACGCCGTTCGTTTGCCGTTTTTCCGTATTCATGTTCGTTCCTCCTTGAAAAGTTCGGCCGCAGCCTTTTTTATTTTTGCCGGTAAAAAATCATGCCTCCGTGATACAGCACGTCTTCGCGAAATTCGCCGTCCGCCGTGAATCCGGTATCGTCGATATAATCGATATGGTCTCCTTTGACGGTGTAGCTGCCGGTGTACGCGCTGATGCGGCTGCCGCGGGCTTCGTCGTAACGTCCGTTTCGCAGCAGTTCTTGACGGATCAGGCCGTCCGCGGTCACCCACATGCCGACGTACGGGTGCGGTTTTTCGTTTTCGCGCTTGTCGCCGTTCGAGTTCATGATTCGTCCTCCTCTCGTTTCGGTTCTTGTTCAGTATGAAGGATTCGCGAATGGGGGAGGTAGAACGATCGACGCAAAAAATTGCCTATTCCGCGCAAAGCTGTTCGCACGCGAAGCTTCGCATTGTATAATCGAAGAAAATCCGCGCAGAACCTTATAAAGGAGGATTCACGTAATGTCGACTTCAACCGCCCGTTCGACCGTCAACGAAAAGCTTGCGGAGCTTGCCGGCTCGATTGCCCGATTCTCCGCGATCGACGGCACGTACCAGACGAACTTCCCTCCGCTGTCGCTGATTCGCAGCTCCGAAGATGCCGTCCCGGTCTATACCGTTTACGAACCGTCGATCTGCCTCGTCGCCCAGGGAAGCAAGCTCGTCCTGCTCGGAGACGAAGCCTACCGTTACGGACCTTCGCAGTATTTCGCGGTATCGGTCGATCTGCCGATCTCCGGTCAGGTGACCGAAGCGTCGGCCGAACATCCGTATCTGGCCGTCCGTCTGCGGATCGATCCGCAGCAGGTGCTCGAACTGCTCCGGGAAACGGAAGACGGTTCCGCTGCCCGGATCTCGACCGCGCGCGGATTGTACGTCAGCGAAGCGGCTTCCGGCATGCTGGACGCGTTCTTGCGCCTCGTGCGTTTGCTCGAAACGCCAGAGGACCTTCCGGTGCTGGCCCCGATGGCGGCGCGGGAGATTTTGTATCGGGCGCTTCGGGACGGCCAAGGACAATCGATCCGGCAGATGGCGCCCGGAGCGGGACATGCCGCTTCCGTCGCCGAAGTGATCCGGCGCATCCGCGAAAGCTACAACGAACCGCTGCGCATCGACGAGCTGGCCGGGGAAGCGGGCATGAGCCCGTCTTCGCTGCATCGACGATTCCGCGACGTGACGGCGATGAGCCCGCTTCAATTTCAAAAACAGATCCGGCTGCAAGAGGCGCGTCGAATGCTGCTTTGCGAACCGGTCCAAGCCGCCGAAGCCGCTTTTCGCGTCGGCTACGAAAGCCCGTCCCAGTTCAATCGCGAATACGCCCGGCTGTTCGGCCGGCCGCCGCTTGTCGATATCCGCCGATTGAAGACGCTGTCCGCGCGCCGGACGGCGGGCGAAAATTGAAGCAACGTTCGAACGAACGGCAAACCTCGAGAAAGACTGCGGAAAAAGCGCTTCTCCGCTGCACGCGAAAAAGGAACGTTCCCCCGGGAACGTTCCTTTTTCGACTAAGCATTCATGGGTATGGGCATATTCTTTCGACGGTTTGCGCGGCAAGGATGCGAGAGCGCTCAGGCGCCGCGCTTCGTGCCGCTCGCGACTACCTTATGCACGTGCAGCATCAGGTCAAGCAGCTCGTCTTCCGGCAAACGCGTACCGCTGCGGCGCTCCAGATCGTTCCGGATGTCTTCGGCGCACGCGTAACATTCCGGCATGTGCTCGCGGATCAACCGGCCGAGCACGCCGTCCGTCGCGGAACCTCGGTCTTCCGTCCGCAGCGTCCGTCGTACCGAGGTCCGCATATGTTCCGCGAAACGACGATACGTCAACACGGACACGTCGGAACTTCCGATGCCGAAACGGCGCTCGATGATCCCGAATGCGTTTTCGAGTGCGGCAAACAATAATTCGCCTTCTCCTCCGGTCCCCTGCTTTTTCCAATACGTCGCCTCGTCAGCTTGTTCTTCCTGCGCGATCACCATATCGTCGTTGATGATTTGCGTAATTTTCATGGTTGCCGCCTCCTTTTCATCGTTCCCCGTATGTTTGAATATGCCAAGCATAATTTGTGACATCGATTTCAGGTCAACAGATTTTTTTCGCCCTCAGCGAAAAAAGCGGTTTTTTGTTATACTTTTGGGCAAAGGGGGCGGCAGAAATGACGAATATCAAAGAAATCGCAAAACGCGCAGGCGTATCGCCGTCCACGGTCTCCCGCGCGCTGAGCGGAAAAGGATACGTCAGCGAAGAGAAAAAGCGCCGGGTGCTGGCCGCGGCCGAAGAATTCGATTACGCGCCGAACCTGAACGCTCTTTCGCTCAAAACGGGAATCACGCGCAGGCTCGGTCTGGTCGCCCCCGCTTTCATCGAATCAGTCAGCCTGTTTACTGGAGGATTCGTGCGGGCGGCCGAAGAGAACGGGTATACCGTGACGCTGTTCATGACGGGCAGCGACGTGTCCAAAGAGCTTGAAGCGCTGGAAGCGCTGCGTCGCAAGCAGGTGGACGCGCTCGTGTTCGTCATGTTCAAAAGCGATTTGTCGCTGATTGCAAGCTATACGAAATACGGTCCGATCGTGTCGTGGCAGCGGATTATCCATCCCGATGTTCCGTCTGTATTCATGAATCAATACGACGGCTATATGATCGCCCTTGAACACTTGTACGCGCGCGGCTATCGTCGGATTTGCAACATTTACGGAGCACCGACGCGATTGAACACGCAAAGCCGTATCGACGCGTTTCGGGATTTCTGCGCAAAATACGAACTCGATCCCTGTGCCTGTCCTTCTTTTGACGATATGGGCAACCCTTCGCACGGAGAGCAGATAGTCCGCTGGTGGCTGGAAAACGGACAGATTCCCGACGCGTTTGCCACTACCAACGACCGCGTCGCGGCAGGCATGGTCGCGGAAGCACGCAGACTCGGTTTGCGGATTCCCGAAGATTTCGCCGTCTGCGGCTTCGACAATCTCGATTTCGCGGACATGCTCGACCTGACGACTATTCATTATCCGGTGAACGAACAAGCGGGCAACGCGTTCTCGATCATTCGCAACCGCATCGAACATATCGACCTGCCGCTGCGTCCGCTGAAGTTCCATTTGGTGCAGCGCGGCACAACATAAACATCGCACTCCCAAGCTGTTGACTTATTAATCGTATACATTACTATTAATAGAAAAAACCTAGGAGTCCTGATGCCTTTATGACTGATCTGCATTTTCCGCCCAAAAAGGAACGTCATCGCAAATTCGGAAGCGTTCCTCCCATCCCGGGCGATAAACCTACAAGCAAAGATCAAATGCCTGACCTGCAAAACCGCCGGGAAGATTATTGGTTCGACCTGGATCAAGTCGGCGTGTCTTCCGTGAAGCACCCGATCTTGTTCCGCTCTCCATTGGCTCCTGTCCAGCAAACGCCGATTGCCTCATTGGAGCTGACGACAACTCTTTCCCGTGATGCAAAAGGGATCAATATGAGCCGCCTGACCGAACAATTGGAACGCTATCGTCATACCGATTTCGTGTCCGATCCGGCTTCCCTGAACGCCTTCACCCGCGAACTGGCCGAAGCCATGCAGCAAGACGGCGCAACGCTGAAGCTGGAATTCCCGTGGTTCTACGAGCGCAGCGCTCCCGTTTCCGGCCAAGTCGGCCTGGCCCACGCCGAACTGAGCATCGAAGCCCGGTATCATAAGCACACCGAGCCCGAATTCTCCCTAACCCTCGGCATCCGGGCATCCGTAACGACGCTCTGCCCCTGCTCCAAAGAAATCAGCGAATACAGCGCCCACAATCAACGCGGAACCGTACAGATCCGAGCCGAAGCCGATCCCGAACAACTTGACGGCAATTGGTGCGCCCTACTGCTCGACGCCGCCGAATCCAACGCCAGCGCTCCATTGCATCCGGTTCTCAAAAGGCCCGACGAAAAGCTCGTCACCGAGCGCGCCTACGAAAACCCGCGCTTCGTCGAAGACCTGGCCCGCCTCGTCGCCGCCGACCTGGTCGAATCTCCTTTCATCCGTTCTTTCGACCTCGAATGCCGCAACGAAGAATCCATCCACCAACACGACGCTATAGCGAGAGTCCGATACCCAAAGAAAAGCCCAGTCTAAAAAATCAAAAGCAGCCTCAAGCCTTTTCGCTTTGAGACTGCTTTATCTTGTATGTTTATGTTGTTTATGTTGCATCTTCTCTTCTCTTCCCCCACCCAAAAATACGATTCCCAGAAGCTGTAGCGGAGGGGAAAATTCAGTGAAAGACGCCTTTGAGCAAAGAAAGCCGGAGGCTTTCTACGCGAGACAGCGTCTTGAACGAATTTTTCCCGCAGCGCCTCCCCATCCGGATTCGCAGACTCCCGTCATTTCCAAAACAACCCTTCCGGATCAAGCTCGAACTGCTCCAGCTGATCTTCGAAATCGGGCTGCGGTGCCAGCGACGGCGCCGCGGCCCATTTTCCGTCTTCCGTTTTGGCGTATAAATTCCAAGCCCCCTGCTCCAACCGGAACTGCGCCAGATCTTTCCCCTGCCAGCCGTAACGAGGAGGCTCGGGACGCTCTTCGCTCAAGGTGACGCGGTCCTCCTCCATCCGGTACACGATCCGCACCGCCCTGCGCATGCTCGGCGGAATTTTTTCCGAAATATAACCGCGAAGCAAAGCTTCCAATCTTTTCGTCTCCAACGTGCTCATCGATGTCCCCGCCTTTATCGTTTTATGGTAAAAATGAACCGCCGCGGCTGCTGTCCAGCTCGAATCCGCCGCCTTCCAATGGACGAATAGCCGTGATATCGGTATTCGCGTATATAGGCAGCTTGCGATACGCGGCCAACGTTTCCAGATAATCCGCATATTCGTCTCCCGAAGGATGCTCCGTTCCCAGCGTAAAAGCAGGAGACGTGCGCAGCGATATCGAATTCAGATCAAGCAGGCCATAAGCGTTTCCGGTAAAAGAAGGCGTGATCATGCGCGTTTCCTTCGGCCAAAGCCGAAAAGAAGAGCCGATTCCGCCGCGATCCACCACGGCGAAACGGCCGATTTTCAAATCCTGCAATACGCATGCTATACCTAAGCCTGCGGCGCCGGCGCCAGCGCCGACGACCAGACAGTCGAACTCTTCCACTTTGATTCACCTCGAAAATTTAATAGTAATTATTACGATTTAATCAGAGCATACGGCGTTCCTGCCATTCTGTCAAATCAAAGTCTCTTGAATTTTGGGGCATCATGCTCTATTTTTGTTGTAGTAGCTTGACCAAGTTAAATGTAAAGTTACGCACACCTGAGATTTCGTACCTAACCCGTGTACGAAGTCTCCAACGGAAACGCACTTAAAACGTGTGCATTTCAGGTGTCCGTAAACTTCTGATTAAGGTTGATTAAGCTAGTAGGGTATGTTTTTTGTACAGGTGAAACTTTAGTCCCGCCTTGGGCGTCCAATTTTTATAGAGATCATGCGTCATGCCATCAAGCCCATACATAATCCAAAGGAGAAGTGAGAATGAAACTCGGAAATCTTGCCTGGAAAAAAAGCGTAGTCGTGTTTGCCGCTCTTATGCTGTTGGCGCTCTTTACGCTTCCCGGAACGGTTCGGCACGCGTCCGCAGCCGCTGCGGTCGAAGCGAGCATCGTACTGGACGGTCAGACGATCAACGGCGCGGAGCCGGTCATCGTCAACCAAACGACGATGGTACCGATCCGCGTCGTCTCCGAACAACTGGGCTACTCGGTCAATTGGAACCAGTCCGCGGGACGCGTTACGATCGGAGCAGAAGCCTCGCCGCTCGTACTGACGATCGGAAGCACGACGGCAGATTCGGCTTCCGGCAGCGTGCAGCTGGAGCAGCCGCCGTTCGTTCGTTCCAGCACCACCTATGTACCGCTGCGCTTCGTCGGTTCCCAGATGGGTCTCGGCGTCAAGTGGGAGCAGGCTTCGCGGACCGTATTTTTGCAGACTCCGGCTCAAGACCCATCGCTGCCGCCTGCCGTCGAGACGCCGGACCCAACACCGGTAGTCCCTTCGAATAACGCGTCGATCGATGCAATCAGCTTCAGCGATAACCGCTTGACGATCTCGGCCGGAGCGAACGTAACGCCGAAAAGCTCTTCATTGGCAGGCCCCGACCGGATCGTTGTCGATCTGCCGAACAGCGCTTTCGGACCGGGGTTGCTTGCCAACGGCAGCTTGGGATCGGGACAAGTCGGCACGCTGACTGTGGAAAACTCTTCCCTGGTCAAGCAAGTTCGATACTCGCTGTTCAGCGAAAGCCCCTCTACCGTGCGAGTGGTCATCGATTTGAATCGGGCTGTCGGATACAACATCTACGCGGAAGGCAATCTGATCTTCGTCGATCTGAACGACGACGGAACCGCTCCGCCTATCGGAACGGACGGCAAAAAAGTCGTAGTGATCGATCCCGGACACGGCGACCATGACTCGGGCGGCGTCGGCATTACCGGCGTCAAAGAAAAAGACATGGTGCTTCAAGTCGGCTTAAAAGTAGCCGCCCTGCTCAAGCAGGAGCCGAATATCGACGTCATTATGACGCGCAGCGACGATACGTTTATCGCGCTGGATGACCGGGCCAAGATCGCCAACAATGCCGGAGCGGATGTGTTTTTGTCCATCCACGGCAACAAAGCCAACGCGAGCAGCGCGGTCGGCACCGAAACGTATTATGCCGATGCAGCTCGCAGCAAAACGCTGTCCGACACGATCCAAAAACACGTCCAGCAAGCGACAGGCTTCCGCGACCGCGGCTCCAAACAAGCCAACTTCGTCGTCATTCGCAAAACGACCATGCCGGGCGCTCTGGTCGAAGTCGGATTTTTGAGCAACAAGGAAGAAGAAGCTTTGATGATGCAAGAAGACTTCCAGCAAAAAGTAGCGCTGGCGATCGTCGCGGGCTTGAAAGAATATTTGGGAATGAACTGATCCTTTCTTCCTCTTCTTTTCTTTCTCCTCTTTCTAAAAAATAGAACCTGCAATCGCAGGTTCTCAGATGTCGAAAAAGTTCAACGCAGCTGGAAGACAGAAGGCGTAGAGAGAAATTCGATGAAGGAACGATAGTGTTCGCCTTTGAAATCGGGAAAATTCCGCTAAAAATTCAATCTGTTTTCCCGATTTCAACACGCGACCGGAATGAATTTCTCTCGGAGCCTTCTGTCTTCCCACGCATACGGAACTTTTTCGAAAACCTGAGAACCCGCAATCGCGGGTTCTTTTTTATCTGTCCTACCAATAAGTTTTACTCGGCAACTAATTTTTCCTGAATCAATTTATTTTGCCCAAGAGAAACTTTTTAATCGTAATTGAGTCTATTACCTTGAAGGGAGTAGTGATAATGAGATTCGAACGAAATATGTGGAAAAAGATAGCCGCCATGGTGCTGGCTATCGTGCTTACGGTTACGCTGGCTCTGCCCGCCGCAACCGGACAGGCTTCTGCCGCGACGACCGAAACCGGAATCATGTTGGACGGCCGAAAGCTGGATAACGCCCAGGCGATTACGGTTGACGGAACGACCATGGTGCCGATTCGCATTGTATCCGAACAACTCGGCCACTCGGTGAATTGGAATCAAGCAACAGGACGAATACAGATCGGCAGTGCTCCGGCCTCGTTAACTTTGACTCTGGGCAGCCGGACGGCAGCTTCATATTCGGGCAGCATCACGATGCAGCAGGCCCCTTTTCTTCGTTCGAATACGACTTACGTGCCGCTTCGTTTTGTCGGCTCGCAAATGGGTTTGGCCGTTCGA
This sequence comes from Saccharibacillus endophyticus, assembly GCF_013185185.1. Lineage (GTDB taxonomy): Bacteria > Bacillota > Bacilli > Paenibacillales > Paenibacillaceae > Saccharibacillus > Saccharibacillus endophyticus. The sequence continues at coordinate 569,809 of NZ_JAAZWE010000003.1, read as the reverse complement.
TGGGAACAGTCTTCAGGTACCGTTTATCTGCAAACGCAGCTTGAAGCCCCTTCCCTTCCGACTACGCCCCCGACGGCTCCTTCGACACCTCCTGCCGATTCGAACAGGGCGTCGATCAACAGTATCAGCTTCAGCGACAATCGTTTGACGATCTCGGCGGACAGTTCCGTGAAGCCCGAAGGTTCCGTGCTCAGGGGCCCGGACCGGATCGTGGTCGATCTGCCGGACAGTTCGTTCGGACCCGGACTGCTTCAAAACCAAACGGCATCAACAGGCCAAGTCGTAACTCTGCACGTAACCGGTTCTTCGGCGGTCAAACAAGTTCGTTACTCGCTGTTCAGCCAAAGTCCGTCAACGGTGCGGGTCGTCATCGATCTCAATCGTTCGACCGGACACAAGCTGTACACCCGGGGCAATCTCGTGCTCGTCGATCTGAACGACGACGGCGCGGCCGCACCGATCGGCACCGACGGCAAAAAAGTCGTCGTCATCGACCCCGGACACGGCGATCAGGATCCCGGCGGCATCGGCGTGACGGGAAAAAGGGAAAAAGACATGGTATTGAGCGTCAGCCTGAAGGTCGCCGCACTGCTTAAACAGGAGTCGAATATCGACCTGATCATGACGCGAACCGATGATACCTTTATCCCGTTGGACGGACGCGTCAAGATCGCCCAAGACGCCAAAGCCGACGTCTTCCTGTCCATCCACGGCAACGCCGCATCCTCCAACGCAGGCGGAACCGAGACCTTCTATGCGGATACCAAGCGCAGTAAAGCCTTGTCGGACACCATTCAAAAACATGTCCTGGCGGCTACCGGATTCCGGGATCGCGGCTCCAAACAAGCCAACTATCTCGTCATTCGCAAAACGACCATGCCCGCAGCCCTTCTCGAAATCGGCTTCATGACCAACGCCAACGAAGAAAAGCTGATGATGCAGGACGCTTTCCAGCAAAAAGTAGCCAAAGCCATCGTAGCCGGCATTAAAGAATACTTAGCCAATAGCTGATTTCAACAGCTAACACCGCGATCTGTTACTCAAAAAACATAACAAAAAGGGGTACAACGGACATCTGATCCGTTGTACCCCTTTTTATTTCCCCACCTAATCCCCCAAAAAAAGCTCTTTTCGAAAACCTCTTTCCCAAAGCCCCCTTGAGCTGCGATGCTCTGAATCTTTTTAAACGATCCTGATCTTTCAAAAAGATGCTTGCAGGCGAAGAGAGAAATTCAGTGAAGGACGCCTTTGAACTCGGAAAGCTGAAAGCTTTCCGAGTGAGACAGCGTCCTGAACGAATTTCTCTCGCAGCCTATCCTTTCTTCTACGAACAGGATCTTAAACTTCTTTACAGACGCCCTCTCAAGGCGTTCTCCCCTCCGTTTTCAAAAAGCAGCTTCCGACCTTAACCGCAATAATGAGGAGTCCTTTTCCCGCTCATCCTGTTACAATAAACTCAGAAGTCATCGCTCAACCGGAAAGGAGACGCACGAATGAACACGACCATCGGAACGATCCGGCTGTCCTTTGAAGAGATGTGGGAGCGCATTATGGCCTGCGATGCGAGATACGACGGACTCTTTTTCACAGCCGTCAAAACGACCCGCATCTATTGCCGCCCGTCCTGCCGATCCCGCAAGCCGAAAAAGCAAAACGTGGAGTTCTATGTCCGTTTGAACGAAGCGGAAGCTGCCGGATATCGCCCGTGCAAAAGATGCCAACCGGAATTCGAGCATTCGCCGTGGAACGAATTCGTGCTCAAGGCCCGCTCCTTTATCGTGGAACATTACCGGGAAAATTTGCTGCTTAAGGATATTGCGGATCACGTCAAACTCAGCACCTATTATCTCGAACGGCTGTTCAAGCAGGAAACGAACGAGACGCCGCGCATGGTTTTGGAAAAAGTCCGCGTAGACCGCGCCGCACACTTGCTGCGATGCAGCGACAAATCCAATCTGGATATCTGTTACGAGTCGGGCTTCCATACCCCATCGAATTTTTATAAAGCTTTTAAACGACATCACGGCTGCTCGCCCGGCGAATACCGCGAGCAAGGGGCGCCGATCGTGCGCGAAGCCGCCCGACGCAAAATTCCGCGGCAGCCGACGTCGGCGGTACAGCGGCAATCGACGCAATCTTCTGCTGCCGAATGACTCTACCTTCAAGCCAACTACGTGGACGCTGATCCTCTGAAAACAGATTTTAGTTAACACGAAAGGAGGTCGCTATGACGATGACCCCACCTGACTATCTTTCCGCAGAACGCGAGCGCTCCCTATCGCCGCCGCTGCTCCTTCGCATTTCCGAACCTTTCAGTTGGAGTGAATGTCTGGCTTATCTGGGTCGATCCGACGTTGAAATCATGCACCGGATCGAAGGGGAACGAGTGTATAAACCTGTGGAACTCGGCGGAATTCCCGTATTGTTGGAGCTGGGTTATTCAGCCGATTCGGCCTCTATTCAGATTGGCTTTCCACAAGGAGAAGCCACATCCGAAATACGTTCCGCCGCGGCAAGTTACGTGCGGGAATGGTTCGGTCTGGACGACGACCTGCTTCCGTTCTATGCACTGGCCGAGCAAGACCCCATCCTCCACCCGGTCGTGTCTGCCCACGCGGGGTTGCGACTCATCGGGATTCCGGAATTGTTCGAAGCGCTGGTCTGGTCGATCACGGGTCAGCAGATCAGCTTGGGCTTTGCCTACACGATGAAGAAGCGGCTGGTCGAAACATACGGCGAACCGCTTGCGAATACAGACTTGGACGTCGCTTTTTCGGAGAATAAACCCTTCTTTCTTTTCCCTCAGCCCGCACGAATTGCCGCGCTGTCGCCGGACGACCTGAAGCCGCTTCAATTCTCGGGACGCAAAGCGGAATACATCATCGGAATCGCGCAGCTGTTCGAGCAAGGCAAGTTGGACAAAAAAACGCTGCGGCATATGAAAACGGCTGAAGCACGCGAGACGCTGCTTGCGATTCGCGGCATCGGTGCCTGGACAGCCGATTATGTAGGGTTAAAATGCCTGCGGCACCCGACCGCTTTTCCCGTCGGCGATGCCGGATTGCAGCAGGCGTTGAAGCGCGGTCTTCAGCTTGATCGCAAGCCGCTTCTATCCGAAATGACCGAGGCTTCCGCAAGCTGGCACGGGTGGGAAGCGTACGCAACCTTTTACCTGTGGCATTCGCTGCTGGCTCCGCCACGGCAATCTTCGATTTCGACTTAACAGGAGGAATTTCACCATGAATACCCCATCGATCCCGCACCCCGCCTTGTCGACGGTATCGCCGAAAACTTGCGCGATCTACCGACTGCTCTATCCGTCTCCATTGGGCGAACTGATCATCGAAGGAACGAACGAGGCTGTGTTATCCATCTTGTTCAGCGACACGGCAATGCCCGAAGGCTGGCCTGCGGTCAATCCGTTCCCCGACGCCTTTGCATACGAGAACGATCAGAACGTTTCAGAATCGGATATTCCCGAAGCTCTGAGGATTTGCCGTCGCCAGCTTGTCGAATATTTCAGCGGCGAGCGGCGCAGCTTCGACTTTCCTTACGCCTTTTACGGAACGGCTTTTCAACGGTCCGTGTGGACCGAGCTCGCCGCTGTCCCTTACGCCGCTTCAAGCTCGTATAAAGATCTGGCGATTGCCGTGGGCAGCGAGCGGGCTGTCCGAGCAGTCGGTTCGGCTAACGGCCGCAACAAGCTCAGCATCGTACTGCCTTGTCACCGCATCATCGGTTCCGGCGGAAAGCTGACCGGATATGCGGGCGGACTTTGGCGCAAAGAATGGCTGTTGCGGCACGAAGCGCGTTTTGCCGAGTAAGTGTCTTGTTTCGAATCCAATCTCCAGCCTGTCAGCCGCGGTTCGCGATGCTGACGGGCTTTTTGCTGCTTATTTTTTAGCGTTGACAGTCCGGATGACATAGGCTATATTTCATTTATTAAAAGGGTTTTAAAAAGTGTTCGAGAATATGATGAAGCTTCGGCTTCTGCATAGGAGGCGTTATATCCCCTTATGATTCCCTCTTCTTTCAATTCGGCTCAGGTCAAGCAACTTAATGTCGAGATCATCAAACAGGCTCTGAAAGCGACCGGATCAGCTACCAAAGCTTCGCTTGCCGCAATGACGAATTTGAGCATCGCCACCTGCGGGACCATTTTGAACGAATTGACCGCCGGCGGCGAAGTATTCGAGCATGACGCGGAACCTTCCGGCGGCGGGCGACCTGCCAAACTGTACCGGTTCAACGCCGATTACGCGAGGGTGCTGTGCGTGATCGTCCGATCCAAAAACGGTATCGATTCTTTGCAAACCGCGGTCGCCAATCTGGCGGGAGAACATTCCGACGAAGAAAGCTTCATCGTCGAGGACGTGCTGGATGATGATTTCTTGTCGGATTGGATCGGCAACAAGCTGCAAACGCTCGACGGCGTTCGCGCGATCGGCATCGGCATTCCCGGCGTCGCTCACGAAGGCGTCATCGGAATCTGCGATACGAAAGGTCTTGCGGGCAAGTCATTAGGACCGAGACTGCAAGCCGAATACGGCCTCGACACGACGATCGGCAACGATATGAATCTGACCGTCTACGGAATGTACCGCCAGCAGCAGTTCGAGGAAGAACGTCCTTTTGCCGTCGTGACTTTTCCGCGCGGGCATTTTCCCGGAGCAGGCTTCATTTCGGGCGGACGGATCTTGAACGGGTATACCGATTTCGGCGGCGAAGTCTCCTATCTGCCGTTTGCCGGACTGACACGCGAAGAACAAATAACGAAGCTTCGGACGCCGGACGGATTCTTGGCGATTGCCGTTCAGACGCTCACCTCGATCATCGCCATTTTCAACCCGGCATCGATTGCGGTTACAGGCGATGCGGTCGACCTTTCGCTGGAAGCCGCGCTTCGAGCCGGGTGTCTGCGCACGATTCCGGAGCAGCATATGCCGGAGCTGATTGTGCAAGCCGATACTCGCCTTGAATACATGTCCGGCCTGACTGCCTCGACGCTCGAAAGCCTGACTTATCGCCTTCAACGGAATGACAAGCTTTAACGACTTTATTTTACGTCCCGGAAAGGAATTACTCTCGCATGAAAAAACGCCTCGGCGGTATCGACCGCATCTATATGTGGCAATTGATCACGATTTTCCTCGGCTTTATCGTATTCGGCTTTTCGGAAAATATCAAAGGGCCCGCGATTCCGCGTATCCAGTTCGACTTTAACCTGAACGAAGGCCAATTAGGCACGTTGTTGTCGCTGAACGCGCTCGGCTACCTCATCGCCTGTTCGTTCACCGCCATACTCGTCCGCAAATGGGGCATTAAATCCGTCAGCATAATCGCGTTCGGCTCGATGGTTTTATCCGGCGTGCTTATCGCGTTATCGCAAAGCTACGGCGTGTTCTCCTCTTCCTACTTCCTGATGTACATCGGCAACGGAATGCTGGAGATCGCGCTGGCGATTCTCGGCGCGCGGATCTTCGTGAAAAACACGGGCATGATGATGAATCTGTCCCACTTCTTCTATGGCTTCAGCTCGACCGTCGCTCCGCTGATCGCTACGGGTCTGATGTCCGTGACGATCTTCGGCTGGACGCTCGATTGGCGCGGAATGTATCTGATTATGCTGTCGCTGTGCGTGCTGCCGATTCTGACCGCGCTCAAAAGCCGTTTTCCCGGCGACGATATCGCGCACGAAGACCGACTGCCGTTCAAAAAGCTGATGCAGGATCCGGCGATCTGGCTCATGGTTCTGATCCTGTCGTTCGGCGTCGTGTCCGAGCTTGCCGTCGGCGGCTGGCTGGTCAACTTTTTGGAGAAAGCGTACGGCTGGACGACCGTGTCCGCTTCCGGTCTGCTATCGGCGTTCTTCCTCTGCTTCGCGTTGGCTCGTCTGCTGCTGGGCGCGTTGACGGATCGGATCGGGTTCACGTTGTCGCTCATTATTTTCGCTGCGGCTTCCGCGATTTGTACGTTCGGCGCGATCTTGGGCGGCGAGAAATTCGCATTCTTGTTCGCGGCAGCGGGGATCGGGATCGCGATGATCTATCCGACGGTGATGGCGTTTATCGCCCGGCGTTATCCGCACGGCAGCGATACGGCGATTACGTTCACCGTCACCTTGATGGGCGTGGGGAGCGTAATCGGGAACTATATCATCGGGGCGGTTATTGAAGGGGTAAAAAGCGCTTTCGGCGCGGACTCCTCCGTCGGACTGCTGCGCGGACTTCAAGCGGGGTACGGGTTTATCGGGTTGTGCGCCGCGCTCAGCGCCGTTTGCGGGGTCGTGCTGTATCGGTATTTGAAAAACAGAAAAGAGCTGATCTGACGATCAGCTTTAGGATGTCGAGAAAGTTACGTGTGCGGGGGAAGCGAGAAGACTGCGAGAGAAATTGCCAGCGTATGCTTCCGAAGTGCATTTCTTCGAAATGCTTCACAAAACGCTGTCTCACTCGGAAAGATGGATTGGAATTTTTATAAGGAATTTTCCGAGTTCAAAGGCATTTTTCACTGAATTTCTCTCTCCGTCTTCTCGCTTCCGGTTACGTTTGATTTTCTCGACACGAAGAAGCTGATCGTCAGATCAGCTTCTTTTTTTCGCTTATATGAAGAGGGGGAGGTTTTAGATGTTCAGTCAGAATGACTGCGTATGCGAATAATCAAATTCACTTTGATTCTCGTATACTTGCGCCTACGTCTGCGGCTACTTGCCAAGCGGCTCCGTCGATGTTTGCCAGTACGTGCACGCGAAGTCCGGAATCGGCGTATACGCGAGAGACCATCGATACGCCGGGGTCGAAGCCCATGATATAGCGGCAGCGTACGTGTTTGCCGTTCATTCCGATCCATATGCCGTAACCGTACGCCGTATTTTCGTCTTCCGTAATCTGCGGCGACAGCAGTTTTTGCGTCAACGATTCCGACAATAATTGATAACCGAGCAGCGCATTCCAGAACTTATCGAGATCGCCTGCCGTCGTGAAAGCTCCGCCATCCGGTCCGCCGACGACGGGCAGCGAGAAGATGTTCGTTTTCCAACCGTCTTCGCTATCGATATAGCCCAGTGCCGTTCGCTCCGGTAGTCGGTCCATACGGAAGTAACCGGAATCGGTCATGCCGCAGCTTTTGAAAATGTGCGTCTCCACGTAATCCCGAAACTTTAGCCCCGATACGTTTTCCACGATCAACCCAAGCAGAATATAGCCGGAATTGTTATAGGCAAACCGTTCGCCCGGCGCAAATTTCATCGATTGTTCCGCAAACAAAGGCAGAAAATGCGACACTTCGGTCATTCCGTACGTCGGCCGCTCGCGCCACAGTTCCTCGAAATCGTCCATGACTTCTTCGTCGAAATAATCCGGTACGCCCGAGCTGTGCGTTAGCAGATGATGTACGGTGATGCTTGGATCGAATTTCGGAAAAGAAACGTCGCTGCATTCGCTCAGTTTCGTATCGAACGCAAGCTTCCCCTGCTCGACCAGTTGACAGATCGCTACCGCCGTAAAAATTTTGCAGCCTGACGCGATGCCGAAGCGGGTAGTTGCGCGATTGGCAACCTGTTCACTCCGATTGGCATGCCCGTACGCGGCTTCTGTGGAGGGATCTTCCATGCCGCTGACTTTGATTACGCCGGAAAACAGTACGTCATATTCTTCGTTCTCGTTGTATGCACGAACGGCTTGCTCGATATTTTCGCTCGTCGAATTCATTGGTATACTCCCTCGCTTTCCGTAAAAAACCGTCCGTCCTGTCCGTCAGCCCAACCCATATCTACATTTTACGGAACCGAAGACGAGAAAAATGAACACTTCTTGCGGCATGCCCAAGTATCGCGACAATCCATTGAGCCTACGTCTAGCAGCAGAGATAATAGAGATAGGAGGCGAGCGAGATTAACACACTGAACTTTTCTAACAATATCATCAGCCTGGACCGACAAACGGAGGCGGACATGCTGGATGTTTTGCGAATACTGACGAAGCATCGACTGCCTGCACGGCGGATTGAACGGCTTGAGCCGTGTTTGGAAGATTTGTTTACGGAGATGGTACGCGAATGAGACAATTGACCGCTTCCGACACAACTGCTGTTCAAGCGTCAAGCCTTATAGGCCGAGGAAAAGGTGGATATGCACCTCCGCGGCTTTTTTTCGACTAAACGCGCTTGGGCAGTAACGGTTCGGTCGTATCTTGCAGACCCGTAAGGCCGAGCACCGTCAGTAAAATCTTTTGCACGCCGAGATAGGCATCCGTCGGATCGTAATACTCGTTCAGCGTATGCGCTCCGCCGAAATCTCCGCCGCCTCCAAGCGTGACTGCCGGAATGCCGAGGTGGATCGGGATGTTGGAATCCGTGCTGCTTGCGCCTTCAAGTATCGGACGGAAACCCATGACAAGACCCGCAGCGGCAGCTGTCTGCACGATCTCGCTATCCGGCGATTGCGAACCGGCCGGACGATCGCCGACGCGCTCCAGCTTAACCGTGATGGCTCCTTCCCTTCTCCAACGCCGATTTTCCGTCTCCGCCGCTTCGCGAACCAAGGTGAGCACTTTCGTTTCGAGGCTTTCCAGCTCGGCTTGCGAAGTTGAACGCATATCAATGACGGCTTCTGCCGTTTCCGCGATCGTATTGACAGAAGTGCCGCCGCCGATCAAACCCACATTGAACGTCGTTTTCGGATCGCGAGGAACTTCGAGATCCGCAATTTTGGCGATCGCGCGGCCCAACGCATGAATCGGGCTCGGCGTGCCGAAGTTGCCGAAGCTGTGCCCGCCCGGGCCTTGGAAGGTAATCTTGTAACGCTTGCTTCCCGCTCCCAGATAAGTAATCCGATCCGGCGTGCCCGGCTCGATCGAGATAAAGCCGTCGATGTCGCTGCGATTGGCGAATAACGTTTTGACCCCGCGCAGATCGCCGAGCCCTTCTTCGCCGACGGTCGCCCCGATGATCAGGTCGCCGACCGTTTGCAGCTTGGCTTCGTTTAATGCACGCACAATCGTGAGCACGGATGCGAGTCCGCGACCGTCGTCGGAAATGCCCGGCGCATAGACCCGGCTGCCTTCGCGGCGCGCTTTGACATGGGTTCCGCGCGGAAAGACAGTATCAAGATGCGCGCAAATAACCAACTTGGGGCCATTCCCGCTTCCCCGTCGGATGCCGAATACATTGCCTGCTTGGTCGGTCTTCACTTCTTCGATGCCCAGTTCAACCAATTTTCTGGCGAACAGCTTGCCTTTTTCCGCTTCTTCGAAGGTCGGCGCTTCAACCTCGGTCAGTTCGATCTGTTCCTCGGTCGTATGATCGTTGTCGGCTTTGAGAAAATCGAAAGCACGACGGACGGCATCATGATGATTCAGCGTGTCGAGCGTCTGCGTAACTTGTTCGGAGATCGCTGTTTTTTGAGAACCGGGCATGGGGAGTTCCTCCTCGTTGAGTGTGTGTATGGTGTGCGCGCCGGGTGGCGCTGCGGACGAACGGGGCTGCAATCGCCGTTGAATTTGGATTTCTCTGATCGGAATAGGTGCCCGTGGTAGAAATCCAAATTCAAATGCGAGCGCTTCGCTTTTCCGTCTCCGTTCATCCTCCGCTTGGGCCGAGCTAGGTGGGGGTCAGGGAAAAATTAGAATGAGCGAATCAGCTTTTTTTCATCTTATATTCGGGTGCATAAAAATGCAAAATGACATACTGGGTCAGTTTCGGTTTGCTACGCTCCAATTGCACATCAAATCCGATACAGGCATGAACTTCTTTCGTGCAGTTCGGCATTTTTGACTCTTTTTTGGCGTGCATCCTCACCAAAAAGTGCATGCTGTTCACTACGAAGCTTTATCTTTGTAATCGATTGTACCGAACTCGCGATTCGCTGGCAAAAGGAGGGACTTCCCCAACCGGAGCATCTGATCGCGATCGGACGGCCTCTGCTGCGCAATCCGTTCTGGATCGCGGAAGCGGCACGCGATTTAAGAGCGGAGTTGGATGCTCCGCGTGTCTATCGAACCTATTGGAAACATCGGTAAGTAAAAAAGCACAGGCTGCCCGGCGTACTTGCGCAGGGAGATCTGTGCTTTCGTTTACGGATGAAATTGTGCGTATAACCGATCATATTTCCGGTTTTTTTCATACAAATTAACGAAGCCCAGGATGACGCTGAACGCGACCAGCATCGCCGCAATGGCGATTCGAGCGCCTAACGCCATTCCGTTTACCAACCCCGCGAAGTCAGTTCCGTTCACGACAACCTGCCCGAAAATCACAATCAGAAGCAGCAAAACCAAGGACTTCAACGCTTCGGTCAAGACGACCAGCAGCTTCGGCCAAGACTTTTTCCGTGCCCAACTTTTGAAAAAACGCTCTTCGTTTTTCTTGTCATTGATCAATAAAAAGCCGACCCGGATTCCGATCAAAGCGATAACCGTATAATAAATCGCCGGATATCCGATTTCGACGCGCAAAGGAATAAAAATCAAAATGGCCAATGCGCTAAAAGCCAGTACCGCGCGAGTCGTTTTATTGTATTCCATCTTTTCGCTCCCCCTTCCCGCCCATGCATTAATTTCCATGTTAGCATAGGCCAAAGCGCGAAAAAACCCGTAATTCTCCCAATATGGCCAACGGTTAGGCTTACGCCAAGCCTGGCGCTTGTTTTCCCGAAACGTTTTCACTTATAATAAACCATTAAAAAAGGAAAAAAGAGGTGGGTATTCATGACCAACGAACTTCTCGACGCGCTCAAATTGCTCAAACAAAAACAATGGATCGACCTGACCCATACCTTCGGACCGGACTCTCCGCATTTTGCCGCGTTCGCGCCTGCCGAGTTCGAAACGCTGTTCGATCACGAAGACGGATTTTTCGCGCAGCGCTTCAGTTTTGCCGGACAGTACGGAACGCATCTGGACGCCCCGATTCATTTTGTGCGCGATACACGTTATCTGGATGAACTGGACTTGAAAGAACTTGTGCTGCCGCTGGTCGTGATCGACAAGTCCGAGGAAGCTGCCGCCGATGCCGATTACTCATTGAGTGTGCAGGATATCGAAGAGTTCGAAACGAAGCAGGGAACGATCGAAGCCGGCAGCTTCGTCGCGCTGCGCACCGACTGGAGCAAACGCTGGCCCAGTCAGGAACAGTTCGAAAACAAAGATGCGGACGGGAACAATCATGCTCCCGGCTGGTCGCTCGAAGCACTGAAATTTCTTTTTCGTGAACGCAAGATCGCGGCTGTCGGTCATGAGACGTTCGATACCGATTCCGCGGCCGATTATACGAAAAACGGTGCGCTGATCGGCGAATATTATGTACTGGAGCAGGACGCGTATCAAGTGGAACTGTTAACAAACCTGCATCTGCTTCCGCCGAAAGGCGCCGTGATCTTCAATATCGTGCCCAAAGCGGAAAAAGCGTCGGGATTCCCGGTACGCTCGTTCGCGATCCTGCCTTAAAACTTCGTCGTTTATAATCAAAAAGCAGCTGCATCCCTTAAAAGGAGCCGCTGCTTTTGTTCTGTCCTGTCCAAAGCCTATTCTCCCGTATCAACGCACAATCCCCATCATAAAACCGTCGTATCCTTTGATGCCTACCGTCTGCAAAGCTGTCGATTCGATCCGCTGATCTCCTTCCAACCGTTCGAAAAACTCGCGAATCCCCTGCACCCTCGCATCCGCGCTCGATTCCTCAATAACTTCGCCGCCACGCACCACATTGTCCGCCAAGATCACCGTTCCCGGCTTCGACAATCGAAGCGCCGCTTCCAGATAGGCCGGGTTGCTGGGCTTATCCGCGTCGATGAAAATAAAATCAAAAGCTTCCGTACCTTCGTCCTCCAACCGCGCCAGCTGCATGCGTGCATCCCCCACCCGAATCTCGACCTGTTCGTCAGGAATCGCCGCATGGCGCAGGTTGGTCCGAGCCACTTCCGCATGCCTAGGGTCCAGTTCAAGTGTCGTCAGCTTGCCTTCTTGCGGTAAAGCTCTTGCGATCCAAATCGCGCTATATCCGCCCAGCGTCCCGATCTCCAGCACACGCTTTGCGCGACTCATCCGAATAAGCAGATGCAGCAGTTTGCCTTGAAGCGGAGAAACATCGTAGTTTGGCAGCCCGGCGACTTCATTGGCAGATAAAGCTTCTTCCAGCGCAGCGTCAGGCATGAGCAGCTTTCGCTCCAGATAACGATCCACTTTGGCCCAGGTGTGCGAGCGGTCTTGCGATTGTACGTTTCTATTCATCAAAATCACGTTCCTTTCAAGAATGAATGGTTGTTGCACCCTTATTGTAGACGGAGAAAAGAAATAAATATAATATATCTTTATCCACAAACCATATACAAAATGTATTAATTAACGATCTGCTATTGGACAAAATAGAGAAAGGAGCTTCCATGAATCTGCATGCGCTGCGTTTGTTTTACCAAACAGCTTCCCTGGGGAGCGTCACCCGAGCCTCGGAAAAGTTAAGCATCAGCCAACCTGCCATCACCGCGCAGATCAAAAAGTTCGAGCAGGAGTTATCGCTAGTATTGCTGCGGCGCGAAGGCAGAGGCATTGCGCTTACCGAAGCCGGGCAAGAAGTGTATCGGCTTGCGCATCGACTCTTCGCGGCCGAACGCCGGATCGAACAATTCGCCGAGCAGTATAAGCATGGCGCGGTCGGCAGCGTAGCGATTGCGGCAACCTATCTGCCTGCTCATTTTCTGCTGCCCGGCTGGATCGCGGCATTCAAGCAGCGCTATGAGCAGGCGGAGTTGTCGATTACGACCACTCATTCAGGCGGCGCACTACGGCGGCTGCTGGATCTGCAAGCGGACATCGCTCTATACGGCGGATCGCCTGAACAGTATTCGGACGAGATCGAAGCCGAAGAGTTGTTTCGCGACGAACTATGGTTTGTCGTAGCGCCTGCACATCCTTATGCAAACCGTAGCGTCTCGCTGACCGACATGATGCGCGAGCCGTTCGTCATGCGCGCCGAAGGCAGCTCGACGCGTGAACGGCTGTTCGCGCTGTGCCGCACGCACGGTCTGCCCGCGCCTCGCGTAGCTTTACAGTTCAGCGGCCTGCATGAAGCGACCCGTGCTGTCATTGCAGGGTACGGCGCCAACTTCGTTTCTTCTCTTGTTGTTCGCGACGACGTGGAGCGAGGCTGGCTATGCCGCGTTCATGTCGAAGGTTTTTCGCTGGAGAACGTCATTGCGATCTGCACGCGGCGAGATGAAGCTTTATCGCCGGCAGCGGCCAATCTGCTGCAAGTAATCCGCGAAGTGAACAGAATCAAGCATGACGAATAGCGAGTTCGAGACCGTCGAGCAGATCTTGCAAGCGCGCGGAATCGAGATCGATCCGGAGACGGCGCTGCAAGAACGGGACTGGTAGATTCCGCATCGGTGCGAATGCCGCGCTGGTCCCGGGACTATCGCGGCATTCGCAATGCGCTTGGTTCGGGGTATAATACAGATTGGGACCACCGCCGAAAGGAGGTGAATTCCTTATGAATACGATTCATATGCTGGTCGGCATTCCCGGCAGCGGCAAAAGCGTCTATGCTCGTCAGCTGGAAAAAGCGACGCGGGGCGTCATCGTCTCGACGGACGGAATCCGGCTGCGGTTGTTCGGCGGCGAATCCAAGCAAAAAAATACGTACATCATCTTCGACGAAGCTTTTCGGGAAATCGGGCAAGCTTTGGCGGACGGACGCGACGTGATTTTCGACGCGACGAACGTGGATCGGGCTCGGCGCGCGAAGTTTCTGAAACGTTTCTCCGATACGCCTGTAGAGTGCCATTTCTTCGATACGTCGTACGAGACGGCGCAGCGACGCATCTCTTCGCGCAAACGCAAACTGGACGACAAGATTTTGACGAAATACGCCAAAAATCTTCAATTCCCGCTTCTTGGCGAAGGATTTACGGCCGTGCATCTGGTGCATGAGAGCGAAGATGAAGTGTCGGACCGCTCGAAACCTACGCTGCACCGCGGCGAGATCGAAGATCTGCTGGCTCGGCAAGCGAGTCACGACGAGCTGTTCGCGCAATTGTCCCGCCATCCCCTTTTCGCGCAGATGCCCGGGTACGACCAGGGCAATCCGCATCACAGCCGCACGCTGTCTCTTCATACGTACGCCGTGCTGGAATACGTGAACGCTTTTTACGAAGAAGAAGACAAGCTTGCGATGCAATGGACGGCGCTGCTGCACGATATCGGCAAGCCTTTCTGCAAAGTGTGGAAAGAAAACCGGGGCTACTATTCGTATTTCGGTCATGAACATGTCTCGGCGTCTATCGCTTGCAATCTGTTGAAAAGCTTGGGTTACGACGACAAGTTCGTGCTGGACGTGGCGAGCCGGACGGAGATGCACATGGAGATCATGCACGGCGGAGACGCGGGCGCGTCCAACGTGTACCATCTGCTGGGCGGAGATTTGCTTGCGAAGATGTACTTTTTTGCGGAAGCCGACACTTACGGAAAATGAGCATAACGAAACCGATCGATTCATGAAAGAGTTCAAGAGGTGATTCCATGAAAATCAAATACCCGAAAACGATGCACCTGCCCTGGTCCAGAAGCTATACGGACGACGACAAGATTTTACGGGACACGGCGCATTTTATCGGAAAAGAAGTGGTCGTGACGGAAAAAATGGACGGGGAAAACACCACGATGTACCCGGACCATATCCATGCAAGGTCGCTCGACAGCAAAGACCACGTTTCTCGGCATTACGTCAAAACGCTGCACGGAGGCATTCGGTATCTGATTCCGGAAGGCTGGCGGTTATGCGGGGAAAACGTGTATGCGAAGCATTCGATCAAGTACGAGGCTTTGCCGGGGTACTTCATGCTGTTCTCGGTGTGGGACGGCCGCAATGTCTGCCTGTCTTGGGACGAAACGGAACGTTTGGCACGCGAGCTGCACATTCCCACGGTTCCGGTGTTGTATCGGGGCATTTGGGATGAGAAAGCGATCAAAGACTGCTACACGCGCGAATCGAAATACGGCGGCGAACAGGAAGGTTATGTCGTCCGGTTAGCCGATGCTTTCGCCTATGACGACTTTAAGAAAAGCTTGGCTAAATTCGTGCGTAAAAACCATGTCCAAACGGAGGATCATTGGCTCAGCCAACCGGTAGAACCGAATGAACTTTCGTAACCGACGCAAATAAGCCGCAGCCGGAAAACAGGCTCGCGCGACCTCATCAAGCGATGAAATTGAATGAACAAACGAAAGGAGAGAGTCCGATGTAATACGAAATGCAAGATCTATCGCGAAAACGACTGAATAACGGATACCCGCCGTCTTCTCAAGCTTCGACTTCTATTCTCCCTCTCTTCCGAATTTTTAATCTCCTGCTTTACATCACGCGAATACGGTTCGCCCCTGCAAGTCCCCGAAGCTCCAACTGCAACCGATCTTTCTGATCTTCCGGCACTTCCATCTCTACCCCGTAGTAATGGCGATTGTTCTCTTCTTTATTCCAACGCAAATGGCCTTCGAAATGCATCGGATCTTCATTCAGCACGAAATCCAGAGCCACGCGAATTCGATTTTTTCCTACAGGAATCTCAAGCGGCAGCGATACTAAGCAGCCTGATCGACTGATGTCATGCATTTGCGCGGATATGGGCTTGCGCGGAGCAGGCGTGAAGTTCAGGCTTACGATATACAGTTCGAATGTGATCGGTTCATCCAGTACATAGCGAAACGGCGACTTCCTTCGATTTCCGGCCATAGCGCACCTCCATTTTATCCCAAGTGTGTTTGTACTATTCATCGGTTGCCGCGAATCGAAAATGAAGAGAAAAGAAAAAAGAACGCCTATTGTTGGCGCTCCAATCTCTGCTTCAATCTTTCGTAACGCTCCTCGCTTCCGGCATGAAAAACCGTCCCCATCAAAAAAGACACAATGACCAAGATCAATGCCAAAATACCGATCGTATCCAAAGGCTGTTCAACCAGCATTTGCAGCAGATTCGCACCTTCCGTCAGATAAACGGCAACGGCAAGAATCATCAATCCGATGAATAAATAAGCGCATGCCCGCATGCTTTCCGATAAACTGCCTTTCCAAAACCCCGGAGGTCCGTTTTCCTCGCGTTTACGAACAAAACGTTCGTTGCTCGTTTCTTCGCCGCGTATTCTCACCAGAGAAATAATCAGCCCGATCACGTTGCCGGCAATCATAATTCCCAGTATATCTTTTGGAACGGGTGCCAGAATGATAAAAAACGCCAATGAAAATAAGGAAGCACCGATCGTCCAAAACATCTCGCGCTTTTGTTCGATTCTCATTTGATTCCCCCCTTATATTTCCATGATATCATACTGAAACTTGTAAAAAAACCCTGCTTTCCCTTTTTTGAATCAGGGAAAACAGAGTCTTGGGTTGAACATGCAAACGCATGGTACCGGGTGTTATTCGGTCGATTCCTAACAACGGCTCTTCGTCTGCTCCCGATACTCCGACGGCGTACTCCCGATCTTCTTCCTGAACACCTGCGAGAAGTGCCGCACGTCCGGGTAACCGACCCGCTCCGCAATGTCGCCGACTTTCAGCTCCGATTCGCCCAACATCTCCATCGCGCGGTCCAAACGAAGCTGCGTAATATACTCCTTGAACCCCTGTCCGGTTTTCTGCTTGAACAGCTGGCTGAAGTAGGCCGGATTGAGGTACACGACGGAGGCTACCTTTTCCAGCGACAATTCGGCGCCGTAGCGGGCTTTTATGTACTGAAGCGCCACTTCGACAGCCTGCTCTCCTCCGCTGGCGTAATGATCGTAAACCTGATATTCCGACGATTCGCGCATGCGCTGCACCTCCTCGGGCACCCGGGACGGATCTTCGATTCGGCTCGATACCAGCAATTGAAACGGTTTTTTGAGATAACGCTTGAGACAGCTCCGCAATTCCTCGTTCAATCCGGCCATGCTCCCGCGTTCAAGTTTGACCAACCCGAGCAGGCTTTTGGCGTCAATGCTTGCGACAAACCCCCGGCCGAAAGACGCGATTAGCTCGTTCATCACGTTTTCGACGATAAAGTGCTCCAGCTTCGTATCCGTATCGCTCTCCACATGCACCATCAACAGATGAAAGTCCGGGTAGGATTCGGTAAACGAAGCCAGATCGATTCCTCCGAGATCAAGTCCCGATGCCCATCGGGCAAAGACGGCTTCGCGCAGAAAACGCAGGTTTTGTTTGAGCAGCAAACTTTCTTTGGCCCGCACGTTGCGTTCGGCAATCTCCTCGCCCATTTTCTTAACGAGTTCGACCAGAATGTCTTTGCCGATCGGCTTGAGCAGGTAATCCCTGGCTCCGAGTCGAACCGCCTTTTTGGCGTATTCGAATTCGGAGTATGCGGAAATGACGACCCATTTGGCATCGGGGTGCAAAGTTCGGGACACTTCCATCAATTCGAGTCCGTTCATGCCGGGCATCAGCACGTCAGTGAGCACTAAGTCGATCAGCTCATTCTTCAGACGCTGCACCGCCTCGGTCGGCCCCTCGGCGAGAACCACCCGATGCTGCGGAAACGCTCGCTCAATCGTACGCTGAATTCCGTTGCGAATAATCGGTTCGTCGTCCACGACGAGTATATTCACGCAAAGTCCTCCTCCTCGGGAATCGGAAAGGTGACTCTCACCTTGGTCCCGGTTCCCGGTATGCTGCGGATCGTAAGTCCGTAAGTATCGCCGTACGTCAAGCGGATGCGGCGCTGCACGTTAAGCAATCCGATGCCGATCCGTCCGCCTTCGACGTGCCTGGCCGCCGCGGGCGGATAATCGAGCAAAATTTCCAAGCGGCGAAGCGTGACCGCGTCCATGCCGGCCCCGTTGTCCTCGACCACGATATGCAGGTTTTCCTCGTCCGCTTCGGAGTAAATCCGCAGCGTCCCGCCTTCCCGCAAAGGCTCCAATCCGTATTTGACCGCATTTTCCACAATAGGCTGCAGGATCATCTTCGGTACGGGTGCATCCAGCCAGCGCTCCTCGACGTCGATTTGCGTCAGCACGCGTCGCCCGAGCCGGGTCTCGATGATCGTCAGATACGACTTCAACTGCTCCAGCTCGAGCCGCAGGCGTACGCGTGCTCCTTCCTCCCAGTCGCTGCTGTAACGGAACATTTTGGACAATGCCAAAATCACGCCTTCAAGACGGTCGTCTTCGCGTTCGTCCAACATCCAGTAGATCATATCGAGCGTGTTGAACAGGAAGTGCGGATTGATCTGCGATTGCAGCGCCTGCAATTGCGCGTTTTTCTCGCTGATCGACGCCTGCTTGATGTCTTCGACCAACCCGTCCATCTCGCGCACCATTCGGTTGAACGAGCCGACCAGCACATTGATTTCCTGGTAGGACTGGATATGCACCTGGCCTTTGAAATTGCCGGTCTCGACCTGCTTCATTTGCTGGACAAGGCGCTTGAACGGCAGGGAAAACGAACGGGAAACGATCGTCGACAGAATCGTCGCCGCTATAATAAGAGCCACGATAACGGTGAGCAAAAATTGCTGCGTCTCTCGCAGCTCCAGCTTCAGGTCGCTTTGCGGAGAGGCGCGCAGAATCGTCCAACCGTTCTTCTCGACCTGCGCGGCGGTCAGCAGCCAATCGCCCCCTTCGTAGGAACGAATCTTGCCGGACTGAAGCAAACCGGGCCAGCCGGGCGGAACGGATCGCCATGCCTCATCTTCCGTTCCGGTGCGGATGATATCGTTGCTGGCTCCGTCCAAAATAGCGACTTGGGTGTTTTGCCCGACGCTCGCGTTGGACACGGCCGACGTGATGGCATCCGCTTCGACTTCGATCAGCACGTAGCCGACCGACTTCAAATTTTCCAGTTCGAACACCTGGCGCCCGAACGCGAAAACCGGCCGGGCCGACCAACCGCTCATCAGCGATTCGGGATAGACGCCGAGCCAGCGGATATCGCCTTCCGAACGCCGGAGTTCGGCAAACCACGGTTTGTCGGGATAGGTCTGGATCGAAGCTCCCGTGGAACGCACGAAGCTGTACACTTTGCCTTGGTCCGCCAAAATATGAATGCCGACGATATCGCTGCGGGAATAGAAAATGGCGCCCAGAATATCGGTGATCCGCCGCTCGGCCTGAATTTGCGCGCTTGATCCCGCGGCCGGGTACGGCTGCCGCAGCAAACGCATCAATTCCCCATTGCTGCCCAGTGTCTTGGTAACGCTATCATAGCCGTCGAGCAGCTGCTCGAACAACGCGACCGTCTGGGACATGTTTTTTTCGGCCAGGGTTCCCACCTGCTCCCGAACCTGCTCGGTCGCCCGTTGATAGTAGACCAGGCTGACGATCAGCAGAAGACCGAGCAGGCTGAACAGGAACACGGGAAACAGCCGGCCGTAAATCGTGTTTAGGCGTTTCGTTAAGCGTCTCATAGACTCATCTTAACCCTTAACGGCACCCGCCACCATGCCTTTGGTAATTTTTTCTGCGAGCAGGAAGTACACCAGAATAACCGGCAGCGCGGCGAGTACAAGGAAGGCTCCGATCGCGCCGTAATTGACCGAATACTGACTGACGAAGCTGTATACGCCGAACGGCAGCGTCTTGAGCTTTTCGGACGAAATGAACGTCGCGGCCAGGATGTATTCGTTCCAGACGTTGATGAAAGTCAGGATACATACGGTCATCATCGGCGGGATCGACACGGGCAGGATCACGCTGCGGAAAATGCGGAACGGACCGGCTCCGTCCATGATTGCGGACTCCTCGATCTCGTGCGGAATACTGCGCAGGAATCCGCTGAGGATGAAGACCGCGATCGGCATCTGGAACGCCATGTAAGGCAGAATCAGCGCCAGATGCGTATTGAGGATATGCAGGTTTTTGAAAATGATCATCAGCGGCAGCAGCGTGCCCTGCATCGGAATCATCATGCCGAGCAGGAACAGCAGCATGACGAGTTGGCCGTACTTCCAGCGGAAGCGGGCAATCGCGAAAGCGGCCAACGACGAAAGCAAGATCACGCCCGCCATCGTGGTTGCCGTGACGAACAAGCTGTTCCCGAGGTAGCGCAGATAGTTCCCGCCTTCGACGGCTCCTTGATAATTGCTCCACTGCCATTGGGCCGGCAGAGCGAAAAAGCTGCCCGACAAAATTTCCTCATTCGTTTTGAGCGAGTAAATCAGCAGCCATACCAACGGATACAGCTGCGTGAGCAGCAAAAGACCGAAGAACACGAAAGCGATAGCCGTCTTGAACGAAAATCTGCGGCCCAAAATTTTGAGCGCGGGCTTCGAACCCGCGGAACTTGCGAACTGGCTCATGGGCGGAGCCCCCTTTCCTTATATGATGAGAAAATACGATAGCGGCAACGATTACGAATAGCGTTTTTCAAGCCGGGTGAACAACACGTTGATCAATACGGTCGCGATCAGGCAGATCGTGATCAACATATTGGCAATCGCGCTGCCGTAGCCGTACTGCATGGTGAGGAACGACATATTGTACATATGGCTTGCCAATACTTCGGTCGCATGGGCAGGGCCGCCGCCCGTCATGACCATGATCAGGTCGAAGGATTGAAGAGAACCGATGAAAGACAACACGATCGAGATTTTGAGAATCGGCAGAACCATCGGCAATGTGATATAACGGTCTGCTTTGAAGCCGTCGGCTCCGTCGATCTTGGCCGCTTCGTAGATTTCGCTCGGAATGTTCTGAATCCCGGTAAATTGAATCAGGATATGATACCCGAGATATTGCCAGAGCGAGACGAGAATGATCGCGTAGATCGCGATTTTCGGCTCGGTCAGCCAAGAATGCGTCCATGATTCCAGACCGACGCTGGTGAGAATTTGGTTGATCATCCCGCCCATCGAAGCCGGGTTGTAGATCGTTTTCCACAGCTGCCCGATGATCGCGACGGACAAGATAACCGGCAGGAAGTAACTCGATACCAGGAAGTTCGGCCGACGCACGAAACGCGTAATCAAGATCGCGACCAGCAAAGCGATCGGCACCTGTACCAGCATCGAGAATCCGGCCAGCGTAAACGTTCGGCGCACGGCCGGCCAAAACACGGCGTCGCGGGTAAACATTTTCACGTAGTTGTCAAGGCCGACAAAAGTGGATTGGCCGATCCCGTTCCAATCGAGCAGTCCGCTGTACAGCGAAACGAGAATCGGGATAAACACGAGACCGACATACACGATCAGACAGGGCAGGATAAACGCCGCGATCGTCCAACGGGATACTTTTAATACGTTCACGCGAAAGTCCGCCTCCTTGAGAGAGCCGCCGACGAAGAGAAGGGGACCTCGGGTCCCCTTCTTTTGTTTCCGTCCGGCTTCACGTTATTATTTGTTTTCTTCGTATGCGGCTTGCAGTTCTTTTGCCACCGCGGCAGCGTCTTTTTTCTCGACGAACAGGCTTTGCGTGCCTGACAGGTGAACCTGCGTTACCGCCGGATTCATCGTATTATCGAACGCCAGGTCGCCGCCTTGAACTTTCTTGAACAGATCAAGCACGTTCATCGCCATTTCCGAGTAGCCCGCAGCTTTGAAATCGCCGTCGACGTTCTGCGCGATCCCGACTGCGCCCTTGGCTTCGAACGCTTCTTTGGGGAAGTTCAGCATGAAGTAGTTCAGGAAGGCTTTCGTTTCTTCCAGGTGCTTGCTGTCCTTCGAAATCGCGAACGCGCTGCCCGGCGCCAGCATGAACTCGTCTGGATTGCCTTTGCCGTTTACGGTCGGGAATTGGAAGACGCCTACATTGCCGTCTTTGCTGACTTCCGCGGTTTCGATCCCTCCCGTTGCCCAGCTTCCCATGAAGTACATGGCCGCCGTGCCCGTCTTGAACAGGTTCTCGCCCGCGTTATAGTCGAACGAAGTCGCGCCGTCCTGGAACGCCCCCGCGTCAACCAGTTGTTGGAACGCGGTAATCGCGTCGACGTAAGCCGGATCTTCAAACGTCTTTTTGCCGTCCAGCACGTCCTGCAGGAAGCCCGGACCTCCGTTTGTTCTCAGCAGGATGTTCATGAACAGGAACGAACCGGTCCACGTATCCTTTTCGCCCAGAACCATCGGCTGGATGCCTTTGGATTTCAGCGTCTTGATCGCTTCGATCATTTCTTCGAAAGTCGTCGGAACTTCCACGCCGCCTTCTTCCATCAACTTCTTGTTGTAATACACGACGCCGATGTTGTTTCCGTCCGGCAGTGCGTACAGATTGTTGTCAAACGTATAGTAATCGAGGATGCCCGACTGGAAGGTGTCTTTCAGTCCGTTTTCTTCAACCATGTCGTTCAGCGGCGCGAACAGGTCCGCGTCGACGAACGGCTGCATTTGCGCGGCCGGGTTCACGACGGTAATATCCGGTACTTCTTTCGAAGCGGCCTGCGTTTTCAACTTCAATTTCTGTTGGTCGGTGTTCAGCGAATCCAGTTCGATGGTCACGTTCGGATTGTCTTTTTGATACTGATCTACGATCTTCTTCATCATCTGGTTTTTCGGATCGCTGGCGTCCGGATAGATGTTCTGGAACGTGATCGTGATGTTCTCCGCTGCCGGTTCGGTCGTGCCCGCTGCCGTCGTGCCGGAATCCGTCGTTCCTCCGTCGCCGCCCGCGTTGTTCGTCGTAGTCGAACCCCCGCCTCCGCAAGCGCTAAGGCTGAATGCCAGAACTCCTGTCATTGCCATTCCGAACCATTTCATCTTTTTCTTTGTCACTGTATTTCCTCCCCTTGATTCATGGTTTGGTTCTTTTTGCTAGTTGATAGAGTTATTATGGCCTTTACTGAAAACGCATACAATGGAAATTATTCAGGGACAATGTTTGTTTTTTCGTGATTCGCGTATCGAATCGTTTCGGAAAAACCAAACCAAAGATGTCATATTCGTCAGCGTCAAAACATGCTAAAATGATACCTTGTCTTATCCTTTCTTCAATTAACGGATCAATCCAAAAAAGCATTCGCCTTACGAAGAAATCTCTACAGCACCCGAAAGGAAACGTGAACGTCTTGTCCAACACATCCAAAACATCCTCCGGCCCATCGGGCAGCGGACTCAAAAAATCGGTAACCTTCCTCGAAGCCATGGCGATCGTGGTCGGGATGATTATCGGCTCCGGCATTTTTCTGAAACCCGGTATTGTACTCGCCAGCGCGGGCTCGCCCTGGCTGAGCATTCTAGCTTGGGTAGCGGGCGGCATCATTACACTCGCTTCCGCGTTGTCGGTCGCGGAAATCGCCGCTACCATTCCGAAGGCAGGCGGTCTGTACGCCTACCTTGAAGACCTATACGGCGAAGTCGTCGGCTTCCTGCTCGGCTGGGTGCAAGCGGTCATCTCTTATCCGGCATCCGTAGCCGCGTTAGCGATCGCTTTCGCTTCCTATTCAGGCTACTTTTTACCGATGAACGGTATTCAGCAAAAGCTGCTCGCGATCGGCATTTTGCTATTTATCTTGCTGATGAACGTCATTTCGACCAAATACGGCGGTATCATTCAATTGGTCGCCACGGCAGGCAAGCTGATTCCGGTGGTCGGGATCGTCGCTTTCGGCTTGATCTCCGGCACGCAGCCGGGCTTTGCGGGCGTATCCGGCCTGACTGCCGGAGCGGCAGGCTTCGGCGCGGCGATCCTGGGTACATTATGGGCGTATGACGGCTGGATCGGCGTAACCAATATGGCAGGCGAGATGAAAAACCCGGCCAAAACGCTGCCCAAAGTCATTCTGATCGGGGTCTCGTTCGTGATCGGGGTCTATGTCCTGTTCAATCTGGCGATCTTCCGCGCTCTGCCTTTCGAGCAGATCGTCTCGTCGCCGACGCCGGGCGCGGACGCCGCTCAAGCGCTGCTCGGCAGCGGAGGCGGAGCGTTCATCACGGCGGGCATCATCATTTCGGTATTGGGCGCGTTGAACGGGTATCTGATGACCGCCGCACGCGTGCCGCAAGCGATGGGCGAACGCGGGATCGCGCCGTTCTCGGATTTCCTGCGCCGTATCCATCCGCGTTTCGACACGCCTGCGAACGCGTTGACGTTCCAAGCCGCGCTGGCGATCATCTATATCTTTTCGGGCACGTTCAATACGCTCACCGATCTGCTGGTGTTTGTTTTGTGGATTTTCTTTACGGCGGGGGTATTCGGAGTCTTCATTCTGCGTCGTACCGCGGCACCGTCGGCGGGTCGTTATCGGGTACCGCTGTATCCGGTAACGCCGATCATCGGGATCGCGGGCGGATTGTATATTCTGGGCAGTACGTTGACGGATAGCCCGGGGCGTTCGTTGATCGGGATCGGGATTACGTTGATCGGTCTGCCGGTGTTTTATTATATGAAGCGTCGTACCCGTCGGACCCCGTGATAAGCGGTTTCTTTCCGAATAAGGCGGCCGAACAATGCGAGCATGATTTGATATAACAACAGAATCGCAAACAAAACTGCGAGAAGGGTACCGATTCCGACGGAAAACGGGATATAATCGCCCGTTTGTGCCGAAGTCGAACGCAGGATGCTTTCGCCCAGCCGAATCGCCGGCCATAACGATAACAGATAAAATCCGATCAATAACGGGCGATAGACGTCGATCAACAAATGACGGATTTGTTTCGGCTGATAACCCAAACGAGCCAGCGTCCGCATATCGGACGTGCTATCTTGAACATGCAGCAGCAGAACCAAGTACAGAAGCAGGCAGCCGACCGCCATGCCGGCAATCTGATTGATTACGGCGCTGGAACGATTCGAAACTGCGCTTTGTTCGAGCTGCGCCTTTTTTTGCGCCAACCCTGTATAGGCGGTATCCGACGATGCAGGCGGTTCCAGACTGTATACGCCCGAATACTGCATGCGCCCGACTCCCATCCAGTCGGCAAGCCTCGTTCGGGATATGTATACCGCAGACGGATCGCCGTTCTCGCTGATCTGCCGCACGGTTAGAGCGCGCGCCCGGCCGCTTACCCGCATATCCAGCGTATCGACGATTCGAATACCGTACATCCAACTTGCCGCGCGGCTGATGACCGCTCCGTCGGCAAGAGACAGCTCATGGCCGTCCGCATCGTTCAACGTGAACAATCTTCCTTCCCCGAGTCCGATCAACCGAATCGGCCGCGATCTGTCCGCTCCGCCCAAATAGGCCGGACTTGCCAGATACGGCATATTCTCCGAATGATTCTCCGGCGTGCCCGTCCTCGGTTCCGAATACGAGATGTCGTATTTGTAAAGATTCCCTTCCATCTGCGATTGCGTCGCGATTTCGCTCGACCGATACAAAGCAAATCCTGTAATAAACAATAGCGTCATCAAAAACACGGCCGAACCGCTCAGCATAACAGAGCTCCACTTACGCAGCGCGATCCGCATCGGCAGGCGAAGGCGCGCGGGAAGTCGTTCGGTCGTGCGGATCGTCGCGTCTTTCCAGATTCCTCGCGCAGCCCGGGCACCGAATCCGTGAAGCAGCGTATATGCGTCCCGCCTCAGAACAGGGAGAACGGCCACTGCCGCGACGGCCGCGTTCAGGACCATCGGAATTATCAAGCCGCTTACGGCAGAACCGGGGTTCAGCCCTATTTCATAGACAGGAAACGAATAAGATTCTTCGTAAAGCCTGTTCAGCAAAGGCGAGGCCGCAAAACCGAACAGAAGCCCGGCAACGCCGCCCGCAAACGAGACGGCGCACGTAAAACGAATCAATGCGGCACCAATCTGCTTTGCCGTAAAACCCAAAGCCAGCAAAAAACCGAATTCTTCCCGATGCAGCAGCATAAATCGGTTAAAAAACAAATAAAAAATAAAGCTTTGGACAGCTCCGAACAACAGTAAAAACATTCGGGCCAATGCAGCATTCGATTCAAGCGCTTGACGGAATCCCAGCCCTGAAGACGGCTCTTTCTCCCAAAAAGCGAAAGCGGGATCTTCTGCCGGCTCGGAGACCTTTTGCACGATTTCCGATTTCCTCGCATCCCGCTTTGCCGCTCCCGCATAATACGTTTGAACCTCGTCGCCTCGATTCGAAAAAGTCCGATCGGCGGCGATAACGAAAGTAGCGGAAACGGAATCTTGTACCGGATTGCCGTACGGCATGAACACTTCGTAATCCGGCAATGTGAACGTACCGGATATTCGATATTCGTTTCCGCGCAGTTCAAGCGCGCTGCCGACGCTCAAGCCGTTGGATTCCAGGAATTTCGGCTGAACCGCGATCTCGCCCGGAGCCTCCGGCAAACTCCCTGCCGTAACGTTCGGCAAGTTTAAAAGTCGAGGGCGATTGATGATAAAAAACGTTCGATCCCCGGATACGACCTTGGCGATGCTTCTCTGCTCGATATCATAGCCGGGTTGAAGCCGTTTGATTACCGTATCCGCTTTTTCGGGATCGGCGAGAACGAAGCGAAACTCCTCTTTATGCTGCCGAGCCGCGTATTCAAGCTCGTTACTCCGATTACGGTCTACGGAAAACGAAACGAAAAAATACATAAAAGAAGTCAGCAGCGCGATCGACAGCAAAGCGATCGTATGCCCTTTACCTGAATATAGCCGTTTTCGAAGCTGCTTATTCAAACTTCGAACAGCGCTTCCTTGTTGAGGCGACCGGCTTTTTTTCATGCCCATGCCATTTCCTCCGGAGCAATCGGCCGGACGTTTCGAACGTCCCGCACCAACTGCCCGTTGTTCATCGTGATTACCCGCTGCGCCGTGCGCGCAATTTCTCCGTTATGCGTAACGAACAAAATCGTCGTGCCGAGCGTTTTCCGAATACGATGCAGAAGCGAGATTACCTTTTTGCTGCTGTTCTCGTCGAGCGCGCCGGTTGCTTCGTCGCAGAACAGGATCGACGGACGCTTCACGATCGCTCTCGCTATAGCGACCCGCTGCTGCTGACCGCCGGACAGTTGACCGGGGAACCGATCCAGCAAATCTCCGATTTCAAGCAGATCCGTTAATTCATTCAGCGGATATCCTTTTCCCGAATCCGGCAGCCCGAGCGTTATATTTTCTTCGACGGTCAAATAAGCCAACAGATGATACGCTTGAAAAACCTGTCCCATCTCGCGGCGGCGAAAACGGGATAACTGCTTGGCATTCCAGGACGTCAATTCGTTTTCTTTGTACAATACCTGCCCTGTACTCGGCTTCGCCAGACCGGACATCACGGCCAACAGCGTCGATTTGCCCGAGCCGCTCGGTCCGACGATAGCCGTGAACTCGCCTTGCTCGATTTCAAGCGAGATGCTTTTTAACGCGGACGCTTGATCCGAGTAACGTTTGCCGATTTTTTCCGCCTTCAACAGGATCGTCATGGCTGCGTTCCTCCTGTCAAAGCATAGGCGGCAAACTCCAACTGGGTTTTGAAAAAATGTTCGTCGAGATCGGCAGCCAATGCCAGAATCCGCAACCCTTCCAAACAGACCAATAGATGCTCGGCTGCCGCTGCCGCTTGTTTTTCGGCGATCGCCGCGACTTCTCCACGTTCGATTCCGTATCGGATCAATCCGCTTAACAATTGGCCGGCGTCGCCATGACGGTCACGAAGCAATTTGCGGTCTTCCGCTTCCCGATGCGCCAAAAAGAATTCATAGGCGGCTTGCGTCAAACTGCTGCCGATTTGCTTCAGTTCATCGTGCTGCATCTCCAAAAACCCTTCCAAAATATCCGCAAAAGGCACTCCTTGCTCCATTTTCACGCCAAAATCTGCCTGATCCGCTTCGCCGCCGCGTCGGATCAACTCCCGGAACAACTGCTCGGTCGAAGTATAATACCGATATAAACCGCCGCGACTGATTTCGCAGCGCTCTACGATATCCGACATAGTT
Organism: Saccharibacillus endophyticus; assembly: GCF_013185185.1. Classification (GTDB taxonomy): domain Bacteria; phylum Bacillota; class Bacilli; order Paenibacillales; family Paenibacillaceae; genus Saccharibacillus; species Saccharibacillus endophyticus. Next base: position 542,037 of record NZ_JAAZWE010000003.1, on the reverse strand, counting down.
ACCGCATAAAATCCTTTTTCGACGAATAATTCGTAAGCCTGCTGCAAAATATACGCTTTTTTCTCTTCCGACTTCGATATTCCCTTAGGTTCGCACATATGTATTCCTCGCTCTCTTAAAAACGACACTAGTGTCGCTTTTGGTCAAATTCAGAATACGACACCCGTGTCGCTTTTGTCAATACGCTTACGCGCTGACTTTTTTCGCGGGCGAATCTTTGACACTCGCTTGATTATCCGTTGACGTTCTCCGAACATGACATGCTTATACTGAAAATGTCTCATTCTATATTCGGCACCCTACCTACTTCGGAAAGAAGGAACACGCATGGGAATCCACCGTTATTTCAGCTCGCTCACCGGGCTTGAACGCATCATTCGCTGCCCGGGCAAATTCAAGTTCGAAGAACACAGCGTGGCCGCGCATTCCTGGAAAGTCGTGCAGTATGCCAAAACGCTGGCCGATATCGAAGAACAGCACGGCGCCGCGATCGATTGGAAAAAGCTGTACGAGATCACCAGCAGCCACGATTACGGGGAAATTTTTATCGGAGACATTAAAACGCCAGTTAAGCATTCTTCGCCGGAGCTGCGTCATCTGATCCAACAGGTCGAAGAAGGCATGATCGCGCATTTTATCGAGGAAAACATTCCGGAAGAGTTCAAGCCGACGTTCCGCAGACAACTGCGCGAAGGCAAAGACGATTCGATCGAAGGATTGATTCTCGAAGTCGCCGACAAGATGGATCAGGTCTACGAAGCGTTCTCCGAGCTGCAAAAAGGCAACACGGAAAAAGAATTCGTCGTCATGTACCGTAATGCGCTCGTCAAGATTAAACGGATCAAACTCGCCTGCGTCGATTATTTCCTTGAACACATCCTGCCGGAAATGGTCAACGAAGAATCGCTGTCGCCCGTCGATATCAAACGCATCACGGAGGAAGCGCTGGCCCAGTAAGGCGCCCGGCGCGAATAGCAAGGCCAAGAAGCGTTCCCGGACATCGTCCAGGGAATTTTTTATGTTGCGCAGAAAAAGCCGCTTTCCGCGGAGTTCCGGGAAAACGGCTGAAAATCGCGCCTTTATTCGAATTTATTTCAACGTCAGCCGATTGGACAACGCCTTGAACTGCCACAGAATCGGCGTCACTTCGTTGGTCTTGCTTTGCAAGTATCGGAGCGAGGCGAGACGCGCTTTTTCTTCGGCGGCCGTCTGACCCTGGAACAGCGAGTAACTTTTGCGGACGGAGCCTTTGCGGTACTGTACGTCGAACAGCGTTCCCGTTTTCCAATCCTGCACCAGGCTCATGTTACTGCCCAAAACGTCGAGCCGGTAGTCCGCTCCGCGATACGAAAAGCTGTAGTCCGGGTCCGCCATCGCGTGCACGACCTCGTACCCTCTGTTCAGCGCATTGGCTTTGAACGCGCCGATTTGAATACCGCTCGAAAAGGTCATGCCGCCGGGTTCGGCAACCTTTTCCGTACGCGTTCCGCTTCCGTTCATCGCGTCGCCGCTCCAATTTCCGTTGTAAACGACCGTATGCTCCCGCCCTGTCGAAGCGTCGGTATAGGTGTTGATATATTTGCCGCTGCCGCTGCGCTTGCCGTTGGCGAAGGTTCCGGAATACTGCTTGTCTTGGCCCCACTTGATCGTCCCCCGCCCGTGCGGTTTGCCGTTCTCCACCTCGCCGTAGTAGGTCGCGCGAGACGAAATCTGCAGCCACTGCTTGGCCGCGGCGGCTTCGACGGACGACGTTCCTCCTCCTGCCGGGGCAAATACGCCGAACGGAACCGCAAAAGCCAACATTAACGACATTACGAATTTCTTTTTCATGCGACAAACATTCCTTTCGTATGGAAAGCTGAAATCATTTTATCGAAGAGGAACCAGCTTGGACAAGTATTCGAATTGATTCAGGTGAGGCGTCACTTCTTTAGTGAAAGTACGAAGATGCATAAGGGCGACGCGGCGTTGTTTTTCTGCAATTTCATTATTTTCATATGGTATAGCCCCGTAATCGTAAATGACTGCACCTCTTTTATAAGTTATGCCCATGAGGTCGCCGCTTCTCCAATTATGAACTAAATTTTTATTTCCATGCATGATTTCCAAATACGTATCCTGATCTTTGTATACAAAATTGAAATCGGGATCATACAGCCCATGAGCTACATCGTAACCTTTAACGAATTTGTTATCTTTGAACATTCCTTTTTTGATCTCGTTTAAAGTAACCGTCTGATCGAAATCATTCTCCGTGATTTTCTCCGTCTGCGTTCCTTCGCCGTTCATCCTGTCGTTTTTCCAGCTTCCGATATATTTGACCTCGTGTAAACGAGAACTGTCGAAATCAACGTAAGTATTCATATACGTCCCCGTACCGCTTCTTTTACCGTTGACGAAATCGCCCGAATACTTCTTGTTCTCGCTCCAAGTCATCGTACCCCGCCCGTGCGGTTTGCCGTTTGCGACTTCTCCGTAATATCTGATTTCGGACGAGATTTGCAGCCATTGTTTAGTGGATGCGTCAGCCGCCGAAGCCAAGCCGTCCATGAAAGGAGCAAATCCCGCCGGAATTGTGCCCAATAGCAAAACGAATAGTAAAACCCATCTTTTTTTCATCTTCCGCCTCCTGTTTTCGGTACTCATTTACCCACCATTATACAAGGTAAGAGACCATTGGAGTAATAGAACTCAAAAAATCACAGGTTTGCTCGGCGTTCTTTCCAACAACTTCGAGGCCGTTTCGTAAGCAGTCCGTATAGCCTCTTCCACGCTCAGCTTGTCGTATTCTTTTTGGAACACTTCGACCGAGAACGCGGCTTGGCAGCCGATCTCGCGCAGCACGTTCAACATCTCTTCCGAGCGCATGACGCCTTGTCCCGGCCACAGCCGGTCTTCGTGCTCCTTCAGCATGCCCGGCACGTAATCCGGCGCGTCGCTGAGCTGGACGATGAAGATCCGCTGGGGGTCCGCTTCGCGCAGCGTTTCCAGCTTGGAGTTCATTGCGTGAAAGTGGAAAAAGTCGAACGTCGCGCCGACGTTGTCGCGCGCCGTCTCTTCGACGATCGCAAGCGACTGCTCCAACGTGTTCACGGTATACTCCGGCTCGCCGACGAATTCCAGCGCGATCCGGACGCCTTTCGGCGCGGAAATGTCGGACAATCGGCGCAGGACGCGAACGCAGCTTGCCTGAATCTCCCCGCGCGTCAGCTTCGTTTCCGTTCGCAGCGGCGTCACCACGATATAAGGAATGCCGAGCGTCTCCGCGGCTTCGGCCATCTTTTCGAATTTACGCACGACCTCGTCTTCTTCGGCGTCCGCACGATTATTGATCGAGGCGAGCGCGTTAAGCGACAGCGGCTTCAAACGATGGTCATCGAAATATGTCCGAAGCTCGCTCAATGAATGCTCCTCCAAATACTCCGTCAACGACTTGTCCCATTCCAGCTCGATCAGATCAAAGCCCGACTCCTCGCAAAACTTTAAATCCTGCTCCAAAGCGGAGCGCTCAAGGGTAGTTCCGACATTATAGCCGATTTGCATGATCGCACTCCTCTTCGAATGTTTATTTAAATGCGCATTATCTGAAACGTCCCGCCGGAGCCGCTTTGAGCGCGCTCATCGCAATCGCCGAAAATTCCAGCGGCTGCTCCAATTGCGGAAAATGGCCGCAGCCCTCCATCCGGATCAAGGAAGCGTGCATGATTTCTTCGCGCAGGTACCGCCCCACCTTCCGGTTGAACGGCGAATCCCATTCGCCTTGGACGATCAGTACCGGACATTCGATACGGTGCAGGCGTTTGCGGGCAAGGGGCATCAGCGGACGCTGCATGCTCAGTCGCGATCGGTAATGCACGCCGTTCGCCAAATACATCTCTTTGAGACGCGTGCGCCCTCTTCGATCTCTCGGCACGACGTATCGCCAGTAGCGGCTGCGCATGAACCTTGCGGCCGCCCGCTCGATCCCCTCGCTTTTTACCCGTCGATGATCCAGCAGCCGTTCCCAGACGAGTCTTAGCGGCGGCGGCGTTCCGTTCAGCGAGGGCGCCACCAATACCAACTGCTCGACATATTCGGGGTAAGCCAGAGCGAAATCGATAGCGGTCGCACCGCCGATGCAGGAGCCGATGATCGAAGCGCGAGGCAGATTGAAGTAATCGAGGATATTTTTAAGATCGACGTGATATGAAAAAGGACCGGTAATCGCGTCGCTGCGGCCGTATCCCCGTTGATCGTAGCGAATGACCGTGAAGCTCCGCGAAAGCAGCTCAACATGCTCGTTCCACACATCGAGATTGCAGTATGCACCGTGTAACAGAACCAAAGGACTGCCTTGGCCCTGCATGGATACATTAAATTTCGCGCTGCCGATCGTATGGATTCCCGTTCGGTTCATGAATAATACGCCGCCCTTCTCCGCCTATTATTTGCCTTTCTACCCGTTACCCGTCCTTGCTCCCCTGCGAATCGAACTTGGGTCTGTACTTCCTGAGGGATTGTGCTACACTTTCATGCAGATACTTCGATATGGAAAGGGGTTGGGAGTACCGTTTTTCGGTCAAAAAATTTTCTAAAAATCTTTGAAACGCAATGCAACTTCGTACGTATAACAAACGTGCAACTGTAACTACCAACATATGACCAGGAAAGGATTGTACCAGAATGGAAATGGGCTACAGCCATTTGTTCGAAATGAGCACCTTCCTCGAAGCGTTCGCTACGCCAGCGGGATGGGGATTCATTTTGTCGCTGATTATCATCGAAGGACTGTTGTCGGCGGACAACGCGCTCGTTCTCGCCGCAATCGTCAACAAGCTCCCGGAAAAGCAAAGAAAGAAAGCTTTGCTTTACGGATTATGGGGAGCTTACATTTTCCGGATCATCGCGATCGGCGTCGGGATTTATCTCGTTCAGATCGCATGGGTCAAGTATATCGGCGCCGCTTATCTGCTCTGGATCGCCATCAAGCACTTCTGGGATAAAGCCAGAAAAGGCGGAGATGACGAAGAAGGGGAAGAAGAAGGCGGGCTGCAAAAGCTGCTGGCCAAAACCGGGCTTAGCCTGTTCGTTCGTACGATCATTACCGTCGAAATGATGGACATCGCCTTCTCGATCGACTCGATCCTTGCGGCCTTCGCGATCTCGCCGAACCCTTGGATTCTGATCACGGGCGGCCTGCTCGGCATCCTGATGATGCGTCTCGTCGCTACGGTCATTCTGAAGCTGATGGACAAGATTCCGGAGCTGGAAAACGCGGCGTTCGTGTTGATTTTCATCATCGGCATGAAGATGATTCTCGAAACGGCGGATGTTTACCACATGGAGCATGGCGTATTCTTTGTCATTCTCGTTGCGGTGTTCGCGATCACTTTCCTGATTAACCGTATTCGCGTTCGTAAGAATGCTGCGTAAAAAAAATGAAGCCTGCTTTCCTTTTATGGGGAGCGGGCTTTTTTATTGGTGAGTTTGGCTCGGGGAGGCGCTGCGGGAGGGATTGGTTTCGGTCGCGTGTTGCAATTGGGAAGCTGGATTGGATTTGAATAAGGGCGCTTCCCAATTGCAAAGGCGATCGCTAACGCTCCTGCACTCAATCCCTCCCTCCGCTAATCCGCTTTGTTCAAGAAAAAAAACACAATATCCAAAGCGCAATTCTTATTTTCGCTCGGTGTCCCATTCAAACAAAAAAAGGCTCCGCCCCTGCATTTCGCAGGTTCGGAGCCCAATCTATCAAATCGCAAGCTAACAGAGGGTTTAGCTTTACGTTGTTGCAAAAATTAAAACTATCCAACAACTGTTGAAAACTCAAACCCTATACGCCTTTAAGGTGTCGAGAAAGCCCAACGTAGCTGGAAGCGAGAAGACGGAGAGAGAAATTCAGTTCAAGACGCCTTTGAACTTGGAAAACTTCAACTAAAAACTTCAATCGACTTTTCCGAGTGAGACAGCGAATTGAACGAATTTCTCTCGCAGTCTTCTCGCTTCCCCCGCACACGTAACTTTCGAAGGCGGCTTAAAGGCTTAGACGCGAAGGGTTTTCAGGGCGCCGCTCCACGCGAGGACTTGGTCGAGCATGCCGTTCAGGTTCACCAAGTGCAGGTCGGCCGGTTTGAAAGTTGCGCCGTTTTCGAAATCGGTGAACAGGGACAGGGCCGGGTGTACGCGGACGTCGGCTACGGACAGTTCGCCCAGGATGCCGCGGAGGTGTTCGGCCGCGCGGGCGCCGCCGACGGAACCATAGCTGACGATGCCGGCCGCTTTGTTGTTCCAAGCTTCGCGCGCATAGTCGAGCGCGTTTTTCAGGGAAGCGGAGATGCTGTGGTTATATTCTTGAACGATGAATACGAATCCGTCCAGCTCGGCCAATTTGGCATTCCAAGCGGTTGCTTGTTCTGTTGCATCAGCTTCGCCGAGCAGCGGCAGCTTGTAGTCGGCGATGTCGACGATTTGGTAGTTGGCGTCGCCGCGTTCGTTTGCGATACGCTCTACCCATTCTCCGACTTGCGGGCTCAGACGACCTTCGCGCGTGCTTCCGAGAATGATACCGATGTTCAACTTTTCCATGATTGATTCCTCCAGTGATTTGTTTTGGATTCGAGATCGGAAAGCGCATGGGCAAAGGTCGACTTCACTATTCGCATTCCTTTTCTCTTTAGGTTAATTTTTAAATGTTACTAACTTTTTGTTATGAATGAATCATAGCACGACTTTTTTCGATGCGCAACACTTTTCGCTTACTTTTTTATAGAAAAATATTTTTCGTATGTAAAAGACCCAAACGCCTTCGAAATGACAGGGGTTTGGGCCTTTTTTACATACATGTGCATATGGCTCTTAGGGTAAGCTACGCGTCCAGCTTGAATCGTGCCAGTTCCTGCTGCATCTCCTCGCGGACTTGCAGCAGTTCCTTGACCTTGCCGCCGATTTCTTCGAACGAACGTTTTTGCTCATCCGTGGAAGCCGTGATTTCTTCGCTGCCCGCCGCGGACTGCTCGGTCACGGCGCTGATGTTCTCGATCGCCGCCTGTACCTGCATGCTCAAGCGGCGCGACTCTTCCATGTCCTGCGAAAGTTTGCCGACGCTGCCGGAAATACGGCGCACCTGCGAGCTGATCGCGGCAAAAGATTGCTCGGTCGTCGCGGAAGCTTCCTCCTGGCGCCGGAACAGACCGAGACTCTGCTCCACGGAACCTTTGACACGGGTCATGGCCGCGGCGATTTCGTTCACCGTGGCAAAAATCTCGCGCGCCGCCGAATCGGATTGATCCGCCAGTTTGTTCACTTCGCCGGCGACTACCGCAAAGCCTTTGCCCGCTTCTCCGGCGCGCGCTGCTTCGATGGACGCATTGAGCGAGAGCAGCGTCGTTTGCTTGGCGATCTGCGCCACATGCTCGGTCATCGTCGCGATGCGCTTCGCGCTGGCTTCCAATTCGTTGACGGTCTGCTCCACCTCGGACATGGCGGCACGGTTCTCGCTCGTGATCCGCAGCTGTTCGCGCATCACGGATTCGCCATGCTCGACGAACCGCAGCGCTTCTTCCGTCGCCGACGACGATTGCGCCGTTTCGGACAAGTTCATTTCGAAGTTGCGCTGCATGCCGTCCACCGTCTCCACGGTCTGGCCCAGATCTTCCGCGATGCGCTGGCTGCCGATCGCAAGCTCTTCCGTCGAAGTGGCGACCTGGGACACGATCTCCTGCATCTTGTCATTTTGCCCGTCCAGCTCACCGGCTACGCGATCCAGCACGCCTCCGCTCGATTCGATCGAACGCACGATGCCGCGCAGATTATCGATCATGATCGCAAAAGCATCGTTTAACTCGTCCAGCTCGTCGCGCCCTTTGGACTTCGCCAGATTCAGGCTCAAGTCTCCGTCTGCCAATCGTACCGCCGCATCCTTCATCGTACGCGTACGACGGGCCAGCTTGCGGGCGAAGCTTGCGTTGACCCATCCGAGCACGAGGAGCAGCACGATCGCTCCGCCCAGCGCAATCTCCCAAGTCAGTTCGATATCTGCCGTCAATTCGGAGGTATAGACGTCGTAGCGCTCCTTCGTCAGCAGATCGAGCCGGTACGCGTCGTTTTGAATGCCTTGGATACGCGTGGCTTGGCGTTTGGCTTCCGGGCTGTCCTGGCTATTGACCGCCTGAAGCGATTCTTCGGACAGTTGGGTAAACTTCGTCGAAAGAGACGATAACCAATAGCGCTGCTCTTCCGTATCCAAGCTGGTTTCTTCCTGATTCGTCAGCAAAGCCAATGTCGCGCCTACCGTCTCGATCTGGCTTGTCACGTCCGCTTTATTGCTCTCCGTCATCGAGAACGAATAGCTGTCGAGCGATTGGCTCAAGCCTCCGAGATCCGCGTTAAGCTGCTGAACGTTCATCATGTCGGGCACCAGCGTCTGATTTTGCGAATTCATTTGCAGCAATTGTAAAATGATGTAACCGACCAATGCCAACGAAGCGACCAGCGAGATCATGGCATTGAGAAGCAGTTTACCCTGTAATTTCATCGTTAAAAACTCCTCCGTCCGGTTTTAGGGAAGCTGAATGGTAATATTGCCCGAAATCAGGTCCTGCGTCAGCTTGTCGATCTGACTTTGCTGCTCCGACGTCAATTCGACGACGCGAATCGGAGCCAGGCCTACGCCCTCTTCCTTGAGACCGAATACCATATCTTTCTGCGGGAATTTGCCGTCGTTTTCATTGAAGGTCTGAACCGCGCTGAAAATCGCATTATCCACGTTTTTGATCATGGAGGTGATTACCGCTTTTTCGGCGATGAAAAATTGGTCGGAATCGACGCCGATCGCGTATTTCCCCTGCTTCTGCGCTTCCTGAAGAGCACCGACTCCGGTCAGTCCCGCAGCCGTGTAGACCACGTCGATATCGTCGTCTTGGATCATGGAAGCCGCGATGGAAGCACCCAGATCGGATTTTCCGAAGTCGCCCGCATAGACGGCCTTGACGTCAGCCTCCGGATTAGCCGCTTTGACGCCCTGCTCGTAGCCTGCCTGGAACTTTTTGAGCAGATCCGATTCGACGCCGCCGAGGAAACCGACATGTCCGCTTTTCGTGGACAGACCCGCGACAACGCCTGCCATATAACTGCCTTCTTCTTCTTTAAAAGTAATCGAGGCGACGTTCGGCAGCTCCGACGTGTCGTCCACGATCAGAAACTGCTGGTCGGGATTTGCTTCGGCAATCGTCTCCAGACTTTCTTTGACCATGTAACCAAGGCCGATGATCAGATCGTTGTCGCCTTCGACCAGCTGCTTGAATGCTTCGTCGTAGGTGCCGGTCTGCGCCATTTCTCTGTAATCGAATAAAATGCCTTCTTCGTCGCGCGCTTTTACCAATCCGCGGAACGCCGCGTCGCTGTAAGACTGGTCCCCGAGTCCCACGTCGGACAGAACGACTCCGATTTCCGGGCGTTCCTGCGCGCTCGCCGTAGATGCTTCGCGCGATGCGCAGGCCGTCAACGACAGCAGCGCAGCCAACGCGGAAATGCCGATCAGGCTTTTGAATGTATTGCTTTTTAGCATGCGTGCACCCCACTTGAATGGTCTGAATATCTTTTATTTTTATCGCCTTTTCCCCGCTAACTTGTTAGAGCAAAAGATCGGATTTGTTCAATTTCGCGACATTTCGACATCGAAAACGATTGCGATGTGCCTCCATGACGAAAATGCGCAAACATCGTTTTCTTTCTCTTGCTCGCCGTACGAATTTCTTCCCTTGTCCGAACCGAGCAACTTATGTCCGATTCCGCTATAATAAATGCCATACCACCGGAAAGAAGGGACTTTCATGCCTTTGCTTGTGCCGCAATTACCCGAGCCGTCCGGCTCTTATACCGTCGGTTTTTATGACGGAACTTTTGTCTGCGATGGACCTGACGACTCGGAGGAAGTTGCTTTTCGATGCTTCTATCCGGCCCAGGCTGTAACGGACGCGCCGGCTTCCTATTATCCCGATCCGCAGATGGTAGATATGCAGCTTGCGATGCCTTTATACCAATCGTTCGCTCCTTTGCTTGGCGCAATCTCGGAAATGTCCACGCATAGCTATGAGAACGCGCCTGTCTTGGAAAATGAAGCGAACTTTCCTGTCGTCGCATACTCGCACGGCTATATGTCGTTTCACCTGTCCAATCTGGTCCAACATGAAGAACTTGCCAGCCGGGGCTATGTCGTATTCGCGCTTTCCCATCCCGGCGATGCCTTCTGCACCATTCTCGGCGATGGCGGCAAAGTAGGAATCAATAACGATACGATCGCCCGCGCCACCGACGACAATATTCGTTTCATGCAAAAAATCGGCAAGACCGATCCCGGCTCCCTCACTTTGGACGAAATCTCCGATTACCTGCGCGAATGCCATACGATGACCGAACGCGTCGAAGCCTGGAGCCGACATACGATTGCGGCTTTCGATGAAATCGAACGCATCGCCGGCGACCCGCAGTCTCTACTTTATAAACGATTGGATACGGCCGGTTTCGGTTTATTCGGCCACTCGCTGGGCGGTGCCTCCTCCCTGCATACCGCCCTTCTCGACAAAAGAGTCCGCGCAGCCGTCAACCTGGACGGCTGGCAATACGGCGCAGGCTTGCTCGATCGACATATCCCGACCCCGGGTTTGGTCATCTCGACGTCAGACACTCACCTGCCGGCGAATTTCCGACCCGATGACCCTAAACTGACCCACGCCATCATCCCGGGCAGCACCCACTGGTTCTACTGCGATATGGCCGTCGTCGCGAACGAAGTATTAAAAGCCGTCGAGCCCACAATCTCCGTCGAAGGCCCCGTCGTCTCCAAAATCACCAACGACTTACTCAACGCCTTCTTCGATCAACACTTACGCAAAGACGCGAACGCGTCACTCCAAACTGCCGCTTCCCGTCATCCCCAAGAAGTGATCCTAAAACTTCAGCCGAACTAAGTCTTTTTCTCCTCTCCTTCATCCCGACAATAAAGAAGATCGCAGCCTTGCGATCTTCAACCTGCCGAGAAAATCTAACGCAGCTGGAAGCGAGAAGACGGAGAGAGAAATTCAGTGAAAGACGCCTTTGAACTTGGAAAACTACATCGTAAATTTAAATCCGGTTTTCCAAGTGAAACAGCGTCTTGAACGAGTTTCTCTCGGAGTCTTCTCGCTTCCTGCGCCAACGCGACTTTCGAGAACAGCCTAAGAAGACCGCGCGGCTGCGATCTCCTTTTCCCGCCTATTCACTCACCAATATCCGACATTTTTCGTTATAATAATGAGTAAAAAGTCACTTAACCCTTATTCCGAATTATGGGACACTTACTTGATGGGAAGTCTTATGGAATTCGGAATCACGGAAGGGATGAACGGCAGTGGATATTCTGAAACGCAATCACGTAACGATATTGGGCAGCGGCAGCCAAACCCTTGTATTCGGGCACGGTTTCGGCTGCGATCAAAAAATGTGGAGGCTGGTTGCTCCCCGTTTCGCCGATCGTTACCGCGTCGTATTGTTCGATTATGTAGGCTCGGGCTTGTCTCAGTTGGATCAATACGACCCGGCGAAATATGCAAGCCTTAAGGGCTATGCCCGGGACCTTATTGACGTGATCGAAGCATTGGAGTTAACGAATATCGTATTCGTAGGCCATTCGGTCAGCAGCATGATCGGCGCGCTGGCTTCCACCTTGCATCCGGAGTACTTCGACCGCCTGATCATGGTCGGACCTTCGCCTCGCTATTTGAACGATCTTCCCGGTTACTACGGCGGATTCGATCGCGAAGACATCGACGAGCTGCTGGAAATGATGCAGCTCAACTTCAGCGGCTGGGCCAGCTACATGGCTCCGGCCGCGATGAAGAACGAGGAACGGGGCGAGCTGTCCGAAGAATTGGAGCGCCAATTCGCTTCGCGCGATCCGCGAATCGCCCGCCAATTCGCGGAAGTGACCTTCTATTGCGACTGCCGGGATCTGTTATCGGATGTGCAGGTGCCGACTTTGATCATGCAATGCGCGGATGACAGCATTGCCCCTCTCGAAGTCGGCGATTACCTGCACCGCCATTTGCAAGGAAGCACGCTGAACCGGATGACGGCCAAAGGCCATTATCCGCAGCTCAGCCAACCGGACGAGACGTACGCGAAAATCGATCAATACCTCCTGATCCGTTAAGCGCGTTCGCGTGCGGGCAGCCGATCGGCCTGTCTCTAAACTTACCGGAAGAAAGGCAGTACTCTTATGGATAATCAATTGGATTGCGCGCCCGGCGGCTATTTTTCGATCTCGGAATCGGGATTCGTACAGTCCGTGAACCGCACCTTCCTGAACATGCTCGGCATGAAAAGCGCCGACGAGCTGATCGGACGGCATATCGAGACCGTTATGTCGCCGACCAACAAAATGTTTTTTCATACTTATTTCTATCCGCATATTCAGCTGTATGAACGGGTGGACGAGATGTATTTTGCTTTCCGAACCGTGGATAAGCAGAGCGTGCCTGTTCTGATCAACGGAGTTCGGCAGGAGCGCGGCGGCGAAGTGGTCATCGATTGCATGGCTCTGCTGATGCGCAAACGATTGGAATACGAGAAGGACACCCTTCGCAGCAAGCACGAGCTTGAAGAATTGTATAAAACGACGCGCGAAGTGAATGACCGGTTGGAAGCCTTGCATGAAGAATACGAGAGCAAGCAGCAAGAATTGATCGAAATGAATCGCAAACTGGAGACGCTCGCCTCGACGGACCCGCTGACAGGCCTGCATAACCGGCGCTTTTTCGAGGACTGCCTGCGAGGCGAGCTATTAGCCAGCAAGGACAGCAATTTGCCGCTTTCTTTGCTGATTGCCGATATCGATCATTTCAAAACCATCAACGATACGTACGGACATCCCGTCGGCGACTTCGTGCTCATCGAGCTGGCTCGTCTGCTGCGGGAAACCGCCGGCGCTCTTAGCATTTGCGCGCGATTCGGCGGAGAAGAGTTTGTTGTTCTGCTTCCCGCCGTCGGCAGCGAAGACGCGGTTGCGGCAGCGGAGCAGATCCGTTCCGTCATCGAAAACACGCTTCTCGGCACGCATCGCGTGACCATTAGCGTAGGTGTCGATACTTCGCAGCCCGATTCGACGGAAGCCTCGCTGTTGGAACGTGCCGACTTGGCTCTATACGCTTCCAAAAGCAACAGCCGAAACCGCGTGTCTCATGCAAAGCAGCTCGCGCAAACCTGAACCGTTCGCACGATTCCTATTCAAAACCGTCCTCCTGTCCGTTAAGGAGAGACGGTTTTTTTGTGCTTCCTTAAAAAAATCCGAATCAAGAGCATTAATGTCTCTTGACGACACACATCTTTATTTTTGATTCGCTTGCTCGTTCGCTTGGTTCGATAGTCCTCCTCCTTTTCGGCTATTTTTACGTTTAGAGTGCGATTCTCACATTTTTTCACAAAAATAAACAGGAAATCGTAAATAATGACCGAATAGTACAACGTGCTTTTACAAGTCACTGGACAGAATCGCATTTTGAATTTCGGGGGGAGATTGAAAGGTGGAGAAAAAAAGGAACGGCAGCGTTCGGGCTGCACATCCGGGAGGCAAACGACGTTGGAGGAATGCGGCGTTAGCGCTTATGCTGCTGACCGGAGGGGTTAGCGGCGCAGCCGGATTTGAGCCCGCGACGATACAGGCCGCAGAATTAAACGAGGCCGTACGTTTGCTGTCGGCCAATCGGCCCGTCTATGCTTCATCTTCGCTTGGCGGAGGCACGCCGAATCTGGCTGCGGACGGTCTGGCAGATACGCGTTGGGAAAGCGTCTGGCAAAAAGACCCGCAGTGGATCTATCTGGATTTGGGCAAAACAGCCGATGTATCGAGCGTGGAAATCGATTGGGAAGGCGCGTATTCGACGGCTTACAAACTTCAAGTGTCGGACGATGAACTGAACTGGCGGGACGTCTACGACACAACCGACGGACGCGGCGGAAAAGAAAAGATCGAACTGGAAACGAAGGCGCAAGGCCGATACATACGCCTATTCAGCACCCAGCGCTCGCAGGCCGCTTACGGCATCTCGATCTGGGAATTCCGCGTGTACGGAACAGGCGGTCTGAATGACGATCTTCGCCCCGCTCCCGTCAACTTGGCGCTGAACCGACCGGTTACGGCCTCTTCGCTGGAAATCGACGAACATTTGAACCGACCGGAAAACGAACGGCCGGTACCGGGCAATTACTTGGCCGAAAACGCTACCGACGGCAATCGCAATACGCGCTGGGCTTCCATGTTCCGTGCGGATAGCTGGATTTACGTGGATTTGGGCGAAAGAAAAGAAATCGGCGGAATTCGTTTCGATTGGGAAAATTCCTACGCGCGAGCCTACGATATTCAGATTTCCGATGATGCGCGGAATTGGAAAACGATCTATCGTCAATTGGACGGCTCAGGCAAAAAAGAGCAAGTCGATCTCTATGCGGAAGCGCGTTACGTGAAGATGCAAGGTCTTGCGCGCAGCAACGACTACGGTTATTCACTGTTCGAGTTCGAAGTGCTGGGATACCGCGAAGGCGACAATAAGCCCGTTTACGATATCCCGGAAATGCCGACGATCGAAAAGGTTCAAGTCGGCGCGGGCAGCTACGAGACTGGAGACCTGTCGCAATTGGAACCTCGCAGTCCCAAATTTGTATCGGAGAAGCTGAAGGCTCCTTTCCCGTCTAACGACTGGTGGCAATCGCTGCTCATTTTCAATCTGGGCGAAAGCAACGGCGTCATCACGCTTCCTTTTAAAAACAAATATACGACGATGGGACTCGCAGTCATGACGCCCGGTGCGGGTTACGCGTCGTCGGACGGCGGCTCGGTCAATGCTGACGGCGAGCCGGATCTGTATATCAACGAAGCGTCGATCAATCCGGCAGACGTGCAGACCACCGTCATCGGATACGGCGACTATTCCGTTGACGTGGTCATGAGTGACGACGAGACGGAGAAAATGAAAACAACGTTCGTCAAAGGCTCGCCGTATCTGTATAACACGTTCGAAAATCCGGATGCCGTCGTGCTGCGCACGGCGAATCTGACGCGTATTTACGATGAATCCGGTCGCACGATCGAGCTTCAAGACGGCGACGTCGCGACGGCCGATCATCTTGGACTTGAGATTACCAACACGGACCGTGCTCCCGTGCCGGAGACGTTCGAACGGAACTACGGCGTATTCGCTCCTCCGGGAACCACGTTCATGAAGTTGGGCGATACGATCAAAATCAAGTTCGCGGGAGACGAGACTTATCTGTCGCTGGCTGCACTGCCTTCGGCAGACGACCTTTCGCTGTATCGGCTGCACGGCTATGCCTTCGTAACCGATACCGCGGTCGATTACGACTACAACGCCGAATCGGCGCTGGTCACGACCCGATTCACGGCCGTCACCGAGTCCAAGCGGGAGACGTTCCCTAATGAGACGTTGGCGACATTGCTGCCGCACCAATGGAAAATCACGACGTCCGAACTTACCGGACTGACTTATCCTTCCGTACGCGGCACGTTGAAGGTCCATGCGGGCAACACCTTCACGACGCAGGATCGGTTTAGCGGCTTGCTGCCGCAGTTTGCCGAACCGAGCGGTTCTGCCGGTTATTCCCGCGTGCAGCTCAGCGCCTACCTGGATATGCTGGATGCGGACATCGCGGCAGGGCTGATGAGCCGCGATCCGTACTGGCAGGGCAAAAAGCTGCATCCGCTGGCGATGGGCGTGCTGGTAAGCGATCAGATCGGCGATACGGACCGGCGCGACATGTATCTGGACACGTTACGCAGCATTTTGACCGATTGGTACACGTATTCCGAAGATGAACCTCAGCATTCGCATTACTTCCATTACTCGCCGGCGTGGGGTTCGATCTTCCCTTATGCCAGCGGCTTCGGATTGAATACGGGGCTGACCGACCATCACTTCACTTACGGCTACTACGCGTTCGCTTCGGCCGTGTTGGGACAATATGACGAAGACTTCGTGCGCGATTACGGCGATATGGTCGAGCATTTGATTCGCGACTATGCCAACCCTTCGCGTACCGACGACATGTACCCGTGGATGCGCAATTTCGATCCGTACGAAGGCCATTCGTGGGCGGGCGGCTTCGCGGACAACGCAAGCGGCAACAACCAGGAAGCCGCCGGAGAAGCGCTGTTCGGCTGGGTCGGGCAGTTCATGTGGGGCGAAGTCACGCAAAATACCGATTACCGCGATGCGGCAATCTGGGGCTTCACGACGGAGCTGAAAGCCGCGGAGCAATATTGGTTCGATTACGACGGGGACAATTTCCTGCCGGGTTACGCGCATGAAACAGCCGGGCATGTCTATGGCAGCGCCTATGCGTATACGACCTTCTTCTCCGGCGATGCCGAGCATATCTACGGGATTCATTGGCTGCCGCTCGGCGAATGGATGTCGGCTTACGGCCGCGATCCGCAAAAAGCCGCGAAGCTGTACGACGGCCTGTTAGAAGATATCCGGAAACAAAGCGGCGGCAGCGCGACCCAAGAACGCAGTTGGCAGCATATCATTTGGCCGTTCCAGGCGTTGAGCGATCCTCAATCCGTGCTTGCCAAATGGGATGCAAGCCTGATGCAGCAAAACGAGATTTTCAACGCGTATTGGTTTACCCATTCGATGAACGCGCTGGGCAGTCGCACCTCTGAGATTTGGAGCGATGATCCGGCGGTTACGGTGTATAAAGGCGCGAACGGATATGCCGCTCAGATCTGGAATCCTTCTTCTTCGGCCAAAACGGTCGGCTTCTACGACGCAAGCGGCAAAGTCGGTTCCGCGGTCGTACATCCGAAAGCCATCGTTCAGGTCGATCCGAAAAAAGAAACGATGACGGAGCCGGATCACTCCAGCGGCATCCGCTATCTGGATCGGACCGATTGGACGCTGACCGCTTCCGCCGACCTGGGCAGCGATCCGGTATCCAACATGATCGACGGAAACCTATCCACCCGCTGGACCTCGGGCTCCGCGCAAAACCCTGCGCAATGGTTCCGGCTTGATCTCGGTTCGAAGCAAAGCTTCGATACCCTGTTCATGAACTCGGGTACGAGCGGCGGCGATTATGCACGCGGGTATGAGGTATTCGTCTCGGATAACGGCGAGGACTGGTCGGAGGCGGTCGCTTCCGGAGAAGGTCAATCCGCAGGAATTGCTGTCGACTTGGGTGCGCAGCAAGCCCGGTACATCCGCGTAAAACTGACAGCCCTCACCGACAGTTGGTGGTCGATCGCCGAACTTCGCTTGGCTTCGTTCCACGGCGGTTCCGACGACAATGAGGAACCGGGCGAGCCGGAAGAACCTGAAACGCCCCTTCCGGGTAACGGGCCGGGTAGTCGCGAAGATTGGCAGGCGACGACTTTTGCCGATAACGGAACCGATATCGCCTCGGCCATGCTCGACGGGGATCTCTCCACTCGCTGGACCTCCGGACGCCCGCAAACAAACGGACAATGGGTAACGGTTGATCTGGGGCAGTTGTCCGCAGTGGACACCGTCGTGCTGAACTCCGCCGGAGCAATCGGCGACAGTGCGGACGGCTTCCGGATTCTGCTGTCAGCGGACGGACGCTCATGGAGCGAGCCTGTCGCCGCGGGAAGACGGAGCGATACCTCGCTCGTGCGCGCCACTTTCCCGCAGCAAGCAGCCCGTTACGTTAAAGTCGTACAGACCGGTGAATCGTCCAATTGGTGGTCGATCGCCGAATTGGATGTGCAACATAACGGTACTGGAAAACTTAAAGCTCTGACAGCAGAGGGATGGGCCGTAGAAGCTTCGTCTTCCGCTTCCGGTCAGGAGCCGAACGCCGTACTCGATGGCGATTCCGGCACGCGCTGGTCGACGGGTACGGAGCAGCGTGCAGGCCAATGGCTGATGCTGGACTTCGGTCAGACTACCGAATTCAGCCAGCTTGTGTTGGACAGCACGGGAAGCGCCGACGATTACTCGCGCGGCTATGCCGTTTCCGTATCGGATGACGGCGTGGATTGGAGCGTGCCCGTAGCGCAAGGAACAGGCACCGGAGCGCATGTCGTCGCTTCTTTCGCTCCGCAGTCCGCACGGTATGCGCGGGTCGAATTAACGGCGGACCATTCGCAGTGGTGGTCCATCTCCGGACTATCCGTGTTTGCAGCGGATAAGGATGATTCCGCGCCTGACGACGGGCTGCCCACGCTGCTGGATCGCACGGATTGGATCGTAACCACTTCCATGCCGGAGCGCGCGGACTATGCGATCTCCGCCATGCTGGACGGCGACGTCTCCAGCCGCTGGTCTTCCGGCGAAGTTCAATCGCCGGGGCAATGGATCGCGGTTGATTTGGGCGCCGAGACTGCGTTCTCCCGCGTGCAGTTGACTTCCCCGTCCGCCCCGGACGCCCCGGACGACTATGCGCGCGCGTACACGATCGAAACTTCTGCCGATGGGGTCGATTGGACGCAAGCCGCATCCGGCGAAGGAACCTCCAACGGGATCGACGCCGCATTCGACGCTTCCCGAACCGCCCGTTATATTCGCGTGACACAAACGGGTTCTTCCGAATATTGGTGGTCGGTCGCGGAATTGAACGTGTATCGGTAAAATGACGGGATAGACGGATCAGCATGCGGATACAAAAATACCGTTCCGGCCTGCCGACTTGCTCGGCTCGCCGGAACGGCTTTTTGATTGATGCCGGAAAATGATCGCCATTAACGCTATAGTGCCAAAAACTCGTCCAAAAATCCGTAAAACCTTTCGGGGTCGCTCAAATGGACGTTATGATCCGTACCCGGCATTTCGCGCGCCATGCAATCGGATAGACGCCCTTTTGCCTTTTCCCATACGTCGTCCGGCATATTGTCACCGTCCTGCGCCCGGATCAGCAGCGTCGGGCAAGCAATCTCGCTCAGCCGATCGTACCAGTCGATATTGTACGCGATATTGGCGGCCATGGCTTGAGCGCCGAACATCATGCGATAGCCGTCCGGCGTTTCGATCAAGCTGTTCATAAAGTATTCATAGGCAAGCTCGCTGTCCAGTTCGCGGCGCATGAAATCGCGGGCCGCTGCACGATCGGAAAACGGCAGCGGCCAATCGACGGTCAACGGATCGACGGCAGGCAGCTGTTCCGGCGGCGTGTCGATCCGAACGGAAGGTCCTGCCGGCGTCTTATCAAGAAGCGCAATTTGGGATACCCGATGAGGATGCAGGGCTGCGACATGGGCGGCATTTTGCGCACCCATCGAATGCCCGATCAATATGCAGGTTTCGATTCCCAACGCGTCGAGCAGCTCGACCGCGTCTTCCGCCATCTCCTCGGCCGTATAGCGGGCAAGCGGCTTGCCGCTCAAACCGTGGCCGCGTTGATCCGGAGCGATGATCCGATACCGATCGCCGTAACGGCGCATCAGATCCGCCCACGTCTCTCCTCTTCCCCACCGGCCGTGCAGGCATAAGATCGCTGGCCCTTCGGTTTGCGTGTCCAGCACGAACAATTCGACCTGTTTTAAAACGATGCGTTTGCGATACAAAGTTACCACCATGACTTCCTCCATCATCTGTTTTTATCTAGTGTAACATTTTTGATCCACAAAAAGGAATGCATGTTCCCATAAGGAGGTACGAGCTTACATGAACAACGAAGAACCGATTGCCGGGTTCAAACACTGGCTGAAGCATGTGCTGGGCGTTGGCGATCATGTGACGATCAGCGGCAATTCGTAGGTCAAATGCAGTTGAAAGAGGGAAATCGGATCGCTAAAATAGGCAGTAATAGAGCTTAACGTTTGGATAAAAGAAAAACGGAACGAAAGGAGCAGCGATACGGATGGAATCTTGGAAACGCGGGAATTGGAACTCGTTAACGAAGGAAGAACGCCGCAAACAGGTCAATGGGCTGCTTGAAATGCTTCCTGCCGGTTTCGAATGGCTGCGGACGGAAACTTTCGAGCGGTTCGGACAAACCCGGGACGTCGAGGTTTTTGCTTGCAAAGGCCGCGAATTCGTCTTCGTGCCCGGAGATACGGCGATCGCGGGCTGGACGGGAATCGATAAACGGTCCGCCGGCGAGACGCCTGTACGTCAGCGGTTGCTTGCTCTTTTTGAAAAACAATTTCAGGGAACGTCGGAAGAAGCAAGCGCCTATCTGAGCAAGCTGATGTCTCCTGTTCGCGAAGTCACAATCCGGCCGCTGCTTGTCGAACGTCAGACTACGTCTGCCGGTTGGTATCCTTTTTCCATTGATGAACTGGACCCGGAGGAAGATGCCGATGTGCTTGAGGAGATCGAACGTTTTCGCGGCATGCCTCAACACAGCCTTGAAATCTACCAATACCTTCGACTGGAACGACACGGCGAAGACGTCCGGCTGTATCTGTTCGACGATAGCGAGACGTTCGAGGAATGGAGCGAAGTCGAGATCGAAGCCGGTTTTGCTTTGCCCACCGAAGATGAATGGGAAGTCTTGTACGGCGCAGGGGCTTCAACGCTCTTCCCGTGGGGCGACGGTATCGACGAGTCGATGCGCTTGAAGCATTTCGCACGGGGACCGCATGAATTGGAACTGCCGAATAGCCTCGGTTTATGTTTTCCCGGCGATCCTTATGTAAAAGAGCTTGTGCTTACACCTGGCGGCTATACGGGAAAAGGCGGCGACGGAGGCAACAACATCCACGGCGGGCTCGGCCCGCTGCTTGGTTATCTGCCTACCGCCACCGCTTTCCGCGATCCGCACGAGCAAGAATTGGATTGGCCGGATCTGCTGGACTGTCTCGTTTACCGGAGAATCGTTCGTCTATAAACGAATGGATTTAAAAAGATTCACTCAACCTAAAAACCGCCCGATTTCGCATACGGCGAAGTTCGGGCGGTTTGTCGAGCTCTTTTTTAGCGCGAAGTTGTTTAACGTCTTTTCAATTAACGAGTCGCTCCCACAGGAACGCGCTCGGT
This sequence comes from Saccharibacillus endophyticus, assembly GCF_013185185.1. Taxonomy (GTDB): domain Bacteria; phylum Bacillota; class Bacilli; order Paenibacillales; family Paenibacillaceae; genus Saccharibacillus; species Saccharibacillus endophyticus. The sequence goes on along the minus strand of NZ_JAAZWE010000003.1, from coordinate 521,074 downwards.
CGATGTTTCTTCCGATTCCGGCGACTTCGCGACTTCTTCGCCGCGCACCGTGTTCAATTCCTGTTCATTCTGATGAAGCTCTTTGAGCATATTCCGGTAAATGTGCGCTTCCTGGCGGTTTAACCCGTCGCGGTTCTCTTTCAAAATCCAATTTTCCATCGTCTTCTTCAGAATTTCGCTTTTCCGTTCCAGCACTTCCGTATAACCCAATTTGATTCATCCTTTCGGCTTGCTCGATTTCCGACGTCGGAGGAACTTTTCGATGTGCCATCCGGCGTAACGTTTACTATTATACGGGAAAGGCACTCGGTCCCCAACGATGGTCAGTCCACCTGAGACGGAGTGAGCCGGACTGAGTGCAGCAGAAGCCAACTGAGCGGAAGGGTTCGTAAAAGTGCGGCCATATGCTCCCGGATGCGGGGGTATACGGAATGGGAACGGGTTAAAAGTACAGCGGGATGGCTTAAGACCGAGTTACGACTTGTTCAGCGATAGCAATCAGTTCTTGGGCACTAAGACCCCAACAGGCTACGCATAAGAGCTGATCGTCGATCAAAACATGAACGACGCGGCGATACTCGCCGTCGATCGCCACCGCGGCATATCCGCCGATTTCGATATGCCGAACAGGTTCTTTGTAAGTGGATTCGGCATTTTGAATAAACGAAATCCCTTCGCCGGGCTCGACCTCCGACTGGACGATATAGTATTGTTTGCCGTCGTTCGCGAAGTAAGTCGCGGATTGCACGATACCGTAACCGTAATCTTTTATAGCCACGTTCGCAGGTTTAGTCGGAGTTCCGTCCGGTTCGATCAACACTTTCGGCAACCCTTTTTTCTCGGCGGGAATCGATGCAGGATCTACGTTATATTGTGGAGCGGCCGGATCTGGCTCAAGCATGGGTTCTTGGCCCGTCTTTTCCAACCCGCCTGTTTCTTCCGTTTGAATTTCCTGTACATCCGTCGCTTGTTCCGCGTACGCTTGATACCCCATACCGGCTCCGCTCAGCACCAATATTCCCGCCAATCCTGTCGCAATCCATCTTTCCTTCATATTTTCTCCTCCTGAATGTTGATACGCACACCCTATAAACGAGACACATCGCATCCATGTTATGGTCAATTCCCTTTTAAAAGAATATGAAAATCCATCCTTTTTTATTTGACCACCGGTTTACTATTTCTAACAAATAAATTCATAAAAACTATAGTAATCCCGACTAAATAGGTGTACAATATCGGAAATATCTAACCGAAAGCTTACATAAGGAAGTGCTTGATTATGATCTCGTTATCCCGTATCAACGTTACGTTCAACACCGGTTCGCGCACCGTCGTCGCCGCGCGGGACATCGATCTTCGAGTGGACGAAGGAGACGTGTTCGGCATCGTCGGTTACAGCGGCGCGGGCAAAAGCACGCTCGTGCGCGTAATGAACCTGCTTCAACGTCCCAGTTCCGGCGATGTGGTCGTCAACGGTCAGAAGCTGCTTGAACTGAAACCGAAAGAACTTCGCAGCGCACGCAAAAAAATCGGCATGATCTTTCAGCATTTTAATCTCATGAAATCCCGTACCGTCTACGACAACGTGCTGTACCCGCTCAAAAGCTCTCGCATGCCGAAAGCCGACAAAGATCGCAAAGTCCGGGAATTGCTTGAATTGGTCGGCCTATCCGATAAATTGGCTTCCTACCCTTCCCAGCTATCCGGCGGACAAAAGCAGCGTGTCGCCATCGCCAGAGCGCTCGCCAACGAGCCGCGCATCCTATTATGCGACGAAGCGACCAGCGCGCTCGACCCGAAGACGACGCTGTCGATTCTCGATCTGCTGCGCGACCTCAATCGGAAGCTTGGCTTGACCATCGTCATCATCACCCACGAAATGCAGGTGGTGAAGGAGATTTGCAACAAGGTGGCGGTGATGGAGGAAGGCGCGATCGTCGAGCAAGGCGATATCGTCTCCATCTTCAGCGAGCCGAAGCAGCCGCTGACGCGCGACTTTATCCATACGGCAACGCATTTCGGGCAGACCGTGGAAAAGATCATGTCGCATCCTTCCCTCGCACGTATGGGAGACGACGATGTCCTATGCAAAATCTCTTACGTCGGCAGCCGGACCAGCGAAGCGATCGTCTCCGATATCGCGACCCGCTTCGGCGTCTCGGCCAACATCTTGTTCGGCAACGTCGAAGTTCTTCAGCAAACCCCCGTCGGCAGCCTGATCGTGGTGTTGTCGGGCGGCCGTTCGGAATTGGAAAACGCTCTTGCTTATCTGCGTTCGCTCGACGTCACCGTCGACCGTCTGGACTCGCCGGAGAAAGCGACTCTCGGAGGTGAACGCATCGTATGAACGATTTTCTGAACCGTTATTTGCCCAATGTCATGGAAAATAAGTCGGAGATCTGGGAAAGCACCTACGAGACGCTGTACATGGTGTTCATGACCTCCCTGTTCTCCGCGATCTTCGGGATTGCGCTCGGCGTCATTTTGGTTGCGACCGACAAAGGCGGCATCCTTGCTAACCGATGGGTATACAGCATTTTGGAAAAAATCGTGAACTTCTTCCGCTCCGTGCCGTTCATCATCCTCATCGCGCTCGTCGTTCCGGTCACGCGCTTGATCACGGGAACGTCGATCGGAATGAACGCCGCGATCGTGCCGCTGGTGATCGGGATCGTGCCTTTTTACGCCAGACAGATCCAGAATGCCCTGCTTGAAGTCGATCCCGGCATTATCGAAGCCACGCAGGCGATGGGTTCGGGTCCGGTCGAGATCATTTTCCGTGTATACTTAAAAGAGGGACTGACCGGCATCATCCGAGCGTCTTCGGTCACGGTCATCAATCTGATCGGCCTGACCACCATGGCAGGCGCGATCGGTTCCGGCGGTCTCGGCAGCTTGGCGATCAACAAAGGCTACAACCGTTTCCAACTGGATATCACCTTTATCGCCACGATCTTGATTTTGCTGCTCGTATTCGTTTGTCAGTTTATCGGAGACTATTTCACGCGCAAATCCACGCATTAACGTCGAAACGTATCGCTTGGCAGAAAGCTTGGGATGGACGGCCGAACCGAAATTCAGGGCGCATCCCAATACCCAATCTAACGAAAAAGGAATGAAGCGCAATGGCAAAAGTCGAAAGTTTTGAATTGGATCACACGATCGTAAAGGCTCCTTACGTACGTCCTGCAGGGGTTGAACATGACGAGAAAGGCAGCACGGTGCAAAAATACGACCTGCGCTTCCTTCAACCTAACGAAGATGCGCTGCCGACGGCGGCCGTTCATACGCTTGAACATCTGCTGGCGACTTATCTGCGCGATGAGCTGACCGGGATTATCGATATTTCTCCTATGGGCTGCCGCACGGGATTTTACATGATTCTGTGGAACGAACATTCCCCGGAAGAAGTCGCGACCGCGTTGGAAAAAACACTGCGTCTCGTGCTTGAAACGACGGAAGTTCCTGCCGTATCGGCGCTGGAATGCGGCAACTATCGCGACCACTCGTTGTTCTCCGCACAGGAGTACGCGCGCCAGGTGCTGGAAGCCGGCATCAGCCGCGATCCGTTCAACCGGGTATTTTAAGCCATGATCGCCATCGATCTCACGGGACAAAAAGTCGTCGTGACCGGGGGCGGATCGGGTATTGGTGCCGCAATCGTGGAATTGTTTCTGGAGAGCGGCGCGAGAGTGATCTCCGCCGACCTCCGTTACAACGAAGACTATGCGGAGACAGGCGAGCGTTTTGCACAAACGCGGCTCGACCTGTCGAACACCGATGACGTGGAGCGCTGGTTCGATACTGTACTGGAACGCGAAGGCGTGCCGGACGTGCTCGTCAACTGCGCCGGGATCTCGACCATGGATTACGTGATCGACAGCCGCACCGAGGATTGGGAAAAGGTATTCGCGATCAATTCGACCGGCTTGTACGTGGCGTCCAAACGGGCGGCACGGGCATTGTCCGAAGCGGGCAAACCGGGCAGCATCATTCAGATGTCTTCCCAAGCAGGCAAAAACGGCTATCGCGCCATGGGCGGTTACTGCGCGTCCAAGCACGCCGTACTGGGACTGACCAAAGTGATGGCGGTTGAGCTGGCTGCGAAAAATATCCGCGTTAACGCCGTATGTCCGGGCATCGTGGAAACGGCCATGAAGCATCGCGAGCGGATCGAAGGCGGCCTGATTCGCGGCATGACGGCGGAAGAGATTTATGAAGAAGATTGTTCGCAGGTACCGCTCGGCCGAACCGCGCAGCCGCGCGACGTCGCGAATGTGGTATTGTTCCTCGCAAGCCCTCTCGCATCCTACATGACGGGGCAAGCGATTAACGTAACCGGCGGCATGACGATGCATTGATCAATCGGATTGCAGCAGACCGGGGCGAACCTTTAAACGATCTCGTTCTTTTGCAACCGCTCGCTTTCGTACATTACCGATTGAACGCATTACACTTCTATACACAAAGAATAATTCAGGGGGAATTACAGATGAAAAGACAATGGTTTGCAGGCATGGCACTGAGCGCTTTGGTTGTTCTTGCAGCATGCGGCAGCAACTCGGCAGGCAGCGGCGCAAGCGCCGTCGCCGCGGACGGCACACAGACGATCACTGTCGGTTCGATGGGCTCGGACGCTCAGATCTGGAAACACATCGCGGATTCTCAAGCAGCCAAAGACGCCAAGCTGGATATCAAGGTCAAAGAAATCGACGGCGGCGTGGAAATGAACAATGCGACAAAAGAAAAAGAAGTCGACGTGAACGCGTTCCAGTCATGGGCGTATCTCGTAAGCTATAATAAAGACAGCGGCGCCAACCTGACGGCAATCGCGACGACGTACCTGGAGCCGATGGGCATCTACTCCAGCAAAATCAAAGACATCAAAGACGTTCCCGACGGCGCGCTCGTGGCTCTGGCGGACAACCCGGCCAACACGGCGCGCGGACTGCTGCTGCTGCAAGCAGCCGGTCTGATCGAGCTGAAAGACGGATTCGATGTCGGCACGGGCAGCACCAACGACGTGACGAGCAATCCGAAAAACCTCAAGTTCGAACTGATCGACGACACGACGGGTCCGCGCGTCATTCAAGACGTCGACCTGGTGTTGATCGGCAACACGATCGCGCTCGAAGGCGGATTGAACGTGCTGGAAGACTCCCTGTTCCACGAAGAAGTGTCCGTAGACACGAAAGCCAACATCAACGTGCTGGTCACGACCGAAGACAAGAAAGACGATGCAGGTCTGCTCAAACTGGGCGAACTGTATCACAACGAAGACACGCAGCAGTACATCAAGGATGAATTCGGCGGCACGAAAGTAGATGTCAACGAGCCGATTTCCTACTTGGAAGAAAAATAAGCTTCAAACGTTTGAAAAGAAATCCGTCTATAAGAGAGGTTCGATCATGAAAATCGCTGTTATCTGTGCCATGCAAGAAGAAATTGCACCTTTTCGTATCAATTCGGACATTACCGGCCGCGAAGTCATGGGTAAAACCGTGATCGAGCATGCCGTTCGCGAAGGCCGTGAGCTGCTGCTCGTCGAGAGCGGCATCGGTAAGGTTAATGCGGCGGTAGCCACAACGCTGGTCGCTGATCGCCATCGTCCCGATCTGATTATCAACACCGGTTCGGTCGGCGCATTCGACGCGACGCTGAAAGTCGGCGATGTGGTTATCCCGACTTCGTACATTTACGGCGACGTGGACGCGACCTGCTTCGGCTACGCTTGGGGTCAAATGCCGCAAATGCCTCCTTCCTACGAAATCGACGCCGCTTGGCTGGAACGCCTGCGCGTTATCGCTCAAGAAGAGCAAGGCAACCTGCCTTACCGTCTGGACTTCGGTCTGGCACTGACGCTGGATTCGTTCATGAGCGAAGGCGAACGCGTTCAAGGCATTCTGGAGAAACTGCCGGATACGAAGGTGTCCGATATGGAAGGCTTGGCGATCGTGGAAGTCGGACAGCGTTACGAAATCCCGGTTATCGCCGTGAAATCCGTATCCGACATTGCCGGACACGGCGCAGAATCGGCTGACAGCTTCGACGAGAACGTCGAGCTGGCCGGGCGTCATGCGGTTCATTTTACGGAGTTTTTGCTGCGGAGCCTAAGTTCGGAAGTTGCGACGGCCGAACCGCAAGCTTAACCGCGGCACCGGTTTTCGCCAAATGGCACGCGGTTCACGCCAAAAACCGCCTGAATTCGCGCAAAGCGAGCTTAGGCGGTTTTTCGGTTGTCCGCTTCATTTTCCCAACATGCATCGAAGAATCAACTTCCGCGATCAACGGCATGATTCAGGATATCTCCTATAGCATGCAAAAGCTGATCTGCAAGTTCAAAGCGTAAGAGTAGTCGTTCGCCTTATTACTCCAGCTCCCGCATCAGTTTCATGATCTGCCGCGTCGTATTCACGTTGCGCACCGTCATCTGGGCATATAGTTTTGATCCGATGAGCTTGTTCATGCCGCTGCGCCCCGCATCTTCTCGATTCACCGAATACAGAAGCGCGCGCGGCGCGGTCAGCAGCGTCCCGACGCCCGGCGTCAGCGGAAGAGCCGACGGAGCGTTCGCTTCGTCCACCTCGTCCCATAAGAAAAACACGTCGCTTTTCATCTCGCCGCCGTTGCTCCAAGACTCCGGCAGCACGTCGCAAACGGCCTGCATTTCATCCAGACTGCGAATCAGCACCCGGATGCGCAGATCGAATCGCGCTTCGATCGCCGCTTCCAACACCGGTACCAGCTCGGCTTGGGAAAAGGTATCGTTCGAGAAAACGATATTGCCCGAGTTGATATATGTTTTGACGCGTTCCATCCCTGCCGATTCGAACACGGCCTTGAGCGTTTTCATATCGATTTTGTTGTTGCCGCCTACGTTGATGCCTCTAAGTAAAGCGATGTAGATCATAGTGTTTTCTCCTTTTCGGCTCAGGTTCAAGGTGAGACGAGATAGATGCGTAATGTTCGTTTTTCTTAGTATAGCGGCAGCGCGTTCCAAAACGAAGAAGGATTTTACGACGGATGCCTACAAAATAAGTGCTGTCGTGCAATTATTCAAACGAAAAATCGGGAATCTGCCGCAAAAAAAGACTGTCCCGAGCGCCGTGATTCGGTGCCAGGACAGTCTCTTTTCGATGATTCCGAACGTTCAAGTCAAGCTTAAGGCTGCGCATCTTCCTTCGTCACGAGCTTCAGCGGCGCGGGAATGGAAGCTTCCACTTCTTTGCCTTCCAGCACGTCTCGCGCGGCGTCCACGGCCAACTGTCCGATCAGCTCCGGCTGCTGGGCCACCGTTGCGGTCAGCTTGCCGTTTCGGATCGAAGTCAGCGCGTCGTCGTTGCCGTCGAAGCCGACGACCGGGATATCTTTGCCCGAACTTTCGATCGCTTCGATCGCGCCGAGCGCCATTTCGTCGTTATGAGCGAACACGGCCTGTACGTCCGGATTGCCTTGCAGCAGGTTTTCCATAACGGTCAATCCTTTGGTCCGGTCGAAGTCGGCCGCCTGGCTGGCAATCACGTCAAGCTGGACATCGGCAACTTCGTGGAAGCCGCGTCCGCGTTCACGGGTCGCGGATGCGCCGGGTACGCCTTGCAGCTCGATCACTTTGGCGCCTTCGCCGATCTGCTTCACCAGATACTCGGCCGCCATCTGGCCGCCTTTTGCATTGTCGGACGCGACCAATGCTTTGACGTCGCCCTGATCCGCGGAACGGTCCAGCGCGATGACCGGAATATCCAGCCCGTTAGCCGCTTGCACGGCGGAAGAGATCGCGGCCGAGTCGGTCGGATTCACCAGCAGCGCGTTCACGCCCTGTTGAAGCAGATCGTCCACGTCGTTGCTTTGTTTCGCCGAATCGTTCTGCGCGTCGACGACGATCACTTCAATGCCCAGCTTTTGCGCTTCCGCCGTTACGCCGTCTTTGAGCGAGACGAAGAACGGATTGTTCAAGGTCGAGATCGACAAACCGATTCTGATTTCGCCGGAGTTTCCGGACCGATCGCTTCTGGCCCAGGCCGGCGGCTGCATGGAGCAGCCCGCGAGCATCAGGACCACCAGCAAAGCGGCTAATGTAGTCGTTAATTTTTTCATGGGGTCACCTTCTTTCTGTTTTAAGCCGACCGCTTGCGGTCGATCAGCACCGCGATCAGGATCACGACGCCTTTGACTACCATCTGGAAGAACGAAGACACGCCGAGCAGGTTCAAGCCGTTGTTCAGCGTCGCGATGATCAGGGCGCCGATCAATGTGCCGACGATCCATCCGCGTCCGCCCGTCAGGCTGGTTCCGCCCAAAACGACCGCCGCGATCGCGTCCAGCTCGTACGATTGTCCGGCCGTAGGCTGCGCGGAATTCAGACGGGACATCAGGATAGCGCCCGCCAAAGCGGACAGCATGCCGGCCAGGCTGTAGATCATGATTTTGACGCGATGCACTTTGATGCCCGATACGATTGCTGCTTTTTCGTTACCGCCGATCGCGTACGTTTTGCGTCCGAAAGCCGTTTTATGCAAAATAATCCACAGTACCGCGAATACGATCATGGTAGTGATGGCCGGAACCGGAATTCCCAAGAAATAACCGCGGCCGAACAATTGGAACGACATATCGTCGCCCAAACCCGTGATCGGATTACCGTTGGTATAAACGAGCGTTAATCCGCGGAAAATCGTCATCGTAGCGAGCGTGGCGATAAACGGCGCCATTTTTCCTTTCGTGATCAAGAGGCCGTTGATCGCGCCCATGATCGCGCCGGCGATACAGCCGATCAGGATCGCGAGAATCGGATCGACGCCGGCCAGCATCAGGTTCGCGACGAATGCGCTGGATAATGCCAAAATCGAACCGACCGACAAATCGATGCCGCCGGTCAAAATCACGAACGTCATGCCGAACGCGATCAGCGCGTTAATCGCCACCTGGCGCAGCAGATTCAAAATATTAAGCGGTTCCATAAATGCCGGATTCAGGATCGACACGATCATGACCAGGATGATGAAGCCCAATAAAGGACCGAGTTTTTGCGTGACCTCCGATAATTTGAAGCGCTTGCCCGTATCGGCCGCGGAAGCTGATTTTTGCATCTTATTGTCCCCCTGTCGCTAAAGTCATAATATTTTCTTGCGTCGCTTCGCTGCCTGTAAGCTCTCCGCCGATATGGCCTTCATGCACGACGATGATTCTGTCGCTCATGCCGAGCACCTCCGGAAGTTCGGAAGACACCATGATGATCGCCACGCCCCGGTCGGTCAGCTCGTTGATCAACTGATAAATTTCCCGCTTGGCTCCTACGTCTACGCCGCGCGTCGGTTCGTCAAGAATAAGCAGGCTGGGCCCGATGCCGATCCATTTGGCGATAACGACTTTTTGCTGATTGCCGCCCGACAAACTTCCGGCCGGCGTTTCGGCGGATTGCGTTTTGACTTGGAGGCGCTTGACCAGCGTGTCCACGAATTCTTTTTCTTTGCGGGAAGAAATAAAGCCTTTGGACGTGAAGCTGAACAGATTCGGCAGCGCCATGTTTTCGCGGATCGAGAAGTCGAGCACGAGACCTTCGTCTTTGCGGTCTTCGGTGATAAAGCCGATGCCGTGCCGCACCGCGTCTTCCGGACGGCGGATATTGATCTTTTTGCCTTTGAGCATGATTTCTCCGCTATGCAGCTTATCCAGACCGAAGATCGCGCGCATGATTTCCGTGCGTCCCGCGCCCATCAGCCCCGAGAAACCGACGACCTCTCCCGCATGAACCTTGAAGCTGATATTTTCGAACAACCCTCGCCGGGTCGCGTTTTTCACTTCCAACACCACTTCGCCGGGCTTCGGATTCCGCTTCGGGTAACGCTCGGTCAGCTCGCGTCCGACCATCTTGCGCACGACCTCGTCGAAGTTCGTCGCCGGGATGTCTTTCGTGTCCACCGTAATCCCGTCGCGCATCACCGTGATCCGGTCGCAAATCGCGAAAATCTCTTCCATCCGGTGCGAAATGTACACGATGGAAACGCCTTCGGCTTTGAGCGCGCGAATGACTTCGAACAGCTTGACGATCTCGCGTTCGGTCAATGCCGCCGTCGGCTCGTCCATGATGATCACTTTCGCGTCGGTCATGAGCGCCTTGGCGATCTCGATCATCTGCTGCTGTCCGACCGAACAAGCACCGGCTTCGCGATTCAACGGCAGATCGACGGATAAGCGTTGAAGCTGCTCGCGGGCCAAACGTTTCATTTTTCGCGTATCGAGCAGGCCGTAAGGCAGGTTCAGTTCCCGGCCGATAAACAAATTTTCGAGCACGGTCATTTCCGGCCAAATATTCAGCTCCTGATGGATGAACGTGATGCCCTGCTTCTCGGCTTCCCCGGGATTCGAGAAAACCGTTTCTTTGCCGTCGACCGTGATTTTGCCTTCGTCCAGCGCGTGAAGGCCCACCAGGATATTCATCAAGGTAGACTTGCCTGCGCCGTTCTCGCCCATCAGCGCATGGACTTCGCCTTGTCTCAGCTCGAAATCGACGCCTTTCAGCACCTGGTTCGTGCCGAAGGCTTTATGAATGCCGTGCATTTCGATATGCATGCCGCTTCCTCCTATTCTTGAGTGCCGAACCAAACGCCCGCTTGCAGGATGCAGTTGGCATAAGGCTTGGCTTCGCCGGTCCGTATCACGACTTTGGCTCCCGAGGTCCGCTTTTTGAATTCTTTATGGCTGCATGATTCGATCTCGGCTTTTCGGAAGGTATCGACCGTAAAAGCGTAGGCGGATTCGTTTTGCGCGACCATCTCTTCGGCGATCGTCACTTTCTCGATTTCCATATCGGCGGCTACGATCTCGACGACCTGCTCGAAACCGGGAACGCCGTAGGTCAACGCCAGATCGATCTTGGGCACGCCCGCCGGAACCGGAAGCCCCAGGTCGGCGATGACGATATAATCGGTATGCCCCAGGTCGGCCAACACTTTGGAAATATGGCTGTTCAAGATGCCGTTCTTTTTCATGCCAGCGCCTCCTCGACTTCCTGCCGGGTCGGCATGCCGCCCTGCGCGCCGAAACGCGTGACCGACAACGATGCCGCCCGGTTGGCAAAACGCAAACTGTCCGCGATCCCTTGTCCTTCGGCCAGAGCTACCGCGAAAGCCGCATTGAACGTATCGCCGGCTCCCGTCGTATCGACCGCTTCGACCGGGTAAGAAGGAACGACCGCCTCTTCATTGCCGTCGAAATAACGAACGCCGCGGCTTCCTTCGGTCACGATCAGGCGATTCGGATACTTCCGCAGGCTTTTGCCCAGATCCGCTCCGTCGAACAAAAGGCTTGCTTCATGTTCGTTCGGGGTCAAGTACGCGCTGTTTTCGATCACTTCGGCTTCGACCGGACGGGCAGGCGCGGGATTCAGCAGCAGCGGCACGCCGGCCTGCTTGCAGATGCGGCTGACGAGCAGCACGGTCTCGGCCGGAATTTCCTGCTGGATCAGCACGATATCGGCCTGTTCGATCGTGGCGCGAGCCTTTTCCACGTACTCGGGCGTTACTTCGCGATTGGCTGCTTCGACCACGATGATGCTGTTGTCGCCTTCGGCCAAAATGATATGCGCCGTTCCGCTTTCGCAATGTGTAACCGGTTCCACATTATTCACAAGAACACCGTTCTGTTTCAGGTTATCCAAAATCGTTTGACCCAACGCATCGTCGCCGACCCGTCCGATCATGGACACTTCCGCGCCGAGTCTGGCCGCGGCTACCGCCTGGTTGGCTCCCTTGCCGCCAGGTACGGTCTTGAAGCTTTCTCCGAGTACCGTTTCTCCCGCCCCCGGCCGTCTGGAAGACGTAACGACCAAGTCCATCGAACAGCTTCCGACCACGACGACGCGTGCGCGTTTGTTATTAGAGATGCTCATGTTCATTCCCGCCTTTTCTATATAGGTTCCGTTATGGCCGAAGAAGCTGTTCAGTACGGCTTCTCCGGCTTCGCGCGCGTGCTGCCCCGTTCGATAAATTCGACGGGCATCTGGATGTTGCGCAGTTCTACCGTTTGTTCCTCGATTAATTGAATCATCAATTCCGCCGCCTTGTAGCCCATATCGTAAGCGGGCTGGCGGATCGTCGACAGCGGCGGGAACAGCAGTCCGCTCAGCGGAATATCGTCGAAGCCGATAATCTGCACGTCCTCCGGCACCTTTTTGCCTAACCGAAGAGCTTCGTGCAGCACGGCGATCGCCGCCATGTCGTTGCTGGCAATGACGCCGTCGACATCCGGAACCGTCTCGAACAGCTTTTTCGCTTTTTGCTCCGCTTCATGCAGCGCGAACGAATCGGTAGAGATCACTTCGTGCGAAACGCCGTGATCCTGAAGCACCTCGACGGCGCCCTGAAAGCGGTCCTGCGCCGGACGGATATGCGCCGGGCCTTGCAGCACGGCGACGCGCCGGCTGCCGCGATCGATAATCTGCTGCGCCGCGATTCGCCCGCCTTCGCGTCCGTCCGCGTAGACCGCGGGGCGGTCGCTGGAGATCCGATCCAAAAACACGACCGGTATTTTCAGTCTGCGATAGAAATCCATGCTCGGAAAATTCGTGGACGAGATAATGCCGACCACGTTATTTTGCACGAATGTCTGGATGTAATCGCGTTCTTTTTGTTCGCTTTCGTCGCTGTTGCCGAAGATCAGGCGAAATCCGCTTTCCTGCATGCGATCTTCCACGCCTCGGGCAAGCTGCGGGAAATACGGGTTCGTGATATCGGGCAGCAGCAATCCGATCAGTCTCGATTTGCGCTTGTACAGGGAGCGGGCCACCTCGTTGGGCGTGTAATTCAGTTCCTGAATCGCTTTTTCCACCATACGGCGCGTATCTTCATGCACATAACCGGTTTCGTTAAGTACCCGCGATACGGTAGCTACCGATACGCCGGCGTGTTTTGCGACATCTTTTATCGTGACCATGCTTTTCACCTCGAATAGGTAACCGGTTACACATAAGGTATCACAAATTTTAACCGCTTTCAAGCGTTTTTGTTTTTCGGCTTTTTTTTCGGTCCCGGTGCTGCATTCCATTCGGCATAACGCCGAGCGCTGTACCACCTTTTCACAAAAAAGAAACCCGTTCGCATCCGGTTTCAGCCGGTAACGAACGGATTCTTCAAACGTGTTTCTTCTATTATATATGATAACGCGGGAAAGGCGCAGGCGATCCTTATGGGGTGATCAGACCGCCTGCACCGGGTTTCCCGCCAATACCACCGTTGCGGAGCCGCCGTTGAAGATCGCGCCGATATTTTCGAGCGACGTGATGACCGCTTTGCTGCCCGGACGGCTTTCCGCGAAGGAAATGGCCGCTTGGACTTTCGGCAGCATGCTGCCCGGCGCGAATTGATCTTCGGCGATCCAAGCTTGCAGTTGGTCGATCGTCACGTTTTCCAGCTTCTCCTGGTTCGGCTTGTTGTAGTTCACGTAGACATTGTCCACGCCGGTCAGCAGGAACAGATAATCCGCTTCGACCAGATTCGCCAGGTTGGCGGACGCGAAGTCTTTGTCGATGACGGCTTCCACGCCTTCATAACCATGGGCCACTTTTTTGACCGGAATACCGCCGCCGCCTGCCGATACGGTCACGTAGCCGTTTTCGATCAGCGTTTTGATGATCGGGTATTCGACGATCGTTTGCGGTTTCGGGGACGGCACGACTTTGCGGTAACCGCGGCCCGAATCTTCGACATAGATTTCGCCAGTTTCCGCCGACAGTTTTTCCGCTTCTTCTTGCGTGAAGAACGGACCGATCGGCTTCGTCGGATTAGCGAACGCCGGATCGTTCTCGTCGACGACGACCTGCGTCACGATCGAAGCGACCTGCTGGCTCAGACCCGCTTCGGCGATCGCTTCGTTCATCGTGTTTTGCAGCCAGTAACCGATACTGCCTTGCGTCATCGCTACGCACGTATCGAGCGGCAGCGCCGGGTTCTTCTCGGACTGCGCGATCGACTGCTGAAGCAGCAGATTGCCGACCTGAGGACCGTTGCCGTGGCTGATGATCAGCTGATGCCCCTGCTTGATCAATTCGATCAGCTGCTTGCTGGTGTGACGCAGCGCTTCGATCTGCCCCTGCGTCGAAGGATCTTCGTTCAAAATGGCGTTACCGCCCAATGCGACTACGATTCGTTTTCCCATAATTGCCTCCATTTTAGCTTTTCTTAAAAAAGTAAGCACACCCATTAGACTGTCGTTTCCCGAGGTTGCTCCGTATGCTTGATTCTTTTCGATCGCTGCGGCAATCTGCTGTTCGTCTTCGCTTTCGATCGCTTTGAAAAGGTTGATCCACTGCATATTGGCATATCCGTCGAACAGCGCTTGGTAATAAGCCAGGCTGATATCCGTGGTCGAGCGATGCTGAAGCGACTGCCGGGTCAAATCGGTGATCGTCGCCTTGACGCCCGTGATTCGTTCAAACAAGATCATCCCCTGCAAAAAGTCGTCGCCCGAAGGCGTCAAGCCGACTCCCGCACCGATCAAAGGCTGAAGCGAAGCGGCAGAAAACGAATCGGATCCGTCAACGAAGCGGATATAAGCCTGTTCGAGCGCTGCCGAAGCGAAGCCTGATTTCTTCTGAATTTCCGCTTTTTCAAGTTGATGCAGCAAAGTGCTGCGGTTCAACTTGTCGAGCCTGATCTGCGGAATAGACAAATCGACGATACGAATAGACAGTACGGTTAGCGTGATCGGCATCGGCCTGATATAACAGGTAAATGTCAGATCAAGTTGTTCGTCGGATCGGGAAAAAAGAGGAACCATTTTGACCTGCGCGCCTACGAATAATCCTGCCGCAATACGCTCAAAGTCCGCGGCGCCGAGCGCAAGCCCAATTGCCGACAGATTTTCCTCCCCTTTTCCGACGAACCATAAGCGATCTTGAACTTTCAGGTTGAATCCATTCGAGAAGATCGAATGGACCCTTGCCTGAATGCTTGGTTTTTGCTTGATAAACTGCCACATATAAGAACTGACCGAAGACTGTGCCGAGGTCAAGCTCCGATTAGTCATCTTAGCTTACTCTTCGACGTTGATGCCCAGCGACTTCGCATAGGCGATCAGCGCATTTTCGAAGCAGACCAGCGGTGCACGTACGGTACCCGCTCCAATCTGACCGACACCGGCTTCTTTGTGCGCGATACCGGTGTTGATGATCGGCGTGATGCCCG
Organism: Saccharibacillus endophyticus; assembly: GCF_013185185.1. Taxonomy (GTDB): domain Bacteria; phylum Bacillota; class Bacilli; order Paenibacillales; family Paenibacillaceae; genus Saccharibacillus; species Saccharibacillus endophyticus. The sequence continues at coordinate 505,892 of NZ_JAAZWE010000003.1, read as the reverse complement.
TTTCCACGACTTTGCGGATATCGATACCCAAGGTAGCGCCTTTGAAGTTCCAGTTCGGAATCGTCCAGGTCGGGTTGTTGGTGATCGAGATGCGCTGCATTTCTTCGGAAATGTTTTGCGCGTCGTCCAGACCGTTCAGGCCGACGAAGCGGGTGACGCCCGGTGCCGCGATCATCGCCATGCCGCCGACGCCGACCGTTTCCGTAATGGCGCTGTCGCCGATATCCGGGTTGGCCTGCTCGGCCGAGTAGCCTGTAAAGTACAAGCCGTCAGGCGTGTTGACCGGACCCGTGAACCATTCGTCGCCCAATGCGCTGATGCGTACGCCGAAGTTTTCGCCGTTGCGCGCCATAGTCGTGACGACGCAGCCTTCTTGAACTTTGCGCGCGTAATCGACCATCGCTTTGCTTGTCGCCATCATGATGTTCAGGAAGAACTGATCGGTGTTGGCCAGGAACTGGATCACGTCCGCTTTGTTCTTCTGATCGATATCGAGCAGCGTGATCGCCGGCGTGATTTCTTTCAGGAACACGAGCGATGCCGCGATATTGCGTTGGTGGAACTCGTCGCCCATCGCGATCGCGCGGGCGATCATCACGTTCAGGTTCAATCCTTCTTCGAGGGTACGCAGCGCTTGACCGAGTACCGGACCGAGCACGTCGCGCATCCATTTCAGACGGTTGATGACGTTCTCGTTGTTCGCGCCGAAACGCAGCACTTCGCCGATGCCTTCGTTCATGATGCAGTAGCCCGTCGTTCCGTCCGTTTTGTTTTCGACGACGAATACCGGGAAGTTCGCCGAGGTGATGCCGCCCATCGGGCCTACGGCGCCGACATGGTGACACGGAATGAACTTCACTTCGTTGTTTTCCAACTGGCAGAGAGCCTCTTCTTGGTTCGCTGCCCAGCCTTCGAACAGCATCGCGCCGATCACGGAGCCTTTCATCGGGCCGGTCATGTTCTCGTACTTGATCGGCGGTCCAGCATGCAGAATGACTTTCTCGTCCGTGTTCAGTTCCGCGATGACTTCTTTGGCCGGACGCGCGTCCACGAGGAACGGCTGCGATTCGATCAGGCGGGCCACGATTTTATCGTTGGACGCGTTGATTTCTTCTTCGCGTTTTTCCAGCTCGTTCAGGATGCGGATCAGCTTTTGATTGCCGCCCGCTTTCGGACGCCATGTGAATTGCAGCGCCTTGCCCTGGAACGCGGTGATCGACTCGGTAAAGCTTTGGATGCCGATATTGATGACGCGCGGCACGCTGTTCAGCAGCTCGAGCACTTTTTCGCCCGGAGCCGGAACTTCGATCTTGGCATCGGTATATTCCACGCGGCCTTTGTCCGCGACTTGCAGTTCGCGTCCCATCAGCTTAAGCGCCAAACGGATTGCGCGCGCGTTGCTGCTTTCGACGATTACGCCGGCGTCTTTGAGCGTTTGGACGGCCTGCGCGTAGTTTTGCGGATCGTTGTCGGTGCCGACGACGCTGCCGATCACGTACAATTGACGGCCGGAAGCTTGAGCTTCGTCCAGAGCGGACTTGATGCTCGGAGCCAGAGCGGCTGCCATATCGGCATGCGCGCCGTAGCCGAGCACGACGTCGACCAGGATGATGCCCGTGCTTTCGTCTTTCAGCACTTCTTTGAGCTTGTTCACGCGAACTTCAGGGTCGATCATCGGGTGAGGCTTACCTTGGGTATACACGTCGTCGCCAAGGTCCATCACTTGGAAGCCCTGCGTGTTCAAGATATAGCCTTCTTCGCCTTTCACGTTGTCCAGGCCCAGCGCGTCGGAGATCAGCGTCGCCGCTTCGCTCGCCAGCGTGCCGCCGGAGTAAAGGCCTTTCACCGTTTTTCCTGCCGCAAGCGGTTGGTCGACCGCGAAGTCGATCGGTTCATTGTAGTTGGCTTTCACGTCGTCGCCGTTCGAGATATCGACCGCGATCTTCGCCGCTTCTTCTAAGGTATAAGCCAGCGATACGTTGCCGACATGCGCTTCCGGCTTTTCGCCCAGGAACAATGCGACGACCGGTTTGGATAACGATTGCAGCAGCTGCATCACGTTGTCGCGGACTTTTTTCGCAGGCGGTTTAGAAATGACCAGGATCACGTCGGTCGGCGCGTGCTGCTCAAGAGCAACAACGGCGTCGATCATCGTTTGCGCGTTCACGCCTTCTTTGAGGTCGCGTCCGCCGGTTCCGATCGCATGAACGACGCCGCCGCCCAGACGGTCGATAATGGTGGTCGCTTCCTGAATGCCCGTGCCGGATGCGGCCACGATGCCGATGTTGCCCGGGTTGGTCACGTTGGTAAAGGCAAGCGGAACGCTGGACAGTACGCCCGTACCGCAGTCCGGACCCATCAACAGCAGACCTTTTTCATGCGCTTTTTGCTTCAGGCGAATCTCGTCTTCCAGGCTCACGTTGTCGCTGAAGGAGAATACATGCAGTCCCGAATCCAAAGCTTTTTCGATCTCGCCCGCCGCGTAGATGCCCGGAATGGACAACAGCGCCAAATTGGCGTCCGGCATGGCTTCCAAAGCGTCTTTCCAGTTGTCCACGCTTTCGATGCCGTCGCCTTTTTTGCTGCCCGACAGGTTGCTCAAGAAGCGTTTCACTTCTTCGACGACCGATTCGAGAATGTTCGCGTCATCGGATTCCACGACAATGGCCATATCGTTGGCGCCCGCGCCCTGAACCTCGTCGGTGAACAAGCCGGCTGCTTTCAAGATATCTTTATTGGCGTCCGTAGCCATCATGACCTGGCCTTGCGTAACGCCTTCTAATCCGTTAATGGAGTTGGTTAACAGCATTAAGTTGATCGAATCTTGGTAATTGTTTTTTTGGATCACAGAGTGTAACATGTAAACCCTCCTTTTGAATTTAGTATAACCGCTTTCATACTCGTGAAAAATGAACAATTCGTCCAAAAACGCGCATTCTTTTGTGCACTATGAATAAAAAAGTCATCCATACTTTATGATATGTTAATACAAAACCGATCGAGGATCAGAGGAAAGGTGCTGGTTGAACTGAATGAAGAAATAAAGGCGAACCGCTTTGAAATTCCGATAGCCGCGCCTGAGGGGCTGCGGTTGAAGGGAACCTTTTATCCGAGTAAAAAAAGTGCTCCCGCTAAAGGCACGATTGTTTATTTTCACGGCGGCGGATTGATCTTCGGGCACCGGGACGATCTTCCGAGCGTTTACGTCTCCATGCTGACCGAACACGGCTATGGACTGCTTACCCTCGATTATCCGCTCGCTCCCGAGACGCCGCTTCCGGCAATCATGGAGGCAATCAGCCGATCTATCGCATGGTTCACGGATCAGGGCTTTCGAACATTGGGCCTTGAAAACGCCGATCATTATCTGATGGGACGTTCGGCAGGCGGGTATTTGGCTTTGCATTATGCCGTTCACGCTTCCGCTGCGGTTAAACCGCTCGGCGTAATCGCTTTTTACGGGTACCACACATTGAGCGAAGCCAGCTTCCATGTGCCGAGCCGACACTTTCTCGCTTTTCCTCCGGTGTCCGATTCGACCATGCAGAGCTTGATTGCCCAGCAACCGATCGCCTCCTCACCTTCGGAACAGCGATATCTGCTTTACCTGGCCGCCCGGCAGCGAGGCAATTGGATTACTCTTCTGTTCGGCGATACGCCGCCGGATCGGAACTTCGACCTGACGAAAGAACAACTTGCGACACTGCCTTCGACTTTTCTCGCCGCCGCGGATCAAGATCCCGACGTGCCGGTCAGACAATCGAAAATGCTGCACAAATGGATTCCGGACAGCGAGCTTCATTTGGTACAATCGACGCACCATGATTTCGATCGGACCCAAACGGAAGAATGGGGGCTGGACGTTTATTCGAAATTGATCAAGTGGCTGGATCGCGATTGAGTTTGTCGCAGAACATACTACACGGAAGAAGGATTTTATTCATGCAAATCGATTTTTTTCTGACGCTACAAAAGGTAGTCGTGCTATTTTTATTGATCGTCATCGGATTTATCGCGGGAAGAAGCAAGCTGATTTCGGAAAAAGGGCAAAAAGACATCACGCAGCTGGTGCTGTACATCACGATGCCGGCCACGATCTTTTCGGCGATGCAGCTGGAGATGAGTCAAGAGCGCCTGCATACCTCCTTCCTGATCCTCGGCATCATGATCTTTTGTTACGTCGTCATGTTCACGGTCGGTATGGTGCTCTCCAGGCGACTGGCGCTGCCGGATAACCGAAGAGACATTTTCCAGACGGCCCTGCTGCTCTCCAACACTTCGTTCATGGGCTATCCGATCATTCAAAGCTTGCTCGGTCCGGAGGCGCTCTTTTACGCGGTGGTCGGAGCCGGATTCATCTTCGAGATCGTATCCTGGTCGCTCGGTATTTACCTGATTTCACGAAACGGGACGGAAAAAGCTTCGTTCGATTGGAAAAAGGTGATTTTGAGCCCCGGCATTCTGTCGATCCTGTTCGGCCTCGTGTTCTTCGCGTTCCAACTGCCGGTGCCTGAACCGATCGATAGCGTCATTCATATCATGAGCCCGGCCACTTCGCCGCTCGCCATGATCGTGATCGGCCTGATGCTGTCGCGCAGCAACATCAAGGAAGCATTCAAAAACAAGTACCTGTATCTGGCGGCCGCATTCAAACTGTTGATCGTGCCGGTGACGCTGCTGTTTATTTTGAAAGCCTTCGGATTGACGGGACCGGCGCTCGTGATTCCGATCATGATGATCGCCATGCCGACCGCGTCGTATGTCGCGATGTTCAGCGGCAATTACGGCAACGACGCCAAGTTCGCCAGTCAGATCGTGTTCCTGTCGTCGCTGTTGTCGATGATTTCGATTCCGATCATTACGTTGTTGTTCTGAACGAAGCTAGGGCTAGGCTGCGGGAGAAATTCGTTCAAGACGCTGTCTCACTCGGAAAAGTTGATTGGAATTTGAATAAGGAATTTTCCGAGTTCAAAGGCGTCTTAAACTGAATTTCTCCCTCCGCCTGGTCGCTTCGCTCCGATTTTTTTATGGGTAAGAAAAAACCTCAACGACAGCTGTTGAGGTTTTTTTCATATTTCCAAAAAATCAATTCCAAGTCCTTTGCCGAAGTCAAAGGTAAACTTACGCCCGTCTGAAACAAATCTGAAGCGTGTCCGTTTCAGACAAACCTAAACTCCTGATTTAGCTTCTCTTCTATGCTAATCTATTTTTTGATAGTCTCCGTTCCATGGATTAAAAGCATACGAAGCAGGGTCCGAGTTGTTTTCCATCGAGAAAAGGTAACCCTTTTTTATAGATCCATCTTCATTTTCCATCAATATCACTTTTCGATTTTTGATGATCTTATCAGAACTTTCTAGATTCTGCTCGACTTTTTCTGCTGCACTTTCGTAGGTATGGGCAGGACTCATCATCATCGAATAAACGGGTATAAAAATCAAAAGAATGATCTGAATAACGAATACTGCTTGTTTGCGTTTTCCGCTCAGCCTATGAATCAGAAAAAGATTCAAAAAGATCAGCAGTACCGCGAGCCCGATCAACGATCCGATATCCAACACATTGCCGTAAACATATTGCAGCACAAATAAAAACACAATTTCCAATAACAGCATCGATATGATAGCTTTTTTATACATCTTATCTCCTTTCGGCAACAATCAAGAATATACCAAATTGTTATTTCAGGAAAACGTAATCCTGGGATTACGAGTTGAAAGGGTACTCCATAAAAATAAACAATTTAAACCGAACTAAGTTTGCTGTTGCTCCAAAGATTTCAAATACAATTCGATAGCGCCTTGAATGAATTCTCCCTCCGCTTCGTCACTTCACTTGATATTAAATTTTTTTAGACATAAGAAAAGACCTCAACAATAAGCGTTGAGGTTTAAGGTGTCGAGAAAACCTACCGTAACTGGAAGCGAGAAGACGGAGAGAGAAATTCAGTGTAGGAGCGTTAGCGATCGCCTTTGAAATCGAGAAAAAACCACTAAAAGTTTAAATCAATTTTCTCGATTTCAACACGCGACCGAAACGAATTTCTCTCGCAGTCTTCTCGCTTCCCGCGCCCACGTGACTTTCCCGACAACGTTAAAAAACCCTCAACGATAACCGTTGAGGGTTTTTGCGGCTTTTAGCACTTTACGAATTGGCCCGGGAATTCGGAAGTCACGCCGGTTTCCTGCGAGTAGATGACTTGACCGCGCAGGATGGTCGTCGCGATTTGGGCGCCGATCTCGCGGCCGATGTACGGGCTGATTTTGTTGCGGTATTCCAGCTGCTCGGCTTGAAGCGTGTACGGCGCGTTCGGCTTGATCAGGATAATGTCCGCGTCTTTGCCTACGCTGATGCGTCCTTTGTTGGCGATGTCGAAGCGGTCGGCGACGTTGGTCGCGATCGCGTCGGCGAAAGCTTTCAGGGACATGCCGCGTTTTTGCACGCCTTCGTCGAAGATGACGTCGACGTTGTTTTGCAGGCCGGAAATGCCGCCCCATGCGTCGAACGCGTTTTCTTTGTCTTTCAGGTCAGGCGTGCACGGGGAGTGGTCGGACGTGACGAACAGGATTTCTCCGCTCATGACTTTTTCCCACAGTCCGTCTTGCGCTTTTTTGTCGCGGATCGGAGGCGAGCATTTGACGACCGGGCCGATCGAGTCCAGCTCGTCCGTTTGGAAATACAGATAGTGCGTGCAAGTTTCGCACGTCACGTCTACGCCTTCTTGACGGGCGCGAGTCACGGCTTCCACGCCTTCCGGACAAGCGACGTGACAGATGTGGATGCGGCATCCCGTTTCTTTGGCGAACAGGATCGCGCGTTGGATCGGCTCGACTTCGGTGAATACCGGACGCGTCGCCACGTAAGCTTTCAGCGTCGTTTCGCCGTTTGCGTAAGCGATCTCGCCCAGACGGTCCGTGATCGGGCTGTTTTCCGCATGGATCGCGAGGATTTTACCCGTCTTCGCGATTTGTCTCATGCCTTCGTACAGGGAGTAGTCGTCGACGTTCATGAAGTCTCCGTCGATCGAACGGTCGCCGCAAGTCGCCATAAAGCATTTATAAGCAATAACGCCGCCCGCATCCAGCTCTTGAATGCCGCCTTTTTTCAACGTGTAAGGAACCAGGCCGCCGTACGAGTAGACGTCCGATCTCAGTTTTCCTTGACCGGCATCATATTTGATTTGCAGCGATTCGCCGTCCGTCGTTGCAGGAACCTGGTTCAAAGGCATTTCGAGGAACGAAGTGACTCCGCCTTTTGCGGCAGAAGCCGTTCCGGTCGTGTATCCTTCCCAGTCTTTGCGGTGTTCGCCGCCCGGTTCGGAAATATGCACGTGGGCGTCGATCATGCCGGGACTTACGATCAAGCCTGCGGCGTCGATGACTTTCGAACCTTCCAGATCGGAGCCGATCGCGGCGATGACGCCGTTTTGAATGGCAACATCCGTCTTCACTTCACCGCTATCCAAAATAACCAGTCCGTTCTTGATTACCAAATCGTATGCCATTCTTTATTCCTCCCGTTGATTTCAATTGTCGGCAAAAGCTTTTTTCGATGATGCTTTGATCAAGGCAAGGTAGAGCGCGAACGCGGACATGAAGCCGGCTATCCAGGCGATATCGGACATGAAAGATAAGACCGGAATGAACTGACCGCTCAAGGCCAACGACAATCCGGCAAGAGTCGCCGCATAGGCTTTGTAGTTGATTCCGTTATACGCGCTTTTCTGTTTGCCCTGATTATGGACGTCGTAATATAACTGGTCCAAATCGATTACTTGTTTTTGAACAAAGTAATAATGAGCAATCATAACACCCGCAATCGGACCAAGCAATGCCCCGATCGCATTTAAAAATACGATGATGCCGCTGCCGCCGGACATGAAGCGCCACGGCATGATGAGCACGCTGATGATTCCGGCGATCATCACCCCCTTACGGTAATTAACGAATTTCGGGAACAACGCCGTCAGTTGATAGGCGGCCGGAATGATGTTCCCTGTCGCATTCGTGGAAATCGTAGTCATCAAAAACACGAGCGTCGCCAACAAAATAGCGGGAAGGCTATCCCATTGGTTAATGAAATCAAGCACCCCGTTGCCGGATGTCGGCTCCCCGTAACGGATTGTTCCCCCGATTACGATGACGACCGCCATGATCGCGAACACGAGATAACCGAAGACCAAGCTTCCGATCTGCCCGACCGCCTGCGCTTTTTGCGATTTGGCGTTCTGCGTGAAATCTCCGACGCTGACGCCCGGCGCGGCCCAGACGGCAAGCACGGAAGCGATGATGATCAGATAACCGAAGACGGGATTTACGGAAGGCGTTTGCGACATTTCGTAAGAGAAGATCGCTCCCAACCCGCCGCCCGCATTGATCGCCCAAATCGTCATTCCGCCAAAAACGATGTAAATAATCGGACTTAATACCGCGGTAAACTTGTTAAGAATGCCTCCCCCGCCTAAGCCGATCGCCATGTTAGCCGCCCAAAAAAGGACGAAGCTGATCAACTCGGGAACGGAGATTCCGAGAATATCATTCCCGGCTCCGATTTGTAAATATGCGGGCCAGATTTTTCCGATCAGGATCGTCAGCGCTGCCGCCCCCACGTAGGTCTGAACGCCGAACCAGGCGATCGCTGCCACGCCGCCGCGCAGAAAGCCGGGCAGCTTGGCGCCTTTGCTTCCGTAAGTCGAGCGAAGCTGCATGGAAAACGGAATGCCGTACTTCGTTCCCGGACGGCCGTTGAAGTACAGGAAGAAGGCAACGACCGTCCCTCCCAGAAGGACGGCGAGCATCGTATTGAGCGGCGAAAGCCCCAGCAGCAAATAACCGACGACCGCCGCGTAATTGGGAATATTGTGAATGGAGCCCATCCAAAGCGTAAAGAAATTCATAGGTCCCATATTTCTTTTATCTTGAGTTTTCGGTAGTACGTCTTCGTTTTCATACCCGCGTTTCCGGTAGGTATCCACGTCGTTTTCCGGTATTTCATTCTCTATATTTAGCAAAACGCAACTCTCCTAGACCCTTATTTCCGAGCTTTTTCCCGCGCCAAATAAAATGTAAGCGCTTTAATAAGTGATGGTGTCTTTTAATCAAGCAGAGAACGGAACGGTCTGCTTGATTAAAATGTAGACATGTACCGATATTCGTATGGCTTATCAAGGAACGGGGTACAAATGCGGGCGATCAGTACGCCAAACGCTTCAACGTTTCGGCCAAAGCCTGTACGCCTTGTTGAATATCTTCCGCTTCGGTGTGTTCCGCAGGGTTGTGGCTGATTCCGCCTACGGAAGGAACGAAGATCATGCCTGTCGGCACGCGAGGCGCGAAAATCTGCGAATCGTGTCCGGCACCGGAGTGCATGACTTGGTAGCTCAGGCCGCTGTCTTTGCATACGCTCTCGATCGTCTCGATGATCCGGGCGTCCATCGGAACCGGAGCCTCGTCCATCCATTTGTCGATCTCGATCTGTATGCCCATTTTCGCGGCGATCGCCCGCATGTCCTCTTCGATCTCAAGCGTGAAACGATCCAGCGTTTGCGCATCGGTGTGGCGGCAGTCTATGGAGAACAGTGTCTCCCCGGGAACGACATTCACCGTATTCGGCTTAGGCTCGACCCGACCGAATGTCAAGACAAGCGGACTGCCTTCGGCTTTGGCTTTGTCGATGCTTTGCGTGATGATCCAGGCCATGCACTCGACGGTATCTTTGCGATATTCCATCAATGTGGTGCCTGCATGGTTGGCTTCGCCTTTGAGGATGACCGTGTATCGTTTTTGACCCACGATCGCGTTGACCACGCCCACCTTTTTGCCCGTGTTTTCCAAGAAGTTGCCCTGCTCGATATGCAGTTCCAGGAATGCGGCGATACGGTCGAACTTAGGCGTTCCTTCCAAAAAATCGAATCCGGCCGCGCGCATGGCGTCAGTAAACCGGATACCCTGAGCATCGGAAATGTCTTCGACGTCTTTGGGATCGGCTATGCCGAAGATATTTTTGGAGCCCCAGAACGCGTACGGGAAACGGGAGCCTTCTTCTTCCGCCATCGAGATGATCTGAAGCGATTTTTTCGGCTTTCCTTCTTTCTCCAGCAGTTCTTTTACCGCCAAATATCCGGCCATGATTCCCAGTTGCCCGTCCAAACGTCCGCCCCGGGCAACCGTATCCACGTGCGAACCGGTCGCGATCACTTCGTTCGGCTGCTCGGTTCCCGCAACCGTGGCGAATAAATTGCCTACCGCGTCGAATTCGACCATCATGCCGAGTTCTTCGAATTTTTCTTTCAGTGCATGCTGCGCTTTTATCCAAGATGGGCTATAAAGTAACCGAGTCGTCCCCGGACCTTCTGCATCGGAAAATCCCGAAATCCAGTCCATCAAGTCATCGATTGTTTGCGGCGCTGATTGGATCACAAGCTCACCCCGTTTTTCGATATTTTTGACCATTGGTTATTTCGAAAGAATAAGCTTTCTGAGTTAAGTATAAATATAACCGCTTTCAATATCATTGGTCATTTATACAAAACGTTCGAGTTCTTTTGTTCATTCTGCACATTTTTTCGTTAAAAACGTGTACGAAAATCTCAAAAATAGACAGCCGTTCAAAATCGACCGCTTTCATTCCGTGTTTGTACCTGACATACTATACGAGAAACAACTTTACTTTCAGAAGCAGTCGGTTTTACAGAAAGGAATCTCATATGACAACAATAACTGACATCCTGAAGCTTCCCCGCTACTCGGATATCAAACTTTTAACCAGCCCCGAACAAGTCGATGCGAACAAAACGATACAAAGCGTGGAAATCTCCGAAACGCCCGATATCGAGCATTATATTCCAGCCGACGTTCTGCTTTTGACGACGGCCATGAGCTATACGAATGACCAGCAAGGGTTGATTTCGCTGATCGACTCGCTGATTCGCGCCAAAGCGGTAGGCCTCGGCATCAAAACCGGACGCTTTATCGGCGAAGTGGATCCCGCAGTCATCGCGTACGCCGAAAAGGTCGGGTTTCCGCTGATCGATATTCCCAATACGTATTCGCTCGGCTCCCTGCTGCACCAGCTGCTCAATAAAATCTGGGGAACGCGCTATGAAGAAATTTCGTTCGCCCTGGATATTCAAAAAAAGTTCTTCAGCTTGTTGGTGCAAAACGCGAATAACCAGGTGGTGATCAACAAACTGAGCGAAATCGTCAAAACGCCGATCATTTTGCTGAATCCTTTCAAAGAAATCATGGATTCGTCCAAGCAATTCAATCAGTCGGGCAACCCCGCGCAGCATTACGTTAACCAAATCGTGCAAACCATGCAGGAGATGCCCAAGGAAAACGATTCGTTCATCATCAACGGTCCGAAAGGACATGAAGTTCAAATCTCCATCATTCCGATCCGGGTCCATACGTATTTCCCGCATTATCTGGTCATCGTCAATCCGGAGCAAATTCCGTATCCCATCTCCAGCTTCGCGATCGATCAAGCGGCGATGGTGTTATCGTTCGTCCTGTTCAAAAACGAAAAGGTATCCGAGTCCCAACAATCGATCGCGACGGAGCATTTCAAAGAATTGATCGATTATCATTCCGGCCCTACGCCTTCCGCGCGGTCTTTCGAATTGAACATGAAGCACGGCTACTTATTGTCCGATCATTATCAGGTGGTCCACGTATTCGACGAAGCGGCGCTGGAAGACGCGATGCCCCATCTTCAGCAGGAGGAACGGTTGGTTCTGGCTTCGCAGTGGCTGCAAAAACACGTTCCGGATTATTTCGCCAACGGCTTGGTGCTCTTTTTCGGCGTCAGCAAAGAAACGGTCATTCTGGTCCAGCGCGAAACGGCCGATCTGGACGAGCAGCTGATGGCGATGCGCAGCCGGCTGCACGAAAATCTGGATATTCAATTGATTTTCAGCGTCGGCAATCCGTATACGGACTGGAAACGGATCAATCAATCCTATACGGAAGCCAAACAGGTATTCGAAGAACGAAAAAGCAACCTGCAAACGCAGCCGATCCTTCATTACAAAGACAAAGGGATGGTGCAGCTGTTCCATCATCTCGAAAAAAACGAAGTCCGCTTTTTCTGCGAAAACGTGTTGAAGGACTTTGCTTATCCGAAAGAACCCGCACTGGTCGAACTTCGCAAAACGCTGACGGTTTACTTGGGCGCGCAGTGCGAAATCGCCAGCGCGGCTTCGGCTTTGTTCGTTCACCGCAACACGGTCAAATACCGGATTTTGCGCTGCGAGGAAATCCTCGGCCATGCGGTCAATTCGCCCAGTCATTCGCTCAATCTGCGTTTGGCGCTCGCTTTGAGTGACGAGAACAGCTAAAACGCGTCTAAAAAATAAATAAGTATGCCAAAAAGCATTGAAAGCGATTCGGAGCAAGCTTTAACAAGCGCTCGCGATCCGGCATTCAATGCTTTTTTTGTGATGTTTCCTTATGACTGAACTCGAGTTACTCGGAAGACTTCGCGAACGCGTCCAATCCTTCGTACCGATCGTAATGGATCACGTCGGACTCGAAATAACGGATGATCGATTCCGGAATATCGACGCCTTCTTCGAGGTTTTTGAGATAGCGCTCGTGGCTGCCTTGTCCCGGGTATTGAACATGGTCGAAACCGGCTGCAGGCTTGATCGCGTTCAGTTCTTTCATGGTACGGGTGATGGACTCCTGGAACGGCTTCAATCCGACGAAACGTTCCGGGTCGATCAGAATGTAGATCTGTCCAAGGTTACGTCCTTCGTGCAGGTTATGATACATGGAGCTGACGTCTTTGCCGAACGGCAGTCCCAGCAGCACGCCGGACAGAATATCGACCATCATCATCAAGCCGTAGCCTTTCGGTCCCGCGATCGGCAGCAAACCGTTGACTTCGTTCGGATCGGTTGTCGGCGCGCCGTCTTTGTCGACTGCCCACGTGTCCGGGATCAGTTTGCCTTTCGAACGCGCATCCAGAATTTTGCCCCAGGCCTGTACCGTCGTCGCCATATCGAAGATCAACGGATCTTCGCCGGCGCTCGGTACGCCGAACGCGATCGGGTTCGTGCCGTAGTAACGTTCCGCGCCGCCGTAAGGCACGACCATCGGGTCGGATTGGCACATGGAGATCCCGATCAGGTTGGCTTCGGCAATTTTGCGTACATAGTACGAGAGCGTTCCGGTATGGCCGACTTTGGAGACGCCGACCACGGCTACGCCGCTTTCTTTTGCCATTCGGATCGCAGGCTCCAACGCTTCGTTGGCCGCGTAGTGGCCTTGCGTATTGTCACCGTGGAAAATGGCCGTGCTCGGTCCCGTCGCTTCGAAGTTCAGCTCAGGCTCTGCGTTGATGCCGCCTTTGTTGATTCGCTCCGCATAATACTCGACGCGTACCGCGCCGTGGGAGTGGATGCCGCAAAGGTCCGCGTATACGAGGTGGTGCGCCGTTTCTTCCGCCTGTTCGTCTTTCAATCCGGCAGCGACAAGCTTGTTTTTGATCAAACCGTGCAGTTGTTCGCCGCTGACGCGGATCATTTTCTCTTCAGTAGACATGGTTCAAGACCTCCTTCTTGGATGATTATACGCCCGGGTTGCGGTTGGCGTCTTTGGAATAGACATAAGCCAATTTTTCTTTGCGGTCGGTCGAGTAAGCGGCTTGCGGCACGTAAGAAGCCATGAAGATGTAATCGCCTTTTTCAACCGGATACCAGTTATTGTCGAGGTTGTACATGCCTTTGCCGGATAGGATGTACGCGCCGTGCTCTTGGTAGTGCGTTTCCACGTAGCCGTGGCTGGCAGCCGGAGAGAATTCCAAAATGTGCATGTTCATGTCGAAGCCCAGGTTGTCGGTCGGCAGCAGATTCCAGAACAGGACGTCCGTCATGCCTTCGTATTCGATCGGCTCGATATCCGCACGGTTGCCCACGACTTTATGCGCCTCGTAGCCCGCGAGCGGATCATATTTGCGTTGGTACAAGAAAGCTTCGGTCATCTCGGATTGGGCGTTTTCGAAGTACATTTTCTCGCCTACCGGGAAGAATGCGTAACCGCCGTCCGTCAGTTCGTGCTTCTCCTTGCTGTCGCTCACGTTCAATTTGCCGGAAATGACGTAAACGAAAGTCTCGATGCCTTCGCCGCCGAAGCCGAGCGTGTTTTTGCCGCCTTCTTGGAACTCGGCGATAAAGTCGGAGAAGCTGGCTCCGAGTCGCGGCGAACCGAGAATGCTGATGCGTGTATGTTCAAAGCCCGGTACGACGTTGTTAACCAATCCATCGTGCGGCAAAATCGCGTAATTATTTTTTTTGACGACTGCGCGTGAAGTGAGAATTCCATCCAGGTAGCCGACGTTATTGTTTTTATATCCCATGTCTGATCGTTCCCTTTCCATGAGTAGGATTACAGCCGAAATCACTGTTCCTGTTCATTGTAAACGCTTAGCCGGGAATGCGACTAGTTTCAAAACGTACAATTCTGAAGGCGAAGTTGTTGATGATGAACAAAGAAAGTGCGTTTTTACACAAAAATCAGGCGTTGATGTCGGTGATGGCCGGTAGATGGATTTCTTTGACGCATGCTGCCGGGGATAATCCGATCAGGCAGTTCGCCAAATCGACCACGTCCTGCAAAGGAATGCGCGTTCCCTGATACGCTTCCAGCGCCCGTTCCCGCCCTTCCGCATACGGAATTTCCGCCGCCAACTCGCCCGGATTGATACAGGTGACGGCGATCCGGTCCTGACGCAGATGTTCGCGCAGCGCTTCGCCGATGCCGCGGATTGCGAATTTGGACGCGACGAAGGACACTTGGGAATTGTTCGCGTTGCCAAGTCCCGCCGTCGAGCCGATCAGGATGATTTTGCCGGAGTTCGATTGACGCAGATTCGGCAGAAGGCCTTGCAGGCACACGATAGCCGAAGTGATATTGGTCTGAATCATGCGCGAGATATGCTCAGGCTCGTCTTGATCGAACGTGTAGTGATCCTCGAAGCCTTCCTTTTCCCAGATGCCCACATTGTATACGGTGACGTCCAGCTTTTCGTTTTGGAGTTGATCGAAGATCGTTTTCGCGGCTCCGGGTTCGGACAAATCTGCCGGAATCCAGGTTCGCTCGGCGCCGTCTTGCAGCTCCAGGCTGGACGGGCGACTCCGCGACACGAGCCACATGCGATCACCGGACCCTGGCAGACCTCTTGCGAAAGCGTCGCCGAGTCCTTGGCTTGCTCCGAAGATGAGGTAGTTTTTCATGTATATTTCTCCTTTTATGTTTTTGCTTCGCTTTAGAATTTAATTGTCATTCACTTACTTGAATAAGCATATCGTATCCACTCGGAGTTGTTATGAAGATTTAATTAAGGTCAACTCGCGCTTAAATTAAAATCTATTGACAACATTCAAACAATTAAATAACATACGTAATATAACTTAAGTTATTTTTAGGAGGAACTACATTGCCACCCAAACCAAAGCTCACCAAAGAAGCCATCCTAAGCGCCGCTTTGGACTTGGTTCGAGAAGAAGGCACGGATGCCGTGAATGCCCGCAACGTCGCCAAAAAGCTCAACTGCTCCACTCAACCGATTTTCAGCCATTTCGCTTCCATGGAAGAACTCAAAGCCGCCGTCCGAGCCCAAGCCGAGCAGCTCTACAACGCGGCCATGATGGACGGATTGCAAAACAGCGGAGAAGGATTCCTCGGCATGGGTCTGGCTTATATCCGCTTCGCCCGCACCGAGAAAAGGCTGTTCCAGTTGCTGTTCATGTCCGGCGCGTTCCAACAGGAAAAAGTCGCCGAGATCGCCGGAACGACCGAGGGCGACGAGGAGATCATTCTCATGATCGCCCGGATGGCCGGATTAAGCCGCGATCAGGCGCAGCGCTTATACTCCGGCATCTGGTTCACCACGCACGGCATCGCTTCCCTGCTCGCAACCAACGGAAGCACGATGGACGACGCCGAGGCCAATCGAATCCTGCGCGACGTCTACAAAGGAATACTCATCGGTCTAAAACAAGAAAGCGAGGACACTTTACCATGATCAAATCCTTTATCCGCAAACACCCCTACGGAGCGGCTATTCTGGCTGCTCTGATCTGTACCTTTTTAACTTCTGTCGGTGCCGCCATCACGCAAATCGCCGTACTCGACGAAGTTCCCGGTTATCTGGCGATGTCTGCCGCTGTGGCTTGTTCCATATTGATCGGCTTTCTGCTTATGGCCCGTTCGGGTCACTCTCTGGCATTTTACGGATTCCGCAAACCTGCTTCGGGCAGTGTAAAAAAGGTTTGGTTGTTTGCCCCGCTGCTGCTCCTCGAAATCGTTCCTCTGGTGCTTTTCGCTCCCAAGTTCCAGGAACCCGGCGCGTTTTACCTGGTTCTTATCGTATTCACCATTCTCGTCGGAATCAATGAAGAAGTCTATTTCCGCGGATTAGTATTCGGCTTTATCCGTCAAAAAGGACCTAAAGCGGCTGTGATCGGCTCCTCAATCATCTTCGGCGCGCTGCACTCCGTCAACGCGCTCAGCGGAACCAACCCGTGGGCCGTTCTGCTGCAAATCGCGTTCGCTTTTCTGGCGGGTCTGGTGTTGGCCTTGATCGTGAGCATTACCAAAAGCTTATGGATCGGCATGTTGTGGCACACGGTACATAATTTTATCTCTTACGTAACCGAAACATCGCTGGACCGGACTGCGCTCATTGTGGTCGGCGTGCAGGTGTTGGTGATGTTGGTGTATGCGATCGGGTTGTGGAGAGCGGGGACGCGGGAGCAAATGTAACACTTAAAAAGATCCGAATTTTCTAAGAAGAAGACTTCATTTTATGAACAAGCACATACAGGATTCCAATGAAAAACACACACAAATATTGCCCTCTTGCGTACGCTTGCATGATTCAAAAATGTTCCGAATCGTGCTCCGAGCCGCATCCACCTCTATCCGCAGCGATTCTTCCGAATATATGATATTGTTCGAATTTCACCTATCCATGATAAACAACTAGGTAGGACATTATGCTTACTATGTTAATGACCATCGGGACAGTTGATTACAGGTCTCAAATTCCGTTTTTCCCCAAACATCAAAAAACACACAAAAACGGAATGTTTTTGTGTGTTTTTTAATATTTGAATCGTTCTATTTCATAGCCATAGTCGGCAGACGCATGGATACAAGCGAAGCGACGTTCGACCGTCAGCCGGGTTCTCTTTTTCAGTCTTTAAAAAACCTTCTTCACGCCCCGCTCACTCCGGTCAACTCCACCGACAAATCCCACAGCCGCTTCGCTTCTTCCGGATCGACCGCATAATCCTTCACGCCGACGCGCGGACCTTCCTCCTGCGCGGGCTTAGCGATGTCGCAATCTTCGCAATACACGCCGCCTTTGCCTTCAAGCTGCGGCGAAGTCGCAGCCCAGACCTGCGTCGCGGCCCCTTGTTCCGGCGTTTTGAAGCCCGGATTGCCTTTGCCGTCTTCGTCGATCCATTTCAGCGCGATCATTTCTTCCCGGCCCATATGCCGTTGAAGCGGGGTCAAAATGCCGCCCGGATGCACCGCGAAAGCGCGAACGCCCTGCTCCGCTCCGCGGCGGTCCAATTCTACGGCAAACAGCGAATTCGCCGTTTTGGATTGGCCGTAAGCTTCGAATTTATGATAGTTTCCTTCAAAGTTCAGGTTATCCCAACGAATCGGCGAAAAGTGATGCCCCGTCGAAGACGTCGACACGACCCGCGCGCCTTCGCCTGCGGTCAACAGCGGCCACAGCCGATTGATCAGCGCGAAATGCCCCAGATGATTCGTCGCGAATTGCAGCTCCCAGCCCGGGCCGACGCGCGTCTCCGGACTTGCCATCACTCCCGCGTTCAAGATCGCCAAGTCGATGCTGCGGCCGCTTGCCAGCACCCGATCCGCAAAAGCTTTGACGCTGTTCAAATCAGATAGATCCAACTCGTCAACCTCGACGTTCTCGATGCCGGATAGCGCTTCTTCAGCAGCTTTGGGGCGACGGGCAGGCACGATGACGCGCGCCCCGGCTTTGACCAGCGCTTTCGTCGTTTCCAGACCCAGGCCCGAATAGCCGCCCGTGACCAAAGCCAGCTTGCCGGACAAGTCGATTCCGTTCAAAACGTCGTTCGCCGTGCTTCTGAGACCGAATCCCGACTCGACCGGATGCTGCGGGGTTCGGGTATACGCTTGTGCCATATTAATTCGCTCCTTTGAGTTCGGATGGATTTGAAAGACTTTCGATGTTCTTCCTCCACTTTACTCCTTAGAGCGTACTATAAGTCAAGTTTGACGTATGAACGGATCAACGAATTTATTTACATCTTGGATACAATTCAGTTTTAAATCGGATACATTCTTCGAGTAAGATAACCTCAGAACAAGAAAACAAGACTTCGAAGGAGATGGATGAACAATGCGTTACACAAAATGGATGGCCGCTTCGCTCGCCGCAGGCGTACTTTTGACAGGAACCGTATCCGCGCAGACCGCTTCGGCGGCAAGCAGCACGACGCACTCGGCAGCCGCCGCTTCGACGACCGCCGCAAAAGCTCAAAAAGCGAACTTTACGGTAAGCGATGTGAATTATTCCGCCGCTCAATATAAAAGCATCGTCAAAGCCTTTGCAGCGTTCGACGGATTCGAGACCCCATACGTGCCGTCGCGCATGATCACGGGCGATGCCTTCAAAAAGGTAGCCGTATCCGGCGACAGCGTTACCTTCTCGTTCAAATACATGAAAGTATCGGTATCCCCGCGCGACGATTCCTACAGCTACAAAGGAACGACCGTGACGCTGCCGAACTCCAACAACGTCAAAGGCAAATGGTACAAAGTCGGCAAAACCGATATGCTCACCTTCCCGCTGAACGACCGGTTCGTGACGATTTACGCGCCTTACCATTCGCTGAGCAAAACGAAGCTGGAGCATGTGGCGGTGGACGTGACGCGGTATCAGCCAAAGAAATAACCATGCGTTTTAATAAATCCACAGGGAATTGGTTCCTGCTTGAAAACTCGCGTTTAACGCGGGTTTTTTCTTTTTCAAACTGCTTATCGAGACTTCTCCAAAACGTAAGGCCTAAGCCATGCTTCTCTGGTTCTATTGTTCGTTTCTATTTATCTTTTTATAATAAAAGGGATTATATTGAATATATGATAATTACATAATAACACTCTACTACATTTCGAAAGGAGATTATCCTTATCGCTATCGTTGATTTTTTTCTAAGAGTCGGCATTTGCGGGATTTTGATTTTCGGTTTATTGAGCTTTACTCAATTTTTGGGAAGAAATACTTTTGCGGCAAAAATCAATATGAAATTCACGTTCGTCTCGGTCGGTTTGATTTTATTCTCGGTTCCGATCGTCGTTTTTTCTTCCGTGCCCGCCCGACCGTTTCATATCGATTCTTTTTTATCGAGTCTGTTCCTGCCCGTTTTATTCGCGATCATAATCAACAGCAAACGGGGCGCCACCGATCCTCTAAACTCCCGACATCTAAAAGCCGTACTTGACGAGTGGAGAACGGGAAAAGAAAATCACTCTCCTTACGAACTCCGAAGAGATCGCACGGAGTCTTTGATCACTGCCGGCGTTTATGCGTTTATTCTGATCCTTCTAAGCCGAATCGACTTCTACGGCCATACCGCATTGATGTGGAACCTTGCGTTGATGGGAGTTGCTCACGTTGTATATTTTGGAAAGTATCAAGGCGTTTGCCCTTACTGCGACTATTCGCTGCAAAACGTTCCGGTTCACCGATCGGCATTTCAATGTCCCGTATGCGGGCAGCGCATCATTCAAAACGGAAACCGGCTCGATCGGCCAAGAGGCAGAAAAGCAGGTTGATTTATCGGATGATCGCAGACGGCATCGGGTTGTTTACTTCATGTTTGCCCGAGGCATCCGACTCATTTTCGCAAAAGACGGCCCTCCTTGAAATCCGGCTTTCCGATACAGATTTTCCGCCGGATTGCCCACCGTTACGCACAACTTGACCACGTCCGTATACGGTCGCGCTTGGTGTTTGACATGATGCAGCATTAATTCCGCGATTCCTCGGCCGCGGTGCGACGGCTCGACGCCGATTTCGGCGATCTCGGCAAAGCCGAGCGGCATCTTCTCCCCGACTCCCGCTATACAGACGCCGATCGGCTTTCCGGAATGTTTGTCCGCGACGTATACGGACAAATTCCGCTGACGGTATACGTCCAGCAAATATTGAATATCGCCGCGCAGTTCTTCATCGCTCGGCGTACCGAATATTTCGTAATCGAGACTGCCCGTATAAGCGCTTCGGATCAACTCCTGAATTTCGTTCAAATCGGTCGCGCCGTCAAAAGGATGCAGCGAGTATCCTTCCGCAAGCGCGATCATTTTCCCTGAACTTGCGGGACTGCACATAACGCGGCGAACAACCTGGGATTCAAAACCGCGAGCAAGCAAAATGTCCGCATCCTGCTGCATGACTCCGTTGATATGCGCGACCTTTTCCCCGAGGCTGCCGAGCAGTCCCGTCCAAAACTTCTCCCGATCCGAAAAAGGCGGAATCAGAAACGGATACATCAGCGTATCGCCCAGTTTCAGAATTCCGCCGATTCTTCGTCCTTCTTCCACGACCCAAAAGCAATCTTCCGTAAATTTCGTATCGTTCAATTGAGCGGTCCAGTCGTACCACATCTCGATATCGGCATTCGAATAGACGACTTGATTCACGGCAAACTCTTCTTGATTTGCCCGTTCCCATCGATAAACAGTCATCTGCGGTCCCTCGCATTCGTGAATAATTTAAGCAGGAAGCTCGCTCTTCAGGAAGCGTACAGACCCGCTTTCCGTATCCTAAACGAATTCGAGATCCGCGAATGAACGGTTCTTGCTCGAATCTCAAAACAAATCGATCTGCTCCACCGTCACCGGATTCAACTCCTCGGCCCGCACGCCGTAGCCTTCGAAAAATTCGCCGACCAGTCTGCGGTGGCAGTACCGATGGTCTTTGCAAAAGCAGATCAGCGCCACATCTTGCCCCCGCAGCAGTCTTTTGTACACGTCCCGCAAAGCACCAAGCTTCTCCTCGCTTTCCAACTCCCGCCGAAAGCGGCGCTCGTACTCGGGCCACCAGCTTTTGTCCGGGCGGTCCCTCCATTCGTCGAGATAGGTGTGGAAAAGGTCGGGCGAAGGCGACAGCGCGCGGACAGGCTCGACGTTCGAAATCTCCGCTCCCGCCCGCGTGATCAGCAGGCGATCCGCCTGAGTTTTCAGCTTTTTCAATCCGGGCAGGTTCGAGGTGTACAGCCTGCCGGACGGTTTGCGCGTATTCGTCAAAGCGCGATCTCCTTTCTTGTTCGGATTGATTCTCCTTTCAACCATAAACCGCTTCGGCACGCATTGAAAAACGCAAAAAAAGCCCGCGGAGTACGCGGACTTATAACTTCGTTCTTGATCCTGCGTGCCGCAGGGTTTCATTTCGCTTTCGGCAGCCTTTTATGCCGTCTCCCGCAGCTTTTCAACATCGCCGTCGCCGGAGGACGATACCAGCTCGCTCAGTCCGACGATCAGGCTTTCCAGCTCGCGGAAGCTGTCGACCATCTGTTTCGTGAGGTTCCGCTGTTCTTCCATGCCGGCCAAAATTTCTTCCGCCGCCGCGCTGGATTGCTCGGTCAGGCCCGAAATTTCCGTAACTTCGCCCACGACGTGTCCGGAAGAATCTTTCATCGTCACGGAGCTGCTTTCGATATGCGAAGCCTGCGTCAACACGTCGCGGGAGCTTTCGTCGATCGCGCGGAAAGCTTGTTCCGCCGTTTGAACCACGTCCCGGCTTTCCTCGAGCGAAACGCGCATGCTGTCGAAACGCCCGGTCAATTCGCTCGTGCGTCCTTGAAGCCGTACCAGGATCGAAGCGATTTCGGTCGCCGACCGCCCCGAATGCTCCGCGAGCTTGCGCACTTCGTCGGAAACGACCGCGAATCCTTTGCCGTGCTCGCCAGCCCGCGCCGCTTCGATCGCGGCGTTGAGCGCAAGCAAATTCGTTTGGCGGGCAATATCGGAGATGCCGTTCAAGATCTCCGTCATCGACTCGCTTTCCCGGTTAAAGCTCTGCATATCGTCGGCCGCCGTTTTCATGGCGTCGTACAGGCTGTCCATTCGCGTATTCAGCAGGTCCATTTTCGAGCTTCCGACCTGCGTGCTTCCGGCCATGTCCGCCGAGATGTCTTTCATCTGCTGCGAGTAAGCCGCCACGTTCCGGATATGGCCGTCCGTCAAAGCCAGCGATTCCGAAATTTCCGCCACGCTGGCCGCCTGCACTTCGACGCCCCGGGCCACTTCGCCGAAACCCAGCGTGATTTCGTCCGAAATCGTGACGGTGTCGTTGACTTTCCGTTTGAATCCGTCCGTGAATTCCGTCAGGCCTTCCACCGATTCCTTGACGCGGTTCAGCATGGCTTCGACGCGCGTCTGCGATTGCTCGATCTCTTCCCGGCGCTTCTCGCCGCTCAGGAAAAGCTTTTTGTTCACGTGGGACAGCGTGATCAGGATAATGCCCGTTACCGCGAACATGCTCAGGTTGATCAGATTGGTAAACGCGACGATCGGGTCCGCCGCGGGCTTGAACGTCAAGTGACCGACAAAATAGACCAAGATGACCGCGAACGCGATATTGTAATGCTTGCTGTCGGGATACAAAAGCAGCGGCAGCAAGATCAAAATGCCCTGCACGATGCTGATTTGTTCGAAGCTGGTCGTGACCGCGCTCAAAATGACCCATGCCGTGACGACCCAGGGAATGATCCGGATGCCTTTTTTGGCGAAGTTGGCGATCGTGACGCCTACCGGCACGATCAGGGAAATCAATACGATCGGCCAGATTTCCGGCAGGACGATAGCCAACGCCGCGCTGATCGAGGTGATCGCCCACAGCATATAGCTTACCAATTTGTTGCGCTTCCAAAGAATACTGTCTTTGCGATCCATGTTCCGATTCCGTCCTTTTCTTTGTCATGATGAAATTCGTCTGCTGATGTAATTCCTTGTCAACACTAAACAAGTTAGTAGAACGTTTTCGGTAAGCCGATTTCCTCTGAACCGGATCGATGAATCTATCGCGATCGACCGCTTCGAAGCCTTTTATCGCGTACTTGTACGCACCACTTTATACATATCGGAATAATTCGACAAGTTATTAAGCATTTTTTAAATTTCGTCATTATGCGACAGCAGAACGAACTTTTCACGGAATCATGTCCGAAACGGTGCGGCATTTCTTCTCAAAATCCGATCCGCTCCAGCATGGGTTCGCCCGCCAAAAACGGACGGCAGTACTCCCTGCACAGCATCGGCATGCGGCCGCGCATCCAGTCGTGCATCGCCGCGTTCCCGAAATGGAACACGTAGTAGCCGATGATCGCGACCAGCATGAATCCGTCGATCTGCCGAAGCTCGTTTTCGGTGCGGCGCCTGTTTCCGAAGTATACGTCCAAGAATCTTTCCCGCCAATCCGCCGGCAGCATCATGACCGCCATCGCCGTATCGGTCAGCGCATACCCCCGGCCGTAAAAGCCGAAATCGATCAGACGCACGCCGCCGTCCTCCGTCAGGATCGTATTGCCCAATCCGATATCGCCGTGGATCAAGCCGGGGCCTTCGTCGCCGTCCGCATCTCCGAGGCGCCGATTGACCAGGTCCAGCGTTTGCTCGATCGTATCCGCGTCTTCTTCGGCGAACAGACCTTGTCCGACGCCCGAACGGATCACGCCGGCCATTTTGACGTTGTACGCTTTACCCTGATGAGGACGGGCCTCGATCCCCGCAGGTTCATATTGGTCGAAAAAGGCATGCAGATTCGCAAGCTGCTCGCCCAATCCGCGGACCGTATTTTCGCAGGGCAGATCGTTTTTGATCAGATCGCGTCCCTCCAGCCAAGTAAGCAGCGAAGCGTGAACCTTTTTCCCGCTGCTTTCGAATGTCGTGACCAGTCCGCCTTGCCCGTTCCGTACCGGAATTTGGACCTCCCGTTCGTTCCAGCGTCCCCAATGCTCGAGCATGTCCAATTCCGCGGCGATGCCTTCGAACCGATGCTGAAGTCCCGCCATGTCCGGAACGAAAGGATCGTGAATGCGCAGCAGGTACTTTTTTCCCGATCCGTCCTGCACGCGGTAAGTCCGGTTCTCGTTATGCCTTAAAAAGGTCGCTACGGGACGTTCGAGATCGTAAAGCGATAAAAGATGCGTCAATTGTTCGTTTATGAGTGTGTTCACCGCGCTTCCCCTCCCTCTGTCGTGCCGTTCTTTTTTTCAGAAACGCTTGCGCCGTCCGTTCGTTTGCGCCCGCTTCCTTCGGTCATTCCCGCCGCCCGTTCCCCGCTCGAAGTATCTCAGCGCGACAAGCAGCATCTCGCAGACCGCTTTCCATACGATCACGGCCACGATCAACGCCGCGCCGCCCGCGATCAAGCCCAAAATCCAGCCGGGCCTTTCGCTTCCTGCATAAAAACCGTCCGACTGAAGAGACATGCCTTGAATCGGGTGCATCAGAGCGAACATCTTCCCGAACCGGTAAGCGGCATACAGGATCGGCAGCAGCCCCGCATAAAATAAGGTACGGATCAGCTCCAAAGCGGACTTGCGTCCGAATTCGAAAAATGGGTCGTCCATGGGTCACGTTCCTTCCGATATGAATGTCGGCGTGCGGCATTTGCCCTTGCTTTAACATACCCAATACATGGAGACGGTACCGCAGCTTCTCTTTATGATGAACGTCCGCACTCGGCCCGATGTTGTTTTTCAGAGAAAAAATTCAAAGGATCGGATACAAAACAGACTCGGGCGCCGTCTTATCCATCAGATCTCAAGAACGTATTCCCGAAGGAGAAGACCATGTCAAAATCCCGCAAACTTATCTTTTACGCAACGCTGTTGTACACGCTTTTGATCCTGTACTTCATGTTTTTCGCTTTCGGCAGAGGCGATACGGCAGCGGATCAATACACGTTTATTTTCGAACTCGATAATTTTTTGAAATTGCCGAATCCTTCCGAACTGTTTCCTCCGACGCTGATGGACCTCGTAGGCTGGGGCAATACGGCGGCGTTCATTCCTTTCGGCATCTTGATTCCTTGGTTGTACGGAGTGAAATTCGTTCGCTTCATGCTCGGTTTCTTCGCGTCTATTCTAGTGCTGGAAACCGTTCAGGCGCTGACCCTGCTCGGCAGCTTCGATATTAACGACGCGCTGCAAAACTCGGTCGGCGCGGCGATCGGATTCGCGGCTTACGCGATCGGCAAACGCGTTCAAAACGTAAAGAAAAGTTTGGCCGTCATGGCCGTCTCCGTCGCGCTGCTGCTGGCCGCGAACTGGACGGTCGGCTTCGGCGTCGATTGGGTTATCGCCGAAAAGCCGGGTCCTTTCGTCGCTTTGAACGAATGGGAAAACGGCGGCGGATCTTCGGCCGAGAACGTCGAGCCGCGTCCTTTTGAAATCGGCGGTCAAACCGTTATGCCTGAATTCAACCTGTACGGCGCCGAAGACCGGAAAACGAAGACCTACCGCTACAAGCTCGACGACAAAGCGAGTTATTTTTACTTGCAGTACGGCATTCCCGACTCGGGCGATTTCGAAGGCAGCATCCGCGTATCCGTGAACGGGCAGGAGGTCTTGTCCAATTCCGAACAATATCAACAGCACGCGCCGGACGTATTCGAATGGCATTTCGACCAGCCCGCCGAGCTGACGCTTACGTTGGAAGGCGGCGAACAAGCTTGGGATGTCGGATATCGGAAGCTTCAGCATCGATGGGAATAAACGGGGAAGGTATCAAAAAAAGAAAAGCCGTCGGCGTGATTAACGCCGACGGCTTTTTTAATGGAATGAAACAGACTCGTTAAGCGGATTTTTCAGGCTTCTCTACTTCTACCCCGTTAAGGATCAAACGCAGGTTAATGTCCGCTTTGAGCGAGTCGGAGACTGCGCAGTACTTTTCTTCGGCCATCAGCAGCGCTTTCCAGATCCGATAATCGGGAACGCTGCCGTCGATACGGAAAAACAGATCGATCGACGTAAAGCCCGACGGGTTGGTTTCTTTGCGCGTTCCTTCGGCTTGGATCTTGATGCGGGTAATGTCGGACAAAAACCGATCCAAAATCATGGTGATGTCGATCCCCATGCAGCCTCCGAGTCCGGCCAACAGCAGTTCCATCGGCGTCATGCCTTCGCCGTTCCCGCCGTACTTCGGCGTGGCGTCCATGCCTACGGAGTAACCGGAGGGTCCGGTCGAATCGAACTTGCGGCCGCCTTTCCAGATTGTCGATACGTTCATGATGAATAACCTTCTTCCTTAAACTTTACTTTGACTTAAACCTTACTTTGACTTAAACCTTACTTTGACTTAAATTTCATTAATCTGACGCAAAAATTTGCGTGTCCGCTCTTGCTGGGGGTCTTCGAAAAAGCTCTGCGGAGCCGCTTCTTCGACGATGTTTCCGTCCGCCATCAGCACGACTTTGGTCGCCACTTCGCGGGCGAACTTCATTTCGTGCGACACGACCAGCATCGTCATGCCTTCTTGAGCCAGCTCGCGCATCACGCTCAGCACTTCGCCGACCAGTTCGGGATCCAGCGCGGAAGTCGGTTCGTCGAACAGCATGACGGCCGGTTCCATTGCCAGCGAACGGGCGATCGCGACCCGCTGCTGCTGCCCGCCCGAGAGTCGGGACGGATAATAGTCTTCGCGGTCCGCGAGCCCGACGCGGTGCAGCAGCTTGCGGCCGATCGCTACGGCCTGCTCTTTGGGCAGCTTTTTCACGGTGATCAAGCCTTCGGTCACGTTGCCGAGCGCGGTCATATGCGGATACAGGTTGAACTGCTGGAATACCATGCCGCTTTGCTTCCGAATCTCGCGCGTGGCCTGCTGGCGCGCGCGCTTGGAAGCCGCCGACTCCACCCGAATGCCGTTCACTTCGAAGCTGCCGCCCGAAATGTCTTCCAGACCGTTCAGGCAGCGCAGCAGCGTGCTTTTGCCCGAACCGCTCGGCCCCAGCACGACCACGATATCCTTCGCCGCCACTTGAAGATCGATATTTTTCAACACTTCGAGATCCTGAAAATGTTTGGACAAACCTGTCGTCGTTATCATCGCTTCATCTCCATGTTCAGTAAGCTTTGGCCAGTCTGCGTTCGAAGCGTTCCAAGATGAAGGACAGCCCCGTACTCATGACCCAATACATCACGCCGATCGCCAAATAAAAAGGCATGTATTGGTAGTATTGAGCGATCAGCAGCTGCGCTTGACGAAGCAGCTCGCTGACCGTAATGACCGAAACGAGCGACGTTTCTTTGAGCATGCCGATAAACGTATTGCCCATCGGCGGGATCGCGATGCGCATGGCTTGCGGCAGCACGACCCGGCGCATCGCCTGCCAAGGCGTCATGCCGGTCGAATACGCGGCTTCCAACTGACCTTTGGGAACCGAAAGAATCGCTCCGCGAAACGTCTCGGACAAATAAGCGCCGGCATTCACGCTGAGCGCGATATAGGCCGCCGTCAAGGAGCCCAACGTGATCCCGTAATCCACGACCCCGTAATAAATAATCACGATCTGCACCAAAAGCGGCGTGCCCCTAATGATGGATACATAGACGCGGGCCAGCCAGCGAATCGGCCGATTGCCTTTGAGACGGGCGATCGCCACGACCAGTCCGATCATCAGACCGAAGAACATGGACACGATCGTCAGCAATAACGTAAACCCTGCGCCCTTCAGCAAGAAGGGCAGATTGTCGAACACGAGCTGCATGGATTCTACCGCCTTTCTGCCGGAGGGCGAATGTTCCCGTATTTATTTGGCCGGCGCTTCGCCGAACCATTTTTTGAAAATCGTATCGTAGGTGCCGTCTTCCTTCATATCCGCCAACGCTTTGTTCATGGCTTCCTGCAGCTCCGCATTGTCTTTGCGAAGAGCGATGCCGGCTTCGTCCGATTTGATCGGTTCGCCTACCGCTTTGATCTTGAACCCGTTCTCGTCCACGATCGGCTTCAAGGCATACAGGTTGTTGATCGTGGCGTCGATGCGGCCCGCATCCAAGTCTTTCAGCGACGTAATGACGTCATCGTAAGTCTTGATTTCGAAATCGCCGACTTGCGGCAAAACCTCGGTACGCAGATACGTTTCGTCGTTGGTGCCGAGTCCGACCCCTACTTTTTTGCCTTTGAAATCTTCCAGCTTCGTGATATCGCCGTTGCCCTCGTTCACGATGATTTTGACTTGGTTCGTGATGTAGGGATCGGTGAAATCGATCTGCGTTTTGCGTTCGTCCGTGATCGTGACTTGGCTGACCACGACGTCGAATTTTTTCGCCTGAAGGCTCGGGATCAATCCGGAAAATTCCTGCGTCGTGAATTCCGCTTTCACTCCGATGCGCTTGGCGACTTCTTTGGCGATATCCGGATCGAAACCGTCCACTTCTTTTTGTTCGTTCAAAAAGGTGTACGGCGGGTAAGTGCCCATCGTGCCGACCTTGATCAAGCCGGCTTTTTTGATCTGCTCCAATTCGTTCGCGGATGCCGCTCCCGAGTTCGAGTTTCCTCCGCACCCGCTCAGCACCAGGCTGAACGTTGTCAGTGCCGCGAGAGTCATTCCTGCCCATTTACGTTTCATCATCTTTTTTCTCCCCTTATCCTTATCTGGACTTTCCCAATAATCCGTAAAACTCGAAATTCGCCAACTCGCCCGCCAAATTTCCGGCATCCGACTCCGCGATCTTGGCATGCATATCGCCCGAGCCGAACAGCCAGCGCGAGAGCAGGCCTTCGCACATGCTCATCAGCAGAGCGGCGCGAAGCTCGACGTCGATTTCTTCCGGCAGCATGCGCAGCTCTTTCGCCCGTTGAATATTGCGCCGAAAGCCCTGCTCCATCGCGTTCCGGGCCGCGGCAATGCTTTGCCTGATCGTCAGGTCGGCTCCGTTGCCAGTCAATAGGATCTCCATCAGATGACGGTTATCCTCGGCGAAACCGAACAATCGGAGGAATAAAGCTTCCGAAGCTTTGACCATGTCGTCGATATCTCCCGGATCCTGCCGATAGCCTTGGTCGATCACCTGCAGCAGACGTTCTTTGCCCTGCTCGATAATCTCCAGCCCGATCGCTTCCTTGCTTTTGAAATGCCAATAGAAAGTGCCCTGCGCGACGCCCGCTTCGGATACGATGTCGGATATCTTCGTTTGATGATAGCCCAGCCTGGCGAACTTCTCTAAAGCAATCTCCATCAATTGAGTTTTTCGATCGATCAGTTCCTTGCTCTTTTCCTCATTCGATTCATCGTTAGGCAATCTGTATCCCCTTCCCGATTGACGAGTCAGTCAGTTCTTATTTTTAAATCCTATGGGATAACTCAGGTATTGTCAAGCAGATTTCTGAGCGACGAAAAAAGCCCGCGTCCGCCGCGGGCTTCCCTGCTCCAAACCAACTTAAACCTCTTCCCCCGTCCCGATCGGATTATCGTCATACGAGATCCAATCGCTCCAGCTTCCCGGATACAGCCGCACGCTTTTGAACCCGGCCTGCTCCAACGCCAATACGTTCGGCGTCGCGCTCACGCCGGAGCCGCAGTACACGACGATCTCCGCTTCTTTGTCCACGGTCTCGAAGTGTTTCTCCAGTTCCTCCGTGCTTTTGTACGATCCGTCTTCATTAAAAAGGTCCTTCCAGAAGAAATTGATCGCCCCCGGAATATGGCCGCCGACCTGGTCCATCGTCTCGTTCTGGCCCAAGTAACGGTCGTGAGCACGGGAATCGATCAGCACCGGGGTGAAAAAGACCGTCGGATCGCCGGCCGCGGGGATCACGATATCCTGCACCGGCACGTCGCCGCGCTCGGCCGCCATCTCCTGCTCGACGCCTTCCACGATCTGTTCCGCTTTGATCGTGCCGACGATCCGCTGCACCTCGTTCACGTCCGTCACCAGATGCTGCTGCACGTTCGGGATAAAGGTCGAAGGCACGCGTACCGCCTGCTTGTCGTCGACCGCTAAAGGTACGATTTTTTCTTCTACATTTACATAAGCCCTAACTCTGTTTTCGCGGAGATATAGTCGCTATAAAACCTCTCCAATTTAAGTTTATGTTCTGGATGAACAGCTATAATAAATCGCTGAGTAGAAGTCGCTAAAAATGAAGCGAAAACCCCTAAATTGAAGTTATCTTCATTTGGGTCAACTTTAGCCTGTAACGGCAGTAATCCTTTTGAATGCCAGTCACGCAACGCCAAATAACCATGTGCACTTTGAGACAGAGATCCATACAAATATTTCATAAAACGCGGGTCATCTTCACTTGCTTTTATTAATTGATTTACACTTGTGGGTCCATTGTTAAGAGAATACCATTTAGGGTATTGTTTATATTTGGAATTTCTTTTCATCCTTTCGTATTCATTTCTTATAGACGCGTATTCAGGCTGCTCTATAATTTCGATATGCATTTTTCTGATTTCTTCCATTTGCTCTTTATCGATGCCTAGTTCTTCATAGGTGTCCATAAGCAAAGCGGCACTTTCAATCTGTATGAGATGATATGACACTTTGTACGCTGTCGCACGACGTTTAAACTTTTTTGCATCTTTTAGTATATATTTTAATGTCAAGTAGTGTTCAAGAAAACTTCTGTAGTTCAATTCGTTTGAAACGCGTAAACCATTTTCGGCACTAATTTTAGCACTAAGACTTAACTCAAGAATTGATCTATATAGAGCTGCAACGATTATGCTTTCTTCAGCTTTATTATTACTATTTTTCAAAAAAGAATTTAACTCTTCTTCGGCAAATGATATACAATACTCTAACAATTGATGGACATTTTTTATTTTCATTTTGTACCTCCAATATGTTTTTAAATCTATTATATATGACCACTTTTACAGTTTACTAGGGTGTAAGTATGACGAATCTTAATCGATTTTCCTAAACAATAATTGAGTCTATAAGTTCGATAAGGTAGACGATGAAAAATGATTTGATATGCTACTTTTCACAAAATGAAATTCTCTTGATTTCCGGGTCACCCACATGTTCCTTTTTTTCCAAAAGGAGCGAGTCTATGTTATTTACTCAAGAAATAGAGCGATTTTTGCACCATGCACAACACCAAGATTATTTGCCCTGTTCGCTTCTCCTTCACGGTCATGCCGAGATCATTTCCACAGTGCCAGCCCTCATGTACAAATACGTAGAAATGGCTGACGAGACTTTGTTACGCATGCTTCTCCAGTATGGATTGGATGTGAACGTACAAGATTTCGGCGGCAGAACTCTGCTTAGCTTTGCTTGTAAGCTTGGCGATTCTTCGCTTATTGCTTTTCTGTTAGAACAAGGTGCCGATGCTTCCATCGTACAAGATTCTGGAGAAACCCCGCTGATGGTGGCTGCAGCTAGAGGAAACTTGTCCTGTATAAAGCTCCTTCTTGAACATAATGCTGATCTTAATTACAGATCCGGGGATGGCCGCACAGCACTTTCTGAAGCCATCGACAACTTTCAAACGGAGGCTGTACATTTTTTGCTGGGCAACGGGGTTTTACGGGCCTAACTCTGTAAAACAAAGTTTTGTGATGTGCAGCACAGTTTTGTTGTCTGGTTACGCACAGAACCTTAGATACGTGTCCAGTATGCTGTAAGTAGTCTGTGATTGGGGGTTTAACATATGAATAAACTTAAAAAACTTCTTCTAGGTGCTATGGCCACTACGCTTCTTCTTGGCACTGCACCGCTCACAAAGTTAGATACAGCACATGCAGCCACTACGTCATTCACCGACATTTCCGGCCACTGGGCTGAAGCTGCCATTAAACAAGCGGCGAACCTTGGACTCGTTAAAGGATATGCAGATGGTAGCTTCAAACCAGGAAGTAACGTTACACGCGGGGAATTTGCGGTGATGCTGGCTCGGGCTACGAAGCAAACCCCAAGCATGACTGGTGTGGCATTCAGTGATGTAGCGAAAAATAACTACGCCTACGCCAGTGTAAACAAAATTACAGCGCTTGGCTTTGTAAAGAAAACGGACTACAGTGCCGGTCTTAAACCAAACACTGCAATGAGCAGAGAAGAAATTGCAAAGTGGTTGGCTACAGGGCTTGCGGCATCAAGTGCAGAGTTCAATAAGGCACTGAGTGATGTAGCCGGGCCTTACGCGCTTGTACCGGTCACGGAGTTCTACAAAGGCGGTCTGAATAAATCTAACATCCCGAACATTTCAGTCATGATGGGTACGGGAATCATGATGGGAGACACGAAAGGCAGCTTTAAACCTCGTGCCAATGTAACGCGGGCAGAGGTTGCAAGCATTCTGATTCGCTACATGGGGGTTGAAGGAAGTAAAGCCTCCGGGTACACAGCCCTTAACGAGCTTCGGGAAGTTGCGACTACAGGCACAAACGTAACGTCGTTTACACCACTTGAGTACGTAAAGACAAATAACACGTCAACGTTTAAAGAAATGATTGGGAAAGACATTAAGATGAAGAGCGCTGTTGCTGATGTAAAAGTACACCGGATGATCCTGCTAGATCTTGATGTACAGACGAAGGCAAAGCACAGCATCTACACAGATATGTTTAGTAAAGACACGTGGAACTGGCGTACAGGATATGTAATTCTTACTGAGCAAACGGCAAAGGCAAATATGGATCCATATAAGCTTACAAGTACAGTATTCCAGAACTCTACGATGGATCCATCTATAGGCATTGGTAACTTGGCACAATCGGAGACCACGGATTACGGTGTAACATTCGGCGGGTTCCATCTAGAAAAAGTGAATGGTCTGTACAAGAGCGTGCCGTATCTTAGCCAGAGTACAGCGAAGAGATTCTGGGGAGTCGGACGCAGTGTAGGAAAAAATACGAAAACAACACGGATGACATCCTGATGTATGCTAAAGACGGAACTAACATGAAGCTTGTAAATAGTAAATAAGATAAAGGCCCTGGAGTACATGCTCTGGGGTCTGTTCATGTTCTTAGTTATACTGTGTACAGTTTGTTTAGGTAAGTGATTGTCCGTATCAAATAATAGTATTTAGTCGATTACACATTTACATGAAAAGACCCCCACTACTTCAGTGAGGGTCTAATTTATTACTTGAAGTAAATGTAAAGCGAATCGTACGCTGTTGGATCCGGGGACACCGTTACAGTGTAGTTGCCCACTTTCTGCGTTGTGTCCTTACCCGTTTTAACAGCGCTTTGCAGGGTGTTTACGAAGCTATCCGGTACTTTAACGCCAGCTGCTTGCAGAGTTTCTACTGCAAGTTTCAGGCTCGCCGTTTCGCTTGCTCTGAACGAGATAACGCGACCGCTTGCGGACTTGCTTTCCGGTATACGGTAAGCTACAGATGTCTTCCCTGCTGTACTTCTGATGACCATACCTTCTGCACTAGACTCCGTTGTGTATCCTTTGTACGTATTCGATCCTGCGATTACTTTCTCGATAGCAGCTTGTACACCTTTAATGCCGCTTGGAACTTGCGGCGTTGGTGTAGGCGTTGCAGGCGTGCTCGGGAATCTTGGGCGCTCTTTAAGCGTTTCAAGACCACGAGTTTTTACACGCTGGATGAAAGCTACGGCTTCCGCACGTGTGAGGTAATCATTTCCTTTGTAACCGGCTACCGTGTTGCCCGTTTTACCAGCGGCCAGGTTGTTAGTAAGCAGGTACTGGATGGCTGCAGCGTCAACAAGGTTTACACCGTTTGCGCCGGCTATAATGTTCGCAACTTCACCCCGCGTAATCGCTTGTTCCCGTGTAGCTCGTCCAACGGCGTCGTTACTTACACCGTTGACAGGCCAGTTGAGGTTCTTTGCGATGACGTACACCGGATCCGCCCAGTGCTTCTGGCCCTTAGTCGGTGTAACCTTCTGGTAGGCCGAGATGAACATCATGAGGAATTCGGATTCAGAAACCTGTTTCTCCGGTCGGAATGTACCATCCGGATATCCTTTTACGACGTTGTTTGCGATGGCCCACTGGACGGTGGAATAAGCCCAGTTGGACTTTTTGACATCATCGAATTGGTTCGCTGCACTTACATTTCCCGCTACAAGAGTTATGGAAAGCGTAACCCCTCCAATCACCCCCAGCAGTTTCTTTCCAAAAGCGTTCATTCTTTTTATCCCTCCGTTATGTTCAAAGTAAAACGCCCGTTCATCAAATAATCCAAATCGTCTGCTTGTCAAGAACCGTGTCTACAAGAGACGGGTATTTCTTGTTGCTTCGGCCGCCTGCGTGCAAGCAAACCTTAAAAAGGGGCTTATGCAAACGGAGCAACAAGTTTTATAATAAAGATTGGAAAATAAAAGATTTACAAGAGAATAGAGGGGATACACCGTTGTACCATTCCGTAACCGACACTCCGTTTTTTAAAGATATCGTCAAAGACGAAGATGTTGAATGGGTAAGCTCAAAGTTCCGGGAAAAGACGTTCAACAAAGGCCAGGTGTTGTACATGCATGGCGATGAAGGACACGAGATGTATATCATCAAATCCGGTGCACTCAAGATCTACCGTCATGATGAAAACCGGGAAATCATCTTCGGACACCAATTCCCTGGAGAAGCGATTGGTGAACTTGAGATTTTCCACCACGATAATCATCGCACAGCTTCTGTTGCTACAATTGAGAAAACAACGCTTTGGGTCGTGACTCGTTCGGCTATAGAAGAGCTTGTAGCACGTTACCCGGCCATTTTACGCAAAACCATCTACATACTCAGCGAACGTCTTAGTCAAGCGGATCGGAAGCTCGAATATCTGGCGTTTCTTGATGTCAGAATTCGAGTAGCTAATCTTCTGCTAGACCTTCACTCCAATTTCGGCAAAGAAACCGAAAGCGGACTGTTGATCGACTGGAAGATCACACAGCAGCATTTCGCCAACATGATCGGTGTAGGTCGGGAAAGTGCCGCAAGAATCCTGAAAGAGTTTCATGATCAAGGTGTCATTGAGCTAAAGAATCGCCGGACCTACATCTTGAAACTGGACGTGCTAAAAAGGTTGTCTGGAGGAGAAACCCAACCGGGTAGCGAACGTCTTTGGCATTCCACACACAAATACGATCTCAACACTTCGCATTTTAGGCACTCGTAATACCGTTTAACTAACTTCTATTATAGTGGATTTACGCCAGCGTTTCTGTGCGTACTTCCGCTATTTTTTTGTGTTCTTCCGCACAAATCGACCTTTCGGATACAGGGGTACATGAGATTTTATTGTCGCATTACGATGGGCCATGCTTGGATCATTTTAGATTTTAGTATAGGAGGGTGTACTAAAAGCCATAGGTGAAACCGACCAAATGGTTGCGTTAAACCGCCACGCGCAGGGAGATTGGGGAAACGTCGGCAGAAGATGAAGGCGGGATTTGTTACAAAGAAAAAAACCGAACAAGCATTGGCTAAAATGCTAACGGAACTTGGGCGGGGAAGTTACATTGAAGAAACTACGGAGAGTGTACAGGATTATTTTTTGAAATATCTAGAGTTAAAGCGACCAAACGTTAGACCCGGCACAATGAAAACTTACAAGTGGCTAGTGAATTATCACATCATCCCGAAGCTTGGACAGATCCCGATAGCCAAGCTCAAATCGGCTCACCTAGTCGCGATGTACGAAAGGCTACGGGTTGAAGATGGATTGTCACCACAATCCGTGAATCACGTTCACAAGGTTTTGCACGATGCACTGGCTATAGCCGTCAGACACGAAACGCTCCATCGCAATGTAGCCACTGGTCAAGCCGCCAAAAATCCCAAAAGCCAAAACAAACGTCTGGACAAACGACGAGCTTTCACAGTTTCTCGACTACGCGAAGCCATACCGCTACTACATGATCATCTTGCTGGCAGCTGCTTGCGGACTACGTCGGGGCGAAGCCATCGCACTCCGTTGGATCGATGTTGATCTGGAGGCCAAGACTCTTACCGTCAAGCATTCCTACACGCGTGGCGAACATGGTCATGCCTTCCATGAGCCAAAGACGAAAGCCGGAATCCGAACGATCGCAATGCCGGAAATTGTAGTTGCAGCAATGAAACGACAAAAAGCCCTGCAAGCGCAGGACAAGCTGGCCGCAGGACCGAATTACAAAGATTTTGGGCTGGTTAGTCAAACCAAACGAGGTTTGCCGATCAACCCGTATTATTTTGAAACGCGCTGGCTGGACATGCTAAAGAAATCTGGGTTGCCGAAGATCCGGTTCCATGATCTCAGGCATACGCATGCTTCGCTGCTG
Organism: Saccharibacillus endophyticus; assembly: GCF_013185185.1. Lineage (GTDB taxonomy): Bacteria > Bacillota > Bacilli > Paenibacillales > Paenibacillaceae > Saccharibacillus > Saccharibacillus endophyticus. The sequence continues at coordinate 469,628 of NZ_JAAZWE010000003.1, read as the reverse complement.
CTCAAGCAGAATGTGCATCCGAAGATTGTATCTGAACGGCTTGGGCATTCTTCTGTAGGAATTACGCTTGATCGTTATTCGCATACGTATGGGATTGATTATGAAGCCGCACGCCGTTTTGACAAGTTATTATTTTGAAAACATCTTAATATAAAAACTGCTTAGTCTACATCAATCATCAAACTTGATCTAGACTAAGCAACGATTTTAATCTTCTTCTGGTTTGAGCTTCTTTTCTTCACGAATTTCAGAGGACTGAGTGAAATGTTCTGTACGTGTGGTGATCATACTATCTGCGCCTTCAAGAACACTTTTCGTTTTGATGACAGGAGTTTTTTCATCTTTAGCCTGTGTACCCTTGCCAATATTACGCAAATAGTAATCAATAGGTTTTTGAGCCATACTATACACCTCCTTTTAAAGGAACTGAGAAAGAACAATCATAATTAAAGCCGGTAATACAGCACCCACTGTGCAATAACAACCTCTCTGATATTGTATCGCTTTAGTTTCATTTAAAGGATTATTTCCTTTAAGAATTTCACTGTATTTTAAAGCATAGCCTAAAGCTAATCTATTCTTTTCCGTTCTAGCATGGGACTCTTCTACATCATCAACGTTTAATCTTTCATATTTATTTACTGACAAAACTTTAATAAAATAGTACAAGCTTATAAGTAATAAAGCTACTGAAATAATTAACAGAAGCATATAAGAAGTATAAATGAATCCTTCAATAGCATAATCGATTTTTGCATTTTTAAAACTTTCAAATTTAAAAAAAGAAACCAAAAATGTTAACAATGTTACAATGATAGGAATCAAAACACCGGCTCTTGTTTCTAAAGTAGACTTTCTGTTGTTCTCAATATCATACTCTCTTTGTACTATAGAAAGTAGCAAATCAGCTGAAGGGAACTCATTAGAATCTACTTCTGGGATTGGTGGTGTACCAGAGGACGGGTCAGACATGTCTTTTCTCCTAATCAATTTGAATTTATAGGTATATCTTACATCAACAATTCTTCAAAGATCAACATTATTTTTTATTTTCCATAGATTCAGGCAATAACACTTAGGTCTTTTATCATAGAAGTTAACTTGAATCTTCTTACTTTTATACATAAAATAATTAGTATAATATCGAAATTAAGGGGTGATTTAATGGTCACATATAGTAAAAAAATGGATGAGATTAACTTGGACGAGATTAAGCAAATTGAAGAATTCAACATGAAAGAAGATCAATATCATGAATTCAAAAGTGAATTTCCCCATCCTGATTCATTTTGCGCGGCAATCACTTCTTTTGCGAATTCTCACGGCGGTGATCTGTTTCTAGGGATTGATGCCCCCGAAAATGCAGATGTCGTATTGAAAGGAATTACCACATCTGATTCTGATAAAGAGCTTTTAAAATATATGAACATCCTTCAAAATGGTGTGGAACCTAAACTTCCTAATGTAGAAAGCAAAGTTTTTAAAGTAGATGAGAATAAATATGTTTTTCTATTCAGAATCAAACGCAGTTCACTTCGTCCACACCGAGTAAAAAATTCCGGGAAATTTTATTCTCGAAAGTCTAACGGAAAATTCCCACTAGATGTGTTTGAATTGCGGAAAATGTTTAATGAAAGTGACGAGTTCTCTGAAAAAATAAATCGCTTTAGAGAAGAAAGAGCGCTTCATTATTATGCTCAGTATCCTAATCAATCTTTCATGCTAATACAGCTCATTCCTGTATCTTGTTTTGAAAATCGAAATATCCTTGATTTATCGTTATATGATCAATTGAGCTTAAAGCCTTTAGCAAGCGCCGAATGGAACCCGAGAATTAATTTTAATGGCATTGTATCTACTGCAAGAAATCATTCAATTACTCAAATTTTCAGAAATGGAATTATTGAAGGTTTTACTATTCGACTAACTAGAGAAAACAAAATAGCATCTTTATATTTTGTTCAGAAAATCTCCGAATTTGTTCACCAAAACATTAGAAACTATGAGCTTATGGAAATGGTAGAACCTTTTTATATATCCGTTTCATTATTCGGAGTAAGTGGGCATGAATTTATTATTGACGGTTTCTCTTTCGATACACCCGAACCACTTAATGAAGATGTTCTAGTCTTTCCAGAGATTCTCATAGAAGGAAGAGAAGACGTTTCGGATAAGCTAAACATAATTTACGATGCACTTTGGAATGCTTTTGGATTTAAAAAATATCCTCAAAGAACGCCTTGAAAGTGCAGGACCAAAGATCGTTGGCTGTTCGTTGATTAAACTCTCAAAATCCCTACAGTCTCGTTGATTCTACGTGGCACATCTTCGTTTCATCGCGCCATTTCCACACGCCCCGTGTACTTTGGGGCGTGTATTTCTTGTTGCCTACAGAAAACATTTTCTCCAACCCAGCGTTGACTCCTTGTTGACTTCGGGTACATCGGAATACTTGAAGATAGTCGTCCTGATCCTCTGCGCCGTGTACTTATACAATTCCCAGCAACACAAAAAAGCCCGCGTCTCTCGCGGGCTTCCCTATTCCAAACCAACTTAAACTTCTTCCCCCGTCCCGATCGGATTATCGTCATACGAGATCCAATCGCTCCAGCTTCCCGGATACAGCCGCACGCTTTTGAACCCGGCCTGCTCCAACGCCAATACGTTCGGCGTCGCGCTCACGCCGGAGCCGCAGTACACGACGATCTCCGCTTCTTTGTCCACGGTCTCGAAGTGTTTCTCCAGTTCCTCCGTGCTTTTGTACGATCCGTCTTCATTAAATAGATCCTTCCAGAAGAAATTGATCGCGCCCGGAATATGGCCGCCGACCTGGTCCATCGTCTCGTTCTGGCCCAGGTAACGGTCGTGAGCACGGGAATCGATCAGCACCGGGGTGAAAAAGACCGTCGGATCGCCGGCCGCGGGGATCACGATGTCCTGCACCGGCACATCGCCGCGCTCGGCCGCCATCTCCTGCTCGACGCCTTCCACGATCTGTTCCGCTTTGATCGTGCCGACGATCCGCTGCACCTCGTTCACGTCCGTTACCAGGTGCTGCTGCACGTTCGGTATGAAAGTCGAAGGCACGCGTACCGCCTGCTTGTCGTCGACCGGGAAGCCGGCTTCTTTCCATGCCGTGAAGCCGCGATCCAGCACCGCCACGTTCTCATGCCCGATCCAGCGCAGCATCCACCACAGCCGCGCCGCGTTCATGCCGCCTTCGTCATCGTAAGCGATAACGCGCGTATCGTTGCCGATGCCGAGCTTCGCGAGTTTCGCGGCGAATTCTTCCGGTTCCGGCAGCGGATGGCGTCCTCCGTGATCGGAAGCCGGAGCGGACAAATCTTTTTTCAAGTCCATATGGATCGCGCCCGGAATATGATCCTGTTCGAAAGCTTCGCGTCCCGCGTCCGGCTGCCCCAAGATGTAACGGCAGTCCACGATCGTCTGCTCCGGCTCGTACAGTCGGGCCAGCAGCCATTTGTTCGATACGATATTTTGCATGGTCGTCTCTCCTTTTTTCTTCTTCCTGTTTCCGATATACACCGTATGTTCGGCAAGCGAAACTTTTCATCAGAATAGCACCTTCGCTGTTTAAAATCCAACATCGCCCTTTTCATAAGCGCAGTCAAAAATTTTTTCGAATTTGTGAACCCTAACGTGATGCTGCACGGTTACTAAAGGTTATGGTATAGTATCTAGTAATACATTCAGGGAGGAGGCAGCAGACTTGGGAAGGCGTTTAACCACACATCATCGTTGACCACCGTTTCTTTGACCTGTCTCTTTCATACGGAACCCGCATTGAAGAGGCGCAGCTGCTTTAAACGTTAAAAATTTACTGGAGGTGAATCCCTCGAACGAGGGAACTTATTGGACCTAATGACGATCGTCAATTTATTGATTCTTGCCGTACTGCTCGCGCTCACCGCATTCTTCGTCGCATCGGAGTTCGCGGTCGTTAAAGTACGGGTATCCCGGCTCGACCAGTTGATCACGGAAGGCAACAAGAAGGCCGTACGGGCCAAGCAGGTCGCTCAAGACCTTGACTACTACCTGTCCGCCTGTCAGCTCGGCATTACCGTAACCGCGCTCGGTCTGGGCGCGATCGGCAAACCTGCCGTCAAGCTGCTTCTCTATCCGGTATTCGAATGGTTGAACGTCTCGGACGCCACGGCTTCCGTCGTCTCCTATGCTATCGCCTTTTTCCTCGTGACGTTCCTGCACGTGGTCGTCGGCGAGATGGCTCCGAAGACGCTGGCGATTCAGTTCGCGGAAAAGATGACGCTGCTGCTCGCTCCTTCGCTGTACTGGTTCGGACGCGTCATGTACCCGTTCATCTGGGCGCTTAACGGCGCGGCGCGCGTGCTGCTTCGGATGTTCGGCGTCAAGCCGGCGGGACACGAAGACGTGTACTCCGAAGACGAGCTGAAAATCATCATGGCGCAGAGTTTTGAAGGCGGCGAGATCAATGAAACCAAGCTTTCGTATATGGAAAACGTGTTTTCGTTCGACGAGCGCGTGGCGCGCGATATCATGGTGCCGCGAACGCAGCTCGTTACCATCGATAAGGACATGGATTACGCGGAATTGATCGCGGTGCTCGATGAGAACAACTATACCCGCTATCCGGTCACCGAAGAAGGCAGCAAAGACCGGATTATCGGAGTCGTCAACGCGAAAAAGATGCTTCCCCACATCATCGCCGGACGCGCGCGCAGGCTGGAAGAATTCATCCGCCGGATTCCGATCGTATCGGAAGCGACGCCGATTCAGGAAACGATGATCAAAATGCAGCAGGAACGCATGCACATCGCGCTCGTCGTCGACGAATACGGCGGTACCGCCGGAATCGTGACGATGGAGGACGTGCTTGAGGAGCTGGTCGGCGAAATTCGCGACGAGTTCGACGCCGACGAGATCGCCGAGATCCGTCAAACGGACGAACGCGAGTATGTCGTCAACGGCCGGGTTCTGCTGGACGAGCTGGAGAAGCGCTTCGGCGTGAAGTTCGAGGAACGCAGCGACACCGATACCATCGGGGGCTGGATTCAACATCGCAAAGGCACCGCGGCTGGCGAAGGCGAGAAGCTGATCGAAAACGGTCACGTTTGGACCATAGTGGAAAAAGACGACCTGCAGATCAAACAGGTGAGACTTAATTACACGGAATAATAAACTTTCCGTTCCTCACCCAGCGAGTGCGACTTAACTATACCGAGCAGTAAAATACGCTCAGTGTCGCACCGGGCAACTCTCGCAGCACCATCGAACAGAAAGTCATCAATCAACCAAATAATCCGAAACTTCTGGAGGTGAATCCCTCTTACGAGGGAATTTATTGGACGGAACAATTGCCTTAAACCTATTTCTGGTCGCCGTGTTTATCGGTCTTACGGCCTTCTTCGTCGGCGCTGAATTCGCGATACTGAAAGTCCGGATGTCGAGACTCGACCAACTGATCGCCGACGGAAACAAAAAAGCCGTCATGGCGAAAAAAGTGGCTCAAGACCTCGACTACTATCTCTCCGCCTGTCAATTGGGCATCACCATCACAGCGCTCGTATTGGGTGCGCTTGGCGAACCGACCGTCGAACGAATGCTCCGACCGGTATTCGAACGCTTTGAAGTATCGGAAGCCGTATCGACCGTATTGTCTTACGGTATCGCCTTGGCGCTCGTCACCTTCTTGCACGTCGTCATCGGCGAGCTTGCGCCGAAGACGCTGGCGATTCAATTTTCCGAAAAAATGACCCTGATGCTCGCGCCGTCGCTGTATCGCTTCGGACGCGTCACGGCTCCGTTTATTCGCCTGCTTAACGGTTCCGCAACGCTGCTGCTTCGCGCATTCGGCGTCAAGCCTGCCGGACACGAATCGGTTCACTCCGAGGAAGAACTGAAATGGCTGGTCGAGCAAAGTTACGAGAGCGGCGAGATCAACAAGACCGAACAGGCTTATCTGCAAAACATCTTTGCTTTCGATGATCGTCAACTGCGCGAGATCATGATCCCGGCGGACAAGATCGTCAAGATCGCCAAAGAAGTTCCGCAGGACGATCTGATCGAAAAACTCAGCGAGCACGAATATACCCGTTATCCGGTAACCAACGGCAATCCCGATGCTTTTATCGGATTCGTGCATAGCAAAGAAGTCCTGACCGCGATCGCGGCGGGACGCGACGGACGGATCGAAGGCTTTATCCACAAGCTGCCTCGGTTCGCGGAGACCGCCACGCTCCGCGAAGTCATGCTCAGCATGCAGCAAAGCCGCGTGCACATGGCTTCCGTAGCCGATACGTCGGGCCGTACGATCGGTCTCGTGACCATGGAAGACATTTTGGAGGAGATCGTCGGCGATATCCGCGACGAGGCAGACGGCGTAAGATTGCCGCTTGCCCCTCTGTAAGATTCTTTTCAACGTTCATTCCACGCAAAGCCCCGGCTTCCGCCTAAACGGAGACCGGGGCTTTTTTGCTTCGACTTCTATTTGGGCCTCCCTACCTTGCTTTTGACGCCGACATCGCGCCGCTGAACGTTTTTCTTTTATTGCTTTGCAGCCGCCAATTTCTCCAAAACCGCTTCGACTTCCGCTCCGGTCACCAGACGGTTCGGTTCGAAAGTATTCGGACTTGTCCCTTGCATGATTTCCTCGGAAGTCGCGTGCGCGATCGCCTTGGCAGCCCAGTACGAGGTCGGCACATCGGTATATGCAGAAGCCGCGTCCGCTTCATCCTCATCGCCCAGCACCCGATCGGCCAGCACCGCCAATTGCGCTCGGGTTACAGCCAGATCAGGCGCAAAACGGTCACCGCCGACGCCTTGCATTACACCTGCCGCAGAAGACTGCCGGATCGCCAAGTCGTGGAAAGAGTCAGCCGTATCCGCGTAGATCGACGTTCCCCGTACTTCTTCCAGATTCAGGCGCTGCGCCAGCACTCTCGCCAAATCTTCGCGCGTTACGGATGCGTCTTTTTCGAGAGTGACGGGACGCGCGAATTGTTGGTTTTTCTGAGCAAACAGCCACTCCAGCATCTCCTTGTCGTTAAACACCGGAACCCACGACCAATGCTTCATTCCGCCGTAAAAACGTCCTGCGTCCATAAACGCGTCGTCGTAGAGGGTCAGCTTCGCGTGCGCCGCGCCCATTTCCGCTAATGCCTGATACGCGAGCGTACTGGTGCGGCTGTCCGTCGTCGGATCGTTTTCGGCATGGACTATCCATACCGGCGTATCGGTAATATCCTTCAATTCCTGCTTGAACGCGTCCACCGACCCTTCGTAATCCGCAATCGTATCCTTAGCCGCAATCGCGATCGCCCCGGCGAACTTATTCGGGTATTGCATCAGAAAACGGAACGTTCCTCCCCCGCCGCTCGAAGGTCCCACCACGTAAATCCGCTGCGGATCGACTTTCCCTTCGGAAACAAGGCGATCAATCAATTCAACTTGTACTTCAAAAAAGTTCTGCATCCGCGTCAGTTCTTCCGTATTATCGTAGATTTTCCAGCCGTAGTTTTCCGGAAATTGTACAGCCAGCACCGACGTATCGTAGCCCGATTCCGTCCAGACCGTCGCTCCCCGATTTTCCGTCAACTGCTTGAAATTATCCGTTCCGACTTCTCCGCCGCCATGCAACCAGACCACAAGCGGTTGCGCCTTCGTACTCTCGGACAGTTTCAGTTGGTAGGTCAGGCTTTCACCGTTCGTTCCCGTAATGTTGCCCGCCTCGAAATCATCCACCGTGCGCGTCTCGACCTCGGACACCTGCTCCGCGCTGAAGGATAGCTCCGGATAACGCTTATTGACGACGGCAAAATCCGATACATAGCCGCCCGGATATTTGAAAGGTTTCACCGTCATCGACAGCACATTGCCGTCTCGCGTCAGTTGGATGCCGTCGTCCTCATACTCTTCCTGCACGATCTCTCCTGCCGCGTTCAGCGGGTAGCCGTCATAGTTGCCCGTGATGTCAAAGTCGGATGCTTGAAGACCCGTATACGAAGAGTTTGCCGGTAAAACCAATTCGAACGATTCGGCCATGCGCCCTGCATCGCCGATATAGGTATGCGCGGTGATTTGAAGCGACTTCGCTGCGGCATTCGTTTCTGCCGCGTTTGCTCCCGGCGTCGCTCCTCCTAAAGGTACGCCGCCTAATGCCAACGCGGCAATCAAGGTTAAGCCTGTTCTCTTTTTCATGTTCATCCCTCCGTTTAAGTATGAATCATCAAGGATCGGACACGCAAAAAAACCCAAACGGCGTCCGCAGAAGAGAGGTTTCTCGTTCTGCCGACCCGATCAGGTTTTGCCCAGCATGCGGTCACAATCCATCATCGTTCTTTTACCGTAACAAAAAATGAAAGCGTAGTCAAAATTATAAGCATGCAAAATGGGATAAAACGTATCGTTTATCGGATTTCTGTTCGCGCGTACGCTCATTTTGGGTAATAGAGTTACTGAGGTTCTTTCCTGGCAATTTGTTCGCTGCAGCCGATCTTTTCGCATATCGAGCTGATCAAGAACATCATCCTACTCCGGGTCACGCTTAGAAGGGCAAGTTTGACTTTACACCTGCCTAGGCCCTATATTTTTGATTAGAATGTTTATTGGTGAATTATGGCATGTACGCCGCAGAATCTTGTCCGAATCTCATGTTCGCATTCCATTTTCCAAGGAGGTCAATACGTATGATCGCAAAGGACACGTTTGAAAAAGAATGGAGCGCCGAGGAAGTCGCGCAGATGCTCGAGGAGCACCGCGCTTTTTACGACACTGACCGCACGCGCAGTTATAAATTCCGCATCCGTCGCTTGGACAAGCTGAAGGCGGCGATCCAACGTTACGAGCCGGCCTTGCTCGAAGCGCTGCAGGCCGATCTGGGCAAACCCGCTTTCGAAGCGTATTCGACCGAAATCGGATTTGTGCTGAACAGCATTTCCGAAATTTCGAAAGAACTCTACCGGTGGTCCAAACCGCAGCGCGTAGCGACCCCGCTCTCGCTCGCAGGAGCCAGCAGCTTCGTGATCAACGAACCGCACGGCACCGTGCTGATCATCGGGCCGTTCAACTACCCGTTCCAGCTCGTGCTCGAACCGCTGGTCGGCGCGATCGCGACAGGCAACTGCGCCGTGATCAAAATGTCCGACAGCACGCCTAACGTGTCGCGCGTCGTGAAACAACTGATCGGCGACGTGTTCGAAGAGCATTACGTGCGCGTGCTGGACGGCGGCAAAGATACGGTGACCGCGCTGATCAACTCGCCGTTCGATTACATCTTCTTCACGGGCAGCACCGAAGTGGGCCGCATCGTGGGCGAAGCGGCGGCCAAGCAGCTGATCCCGTACACGCTGGAACTGGGCGGCAAAAGCCCGGCGATCGTCGACAAGCATGCGGATATCCGCATGGCGGCCAAACGCATCATTTGGGGCAAGCTGGTCAACGCCGGTCAGACCTGCATCGCGCCGGATTACGTGCTTGTCCATGAAAGCAAAAAAATCCAGCTGCTGATCGCCTTGAAAAACGCGATTCGCGAATTCCTCGGCGAAGACATGTGGAGCAGCCCGGACTTCGGCCGGATCGTCAACGAACGCCACTTCGACCGTCTGACCGAGATCTTGGAAAAAGACAAGGACAGCATCGTATTCGGCGGAAACGGCGATCGCGACACCAAGTTCATCGAACCGACGCTGCTGGATATCGATTCGTGGGACGCGGCAAGCATGCAGGAAGAGCTGTTCGGACCGATCCTTCCCGTCCTGACTTACGAAGACATCGAAGAAGCGATCCGTCTGGTCAACAAGCATCCGCGTCCGCTGTCGCTCTATCTGTTCACGACCGACGAGCAGGTACAGGACCGCGTGCTGGAAAAAATCCCGTTCGGCGGCGGCTGCATCAACGACACGCTGCTGCATGTCTCGAACCCGAACCTGCCGTTCGGCGGTACCGGAGCTTCCGGCACCGGCTCGTATCACGGCGTTCACAGCCTGCGCACGTTCTCCCATCAAAAGAGCATCCTCAAACGCGCCTCCGCGGAAAGCGGAACGACGCTGATCTTCCCTCCTTACGGCGAAGAACAGATGGCTCTGATCAAAAAGATGCTGAAATAACAGTTTGAATAAAAGAACCGAAGCCTCGGCTCAATCAAGCCGCTTTCCCGATCCATCGGTCGGGAAGGCGGCTTTTTATGTTCATCTGCCCGACGCCGAGCTGCAACCTTTTCCAAAACCCGTACGTCTGGAGCAGTAAGAATCACAATCGAAGCGGAATATTCGCAGCCTGTATCTTGCGCCCCGTTCCGCCACATCCAAGGAGGTCATCGAAATGAATAAAAAAGCAATCTCTTCCGTACTCGCCGCATCCGTCTTGTCCCTGTCGCTCGGCGGTCAGCTCTTCGCGGCAAGTACCGGATTCGGCGATCTGAACGGCGTAACCGGACAGGAGAAAATCGAAGCGCTCAAAAAAGACGGACGGGTCAAAGGAGTGAGTTCCGTGTCTTTCAATCCGGAAGCCGTACTGACTAACGCGCAGGGCGTTCAATTCATTGCAAGCGGTCTTCAACTAAGCCTTGCCGCGATCACGTTCGAAGCCGGCAAAGTGCCTACGGCACATGATCTGTTCCCGGCCGCCGACGACGAGGCATGGTACGCCGATGCTTTCGTCAATGCGCACTTCAACGGCGTGGAGCTTCCCGAATCGATCGATCCTTCCGCTTCCATGACCAAAGAAGCCTATACGCATTATCTGATGCAGGCGATGGAGAAGGCAGGCAATCTGCCTTTGATCAATATCAAGCCGCGCGAGATTGCCGACGAAGCGGATTTGACCGTCGACTATCAAGGTTCGATTCAACGGGCGCTTGTTCGCGGGATCGCGAAGTTGGACGCGAACGGAGAATTCCATCCGAAAGACGAGATTACGCGCGCGGAGGCGGCGGTGATGTTGTATGACGCAATCGAGTTCCTCCGGGGAAAGCTCGCTTAGGGGGCTGCGGGAGAAATTCGTTCAGGACGCTGTCTCGCTTGGAAAGCCTGCGGCTTTTCAAGCTCAAAGGCGTCCTTTACTGAATTTCTCCCTTCGCCCATTAGCTCGCTCTGGGTTTTGGGTAGGAAAGGCAGCACAAAAAGGCTCCTTCGGGGAGCCTTTTTCAGTTCAAGCGTATCCTTTCGTTCGGCTTATAGTTCGCCTACGGCTTCCAAGGACGCTTTCAATTGATCGTCCAGGCGTTTGCGGAACAGGTTCCAGTGTTCTTGGTCGACATCCAAGGCTTCGGGGCCGTAGTCTTCGGCGATTTGGATGTGGACATGACGGTCGTTGACTTCGCCGAGTTGTTTTTGGACCTGCTTGAAGCGTTCCGCGTCTTCGGCGTGTTTGGCATCCAAAGCGAAAGAAGCGGCTTCCGCGGTGTAACGGCTGCGTTTGGCGGCAATGCGCACCTGATGCAGGGTTTCCAACGCTTGTTCGCTGTACAGGCCTTCGCGATCGGATGTGACTTGGTAGATGTGGCGGCGTTTGCGGTAATCGTCTTTCAATTCGCGCACGCTGCGGCGGACGTCGGCTTGAGCGGCCAGTTCCGGCAGGTCGTCTTTCAGGAACGTCTTCCACTTTTTGTCCAACTTGTTGTTGACGATTTTGGGCAGTTTGCGGCTCAGCTTTTTGCGTTGATCTTTGCGTTCGCCTTTTTCCAGCTTCGCCATTCGCTTGAACAGCTTGGCTTCGTCGTTGCGGTCTTCCGACTCGGCTTCTTTGCGGAGCGCTTTGAACTCGCCGATCAGCACGTCCGCGTCGCGTACCCGGCCGAAGCGCTTTTGCGCTTTTTTGATCAACGGATATAAACCGGTCTCTCCGTCGGGATCAAGCACTTGTAATAGCGTCAGCAGCTTGCGCGCGCTGACCCGTGCTTGGTGCACATCTTCTTCGTCGTAGTCCTTTAACGCGTCCCGGCTGCGTTTGCGGAATTCCGTATAGAGTTCTTGCAGCGCTTCATGCCATTGCTCGGCCAACTCCGCCGTCGCTACCGCTTCGCTTTGCTCCCGTTCGTTTCCCATAGGTCGATCCGACTCCTTTTCGATAAACTCCCTCTGCTTTCTTTTCCCGCTGTCTATCTGTATCATTACCCGAAAAAGATTGGGACGCGACGATATTCCTTCATAAACTTCGGTTAATCAAATCGGGTCATCAGCCGAGGCTCGACCCCGGGCAAAGGGTTGGCGCCACGGCGCTATCGCGATGGCGGAAATCGACGCCGCGTTCGCCGTGCATGTATCGGTCGCGGCATTCGGACGGAAAAAACGGTTGTTTGCGAAAAAGCCAGCGGAAGGTACGAGCGGATCGGTTGATGAACGGGCGACGTTCGGGGAAAGCCAAACCGCATTGACGCATCGGCCCTCTGAGGAGGGCTTTTCGTCGCTGCCGAGTGCGGACGAAGTCAACGGATACTCAGGCATACATTTTCGTTGATCGGCCATTCAAGATCGGAAAGGTTAAGAGCGGAGCGGGACAAATGCCGGGCCGCGATCGGTTCGCTCCGGAAGTCGTAGCCGTCCCAAAGATTCCAGATTTCGATCTGCGTGCCCGGTTCCAGCCCGGATATGTAGGTCCATAGCGTAGCCGAGAAATCGTATTCCGCTTCAAGGCTGTAAATATGCGTGCGACGGGTGAGCGGCTGCAAACTTCTGGGGAAAATCGGGCTTTTTTTCAAAGAAAAATCGTTGATTGCATGAGGGTCGGGGGCATACATAACAGTCTTATCGGGGTTCATCTCTTCCCACGGAAGATGTCCGGCGGGGATGCCGAGGTCCATCATTTCGCGTACGGTCGCGAGCCGGTAACCGGTCGGTTCGACTTCGGGAATGGGACGATCGGCCGTTATCCATTGAATAAAGCTTATTTCATTCGCCTCGCTTTCTCGGTTTCGGTTGCTGTTATTATAACCAAAAGCACGGCTTCCTTAACCGCCCCCGCGGAAGGAAACCGTGCTTTTTGATAAAAACGCCGTCAAGTCGAGGACGTTGCGCCGTTATTTTTCGCGAATGACGATCTTGCCTTTCGCATGATGGCTTTCGCTTTTGGCATGCGCATCGCGCACGCCCTGCTCGTTCAACCAATAGGTCGAATCGATGACCGGCTTCAGCTCGCCTTTTTTGATCAGCTCGGCCAGCTTCTCCAACTGTTCCCCTTTCGGCTCCATCATGAAGTGCGCCGTATGGATGCCGAGGTCTTTGGCCAGGCTTTCGTCGGGCTTTTCCAAAATCGAGACCAGATGGCCGCCGGGCTTCAGCACCTTGAAGCTTTTATGCTGAATATCGCCGCCCATCGTGTCGAGTACCATATCGTAATCCGAGAGCACCTCGGAAAAGTCTTCTTTTTTATAATTGATAAAACGGTCTACGCCGAGCGATTTCAGAAGTTCTTCGTTCTCCGCGCTTGCCGTCGATGCGACTGTCGCGCCTAAATGCTTGGCAATCTGGATCGCCATGGTGCCGACTCCTCCCGCCCCCGCGTGGATCAGCACTTTATCGCCTGCTTTCACTTTTCCGTGATCCACCAGCGCCTGCCACGCCGTCAGACCCGCCAAAGGAACCGCGGCCGCTTCTTCGTAACTTAGGTTTTCCGGTTTTTTCACGACGACGTCCGCATCCACGGCTACATACTGCGCGTAGGTTCCGAATACCCGCGGACGGGCAAATACCGGATCTCGCGGTTTGAAGCGGCTCACGTTATCGCCGACTTCTTTTACGATCCCCGCGACGTCTCCGCCGAGAATCAGGGGAAACTCGCCGGCAGCTTCTCCCATCGCGCCTTCCCGAATTTTCGTGTCGACCGGATTCACCGATGTCGCATACAGCTTGATCAGGATCTGGTTCGCATCGATCTTAGGTTCGGGCACGCTCTGTTCATGCAGCTTGTCAGGTCCGCCAAACTCCTCAATTACGATTGCTTTCAAATACATCCTCACCTTTCTGTAGCAGGTTGGCCTTGCTTCCAATGCTATTACCCAAGCCGTTCCGAACAGACCCTTCTCCTTGCCCGATTTCATGCTTTCGACGTATAAAAAGAGTTCGAATAGGCTTGTTTCAGCGCTGTCAAGCCGCAAACGGGAGCCTTAAGGACCGCGCCCAAAGCCGAATCGGTAGATCTGTACGCAAAGCCGGACCATGCCAAAAAAGACGGATGCGCATCGATCCTGAGCGCACCCGTCTTGGTCTTCGCGATGATTCAAAGTTGGTCAAACTGCTAGTTTCGGCGGCGTTCCAGTACCACGACGTCGTAAGGTTGAAGCTCAAGTTCGCCGCCTACCTGCTCGCCCGTCTCGAGATCGCGGTAGATCCGCTGATCCAGAGGGAACGTGACCGCTTCGGGACGATAGTTTTGCACGAACACGAAATCGGCTTCGCCGTTCGTGCGCAGGTTGACCGAAGTTCCTTGCGGCAAGCTCGTATCGAGCGCGCGGGCGACGCCTGCTTTTTGAACCACCCCGGCATAGAAATCATCATGGAACGATCCGTCGGTTCGAGCCGCGATATAGTAAGCTTCGCCTTCGCCGAATTGATTCACGGTCAGCGCCGGGCGCCCCGCATAGAAATCGGAAGCATACTCGCCCAGACTTTCCGCGCCTTCCAGATGAATCAGATCGCAGATTTCGGAAATCTCGTACTCGCCCGACAGCCCCAATGATCCAGAACCGTTCAAACGCAAAGCGTTCCGATCCCGGTCATGCAGGCCTTCCAACTCTTCGGACCAAATGCCCAGCACTTTGCGCAATGGCCCAGGGAATCCGCCCAAGAAGCACAGGTCGGTCTCGTTCACGATGCCCGACCAATACGTGACCACTAAAGTGCCGCCGTTTTCGACGAACTTTTCCAACCTCTCCCCTACACCTTCGCGTACCATGTACAGCATCGGAGCCACGATCAACTTATACTTGGAAAAATCGACATCCATGCTGATCACGTCCGTCGGCACGCCGAGCTTCCACAGCGCTTCGTGATGCTTTTGCGCGGTTTCTTCATAGTTGACGCCTTTGTTGCGCGGGCCTTGCGAATCGTTGACCGCCCAGCGATTTTCCCAATCGAAGATCACGGCGGCTTCCGCAGGCACGGACGTGCCGACGATCCGGTCCATGCCTTCGAGCGCCCGGCCCACGTCCGTCACGTCCGAGAACACGCGGGTATGTTCGTGGCCGACATGATCGACGACCGCGCCGTGCAGCTTTTCGCTTGATCCCCGGCTTTTGCGCCATTGAAAATACTGCACGCTGTCCGAACCGTGCGCGACCGCTTGCAGCGACGACAGCAGGTGCATGCCCGGACGCTTGAGCTTGCTCACGTCCTGCCAGTTGGTCAAGCTCGGCGTGCTCTCCATCAGCAGGAAAGGACGGCCGCCTTTGATCGAGCGCACGATATCGTGCATCATGGCAATCTTAGCTGCTTGATTGGAATCGTCGTCGGCGTCATGCCACGTCGGATAACTGTCCCACGACACGAAATCGAGCGCGTCGGCGAACTTCCAGTAATCCAATCCTGCGTAAAACTCCATAAAGTTGGTCGTTACCGGAAGATCGGGATTGATCTCGCGCAGCGGCGCCGTCTCGTGATTGATAAAATCGACCGTGCGCTGCGTGATGAACCGGCGCCAGTCCAGATTCATCGCATGCACCTGCGTCTCGCCGTGCGGCGCCGGCGATTCGACCTGCGACCAGTCCGTTACCGTATGGCTCCAGAACGTCGTCCACCACGCATGGTTCAGTTCGTCCAGCGTACCGTACTTGTTTTGCACGAATTTGCGGAACTCCGCTTGGCACAATTCGCAATGGCAGTCGCCGCCGAATTCGTTGGAAATATGCCACCCGATAACCGCCGGATGATCCGAATACCGCTCCGCTAACTTGCGGTTGATGATCCCCGTCTTCTCGCGGTACGCGGGCGACGTCGGACAATGGTTGTGCCGGAAGCCGAACAGATTACGGACGCGGTTCTGCTCGGTACGCAGCACTTCGGGATACTTTTGCGCGAGCCAAGCCGGACGCGCCGCGCTCGGCGTCGCCAGCAGCGCATAGATGCCGTTCGCCGCGAAGCGGTCCAGCACCTGATCCATCCATTCGAACGTGAACACGCCTTCTTCCGGTTCAAGCATCGCCCACGAGAAAATGCCGACGGACATGACATTGCACTTCGCTAATTTCATCAAACGAATATCTTCTTCCAACACTTCCGGATAACGGAGCCACTGCTCCGGATTATAGTCGGCTCCATGCAGCATATGAGGCACCTTTTCGCTCACGGGCGGGTAAACATACGTCAATGTTGTCACTCTCCTTAAGATGGTGGGGATGGCGGTTGGTTGGCGCTGCGGACAAAGGGGGCTTCGATCGCTGTTGAAAATGGATTCCCCTTGATTGTGTAAAACATTGCTGGGGGTAGGGAATCCATTTTAGCGTATGCTTCCGATGTGACTTTCCTCCGGAAAGTCTTTAAGGCGAGCGCTGGCGCTTCTTCGCCTCCCTTTGTCCTCCGCTTGGGCAACCGCCGGGGTGGGGGTGTAGAAGGTCAAGAACAAAAGAACAAGGGCAAAATCACAAAATCATTCGAGTTTATAAGGTTCGCTTTATTTCTAACAATATCCTTTACCTTTAACATCATCCCTGATTCATCTTCAATAGTTATTGCAAAACCAGCTGTTGTTCGCCTGTCTCTGGCGAACAACAGCCCTACCCCTCCCTTAGAGGCGAGGGGCAGGGCTAAACCGAGTCCAAGGGTTTCCGGCGCGTCCTTTGCAAAAGCAGCGCGCGCGTGCGTACCAGCGGAGGGGTGAAGGGATCGAGGATCGCCTTTGAACGCCAGTGAGACAGCGACCGCAGACCCTTCACCCCGCAGCGCCCCCGTACGCATGAACCCCGCGCTCTCCTTTTGCGAAGGCAAGCGCGGAATCCCGAGCGACGATCGGTCAGCCTTTCACCGAGCCCACCGTCATGCCTTTAACGAAATATTTTTGCAAAAACGGATACACGATCAGGATCGGCGCGCTGCCGATAAAGATCTGGGCGGCTTTGACGGTCGTTTGCGAAATGAGTTCCATTTCTTTCGGATTCACGCTCATGGAGCTCATGTCCTGCTGGATGATGACCGTTTGCAGGAACGTCGCCAGCGGGAAGTCTTTGGCGTTGTTCAGGTACAGCAGGCCGTCGAACCAGGAGTTCCAGTGGAAAACCATGCTGAACAGCGCGACCGTGGCGATCGAAGGCAGCGAGATCGGCAGGAAGATGCGGAACAAGGTGCGGAAATGTCCGGCTCCGTCCATCAGTGCCGCTTCTTCCAACTCTTTGGGAATGCCGCGGAAGAAATTCAGCATCAGAATGACGAGGAACGTGTTGACCGCGCCCGGCAGAACCAATACCCAGAACGAGTTGATCAGTCCGATTTTTTGGATGACGATGTAGAACGGAACCAATCCGCCGTTGAAGATCATGCTGAACACGAAAATCCACGAGTAGATATTGCGGCCTTTGAACACGTTGTTTTCTTTGGACAACGCGTAGGAAGCCAGGAAGGTGATCAGCAGCGTGATCGCCGTGCCGACGACGGTACGCATGACCGATACCCATAACGAGTGCAGGAACAGCGGATTGGCGGCCGTTTTTTTATAAGCTTCGAGCGAGAAACCGACCGGCCACAGACTGACCAGATTGGCGTCGGCCGCCGCTTTGCTGCTGAACGATACGGCCAGCACGTGCACGAGCGGAATGATGCACAAGACGGCAAGGAAGATCAGAAAAATCGTATTGAAGACGTTGAATATGCGATAGCCTGTCGTTTTATGATACATAGAGTTCCCTCTTTCCCCGGAGGACGGCCGCGCGGCTGCGCGGCATCCGGATTAGAAAATGCGATACCCGGCCCATTTGTAGGCCAGACGGTACGAGATCAGGATCAAGACCATGCTTATGACCGATTTGAACAATCCGATCGCGGTACCGAAGCCCATTTCCCCGTTGAGAATGGCGGTACGGTACACGAAGGTGTCGATGATGTCGCCTTTTTCGTATACCAGCGGATTGTACAGGTTGAAGATTTGGTCGAAGCCCGCGTTGAGCACGTTGCCGAGCGCGAGCGTGCCGACGACCATTAAGATCGGGATCAGCGAAGGAACGGTAATGTGCAGCGTCTGCTTCAAGCGGGTCGCGCCGTCGATCTCGGCCGCTTCGTACTGCGACGGGTCGATGCCCGCGAGCGCGGCGAGGAAGATGATCGTGCTGTAGCCGAATTCTTTCCAAATATCCGACACGATGACCGTGAAGCGGAACCAATCGTTGTCGCCGAGGAAGAAGTACGGGCCGAGTCCGAAAACGCCGAGAACCCGGTTGACCAGACCGCCCGTTGCCAGAAGGTCGATCAGGATGCCGCCGAGGATGACCCACGATAGAAAATGAGGCAGATAAACGAGCGTCTGAATGCCGCGCTGAAGCGCCGTTTTGCGAATTTCATTCAGCAGAATGGCGAACAAGAACGGAACGATCAGGTTGAAGACTAATTTCAAAACGGCGATAAACAGCGTATTCCAGATGACCTGAACGCTGTCTTCGCGCTCGAACAAATAACGGAAGTTGTCCAGTCCGACCCATTCGGAACCGCTGATCCCCAGCCAGGGCTTGTAATCCTGGAACGCCATCACGATCCCGCCCATCGGGATGTAGCTGAAGATGATCAGGAAGATCATCGCCGGCAGCAGCATCACGTGGAACGGCCAGGTTTTTTTTAATGTTTTCAAACGCTTCTCCTCCTTCGACTGCTGAAAAAGGGCATGGGAAAGCAAAGGCCGCAGGGAAGATCTCCCCCTGCCGCCTTCGATTTCCGCGGCTGCCGCAGAACGCTTTGATGTTTATTGACGGTTCCGCGCCGCGTTCGGCTCGAGTTTTTCAAAACCATGCGAGCCGAACGATCGCGGATCGAAGCTTATTGTTTGACTTGGTCGTACCAAGCATTGACTTCCGTCGTGATCTGGTCGCCGCCGCCTGCTTTCCATGTGCTTACGAATTCGTCGAAAGCGTCCGTCGTTTTTTTGCCGTAGATGATTTCGTTGAACGTTTGGTTTTCCATCTTGTTGAGATAGTCCATTTTGCTCTTCATCGTTTCGGTCGTCGGACCGGTGAACATGTTTTTGTAGGAGATGTCATCCTGCTTCAAGATGACTTGGGCGGCAGCCGGCGTTTCTTTGCCGTAGTTGACCGCCACGTCTTTTTCCAGCTTGGTCTTCGGCTCGTTGCCTTCGGCCAGGCTTTGCAGGGCTTTCATCTGCGCGTCCGGAATACGGGCGCCGTCGCGGACGAGCAGGTAGCGCACGACGTTCACGTAACCGCCGTCGATCTCTTCGATCGGAAGCTGTTTGCCGTCGGCATCAAGCTGGTAATCGTACCCCGCGAACAATCCGTTGTCGTATTGGCTGCCCGGTTCCGGGTTGGCGTAGTTGTCGAACAAATAGTTTTGGTACGTGAAGAACGCTTCAGGATGTTCCATGCCTTTTTTGATCAGCGTCACGCCGTTGGTGAACTGCGTGCCGTGTCTCATCGCTTTGCCGTCCGGTCCGGCCGGGATTTCGATCGGTGCCCAGACCGCGTCAGGCGCGTTTTGCACCGTATCTTTGAGCGGCCAGCCGCTCATCCAGTACGGTCCCGGAATGATGCCCGCCGTACCCGCGACCGCAGGTTCCGCCGTTTTGTTTTCGTCCCACAGCGCGGCTTCCTGAGGAATGTAGCCTTTTTTCAGCCAATCGCTCAGCTTTTGCAGGCCTTCCTTCATGCCCGGCTCAGTCGAACCGTAGACCAGTTTGCCGTCCGCGCCGACGTTCCACTGCTGAGGCAGCGTACCGTACGCGCCGAAGATCCAGGAAGGATCGCCCATCCACGTGTTCATCGACGTTTTGAAGCCGATGCTGAGCGGAACGACTTGATCCGGGGACAATCCGTCCGGATTTTGGTTTTTGAACGCGTCCATGACTTTTTCCATCTCGTCGATCGTTTTCGGAGCTTTCAGGTTCAGCTTGTCCAGCCAGTCCTGACGAATCCAGAGCAGGTAGTCGTGGTTGTAGGCGTAATCGAGTACCGGAATCCCCATCTTTTTGCCGTCGCGCATGTAGGCGTTCCAGACGTTAGGATCTTGATCCATCGCGGATTTCCAGGTGTCGGACGCGTACTTGTCGAACAACGGTCCGACTTCTTCGTACATGCCGGAATCGATCAGGTCCTGCGCGATTTGGTTGTCGGCGGTGCCGATCGTCAGGATGTCCGGCATTTCTTGTCCGGAGGACATGGCGAGACGCAGCTTGGTGCCGAACGCGCCGTTGGTGTCGGTGACGGACCAGAGCGACTTGATGTCGATGCCGAATTGGTCTTTGGCCCATTTGGTCGCGACGCTGTTTTCGATCGTTTCGCCGTTTTTGAACGTCAGGGTCGGATCGACGCCCCAAGCGGTCGAGATCGTGACGGGCGGATCGTATTTTTCTTTGTATACGTTTTCAGCGCTCGGCGCCGTGCTTGCCGCGCTTTCATCTGCTTTGCCTCCGCCGGAGCAGCCTGCGAGTGTCGTAGCCAGCATCGCGCCGGCAGCCAGAAGCGGCAGCCATTTTTTGCGGGATATCGCTTTCATGTTGTTTCCCCCTTGTTTCGTCTACCTTGCCTCTTTATTATAGGGGCGGATCGCGGGGCGGCCTATGTCGCGATTGCAACATTCCTGCACCTTTGGCAAGCAAGGTGAGAAATGATTGTTGCGGTTTACCAAGTTCGGAGCGAGTGCAGCAGCCACTCAAAAGAAAGCAACTTCCGCGCAAATTTTCGAGAGGCGGTTGTAACGGATCGCATATCCGTTACCCGTCTTTTTTGCTCGCTTTTGCGAACGTAACGGATCGTGGAGACACTTAGAAGCCGAAATGCAATAAAACCAGTGGGAAAATCGACTTTTTATCCTGCTAAGTGTTGTCTCGATCCGTTAAAAATATGGAACCTTTGATTTTTGGCTTTAAGCATCATGTCGATCCGTTAGAAGCGGGACGGAAGAGAACATGCGAAGTTGAAGGTTGTTGTTTGCATGTTTGAAGGCAAGACCGTCGTTGAAACAATGGGCGGCGAAGAAAAGGATGTGCCCTCCTTTTCTTCGCCGCCGTTTCAACTTATGGGGAAACCTCGGATATCCTGGCGCTGAAACAGTTGGACATGGTATACAAGATTTTCTATCCTGAATACCGTGTCCGTTTCAGCTTAACTCCCGAAATTCATTCGGCGTCATGCCGTATTGCTTTTTGAACATCTTGCTGAAATACTGCGGATTCTGGTAACCCAACTCGCTCGTAATCTCATAAATTTTCTTCCCCGAGTTTTTCAGCAGATGGGCGGCGCGTTCCATGCGCATGCGGATGATATAATCGCCCAGCGCTTCGCCGGTTTCGGCTTTGTAGATTTTCGACAGATATACGGGATGCAGATACACTTGATCGGCCAGTGTTTTGACGGAGAGGTCGCCGTCCAACCCGGTGCCGACCAGTTGGCGGACGCGGCTGACGACTTTGCTGCGGCCGTCGCCGGCTCCGGCCGAGGTTTGTTCGGCCAAGCCGTCGAGCAAGCGCAGTCCCCAAGTCCGCAGGCGCTGCGGCTGCTGGACCAGACCGCGCGCCAGTACGGGGTCGAAGCCTTCTTCGCCGCCCAAATCGCCTACGGGTTGGCCTTCGCGGTGTGAAATAAACAAGAACGCGTTGGTCATCCATAAATAAATCTCGTACATCGGCGGTCCGGCCAGCCCGGCTCGTTCGGCGGCATCGAAGACGGTGGAGATTTTGGTTCGCACTTCGTCCCATTGACGGGATTCCAGCAGATGCAGCAGCGTAGGCGGCGTGTACATCAATTCGGTGACGCTGCCCCGGTCTTCGCTTGCGGGCGAGACCGCATCGGATACCGAAGCTCCCGCAGCCGCGGCTTGCGGATCGACATATACGGTCCGTCCGCTGTTTCCGGCCGCATACAGCGAGCCGAGCGTGCGCCGGTAAGCCGCTCCGGGATCGCTGCCGCCAAGTTCGAATACCGTGGATACCGAGAGCGAGATCTCCCCTTTTAAATAAAGCCGAACATGCTCTTGCAGCTTCTCCAGACGGCGGTCGAGACCGCGCGCGGTTTGTTCCAATCCCGGCTCATCGCCGGATTCGCCCGGCTGAAGCAGCAGCACCAGACAACCGTGCGGGCCGCTCCCGTACCAAAGCGGCTGGCCGCGCAGAACCTCTTCCGCGATATTGCCAGCAGCAAAGTCCATCAATTCCAGCGAAGACTCGTCCATCGCGGCGAAGCGTCCTTCCAAACGAGCCAACAGCATCAGCGTCGGTTGTCCGGCTTGCAGCGGCAGCTCGTACGCACGAAGCTGTTCGCTGAGCGCTTGCCGGCTCAGTTCCCGCCCCAGCAGCAGCTCATGCAGCAGATTCTCGCGCAGCACTTTATAATCGGACTTCCGGCTGTACAGCAAACGGTGAACCTTATCGAACTCGTCCCACTCTTCCCGCAGCGAATCCAAAGCTTCAGAGACGGCCGCGACGAACTCGTCGTCGTCCACCGGCTTCAGCACGTAATCGCTGGCCCGAAGCTGAAGCGCCTTTTTCGCATACGTAAAATCACTGTGTCCGGTCAGCAAAATGCAGCGTACCCCCGGCCAACGCCGACCGATCTCTTCGATCAGTTGAAGCCCGTCCATGCCCGGCATCCGAATATCGGTCACGACCAAGTCAATCGCTTCCTCTTCCATAATCGCCAGCGCCTCCGCTCCCGAAGCGGCGCGGCGTACCGTACTCACCCCGATCTCCTCCCAAGGAATCGTCAGCTCCAAACTTTCCGTCACATAAGTCTCGTCGTCGACAAGCAGCACTTCGATCATGTTCAGTACTCCTTTCTTTTTGAAAAGTTATATCGAATGCCGCAGCGTCTCTTCATCGCGGTCATCCTTCGGATGCTCGTTCCAGACCAACATCACCGTCAAACCGCCAAGCGGCGAATCTTCGGTTCGAACCCCGGCTTCCTTAGCGCTTCGCAATTGCAGCCGCTGGTTGACGTTCCATAATCCGCAGCCCGTTTCTTCGCTCATCGGCTCGGCCAGGCGCCGCTTCAGCTTTTCGCGCCCGACTTCGTCCAGTCCGCCGCCGTTGTCTTCGACGCGAATGATCACGGTTCCGTCTTCGCCCAACTCTCCGGAAATCCGAATCAACCCGGATTCCGCATGCGGTTCGATTCCGTGAATGACGGCATTTTCCACGAGCGGTTGAAGAATGAGCGGCGATACGTACAGATCCAATAAATCTTCCGGCAATTCGATCACGTAATCGAGACGGCTCATGCGCATCTTCTGAATCTCCAGATAGTGACGCACGAATTCCACTTCTTCTTTCAAAGGAACCAATTCCCGCTCTTGCCGCGTCGTGTACCGGTAGTACCTCGACAGGCTGTGCGACATCGCCACGACCGCGTCCATCCGTCCGAGCTTCGCCATACTGGTCACGAACGATAGGCAATTATAGAAGAAATGCGGATTGATCTGCGATTGCAGCTGCTTCAGCCTCGCTTCTTTGACATGCAGCTGCTCCAGGTATACGTGTTCGAAAAGGTTCTGTATTTTGTCCACCATCTGATTGAAGCGCTCCGACAGAAAACTGAACTCGTTGCGGCCCTTTGGCTTGATGCGCACCGAATAATCTTCTTGCTGAAGACGCTGGAAACCCCGAATCAACTGGCGGATCGGGATCTGTACCTGCACGTAAAGCAGATACGCCGCCACCGAGCCCATGACGAGCAGCGTGAGGATCGAGAAATAGAATAGCAGATTGGATTTTCGGATCGGCGCCAGCATATCGGCCATCGGCATGTAATCGATCAAGTACCAGCCGGTTTCTTTGGACAGCACGATGCTTACCATATAGGGTTCCCCGTCGATATTGACAGTGAGATTATCGCTTTCCGGCAGCGGCGATACGTTAAGCTTCTGCATCATTTTCCCCGTCAAGTCATGATCCGATGTCCGGTTGTAAATCACGCCCATGTCCTCTCGATAATAAAAAGGATCATGCCGACCGTCGTCTTTGAACTTATCGAGCATGTTCTGGATATTGCGGCTGTCGAATTCGAGCTCCACGATCGTTTCGGCTTTCAACGCGGGATCGGCGATGCCGTAAGGCGCGACCGTGAACCAGGAGAACAAGAAAATCTCTTCGTTGCCCTCTTTCGCCCGAGTCACCTGCCAGCCCGGCTTGATCATGGCTTGAAGCAGGGCCGGATCGTAAGCGCGGGCATCATTTTCCGACACGACGCGGCGCAGCGACGGCGAATAGAGATGCAGGCGGCTTTTCCAATTCGACGAACTTTCCTGGATGCTCAGCTTGTTCTGAATACGCTTGACCAGATTGATTTCGTCCAGATTGAAATAACCGCCGTTCGTATATAGTTTGCGGAAGCTTTCGATGTCCGGATCATGAATCAGCAGATTCGGCCAGGAAGCGAGCATTTCGATATTGGTATTAACCTGACTTTGGAAAAAGGCCAACTGGTTCCGGTTCGATTCGCCGAGTTCCGCACGCAGCACGTCGGTTGTCGTTTTGTTCGAATATCCGTACAGGAGCGCAACCGGAATCCACATGAGAGTCAGAATCAGCATCATTTTCGCAAAAAGATTGGCGCGAGGCATCGGAGTTTCCTCCCTTTCGGTGTTTGCAAGCTTACTAATTGTAAGCGTTAACAATAAAGTCGGCAAGAGCATTCTCGCAACATTTCGGTTGTTTTCATAACGAAAAAAGGCTGTCCCTGCCATCGATGTGGCGTTCGGGGCAGCCTTTACACGGAAAAGAACCGATTAAATCTTGAATTTGGCAATCAATTTGCTGAGTTCCAACGCGATACCGTTCACTTCTTCCGAAGAAGCGGACACGATATCCAGCGATTCGCGCTGCAGCTGCGAGGCCTGCGTCACTTCAATCGCGCCGCCCGACGATTCTTTGGCGATTCCCGCCAGTTCGTTCACCGAAGCGGCTACTTCTTCGGAGCTGGCCGACATCTGCTCCGTAACGGCCGACATGTCTTCCGTCTGCGTGGATACGTTGCCGATCGCTACTTCGATCCGTCGGAAAGCTTCGCCCGAACGCTGCGACAGCGTAAGGCCGGTCTCTACCTCGTGCATCCCTTCTTGCATCAACACGACCGCTTCATCCGTTTCCCGAATCATCAAGCCGAGAATGCCCGAGATTTGGTTCGCCGAAGTCGCTGACTGGTCGGCAAGTTTGCGCACCTCTTCCGCGACGACCGCGAAGCCTTTGCCGTGATCGCCGGCTCTTGCCGCCTCGATCGCAGCGTTGAGCGCCAGCAGATTCGTTTGCGAAGCAATGCCGGAGATCAACCCCGCAATGCCTTCGATCTCGCGCGAACGCTCCTGAAGCTCGCGAATTCGCTCCGAGGAACGCCCGACCGACGTGCTGATGGCCGACATCTGTTCGCCGACGCGATCAATCGACTCTCCGCCCGCCGCCGCTTCCGTTTTCATCTCGGAAGCCGCTTCGGATACCTGATAAGCCGTTTGCGCGATCTCCTGAATGGCACGCGACATCTCTTCCATGACTCTCGACGTTTCCTCGGCCGAACTTTCCTGCGTGCGGGCTCCGACGCTCATGCGCTCCGCGCTTTCCGTCACGCCGTTTTGAATACGCACGTTTTTCTCGACTTCTTCCTGCAATGCGGCCGAAGAGTCGGCGGCTTGCCGCGCACGGCTTTGGACGCCCGAAATAATGGTTTTGATCTCAAGCGCCATCTCGGAAAACTTGCGGTTCAAATCGCCGAAGTCGTCTTTTCGATTCGTATGCAGCTGCACGTTCAGGTCGCCGTCGTTCATTTGGCCGATCGCTCCGAACAATTCGCGGATCGGCTTCATCATGCGGCGCATCACGAAATATTGAAATACAAGCACGCCGATGAAGCAAAGCGCCATGGCAAGCAGCGAAGTCAGCAAAATGTCCTTTGTATTTTGGGCAATATCCAGCGCATTGATATCCAGCCCCATCACGGCGATCAGACTGCCCGAGTCGTCCAGGATCGGCTGAAGCATCGTGATCCAAGTTCCGTAGTCGTCGGTAAAAGCATTGGTGGTCGTCGCTTGCTTGCTCTCGATGATCGCCTGCATGGCTTTGAGCATCTCCGGAGGATTTTCGTAACGCGTACCCGGCACCATGCCGTCCGCCGTCAGATGGGTCGGCGAAGCCACGACGGTCTGCGTTCCGTTCTCCAGATCCACGCCGAACACATAAGCTTGCGCAACATTGGAGTTCAAATCCGATACTTGATCAAGCATCGGAGTCAGTTTTTTCCCTGTTTCGTTATCCGGAGCCGGATCAGCGACTGCTTCCGCGATCAGCGGATTGCCGATTTGAGCCCTTACGTAATCCGTTACGTCCAGGTATTGACTGCGAAGACTATCAAGCGCCATCTTCTGCTGCAGCTTGACGGTGATCCCTGTTAACAAACCGCCTACCAGCAAAATACCGAACGCGATCATGATCATGTTTTTCGCAAAAAAAGTCAGTCTGAATTTGTTTCTCATGCGCTTCCCCCGTTTCTTCCGTTTCATCGCCTTATTCGGCGCCATATCTTTTTTTCGACAAAAAACCCGATCTTTTAATAGCTATATGTATATAAATGAAAATAAAAGCCGCCGATCGCTGTCTCGGCGGCTTTCGTCAGTCTGATTCGTGCTGGGTTCATTCTTTGGCCGTCAGCAGGTTCAAAAATTGGGAAGCGCGCTCGCTGGACGGGTTCTGAAGCACCTTCTGCGGCGGTCCTTGCTCCAAAATGACGCCGCCGTCCATCAGGACGACCGTATCCGCCGCTTCCTCGGCAAACTTCATCTCGTGCGTTACCACGACCATGGTCATTCCCTCGGCAGCCAATTCTTTCATGACTTTCAGCACCTCGCCGACCAGCTCGGGATCGAGCGCGGAGGTCGGTTCGTCGAACAGCATCACTTCGGGATCGGTAGCCAGCGCGCGTGCGATGCCGACGCGCTGCTGCTGGCCTCCGGAGAGTTGGTGCGGGTATGAATCTTCCTTGCCGCTTAAGCCTACCTTCGCCAGCAGCTCCAAGGAACGCTTGCGCGCCGCATTCTTATCGCGCTTTTGAACGACGATCTGAGCTTCCATCACATTCTCCAGTGCCGTCTTATGCGGGAACAGATTATACGATTGGAACACCATTCCGGTGCTCTGACGCAGCTTCAGCACCTGCTGCTTGTCAATCTTGCGGCGCCCGTCGAATTCGATGCTCGCTTCGCCCAGCTTGAGCGACCCGGCATCCGGCGTCTCCAACAGGTTCAAGCAGCGCAGCAGCGTCGTTTTCCCCGAGCCGGAAGGACCGATGATCACGAGCACTTTTCCTTTTTCCAACGATAAATCAATGCCGTTAAGCACTTGCAGCGATCCGAACGATTTATGCAAATTGCGAATTTCGATCATGGAACGTGACTCCTTTCCGGTCGGTTATTGGGTGGAGAAACGGGATAAGCGTTTCTCCATCACATTTTGCAGGGCGTTCAAGATCGTACAGATGGCGAGATAGATCACGGCCGCTTCCATATACAGCAGCAGCGGCTCGTAAGTAGTTGCCGTGATCTGTTTCGAAACCTGAAACAGCTCGACGACCGTTACCGTATACGCGAGCGACGTGTCTTTGACCAGGCTGATAAAAGAGTTCGACAGCGGCGGCACGGATACGCGCGCGGCCTGCGGAAGAATAATCCGCCAGAGGGCCTGAACGCGCGTCATGCCGAGCGAAAAGGCGGCTTCCCACTGGCCCTTCGAGATCGACTGGATGGCGGCGCGGACGATTTCGGAATTGTAGGCGCCCATATTAAGCGTAAAAGCGATTATCGCGGCCGGGAACGGATCGAACTTGATTCCGATGCTCGGCAGCCCGTAAAAAATAATAAACAACTGTACCAGCAGCGGCGTTCCCCGAATAACCCATACATAAAAAATCGCGATTTGGTTGAGCACGGGGATTTTCCACACCCGCACCAAGGCCACCAATACCGCTAGGATCAGCCCCAAAACGAACGAGATCAGCGCGAGCGTAATCGTGTATTGCAGCGCAGCCTTGATCATCGGCCATAAGGAATCGATCACGATCTGAATTTTACGATCATCCATGCTTCTTGTACCCCTTCCGCCGCGATCGGCATTCTTTTTCACTATGAAGTCGGACAAAACGTTCGTACTTCACTTTTACACGCAAACGCCTGCCCTGAACAAACAAAACGAGGCTGCTCCGGGACCCGCTTCGCGAATCCGGGACAGCCCCGCTTCCGTTGAAACCGCGAGCGGCTTCTTCCGTATCAGTAGTGCAGCGTAAGTTACTTCGATACGTCTTCGCCGAAGTATTTCTCGGAGATCGTCGCGTACGTGCCGTCGCTATGCATATCGGCCAGCGCTTTGTTCACGGCTTCGACCAGTTCCGGCTGGTTTTTCGCGAATACGCCGCCGCTTTGGGAAGCGTCTTCCGCTTCGGCAACGACTTTCAGCGCCAGATCCGGTTTTTGCTTTTTCAAATCGAGGAACGACAGGTTATCGTTGATCGTCGCATCCGCACGGTTGGAATTCAGCAGGTCGATCGCTTGCTGGAAGCCTTCGATCGCCACGATTTCCGCGCCGTTTTCTCTTGCGATATCCGCCAGGTTGCTGGTCAGCGATTGAGCGGATTTTTTGCCTTTCAGATCAGCCAGCGATTTGATATCCGTGTTGTCTTCGCGCACGATCAGCACCGCGCCGGAAGAGATATACGGATCGGAGAAGTCATACTTTTCTTTACGGTCGTCGCGGATCGAAACTTCGTTGAATACGGAGTCGAAGCGTCCCGCGTCGATACCGGCGAGCAGACTGTCCCACGGCGCTTCTTCGAACTGGGCTTCGACGCCGAGGCGCTTGGCTACTTCGCGAGCGATTTCGACGTCGAACCCGGTCAACTCGCCGCTTGCGTCATGGTAAGTGAACGGCGGATACGTGCCTTCCGTGCCGATCACGATCTTGCCGGCGGATTTGATCTTTTCCAAAGAGTTCGCTGCGGCAGTCGCGCTTTCTTCCGACGTGCCCGCGTTATTCGTAGCGGCCGTATTGCTTCCGTTATTGCTGCCGCAAGCGGCGAGCATCAGGGTCATCAGAATCGCAACAAGGCCGAGCATGGTCGCTTTTTTCATAATGGGTTCCTCCGATTGGGTCTAAGATGATTTGGACAACATTTCCAGCAGGGCGCAACCCGCTGGCAAACATTTAGGTCGTGCAAGATTGAATTTTACGACCTGTTCAACAGAAAGTCAATAGATTTTCGGTTAATTCCAATTAAAATTATCGGCTTTAAAAAAAGACGATCGAAACGCGCGTTTTTTGTCCGATCCGCCGAGTCTCGGCGCAAGCGGCGTAAACATGTCGTTTTTCGTTTAATATACATAGAAGTGCATTTGCTTGCTTGGGCCGTAGATCATACATAGTTCATTGCCCAATCTTCGCAAACCGCCCGGCCGAACGTTTTTGCGGCAGTGCCGCTCATCGAAGCTGCGGGCACATTCATATCAGTAGGAGGACGCATATGTTCAAGAATCGCTTTTTCGTCATAGGGGCAGGGGTTGCCCTTATTCTGCTGATTATATTCTTGGGTACGCTGGTCAAGTTCCTGTTCACGCCGGTCGTATCATTGGTCAGCTCCCTTGTGGTCCCGTTACTGATCGCTGCTTTTTTCTACTATCCGCTGCGTCCTCTCGTGCGCTTCCTGGAACGCAAAAAGTGGAAACGCTCCTGGTCCGTAATGTTGATCTTCGTGGTGTTTATCCTGCTTATCGTAGGCGCTTCGCTGTGGGTATGGCCTACGCTGCGCGATCAGGTTGAAAGCTTCGTCACCAATGCGCCCCAGCTTGCGCAGGACGCGGTCTACCAACTGCAGCAGCTGCAAAACAACCCGACCGTCAGCCGATTCATTCCGGCCGACTCGGCCCAGAACCAAGAATTGCTCGACCGCTTGTCGGGAGTGCTGGATGCTTCGCTGACATGGCTGTCGGACAACATCACGAACATGTTCTCGTTCGTTTCGAGCTTCGTGCTGGTTATCGCGACCTTCCCGATCCTGCTCTACTTCCTGCTGCGCGACGATTATAAGCTGCCGGGTTATCTGCTGAAGATCTTCCCGAACGAACAGAAGGACGACGGAAAAGTAATGCTGGGCGAAATGGACGACGCGCTGAACGGCTTCATCGCCGGACGGGTTATCGTCAACCTGATGCTCTGCGTGCTGCTCTATATCGGCTTCCTGATCATCGGCCTGCCGTATTCGCTGCTTCTGGTCATCATCTCGTTCTTCTTGAACTTCATTCCGTTCATCGGAGCGTTCCTCGCCGGAGTCCCTGTCGGCATCGTCGGCCTGATCGAATCGCCGAGCATGGCCATCTGGTCGATCGTGATCGTCGTCGTGGCGCAGTTGATCCAGAACAACCTGCTGGAACCGCTCGTGTTCGGCAAACAGCTGGACATGCACCCGCTGACCGTCATCGTCCTGCTGCTCGTCGGCGGCGACATCATGGGCATCCTGGGCATGCTGATTTGCATCCCGATCTACATGGTGGTCAAGATCGGCATCCGCCATATTTATCAAATGTATTTGAAAAGTAAGATCAAAGGCACTATCGGCTAATTCGGCAACCAGGCAGTCAAAAGCCAGTTTTCGCCCCTAAAAGCCGCTCTCTTCTATCCGATGAGAGCGGCTTTTACTCGTGTCGAAACCCTTATGCTATACTAATCCCGATCTGGGCAGCAAAAGGAGTAACGAATCCGCCGCGAACGCCTAAACGCTCAACGACAGGAGATGATCGATCCGATGAACTTTGATCCGTTATACCAACCCTACCCCTCCCGCCGTCTTCCTGCCTATGCCCGCAAAGGCATGGTCGCTACCTCCCAGCCTTTGGCCGCGCAAGCCGGATTGGACATTCTGAAAGCAGGCGGCAACGCCATCGATGCCGCGGTCGCCACGGCCGCCGCGCTCACGGTATTGGAGCCTGCTTTCAACGGGATCGGGGGCGATGCCTTCGCGCTGGTCTGGACCAACGGCGAGCTGCACGGCCTGAACGCAAGCGGTCCGGCTCCCGCATCTTTGTCCATCGATGCGCTCAAAGAGCGGGGAATCGAGGAAATGCCGAAATACGGCGTCGTGCCCATTACCGTCCCGGGTGCTCCTTCTGCTTGGGCCGAGCTCTCCCGCCGGTTCGGGCGCCTGCCCTTTGAACAAACGCTTGCGCCTGCCGTGCGCTATGCCGAAGAAGGGTACCCGGTTCCTGCGAGTCTGGCTTATTTCTGGAATCGGGCCTATCGGATCTTCGGCAGCCGGCTCAGCGGCGAAGTCCACGCGGAATGGTTCCGCACCTTCGCGCCGAACGGCCATGCTCCCAAAGCCGGAGAAATGTGGAGTTCTCCCCATCATGCCGCTTCGCTTCGGGAAATCGGACGGACCGATGCCGAATCGTTCTATCGCGGCGAATTAGCTGCCAAGATCGCCGATCATCTCAGCGAGTACGGCGGATTTTTGACTTCCGAAGATCTGGCTGTCTATCGGCCGGAATGGGTCAAGCCCGTCTCTGCGCGCTATCGGGATTACGAGGTCTGGGAGATGCCGCCGAACGGCCAAGGAATGATCGCTTTGATGGCGCTGAACATTCTGGACGGCTTTGCTGCCGGAGAAAAAGACAGCGTCCCGACGCTGCATCGCCAGTTGGAAGCGATGAAGCTGGCTTTTGCCGACGGAGAAGCTTATATCGCGGATTCCAAGCATATGCGAATGTCCGTCGAAGGGTTATTGTCCCGCGAATATGCGGAAGAACGCCGGAAGCTCATTTCCGACGAGGCCGCTCTTCCCGGTCCGGGAACGCCGCCTTCGGACGGAACCGTCTATCTCGCCGCGGCCGACGGCGAAGGCAACATGGTCTCGTTCATCCAAAGCAACTACATGGGCTTCGGCTCGGGCATCGTCGTGCCCGGAACCGGCATCGCGCTGCAAAATCGGGGACATAGCTTCTCCATGGACCCTCGGCACGACAACGCGCTCGCTCCCGGCAAACGAAGCTATCATACGATCATCCCCGGGTTCCTGACCCGCGGAGGCGAAGCCGTCGGTCCGTTCGGCGTCATGGGCGGCTTCATGCAGCCTCAAGGCCATGTCCAGCTCGTGATGAATACGATCGATTTCGATCTGAATCCTCAGGCCGCCCTCGATTCCCCGCGTTGGATGTGGGAGAACGGGAAAAGCGTTCAAGTCGAGCCGGACTTCCCGATCCATCTGGCGCAAGCGCTCATGCGCAAAGGACACGAAATCAAAGTCGCGACGGACAAAGGAGTGTTCGGACGCGGACAAATCATCTGGCGCGATCCCGCGAGCGGCGTCCTTTGCGGCGGAACGGAGACCCGGACCGACGGTTCGATCGCGGCTTGGTAGCCGTCAAACCGAAAACGGGATCGGCAGAAGCGGCTTCGCGATAAGCCGCTTTTTTGCTTTTGAAACGCCTCGCAACAAAATGATTGACTTTTCTTTTATTTTGTGAATGAGGGGTTTATATTTTGCCGGGAGGTTTAATTATGAAGCGTAGCAGTAAACATGCGAATCTATGAAGCACGACGGCGAAGAAAAGAACGACGACGAAATTTAAACTCAAAAATCACTACCCACAACGAGGAGGCATCATGATCATGAGTAAAAAAATCGTAGGCGTATTCCATTCGGAGCAAGAAGCTTCCAGCGCGATTCAGAGCTTGAAAAGAACCGGTTACAACGCGGACGATATCTCGATCATCACCCGCGACAAAAAAGACATGCGCAAGCTTGAAGACGAGACCGGCACGATGGCGCCGGAAGGCGCGGCCGGAGGAGCGGCGACGGGCGGCGTACTGGGCGGCATCGGCGGCCTTCTGGCAGGACTCGGGGCATTGGCGATTCCGGGCATCGGGCCGATCCTGGCGGCGGGACCGCTGGCGGCGACGCTTGCAGGCGCTGCGGTAGGCGCGGCCGGCGGCGGTATCGTAGGCGGATTGATCGGCCTCGGCATTCCGGAAAACGAAGCACAAGAATACGATACTGCGGTGGACGAAGGCAAAATCCTCGTTATCGTGGACACGGACGAATCGAACCGGAGCGAAGTATACCGCATTTTCCGCGACAACAATTCGGCCAATAGACGTTACGATGACGAATATGCCGCTTCGGACCGGACGGCGACGAGCGAAATGGCGAACGAAGATACGCTGTACGGCAATACGCCGGCCATGGGCGCAACGAATCTGGACGCCAACCGCATGGACAACACGCCGGTAGGCGATCGCGGTTTGGCCGCTCCGGCGGATCTGGAGCGCGATACGCTGAATCGCGACCGCGACGTGATGGACCGCGACGACGAGGCACGCAAACTTCAACTTCGCGAAGAGCAGCTCGACGTGAACAAAAACACGGTACGCAGCGGCGAAGTCGAAGTGCATAAAGACATCGTGGAAGAGCGCAAAGAAATGGACGTTCCGGTCAGCCATGAAGAGGTCGTGATCGAGCGCCGTTCCGTAGGCGACGTGCCGACCGACCAGCCGGTAGGCCTGGACGAAACGATTCGCGTTCCGGTCAGCGAAGAACAAGTCGAAGTAAACAAACGCAACGTCGTTACCGGCGAAGTCGAAGTGCACAAGCGCGACGTGCACGAGACGGAGCATGTCAGCGATACGCTCCGCCGCGAAGAAGCGCGGATCGAAAAAGACGGACATCCCGACATGCGCGAAGGCAGCGAAACGCTGAAAGAAAAAGCGTCTTCGAGAAGATTGTAATCCGCGTCGGCGGAAACCGATCATTCTTGCCCGAGCCGTACCGATACATGTTTCGCTCGCGAACAAGCCCGGCAGAATGCCCGGGCTTGTTCCTGTATGGATAAAGCTGCGCACTTTCAAAAACGAGGAGGAACACGGCATGACGGACAAAGTAGTAGGCGTATTTTTGACGGAACGCGAAGCTTCGGGGGCGATCGAGGAATTGAAAAGGCACGGCTACGAGCGGGACGATATCTCCGTGATCTCCAAAAACCGGGAAGAAGCCGAAGCGCTTAGCGAAAAAACCGATACGAAAGCTCCGGAAGGCGCAGCCGGAGGCGCGGCGGCCGGAGGAATCCTGGGCGGAGTCGGCGGTCTGTTGGCCGGTCTCGGCGCGTTGGCCATTCCCGGAATCGGTCCGCTGCTCGCGGCCGGTCCGATCGCCACCGCGTTGGCGGGCATCGCCGTCGGCGCGACGGGAGGCGGATTGGTCGGCGGATTGATCGGCTTAGGCATTCCCGAAACGGACGCGCACACCTACCATGAACACGTCGGCGGAGGACGTTTGTTGGTGATCGTCGACGCCGCCGGCCGGAACCGCGAAGAAGTCGAACATATATTCAGCAGCCATTACGCGCTGAATCATACTTCGTTCGGCGCCCAAGACCGCCCAAGCGACAATCTAAAGGCGGAGGCTCCGCGGCATGAAGAGCATCCGGAACCGAATACGGACGCTTTGACGGCTTCGGCCGATTCGCGGCCGATTTCGTTCGAACCGGGCGCGCTGGACAAAAAGCATTCGTCCGCGCAGGGTTCGGCAACGCCTTCTTCTTCGGAAGGAAACACGCTGGAGCTGCGCGCCGAGCAGTTGGAAATCGATAAGCATCAAGTCCGTACCGGCGAAGTCGAGGTTCGCAAAGAAATCGTCCGCGAAGAAAAAACGATTACCGTGCCCGTTACCCATGAAGAAGTGGTGATCGAACGCCGTTCCGTCGACGACGTCGAATCGGATGCGCCGGTGGGTGAAAACGAAACGATCCGGATTCCGGTCAGCGAAGAACGCATCGAGATCAACAAACATAACGTCGTTACCGAAGAAATCGACGTCAGCACGCGCAACGTCGAGGAAACGCGGCATATCGAAGACACAGTCAAGCGCGAAGAAGCCCGCGTCGAACGGACGGGCCGCGCTTCGTTAAGCGAAGAAACGCCGCCGCTGCCTCCGAGAAGCGAGCGCACCCGGCGCTAAAACGGAACATCAAACCACCGACGAAAAATTTGCGTCTCAAGAAAGGCTGGAACGCTCATGACTCCTTCTACATCCCTGCCGAAATGGGCGATTTTCGGCCCCGGGCAAATCGCGGACGACTTCGCGGAAGCGATACGCTCCGTTTGCGGAAACATCGAAGCGATCGGCGCGCGAAAACCCGAAAAAGCCGAACAATTCGCCCGCAAGCATCAGATCGGAAAAGCTTACGGAAGCTTGGAAGAACTGCTTGACGACGAAGCGGTCGACGTCGTGTATATCGCGACCCCGCACAGCACGCATCATGAATTCATCATGCGATGCCTGGAAAAAGGCAAACACGTTTTTTGCGAAAAAGCGATCACGGTCAACGGCGCGCAGCTTGCGGAAGCCGTCTCGTTCGCCCGGGAGCGCGGTTTGATTCTTGCCGAAGCGATGACGGTTTATCATATGCCCCTCTACAGAAAGCTGCTGGATGTATTGGCGGAAGGTTCTCTCGGAAAAATCAAAAGCATCCATGTCGCGTTCGGCGACGCCAAGGAATACGATCCGCAAAATCGCTTTTTCAATCCGGACCTGGCCGGCGGCGCCCTGCTCGACATGGGCACGTACGCGCTGTCGCTGGTCAAAATGTTCATGCCGGGCGGCCCCGACCGGCTGCTGACCGATGTGCGGAAAGCCGATACCGGCGTAGACGAAGAATCCACGATCATGCTGCACGGCGGTCTCGGCGAATCGGCTTCCGTTTCGCTTAGCTTTCTTGCCGATACCGGGCATCTGGCGACGATCGTTTGCGAAGGCGGCACGATTCTTCTGAAAGACTTCACGCGCGCGGTGCGAGCCTTCGTCTCTTATTCCGACGGAAAGTGGGACACGATCGAAGCCGGAAAACGAAACGAAGCGCTGCATTACGAAGTGGCGGATTTCAACGAATGGATACGCCTCGGCGAAACGCCCTCCACGCTCGGTTGGTCGATCGGCGTCATGTCGACGATGGACGAGACGCGAAGCCGTTGGAACCTGCGGTATCCCTTCGAATAGCAGAACAATAAATCGACTTCAAACGTTCTTATCGATATTGTTTTCGTTTACATCACAAAGTCGACTTCTCGTTTTTTCGAAAAAAGCCCCTACACGCTTAGGGGCTTTTTGACGATAATTAAGATAGGTCTTATGCACTGTGCAATCTATCATATAAACGGGGAAGTGAGCACTTGAGCAATTTCGAACGTGTCATGTATCAACGAAACAAAATCATCATGTGGATCTTGTGGGCTCTTTTCCTGCTGCTGGGAGCGGCCAGCCTCAATTTATCCCTGCCTTCGCAAATCGCGGCGGGAGCGATCGCGCTTTTCGCTGCCGTTTTCACCTTTTTCACGCTTCGTAAAAAAGCGCTACATATCCTGCCTTACGCGGTAGCGCTGTTTTTCTTCGCCGCTTATGCCGCCGTTTTGGTCGACACGATCAATGTCCTGGCGGCTCTTGTGCCGGTCGTGCTGCTGCTGCTTTACCCGCGCTACCGTTACGTGCTGCTTTATTCGGTCCTTACTGCTGCGGCAATGCTGATTTCCTGGCTGCGCGGCGCTGACGTATTCATGCCCGAAGGCCGCATCGTCACCTTGGTGTTCACGGTAGCCTTGTTCGCGATCTTTGCCGCCATTGCCGTTTCGATCGGTTATTTGAACGAAAAGCTGTTTGCCGATTTGGCCGCGCAGCGCGAAAAAAGCAAAGCCGACGCCGCTCAAATCGACCGGGTATTGTCCCAAGTCAAATCTTCCGTCGACGAACTGAGCAAATTCGCCCGCAAATCGAAAGAAAACGTGACGTTGAACGAACTGATTACCGGAGAGATCACCAATGCCTTTGCCCAGGTCGCGCAGGGTGCCGAGAGCCAGGCCGACAGCGTATCCGATATTTCGGACAAAATGTCCGCGAGCGATCAGGAAATCGAAGGCGTCGTTCGAAACTCTTCCATGATGCGCGATCTGTCCGAGCATACCGCCAACGTGACCCAGGAAGGTTCCGGCCGGATGACCGAACTGCGCTCGCATATCGATCAGGTCTACTCCGTCATGAACGATACCGCGCATGATATGGAATCGTTCCGCGCTCAAAACCAACAGATTGCCCAGATCCTGTCGACCATCTCCGAGATCGCCAGCCAGACCAATCTTCTGGCGTTGAACGCGGCGATCGAAGCAGCCCGTGCAGGCGACGCGGGACGCGGCTTCGCGGTCGTATCCGACGAAGTGCGAAAACTTGCCGAGCATTCCCGCGAGTCGGCCGAACAGATCGGCGGCATTCTCGGCGAATTGCAGCACGGCACCGAGCGCCTGATGAATCAGGTCTTGCGCGGGCGCGAAGCGGCGGAAAACAGCTTGGGAGCCGCGCAGCGTTCCGAACAGGCCTTGACCGAAATCAACGAAAACACGCACAAGCTGCTGGACCAAGCCGGCGAAGTCGAACACCGTTCCGAAAAAATGAAAACCGCTTCTTCGGAAGTCTCGGGGCAAGCGGTCGCCATCTCGGCCGTTACGCAGCAGACCAATGCCGCGATGGAAGAGATTTTGGCCGGCATGGGCGAGCAAAAATATATTACGGGCCAGATGACCGACAGCTTCAACCACTTGGAAAAGCTGATCGGCAATCTCCAAGAGCTCACTGCATTGAAGATCGGGAACCAAGAAGTCGACGCGGCTCCCGAAACGAAAAGCCGCAAGAAAAAAAGTCAGGCCGAAGAAGATCAATCAAACGGCGAAGCGCCTATCGCAGGCTGATAAGCCGAAGCCGAATGATCAGGTCGAATCGACGCTTTGACCGGGGTACTTTGATTAACTTTGTTTAGCCTATGCCAAAAGCCGCTCCTAACCGCGTATTTGCGGTACCGGAACGGCTTTTTTCCATTTTCGATTACTCGATCGTGAACGCCCGCGAAGCCGCATCCGCTTTGGCCGAAGATGCCGCATACAATACACGGTCCGGCTGCTTGTAAAACTGCGGCCACAAGCCGTGACGATACGCGGCGGAATTCGGAAACGTCGGATCGCTGGCACGAATCGCGGCCGCGTAAACGTAGACCTTTTGTCCTTTGACCGCTCCGGTCGCTTTTTTCAGATCGATCCGGTAACGCAGCGTGTTCGCATCGTAGAGGCTGAATTTGGTCGCCGACATTTTCCATTTGCCGCTTGAACCGATCTTGTAATGCAGTTGGATCTCCGCCGGGCGATTGCGATCATATTGATTGGTCTGCGGATTATCCGTTCCGGCATATGCGGTCAGATACAGCATATTGCCGTCCTGCCAGTCTGCCGATACATAGTCGAGATCCGAACCGGCATTCCAGGTCTCCAATGAAGTATGTCGATAGAACAAATACATCGGCATCGTCTGGATATCCGCCGCTCCGCTTCGTCCCCGGCTCACCTGTTGAATATGCAAATGCGGATTATAGCGCTTGGCCCGATCGACCGTGCCGATCACGGTCGTCTCCGTCACGTAATCACCGACCCGAATCCCGGACGCGCCCGAACCGGCCGGATCGATATGAACGTACTGCATATAGACCCCGTCCGGCGCTCCGTCTCCGTCCGTATCGTGATCGATAATCACGCTGCCGAGCTGAGCGGAGGTATCGTGCTTGACCTCGGTCACTTTTCCCGGCAAAACGGCATACACCCGATCTCCCGACGCCATCGCCAGATCCGCCCCGTTATGCGGATTGGTTCCGCTGACCACGTTGCGCGGCTGGTTCGTCTTGCTCTCGACCGGCGAGTAACGCTCGAACAAACCGTCCGCGTCGCTTCTGGCCGGAGTCATGGCGGGAGCGACTGACGCTTTGACTCCGTATTGCTGCAGGAATCTCGCCCCGTAATCGGCTGCCGACGCGGATGCTGCGGCTCCGAGCACCAGCAAAAGGCCGGCGGTCAGTCCGATTTTCCGCCCGATGCGGTTTTGCGCTCCGCTCTTCTTTTTCCCGCGATCAAGTTTCATCGGCCTACCTCCTTGGCGATATCGATGACGTAGGTCGATTCTCCCGCTGTCGTCCGGTTACGCGTCTGGACGAGCAGCGTCTGTTTATCCTGCCAGGAAACGCCGATGATCGAACTGCCCGCCGGCTCCTCGAACGCATGGCTTTTCAGCGTTTCGGCGTTGAGCAGGATCAGGGTCGATACCCGGCTCGAACGATCCGGCGCATTCACCAAGGCAAACCAGGGTCCCGCATCGGAAGCCGCTATAGAACGAAGATGATTGAGCCCGCCGCCTCGGAACGCCTGCTGTTTCCCCGTCGACAAATTGCGTACATTCAATGAACCGTCCGTCGTCTGCGCAAGAAGGTGACTGCCGGATACGGCCGAGACGGAGAAGCCCGGGACCAGCTTGGCCGAAGCCCCGCTTTCGCTGTCCACCTGCACGATCCCGCGATCGCCCAGGTCCAGGTAGAATCGGTTTCGGGCATCCCACCCCAGCACCGTGTATCCCGCTCCATAGATCTTTTTTTCCGCACCCGTACGCAAGTCCTTGATCCAATTCTCGCCGTCTTCATTCCGGGTAGCCGTAATATTGCGAGTCGTCCAGTAGAGCAGTCGGGTTCCGTCGGGACTAAGCGAAGCTCGCTGTCCCCACACTGCCATCTTCGCCGAACCGCCGGACACGGCCGTTTTGCGGGTTGTACCCGTTTGCCCTTTTAAAAAAACGGATAATGTGCGCTTCTCCGGATCAAGCCTGTAAATGGACGCCGCAACCTCCACCAGCACCCGGCCGTCCGGCAGCGCAAGCAGCTCGTACCCCAGATCCGGCGAAGGCAGAACGTTGATTTGATCCCCCGATTTTACGTAACGGAAAGTCAGCGTATCGTTTAGCCCGTCGAGAGCCAACTTGGCCGCGAACGTTCCCGTCTGTGCCTCGGCCGCTGCCGTTCCTGCACGCTTCTCCACTCGGTTTGTCGCCGGATCGATTGAAGATGCAGCTTGCTGCTTTTCCGCGCGCCCCGGCATTTCCAGCCTGAGTCCTCGCTCCGCGACCTGCCGCCCTGCTTCCTTTCCCGCTCGGGTCCACGCTGCCGAATCCGCTAATGCGACACCTGCAGCAAGCGCGAGCATAAGCGTGCCTGTGACCGCGATTTTAACCGTTCTTCGCATGCTGTTCCCACCTTTCCCTTCCTTATTAAGTTTATGAAATGAATCGTTGCGCCCAATGTAACTGAAAAAGTCCGGGGATGCAATAAATCGGTCGATTTGGAAAAGGTTATTGAAAAATAGGACCAAAGGTATTATTCTATTCAGTGAAAAAGACTTATATTTTTGTTGACTCCGTTTTATTCCCGTTTTTTTTACAATAAATCATACCTGCAGACCTACTACGTTAGCTATGCGCCTGAAATATTCATAGTTTATATCCGATACGCGATCTTTGTCCCGATCCTCCGAACGAGTACCCGGTCCGGCTTCGATCATATGGTTTTCATCAGACAAGGTATTCGCCGTCATGCCGCCTAACCATCATCCAGAGGAGGTCTTTTCGTATGCCGGAATCATGCTCTGTGCCAGAAAAAGAAGATACCGGATTCGTTGACGGCTTTTTGCTTTCGGATCGGGATTCCGTTATTTCAGACGGAAGCATCTCGATTCGCGAAGGCAGATTGCACGTTACCGATCCGCACGGAGACGGCGCGTTCGCAGTCCTGATTCCGCTTCCGCCGCTTCGCCTATGGCTGAACGGAACGGAACTGACAGAAGCTTTACCGGTTCGTTCAAGCGATCGTATCGAGTGGGAACGTCCCGCGGAACCTTTGTACAAAATCGAAGTCTCACCGGACCGGATGGAGGCTTCCGTACGCGTACTTGCGGAAGCCGAGCATTCTTGGAAGCTTGAAGACTGCGCCGCAGCTTCATCGCTGGCGCCGAAATGTGTTCCCGATCCGGAAAAGATCGTGCGCAAGCTGGAAATTGCAGAGATCATGGCCGAAGTCGGAGCGCTGGGAATTCGTAAAAACCTGAATGTTTCCGCTATCGTGGAAGCGCTTCAGGAAGCTAATGGCCAGGCGGTTCGTTTTGCTTTCGGGCAAGCGCCGTTACCTGGTAAGGACGCTCGGCTTGACTTGCTTTTCGAGCAAAAAATCGAAAATGCTTTCGAAGAAGTGGGCGGTTCGCTGGATTACCGCAATCATCTTCGCATCCCTTCCGTGC
The DNA here is from genome assembly GCF_013185185.1 of Saccharibacillus endophyticus. Lineage (GTDB taxonomy): Bacteria > Bacillota > Bacilli > Paenibacillales > Paenibacillaceae > Saccharibacillus > Saccharibacillus endophyticus. Next base: position 428,339 of record NZ_JAAZWE010000003.1, on the reverse strand, counting down.
AAGCGGGCGACCTGCTCGCGCGGCTTCAACCTTCCGAACCGGGAGTGCCAGGTTTCGACGTGTACGGAGAAACCATCCAGCCTTTGCCTATCCGGGAGATCGACCTGCGTGCCCGGCAGCATGTCGAAGCACGGGAGAACGGTACCTTTGTTGCGCTCAAGGCGGGCCGTCCTTGTATCGCCGAAGGCGCGGTGCATTATCTGGACGTCTCGGACGCTTATGTGGTGTCAGGCGACGTCGATTTGAAAACCGGGCATATCATCTTCTCCGGCGATGTGGCCGTACATGGAAATATCACCGACAATATGATCGTGGAATCGCTCGGAAACGTATACGTATCCGGCGGCGTGTATAATTCCACCATTACGGCGGCAGGCAGCATTATCGTGCAAGGCAGCATTATCGGCAGTCGTCTGTACTCGGGAAGCTTCGGACTGTCCTTCAATCGGCTGTACCATCTGTCGCAAAAGTTGAAAGACGAAGTCGGCATGCTGCTCCAAGCCACTCGCACGTTATACGCCGAAGTAGGCAAGCGCGGACAATCCGCACGCTTCGGCCAAGTAGCCCTGCTTCTGCTTAAAAGCAAGTTCAAAGAGATTCAACCGGAGATCCGGGAACTGCTTCAGGTACTGGTTACGGTACAGCGGGGAACAGGCGGGGCTTCGAACGAGTTCGCCGACACGCTCAATCTGATGCTTTCTCCTACGCAAATGATCGAATCCCTCAGCGAAGAGATGTTGATTCGCCTTCAGGCCAATCTGGATCGGGAAAACTCCTTCGTGAACGATATGCAAAAAGGCGACTCTCAAATCGAATTGTCCCGCTGCCAGACCAGCACGATCAAGTCCAACGGCAATATCCTGATCCATAAGGAAGGCGTCCTGCAAAGCGATCTTTATGCCACCGGCTCTATCAAGTTCGCTCATCCTTCCTCCGTCTGCCGCGGCTCCTGCCTGGAATCCGAGGACCGCATCGATGCCCGAACCGTCGGCAGCGCCGGAGGCGCTCCTTGCATTCTCCGCGCCAAGCAAGCGATATACGTACATCGCATGTTCGAAGGCAAAATCTCCGCCGGCGGCCTGCACCGCGAGATTCTGTCTCCGATCCAAGACTGTACATTCGGCTGTATCGAGGGTGAAATCGCGATCTCGAATTGAAAATTTGGAAGCGTTAACTGGATGATGACGGAAAACACTGTTCGTGAAAGAAGCTGAGGCTGCGCTGCGGGGGAAATTCGTTCAAGACGCTGTCTCACCCGGAAAAGTCGATTGGAATTTTTAGCGGAATCTTTCCGGGTTCAAAGGCGTCTTTCACTGAATTTCCCCCTCCGCTTGTAAGCTTCCTTTTTAGAACACTGTCCCCTAAGATCCTAAGTTTTTGGCTGCGCCAAAAACCATTTTCACTTTTCGCTGCGCATTGAAGTGAAAATTAAAAGCAAAAAGAAAGAGCCTGCGAAGAAAAATTTCGCAGGCTCTTTCTTTTAAAATCTTTTTAAAAAACCCCTCATGGACGAGCCCGACTTTAATCTGTCGGGACGGCCCTATCCCCGAGCGAAGCGCCGGGGGCGGAGGGAGAAATTCAGGGAGAGACGCCTTTGAGCGAGGAGAGCTGAAAGCTCTCTTCGCGAGACAGCGTCTCGACCGAATTTCTCCCTCCGCCGCCCCTCCAGCTTCCGAAGCGAATAGGACCTTCCGGCGACCATTCAAAGTCGCGCGAATCAATGCAGCTTCGCGATTAGGCGGGTCAGAGCCGCGCCGCGGTGGCTGATGCTTTGTTTTTCTTCGACGCTGAGTTCGGCCATGGTGCGCTCGAATTGCGGGACGTAGAAGAGCGGATCGTAGCCGAAGCCGCCGGCTCCGGCGGTCTCGGACGTGATCCAGCCTTCGACTTCGCCTTCGGATTCGAGACTGCGGCCTGTGGCCGGGTCGTACAGGACGAGGGCGCAGACGAACCGTGCCGCGCTGAGCAGCGGCTGTTCGGTGTCATCGCCTTGGCGCAAACGCATCAGCTCATTAAGAAGCTTGGCGTTGTTAGCCGAATCATCACCGTGTTCGCCGGCGTAGCGAGCAGAATAGATGCCGGGCGCGTCGTCCAGCAGGTCGACGCACAGACCGGAATCGTCCGCTAACACGGGCAGGTTCAGGAAATCTCCGATTTCCTTGGCCTTTTTGAACGCATTTTCCGAAAAGGTACTGCCGTCCTCCACCACTTCCGGAGCGTCCGGATATTCGTGCAGGCTGTGGACCTCTTTGCCGAACGGAGCCAGGGCATGCCGGAATTCCCGGACCTTCCCCATATTGCGGGTCGCCACCACGACGATCTGCTTGTTGTCGCCGCTCATTCCTTCGATCATGCCAATCCCCCGATCTCATGGTTGCCGATCTTCAACGCGCCTGCACCCAGAACCTGCTTCTGAACAGCGATCATTTGCTTCACGCCGATCTCGCCCAATTCCAGCATTTGATTCAATTCAGCGCGGCTGAACGGACGATCCTCGCCCGTGCCTTGCAGCTCGACGAATTCGCCCGATCCGGTCATGACCACGTTCATATCGACCGCGGCGGTGCTGTCTTCGTCGTAACGCAGATCCAGCAGCGCCTCGTCTTCGACGACGCCTACGCTAACCGAAGCCAGGAAGTCGGTAATCGGGTAGCGCTTGAGTTTGCCTTGCTCTTCCAGCTTGTTCACGGCCAGGCACATCGCGACGAATGCTCCGGTAATCGACGTCGTGCGCGTACCACCATCGGCCTGGATAACGTCGCAGTCGACGGTGATCGTCCGCTCGCCGAGCGCTTGCAGATCGACGACCGAACGCAAGGCACGGGCGATGAGGCGCTGGATCTCCATCGTGCGCCCGCCAAGCTTGCCTTTAGCCGATTCGCGGACGTTGCGCGTATGCGTGGCACGAGGCAGCATCGAATACTCGGCCGTTACCCAACCGCGTCCTTGTCCTTTCATAAAAGGAGGAACCTTTTCCTCGACGGTCGCATTGCAAATGACTTTCGTATCGCCGACTTCGATCATCACCGAACCTTCGGCATATTTGTTCGTATTGATCTCAAGCTTGACCGGGCGAATCTCGTCCGGCTTTCTGTCATTCCTACTCACTTCGTTGTCCTCCCGTATCCGCAATATGACGTTGACCGCTTAGTACCTCGTCAACCTCATACTTGGCGCTTTGTTCCCCTCATTTTAGCAAACTGGGACTCCAAACGCACGGCCATTCGCTTTTTTGCGAGAATTTTGATTCAGGGACACCGAATATGTACAGATGTTAGTTGTTAGCTATATTTCATGAACCTGAGGTGAATCTTATGCAAACTCCAGAAAGCCCCACTCCGAAAGAAGAAAAAATGGGCATGCTCGAACGTCAGGCTTACTCGCTCAACAGCCGAAAAGTCGCCGAAGCGACAAGAAGTTGGCTGGAAAAACGCGGCATCAAGATCGAAGAAATCGCCGAACTCGTTCTCTTTTTGCAGAAAAAATATTATCCCGACCTGACGATGGAAGAATGCGTGCATAATGTGGAAAAAGTGCTTGAAAAACGCGAAGTCCAAAACGCCGTGCTGACCGGCATCCAGCTCGACGTGCTCGCGGAAGAAGGCAAGCTGCTTTCTCCGCTGCAAGAGATGATCAAAAACGACGAAGGCCTGTACGGTGTCGATGAAATTTTGGCCCTCTCCATCGTGAATGTCTACGGCAGTATCGGGTTGACCAATTTCGGTTACGTGGATAAGTTAAAACCGGGCGTGCTGGAACGATTGAACGACAAAAGCCTCGGTCCCGTGCATACTTTCCTGGATGACATCGTCGGAGCGATTGCTTCGGCTGCCAGCAGCCGCATTGCCCACAACAAGCAAAGCGAACGGGAAGTCGAGATCGAACTGCCGAAGGAACCGGGCGACGACTAAACGGCCGACGCAAAGAAGCCGGATGAACCTGATCCGGCTTCTTTTTCTATTTGGCAAACAAGCCTTTGCGTCTGCGCTTTCGATAAAAAGGCGTACAGTCGGATTCAAAATACGTTTCAAGGCCGCTCGTTCCGTCGAGCCGAAGAAAGTCGACAGGCGGATCGGGCACCCGGGCCGAAGAAGCCCGGCCTCCGGCAGCCCGAACCACTTCGTTCCAATCCCCGTCTGCCTCCACCGCAATCAACGTATGCGGCGGATCGCCGGTCTCCGGATTGTAATAATGGACATTATAAGCCAACTTCACATTCGGCAGCGCGCAAAAAACCTCTGCCAACTCATTTAGCAATTCATCCGGTTCTTGGGTCGGGCGTCCGAGCATGACTCGAGTCTCCTGATCGACGGTATAGCTTTGCGGAGCCGCGAAAATGCTGCCGTCCAGAATCGAGTCGATCTCGGAAGCCGGAAATTCTTTGGCGAATTCCCCGCCGGGATTCAACCAGACGTCCGATCCCCGCACCAACCCGAATAAGTCGATCGCGTTGATGGACAGATAACGCATTTCCCGGTCAATAAAGCGCTGAAGCATCGGCAAAGAACTGAACACCGGCAAATAAGATTTCCCTTCGATCTCCACACTGGGTAATCTTACGGTCGTTTTCTCCTGCAGAACCCCTTGTTCCGCCGATACGTCACCGCCCATATGCAGAGTGTACAGCTCCGAGCGCTGAAGCTCCTCGTAAAACTCCCTTCTTCGCGAGGGATCTTCCACCGCGGCAGAGAGAACTCGCTCCAGTTCGTTTTGAGGTTTGAAACCCATAATTCTCCTCCTTTTCGTGCCCGATCGCTTGATTCAAATCCAGGCTGCATCTCCTGTCACATTTTCGCCAAAAAAAGGGTGAAAAACGTTTCATTGGATATTTATACCCGTTTGTTGCCTAAATCAAAAAGGAGGAACCCCCAGAATGCGGGAATTCCTCCTTACGTCCTGCTTTAATCAAGTCTGGAGTCCTGAAGTACTTCGACTTCAAACCGAATTTTTTTCGGCCTCTTCGTCCTCCCGGTTGCTGACTTCTTCGAATCCGTCATCTCTAGGCCCTACGTATCCGCGAAGTACATCGTCGTAATAATCGTCATAATCATACCAGTCTTCATAAAGGTCGGATTTCTTCTCGAGCATCGAGATCGCCCCTTTCTTCTGATGGATATGAATCGTTTCTATCGTTAGCGTACCAGCCGTAACGAACAGCGTCAAAAGGAATGGAAGACGCTGAAAAATACGGAAACGACATAAAACCGCGATGCCTGCAAAACAAGCAGGCATCGCGGCGAATTATAGCTTTTTGTGGCGTTATTCTTGTTTTGGCTCTGTTTCGGGGAAACGGATTACATCGATTTCGTCAGCGTGATCATCCAGTTGCTGCTGTTGACGTTGAAGTCCCAGCCCAGCAGGCCCGTGATGAAGCGAAGCGGTACGACCGTACGGCCGTTTTCGTCCGCGAATACTTTGGCGCCTACGGCTTGTCTCTTACCGTTGACTTCCATGAAGTCTTTGCCCAACCAGAATTTCAGCGTGTCGTTGCCGGCCATGACCGTAACTTCGTTCGCTTTTTTATTCCATTTTACTTGGGCGCCGATGCCTTCGCTCAGGAAGCGCAGCGGTACATAAGTGGTATTGTTCCAAACGCGCGGCATCGTATCCATTTTGGTCGTTTTGCCGTTCAGCGTCAGGTTCGGGCTTCCGATCTGCATTTTGACGGTCATCATGCTAGGGTTAGCAGGCGTCGTCGGTGCAGGAGTGGTCGGAGCCGGTGCTGCCGGTTCTTGGAATTTCGCGTTGAACTGGTCAACGATCGCGCCGCTCAGCAGTTTGCCCACGTCGAACATCAGGGCATAGCCTTCGCGCTCGGTTTTGTACGAACCGGTGTAGTTTTTAGCCGCGTATTGGTCCAGTACTTGCTGAACTTGGTTTTCGTGAGCCGTCAAACCTTCGAGCGCTCCGGCTTCAGGAATGCGTTTTTCGGTCGCCGCGCTCAGGAATGCCGCCATTTCTTTGGTGAATTTCGTGATTTGGGCTTTGGCTGCCGTGATTGCGGCTTGGTCTCCGCTCTTCACTGCCGCTACGTACTGCGCTTGCACGTTGATGTGGTCAGTCGTCCAAAGTTTCTCGAACTGATCCGCTCCCGCATTGCCGTAGACCGAAGCGATTGCCGCTTTGAAGTCTTTGGTATTGCCGGCTTCAGCCGTTACCAACGCATTGCTGCTCGCAGTCATGCCGTCGTATTGCTCCTGCATTTGCAGCGTGGCCAGAGCGAAGTGTTCCGCGAACAAGTAGTTCAGCGCCGATCTCAGATCGCCTGCAGGCGTGTCGGACTTGGTGTTCTCGAATTTCTCCGGCATTTGCGTCACGATTGCCGTCGAGAGCGCTTCACTGATCGTGAACATCGTGTTCAGGCCTGTACGGTAAGCCGTGTAAGCGCCCGTGAAATCGCCTGCTACATATTTATCGAAAGCTTGTTGAACTTGATCTTCATGGAGGCGAATGACTTTCTCCGCCGTCGCCTGCGGCAGTTTGCCGCCCGTTGCCGTTCCGAGGAAGGCCGAGAATTCTTTGACGAATTTCTCGATGTTGGCTTCGGCCGATTGAACGCCTGCCGTATTGCCGGCTTTTTGCGCTTTTACCAGATCGTCGGTCGCTTTGTTGTGGGCGCTGAAGATGCGGCCGAATTCGGCTGCGCCTTCTTTGCCGTACAGCGATTCGATCGCCGGCAGCATATCGTTGGCGTTTTGATTCAGTGCTGCGAACGCGGCTGCCGCGTCAGGCGAACCTTCGTAAGCTTTGATCATCGAATCGACTGCGAGTTGATAATGTTCGGAGAGCAGATGGTCAAGTGCCGATCTCAGTTCGACCGCCGGCGTCGTCGTCGATGCTTTCATCGTCGTCATCGTAGCTGCCGTTGCCGAGATGTTCGTCGGTGCCGCGCTTGCTGCGTTTACCGGAGCGGCCCCCGCCACTGTCGGAACAACCAAAGCCAGGCCGAGTACCGGTACCATGATCTTCTTGGCATTGAACTTCTTCGAATCGAGATTCTTCACATTGAACATTTTAAACATCTTAATCCCTCCAGTTGTGTGTTTGTATCTTGTTGGTGTGGCTGGGTCTTCTTCTGTTTTGTTGTCTGTTCTTGCGTCTCTCGCTTACATTGGGTGAAACGCAGGGTTCGGAAGTTTGGATCACATGATTTTAAATTTTTTTGAAAATTGTTTTTCGAGCCTGATCCTTCGGCCGTATTCGGCAGGCTCGAACATGATACGGAATTGAATTTTTATCCATTTGATCAATTAATTTAGGTTTCCCAAAATCTGTTTGATGTAAATCTAGTTGTCGACTCTATTAATATAAACAGGGTTCTTAAGAACTAACCAAGCGAAGCGCGATATTTCGATTTTTATTTTTCACGGACCTTGGATGCATGAAAAAAGCCCTGAGTCTTATCCGATGGCAAGCAAAGCAAAAAGCTTTCGAAACCCGATCGGGCTTCGAAAGCTTTCTTTGCCGGTTATGCGATTGATTCATTTCAAGCCGAAACGCACTTCCCGTTCTCCGTGTCTCGTCGCTCTCCCCCGGTCTTCCAGTTCGACCAGATGCGCGATCGTCTCCGACAACGCAAAGCGCAGCTGATGGATGCCGAGCGAGTCGCCGAACAGCGAAATGCAGATTTCATAAGCGCTTCGCGGCCCGCCTTGCAGCAACTCCTCCATACGAGCCAGCCGCTGCTCGTGATGCTCCAGCAATTGCACTGTCCGCTCCGGGAAGTTTTCGAACGGATCGCGATGTCCGGGAAAAGCTCGGGTAACTTTCAACGCTCCGAGCGTACGTAATCCATTCAGATAGGAACGCAGCGGATGTTCGTCGCCTCCGGGACTGTACGAGATATTCGGCGAGATACGCGGCAGCACCGCGTCTCCGCATAGAATCACCCCTGTCGCCTCCTCGTAAAAAGACAAATGCCCCTCCGCATGACCTCCTGTCTCGATCGGATGCCACAGTCTTCCGCCGAAGCGGATCGGCAATCCGGGTTCGATCACGGAAATTTCCGGCTGCGGATCGACTTGCGGCAAAAATCCTTCTAAATGCGCAGGCAGTTGCGCCAACCGTTCAGGCTCCATGCCATGCAAGCGACATAACGCAATCGATGCTTCGACAAACCCGTTCGTGCCGGACTCTTGCTGCGCACTGCCCCAATTGCGCCACGCCGCTTCGCTAGCCGCTTTCGACATCCAGACTTGCGCTTCGCTTCGCTGCTGAAGCCAACCGGACAATCCGTAATGATCCGGGTGATGATGGGTCAGCACGATCGAAGAGATATCTGTCGCGCGAATGCCCAGTTCGTTCAATGCTCCGTCCCAGGCTGCTTCGTTCTCAGGCGAGCGCGGACCCGGATCGACGACGGTCCAGCCGTCTTCGCCTTGCAGCACGTAACTGTTTTCCCAACGCAGCGGAAAAGCCATTTCCATCCGCACGCGGGTAAATTCGCCGTACGCGGTTATTCGTGATTTGCTCATTTGGCTTTGCGTCATTCCTTTCAACCCTGAACGTTCTTATCCATGGCCAGGATGGCGTTCAGAAGATGCAGTTTTCGAATCGGCTTCGTGATGATCGAACGGAAGCGGCTTCTTTCTTCATCCTCCACCTTTTCGCCGAGACGCGCAAGCAAAAACACGTTCACGCCTTTGATATTCGAAAGCAGACGGAAATCCTCGTCTTCGCTGATCGTGGTGCGATCGGCAAGCACGATATCGAATTCGTTCTCCCGAACGCGCGCGGTTTGATCGGCATCCGCTTCCTCCGCGCATTCCACCGAGGCGCCCCATCCTTCCAGCATCGAAGCGATGATGCTGCGTGACATCGGTTCCTGTTCGATCAATAGAAAACGCATCCCGGACAGCACGTCGTCTTCGAACGGGATCGAAGGAATATCCGTGTAACGTTCGAACGACATCGTGATCTCGATCGAAGTTCCTTCGCCTTTTCGGCTGGATACTTCGATTCTTCCGCCCAGCAGCTCGATCAGATTTTTCGTGATCGCCAGCCCGAGTCCGCTTCCTCCGTAATGATGATTCGACGCTTCATGCACCTGCGAGTAGACGTCGAAAATTCGGGCCGCCTGCTCTTCGGTCATGCCGATTCCGGTATCCCGCACGGCGAAACCGACATTGATGCGATCTTCGTGCAGCGAAGGCAGCTTTCTCAATTCGAACATGACCTGTCCTTCGTGCGTGAATTTGATCGCGTTCTGCACGATATTAAGAAAGACTTGACGCAGTTTCAAGGAATCGCCGACGACGAACAGCGGGATTTCCGATTCGACGTCAAGCACGACTTCCACGCCTTTTCGAAAAGCCTGCGGGGCGAGCATGTACATCAAATCCTCGATCGTATTGATCAAATCGAACGGATTGTTGGCGATGAGCATTTTCCCCGCTTCCAGACGACTCATGTCCAGAATCCCGTTAATCAGTTCCATCAACGATTCGTTGCTGGTCTGAAGGATATCCAGATAGCTTCGCTGCTCCTGAGTCAGTTCCGTGCCTTCCAACAGATCGCTCATCGCGATGATGCCGTTGGCCGGGTTACGGATTTCGTGGCTGAGGAACGCGACAAAATTCGCTTTGTTTTTCGACTCCTGTTCCGCCTTTTTTCGAGCTTCTATTTCTTGGTCCAGCAGCAGCCGCAGCTGTTCCTGATCGGTTAAGCAATTGGCGTATTGCGTTTCGAACCATTCTATTTTCTGCTGCCAATGTTGTTCGTTTGTCATGAATAAGCACCTCTAAAGGCTTTCGAGTATCAGCCTGTGTGATAGGTCTATATACCCTCACCTTGCCTGCTTATAACCTTTTTCCGACAAAAATCATTCTCGGCGAGTCCGGCTCGTACTTCTTTTCGTCATAGCTTCCGCGTACTTCCTCCAGCTCCAATCCTGCTTCCGCAAGCATGTCCGTGAATCGTTCGAGCGTGTACAATTTCACCCGTTCGTCGTATTCGCGCTTCTCTCCGCCGTCGCCGTTTTGCGGGATGATCGTGATATGCTTTTTGACGAATCCGTCTTCGATCGTGCGGCGTTCTTCGATCTTGAGTCCGTCTTCTTCGCGCTCGCTGTACGGCTTCAAATGACGCTTCACATGGGGCGGATTCATGAAATCGACGATGAATCGTCCGCCCGGACGCAGCACGCGGCGGATTTCTTTCAATACGCGGACGTGCTCGGCGTCCTCCTTGAAGTACCCGAACGACGTGAACAGGTTGACGACCGCCCCGAACTCTTCGTCCGCCAAAGGCAGCTCGCGCATGTCTCCCTGAACCCAATTCACGTTTTCCGAGCCGTCCGTTTTTTTCGCTTCGTCCAGCAGCACGTCCGACAGATCCATACCGGTGACTTCGTAGCCTTTTTCCGCCAGCGACAGCGAATGACGTCCCATCCCGCAGCAGAGATCCAACACCTTCGTGCCCGGTTCGAGCTTCAGCCAGGAGATCATCTCGTGCACCTCGTGCGCCGCTCCCTGCTCGTCCCGGTAGTTGTATACCCTCAAATAATCTTCGCCGAAGCTTTCTTCGTACCATGCGGCCATATGCTTCTCCTCCTTGTTTGCGTTCATTCGGCGCGGATTCGCGCACGTCCGCGCACCCCATGTTATATGTACACAAAAAAGAAGACGGTGATTTCCGGCATTCGGAAATCCCGCCTGACTTTTGCCGAAAAATGCGGCCTCAAACGTACGCGATGTTCATTTCCAACCTGCCTTCGTAATCGAACTGCCGACGCTCGCCTTCGGTGACGTACTTGACCGCCGAGCGTCCCGATACGACGCGATACGCCGCAACCGCCAACGCCGCCGCATCGAGCAGATCGTCTTTGGCCGCCTGCTTTCTCGCAAAAAGAGCGAACAGCTTCTCCGTTTCCGCATGCGGCAATCCGGCTCCGTGCAAGATGCCCGACCGCTCGCGCTGTCCTTCGGCTTCTTTTTTCCCGTATAAAGGCGCTTCGTCAGCACTCTCGTTCAATCTTAGAAAAACAAGCTCAGGGTGCGACTCTTCGATAAATCCGGATACGGGTAGCCCTTTTTTCAATCTTGCGGCTAAAAAGTCGTCCGTTTCCCGGATTTTGGGCAAAATATTGATCGTTTGCCGGCTCAGCTTGCGTCCCGTCGCTTCCGCGTTGGCGGACGACGGATCTTCCGCGCGCAAAGCTTGACGCGCCGGAACCGGAAACACGCTGGACTTGCGGCGCTTGGGCAGCAGCTTTCGGCAGTCCCGGTCACAATTCCGGTCCGCAACGCGGTTCTGAACTCCGTCTGCGCCTTCGGCCAGTCCGATCGGGATATCGATCAGGATACGGTCGGATAACGGATTCGGCGACAGGTCTTCCCATAATGCCGACAGCGTCGGATACACGGCCGCGCGGCAAATTTGCAGACGTCCTGCTTCGGGTAACGCTTCGAGCACGACGACTGCCCATCCTCCAAGACAGCCGTCAATGCCGATTCCGCGATACGCTGCGTGTGAGTACGGGGACATGCTCACTTCGGATCTCCTTCCACGATCTGCCGCTCGGATTCTGCGCGGCGTGTATCGAATTCTTGATCGCGTCGGCGGATATCGTTCATATTGCTTCGCCAAATACCGTTGAACCGATCGAATAGGGCGGTGACGAGCACCAGCACCCCCAAGCCGATCAGAATGATGGCCAGCCCAAACATCCAGTATCCTCCGCTGTCCTTAACTGCGCTTCCATAATGACCTGGCGGGGTCTGCCAACCGTGAACATTGGGCATATGCAGCACCGCTGCGATATGAACGCCCAGGTACAATAGGATTCCTGCGAGCAGCAATATGCCGCCGATCGCGATTGTCGCGAATTTATTCATGCGTGAACGCTCCTTTTTTTCAGCATACGACCACCATCCGGCCCGCTTCGAATCAGTTCAGGTAAGCACGAAGAATCGCCAGATCACGGCAACGGATAAAATGCCCCGAGTAACTTCCGGGTTGATCATTCTCCATCAGACGCAGCGCTTCCTCCGGCTTTACCCACATCGCCGCGAATCCGCCCGCCTGCTCTTCTTCGGTAAAGGCGGACTCGCCCGGCGAACCGACAAGCACGGCCGAATAGGCGTACGAAAACTGCTTCAGCTTATATTCCGCGATATACTCGGCCGTCATGCCGATCGTTCCCGTCATTTCGATCTCCGCACCGGATTCTTCGCGCATTTCGCGGCGCAGCGCCGAGTAAACGTCTTCGTCGGGTTCGATTCCGCCGCCCGGCAGTTTATGGTAGCCGTCTTTGGCGACATGCATCAGCGCCATCCGACCTGCTCCGTCCGTCAGCACGGCCCGAGCCGCTTGTCGCAGGGCAAAGCGATGTTCGTCCGCGGCCTGATCGAGGTTACGGTCAGCGAACAGTTCCGCATCCCGAATCTCGACGAGGAGTTCCGGCTTCGCGTAATCGAACAGACAAAAGCCCGAGTCCTGCACGGGATAGCTTTCTCCTACTTTTACATATCCGGCATGGGCATAAAATCGGTGATTGCGCGTGCTTCCGGCAGGCGTATCAAGCGACCACGTCCGAGCCTGCGGATAATAACGCTCAATAGCCTCCATTGCCTGTTTGCCGATGCCCCGTCCATGCAGCGCAGGATCGATAAACAGCGAGCCCAATCGGAACGTTCCATCGCCGAAGTCGAATACCCGGGCTCCGCCCGCGACTTTTTTCTGCGCTTCGATCACAAGATAACTTCCGTCGGCAATTCCTTTTTCGTGCCATTGAATAGTCTCAATGCCCTCCGGCATCATTCCGTAACGGCGAAAGTCTTCGGCGAACGCTTCAACCGCGATTCGACGCAATTCCCCCAGTTGAAAAGATTGTGCGGGAGATACGGTTATGACCTGTTTGGCTTCTTTTTGCGCGGACATTAAAATCGCTCCTTGGTTCGAATGATCGATCAGATCTAATCCTATAAGCGTCTCGATTCTTTCAAAATATGTCTCTACATGCCTACCCGATGAAAAATCCGCAAAATGAACTCTGCATCCGGCACGTCGAGTTCATGATAAGCGCGCAGAAAGGCTGAGTTATCGTAAGGTACGCTTACCCTTTCAACACGCATCTGCCAATTTCTCTCTATTATATCTGCCGACCTCTTTTTAAGCAGGGAAAAAAAGCACCTACCGAATAATTTCGGCAGATGCTTCATAATATTCACGATACAGATTAAGGTTGGGATACGGAAGCCGGAAGGTTCACCGTGTATTCCGCATCGGCGATCCAGGAACGCTTCACGAAATCCCGACCGCGAACCGCAACCCGATCCTCGTAAATCTCGACCTGCAAGCCTTCGCTTCCGGTCAGATGCTCGTCTTGGTCCGTCCAGAGGTAAGCGACTGATGAGGCGTTGAACATGGACGGCATCACGCCTTGTCCATCGTACATCGTCCGCTTGGCTTCCAACTGCCAGTGCGTGTGTCCGGTGAACAGAATGGCTTGCGGATAACCGGACAGCACTTCCTTCAAGGCGGCATCCTGATTTACTCCATACCATCCCTGCTCGCTCATGGAACCGGCCACGGTATCGCGAACCGGCTGATGCAAGAAGATGAAGATCGGGCGATCCGACGCAGCCTCTTCAGCCAATCGTTCCTGTAACCAGGTCAATTGGGCTTCGGACAGATCGCAATCCTTCGGATGCGGGCTCTCGCTGCCCAAGAAAATAAAGTGATACCCGCCGAGCCAATGATCGTGGTAAGGGGCTGCTTCCCCTGTCCCGTCGGCAAAACGGCGCATACGACGCTTCCACAGCTCTCTCGCTCGGCCCGAAGTCGCATCGGAACCGCCAAGACGCTCGGCCATGCCCGCCAGATCCAATCCCATCTCGGCGGCTGCTACAGCCAGAGATTCCGCCGCGTTTAGCGGTTGTGCGGCCCTATGTTCACTGTTTACCGCTTCCACTTCGCCTACGTCGATCGCATTGTTTTCGGAAACAGCTTGCCCGTCTACCGCCTTTGCCCGATCCGGGAAACGACCGTCCAACGCATCCTCCACCTCAAAGTCGGGTAGAGTACTCAGATCGACAGGCGTTCCGCTTTCTTCCCACAACACAGCCCCGATATCATGATTGCCGAGCGTCACGTATAATTCAGGCAGCCCTGCCGGACGTCCGTTCCAAATTCGACGGAACTCGGCATATTCGCCTGCCAATCCGCGATCCGTCACGTCTCCGGCATGCATAATCCCCAGGCTTTTTTCGCAGTACGAAGAAATATCCTGCAAAGCTTCTTCAAAATGCCGGTTGTGGATATGACCTGCCTCGTCCCGAACATGCGTATCCGTGATCACCTGAAAGGTAGCTAACATTCGTTGAACACTTCCTGCACCCTGTTGTTCTTTTGGATTCATATCGATTCCCTCCACTTGGCTTTCTGTCATTGACTTAAGATTCGCTCCACTTCAGCCCGACGATTCCGATCAGAATAAATCCTATCCAGACCAACGAAGTCAATTTCAATCGCTCTCCGAAAAAGTAATGCCCAACCACCCCGATCAAGGTGATGCCTACACCTGACCAGATCGCATAAGCCACGCCCAGCGGAATATGTTTTACCGAGAAATTCAGCAGCGTGAAGCTCGCACCGTAGCAGACAAACATAAGTATGGAAGGCCACAGTCTGGAAAATCCGTCGGAAGCTTTCATCAAGATGGTACCGCTCAGCTCCAGCGCAATAGCTGCGGCGAGCAGCCCCCATCCGATCGACGAATTCTGATTCACGGCTTCACCGCGCCTTCGAGCAGCCATTCGAACGAAGGCACAGTCAAATCCGCCAGCTTCAGTACGCCCGGCTCGCCGATGCCGATCTTCAGCGCGGCCCCCGCCGCTCGCGCCATTTCCATGTCTCCGTCCGTATCTCCGATCACGATCGTCCGTTCCGGCGGAACGCCCAGACGCTCGCACGCAAGCAGGCACAAATCCGGATACGGCTTGCCCCGCTCCGCCATATCCGTGCCGATCACGACGTTGAAATAATCTTCGATGCCGAGCCAACGCAAGTGCAATCGCGCACTGTCCGTATCGTCCGCGGTGACGACGGCTATCGGGATTCCCTGCAACCGGCAGCGATCCAAAAAGGCTTGTACGCCTGGCAGCAGCCGTGCAGGACGCACCAATTCCATCTCGTCATCGGCATGCCGCAAGCAGTCCCGCACGATCATTTTCGATTCGGCCCAAGACAATCCGGCCCGATAGCCATGCCAGACGAGAATCGCGTACATCTCATCCATGGTGCCCATCGCCAGCGGCCCGCGCTTGTCATAACCGGTCGTCCAACCTGTCGAGTCATGCTGCGTCCCCCAGATGCCCGGAATATCTTCCTGCAAAATGACTAACCCGCGTTCAGCCAACAACCCGCGGAACCTATCGATCACCACATCCGCCCAAAATCCCCACATATGCGTAAAATCGAGCAGCGTGCCGTCTTTATCAAACAAAATCGCGTCCGCGCGCAGCACGTCGCGCTCCCCCTCAAGCTTCCACTCTGCCATGTCGCGCCCTCCCGTACTCCTATAGTAGGTGTAAAAAAACCGCAGGACGGCGCAGCTTGCGCCCCTCCTGCGGTCGGTTTGTTCGATGCAAGTTCGGGTAGCGTACCTTTACTTCGAGATACGATCCAGTTCGCTTTGCGCTTTTGCTTGTGCTTCTTTCAGTGCTTGTTCGGCAGGTACATTGTTGATCTGAACCTGGTCAGCCGCTACTTTCAGCGCATCCGTGATCTTGCCTCCGGTCGGGTCCTGGAACGGAACCGACGCGTGCGAAGCTTGCTGCAGCGGAACGCTGATTTGCGGGTTCTTTTCGCTGAATGCCTTGAATGCCGGATCTTCGAGCGCCGACTGACGAACCGCGATGTAGCCCGTGTTCATCGACCAGTCCGCCGTGTTTTCCGGCTGCATGAAGTACGTGAACCATTTGAAAGCGGCTTGCTGCTGTTCAGGGCTTGCTTTGGCTACGATACCGGCTTGAATCGCGTTTGCGACCGGTTTGCCTTCGCCGACGCCTTCCCAGCCCGGCTGCTCCATTGCCGCTACGACGCTGAAGTCCAGGTCGCCCTGGTCGCCGCTGGAACCCGTGTAACCGGCCGCTTTGTTTTTCATCACGTCGTCAATCGTTTTGTACCAATACTCCCAGCCCTGGCCGCCGGAGTGAATACGCATGATCTGATCTTCGTGAATCCATTTGCGGAAATGTTCCCAAGTCTCGATCCATTCCGGAGAGTCGATCGTAACCGTCTTGCCGTCTTCGCTCAGCACGCTGCCGCCGCGGCTCAGCGTCGCGTCGATCATGTTGCCTTCGCCCCACATCGGTTCCCAGCCGTAGAAGGTCGTCTTGTCGCCTTCCTTCTTCGTCATCTTCGCCGCAGCGTCGGCCAAAGCTTCCCATGTCTTCAAGCTCGCCGGATCAATTCCTGCCGCTTCCAACGCGTCTTTACGGTAGTACATCACTTGCGTTGTTCCGTACATCGGCAGGAAATATTGTTTGCCGTCCACTTTGCCTTGGTCGAGGAACGTTTGAACAAAGTCTTCCGCCTTGAAATTGCTGTCGGCTGCGATCATATCATCCAATTCCGCATAGTAGCCTTTGCGTGCCCAGTCGATGTTCGAGCTGAGTACGGCTGCGGGTACGTTGTTCGAAGCAATGGCCGCTTGCAGCTTTTGCTCCGTTTCCGTGTAATCCGCTTGAGCGATGCCCTTCACGATTACTTCGTCCTGCGAAGCGTTGAACGCCTCGATCTTCGCCTTCATGTTATCGCCCAGATTGCCGCCCAGGCCATACCAGAATTCGATCTCGACCGGCTTGGCCGATTCTGCCGCAGCAGGTGTCGGGCTTGCCGCAGCCGTTGGCGTTTCGCCTGTCGATGAGCCGCAAGCTGCGAGCAGCGCGAAGCTTGCCGCGAGCAGCGCGAAGCTTGCCGCGAGCAGCATGGACATGCCGCCCTTCCAGCTCCATTTTTTAACGCCCGGTTTTTTCGTCGCAAAGCGTGCCGCGTTCAGACCTTGTTTCATTCTTTGTTCTCCTCCAATGGGTGTGGGATGTGGTTGGGTGAAGCCATAAATCGCGCCGATCAGCTCTTGTTGACGCCGGCCGACATATTGACGCTCTGCATAATCGTCTTCTGCGCAAAGGCGAACAGGACCAATAACGGTGCGATGGTGAATGCGCTGGCAGCCATAATCTGCGGCCAAGCCAAACCGTAAGCGCCGCCTTCGACGAAGAATCCACGGAGTCCGGCCGAAACGAGTCTCAGATCCGGGTCTTTGGTAATCAGCATCGGCCAGAAATAGTTATTGTACTGTTCGATGAAGGTAATCAGGATCATGACCGCGAACGACGAACGAATCAGCGGCGACATAATCGTCCACAGGATTCGGAAGTGCGACGCGCCGTCCAACTGTCCGGCTTCGACCAACTCGTGCGAAACCTGCATGAACGCCTGACGCAGCAGGAAGATCGAGAACACGCTGACGCTGTTGGAGATAATCAATCCGGCGTACGAATCCAGCAAGTGCAATTCGTTCAGGATCATGTAACTCGGCAGATAGACGGCGGTAGTCGGAATCATGTAGCCAACCAGTACCATCGCGGTAAAAGGTCCTTTGAGGCGGAATTTCATATGGGTCAACGCGTAGGCCATCATACTGGCGTTAACCACTTGAATCGCGCAGATGCAGACCGCCACGAAGATGCTGTTGAACATGTACCGGGCAAAAGGCGCCGAATTCCAAGCGTCCGCGTAATTGCTCCAGTTGATCGATTCCGGCCAGAAGGTCGGCGGGAACTGCCAGATCTCGTCGTTCGTTTTCAAGCCGCTCGTCACCATCCAATAAAAAGGAAAGGCCATTGCCAAGCTGATCAGCGCCAACAGGGCGTAGCGGATCGTGCGGCCGAGGCGCTCGCCGACGGGAACGAACTTGCTGCTGCGTTCGCGCTGGCTTCCCCGATGAAGTTCCCGTTCTTGCTCTACTTTTCTTGATTCGGTTATGTTCATGAGTAGTGCACCAGGCGTCGGCTGAGCAGGAACGACAGTCCCGACAACAGCACGCAGATCAGAATGATGATAACGGCGATCGCCGAAGCTTCACCGACGTTAAACGACTCGAAAGCCGATTGATAATACATATAGAGCAGCGTGCGCGTCGATCCGGCCGGACCGCCCTGCGTCATGACGTTGATCTGGTCATAGGCTTGCAGCGATTGAATCGTCAGGATGATCGACAGGAACAGCGTGGTCGGCGAGATCAGCGGCAGCGTGATGCCACGGAACTTGTCCCAAGCGTTTGCTCCGTCTATCGCGGCGGCTTCCATCAGATCCTGCGGCAGATTGCGCAGCGCGACCAGATAGAACACCATCGACCAACCGATCGACTTCCAGACGGTCACGATCATGACGGCCACCAGCGCCCAAGTCGAATCCTGCAACCAACCTACGGGCGAGATACCGATCCAGCCGAGCACCAGATTGGCCAGGCCTACTTCCGGCTCGAAGATCCATGACCAAGCAATCGAGACGGCAACGGTCGGCGTGACCCAAGGCGAGAACATCATGGCCCGGAACAATCCGGTGGAGCGCAGCTTACTGTTCATCAGCAGCGCGAGCGCCAAGCCGCCTACGATAATCGGGATTACCGTACCCAAGCCGAACAACAACGTAATTTTCAGAGCTTGATAGAAATCGGCATGCGTCAGCAGATATGTATAGTTTTCCAGACCGACGAACAATTTCTCCGGACTCATAAAGTCCCACTCGGTAAAGCTCAGATAGACGATATAACCGAGAGGGCCGAACCAGAACACCAGCAGCGGCACGAGAGCCGGCAGCGTGAAAAGAACCGCTTCCCCTTCTCTGAACGTTTTCAAACGCAAAACTCCAACTCCTCTATGTTCAATTTTTTTTGATGACTGCTTGATTTTGGCGTTTCGATGTCTGCACTTGCGATCCGTACAAACATGATTGTACAATCGAATTGAAAAACGCAGATTATCTTAATGTAAAATCGTCAGGTAGTCTTGTAAAAGTTGAGCACGCATAAATCGGCCTTAAGCGGTTCTAATTTCGGTTCAGGGGTGACATTGTGGAAAAGGAATGGATTGAGACGATACCCACGGCTTCCGTATCGCCACAGCGAAGTGAGCTGCGAAAGAAAGTAATCGAATCTATCGCGACAACTATGGATCTGTACGGCGTGAACCATACGTTCGGTCAGCTCTACGGCATCATGTATTTCGAAGATCGGCCGATGACGCTGGAAGAAATGAAAGATTACATGAACATGAGCAAAAGCAATATGAGCTATGCCGTGCGTTCATTAACCGAGTCGCAGATGATTTACAAACTCGACGAGAAACGCGATCGCAAAGATCAGTATGTCGCCGAGACCGACTTTTTCCGCACCTTCCGAAATTTCTTCGGGGCTAAGCTGCAGCGCGAAGTGGATGTGATGTTGGGCAGCATTCGCGAAGTGGCTCCCGAGTTATCAGAAATCGTGCTGTCGGCGGAAACTTTGGCTGAAGAACGGGAGGAAGCGCTGCGGGATTTGCATAAGATGCGGCATGCGGAACAGTATTACGTATGGCTGCAAGGGTTCGTGGATCGGCTGCAAGGCGGGGATGAGTTTTTTACGGAGGGCAAGTAAAAATCCTATTCGTTATGGGAAGTTGAAGCGCTTCATTTTGAATAAGAGCTTTTTGGGACATGAAAAAGCCGGGCCTCTGCCCGGCTTGCTCTATTCGCTATTTTACAGAGTAAAGTAAATGCGTATATCTATTTAAACCTTACCTTTTCTGTTCATTGCTGCTTCGCTCCGAATAAATGTATATACGCATTTATTCGAAGCATCTATCGCAAATTTCTCAAATAACGGCATATCCGTATGTATTCCGAACCAGTGGAAGCCGTTATTACCTGGGTTTGTTGTGATAATCAAAATTAGCGATATTGCCTCGGATCATTCGGTTTCGGGATCGGTTCAGGATGGCTTTTGCACCAGTCGACGGCATAATCCTCCAATTCGTCGAACAACGCATAATCCAGATAAGCGATATTCGGCTGCCGCATTCGGTTAAGAATCACTTCGATCCGTTCTCTGGCATGCGGATCGGCCATTCTCAAGGGGCGGAACGTGATTTCGATAAAGTCGCAAAACAACTCGTATCCTTCATCCCAGTTGGCATTTCCGTTACGTTCGGCCTCGTCGCGCAAACGGCCGACCGAACGGATCAATTCCCCCTGAACGGTCGCCGCTTGGCCGCCGTCGGGAACCAGGCTTTCCCATAATTCTTGAAATTCTTCCGCGTGCTTCATGACATCGTCCTCTTTTCTGCTTGAATTTAATCTTCTTTTCTATACGACCGGTCAACTATTAACCTTAAGGTTTTCCTTAAAAAATTCCCAATTCGTTCGCGGTTACCCGACCGAGCTGCGCCTCGAAATTCTCGCTTGCCGCGATCTCGGATACGAGATGCCAGCGTCCGCCGCTGTCCAATCCGTACACGCGCCAGCCTCCGGCGTCCAAACGGAATTGCGCGACGGGCAGCTCGATCCAGCGCGCGCCGTCTTTCGAGGGGCGCTGTTCGACCAGCGTCAATTCGTCGCCTTCGAGCGCATAGCCGATGCTCCGACGATTGCGCAATTGTTCTTCGGCGGTACTCTCCATATAATGCCGCATAACCTTTTCGATCCGTCTTTTCGTAAAGTCATCCATTACCGGCAAGCCCCTCTTCTCCAGTTTCTGCTCTGTATGCTTAAGGTTGGTTCTCCAACTTCTTGTTCAACTCATGCTCAAGTGCAGACCCGGCTTCTACGCGACGATAAGAAAGCGGCGGCCGGAAGCCGAAGGTGTCGCGAAGTTCGGTAAGCGGCATCGGTTCGATCTCGCGCAGCGACAGCAACGGGAGCGCGTATCCTTTCGACACGCCTTTGAAATAATCGAGCGTACCCGCATAGGAACCGGCTTCGTCTTTTTCCGCGATCGCGGCCAGTTCTTCCGGCGTTCCGATGATCGGACGGCCGAATTCGGCGTAAGCCGCGACAGCCGAGACCGGCGCAGCCAGATACAAAAAGGCCGAGGTCGCTTCATCCGGAAAACGCCGCCGGAATTCGTGCCGCTTGTTCCCTTCGATCAAGCGCGCAAACGGACCCGGACGAAGACTGAGAATCAACGGCGCGCCGCTCATCGCAGACTTCTTTCGATCGATTGCCGATCACTTTCGTTCACATATCGCGTCATGGCAAACCCTCCGTTTTAACTATCGAATTCTTCTTCATATTTCAGGATACCACTTCGCTCGGCACGATTCGCGCACGTTCACCGATTTGTGACAAGGTTACGGACGTTGACAATTTCCATTCTTCGATTTTATAATGAATACCGCAAGCAAACGATATACTAAAATTGAACGGTCGTGGATTTTTCTAGGGAGGCTTCCCTATTTTCGCCACACGAATGCCTTTGGGCGTTCGTGTGGCTTTTTTGCATTCATTTCAAGGAGGATTTTGATGAAAACTTGGCAGTATTCGTTGATCGTTTTTCTGGGCGGCTGTTGTTACGGTATTCTTTCCACGTTTGTGAAGTTGGCTTACAGTGCCGGTTTTTCTTCGCCTGAAGTCACGGGAGCGCAGTATTTTTTCGGGGCGGCGTTAAGTTGGATCGGCGTGATCTTC
Organism: Saccharibacillus endophyticus; assembly: GCF_013185185.1. Lineage (GTDB taxonomy): Bacteria > Bacillota > Bacilli > Paenibacillales > Paenibacillaceae > Saccharibacillus > Saccharibacillus endophyticus. Next base: position 406,670 of record NZ_JAAZWE010000003.1, on the reverse strand, counting down.
ATCAAAAACAAACGCCTTGACCCGAAAACCATCTTCAAGCTTTTGTTGTCCGGCATTCCTTTCGGCCTGACGGGGATCTTTTACTATATGTCGCTGCAGACGCTGAACGCTTCGCTGGCGATCGTGCTGCTGTTTCAGTTCATCTGGATCGGGAGCTTGTACGAATGGTTGTTCTTCAAGAAAAAGCCGACCCCGCGCAAGCTCATCCTGATCGGGGTCCTGATGTTCGGCTCGCTGCTGGCGGCCGACGTGTTTGCTCAAGAAGGAATCTCCGTACCTTGGCAGGGAGCGCTATGGGGCTTGTTAGCGGCTTCGACTTTTGCTTTGTTCCTGCTGCTTAGCGGTTCCGTAGGGAAAAGCGCTTCGCCGGTGTTAAAAAGCGCCTTTCTTTCGACCGGAGCCACGATTACCGTGTTTGCCTGCTTTCCGCCGACCTTTTTGCTCGACTCGGATGTGCTTATCGCATTGAGTCCTTACGGCCTGGTGCTCGGAATCTTCGGCGTGCTGCTCCCGCCGCTGCTGTATTCGATCGGAATGCCTCATATCGGTCCGGGAACGGGCTCGATCATGACGTCATCCGAACTTCCCATCGCCGTTTTGATGTCTTCGATCGTGTTGGGCGAATCGGTAAACGGGTATCAATGGTTAGGGATCATCGCAATTTTATGCAGTATCGTGCTTGGAAGCTTTAAACCGAAGGAGGAGACGGGATCATGATTTCGGAAAAGGACATGGAGCATTTGAAACGCTGCGCGGAACTTGCGCGGGAAGCATTGACCGACGGCAACGATCCTTTCGGATCTTTGCTGGTCGACCAAGAAGGCCGCGTGCGCAAAGAAGACTACAACCGGGTATCCGGCGGCGATCCGACGCAGCACCCGGAGTTCGCTTTGGCGCGTTGGGCCGCCGAACACATGACGCCGGACGAACGCGCTCAAGCGACCGTCTACACCTCCGGCGAACATTGTCCCATGTGCGCCGCGGCTCATGCCTGGGTCGGATTAGGAAGGATCGTTTACGCGAGTTCTTCGGCCCAATTGTCGGAATGGATGCGGGAACTCGGCGCCGCTCCGTCGCCGGTCCGTAATTTAGCGATTCCGGATGTGATTCGCGATGCGCAAGTAGACGGACCCGCGCCAGAATTGTCCGATTCGATCAAAGCTCTGCAGATTGAAGCGTATCGCAGGAACAAGTAGTCATTCGCTTCATGCCGACGATACGCGATAGACTGAAATTTCTCCTAGGGTGTGTCTTCAAACCTCGACGGAAGCAGATTTTGCCGAATTTTCGTTCTGAATAAGGAACTTTTCTGAAGGCGTGCCGGGGCACGTCAAGGGAAAGTGACGCGAGGCAGCGCGAAAAGGCGGTAAAAGATGCACGTTGGCAGGTTTGAAGACACGCCCTAAGCAGACGATGCGGCAAAAAGCCGCTCGCTGCGGGGAGGGATTTTTCGTTTGCGGATCATAAATTCGCGACCATCGTCATCGAAGTTCCTTCCCGCCCGGCTTCCCGGAATCCGAAACGCCGATACAGCTTTACGGCAGCCGCGTTATCCGGATCTACGCTGAGCGACGCCCGCTTCACGCCTCGCTCCCGCAGTCCTTCCAGCAAATAGCTCATCAAGGCGCTGCCGATTCCTTTTCCCCGGCTGGCTTCCGTAAGCGCCATGCCCAACTCCGGCACGTCCGGCGCCACGTAACCGTAACCCCGGTCGCTTTCCGGAAAAATCCGCGCCGTCGCCGATCCGAGCGGCACGCCGTCCAGGGTTTCGGCGATCACGCCGAAGTCGCCTTCGCGTCCCCATCCCTCCACATACTTGCGCATGGACGGCTCTTCCAGAATGCTGCGCTCGAACGGCTTTTCGCCTTTTTTGACGTACAGCGATTCGAACAGCATGTCCCATAAAAAAGGAATATCCTGTTCTTCCGCAGCGCGAATCCGGTATTCGGTCGATAATCGTTTCATGCTGATCCTCCTCATGATACTTGTTGTTAATTTTTGCGGCCGCGAATGGCAATCCATCCTCCGACGACGATCACGATCAGCGCGACGCCTCCGAGCGTGACGGGAAGCCAGGAAAGCCCTCTTGTGCGTTCAGGTTCCGCCGCGGCTGATTCTTCAGCGTTCGCGCGATCCGGCGGAGCTTCGAATTTCATACCTGCTCCAAGCTCCTGCAAATCCTTCATGACATCCGCGTTCGCCTGCATCACTTCGCCGGATCGACCGCAGTTGGTGACTTCGTATCGACCGTCATGTTCATACGGATACAACAGATACGTTTTCCCTTTCTCAAAATCGAACTGGCAGCTGCTCCAGCTCGTGTATACGACCGTTTCCGGTTCGTCCATGCCTTTCCAGCTCTCGTTCACGCTCAAGGTTGCGGCATAATAAGCCTCTTTCCGATCGCTTTTGAATTCCCCGATGCTTTGGACCGTCCCCGTAAACGTCGCAGCCGATCTTTCTTTGGCTTCCGCCGCGTTTTCCGGTAACAAGCAGCTGCAAGCCGCGGCTTTTTGCACCGGAAAAGCGACCGACAGCGTCATCGACAAAAGCGTGAGAGCGATTGCAAGTTTCCATGCTTTTCGCATCCTTTTCCCTCCTTCGAATCGATCGATAAGCAGAGTCTTCTTTATAGACGCAAGTTTTTGGAAAAAAGTTCTATAGACTCCACAATGGCGACACTTATTCGATCTATCCTTTACGCATTTGCGTCTCGACGGCCCATTTCGGGTAATAACTGAGGAATTGTTGAAAACCACGCATTTCTTTCACTCATTTTTTCAACGCGTTTATTTATCCCACATTTATTATCCGAGAAGGAGAGCTGGTCCATCCTATGAGTAAAACGATTTTCGTATCCAACCGTCTTCCCGTCACCGTCTCCAAGAACGAATCCGGCCTGGACTACAAAGAAAGCATAGGCGGTCTGGCTACCGGACTTAAAAGTTATCATGAACAAGGCGATACCGTTTGGGCGGGTTGGCCGGGCGTCGCGCAGGACGATCTGAGCGAGGAAGAATTGTCTTCGATCGCGTCCACGCTGAAAAAAGACTATAAATGTCTGTCCGTGCCGCTCACATCCGACGACGTCGAAGAATACTACCACGGCTTCTGCAACGAAACGATCTGGCCTCTTTTCCACTACTTCACGAGCGCCGTCGAATACAAAGCCGAGACGTGGGAAGCGTATAAACGCGTCAACCGCAAGTTCTTCGAATCCGTCGATCCGCTGATCAACGAAGGCGACACGATCTGGATTCACGATTATCAACTGATGCTGCTGCCGCAGATGATCCGGGAAAAGCACCCTGATGTCAAAATCGGCTTTTTCCTGCATATTCCGTTCCCTTCCTACGAAATTTACCGTCAAATGGTCTGGCGTACCGAGATTCTCGAAGGATTGATGGGCGCGAATCTCATCGGCTTCCATACGTACGATTACGTGCGCCACTTCCTGAGCAGCGTGCGCCGTTTGCTGGGACACGAGCACAGTCTGTATAAAATGCAGCTGGAGTCGCACATCGTGCAAGTCGACGCTTTCCCGATGGGGATCGACTACGATTACTTCGCGAAGACGCCTACCCGGGAAAACGCGTCGCAGGAAACGATGGACTTCATCAAAAGCACGAAAGACGTGCGCAACATTATTTCCGTCGACCGTCTGGATTATACCAAAGGCATTCCGGACCGCATCAAAGCGTTCAAAGCCTTTTTGGCCAATTATCCGGAATATCGGGAAAAGGTACGTCTCAACCTGATCATCGCCCCGTCCCGCGTCGGCATCGAAAAATACGACAATCTGAAGCGGGAGATCGAGGAGCTCGTCAGCGAAGTGAACGGCGAATACGGTACATTCAACTGGATGCCGGTCTGGTTCTTTTTCCGCACCGTATCCCAAGATGACCTCATCGCCTTCTATCGCCACAGCGACGTGCTGCTCGTCACCCCGCTGCGCGACGGCATGAACCTGGTCGCCAAAGAATACGTCGCGGCGCGCAACGACTACAAAGGCATGCTCGTCATGAGCGAAACGGCCGGCGCCGCCAGCGAACTCGGCGAAGCCGTGATCGTCAACACGAACGATCACGAAGCGATCGCCGCAGGGATCAAGATGGCGCTCGAGATGCCGGAAGACGACAAAATGGATCGCAACAAAAACATGCATCGCCGCATCTCCCGCTACAACGTCAAGTTCTGGGCGGAAGAATTCTTGAACACGCTGCAAGGTTCGCCGGAGGAGAAGATCCATACCGAACCGCTGGACCGCCTGACCTCCGCTTCATCGGAACTCGACTTGGCGTATCGGACCGCGGAGAAGCGCGTGCTGTTCCTGGATTACGACGGCACGCTCGTCGGCTTCAAGCCGACGCCGGATCAAGCGCGTCCGGACCGCGAACTCAAGCAGCTGTTGACCACGCTGACCGAAGATCCGAAAAACACGGTCGTCATCATCACCGGACGCGACCGCTTCACGGCGGAAAAGTGGTTGGGCGATCTGAACCTCAGCATCGTCGCCGCGCACGGCCTATGGTTCCGTCCGGCGGGCGGCGAATGGACGATGACGCTCAATATCGACAACGAGTGGAAAGAATCGATCCGTCCGATCATGGAGACTTACACCGACCGGACGCCGGGCTCGCTGATCGAAGAAAAAGATTACTCGATCGCTTGGCACTACCGTCAGTCCGAACCGGATATCGCGGCCGTGAAGCGCAATGAGCTCAAAGAAGCGCTGATGTCGATCACCCAATCGATGACCGTCGGCGTATTGGACGGCAACAAAGTCATCGAAGTGAAAGACACGCGCGTCAACAAAGGCCACGGTGCGCATCTGGTTCTCAGTCAAGGACATTTCGACTTCGTGTTCGGCGCCGGCGACGACCGGACGGACGAAGACATGTTCGCGGCGCTGCCGGAAGACGCGTATTCCGTGAAGATCGGCAAAGAAGTGACGGCGGCCCGGTACCGCCTGAAATCTTCGAGCGATATCCGCGCACTGTTGGGACGCTTCACGCAAGTATCCGGCGAAGTCGCGGAAGAGCAGGCAAAGCGTTAAAATAAATGTAATTATCGTTTAAAACGTGAAAAGGAGTTCGCGCCGCATATGGCGCGAACTCCTTTTTTCTATTCGACTTCATACTGAAGGGGCATAAAATATTAAAGCCACGACTGGATTCCATATTAATTAAATATTAGAATAAAAAGGAATTATTTCAATGGATGTTGTATGTACCTTTGCAGAAAGGAGAACTGCATCATGAATCGAAAAAAAGCTGCGTACGCAATCTTATCCGGGTTGATTGCGTGCGTATTCGCGATTGTCGGAGTGCGGTACTTCGTAACAGGAAGCCTACCTTTTCAATCAACGAACATCGAATCCGCGACCTCTGTACCTGACCCATTGATCAAAGAAAAGCAAATCGTCCAGTACGGATTTCCGAAATTCAATCGTGATGCCAGCTATATCGGCTTCGCCGAACTCGACGCTTTAGAGGAGCACTCGGATATTATCGCGGTCGGCACGCTCGTTCTTCCTTTTGAAGAACGCGAAAATACGACAAGCCGTTATGAAGACGGAGTCATGCAGGATTTCGCGACCCTCACCGAATTTGCGGTCGAGACCGTACTGAAAGATCCCGGGGAGGTTGTTCAAAACGGACAAGTCAGCTTCTATGAACCGATCGCTTTTGCCAACAACATGCAGGGTTCCAAAGCCCTTTTCTCGATCGCTAACTATCGGGAACTTCAGTACGGAGAACGGTATATCGTATTCTTGTCCGATAACGGGCAGGGCGGCTACAGCGTCATTAACATGAGCAACGGAACTTTTAATATGAACAAGACGGATCGAACCTCGGGCGACCCGACGCACCATCGATTAATGACGCAGATTTTTGACAAGTATGATTTGGAATGAACCCATGCGGCAAATGCTCAGTCCTCCGGCACAATCGCCTGAACCTCGATCTCCACCAATAGATCTGGATCGATCAGCGCTTTGACCTCGACCATCGTCGCCACGGGCCGAATATCGCGGAAGACTTCGCCGTGGGCGCGGCCGATTTCTTCCCATTGCGAGATGTCGGTCACGAACATGCGGGTGCGCACGACATGTTCCAGTTTGGCTCCGACATGCGTCAACGCTTCCTCGATCGTTTTGAGAATTTCCGCCGTCTGCACGTAAGGATCGCCGACGCCGACCACCTGCCCGTCCTTCATCGCGGTCGTTCCCGCGACTTCCACGATATTCCCTACACGTACTGCCCGGCTATAGCCCACTATCGGCTCCCAAGGGGAACCTGTTTCGTATCTTTTGCGTTCCATCTACTCCACCTCGAAAATCGAATTCACGATAATCGGCAAATTATCGCGTACCGATACCGCCCCGAACATCAGACCATTCACGGTAACCGCATTGGCATAAGCCGCAGCAGGCAGGCTTCCTTCCGGCAGTTCGATCCCCAGACTTTTCAGACGCGCTTCGATTTCTTTGGCCATAAAAGCTTACCTCCACTCTACTTGTTACTCCTTGCTCGCCAACGATCTACAATTTATAATGAGTATACTTATTTCATGTAAAGCGGCAAAGGAGTACGGTGATACTGATCATGAACAACAACATTCCGCTCAATCAAAAAAACATCATCCTGATCGGCTTCATGGGCGCAGGCAAAACGACGATCGGCCAACTGCTGGCAGAAAAACTCGACCGCGATTTCCTTGATGCCGACCAAGAGATCGAACGCAAACACGGCATGCCTGTCACGGAAATTTTCAAGTCGATGGGCGAACCCGCTTTTCGGCAGATGGAAAAAGACTACATCGTCGAACTGTGCCGCGAATCGCGCGAGAAGGTCGTCTCGCTCGGCGGCGGGTCATTTATGCAAGACGAGATCCGCAGCGCCTGCCTCGACAACGGCATCGTGTACCATCTGGATTTGACCTGGGAATCGTGGAAAGAACGTTTTGAAGACTTGATCGATACCCGTCCGATTCTGCAAAGCCGTTCGCTGGAAGAGATCGAAGAACTGTTCAACAGCCGGAAACGGATTTACGCCGATAATCATCGGACCGTGGCTGTCGATACGCTGACCCCCGAACAGATTGCAACGATTATGGTCGAACAGATTCGGGCAAGTTGGGAAAACGAAGCTTGATCCAAAAGAGCGGAACCGCGCAATTTTACGCGCAGTGCCGCTTTTTTTGTGTTGCCGCTATCCTTATCGCGCGGTTCGTTCCGAATAATCAGCTTGTTCGACCGTTCGGGCGGTTTTTCTCGATCAGCCAGCAATCGCGCCCAAACGCACATAAATCCCCTTTTATCTAAAAACCTTGGTCAATGTTCGATTGCAATATGTAAAACTGCTCGTCCGGCTGCTTCCATGTAGACGTGCGCCCCTCCGATATCGGCAGACGTAACCTCCATCCAATTGGCATTCGTCAGGTCCGCCGCATAGAAACGCACGACGATGCAATCCCGGCCTTGATAACGGTCTTTGCGCATGGAGATATGAACGCGGTTCAAGTCGTAGCTGTTCACCCAATTCGTGCGCTTCACGGCTTCGATGGCTTTAAGCAGGAACGGCGTATAGGCTTTATCGATTTTCAAAAATGCGGGTTCTTCCGTATCGAGGTCATTCGACGAATCCATTGGGCTAAACCTCCTTTGCTCCTGCGTACATGTACGGCATCCGGCGCCAGGCTTCCCAGCAGCAGCTCGGCGGAAGGTTCGGGCATGATGACCGCTGCGACGGCCAGGTGAACCATGGGCCAAGGCATAGGAATTCCTCCTTTTGGATAGGACTTCTAAATACGATCATACCATCGCGAGAAAATAATGGCATCTTCGGCTTGAGTCGATGCGGTCAACGCAAAAGAAGACCCTTTGCCTGAGCAGAGGGTCTTCTTGATCCGACGTGCTTGAACGGCTGATTATTTCGACAAACTCACGTATTTCGCGTACACGTAAGCGGTCCGTCCATCCAGTTTGACTTTCAGCCAGCCGGATTTCTCTTGGCCGATCACTTCAAGCATCGTGCCTTTCGGTACGGCTTTGATGATATTGGCCTTGGAGGAAGGAGCAGTCCGAACATTCAAGTAATCTGCGGTAACTTTGGCCCGTTGAACGGTAGTGTCTTTCCCGGCTGCCGGCTTGGACGGTACCGGCTGCGGTCTAGGCTGCGCAGGAACCACGGGTTTTTCCGGCAGCGGTTTTGTCTCGCCTGCCGCCGGTTTGCGGGCCGCGTTTAATTCCCGGTAAAATTCGCCTTTGTTTTTCACGCCGGAAAATTGAGCCGCATCCACGTTTGCTTTGGCGGATAACGCTTTGACTTCTTCTTGAGTAACGGCATCCCGGATATTGATCGACGCAATATTGGTGTATTTGCCGTCTTCGGCAGTCGGAACGGACAGGATGCCTTCATTAATCAGTTCCACGACATCCGCGCGCTCCGGCGCATCGAAGTCGACGCCGGTGATTTTCCAGTTGTTTTGAAGCGTCGGCTCGTATACGCCGTTCTTTTCTTCTTGGAGGTAAGCGATAGACAGATTGCGGATCGTGCCTTGAATCTCCCCGAACGCCGAAGCGTCTTTGGAAGACCAAAGCTGCTTGAATTCGCGCCCTTCCAGCGGTCCGCCTTTCGCGATCAATGCTTCCATCCGGTAAGCGTTCATGCCGAGCTTGAGCGTGTCTTGTTTTTCGACCGCATCGCCGTTCTTGTACTTGAGATTGACGATCCGGCTGCCGTAAGGCCGGGTAAGATCGATCTCGTAAGTAACGCCTCCGAAGAAATCGTTGGTGCTGTACTTGGAAGCCCGTCGTTTCGGATCGAAGCTGACCGTCACGTCTCCGGGACGCGCCGAGTTGAAGTAGCCTGCCGACCATTCCATATAGTCTTTGAGATCCTGTCCCGTGACTTCATACACCGTAACTTCGCCGAACGTGTATTGGTAGTTGAACGCGATGTCTTTTTTCTTGATCGGCCCGATGTCCAACTTGGCTTTGTCGTTATCGATCTGGTGCGCGACCACGTCCGCATCGCTGTAGTGGATCATGACTTCGGTGAAGAAATCGGATAACGGCGTTTCTTGAACCTGTACGGCAGGAATGCCTTTGATCTCGTCGTCAGGCACCAGATCGGTTCCTTTCAATTCCGCGACTTCGATATTGGCGTCCGCGCGGGCGAACTCATGGAACGGATGCAGCGTTTTTTCCAACTCCGCGTCCGACACCTCGTAACTGCCGTCTGCCGCTTTTACGGCCAGGGCTTGCGCTTCTTTGCTTTTCAACACGACGCGGTCGCCCTTTTTCTCGAAAGTCAGGTCGATTCGCGAGATATGCGATCCGTATTTGTTCGGCTCGGAGATCAGCACGCCGTTTACCGTCTGGGACTCGATCAACGTATGCATATGCCCGGCGAAGATCGCTGCAAGCTCCGGGTTGGCGTTGGCGATATCGGTGACTCCGGTTCCCGGATTCCCGTTCTCGTTATCCAAACCCATATGCATAAGCCCGACCATCACGTCTACTTTGCCTTTCAACTCGGCGACCGCTTTTTTCGTTTCTTCGACAGGGTCTTTCACGATCACGCCGTCCAGATGGTCGGTGCCTTTCTCGAACTCGGTAATCATCGGCGTGTTCATTCCGATCACGCCGACTTTGATTCCGTCTTTTTCGATAATCGTATACGCAGGCATGTAGCGGTCGCCGTTTTCTTTGAAAATATTGCCGACGAGGGGCTGCCCGTTGAACTGGGAAGAGATTTTCTCCAACACGTCCAAGCCGAAGTTGAATTCATGGTTGCCCATGACCCAGGCGTCATAGTTCATTTCGTTCATCGCCACCATCATCGGAGATTGAGGTTGGTCGTTGAACAGTTCGGCCGAGTTGTCCTGAATCATATCGCCGGCGTCCAGCAAAATCGTATTCGGATTTTCCGCGCGGACTTTTTTGACGATCGTGTACAGCTGCGTCATGCTTCCGGTCGGATTGGGTCCGTCCAACGCGTAATCCCAAGGCATGAATCGGCCGTGAATATCTGATGTGCCGAGCAGCGTAATTTGGGTTTCACTAGCCGACTCCGCGGATTTAACCGGTTCTTCTGCTTCGGCGCGAGCGGAAGCAAAAGGAGCAAACCATATCGAAGCTCCCAAAAAGAAGGTTAAGGCTCCTCCCGCGAAACGTTTTTTCGAAAATTCGCGCATGTAACAAACTCCCCCTGTTATGTATGGTGTAAAGAAATATGGCATCAGATTTAATACTAGTGAAACAATTGTGAAATGTAAACGCTAAGTTTGTAAAAAAGGCAGATATACCTAACAAGAAAAGGAGTTTTCCTGTCACATCCTTTGAATGAAAGGATAATCGGAAAACTCCTTTGTTCAGGATTGGGCCGAATGCCTCATTGTATCCCGTTTTTGACCGGTCGCAGCCGATAAATCTTCGTTTCCGCACCGTCGATCCCGTACCCTTTTCCAATGCAGCTCCAGCCGTACCGCTCGTAATACCCTTCAAGATCGGTACACAGATACAGGCTGTCGTAGCCTTTGGCTTGTGCCTCGCCAGCCGCATGGTCAAGCAGCATACTACCCAAACGCAGGCTCCGCCAACGAGGTTCGACATACAGGCAAGCCAGCCACGGACACAGATCCTGCCTGCTGTTCAAGTCGCTGCGCAGCAGGGCATAACCTCCGGCGATCGAACCTTTTTCACCTTCTGTCAACAGATAAAATCGCGGCAGATCGGCATCGGTATCGCAAGAACGTTCCATGCAATCCCGGTAAAAGTCGAACGTCGATTCGTCGCCCCAACGGCTCCAAAAGTAGTCTGCGGCTTCAGCCAATCGTTCTTGATTCTCCCTAACCGGACTGATCTGCAAAGTCGGCCGCGCATGCTCCTGATCTTCCGCCCAACTTTCTACGCTACGATGCCGCCCGAGATGAACCGTATCGAACTCATCGACAGCATCTTCCGAACAGACGACACCGAGCAGCTTTAACGCATGATTGATGGCCTTTGCCGATCGTGTTTCCCGCAGTAATTCTTGTCCCTTTTCCCATACCACGCAAGATTGATCGCCCGTACCTCCGAAATAATCGGCTTCCACGTAAGCCACGATTCCGTGTCGGGACAATTCGCGGCCTGCCGACTCGATCTTTTCCGTAAAAATATCCCACGGTTCTATCAACTGATCCGAGTCCTGATTGATCTCGTCTTGCAAAGCATCGTCCAACGCAACAAGCGCCAGTTCACCCGATAAAGAAACGACCTTCGCCGTCCGGAAGCGGATGCCCAACGTTTTCAGCACAGGGGCCGGACCGATAAATCCTTGTAACGTATATCCCATCGTATTGTTACATTGTCAACGCTAAAGGTAAGAGTTGACAAGATACTCCTCTCCTTCGATTATAAATGGCGCTGCCGATCTTTTTTGATCAGCAGATTTCGCAAAGGAACCAGCAGCATGGACGGGATCAAGCAGAACGCGCCGTACAAGATGTAGGCAAACGGCAGCCAGGACCGAGTCTCCCGCACGCTGCCCATCTGCATATAATCGACCTCCGTCACCCACAAGCCAATCGATAATGCGAGCAGCAGCCCATTCGACAGCATCACGAAGCCGATATTTTTCCACAGCGCGCAGTAGACCAGCATCGTCACGACCGCCAGCAGCCAGAATGCGGATTGCATCCATATGAAGAACACTCCGATCAGCACAGGATATAACACCGTCAAAGCAAGCTGAAGACGTTTATTCTCGTGCGGATTCATGGGCAGTCCTCCCTATTTTGCGTATTCTTCGATGCTTTATATCCTGCTCAGGTACGTATTCAGAGCAGGGCGATCGGCCGGATTCCATTCATGCACGGGCGGCAGTTGGTCAACGGGGAAAAATCGCAGCTCCGAGCCTTCTTCCCCGTCCGCGTAAGCTTGTCCTTGAGCGTCCCGACAGCAATAAGCCGCGATCACGTTATGTACTTCATCCCCGTTCGGATAACGGTAATACAGTTCTTCGCCCGAAAAAATCTCCAGCAGCTCCAACTTCCCGGCCGTGAGTCCCGTTTCTTCAAACAGCTCGCGGCGCGCTACCTGTTCCAGCGTCTCGCCGGGTTCGAGCGCTCCGCCCGGGAGTCCCCAGAAGCCGTTGTCCGTTCTTTTTTGCAGCAAAATGGCTCCGTTCAGCTCAACGATCACGCACGCGCCGGCCATGATTAACGGTCTGCTGCCGACAAGTTCGCGCAGTTCCATGATGTATCCCATTGTCCCACCCTTTTCCCCGTTTTCGATGCTTATGTTCGTTTCACCGTCTCTTTCAACGTCGTATCCGTCTCCTGATCGTAAATAGCATAGACTTCGAATGTCCCTTCCTCGAAAAAGAACGACAAACGACGCTTGAACCAATCCTGCATCGGATAGGTTGCCGCTTCGTTGATCGGAATCCATTTCAACTCGCCTTCGGGAGGGTTTTCCAGCAGCTCGCCTTCAAATTCTTCCGCCACGTAGTTGAACACCATGTACCGGAAATTCCGCTCGGGATCGACAAATTCGTCCAGCCCTTTGTAAATCAGATTGCGCACGGTCAAGCCGGTCTCTTCCAACACTTCGCGCGCCGCGCCTTCGGTCAAGCTTTCGGGGAAATCCACTTTGCCGCCCGGCGCGATCCAGCCCGGAAAGCCTTTCTCGGCCGGGCGGTTCATCAGCAGCAAGCGATCCCCATCTCGTACCAGACACATCGTATACAGAGCAACTTTCAACTCGGTTTGTACCGCAGACATGATTCCGATCCTTCTTTCCATTGCAGTTACTTTTATTCCCATCGTACCACTTCTGACGGCGTAAAAAAACAGACCTTCGCCGCGCGGCGAAAGTCTGCCTTTTAGTCATATCCGCCGCAACGAGCCGATCACTGTTCGGCTTTGGCGACGATCAGATCAGCCATGTCTTCGGCTTGAAGAATAGCGGTGAACGGATCGGCCGTGAAGTATTTTCGCAGATCCAGTTCGATGCGGCGATCGTTTTTGACCGCGTCGAGCTGCGACCAAACTTTTTGCAGCCGCTGCGGTTCGGCGCCTTCATCCGTCAGTTCCAGTAAATAAGTGCCGACGTATTCGTCGAAGACTTCCCAACTGATCACGGAGCTTTCTTCGCCTTTATCGATAATTTGGCTTTGCACGTCTTCGTCCGCGTTCAAGCCTAACAGCTTGTACAAAGCACTTCCGCCGCGGTTTTCCGAATTCCCGAGCACCAGCACGCCGCCTTCCCAGTTATAATCGACCAGCGTGAACGTATCTTCGGGAGACACCGCGGCTTGAACCTTTTCCCGAGCCGCTTGAAGCCGTTTTTCGAAGTCGGCGTTCCAAGCAGCGGCTTCGTCTTGCCGGTTCAAATATTCGCCCAGCGCGGTGATTTGGTCCTGCATAGTCTCGTACTGCGACGTATCGAACACCAGCGTCGGAGCGACTTTGCTGTAGGCTTCGTATTTGTCGGCCGAGAACGTGATGATCAAATCCGGCTGTACGGCCGTTAGCTGCTCCAAGGATATCGCGTTATGGTCGCCGAGATCGGCCACGGTATCGGGAATCGATTCGCGCAGAAATTTACCGTATTCGAGCAGCGTATGCGGGATCGCGATCGGCGTGATATCCAGCGCGAGCAGATGGCCGACGTTCCAATCGGCGACGATTCGCTGCGGATTGGCAGGCAGTTCCACTTCGCCGACGACCGTTTCCGCTTTGCGCATGCCGCCTTCTTCGGAAACCGTATTCCCGTTTGTTTCCGCCGGGTCTGCTGCCGTCGCCGCTTCCGTCGAAGCCTGCGCCTCCTGATTGCCGCCGCCCGAGCAAGCTGCCAACATCATAGCCGATACCAGCATAATAACGAATAAAAGCCCCCATTTGCTTCTTTGTCTCATTTTTTTGTTTGATCCCCTTTCGCTCTTTGCCTGTAGGTATCCGACACTCTATTGAGAATCGTTTTCATTAACTTGTCCCAGTATAAATTCCTCGACTGCACCGGACAATATCCAAAAAAGCAATACGGCATACCCGATTCGGCAATTTACACTTATCTATTGAGTTGAGAATTGTTATCAATTAAAATGAACAGATAGTAAAAAAAGACTCGGCAGATTATGGGCGTATCCGCAAACTTCGCCGGCGGCAAAAGATGCACGTCGTTGAGTTGGCCTGCGCGCCCCAAAAAACGCTGCACAGAAAAGGGGGACTACCTATGCGGAACACGCCTTCGGCGGATCGTTTGATTCGGGATTGGAACGGATTGCCGGCCAGATTGTTGGATGTCAGGTTCAAAAGATTGGAAGCGGACGAAAGGTTTCGCTTCGGCGGATCTTCCTCGGCCGCGTTCGTGCTTGTCTCAAGCGGAAAAGGGCATCTGACGCTCGGCAAGGAAACGGCCTACTCCTTCGACGGAGCGTATGCGATCCATATATCTTGCCGTTCGGAGCTTGCGCTCATCGCCGAGCACGAGACGGAGCTGTATCTATTCGACTATACGTTTCCCGGCACGAACTGCATGAACGAATATTCGAAGGAGTCGGCGGATCTGGCATTCGCGCCTTCGGATCTGCTGGAGTTGAAGCGTTCGTTCGATCTTTTGTTGGCGCAATGGCACGGACTGAAAACGTTGGACCAGCTTCGATTGAGGTCGCATTTGTATGAATCGGTACATATTTTTCTTAAGCAGCAGCAGGAATCGGAGAAAAATAAAACGGCAAATCCCGAAGACCGACGCGTTCTGCGGGCCCTGCGATACATGATCGGGCATCTGTCGCGAACCGTTACGCTCGCCGAACTTGCGGAAACGGCAGGCTGCGGAACCCGAAGGCTTTCCCAACTGTTCCGCGAACGCTTCGAGCGCTCGCCGCTTCAAGTATTGATCGGGATCCGAATGCGTCAGGCGAAAAAAGACTTGAAAAGCACATCCGCGAACTTGCAGCAAATCGCCGAACAAGTCGGGTATGCCAACGCCTATTCCTTCAGCCGTCAATTCAAGCAAAGCTTCGGCCTCTCGCCGGAGCAGTATCGCAGGTCGGATGCCTCGGTACATCGGCTCGGCGAATCCGATTCGACGTCCGCGTCGGCGTCGGCCCGCTTGCTGAGCGATCTGCAAGCAGCCGAAAATATCGGACACGAGGCGGCTTGTCTTCCCGCAGCCGAAGTCCGAACGAAACATTCCTCTCCCCCGATCGGCGCTCCAGATGTTATTATTCCGGGACCGACCCGGACCGTCAGTACCGTCATGGGCAATATCGAAATTCCCGACCGCCCTCGGCGCATCGTCACCGACTGGAGCATCGGGCATCTGCTGGCACTGGGCGAGCAGCCGATCGGTGCGCCTTCCACGCTCACGGACAACGCCGGGCTGCTTGATGCGTATTGGAACGCGGCTCCTGCGGATATCGGGAGACATAATGAAATTTCGTATGCGCGCATTATCGAACTGGAGCCGGATCTGATCTTGACCTGGAATCGGGAAGCTTATGCTTCTTACGCCAGAATTGCGCCTACGCTTGTCTTCGAATCCGATCATTGCGGCGGAATGGAAAACGAAATGCATCGGCTGGGTCAATGGATCGGACGCAAAAAAGAAGCCGAAGCCTGGATACGCCAGGCTCGGCTGCGTACGTATAATCTGCGAAGCCGATTGGCCGCGCGTTTCGCGAAGCCCGCTACGTTCACGTTGGCCGATCCGTATTGGTGCGACGCGCAGGTTACGTTGATCGGAAACGCGGCTTATCGCGGAGGGCGTGCCGTTTATGACCGACTGAATCTGTCTTCGCCTTCTTCCTTAGGACGTATGCTCGCCGGCAGCGGGCAGGACTACGCTCGCGTCGGCGAATCCGAATTGGAAGCCAATTTGGGCGAATGGGTGCTGGTCATGAACTATGACGCTTCGCATAATCTGACTTCGGCGCCGCAGTGGAATCGCGAAGCCGTCGCGCGGCGGCACCGGATCGTCGACCTGCCGTGGAATCGCTATTTCCAATCCGATCCGCTCTCGTCGCTGCTTCAAGCCGAAGAGTTGACGCAGATGCTGGATCGACCGTTTTCGCCGTTTTGAGCTTTTTATATCGGATCAGATCAAAGACCCGTAAGCCCCGTTCGTCAGCTTCCGCAATTCTTGCTGCGCCGCGTCGTTGCAAAAAACGACGGTAACCGTCTGGTCCTGCACGTGATGAATGAATCGACGATCGGTCCCTTGCACGATATTTTGCACGCTTCCGAGCACGAAGATATCAAACCAATCGCCTTGATTCATCGCGGAGATTTCATGCCGGTTCCCTTCATGCACGAAAGAAATGTTCGTCGTGCTTTCGGTCGGATCAAATTTGCCTTGCAGGTCCGAAATGCGGATGCGGCCTTCCGACAATCCGATCATGCGCGTGATATATTCTTCGTAGACATCCGACCCTTCCGCGCTTTCGAGATCAAACGTCCAAATATTCGCGGATAAACTAAACATGCCGAGTTCGGCCAACAAGCGCGTATACGGCTCTTCTTCGTAATAAGCAGATCCGTTGATTCCCGTCAGTTCCAGCACTTTTTCTTTGGTTTCTTTGAATGTCATACCCAAATCGGCAAGGTTATCGAGCTGTTGTTCCAAGGTTAGCATAAGTTCACTCCTTCATACGAAGCATAATGGGATGATCGTCGTTCAATTGCAGCAGATCCCACAGATTTCCGTACAGGTCTTTGAATACCGCCACGGTTCCGTAAGAGTCTTCTTTCGGTTCGCGGACAAATTCGATCCCGTTCGCGACCATCTCCCGATAATCGCGCCAGAAGTCGTCCGTGTTCAAAAACAGGAATACCCGTCCGCCCGCCTGATTCCCGACAAACGGCTCCTGCTCGGGCTTGGACGCGCGGGCCAGCAGCAGCGTCGTGCCCGCCGATCCCGGAGGCGCGACGACGACCCAGCGCTTGTCCTGCTCCGGCTGGTAGATGTCTTCCACCAGCCTAAAATGCAGCTTTTTCGTGTAAAACTCGATCGCTTCATCATAATCGTTCACGACGAGCGCGATATGTACGATGGATTGGATCATGATGGTTTCCTCCTGCAAAACGGAACACGCCCGCTGTTTTGTCCTATTGTACCACTTCCGTCTTTTGAGTTCTTCTTCTCAACCGCATAAAAAAGAAAGCTGCCGCTTCGTATGCGGCAGCTTTCTTCACTTAGAAAAATCAGCTGACCTTCACCGTATATCGGCCCGACCCGAGACCAAGTACAAGGGTTCCATTCTCGTTTACGATCGGCTCTGCTCCCAACACTTCCGCCGGATCGCGTTCATCCACTTTGACCTTTTTTCCTTCGGTATCGGTTAGTCGCAGTTCGGCTGTCGTGTTCGGCGGCAGTTCGATCTCGTACGACACTTCGCCGTTTTCCCGCTTGGTCCAGCCGCTGACGATTTTGCCGTACGGCGAATCGTACTGCGCGCGTGCATGGGTCAGGCTGGAATCCGGATTCGGACGCAGCACGATACGTTTGTAGCCCGGTACTTGTTCGTCCAGATCCAACCCCGCGACCGCCCGGTACAGCCAATCGCCGATCGCGCCGTACGCGTAGTGGTTGTACGAATTCATGGCGTCGCTCCAAAACGAACCGTCCGGCTTGATGCCGTCCCAGTGCTCCCAGATCGTCGTCGCGCCCTGATGGATCGAATACAGCCAAGACGGATACTCTTCCTGCTGCGCCAGCTGCACCGCGATATCGTGGTAGCCGTTTTCCGACAGTACATGGCACAGATACGGCGTTCCGACGAATCCGGTGGTGAGGTGCATCTTTTCCCCGCGTACCGATTCGGCCAACGCATCCGCCACCCGCCGCTTCGTCTCGCCTTGAACGAGATCGAACATCAGCGCCAGCACGTACGAAGTCTGCGTATGTCCGGCCAGACGGCCGTTAGGCGTAATGAATTCGTCGGAAAAAGCTTGAACGATGCGGCCGTGCAGGTCTTCGTATTTGCGCGCATCGTCGCTTTTCCCCAGAACGGCCGCGGTCTTGGCGACCAACGAAGTCGAATACGCGAAAAAGGCGGTGGCGATCAGATCGCTAGGGGTCGCTCCGACGTAGCTGTTTTCTTTCGCGTCGAGTCCGAGCCAGTCTCCATAATGGAATCCGGTGTTCCACAGCAGCTCCTGATCGCCCTGTGCCCGGATATATTCGACCCACCCTGTCATGCTGTCGTATTGCTCTTCCAATATTCGTTTGTCGCCGTAGCACAGATAGATCGTCCACGGACAAATGACTGCCGCGTCTCCCCAGGCCGACGACGAATGATGCGATTCCTCCATGATGGACGGAATGACGGACGGAACCCCACCGTCTTCGCGCTGGTCCGCCGCCAGATCTTTGAGCCATTTGGCGAAAAACGGCGCGACGCCGTAATTGAACGCGGCCGTGCGGATAAACACCTGCGCGTCGCCCGTCCAGCCCAGCCGCTCGTCGCGCTGCGGGCAGTCGGTCGGCACGTCGAGGAAATTGCCGCGCTGCCCCCAGACGATATTTTGCTGAAGACGGTTGAGCAGCGGATTCGAACACTCGAAAAAGCCGGAAGGCTGCATCTCCGTATGAATGACCTCACCGGCGAAATCGTCGGGATCGATCGGCTCGGGGAACCCTTCAAGACGCACGTAGCGGAAACCCTGGAACGAGAAAGACGAGCGATACGTTTCCGTTTCTCCGCCGCGGCACGTATAGACGACCTCCTGCCGCGCCGAACGCAGGTTGCCCGTATAGAAGTTTCCCGCCTGATCGAGCACCTCGGCGTGATGCAGCTTCACCGTCGTTCCGGCGGGAGCTTTGATCGAAAACGCCACGCGGCCGACCATGTTTTGTCCCAGATCCAGTACCGTTTCGCCCGCGGGCGTACGGATGACGGAGACAGGCTTGAGGCGTTCGGTGACTTTGATCCGTTCGCTCTGCTCGCCGATCAGGATATGTTTCGGGTGCTCCAGCGTCTCGACGTTTTTCCACTCGGCATCGTCGTAAGCATGCGTGCTCCAACCTGCCTGTTCCAGCCGCGCGTCGTACGTCTCGCCGTCGTACAGGTTGGCCGCGAGGCTCGGACCGGTCAAAGCTTTCCAGCCGTCCGTCCCGCTTCGGCTCGCGACGATCTGCTTGGTGCCGTCCTCGTAGCCGATATGCAGCTCCAGCAGCAGCGCGCGGCGGTCGCCGTACAGCTTGCCGCGCTCGGTCCAGCCGTAACGCCCGATATACCAGCCGTCCGCAAGCGCCGCGCCGATCGCGTGACTGTCGCTTTTTTCCGCTGCGCCGTTCAACTGCTGCGTCACGTCGTAAGCCTGCACCTGAAGCCGCTGATCGTAGCTGGTCCAGCCCGGCGCGTACAAGCTGTCTCCGACGCGGCGACCGTCAAGCTCCAGTTCGTAGATGCCCAGCGCCGTCGCGAAAATCGTCGCCCGTTCCACTTTTTTCTCGCTCAATCGGAACGTACGGCGCAGCAGATAGGTCTCGCTTGCCTGCGGATCGATCTCGCCGGAAGCCGGCGTGATCCAATCGGCGCTCCAGTCTTCCGCGCTTAGCAGGCCGGTCTCCCAATAGGCGGTATCGCTCCACGGCGAAACTTCTCCCTGATCGTCCCAGACCTGCACCCGGTATAGATACCGCTGCGCGGATTCCGTTTCCTCCCCCGCGTATTCGACATGGACGCTTTCGTCCGATTCTACGCGGCCGCTGTCCCACGCCAGAAGATCGCGGCTCTCCGCCGTCTCCCAATCCGCGGGCCCGACGCTTTTCGCGACCTGCACGCGATATGCTATCTGACGCGCGCCGCGGCGGTCGGTTTTCAGTTTCCAGCCGAAGCGAGGACGGCTAACCGTCAGTCCCAGCGGATTTTTCAAATATTCGCAGCGCAGCTCCGTTACCATCGTTGAACGCATAACCCAGATTCCTCCCGTTGTTTGAATTCGGTTGTTTGGACTGATTCATCAATCTTCAGGTTCATTGTAGTCAAATAAGAGAAAGAATAATGGGGCCGATTCAGACAAAATGATAGGTGGATATGGACAATTGCAGCGAAAAAAGAGTAGGATCGACGCATGGAGGCAGAAACCTTTTACAAGGCAAAAAGAGGAGGGAAAAGAAATGAAGCGCATCGTGGACCGAATGCTGGGGAGCAGCTACTTTGATGACGGATTGCCGATCTATGTAAACCGGGCATCCGAAAATTTCGATCTTTCCGAGCATACGCACGATTTTATCGAACTGGCGTACATCGCGGAAGGCTCGGGCGTGCATTATATCGGCGAAGAAAGCCTGCGCGTATCGCAAGGCGATGTCTTTTTTATTCCCGTCGGAACGTCGCATGTGTTCCGTCCGTCGGCACCGGGACGCGGACGGGAACTGATCGTATACAACTGCTTGTTTCCGACGAAGTACGTGGAGCAGCTGGAAAGCTTTTTCCCGGACGCTGCCGAGATGCTTGCCTTTTTCCGCGAACCTCAACATCCTTGGCTGCGGTTACGCGATCCGGGAGAGTTCCGAGGATGGTTCAAAGAGTTGTTTCGGGAGTATGCCGCACGGCTTCCGGGCTGCGAAGCCGTGATGACCGCGTTAATCGTACGCATGCTGGTGACGCTGCACCGGCAAGCGCAAAGCGAGGCTGCCATGTCCGGATCGACGGATATTACCCTTTCCCGCCCTTCCGTCGAACACGTCGTGCGGTATATCGAAGAACGGTATGCGGACAATCTGACGCTGCCCGAATTGGCGGCGCAGGTCGGACTCGGCGAACGCCAATTCAGCCGTTTGTTCAATCAGCAGACGGGCATGAACTTCTCGACCTTTTTGCAAAACACGCGCGTGGAAGCGGCCTGCGTGCTGTTGACTTCCTCGCACCGCAGCATTCCCGAGATCGCGGCGGCTGTGGGATATAGCGATATGAAGTTTTTTTATCGGTTATTCAAACGCAAGACGGGAGAGACGCCGCTCGGGTATCGGAAAAGCCGGTGAGCGACCGCTCTGCTTAGCTCTGAGCCAGCCACTCTACTGCCGGATACGAGATCAAATTGCGGTCGCGGGAAGCGGCGGCAATCGTATCTTCGTGGCGGCTGAGCAGACCGTTTTGCAGCAGAACCGGACTATAGCCGCGCTCGATCGCTCCGTTATAAGTGAACAGCACGCAGTGCTCCGCCGCATACCCTGCCAAAACAAGCTTTTCGACGCCCTGCTGCACCAGCACTTCTTCCAGTTCCGTTTTCCAAAACGCGTTCGAATATTCTTTGTTCACCGCCAGATCGGACGGATCGACGACGATTTCCTCGATAATTTCGTAACGATCTGCCGTCTCTTCGGTCATGCCTTCGATATCGCGGATATGGATGATCGGATGCCCGGCCGCGCGCAGCACGCCCGATACGTAATTGATATGCTCGCAGGCGTTGTCGATTTTGCTTTGCGGGACGTCTCTGACATGTTGATGTTGAACGTCGATGATCAGGAAAGCGATTTTCATGGACATAACCTCCTTGGATAGGAATGTGGTTAGAAACTCCGATTCAAGATCCGAAGCACTTCTCGTTTACTTTTCGACATGACCCGCATGATTTCCTCGACCATCGCGTCATCGAATCGAATTTCCGTACCGGTCTTTTTCAAGGTATTAATGGATATCGTTCGCTGCATCCTAAGTAACCGTTCCCAACTAATTGTTTGACATGTTCCGACGGCTTTCTTTACATCTGCGAAGCCAAATCCACAATTCGGTCCAACACTGCCTCAAGCTCCGCCGAATCCGTCACGGTCAGCACATGATCCGCTTCATGTTCCGACGGCGCTGACAGATTCGGATCACCCGACTGTTTTTGCTGTCGCAGCAGCACTTCTTCGAAGCTGGCTGCACTGCGGAATATTACTTTGCTGCGCGTGCTGTTTCGAACCCGCTCCATCAGCAATGCATCCGGCAGATCGAAATAAACCATCACCGCAGTAAATCCCTGTTTTCGAAAGCTTTCCAAAATTTGCGTGCGCTCCGTACGGCCCCGGTTAGCATTGCATAGAATCAGATGCAAATCGGTCTGCTTCACCGCATGCTCCACGATCGCTTGCGTAACCTTATGCTTAAGCGTATTTTCGCCGGAGGTAGGCACGATCTTGCGGTAATAGGTGTTGATAAAACCGGAATGATTGTCCTGATCGATCACTACCGAATTCGAGAGACGCTGCTCCAATTTTCGAGCGAATGTCGTTTTCCCGCTATGGGTTTTGCCGATCGTCATAATCAATAAGCGTACCATCCGTCATGCCTTCCTTTCCTACTGTTCTGTCAGGCTTTGCGTTATTCGTAAAAAACGATGCGATTGCCGAACGGGTCGGTCACCGACACTTCCTTCGCCCCCCACGGCTGATCTTCGATTCCCGGACGCGAAAAACGATAGGGCTTCGCCGTCAATTCCCGATGCAGCTCAGGCAAATCCTTCACGCCGATCCGCACTGCCGCGCCCGGCGTACAGTCCCCGTGATGCTCGGATAAGTGCAGCTCGACCGGCCCGCGGGACACCTGGAGATACAGCGGCATGTCCGCTTCGAAGCGATGTTCCCAGTCCACTTTGAAACCCAGATAACCCACGTAGAATTCTTTAGCCTTTTCCTCATCGAAGATTCTTAAAATCGGCGTTGTTCCGATCAGTTCCATTCGTTATCCCTCCTGTTCAATTTAGCGTTTACGGCTTCTCGACCAATCGCCCGCTCAACCAAAACGTCCCGCTCAAAATCTCGCCTTCCCGTACTTCCCGTTCGCCGATCAGCCGTTCGTCCGCGACGACGTCGATATCCCCGCCCAGCGTCCGCACGAGCACCCATTGAAAATACGATCCGCTCAGTTCGTTTTTGACCCAACCTGCACGCAATACCGTTCCGCTGAACACGGCTGTCGATACCGCTTCGCCGCCCTGATCATTCAATCCTGTCGATACGAAATGATGGGCCGGGACAATCTGCGCGGTCAACGATTGGCTGAGCTGGTAATGTTCGTACTCCACTTCATTCGCAAATAAGTTCAGCTCATGCGCGAAAGCCGCCAGCTGCACATGCTGAAGCAGCGGCTGGGTCAGCGGTCCGTAGGTATCACGGTCCGGCAGATCGAACACGAACGAATATAATCTTTCTCCCGGCTTGCCCGGTCCCGCCCAAGCATAGAACGTCCCGTCCAGCTCATTGGCGTCCTCGCGCATCACTTCGGCTTCGATCCCGATCTCCATCAGTCCGGCTCCGGTAAAATGCGGGTGCATGCCGATCGCGACGCCTTCGCTGTTAAGCTGAAGCCATAACTCCGCTCCGCCGCCGGCCTCCAACCGAACGTAAGCGCCTTTCTGCGTCTGCATTAATGTTCCGTGCTCGTACGCATAATTCGCAAGCTGCAAAAAATCTTCTTCCTCCTGCATCCGGAATCCCAGCATCGTCATATGATTAATCATTGTAACCCTCCCAAGCGCGGTATGTATTCGTAGCGAGCGTTTTCTATCTTCTATGCTAGAGGGCAGTGACAGGCAAGTCAAATCGGAAACGCACGAAATCCGGCAAACAGCAAAACGACGACCGCCATAGCGATCGTCTATCTTTTTATCCACTGATTCCCAACCAATCGAAGAAACGCATGATCAACACGTATTCGCCTATAATCATCGCTACGGAGATCATCAGCATGAGTTTGACTTGGGCTTCGTTCATTTTATGCTCCCAATAACGACCTTTCCATGCCGCATACCAACTTGGCGTGTACGTATCTTGAATAGCCTGATCCATGTCGTTACGATCGCGAAACAAAATACGGGATAGCAGGTGGACCAACGGAATGTTGACGGCGAACAACACAAGCAGCAAGATTCCTTCCATATTATCTCCCCCTCTCTAAGTGACTACGTTTATAAGAGGAATAAGTTCCTTATTCATCCAAAAAAGAGGGAATTTTATTCAGAAATCGCTTGCTGCCGGTCTCCACCCGGTGTCCTTGCTCCAGCGGCTTGCTTCCTGCATGATTTTCCAAATGATCGGGTCTTTGCCGTCGACGTAAAAGTCGCGCTCATGCGGCGCGGAATAACGCTCGGCCAAGGCGTGTTTTTCTGCCGCGTATACGCGTCGCCATTCCTCGCTTTGCCTTAGGAAATCTCGGAATAACAAAGCAAATTGCTCCGACCAACTCCCGGCTTCGCGTACATGGATATGGGTCCGGCGCATCCCTACCTTTTCGCGAAAGTAACGCTTGGTCAGATCCGGATTATCCGCGCGGTGGCGATATCCGGCCGCTTCGAGCGCGGAACGATACGTCATCGGCTCCAGAACCTTGACCGAGATTTGAATATCGATCACCGGCTTCGCGTCAAGTCCGGGAACAGCCGTCGAACCGATATGGTCGATACGCAGCGCTTGGTCTCCGATCGCATCGCGCAGTCGCTTGGCGATTTCAACGAATTCCGTTTGCCATTTACCGTCGTAAGGCATTACGATTACGGCTTCTTTCATCGATTCGTCCCCCTTTTCATCGCATCGTTTTCCCTTCAGATGCCAAAATGAATCACGCAAATTCCGGTCTCCAACGCTTTTTCGGTCACCTCGATAAGATTATCCATTTGCCGGATCAGTTCATGTTTGGAGAACTTCAACTTTTCGTAAAAACCATTCTCCGGATCCGCGCCATCCCAACCGTAATTACCTGTCAGTCCGATTTCTTCAGGTCCTGCGCCGAAAAGGCTTTTCCAAGCGATCGCGATTTCTTGAAGTTTTCGAATGTCTTCCGGATGCTGAATCAACGAATACCCGTAATTGTCGAGTCCATGTTCCCATTTGCCGTTCGGAAACTGTGCCCGCAGCCACCGAAACGTATCATACATATAGTCAAACAGATCATCGTCGATGACCGCCTGCGGCGAGATTACAACCCCGCCTCTCCATACATGGCCTTGCTCCCAACTCAACCATTCGTGATTCGCGTCTTCCTTTTTACCTGCAATAAATTGATGATAAGGCATTATATTTCTCCTCTCTAAATCTACTTTCGCCGTAGTTTGCGTACACGAATTAAATAGACGGGGATAAGCTCTTCAAAGTTGGCTGCGGATTTATCAGGAAAAATTATCTATTATGTATTGAACCGGATAGATGAGGATTGAAGATTCCAAGCGGATGAAAGAAATGAAGAATAATTTGTTGGTGATGGAGCATAATTTGAGGGGGGAGTAGGGAGGCAAATAATCAAAGTTCAAAAAAAGGATACATTTGGTTAAATAACTAGCAAACGCTTAACACTATCCTTTTTAGTTATCATTAACTATAAACTTCAAGGAAATTATTAATCATTTAGGAGGAATAATCATGGTTTTATTATTCATTCAAATTCTTATTTCAGGGCTTATCCTAGGAGCCGTACTGTACGCCATAAACGTCTTTATTCCCAATTTTCTTTTCTTGGGCATCATGTATTTAGCATCTGCCGTAATGATCTATTTTCTGTTTAATGATTATAAATACCTTGCGATACTTGTATTCGCGTTTCTGACCCATCTTCTTTTGAGAAAAACCGATGTGCTCAAAAAGGCATAATCCGTTCCGGCAGACGAAGCCGAATCGATCAAAGTCAAAAAAGCACAACTTAAAAAGCTGCTGCCTGTATGACACAGACAGCAGCTTCTTTTTGCATGTTTTAACTTTTAGGCTTCTTTGATCACATAGAGTACGCTTTGGAAGTCGCCGTTGAGCATCGGAAGCGGCAGGCCGAAGTTCATGAGTTCGTCGCCGCCGTAGGCTTGGCCGCTTTCGCCTGTGCCCAGACGGCCTTCGACGGTATAGCGTTTCAGCGGATCAAGACCTTTGAGTTTCAGGCGGCGCAGCGGCGCGTTGGGTTCGCCGAGTACGCGGAAGTAGGCGGCGAAAGCTTCGGAACGGTCTTCGGACACGTAAGCCCAAGCGGTGTCGTTGCTTTCGAACGGGTTTTTGATCCGATAGAAGTTGCCGAACTGGATCAGGTTGCGCAGTTCTTTGTATTGTTGAACCTGCGCTTTAACTTCCGTTTTCTCTTCTTCCGTGAACTTCGTCAGATCCAATTCGTAGCCGAAGTTGCCGCTCATGGCGACATGTCCGCGCATTTCGAGCGGCGTGATGCGGCCGACCTGATGGTTCGGAACCGCCGATACGTGCGCGCCCATGCTGCTCGCCGGGTAGACGATGCTGGTACCGTATTGGATCTTGAGACGCTCGACCGCGTCGCTGTCGTCGCTCGTCCAGGTCTGAGGCATGTAATACAGCATGCCCGGATCGAAGCGTCCGCCGCCGCCGGAGCAGCTTTCGAAAAGGATATGCGGGAAGCGCGACACGATGCGTTCCAGCACGCTGTACAAGCCGAGCATATAACGGTGAGCCGTTTCGCGCTGGCGGTTGGCCGCCAGCAATTCCGAACCGATCTCGGTCATGTTGCGGTTCATGTCCCACTTCACGTACGTGATCGGGGCCGATTCCAGCACTTTGGATACCGAATCCACGATATAGTCGCAGACGTCCGGACGCGACAAGTCGAGGATCAGCTGACGGCGCGCTTCCGTCCGGCTGCGGTTCGGCACGTGCAGGCACCATTCCGGATGATTCCGGTACAGTTCGCTGTTCGGGGACACCATCTCCGGTTCGAACCACAATCCGAATTCCATGCCGGTCGCGGTAATGTCGCCGGCAAGCTTGGACAGTCCTTCCGGCAGCTTGCGCGAATCTTCGAACCAATCGCCGAGCGAGCTGTCGTCGCTGTCGCGTTTGCCGAACCAGCCGTCGTCGAGCACGAACAATTCGATCCCCAGCTCTTTGCCCGACGCCGCGATCTCCTTGATCTTTTCCGCATTGAAATCGAAATACGTCGCTTCCCAGTTGTTGACGAGAATCGGACGCGCTTTGTCGCGGAATTCGCCGCGGCTCAAACGGGTACGATACAGTTTATGGTAAGTACGCGACATGCCGCCCAAACCTTCCGAAGAACGAACCATGACCGCTTCCGGCGCTTGGAAGACTTCGCCCGCTTCGAGTCTCCACTCGAAATCGAACGGCTGGATACCGAGCTGCGCGCGCGTCGTTCCATACGAATCGACTTCGACTTGTCCCAGGAAACCTCCGCTGTAGACCAGACTCAATCCGTAGACTTCGCCGAAGTCTTCGCCCGAATCTTTCGCAAGCAGCGCGATAAACGGGTTCTGGTTATGGCTGCTCGATCCGCGTTTGCTGTCGATGCGGTGGATGCCCGGAACCAGATCGCGTTTATGGATATGACGCTCGCGAATCCATGCGCCGGAGAGCTGCAAGAATTCGAAGTCGCTATGGTTAAAGTCTACGCTGGCGCTGAGTGCGCGACCCAGAGCGATGACTTCTTGCCCTTCGTTGATAAAACGAACGGAGCGGGTAATGGCGTCCAGCTTATTGAATACGCTATAGCTCAGCACTACGCGCAGTCCTGTCAATTCGTCGCGCAAATGCAGGTGCAGCGTGTCCGCTTCCTCGTCGCTTTCCACGTAAGTCGCCGGAAGGCCTTCAAGCGCGGGCTTGCCGGATACGATCTCATGACGCTCATAGGCAAGGCGGCTGATCGTCGTTCCGTCCGCATAACGGGCTTCGAACGCGGGCTCGCGGAAATCGCCGCTGCCGTACGACGGATATTCCTGCGGCAGCGTATCGAGCGAGAATTGCATCGCATCCGCGCTCAGGTTCGGGTGGAACGAGCAGCGCTCGATCGAAAAGATATGTTTATCGAACGTTTCCTGAGACAACTTGGGCCCCCAGTAGACATGTGCAGGATGCGCCGACTCGACAAGCTCGATCACGTAACTGGATGCCGCTGATTGCAGATGGAACGTTTGGTGTTCGGAATCAAAGAAAATAGGCAAGGGAAAATCCTCCGTTTCGGACTGGTGTCAAATCGATTGCAGGCGGGCGACGAAAAACGGGAAGCCGTTTTCGGACCGGATCTAACAGGAACGAAAGCCCGGTCTTACGTAACGAACGAATCGGCCGAGATTGCCGCAAGTCGCGTTTTCATTCAAATGCGGCAGCGTACGTTTATCCGCGATTCCTGTTACTATGCCAGTCTTGTCCCCGCAACTCCATATTTCCATTATAGGGAAACGGCAGGCAGAATCCATATGTCAGGATGCCTGATTCGCATGTCATAAAGCCAGATGAATATTTTGGAAAACAAAAAGCCGAAGCTTCTTCGCTTCGGCTTTCGCTTAATCTCATCGGCGTTCGGACGGTTCTTGAAGCGATCGCTGCCCGGATTTTCGAACGGGACCGTGTTCGGCGCGCGCTTCTCCCGTCGTTCCCGCAGGCTTGAGAGCGCGGTTCAGGCCGACGCCCAGCAGAATTCCTCCGATCGCCATATACGTCAATACGTGTCCGCCCATCAAAGCAGCGATCTCGGTCGGAGATACGTACTCTCCTTTTTCCCATTTCGCGCCCGACTTCGCGGTCGCCTGTTCGATGCCCATATCCACGCTGCCCAGCAGCAGGAACACTCCCGCGCCGGCGATAACCAACGCGACGATACGCCATATCCAAGCTTTCTGACCGTTTGTCATAAACCGCCTCTTTTCCGCGGGTCTCCCGCCGGGTTCTGTCGTTCAAGCGATAGCCCGCCGCCTCGTTGCCCCGTTCTTCCGGATTGTCCGCCAGCGGATTCCGTGTACGCTTTTGCTCCTTCGGTCGTCGATGACGTCAAACTTCCTAGCTGACGATCCGATCCAGATTCCGAAGCGTCGAGGCCAGTGCCTGCTCGTGTTCTTTTTTCGCGATGCCTGCCGGGACCTGTTCGCAGACGACCGTTACCTTCGTCCGGTCACCGTCGGGTTCAAGCTTCCAGATGATCCGCATTTCTCCGGCAAAAGACGGATCCGGCGAATCGAACGCGACCGCCTGCACGACCTTTTCGCCGGGCACGAGCTCCAAAAAGCG
The DNA here is from genome assembly GCF_013185185.1 of Saccharibacillus endophyticus. GTDB lineage: Bacteria > Bacillota > Bacilli > Paenibacillales > Paenibacillaceae > Saccharibacillus > Saccharibacillus endophyticus. Next base: position 377,722 of record NZ_JAAZWE010000003.1, on the reverse strand, counting down.
GCCTTCGACGATATCGCGATCCCGCGAAGATTTTCCTTCGAACGATCCCGAAGCCCCCTCATGGGTCAGAACCATCCGGTAAGCGCCGCCCGCCTGCGGTTCGAAGCGCTCGATCTTCCCCCGCATCCCTTCCGGCGGCAGCCAGCGAACCAGCACGTCCGGATCGACGAATGCCCAATACAGTTTTTGCGGCGAAGCTTGAATCGTGCGGGAAGCCGTGTCCGTACGCGGACCTTGTACCCTGCTTGCTCCTCCTTGCTCAAACCCGGATGTCGGCAAAGAGTCGGCAACATGTACACCCGGTTCCTGCTCGGCAGCGACCGTAATCCTTTGCATTTCCAACCGACTTAAAGGACGCAAGGCCTGAAACAATCCCACGCCCGCCAAAATAGCTCCGAGCGTCCGGTAAGCGGCAATCCCGCTCTGCTGGACCAACCAAAACCTCGTGCCCGAACCGTACTCATCCTGACTGCTCGTCAACGAATCCGCTTTGGCCAACCCAAGCTCCGTGCTTCGCAGCACGAGTAATATGCCGACAATGCCCAACAGCAGCGAAATTCCTCTCAGCGCAAACGACAACGACGACTTTTTCATGGGCACTCCTCTCGGAAGCGAAAAGCCTGAGCCGGCCGTTCGCATTCAGTTGGTAGCTTATGATCAAAATTACGCTCAAAAGCCGTCCCGTGAATCATGGGTCGTTGTATTTTCGAAAGACTTTTCGATTCGCTGACGGTCGTAGTCCAGAATCCAATCGTTGCAAGCCTCATACACCTCGCGCAGCGCATCCGCCGAAGTCGCGATCACATCGCAGCCCCGATCGTCGTAGACATGAAAGATCGTCCCGGTCGTTTGGTTGATAACATATACCTCATGCTCAATCGACGGCTTTACTCCCATATCCGTATTGCATAATGATCGAATCAGATGCTCGGATCGTAGATCCCGTCCCCGGCATTCCAATACAAACCGATGCGTCTCGATATTTTCATCCTTTTCTGCTTCGGCATAAATGTACGGAATCGTGATCTGACTGAGCTTTCTCAACACGCGATGATCCTTAACCCGGCGACGGTACACATTCAACTTTCGCTCATGGCGGCGAGGCCGATCAAGGAAATGCGCGTTCGTCACTACCAACAGTTCGTCGTCTTCCCGATGTAGCAGGTTATACAGATGTATCGCCCGGTCGCCGGCTTCGCGCAAGTAACGTTCTTTTTGCGACATGTCCAATTCAGGATCGCCAAGCTCGAAGCGGATTCCGATGTCCCAGGAGTAGAAAAGGGGCTTGCGCAAAAGCAAGCCCGGAAATTGCTTATCCATAAAACCGTTCAACATCACCTACCTTACCTCCTCGGTCAATCCTTTTCCGCATGCTCCAAAAACCTTAGCATAAACGCCGCGATTTCATCCGTATGCGTCTCGAGCGCAAAATGTCCGGCATCCAGCAGATGAACTTCCGCAGCCGGAAGATCCCGCTTGTACGCCTCGGCTCCGGCAGGAAGGAAAGCCGGATCGTTTTTGCCCCACACCGCCAGGAGCGGAGGTTGATGCTGCCGGAAATACGCTTGGAATTCAGGATAAAGCTTCACGTTGGTCCGATAATCCAAAATCAGGTCCAATTGAATCTCTTGGGCTTCCGGACGTGACATATAGGCGATATCCAGCGAATATCCGTCCGGCGATACAAGATCGGCATCCGCTCCGTGCAAATACTGAAAGTCGCGAATCGTCTCCGGCGCCAGGGAATCCCGGCATGCTTCCCGATTCTCCGGCGTCGGCGAATGCCAATAGTTCTCCCAAGGTCCCCAAGCTTCGCTGAAACCCTCCATATACGCGTTTCCGTTCTGACTTACGATCGCCTGTACACGTTCGGGATGAGCAACGGCCAGACGGTATCCGACAGGCGCGCCATAATCGAATACGTACAGGACATACTTATTCAAAGCCAGCGCCTCGGCAAACCCTTCAACGACTTTGAACAAATTGTCGAACGTGAACTCGAACTGTCCGCGCGGCGGCGTTTTCGTTTGTCCGAACCCGGCCAGATCCGGCGCGATGACGCGATAACGTTCGGCCATCTTCGGAATCAGGTCACGAAACATATGACTCGACGACGGAAAGCCGTGCAGCAATAAAAGAATCGGACCGTCTTTCGGACCGGCTTCGCGATAAAAAACATCAACCTCTCCCACTTTTTGCTGCCGATAATGAATCTTCGTCATATTACATCTCCCTTTGCTATTTTTTAGTCGCGCAAATAACTAAGGAAATCGTATAATACAATCATCTATTTGACTAACGAATAGTTCGAATCCCTATTATTCCAAAATGAAATACGAAAGGTTGAGGCAGTCATGATCGATGCGTTGGAAGGACGACTTTTTCTGGCTTTTATCGCTTTGGCGGAGGAAAAAAGCTTCAGCCGGGCCGCCGAGCGTCTAGGTTACGTGCAATCGACGATCACGACGCATATTCAGCAGTTGGAGAAGATCGTCGGGCAAAAATTGGTGCATCGTTATCCGAGAGGCATGGAACTGACCGAGGCGGGAAAAGTATTCGCGCAGTACGCGTATCGATACGTCCATTTGATTCGCTCCTTGGACGAGCAGATGCACGAATTGACCGAGCCGTCCGGCACGATACGGATCAGGGCGCAGGAATCTTTTTTCCTGACGCGAATGCTTCCTTTTATTCAAGACTATGCAAGCCGCATGCCGAACGTGAACGTGCGGGTCGAACACGGGGCGTATCCAGATATCTTGAGCGGCGTGTTGAATCACGAACTGGATTTCGGCATCGTGCCGCAAAATCCGAATCGGCATGAACTGCTGTTCGAACCGATCCTGGAGGAGACGATTGTGTTTGCCGCATCGGAACCCGTCACCCGGCAGGTGCAGGAGGCGGGAGCGCAGGCGCTCGGCGATCAACTGTTTATCAGCAACGGCACCTCGTGCCTCTACCATACGTCGGCCGCGGATGTGCTGAAACAAGCCGGGATTACGGTAAAAGACGCGTTGGAGCTGCCCAGCCTGGAGATGATCAAACAATATGTAAGCTGCGGCAAAGGCTTTGCACTGGTTCCGGAGATCGCGATCCGCAACGAGATTCAGACGGGCAAACTTCAAGTCTTGTCGTTTGCTCCCGAAATGAAATTCACGCACGGCCTGATCGCTCACCGCAACCGGGAGCACGGTCCGACCGCCCAAGGATTTCGAACCGCGCTCATGGATTTCTATCGGTCTCCGATCGTCTCTTCGCCGGATTGAACGCCTTTACGCCTTCCCTTCGACCACGATATACGATTGTTTGTAAAAAGGATTCGTCCGCCACAGCTTTTCCAGCTCGGAGATCGGCAGCTTTCGGTTATAGCCGCTCTCCCTGGAGTTGGTCTTATGCTTCAACGACTCGGCCAAGTACAGATGCTCGCGGTCATACCCGACGACGGGCGCGAAATGCGCATACCTTTTATCCGGAAAAACTTTGATGAACGCGATCACAGGAACGCCGAGGCTGACCCGTTTTTTGAGCGTTTCGATATTGCCCCGATAGAACGAAGCTTTGTAGCCCATACGCCGGAAAAGGACCAATATGCCCCGCGGATCGACCGTACCGTCCAGCAGCTTGCGCGGAAAGCCTTTGTATAACTCTTGCCCGTCTGCCTCGACGCCCAGATGACGCAGCACGTAAGCACTGGAAAAAGCGGCACATTCCGTTTTCGGCTGAAGATCGGTCCGGTTCGGCGTGTCGATCAGATAGCTTTCCGGTGTATTCGTCGCGTGAATCGCATCTTTTTTGGGCAGCGCGTGATAATAGGGAAGCAGTACGGCTGTCGCCACCCCGGTCGCCGCCAAAGCCACGTCCCAAGCGTCCACCCGTTTCTGTTTTAGATGAATGTCTCTTTCCTCGCTTGCTCGCGGTTCGGGTTGATTGTTCATATTCTTGTAACCTCCTTTATGCAGCCGATCGTTACAATAGACAAGTTGCACGTATGTAAGCGTTACCCATCCTATATTGAAAGGAGCTAATCATAATGATTTCTCTTCGCAAAATTACGTTGGAAAATCGCCGTCTCATCTTCAATCTGGAGGTTGCCGAGGATCAAAATCGTTTCGTCGCGTCCAATCTGTCCAGCGTCGCTTCCTGTTATGTCCTGTTGACGAACGGCGGCACGCCTTTTCCTCTGGCTATCTATGCGGACGAACAACCTGTCGGCTTCGTGATGATCACGTACGGCATTACCGGCTACGAAATTCCGTCGATCGCGCATGACAGCTACTGCATTTTACGCCTGATGATCGATCGGAAATACCAAGGAAAAGGCTACGGACGGGAAGCCATGATTAAGATTTTGGAGTTCATTCGCACTTACCCTGCCGGGCCCGCCGCGTACTGCTGGATTCAATACGAAGCCGACAACATTGCCGCGAAAAAGCTGTACGAAAGTTTCGGTTTCCGCGATAACGGCGAGGTGTGCGACAATGAACCGGTGACGGTACTGAAGCTATAGACGAACGGTTAAGGAAGGACAACGGCTTCTTCACGGAATCTTCGCCAAATTTCCTCGACCGTCTCTTCGGGGGTTTGGTGCGAAGAATCAAGCCATAGGCCGACGCGCGGCGTCTCGTTACGCAGCAAATTGTCCAGCGCTTCGACCGTCCACGCTCCGTATCCGGTCTTTGCCCGAGCGGCTTCCCGTCTTGCAACGGTCTCGGCCTCGGGACACAGTACCACAACGTGAAACGGGCTTGCCTTTACATACGAGACGAACTCATGCAGAATCGGTCCTACGACAACATCCTGAATGACGACATTGAATCCTTCGGCCAGATAGGTTTCCGCCGCCTGAACCGCCAACCGGTATCGCAGTCGAAGCTGATCGAGCTCATCCGTCTCCGCATCCGGGCTCATGTCCTTGCGGTCGTTCACGATCAATCGTCGAAACAAATCCCCTCGCACATGCACCGATTTTTCGAAACGTTCGGCCAGCAGCTGTCCGACCGTCGATTTTCCGCTTGCCATGATGCCCGTTACGAGGATGATGCAAGGCTGCTGCGTCGTCATGCCGTTGTCCTCCTTTTCGTCGCTTACAGTCACAGTCGTTCTTCGTCATCCGCATATTCGCGCAGCGTGATATACGGAAATCCTCCGGCTTCAAGCAGTTCTTTTACATAGCGCTGCTGCTCCTCTAGAGGAACCTGATACGGCGGATGCACATCCTTCATATTCGCAAACAGCACCCAGCCGATCTCCGGATTGTCGAATTTCCGTTTGCCCTCTTCGTCCACGTTGGGATACAGCTCGACATAGGGCAAACGCGCTTCCAGCAGCCCTTTGCTTTTCGTCTTGACCATGACCCGATTCAACGGTTCGAAAAAAGATTTCATTTTAGCCGTTAAAGCCTTCTCGTCGGTTGCTGTACTTGTCAGTCCGTATTCGATGGATCTATTCATTGACGCGCTCCTTCTTCCCGCTTTGCCTCCAGGCGTTCCCGCAATTCCCTTTCACTTAAGTTTAGAGTAAGCCGGTCCAACGCTGTTGCGGCAAACCAATCTGGATCGATCTGCGGATCGCCACCGAATTTCACTACATGTGTAACCGAATCCGGCGGCATGTAGATATTGTGAGGACGCTTGGGGGGAACGTGTAAGCTCTCTCCCTTTGTAAGCAGCCGCAGCATAAGCTCCTGCTCATCTGTTAACTCTGCATAAGCGATCCAGCCTTTTTCCACAATATAAATTTCCTGCATCCGCTCATGAAAATGGCTATTCTGCCAAGCCCCGTCCGCCGCGCTTTCCGTACGAATATAGGAACTGCCGTCAGAACCGACCAGTCGGAAACGCTTTTCTCCGTTATCCATTTCGTGATGCACGGCTTTGATTCCCAATAATTCCGCTTGTTCGGAAGACACGGATTTCATTTTTACGTACCTCCTTCTTTGCACCGCACTAAGGCAAGCGTAATTCCAATTTGCTTAAATCGATAATAAAGCCGCTTTCTTTTAAGATATCCAACCCAAGAAGCCCATTATGTTCTTTCGGTAAAATCCCGACGTCTCACTCTCATCCAAGGATCTCTGCGAATTTGAATAACAAACTCGGGGCGGGTTGTGTGATAGACGAATTTACCGGGCTCTGTTCGAAAAAATTCCTTATTAGCTTCTGAATCGGACAAAGCACGAATAGGGGCTACTTCATGTTCGTTCCTCTTTGAATTCATTTTCGAAAAGATTTAATTTCATTTTACCACAGCAAAGTTGCCCGTTCCCCCTGCTCAAAACCCGATCCGCTCAAGCAACCTCTCCCCGTTCAAAAACGGCACGCAATGCTCTTCGCACAGCTTCGGCATGCGTTCGCGCATCCATGCCGACAGGTTCGTATTCCCGGAAAAGAGCATGCAATTCCGCGAGCTGCTTCCCGAGTTTGCGCACCGTTTCGTCGTTGTCCATGTCTTCTTTGACCAGATCGCGACCGCCCATCCAGCTCAGGAGCGAGACGTCGCAATTCCGGCCCGGGTATGCTGCACGCCTTTCATTCCTTCGACGAACGGATCATGGATACGGAGCAGATAGTTCGTGCCCGACGCAGCCGTTACCCGGTATGCACGGTTTTCGTTATGTCGCAAAAAAGCGGTCTCCGGTCGGTCCAGATCGTATCGGTTCAATAGTTCGGCAAGGTGTTGATCATTCATCGGTCATCTCTCCTTTTCGACAGCATATTGAACTTCCGCGTTGCAAATCTTGTTTTTAAGAAGTCTTTAAACAGGGTAAAATGGCCATAAGTCAATTATACCATCGAGAATGAAGGAGGGCAGAACTCCATGAATCAAAAACCGCTGATCGGCATGATGCTGGATTGGAGTATGGATGTCGACTTCTTTCGTGCGTGCGCGGTAGCTGCAGCTTATTACGGCGCGGATTTTTATTATTTTCGCATTTCGGACATCGGCGACCATTCCATTACCGGGACAAAGCTCGAAAACGACGAATGGATCAGCGACGAGTTTCCTTATCCGGACGCGATTTACGATTACACCCGCAGGCGAGAAGTTCCCCGCTTCGAGGAAGCCTATCGCAAAATCGGTCATATTCCTATGGGACACACGATCAAAGGCCGCTCCATGACCAAAAGCAAAGTATACCGAATCATTCAAAAAGACAAACAGCTCAAACAAAGCCTGATTCCGTATATGACCGTACGCGAAGCGGAAGATCTATTCACTTTTATGCAGAAACATCAAAAGGTTATTTTCAAAACAAACGGAGGCTTTGCGGGACAAAAGATCCTGACGGCAGAGTTGAAAAACGACGGGATCGAGCTGTTCGACCAACAATATCTGCATTATTTTACAAAAGACGACCTTTCGCGTTTGAGCGAGATGCTTAAAAGCAAACGTTATTTTGCCCAAAAGTTGATTCATAGCGTCACGCCTCAAGGCCACCCTTTCCATCTTCGCGTTCACTTATCGAAAAACGGAAAAAACCGTTGGGTTATAGCTTTCCGTTCTATCAGTTTATCGCTGAATCCGCATATTTCGATCACCAACTCCAAGCATACGTATCGGGGGACAAGTACATGGGGCGCTTTTTTGCAAAACCAGTACAACGAAGAAGAAAACGGCCCCATGCAGCAGATGATCGACGACTATAGTTTGAAAATGGCAAATTATTTGGAAGAAGCGACCGGCGGCGGCTTTCACGAAATCGCGCTCGATCTCGGTACCGACGAACGCAACCGGATCTGGCTGTTCGAAGCCGGAATCGGCTTGCCCGGCACGCTGTACCACCAGCTCCAAATGGCGCTCCCGGCGATGGCGTATACGCTGTACCTATTGAAAAAGGCCGCTCCGAAGAGCAGCCTTTAACCTGTCGAGAAACTCCAACGTAGCCGGTAAAATTTCATCCGAGTTTTCCCAGTGAGACAGCGAATTGTGAAGCATTTCGAAGAAATGCACTTCGGAAGCCTATGCTGGCAATTTTTCTCGCAGTCTTCTCGCTTCCCGCACCTGCGTAACTTTCTCGACAACTATTAAGGCCGCTCCGAAGAGCGGCCTCGTTTTCATTCCCTTCATTTCCCCGCCGAAGACAAAAACTTCTCCAGCGGCGCTGTGTCCGTGATGCTATGATTGCAGGCTTCGTCATCCATGCAAATATATTGGCCGATCGAAGAAAGATTTTCCGGCGAGCTGCCTTTGAGTTTCACGTTGAAAAAACCCAGCTCCTGATGGCGGTTGCAGAACATGCAGAACCCTTTTTTATTCGTCGGCGTGATCCGTCCTTCGATTCCGACAAACTGATCCTGATTCTCGTACACGATAAACAAGCGGTTCGTCGCATGATCGACCCATCTTAGATACGTCGTGTGCGCGTAATCCAGCCGTTCAAGATCGGGGAGTTTAAGCTTTTTCACTTTCGGGAACAGCTTCTGCGCTTGCTTGGCAGTCACTTCGGGAAAAGGCACCAGATACGGCTCCAACGAATCCAGGTAGTCCTGGACATGTTGGGCTTCTTCTTGGTCTGCCAGCCGCTCCAGCAATTTTTTCTGCTCGGCAGTCAGTTCCTCGAACGCGTCCATCGCTTTGCCGACGGCGGTGTCTCGAACCGTAGCCAGCACTTTGCGGTCCGCTACGCTGCGGAGTGTTTTCAACAGGAAATTGGCTTGTTTTTTGATCACGTTCAGTTGATGGTTGTGAATGAACGGTGTTTGATTTTGCATAGCTCTCAGCCCCTTATATGATTTGGAAAAAGATAAGGTGCAAAGCCTGCGGAGTTAAAGATTCATGCTGCTTGAAAAAAGACTTGCGGTTCTTCGGAACCTTCCAAGCCCGCATTCGGGGACGATTACGATTGATCTCGTCGCCCTACACAAAGTCCGCCCCTATCTCAGGCTCTGCGTAAGGCCTTTCTAGCAAACGAGCAAGCCGGTGCGGTCCAATTTGCCACGGTATAACCCCCAGTACGAATGATATATCGGAAGTATAGCAGGACTGAAGCTTTCGGGCAATGCGGCGCAGACAGACCGGCAGGCCGAAGCAGCGTCAGTTTTGATTGCTCCTCGCAAACAAAATATAATCCAGACTCACGGGCTCGAAGCCGTTTTCCCGCAGCAGCAAATTAATCTGTCCTCTATGGTACTGACCGTGCAGCGTCACATGCGCCAAAATATCTCCGACCGAGTTTTCGAACGGTGTCCCTTGGCTGTTAGCGTAAGCGACAACGCGGTCGGGGTCGGACAAGATCGGATCGGCAAGAAAAGCGCGGAAACGTTCTTCATTCTGCTCGACAAGTTCGGCGCACTGAGCAAGATCCAGTTCCGTCCAAATCGGTAGACCCGAACTATCGACGCCTCGCAGTCTCGTCAGCCATACCCGTTCGGCAAGCAGGACATGCGCGAACAGCTTCAATGCCTTTCCGCTTATTTCCGTGCCGCGCAAAGCTTTTAAAATCTCACGGTTCGCCCAACCTGAATGCCGGAACAACTTTTCAGTCGTCTGCATGTTACTTCGCCTCTTTTCGAACAAAAATTTTGCTTCATTCGTTCATTTTCGCTTTGCGGCATCGATTTCCTTCAAAAAAGTTGCTTGACTTGAACTACGGTTTAACAATTATTATGTCCTTGTCGACATAAACAGTTTAACTTCGGAGGCCTTCATCATGGAAAACAAATCGATCAGCGAAGCGGCGGAGCATTTCGCCGTTCCGGAATCGACGCTGAGATATTACGAGAAAAAAGGACTGCTTCCGCATTTGCAGCGCGACGAAGCGGGCAGGCGATTGTTTTCGGGATTTCATATGACGCTGCTCAAGGTAATCCTGAACCTCAAACGCACCCATATGCCGCTATCCTCGATCCGCCAATATGTCGCTTGGGTCGTCGAAGGCGAGCAAACGACAGAGCTTCGACTCGATATGATGCTCAAACACCGGCAAGCGGTGCTGCATGAGATCGAGGACATGCATGAGGCGCTGGACGGCATTACGATCAAGATCGAACGTTATGAAGAGCGCGTGGACGGTTGGAAAAGCAACGACGATTCCATTCATAGAAAAGAGGTTCACTTATGAAACTGACAGGAAATACGATTCTGATCACGGGCGGCGGTTCGGGGATCGGGTTGGCTTTTGCGGAACGTTTTGCGGCATCGGGCAATACGGTCATCGTCTGCGGACGGCGAAAAGAAATCTTGACAGAGGCACAAGATAAAGTTCCCGGCCTGATCACCTATGTCGGTGATATTTCCACGGAGTCCGGCCGGATCGATCTGTTCAGCTGGGCGACGACGAATTACCCGGATCTCAACGTGCTGGTGAACAACGCAGGCATTCAACAGCCTTTGAACCTGCTCAAGGCCGATACTATCAATTGGAGCGATGTCAGCCGGGAGATTCACACCAATCTGGACGCGCCGGTGCATCTTTCGCTGATGTTTGCTCCGTTTTTCGCGCAAAAAGAAGCTTCTGCGATTGTTAACGTTACTTCCGGCCTGGCCTTTACGCCGCTGGTGGTAGCTCCAATCTATTCGGCGACAAAGGCTGCGCTGCATTCCTTCACCATGAGCCTGCGCCATCAGCTCTCGGATACTTCGATTGAAGTCATTGAGATTGCGCCTCCGGCGGTCAATACGGACCTGGGCGGAGCCGGACAGCATACGCACGGCGAGCCGCTGGATGCGTTCGCGGACGGGATCTTCGAAGGGTTGGAAAAAGGACTGGAAGAGATCGGATACGGAACGTCGGTGGCAAGACTGCGGATGTCGCGGGATGAAGTGGATGTGTATACGGCGAAGATGTATGAAACAATGAAGGAGCGGTTGGAGGAATAGAAACGTAAAAGGCTCGCTTTAAGAGCGGGCCTTTAATGTACGTTCTAATTTTATTTTTTCGATAGCATTGCTGATTAATTTCTTCTGAACACTTAAATCGTCCGGGTTGCGTGGCTCTACATAATGCCCATTACTCACTTTACGTGCTACAGTATCCAAATTTTCACGAGGATTCTTTTGGATCATCATAATCACCTCTCGTTTAAGTATATCATAATTAATTTATCAGCAGCATTTTCGTCTATAACCAGTATTCCGTTGCCAACAAGCAAATGCAATAAGATGTTCACCTACTAAGTCGAAAATCTTCCCCTTACGATTATGCGGTGCACTTTCGATCAGGTGAATATAAATATGATCTTCTCGGATTTCTAAAGCGATAGCGCCCTCGATTCGAGTCTGATTTTGGATTGTCATCTTGTAAACCTGAATGTTTGAATGATCGTCTGCTTTAAAATATGAAGTCCAGTCAAAATTTTCTTCCCAACTATTCATCTCTTGTCGAATCTCTATTAATTTCAGTTTTTCAAAATGTACTGGATACCTTCTACCAGACTGATTATGAATCAGCAAATCTACTCACCTTTTTTCTGTATAAAACTAAAATTTTTCTATAAAAATCAAATAACGAATCTAACATGCCGACTCCCCGATCTCTCTACTTTTTTCTGTTGACTGCAAAAAAGATATCCGTGCGCGCCCCCGTTTCGATCACTCTCGTTTTCTCAAGCGTAACCGGCAGCTCCCCGAGCCCGTCAAACAACTTTTGTCCGTCCCCAAGCAGCAGCGGCATGATCCCGATTTGCAGCTCGTCCACCAGTCCGGCCTTTAATAACTGCTGCCCTATGCTCACTCCGCCGACTACAGTAACGTCCCTATCTCCTGCAGCTTGCTTCGCCGATTGAACGGCTTTTCCGATCTCGTCCACGAAGGTAAAGCTAAGGCGCTCGTTTTCTTTCGGCCTTTTGTCCGGAGCGGTATGCGTTACGATAAAGATCGGTACTTGAAACTCGTAATCCGCCGCATAATGATCCGGGTCGCCCGCCAGCTCGAAGGTCCGACGCCCCATTATGACGGCCCCGGTGTCCCGAACGGCTTCCTGCATAATCTCGGACTTGCCAAACTCCTGATGATTCGGATACAGCATAGAGATATTGCCGTCCGCATCGCTAATGAATCCGTCGAGCGACATCGTCATGCCGAAGATCACTTTTGTCATGGCCTGCACGATCCTTTCGGGAATGGCATAGACAACCATCGATACGATAAACGAAAGTACAAACGTCAAGCAGCCCATGTCCTCACTCGTCCTTTTCCGCCTGATCTCACCGCTCGTCTACTTCACATGTGCAGCGATCGCTTCAATCACAGTAGCCCAATCCTCCTCATGCAGCTCATGCCCGCTTCCGGCAAGCTTCAGCAGCTCCGCATGCGGAAGAACGTTCGCCAGATGCTCGCCATGCGCATAAGGAATAATCGGATCTTCTTCGCCGTGGATGACCAATACCGGCACCGCGATTTCGCTCGTTCGCGCCATGTCCGATTCTCCGCCGGCCAACAGCGCATGATTGGTCATGCTGCTTGGACGGTTCGCCCGGTCGAAATCCAACTTCGCCAGCGTATCCGCTTTTTCCTCGTCAAAAGCATGTTTCGACCCCACCAACACTCTCGAACGATCTATCGTAAAACGAATAAAAGACTCCCGATCCGTCAGATCCACGGCTCCCATATCGGCAAAAAAGGTCGCGACCTTCTCTTCCATCGGCGGAAGGTGCTCGGCAAAGTTGGAGGCTGCGAGCAGGATCAGACTCTGAACACGCTCCGGATCACGCAAAGCGATCATCTGTGCCAGCATCCCGCCGAGCGACATGCCCATAATATGCGACCGCTCGATGCCGTAAGCATCCAACACGCCGATTGCGTCGCCTGCCATCTCTTCCAGCCCGTACCCCGGTTGCCCCGGTTCATACGTCGTCGAACGGCCTACGTCGCGGTTATCGTAACGAATAATAAACAGTCCTTGATCGGCTAGTTGAAGGCAAAACTTCTCTTCCCACCAAATCATCGAAGACTGCGCACCCATGATCAGCAGCAAGGCCGGATGACTCGGATCACCGAAGGTTTCCGTGAAAATTTCGGCGTTTTTCGACTGGATCATTTTCTCGCTCATCGATATTGCCTCCTTGTCAGCGCTGAATTTGTTCGATCGTGATATGTTCTTCCCCATAGCTGTTTCGAATGCTGTATATGCCCATTTCGAATGACTGCAGCAAGACTGCCGCTTCGCGGCTTCCCCGGTTTCTTTGCTGCAGATCCAGCAGAAGGCATCTTGTATAATTCTGCGTCATGGCGGCTTCCGCCTTGTCCTTGGTCAGTTCTTGCAGACTATGCACCGTATTGATGACCAACGTGGATACTCCGGCAGCGACAATATCTTGACCGTACGGGGCGGAATGAATAATGCCTTGAGCGATAAAACCGCACAACGTCATCTTGCGATTGTAATAAAACCGGATGACGAACGGGTTAGGGTTGTCTTCGTCCCACGAATTCATAACTCTGCTCCTTTTTGTTTGACTCCATTAATATCCAATACCCTGATCGAGCAAACCCGAACAAGACGTCGACGAATGTCTGCCCCATTGCTGCAGCGGTCGACGATCGCAACAAGTTACCTCCCTCAAGTCGATATAAAAAAACAGCCCCGATCTCAAACTCCTCAAGGCTGCTTCCATACGTTAAATGCTCTTATCTTAAAATTCCGTTCTTATTCGGCCTGTACGTGTTCCTTCAACTCCGTCGGCAAGCCCGCAGCGCACATCCGCATACAGTCCGAATGGTTCTCCAAAGCTTCAATAATCGCGGGGGGCGGCTCATGGAAGTTGGTCTCGTAATCGACTTCGCCAAGTTCCGCCCGCGCGTGATACGCCAGCTGTTCGGTTTCTATGGAAAACCGGGCGTCTACGCCTTCTTTATTCCCGCGCGCGTCGAGTCTGATCCACTGATCTTTTTCACGCAAATAAACGGTATTCAGCGCATGAATAGCATAACCGCCTTCAACCGTATCGTCCCACGTCAGACGTTGATAACACATCCCTGCCGGAATGCCCATTCCTCTTAACAACGCGGCTAGCAGATGCGATTTGGCGTAACAAATGCCGTGACCTTGCCGCAGCACCTCGGAAGCCCGGCGTGTGACTTCAAGGCTGCGAATGTCCATGGAATGGGAAATTTCATCGCGTACAAACTCGTAAGCGGCTTGAATCCGTTCAAGTTCCGTAGTTTGATCGAAGGTTCGAATGCGTTGCTGAATGCCGCGATCATGAAAATCCGCATAATCGGAAGGCTGAAGATAGGCATCCGTTGAAAGCGTCGATTGCAGCTTGATTGCGTGCATAGTTTGCAAAACTCCTTTTCGCGGGGATGGTTATGGATCAAAGCTTAATGGATCTACCTCAGCGCGCCTCGCAAAAATTCAAGGAAATCGCCCTGCATCGTACCGAGCGGCAGAATCTGCTTCATGATCTGGAACCGCCAGCGCTGGCCTTGAACATTAAATGACCACGAGACGGATAGCCCTTGTTCGAAGCTAAGTTTGGAATCCAACAGATCGGAAGTCGCAAATTCAACCTTATGTACAACCTTAGTGACGAGAAAGTTCAGAAAAAGAATAACGATCTTCTCTTCATTCATTAATAAGATGGCCTGATTCGTCGTGGCGGACAGGCTTTGTGCTTTGGCGTAACAGATTTGCATAGAAGACTCCTGATAAGGAGCGGCTAACCGTAGAAGCAATTTTTTATGAATAAATAGCATAAATCATGACCTTTCTGCAGACATGCAAGACTGCACTAATTTTCTTTTTATCGAATATTGGCCGCAACGGCCTCGCGAATCGATGTCGAACCTTCGTTCAACTCCAAAATCTGCCGCCCGATCCGAGGTTCATGCAGCAGTTCGGCTAAGGTCGCGGCCACGTCCTCCCGAGCGATTTGTCCGTGGAATTCAGCCGGTCCCATCGAAACGGTGCCGACGCCGGGATCGTCAACCAATAGGGACGGTCGAAGAATGATCCAATCCAAATCGCTGCGGCTCAGCCGAATATCGGCTTTCTTTTTCGCGGCAAAATAATATTCCTCATCCTCGCTCAGATTGCGTTCGCGCCAGGATTCCGGAAGCACGGACACCAAGATCAAACGTTGGATGCCTGCCTTCCCCGCCGCTTCGATCGTTCTTGCCACGCCGTCGTCATCAATCGCCTTGGTCACTTCCCGACTGCCGCCGTTGGAACCTGCACTGAATATGATGACGTCGACACTACCGAATGAAGTCGCCAATTGATCGGCAGGCAGACTTGCAATATCGCCGATCTCCGTCTGGATTCCGCGCGCCGCAAGTTCGGTCTGCTGATCTGCGCGCCGCACGAGTCCGCGCACCGTATCGCCTTTTTCCAGAAGGATTTGTGCCAATAAGCTGCCGATTTTCCCCGTAATCCCGATGATAAAGACGTTCGAATTCTGCTTGTCGCTCATTTTATTCCGTCCTTTCGCATACCTCGCATTGACCCGATTCGTTGCTGCCTGCAGCGAGCAGCATGCCGTCGGATTGCAGGCCCAGCGTGTGCGTGCAGCCTGCGGCGACGGCTACGATGTCACGCCAATCGCCGACGTCGCACTGTCCGTATTCGTTGGAACCTGCGGCGATAACCGTTCCGTCTTTTCTCAAGCCTACGGTGTGATAGCTGCCTGCCGAGACGATCGATAAATACTGCCATGACCCCACCTGACATTGACCCTGCCGGTCAGAACCCGCCGCGACTGCCGTTCCGTTTGCCTTCACCCCTACGCTATGCAAATATCCGGCGGCGATAACTACAATATCGCGCCAGCGATCGGATTCGTCCAGACCGTATTGACGATTGCCCGACCTTCTCACCGTTCCGTCCGATTGCAGACCCAGCGTATGCCAATCGCCTGCAGCAATCGCTACAATATCGTGCCAGTCGCTGACTTCGCATTGTCCTTCGTCGTTTCGCCCGGCTGCAACGACAGTGCCTTGCGCGGTCAAGCCGATCGTGCGACGCCAACCGGCAGCGATCGCGACGATGTCCCGCCATTCGCCGACTTCGCATTGACCTTGCCGGTTCCAGCCTGCGGCTGCCGCCGTTCCGTCCGATCGCAAGCCGACGCTGTGCGAGCTTCCCGTATTGTTAGCTTTATGCACGTTGGCAGCAGCCACGGCAACGATGTTCCGCCAGCCGTCGACTCCGCACTCGCCCTGACGGTTGTCGCCCGCGGCGAAGACGGTTCCGTCGGGACGAAGAGCAAGACTGTGTCGACGGGCGGCAGCGAGCGGCTGTTGAACAGGAACAGGAATCGGATTCAATCCGATCAGCTCGCGCCATTCCGCAGCAGCCGTGCCCTGTACGTCGATCCCGCTATCTTTCGATTCCGTGAACGCCAGCCACTGCCAATCTTCCCCTCCGACAAAAGCAATCCGCGAACCTTTTTCCAACAATTCCATGAAATGATGCGCCAGTATGTACCCGTGTCCTTGACCGTCGGCATGACTCAAGTACACGACAGGAGGATCGTCGCTGCTTTTTACGTCGAATGCTGCATAATCGCCGTTTCCTACTTCCATAAAGGCCAGCTTGTCATGCCACACTTTGTCGTACTCATCCTCGGGATTGGGGAAAACACGCTCGATGCATTCCCTTTTTCCCCTCGTCGATCTGCGGCAGCTGCAGAAGATTCCAATGGATTTGCCCGCTAAAAATATTATGGTACGGTTCGGGGAATTTATAATCGTCGGGCATAAACCAACAGAAGCTGAACTCTCCGGCAATGTGCAGCAGAGCCTGTTTGAAGCTGCTCGGCAGAGATAGGCCTAATTGATGTTCGACACGTTCGATTTCTTGTTCGGTAGCGGGCGGGCGGATAACGAGTTCTTGAACTTCGCCGCCCAGAGATCGGATAGCCTCGGAAATCGCGTCGATACGCCCTTTGAATTCGGCAAGTGAAAGAGTCATGATGTACGCCTACTCTTCTTGTTCATACCGCTTCAAGAAACTTGCGGCAAGCTCGGCTTCCGTCATCTGCACGACCGTTTCGTTCTCCAACTGCTCCGCCTCGTCGTCATCCGTCATGGACACGAAAAAGACGATGTCGGTTTTGGATTGTCCGTATTGCCGGAACACTGCCTCGTCCGTATCGCGTACGACTTGAACGATGATCTCGATGATCCGGTCTTTGTAATCATAAGCATTGTCGATCTCCTGCAGGATGTTACTAATTCCGTTTAGGTGCGTATTCCCTCCATATTGATACTCCGAGCAGCCCCAGCGATAGTAGATTTCGTCCGCTTCCGTGCCGCATAAGTCTTTTTGCTTCATGTCCGCGATATGGCGAGCCAACGATTCTTCCGTGTTGACCGCGAGGAATAAGGTACCGAAGTCGCTGTCGGTTCCGAACGCGCAGACGTAGACTTTTTCGCCTTGAGCTTGAGCGAGCGTATCGGTGAGGTCCTGTAGGAAGTTGGCTTTGAAATGCGTTTCGAATCGAGTCAGAAAATCAGTCATCGGCAGGCTCCTTCTTTGTTCGTTTGAATATGTACTTTCATGGAAAGCTACCTCTTGTTCATTTCGATTTTTTGGATTCATCAATAAAAGATTCGTTCAGCAATTTGTTCATCGTCGCGATCGCTTTTTCCATGCCCTCGTATAGTTCTTGTATCGTTCGATAGTTCTTTTTATGTACCGGCTGCTCCCAGTTGTTATCTTTTATGATCCAGATCACGAATCTACTTATGCCTTTATACCATCCAACATCCAGTACATAACCTTGCGGATAGCTCACTTGAACCAAATCTTCGTTAATCCAATCTTGATCGGTGGAGTCGAAAGGGCTTAGCTTAAACGGATCATATGTGACTATGCCTGGTTTAAAATCGTAGGATTCAAACATCTATTTTCTCAACTTTCACGACTTTATGATTTTACGGCGTTTTTCCGGTTTCTTTTAAAAGCGTACGCAGCAAGGTATCCGAGCGCGACGAATCCTACAGCAGCCAGACAAGCCAATACCGCACCCCAAGTTATGGTTTGCGTCAGTGCATAATAAATAAACAGGCCCATCAAAAACGATGAGATCAAATTCGACAGCATCTTTTTCAACTTCATCAGCTCCTCTCGGCTATTCGACTCCGCGATACGGGTGCGAAGCTTATACCCTATAGAACGCGTTATGCCTTGCTTTTATCACCTTATCATCATTTGGAAATTTAGGAAATCCTATAAAAACACCAAATAAGGCACCGAGCGTATGCCCGATGCCTTTCACTCAAACCAATAGAGCCTGTTCGATCTGATCCACGATGCCGTTAATCCCCGTCGGCCCGTAACAACCGATCCATGTGGCGGCATCGACCGGATGAATCTGTTGCGACTCAGTCTTATCCAACATGCCTCGGACGCGCTGCTCAGTCACCGTTCTGCCGTCTTGAAGCATTTCGTTGCTCAGCAAAAAGTAATGGCTGGCCTGCACGGCGGGAAGTCGATCCACCGAAATGTGGTATGCCGTATCCGAAGCGTCTGCCACGAATAAAGGCGCGGTCAGGCCCAGATCCCGATACAACACCGCACCCGTGCGATGAGCGGCCGAATGCACCCGAACCAGAGAATCGAGCGGACGGATCAATGCCACGCTTTTCCCGGCAAGTACAGGCGCCAATTCCTCGGACAGCAAAGCCGTTCGACGCTCATAATCCGCAAGGATGCGCTGGGCCTCTGCCCGTTTGCCTGTCAGTTCGCCGAACAATCGCAGAATGGTCTGCCAATTCTCGTTGCGCTTGAACATTAACACGGGAGCGATCCGGCTTAACCGTTCGACATAAGGATCATGAACTTCGGTGCAGATGATGAGGTCCGGCGATCCTTTTTCCACGGCAGTCAGATCCGGGTATTCATAGGTTCCCAGCAGCTCCGTATCTTGAAGTCCTGCCCGGATATACTGCGGAAATTGGACGGATCGGCTCCCCGAACCCACGCTTCCGACCGGGGGCGATCCCAGTGCCAGCAGATGATCCGCGTATTGGATATCGAGCACGGCGATGCGCTGCGGCGATTGCGTAACGGTATACTCGCCCCGCATATGGCAGATCACCGGGCCTTGCGGAGAATCGTAGGAAGAGGCCGTTCGATTTCCAAGCAAAGCCGCTGCATAGTCCGCGTCCGTTTTGGACACTTTGGCAAGCCGGTAATGCAGCGGAGGAACGCCGTAAACCTTTTTAAAAGCCCGGCTGAAATAATACGTATCGCTGTACCCGATGCGCTCCGCGATTTCCCCGATCGAAGCCTCCGTATGGTGCAGCATCCGAGAAGCATTTTCCATCCGCAGCTGAATCACGTACTCCATCGGCCCCACCTGCTTTTCCTGCTTAAAGCGCCGCTGCAGCTGCCTGACGCTGCATCCGGCGAGGGCTGCCAGGTCTTTCAGCTCCAAGTCCTGACGATAATGCGAGGCGATATAAGATGCGACCACTTCGACCAGATCGAACTCCGCCCCGCCTTGACCGCATTCGTATTCCATAATCAGCTCGTAGATCATCCCTTGCAGCAGCGCATTGGCGTGGAAACATTCCAACCCTTCGCCGCGGCGCCATTTAGAGATGATCTTTTCCGCGGTCTGCACCCATTCGGTTTGCAGCATCGTGCTTTGGATGAAGGAGATTTGCAGCGGGTGTTTGCGGTACGAGGGCAGGTCATGAGACACGCCTTCCAAGGAAGAAGCTTTATAGGTAATCACGATATAATAAAGATCATCCGATCCGGACGTCAGCGTAAAGGAAGCGCCTTTTACCACATGGCAAGCAAAAGAAGCTCCAATGCGGCAAACTTCGCCGTTCATTGTAAGCTCCCCTTCCCCGCCTACCGCCAGCAGCAGCATATTCGAGGTCGATTTCGTTTCGTCAAAAGTCAGCGCATGGCCTGTCTGTAACGTACCGCTATACCCGTCCAACATCTTGATCGTCGTATCGCTCCATAGGCTGCTTTGTTGTTGCGGCGGCATGTTCTCAACTCCTGACAAGGTAAGATGATTACTGTTGTCATTTTAGTTGAGATTTATTCTCAGTGTCAATTTTCGGGCATTTTCTGCAATACTCGTCGGACATTCGGTAGTAAAAGCAGCAGGTGATCCGTTCGCTTTTGGCTACCCGTATATCGTTCTCGCAGGTGGTGAATCGGGTAAACGGGTTCTTTCTCTGATCAAATGCCGTGCCGGGCGCTTCTTGGGTCAGATAGGAAAAGTCGGCTTGGACATGCGGATTTGGCTGCTCGACGTTGTCTGCATCCGGTGCATATAACGGCCCGATTCGCACCATGATATTTTCCCATAAAATGCTCATAGGCAGCGAAGACACGGTTGAAAGCATCTGCAGCAGCGGAGAGAGTTGAGACGCGAACATCTCTTCGACTGCTTTTTCCCTTTTCGAACTTCGATTGTTCAGGAGTGATTCCGATTGAAGAGCATGAACCGCCAGAAAAGGAAACCGGGTCATCGACGGGTCTGCAAGCACGGGATGATACAAAAAGCTGCTGCGCAGATCGAACGAAACCCGCTGCTGATGAAAAGTCATGGCCTTCACCAGCGGAGCGGTCCACAAGTAGCCGATCCGCTTGGCGAGCATGGAAGCCGCGACACGTTTGTCCGGCGCATCGAT
The DNA here is from genome assembly GCF_013185185.1 of Saccharibacillus endophyticus. Lineage (GTDB taxonomy): Bacteria > Bacillota > Bacilli > Paenibacillales > Paenibacillaceae > Saccharibacillus > Saccharibacillus endophyticus. Next base: position 357,184 of record NZ_JAAZWE010000003.1, on the reverse strand, counting down.
GTATTCCCGGAACCATTCGACGTAGACTGCGCATGCCTCTTCTTCGTACAGTACGCTTAACGCAATGGTGCGGACACTCTGTTCAGGCGGCTCGCCCAGCAAGATCGAATGCTTCTCCGCTGTTTGTTTCCACAACTCGCTTGAGAGGTAACGGTCCATATTAATTCGCTCCGAGCAGTGCTTCCGAAGCTTGGTCGATGATCAGATTGATCGCAAGCGGGCCGTAATAAGCAATCCAGAGCGTGGAGTTCACGTCGTAAGTGCGGCCTTCTTTTACCGCGTCGAGAGATTTCCATACCGCATTGTTAGCCATGGCTTCCGCTTCCGCGGCGAACAGTTCATCCGACAGCACGAAGTAACGATCCGCGTCGATCTCGGGTACTTTTTCCATGGAGACTTCGATCGAGCCGTCTTCGCCGATTTGTTTCGCGAATTCCGGCATGTTCAAACCCAGATCCTGATACAAAATTTGACCGATGCGGTGCTCGATGCCGTGCACGCGAATGCCTTCTTTTCTCGGACGAATGACGGCTACCGTCTCATCGCCCAATTTCTCGGTCAGCTGCGCTTTGAGTCCGGCTGCTTTTTCTTCATAAGCCGTGCGCACCTTTTCCGCTTCGTCCTGCTTATCCGTAATCTGCGCGATCGTAGACAGCGTGTCGCGCCAGTCTTCGTAGAAATCAAGCACGAGCGTAGGCGCGATTTTGCTCACGCTCTCGTACTGTTTTTCTTGAAAATCGGTCATGATGATCAGGTCAGGGTTCAACGCCGTGATCGCTTCCAAGTTGGGTTCGTCGCGCGTGCCGAGTACCTGTACGCCGCTCGGTTGATCGCCCAAATATTCCGGGTAATCAGTGTTGCCGCCCGCGATGACGCTGCCTGCCGGTTTCTCGCCGACCGCCAGCATCTGATCCAAAAACTTCACGTCGAGCACAGCGATGGTTTTCGGCTTGGATTCAAGCGTCAGTTCGCCCTTCATATGGGTGATCGTGACCGGGTAAGACCCGCCGGATTCCGTGGTCGGTGCCGTGGTTGTAGGCGCAGGCGTCTCGGTCGGTGCCGGCGTTGCCGCAGCCTGGTTGCTATTATTCGCGCCTGCTCCGCCGCCGCAAGCCGTCAGGATCAGAACAAAGGCCAACATGCAGCCCATCAGAAATCGTGATTTGTGAGCAGCGCAGCTTGTGCTTCCAGCCGCTTGCCTTTTTGGTGCTTGATTCATGGTGAATCCCCCTTATGTATGATAATGATTTTCATTATCGGATATATAGGGGAGTATAAAGGATTTGGGCTTGGCGGCGCCATGTACTTTTGCGACATACGGGTCGGACTAATGCGACAAACAAAAAAATCGCAGTGTACGAACGATTCAAAAATCGTCGGTACGCTGCGCTTTTTTCCCAAGAAAATCAATTTCGGCTTGCTTTGAACGTTGTGACCGCAACGGCCAGCTTTTCCCGAGCCTGTTCCAACTCTTCCCCTATTTCCGATTGTTTCAGCGAAGACTCCGCTTTGTTGATCCCGTATTCGAGCGTGCGGAGCGACGAAGCGGTATATTGTCCTTCCTCTTTGCCGATCGGCGAATCCAGCAGCGGACGGGCTTGCTTCAGATCATCCGATAGGCGCATGCCTTCCAAGAAAGCCCAGTAGGCGTTGATCACGTTCGCGGATGCGACGGTCATCTCGTTTTTTCTTACTTTGGCGCCGATCGCGGACTGCATCGCTTTTGCGGCTTGCTCGTAAATTTCCCGCTGCAGCATGACTTCTTTTGCGCTGGACCCGGCATCTTCTATTTTAGCGGCGTAATTTTCTTGATAGCGCTGCAAAAAGTCGATACTTTTCTGCAATTCAATCGGTTCCCGGTCATTGGCATCCGCATCGACGGACAAAAAATGCTTGTAAGCGGCCTGTACGCCCGCCTCTGTCGAGTCGGCTGCAAGCTTGGCCTGTGCTTCTTTGATTCCTTTTAAAGCAAATCGTTCAATCTCGTTTAACGCATGTTCGTTTTCGCCGTTCAAAACGAACGCTTTCTCGTACTTCAATATTTTACCGAGCACCTCCGCGCTGCTGACCGTGCCTTTGTTATACCGGTCGATCGACTCCTCCAGTCTGCGCGAGGCGTAGTATATTTGATCCGCAGACGCTTTCGGATCGAGAGCAACCTTATTGGCCCGATGCCGGGCTTGCTTCAACTGTAGCAGCAGGCTCTCCGACGAGTAGAAGTCGGAAGCCGCTGCCGTGCTTAGATTCATCATTCCCAGCTTGATCAAAGCTTTGCGGGAAGCCGAGATCGAATCTTTTTTCGGATCGACCGCGATGACGGGCGCAACGACTTCCGCCTGCACGCTCGCGGCCGAAGCCGAAACCTGTCGAACCGATTGACTCGTTTGTCCGTCTTTTTCGACAGCAAAGGTATGCGGCAGCGTATAAGTTCCGCCCGTCGCAGTCGAAACGGCCAATACCGCCAATGACCACTTTTTCCATTTCTTCGAATGTCCTCTGCTCAAACAAACGCCTCCTTTTCTAGCCAACCTTTTTCCGATTCCATCTGTTTAAACGATTCCGGTAAAGTCGAACCTAAAAAACCTTCCTTTTCCAAAAGGAGGCCTTTTTCAGAGAAGTATTGGTTAACACATGCTCGGCGGTCAGCGCATCGAGTGTACGGCAAATGCCCGACCAATAGCAGCAGAATACATTCATTTTATTCAGTAATGACTTCAAGTTTAAAACTATTCCCTATATCTTCATTCTTTCCAGAGCATCCATCAAAACTATATTCAATACCATTCCGGGTCTCTCTGGTCAAAAATGACTCACACGCTGTAGATTGTCTTTTACCTGTTCCATGTTTATCTTTCGAATGGTCAGATCTGAATTTAATTTCTTTACCATCGAATTGAATATCATAGAATATTGGATCTCCTTCAACCGTGAATCGAGTAATTCTGATTTTATCTTTAACGTTTTGCAAAATGTTCTGATTAAATTCTTCTATCCTTTGAGCATTCGATACTTGTCCGTGCAAATCTACAATCTCTCCCTGCCTAATAGCTGCTTCAACATCATAAGGCTTTGACATACTACATCCGGCTAAAGAAATAATTAAAACTGATGCAAAAACCAGTACACCGTTTTTCATTAGTTCTCCTCCACATTCATTTTAGCTCTTCGATTCTGGTTTCCAAATCTTTTATTGTACGTTCCCATTTCTGACACTCTCCGCTCTCTTCCCATAGTTCTTTTAATTCGGATTCCACATCTTAGTCAGCGAGCGCACGTTTTATGGTTGCCTTTGCTTCATCGATCGACCTTAGATCATTAAGATCAATCGCCTGCATCATGATCAAAATGGGGATATATATGGCCATCAAGCGTGCTAACAGCTTCGTTTCTTCATCGACTTCCCCATATACGTCGAAAAAGGTTGGGCGCGCATTCGGAGGTAAAAAGCTGTATACAACATTCAAGTCGCAAGCCGGATGGCCGATGTTAATGTCTCCCCAGTCGATAATGCCTGAAATCTTTCCGTTCTTATCCACCAGCATATTTTTGAAATGAAGATCGCCATGAAGGAATGTATGCTTTGGCTTCACTTTTTTAATTGAAAGCTGTTTTAGATAATTCGCTAAAGCGAAGTACTCTTCTTCGCTTAAATGAGAGGAAATGTTCGAAAGGAATTGATGCATCTTTTCTTTGCGCAGCGCAATATCGGTCAGATTTCGATGATCATGTCGAACTCCGTTTTCTTCGGCGATCCGCACGGGGAATGCATGTAAGTTTTTTAGAAATACAGCAAGGGTGGTTGCCGAAACAGCACGCTGCTCGTCCGTCAATCCGATCGGAAATTCGCCGGATAAATAAGAGTAGCCCAAAAAGGGTGCCGGATAACCATATTTACCCTCCCCAAAAAATAAAGGCAGCGAATATTCAATCGAACAATAGTCTTTAAGCTTGGGCAGTATGTTTTTCTCTATCGTTAACGAATGAATCGCAACTTCTCTTCTCGGAAATCGGAATACGTATTCGGTCCCGACGAGATAAACCGTATTGTCCCAGCCGTGGCCTAGCTTTTGTATGCGTTTTGAAGCCAACTGCGGAAACTGATTGCTTATTAATTGATGCGCTAATTCTTCCGACACTTCCCATTCTGCATCCCATTGATTCGAACCGCCCATACCTGCTTACCTCCATAAAACCAAAATTCCATTCGCTTGACCTTGCACCATACGCTATCGCACTAATGATTCTTGCTATTTCCTGCCTTTGTTACATCATTACCGCCGCTTGTATATTTTATTAATCAATAGGATATTGTGAATACGAATCTTTTGATTGTTTGAGTATCATTTCGTCGATTTTTTCTAGCAAAGCTTTTGCAGCCTCTATATAACGTTTTTCAAAAACTCCAGTACATTTCATTATTTAAATTTTTTACGCACCATTGGTAATGACCATCGCTACAATCTTCGGAATAGAAATTCGCAGAAATCATACTGAATACCAATACATAAAAATAGAGTTTTTCTCTTACTTCTTCACCTAGAGTACTCATAATTAAATCTAAGTATCTTTCCAAAATATTTGCCTTCAATTCGTTGTACATATCAAAAAACACCCAACCTGTAGCAACATCAAATAAGTAATCTCCATACATCGTCATCAATCCAAAATCGATCAAGCCGGTAATTTTACCTTCTTCATTAATAAGTACATTTCCGGGATAAAAGTCACCATGAATCAACGAATGATGCCCTTGATATTCAAACGATAAAATCTCCAGTATTATTCGTAATTTTTCTTCGTAGTTCATAACGTCTTCCGAAAAATGTCCCTGCAACTCTTTCTGTTTTTTTACAAGATATTGTTTCAATACATCATGCCAGTCCTTCTGTTGCGATGCAGGAATTCCATGATCGTCAAATAACTTATATCCTTCGAAATTCGGATCCGGTTTCACTGCTTGCATTTCTAAATTTGCCGAAAGGTAATTTTTCATTACGGTTTCTAATTGTTCATCATTCATTCGCGATAACACATTCTCCATATTCTCCCCGATGATTCGTTTTTCAATCGTGACGACTATATCATCTTCATCAATGATATTGTAAATATAGGGGAATTCAAAACTAATATCATTAGATTGAATAGAATCGTAGAAACGTTTTAAAATTCCTTGTTTTTTGTAATTGGATGTACCCTGGTATATTTTTAATACTTTATCTTCGCCATAACCGTAGACTTCCGCTTCCATTCCAGAACCTATCAAATCTTTTTCATTAATGTTGTATCTTTTTAGTACTTTTAATTTTACGTCTGTATTGGATATCATGAGCAAGTACCTCCCTTATATTTTTCAAGACAGTATGAATGCCGGACCCCTTAGCCACTCAGCGTGAATATAGTCTTATCTGATCCCCACTGCCTGAGTTGTAAACAATTTCTCAAAAAAAGGAAAGAGAGAATTTCTTCTCTCCTTCCCTTCTTAAAAAGACAACCATCCATTGGTTCGATAATCATGAGGTACAGGCTTAAAATAGACTTCATTGCCAATATTGTTCTTGAACTTCATTCTAAATCTTCTTTGAGTGAGCTTTCGAATCGATTTAACTTCGTGATTATAAAAATACTTCGTTCTTCTGTGATTTCGAAACTCGTTGAGTCTCTTGATTCGAGGGTCGAAATCTCTTTTGTACCTGATTTGAGCATCCAAATACTTGTTAAACTGTTCCAATTCCCATGCTTCAACTTCATCGTTATCGAACAATAAGATCCCCGGTACTTACTTTTATATTTACCTGTTAAGGTACAGAGTAACGTACCTAGAGATCTATAACATAAGGAGGTATCAAGCTATGGCCTCGCTTCCATAATGGATTACTTCCATCTTACAACAAATAGGTTTACATAGAAATATTTGAACTTGAGGATTTCATATGACGTTCATGTATTTACGGCCCAATGCATGCCGGATCAAAGACGAATGTCCGCAGCGTGAATATTAGGTTATACGTAGTACCGGTCTTCCTTGAATATTCGAGAAGATATAGAATAAGACACCGAGCTTCATTGTCGATGCCTTATTATCCATTCCTCAATATCTTTTTCATTTAATTTGCCTTCTGCTGTTCCCAATCCTAATTGAACGAGTTCATCTTGACTATATTGAATAGAATATCCATTTAATTGAAGTAAAAGTAGCATAACGGCTACTCCAACACGTTTATTTCCATCCACGAATCCATGGTTTTTGATTAAGGAGAAAATCACGACAGAAACTTTCCTTATTAGCTCTGAGTACAATTCTTCACCATCGAAAGTCTGTTCAGCTTTACCCAATGCACTTTCTAGCAATCCTTGATCTCTGACTCCATCTGCTCCACCCGTTACTTTCATGATCTTTTGATGATAGATCATCAAATTGGTCAATCGTAATCGATCTCATTTGGCGAGTTCTTTAAGCGCTTCTAAATTCTCGTTGATGATGTCGTCCATCATAGATTCGGTTTGAGATGCATTTTTCGTCTTTAGAAACTTTACAAAATCAATGACTTCCATTTGTTTTTCTTGGGGTAAAGATAAAAAGTCGTTAATCAATTTTTGTTCCAGGCTCATGATCAATCCCCTCCTATTCTTACTTCACAGCATAACGCAAAATGTTAAATCAATTAACTCTTTGTCTGGTCTAGTTTTTAAATATGTTTTTCAGGTATTACGTATAACGTTCCTGCATTCACGACCCGACGCATGTGGGGTGTCTGGCGAATGTCAGACCAAGGACGAATGTCCGCAGCGTGAATATTATGTTATATGCTGCCTGCAATCTTAAGAATTTTATTACTCTTGATTGAGCCTTTTCTCTGTTAATCCTACGATTTCTCTTTATATTTTTAAATTATAATTTTTACCTTTGTTAATTTTTTATTTAAATACTTTTATTGTGTTATATACATACTTTTATTTAGATATATATTCTAATTTCAATGAGCTATTTGCAAGAATAGATTGCTTGAATACTAGTATCAAATACGATATTATTCATTTAAGTGATACCGTATTTGATACTAAAAAGTTTCTCCATAAGACGGAATAACGATGGAGGCAATTCAATGGGGCATTATCAAGATCTTTACTTTGAAATTAAAAACAACCCCAAAAATGTACGTTTTGAAGATTTGGATAAGCTTCTTCAAAAATTTGGGAGGTTCGAAAGGAGGACGCCGCGCTCTGGATCTAGTCATTATACTTATAGTCATCCAGACCTATTTGAAATATTAACAATACCGAAAGAAAGACCTTTAAAAATAATTTACGTAAAAAAAGCTATTAAAGCACTTGAAGCTGTTATTGATGAACTTAATAATTAATTTTTAGGAGGGAAATATATACATGGCTTTCCCAAATTACAAAATTGAAATTCAAGCACTTACGTTAGAGGATGGTGGCGGTTTTCTCGCCACTGTCCCAAGTTTGCCAGGTTGCATGAGTGATGGTGAAACACCTGTAGAAGCATTAGAAAATGTTCAAGATGCAATAAAAGCATGGATTGAAACAGCACAAGAATTAGGGCGTTCTATACCAGAATTTGATGGAGAGTATAAACCGTTTAATGAGTATAGTGGGAAACTATCACTTAGAATTCCAAAATACATTCATAAAAAACTAGCTGAAAAATCTCAAGAAGAGGACGTCAGCATTAATCAGTTAATACAATCTTACATCTCATTTGGTATGGGATATGATCAAGGTTTAAAATCAATTTTTGAGCATCATATACAAAATCAAAAAGACGTAGCTTTTCAGGCTATTTCCAAACAATGGGATGCTTTTGATCGCAATAAATTCAAAAGAAATTCTTTGGTTAGCACTCTTTCTATGCACGACTCTGAAATATTCTGAGAGCTGTTTTAATTTTACTTATAATATAATATTCACGCTGCGGGCATTCGCCCTGGATCCGTCAGTCGCTGGACACTCAGCATACGCCAAGTCGTGAATACAGGAACGTTATAAGAAGATGAACTTCGACGGAAATACAAGGATAAATGAAGAGCAAAGACAATAAGCAACCGATTCTGTACGAATCTGGACTTGGGAGAACAAGCGCAGAGCGGATGAGAAACGTTTCCATGCGGAAACTGATCAATGTAAGGGAATGCGATTTGATTAAAAGATAAGGTGCGCTTCCATACGGAAGCAGACTGGATGTAAGTTTGCGGGAGAAAGCAGAGAAGCCCGTCAATTTTACGACATATAACATAATATTCACGCTGCGGGCATACGTCCTTGGTCCGGCATTCACCGGACACCTAATATACGTCGAGTCGTGAATACAGGAACGTTATCTGTAAGTCTTATTTAATGAAAAAAATCAGACAATTTAGTTTGAAGGGAAAATCAATATGAATGATAAAATGGATATACTGAGAAAAATTAAAGGAAAAAAATTCGTTCTTTTAAACCTTAAGTTGGAAAACTTATTTGAATCAAGAAAAAAAGAAGAGGTTGAGATTTCTCAAATTTCCAAATATAAATATACAATTTTAGAAAATACAGAAGAGTTGTTGAGAATTAAGTTTAATGCGCATTTATATTTTGAGCCTCAAGCCATTTATGATATCAATTTAGATTATGAGTTAGAATTCAGATTGAAAGAGCCCATAAAAGAATCAGATTTCAGAAAACATATTTCAGTTATTTTAAGTCCCTTAGCTAATGAAATAAGTTATTTAACCGCATTCTTAACAGATAGAATGATGGACCAACCTTTAATAATAGCGCCTATAATTGACGAAGATAATTTAGACTGATATTTAAAAATAAAAAATTAATAAATACTGTATTTTACCTTTCCTTATACTCGCATCGTACAAATGTTGTTCACTTCTAATAATTTCATATTCAGGTAGTATGTAACTCTGCTATATCCTCACTATTTACTCTATAATTTAGAGCTAGTCGATAATTTATGGGCATAGTATGAATACTGTGTTGTATGCTACCTGAATCCTTGTGAATATTCTTAAGTTCTTTTATTTCTTTCTTATATTATATATTTTCTTTCCATCTCTTCACTATATTTTTAACTTTTTTTACCAATAGAGTATTTATATTTTCTTCTTATTTATCTAAAGTGACTTTGTGCTTATTATTTTGAATCTTGACCTCTCATGGAATTATCTTTTTAGCTTTGAGGTTTCTTTCCTTTTTAAAATCCAAACAAAAAAATCGATATGCTATTCAGAGCTTTTGTGTTTCAATATGGCTTATCGTTTCTCAGACTTTCAGGTTGCACATAACGTTCCTGTATTCACGACTCGACGTATGTCGAGTATCCGGCGCATGCCGGATCAAGGGCGGATGCCCGCAGCGTGAATATTATGTTAGACGAAGTTCTGCTATTCTTTAATTCGCCCTATATATTCTTTATATTTGTTTAGTTCATCTATTCCTTCTTCACAAACAGTCTTTACATCTCCATATATTCCTTCCGAGGCTAAATAATAAGCGTCGTCTAATCGATTTAACGAATCTGATAGATCTTCATCTAAAACGATCTCACTTTCTTGATAATGTAAGCCAGATAGATAAGTAAATAATTCTTCTTCTGCAATTCTACCCATTTCAAAATCATTTACGAGTTCTCCTAAAAGCTGATAAAGGGGTTCTTGTAGGATCTCTTCTCCATAAATCTGTTTAAGTTTTGATGCTATATCTACCGACGGTTTGTGACTAGACAAGGAAATCTCAATCAGTTCGTATGGAAATTGCTTGTTTCCTTCAATCGTCCGATCTGTCCAATCAAGGACATTTTTCTTAGTGAAGTAGCCAATCACTAATCCTATATAATAGTATCTTGATAATGCTTTTATTGTTTTCATAATGATCCTCGGTTTTAGAATTTCGTCTACACTTCGTACAAGAAATATTTACGAACTTCATGATACACATTCCTACCGTGCTATTCCCGAACTTCCCAATACACACCCATACCGTGTTATTTACGAGCTCAATCTTCTTGCTCCATCCCGCCCAGCCGATCCAAAGGACTTTGAATCCGCCCAATATCTCTTCTACTCACATGCGTATACCTTTCTGTAGTCCGCACGCTCTGATGCCCAAGCAGCTCTTGAATATAACGAAGATCAATCCCGTTCTCCAACAAATGCGTTGCAAACGAATGCCTCAACGAATGGATGCTGACTTCTTTTTGAATCTCCGCTTGAATCAGCGCTTTTTCAAACACTTTCTGCGCGGAGCGTTCCGTCAAATGCCGCCCTTCCTTTTGTCCCGGAAACAACCAACCGTCCGGCTTTTCCTGTTGGATATACTGATCCAGTACCGCATTCGCTGTTTCGGACAATAACGTCTGGCGATCTTTCCGGCCTTTTCCTTGACGGACCTTCACGACGTTTCGCTCCCGATCACAGTCCTCCGGCCGCAGCCTTACCACTTCGCCGACACGCAGCCCCGACGTATACGTCACGATCAGCATCGCCCGATGCTTTAGGTTTTTCACGCTTTTTAATAGACGCGCCACTTCACCGAGCGATAATACATCCGGTAGTTTACTTTCTTTTTTAGGACGCACATAACCGTTAGAGTTGGGACGTTTCAACACATGTCGGAAATAAAACTTCAAAGCACTGATTGCCTGATTCACATAAGCATGCGAAAGGTCTTTTTCCAGCAGTTTTAATGAGTACTTTTGCACGACAGCGTCATTAATTTCCTTCTCATTAAGCAGCACTTCATTGAAAAAACGCTGTACCTGAAGCGTATAAGCTTTGACCGTTTTCCCGCTATACCCTCTTGCTCGAAGCGCGTCTTGCAAATCTTTCTTCCGATCAGAACTCCATACCTGCGGCTCCTCCAAGGGAACAGGTGTCATCTCCTGCTGCCGCAGCTTATTATGATTGTCCACCTGCTCGCGTAAATACGAATCCTGCTTTTCCAAACGTTCATCGCATGTGAAAAAATCTTTTGCATAGGCATCCAACAAAGCTCCCAAGCCCGAAACCGTATACGGAATCGTCCAGACCTTTTCATCCGGAATAAATTTTCTGCCCGGCACGGAACGAACCCCTTTCAACTTCTCAGGCCCATAGCGTTCCAGCTTCACTCCGATCGCCTTCTCATCCCGATACGCCAACTCGATCTTCATCTAGCAGCTTGTCAACTCTTAATCATAGGATTATGTTTGGCTGAAATGCACACGCTTTAGGTGCGTTTCAGTCAAACATAACCTTACTTTTAGCGTTGACATGGTGCCGGCTTGCCTCCTCAAAGTTTATCATCATCTGGAATTTTTGGAAATCTGGTTTTTACGCAAAAAAAGGACCTCAAGATGGAAGTCCATCCTGAGGCCCGATTCTTTCGATGCCCATTCTGCCTATATCGATTATGATAAAACGATTCTCAATCTTTTGTCCAGAATCAACGGCTGCTTGACTAAAATGCGCCTTATCCGGCCCTTCTGGCTTGATTCGCTTCCTGCGTCGAACCGTACATCCGTCCCGCTTTGATCTCTTTGTTCAAATGCGCTTCGAACACGAACGTGCCGATTGGAAGTACTGAAGCGACAAGCGCCCAGAACAGCTTTTTCATGCTCCATTTTAACGCGATAAACGCATGGAAAGCCGCCAAAATGTACAAGACGAATAATGCCCCATGCGCTGCTCCGACGATCGTCACGGCCATATCGATGCCCGCTGCGTACTTCAGCGGCATCGCGACCAGAAGCAGCAGTAGGAACGAAATCCCTTCCAGCACCCCGATCACTTTGAATCTCCCCAATACAGTCTTTAACATGACACCCTCCTCGAATTTGAAGGCGTTTGCGTAAACGGCGGTAAACGCACCGATTCGCTTGCGCAAGCGTCCCTAAATGGTCGTATCTTCCCTATTCTAACGGAACTTTCGTATACTTCTCAACTTTAAAGCATTACATATGTATGGTTAGATATAAGGAGAGACCATCAAGCATCCACCACCTTCGAATCGGAGTGAATCCCATGAAAATGATCCCGCCGCAGCCTTTTACTTACCGAGCCGGAAAACGAGCTGTTTTGCTGCTGCACGGCTTTACCGGAAACACGGCGGACGTACGCAAGTTAGGCCGTTATCTGCATGAAAAAGGCTACACCTGCCATGCTCCGCTGTACACGGGACACGGCGGTGCAGCCGAAGAACTGCTGGAGCTGTCGCCGGAAAACTGGTGGCGCGATGCCGAGGAAGGTTACCGTCTGCTGATCGCGGAAGGTCATACGCAAATCGCGGTAGCGGGCGTATCGCTGGGAGGCGTGTTCGCTTTGCGGCTCGGCGCGGAATATCCGGTTGCCGGAGTCGTGTCGATGTGCGCGCCGATCCAGGGCAAAAGCGCCGAGGAGTTGTTCGAGCGCATCGTCGGTTATGCCAGGCAGTACAAGACTTTCGAAGGCAAAATGCCGGATACGGTACAGGCCGAAGTCGAAGCGCTTGAGTCTTTGCCGCGCGAGCAACTTTCCGTACTTCAGGACATGATCTCGGAAACGGGCAGGCAGCTCAAGGATATCGAAGCGCCAGTGGCGGTCATGCAGGGAGGATTGGATCAGCAGTTGTATCTGGATAGTGCGAAGGTGATCTACGAGAACGTGCCGAACCCGTGCAAAAGTTACACGGTGTATCCGGAATCCGGGCATATTTTGACGTTGGGAGCGGAGCAGGCTGAGGTATTCGAAGATGTGTATCGCTTTCTTCAAACCTTGCAGTGGGGAGAGTGTGATTAGAATCCTGTTCGTAAAAGAAAGCTAAAGGCTGCGGGGAAAATTCGTTCAAGCCGCTGTCTCACTCGGAAAGCTGGATGAAGTTTGCAGGTGAAGATTTCCGAGTTCAAAGGCGTCTTTCACTGAATTTTCCCCTTCGCCTATTTACTTAGAGTGAAGTCTTTTTCAAAATACGCAAAGTCTTAATCTCAAAAGCTCCGAAAATTAACGTCGTATCTGTCAGGCTGCCGTTGCCGCTTTTGCTGACCTGCACGCTCTCCTCCTCCAGCACCTGCTCCATCAGATCCGTCTCCACGATTTCTTGGCACGGATGTCCGATTGTCACAACGGCTTCCGCGCGCGTTCCGGCAGTCTCGTACAAGCGCACGATCAGATGATCCGAATCCTCGGCTTTTTTGACGGCTTCCACCATGATATGAGGATGATCGACCGTGATCAGCGAATGACCCGCGACCCCATTAGCCGCTTGATCCGAGACTTGTCCCTCATCGACGAACGCTGCAAAAGTACCGCCTTCGGCCGAAGCGCCTCCTACCGTCAACGGGGTGTTCAATTCATATCCTTTCCGATACGTCCGCGCTTGCACGAAGTCTCCGGCATGCGGGTACAGCGCGTAAACGAATTCATGCTCCGCGCGGTCCGCGACCGGGTCGGGATAGCCGGGGCTGCGCAGCAGGTTGATATCGAGCATATTTCCTTCCGCGCTGTAGCCGTACTTGCTGTCGCTCAGCAGCGATACGCCGTAATCCGGCTGCGACAAGTCGATGTATTGATGCGCGCAGATCTCGTCCCGGGCGAATTCAATCGCGTTGTTGCGGGTCGTCGGACGTTTCAAATAACCGAATTGAATCTCGCAGTTGACCTGATCCGCCGTCACCTGAACCGGGAACGACGCGCGCAGCATTTTGCCGGATTCCTGCCAGTCGACCTTGCTCTCGAAACGCAGCGTGTCCGCGCCCGTGTCCAGCAGTATCCGCTGCGTCAGCGTCGATTGCCCGAACGCATACTGCTGCTCCAGCACCGCGCTTGTTCCTTCGACGGACGCGCGGCTTCTGATCAACTCGAACACTCCGGCGACCGTGTCGCGGTAATCGCGCGCGAAGTCCCAAGCATCGCCGTCGTCATGATACACCGTCAGCACGTTGCCCTCTAAGCCCGACGCGATCGCTTCGCGTCCCGTATCGGCCTGCACCAACGAGACAAGCCCGCCTTGTTCGTTGAACTCCGCGCGCAGATGTCGGTTGGCCAATAGCCGTTCTTCGGCGATCAGCCCGGCATTGTAGGCGGCCAGCTTTTCCCCGTCCAACCGCTCTGCTCTCTTCAATGACGCGAAGCCCATCGGCGGCACGGTTACCAAGTAACGACGGCCTTCCCGTTCCACGACCTCTTCCCGTTCCCACGGAAGCGAGTTGAACGCCAAGCCTTCGTCGTCCGCGACTCCCGCAAGTTCGGCGACCCTCGCCTGCGCTTGCTGAAGCAGCGTCGTCGTCTCGTCCAGCAGCACCGCATAGCGCGCCAACGACTCGTCGAACACCCGCGTAATCGACGACCCTGGCAAAATGTCGTGGAACTGATACAGCAGCGTTTCTTTCCAAATCCGCTCCAACGCTTCCGTCGGATAATCGTCCGCCGTACCGCCGAGACTCAAAGCCAACGAAGCCGTGAATTCCAGCTGTCGCAGCGCTTTTTCCATCCGACGATTGTAGCGTTTGTTGCGGGCCTGCGAGGTCAGCGTGCCCTGATGCTTTTCCAGATACAGCTCGCCGCGGTACGTCTCGAAGCGATCCTGCTCGCGTTCTAGCTTCCGGAAAAAGTCCAACGAAGGCTCCTGTACGACCGGCGGCAACCCGAGCAGATTATGTTCGCGCTTCAGCCGCTCCAGATGCTCTTCGCCCGGTCCTCCGCCGCCGTCGCCGATCCCGAACAGCATCAGCGCGTGCTCGGACACGTTTTTGTCGAGGTAAGCCTGTTCGATCTTCGCCAGCGAACGCGGGGCGGCCGGGCCGTTGTACGTGTCTTCCGGCGGCAGATGCGTCAGCACCCGGCTGCCGTCGATGCCTTCCCAGTGGAAGCTGTGGTGCGGATGCGTGTTGTACACGCTCCACGACAGCTTTTGGGTCATCATGTAATCGACGCCGGATTTGCGCAGCAGCTGCGGAAGACTGGCGCTGTATCCGAACACGTCCGGGAGCCACAACGTGGTAATGTCCTGACCGTACTCCTTTTTGAAAAAGCGTTTGCCGTACAGGATCTGCCGCACCAGCGCTTCGCCGCCCGAGATATTGGTGTCCGGCTCGACCCACATCGCCCCCTGCAGCTCCCAGCGTCCTTCGCGCACTCGCTCCCCGATCTGCCCGTACAGCTTCGGATAATATTCTTTCATCCATTGATACAGCTGCGGTTGGCTGGCGCCGAATACGTAATCCGGGTACTTCTCCATATTGCGCAGCACGGTAGAAAAAGTTCTCGCGCCTTTGCGGATCGTTTCGCGGATCGGCCACAGCCAGGCGAGATCGATATGCGCGTGACCGACGGCGCTGATCGTGAGCGTCGGATCGCCGCCTTTTTTCTCAAGTTCCGGACGCACCCGTTCGCTCGCCTGCCGCACGCTGTTTTCGTCGATGACCGACAGCTTGAGCGACGCTTCGTACAGCGCTTGCAGAACCCGGGCGCGGCGGGCGCTTTTTTCTTCCGTCTGCTCCGCAAGCTCGATCAGCACTTCGAAATCGTAATACAGCCGGCGCGTCTCTTCATGGCAGATCGCAATCCGTGCTTCCTTCATCGTGCCGCCGCTGAAGCCTCCGAACAGATCGTTGCAGCCCGCGTCGGCCCAGAGATCGATCGACTGGCCGGAGGCGTCGCTGCCGAGCCGAACCACCCTCTTGCCCGGAAGCCCCAGCGCCGTCTCGAACCCGGAGTTGATATTCGTCAGTCCTTGGCGCGGCGAGCCTTCTTCGTCGACCAAACACAATTCGCCGTTAACGTCGATCAGCAGCACCGCTTGGCGCAGCGGTCCAAGCTCATAGTCGGGCACGCGGCCTTCAAAATGAAACCACGCACAATCCCAAAGCTCACCCCACTTGTCGCCCGGCTCTGGTTGGATCTGCACGCCGGACGTTCGTTGTTCGTAAGACACAGGCTCTTTGGTCACCCAGGCGGTCGTATTTAGCGAGCCGACCGGCTCATAGATCGCTTCGCGCAGCCGATTCAGCGTACGCTTCGCCCGATCCAGCATGATTCGGGTATTTTCATAAGGCATCTTTTCAGCTCCAATCATTAAGTAAACAAGTAGCAGGAACGCTTTCACCTGTTTCAGGCGAATAGTAAAACTTCGTTTTCGAGATGCACGATCCTGCATGCAGATTAAAGATTCCCCGTTCTTTTTAAATCTTCAACCCCCAAACAGGCAGCCTTTGGGAGGAAAGTCTTATTCCCGGCCACACGCAGGCGGAGGGAGAAATTCAGATTCAGACGCCTTTGAACTCGGAAAACATTCTTATTTAAATCCAATCCAGTTTTCCGAGTGAGACAGCGTATGAATCGAATTTCTCCCGCAGCCCCCCGCGCACGCGCCGCCGAACAAGACTTGCTCCTCGTCAAACAGAGCCGTCCTGTTTTACTTTGTCACATTCAGGGCACGCTGCTGCGCTTCGTCGAGCAAAGACTGGATATCGCCGTCCGTCATGATACTTTTGACGACCGCGTCGCCCCAGAGCTGCCACGCTTTCGAGTTGTCTTTGGTAAACGTAGGCAAGCCCGTCACGTCGCCGGACATCGCCTGGTAATGCAGATACATTTCCGGGTGTTTGTCTTGGTACTTTTGCGACTCGCCGATCGATTTCAGGATCGGGGAGCGCGTGTTGGAATCGGCCACGAGCTGCTGGATTTGTTCGCCGTACATGACTTTAATATATTCAAAAGCCGCTTCTTTGTTTTTGGCGTCTTTCGGCACGGAATGGAACGCTGCGCCGATCGTGACATTGGCTGCTTTGCCGTTCGGCGAAAGCGGAATCGGAGCCATGCCGAGATCAAGCCCGGCAGTCTTCGATTCCTGCACCCGCCAAGGGCCGTCGATCAGATATGCGATTTGGCCTTTGTTCCAAGCGTCGAAATACGAGCCTTCATTATTGTTGACCATGAGACCCGGCGGATGCGCAGCGTTCAAGTCTTTAAGCAGCGCGACCGTTTCGGCGTTTTGCGGCGAGTTAAAAGCAGGCTGACCGCTATCGTCCGCGAATGAGCCGCCGTTGATCGCGATCAGCGCTCCATAGCGCAGATAACCGCCGAAATTCGGCGCTGCGTACACGCCGCCGCCGTAGAATTTACCTGCACCGGCTTCGGTGACCTTTTTGACGTTATCGCGCAGTTCCTGCCACGTCGTGATTGTCTTATTCGGATCGATCCCGGCCTGTTCGACCAACTTTTTATTCCAGAACAGATTGCTGACGCCCGGCTGGGCGGCGAGTCCGTAAATTTTGCCGTCGACCTCCATCGGCTTCCATGCCGCGGGCGATACCGTTTCGCGAATCTCGTCGGCCATCTCGTCGGGGAAAGGCTCCAGCAGCCCCTGCTGCGCAAATCCCGGCATTTGTGTTTCGCCTACGATGATATCCGGGATATTTTTGGCCAAGAATCCTGCGGTTTGCTTTTGGATCAACGGCTCGCCCCAGCCCCAATCCTCGGTCACCACTTCGATCTTTTTGCTTTTCAACTGCTCGCTCATGATTTTCTGATACTGAAGCGGGAATGTCTCGACAGGCGAACCCGGCGTATAATCGAGGCTGACTCCGGTGTCCGTGTATTCTTTTTCTTTTGCCGCAAACAGATCGTCCAGCTTGCCTACTCCGATCGATACCGCCCCTTCGTTAAGCACTTTGATTGTGGTCATGCCCGGCGTGGACGAGACTTCGCCGCCTGCTTTCTCAGCGCCTGTGCCGTTTTCTGTCGTAGCCGCTCCTCCGCCGCCGCACGCCGACAACGCCGCCGCCAACAAAGCCGTTCCTGTTAAAGCCGCAATCTTTTTGATTTTCACATGAACCCCTCCATATCAAAATCGCACATCGTCTTGGCTTGCTTGATGGTCAACGCCAACGATGTAACGCACTGGCTTTTTTACGCCTTCACTATATCACGCCATTTAAATATATTCAATATATCAAATTGGTTTCGAGACTATTTATCCTTTGATGCCCGTATTCGCAAGTCCTTGAACAATATATTTTTGGAAAAAGAAGAATAACAACAATGCCGGAAGCGTCGTTCCCAAGCTCAAAGTGATGATTAACGGCCAGTTGGGTACGGTTCCCGGACTTGCGGCCGCTGAAGATAACCGGGTGATCGCCGCAGGAAGCGTTTGCAAATGATCGGAAGACGTATAGAAAAACGGCGTAATAAAATCGTTCCAGGTCGCCAGCGCCGTCGTGATTGCGATAAATGCCATGATCGGCATTTGCAGCGGCAGCAGGATTCGAAAAATGATGCGCAGCGTTCCTGCCCCGTCCACTTTTGCCGCTTCGTCGAGCTCGTACGGCACTTTTTCCATCGACTGCTTGACCAGAAAAGCGCCCATGATATTGATGCTCGGACCGCCGATCAGGTACACCCACCACGTGTCGAGAATGCCCGTACCGCCTGTGAAAATGTTGTTGCCGCCTGCAAAAGGCCATCTGGCGAATTGAAGATAAGTCGGGATCAGCGCCACGGTAGCGGGAATCATCTGGGTCGCCAGCAGCGTTAGAAAGATGACTTCTTTGCCCCGAAACTTCAACCGCGCAAACACATATCCGGCCAGCAATGCGGTCAGCAGCGCCCAAAACGTCGCATACACGGTCCGAATGGTCGAATTGAGGAAATACTGCTGGATCGCCGCGTCGGCCGAACCGTTGAACAGCACAAGGAAATTTTCCCAAGTCGGCTGTTTGGCGAACGGCAGCAGGCCGAGCACCGTCGTCATAAACTCTTCTTCCGTAAAAAAGCCGACCGTGACCATAAAGATCAGCGGGTACAACAGCACCAATCCGACACCGAACAACACGAGATGCGCAAACAGATATTTGGGCTTAAACTGCACGGCCAACTTTTTCGAAAATTCCTGCATGATCATAGACCTCCTTTGCGGATCTTACGGCTTCTGCGGGTAGTGATGCTGCGATCCGATACGGTCGACCAACGGTAATAAAAAACGGTCGCCGTCAGTACAATCGCCGCCATGATTAGCGAAGATGCGCCTGCCATACCCAGGTTAAAGTCCCAGAACGCATCGCGGTAAATCCGGAACACGAGCACTTCGGTCTGTCCATACGGTCCGCCGTTAGTCATAAACAGCACCTGTTCGTAAATCTGGATCGCGCTAATCAGATTCGTGATGACAATATATGTTGCAATCGGTTTCAATCCGGGCAACGTCACATGCATTAATTTGGCAAAGCGCCCTGCTCCGTCGATATCGGCCGCTTCATACAGCGCCGTATCGACCGATTGCAGTCCCGCCAGCCAAATCAATGCCGCTCCGCCGACCCCTTTCCAGACCGAGTAGACCACGATCCAGAACACGCCCCAAAACACGGAATATTGCCAGACGATCGGCGGCTTGCCCATCGAGATCAGAATATTATTGATGACGCCGTTATTCGTATCGAGCAAAATGTTGAAGATCTGCGTCGTCGCGACAGTTGAGGTCACGGCCGGGATATACCAGACCGAACGATAGATGCCTTTGCCGAACAGCGGCATATTCATCAGCAGCGACGCGCCGAAGCCCGCGAGCAGCGTAATCGACGTAACTAGGCCGCCGAGCCAGATCGAGCGCCATAGCGCCTGATAATACAGCGGGTCTCGGAAAAAGCGAACGTAATTGTCGAACCAGACAAACTTGGGACTGTCCGATATGCCGATCCATTCAAAAAAGCCAAGCACAAAACCAAACAGCGTCGGAAAACCCGACAGCACCAGCCACCACAGAATCATAGGCGTTAAAATGATCGCCGCGATCAAGCCGTCTCTTCGCTTTACTGCAGATTTTCGGGGAAACTTGCGCAATCCCCCCGTGACCGCAAGCTGACCTCCATCCGGCTCTACCGCTTTACCCTCATTGCTTATCATACATTCGATCCTCCTTTAGGTTGTCAGACCATTTTATCCGAAGATTACATCATTAATTATATTCATTATATTAAATTGGTCAAATATCAAAATAGAAGGCGAGGGGATGGTGGAGGAAATTCGCTCTACCATCCCTAGCCTTCTGGGTAGGGAAAAGAAAAAAGAGTGCCGCGTTGCGGGCACTCTTGGGTCTTTTGGATGTATGGAAGTTTGGATTAGGTGAAGCTTTTATTGCTTTTTCGTCCTTACCGGAATTGTAGTTAAAGCGTGTAAAGTTTCGGCAGTGCCTTGTGATTGTTCCT
This sequence comes from Saccharibacillus endophyticus, assembly GCF_013185185.1. Taxonomy (GTDB): domain Bacteria; phylum Bacillota; class Bacilli; order Paenibacillales; family Paenibacillaceae; genus Saccharibacillus; species Saccharibacillus endophyticus. Next base: position 337,023 of record NZ_JAAZWE010000003.1, on the reverse strand, counting down.
TCATGTACCTTGGCACGCCCTAGAAAACATGCTCAGTTGGAGCTGCATCCTCATTTTTTATTCGGCGGAAGGAGCCGGGCCTGTCGTTTTGCAGGTGACCAGGCGGGGATCGAGAGTGATTTTCCGGAATTCTTTTTGGTTTCGTTTGGCATTTTCGATAGCTTGCATCAGGAGCTTGACGGCTTCGGAGCCCATTTTATATTCGGATTGATCGATATGGGTGAGCAGGCTCAATTCTTCGAACAAAGGCGTAGGATTGTCGAAGGTGACGATGGAAATGTCTTCGGGAACTCGCAGGCCGACTTTGCGTGCAATCGACAGCATTTGTACACCGAGGGAGCAGTTGAGCGCGATGTAGGCGGTTGCCATGCGATTTTGCATAAACCGATACAGCGGATGGGTGGCGTCGATCTCTTTTGCCGGAGCGTCAGGACGATTGATCTGATCCATGTCCAACTCGAAATCATTGAGAATGAGAGCCGGGTTGATCATGGCTCCTTTTTGCTTGAGCGCATCGAAATAACCTTGAATCCGTTCATCTACGGACACGGTCATCATCGGCGAGTCGGTACAGATCGCGATATTCCGGTGTCCCAACTCCCACAGATGATCCACCGCCAGCGCGGAAGCGCGCGGACTGTCCGAAGCGACGACATTCGTTTCCACACCCGGCAGATGGCGATCGATCAATACGAACGGGTAGTTTTGCATTTTGAGCGAGATGATCTCTTCGTTATATACTTCCGCGTCCACAGGGAAAATAATCAGCCCGTCGACTGTCGTTTTCAGTTCCCGGATCACTTCTTTTTCTTTCTCTTTGGAGTTATTGGTCAGCATAATATGCAGCGAGTAGCCCTGGGCTTGAAGCTCATCGGTAACGCCCCGGATCAACCGGACCGCGAAGTAGTCTTCCAGCGTAGGAAAAACCAATCCGATTCGCATTCCCCCGGCGCGAACCGGCGGCTCGGCCGCAAACGCGGCAACTGCTTTATCGGCGATCTGCGATTCCGGAATGCCTTTGATATACGTCCCTCTCCCCGGTATCCGATAAATCCATCCGTCCTTCGCCAGTTCGACGAGCGCGTTCACCACAGTGATCCGACTGACGCCGAACTCGTCCATTAATTCTTTTTCCGTCGGAATCTTCTGGTCCTCGACCAGCTCGCGGGATGTAATACGCTCCTTGAAATGATTCTGTATCTGAATATAAAGCGGTTCTCTCTCCTGATTCATCCCTATGACTCCTTTCTGCTAACGCATGGGTTAATGATTTTTATTATAACAAATATATTAAAAGGTGTGGGGGAAGGCAAGAGGGATAGGGAGGAAATTCGTTCAAGGCGCTGTCTCACTCGGAAAGTTGCGGGAAGATTCAGGCAGTAGCTTTCCGAGTTCAAAGGCATCTTTCACTGAATTCCCTCCCCCATCCCTAGCCTTCCGGGTCGAGAAAAGAAAGAGGGTGCCGCTTGGCGCGCACCCTCCGGTTATCGAAAATCAAGACTTCGACAACGATCTTTTTTTATGTTCTCCGGCTTGCCGGAGTCTTTTTATTTAGCGCAGCTGCATAACAGAGAGGGCCATGAATCGGACATTCCGGGCTTGCCAAGCCAAAAGGCATTAGGAAGCCTTTCGCCCCAGCAAAGCGCCGGGCAGAGGGAGAAATTCAGGGAAAGACGCCTTTGAACTCGGAAAACTTCCTGATTCAAATCCAATCCAGTTTTCCGAGTGAAGCAGCGGCTTGACCGAATTTCTCCCGCCGCCCCTCAGCTTGCCCGCCGAATAGGATTCCCAAAAATGTCGTTTTAGTGAACGATCGGTTTTCCAGCCGCTCTGAAACTTAAGAAGGATCGATCGGCAGGCCGAGGTCCTCCCTCATCAGTTGGAAATAGTTGTCCGGACGAACAAATACGATGTCCGGGTTGGAACTGAAGTGATCCACGACGTCGACAAAGTCTTGATAATCGACGTCCCACGGATTGGCCTGGATGCTCACGAAGCGAGGAGCGGTTCCGTCCCAGCCGGCGATCGCGTTGTTGATCTCGAGCTCCAGCGTATCGTAGGAGTAACAATAGTTCGCATTCAATACCTGGTTCGGCAGCGTACCGTCGAAGACGTTGATATTGCCGTTGCCTCCGCCCTGCGCGGTCATGCCCAGCAGGTTCGGCGCATTTTGCGCGAAGCTTTCGCCGACGTTTGGGTTCGTCGATCCGGTGATCGTGTTCCAGATGGTGACGACTTTCAGCCCGGCGCGTTCCATGTAATCGCCGGATAACGCCGTGTATTCGTCCAGATACGTTTGGTTGTTCCAGTAGTTCGGATAGGTGTAGCCGACGCCGCTCGGACCGGCGATCAAGGCATCGTTAACCGTGGCGGTATCGTAGAGATAATCAAGTACCCCCGGCATGGCGTCGAGCATGGCGGGCGAGACGGTCCAGCCGAGCGGAATATCGCCGCGGTTTGCAGAATCCCAAATCTTTTTAAAACGATGCTCCATGTATTGCAGATTGTCGCCGTCGCTCAGGATCAGCGAAACATAGATTTTGTCATCGAGCTGCGGCTTGGCCGGAACCGGCTTCACGTCGACGTTGCGATCCGTGCCGCCGAAAACGGTCAGGTTGGAAGAGAAGTCGCTCGCGATCGTCGAGATTCCGTATTCGGACGCCGTTTCTACGCCCAACTGCTCGGCCGGCCACCAGCCCATATAGATCCCGCTGCCGTAAGGCATGTCGCCGAAGAAGTCTTGCAGCAATGCTTTCTCAGCAGGTACAGCAGGGTCGAGCCAGACAGTCGCCGTGCCGACAGCCGAAGCGTAATCGCGCAGGAAGCCTTTCAGATCGGGATTCAGCCCCACGATCACGGTGTGCGGCAGATCCGGCCAATAATTATCGTACAAATCTTGATACACGGCCAGCTTGTTGGCATAATCGCCGCGCAAGTCGTCGAGGATCGGCAGATTGTACGGCGCGGCCGTCAGCTTGCTGACCAGACTCGGCGGCGCGACGATCCCTTTTTCAAGCGAAGCAATGGTCGTCGCCAAATTGAGCGTGTCCGGCACATTGTCATCATAAACGACGATGCCTTCGATTTCATTGCGATATTTGGTCAGCAGCGTCCAGTTGTCCGCCACGTCCTGATGTCCCAGATTCAGCGAGTTCAGCCAGTTATATTTCCCTTCTTCGCCTTTGACGGGGTTATCATACGAGTAAATTCTAGGCTGTTCGCGGTTCACAATGCCTTTGAGGGACGTAAACAGCGCCGCTTCTTCTCCGCGGTCGAGCGATTCCGTTCCGACCGATCCGACTTTGATGTAAGAAGCGCCGTGCCAGAACACCCGGAATTCCAGCGCATGACCCGCCGTCGGATTCACGAAATCAAGTTGGAAACGTTCATAGTCGGACGCATAACTCCAATCCTGACGACGCAGATCCCGGGTTGCCAGCACTTGCCCGGTGTCGTGATCGCGCACGTCGAGCGTGACCATCACGTCGTTATTGGCGGTGTTGTTGTCGATGATCAGATCGAAAAACGCGGTATGTCGGCCAACCGCCACATCGGTGGCATACGGACCATGCACCATATATTTGTTCGGCGCGTCAATCGAAGTCTGAGCCAGCCAACCGTTTACATCCGGGCGACCGGTCTCATGCCGAATATCCGGTCCCATTGCATCGTACTTGTACTCGGTTACCACATCCATTACATCGAGAGTTGCAGCAGGTGCCGAAAACGACGGGAGCAGTTGATCCGACGGCCAATCGAGCCCGGCCGCTTCGGCTCGGGGTACGCCGGGCAGTGCCAACGATGCTGCGAGCAGCGTCAATGCTACAAACACCGACCCGTTTTTCCTTTTCCAACCATGCTTCCTGTTCATGCTTCTCCTCCTTGTGAATCGAATGGTAAGGATTTTTAAGGCAAACAAAACATATCATATATGTCATTTATAATCAATATATTTTGATAGCAAAAAACCGCTTTTCCAAAAAGGAAAAACGGTTTGTTGATGCGAGCTGCTCGATTGGCTTATGTCGCGTACACACTCAAACCTTCATACTACCTCGGTCTTTTAGCAACTTCATAAAGATCCCCCCGAGCACACTGCGATGTTGGAACCCGATCTGACGAGCGGTCACGGTATCGGTCCAGTCGGAAAACGGCACCCGATCTATCGTGTCGTTCAACATATCCCGGATCGGCGAAATCAGTTTCGCGAAGTCCTGTTGATCATCCGCCAAAGAGGCCGCCCATACGAGCCAATCCGCCTTAGTATAAGCGGCACGATTGTCCAGAGGCGTACCGTAAGCATTTTGTTTGTTTTTGTACCAAGCAATTTCACGCGGGAAAATGGCCGGGTCGAACAGTTCCGTACCGTACAATACGTCCCAGATCAGATTGTATTTCAAACTCCATGTTCCCGGTTGTCCGAAAGCCAATACGGTATGATCTCCGTCGTCCGCAAGTTCGCTCCACCGTTTCGCCATATCCCGCGCTTTGTCCGAATACCGGTTTGCTTCCGCCGCGTCGCCCTGCATTCTTTTCAAAATCGAGAAGCTGGCGACGCCCATCACCGCTTTGACCGACAGATTGGCGTTACGCGCCAGATGCCCGGCAAAATCGTCGGTGCACAATTGATTCTCGGGGTCCAGGCCGTATTCGACCAAGTAGCGAACCCAAGATTCCCACAGATCCATTTGTCCCAACAGATACTCGCGATTCGCTCCTGCCAAGCAGGCGGAAGCCGCCATCACGAGCATATTGCCGGACTCTTCGACAGGCATTTGGTATTCCAGCTTGTTTTCGCCGTAGACCTGACCGTTACCGAGCGGATACTGCCCGATATCGTGCGGCGCAAAATCGAACGGCCAATCGCCGCTTCTGGCATATTTCACGATCGGCCGGATCATCGCTTCAACCAATGCCGGGCAGTATAACAGGAACAGCGGAATGGACGGGTAGCTGACATCCACCGTGGCCAGACAGCCGTTACTGTAGCATTCTTTGGACAGGAACAGCAGCTCGCCGTCGATATCCGTCACCAGCTTGTGCGCCGCGATCGCTTGACGGTAAGACAAAGCCAGCAGCTCCGCATACCGCTGCCCGCCCGACTGTTCGCCGTCTTCCAACAACCTCCGGTCAAAAGCATCGCAGCGTTCGGCAAGCGCACCGTACTCCGCGAACGCCGCTTCGATCATCTCTTCCGCGCTTTGCCCGTTTCTTTTCCAATACGCTTGCAGGTTGTCGCCGAAATATTGCATCGCATACACGTCGTCATAAGCCAACACAGCCAGACGGCTAACCGGCGACACGCCAACCGAACCGAGCGCGAATCGAAGCGCCGCCACGGGCTGATCGTCCCTTACACTGTGCGGAGTCGTCGATAAATCTTCCGGCTTCAACTCTTCCCCGCGAATAAAAGACTTACGAAGAGCGGCTGTGCCGAGCATGCCTTCCGTTCCTTCGCCATTTTCCGCATTCAGGTACAAATAGCCCCAATCGATCCGATGATCGTCGCCGGAACGGTTTAACGGCTGCTGGGTTTCGTGACCGAGTCGCAAAGAAATCAATCCGTCAATATCGACAGGGTTGCCCAGCACTTTTTGCTGCAGTTGATCGACGCACCATTCACCGGTCGTATCGAGATAAAGGGTGACTTCATGCCCCTCGCCATCCGTTGATTGCGTTTCCAAATGAATATACGAAGCCGGACGCGATAGCACATCCAAATCATCAAGCAGTAACGGAGAGGTAAAACGAACCGTCAACCGCACTCCGGCGGCTTCGAATTCGTAAATCGTACTCAGCGGCGTTACGCGAATCAGAGTCTGCTCCATTGCAGGAGGCTCGGGATAATACCGCTCAGCGTTGGATTCGGCGAGGCCGATAAAGCGAAAAACCGTACCGTCGATCGAGATCAAACCGGTCATCCCGTGACGCTGCCCCGTCCAATGACGGGTATGGTCATCGGTCAACCGATCTGCGAACGACCATACGCTGAAATAAGGATCAACCGTGACAAGCGGAACTGCGGAAGGACGAATAGCACTCATGCATGCACACTCCTTATATAAATGCTTTATTTAACATAATTAATATAAAGTATTTAAGTTTAGAGTGCAATGGTTAGACGGGAAAGGAAATCCTATTAGTAAGAGGAGCTGCCTGGAAGCCAAAGATCAGAGAGGAATAGCATGAACAAGCGCTCATAAGTATCAAGTGATAGCAAAATGGCTGGATCAGCGATCGGTCAATCCTTTGCCTTCCAAGATCCGCGGCGCGTGTTTGTCGATCCGTGCTTCGCGGGTTTTGGATTGTTTGGGTTCGATGAAATGCATCAGGTAAGCTCTTTGGCGGCCGGGGGTGAGGGCTTCGAAGGCTTCTTTCAGGATCGGGTCGCTCTCGAATCTTTCTTCAAGCTCTTGAGGAGCTGAATATTGTTCCACAGGCTTCATTTCGACTTTGAGTCCGGCTTTTTCCACCTCGATCGCGTCGCTCAGGTAAGCCGCGATCTGCTCGCACTTGGCTTCAATCTCGTCGGCGCTCGCAAAACGAAGCTGGCGCGCGGCCTGCACCTTTTGCGTCTGCTGAACCAGCAAGCCTTCGTCGTCCTGCATCAGCGCGCCTTTCATGAACAAGATCGCGCAGTATTCTTTGAAACCGTGGATCAGGAACACATTGCGGCCTTCGATCGTGTAGCAGGGCTGGCCCCATTTCAACTCCTCGACCGCTCCGCTTGCCAGGGCGAGGCTTCTCAATTTGACGAATTCCGCTTTCCACTGCTCGGACCGTTCCATGAAAGCATCGACTTTGGGGTTGCTTGGATGTTGGGTCATTGTAGGTTCCTCCATGTTTTACCGGATGAATGATACCTTCATTATACATGCCGCCCCTGCAATACACCTTATAAAAAGAACGAAGAAAATGACAACGGGACTTGCCCTGATCGGCTTTTTGGATTATTCTGAGGCTATGAAGAAAATAATTTTCGCAATTAATTAATTTAAAAGAAAACATTTTTCATATGCGACTTGGACAATTCAAAAAAGGAGGTTCTCCATGTCTGCTCTCCTCTCGCTTTTACGGGAACAAATCGAGCACTTTTCTCCTCAAGAAAAGCGTCTCGCCGAATATGTTTCGGAAAATCCCGAGCATGTGCAGCGTCTGGGCATTACGGAATTGGCTGCGGAATGCGGCACAAGCCCGGCTACGGTCACCCGGTTTTGCAAGTCGCTGCGGTTCAAAGGATTTCCCGATTTTAAAATGCGCCTGATCGGCGAGCTGTCGCGTCCGGCCGAAGCCGGGACGTACCAGGATATCGTCGCGGGACGGCCGCTGAAGGAAATCGTCCGGGCGATCGAGGCGAACCATCTCTCCTCGATTACGGATACGACACGGCTGCTGGATCCCGAAGCGTTGGAACGCGCCGTTACGGCACTGAGTTCCGCACGGCGCATCGATCTGTACGGGATGGGCACATCGTCGATCGTCGCGCAGGACTTTTACCAGAAACTGATCCGGCTCGGAAAAAGCTGTACCGCGTTCGCGGATTCCCATATGCAGATCACGTCGGCTTCGACGCTGAACGAAGGCGACGTGGCGCTGGCGATCTCCTACTCGGGCGAAACGACGGAAACGATCGCCGCGCTGCAATGTGCGAAAGACGCCGGCGCGCTGACGTTGTCGCTCACCCGATACGGGACCAGTCCCCTGCCGGGACTCGCGGATATTCCGCTGTTCACCTCGTCGTCGGAAGAAGGCGTGCGGCGCGGCGCTATGGCTTCGCGGATCGCGCAGCTGCATGTCATCGACATTTTGTTTACTGGAATTCTCAGCGAAGGCTTCGAAGAATACGTGCCGATGCTCGAACAGTCCTATCATAATGTCCGCCAGTATCTCAAACCCTCCGGAGGTGCTTAACCATGAATTTATTGACGTTCCGTACCGAAGAAGACCTGAACCGCGCCGGTGCCGGCCTGATCGCAAGCCTGCTGCAAATCAAACCGAAAGCCGCGCTGGGGCTCGCAACCGGAAGCACGCCGATCGGCATTTACGAAGAGCTGGTCAAACTGCACCGAAGCGGAAGCGTGAGCTTTGCCAAAGCCAGCTCTTACAATCTCGACGAGTATGTCGGGTTGTCGGGCAGCCATCCGGCCAGCTACCGCTGTTTCATGAATACGCATTTGTTCGATCTCGTCGATATCGACCCGGCGAACACGCATGTGCCGAACGGGCTCGCGGTCGATCTGGAGCAGGAATGCGATTATTACGACGCGATGCTCGAAGACGCGGGGATCGATTTGCAGCTGCTGGGCTTAGGCCATAACGGGCATATCGGATTCAACGAGCCGGACGATTCGCTGATCGCGGGTACGCATGCGGCGATGCTTCAGCGGCAGACAATCGAAGCGAACGCGCGCTTTTTCGATTCGGAGCAGGACGTGCCGAAGCAGGCGATCACGATGGGCGTCGCGGGCATCATGAAAGCGCGGCAGATCATGCTTGTCGTGCGCGGCGCGTCCAAAGCGAAGATTGCGCAGCAAGCGTTAACCGGACCGATTACGACGCAGTGTCCGGCTTCGCTGCTTCAACTGCATCCGAATCTGGTCGTGCTGATGGATGAAGCGGCAGGAGCGTGGGCGAAATGAGCGGAGTTCTGCCGGATCGACAGTTTGCGGAGAAAAAAGGCGTGATCCGCTTCGTCAACGCGCGGATCGTGACGCCGCAGGGCGTGATCGAAAACGGGATCTGCGAAGCGATCGACGGATGGATCGTATCGGTGTCGCCGTCAGGCGGGGAAAACGGCGAAGAAGCGGGCGGAGCGTATAGCGGCAGCGGCCAGGGGCAAGCGGCGTCCGGGGGCATAGCGGATTCTGCGCAGAGAGATGCAGCCGACATCGCGGCGGCAGCCGATTCTGCGCAGCGACATGCAGAAAGCGGGAGCTCGGCGGTCAAGGCGGCAAAAGCCGGGACGCCAAGCGGCAGTTCGGCGGTCGATGCCGGAAACGTTCGCGTGATCGACGCGCACGGCGGCTGGCTGCTGCCGGGCTTCGTGGACATTCATGTCCACGGGGGAATGGGCGAAGACTTCATGGACGCCGGAAAGCCCGGCGTGCTGGAAACTATCGCCAAGTTCCACGGCTCGCACGGTTCCACGTCGATGCTGGCGACGACCATGACGGCGACGCGCGACATGATCGACGGTGTGCTGGAAGCCGTCTGGGCTTATCGTTCGAAAGGCGAGATGCCTGGCGCGAGCATCGAGGGCGTGCATTTGGAAGGGCCGTTTATCAGCCCGCAATGGCCGGGCGCGCAGAACCCGGAGCATATCTCCGAGCCGCGCACGGATTGGCTGGAAGACTGGGAAGCCCGCTTCCCGGGCTTGATTCGCCAGCTCACGCTGGCACCGGAGCGCGAAGGCGCGCTCGAGACGATCGCGTGGTTGCGCGCGAACGGCATTACGGCGGCGCTGGGCCACACCGACGCCAGCTATGAAGAAGTGCTGGCCGCCGTGGAGGCCGGCTTGAACCATGCCGTGCATACGTTCAACGCGATGACGCCGCTGCATCATCGCAAGCCGGGAACGGCCGGAGCCGTGCTCGGCTGCGACGGTATCGTCGCCGAAGTGATCGCGGACGGGATTCATGTGCATCCCGGCGCGGTCAAGCTGCTGGCGAAAGTGAAAACGGACGGCAATCTCGTCCTCGTCACCGATGCCATGTCCGCTGCGGGTCTCGGCGACGGGGATTATTTCCTCGGCGACCTGCCCGTGGTCGTCAAAGACGGCGTCGCCCTCACGCAGGGCGGCGCGCTCGCAGGCAGCCGTCTCACGATGGCGGAAGGCTTCCGCTTCCTGATCGGGCAAGTCGGCCTCAGCGTCGAACGCGCCTCCGATGCGGCCAGCGGCGCCCCGGCCCGCCAGGCCGGCATCTACGAGACAACCGGCTCCATACAGCCGGGCAAACGGGCGGACTTCGTCCTGATGGACGCCGCGCTGGAACTGCGCGGCGTATGGGCCGAAGGGCGAAAGATCGGGTAGTGGCAGTATCCAGCAAAAAGCAATCGTCAAATAAATAACAGCATAAATCCAGTTATTTCGATAAAAATTATCGTTACGTATGAAATAAAGACATATATCCAGTTATTTCGGACTAAACCGACTACCTTGTCACCTTTAGTCTTAATTAAATGGATATTCGCAGTTATTTCGAAAAATATATCCGACGGATCTGAAATAAATGGATTTTTGCAGGTATTCAAATAAAAATAACGGACGCTAAAGTCTTCCTGCGCCCGTTATTTTGCTTTTCAATGCGATTGTTCAAAATTGATGCTGCGTCACCGTAAACTGAAATACCACGCCGAAAGGATCACGCACGATGCCGTAACCGCTGCTAAACGAATTGGCGGTTAACGGAACCAATACCGTCGTCCGTTCATCCGAGGTTAACTGCTTATAAAACTCGACAATCGTGTCATGATCGCGAGATTGAAGACAAAGCGAAAAGTCGTTCCCTGCTCTCCATGCTCTCGTCGTATCCATCTCTTCTTCCGTGATCATAATCTTATTGGCGCCGATTTGCAGCACGGAATGCGTGATCCACTCGTCTTGGCCTGCCGCATACTTGAAACCTTCATCCCGCTTCGCCATATCCGCATAGCTGACCTTGAGCAGCACTGCCGCGCCCAGCTTTCGTTCGTAAAATTCGATCGCTTCCGCGGCCTGCCCATGGAGCGAAAGAAAAGGAATTACCTCTGCCTGAACCTCTGCCGCCTTTTTCGCTTGATCTTGGTTTTCGTTCGTATTCATCATTTGTTCCTCCTTCGAATATGCGTTACACTGGCATCATATCGGTAAAAGGTTTCAATTTATGACACCTATTTTTCGCATACTTTGCTTAATACTCCATATTTTTTACCTGCAATGATGCCGTCCCTGAAGGAGGTTCATATGAAAAAAGCCGAACGCCTCAACGCCATGCAGCGTTACGCCTACCGCAAACGACGTTTCACTTTGCGCGAGCTGATGGACGAATTCGAGATTTCCCGCAGCACCGCCGTACGCAGCATTCAATCGCTCGAAGAACTGGGCCTGCCGCTGTTCGCGGAACACGGCCGGCTCGGCGGCTATCGTGTGCTCGACACCGCCTCGCTTCCGCCTGTTTCTTTTACAAATGACGAAGTGCTTTCGCTGTACTTTGCCATGCAGGCGCTGCGCAGTCTTTCCGGCGATCCGTTTCGCGTTTCGTTCGCTTCGATCCACGCGAAATTTCTGGATGTCGTATCGGAGCAGCAGCGCGAACAGATCGAACGTTTCGAGCACCGGATCGCTTTCTACCCTGACGAATCGGCCGAGCCCGGCGAGTATTTGGAGGAACTGCTGCAATCGGCGGTACGGGGAGAGGTGCTGAAGATCCGTTATTCGGCAAAAGCAAGAACCCCAGCACCCCGCACGAATGCAGCAAAAAGCGAGCTAAATCCCGAATGCGAACAAACAGCCGACTCGATCGACGCTCTTCCGCCTTTTCGCCGCATCCAGCCTTTCGCCGTCTACGCCGCACGCGGCTACTGGTACTGCCGCGCCTACGATCTGGACAAAAAGGAATACCGCGTTTTCCGCTGCGATCGCGTGCTATCTACCGAATCAACGACAGACGAACAGACCCCGGACCTACTTCCTTTCGATCTGCGCGATGCTCATACCCTGCGCCAACCGTCACCCGAAGCCATCCCTTTTCGCTGTTCCGTCTCTCCCGATTCCGTCACCCGACTACGACGCAGCTTATATCCGTCGATGAAGCTCGACATCCCGGACGACCCATCAGTCGACGCCTTACTGTCCGGCACCTACGAACCGCAGGAAACGGATTTCATGCTCGCCTTCTTGGCCGACTTCGGCTCTACGATCCGCATTCTCGAACCCGATGACCTGCGCAACCAACTTCGAGATTACTATCTACGATTAATCGAGCAATTATAAAATCTCTCAACCAAACAAAAACAAACTTGCCCTTTCTTTTCATTGAAAAGAACATCAAAAAAACGCGCTCCATAAAAGAGCACGTTTAATGTATCAAAAAATTCTAACGTAACTGGAAGCGGGAAGACGGAGAGAGAAATTTAGTGAAGGAATGAAATGTTCGCCTTTGAAATTGAGAAACTTCTGCTAAAATTTAATCCGTTTCTTAATTTCAACACGCGACCTAGAGGCTTTCGTAGAAAGCCACTTCGTAAGCGTTCGCTAACGAATTTCTCTCGGAGTCTTTCCGCTTCCCTCGCACACGCGACCGAAACACAACCTCCCGGCGCTCCCTCAAACTTTCCCCTTCTCCTCCACCGTCATCGAGCGAATATAGAACGCCCCCAGCACCGAGCACAACAGGAACGAGAAGAACGCGATTGCCGCGGCTTGCTCTCTTTCCTGAAACACGCTGAATACCTGCTGCATCGACACGCCCAGCATCTGCGGGGAGTTGGCGCCGATCAGGAACGGAGCGGTGAACGAGCCGATCACGCCCATGAACACGAAGGTCACGGCAACCATGAACGTTTTATACGACAGCGGCAAAATGAACTTCGTAAACAGCGTGAACCGCCCCACGCCGACGTCTTTCGCACTCTCAATTACCGAAGACGGGATCGCGGACAGCGCGGAGCTGAGCAGCATCGTCGTAAACGGGATATTGAACCAAAGGTTCGCGATAATGATCCCTTTTTCGTCAAAGATGATCCGCGGCAGCTCCACTCCGATCACTTCCAGCATTCGTGCCATCCAGCCGTGGTTGCCCAGCAGGTTGATCAGGCCGTACGTCGCGATAACGCCGGGGATAAACAGCGGGATCATATACGTTTTGCGGATCAGATCGACCACCGGGCCTTGATTGAAACGCATATAGATCGCCAGCGAGTAGCTGACCAGCAGCACCAGTACGCAGGTAATCGCGGTGATGCGCAGCGTGAAGATAATGTTGCTGCGCATCCCTTTGTCGGTGAACAGGTACGCGTACCGGCTCAGATCGTATCCGCCCTCGCCGTTGCTCAGGCTCATGACGAACGATTGAACGATCGGGATAATGACGACGATCAGGAGGATGGCGAAGGAGGGGAGCACCATCGCCAGGCCCAGGATCGACTGCTTGAACTCTTTGCTCATCGTTCGCGAGGCCCCTTTTCCTCTTGGATTGATCGCGGTTTTCGTACTCATTGCGCGGCGACGTCGCTCTGCCAGCGTTTGTTGATTTCCGTACCCAGATCCCCGATGTTGAACGTACGGAAGCCTTCGGATACGCCTGCGAATTTATCCTGCATGTCCTGCGACATATTCGACAGCTCGATCCCCGGGAAGCCGTTCATTTTATCCACGACAACGGCTTGCGCTTCCGGCGACAGAACGAAATCGAGGAAGGTGTTGACGGCTTCTTTCTTGTCGGACTCTTGGTTGACCATCAGATAAGTCGGTCCGCCGTTGAAGCCAGGGGTAATTTGCTGCATTTTGATCGTATCCGGCAGCAGTCCTTCGTTCAACTGCTGGAGCACCATGTCCGACCAAGCCGGAATCAGCGATACTTCGCCGTTCATGAGCAGATCGAGCGTGCCCTGGTTCTTTTTCGGATAGATGCCTTCGCCGTACGTGAAAGGACCGATTTCTTTGAGCGTGTTGAAGCCGGCTTCCCACTTCTCCATGACGGACGGATCGGAGTTGTGGATGTCTTCTTCCGGCAGATCCTTGTACACGATTGTTTGCACGAACGAGCTACCCGAACCGCCCGTCGACGGATCGTTGTAGGCGAATTGTTCCGGGTTGGCTTTGATCCAGTCGATCAGCTCGTCCAGCGTCGTCGGCGGATTGCTGATCTTGCTGCTGTCGTAAGCGAGCACGACGGCGGAAGAACGGTACGGAATCGCGTAGTTGTCGACGTCTTTCATCACGTTCGCGTCGACTTTGCTCAAGTTCGGAATATCGGAGTCGCTGAGCTGCGTCCAGACGCCGTCTTTCGTTCCCTGCGCGACGGTCGTGATGCTGTCTTCGTACAAATCGATGCCGCCCGAGCCTTTGCCGGCTTGTTTGGCTGCCATGATGCGATCGTAGGTCGGTTCCGCGCCTGTACCCGACGGAATATAGACCATCTTCACGTCGATCTCCGGATGCTGTTCTTCGAACATCGGCTCCAGCGAATCCCACAGATCTTTGACGTTCTGGGAGCCTGTGAAGTAGAAGTTAAACGAAGTCGGCTCGCCCGATGCTGCCGCACCGCTGCCTTCCGCCGCCGCAGTCGCATTTTCGCCGCCGCTTCCGTTTCCGCAACCTGCCAGCAAAGACATCGATACACCCGCAACAGACAACAACGTCAACCAGGACTTCTTTTTCAACCGCATGAATTTCATCCTCCTCAAATGGCTTTCGCTTGTTCGACCGGGAATCCGGCCGCTTTCGAGATACAGACGCCGACTTCTTGACCCGACTGCATATGCTGCACGACTTCCTTGCTTTGAAAAGCGCGAATGATGCCGAACTCGGCCAACTCCACCGTAACTTCGGCGTAATGCCCCAAAATCATCACCTGCTTGATCTTGCCCGGCAGAATGTTATCGCCCACGATTTGTTCCCCGAGCTGCACGTCTTCCGGACGAACGGCTGCCGTGATCCGGCCGCGCAGATCCTTGTCGTTCGGCAAACGAAGCTTTCCGATCCTGATACTCCCCTCTTCCGCCACCCCCTCCAGGAAATTCATCTTGCCGATAAAGCTTGCGACATATAGAGAAGCGGGGGCATCGTAAATCTCTTGCGGTTTGGCAATTTGTTCGATGCGCCCGTGATTCATGACGATGATGCGATCCGACAGCGACAGCGCTTCTTCCTGATCATGCGTGACGAAGACCATGGTCAGGCCGGTTTTCATCTGGATCTCCCGCAGTTCTTCGCGCATCTCGTGCCGCAGCTTGGCGTCCAGCGCCGAGAACGGCTCGTCCAGCAGCAGCACCGCCGGTTTGAGCAGCAGCGACCGCGCCAAGGCTACGCGCTGCTGCTGGCCGCCCGACAGCTCTGCCGGATATTTTTTCTCGAATCCGGACAGGCGGACCAGCTTGAGCGCTTCGTCCACGGCTGCGCGAATTTCGGCTTTCGGCATTTTGCGGATCTTCAAGCCGAAGGCGAGATTATCGTAGACGGACATATGCGACCACAGATTATAGCTTTGGAACACCATCGAAGTCGGGCGTTTTTCCGGCGGAAGCTGGATGACGCTCTGTCCTTCGATCAGAATATCGCCGGAATCCGGTTCGAGAAATCCGCCGATGCTGCGCAAAACGGTCGTTTTTCCGCAGCCCGAAGGCCCGAGCAAGGTGACCAGTTCCCCCTTCTCGATCTCAATGTTGATGCCGCTGACGCCGTCGCCCGTTTTGTAACGCTTGGCCAGCTCCCGTATGGATAACTGCATGATGAACCTCCTTTAGTCGTTTCTATTATTTCATCTGAAAACCGCTTGCCAGCACGTCCGCACTGACCAGACGCTGCGCTGCAACAAGAAGAATGATCGTCGGCAGCGTCAAAATGATTGAAAAGACGGCGCCCGCGCTGCTCGGGAAATCGGAGATAATCGAGTACATGACGATCGGCATCGTTTTGTAATCGGGAATGCCGACCAAGAAAGTCCCCTGCGCTTCGTCGAGCGAGTTCAGAAAAGTGAAGATCGAAGCAACCACGATGCCCGGCATTGCCATCGGCAGCGTGACGCTGCGGAACACTTTGAACGGACTTGCGCCGACGTCGCGGGCCGATTCTTCCTGAGCGCGATGGATGCTGCGGAACGCGGCCGTCGGAATCCAGGTCATGAACATCAGGACGTTGATCATGTGGATCAGCACGACGCCGAGCAGCGTATTCATCAATCCGATCTTGTAAAACAGCACCGCGATCGAGACGTACAGCCCCATTTTCGGAAACGCATTGGTCAACAGAAACGAGAACAGGAATATTTTCTTGAGCGGAAATTGGATTCGGGCAAAGGCATAAGCGGCCGGAATACAGACGACAATGGACAGGATGGTGACCAGCGTGGCGATCAGGAAGGACAACGAGATCGACGAGACGATATCATCCTTTGCCAGTACGAATTCCCACCACTTGAACCCCCAGACCTGAGGCAGGACGTCCGGGTAATTCCATTTCTCGCTGAACGCGAGTACGAGCAGATTGACCAGCGGGCCTGCGAAAAAGATCGCGAGGACCGTCAGCAAAACGAATTCGACGATCCGCCGCATTCCTACGTGTTTCCAATACCAGAGCATGTGCCGTTCCCCTCTCCTCTCGTTGATCGACGGGCGATCACTTCGCTTTCGTATTCGATCAGGCGCGGCACATTCTCTTGCCCGCCGATCATCCGATCCAAAATCGCAACGGCGTCCCGACCTAGCCCGGCCGCGTCCACGCTGACGGTCGTAAGCGCCGGATGGTACATGCCGCCGAGATCCGTGTTGTCGTAACCCATGACGGACACGTCTTCCGGCACATGTACGCCATTTTCCAACAGCACCTTCATGGCGCCCAGCGCAAGCATATCGTTGGTGGCGAACAATGCGGTGTAACCGCCGGAACGGAACTCTTCGTATCGTTCTTCCATCAGACGCACGCCCGAGTCGAAGCCGGAGTCCGGCGACTCCGCGACTGTCACGATCGAGATCCGGCTAGCGTCCTCGGCTTTTGTCGAAGTTTCATCCACGATCCCGTCGCTGCCTTGACCGCTTTGTCTATCCTCTTCGGCAATCGTTCTTTTTCTGTCGTCCAGTCTGCCCAACTTGTTCAAAAAGCCCGACAACCGCAGCGAGTGGCTTCGATGTTCCACCGGACCCGCGACGATAAAGAATCCGCGATGTCCCTGATCGTACAGATGCTCGGCCGCCCGCTCTCCGCCTGCTTCGTCATTGCTCACCAGATGCACGACGTCGGGATCTTCCGTCGAACCGTTGACCATAATGTAAGGGATGTTGAACTTTTTCACGTAATCGATCACGTTCTTGCGCAGACGGCTGATCAAGATCAATCCGTCGACACGCTGTTCCAGCATATAGTCCATGGAACGCAGTGACATTTCCCGATCGGTTTTGAGAAAAATCGAGTAGCCGAGATTTTCCGCCGCCATCAATATTTCGTCCACGATCTTGCCGTATAACGTATGCGACACGATCGGAAGTTTGTCGCGGAACACGATCACCCCGATATTGTAGGTGCGCTTGGCAACCATGGCCCGGGCCACCGCGTTAGGCTTATAGCGCAGTTCCTCCGCCGCTTTCAGCACGCGCTCCCGGACGTCGGGACTCGCGTAGCCGTTGCCGGAAATAACCCGTGAAGCGGTCGATTTCGATACGCCGGCCAACTGCGCGAGCTCCCGCAAACTGTAACTCAGCTTTGTGTCCACTCCGTTCTCTCCTCTGCGCCGTTCTTCTCGTCTCGCACCGCGATCAGCTTCTCCGGGTCGCGGGTCGTAATGGAATCGACGCCCCACTCCGCAAACCGCCGCATGTCTTCCGTCTCGGAAACGGTCCAGACATACACGGCCAGATCGGCTTGTTTTGCCGCTTCCAAAAGTTCCGGCTTGACCGCCTGATGCGGAAGATTCAATCCGAAGCAGCGGGTCCGGCTCGCTTCTTGGCAAGCCTGCTGCACGGCTTCTGCATAGCTCAGGCTTCGGAAGCTGTCGACGTTGATATTGAGCAGCTTGCGAAGCGCAATACCGGAGCGTTCAGCCAGATCGGCACGTTCATGTCCGCACCCGCTGAGGAACACCCGATCCGTCATTTCCATTCGTTTGACCAGAGCTGCCGTCGGTTTCAGCGCATCATCCGTTTTGATATCGAGATTCATGGTGCGTCCTGCCGTACGAATCCAGTTCAGGATATCCGCTAATTCAAGAATCGGCGGATTCAATGCTTCGTTAAGCTCTTCCAGCGTCATTGCCGCCAAACTTCCGCGTTTTCCGCCTGGCAGCGCAATCTCGTCGTCATGCGCCAGTACCGGAACTCCGTCTCGGGTCACGCGAATGTCGTCCTCGTATACGTCGGCCCCCACTTTCAATGCCGCGCAAAGCGATTCCAGCGAATGGGCGGCGTGTCCCATGCAGCCCGTATGAGCCGTGATTAACGGAAAAACATTCATTAGTCAGCACCTCCTTCAGCCGTGGATTCGAAGTAAACGGCATTGGTAAAAGCGATTCGCGTATGTGCGCCCTGCACGGTTCCCCAAAGCTCGGCGCGCAGCCATTTGCGGAAAAGGTCGGTCGGAAGCACGGGAAGCTCGATCGACGTTTCGAACTTCGGATGAAGCGTGCCTGTATCGTTGGACTGTTGAGTCGAATCGATTACATTCACCGCTATTTCTTCGCCCAGGTTTGAGCATAGCTTCAGCTTGAAGGTTTGTTCAGCTAGCGACCATTGACCGGGACGAACCGAGAAATCGACCGATAACTTCGCAGTGATCGTCGCAGTCATTTTTTCATCGGATTCGTTCATCTTCGTTACAGGCAGCACGGAACCGATTCGATACGACTCGCCTGCGGCCTCCAACACCATCGACAACAGCGGACCGATCGTGACCGAAGCGCGTCCTTCGCGCAGCGCTTGAATCAATGCAACCTCCGGGATCGCAAAGCTTTCCTGTTCGCTCTCGGATGCGCCTTTTTCGATATCCGCCTGAATGTCCGATCCGTCTTGCTTCGCGCAGGCCGCATCTCCGACTTCCAAATACGTGACCGAGATCGGCTCATCCGTATCGCTCTGAACATGCCAGTCTCGACCCGAAGTCGCTGCGATGCGGTAGCCTTCGTTCAGCTTGTCCGTCCATAACCGGTACGCCCGATGATTGTCGGTCTGGATCGACGGGAAGGTGCCGGACCAGACTTCGATGTAATCCACCGCGTTCCAGTCCCCGATCTCATATTCCCAAAAGCATCCGGTACAAGCCGGGCTTCCGACTCGGAAGGGATGAGCAAGTCCCGCAATCCCTCCAAGGCGATGTACGCTCTCAATCCCCCGGTCGATATCCTGCTGCATCGCCTCTCGCCAGTCCGCATATTCGCTCAGGCCGATCGTCACCATATGCCCGTAAAAGGTCGTCCATTCCATCCCCGGTACAATGATTAATCCATACTCCCGCTCTACCTCTTCCTTGCCGACCAGCCCGGACATCGTATTATGATCCGTTAGCGCAATGGCGTCGAAGCCCAACTGGGCCGCACCTTCCGCCAATTCCTGAAGCGTCTGCCGCCCGTCGCTATGCAGCGTATGGGTGTGCAGTTCGCAAGCGATCCACTTCATGCGTCGGCCTCCTCTGGCGTCCAGATTTGCAAACGGTAATCGCAGATATCGGTCACGATGCAGTGCAAGCTCAGCGTCACGTTCCACGATCCCGCAGCAACCTCGCCCGCCATTAATCCTGGAGAAGCCTCATGCTGCGACACAAAAAGTTCCTGCAAAGGATCATGACGATGGCAAGCCCCGCGATAACCTTGCGCATCATCGAGCGAAAGCGTAATTAGATTTTTCAAGGGCAGATGCCGTTCCGCCCGCGCGTTCGCTTGTTCTCTTTGCTCGGGCAATATGTAGATTTCATAACTATCCTGCAGCAGCTTCACCGCTTGTTCCCGATCTTCCAGCACCTTCGGCGCATATTCAAAACGGAAATTCAATCGGCTGCAGCTTGTATTCAGTTCAAAAGGAATGCGAATATGCGTCCGTGAATCCTCCGGCGTTACGCGTCCTTGCGTATCCAGCAGCTTCAATGCGTTCACCTTGCCTTTCCGCCTTCCGTGATTTGTTATGGATGAGACGCCTCTTTGTGGGACCGTTCCCACATCACATCCCCCATGTTAAAGCCGAAGAATCAGCCCCGTATCAGCATCATGTTAATCTTCTGTAAAGATAGAAAAGGCGGTTCTTCTATTTAAAGAAGAACCGCCTTTGTCGTTTAATTGTCAAACCAAAACACGATCCGTACCTCATCGTCGCTTGCGATTCGCCGTTCTTTTTTCAACTGCTCCATCTTTTCGATCATATCAGTCAGGTTGAGATTGATATAGCCGTCCCACTCTTTGTAGACTTTGCCTTGGCGTCTGTACTCGCCTTCTTTGATGTCCACGAAATGCGACTGGCAACGATCGCCGCGCAGCACCCGGCTCATCGTGTCATCAAAATCAGCTTCATCCACCCAGCCTTTGAGCCGCATCAAACCGCCGTATCCGCTCTCCTTCAACTCTCGCAGCGTCAAGTAGGAAGCATGATGAAAATTCATATTGTCCGGCACATTACCATAGTTATATTCTTTTTTCAGCAGCGCATCACGCTCCTCCGGCAGACCTTTCGGTGGAGAAATCGGCGGATAACTGTTATATGCCTCGCTTCCGCGTACCCCTGCCAGCAGGTAAAACAACCCGTAATCCCGACTCCCATCGATTAGATCGACATAATCAAAGCCTTCGGTATCCGTCACCATAATCTCCGGCCAATCATCTTTCCGGTACCAGCGATCGATATTGATCCATTTTTCTTTGATGTAGCCTTCGCAAAAAAGCGTAATATCGCAGCCCATTCGCTTGCCGCTTCCTTTCCTCATTAACGTTAACCCTCTCATTCCATTTTACACAAAAAAATCCGCTCTCTGCGAAGAGAACGGATTTCCGGTTTGCCCTTTTAATTATTTTCCACCAAGTTCCGCGCGATTTCCGATTTCTTCATATCGTGCTCGACCTGCTCGTCGATATCGTACGGATGGTACATTTCGTTCTCGATCATGTAATCGGCGATTTTCTGATGCGTCTTGATCGCCGTGTCCAGTTGGGATTTCAGCACTTTGCGCACCTTCGGCGAAGCCGCTTCGGTGAGCGCCACCGCATACGAGCGCACCGCCGTTTTGGCGGACAACAGCATATCCGTCGCAATAGCCATATCGTCCATCGGAGTTACCGCTTTGACCAGCGTTTCTTTCGTCATCGATTTCGGGGTAGCCATGTGTAATCCCTCCTCAGCTGATTAGAAGTGCTTTCAGTTCGTCGACCGCCTGCGCCGAATTCTCGATGTCTTCTTCGATCAGTGCTTTCAATTTCTCGTCCTGCACCAATCCCGACATCGCGACCGCCTTCGTCACGCATGACGTTTTGAGAATCAACAATTCGTGGATTTCGAGTTTCTCGTGCAGAGCCAATTCCTTCGTTGCCATCTCGACGCACCTCCAAATTGGTTTACTTGCCTTGTTTTCCGTCTCTGATTTTGTACCCGCCTGATTGCAAAATAAACAAAAATAAAATTAAACTTTTCCAGTTCTGGTTTTCCGTTTGAAGCAGATCATTTTCGGATAAATATAACGTTTGCGCAATAATTTGAACCTACATACCTTCTTTTAAAGGTTTCTTTTCATCAGTATATTTTGCTATCCAAAAGCAAAAAAGTCCTCCCACCTTCATCCAAAGGTGAAAGAACTTTTTTGATGTCCCCTTGAAAACAATAGGAAGGGAGGGGTGGAGTCGTGTAGGAGCTAAAGCTTTTCGAAGAAAAGCACTTCGGAAGCATACGCTGGCGTTCGCCTTTGAAAATGGGAAAACTCACTATTAGAGTCCAATCAAAGTTTCCCATTTTCAACACGCGACCGAAACGACTCCACACCGCACGCCCGCCCATGTTTTCTCAAGGAATGCGACTTTAAAAGGGTTATTTTACCGACCCGACCATTCCCGCCACAAAGTGCTTCTGCATCAAGAAGAACACCAGCGCCGTAGGAACCGTCGAGATGACGATCGCCATCATGATCATGCCGTAATCCGGCGCGTAGCCCGAACCCAGGTTCGAGATCAACAGCGGGATCGTTTGATTCTCAGGCGATTGCAGAATAACGAGCGGCCACATGTAGTTGTTCCAGCTCGACATGAACGTGATGATCGCGGCTGCCGCGTACGTCGTTTTCATCGTCGGCAGATAGATCCGGAAGAACAGTCCAAGCTCGCTCAATCCGTCCATCCGACCTGCTTCGAGCAGCTCACGCGGGAACATTTTGGTACTTTGCCGGAAGAAGAAGATCAGGAACGCCGTCGTGAACGTCGGGATGACGACCGCCGCAGGCGTATCGATCCCGAACGTCGGGAAGAAATTCGTGATTTTACCGAACATCCGGTACAGAGGTACCATCAATGCCGCGAACGGGATCATCATGGAGAGCAGCAGGATCGAAAAGACGATGTCTTTCGCTTTGCTGCGGTAGATTTCGAAGCCGTAACCGGCCAGCGACGCGATCAGCATCGCCAGAATCGTCGTCGTGATCGAGATCTTGGCCGAGTTGCCCATGGCATTCCAGATATCGACGCTAGACGTCAAGTTGCGCAGGTTATCGAGCAGATGCGAACCCGGAATCAGACGTCCCTGCGTAACGTCTACCGATTTGTTCGTGGCGCTGACGATCATCCAGAAGAACGGGAAGATCGACACGAACGCCGCGAGGCTGAGGAACAGATACATGGAGGCTCTTTTCGCCTTAAGCATTTCGATCACCTGCCACTTTGAATTGGATGAACGACAGAATAATAATCATGATTACGATGGAATACGACACGGTTGCCGCATAGCCGAAATCGGCCGAATATTCGAACGACAGATTGTAGATGTACTGCGAAATGGTGGTTGTGGCATTACCCGGACCGCCTTTGGTGATGTTCATGACTTCGTCGAACAACTGGAGCGTACCGATCGTGGACGTGATCGACGTGAACAGGATGATCGGCTTCAGCAGCGGAATCGTGATGCTGAAGAACTGACGGATCGCCGAAGCGCCGTCGATCCGGGCCGCTTCATAGATCGACTGATCGATATTTTGCAGACCCGACAGATAGAAGATCATGTTGTAACCCGTCCAGCGCCACGTGATCGCGATAATGATCGTGACTTTCGCCCAGAACGGATCGGAAATCCATTGAATCGGCGCGTTGATAATATGGATATTCATTAGCATGGCATTGACCAGGCCGTCCGGCGCGAACAGGTACTTGAAGACGATCGAGTACGCGACGAGCGACGTGATCGCCGGCAGGAAGATCGCGGTACGGAAAAATCCTTTGAATTTCAGATTGCGGTCGTTCAGCAGTACCGAGAAGAACATGGCCAGAATGATCATGATCGGAACCTGGAACAACAGATAGATAAAGGTGTTGGCGACGGCAGTCAGGAACATTTTATCCGTAAACAGCCGCTGGTAGTTACCGAGGCCGTTAAATTTCATATTGATGCCTGTGCCCGTCTGGAACGACAGGATCAGAGCTTGGATCATCGGATAGAAGTAAAAGGCAGCGATCAGAATTACGGCTGCGGCCACGAAGAGCCAACCGACCAGTCCGCTCTTGAAACGACGACTGCGGCTTGATTGAAACGTATTGCTGTTTTTGCCCGAACCGGCTGCGGTATTTGCGGTCTTCATCCGGCATTCCTCCTTGAAGTTGACATAACAAGATATGGCGGAAGAAGCCCCCGCGCTCGCGTTATGTATTCAAACCCGGCTTGAATACATAACGCGCAGGCGGGAGTTCGCCGCTTGCTTTGGATTGCATAAGAGTAAGTTCCAAATAAGAAAGGCCCGGCAAAATTTCGTCTCCGCAAAGGGGTGGGAACGAAATAGCGAAAGTCTGCCGGGCGCCGAAACCGATAAGGGAGAAACGCGGCGCATCGCATTCGATCGTTGCGTTCGCGTTCTCTCCTTACCGTCTGCCTGCTCTTCCTTATTTCAGTTGAGCTTCAGCCTGTGCTTGCGTATCGTTCATGACTGCGTCCACGTCTTTGCTTCCGTTCAGGTAGTTCTGAACTTCTGCGGACAGGATGTCTTCGATTGCGTAAGTGTGCAGACCGAAGTTAACTTTAGGAACTTCCGTTGTCCATTTCGCGAAGTCGGAGTAGATCTTTTGACCGCCGAAGAACTCGTCAGGCTGCTCGTAAGCTTCGCCGCCGGAAGCTGCTTTGAGCGTGCCCAGTACGCCGATTTTGCTGAGCAGGTCTTGATACAGTTCGGCATCCGAGCCGAAAGTCGCTGCCATGAAGTCGGCTGCCGCGTCTTGACCGTCAACGTTCATCACGTACCACGAGCTGCCGCCGGAGTTGGACGCGTTGATGGAATTCGCCGTGTCTTTCAGGCGAGGAATCGGAACGACTGCCCATTTGCCGGATTGCGAAGCTTCGGCTTTGACCGAAGGCGTGATCCAGTTGCCTGTAGGAACGGAAGCCACGTCGCCGCTGTTGAACGCTGCCACGAATTGGCTCCAGTCGGAGTTCAGCTTCACGATATCGGCGTCGAACATTGCTTTATAGGTTTCAAGCGCTTCTTTGAAAGCCGCGTTGCCTGCGATGTTCGGAGTCACGCCGTCTTCTTTCAGGTACCACGAGCCGGCCGATTGCAGCATGACGCGCAGCGTGCCGAGATCGTTCGGATCTTGAGTCAGCATCGCTTTGCCTGTTGCTTCTTTGACTTTTTTGCCGATTTCGATGAATTGGTCCCAATCGATGTTCGTTACGTCTTCAACCGTGTAACCGGCTTGTTCCAGGTAGTCCGTACGTACGTAGAAGCCGGTTACGCCGGAGTCGAACGGAATGCCGTATTGTTTGCCGTCGAAGCTTGTCGGGCCTGCTTTGTAGTCGGCGAAGTCTTCGGCTTTGATCTTGTCGGACATATCTCGGAAAGCATCCGGATACGATTGCAGGAAGTTCTGCGCGCGGTAGTCTTCGATCAGGACGACGTTAGGCAGACCTTTGGTCGTGCCCGAGTTCAGGCCGGTGTTCAGCTTTTGAACGATGTCCGCCTGCGCGTTTTCGACGATGTTGATCGTAACGTCCGGATGGTCTTTCGCATATTTTTCTTTGGCCAGGTTCAGTGCCGCGATGTTGAAGTTAGGATCCCAGGCCCAAATGGTGATTTCTTTTTTCTCCGTGTCGCCGCTTCCTCCGCTGCCAGCCGTGGTAGCGTCGCCGCCTCCGCCGCCCGAGCAAGCCGAAAGCATCAATGCGGATGCCGCCAAAGGCAGCAAAATCTTTTTCCAATTTTTCATCTTTTTCTCATCTCCCCGTAGGTGATAGTAATATGACCCTCTTAATCTGTGAAAATCGATGATGTAAGCGGTTGCTTTACGAGAATAATCTTAGCATCGAAAAGAGGTCGTCGGTTAGGAATATCTTTGCACGGAATAGGGAAATCATTGTGTCTCCCGAAAAATGATAGCGTTATCATTGGTAAAAAATTTAGGTTTACGTAAAATTTAAAGTTTTGCTCTGTTGGTGATTTGTTTCATGATCATGTCGCAAAATTAGAAAAAGAGAGCATAGGCTCTCTTCGGGCTGTCGAGAAAGTTACGTGTGCGGAAAAAGTCATCAGGCTCCGAGAAAAATTCGTTCCGGTCGCGTGTTGAAATCGGGAAAAAGATTAAATTTCCAGTTGAATTTTCCCGCTTTCAAAGGCGAACATTCCATTCCTTCACTGAATTTTCCTCTCCGCCTGCTGACTTCCAGCTACGTTGGGCTTTCTCGACACGTTGGAGAGCATAGGCTCTCTTTTTTATGATTCCTCCGTGATCAGAGGAAGGGTGATTTTGATTTTGGTGCCTTCGCCTTTGCGGCTGTCGATCGACACGCCGTATTCTTCGCCGTACAGCAGCGTGATCCGATTGTGCACGTTGCGGACGCCGATGCCCGTGAACAGCTGCCTTTTGCTTTTCCGGTTCGGCAGCAAGGTTCCGCCTTCCGCTTTGCTCCACTCGCCCACGTCTTCCATGCCGTCGCCGTTGTCGCTGACTTCGCAGACCAATTGGCCGTCCGCTTGGGAGACGAGCACATAGATCATGCCGTTTTGCTTCTCATTGAACGCGTGGAAAAAGGCATTTTCGATAAACGGTTGGATGATGAGTTTCGGTACCCGGTAGTGCATGCAGTCGGGCGCGGCGAAGACGTTGACCCGAATCCGGTCGCCGTAACGGGCATGGTTAATGAACACGTAGTTGCGCATGTTTTCCAATTCCTGCTCGATCGTGATCGTCTCGCTGACGTTGCTGATGGTGTTTTGCAGCAAGGAAATCAGCGCGTTGATCGTCTCCGCGGCCGCTTCCTTGTCGCCTTTTTGCACCAAGATTTTGATCGAGGCGAGCGTATTGTACAAAAAGTGCGGATTGATCTGCCGCTGCAGCGCCGCCAGCTCCGCGTTGCGCCGTTCTTTTTGCGTTTCCAGAAGCCTTGCGATGTAGTTATTCAGCTCGTCCAACATATAATTGTAAGCCCGGCTCAGTTCCTGGACTTCATAGCCTGCCGATTCGGTTACGCGAACGTAGTTGCCGAAGTCTTTTTCAGTGACGGTCGACATTTGACGAACGAGCACGGTCAGCGAACGCGTCTGGCGGCGAGTGATAATGAACACGAGCAGCAGCGCCGCTCCGACGATCAAGCCGCCCACCAGCACCAGATCGCGCAAGTTGACGATCTTGCCTGCGGCATAATCGCGATCGATCAGATTGACCAGATAAAAGTCGTATTCCGGGATATAGCTGGACAACAAAATGGAACTGCGACCGAATACGTCGGCGTTCCGCCTGACCACCTCTTCGTTCTCCGCGGAAGGCTCGGCGTATTCCAACAGCTGCGTCGATACGGTCCCTATCTGTTCGGTGCGATTGCTGGACACGATCCGGCCGGAAGCATCCAATATGATGACGTCGTTGCCCGCGCTCGTGAAATTGCCGTAGAAGCGCCGGAATTCGTCTTCGCGAATCGAAATATACAAATCCCCGTAGATAAAACCGGTCGTGCGCTCCATCAGCGCTTTGGAAGCGACGATATACGGAACGGCTTTGCCGTCTTCGCCGCGTTCCATGTCGTATTGATAAATCAACCGCTTCGGCTCGGCCTCCGTGCGCTGGGACAGCGGATGGCCGATCAGCCGATCCTCGGGCACGGGCCAGTAATTGCGGTCCGTCGAATAGTTCCGACCGTTCACGCCGACCGCCGTTACGCCGACGCTGTACGCGTCGACGTTGGACTTTACTCTTCTCATCTGTTGGTTCATCCCGAAATACGTCCCCGCCATACGGGTCGAATCCGATTCTCCCCCGCTCAAATACGTTTTGATCGTCCCGTTTTGCGCCGCGTAAGCCGAAGCATTGACTACGGAGTCATTAAAAGATTCCATGCCGGTACGAATTTGGTTCAGCACCTTGGAGTTGGTGATCCCGAACGTCTCGGTGAACAGCCGCTCCGACATGCGGATGGTAACGAGCGAAGTGACCAGGCTTACGGTCACCGTGCTGACGACCATGACCAGGAACAGCTTGACGAACAGCCGCTGCGCATGGAATCGGCGCCAGTATGCTTTCATGAACGTGCCTCCTTAGCGACCTGCCGGATGCTGTCTGCGGTATTGACTCGGCGAGAAACCGGTCTGCTTTTTGAATACTTTGGTAAAATAACCGGGGTCCGAATAACCGACCTGGCCGCTGATTTCGGAAATGCTCAATCCGCCGTCCCGCAACAATTCTTCCGCTTTCGCGACTCGAATCTTGTTCAAGTATTCGCTGAAGCCTTCTTTGTTGTGCGCGGTAAAGTAGCTGGACAGATACGACGGATTGAAATGAAAATGCTTGCCGAGCCCCGTCAGGCTCAACGCTTCGGCATAATGTTCGTCGATATAGGCGAGCAGCTTCTTCATGTTGGCTCCGCCCGGCTGATCGGTGCGTTCGGCCACCTTCGCCTCGGCGCGCCGTATGAAATGCTCCAGCAGCCGCACGGCGGACGGCGCGTCTTCCGCATCTTCGATCTCCCGGAAAAAACCGTATTTGGCTTCGTCCAAATCGGAGGCGTCATACTCCATGTTGCCGAGCAGCGTGATCAGGTTGAAGACGATATTGCCCAGAAACGATTTTAGCCCGACGGCCGTGGAACGATGATCGTCTGCCATCTTGGCCGCATACTGCCGCAAATCGCGAAACGCTTCGTTAAAGTGCTCGCGCTTGATCTCTTCCGTAAACCTGCGCAGATCAAAAGCAGGCAAAGGTTCGCTCGCAAGCGGCAGCTCTTCCGGCAGCATCAAAACGCGGTCCGGGAAAAAGAAGCGCAGTTCCAACAGCTCCCGCATGTTGCGATAAGAAGCGCTCAGTTCGCGCAGCGAAGCAAAAGCTTCGCCGGCCGCCCAAAAGGCGGGGCGCAATGCTTCTCCTCGCGAAATCTCCGCGCGGCCGGACTCGTTCGCCCCGCCTTCCGGCGGCGAAGCGGCCGGACTCGCCTGCGAAGCGGCGAACTCTGCCTCGGCCGACGCGTGCCGCTGCAGCGCGGCGACCAGTGCTTCGCGGCAGCCGGCTTGCAGGCCGATCAGCGCGGCTTCGCTGCCGGTCGCGGCGCCGGAGGCCGCTACAGGCATTGCGTATACGCGCACCGGTCCGTAAGGCGCCGCGAGAGGCGCGTCCGGCGTCAGCGCCTGCCGCAGCCGCTCCGCGAGCGGCTGCCCGGATTCGTCGGTGCTTGCGGCCGCGCCGACGGCTTTGCGGCGGGCCGGACGCAGGCGTCCGACCAGCACGAAGGATTCGTGCGGGAACAGTTCCCCCAGCACGTCGGGCGGAGCGACTTCGTCGGCCTCGTAACCGGACGCCAGCTTCTCCAGCAGCGTTTCGGCGTCCGGCCCCTGGCCGAGCCCTTCCCCCGTATACCGGATAGACGGAATCCGTTTGGCCGTATTTTGCAGGACGCGCAGCAGTTCCTGCGTCTCCAGCTTCGGTTTTAAAATATAATCGGCAACGCCGTTTTGGAAAGTCGAACGCACGTAATCGAACTCGCCGTAACTGCTGAGCACGACGACCTCGATGCCCGGATGGTTCTTTTTGATCAAGCGGGTGAACTCTTCGCCTTCCATAACCGGCATCACGATATCGGTGAGCACGATATGAGGCTGAAGACGCTCGATCGCTTCCAACCCTTCACGTCCGTTGGACGCTTCGCCCACGATTCGGAATCCGTGCGCTTCCCAATCCAGATAATGCTTGATGCCCTGACGAACCAGTACCTCGTCGTCCACGATCAGAATTTTGCAAATCCGTTCCATTCATGAGCCCCCTTCTCTATGCGTCGACCGCTTTAACCGTATCCGTTCAACCTCGCAAGAACCGGTCGACGTGCCATGTTATCTGGTAACGTTTACAACATCGTATCACAAACAATCGGTTCACCTCCAGCTAAACGAAAAGGACTGCCCAAAGAGAAATTCTCCCTTTGTACAGTCCATGCTCCAAAGACATTATCGATTACGTTTTCGATCGCGAATATACCGGCGTCCGGCGAAAAAAGCGTCTTTTTCTCTGTTTACCAATTTCGCGAAGATTCCAACATCCCCATTCGTTCCGTAATTTTCATCTGAATAAACGGCTTGACGAACACCGATGCGAGCACGATATACGACAGGGCAAGAAAGAGCGCGTACAGCCAGAACGTTCCGTCTTTGCCGTACAGCGCTTTGAGTCGATCCGTCGGCCCGCCGTATACCGGACGCCCGGCGGCTTCGTTGTAAGAGAACCAATAATCATAATAGATACTCGTTAAAGCCTGCACGTAAAAAACGATCAGCGTCGATAAAATATTAATAATCGGGATAAACGACAGGATCGAACTGGCGATGCCCACGATCAGCCCCACCGCGATCATGACGAACAAGGTCGGGAAAAAGTAGCGCAGCCCCGTTCTCATAATCGTCCCCAGATTCAACCTTCCGCTGCGCGCCAACGTCGGAAGGAAAAATAATCCCGCGGATACGACTCGAATCATAATCCCCGCAACAGCGCCGAAAGCAAGCAGTTGGAAAAACCCGACCAGCACGGTCCCCCACTGCTCGCCTGTAATCTCGCTTCCCCCGCCGGCCATCGTTTGGAATCCGTAAATCATCATCACGACAAAATAAGACAGCTGCCCGTACAGCAAAATCAATGCGATGACTGTAGGTAAAGCCATTAGCAGCAAGTGGTATTTTAAAAAGTCCCAATATCCCGGCACCTGCGCGTAAGTCTGTCTGCTGCGGTCGTAACCGTAAGCGGATCGATCGTCCATTTTCTTTACTTCCCCTCTGTTTTTGGATCTACTGCCCAACCCTTTTCATTTAACGTCACTTCAACTCTTTATGTACGAACGTATCCGGGTCTTCCTGAATGCGCTGCTCCATTGTAAGCTTCCATTGTTCGGAGAGTTCATTCACGTCGTAAGCGGATTTACTCGTTTGTTGACCCAAGCTAGCCAAAGCCGACAAATCCAGTTTCATGCTGCGCAGCTCGGCCAGCCTCGTTTGCACAATGCCGATCGCATATAGACTTTCCGACGCTCCCCCTCCGTCTGCGATCGTATAAATCGCGGCGTTAAGCTGCGAGTCCGCGCTTTGAACGATAGACATCGTCCGGTTGATCCCGTCCGCGACAGCCAGTTTCCCCTCCCGATATTCGGTAAACAACATAAAGTTCAAGGCCAGACTGCCCGCCAACAGAACCAAAATCAGGCCCAACCTTACGTTTTTTTCTGTCGCGAACTTTCCTCTTCATGTTAAACCTCCCGTTCAGAGCTTCTTCAGCCCCACTTCCCAAAAGCTTTTAAGCCGCCCGTATCGTTCCATCGCTTGTTCGCTTAGCTCCAACGTCTCCCAATTCTGATCCGAGAAAAATTGCCGCAGCTCGCTTTCATCGAAAAAACGTCGCAAAATCCCTTCGCTTCGATATAAAAAAGGATCATCCTGCGTCGCCGCCGCCCCGTGCTTCACAGCAAGTTCAGCCACGGCATGCACTCGGCACAGCAGCAGTCCTCCCGGTTGCAGCGCACGATGAATATCGCCGATAATCCGCAAGGTCTCGCTTCTCGAAAAATAATGCAGGCTCAAATCGGCCACTACGGCTTGCAGCGACTCGTTGGCAAAAGGCAGGCCGTCCGCCATATCCAATTGGAGCGTCGGCATGTCCGGCTCCTCCCGCCCAAGCTGCTCCAGCGCTTTTTCCGACAGATCGCAGGCCAGCACGTCGAATCCTTGCGCACGCAGCGCTTTGGCGTTATGCCCCAGCCCGCAGCCCAGATCGACGATTTTGCCTTTTGACGGATCGAGCCATACGGCGTATTTTTCCAGCCAATCGTCATGATCGACGTGAAAAGGAAGCTCGGTATACGTGGTGTTCCAGTATTTTTTATCCGGCGTGTTCATCATATCCCCCTCTCGCTTGGCAGTTAGGTATCCTCAATCGATCACCTTTTGCGCGTTTTCCAACAGTCCGTTCATCTCGATCACTTGCACCGCTCCGACGCGCCTCGGGCCTTCCATAAAAAAACCTTGCATGCCCGTCGTGATCCGCCGCGCATGAACTTCACGACGCATGGCCGGAAACAAGACCCACATCCGAGCCGTACCTTGAGCGGGAACGCAAGATTCGGCCTCGAGCAGCACCGCGCCGTTCGCGTCTTCGAACTCGGGATGGATCGCATAGATGCCCGACTGCGAAATATCGTCTCCCGCATAGGAAAAATCGCAGCGGTAACCCTGAACCGGCAACGTCTTTCTTCCTCCTTCAACCGCCGGGAAAAATCGATAGCTTACGCGAAAATCATGCGGATAACCGCGCTTTTGCTCATAAGGAACCCACATCAGGACAGCCTCCTTTCACTTGCTCCTTTACGCGTTGGTTCCATAGTCGTTTCGGTAAAAGCTCAGCAGCTCCTCGCGCGGCGTCAGCCAGGACGGCTCCGACTTTTTCAAGTGCGCCAGCAGCGCCGATGCCGAGGAACCTTCGCTCAAATCTTCGTGTTCCAGCACGTATTCGATCGTCTCGTCCAACCCGGCACCGATCAGCAGTTCCGATTCGATCGCGACGCCCGCATCGAAATCCAGCCTTTTGGCCGTCCAGATCGCAAGTGCATCCTCAGGTCGGGCATGAACGTACACTTGCACGCAAAGCTGCTTCAGCACGTCCCGGTCTTCGCTCGGAGCTTCGATCTCCTTCCGGAGACGTTTCAGCGCTTCTGCATGATGCTCTTCGAAAGCTTCCAACTTCAACGATGATCCCCTCGATTCCGTCCGGACTCTCCGGTGCCGCTTAAGATCGCAACAGCTTGCTCAGCACCAACTCGACCCGTTCTTCCACGCTATGTACGCCTTCAATCTTCAAAATGGGGCATTTCAAATCCTTCATCCAGCGTTCGTGAAGCTGCAAGCTGCGCACTTCCTCTCCAGCATGGTCATACAGCGCCGCCCAGTCCAGAAAAGCAATCGACTCTTCATGCATTTGACCTCCGGGCAGCGACTGTTCGCCATAGCGATGATATTCCCGAGCCTTCAATCGATTCAACCGCTCCGCTTCGGGCACGTACAGAAATACGACAAGATCGAATTCCGGCTTGAACGCATCGCCCCAACCGCAGACCGCTCCGCTGAGTATCCATCGATCATGCCGCTTCAGGTTCGCTTTCAGAAGCTTCACGCGCTCTTCGGGCGGCCTTGTTTCATCGAATTTATGCGCCCAGAAATAATCGTCCCCGTCCAAGACGGCATGCGGCAAACGCTCCCCCAGTGCCCGGCCCAACGTCGTGGCTCCCGAACCGGATGCGCCGAAAATATGGATATGGCGGTATGGATTCATAGTCTCCTCCTTATTGATCGGCTTCGACTCCGAAATCCCATTTGAACTGCGCGAACATCAAGGTCATCAGCACGTAGATCGGATAGAAAAACATAACCATGAGCAGCAGCATGCCCGTTCCGGGTCCCGGATCTTCGCCCGCATGCATGACAGGCAGCAGTCGTCCGATTGTTCCGGCAAACAAGAAAAAGTACGGAATCCATAAGATCAACAGCCATCCGTCCACGCTATGTCGACCGAGATGCTTGCGAATATAAAAAGGAAACAAGATAAGCCCCAATACCGCCGCGATCAAAAAGGCAATCCAAGGCGCTTTGACGATGATGTCGAGATCAAGTCCCGTGACCCTTGAAATTCGGTAAACGTTAACTTCGAGCTGCGCGAAAACAACGAGCGGAATACATGCAAGCAGCGCGAACACATTCATTTTGGCGAAGTATTTCAACTTAGCGCTCCTCCTTTCCTGCGACGCAGCAGCGTTTCGACAAGAAGCCCGACCACCGCGACGATCGCGATCCATCCGACGAACAACAGATACGTATTGAGATGAAAAAAGTGTCCGTTCATATGCATGGAGTCCCATTCCAAAGAAACGGGGTATCCGCCTTCGGACGCCGTCGTTTGACGTTGAATAAGCGCCGCCTTTTCCTGCAAATGGCGATAACGCGCATGCTGAAGATCGAATCCCGCCGCTTGATGCGCAAGCAGCCCGAGCAAGACGAAAGCGAGCGCGAGCGGCGTAAAACGTCTGAGCAAGCGCGCCGCATATAATTGATACAGCAGCACCAGACCTAACGCTGCGAGCGGGATCACCAAAAACCAGGCAAGATTTCCGTTTCCCGAAGGTCGACCGGGTTCGACATTCATGAGCGACCCCAGCGCAAATAACAGCCCGATGACGAACAAGTTGACCGCGATCGAGACTGGATGCTTGACCCGTTCGCCAAGAACGCCGACGATCATCCCGACCACGAATAGCGTGATCGCACCCTGTATGACAAAAATAAGCATCTTTTCGACCTCGCCTTCCGACTATGCGTGCCTTCGCGACAGGTTTCGGCTTCTTTTCATGAACGATTCTTTCTCTACCTTATAAAAACTTCCCTGTTTCTTCCGCATTTCCTCTTTTTATATTCCGGCTCCAACTTCGAATCTGTCGCGAAAAGTGATCCCGGTTACAAATTATGTGATAATAGGGCTTGAAAAGAAAGTCTATGCGAACATCGAATTTATCCAATTAAAAAAGGAGTGGAACGCACATGCTGGAACATATCCGTAAAAATAACGTGGAGCGATTTGCCGGGTTCGGCGAGCTGTATGACCGCAACCGTCCTGCCGCTCCGCAAGAGGTTATTCGTCTTTTGGAAACTTATCTCGAAGGAACGCCGCGTCACGTGGTCGATGTGGGCTGCGGCACCGGGCTTTCCACGTTTCTTTGGCTGGGCCGCGCGCAAGAAATTGTCGGGATCGAACCGAGCACCGATATGCGGAAAGTTGCCGAAGCCAAGTACCTTGCGGCGGGCAGTCCCGAAGAATTGACGTTCCGCGAAGGCTTTTCGGACGACTTGAAGCTTGAAGACGGCTGGGCCGATCTGATCACGTGTTCGCAGTCTTTCCACTGGATGAATCCGCAGCCTACGTTGTCCGAATTCGCGCGCGTGCTGCGTCCGGGCGGCATATTCGCTGCTTACGATTGCGATTGGCCTCCGGTGTTGAACGCGGACGTCGAAGCGGCTTACGAGCAGTTGTCTGCCCTCGCGGATCGTCGTGTTCGAGAGCTGTCGCACGAGACCGAACAAGCGCACAAATGGCCGAAGGACGAGCATTTGCGGCAGATCCGCGACTCCGGTCGGTTCCGGTACGCTCGCGAAATCGTGTTCCATAATCGGGAGATCTGCGATGCGCAGCGATATACCCGCATTGCGCTCAGCCAAGGCGGTACGCAGGGAGCGATCAAGCGCGGCGCGAAAGACGTAAAAGCCGCCGCGGAAGAATTCGGACGAGTAGCGGATGCCTTTTTTGCAGGGGAAGAAAAAGAAGTGTTGTTCAGCTACCGAATGCGGCTTGGCGTGAAGTAACTTCGCAAGGCGAAAAACCGGTTTCCGAAGATCCGGAAGCCGGTTTGATTGGGGACAAGCCGACCCGGCAGCTACTCGGCTCCATCCGAATCCAGCGTCTTCACCTCGCCTGTTTGCCCGTCGATCTGCTGGTAGGTTCCCGATTTGGTGCTGGTCACAAACTGCATGCTGATCAGAATCACAATACCCAAAATCAACAAGATTCCAAGTCCTCTTTTTAAAATACGATTCAATTCCATCCTCCTTTCGACGGCGTACCTCTTATAGACGCTCCAAATCGATGTTTCGTTGGACAAAAAAGACCGATTCTGCTCAAAGGCTTCATTCTCCCTTTTCGCAAAATCGGTCTTCGCTATTTACCTTTCAATTACAAGTCAAGCCCTCACACAATCCCGTATTTCGCCAACAGCTCCCCGACCACGGTTCCCGAAGCCTTTTTCAAAGCTCCTTGTTCCGCCGATTTCAGCAGCAGAGGCTGTTTTAGTTCAGTCAACTTCTTGCCGTCCAGCGCCCGGGAAGCTTCATGCGTATAGAAACAATCGATCAGATCATAAATGTCTTTGATCACCATGATCTTGTCGAGCGTCTTTTGCGACAGCAGCTTTTTGAGCGATGCGGCGAGTGCGCGCTTGGTCATCTGCGTCATGCGGGACTCCTCCTTTTTCTCCGATTCCTTTTCTTCAACCGACCCATCCTAAGCCGCTTAAGGTCGTCCAAATCCCCGAAACGAGAATCAGCCAAAGCGATACTTTCTTGAACAAGCGCTCGTCAAAACGATGAACCGCTCTCGCGCCAAGCCAAGCCCCGACCAACATCGCCGGAATGGTCCATAACAAAAAGTTGCCTGTTTCCCGATCCAATAAACCGCCCGCCGCAAACGATACGATACTGACCAGATTAAGCACGACGCCGTTCAGCGCAAGATTCGCACGAAACGCCTGCTTGCTCATTCCCTGATTGGACAAAATCAATGCCAGCGGAGGCCCACTGACCGATATGCTTCCGTTCAACAACCCGCTCAACAGTCCCGCGGTCAGGAAAGCCGTTCGCTCTTTGCGGATCGGCAGCGATCTTCCAAGCAGCATGAGCGCGGCAAATAACGAAATCAGCAGCCCCGTGATCGTTTTCAAAACGTAAGCCTCGACTGCAATCAGCAAATACGTGCCGAACGGTGCCGCGACCATCCCAGCCGCAATCAACAGCCATATTTGCTTGACGTTGATGTCGCGGCGATTCGGAATGACGACAAGCAAACATACGAACAAGCTGAAAATGACGATGATCGGAACCGCTTGATGCAAAGGCAAAAACAGGCTCAGCAGCGGCAAAGCGATCAAAGCAAAGCCGAAGCTGGTCAGACTTTGAATAAAGCTCGCAGCGAGAATGATTAACATCGCAAACGCGAGCATGCCGAATTCATTCATGGCGTTCCTTCTTCCCGAAACGATTTACCCGATATACCATCATAGCGTATTTATCGGGGGAGAAGCACGATCGGCTGCGGGAGAAATTCGTTCAAGACGCCTTTCGGTTCGCCGGGAATAGCACATTTGTCGAAAAAAAGAAGCCTTCGGTTCGGCACCGAAAGCTTCTTTGGGTTGTCTGGACGAGAGAATAAAGCTTATTTCCCGTCGGTCTCCGACGTGTCGGATTCGGAGGTCGACGTAACGGCAGGCGTCTCGGCCGTTTTCAAATCTTCCGGTTTGACGGCGTAAGCCCATTTGCTGCCTTCCGGGACGACCCAGACCAAGGTATCGATGTCGGGATCTTTTTTGCCGGTGTAGGTTCGTGTGGTTTCTTTGCCGTCTGCGATTGTGACTAACTTTAGCGTGAAATCATTTTTTGCCGAAGCCAGGGTTGAAGTTTTTACGGGCAGGCGGTCGCTTGCGATGTATTTGAGCGAGCCGGATACGGTTGCGGCGTCGGTGCCTTCGATCGGCTTGCCGTCCAGCGTCCAAGTCGGAGAAGCGGCATCGGAAGAAGAATTGGACAACGTCCATGCCGCCGAACCGCGCTTGTACGCCAGTTCTTTTAGATCGGCATCGTCCCATTCGAACGGCGTCGTATCGACCAAAGTCGTGATGCTCGGCAGCAGCGAAGATGCGGTGTTTGCATCGACTTGCGCGACCGTGCCGCCGTCGATTTGCGCATAGTCCGCGTTTCCGGTCGGAAGCGTATCGCCGATTGCAATAGTGGCGACCGTGCCGTCGCTTTCCGTCAGCGTGATTCCTTTTTTCGTAACGTCAAGTCCGTATCCGCTCACGTCTTCCGGCGATTCCTCCACAACACTCCCTTGTTCGGCTGCCGATAATGTATTCAACCATGAATCGACGGCGTATGGATTGACCGGGTAGTTGTCGGGTTCGGTAAAGCTCCATTCGTCGCCGTTTTTGACAAGCTGATAGGTCAGGTCGCCGTTCGCGATTCGGATGCCTGCCACCTTCGAGGTGTCGATCGCGGTCAGCTTGGCGGCAGGCGCGGCTTCTTCCTCGCCGAAAAAGTTTTGCGATAACGCATAGCCCAGACCGCCGAGGAATACAAGGACGAGAATCAGGGTCGGCATATACTTTTTCATACGCGCCTCCGTCTCCACCAAAGCAGCACGCCCGCCAGAACAAAGAGCAGCGGGAACACGATCATCGTACCGATCAGGATATAATGCGCCTGCGGTGCTGTGAGGTAAGCCGTCTCGTACTGCTGCTGTTCGCGCGCCCGGATCGTCAGATCGCTGACATTGCCGCTCAGGTAATTGATGCTGTTCAGCGCGAAGTCCTTGTTGCCCTGTTCCGCGATCTGATCGTCGGTCAGGAAGAAGGACGTTCCGAGCAGCACGACTTTCGGCTTGCCGTCGGCATCGTCTACCGCATAGCCCAGATACAGCGGTCCGTTCAAATCTTTGCCTTCCGCATACTCGCTGGTCGATTGCAGCAGTCCGGCCAAATCCGTTTCCCCGTAGCTTTCGGCGGAAGTGCTGAGCAGCGGGGATACGGTCATGCCTTCCGGGGCTTCGGCGGTCGCGTTCAGCGCAACGGACAGATAGGTCATCGGGTAGATTTTGCTTTCGCGCAGCTTTTCGGTAATGGCATGGTTTTCATAGCTCGGCACGACCGTGAGCGGATCGTAGAGCTGCGTGTTCGTTTTATCGACCGCGATCGCGTGCTGGTCGGTCACGCCGTACTTTTTCATCAGCGCGTCGATATTTTTCCAATCGCTTTTCATGTCCGGATTGAAGCCCAGCGACAGGAACAGCTTGCCTTTGTCGTCCAGATACGTCTCGATCAGCTTCAGTTCTTTATCGCTCAGATCACTTTCCGGCGCCACGATCATCAGCAGGTCCGCATCGTCCGGGATAGCTCCGGCTTGGTACAGCTGGAGTTCTTCCACTTCGGTATTATCGGCTTTCAGTCCTGCGGTCAACTGGGTCAGACGCGACAGCGGGAACTCGCCGTGTCCGGCCAATACGTACGCTTTATGCGTATCGGTCGCGATCAGCGCATTAAGCGCGCCGGTCAGCTTCGACTCGCCGAGGAACGTGTAGGAGCTGCTGTCGCCCGAGCCGAACATTTCCTGGAACGCGATCGTCTGTGTTTTCTCGCCGTACGTCAGCACGATCGAACTCGAAGACAAGTTGTACTGACGCGCAAGCTCCGGCTGCTGCACGAGGCTGTACGTATGCACGTCAAGCTTGCTGCTTTTTTTCGCATATTCCCCGACCAGATCGGTAATCTCGCGGGTGACCAGTTCGCCGTCGGATTCGTTGTTGGTGAATACTTCGACTTTGATGTTATCCGGCAGTTTGCCCAGTACCGTGGTCGTCTGGTCAGATAACGTGTATTGCTTATTCGCGGTAAGATCGAGTTGGAAACCGGAAGCTTTGGTCAGGAAAAGGGTCAACAGCACGAACAAACCGATCGAAGCCAGCGCCACAACAAGCGTGTTCGTATGGTGCAAAATGCGTTTGGATTTTTTATTCATGATCTACCTCCACCGTTTCCGTTCGATCACCTGGATACTGAGCACGACGAACAGCACCGCAAGCGAGACATAGAAGATCACGTCGGGGCCGTTGATGACGCCTTTGGTCAGGTTCGAAATGCGGTCCGGCAGCGAAAAAGGTTCGATCCACGCGGATAACGTTTCGTTTTGCGAAGTCATCGATCCCGCCAACCAGAACAGCAGCAGCAAAACAAAGCCCGCCACGGCAGACACCATCTGATGCTGGGACAGCGACGAAGCGAACAAACCGATCGCCATCATCGACGCACCCATCAGGAACACGCCGAGCACCGATAACCACAGCGTCGTCATATTCAGATTCCCGAACAGCGACATCACGGCCGGGTAGACCAAATTACATGCAAGCAGCAGCATCAATACGCCCAGCGAAGCCAAATATTTGCCCAGGACGACTTCGGTTACGCTTGCCGGGGAAGTCAGCAGCAGCTCGTCCGTGCCTTGGCGAAATTCTTCCGATACCAGCCGCATGGTCAGAATCGGAATGACGATCAGCAGCATGAACAGCATATCGCCCAGAATCAATCGGTAGTCGATGATGCTCGGCTGATACGTGACGAAATCGACGTAGAACATGAAGCTGGACATCAGGATGTAGATCGCGAAAGCGAAATACGAGGTCGGGGTTAAAAAGTACAGTCGAAGCTCTTTGCCGGAAATGGCTAAAATGCGGTTCACTTGCGCTCACCTCCGCTTTTCCCCGGCAAACCTGCCGGTTCGGACGTCAGTTTCAGGAATACGTCTTCCAGCGTCAGATTCTCTTTATGCAGCTCCAGAATCGGCAGATCCGCATCGGCCAGCAAGCGGAACAATTCGACGCGGAAATCCTGTTGATCGGCTGCGGTCAGCAAAGCGCGGACGCTGCTGTACGTTTGCCTATCGGATGATACGAAGCCCTCGGCGCTTTGAAGGCCCGTCTTTTCAAGCGTCGAACTTTCCGGATCGTCGGACGCTGCTTTCGGCTCTCCGTTTTCGGAAACGCAATCCGGATCCGGTGCTTCCGAGCTTGCCGCCAAGCGGTCGGTGTCCGATTCGACGATTGCGGAGGATACGGTAAGACTCTTCTCCGGTTCCAGCGGCCCCGTCCGAATTTCGGCCGCGATGCCGCGAGCTTCGGCCCACTGACCGAGCACCATCTCGATGCGTTCGCGTTCGCCGCCCACTTCAAGCGTGACGGCAAACCGGTTCTCCATGCGTGCTCCGATCTCGTCCGTCGCTCCGTCCATCACCAGCTCGCCGCGGTTGATAATCAGCACCCGATCGCATAATGCTCCGACTTCCTGCAAAATATGCGTGCTGAGCAGCACCGTATGATTTTCGCCCAACTCCCGGATCAGACTGCGGATCTCGATGATCTGACTCGGGTCCAGTCCGGACGTCGGCTCGTCGAGCACCAGCAGATCCGGCTTATGGATGATCGCCTGCGCCAGTCCGAGACGCTGTTTGTAGCCTTTGGACAAATGCCGGACCGACTGCTTTTCGCGTCCGTTCAACCCCAGCCGCGATACCATCTCCGCCACGCGAAGCTTTTGTTCCCTTGCCGGCACGCCGCGCAGCTTCGCCACGAATTTCAAATACGAATCGACCGTCAGATCCGGATACAACGGCGGCGTTTCCGGCAGATAACCGATCCTCGAACGCGCTTTCCTCGCTTGGTCATGCACCGACAATCCGTCTACCGTGATAATGCCTTCCGTCGGATACAAATACCCGGTAATCATGCGCATGGTCGTCGTTTTCCCCGCGCCGTTCGGACCGAGAAATCCGACGATCTCGCCGCGCCGCATCGAAAAATCGATGTTCTGCACCCCGCGGCCGCCGTCGTATCTTTTGCTCACCTGCTTCACTTCGAGCACGCTTCTTCATCCCTTCTTCGTTCATATGTAGCTGCCTTAAGCAGTCGGCAAAACTGTTCTAACTATAGGCCGGAAAACA
The DNA here is from genome assembly GCF_013185185.1 of Saccharibacillus endophyticus. Classification (GTDB taxonomy): domain Bacteria; phylum Bacillota; class Bacilli; order Paenibacillales; family Paenibacillaceae; genus Saccharibacillus; species Saccharibacillus endophyticus. Next base: position 296,366 of record NZ_JAAZWE010000003.1, on the reverse strand, counting down.
TAAACGAGGCTTAAACGAAGTTTAGCCGGGGATTAAAATAATGTGTCCGAATTGTGAACAAGAGATGGACATGCGCGGTTCCGGAGCGAGCCGCAAGCGCAACCCTCTCCCATGCAAAAATCCCCGATCTCCGCTTGCGGGCGGAAATCGGGGATACCTGACATTCAAGTTCGCGGCAAACGCGAACGTTTCAAGTTTGCAGCGGATGCGGAGGATCTTCCGGTTCGCGCTCGATCGTCTCCATCGCCGCTTCCGGTTGTTTGCCTTTGAAGTAAGCGATGATGTCTTCCAGATCCTCGCGGTCCAACAAGACGACGCCGTTGTAAGCGGCAAGCTTGCGGCAGGCCGCCGTGTAGCGGCCCGAAGTCAGGACTACCGCGCGCTGCGCGCCGTAGACGCGCATGGAACCGTAGACCTCCTGAACGGCGGACAAGCCTACCGGATTGGTCGGCGAGTACCGCTTAGCCTGAAGCACCGTTCGTTCGCCGTATCGGTCGGCAAACACGAGATCGGCGCCGAAGTCGCCGCTCGTGCTCGTTTTATATACGTCCTCGTAGCCCAGTTCCGTGAACAACCGATGCAGATAACGTTCGAAGTCCGAGCCGTCCAGCATGCCGTCGATGTCTTTGATCGTAATCCGGCGCGGGTCGAGCTGCCTGCGAATCCGGCGGCGCCGAAGCGCCAGCAGACGCCAAACGACCACGACGAGAAGCAGCGCCGCTCCGAGCAGCAGCCACGGCCACAGCTCGCTTTCCAAGCCGGATATCCGCGAAAAGGAAGCCGAAGCCATCATGGGCGGTCATCCTTTCTTTCGCGGGCCCGGGGCACCAGCCCCGGCACGATCGGGTCGCCCGAGAAGCGCGCTTCTCCCCGGTATCCGATACCCCCCAGCACGAAAGCCAGCACGTCGGACACCTGGGTATCCGTATCGGGGAACCGTTCGACCATGATCGGCACCAGGCCGCTGCGGTTGTCGCCGAACAGCACGCTGCCGAGCACCTGAACCATCGTCATGTCGAGCGAACGGAAATGGAAATCGCCTTGCTTGCGCCCTTCTTCCAGAAAACCGCGGATCAGCTTCCAGGCGGGCATGATGCGCTGTTGAACGAGCGGCGTGCGCGGCGTTTGGCGAACCATTTCCTGATGGATGATGCGCGAAATCCCGGGATCCGAACCGCGGTAGAGCACGATTTCCCGTACCAGCGTGCAGATGCCTTCCACCGGATCGAGATTTCTTCGGCCCAATGTTTCGCTCGCCTGCGCGATCGGGATAAAAGCGTCGAGCACCGCTTCGAACACATGCTCTTTGCCGCCGTAGTAATAAGATACCAGCGACAGATTCGCATCCGCCTCCGCGCAGATTTCCCGCACGGTCGTCGACTCGAAGCCTTTTTCCGCCATCAGTTTTTTAGCCGCTTTCACGATTCTCGTTTTCACGTGCTCTTCTTCCTTGCCCATGCCCTTTTCCTCTCCCCGCTAAAAAAGAGCCGCCGCTTTCGCGGCGGCTCTGCAGTACCTTGCGTGCGCTTATGCGTTTATCATACCATCATGCTTCCGCGGCCGCCACAATCGGAGGCACGGGAGCCTTGTCGCGACGCAGCGCCGTCGAACCCACGATCAGCAGCAGCGCGACCGCGATGATCAGCAGCAGCGCGACGACGTCGCCCGAAGTGCCGGTTCCGCCGAACAGCGTATTCATCAATCCTTCGACCGCGTAAGTCGCCGGGAAGATGCTGCCGATCGACTGATAGAATTCCGGCAGCAGCTCGCGCGGCATCATCGCGCCGGACGATACCAGCTGCACCGACAGCACCAGAATGTTGAACAGCATGCCCGCCATATCGAACAGGAACAGGAACATCTGCGCCACGAACATGAACGTCAGCAGGAACAGGGCCTGGAAGCCCCACAGCGCCAGGAAGCCGTGAGCCATCTGGCCGCCGAACGCCGCGACGAGCGACGTGCCGACCAGCGACACGACCACCGACGAAGCGGCCGTCACGATCAGGCGAACCGCCATCCGCTGCCAGCGTCCGAAACGGGCGCCGAGCGCTTTCGACGAGACCTGGAAGTTTTGTCCCATGATCATCGCGCCGACGTAAGAAGCCAAGACCATCATCATCGGCACCATCTGGTTGTTCATGCCCTGCACGACGTTAACCGACTGGACGTCGGACACGACGCGCTCGGACATGACCGAAGCCGCGGTTTGAGCCGCTTCTTGCGGCAGCTTGGCCTGGCTCGACAAGATGCCCGCCATGCCGTTCGTGACCGCCTGCTTGTTCACGCTCGACGTGATTCCGTCCGCGATCGACGTCATCATGTTTTTGATCATCACCGGATTCGACTCGTTGACGAAATAATGGATCGAAGCCGCTTCCTGCGATTGCGCTTTGGACGCGAAGTCCGACGGAATTTGCACGATCATCTGCACCTGGCGCTCTTGAAGCATGTCCTGCGCCTCGGCCAGCGTCATGCCCGTTTTCACGCCTACGGGCAGATTCGATTGAAGATTCTCTACGATCGCGCCTCCCATCGCCTGGTCTTCGTTCACGATCGCGACGTTCAAACGATCGACCCGATCGTTCATTCCCTGATAGCCCGTCATCCAGACCACGGTAAAGATCAATTGGAACAAGACGGCCGTTATGATGCCCACTTTCGTCGTCGGCAGCTTGAGGAACGCCTTAAAAATCTGACCCATTCGATTGTTCTCCTTTTCTTGGCCGCGCTTCTCGCGACCCGTTAAACTATCGTTTAAAACGCTTGTTTTAAACTTTGCTTTCGAATTATATATGAAAAAACAGACAAAGGTCAAGAATTATTTTCAATTTTAAATAATCGGCTCCAACCCGCTTCATTCCGGCATTTCCAGGCATAAAAAAAGCTCGGAGAACGTTTTTCTCCGAGCTTTTTTGCAAATGTTTTCGGTAAGATTCATTTTTTTCATTTCATTGCCCTCTATACGAAAAGCACTCCAAAAACGCATTAAAGCCACTCTAATGAGGCTGCTCCGTTTCGTAAAAGCCCTTCAAGCCGAGGCAAAGCATCCTGATTCTCCTTTGCCCTTCGAAGTTCGCTTTTCTGTCGCGCGATTCATCAGTCCTGCGATCCCGGAACGCCTGTCGGCCGAACCTCTTCTCGCAGACGCAGATCGAGCTTCTCGCCTTCCGCGACCATGACCGTCATGCCGCCGTCGCTGCCGGAAGCGTGAGATTCGCCGTTTTCCCAAAAAGCGGCTTGTCCGGCGCGAATCGGGATCCGTTCGCCGTCCGCTCCGCTCACCCATCCTTCGCCGGATACGACCATGAACAGCTGCTGCGAGACGGCATCGTGCCGTCCCACCGTGCCGGCGGAACCGATATGCATGCAGATCAGATGAACGTTTCCGGAGTCTCCGAGCAATCCGGTAACGGTCAACCGTTCGCTGCCGAAACGTTCGACTGCTTTCCCTTGATCTTTGCCGAAATCGTAAATACGCAAATTTTCTCCTCCTGAACGGGACTCGCTGCTTGTTTTTAGCCGATGCCGAACCAGCTTGCGAAAAAACTAACGCGCGATTCTTTTACTGCGCTTTCACCGTAATATCGTAAACGGTCGGCACGTACGCGACCGCGCTGGCCGGATACGCGGTTCCCGAACCGCCGGACGGCGGGTTCGTCGGCATGTACGTGATCACGGCTTCCGTGTCCGACACGAATTCGACGCTTTGAATCTTCAGCCCGTAACCGCTGCCCGGCAGATTCGTGCGGGTAAGCGTTACTTTGTTGAATTGCGCGTCAACGTTCTCCACCTTGTAAATGACCGTAGCGGTGCCGGAGGAAGCGTAGCTTTTGTTGACCATCCGCTCGGCGTAATAGATCATCTCGGCGGCTTCCATTCGGGTAATCGCCGCAGTCGGCCGAAAGTTTTTGCTTTTGTCTAGCGACGCGATCTTGGTGAGCAGCAGATACTCGACCGCGACCCGGTTTTTGGCGGATATCTGCTTCGCGTCGGCGATCGAAGTATACTTTTTCACGTTGGCGTAATTGCCTTTTTGCAGCAGTCCCAGATACAGCAACTTGGCAAACTGCTGACGCGTCGGGTTGGCGTTCGAGTTCCAAGTCCCGTCGATGACGACGCCCCGCTCGAGCGCGGTTTTCAATGCGGGCGTGTACCAAGCGTTTCGCGGAACCGAAAAAAACCAAGGCGGCGCGTCCGATTTCTTTTTGGCCGAATCGAGCCCGATCGAATCCACGATCAACTGCACGGCCTGCGCGTTCGTCAGCTTGTTGTTCGGCGCGAATTTGTCGGCGCTGACGCCCTGAATCAGTCCTTTGTCCTGAAGCGATTTGACGATGGCCGCCTGATCGGCGTCCGCGATATCCGAAAAAGCATGCGTCGGCGTCGCGCCCAGCAGCAGGCCTGCCGCGACCGACGCGGTCAAAACGCGCATCCGAATCGTATTTCCCATGATGATTTCCTCCCCGGCGAATATTCGGTCACGGCCCGTTTACGTGCATGGCGCTTCGTCAGGCCGATTCGACGTCTGCCCCTATCATACCATCCGTTCGGCCCGCGCATGGCGCCGGAAAACACTTTTCCTCAAAAAGAACCGAATCGGCCTTTCGCGGCCGCTCTTCCGGGCGTTATTCGTCTTGCGCGCAAAACGGGTATAATGAAAGCAGTCCGTGCCTTAACGGCGCCCGCGCCGGCCGAGGCCGATCGCAAGCGTCCGAATCCCGTGCGCTGCCGCTTATCACCGAGAGGAGCTTTACGCCATGAAACCGAACTATCAGGAAATCGAATCGATCGAACAGTGGGAGACGCTGCTCGAGCAATCGGGCGAACGCGCGGTACTGCTGCTCAAGCACAGCACCGCTTGTCCGATCAGCGGCGCCGCGTTCAAGGAATTCAAGGTCTACACCCGCAAACCGAAACGACCCATCGTTTGCGCGCTGGTCAAAGTGATCGAATCGCGCCCCGTCTCGAACGATATCGAAGCGAAGCTCGGCATCAAACACGAATCGCCGCAAGCGCTGCTGATCCGGGACGGGCAGACGCTGTGGCACGCTTCCCATTGGGATATCACTTTCGAACGGATCGAACAGCAGGTCAACGAACGGATCGCGAAAGACTGAGCGGGACCGCATCCGATCCGCCGACGAAGAAAGGAACCGACGGCATGAACGAAGAAGAACGCCTCCGCGCCGAATTCGACGCGGAGTTTTTGAAAGACTTGGCGGCGGCCGAAGCGGACGCCCGAACGAAGTCCCCGCGCGAAAATCCTGCGGCAAATCCCGAAGCGATCGAAGCCGATTCGGAAATCGGCGACGAAACCGAATCGGCGGCGAGCAGCTTCGATCCGGAAAAAGAACTCTCGTCCCTGGCTCCGTTCACCCGGGCCGTGGTCGAGACGATCCGCGAAATTCCGCCGGGCCGCGTCATGAGCTACGGGCAAGTCGCGGCTGCCGCCGGAAGTCCGCGCGGCGCGAGGCAGGTCGTGCGCATCCTGCATTCCATGAGCCGAAAATACGGGCTGCCCTGGCACCGGGTCGTCAATATCCGCGGCGAGATCGCGTTGGACGAAAACGGCGGCGGGGGCGAGCAGCAGGAACGGCTTCGAGCCGAAGGCGTGGAGTTCGGACTCGGCGGCCGGATCGATCTGGAACGCTATCGGCACGAGGCGGGCGGCAACGGCGGATAAAACCTTTGATTTCCGGCGATCCGCGATAAACAAGGTTCGCTGTAACAACATCTGAAAGCAACAGAGAAAAGCCGCTTGCGAAAAGCGGCTTTTGTTATGAAGATTAACGGCCTTGCGGAATGCCGATCCTGTTCCGCATTGCTGATCTTCCATGCGAAGGCGGCAGCTCGGTCGGCGCATAAGCGAGCACCCGGTCCGCGATCTCTTCCGCCTCCAGATCGCCCCAGAAGATCAGATCGGATACGTCCGGCATGCAGACGTTTGCGGTCAGCCGTTCCAGATAAAACTCCTGCAGGAACGCCGTCCGGTCTTCCGCCGAAACCTGCGCCAAATCGGCCTCGTTTTCGCCCGAACCGCCTGCAAATCCGGACACCTCCGCTTTTTCCGCTTCTCGATCGATTAGCGCATCTGCCGCGTATTCCGGGTCTTGAACCCGGCGAATCAGCTCGATCAACTCCGCACGGGTGACGTTTTCGCTGCGAACAGGCTCCGGCTGCGACATCCGAAGCGCAAGTTCCGTCCGCGACATGGCGCCGCCGTAATCCCGGAAAACTGAAACAGGCTCGTTTCGCCCGCGGATCGCGTTGAACGCCCGTACGCTTTCTTCGGCAGCTTCCGTTTCTGCGTTCGCCAATTTTTCTTCGATTCGCATAATTTCTTGCTCGATGTCTTTCAGCTCGGACGACGATATCGGCTTCGGGTTCCATTCCGCTCGCCATTTCATGTGTCGACGCTCCTTCCCTTATCTCTCCATAACAGCTTCGGCACCGCCCGAACATAAGCGAGTTCGCCGACCAACTCGGTCAGCGTCTGCGCGACGATCACCGCGGCGGCGACGTCCGCCGCTTCGCCGGGAAGCGCAAGCGCCAGCGGCAGCACGACCAGCGAGTTCCGGGTGAACGAACTGAATATCAGCGCGCGGCCGTGTCCGGCGTCCAGACGCAGCAGCCGTCCCGCGAGCCGCGCCAGCGGCGGCATCAACAGCAGGAACAGCACATAGATCGGCAGCACGCGCAGGACCGGCAGCGGGTCGCTTGCGATCCGGCCGATCTGCGATGCCGAGACGGCGATCAGCACCAAGGCCATCAAAGGCACCGGAATCCAAGCAGCCGCTTCCAGCACGCGGGTTCCGATATTGGCGCTGCCGCTTTGCCGCGCTGCGGATTCGCTTGCGCCGGCCTGGCCGGCGCCGACATGCGCGGCCCCGGTCTTGGCCCAAAGCTGCGTCAGCACCGCTGCGGCCAGCGGAAGCGCGATCAGCGTCAAGAAAGCTTCGACGAAAGGACCGACCTCCATCAAAGCCGCCGCTTGTCCGCCCGCGAACAGACGCAAATAGATCGGCAGCATGATGATCTGCGCGATAAACAGCACGGGCGTCGCCGCGGCCATCGATTTCCCGTCGCCTTTTCCCATCGCGGCGAACACGATTACGTAATCGATGCAGGGCGTCAGCAGCACGAGGCATACGCCGACCGTAACGGCTTCCGGCTGCGGGAACAGCTTCAACAGCCCCCATACGACCGAAGGAACGAAGACGAAATTCGTCAGCAGCAGCGCGGCGATAAACCGTCCGTTCGCCAGCGCCCGACGCAGTTCCAAAAACGGGATCATCGTGAACATCCCGTAGAGCAGCACGGCAAGCAGCGGAGAAATCCAAGCTTCGATCCCTTTTCCGAACGGTTCGCTGAGCAGACCTGCCGCGATCCCGACAATCAGCGCCGCCGCATACACCGCGATCTGGTTTCGCTCCAGCTTTTCTCTTTTTTCCATATTACGCGCTCCGCTTCGTCGTTTTGATCATGCTTTGCCGCCCGCAAACGTTCCAGCACGCGAAAAGCCGCGGTCCGAAGACGTTCGTCGAAGATGCGCACGTCGAACAAATAAGGCCGGGCATGCGTATAAGCGCGGTACATTTCGTCGTACCCCTTCAGGTTCGCTTGCCCCGGCATCAACCGCGCTTGCAGCAGGTCGCCGAATTCCTCGCGGAAGCGTCGTTCGTACGCACGGCTCCCGTCTTCGGCGACCATCCGACATACGGGTTCCTCCGTATTCGGCAATCATTTCTTCCTGAGATCGGATGTACTGAACGCGCAGCAGTTTGTTCAGCGAAAATTCCATAGGTCGGCTCCTTTGGTGCATGTTTGCCTTCATGGCGAAATTTCAGAAAAATCCGTCCCGGCAGAACGTGATGTTTTTGGCCTGCCTTAATTTTTTCAACACGGACGGTTTCTGCTCCATGCGATGATTGGCCAAAACCAAATACTCGAGCTGTCGCAAATTGGCAAGCTCGTCCGGCAGATCCGTCAGTCCGGTGCAGGTAAGGTCAAGCGTCCGAAGCTGTTCCAACTGTCCGATCTCCGGCGGCAGGGTCGTCAGCTTCAACTCTTCTTTCGAAGGAGCTTTCCATTCCGGTTCGTTACCCGGTTCCGGGTGAGATCCGTTATAGATCGTAATATGCTTCAAGCTTTTCGCCCGCCCGATCGAAGCCGGAATGCCGTGCAGGTTCCCTGTCCAAATCTTCAATTCCTCCAGCTGCGGCAGATCGAACAGACTGTCCGGCAGCTCGGTGATATGCGCGTCGAACAGGTCGATGATGCGCAAGCTGGGGATTTCGTGCAAACGAGGCAGCACCTGCATGCTGCCCGATCCCGTATACACAAACCGATCCGACTCGTGATACTTCGCCAGCTCGAACAGCTTTTCGGGCGGCAGCGGATTGTGCCGATCTGTCAGCATGGTTCCGCGCAGCGGTTCTTTTAATGCTTCGGCTTCTTGCGGCGTTACTCGCAGCTCGCGGTATTGTTCGTGCGTCACCGTCCAGAGCCAGTCTTCGCCGTCGGCCGTTTGGAAACAAAGATCCTCGGCCATATCCTTGCCAAGCCAGCCAAGCAGATTGTCCGCATATTTTTTGACGATCGTCGCGGCTTGCGGACAGCATAGGCATACGTAAGTCGTTTGATCAAAGGAATAGAAACGATCTTCGGTTCCGATGCCTGTCTCCGTCCTTTTTTCCCAAATGATATAAGGATTCAACTCTTCCGCGATCGGCAGCGGAAAATCCGGCGGTATATCGTATTCGTCTCCTCCCGGCGGTCGGGTATCCATAAACGAAAACGTCTCGCAATGGGCCATCGCGTAATCGATCAACCGATAATAAGCATCCCCCGAAGGGTTGTTGTAAATGTTCATTCGAAATACCCCTGACTGTGCGGACCGCTATAACTTCCGCTGTCGCGCGCCGTATATGCAGACTTCAACTTCGGTAACTTTTTTAATATATCGGGATTCTCGTTTTCCAGCAAATTGTCCGACAGGTCCAGCCTGCGCAGATTACGAAGTCCCGCGAAAGATTCGGGAAGTTCCCGCAGTCCCGTATAGTTGATCGTCAACGAACGCAGCCTTTTCAACAGACCGATCTCCGGCGGCAGCGACGTCAACGCCAATTGTTCTTTCGGCAGCAGTTTCCAATCTTTCGAGCCTGCCGTGGATTTTTGAGTGTGGGCAACACCCTCCGGGAGCAAGGGAACATTGGTAATTTCGAGAGAACGCAGATTTTGCAAACGGGCGATATTCGCAGGAAGGCTATGCAAGTTTCGTGTGCATAACGTTAAATATCTTAATTTCTCTACCGCGAACAAACTTTCCGGCAGCTTTTCCAAAGTCTCGTCATGTACTTCCAGCACGCGGAGCCACGGAAGTTCATCGACCCGACCCAGCGCTTCAGCGGCTCCCGGCCCCATTAGCTCCAATCGGTCATGCCGATGATGGCGGGTCAGTTCCAACATATGAAGCGGATCTCGGAAAGCACTGTATTCGATAATAAAAACGCCCGGGATTTCATGATACAGCTTCTCGACCTCCCCGGGAACGGTATGGATCGTGGCGATATCTTCATGCGAAGTCGCGCCCATCACATACATTCGCTTCTCGTTCCAAAAGCACAAATCTTCCGGCAGCGCCGGATGATTCCAACCGAACAGATGATTGGTCGTCTTTTTCAAAAAATCCGCCGTCTCCGCGCAGCAGCGATAATGCCAAAAGATATCATCATACGAATAGTCGCGATAAACGCCGTGCTCATCATCGTGGCCATACTCGCAAGGCTCCACCCGCTCCTCGACGAAGTAAGGCCGGATCTCTTCGAGCAGCGGCCATTCCGGGATCGGCGGCTCGTCCGGCTCCGGAAATCTTCGTATGCGAGGACCTTTCAGCGAAAACGTGACGGTGCGAGCCGTCATGTAGTCGATCAGTTTACGGTAAGCTTCGCCGGACGGATCATTATAAATCAACATATGCACGTCGATTCCCCCTTTGAAAAAAGAACGGTAGAAACGAAGATTTCGTTTTCCTTTTGGTTTGAATGATTTACATATAGAATAAGAAACAAAGAAGTTGATCAACACTTCACAAATTTCGTGCTTAGGAGAATCATCAATGATTAAATCCCAACGTATCAATCAATTGAAAGAATACGTGTTCGAACACGAGTCCGTCTCGCTGGAAGAGCTGGTTCGGCACTTCGACGTGTCGATGAATACCATTCGCCGCGACGTGAAAGACCTGGTCGATTCCGGCGTGTTTCGCAAAGTATACGGCGGCGTATCGGTCAACCATTCCACGCTGGTCGTTTTCGACGAACGCAAAGACCGCAACTTGACCAAAAAGCAGGAAATCGGCCGCCTTGCGGCGCAGCATGTGGAAGAGGGAGACGTCATCTTCATCGACTCCGGCACGACGACGATCGAAATGCTCCCTTTTATCAGCCAAAAACAAATCACGGTCGTAACCAACAACTTCGACTTCATCCATCAGGCCAAGCCGTATCCGGGACTGAGCATCTTTTCGACGGGAGGCATGTTCGAGCGCAAAACCGACTCTTTCGTCGGATTTCAAAGCATCGAGCTGCTGAAAAAATACAATATCAACAAAGCATTTGTCGCTTCCACTGGCGTCTCGCTGACCAACGGCGTGACCAACTCCTCGCCGCTGGAAACGGATATCAAAAGCACCGTTGTGCAAAAAAGCTTGAACGTGTTTCTTTTGATCGACGACAGCAAATTCGACAAGTACGCGCTGACGACCTACTGTTCGCTCAGCGATATCGACGTGCTGGTCACGAACAGCACGCCGAGCGAAGAGTACGTCAAATACGCCGAAGAACATCAAGTGAAGATCGTGACGCCTTGATCGGCGTTTGTTTTCCGATCTGACGAAATGCTCTTTCTCCGGCTTCAAACATGGAGGATCACGCATTTGCATACGCAAAAAAAAGCGGACGGACACTTTCCTGCCTAGGAAAGTGTCCGTCCGCTTGGTTGGTGCGTTTATCCATAAACGATCCGCACTCTACGCTTTTTATCAATACTGCTTCGCCGTCTTCAGCATCTCCGCCCTACGTTCGTACGCCGCTTGCACCGCTTGATTCTCCGACACTTCCGCGACGCCGACGTTCCACCAATTGTCGTACCCTTCGCTCATCGTTTTCGGCAAAACTTTCATTTCGATCAGCGTCGAGACGGTCTGCCGCTTCGCATCTTCAACCGCCGCTTTCACTTCCTCGACCGTGTTGGCGCGATACACTTTCGCTCCGTACCCCTCCGCGATCTTCGCGTAATCGATATTCATAACGTTTCCTTCATGGTTGCGGAATTCGCAGTGGAAGCTGCCGCCGCCGTTGCCCATCTGAAGATTGTTGATGCAGCCGAAACCGGAGTTGTCGAACAGCATGAGATTGATCTTGTTGCCGGTCTGAAGCGCCGTTACCAGCTCCGAATGCAGCATCAAGAAACTCCCGTCGCCGACCATCGCGTACACTTCGCGGTCCGGCTTGGCGAGACGGATGCCCAACGCGCCCGCGACCTCGTAGCCCATGCACGAATAACCGTATTCCAAATGGTACGTGTTCGGCGCTTCCACATTCCACAACCGCTGAAGATCGCCCGGAAGCGAACCCGCCGAGCAGACGACCACGCTTTCTTTGTCCACGGCTTCGTTGATCGCGATCAGCGCCGCCGTCTGCGGCAGTTCCGTGCCGAGCGCATCCGCGTATTCGTTCAAGACCTCCTGGGAAAAGTGGCCTTTGATCTCCGGATCGAAGCCTTCCCGCCCGAAGCGCACGCTGCCCAAACGATCCCGCTCGGCATCCCAGGCAGCCTTCAACTCGGAAACGCGCGAACCGAACTGACTTTGATAACCGTCCAAACGTTCATGCAGCGCAGTGATTGCGACTTTTGCATCGGCCACGACGGGTACGCCTTCCAACTTATACCCCTGCATCCGGCTGACGTTGATATTCAGGAACCGTGTCTTCTCGAAATCAAACGCCGTTTTCGATGAAGTCGTAAAATCCGTATATCGCGTGCCGATGCCGATCACCAGATCCGCTTCGCGCGCCGCCGCATTCGCCGCCGACGTTCCCAGCACGCCCGTTCCGCCCAAATGGTTGGCAAACGTATACTCGACCGTCGATTTCCCCGCATGCGTCTCGACCAAGGGAATATGATACGCCTGCGAAAAAGCGATCAGTTCTTCGCGAGCACCGGAATACTTGGCCCCGCCGCCCACCAGCAGCAGCGGCTTTTTGCTTGCTCGAATCAGTTCCTCGGCCGCATCCAACTCCCGGACGCTCGGCTGAAGGCGATCCATGTAATGCACTCTTTTACGGAAAAAGCCCTCGTCATAATCGAACGCTTCCCCTTCGGTATCCTGGCAAATGCAGATCGTCGCCGGACCGCTGCGGGCCGGATCGGTCAGCACTTCGAATGCTCGAAGCAGACTGCTCATCAACTGCTCCGGGCGAGTGATGCGATCCCAATAACGGGACACCGGCTTCAGCGCATCATTGGTCGTCACGGCGAAACTGTACTCCTGCTCGAACTGCTGAAGCACCGGATCGGGTTGGCGCGAAGCGAACGTATCCGCAGGCAGCAGCAGCACCGGAAGATTGTTCGCCAGCGCCGTCGCCGCGGCCGTCACCAGATTGGCCGATCCCGGACCTGACGAAGCCGTTACCGCGTAAATGCTGCGGCGCAGCTTCTCTTTCGCATACGCGATCGCGGAATGCGCCATCCCCTGCTCGTTTTTGCCCTGGAACACTTTCAAATGCCCCGGGTCCTGCTCAAGCGCCTGCCCGATGCCGAGCACGTTGCCGTGCCCGAACACCGTAAAGATGCCTTCGACGAAAGGCGTTTCGACCCCGTCGACGCAGATGTATTGTTGGTTCAAAAACTTGATCAGCGCCTGCGCTGTAGTCAATCGGATCGTATGGCCCATATGGACATCCACCTTTTAAGATATTGATGTATTTGACAAGGTACGGGTGCGCCGCCTCCGGGGACATACTCGCAGATCGAGGCCGCGCGGCTGGAAAAGGTCAAGAATGAAGAACCGGCTGGTCGGCGATCAACGCTTCGATCTCGTCCACGGCCGGCATCGCGTCCGACGAACTGTGCCGGCTGACGACGATGGACGCCGAAGCGCTGCCGTACTTGAGCGCCGTTTCCAGGTCTTTGCCCTGAACGAGCGCATACAGGAAAGCCGAAGCGTACGAGTCGCCCGCGCCGAACGTTTTGAGCACTTTCGTTTTGTAGGCTTGCGCGCGGTACGTTCCGCCTTCGCGCGTGTACGCGTAAGAGCCCTCCACGCCGTGCTTGATGACCGCGATGCGCGGAGCATGCTTGAACAGCGCTTCCGTCGTCCGTTCGTTGGAGCCGCCGACCGCGTTCTCCATGATGTCGTATTCGTCGCGCGTGCCGATCACGATATCCGCCTGCTGCGCGACGAGCGAATAATAGACGGCCGTCTCTTCCGCCGACTTCCACGTATACGGGCGGTAGTCCAGCTCGAACACAATCTCCACGCCGTTCTTTTTCGCCAGATGCACGGCTTTGAGCACCGCTTCGCGCGAAGGGCTTTGCGCCAAAGCCGTACCCGATACGACCAGTTTGTTCGCACGCCGGATATACTCTTCGTCCACCTCTTCAGGCTGCAAGTAAAGGTCGGCCACGTCGTCGCGGTACATCAGGATGCTGCATTCGTCGGGACTTTTGATTTCCGTAAACGCGAGCCCCGTCTTATGCCCCTCTTGATCGACGACCATGCCAGACACGTCGATTCCCGCTTTTTCCATATAGCCGCGGATGAAACGTCCGTGCTGATCGTCCGCGATCTTTCCGATAAAGCCCGTTTTCAACCCAAGCTTGGCCGAACCGATCGCGATATTGGCCGGGGAGCCGCCGACGTATTTGGTAAACGTCATCGTTTCCTCCATCGGCCGGTTGTATTCCGTCGCGTTCAGGTCGATGCACGCCCGGCCGATCGCGATCAGATCGAATTTTTCGCCGCTTGTTTCGTTGGTCATGGATTCACAGCTCCTTTGGCTTATTTGCGGTTCAGAATCCACTCATGATCCGGATCGTTATGGAACTTCCAAACTCGCTGCGGACCGGCCATGACATTCAAATAGTAGGACGAATATCCGTCGGGCACGCCTACCGGGTGATACCCTACGGGCACGATCACGACGTCGCCGTGTTCCACCGCCATCGTTTCGTCCAGGCTGCGGTCGTCCGTATACACCCGTTGGAACACGAAGCCCTGCTGAGGATCGAGTTCATGATAATACGTCTCTTCCAAAAACGACTCCTGCGGCAGATTGTCCCGGTCATGCTTATGCGGCGGATAACTGGAGAAGTTGCCGCCTTCCGTGTACACTTCGACCACGAGCAGACTGCTGGCGGAGGAATCGGAATCCGGCAAAATGTTGTGCACGGTGCGCTTGTTTTGATACTTGCCGCGTTCTTCGGTTCCGACGTCTTCGGCTTTGATCAGCTTGGTCGGCAGCGGCTTGACCGAAGGCGAGTAGCACAGCGCCACTTTGGCTTCCGACCGTCCTTGTACCTTGAACGAACGGCCGCCCGAGACGAACACGCTGTCCGTGGCTTTTCGATCGAACACGCTCTCTCGCGTACCGATGTTCGCAAAAACATGCTCGCCCTGCGTCACGTCGATCCGTCCGGTCAACGCCACGATGCAGCATTCGTCTTCGGTCAGCGCCTCCTCGTAGGAAGCGCCCGGCGCAAGCTCGATCAACCGAAAGCCGACGTACCGCAACCTGGAGTCCCTTTTCATCACTTCCTGCAAAATCTTCGCTTCCCCGCGCATTTCGTTCAGCGGCTTGCGCTGCAAATGACTGACCACGCCTACTCCTCCTTTTGAATCGAAAAATGTTCCGTCGGCCGTGTCGTCTTTATTCGAAGTTTGGCTCGGTGTAGCGCGCCGTCACGACTTTTTTGCGGGTATAAAAGTCGACGCTGTCTTTGCCGTTGGCGTGCAGCGTGCCGTAAAACGACGATTTCCAGCCCGAGAACGGGAAGAACGCCATCGGGGCGGGAACGCCCAGGTTGATTCCCAGCATGCCGGCGTCGATGTTTTCGCGGAAGTAACGGATCGCATGGGCGTTGCCCGTGAACAAGCACGCGCCGTTGGCGAACTCCGATTTGTTGGCGATATCGACCGCTTCTTTCAGGTTTTTGACGCGGATCACGGACAGCACGGGCGCGAAAATCTCGTCTTTCCAGATCGTCATCTCCGGCGTCACGCCTTCGAAGATCGTCGGACCGATAAAGTAACCGTCGTCCGACATCCGATCGCGTCCGTCCGTCAGCAGCGTCGCGCCTTCCTGGATGCCTTTTTCGATATAAGACAGCGTACGCTGCTTGTTTTCTTCGCGAATGACGGGTCCGAGGAACACGCCGTCGTCCAGCCCGTTGCCCATTTTGACGCCGAGCGTTTTTTCTTTGAGCCGGGCGATGAATTCGTCCGCGATGCCTTCTTCGACCGTCAGCACCGCGCAGGCCATGCACCGTTCGCCCGCCGAACCGAAAGCCGCGGACACGACGTTGGTGATCGTGTCGTCGATATTCGCGTCGTTCAGCACGATCGTATGGTTTTTCGCTCCGGTGAGCGCCTGCACGCGTTTGAGGTTTTCGCTGCCTTTTTTGAATACGTATTCGCCGACCGGCTTGGACCCGACGAACGATACGGCTTTGACCTCCGGATGCTCCAAAATGCCGTTGACCACGTCATGCGCGCCGTACACGATATTAAACACGCCGTCCGGCAGTCCCGCTTCGGTAAACAGTTCGGCCAAACGTTCGGTCAGCAGCGGCGTGCGTTCGGACGGCTTGAGGATAAAAGCGTTGCCGAGCGAGATCGCCATCGGGAACATCCAGCACGGCACCATCATCGGGAAATTGAACGGAGCGATGCCGCCGACCACGCCGAGCGGATAGCGATAGTTGGCCGCTTCCACGTCCGTCGCGATGGTAGCGAGCGAATCGCCCATCATCAGGGACGGCGTCCCGGCCGCGAACTCGACGTTCTCGATGCCGCGCTGCACTTCGCCGATCGCTTCGCTTAGGCTTTTGCCGTTCTCGATCGTGATCAGTCGGGCCAATTCGTCTTTGTGCGTGCTCAGAAGCTGCTGATAATTGAAAAGAATGCGGGCGCGGCGCGGAACGGCAACTTTTTTCCATTTCTCGAAAGCGGCTTGGGCAACTTCCGCCGCATGTTCGAGGTCTTCTCTCGTCGAAAGCGGCACTTGGCAAATCAGTTCCTTCGTCGCCGGATTGTAAACGTTCTCATATTGCGTCGTTTTGCTCTCTGTCCATTGACCGCCGACGTAGTTCTTCAATTTTCTTGCCGTTGTCGGAATCGCGCTCATCATTCGGCTCCTCTCGCAGTCGCTCCTGGTTTATGCACCAAAACCGCTGTCACTTTTGGTTATGTTTTGATTATATTTTCATGATATACAACCCTCTTCTTTCCGTCAAGTCCGGATGAAAATCATCAAAATATAATTAACTGTTGATTAACTTGAGCAACAACTTTATAATTCTGCGTATCAACCACACAGGAGAATGCCCATGAAGACGAGACGACTCCGGGATATCGAAACGTATATTCACAGCCGCAAGAACGTCACGTTGGACGAACTTTGTCTAACCTTCGACGTGTCTAAAAATACGATTCGCCGCGACATCAATCAGATCCTGCAAAAAGGCTCGATCGAGAAAGTGTACGGGGGCGTGGTATCGGCGGAAAAGCTGATCTCGTTCGAAAACCGCAATGTCGAGCGTCGAGACGAAAAAGCCGAAATCGGGCGGGCGGCGGCAGAATACGTCGAGGACAACGATCTGATCTTTATCGATTCCGGGACGACCACCTGCACGATCATGAACGTTTTGGACACGGATCGGCATCTGACCATTTTGACCAACAGTCTCGACGTGATCAATGCGGCCGCCGCGATGCCGAACGTTCATCTGCTCGTAGTGGGCAGCACGTATAAACGCAGCACGCGCTCTTTCGTCGGCGTCGACGATATGCGGGCTCTGGAAAAATACAACGTCAACAAAGCGTTCATGTCCGCGACCGGCGTCAGTCTCGCGCACGGCCTGACCAACTCGGACCTGCTGGAATACGAGATTAAAAAGTCGATCGCCAAACGAGCGGAAAAGCTGATTTTGCTGGCCGATTCGGACAAGTTCGGACGATCGACGCTGCTGACGTACGCCGCTTTTTCGGACCTGGACGTATTGGTGACTTCGAACGACTTGCCCGCGGATTACGTGCAGTCGTGCCGCAGCAACGGAATCGTGCTGCGACAGGTGTGACGGAGAACGATTCGGCTGCTCCGCTGCTCGGCGGCTCGGCGGCTCGGCGGCTCGGCGGCTCGGCGGCTCGGCGGCTCGGCGGCTCGGCGGCTCGGCTAACGGATTGTATATCCTTTAGAGACGCCGAAAACCCCCTTTTGCGATTTTAACGGATCGCATGTCCGTTGGCTGTCGATTTCGCTTCTTTTTTAGCCGGAATCAAGCCGAATTCTGCTCTAAGCGTCATCTGAATCCGTTAGGATTTTCGATCGGCTCCAATTCTCCTCTAAGCGCTGCCTCGATCCGTTAAAAATCGATCCGTCGACGACAAGTTCCTAGCAGCGCCCGATTTTGGCGCCGTCAGGGTTTTCCATCCGCGCATCCGTGCCTTAAGCAAGAAAAAAACCTTGTTCCCGGCTTATTTAGGGAACAAGGTTTTTTGTTGTCGGGTTGCTAATCGCGTCGAGTTGCTAATCGCCTTCACGCTTTCCGCACTTGCCCGAAACCATCAAGCCTGACCGACGGCCTGCCCTTCATACAGCGCCGGTTTCTCGTCGAGCTCGATCTCTTCGCGTTGCCCGCTCTCCTGCGCTTTTACGCAGGCATCCGCCGTCACCGCCGCGATATATCCGTCCCAAGCGGTCGGACCTTGCAGCTCGCCGCGCCCGACCGAGTCGATGAAATCCTGAATCTCGCGATCGTAAGCCTCGATAAAACGATCTTTCCAATCCATCAGAATGCGCGTGCCGAACATCGCTTCTTTGCGCAGCGAGATCGAAGACGGCTCCGGCAGCTTCACGATTCCGTCTTCGCCGATCACTTCGCACTGGATATCGTAGCCGTACCGGCAATTGACGAAGATTTCCGCCGTGATCAGCACGCCGCCGTTCGTCTCGAGCAGCACGACTTGAGGATCGCGCATATGGCTCAGAGCATGACGCGTTTTTCTCGGATAGGAGACCTGAACCGATTTGTAGTCGTCGCCAAGCAGCCAATGCAGCACGTCGATTTCGTGAATCAGCGTATCGGTAATCGCCATGTCGCTCGTATAGTTCGGACCGGATTCCGGGTTGCGGTGCGCGCATCGGATCATCAGCGGCTCGCCGATCACATGCTCGTCGATCGCCTGTTTGAGCTGCACATAACCGCTGTCGTAACGACGCATGAAGCCTACTTGCACCAGCCGTTTTCCATGCTTGATCTCCGCGTCCATGATCCGGCGGCAGCCTTCGGCAGTCGTCGCAAGCGGTTTTTCGCAAAAAACGTACTTGCCCGCTTCGATCGCCGCCAGCACGCTTTGTTCATGGGCAGGACCCCAGCTTGTGACCAGTACAGCGTCGATGTCTCCTTCAGCTAACAGCGATTGGTCGTCCGGATAGACGACCGCGTCCAATCCGTACTGCTCCACGACCGCGTTCGCCGCCGCTTCGTTCACGTCCGTCACGGCCGTAATCCGTCCCCCGGACAGATTGGACGTAATGCGCCGAATATGATCCCGTCCGATTGCGCCCGTTCCGATAACCCCGATTTTCAATGTCATGTTCCGTTCCTCCCGATATTGATCGATATGTGTTCTTTTCGAGTCAGACCTGCAAACGGTTCAGCAATTGCCCGTCTATGTAGCGCCGCGCGATCAAGGCATATTCCAGCGGATGCGCAACATCGGGATCTTGTTCCGCTTCGATCACGATCCAGCCGTAATAGCCGTGTTCCAGCAGCAGATCATAAACTTCCCGAAAATCAATACAGCCGTCTCCCGGCACCGTGAACATGCCGCTCAAAAACGACTGCATAAACGACTTTCCGCTCTCGCGGCAATCGTCCAGCACCGCCCGGCGCGCATCTTTAAAATGCACGTGACCGATCCGGCCGATATGCTTGCGCAGCAGCATCATATAATCCCCGTCGGATACGAAAATATGCCCGGTATCATACAACAAAGCCACCTGCGCCGGATCGGTGCCGTCCATCAGCCGATCGACCTCTTCCGCCGTCTGAACGCCCGTCCCCATATGATGATGATAAACGAGGCGCAGCCCGTATTCTTTTGCGACAGCTCCCAGTTCATTCAGTCCGGCACACAACTGCTCCCATTCGGCTTCGTTGAAGTTAGGCTTTTCCGCAAACACGTTCTGCTCCGTTCCTTGAATGCTTCCCGTCTGCTCGGATACGACGATGACATCGGCCTTCACTTCCTTCAAATATTGACACTGCTTACGAAACGGCTCGATAACAAGTTCAATCCCGTCGCGAATGATATAACTGCTGAACCACTGTCCGGCAATCCGCAGATTACGCAGCGCAAGCTCTTTGTTCAACGCTTGAGCATCCGGAAAAAAACCGCCGACCTCCGTTCCTTCGAATCCTGCGACGACGATATCGCTGAGCAGATGCGACAGCGTATTTCCCGCTCCGATCTCCGGCATATCGTCATTTCGCCAACCGATCGGCGCAATCCCCCAGCGAATAGGCTGTTCGTTCATATCTCTTCTCCTTTTTAATAGAGGGTAGATTTATGTTGTTTCTATGATGTATTGATTAACTTTTGATAAGGTTTGATTATACATTAAAGTTAAAAGCGCTTTCAGTCAACTTGTTTCTACGATTACGCAGATAAATCTTCCGATCGGGCTTACGGTATTCCGATTACGTTTTCCAAAACTTTTTTGCGCAAAACCGACTTTCGCTATAAGTTTGTCGATTATTGGCGCCGATACATAAAAAGAACTTAAATTTTAGGCATTTCAGATTAGGGAGGACCCTTCATCATGAATAAAAAACATCTATCGATCGCCCTTTCTTCCCTGCTCGCTTTACCTTTGCTGGCGCCTGCGGGGACGGCTCCGACCGCTTTCGCCGAGGGAGCGGATCAGGAAGTCGTCATTGTATATAAGAACGCCGACGGCAAAGAAGCCGCCATCGAACAAAGCGAAGAAGTACAGCACGAGTTCAAAACGGTTCCGGCCGTGGCGGCTACCGTAAGCTCGGAAGATCTGCGGGATCTCGTGGACAATCCGGATATCGACTATGTCGAACGCAATATTTCGTTCCAAACGACCGATTTCGAAACGACAAGCTATACGCCTCCGGCAACCGCCAAGGAAGCAGGCAACTGGAATTACCAACAAGTCGCGCCGAATACGATGTGGGATCAGGGTTTTACCGGCAATGGCGTCAAAATCGCCGTAGTCGACTCCGGCATTTCCGAGCATCCCGAGCTAAAAATCGCAGGCGGAATTTCGACGGTAGGAGACGGCACGAACGCCAATTATGCCGACGATAACGGTCACGGAACGCACGTGGCGGGCATCATCGCGGCAGACAGCGGTCAAGGCAACGTGGTCGGCATGGCGCCGGGAGCTTCGCTTTATGCCGTCAAAACATTGGGCGCCGACGGCAAAGGAACGCTGGTCGATCTGCTCGAAGGACTTGATTGGGCGATTCAAAACAACATGGACATCATCAATCTGTCGCTCGGCGGGGACACGGATGCCCAATCCCTTCACGACATGGTCGACAAAGCCTACAATAAAGGAATTTTGGTCGTCGCTTCCGCGGGCAACAGCGGAACGGCGGATAACCAAGATCAAAATACGGTCGGGTATCCGGCCAGATACGACAGCGTCATTTCAGTCGCGTCCGTCGATCAAAACCTGAACCATTCGGAATTTTCGTCGGCCGGCCCGCGCGTGGACGTCTCGGCTCCAGGAGAGGTGATCCGCTCCACATTCCCGATCGCTTTAGGCGTGTCCTATAAATATATGAGCGGCACGTCGCAGGCTGCTCCGCACGTAGCCGGCGAATTGGCTCTGCTCAAAGAGAAAAACCCTTCGGCAAACGCTTCTCAGCTGCGCGAGATATTGAACGGCTATGCCCTCGACCGCGGAACTCCGGGACGCGACAACCTGTACGGCAGCGGCGTGGTGACGTTCAAGCCGCAGATCGATTCGTCCGCTCCGGCCGAAGTCGGCAATGCCGTCGTGTCGGCGGCAGCTACGGACAGCCTGACGCTGAGCTGGACGCAGCCGACGGATCGCGACTTCAAAGAAGTTCGCGTCTATAGCGGCAGCGAACCGACGTTCACGACCGTAACGCAAAGCACGTATCAAGCGCTGAACCTTGCGCCGGATACGGCGTACGATTTCCGCCTCACGACGGTCGATACCGCAGGCAACGAATCGCAAGGCGTGCCGGTATCGGGACGTACGCTCGCGGCCTCCGTATCCGGATCGCCGAGCACCGGCGAAACGCCCGTGACCGCGGCGCCGACGCAACAACAACCGGTTCAACCGACGCCTGCTCCGACCGTTCCCGAAGTGATCAGCGCTCCGTTCGTACCGACTCCGGCTCCTTCCGGCGGCAGCGCGCAGATTCCTTCAGGCGGCGGTGGCGCAGCGCCGATTCCTTCGGGTGGAGGAGGTGGCGGCGGAGCGGCAGCTCCGGCAGCCGCAGCACCTGCGGCTGCGCCGGTCGCCTCGCCGTCTGTCCCGGCAGCCGTTCCGGCCAAGTCGCCGACTCCGGCTCCTGCCGCAACGACGCCGAACCCGTCGCCTTCGGTTCCTTCGACCGTGGCGCCGACGACTCCGGTTTCGGTCTCCATTCCGTTCCAGGATGTCCCTTCGACGTTCTGGGGCCGTGACACGGTGGCTTGGGCTTTTGAACGCGGCCTGGTCAAAGGCTACGCCGACGGACAATTCAAGCCTGGCGCAACGGTGACGGAATCCGAATTCCTGGCCATGCTGATCCGCGCTTTCGAGCCGAACGTGAAAAACTCGACGACGGGCACCTGGTCGAACACGTACTACGCTCGCGCGAAACAGCTCGGCCTGCCGACGAAAGGCAATGCGTCCAAAGCATCGCGCAGCCAGACCATCACGCGCGTTCAAGTCGCCGAAATGCTGGCATCCGCCAACGGCCGAAACCTTAAAGGAAACCAGGCGATCCAATACCTGCTTTCCGCCGGCATCGCCAGCGGCAGCAGCAAAACAAGCAAAACGGTCGCTTCGTTCAAAGGAAACGCCTCCCTCACCCGCGCCGAAGCCCTTCAGTTCATCAAGAACCTGACGGAAAAAGGCAACGGAAGCCTGAGCTGATCCGCTCCGGCCGAGCGCGCCGAGCTTATTGAATGACGCTTACGGCTTAACGTGAACGAATGGAATAAGCGGCACTGTCCATGGCAAGCGATATCTTCACCGCAAGTTCGCCAAAAAAAAGACGATCCCGAACAGCGTTCAACGCCCGGGGATCGTCCTTTTTTTTACGCAGCCTCGAGCAAAAAAACAATCTGGCGGCGGCATTCGGAAAGTCTTATGTTGTCCGTGCGCCGCAGTCCGTTTTTTCCGCATGCAAAAAGAACGGGAAAGCGCCTCGGCGACTTTCCCGTTCTTGCTTTTTTCCCAACCGATTATTTCTGATTAAGCTTATCTTCTTCATCCAAAAACGGCTTGTTGACCACGTAATACATAAAGCCCATCAGTCCTACGCCGCCGACCAGATTGCCGAGCGTGACCGGAACCAGGTTGTGCACGACGCCCGCCATCGAAATTTCCGCGGGATGGTCGACCACCAGCGCGATCGCGAACGTACACATATTGGCGATGCTGTGCTCGTAGCCCGAGATGAAGAAGCAGAACACGAACAGCATCATGGCGAACATCTTCGCGCCGTTTTCCTTCATGAACATCGGGACGAAGAACGCCATGCAGACCAGCCAGTTACACAAAATCGCGCGGAAGAAAAGCTGGCTCGTCGGCGCTTCCATCTTGTGCTGCACCACGTTGAGCAGGAAGCCGTTGATGTCGGGCGAAGCGAACAATCCGGTCAGGAAAATGAATCCCGCGAAAAAGGCCGCTCCGATCATGTTGCCGGCGTAGCTCGTGATCCAAAGCTTGACGACTTCCGTCCATTTGAGCTTTTTGCGCAGCGCCGCGTACGTATAATAGAACGTGTTGCCCGTGAACAAATCGCCGCCGCCGTAAGAGATCAGGATGATCGCCGCGCCGAACGTGAGCGCTGCCATCGGATAGGTCAGCGGCGAATCGGCGAGATAGAAAAAGCTGCCTGCCCGGAATGCGACGATAACGCCGAAGCCGATAAACATGCTTGCCAGGACCGAACGCAGGATGTAGCGGATGACGCTTTGCTTGTAGATTTTGTGCTTTTTGAGTGCCAGTAATTCAACGTTTTTTAGCGCTTCTGTTTCCATGTCTACCTCCGCTTTAGCCTGAGTTTTGTAGTACTGCAGCCGAGCTGCCACGGACCGGAATTGGGAAAATGTTCCGCTGATGCGATTGATTTATGCTTAACACGTCCGTTTGCCTTTGAATCATCTCCTCATTGTAACGGAGAGAAGCGGCGGCGGGTATGGGGAAGAAGAATTATTTTGAATTTGAACAGTCGAAATTATAATGGCGTGACATTCAGGCTCAATTTATTCTTTTTGCATACCTGATAGAATTCTTCTGAAATGATCGGCTTCAATGCGAGAACGTGCGCCAGCATGAAAAACTCGCGGCCGTCCACTTTTTCGGTATCCAGATAAGCTTTGAAAAGAACTTTGATCAGCTTGCGCGGCGGCTCGTGCACGGATGCGGCGATGACCGCTTTGCGGCCGTAATCCGAGCGCTCGTAGTCGAAGCAATCGACTTCGTCCGGAAGGTGCGCGATCCAGTAGGCCCGTTCGACCGGACGGCCGTTGTGATAGCGCAGGGCTGCCGGAATGAATTGAATGTCCGTTTTTTGCCGCTCCAATAAAATCTTGAACGCGTCCGATATGACCTTGGCTCCGTCGGTGGTATGAAAGTAGTCGTTTTTGAGATTGCGGATGCTCGAATGCAGCAGCACTTCGGCGACCGTATCGATAGGTAAACGGGTGCGTATCTGGCTGTAATAAGTCTCCAATTCGGGCACGAAAGTTACGCTGCCGTCCACGAATCCGCTTTTCGGCAGTTGGGATTCCAGAAAATAATAGTTCACGTGCCGAATCGCTCCTTTCTGGTTATGGAAGTATCCGTTCATTATAAAAGATAGGGGCATCTTAAAAAAAGCCACTTTGTCTCGAATGACAAAGTGGCTTGCAATATGCCGCAAAAGCTTTCGCGTACCAAAACGGCTTGACGCTCATTCGTTCAAAAAAAATCTTATGCCTGCGCAAGTTCCGAAGCCGGCTTCGCCTGACGCTCCTTCGCGTACACGATATACGTCAACAGGCTTAGAAGCGCGATACCCGCCATCATCCACTGCACGTAGGAAGGCGGCAGCGCATCCAGCATGCGTCCCGCCGTGACGGA
The DNA here is from genome assembly GCF_013185185.1 of Saccharibacillus endophyticus. Classification (GTDB taxonomy): domain Bacteria; phylum Bacillota; class Bacilli; order Paenibacillales; family Paenibacillaceae; genus Saccharibacillus; species Saccharibacillus endophyticus. The sequence goes on along the minus strand of NZ_JAAZWE010000003.1, from coordinate 271,737 downwards.
GAACAATCCCCCGCCGACCGCGCAGCCCGCCATCAAAATGCTGGTGTTGCGCGCGATATTGCGCGGCATCAGCGTCTTGGCGTAGACAAGCGTTACCACGTACAGACCGGACAACGTCAGCCCCAGCAAGACGATCAGCGCATAGCCGATGACCGCGTTACGATTGATCGCGAACAGCGACAGCAGCACGATCATGCCGCCCCAATGGATAAACAGATACTTGCGATATCCCAGCTTCTCCGCTTCGTACCCCGCGAACATCCGACCCGCGATCATCGCGGCCCAGAACACGGTCACGCTGATCGGAGCCGTAGCCGCATCGGCCATGCCGGTCTCCAACATCAGCGACGGCAGATAATTGACCAGGCCGATATCCGTTGCTCCGTAGAAAAAGAACAACAAGATGAAGGCTGGCAGCATCAGCGCGCCCGGTGCCCGAAGAATGCGTTTCTTGCTTGCGGACGGGTGATTGGTTGCAGCGGCAGCCACAACTGCGCCCACCGGACCGGATGAAGCCGCGCCTGACGGAACTGCATTCGGCACTTCGGCTTTAAAAGCAGGTTTGAACAACGGCTCGGCATCTCCGAAGCGAACGAAACGGACGAACAACGACAGGAATACGCAGTACGCGGCAATGCCGAACAGCGCATAATTCCAGAACCCGCTCACGATCAGCATGCCGATCACCAATGGAAGAATCAACGACCCTACGCCGAAAGCCACTTCCAGTCGGCTCATCGCGATCGCCGCATTCGATTGCAGGCCTTCCAAAATAACGGCGGCGATGACCGACTCGATAATTCCGCCCAAGAAGCCGGCGAGCGCGAACCCTACCAATAGCAGCGGCCACGGCGGCAGGAACGCGATCAGCAGATACGAAGCCGCCACGCCCCAGGCTCCGATATGCAGCATCGTCTTTTTGGACATGCGATTCGCCAGCCACGGCTGGATCAGCATGCCGAAGATCGAAGCGCCGAATTCGATAAAGATCAGCGCGCCCGCATCCGTGTACACACGGTCATACAGCGGCAGCAGTACCGTAATAATCGAAGCGACAGTAACTTTGATGAAACCCATGAGGAGATAAAACAGGCTCCCCATCCAGACCAGCTTTTTCAAACGTCGTTCAGTCCTCCTTCAGCTTCTTGAACCTGTAACATCGCAATAAAAAACCGACCGTCAAACGGCACGATGCGGATCTTGATCTCGCCCAGTTTTCCGAAAACGATTTATATCCAAATTAAATCGATCCTTCTGCGAGCCCTTTTACTCTAACCAGATACAAAAAGAGGTCGATTCGGGATCTCCGGATCGACCTCTTCTCATGAAAGATTATACCGAAAATTACTGGTTGGTACAGAGGTTTTCAAGAAAAATGTTGCAATAAAATTTAAATTTTCTGAACGGGACTCATATCCGCGAAAGCATTCAGAATTCCATGCAGCATAGCAAAAGATTCCACCGTTCGTTCACTCTCCTGCACAATGTCCGCCGAACGCTGAATCGAAGGGATATCCGGCTTTAGATCGCTCTCCCAGACATCTAACATCGTATGGATGCAAGGCGACGACGTCTCCAGGTGAAACTGTACCGCAAGTACATGATCTCCCCATGCGTAAGCCTGATTCGCACAATATTCGGAACCTGCAAGCAAAGTCGCACCCGGCGGCAAGTCAAAGGTGTCCCCATGCCATTGCAGCGAGCGGAAACTGTCCGGCAACGCGGCCAATGCAGGATGCGCTTCATCATTGCGTTGAATGGTATGCCAGCCGATTTCCTTCAACGAGTGCGGATAGGCACGGCCGCCGAGCAGCCCGGCCAGCATTTGCGCGCCGAAGCAAATGCCGAAAACTTTGATCTCGCGGTCGATTGCGTTTTTGACAAAGGCTTTTTCCGGCGCAAGCCAAGGGTATTGATCATCTTCATACGCGCTGGTCGGCGAACCTCCGATGATGAGCAGACCCGTGTCGTCCAGAAGCGACGGATCGAGCTGCTGCTGCGTCGGGTTCAAGATCGTCAGGCGATGGCCTTCCGATTTCGCCCAATCGGTAAAGACGGCAGGATCGTCGAAATCGAAATGTTTGAGCAGAATCACGTTCATCGGCTACCGCTCCTTCTGTTTTCTGCTCATTATAGAGAGTCGAACCTGACGCCGACAAGGGATTCGGGAAGGTTGCAAATTAATGGTGGTTTCGTGCAAACAGCTGCGGGTTGTGCGGAATCGAGAGGCTCTTATTTGCGGGGAAGCGTGGGGCGGCTGCGATGCAAAACGGGCTTCTCAACGGCAGAAAGCTCCGAACAAGTCGGAGCTTTCTGTCGTTGAGAAGGCAGGGTTGAGTAAGAGGATTCAAGGATGAAATCGGAGGAAGCTCATAAGTGGTTTTGATGTCGTTCAACTTATCTTTTATTGCCCCAACTGCTGCACCTGATCCATCAACCCGCGGATATCCTGAATCGTCTGCATGACCTGGGAATTTTGCAGCATCTCCGGCGTAAATTCCCCGGCTTCGATCCGCTGCTGAATATCGTCGATCTGCGTGTTCAGCGTTTCGTTATACCCGGTCAACTGCTGGTGGATGTCCTGCGCGAATTCGGGAACTTCGGTTTGGGCGAATTCGGAAGCGCGCTGCTGGACCTGGTCCAGTTCCTGCTTCAATTGTTCTTGAGCTTGCGGGTCGGTTGCGGCGTCTTGGGCCATTTGCGGCAGTTCTTGCGCCCATTGCGAAGCGTCATTAATATATGCGACCGCGTCGCTTGTATAGTTGACGGAGCGACCCACTTCTTCGACCGCCGAACAACCGGCAAGCGGGACGGCAAACAGGGTCAGGGCCAGAATGATTTTTTTCATGCGTTATGCACGCTCCTCTTGAAAGTTTGTGCGTTACATACTCCGCCCGGTGCCCTCAGGTTTCGGATTTCCCCCTTATAAACGGATGAAAAATCTTTCATGATTCCGATTGCGGCACTTCGCGGTCCCGAATCGGCAGATACAAATCCGCTTCGCAGTAGTCTGCTCTCGCAAGCGCCGCGTCGATATATTCGAAATGGTGGCCGTGTGCCTGCTCGTACGGGGAGCGCATGATCCATTCGTCCATGTAGTTCCAAATATCGTTGAGCTGGTGAATGGTCAGATTCTCGGGATGGAAGCGTCCGATGTATTTGAACACCGCGTATTTGCCTGCCGGAATCACCGCGGTATCCCAGTCGCGCTCCAATCCTTCCAATGAAGAAACCTCGGCGGAGGTCAAATAATCCGTCGCTTTCGGCGAGCATTCGGGCGGATACAAGGTCAATCCGATATAGACGCTCGGCTTCAGCTTACGCGGGATTTTGCCGTGCTCGCCGTAGAAAAAAGAAACGCCGTGCGCGTTCGCCGTGTAGCGTTCGAAATTTTCCGCGATCGGGATCGTCGCTCTTCGCCCGGCATACAGACTGCGCGGCTTCATCACGAAGGTCGGCTCGAATACGACGCCTTCCCGGATTTCTTTGAGCACGGACGTATCGTATCGCTCGACCAACCGGATCTCCTCGGTGCCTCGGCGAAATTGCGCGGGCGTCACCCCGAACTGCCTTTTAAAAGCGCGAATATACGATTGCTCATGGTCGAATCCGTAGGCCAGCGCCGTGTCCAACACCGTTCCCCCGCTTCGCTGCTCGAACAAATCGTGCGCGCTTGCGGACAGTTTGCGGGCACGAATGTATTCCATCAGCGGCAGGCCCGTCGCGGCGCGCATCAAGCGGTGCAGATGGAATTTGGACAAATGGACATGCTCAGCCAATTCGTCCAGCACGATCTTGTCCGCCAGTCTGCGCTCGACCTCCTCCAGCACGCGTTCGATCGTGCCGATCGTATCGCTCCCGCCGATCAAAGTCCGCTCGGCGGCGCGTCCCTCGATTTCTTTTTTCATTTCCGGGTGCTGCTGCGATCTTTCGTTCATCCTGTTTTCTCTCTTCCGTCTCCGGCCCGGTTTTTCCCGAACTCCATCATTGTGCTTCTATCCTAACAAAAAAAGGAGGCACCGTCAGCCGAAAGCATTCCGTCTCCCGAAGCTTTTCGACCGCAAGATGCGCAAGATCGGTTCATTTCTCCCTCCCCTGCTTGCCGCATACTGGAAACAGGCAGATTACTGCCGGAAAGGTAGGCTTTTATTATGCATACTCCCGTCAATCGAAACGATTCGAATTCTACGTTCCTTATCCGTAACTTTAGCGAAAGCGACTTCCCGGCACTCGGTGCCTTGTATAACCAAGCAGCGGAAGGACGACGCGTCGTCTTCTGGTGGGTAGGCGAACAAGAAAATTGGCGTAACGTGTACTGCGCTTTCGACGGAGACGTCATGATCGCCAAAGGCCAGGTCGAAACGTTCAGCGTCGTGCCGGATCATGCGGACCTGTCCGCCAAACACCGCATCTTTTTCAATATCAAAACGCTGCCGGGGCACGTGAACGATGCCGCCCTGTTCAACGACATGTACGATGTGCTGCATGCGCGGGCGCTGGAGTTGAAAGCCGAGCTTCCGACTTCGCACGGAACGATTTTCGGATTCGGCAACTTTGCGGAAGAAGCGGAGAACACGGCGCATTTTGCGCAGCGCCCGGAATTTTTCCTGTTGAAAAAACAATACCGCATGTGTCGCGACCTGAGCAACTTCAATGAAAGCACGCTGCCGCAGCCGGAACTGCCTGCAGGATTCGAATGGAAAACGTTCGATGCGCTAAGCGCCGAACAGGCAGCGGACTATCTGGCGCTCGATCTGGAGATCTGGCCGGAAACGCCGATCGGCGCGGAGCGGCTGAACGAAATCGTCGCGCGCGACCAATGGCGGATGCTGCAAATTTTTGCGGAAAACCGCCCGGTCGCAAGCCTTATGTACTGGATTTCCGACAACGAGACCGGCGAGATCGAAGAGGTGCTGGTTCGCGAACCGTATCGCAGACGAGGACTGGCTTCGGCTCTGTTGGCGCGGGCGCTGCATGAAATCCATGCCAAAAGCTGCGAAGATGCCGAACTCGACGTGGAAGCGATGAACGAAAACGCGCTGAGCGTCTACAAATCGGCAGGCTTCGAGATCGAGACCGAAGAACACCGCTACGCGACCGAGCTTTAAAAAACAAAATTGAACGCGGGCGCGTATTCGAATCTCGAAGACGCGCCCCGCTGCGCGAATTTCTGCCCGAAGATTTGGACGATTTTTGCGCCATAACGGCAGAACCGCATATTCGCGAGTTTTTGCCGGATTGGGAAGTCGATCGGAAGACCCGCCGCCTTTGGCTGCGCGATTACGAGATCCCGGGCAACCGGGCCTTTTTGGAAAACGCTCTAGCGGACGATTCGTCGGCTGGTGCTGCACGGAACTCAAAGACGAGCTCCCTGTTCCCAATCGCGAAATCGTGTACGGGTTATCCGCAGATTGCCTGGGAAAAGGCTACATGACGCAGGCCGTTACCGCCCTTACCGATTGGCTGTTTGCCAACACCGATACGAACGTCATTCACGGTCTCGCCAAGCCCGACAATATCGCGTCCAACCGCGTACTGCAAAAATGCGGCTTCGAGGACCTGGGCGAGGTTAAGCTGGAAGAGGGCGCGTACAAGCATTATGCAAGGAGGAACAGATGAACGAGCTGCTCGCGCTGTAGCGTTCGAAAGCGGACAATCGTCGGTTTAGCAGATTCACGATTCATAACCGACAAGAAAAAAGGAGCGATTCCCATGCTTGAACCTTACTCTTCATTCCCTGTTTTTTCCGATAAGGTGAACAAGTATTGGCTGACCGACCGCGATCGTCCGCACCCCGGACAATACCGCATCGTCGTCGATCGAGAGCTTCCCCCGTCCCGAAGCGTCATGCTGCTTGATCCGATCGGCTCGGGAGGCTTTCTCTCCATGCTGCCGGAAATGGCGCGGCGAACCGGATTGAATCCAGGCAGCGAAGCCGATAAACAGACGATTTTCGAAGCGATGCAGCTTGCAGGCATCGAGTTGAACGGCGCGGACCATCTATTTTACTTTTCGAATGAGCAACAAAAGCTTCTGCATAACGAAAGCTTCCCGGCTGCGGTTCGACAGTTGACGTCCGAAGATGCCGACGCTTTTGAAGATTTCGTCTCGGAGGCCCCGGAAGACGATATGGACGAAGCGTTCGTCGAGCTGGATCATTGGCTCGCGTTCGGCTGCTTCGTCGAAGACCGACTGGTATCGGCCGCCAGCATGTATCCGTGGAGAGGAACCTCCTTCGCGGACCTGGGCGTGATCACGCTGCCGCAGTTCCGAGGTCAAGGCTTCGGAAAGCAGACGGTACGGGCAATCGGCGCGCAGGCTTTACGACTGGGCTGCGAACCCCAATATCGCTGCCAGCCCGATAATGTGTCTTCTATTCGCTTGGCCCAAGCTTCCGGTTTCTCGCCGTTCGCGACCTGGGACGTCATCAAACCGGACGAAGATTAAAAGGCAATCTGCGCATCCAACGATTCTGGAGGCGTACGCTTGCAGCTTAGGAGGAATCAAGCATGAAAACAAGAACAAACGAGGTAGCTCCGAAGCACCCTGCTATCGTTTTTCGCAAGATGGGCCTTGACGATGTTAAGGATCTCGCTCACATCGACCGTTCGGAATGGATCGGGCAAATCTGCCGGATTGAAAACGGACAAGAAACCTGGATCGAAGTTGGGCAAGAATGTCCGGGTTGGAACGCTGCACAGCTTGAAGAGCTTCAGCTTCGCTTTTGCTCCGAGTTGGAAAACGGAGGCGCGGCGATCGGCGGTTACGACGGTGATCGCCTGGCGGGCTTCGGCTTGCTGGGACATCGAAGAATCGGATCGCAAAACGATACGCTGCCGATTGATCTGATGTACGTCGGCCGAGCTTACCGCAGGCGGGGAATCGGCACGCGATTGATGCAGCTTCTGAGTGGGGAAGCTTCCGCGCGCGGCGCGAAGTCGTTATATGTCTCATCGACCGAAAGCCGCTCGGCTGTCGGATTTTACCGCAGCTTGGGCAGCGAAAACGCGATCGAGCCCGATCCGGAAATGTTGATGAAAGAACCGTTCGATATTCATATGGTGCGACCGCTATGACCGGATACGGGCAGCAGAAGCATGAAAGTAACCGCAACCTGCATACCCGGCAGACGATCGCAAGCGATCTGGTCGAACTAGGCATCGCTCCGGGCATGACCGTCATCGCCCATACCTCGCTCCGCTCTATTGGCCCGATTGTAGGCGGAGCGGTATCGGTCATTTTAGCGCTCGAAGACGCGATCGGCGATGCCGGAAACCTGATCATGCCGACGCAGACCGAGCAGCTTTGCGAGCCGGACGAGCACGACGGAAGTTTAACGACAGACGAAATTAAGATCATCAAAGACGGCATGCCGCTCTACGATCCCGATCTGACGCCGACGGCGCATATGGGTTTTATCGCGGAGACTTTCCGCAAGCAAAAAGGCGTGCGCCGCAGCGATCATCCCCATATGTCTTTTGCCGCTCGGGGAGCGGACGCGGAAGCGATCGCCGGACATCACCCGCTTCATTACGCGCTAAGCGGGACTTCTCCGCTCGGACGGCTGTACGAACGCGGCGCGCAGATCCTGCTGCTCGGCGCGCCGACCGATTCGAATACATCGCTGCATTTGGCGGAGTACAACCAAAACAATACCTTCGTCAAACCGAAAATATGGGGCGTCAAAATGCGGATCGACGGCAAAGAACGTTGGACGACCTATACGGATATCAATAATGACTCGGACGATTTCGGCCGGATCTTCGACGATTTTCGAGCCGATACCGCTCGGGTTCGCGAAGGACGGATCGGCAACGCTGCGAGCTTTCTTATGCCGCAGCGGGAAATGGTCGATTATGCGTTGGATTGGATGAACCGGAATCGGCGTTAACGCGGCGGCATCGGTCTTTGATTGCCCCTGTCTGTGCCATCAAACGAACTGATCAACCGCATAAAAAGGAGCGTTGCAGCCATGAATCTTTCGAAGCCTCATTTTGAACATGCAAAAACCGACGAAGAACCGATCGCCAGCCGCTCTATTTTGCGATCGACTTATATAGAACGCCGTTTGTCCGATCTTTACGCTCTCGGCAAGTGGACCGAATGCCGCTACTGGCTGCGCGGCCTGAACGATACATACCGCGTCCGCACGCAGGACGGCGGCGCGTACATGCTGCGTATCTATCGCGCCGAATCGCGCGAAAGCGATATTGCGTTCGAGCTGGAGCTGCTCGAACGGCTGCAAGCGGAGCTGCTCGGCACGGCAGCGGAAGCGTCGCCTGCCGTGCGGCTTGCGGGCGGCCGGTTGTTTTCGGCGCTGCCTGCGCCGGAGGGCGTTCGCTTCGCGGCTTTGTTCCGCGAAGCCGAAGGCGCGGAAGACCTCATGCAGGACGAAGCTTCCTGCATCGCGTTCGGGAGGTCCGCCGCCGAGCTGCACGCGGCGATGGACCGGGTATCGCCGCGGACGGCGGCGGGCGACTTTGACGCCGTCCGCGGCGCCGGGCGCGCGGCAAACGGCGCGGCCGAGGCGGCTGCTTCGGAGCCGCCGGAGCGCGCAGCGCGCGCGTTCAGCGGCGAGGCACGCGCCGCCGAGCCCCTGCCGCCGCGCGCGCCGGCGGACGCGGAGGTGCTGCTCCGCGCTCCGCTCCGGATGATCCTCGCCCAGATCGGCGAGGATCATCCGGAGGCGCCTTTCCTGCGCCGCTACGCGCAGGGGCTTGAAGCGGCTGCCTCCGAAGCCGTCTCCGGCGGATTGGATTTCGGCCTGTGCCACGGCGATATGCACGGCAACAACAATGCGCTGCGTCAGGTCGACCGCTTCACGCATTTCGACTTCGAATTTGCCGCGCCGGGCTGGCGGGCCTGGGATTTGGCCCAAGTCAAAAACCGCAAACGGCAGCAGTCCGAGCGGATCGAACCACTGTGGCAAGCCTTTTTGGAAGGCTATCGATCCGTTAGATCTTTCTCGGCCGCCGACGAAGCGGCGGTGGAGCTCTTCAGGCTCGTCCGCCGCTTCTGGACAATGGGGCTGGATGCAGAGATTGCGCCGCTATGCGACGGGGCGCTGGACTTCGGCGAAGACTGGCTCGCCGGGTTTGCGGAAGAATTCCGCCGCCATCCGCTGGGCAAAGCGGCGGATACGGCTTCGGCTTTATAGCGGAAAGCAGTGCCTTAGCCGATTCGCATCGTTGGTTTGCGCGGTTCTGAAACGTCGCATGCAAGACGCGGCGAACAGCCGCGCGACTCCTCACGCAAAAAGGACGGGAAACGCGGCTTCATCGCCGCATCCCGTCCTTTTTCAACCCGTTTTAAATTAAGCCTTCCGCCTCGTACACGTCCAGCGCCATGCGAACCACGGTCTCGTCTATGCCCGAGCGTCGGGAAATGCGCCTAGCCCAAGTATCTTCGCCGTATGGCTCGCTTTCCCTAAACAAACCGCGATCACTGCTGATCTTCGCCTCGCCCCGTTCGTATTCCCAGTGCACGATGCGGCCGGTCGTGCACATTTTCATCCGTCTTTCGACTAACGGCAGCGACAAGAGACTCTGCGAATGTGCCGCCGCTTCCCGAAACTCGGCTTCCCCGGCAGGCTTCAGATCGAACACGGCACGACTTTCTTTGCCGTTCGGGCGGATATAGCGAATCTTCGCATGAACGCCGTCCGAGAAGACCGCAATGCGCGCGCCCGGGAAAAAGCCGGGCAGCTCCGCTTCCGTATACCCTTCCGCGCCGGGATCGACCAAAATAGGCTGAATCCATTGATCGCCGAGATCGCACAGATATCTGTTGCCTTCCTTGTCCAGCGCGATCACCGCGCCGTGCGCGTCTTCGGTTCCGAGCTTTTCGCCGACCGGATAGCAAACGATCCCCTCGCTTCGCAGCTCGTCGATCAGCCACAGCGCGAGATCGAAACAGTTGCCGGACGTCCCGTATTGCTCGCGCTGCTCCCGCATCAAGTCGACGCTTCTCGGCTTAAAACGATCTCCGCTGGCGTGCAGCCAAGCTTTCGTCAAAGTCTCCATCGGGAAATCGTCGAATCGCTTCCATACTCGCAAAATTTCATCCGTCGCCTTCATCTGCTGTTTGTGTCATCCTTCCGAAAAGCATGCATTTGTTGTCTTCTTTATCGATTAATATCGATTCTACGGCATATTTAACCATGAGCCAATGAATCGGAGGTCGCAAAAGAGACGTTTCCGAAAATAAAAAAGCCCCCTTATTTTTTGCTTACTTCCTTTGCTTGTTACGTTTGCCGATTATCCGTACATCCCGTATCATAAAAGAATACGAAATCACAGCTTGATACATAGGAGGCGTAAGCAATGAGTGAAAAACGCGGACTGCTCGCGGAAGATTTGTATCGTTTTACTTGGGTGGGCGCACCTGACGTATCGAAAGCGGACGGACGTATCGCGTATACGCAGCGAACGGTTAACGAGGCACGCGACGGTTACGTCACCCGCATTCGCGCCCTTCTCGCCGACGGCAGCCGGGATATTTTGCTGACTTCGGGCGAGCAGGACGCTTCCCCGGCGTGGTCGCCGGACGGCGTTCATTTGGCGTTCACGCGCAAAGACGGCGACAAGCGTCAAATCTGGCTGCTCCCGGCATCGGGCGGCGAAGCCAGCGTGCTGACGAATCTGCCGAACGGCGTCGGAGCGTTCAGATGGTCGCCGGACAGCTCGAAACTGCTTGTTGCGTCGCAAGTCGGCGAAAACGATTCCGAAGAGGAAGCGGACAAGTCGAACGACAAAGATTCCAAAGATAAGCCGCTCAAAGAAATCGTGATCGACCGCCTGCGCTATAGAGGAGACGGATCGGGGCTGTGGAACGGCAAACGGACGCATTTGTTCGTCGTGGATGCGGTGAGCGGCGAAGCCGAAGCGGTGACATCCGGCGATTTCGACGCGGGCGGTTTTGTCTGGTCGCCGGATAGCTCCAAGATCGCGTTTTCCGCTTATATTCCGGAGAACGGCGACGAGTCCGATCCGGATCTGCTGCTGGTGAGCGATCTGTACGTGGCGGACGCGGACGGCGGCAATCGCCGCAAGCTGACGGATTCGAAGTGGAGTATCGGGCAGCCTGCCTTTTCCCCGGACGGCTCGAAAATCGCTTTCTTCGGCAGCGACCGGTCGTACCATAACGCGACGCTGAACCGGTTGTACAGTATTCCGGTCGAAGGCGGCGATATCACTTCGTTGGTGAACGACCGAGACCTGTATGTCGGAAACGTGGTGGTCGGCGATATGCGTTCCGGTCTCGGCGCGCCCGAACCGCTCTTCTCCGAAGACGGAAGCTCCGTATACGCGCTGTTCACGCATCACGGAAACGCCGGCCTGGCCCGTTTTGCGGCGGACGGCTCCGGTCATGAAGTGCTGCTGGACGGCGATCGCGACGTGTATCAATTGACCCCGGACCACGCGGGCGGATTCGTCGTGGCGATCTCCGATCCGTTGAATCCGGGCGATCTGTATCGTTTCTCTCCGGGGACAAAGGAAGAAACGCGATTGACCGACTCGAACAGCGAATGGTTGAGCGAACATGAACTGAGCGCGCCGGAATCGTTCTGGGTCGAGACGAAAGACGGCTGGAAGGTGCAGGCGTGGATCATGAAGCCGGTAGGCTTTGACGATTCTTCTTTGAAAAAAGTGCCGACCATCCTCGAGATCCACGGCGGCCCGCATATGATGTACGGCAACACCTTCATGCACGAATTCCAACTGCTGGCTTCCAAAGGCTACGCCGTCATCTTCTCCAACCCGCGCGGCGGCCACGGTTACGGACAGGAGTTCGTCAACGCTTGCCGCGGGGACTACGGCGGAGGCGATTATCGGGACCTGATGGAAACCGTCGACCATGCGCTAGAAAAGTATGCGTTCATCGACGAGTCGCGCCTCGGCGTGACGGGCGGCAGCTACGGCGGCTTCATGACCAACTGGATCGTCGGCCACACCGACCGTTTCAAAGCCGCTGTCACGCAGCGCTCGATCTCCAACTGGGTATCGTTCTACGGCGTCAGCGATATCGGGCCTTATTTCACGGAAGACCAGATCGGCGGCGACGCTTGGCAGGATACCGAGCTGCTGTGGAAACACTCCCCGATCGCGTACGTGCAGCAGGTCCGCACGCCGATCCTGATCCTGCACGGCGAACAAGATCTCCGCTGCCCGATCGAGCAAGGCGAGCAGTATTACATCGCGTTGAAACGGCTTGGGCGGAAAACTCGGTTGGTTCGTTTCCCTGGCGCCAGCCATGATCTGTCGCGAGGCGGACACCCGTCGCTGAGAGTGGCGCGGTTGTCGCATATTGCGGGGTGGATGGACGAGTATTTGTAAAGACAAAAACACGTCCGCGTTCAGCGAGACGCAGCCATCGATCGAGAACATTGTAACCGCAGCTTCCGGACCGCAAAAAGTTATGCAAAACCGCTAACCGAGCGACTCAAAAAGCACAGAATCGGTCGGAGTCGCGAAATTTTAACGGATCGAGACGACACTTAGAAGCCATTTGAGACGTCTGCAAATTCTAACGGAACCAGACGACACTTAAAATGAAATTTGATCGTTTTTGAGTCAAAAAAGCGGGCAAAGTCGCGTTTAACGGACATACGATCCGTTAAAATCTTCAAACAGCCCCATCCATGCTTTTAAAGGACATGCGATCCGTTAGATTTGATAAGCTGCTTCAACCTACTTCAGAAAGCCCAGTCCGTGATCGCGGACTGGGCTTTTCGTATAGATATTCATTCGATATGTACGTTAGTGATTTTTATCGATAATTATTTATTTTGTTAGCTTTTCGCAACTTCCCTCTACCCCCACCCCCCAGCAGCGATCCCATTTCGAACCGAAGCGCCTTTGTTCATTCCCCCTACCTCTTTATCTCTTATTCAATCACAGGGGGAATGAACAACGAAGCGCAGGTCGAAATGGGATCGCTGCGGCTCCCAACCACAAAACAGTGACAAACCTCACAGTCACCCCTCACTTAAAATTGATAAAATTAAAAGTTTTAAATACCACATCTTTTACTCGCACACAATGGCTCGAAAGGGTTTTTGTGCGTTTTTTCACAAAATTGCCGCAAATCTATGACCCTTTTTTGAAATGGCCCTTTCCGATCACCGTTTCGTCAAAAAGCCCCGATATACTGGACTCAATTCACTTGATAAAAATGAAATACGGAAAACGGGAAGGAGATTTACCGCATGGTCGTCGATACGGTGTTGTGGAGCAGATTGGTCACGGGGCTAACGCTGTCGTTCCACGTTATTTTCGCCACGATCGGGGTCGCGATTCCGATGATGGTATCCATCGCCGAATTCGTGGGTATCCGCAAAAAAGATAATCATTATACCTTGATGGCAAAAAGATGGACAAGGGGATTTGTAATCTCCGTCGCCGTCGGGGTCGTGACCGGCACGGCGATCGCCCTGCAATTAGCGCTCGTCTGGCCGAATTTTATGCAGCTTGCGGGCAACGTGATCGCGCTGCCGCTATTTATGGAAGTGTTCGCCTTCTTCTTCGAAGCGATCTTCCTCGGCATCTATTTGTACACCTGGGATCGGTTCCGCAACCCTTATCTGCATTGGCTGCTGACCGTTCCCGTCGTGCTGGGAGCCGCGATGTCGGCGTTCTTTATCACGTCGGTCAACGGATTCATGAACCAGCCGGAAGGCTTCATCCTGGAGGCGGGTCAATTCACGGCCGTGCATCCGCTGCAAGCGATGTTCAACGAAGCGACGCCGTCCAAAGTCTTCCACGTGCTGGCGTCGGCTTACATGACCGGTGCCGCCCTGCTCGCTGCCGTCGCCGCGTTCTCGATGCTGAAAAAGGGCGTGACCGAATACGCGAAAAAAGGGCTCAAGCTCATGATGACCGTCCTGCTTCTATTCAGCTTCCTGACGGCGCTCGCGGGCGACGTCTCGGCGAAATTCCTGGCGGAGCATCAACCGGAAAAGCTGGCCGCCGCCGAATGGCATTTCGAGACGGAAAAAGGCGCGGACCTGATCTTCCTCGGCTGGCTGAATGCGGAACGCGAGATCATGGGCGCGCTGCATATCCCGAAAGCGCTCAGTTTCCTGGCTTTCAGCGACTTTAACGCGGAAGTGACGGGCCTGAACGAATTCCCGGTCGACGAACAACCGCCCCTGCTCGTTCACTATCTGTTCGACGCCATGGTCGGAGTCGGCTTTGCTCTGCTTGCGATGTCCGCCATCTTCTTCTTGCTTCTGTTCTGGAAAAAGCGCAACGAGTTGAACCGCTGGATGCTGCGCATTATCGTACTCGGCGCGCCGCTGGCTTTCCTCGGGGTCGAGCTGGGCTGGTTCTACGCGGAAGTCGGCCGGCAGCCGTGGATGATCCGCGGTTATATGCGGGTCGAAGAAGCGGCAACCACTTCGCCGAGCATCGTGTATCTCTTTTTCGTATTCCTGCTGCTCTACATTCTGCTCGGCACCATGTGCGTGATCGTGCTGCGCCGACTGTTCCGCGATAACCCGGCCGAAGTCGAATTCGAAAAAGCCGCGAAAGCCAAAGAACAAGCGCTGCAAGCCAAGGAAGCAGGTGATCGGGCGTGAGTTACGAAATTCTCGGGATCTCCGTCCTTTGGATCTTCTTGTACGGCTACCTGATTGTCGCTTCGATCGATTTCGGCGCCGGGTTCTTCGCCTTTTACGCCCGGATCACCGGCAAAGACCACTTGATCAACCGTCTGATCTCCCGCTATCTGTCGCCGGTTTGGGAGATTACCAACGTGTTCTTCGTGTTCTTCTTCGTCGGTTTGATCGGATTTTTCCCGGATGCGGCACACTATTACGGCTCCGCCCTGCTCGTTCCCGGAAGCATCGCGATCATTCTGCTGGCAATCCGCGGTTCGTTCTATGCGTTCGAGAATTACGGGTCGAAGAAAAACATCGTTTTCCTGTTCCTGTACGGCGCGACCGGCTTGCTGATTCCGGCTTCGCTCTCGGTCGCGCTGGTACTGTCCGAAGGCGGCTTTATCGTAGAACAAGGCGGCGTCGTGACGCTGCAATATTTGGAACTGTTCACGAGTCCGCTCGCTTGGAGCATCGTGGCGCTGGCCGTCACTTCCGTGTTGTTCATCAGTGCGTCGTTTCTGGCCTTCTACGCTTCCCGCGCCGAGGACAAGCCTGCGCTCGACCTGATGCGCGGCTACGCGTTGTTCTGGAGCACGCCGACAATCATCGCCGCGTTCACGGCTGTCCTGTACCTGAGTCAGCACAACAACCGCCATTTCCAAAACATGATGGATCTGTGGTGGCTGCTCGGACTGTCGGTTGTCTTTTTCCTCATCGTGCTGTGGCTGCTCTACAAAGGTCGCCGTTACGGCTGGGCCTTCATCTGCCTGATGCTGCAATTCCTGACCGCCTTTTTCGCTTACGGGATCGGACATTATCCGTACATTCTTGACCCGTACATCACCATCCAAGGCGGGGCTACGCAAGAAGCGATGGGCATCGCGCTCGTCGTCGTGTTCATTGCGGGTCTGCTGCTGTTAATCCCGTCGCTGGCCTTGGTCTTCCGACTGTTCCTGTTCGATGCGGATTACGTAAAAGGCAAAAAATAAGTCGCTCGTCAAAGTTAAAGGAGGGCATCTACCGTGAAAAGGAGCGAAAAAAGAAGGTCGAACCGCAAAAGCGGCATGCTGGCAGAACTGATGGCCGCACAGAAAAAGCGAACTTCCATGCTCCGAATCCTCTCGCTGGCACTCGGCGCGGCGACGATCGGACAAGCGGTTTTACTGGCGGAATCGGTGCAGCGTATTTTTGTGGAAAACGCTCCGCTGGCTTCGATGATCGCGGTGTTCGCCGCTCTGCTGGCCGTGATGGCCGTGCGCGCCTGGCTGGCCTACGCCAACGGACGCATCGGACTGCGCATTGCCGCGGATGCCAAGCGCGATCTGCGGGCACGCCTGCTGCGCTTGCTTGCCGCTAATCCGCTGCTGACCGCCCGTCAAGGCCAAACAGGCGGCAAAGTCAGCGTGACCTTGGACGCCGTCGACGAAGCCGATAGTTATTTTAGCCAATACGCGCCGAAAATGGCCGAAGCTTCGATCATTCCGCTGCTGATTCTCGTTGCCGTGTTCATCCTGCATGTGCCGTCGGGCCTGATCCTGCTGTTCACGGCGCCTTTCATTCCGTTATTCATGGCGCTGGTCGGCATTCAGACCAAGCATAAGTCGGAAGAAAAGTTCGAGCAGCTCGCCCGGTTTTCCGGAACCTTCCTTGACTCTTTGCAGGGATTGGTAACGTTGAAGCTGTTCGGACGGGCCAAGCGCCAGGAAAAAGAAATCCAGCGCAGCAGTTTATCCTACCGCGACGCGACAATGAGTATTTTGCGCGTCGCGTTCACCAATACGTTCGCGCTGGAAACGATCGTGATGCTGGGGATCGGGATCGTGGCGCTGGAACTGGCTTTGCAGCTGGTTGTATTCCAAACGATGCAGTTCCATACGGCGTTTCTGATTCTGCTGTTGACGCCGGAATTTTATAACATGCTGAAAAATATGGGCACGGCATTTCACGGTGGCCGAACGAGTCTCGGCGCGATCCGCAACATCGAAGCCGCGCTGACCGCAGACGCTTCA
The DNA here is from genome assembly GCF_013185185.1 of Saccharibacillus endophyticus. GTDB lineage: Bacteria > Bacillota > Bacilli > Paenibacillales > Paenibacillaceae > Saccharibacillus > Saccharibacillus endophyticus. The sequence continues at coordinate 255,129 of NZ_JAAZWE010000003.1, read as the reverse complement.
TCTCCGCTAAATGCGTCGGTACACGCGGAGCGTTCTGCCGATGCTCAAGCTCCAACGGATATTAAACTGCCCCAAAGCAACGTTGTTTCGTTATCCGCCGGGCGAAGCGCCAAAACCTCTTTGTCCGCCGCACCTCCCGTTATCGAACTCCATGAACTTGGTTTCGACTACGGCGCGGATACCTTCGTTCTGAACGCCGGATCACTGACGATCCACCCCGGCAAGCAGATCGCGATCGTAGGCAAAAGCGGCTCCGGCAAAACGACGCTGCTGCATCTGATCGCGGGCCTGCTGCCTCCTTCATCCGGCAAGGTCACGGTGAACGGTCAGTCGCTTGCCGCAGGAGCAGGCGAGGACGAATGGTTCCGCCAGGTCAGCTATATCACGCAGCATCCGCATATTTTCTCGGGCACGTTTGCCGAAAATATCGCGATCGGCGCAGACCGCGACGTCTCGCGGGAAGAGATCGTTCATGCCGCCGAATCCGCCGGACTCGCTGCGCTCGCGGCCGAACTGGAGCAGGGTTACGATACGCTCGTCGGCGAAGGCGGAAGAGGATTGTCCGGCGGCGAAAAGCAGCGTTTGGCGTTGGCCCGTGCGTTCCTGAAGCGGCCTACGGTACTCCTTTTTGACGAACCGACGACGGGTCTGGATCTGCATACGGAACGCATCTTGCTGCGTGCCATGAATGAACTGTCGCGCAAAGCGACCGTCATCACCATCGCCCACCGCCTGCATACGATCCGTCACGCGGACGTCATCCTGTTCATGGAGCAAGGCACGCTGATCGGCGGCGGCACGCATGAAGAACTGCTGGATACGCTGCCGCAATATGCCGAGATGGTGAACATCGGACGTCAGGGGGTCGGCTCATGAACGAACGCTCTATTTTTATCAAAGCCATGCTTAACGAACGCAAAGACATTTTACTGTCGATTCTGGGCGGTTTTTTGGCAGGAATCTTCGGCGTTGTCCTGTTCTCGACCAGCGGCTATCTGATCTCGAAAACCGTCTTCGTTCCGCCGCTGTACACCTTGATTATTTTAACGTCGCTGGTCAAAATCCTCGGGCTGGCACGCGCGGCAAGCCGCTACGGAGAGCGGCTTTTCTCGCACCGGGCGACTTTTTCCCTGCTTAGCCGTCTACGTACCGCTTTCTTCGGCAAACTGGTTCCCATGACGCCGCGAATCCTGAATCGGCAGCGGAGCGGGGATCTGTTGGCGCGGATTGTCGGGGACGTCGAAAGCTTGCAATTTTACTTCCTGCGCGTGGCGTATCCGCCGATCATCGTCGTGTCGGTGTTTCTCGCTACCGTGATCTTCGCTTCCTTTTTCTCGATCTGGATTGCTTTGCTGCTTGTCGTCGGCATGGTCATCACGGCGTTCGTCGTACCGGCTATCGTGCGCGGAAGCCAACGTAAAGCCGACGGTCGGGTTCGCAAGCAGCGGGCCGAGTTGTCCGCCGAGACGACCGAGATGCTGCAAGGCTTTATCGATCTGAAAGTGTACGGTCGGCTGAAGCAGCGCGAACAGAAACTGCTGGACACTTCCGACGCATTGACGGCAGCCCAGCAGGAAGATGCGCTGCGACTTCTGCGCGGGCAATCGCTGCATAGCTTTATTACGTTTTTCGTATCCTGGGGCGTGTTGGTGCTCGGGGCGTATCTGATCGTGCAAGGATCGATGGCTGGCGTGTTCCTCGCGATGTTGATCATGGCTTCCATGACCGTGTTCGACGAATCGGCTGCGATGGCGACATTGCCTGCTTATAAACGGGACAGCGAATTCGCGGCGAAGCGGCTGGCCGAGACTTTCGACGGGGAAGAACAAGAAAAAGTCGAGCCGTCGGGTATGCTGGACAGAGGCCAAGCGATTTCGGTTGAGCTGCAAAACGTCACCTTCCGCTATGCGGAAGACTGGCGGCCCGTATTAAGCGAAGTCTCGCTGAAGCTGGATGCCGGATCGAAAACCGCAATCGTCGGACCAAGCGGTTCGGGGAAAACAAGCGTGCTGGAACTGCTGCTTAAGCTGCATGATCCGACGCAAGGTCAGGTGCTGTTGAACGGAATGTCCGCAGCGGATCTGAACGACGAAGACCTGTGGCGCAAAAGCAACGTCGTCTTGCAAGAAGGACACTTTTTCCGGGGAACGATTCGGGAGAACTTGCTGCTCGAAGACGAATCGCGTGATGATCGAGAATTGCGTGCGATGCTGAAACAAGTCGATTTGCCAAGCAAGAAGCTGGATGACCTCGTGCTGGAAAAAGGCGAAAATCTGTCCGACGGCGAAAAGCAGCGGCTGGCGATCGCCCGCGCGCTGCTCAAATCCGGTCGACTCTGGCTGCTGGACGAACCGACCTCATCGCTCGATTACGTAACGGAACGCCGGGTGTTGAATCTGCTATTGGAACGCTCGAAGGACGATACCCTGGTGATGGTCAGCCACCGCTTGGCGGGATTGGAGCAGATGGATCAGATCATCGTGTTGGACCGCGGAACGATCGTGGAGACGGGGACGTACGACGATTTGTTGGAGCGCAAAGGCTACTTCTACGAGATGAAGCAGTTGGAGCAGCAGATGGTCGGGGAAGATTTTACGGACCGCGAGAGGGAAAGTGGAGCTCGTCGATCCGGTTGAGAGCGAGCATTACAAGAACGAGACAAACGAACGGCTCGGCTAACGGATCGCATATCCGTTACAAGCCGAAATCAACCCCTTTCGCAAATTTAACGGATCGCATGTCCGTTAGTCGCCTTTTTCGCTGTTTTTCCGTCAAAATCAAGCCAATTCCTGCTCTAAGCGTCACGTGAATCCGTTAGAATTTTCAAATCCTCAAAAACAGTTTTTAAGCGTCGTCTCGATCCGTTAAAGTTTACCGAACGTGACAGCGGCAGCGAAACCGCACACTTCGGCTTGCTCCAGACCGATTGCCTACTGTTTCATTTTTAATCAGAGACACGGTTTATGAACTCGACCGTGATGTTGCACGATTCAAGACCAGAAGCCCGAACCTTCCTTTGCGGAAAGTTCGGGCTTCTTTTTTAGTGTCCGAAATTCTCTTCCTCCGGCACGTCCGTCTCCAAGTAACGGATAAACTGACGCAGGCGGCCCGCCAGTTCGCGGGAGATCTCGCCTTTTTCGAACAGGCGCTGCACATGGTCGCGCTGTTCTTGAATCGCGGCCAAACGCTCTTGCATCCGCTCTTCGCGTTCCTCTCGTTCTTCCGCAGTTTCTTCCTCGATCAGGCCGAAATCCGCTTTGGCCAGACGGCCGATCAATTGATTGTAACCGTCGGTCAAACGCTTGGCTTCGGCGCGGTTGGAGTCGTTCGTGCGCTTGTTGATCGCTTCGATCGCGGCTTGAGCCATGCGGGTCTTAGCGGTCTGGAGCGAGCAGTACGCGCGCTTATCCGTCAACTCGCCGCGGCGGCCGCGGGCGAACAATGCAGCCGCAAAGCGGCCGATATCGGCGGCCGGAGCGGTAACCCGCGCTTCCAAGCGACCCGGAATGCTTTCTTCGATCCTTGCCAGATGCTCGAAAATCGGAGTCGCTTCTTCCTGGCCGAGATCGCCGTCCTGTACCATTTTACTGAGTTCGCGGCGCTGCGCGCGGATACCCGCGTACATCAGGTCGGCTTCGCGCCGCGGCGCTTCGGGATCGGAAGCGTAAGCGGTCGTCGCTTCTTCCATCCGCTGCAAATACTTCGTGAAATCTTGAATTTCCGTCGCGGCGACGCCCGAACGTCCTTCGTCCAGTTCGTCCTGCCCGATCCGCTGCGCGATCGCGCTCAGGATACGACGCTTGAGCGGCTGTTCGGCTTTCGGCGCTTCGGCCGCTTCTTTACCCGACAGCAGCGGAAGCAGGATGCTGGCCGCCAGCAGCGTGAACAAGATGACGCCGGCCGCCAGGAACAAGATCAGGTTGCGTTCCGGGAAAGCCAAGCCTCCGTTCAAGACGAGCGGAATCGAAAACGCGCCCGCAAGCGTAACGGCTCCGCGCACGCCGGACAAAGCCGTTTGCAGCGCCGCTTGAAACAGCGACTTGCCGGTACGTCCGAGTCCGCCGCCGCCCCGACTTGTAAAAAACCAATACGCATAGATCCACAGGAACCGCAGCACGATCAGCCCGACCGATATCCAGGTCACATGCCACAGCGCGCCGAAGCTGCTGATTGCCGGATCTTCGAATACCGTTCCGAGCACTTCCGGAAGCTGCAGGCCCAGAAGTACGAATACCAGACCGTTCAAGACGTACAGGAAGACCGCCCATGTGCTGGTCGATACGACTTGCAGCTTGACGCGCACCGACTCGGCGCGATCGCGCTCGATCGCGTGCACGACGCCGCCCGAGACGGCGGCCAAGATGCCGGACAATCCGAGATGCTCGGCGACCAAGTACAGCACGAACGGCGTTACGAGCTGAATCAATACATGCAGGGTCTCGTCTTCCATGCCGAAACGGCGCAGAAATACGCGGATTCGGATAATGACGAAAGACAGCACGGCTCCGACCAGCAGACCGCCGATCGCGATCAACAGGAAACTGAACGAAGCTTGATAGATCGAGAACGCGCCCGTTACCGCGGCAGCCACGGCGAACTTGAACGCGACGAGACCGGATGCGTCATTGACCAACGCTTCGCCTTCCAGCAGGCGCATGATGTCTTTCGGCAGCTTGATTCGTCCGGCGATCGAACCGACCGCCACGGCATCCGTCGGCGACAGGATCGCCGCCAAAGCAAACGCCGCGGCCAAAGGAATGCTCGGGATGACCCAATGAATCAAATAGCCGAATACGACGACGGTGACGAAGACGAGTCCCAGCGCCAGCAGCAAAATCGGCGCCCTCAAGTTCCACAATTCGCCTCGCGGAATAATCCGTCCGTCGTTAAACAACAGCGGCGCGATAAACAAAACAAGGAATAATTCCGGCTCCAGCGGCACATGGATATGCGGCGGAAGCAGTTCGGCCGTAACGCCGAGACCGATCTGGATGATCGGTACGGGAACGAACGGAAGAAATCGGTTGATTACGTTCGAGATCCCGATGATCGCGAGCATGACCAAAATACTGATAAAAAGCTCCATGCGGCATTCGCTCCTTTTTTCAATCCTGTTTACTCCTGTCGAACTTGATCTTTGAATTCGGCAATACCCGATGCACGGCCTTCGCCAACTCCTCGGCAACGGCGTCGACACCGGAAGCAATCTCCTCGTCGCGCACGCCGGAGACATTCAGCTTCAACATCGCTTCGGCACGAAATCCGGATAGATAGTGCCCCTTTGCGCTTTCTGCATGGATACAGCGGCTGCGCAATTTTTCCACGGCCGAAGACAAAGCAGCGGGAGCCCGCGGCAGAAGATGCGTATGAATGCCGCCCGCGGCCGGAAGCGGACCTGTAAAAGCATCAGGGTACGCCTTTTTCGCCCGTCGAACAGCTTCACCCAGCAGTTCCGAGCGTCGACTATATCGGTTACGGATTTTTTCCCTATGCCGCGCGAACATGCCGCTTTTCAAATACAATTCCAAAGCGGCCTGCGACAGCATCGAGCTGTCGATATCGAGCAGCTTTTTATAACGCCCGAACGCTTCCGCCAATTCGCTCGGCAGCACCGCGACGCCTACTCTCAGACCGGGGAACAGGATCTTCGAGTAGCTTTTTAAATAAACGGTTCGCTCGGCCCGATCGTACGCATATAGCGGATCCGACTTTGCATCCTGTTCCAGATCGGCCATATAGTCGTCTTCGACGATATACACGCCGTACCGCGCAGCCAATTCCGCGATCGCTTCCTTCTGCCGTCGCGTATATGAGCAGCCGAGCGGATTATGGAAACGGGGAATCGTATAAAAGAATTTGATCCCGCCGCCCCGAAAAATCCGTTCCAGCTCGTCGAGATCAATCCCGTCCGCGTCCCGCCTGATCCCGACAGCCGGAATACGATGCGCCTCCAAATAATCCGTGAACAACGGGTAGCTCGGCTGCTCGACCAACACGGTCTTCCGCCCATCCGGGAACGGCATGCCCGCAAGCAAAGTCAGCGCCTGCTGGACACCCGACGTAATGAATATTCGCTCCGGCTCCGCAAACACCTGATAATCCGCCAAATGGCGCTGCATTTCCTTGATCAGCGAAGGAAGCCCTTTCGGCGTTCCGTAAATAAACAGCTCGTTGCGGTATGTGTCGATTGCTTTGTTCAAGCATTGTTGAAAATCCAGATACGGGAAAATGTCCGGGTCGGGCGCAGAACGAACAAAGTCGATGGTCCCGCTCGGCCGTTCCTCCTTCTGCGCGCTGCCCAATACATAGTATCCGCTCTTCGCCGACGCATAAATCAGATGAGAACGTTCCAGCTCGGACAGCGCGCGGATCACGGTGCTTTTGCTGCACGCATAACGTTCGGACAAGGTTCGGATCGAAGGCATCTTGTCTCCTTCCGCGAGCGATCCGGCGATCATCCGTTCCAACTCGTTCAGCAGCTCCATGTATTTGTACATCCGCGGCTTCCTCCTTCCAATCTGTACCGGTACAGATCATGAATATGTACATTGTAACATGGGATTGCCGTCTTTAAAATAAAGATTACAGATGCGGCCGCGTCATAAGACTTGAAAGCTCGGAGGTTAAAAAAATCATGCCCAATCCCTCAGTTAAACGTGCCTATGCGGCCGCGATCGGTAGTGCTCTTATTATCGGCTTCTCCTTTTTATTCGTGAAAATCGCTCTGCAAACCGAAGATCCTCTGGATATTTTGGCTTATCGTTTTCTGTTTGCTTTCATTGCTGCTACGCTGTTTGCTTTTCCGGGACGAAGCGGCGTGCGAAAAATTCGAAGCGGTGCTTTAAAACTGATTCCTTTGACCGCTTTATACCCGATTGCCTTTTTCAGCTTTCAAACGTTCGGCCTGCTTCATGCCACTTCGGCCGAGGCCGGGATGATTCAGGGGGCGGTTCCCGTATTCACGCTGCTCTTGGCGTCTCTTGTTCTTCGCGAACGTACAGGCAAAGCGCAAACGTTGTTCACTTTACTGTCGGTTGTCGGCGTTGCTTGTTTGTTTGCCGGACGCGAAGGCGCGGCGTTCACGGCCAGTATCGGAGGTATTTTGCTCATCGTGTGCTCTGCTTTCTCGCAAGCCGGGTACAATGTGCTCACGCGCCGCCTTAGCCAAAGCTACACGCCCAAAGAATTGACTTATTTCATGAATCTGCTCGGCTTCGTCGGCTTCGGACTGTCGGCGCTTATCCGTCATGCCGCAAGCGGGACATTGCCGGAGCTGCTTGCGCCGCTGTCCTCGCCTTCTTTCTTGATTGCGATGCTGTACCTGGGCGTTCTGTCTTCGCTGGTGACTTCGTACCTGTCCAACTACGCGCTTTCCCGGATCGAAGCTTCGCGCATGAGCGTCTTCGGCAGCCTTTCCGCCGTCGTAGCCTTGGCTGCGGGAGCGTTGATTCTCGGCGAACAAGTCGGGCTGGCTGCTTTGCTCGGGGCGGCGGCTATTGTCGCTGGCGTAATCGGAGCCGCGTTGGCCGGACGCAAGTCGAAAGCTTCGTCCAGCGTTCCAAAAAGTGCGAACCCGCATGCTTCCAACGGAGACTAAGGCATAAAGCACCTTGTCAACGCTAAAAGCAATGCGGAATGTATATGATAAAAAAGCTGTTCGGCGATTCGCGGCGGGATAACCCCTTCAGCGAAAGCCGTACAGCTTTTTGTTCAATCTTCCAGCTTGGTCGTGCCTGTACCCGAACCGTCGATACTGAGCGAAACTTCGGTTTTATCCGCTTCGGGAGCGCCGGGGTACCACGGATTCAAATGAATCATCACTTCGCTGACATTGGGATGGGTCGAAAGAATGGCCTTTTTGATCTTGCGAATGACGTCATGCCCCTGCTGAATCGTCATCTGTCCGTCCACGCCGACCCGCAGATCGATAATGATATATTGACCATGTTCGCGAGCCCGAATGCGGTCAATCCGCTTGACTTCTTCTACGCCGCGAACGATGCTTTCAAGCGCCTCAAGCTCTTCGGTCCCGATTGCTTTTTCCATTAAAATATCGATCGACTCGCGCGCCATATCCGCAGCCAGCTTCAGCACGAGCACCGCCACGATGATCCCCGCGATCGGGTCGGCGTAAGCAAGCATCGGCATGTTCAACGATTCTCCGAGCAAACCCAGCCCGATCCCGATCACTGCCGCGCCTGACGCATATACGTCCGCTAAATGATCCTGTGCCGTCGCGATCAGCCCCTTGCTATTGACGCGACGACCGATTCCGATGGTATACACGTACAGCCACAGCTTCCAGATCAACGATACGACGGCGGCGATCAACGCCACGATATGGGCTTCCGGCATCGGTTCGAACAGAGCCATGGCCGAATGATACCCGACATACAAAGCCGCCAACAGTAAAATGGTCGCGACGACGCTTGCCCCGATCACTTCTGCTTTACCATGTCCGTACGGGTGGTCCTCGTCCGGCGGGCGGCTCGATATCCGCATCGAACCCAGCGCCGCCGCCGATGCGATCACATCCCCTGCGTTATGCACGCCGTCGGCGATCAATACCGGACTTTTGAACAGCAATCCCACGACAACCTTGATGATCGTGAGCAGCACATTACTGATCAGACTGATCCACGCCGCGAAGATCGACTGATTTTTCTCCTGCTCCATAACTTCTTCCCTCCGTCACTTTTCTTGCCTTAAGGAAACAAAAAAAGTTCGATCCGTTGTATCTACTCGAACTTTTGCAAAAAACGCGATATTCTGTTGGTTCCTCGTTTGATCTCTTCATGATTCCGCTCCGAACACTTTGAATTTGTATAGATCGCGATTTCCATAAGTTGAACGCAGGCTTCCCGTCGAGCGCGGTCAACGTACCTGTAACCTGTCTCGAAAAGACGTCAAGATTGTTAATTATACGTTATCGGGAGCTGTTTGGGAATCCTTTTCTTGGTTTTCTGCGTCTTTACAACATACGTCAAAACTTATATACTTGCTCAAGTGAAAGAACCAATCATCCTACCTTTAGAAAGGAGTATCCATGTTCGAGAAATTGGAAAAACAAACGCTGTCCGGCCAAGTCTACGCAAGACTGGAACGGCTGATCACGGACGGCGAATGGGGGATTGGCAGCCGCATTCCGCGCGAAGCCGACCTGATGGAAAAGCTTGGCGTCAGCCGGAATACGCTGCGCGAAGCCATCCGGGGACTCGTTCAGGTGGGATTGCTGGAGACGCGCCAAGGCGACGGAACTTTTGTCACCGCCACCAGCGAACTCAGTGCCATTCTTCATAAGCGCATGAGCCGCTCGTCGGTGATCGAAGCGCTGGAAGTCCAACATGCTCTGGATCGGGAAGCCGCGGCGCTTGCCTGCTTGCGGCGTACGGACGAACAGCTTCGGCAGATGGAACAGTATGCGAAGCAGTGCTTCGAAACGATCGAACGCAATGATCACGAAGCCTACCGGGAAGCGGATTGGATGCTGCATCGGACGATCGTGATGGCTTCGCATAATCAACTGCTGATCGACCTGTACGAGAATTTGTTCGAGAAACTGCAAATCTCGTTCTTCTTTAACCGCTTTATCCCGGAGCGTCATTCCGAAGTCGGTCACCCTGCGCTGATTGCCGCGATCCGGAATCGCGATGCGGAAGCCGCGGTGCGTGCCGTCGACCGTTATATCGCGCTATTCAAGTCTCCTCACGAGGAAACGGACGGCTCGAACTCTTTGAATTTATCTGGAAACGGAGAATAATCTGAACATGAAAAAAAATGAATTCCCGCGCACGGAAGACGCGTCGAACCGCGTCTACTATCTGCTGCTGATCGGCATCCTGCTGGTCGCGGCCAATCTGCGCACGCATATTACTTCGCTAAGTCCGATCATCGATACCATCCGCGGCGCGCTGTCGCTGTCGAGCACGACGGCGGGCTTTTTGACTACGCTGCCGCTGCTGGCCTTCGCTTTGCTGTCCCCGTTCGTCGCGAAATGGGCGCGAAAGTACGGCGCGGAGCGCATGATCTTCGTATCGCTCGTCCTGATCGTGATCGGCAGCCTGTTCCGCCCCTTCGGCGGCGCCGTATCGCTAATGGCGGGCACGTTCCTGATCGGCCTGGCCGTCGCGGTGTTCAACGTGCTGCTGCCAAGCATCATCAAACGGGAATTCCCGCAAAAAGTCGGCGTCATGACCGGCTTGTATTCGATCATGATGGGGATCTTCGCTTCGGCAGCCGCCGCGCTCAGCGTGCCGATCTCGAATACGGGCATGGGTTGGCGCGGTTCGCTGTTGATCTGGACGATCTTGTCGGCGATCGGCCTGATCGCTTGGCTTCCGCAGCTCGCCCGCAATACGCGCGCGTCCAACGCGAACGCTCCGGACGTGCCGAAGCGCAGCATCTGGCGTTCGCCGCTGGCTTGGATGATTACCGTGAACATGGGCATGCAGTCGTCGATCTACTACATCATGGTCGCCTGGATGCCGAATATGATGCACGCGCAAAATCTGGATCCGGTCGTGGCCGGATACATGCTTTCGCTGTTCCAGATGCTGATGATTCCGATCAACTTCATTGCGCCGATCGCGGCTTCGAAAATGAAGGATCAGCGCATACTTATCATTATGACCTCGGCTTGTTATATCGTCGGAATTCTGGGCTTTTTGTTCGCGAACGGTTCGCTGCCGATCATTATTGTCGCGATCGTGTTCTTCAGCATCGCGGGCGGATTCTCGTTCAGCTTGATCATGATGTTCTTCTCGCTTCGCACCACAAATGCTTCCGAAGCGGCCGATATTTCGGGGATGGCGCAATCGGTCGGTTATCTGCTCGCAGGTTGCGGGCCTCTGCTGTACGGGGCGCTGCATGATGCCACGGGCGGATGGACTGTGCCGTATTACGTGATGTTCGGGATTACGGCGGCTTATCTGTTGACCGGGCTGGTTGCAGGGCGAGGAGGAAAGTTTGTGCATGAGTGAGTGAGGGGAAGTCCTGTTCGCTTGGGGAAGCTGGGGGCGGCTGCGGGGGAAGTTCGTTCAAGTCGCTGTCTCACTCGGAAAATGGATGGATTGAATAAGGAATTTTCCGAGTTCAAAGGCGTCTTTCACTGAACTTCCCCCTCCGCCCTACGCTTCGCGGCGAAAAGAACTTTCCTCCTTGGGTTAAGGGGAAGGGAATGATTAAAGAATATGGATGAAGTTATTGGCTTCATCGAATAAAAAAAGGCTCGCCTGCGAAAAGATATTCGCGGGCGAGCTTTTTTGGATGACTGCTATGGGTAACAACGGCTTCGTCTTACATGCCTGATTGATTTTTATAGTTTCTCAGAATCATTCCGCCGGACGGGTGCATGCCGATTTTTTCGTAGAAACCTCCAAGCTCGGCGTCGCACATCAGATCGATCATGTAATGTCCGTTCAACAGTTCCAGCATGCGGCGGACCAATTCCTGACCGATGCCGTTGCCTTGATACATGGGAATGACTTCGAGCAGCGGAATATAGGCGCTCAGCACGCCGTCGGACAGCGCGTTGATAAAGCCGACCACTTTGCCGCTGCTTTCCTCCACGGCAAGTACCACATGAGACGAACCGTGCAGCAGACGAATAAAATTCGGATAGCTCGGCGGGTCCGGCCAACCTTCGAAAAAGCCCTCGGCCAAATCGGATTCGCTGATGCTATCGAGGGTGGTCAGATAACGGATCTTCATGATGGATGCCTCCCGTTTCAATTCGATTCGACTCGGAAATCGCCTATGCTTATTCCGTTTATTTCTTGCAGGACGACAGGACCATGTTCAAATTCGGCGGCGCTTCCTTTGCATGCTCTAATCCGCTTCAATCATAACAACAAAGAATCCCCCGCACAAACGCATTTCCTTCTTTTTCTTTCCTATTAACATTGACGCCGCTCCCAAGGCTTGCGACAATGGAAGGAATCAAGAAACCGGCATGGGCGGAGCGTCCGGCGGGCGATCATTTCATATAAGGATGGTTAGCGATGAATTATTCCAAAGGCACCAATTATGCGCTGCATACGATGCTCGATCTGGCTGCGCGCAAACCGGGAGTCAAGATCGGCGTGCAGGAACTGGCGGCTAGACAGAACGTCTCGCCTACCTATCTCTCGAAAATCCTGACCAAGCTGGCAAAAGCCGGACTGGTCGATTCTTACTCCGGCGCGCAAGGCGGATACTGCCTGCGCCGCAATAAAGACGATATTTCTTTCCTCGATATCATTCAAGCGATCGAAGGCAATACGCCGCTGTTCAAAGGCTGCGAATCCAACGGTCCCGGCTGCCTCGTGGAGTCGGTCATGCGGGAATCCGAACGCAAGATGGACGATCATCTGCGGGCGACCACGATCGGCGAACTTGCCGACAAAATGGCCGCCCATCTCGCCGAGCACGGAGCCGTATCGCAAGAAGATCGATGATGCTTTTCACGACATAGTGTTCCATCAAAAAGATCCGGTCCCGCTCTCAGACGGCAGACCGGATCTTTTTTGGGTTTATTCTTTCGACTCCCGTTTGAAAAATGTTATCGCGCCGCTCTCCATGCCTCCAGCAATTCCGCCACCGTCTCCCACCGCTCGGACCGATCCAGCGAGACGGCACGCGCCGCAAGTTCGAACAACGCTTCCCCGGCTTCCCACCGTTCGCGGGAACGATCCGTTTCGCTGCCGAGCAGACAGAATGCCATCGCACCGAGTCCATACACATTCGTCCGCGAGTCGATGGCCGCCCCCCGCTCGTGCTCTTCCGGCGACATAAACCGCGAAGAACCCCACATCCGGCCCATTTCGTTCGTATACGGTGCCGGACTGTAAAAGTCGATATCGCAGATCGTGATCCGTTTGCGTTCGAAATCATAAATCAGGCTGCCGTCATAAAAGTCGATTGCCACATAACCGAAAGCCTCCACATGGGCATGAAAATCCAGAATACGCTCTACGGCGTCGATCCGCTCCTCGATCGGAAGTCTGCGGAATCTCGAAATCGGGGAGGACGGAGCATCGTCGCGGCGCAGCAGTTCGCCTTCCGTCCACTCGAACAGCATCGCGTAACCGTCTTCCGTTTCGAAATGGTCGAGCAGACGCACCAGCGTCGGATGTTCCAGAATTTCGTACACGTTGGCCGCTTCCCGCAAACGACGAACCGCATCGACGGGATGTCCTTCATAATCGGCAGTCGCCGCTCCGGCATATTTGATAAATACCTGCTGATCTTCAATTTTCAATCCGAAAGCGATATTGCCGGAATCTTGTCGATCCCAGACCCGGAAAACAACACCGAACGGCGCCAACCAATTGAAATCATGCGGACGCCGAAGCAAAAAGGGAACGCCGTCAATTCGCTGCTCGATCAACCCGCCCAGCGGATCCGGCTCGACCGCACGCTGCACACCCACTACCGTACCCAATACCGTAACCGCCTCTGCGGAAGCTGCAGGCTCCACGCTTCCGCCAAGCGGCGGCAGGACCGGAGCGAACGGACCGGGTCCTCCCGCTTCTCCCGTCGCGAACGTCACCTGCGGAACATTCGGATCGAACTCGGGCTGCGCAGGCTGAAGTTCGGGCTCATTCGCATCGGCAGCGCTGTCCTGAACCACAGTATCGGCAGTCTGCGAAGCCTCATGGCTTTTCGTCAAAACAACCGTTTCCGCTTTTGTCCGTTCTTCCTCCTGCTGCCGCGTTTCGTGATTCGCCAAAGCGATATCGGGGGTCTCCGGAGCCGCTGTCGATGCGGCTATTCGTGTTTCGAAAGCCGCCTCGTTTTCAGTCTCGACCGCCGTCAACTCTTCTTCTTTCATTTCCAGCAAACGTTCCTGTACCCGCCATTCATCCCGAAGCAGCGCGTACACGCATTCGTCTTTCCATTCTCCGTCCGCGGTCGGTAAGCTTTGACGGAAAAAGCCTTCCATCCGCATGCCCGTCTTCTCCAGCAGCGCGCGTAAAGCCAGATTTTCCGGCGGGCAGGTCACGGTGAGCCGATGCAGGCCGAGTTCCCCGAACGAATGAGCCAGCAGCGCGCGGAACGCTTCGCCGGCATAGCCGTGTCTGCGGTAATCCGAACGAACGCCTATTCCCAGCTCTCCCGTCAGCGGCTGGACGCCCGGTCGGCAGAAAGCGTGCCCCATCACTTCATCGTCTTCTTCCGAAACTAACGCGTACAGATGCGGATCAGCCGTCATGTCGCGAAGTCGCCGTTCCGTATAAGCGCCTTCCGGGAAACTGTCCGCAATGCCGTCATCCTGCAAGTAAGCCAGCAGGCGCATCCATTCGCTTTGCGCAAACCTTCGAATCTGCATACGGGGCGTGCGGATCAACGCTTCCGGTATCGCTTCATGCTCGACGGCTTCTTTTTCTCTCTCCATCTTGTCCCCTCCCCTGTACAAATAAGCTTGCAGCTTCGACAGTCAAGGCTCGCTGCCGCCCGGCCTTTTGTCTCCGAACTTCCGATATTGTGCGTAAAAGAAGCTTCGCCGCGAAAAGCGGATATCCTGCTGAATGGTCGGACTTCATCCTGATCGTTTTCAGGCACCGTCACGGGGATGCTTCCGACAGTGAAATCTCCGGCGTTTTCCGCTTCTTCGCCGCGCGTTCGAAGCGGTACGCGATTTCGATCAACAGAGGATCGGACATCGCGGTTCCCGATAATAAAAGACCGACGGGACGACCCGACGCGGTGTAACCGGCAGGTACGGACACTAACGGATAGCCCGCGCGCGCAGCCAGATCGGCCCCCGAAGAATCGACGAAGGCCAACGCGTGCACCTCGTACTGCCTCAACGCCAGGTCTATCCCTTCCTCGCCCGCACGGCGAACGCCGAGTTCTTTGCTCGTTCGATACGCCTCGTCTTCCAGGCTGCCGCCGTCCCGCTCGGACTCTTCCAGCAAATCCTGACCGTAACGCAAGCATTCGCTTTCGTGTTCCCGGTTAAAAGCAATGATTTCGCCGAGGTGCGCAGGTACCGTACCTTCGGGCTGCGCGGCGAGAAAAGCGTCGATCGCGCTTTTGAATTCCCGGCGCATCACCGTTCCGTTCCATTCGTCGTTATAAGCCGGCATGTCCAAATCGCGCACGATTTCGATTCCCGCAGCTTTCAAACCGCTCAGCGCCTGTTCGAATACGGCTGCCGTTTCTTCGTCGAGTTCGTCCGAAAGCTGCTTGGCCACGCCGACTTTTAGCCGGACAGGCAGCACGTCGCGGCCGGGAAGAAACGAGATCGGACGCTGCGGCAGCAGCGTGCAGGCATCCGCTTCGTCGCCGAACGCCATCGCTTCCAGAATCAGCGCGGCATCGAGCACCGTGCGGGCGATCGGGCCCAGCGTGTCTTGCGTCAACGTCAGCGGAACCACCCCGCTTCGGCTGATCAGGCCTACCGTCGGCTTGATGCCCACGACCGATTGATACGCGGACGGATTGACGATCGAGCCCGACGTTTCCGAACCGATCGCGCCGAGACAAAAGTTGGCGGATACTGCGGCGGCGCTTCCGCTGCTCGATCCGCCGACCGGATAATCGCCGTACGGATTATGCGTTTGCCCGCCTCGCGAGCTGTAACCGGACGGCATTTCCCGCGACATGTAGTTGGCCCATTCCGTCATATTGACTTTGCCCAGCAATATCGCGCCCGCGTCTCTCAGCTTGGCTACCGCGAAAGCATCCTGCTTGACACGGCGGCCTGCCAGAGCCAAGGAGCCGGCTGCCGTCGTCATGCGATCCGCGGTATCGATATTGTCTTTGAGCAGGATCGGCACGCCGTACAGCGGCAAAGAGCCCAGTTCGTCGAAGTTGTCGTCCAACTGCTTGGCAAGCGCCACGGCATCCGGGTTGATCTCCAATACTGCGTTCAGTTTGCCGTCCAGCCGCTTGATCCGGTCGAGATACGCTTCGGTCAGCTGCACGCACGTCCAGTTGCCGCTTTGCAATTTTTCTTTGAACTGCTCGATGGTCAGCTCCAGCAGGTCTTCATCCTTGATTTCTTCCCGATCGTGCGCCGCATTATGGCTGAGCGCGTTGCGGTTGGCGTTTTCCGAAGCGGTCGGCACGTCTTCGTTCTCGCCTTTTTTCATCCGCAGCTTCAGTTCCAACGGCTTCGATTCGCGCTGCGGCAGCGGCGTTTTCGAAGCTTTCCATCCCGAAGCCGCTTCCAAAATGGAGGCCAGATCCTGACTTTCGGGATGGGCGACATCGACTTGAGGCTTCACCACTTCGTTTTCGACCGGAATGCCGCGGGGATCGGGACGTTTATTATTTTCGGCAGCTCCGGCTTCGCCCGAAGCGGACGGTTTCGATTTTTCCTGCATGGATCGGCGACCTCCTGTTCACTCTCTATTTAATCCCAGACCTTATCCAGACGATCCGCGTAAAAAGCAATAGCCTTCTGATAACTCTGTACCCCTATATGACTCGAATGATCGGCAATTTCTTTCAATAAAAGCTCCATCGCTTCGGCATGCTTGCCCAGGTTATGCAGCGCCATCGCCAGAAACACGCGCAGCTCGCGATGCTCGGTGTATTCGGCAGCGGCGGCGCGCAGCACATTTTCCGCTTGTTCGTATTCGCCCAACGCACGGTAGGTGCTTCCCAATCCCAACAGCGCCTCCGCTCGATCCGGTGCGCCGAGCCCCAATTCCAGACTGCGGACATAATACGGAACCGCTTGTCGCTCCAGCCCCAAATTGTCATGCGTCGAAGCCAGCTCACATAGCAGTTTGGCCGATTCGCCGAACGCGGCCAGCAGCTCAAGCATCTACAGCCTGGCTTCTTCGCCTTGACCATTGCGGCGGAGTACCAAAGCTACTGCAAGATGTTCATCTATTAGAATCGCTTTTGTACTCAACCGAGGATCCCCCATTCCTGCCAGTATTCATAATGTATGTGCGTGACCTCTTATTCTCATTATGTTAACACGACCGGAATCGCAATAGTTTGAATTGGAAAGACAAAAAATCGCCCGCATCCACTATCCCAAAGTTCAGGAAGTTTGAATACAAGCGAAACAGGGATTACATATATTTATCATTCATTAAATTTTTCCAAACGATTGATTGCAAGCTGCGCACTAAATAGAAGAATTAATCCAACGACCAGAATCACAACCAACTTACTCAATACTTCCGGTCCCGACGGCCTGTGAATATGAAAAAAGTAGAGGTTACTCCAAGGAAACACAGAACCACGAGTCAAGACTTGAAAGCTTACATAGGCAGCCGTCACCAGCATAGCCCAACTGCAACTTTTTAATAAAACGACCAGAAAATAACCTAATGCCGAGAAGAATAAAGATTGAACGATAAGTTGTAGCTCTGTCACTCCCCAAAAGGAATGCTTCAAAATCAAAGAGTAGACCAAGAGAATCAAGGTGATAAGAAGTACATAAAGCATAAAAAATATAAGAACGCGCTTCAATCCGATTGCCCATCTTGATTGAGGATAACTGAACAAGGTCTCTCCGCCGGGTTCATCCAATATGTCTTGAAAAATAAAGATGCTCCACCAAGCACTGAACGCAGGAAGAAGAATCTCCATCATAGAAAGAATGGACCTTTCTTCTCCTTTAGCCAATAAACTGTAGGCCAATACAACTAAACCTGTGACTAAAGGAATATAGGCATTCCAACCCATAGCTCTCCAGTCAAATAATGTTCGTTGAATTGTTCTCATCTGCTGTTATTCCTTGTGATATATAGATAACCTTCCTGCAAGGACGGCGGAACAGAAATTGCATTAGGCGGCTGCGTTTCCGAAAAAATACGGAGAATCTTCTTGTCGCCAACCGCTCGACTTGACATCACTTCCCACTGATCTTCATAGAAAACTCCTGCTCCCACCTCCAACTCCCATACCTTTCCTTCCGCTATACGCGCTATCTCCGATATGCTACCCGATCTAACCAATTGTCCGTCAACCAAAAAAGCTGCTGCACTACAAGTCGCTTCAATATCTTCAACAATATGCGTTGAGATTAACACTGTAGAGTTCTGGGATAGATTACGTAGAACTTTACGAAACCGAATCCGTTCTTCCGGATCGAGCCCCGCTGTTGGTTCATCTACAATAATAATACGAGGCTCCCCGATAATAGCCTGTGCTATGCCAAATCTGCGGATCATTCCGCCAGACAGAGTGCCAATCTTTTTATCTGCTTGCTCATGCAAATTTACTTTATTCAATATTTCTTTCAAAGACTGTTCAGTTAAAGTCGGAAGATTTTTTAGATCAGCAATATGCTTAAGCGCTTCTTTAACCTTAATATGTTTGTACATCGAAAATTTTTGCGGCAAATAACCGATTAGTTGTCTTGCATTCCCTTTCTGCCGCCAATCGACTGTACCATATTCAATTTTTCCTGAAGAAGGTTCGATCAACGTAGCCAAGATACGCATTAAGGTTGTTTTGCCTGCTCCGTTTGGACCCAAAAGCCCAAAACTTCCTGGCGGAATGGTTAGAGTAATATCATCCAGAACCTTATTTTTACTGAAAACTTTCGAAATTTGTTTTAATTCTAAGTTTTGCATAAAAGCGCTCCTTATTATCTATATTTCATTCACAACATATCGTTTAAATCCTTGTAGTCTCCTGTATTCGTTTCCAGCATCTCTAACCAAGTACCAAAAAATCTTTGTACTTCTTGTTCCGATGAATTGTCAATAAAGTTCCGAACGTTCTCTAACGTTGCAACTTCTACCGACCAGTTTGAGTTTTGATAATCATTAATTAGAAATTGAAGGGTATTCTCTGGCTGCTCACTATAACGTTTGCTATACCAATAACTATAAGTTGCACAAAATCCGTCTAAAAATGTTTCTTTTTTTATCGTTTCTTTGGTCCTCAGCAATGACAATATGACTGCAGAAGGACTGGCTGCCTGCTGTTCAAAAACCCACTTCCCCTCGTAACCGTTATGCACGGACACAATCCATTGATGATCTGAATGCCAGATCGTTTCCCAATACTTATTGGATTCTAAGGGAATAGGAAGAAATAAAATAGAATCGTCTTTGCCTTTAGAAGTTACTGCAAGATCCAAGTCTTCTTCAATACGGCTCAACATTTGGTCAAAACGATTTACGAAAGCCGGCGCTGCTGCCTTCACACCGCCAGCTAATGCAAGCGGATAAACCAGTTTTTTATCTTTTTCCGTTGTTTCACCAATCATCCCACTAATCAAGGTGAGTCCTGAAGAAGATGTACCGGTGTACGTAGCGCCATTACCTTGCTGCAAATTGCTATAAGTCTTTCCAGGACCGGAATAATGAAGAGTGTAAGGAACCGAATCTCTTGCTGGAGGTGGTGTGTGTCTGAGAAAGCCGTTCTCCCTCATTACGGCAACTGGGTACTTTCCTTCTACAGGAAGCCATGGAAAATAGCCCGGAAGGAGTACAGCCTGTTCGTTTGCATAGAAATAAGGAGAACTGATTCCAGAGTAGGCAAATTGAAATTTCTCTGTACTTCCGGCTGGATATTCTTCTTTTAATAAAACACTCACATGATCGCCTTCTTGTTTGAAATCGATTTTTTCGCCTGTTTGGTTCTGGACGCTTGTGACTTTAAAATTCCGATAAAGAGTAAAATCAAGTCTGTCCAGTGGAGCGTTTAATTCGATATTAATAGTAGCCGACACCTTCAGTTTACGAAAAGTGCTAACGTCCGCCTCGTAAGATGTAATTTTAAATTCAGGATTCATTGCAAAAATATCTTCAGCGATAGGCGTAGCTTGCTGTTCCTCTTTGATATAGGAATTTTCAGTAGTCATTACTGTAACCGGGACTTGATCTGGAAACGAAGCTGCTATGCAAGCTGTACTGGCAAGAAGCCAACTTATGGATGCAGAAATAACAGCTTTCTGAGTAAAACGATGATTATTGCTCCAAGACGCAACGACGATCAGTACACCAACCAACAGAAGTAACCAGACCAGCTTAACCATCCACCTGGAAAATTCAAGAGGATAGCCATACAAAGGGTCGAATGCGGCTGCAATATCAGACTGTCCCAGATTAAGGATGGATAAGACTCGGGTCAGATCCCAATTGAATACGACCATCACATTCTCAAGAATAAGCATATTTAGCGGGCCAATAAAAATTCCGATAACAACAAGCAATATGTATACTAATCGACTTCGCATAAAAGTTCCTAATAGTAATCCGATCAATCCCGATAAAAAGAACGGAATCCAGTAATAAAGAACAAAATACAATAAAGATTTCCAATAAAACACAGGGTCAATGTTTTGCATAAACAGCAGTACAACTTCACTAATCCATGCGATGACAATAAAAAATAAGCCTAAAATAAATAAAAGACTTCCTTTACTTATAAGTTTGATGCCAGGCGCTGAATGGATGACTTGGAATACTTCATCTGATGAAACTCTTTTCTCTCGTACACTTAGAATAAATCCTAAAACCAAAAAAGCGAAAATCCCGATCTGGACAATTGCTGCTGTTGCCGTTAAGGCCCCGCCCACATCCTGATGGTCAAGTCTCTGCCACATAATTGAAAAAAGGATTGCCAAGGCACTCAACATAAAAAGCAAGATAAAAAGGCTTCTTTTAATTAAAACAATCTCAACCCACAAACTTTTGCCCAATTTTCTTAACATGTCATTCTCCTTTTATAAAAGAAGAGGGCATAGATGCCCTCTTCTTGCGTCCTTCCTTTATTCGACTATCAGTTCGTGGCTGAGCCACTACCAATGCAGCTATCATACAGAGTTCCGTTAGGGTCCAGGTTAATATAATACTGATAACTTTGTGCACCCGTTTGATAATTCCAGTTGGTACTCTGACTTTTATTCAAATGCGTATTGGTAACTACGTTATCAATGCCACCATCTCGCCGTTTCAAATTGACCCACAGTGTATTGTCGGAGCTGGCGCTATTATAACCTTGAAGAGAAACCGCGCCCAGCATGTTAATCGCAGAACCGTTAGCTCCAGTATCATAGTATCCAATTGTAGCAGAGCTAGTTCCAGCAGCAGAAGCAACAGCGCTTCCCAGAATCATCGCAGCAGCCACTCCAGAAAATGCGATTTTTTTAATATTCATTTTTTCCTCCATTTTGTTAAGTATTTGAATTATCTAAAAATAAGACTAAACATAAAGAAAAAGCTTCCTCCTTCCTCTGTCAATTGCCTCTATTCTCTATTTGCAAAAGGGTATCCTCTGTTTTAAAATTAAGAATACTTATTCCTTTCGCTTCATAGAGGGATAGGCCACCGCCGTTAAGCTCATTCGGTCTCTTAACAGACTGAGCTTAACGGCTTTTTTATTGTGATAGAGTCAAAAACTCTAAAACAAACAAAATAAAAACTTTCTTTTATGTATACGCGTTACTTATAGTGAACAATGGATTTCATAATTATATTTCATCCATCCACAATTACAATAATAATACAAAAAAAATATTTTACAACAATAATATATTTAAATATAAAAAATAATATTTATTTCCTACTAAATCAGGACTAATGAATCAATAAAATAAACCCGCCTCCGATAAGCGCGAACGCTTCCGATTGCGGGAATTGCAGAGTCAATCGCTTGCTATTCTTCAACGTCCTTCGTTGATCTTGCGAACGGTTTCGAGCGGAATTTTCGGTACCCGATCGTAGGTTAGCAGCCCGTTGATCTCCTGTTCGACGTCGGTAAGCTGCGTATAGCAGTAACCCTGCACCAACTCCGACTTGAGCAGCGGATCGATCACGTCGCGAAGGCGCTGCTCGAAATCGTCGTCGCTGGACGCGCCGGAGTAACCCCAGCCTTCCCAGTCGCTTTTTTTGTACGCGATGCCGCCGAATTCCGTGACCAGGATCGGCTCGCCGCGGTACGCATAGCCGTAAGCCATGATCGGATGGCCGCCGGGCATGAGGCCGAGCGCTTTTTCCGCATCGTCGTAGCGTTGTTCAAGCACTTCGCGCTGCCACTCGTAATCGTGAATGGTGACCAGGTCGCTCGTCGTATGCTCCCATCCGTCGTTCGAGATCACGGGACGCGTAGGGTCGAGCGATTTGCTCAGGTAAACGAGCGATTCGGAATGGTGCTGCTGAACCCGGTCCCGAGCCAGATCCGGCACGCCCCAGCTTTCGTTGAGCGGTACCCAGACGACGATCGACGGGTGATTGTAATCGCGGTCGATCGATTCGATCCATTCCCGGTTGAAGCGTTCCACGTATTCGTCCGAATAGGTATACGCGTTGGCCGCTTCGCTCCATACCAGCAGCCCGAGCACGTCGCACCAGTACAGGTAACGCGGATCTTCGAGCTTCTGGTGTTTGCGCGCGCCGTTGAAGCCCATTTCTTTCGTCAGCTCGACGTCCCGCCGGATGTCTTCGTCGCTCGGCGGAGTCAGGTTGCCGTCCGGGAAATAGCCCTGATCGAGTACCAGCTTCATTTTGTACGGGCCGTTGTTCAAACACAGCTTGCCCCCGTCGATCGAAATTTTGCGCATCCCGAAGTAACTGTTCACCTGGTCCGTCTCCGCATCATTTTCGATCAGGGTAAACGAAATATCGTACAAACTCGGATTCTCCGGCGACCACCAGGTCTCGCGTTCATGAAAGTTGAAGTTGGGCAGTCCGATCGCGTGGCGCACGGTGCGGCTCGATATCGTATACGTCTGCTCCGTGACCGGTTGTCCGTCAAAAGAAACCGAAACGCGCAGACGCAAATTTTTCCCCGGCGCGAAATTTCCGATATAAGGCACGATCTCCACGCAGCGTTTGTCCATGTCCGGCGTGATTTTGACTTTTTCCAGATAAATCGGCGCTACCGCTTCCATCCATACCGTCTGCCAAATGCCCGTCGTGCGCGTATAGAAAATGCTCGCCGAGTCCTTTTTCCAAAACTGTTTGCCGCGCGGAAGTTCCAAATTCAAACTCTCGTCCAACGCCTGAACCACGAGCGTATTCGGCGTGCCGTCGCTTTTCAACGCATGCGTGACATCGGCCTTGAACGGCGTATGCCCGCCCTCATGCCGCACCACGAATACCCCGTTCACCCAGACCTTCGCTTCGTAATCCACCGCCCCGAAGTGCAGCAGCACGTTTTTCCCCGCAAAATTCTCCGGCACCTCGAACTCCCGGCGATACCAGACGTTATCATGAAAATCAGGATCCCCGATCCCGCTCAGTTTACTTTGAAAAGCAAACGGAACCTGAATCTTCTGCTCGAACGCTTTGTCCCCCTGAGCCCAACCCTGCCCCGCTCCGGCATTGTCGTCGTCGAACGCAAATTCCCACTCCCCGTTCAAATTCACCCAAGCCTCCCGAACAAACTGCGGTCTCGGATGCTCTGCTCGATAAATCGCCTTCTCCGTTCCCTGAATCGTGCCCATTTTTATCTCTCCTTTTTTCATTAACTTTTGAGTTATAAAAATAACGCTTACATCCTTCGAAAACAGTATGCCCGATCCGATTATTCAAGTCAACTATAAGTTGATAAGTTAACTTTTAAGTTATATAATCTGTTCATATCTTATTTTTAGCTTTTAGTTATTAGGTCTTTTCTTTTCTCTTCCCCTTTGCCTATCGAGTTGTTCGATTTTGAAAGGGGAGGTTGTTCGCGCAAGCTTAAGGCGGAGGGGAGTTCTTGTGTAGGAATGAAATGTTCGCCTTTGAAATCGGGAAACGTCCTTATTCCAATCTAATCCAGTTTCCCGATTTCAACACGCGACCGAAACAAGAACTCCCCGGAGCCGCCCATGCTTGCCCAAACAGAATCTTCCCGTTGAAAAGGAGAAAACGATGAATATTCCCGTCACCCTCAACAACATGCCTCTCCTCGAATGCTTCGCCTCCGAAACCCGCGTGCGCATGATCGAGCTGCTGGGCGAGCGTCCGATGAGCGTCGGCGAGCTGGCCGAAGTGCTGGAGCTGTCGTCGGCGATCGTGACCAAGCATGTGCAAAAGATGGAAAACGCGGGACTGCTCACGTCGGAAAGCGTCACCGGAACGCGCGGGCGCCGCAAGCTGTGCAGCCTGGCCGTAGACAGCCTTATCCTGAATTTCCGTTCCCGGCCTTCGGAAGAGCAGCGCAGCGCTTATTCCGTCTCGATTCCGGTCGGCCAATACGCCGATCACGAAGTCCGACCGACCTGCGGCCTGGCTTCGGAAAAACGCCTGATCGGCATGATGGACGACCCGCGCTACTTTGCCGACCCGCAGCATGTCGGAGCCCGGCACCTCTGGTTCGGGTCCGGCTATGTGGAATACCGGATACCGAATTATCTGGTCGGCACGCAGAGCGTGCGCGAAATCTCGATCACGCTGGAACTCGGTTCGGAAGCTCCCGGCTACAATGCAAACTGGCCTTCGGATATTTCGTTCCGCCTCGGCGGCGTGCATGTCGGAACGTGGATCTGTCCCGGTAATTTCGGCGGCACGCGCGGACTGTACACGCCGGAATGGTGGGACGAGCAAAGCAGCCAGTACGGCCTGCTGAAGACGCTGTCCGTTCGCGAAGACGGCACGTTCATGGACGGACTCAAGCTGTCGGACGTCACCGCGGCCGATCTCGGCATTTCGGCACCGGGCAGCTTGTCGAACACTTCCCTGTCGGGGGGCCGCGAGATCCCGCTGCGGATCGAGAGCCGGGCAGACGCCGCCAATGCCGGCGGCGTCAGTTTGTTCGGGCGCGGCTTCGGCAACTACGACCGGGATATCGAGATTTCGGTAAAGTTTTCGGACAGCAGCCGAGAAGTTCGGAGTTAAAAAGTCGGGCGGGTCCGGTCGGCAGGTCGGTAGAGTGCGACTACAATTCGAAAAAAATATCCGTTCCCCGAACGGCTCGCTTTGCGCGACCGGAACGGGAACGGATATTTTTCGTTACGAATTTTCGGGCAGGCTTAACGGCGTCCGCGATCGACGCAAGCCATCATCCGCTTTTTTCCGACCGGTACTGCCCCGGCGTCATTCCTTCCTGCTTGCGGAAGAGACGGATAAAGTACGAAGGCTGGTAGCCGACCGCTTCGGCGACCTCGTTGACTTTGAGATCGGTGGTACGCAGCAGTTCGCGGGCTTTCTCCAAACGAAGATTCATGACGTAATCGACGAAGGTCTGACCGTACGTCTGCTTGAACGACCGGCTCAGCGTGTACGGACTGACGCCGAAGCGTTCGGCGCAGCGTTCGAGCGAAAAGTCCGCCGTGTAGTCTCTCTCCAGCTCCTCCCGTACCTTTTCCGCCAAGCGATCGGCTTCGACGCCTTGGCGCTCCTCCAATTCCCTGCCGTAATGTTCCAGCACCCGCGAGCACAGAAAATCCGCGACCGCTTCCGGTTTGCGCAGTTCGAGCAGCCGCTCGTACAGACCCGCGGCCTCCAGCCGAACGCCGTTTTCCAGCATCGTATGCAGCAGGCTGCCGAGCAGCTGGAGCGCGCCTTCGTTCAGTTCCGACTCGGCGGACGCGCGTTCCGACAATCTCACGAGGAATTCGCGGATCAGCCTTCCGGCTTCGTCGGTTCGGCCCAACCGCACTTCTTGCAGCAGCTCTTTCTCCAACGCGAACGGGTAGGTACTCCCGCCGCCCGGACCGGGCAGCAGTTCATCGAAATGCAGGACGCGGCAGGATTCGGTCGCCGGTATGCCGCGCAGCGCGCTCCGCAAAGCTTGCAGCAGTTCCGGCACGTCCAGAATGCCCGCCGCTTCCCCGGTACACAAGATCGTCCGCAGCCGCAGCACGCTTCGCAGCGTATCGGCCATTTCTTGCGCGGTTTGTTTCATGCTCGCGCGCTCCCCGGCGGCTGCGTTATCACCCATCACCGCCGCTGACTCAATGCCTGCTGCCGACGGCCGGACGGTTTCGGAGGAAACCGCCGTATCCACCGCGACGGGAACCAGCACGGCCACGCTGCCGTCATGGAAATTGACGATTTCCGCCCGTTCGCGGCGTTGATCGATAAATTCGCGCGCCACGTTCGCGGCAGCGAACGTCATGAGCAGTTCGTCTTCTTCGCGAAATTGCGATTCCGGCGGCGATAATACGCCGACCCGCAGCAAAAACACGGCCAGCCGCTCGCCTTTTTCGATTCGCCAACCGAAACGCTCCAGCCGGGACAGCAAATCGCTTTCGCCGAGCGAACGGTAATGACCCTGCATCAACTGCAGCAAAAAGCCGGCTCGCAGCTCGGGATACGTTTGTTCCAGCCTCCGCTCGGCTTCCCGTTTTGCGTCGGCCAACCCTTTCCAACTATCTTCGATCGAACGCAGCTCGTCGTAAGGCCGTCCGTTCGGCGAACGATACGGCTGCGGCCCGGGCATAAAGACCGATTTGCCTTTCCCGCTGCCTGCGGTCTCCGGGTCGAAGGATCGGCCCGAACCTTCTCCTTCCCCGAGCGCTTCCGCCAACTGCCGGATCGGACGATGCAAGCGGCGCGAAGCGAACCAGGCCAACACGAGCGCAAGCCCCATTCCCGCCAGGCTGACGCCCAGCAGCGAACGCGACAGCACGACCACCGGGCGGGTCAACGCTTCCAGCGGCGAGACGGTCGCGTAGGTCCAGACCGTTCCGGCGCGTTCCAGCGTGCTGTACGAAGCCGAATACGTCTGCCCCTGCCATTTGAACAAATACGAATCGCTTCCGCTTGTTCCCGCATCGATCCGATCGTTCAACTGCTGACGCAGCGTTTGCTCGAACTGTTGATTTTCCGGCATTCCTTCCGATACGCGGATAATCGGCCGCCCGTTTTCGGCATACAGATACGAAGCGCCTTTTTCGTCGAACGAAGCTTCGCGCACGAAGCCGTCCAGCTTTTTCCGGTCGAGACTCAGCAGCAGCGCGCCGTAAGACGGTCCGTAGCCCGGCAGCTTGCGTACCAGCACGATCGAGTCGGCGTCCGACGCGGTCCAACGAAAATTTTCGACCCAATAAATGTCCCGTTTTTCTTCGACCAAACTTTGAAATCGCTTACTTTCTTCCCCGAAAGGAATCGTCCGCACGCCGCCCCATTCCGACAATAACAGAGGTTCGCTGCGGTTCAGCAATAAGCGCGCGTCTTCCAAGCGCGGATAGGTGGCTTTCATGAGTCCGAGAAAACTGTACAGCTCGTTCGTCCGGTTGTATTCCAGCATCAAATTGGCCCGTTTCAGATCCGCGTCCAGCCGGGGATCGAGCGACCACTGGCTCGCCGACAGCTCCAGCTGCGTGAACAGATCGTCCAGGCGGGCCGCCGAGCGCTCGACCAGCGTCCGGTGGCTGTTCATCACCTCGCGTTCGACGTGCGCCGTGCCCAATGCGTAAGAAGAAAGAGCAATCACGGCCGTCGGGATGCTCGCCATGCACAACGCCAAAATCAGGCTGTAGCGATAAAAGCGTCCTCGCCCTTCGCGGCTTCTTCCGCCCGGCAGCTTTTTGGCCCATTCCCGGATGCTCCCCATTTTTTTCGCCCCTTTTCCGGTTTGCCGGTTCGATTATTCGCTCTCTCGTCGTCTACCATTTTAAGGGAAGTCCTTTGCAAACCGCAACAGCTTCCGAATCGGCGCGACGCCGAACCGGAAGCCATGCGAACACGGAATTTTCTTTTATTCCGGCAATGGGCCGGCTTACCGTCGACACCTGAAGCGTCGCCATGCCGGCCTTTTCTTCGTATCGAGCCAAAATCAGCGTTTTTTTATGAAGCCGTCTGCCGCTGCGCGTACGCCTCGTTCAGCTCCTCGGTGATTTTTTGCAGATCCGGATTCGTTTTCAGCTTCTCGACGAACTCGTCCCAAGCCGACAAAGGCAGCTTGCCGAGCACGATCTTGGTTTTGATGTCCTGAATGTCTTTGCCCAGCTCCGGTCCGGCCGACACGTTCGTTTCCGAATACAGGCCGATCGCTTTGTCCGGCATGCTGATCTTCGCGCGTTCGTCGATAATCTGCTTGTTGCGCTCGAAAACGTCCTGCGGCATGCCGCTGCGGTAAGCGCGAAGATAAGGGTCGTATTGGATAAAGACCTGTCCGAGCGCCTGCGAAGCGACGATATCCGCTTTGGCTTGTTCGGTCACCGTTTTGATCCCGTTTTCCTCGTCGTAATGCACGCCTTCCAGGCCGTAGCTCGCCAGCGTCCCGCCTTCTTCCGAAGCGCCGTAATCCATCAGCTCGAGCAATTTTTTCATTTTGTCTTCCGGTACGCTTTTCGGAATCACGAACATCCCGAAAAATCCGCCGTCTTTGTTCACGTAGCCGTTCATCGACACCAGCGGCAGAAAATCCGCGTCCGGGTTGCTTTTGCGCTGGGCTTCCGTCGGTTCCCAAGCCGCTTCCACCGTATTTTGCGAAGCGCCCGCGCGGCCCGCGTTCAGTTGGTCTTTGGTCTGGCTTTCTTTCAGTACGGCCAAGTCTTCCGAGATCAGGCCGTCCGCGTAAGCATTGCTCAGCCACTCCAGCGCTTCGCGCATTTCCGGCATCAGATTGACGTTGACCAGCTTGCCGTCCACGTCTTTCCAATCTCCGTTATTTTGGGTAAACGCGCTGACGATGCCGGAGTAGGTGCCCATATTGCTTTGCGTGACCAGGCCCGTGAATCCGATGGTGTCATTCTGGCCGTTGCCGTCGGGATCATCCTCGGTGAACGCGCGCAGCGTTTCGTACAGCTCGTCGGTCGTCTGCGGGACGTCCATGTTCAGATTGTCCAGCCAGTCTTTGCGCAGGAACAGGAACGATCCGCCGTCGACCGGACGCACGCGCGGGATGCCGTAGTTTTTGCCGTCGGCCTGCTTCGTGTTGATCCAGGATTCTTCCGGGAATTTTTTGAGATTCGGATAATCGTCGATATAAGGCGTCAAGTCCCAAAACGCGCCCTGCTGCACCATGGTGCGAAGCTGCGCCGAGAACGCGTCGTCAACCAGCATCAGGTCCGGCATATCGCCCGAAGCCAACGTCACGTTCACTTTGTCCCCGTAACTGTTGGGCGACACCCAAGTGATGTTCAGATCGGTATTGGTGCGCTTTTCGAACTCCTGCACCACGACGTTGTCCGGTCCGGGCGGTTCGGGCGTAAAATACATCGACATGATGCTGACCGGCAGCGGACTTCCGTCTTCGGGCACGCCCGATGCGGAATTGCTGCTGCCGCACGCCGTCGTAAGTACCGCCAATGCCGCGACCGCCGCAAGAATTGCTCTCATGCCCGTTCTTTTTCGGTTCATGCTTCAATCTCCCCTTTTATCGATAATGACTCCGCTATTCCTTGACCGAACCGACCATGGCGCCTTTGGCGAAGTGTTTTTGCAAAAACGGATAAACCATCAGGATCGGCACCGTCGCGATGACAACCGCCGCCATCTTGAGCGTTTCCGACGGAATCTGCTGCTCGGCGGTCATCTCGGCCGCGGCCGTCCCGCCGGATGCCGTCGACGAGTCGATCAGCATATTTTGCAGCAGCACTTGAAGCGGTTGCTTGTCGAAATCATTGATGTACAGCAGCGCCGTGAAAAAAGTATTCCAATACGCGACCGCGTAAAACAATCCGAACGCGGCGAGAGACGGCAGCGACAGCGGCAAAATAATGCGCCACCAGACGCCGATATCGTTGGAGCCGTCGATCCGCGCCGCTTCTTCGAGACTCGGCGGGATGCTGTCGAAAAAGCCTTTCATCAGCAGCACGTACCATCCGCTCGTCAGCACCGGCAAAATGAGCGACCAGATGCTGTTGATCAAATGCAGGTCGCGAATCAGCAGGTACGGCGGGATGATGCCCGGATTGAACAGCGTCGTCAGCAAAATCAGCAGCAGGATAAACCGTCGGCCTTGCAAGCGTCTGCGCGACAGCGCGTAAGACAAGCAGGACGTGACCAGCAGGCTGAGCGCCGTGCCGACCGTCGCCAGAAACGCGCTGTTGCCGATCGCCCGGATGAACGCGTCGGTCGACAGCAGGTATTTATAAGAATCCAGACTCCATTTTTGCGGAAAAAGAGTGGCTTTGTTGCGGATAAATTCCGACGGATCGGTAAACGATACGACCAGCACGTAATACATCGGGAACAGCGTAACCAATCCGATTACCGTCAGAAGCAGCATATTGACGGCGTTGAACGTCCGGTCCCCTTTATGTTCGACCATTCTTCGTTTCCTCCTTTCGCTTCAAGCCCGGCAAACGCTCAATACACGCCGTCTTCGCCGAACTTTTTCGCCAGCTTGTTGGCTCCGATGACGAGAATCAGGCCTACGATCGACTTGAACACCCCGACCGCCGTGCTGAAGCTGAGCTGGCCCTGCTTGATGCCGAGCCGGTACACGTACGTGTCGAACACGTCGGCGACTTCGGATACCGCGCCGTTCATCATCAGGAACACCTGCTCGAAGCCGACGTCCATGATATGCCCGATGCGCAGGATCAGCAGAATGATGATGACCGAACGGATGCCCGGCAGCGTGATATGCCAGATCTGGCGGAAGCGTCCGGCTCCGTCGATTTTGGCGGCTTCGTTGAGCTGCGGATCGATGCTGGCCATCGCCGCCAGGAACAGTACCGTGCCCCAACCGGCGTCTTTCCAAATGGATTGAACCGTCAGCAGCCCCCAGAAGTAATTCGGGTTAGTGAGAAAGTCGATCTTGCCGAATCCGGCGGCGGCCAACAGTTGGTTGATGATGCCTTCGCCCGTCGACAGCAGCAGGAACGTAATGCCGACGATGATGACCCACGACAGGAAGTGCGGCAGATACACGATCGATTGAATCGTCTTTTTGAATTTGGTGCCGCGCAGCTCGTTCATCATGACCGAGAGCAGAATCGGCAGCGGGAAAAAGAAGATCAGCGACAGCAGGTTGATCGCCATCGTGTTGCGGAACAGAATAAGGAAATCGGGATTCGAAAAGAAACGTATGTAATGCTCGAAGCCCACCCACTGACTGGCCCACATGCCCTGATAAGGCGAATAATTTTGGAACGAGATCAGGATTCCCCACATGGGCACGTACTTGAATAACAGGAAAAAGACGATGCCCGGCAGCGCCAGCAGATACAGGTAACGGTCTCGCTTGACGCCGTTCCATACGCTGCGTCTGCGCTTCGCGGCCGGACTTTCTTTGTATGCGGTTTCGATTTTGCTTCCGCCGGCTGCTTCGGTTCGGGATGCCATGTCCTTTCCACCTCCGTCGTCTGGTTTTCCGCCCTGCGCTTTCGAGCCTTCGCGGCGGTTAACGACAGCATACGGAAGCGCAGGATTTCCGGCAATCGACGCTTTTTGCGAAGTGCGGGCGAGGGGAAGCGAAAAGCGGCGGGAAGACGGCGGCATCAAGGATTCAGGAAAAGAGAAACGCGAAAAAAGCCCGGATTTCCGCAGCGAAAAGCGCGAATTTCCGGGCATTGACTTTTTTTGCGCCGCGGCGGAAATACCGCAGCGGCGCGGAAAACGGACATTGTGGCAGTCTTCAGCGCAGCACGTTCATCACGTCCGCGATTTTGCGGCCGTGCGCGAGCACCCCGTAGTTCATCCAGGCGAAAAAGTCCGTTTCGTAAACGCGACCGCCCCGGACGGCGGGCAGATTCCGCCAGCTCGGATGCTCGAGCAGCCGACGTTCGTCGCCGGGCGCTTCGTTCTCGGATTTGTCGAACACGACGAACAGATGGTCGGCGTTCAGAGCCGCCAGCTCTTCCGGGCGCAGCAGCAGGCTGCGCTGGCTCTCCGGCTGCCGCCGCAGCGCTTCCGGCGGACGCAAGCCGAGCGCGCCGTACAGCACCGGTCCCGTGTAGCCGGACCGCTCACCATAAACCCTGATCCGCCGCGCCGTCACACGCAGGCAGATCACGGTGCCGCGCGAAGCGGCGCCGCCCGGCGCGGCGGCCAGGGACGCGCGGCATTCGCGCGTCTCTTCGCGGTAGCGGCGAAGCGCTTCTTCGGCCGCGGCTTCGCGGCCGAACAGCGCGGCCGTCCCGCGCAGCTTGTCCGCCCAGGCTTCGCCCGGCTGCTCCAACAGCAGGCGGGGCGCGACCCCGGACAAGCGGTCAAGGCTCCAGCGGTCGAAGCCGTCGTCGAACAGCAGCAGTTCGGGCTTGAGGCGCGAGAGGTCTTCGCGCGTGCCGTCCGCGACGTCGAACGCGGGCACCCCGCCGAGCGGCAGGTATTCCTGCACGCCCCAGGCGCGGTGGCTGTACTGCGCGACGGGCAAAATGCCGAGCGCGAGCAGGGAGTCTTCGAGATACGGCGCGAAGACGCGCACTTCCCGGCGGCGCAGGCGCCGGTAACGGCCGGGCGACACGCCGGCCGCCTGCTTGAAGCGGCGGCTGAAATAATATTCGCTGCTGAAGCCGGTGCGATGGGCGATCTCGCCCAGCCGGTCTTCGGTGGCGAGCAGCAGATGCTTGGCCTGCTTGATGCGCACTTCGTTCAAGTAATCGAGCGGCAGCTTGCCGGTGATTTCTTTGAACAGCTGCGTATAAGCCCAGCGGTCGATGCCCGCCGAAGCGGCCAACGCTTCGACCGTCAACGGCTCGCGGTATTCGTTTTCCATGCGTTCCGCGGAACGCTTGACCGCTTCCCGGCCGCTTGCGGCCGCCGGGATGACGCCGCCTGCCGATCCGCCTTCTTCGCCGCCGTCCGAGGAAATCTCGCCGTGCCGGCGCAAAACGGCCAGCAGCAGTTCCTGAAACGCGATCTGCCGTTCCAGCGCCGCCGCCGCGCCCTGCTCTCCCCGGCGTTCGTGCAGCCGTCGCGCCCGCTCCGCGCAGAACGAGAACGGCGCGATCTGGATCATGCCGACCGCCGGAATCTCCGGACCCGGCGGCAGCGCCGTGCCGAACGCGTTCAGCGCGCGGAAGCTCAGCCGGTACAGCGTCA
This sequence comes from Saccharibacillus endophyticus, assembly GCF_013185185.1. Taxonomy (GTDB): domain Bacteria; phylum Bacillota; class Bacilli; order Paenibacillales; family Paenibacillaceae; genus Saccharibacillus; species Saccharibacillus endophyticus. The sequence goes on along the minus strand of NZ_JAAZWE010000003.1, from coordinate 222,364 downwards.
GGCGGGCGCTTTTTCCCGGCGCTGCAAGATCGGCAGGCTTGCCTTGTCCGGCATCGCGCTCATTTTCGGCCCGCCTTCCGGACAAAGCGCCCAGCAGCACGCTGCCCCGCCGCAATGCCCACGACCGTCCTTCCAGCTCGATCGTTCCGCTTCCTCCGGTCACGATCCACAGCTCCGCTTGTTCGCTTTCCGCCGCGGCCGGCGCGCTCGGACCGCTGCCTTCCGGCCTCGCTTGCGCAAAATCGTTTGCCGATTCGCCGGACGGAATTTCTTCGTATCGGATGTCCGTCAGCATATAGGTGCAAGGCACATGCTTCATTCGCCAGTCCGCCTTTCGATGATAATCGTTCTCATTTGCCTATGCGTCAGTATACGCCTTTCCGCCCCGTACGGCAATCGGCAGCGGCAAAGAAGATCATTTTCGTTTGCCGCGCAGCAAACAAGCCGCCGGAATCGCCCCGACGGCTTGTTTGCCTGTTAACTTTTACCCGTATCCGGGTACTGTCGCTTTTTCCTGCTTACGGAGCCAGATGCTTCATCACGTCTTCGAATTTCAGCAGGTTGGCCCGGATGCCGCCGGACTGCCAGTAGGAGCGCTCCACCTTGTAGACGTGACCGCTCTGCACGGCTTTGAGCGACTGCCAAACGGGACGGTCCAGGATCTTCTCGGCTTCTTTGTTTTCGTCCGACTCCCAATCGCCGCTGGCCGGGAAAATAAAGATGTGGTCCGCGTCGAGATCGGCCAATCCTTCTTCGGAGACCACCTGCTGGAAGTCCTCCATCTCGCCGACCAACGGATGCGGAGTCAGGCCCAGTTCGCTGAAGAGAGAGCCGGTATACCGGTTTTTGATGCCGAACAGCGCCATCGTTTTCTCGCCGCCGTTCAAGCGCACCACCGCCACCGTCTCGTCGCCTACCTTTTCCCGCAGCTTGGCTTTGTCGTCCGCCACGGTCTTCTCGTAAGCCGCCAATACCTCTTCGCCTTTTTCCGGCATGCCCAGCGCGTCCGCCACGGCGAGCAGTATCTGCTTCGAGTCCTGCAGCATGCTTTCCGGCAGACGGTACGTCGGCGCGATCTTGGAATAGGTCTCGTAAGCCGCTTGATCCGCGCCGCCGTCGACCATGATCAGATCCGGCTGCTGCGCGAGCAAAGCTTCCGGGCTTCCCGTAATATCGAACTGCGGCACGTCCAGGTTCAGATAATCCTGAATGCCCCAACTCGGATGGTACCACTGCACGACGGGCGTAACGCCGAGCGCAACCATGTAGTCTTCCATATAAATGCCCGCCACGCGCTGCGGATGGGCCGGAATGGTCACGTCTCCGAATTCGCCTTTCACGACGCGCGTCTCGCCTTCCGCCGCTTGCGTATCGCTTTCGGCGGAATTGTTTTGCGGATCCGTCGCCGCCGTTTGCGCGGCCGCCGTATCGTCCGCTGCCGCGGTTTTCGTATCCGTATCGGCCCCGCAGCCCGCAAGCGCCGCCCCGAAAGCCAAAATCAGCGCCAGCGCTCCTGTTTTGATCGTTGCCGATTGTCTCTTTTTCATGATGTGCATCCCCCAATTGAGTTTCATTCTCATTAGCCTGTCACCCATTTTATCTTTCCCGTTTACGAGAGACAATGCACATCAGGGAGAATCTTTTTGCACAAATGGGGAATGCGCGCACGATCGGACACGAATGCAAAGGCCAAAATCGATTTTCGCCGGAAAGCTTTCGAACCTTCCTTAGCCGTCCAGCTCGCCAAGCGAAAAGGCGTACAGCTTGGCTTCTTCGAACAGCAGCATTTTTGCGCCGCGCGCATCGGCGATTCCGTTTCGAAGCTGTTCCCCGTTTTCTTTGATGAAAATAATTTCTTCCCGCGGAACCAACTGCCCGGGTTTCTCCTGCCGCATCAGCGTGTAGCGGTCGCGTTCCCGGTATCCGTTGTCCATCAGAAAACGATAACCGTCCGTCACGACCGACGCCGAACCGGACCGCTTCGGGTCGAGGAACGATGCCTTCGGCCGATCCGCCGGACCCGACAAGGCGCACAGTTTGAAGTCCGTATAATAGTAAAACCAGACTTGTTCGTCCGACACGACGTTCAGCGCATAACAGTCCGCAATATCCGCTTCGCTGTTCGTGAATACGCGAATGCCGCTGCGATCCCAGGCGATCAGGCCGCTTTCCCCGACCGGCCGTTCCCAACCATAATTCCCGAATACGCCCTCGTCGAAAAAGCTCGTCCAGATCAACCTGCCCGGCGTCGTCTGCACGTCCTGAATGCCGTCGCCCAGCAAAAAGCGCCGCAGCGGCCGGCCTTCATGACTGAACACGGCGGCGTTTAAATCATAGTCGTCCCGACCGTAATAATAACTGCGGGCGCCGACCAACAGCAGTTCTTCGCCAAGAGGCTGGACGTAGCTGTAATGGAACGTCTCGCCTTCGATCAGGATCTCCCGCACGCGGGCTTCGCCATCCCCTTTTTCTGCGGGCAAACGAAGATCGACGATCAACACTTTATACGTCGGACTCCGCTTCAATTCGGTCTGGATGAACGCGCCTCGATCGCGCTCCGGCACTTCGTCGATCAACAGCACATAAGTCCGATCGTCATATCCGAGCTGTACGGACACCATATTCCAACCTTGCAGTTTTTCGGTCAGATCCGTCACCGGAAATGCCATAATTCGACGCAGACCCGTCGCTTGCTTGTTCTTCATTTTCTTTTCCTCCGTTCGCGGGCGCCTTTTGGCAGGCAAGGTTTATTGTCTTCTATTGTGTACCCGCAAACGGAGTATGAACAGGATGCAAGTATGGCGGCCGGAACAAAAAGTTACACCATCACCCGTTTCAACCGGCTCAAATATCGGCTTCTGACCAGCAGGAAGTATACCGCTTGGGCGATCAGGAAAGCCGAAGACGTCATCAGCACGGGCTTGATGATTCCGCGTACGCTGATCATCGTCAAGATCGGGTCCAACACCACGAAAGTCTGGATCGCGGATACCAAGATCGGCACGAAAAAGAGAATGGCGATTTGCAGCGTGGCCGATCGCTTCATCTCGCCGATGCTGAGCCCTGTTTTGGACAAAGACCGGTACATGTCCGCGTCCCTCGACAATTCGGCGTGCAGTTTGAAGTACAGGAAGCTGGCCGACGACAGCGAGAACATCAATGCGACGAAAGCGCCGATAAAACTGAATACCGACATGAACTGCAAGCCGCTCAAATAAGAAGCGCCGCGGCTCGAAACCAAGCTTTCGAACGGCTTTTGTCCGCCTTCCCGCCCTTGACTCAGGCGTACGAGTTCGTCGCCGATCCGGGCTTCCTGGCCGTTCGGATCAAAAGAGGCGGCGTCCCAAGCGGGAATCCGATAATACGCCTCGATCGTTTTGAACGCTTTTTCAGCAGCTTCCATTTCCCGGTACGCTTCGTCTGGCACAACCAGCAGGGGCAACCACTGGGCTTCGCTGAATACCGGTCCGCCCGCTGCCGTTTCGATCGCGAGCGGCGTATCAACGCCTTCGAATTTCCACCGTGTTCCGTTATCCGGAGCGTTTTTCCAGACGAAGCCGTCCGGCATCAACAGCAAAGCGGACGACTCCGAGCCGTTCGGGTAAACAGGCGTCTGCCAGTCGGATACGACTTGGCTGTAATTGTCGGCGGATACGGCATAAAGGCTCCGTTCGTCCGGGTCGTTTTCCAGTACGGCATTCACTTTCGCGATTTCCGTGATCTCGTACTCCAGGCCTGCGCCCCGCAGCGTATCCGCGATGATTCGTTCCTCTTCCTCCCTATGCTCCGCGTCGCGGTAATAACTGACTTTAAGCCCGTAAGGGTCGTTCGCGTACGACTCTTTCGCCTGCTGCGAGAGCGCCACCGCGAAACCGGCGCTCATCGACGCCACCGATGTGACTACCGTGACGAGGAACAGCATTCGGGCATTATCCTTGATTTTGTACGCCAGCTCCGAGATCCATAGCAAATTGGTTCCTTTCCAAACGAAAGCGCGACTGCGCTTGAGCATACGCATGCATGCGACCGAAAGCTGCGAATAGAAAAAGTAGGTTCCCGCGATACCGGTGCCGGCCGCGACGAAAATCGAAGCGGGATTCACTTCATCCGTGCGCAGCGCGAAATATCCGGCAGCAAGCAGCGCGATGCCGAGCAGCACGAGCCAGATCGATGCTTGCGGCTCGCTTTTCGGCTTGGCATTTCCTTTGATCAGTTCCAATACGCGATGCTTGCGCACGAACAGCAGCGTCAGCACCGAGATCGCGAGGAACAGCAGCGCGAACGCGCCCGCCGTCAGCAGCATCGCTTTGAGCGGCCAATAGAACGGCAGCGTCTCCGTGCCGGCGATTTGCGACGCCAGCAGCAGGAACAGCTTGGACAGCAGCAGGCCCGCGCCGATCCCGCTGACGATCGCTCCCGCGCCGATGATCATGTTTTCCAAAAACACGAGCCGATTCAACTGCGAAGGCTTGGCGCCGAGCATGAGCAGCAGCCCGAATTCTTTGTTGCGCGACTTCAGGAACACGCTGATCGAATACAGCACGAAGAAAAACGCGAACACGAAAATAACGTATTCCGCCGCCTGCATGCCCGCTTTCGCCATCCGGTGGATTTCGCCCGATACGATCTGCGGATGGAAAATAAACACCGCGAACGAGAAAAAGATCATCACCATGAACGCGCTGCTGAGGAAGTAAGCGAAATAAGCCCGCGCGTTCCGCTTGACGTTGTTATACGCGAATCGAGGAAAGTTCATGCGCGTTCCCTCCCCAGAAAGATAAGGTATCGATGATTTTTTGGAAAAAGGCCTGCCGGCTTTCTCCCCGGTGGATCTCCGCCGCCAATCGTCCGTCCTTGATGAACACGATCCGGTGGCAGTAGCTCGCCGCCTGAGGGTCGTGGGTAACCAGCATGACCGTCGTCCGTTCGCGCCCGTTCAGGCTTTCCAGCGATTCCATGACGATCCTCGAAGCGTTGGAGTCCAGCGCGCCCGTCGGTTCGTCCGCGAGCAGGATCGACGGGTTGGCGATCACCGCCCGGGCGATCGCGGTGCGCTGCCGCTGCCCGCCCGAAATCTCGTAAGTGCGGCTGTTCAATATATCCGCGATGCCGAGCCGGTTCGCGATCCGGTGCAGGCGTTCGTCCATTTCTTTCAGTTTCACGTTGTCGAGCGTCAGCGGCAGCACGATGTTTTCCGCTACGGTGAGCGTATCGAGCAGGTTGAAGTCCTGAAAAACGAACCCCAATTCGCGGCGCCGGAATTTCGCCAGCTCGTTGCGTTTCATCGCGTACGGGTCCTGCCCGTTGATCTTGACCGTGCCGGAGCTCGGCGTATCGATGGTGGAAACCATGTTGAGCAGCGTCGTTTTGCCGCTGCCGGAAGGTCCCATGATCCCGACGAATTCGCCCTGCGCGATCGTCAGATGGATATCCGTCAGCGCTTGGGTGGATACTTTGCCGGGATAGACTTTGTTCAGGTTCCGTGCTTCCAAAATGTTCATGCGTTTCTCCCCTTTCCCTTTGCTTCCCAGTCTAAGCGAACGCGCTCGGGGACAACCATCGATTCTTCTTAACGCCGCCTTACATGTTCGTTAAGGTTATGTTCGGAAAAAGCGGCAGCCGCTTCGCGGAACACGATCCGCACCGCCGTTCCGGTTCCCGGCTGCGATTCCAGCTCGACGCCGTGGTCCAGATTCCGGCAAATCTCGCTCACCAGATAAAGCCCCATCCCCGTCGATTCTTTGTACTGCCGTCCTCTCTGCCCGGTAAAATAAGGATTGAATACCCGATTCACATCCTCCGGCGCGATGCCGATCCCTTCGTCCGAGATCTCGAGAACCTGATCCGCTCCCCGGCGGTAAGCGCGAATCCGCACTTTTTTGCCAATACCTTCGGTATAATGCACCGCATTGGTCAAAATTTGTCCCAAAATAAACCGCAGCCATTTGCGGTCGGTGTAGACTTCGGTTTCTTCGTCGATCTCGATAACGGGCGAGATGCGGCGCTTGATGAACAATCGGCGCTGTTCGGCCAGCGCTTCGTGAACGGGCACGGCCAGAACAACCCGTTCCACGGCCAAATCCTGTTCGAACCGTTCCAGGCGGGACGTGTAGATCACCGTCTCCAGACCCTGACGCAGCCGATCCAACTCCTCGCGGACGCTATCCGCCAAATCTTCGTCTTCGATCTCCTGCGCGGACAATTGCAGCACGGACAGCGGCGTCTTCATCTGATGCACCCAGCGTCCGATGAACGTCGCGTGCCGTTCCATCGCGCTGCGGCGCGCCGCAAGCTCTTCCTCGTATTCGCGGTCATAGACGCGGATCAGCCCCGCGACCGCTTCGGCCAGCGGCGCTTCGCCGAGCGTCTCCAACCGCTCGCCGCGCGGCACGGAAGGATCGGCGAGGCGCCGGTACATGCGCCGCAGCGCGATACAGCGATAAGCCAGGTAACCGGCCAGCGCCGCCGTGCTCAGCAGAAGGCCGTACAGCATGACGGAAAGCGGACGGTTTTCCCCGCTGAGCCAATAAAGCAGCGAAACGAGCAGCGCTTGCAGCACGAAAAAAGAGATGAGCGGAATATGCTCGCGCCAAAACAGCTTCATGGCTCGCGGCCCGCTTCGTTCTTTTCGGAGTCAGGCACGCTTAATACATATCCGGCTCCCCGAACCACTTCGATGCTGGCCGTCGCGTCCAATTCTTTCAGCTTTTTGCGCATCCGGGCGACGTAGACGTTCAGCGTGTTGTCGTCGATGAAATGATGATCTTCCCACATCAGCCCCAGCAGGCGGTCGCGGCCGACCACCCGGCCTTCCCGGCGCATCAGCGCGTCGATCAGCAGCGTTTCCTTCTGGCTCAGCTCGGCCGACCGCTCCCCGCACACCAGCGACAGACGTTCGGGATACAAAAGAAGTCCGCCCGCCTCCACCTTTTTCTCTTCCGGCCCGGCCGCGTATTCGCCGTAAGCCCGGCGCAGATGGCTGCGGATTTTCGCGAGAACGATCTCGTAATGAAACGGCTTGGTGATATAATCGTCCGCCCCGTTTTCCAGCGCCATCACCTGGTCCATCTGTCCGTCCCGCGCGGAGATGAACAAAATGGGACAAACGGATTCCGACCGAATCTGCCGACACCAGTAAAAGCCGTCGTATTTGGGCAGATTCACGTCGAGCAGCACCAGTTGGGCGCCGGACTCGCGAAACGTCTCGACGATCCGTTCAAAGTCGTCCGCCACTTTTGCAAAGTAGCCGTATTTTTCGATATTCGCGCGAAGCAGCTCCGCGATCTTGGGATCGTCTTCGACGATCAAAATGGTATACATGTTCGATTCTCCTCTTATGCTGGTTTGGCGAAACGCGGCGGTACCGGCGGATTTCGCGCTTTTCCCCGTATAGACGACGCCGGCTTGCTTTTTCCACGCAAAAAGCGACGAATCGTTCCGATGCTTCGGAAACTCGTCGCTTTGGCTCCGTTCGTCAACCTTGCGGCGTCAGCCTTCCAACCCCGCGGCCCGGCAAGCTTCGGCGAATTCCTCGTAGGTCGCGTACCGCTTCTCGCCCGTCCAGGCTTTTTCCGCCATCGCGCGCAGCGGCTCGCGGATTCCCGACGCTACCGCTTCCGCGGTCTGCATATTCGGTTTGTCGGACCAGACCGAGAACGAACATCCCAGCAGTCCTTCCGGATACGGCATCGTCCATTCCTGCGGCTGTCCTTCGGCGATTCTCGGCAGCACGCCCGGACTCCAGCCTTCGTAGACCTTTTCTCCCGTCGGATACATATACCCCGCGTTTTCGCCCAGCACATAATAGAAGAAAGCGTCGTTGAAATTGATCAGCTCATGCCCTTTGTCCAGAAACGTCTGCGCGGGCGCCATTTTCCGGTCCCATTTGGTCCAGTACGCAATCTGCACGGAGGGTTTGAGGGTCACCTTCTGCTCCAGGTCGTCGCGGTACAAACCGTCGTTCCAAACGCGCACGGCGAAGCCTTTGTCTTCCAAGCGCCGCGCGACGTCGTTCAAGTACGCCACATAAGCGTCCACGCCCGTTCCGCCTTCGATGCCCAGCTTTTCGCGCGCATATCCGCCGAGCTGCGGATAATCGTCGAACTTGCCGAAGTCGATAAATTCGTCGCCGCCGATATGGAAGTACGGACTGTCCGCGAACAGCTCGGCGTATTCGTCGATCAGGTCCATGACGAAAGCGACGGCTTCATGATTGGTGATATCGAGCGCGCCTTTCGCTATTTCTCCGGCTTTGTTTTTGAGCAGCCATTCCGGACGATCGCGCAGCGCCCAACCGAGATGTCCCGGCGAATCGAGCGAAGGAATCAGCGTAATGCGGTGCGTGCGCGCTTCTTCGATGATTTCCGCGATCTGCGCTTTGGTCAGGTAACGTTCCGACATCGCCTCCGGATGACGCTCGCTCTCGAACGTAAAGCCTTCATTCTCGGAAAAATGCAGCTGCAGCGTATTCAGTTTCAGCACGGACATTTCCCGAATCCGTTCCAAAATCCATTCCTGCGTATAAAACTTGCGCCCGATATCCAAATGCAGCGCACGCTCTCCCATAATCGGTTCATCCTCGATCGCGCCGTACGCCAATTCGCATTTCGTCGAGGACAACAGCTGATGAACGGTACGCAGCCCATGCAAAGCTGACCGGGCGTCGGAAGCGACCAGCCGAACGTATTCCCTGATCTCTAAACGGTACGCTTCCGGATTCGCCGTTCCCGGGACCGTTCCCAGTTCGATCAGCAGATCGCCCGATTTTGCTTCGCGCGGCAGGCCGAGTCTTGCCGGAGCGGCAAAAACGCCAAGCGCGGCGAATGCGGCCCGCACCGTCTCTGCCGCTTCCAATACCCCGTGCAGCTGACCTTCGTCGGCCGCCGCGGTTTCTTGTCGAAATACCAATAAAGCGGAATTCGCTTCGGGTCTCCAACGGCCTTCTTCTGTTTTCAGGTGCCGCCTGGTTCCTGGGACTGTAACGCTTTCGTAAGCCTGCATATTGTTCATGGGTTCACCTCTTAATCTGGGAATGGATGACTCTTTTCCGTTAGTATAGCGCTTGATCGGGAATTTTCCAAAAACAGGTTTTGGGACGGAAGTCCTGTTCATAAGGAAAGCTGAAAGGCTGCGGGAAAAATTCAAAACCTTTGAAATGCGTTGAGCCGTCCCGATCTCGGGACGGCTCATGCGAAAGGAAAAGTTTAGGTGGTGAGTGAAATAAGGATTAGTTGAGTTTGAAAACGAAATACGCGTAGGCGTCCAAGTCGGCTGAACCTCGGGAAAGGTCTTGCAGCTTGGATTCGTCGGAGCAGACGGCGCAGTCGGCTTCGGTTAACCGGTCGCGAAGATCGAAAGGAAGTTCGACCTGCGTCGCGGTACGGGAGAAATTGAGCACGACCAGCCAGCTTTCTTCGTCATTTTCGCGCAGGTACGCATAAATATGTTCGTGGTCGTCCAGCACCGGTTCGTAGGTTCCGAGCGTCAGCACGGGGTGGTCGCGGCGCAGGCGGATCATCCGGCGGTACAGGTTCAGCACGGAATCCGGATCGTTTTCCTGCTGCGCAGCGTTGATTTCCGACTTGTTCGGGTTGATCCGCTGCCAAGGCTTGCCGGTCGTGAATCCGGCTCCGCCTTCGTCGGTCCACTGCATCGGGGTGCGGCTGTGGTCGCGGTTCTTTTTCAGCACGCGGCGCAAGATCGTTTCCGGGTCTTCGCCTCGTTCGTCGACCATCAGCTTATAGTAGGCCAGCGCCTGCTGCTCCTTGATATCGTCGATAGTGCTGAAAAAGTGCGCGTTGGTCATCCCCAGCTCTTCGCCCTGCAGCAAGTTCGGCGTGCCGCGCAGCGTCATCAGGAACACGGACAACATCTTGGCCGATTGTTCGCGGTGCTCTTCGTCGTCGCCCAGGTACGAAACCATCCGCACATGGTCGTGATTGCTGAGATACATGCCGATCCAGGCTTCGTCGTGCAGGTCTTTGAGCCATTTGCGCATGATGTCTTTCATATGGCGCAGCTCCCACGGCTTGGACTGCCACATATCGTTCGACTCGTCGCAGATTTTGGACGCTTCGATCATCAGGATCAGATCCAGTTCGCGGCGCTCCGGCAGCGTGTATTTTTCGACGTCTTCCAATTCGACCTGCGACGACTCGCCCATCGTGAAGATCGGGTAACGGGAAAAGACCTTTTCCCGCATTTCGCGCAGATATCCATGGATATGCGGACCGTTTTTGTAAAAAGGTTCGCCGCTGCCCTGGATGCGCTCCGTCTCGTCGGTATCGGGGAATCGCATATCCTTGGACAATACGTTCGCGGTATCGATCCGGAAGCCGTCCGTGCCTTTTTCCAGCCAAAAATCCATCGCGCCGCAAATTTCCTCGCGCACTTTCGGATTTTCCCAGTTCAGATCGGGCTGGTGCCAGGCGTACGTATGCAAATAATATTCGCCCGTTTCTTCGTGATATTTCCAGGAGGAATCGCCGAGGAAAGATGTCCAGTTGTTCGGAGGTCCTCCGTCTTCGCTGCCGGGACGCCAAATATAATAATCGCGGTACGGATTATCTTTTCCTTTCAGCGCTTCGCGGAACCAAGGGTGGTCGCTGGAAGTATGATTCGGGACGATCTCCATGATCAAGCGAATATCGCGCTCGTGGAAAGCTTGCAGCAGCTCGTCGAAGTCTTCCATCGTGCCGTATTCGGGATGGATATTGCGGTAGTCGATCACGTCGTAGCCGTAATCCCGGTTCGGGGAATCGAAGATCGGCGACAACCAGACCGCGGTGACGCCGAGGTCGGCGATATAATCGATCTTTTCCAAAACGCCGCGCAGGTCGCCGATGCCGTCGCCGTTGCTGTCGTTGAAGCTTCGCACGTAAATTTCGTAAACGATATTTTCTTTCCAGTGCATGTCCGTTTGAAGCTGCTTGGATGAACGGGCTGCGTCTAGTTGTTTCGACATGTTGAGCCTCCTTGTGAAAAGCGCGAATTCGGCAAAGCGAAGCTAGGGTTGCCGACTATGTATATTCTATTACCCAAAAAACGTAAGTAACTATGATCTTTTCTTGAATGAAAATATTCCAAAAATAACCAACAAAAAAAGGCGTACTTTTCACGATTGGAAGTACGCCTTACCCGAAGCTATAAGATTTAACTATATTCTGCCGCCTGCCGAAGAATCCCCTGGTAATATCCCTTTGCAAAAGCAAGCTTGCGATCGGCAGTCACCTCGACGATCTTTCCGCTTTTTATCCGTTCATCCAGCCAATCGGACACGAAGCCCGGAGCATAACCGCCCGTGGAAAAAGCTCCTCCCGGACCGAATACCAGCATTTTGTCATACGCGGCCAGATAAGCGTCTCGTTCAACGGCTCCTTCCGCATTCACGTACAAAAGAAATTCCAAGTCATACATCAGATGCGACCGGAGATCGGCATGCAGAGCAAAAAATCCTTTCTCCTCAATGATCGACTCTGCCAATCGTCTAAGGGTCTGTTCCGCTTGCGGAAAGATCGAATCCGCCGAGACGCACAACTGCTGAAGCAGCGGCGTAAACGGAGCATGGCGTGCTTTTTCCAGATCGAACTGCTTGTCTTCCTCCGAAGTATCATAGACGTCTTCATGAACAAGCCCGCGAATAAAGGTCTCAAAATCCGAAGCCAAAAAAGTACGCACCGGCTCTTCCCCTTCTCCGACTTCCACGTCGACATGAATGATCCGCGGCTCGCCCTGCGGTCCGCATTGACTGTAATCGAACATAATCGCGTCATGTCCGGCCGAAGGGCATTCGCCGAATACGATGCCGATGTCCGGGTATCCCCAATTATCGATCATATGGCGACTGCCGAGCGAATCCGAATCGATTCCCCATTCTCCTCCGATGCCGCAGATCGCGCTAATCGCGATATAGCCTTCGTCTTCATCCATGGGAAAACAAACGTTAACCGGGCTGCCGCCGTTTTTTGTGCGAATCAGTTCGACATAAGACAGAGGCAGCTTGTAACCGAGCAGGCGTTCTGTTTCTGCGATCCGCTCATCCGTAACTTCCTCGGCACTGGTATATCCATCATATTCATCCCAAAAATCAGTAAGATCAAAGCCCTGAAAATGCGTATGCTGCGACACGTCCATTCCTCCATTCGTCATTTCTTTCCAACCCTATTCAGTGTACGCTAAAAAAGGCCTGCCGGGCAAAATAAGACGCCCGGCAAGCCTGACTATTCGAGAGAGATTCTACGAAGCATTTTCTTTATCGGATTTCCCGCTTAACGCCGCGCATTCGCGGAATGCGGCGGCGCGGCAGCCCGCGCACCCTGCTGCTCCGACATGGCGGGATAACGCGGCGTCGATCGCTTCTCCGGTATGCGCGAAGCAGGCTTCCACGCCCAAATCGGCAAGCAGACCCGTCTTTTCCAACATCCGTCGCGGCTGGGGTTGAAGACCGGAGAGCAGCAATGTGCCTCCAGAAGCCCGAACCCGCTTCAACAGACCTTGCAGCGAAGCTTCGCCGGAAGCATCGATCAGCGGCACGCCGCCCATACGGAGCAGCAAGGTTTGCGAAGGGTCATGGGAGGCCATGAACCCGGACGTCTCGAACGGATTTTTCACCCCGAAAAACAACGCGCCGCGCACATTGAAAATCCCGAGCTGCGGACAGTCGCTTTCGGCCGTGACGCGGCTTGCGGACACTTTGCCGCGGCGGCCGTCGCGATCCGGCAGCACTTTGTCGAGCCGCTGCTCGCCTGCCATCCGTTTCACGAACAGCAATACGGCCAAGCCCAGACCTGCCTCAACCGCAGTCGTCAATGTCGTGAACACGGTCAGTACGAAGGTGACGACCAAGACGACGGAATCGCTATTGCGAAGTTTGAACAGCTTGGCGAACGGTTTGCGCTCGCTCATATTCCAGGCCACGATCATTAGGATCGGGGCCATTGCGGCGAGCGGAATAGCTGAAGCATACGGCGCGAGCAAGACCAGTACAAGCAGCACGACCAAGCCGTGAATGATCCCGGACAGCGGCGAGACGGCTCCGTTTTTGATATTGGTGGCCGTGCGCGCGATCGCGCCGGTTGCCGGAATCCCGCCGAACAGCGGAACCGCCATGTTCGCGATCCCCTGCCCGATCAGCTCGCGGTTGCTGTTATGCCGGGAACCGCCCATGCCGTCGGCCACGACGGCGGACAGCAGCGATTCGATGCCGCCGAGCAGCGCGATCACCACGGCGGGACCAATCATCAGACGCATGTTTTCCCATGATAATTCGGGCAGTCGAAACGAAGGCAGCGACGCCGGAATATTGCCGTAAGCCGAGCCGATCGTCGCCACTTTTCCATTCATGAACAAAACGGCGACGAGCGTCGACAGCAGCAGCCCTACCAGGGACGGCGGTACTTTAGGCAGGAAACGAGGCACGAGCAACAGCGATGCCAAACATACTCCCGCCACGACCACCGCGTAAACGTTCAAGGTATCGATATGAACGGCCAGTTCCTTCATATTAAGCAGGAAGCTCTCATGCCTTTCCAAGCCGCTCAGGCCCAAGAAGTTCCCGATCTGTCCCGCAAAAATGGTCACCGCGATCCCTGCCGTGAATCCGACCGTCACGGGCTTCGGAATGAACTTGATCAAAGCCCCCAGTTTGAGCACGCCCATCAAGACGAGCAGAATGCCCGCCATGAATCCGGCAACCAGCAGTTTGTCATAACCATACTGAAGCACGATGCCGAGCAGGATCGGAATAAAAGCCCCCGTCGGCCCGCCGATCTGGAACTTCGAACCGCCCAGCAGCGAGATCAGCACCCCGGCGATAATCGTCGTGTAAATGCCCGTCTCCGGCTTGACGCCCGACGCGATCGCGAACGCCATGCCGAGCGGAATCGCGATGATCCCGACGATGCAGCCCGCGATCAGATCCCGTCTCAAATCGCCTTTTCCGTACCCTTCGAACCTTCCCCGACCCTTGAACATGGCGCAGACCTTCTTTTCTTTTTTCTCGTGAACCGACGCCTTCTAACGTAACACAGCAGTCGGAGCGGGAATATGAAAAAGATCAACGAGCCAAGCCTGCACTTCGACTCGCCGGCTGCAAAAGACCGGATTCCGGAGCTTGGGATATCGGCTTTGCCTGATCGGAACGTTTTTTACGACTGCACGAAATCGATGACTTCTTGATTGAATTTTTCTTTTTCTTCATAGAAAGGAGCATGTCCGCTGTTTTCGAAACGAACAAGCTTCGACGTCGCTACGATTCCGTGTGCTTCTTCGGCAGCCGGGAACGGACATACTTGGTCGTGAACCCCGTGCAGCATCAGTGTAGGCACGCGTATCGTTTCAAGGTCGGAACGAAGGTCCTCGCTGCCGATCGCTTTCACCGTTTCGATCGTGGCATGAACGTTGGCCTTCATCCCCATCTGCCATAGCCAGTTTTCGATCCCTTGGGAAGGCTGGGTGTGGAAAAATCCTTTAAACATACTCGTCAACGTTTGCGGCCGATCGGATAGAAGTCCGGCGATCAATCCGTTTACCGCTTCTTCGGGAAGTTTGCTCAACGTCGCGGCTCCGAACAGCATCAATTTGGAAACTTTATATCCCTGATGCCTGCCCATATACCGCGTGACAACGCCGCCTCCCATCGAGAAGCCGGCCAGCGTAACGTCCTTAAGGTCGAGTTGGTCGATCACCGCCTTGATATCATCTGCCATCCGATCATACGTGTATCCATGCAGCGGATGGTCGGAACGGCCGTATCCCCGCAGATCGATGCCGATAAAACGGATACCTTGTCGAGGCAGTACCGATTGTTGATACTCGTAGATCCGATGGTTGACGGGCATTCCGTGCACGAATACGACAGGTTGGCCTTCTCCTACATCTTCCACGTAAAGAGTGACGTTTTCTTCGACCTTAACATAATGACCGTTGGCTGTATGCAGCATGATGTTTCCCCCTTGAAGAAGTTATTGGCTTATGAACCCCCTCATGCTATCATCGGTTTATCCATTTTAAAAACGAAAAGAATCGATAGAATCCATTCGTTTTTTCGATACCTGGGAGGAAAAATCATGTTGGAGACTTTGGAAGGACGTTCGCTGCTTACTTTTTTGGCCGTACTGGAAGAAGGGAATTTCAGCCGTGCCGCAGAAAAGTTGGGTTATGTGCAATCGACAGTGACTTCGCAGATCCAGTTATTGGAGCAAAACTGCAATCAAAAACTTTTTCACCGGCTTCCGCGCGGCGTAAAACCAACCGAAGCGGGCGAACAGTTTGCGCTTTATGCACGCCAATTCGTGCAGTTGGGCCATTCGCTCGAAGAAGCTTTGGAAAATTTGGATCTGCCTCGAGGTACGATGCGTTTAGGGGCGTTGGAGTCTTTTTTGGTGACGCGGATGTCCGGTTTCATGCATGATTTTTTCACGGAATATACCGATATCAATCTGCTGCTTGAAACGGGATTTCAAGCAGACATCGTGGATCAGGTTCAGTCCCATGCCCTTGATTTCGGAATCGTGCCGATGGACCCCAAACAAGACGACTTGATTTTCGAACCGCTGATCGACGAAGAAATGATCGTTGTCGCCTCCAAACCCCTGGCCGATTTGATCGAACACCAAGGATGGGACCATATTTCGGGAATTCAAGTGATCGGTTTCGGTTCCCGATGCGTCTATCATACGGAAGGACTCAAACTGTTAAGCGAAATGGGGCTGCCTTCCGGCATTCATTCGAACGGATTTGCAAGTACGGAACTCGTGCGGCAGGTCGTGACTTGCGGGCTCGGCGTTGCTCTCGTGCCTAAAATCTCGATAGCGCAAGAACTCGCGCAAGGCATCGTCGTTTCGCTGCCGATGCCTAGAAAAATAACCTTCGTTCACGGGATCGTTCGTCACAAAAAACGGGTATTAAACACGCCTTCCAAAGTTTTTTATCGAGAAATCGTCGAATACTTCTCGAAGGCTTCCGCTACCTCAACTCTGCTCCGATTGTAACGCAAAAAGACGCCGAATACGGACAACGGAATCGCTCCTGTCCGTATCGACGTCTTTTTGCTGCAATGCTCGGAATCAGATTGCCTGATCTGTCCGTTTTAACGATCCGGATCGCCGAAATGCACGAAAGCCACACGCGGATTCGGAGACCTGGGTGCATCGGCCTGTGCTTGGTCGTTTTTCGCGCCAAAAACATCCGGGATTAACGCGGCGCAGTCCACGGTCACGATCTTTTCTTCCCCCGGAAAAAGAGAGAAATAAGCGTCGTCCGCCAGCAGCCGATACGCCTCCGTCATTTCCTGCGGATGCACGTGCAGAGCAACCGTCGTCCCGGTATTGACTATGCGGTAACTCCGGCGCAGAGTCGGCAGATCCGTTTCCGACTGTTGGTCATTTGGATTCCGCGCGATTTCCTGCCATTCCCCGAGCGCTTCCGCGTCCAGCTTCGCTCCGGCCGAACCTAGCGCCGAACGGTACGGATGCAGCCGGCGGACGGAAAAGACATACAGATTATCCGCCTGCGCGGTATCGATCTTCGCTTCCGTGTCTTCCGCGCGCAGCCGCACGTAAAACAAATCGTCGGCCGTATCGGGAACTTCAAAACGTAGCGGCCCCGATTCCGTAACGTTCGCCCTGCTTTTTGCCGCTTGATGTTTCCAGGAAGCCAGTACCGCGCCGTTCGTATCCAGCAGCTCCGTATGAACGATAAACAAAGAGCGTTCCGATCCGTGGAAAAAGAACACCTCGCCTTCGAACGTTTCCCCGACCGAATAATCCAGCGTGCGGTAATGAAGCGCGGCATGGTTAGGCGCGAACGCGTTTTTCGTCCAGTAGTACGCCATCTTCGGTTCCAGGCCGTAATCGATCAGATTGGTGCAGCTGGCATTCGGCCACGGCTCGTTCAACTGCCAGACCAGACTGCCGCTGTTCTTGAACTGCCGTCTCCGGTTCGCTTCGAGAATAAAACGCAATCCTTCGGCCTGCATCCATTGGCTGGCGCGGGAAAACTCGCTCAAATCGCGGAATTCGCCGAACATTTCGGTATCGCGATCGTATGTGTCCCACCATTCCCCGTGATGCCTCCAGACGGGATCGTCGCGCATCGAGACCGGCTTCAAATGAGGCTCGCTCAGGTATTTGCGCAGCGTTCGCGGCGAACTGACGCCGTCCACGCCGAATTCGCTGTGAAACAGATGATCCGCTTCGCCGTACAGCGAATAATGCGCCGGATTGCCTTCGTATTTCCAATGGCCGTGCACGTCGTGGCTGACCCCTTTTTCCCGCGTGATGTACTGCACCGGACCGGAAGCCGACGTCGGCAGGAACAATCGCCCCGGATCGTGCTCGGCGACCAATTCGCGCAGCATCGCCAGATTGGGATCCGCAAACGTGGAAGGACGATCGGGTTCGCTCATCAGCTCGTTGCCTCCGCTCCAGACGGCCAGCGAGACGTGATTGCGTTTCGTACGGAGCGCGTGCTCCGCCGTCTCGGTCAGCCGCTTCAGAAACTCCGGCTTTTTCGAAGGTTCGTTGTCGATGCCGGAACTGGATTGGATAAATTCCTGCCAGACCAGCAGCCCCAGACGGTCGCACGATTCGTACAGGATTTCTTTTTCGATCAATCCTCCGCCCCAGACGCGCAGCATGTTCATGTTGGCGCGCGCGGCGGCTTCGGCCATCCAGACATATTTTTCGTCCTGCACGTTGCCGTACAGATGATCCAGCGGAGTCAGGTTCGCGCCGCGAATATAGATCGGAACTCCGTTCACGACGAACGTATACGGCAGCGAATCGTCCGGCGCGCCTTCGTTGCGGCGATACTCCAGCCGACGGATGCCCGTGCGATGCGTCTGTTCGTCCAGCACCTTGTCCCCGTCCGACAGACGAAGTCGCACCGTATACAGCGGCTGCTCCCCGTACCCGTTCGGGAACCACAGCAGCGGCTGCGGAATATCGACGGCAAGCGAGCAGCTTTTTTGCTTGAAAGGCTGCCGCAGCGTTGTGACGACTTCTCCCGACGGCGACAAGATCCGCGCTTCCAGCTCGCATGTTCCGTATTCGCCGCCGGAGTCTGCTGCGCCGCATTCCTGCTTCTCGGCTTCGCTCGCATGATCGGGGCGTTTGCGGCAGATCGAAGCTTCGATCGCGATGCGGCCGCCTTTTTCGTCCGCGTCGGTGAACAGTCCGATCGCTTCGAAGGAAAAAGGCTCGTGCACGCGCAGACTCACCTCGTCCCACAATCCGATATGGACCAGTCTCGTCGAAAAGTCCCATTTGTAATTGAAGCGGCTTTTCTGGGTAAACGTCTCGGACGTTTTGCCGATCTGCCCCATCTCGTCCGGACTGTGCCGCAGCACGATCCGCAGTTCCGCCGTTTGCCGTCCCCGAAGCGCTTCGGTCACGTCGAACGCGGCGGGCGCGAACATATTGGCGTGCTCGCCGAGCGTTTGCCCGTCCAACATCACGATCGCCTCGTAATCCAACCCTTTGCATACCAGCTCGATTTTTTTTCCCGGCTCGTCCGGCACTTGGAACACGGTCTTGTATACCCACCACCGGTTTTCGACCCACTCGCAGTTCAGGCTGTTCATGTCTCGGTACGGATGGTCGATCCATCCCGCCGCATGCAGGTCTTTATGCACGCCGCCGGGCACGGAAGCGGGCAGCCATTCCGTCACGCCCATCAGCTCGCTCCCGATCTCCATGCTTGTTCCTTTGAGCGGGACCCAGGGCCAGAAGCCTTTGACCTCCCACTCGCCGTTCAGTATGATTTCACGCATGTTTTCCCTCCGATGAATTCTGTCTGTTCAGGTTTATCCTTTAACCGCTCCGCTCGTAACCCCGGCGAAGATGTATTTCTGCAAAAAGAGATACAGCACTACGGTCGGAATCATGATGATCAGAATGGTTGCGCAAATATAGCCCCACTGCGCTTGGTTGTTGCCCGCAAACCGCATGATCGCCGTGGAGACGACGACCAGGTTTTGCTTGGGCATGTACAGATAAGGAATATACAGCTCGTTGTAGATATTGATCGTTTTCAAAATGACCAGCGTCACCGTAGCCGGGGCCAACAGCGGGAACACGATCGAGCGGTAAATGCGGAACAGGCTCGCTCCGTCGATCATCGCGCTTTCGTCCAGCTCGTACGGGATATTGCGGATAAATTGCAGGTAAATATAGATCTGAAGCACGTCGGCTCCCACGAACAGCACGATCGGCGCATACAGCGAATTGAACAGCCCGAGCGACTGGATCATGGAAAACAACACGACCTGCGTAGTGATGTTCGGAATGATGGACGCGAACAGGAACAGCGCCAACACGATGCCTTTTCCTTTGAAATCGAGGCGTCCCAGCGCGTACGACACCATGGTGCCGAACACGATATTGCCCAGCAGCGAGACGGCGACGATGATCAGCGTGTTCAGGAACGCATGCCCGATATCCGCCCGTTCGTATACGATTCGGAAGTTGTCGAAGTTGAAAAAACTTTCGGGCAGCGCGAACGGGCTCGAGTTTTCGTTTTCCCGTTTGAACGCGTTGACGATCACCACGTACGGCGGAAACAGCACCACGAACGACGCGGCGACAAGCAGCAGATATTTGACCGCTTGGATCGGATCGATCTTCTTTTTGGCGGCGGCATTCATCGGTCAATCCCTCCCTTTGCGTCCCAGCGCGGCGTTTTGCCCCAACAGGATCAGTACGGTCAACAGCAGCAGCACGACGCTCATCGCGGAAGCCAGTCCGTAATTGTTGAATTGGAACGCGGTCTCGGTCGTTTTGAGCAGGAAAGTTTCGCTCGCGCCCGCCGGTCCGCCTTTGGTCAGCACGAACGGCAGGTCGAATACCGCCAGCGCGCCGCTCAGCGTCAGGAACATATTGAGTTGGATGATGCGCGACAGGCTCGGCAGCGTCAGATGCCACAGCGACTGGAAACGGTTCGCGCCGTCGATCCGCGCCGCCTCGTACATGTCGGAAGGCAGCGATTGGAGCGCGCCCAGATAGATGATCATCGTATAGCCGAGATATCGCCATACGCTAACCCCGGCCAATGCCCAGTTGACGATGGCGGCATTGCCGAGCCAGCTTTGCTGAAGGCTTTCCAGTCCGATCGCGCCGAGCAGCGCGTTGAGCGATCCGCCCGTCGTGTCGAACACGTACTGGAACATGAACGCCACGGCGACGCCGTTCATGATATACGGGATAAAAAGCAGCACGCGGAACGCGTTGCGGCCTTTGAGTGTCGAGTTCAAAATGACGGCAAACCCGATCGCGACAATATTTTGCAAAATGCCGCCGACCGCGTAAGGGATCTGGTGAAGGAACACGCCGAACAGATCGGGGTTGGTGAACACTTCCCTGTAATTGTCCAAGCCGAGAAAAGACATTCCGGAACCGAGGCCGTCCCAGTCGGTGAAACTCAAATACACCAACCTGGCGGCGGGATAATACGTAAACATGCCCAGCAGCGTCAGCGGAACCAGCAGGAACAAGGCCAGCACGATTTTTTTCTGAGCCGGATAAGACAGGCCGCCCATCGTTTTCACTCCTTATTTTTCGCATGGTGCGCGCGGCTCGGCCGCATTCGGCCGAAGCGCGCGCCGACGTTTATTTCGCGACTTCGGATTTGGCTTTGGCCCACATTTTGTTGTACTTGTCGAACGTCTCCTGCGGATCGTCCGCCAGCACGAACTCCTGGACGATCGCTTCTTTCACGATCTGCGCTTTGTTCACGATCGCTAACGCTTCGGCCGTATCGACTTTGCCTTCCAGATAGGTCGGCTTGTAGCTGTCGAACTCTTCCATCTGGGCGATCTGCGCTTTTCCGTCTTTAAGAATCGGAAGCATGTCCGCGTCGGCGCCGGATTCTTCGATCATCCATTTGACGAACGCTTTGGCGGTGGCGAGATGCTCGCTGTTTTTGTTGATGCCGTAAGCGCCCGACGCCGGACTCAGCACGACGTTGCGGCTGCCCGCTTCATTGTCGTAGGGGAACGGGAAAAAACCGATGTCTTCGGAAGCCATGCCGCCGTCGATCAGCTGCGGGATGATCCATTCGCCCAGATAAAACATGGCGAATTTTCCGGAAGCGACGTCTTTTTTGGACTGCTCCCAATTCGTCGAATTGATGTCCGCTTCCAAATAGCCTTTTTCGTGCATCGTGCGCAAAATATTCATCGATTGTCCGTAAGGACCGTCCAGCGTATACGGAGCGTCCGTATTTACGCGGTCGTTGGACAAGTCGACGTTGCCGGACAGGGCGACGGGCGTCTCGGCCGCGAACGGGTAGACCGGCCATTGGTCTTTGAAGTTGGAAGCCAAAGGAACGGTCCCGGCCGCTTTCAGCTTTTCGCTCGCCGCGTAAAACTCGTCCAGCGTGGTCGGCACCTTGTCGATGCCCGCCTTTTCGAACGCCTGCTTGTTGTAGACGACGCCGACTACGTCGACGCCCGAAGGCATGCCGTACAAGACGCCGCCGTCCGATTTGTAATCGGGGAAGCGTATGCTGTCGGTCAAGCCGAGATCGTCCAATGGCGCGTAGTAATTCGGCAGCTCGGTGTTGGCGATCGTCGGAATATTCATGACGTCCGGGAAATCGCCCGAAGAAAGCCGCATTTTCGCCGTTTTGTCGTAATCGATCGTCGCTTCGAATTCTACATGGGCATCCGGATATTTTTCGTTGAACCGCTTGGCGTAATCGTCGTAAACGTTGCCGATCAGATCGGTGCGGTTGGTCAAATACGTGATCGTTCCGCTGATCGAGTCTTCGCCGCCTCCGTCGGAAGCGGCCGGTTGGTTTTGACCGCCGCATCCGGCCATGGAAACAGCCAATACCCCCGCTATCGCTCCGAGCATCCACTTTCTGTTCATTTCTGTTCCTCCCGTGTATGAGATCGCTTTCAACAAAACATTAACATACACTTAAACTTATTTCAATTATTTTAAATAAGTTTAAGAAACAATATGATTCTATTGAAAGGAAGATGCGGAAGAAATTCAGTTCAAAACGCT
This sequence comes from Saccharibacillus endophyticus, assembly GCF_013185185.1. Taxonomy (GTDB): domain Bacteria; phylum Bacillota; class Bacilli; order Paenibacillales; family Paenibacillaceae; genus Saccharibacillus; species Saccharibacillus endophyticus. Next base: position 200,357 of record NZ_JAAZWE010000003.1, on the reverse strand, counting down.
GTCTCACCCGGAAAGTTGAATTGGATTTTAATAAGGAAGCTTCCCGGGTTCAAAGGCGTCTTTCACTGAATTTCTCCCTCCGCTGTACTTTTTTCGCTATGCGAGTTCTTTTTTTCGCAAAAAAAAGAAGCCCTCTTACACAGAGAGCTTCAAGGTGTCAAGAAAGTTTAACGTAGCTTGAAACGAGAAGACGGAGAGAGAAATTCAGTGCAGGAATGAAATGTTCGCCTTTGAAATCGAGAAAATGCCGCTGAAAATTTAATCCTTTTCTCGATTTCAACACGCGACCGGAACGAATTTCTCTCGGAGTCTTCCCGTTTCCTGCGCCTACGTTTCTTTCTCGGCAGCTTATGCAAACGCTAAATCGTTTTGACCGAAGAACGTTCGATCAGCGTCGTGGCTAGAAGAACCTGTTCGGCGGCACCGGAAGGTTGACGGAGGCGGCGGATCAACAGTTCGGCTGCGCGGATGCCGATGCGTTCTTTCGGAACGCGTACCGTCGTAAGGGCCGGCTGCATATAGCCGGACAAAGACAAGTCGTCGAAGCCGATGACCGAGATGTCGTCCGGGCAGTCCAGGCCGTGTTCCCTGAGCTGGCGGATCGCTTCCAGGGCCAGCATGTCGTTGGCGCAGAATAAGGCATCGACGCCTTCTGTTCGCAGCGCTGATTTCAATCGGTCCGCGAATTCGGGAGACGTGTAATTGCCTTTGCCGCTTACGCCGATGCCGCGAATTTCCGATACCGAAGCGGTTTCTCCGGCTCTCGCATTGAAATCGGCTACCCCTTCCTCAAAGCCTCGGGCCCGTTCGCGGAAGCTCCAAGCCGTTTCCGGATCGCCGACGAAAGCCAACTTCCGATGACCGGCGGCAAGTAGCGCTTCGGCCGCCGAGTAAGCGCCCGCGTAGTTGTTGGCCAACACGTGATCGAACGGCGGGTTCGGCAAGCTGGAATCGACCAGCACGGTCGGAAACGACCTTGCGGACAACGCCGATACGTACTCTTCCGGCATATGGCCCATGAGCAGCGCGCCGTCGGCTTTGCCGTCGACAATGCTGGAAGGAAGCGATTCTTGGGGCGCCAGTGCGATATCAATGCCCGACAAAATCATGCTGTAGCCGTGCTCCGATAGCGACTTGTCGATGCCGCGAATGACTTTGCCCCAGTACTCGATATCGCTCAAGTAAGCTTGCGGCATCAAAACGGCGATATTGCCCGTTTTGGAGAACGCGGTCGCTTTTTTCAACTTCTCGATCCGGTAGCCCATCTCCCCCGCCGTCCGCCAGATCGTTTCGCGGGTCTGGTCGTTGACGGCAGGATCGTTGGATAGCGCTTTGGAGACGAGCGCTTTGGAGACGCCTACCTGATCCGCGATCATTTGCAGCGTGATTTTTTTCAAAGGTCCTAACTCCTCGCGATTCTGTCGTATATCTATCATATCGAGGAATTCAACTTTTTTCAACAAAAACAAAAACCGGTTCCGACTCGATTACCTCTTTAAAAGATCGAGAAATTTTTACATCCGAATGCCCAACTTCGACCAGTCTTCCTTTTCCTCTCGCCGGACATGGAAGTCGTACGTCACGCCCGTCAATTTTTCCGATACGCGCCACAGCTTCGCCATCGTCTCTTCGTTCATTTTGTGATCGACGGACAGATCGAAGCCCGGATAACCTTTGCGCCCGCCTTTGCCGGTCGGTCCGATGTATTCGCCGCCGTACAGACCCGGGGCGGTTGCCGCATACAAAGTCGGCAGCGCGCCCATCGCGGCGGATTGGCTCATCAACCCCCACAAGAATGCCGCGGCGCGTCCCGCCTGCTTGCCGGAGCCGCGCGAGATCAGGTTCGTATTCGATACGCCGGGATGGCAGGCCACGCTGATCGTGCTCGCTCCGATCGCGGACAAATGCTTTTGAAGCTCACGGGCAAACAACAGGTTGGCCAGCTTGCTCTGACCGTAGAATTTCATGGCGCTATAGCCGATTCGGCCGTCCAGATTATTGAAATAGATATATCCGCTCTTGGCCGCGATACTGCTCAACGTCACGACGCGCGATTGCGGCGTCTTCAGCAGCAGAGGCAGCAAACGGCCGGTCAACGCGAAATGTCCCAAGTGATTGCTGCCGAACTGAAGCTCGAAGCCGTCTTTGGTTTTGCCGAAAGGAGGAATCATCACGCCGGCGTTGTTCACGAGGACGTGAAGCGAAGCATATTTGGCGATGACGCGCGCGGCGAATCCTTCGATGCTGGACAGATCGGCCAGGTCGAGACGCATAACCTCTACGCTCGCTTGCGGGAACTTTTTGAGCAACCCGCCTGCCGCCTGATGTCCTTTTTCCAGATTACGCACGGCCAGGATGATCTCCGCGCCTTTTTCCGCGAACCCGTAAGCCGTCTCCAGCCCCAGTCCGCCGCTTCCTCCCGTGATGATCACGCGTTTTCCGTTCATATTCGGCATATCTTTGATGGTCCATTGTCCGTTCGCCTGCATCTTTGATTTCCTCCTTGGTTTGGCCGTTTCTTTTGTATGTTCAGTTTGCCTGAATCGAAGACGTTTTTCAAATAGGCGTTCGTTCTCTCGTTCGTCGAAAAGAGGCGCTTCCGTTAAGGAACGCCTCGGGTTTGAAGTATGAGTCTGCGCGCATTCTATGCCTGCCGATCAGTTTCCCGTGAAAAACAGCAGGATCCCCAACGACAACGATACGAGCAGCAGGAAAAATCCGAGTGCGCGAAAAGCTTGGGATTGAAATCTCGTCGGTTCGAACAGTTCTCCGCCGGCAGGATCCCGCAGCGGATGAAGCAATCGGTCGGGACGTGCAATCGCCAGTGGACACAGCAGCAAAAAAGCTCCGATCAGCCAAAACACTTGTGTCGCCTCCTCGGGTTCCGGATTCGGACGGCGCGTCCGCATTGCGTACCCTTTTTATACCCGGAAAAGAGCTAGCAGTAACGGCTTATCCCGATCGCGAAAAAAGTAGGCGTTAATTGCTGATCCTCTTTTCGTATGAGAAATTACGGATTGCTCTTCTGCGCTTGTTCGACTACCGAAAGTTCAAGCTTTTTCAATCGTTCCTCCTGCCTGCGCATCGAACCGTTCAATTCCTGAAGCTGGCGGTCAAGAAGCTCGAAGCGGTCGTTTTGCTTACGATCCATATGGTTGAGCTGCGTAAGCACCAATCGTTCGATCCGGCTCTCCACGATCGAAGAGACGATCGCGTAGACGATACCGGCCAAGATTGCCAGCATAAGCAAAAGAAATCCGAGTGCCCAAATCCAATCCATCTTAGACGTTCCTCCTTATTTCGAATCGGGTACTTCGTCGGAAGCGAAGATCGAACGATCCAACTTTTCGATCAGCGCGTTTATGGACGTATAAATGCTCATCGCGGACATCCTCCTTGTCTTCGATCAACCTACATGTTACTTACCCTGATCGATATAACAAAATCCCGCATACCCAACCGGTATACGGGATTCAAGCGATGCCCCGATTATTGGGAGCGATCCCGCTCCGCGCGCAGCATCATTTCGTTTTGTTCGCGAAGCAGCTGGTTTTGCTGTTGAAAATGATTGTCCAGCGTTTTGAAGCGTTCGGCTTGCCGGTTCTCCAATTCATTCAAATCCCGGCGCAGCGCATAAATTTCGTCGGTGATATTGGATTTGTTGATAGCCGCCCTGATGATGAAATAGTAGACCACGTAGGGAAGAATGATCATCGCGATCGATAGGATCATGCCGATAAAACCTGCTCCGTAAGAAAAACCGATATTCAATCCATTACCTCCTTCGCTCGCTTAATCGATTCCCGACAAACAGGGTACGAGTCTTTTCCTAAATAACAACGTTCAGAACATTAAAAAAGTTGGCTTTTTTAATAATAATCGTTCTTTCGGCGGGCAGGTCATCATCGATCTCCCCTAGTTTTTCGTTTGCGGGCAAACCACGAATCGCTCGGACAACCTATCCGCAGGTCCAGGTTGAATGTTGACGCGAGACCGATTCGAATTTCAGGCCGGCGGCCGATTTGAAGATCGAAAGCGTTCGTTACAATAAGAACAGTCTTGAAGACGCGCGTTTCACTTTAACCGAAAATGCGAAAGGAAGTATGCGAACCATGAATATTGCCAAAAGAATAAAAACCGCAATGGCCGGGATATTGCTCGGTTCGTTCATCGGGGTGCCTGCTGCTTCTGCCGCTGCGACGACTCCCCGGGCGGAGGATTCTGCCGTCATTGCGGCCTGGACGCCCGAGCAAATCGATACGTATGCCGAAGCCGCGATGGAACGCCTACATATTCCCGGCCTTGCTGTCGGCATTGTCCATGACGGAGAGATTGCTTATATGCAAGGCTATGGCAGCGCAGGTCCCGGAGCCGGACCCATGACGCCTCAGACGCCGCTGGTGATCGGATCGCTCACGAAGTCTTTTACGGCGCTTGCGATCATGCAATTGGTCGAAACGGGCAAAGTCCGACTCGACGCCCCCGTTACCGATTACCTCCCGGACTTCGCTCTTGCCGATGTCCGTGCTTCCGACAAGATCACCGTAGCCGACCTCTTGCACCAAACGAGCGGGTTGTCGACGTATGACGGCGTTGCCTTTTTGGCACAGGGGGATACGACGTTGATGCAGCATATCCGCAATCTGAAAAACGTCGCCCCGACGGAGCCTGCGGGGTCGGTCTACCAGTATTCCAACTTGAACTACAATATCCTCGGCGCGATTGTCCAGCAAGTCTCGGGAGAAGCTTACGGGAACTATGTGGATGAACAAATTTTGCAGCCGCTTGGCATGAGCAACAGCTTCGGATCGCCCGAACGGGCTAATGTCGCCTTATCCGAAAATTCCGATCTGCGTCCCCCTTCCGGTCATCAGTTGCTGTTCGGACTCTCCGTGCCTACGCGATTGATGCAGCATTCGGCCACGACGCCGTCCGGCTATCTGGTCTCGAACGCCGAAGACATGTCCAAGTATCTGATGATGCAAATGAACGACGGCGCGGCCGATAGCGTGCGGCTGCTGTCTGCGGAAGGCATCCGGCGCATGCACGAACAAGGAGCGGACATGGGAGACGGCTCTTTTTACGGGATGGGCTGGATCAATAACGGCGATTATCTCTGGCATAACGGATCGACGGAAAATACGTATACCGAAATGCGCATTCACGGCGACTACGGCATGTTCGTTCTGGCCAACAGCTCCGATCCGTTGATCGTCAGCTACGCCGGCGTTTTGCCCGGCATCGACGATATCGTGCACGGCCGGACCCCTTCGTTGGAAAGCCTGCCCGATTTTTTCAAGCTGTACGCGATCGCGGACGGCATCGTTGTCGCGGTGATTTTGCTGTTCTTGTTCTCGGTGCGCAGCTTGTTCCGTTGGCGCAAAGCTTTCCGGCCCGTCGCTTGGAAAACCACGCTGAATATCGTTCTGCTGCTCGTTTGCAACGTCGCGTTCCCGCTGGCGATCCTGCATTTCGTTTCCGGACTTGCGCCGTGGAACGTGGTCGTCACCTGGGCTCCCGGCATCGGTTGGGGACTGACGGTTCTGCCGTGGCTGCTCTTTGTTACCGGAGGCCTGAAGTTGATTCTGATGATTGCGGCCGCGATTACGGCAAAAAAAACCGAGCAAGCATCGAATACCTCCAAGCCAGCATTTACGGAGACGAATACACAAGCGAGAAGTGCCTTTGTTTCCGGGAAGGAAAATGCGTTCAGCAGAGAAAATGTACATTGAACGCAAACGGCGCTTCCTCTGTTTAATGATCTGCATCGCTCTAGATGAAAAGCCCTACCTGGTACGAAAGCGATCGAAATCCGATCGCTTTCGTTCGTTTCCCTGACCTGTCAACTTTTTTTGAAAGCGTACGCTTTTCCCCTTGCCAACTGTTGAAAACGGTGTTATTGTGGTTGTGGGATTGTTACTGAAAAGGCAAAACCCAAAACATGTGCCTAACGTGTTTTGGGTTTTGCCTTTTTGTTTCCATTGTGCACAATGATATAATCCTTTATGAAGCAGCTTCAATGAACAAGAGGTGAACGCAATGCAAATTCTGAGGGTGCTCAACAACAACGTCATCACGTCGCTGGACGAGAACGAGACGGAAATCGTCGTGATGGGCCGGGGACTCGCCTTTCAAAAAAAGCCGGGAGACGAAGTCGACACGGATAAGATCGAAAAGATTTTCCGTCCGGAAAGCAACGATTCGTCCCGGAAGCTCAAGGAACTCTTGGAACAGATTCCGATGGAATACGTTCAACTAACCGAGGATATCCGCAAGCTGGCAGCCCTTATGCTGGATAAGGAATTCGGGGATACGATCTATCTCTCCCTGACGGACCATATCCACTTTGCGGTAGAGCGCCATCAGCGCGGACTCGATATCAAGAACGGATTGCTCCTTGAGGTTAAAAGCCTGTACAAGGCCGAATACCAGGTAGGACGTTCCGCGCTCAAGCTGATCAAAGACCGTCTGGGCGTCGAACTGCCGGATGACGAAGCCGGATTCATCGCGCTGCATCTGGTCAATGCGCAGCTCGGCGAAGAAATGCCCGTTCTGATGGACATCACCAAGATCATCCAGGACATTCTCGATCTCGTGCGCAAGCACTTCGGACTGGAATACAACGAAGATTCGATCAGCTACTATCGCTTCGTGACCCACTTGAAGTTCTTCGCGCAAAGACTGATTAGCGGCGACCATTCCGGCAACAATTACGACAGCCTTTACGAGATCGTCAAGGAAAATTGTCCGGAAGCTTATCCTTGCACGGAGTTGATCGAAGCGTACATCGCCGAACATTACGATTACCGGCTGAACAAGGAAGAAATGCTGTACCTGACGATTCATATCGACCGGATCGCGAAATCTTAATTGCATACCCTGTATCATTGCCGCTTGCGCTGCACTTGGCAATGATACCAGCACTCGGGATTGTTACTGAAAAGGCAAAACCCGGGCCGTTACCGATCGTCAGCCGGCTGTTTGCCGTACCTGCGTTCGGGCGCCCGGGTTTTTCGTTTTGTCCGGGGTAACGCTGATAGCGTTTACCCCGCCCCAAAGCTTGTCAACTCTTAATCAGAGGGTTACGTTCATCTGAAACACACACGCTTTAGGTGTGTTTCAGGTGAACGTAACCTTACCGCTAGCGTTGACAAGGTATTAGCAGCATTTATCTTGTAACCAAGAAAGGAAGGCTGAACATGAGCAAGCACGAACAAACAGCCAAATCCGTCCTCGAAAAAATCGGCGGAGAATCCAACGTCAAAACGATGACCCACTGCATGACGCGCCTGCGTTTCGAACTGCGCGACAACAATAAAGCCGACCGCGCGGCACTCGAAAATACGCCGGGCGTTATGGGTACCAACATCGCAGGCACGCAGTTCCAGGTCATCATCGGCAACGATGTACCGAAGGTATACGAACAAATCAATAAAATCGGAGCATTCGGCGGCGGAGCCGCTCAAGACGACGATGCCCCTAAAAAGAAAAGCAATCCGTTCTCGGCTTTGCTGGATATCATCTCCGGGATCTTCACCCCTCTGCTGCCCGCTCTCGCCGGCGCAGGCATGATCAAAGCGCTGTTATCCGTATCCGATGCGTTCGGATGGATGGCAGCCGACGGCAGCACGTACCAAATCCTGAAAGTGATCGGCGACGGCACATTCTTCTTCCTGCCGATCCTGATCGCGTTCAGCGCAGCGAAGAAATTCGGCAGCAGCATGTTCTTGGCGGCCGCGATAGCCGGTGCTGTCCTTCACCCGGAACTGACCGCGCTGTTCGGCAGCGGCGGAGACTTGAGCTTCCTGGGAATTCCCGTTACCGTCGTGACGTATTCGTCATCCGTCATTCCGATCCTGCTCGCGATCTGGGCTTCCTCTTACGTCGAGAAATTCCTGGACAAAGTCATTCCGAGCGCGCTTAAACTTCTGTTCGTTCCGATGCTTACGCTGCTCGTGATCGTACCGGCAACCTTGGTGGCGTTCGGCCCCGTAGGCAGCATCGTCGGCCAAAGCTTGGCCGGCGGCATTACTTGGTTGATCGACAATACCGGCATCTTCGGCGGTCTCGTCCTCGGCGGCACGATGTCGCTGATCATCATGACGGGCATGCACTGGGCCCTCGTCCCGATCGCGATCCTGTCGCTGTCCGAACAAGGCTTCGACTATATTCTGCCGATCATGTTCGCGGCCAACCTGGGCCAAGCAGGCGCTACATTCGGCGTATTCCTGCGCTCCCGTAATCCGCAGTTCAAAGCCCTGTCGTTGTCGACAAGCTTCTCCGCCATGATGGGCATTACCGAACCCGCGATGTACGGCGTGAACATGCGTCTGAAAAAACCTTTCGTTTCCGGCCTGATCGGCGGCGCCGTAGGCGGCGCGATCTACGGATTGTTCCAAGTTAAAATTTACGTCATGGCGGGCGGCGCGGGTCTTCCGGGTATCCCGGCCATGATCGGCCCGACATTCGTTTACGGCATGATCGGTATGGCTGTAGCCTTCGCCGTCGGCGCCGCCGTTACTTTCGTAATGGGCTTCAAAGATATTCCTGTCCCTGCATCCGAAACGGCCGAAGCAGCGGACGCTGTCGCTCCTGCCGCATCGGAAGAAGCTGCTCCTGTAGCAGTCGCAACACCTGCAATCGTCGAAATCCGCAATACTGAACTGTCCAGCCACCTGACGGGTACGGTTAAAGCTCTGGCCGACGTGGACGACGCTACATTCGCCGGCGAATACATGGGCAAAGGCATTGCCGTTGTTCCCAGCGCAGGCGTTGTTACAGCTCCGGCTGACGGCATCGTGAACTCCCTGGCCGTGACCAAGCACGCTGTAGGCATGCAAACGGTAGACGGCACGGAACTTCTGATCCACATTGGTCTGAACACCGTTCGTCTGAAAGGCCAACACTTCAACGTCCTCGTTGAAGAAGGACAAGCCGTAACCGCGGGTCAACCGCTGATTACCTTCAACATGAACGCCATTCGCGCGGCAGGTTACGACCTGACGACGCCGATGATCGTGACCAACACGAAAGAATTCGAAGGCTTCACGGCTCTGCACAGCGGCTCGATCGAAGCGGGTCAACCGCTTCTGAAGCTTGATGTCGCGACTCCAAAGCTTGAAGCGCTGGGCGACTGATCTTGCACGGTGAGCTGATTTGATTTTCTTTATACTCCTGATTGTTCGCCCGATTCGTCGGGGAACAATCAGGAGTTTTTATTTGTGCGGCTTTTTCCGATGCGGTTCGGACCGCATTGGACTGCATTAGGATTTCGTCTAGCCTGACTTTTGCGTCTAACGGATCGCATATCCTTTACAAGCCCGAATGAACGGCTTTTACGACTTTAACGGATCGTATATCCTTTAGCCGTTTTTTAGGGCTTTTTTTCCGTGCAAAACCCGCCTATTTTCATTCTAAGCGCCACCTGGTTCCGTTAGAATTTTCAAATCGCTTAAATTATGCGCTAAGCGTCGTCTCGATCCGTTAAAATTTTTCCGACGTGCTATCGGTTTCGCAAACCGAAATCCGTTTATCCGAAACTCCTTTTGCCCTGCATGCGTCTATTCAGATGAAACGCAGCATACGGATCAACGGGAAGGAGTCCTCTGTCATGAACGGAAATCTCGATCATGTACGTCGCAAGGAAATAGCCGACCTGGATCGCACGGCCTTCAAACGAATCCTGCTCGCAGCCGCTTCTTACGGTGGCGGAGTGTTGGCTTTTGGCTGGGTCTCAAGCGGGCAAGAGGAATTCGATTGGGCATTCGCATGGATGAGCGGCTTGATTCCTTTCGGATTTTTGGCGCTGCCTTTATACCACGTCGTTTGGGCGATCTGTTCCAGAGTCATCTCCCGTCTGTTGAAAAGTATCATGCTTGCCGCGGTATGTATGCTTATCGGCCTGCTTCCCGCATTCGCGTCTCTAAAGATTTGGGGAGATCCTTTTTCTTTGATTCCGGATGCAGTGATGGGACGGACTTACTTGATGCAATTCGCCGTCTCCGGTATGATTTTCGGAATCGGGGCCGCTCTATGGAACGACAACCGTAACAAGAAGACAAAAAAAGACCGCTCACCGCGCCCCTAAGGGCAGCGGAAAGCGGTCTTTTCGGTTCGCGTTCACGATTTTCGTTCACGCTGCCCGATCTTTTCTCGCCTTACTTGATCGAATCGCCGACCCACAGCGTTTCGTTGGCTTTATCCCATTTGATGGATTCGCCTACGCCGCGGACGATGATGCCGACCGGAACGCGCAGTACGCCGCGTTTGAACGTCGGCGAGCCTTGCAGCTTCACTTCTTTACCGTTCACCCATGCGATGTTGCTGTCGGCCATCACTTTGACTACGTTGTCGCCGCGCGTGTACGTGTACGTCTTGGTTTTTTGATCCCACGAGATCATCAAGCCGTCGATGTCGAGCTGCTTGATGACGTCAGCCGTCGCATACAGCGTGCTCTTGATAAAGAACGGGTACGCGCTTGGCGTTACCAGACCGTCGTTGCCGTAGATCATCGCGGCAGGTTCGGATGCCGGAGTCATCGTCGCTGCGGGAGTCGTGGCCGGAGCGGCTTGAGCCGCGGATGCGCCCAGAACGGCGGAGCCGAGCAGCGAAGCAATCAGGATTTTTTTCATGGGAAAAGTCCTCCTCTATAAATGCGATTATTAAGATGCGGTGGAAAAACACCCTACCCTTATATATAAACCTTTCCTCGCATGATTTAGTTGCAGTTCTGACACTACACGGGAAAATTTTTGTAAGCAGACGGTTGAGCGGCTCGGCTTTAAGCGCCTTTTTTGGATTGCGACCGCAAACTATCCCTGATTTTGCGGCTCAAATCGGTCAAAACGTAAAATTGCGCACGTCGATGCCGGCTTCATTCGATACAGGGATCAGCTGCCCTGCCGTCGTCCATCTCACCGCGTGCCGCTTCTCGCCGTAACCGTCCAGCAGCAGCCGAACCGCCGACCTGCACATTTGTTTTTTGTCCGCGCGAATCGTGACGTACAGGCCGGAATCCGGGGCGCAGGCCTGCTCCAATCCGTCGAATCCGGCCACCTTCATCTGCTCCGGTACCGATATGCCGATCGCGCGCAGTCTTCGGATCAGCAGCAGAGCGATCCGATCGTTGCCGCAGAAAAAGGCGGTCGGCAGCGCATCCGTCGCGACGAGCCTCGCCAAAAATGCACCGATTTGCTGTTCGTTTTTCACCTCGTCAAAATCATCCGCCTCCAGCAGAGTCATTCGCTCATCGATCGGCAGCCCCGCTTCACGCATCGCCCGCCAATACCCGAACCAACGCTCTTCATGGCTCGTCGTCAGATTGGCCGGACCGATAAACCCGATCTGCCGGTGCCCGCGTTCGATCAACAACCGTACTACCGACTCCGCACCTTCCGTGTTGGCCGAAACGGCAGCGGCGCAGTTCATGTCCCGATAATACGAATCCAGCATGACCAGCGGCACGCCCGTTTCCCAAACCATATGCGCATACGGCTTGGCGATGATCCCGAACAAAATGACGCCGATATGCTCCAGTTCTCCGTATAAGCTCGGCAGTTCCAGGCGCTCTTCCATTTGGCGATCAATCCGAACGATTACCGCGCTGCAGCCGTGCGCGCGAACCGTTTCCTCCAGAATCCACAGCATATCATGGAAAAAACGAAAATGTTCGCTATCCTCATGGCTGACGACCCGTTCCGGCACGAGCAGTAAAATGTTCCGGCTCGACGCTTCCGGCTTGGCCGCGGCACCCGGAGGAACGTACCCCATCTCCTCCGCTTTATGCCGGACGATCAACCGCACTTGCTCGCTGACGCCGCTTTTTCCCGACAAAGCCAACGATACCGCATTTTTCGAAATCCCCAGCTGATCCGCGATATCCTGCATGGACACTTTTTTCGGTCTGGCCATCCTTTTCCTCCTTGAATGAAAACGCTATTCGCCCGCGCTGAATTATGCTATGCTGGTTCCATGTTACTTTACAGAATTTAATTTCGTCAAGTTTTGTCAAGTTAAAGCGTATAATCGAGGAGGACTATCATGATCGCTATCGGAATCGACATCGGCGGTACCAAGATCGCTATCGGACTCGTAGACGAGACCGGAACCGTTCTGGCGCAGCAATCGTTGAAAACAGACCCTGCCAAAACCCCTTCGCAGCTGATCGAGGAAACCGCTCAGGCCGTTAACGGCCTGTTGGAGCAGCAGAACATTGCTCCGGCAGACGTCAAAGGCATCGGCGTCGGCGCACCGGGACCGCTCGACGCCAAAAACGGACGTCTGGACAGCCCGCCCAACCTGCCTTCCTGGCACGGCTTCGGCGTCGTCGACGAGCTTCGCAAACACTTCGGCGCATGGCCGATCCATTTTCAGAATGATGCGACGGCGGCGACTTTGGCCGAAAAATGGCTCGGTGCGGCGCAAGAAGCGGACAACTTTATTTTCATCACCGTGAGCACGGGAATCGGCGCCGGCATCTACATGCACGGGCGGCTAATTACGGGCGCATCCGGCAACGCGGGCGATGTCGGCTTCATCATGGTCGAACCGGGTGCGGCGGGAACCGAAGGCTATTGGGAACAGATCGCTTCCGGCACGGCAATCGCGCGCCAGGCTTCCGAACTGCTGGGACGTCCGGTCGGCACGAAAGAAGCGTTCGACCTGGCCGCGGACGGCGATGCCCAAATGCGCGAACTGATCGATGTCACCTACAAGCGTCTCGGCATGGGCTGCGTTTCGCTGATCAACACGCTCGATCCCGAGCTGCTCGTGATCGGCGGCGGCGTATCGCAGATCGGCGAGCCGTTGTTCGACGCGATTCGCGGCTACGTCTCGCAGCACGCGCTCAGCCCGTCAGGCCGCCGCACGGCGATCGTTCCGGCAGCGTTGAGCCAAAATGCCGGATTGATCGGCGCGGCGTCGTTGGTGCATCAGGCGTACTAAAGAGACATAAACGACGTATAGATGAATGCAAAAAGTACGTCCGCTCTGCTCATATAGCGTCTGAACATAGGCACGCCGGGTAATAACGAAAGCCATATAGACACACAACCATCGATTAAAAAGGAGCGAAAACCCATGCCAGAAACCGTACGCGAACCTCTTTTCCTCACTCCCGTTTTCCAGGAACGAATCTGGGGCGGCACCAAGCTGAACACCCTGTTCGGCTACGATATTCCCAATGACAAGACCGGCGAATGCTGGGCGGTATCGGGACATCCGAACGGTCAAAGCATCGTACATAACGGACCTTACGCAGGAACCAAACTGGGCGATCTGTGGACCGATCATCCCGAGCTGTTCGGCGATTCCGAGTCCGACGTCTTCCCGCTGCTGACCAAAATTCTCGACGCTTCCGACGATTTGTCGGTGCAGGTGCACCCGGACGACGCTTACGCGCGCGAATTCGAGAACGGCGAGCTGGGCAAAACGGAATGCTGGTACATCGTCGATGCCGAGCCGGGTGCCTCCATCGTCTACGGCCACAATGCCCAGTCCCATGAGGAACTGCGTTCGATGATCGAAGCCGGACAATGGGATACGCTGCTGACGAAGATCGAAGTCAAGCCCGGCGATTTCTTCTACGTGCCTAGCGGAACGATCCACGCCTTGGGCGCGGGCATCGTGGTTCTGGAAACCCAGCAAAGCTCCGACACCACCTACCGCGTCTACGATTACGACCGCAAAGACGCCAACGGCCAAGGCCGCGAGCTGCATCTGGAAAAAGCGATCGAAGTCACGACCGTGCCGCAATCCTACACGGGCGGCGCGTACGAGACGGACCACGTGGACGGCGCGACGATTACGAAGTTCGTATCGAACTCCTTTTTCACCGTGGAAAAATGGGAAGTGGACGGCACGGCGAAATTCGAAGGCCGCGAACGTTACATGATCGTGAGCATTCTGGACGGCGAAGGCACGCTGAAAGGCGGAGACGGCGAATATGCGCTGAAAAAAGGCGATCACTTCATCCTCCGTGCCGGATTCGGGGCTTATACGATTGAAGGCACGTTGACGACGATTTCTTCGTGGGAGTAATGTTCGCGTGAGATAGTAAAACCGCTTTTCGGCATTACGATGCCGGAGAGCGGTTTTTATATACTTTGCGTACGCTAAAAAGATTTCGACACCGCGATGCAGTGGCTTGATGCCCGAATATCAAACGTTACGTTCATCGCCCGGCCAACATCTTGCCCATCGCCGCGGAAAATAATCCGGCGGCCGCCGAACCCGGTACGGTCAGATAATGCCCGGAGTCCGTTCGATCGAATCCCATCCATACCGCAGCCGTCCACTCCGGCGTGAAGCCTGCAAACCAGACGTCCCGATTGGCGGCTTGCGAGACTTCTTTCATTGCCAGAGCGACCGTTCCGGTCTTCCCGCCAACTATGCGGTTTGGAATTCGGGCCGCTTGGCCCGTTCCTTCGGCAACAGCGTTACGCAGCATGAAGGCAAGCGCTGCCGAAGTCCAAGCAGACATCGCGGGTCTGCTCTCCGCTTCCGGATCGAAGCGGTAAATCTCTTGCCCTTGCGCGTCCGTGACGGAGCGAACGAAGTGCGCGGAACGAAACGTGCCTCCGTTTGCAATAACGCTGTACGCCTGGGCAAGCTGAAGGGGCGAGACCCCTTCGTGCAGACCGCCAAGGGCAATCGCCAAATGTTCGTCCTCCGACCCAAGTTCGATGCCTAGACGAGCAGCAAACTCGATCGCTTGCGAAATTCCGGTCTGATTCAGCAACCAGACCGCCGGACTATTGATCGAACGCGTCAGCGCTTCGGTCATGGTCAGACTTCCGCGATACACCCCGCCGACGTTACGCGGCGAATACCCGCCGTACGTCTGCAGCACGTCCGGCAGCACCGAATCCGGCGAGAACCTGCCGGATTCCAGCGCAGGCCCGTAAGCGATGATCGGCTTGAAAGCCGATCCGGGCTGGCGCTTCATATCGACGGCGCGGTTCAGCCCCGCGCCGTCCCCGTTTCGGCCGCCTGCAAGCGCCCGAACCTCCCCGTCGCGATGGTCGACGACCACCATGGCCGCTTCCGTTTGCTGCCCGCCCATATCCGGCGGGAAATAAGCGTCTTCCGCGAAGACGCCCGTCAACGCTGCCTGCGCGGCAGCGTCCAGACCGGTCTCGATGCGGTATCCGCCGCCGCGCAGCTGCTCTTCCGGCAGACCGGTCTTCCGCGCGGCTTCGCGCAGCGCGGCAGCGGCATACGCGGCCGTGCCCGCCGCGTCTACCACAGACTGCTGCGGCGCTTCGTACGCCGCCGCCCGTACCGCCGCCGCGTCCGCTTCCGCGGCGGTAATCACACCCTGCTCAGCCATCAGGCCAAGCACGACCTTGGCTCTTCCTGCCGCCCGCTCGGGATCGTCGACCGGATTGTAAGCGGAAGGCGCCTTCGGAATTCCGGCTAGGATCGCGATCTGCCACAACTCCAACCGATTAAGTTCCGCCGTGCCGAAGTAACGGCGGGACGCCGCCTTGATTCCGTATTGTCCTCGTCCCATATAGATTTCGTTCAGATACATCGTTAGGATTTCGTCCTTGACATAATGACGTTCCAAAGCCAGCGCAATCGAAGCCTCGTTCAGCTTGCGCATCCAGGTTTGATCCAATGTCAGATAAACGTTGCGGGCAAGCTGCTGGGTGATGCTGCTGCCGCCCTCAGCCGTGCCTCCGCTGCGAACATTGACAGCTGCCGCTCTGACGATCCCCGTATAATCGATCCCCTCATGCAGCGCATAGCGTCGATCTTCTGTCCCGATAAAAGCTTGCTTAACTAACAAAGGAATCTCCGCAGCGGATGCAACTTCCCGATAACCGCCTTCCGGCAGGGAAGCACGCCAAACCGCAGTTCCTGTTCGGTCCTCAATCACGGCAGAAGAAGCCGCCTGAAGCGCATCGGCCCGATGATCTATCACCCATTCCCCATAGAAACGTATATAAATCAATACTACTAATGCCAATACGGCCGTCATTGCCGTCAAATCAAATATACCGTACAGCCCCCGACGCACTCCCCGAGAAAAACGTCCCGTTCTCCCTTGCCGCATCGCCCCAATGGATTCGAGTACTTGCTCAATCTTCGCCATGCGCCCCCCTCACAATCGCCTGCCGAAGCGCGGACGATTGGACGTATGCGTATGCTCTTGAACAGAATCATAGGCTTTGACTTCCTCGACAGGAACCACCGCCGTCTCTATTCCTTCCAACTCGCGCATTCGTCGATCCGCCCGCTGCAGTTGCTGCGCGAGCTCCCGCAGTTCCCCGCTCGACAACACTTGAGCCGGACGCATCGGCACGCCGTCCGCCAATTCTCGCGCCGCACGCGACAATTCACGCAGATCGCCGTCCAATTTCCCTGCACGCAGCCAAAATAACAATGCGCCTACTCCCAGAAAACCAAGCGCTAACATCGGTCTCATCCCGATATGATTCACGCCCCAGCGCAGCGCGCGTGCCGCAAAATGCGCCGAATGGGGCATCGTGCGAATCATCCAACCGGCCGCCTGCTGAGCCGCCACCGTCATCATCCCGGCCAACAATAAACAGCTCGCGGCAATCGCTGCGTATCGCGCCCGTACCGTCGCGGTTGCGCTCCCATATACTCTGACTTTGTTTATCACTCGTTCGATCCCCATTCGATTCGCCGCCCTTCCTACGTTCTCCATACGAATTTTTATGATTACGATCAATCATTTCCCATATAGCCTATCAACCGCATCTTAACGAATAGTTCTGTGATTTCTTAAGATTTCCTGATGTTCGGCTCAACGCCAAAAAACCGTCCCTTTCATGCAAGGACGGTTTTTTACACATTCGCCTATTCTATTCAATCTCCGCTAACGGCAATTTCAGCACAAAATCCGTCCGTTCCGAACTGCTGAACACCTCAATCGTACCGCCGTGCAGTTCCACAATCGTCCGGGTAATCGCCAGCCCCAAGCCGCTGCCGCCCGTATGCTGCGAACGCGAAGCGTCAACCCGGTAAAAACGATCAAACACATACGGCAAATCCCGCTCAGGGATCGGTTCGCCGAAATTACTGACCGTCACCCGAGCCAGGGTTCCTTCACGCGATACATCCAGCTCGACAAGCTCTCCATCGCTACCGTACCGCGCGGCGTTGCTGAGCAAATTCTCAAACACCCGCACCAGCTCGATCGGCGACGCGTTAACTCGAAGCTCGTCTTCCGTTCCGGTCACCTCGTAGCTCATCCCCGCAGCTTCCAGCATCGGCATCGCTTCCTCCGCCGCCTGACGAACCAAACGCCCCAGATTCAACGGCACGAATTCAACCGGCAGGCTTCCGCTCAGACGGGTATACTCGAACAAATCGTCGATCAGCTTCTTGAGCATGAGCGCTTTTTCATAGGCAATGTTCACGTAATAACGCATCTCCGTCTCGTCCTGATACCGATCTTTTTCCACGTACTCCAAAAAGCCCAGAATCGACGTGAGCGGCGTGCGCAAATCGTGCGAGACGCCCGTGATCAGCTCGTTTTTGGCTTTGGCCGCTGCCCGCTCCTCCGCGATCGACTGCTCCAGACGCTCTGCCATCGTATTCAGTCCTTTAGCTACCTGACCGAATTCATCCGACGAAGTGACCTCTAGCCGATGCGACAAATCCCCTTCCGCCATTCGTTCGATGCCCTGCGTGATCTCCTGTAACCCGCTGATGATTCGTCTGGAAAAAAAGAAAAATAACAGCACGAACGCCGCTACGCCCACCACGGCCATAATCGGACCCGAGCCTACGCTTTCGATCACCCAGTTCAGCAGACGCTTGTCCGGCGAATTGATCGGGGAGTAGTCAAGGCGCACGATCAGATTGACCGATTGATAGCCGATGAGCAGCAGCGCGGCCGTGCCCAAGGCGCTGAGCAAGAAAGCGTACATGAATCGCCATCTTACGCTATGTATGATTTTTGAAGGCATAAACGTTCGTCCTTTCCGCATTCCGCTACCCATTCAATCCGTCGGGATGAACTTGTACCCCACGCCCCATACTGTCTGGATATACTGCGGCTTTTTGGGATCGCGTTCGATCTTTTCCCGGATTTTGCGCACATGCACCATCACCGTGTTGGCCGACTCCATAAAAGGCTCGTTCCACACTTTCGCATAGATCTGCTCGGTGCTGAATACCTGACCCGGATTACGCGCCAGCATCTCCAGAATAGCGAACTCGCGCGGCGTCAAATGAATTTCGGTTCCCTCCACAGTTACGCGGTGGCTCGCCGTATCGACCGTCAGCTCATCCGCTGCGATCTCGTGCGCGCCGGTTGCTTTTTTTGCACCCAAGCGGTTGTATCGGCGCAGTTGGGATTTCGCTCGCGCAAGCACTTCCAGCGGATTGAACGGCTTGGCGACATAATCGTCCGCGCCGATGCTGAGTCCTGTGATCTTGTCCATGTCCTGGCCTTTCGCAGACAGCATAATCACGGGCATATTGTAGCGCTCGCGGATTTTGATGCAGGTCTGAATGCCGTCCAGGATCGGCATCATGACGTCGAGCACGACCAGATCCACGTTTTCCCGACCCAGTGTCTCCAATGCCTGTTCGCCGTCGGATGCGGTCAACAGCCGATAGCCTTCGTTGCCGAAATAAATACTGAGCAGCTGCAAAATTTCTTTCTCGTCGTCGACGAGCAGCACCGTTTCAGTCGCCATTGTCTTTCGCCTCGCTTTCTCTCTTCTTCATACTACCAGATTACGGGAGAAAAACGGCGGGACGCGGAAAAAGCGTGCGGGAGGCACGCTTTCGGGGGAAAGTCTTATTCGGGTGGGGAACGGCGCCGCTTAGGATTTAAAAGCTTTTAGAAGGGCCATTCCCTGCCCTGATAATCGCGCATGACCAAATCGTCCTCATCGATCGCGTGGGGTTTTTCGTCCCAGGGCAGCGTGCTGCCGAGGAAGTAGTTTAATGCGGGCTCCGCCGATTCGGACGGTTCCAATTCGGCTTGTTCGTTACGGATGCCGGACATGTAGGTACGCAGCCAGCCCGGGTGATACAGGCGGAACGTATAACCTTCCGGGCGCAGGCGGTCGAACAGCAGATGAACGCCGCGGTTCAGCGCGGCTTTGGACATGCAGTAGCCGAACCAGGCGGTGCGTTCGGCTTTGGCGATGCTGCCGGCTTCGGAAGAGACGTAGCATAACCGTTTGAGTTCGCCTTGTTCAAGCAGCGGCAGGAAAGCTTCGCTGACTTGGATCGGGCCGAGCGCATTGACTTGATACAGGCGGATCATTTCGTCATAATCCTGAGTCGTACGGATCGAATCGTCATTTCGGTCGGTGATGACGCCCGCGTTGTTGATCAGCAGATCGATGCTGCGCGTACGCTCTTCCACGGCCGCGGCAGCGGACAGGATCGAAGAATCGGAAGAGACGTCGAGCGGCAGGTTGACCAGCAGATCCGGATATCGCGATTGCAATTCGGCCAGTTGGGGCCAGTCCGGAAGATAGCTGCCCGCGAATACGCGCCAGCCGCGCTCAAGCAATCCTTCGGTCAGCGCGAAGCCGAGTCCGCGGTCGGCACCGGTCACAACAGCATATCGGGTTGTATTCATGAGATGTGCCTCCTTATGGATAAGCGATCAGGACCTTGTCGACACTAAAGGTACTAGTACCATGACCGCTTAAGATGTTAGGTTACGCCCCTCAAAAACCCGCTTGAACCGTGCGTGTTTCCGATAGACGCAAACCTTAAATTTAATGCGTTCAAAGTATCAGAACGGCCATTCTTCGCCCCGGCTGCCGGTCAGCACCAGACGCTCTTCGTCGGCATGCGGGTTGGTGAAAAAGCCTGCGGCAAAGCGGGCTGATTCTGCTACTTTACCCGGTATGGAGCCCATCAGCTCATCGGACGACGGAACGGAAGATCGGGACAGGCCGGGATCGTACAGACGGAAGGTATAACCGCTTCTCCGAAGATCGTTAAACAACAGCTTCGCCTGCATATGGAGGGCGGTTCGCGCCATTGCGCGGCTTATCGGAACGGAAGCTCCGCCCGCCGAGATGCTGCCTTCATGCGATGAAATGAAGCAGATTCGTTTCAAGCGGTCCTCTGCCTCCATAAGCGGAAGCAGCTTTTCAACGATGCGAAGCGGCGTCAAAGCATAAGTCTCGTAATCATACAGACGGCTTTCCACGGTCTCGGGCATCGAGAAGCCTGTTTCTTCTTCGCGGAATGCCGCTGCGTCGGCCGGGATGATCGGGCGCCCTCCCGTCTCCGACGATTCGTCCGTGTTCAATATAAGCAAATCGATATGCGTCGCAAGTTCGGCGGTCGCCTGCACCGCGCGTTCCAGTTCCCCCGGTTGATCGGGATCTAACGGAAAAGCTTTCAATTTTCCGTGTTCCGGCAGCGGATTGTCGGCAGAAAGCGGCTCACCGCGATCCGTTAACGCATCACGCTTCGAATGTTCGGATTGCGCTTCGCTTTTTTTCACGACCGACCGTCCGTTTGTTTCAGGTCCGAATGCCATCGAACCTTCAAAGTCCTCGAATCCCGAAGATCCGCTTCCTGTGGGGACGTCGGGATTTTCTCCGATCTTTTCGCCCTCTGCGAGGCCGCTTACGCGCTGCGCTTCGCTATTCGGCTTTTCTTTTTCACCGGGATCGCCGCCAATCACTTTCCAACCTCGCGACACCAGCTCGCGTCCCAGCGCCGCGCCGAACGGCTCGCGCAAATTCAGAATCCATGCAATTCGATCCATGGCACGTTCCTCCTTTACCCACTTGATAGTAATTACGCGTTGTTTTCCGCCGCATCCTTCTGCGCGCACCAGTACAGCGCATTGCGCAGCAGCTTTTGGTAACTCGGATGCGTCCATACCTCTGCTTCGTGTCCCGGAGTCAACACGCAGACGCGGCCTTTTCCGTACGTGCGCGTCCAACCGCCCGGCTGCGCCCCGTGCTCCGATACCGTGGTCATGATCAGATCCGCGATCGGATCTTCCCATTCCATGAAATAATGCTCGTCATGCACCGAAAATTCCTCGACGCCTTCGGCGATCGGATGCTGCTTGTCCGGATGGATCGTGACCGTGCACGCTTCCGGGTGATGCACGAACGCACCGCCGATCAGACGCCGAAATACTCCCGGCTCTTTATACCCCGCCGTTCCGGCATGGACCGCAAGCAGCGAACCGCCGCGCTCGACATAATGTTCGAACGCTTGTTGAACCGCCTCGTTCATCCAGAATTCTTTTTCCTCATCCGATTGGCTGTTCGCCCGACACACCATGACGATCGGATAATCCTTCAATCGTTCGGCATCGAACTCTTCGAGCTGCTCGGTGATCGTAAATTGAAATTCGCCGTTTTCCAGCTTATTCAGTCCTTGCCGAACCGTATTCGCCGGATGCCAGTGATCTCCGCAGATTGCCCATACTTTCATTGCCTTGTCCCCCTTTTTTGCATAGTCGTTCGACCTGTACTCCACTCATTAAACGTAAACCGGCCCGTTGTCTACGCATACCCCCGAAGATTTATAATAAAAAAGCCGCCAGCTATACGGACAGCTTTTCCGAAATTCGGTTTTTCGGATCGCGAATGCGCGTTACGGACGACGAGTCTGTCTTCTGTAATCGGTCGGCGTTGCGCCTGCATGCTTTTTGAATTGTTTGGAAAAATAAAACATATCATTGAATCCCAGCTGCTCCGAAATTTCCGTGACGGAAAGCGCGGTGAGCGCGAGCGACTGCTTGGCTTTTTCGATCTTTTTATGCGTGATGTACTGAATCGGAGGCATTCCCGCATATTGTTTGAACAGGCGGATAAACGAATTGGGATGCATGTAGACGATCCCGGCGAGTTCTTCGACCGTCATGTTTTGCGCGATATGCTCGTCGATGTAATCCAACACTTCGGCCAGCTTGTTTACCGTAGGCGTTTGTTTAAAAGACACGCTGTCCGCATCGAGCTTCAAATTCATCAGATAACAGGCGATAAGCTCCATCAGTTTGCTTTTGGCGAGCAGTTTGGCATATACCGCATCGGAACCGGAATGATTCACGATTTCGTTGAACACCTTCGTCAAAAGCTCGGGCTGCTGCGGCGTGCATCGCGGATTCAAATCCAGCAGCTTGAACAAGTTGATGCCCCCCACCTGAGCCGTGAAATGGCACCAATATTTACGAAAAGGGCGTTCGCTGATAAACGAATAAGACTGCTCGACCCCTTCCGGCATCAGAAAAAGTTCTCCCGGCTGCGGATAGTAATCCTTGCCTCCGATTTGCAGCCAGCCTTCGCCTTCGCAGATGAAATAAAATTTGCTGTAATCGGGCGTATAATTCAAATCTCTCCAATCGGGCGCGCACAAATTATGATCGGCGGTAATCAATTCGACTTCCAGATTGGCAAGAACATTCGAAAGCAGCGTGCGATTGTCCATCTTTTTTCCACGGCCTCTCCTGCTATTTTTGTACAGGTCGGAGTTACTAATCTACATTCTAACGCATGATCCGCTTCCGTATACTGGGACGTACGGAGTACCTTGTCAACGCTAAAAGTAAGGTTATATTCGACTGAAACGCGCCTAAAGCGTGTACATTTCAGTCAAACATAACCTCTGATTAAGAGTTGACAAGCTACTAGAGTCACCGAAGTCAATTCGAAAACGGGAAGGACATGTGGGCAAAATGGATAGAAGTTCTTACTTGAAACAAATTCGGCAAACGATCGAACGCGGCAGCTTCAAAGACGATTGGGAATCGTTGAGCCGATTTGAAGTCCCTCAGTGGTACAAGCAGGCCAAATTCGGGATTTTCATTCACTGGGGCTTGTATTCCGTGCCGGCTTACGACAGCGAATGGTATTCCCGCAATATGTATATTCAAGATTCCAAAGCCTACAACCATCATATCGAAACGTACGGAAAACACGCGGACTTCGGCTATAAAGACTTCATCCCGATGTTCACGGCCGACAAATTCGATGCTTCCGAGTGGGCGAATCTGTTCAAGCAGGCCGGCGCCCGATACGTCATGCCGGTCGCGGAACACCATGACGGATTTCAAATGTACAAAAGCGAAGTGTCGACCTACAATGCTTTCGATCGAGGACCCAAACGCGACCTGCTCGGCGAAATGAAGCAGGCGTTCGACGAAAAAGAGTTGGTACTGTGCGCTTCTTCCCATCGGGCGGAGCATTGGTTCTTCATGTCGCACGGCAAAGAATTCGAATCGGATATCCGCGAACCTTTGGAAATCGGAGATTTTTACTGGCCCGCCGCTCCCGAACCGGACCATCACGACCTGTTCAGTCCTGCTCCGAGCGAAGAATTTTTGGAAGACTGGCTGATCCGTACCTGTGAAATCGTGGACGTGTACCAACCGAAGGTCATGTATTTCGATTGGTGGATTCAACACTCCGCGTTCAAGCCTTACCTCAAAACGTTCGCGGCGTACTATTACAACAAAGGCGAAGAGTGGGGAACTCCGGTCGCGATCAATTACAAGCACGACGCTTATATGTTCGGCTCGGCCGTTCCCGACGTGGAGCGCGGGCAATTTGCCGAACTCAAGCCTTACTACTGGCAGACCGACACCGCCGTCGCCAAAAACTCCTGGTGCTACACGGAAGGCAACGACTACAAAGCTTCCGTCGAAATCATTAGGGACCTGGTCGATATCGTGAGTAAAAACGGGAATCTGCTGCTGAACGTCGGTCCGAAAGCGGACGGCAGCATCCCGGAAGAAGACCGGCAAATTTTGCTGGACATCGGCGCCTGGCTGCATGCCAACGGCGAAGCGATCTACGATAGCACCTATTGGCGAATCTCCGGCGAAGGTCCCACGCAGATCGTCGAAGGCCAATTCACGGACGGAGAAACCAAACGGTATACGTCGGAAGACATTCGCTTTACGTTAAAAGGTTCGACGCTGTATGCGACAGTCCTGGTTTATCCGGAAAACGGCCGCGTCGCAATTCGCTCTTTGAAGTCGGACTCCCATCATTTTGCCGGCTTGATTCGGAAGATCGGCGTTCTCGGGTTTAAGGAAAAAGTAAACTGGGAGCGAACGTCCGAAGCTTTGATCCTGCAAACGGAATCGATCGCAAGCTCCGTGCCGGTCGTGTTCAAAATCGAGCTGGATTAACGAATTTTCAATACGGGAAATCGGCATTGAATGCTCGGCTTGTTTTGCGGATAATGGAGAAAAGCTTTTCTGCGGGGGTTTGAACATGCCGAATCCGGCGAAGCGTTGGCCTGGATCGAAGTTGGTTCGAAGCAGCGGCTGCGGGATATTATGGAAGCGGAACTCTTCCCGATCGAAGCGCCGGAACTTCCGAGCGGCGATCCGCGCGAGGAAAAAGAAGCGGCCGAGCTGCGCAGACTGCTGGCTTCGAATGAAATAGAATGCCGTTACCTGTACGCCCAGCTCGAGTACGGAAAGCTGCGGAGGCGCGAGCTGCCTTATCCGGGACTGCCGAAAGACGAACGCGGCCTTCTGCCGGCCATGATCCAAATCATTCCGCCGTCGAGGTATCTGGAACGGGAAGCGCTTGAACGGTCGGTACTGTTTTTTTGCGAAAAATTTCTGGATATCCGGGCGCAAAAAGTCGTGCATCTGCGCTTCCTGAGCGTCGAAGAAGCGATCGGCAGCTATGTGGATTTCACGTCCGATATGTTCGGAAAACCCGAGTTTTCCGACGAACGGATCCGGGAGATCGCCGAAAAATCGGACAAAAGCGAGAACGGGATCCGAGAGCTCGTGACGCGGGCGCTGCGAAAAAAAGCTGCCGAATAAACGAAAAAGCCCGCTTGCCGCCGGAGAAAACCGGACGGAAAAACGGGCTTTTTTTCTGCACATGCAAAATACGGGACGGCCGCTTTTTCGACCGATCATTGAAAGACATCGTGTTCGTTCGGGAACGAAGCCCGATTTACACCGAAGGGGCAGGCGGAGGCGTCAAGCCTTCGCTCGGCTCAGGCTCGTTAGGCTGGACCAGCGAATGTTTTTTCCACACTCGGCTTTTCCAACGCATATACATCACGCCGACGCGAATCCATTCGTCCACGGCGATTGCCAGCCAGATCCCCGGCAGTCCCATGTTCAATTGGAACACGAAGAGGTAACCGAGCGGCAAGCTGATTCCCACCATCGTAACGAGACCGACGTACACGGGGAATTTGGCGTCGCCCGCCGCGCGCAGCGATCCGATCACGATCATGTTGAACGTACGCGCCGTCTCCAGCACGATGCTGAGCACGAGCACCTGCGTCGCCATGCGGATGATCTCCGCGTCGTCCGTGAAGATGCCGACGAGCGGATGGCGCAGCACGATCACGACGAGATCGACGATTACCGTAATGACGATCGCGCGCTTCACGCTGCTCCACACTTGGTGATACGCGTCTTCCTTGCGGTTCGCGCCGACCAATCGGCCGACGATAATCCCTGTGCCGATTGCAACGGCAACGGCAAACAGATAGATGAACATCGAGATGTTCGTCGCGTATTGACGGGCAGCCAGCGCCTGGGCGCCGAGGAACGTCGCATAGAAGAAGAAAATCATCTGACACGACTGATACGTAATCTGCTCAAGCGCGGACGGCACGCCGATACGCAGAATTTTCATGATATATTCGCGGGTCAGATTCAGATAGAACTTGAATTGAATACGTACTTCCATGACCTGATACAGCATCCAAAACAGAACGACGGCTGCAACGGCGCGGCTGATCACGGTCGAAATTGCGGCCCCTTCGACGCCCATCGCCGGGAAGCCGAGATGGCCGAAAATCATGACGTATCCGCCAGCCACGCTCAAAATGTTCATGCCGAGCGCGACGAACATGGTCAGCTTTGTTTGTCCGTACGTGCGGATCGTCGCCGACAGCATGTTGATCAGGGCCTGCAGGAAGATCGCGCCGCCGACGATGTGCATATACGACTTGGCGTAGACGAGAATATCGCCGTGCAGGTTGAGCGCCACCATCAGATGATGTCCGAAGATGAGGAAGATCGCGCTCATCGTTACGCCCAGCATCAGATTCAGCGTCAGGGACAGACCGGAAATTTTGGCGGCTTCGTAATGGTTGCGGGCCCCCAGATATTGCGCGATAACGATAGCGGCACCGTTACCGACGACCTCAAGTATGAGGATGGCGATCGAGATGACCTGGTTGGCCGCGCCTACCGCCGCCACCGCGTCATCCGACACGCCGCTGAGCATCATCGTATCCGTGATCCCCATTAACATAAATAAAAAGACTTCCAGGAATATCGGCCAGGTTAAACGGAACAGATTGAACTCGCGCTCCAGCGGAAGCTTGGCAGCAGCGGTTCCGTTCTTCGTTTTCATCTCTTCACCCTCCTTCGATACGTTTGTTTATTTCAAAACAAAACGTATCTTAGCACGGCGAAGTTGAAAAAGCATCATTTTTCTTGAAATTTCCTGAAAATTATATGACTTGTTCTCAAAGTTTCCTTTTTTGCATATTCAGCTTTCGATATTCAAATCCGAACATAATCGTACTCTCGCGTCTCCGGTGCTTCGAAATGGCGTTCGGCACGTTGAATACGATTGCGTCCCGCACGTTTGGCTTCGTACAAGGCCATATCGCAGCATTTATAGATACGATCCAGATCGGAACGATGCTCGGGGACAAACGTCAGCGCGCCGATGCTCAGCGTATAGGCCCCTTCTGCAGCCGCGCGAATCCGTTCCGCCAACAACGTCGATTCGGCTCGAGAAGCGCTCGGCAGCAGAATCGCGAATTCGTCGCCGCCGTAGCGTCCGAACAAATCATCCGGCCCGAGCTGCCGGGAAACGACGGCGCTCATTTCCCGCAGCACGCGATCGCCGATATCATGCCCGTACGTATCGTTGATGCTTTTGAACCCGTCGATATCGAACAATAAAAAAGACACTGGAAGACGACGCTTGGCATACTGATCGAGAACTGCTTCGGCTTTATAAATGAACGTGCGGCGATTCCAAATCTGGGTCAAATCGTCGACGCTGGCCAAACGGAATAGCTCCTCGTCCGATTTCTGCTTGGCGAGCAGCACGAAACCGGTGTTGGCGAGCATCATGGTCATATAAGCCGAGATCGAGAACAGATTATGACTGACCCCGGCAGCCAGCAGCGCGGCCGGTCCCTCGGCGAACAAAGCCGCGCTCGCGCGAATCAGAAATGCTGCAGCCAAAAACGCGTACAAACTTCCCATCAATTTTCGCAATGCCGGAGCTTGTCGCTGAATAAGGAGCCGGAGCGCTGGCGGAGCAATCAACAGAGCGGAGAAAATCGAAGCAGCCGCGATGCGAAGCACTTCATGATTATAGAAAAAGAGGATTCCGTTGAAGGTCAAAATCGCGGTTAACGTGACGAAAATGCCCATCTTTCGAAAACGCGGCGTCAATGCTCCTTGCAAACGGAGCAATGCCGCCGACTCGAAAGCCGTGCCCAGAAACAAAAGCGTATTGGTCAAAGAAATCACGGTCAGGTCGCCAAGGCTTTCTTTGAAAAGCATCAACGACCAAGCACCGGCCTGAAGAAGTTTCGCGGTGAAAAAGATCGAGATCGAAGTGTCCCTACTTTCGCTTCTGCGATAGGCGCTCAAAAGCACGATGGTTAATACATGTCCGCAAATCAGAGAAACGTAAACGGTTTGCGGGTCCAGATGAAAGCTCATGATGGGTTCTCACTCTTCCCTTCAAATCGTTAACCGGGCAATATCCCGCCAATGCAAAGCAATTTCGGTAAAGGTCTCTTCGCCGATTCGAATCTCTTTGCGTTCCGCTTCTTCACCGCCAAGGCGTTTATAAAAATGTACGGCCGGATTTTGTTCCAACACCCAGACCATCAATGAACCATATTCGCGCGCCTTCAGTTCATTCAACATGCTTTGAAACATTTTGCGGCCGATGCCTTTGCGTTGTTCGCTTTGCAGCAGGTAGACGGCGTATAGCTCCGCTTCGTGAACACGTCCGGTTTCGCGGTCCACGCCGTAATCCAGAAATCCGCAAATCTGCCCTCGTTCATTTTCGGCTACCATTACGCCTTCGCCATGCTCCGGATCTTTCAGCCGTTTTTCCCAATGCGTCCAACGCTGCTCGACGGACAGGCTGTCCAGGTAAGCGTCCGCAATGATGCCTTTATACGTAGTCTTCCAACTATCGACATGAACCTGCACGATGCCTGCGGCATCTTCGGGTCTGGCGAATCTGATCTTCATCGGCGGTCGCTCCTCTGCAAAAATTTTCAAGCAACGGGGACGTTTCCACGCCGCCCCTTGCGGCCGGGATTATGCAATCAAGACTGAAGTCGGTTTTCCGAGTTCAAAACGTTAAAAAGAGTCAAAGATATAGGATTCGGCGGATTTTTTCGAATTCCTGCTAGTAAAAGCAAGTTATTTCCAAAGAGTGAGGGGAGGGGAAGCTTGGACGGCTGCGGCAGAAATTCGTTCAAGACGCTGTCTCACGCAAAAAGCCTTCGGCTTTCCGCGTTCAAAGGCGTCTTTCACTGAATTTCTGCCTTCGCCTATAGCTTCCGGGTAGGATAAAAAGAAAGATCGTTACACATAAAGAAGCCGCCCCCGAAGGGGCGGCTCGACGTATTCGGAAAGTTCGGCTTGTACATGAGCATAGGGGAGGGAGAAACTCGCTTCTGAAGCATAGAATTGTAATTTTCCCCGCGCCCGAACTTCTTTAACTAGCAAGGCATCATAAATTTGACGTTCGGAGCTTCCGAAAATTAACGGGCGCCTTGGATGCCGCTGCGGCTGCCGATGTTGACCGGCTTGATGCCCCAAATTTCGGTCGCGTATTCGTTGATCGTGCGGTCTCCGGCGAAACGGCCGGATTTGGCGATGTTCAGGATCGACTTTTCGGTCCACAGCTTGGTGTTCCGATAGTCGAGGCCGATTTGTTCTTGAGCATCGGCATAACTGGCGAAGTCTTTCAGCACGAAGTACTCGTCGTTGTGGCCGATCAAGGAGTTGAAGATCGAGTCGAAGCTTTGGCCGTGATGGCAGAAAGGCCCCGGTTGAATCAATTGGTCCAGCACCTTTTTCACGCGGGCATCGCTGTTGTAGATATCTTGCGCCGAGTAGCCGCCTTCGCGGTAATACTTCTCGACTTCTTCGATGCGCAAACCGAACAGATACATGCCTTCGTCGCCCAGCGACTCGTACATCTCGACGTTCGCGCCGTCGAGCGTGCCGACCGTCAATGCGCCGTTCATCATCAGCTTCATGTTGCCCGTGCCGGAAGCTTCTTTGCCCGCGGTCGAGATCTGCTCGCTGACGTCGGCCGCCGGAATGATTTTTTCCGCCAGCGATACCGAGTAGTTTTCCAGGAAGAACACGTTCAGCCGGTCTTTCGTTTGCGGATCGTTGTTGACCGTTGCCGCAATATTGTTGATCAGCTTGATGATCTGCTTCGCCATGTAGTAGCCCGGAGCCGCTTTGGCGCCGAAAATGAACGTGCGCGGCGTTACGTCGAGCGACGGCTGTTCTTTGATCCGGTTATACAGGTCCATGATATGCAGGGCGTTCAGCAGCTGACGCTTGTAAGCATGAAGGCGTTTGACCTGGACGTCGAAAATCGAGTTCGTGTCTACGGCCACGCCGTGCTTTTTGTAGATGTAGGAAGCCAGGCGTTCTTTGTTTTTGTGCTTCACCGCGCGAATCTTTTCCTGGAACACGGCATCTCCGGCATGGCCCAGCAGATCGTTCAAGCGACTCGGCTGCGTTTTCCAATCGGAACCGATCGCGCCTTCGATCAAGCCGGCCAGATCCGGGTTGGCGTGCATCAGCCAACGGCGGTGCGTGATGCCGTTGGTTTTATTGTTGAAACGCTCCGGGTACAATTCGTAAAACTCTTTCATCTCGCGATTCTTGAGAATGTCCGTATGCAGTGCGGCTACCCCGTTGATGCTATGGCTTCCGTGGATGGCCAGATGCGCCATCTTGATCTGTCCGTCCGCGATGATCGCCATGCGGGAAACGCGCTTCTGGTCTTTCGGAGTCTCTTCAAGCAGATCCGCGCAGAAGCGTCTGTTGATCTCTTCGATAATCATATATAGGCGCGGCAGCAGGTCGCGAACCATTTGTTCCGGCCATGTTTCGAGCGCTTCGCTCAAGATCGTGTGGTTCGTGTAAGATACGACGCGGGACACGATGTCCCACGCTTCCTGCCAGCCGAAACTTTTTTCGTCCAATAGGATGCGCATCAGTTCCGGAATGACCAGCGTCGGATGCGTATCATTGATATGAATCGCGACTTTTTCCGGCAGGCGGTCGTACGGCAGACGGAGCTTGTCGAACGTGCGCAGCACGCTCTGAACGCCGGCCGAAGACAGGAAGTATTCCTGCTTCAGGCGAAGCAGCTTGCCTTCGTATTGGGAATCGTCCGGATACAGGAATTCCGATACCGTCTCAACCGAACGCTTATAGTCGAGGAAATTGTAATAGTTGCCGTTCGGGCCGCCGAAGCCGCGGGCCGGATCGGCCGCAGATTCCGCGCTCCACAGGCGCAGCGTGTTCACGGCCGCGCTCTCGTAGCCCACGACCGGCATGTCATAAGGCACCGCCCAGACTTCTTCGCCGTTTTTCGTTTCGTACGTGTAGT
Organism: Saccharibacillus endophyticus; assembly: GCF_013185185.1. Taxonomy (GTDB): domain Bacteria; phylum Bacillota; class Bacilli; order Paenibacillales; family Paenibacillaceae; genus Saccharibacillus; species Saccharibacillus endophyticus. The sequence continues at coordinate 169,767 of NZ_JAAZWE010000003.1, read as the reverse complement.
TTCCGTCTTCCTTTTCCACGACTTCGACGTTGCCCCAGAAGCGAACGTTCACTCGTTTATCGTCGCGGCGGACTTCCCATACGTTGCCTTTTTGCAGCCAGTAGTCAGGCAGTTCGACTTGGTGGCCGTCGATGATCTTCTGTTCGAACAGGCCGTATTTATAACGGATGCCGTTGCCGTGACCGGCGTAGCCCAGAGAGGCCAAGGAATCCAAGAAGCAGGCGGCCAGACGGCCGAGACCGCCGTTGCCGAGTCCCGCGTCGGCTTCGTACTCTTCGATGTCTTCCAAATCCCAACCCAGCTCGCCGAGACCTTCGCGTACCGTTTCCAACACGTTCAGATTCAGCAGGTTGTTGCCGAGCAGGCGACCCATCAGAAACTCCATGGAGAAATAGTAAACTTGACGCTCTCCCTGCTCCATGTACGCGCGATTGGTTACGGCCCATTCCTGACCGATCTGTTCGCGGACCATGCTGCCGAGCGCGGCATAAACGTCGTCTTCCGTAACTTCATGCATCTGACGGCCGCTTGTGCCGATCAGGCGCTGTTTGAATTCTTGTTTGAAACTCTCTTTATCGGTGAACATGGGTAAGCCCCTTTCCCGTTTCGCTGAAAAATGTTCCGGCGGCGGACGAATAAAAAGTATGGTTTTTCTCTAAAAACGACTTAGTCGTCAGGGTGTCCATCAAATTATATCAGGATACAAAAAGGCCTTCCACAACCGGGCTCTTTGGAGAACCCGGTACAGAAGACCCGTGGTTTTGATTATATATCGGCTGAAAACGGATTTTTTTAAACCCTTTTTCTGGCGAAGCATGTCGAACTTTTACAGACGACTGCGTCTTTCGGTATGGTTTTTACAACAAACTCCGCTTCGCGATGACGAAAGGCCTGCGCGAATCGCCGACAAGCGTGCGATTTTCCGTCACCTGCACGTCTTTGTCCAAAATCACGTTCTCGACGATGGCTCCGGCTTCGATCACGCATTTCTGCATGATGATCGAGTTGATGACCTTGGCGCCCTTCTCGACTTTGACGCCGCGGAACAGGACGCTGCCTTCGACTTCGCCCGCGATACGGCAGCCGTTGGCAACCAGGGAGTTGCGCACTTCGGCCCCTTCGAGATACTTGGTCGGCGCTTCGTACTTGATTTTGGTTTGGATCGGCATGTCCGGAGAAAACAGCTGCTTGTATTTTTCCGGATCGAGCAGCTCCAAACTGTTCTTATAGTAGCTTTCGATCGAATTGATCACGGCATGGTACCCTTTGTACTCGTAACCCGCGATTTTCAGGCCGCTCGGGTTACGCAGAATGGCGTCCCGGAAAAAGTAGCTGTCGCCGTGCGCGATACAGTATTCCATCTGCTGCAAGAACAAGTTTTTTTCCATGATGAACAAATCGATATAAATGTTGTGATGCCCTTTTTCGTTATGGATGCCGCTGACCGTGCCGTCTTCCTCTACCTCTACGCGGAAACAGGAATCATGCTCGGGTTCAAGCAGGTCGACGTGTTTGTACACGATCGTGACGTCGGCGCCCGAAGCTTTATGCTGGGCGGCCAGATCGCAGAAATCCACTTTCGACAAATGTTGGCTGCCCGAGTGCACGACGTATTCGCCCGTGCTGCGCGCGAAAAAGTCTCGGTTATTGTGCATGTGCTGGAGGTCGCCCGCCGAGATGTCGGTCGGGTCGTGCCAGTCCGGAGGCAGGACGAACAATCCCCCGCGTTTGCGGTTAAGATCCCACGGGCCGCCTTCGCCCAGATGGTCGAGCAGCGAGCGGTATTTGCGGCGTACGAACAACGCGATATCGGGAACGCCCGCGTTCATCATGTTGGAAAGCGCGAAGTCGATCAGCCGATAGCGTCCCGCGAAAGGAACGGCCGCGCCCGCGCGGAAATACGTCAGCTCGTTTAATTGGTCCAACTCGTGGTCCAAATTGATTACACCCATGAGTTTCATGGTTCCACCGTCCCTTGTATGCTGTGTTGGGCGGTTGAGGAGTTTTCGGTCGCGGGAGGCGCTGCGGGAGAAATTCGTTCAAGACGCTGTCTCGCTTGGAAAGCCTGCGGCTTTCCAAGCTCAAAGGCGTCTTTCACTGAATTTCTCCCTACGCTGCTTCGACGCGAACAGGAGCTTCTCAACCTGAGTTATTTATGTTTCGATTCGATTCGTTCGGAATGGATAGTAATGGCGAATCGCCGTTTCGGCGATGAGTTCACGCTTTTGATCCTGTTAGGATCAGAATGGCGAATCGCCGTTAATCAATAAGATTTCGTTCGGGTCTTCGCGGTCTTCGCCGATGACGGTGTTGTCGGGAATGACTTTGCCTTGGTCGACGATGGCGCGATGAATGCGGACGTTTTTGCCGATTTTGACTTCCGGCATGATGACCGATTCGGAGATGACGCTGCCTTCGCCGACTTCGACGCCGTAGAACAGGACGGAACGGTCGACTTCGCCGTAGACGGAGCAGCCTTCGTTAACCATGCAGTTTGTCAGCTTGGCATCGGGAGAAATATATTGGGCCGGTTCGTTCGGGTTGCGGGTATAGATCCGCCAGTCCGGATCGTTCAGGTTAAGTTCCGGATCGTCTTTGAGCAGGTCCATGTTCGCTTCCCACAAACTCGGGATCGTGCCTACGTCGCGCCAGTACCCTTCGAACGGATACGCGTAAAGCGCAAGTTCGTCGGCGAGCATCTTCGGAACGATGTCTTTGCCGAAGTCGTGCGAGGACTCGGAATCCGGTTTGTCGATGTCTTCCGTGAGATATTTGCGCAGCACGTCCCATTTGAAAATGTAAACGCCCATCGACGCCAGCGTGCTTTTCGGCTGCTTCGGCTTTTCGTCGAATTCGTAAATTTTCAAATCTTCGTGGGTATTGATCATGCCGAAGCTCGGCGCTTCTTCGAGCGTGACGTTGATGACGGAAATCGTGCAGTCCGCCTCTTTTTCTTTATGGTAATCCAGGAGTTTGGTGTAATCCATTTTATAAACGTGATCGCCGGAAAGCACCAGCAGATGCTCCGGGTCATATTGGTCGATAAATTTAAGGTTTCTGGAAATGGCGTCCGCCGTTCCGCGGTACCAACTGCTTCCGTCCTCGCGTTCGTGAGGAGGCAGAACGAATACGCCGCCGTTTTTACGATCCATGTCCCAATCGCTTCCGACGCCTATGTAAGAATGCAGCACGAGCGGCTCGTACTGGGTCAATACGCCCACGGTGTCGATGCCGGAATTGGTGCAGTTGCTCAATGGGAAATCAATGATACGGTAAGTTCCGCCGAAATAGACGGCGGGCTTAGCCAACGATTTCGTGAGTCCTTTTAATCTCTTTCCCTGTCCGCCGGCGAGCAGCATGGCAATCATTTCTTTTTTCTTCATTCAGACGAACCTCCTCGGCAATATATACGGTTGTACTCATGGCGGATCGATCTCCGCGGATGTGTGGGCGTCCCGAAGCGGGACCGTTGCGACTTGCCAGGATCGAAAACGGGCATTCAAACAAGCGAGACAGGAAAAAACCACATAAATATCTTTAACCCCGGCAGAGGATTTGGAATCGTCGATTGCCGGGAATTCTGAAGAAAAAAGAATTAAGGCGGCAAGATAAGCATGCAGCCGACCAAAAAGACGCAAAGTCTCGCAAACAAGGCGATCTTTTGTCCTGATGATACCATATATTTGAAAAAACAAAAGTTATCTATCAAAGAATTCCATGAAATTTCGAGACGTTTTCACTCGTAAACAAACTTTAATTTTAAGGATTTATTAATCGAATCGTTTCGATTGCGGCAACCTTTTACGTCTATTCAATATCGCGTACGACGTCGTCGTTTCTCTCATGAGAATTTGTTCGGGTGAAATCGCTCGCAAAGCGAAAAAGGACGAATCCCGTCAGGGGTCCATCCTCATATCGCCGAGTCCGAAAACCGGCAGCCCGTTTGCCAGAAGCAGCGCGGCGGCCGCGGTTCCGGCCAAAAGCAGGAAAGCGGCGAAATCGTTCCAAGTGATCGGCGAAGCATAAAAATACGTCCGCGTTTTGCCCGTATCGAAACGCTTGACTTCCATCGCCAAAGCCGTACGTTGGGCGCGGCGAATGCTTTGGGCGAGCAGCGGCAGCGCGTACAGCTCCGGCAGGCGCATCAGGGAAAACGAACCTCGCCCCGTGCCGCGCACCGCCAAAGCGTCGCGGCGGATCCGCAGTTCTTCCAGCGCCATCGGCATCAGCCGAATCGACGCCATGAAACTGTACGCGTATTTGGGACTGAGTTTGAGGCGCTGCATCAACGCGTAAAACAATCCCGTAGACGAAGTGGTCAACACGAGCAGCAGGCCTTGGCTGCCGAACGCGATCGAACGGAATCCGACGTGCAAGCCGCGGTAAAAGCTTTCTTCGGAAATCGAGACCGGTCCCAGCGACCACCAGATTTCGCTGCCTTTTCCGAACAGGATCATGGTCAGCGAAGCGGAAGCGAACGCCAGCGCGAAGCCGGACGCGAGCAGCGCCGTTTTCCACGGCGGATAACCCGACGCGCAAAACAGCAGCAGCAGAAAAGCGCAGGCCAGATAAAAAGAAGCGTCGATCCGATGCGTGAGCACGGTGAGCACGAACAGCACGACGAACAGCGGAAGCTTCAGCGCGGGATTGGCGCGATGCAGCCAAGTCTCCCGGGAAGGCTCGAAAAATTTCATCGCGCGCCGCCCCTTTCCGACAATCGGATCGCGTCGTCGCGCGAACGTCCCGTCGCCCGAACCGACGAGAGTTTGCCGTTCTCGACAGTCCAGATCCCGGTCGCCAGCCGTTCGGCGATCTCCATCTCGTGCGTAATCATCAATACGGCATGACCCGAAGCGCGAAGCCGCTCGCACAAGTCGAGAATCGCGAACGCGTTTCGGGCGTCCTGTCCGAACGTCGGCTCGTCGAGCAGCAGAATCGGCTTGTCCGACACGATCGCCGACGCGACGCTGAGACGGCGCTTTTGTCCGAGCGACAGCAAATAAGGATGGCGTTCGGCATAATCGCCTAGGCCGAAGCGATCCAGGCACGCTTGGGACCGCCTGACCGTTGCGGCTTCGGTCTCCGCGTCGGGACGCGCTCGGCGGCGCCGTTCGATCCATCCGGCAAAAGCGCCGGTCCGAGACGCGCGAAGTAGGGCTTCCGCTTCGCTTCGCAGCGTGAAAGCCACTTCGTCGAGCACCCGGTTCGTCACGAACTGGAACTCGGGGTTTTGGAACACGAAGGCGGCGTGCTTCGCCGCGGCATCGCGCAGTTCCCGGCGCCCGGAAGGGCGGCTGCCCGCGTATTCGCACGAACCTTCGTGCGGCAGCAGGCCCATCAGCCCCAGCAGCAGCGAGCTTTTGCCGGCGCCGTTGGGGCCGGTCAGCGCGATCAGGTCGCCGGGATGCACGGCGGCCGATTCGGCCGCGCAGACGGTTTTTCCGCCGCGCAGCACGCGGAAATTCTCAAGCCGCAGCAGGGGTTCGGAGGCCGCGGCAGGCGTATTCCATGATTCCGATTCCGGCGCTTCGAGGTTCGCGGAAGAAATGCCGGCGCCCGGCAGCGCTGCGAGTGCCGTCGGTTCGCAGGATCTACCGGAAGGTTTTAACTCTCCGTTGACCGGCAAGGCTTCTTTGACGCTCCGTTCGCCGTCTCCGTAAGCTTCGCTCCATGCTTCCGGATACCAGATCCCGTACCGCAGCAGGTCGGCACGGTAACGGCCGAAAATCAAGTCGGCCGCGCCGTCGGCGAGAAGGCTGCCGTCATCGGCGAACAGCAGCACCCGGTCTACCCAATCCTGCACTTCCTCGATTCGATGCTCGACAATGATAACGGTCTTCTGACGGCATACCCGGCGGACCGCTTCCCAAATCGTGCGCCGCCCTTCCGGATCGAGCAGCGCGGACGGCTCGTCAAGCAGCAGCGTATCCGGCTCCAGCAGCAGCACGGACGCCAGCGCCAGACGCTGCTTCATTCCCTGCGACAATGAAGCGATCGGGACATGCGCGTCGGACAGGTCCAACCCGACTTCATGCAGCGCCGCCTCGATGCGTCCACGCATGTTTTCCCGGGGCACGGCCAGGTTTTCCAACACGAAAGCCAGCTCTTCGTCGACGTAAGGCATGCAAAACTGGGTGTCCGGGTCCTGAAAAACGATTCCGATCGATTCGGGGACCGTCAACTTGTCCGCTTTCATCGGAACCTCGGTCACTCTCGGAATAATGCCGCCCAATACTTGAAGCAGCGTCGATTTGCCGCAGCCGCTCGGTCCGAGCAGCAGCACCTTTTCTCCCTGACCGATTTGCAGCGACAAATCGCGAAATAACAGATCGTGCGAGCCGGGAAATTTCAACCGCAGGTTTTCGACGCCGGCCGCGATCGACGGGGCGTCGGAAGCGCGAGGCGGCGATTCGATCCGGTTTTCCAAAACGATGACCTCCTTTGCCTGATATTGCTTTCCCGAATGCGCGTTCACCCGTCCAACGCGTCGTATTCTTTCCGGTCGACCGGACGGAGCGATTGGGTGACGCCCGCTTTTTCCAGCAGCTTCGCCAGACCGTACATCAGCAGTCCGGCGATCACGAACGCGCTGACGGCGCGCAGCGAGTACTTGAGCACGATCAGCCAAGTGGCGTATTCCGCGACATAGCCGTAGTAGATATCCGCAAGCAGCGACCCTGCCGCAGCCGCAACGCCCGCCAGACCCGCAACGCCCGCGCTTGTGTTCCGATAACGGAACGCCGCGAATACCAGCTCGGCGGCCAGGCCTTGCACCACGCTGTACAGCAGAAGTTGGATGCCGTAGGCGCTGCCGAACGCGATTTCCAGATGCGCCGCCGCGATTTCCGCGATCAGGGCGACGCCCGGCTTGCGAATCAACAGAAACGCCAAAGTCGAAGCGGCGAACCACATGCCGTAAACCAGCTCGTCGGACTGAACGAACAGCAAGCCGGCGATGCTCGATACCGAGGCCCATACGTGATAAACGACGCCCAGCACCAGCGATACCACCACCGTTACCAACACGTCGGTCAGCGTCAATCCTTTGCGGCGCGAAGCCGCAGGCGAACCTTTTCCACTCATTTTCATCGTTCTCCCCGCTTTTTGAAATACGGCTTTCGCGGTCCGATCAGTTGGGGCTGGCGGACCGGCGAAAGCCGTTTGTTTCCCTGCGCTAACGAACGATGGTTCGACCGATATGATCGGCAGCCGCGAACGACAAAAAACGGCTTTCCGGCATAAAAAATGCGCAGAAAGCCGTTAGTTTCACGGACGGATACGAATTCTCTACGCTGGCATGACCCAGATCAGATTAACGGTCAGAAGCGGATGGTGCGGCTTCAGTCTCAGCCCGGCTACCCCGGACCCCCGTATCGTTATGCAGTTGCCTTTTACCCTACACCGTTTCGTTCGCGGACGCAACCACGAATTTTCGGGTACTCATTTCTTCATGCCCCGATGCAAAATGCGCAGCATGACCGCCTGTACCAGCCGGAACGGCAGTCTTTTTTTCAACGCGACAAGCAAAGCCGCACCGCGCGGAAGCACGTAACGGAAGCGCCCGCGCCCTTTTTTTCCGAGTGCCAAATCCGCCGCCAGCTTCGCCACGATTCTTGGATCGCCGCCGCCTTCCGCACTGGCGCGCGACATGTCCAGCATCCGATTGAGTGCAGCTTCGTTGGGCGATCCGTCCGCCTTGTGAATGCCCGCGAAGCCTTTTTCCCAGATATCCGTCTTGTACGAAGCAGGCTCCAGCACATACGTGCGAATCCCGTAAGGCGCGGTCTCCAACGCCAACGATTCGCTGAAACCTTCGATCGCGAACTTCGACGATACGTAAGGGCCGTACCCCGGCAGGCCGATCGCGCCGCTCACGCTGCTCATCTGAATGATGCAGCCGCTGCGCGCTTCGCGCATATGCGGAATGACCGCCCCCGTCATCGCGATCAAGCCGAACACATTCACGGCAAACTGCTCGCGCCAGCCCTCCATCGGCACTTCGCCGACGAATCCGCCCATCGCCATGCCTGCATTATTGACCAGAATATCGATGCGTCCGAAATGTTCTCGAATCTGCAGGACCGCTTCCGCCGCCCGAGCATCGTCGCAAACGTCCAACCGAACCGGAAAAATCAAGCCGGATACCGCGCCGGATCCGATCGGCCCTAGCGCACTCGCCGGATCGTCATTCTCGAAAAGCGAACCCGGATCGCCTGTCGCTTCAGCGGCCATATCGGCTTCCCGAACGGCAGCTCTCAGCTTTTCTGCGGATTCCGGCCGTCTCATGCAGGCAGCTACGCGTACGCCGCTGAGCGCCAACTGAACGGCAATATGCATGCCGAAGCCGCTGGAAGCTCCCGTCACAATCGCCGTTCGGCGTTCCGCATCTTTCATCATTCTTTTTTTCACTCTTGAACCGCTCCTCCGACATGCTTAGAATTTGTTATATTTTCTAACATATAAAGCTAACTTACTTTACATAATTCCGAATCGGTGTTACGGTTGTCCCAGAATCATTCGATCGGACGCGCTCTTCTCTTTCTGACCTCTTTCGACTTCCTGCTCACAGCATCGATTCCTTTTCCCCGGCATGCTTGCTCCTATCCCGTTGCCGTCATCCCTTTCATAGTTTCATTCATTTTCGCAAGAATAAAGGAACCTTTATTCTTTTTTTACGCTCATAAATATCCAAAATATGTAATAAAAAGGAGATATTATGAATATCGAAAAGATAGTTTCAGACGCTCGGATCAAAGTCGCATTCATCGGCACCAGCCTTCCGCGCGAATGCGGATTGGCCGTATTTTCGCAGGATATGATGGATCAGCTTGAAAAGTTTGAAGATTTCGCCCAAACTTCCATGGTCTCCGTCGAAGAAGGCCGATCGTATCGTTACGGTCATCGAGTGATCGGCAGAATCAATCAAAACAAGCAGCGCCATTATGCCGAAGCCGCGGCGGAGCTGAACCGAACCGATACGGACGTGGTAATCATTCAGCACGAATTCGGCATCTACGGCGGAGAAAACGGCCGGTACGTTCTCGACTTTGCCTCGACCCTAAAGATTCCGTTCATTGTCATTTTCCACACCGTGCTGGCGGCTCCTTCTCCGGAACAACGCCGGATCATGAAAGAATTGGCGGCGCTCAGCTTCAAAGTCATCACCATGGCCCGCAACAAAATCGACGATCTGATCGATGTGTACGGCATTTCCCCCTCTAAAATCGAGATGCATCATCACGGCGTTCCGACCGTTTCGACCGAAAGCCGGGAAGAGTTAAAAGAACGGTTCGGCTACGCCGACCGCCAGATTCTGTCAACGTTCGGATTTCTCGGCCCGGGCAAAGGCATCGAATACGCCATCGAAGCCATGAAAGGCGTAGTCGAATCCCATCCGGAGGCGCTGTATATCGTTTGGGGTCGAACGCACCCGGGCATCAAACGCCTCGAAGGAGAAACTTACCGCGAAACTCTCCGGAAACGGGTGCACGAATTGGAACTGGACGGCAACGTTCTGTTCGTGGATAAGCACCTGTCTCAAAAGGAAGTCGTCCAGTCGCTCGTTATGTCGGACATCTATCTGACGCCTTATCTCGGCAAGGATCAGGCGGTCAGCGGAACTTTGGCTTACGGAATCGGTTACGGAAGAGTCGTTATCTCCACGCCGTACCGCTATGCGCAGGAAATGTTGGCGGACGGACGCGGACTTCTGGCGGAATTCAGAGACTCCGCTTCGTTGAAGCATCAGATTCTAAGTGTGCTCGACCAACCGGCGTTGAAGGCCGACATGGAACGCCGCACGCTGATATTGGGCCAAAAAATGCGCTGGAACGAAATCGCGGGGGAATACGCGTCGCTTTTACGTACCTGCTTGCTTAAAGGAAGTGCCGTTTGAAAGACCTCGCCGAACATTTCGTGCTCCCATTCTCTTATTTGCAGCGACTGACGGATGACACAGGCGTCTTCCAGCATACCAAGTTCGGCGTCCCCGACCGTTCCAAAGGATATACGTCGGACGACAATGCGCGGGCGCTGATCGCGTGCGTCTTATCCTACGCGAAACGGCAGGACGAGTCCGTTCTCAATCTGGCTCATACGTACCTTTCTTTCTTGTACCATGCACAAAATCCGGACGGAAGCTTTCGGAACTTCATGAATTACGACCGTTCATTCTCGGAAACCGTCGGTTCCGACGATTGCCAAGGGCGCTGCGTCTGGGCGCTGGGCTGCGTGATCGCCCACAACAAATTACCGGACAATCTGCAAAACACCTGCAAATACATGTTGGATCGCGCGCTCCCGCATCTGGAAACGCTAAGTTCGCCGAGAGCGCTCTCTTATGCTTTGATCGGATTGACCGCGGTTCTGGAAGCTCCGCGGGCACTCGAATACACGCTTCCTCATGCCCGTTCCGAAGCGTTTGATCCGGCATTCCTTCCGCAAGCCAGAATCGAAGCGCTGGTCCATGCCTCGGCCGAACGCCTTCGTCTCAATTACGAGAGGTATCGGCAGGAGGATTGGCATTGGTACGAAGACTCGCTGACTTACGGAAATGCCATGCTCCCCTGGGCTTTGTTGAAAGTATCCGGCCTGTCGCCCGAAAATGGGGCATACGCGGCGATCGCGAAGGAAAGCCTGGAATTCCTGACGCAGAAAACCTTCGTTTCCGAAGGTTTTTTCAGACCGATCGGCAGCCACGGCTGGTACGAGCGCGGAAAGACCTCCGCGCTGTACGACGAGCAGCCGATCGAAGCCTGCGAGATGATGTTCGCTTGCCTTGAAGCTTACCGCGTGTTCAAGGTTCATTTTTATTACGAACTGGCCGTGCGCTGCTTCGAGTGGTTTCACGGCGGCAATTCGATACAGCAGACGCTCATCGACGCGGATACGGGCGGCTGTTACGACGGCATTCATTCGAAAGGCCTGAACCTCAATCAAGGTTCAGAGAACATCGTCTCTTACTGTATGGCCCGCGCAGTCATGCTGCCTATTCGGCACGCCGCAAGAAACAGCGTATCCAAGGAAGCGGGTAGCGGATAATGAAAACCAAATGGACGCCCAAAAGCTGCACGGAACTCCTTAAAGAATACACGCCCGCCCATACGAATGCCCGCAAATTAATCTTCCACGGCGTCGAAGGAAAAGATGTGTACAATATAACCGCTCCATTTTGGAATGAAGGGGAATGGTATCTGGCAGGTCGCGTCGAGGAACGAAGTTCGGAGGATTCGGAGATCATTTTCTTCACGTCGGAAAACGGCGTTTGGACCCCCAAGCTGAACCTGCCCCGTTTCCGGCTTCAAGACCCGTTCCTGACCCGGCTCAACAACGAATGGATCATGGGCGGTGTGCAGCTTCAGTTTTCGCAGGAACCCGATCATCATATCGAAGGTTGGCGAACCGTGCTTTATCACGGTTATGTCCTGCATGAACTGGTTCATGTCAAATCCGGACCTTGGAACATGAAAGATATCCGCCTGACTCCGCTGACGAACGGCAAGGTCGGCTTTTTCTCCAGACCCTTCGGCGTGGAAGGAAGCATCGCCGTAATCGGCTTCAACATTATCGAGTCTTTCGACGAGCTGTCCGAAACGATCTTCCTGCATGCCCACTTATTCCGGGATCAATTCATTAAAGAAGAATGGGGCGGCGCGAACGAGGTGCATATGCTCAGCAACGGCATTCTGGGCGTACTCGGCCATATCTCGTACAGGGACGAAAACGGGCTGCTGCATTATTACGCCATGACTTTTGGATTGGACCCGTGGAGCCTTGAAAAGACGGAGATCAAAATTATTGCTGTCCGCAGCGATTTTCCTCCGGGCCCCGCCAAACGCAGCGATCTGATCGACGTCATATTCAGCGGAGGGTTGACGCGAGAGATGAACGGTCGCGCGGTTCTTTATGTCGGAGCGAGCGACACCGAAGCATACAGCCTGGATATTCCCGACCCTTTCCTTGAATACGAACGCCTTCCCGCCGTATCGCCGGAGACGACTTCGTCATGAGGCTGTCGCAAGCGAACCTTCTTTCGGACTCGCGACGCGCGAAAAAGACCGCCGGATCGCTCCGGCGGTCTTTTTCGAAATGCACGCTGCAAGGTTAGAGCCTTCGCGTACCAAGAAATATGTAACATTCCGGCGCGTTCCTTGTACGAAAAAAGAAACGCGTCACGGGCAAAAGGCTAACCTAGCCGAACCCGGTTACCGCTTATATCGTCGTTCATGAATTAGCGTAAGATTGAGTAAATCGGCGTCTTAGAACCACAGCTCGCTTTGTTCCGCGGCTTTTACCCGGCGCAGACGATTGCGGAAGATGGCACTGCCCCCGGTGCGTCCTGCTCCGCTGCGAATCCGTCTTTTGTTAAACATCTCGACTCCTCCTTCCCCACCCCGGCGCTCTGGCGTCTCGGGAATGAAAGCTAACGAGTGTTTACCCGACTGCGTCAATTCTCAAACAGGCGGGCAGGCGAAATGAAAAATTTTAAACGAATTCGTATAGGGTTTCAGCGAATTTCCGAAGGACTTTTGCCCGTATATTGCTTGAATTGACGGCTGAAGAAAAAGATATCGCGATACCCGAGCGCTTCGGCGACCTCCGTCACGTTCATTCCGGCATGGCCGAGCAGATGCTGCGCGCGCTCGATCCGCATGCGAATGATGTACGATTGCACGGATGCTCCGACCAACTCCTTGAACTTGGCGGAAAAATATCTCGGCGACAACCCGGCACGCGCTGCCAGATCCTCCACCCGGTGAGCCAGGCTCGGATGCTGACGAACGTAATTGGCCGCCTCCTGCACCACCTCGTACAAATGATTGCTGCCGCGGCGTTCCGCCGGTTCTTCGCGGTCGCCGCGCAGCAATTGGATCATCATTTGCTTCAGCAGCAGCTTGGCTTCTTCGTCCGCCCCGTACGTCTCGCTCAGGAACAGACGAACATAACGGGACAACAAATATTCGAAGTCGACCGTTTCTCCGAGCACGCGATAAGCACGCGGAATCTCGGATGTTTCGCCTTCGATGTTAAAGTGGATATAAGTCAGCACAAGCGGCTTCTGCGGATTATGCGTCGCGCTGGTATGATCGCCCGGCCGGAACAGGAAGCAGCTCCCTTTCCCGATCTCGTGCGGTTCGTCGTTCAGCAGCAGCCTCCCCTCCCCGCTCCATACGTAGAACAGGTCATAGTTCTGAAGCGGCTGCTCACGTTTTTGCCATTTCCAGCCCGGTTCGCAAGCGATTTTCGCAACATAGGGCGTCAGGATAAAAGAGGACGGCGGCACGTTCAACAACGGCACCCGCTCCTTTCTGTATATAAAATGGTGGGATGTATATCCGCGGTAGGCGTACATAAAGGATGCAAAATCACTCGACTTCCCGGTCTGCGAACGATTTGTTTTCCGAATTCCGTTTCGCGTCCTGCTCCGCACTCTCCTCATAGGTCCAGAGCGAGACTTGGCGGGCCGTTTCCGTATTCGCTTTCGGATCGGAAAAGGTCTCGTTCGACTCTTTGCTTTCCTGCGCCGGCCTTGCATCGCAAAGCTGTTCATCAAGCTCTTGTTCCCGGGCTTCGGCAGCAATCAAGCGATTATAGTAATCGTGAATATAGGGACGACGACCGCCTTTTTGGACAAAGCGCCAATCTTTTTCCACGTTAAGCCTGACCCGATACAGCATATCCAGAAGTTGAGCCGTCTCCTCCGGGGATAGTCCGCGCAGCGAAGACTCATCCGAATATTCGCCTTCGTCTTGAATGAACAAGTAAGCCGACTTGCCCGTTTCTGTCGGATAGACTCGCTTGTCTTTGCGCAGGTTCGGAGCTTCCCGCAGCACGATCAGCCCTTCGTCTTCCAGCTTTCGCAGCGCGCGCGAAGCCGCGGCGCGCTTGACTTTCAGGCGATCAGGCACCGTTCCGGCAGGTTCGCCTGGATTCTCGCAAACGAACGTCAAATACAAATGCAGCCCGCGCGACAGCTTAAGATGCTTGAATTCGATGCTGCTGATCGCTTCCGAACAGCGCGCAATCGCCTCGACTTCTCGAAGCACTTCTTTCACGACGCAGACCTCCTTCATCAGCGAAATACGACTCTCCCTGTATAAACGATACTGAGATATAATAACTTCATTTCGAACCCATTCGAATATCGATCAGTCCGACAGCTCTTCCAAACATCCATTCCCATTATATCAGAAAGAAGGTCATGTCATGCAATTCCGACTGCTGGACGTTACAACCGAGCAACAGCTTCAATCCTGCCGCGATATTCGCTTTACTGTTTTCGTCGAGGAACAGGGCGTGCCGCTTGCCGGCTTGATTTTAGCGCGAAGCGAATGGTAAGCATTCTGCACCATCCCGGCTTTTTCGAAATGCATGCAAAAGATCAACATTCAAATTCGTTCATGCAGACGGGTTCAGCCAAACGAGATTAACGGTTGAAATTTGATGAATCCAGAGCGAGCAGTTACAATTCGAATCATTAAAACGTATATTCATCCATCTTTGAGGAGGCTTTTCATGCTGGAAAAAATCAATGCCGACTCCGTCGTTGCGGGTGTCGATATGGGCGGAACGAATGTACGGATCATGATCGCCGATCTTGCCGGACGAGTACGGGCGTTTATCAAAAAAGAAACGGACGAACTCCCTCGCAAGCGTACGGAGACGGAACCGCTCGCGGCTCTAATGCGCGAAGCGATCCAAGAAGCCGCTTGCGAGCCGGAAGATGTTGTTTTTCTGGCTATAGGAATTGTAGGTCTCGACAATGAATCAGACAAATCTTGGGCAGAACGGCTGGCCGCAGGTTTTGGGCTTTCCTGCCCGAGCCGAGTCGTGAACGATGCCGTTATTGCACATCGAGGCGCGCTGGCGGGCGGTTCGGGCATTTTGGTCGCTTCCGGCACGGGGTCGATTCTGTTGGCCCATACCGAGCACGGGAAATGGCTGCGGAATTACGATTTCGGCCACTATGCGGCCAGCGCCGCGCGCTTTCTGGCTTATCAGGCCGTCTACGACGTGCTTGCGGGACGGGAAACTCCCGATGACGGCGTGCTTGTCCGCGATATGCTGCGCTTTTTCCGTACGCCCAGCCTGCGCGATTTGACCGAGGCCGCCAGCCGGAGCTTCAGCCTGGATCGCGAGCGGCGAGACCGCTTGTTCGGATTGTTCGCGCCTATCGTCACCCGGGAAGCCGAAGCCGGTTCGCCGATTGCCGTACGCGTATGCGAAGATGCCTTGCGGCAAATCGGCGTCGGAGCCGATCTGCTCGCCTCCTTTTTCGCGGGACCGGATATTCCGATCTCGCAAACCGGCAGCGTAGCCGGCAGCGATTATTTCCTGAACGGCCTGCAAGAGTTGGCGTGCGCGCAGCCCGGCCGGCGTTTTGTCTGGACGGAGCCTCGTTTGACGCCGGCCGCGGGCGCGGTGCTGATTGCTTACGAATCGCTGGGATTGTCTTTCGGAGACAGCATGGCCGAAGCGCTGGAAAGCAGTCCGCACGCCCGTCTCTGATTTCGATACGAACCAGTTCGGCTTTGGAGTCGATCATTCCGGATAGAATGCGCAAACTCGTCAACTTTCACCATATTCGCGGTTTGCACATACATTCCTATTCGATGCGGAGGTTGCCTCATGCACATCATACATCCCGAAAAAAAGTTCCGGCGCTTTACGGTCGCCCTGCTCGTCGCCGGACTGCTGATCGTTTCACCGATTCCGGGCGACCGAAACTCGGGCCATTTCGCCCAAGCCGCCGCTCCCGATTCTACAACAACACCCGACAGTTCGAATGCGGCATCGGCAGACCCTGCAACTCTTCAAACCCCAACCGTGATCGAAACAGCCGATCTGCAAGCATCCGCCCCTATTCTTCGTCATCGACCGGCCGCGGCCGCAAACTGGCGCAATCTGATCGCTTACGATTATTGGGCGGAAGACAGCGAGGTAAAGGTGTTAGAACGCGAAGGCGATTGGCTGCGCGTCAAACAAAACGGAGACAGCGGCTGGGTTCCGACCTGGTACGCCGAATCCGAATCCGATCGAATCGAAACCTTGCCTGCCGTGCGATTGTCCCCTTCTCCGACAGCCAAGCTTCATGCATCGCCTGACAGCGAAGCGACATGGAGCTATGACGGCGCTCCGTTGATCTCGATGCTGCGCTTCGGCGATTGGTACGGCGTCTCGCCTGATTTCGGCCGAACTAGCGGCGAAAACGATTCCCGTGCAATGCTGCTGTGGTTGAATGCGAACGACGTCATGGAGTCCGCCGCTCTCGAAGGAGGCTTGCTCGCTGCCGATTCCGATTTATCGATCGACGCGATCCGTGCCGCGTTGGACGGACAACTGCAGGCGGGCCTTGAATCGGAAACGGTGCGCAGCCTGCTGGGCGAACCTTTTTCCGTCATGGACGCGCCGATGCGGTACCCCGATGGTGTGGGCGAAGACGGTCGGTATCATTGGACAAACGGCGGCACGGAATGGCGGTACGAGCTTCCGGGCGCGCATCTGCTGGTGCATATCTCCGAGCAAGGCCGCTTGGTCGGACTGAACTGGGTTCTGCCGTTGACCTCATACGATCAACAGCTTCTCCAATCCGCCTGGCTGGAGGAGGCGGATTTCGATACGTTGTATCAAAAACTGCCGATTCTTCCTTCGTTGTCCGTCGATTTCGATTGGCGCACCCGGGTGGATACAAACTACGCGTATTCGGTTTACGCCAACGACGGTACCCTGCTTGCGTACAGCGATGACGAAGGGTTCAGCGGCTTTCACTACAGTTCCCTGCTGTATGCCATGGATCGGAAAGACGGCAGCATTCGCTGGAAATACGACGCCGGCCATTCCGGATTCGGTTTCTTGCCGGATTCGACAGGTGACGGCGTAACGATTAACGGCTACGGCGCAACGGGCGACGGGCAAAACGAAGGAACGTTGGCTCATTTACGCCTAAGCGACGGCAAAGTGCTGTGGACGTACGACTGGCCGGGCCTGGTTAGGCCGTCCGCCTATGCCGCAGGCGATTCGATCCTGCTGCTGAGTGATGCGACCAAACGCGGTGACGACGGCGTACTGATCGCCCTCGATGAACAAACAGGCAAAAAAAGATGGAAAAAGCAGGTCAGCCCTCCTTACGATCTGGTCAATCGCGGCTCGGACGAGCCTTATGTGCTGCTGTCCCAAGGCGGGACTTTACAAGCTCTTGACCCGCTTACCGGAGAAAATATTTGGAACGTCGCTTCGGATAAAGGTCGGATCGATGCAGGCGAGTCGCTTGTTTATGATCCCGACGCCTCGCCGGCGTTAACCGAAACCGACGGGACGCGCTGGATCAAATTCGACGGCGAAGGCTGGCGGAAGATCGATACGATCAGCGGTCAAACGTTAGCCCGTTACGCTGCGGAAGAAAACGACGAAGTGGAAGACCTAGGCGGCTACCTGCTGGTTCAACGCGAAACCGATACGCGAAACCTTCGCAATCCGTACGTCCGCGATTATGAGACTTCGTTGATCGAGGCCTCTTCCGGTGACGTGCTGTGGACCCGTTCGGATCTGATGCAAAGCGGCTTGGTAGACGGCGATACCCTGTACGCCGTCATTAACCGGATTCCGGCCGCGGTTGATTTGAAGACCGGCGTTACTCTATGGGAAGCCCGAACCAACGGGATATATCCCAACTTGGAATTCCGATTCGGCGTCGGTCCTTTCGCCCGGATCGGCGATTACCTGCTGATTCCTTACGATAGGGATCTGCTGGCGTTCGACAAAAAGACGGGAAGGCAGCTCGGTCGGATCGACGGACTGCGCTTCGGCTTTCCCGAAACGCAGGAGCGTCTTTCCCTCCAATCTCTGCTGAACGAAAAGGACGGCAAGCTGTATATCGGATCGGCATCGCGCGCTTTGGCCGTATTGGATGTCGAGAAGTTGACGGCAGTGCTGGACGAAGCCGTTGCTTCCGGTCGGGGCGCGGCGGCAGTCACTCCTGCTGTTCGCGCAGCGGAAAACGCGGCTTGGTATCCCGCTCAGCCCCGTTGAGCGCCAAGCAACGTGGGCAGGAATCGAGTTCGAACGCTTGAAACCGCACGCCCCTCCGTTCGCTCACGCGGAGCCCGGCGCCTCACGGCGCGCCGGGTTCCCGCGTACGCCTATACGCAGCAAAAAAGCCGTGCCCGGCGTCGCGATAACGCGATCCGGCACGGCCTTTTCCCATACGATCATTCGATTTTATTTCTCCAACCCATTCATGAAATATCCAATCGCTTCGGCCAAATCTTCCGGCAGCGCCTCGTTCTCGGCTAAGCCCAGTTCGCTGCGCAAATCGGTTTCGACCGCTTCCGGGTTCCGTCCGTGCCGAAGCACCTGACGGGCCAGCAGCTCGTACCGGCGCACGTCGCCGTAAAATTCCTCGCGCGAAACCGGACGTCCGTGCGACTCGACCAGCACATTCGCGCCGTAGGCGAACACGGTATCGAGCAGCGCAAGGAACTTGCCCGTCGTATATTTCATCGGACCGCCGTAGACGGACTGCGCGAGCGCGTCGCCGAGGAACAGCGTCCCTTCTTCCTTCACGTATACGACGCACGAATCTTCCGCATGATCGCCGCCCACGTAACGAATTTCGCACGTCAGCCCGCCCAGATGCACGTCGATAAAGCGTTCGAACACGATATTCGGTTCTTCGACGCGGATCCGGGTCAAGTCTCCTCCGTATTCGGCCAGCATATCGTTTTTCGTACGCTCGCTGATCACGCTTTCGGCAACCAATCGGCCTACCGTATCGGCGTTCCATTCCAATTCCGCGAACCCGCGCAGAATTTCGGCCGTCTTTTTCTGGGCGATCGTCGGCAGACTCCACTCGGCCAGACCGAAAGAGTGGTCCCAGTGATGATGCGTCAGCACCATCACGTCGGGCGGGCGCACGCCTTCTTTTTCCAAGTAGTCACGAAAAGCAGCCGCGTGCGCCGAAGAGTTGCCTCCGTCGATCAACAGCGTCCGGCTATGTCCGACCACTGCGGCCAACATCGGACGATCCGTATCATGCTCGGCATGCATCATATAAATATGTTCACTGATACGTTCAAATTCAGGCATTACGTTCAACCTCCAACAAGCAATTTGAAGAAAAACTTCAGCGTTCTGTTTAAAAAACGCTCGGCTTTATTTTACCATTGCCAAGCCGCAACACCAATGATCCCCGGAAAAAATTGCTGAAAAATCCTTTTGAAAAAAGATTCAGGCCGCCTTCGAAAGTCGCGTCAGACTGTCTCGACACAGTGAACCCTTTTAAAAAAGGATAGTCGGTTGGTAACGCCTTTGTCGGGTAAAAAACACCTAAGACGTGCCTTCTCAGCTCGAACAGAAAGCACCATATCCGAATATCCAAAAGGAGGAAGACTCTTTGACGACAATCTGGAATAGAAAAATGCTGGCCGCGCCGCTGCTTGCGTTCTCTCTTGCCGCCTGCTCCGGTCAAACCGGCGCTCCTGCGGGAGCCGTGCCGGATGCCCAGTCTCCTGTACAAACGCCGAATGCCGGAAATGAATCCGTTGACGATACGCTCAAAGAAACGCCTGCCGAAGAATCGACGGACGCGGACGCTGAAGAAAATGCCGCGATAAGCGATGAATCCGGCATCACGGACGGGCTGACGGGAGAAGTAGAGACGGTAACGGACAACTTGGATACGCCGTGGGAGATTCAATTCGACGGCGACACCGTTTATATGACGCTGCGCGGCGGTTCGATCGTCAAGCTTGAAAACGGCGAACAGGTCGAGCAGCCGATCGCGTTGAACCCGGAAGTATTGGAAGAAGGAGAAGGCGGACTGCTGGGTTTCGCTTTGGATCGCGATTTTGAACAGTCGCGCATCGCGTATGCGTATCACACGTACGGAGAAGGCGACGGTATTCGCAATCGGGTGATCCGGATCGAAGAAGCCGCGGACGGCGCGAGCTGGAGCGAAACGGCCGTGCTGCTGGACGATATACCGGGCGCGCGCGTGCATGACGGCGGACGGATCGCGATAGGGCCGGACGGCATGCTGTACGTCACGACCGGGGACGCGCAGGACGAGAGTTCGTCGCAGAATGTCGGTAGCGTTGCCGGGAAAATTTTGCGCATGACCGCGGAAGGCGAAATCCCGGAAGATAATCCGATCGCAGGCTCTTACGTTTACTCGTACGGCCACCGCAACTCGCAGGGCATCGCCTGGCTCGAAGACGGCACGATGTACGCTTCCGAGCACGGTCCGAGCGGCAATCCCGGCGGACATGACGAAATGAACGAAATTCGGGCGGGTGCGAATTACGGCTGGCCGGACGTCATGGGCGACGAAACGGGAGACGGATTCACTCCTCCTCTGTATCACACCGGGGAAACGGCGATCGCGCCTTCGGGCATCGCGGCGACGCCGGACGGCAAACTGCTGGTTGCGAACTTGCGGGGAGAAAGCCTGACGGCGTTCGATCCGGCTTCCGGCGAAATGACGGAAATTCTGAGCGGCGTCGGACGTATTCGGGACGTGGCCGTGAAGGAAGGCGAAATCTATATTCTGACCAACAATACGGACGGGCGCGGTTCGCCTGCCGAAGACGATGATAAACTGCTTATTCTCCGATAGTGTATAAAAAAAACTCCTTTCTGCTCCGAAACCGATTAAGGTTGGACTGACCGGGTAAAAATGGAAAAAGAAGGAGGGGAATCACCATGCCAACCTCGAAAACAAAAGCAATAACCGTCGCGTTACTTTTGGCCGTACCGATCTCGATCTATGCGTCAGAGCAGCGCGAAGACGAACAAACCGCCGTTCAACAGACCGAATCGTCTTGGGAAGGCCCCAAACTGCTGGCTGCCGGATCGGGAGGATCGACGGCATCCGCTGCCGAAGCCGTTCCGGTACGCATCGCCGCGGCTTCGCTGACCGACTCGCTGCAGGGCGGATACGATGTCGCGGCCACGAAGCTGAAAGTGCCGTGGTCGATGCAGTTTGCCGGAGACACGGTCTACATTACGCAGCGCGGCGGCGGCATCGTCGAAGTGAAAAACGGCAAGCAAACGGTTCAGGAGCTTCGTACCAAAAAGACGCTGCGCGTCGTCGGCGAAGCCGGACTGACCGGATTCGTGCTCGACGACAATTTTGCGAAAAACAAATACGCGTACGTCTATCATGCCTACGAGGAAAAAGGAAAAGCGCTGAACCGCATCGTCAAAGTCAAGCTGGTAAACGGCGTTTGGCGCGAACAAAAAGAGCTGCTGTCCGGCATCCCGGGCGGACGGATTCACGAAGGCGGACGTCTCGCGATCGGACCCGACGGCATGCTCTACAGCACTTCCGGAGACGCGAACCAACGCGAGCTGTCGCAGGACCTCTCCAGTTACGGCGGCAAGGTGCTGCGCATGACGACGAGCGGCATGGTTCCGAAAGACAATCCGTTTAAAAATTCCTATGTATACGCCTACGGACTGCGCAATTCTCAAGGGTTAGCGTGGACATCCAGCGGCACGCTGTATGCCTCCGATCACGGCCCGAGCGGCGCTCCGATCCCGGGCGGCGGCACGGACACGACGGGATTGGACGAAATCAACGTCATCACGCCGGGCGGCAACTACGGCTGGCCGACCATTCAGGGGACCCAGACCGCACCGGGACTCATTTCGCCTTATTACGTCGCCGGCCCGCAGGCCATCGCGCCTTCCGGGATCGCCGCAACGCCGGATAACAAGATTTTGGTCGCGACCTTGGCCGGTCAAAGCCTGAAACAATTCGACCCGATCGCCAAAACGATGACCGATGTATTAACGGGCGAAGGTCGTATCCGCGATGTCGCGGTGCATGACGGCAAAATCTACGTCCTGACCAACAACACGTCGGGCGGTACGCCGGGCGCGGACGACGATCGGCTGCTGATTTTGAAATAAAACGCGAACGGCAGCCTGAAATCGTCGAAACGTTGGCCAAAAGCGACAAACAAGTAAATCAGACAGTAAACGATTCGGCAAAAAGTGTCGATTGATCGCAGCGGAAAGAAAATGTTGCGGATTTCCCGCATTTTTCGTTAGACGAGCAGATTCAAACTGAAATGTTGCAGACATCCATCAATTTTACGCTTTTTCCGACGATTGGTAGGAAACTGACGCAAAATGATGGACGTTCGCAACATTTTTTCGTCTAAACCGCTGCTATGGCCGAAAATGATGGCGAGCCGCAACATTTTGCGCAAAGTATTGCAGCTTTTGGCAGCCTTACGCATCCGTTCTCCGCGAATCTAGGTGCCGGACGCGTTCGGCGGAAGCTTTCTTTCGAATCCGACCGTATCTTTATTCGAACGATACCCGCTGCAAGCACGTGTATGCAGCGGGTTTTCGCGCATTTCGTTTTCTGCTCGGCCTCTTGGTTTTTCCGCGTTCCGGTCGTACAATAGAGCTTACGTGCGGTGGCAGCTATTTGCCTTGTCCGCCGAATTCACCGTTTCCATCAAAGGAGATTTTCAAATTATGATTTCTCATTCACAACCTTATACATCCGCCCAGGCCGCTGAAACTTCCAAACGAATCGTGCTGACCGGAGGCGGTTCGGCCGGACACGTCGCGGTCAACTTGGCGCTTATTCCCGAACTGCGACAGCAAGGTTGGGCGATCGATTATATCGGATCGGAGACAGGCATCGAAAAAGAATTAGTCGAAGGGCTGCCCGGCGTTTCCTACCATGCGATCGCGACGGGTAAGCTGCGCCGTTATTTTTCGCTGCAAAATTTCTCCGATCCGTTCCGCATTTTAAAAGGAGTCGGTCAATCCGGCCGATTGATTCGTCGATTGAAGCCGTCCGTCGTCTTTTCCAAAGGCGGGTTCGTCTCGGTTCCGGTCGTGCTTGGCGCATGGATGAACCGCGTGCCTGCGCTGATTCATGAATCCGACTACTCCCCCGGCTTGGCAAACAAACTTGCCCTTCCGTTCGCGGCCGCGCTGTGTACCACTTTCCCGGAAACGGCTTCCGCGGTCAAAAGCGGCAAAGCGGTGCAAATCGGCTCTGTCGTGCGTCCCGAATTGAAAGAGGGCGAAGCCTCCCGCGGTCTGGAGCTGCTTGGATTCGACGGAGAAAAGCCTGTACTGCTAGCCGCCGGCGGAAGTCTGGGCTCGCGTGCGCTGAATGCGAATTTGCGGCGGAATTTGGATACGCTGTTGGAGCGCTTCGATATCGTGCATCTTTGCGGGAAAAAGGGGCTCGACGATTCGCTGGCGGACCGGAACGGATATCGGCAGTTCGAATACGCGAACGAAGGCATGGCCGATATTTTGGCGGCAGCCGATATCGTATTCAGCCGAGCCGGGTCTAACGCGATCTTCGAATATCTGGCACTTGGAAAACCGATGCTGCTATGTCCGCTTGGACGGAAACAAAGCCGCGGCGATCAGATTTTGAACGCCGACTCTTTTGTCCGCGCCGGTTATGCCGAGACGATCGACGAAGAGCATTGGGACGACGAGCGCTTTGTGATCAAGCTTGAGGAATTGTACAGTAAGCGGAATCGGTATATTGCGCGGATGCGGACGGCAGAGGAAGGAGATCCGTTGAAGCTGTTGCTCCGGGAGATCGCGAAGGTGGCGGGGTGAATGATGCGCTGCGGGTGCGTGGCGGCGCTTCGGGAGAAATTCGTTCAAGCCGCTGTCTCACGAAGAAAGCTTTCAGCTTTCCTCGTTCAAAGGCGTCTTTCACTGAATTTCTCCCTCCGCTGGTGCGCACGTTCGCGATCAGTTTGGGGAAGGGAAAAAAACCTAAAAAAAGGCTGTCCCAAAGTATATCTTGGGACAGCTTTTTTGAATTTTTTCAAGATCGATCAAGCGCTTTGGGTGCATATTGTTCGATTGTTGCGAAAAAGCAAGAATAATTAGGGATCGAGCTTGGAATCGAGATCATTGTTGCTAAAAAGCAACAATTCGCGATTGAAAAGGGCGTTTTAGGCTTTTAAGGGCAGAATTATTGCTTATACGCAGGAATGACTATGACGTAACTGGATGTGCCGCGAGCTATCAAGTCTGTTTAAAAGCAAGTCTGCATATTGGGCGATTTTCGTTCTTCTCTATGCCCTGATCCTGTCCCTAAGTTTGCTTCAGCAATACCGCCTCAAACTTGGACACCAGCTCGCGCAGTTCGTCCAGCTTTGCGATCCGGGATAGCCATTCGGGCGGGATGGAAGATTCGCCGTACAAGATGCCCGCAAGGCCGCCGACTACGGCTGCGGTGGTATCGGTGTCTTCGCCCAGATTGACGGCTGTCAAGGCGGCTTCGCGGTAGCTGTCGGTGGTAAGCAGGCACCATACGGCGGCTTCCAGCGTATCGACGACGTAGCCGCTTGAGCGGATTCCGTCTCTTTTCAACGCGGCTAATTCGCCGTTCAGCACGCGCTCGAATGCTGCCAGCTCGGCGTGTCCGGCGTGGCGTTCATTGATCGCTGCGGCGGTTGCTTGATAAGCTTGTTCCGCAGACTGTCCTTCCAATAGCTGAATCGCCATTTCCACATAGATCTGGCAGGCCAGCAGAGAGCGAGGGTGTCTGTGCGTGATGGACGAGACTTCGTTCACGAGACGTTCGCGTTCCGCGGTTTCCAGATTCCGTGCATAAAAAGCCATCGGCAAAATGCGCATTAGCGAGCCGTTGCCGTTGGAATGTTCATGCGTGAGTCCCGCGAATTTGGCCCAGACAGCTTCGGTCCGGTAGCGTTCCAGCGCTTCGCGCGTCGCGTTGCCGATATCGAATAGCTCATTGTACGGCGTCATATACCCGTGCGTCAGCCAACGTACAAAGCGCCCTGCCATGTCTTCGGTATCGCACTCGCCCTGCAAAGCCAGGCTTTCCACCGTGCACCAGGTCATCGTGCTGTCGTCCGACCACGTGCCCGGCGGCTGGTTATAGGTACCATAGCCGAACATGTCCGTGACCGGGTCACGATCCAAAGCGCTTCTTGATCGAAACTCGACCGGAACGCCCAGCGCATCGGCTACGGTTAGTCCCAGCAGCGCGCCGTGCAAGCGACCGGGCGTTACGTTTCCTTTATTCGAATAGCTCATTTCTCCTCCTGTTCCCGAAACTTCCTTGTTCGGCTCAAGTTGCTTACGAGACGTAGATTAACATGCCTTCGCCGTTTTCCGCCGCTTGGCGGTAGTAGGCTTTCATCGGCCCGTAATAGTCCAGCAAATAATCCAACTCGCCCGCGTCGTTCCAATCCGGCGCCGGATAAACGCCCGCTTCGTTCATATCGTCGGGCGCGAAGCCTTTTTTCAACGCATCGTCGTCGAGGGCTTCCAGCGCTCGAGAAACTTCGCGCACTTGATCAGGCGTCAGATAACGAACGATAATGTCTTCCGTTTCTTCTTCGTTAATCGGCTGGCCGCCCATAAGCGCGTTGTAGAGCGGTTCTTCTCCTCCGAAAGCATCCCCGCACAGCAGATAATGCAGGCCGTGCCAAGCTTTGTCGAGATCCAATTCGTCTCCGGCTTCGTCACCGAATACGTACTCGTCCAACGTCGCCGTTTTTTGGATCAACGCGGCCAACAGCTCCGCCGGTACCCTTTTCAAATAACCGATCATCCCCATCTTGAACAACCTCCTTGTGATCTGAAATGAATACAGCAACATCCCTTCGCCGAGGGTTGAACCGCGCGGTCAGCGAACGCACTAACTCTTCCGCATGTTCCAGAGGACCCCCGCCCATTAACGCATTGAACAAAGGCCCCTTCCCTGTCAATGCGCCTTCACAGATCAAATCATGCAATCCGTGCCAGGAGCGGCTAAGGTCGAGTTATTCCTTGCCACCTTTAAACAAATAACCGTCCGGATCTCGTGCATCTTATGTAAGTTTGAACTTCAATCCTTATTGTACATGTTTTTGTACACGCTAAGCGATTCGCTTGAATCGTGTCCGTCCATCGCAGACTTCGCCAAAGGGCTCGATCGGAACCTAAACGGCTGATCCTTTTCCGATTAAACCCTCATTCTCGCATCCCGTCCCTTTCCGCACAAATAGTTGACATGGAATCAAAATCATTCGGAAATGTCAACCGTTCGCAAGAGAAGGACAAGATGAAACGATTTCGGCAAAAAAAGTGGCCATCCGATTGAAAACCCTTAAAAAATCCGGGTATTTTCCGTGACGTCACAATGTGAGGATGCTATAATTGACGCAATTCTGTTTGGAAGGATGAAGACGCGCAATGAACCCAATGGCTGAACAATGGAACGAGAAGATCAAAGCGGGAAACGCGCATGTCCACGACATGTTGTCGGGACTCGGCCGGGAGATCTATTTCCCGAAGGAAGGCATTTTGAGCCAGTCCGCCGAGGCGACGGCGCACGCCAAGAAATATAACGCCACGATCGGCATCGCGACCGAGAACGGCGGACCGATGCACTTGAACGTGATTCAGGATAAACTGTCGGCTTACAATCCAAAGGACCTGTACGGCTACGCTCCTCCTGCGGGCAAGCCTGAGCTTCGATCCGCATGGCGCGAGAAAATGATTCGCGAGAACCCTTCGCTCGAAGGCAAATCGTTCGGCAATCCGATCGCGACCAATGCGCTGACGCACGGTCTCAGCATCGTAGCCGATTTGTTTGCCGATGCGGGTGACGCGGTCGTTTATCCGGACAAAAACTGGGAGAACTACGAATTGACTTTCGGCATCCGTCGCGGCGCGAAGATCGTCAATTACGAACTGTTCACCGCGGACATGAAATTCAATGCCGAAGCGTTCCGCAAAGCGCTGCTGGAGCAAAAAGAAGCGGGCAAAGCGATCGTGCCGCTCAACTTCCCGAACAATCCGACCGGCTACACGCCGAGCGTCGAAGAAGGCGACCAGATCATCAAGGTTCTGCTGGAAGCGGCGGACGCCGGCATCAACCTCGTTGTCGTGAGCGATGATGCTTACTTCGGGCTGTTTTTCGAGGATTCGCTGCACGAGTCGCTGTTCGGCAAGCTTGCCGGCCTGCACCCGCGCATTCTGCCGGTCAAGATCGACGGCGCGACGAAAGAAGAGTTTGTCTGGGGCTTCCGCGTAGGCTTTATCACCTTCGCTTCGGATAACGCCGATATACTGGCCGGTCTGGAGCAGAAGACGATGGGCATCATCCGCGCGACGATCTCCAGCGGACCGCACCCGTCGCAGACGTTCGTGTTGGAAGCGCTGAAAGCGTCGGAGTTCGAAGCGCAGAAGCATGAGAAATTCCTGATCATGAAAGGCCGCGCCAATAAGGTCAAAGACCTGCTCGACGGCGGCAAATACGAAGGCGTCTGGACCTATTACCCGTTCAACTCCGGTTACTTCATGTGCCTGAAGCTGAACGAAGGCATTCCAGCCGAACAGCTTCGCCAGCATCTGCTGCGCGAATACGGCGTCGGCACGATCGCGCTGGGCGAGACCGACCTGCGTATTGCTTTCTCCTGTATCGCGGAAGAGAACTTGGAAGATTTGTTCAGTCTCGTGTATAAAGGCGCGAAAGAACTGCAAGCGGCTAAAAGCGAGTAAAAATCTTTGACGTTAAGCGTTCAAATTGAATATTCGGATTTATGCCCCACAAGGCTGTTGAGAATTTCTCAACAGCCTTTTTTTTGCTTTATGGACTTGCGAAGAAAACAAAGTACGCCTTAGGACGTTCCCGAATCAGGTCAGGCCGACTGTCGAACAAGATTCCAGATTTCCATGAATTTCGTGATTGCCTGATCGATCGTTTCAAAAGGAACGCCGTCCCGAGCCTGTGTAGAGATGCCTTGCATAAAAGTATCGAATACGGTGGTTAGCATGTCTATATCCGTGGAAGCAGGGAGTTCGCCTATATCCACGGCACGCCGGATGCAATCCTGCAGGCGATTGCGAGTCAGCTTTCTTTTCTCGGCGGCAATGTCGCGGATATGATTATTTTTGGAAGAACACGTAGTAGCCGACAGCACGATTAAACAACCGGACGGATGCGCGCTGTCTGTTTGCATTTTCGCGGTACTTCTCAATGTAGTTTCAATCGCTTCTTTCGGCGAAAGCGCAAGATCCGAAAAACTTTTCGTCACGCGTCCGAACGTATTCATATATCGTTCCACGACTTCTTTGTACAGCGCTTCTTTGGATTCAAAAGCCGCATAAAAGCTGGCTGCCGAAATATCCCCCATGACTGCTCGAAGCTGAAGCAATGAAGTAGCCTCGAATCCTTGCTCCCAAAAAAGAAGCATCGCCTGTAATACAGCTTCATCCCGATCGAAAATGCGCGGACGTCCCGTTCTTGCCATTAGAGATTCCCTCCCTTTTCTTAATTATATACTAATCGATCCATAAATCATTGACAAGAGCGGCTGCTCTGAATAATATAAGGAATGATCGATCCAAAAGTCGATTAATTATTCGATATGATCTCAAAGGAGCTGTACGAATGTCGCATCTATCTGCTCGTCGTTTTCCGTGGTTCGGTTTGCTTGCCCTGGCTATGGCGGGTTTTATAGCCATTATGACCGAAACGCTTCCTGCGGGATTGCTGCCGCAAATCAAAGAAGGGCTGCGAATTTCCGAGTCGAGCGCGGGACAACTGGTCACTTTTTATGCGGTCGGGTCGCTGGTTGCCGCCATACCCGTAGCCGTACTGACAAAGAGCTGGCGCCGGCGTCCGCTTTTGCTTCTGTCTATTTTCGGTTTTCTGATCTTTAACACCGTTACTGCTCTTTCGTCAAACTATGCGCTGACGCTTTTCGCCCGTTTCTTCGCCGGCGTCGCTGCGGGTGTTTCCTGGGGTCAGATCGGCGGTTACGCATTACGCATGGTACCTGAGCATCTGAAAGGAAGAGGGATGGCCGTGGCTATGATCGGAACGCCGATTGCTTTATCGTTCGGTGTTCCGGCAGGTACGCTGCTGGGTTCATTCATGGGCTGGCGCTCGGTGTTCTGGCTGATGTCGCTGCTGGCCTTTATACTGATTTTCTGGATACTTTGGAAAGTACCGGATTATCCGGGGCAGCCGGCGGATAAGCGCGTCTCCGTCAAGCAAGTCCTGTTCACCCCAGGCATCATTCCCATTTTGACTGTCGTTTTGGCTTGGATGTTGTCTCATAATATTTTGTATACATACATCGCTCCTTTTCTCGCCGATGTCGGTTTGGAATCCCAGGTCGGGCTCATCCTGCTTATATTCGGTCTGATGGCATTGGTGGGCATTTGGATTACGGGCATGTTTATTGATCGGCGCTTGCGCATGCTGGTTCTCGCGAGCCTCGCAGGATTTTCCTTGATTTCTCTTATATTAGGTTTGTGGAGCGGGCACATGATCGTCGTCTTCGGTTCTGTTGCCTTGTGGGGTCTTACGTTCGGCGGTGCCGCTACCCTGCTCCAGACCGCGCTTGCTCAAGCTGCGGGCGAACAAGGCGTGGATCTCGTCATGCCGATCAATACAACCGTTTGGAATCTGGCTATTGCCCTTGGAGGAATGGTAGGAGGCGTTCTTTTGAACCAATGGGGAGCTGCATCGTTCAGCTGGGTCATGTTAGCTTTATCGCTGGTCGCTTTATTTGTTGCAGGAAGTGCCAAAAAACACGGATTCCGATAATCGGGGATGTTGATCGGTTACTCCTCCGATTATAGCCGCAGCTTCATTCGACAATGAAGTTCAGGCTGTCGATATCATCGTTTTCTTTGCACACAAAAAATCCGGACAGCCAGCTGTCCGGATTTTCAGGTTGCTCGGATCTATTACTCGTCTTCCCCCTCCAGCTTGCGCCACTTCCGCCCGGCGGAATTGTGCAGCAGGAAGCACAGTACCCAAGCCGCAGCCAGTGCTCCGACCGCAAGCAGCGGATCGGACGGCAGCGTAAGCAGGAACGGCAGCCACATGAACGCCGAAGCAATGAACAGAACGCGAATCATGAGATGCAGGCCGGCGCGTACGCGCGAATCCTCGGGAATCGGGTAAAGCCCGAGCCAGAGCGAATCCGCATGAGTGCGGCGCAGTCCGTTAAGCTGCATCCCGATCATGAAGGTGAACAGCAGCAGCAAAGCAACGCCCAACCAGGATTCTCGGGCGAGCAGTTGGAGAACGAACCCGACGACCGCCAATCGAGCCGCCATTCCGAGCATATCGCCGCGAATAAACGAACGCGTCAGCAGGAAGCGATACGCTTCCTCCGGTTTCCACGGGATCGACCGTCCCACGCCCGACAACAGACTGCGACGATAGACGCGAGGGTCCTGCGTGGGCACGTCCACGAACCAGCCGAGCATCCGCATCGCGCGGCCTGCTTGTGCTTTTTCGACCGCGATCAGACGTTCCCAAGGTACGCGATGCTTGGGCGGGAAACGCAGCGCAAGCGCATAGAGCGCCGCGAGGACGACGATTGCGATAACGGACCAAAATAGCGGCAGCCAAAACCAAGCGAATACGATTGCGACGGATAACACCCAGCGCAGCAGCCGATAGACGTCGGATTGACGGGCGGAAACCATCCGATGTTCCTGCCAAGCACCGTAGGCGAACAGCAGTTTCAACCCGAGTACCAGCAGCAAACTCGCCCACAAATTCGCATGATCGTCCGGCAGCACGCGGATATAGATCGGCCAAGCCACGAGCAGCACGAGCCATGCCAGAAGCAGCTTGCCCGTAACGCCTGCGCGCCAAGCCGGGGCAAAGTACGCCTTCATTTGCGTTTCAAGCGGCAGCAGGAAGACCGTATCCGCCGATTGCAGATAGGTCCGGAAGCTGCTCCAAGCCGCCAGCGGGAAAATCAGGATAGGCAGAATCCATTGGATCGGAAAGCCTGCCGGCATATCCTGCAGGATCGACGTGTACCACGCCGAGAACAGGATCAACAACAGCAGGACCGATACGGCAAGTCCGCTTTGAATGATATACGGCATGTAAGGCAGGATGCGGCCCAGGAAAACCGAACGCCTTTTTCCCCGCATCGCCGTCATGCCTTCGGCCGTCATCGGAGCGATCGTTCCGGGCGCCCACGGAAGGCCGGACACGATCGGACGTCCGTTTTCGCCGTTTTCCGTGCGGCCGGTCATTGAATGCCTCCCGCGCCCTCGGCCCGAACCAATCGGTCGAACATGTCTTCGAGAGAAGCGCCGGGCATGTTTGCTGCCGCTCGAATATCTTCCAACGTTCCCTGCACGATAATGCGGCCTTTATGCAAAATCACGAAGCGATTGCAGTAGTTCTCGATCGTGGACAAGATATGCGAGCTGAGCAGAATCGAAGCCCCTTCGCGGTTGACCTCGACCATGTATTCCAGCAGATCGCGGATGCCGAGCGGATCGAGGCCGAGGAACGGCTCGTCGATCACGTACAGCGGCGGACGCGCGATGAAGGCGCACATGATCATGACCTTCTGCTTCATCCCTTTGGAGAGATGCGAAGAAAGGCTATGCTCCTTGTCCTTCATGTAAAAAAGCTTCAGCAGCCGTTCCGCCCGTTCTTCGAATACGGCATGATCGACGCCATACGCGCGAGCCGTAAACTCCAGATGCTCGCGTACCGTCAATTCCTCGTACAATACCGGAGACTCGGGCACGAAAGCGAGCGAAGCGCGATAACTCCCCGGGTCGTCTTTAAGCAGCGAGCCGCCGATTCGAACCTCGCCTTCCCGCGGGGACATCAGGCCCAGAATGTGCTTCATCGTCGTACTTTTGCCCGCGCCGTTCAGACCGATCAAGCCGACCATCTCGCCCGGAGCGACTTCAAAATCGACATCGTGCAGGACCGGCTTGTTCACGCTATAACCGCCGGTCAGCCTTCCTACCTTCAGGATGGCTTGTTCACTCATACTCCTTCACCTCTTCTGCGTCTATCTAATGCTCGAACTCGCGCGAGCCTCGCCATTCATCCGATCTTATTGTTGAGAAGGGTCCTGCGCGGACCGTTTATCTTTCAGCCATTTCGGTGCGCCTTTGTCTTTGTTCGGCTGCTTTTTGCCGCTCTTGGGTCCGCGACCAGCCGGAGCGGAAGGCTTGCCCGTATTTGCGCGGCTACCGGTTCCTGGAGCGGCCGAACGTTTCGGCGCCTCCCCGTGAGCGCTATCCGAAGTACCGCTGTCAAAGCTCGAAGTACGATTTTGACCTGACTCGTTCACAGCGGCGCTGCCTTTAACCGATATGTTCCGTCCGTTCGACGAAGGATTAGCCGGTTTTTTCGGAGTCCGGCGGGACGCCCCCGAACGGCGCTCGTCCGCTTCTTCCGGCGACAGCACGGCACCTTCGTACAACGCGCGCTCTACGATTTGCGTATCCAGCTCGCGCGAGAATTTGCGCATGATGAATGCTTGGCGGTCGGTCACGATCGACACGGACAAGCCTTTGCGTCCCATGCGACCGGTGCGGCCCGCACGGTGAACGTAATGCTCCGAATCCGCTGCCGGATCGAGATGCACGACCAGTTCCAGTCCCGGAATGTCCAAGCCGCGCGCGGCAACGTCGGTTGCGACGAGCAATCGGAACTTGCCGGAGCGGAACTGCGACAGCACCGTCGCCCGAGTGACTTTGTCCGAATCGCCGTACAGCGTGCGCGCTTCAAGTCCCAGGTGGTTCAGCTTGGCTTCCACTTCGGCGATCGTTTCCGTCTGGTTGACGAATACGATGACGCGCTGCGGATTGTAATGCCGCACGACGCGGCGCAGCGTATCGATCCGATCGCGTTCTTGGCACACGAAATACAGATGCTGCGTCAACTTCGCCAGCTTTTGTTCCGGTTCGATGCCGACATCGACCGGATCGCGCATCTCGCGATCCGCCAATCCGCGAACGTCTTGCCCCAGCGTCGCGGACAGGAAGATCAGCTGACGATCGCGAAGCGCTCCCTTGAGCAGTCCGCGCACATCGTCGGCTCCGCCCATTTGGAAAATTTGATCGGCTTCGTCGAGCACGATGGTGCGCACTTCATGCAGCTTCAGCTTGCGCGTGGACAACAGCTCGCGCAGGCGTCCCGGCGTGCCGACGACCAGATGCGGACGCTGGCGCAGCTTTTCGATCTGCCGAGCGGCCGAAGCGCCGCCGATCAGACCGATCGTGCCGATGCCGAGCGGAGCGCCGTACTTTTCGCCTTCGCGCACGATTTGCATCGCCAATTCCTGCGTCGGCGCGATGACGAGCACTTGGCTTTCTTTTTTCTCCGCATCGATCTTTTGAAGCAAAGGCAGCAGATAACTGAGCGTTTTGCCCGTCCCCGTCTGGGATTGGGCCAGTACGTCGCGCCCTTCCAGGATAGGCGGAATCGCTTCCGCCTGGATCGGACTCGGCTTGTCGATTCCGTATTCAAGCAATGCAGCCGTCAGCGCTTCGCCGATCCCGAGCTGCGTGAATTGTTCGATTTCTTTTGTCATTTCTTTGTTCCACCTTTAGATGTAATCGTTCGTGGCGTGAATGCCTAAGATTGAGATAACTTCTTTTATTATAGGGGCTCCCAAATGCAAATAGAAATACAAGATTCTCATACTGTTCTAAGCATACCAGACTGCAACGCCAAAAAGCACCCTTTCGCCTATTGAAGGGAAAGGATGCTTGATCAAGCTACAGACTTGCAATCTTGCAATCTTGCAGTTTGTACAACATTTTATGCGTAAAACGATACTGAGTAGGCTCAAGTTGTAGTTTTTGCAACAAAATCAGCAATAATGCGCCCTTGCAAACCTCTTATTTCGAAAAATGATGCATATTCTGCAACTTAGGCTCGCAGATTGGCACTTTTAAAAAGATAATCTTGTACTTTTTACAACTTTCCTTACAGAGTTACATCCCGCCTGTCCTGCTTATCGAATCGTCATCACCGGACACGGCGCGTGCTGAATGACTTTGTGGCTTACGCTGCCCAGCAGCAGTTCGGCCGCCAGGCCATGCCCGCGCGTGCCGATCACGATCAGATCCGCGCTCTCGCTGCGGGCGAACTCGCAAATCCCGCGCGCCGCATCTCCTTTTCGCACGGCTGTCCCGTAAGCAAGCCCCGAAGCCGCAAGCTTCTCCCCGGCCGACTGCAACAGTGCCAATCCCTCTGCCTCGATCCGCTCGTCCGGGTCGACGCCGAACGGCGGCTCATTCATCGACACGAACGAATCAATATGCAATGCCGTCACTTTCGGAGATTCAGCCAAAGACATCCCCAGCTTAATCGCTTCTTCCAAAGCCCGTACCGAACCTGCCGAACCGTCTATGGCTGCTACGATATGCTTCATTTTTCCCGCTTCCTCTCTGTAAAAGGTTGAGTCTTAATGACTGATCGCCGCA
Organism: Saccharibacillus endophyticus; assembly: GCF_013185185.1. Classification (GTDB taxonomy): domain Bacteria; phylum Bacillota; class Bacilli; order Paenibacillales; family Paenibacillaceae; genus Saccharibacillus; species Saccharibacillus endophyticus. Next base: position 135,537 of record NZ_JAAZWE010000003.1, on the reverse strand, counting down.
TCGATATGCGACAGATGGCGACGTCTCAGCAGCAATGCGACAACCCCGATAACCACCATCGCCGCACCGAAGTAAAACGGCATTTCCGCGCTGAACCATTCCGCCAGTTTGCCGGCCAGGAACGGAGACACCGCGCCGCCCATAAACCGAACGAAGCTGTAAGCCGCGGATGCGGTGGAACGTTCGACCGGAGCCGACTCCATGACCGCCGTGGTGATCAGCGTATTATTGATACCGAGGAACGCACCGGCAACGATGACGCAGACGATAACGGTAGTCGGACTGCCCATCACCGTGCCGATCGCCATCGCCAGCAGGTCGATCGCGAACAGCGTCAGCATCACCGCCATTGAACGAACGGTACCGAAACGGCTTTGAATGCGCGGAGCCACGAATACGGAAGTAATCGCGAGCAGCAGACCCCAACCGAAGAACACGTACCCCAGTCCGTGCTCGTCCAGTTCCATCACGTAAGGCGAATACGCCATCAAGGTGAAAAAGCCGAAGTTGTACAGGAAAGCCACGATGCCGAGCGTCATCAGTGACGGAAACGCCAGCGCTTTAAACGGATCGGATAATTTGCTGGTCGTTTTCGGTTTCGGAATCTTCGGCAGCAGCACAGTGACGGCCACAAAGGCAAGAGCCATCAACACGCTGACGCCGAAGAAAGGTCCTCTCCACGAAATCGAGCCAAGCTCTCCGCCCAGCAGCGGGCCGACCGCGATCCCGAGGCCCAGTGCGGCTTCATATAAAATAATCGCTTTCGCCGTGCCCGACGTTGAAAGTCCCACAATCGCCGATAGTGCCGTTGCGATGAACAACGCGTTCCCAAGTCCCCAACCGCCGCGGAAACCGACGATCTGAGCGATGGTATCCGACGAACCGGCCAACGCCGCGAATACGACGGTGAGTAAAATGCCGCTGAGCAGCGTCTTTTTAACCCCGATCCGGCTCGAAACGAACCCCGTGATCAGCATCGCGACGCCGGTGACGAAGTTATAACTGGTGAACAGCAGCGACACTTGGCTCGGCGATGCGTCCAATTGCGTGGCAATCGCCGGCAGGATCGGATCGACCAGTCCGATGCCCATAAACGAGATAATGCAGGCAAACATGACGGCCCAGACCGCTTTCGGCTGCGATAAAAAACCGCCTTCCTTCAGGGATTTTCCCTCGGGAGGCAGTGTGTTGGCATGTATCGGCGTTTCGCTTTTCATGAGTTTTTCCCCTCCGTGATTTTGGTTTCAGGTTGATGTTCGTTTTGCAGATGTTCGTGTTCCAGTCTGGCAATCCCGGCGTTTACGCGATTACGGAACTGTTCCAGCTCCTGCTTCATCGCCAAAATTTTACCGACTTTCTCGTCCAGGGCGCGAAGCTGGGCTTCCAACGTACCGTCCATTTCGCGCAGCTTCTCCAATTGACGCTCGGGCTCGCGGATCTGCGGATACAGTTCGCGCTGTCCCGTCAATGCCTGCGCATAGCCCATATATTCCTGAATCTCTTGCAGCGAAAACCCCAGTACGTCGCGTGCCGAGATGACGCGCTGCAAATGCTCGATATGCGCTTGCGTATACTGACGCGTTCCGCCCTCGCTGCGTTCCGGGGCGGGCATCAGTCCGATTTCTTCGTAATAGCGAATCGTCCGTTTGGTAAGTCCCGTCTCCCGGGCGACTTCGTCGATTTTGAACACGATGTAACGCCCTCCTTTTTAATATAACAACTTTTACATATGTATATTACATCATAATAACGTTAACGTCAACGTTAGATTTGATCTTCAAACGACTTTACTGATAAAAAGTAAAGGCTGCATCTACGCAAAAGCGCGGATGCAGCCTAAAATAAACATTTAATATTGCAATGAAATCGGTTCATTCGGAAGCCTTTTCGCCCGGCATCGATTTAAAGCAGGCAATAAACGGCATCGGATCGGTATTTACCGTATAAGAAAACACGCCGATGCTCGTGTGCAGGTAGAGCATTCCGATGCCTCCGCCTATTCGGCGGTAAGAAATATCGAATACGTGTCCCAGTTCGAATTCCCGGCGATGCGTGGTGATCCGATCATGATACAGGTCAATCCGGCGGTCTGACACGCTGCAACGCTGCTGTCCTTCGCTGACTTCGCGCTGCACTTGATAATAAGCTTGCGAAGCGATCCAGGCCATCCCGTTCTCCCCCTTGCATCCGTGCTTATTCTTCCCTTATTTTTTAACACAAAAAAAGCCCTGCGAAAACGTCCTTCTTCGTAAAGAAAGAATTTTTCGCAGGGCTCCCGCGGCATCGTCTCAAGCCGGCTCGCAATTCGTCCCCCCGGATTCGTAACGATTGAGCAAGACTCTGCACGGGTGCATCGGATTTCGACTTACTTTAAATTGAGAAAACGACCCGCCAGCTTGTCCGCCGTCCGCGGCATCAGCGCGTACAATCGGACAGCCAAGCCGAAATATCGCGGAAGATCGATCTCGGCCTTGCGCGTCTCCATCATGCGCACAATCTCGCGAGCCACCTTTTCAGGCGGTAAAATGAAGCGATTGACGCTTTGGACATACGTGCCGTCCGGATCGGCCGTCTCGAAAAACGGCGTGTCGATCGGTCCCGGATTCATCGAAGATACGGCAATCCCGCTCCCGCGCAGCTCCTGGCGCAGCGAATTCATAAAGCCCAATACCGCGTGCTTGGATGCTGCGTACCCGGCCGATTTCGCCGTAGCGAATTTGCCGGCCATGGAAGCCACCGTCAGAACCTGTCCGCTTCCGGCAAGACGCATATGCGGAAGCACGGCCTTCGTACAACGGACAACGCCGAAATAATTGACGTTCATAATGCCTTCGTAATCCAGCATGTCCATATCTTCGACGCTCTCGAACAAGCCGTAGCCCGCGTTGTTGACCAAAATATCGATTCGGCCGTACTCCGCGATGATGCTTTGCGCGGCAGCTTGCACCGATTCCTCGGCGCCGACGTCAAGAACCACAATACCGTGCTTCCCGGGCACGGCATTCGCGGCTTCGCACAATTTGTTTTCCGAACGCGCGGTCAGGACCGGAATCCCTCCGCGTTCCGAGACCAAACGCGCGATAAGCGCCCCGATCCCGCTCGAAGCGCCCGTGATCCATACAATTTTGTTCGTTAACGTCAAGGCGAATGCTCCTTCAGAGCTTCTGGACTTTCATAAGCTCGCCTGTTCAGTTTACGAGATCAGGACTTGAATATCCAGCTCGCCGATCCCGTCCATCAGCAGCGGAATGGTCAGTGCCTTATCCGGCATGGTTCCCGTAAATTCTTGTCCGTGTACCACGTTCGGAGGCGTGATATCCACGGTTACGCCTTGATTCGACAGCAAAATCCCCGCATTGCCGCTAATCATGTTGCCCAGCTCCGAAATCGCGCTTCGGCCCATCTCATCCAGTTCCGTAATCGTGAAGCCGCCCATCATGGCGGATACGATCCGCATCGCGACCTGCTCGTGCAAACCGAAAATAATATTGCCTGTCAGTTGTCCGGTCATGCCGATTTGGATCCAGATATGGTCGTCGATCGGTTTTACGCTTTTGACCGCAAGCGTTCCCGTCGACGGGGAAATCTGAATGACCTGCTGGAGCACCAGCTTGGCCGATTCCAAAAACGGGTTGATTACCTCCGCTTTCATAACTTGTTCGCTCCCTACTGCTTAGGTTTTTGGAATCACGTATATCGGATAATTGGGACTTCCAACTCATTAACCTTTAGTCCCATTCTAGGTTATCCCAATTATACGCGAGACAGAAAAATAAAGCATCTCATTTTAAATGAATATTTTAAGATGAACATCCGACGAAACATATAACATATCGACCTTTTTCGACAATAAAGAGAGACGTAAAAAGATTCGAAAACGCACCGAACAAAGTAGGCTCGTTTGTTCGATCCGCGTCGAATTCTGAAAAAATCCGGCTTCTTCTTTTATCGCCAACGAAAGGCCTTTTTTTTACAGCTAAAGACCCATTTCCGAAAAAATCACGACTTAAGAAGGGGGTTTTTTCTTTTTCCGCCGCCGGCCTGTTTGTCCGATCGTTCAACGATTGTGCAGGGCGCACAAAAATCCCGATTTTTTTCTTCCTTAATATTATTCGTTTTCACATTGCTTTTCTTTTCATTTTGCACCTATAATTTAAGGAATCAATACGCGGTGGGAGGAGAAGTTTTATGAATATGAGTCAGTTGGAGACGCTCGTCACAATCTCGAAAACGATGAGTTTCCGCAAAGCCGGGGAACTGCTCAATCTTACACAACCCGCCGTTTCCGCGCAGATCAAAAGCCTTGAAGACGAATTCAAAGCCGTTCTGGTCGATCGCAGCCAGCCCGTCACGCTGACCGATCGCGGATTGGTCTTTCTCGAGCATGCCGAACGCATTCTCGCCGTCGTCGAGGAATTGAAACAAAAGATTACCGATCTCGAAGAAACGCCGCAGGGCCACATCATGCTCGGCACGACGACGTCAATCGCCATTCAGATTTTGCCGCGCGTGCTATCTTATTTCCAGAACCAGTTCCCGCTGATCCAGACCAGTATCCAGTCGATGCCTTCTTCGCAAATCTACAGTCTGGTCGAAAACGGCTCCGTCGATATCGGCATCGGCTATCTGATCGAACGCAATCCCGATCTGGAGACGTCCGTCCTTTACTACGATACGTTCGAACTTGTCGTCTCTCCCCAGAACGAATTGGCCCGCAAGGATAAAATTCGCCTGGAAGACCTCAAAGAAGTCCCGATTATCATGCTGTCCCCGGATACGGTCGGACGGCGCTTCGTCGAGCAGGTATTCAAGGAACACGGCATCGCGCCGCAGATCGCCATGGAGCTGTCCAGCAGCGAAGAAGTGAAGCGCATGGTCGAACTTAACCTCGGCGCCGCCGTGATCTCCAAGCTGTCGACCTCGAGAGAGGTGCGCCAAGGCTCCCTGATCCGATTGCCGGTCAAAGAGTTCGAGACCAGCCATCCGGTCGGCGTCATCTATCGTTCGGGCAAATACATCAACTCGGCCATGCGCCAATTCCTCGCCGATCTGAAAGGCATGCCGGAAACGCAATTTATCGGCTCCGAGTAACGCGCTTATTGGATTGCATGCAAAAAGGAGGTTCCGTCCATGAAGTTCGATCTTCATACCCATCACTATCGCTGCGGACATGCGGACGGCGATATTCGCGACTATATCGAGGCCGCTATCAAGGAAGGTCTTTCCGTCATCGGGATATCCGACCATATGCCGCATCTGTTCAGCCCGCTCGACCACCCCGCCCCGTCGATTACGATGTCGCGGCTGGAACTTGGGGCTTACATCGATGAAGTGCTCCAATTGAAAAAGGAATACGCGGGCAAAATCGACGTGCTGCTCGGCATCGAATCGGATTATTTTATCGACCACGAGCGCCCTTACCGCGAAGCGATTGAACGCTATCCGTTCGACTACGTGATCGGCTCGGTTCATGTCAGCAGCGGCAAAAGCATCTTCGACCGCAATCGCTGGGCAGGCATTCCGGCGGAGCAAATGATCGAGGCGAAAAAGGAATATTACCGCCTGATCGAAGCTTCGGCGCGCAGCGGCATGTTCCAGATTCTCGGCCATATCGACGCGATGAAAGGCTACTATCCGGCATTCGTCGATATTCCGGCCGATGATGCGATCGACTCGGCGCTCCGAACGATCGGCGAGTCGGGGCTTGCCATCGAAGTCAATACGTCCGGCGGGACCAAATTGTGCGGCGGCTGGTATCCGTCCGACGCCGTTTTGGAGCGCGCGCTGCATTACGGCGTGTCCATCTCGTTCGGCTCGGATGCGCATAAGCCTTCCCGCGTCGGCGAAGATTTCGATGCCGTGGCGAACAAGCTGCGGGATATCGGATTCAAGGAATGGATTTATGTCAAAGAACGCAAACCGGTGCCGGTTCCGCTGTAAAAGATCTCGGCAGCGCGCAGTGCGGCATGTCGTCGATCCGTTATTCACGAACCGAATCGTTTCGCTCCGCGAATACCGAAAGATCCGTTGTTGCCTTTGCGCGACGACGCGGTCTTTTTTTGATTTTTGCCTGCTTTTTCAAATTGCGCGGCACTGTGGTATCGGTTACAATTTGAGTGATTCTACGGCAAGGAAGGTGAAGGCATGAAAAACTGGCTCCGCCGCATGCGCCTGCCGCGGCCGGAACGCCTTACGTTGAAGAAGCGCATCCTGCTCATTTTCGCATCGGGCATCGTCATTCCTTTTGCCATTACGACATTCGTGTCCAACCGCACCATTTCCGTCATTTTGAGCGACAATCTGAACTCGGGCGTCCAAAGCAATCTGCATCAAATGCAGCTCTCGCTCGAAAATACGATCAGCAACTTGAATCACGTCTCGCAGCAGCTCGCCTATCCGGGCAGCGTCGGCAAATTGCTGGAGCAGTATCTATCAGCAGAACGCGCGTACGACCGGGCCTCGCTGATCGAAGAGATTCAAAGCGAGCTTAACCTGATCACGTTTACCAACCCGTCCACCGGTTTCGTTGCTTATTATTTTGCCGACGAAGACCGGATGCGTTTTGCCAATGCCGGACCGCGGGATCATTTCGATCCGGACAAACTGCCGCTGCTCGCCGCCTATTACGGGATTTCGTATTACGGGCCGCATGTCAGCAAGGACCGTTTCAACGATCAGTACGTGCTGTCTGCGTTACGGGAGGTCAGCCTGCCGGGACGCGGCCAAGTCTACGTGTATATTGAATCCGGTTTCAAACTGACCCAGAACATTCTCGACAGCGATAATATCGTCAAGACCTCCTCGCACTTGATTCTCGATAACGACCAACGGATCGCGTATACCGAACTGCCTGACGTTTTCGCCGAGAATAGCTCTTTTCGCCCGACTAGCGCTTCTATAGGGGAAAGCGGTCAAGCAATACCGAATTCGGGGTTGGAAGGCAATTATTATTGGTTCAAAGGCACAAGCAATCAAGGATGGAGCATCGTTTCCCTGATTCCGAAAAGCGATTACGAAGCGGAGAAAAGGCGTTGGCTTCAGATCATGACGATGCTGCTGCTCCTTTTTCTCGCAGTGGGGTTATCGACGGCAGGGTTGCTGTGGAAAATGGTATACAAACCGTTGAATCAGTTTAACCGCGATATGCACAACGTAGCGCGAAGCCGATTCGATAAACCGTCGCCGCCGACGCGCATTCCCGAATTTCAGGATTTGCAGCAGCAGTTTCATCATATGAAGCACCAAATCGCCGCACTCATCCATGAAGTGGAGCAAAAAGAAAAGCGGCGCGCGGATCTGGAAGTGGAAAAGCTGCTGTATCAAATCAACCCGCACTTCCTGATGAACACGCTGGATACGGCGCATTGGCTGGCAGTCATTCACGGGCAAAAAGAAATCGACAAACTGCTCGTTTCCCTCAACCGGCTGCTCTACTACAATCTCGGCAAGCTCGGCCAGGTGTCGACGATCCGGGAAGAAGTGGACTCGCTGCGCCAGTATTTGATTCTTCAGCAGATTCGCTACGATTTCGATTTCGACGTACGCATCCGGGTCGAAGACAAAGTGCTGGACGTTCCGGTTCCCCGTTTCATTTTACAACCGCTTGTGGAAAATGCCTTGTACCACGGACTCGACGACGAAGGGCATATCCAAGTCGATGTCCGCCGCGAAAACGGTTTTATCGAGTTGGCGATTCGCGACAACGGCGGCGGAATCTCCGAAGCCGAAATCCAACGCCTTCTGCATGAACAGACCTCCGCTCACGAAAAAGTCGGGATGGGGATCGGCATGAATTACGTGAAACGCATGATCGGCTCGCATTACGAAGGTCGAGCCAAACTGCTTTTGGAAAGTACGCCCGGTCAGGGAACAACGGTACGTCTATTACTACCCTATGAGGAGGGATCGACAGATGCTGAACGTGCTGATCGTGGATGACGACAAACTGGTAAGACGCGGGTTGATTTCGGCCATGCCTTGGGCGGAATTCGGCTTTCAAGTAGTAGGCGAAGCCCGTAACGGGGAAAAGGCGTTGGAGTTTCTGGAGACGCAGGAAGCGGATGTACTGCTGACCGATCTGGCGATGCCCGTGATGTCGGGATTGGAACTGATGCGCGAAGTACGGGTTCGCTATCCGCGCATGTTTATTGTCGTGCTGACGCTGCATCAGGACTTTTCGTATATTCAAGAAGCGCTTCGCCTGGGAGCGATCGATTATATTGCCAAAGTCCAATTGGAGGAAGAACGTTTCGAAGAAGTGCTGGAGCGAATTTGTTCGCGGATCGCAAGCGAGCGTCGCAAAGAAAGCTCTGCCGTCGTTCATTCCTCTTCCGCGGACCAAGGATATGCGTGGATGGCTCCTGCTTCATCCGACGCAGAGATCCGAGCCATGCTGCAACGTCTATCCCCTGCTCTGCGCGAACCCGATTTTTGGGCAGCTCCGGAATTGCCGGCGTGGCTCGCCGAAGATCCGACGGAAGCCCGGAAGCTGGAGGCTCTGCTGAACGGGGCGCCGAGTTGCCCGGAAAATAGCGCCATTCTTCGCCTGCATGGACTTCAAGGAAAAACCAAAGCCGAAATTAGCGCACGGCTGGCGGACTACGTGACGGGTGAATGGTTTTATGCCAGACAGCCGGATTTGCATCTGTACGATCTGGATCTGTCCCGTCAGACGCAGCAAAAAGCCGACACCGCAGCGGGAAGCACCGAGGGAGAACTTGCGCAGCGGACATTGGCGGAGCTGCGCAGACGCGGCTTCAAACCCGATTGGGTACATGAAACGGGCGAATTCGAAGCTTTGTTGAGCGACTTGGCGGAACTTCGATTGTCTCCGCAACGGCTGCACGGGGAGGTGCTCGGCTGGACCTATGCCTGGAATGCGATCTGTGAAGCGGCAACGGGTAAACGCCTAGTAATCCCGCAAGCGGCCGATTCGTGGTTCGAGACCGTACAGGAGCTGCATCGAATGCGGGATCAGCTTCGGTTCGCTCTCGGCGTGCAGCCTTATTCGAGCGAGGTGCAAGCCAGCGTAACCCAAGCCGCGGCCCTCGTCCGGGAACGTCTGTCCGAACCGCTGCAAGCCGGACGAATCGCGCACGAGGTCAATATGAGCCGCAGCTATTTCAGCCAATGCTTCCGCGATATCATGGGCGTTACGTTCAACGAGTATGTACGGCAGCAGCGAATAAATCGGGCCTGTTCGCTGCTGGTCGAGACGCGCAAAACCGTGCAATGGGTAGCCGAGCGTACCGGATATGCCGACGAAAAGTATTTCAGCCGCATTTTCCGCGAGCAAACCGGCCTGCTTCCGAGCGAATATCGGCAGCAGCATGTGTTCGAAGAGACAAATGTCCGCTGATCAGGGGGTGATTTGTCCGAAACTCCGGATCGCGCCGAAAACTTCGCACATTTACCTTACCGTTTCGCAGACCGCTTTCTATCCATGAAAGCGGTTTCTTCGTGTTAGATTATAGCTGAATCATCTATCTGCTAGGGCGTGTACGCAAACTCCGAGGAAAGCAGATTGATCTGAATTTTCGATCTATGCAAGGAACAATTTCGAAGGCGTGCCGGGGCACGTCAAGAAATTGTGACGAAGCGTCGCTGGAATCGTACACGCTTTAGGTACGAATCCAGCAGAGAACGAAAAGGCAGGTCAAGATGCACGTCGTTGAGTTTGCATACACGCCCTATAGAAAAGAGGGGAATGTCATGAAAAGAAAGGTCAAAGCAGCTTGCGTGGTCGCACTCTCGGCAGTGTTGGCACTTGGGGCTTGCAGCAGCGGTTCGGAGACGGCTACGGAGCCGACAACCGAGGAAGAACAAACCCAAAGCACCGAACCCGCCGATCCGTACGGAAGTTACGAAGAACCGATGACGATCAGCATCGGCATGCAGGTGGACCCGACGGATAAAGATTTGCCGGCAGGAGACACCCCGCTCGACAATCAGTACACGAGACAGATCGAAGAAGCTTTGAATATCAAAGTCGAGCATGCGTTCACCGCTTCGGCAGCCAACATGCGGCAAAAGATCAGCTTGGCGATCGCCAGCAACGATCTGCCCGACGCGATGGTCGTCAATGCCGTGGAACTGCGTCAAATGGTCGCCGCCGGGCAATTGGCCGATCTGACGCAAGTCTATGAACGGTATGCGTCTCCGGAAATCAAAGACATTATCGATAAAACGGACGGCGCCGCCCTCAAGTCGGTCACGTTCGACGGCAAGATGTATGCGATCCCCGGCGTGCAAGCCGATGCCGACGGCATACATATCATGTGGATTCGCCAGGATTGGCTGGACAAATTGGGGCTCGAACCGCCGAAAAGCATGGAAGAGCTGGCGACGGTCGCGCGCGCTTTCGTCGAAGAAGACCCGGACGGCAACGGAAGCGCCGATACGATCGGGATCTCCGGCCCGCAAAGCGGCGACGGCAAGATGTACGCCAACTTCCTGGAGTCCAAAAACAATCTCTACGGCTTCGACGCCATTTTCTCGGCTTACGGCGCTTTCCCGGGCTATTGGCTCGACGACGGCAGCGGCAAGCCCGTATACGGCTCTACCCTGCCGGAGACCAAAGAAGCGTTATCCGGCCTGCGCGACCTGTATGCGCAAGGCTTGATCGATCCGGAAATGGCGGTGCGCGAAGCGTCCGACGAGCCGATCATCAACGGCAAGTCCGGTATCTTTTTCGCTCCGTGGTGGATGGGTTACGGTCCGCTGACCAACGCGGTCAAAAACGATCCGGAAGCCGACTGGCAAGCCTATGCGCTTCCGTTGGATGCCGACGGCGCTTTCCGTCCGCACGCCGCGACGCCTTCGACCGAGTTCGTGGTCGTGCGCAAAGATTACGCCAACCCGGAAGTCCCGATGAAAATGCTGAACAATTTGTTTAAAAACGAGATGGAAAACACGTTCGACCCGAGCAAAGGCGGTCCGGGCTTCTATCCGCTGCGCGTCGTGTTCGCCCCTTCGGACGAAATCGAATTCACCAACAAAGCGATCAAAGAAGTGCTGGCCGGCACCAAAACGAAAGAAGATTACGTCAACGACCGTCCGTACAAGCTGCTCCCGTCCGATCTGGAGAACATCACCAAGATCAAGCAGGAGCCGTATGACGATTGGAGCATCGGAACCTGGACGCCGGACGCCGATTGGGGCGCCTGGACGCGCGCTTACTCGATCATGGTCGGCGGCAACCCCATCGTCGATACGGAGATGGAGCGAATCAACAGCCTGATCTACGAGCAGACGCCGCTGATGGAAAGCCGTTGGGTCAACCTCAAAAAGATGGAAGACGAAATGTTCCTGAAGATCGTCATGGGCGTCGCTCCGGTGGAGAGCTTTGACCAGTTCGTCGAAGACTGGAAGCGCCAAGGCGGCGAGCAGATCACGAATGAAGTGGCGGAAGCGATTCAACAATAGCTTGATGCGAACCGGACATGCGGCGCGGCTTATCGGGCACGCTGAATCGAGCAGATCCGAAAGCGGAAGCCGCTTGTCCGCGTTCATGTTCATCTTGCGCCGAAAACCGTTCCGTTTTTCATGCCGTTCGTGCCTGCACTGACGTTCTGCCCGCCCTCTTCGTTGCATCTTGTTCGGTCAGGCAGAGGCAGGCGTTTTCGTTTCAGAAAGGAGTTGAGTCCATGCGGATCAAAAGCTTCGACAAGCACTATTATCTCATGCTGCTTCCCGGTTACTTATGGCTGATCGTGTTCAGCATCGTGCCGATGTTCGGGATCGCGATCGCTTTTCAATACTTCAATCCGGGCAAAGGCATTTTCCATTCCGAATGGGCGGGCCTGGAGCATTTTCGCTACATGTTCGTGCTCAAAGATACGCGGGAAGTTTTTTTTAACACTCTGATCATCGCCGTTCTGAAAATTATTGCGCATCTGGTCGTGCCGTTGGTGTTCGCGCTCATGCTCAACGAACTGCGCAAGCTCGTGGTCAAGCGCTGGATTCAAACCGTCGTCTATCTGCCGCACTTTCTGTCCTGGGTTATTCTCGGCGGGATTATTCTCGACCTCTTCTCCTACAATGGTCCGGTGAATCAACTGGGAGCAATGTTCGGCTTCAAGCCTACCTTGTTTTTCGCTCAGGCAGAGCTGTTCCCGTGGCTCGTCGTCGGCAGCGACGTGTGGAAAGAGTTCGGCTTCAACACGATCATCTATCTGGCGGCGCTCACGGGCATCAATCCGGCGCTATACGAAGCCGCGGGCATGGACGGAGCCGGACGTTGGAAAAGCCTGTGGCACATCACCCTGCCCGGTATCCGCACGACCGCCGTGCTGCTCGCCGTACTCAGCCTCGGCAACGTGCTGAACGCGGGCTTCGATCAGATTTTCAACTTGTATAATCCGCTCGTGTATTCTACCGGAGATATTATCGATACATGGGTATATCGCACGGGTCTGTTGAACTTGCAGTATGAACTTGCGACGGCGGTCGGATTGCTCAAATCGCTGATTGGTTTTATTTTGATCAGCGTCTCTTATTTCCTGGCTTATCGGCTGATCAACTATCGCATATTCTAAAGCTATTTCAGAGCAGGAGGTACGTCTATGATCCGGGATCGAACATGGGGTTCGCGCCTGACGGATATCGCGATTCTGGTCGTGCTGATCGGAATCACGTTAACCTGTATTTTACCGATCTGGTATACCCTCGCCCTGTCGCTCAGCTCCAACTCTGCTGCGGCGGCGGGACAAGTGTGGTTATGGCCGGTCGGATTCAATTTCAACGCGTACACGCAAATTTTAAAAGACACGCAATTTTTCGGCTCGTTCTGGATCTCGATTCAGCGGGTAGCGCTCGGCGCGGCGTTGAATTTCGTCGTCGTGCTGCTGATGGCCTACCCGCTCTCGCGCACCGATCGGCAGTTCAAAGCCCGAGGCGTGCTGATGTGGATTCTGGTGTTCTGCATGCTGTTCAACGGCGGCTTGATCCCTCTGTATCTGACGGTAAAAGGTCTCGGCATGCTGAACAGCGTCTGGGCGCTCGTATTGGTAGGAGGCGCGCAGACGCTGGTGTTTAACGTGATTTTGACCGTTAACTTTTTCCGCAATTTGCCTAAAGAGCTGGATGAAGCGGCGTTGGTCGACGGAGCGGGGCCGTGGTATTCGTTATTCCGCATCTATCTGCCGCTTGCCGTGCCGGTGCTGGCGACGATTACGCTATTCAGTATCGTGTATCACTGGAACGAGTTCCTGTACGGCCTGATCTTTATGACGCGGGAGCAGTATTATCCGCTCCAAACGTATATTCAGCAGTTGGTCGTCTCGGTCGATCCGGCGACGATGAGCGAAGACCAGTACCGGCGGTTATCGGAACTGTCCAACCGGACGCTGGACGCGGCGAAGATCTTTATCGCGATGCTGCCGATCATGGTGGTGTATCCGTTTTTGCAGCGGTATTTCATTCACGGGATCACGTTAGGGTCGGTGAAGGAATAACCGGACGTCCTGTTCGGGAAAGAAGCTGGGGGGCTGCGGGAGAAATTCGGTCAAGACGCTGTCTCACTTGGAAAGCCTCTGGCTTTCCGCGTTCAAAGGCGTATTGACCTGAATTTCTCCCTCCGCCGCGTAACTTCTGTCGCGAAGGGCTTTCTCTATTCCTAGGTATAGGAATAGAGAAAGATAAATGCAAGGCGGATGATGATGTTGTCACATAGCTGTTGACTGACTTGGCATTTTGAACGCATTCAGTAGTTGGTTTGCGTGCGAATCGAACCTGTGGTTCGTCGCCTTCAACTTTGGAATCAAGACGGTCATGGCATGAAGTGATTTGGGTTGTTGCATGTAACTTTAGGCTTTATAAGCTGGATTGGCGGTTTAAGTACCGATTGTTGCGGAAAAGCAATAATTTTTGACGGTTTGGAGCATTTGGTGGGAATCGGCGGGGAATTGTTGCTTATTCGCAGGAATGGCGACTTTTTATTGATGATGAGCTTAAATTTATGCTTATATGCAACAATGGATATTAGATGCTTCCATAAAAGAAGCTGCCCCAGTCGTAAGAGTGACTTTGGGGCAGCTTTTTTGTATGTGAAAGATTGATTAGAAGGACAGCAAAATTAAGGCTTGAAAGCAGCCCTGACACAAAAAAAGTGACCCGGACGGTTGTCCGGGTCCAATCACTTCTATTTCAAAAGGGGGTCATGTCTTATTTATACCCCATGCATGTTAGAGAAAAATGTCGCTTATATTTCATTTGTGTAACAAATCCAGTTTTTTGGTAAAAAAGCGTTTCTGCCGTTTCAAAAAGCTTCAAGCTAATCGGGAAATCAGGCTTGGTTCTCTTTGAGCTTTTCGGGCGTTAGGGTGAATACGACAACACCCAGTTCGTCGTCGCGGCGTTTGACGCCGAAGCCGAATTCGGGGCGGTGTTGGCGTTCCATGCCGATCTTCGCCAAGACGCGCAGCGAAGCTGCGTTTTTGACGAAACAGCGGGCTTGAATGCGCTCCAGTTCCAGATGCTCAAAGCCGAAGTCAGCCAGGGCGGCTGCGGCTTCGGTGGCGTAGCCTTTGCCCCAATATTCGTGCGACAGGGCGAAGCCCAGTTCTGCTTTGCCGCCTCGGGCGTCCCAACGTTGGAACGAACATAAGCCGATAATTTCTTCGCCGCCGTGCAAAAAGATACCCAGATGAAGCGCGCTCAAGCTGCGGTAGGATTCTTCGATTTGTCGGTACATGCGATCCGGGTTGCCGACACCGAAAGTCCGTCCGGCTGACGCCAGATAACGGTTCACCTCGGTATCGTCAGCCGTGCGGCTCCATTTGCGAATATCTTCATGCGTCAAGATCCGCAATTCCAGACGCTCCGTTCGAATCGGCAACCAGCTCGGCAGGTTACCGGAAATTCTCTCTTTGTCCGCCATGTCTTTGTTCTCCCCTCATCATTATTCGTTAGCGGTACAACTCTAGCCAGCGTACGGCGTAATCCACCAGCACGCGCTGGCGAATCAGACGACATTCCGCCTGGCCGATTTTTCCGCGCGAAACGGAAGTGCTCCGTTCGGTCTCGAAGTCGGCTCCCATCCGTTCAAAATCATCCGAATCGAAATTGATATCGCCGAAGGATACCCACTCCGGCCCGTTTCCGCCTATCACTTTCGCCTTGGGACGCAGCTCTTTTTTCCCCCTATAGTTCGCACGATACTCTGCCAGATGGAAAGACGTATTCGTGCCGTATCCGGTCCCCAGCATCAGAACCCAAGCATCCCGCTCGTATAGGCGCGCGAGCGGCGAGCCCTCTCCCAGCCCGTAGCCCAGCGAATGATTATCTGTCACTCCGGCAGCTTGAGGTCCGCGTGCGGCAAAAGACAGATGCGGGTGACTGCTGCGAATCGTCCCGCGCTGTTTGCGAAACGTCTCGGGAATCGCTCCCATCCCCGTAGTCAGTGTCATGTCCGGATCGTAGACAGGCATCTCGTCCCTCACCAAATCCCACCAACGCGGATCAAGCGGCGGATTCATCCAAATCGCCGGATCGGTCAGTTCGGACGATTGCGTCGGCATCACGAGCGTCCCTTCTTCGCCGATCGCATCTTCCAGACCCAGCACGACGGCCTCCGCTCCGCCTGCGATCCATCCGCCTATAGCTTTGAGGGAGGAATGCACCAACAGCACGGAGCCGGGCTGCACGCCGATTACTCGGGCTTGTTCGGCAATCGAACTCCTTGTATGGGGTCTTTCCGTAATAAGTTGTTTCATTATTGTTTCTCTGCTCCTTCGGATTGCAAAAATCGTTGGACTTGCGCAGCCGAGCATCCGCATCGAATCGAACACGTTCTCAATCATGCGGACTGCACGTTGAATTTCATCCCCGCCGCGCAGGAAAGTGTTCTTTAAGTGTAACATGAAATGTTCCCGCAAAAAGCTTTTGGCGCAAACGAACGTACGCAAAAATCCGAGCAGCTCGTTGCCGGGCTGCTCGGATCGATATGCAAGTCGAAAAGCTTCTTTCGCGCAAAAGCTTACTGGGCGAACCAACGCTTGAACATGCGCTTGGTCGTCTGTTTGTTCAGATCGGCGATGGATGTCGTCAGCGGAATGCCTTTCGGGCAAGCGCGTACGCAGTTCTGCGAGTTGCCGCAGCCTTCGATTCCGTCCGATCCTTCCATCAGCATGTCCAGACGGTCGTCGGCGTTCATCTCGCCCGTCGGGTGAGCATTGAACAGACGGACCTGCGACAGCGCGGCCGGACCGATGAAATCGGTCTTGTCATTGACGTTCGGGCAGGCTTGCAGGCAGACGCCGCAAGTCATGCACTTGGACAATTCATATGCCCACTGGCGCTTTTTCTCCGGCATGCGAGGGCCTGCGCCCAGATCGTACGTACCGTCGATCGGAATCCACGCTTTGACTTTTTTCAACGCGTTAAACATCCGGCTGCGGTCAATGACCAGGTCGCGAACGACCGGGAACGTGGACATCGGTGCAATCCGAACCGGCTGCTCCAACTGATCGACAAGCGCCGAGCAGGCTTGGCGCGGTTTGCCGTTGATGACCATCGAACAAGCGCCGCATACTTCTTCGAGACAGTTCGACTCCCAACATACAGGCGCTGTCGCTCCGCCGCCCGCATTGACCGGGTTGCGCTGGATCTCCATCAAGGCGCTGATGACGTTCATCCCCGGACGGTAAGGGAGATCGAACTCTTCGGTGTAAGGCTTGGTCTCCGGCGTGTCCTGACGGGTAATGATGAATTTGACTCGTCTGGCTGTATTCTGAGCTGCGTTCGGTGCAGTTGTTGTTTCCGCCATCGTCTGTTCTCCCCCATTCATTTTACGGCGAGGTCTTGTTCTTTCAAAAGCATGACCTATCCGTTCAATCTTTTTATCGGGTTAAAAGAGGTTCCGCGTCATAGTTCAATGACGCGATCACTGTGATTTTTTAAAAGTTCCAGTTCGAGAAGAACGCACTTTTCATGAGTGCGCTTTACACTGTATTAGACGTTAGCGCTTCTTATGAAGCGCTTTATAATTAACTATCACCCAGAAAGCTCCTATAAGGAGCGAAGCGACTGTGCGGAGGGAGAAATTCAGTGCAGGAACGATAGTGTTCGCCTTTGAAATCGGGAAGCAACCTCATAAAACTTCGATCAGCTTCCCGATTTCAACACGCGACCGGAACGAATTTCTCCCGCAGCACAGTTCTTAAGCTTCTCTCCCGAACAGGACTTTCAACCCTCAATCTTTCGAATAGTCGCGAACGCGAGGCGGGATCAGCGAGACGTCGACAGGATCATAAGTGATCTTCGGACCGTCCGCCGTCCATTCGGCTTTCGTGGTCTTCAGGAAGTCCTCGTCGTTGCGCATCGGGAAGTCCGGCTTGTAGTGGGCGCCGCGGCTTTCGTCGCGTAGGAGAGCGCCTTTGGTCATCGCTTCGGACAGCTCAAGCATGTTCCAGAACTGGCGCGTGAACGCGACGCTGGAGTTGTTCCATTTGGCCGTGTCGATCATGTTGATCTTTTTGTAGCGCTGCTTCAGTTCCTTGATCTTGCCGATCGTCTGCTCCAGCTTGTCGTTGTAACGAACGACCGTCATATTGTCGGTCATCCACTCGCCGAGTTCGCGGTGCAGCACATAAGCGTTTTCCGTGCCGTCCATGCCCATCAGTTCGTTGTAGCGGGCCGTATGCTTGGCCGTCTCGCGTTCGAAGAGCGTGCTGGACAGATCGGCTGCGGATTTTTTGAGGCCTTTGATGTACTCGACCGCTTTCGGTCCGGCCACCATGCCGCCGTAGATCGCGGAAACGAGCGAGTTCGCGCCGAGGCGGTTCGCGCCGTGGTATTGATATTCGCATTCGCCGGCTGCGAACAAACCGGGGATATTCGTCATTTGGTTATAGTCGACCCACATGCCGCCCATCGAATAATGGACTGCCGGGAAGATTTTCATCGGAATCTTGCGCGGATCGTCGCCCATGAACTTCTCGTAAATCTCGATGATGCCGCCGAGTTTGACGTCGAGTTCTTTCGGGTCTTTATGCGAGAGATCCAGGTAAACCATGTTCTCGCCGTTAATGCCGAGTTTCTGGTCGACGCAGACGTTGAAGATTTCCCGGGTCGCGATATCGCGCGGTACGAGGTTGCCGTACGACGGATATTTCTCTTCCAGGAAGTACCAAGGCTTACCGTCTTTGTACGTCCAGATCCGGCCGCCTTCGCCGCGTGCCGATTCGGACATCAGCCGCAGTTTGTCGTCGCCCGGAATCGCCGTCGGGTGAATCTGAATGAATTCGCCGTTCGCGTAATGAACGCCCTGCTGGTACACGGCGCTGGCCGCGGTACCGGTGTTGATGACCGAGTTGGTCGTTTTGCCGAAAATGATGCCGGGTCCGCCCGTCGCCAGGATGACCGCGTCGGCTACGAACGTCTTGATTTCCATCGTCTTCAGATCCTGCGAGCTGACGCCGCGGCAGACACCTTCGTCGTCCAGTACCGCGCCAAGGAATTCCCAGTTCTCGTATTTGGTCACGAGACCCGCAGCTTCGTAACGGCGGACTTGTTCGTCAAGCGCGTACAAGAGCTGCTGCCCCGTGGTCGCGCCCGCGAATGCCGTGCGGTGGAACTTGGTGCCGCCGAAGCGGCGGAAGTCGAGCAGGCCTTCCGGCGTACGGTTGAACATGACGCCCATCCGGTCCATCAAGTGGATAATGCCGGGAGCGGCTTCGCACATGGCTTTGACCGGAGGCTGATTGGCGAGGAAGTCTCCGCCGTAAACCGTGTCGTCGAAGTGAATCCAAGGCGAATCGCCTTCGCCTTTCGTATTAACCGCTCCGTTGATGCCGCCTTGCGCGCACACGGAGTGCGAACGTTTAACGGGAACCAGGGAGAATAACTGTACAGGAACGCCGGCTTCGGCTGCTTTGACGGTCGCCATAAGGCCCGCGAGCCCGCCGCCGACGATAATAAGTCCGGATTTTGCCATGTCTGCTTAAGTCCCCCTTAACCAATCAGTGTTTGGAGTGTCGTGGTAATGACGCTGGCCGTATCGGCGAATTCTTCGCCGCGGAATGCAAACAGCGACAGCATGAACAGAGTCGTCACGATCAGGAACAGACCCATGCAGGCGTAGGAAGAAATACGCTGAGCCCGAGGCCCGACAGTGATTCCCCAACTGACGAGGAACGCCCATACGCCATTGGCGAAGTGGAACGTCGTCGCGATAACGCCGACCAGGAAGAAGATGAAAAATCCTGGCTGCGTGACTATGTTATGCATGAAGCCGCCGAGTTCGTCGTGAGTGGTATTGCCCAACGTGATCTGAAAACGTGTCGTGTACACGTGCCAGATGATGAAGACGAAAGCGATCACGCCGCTCACCCGCTGCAATACGAAACGCCAGTTGCGCTCCGTCTTGAAGTGTCCCAGGTTAGGCTGCGCCTGATACGCGATATAAAGTCCGTACACGCCGTGAAAGAGCAGCGGAAGCCAGATCGCGAACAGTTCAAGGAAGAAAACAAGTGGTAGATCGTTGAGTGTGCGCACCGCGTCGCGGAAGCCTTCCTGCCCGCCATCAAAAGCCGCGTAGTTCGTGATCGCGTGCTCGATGAGGAATAAGCTGAGCGGAACAAGCCCCAGTAACGAGTGCACCTTTCTGGCGTAGTAACCTTTCATCTGCCGAACCGTCCCCTTTCATCATTCGACATTCCGCTGCCCGTCGGAATCAAGTCCTTCATGCCGCAAAAATGTCCGTTTTAGAACGTTTTCATAAATCCCATAACGAAATTTTCCGCTTTGCCGGCCCGCATGCAGAAGCCTGCAAAAAAGCCGGGGGTATGAACCCTTTACAATTTTGTGAACAAAGCAGCTTCTCTTTTATGTTACTCCAAAATTTCAGAGAATGGAACCGATATGGCGACTTTTTGAAAACAAAAAATTCCTGCATAGTATATGTAAGCGTGCATAAAGGTTAACTTATCAACAACCATTTAAACGGGCTTGACTGCTTTGAATCGAGTGCTGAAGCGCATTGCAGCAGTGTTCATGCCTTTATTCACAAGGAAACGCTTCCAAAATTAGTGTGTTCACCAAATCGACACTTTTTTCAAAAAAGCCCCTCGCTTGCCTGCTTATTTTTGCTTGCTTGCGCTGGCCGGAATTTGAGCCGTTTCATTCGCATTCAATCTTTTTCAAAATGATAAAAAAGAAGACGGGGAGATCGCGCCAGGTCCGCAACTTCAATGGGTTCCGAAGTTTGCGGACGCCTGCCGGTTTCCCCGCCGCCTGCTTAAGATTCTTCCACGTTCACCACTTCGCGTTCAAACTGTTCGATCCGATCATTCGGACCGGCGATCACCATAATATCCCCTTGGTGCATCTGATCCAGCGCCGTCGGCGCAATCGTCACGCCCGCTTCCGTCCGCAAGGCGACGATGGTGCAGCCGAAACGCGTGCGCGAATTCAGGTCGGCAATCGTACGCGAGTTGAGACAGCTCGGCACAAGCATCTCCACGATCGAATAATCATCCGACAGCTTGATATAATCCAACAGGTTCGGAGTCACAAGCTGATGCGCCACCCGGATGCCCATGTCGCGTTCGGGGAAAATCACTTGGTCGACGCCGATCTTTTCCAACGCCCGACCGTGCAGCACCGTAATCGCTTTGGCAACCACTTTTTTCACGCCCAGCTCTTTAAGCAGGATCGCGGCCAGGATGCTGGTCTGCATATTTTCGCCGATGGCCACGATTCCGCAGTCGAAGTTCCGGATGCCGAGCGAACGCAGCATTTCCTCGTCCGTAGCGTCGGCGACCGACGCGTACGTGAAACGGTCTCCCACCTCTTCCACGACTTCCTCGCTGCGATCGACGCCCATGACCTCGTAACCGAGCTCGATCAGTTCCATGCCCAGGCTCATGCCGAAACGCCCTAAACCGACTACCACGAATTGTTGTGTACCCACTATACATGCACCGCCTTAACCAATAATGATCTTGCCTTCGGGATACCGGAATTTCTCCGTGCTTTTCTTCGGTTTAAGCGCGTAGACGAGCGTCAACAGACCGACCCGTCCGGCGAACATGGTCAGCGCGATCATCACTTTGCCGAACGTCGACAGCTCGGGCGTAAGTCCAAGCGAAAGCCCGACCGTACCGAACGCGGAAGTCGTTTCGAACAGAATCACGATAAAATCGTGGTCTTCGGTAGCTGACAGTATCATCGACACCGCAATAACCAAAGCAAGCGCCAGCAAAATGATCGTCAGCGCTTTAAGAATACGTTCGCGCGCCAATCTTTGACGGAAAAAGACGACATCTTCCCGGCCGCGCATCATCGCGATCATCGCGCCGATCGTAACCGCGAACGTCGTCGTTTTGATGCCGCCGCCCGTCGATCCCGGCGAAGCGCCGATAAACATCAAAATCAGCAGCATGAACTGCGTCGAATGATGCAAAGCGGTCAGATCGACCGAGTTGATGCCCGCGGTTCGCGGCGTGACGGATTGAAGCATCGCGCTCCAAAACTTTCCGTTCCAACCGAAGCGCCCCAACGTGCCGGTATTGCTCCACTCGAAGATCAAAATCACGACGAATCCGAGCAAAATCAGAAACCCCGTCGTGGCCAGAACTACTTTCGAGTGCATCGACAACTTTTTTTTACTCCGGAAATCGGCCAAATCAGACAATACGATAAAACCCAAACCGCCGAGTACGATCAGCGCCATAGCCGTCAGATTCATGATCGGGTCATCCGCATAATCCGTCAAACTGCGAAAATCCCCGAAAATATCGAAGCCTGCATTGTTGAAAAAGGAAACAGAATGAAAAATCCCGTAATACAGCGCCCGGCCGAACGGCATATCAAAGGCCAAGCGCGCAGCGAACAATAACGCTCCGGCTGCTTCGATCGCTAACGAGTAATACAACACGCGGCGGATCAGCCTGACAATCCCTTCAACCGACCCTTGGTTCATTGCTTCTTGCAGCAGCAGACGGTCGCGCAGCGAAATCCGCCGCTGAAAAACGAGCGCGAACAAGGTCGCCATCGTCATGAACCCGAGTCCGCCGATCTGAATCAAAACCAGAATGACCACTTGACCGAATGTGCTAAAAAACGTGCCTGTGTCCACAACCACAAGTCCCGTCACGCATACTGCCGAAGTTGCCGTAAAAAAAGCATCGATCAACGGCAACGGCCGCCCCGTCGTATTGGAAATCGGCAGCATCAGTAACAGCGTGCCGATCAACACCATAACCGCATAACCCATAGCCAAAATCTGCGGCGGAGCGAATCTCATTTTGGGAACCGCCATGGCCATATTGTGCGCGTCTCCCCTTTCTCTCGCAAGTACCATGTCAACACTGCTTGGCAAAGTACTATTTCATATCGTTCTATTATATCCGCACCCCCTCGGCAACCACAATAACGATTTGAGTCGGCAAACGCCCGCAATTCATGCGCTTTGTGGTATCGGACTTTCGGAATATGGTATTTTAGAAAGAGGAATACCAAATCCGGCAAGGAGGACAATCATGACTGACCCGCAACAACGCATTTTGAACGTCAATTATAAGAAACTCGGCCTGGTCGCAGCGATCGCCTTGGTCATCTATTTCCTTTTCAATTTCACGACGCTGTTCCAAAGCAATATGACGCAGCAGGAGCCTTATTCTTTGATCAGCGAGGAACAAGCCCAAACCATCGCGGCCGACTTTGCTTCCTCGAAGCTGGCGATCGACGATCCGCTCGGCGACGCTTCCGTCAGCTATCATAGCGATTCGGATCTATACGGCTATTTGTCGCGCGAAGGCTTGGTAGCCGAGTACGATGATACATACGTAAACAACTTCCCTTATGAAATGTTCCGCGTCGTCTATCATTATGAAGCAAACGGCGACCCCCGAACGCTATCTGTCGACGTCGGCGGGCAAACGGGCAAAGTCGTTGCTTTTAACAGCCTGCCTTCTTCTTACGCCGCGCAGCTGACCGAAGCCGATATTCCGCCGGGTACGCTGGAAGATCAGACGCTGCTGCAAGAAGACAAAGAGCAGCTCGCTCAGTCTCTTATACAGGAATTGGGATTGGATACTTTTGAACTGGAGCGTTTATCCACGGATAACGAAAACGGTCTGCGCTACACATCCTCTTCTGCCAAGATCGGCGAGAGTGCTCTGAACGTCAACGTCACTTTCGAAGGCGACGAGGTCGCTTCGATCCGTTCGAGCTTCAGCCCTCCGTCTTCGTACACCGGCTATATCGACGAACAAACGGGCTGGGCGAATATCATGACCTACGGCGGCTATATGCTGCTGACGTTCGTACTCGGCGTGTTGGCGATCGTCTACGCTTTCGTGCTGAAAAAATACGCTTCGTTTACGCGCGGTATTTTTCTGTCACTCTTCTACTATGTCGTTTCGGTCTTCTCCGTATGGAACATGCGTCCTTTCTTCGAAGGCAGCAGTTACTCGGATGTTATCTTCATTGTTACGATTGTTTTGCAGATCATCATGGGCTTCTTCATGGCGGCTTCCCTGTACTTCTGCTTCGTGGCCGGCGACGCCATGTGGCGCAGCCAGGGCAAAAACATGTGGGCGAGACGCGGCGAACCAAACTACGGACGCCATGTCTGGGAATCGCTCAAGACCGGTTATCTGTGGGCGATCATTTTGCTTGCCGTACAGGCCGTCATCTTCTTTATCCTGGAGCATGCGCTCGGCGTCTTCTCGACCACCGACGATTCGCAGTCCACATACAACATGATGTACCCGTGGCTGTTCCCGATTCTCGCCTGGATGGCCGGGATTTCCGAGGAAGCCATCTATCGCCTGTTCGGTATCCCGATGGTCAAGAAAATCGTGCGCAGCACCATCGCGGCCAGCGTGATCACTTCCCTGATCTGGGCGCTCGGCCATACGCTGTATCCGATCTACCCGGTCATCACGCGGCCGATCGAGCTGCTGTTCCTGGGCCTGCTGTTCAGCTTTATCTTCCTGCGTTACGGCTACATTACGGCGATGTTCGCGCACGTCGTGTTCGACAGCATCCTCATGGGACTCAGCCTGATCTTCATGGGCACGCCTACGTATATCGCGGTCGGAATCGTGTCGATCGTGATGCCGGCGATCGTCGCGTTTGTCATTTATCTGATATACGGAAAAGACAAGACGCGACCGGATGACGGAGGAAACGGCACTCGCAGCGAGGAGATTACGCAAAATCCGCGTTCCGTTTCGCCGGAAACCACTCCCGAAAAGCCTATTGTTGGGGAGCCGCATATCGAGAAGCCTCCGGTCGTACAACCGCCGCCTTCGGCCCCGCTTGCTCCGAAACCGAAGGCAGAGTCGTATCCTGAATCGGACGCGCAGAACCGAACCCCGGCCGAGGAGCGCGCTCCGGGAAGCGGCTTGTTCCGAGAATCGGACCTGTCGAATCCGCCGCTCCCGGGAGATCGACGCGAAGACGATAAACCCCGCGAATAGACGATCGCGTCCGACAAACGTCAGGATCGACTTGTCGCGCATCAGATAACGGCAAAAAAGACTTAAAAAGACTGAAACCCTGTTCGCGGGGCTTCAGTCTTTTTTTATGGATTGGACGAATCGGCAGGATAGATCGGTATCGTGCATGTCGGCCCAAGTCTACACTACGCGTTACAACGGAACGCCATCAAGCGTAACGGACCGAGACGACCCTTAGCCTTAGCGTTAAAAATCAAGCAGTCCGCATTTTAACGGCTAAGCGTCGCTACCATTCGTTACAGCAAAACAACGCAAAAAAGGCATGTAACGGATAGGAGATCCGTTACGTGCCTTTTTGCTTTTGCGATCTCCGATTTACTCTCCGATCATTCGGCGCGTTCGTGCTCCGATCAGTGTCATCCAAAACGCATACACCAGCACATTCCCCGCAAAAGGCAGCGTGGCAAGCAAGGGAAGATGCGTCCGAAATCCTACGGCAGCAGCACCGATTAATCCTGCCGCTGCGCAAATCAACGCATATCCCCTGCGATGCGACACCAATTCTTTAGGCAACGGAAGCCGATATTTTTTGGATGCGATAAACGGCAGCAGCAGCCCGTGCAGAACCAAATGAATAACGATCGCAAGACCGCCGAGAAGCACGACCGCCACGAAAGCTCCAAAACCCGTTTCAAGCGACTCTGTATGATACTCCGGCTCTAACCACCGCCAGAAATCCAACACCAGTCCGAACCAACTGAGTATGATGCTGACCGCGACCGAAGCCAGCAGCAACGGCGCGTATGACCGGTCTTTATGTTCGTTTCGCAATTCGATTCCCCCTGTCCCTTATCCCATAAACGCTAGAAAAGGAATGAAGGTTAGGGGCAGCCTCAAACAAAACGATCAAAGGCTGTTGCTCACTTGCAGGAAAGCATGACTTGCTCTAAGGCTTTCGGGGCGGTTCCGGCTGCTGTACGGACTTCGGCGCCGTCGCGCCTTTTTTCTCCAATACCTCTTTAAAATCGTCCCGAACGCTGCCTTTCCACAGCTTCACGCCGGAACGATAAGCCGCGCGGCCGTTCAGATGCCCCGCTACCGGAGAAGTCAGGAACACGAACACGATCGCCAGCAGCAGCTTGATATTGACGTCCCCGTCAACGACCCAAAAGTAAACAAAAGCGCCGACGAGAACGAACAGCACGCCTAATGCCGCGCTTTTGGTAGCGGCGTGCGAGCGCAGGTACACGTCCGGCAAACGAATCAATCCGAAAGCGCTGATCGCGCAAAACACCGCACCGGCCAAAGCCAATACGATCGCGATCCACTCAACGATCGTCGCCATCTTCGATCACGCTCCCTCTTTCGATATATCTCGCCATGACCGTCGTGCCGATAAACGTCAGAATCCCAATGACGAGAATGATCTCCGTCAGCGCCTGCGTATCGAGCAGCATGCAAAATACCGCGATCATGGCGAGCAGATTGATCCCGATCGTATCCAGCGCCGCGATCCGGTCGGAACGGCTCGGACCGACGATCAGCCGATACGCGCAGCCGAGAACCGCGAGTGCCAAAACGGCGAGCGCGATGCTTAAAAATACGGTGGTCATGAACGGGTCACCTCCATAATCGCTTTTTCGAACGTTGCGCGAATCTTATCGGACATTTCGCCGACATCGGAAATATCGAGCGCATGGATGTACAATGTCCGGTTATCGTCCGATACTTCGAGCGTCAACGTTCCCGGCGTCAGACAGATCAGACAAGACAGAATGGTCACTTCCCAATCCGAGCTTAATTCCGTCCGATATTCGAAGATCCCCGGATGCATATCCAGCTTCGGCCGCAAAATATGACCCATGACCTCAAAGCTGGAAACGAGCAGTTCGCGAAGCAGCAGGATGACCAGCTTAAGCACCGCCCATACCTTCGTCATGTAAAAAGGTTCCGGACGGAACTTGCGCACGACATATAGGACCCCGATTCCCAATACATAGCCGACAATAAAACCGGAGGCCGACCAATTGCCGTTCAGCGCCATCCACACCAATGCGATCATCAGGTTCAGCAAAATTTGAAAAGGCATATTGATCTACTCTCCTTTCAGCACGGCTTCAATGTAAAGGATCGGATTCGCCAACGTTTCGCCCGCTTGCGAAGCGAAAGCATAGACGCCGTTGCTTGCCAGGCCGATACCGATCACGAACAAGAGCAGCACGACGGCCGAGACGTTCGCCAACGCTGCACCGGAAGTGCTTTTCATGTTAGCCGCTTTGCTTGTCTTTTTGCTTTTTTGCCGCCGAACCGCTTCGTCTTCCTGCTGCACTTCCGGTTCCGTTCCCCAGAAGGCTTCCCGGAAAATTTTAACCAACGAGTACAGCGTCAATAGACTGGAAGCGAGAGCGACCAGAGACAGCGCCAGCATCCCTTCTTCGAGGCCGCCGCGCACGATCAACACCTTGCCCGCAAAGCCGCTCAACGGCGGAATTCCGGTCAAAGCCAGCGCCAAAATAAAGAACATCCAGCCAAGACCCGGACGGCGACGGATCAATCCGCCCATCCCGTCGAGCCGATCCGTTTTGGCGGCCGCAATCAGCATGCCGCCGAGGACGAACAGCAAACCTTTGGATAAAATATCGTGCAGCATGTAGAATACGACGCCGTCCAACGCATCGCGGGTCGATGCCGACAAGCCGAACGCCACGAATCCGACGCCGATCAGCACATTATAGTTCAAAATGCGCGGAATATCGCGATAAGCGACGGCACCGATTCCGCCCAAAATCATCGTTGCCGCAGCCATGCCCGCGATCCAGCCGTGCGTGAACGAAGGATCACCGGGGAAGATCAGCGTAAACGTGCGGACGATCGCGTATAAACCGACTTTGGTCAGCAGCGCCCCGAATGAGGCGCGTACAGCGAACGGCGGCGCTCCGTAGGCTCCAGGCAGCCAGAAGAACAGAAACAGGCCGGCCTTGAGCGAAAAAACGATCAGGAACAGGACGGCGATCACATTCAATACGCCGCCTTGTCCCGCTTCCGTGATCCGCTGCGACAAATGCGCCATATTCAGCGTGCCGACGGCTGCGTACAGATACGCGACCGAAGCGACGAACAGCGTGGACGACAAAATATTGACGAGCAAGTACTTCGGCGCTTCGCGAAGCTGTTTTTTATCTCCGCCCAAAGTAATCAGTGCATAAGACGAAATCAGCATGACTTCGAAAAATACGAACAGGTTAAAGATATCTCCCGTCATGAACGAACCGTATACCCCGACGAGCAGGAAATGGAAGAACGTATAGTAGTAATGCTCTTCCCTCTCGCGGCCGATGCTCGCAAACGAATAGATCAGCACCGCAAGTCCCGTGATCGAGGCCGCCAGAACAAGCAAAGCCGCGAACATATCAGCCACGAATACGATGCCGTAAGGCGGCTCCCAGCCGCCGAGCTGCAGCGTCTGAATCCCTTCGGATCGAACCCGAAGCACGACGGCGCCCGCAATCAGAACGTTGGCGATACCGCCGACCAAACCGACTACGCGCTGCAGAACGACTTTTTTACGGAAAAACATTAAAAATACCGCGATGACCATAGGCAAAAGAACCGGCAGCACAAGCAAATTGTTCAAGAGTCCGCCTCCTTGCCTTCAGCGTCCATACCGTCGATTTCATCCGTTCCTCTGGTCTGGTAAGCCCGGTAAGCGAGAACGAAAAATAAAGCGGTCACGCCAAAACTGATCACGATCGACGTCAAAATCAAGGCTTGCGGCAGGGGATCGACATACGACTCGCTTCCGCTGCCGAGAATCGGCGCCGCACCTCGCTTCAGGCCGGCCATCGTCAGCAGCAGCAGATGGACGCCGTGCGTCAAGAGCGAGGTGCCCAAGATAACGCGCAGTAAGCTTTTGGTCAAAATCAGGTAGACGCCGATCATGAATAAAGCGCCGATCGCTACCGCCATGATCCATTCCATCTCAGTCCTCCCCCTTTATCGTGAAAATAATATTCATGACGACGCCGACGACGGCCAAGTACACGCCGAGGTCGAACAGCACCGCCGTAGCCAGCTCCGTATCGCCCAGAATCGGCAGTTCGAAATGGCCGAAAGCATGGCTGAGAAACGGAGCGCCGAAAACGAACGAACCGGCTGCCGTTAAAATCGCGATACTCAAACCGATGGCCGTCAAGATTCGATAATCGATGCGAATGACGCGGCGCACCGTATCCATGCCGAACGAGACTGCCAGCAAAATCAATGCCGCCGCCGTCATGAGCGCCGCGATGAACCCTCCGCCCGGATTGTTATGCCCGGCGAAGAACAGATAAAGCGAAAATGAAATGATGATCAGCACGATTACCCGCGACATGGTGCGCAAGATGACGTCGTTGGAACGAAGCGGGAAACTTGCGTGCGGCTGTGAAGCTGGCTTTGTCGACTTCGCGCCTTGTTCCGGGGTCGTGCGAACGCCAAGCTTGATCAATCCGTAAATGCCGAGCGAAGCGATGCCCAGCACCATGATTTCGAACAATGTATCAAAGCCCCGGAAGTCGACAAGTATAACGTTGACGACGTTTTTGCCGCCTGCCGATTCGTAGCTTTCGTTCAAGAAGTAATTCGAGATCGGTTCGAACGGGCTGCTGCCCATCGAAGCCATCGCGACAAGCGTCACGGTAATCCCGACGCCTGCGGCTACAAGCAGATTCGTCCATTTGAAAACGTGCTTCTCCTTCTCTCGTTTCAGCTTAGGCAAGAATTTGAAGCAGAGCAGGAACAAAATAACGGATACCGTCTCCACGATCATCTGCGTCAATGCAAGATCCGGCGCGCGGAAGATCAGGAACAACGCCGTCACCATGTATCCGGCCGCGCCGGTGAACAAAATGGCGTTAACGCGCGATTTCGCAAACGGTACGGCTGCCGCCGCGCCCAACATGACAACTACCAGCGCAACTTCATAAAACGTGATCGGTGCGTAGTTTTCCATTCCGAGCGAAATACCGGGCGAGAAAATTAACGTTCCGCCGACCGCCGCGATCAGGAATAGGAAAATATAAATCAAATAAAGGCGAACCGAGCCGGTCATGTATAAATCCGTAAAACGCCGACCGCCGTTTTCCAGCACGTTCAGCAGACCGTTATACAGCCGATTCAGCGTGTCACGACCGCTCCATTCGCGATCCAGCATCTTCAATCGGCCATACGTCATATACAGTGCCGAACCGAGCAGGACAACTCCGATCGTCATCCATAATTCCGTCGTCCAACCATGCCAGAAATGAATCGATACATGCGCATCCGCCGGGCTCAAGACACCTCCGCGAACAGCCGCGACCGCCGGATCGATCAAAGTACGGCCCAGCGCGTTCGGAATGAATGCGAATACGAAAGCCAGAGAAACGAGCAATACAGGCGAAGCCAGCAATCCCGCCGAGGCTTCGTGCGGAAGCTTGTCGAGCTTATTATTCATGGCCTTGCCGCCGAACGTCTTGAATACCAAAATCATGCTGTAGACGAACGTGAATACGCTGGCGATCCAGGCTATAATCGGAAGCAGCAGCATCCATGAGCCGACATTTGCCGCGTCGAATTCCCGAATATTCACCATCGCGGTAAAGAACATTTCTTTGCTCAAAAATCCGCTGAACGGAGGCAGACCCGCCATCGAAAACGAACCGATCAAGGCAACCGCGAACGTGACAGGCATCAGCTTGATCAAGCCGCCCAATCTGCGAAGATCGCGAGTTCCCGTTTCATGGTCAACGATACCCACGACCATAAACAGCGAGCCTTTGAATACGGCGTGGTTGATCAGATGGAACACTGCCGCCGTCGTCGCGAGCCCGAACAACGCAATCTGCGCCGGGTCATCGAAAAACGCGGCCGCCGAACCTACGCCGAGCAAGCTCATGATCAGACCGAGCTGACTGATCGTGGAATAAGCGAGCAGTGCTTTGAGATCCGTTTGACGGATGGCTTTAAACGACCCGTAAAGCAGCGTAACCAATCCGACGAGCGATACCGTCCAGAACCATGCGGAATCTCCGGCGAATACCGGGCTCATCCGAGCAACCAGATACAGGCCGGCCTTCACCATCGTGGCCGAATGCAGATAGGCGCTGACGGGCGTCGGCGCTTCCATCGCGTCGGGCAGCCAGATATGGAACGGGAACTGGGCCGATTTGGTGAACGCGCCGAGCAGAACCAAGATCATCGCCGGCAGGAACAGCGAATGCTCCGGGAGAGAAGCAGCCTGCGCCGCAATCTCGCGGATACTGTACGTGCCGGTCATCAGATACAGCAGATTGAAACCGGCAAACATCGCAAGGCCGCCGAATACGGTAATCAACATTGATTTCAAAGCGCCGTAACGGGAACGCTCCCGGCGGTACCAGAAGGCAATCAACAGGAACGACGCGATGCTTGTCAGTTCCCAGAACGCATACAGCACCATCAGGTTATCGGAAAGCACGACGCCCAGCATAGCACCCATGAACATCAATAGGTAAAGATAGAACTGACGGATGGATTCCGAATTTTTGCCCATGTAAAACATCGAATACCACACGACAAGCGTGCCGATGCCCGTGATCAGCAGGGCGAACAGCAAACTCCAGCCATCCAACACGAGCGACAGATCAATGCCGAGATCCGGCATCCACGGCACGGTCGTAAATAGACTTTCGCCGGCCGCCGATTGCGGAATACGGCTCAGAAAATAAATGAATAAAGCCCCAGGCGCGGGCAGTACAGCCCAACCGGGATGAATACGTGGCAATACGCGCATAAGCGGAATCAGAGCCGCCCACAGAAACGGAATCAGAATAGCAATATGCAGCACGTGTAAGCGCCCCTCCTTTCCAATCCAGAATCGATCATTTTTTGATCCATTCCCCTTGTACGATTTTCAAATATTCGGCCTGCCCGTTTTTCACGATCTTGAACAGGCCGCTATCGAAGTCGGTATCCAATTCCCGGAAAAACAAGCCTTTGATGGCGCCGTCCATGTTTTCGCCCGCGTCTTCATCGTAATCTCCTGCCAGAACGTACTTCCCGCCTTCCGGTACTAACGAAGCGTAAAATCCTTTTTCGTGCGTTTCTTCCAGCAGTTCCGGATAGCGCTGGACCGCCACGATATGCAAATCGATCGCGCCTATTCGGTCCAGCAGATCGTCCACGAAGTCGCCGTGCGTAATCTCATGCCAGAACGACTGGCTTGCACGACCGATAATGATCTGGGTTACGCCTGCTTCCTTCGCCGCATCGGCAATAATGTCAGCCGTTTTTTGCCCGCTGCCGCATTTTCGAACGAGAAAGTCGCCGCCGGATTCTTCGGTTTGCTTGCGCCAACCGGATAAGTATTTTTCTTTTTCGGAACTGTACGTTTCCTGGCGCGCAGGTTCGACTGTCATGACTCTCAGCGGCGCGCCGAGCAGCGACGCCAATCGACTTCCCCGCTGAATCAGCCGCTGGCCGTGCGGGCCGTAATGCACGCAGACCAAAATGCTTTCCTGATGTCTCTCTTTTTCCAAACCCGATCCCTCCGTTTATCTAAAAGTAGGCATGAAAAATGCGGAATTCACGTTCAGCATCAAGCCGAACACGATTTGAACTCCGCAGTCAAACCCTTAAAAAAACACAGAAAGAGCCCGCTGTTGGCAGGCTCCTCCGGGTAAATCATATACAGTTATGCCCTATTATATCGGGAGCATTCAAGAAAGTAAAGGCTGCAATATACCGAAAAACTACGTTCAATCCGCTTCGTTTCAGTGCGCATGAACGGTAAATAATGAGTCTTGTTTGATTTTCCGAAAATCAATTTGTTAAGCTTCGTCTTTCAACGCATCGAGAATCTGGCGCGCCAACTTGTCTCCGATCGACAGCGGGCGGAAATCCTCGACCGAAGCTTCGCGGATTTTTTTGAGCGATCCGAAATGCTTGAGCAGCGTTTGGCGGCGCTTCTCGCCGATGCCCGGAATCGAATCGAGCTTCGACGTCACCATAGACTTGGCGCGCTGTTCGCGGTGGAACGAAATCGCGAAGCGGTGAACTTCGTCCTGGATGCGCTGAAGCAGATAGAATTCTTCGCTATCCCGCGCCAACGGCACAACTTCGGGCGGATCACCGCTCATCAGCTGCGCCGTCCGGTGCTTGGAGTCTTTGACCAGGCCGGCAACGGGAACGCTGAGGCCCAATTCGTTTTCCAGCACGTCGATCGCGACGGAAATTTGGCCTTTGCCGCCGTCGACCAGGACCAGGTCCGGCATCGGCAGATTTTCTTTGAGCACGCGCTCGTAGCGGCGGCGAATGACCTCGCGCATCGTGGCGTAATCGTCCGCGCCTTTAACCGTACGGACTTTGTATTTGCGGTACTCCTGCTTGGCCGGCTTGCCGTCGAGGAAGACGACCATCGCGGATACCGGGTTCGTGCCCTGGATATTCGAGTTGTCGAACGCCTCCACGCGGTGCAGACTGTCGAAGCCCAAGGCATGGCCAAGACGATCTGCCGCACCGCTGGTGCGTTCTTCGTTCCGCTCGATCAAGCGGAACTTCTCTTCCAGCGAGACGCGCGCATTTTCGCTGGCCATCTCGACCATTTTGCGCTTCGAGCCGCGCTTTGGCACCAGAGCCTTTACGTTCAGCCATTGCTGGAGCGCAGCGGCGCCGTTCAAATCGCCTGATCCGGAAGCGCCGGATTCGGACGCGTTTTCCGCTCCTTTATTCGAATCTGCCGCGTATTCCGTCGCTGATTCCGCGACCAGCGGCATTTCCGCGGTCGCTTCGCCGTAGCGGGTTTCTTGCTGCGAATTCGACCCCTGCTCGCTTTGCGCTTCATCATCGCCGTCGTCTCCGTCCGCGTCGGCGGCTTCGTTCGCAGCCATGATATCGGCGCGCGAAGCGGCTTGCTGCGACCGCACTTCGCCTTCGATTGCGACTGCGGCACCTTCTTCATTCGCCGGAAGCAAAATCTCCTGCGGCAATGCAGGATTATCGCTGTAGTACTGCGTCACGTAAGACAGGAAATCCGCGTAGGCTTCGCCGTAAAACGGAAAGCTCGACGCATGGCGCTCGATCATTTTGCCTTGGCGGATGTACAGGATCTGCACGCACATCCAGCCTTTGTCGACCGAATAGCCGAATACGTCGCGGTCTTTTTTATCCGTGGCGTTGATCTTCTGCTTTTCCATGACCGCTTCGATATTCAGAATCTGGTCACGCAATTCTTTGGCGCGCTCGAAGTACAGGTCTTCGGCGGCTTCTTCCATTTTCCGGCGCAGTTCCTTTTTGATTTCTTCGTGGCTGCCGCCGAGAAAACGGGCGATTTCGTCGCGAATTCCGTCGTACTGCTCTTTTTCGATGTCTTTGACGCACGGCGCCAGGCATTGGCCCATATGGTAATATAAGCAGACTTCTTTCGGCATGACGCCGCATTTGCGCAGCGGGTACATGCGGTCGAGCAGCTTTTTGGTTTGCTGGGCGGCGTAAGCGTTCGGATAAGGGCCGAAATAGCGCGCTTTGTCTTTCAGCACCCGCCGCGTGACTTCCAGCTTCGGGTGCTTTTCATTGGTGATTTTAATATAAGGAAACGTCTTGTCGTCCTTGAGCAGCACGTTATATCGCGGTTGGTGCAGCTTGATCAGGTTGCACTCCAGGATCAGCGCTTCCATGTTGCTCGACGTGACGATGTATTCGAAGTCGCGAATATCGATAACGAGCCGCTGCGTTTTGCCTTCGTGACTGCCCGTAAAGTAAGAACGCACGCGGTTTTTCAAAATCTTGGCCTTGCCGACGTAAATGATGGTGCCTTCTCTATTTTTCATCAGGTAACAGCCCGGAAGTTCCGGCAGCAGCGCCAGTTTATCCCGAATATGCGCCAATGCTTTTTCTTGTTCCTGAATGGTTTCGAGGTGCGTATCCAATCTGTGTTCGACCTCCCTGTTTGCTTCGATGTCTGACTTTCTCTGGGTGAGTGGTTGTCGATCAAGTTACGTGGGAGCGGGAAGTGCGAGAAGACTGCGAGAGAAATTGCCAGCATAGGCTTCCGAAGTGCATTTCTTCGAAATGCTTCAGGTCGCGTGTTGAAATCAGGAAGCTGATCGAAGTTTTATAAGGTTGCTTCCCGATTTCAAAGGCGAACGCTATCGCTCCTACACTGAATTTCTCTCTCCGTCTTCTCGCTTCCAGTCACGTTTAACTTTCTCGACGGTTTGGAATGACTTTCTTTTATTATACGCCAAAAATGTCTGCATGACACGAAAAGACGAACATGCGCTCTCCCTGCTCGCTCTCTTCGATATGAACGCGAAAGTGAGCAGGAAATGAAAAGAGAAACGACAACAAAAACCCCCGGCGGATTGCCGGGGGTTCTGCTTAGTTATGTCCGATTGGCTCGAATGGAGCAGCATCGGGCATAACGTTGAGATTACTCGTGTTTGGACAGTACGCCTTTCAGCGCTTCTTTGGAGTTTACGCCGATCAGTTTGTCGACCGGTTGTCCGTCCTTGAAGAAGATCATCGTCGGGATGCTCATAACTCCGAAACGGGAAGCCGTTTCAGGGTTTTCGTCGACGTTGACTTTCGCGATTTTCACGTTCGCGCCAACTTCGCCGTCCAGCTCGTCAAGGATCGGAGCGAGCATTTTACAAGGTCCGCACCATGGTGCCCAGAAGTCAACCAGAACGGTTCCTTCGCCAGCTTCCACTTCGGTTCCGAATGTTTGGTCGGATACATTTACAATAGCCACGGAAAATTCCTCCTTAAGGTATGCTGCAAAATTTATATATGGTGTATGTGTGTACACCGCAAATCGCCTAGTTAAAGATAACTTGCGCTTGTCTACCTGTCAATTATAACACGTATTTCCCGTTCTCGAAACAAATAATTGTATGTTTTTATAAACATCTAACCTTTTGTAAGTGAAGATTTCATGAAGAAAGCACTCTCCGGAAGGCATGCTTCATCCCCGTTTATTTTCGCCCAGCACATGGATGGTTTCCACGAAAGGCTGAATACGGTTCATCAAACGTTCTCCCTTATACGCTTCTTCTCCATCCTTATTGGTGAAACTCAAATGTTTGCCCAAATCGGATAAGGAATAATTGGAGGTGTAGAAAGTAGGTTTTCGATTCATGCGATGATTCAATATGGAGCCGAGCACATGGTCACGAACCCAGGGTCCCATATTTTCCGCGCCGATATCGTCAAAGATCAAAAGATCCGTATTTTTCATTAATTCGATCGTATCTCGAAGCTTTTCCCCGTCCTGGATCATGGATTTGACGTCTTCCACGAAATCCGGCATGTAGACGATCACGCCGGAATGGCCTTCCTTGGCCAACTCATGCAGCAGATAGCACATCAGGAATGTCTTGCCCGTACCGAACGGCCCTTG
The DNA here is from genome assembly GCF_013185185.1 of Saccharibacillus endophyticus. GTDB lineage: Bacteria > Bacillota > Bacilli > Paenibacillales > Paenibacillaceae > Saccharibacillus > Saccharibacillus endophyticus. Next base: position 99,735 of record NZ_JAAZWE010000003.1, on the reverse strand, counting down.
CAGATACAGCCCTTTTTTCTGAAGTCCGGAAGCTTTTGCTTGATCGATATAATCGAAAACCTGCATCACCGCCGACGAACGTACCGGATCTTTGCGCATGATCTCGACGTCGTCATAGCCTTCCTGCAAAGCGCGCTCGTCCACGTAAAAGCTGCGGATACGGCTGCTGATTTGCTTATCGCGCTCATGCGCAAGCTGCAAGTTGCAGGGTGCTTTGTAATCCCGAATCCGCAGTTGACCATTCACATCGTCGATGCTCAACTTTGTGTAATGACCTTGAAAATCATTCGGACAATTCTCCAGCCCCGGGCAATTATCGCAATGTTTTTTTTCCTTCACGAATTCGTATAGCCGACTGAGATTGCGAGTCAATTCCTGCTCGGCCAACTCCGGATAACGCAGCCTCAGTTGGCGAACTTCCGGTTCGTTCAAAATCTTCGTTTTCAAATCTTCGGTCCGCTGTCGAATACGCGATCCGCCCATTTGCTTGAGTACATCACCGATCGAGTCCATTTTCCTTTAACCTCCTTTCTGATTTTTAAAAAGCAGCAGTCGACAAGATATTATTAGCTGCGCGGCGCGTTTTTGCTCGCTTTTCTTTGCTCGGCCAAACGCACGTATTCGGCAAACTCCTCGTCGCTGACGGCAGTTTGAACCGGCGTGTTTTGCACGATCGGCAGCTCCGGCTTGCCTCGGGCGGCTTTGCCTTGAGCGCGGGCCCGGGAACCGTTTTGCGGCGCGGCTTGGCGCTTCGGATTGTTTTGATCGCGAATGTACCGGACCGCTTTCTCGTACGTATCGATCTGCCGCAGCAGCATATTGGAAGCGATCGAATCGACGAAGTTGCGGCTGATGCGTTGGTCGCCGTCTTTGCCGAGCAAAGTGACGAGGTAATGGATCAGCACGTTGATGACTTCGCCGGGCAATTTGTAGCTCAGATCGATCTTGCTGAACATATCGAGCCACGGACCCGGAACGGTTCCCGGGAAAAAGTTTCGCAGCAGCCCCGTGTAAGGCTCGTTGCGAAGCAGCATATTATATTGATGGATATCGCATTTCGATTGGAACTGCGCCGGAACTTCGAGGTAATACTCCATCTCCACGGCGTGTTCCACGGGCATGTCGTTAGCGGTTTCCGGTTCTTCCGGGCGAATGACGCGAGCGGCGCGAACCTGGCGTTCTTCGGTGCGCTTTGCCGTTTGCCGGAAAGTCAGGTTGGCGCGATTCTGAAGATTGTCGAGCATCAGTTCGCCGTCGTTCGAGAAAATGCCCTCTTCGTCCAACAAACGTACGATATCTTCGACGTTCAGGTCGAATTTGCGGGCCACGTGGTTGATCATGCCCATCTGCTCCCGATTATGCCGTAGTCCTTCGACGAACTGACGGTTGCGCGCGCCGCGCGGGAAATGCAGGATCACATCGGAATAATCGAACAGCGGATCTTCGACCGGCATGTTTTTGCTTTGGCGCCGGGCAGGCGTGGCTTCGGATAACGCCTGCTCCAATTCATAGTCGATGACATGGGTGTTCAGCTCGAAAATCTCGTAAAACGGCTGCGAGATATTTTCTTTGGCGGCGCGCCCGAGTTCTCCGAACTCCTCCGGCTCCCCGCTCCAAAAACGCTCCTGCAGCGCCAATACCGCGAACTTGCCGATCCGGTCGCGCAGCAGCAAAGTCAGATGCTGAGTCGCGAAAAAGTCGGACGGCGGAAGCGGCTGCTGAAGCTCGTATTCGTACATGTACTGGTCCTGCTCCGGCACGTACAGACGATGCGTCTGAAGCAGCCCCACAGCCTCCAGTTTCGATGCGTTCTCGACCATCACCGTACGTCCCCGATCGTTCGGTTCGATGCCGAGTGTCAAAAATAATCCGCGCTGCGGCTCCGGTTTGGAGTACCCGGTCTGCTCGGAAGGCAGGTGCTGGGTAAGCAGGCGGTATAAAGCGATAGCTGACGTCCCGACCATCGGCTGATAAATCAGGGTCAACATACGTTCGTCCAGATTGCTTAGGCTGAAATCGCGATACGTATAATAACGGTGATGTTCCGTGTAGTGTAACAAACTCTTCATGCGCATCGGCGGATGTCCCCCTCTTGTCCTTGCAAAATTGCGCGTAAAAATAGATGTGCTCCTCGGAACGCGCCCTTGGCTGTGGACAGGTTCTTCGGAGCCCCTCCATTTTACCACAATTCTTTCTGCATGAAAGGGCGGAAAGGACCCAAATTTCGAGGAATACGAAGTAGCCGCTCATTCAGATGCGTTCGGGCTTCGGAATGCTTATTTTCTTACGGATGAGTAGGCAATCGACCGTACTTTTCAATAGAGGGGATTTTTTGCGGAGCGAATTGCCCTTCCCTTCTCAATTGCGATACAATGGAAAATGGGAGTTCCCGGAAGCGCCTATTCGGCATCTATACAAATGGATTTTTGCAGCACGGTTTGTGAAAATCTCCAACATACAATCTGATTTGGGAGTGATACGATTCATGAATGAAGCTACGCTGACGCTTGAAGGCTGGTATTGCCTGCATGATTTCCGTTCGATCGACTGGACGCTGTGGAAAGCGGCCGACCAGGAAGAACGTGCCGGAGCAATGGAAGACTTGGAAGAGTTCATGAAAGAGTTCTCCGTAACGGCCGAAGCGGGAAAAGGCAGTACGGCAGTTTATTCGATCGTGGGGCAAAAAGCCGATTTCGTGTTCATGTACCTGCGCGAAACGCTGGACGACTTGAACAAACTGGAGACGGAATTCAACAAGACCGACTTCGCCAAGTTCACGAAAAAGGAATACTCCTACGTGAGCGTCGTGGAGTTGAGCAACTACCTGAGCAAAGAAGGCGAAGATCCGATGCAGAATCCTCAGATCATCGCCCGCCTGAAACCGGAACTGCCGAAATCGGCCCATATCTGCTTCTATCCGATGAACAAAAAGCGCGATCTGAACGACAACTGGTACATGCTGTCGATGGACGACCGCAAATCGATGATGCGCAGCCACGGCATGATCGGACGCGGCTATGCGGGCAAAGTGAAGCAAATCATTTCCGGCTCGGTCGGCTTTGACGATTGGGAATGGGGCGTTACGCTGTTCTCGGACGACGCTTTGCAGTTCAAGAAGCTGATTTATGAAATGAGATTCGACGAAGTCAGCGCCCGGTACGGGGAATTCGGGGCTTTTTACGTCGGGAATTTGTTGGATTGGGACAAGGCCGTGGAGATGTTGAAGGTTTAACGGCGGCAGGCGGGAAAAAGGTTCAGGAAGGGCGTTTGCTTAGGGCGACTGTAGGTTCGCGCTGGCGGGCGCTCTTTTTGCTGCGTGCGTTGTGAAAAATGGGGAGCGTGCGTCCGGCGAAGTGTTCGGTTTCGTCGCTTCCTGTCCTCGGGAAATTTGGATTGGATTTTTATATGGGAATTTCCCGAGGACAGAGGCGAACGCTTAAAAGTTTTCGCAAGAAAACTAGCATCGGAAGCATAAGCAGGCTCTGCACTCGAACACTTCGCCTCCCGCAGGAACGCTGGGCACGTACGCATACTTAAAGATAGAGCCGAAGCGCCCCGGACTGTAATCGTCCGGGGCGCTTCGCTTTTTCCCGCCTGCTGCCGGGGCGGGAAGGGTATATAGAGCGAGCGATGGCTGCGCAATCGCTCGGGGGCGCTGTGCGCGGGATTCGATGCGCCCTTGCTGACGGCTGTCGAATCGGGAATGGCGTTTAGCCGAAATGTGTGCGAATCGTCAACTTTCACGAGAGTCAGGTACTATTCGACGTTGACCTGCCTTATATAAAAACTAATTACGTATAACTTCCGAATCTGGCTGTTACTTCGGCTCCACCGGACTGCGCATTGCCCACGCTCAAGGCTCCGCCGTGTTTTTCGCACAGCAGTCGGCAGAGGTATAAGCCCAAGCCGAAGTGGGTGTCGGCTTCTTTTTCGCTGCCAGAAGCACTTCATACCCGCATTTTCGAAAATAGCTGCTCAGCATAACGGGCATTTTCCAAGATTCGTCCAAGCATGGAGCAAAACACGACGTTCAGATCGCGACGATACAAAAAAAGGCTGTCCGCGCATCCCGTTTGCACGGGGCGAAGACAGCCTTTTATATCAAGCTTTATCGAAATATTTCAGTCGGTTGCCCGACGCGAAATCTTTCTCATAACAACGTGTGCTTACAGGAAACGGCCTTTTTTCAGCACGAGACCCATGCCGCCGATGATGAACAGGTAACGAGCATCAACCACTTTTTTCAGTTGAGCTGCCGGCCAGCCTTTAATTTTCTTGCCCGCGACAACGGCTACGGCTTCGCCTTTACCCAGGGAAGCGACAGTACCTTTGTTGCTGAATGCGAATTTCTCGGTTTGTTGACCGCGAATGGTCGCGATCAGGTTTTTCGCAACGCGCTCGCCTTGTTGCATGGCGATTTGCGCAGTCGGAGGGTACGGACGGCCTTCAGGTCCGATCATAAGCGAACCGTCGCCGATGATGAAGACATTTTCGTGACCCGGAGCTTTGAGGAACTCGTCGACTTTGACGCGTCCGCGCATGGCTTCGAATCCGGCGTCTTCGATCAGGTGGTTACCGCGGATACCGCCGGTCCATACCACTGTTTTCGCTTCGATACGCTCGCCTTCGCCTACGGTTACGCCGTTTTCGTCGCAAGCTTTAACCGGTACGCCGATACGGAATGTTACGCCTTTTTTCGTCAACGTATCCATTGCGTAAGTAACCAGCTCAGGATCGAAACCTGGCAGAGCGGAAGGAGCCGCTTCGACGTTGAACAGACCTACCTTCGAAGGATCCACGCCGTATTGTTTCGCCAGTTCAGGCAAACGGTTCGCCAATTCGCCTACGAATTCGATACCCGTGAAGCCGGCGCCGCCGACCACGAAGTTCAGACGGGTTTCGTCGCCGTCTTTTTTGAATTCTTTGAATTGAGTCTCGATGTGCTCGCGGATCGCGCGCACGGAGTTGATGCTGCGGATCGAGAAGGCATGTTCTTTCATGCCCGGGATGCCGAATGTTTCCGGGTCGCCGCCCAGGGCGATAACCAGGTAGTCGTACGACAGCGTGCCGTCTTCCAGCACGACTTGACGCTCTTCCGGCTTGATTGCCGTTACGTTCGACTTCACCAGATCGATCTTGAATTCGTCGATCAGGTTCGAGATTTTCTCGTAAGTCTTCGTGTCCGGCTGCGTGCCGGCTGCCGGCATATGCAGTTCCGTCGTGAAGTAGTGATAGTCGTGACGGTTAACCAACGTAACGTCGGCTTCGTTGTTTTTGAGCTTCTTTTGCAGGTTTTGAGCTGTGAGGATACCGGCGTATCCGGCGCCCAGAATTACGATTTTGGGAATGCTGTTCATTGTTTTCCTTACCCCTTTTCGATTCGATAGTCATTTATGGGATAACCTCTAAAAGGTTTGAGCCTCATGTGAAATCTTACACAAAAACGGAGAGAACTCTCCCTATTGGTTGCTTATCCCGTCCGCATCTTGACTGCGACTTTTATCACATACATTGTACGCTTTTCCCGCGCATATTACAAAACAAAATTTGAAATTTGGACGCAGAACAGACAAAAAATATTCATAGTTGTCAGAGAGCCGGAAATACCGTGCCTTTTGCACGCATTGACACGGAACTTGCACGGTGCGTAAGCCAAAACCGCCAGCCTCAAGTGTCCGGACAAAGAAAAAAGCCGGGAATTCGCTTTGCAATCCGGTAAAAAACGAGTTTATAATAGATGGGAATTGAGAAACAAAATCATTGAGATAGATTCATGATGATTGATACCTTCGGAGGTGCTTATCAAGTGACAGAGATCCACAACGGCGAAAATATCGCTGATATACTAATCATCGGCGGCGGTCCGGCCGGACTATTTGCTGCTTTTTACGGGGGAATGCGTCAAGCATCCGTAAAGCTGATCGAGAGCATGCCTCAGCTTGGCGGACAGTTGGCTGCCCTTTATCCCGAAAAATACATCTACGACGTAGCCGGTTTCCCGAAAATAACCGCACAGGAATTGGTTAACCAGCTTGTTGAGCAAATGAATCATTTCGAGCAAGAAATCTGTCTCGAAGAAAAAGTAATCGCGGTCGACAAAGAAGACGAACGACGCTTCAAAGTCACGACCGACAAAGGCGTACACTACGCCAAGTCCGTGATCATCACGGCGGGCGTAGGAGCATTTGAACCGCGCCGCCTGACGCTTGAAGGCGCCGAACGCTTCGAAGGCGTCAACTTGCATTATTTCATCAGCGACCTGAGCAAATTCGCGGGCCGCAAAGTCCTGCTGAGCGGCGGCGGCGACTCCGCGGTCGACTGGGCGCTTATGTTGGAGCCGATCGCCGAGGAAGTCACGCTGATCCACCGTCGCGACAAGTTCCGCGCCCACGAACACAGCGTCGAGAACCTGATGGCGTCCAAAGTGAATGTCGTGACGCCGACGGAAATCACGGAGCTGGTGGGCGAAGAACGCATCGAGCGCGTCGTCCTTTCCCATGTAAAAACCGGCGAAACGCAGGAAATCGAAGTGGACGACGTAATCGTCAACTTCGGATTTGTCTCTTCGCTCGGCCCCATCTCCGAATGGGGTATCGAGATCCAAAGCAATTCGATCGTCGTCGATACCCGCATGGAAACGAACATTCCGGGCATCTTCGCCGCCGGGGACGTCACGACTTACCCGGGCAAGCTGAAGCTGATCGCGGTCGGATTCGGCGAAGCGCCGACGGCCGTGAATAACGCCAAAGTCTACTTTGATCCGGAAGCGAAATTGTCGCCGGGCCATAGCAGCAACATGAAGCGTTAAGATTTCCGAAATTATCCACAGAATCGACATAAACTGCCCGTATATAAGCCCGTTATGCACTCCGACGCGTCAGCGCCCGGTATAACGGGCTTTTTGCCGGGTTGAAAACCCTATCTTATCCCCCGTTTTCTGTGTGCAACTTGTGTATAATGTGGGTATAACAAGCTTGTAAGCCTGTTATGACGCTGTGGATTTGGGGATAACTTTATACACAGCGTTATCGCTTGTACGGATACGTATTCAACATGGTATGATGAGAGCGAAACGTGACAAATCTCATTTCTTACTCGTATTTCGACCGCATTCGATACGAAGTGTGCGCGGTCTTGGTACTTGATGCGCTTTTTTGCGCATCGGCATCTGTTTCTATTTATTGACAAGGAGGAACCCCCGTGGAAAAATTCGCGAGCGGTTTATACTGGGTCATCTCGATCGCGGAAGTCGTCATCCTTTTGATGATCGCCGCGTTTATGGTGATGCTCGGCATTAAATTTTGGAAAGAAAAGCGCTTCGGCCCCGTTATTGCGTTCACCGTCTTCCTTATCGTCTGCTTGACGTTGACTTGGTGGAGCGTTCAGGACAAATTCTTATAGCGGACCAAGGAGCGTGAAGGCGACATGCAGTTGATTGCCATGATTACGATGCTGATCGATCATTTGGGAGCCGTTTTTTTCCAGGATCAGCTTTGGATGCGTATTATCGGACGGATCGCTTTCCCGATCTACTGCTACCTGTTGGTGGTCGGATATCACCGGACGCGCAGCAAAAAACGCTATGCTTCAAGATTGTTCGGCCTTGCGCTTCTGTCGCAGATTCCGTTTTCGTTTGCCTTTACCACGACCGGCGTCAATGTTATCGGCACATTGTTCGTCTCGCTGTTGATCGTCATGGCTATCGATTATTTCAAAGGCCGGACTTGGCTGCGGTGGACGGTTGCCCTGCTTCTGCTGCTCCTCGCTTATTGGCCGATGGAAGCGTTGGGCTTCGATTACGCGATCTACGGGGTTCTGCTGGTGTTGATTTACCGTTACATGACGAATGCCTGGGCAATGGTCGGAGGTCATTTGGCTTTGAATCTGTTTTACGTGTTCTTTTTCCGCGGAGAAATCCAATTTTTCAGCATCGTGACGACGCTCTTCATCGCCGGCATTCAAGCAACCGTGCCGAACGCGAAAACGGAAGTCCGCCTGCCGCGATGGTTGTGGCGATTCTTCTATCCGGCTCACCTCGCCTTGATCGCGCTGGTTTCCTGGCAGATGAAAGGCCTCACATGGGATGAGTTTTTATCGCGGTTAACGTACGGATAAGGTCCGATATGAAGCCTTCATGATTCACTTCCTCTGCAGCTGGGTAGTATACCATGTCTTGTCTTTTAAACACATAAGGAATCTGGGGGAGTATCATATGGTGCTCGCACGCACGTTCAAAGGAATCAGCGGCCTGTTCGAGCTTATGCTCGGTCTTCCACTGTTGGGCGGTATGGTAGTCATGGGAAGCGGTTGGGGCATTTCCGTGGTCATGTTCGCTTTGCACGCTGTCACCCTCTTGTTGTCGTTGCAGCACCGGCAATCGTTTTACGGATCGGCAGCAGGGATCGTCACTTGTTTGCTCGTATCCGTCCCGGTTGTAGGCATGTTCGGTCATTGGGTAGCGGCCGTCCTGCTGCTTGTCAGCATGGTCGACCGTTATGGAGCAGGAATGTCGGGCGGCTTGCGTCGCATTTGACCGGCATGGCCGAAAAGAGGTTCGTTCCGTTGAAATCGAAGTCGATTTCGGGAACGAACTTTTTTTATTTGAGAAAAGATGCGATTGTGGATTGACTGCCGGTAAAAACTCAACGTAAGATAGGGGAAAACATTCGCCAGCTTGTTTTTTGTCCTTACATGCTTTGTCACTTTCTCGCACGAAAGCTACAATGCGGTTTCGCGGTTTCTTATTAAATGATCCAGACTCGGCACTATGTTTCGTATCGCTCGCGCGCCGACATTTCAGTTTCCGTCGCGTGCGGCATACTTGCATCATTCAGAGAGAGGGGTTCTAACATATGTTGAAAAAGAAATGGCTTCCGCTTGTTCTGACACTATCGCTCGCCGCTCTGGCCGGCTGCAGCCAAAACAGCTCGTCTACAGGGACTGACGGCGGCGACAGCGCAAGTAATTCCGATGCCAAAACGTACAAAATCGCGATCTCGCAGATCGTGGAACATCCGTCGCTCGACGCGACTCGCGAAGGCTTTGTCGCGGCGCTTAAAGATGCCGGCATCGTCGAAGGCGAAAATCTGACGCTGGATTACAATAATGCCCAAGGCGATTCGACGAACAACCTGTCGATCGCGCAAAAGTTGGCAGGTGCCAATAACGATCTCGTCTTCGCTATTGCGACGCCTTCCGCTCAAGCCGTCGCCGCGCAGGTCAAAGAAACTCCGGTCGTGTTCGCGGCCGTAACCGACCCCGTCAGCGCCAAGATCGTAGCCAGCATGGAGCAGCCGGGCGCCAATGTGACGGGTGCATCCGATACCAACCCTGAAGCGATCAAGCAGTTGGCCGATTTCATCGCCGAAGAACTGCCGAACGTAAAAACGGTGGGACTCGTTTTGAATGAAGGCGAACCGAATGCCGTCGTCATGGCGGATCGTGCAGAGGAAGAATTGGGCGCGCACGGCATCACGCTAGTCAAAGCAGCCGTGACCAACACGTCCGAAGTCCAACAGGCGGCCCAGTCGCTCGTAGGCAAAGTGGACGCCCTCTATATCACGCTAGACAATACGGTGGTCAGCGCTGTCGATACGATCATCAAGATCGCGAACGACAACAAGCTTCCGTTCTTCTCCAGCGATCGCGACACGGTAGAAAAAGGCGCATTCGCAACCGTCGGCTTCAAGTACTATGATCACGGCTACCAAGCAGGCGAAATGGCGGTTCAAATTTTGAAAGACGGCAAAAAACCGGCCGACCTCCCTGTCGCCATGCAAGAAAAACTGGACTTGATCCTGAACCTCAAAGCCGCCGAAGCTCAAGGCATCGAAGTGACCGACGAGATGAAAGGCAAAGTACAGGACCAGGAAAACAATATCATTCAATAAACCGCATCGCAGCCGTCATTGCTGCACCGATCAGGTTCCGACGGTAAAGCAATGTCACGGCGCACGCTTCATGATCAACGAACGCAGCACGCATGAAGCGAAAAGAAACGGGATGAGCGTGTGCTTCATCCCGTTTTGTTTTCCCTCAATATCCGTTAACCCGTTACGTTGCCTCGCCCGACGATCACGTTCATGCCTGTACATTCAATCGGGCGCGAAGCGTAGATCCGGTCGAGACCATGTGCGATCCCTTTTGACACAGGAGGCGTCACTTATGTTCGAAAATTTCGTCGGCTCGCTGCCCGGCGCCGTCTATCTGGGTCTGCTGTACGCCCTGATGGCGCTTGGCGTCTACATCACCTTCCGCATTCTCGACTTTCCCGATCTCACGGTTGACGGAAGCTTCACTACAGGCGCAGCCACCGCAGCCGTCATGATCTCGCACGGCGCGTCGCCTTGGCTCGCGTCGCTGACCGCGATCCTGGCAGGCATGCTCGCCGGCGCTTGTACGGGGCTGCTTCATACGAAAGGAAAAATCAACGGTCTCTTATCCGGGATTCTGATGATGATCGCACTCTATTCGATCAATCTGCGGATCCTCGGCATGCCGAACGTGTCGATCATGGGCGAAAACACCGTGCTCAGCGTATTTCCGCCGATTCCGTTCATGATCGTGGTCGTGCTGCTCTTCAAGTTCGCTCTGGATGCTTTCATGAAAACGGATCTGGGCTTGTCGCTGCGCGCGACCGGCGATAACAAACGCATGATTCGCAGCTTCGGCGCAAACACGGACAACACGACGATTCTGGGCATCAGCCTGTCGAACGGTCTCGTCGCCCTGTCCGGCGCACTGATCGCGCAGCAATCGTCGTTCGCGGACGCGACGTCCGGGATCGGCATGATCGTGATCGGCTTGGCTTCCGTCATCATCGGCGAAGCGCTGTTCGGCGCCAAAACCGTCTTCCGCGCCACGCTGGCCGTCGTGCTGGGCTCTATTGTCTACCGGATCGTCATCTCGCTGGCCCTTCAAATCAAAGGCTTCGAGACGTCCGACCTGAAACTGATCACCGCTGTTATCGTCATCATTGCGCTCGTATTCCCGACAGTACGCAGTGCGCTTAAACAGCGCGGAGCTGCCAAAAAACGTTCGGCCGAGCTGCTCAAATCGCTCGAAACCACTCCGGGAGGCGAACGCTGATGCTGCATGTATCGAACGTATCCAAACTGTTCAACTCCGGCACGATCGATGAAAAAATCGCGTTGATCGGCATCGAGCTGCAGCTGAATCCCGGCGACTTCGTCACCGTGATCGGCAGCAACGGCGCAGGCAAATCGACGCTGATGAACATGATCTCCGGCGTGATGAAGCCCGATACGGGCGATATCGTCATCGGCGACCGTTCCGTCACCGCGCTGCCCGAACACCGCCGCAGCCGCTGGATCGGCCGCGTGTTCCAAGACCCGATGGCCGGCACCGCGCCGCGCATGACCATCGAAGAAAATCTGGCGATGGCTTATCTGCGCGGCAAACGCCGCGGCTTCTCGTTCGGCGTCAGCAGCGCCCGGCGCAAAATCTTCCAAGCCGAACTGAGCCGCCTCGGCATCGGCCTGGAAAACCGCCTGAACGCCAAAGTCGGCCTGCTGTCCGGCGGCGAACGCCAAGCTCTCAGTCTGCTGATGGCGACGTTCACCCGCCCTCAGATCCTGCTGCTCGACGAACATACCGCCGCACTCGATCCGTCGCGCGCCGAACTGATCACGTCGCTGACCGACGAGATCGTCCGCGACATGAACCTGACGACGTTGATGGTCACGCACAACATGGAACAAGCCATCCGCCTGGGCAACCGCCTCGTCATGATGGACAAAGGCCGCATCATCCTCGACATCGGCGAAGCCGACAAACAGCACCTGACCGTCGAACGCCTGATGACCGAATTCGAACGCATCAGCGGCAAAAAGATGGCGGATGATCGGACTTTATTGGGCTAAGGGGCATAATAAGCGGCAATCGCAACCCAATTTTCCCCAGCGCTCGAACATCTTTTCAACTGCGTACGTATACGGCCCGTGCCCCCTGATTTAGATTGCTTTTTCAGCAACGTGCAGCTCCAAATCGACCAGTTTTCAGACTTACGTTAAATACAACTCAACGTAAAAGCGAAAAATCAAACAAACTTACACCCGGCGAACCCTCTACATTGCCGATTCGACAACGCAGCTCACTCTTACGGCAATATTGAAAAGGTCACGTGGCCTTTTAAGCAATGTGACCTTCAAATTAGGGCGTGTACGAAAACTCCGACGAAAGCAGATTTTGCTGAAATTTCGTTCTCTGCAAGGAACTTTTCTGAAGGCGTGCCGGGGCACGTCGAGGGAAAGTGACGCCGCCGAGGGCGAAAAGGCAGCAAAAGATGCACGTGGTTGAGTTTGCGTACACGCGCTAAACAAGCACCATCAAACTCATTACAGTCTATCCAAACACCCTGTAGAATATGCAACATTTTGCTCACAAAAAGCACATTTTTCTTCGCCAACTTGCAAGATCTGCAACATTCAGGCCCCATATCATCCTTTTAAAAGCTAATCCAACCCAAAACACTGCATATTCTACAACTTGGCCTGTTAAACTCCCTTTTCCCGCCTCATAATCTTGCACTGCATACAACTTAGTCGGTATAACTGATCGCTACAAACCTAAAAAGCTGCCCATATCGCATCCGCGAAGGGCAGCTTTTCTAAATTGCTTTTCGATCTTTTGACTTTAAATGCCTTGATTTAGCCCTTTTCTTCTCTTTTCCCCACACAGGAGGACGCGCCGCCAGACGAGCGGATTCTGCATGGAAGCGACTTTCGGCTTTCCGAAGGAAAACGAGCTTGAGCGTCCAGGCAGAATCCGCTCGTCGCCCCGCTCAAGAAGGCATCTCGTCCTCCAACCGCCCCATGAACTCCTCCGCCGCACTATACCCCAACTGCTTCAAATACCAATTATTCGCCGCAGCCTCGATCAGTCCCGACGTATCCCGCCCCGGCTGAAGCTGGATCTCGATGTGCGGGATTTTGACGCCCAAATATTCCGTGAACTGGTCCGCGACCTCCAGATCATTGTTGAGCGCCTTATCGTCCCACGGTGTCAGCTCGATGTCCAGGACGATACGCGTCTCGTCCTGGAACGCCGTTCGCCCGTACTGCCGCACCACGTTAATCAATCCGATGCTCCGCAGTGCCAAAAACTCGCGGGTGATCGTATTATGCGTCCCCAGCAGCGTGGCCGGACCGAGCTTTTTGAGCACGACCACGTCGTCCGCCACGAAACGATGCCCGCGGCCGATCAGCGTATGCGCCGTTTCGCTTTTCCCGATCCCCGAACGCCCCCGCAAAAGAACCCCGATGCCCGAGACGTTGATGCACACGCCGTGAATGGACATCTCCGGCGCCAACGCTTTTAACAAATAACCGTCCAGCTTCGTAATGAATTCCGTCGTCTTGTCCTGCGTACGCAGCAGCGGAATGCCTTCCTGATCGCAGTACATTTCGAGAAAAGGAATTTCCTGCTGCCCCGTCGTCACGATAAAGCACGGCGGATGGTATTTGACGATATTGCCGATATGCAGCCTGCGTTCCTCTACCGTTTGCTGGAGCAAATATGTAATCTCTTTGCGTCCCAGCACCTGAACCCGATTCATCGGAAAATAATCGAAGTAGCCGACGAATTCTAATCCGGGACGGTGGGCTTTGGAACGGGTGATTTCGCGATCCAGACGCTCTGCTCCCGACAAAACCTCCAACTTGAACGCTTTGACAATGCTTTCTACGGAAACCGACTTCATGCGGTACTCCTCCTTAAATCGTAAAATAAACCCGGTGCGCCGGGCGAGTTCTTTCCCGAACAGCTTGTCTCGAAAGGTCGGGACAATCCGCTGCTCAGTTGTTGTCGAAGATTGCGCCGCAATTCACAAAATGCCGCGCAGCAAAATAAACGGCCGGCAATCCGGCCTATAAAAAAAGCTTCCAGCCCGGAAATGGCATCCAAGCCGAAAGCTTTGTCCAATCAACTGCAAGCGATCAATCGCAAGGCTGCGCCAGCACTTCGTCTTCTTCCCGCGTACGGAACGAAGATCCGCAGCCGCAAGTCGCAACAGCGTTGGGATTGAAGATCGTAAAGCCTCCGCTCATGCCGGATTCTTCGAAGTCCACTTGCAAACCGTTCAGATATTTCAGATCGTCTTTGGATACGACTACCTTGATATCCGCTACGTTCATATATACGTCGTCCGCATCGGACTCTTCATTGTCAAAGCCCATCGCGTACGAAAAACCGCTGCAACCGCCGCTGGCTACGCCCAGTCGAAGAAACATGCCCGGCGCCTCCTGCTGCTCCAGCATGTCTTTAATGCGCGAAGCGGCCGCTTCCGTGATTTCGATCATGGTTTTTCCTCCTTTGCGCTTTCTCTCTGCATTATACGCCTCTATACCCCGTGACTCAAGCATTTAGGCGGCCTTCTTCCGGATAATCCGTTTCATGCACAAAATTCAATTATGGTTACTTTTACATATTAAACTCGTATTGCCCCGTTCCGCGACTAGGTTTATAATGGGAAGGAATGACCTTTTAAATTTTCGAAATTTCGACAAAAAGAGCGGGGCAAAAATGCCGATATTAGACAAAGACAGGCCGCTCGATGTAACTTTTTTCACACCTTTTTCAAAACGCAGCTGCGTTTTGGCCAGATAGCTGCCGCATAAAGCGGCTTTGCTTTTGTCGGTAGTCCAATTTTTCCGGTTCGACCCGGACCCGCCCGTTCGGCGCGATCCGCGCCGCCTCGGGATCAACGAGGAGGTTCACACTAATGTCCACAATCATCAATCCGACAACGGATAAGCGCATGGCGGAAATCGCGGAAAAGGTCCACAACGGACAACGTTTGAGCTTGGAAGACGGTGTTTATTTATATCAGAGCGAGGATATTTTGACGATCGGCCAGTTGGCGAACGAGGCCAATCTGCGCAAGAACGGCAAAAAAGTCTATTTTATCGAAAACATGAGTTTGTACTTCACCAACGTCTGCGAAGCCCACTGCGCATTCTGCAACTTCCGCAAAGACCAGGGCGAAGAAGGTTCGTATACGCTGAGCGGCGACGAAATGGTTCGTTACGTCGAGGAAAACATCACGCCGGGCGTACGCGAATTCCATATCGTAGGCGGTCACAACAACCATGTACCGTTCCAGTATTACGTGGATTCGCTGGCCGCGCTGAACAAGCATTTCCCGGAAGTCACGATCAAAGCTTATACCGCAGCGGAAATCGACTTCTTTACGCGCATCAGCGGCATGTCCATTGAAGATGTACTCAAAGCGCTTCAAGCAGCAGGCCTTCAATCTTTGACAGGCGGCGGCGCGGAAATTCTGTCCGACGAGTATCGTAAAAAAATGCGCGTAAACAAGGCTAACGTGGATCGCTACCTCGAAGTGCACCGCACGGCCCACAAGCTGGGTATGCGCACGCACACGACGATGCTGTACGGTTCGATCGAAAGTTACGAAGACCGTATCAACCATATGATCCAAATCCGCGAGCTTCAAGACGAGACTAACGGATTCATGGTCTTCATTCCGCTGTCCATGCAGCCGAAAAACCGCAACGCCAGCATCATGCGCCGCAACTCGGCCTATGAAGATTTGAAGACGATCGCGATTAGCCGTCTGATGCTCGACAACATCGACCACGTCAAAGCGTACTTCATCAACATCGGCACGCAGCTTACGCAGATGGCGCTTACGTTCGGCGCGTCGGATGCTCACGGCACGATTGTAAAAGAACGGATCAGCCACGCGGCGGGCGCCGTTACTCCGGAAGGATTGACGCGCAAAGAATTGATTTGGCTCATCAAAGGAGCCGGCCGCATTCCGGTGGAACGCGACACGTTCTACAACGAGATTGAGGTTCACGAATAATCGTACAGATCATAGACCGGTAAGCGTCCGAGTTCAAGCTGGAGTTTGGAGAGACGTTCGCTCAAGATTCCGGATCAAATTCGAAGTCGGCCGCCCTCATTCGTCGAAAACCGCTGCCGGCTCCGTCTTTTCCACTATTTCATTCACAAGGAGACCTGCACATGAAAAATCTCGTTATTCTCGGCGGTGGCTACGGCGGCCTGACCATCTTGGACGGACTTCTCGAAAAGCTTCCTTCCGACGTGAATGTGACTTTGATCGACCGTTTGCCTTTCATGGGACTGAAAACGGAATACTACGCGTTGGCGGCCGGAACGGTATCCGACCACCATCTGCGCATCTCGTTCCCCGACCATCCGCGCATGACCAAGCATTTCGGTACGGTGGAAGAGATCGATATTCAAAACAAACAGGTTCTGCTGCAAAATGACGAACCGGTTCCGTACGACCAGCTTGTTATTGCGCTGGGCTGCACGGATAACTATCACGGCGTTCCGGGCGCGGAAGAATTTACGTACAGCATCCAGTCTTTGCATGCTTCGCGTCGTACCAACGACAAGCTGAGCAGCATGAAGCCGTCGGCGCACGTGCATATCGTAGGCGGCGGACTGAGCGGCATCGAGTTGGCGGCGGAGCTGCGCGAAAGCCGGCATGATCTTCGGATCACGCTGTTGGACCGCGGCGACCGTCTACTGTCTTCTTACCAGCCTCGGATTTCGCGTTACGTGCAGGAATGGTTCAAAAAGCACGACGTCGAGGTCTGCCATAAAGTGTCGATCAGCCGCGTCGAACAGGATGCTCTCTATAACGGCGACGAACTGATGCATTCCGATGCCGTGGTCTGGACCGCAGGAATTCAACCCGTCGAAGTGGTGCAAAAGCTTAACGTGACCAAAGACCGTTCGGGTCGCGTCGTGGTCAACGAATATTCGCAGGTGCCCGACCACCCGGATATTTTCGTCTGCGGCGACTGTGCCAGCCTCCAGTTTGCGCCGAGCGCTCAAGCTGCCGAAGCGCAGGGCGAACAGATCGCGCATGTGCTGCTGGCATTCTGGAAAAACGAGACGCCTAAGCTCAAGCCGATCAAACTCAAAGGCATGCTGGGCTCGCTCGGCCAAAAAGCCGGCTTCGGCTTGAACGTGATCGGCGATACGTCGATTACGGGGCGCGTGCCGCGTCTGTTGAAAAGCGGCGTATTATGGATGTCGAAGCACAACCTCGGTTAGAGGGGATCGGCTTCTCGCAGCCGGTAAAATCCGATTGCTCGAAGTTCGGGAGGAGCCGAAAGCTGCGGGGAACTTTCATTTCGATCGCGTGTTGCTTTCAGGAAATTGGATTCGATTCTATAATGGAGATTTCCTGAAAACAAAGGCGAACGCTGGCGCTTCTACATGAAATTCCCCTGCGCCAGGGCATCTCTCAAACATCGAACGAATTTCACCACCTTAAGAAGCCGTACTCCGACCGAGTACGGCTTCTTTTTTGTTAGCGGGATAACTACCTTTTCTGTTTACAAAAGATATCTTTCTTTTTCTATTCGTTAAAATCCAACTTTGATTTCATGACCGATTTTTTCTAAATAAGCATTTAATTCATCTAAGGTTTGATCGGCTTGAATGGATGTGGCTTCTTCGGCTCCGGAATCATAAGAACGCATGAGCACGATTAAACGTTCAACTTCTTCATACTCATTTGGCATAAACGATTTTCGGGCTTCGATCAAAATCGGATTCCAGAACTCTTCTTCGGTGACGACTTGATCTGGATCTTTCGGCGCGGCGCTTTCGGTACTGATCTCTGCGAGCTACTGCTCCAGGCTCTTCAACTGTTGAATCTGTTCGGCGCTCATCGCATTTTGACCCCCGGCTTCATCAACGGAGGCTTGAAGCGCGGCGACTTGACGGATCAATTCTTCGAGTCGAGCATAGTCGGTTGCGGAAAGCTGCGCTTGCGCGGATCTCAGTTTGTCCTCCAAATGCTCATACTCCGACAAATCTCCCCGGAAAGCGATACCGTTGCCCGACGCTCCGTAAATAGAGTCCGCCAGATACTGATAGCCGGCATAGGACCCCACGGGCAGGATTAACATGACAGCTGCAGCGAGTGCGGCGATTCGAGCTGCCCATCCGCCGTCGCTAAGCTGATCCACAAGCGCGCCCGCGAAATCTTCTTCCCGCACTTTTTCTTGACGAGCCGCCGAGGCCACTTTTTTCCACTGCAATACGCGACGTCGACGATGCGCGTTGACTTGCCGCAGCGCTATGCCGGTCAACTAGTACCTTATCAACTCTTAATCAGAGGATTACGTTCGAATGAAAGGTACACGCTTTAGGTGCGTTTCATTCGGGCGTAACCTTACTTGTAGCGTTGACAAGGTACCAGCGTCGAAACTCTCGGCTTTGATCGAAACGATGCAGACTTCGGTAAGCTTGCAAATACGTCTCCTGCGTCACGTCTTTGGCATCCTCGGCATTTCTCAACAGAAAGCGGATGAGTTTGTAAACATCTCCTGATGTTTGCTCGTACAAGTCGCTATAAGCCTCAGCGCTTCCTTCCAATGTGCATTTGACCAGATGAACGTGATCGTTCGGGTTCAACGTTGACCCTCCTCTCTTCTTTCTCTATGTATTGGTCTCCAGCGCAGTTTTCGTTCATTTTTTCAGAAAATAAATAAGAAAAAAGTTCCGTTCATACGCAAAATCGCGTTGACGGAACTTTTTCTTCGTTCAAACCGTAATACCCTTGATCGAAGCGGTGTCTCAATCCAAGTCCAACGAAGCCCACGGATCTTCTTCGTTCATTTTGGCGTCGATCGCTTTTTCCAGTGCTTCGATCGTGTCGGCTTCGACGACATCGCCGTTCACCATCGCGTAGGGGCCGTAGTCGCATTCCGTGCAGTTGCCGAGGCAGCCGTATTCGATCACGTCGTACTCGGGATTGGTATCCAGCTTATTGAAAAGTTCCTGCGTGCCGTGATGCATGTTGCTGGCGCAGAACTCGATAATGGGTCTGATCATGTTTTCTCACCTATTCTTATTTATTCTCAGCCGCATGACGGTAAACGTGTAATGGTTCTTTAAATTTAGATCCATTTATATTATAATACAAGAGAGACTTTTGCAAAATTTGATTTATGCTTTCATCGTTTTGCAAAAATGATCTCCGAAGTGGTTAAGCCGTTCCGACTGTACGCTTCAAACATTTGAGAGGAGCTGACTATAATGAGTGAAAATGCACAACTTGAAATGTATGACGAGGTATCCGACGTGCTGGACAAGCTGCGTCCTTTCCTGCAACGCGACGGCGGAGACGTTGAATTGGTAGACGTTGAAGACGGCATCGTGAAGCTGAAGCTGGTTGGCGCTTGCGGCAGCTGCCCAAGTTCCACAATCACGCTGAAAGCCGGTATCGAGCGCGCGCTGTTCGAAGAAGTCGAAGGCGTTAACGAAGTTATTCAAGTCTTCTAAGACTGCTTAAATCAAACGGTGTTCGCTTCGGCGGACGCCGTTTTTTCGTATGCTCATTCAGCCGATTCAAATATCCTAGGCATGCTGCCGGACTTTTTTAAAAAAGCAAAAAGCCCTGTATCCCGCAAAGCGGGATACAGGGCTTCGTTATGCAAGATGTCGATCACGTTCGCGGGTTCTTAGAACGCAGGAACGATCGAACCTTTGTATTCGTCTTCGATGAACTTTTTCGTGTCGTCGGAAGTCAGAGCCGCAACCAGTTTTTTGATCGCGTCGGAATCTTTGTTGTCTTGACGGGTAACGAGCAGGTTCGCATACGGGGAATCCGCGTCTTCGATGAACAGAGCGTCTTCAGTCGGTACCAGGCCCGCTTCCAGTGCATAGTTCGTGTTGATCAGCGCCAAGTCGACTTCGTCCAGTTGGCGAGGAAGAGCCGCGGCTTCGATCTCGATGAATTCCAGGTTTTTCGAATTTTCTTCGATATCGCCTACGGTTGCCGTGATTCCGGCGTCTGCTTTCAGCTTGATCAGACCTTGTTTTTCAAGCAGCAGCAGCGCGCGGCCGCCGTTAGTCGGGTCATTCGGAATTGCGACTGTTGCACCGTCTTGCAATTCGTCGATCGAAGTGATCTTTTTGGAATACGCGCCGAACGGTTCAACGTGTACTTTGGCTACGCCTACCAGATCCGTGCCTTGTTTGGAGTTTTGGTCATCCAGGTAAGGTTGGTGTTGGAAGAAATTCGCGTCCAGTTCTTTTTCGTTCAGCTGGGTGTTCGGCAGGATGTAGTCCGTGAATTCAACGATTTCCAGGTTTACGCCTTCAGCTTCCAGCGCAGGTTTGATGTGCTCCAGAATTTGTGCGTGCGGATTTGGCGAAGCGCCGACTTTAAGCGTTACCGGTTCGGCTGCCGTCTCCGTCGTGCCTGTATCTGTCGATCCGGTCGCAGCCGTGTTCGACGTCGAGCTGCTGTTGCCGCATGCGGCCAGCAGAAGTACGAGTGCCATTGTGAGTACTGCGAAAGTCCATTTTTTCATGTTGTTCGCCCCTTTGTTTGTGTATGGCTTGATCAGCCTATGTTGTATGTGGAGCCGTGTCGGTCGCCTGTGGCGATCCGCACGGCCGGATACCGATGAACGATGATGCTGCTTTTTCAAGACTACTTACGGGTAAAATGCTTGACCAGTCGATCGCCGACCATCTGAATGATCTGGACCATGATGACGATAATGACCAGCGCCACCAACATGACCGCCGTCTCGTAACGGTTATAGCCGTAGCTGACCGCCAGTTGACCGAGACCGCCGCCGCCCACCAGACCGGACATGGCCGTGTAGGAAATCAGCGTAATGATGGTAATGGTAAAGCCCGCGATCAGGCCCGGCAAGGATTCAGGCAAAATGACCCGGAATACGATCTGCCTTGTCGAAGCCCCCATCGCTTGAGCGGCTTCGATCACGCCCCGATCCACCTCGCGCAGCGAGGTTTCCACCAGACGTGCGAAGAACGGCGCGGCGCCGATCACGAGCGGCGGGATCATCCCGCGTACCCCGATCTGCGTGTCCACGATGAACTTGGTGAACGGCAGCAGCGCGATAATCAGGATGATAAACGGTACGGAACGCAGCAGGTTGACGACAAAAGCCAAGACCGCGTAAACGCTGCGCGCTCCTACCGACGATGAACGTGCGGTCAGGAACAATATAATTCCAATGGGAAGACCCAAAATTAATGTAAACAAGCTGGAGTAGCCCAGCATTTGCAGCGTTGCATTGGTCGCTTTGCCAAACTCCGCCCAATTCACCTGTGAAAAATCAAGTTCCCTGTTCATGCTTCGAGTTCCTCCACTTCAAGCCGCTGCTGCGTCAATCGTTCCAGCGTTCGGCGAATATCGGCCGAATCGCCTTCGAACCGGACGACCAATTGGCCGTAAGGCGTCTCCTTGATTCGCGAAATCGTGCCCTGCAGAATCGCGAAGTCCACGCCCGTCTCCTTGACCGTCTGCGACAGGATCGACTGGTAGGTCAGCTCTCCGATGAACGTTACTTTGACCGTGCGCGACGATGCGGCGTTCGTTGCGCGAATGGCTTCGTCGAGCGCTTCCGCGTTCTCCGATTCCCGATTGATGAAGTCCCGCGTGACCGGCTGCTTGGGCTTCAAGAACACGTCGATAACCGGTCCTTCTTCCACGATCACGCCGCCCTGAATGACTGCCACTTTGTCGCATATGCTCTGGATGACATGCATCTCGTGCGTGATCAGCACAATGGTCAGCCCCAGCTTGCGGTTGATGTCGAGCAGCAAACGAAGGATGGAATCCGTCGTCTGCGGATCGAGTGCCGATGTCGCTTCGTCGCAGAGCAGAACGTCGGGGTCGGTAGCGAGCGCCCGGGCAATGCCCACGCGCTGCTTCTGTCCGCCGGATAATTGCGCAGGGTGCTTTTTCGCATGTTCGGCCAGACCGACCAGCTCCAGCATCTCATTGACTTTACGATCAACCTCCGCTTTCGGCGTTCGAACGAGCCGGAGCGGAAAAGCGATGTTTTCGTATACCGTGGCCGAAGACAGCAGATTGAAGTGTTGAAAAATCATGCCGATGCGGCGGCGCTGCTGCTGAAGCTGGTTTTTTCCGAGCCGCGTCATGTCGGTCTTGCCGATCAAAATCTCGCCGCTCGTCGGCCGCTCCAGCATATTGATGCATCGGATCAGCGTGCTCTTGCCTGCGCCGGAATGGCCGATGATGCCGAAAATTTCGCCTTTGGCGATCTCGAGATCGATACCGCTCAGCGCGGTCGTGGCTTTGGTGCCTGTTCCGTATGTTTTAACCAGGTTTTTGATGGTAATCACTGCGTTGTTCCTCCTACTCGGCCACCGAAGCGGTTGTTTCCGATATGCCCCTCCCGTGCTCCGCGTTGATGCTTTAAAGCCATCAGTTAATCGCGTGCACGTCGAAAGCTCTTTTCCCCGCTTCGGTTCGCCCGGTCTTTCCGTTCATCTTTGGTTGAAATCAAAAAGAGCCCTTTTTGGTTAGACAAAAAGGGCTCGCATCGTATGCGTACAGTCACCTTCTCATCTGCCAGAACCATTTTGATTCTGTAGGAATTAGCACCATGACACCCTGACGCGACGTCTGCTTGCGACGTTCGTGTACAGGATCGGTTGCCGGGCTTCATCGGGCCTGTCCCTCCGCCTCTCTCGATAAGAAAAAATCTGAGATATCTAATTGGAAAGCTTGGTATTACGAAAAGTGCAAAGCGTCAAACCTAAATCCTTCACTCAGTATATTCAGTTTGACACGGTTTGTAAAGGTTTAGCCTGAAAATTTTCATAACCTTTTTTCCGCTTTTCCCTGATCGTCATCAACGGATGCTTGTCTGCCTATTGAGGACAAGGCCGCAACGCCTCCGCATGAAGAAGAAAAGGAGCCTTTCGCAAGGCCCCCAACTTCCGTCGACTCCGATGTGCGTTCGAATGCAGCGGACGAACGAAGCTTTTGAGCCTCCGCTCATCCACCCTGCACAGACGTCCGAAACACATGTCAAACCTTACGCTTGCACTGTCTTTTTCACGGATACGGATGCTTCTTCGCCTGCCGGTACCCGGCTGAGTTCCCATGTGCGAATGCTCAGGAAGCAGAGGAACGCGAACAAGAAATCCGTGATCAACGTATGCAGCATCGGAGCGAACATGTAATACTCGCTGCCGAGCGCGACCAGGTTGAGCACGCCGCTAAGCGGCAGCGCGATCATCAATACGACGACGATGATGCCGAGCTTGCGGATATCGCGGATATGGCCGTAATTGCGGATCGCCATATGCCCGACCATCAAGACGAACAGCAGCAGCACGGCCGAAGCGATATGCAGGACGACCGACATTTTCGCGAGCTCCGTATGACTGACCAACGCTCCCGTGTATACGACCGCATAGGTGAACGCTGCCGAGAAAATCGTCAGGTTGCGCGTACGCTTGCTTACCCGATGCTCGGCCGGAGGCGCTTGATACCGTTCGAGGCTGCCGGCCCTTCGGACGGATAGCGCCAGCACCAGCGCGCTCGCGAACGCGATCAACGCGAAGCCGAAGTGCAGCGCCATGATCGGAGGCGATTGGGAAAATACGACCGCCAGCGCGCCCATGATCGCTTGCACGACGACAAAGAAAGCCATGATGGCCGCATAGATTTGGAAGTCGCGGCGTTTGCGTGCCCAAACCAGGAACGCGATCAGCGTGATTAACGCCAGCAACCCCGCGATTCCCGCCGTCAAGCGGTGCGTGTACTCGATCAACGAACCGATGGTCGTGCCCGGAACGAATTTGCCGTGACAGAGCGGGAATTCGCGTCCACACTCCAAGCCTGAGCCTGTTCTCGTTACGACTACGCCGTTGAACGAGACGAGCAGCATGATCACGCAAGACGCGTAGCTCAGCCATTTCAACACTTTATATTGCAAAAGTCTCACCGCCGATTTCAAAAGTAGTGGACGGCATCCTTGCCGACGCTCGCGCGGCGGACTTCGAAATGCCTTTTCCTCTCATTATACCGGAAATGCGTCGGGGTTAAGAATCTCGTTTGTGACAAAAAATGTTCAAATCAAAAACATATTTATCGGCGAATAGGCGTCTTTTGTATGATTTTATTCACAGATTCACGCAAAGAATCCCGCTGCGGCACAAAACCGAAGCGGGATTCTTTGCTGTAAAACAGGCTTGCGACTTGCCTCAAGCCGATGCAGGTTGACGATGGACTCGAACGCAAATCGCGAATCGAGAGTCGGCAAGACTCCGCAAGATCCGTTCTGTCAGCGCTTATTGACGAGCAGCGAGTTGACTATGCACCTCTGCAGCGCGATCCAGAAAAGTCTCGATCTCGGCACGCGATTTGCGCGCCTTATTCACGAAGCGAACCAGCTCTTTGCCTTCGGAGAAAGCGACGAAGCTCGGGATGCCTAGAATGTTCAGCTCGCGGCTGACCTCTTCCACTTCCTCCACGTCGATCTGAATCAGCTTCACTTGGTCTTTGCGCTGTTCTTCAACCTCCGGCATGAACGGATCGATGAAGTGGCAGTCGCCGCACCAATCGGCGCGGAATACGGCTACCGTCAGGCCCGGGCCTGCGATTTCCCGATCAAAATCGGCTTTCGTGCGAATTTGTTCCATATTCGATCTCTCCTTCGGTTTCAAGTTCGGATATCGTTACCGATACTCTATTTTACATCAATCCGGCCGCAGAATCATCCGATTCCTCAGGTAGCGCCTTTTCGGCATTTTTTTCGGTATGGAACCGGCTGATTTCCAGCAGCAAGCGGTCCGCATGACGCATCAATGCTTCGGAAGCGACGGAAATCCCGCTGATCGTCTCGGATTGTTCCGTCGTCGAAGCCGCCGCTTCTTCGGTCGAGGCCGCGCTTTGCTCGGCTACCGCCGCAAGGCCCGACATCACGTCCGACACTTGATTCGCTCCGGATTGCAGCATCTGCATGGAATCGCCGATCGAAGCGATGCCGCGCACAATGACATCCACAGAACCTCGAATGCGATCGAACGAATCGGACGTCTCGCGCATCGACTCCGTTTGCGAATCGCTGTTGTTGCGGAACAGCCCCAGCTCTTCCGTACTTTGCCGCCCGGCCTGGTTCAACTCGCCCAACAGGTCTTTGATCTCGACGGCCGAAGCCGAAGCCTGTTCCGCCAAGCGCCGAACTTCCGACGCGACGACCGCGAAGCCTTTGCCGTGATCGCCTGCCCGCGCGGCTTCGATCGAAGCATTCAGCGCCAACAGATTAGTCTGTGCGGAGATGGTCTGGATGCTTTCGGTAATGATCGAAATTTCTTCGATTTTGCCGAGCAGCAAGCGGTTGGCCGCTTCCACGCGATCCGTCGATTCCCGCCCCGATTCGGACAATTCGGTCTGGCGGGCAAAGGCTTTCTCGCCGCTGCTCATGGCTTCGCTTGCCTCGTCCGCGGCCGAGCGCGCCTGATCCGTCTGCGCGTAGATTTGCTGAATCGTATTGTTGATGTCCGATACGCGTTCTGCCCCCGCTTGAATGGATTCCGCCTGATCGGCCGCTCCCCGGGCGATTTCGCCGATCACGAGCGACACCTGACGCGCGATATCGTTACTGCCCGAAGCATCGCGCGACATCGCTTGCGAGGACGCCTGAACTTCGCGGGCCGACTGATCGACCTGCATGATCAGACCGTTCAGGGAAGAAGACATTTCGTTGAACGAATTGCCCAGTTGGGCGATTTCGTCTTTTCCTTTGACCGGTACGCGTACCGTCATATCGCCGGAAGCCAGCTTCGAAGCGCTGTCCTTCATGCCGATCAGCGGGCGAATGGTCCGGTAAGCCAGCAGATAAGCCAATACCGCCAGAATCAAGAGCAGCCCTACGGTGAAGATCAGGAAGAAGTTTTGCAGCTTGTTGTATTCGGCAAAAGCCGCTGCTTTGGAAACGGATGTGGCGACGATCCACCCCGTGTCCGTCAGCTTTTCGAAATAAAGAAGTTGGGTGTCGCCTTTATACGTATATTCGGCCAGCCCGCCGTCACTGCCTGTCATCGTTGAAAAAACGGACTTGTAGTCGGCTTGGTCAACCAACGGCGTATTGAGCAGCGCTTCGTCGGGATGGGCCAATACGGCTCCGCTCCCATCCATCAGGAAGGTGAAGGAGTCTTCCGTTTTCAACGCGTCGACTTTGTTTTTAATCGAAGTCAAGGCAATATTTTCGGAAATCGCGCCCTGGAAAACGCCTGCCGAATTTTGCAGCGGCACCGCGATATAGATCGACTGCACGCCGGCCTGGGTGACATAAGCATCACTCACCGTCAGCGCATTCGCGGCTTTGGCCGCCTCGTACCACGGACGTTTGCGCGCATCGAATGAAGCATCGGGAATAAAACCGGCCCCGTCGATGTATGTACCGTCCTCAAGTCCGAAATAAATCGTGGCGATATCCGCTTGGTTACTCGGAAGCTGGTAGGCTTGAAGATGTTCCAGCGTAATATTTTGCAGCGGCGTTACCGTATCCTGAAGTACTTTTCCCAGCGTCTCGACGACTTTGGACTGTGTCGCGATCCATCCGTCGACTTCGGAAGCCGCTTCGCGAACCGTGCCTCTAAGCTCCGCATGCACGCCTTCCGTCGCTTCTTTGTTGAGATGGAACAAGGCCACCGACGCAAGCGGCGCGGAGATCAGGATGCAGACCGCCACGACGACCAGAAGCACTTTCGTTTTCAGTGTGAACATAATTTTTCTCCATTCTTCGGTACTTCGGGACCCCCATTGTCCGTTGACCGCAAGTTAGTATCTTGTCAACGCTAAAAGTAAGATTACGCTCCCCTAAGATTTCGTACTTAAAGCGTGTACGAAGTCTCAGGAAAACGCACTCCTCGGATTAAGAGTTGACAAACCCTTATTTGAAACGCTCTCCTCCGGACATGCATGATTGCGACTTTTGTTATTTCTTAGGCAATTCGTACCTGTCCCCCGACTCCCTATATCGGATACCCTTATGCAAAAATGAATAAGCGCATCGGTTGGTTTCAATTGTAAGCGCAACAAAAGAGCCTTCCCGTCAAGGGAAGGCTGAGGTCTGTCGAAAAAGTCACGCTGGTGCGGGAAACGAGAAGACTCCGAGAGAAATTCGTTCCGGTCGCGTGTTGAAATCAGGAAAAAGTATTGAATTGTAGCGGGATTTTCCCGATTTCAAAGGCGAACGCTATCGCTCCTTCACTGAATTTCTCTCTCGTCTTCTCGCTTCCAGCTACGTTAGGTTTTCTCGACACTTTGGACTTTGGAGCCTTCCCGTCAAGGAAAGGCTCTTTGTTTCTTCTTATCGGAAAAATCAAGCACGCTGCAGACGCATCAACGGGCGAAGAATCTTTTGCAGCAGGCGCGGGTAAGTACCCAGCTCATCGCGACGGATAACCCGAAGGATAACCAGCAGCAGCAGATAAATGGCAGGGACGATCACGCCGACGGCAGCGCAAGCGATAAAGAAGGCTACGCGCGGATGCATGAACTCCGTCATCCAGCTGCCCATTTCGCTCAGACCGAAGCTTGCTGCCGAGATAATGATGCAAGTCACGATAAATGCAGGCCAACGCTTGCCCAGGACCGAGAATGACACGATCCCGCGCAGCGTGCGCAGATTCAGCATCGTGATGACCAGGAAACAGACGCCGGTCATGCCGACGATTCCGTAGATGCCGAACACCGGGGCCAACGCCAGACTGCCGATCAGTTTGACGACGATCCCGATGCCGACGTGGACCATCGAGCGCCGGGCCAAATTCATGCCGAGCAGCATCGAGTTGCTGACCATCATCGTGATTTGGAAAATGGTGCCCAGCGTCAGCACCGCGATGATTCCCGCACCGTACAGCGTACTGAACAGCAGACCGTTAACCGAGTAAGCGGCGAAGCCCAGAGCCAATACCATCGGCATTCCGGTCAGCGTCGCGATCCGCATCGCCAGCGTGATTTGCTGCTGCAAATGGGTTTCGTCTTTGCGGGCGAACGCGGCCGAGATGATCGGAATGAGCGACGTGCTCAGCGCGATCGCGAGAATCGGCGGGATGCCGGCTACGCTTTGCGCGCGGCTGCCGAGAATACCGAGCTGCGTGGTTGCCAACGCGTCGCCGATCTGACCGACCAGCAGCGGCTTGACGATGGTCGTATCGATAAAGTTGATCGCCGGCACGGCCAGCGCAGACAACACGATCGGAATCGACAGCTTGAAAATATCGCCGTAGATCCGACTGAGCGGAATCGTTTGATCATGACGGTTGATGAGCTTTCTGCCTTTTTTTTGCTCGTTTTTGGACAATTTGACCGAAGCCATCAGCATGATCGCGAACGCGCCCAGACTGCCGAGCACGCCTCCGAACGAAGCGCCGGCCGCGATCGTCTGGCCGGGCTTGCCCAATTGCAGCAAAATGTAAGCCAGCAGAATCGCCGTGAATACGCGCGCGATTTGTTCGACGATTTGCGATACGCCGCCTACGGCCATCATGTTGCGCCCTTGGAAGTAGCCGCGCATCATCGCGATGGTCGGAAACAGAATCAACGCCGGCGCCAACGCCCGAATGGCGGGAGCCGCTTCCGGCAGTTGAATCATCCGGGTATACCAAGGCGCGAAAATGTACACGGCAAGCGTGATCACGACGCCCATCATCCCGGAGAACAGCAGCGCCGCGTAATAGATGCGTCCCGCTTCCTCCGGCCGATCCAACGCGTACCGTTCCGAGATCATTTTGCTCAGCGTACTCGGAATACCCGCCGTCGCCACGGTCAGCAGCATCAAATAAACGGTGTTGGCGGCGGTGAACGACGCGTTGCCGATGTCTCCGAGCATATGCTCCAGCGGAACGCGCTGAACGAGACCCAACACCCTGGCGACGAGAGCTGCCGCCGCCAGGATGAGCGTCCCTTTAATAAACGATTCCTTTTTGGACAAAACCTGTTCCCTTCTTTCCCCCGTAAAAAGCCGCGAGCGGCTTTCCTATACGATCCATATAATGAAGACGACGATCATGACGACCTGTAAAATGCCTTTCACGAGCGTGCTGCTGAGCAGGCCGACCAATGCGCCCCAGCCCGCTTTTAACGATTGCTTGAAATTCGATCCGTGAATCAGCTCCCCGATCACCGCGCCGATAAACGGGCCGAGGATCAGACCGAATGCCGGAATGACGAAAGGTCCGAGAATCAAGCCCACGGTACTGAGCTGAATCGACAGCTTCGAGCCGCCGAACTTTTTGGTCCCCCAGGCGCTTACCACGTAATCCGCCACGATCAACGCGACGAAGATGACGGTCTGAATGATCCAGAACCAGACGGTAAGCTCGCTGAACGAAAAGAACCAGCCATACACGAAAAAGGCGAAATAAATCGCGACCGCGCCCGGCAGGATCGGAAAAATCAATCCCGCCATACCGACGATAAACAGCGCGACGACCAGTACCCAACCCAAAATGTCCAATGCGACCATTCGCAGGCCCTCCTATGATATTTCGTTTAAACGCTCAACGTTTACGCCGAAGGATTGTCCTCCGGACGCGCGGACGATGCAGCCGCTTTCGGCCCCGCTGCTTCGTTTTCGGCGTCGTCGAATTGCATGCCGTCCAGCATGTATTCCCGTATCACCTGCACGATGCCGTCTTCGTTGTTGCCGGCTACGGTAATATCCGCAAGCTCCTTGACCGCTTCCTGGGCATTGCCCATCGCGACGCCGAGCCCTGCCGCTTGGATCGCGGCGATATCGTTCAGACTGTCGCCGACCGCGATAACCTGCTCCATCGTAATGCCGAGCAAATCGCACACCTGCTGAATCCCGCTGGCTTTGGAGATGCCGCCCGGGTTGATTTCCAGGTTGTCCATCGACGAATTGGTGATCTGAAGGCCGCCCATATCCTGAAGCCGCAGCAGAATATGGTGCAGCACATCATGGTCTTTCGTGTTATAGCCGAACTTCAGCCACTCCTGCTCTTCCAGATTTTCCGGCCAGTGATCCCGATTGTACAGCCGTTCCGTCGTGTAGGCCCAGAACCAGACGCCGTACTCTTCCGCCAGCGCGTGCATCTTGCGGATCAATTCCACATCCATCAGTGCGCGAAAATGCAATTCATGCGGCGCTTTCCATACTTCGCTTCCGTTGACCGTCACCATAGGCGTCTCAAGCCCGAGTTCGACCGCGTACGGCAGCGCGTGCATCGCCGCCCGGCCGGTCGACAAGCAAACGTGGAAGCCTTCCTTGATCGCGCGACGAATCCATTTGGCCGTTTCCTCCGATACCTGATGGTCGTCATTCAGCAGCGTCCCGTCCATATCGAGCGCAAGCAGCTTATAATCGTAACGTGTCATGTTTTACCCCTTTCCAAACGTGTTCACTCTCGCCATTCTATCATATTACCCCGTCTGCTCCAATGTATGCGAGGCAGCTTGCCCGGGTCATGATCGGCATACAAAAAAGCCCTCTCTCGGTCTTGCCGAAAGAAGGCTCGGAACGATTCCGGGACGGCGTTTGCGTTACAGCTTGATGCTTCGGCCGGATAGCGCGGATTGCAGAGCGGCAAACGTCACTTCCTGCGTTTTGCAAGCGTCCGCATAATCCGACAGAATGCCGGACGTATCGCCGGTGCGCAGCGCGTGCAGGAAGGCTTTGGTCTGCTTTTCGTAAGGATCGCTTTCTTCCGCGAACACGCTTTCTTCATTCACCTTCGTCACCTTCAAATGGCCCGACGTCCACTCCCATAACCCTTCGCGCGTGTAAAAGGACAGCCCGGCTTTGCCGACGCCCGGAGGCAGCACGCAGGTGTTGGAAATATTCGCGACGGCGCCCGTTTTCAGCTTCAACGTGACGGTTCCGATGTCGTGCACGTTGGTCTGCTCCCATTCTTCTTCCGGGAAACGGCTCGCGTATACGGCATGGACTTCTTCGACTTCTCCCGCCAGATGGCGCAGCAGATCCACGATATGCGTCGTCTGCTCGATAAACTGGCCGCCGGATTTCTCCTGTCTGCGCCACCATTCGGCCTGCGGCATATCGCCCATCCACATGCCCGTCGCGATACCGATCCGGCCCGGATGCAGCGCTTCGCGCAGACGCTCCACGTTATCCTGATAACGGAAATGGTAGCCGACGGACGTGATCAGATCCGGTGATTTCAAGCGCATGAAGCCGAGAACGTCCTGCGGCAGCTCGGCATCCGTGCCCAGAGGCTTTTCAACGAGGAAAGGAATGCCCCGGCCGATCAATTCGCGCTCGATCTCCCCATGCGCCATAGGAGGTACGCAAATATAAACCGCATCGAGCACCTGCTCGTCCGCCATGTCGGATACGCTTTCATATCCGGGCGCGTCGTAGCGGATACCGAATACGTCCCCCTTGTTTTTGCTGCTGCCGACGATCCCCGCGATCTCCACGTCTTCCGTCGCCGCAAGCAAATCCGCATGTTTCCCCGCGAACCAACCCGTGCCGACGATTCCGATTCTCAGCGTCATGTCTTTCATCCCCTATTCTGTCCGCCGTCCGATCCGGCGCTTCTCCTTACTAGATTACCATGAGGTTTCCTTAAAAATCCACTCGTTGAAGGTGGGAAACACTATTCGTTGGGGAAGCTTGGACGGCTGCGGGAGGAATTCGTTCAGGACGCTGTCTCACTCGGAAAAGCCGATTAAAATTTTAGTGGAATCTTTCCGAGTTCAAAGGCGTCAACATAGCGCTGAATGTTACCGCAGGTTTTCTTTGAAATCCTGTATTTCACTGAATTTCTCCCTCCGCCTGGGCTTCCCGTACAAAAATAGTAGGGTGGGTGTAATGAATGAGAATATTCAAAAATCGATATTTACAAACATAATATCGAATCACATTTTTAATACATTTTGGATACGCAAAAGCGCTCTTTCAAAAGAAAGAGCGCAAGAGTATCAAGAAAGCCTAACGTAGCTGGAAGCGAGAAGACGGAGAGAAAAATTCAGTGAAAAACGCCTTTGAACTTGGAAAACAACCACTTAAATTTAAATCCAGTTTTCCAAGTGAGACAGCGGATTGTGAAGCATTTCGAAGAAATGCACTTCGGAAGCCTATGCTGGCAATTTCTTTCGCAGTCTTCTCGCTTCCCCCGCCGAAGTGACTTTCGAGGACCACTTCGATTCATACACAATCGAACCTTTTCGCTTACACGACTTGAGCGATGTTGCGTCTGCGGGCGAAGCGGGCGATCAGGCCGTTTTTCGGAGCCAAGATCAGAGCCAGGATGAACAGGATGCCGGCTACGGATACGATGCAGCCTGCGATGGAAGCATCGAGCGCGTACGAGATCAGATATCCGGCTACAGCGGATACGATGCCTACGGCCACGCTGAGTCCGATCATGACGCCGAGGCGATTGGTCAGCAGGTAGGCGGTCGCGGCCGGGATGATCAGCATGCCTACGACGAGGATCGCGCCTACGCTTTCGAACGAAGAAACGGCAGTCATCGATACCATGCCCATCAGCAGGTAATGGAACAGCAGGACCGGAATTCCGCAGGCGACGGCCATGGCCGGGTCGAATGCGCAGATTTTGAATTGTTTATAAAAGAGTCCGAGCAGCAGCAAAATGACCGTTAGCGTAATGCCCAACATCCAGACGGCCCTCGGCCCCATGTCGGTGCCGCCGAGCGTCCAGGTGTCCCAAGGCACGTAGGCGATCTCGCCGAACAGCACGCAGTCCAGATCAAGGTCGATATGTTGGGCGTTCAAGCTGATCAGCAGCACGCCGACCGCGAACAATGCCGTGAACACGATGCCGATCGACGCGTCGGATTGCAGGCCGGACGTTTGCAGCGTTTGGATCAAAAACACGGTCAGCAGACCGAAAGCCGTCGCGCCGAGCAGCATCCACATGGAGTCGCGCGTGCCGCTCATGAGGAACGCGATCGCGATTCCCGGCAGCACGGCGTGGCTGATCGCGTCGCCTACCAACGCCATGCGGCGAAGAATCAAGAAACAGCCGAGAATCGAGCAGGCGCTCGCAACCAGCACGGCGGTCAGTATAATCCAAAAATCCATCATTTTTGCGAGCCTCCTTCGGCAGCGTTCAATGCGCTTCGCTCGGCAGAGCGGGCATAGTCGGCTTTGAGATTGCGGTGCCGCAGCGCTTTGGACAAGAGGCCGCGTCCGGGAGCCAGCAGCAGCGACAGCACGAATAACAACGTAGCCGCAAGCACCGTTACGGGCCCGGTCGGAATGCCTTCGCCGAGCGTGCTGATCGCAGCGCCGGAAGCTCCGCTAAGCGCCCCGAACAATCCGGCATAGGCCAGCATGACCGGCAGGCGGTCCGTCCAGTAACGGGCAGCTGCGGCAGGCGTGATCAGCAGTGCCGCCACGAGTACGACGCCGACGGCCTGGATTCCGGCCGCGACGGCGACCGTGGTCAGAATTAGCATCGCATGTTCCAATAATCCGACCGGCAGGCCGATGCCGCGGGCGAAGCCCGGATCGAAGCTGATCAGCTTGAACTCTTTGAAGAGCAGCATAGCGGCTACAACCAATAGTACCGATACCCCCATCAGGATATAAACGTCGCTCGTCACCATGGCGGCGGCTTGGCCGAACAGATATTTGTCCAGGCCGCTTTGGCTGCCGCTGCCGCTATGTTGGATATGGGTCAGCATGACCGTTCCGACGCCGAAAAAGAACGTCAGCACGATGCCCATCGCGGCGTCGGATTTGATCTTCGTCCAGCGCGTGATCGCGCTGACGCAGAAGACGGCGGCGATGCCCGCGACCAGCGCGCCTATGAGGAAAAGCGACGCCGATTTTACTTCATGCAGCATAAAGGCGATACAGACGCCCGGCAGCGCCGCGTGCGCCAACGTATCGCCGAGCAAACTTTCCCGGCGCAAAAAGGTAAAGCTGCCAATGACTCCGCTGCCCAATCCCAGCAGCGTACAGCCCATCAGAATCCAGCGCGTGTTCGGATCGCTCCACAGCGAAATCAGCCAATCGAGCATCGTTGTTTCCCCCTTACTCGTCGAAGTTTGCCTGTTTCGGATATCGGACTCTTTTGCCGCGCCGTCATTGTTTGACCAACGCTTCCCGGCCGTTCGAGCTGACGATCGCCAGTTTGCCGCCGTACGTTTCGTGCAGCAGCTCCGGCGTGAACGTCGTCTCTACCGGACCGGCCGCGATCAGTTTTTTATTCAACAAAAGCACATGATCAAAATATTCCTCGACCGTAGACAGATCATGATGGACGACCAGAACGGTTTTGCCTGCCCGCTTCAATTCGCCGAGCAGCGCGATGATGGCCTTCTCCGTCGCGGCATCGACGCCTGCGAACGGTTCATCCATGAAATACAGATCCGCTTCCTGCACCAGCGCGCGAGCCAGAAACACCCGCTGCTGCTGGCCGCCGGACAGCTGGCTGATCTGCCGTCTGGCGAAATCCGCCATTCCGACTTTATCGAGCGTGCCCATCGCCAAGTCTTTTTCTTTGCGCCCGGGGCGCTTGATCCAACCCAGATGGCCGTAACGCCCCATCATGACCACATCGAGCGCATCCGTCGGAAAATCCCAATCGACCGATTCGCGCTGCGGAACGTAACCGACGCGGCTGCGCATTTTTTTATACGTATCCCCGTAGATCGCCACCGAACCGGAGATCGAAGGCACCAAGCCCAGCACGGCTTTGAGCAGCGTGGATTTGCCTGCGCCGTTCGGTCCGATCAGCGCGACCAGTTTGCCCTCCGGAAGCGTGAAGCTCACGTCTTCGACCACCGCTTTTCGCTGATAAGCGACCGTAATGCCCGACACTGTGAGCGGTGCAACCGCCGTGGATTCCTTTTTCATGTTCGTTCCTCCTTGTCTCGATCCGCTTGAATTTTATTTCAACGCTTCCGCAATGGTATCCGCATTATGCCGAATCATTCCGATATACGTGCCTTCCTCTGTTCCTGGCTCGCCCATCGCGTCGGAGAACAGTTCTCCGCCTATGGTCACGTCGTGGCCTTGCTGCGCCGCTCCGGCGACGATCGCCTGCATGGAGCGCGCGGGAAGGCTGGATTCGACGAAGACCGCTTTGATATTGCGTTCGACCAGATAGTCGCGCAGCGCGCTGACGTCCCTGGCGCCGAACTCGGCTGCCGTGCTGATGCCCTGCAACCCGACGACTTCGACTTCATACGCCCGACCGAAGTAGCCGAACGCATCATGAGCCGTTACGAGTACCCGACCTTCCTCCGGAATCTCGAGCATACGCTCGCGCACATAGGTGTCCAGTTCTTTCAGCTCGTTTAAGTAACGTTCGCCCTGCTCCCGATAAGCCTCGGCATTGGCCGGATCTTTCTCGATCAGGGTATCCCGAACCGTCTCCGCCGCGACGGTCCACAGATCGACGTCGAACCAGACGTGCGGATCGAACTCGCCTGTGTCTGCCGAGCCGATCAGGCGGTCTCTCGGCATGTCGTCCGTTACCGCGACGACGGTCTTCTGCGCAGCCATTTTGACGAGGACGCGCTCCATATTCCCTTCCAGATGCAGTCCTCCGTAAAAAACGACCGCCGCCCGGTCCAGCTTGCGAATATCGCCCTGCGACGCTTTGAACAGGTGAGGGTCCACGCCGGGTCCCATCAAGGTCGTCACTTCGACGTGCTCGCCGCCGATTTCTCTCGCCGCGTCGCCGATCATGCCCGTCGTGGCCGTGACCAGCAGCTTACCGTCTTCGCTGATGCCTTGGGCGTTTCCGCTGCCGGAGCATCCCGCCAGCAGCAGCATACCCAGAAGCAAGGGAAGCACTCCCCACCATGCGTTAACTTTTCTTTTGCCGTCGTCCATGCTTTCCTCCTTCGTAAAACTCCGATTTTTCTGTGTAAACTTTTCCACATGCTAAATTGTTTTATTCAAGACTTTTTATTTGTCTTCACTAACAATGTTTCCTTAGGGCAAATTTTAAAATAAAAAAAGGCAAAACGCAAGTTTTCTATGATACGAATGATAAAAATGCGAAAAAAACCTGCTTCCCGAAGGAAGCAGGCTGCCTATCAAACTGTTATTCGCCGTCCGCTGACGTTTCTCCTTCCGCGTTTTCTTCCGCTTTCGGCGTGCCGTCCAGACCGTATACTTTATCGTACGAATCGAAAATCGCTCTCGCGATCGGCGCCGCGCTTTCGGAACCGAAACCGCCTTCCGGTACCATGACCGCAACAGCAAGTTTCGGATTGTCGCGCGGAGCATAGGCGATGAATACGCCGTTGTCTACTTGCTTACCGTTCAAATCTTGCGTCGACGTTCCTGTTTTGCGAGCGAAATTATCTTTGTAAGCAAAGTCGCCGAACGAGTCATCCACTTTTGTTCTCATGCCGTCGTTGACCGCATTCCAATATTGCTCGGGCAAATCGACTTTATTGAGCACTTTCGTCGGCGGAGTATCCACCGTTTCTCCGTCGGAATCGGTAATTTTATCAACCAGGCGCGGTTGGATGCGCGAACCGTGATTCGCCAACATCGCCGTATATTGAGCAAGCTGAATGGTAGTATATTTGCCTTTCTGACCAAAAGATGCATAAGCCATCCGAGACAACGTACTTCCGTCTTTTTCATTTAAATAATCGATTCCCCCTGCCCACTCTCCCGGCAACTCAATCCCTGTCGGCACGCCAAGACCGAATTCTTTCATATGTTTGTCCCAAATGTTCAGTGATTCTATACCGTCGCGAAGATACAGCGCTTCGCCGATCTTTTTAACCATGAATGTATTGGACGAATGCATGATCGCAGTAACAGGATTCAACAATCCGTAAGCATGGCTGCCCGAGTTACGGATTTTGTCTTTGCCTTTGCCGTATTCTGCAATACCGACGTCGTTGTATTCCGTGTTGAGCGTAATCAATCCTTCTTGAAGGCCTACCAATACGCTTAACGGCTTGATCGTCGAACCGAGATAGACGACGGATTCCGCTTTTTTGCCGGTATCGTTGGTGGGCTTGGAGCGGATGGCTCCGTTCAAGTAATAATACTCGATTGCATCGTAATTCGCCGTACTGATCGATCCGGTACGGTATACATTGGGATCGAAATCGGGCATGTTCGCCATGGCGACCACGTTACCGGTATCGATTTCCATCGCGACCGCCGAAGCGGAGATCGAATTGGGAAGCTTCGCCAACTGCTTGCTCATCGCGTCTTCCGTATCCATTTGAACCGTCTTGTTAATGGTCGTCCAAACATTGTTGCCTTTGACCGGGGGTACGACTTCCTCGGTTCCTTGAGCCGTGTTTTGCGCCGTGACCCCGATTTTGCGATATCCGTTTTTGCCGCGAAGCTGGGTTTGAAACTGCTGCTCCAATCCGAAATAACCGACGTTTTCGGTGCGGCTGTAAATCTCGCCTTTATCGGTTTGCGTTTTGAGTCCGGCGGCGATGTCTTTATAAAAATCGATTTTGCTGTTTTCGCCGCTGACCGAGTCGAACTTTTTCACGTACCCGATCGTTTGGACGGCCACGGTATCCGAGTCGTAACGTCGAAGCGTTTCTTCTACGACTTCGAACGACAAAATTCCGGCGTACTTATGTTTATTTTCTTTGAAGTACGCGATTTCATCGTCGCTCAATCCGGTTTTGGCCGGTCTTGCCGAGTAACCGTAGCTGTTTTTGTTTTCCAAATCTAATAGGTCCTGGTCGACAAACTCCTCCATCGTCGGATTGGGAACGTCAGGATTGCCTTTTTCGTTAAGAGTAGCCAAAATTTCTTTCAGCGCGGCATCGAGCTTCGGCCGATTTTTCAATCCTTCGCCTTTGCTGAAATCCTGTTCGAATGTCAGGTACAGCGTCTGCGTCGGTTCCGAATAAGCCAGCTTCTCCCCGCCCGCCGCAAAAATCGTTCCGCGCACCGGCTTCATCGGAATATCCTGGCTGGCACGCTCTTCGGCTTCTGCCTGAATCTTCGGCGCTTCCACGAACTGCAAAGCCGCAGTTCGTATAATAATGACCGCAAAGACGACAAACACTACGAAAAAGAACAGGCTCATCCGCACGCCGAAACTTTTGCGCTTGCGATGATCGTCCCGTTCTTCTTTTGATAAAATCTTCATCTTGGCCTCCTCGATGAACCGTTAACGGAAAAGACGCCCTATCGACAGAGCGTCTTTCCGTCGGTACCGAATTTGTTTCCCTTGCACGGATTAGTAATGATCACTACTAATTGAACGTTTCGACCGCGGTTTTCGTTACGGACTTGAACTAAGGATTTTGCACGGCTGCGCCGTCTGTTTCTTCGATCGGCGTTCCGTCTTCGTTCAACTGCTGCTGCGTTTTTTTCGGCACGCCGTCCAGACCGAATTCGTAATCGTACGCATCGAAGATTTTGCGCGCGATCGGCGCCGCGCTTTGCGAACCGAACCCGCCTTCCGGCACGACGACCGCTACGGCAAGTTTAGGATTCTGGCGCGGAGCGTAGGCGATGAACACGCCGTTATCGATTTGTTGGTTACGAATTTGCTGAGTGGAGGTACCCGTTTTACGAGCAAAATCGTAAGGGAAATCATCAAAGGTTCCTTTCAACTCCGTATTCATGCCCTTTTGAATCAAATCCCAGTATTCCGACTTAAAATCAACTTTGTCGAGGACCTTGCGATCAAATTTCTTGACGACCTCTCCTGTGGAATCCGTGATCTTGTTGACCAAGTGCGGTTCCAATCTTTCGCCGCGATTAGCGAGCATAACCGTGAATTGGGCGAGCTGCATCGTTGTGTATTTTCCCTGTTGACCGAAAGAGGCATAAGCCATACGCGTTAATGCACTTTCATTTTTATTGGTATAATCGGTCAAGCCCGATTGCTCTCCAGGCAAATCGATTTGCGTTTCAACGCCCAGACCAAATTCTTTCATATGCTTGTCCCAGACGTCTATGGCTGTCGCGCCTCCGTATTTGTTTAAAAGTCTTTTGCCTACCATATCGATCATGAACGTATTGGACGATTTTTCAATCGCTTCCCTAGGACCGATCCAGCCGAGATAATGTCTTCCGGCATTGGATATACCTTTTTTGTCAAAGTCCCCGAGCTTTGTATTACCGACGTCCATATACCCCTCGGAAGGCGAAAACAATCCTTCCTGCAAGCCGATCAATACCGACAACGGTTTGATTGTCGAGCCCATATAAACGACGGATTCTGCCTTATTGCGCTGATCGTCAGGCGCTTTAGCTCGAATCGTTCCGTTGATATACAAGTTTTGAATCTGCTGGAAGTCTTGGGCCGATACACTGCCTGTTTTATATACGTTGGCATCGAAGTCCGGCATGCTCGCCATCGCGACTACGTTACCCGTGTCGACTTCCATCGCTACGGCAAAGCCTGTCGACACGTAAGGATGTTCACGTTGCAACACTTGAATTTGGTCGGCAATCGCCTTTTCCGTGGCAGTCTGCACGGATTTATTGATGTTCATCCAGACGTCATTGCCTTTTTTCGGCGCAACGATTTCTTCGGTTCCGCCTTCTTTGGCCATGCTCTGCGGCGTGATCTCGATCCGTTTATATCCGTTTTTTCCGCGCAGATATTCCTGGTATTGCTGTTCGAGTCCGTAATAACCGACGATTTCTTCTTCCTGGTATTGAAGCGAAGGATCGGCAGATGCCTGATTTTTATAAATATCCTGATAGAAACTGAAATTTTTGTTTTCGCGCACGCTTTTGAACTTGGACAAATAACCGACCGTTTGGACGGCCACCGAATCTTGATCATATTCCCGAGTCGTCTCTTCGACGACGTCAAGCGTCAAAACGCCTTTGAATTCGTTTTTGTGCTCTTTGAAATAAGCGATTTCCGCTTCGTTCAAATCGGTTTTGATCTTGCGCGGCGTATAGCCGTAGTGCTTGATATTTTCCAAGTCCAGGCGATCCCGGCTCAACATTTCTTCAAGCGTGGGCTGCTCGCCGGAAGGATTGAGTTCCTGGAATTTGGCCAAGATCTGATTCACTACTTTTTTGAGTTCCGGACGGTTTTCCAGGCCCTTCTCGTTATTGTTCGCGTAATTTTTAAGCGGCGTCGCGTATAAAGTCTGCGTCGGCTTGGAATAAGCGATCGGAATGCCTTCCTGGGACAATATATTTCCCCGAATCGGCTGCATCGGAATGTCCCGAGTCACGCGGCTGACCGCTTCTTCTTTCAGTTCCGGCCCTTCGACGAACTGAAGCATCGCTGTTCGTACAATGATAACGGAGAAAATAGCGAATACGCTGAAGAAAAATAAATTAAGCCGGATTCCGAAGCTTCGCTGACGGCGCATTTCGTTTTCTTTTTCTTTATCCTGGACTTTCATGGGCGCCTCCTCTTGATGTTCCTTCTGAAACTGACGAGAGCATGCTTACAACACGCTCTGCTTGATATGGGTATCGGCAAAATCCTCGCGGTCGAACCAGTCTCCTCCGGACGCCCAGGTCGGATCGAGTTCGATCCAGCGGTCTTCTCCGGCGTCGTATACTTCGTTCCATGCGTGGGATCCGTAGCCTCCCTGCCCGTCTGCGCCGAGCCCTGTCACCACGCGGACTTGCAGCCCGACCGATCGGGCCATGACGGCATACAAACGTGCATAGTCGATGCAGACTCCGCGCCGCGCATCGTAGGTGTCGCGCGGCGTTTGTTCGTTCCAAATGCCTTTGTTCTCATAATGATCGACCTTGTCGTAATCGTATTGAATCCGGCTTCC
The DNA here is from genome assembly GCF_013185185.1 of Saccharibacillus endophyticus. Taxonomy (GTDB): domain Bacteria; phylum Bacillota; class Bacilli; order Paenibacillales; family Paenibacillaceae; genus Saccharibacillus; species Saccharibacillus endophyticus. Next base: position 59,231 of record NZ_JAAZWE010000003.1, on the reverse strand, counting down.
GACCCAATCGTACAGCTTCTCCGCCTGCTCCCTATCGCTGCCCGATCCCGCGACTTTCTTGGCTGTCCGAGCGATGTCCGCCGGAATATTCCGGTCGATCGCATCGTACTTTTGCCGAAGAATGCCGTCCAACTCCGCCGTTGCGGATGCCGTGAGCACGGGCAGCTTCCGGGTGATCCATTCGCCCGCCGCCGGTTGAAATACCGTTTGCGCCGTATAGCGATAAGCCGGAGACGTCTCCGCGTATCGGCTGAGCGGACTGCCCGGCCAGATCGAGGAAACGACGAACAATAACGCGAGCAGCAGCACGCTTCTCCATGCTCCGGCAATCAGGCCCAATCCGGCTCCGCCGATTCGATCCGCGAAAGCTCCGCTTTTGCGTCGTTTGCTTTTTTTCTTCGGCGTTTCTTCCATCGGCACCCGCCATCTCGCGAGCAGCGACAACGCCAGTACGCAAACCGGATAGATCAGCAGGAACAAAAGCGCGATGCGCAGCAAGGCAAAGTTCGTAAAAAATCCAAGCAGCGCGTATCCGGCCGACTTCCATTGCGGAAGTTCTCCGGAAGGCATGGCGTTTATCGTGCGTTCCGCCCAATCGTTTGCATAAGGCGAGATCCAGCCAGCCAAAAACAAAGCGGCCAGAATTCCTAGTACGCGGAGCAGCAGGCGACTGAACATCGAACCGAGTCCGGCTGCCGTCCGGCGCGTCCCCAGGAAAGCGCCGCGAAGAACGGACAACATCAATACCGCCAGTAACGCCAGACTTACCACGTCCATGCTCGGCATTTTCCCACCTCCCGAATATTGGACGCTGCTATTAGCGAACTTCCCTGCTTTTCAGGCCATACGTTCATGCCTTTTACTTGCTCCGGGCCTGCGCGGCGCGAATGAGCGCATTCACTTGCTCCCCGCGTTCCCATTGGCCGAGCGGTACGCCGCGGTACGTCACTTCGACGGCCTTGGCATTCGGCTTGCCTTCAAGCTTCAGGCTTGTCGTCTGCACGACGAAAGAACCGTCTTCTCCACGCTTGAACGTTGCCTCCGCCGCTTCGTCTTTCAACATTCTCAGTGCTTCGCCTTGAAGCTTTGCCACCGCTTCGTCCTTTACACCGGTTACCGTATTCTGAATTTGATCAAGCGATACGCCACTGTATACAATCAGCGCCACGACAATGACGATCGCGATCGCCCATTTTATCATCGTTTTGACTACGTTTATAACCAGCAGCACGGCTACCAGCGCAATCAGAAGAATCAGCCAATTTTGCCTGACGAATTCGATCCACACTTCCGTATTCAACAGGACAGTTCCTCCGTTCTTCGCGTTCATTTGCATGCAGGCCGCCCCCCTCGTTTCCGGCATTCTGCGCGCTTTTCAATTATACAGGAAAAAAAGGCCCTCTGTCAGCTTTCGCGGCATTGTTGCGACCTCTTTTGCAATCCAGGCCCCGCCCAAGTACACTTAGTTAAAAAATCCCGTTACGGATCCCAGGAGGCGAGTCGCATATGTCGATTACCGTGATCGTGGAAGGCAAAAACGATCGAAGCAAACTGCGTCGTGTTTTGGACGATGAGGTTCGAATCCTTTGCACGTTCGGCACGCCGAATTCGGCAAGGCTGGAGTCTTTATATAAGGAAGCCAAAGACGACGAGGTTTATCTTTTTTTGGACAACGACTCGTCGGGCAGAAAAATTCGCGCCTTATTGTCCGATCTTTTCCCGGATGCGGATCATATCTACACCAGACGCGGTTACGCGGGTGTCGAAGGCACGCCGGACGAATACGTGGTACAGCAGTTGGAAAAAACGGACTTGGACGCGTTTATTTTATATCCCGAAGAAATGCTGCGTGCCCAGTCCGAATCCGAAAAAGAGAGCCGGCGCGCCGTCTTGGACGGACGCGCGAAGCGCTCGCAGTGAATCGGCGTCCGCATCTTCCGTTTATCGCCTATCGCCGCGCTGCCGCATAGACAAAAACAAAGCCGTCGCCCGTCCCGAAAAGGAGACGAACGACGGCTTGCCCGATACCGCAGCTCAATGTGCCGTATCGATAATCATCAACAAGAAGGTAACCATCATATAATAGATCGAATACATGAAGACTTTTTTGCCCCAAGCATCCGGATCTTGACCCTTCGCCAGTCCTTTAACGGCGAAGAACAACCACAGTACCGTGATCGCGATCGAAGCTACGGTGAAGATCATGCCCACGTAGCCGTAGGCGTACATCAGAATCGGCACGGGCAGCAGCAGCACGATATAAGGCAGCATTTGCCATTGCGTGCGGCGAATGCCTTTGACGACCGGGAGAATCGGGAAGCCCGCTGCGCGATATTCTTCGACGCGGCGAATGCCGAGTGCCCAGAAATGCGGCGGCTGCCACAGGAACATCCAGAGGAACAACAGAACCGCGCCCATGTCGATCGTATTCGTTACGGCCACATAACCGATAACCGGCGGCATCGCGCCGGAGATTCCTCCGAGCGACGTGCTCCACGTGGAGGTCCGTTTCAACCACATCGTGTAGAGCACGACGTAAGCGAACATGCCGATCGCTCCGCAAATTCCGGTCAGCACTCCGCAGAATGCAAACAGAATAGCCAGGCCGAGCACGCCTAGCACAATCCCGTACGTCAGAACGACGCTCGGGGCAATCTTGCCGGTCGGCAGCGCCCGGTTCTTCGTACGCTCCATCTTGGTATCCATCTCGCGGTCGAGATAGTTGTTGAATACGCCCGATGCGCCGACGATCAGCATCGTTCCGGCCAATGTGGCGAGCAAGTTCAGCCAGTCGATGTTCCATCTCGAAGCCAGCCAGAATCCGGCCAGTGTCACGAACAGGTTCGAGCGGAGAATGCCCGGCTTTGCCAACGTTAAAAAGTCTCTCCAGGTCACCCGCGTCTCTGCGGATTCCGATACGGGAGAGGCTTCCGAGGCTGCATAATTCAATGGTTTGCTCACGCGTTTAATGCCTCCTTTTGCGTTCCGATCCGCATTTTTCCATTCATGCGGCATATTAGGGTGTATACGATAATGGCTAGAATCGACTTCAACTAAGCCGAGAAAAGGTATCGCTATGAAATTTATCATATCAAAGGCCTTTCCGATTGCCAACGATTCCTCAAACAAGTTCGATAATTTGACAATTTCATGAGTTTTTCAGGGCTTTCGCAAAAAAAGATGTGGAATTTTTTCGGAAAACGGGTACAGCTTCAGGAAGAAATTTTGGATTTTTGTTAACGAAATAAGGTATACTGAAAAGAAAAACGGAGGTTATCCGATGAATAAAGGTCTTGCCCTATGGTTTGCGGTATCTTCGATGGCCTTGGTTACGCTGAGCGCGATCCTCATTAACGAAAACGCCTGGCTGGCACTGGGTGTCGGTCTGATCGCGGTTTTGAATATCGGTTGGGGCTTTATCACGAAGGTTCGCATTCAGCGTAAAACAGGCAATGTTCCCCCGAACTCCGCCCAATGATTTGAAAGCGATCCCAATCTCGTCACGCATGCACATCGAAAAGCAGCTTTGCCATTACTATCGGCAAAGCTGCTTTTTATCGTTACGTCCGATTTCAATCCCTGCATTTATAATAGAAGTTCTTCGGCATTACGATTTCGGCAAAAAGCCCATGCGATCGCGTACGCCCTTCATGGTTTCTTCCGCTACGGCTTCCGCGCGCTCTGCGCCTTTGGCCAGAATACGCGTGATTTCCCCGGATTCGCGAATTTGATGATAACGCTGCTGCAAAGGTTCCAGAACGGAAACGACGGCTTCGCCCAGTTCTTTTTTGAACGCGCCGTACATTTTGCCTTCGAAATGCGCTTGAACTTGATCCAGCGTCATTCCCGTGCACTCCGCGTAGATGCCCATTAGATTGCTGACTTCCGGTTTTTCGGCAGGATCGTAACGAACCTCGCCGCCCGAGTCGGTCGTTGCGCGGTTCAGTTTTTTGCGAATCACGTCCGGCGGATCCAGCAGAGCGATGTAGCTGCCCGCGTTCGCGTTGCTTTTGCTCATTTTTTTCGAAGCATCGTCAAGACCCATCACGCGTGCGCCGACCTTCGGAATATACGGCTCCGGCACGGTGAAGAAATCGCCGTACCGGGCGTTGAAGCGTCCGGCCAGATCGCGAGTCAACTCCAAATGCTGCTTCTGATCTTCGCCGACCGGCACAAGATCCGCCTGATACAACAAAATATCGGCCGCCATCAGCGACGGATAGACGAACAGGCCGGCTCCGACCGAGCTTTTGCCGTCCGATTTGTCTTTGAACTGGGTCATGCGTTCCAATTCGCCTATCCCGGTCAGCGTCGTCATCAACCAGCCCAGCTCGGCATGCTGACGCACGTGGGACTGCATGAAGATGTTCGACTTTTCCGGATCGATGCCTGCCGCCGCATACAGCGTAGCAACCGATTCCGACTGTTCGCGCAGTGCCGCGGGATCTTGGGGAACGGTAATCGCATGCAAATCGACCACCGAGAAGAAACATTCATGATCATGCTGAAGCGCAACGAAATTTTTGATGGCGCCGATGTAGTTGCCGATCGTCAGTTGACCGCTTGGCTGGATGCCGGATAATACCTTTTTCATAAGATTGAATGCCTCCGTTTCTTCATTTAAAGCTTGAATCAAAGCCGAAAAACGCAAAAAGGCCCCGTCCGCAAGGGACGTGAGCCGTGGTGCCACCCTTATTCATCGGTCGAGAAAAGCTGCTGCAACCGATCTTAACCGCTCCGATAACGGGAAGCGAGGTCCGGCCTGCCTATTTCGGAACGTAAACGTCCGGTTCAGCCTGGCACTCCGGGGTCCATTCGCCAGGGCGGTCTTCACTGGCTTGCATCGACCGCCAGCTTTCTGCAAAATCCCGCTCCTGTTTACTTGTCCCCATCATTGCGTTGTTCGACTTGTTTGTTCCCCATCATACAAGTCGCGGAAAGTCTTTGTCAATCTATCAGTACTCTGTAACCCCTCAAATAGCAGGTTTACGTTTGGCCGAAATGCACATGGTTCTAGTGCGTTTCGGACGAGCGTAACCTTACCTTTATCTGGTACAGAGTATCAGGGCATGGACGCAAACCTACCGAAGCGGACATTCATCCCCTTCGGCGTTCGCGTTCATGCCCGGATTGCCGATGCGCATCCGGCTCCCTTTCCGGAAGTACGCATCTTTCCCAAATCTGTTCAGGTCAAGAAAGCTCGGAACGGGCTTCCTTGTAAGCAGGCTTTGGATAGCGGATCATGCTGCTGGCCATATTGTAGTTCGACTCGAACTGGGCATCGACCACGATCGCGGCTTTGCGGATCGCAAAATCATAATTGATCTCGCCATGCGTCCAGTTTTTCTTGTAATTGAGCGACTCGATCGCCATATTGCGGAAAGTACGAATCTGTTGTTCGTTCAATCCGCACTCCGGACCTTCGACGTGACCGTCGCGTCCCGCAAGCGGCGTATGGCGAATGCCGAATTTACCGACGACATTATTGCGGATCTGGATGAACAATGTACCCGCTTCAAGTCCCGACAATTCTTCGCTTAGTTCCTTGAATACGATATCAAGCTGTCTGGGAAGCGAATATTCATTAACGACAAACATGCTAGTCCCCCTCATAAGTAACACCTAAATACGTGCAATGTTCAGCCTTTTATACCGGTATGTAGCGCTTAAGTCTCATTATAAATGGATGAATTCCCACCTCCAATACAGACCGAAAGAATTGGGCAAATATAACTATTTAAATGCAAATAACCACCATTTTTAAGTCATAAAAAAACAAAAGACGAGCAGATTCGACTTCTGCTCGCCTTTTTTCGAGTTTCACTTTTTAACTATCCAAAGTGTACTTCAGGATTTTCAAATTGATTTCATTAACTTCTCAGTATCTTATTTTCCGATTATCCAACTTTCGATGCGGTCATATCCAGGAAAGATCGGACGTCAGCCACGCTCATATCCACCGCAGCCTGCCAAAAGTCCGGTTTTGTCAGATCGACGCCCAAATGCTTCGAAGCCAATTCCTCTACGGTCATACGGCCGGTATCGAGCAGCAGCGCATCGTATTTGTCGGCAAAGCTTTGTCCTTCGCGCTGTGCTTGCGCATAGATCCCTGCACTGAACAAATAACCGAACGTATAAGGGAAGTTGTAGAACGGAACTCCCGTATTGTAAAAGTGAAGCTTGGATGCCCAGAAATGCGGGTGGTAGTCGTCCAGCGCGCCGCAGAAGGCTTCTTCCTGCGCTTCGACCATCAGCGCGCTCAAGTCTTGAGGCGTCAGCAGGCCGGAACGGCGTTTCTCGTAAAAGCGCGTCTCGAACAGGAAGCGCGCATGGATGTTCATGAAGAAGGCAACGCTGCGCTGAATCTTATCCTCGAGCAGCACGATGCGTTCTTCCTCCGTCGCTGCCTTTTTAACCAACGAATCGGCGACGATCATCTCGGCAAAGGTCGAAGCCGTCTCGGCCACGTTCATCGCGTAACGTTGACTGAAGGTTGGCAGCTCGTCCATGACGTGCTGATGATATCCATGTCCCAGCTCATGAGCCAGCGTGGAGACGTTGGACGCCGTGCCGCTATAAGTCATGAAAATACGGGTCTGCTTGGTCAGCGGAAGGGCTGTGCAGAATCCGCCCGGACGCTTGCCTGCACGGTCTTCCGCTTCGATCCAATGGTTGTCGAACGCGCGCTGGGCAAAATCGGCCATGCGCGGGCTGAAGCTGCGGAATTGTTCCACGATCAGATCGGCGGCATCATCATAATGGATCTTCGATTCCGACTCGCCGATCGGCGCATCGACGTCGTGCCAGCCCAGCTTTTCCGTGCCGAGCAGACGCGCTTTACGATTCAAATACTCGACGAAGATCGACTTGTTGGCCGTGATCACCTGCCACATCGTGTCGAGTGTCTGATCCGACATCCGGTTGATTTCCAGCGGCTCGCGCAGCACATTGTCCCATCCGCGCTTTTCATATAAAGACAACCGGAACCCGGCCAGATGGTTCAGCGTATCCGCGCAATAATCCTCTACATCCGTCCAAGCCTGCTCCCAATTGCGTCCCGTCTCTTCGCGCTGCTTCGGATCGGAAGAGCCCAGCTTATTCGCCGCTTGCGCCGCGGACAGCAGACGGGTCTCGCCGTTTTCTTCGAACTTCACGCGTACATGGCGAACGATCGTATTATAGAAGCTGCTCCACCCCTGGTATCCGTCAACCGACAACGAAAGCGCCAAACTTTCCAGTTCCGGCGTCATTTTGTCGCGGGCTTGGGAACGGCTTTCGCTGAGGTTGAACGAGATCGGAGCAACCGAGTCCCGCGTCATCCAAGCTTCCCAAACCGCGTCTTCCGTGTTTTGCAGGATACTATCGAACGTAGCGACGACACTTTGCCAACGGGCGCGGATCGAACCTACGCGTGCCGACAGTTGGCCTGCTTTCTGGTCATTCTGATCCTGCGCGCTCAAACACGACACGAAAGCGCCCGCCTGACGAAAACGCGCCGAAGCACTTTGAACGTTTTCGAAGACGGAGTCAAAAGCTTCGGTCTGCTCCACGCTCGCAGGCGGGCTCAAACTTCCGATTTGCGCAGCAAGCGTATCGACGTCTGCCGCCAGTTTTTGCAGAAAATCATCAAATTCGCCCGAAGCTGATCCTCCCGGAAAAATACTTTCCAAATCCCATGTTTGTCTCAAGCGGTTGCTCATTTTCCATTCGCACCTTTCGTCTTGAAAATAGTCGCAGCATACATTCCGACACGTTCCGTTCATGTGCGCTGTATGGTGTTTAACAGGGCCTCATGGTACAGTATTAACTATAGCGAAAACGTCTCATGAAGCCAAATCTAACACGGGAGGGAACAAGAAATGAGACCTCTGCAAATCTCGCCGGACACGGCGATCAAGCTTTCCAAACAATTGAATGTTCCGATCGAACATTTGATGCATATGCCGCAAAATATCCTGATGCAACGAATGGCCGAGCTGGCGAAAAAGGAAGCGGCCGAAGCGGCAAATGCCAAGCCTGAAGACGATACCGAAGGGAATAAGTAATCGATGATTCCTTTTGAAAAAGCACTGCCGTACGACCGCATGATGGGCGATTTGACCGTTCCGAAGTGTCCGTTTTGTGGCGCGGAGAACGTTCTGCTGCCGATCAAACCGTCGGAGATTCCGGATATTCAAACGGGGAAAAAACGGCTGACGGTATTTCCTTGCTGTCACGGGCGGTTGACGGTGCTGGACTGCGATGACGATTATTTGATGACGGACACGGTTGTGAAGTGACCGTTTTGCTTTCGCCCGGGTTGAAAGTTTGGAGCGGGGGAGGGAGAAGGCTCCGAGAGAAATTGTCAGCATAAGCTTCCGAAGTGCATTTCTTCGAAATGCTTTAAAACGCTGTCTCACCCGGAAAAGTTGATTGAATATAAAGAGGAATTTTTCCGGGTTCAAAGGCGTTTTTCACTGAATTTCTCTCTCCGCCTTCTCCCTCCCAGCTGCGTTGCACTTTCAAGGGCGAGCAAACACGAGGCTTAACGCCCGTGTTTTTGGGTTTAAGAGGAAAAAGCAAAGACCTTCGAAGCCGTTTCCGCTTCGAAGGTCTTTTTTGTTTTTAACAATTGGGAAATCGGGATAGGGCGGGAAACGTAAACCAAAGCAAGTCGGTAAGTTGTTGCATGTAAACATTGCTACGTTGACGAAAAGGCCATGCGACAAACCTTAGTAAACGGAAAATGTTTTTGTTCGTTTCCGCTTCTCTACTTGTTAGCTCAAGGCTACCTCGTTCGGGAAAAATCGTGCCAAGTAATCCTTGTTCCGCTCCAGCATCTCGTCCAGCATCTTTTCCGCGTCGTTTACCGAAGGCACCAACGGATGATGTGCCAACGCGGTCAGCGCAAGCTCCCGGCTTCCGGTTACGGCTGCCTGAATCGCGAGCTGCTCGTACGTTTTTACCGCATGGATCAAGCCTTTGGCGGCTTCCGGAACGATCTGTACCGGAATCGGCACGGGGCCGGTCTTCAATACTTTGCAATTCACTTCGATGCAGGCGTCGTCGGGCAGGAAGTCGAGGTTGCCGTTGTTGGCGATGTTCAGCGTCTGGATATCGCCTTTGTCGTTGTAGAGGGAATTCATCAGCTTCACGGCCGCTTCGGAGTAGTAAGCGCCGCCGCGCTGTTCGAGCTGCTTCGGCTTTTCGGCCAAGTTGACGTCTTCGTACAGTTCGAACAATTCGTCTTCCAATCGCTGTACGGTTTCCGCCCGGGTCTCGCCTTTCGCCGCGGCCTCCTGCTGCTCGGCCAGAAGCTCGCGGTGCAGGTAGAAATATTTCAGGTAATACGACGGGACGGACTTCAACGTGCGCAGCAGCGCGCCGTTCCACTCGTACTGCGGGACGTTTTTCGCGGAGTAACCGTCCCGGTTGTCCAGCAATTCTTCCAGCTTCGATTGCCCGTCGATCTCGATCCGGCTGATGTAATGCAGATGGTTAAGTCCCGCGAACTCGCAATAAATGCGCTCGGCCGGTACGTCGTACAGTTTCGACAACCATTTGTACGCGGCGATCGGGGAATTGCACAAACCGATCGTTTTGATGCGCGAATGCTTGTTGATCGCTTCCGTTACCATGCCCGCGGGATTGGTGAAGTTGAGCAGCCAAGCGTCGGGGCACAGTTCTTCCATGTCACGCGCCACGTCCAGCAGCACGGGGATGGTACGCAGCGCTTTCATCATGCCGCCGGGCCCGGTCGTTTCCTGCCCGATCATGCCGTATTTGAGCGGAATACTCTCGTCCCGGCCGCGCGCTTGAAGCATCCCGACCCGCATCTGCGTGGAAACGAAATCGGCATCGGCCAACGCCGAGCGCCGGTCCAGCGTCAGCTTGACCTCGATCGGCAGGCCGGATTTCGCGACCATGCGCTGGGCCAGTTTACCGACGATGCTGAGCTTGCGAAGTCCCGGTTCGATATCGACCAACACGATCTCCGTCACGGGGAAGGTCGCATAGTTTAAAATAAATCCTTCGATCAGTTCGGGCGTATACGAGGAACCGCCTCCGATGACCGCGATTTTCAACTTTTTGCTCATGATACGCTCGCCGCCTTTACGCTTAATTGATGATAGATCCGGTCGTACACCTCTTCGTCCACGCCGTCCTCCCGACCGATCGCCATGAACAAAGCACCCGCGACCGGCTCCAACGTCAGAATCGTCGGTTCGCACCCCGGGGCCAACTCCCGAATCTGCGCATCCAGATGAGGCAGGATGTACCGGCTGTCGCCGCGCGTCAAAATGCTTCCGGCCATCACGAGATCGAACACATCGTTTTCCATCCGGAGTTTGCGAATCACCGCTCCGGCGGCCTTACCCAGCTCTCTGCCCTGCCTGGCCAGGATCGTTTGCGCCGTCTCGTCGCGTTCGGCTACTTCGAACAGCAGCTTTGCCAGATCCCTCGGAATACGCCGCTCGTGATCCAGGTAATGGTGGAACATTTCTTCTTCCGAAGCCATCGCCAGCATCCGCAGCGCAGGTTCCGACAGCAGCGTGGACGCTTCCCGTCCCTCCCAGGCGCGAATGACCGAGCGGAACACCTCGACCGCCAAATCCGAACCGCCGCCGAAATCGCCGAACGCGTAACCGAATCCGCCTACCTGAAGTTCTTCCCCCTGCCGATTGATTCCGTAGCAGTTCGTTCCCGATCCGCAGATCACGACGACGCCGTGAGCCTGCCTCGTCCCGGCCCGAAGACCGATGACCGTGTCGCACACGATCTCGTGGTCGCCCATATCCAGCTCCGCGATCATCGGCCTCAGAATCCGAAAATCCGCTTCGCGATCCGCTCCCGCCAATCCGAACACCGACCGCGCCACCTGATCTTTGCCGATACCCGCTTGCTGCAAAGCTTCGTCTACGGCTGCCCGAATATTGCGCTGCGCAAGCTCGACGCCCAACTGATGATTCCCGCAGCCGCTTGCTGCCCGTCCCACGATGCGGCCCGACTCATCGCAAAGGACGACCAGCGTTTTGCTTCCTCCGCCGTCAACGCCCAGATAATAGTTCAAAAGCTTGCTCCTCTCCGATTCGCAGCGGTGAATCGTCAAAGCATCCATGCCGGACAGGGCCGATCGGGAACCGGTTGCTCCCAACCGGCCCCGCGATGATTCCCGGCATTTTGTGCTTTTCATTCGTTTGCCGCGCGATTTTTATGCACTCTTTACCGTCCGAGCTTTTCAAGATTCTCTTTCCACTTCTGCGTTTTATACTCCAGCAGCTGCGCGTAACCGACCTGCTGGGCGTCTTTTTCCGCTTGATCCAGAATCGCCAGCACTTCCTCTTCGCTGCCCGCATTCAGAATGGCCTGCGCTTTGGCTTTTTCGTAGATCTCTCCGACGCTCTGCTCGATGATGCCTTCGCTGCTGTCGCCGGCCGGGTTCAAGTTGACGAATTCCGTCGTATCGTACTGCGTTTTCCACGTGATCTCGGACTGCCATTTGGTTTCCCAGCTTTTTTTGTCCTCCGGCAGCGTCGATTCGAACTTCATTTTGGAATTGTCCACGTATACGGTATTGCCGACCCATTGCAGATTGACCGTGGAGTTCATCAGCTCGTCGCGTCCTTTGGTATCGGTCGTGAACGCCTCCGTGAACTTCGGCGCTTCCTCTTCGTCGACGCCGTCCCAATACAGCCCTTCCGGTCCCCACATGCTGATCCGCTGGCCTTCCGGCCCGGTGAGCCAATCGAGAAACGCGAAGATCGCTTCCGGGTCTTTCGCCGACTTGGTGATCACGCTGACGTTCCAGCCGAGCTGGTTGTACGTGCCCGGGAAAATCTTGTTTTTGTCCAAGCCTTCTTTATGCACCGGCCAGACCATGATATAGCCCGCTTCCGGATCTTCTTCGCTCAAAATAGAGTTGCCGATCGCGCCGAATTCGGTCGGGCTCGATGCCACGTAGACCGCCGCTTTGCCGGTAATGATCTTCTGCTCCACCTGCTCCAGCGGTTGGGTAAACGCGTCCTGGCTCATCAGCTTTTCGCGGTACAGGCGGTTGGCGTACACCAGCGTCTCGCGGAACACGTCGTCCGTGAACACGGAGGTCAGCGTATCGCCCGACGGAATCGCCTTCATGCTGAGCGAGCTGTACTGGTACGGACGATTTTCCGCAAAAGCCGACGTCATGATATCCACGCCGCCCGCGGATTGTCCGACTTCGAGCGGCACGACGTCCGGGTACTTGTCTTTGACCTGCACCAGATAATCGTACAGATCGTCCGTCGTTTCGAGAGAAGGCGCGCCGAGGTCGTTGTAGATTTTTTTATTCACCAGATAGCCCGCGTTGCCGTTCGGCTGCGTCGTGTACCAGTTCGGGAATTGATACAGCTTGCCGTCTTCGGAACGCAGCATGTCGATCGTTTCCTGGCCGGCCCACTTTTTCAGATTCGGATATTTGTCCAAGTAGTCGTCGAACGGCACGAGCGCCCCGGCTTTGCGCAGCGATTCCACGTCGGCTCCGCGCTCCGTCCAGATCACGTCCGGCAGTTCGCCCGACACGATCATCGTGCTCAGCTTTTGCTTGGCGTTGCCGCCCGAGCTGATCGGCACGACGTTGACCTTTTTGTTGGCTTCGATCCACTCCGACGCTTTGTCTTCGCCCCAGTTCGGCATCGTGTACCAGTCGTAGTGGCCGTAGAAGGAAAACTCCAACGGCTGCTCGCCCAGCACGTAAGCATTGCCCGCCGCTTCCGCCGTGCCGCCTTCTCCTCCTTTGGCCTCGCCGGACACGGTTGACGAACCGCCTCCGCCCGTGCACCCCGTCATTGCCAACGTCAACGCCAGCAGCGCCGACCCGAAACCGAAAGCTTTTTTCCCGTTTTTCATCACTTTGCCCCCTTCGTCGCTTTGCCTATTCCTTAAGTGAACCGACCAGCACGCCTTTAACGAAATATTTTTGCAGGAAAGGATACACGCATAAAATGGGAATCGTCGCGACCATCATGGTGGCCATCGAGAGCGACTTGGTTGTGACGGCTTTCATCCGCCCCATCCGTCCTTGAGCCGCCGAATCCATCTGGGCCATCTGCTCGCTCATGATATTGGAATTCAGGATCTGCTGAAGCTTGGTCTGAATCGGAAGCAGATCGGCGTTGCTGATGTAGATGCTCGGCGTAAACCAGTCATTCCAGTGATACACCGCGGTAAAAAGGGACAGCGTCGCGATAACCGGACCCGACAGCGGAAGCACGATCCGGAATAGCACGCCCCAGTTGGAGCAGCCGTCGATTTTCGCCGATTCTTCGAGCCCTGCCGGAATGCCTTTGAAAAAGGTTCGGAAAATGATCATGTTCCATACGCTGATGAGCCCCGGAATGACCATGACCCAAAAGCTGTTGAACAGGTCGAGCGAACGGATCAGCAGGAACGTCGGAATCAATCCGCCGCTGAAATACATCGTAATGATGCAAAAAACCATGTACCCTTTTCGCCCGATCAATTCGGACTTGCTCATGCCGTAGGCGAAAATCGCGGTCGCGCCGATCGACAGCAGCGTGCCGATCACCGTGCGCAGCACCGAGATGACGAATCCGTTAATGAGTCGGCTGTCCTCGAACACCACGGCGTAATTTTCCAGCGTGAACGACCGGGGCCAAAACGTGATGCCGCCGCGCATCGTGTCGGTTCCGTTGTTGAACGAGATCACGGCCGCGTTCCAGAACGGGTAAAACGAGAAGAAAGCCATGAGCGCGAGGAGCGCGTAAACGATAAAGAGAAGCGTGCGGTCACCTGCGGATTGTTTCATGAGTTTGGGCCTCCTTTTGGGCTGAGCGCAGGCTGCGTAGGCTTATAATCTACCAAAGGCTGTTGCCCGACTTACGCGCCGCGTAGTTCGCGCCTACCAGCAGCAGCACGCCGAGCAGGGACTTGAACAATCCGGCCGCCGTCGCGTACGAGTAACGGTTGTTTTGAATACCGGTTCGGTACACGTATGTATCGAGTACGTCGCCCACGTCGCGCAGCACGGGGTTGGAGCCGAGCAGCAGGATGTCTTCGAATCCGGCGCTGAGCAGGTTGCCGATCGCCAGAATCAGGAACACGATGACGACAGGCATGATCGCGGGCAGCGTGATGGAAAAAATCTGGCGCAGCTTGCCCGCACCGTCCATCGCCGCAGCTTCGTGCATATGCGGATCGACGCCCGCGATCGCCGCGAGGTACACGATGGAGGCGAAGCCGATTTCTTTCCAAACGCCCGTCGTGACGAGAATCGTCCAGAAATACTCCGGCAGGGAAAGGAAATTGATGGGTTCTTTGATCAGATTCAGGTTTTGCAGCAGCATGTTGACGCTCCCGTTTTCCGTGGACAGCATCGACATCACGAAGCCCGACACGATGACCCACGACAGGAAGTGCGGCAGGTAGCTGATCGTTTGCACGACCTTTTTGAACACCCGGTTCCTCACTTCGTTCAGCAGCAGCGCCAAAATGATCGGAGCCGGGAACCCGATAAGCAGCTTCAGCAGACTGATGACGACCGTGTTGCGAATAACCGTCCAGAACTCCGGTGCGCCGAAGAACATCTCGAAGTGCTTGAAGCCGACCCAAGGACTGCCTGCGAAGCCTTCGAACAAGCTGTAGTCCTGAAACGCCATCAGCACCCCGTACATCGGAATATAGCTGAATACGAAGATGAACAGCAGCGGCGGCAGCACCATCAGTTGAAGATCCCACTGCCTGCCGAAACGCTTGAGCAGCGACGGCTTGGCTTTGGTTTTTTCAATCGACACGCGATGGGTGGTGTTTTGCATGCGAACCTCCTTTCCGATACGCTTCTTGTACGATTTTCATGCAAGGTGTAAGTAGGAGTCACCTTTCAAGTTACTTTTCCTGACTCAATCTTACTCAGGCGAGCGCCCTTCTACTCCGCCAAAACGATCATAAACCGGTACTATCTTACTGCCGCATACATGAGCCTTGCTGCGAATATGCCGAGGTTCGGTTCCGACGTGTCTTTTGAACAGCCGATTGAAGTTGGACAACGTGCGGAACCCGCATTCCATGGCGATATCCACGATCTTCAGATCAGACGTTTCCAGCAGCTGGTAAGCATGCTCCAAGCGGATCTGAATCAGATACATGAGCGGCGACACGCCGACCGTGCGCCGGAAAATATCGCTGAAGCGCGAAGGGCTTAAATATGCCAGCGCCGCGAGTTCTTCCAACGTCCAGGCATGCGCGTAACGATCCTCCATTTCCCGAATAACCAAGCGCATCTTCTCAAGCTGGGCATGGGACACGCTCCCCGTATGCTGCTGAACGTTCTCTTGACGGAAATAGCGGTTGACCTGTACGAAAAATTGCAGCATGTACGCGTAAACGACGGAAACGTAGGAAGGCCGCGCCGCCACATGTTCTTCTTGAATGGCTAACAGCAGCTCGCGGAGCGCAGGCAGATGAGGGTTATCGCGGTCGAGGATGTGCGTAAAATAAACGCCCATTTCTTTGAAAGGACTTAGAACACCGGGGTCGGAACGCTGGTTGCCGATAAACCAAGCCGCGTCGAACGTGATGACCTGCATGACCAATCCTTCACGCTCATAGGCACAATGCAGCGCGGCGGAGTCGATCAGCACAATATCTCCCGGCTGAAAATCGTGGGTGACGCCGTTGATGATGTAGTAGCCCGTGCCCGCTTTGATCATGTTGATTTCCAGCGCGTCGTGCGAATGCAGCCTCTGATACTGCGTCGTCACGCCGATCGTATCCGAAAGATGAATCGGATATTCCCGTGAAAACACCACTTTCTCTTTCGCTTTGTCTTCGCTTCCGATCCCTGTCATTGAAATCCTCCGTTTCGCTATTTGCTGATTTTTTCCTGTATTTTCAACAAAACTTGCTGTATCTTACTGATTTATTCTGAAAAAGCCTCTTTTGATGATGTACAGCACTATCTTAGAGCGGCGAAGGTTATGCGTCAACATAAGTCACATGCGGGAAAAGGTGGGGGCGGGCTCCGGGGGAGTTCTTTAGCTTATGCTTACGATGTGCCTTTCTTCGAAAGGCTTCAGGTCGCGTGTTGCATTCGGGAAGCCGGATTGTACATACATGGAAGCTTCCCGACTACAAAGTAACTTATGCTTCCGAAGTGACTTTCTCCGAAAGTCTTTACCTTAACGAACTCCTCCTGCGCCCTAAGCCTTTTCCTGCAAGTCCTTATGGGGACTTGGGGAAGGGAGAAAAAACAGACTCTCTGTAAAGTTGACGGCTTTTCATGCGAGTTATTTTATTGGCAGTGCTTTTCGAAAAAGAAAAAAAGACGCGCGCCTAGATAAAAGGCGCACGTCTCGAAGAATGAGCAAAATAACCACTCGTAAAAGAGCAACGAATAAAAGAAAATAAATAAAAGCTGAAAGCTCAATCCAGAAACCGCTAACGGATCGCATGTACCTATGTCAAGAAAATGGACAGCTCTTTAAGTGACCGGTTCAAGCCGAATGTTGACGCCAGCGTGCCGCAAACTGAGCCGGAGAAAGATAGTCCAGCGCGCTGTGCATTCGTTTGCGGTTGTAGAAAAATTCGAGATACGTGTATAGCTCGTCGTAAGCTTGGGCATGCGTTTGGAACCGAGTCACGTACACCAATTCTTTCTTTAATACACTGTGAAAGGCCTCAATAACGGCGTTGTCATAACAGTTTCCTTTTCGACTCATACTGGCGGTCATCTCGTAGCGTTCAAGCTGCTTGCGGTACGTTTTGGAGGCATATTGCGACCCTCGGTCCGAGTGGTGGAGGAGTCCGGGCTTCGGTTTCTTCGCCTGGTAAGCGATTTGTAACGCCTCCACAACGAGATCTTGGGTCATGCGGTCACGCAAACACCAACCTACGATTTCGCGCGTGTACAAATCCATGACACTCGCCAGATATAACCGGCCTTGTCGACAAGGAATATACGTCACGTCGGCCACCCATTTTTCGTTAGGCGCGTTCGCCACAAAATTCTGGTTTAGCACATTCGGCACAATGGGCGAGGGGTGGGCAGAATCGGTCGTTTGGACTCGAAACTTGCGACTGACGCACGAACGAAGTCCGAGCTCGCGCATGTAGAGACTCACGGTTCGGCTCGAAATTCGAACGCCACGACGGTGAAGCAACTTCGTCATTTTGGGACTGCCGTATCGCGAGCAGTGGTCGTGGAAAAGAACGATGATCTGCTGCTGCACCTGACCTTTACGCTGCTTCTGCGCACTTTGTCGGCGAGAACGCCACGCGTAAAAACCGCTCCGGGCGACTTGAAGGACGGTGCACATCTTCTCGATTCGAAACTCGGAGCGATGAGCTTCGATGAACGCAAATCTCAGTTCTTTTCTTTGCTGAAGATGTGAAGCGCCTTTTTTAGGATGGCGAGCTCCTCTTCCAAGTCTTTCTTTTCTCGCTCGGAAGCTTTAAGCTTGGCTTCCATTTCGCGGAGCTTTTCGGCATTTGCAGTGACGACGGGTTCATTCTCGAACGACCGGTATTGCGTCATCCAGTTCTTGAGCGTACCCACCGGAATCTGCATCTCCTCGGCGATCTCGGGCAGCGTCTTCGTTTGCTCCTGCACATACTTGACGGCTTTCTTCTTGAACTCTTCGTTGTAATGTTGACGTTGTTGGGTCACGGATCCCACCTCTTTCTTTGCCCTTATTATCTCGGGTCCCTTAAGGGTGTGTCCACTTTTTATTCTAGATGCACTACAATCCGTTAAAGTTCAAACCCGCTCAAAATGATTCGCCCAAAGACCGCACCTGTACTTGCTTTTCACTTCCCTTGCCCTTGCACCTGCACTTGCCCCAATTGCCTTCGAATTCCCTATCTCTATCTCTATCTCTATCTCTATCTCTATCCCTATCCCCTTATTGTTCACCCGGATGCAGCCGCCCAACAAGACGGCGCCCGTCCCCGCCGCAAACTACAAAAAGGCCGGCAACATTCATGCCGGCCTTGCCCTCCCGCCCTTCTCCCCATAAGTAGGAGAGGCAGCAGTCTTGCTCTTAAGCTTTGAAGCCCCGTTCGCGATGCAGCAGAGCGGAGGGGCGGTGAGAGCCGAAGACCGTGGAGCGGAAGCGGAACATCGCCTTTGTCCCCCGGCTTCCCACCTTCCTACTCCAATCAAAGGAAGCCAGGGGGCAACAGCGATCGCAGGCCTCACCGCCCCGCAGCGTCTCCCCGTCGAAACCCCGCGCCCAAACCAACACCTAAGACTGCTGCATCTCCGACGGCAGCTCCATTTTACGCGCCAACATATCCTCGCGCAGCGTCGCCCACTGCTCGCGCGAAGCCCGGATCATGCCTGCGTCCATAATCCGCTGATCATGAATGACGCGCGAGAACCAGCGTACGGCCTCATTGAATTCTTCCAACCTGCGGCACAGCTCGCCGATCAGAAACATCAATCGCGCGTCGTTCGGACCCGCGGCTTCCGTCTCGTATACCCGAACATACGAATCGCGCGCAAATCCGATAAAACGCATCTCCTGTTCCTCGTTGCCTGCATAGCGATACAGCCAGGCGATATGATGCAGCAGGCTCGCGATGATCCGTTCTTTGTCCTGGATCACCTGAGCGCAGATCAACGCCAGCTTGTACGTCTCCAAAGCGGCTTCCAACGTGCGCTTGCCTTCATAATTTTTCTTTTTCGCCGTCGCTCCGACCTTTTCTTCGAACAGCTTCCGTTGATCGGGCGTCAGCTTGGCAGCCGAGTTTTCGGTGAAAGCAAAACCGCAATGCGGGCAAACGCGAACGACGTAGAAGTCCGGATTTTCATTTTTATAATGCGCGCAAAAGTCCGAATCGCGCCGGATCGTCTGTTTGAAACTCGGCCGCACGCGGCTCGTTTGAAACGTCTGTTCACAGCACACGCAGGCGGTCGTAATTTGAAACAGCGGATCGATTTCCATAATCGCAAGCCCTTCTTTCTAAGTTCATAAATGAGACGGAGCGGCAGAAACAGCAGGGGTCGTGCACCATTTTCGCTTGGAATGAGTCGTCACAGTGATGCAGACCGCGCTTCATACTCCCGATTAAGGGGTATTGACGAAATGATAAGCCGGACCTTTCAATCGGGCAATAACGAATTCGCGAAGCTCGTCCTCTACGCCGTTTTCCTGCAGCGACGCATTCATGCAGGCCAACCAGGCATCCGCACGCTCATTCGTCACCGGAAAACGCATATGCCGTGCCCGCATCATCGGATGGCCGTGCTGCTCGGAAAAAAGCGGCGGGCCGCCGAAAAATTGCGTCAGGAACTGCTGCTGCTTTTCCATGACGGGTCCCATATCTTCAGGGAACAACGGAGCCAAAAGCGGCTCGCGCACGACGTTCCCGTAAAAAGTCTCAATGATGCTGCGCAGCCCGTCTGATTCGCCGAGCTGCTGATAGATGGTCAGTCCGGAATCCATGCTCATTACCCGCTTCCCCTTTTTGTTCGTAGTGGCAATTTGTATACCTTTATATTATAGCAAACCAACGGCCGTTTCAGCCCCGTCTTTATACGCAGTTTGAACGGAAAAACAAAAAAGCGTCAGGTCCGCGCCCGACGCTTGAATCGTGCCCGTGCATCCGTCCCCCGGAATCCACGGTGGCTTCGACTACCCGAGACTTTAATACCCGCTCCATTCCTCTTCCCCCGGATGGTCGAGAGAAATGCGGATCACGTAGACAAAAGCACATACCATAATAGCCGTTACGATACTCATGTGACCACTCCGTCCGTATGAAATGTAAGGACAAATGTCGATATCGAAAACATGTCATCCGTCAAAAGACCGAGATAAGCAGTAAAGTTTGGTTTTTTTATTCTATCATAGATCATCAAAAAATAAAGCCATTTTGCAACCGCTTTCTCTAAGATCAAGGATAAAATTTACAAAAAAAAGTTTTGTGCGCCCTGTTGCGCCTGACATGTTAAAATGAACGGTAAAAGGCATCGTTAGCCCATGCAGACCGTAAAGCAAAACTCCGAGCAAAGGAGCGTTCAATCGTTGAAATATTATGTACTGGACCGCGGCGACCAACTGTCGATCGACCTCAGCCAACAATTTCATAAACTCGCAGCCGAAAAAGGGTTCGAGATGGATTCCGAGTCGCCGGAGATCGTGATTTCCATCGGCGGCGACGGGACTATGCTGCATGCGTTCCATTCGTTCATCGACCGGATTCCGGAGATCGCGTTCGTCGGCGTCCATACCGGACATCTCGGATTTTACGCCGACTGGAAAGCGGAAGACCTGCCCAAACTTATCGAATTCATGTCGGGTGCAGGCGAAGGCGGACTAGGGCCGAAGATCGTCAAGTATCCACTATTGGAGCTTGAGATCGAACGCAAATCCGGCACCTCCATCCATACCGTGTTAAACGAATTTGCTATCAAAGGCGCCGAAGCGACTATGGTGGTGCAGATCGATATCAACGACGAAGTGTTCGAGATGTTCCGAGGCGATGGCATCTGCGTTTCGACTCCGTCGGGCAGCACGGCCTACAACCGGGGCCTCGGCGGAGCGATCATGCACCCGACGCTCGAAGCGCTTCAGATTGCCGAGATCGCTTCGATCAACAATCGGGTCTTCCGTACGCTGGGCTCGCCTCTCGTGCTCCCGAAGCATCATCATTGCGACATTTATTCGCGTAAGGAACAGCGCCTGATTCTTACGATGGACCACCGTTATCTCACTATTGATGATTTGGTGTCGGTTCGCTGCCGCGTATCGAGCCAAAAGATCAGCTTTGCCCGCTATCGTCCGTTTCCGTTCTGGAATCGGGTGCGGGAAGCTTTCTTGGGGTAGGGTGTGCGTGGGAAGCGAGAAGACTGCGAGAAAAATTGCCAGCATAGGCTTCCGAAGTGCATTTCTTCGAAATGCTTCACAATTCGCTGTCTCACTTGGAAAAGTCGATTGAAATTTTTAGTGGAAGTTTTCCAAGTTCAAAGGCGTCTTTCACTGAATTTTTCTCTCCGCCTTCTCGCTTCCAGTTACGTTGGATTTTTTGATAAGTAAAGAAGCGGCCCCTTTTGGGAGCCGCTTTTTTGCGTTTTTTTACACTAGCGTGCCGCGATCTACCGTGTATACAAAACGGATTTTTTCCTGTGCGGCACTGTGCGATTTCGTATCATCCGTTATTCAACGTTACTCCGTGCGCTGATTCGCTGCCGGATCGGCCGCTGTCGGTTGAACCCGTTGAGGTTGAGCCGAAGCGGTTTGTTCGCGATTCGAACGCTCGCCGCCGCCCAGACGCAGTCCCGAACGATTTTCTCCGTTCGGACGGTTTTCCGCATTCGGGCGACCTTCGCCGTTCGAACTTTTTTCCGAGCCCGAACGGTTCTCCGCGGCTGACCGTTGTTCCCCGCCCCGATCTTCGCGCTTGCGGTTGCGCGGATGCTGTTCGCCGCCGGAACCTTTTGTCTTATCCTTATCGCGCTCGCGGTTTTGATGGTCGCGGTTCGGACGCTCGCCCCGGTTGGATTGTTTCTTGCCCGGGTGTCCCTGCGATTTTTCTTTGGTGTCGTTGTCGTTCGCATCTTGCGCGCGTTCGCCGCGCGGATGTTTGGAATCCCGGTCGCCGCCGCGTCCGCGATGTTCCTTGCGGTCTTTCGCCGCCGGATGCTCGCTTTTGTCCTTGGCCGCATCCTTGTCTTTATCCTTGTTCTTGTTCGTCACGCGATATTCGCGAACCGGCTCCTTGATCTCGCCGAGATCCTGGTACTGGGCCGCTTCCTCCGGGTCTTTGACGTCCTTCATGTCCTTCACCTTGCGAAGAACGAAGTAGGCGCAGCCGAAGTTGCAATGCTCCGTAATATAGTCGGTCGTAAAAGAGAACTGGGATTCTTTCGCGATCTTGGACTGCCCGTCGTGGTACATGCCCTTAAGCCGCAGCTGATTATAGCCCCAATCTCCGATGATATAATCGTAACGCTCCAGAATCTCGCTGTAGCGGCCGCGGAACGCTTCCGCATTCCAGCCGTTTTTGTGATTGATCATGACTTCGTAGACTTTACCGCCGATTTGAAACAACAAATTCCCCTCCCTGCCGAAACACGCGCTGTTCAAATTCTCTATATGGTTTATCAAGAGAAGCTACACCCATTATAACGGTGCATGCAAAAAAAACCAATAACGACTTGCGGATAAACGCCTTTACGGCGCGCTTTTCTTAAGGTCCGATCCGGCTGCGATACTCTCTCGGAGACACGCCGGTGATCCTTTTGAACACGCGGGAAAAATAAAACATGTCTTTATACCCCAGTCGTTCCCCGATCTCCTTAACGCTCATGTCGGTATTCAATAAAACGTTTCGCGCTTCCGCGGTACGCAGCCGATGCACGAACTCGTTAAAAGGATGCCCGGTGTAATCATGCACGATCCGGCGCAGCGTCGAGACCGAAATATGATGCCGGGCCGCTATTTCTCCTACCGTCGGCGGCAGATGCAGCAGCGTCTGAATATCCTCGATGATGCGCTGCGCCAAGCGTTCTCTCCGCCCGTCTTCCGCCCCGTCCTCGCCCGACACCAGCTCGTATAAAAAGCTTTCCAGATGCAGCGCCGCGCGATCCAAATTATCCGGGGTGCCGCTGTCGATCAGCCTGAGCATGTTTTCCATCCGCTGCAGCAGCATTTCGTTCATTCGCCATTCATGCACCCGCCTCGCGTCAGGCAGCCAATGATTGCGCCATTCCTCGATCCGCGTGCCGGAAGCCGTGAAATAATATTCGTCCCACTGTTCGCCGGCATGCGGTCCATAATCGAACACAGCACCCGGATACAAGAAAAACCACGATCCGGCCCGCACCGTTTGAATTTCCCCGCCGTCGACGCGGTATTGCCCGCTTCCGCCGGTGATCAGCACGATCGCCCAATAACGAAACGTCGCCCGCTCCCTGAACATCGTTCTTCCCGGCAAATGTCCCGCGTTCATGATGGTTGCCGATTTGATGCGCAGACGAGCCGGATCGACCGAAGGAGTCAGTACGCGAATCGGGCTGCGGCTGATCGTATAGTCCATATATTTTGACATTCTGAACATTCTCTCCTTTTACCCGCTGTGCTAAATTAAACGTATTATTGGACTTGCCTATGAACAAATATAACATATCGTCTTGGGACGCCAAGGAAAGGATGAACCTGATTATGGAAAAAGTACACATCGGTTTAATCGGCTGCGGTTCCATCTCCGACTCTCATCTTCAAGCTTATGCCGCCAATCCGCAGGTCAAGCTGGTCGCCGTATGCGATCTGAACCCGGAACGTGCCCGTCAAACCGCCTCCAAGTATGAAATTCCCGGCATCTATGACGATTACAAAGAACTGCTCGCGGATCCCAACATCCATGCCGTCAGCATCTGCACTTGGAACAACTCGCACGCCGAGATCAGTATCGCCGCCCTGCACGCCGGCAAGCATGTACTGTGCGAAAAGCCTTTATGCAAAACGGTCGACGAAGCCCTTGCCGTGCAAAAAGCCGTCGAAGAAACAGGCCTCATCCTGCAAGTCGGCTACGTCCGCCGTCACGCCGCCAATATCGAAGTGCTGAAGCGTTTTATCGACGCGGGCGATCTGGGCGAGCTGTATTACGCGAAAGCCAGCCTGATCCGCCGTCTCGGCAATCCGGGCGGTTGGTTCGCGGATGTCGAACGTTCGGGCGGCGGCCCGTTGATCGATATCGGCGTTCATGTGATCGATTTGTGCTGGTACCTGATGGGCAAGCCGAAAGTCGTCTCCGTCAGCGGGAATACCTACCGCAAGCTGGGCAACCGCTCTAATGTGGAGAACTACGCTTACTACCAAGCCGCCGATTTCGATCCTTCCGTCAATACGGTCGAAGACATGGCAAACGCGCTGATCAGGTTCGAAAACGGCGCTTCGCTTGCGGTCGACGTCAGCTTCTCCCTGCATGCCCGCAAAGAGTCGGCTCAAGTGGCGGTATTCGGCGAACGCGGCGGCGCGGAGATCGAGCCGGCGCTCGCGATCGCGACCGAACGTCACAATACCATCTTGAACGTCGATCCGCAGCTCACTACGCCGGGCTTCGACTTCGTCGACAGCTTCAAGCGCGAGATCAACCATTTCGTGCAGCTCTGCCGGAGCGAAGCCGAGAATCTGTGTCCGGTGGAAGACGGCGTGGAGATGATTCGGATCTTGAACGCGATCTACCAATCCGCAGCCGAAGGCCGCGAGATTCGACTGGATTAACTTTTATAAAAGGAGGAACTACCATGACAACCAACCTGCACCTGACCAATAAAATCGGCGTGATCGTCGACAGTTTCGGCATCGGCGTGACGGAAGGACTCAAAAAAGCAAAAGAAGTCGGCGCGGACGGCGTCCAAATCTATGCGGTATCCGGCGAGATGGACCCCGACGTGCTGATCGGCGCCAAACGCCGCGAGCTGCGCAGCCTGATCGACGGCATCGGACTGGAAATCTCCGCGCTGTGCGGCGATCTGGCGGGTCACGGCTTCCAGGATGCTTCGGTCAACCCGGAAAAAATCGAGAAGTCCAAACGCATTCTGGATTTGGCGCTCGAACTCGGTACCAACGTCGTCACGACGCATATCGGCATCGTGCCGGAAGACCGCAACGGTCCGATCTACGCCGCCATGCACCAAGCTTGCGAAGAATTAAGTCGTTACGCCAGCAGCTTGAATGCTTATTTTGCCATCGAAACGGGTCCCGAACCTGCCGCCCATCTGAAAAGCTTCCTCGACACGCTGGGCACCAACGGCGTCTCCGTCAACTTCGACCCGGCCAACATGGTCATGGTTACGGGCGACGATCCGGTACAAGGCGTGCACCTGCTCAAAGATTATATCGTGCACACGCATGTGAAAGACGGACGCCGCCTGCGCATCGTGGATCCCAAGCAGGTCTACGGCTATCTGGGTTATGAGAAAATGGACCACTCCGCGATTGCCGACATGGCCTCGGGAGGCGCGGAAGCGGACTTTATCGAACTTCCTCCCGGTGAAGGCGACGTGGACTTCGACGCTTATTTCCGGGCGCTGCAGGAGATCGGATACACAGGTTATCTGACGATCGAACGCGAAGTCGGACACGATCCGGCCGCGGACATTGCGGGAGCAGTTCGTTTTATCCAAAAGTATCGCGGCTAGCCGCTTCGATGACGCCTATTGAACTCAATATCCGATCCAAACAAGCGTATCTTTTCCAATCAGAAGGGAGCACGTCGATTTATGAAACTCGGCATCAGTTCATATAGTTTGTATCAAGCCATGCACCAAGGACGAATGACGATCGAAGAAGCGCTCGACTGGGCCGCCGAACTCGGCGCCGCGCATATCGAGATCGTACCGGGGCTCGGGTTCGACTTCATCGAAGACCCAGATCTGGAGAAACGCCTGGTCGAACGTGCGGCAAAACGGTCGCTTATGCTGTCCAACTACGCAATCGGCGCAAACTTCATTACCGACAATGAGGAAAGTTATGAAGCGGAGATCAAGCGCGTCATCGCCGAAGTCGATCGCGCGGCCCGGCTCGGCATCAAGCTGATGCGCCATGACGTGGCATCGCGCGAAGACACCTCTATCCTGCGTTTTAATGAAGACCTGGAACGACTTGCTGCGGCCTGCCGCCGGATTGCCGATCATGCGGCAGGCTACGGCATCACGACAAGCGTCGAAAATCACGGCTATTACATCCAGGCCAGTGATCGCGTGCAGACGTTAGTTCATGCCGTAGACCGTCACAATTTCAAAACCACGCTCGATGTCGGCAATTTCGTCTGCGTGGACGAAAACCCGCTCGCCGCCGTTGCCAATAATCTGCCGTACGCCTCCATGGTGCATATCAAAGACTTCTACATCCGTCCGGCTCGCCGCAACCCCGGCGAAGGCTGGTTCCGCAGCGCCGGCGGCAGTTACCTGCGCGGCGCGATTGCCGGACAAGGCGATCTGGATTTAGTCGAGATCATCAGTTTGGTCAAATCTTCCGGCTACGACGGCTTCCTTTCGATCGAGTATGAAGGCATGGAAGACTGCTTGACGGGGACGCGGATTGCTTTTGAGAATGTACGACGGATTTGGGACGAGAGCTAAATGATTTGCGACCTTTTCCATGCTTTTCGGATAAGGTCGTTTTTTGCTATGACGTTGACAAGAACATATTACGAAGATATTATAGATAACCGTAGTCCATTTTAAAAGAAAGGAGTACATCTGAGTTTTGCGGGATCCTTAAATTTTTTTGGAACAATCATAGATAAAACTAATCCTTGAAGTCCTTGATAAAAATCGTAAATTTCAAAGCAGGATGGAGATGCGAAATGTCGCAGCATGCAGAAAACAAGCCAAACTATAAAGTCATTCCGATCATGGCCGCATTGTTGTTGAGCGGATTTGTAGGAATGTTCAACGAAACGGCACTCAATATCGCTTTGAGCGATCTGATCGACTTATTTCGGATCTCCAATGCAGCCGGACAATGGTTGACGACAGGATACTTGTTGACGCTGGGAATCTTGCTTCCCGTAACGGGTCTGCTGCTGCAGCGTTTTACGATGCGGCAGCTTTTCACCGCTTCACTGGCCCTTTCGATCGCGGGTACGTTGATTGCTATTTTCTCTCCCGGCTTCAGTTTGCTGCTGATTGCCCGCGTCATTCAAGCCGCCGGGGTCGCCGTCATGCTTCCGCTGATGTACAGCACAGTGCTTATGATCATCCCTCCGGCAAAAAGGGGCGGAGCGTACGGCTTAATCGGATTGGTCTTGGTCGTTGCCCCCGCGATCGGACCTACGATTTCGGGCCTGCTGCTCGAGAGATTGGGATGGAATTGGATTTTTATCATTACTCTTCCCGTCCTGCTCGTCGCTTTGCTGATTGGACTGCGACATCTGAAAAATTTTTCGACTTTGACCAAGCCCAAGTTGGATCTGCTTTCCCTGTTCTTTTCAACGCTCGGATTCGGCGGAATCGTATTCGGCTTCAGCAGCGCGGGAGAACATGAAAACGGACTGAATTCACCTACCGTGCTTATTTCTATCGTCGTCGGCGTTTGCTCGCTGTTCTTTTTTGTCAAACGGCAGTTGAGCTTGGGGGAGCCGATGATGGACTTGAGGGCATTTACATATAAAATGTTCACCGTCGGCTCCATTATGATCTTTTTGAATTTGATGGTCATGCTCAGCGCTACTATCATGCTGCCGATGTTTTTGATCCGAGGACTCGGGTTGAATGCTTTCGAAGCGGGACTCGCTATGCTGCCGGGCGGAATCGTCAATGCCGTCATGCTGCCCATCATGGGAAAAATATTCGATAAATACGGTCCCAAGTGGGTCGTTCCGATCGGGATGGCGATGATCGTGGCCGTATTATGGCTCCTCTCCGGAATTACGGTGAATACCGCCTTGCTTCAGATTATGATCCTTCACTCCTTTTTGATGATCGGGATCGCCATGGTATGGATGCCTTCGCAGGCCAACGGACTCAACCAACTGCCGCCGCAGCTTTATTCGCACGGCAGTGCCATCATGAATACGATTCAGCAGTTAGCCGGAGCGATCGGAACGGCGGTTGCCGTCAGCATCATGACGCTGGGAATGAATGAATATCTCAAAGACTCTGCAAACGAACCGAATATCGAATCTTTGGCTGCCGCGACAGGGATTGCAAACGTCTTTACGATCGCGATTTTTATCGCGGCAATCGGCTTCGTCTGCTCGTTCTTTATCAAACGGGTCCATGTATCGAATAGTTAAACCGTCAGAGATTCCTACCCATTTTAAATTCAGGAGGAAAAACAATGAATCCGATCTTCAATCCCTTGTTCCAACCTTTTACGTTTCGCAGCGGACTTCAAATTCCGAATCGGATCGTTATGGCTCCCATGACAAACTGGTCTTCCCACCCTGACGGCTCGGTTTCGGAAGAAGAGCTGCGTTATTATGAACGTCGCTCCGGCCAAGTCGGGCTGGTCATTACAGCCTGCGTGTATGTTACGCCCAACGGCAAAGGGTTTCACGGTGAATTCGCAGCCGATCGCGACGACATGATTCCCAGTCTGCAGCGGTTGGCGTCCGCTATACAAGGCCGAGGTACAAAAGCAATTTTGCAGTTGTACCACGGAGGACGGGAATGCCCCGCGGAACTGGTCCCCGAAGGCGACGTCGTTAGTGCAGGAAATGTGCCGAATGCTCAAAACCCTTCCGTGATTCCGCGGCCCTTGACGCATACGGAGATCGTTTCGATCGTTAAAGACTTCGGAGAAGCGACGCGAAGAGCCATTGAAGCGGGATATGACGGCATCGAGATTCACGGAGCAAACGGCTATTTGTTCCAACAATTCTTTTCGCCGCACACCAATAACCGCGACGATCAGTGGGGCGGAAGTTTGACGAAGCGCATGGCCTTTCCGTTGGCTGTCGTGGACGAAGTAATCCGCGTGGTCGACGAGCACGGAAAAGAAAATTTCGCGGTCGGCTACCGGTTCTCTCCCGAAGAAGCGGAGTCGCCGGGCATTACGATGCCGGATACCCTTGAATTGATCGAGGCTCTCGCGCAGCGGGAACTTGATTATCTCCATATTTCGCTAATGGATTACTCGTCGCACCCCCGCAGCGGAAAGGAACGAAACCGTTCGAGAATGGCCGTCATCTTGGATAAGCTTGACGGAAGAGTGCCTCTGATCGGCGTCGGCGCTATTCGCACGGCGGAAGATGCGCTGAACGCTTACGAGATCGGGGTTCCTCTGGTTGCGCTCGGCAGACAGCTCATTGTCGATCCGGATTGGGTGAAAAAGGTACAAGAAGGCAAGGAATCGGATATTGTGCTTACGTTAACTAAAGACGACCAAGAATCTTTGGTTATTCCCGCCCCCATGTGGAAAACGATCATGAACAGTACCCCGGGTTGGTTCCCTATTGTCTGAATGAGAGCCTGATCTTCCGGATCATTCAAAAAAACTGCCGTTCGCGAAGAACGGCAGTTTCTTTTTTTGCAGATTTGAGGAGAATGCATGAATTCGGGAAACGGGAAGCTACGCCAACCGCTGCCGCACCGCCTCGAACAGCAGCACCGAAGCCGCCATCGCCACGTTGAGCGATTCTGCCTGCCCCGGCATCGGAATAATGATCGCTTCGTCCACGAAGGCCTCTACCTCCGGCGAGACGCCGCTGCCTTCGCTTCCGAACACGAACCAGGTCGCGCCGCGGTAATCTGCCTCGTAGCAGTTCTGCTTCGCTTGAAGGCTCGTACTGACGATCTTTGCCGACGCTTCGCGCGCCTGCGGCAGCAGTTCCGTCAGATCGCCTTCCACGATCGGCAGATGAAACAGCGATCCCATCGTCGAGCGTACCGTCTTCGGGTTATAAATATCCGCGCTCCCGCGCCCGATCAGCACGCCAGTAGCTCCCGCCGCGTCCGCCGCCCGGATGATCGTCCCTACATTCCCCGGGTCCTGCACGCCGTCCAACACCGCGACAAGCGCATTCTCCGCAAGCAAAATGTCCCCGATCTTCGCCGCCGACTTCCGCACCACCGCAAACACCGGCTGAGGCGTCCGCGCTTCCGTACACTTCGCCACGATCGCCGCCGACACCGCGACCCACTCTCCCTGCCCGGCGGCCTGCGCATCTTCCTTCAACTCCGCAGGCACTCCGAGCGCCGCATCATAAGCCACGCACTCTACGTCAGCCGACCTCAGAGCCTCCTGCACCAAATGCACGCCTTCGACGATATACTTCCCCTGCCGATCGCGATGCTTTTTCTCCAGCAAACTCGCCCATTCTTTCACCCGAGCGTTCGCCGTCGATTCGATCTGCGCATGTCCCATTCTTCCAACCTCCGCTTCTTTAAAATGATATCTTCCAAAAGATAAAGGCACCGCCGAAGCGATACCTTTATCTGCTTTATGCTTTTATGACTATTTGCGCTTCTGATAGGCAATCTTTATTCTTTTTCCCTACACCCTTTAACGGTGCAGAAAACCCTCTTTTAAAGCCAGCTTCCAGCGGAGGGAGAAATTCAGTGAAAGATGCCTTTGAATTCGGAAAACTTCCATTGAAATTTCATTCCAGTTTTCCGAGTGAGACAGCATCTTGAACGAATTTCTCCCGCAGCGCTCTAAAGCTTCTTTATAATCGCACAGGATTTCAGCACCTGTTTCCACTCATCCGTGCTTATCGAATGAGATTTCGAGGCGAACCAGATCGTCCCGCTCGCCCACGATCACCAGCACGTCGCCTTCCCACAGCCGTCCGTGCGGATCGGGAGAAATATTCATCTTGCTGCCGCGGCGCACGGCAATCACGTTGCAGCCGTACTTTTGCCGCAAATTCAGCTCGATCAGATTCCGCCCGACCATTTTCGCAGGGACCAGCATTTCGAAAATACTGTAATCGCCCGACAGTTCGATATAATCGAGAATGTTCGGCGACGTCAGATTGTGCGCGACGCGCGTCCCCATATCCCGCTCCGGGAACACGACCTTGTCCGCGCCGATCTTGCTCAGTACTTTGCCGTGCAGCTCGTTTTGCGCTTTGGCGATAATGGTCGGCACGTTCATTTCTTTCAAAATCAACGTGGTCAGGATGCTCGCTTGAATATCCTGCCCGATCGCCACCACTACGACGTCGAAGTTGCGAATACCGAGCGCTTGCAGCGCTTCTTCATCCGTCGTGTCCGCCGATACCGCGTGCGTCACCATATTCGAAATTTCCTGCGTCCGCTCCTGGCTCGCGTCGATCGCAAGCACGTCGAAGCCCATTTGACTGAGCGTCTTGGCGATACTCGAACCGAAGCGGCCC
Organism: Saccharibacillus endophyticus; assembly: GCF_013185185.1. Lineage (GTDB taxonomy): Bacteria > Bacillota > Bacilli > Paenibacillales > Paenibacillaceae > Saccharibacillus > Saccharibacillus endophyticus. Next base: position 28,466 of record NZ_JAAZWE010000003.1, on the reverse strand, counting down.
ATTCCGATGATCGCGTACTGCTTCTTCCTTCTTCCCATCCTTCGTCAGGCCTCCTTGAAAATCAGGGTGCCATCTCCAGGAACTGGGCGTCCGGGTTTTTGTCGATGGCCGTGCGCATCGCGTATTCGTTCTCGAACAGCGCGACGTAGTTGCCTTTCTTGTCCTTTACCAGCGTCGAATTGATCCGGAATTTCGAAGGGTCGATCTCCGGCGCGACGATCCAACGGGCAAACTGGAACGATTGGCGCTGAAGCTGAACGTCCACGCCGTACTCGTTTTTCATCCGATACTCGAAGACCTCGAATTGCAGCTGCCCGACTACGCCGAGAATCGTATCGTCGAAGCTGACCGTACGGAAGACTTGAATCGTGCCTTCCTCGGTCAGTTGGTCGATCCCTTTTTGGTACTGCTTGTGCTTGAGCGCGTTTTTGGCCGTGACTTTAGCGAAAATCTCCGGCGAGAACGTCGGCAATTCTTCGAATTCGAAGTTCTGGCCTTCCACGAGCGAATCGCCGATCCGGAAAATGCCCGGGTCGAACAAACCGATAATATCGCCCGCGTACGCCGTTTCGACGATATCGCGGTCTTGGGCCAAGAACTGCTGAGGTTGGGCCAGCTTGATGTCTTTGCCGACGCGTACGTGCTTGACGCTCATGCCGCGCTCGAACTTGCCGGACACGATACGCAGGAACGCGATACGGTCGCGGTGCGCCGGGTTCATGTTGGCTTGAATCTTGAACACGTAGCCGCTGAACTTCTCGCGTACCGGTTCGATCTCGCCTTCCGTGCTTTTGCGCGGTGCCGGTTTCGGCGCAAGCTCCAGGAAGTTTTCCAAGAACGTTTGCAGGCCGAAGTTGTTGATCGCGCTGCCGAAGAACAGAGGCGTAAGCTCGCCGCGCTTGACCTTTTCGTAATCGAACGGGTCGCCCGCCACGTCCAGCAGTTCCAGTTCTTCCGCCAGTTGGTTCGCATGGTACTCGCCCGCCATCTCGGAGATGACCGGATCGCGATAGTCTTCGACTTTTTGGACTTTAATTTGCGAATGGTCGTCGCCCTGGAACAGCTCGACCTGATTTTTCATCCGGTCGTAAATGCCGTTCAGCTCGCGTCCCATGCCGATCGGCCAGTTCATCGGAACGGCGCGAATGCCCAGTACCTGTTCGAGTTCTTCCATCAGGTCGAACGGGCTGCGGCCTTCGCGGTCGAGTTTGTTGATAAAAGTAAAGATCGGAATGCCGCGCTTCGCGCACACTTGGAACAGCTTGATCGTCTGGGCCTCGACGCCCTTCGCGACGTCGATCAGCATGACCGCGCTGTCGGCTGCCGTCAGCGTCCGGTACGTGTCTTCACTGAAGTCTTGGTGACCCGGCGTATCCAGAATGTTGATGCGGTGGCCGTTGTAATCGAATTGCATGACCGACGACGTAACCGAGATGCCCCGCTGTTTCTCGATCTCCATCCAGTCGCTCGTCGCGTGCTTGCTGGCTTTGCGGGCCTTGACCGTTCCGGCCAGACGAATAGCGCCGCCGAAGAGCAGCAGCTTCTCCGTCAGCGTCGTTTTCCCGGCATCCGGGTGAGATATAATGGCAAAAGTTCTGCGTTTCTCGACTTCCTCGCGCAAAACTTTATCTTGGGTTTGGCTCATGTTCACGTTCCCTTCTGTATCGTACGTATTCATCCCTATATTGTACCATAATTAGCGCTTCGGCAAGGGGAGAATCTGCATCGAATCCTTATGGAAACGCAATTCTTTTCAGGCAGGCGCGCCTCCGTCTAATCTGCTTCCGGCTCCCGCCGAAACGAACGCATATATTCCCGTACCGCTTCGTCGTCGTATTCGGTCAACAGGCGGCTCAGATTTAGCTTCACTTCAGCCAAATGACGCTCTTGGCGCTCAATCCCGATTATCTGCCCGCGCACCAGTTCCCGGATCGCGTCCACGGCCAGCTCCGGCCCGCCGCTCAGCTTGCGCAGCGTATCGCCGATTCGGGATAGCGGGTAACCGAGCGCTTTCGTATCCTGAATAAATTTGATCATCGTCAGATACTCATCGCCGTAAAGCCGGTATCCGCTTTCGCTCCGTTCGGGCTGCGGCAGCAGACCCTCATCCTCGTAAAAGCGTATCGCCGCCGTTGTCAGCCCCGTCTGCTTGGCCAGCTGTCCGCGGGTCATCTTCTTCATCGGGCGCCCTCCTTCACTTTGTCGCTGCTATCGTGATGCGGCTTCCGCATTCGGCGTCGCATTCCCGTCCAGATATCCGCCGGTTAGCGCCGTATCGCCCATGCGCGTATATTCAGGCCGATAACGAACTTCGGGAAATGCCGCGACATCCTGCCCAAGCAGATCGGACTTCATCCCTTTTAGATACCGATCAAAAAAAGCAGTCGCATACGAACGCGTAATCTCGATCGTCCGCTCCGGCGAGACTTGCTTGGCGAACAGCTTCGGGGACACCAGCGAAATATCGGTAAAGCTCTGGTGGTAAAAAGGCTCCACCGTCGCAAATAGCGCGTCGCTTCGGCTCGCCCGCATCACCCGATCCGCGTCTTCTTGCCATTCCTCGAAAAAGACGGCTTCTTTTTTCGACGCGTCCGGATTCAAGCTCTGCGCCGTTCCGCCCGTGAACAGATACATAAACGGACGCTCCAGCGGCTTATGCGACACCTTGCCCCAGAATCCGCCTTCCAGACTGAGCGCGGCAGCAAAACGTTCATCCGTCGCCAATGTTTCCGCAGCAGTCGCTCCGCCGTAGGAATGGCCCAGAATCCCGACCCGATTCAGATCCATCCGACCCGACAAGGCATGACCCGAAGACGGCTGATTCCATTCTTCCAACGTATCCCGTACAAAACGAGCATCCAATGCGCGTACCGCGACCTCTTTCACATTATAATCATACAATTCGCGCGACTGTGCAAACTCCGGTTCATGCAAGTATTCAGCGCGGCTTCCATCCTTCAAGGTCACCCGTGCCGATGTATACGGATGGTCCATTCCGATGACGATATAGCCTTGGCTAGCCAGCTCTTCGACAAGAGTGAGGCTCTGATAACGCGTCGAGCGAATCCCCGGAGAGAACAACAATACCGGATAACTCGAACGCTCTTTCGCGACTCTAGCATTTTTGAACATATGCGTTTTCACCCGCGACACATGTCGGAACAATCCTTTCGGCAGGCCGAACACCAGCGAAATACACTCTCCCAGCGAATCCGGGTAATTTTCCGCCTCATTGTCTTGTTGACTTGGAAGTTCCGCCGGATACCAGACCGTAATCGGAATTTCACGGACTGCTTCTGCCTCCGGAGCCGTACCGCGCTTTGTTTCATTGCGACGCTCATCAGTGAGATGCGCTTCGAAGGTGCCGATCGCATAAGTCCCCGTCGGTTCAGGCATCGTGAAAACCGGAAACAAGCGTCGCATCGGATTCGGGCTGAGACCTTCCTTTTTCGACCGATAGATATAAGCGGCTGCCGCAATTCCCGCCGCTCCGCCGACTATTCTCCACTTTGTGCTTGTTTTAATGATCGAACGCTCTCCTTCGCTTTGAATATTCTATCCTCAGCATAAGGGTTGAAGTATCCTTCAAGGTCAAGCTTGAATATCCTCGTCTGCGTAAAAAAAATAAAAAAGCCGCTGCACCGTCGGAAAGTTCGACGATGCAGCGGCTTTACAGTTTATGGCTATCGTTGCCTTTGGATTAGTTGCTCGAAGCCGCTACCCAAATGACATTGTCTTCTTCTTGTCCGTTAACCGGCCACCAGTGGAACCCGTCGCGCGCAAGCAGTTCGTGCGCCGCGTCCGGTCCCCAGCTTCCTGCCGGATACGTGCTGACGTCGGCCGGATTTTCTTTCCATGCCGCATCGATCTTGTCCACGAAAGCCCAAGCCGAAGCCACTTCGTCCCAACGCGTGAAGTACGTGGAATCGCCTTTCGCCGCGTCGTGGATCAGGCGCTCGTAAGCTTCCGGCGAGTTGATGCCCACCAGGCAGCTTTGGCAGAATTCCATCGCCACTTGCGCGATTTCCGATTCCGAACCCGGTTTCTTCGCGTTGATCTTGAAGTAGATGCCTTCCATCGGATTGACGCGGATCACCAACAGGTTAGGCTGGAGATCATGCTTTTGTCCGAGGTAGATGTTGCCCGGCATCTTTTTGAATTCGATCACGACTTCGGTCGTCTTCACCGGCAGGCGCTTGCCTGTCCGAATATAGAACGGCACGCCGGCCCAACGGAAGTTATCCACGGATACGCGAGCCGCGAAAAACGTCTCGGTGTTCGAGTTCGGATCGACTTTGTCTTCTTCGCGGTAGCCCGGAAGGTCTTTGCCGTTGCTTTGTCCGGCCGTATATTGGCCGCGCACGACATTGGCTCGGACTTCGTCGGAGTCGGCGAAATGATGCAGCGAACGCAGCACTTTGACCTTCTCGTCGCGAATGTCTTCGGCCAGCAGGCGGCTAGGCGGTTCCATGGCGATCATGGTAAGCAGCTGGAGAATATGGTTTTGACCCATATCGCGCAGCGCGCCCGCATGATCATAGTAGCCGCCGCGCTCTTCGACGCCGACCGTCTCGCCGAGCGTGATTTGCACGTTCGCGATGTATTTGTTGTTCCAGAGCGACTCGAAGAACATGTTCGAGAAACGAATCGTCTCGATGTTCTGCACCATCTCTTTGCCGAGATAGTGGTCGATCCGGTAGATCTCGTCTTCCTGGAACACATGGCCCAGTTCTTCGTTCAGCTTCTCGGCCGACTTGAGGTCGTAGCCGAACGGCTTCTCGATCACGAGACGGTGCCAACCTTCGCTATCCAGCATGCCGCCTTCGCGCAGATTGAGCGAAACGCTGCCGAACAGTTCCGGCGCAAGCGCCAGATAGAAAAGGCGGTTGCCGGGAATCGAGAATTTGGACTCGATCGCTTCCGTCTGTTCTTTGAGTTCTTGGAATCCCGCCACGTTATTGATGTCGAGGGATTTATATTCGAAGTGTTCCGCAAACGTGTTCCACTTCTCCTGGTCGGAAGATTTGTACCGTCCGAATTCCTGAATCGAGCGGAATACGTCGTCGCGGAACTCATCGTTCGTGCGGGGGCGTCTAGCCACTCCGACTACTGCAAAGTCCTCCGCCAATTTGCCTTCCCGGTACAAGCTGAAAATGGCCGGGAACAACTTACGACGGGCCAGGTCTCCGGTAGCCCCGAAGATGAAAAAGACCGCGCCCGGTGCTTTCAATGCTTCAAGATTTTGATTGTCCGTCATAGCTCCCCATTCTTCCTGTATTAGTATAGTAACGAATTGTTATGCCTGACTCTCAATTCTCCGCGTTAGTGCGGAAAAAGAAAGATGTGATGTCATTCTATCATATCTCTCAAATTGATGCTATCGTATTGATTATCATTTATGTTGATCTAAGATGAAGGTTTCATTAATATTTGCGTACACCAAAAAGGTACACAAAAAGGCCGGCTAAATCAAGCCGACCTTGCGAAAAATTCAGGATAGCGTTTTCAATTTTCCAGCGTTACTTCGCCGTATACTCGCGTATCCGCCCAGTACGGAAGGTTTTTGTCCACCCAGCTTAAATACGTATCGCGCCGCCCGTCCCCGTTGGAATCGTCGTTCGCGCTGGCGTTGAATCCGATCACGTCGCCCGCCTGCGGAACAAGTGCCGTATAAGGAACCGCGAACTCTGCCGTATAGCCGCTCTCGCGTTGCATCACGGCCTTCGTTACGTTGGAAAGATTAAATCCTCGCACGGCCGAAGAAAGCGCTCCGTCATAGCCGACGCGCAGCTGATAATCCCCCACGGTCCGCGTGCCGTTCTTCGCGTTCAACTCGTCTACCCACACCTCGACCGAATCGTTATGCTCGTCTGAGGCCAGCGCGTTCGGGGTCGCATCCGTCATTTCGAACAAGTAATACAGCGCGTTGTCATCCCAAGCGATTCTCACCGTCCCCGTCGTGCCGTTCGCATCCACGTTGAGCGCAAGCGGCGTCGCATTGCTCCACACGTCATCGACGAACCCATCGATGCGCGGCGTGCCTCTTGCTGCCACATAATCGTCCTCTTCCCCGCCTCCCGGCGGCGCCGAGTTCGTCACATCGCTGAACACCTGCGCCTGAGACTGATTATAGAACGGGAAGCCGCCTGCTCCCTGAACCTTGTTGCCCGAAAAATTCAACTGCCCGATCACCGTTTTCAAAATATGCATACCGTGATTGGTCGGGTTGACGATCTCGTTGCGGGCAAAGAACGCCTGAATGCTCGCCGAACCCAGAATCAGAATCCCGCTGTCCGCCGAGTCCGTAATCGTATTTTGCTCAAAAGTCGCGTTCACGATACTCGGTTCTTTATAAGTCGCCTGAAGGCGAATTCCTCCTTTTTCCGGAATGGCCGCATTGCGGCTGTCGCGCAGGATCGTGTTGCGCACGACTTGAAGATTGCGCACCTCGTACGTCTGGTAGCTGCCTTCCGACGCGATGAATACGCCCGCTCCGCCTGTATCCGCAATCCTGTTTCGTTCGATGGAAATGTTCGTACCGCCCGATACCGTGATGCCGCGCGCATGACCACCGGCTACATCGTTATTCGCGATCTTCACATTGTTGACCCAAGTCCCGTTTTTCTCATAGGATACGACGGCGATCATGTCGTCTCCCGTATCGCGCACCGTATTCTCCTCGATGCGAATGTTTGCCGATCCGCCCGTCATATGAATACCGTCAGCCAGCGTATCGCGAACATCGTTGCGAACAATCGCTCCGTTTATGCCGTATCCGATAATGCCCGCCGACGAACCACCCACGATGAACGTATCCGCAATCGTAAAGTCTGCCGCCCCAGGCATAATATGAACCCGTGCCGACACGGACGTGGATAAACGCGTAGTCACCGGAACAGTCGTAAGCTTCACCTGGCTCAACCCGCTGCCGTTTCCGGCCAACTGAACAGCCTGGCGCTGCTGGTTCGTGCTATGCAGCACAGAGATTTCGCCTTCGCCAACCATATCCACTCCATCCAGAACGATCGCATCGTCATAGAAAAAAGTTCCCGCCGGCACGTACACGTTTTTGTTCGAAGCCTTGGCGGCAGCTACCGCTTGGCGAATCGCATTCAGATCATCGATTCCATCATCGGGTACAGCTCCGTAATCGGCAATCGAGACAACGCGCGACGACGCTTGAACGGCGGAAGACGGGAACGATACGGCAGCAGGCACAGCAAGAACGGAAGACATCAGCAGACAGGTTAGGACGTGCCTTCTCTTTTTCGTGATGAACATGACACAATCTCCCCTTTCGGATCTTTATATTTAAGCGCTTACAAATTATAATCCGCAAAGCTTGCCGTTCGATCAGAATGACATAATGTGTTATTCAGTAAAAATTCGAAACACCGATATTCCGAGCCAACATCGATGCATCAATAAAAAAACCGCATCGGATTTATGCTCCGTGCGGTCTATGTCGGGTGTGAACGAATGCTCGGTTTTTATTGGGCCAATCCGTTTTTATACGCGTAAATGGCGGCTTGCGTCCGGTCTTCCACTTCCAGCTTGGACAACAGGTTCGTCACATGGAACTTGACCGTCTTGATGCCGATCACCAGTTCGTCCGCGATTTCCTGATTCGACTTGCCTTGAGCCACGTAACGAAGCACTTCCATTTCCCGATCCGTGAGATCATCGTGCAGCGCCCTGGCAGGCGGAGGAGTACGGAAACGATCCATCATTTTGGCGGCGACCTGCGATTCGAGCACGGACTGTCCGCGGACAGCCGCACGAATCGCGTCGGCCACCTCGTTTGCCCGAGACGTTTTCAGCAGATAACTGAACGCTCCGGCTTCGATGACCGGATACATTTTCTCGTCATCCAAATAACTCGTCAGCACGATCACTTTGCAGTCCGGACAATTTTTCAATACCTCGCGCGTCGCTTCGATTCCGTCCATGCCGTCCATCACGAGGTCCATAAGCACGACATCCGGGTTGTACTGCTGCGCCATCCGTACGCCTTCTTCGCCGCCGCTCGCCTCGCCGACAACCTCGATTCCGTCTTCGGTATCGAGCACGGCAGCCAGCCCGATGCGGACCATCTCATGGTCGTCGACGAGCAGCACGGTAATCTGTTGTTCCAATTCCATGACTATTCCTCGCTCCCTCTTTGTCCTCCGTCTACCAACGGCACGTTCAGTTCGATACGCGTCCCTTTGCCGGGTGCGGTTATGTAACGAATCGAACCGCCGATCTCGCTGACCCGTTCCTGCATCAGCGACAAGCCGTAAGACGCCTGCTTTTTCTCGTCCAGCTCGAAGCCTACGCCGTTATCCTTCAGCGACATTCGCAATGCATCGCTCCGGCGGACGATCATGATTTCCATCTTGTCCGCTTTCGAGTGGCGCAGCGTGTTCGATAAAGCTTCCTGCACGATACGGAACAGATGGTTTTCGATGCCTTTGACCAATTCGAGTCCGGCATCCATATCGAGCGTGATCTCCATCGGAACCTTCGCCTGAATCTCGCGCACCAACTCGCTCAATCCTTGATATAGCGGTTTGCCTTCCAAATAAACGGGACGAAGATGCAGCAAAAGCGCCCGCATTTCCGACTGCGCGACCGACGCCATTTCCTCGATCAGCTCAACCTGGCGCCTTGCCCGCGCCAAATCTTTTTCGAACGTACGCCCCACCGCCGTTGCCGTCATCGAGATCGCGAACAACTGCTGCGACACCGCATCGTGCAATTCGCGCGCAAGACGCTGCCGCTCCTCCACGATGGCCGACACCCGAGCCTGCTCCGCCAATTGCGCGTTATGCGTCGACAAGCGCTGAAGCGAGCTGACCTGCTCTTCCCACTTTTTGCCGACGCGGTCCAACTGTTCCGCCAGACCGTCCAACTCGCCGCCGGCCGGCCAGGCCGTGCGTGCAGGATTTCCTTTTTCCCACAGCAGCAATGTATCTTGAATCCGGTCGAACTGAATCTTGCTTTGCATGGCGCGATAAAGCCCATATAACGCACCGACGGCAATGCAGACGGTAAGCACGGTTAACCCCGCGCGGATCTTGAGCGGCCATGCGTCCGGTACGTTCAACAGTCCATACGAGTACAACACGTACATCGCCGACAGCAGCACGATCAGCGACAGCAGCATCCCCGAACCGATTCCCCGCACGATCGTATTCGATTTTCGAATTTTCTTCGGTTCATTCGCCATGCTTGCTCACCGTCTCCCCGTTCGCCTGAAGCTGCTAATTAATCCGAATATTCACATCGCCTGCGGCATAGGCCATAACGACTCTGACCTTCTGCTCGCTATACGCATAGCCCGGCGAACGCCAGACGAATTTGTTCAACATTCCGCTGTGCGCTTTCCCTTCGAAACTCACTTTGCCATAACCCACGAAGATATCCAATTCTACTCCGTATTCCTCCGGGAAGGTCAGGTCGGCATCGCAGATCACGCCCTGCAAATGAATCACCGTATCCGGCTCGGTCGGCAGCGCCAGCGAGAAATCGCAGTTGACGTCGCCGAACAAGTTCCACAGACTGATCGGTTCGGGAACCCAAGGCTCGCGTTCGCGGTTCAACTGCGAAACAAATTCCTGACGCCGTACGTATTCGCGGCCTCTATGCAGTTCTCTGGCTCGGGCGTAAAAGACGCCGACCGAGATCAGAATGCCGCCGAGCACGAGAATGATATGGTCGAGCAGCAGCAGCCCGGCGCCTACGGCGAGACACTTATAACCGAACGACACCCGATTGGCTCTCATCGTATAAATACCGTAACACAGCACGAGGAGAGCGACCATCGAGAGCGGGGTAACCCACTTGCCAAGCAACATGATTGCGCCTACGACGATCAATACGATCGCCCATGTTTTTTTCCGAGTTTGCATGTCGCTCCTCCTCCTGCCGTGTTCCCAAGCGTAGCAAAAGCCATAACGGTACGCATTCGTACCGCATGGCTTCTTCGCTTTTGCTTATCATTCGCTTTATTCTATCACAACTCCGGCCGGCTGTGTGGCTATTCCGGCCGCCGCTGCCGTTCTTACTGCTCGTCGCCTTTTGTCAGGGAAGGAGCGCTTTGGCCGCCGTTCAGCTTGTTCTTCAGTGCGTTCAGTTGCTCATCGACCTGAAGCTGCTTTTGCGCGTCGACAGGGCTGATGTAAGCGGATGTGCGGTTCAGGCCGCCACCGCCGTAAGGCGTGCGCAGAACATCGGCTTCGGCTTCCATTTGCATGATTTTTTCTTCCATCCGGCGGAAGCCCGACGAAGAGCTGCCTTTGTCGATCGCGTAGACCGGATTGACCTGTGCCATTTGCTTTTTGGCTTTCGCCATTTGAGCGCGGGCAACGAGTTCGTTGCGCTTGTTGCGCATTTGGTAGAACTCGTCTTTCATCTCGTGCAGCTGACGCATCAGGTCAGAGACTTGAACTTCGGCTTGGCCGTGCAGGTCTTGGTACTCCGTGATTCTTTGGTCGAAGTAGATTTTCTCTTCCAGCAGCTTGCGTGCCGCTTCCTCCTGATTGTTGGTCAGCGCTGCCGTCGCTTGCGATTCGCGTTGATCGGACATGCGGAACGCTTCTTCCAGACGCTGCTTCATGCGGCGTTCGTTCGCCATTTGCTTCGCTACCGTCACTTCGGCCTGGTGAATCTCCTCTTCCATGTCGCGCAGGTATTGGTTGAGCATGACTACCGGATCTTCAACCTTATCCAACATTTCATTTACCGATGCCTTCGTCATATCGCGCAGTCTTTTGAATACTCCCATTTTATAAATCCCCTTTCTGGTTCTCGTTTTCGTATTTGGAAAGCTTGCTTTTCAGTTCTTCGACTTCTTTTTTGAGTGCTTTCTTTTCGATGTCTTCCATCATGGCGTCGATTCCGGAATCCGGCATATCGCGCTTTTGCAGATTGGCGCGAGCGGGTTGCGGACGATTCGGAGGAAAAGGACGTTCAAACTCCCGTTCCTGGCCCAGCGGTCTCGGCGAACGCGGGTCATGAGGTCCGTTGAAGCGCGAACCGTGAGGCTCGCGTTCATAGGCGTTATCCGGACGATACGGGTCGCGATAAGCATCGCGGCCGTACGCGTCGGGTCCGTACGGGTAGTACGGCGGCGTCGGTTCCTTCGGAATCACGAGCGAAGCGATAAAGTAGATCGGCAGCATCGCTCCGCTGGTCAGCGGGATGGCGACAAGGAACAGAATACGGAGCAGCGTGGGATTCACGCCGAATTCGTGCGCGATTCCGCCGCAGAGTCCGGTGAGCATTCGGTCCTGGGTCGAGCGGTACAATCTTTGCATCCTCGCTTACTCCTTTCCTTCGCCCCGTTTCAATTTTTCCTTCAGGCGGGCCATTTCCTCTTCAAGCAGATTGCCGACTTCGCCGATCTGTCTCGAGGCCTCCTGACCCAGCTTCCGGATATCGCGCAGGCTGTAAGTTTCGTATTCGATCGAGGACATTTGGTCGTCCAGCCGGTCGAACATTTTCGGTACGTCCGAGTTGTAACCGCCGGTGCGGCGGTTCAGGCGCTGCTGCAAACGAAGCGTCTCCATCCGGGCGTAGTAATATTGTCGTTTGTTATAAACGGTCTGATATTCGTTTCTAAGTACATTGAGCTGCTCGCCCAGTTCTTTGAGCGTATCTTGGCTTTGCTCCCACAGTTCCAGATACTGACGTTCCTTTTCCTCGTACAGCATTTTTTCCTGCAAGGCCAGCTTCGCGATCGATTCCTCGTCCGCCTTAAGCGCCAGCACGGCTTGCTCCTCGCGCTTCTCGCGCATGGACGTTGCATGGTCGACCTGCTGACGGAGCTGCTTGCTGTGGTGCGCGCATTGATCGTACAAGCGCTGTACCTCGCCGATCTCCTGTCTTGTCTCCACCAGGAACTGATCAATGATCCGCACCGGGTCTTGGCTTTCTTCAAGCTTATCGTTAAGAGTGGCCAGTGTAATGTCTCTCATTCTTTTGAACATGCTCATTCGGCGTTTCTCCCTCCTCCGCATGGTTTGCGTTGATGCAAGATGTTTCCGGGAACTTCCGATCCGGTTTTCGGAGGTTAGCCTCCGAAGCCGCGTCGGCCGTTCATGCGTTCATTGCGCTTGCTGACGATCCAGAAGATACCTGCCGCGATCAACGCGATCCCGAGCAGCGGGCCGATCAGCCAAGACAATTTCGACAGCAGCATCAATCCTCCGACGATTAACAGCGACCAGCCCAGAAATGTTTTCCCTGTCTTGACTCCGTAATAACCGAGCGCGAAGATCGCGGCTGCGAACAAGAGTCCTACGAAGCTTCCGAACTTTCCGAACAGAATCAGCGCTCCCAGTACCACAAGTACGATAGCCGGGATATTAAGTTTCATGCTTCTCATTAACTTTTCACCGCCTTTCCTGAATCAATTTCCTTATGCCTTTATTCTAGAGGTTCCCGCCTTTTCGCAACACGGCCTGCGGGCGGTTTTTGAACCTGGACCTGAGGCGGGGGTCTATCTGGACCTTGGAGCGTATAGAAAGTCGGAACGGGGTAAAAGGCAGGGAAGCCTTCTGCGCGAAGCTTCATTGTATAGTCGGCGTACAGTCGATATATTAAGGAAGAGCTTCTTTGTTCCCGTGCTTTAGAAAAGGTTACAAAGATGTTCGGTTCGAAAAAAGGGGTTTTCATGTTAAGATTTATTGAACGTATACCGATGGAAATAACTGTATGAGTTTAATTCCTTCTAAAATTGTAGGTGAATTCATGAATCGTACGAAAGCTTTACTGGAACGACTGCAAATCCTGCGATTGTTCGCTTTCCTTTATCGGATGAAGATCGTTCGGCTGCTGATTCCGGTCGCCGTGATCGCCTTCGTCTATTTTCAAAGCGAAGGCGAACTTCGCAAACTGAATTTCTCCCGGATCCTGTTCGATATTCGATCCATGCCATCCTGGGACATCGTGCAGATCTTGGCGCTCTCGCTTGTGGCGGTATCCGTCATGAGCACTTACGATTTCCTGATTTGTCGTCATTTTCGGCTGAACGTGACCAAGTGGGCCGCGTTCCGCTATGGTTGGATCTCCAATACCTTCAATAACTTCCTGGGATTTGCCGGCTTTACCGGTGCGGGCGTTCGCGCTTTGCTGTACCGCAACAGCGGCATTACGCTGGGGCAGATCACGCCGGCCATCGTGTTCTTGTCCCCGACGATGGTGACGGGCCTTTCCGTGCTGGGATGGGCAGGCATTGTCGGGATACTGCCGATCGGCTCCATGCTGACGGAGCATCGTTGGTTGATCTACGCGGTATGGGGCATGGCTCTTTATCTGCCGATCTTTTTGATCATGCAGCGCTCCAAGCTGTTCGCCAAGCATTTCCACAAGGAAGGCCAAGGGACGCGGCTTCCGTGGAGCATTATCGGAAGCTCGGTCATGGCTTCCGTATTGGAATGGTTTTTCGCGGGTCTGACCTTCTGGTTGATCTGCTCCAAATTCCTGCACGGCATGCCGCTGGGCCAAGCGCTCGCCATTTACAGCGTAGCGGCCATCGCCGGCATCGTCAGCTTCGCGCCGGGCGGAATCGGAGCCTTCGACATCACGGCGCTGCTCGGATTGCAATTGGCAGGCGTCAAGCCGGAGACGGCGCTTGCGACCATCGTGCTGTTCCGCGTCTTTTATTTCATTATTCCGTGGCTGATGGCGCTGGTCATGACCGCCTTCGAACTTCTTCCGGGCCGCCGTAAAGCAATCCGGAAAGAAACGGCGGCCGGCGAGTCCGGATCGGATGCTTTGCCGGGCGCTCTTTCCAAGGCGGACCCTGAAGAGCTCGACCGGCAAAACGCGGGCGTGGCGGCTTACTGGCAGCGTTTCTGGAATTGGCCCGGACAGTTCGGATTCCTGAGCGATATGGGCATATGGGCGCTCGGCAAGCTGGTGCTCGTCTGCGGCCTGATCCTGCTGCTGTCGGCGGCGACGCCGGGCCTGCTGGATCGCGTACACTTCATGGCCCGATTCCTGTCGACGCCGATCATGAAGCTGTCGCAGCAAATCTCGGTCGTGATCGGCTTTATGCTGATTATCTTGTCAAGCGGGATCTCGCTTCGTTTGCGCCGCGCGCATCGGTTGACGTCGCTTCTGCTCGTCGCCGGCGCGATCTTTACCTTCTTCAAAGCTTTCGACTACGAAGAAGCGTTGGTACTGTTGACCGTAGCACTGTTGTTATGGATCTCCCGCGCCCGCTTTTACCGTTCCGGCGCCACATTATCCCGCAAAAGAATCTGGATCTGGTTCGGATTCACGTTAGTATTGGCCGGACTGTATTACCTGATCGGCACTTCGTCCCGTCCCCGCTTCCTGCATAATCTGCCTGCCGGATTCCGTCCGGAATGGATCATGCAGCCGAGCGAATACGGCGCGATGGCGGTCAGCGGAATCGTCGGCGCCTGGATTTTGTTCTCGATTCTAGTGCTGCTTCGCCCGAAACGCCAAGAAGCCGATCTGCCGTGCGGGGACGAATTGAAGCGTTTGGACGACTTTTTGCAAAAAGAAGAAGGCAACCTGCTTACCCACATGCTTTATCTCGGCGACAAGCAGTTCTACTGGGCTCAGGACGGAAAAGTATTGATTCCGTATTCCCGTTCGCGCGATAAACTCGTCGTTCTCGGCGATCCGCTCGGACCGAAAAAACTGATCGGCGATGCCATCGAGGAATTTCAAGCGTTCTCGGATCGATATGCCTTGGCCGTCGTGTTCTATCAAGCATCGCCGGATTATCTGTCGATCTACCATGAGAAGGGCTACCGTTTCTTCAAACTCGGCGAGGAAGCCTTGATCAATCTGGAAACTTTCACGTTCTCGGGCAAAAAGATGACGGCATTCCGCACGGCGAAAAACCGCTTCGAGCGGGACGGCTATATCTTCTCGGTTGATTCGTCTCCTTACGATTCCGCATTGATTGAAGAATTGCGCGAAATCTCGACGATCTGGCTGGGCGACCGCAAGGAAAAAGGCTTCTCGCTCGGTTGGTTCGACGAGTCGTACATTCAACGTTCGCCGCTCGCGCTGCTTCGCGATCCGGAAGGCCGAATCGTTGCCTTCGCGACGCTGGCCCCGGCTTATGACGGAGGACGCACCATTTCCGTCGATCTGATGCGTCATTTGCCGAATACGCCGAACGGAACGATGGACCTGCTTTTCGCGCGATTAATCGAGTGGGCCCAGGAGCAAGGTTATCAAACATTCAATCTTGGGATGGCCCCGCTCTCAAGCGTAGGCAAAAGCCGCAGTTCGCTGCGCGAAGAGAAGCTGGCCAATCTGGTCTTCCGTTACGGAGGTCATTTCTACGGATTCGAAGGACTGCGCCGTTATAAGGAAAAGTTTTTCCCGGAATGGCAGTCCCGCTACTTGGCTTACCCGGCCTCCGTCTCGCTTCCGGTTCTGCTCGTCGATCTGGTCGTGCTGGTATCCCGCAAACCGAAAAGCCGCGACCACAACCTGGACACGTTGGAAATCGGCGAATCCATGCCGGTGGGCGGCAGCCAAACGGAAAGCAAGTCGGCACCTTCTTCCAATCGCGAAGGCACAGACTAAGATCTGACAATCCTTCTTGCATAAAGCCACTTCAAGCCCGTACGGGTTCGAAGTGGTTTTTTGGCTAGAGCGTGCACGCCTCGGAGTTGGTTTTGTCGAATTCTTCCCAGGCATGCTTCCACTTTCCCGCAATCGCCGACATTTAAGCACAATAAAAAAAGCAGCGCTTTACGGGATTCTTCCCTGTAAAGCGCTGCTTTTATTTGTTCGCGCACATTCCCATAGAGATGCTCCCCGGGTTCAATCGCTCATGCATCATTGGTATTATCGCACGGGTACCACAGTCCCCTTGCTGCGCGATGCCTCATAAATACCATGAACGAGACTTAATGCCCGGCTGCCTTCCTCAGCATCAATCCAGAAGTGCTGTCCTTCCTGGATATGTCGGTAAAAGTCCCGGATCAACAGCCCATGACTCACTCCCCAATACGATTTGGCGCCGGTAGCCGTCTGCGAAGGGTGGCATAATTCAGTCTCTTCGCCATCTTGCAGCAGGAACACGCAATCGCGGCGTTGAAGAAGCGTACCTCGTTCGAAAATCAATTCCAATTCGACCGGACTGTTCGTCAGATACGCATTGGTTCCGTAAAATAAAGCCCGCGCGCCGCCGGAAAAATCGATGCAGGCATGCGCCGTATCCTCTACTTCGATCACGTCGCCCAATGCGTCCGTCGTTACGCTGCCCGTAATGCGCCGCACATCGCCGCCCGCGAACCACTGCAGTAAATCCAACGTATGGATCGTTTGGTTGATCAGCACTCCTCCGCCCTCCGTCTCCCAACGGCCGCGCCAGGAACTATCCGTATAATATTCCGGCGGTCGGGACCAGGTCACCATGCCTTTCAAGCAGAGCAGCCGACCCAATTGACCGGATTGAATCCGTTCATGAATGAGCCTGGAACTTTCGTTGTACCGATTTTGAAAAACGACGCCCAGTTGAGCGCTGCTTTTGGCCGCGGCAGCCCGAACCGATGCTGCCGCTTCCGGCGTATGCGCTACGGGCTTCTCCGTCAGTACATGCTTGCCCGCCGCGAGCAGCTCTTCGATCATCGGCGCATGCAGATGATGCGGCGTGCAGACATGCACGACTTGAATATCCGGACGCCGCAAAACGTCACTGTAGTCGCTTCCGGCTTCGCAGCCGTAAATCTCGGCTTCCCGGCGAGCTTTCTCCGGGTCGCTGTCCACGACAAGACGCAGCTCTGCTTCCTCCATCTCGTTCAGAACCCGAGCATGCTGAGCGAAGATCGTTCCGCAGCCGATGACGGCCGCACCTATTTTCCCCATAAGTCGCACCTTCCGTCTTGAACTTAAGCTTTACCCTTCTTGACATTAAAGCTTAAAAACCCCGTCCTTCCGCCGCAGGCTTGCGCAGCGTATCCGGCGTCGTATTAAGCGCCTGGTCCTGCGCCTCCAGACAAAGCCGTGCCGCCGTGAAAGCATGCTCCTGCGTCATCGCGTTCTCGGTCCGATTCAGGCAGTCCAGGATCAGCTGCCCGAAGAACGGGCAGCCGACCTTGCCGGATACCTGCTCGTAATGCTCGCCTTCCCGATCGACCCAAAACACGTGGTCGCCCGAATCGGATCTCGCCACGTCCGTATACTTGCGCAGCTCGATATACCCTTCCGTGCCCAGGATCACGGTCCGGCCGTCGCCCCAGGTGCCGAGTCCGGCGGGCGTCAGCCAATCGACGCGGAAATACTGCGTCGCTCCGTTATCCCCGACTAGCGTCGCGTCGCCGAAATCTTCCAGTTCGGGATACTCCGGGCTATGGTAATTGCCCACTTTACTGTGCAGCACCTTCGCGCTTTTGCAGCCTGCATAATGCAGGAACTGCTCGATCTGATGGCTGCCGATATCGCACAGGATGCCGCCGTAATCGTCGCGCCGGAAAAACCAATCCGGCCGCCCCGCCGCATTCAGCCGATGCGGCCCGGTGCCCATGACTTGCACGACCCGGCCGATCGCGCCCTGCCGAATCAATTGATCCGCGTACACCGCGCTTTCCACATGCAGCCGCTCGCTGTAATACACCATGTATTTGCGGCTCGTGCGCGCCGCGCACTCTTCCGCTTCGTCAAGCTGCGCCAGCGTGGTGAACGGCGCCTTATCCGTGAAATAGTCTTTGCCGCTCTCCATCACTTGGACGCCGAGCGGTCCCCGCTTGGCCGGAATCGCCGCCGAAGCGACCAATTTCACTTCCGGATCGGCCAAGATCTCTTCCAGCGAACCCGCTGCTTTTGCGCCCGGGAACATCGAAATAAACGTCTCGACCTTGGCTTCGTCCGGATCGTACACCCACTTGACCGTACCGCCCGCTTCCGTCAGTCCGTTGCACATCCCGTAAATATGCCCGTGATCGAGCGCCGCCGCCGCGAATATGAATTCTCCCGGTCCTACAACAGGCTTCGCTTCGTGCTTCGGCGCGTAATTCATTCCGTCGCTTCGTCCCATGCCGCTATCCATCCTCCCATCTTCTTTTCACGCTTCCGCGCTTCGCCTCTGCCCAACATCGCCTTGCAAAGCCCTACAGCGTCTTCTCCCGTTGAAGCAGCCCGTGCAGATAGTCCAGGCTCATTTTGGCGCTTTCGAACGGATCGCGGCGGCACACGTCCTGCTCCACCACGTACCATTCCACATTTGTTGCTCGACACGCTTCGATGATCGCCGGGATGTTCATATTGCCGTGACCCACTTCCGCGAAAACGGCCTGTCCGTCCACGATCTCCATGTCTTTCAGGTGCACGACCTGCATCCGCCCTTTCACCTTGTGCGCCCACTGCGCCGGATCGCCGCCGCCCGCCTGCACCCAGTACATGTCCAGCTCGAAGCCGAAGGCTTCCGGATCGCTTTCTTCCAGCAGAATATCCATCGCCGTGCGCCCGTCGTATTTTTCGAACTCCAATTGGTGATTGTGGTAAACGAATTGCAGATCCTGCTGCTTCAACTTACGTCCGATCTCCGAAGCTTCCCGCGCGAACGCCCGATAGCTGTCGGCGCTTTCGCGAAATGTCTCCGGCGCCATGCCCAGGCCCACATACTTGCAATCCCACAGCTTATGCTGCTCGATCACCGCGTCCAGGTCATCTTTCAACCGATCATACGGAATATGCGTCGCGCAGATGGTCAGATCGTTTTGGATCGCCAGTTCTTTGACCTTGCGCGGTTCGATCGGCCCGATCCCCGATACTTGAACCGCGTCATAACCCATCTTTTTCAATTTGGAAAACGTGTCCGCCAATCCCTTCTCGTCTTTCGCCTGCTCGCGAAACGTATACATCTGCGCCGCGATCGTCGATCTTTTCATCTTTTTTCCGCCTCCCCGTTTTCGTTGTCAGCTTACACTATCCGCCCGGTGCGTCAGTCGTGCGTCAGCGCTCAATGCGTTCCCGATACGTTGAGCGTCGCTTCCGTGCCCGTCTTTTTCACGAACGTCGACTGCTTGATTCGTTCATTCAGCTTTTCCAAATAGGCTTCTTCGTCGATCGGAAGCTCTACCCAACCGTCCGTCCAGCTCGACAGATGCATCGCGTTCGACAGCATTAGTCCGTGAATGCCTTCTTTGCCCGGCGCGATCAACGGCTCCCGATGCAAAACGGCATTCGTGAAGTTGCGCAAAATGCCTTCGTGCTGCCCGCCGCTTCCGTTTTCGACCGGGATCTCGCATTTCCAGCATTCCGGCTGCCCGAATCCGCCTTTGTACGTCGCGTTGAATTCCGGTTCCGGCGTGCGCAATCTCCAAAAGGTCAGCTTGTCGTCTTCGACCACGATCTTCCCGTTGTCGCCCGAAATCTCGAACCGGTTGGTGCCCGGCGCTTCGCCCACCGTCGTCACGAACAGGCCCGTCGCCCCGTTCTCGTATTCCACGTAAGCGGTCACGTCGTCTTCCACCTCGATATTGCGCGTTTTCCCGAAGCTGCAAAAAGCGCGTATCCGCTTCGGCATCATGCCCGTCGTCCACTGCCACAGATCAAGCTGATGCGGGTCCTGATTCAGCAGCACGCCGCCGCCTTCGCCTTCCCAAGTCGCGCGCCAACCGCCGGAATCGTAATAGCTCTGCGAACGGTACCAGTTGGTGATGATCCAATTCGTCCGCCGGATCTCGCCCAGTTCGCCGGATAGGATCAAATCCCGCAGCTTGCGGTACAGCGGATTCGTGCGTTGATTGTACATGATGCCGAATACCAGACCCGATTCCGCCGCTTTGGCGGCCGCTTCGTTCATCTGCCGCACGGCTTTCGTGTATACGCCCGCCGGCTTTTCGATCAGCACGTGCAGTCCGTATTGAAACGCTTCCATAGCTAAAGTCGGGTGATCGTAGTGCGGCGTCGCGATCAGCACGGCATCCACTTCTCCCGACCGCATCAGCTCTTTGGGATCGGCGTAACGCTTCACCTGCTCCGGCAGCGCCCCCGCCGCCCAGTCCAGGCGTTCTTGACGCACGTCGCTGACCGCCGTCAACGTCGCCCCCGCGATGTTGTCGATCAGGCTTTTGGCGTGCGAGCTTCCCATATTGCCGATTCCGATGATACCGAAACGTACTTTTTTCCCTGTATTCGTCTCCATTGTATCCCTCCGTCGCTTGCGGGCTTCGATAACGCGCCCGGGCTTCATACATGTAGAGAATACCTCACCTCCCTGCCGAAAGACATGAATAGGATTAAGAACTTTTTGTCTAAAACTAAGGTGTTTTCGCCAAATAGGTGTATACTGCGAATAAAGAACGTTTACGAAAAGCGAGGGTCAAACATGCAAAAAAAACGTGCGAACGTTCATCGTTCCGACATGCCCGATTCGAAGCCGGCTTCTCCGCGCCAGGCTCCGTCTTCTTTTCATATCGACACGGCCGACCGTCTGATGGAAAACCTGACCGTCCACGTTTCCCATGCTTTTTATCGCGCCGGGTATTACGGTTGGAACGCGCCCGAGGAAAAGCCGTCGTTCAACCGCCTGTATTACGTAACGGAAGGCGAAGGCGCGGTGACGCTGGACGGCGTTCGTTACGAACCGCATGCCGGTCAGTTGTTCATTATGCCGGCAGGAGCCGTCCAAACGCGCTTTACTCCGCCCGAGCATCCGTATTCCCGCTATTTCTGCCACTTCGACGCCCGCATCGGCGATTGGCCGCTTTTTCAAGCAGGCTCTGCCTTCCAGATCACGGACGTGACCGAACCCGCAAAGATCGAAGCCTTATTTGTTGAAATGATCGAACAATCCGAACGTCCCGGCCCTTTTGCCGCTCTGCGCGTCAAAGCCTGCCTGCTTCAACTTCTGGCCTACTGTCTGGAAAAAGGGGAACATACCGGTTTCATGGACCGATTCATGCAGGGCAGCGAACGGGAAAAGCTGGCACGCGTGCTGCACTACGTCGACGAACGGCTTGCCGAAACGCTGGAGATCGAAACGCTGGCCGAACTGGTCCACCTGCATCCGAATTATTTTATTCCTTATTTTAAAAAACAAATGGGCATCACCCCGATGAATTACGTCCAGCAAAAACGAATACAGCTGGCTCGCAGACTGCTGACGTCGACCGATACCGGAATTTCTTCGATCGCGGAACGCGTCGGCATGGACGCCGCCCACTTTTCCCGCACCTTCAAAAAAGCGACCGGAGTCTCTCCCAGCGCTTATCGCAATAGTACGAGATAGAGCAGCAGTCAGCGAGTACCTGGTCAACGCTAAAGATGCGAGTAGAATTCGTTCGCGCGCCTTCCCCGGCACTGTTTGTCGTCACGCCAAGAACCCGCGATACCGATAACGGTCGCGGGTTCCTTTGCTGCTTCTGTCTCATTCTTGTCTTGGTCGTTTATACCCCCGAATACGCGGAAAAAGCTCCGTCTACCGGGATGACCACGCCGTTCACGAATCCAGACGCTTCCTCGCTCACCAGGTACAGCAGCGTCCCGACCAGCTCGCGGGCTTCGCCGAAACGCCCCATAGGCGTGCTGTTCAGAATTTTCGCCGAACGCTCCGTCAGGGTACCGTCTTCGTTTTTGAGCAGCTTCTCGTTTTGCGCAGTCAGGAAAAAGCCGGGCGCGATCGCGTTGACCCGTATGCCCGCTTTGGAAAAATAGACGGCCAACCACTGGGTGAAGTTGCTGACCGCCGCTTTGGCACCGCTGTATGCCGGAATCTTGGTCAGAGGCGTGTACGCGTTCATCGAAGAAATATTGACGATCGTCGAACCCTCGCGTCCGACCATATCGGCAGCAAACTCCTGACAAGGCAGCAGCGTACCGAGGAAATTCACGTCCATGACGAACTTTAATCCTTCCGTGTCCAGATCGAAAAAGCTTCGCTCGGCGCCGCCGCTTTTATCCTCAGACTCCGAAGGCATCCAGTACTCCCCGGTCGTCGTCGCCTGCGGATGGTTGCCGCCGGCTCCGTTGATCAAAATATCGCAAGGACCCAGCTCGCTCCGTATACGCTCGTGTGCCTGTTTCAGCGCCGCTTTGTCCAGAACGTCCGCTGCCACGCCGATGGCCTTTCCCCCGCGCGCAATGACTTCCGCTGCCTTGGCCTCCGCTTCGCCTTGGTTACGGCTCAACACGGCCACGGATGCTCCGCACTCCGCCAACGCATCCGCGAAGCCCGAACACAGCACGCCCGTTCCTCCGGTGACGACCGCTACTTTTCCGTTCAAATCGATGTTAAACGGCAGCTTTGCCATCCTTCCTCCTCCTTTGTCCTATCAAAAATCCGCGGACGCTTTGGCTTTTTTCGTTGCTTCCGCAAGTCCGTTGATATACACCGCGCCCAACGCCCTGTCGTACAATCCATACCCCGCACGACCGGTTTCGCCCCAGATCATGCGCCCGTGGTCGGAACGGAACGGGCCGTCGAAGCCGTAATCGGTATAGGCTTTGACGATCTCGTAAAAGTCCAGCGAACCCCATTCCGACAGATGCCCCGATTCGCGGAACGACTTTTCCCCGGTAATCTTCACGTTGCGCAGATGAGCAAAATGCACCCGATCCCGCACTCCGCCGAAGTATCGGACCATATCGACAAAATCATTGTTAGGATCGCAGCCGAGCGAGCCCGAGCATAACGTCAATCCGTGATACGGCGAGTCGTTCAGGTTCAGGAAGCGTTCCAAATTTTCTTTGTTGGTGATGATGCGCGGCAGACCGAAGATCGGCCAAGGCGGATCATCCGGATGAATCGCCATTTTGATCCCGCTCTCGGCCGCGGCCGGAATAACGCGTTGGATAAAGTAAGCCAGATGCTCCCACAGCTGCTCTTCGCCGACCTGCTCATACTGCTCCAGGATATGACCCAGTCCGCCTTCCCCGTAAGACGTATCCCAGCCGGGCAAAGCCAACTCGCCGAGCTTCGGGTCCATCCGGCGGATAATCTCTTCTTCGTAGATCAGCGTGGTCGAACCGTCCGGCAGCTCGAATTCCAGATCGGAGCGCGTCCAGTCGAATACCGGCATGAAATTATAGCAAACCACCGGAATCCCGGCCTGCCCCAGGTTGCTCAGCGTCTGCGCATAGTTCTCGATATACCGATCGCGCGTCGGCAGACCCAGTTTGATATCCTCATGCACGGGAACGCTCTCAATCACGGACAGCTTAAGCCCTACGCCTTCTACTCGTTCCTTCAAAGCCTGAATCTTGTCCAGCGGCCAAACCTCTCCGACAGACACGTCGTAAATGGCACTGACAATCCCTTTCATGCCCGGAATCTGCGCGATATACTCCAGCTTGACCGGATCGTCTTCGCCGTACCAACGAAACGTCATTTCCATTCGGCCTCACTCCTTTGTTTTAATGTTCATACTGGCATACTAGCATGCCAGTATGAACGATGCAAGATTTGCATGTTCAATAAGTCTTTCGAGGATCGAATGGTCCTTGTTGTTTTAATGCGTAATCGAAAAACTGAAGGATCAATTCATTTTGAGTCTCGATCACTGTATATTTATCGATATCCGCCCGGCCGCCCTGCAGCATATTAGCGAGGAAAGGCGAATACAACGGCAGATCGGTCAGACTTAAATGCTTGGCTCCTTCAAAATGAACGGTATACGCATCTGCGAAAGCAGGATTCGAAATCCGATTCGCGACATACGCCGAACTGTTGTCAAGCTGTACCCACACATCATCCGAATACACGTTTAGAAGAGGAATCGTATAAGGTTCGGACTTAGCGACTAGATCATCGGCAGCCGGATCATATCGGATCTCGCTGAAAAACGGAGCGTCTATATTGACCGCAGCACCGATATCGTAACGTTCGCGACTTAACCCTACGCTTGCCGCACCGCCCATGGAATGACCGAACACCCCTATTTTTTGCGTATCGATACGTCCGTAGATCGGATCTGATTTTTGCTCGGCCTGTTCCAAAACCGTATCGATCACGAAATTCATATCGTCGGTTCGTAATTTGATCCATTTTTGCGTAAGTTCGAAAAATTCTTCGAGCGAATACGCGCCTTCTCGATTAGCTTCATTAACTTCTCGCATATATTGCGGGTTGATCGTCACGACTTCTCCGCTATCGGAAACGGTATAAAACGAGTGGTAGGGATGATCGATCGAAACTACCACATAACCGTGACTTGCGAGCTCGGTGAAAGTCGAATCATTGCTTGTTTTAATACCGAAGGCTCCGTGCGAGAAAACCAATAACGGATATGTATCGTTCGCGTTCGCAAGCTCGGGATACCAGAATTCCACGTTAACCGACCGCTGCTTTTCTTCATCCGCGAATTCTTCGGTACGATCGAGGTCGATGTACGTATAGGTAGCCGTGTTCACGGGATAAGGTCCGGTCGCTTGAGGCGATCTGTGCTGCGGAAAAAGCAAAACAGGAATAAGCGTAACAAACACGGCAAAGGCTAATAGAACGGATTTTAGCAGTGCAGAAAAAACGTTGCGAGGGTAAGCGGATATACGTTTACGCAGCAGAATGACGATTTCTTTTACAGCCAAGATCAACAGCAAGCCTGCAAACAATCCCCAAGCGGCATGCCACACGATCACCTTGCTTACGACCAGCACAGCAAATCCTAAAAACATGGAAATTCTTGTCCAACTTTTGATCCTGCTGCGGTTATTTCGAGTGATCAGGGCATACACGGCAAGGGTCAGCTCGATCGTTAGTGCAACTCCAAGTATGAATAATTCCATAAGACTTCCCAGCTCCTCCGGCTTTTTATGCATTCATCATAAAAAACGGCGGAAGCGATGTATACGGATAAGCAATAAGCTGTAGCTGAGAGACGATAAGTTGCAAAAAATCATCCGAAAGCTCTGCTTCACTCTATGTCATGGCTTATTTTTAAACATTCGGAGTCTGTCGTTGATCTGTTGAGCTTCCTTTTGGTCATTCCGATAAGATAACAAACGAACGATGAGGTATACAACCGCGATCTGTACAACCAGCAACAAGATCGCGAACATGCTTTGAACCAAATTAAGCAGAAGTGCCAAAGAAACCAGAAGCACTTCAAGCACGAAAAAATGGACGATGACCCGGATCCGCATTTTTCTTTCACTCGCGGCATGAGGCGTATATAAAATAATCCCGGTCAAAGCCCCTACAAAAGAAAAAGCCATAATCGTAAAGATTGCCTGTAATTCAAAGCTTGCATCGGGTACGTAAATTTGCCGCAGCACGGTGATGATGATCATGATCGAGGCAAAGATGATTAAAAAACTTCTCAGAATTTCTTTCGTCAGCTCGGAAACTTTCATGGACGTCCTCCTTTTCATAACCCGAGCCTTTGTTTAAGCACGGGTACATACTGTCTCGATATGACCACCTTTTCTCCGTTCTCCAACAAGGCCTGAAAACGACCGCTGATCGAAGGATGCACGCTAACAATCTTGGCGATATTTAAAAGGGTAGACTTTGAAGCGCGAAAATAAGGGTTACCTTTGCAAAGCTCCTCCAGCTCGTACAGCTTTTGTTTGACCTCATGCACGCTATTTTCACCGTATGCGAATACTTTTCCGTCGACCGCTTCGAAATAGTAAAGATCGCTTAATTTAATTCGGCTGATCCGGTCTTCGCGATAACCCAATACGATGAGCTCCCGGGCTTTCAATTGGCTGACCAGCTCGTGGGTCTCGTCGTCCACCGCATGGCAACGGATCAAAATCTCTTCTTCTTGTTCCGGACCGATAACTTCAATCGAAATTTTAATAAAAACCACCCTCGAAAACCGAAATGAAAACTGATTAGACCTGTAGCTCTGTCCAGCGGCTCATAGGTTCGATGATATGACGATATACCGCTGATTCGATGTCGTCCACTCTCTGCTCGGCTATAAGCTCGATCAGGCTTCGATGCTGCTCTACAGCCCGGGTAAAGTCGTGTTCGATTTCAAACATCAGTCTCATGCGATTGTAATGCGTGCTTAAACGAGTGATCGAATCCCAGACATGCTCTTTGCCGCATCCTCGGAATAGCAGCGCGTGAAATTCGTTATCCAGTTCGTGAAACTGCGAAGCTGCACCCTGACGCTGTTGCAGGCTTTCCTGCTTCTCCACATTATGTCGAAGAGCCAGTAAATCTTCTTGCGAGAACTGCTTGCAGGCCAGCAGCAGCACTTCTTTTTCCAAAGAAAAGCGCATAAACACAGCTTCGTCAATCAATTGAGGAACAATCTTAGATATATAGGTACCGACCTGCGGAATCACGTCAACCAAATATTCTTCTTTAAGCCTGGACATGACTTCGCGCACCGGCGTGCGGGAAAGCTGAAGCGCCTCGGCCAGATCAATCTCGCTGATTGCTTTTCCCGGCTCCAGCGTCAAATTCATAATATTTTGCCTGATTACTCGATAAGCATAGTCTTTCCCGTTTTCGCCCGGCAGCCTGTTCGTACCGCTTAACATTCCGAATCCACCTTCCGTTCATTGTCTTCGTATCATTCGCTTATTTTTGCATAAACAAAAACGGCTTTGCAAGATCACTGTTAAAGTAATCTTGCAAAGCCGCTTTCTCTTATACCGGTGAAAGGACTCGAACCTTCACGGGTCTCCCCACTCGATTTTGAGTCGAGCGCGTCTGCCATTCCGCCACACCGGCACATCCAAAGTAAATATGGCGCGCCCTAAGAGATTCGAACTCCTGGCCTTTTGATTCGTAGTCAAACGCTCTATCCAGCTGAGCTAAGGGCGCAAAGTATTTCAATGAAGCAAGAAAATAAACTGGAGGCGCCACCCAGATTCGAACTGGGGGTAGAGCTTTTGCAGAGCTGTGCCTTACCACTTGGCTATGGCGCCGAAATAAAAATGGAGCGGACGACGGGAATCGAACCCGCGACCCTCGCCTTGGCAAGGCGATGCTCTACCGCTGAGCCACGTCCGCTTAAAACTTTGAAGTTATATGGCTGGGGGTATAGGATTTGAACCTATGCGTGACGGAGTCAAAGTCCGTTGCCTTACCGCTTGGCTAACCCCCAAAAAATAAAGGGCGATCGACGGGAATTGAACCCGCGAATGTCGGAGTCACAGTCCGATGCGTTAACCCCTTCGCCACGACCGCCATGTTGCAAGATGAATCTTTGGGTTAATTATGAATTTCTATGGCAGGGGCAGCAGGAATTGAACCCACACTAACGGTTTTGGAGACCGCTGTTCTACCTTTAAACTATGCCCCTATAACTGGTGGAGGCTGATGGATTCGAACCACCGAACTCAGAGAGAACAGATTTACAGTCTGCTGCGTTTGGCCACTTCGCTAAGCCTCCACAGTCAAAAAATGGTGCCGGCGAGAGGACTTGAACCCCCAACCTACTGATTACAAGTCAGTTGCTCTACCAATTGAGCTACACCGGCTTATTAATTGATTGTGAAAAGTATGAAGTTTTTGATGGTGGCTCGGGACGGAATCGAACCGCCGACACAAGGATTTTCAGTCCTTTGCTCTACCGACTGAGCTACCGAGCCTAGCAGTTTTTCCTCAGAGCCCCAATCAAGAGCACTTGCAGAAGAATGAAAATGGCGGAACCGACGGGATTTGAACCCGCGATCTCCTGCGTGACAGGCAGGCATGTTAACCCCTACACCACGGTTCCAGGCCATAAGGTGAAGCAATTGCGGGGGCAGGATTTGAACCTGCGACCTTCGGGTTATGAGCCCGACGAGCTACCGAGCTGCTCCACCCCGCGTCAGAGTGTTAAAACAATATGGTGGAGGCTGAGGGGATCGAACCCCCGACCCTCTGCTTGTAAGGCAGATGCTCTCCCAGCTGAGCTAAGCCTCCATTTCACATACGCTTACTATTATATCAGGTTAGCAGGCTTATGTCAAATGTTTTTTCATGCTTTTTTCTTCTTTAGAAGAAGAATGACCCGTAGGGGATTCGAACCCCTGTTACCTCCGTGAAAGGGAGGTGTCTTAACCCCTTGACCAACGGGCCTTACTGTAAATCTTGATGGCGGAGAGAGAGGGATTCGAACCCTCGAGACGCTTTAGACGCCTACACGATTTCCAATCGTGCTCCTTCGGCCACTCGGACACCTCTCCATATGGCTCCCCGAACAGGACTCGAACCTGTGACAACTCGATTAACAGTCGAGTGCTCTACCAACTGAGCTATCAGGGAACAAAACGCTCTATATTTGCCTCTTCGCTCCGACTTGGTTCCTTCTTTCGGATAAAATATCCTCAAGATGGGGAATCCAAAAGTCGCTCAGATTCAAATATTTCGCTAAACAGCTTAGAATACTAAGCTATCGTACAAGGCTTGCACCTTGAAAACCGGATCCGAAACGATCTCTTCGCGTCTGTTCGAAGTTGTTTTCTTCACGAAAACGTTGGATAAGCCCTCGACCGATTAGTACTGGTCAGCTCCACACATTGCTGCGCGTCCACCTCCAGCCTATCAACCTCGTCGTCTTCAAGGGGTCTTACCAATTAAGTGGGAAATCTCATCTTGA
>NZ_JAAZWE010000002.1 GCF_013185185.1 Saccharibacillus endophyticus | reverse complement strand
GAGCCGAGCCGAGCCGAGCCGAGCCGAGCCGAGCCGAGCCGAGCCGAGCCGAGCCGAGCCGAGCCGAGCCGAGCCGACGGATTTTAACGGTCGCATTCACAAATCCGAGTCATTCGCTTTGCTTTGCGGGTATTTTTTTCTCTATAATAGAGGGAAAGAAATCGTACAGCGGAAAAGTAGAAGGGATGAGCGGAATTGAGGAAAAAAGCGATAGATGCGTTTGTCAGAAATGAACGTGAAGCGAAGCTTGTGGATTGGGCGGACCGACTGGCCGAACGTTTTGCGGAGCGGGCCGCCAAGCATGACCGGGAAGGTTCGTTTCCGTTCGAAAACTTCGAAGAGCTGAAAGCGGCCGGGTACGCCAAGCTAACGCTGTCCGAGGAGCAGGGCGGCGACAGCGTATCGTTGTATGAATGGCTGCTGGTGCAGGAGCGGATCGCGCGAGGCGACGGATCGACGGCGCTCAGCGCGGGCTGGCACGGCGGGATGATGCTGCATTATCGGGAGACGGACATCTGGCCGGAGCCGAGTTATTCGAGTTTTTGCCGGGATGCGGCGGGTTCGGGAGCGATGATCAACAAGTTCGCCAGCGAACGCGCGACCGGAAGTCCGACTCGCGGCGGCCGTCCGCAGACGACGGCGGTTCGCGTTGAAGGCGGCTGGAAGCTAAGCGGGCGTAAAACGTACAGCACGCTCAGTCCGCTGCTGACGGATTATATCGTGAGCGCGGGCATCGAAAATTCGCCGGAGGTCGGAGACTTCATCGTTCGTCTGGGCGGCAAAGCCGGCGAACCGGCGTACGCGGCCGGATCTCCGTTCGATGCGGACGGAACGTCGTTGCCGGAGCTTGGGGAAATCGCGCGCCGCGCGCAAGCTTCCGAGCAGCGGGCGGCCGAACTTCGTTCTGCGGCGGGCGTTACGTTGGAAGAGACATGGGATACGCTCGGCATGCGGGCAACAGGCAGTCACGATATTGTGCTTAATGAGGTCTTTGTACCGGACGAGCAGGTGATGGGAATCTACGCGCCCGGAGAAAAAAAAGGCGGCGTGGACGACGGAGACGGCTGGATGCTGCATATTCCGGCCTGCTATCTGGGCATTGCTTACGCAGCACGGGATTATGCCCTGAATTTCGCCAAAAACTATACGCCGAACAGCCTGAAGGAGCCGATTGCGACGCTTCCTCATATTCGCCAATGGATCGGACAGATCGATAGCGAGCTTCGCCTGGCCCGTACGGCTCTGTACGATATTGCCGATCGCTGGGATCGACTGCCCGATGAACGCGCGACCATGCGGCCGGAATTCGGCTGGGTCAAATACAATGCGACCCATCTTGCGGCGCAAGTCGTCGATAAAGCGATGAAGATCGTGGGCGGGGCCAGCCTGTCGAGAAGCGTGCCGTTGGAGCGGTATTATCGGGACGTGCGAGCGGGTTTGCATAACCCTCCTATGGAAGACGCGGTTCTTCAATCGTTGGCCCGTACGGCTTTGGACGAATAAGCTTCGAATCTTCAATCGGCTTTTTCGAGCAGAGAAATTTGGCTTCACGACAGAAGACCTGGCTTTTTTCAGACCTTTTCCAAGATCCAAGACTTTGCGCCTAAGACCCGACCGCTCTTGCGGCGGGTTTTTTTGTGTGGCGAATTCTGGTAGAATAGAGCTTAAGTAATAAGGGAACACGCATTCGCTTTTTTGGATTAAGATATTCTTCACTCAAGCGAAGATCATAGGGAGTCGAATTGCGAGGGAGGAACAACGATGAAGCTGACCGCTTTGGTGAAAAGTCCGGGTCGCAAGCGCGGCATGGCCGGGCGTGAGCTGGACTTGCCCGGCATGCCGCGCACATTGCGCGAGTTGATCGAACAAATCGTACGGCTGATGGTAAGGGAATACGAAGAACGGCGCACAGGCGACGATCTGCTTCGGGCGCTAACCGAGCAGCAGATCGACAGTGGCGCAGAGGACGGGAAAGTCGGCTTCAAAGCGATTTACGGGGAGCATCCGGCTAATGAGGATTCGGCTGTAGCGGCTGCGCTGTTGGGCTTTGAGGATGGTTTATACCGAGTTTTTGTGCGTCAGGAAGAAGTCACCGGATTGGATGCTCCGTTAACATTGGCAGATGGTGACGAGGTTGTGTTCATGCGCTTTACGATGCTGGCAGGCGGGTTATGGGGCAGGTAATCTGAATCGTGCATCATGCATGGCGAATCAAAACTAGGGAGGCGAACGAAAGATGAACGAAGAGTTGCAGCAGAAGCGGGAAGAGCAGTATTTTGAAACGCTGAAAGAACGCGCAGGAAAGCTGGAAGGCTCGCCCGGGCAAGTTGCGGCCTGCTTGCTGGAGATCGCCGAGTACGGTTACGTGAATGAGTATCAGGAACCCGTGCAGCAGATGCGTCGACTGTTGGAAGAAACGTCGGAAAATCAGCCGGACAAGCTATTGGAGCCGTTGGAGCAGGCCGTTCTTGCCTTGACCGGAGAAGCGATCGCCTTGCGCGTCAAACGGATCGTCGGTCAAGCGTCCGAATATCCGTATGCCAACGGGTATATGCGTCGTCCGTTCCGCACTTCTGAGCCGTCTGTGCATCTGGTTTCCGTTCTGACGAAGATTGTAGGTTTGTTATGGATGGAAGCTGCAGGCTTTACGCTGGAGAAGTACCTGACGGAACGCGAATATTCGAATGCCCATACAAGCAACTTTTATCGGGTCAGTCATGTTCTGTCCGATCTGATCGCTCAGCAGCTGGATGACCATGATCCATCGGTTGAAGCGGCACTGAGAGACATTATTCTCGGCGAAAACCAGACCGCGCTGCTTACCCGGCAGATGATTTCAGGCATGCTGATGAGTCACCGATCCGATATGCATGCGCTGGTGGGGGATCTGCTGATCGCTGCGCGCCTGCAGGAAGGCTTGCGCCAATCGATCGTGGAAAGTATGGACTTCGGTACCGCGGAAGCTTTTGTTTACCTGCTCAAATTGATTCTGGATAACGGATTCGTTCGCTACGCTTCGATCGTGCGCGCCGCTGCCGTATGGACGGGAATGCCGTTCGACGTATCCGACGAACGAGCGGTCGCCAAGATGCTGGAAAAGATTTACTCAGGAATGAACGACGCCAAGCTGCGCGAGGAATGGGTGGATTCGAGCAATGCCCAGGACGTGTTCGTCGGGCTGTTCGCTCAGGCGCTGATCGAAGAAAACGAGCTTCCGGCGTACGTGAACCGGATTATGGAAAACGGCCCGCACTATCGCAAAGTAGCGGCGCAATACGTGATTTCCATGAGCCAATACGAGCATTCCAAATACGTCTCGGCTCTGCATGTTCTGCTCAGCGACGAACGCGATCCCGAGCTGCTGTATTGGATGATGAACAACTATACATACGATTACGCGCTGGAGTGGGTGAGCGAAGACGAAGAAAATGAAACGGTCGCTTGGATGGAAAACGAACATAGAAAGCTCAAAGTCCATCGGGCTCCCGGCCTGGACGACAAAGAAGCGCGCCGCGAGCAGTTCGAGGCTTTCGCTTCTTTGCTCAGCGGCGGGTTGACCAAGGTCATCAACAAAAAATCCGGCGCGCTCGATTTCCTGTCTTATACTTACGATCCTGCGGGCATCCTGCGCAAAATGATGTACCTGACCGCTTACGACATGGATCGCGAGTGGATATCGCGCTTGATCGATTGGTCTTCCCTCATGAATGCCGACCGCCGCAACGAGCTGTTGAAATTCTTCTTGGTCCACCCGGAGGAAACCAAGCAGCGGGAGTTCATTTTCTCCATGCTGTCCGATAAAAACATGCACAACCGCGAGACGGCTCTGAAGCGCGCTCGCGGCCTCGACTTGAGCGATTCGGAGCTGCAGCGGGTCGAAGCGCTGCTGAAGCTCAAAACGGGATCGCTTCGCCAAAGCGCGATCGGGCTGTTATTGAGCCAACCGCAGGCTTCGCTCGAAAGCGCGCTGGACCGTTTGCTCGGCGCGAAAGCCGAACTTCAGCGTCTGGCCGGCTTGGAGCTGCTGACCGAGCTATCGGCTGACGAGGCACGGGCGGAAGATTATGAACGACTGCTGCCGCTGGCGCAAAAGGTAGGCGATCCGACGCCGAAAGAATCGCAGCTGCTTAAAAAGTTGGAGTCCCCGGGAACGCGGAGCGAATACTCGGCGGCCAAAGGTTTCGGGTTGTACGATCCCGACGCGACCGAAGAGTGGCTGATGCAGCCGAGCGGCGAGCAGGCGGATTTCGATCGGGTCTTTTCGTTGGACGAGGAGAGAGCGGCCGGATTCATTCGCGGGTTGGACGAATTGGTGCACAGCTTGCGCGATACGGAGTACGAGGTGCAATATTACGCGGGTGCCAAAGAGAAGTTGCTGCTCGGCGCCGAACTTCGCCAGACGGCTTACAGTACGGGTTCGAACATTCCGATGCTGGAACCGGACTATGCCCGGGACTCTGCGCTGGAACTGTACCCGTTGGCCGAAAAATGGTCGGCTTATCTGGAAAACAGCGGATTCGGAGCAGAAGAGCTGCTGAACCTGTATATGATCGTGGAAACCAAAGAATTGTCGGGAACGCTGGACGACTTCTACAGCGAATTCTCCGGTCATTACGATTACCAGAAAATGCAGCGGATTCGTCTGCTCGACGGTTGGCGGGAAGAGTTCGTTTCAGGTTTGTATCCGCTCGAACGGTTGAAAAATCTGTGGAAAGTGTTGGACAAGTGCCGTTATGCGGATGCCGTTTGCACGCTGATCTTGGCCTTTTACGCGGACGCTGCCCCGGCACCCGTTTTCGAGGCGGCGGCATCGGCCATGGAACGGCTTTTGGCGGAGTTTCCGGAGCATGCGCCGCAAAAAGAAAAGCCGGTATGGGCGGCGCTTGCGGCCGACTGGATGATCGTCCTTCGCCGCAGCGTGCACGACGATGCGTCGTTCAAACGCTACGTATCGCTGTGTTACCGCTATGACCATAGACAGCAGGAATTCGACGCGGTCCATTTCCGTTCGATGCTGGATATCCGAATGGTTTTCAAAGCGCATACGCTGGGCTTCATCGGCGACAACGAGGTGTACAAGCAGCTTTTAGGCGAAAATGCCAATTATATGATGCGCCATCTGACGAGCCATCCGCCGGAAGAGCTGGAGCGAAGCGAATCGCTGCAAGCGATCATGGCGGCCATTGTGGGCCGTCTGCTGGAAATCGAGCTAGCGCGCGGCGATCTTGCAACCGAAGCGACTCCGCTGACGATGGCTTTACAGCGAATCGAAGGCTTGGATGCTTTTATCCGTATTCTGGTCAGCCTCGGCGGGGAAACGTTCGTGCGGGGGTACATTTACGGTTACGGCGACAACCAGACGAAAAAGGAATCGCTCAGCCACTTGCTTAAGGTCTGCCATCCGGCGGAAGGCGACGACTCGGCCGCGCTTGCGCAAAAACTCGAAGGCACGGGAATTTCGGAGCAGCGTTTGCTCGAAGCCGCCATGTATGCCCCGCAGTGGATCGAGATCGTGTCGTCGCACTTGAATTGGCCGGGACTGCGCAGCGCCGCCTGGTACTTCCATGCGCATATCAACGAAAGCTTCTCGGCGGAAAAAGAAACGATCGTCGCGCATTATTCGCCGATCACGCCTCAAGAGTTCAACGACGGTGCGTTCGACGTCCAATGGTTCGAGGAAGCGTATCGGGAGCTCGGATCCGAACGCTTCAATCTGCTGTACGATTGCGCCAAATATATCTCCGGCGGCGCCAACCACCGCCGTTCGCAGCTGTTTGCCGATGCGGTATTAGGCAAGCTGAAGCTGGAAGATACGCGCAAGCAGGTTGAATCCAAGCGCGGCAAAGACCAACTGCTGGCGTACAGCCTGACCCCGCTCGCGAAAAAGCGGGAGCCGGATCTGCGCGGACGTTACGATTTCATTCAAAAGTTCCTGCTCGAAAGCCGCCAGTTCGGGGCGCAGCGCCGGGCCAGCGAAGGAGCGGCCGGTCAGATCGCGCTCGGCAATCTGGCGAGAAGCGCGGGCTATGCGGATTCGACCCGCTTGCAATGGGATATGGAAGCGGGCAAGATGGACGAGCTTCGGATCTACACGGAGCTGCACCAGGTCGACGACGTCGAAGTGAAGCTGGCGATCAACGATCGCGGCCTGCCGGAGATCGAGGTGACGAAGGGCGGAAAAGTACTCAAATCCGTACCTTCGCGCTTGAACAAAAACGAGCATATCGTGCGCTTAAAAGAGGTCAAAACCGAGTTGAGCGAGCAGAATCGCCGCTTTGTGCGGGAGTTGGAGCGTTCGATGGAAAACGGGGCCGTGTTCCGCCTTGACGAACTGGTGAAGCTGTACGGCAATCCGGTCGTGGCGCCTCTGCTGTCTCAACTGGTCTTCCGCGTTAAAGAAGAGGCATCGTCCAAGCCGACACTGGGTTATTTCCGCGAGTCAGAGCGTACGTTGGTCGATATCGAAAGCCGAGAAGGTACGCCGTTGGCCGAAGACGCGGAATTGGTTATCGCGCATCCGGTTGATTTACATGCAAGCGGACAGTGGCATTTGTTCCAGCGCGACTTTATTGAACGTAACCTGCAAGCGGAAGCTGCAGGCCGCTTCGCTCCTTCGAAGCAGCCGTTCAAGCAGATTTTCCGCGAGCTGTACGTGCCGAACGCGGACGAGAAAGCTGCGGGAACGTCGTCTTCGCGTTATGCGGGGCATCAGGTTCAGCCGAGCAAGACTGTGGCTCTGCTGCGCGGACGCGGATGGACGGTCAGCTACGAGGAAGGTCTTCAGAAGGTCGATTATACGCATAACGTGATCGCGACGCTGTACGCGATGGCGGATTGGTTCTCGCCGGCGGATACGGAAGCGCCGACGCTGGAAACGATCCATTTCTCGGATCGTCGGACGCATAAGCCGATGGCTCTGACCGACGTTCCCCCAGTGCTGTTTTCCGAAATCATGCGGGATGTCGATCTCGTGGTGAGCGTGGCCCATGTAGGCGGCGTCGATCCGGAAGCAAGTCTGACGACGGTCGAATTGCGCACAGCGATCGTGCGCGAATCGTTGTCTCTGCTTCGTATCGAAAACGTGCGGCTGGAAGGAAGCTATGCGCGCGTCGACGGAACGCTCGGCGAATACGCGGTGCATCTGGGCAGCGGAGTCGCCTATAAGCAGGCGACGGGCGCGCTTAATATTATTCCGGTGCATGCGGGTCAGCGCGGTCGTTTCTTCCTGCCGTTCCTGGACGAAGATCCGCGCACGGCGGAGATTTTGTCGAAGATCGTGTTGTTCGCGGAGGATACGAAGATTAAGGACCCTCAGATCTTGGCGCAAATTCAATAGTAGAAACGGAATCATGCAAGAAATCATGCAAAAAGATACTCAAAACCGACCGATGCCAAATGAGGCGCAGGTCGGTTTTTTGCTGTGGAAAATAATCATGAAAGAAAATACTTTACCAATCGTTCTAGAAATGGTATCTTTGTTTTCGACAACTGCAAATGTATTTATTCATTTTAGAATGAACGTTCTATAAAAGAAATTTGAACGATAGAAGAACGGAGTCATGAAGTTTTTGAGTTGAAAAACGAGAGGAAGATTGAAATGGAATATCGTTTGCTGGGTGAAACCGGTCTTAAAGTGAGTCAGTTTGTTTTGGGAACCGGAACGTTTGGATTCTGGGGAAATAATACGAAGCAAGACTGCCAGCCCATTCTTGACGAAGCATTAGCAGCCGGAGTGAACTTGATCGATACGGCCGACGTGTACTCTAACGGTCAATCCGAAGAGATTGTCGGCGAACTGCTCAAAGGCCGCAGACAAGACGTGTTGATCGCGACTAAAGGCGGCCATTCGATGGGAAGCGGGCCTAATCAGCAAGGAAGTTCTAAACACTGGATCAAGCAAGCGGTTGACAACAGCCTTAGAAGACTGGGAACCGATTATATTGATCTTTATCAGCTCCATGTTCCGGATGTGAACACGCCGATTGAAGAGACTCTTGAAATCCTTAGCGATCTGGTCCAAGCAGGCAAGATTCGTTACGCGGGAACTTCTAATTTTCAGGCATGGCAGGTCGTAGAAGCCCAGTGGGCGAGTGAACGTAAACATCTCGCGCGTCCTGTTTCCGAACAATCGCCGTACTCTATTTTGAATCGAAGCATCGAACTGGATTTGCTGGCGGCGACAAAAAAATACGGTATTGGAGTGCTCGTGTGGAGTCCGTTGTCGGGCGGTTTGCTTACCGGGAAATATACGTTCGGAAAAGCTTCTTCGGCAGACTCCAGAGCTTCTGCTTTTGCCGGAAACTTGAAATCGATTGTTGACCCGACTCGCCAGGAGAATCAAATCAAATTTGAGGCTATCGCCAAACTTCAGGATCTTGCCGAACAAGCAGGAATGACGTTGGCGCATCTTGCGATGGCTTTCACTCAAGCTCATCCTTCTATCACGGCATCCATTATGGGCGCTCGCACAATCGAACAACTCCGCGAAACGTTAAAAGGAACCGAGGTTCGATTAAGCCATGATGTACTTGATGCCATAGATGCGATTGTGCCGCCAGGCGTCACGTTGGATTCGGTTGAGAAAGGATGGAATCCGGAATGGTTGAATTACCGCGAGAACACCTTGCGAGCATGAGAAAAACCGTACTGATTACAGGCGCATCGGGAGGAATCGGAAAAGAACTGGCAGATCGTTTTGCGAAAGATCGCTCTAACCTGATCCTTATTGCCCGAAATGAAGAAAAGTTGCTGGAACTGGCTAAGATCTATCGGGAAAAGTACGAAGTACAAGTCACGGTTATCGCCAAAGACGTTGCCGCGCCGGACGTACCTGAAGAAATTTTTACGGAACTCGAAGAACAAGGGATTGCAGTGGATGACCTGATTAATAATGCGGGGTTAGGTCTATACGGAAATTTTTGCAAACCAAGTTATTGAAAGAATCGAACATGATTGATATCAATATCAAAGCGCTTGTGACGATGACCAAGTTGTTATGGCCGATTCCAAAATGGTCAAAAACGGCAAGGTCATGGACGCTGGAGCGGTTGCCGAAAAAGGATATCAAGGCTTTTTGCGCGGAGACACGATCATTATTCCCGGACGTTTGAATCGAATAAGAGTTTTGATGCCCAGATTATTACCGCGCAAGCTGATGACGCGAATGATTCGATCCATGCAAGACCTGGAGAAGGAGCTTTTATACCGGAGTTGATTCCAACTACGTCTTTACGTTGAGAAGCCCGATTGATCCAACTCTTTAATAAATAAAAAAATGCGGAAAATAGCGTTCGGCTAGGGCGTGTACGCCATTTTATAATTCGAAATCACCAACAAGGAGCTTATACAATTGACTACGAAGATGAAAGCCGCTCAAATCTCCAAATATTCGAAAAGCCTGAAAGCGGAAATTAACGAGATTCCGATCCCGGCAATCGCAGACCACGAAGTGTTGATCAAAGTTAAAGCTGCCGCAGTGAATCCGCTTGAGATGCTGATTATACGAGGCGAAGTCAGACTGATCCAGGACTATTCCTTTCCATTGACGTTAGGTAACGAATTGGCCGGCACTATTGAGCGAATAGGCAAACAGGTCAAAGCCTTTCGGGTAGGCCAAGACGTCTATACAAGACTTCCTATTCGAAAAATAGGCGCTTTTGCGGAATATGCGGCAGTAGATGCGGACGCAATCGCGAGTATGCCCAAAAACTTGTCTTACGCCGAAGCGGCGTCTATGGCTTTGACAGGTCTTACCGCTTATCAGGGATTGCACGAAGAGCTTGAAG
Organism: Saccharibacillus endophyticus; assembly: GCF_013185185.1. GTDB lineage: Bacteria > Bacillota > Bacilli > Paenibacillales > Paenibacillaceae > Saccharibacillus > Saccharibacillus endophyticus. The sequence goes on along the minus strand of NZ_JAAZWE010000002.1, from coordinate 1,225,779 downwards.
CCAAAGCGGGCCAGTCTGTTTTTATTCCGGGCGGGTCGGGGGGATTCGGTCAAATGGCGGTTCCGATTGCTAAATCCCTGAAATTAAAGATTAGCGTCAGCGGCAATGCCCAAGCTCGCGAGCGCACTTTGGCTATGGGAGCCGATGAATATCTGGATTACTCCAAAGAGCATTATGCCGATCTTTTAAAAGATGTCGACTATGTGCTGGACACATTGGGAGCGGCGGAATTCGAGAACGAATTAAAAATTATCAAGCCGGGCGGAAGATTGCTTTCCCTTAAAACAGGCCCCAACAAGCGCTTTGCCGAAGACCGTCAATTGCCTTGGTGGAAGCGCCGATTATTTTCCGCTGCCGGAGCCAAGTATGATAAAAAGGCAAAGAAGAAGAATGTGCAGTACCGTTTCATCTTCGTTCGATCGGATGGTAAGCAATTGAAGGAAGTGACTAAAATTATTGAGGAAAATCAGGTTCGACCTCATATCCATACTGAAAAATTTGCTCTGGATGATATTAATGCAGCATTAGCGCTTGTTGCAACAGGAAGACCGAAAGGAAAAGTAATCATCCATTTCGAGTGACTTGCTTTCCGGGTACTCCCTTCCGTGTATAATGCAAGAACGGGGTGACAATTATGGCTAGGCACAAAGAATTTGAAATTTCCGAAGTGTTGGATCAAGCGATACATTTATTTTGGGAACAAGGGTACGAGAAGACTTCCATGCAAGAATTAGTGGAACATATGGGTATTCATCGAAGAAGCATCTATGATACGTTCGGTGATAAACACGCGCTGTTCATGGAAGCCCTTAAGCGATATTCCGATATCCAGAATAAAAAATTAGTCGCATTGGTTGCTAAAAAAGAAGCGGTTTACCCATCTCTACAACGATTTTTGGAGATAACCTTGGAAAAGGAAAACGAGCCTCAAGGTTGTTTTATGGTAAATTCCGGAGTTGAATTGGGCGTATTGGATTCGGAAGTAGCCTCTTTTATCGAAAAGGCTTATGACCAGACCGAAGAGTTATTGTACGAGTTGATTGTGCATGGGCAACAAAAGGGCGAAGTTTCCAAAAGCTTGGACGCTCGGGAGCTTTCTTATCATTTCATGAATGCCTGGCTGGGACTGCGCACGATGGCCAAAACGGCAACGAATAAAGACAAAATATCCAGCATTATTCGAAACGCGCTCCGTGTGTTGGAATGAAGCAATCGACTGCAAAAGGCTAGGTTGAAGACTCGCGTAAATAGAGTTTTTCGCCCCGGCCTTTTTATTTTAGGTTGCCGTTCAAAAGTTCGCAGGTCCGGCTTGGCTGGTACAGGCGTAAGCGGAAAGGTCCTGTTTGGACAGGGACAGCACGCGGTCGATCCAGGTTTCGAGTCTTTGCTGCTTGGTGAACGGGTCGCCGCCGATCGGGAGGAGGATGCGGCGGTCTTCGGGAGGGAGTAACGGGATGAGCGGGAAAAGAAGTTCGTCGGCTGCGAAGTCTTGGCGCGGGTAATAGACGATGATCTCTTCTTGGTTGCGAGTATGCACGACCAAGAACTGAAATTCCAGATCGCCGCGCAATACTTCGGCATGGCCGCGGACGTTGGGATGACCGAGGACGTGGGTGCCTTTAAGTTTTCGCAATCGATATAAAAATCTGTCGAATTGCGCTTGGGTCAGGTGGTAGTCGGCGAATACGCAGGTTTCGAAAGGTTTGTTCGGGTTGGTCTCCAGGATCTCGAGGTTTACGATGAAGTCGGAACCTTTTCGCAATATCGGATTCAGATAATCGGTTTGCCGCATTTGTCCTTCATAAGGCTCAAGCAGCGAGCGGACGAGGTCATTCATGTTGCAGTGATCCAGATCGGACCCGTAGGTGATGACAAGCTTCCGGTTGCGTGCGCGGTTTGAGTCAGTAATGGAAATCGCTCCTTTTTTAACAAGTGTCTCTGAGGGGTTAGACGCTTGATGAGGGGCTAATGTTACGGAAGAAGCGCCCCGTACTTTGTCTTGGTTCCAATGGTGCGTTTGCGTTTCAGCCGGGCATAACCTTACATTCATTCGGTACAAAGTATGAGTAATTTTCGCAAAATACTGACCTATCGCCCCGCTTCCGGGGTAATCATAGTTAGAGGTTGACCGTTCGGCGCTGCGCCGAGCGGTCAGCGAGCGATCACGGAAGGAGAGTGTCGGCATGGCAAAAACGATTATGGGCAAAATTCGTTCGAACACACAGGGAGAGGGCGGAGCAACGCTCGGCACCTATTTGTTCGATTGTTTGAAAAAAGAAGGCGTGACCGAAGTGTTCGGCGTTCCGGGCGATTACAATTTCACGCTGTTTGATACGTTGGAAGAATATGAAGGGGTCAAAATGGTGCCGGCCCGCAACGAGCTGAACGGGGGTTACGCGGCGGACGGCTATGCCAGGGTCAAAGGTCTCGCCGCGCTCATCACGACGTTCGGCGTAGGCGAGTTGAGTGCGGTCAATGCGATCGCGGGCGCTTATAGCGAAAACGTCCCGATCGTTCATATCGTCGGATCGCCGAAGTCGCAGAAGCAAAAACAACAGAAGCTCATGCACCATACGCTGATGGACGGCGACTTCGACGCGTTCCGCCGCGTATACGAGCCGATCTCCGCCTATACGGCGATCCTGACGCCGGATAACGCGATGGCGGAGATTCCGAAAGCAATTTCTATCGCCAAGCGAACCAAAAAGCCGGTCTACCTATCGGTCGCGCTTGATCTGGTGCAGCAGCCGCTGACGATGAAAGCACCGAAGCCGGAAGAAGCGAAAACCAACGATTCCTCGTTGAAGTCGGCTTCCAAGCATGCGCGCAAAATGCTGAAATCGGCGAAGCAGGTATTGCTGCTTAGCGATGCCCAGGTGAAAAGCTGGAAATGGGAGCCGTTGGTGCGTGCTTTAGCCGAGCAGCTTCAAATTCCGGTCGCGTCGACGATCATGGGCAAAGGCGGGTTCGACGAAAGCCACCCGAACCATATCGGTACTTACGGCGGCAAAACGGGCAACGAGAGCGTGAGTAAAGCGGTGGACGATTCCGATTGCCTGATTATCGCAGGTTACGTGCCGTCGGACACCAATCTCGGCGGCGAAGGAAGTGAGCCGAATCCGAAAAAAACGATCGTGATCCATCCCGAATCGACGATCGTCGGCGGCCAGATCTATGCGGATATCCGCGGCGAAGACATGCTGCGCGAACTGGCCGCACTGGGATTGACGGCCGAACTGCCGGTGCCTGCCGCAGATCGTCCGTATAACAGCGGCACGCAGCTGGACGGCAGCCATCCGTTGAAAGCGAAAGAATATTACCCGCTGATTCAGCGTCTGCTTCAGCCGGGAGATATCGTCATTGCGGAGACGGGCACGCTGGCTTACGGGCTCTCGCAGGTGCAGCTTCCGCAGGGAGCGACCTATATCGCGCAAGGAGGCTGGCAAAGCATCGGTTACGCGACGCCTGCGACATTGGGCGCGTGCATCGCGGCTCCCAAGCGCCGGGTCCTGCTGTTCACGGGCGACGGATCGCTCCAAATGACGGTGCAGGAACTCAGTTCCATGATGGCGTACGGCTGCAAACCGATCATTTTTGTGCTGAACAACCGGGGTTATACGATCGAAAAGCATTTGAACTTCCGCACGCCGCCTCACAACCAGCCGTACAACGAGATTCCGGGCTGGAATTATTTGAAGCTGATCGAAGCGTTCGGCGGCCATGCGTATACCGAGCGCGTGCGTACGATCGGCGAACTGGCGCGGGCGTTCCGCGATGCCGAGCTTCAACGTTCGGATAAATTGTGCTTGATCGAAATGGTCGTTCCGGACGATATGGACGCTCCCGAGTATTTGCGGCAGGTGAGCAGCGAGATGGAGAAACAGGAGAACAAAAGCAAAAAGTAACAAAGCATCGCCGCAATCGTTCTTTTCGGAAAAGAACGGCATGCTTTTCGATACGCGCGCGCAGCAAAACGGCATCGGTCGACGCCGGAATCCCGCTTGGGGATTCCGGTTTTGTTTTTGTCGGAAAAGAAAAGGCTGCACCGGGAACTTTATGCGGACAAGGAGCGTCTGTACACATGAAGCGTCGGTTCGATATGATTAAGATTTTCGATTTCGGAAAAGGAGAGATGCAGGGTGACGCAAGCATGAAGAAAATTTCTGGACAGACAGCATGGGGCAAGTGGGCCGCGGCATTTTTGGCTTTGGTGGCGGTGTTTTTCCTTTCGGTTCAGGTTGGGCAGGCGGCTTCCGCTACCAAGATCGTCCTCGACGACAGGGAAGTGACCGGTGCCAGAGACGTATTGACCGTAAAAGGAACGACGATGGTGCCGATCCGCGTGATCTCGGAGGAACTGGGCTACGCGGTCGGTTGGAACCCGTCCAGCCGCCAAGTGACCGTCGGACCTTCGGGCGACCGCTTGACGCTGACGTTGGGCAGCCGGGCGGCCGATTCGCCGCAAGGGCCGATCACGCTGGAACAGGCTCCTTTTTCCCAAAGCAGCACGACCTACGTGCCTCTGCGTTTCGTCGGTACGGAGATGGGCTTGAAGGTCAAATGGGATAACGGCGCGAAAACGGTCTTTTTGACTTCGCCGCCCGCGTTGGAACAGCCCGGCGGCACGGGACCGAACGACGACGTCGACCCGCCGGCCGAAGTACCCGGCGGAACGCCGACAACGTCCGCGTCGGTCGAGCAGGTCAGCTTCAGCGAAAACCGGCTGATGATCTCGACCAGCGGGAACGTCACGCCCAAAGTATCGGCCGTCGCGTCGCCCAACCGGATCGTGATCGACCTGCCAGATACGTCGTTCAGCCCTGTATTCGCGGAAGCGCAGGGGCTGCTGGTCGGTCAGCAGGGAAGCATCGCTGCCGTCGGTTCGGCCGACGTGACGGGAATCCGTTTCGCGCTGAACAACGATTCGCCGATGCGGGTACGGGTCGTGATCGATTTGAACAAAGCCAAAAGCTACGAGACTTACCGGGAAGGCAATCTGATCTTCGTCGATCTTAATCGTCAAAGCGGACCTTCCACGCCGGGCGTAGGAGATGACGGCAAAAAGATCGTCGTGATCGACGCCGGGCACGGAGGCAGCGCGACGGGAGCGATCTATGCCGGAGGACCGACGCTGATGGAGAAAGACGTCAATCTCGATATGGCGCTCAAAGTCGAAGCGCTGCTGAAGCAGGTCGACGGTTTGGACGTCGTGATGACGCGCAGCGACGATACGGCCGTTTCGCTGCAAGGGCGGGTGGATATCGCCGAGAGCCTGAATGCCGATATCATGGTCTCGATCCACGCGAACAGCATGCCGAAAGGCACCAAGCCGACAAGTGGCACGGAAACGCTGTACACCAAGCCGGAAAGCAAGCAGCTGGCGGAAACGATCCATAAGCACTTGATCGCCGCCACCGGATTGCCGGACCGCAAAGCCAAGTACCAGAACCTGCACGTCGATCGGGAATCGAATTTGCCGACGGCCTTGGTGGAAACGGGCTTCCTGTACGCGGGAGGCGACGTGGACAAGATCACGGACCCGGCTTGGCAAAACCGCGTCGCGGAAGCGATCGCGGCGGGAATTGAAGAGTATTTAGGCTTGTAGGCAGGGAAAGAAAGCGCGCACGGCGGTGCAGTCCGGTGCAGCCGCTGCTTCGGCCAGGAAACTTGATGACGTAAAAGCATAAGCAAAAAGAGAAGACGAGCGGCCGTTTCCGAGGCGCTCGTCTTTTTGCGCGGGGCGGAAGGCGCCGAGCGATTCGAGCAATCGTTCTTGCCAGTGATAGCGGGCTCAGTCCCGCGGGTAAAAGAACATAGATCGAAAAGGAGGAACGGTATGGCAGACAAAATAAAGCATGCATCGAATACGGACGCAAGCAGCGACGGCGAAGTCCAAGCTTCCGCGATGCGAAGAGAGGACGGCGCGTGGCGGAATGGGTCACGCAAGAATATCCGGCAAGGCCGGCTGTTGGCGGCTTACGCGGCGACGGGATTGCTTACGGGGGTCCTGCTCGGCCTGGCGCTGAAGGCGGTTCAGCATCTGAGCGGCCATGAGGTCTATCGGTTGTTGTTGAACGCGGATTACGTGCCGGTACTGAAAGAACTCCCGTTGAACGAAGCTGGCGAATTCGCGATTCATTTGGCGATCTCGATCGTGCTGTGCATGATACTGGGCCTCATCGGCCAGCGTTTCGCCCGACGGGGACGGCTTTCTTCGAGCTCGGCGGCAGGAGCGACCGCCGCGATCGGCATCGTGATCGGCGCGCTGCTCTATCCGACCACGCTGCTGTCCTCGGGAGGCACGCCGCCGATCGGTAGCCTGCCTTCCTGGTTTTGGTGGTTGACGGTTCATGCGGCGTACGGAGCGCTGTCCGGCGCTCTGCTGTACCGAAGCATCCGTCCGCTTTTCGACGCGCGCTCACGTTATTGAACGACGGTCAATGCGAAAAAGAACGGACAAAAAAACGTTTCGGCGTTTTTTGTTGCGTAAACAAGCATGCCCATTCCTGCGCAGATTGTAAAAATAATATTAAAATTATGTGTAAAAATGGTGACACAGCGCATAGATTGCCTTATAATTTAGTCGATTAAAGAATGTAACAGTTAAATTAAAATACTGGTACAAGGAGGGAGTAGCTATTCTATCCCTGCAAAAAGTCAGCAAGTCGTATACCGCGCAGGGTCAGACTTTTCAAGCTGTTCTTCCTGTGAGCATGGAGATCGAGACGGGCGGCATTCACGGCATTATCGGTACTAGCGGAGCAGGCAAGTCCACGCTGCTGCGGCTGATGAATCTGCTGGAACGGCCGGATGAAGGAAGCGTGTTGTTCGAAAAACGCGACCTTATGCGGGTAAGCGAACGGGAGCTGCGCGAAGCGCGGCGGTCGATCGGCATGATCTTTCAACAGTTTAACCTGGTTCACAACCGCACCGTGCACGGCAATGTGGCGGCGGCGCTGGAATTGGCGAGAACGCCCAAGCAGGACCGGGAGCGGCGAATCATGGAAGTGCTCAGCTTCGTCGGCTTGGAGGATAAAGCGCGGCAGTATCCGGCTCAACTCAGCGGCGGACAGAAACAGCGGGTCGCGATCGCGCGGGCGATGGCCAGCAATCCGAAACTTCTCCTGTGCGACGAACCGACGTCGGCGCTCGATCCGCAGACGACGGAAGAACTGTTGAACACGCTGCTTCATATCAACCGTACTCTGGGCGTCACGATCGTCATCGTGACGCACGAGATGGAAGTGGTTCGGCAAATTTGCACGCGCGTATCCGTCATGGAAATGGGTGCGGTCGTCGATACGTTCGATCTGCCGAAACGTTCGGAAGAACGCGTTCGTCCCAATTTATCGTACCGGGAGCAGATTTTGGGCCTTGTACATAAGGAGGACACGCTATGAGCATCGAACGGATCATGGAGATCTGGACGCAGTATCAGGAGCAGATCTGGGAAGCGATCGGCCAGACGTTCTACATGGTCGGCATGTCCACCATTGCTGCCGTAATTCTGGGCATTCCGCTGGGGACGCTGATCTTTGTGACGAGGCCGGGCGGCATGTTGGCAAATCGGAGCGCTTCAATATTTTTGAACACTCTGGTGAACGTGATCCGTTCTTTTCCGTTCCTGCTGCTGGTCGTGTTCATGTTCCCGTTGACCCGATTGATCGTCGGTACGACCATCGGAACGACGGCGGCGACCATTCCGTTGGCGGTCGTCGCCATTGCGGGATACTCGAGACTCGTCGAGCAAGCGCTGGTCGAAGTGCCGCGCGGCGTCATTGAAGCAGCCCGCTCCATGGGAGCATCGCGTCTGGAGATCGTATGGAAGTTCCTGTACGTCGAAGCCCGGTCGGGCTTGGTATTGGGACTCACGACTTCCATCGTCAGCTTCATTTCTTATTCGACGGTTGTCGGCATCGTCGGGGGCGGCGGAGTGGGCGACTTCGCGATCCGCTACGGTTACCAGCGATTCGAGATGGACGTCACCATTTGCATGATCGTCCTGATGGTTCTGCTCGTCCAGATCGTGCAAGTGCTGGGCAGCACGATTTCCCGCAAGATCGATAAACGGTAACAAGCTACTAGGCATCTGGCAAGTCCAAACATCATTCAACGGGGGTATACCACGATCATGAAAAAGTCTATGCTTCTTATTCTTACTGCATTGTTTCTCGTTCTGGCCGGCTGCGGACAAGGCGGCGGGACTGCGTCCAACAACGCAAACGATACGACACAGCCGACAGCAACGACCGAAAACACGGACAGCAAAGAACTGACGACCCTGAAAGTCGCTTCCCTGCCTGCGCCGATGGACGCAATCCTGCTGCTGGTCAAGCCGCTGCTCGTCGAAGACGGCATCAACCTGGAGATCGTCGAGATGTCCGACAACATCCAACCGAACGACGCGCTGGCGAACAAAGAAGTAGACGCGAACTTCTTCCAGCACGTGCCTTACGCCGAAGCGTATAACGAAGCGAAAGGCGCGAACATCGTACCCGTTCAACCGGTCTACAACGCCCTTTACGCCGGATATTCGAAAAAGTACAAATCGGTCGACGAGCTGCCGGATAACGCGATCGTCGCGATTCCGAACGACCCGCCGAACATCGCGCACTCGCTGCTTTTGCTTGAGCAGAACGACATGATCGAACTCAAAGAAGGCGTCGGCATCAAAGCCACGCTGCAAGACATTACGTCGAACCCGAAGAACTACCAGTTCAAAGAAGTCGATCTGCTGACCCTGAACCGCATGATGGACGACGCCGACCTGGTGACCATGTATCCGGCCTACGCGAAGCCGCTGGGACTGTCAGCCAAGAAGGACGCTTTGATCGTGGAAAAAGACATGCAGGCTTTCGCCATCACCTTGATGGCCCGCGAAGACAATAAAGACGACCCGGCGATCCAAAAGCTGGCCGAGCGCATGCGCGGACCTGAAGTCGTGAAATTCCTGGAAGAAGAATATACGGATACGTATCCGGCGTTCTGAACGCACCGTTTGATTCAACCCTTATAAAACAGGCCAGTCGGCGCAAGCCGCTTGGTCTTTTTTTGTCGAAAAAAGGACTTTAGTCTTAATAAAAGCAAACAAGATACCGAAATATACAGGATGCAATTAAATTTACGGAAATTTTAAGGGACAGCAGAGGAGACGCAACCAGATGAAGCTTACGATCAGACAGAAGTTATTCGGCGGGTTCGGCGCGATGATTGTTTTGATTATTATTTTGAACAGCTTGACTAATATCGGGACTTCGAATTTACGGGACCGGGCGGACGATTTGAAAGACCGCGATATTCCCAGCGTCGTGATGTTGGAACAAGTGAACGACCGGCTCAAAACGATCGATCAATTGACAATGCGCAATATTTTGGAAACAAACGATGCCGATATGGAAGGGAGCCGTGCGGCTGCCGAAAAAGCAATCGATGAACTTAATGCGGCCATCGAGACTTACACGGTTACTTTGACTTCCGACGAAGAACAGGAAAGCGCCGATATGTTCCGTCAAGCCGCTGCGGGTTACGAGCAGGCGGTTACGCAAATCCTGCTGCTGTCTCAAGAAAATAAAGACGAAGAAGCTGCTGCCCTGCAAAAACAAACACAGGATGTCGTGAATCAAATGACGGACGCGCTGCGCGTGTCGATGGATCAGAAAATTCAAACGATGAACGACTCCGCTTTTGCGCAAAGAGAAGAGACCGGCCGAATTCTGGTCATTTCGATCGGCGCATTGGTTACGGCCGTGCTGCTGTCCGTTTTGATGTCTTTCCTCATTGCGCGCAGCATCACCCGTCCGCTGGAACAGCTGACCCGTCAAGTCGGGTACATGGCGAACGGCGAGCTGGATAAAATGGACGAACTTCCGACCGGACTCAAAGGCGAGCTGCAGCATTTGTCTTCCGCTCTGCGCCAGATGGGCGAAAATCAGCGCGGCGTGCTTCTTGAAGTCGGACGGACGTCCGGAGCTTTGGCGACGGCTGCCGAAGAGTTCAAATCGGTAGCGCAAGAAAGCGCGGACGGCGCGGAACACTCGGCTTCCTCCATGCAGCGAATGGCGGAGTCGAGCGAAATGCAGCTTCGGACCTCCCGATCGGGCGGCGAGCTGATGGGGAGTATGTTGGATAAAATCGTCGTTATCCGCGATCGGGTCGGGGAAACGTCGGAAGCGGCCGAGCGTGCCAGCACCCAATCGGAGCAGGGTGTCGAGATCGTCGGCGAAGCGGTGAAGCAAATGCAGTCGACTTCCCGAGGCATGGAGGAAATGACCCAAGCCGTCGAAGCGCTGAATCGCCGTTCGGCCGAGATCGGCAGTATCGTCCAGTTGATCACCGGCATCGCCAAGCAGACCAACCTGCTTGCGCTCAACGCTTCGATCGAAGCCGCCAGAGCCGGCGAACAAGGACGCGGCTTCGCCGTGGTCGCGTCCGAGGTCGGCAAGCTTGCCGAGCAATCTTCGGCTTCCGCCGCGCAGATCATCGGCATGATCGATATGGTTCAAGCAGATACGTTGCGCTTGAGCGGAGCGATCGGAGAAGCTTCGGACCGCGTAGCGGCGGGAAGCGAAGCCATTCAGGCCACGGGCGACCTGTTCGGCCATATTCGCGAAACCGTCAGCCGCGTCGGCTTGCAGAGCGAACAAGCCGTTCAAGCTTCCGGCGAGATGGTCCAAGTCGTCGAAACGGTCGCTTCGGCGATCATGGAAGGCGGCTCCCGCATGGAGCGCACCTCCGAAGAAATCCAAAACGTTTCCGCCGTATCGGAAGAGCAGGCAGCCGCCATGCAGGAAATGTCCGCCGGCGCCGTTTCGTTGTCCGAGATGGCCGAAGAACTCCAACGTTTGAGCGCCAAGTTCAAACTGTGATGTTTACTTTTGAAAATCCTGTTCGTGTGGGAAAGCGAGGGGCGCTGCGGAAGAAATTCGTTTAAAACGCTGTCTCACCCGGAAAACTTGATTGGAATTTAAGTTGTATGTTTTCCGGGTTCAAAGGCGTTTTAAACTGAATTTCTCCCTCCGCTCTGCGCTTTCCTACAAGCAGGCTTTTCAATCAATCATCCCCCTTTCAACTTGAAAGGGGGATGATTGATTAAAGAACCAAAAGCGAGGAGCCGATTGCATAGCTCCTCTTATTTCTTTATAACCTCCCACGGTTTAAAGAGTGTTCCACAGCAAAGCTTGCAGCGGAGGGAGAAATTCAGTGAAGGACGCCTTTGAACCCGGAAAGATTCCTTATTCAAATCCAATCCACTTTCCGGGTGAGACAGCGTCCTGAACGAATTTCTCCCGCAGCGGCTCCCAGCTTTGCCCCCACGAACAGGATTTTAACCCGCCCCTTCCTTCATGAAAGGGGCCTTTTTGCCGATAAAGGAAAAGATAGCCTGCAAGCAAACGAGCAGGCAGCAGAGAAAAGAAGGGGATGAACGTGTTGAGGGGAACGCGAACAGGATTCAAAAAATGGGGAGCCGTCGTATTGGCTGCCGCGCTGCTGACGGGGACGGCGGCGTCGGTGCATCCGCAGACCGTGCAGGCGGCGAGCGTCTGGAACGTTTACAACGACGCCATGCGGCTGGACAAGCAGGGGAAATACGCGCAGGCTATCGCCAAGTACGAGCAGGCCGGACGCGAAATGGCGGCAAGCCGCGATTACGGCAATGCTGGACGCATGTACCGCAACGCGGGCGAAGCTTACGTCAAGCTGAAGCAGTACGATAAAGCCGTCGTCAGTTGGGACCTCGAAGCGACGTATTACGCGAAAGTGAATCTGGTGCAGGACAGCATTGCCGTTCAGCGCAAAGCCGACGCGCTGCGCAGTTCTGTCGAGCTTTACTACGAAACAGGATTGTCCGCGGCGACGCTCAAAAACCGCACCCGCGATTCGGCTCCTTTGGAACCGGCGAACGGCATCCTGCTCGGCGCCTATGCGGAGCAAAACAAGAAGGTGCATAACTCGGCAGGGGGCAAGTTTTACGCGGACGAGTATCCGACCTTCACGGGCAAAAAGCACGCCGGTTATCTGATCTACTTCACCTACGGAACGTCGCTCTCGACCATTCAATCGCATATCAACGCGGCCAAGCGCAACGGAACGGCGATCGAACTCGGGGTGCAGCCGCTTCGCGGGATGGCCGAGGTGAAAGACGACGCCTATCTGCGCAAACTCGCCAAAGACGCGGCCGCGTCCGGCGTGCCGATCTTTCTGCGTTTCGCCAACGAGATGAACGGAAACTGGACGCCTTGGAAAAGCACGCCGCAGGCGTATATCGAGAAGTTCCGCTTGGTCGCCGACGTCTTCCACAAGGAAGCGCCGGACAATGTCGCGATGCTGTGGGCGCCGGGAGCCAATCCGATCGACAACATCCAGAGCTACTATCCGGGCGACAAGTACGTGGACTGGGTCGGGGTCAGCCTGTACTCGATCTACAATCCGACGGCCGATCCGCTGAAGCAGGGCATCGACCGCAGCAGCCATATCGCCAAGCTGGACGCCGTATATAATTGGTACGCCGACAAGAAGCCGATCATGATCGCGGAAGGTTCGGTATCGTATATGTATCCGGAAAAAATGCGCGACGTGACGGAATGGTCCGTCTACCAGACGCAGCAGTTATACGCGACGCTGCCGATGAAGTATCCGAAGGTGAAGGCTGCTTTCTGGTTCGACGTCGATGCCAAAGGAACGACAGACCGCGTCAAATATTACGGCTTGTCCAACAACGACAAGATGCTGGCGACGTATAAAAAAGCGATCGCGAACCCGTATTACCTGAGCGCGGTAGGCGGCAGCACCACCTTGTCCTACAATCCGATCACGACGACCGTTCCGGCCAAGAAGCTGAAAGTCTCCGGCTACGTGAAAACCTGGTCGCCGACGCTGGGCAAAGTCGTGTACAAGATCGGCGGCAAGCAGGTAGGCGCGACAACGACCCCTCCATGGACGGCCGAGATCGACTTTTCCAAGTATAAAGGCAAAAACATCACGATCGAGGTCATTGCTTTCGATAAGCAGGGCAAGTTGATTACGACGCAGTCGGTGAAGACGAAGGTGCAGTAACGAGAACTCGCCTTAACATGAAAAGACGCATCTCCTTTTCGGGAATGCGTCTTTTTGCCGTCGATTCAAAAGGAAGCGGCAAAAATCAAGATTTAAACGTTAACTTCTGTCGCCTTCAACAAATGCTTCGCATACCGCTCCGCGCTCTCCCGAAGCTCTTCCTCGCTCGTCCGCGAATTCACGCCGTAATGGATAAACGGTTCTTCGTAGCCGCTTTTCAAATAACGCGCCGTCATCTCGAACGGAAGCAGCAGCGTGTTCATGTCATGCAGATATTCGCCGCTCGGGCTGTAATCTTTCTTTTTAACGCCGACGGATACCGCAAGGCCGATCGTTTTTTTGTTTTCGAACAGCCAAGAACCTTCGCCGTACGCCCAGCCTTCCAGCAGCACTTCGTCCAGCCATTGCTTCATGAGCGGCGGGCAGTTGAACCAGTAGAACGGGAATTGCAAAATGATGCGGTCATGAGCTTCTACCAGCGCTTGCTCCGCGGCAATATCGATCACGCTATCGGGATATTTCTCATATAACGAGCTGACCGTGATCTCTTCCGGATATTTGCGAATTTCCTCCAGCCATTTACGGTTGATCCGCGAAGTTTCCAATGCAGGATGCGCGGCGATTACCAATGTTTTCATTTCAAACACTCCTTCCGAATTCGTCTCGTTTGAGTACAAGGCTCATTGTAGGAGAGTTCGAAAAGTTTGGTAAGTACGCACTTTTCGGTAACCGCGTTTATTGATCGGCTCAGACCTGCTTCAACCCCGCTCCGCTCGCGAATTGCGCGGCTTCTTCTTCACTCAGGAACGGGCCTTCAAGCGCGAGACTTTTGTCTCCGTATACCCGCTCCACATGGGCTTCGCCCCAATAGCAGAAAAAGTCCAGCACGCCGATCAATCCTTGGCCGTATTCGCTCAGTTCGTACTCGACGCGGGGAGGAACCTCGTTGTAGTCGTGGCGCAGAATAAGTCCGTCCCGTTCCAGTTCCCGAAGCTGTTGGGTCAACATTTTGTGGCTGATATTGGGGGTGAGGCGTCTCAGCTCGTTAAAGCGTCGTTTTTCGGTGACCAGATGGTACAGAATGATGCTTTTCCATTTGCCGCCGATGACATCGAGAGTCGCTTCGACGCCGCTTTGATATTTTTTGATAGGTGGTTCCATCGGGAGGGCCTCCTTTACTTTTCAGCTTAAGTTAGAATAACATGATTGAGCCGAATATTGTGCCGGGGGAGCTGAATAGGAATGGAACCGAAGACGTTTGCCGGAAAAGGATTACGTTACACGATTCGCTGCGCCGAACTGCGAGATGCCGCCGAATTATCCGCTTTGCGCGTGCGAATCGACGGAGAGACCGAGCATATGGATCGCGAAGCCGGAGAAGGATTTATGGATGAAAAGGACTTCGAGATGCTGATTACGGCAGACTCGGAGAGTGGCGTAAGACTGTTTCTTGTCGCTGAAGCGGATGGAAATCTTGTCGGTTACGCCAGATGCGAAGGCAGCGTATTGCGCAGGTTCGCCCATCGCGCGGAGTTTGGGATTTGCGTAGCAAAAGCGTATTGGGGATGCGGGATCGGCGGCGAGTTGCTGCGGCATGCGCTGGATTGGGCGGACGGAAGCGGAATCGAGAAGGTGAATCTGTCGGTGCTGGCTGCCAACGAATCCGCGATTCGACTGTATGCCAAACATGGATTCGAAAAAGAAGGCGTATTGAAAAACGATCGGAAGCATGCGGACGGCCGCTACTACGATACGGTGTTGATGGGGCGATTTCATGCAAAAACAGCTTCGCTCTCCTGATCGGGAAAGCGAAGCTGTTTCTTTTTATGCGCCGCGGTTAACCGACCGAAGTCGATTATTATTTGCCGCTCCATACGATATCCACGACGTTTAATCCTTTGTTGCTGCCCGTGCCCGGTTTGGCATCGACCGTAACGGCGAACGATCCGCCCGCGTCTATGATAGAGATGGCCGATGCGCTGACTTCCTCGGATTTGCTGGTAGCGCCTTTTTTCGCGAAGTATTCTTTGTACTGGTTGCCGAGCGACAGCAGATCCTGCTTCGTCGTATACTTGAACGTCGCCGACGGCGTGCCCGTTCCGCCTGCTACGCCTTCAACCAGATCGTAGACTTTGGCGTCGGACGGAAGCGGGAAATCTGACGGGATCGTGGTCGGACGTTGAACGGAAGACGAACCTGTCGAAGGCGTCGCAGGCGTCGTCGTGTTTCCGCCGGTCGAACCCGAAGAGGTACCGCCGCCGATCACCACGCGGCTATTTTTTGCATCATAGGTTACGGAGGTGTTCAGCGCTTCGCCGATCGAACGTACAGGCAGGTAAGTGGTGCCTTTGTACGTGATCGGAGCGAGCGTTTTGCCGTTGCCGTCTTTCGGCGTATAGGCGCTGCCGTTCACGACGATGCCGAGACCGTTATTCAAGGAGGCGCGGATTTCCTGAAGATTGGCACCCGCATAGACGCCGGCCGAAGCCGTTAGAGTAAGTACCGCACCGAGTGCGACAGCAGTCAATTTTTTCTTCATCGTAAAATTCATCCTTCCGAAAATGTAATGACCGACCGGGTAAGCATGAACAAGCCTTATAACCTGTCGAAGTATGTAAGGTCGGCAGTAACCATTAACCCCCATCTGTTCCTGTTAAACGGTTTATGAAGTAATTGGGACGTTTGGCGTCCATATGGGATGCATAGGCCCGAAACGGGTAAAAAAAGCTTGGGCGCGCCGTACCCGGCAAGCAAAGTGTCAAGGGAAAGAAGACCAGCTTCGAACGCGAAGAACCGGACGGGGAGAGGGAAACGGAGATACGAAATCTTCGGGATTAAGCTTGGCGAGATCGGGCACAGCGCGACATGAAGCGAGCGGGTTAATATGGAAAAGGGGGAGCACATATGGAACTTTATTTTTCGGATAACTTTTTTAACGCGGGACAGACCGAGATTTTGAATCCATCCGGCGAAGCGGCGGGAAGGCTGGATCTGAGAAGCATGATCGGTTCGGCGCTGGACGTGTACGGACCCGGCGGCGAACTGCTGTATACGGGACGATTTCAAATGATGCTGCGCCGTTGGCGGGTGCTGGATGCGGGGGAGCGGGATATCGGCCTTCTGCGTCCGCGATTTACTTTGTTCACGAAAAAATTCGAATACGACGCGGGCGAGCGCGGCGTGTACGAGATCGAATCGCCGAACTTTTCCAAAGAATACGTGATCACCGAAAACGGGACCGAAGTCGCGCAGTTCGCCCGTACGAGCGGTTGGATTCGCAGCGGCGCTTATCGGCTTTCCAATCGCTCGCTGCTGTCCGATTACGAGATGGTCGCGGTCGTCATGGGCGTCAACGCGATCCGTAAGCGTCAGAGATCTTCAGCGAATTCCGGAGGGTGAGCGCGGACTCCTAATCGATCCGCCGCATATGGTACACTGAAAGGAAAGACGTCAGGGAGGCTGTACGAACGTGAAAAATTTGCTGGTCACCGGCTATCGCGCGAACGAGCTCGGAATCTTTAACCAAAAGCACCCCGGTATCCCGTTTATTCGCGAAGCGATCAAACGCCGGTTGATTCCGCTGATCGAGGAGGGGCTGGAGTGGGTGCTGACCCCCGGCCAATACGGCGTCGATCTGTGGGCGTGCGAAGCGGTGATCGAACTCAAACAAGATTATCCGCAGCTCAAGCTGTCGGTTCTTGCGGCTTTCGCGGGAATGGACGAGAAGTGGAGCGACGAGAAAAAAGAATATTGGCAGAACTTGCAGAAGCATATCGATTACTACCGACTGGTCAGCAAGGAGCCTTACAGCGGGCCGTGGCAGTTCAAAGCCCGGGACGGACTGCTGCTGCGCAAAAGCGACGGGATGCTGCTGGTCTACGACGACGAGGCATCGCCGGGCAGTCCGCGGTATTTCCGGGAAGCGGCGCTTCAGATGCGCGAGGAAGAAGGATATCCGCTGATCCAGATCACGCCGGAGGATATCCAATCGGTCGCCGAAGACATGCAGGCCGATCTGGCCGACGCGCATAGCGACGGAGGCGATTGGACTTAGATTCGAAAAACGGTGTCAGCATCGAACCGAAGGGGGAGGCAGGCATGGAACTTTATTTTTGCGGACAAAAAAGGCCGTTCGGCAAAGGCGTCATTCGTCAGATCGGCGGAAACCGGAAAGGCTCGATCGATTACAAAGGAGAAGGCGAAAACGGTCTGTACGTGCTGGACGGCGACGATTACGTGCTGTACCGCGGCTGTTTGGAACGGTCATCGCAGAAATGGGTAGTCCGGGATGAACGGGAAGAAGTCGTCGGGCGTCTGAGCCGGGAGAAAAACGGTCTTGAAACGTATTACGGATACGATGCGGGCCTGCGCGGCTATTATCGGATCGAGTCCGACGTCGGCGGATACCGCATTGAAGGAACGAACAAGGAAGCGGCGTTCGTCGATACGAAAAAGCATCGGTTGAAAGGCCATGAATACTGGCTGCAAACCGAGGATCAGATGGAAGGCAGCGTGAGCGAATACGAATGGGTGGCCGTGATTCAGGGCATCGAAGTGCTCCGCGGTCAGCGTTCTTTTTGGTCGCAAACGATCACCAACGCAATCAGCGGAATCGTTCCTTTATGATCGTATGGGAAGAGAAAGACAAAGATGCCGAAAAACCGCTTGAAGACACGTTTGAACGTGCTTCAAGCGGTTTTTTTCGCGCTTTCGGGGCGATTCGTTCGACAAGCGCGATCGCCGAGAGAACTTGCCCGATTTTACTTGCGGTTAAACGTAAAGCCTTCTTCCGTCAAGTACTCTTCCGTCTCCTCGCGCGTCTCGAACGCCATCTCCAGGCTGAATCCCGAATAGATAAAGAACGTCTCGTCCTCGAACTTGAGAATCAGTTCCTGCCCGTCGCCGTTTGTCCAGATCTCGTCCCCGGCCGACTGCGCCGAAGCGGCCGAAACAGGTTTCGACGGAGCGGCTCCGCCGACTGGCGACAGCGAACGGATCGAAGCGTCCACGATCTCGCGCAATTCGGATTCCGTAAAGTCGCGCACGTTCACGAAGCCTTTGTCGTCCGTATCGTAATCCCCGACCAGCCCCGCAAACACGAAGCCGTTGCCGTTCGGATGAAAGCGGTAGCCGACGATTTTTTTCTCGTGCGCGCTGCCTTCAAAATGATAATTGACCCGACCCATCGACACGTCGTTGCGCGTAAGCTCCGGAAAAGATTCCAAAATCGCGATTTTTTGTTCAAAAGTAAGCATAGATAAGGTGAACCTCCAAAGGTTTGATGAATGAATATCCGCCGAGCCGTTATAGGCCCCGTCCGTAATTCTTTTGTTAGTATAGCATGTTGTACTCTTCTACCGCTCAAAAAACACGATTCGATTGAACCATTCAAGGGCGGAGAGAGAAATTCGTTCAATACGCTGTCTCACTCGGAAAACCGGATTGGAATTTTAGAGGGTAGTTTTCCGAGTTCAAAGGCGTATTGAACTGAATTTCTCTCTCCGGCTTGAACTTAACTGTTTTAAAAATCTTTTCCCCTATACAAAAAAGGCGGCAAATACGCCGCCTTTTGCTTTGAGGTTTATGAGTCGGTAAACGGCAAGGGCAGAGGGGGAATTTCAGTGCAGGAGTGAAACGTTCGCCTTTGCAATCGGGAAGCTTCCATTTAAACCTCATCCTGCTTCCCGATTGCAACACGCGACCGAAACGAAATTCCCCCGGCGCCCCTAAGCCATTACCAACGAATAGGATCTTAAAGCAGTCCGGCCAATTTGAGGCCGTGCGCGATCCCGTCATCCTCGTTCGTCTTCGTGACCCACTTGGCGACCGCTTTGACTTCAGGCAGCCCGTTGCCCATCGCGACGCTGTTGGGAATGCCGCTCAGCATTTCCATGTCGTTCAGCGCATCGCCGAACGCATATTGGCGCTCGGGCGGAATGCCGAGCTTTTCCGTGATTTTGCGGATGCCTTCGAGCTTGCTTCCGCCCGCCGGCAGCACGTCCGCGGAGATCGGGCTCCAACGGATAAACGACAGGGCAGGGAAGACCGCGTCGTACAGCTTTTGATCTTCTTCGTTACAGAACAGCGAAGCCTGATATACAAAGCCCGTTTTATAAAAATCCGGGTCCGGCGTCGCCAGCGAAATGTAGTTGAACAGCATCCCGAAGCCCTGCGCGACGAATTCGTCGTTCGGCACGGTCGCTTTCATCTCTTCGTCGTCGATCAGAATGACCGGATGATTATGCTTCATGGCGATCTCCGTCATTTGCTTCAGCGAATCTTTATTGATCGGATTGGTGTAGATGACCTGCCCGTTCAGCACGACATACTGTCCGCTGTAACTCACATACGTATCGATGCCCAGCTCTTCGCGGATTTCTTTGAACATGAATTGCGGGCGTCCGGTCGCGATCGCGACGATATGCCCTTGCTTTTTCAATTCGGCGATCGCGTCCTTGGCCGATTGCGGCACGTTTTTTTGTTCGTCGACCAACGTGCCGTCAATATCGAAAAAGATAATGCTTTGCTCCATGGTTGTACCCCCGTTTCTTTTTGTCGTCGTGCTTGAATTTACAGCAATCCCGCCAGCTTCAGCCCGTGCGCGATGCCGTCTTCGTTGTTCGAAGTGGTGACCCACTTGGCGGCGTCTTTCGCTTCCTGCAGGCCGCTGCCCATCGCGACGCTGTTGGGAATGCCTTTTAACATCTGAAGATCGTTCAGCGCATCGCCGAACGCATATTGACGCTCCGGCGGAATGCCGAGTTTTTCCGTGATTTTGCCGATGCCTTTGAACTTGCTGCCTCCCGAAGGAAGAACGTCGACGGAAAAAGGATGCCAGCGGACGAAATCGAATGCGCTGACCAACGATTCGTACGGCTGTTCTTCGCCTTCCGCGCAGAACAGCAGCGATTGATAGATGAAACGGTCTTTGTAATACGTCGGATCGTGCGAAGGCAAAATGCCGACGTTCAGCGTGCCGATGCTTTCGTTCACGCGTTCGCTGTCCGGAACGTTGGCGCGCATGTCTTCATGATCCATGTAGACGATGGCGTGTTCGTTTTGCAAAGCGATGTCCGTCAGGTTCTGAAGCGCCTGGGCGTTCAGCGGGTTCGTGAACAAGACTTCGCCTTCGAGCACCACGTACGAGCCGTTATAGCTCACGTAGGTGTCGATGTCCAGTTCCTTGCGGATATGATCGAAAAAGAAAGGAGCGCGGCCCGTCGCGATCGCGACGATATGACCTTGCTCTTTCAATGCTGCGATTGCTTCGCGGGTCGATTCGTTAACTTGCTTTTCGTCGTTCAGGAGCGTGCCGTCAAGATCGAAAAAGATAATGCTTCTCTCCATGTGCGTTTCCCTCCGGATGCGTATGTCGCGACAAGTATTTCAATATGCCGCGCGTTCGCTATTTTTTCTGTATCCCTATTTATCTATTCGGATGCTCTCTCTGTCTCTCCCAGTATAACATGAGGAAGGCAAGTGAAACTTTCGTTAACAAACTTTACGCAATCCTTTATCGAATCGCGCACGACGAAGCGGAAGAAATTCGCGGGCAAAAGGTCCGGCAAGCGGAGACAAGATAGTTATGCTATAATAATGTCGATTTCCATGTAAGCGTTATCAGTTAGCGGGCGAGGTCTTGCGCTTCTCCCCATCCCGTATCCGCAGGAGGTAGACGATGGCTCTTGGAACAAGCATGATCATACGTTTGCAAATGGACAAAAGAGAAGTCACGTTCGGCGAAGTGGCGGGCGCGATCGGCGACGGCGGAGGCGACGTGGTGGCGATCGACGTGATCCACGCCAGCCCCGACCATACGATCCGCGATTTGACGGTCAACCTGCCCGAAAAAATGCGCGAATCGGTGCTCGAAGCGGTCGAAGCGCTGCCGGGCGTTACGATCGTCAACGTATCGGACCGGACGTTCCTGGCGCATTTGGGCGGCAAAATCGAGATCCAATCGAAGTCTCCGGTCAAAAACCGCGAGGATCTGTCCCACGTCTACACGCCGGGCGTAGCCAAAGTGTGCCGTGCGATCCATGAAGATCCGCAGAAAGCTTTTACCCTGACGATCAAACGAAACACGGTTGCCGTCGTATCCGACGGAACCGCCGTGCTGGGTCTCGGCGATATCGGCCCGCGGGCGGCGATGCCGGTCATGGAGGGCAAAGCGATGCTGTTCAAGCAGTTCGCGGGCGTCGACGCTTTCCCGATCTGTCTCGACACGAAGGACACCGAAGAAATCATCCGTACCGTCAAATTGATCGCTCCGGCATTCGGCGGCATCAATCTGGAAGACATCGGTTCGCCGCGCTGCTTCGAGATCGAGCGCAGGCTGACGGAAGAACTGGATATCCCCGTTTTCCACGACGATCAGCACGGAACGGCGGTCGTCGTGTTGGCGGGTTTGCTGAACGCGCTCAGCATCGTCGGCAAAAAGCTGGAAGACGCCAAAATCGTGCTGCTCGGCGTCGGCGCGGCCGGTTCGGCGTGCATCAAAATGATGCTGTCGGCCGGCGCCCGCAACGTGATTGCGGTCGACCACTGCGGCGCGCTGCATAAAGCCGATAAATACGATAATCCGATGTGGGAATGGATCGCGGACAACTGCAATCCGCACGGAGAGACCGGACAGCTGGAACAGGTCATCGCGGGAGCCGACGTCTTCATCGGCGTATCCCGTCCTAACCTGTTGACGCTTGATCATATCAAGTCGATGGCTGCCGATCCGATCGTGTTCGCGATGGCCAACCCCGATCCCGAGATCGATCCCGAATTGGCGGAGCCGCATGTACGCGTGCTCGCGACAGGCCGCAGCGATTTCCCGAACCAGATCAACAATGTCCTGTGCTTCCCGGGCATGTTCCGCGGCGCTCTCGACTGCCGCGCCAGCGTGATCAACGAAGCGATGAAAGTCGCCGCCGCCCAAGCCATCGCATCCGTCGTCGAAGACGACGAGCTGAACGAGCAGTACATCATCCCGAGCGTATTCAACGACAAAGTCGTCGACCGCATCCGCGACGCCGTCGTCAAAGCCGCGATGAAAACCGGCGTAGCACGAAGAGTACCTCCGGAATTCCGTTAAGCGCAAGCCGGGGATGCATCGAAAGACGTTTCGAAATCCAGACTGCCGGAAACGTCCGGCAGTCTTTTTGAGGTACAATGAACCCGATGAAGAAATACAGACCACACGAGAATCGGATTCCGATCATTGAAAAGGAGGAATTTCCATGCTGCTTGAAGTGATTGCCTGCACGCCGGAAGAAGCCGCGGCAGCGGAAAGGGGAGGCGCGGACCGGATCGAGTGGATCGCCGATCCGCAGGTCGGCGGCGTGACGCCGGACCTGTCTTTGGCGGCGGAGATGCGCCGCGCCGTTCAAGTGCCGATCCGCGTCATGGTCAGGCCGCGGGGAGGCGGGTTCGTCTACGCCGAAGACGAACTGGAGCTGATGCGGCGGGATATTCGCCGCATCGCCGCCGCAGGCGGACTGGACGTCGTGACCGGCGCGTTGACGCCGGAGGGGACGGTGGATCAGTCCGCGCTGGAGGGACTGATGGACGCGGGGCCCGGCCTCGCGTTCACGTTTCATCGCGCGTTCGACGAGGCGGAAGACCTCGGAGAAGCGCTGAAAGCCTTGTCCGTCTACCCGCAGGTGACGGATATTCTGACTTCGGGCGGAGCGCCGAGCGCGCCCGAAGGAGCCGAACGGCTCGCGGAGCTGCTGCGCGGCTCGAAGGCGGGCAAGCCGCCCGAGATTTTGGCGGGCGCGGGCCTGACGGCGGAGAATTTGCCTTCTTTTCTCAAGGCAACCGGCGCGGCGCGGATACATATCGGTTCCGCGGCCCGCTTCGACGGCAAAGCCTCGGCACTCATCGATCCCCGGCGGATTCGCGCGATCCGAACGATTTTGGAGCGTCATGTTACGGGTATGCGCACCTGCGGAAAAGGCGAGATTTCCCGATGACCCATGTGAATATGGATTTTGGAGGCGGGGAAGAAGAAGGGCTGCCGAGCTTCTCTTTGGAGCTTCGAACCGCCCAAGCCTCGGCGGTCTACAGCGACATGGACATGCAGGCATTGTTGGTGCAGGGGCTTCATCGGCGACAAATTCCGGTTTTCGACTTCGAAGACGGCCTGTACGAACGTCTGACGGTAGAAGACAATATCGCTTTTTACCGCAAATGGTTCGGGTTCGAAGTCACCGTGCCCGAGCTTTTGGTTTTGTTCGAGCTGCAAGGCTGCGCGGAGCGTCCGCTGCGCAAATGTTCCGAATCCGAGCTTCGCCGCGTCCATTACGCGAAAGCTTATATCCGCAGCTCCGGCTTGATAGTGTTCCGCGAGCCGGTGCAAGGCGTGGACGTGCTGACGATCCGGGTGTTTTTGCGCATGCTCGGCAGGATCAAAGAACGTCCGGCAGCCGCTTTGGTCCTTCTCTCGAATCTGGAGCACGCGCTGCTGCTCGGTGACTTATCGTACAAGCTTCAGCCGAGCGGTTTGCGGCCGATCGAGACGGACGAAGAGGAGGCGGCGCTGTCCGACGCAGGCAAAACGGACGTCCCGGCGAGTGCGAGATTATTCCGGATTCCGGCTAAAGTGGACGACAAAATGATTTTGTTCGATCCGCCGGAGATCGACTACATCGAGAGCCAGGACGGCAAAGCGGCGATCATCGTAGACGGGGAGACGTATATGATGGACTGCACGCTGGCGGAAATCGAGAAGAAGTTGGAGCTGTACGGGTTTTACCGCTGCCACCGTTCGTATATCGTGAATCTTCAAAAGGTGCGGGAGATCATTACCTGGTCCAAAAATGCCTATTCGCTCCGAATCGATAACAAGCAGCAGTCCACGATCCCGCTTTCGCGTTCCAAAATTCAGGATATCCAGGAGCGGTTCAGTCTGGAGTAAGCCTCGGCAGTCGTTCGAAGCGCAGGCGTCGTTTCGGTCGAAAACGGTACGATTCCGCTTTTCGCGGCTGCAATCTGTATGCTTTTCGGCCGTTCTCCGGTACATTTCGTCTTCTCCAAGGTACGTCTGACCGCGATATGACTGCGTTTCCGGCATTTTCCCTTTACGATGGAGGCAGTTCAGCGAAAGGGAGGATTCACCATGGAACAAGCGATCGAAGTCAAAGGGCTGAGCAAAGTGTTCGGCGAAAGCACCGCGATTAAAGGCATCGGATTCGGCGTGAAAAAAGGAGAGATTTTCGGACTGCTCGGTCCGAGCGGATCGGGAAAAACAACCACGATCAAGATCTTGACGGGGGAGCTTGAAGCGAGCGGCGGACAAGTGCAAGTGCTGGGCAAGCATCCCGCGGAATTCGGAAGTTCGGATTTTAAATCGCGGATCGGTCTGTTGTCGGACAACAGCGCGTTGTATGAGCGCTTGACCGTATACGATAATCTGAAACTGTTTTGCCGTCTGTACGATGTCCCCCTTCAGCGGATCGACGAGATTTTGCAGGAGGTCAACTTGGGGGAAGCTCGCAAACAAACCGTGTCCAAATTGTCCAAAGGCATGAAGCAGCGCGTGCTGCTGGCGAAGGCGTTGATTCACAAGCCCGACCTGGTATTTTTGGATGAGCCGACGTCGGCGCTCGACCCGCAAAACGCGGCGCATATTCATCTGGGTCTGCAAAAGCTTAACGACGCGGGCACGACCATTTTTCTGACGACCCACAATATGGAGGAAGCGGCTTTGCTGTGCGACCGGGTAGCCTTTTTGCATCTCGGCGAATTTCAGGAATTGGACAGTCCCGAGGCGCTGCGCTACAAGTACTCGACGCATGCTTTTCACGTGGAGACGTTCTCGGGCGAACGGCTGGCGATCGATAACGGACCGGCAAGCGCGGATCGGATTCGGGAGCTTGTGGCCGCCGGGGAAGTCAAAGCGATGCACACGGACAATCCGACATTGGGGCAAATCTTTTTGAAAGTCACGGGAAAGGAGCTGGAACAATGAGCGTTCGACGCATAAGCGCCATTTTCGAAAAAGACCTGAAGGATCTGTTGAAAAATCCGATGCTGCTCATTCCGATCTTGATTCCGATCATTATCGCCGTGACGTTCGACCGCGTGACCCGGCAGGCCGAGTTTCCGTTGACGGCTGCTTACATGATTATCGGAGGGATGTTTGCCGTCGTCACTTCGGGCACGATTCTGTCCATGATGTCGGAGGAGAACGAGAAGAAGACGCTGCGCGGGTTGATCCAATCGCCCGCGTCGCTGCTCGATATCGTGGTCGGCAAAAGCATGGTGACCGGAATCGCGACGCTGGTTTCGTTGGTCGTTTCGATTCTGATTATAGGCATCGACGCTTTTTTGAACGTGAAAATGCTGGCGGCGTTGGCGTTATTGTTCGTGTTTTTCCTGCTGCTCGGCGTCTCGATGGCGTTGTTTTCGAAATCGACCGCGGCCACGACGGGGCTGCTGATGCCGTTCTCGTTCCTGTTCGGTTTCACGCCGATGATCGGAGCGTTGAATATCGTCCCGGAAAACGGAATCGCGGGACGAGCATTGGAGCAATTCCCGGTGATGCAGGCGCTTGAGCTGCATCAGGGCGGTTCATGGACGTCGCTCGCGGTTATGGCCTTATGGACGGCAGCCGCCGCGTGCATCGCTTTCCTATGCTTCCGCAAAGCGATGAAGGATCATTGAGCGGCTCGGAAAACGAGTATCCGATTACGGAAAGGAGGAACTTGCGCATGCTGTTTCGCAAACAAAAAGAAAACCGGTTTTACGAGAAATCGACCGATTACCTGCCGGAACTCGGAACGACCAAAATCACTATTTTGGTGGATAGAGAGACCGGGGTGAATTACGTGTATACCTGGAGCGTGCCGAATTCGAGCGGAGGCCTCACGCCGCTGCTCGACCGGAACGGGAACGTCGTCGTGGACGAAATCGGGGAAGCTTGAACCGCCTGAAGGCCGGAAGCGGGCGCACGCGCGGGTGCTTGCTTACGGAATGCCGTCCGCTCGAATCATTCCCCGCGCAAGCGAACGGCGTTTAAGCCGCGGAAGCCGGATCGCGGTTTCCGTCGGTTTTTTCGCGTGCGGAAAAACATCATCCCCACGCGGGAAAATGCTTCTCTCCTTCCGCCGGACTTTGCCTAACACTGTCTCCGCGCCGCCGTTCGTTTTTCCTTTTCCCTGAAAAATAACGCTTGCATTCCCTGATCTCTTCTTGATATAGTAGTGACCTTCTCTTTTTTTCACCTTGTCTGAAGTGGACGTTTACCGTCAACGCAAAGCTTATCGGAGGTGTACGATGATTTCTTTCAGGAGCAATACCCGGCTTTACCAGACGTTGGCCGCCAAGGCTTACGCGCGCAACATCCAGTACAGAGGCTCGCATCTGCTGCATAATTTCGCGAGCGCCGCTTTCGGTTATCTGTACGCCTGCATCTGGATCGGACTCGGCCGCGACCACTCGCTCGGCGATTACGGGACGATCGGAATGCTGCACTATATCACCTTCACTCAGACCTCCCTATGGGTCGCGAGCTTCACAACCATGGGACTCGGGATTCCGCAGTCGGTCCGCACCGGACAGATTGCGCTCGATTTGATGCGTCCGGTGCACCTGTTCGCGCATCTGATGGCGAAAGAATGGGGGCAGATCGCGTATCAGTTCCTGTACAAGTCGATCCCCATCTACATCGTCATGCAGCTTGCGCTCGGCCTGACCCCGATCGACGGCGGACGCACGCTGCCCTTGGCGCTAACGGCTCTCGCGGGCGCGGCGTACATGGCGATCTGCATGAATTACATGATGGGGATCAGCGCGTTATGGACGACGGAATCTTCCTGGCTGTATTGGGGCAATCAGGCGCTGATGAATCTGCTTGCCGGGTTCTTTATTCCGCTCGAATGGCTGCCCGGCTGGCTGCAAACCGTGGCGTGGGCGTCTCCGTACCCGTTCATGCTGTATGCGCCGACGCAGTTTTATTTGGGAAAAGGCGATCCCGTGCTGCTGCTCGGAACGCTGGCGTGGTGCGCCGCGTTGACTTTGCTGTGCATGCTGTCCACCAAAGCGCTGCGGCATAAGGTGGAGGTGCAGGGCGGATGAATGAGCGAAGGGCAACAGATCGACAGGCCTCGCTGCGGAATTACATAAAGTTGTATCTCATCCTGATTCGCACCAGCGTTCGGAGCCGGATGCAGTATCGGTTTAATTTTGCGTTCGGAACGGTATTGGCCGCGATTATTCAACTGTCCGAGTTTCTGATGATCGCGATCGTGCTGGCGAAGTTCGGCGCGGTGCGCGGTTGGACGATGCACGAGGTCGGATATTTATTTGCCGTGATGACGCTCGCCAAGACGCTGTACCGCACGTTCGGCAATGAAGTGCACAATCTGGAACGTTATCTGGTGGAAGGCGAGTTGGACCAACTGCTGACCAAGCCGCTTCCGGTGCTGCTGTCCTTGCTGCCGCGCGGATTTCGGATCATGTTCGGCGAAGTGATCCAGGGCGGTGCGATTTTGGCATGGTCGCTGGGGCAGATGCTGCATAGCGGACAGATCTCGTGGTGGGCGATTCCGCAGACGATTTTTGCCATCGTGACCGGCGGAGTGGTGCTGTTCGCGATCGGAATGGCGACGGCGACGTGCGGATTTTGGACGACGCGAATCTCTATGCTGCAAAATATGACCGAAGACGCGGCGCAGACGGCGGCGCGTTACCCGCTAACGTTGTATCCGGGTTGGATGTCGGGATTGCTGCTCACGGCGATCCCTGTCGGGCTGGTCGGATACTTGCCTGCGCTGTACATTTTGCGGGGCGAGCTGGGACTGTGGGTGTTTCCGGTGCTTGCCGCTGCTTCGTGTCTGGTCGTCCTGCTGGCGCTGCGTTTTTGGAAATTCGGGATCAGCAAATATCAGAGCACGGGAAGCTGAGAGGAGGACGAGCATGGAAACGATAAGTAGCAGGGCTGTGCCGACCGTTCAAGCTGAACGCGAAGCGGCAATCGAAGCGGTCGGACTGTGCAAAAGCTTTAAAACGCCAGTCGTGGCACAGGGGCGGTTCTCGGGGATTCGTTCGTTGTTCTCGCGGGAGTATACGACCAAGGAAGCGGTGCGGGATATCGGGTTTACGGTGGAAAAAGGAGACTTCGTCGGTTACATCGGTCCCAACGGGGCGGGGAAATCGACGACGATAAAAATGTTGACCGGCATCCTGCATCCTTCTTCCGGAAGTGTAAGGTTGGCCGGCATTGATCCGCATCGTGACCGGTTGCGCTGCGCTTCGAGACTCGGCGTGGTATTCGGCCAGCGCAGTCAGTTGTGGTGGGATCTTCCGGTGAAAGACTCGTACGATATTTTGGCGCATATGTACGGGGTGTGCGATGCGGATAAAGCCAAGCGGCTCGGCGAATTCGCGGAGCTGCTGGATTTGGATGAGTTCTGGGACACGCCCGTGCGCAAGCTGTCGCTCGGTCAGCGGATGCGCGCGGATATCGCGGCAGCGATGCTGCATGATCCCGAGCTGCTGTTTCTGGACGAGCCGACGATCGGGTTGGACGTGAATGCCAAGCGCAATATCCGGGGCTTTTTAAAAGTATTGAACGAGGAATTCGGCAAAACGATCCTGCTCACCACTCATGACATGGACGATATCGAGCAGCTTTGCCGCCGCGTAATGGTGATCGGCGGCGGTCGGCTGACCTATGACGGCACAGTGGAAGGATTGCGCCGGGAGATCGGGCTGCCGACGGAGATCAAGGTGACGTACCGGGCTGGATATGTGCTGCCAAGGCAAGGCGACGACCTGATCATCGCGGCCGACAGCAGCTTCGCGATGCGCATCGTGTCCCGAACCGAGTCTACGTTGACCGTCGAGGTCAATCGGCAGGACGTTCGGACGATGGACGTACTGCGTGAACTGGGGCAGCGGGGCGAGATCGAGGACGTGGAGATGCGGGAGCCGGACTTCGAAGAAATCATTCGGCGGGTGTACGGATGACGGATGCTTTATAATGAATGAGATCGCTGTGATCGGCATTCGAGGATGTCGGTATGCTTGATCGCAGCGCCGTATTCGAAGTTGACGGAGGAACCCGATATGTCAGTGGAACTACAGCTGGAAAAGAAAGTTGCTCGCAGGGTCGCGTTCGGTTCGATATCCTTCATGCTCGGCGCCGTGATCTATGTGCTGACGGAAGCGATCTCGGCCTATGCCTGGCAGGAGCCGACTTACCGCTACGCCTATAATTACATCAGCGACCTGGGCGTTGCCGGACCGCTGACGATCGACGGGCGGGAGGTGTTGTCGCCGCTGGCCTGGGTCATGAATGCCGGATTTATGGCGCATGGGCTGTTATTCGCGTTGGGGTACTGGCTCCTGCTCCCGCTGCTCGAAGGAAAAGCAAAGTTCCTCGCGCTTGCGGCGGCCGTGATCCACGGCATCGGAAACGTCATGATCGGCTATTTTCCCGGCGTCTCTTATGACGGCCTAAGTCCGCACCTGATCGGCGCGGGTCTGGCGATCATCGGCGGGAATCTGGCGGTGATGCTGGGAGGCGCGTCGATTCGGCGGTCGCATCCCGGCTTAGGTCGGAGCGGTGTCGGGTTGGGAGCATTCGGACTTTTGGCGCTAGGAATCATGGTCTCGGGCATATTCGGTCATCCCGCCGTGTTCGAACGGCTCTCGGTTTACTCGATGACGGCATGGGACCTGATTTTCGGCTTTACTATGCTGCCGGCTTTCAGGCCGGGACGAAAATAAAGCATGCGAAGAACCTTCGACTCCGCTTTTGTGGCGGGGCGAAGGTTCTTTTCGTTTCGGTATCCCGAAAACCGAGGCTCTGTTCCGAGTCTTCCTTATGGATCGAGGGATTAGGCATCGGGCGTCTGACCGTCCGCTTCTTGCGCCTCGTCATGGGAAAGCAGCGTATCCAAAGCCCGACTGTATTTCAGCAGGCGTTTTTGATCTTTTTCCGACGGTTTTTTGATGCGGGTCAGATCCATATTGTCTTGCAGATCGAGAATTTTGACCCGCGCGGCGAGCCGATTTTCCTTGATCCGTAAAATGAACTCGTGATAAGTCTCCTCTTCGCGACGGGATAGCCGGTCGATCGCTTCCACGATTTCGTCGGAAAAGCCTTCTTTGCGCAGATCGTCCAAAGTCAGGTCGGTATCCTCGATCGTGTCGTGCAGCACGGCGGCGATCTGTTCCTCCTCGGTGAGCGCTTTGAGCATCAGGCGAAGCGGGTGGAAGACATAGGGACGGCCGCCTTTATCGGTCTGGCCTTCATGGTATTGAGCGGCAAGAGCGATTGCGCGAGCTAGCGTAGACATCGAAATTCCTCCTTTTGCCTTCTAAAATTAAGCTTGTTCAAGCGGCAGCAGTTCTGCGACGTTCCGGTAGAGTTCCGAAATGCGAAGAGCTTCTTCCCGCAAAATGACCTTTCCGGATTCGGTGGCGAGGTAAAATTTCTTGCGTTCGATCTCGGCAGTTTGAATAATCAGGCCGTCGCCTTCCAGCTTCGCCAGACTTTGATAAAGGGTGCCGGCTCCCAGCGCAATCCGGCCGGACGTCAGAGATTGCACATGCTGCATAATACCGTAGCCGTGGCGTTCCTCCCTGAGCGAAAACAAAATATAGAACATCGTTTCGCTCATCGGGAGAAATCGTTTACGGACTTTGTCGAGGTCCATGCGTGCTCCTTTCTCGTATATCGCGTCGTGATGTAGTGAATGTGTTCAATATACCTCGCATCTCCGCGTCTTGCAACGCGAAACGAGCAGATCTCTGCAGGCCGACCCTATCGCTGCGCATGAAAAAGCGAGCTTGCCGAAATTCGACAGGCTCGCTCAGTGGCATGGGAATCAAACTTGAGTTTCCGCTTTTTTCGGCGGCTTGCGTTTGCTCGGTCCCATTTCGTGCGAATCTTTGTTCAAGACTTTGATCAGGCTGACCGCCATCGCGATGATGACGAAAGAGAACGGGAAGGCCGAAATAATCATCATATTTTGCAAAGCTTGAAGACCGCCCGAATACAGCAGAACCAATGCCATAGCCGTAAGCATGATACCCCAAGTCGCTTTAAGGACGTTATTCGGATTTTGAGCGCCGCCTGTCGTCATCATGCCGAGCACGAACGTGCCGGAATCGGCCGAAGTGACGAAGAAAATCGCGATCAAGCCGATCGCAAGAATCGAAATCGCCATGCCCCAAGGATAGGTTGCAAGCATACCGAACAATGTTTCTTGGGGAACGAGTTGGGACAGCATGGCTTTGCCGCTGCGTTCAAGCGAGATCGCCGATCCGCCGAACACCGAGAACCAGATAAATCCGATCAGCGAAGGGGCCAGCAGTACATAAGCGACGAATTCGCGGATGGTGCGGCCTTTCGAGACTCGGGCAATGAAAATCCCGACGAACGGCGACCACGAGATCCACCAAGCCCAATAAAAGATCGTCCAAGTATTGATCCATTCCCGGTTCTCCGGATTAAGAGGCGCGATACGGAAGCTCATGGTGATGAAGTTCTGCAAATAGCGTCCCAAGGAGTCGGTGAACAGATTAAGCGTGAACAACGAAGCGCCGAACGCGAATACCACTACGCACAATGCCGCCGCCAAAATCATGTTCACGTTGCTGAGAATCCGGATGCCCTTATCCAACCCGCTCAGCGCGGACGCCATGAACATAACCGTCACGACCAGAATGATGATGAACTGGGTGAGGATGTTTGACGGAATGCCGAACAGGTAAGAAAGTCCGCCGTTGATTTGAACCGCGCCGAAGCCGAGCGAAGTCGCGACCCCGATGACGGTGGCCAGCACGGCTACGACGTCGATCGTTTTGCCGATCGGACCTTGCGTATGCCGTCCGAGTACAGGCGTCAGCGTCGAACTGATTAGCGCAGGCTGTCCTTTGCGGAACATGAAATAAGCCAGGGACATCGCGACCAGACCGTATACGGCCCATGCGTGAACGCCCCAATGGAAAAAGGTGAACTGCATCGCTTCGCGCACGGATGTTTCCGTGCCGACTTCCCCGGTAGGTGAACTGACCGCATAATGATTGAGCGGTTCGTAGGCGCCGTAGAACACGAGACCGATACCGACGCCCGCGCTGAACAGCATCGCCAGCCACGTAGGGCGCGAATAGTCGGGCGTATCGTCCTGTTTGCCCAGCTTGATCCGGCCGAGCGGGCTGACGAGCAGATAGATGCAGACGCCGACGAAGGCGGTCACCGCAATCAGGTAATACCAGCCGAAAGTATCCGTCATCACGGATTGAACATAGTTTGTACCTTGTTCGAGCGCATCGGGAGCGATAACGCCGATCGCGACGAGCACGACGAGAATTGCCGCCGATATGTAAAACACGCTGGTTGCTTGCTTCATTTTTTCACTTCCGTTTCGAAGGAGTTTGCACATTTGTCGAATTTGGTTGACTGCTTATTACATACACCGAACTTTGCGTAACGACGCAACGCAATCTTGCCCCGAATCATCGAAACCGTTATCAGTTCAAGAACGGCAAGCGATCGAGAGAGCAAAAAAATAATAAGAAGCGTCGCTTCGGATGCGGATTCCACCCAAGCGGCGGATCTGCCGCACGAAGCGCCGCCCGTCGAACGAAACGTGCCGGGAGGACTGAATCGAGCAGCGCTCCGAAAATGAAAAATCCGCTTTCCGGCATCGGAAAGCGGATAAAGTAAAGGAAAATCGGACGTATGCGAACAGGATCAGAAATTGAAGTTGTCCGGGTCCGGGCCGGTACGCTCGTTTTTGTTCAAAGCTTCGAGCGCGGTCACGTCTTCCGGCGTCAAAGTGAAGTCGAACAGGTCGGCGTTTTCGACGATGCGGCTTTCTTTGACGGAGCGGGTCAGCACGACCACGCCTTTGTCCAACACCCAGCGAAGCAGGATCTGCGCCGGGGATTTGCCGTATTTGTCGCCGAGGCCCGTCACGACTTCGTTATCGAACAGCAGGCCGCGCGCAAGCGGCGACCAGGCTTCGACCTGAATGCCTTTTTTCGCGCAGTAGTCCAGCAGCTCGTTTTGGGTCAGCAGCGGATGGAATTCCACCTGATTGACCGCCGGCACGACTTCCGCGTCCTCGAGCAGGTCGTCGAGGTGGTGCGGCTGGAAGTTGCTGACGCCGATCGCGCGGATGCGGCCGTCTTTGTACAGCTTTTCCATCGCGCGCCAAGTGTCTTTGTATTTGCCTTTGACCGGCCAGTGGATCAGGTAGAGGTCGAGCACGTCGAGCCCCAGCTTTTCCATCGTCGCGTCGAAAGCGGCCAGCGTTTCTTCGTAGCCTTGATCGCCGTTCCATACTTTCGAGGTGATGAACAGACCGTCGCGGTTCGCGCCCGATTCGCGGATCGCTTCGCCCACGCTTTTTTCGTTTTTATAAGCGGCGGCCGTATCGATTCCGATATAACCGGCTTTGATCGCCGCGTTCACGGAATTTTTCGCTTCGTCGCCGTCTTCTACCTGCCATACGCCAAGACCGAACCAAGGCATCTCCACGCCGTTGTTCAACTTTACTTTCGCGTTCAAACTCGTCGTCATCGAAAAATCCTCCTTGTCGTCCACAAATTGGGCAAACGTCCCGACACCGCATTGCTGCCTTATATCGGGGTATTGCCATACAGTTACTAATTATAACAAAGTTCTTTCGCATAACAAACCCATCTATAACATACCCTTCGTGTCCGCGTTCAATCCGTTTTGAAAAAAGAACCGCAAAAAATTCGAGCCCGACCGCATGCACGGGCGGGCTCGAATTCGTTTTGGCGCAAAAGACGGCATTCGCGATCGGCGGCGAAACGGCGATCGTAACGATCAAGCTTCCGCCTGCTCGATCGGCTTCGCATAAGGCACGCGCAGCAGCACGACCAGCCCGATCGCGGCCATCACGACGAGGGACAGCAGCGCCGCGCGGCTGGCCAGCGTTCCGTATCCCGCCAGCGCCCAAGTCACGCTGCCGTACACGAGCGGACCGAGCACGGACGACAGTTTGCCGGAGAACGCGAAAAGTCCGAAGAACTGCCCCCTTTTTTCCGGCGGCGAGAGTTCGACGATCATGGTGCGCGAAGTGACCCACAGCGAGCCCATCGCCACGCCGTACAGACATGCCGCAGCCCAGAACACGGCAGCGGAGAATGCGGCGGCAGCCAGAACGAGCGCGGCAATGAGCACGATCGCGACGAGGCCGGACGAGACTTTCCCCCCGACTCTGCGCGTAATATGGCCGAAGACGAACGAGCCGATGATCGCGAACACCGTTGCCACCAGATACAGCAGAATGAATTGTCCGGCGCTGAAGCCCATGACGGCGGTCGCATAGACGCTCATCATGGCAATCGCGGTCGCGACGGCGTCATTGAAGAAGAAATAAGCGATCATGAACGTGAACACGGCCCGATGCTTCTTCGCTTCTTTGAACGTGTCGTAAATATCCCGGTAACCGCTGAAAAAGGATTTTCGCGTTCCGCTTGCGGGAGCGACGGGAGGCGTATGCTTTTCTTTGTACAACAGAATGATCGGCAGCGAGAAAAGCAGGAACAACGCGGCGGTCAGGATAAAGGCAAGCGGATAATCGCTGCTGCCCACGATGCCGTAGACGACCAGACCCATCAACGTACCGATATAACCGACCGCGACGCCGAATCCTGACACGAGAGGGACTTGAGGACCGGTCGCGATATCGGGCAGCATATTGTCGTAGAACAGCTGACTGGAATTATAGAAGAACTTGGCCGCGGTAAAAAAGATCAGCACCGTCACGATCGAAAGCGGCAGGCCGAGCAAGGATGAGGGGCTGTTCGTGTACGCGGCCAAGCCCATCAGGAACGTAAAGACAATGGCGGCCAGCGCAAAAGGAACGAGGAAAGCCTTTTTGCGTCCCGTTCGGTCCATCCAGACTCCCAGCAGCGGCGTGAAAACGACGAGCAGCAGACCCGAAGCGGCGTTGGCGTAACTGATAAACGTGCTGGCGATCTGATCCATTCGCGCGTCTCCGCCCAGCACCTGCTGCAGATACAGCGGGAAAAAGATCGTAACGATGTTGGAGGAAAAAATCGTGTTCGCGAAGTCGTACAGCGCCCACGATAGCACCGGCAACGACAGGAACAGCCCCGCGCTCGACCCGCTTTTGCGAGTTCGGCGGGGCGGTTTGGAAGCGGCAAGCTGAGACATGGCAATCCCCTTTTCGATAAGTTTCCGGCAAAAGCCTTCCTATCCCAGATCATACCATCAGATTGCGGCTAGCTAGCGTGAAAGCAGGCAAGATTTACGGTGCGCGAACAATTTTGACATGGGGTTAACGCAGCGGATTCGCCGCACTCAGATCCAGCCAGTTCAGCTCGTCTTGCGTCAGCGTAATCTTAGCGCCCTGCTCGCAGGACAGCAGTTCGTCGCGGTTTTGAGCGCCGATCAGGGCACAGGTCGGGAACGGCTGATTCAAGACATAGGCGAGTGCGATCTGGATCGTCGACGTGTTTTTCTCGGCGGCCAGTTGCTTGGCTCGTTCCAGGCGCTCCCAGTTATCGTCACTATAAAACACGCGGACCAGATCCGCGTTATCCCGCACTTCCTTGGTAAAACGTCCCGTGAAGAAACCGCGTGCTTGGGACGACCAGGAGAGCAAAGGAAGCCGACTCTCCGCATGCCAATCCAGCGTCTGCCGATCCGCCGACACGCAGCCTGCCCAGAACGGCTCGTTGGCTTTGGCGAGGCTCAGATTGGGACTGCTGAACGCGAAGCCGACGAGTCCGCTGGAAGCCGCGTAGTCGTTCGCCTCCTTCAGCCGCTGCCAGGTCCAATTGGATGCGCCGATCGCTCCGATATGACCGGCTTTGATATGTTCATTCAGCGCGTCTACAATCACGGCGACGGGTATGGCTTCGTCGTCGCGGTGAAGGGCGTACAGCTCGATAAAATTTGTTTTCAACCGCTCCAAACTGGTGTTCAAATCGCTGCGAATCGCTTCGGCGTTCACGCGCGGCCCGTTCTGATCATGGTGCGCGCCTTTGGTCAGAATGACGATCGAATCCCGGTTGCCGTGTTCCTGCATGTATCGGCCGAGCACTTCCTCGCTTTGTCCGCCGCAGTAAATATGTGCCGTATCGACCGTGTTGCCGCCGATCTCCAAAAATGCGTTCATATTGGCGGCGGCTTTTTCATACGTCTCGTGAGTAAAATAATCCGTGCCTTTGATCAGCGCAGAAATCGGCTTGCCTGCACCCTTGATTTCGATATGTTTCATAAGAAGTCGACATCCTTTCGGGAGTGGGAGTTTGAAATATCCGATGTTACAGGGTCACGCGTCGGCGCTGCCCGGCGGACTTTAGACACGCATCCAGCACGCGCATGTTGCGTACCGCATCTTCGGCATCGTATACGGGCTTTTCGCCGTTCAACACCGTGCGTGCAAAAGCATCGGCTTGCGCCGCATATTGATTCAACGGGGCAACCTGCACCTCGCGACGTTGATCGCCAACGGTTACGAAGAAGTTGGAGCGTTCGTCGCCGGGGCTTACATAAGCGGAAGGCACTTCAATGGTGCCCTGAGTCCCCAACACTTCGAGCGTATTGCGGAAAGCCGCCCACATGCCGCTATCGAACGTAACGCCGATCTCACCGTCGAACTCGAGCAGACCGCTCGCCATCATATCGACGCCGTCATGCTGCGGAGAAAACATGGCGATTACCGTTGCGGCAGTCGGTTCCTTGCCGAGCAGCATCCGGGCCGCGCTGATCGAGTAGCAGCCGATATCGTACAGCGAGCCGCCGCCCCAGTCTTTACGGAAACGCACATTGCCGTCCGCAGCGCTGTTGTTGAACGTGAACGTGCTATGAATCCCGCGCACGTCGCCGATCTCGCCGCTGGCGATCACGTCGCGAATTTGGTCATAACGCGGATGGTGGCGGTACATGAAGGCTTCGGCGAGATGAACCCCGGCTTTGGAAGCAGCGGCGGCCATCTCTTCGGCTTGAGCGGCGTTCAGCGCAAGCGGCTTCTCGCATAAAATATGTTTGCCCGCTTCGGCGGCGCGCAGCGTCCATTCGTAGTGCAGATGATTGGGAAGCGGAATGTACACGGCATCGATCTCGTCATCGGCAAGCAGCTGCTCATAGCTGTCATAGGTCTTGGCAATGCCCAGCCCGGCGGCGGCTTGCTCCGCCTTTTCCAAGGTGCGGCTTGCCAAAGCCGTCACTTCGTTCAGCTCGGATTGCTGCAAGCCCGGAATAACGGAACGAACCGCAATGTTAGCGCTGCCGAGAATGCCCCAGCGCAGCTTGTTTGATGGATGCATGAATGATATTCCTCCTATGCCTACTACAATATTGTTCGATGATGCGATTATAATGAATAAAGAAGAGCTTGAAAATAATAATATATTGAATCAAATTAGCACGATATTGCGGTTAAGGAGATAAGTATGCATAGACAAAGCGTTCTGCTTACGTTGCAGCGGCAAGCTTACTTTTGCCTGCCGGAATCCGTGGGTCATTACAGCGATCAGCCGGAGCACAACGTCCTGCGCGAAGAAGGAGCCTTGAACAATTTTAATATCCATTACGTGGCGTCCGGAAAAGGGTATGTAGAGATCGAGGGGACGGTGCATGAATTGCGAAGCGGGCAGGCGGTGCTTTATTTCCCGCTTCAGCGCCAGCATTATTACAGCAGCGAAGATGATCCGTGGGACGTGCGATGGGTGCATTTTTACGGAGAGAGACTGCATGATTACATGATCGAGCGCGGGTTCCATAGGCATCCGATCTGGATGCTGCGGCAGCGCTCCGATTGGGAGCAAGCCCATCTGAATCTGCTGGAAGAGGCAGAGCAGAATCGGATGTTGCGTCAATCCCGTTTATCGACACTGACTTATGCGGTCTTGGCGGAGTTCGTTCATCAAGCGGTGCCTTTAAAAAAGAATCGTGCAGGCAAAGCGGAGAATCGGGTATTGAGCCTTCTTCCGGATATGCAGCAGGAGGCATGCCGGCCGTTTTTACTGCGGGAATGGTCGGAGCGCGCGGGAGTGAGCGAATATTACTTTTGCAAACTGTTCAAGACCTTGACGGAGATGACGCCGATGGAATTTATTACGCGCTCTCGCCTGCAAATGGCCAAGCAATGGTTGTTGGAGCATCCGGATCGGAATATCGGTCGGATCGCCGAAGAGGCCGGGTATCCGAGCGTGAGTTATTTCAATCGGCAATTCATGGCACGCGAGAATATGACGCCGACCGAGTATCGCAAACTATATTGAACACGACAAAAAGACCCTTGGGAGATCTGGGTCGTATCGGCAATATTCCTATCCGGCTACTTTAGGTATTACGTATTTCTTGCCTTTTCCCTACGCTGATAAAACTCTTTGATGCGAGGTTCCGTGCGAGTTTCCAAGCCTGGTTCCGGGTATATATGAAGGTATTCCGTCTGACTGGGTTTAAGTCTTCAACAACCAATTTGAGGAGGAATAAACAATGGAAAAGATGGCGATGGAAATGATGATGACGATGTGCATGGATGAAATGATGTGCAAAATGAACACCATGAAGATGTGCATGGAGAAAATGTCGGGGATGGACGGCATGAGCATGAAAGACATGAACATGGATATGGACATGATGATGAAGAAAATGCAGGAGTGCGACGAAATGATGACTTCTTGCATGTCCATGATGCGCAAAGAAATGGAAATGTCGAAGTAAAACGTACACAGGCTTTCGAGGTTCGCCAGGCACATATACGAATATCGGGCATGCGGTTCGGGCGTGGTTTATCCGCGTCTGCCGCTTGCCTTTTTTATTGGGAAAACGGCTGCCGGGCGTAAATGAATCTTACACCCCTACATGCCGGAAACGGATATTTTGCGAAACGACGATGCGTTCCAATTTGAGTTCCCATACGCGCTCTTCCCAACGGCCCGAGTAGGCGGAATCGGAATGCGTGCGCATTTTCAGGAACAAATCTTTTAACTCTTCGTTGATCTGATCGAATCGTTCCCATAGGGCCGCGAGCTTTGCTTCCTCGGCGGAAGGTGCGGGTGAGGCGAGTTGTTCGGCCAGCAATGCGGTAAGCGAAGCCTGCCATTCGGCGTCGCCGATGGACTTGGCATAGTTATACAGGTCAAGATAATCATCTACGAACATTACAAAAGTCAGCTCCTTCAAATTCTATTACCGAGTATTATACTCGGTTTTATATAATTTGCAATACGGTTTCGGAGAGAAGTTCTGAGTCGATCAGGTTCGACAAATCCGTTCGAAGATAATAGGATACAAAAGAGGTTGAGGAATGGAAGGAGAGAGTGCAATGGGATACACGGGCGGTTACGGATTTTCGGCTTCCGCGGGCGGTCGCGGAAGCTCTCGGTTTCGAAATTTCGGCATTATCGCGTTACTATCGGGCAACCTGTTGTCGTTGGCGCTTGGCCTGACCTATTTGCTCGTCGATGCAACAGGCGGCTGGTGGAATATGTACGGCTTGTTGCTTTTGCTGACGCTGCTCGGCAATTTGCATTTGACGATGGGAAGAGGCGTACATAAAACTTGGGAATATGGCTACCTGGCGCTGCATGCGTTGGGCTTGACGGCGGTTCCGATTCTCAACACGTTGGCTTCGGCAGCCGTTCGCGATTACGATTCCCGCAGCATCGGGACGATGGTCATCATGCTGGCCTTGTTTGCGTTGGGCGCATGGGTTGCTTTTTTGCGGCTTCAAGACGGAACGGAAGAGCGGGAGGAGCGGCGGAGAGACCGGGGATATTCACCGTATTCTTCACGGGGAGGACGTTCCGGCGGAAGTCGGCTCGGAGCCGTACTCAAGCTGCTGCTTACGCTGTGGTTCCTGTTCAATCTGCTGCTCGGCTTATACTTCTCGGCGATTCTTTTGGGGGCGGTCGATGCGGGGCTGATGGAGACGGTGCTGCCTGAATACGCATTGTTCTTCGGTCTGATGTTTTTGGGAGCGGCAGCTCTATTGGTGAAAATGTACGGGCATAAAAGCGGCTTCTTTATCTCGGTATTTCGGGGCGTCATTCGCGTATGCGGCTTGCTGATCTTGGTGATTTGCGCGTTACCGCTGGCGTCTGCGCCAAAGATCGTCAGCGAAGCCCGGGATGCTTATCAGCAGGCGTTCGGGAAAGATCCCATGACCGTGGAAGGCGACGGATTCATGCGCACGGCCTTTTCGCTGCCGGACTATTTTTACGGGGCGCCGAACGGCGATTACCGCGTGAAGACGGACATCGTTTACTACGAAGGGCAAGAAAGCACCGGCGATGCCGGCTTGAAGTTGGCTTTCGACGCTTACATGCCGCCTGAAGATTCGAACGATCTACCGGGAAAAGGTTCGGTATTGATTCGGATTCACGGCGGCGGCTGGACGATCGGGGACAAAGGCGCGCAGAATTTTGCTCAAATGAACAAGTATTTCGCTTCGCGCGGTTATGTGGTATTCGACGTGCAGTACGGACTCAGCAACGCCGAAAAGTTCGTGGAGTCGGCCGTAGTGCCGCCGGAAGTGGTGGGCAATTACGGCATCGACGACATGGTTCGGCATATCGGCTTGTTCACGGTTTATCTGGAGGAGCATGCGCAAGAGTACGGAGCGAACCCGACATCCGTGTTTATCGCGGGCGGATCGGCAGGGGGGCAACTGGCTGCCGCTGCCGGACTTGCGCCGACGACCGAGGACTACGCGAACATGTTGGCGCCCGGGATAACGGTCAAAGGCATCATTCCTTATTATCCGGCCAATGGCTTGGCGAACGAAGTCGGCGTCGACGGCGGAGCTTTGGGCGATCCTTCGGTGCTCGTGAACGCGGATAGCCCTCCGGCGCTGATTTACCAAGGCGAAAAGGACAGCATCGTGAGTTCGGAAACGGCACAGGCTTTTGCGCGGGCGTACCGCGAAGCTGGCAATGAACAAGTAGCGCTGATCGAAATGCCGTTCGGCACGCATGGCAGCGACATGTATTTTTCAAGCTATTACAATGAACCGTTCACGTATATGGCAGAGCGGTTCATGAACCAATATCAGTAAGACGGTCAGACGCAAGCCAATGAAAATAGAAATAGAAAAGAAACAGGCCGTCCGAAATAGGGCGGCCTGTTTGCATACGAAACATTATCGCGGTCTAAGAGCGTTAGACAACCGGCGAGCGGTCGTTTTCACGGATTTTTTCGGAGTTTGTTTGTTGTCTCGTCTCGCTTGCATGAAATGTACCGGACTGCGCGAGGTCCTCCAGCGGATAGGCGATATCGGTCGGCACGATCAACCCCAGCGTCTGAAGCTCTCCCAGGATGCATGCAACGTGGTACCGGTAGATAATGGCCTGGGATTCGGGAGCGAGCGCGCTTTCCGCTTTCTGATTGGAGGCTTGGAGCAGGCTGGTACCGAGACTTGCCACGCCTTGCGGATCGGGATCGGTGAGCAGGCGGATCATGCGCATATGGGAGTACGTATTCCGGTAAACGTCCAGTTCCTGCTCGATGCGCGATACCAGATCATGGCTTTTGTTTTTGGCCGGATCGAATTCTTCTTTATACGTATCGCAAGCTTTTTGCAGGAAGGCCAAGTCTTTTTTGAGCGGGCTGATATGAATCCCTCCGCCCTGACGCAGCAGCTGCCGGGCGAGCGAAGACAGATGCCGGCGAACGGTCAAACGGGCTTTTTCCAGGTTGCGGTCATGCTTGGGCGGGATCAGGAAGTAATTGACGAGCACGGCAACGCCGATCCCGAGCAGCGTGTCCAGCACCCGGTGCAGCGCGTAAGCAAAAGCCGGCTCGCCGTCGCGCAGATTGAGCATGATCGCGAGAAAAACGATGCAGGCGATCGAGACGGATTTGTTCCATTTCAGCAGATTGCAGACCGCGATGACGCAAACGATCCCGAGCGCGGACAGATACGCATTATGCGGTTCGATAAACGCGAACAGGCCCCCGAACGCGGCGCCGACCAATGTTCCCATCGTCCGGTTTTTCCCCGCGGCGTAAGAGCTGGTGATCGAACTTTCCATGGCGATAACGGTGGCGATAGCGGCATAAAACGGATATTCGAGCTTCAAGGCAAACGAGATCAGCACGCAGAGCAGCACGGCAACCGCCGTCTTGATATTCCGCATCCCGATAGAAAATCTCATGACGATTCAAGTCCTTTCGGATCGGATTTCAAATTTGAATAACGTAATTTTGGAATATACCCTATGTGAAATATTATACTTAGTCAGGCCGATAAGAGCAATTGTCCAATCCATGACAATATTCGTCCGTTCGCTCGGGCTATGGTTGCCCTTTTTTTCGGTCCATCACCCATCGTGCGGATGAAAAAAGGCAGGCTGCCAAAGCGTTTTAAGGTCAGCTTTCATCGTAAGCTTTCTCGAACCGAGAGAAGTTCCTATTCGCTTGGGAAGCTTGGCGGCTGCGGGGGAAATTCGTTTCGGTCGCGTGTTGACTTGGGAAAGCTAGATTGAATGTATACAAGGAGGCTTTCCCAAGTCAAAGGCGAACACTCCGTTCCTTCACTGAATTTCCCCCTTCGCCTGGTGCTTCT
This sequence comes from Saccharibacillus endophyticus, assembly GCF_013185185.1. GTDB lineage: Bacteria > Bacillota > Bacilli > Paenibacillales > Paenibacillaceae > Saccharibacillus > Saccharibacillus endophyticus. The sequence continues at coordinate 1,183,201 of NZ_JAAZWE010000002.1, read as the reverse complement.
TCGGAATCAGAACTTTTCTGAAACCGAAAGCTTTATCTTCAAGCTTTTATTTTGTAGTAGGAGGTGCAAGTACAGGAAAGAGAGTCTCTTCAAAGTTGCATAACACCCTTTACCCAAGTTAAGGTGAAGGAAATAATGAAAGACAGAGAGGGGCTGTACACGATGATCGAAGCTTTTATTTTCGACATGGACGGGGTTATTATCGACAGCGAGCCGATGCATTTCGACGTGGATATTCGGGTGATGGAGTATTACGGGCATCCGATTACGCAGGAGAAGTTGGAGGATTACGTGGGGATGACGAATCCGGAGCTGTGGAAATCGATCCGCGAGGAATTCGGGATGAGCCAGACGGTGGAGGAGATTATCGAATACCAGCTCGGGCATAAGATCGAAGTGCTGCGCGCGGCGGAGATGGAGCCGATCGAAGGGATTCGGGAATTGCTTGCGGAGTTGAAAAAAGGCGGGATTCCGCGGGCGATCGCGTCTTCTTCGCCGCCCGTGTTCATCGAGGCCGTATTGGAGAAGTTCGGACTGCGGGGCGAGTTTCAGGTCGTGGTCAGCGGGGAGCAGGTGCCCAAGGGCAAGCCTGCGCCCGACGTGTACTTGCGCGCGGCCGAGCTGTTGGGGGTAAATCCTGCGCGCTGCGCGGTATTGGAAGACGCCCGCCACGGCGTCGCCGCCGCCAAAGCGGCAGGCATGCACTGCATCGGCTTCGTCAATCCGAACTCCGGCAACCAGGACTTGAGCCAAGCCGACCTGATTGTGAATAAAGTCGGCGATATCCGTTTGGAAGATTTGCGGAAAGTCGAAGAGAAGTGAGTTTCGGTGCGGGTGTTCTGATTTTATTTGATGGATAGAACATGTCAAAAAGCTGCGGAACGCATGATGCGTTCCGCAGCTTTTTTTGATACGGATTTGTCGCGAAACGGAAGTTTTCGACAAACTTCTCCGCGTTACGGCTCCTTTTGCACGATCTCCAACATCCGCTCCGTCCCGTAAGCCCCTTCCATGATCGCGTTGGCTTTCGGCCAATATCCGAGTCGGATATTCGTTCCGTCTTTCAAGTCGACCCGCAGCGAGATGCGGTATTCCGGCGGATTGTCCTTATCGATCGCATCGAAGCCCACGTACTCCAACGACAGCAGATCCGAGATAAAAGCTTCGGTATCCTCCGGGCTGAACTCTCGCATCACGCTTCCGTCGTTGCCGCTCACGCGGTTCACTTTCGATACTTTGCCCTCGATATCGTACAAATCGCCGATCGTTTTCGCATGCGGATTATCGCCGACTTCGAAGATTCGTCCTTCCGCGACGACTCGGAAATCAGGGTCGTAATCTTTCATTTCATGAATAGGCGTTCCGGCCGGAACGAAAGTCGCGTCGCCGCTTCGCATGACAAAATCGGTACAGGCATCGTCGGACATCGTGTAGGCAACCTCGGCAATTTCGTCGCCGATCAGCTCTGGAGACAGGGGCAGGCTTCGTTCGTCGTAGCTTTGGCGATTGTAATAACGGATGTCGTTCAGCATAAGCGCGTCGACGTAATCGATGGTCGGCATGCATTCCTTCCGATTTTTGTTTTCGGCGTTTTTGGAAATCGTAAGCTCGCGCGCAGCCGTGCCTTGCCCCGAATCGTTTCCCGAATGAGCCGATATGCAGCCGGACAACAAAGCCGCCATCCAAACCGCCGATAGCGCGAAGATCGTTCGCGCTGACTGCTTGTTCTTCACCGTCATTCCCCCTTTACTTCTCAGACGCGGAGGAATAGGGGGAAGTTGTCGCTTTTTTCAAAAAATCAAGCGGTGCGTTCCGTGTCGGGCGCTTCGCCGCCTTCCGTTTCCGTTCGCTCCGTCAATCCGCGCAGCGCGTCGATCATGGCTTCAAGCCGTGTCACGCTGTCGGAAATCCCACGGATCGAATCGCGCTGGCGGTAGACGCCGCTCACGGCCAGCTCCACGGATGCCGACGTCTGCTGGCTGGCGGCCGAGAAGTCTCCGACCTGGACCGCGATGCCTCCGTTGAACTCTTGCAGTTTGCCGATGTTTTGCCGGATTTCCGACGATTTGTCCAGCACGTGGTTCGCGTCCTGCGTGATCTGTTCGAACAGGTCGCCCGTCTCGTAGGTGCGGCGCTCCAATCCTTCGAGCGCGGACTGGTTGCCGCGCACGGCGTCCGACACGATTCCGGTCTGGCTGCGGATCTGCTGAAGCAGTCCGGCGATATCCTGCGCGGAAGACTGCACGTTGCCGGACAGGCTGCGGATTTCGCCGGCGACGACCGCGAAGCCCCGTCCGTGTTCGCCGGCGCGCGCCGCTTCGATGCTGGCGTTCAGCGACAGCAGGTTCGTCTGGTTGGCGATCTCCGAAATAGCGGTCAAAATGGCCTGCGCTTCTTCCGCGTACCGGTTCAGCAGCTGCACCTGGGAAGCCGTCTCGCTCATGCTGCCGCGCACGAGCGACATGTCGCCGCGCAGTTCTTCGGCTTTGCGGCCGCCTTCTTCGGTAAGCCGGGTCGTGCTGAGGGACAGCTCGTTCATTTGCTCCGTTTCGCGGCCGATCAATTCGATCCCGTCGCCGGAACGGATCATCGCTTCGTTGATTTCCTGAATGCTTTGCGCCTGCACTTCGATGCCTTTGGAGATTTCTTCGAAGCTTGCGGCCGTGTCTTCCGCGATGCGGGACGTCTCGCCCGTGCCCGCGGCGACGGACTCGCCGAACGTTTTCAGTTCGGTCGCGGAGCGTTCGACTTCGCCGAGAAGCTCCTCGATCCTGCCTTTTTGCCGGGCCGATTCCTCGAGCATGTTCCGCCCGACCGTGCAGACCGCGTAGTTGGCAACGCCGACCATGACGATGACGACGTACATGACCACGTAATCGAACGCGCCGTAAGCGGGCACGTACGGATTCAAGAACAACTGCACGGTCAGCGAGACCGCGCCCGCGATGCCTCCCGTCACGACGACGGAGCGGGACAGGTAGATCAGCGACAGCGTCATGTAGATGAAGACCGCGACCCAGATCAACGTGCTCGGGATGAACAGGAACAAAATATCGCCGGCGGCGAAGCAGCCCAGCACGAGGGCGTATTTGCCCCAGCTTTTGTCCGACGAAAATTTATAAAGCGCGTAATAACCGCCGATCAGCAGCACGTTGATGCCCAGAACGGCGAGCGTGTTCGACAAGGGCACGATGCCGATCAGCCAAAGCAGGGCGAACAGCGGATACAGCGAAATCAGCAGCGATTCCAGCGTGTAAAAGATCAAGGTCGAAGATTTCTTTTCGAATGCGGTCGGCATGGCCGAATGTCCCTTCTTTCTTGTTGGTGTGTGCATGACTGCGGGAGATCGAATCGCCGAAATTGCGGCTAACTATGTTATCGTACGCCGAGCCTTCGCGGTTCACCTTTCGGAACCTATTTTACGCAATATTTTATTTTGGGTTCGCCTTCCCCGCGGAAGAGGTAATAGAACAAGAGATCTTTCGGTCGCGCAAACCAGGCCGGCCGGGAAAGAAGGAGGGCTTTCGATCATGACGCAAAACGAACAAACCCCGCAGGAGCACACGTTGGACAACAGTCTCGCCCTGCTCAAAGACGGCTACGATTTCATTTTCAAGCGGCGCAGGGAAATGGATACGGAAATCTTCCGTACGCGGCTGCTCGGGCAGCCCGCGATCTGCATGGGCGGCAAAGACGCGGCGGAGCTGTTTTACGACACGACGAAGTTTAAGCGCTCGGGCGCGATCCCGAAACGGATCCAAAAATCGCTGTTCGGCGTGGACGCGATCCAGACGCTGGACGGCGACGCGCACCGCCACCGCAAAATGCTGTTCATGTCCCTGATGTCGCGCGAGCGTCTGGACGCGTTCGCGGAGCTGCTGCGCGAAGAATGGGAAGCGGCGGCGCGGCGGTGGGAAAAGCTCGACGAGATCGAATTGTTCGGCGAGTCGCAGGAGCTGCTGCATCGCGCGGCCTGCCGCTGGTCCGGCGTGCCGATCGACGAAAAGACGGTGCGGCAAAAAGCCGACGATATGGGCGACATGGTCGAAGCGTTCGGCGCGGTCGGTCCCCGTCACGCGGCGGGCCGAAGAGCGCGCCGGCGGACGGAGGAATGGCTGGAAGGCTTTATCCTCGACCTGCGGGCCGGCGAGTTCAAAGTGCCCGAAGACACGGCGGCTTACGCGATGGCGTTCCACCGGGATCTGCAAAACCGCGAACTCGACGCGCGGATGGCGGCGATCGAGCTGATCAATATCGTCCGCCCGATCGTGGCGATCGGACGGTACGTGGTATTCGGCGCGATCGCGCTGCACGAACATCCGCAGTACCGCGAAAAGCTGGCTGCCGACGAAGGCAAGTACCGCCAATGGTTCGTGCAGGAGACGCGCCGTTTTTACCCGTTCACTCCGTTCCTCGGCGCTTCGGTCATTCACGATTTTCAATGGAAAGGGCATGAATTCGAGGAAGGCACGATGGTGCTGCTCGATATCTACGGCACGACGCACGATCCGAAGCTGTGGGAGAATCCGGACGTTTTCCGGCCGGAGCGGTTCGAGCATTGGGACGGCGGACCGTTCGACCTGATTCCGCAGGGCGGAGGCGGATACGACGGACACCGCTGCGCCGGCGAATGGCTGACCATCGACGCGATGCGCGTCGGCCTGGAATTCCTGGCGAAGCGGCTGGATTACGAAGTGCCGGAGCAGGATTTGGGCTTGAGCCTGTCGCGGATGCCCGCGCTGCCGGAAAGCCGGTTCAAGATGAGAAATATCGGATTGAAAAACGAAGCCGTGTCGGCCGATCTGTAAAGGTTCCGACGAAGCCGAGGCGGTCACGCCCCGGCGTCGGTCCGGGTTCCGTATCGCAAGCCCCGAATGCCTTCCTAGCGGAGCATTCGGGGCTTTTTCGACTTGAACATTTATTTTCAAGTGCGCAAACGCCGTTTTTTGTAGATAATGATAACGCTTTCCTGTAAAATCGTAGCCGTAAAGTCAGCCATTATCGAAACGATTCGCCTAACTTCGACCAAGCGGGAGGACTACCAGATGACAGCATCGGCCGGACCCAAAGGACTTACGAGCATGGAACGCTTCGACCTGCTGCCGCGGCTTCGGCGCGGCGTCCGCGTGCAGTACGAAGGCAGCATCGACAAAAAAGGATTCAACGCCGATTGGGATTGGTGGTTGTACAAAGAGCGGGACGAATGGGTCATTTTCGACGTCGACGGTCCGGGCTGCATTTACAACTTCGTGCAGCACCGTTACCCGGACAGCGAGGAGCCCACGTTCCGGTTTTACTTCGACGGGGAAAAAGAACCGAGGTTCGAGATCCGTCACTCCGAATTCGGCAGCAAAGCGCCTTTCGTCTCGCCGCTGGCGGACGCTTATCTCGGTCCCGAAGACGGAGGGCGCGGACCGATCCGGGTCGTGCGCAGCTTCGTGCCGATGCCGTACGCGCGCTCATGCCGAATCACCAGCGATATCCGGTTGAAAGCGGCGGCCAAAGGCGACGGCGGTTGGGGGCATGTCATGTATCACGCTTACGCCGGGCTTGAAGCGGACGGCGAGCCCGATTTCCGCACGTTTACCGGGGAGGAAGAGTACGGGCGGCTGCTGGAGATGTGGAGCGGCGTCGGTTACGACCCGAAGCTTGCTCAAGCGAACGAGCAAAAGGCGGAGCATAAAAGCCTGAAGTTGGCTCCCGGCGGCGGCATGCGCGTGTTCGAAGCGCAGGGCGCGGGAAGCGTATCGGCGATCGAAGCCGTTCCGGTCGAAGGCAGCGACGATTGGCTGTCCGACGTCTGGATTCGCGCCGTATGGGACGGTCATGAACGACCGGACGCCTACTGTCCGCTCGGCGTTTTTTTCGCCAACGAATTGGGCTTGAACCATGTCGGCGTGCTGTCCCACGGCATACGGGCGGACGGAACGTGCTACTGCTATTTCCCGATGCCGTATTGGGACGGGGCATCGATCGAACTGGTCAACCGGGGCGATAAGGAAGCGGTATTCGAAGTTTGGGAAACGAGATTCCTGGCCGGCGAAGACTCCCGTTACCCGCAAAAGGAGACGGGATACTTCCGAACTTCGGACTATTACGGAGCCCAAGCTTCGCCGGGCCGCGACAGTGTGATCGGGAAGATCGAAGGAACGGGGCATCTGGTCGCGGGGCACGTCACGGCGTTCACCCGCCGTCCGGGCATTATCAGCTGCGAAGGCGACGTGCGCGTGCATATCGACGGGAATTGGACGCCGCAGGTCGAAAGCGACGGTTCGGAAAGCTGGGTCTGCTACGGCTGGGGATTTCCGACGCCGCCGGAGCAGAACCCGTCCAGCGCTTACGACGGGCAGCCGGACAATCCGTGGTCGATGGTGCGGTTGTGCGCGGGCGACGTCTACCCGTTCCGGCAGGAATTGGTCTTCGGCATCGAATCGGGCGAATTCAATAATCAGTATATCCGCCACTCCGGCATTTTGTTTTACTACGGCGTCGACGAACCCGGCATGGAGCTGACGGACGAGCTGAACGTCGGCGATCCGGCTTCGGAAGGCATCCACGAGTATCGGGCGACCGGCGATCTCGGCACGTATAGGCTGGAATCGGCTTACGAGGACGGGACCAACCGCGCTTTGAAAGACATCGGCCGCGAGATCGAAGGACGGAGTTCATTCGTCGTATCGGTCCGGCCGGACAATGCGGGCGTGCGGCTGCGGCGAAGATCCGATCAGATTACGGGACGGCAGCGGGCGAACGTGTACGTCGACGGCGAACAGGTCGCGGAGCGGAGCTGGTACTTCGCGGACCGCAATCCGTACCGCAGATGGCTGGAAGACGAATTCGACATTCCCGCCTCGTACACCGCGGGCAAAAGCGATTTGCGAATCGAGCTGGAATACGTGCAGGACGGGGAAACGCGAAGCTGGAACGAATTTTATTACTGGGTCTACTCGATCCTGTAATTGCTGCGGCGATCGGCCGCGTCGACAGCCGTCGGCGGCCGAACGACGAAGACGAAAGGAGGACATGCCGTGCGGCGAACACATGAACAGCATGAAGAAACGGCAGGCGGTTCGGCTTTCGAAGCTTCGGAAGCGGGCGGCAAAATCGGTTCGCGTCCGGAAACGAAAACATCGGCGGACGAAAAATCCGTCGACGGCTCGACGAGCGTCCGGCCGGAGGGAGCCGGCGTTTTGCCTGCCCTGCGGGTCTCGGAGAACCGCAGGTATCTGGAGACGGAAAACGGCGAGCCGTTTTTCTGGCTCGGCGACACGGCTTGGGAATTGTTCCATCGGCTGAGCCTCGAAGACGCGGCTTACTACTTGCGCACGCGCGCGGAGCAGGGGTTCACCGTCGTGCAGGTGGTGCTGCTCGCCGAATTGGGCGGCGTGACTGTGCCGAACGCCGGAGGGCGGCTGCCGCTGAAGATCGGCGCGGGCGGACTGCCGGACCCGGCGCGGCCCGATACGGACGGAAGCGATTCGTACTGGCATCATGTCGACGCCGTGTTGGACGAAGCGTCGCGCCTCGGATTGTACGTCGCGCTCCTGCCGACCTGGGGCGACAAATTCAATCGCATGCACGGCGCGGGACCGGAGATTTTCACGGCGGACAACGCGCGTGGGTACGGACGGTGGTTGGGACAGCGTTACGGCGATCGACCCGGTCTGGTCTGGGTGCTCGGCGGCGACCGCCCGCTGTCGACCGCGGCGCATTTCGCGGTCGTGAATGCCATGGCGCGAGGTCTGAAAACCGGCGGCGCGCGGCAGCTCATGACGTTCCATCCCAAAGGAGCGGAGTCGTCTTCGCATCATATGCACGAGGAAGACTGGCTGGATTTCAACATGATCCAGTCGGGGCACGGCGAACGGGATATTACCAACGACAAGCGGGTTGCGGCCGATTACGGACGAACGCCGGTCAAGCCGACGCTCGACGCGGAACCCTGCTACGAAGATATCCCGATCGGCTTCCGGCCGGAAAACGGCTATTTCGACGAAGCCGACGTGCGCCGCGCCGCTTACTACGCGGTACTGTCCGGCGCTTTCGGCCATACGTACGGGCATCACTCAATCTGGCCGATGGTGCCGGAACCGGGATTGTACGCTTCGACCGATTTTCGCGACCCCGGCGCCTTTTTCCTGATGTCCTGGCAGCAAGCGCTGCGTCGTCCCGGCGCCAAGCAGATGATTCATCTGCGGACGCTGATCGAGCCGCATCTGGGTCCGTTGTTCCGTCCGGCGCCGGAACTGCCCGCTTTCGTTTTTTCCGGCGATAACCGCCTCGTCGCGGCGCGCGGCGAAAAAGCGGCTTGGATCTACATTCCGAACGGGCTGTACGTCGAGCTCGATCCGAAGCGGGTCGGAATCGAAGCTTGGCGCGCAAACTGGTTTTGCCCGCGAACCGGAGCTCGCAGCAAAGCATCCGGCACGGACGCGGGCGGCGGCATCGTCCGTTACGCCGCTCCGACGAGCGGACGCGGCTGCGATTGGATACTGACGATCGAGGAGGAATGAACATGCACAAAGTCATGATCGTCGAAGACGAAATGCTGGTCCGGATCGGCTTGAAAAATTCGGTCGACTGGAGCAAGTTCGATATGGAAGTGGCGGCCGATTTTCCCGACGGGCAGGCCGCCTGGGCGTATTACGAACGGGAAAAGCCCGACGTCGTCATCACCGACCTGTCCATGCCCAAAATGGACGGCATGACGCTGATCTCCCATATCCGCGGAGCCGACCGCGATACCCGCATCGTCGTGCTGTCCTGCCTGGAAGAATTCGAGCTGGCGCGCAAAGCGCTGTCGCTCGGCGTCACCGGGTACATCCTGAAGCTGACCATGACGGAGCAGGAGATCGAAGACGTGCTCGGCGCCGTGCGGCGCGAACTGGAAAGCCGTCCCGACCGCCAGCCTCCGGCGCAGCGCGAAGCCTCGTCGTCCGACCGCGAACTGCTCAAAGAAAAAATGTTCAAAGACTTCCTGTTCTACAAAATCTTTTCGGCGGACGAGCTGGGCCGCTTTATCGAGCGGAGCGGGCTGCGGTTGTCTCCGGTCAGGCTTCGCGTATGCGTGGCCGAGGTCGACCGCTACGCGCGGCTCAAAGAAAAATTCCGCGACGAGCACGGGCATCTGATCAAGATGACGCTGCTCAATCTGTTCGAGGAAGTGCTGTCGGCGCATAAGCGCGGCGAGGCGGTGCAGGTGAGCGAGACGCGCTATGCGCTGATTCTGCATTTCGACGACCTGGTATCGGAGCAGGCGATCGCGCGCGAAACGGAAGACATTCTCGGACGCGTGCAGGAGGTTATCCGGCTGTACTTCAACGGTTCCGTCTCGTTCGGGATCGGCGGCACGGCGAGCGGTTACGACAGCCTGCACCCGCTCTACGCCGAAGCGCAGCGGGCGCTGGAACGCAAATTCGCGTCCGGCCCCGGACGGCGGCACCGCGAATCCGACTCCGCGGACCTGTCCGGCGTACGCGAGCGCATCGGACGCATCCGCCGCTTCGAAGGCATTCGTTCACTGCTGATGCCGGCCAAACAGCGGGAATACGACGGCATGCTGGATTATTTCGAGCGCGAAGCGGGCGGCGACCGCCGTTCGCTGGAGATCATGCTGCTGCGTTTCGTCCAATGGCTCGGCACGAACGCGTACGACAGCGGCCAAAACGAAAAAACGCTGCTGCTCAGCATCACGGAAAACCTGGAGCAGTGCGACAATCTGCCGGACATGCTGGATCAGGCGGCCGATTATATCGAAGACCTGGCCCGGCAGGAAAACGGACGGATGCATATGAGCGACGAGATCAAGCGCGCGCTCGATTACATCAAGCAGCATTACGCGGACAATATCGGCCTGCAAACGGTCGCGGAACACGTGGGCTTAAGCCCCGGTTACCTCAGCAACTTGTTCAAAAAAGAGCTGCAAACCCCGTTCGTCGATTACTTGAACCGGTACCGGATCGAGCGGGCGAAAGAACTGCTGATCGAAGGCCGCCACAAGCCGTCCGATATTCCGGTCGAAGTCGGTTTTTCCCCGGAGTACACGTATTTCAGCAAAGTATTCAAAAAAGTGACCGGGCTCAACCCCAACGAATACCGCAAGCAGATGCTGACGGGCTCCGGTGAGCGGTCATGAGACCGCTGAGGGGGTTCCGCAAACTGGGCTCGCAGCTGCTGCTTTACGTGATGCTGATCAGTCTGGCCGTGCTGGCCGGATTTTCGTATTTTATCTATTCTTTTATGCAGAACATGGTCCGGGAACAAAACGAAAGCCTGCTGCTTCAGCAGTTCCAACAGCTCGACCACAATATCGACGGCCTGGTGAGCGAAGTGGACCGGCTGTCGATGCTGTTTTTGCGGGACGACCGGATCCAGAACCTGCTGTACGGCATCGCGGACAAAACGGAAGTCGAATTCTTGGAATCGAAAAACGACGTGCAAAACGTGATCGCCGATTTTATCGACAACTACGGCTATATCGATTCCATTTACATCACGTCGGACAATCTGGGCGCGGTCGGCGGCAGCGAAGACCGGACGCTCGTCTACGATAAAGAAGAATGGAAAAAAAGCTTTTTCACGTCGGAACCTTTTCAGCGGACGATCCAGAGGTATCCCGAATTGGTTCTGGAGCCGCGCATCCGCAAATCGTTTTATAACCCGTACATGACGGGCGACGCCGACGGTTATCTGGTCAGCCTGATGCGGGGCACGCGCGCCATTTACGATCCGAACACGAGCGCCACGCTCATTTTCAATATCGACGAACGGTATTTGGCTTCCTTGTACGCCGCTTCGCTCAAGCCGGACGAAGGAGACATGTATATCGTCGACGGAAGCGGCATGGTGCTGTCCTCGAGCCGTCCCGAGCAGGTGGGCACGCGCGCGCCGTTCGTCCCGGCTTCTTCCGATCCCGGCGGGTACGGCAGCTTCGACGAACGCTCGGGCGGCCGCGACGTGCAGATCGTGTATTACCGGATGGACGCGACCGACTGGTACCTGACCAAAGAAATCCCCCTCGCCCGTTATTCCGAGCAGATCTTCGCCGTGCAGCGCCTGGTCGCGATCGTGTTCCTGCTCAGCGTGCTGGCGATCTTCGTCGCTTCGTACTTCTGGCTGCGGCGGATGATCCGGCCCCTGCGGCTGCTGGCGGAGAAAATGCAGGACATGAGCCGCGGCGAACTCGGGGTTACCATGCGCCATATCCCGAACAACGAGCTGGGCACGCTGATCCGGCGGTTCAACGAAATGTCGCTCAGCATAGTGGAACTGGTGGACAAAAACAACGAAATTCAGGAGAAAAAGCGGGAGCTTGAGCTGGAGGCGCTGCAGTACCAGATCAATCCTCATTTTCTGTACAACACGCTGAACATGATCCGCTGGATGGCGGCGATCGTCAAAGCGGACAATATCGTGGGCACGATCGTGGCGCTCGGCAACCTGCTGCGTCCCGTTTTTTCCAAAAAAGACCCGATGTGCGCGCTGCGCGACGAGTTGGAATACCTGCAAAACTATCTGACGATCGCCGGCATGCGCTTCGGCGACGATATCCGGTTCGAGCAGGACGTGCCGGAGGAGCTGAAAGACTGCCGGGTGCCGCGCTTCATTTTGCAGCCGCTGGTCGAAAATTCGATCGCCGCCGGGCGGCAGGAAGAAACGCCGGGCATCACGATCGAGATCGGAGCGTTCGAAGAAGACGGCGTGCTGACGCTGAGCGTGACCGATTCGGGAGCCGGACTGACGCCCGAAGAAGTGGAAGGGCTGAACGCCGGGCTGGAGCGGGGCGACGCGCAGCGTCCGGGAGAAAGCGTCAGCGGCGTGGGGCTGAACAACGTCAACAAACGCATCCGGCTGTATTTCGGGGACGATTACGGCGTGCGTTTCGTTCCGCGGGAAAAAGGGGCGGAAGCGGTCGTCACGCTGCCGGCGCTGCAAAGCGAAGACGGATTCGGCGGGAATGCGCGGGCCGAAGCTTAAAGGACGGACGTCCGTTTTTCGCGCCGTGCGGGGAAAGCTCCCGGCTGCCGCTTCTTGACCGAAGCGCGGCCGGGAGCTTTTCGTTTGTCGTTTGTCGGGAAAACGCCGGAAAAGGTTTTGCCTGCTTGTCCGCTATTCGTTCAACGCGATCGTCAAATCGTTCAAGTTCCCGTAAAGGGCCATCATTTTTTTTCAACCTTTCCGGTAGAAGTTTCAGGTCGGGCAGTCCGAGTAAGCGCTATCATTGAGTCAAGAGCAAAGCCGATACAGATTCAAAAATCGCTTATCGAAGGAGAGTCGCCATGGCATTCACCTACGCCGCCAAAAAGCAGGCCGCAACCCGAAAAACGAAGCTGTTCCGCAAAGACGGAATCAAGCTTCTGCTGATGGCGCTGCCTTTCGTGATCTTCACGATCGCTTTCAGCTACGTGCCGTTATTCGGCTGGATCTACGCTTTCTTCGATTACCGGCCGGGCATCCCGCTCGACCAGACGCCGTTTATCGGACTGGAGAATTTCCGCAACATGCTCTCGGACACGCGTATGGGCCCGGTGCTGATCAACACGCTGGCGCTCAGCCTGCTGTCCATTCTGACCGCCCCGATCCCGCTGCTGTTCGCGATCATGCTGTCCGAGGTGAAGACCGAATGGTTCAAGCGCCTCGTGCAGACCGTGTCCACGCTTCCGAACTACATCAGCTGGATCATCGTGTTCTCGCTGGCGTTCAGCATGTTCAGCACGGAAGGCGCGGTCAACTCGATCATGACGAAGATGGGCATCCCGGGAGCTCCGGTCGACGTGCTCGGCAATTTTGACCGGGTATGGACGGTTCAGACGCTGCTCCTGCTGTGGAAATCGGTCGGCTGGAGCGCGATCATCTACCTGGCCGCGATCGTCGGCATCGACGCCGAACAGTACGACGCGGCCAAGGTCGACGGAGCCGGAAGGTTCCGGATGATCTGGCATATCACGCTTCCTAGCATCATGCCGACGTTCATCGTGCTGCTGCTGCTGTCGGTCAGCAACCTGCTCTCGGCGGGCTTCGAACAGTATCTCGTGTTCAGCAACGTGATGATCGCCGACCGCATCGAAGTGCTCGACCTCTACGTGTACCGGCTGGGCCTCGTGACCGGCGACTACTCGTATTCCACCGCCGTCGGCATTTTCAAGACTTTGATCAGCGTTCTGCTTCTGTTCACCGTCAACGCCCTGTCCAAAAAAGTACGCGGCCAGAGCATCATCTGAGTTTTCGGAAAGGAGACCGTTATGACCACATCCGCCAACCTAAAACCGGAGCGAACCCGCAGGCATACCGATTGGAAAGACGTCGCGTTCAGCATCTTCAACTACACGTTCCTCAGCCTGCTCGTCATCGTGACCATCTATCCGTTCTACTATATCTTTATCTACTCGATCAGCGATTCGATCGAAGCGCAGAAAGGCGTCTATCTCTGGCCGGCCGGTTTCTCGCTCGAAGCGTACAAAACGACGGTGCAGCTTCCCGGCATCGCCGACGCCGCGATCGTCACGCTGGGAAGGACCATTCTCGGCACAATCATCACGGTACTCAGCTGCTCCTTCTTCGCCTATCTGATCACTAAAAACGAGCTTCCGTTCCGGCGCTTCATCTACCGGTTCGTACTGATCACGATGTATTTCAACGCCGGTTTCATTCCGTGGTACCTGACGATGAAAACGTACGGCCTGCAGAACAATTTCCTGCTGTATATTCTGCCTACCGCGATCTCGGGCTTCAATATTATCCTGATCAAGACGTTCATCGAGCAGCTTCCGCCTTCGCTCGAAGAATCGGCGAAGATCGACGGCGCGGGGTATTTCCGGGTATTCACGAGCATCATCTTCCCGCTGTCCATGCCGATCGTCGCGACCATCGCCATCTTCTCGGCCGTGGGGCAGTGGAACACCTGGTTCGATAACTTCTTCCTGGTAGAGAATCCGAAGCTTCAAACGCTGCAGCTGGTCCTCTATAATTTCCTCAACCAGTCAAGCAGCCTGTCGAATATGAGCACGGAGCAGCTGACGCGGGGCGACATGGTCCGAACGCTGACGCCGCAGTCGATCCGCATGACGATCACCATGCTGGTCACGCTGCCGATCGTGCTCGTCTACCCGCTGCTGCAGCGCTACTTCGTCAAAGGCATCATGATCGGCGCGGTCAAAGGCTGATTCCGGCCGGTCGACCGGCCCGAATTCGAAAGCCGACGGTCCGCGCGAACGCTCGAACGATGCCCGTTTTTCGTACTTAAGGATTGTCCGGCCGATCGGGCCGATAGTCATAGCGAGAAGATTCATATCCAGAGGAGGGTCAACGTATGAGAAAAAAAGTCGGATTTCGTTTCGCCGTTCCGATGCTGCTGACGGCTTTGCTGGCTACCGCCTGTTCGGGCGGAGCGACGACCAACACCGCGGCGACGGACACGGGAAGCGCGGAAACGGGCAGCGAGAGCGGCGAGCTGACCACGCTGCGCGTGCTGGTCATGGAGCCGGGCACCACATGGAACTCGCATCAAGACAGCGACGTAATGAAAGAAATCGCGGCGAAAGTCGGCGTCAAAGTGGAATACGTCGAAGCGGACGAAAACAAATTCAACGTGCTGCTCGCGGGCGGCGACCTGCCTGACATCGTGCGCGCCGACCCGATCAAATATCAAAAGCAGCTGATCGAAGGCGGCTTGATCGTCCCGATGGACGATATGCTGGCCGAGCACGGCAAAGATATTTCCGCGAATATTCCGACCGTCGTGGACTACAGCAAAAAGAATTGGAGCAACGGCACCGATTCGCTTTACTTCCTGCCTCCTCAAGTTCAACCGAAGCCGGGTTCCACGGTTCAGCCGATCACGATCGGGCCGACGATCCGTTGGGATTGGTACAAAGAAATCGGCGCGCCGGAGCTGAACACCATGGACGACCTGCTGGACGCGGTCGAGCAGATCGTCGCCAAGCATCCGACCACCGACGACGGCAAGCCGGTATACGGCGTCTCGATGTGGCAGGACTGGGGCATCTGGCCGTACCTGATCCCGCCGATCACGTTCACCGAGATTGCGGGCACCACAAGCGATTTGACGGCCGCCAGCGTGGGCACGAGCGACTTTATCAGCGTGCTGACCGACGAATCGTCGAACTTCTGGACCGCGATGGACTTCTATAACGCCGCGTATCGCCGCGGCCTGCTCGATCCCGATTCCCTGACGATGAAAAACAACGACTATATGGCCAAAGCGACGTCCGGCCAGATCGTCGTCGGACCGGCGACTTGGGCGATGGGCGACTTCAACGCGCAGCATACCGAAGACGGCACCGGCTACATCGTCGTGCCGGCAGGCAAATTGGCCTGGACCGGACAAGTCAACCCGATCGGCTGGTCGGACAAATCGTACAGCATCTCCAAAAGCTCGAAAAATCCGGAAAAAGCGATGGAGTTCCTGAACTACATCTACTCCTACGAAGGCGCGCGCACCATGTACAACGGCATCGAAGGCACGCACTGGACGATGGAGGACGGCGTGCCGAAGCTGACGGCCGAGACCCTCGCGCTCAAAGCGAAAGGCGGCGCGGAATACGAAGCTTCGGGCCTGTCGCTCGACCGCAACATCATCGGCTTGGGCGGCGACTTCGTCGATCCGAACGACGGCCAACCGATCAACCTGTTCACGTCCGAAGAAGCGCTGGAGCAATCGGCGACCGTGCTGGAAAAAGACTTCGCCGAGCATTACGGAGCCAAGTACTCCGGCCAAGTGTTCCAAAAAATGGTCGACGAAGGCAAACTGGACACGTACACCACCTGGATGGAAGGACTGTCGGACGAAGAAATTCTGAAAAGCTCCACCGTGCCGGGCGTCGTCCTGCCGGAAGACCGCAAAAAGCAGGAAGCGTCGCTCAAAGAGCTGGCCGCCCGCGAAGCCGCGAAGATCATCTTGTCGAAAGACGACGCGTCGTTCGAAAAAGCCAAGCAAACCGCGCTGGAATCGTTCAAAAAAGCCGGAGCGGAAGACTTTACGGAGTTCTATAACAGCGAAGTGCAGCGCCTGAGAAGCGAGCACGGATTGTAAGTTCCGACATTCATAGCGCAAGACCGAGGACGGAGCCGCAGAACCGCATTGCGGCTCCGTCGTTGTGTACGGAAAGCGAAAGGAGAATCCTGCCCATGAACAATCGATTGGATCCGAAACATGCCGTTTTTTCCGAGATCGATACCGGGAAAGCTTCCGTACGCTATCTCGACGAGATCGAAGACGAAGCTTACCTTCGCTCGTCGCTGCACGGCGATGCGCGGATCGAAGCCGACTGCGCGCTGCCGGTTCGAACGGCGATTGCGAAGCGCATGACGGAGCCTGGACGTGTCGACGCTTACTCCCGCTCCGACTCTGGAAAAAGCTCGCAAATGTTGTCGTTATCCGGCATCTGGCGCATGAAAAGCTGCGAACCTGCCGATCCCGGCGACCCGGCTCCCTTCACCGGATGGTTCGGACGAAAAGCAACAGAAAGTCCGGGCATGGCGGAACGGTGGTATGCGCACGGCTTCGATCGCGGCGATTGGGACGAAGTACGGATTCCTTCGACCGTGCAAAAATTGTTGGTCGATCTCGGCAAGCTGCCCGATCCGCACTGGAACACGAACACGATCGACGAGCTGGAGGAATACGGCGAACCGAAAGAGTTTTCCGCCTGGTTCCGGCGTACGAGAACCGAACGTCAAGACTGGTGGTTCGCCAAAAGCTTCGAACTGCCCGAAGCGTGGAGCGGCCGCCGTCTGACGCTGCGGTTCGGCGGTCTGGATTATTCCGGCACGGTCTTTTTGAACGGACAGTCGCTCGGGCATCACGCGGGCATGTTCGGCGGTCCGGACCTGGATATTTCCGGACTTGCCCGCTTCGGCGGCGAAGAAGCCAACGAACTGGTCGTGCGTATCGATCAAGCGCCGCAATCGTGGAACGGCAAACTCAAAGGCAGTCCCGGATTCGGCTGGCATTACGGGCATTTGATCTCGCTCGGCATCTGGCAGGACGTGACCGTGACGGCGGAACCGGACGTGTCGGTACGGCATCCTTATGTGATCACGCAGTCGATCGACGCGGCAAGCGCCCGGCTGCGGATCGAATACGAGCTGGACAGCTTGCTGCCGGAACGAACGGCGGTATGGGTAGAGCTGGGTGTCCGGCGAAAAGCAGGCTTTGCGGATCAAACGTCTATCCCGGCGGACTCGGAGCCCGAACGCCAAGGAGGAGTTTTGTCCGACCGAAAGGCGAAGACGGAAGAACGGTCGGAAGACGTTGATTTCGACAGCTCGCAAGAATTGAGGTTCCGCACCGAAGCCCGGATCGAATACGGCTTGAGCCGATTTGCCGCCGAAGTATCGCTGCCCGATCCTGCTTTGTGGTGGCCTGTCGGATACGGCGAGCCCAACCTGTATATGCTCTCTTTAAGCGTTTACGCCGACGAAGAAAACGGGAACCGACAAGAACGCCGCGCGCTTCATCGTACGCAGATTCCTTTCGGCATACGCACGCTCGAGATGACTCCGGCACCCGAAGCCAAGCCCGACGAACATTACCGCTGGCAGTTCGTCGTCAACGGCATCCCGATGTTCGTCAAAGGCGCGAATTGGTGCTGGCCCGAACCGATGCTGGAGCAAAGCGAAGAACGGTACGAAAGGCTGCTGGAACTGGCGCGGCGCGGCGGCGTCCAAATGCTGCGCGCTTGGGGCGGCGGGTTGGTCGAATCGGATTCTTTTTATGATCTTTGCGACGAAAAAGGAATCATGGTGTATCAGGAGTTTCCTCTATGCTGGGGGCCGCCGGACTCGCCTTACACCGATCTGGGCGTGTTGGATCGGCAGGTGTCGCGCTCGGTGAAACGGCTGCGCAGCCGTCCGTCGCTGGTCATGTGGGGCGGGGGCAACGAAAACGGACGCCACGGCGGCGCGGACGAAGGATTGTTCCTGGTCGGACGCCGCTGCCGGGGACTCGATCCGTCAAGGCCGTTTCACCGGACCGATCCGTGGGGAGGCAGCGTGCATAACTGGGACGTGTACCACGGCGGCGAGCCGCTGGAGGAATCGACGCTGGGCATGCCGTCCGTTTTTTACGGCGAATACGGCATTCCGAGCCAGCCCGACCGCTCCAGCTGCCTGCGTTACATGCCTGCGGAAGAACTCGAAAAGTTTCCGCCGACGGAAAAAAGCCGGGGCTGGAAAGCGCATTTTCACCAATTCGGACTCAAAGACATCATTAAGGTCATGCGTTACGGCGCTTACGGACCGATCCGGAACTGGGACGATTATATCCTGTACTCGCAAAGCGCGCAGGGAAATTCGATCGCTTTTACGGGCGACGCGCAGCGGGCGGGATCGGGTTCGGGCAAAACGGGTTTCTGGTACTACAAATTCAGCGAACTGTTCCCTGGCCATTCGTGGGGGGTCGTCGATTTCTACGGCGCGCCGAAGCTGTCTTATTATCGGGCGCGGCAGACCTGTTTGCCCCGGAGCGCTTTCGCGGTCTGCGGGCGGATCGAAGGTTGGGCGGCGGGCGAAACGTTCGCGTTCTCGCTGCATGCCGCCAACGACACGCGGGAAGAGTTGGCGAACGCCAGCGTGACCGCCGTGCTGTACGGTACTTCCTTGAAAGAGATGCGGACGCGGACGTTCGAGCAGGTCGGGCTGGCTGCGGGCGAAACGGCGGCGCTGTCGCATGAAGCATTTCACCTGCCGGAAGACGCGGTCGAATCGTCGCCGTTCCTGCTGGCCGTATCGCTGCGCGACGCAAGCGGAGCGCTGCTGTCGGACCGTTGGTACGCGTTCAACGGGCAACCGAAAACGGAAGAGCTGCTGGCGTTCGAAAAAGAGCGCCGTCACGCGGACAACGAGTATCCGGGGGAAGAAGCGGAGCGCGCGTTCGAACTGTACGGCAGTCTTCCGGACGCGCCGCTGCGGCGCCTGCCGCGAACCGAACTGGAATGGACGGTCGAGCCGGGCGGGCGCGGCGGCGCGATCGTCGTGCGCAACATCGGCGACCGTCCGGCTTACCGGGTGATCGTCGAAGGCTTCCCGGCGGATTGGGATTGCTTTTTGGAGGATAACGATTTCGGGCTGTATCCGGGCGAAGAACGCCGCGTATCGTTCGAAGCGAAGGCTTCGGATATACGGGACGGCGTACGGATCGGAGCCTGGAACGCGCCGGCGGTGAAGATGAGCGGCGGCAAGCAAAAGCAAACGGATCGGGGGAAATAAAAGTGACGAAAGAAACGGAAAAGCGAAGCGGTCTTGCATCGGCGGAAAACGAATTCGGGGCGAATGCCCGGCCTTCGGAAGATGTCGACGCGTGGATCGCGCAGTGGATCGCCCGTCCGGTGAAAGACTATCGGAGTTGGGACGTGCATACGTTGGAAGTGCGCGCAAGCCTGGAAGAAGGAGGCATAGCGGAAATTCGGTTGGCCGTGCAGGGGACGGAGCACTGCCGCGCGCTGGAATTGAACGCCGCGGACGGCAGCGTCGCGCTGCATGACGTGCGCGGCGGCGAACGCAGGGAAGCGGCGCGAGGGAACGCGCCGGAGCTTGGCAAGCCGGAACCGGACAGCGGAGAAGACGGAATGCCGGAGCTGCGGCAGGCCGGGCCGAACGAAGCGGAAGCGGTCGACCGCAAACTTCGCGAAGTCGCGGTGCGCGTCGTGCAGGAGCAGGAACGTATGCATGTGTATTTGAACGGCCGCGAAGCGTTGGCGGCCGATATGCCGGTTTCGAACGCGGCTGAATTCGATAGGCAGGCAGGGGTTGTCGAGCGTTCGGGAAGCGTCGGCTTTCGCTCCGGCGATGCCGCGAGTGCCGTGTTCCGCGAGCTGCGCTTGTACGACGCCGAAGGCCGGGCGCTTTATGTCAATCGCTTTTACGATCCTTCGACGCTGCATTTCTCCGCGGGCGGTATCGATCCGTCCGGCAGCGGGCTTCGTCTTTCGCCCGGAGAGACGGCGTTGTGCGAAAATCCGCTGCCTGTGGACAGCCCGTTGTTCCGCCGCGCATTTTCTTTGCCGTCGCCTCCGGTGGGAGCGAGGCTTCGCGCGTACGCGCTCGGCTGGTACGAACTGACCTTGAACGGGAAGCGGATCGGCGATCGCGTGCTGGCTCCGGCGAACACGCCGTACGGGGAGCGGATGCTGTTCGACGTGTACGAAGCCGATGAACTGCTTGAACTGCTTCAAGCAGGCGATAACGTGCTGGGTGCCATGCTGGGCAACGGTTATAACTTCAATTACTCGCGTTGGGGCTGGAAATGGAAACGGGATAAAGCGCTGATTCTTCAGCTTGATCTGACGTTCGCGGACGGCGGCATGATGACGATCGGCACGGACGAATCTTGGACTTCTGCGCCCGGACCGCTGCTGATGCAGGATATTTACGACGGCGAGACCTGCGATGCCCGCCGAAAGCCGGAAAACTGGGATGTGCCGGAGCATTCGGCGGTTTCGGGTGCGAAGACGGTCGCGGCCGAAGACTGGACGCCGGTCGTGATCGCCCCGGCGCCGGAAGGAGCGTTGAAGCCGAACGGCCAGCCGCCGATCCGCGCGCATCGACCGCTCGATGCGTTATGCGCGTATCAGCCGGAGCCGGGACTCACGGTGTACGATTTCGGTCAAAATATCGCAGGTTGGGCGCGGATTCAGGTACGGGGGAAATCCGGGGATGAGGTCGAGCTGCTTTACAGCGAATTGATCGACGAACGCGGTGCGCTCGACCCGTGGACCAATCGCAATGCCAACGCCCGAGACCTGTACATACTGAGCGGTCAGGAGACGGAGACGTACGAGCCTGCTTTTACCTACCACGGATTCCGTTACGTTCAGGTGCGAACCACCGCCAATTTGTCGCGCGTTCAGGCCGTTCCCGTACATGCCGATGTCAAGGAAAGCGGAAGCTTCCGCTCTTCCGATCCGCTGCTGGAACAGATTCAAGCCAATATTCGGCGCTCGATCCTGAACAACCTGGTCAGCATTCCGACCGACTGCTGCCAGCGCGACGAACGGACGCCCTGCCTGATGGATTCGGCCGTCGTGGAAGAAGCGGCCATGCGTAATTTCGATATGAAAACCTATTACCGAAAATGGATGCACGATATCGCCGGCAGCGACAGCAACCCCGATTGGAGCGGCGACCGCGTGACGCTGCCGTGGCATCTCTATCGGCATTACGGCGATCCGGATCTGCTGCGCGAAGGTTATCCGTCGATGAAAGCTTATCTTCATTATCTGGCCGAACGTTGGCCGGAACATATCGTGACCGAAGGCTTCGGCGATTGGTGCCCGCCCAACGACGACGGTTGGGAGAATTACTTCGGCGCGCCGGAGCTGGTCAACACGGCGCTGTACGCCATGCATGCGGGAGTCGCCGCCCGAGCGGCGGAAGCGCTGGGTCATGCGGAAGACGCCGTGCGTTTCCGGACATTGGCCGAAAAATCCGGAGCTGCTTTCCATCGGCATTTTCACCGGGGAGAAGGCGTGTACGGTAGCGGTTCGCAGACCTCGCAGCTTCTGCCGCTCGCTTTCGGATTGGTGCCCGCCGACTACGTCGAAGGCGCGGTGCGCCGTCTGGTCGCCGCGATCGAAGAAGCCGGACGCCGTCTGGACACGGGCATTTACGGCACGCGGTATCTGCTCGACGTTTTGGCCGATCACGGGCGCGTCGATCTGGCCTACGAAATGCTGACCGCCAGGGAATATCCGAGTTTCGGCTGGCAGATTGCGCAGGGCGCGACGACGTTATGGGAGCAGTGGAGCTTCAAAGGCGGAATGCATTCGCACGATCACGCGATGTTCGGCGGAATCGGCGCTTCGTTCTATACGCGCCTGGCAGGCATCGAACCGCTGGAGCCGGGTTATGCCAAGATCGGAATCCGGCCGCATGCTCCCGCCGGTCTGGAATGGGCGGAAGCGGAGCTGGATACGCCGGCAGGCCGAATATTCTCGGGCTGGCGAAGAGAAGAAGGGCGGTTGGTGCTGAAACTGGATATTCCGGAAGGCGCGTCGGCGAACGTTACGCTGCCCGTCGATACCGGCGGATTGCGGGCAAGCGCTGCGGAGCCGGGATCGCTTGCCGAAGCTTCGCGTCCCGCTTCCGGCCGATCCCTATCCGAAAAAAGAACGGTCGAGATCGGTCCGGGCCGGCACGAATTCAATTTTCCGGTCGGCGCGGCGAGCACCCTGCCTCTTTTAACGAAAACGTCCGGTTCAGCTGATTACGCAAATTTCGCAAACGAAGCAGGAGGATGATCCCATGACGCAACCCAACCCCCGTTACGCGGGCGGATTTCCGAAAATCGGCATCCGGCCGATCGTCGACCGAAGGAAACTCGTCAAAGCCGCGATCGGCGAGATGACTATGGAGCTGGCACAAGCTGCCGCCGATTTGATCACCGGGCAAATCCGCAATCCCGACGGCACGCCGGCCGAAGTGATCGTGTTCGATACGTGCATCTCCGGCATGCCGGAAGCTTCGCGCTGCGCGAACGAATTCCGCCGGGAAGGCGTGGGCGTGATACTCACCGTCGCCGCGGGCTGGTGCTACCCGCTGGAAACGATGGAGACCGATTCGACGCTGCCGCATGCCGTATGGGGCTTCAACGGTACGGAGCGGCCGGGCGCCGTCTATCTGGCCGCTTTGCACGCCGCGCATAACCAGAAAGGTATTCCGGCGTTCAAAATTTACGGACGCCATATTCAGGAACCGGACGAGCGCGGCATTCCCGGCGACGTGCGCGAGAAGCTGCTGCGCTTCGCCCGCGCCGGATTCGCCGCGGCGCTGCTGCGCGGCAAATCGTACCTGTCGATCGGCACGGTATCGATGGGCATCGCCGGCTGCATCGTCGACGAAAGCTTTTACCGCCGTTATCTGGGCATGAAAAACGCGTACGTCGATATGACCGAAGTGACGCGGCGTATCGAAGACGGCATTTACGATCCCGAAGAATTCGGGCGGGCGTTGGAATGGACGACGGAATACTGCCGGGAAGGACCCGATCCCAACGACGAACGGGAGCGGATCGCGCCGGAGCGCAAAAAGGAGAACTGGGCCGATTCGGTTCAAATGGCCTTGATCGCGCGCGACCTGATGATCGGCAATCCGAAACTGGCGGAGCTTGGCTTCGAAGAGGAGGCGTACGGTTACAACGCGATCGCTTCCGGCTTCCAGGGACAGCGCGAATGGACGGACCATAATCCGAGCGCCGATTTTCTCGAAGCGATCCTTTGCAGCTCGTTCGATTGGAACGGGGTCCGCGAACCGTACATGGTCGCGACGGAAAACGACAATTTGAACGCGATCTCGATGCTGCTTAACCACTACTTGTCGCATACGGCGCAGATTTTCGCCGACGTCCGCGCCTTTTGGAGTCCCGAAGCGGTCGAACGGGTCACGGGCCGGAGGCCGGAAGGCATCGCGAAGCAAGGTTTCCTGCATCTGATCAATTCCGGTCCCGCGGCGCTCGACGGCACGGGCGAGCAAACGCGGGGCGGACAACCGGTCATGAAGCCGCATTGGGAAATCGACGCACGAGAAGTCGAAGCCTGCCTGGCGGCGACGTCCTGGCGTCCGACTTATATGGACCAGTTCGCGGGCGGCGGATATTCGACCGATTTCACGACGCGGGGCGGCATGCCTGTCACGATGTCGCGCCTCAATCTGGTCGACGGACTCGGCCCGGTGCTGCAATTGGCCGAAGGCTGGACCGTCGAACTGCCGCCGGACATGCACGACGCGCTCGATCTTCGCACCACGCCGACCTGGCCGACTACTTGGTTCGTGCCGAATTTGATCCCCGGCGATCCGGTGTTCGACGACGTGTACGGCGTGATGGGAAACTGGGGCTCGAACCATTGCGCGATCAGTTATGGCCATATTGGAGCAGATCTTATCACGCTGGCTTCCGTGCTGCGCATTCCGGTCAATATGCATAACGTGGATCAGGAAAGCATTTTCCGCCCGAGCGCCTGGAGCGCATTCGGAACGAAAGATCCGGAAGACGCGGATTACCGGGCCTGCGCCGCTTACGGGCCGCTTTATAAGTGATCGGCCGAGTCCGGGAACATGCCAGCTGCAATAGAAACTTGACCAACTTTATTTTTAACTGCGTCAAGCTTCCAGCCTGTCGCGGAACGAAAAAGAAGCCTTCCATAAGGGAGGCTTCTCAACGTGTCGAGAAAGTCGAACGTAGCTGGAAGCGAGAAAATGGAGAGAGAAATTCAGTGCAGAAATGAAATGTTCGCCTTTGAAATCGAGAAAATTCTTCTAAAAATTTAATCTTTTTCTCGATTTCAACACGCGATCGGAACGAATTTCTCTCGGAGTTTTCTCGCTTCCCGCGTCAATGTGATTTTCTCGACAGCTAATAAGAAGCGTCCCAATTTAGGGAGGCTTCTTTTTTTCGCTTACTGCCGCAAACGGATCGGCTTACGCTTTCGCGCCGCGGAGTTCCGCTACCGCCGTCTTCAACTGCTCCATCGCCTGCTCGATCACGATACGAGAGCAAGCCACGTTCATGCGCATGAAGCCTGCCGCTTCCGCGCCGAACATCGTGCCGTCATTGAGCGCGATGCCCGCTTTGTGCAGCAGGAATTGCATCAATTCCTTGGCATCCAAATTCAGCCCGCGGAAGTCGATCCACAGCAGGTACGTCGCTTCCGGCAGTTTCACGGACAGCTCAGGCAGATGTTCCGCGATCTGGGTCTGCACGTATTCCATGTTGCCGCGAACGTAACCCAGCAGCTCGTCGAGCCATTCGCCGCCGTGGCGGTAAGCCGCTTCGGTCGCGGTCGCTCCCATCGTGCTGATCGAGCCCAAACCGTGCATTTTGGCTACGGTGCGTTCGTACGTCGCGCGCAGCTTGCGGCTCGGGATGACGATGTTCGATACCGACAGTCCCGCCAGATTGAACGTTTTGCTCGGCGCTGTACAGACGATGCAGTTGTCGCGTGCCGCTTCGGACACGGAAGCGAACGGGATATGCGTTTTCGGCTCGAAGATCAGGTCGGCGTGGATCTCGTCCGCTACGACCAGCACGTCATGCTTCAGGCAGATTTCGGCCAGCTTCTCCAGGTCTTCGCGCGCCCAAATTTTGCCGACCGGATTATGCGGGCTGCACAGGATGAGCATTTTCACTTCGTCGGCCAGTTTGCGCTCCAGATCCTCGAAGTCCATCGCGTAGTCGCCTTCGTCCGATACGCTCAGCGGATTCGTGACCAACTGGCGTCCGTTTTCGCGCACGATGTTATAGAAAGGCGGATAGACCGGCGTCTGAATCGCGATCTTGTCGCCCGGCTTGGTAAATGCTTCTACGGCAAAAGCCAGCGCGGGCACGACGCCCGGCGTGAACGTGATCCACTCGGACTGAATCTCCCAATCATGGTGCTCCTTCATCCAATTCATGACAGCTTCGAAATACGCCGGCGTACGGAACGTGTAGCCGAAAATGCCGTGATCCACGCGCTTATGCAAAGCGTCGAGGACTTCTTGCGGTGCGGCAAAGTCCATATCGGCAACCCAGAGCGGAAGAGCATTGGGCGCGCCGAAAATTTTCTCGCGTCCGTCCCATTTTTCGGAAGCACTCTCCAAACGGTCGATTTGCGTATGGAAGTCAAAACGGCTTTTTAATGTCATTTGAAAATTCCCCCTTGATTCGGTAAGTCTGTATCTGGTCTATTATGGGACACAAATCGTCTGAAATCAATGTATACCACCAATATGCGGATAGACGGTTTTGTTCGGGTTTTGTAAAAAAAGAACCGCGAAAAAGCGTTTTATGTAAAAGCTATTTACTTTTGCTTGCTTGTTTATATATGATTACGGAGGATAACAAGCAGTTTTGTTCGGGTTTTGTCAAGAAAGACATAGAATGAAAACAATCACAACTTTTCCTCAAGGGGGCAAAAGATTCATGAAAAGATTCAAAGCGAAGAAAAACGTCCGCGTCGCACTGGCAGCAGCGGTACTCGTAACCGGCTTGTCGCCGGCCCTGGGCGGCCAATCCGTTCAAGCTGCCGCAACAACGCCGGCAAGCGGATTTGATCTGCGCGTTTTACATACGAACGATACGCACGCTCACCTGGACAACATCGACCGCCGCGTGACGGCAATCAATGCGGAGCGCAACGACCACACGCTGCTGCTGGACGCGGGTGACGTATTCTCGGGTACGCTTTACTTCAACCAATACGGCGGCTTGGCTGACCTGTATTTCATGAACCAATTGAAATATGACGCGATGGTGTTCGGCAACCATGAGTTCGACAAAGGACCTGCAGGTCTGGTTCCGTTCGTAAAAGACGCGAAGTTCCCGTTCGTAAGCTCGAACATCGACTTCTCGGCGGATAAAGATCTGGGCAGCTACGCAAGCACGACCATCGGCGAACCGGGAGCGGAAGGCAAAATCTATCCGGCGATCATCAAAGAAGTCAAAGGCGAAAAAGTCGGCATCATCGGCCTGACGACAAGCGACACCATCGCGCTGGCTTCCCCGGGCGAAAACGTGAAGTTCAAAGACGACGTCGAAAGCGCGCAAAAAGCAGTCGACGAACTGACGGCAAAAGGCGTAAACAAAATTATCGCGCTGTCGCACTTGGGTTACCCGGAAGATCAGGTCGTAGCGAAAGAAGTTGACGGGATCGACATCATCGTCGGCGGTCACTCGCATACGAAGCTGGACAAGCCTACTGTATATGAAGGCGGAGAAGCTCCGGTCGTGATCGTACAAACGGGCGAGTACGGCGTAAACCTGGGCAAGCTGGACGCGACGTTCGACGACAAAGGCGTCCTGACCAAATGGGAAGGCCGACTGATCAACGTGGACGCGAAGAACGAAGACGAGTCCTACGTGATCAAAGGCGACGAGGCTTCCGCAGCCAAGCTGAAAGAATACGCAGCCAAGTTGGAAGAACTCAAAACGACTGTCATCGGCAAGTCCGACGTGACGCTGGACGGCGAGCGCACCAGCGTGCGGAAAAAGGAAACGAACCTGGGCGATTTCATGGCGGACGGCATGAGAGCGAAAGTCGAAAGCATTGTAGAGCTTGACGATGCCAAAGGCTACGTCACGATCCAAAATGCAGGCGGTATCCGTGCAACGATTCCTTCCGGCGACGTTACGCTGGGCGCACTGCTGACTACGATGCCTTTCGGCAACAACCTGAGCGCATTGAAAATGACGGGCACGGAAATCAAAGCAGCGCTGGAAAACGGCGTCAGCGGCGTGGAAACGGGCGAAGGCCGCTTCCCGCAAGTATCCGGCATGAAGTTCACGTATGATTCCGAGCAGCCGGGCGAGAAGATTGATTCGGTAACGGGCGAAGTGACGCAGGAAGGTTCGCGTATTACCGATATTCAGATTCTGGGCGAAAACGGCCAGTACGCGCCGATCGAGCCGAATTCGTACTACATCGTAGCCACGAACTCGTACATCGCGGGCGGCGGCGACTTCTACCGTTCGATGGCGGCAGCCAAAGAAGACGGACGTTACTACGAACTGAACCTGGTCGATTATGAAGTATTCCGCGAATACCTCGATAGCGCGGGTACGGTGAAGCAAGCGACGGAAGGCCGCATCACCGACGCTCCGGGAACGGCTTCCGAAGCTCCGTCGACCGAGACTCCGGTATCCGCATTCTCCGATATCGCAAATGACGCGAATGCGGCTTCGATCGAAGCGCTGCACGCCGCAGGCTTCGTCAACGGTTATGCGGACGGCACGTTCCGTCCGGCGGCGAACGTGACGCGCGCCGAATTCGTTACGATGCTGGGCCGTGCGCTCGGCGTGCAAGGCGATACCGCGAATCCGTTCTACATCAATACGATTCCGGCATGGGCGGCACCGTACGTGACGGGACTGGAAGAGAAAGGGCTGCTCGGCAGCTACGAGGACGAAGTATTCCGCGATAAATATATCGTGACGAACGCCGAAGCCGCAGAATTGATCGCATTGGCTGCGAATGTTCAGCCGTCGACGATCGAAGCAGGCGCTGCCGATGCAAAAGTAACACGCGGTCAATTGGTAGGCCTGATCGCCAAGTACCTCGTAAAAGGTTAATAGGTAAATACGCCGATTTCGGATCGGCACAAATGCCGGATAAGAAGCGGACCGTCTCCATCTAAGGAGTACGGTCCGCTTTTTTGTTACAAGCAGAGTTTTAAGATCCAAGAATATACTAGCTAAGTAACTTGGATAAAGGAGGGTTTTTAACTCTCTTTTGCATCAAAAGAAGATTTTTTGTAAGGTAGTAGAGGGAATGATGGCTTTTAAGGAGGAGAAATGAATCATGCACAAATCGACTACTCGTAACACGCGCAAAAAAATTCTGATTTTGGCTGCGGCATCTCTGCTTGCGGCACCGTCGTTTAGTCTGCCTGCCGTACATGCGGAGCAAACGTCTGTCTCTGCAACTGGCAGTGCTGCCGAGCCTGCTGCTGGTACATCGACCGCGGCGCCTGCGCCAAGCGTGACGCCTTCGGCTTCGACGCCGACCGAACCGGAAGCACAGGGCGCAGCCGTGCCTTCGACGTCCGAAGCGACGGACGGAGTATCCGGGGTTTCGGAACCTGCGGCAGAATCGGCAGCCGAAGAAGCGCCCGGCGTATCGCCGTCTTCCGGAGAAGCGGATGCCGACGCGGCGGGACAGGCGACAGCGCCGGCCGATTCGCCGACCAAACCTGCGGTCTCGCCGACCAAGCCCGCTGCTTCGCCTGCGACGAAGCCAGCCGCGGGTAAGCCGGCCGCAACGCCGGCAGCGCCGGAGCCTTTTTACGACATCGCCAAAGACCCGAATCGCGAAGCGATCATGACCCTCTATAATGAAGGAATCGTCAAAGCGGCGAAAGATCGCAAGTTCCGTCCCAAAGCCGAAATCGGCCGCGCCGACTTTACGGTAATCTTGGGACGCGCGATGAAAGCGAACGGCAGCATTTTCGATGTGTATTTCACCGACCCGATTCCGGACTGGGCGATTCGCTACGTGGGCGGATTGTCTGCTGCGGGCGTATATGAAGGGTATCTGGAAAAAGGAGACAAGTTCGGTCCCAAGCTTCCCGTAACGCGCGCCGAAGCGGCAGCCATGGTCGCGCGCGCCGCTCATCTGGAATCGCAGCCGCTTCCGGAAGGACTCGGCGGCGTAGGCAATATTCCGATCTGGGCTTTGGATGACGTAGGTGCAGCTTACGCGGCGGGTCTGATCGAAGTTACCGGTACCGGCACGTTGAATCCGAACAAAAAGGTCACTCGCAGCGAAATGGCCGCTATGATTGCTCCTCTGCTCGAAGAGGACGCATTCATGACGCCGATCAAGATCGAAGAGGATATCACGCTGCCTTAACGATTTAGTCGACGACCCCTATACGCGCGAAAATATTGCGTAAATCCAACATTTGTAGGCAGGTCATAAGTCAAAACGTAAAAATGTTGCAATCGTCCATCATGTTTGAGATTTCCGCTCGCGAAAGCGGAAATTCATTCAAGATGAGGGATGGTCGCAACATTTTTTTAGTTAACCGAGCACGCCGGCCAACCGCTCTTCCAATGCGTCAAGCGTCGTCGAACCGCCGCCGAGCTGATACAACGAATCGCCTTTGCGAAGCAGAAGGGTCGGATAGCCTTGTACGCCGAGCCGCGATACGCGGATAAACTCGTTGCGGACGGAGGCAGCCGTTCCCGGCGCATTCATGAACGTTACGGCGGTTTCCGCGTCAAGACCGAATTGTGCGGCAATCTCGCGGTACGTATCCGGCTCGCTCAAACTTTTTCCGTCTTGGTAAAAAGCGCGCTGCATCGCCGAAGCCAGTTCCGCGGAACGCTCCGGCGCCTGGGCGCGAAGCGCCGCGAATCCTGCCGCTGCCGCTTCCGAGTCCATCACGGCGTCGCCTTTTTCGAGCAGTTCGTCGTACGCGGCACCGAATTCCGCGCCCGTCAGTTCGCCGATCCGTGCGTTAGCCGCCGCTATATGCGGAAAAGCGCCGATCGGCTGCGCGTTTTCGCCCGTGAACAAACCGCCGGACCAGACGGACAGCGGCAGCTCGGGATGGTTGGCATGCAGCTTGCCCAGCGTGGAGGAAAAGCCGTAGCACCAACCGCAATAGGCATCCCATATATAAATCAATTCGTTGTTTTCCCGTGTCATGAATAACGCTCCTTAGAAGTTTGAAATGGAAAGTGAATCGTTCGAAACCAATTGTAACTTATTTAGTTACAATTATCAATACAAGCATGCGAATAATCGTTAACGAATCGAAATAGCAGCCGAATTTTTTAAACTGCGAAATTCAGACAGCCTAAAGGAAATGGCGGTAGCTTTCTCCGAAAAGGTTTTATATAATAAGTTTGTTGAAATAAAGCGGTTACATATCTAGGTTTTTCTCGTTACACACTCAAAGGGGGCTATCCGATATGACGTACAAAGACGCATCTCGACCGACGCAAGAACGCGTGAACGATCTGCTGACGCAGATGACGTTGGAAGAAAAAGTCGCTCAACTGACCTCGGCACGAACAGGAAGCATGATTTCCGACGTGCAAAATTTCGTGTTCTCGGCGGAACTGACGCGCGAGAAAGTTCCGCACGGCTGCGGCTACATCAGCCGGATCGGCGGGGCGACGGATTTGCTCCCGGCGGAAATGGCGCGCGCGATGAACACGATCCAGAAGCATTTCGTGGAAGAGACGCGTCTCGGCATCCCGGTGCTGTTCATGACCGAAGCGACATCCGGGGTACTCAGCCGTAACCATACCCTTTTCCCGCAAAATATCGGCGCGGGCGCCATGTTCGACGAGGAACCGATTCGCCGCATGGCCGACGCCATGCGGCGCGAGATGATCGCGACCGGCGAACGTTGGGCGCTCGGTCCCGTCGTCGACGTCATCCGCGATCACCGCTACGGCCGTTACGAAGAATCGTTCGGCGAAGACGCCTACTTGGTCAGCCAGTACGGAACCGCTTATGTGCGGGGGCTGCAATCCGACGATCTGACGCAGGGCATCATCGCGACGCTCAAGCATTTCGTGGCGCAGGGCATCAGCGACGGCGGACGCAACTGCGGGCCGGTGCACGTGACGGACCGCGAGCTGCTCGACGAGTACGCGGTACCGTTCGAAGCGGCGATTCGCGACGCGGGCGCGCTGTCGGTCATGGCGGCTTACCACGAGATCGACCATGTTCCGGTTCATGCGTCTTCGTATGTTCTGCGGCATTTGCTGCAAGAGCGACTGGGCTTCGAAGGGCTGACCGTCTCCGACGGCAACGGCATCCAACTGATCCAGTCGTTCCAGGAATATTGCGAGACGCAGGAAGAAGCCGTGAAGCTGGCGCTGGAAGCGGGCATCGAATGCGAGTTGGACTTCATGTTCGAGAAATACTTGCAAGGATTGGTGGAAAAAGGCGAAGTCGCGCTTGAGCTGGTCGACTCCGCCGTGCGCAAAGTGCTGGATCTCAAATTCCGCCTCGGACTGTTCGACAATCCGTACGTGGACGAAGCCGCTACCGAATCTTCGGTCTGCACGCCGGATATGGTGGAGCTGTCCAAAGAAATGGCGCTGCGCACCATGACGCTGCTCAAAAACGATAACGGCATCCTGCCGCTCGATCCGTCTTTGAAAAAGGTCGCCGTGATCGGCCCATTAGCTCATGTGAAGGAATTCGGCTACAGCGATTATTCTTATCCTGCGCATATCGAAGACATGTACTACCATTCCGAAGGGTTGACCGAAGAAGAAGTATTGGCGCGGACGCTCTTTTTCAAAAAGAAAGATACGCGGTACGAAGATCTGTACCATCAGGATATGCCGACCGTCTACGAAGCTTTGAAAAGCGCGCTGCCGAATGCCGACGTCGTCTACAAAGCAGGCATCAAGGACACGACCGATTACAACGGCGAAGCGGACTTTTACCAGATCGAAGAAGCGGTCGAAGCGGCCAAGGATGCGGACGTCATTATCGCGGTTTGCGGCGATACAAGCGGCATGGGACGCGAGAACGACAGCGGCGAATCGACGGACCGGGTGGAAATCTGTCTGTCGCACGAACAGAAAAAGCTGCTGCGCGCGCTGCATGCAACCGGCCGTCCGGTCGTGCTGGTGCTGTGCAACGCCCGTCCGCTGGAGCTGCTGGAGGAGAGTCAATCGATGGACGCGATCCTCGAAGCGTGGAAGCCGGGCATGCGCGGAGCCGACGCGATCGCGGAAACGCTGACTGGAGCCTACAACCCGGGCGGCAAGCTGTCCGTCACGCTGCCGAAAGCGCTGGGCCAACTGCCGGTGCATTATTCGCAGCTCGCAACCGGACACAAGCAGTTCTGGCGCGGCAAATACCTGGAGATGGATCTGGCGCCGCTGTATCCGTTCGGCTACGGCTTGAGCTACACGACGTTCGAAGCGGAAAACGTCAGCTTCGAGCAGACGGAAGACGGGATCAAGGTGACGGCCGACGTGGTAAACGCGGGCGAGCGCGAAGGCGATCAAGTGGTGCAGGTGTACGTGCGGAAAAAGTACGCCAGCGTGCTGCAGCCGGAACGCGAACTCAAAGCGTACAAGCGCATTAGCATTCCGGCGGGCGGCCGCGTGTCGCTGTCGTTCGATATCGCATTCGATTCGATCGGCTACCACGACCGCGACCTGAAGCTGGTGCTGGAAAACGTCCAACTCGACGTCATGCTCGGTTTCTCTTCGCAAGACATTAAAGCGGAGGAGACGTTCCGCTTGGCGTTCGAAGGCGGGAAGTGGGAGATCGGGCGGAGGGTGTTCGGGAATTCCGTTTCGGCGAAGTAAAAGATGCAAGTTCGGCGCAAGCGAAAAAGCCGCTTATCTTCGGATAGGCGGCTTCATGCGCTTTATTTGTCGATTGTTTTCGAAACGGCGTCCGTTATCCCACGAACAACGACTCCGCCCCGTCGATATGCACGACCGCGCCGCTCACGTGATCCGCTTCGTCCGACAGCAGGAACAGCACCAGATTCGCGACTTGCTCCGGTTTGCCGCTGCCTTCGGGCAGGGGAACGGTGCCTTCCGGAAATTCGACGGGCTTCGTGTTCATGTTCTCGACTTCCGGTTCTTGCTCGCCGGTGTCCGAAATATTCGTTTCGATCGTGCCCGGCGCGACGATGTTGACCCGGATATTGAACGGCGCCAGCTCGAACGCGGCCATCTGGCCGAACGCGGCGATCGACGCTTTGGACGTGCTGTAAGCGGAGAACCCTTTTTGCGAAAAGACGCGCGTGCCGCTGAGGGAGCTGGTGAGCACGATGCTGCCTTTGCCGTTTTCTTTCAGGTAAGGAATAGCGTACTTGACGCTGGTGAACGTGCCTTTGACGTTGTTCGTCAGCGTTTTGTCCCAATCGTCGTCTTCGATCGATTCGATCGGGCCGACGACGCCCAGAATGCCAGCGTTGGCGAACAGCGTATCGATTTTTCCGTATTCGGACGCGACCTTTTGCAACGCTTCGCGATACTGCGCCGGCTCGGAGATATCGACGGTCAGCGCCAGCGCTTGTCCGCCCGCCGCTTGGATCTCGCCGCGGACTTTCTCTACCGTTTCCGCGTGCAGGTCGATCAGGGCGACTTTCGATCCTTCTTCGGCCAGACGCAGCGCGGCGGCGCGGCCGATACCGGAACCGGCTCCGGTGACGACCGAGACTTTGCCGTTCATTCGTGGGGAATTGGACATGGGATACACTCCTTCGAATAAGTAGGTTTGGGGGCGGCGCCTACGTGCGGAACATCGCGCCGCCTTCGCTCGTTGGTATAGTTACCCAATCGATGCTCCGCCAATCACGCATAAATATACGAAATTTTATCTTTCTCTGCGCAAACCAAGTTATTCCGTTGAAGGGAAGGGTAAATAATTTTTAACATATCATGTCGGTAAGAAGAAACGCAGCAATTTGTAAAAAGGTTAACGATTTATGGCTTACTGTCAGGCTCATGTCAGGAAGAATCCGGTATACTGGAAATATCGTCTGTTTGCAAGGTTATGAAAATACGGTCGTAGGGTTCGGAGGAATGATTATGTCGCTTGTCTTTTCCTTTTTAAAGAAGTACCGCACCGCATCCCTGCTCGCGCTGCTGATGATGGTGATCGAGCTGACGGTCGAACTGGCGCAGCCGTACCTGATCTCGAAGATCATCGACGACGGGATCGCCAATTCGGACCTGAGCGTCGTTTGGATGTGGGGCGGCGTTCTGCTGATCGGAACGTTGTTCGCGTTCGGGGCCGGCATTGCCAGTTCGTTTTTCGCCTCGTACGCCAGTCAGGGCTTCGCCAGCGACTTGCGCGAGACGTTGTACGATAAAGTGCAATCGTTTTCGTATTCGGTGTTCAGCAAGTTTGCCACATCGTCGCTGATCACGCGCATGACGGGCGATATCACGATGCTGCAGGATACCATTTTCATGAGCCTGCGCTTCATGACGCGCGTGCCACTCGTCGTGATCGGCAGCGTCGCCATGGCGATGATCGTCAACTTCAAGCTGGGATTGCTGCTCGCGCTCACCGTGCCTCTGCTGCTCGTATTCGTGCTGTGGATCATGCGCCGCGCGGGCGCGATGTTCAAAAACGTGCAGAAGCGCCTGGACAAGGTCAACGGCGTCATTCAGGAAAACTTGACCGGCATCCGCCTGATCCGCGTATTCGTCCGCATGAAGCACGAGAACGGACGCTTCGCCGCTTCCAGCGGCAAGCTGATGAAAAACACCGTATCCGCGCTTCGGTTGACCGAAACGACGATGCCGTTCATCATGCTCGTCATGAACGCTTCGATCATCGCCGTATTGTGGTTCGGCCGCGCGGATATCGCGTCCGGCAGCGCCACCGTCGGCGAAGTGGTCGCGGTCGCCAACTATGCGCTGCGCACCATCGGCGCGCTGTCCGCCTTTTCCTGGATTGCCGTAACGTTCTCGCGTGCCGGGGCTTCTTCCCAGCGCGTGAAGGAAGTACTGGATACGCAGGACGGCGAATTCAAGCAAACGAACGCGTACGGATATCAAAGCGGCGCGTCTGCCGCCGCATTCGAACAATCGCGCACGGACGAGACAAACGCGCATTACGGAGGTGCGGCAATCGAAGGAGCGGTCGAATTCCGCGGCGTTTCCTTCAAATATCCGACCAGCGACATCAAAGTGCTGGAAGATATTTCGTTCGAGATCGGCGCGGGCAAGCGGGTAGCGATCATGGGCGCCACCGGCTCGGGCAAGTCGTCGCTCGTGCAGCTTATCCCGCATCTGTATGACCGCGACAAAGGCGAGATCACCATTGACGGTCGCGGCATCGACGAGTGGGACACCGAGCATCTGCGCCGCAGCATCGGTTACGTGCCGCAGGAAGTGCTGCTGTTCACCGGCTCGATCCGCGAAAATATCGCTTGGGGACGCGAGGATGCCACGTTCGAAGAGATCGAAGAAGCCGCGAAGATCGCCCAGATCCACGAAACGGTGGAAAAGCTGCCGAACGGCTACGATACGCAGCTCGGTCAGCGCGGCGTCAATCTGTCCGGCGGGCAGAAGCAGCGGCTGTCGATCGCTCGCGCGCTGGTGCGCAAGCCGTCCATTTTGATCCTGGACGACAGCACGAGCGCGCTCGATCTGGCGACCGAAAGCCGGCTGCTCGGCGCGCTGGAGGATATCTCGTGCACCACGTTCCTGATTACGCAAAAAATCAGTTCCACGCAGGCGGCCGATCTGATCCTGCTGCTCGACGAAGGACGGCTGATCGCGGGCGGCACGCATCAGGAATTGATGCGCATGTCGGAATTGTACCGCCATATTTACGAATCCCAATTCGAACAGGGGGAAGCGCTGCATGCCTAATGGATGGACCGAAGCTTTCCGCCAGCCGCGGCCTCCGGTCATCGCGGATCCGTCGAAAGCAAGCGGAGAATACAAGAAGAAAAAACGGGCCAAAAACGTCTCGGGCACGCTGGGCCGCATTTGGAAGTACCTGGCGCAGCGCAAGCTCAAACTAGGACTGGTGTTGTTCATGGTGCTGCTCAGCTCGGCGCTGTCGCTGCTCGGCCCTTACATGATCGGGGTCGCGGTCGACGACTACTTAAGCGGCGAAGGATCGTTCTGGGGACTGGGTTGGGTCTGGTTCCTGGTCGTGCTGGGCGTCGTGTATCTGCTCGGGCCGATCACCATGTTTCTGCAAAGCATCTGGATGATCGAGATCGCGCAGGAAACGGTCTACCGGATGCGGGTCGACCTGTTTTCCCATCTGCACAAACTGCCGATCCCGTTCTTCGGCAAACGCCAACAGGGCGAGCTGATGAGCCGGGTGACGAACGATATCGAAAACGTCAGCGCCACGCTGAACAGTTCGGCGATTCAGATTTTTTCCAGCATCTTGATCTTGTTCGGGACATTGGGCGTCATGCTCAGTCTCAGCCCGCTGCTGACGCTGCTCACGTTCATCGTGGTGCCGCTGATGGCAGTCGGGATGCGCTGGATCACCCGCCGCACCGGCCCGCTGTTCAAAGAACGCCAAAGCAATCTGGGCGACCTGAACGGCTACATCGAAGAAACGTTGTCCGGTCAACGCATCATCAAAGCCTTTTCCCAGGAAGATCGGGTCAAAAAAGAATTTGCGGTCCGCAACGAGCGCATTCGCTTGTCCGGCTTCTGGGCGCAGACCATTTCCGGCATGATTCCGAAACTGATGAACAGCCTGAACAACCTCAGCTTCGCGCTCGTCGCCGGGATCGGCGGCATTCTCGCGATCAACGGTCAAGTGACGATCGGCGTCATTATCGTGTTCGTCGAATACGCGCGCCAGTTTACCCGTCCGCTGAACGATCTGGCGAACCAGTGGAACACGCTGCTGTCGGCGATCGCCGGCGCGGAGCGCGTGTTCGAGATCATGGACGAAGAAGTAGAGAACAAAGACGAAGGCAAAGCGGCCAAGCTCGACAAGATCGAAGGCTCGGTCAAGTTCGACAATGTTTCGTTCGGTTACGACGAAGGCCGCAATACGCTGTCGGACATCTCGTTCGAAGCGAAGCCCGGCGAGACGATCGCGCTGGTCGGTCCGACAGGGGCGGGCAAAACGACGCTGATTCAGCTCCTGTCCCGTTTCTACGATGCCAGCGGCGGGAAAATCACGATCGACGGCCGCGAGATCGGCAGCATTCAGCGGGAAAATCTGCGTTCGCATATGGCGTTCGTGCTTCAGGAGACGTTCTTGTTCGAAGGCACGATCCGCGAGAATATCCGGTACGGACGGCTGGACGCGACGGACGAAGAGATCGAGGAAGCGGCGAAGCTCGCGAACGCGCACTCGTTTATCGCTCGGCTGCAGGACGGTTACGACAAGATGCTGAACAACGGAGGAAGCGGGATCAGCCAGGGACAAAAGCAGCTGCTCGCGATCGCTCGCGCGATGCTGGCCGATCCCGCGATCCTCGTGCTCGACGAAGCGACCAGCAGCATCGACACGGTGACGGAGATCAAGATTCAGCAGGGCCTTCAACGCCTGATGAAAGGCCGCACCAGCTTCGTGATCGCCCATCGCCTGAATACGATTCGTCAAGCCGATCAGATCCTGGTCTTGAAAGACGGCGGCCTGCTGGAACACGGTTCGCATGACGAATTGCTGAAGCAGGGCGGATTCTACAGCGGACTGTATCACGGTCAAGGAGTCGAAGGGGAAGCCGGAGATTGAGTGTCGCGTCACGACTGAAAGCCTTGCCTTCGGGCAGGCTTTTTTGTTTGGGGAAATCATATGTTTCGCCCCGGTTCGCGTATGCTTGTCGAATCTTTTTTCCCGGCGTACATTGGTGACGAGAACGAAGCTGTTGGCGGCACGGATCGAGCGGTTGGCAGCGGGGTAGCCGATCAGGGAGCAGATCGCCCGTCTCCGTCAGATCGACTATAATGAGGAGAGAAAAGACAAACGGAGGAGGAATATCGATTTGCTCGTGTATATCATGTTGGCCTTGATGATCATTTCGGCGGGAATCATTACGTTCCGCCTCGTTCGCCACGGTGCGGAGTATCACCTGGTGGAAAATGCGGCTATGGCGATTATCGTCAGCGTTGCGGCTTCGATCCTTGCCGAGCCGGGGCACTGGTTCAGCTGGGTACGGTACGCCTATATCGTGCTGGGCGCAGCGTACATCGCATACGGGGCCTACGGGAAATATAAAGGCGGTACGGACGGGTATGGGCAGTAAGGAGCAGCGGGTTAGAAGGGTAGAAGAAAAAGAAAGCCGGGCACTCTCGTTTACGCGAGAGGTCCGGCTTTTTGACGATAGGTCATTCTGTTTCGTTTATTCTATCGGTTCGAGCTTCCCATAATATCGCTTCCTGCATCATCGTTTGGATGAAAGGCGATTTGAGGCGGGTATACGCAGCCCGATCGTCCGGATGAAGCGCAGCCAGCTCCCGTTTCAATGTCGCATATCGATCGCGGGCTTCCGGATGAGCGCGCAAATAATCGCGGAAGCGCAAATGGGCAAGCCAAGCTTCGCCGTTCCATTCATAAACGTGCAGATGATGCGTGCCTTTGCGCCATTCGCCCCGTCGGAAAAAATGCCGATTCGGAACTTCGTTCTTGGGAATGTATTCGTACCCGATCGCGGCAAGCGGAGCAATCCAATCGTCGCAGCCTTCCAGTCGATCGATGCCTGCGGCGATATCGAGAATCGGTTTGGCCGGCAGACCGGGAACGGCCGTGCTGCCGATATGTTCGAGTCCGAGCAGAGGAGCGAATCCCGACAAAGCTTGTTCGATCCGGGCCTTTTCCTTCAGAAAGCGATTCGGCCATTCGCTGCGGGATTCGACGAGCTGCACTTCATAAGCCGGTGCCGTCAAAGCTCCTGACGGACGCGGCAGCGAATCGAAATCGCTTTTGAGCAAGGCGTATGCCGCCAGATCCACGTAACGCCCTTTCTCGAATTCATGCTGGCGCAGCAGTCCTTCCCGAACGAAACCGAGCTTGTCCATCAAGCGGATCGAGGCGGCATTATCCGGGTCGACGCGGGCTTCGATCTTGTTCGCCGCGAGCGGGCCGAAGCCGAAATCCAGCGCGGCGCGCACGGCTTCGGGCATCAGGCCTTTGCCCCAATGCTGACGTGCCAGATCGTAACCGATCTCCATCCGGCTATGCTGCCGTTCGATGCCGAGAAAACCGCATGTACCGACGAAAGCGCCGGTCGCGCGTTCCTCGATCATCCAACGGATACCGGTTTGCTCGCGGAAAATACGGGCGTGCCAACTCATTTCGTCATCCGCTTCCTCTACCGATTCGAACGGATCGAGCGGCATGTAACGCATCACTTCTTCGTCCGCATACAAGGCGAATAATCCGGTCCGATCGCTCGGTACCGCTTTGCGCAGGATCAGGCGAGGCGTGTCCAAGCTAGGGAATTCCTTCCAGTCGAATACGGGGCTTAGGGAATCTTCGGGATTCGCTGAACGAACGTTCGTCGACGCGGCCGTATCGTTCGAAAGATGCTCGTTTTCGAGTGATGTCATCGTTTCAATTCCTCCAATGTTTCTTCCCATCTGGCGACTACCGCCTGCGGGTCGTTCAGTTCAATAGTGATGCCGCTCGTCAATGTGGCGTATTTGGCGAGGTCGGCGCGAATATCCAGCACCTTCGCCGCGAATCGCGCGCGAGGATGCCGAACGTCGTCCAGTTCCGGCAGCGACTGGGCTTGCAGGCGAACGGTATGCGAGATGCCGCCGTGCACGACGCCGAGCAGCGCTTTGCCGTCGCGCAGCAGATTGCTTGTCGTATTCGTGCCGAGCCATAGCGAGATACGCAGCGTGCCGCGGGATTCCGCGATCACTTCGCCCGCGCTGACCATCGCCTGATGCGGGTAGCCTGCCTCATCGACCGTATGCAGCGTCATGGCGATCTGCGTTTTTTCGTGCAGGCGCGTGCCGTCAAGCAGTGCGTACAGCGTATCGTCGAGAACCGGATGTTGATCAGCATTCATTGTCATCACTCCTTCGTTTCCGTCAGGCTGTGCTCATAGCGGATCGACCTGCACGTTAACCTGCTTTCCGCTGACTTGAATCCCCGTTTTTTTCGTGCCGACTTCTTTCAAATCCCGCAGCAACTCCTCGAGCAGTTCTTTGCCTTTCGCGCCTTCTTTGCCGGATATCTTGACCACGAACTGAACGGAATCGCCGCTTTCGAGAATGCGCTGCGCCTGGTTCTTTTTCGTGTCGTAATCATGTTCTTCGATACTTGCCGTCAGCCGGATTTCTTTGATCTTGGCCGGACGCGCCGCTTTTTTCTCCTGCTGCTTCGCTTCTTTCGCTTTGCCGGAAGAGATCAGCGTGCACGGCGGAGGACTGGAGTAGAGGGAGGTGCAGACGAGATCCACGCCCAGCTCCTTTGCCAGCTTAAGCGCTTCGCTTGTCGGCATGACGCCGAGCGCCTCGCCGTTCACTCCGGTCACGTCGACTTCGGCGGCTTTGATTTTTTCGTTTTTGATCATGAATATTCGCTCCGTTTCTGTTCACAGTTTTCATTACATCCGAATTCTTGTCAAACCTGATTGCCGATCCGTTCACCCTGCGTCGATGCCCGGGAAATCGGCTTCGTGTACACGTGCGCGACCTGATGCGGCTGCCTTGGATTGCGGATGCGCGACAGAAGCATTTCGCCGGCTTTGACGCCCATATCGCTGCTGTAAATATGCACCGTCGTCAGATGCGGGTCCACGATCCGCGACTCGGACGAATCGTCGAAGCCGCAGACGCGCACGTCGCCGGGGACGGACGCGCCGATTTTTTTGAGCGCTTTCATCAGGCGCACGGCGATAAAATCGTTGGCGCATACGAAAGCCTGCGGCAGCCGCCCGATCGTTTCGAGTTTGCGTTCCATCCAATCGGTCTCGAACAGGAAAAAGCGGTCTTCCTCCAGGATCGACTGTTCGCGCGGAATGTCCAGGCCGGCATCGGCCAAAGCTCGGCCGTAGCCGATCCAACGTTCGCGGAAGCTTTTGCAATGGTTATAGTCGCCGGCGAATCCGATTTCGGTCAAGCCGTCGGCAAGCAGCTCGCGCGTCAGGGCGTAAGTGCTGTGCTCGTTTTCCATCAATAAAACGTCGGCGCCGAAATCCGGATAGAACGCGTCGGCCGCGCAGTCTATAAAAATTACGGGAATATCGAGCTCCGTCAACAATCGGCTGTACGCCGGGTCGAACAGTTCGATGCAGACGATGCCGTCTACGCCGGCGGCATCGAAGTTGACGGGAAGCGCCCGTTCGCCGCGCTCGTCGTCGCGCACGATATGGATCGAGAGGTTATAGCCTTCCATGCTGATCTTCTGTTCGAGTCCGCTGATGACCGGAGAGCCGAAATGCGACGTATTGGGCATATTGGTGGTCAGCAGCGCGATATTGCCCGTCTTTTTGGGAAGCAGGCCGTCGGTTTCCATATAGGCGAATTGTTTGTATTTCAGCTCGATCGCCTTTTTGATCACGCGGGCACGGGTTTCTTCAGGAATGCCCCCGGTATCGTTCAACGCTTTGGACGCCGTATTGCGGGAGATGCCCAGCGCGTCGGCGATATGTTGAATCGTGACTTTCTCTTTGGCCATGGGATGTTTTCCACCTTTATCGGTTCGATTGAATACGGGGATTTCGGCCGGAAAACGGCGCGAAGACAAGGCTTGCCTTTCAGGAACGAATCGAAACCTTCACGCTTTATGAAGGTTTTACCGCGTCGAACGCTAGATTCGATACGCTTAACGTATTAGTCAAATGTATCGTAAAAAGTGTTGAATAGCAATCTGATTGTTACATTTGTAAAGCCGATCAAAAGTCTTTATATGCGTCTGGATAAACAAATGTAAAAATTATTTTTACAAAATTAATTGACATATGAATATTTATTCTGGTAAATTGTAAACGCGGAATAGGTCAAATGTGAAATGTAAGCCCTTACTGATTCCGCCGACAAATTAATCGGGCCTATACGCGGCGCCGAAGATGAACTTCGAAAGTTTCGCGTATGCACCTTAGCAGGAAATGGAGGAAGGGGAATGCAAAATTCGGCACAAACCGGGAAAAGCGGCCCGCTGATCAAACAAAAACAAAAGGCAAGCCGCGGACGGGGAACATTCAAAAAGAACGGTTTTTTGTATCTGCTGCTGATGCCGGCGCTTTTATTGACCCTGATTTTCAAGTACGTCCCGATGTACGGGGCGGTGATCGCGTTCAAGGAGTTCAGCCCGATCCGGGGCATCCTGAACAGCGAATGGGCGGGATTCAAGTATTTCGAAAAATTCCTGCTCTCGCCCAACTTCGAAGTCATTTTCATGAACACGCTCAAATTGAGCTTTTACGGGCTGCTGTTCGGGTTCCCGATCCCGATCCTGCTCGCGCTGATGCTCAATCAGGTACGCAAAGCCGGAGCGAAAAAGAACATCCAACTGTTTCTGTACGCGCCCAACTTCGTATCGGTCGTCGTCATTGCGGGGATGCTGTTCATCTTCCTGTCGCCGACCGGACCGATCAACGCCATCGCGACTTGGATCTTCGGCCAGCCGCTCATGTTCATGACCGATCCCGCTTACTTCCGCTGGGTGTACATCCTGTCGGATATCTGGGCGACGGCAGGCTGGGCTTCGATCATCTACGTGGCGGCGCTGGCGGGCGTCGATCCCGAGCTGCATAACGCGGCCAGCCTCGACGGGGCGAGCCTGATGCGGCGGATCTGGCATATCGACCTGCCGACGATCAAGCCGATCATGGCGATCGTGTTCATCCTGGCGGCGGGAGGCATCATGTCGATCGGCTTCGAAAAAGCGTATCTGCTGCAAACGTCGATGAACCTTCCGTCTTCGGAAATCATCGCCACCTACGTCTACAAAGTCGGTTTGCAATCGGGCGATTATTCGTACTCGGCGGCGGTGGGACTGTTCAATTCGGTCATCAACGTCATCCTGCTGCTTACCGTGAATTTCGTGGTCAAAAAGCTCAACGACAATCAGGGACTTTATTAAAAGAAGCGGAAAGGAGAACATCCGATGACTGTCAAAAATACGCCGTTCGACCGCTTCCTGCTGGTGCTGAACGGATTGTTCCTGACGCTGGCCGTACTGGTCGTGGTCGTTCCGTTCGTGTATATCATCGTCGCGTCGTTCATGGACCCGACCGTGCTGCTCAACCGGGGGTTGTCGCTTAATCCGTCCGACTGGAGCCTGGAGGGATATCGGAAAATATTGAGCAACGACGCCATGATCCGCGGATTTTTCAACTCGCTGCTGTATGCCGGGGCGTTCACGGTGTTCACGGTGCTGGTATCGATCTGCGCGGGCTACGCGCTCGCCGACGATACGCTGGCAGGACGCAAGCTGGTCATGACGCTGTTCCTCATCACGATGTTTTTCGGCGGCGGCTTGATTCCGACTTACCTGTTGATCCGCCAGCTCGGCATGCTTGATACGCCGTGGGCGTTGATCATTCCGGGCGCCGTGAACGTATGGAACATCATTTTGGCCCGAACTTTTTTCAAAAGCATTCCCAAAGAACTCAAAGAAGCCGCGAACGTCGACGGCGCGTCCGAATTCAAAATCTTCATGCGCATCGTCATTCCGCTGTCCAAGCCCATCATGTTCGTGCTGGCGCTGTACGCGTTCGTCGGGCAGTGGAATTCGTACTTCGACGCCATGATCTATCTCGAAAATTCCAAACTGTTCCCGCTTCAACTCGTTCTGCGTTCGATCTTGATCCAGAATCAGGCGGCGCCGGGCATGATCGGCGATCAGCAGGCGATGGCGGAACTGAAACGATTGTCGGAAATGATCAAATACTCGTCGATCGTCATCTCCAGCTTGCCGCTGATCATCATGTATCCGTTTTTCCAAAAGTATTTCGAAAAAGGCGTCATGGTCGGCTCGCTGAAATAAGGCCGCTCGCGCATCCATCATCCGAAGGAGGAATTTGGTTATGAAAAAGCTTCGCCTGCCCCACTGGAAAAAAGCGCTCGCCGCATCCGCGTTGTCGACCGTGCTGCTGGTCACCGCCTGCGGAGGCGGATCGTCCGAACCGCAGCAGACCGCCGACGGCAAACCGATCCTGCGCCTGCTGACCTCCAGCTCGCCGCTTGCTCCTGCCGACCCGAACGAGAAGCTGATCGTCAAGCGTCTTGAAGAAAAAACGGGCGTGCATATCGACTGGACCAGCTACACGAGCGACGTATTCGTGGAAAAACGCAATCTGGCAATGGCCAGCGGCGATCTGCCGGATGCCGTCTTCGCGGCGGAATACAGCGACTACGATCTGCTGAAGCTGGCTAAAGACGGAGCGATCGTGCCGTTGGAAGAATTGATCGACGGGCAAATGCCGAACCTCAAAAAGGTGCTGGACGAAAATCCCGAATACCGGGCGATGATTACGGCGCCGGACGGTCATATCTACGCGTTTCCGTGGATCGAAGAACTCGGAGCGGACAAAGAACGCATCCAAGCGGTCGACAATATGCCGTGGATCAACGTCGAATGGCTGGACAAGCTGGGACTTGAGATGCCGACGACCACGGAAGAACTCAAAGAAACGCTGATCGCGTTCAAAACGCAGGACCCGAACGGAAACGGCGAAGCCGACGAAATTCCGCTGTCATTTATCGACAAGCCGGGCGGCGAAAACCTGACGTTCCTGTTCGCGGCGTTCGGCCTGGGCGAAAATCCGGACCACCTGGTCGTGAGCGATGACGGCAAAGTGATCTTCACCGGCACTGAACCGGGCTACAAAGACGCGGTCAATTACGTGTACGACCTGTACGACAACGGACTGATCGACATCGAGTCGTTCCAGCAGGATTGGAATACGTACGTCGCCAAAGGCAAAGACGACCGTTACGGATTGTACTTCACTTGGGACAAAGCGA
Source organism: Saccharibacillus endophyticus (assembly GCF_013185185.1). Classification (GTDB taxonomy): domain Bacteria; phylum Bacillota; class Bacilli; order Paenibacillales; family Paenibacillaceae; genus Saccharibacillus; species Saccharibacillus endophyticus. The sequence goes on along the minus strand of NZ_JAAZWE010000002.1, from coordinate 1,138,356 downwards.
ACATTACGGGCATGAACGACAAATACGATCTGATGCCGCCGGTCGCGGGACCCGGAGGAGAAGTCAACGTGACGCGCAACAACGGCATGGGCTTCATGCGGGGTTCGATGGTCGTCACCAGTACCAACCAACAGCTGGAAACGACGGCCAAATGGGTAGACGCGCTCTACGATCCGCTTCAATCCGTTCAGGACAACTGGGGCACGTACGGCGACGAGAGCCAGCAGAACATTTTCGAATTCGACGAAAGCAAGCAAATGCTCAAGCATTTGCCGCTCGAAGGCTCGGCTCCGGTCGAAGTGCGCCAAAAGACGAGCATCGGCGGACCGCTGGCGATCCTCGACGAATATTTCGGCACGTACACGACGATGCCGGACGACGCCAAATGGCGGATGGATCTGATGAAAAAAGTGCTCGTGCCGCATATGACCGCCGAAAACACGTATCCGAACGTCTTTTTCAGCATCGACGAACTGGACCGGCTGTCCACGATCGAAGCCGACCTGTTCCCGTACATGCTGCGCAAACGCACGGAATGGTACCAGAACGGCAAAGCCGACAGCGAATGGAACGAGTACCTGCAGGAGTTGGATCGTCTGGGACTGCAGGAATGGCTCAAGATCCGTCAGGAAGGTTATGACCGGAGCGTCGCCCAGCCGTAAAAATTCGGCGGCGAGCCCGCAGTGAAATACGAAGACAAGAAAGCACGGGAGGCTTATCAATGATGACGATACAAGCGACAACGCCCGATTATCGGGGCATTTATCACTTTTCGCCGGCAAAGCACTGGATGAACGATCCGAACGGCATGGTGTTTTTCGACGGGGAGTACCATTTGTTTTTCCAACATCATCCGTTCGGCACGACATGGGGACCCATGCACTGGGGACATGCGGTGACGCGCAATCTGATCGATTGGGAAGAGCTGCCGGTCGCGATCGAACCGGACGAACACGGCACGATTTTTTCGGGCAGCGCGGTAGTGGATACGAACAATACGACAGGATTTTTCCCGGACGGACCGGGGTTGGTCGCGATTTTCACCCATCATCTCGAGCGTCCGGGAATGCCGACCGTGCAAACGCAGAGTCTGGCTTACAGCCGGGACAAAGGACGTACTTGGAATAAATATGAAGGCAATCCCGTGCTGAAACGCGAAGGCTGGCCGGATTTCCGCGACCCGAAGGTGTTTTGGCACGAAAAAACGCGGCAGTGGATCATGGTGCTCGCCTGCGGGCAAATCGTTTCGTTCTATCGGTCGCCGGATTTGAAAAATTGGACGTTCGGCAGCGACTTCGGCGACGGGATCGGCTCGCACGACGGCGTATGGGAATGCCCGGATTTGTTCGAGCTGCCCGTCGACGGCGATCCGTCGAACAGCCGCTGGGTGCTGCTGGTCAGCATCGGCGACAACGGATCAGGCAAAGAAGGGTCGAGGACGCAGTATTTCACGGGCGATTTCGACGGCGAGACGTTCATGCCGGATGAAGCGTCGCGCGAAGTCCGCTGGCTTGATCACGGACGCGACAATTATGCAGGCGTGAGTTGGTCGGACATGCCGGCCGAAGACGGCAGACGGCTGTACGTGGGCTGGATGAGCAATTGGCGCTACGCGAATTCGACGCCGAGCGACGGTTGGCGCGGCGCGATGACGCTGCCGAGAGAATTGACGCTGGAGACGGTATGCGGCGTCGAAACGTTGATGCAGCGTCCGGCCCGGGAAGTCGAAGCGGCGCGTGTACCGGTATTGGAATCGGAAAACGTATCGTTGAGCGAGCTGCGCGAAGCGCTGAAGCCGCTGCGGCTGGATGCGTTCGAATTGGAGGTACAAGCGCAGGCGGGACGATCGTTCGGATTCCGTGTGCGCGAAGGAAAGCGCTGCGGTACCTCGGTAGGGTTCGATGCCGACGAGCTGTATATCGACCGCAGCGAAGCGGGCGAGAGCGGTTTTTACGAGCATTTCGCGGACCGTCATTCCGCTTCGACCGCCGCATTCGCGACGTCGGCGCAAAAGACGCGTCCGGAGTCGGAAGCTTCAGAAGCATCCGGTCAGGCAGACGCAGCGGTCGCATTCGATACGCGTCTAAGGATCTTCGTCGACCGTTCTTCGGTGGAAGCGTTCGAAGGCGACGGACGTCTCGCAATGACCGACCTGATCTTCCCGGAACCCGAAGCGGATCGCTTATCGGTATTCGGCGACGAGGACGGCATGGTCTTCCGCACGGTCGCGATCCGGAAAATTCAAAGCTCGGCCGGATTCGGTCCGGAAAACGGTGCCGATTCCGGAACGGTCAACGGCAAGCCGGCTTCGAAGGAGGTTTGACCCGTGACGGATCGAGATTCGAACAAGACGGAGCGCCCGACAGACGCTTCCGCGGTCATCGGCGCGATCGAAGCGGGAGGAACGAAGTTCGTCTGCGGAATCGGAACCCCGGACGGCGATATTACGGACCGGATAAGTTTTCCTACCGCGCAGCCGGAAGAAACGCTGCGCCGGGTCGTCGATTATTTCGCGGACAAAAACGTACAGGCGATCGGCATCGGCTCGTTCGGCCCGATCGACTTGCGTTCCGGCAGCGAGACGTACGGTTTCGTGACCACGACGCCCAAGCCGGGTTGGAGCGGCTTCGACTTTTTGGGAACGCTGCGGCGTTCGTTCGACGTGCCTTGCGGTTGGGATACCGACGTGAACGCCGCCGCTTACGGAGAAGCGATATGGGGAGCCGCGCAAGGTTTGGAAGATTGCGTATATTACACGGTCGGAACGGGCGTCGGCGTGGGCGTGTATGCGGGAGGGCGATTGCTGCACGGCCTTCTGCATCCCGAAGGCGGCCATGTGCCGGTTCGCCGCCATCCGAACGACGGCTTCGCGGGCCGGTGCCCCTACCACGGCGACTGTCTGGAAGGCATGGCTTCGGGTCCGGCGATCCAAGATCGCTGGGGCGTCCCGGGGCACGAGCTTGCGCCGGATCATCCGGCTTGGGAGATCGAAGCGCATTATATCGCCGAGTCCGTCGCGACGACGATCCTGCTGCTCTCGCCGCGCAAAATCATTCTGGGCGGCGGAGTGATGCAGCAGAAGCATTTGCTGCCGCTGATCCGCCGCCGCGTCGCCGAGCTAGTGAACGGCTACGTCGCCGCGCCGGAGCTTGCCGAAGGGCTGGACGACTACCTCGTCGCTCCGGGACTGGGTACGGAATCCGGATTGAAAGGCGCGTTGGCGCTGGGGATTCGGGCGCTGGAACCTCGATCGGAATATTGAAAATTAGTGCGGGTATCCATTTTTTCGCCAAAGCGAGAACCACAGCTTGACCGGGCATCAGCCTGCCGACTTTCATAGAAAGGTCGGCGGGCTTTTCGGGTTCCGGATTTTGATCGAAAACAAAGGAGGCCTATCCGATGAAAAAACTTAAAGCCATATTGACGTTGATGTGCACGGTGCTGCTGCTGGGCATCTGGCCCGCGGCGAAGCCGCAGGCTGCGGAACCGGAGCAACCGATTTGGAATTCCAATCTTGAGAACGTTATCATTTCGAACGGAGCTTGGACGGCGGACGAACACGGCGTTCGGGGAGAGGCGGATAGCGGTACTTCGGCGCTGCGTATGCACGGCGCTCCGCAAACGGAAGCGTTCGTATGGATCGGCGATATTTCGCCAGGCACGCCGGATGCTTCCGCGGGACTGATGCTTCTCGGCGACGCCGACGGAAAAGGCGGTTATGCCGTTCTGCTGGAGCGGGAGAAGGGTCGCGTGATCGCTCGGCTGATCGGGCCGGACGGCACGGAGATCGCGCGGTCCTCCGCGACGTACTCGAGCGAGGAGGGCGTCAAGCACCGGTTGGAAATATCGGCGGACGGAAAAGGCGGCGTGCGCGTATTCGTCGACGGCTATGCGGACGCCGCGATACAAGCGGACGGGCTGCCGACCGGCGGATTGTCGGCCGGCTTGATTGTGCAGCGCGACACGGCCGTGTTCCAAGATACGTATCTGACGCCGGAATCCGATTATTACGGCGAAGCGTATCGTCCGGCGTATCATTATTCGCCGCCGCGCGGTTCCGCCAGTGATCCGAACGGCATGATCTTTTATCAAGGAGAGTACCATCTGTTCCATCAGGACGGAGGGCGCTGGGCACATGCGGTCAGTACGGACATGCTGCATTGGAAAAGCTTGCCGCTGGCGCTCGAATGGAATTCGCTCGGCCATATCTGGTCCGGTTCGGCGGTCGCCGATCCCGACAACGTCTCCCGTTTGTTCGACGCGGCTCCCGACGGCGGCGGATTGATCGCCTATTATACGTCGTACGATCCGAACGCGGCCAACGGCAATCAGCGGATCGGTATCGCTTACAGTTCCGATCGCGGCCGTACGTGGCATTACCCGCAGGATCGGCCGATCGTAATCGAAAATCCGGGCCGAAGCGGCGACGATCCCGGAGATTGGGATTTCCGCGATCCCAAAGTGGTGCGCGACGAAGCCCGCGACCGCTGGATCATGGTGGTGTCCGGCGGGGATCATATTCGCTTTTTCGTATCGAAGAATCTGACCGACTGGACATTGACCGACAATTTCGGTTACGGCGATTATGTGCGGGGCGGCGTTTGGGAATGTCCCGATTTGTTTCCGTTGACCATAGACGGCACGGGCCAACGCAAGTGGGTACTGATGATCAGCACCGGAGCGAATCCGACGACCGAAGGTTCGGACGCGGAATATTTCGTCGGCGAACTGACGGACGACGGCAAGTTCATTAACGACAATGCTGCCGGAGAAGTACTCAAGACCGATCGGGGCAAAGAATTTTACGCGTCTTCTTCATTCACCGACGCGCCGGACGGCCGCCGTATCGCAATGGCTTGGATGACCAACTGGGATTATCCGTTCGCGTTCCCGACGGAAAGCTGGAAAGGCGTGCTCAGCCTGCCGCGCGAATTGTCGCTGGCGCAAACGCCCGACGGCTTGCGTCTGACGCAGCGTCCGGTTGCCGAATTGGAAGGACTGCGCAGCGAACTTTTTCGAACGAAGGATCAAGTCGTTAACAGGCAAACGCCCAATTTGTTGGACGGATTGTCGGCGGGCGCTTACGAGATCGCGGCCGAGCTGGAGCTGCCTTCGGACGGCGCGGCGCAAAGATTCGGTTTCCGCGTTCGCGAAGGCGGCGGAAAACATACGGAGATCGGGTATTCGGTCGCCGAACAGAAACTTGCGCTCGACCGTTCGGCTTCGGGCATTACCGACTTTTCGCCGCTGTTCGGACTGCGCCAGGAAGCAGAGTTTGCACCGGAAAACGGCGTCGTCAAACTGCGCGTTTTCGTGGACGAATCAACGGTGGAAGTATTCGCGAATAACGGCCGAACGGTCTTTTCCGACGTCGTGTTCCCCGATCCGCCGCAGCGAAGCATGAGCTTTTACGCGGCAGGTGGCGAAGTGAAGATCCGTTCGCTGGAGGTGCATGCGCTGGATTCGGTCTGGAAAACGCAATCGCGTGCCGAACTGGTGCTGAGCGCGGAAGAGATCGAGTTGGGGCCGAACGATTCCCGAACGCTGACGGCTGCTCCGCGTACTTCTGCGTCCTCGTCTTTGCCGAGCTGGACCAGTTCCGATCCGTCGATCGTGTCAGTCGAAGCGGGTGCGAACGGCCGGGCGAAGCTTACCGCCGTGTCTCCCGGTAAGGCGATGGTAACGGCTTCGGACGCGAACGGCGTGTCTGCCGCCGCGCGCGTGACCGTGCACGGAGGAACGTTCCGCTCGGATCTCGGCAAGCTGGATACCGCGCCGTCTTCCGCTACCTGGATCGTGACCGAACACGGCCTGCGCGGCGGCGCGTCCGGCGACACGGCCGCTATGTCCGGACGTTCCGCGGGCGATTTCGTGTACGAAGCGACCGTGAAACTCGGCGAATCCGGCGGAGCGGCTTCCTTGCTGTTTCGCGCCGATCCGACCGGCAGCAGCGGGTACTATCTCAATCTCGACCCCAACATGGACGATATCCGGCTGTTTTATAAAATGAACGGAAGCTTCGCGGAACGTCAGGTTATCGCTTCGTCGCCCGCGTCTATCGTGTCCGGCGGCACGTCCGTTTTGCGCGTGCAAGCGAACGGGCCGCATATCCGGGCATGGCTGAACGGCAAAAAGGTGATCGACGTACGGGACGGAACGTTCGCGGAAGGCGTTTTCGGCCTGCATGCTTTCGGCGGACAAGCTTCGTTTCAGCAAGTTCGCGTCAAACAGGACTCTCCCGCGAAGCCGAACGCTTACGCGCTCGTCAACCTCGAATCCGGTCTGTCGCTTGCGGCAGCCGGAAGCGAGCGCGGTTCGGCGGTAGGGCTGAAGTTTCTCGCCGCGTCCGAACGTCCGAGCTGGACGCTCGTCCCGACCGGAAGCGGCGACGGATCGTTCTCGCTGCGAACGCCGCAAGGACAAACGCTCGATCTGGACACCGGACGCGGCACGCTTCAGCTTTACGATTATCTCGGTTACGACAACCAGCGTTGGCTGCTGCGCAAGCAGGGCAGCCGGACGTTTGTGCTGAACGTCGCCAACGGCATGGCTTTGACGTCGGACAGCGAAGAAGGTTTGAAGCTGGCTCCTTACGATTCGGCGAACGCGGCGCAGTCCTGGAAACTTTACCGTTGATAAGAGGCTAGCTTGAAGTTTGCAACGAGAAATGGCAAATATCAAAGACCGGCTTTGCAAGTGAAAGGCTCATTTCCAAAAGTTCTTTCTCCCGTCGTTTACGGCGGGCGGACAGAACTTTTTTGTCTTTGGGCAAAGGTTAAAACCTTTTTGATACACAAGGGAAATCGTCCTAAAAAATCATGAATTATGCTACATTAGAATCAGACGAACAAGCAAAGAGACTGTAACGCATCGAAGCGCTGTTCCTGAATAAAACGAATCGTCTATTTGCGGGAGGGGTCCTGAATGTATTGCAATCATTGCGGAGCGAGGCAGCCGGAGAACGCGTCGTTCTGCGGAGAATGCGGAGCGCGGCTGCGTCCGATCGAGACAGCGCCGACGCCCGATCAACCGGAAGGCGCCAATCGGGCAGGGTCACAGCCGGAGGGAGATAGAGAGGAATCCACTCCCGAATCGGCAGCTCGACCGGAGAGTCAAGCTGTTCCGTTATCCACACTACTGTCCAAAGCACCAGGGGAGTCGCCGTACGCAGCGCCGACAGACGAAATGATCCCGTCGACCTATTCTTCTTTACAGAGGAGGCCGGATGAACCATATGCCGGAGATCCGCCTAAAAAGCTAAAGAGTGCTACGCGTCACTTTATGTGGATTGTCCCTGCGTTGTTGCTGGGGGTAGGCGCTGGCGGAGTGTACATGCTGCATGACCGGGAGAGTCAAATCAATGAACAAGCCTCGGCGCTGCATAACGAAGCCGGGGAATTGGCATTGGCGGGCAGTTATGACGAAGCGTTGGCCAAGCTCGACCAAGCTTCGGCGTTGCGTCCGGAGTTTGCGGCAATCACGACTGACCGTACATTAGTTGAGACGGCGCAGCGGATTCGTGAGAAGTTGGACAACGTCTCCGTCCAACTGAAGAAAAACGAGCTGGATGCGGCCGAGAAATCGTTGGGCGTTCTTGAAGCTTCGTTGGTAAAGCGGACAGAGCCTTTGTTCGAACAGGAAAAGGAAACGGTATCCGATAACCGGGATCGTTTATCGGTGCTTCGCGTTAAGCAGGAAGTGGACGGTTTGGATAACGTGGATGCGCTTGCGTACAAATTGCGCGAAGTGGAAAAGCTGGATACCGAAGAAGCGGATGAGGTGAATAAGCTGATCGTGAGTCGGATCGTGGCGATCAGCATGAAAGATGCCGAAGATTTGCTCAAAGATAAAAGTTTCGGAGCGGCAGTCGAAGAAGTGAAGCAAGGACTGCGATATGCGGAGAAGGACGAAAGTCTGCTGGCGCTTCAGGATCGTATCGAGTCGGAGCAAGCGGCATTCGAAGCGGCAGAGCAGGCGCGAATCGAGCGAGCGGCGCAGCAGGCGGAGGCGGACGATCTGAACAATCGAACAGCTGCAGTCTCCGTCGGCAATATGGAAGTTACCGTTTCGGAGTATGGAGACATCACGACGACCGGAACGGTAACGAATACGGCGACGCGCCCGATCTACGGCGTGGAAATCTCTTATTCGGCGTATGATGCGGACGGATCGTATCTGTTCTCTTCGTCAACCTTCACCTCCCCGTACTATATGGCGCCGGGCGAGAGCGGGACATTCACGGCCTATGATTACGGTTGGTATGACTATGTGGAGATCCGGATGGACAATGCCACTTGGTATCTGGAATAGAGGAGGACTCGTATGAGAAAAGGTTGGATATTCAGCGGTCTGGCCTCCCTGCTAATCGTAGCCGGAACAGGCGGAGCCGCTTGGTATGTGTTGGATGCCGTTCCGCAAGAGCTGAGCGGCGCACCGATCCTTGCCGCAACAGCAGCAGCGAAAACGACAGCGACGCCAACAACCAAAGTGCCGACGACGGACGTTAAAAAAGCAACAGAGTCGGAGGAGCCCAAGACACTCACGCTCAAAGAAATCATTGCCGAGACGCAGAAAAAGGTCGTCATGATCGAACTTGCGGACGGTTCGCTCGGCTCAGGTTTTCTGTATAACGAGCAAGGCGACGTGATCACGAATGCCCATGTGGTGGCAGGCGCCCGCGAAGTCAAAATCCGAACAGCAGATGCTCGCATCCTGGACGGAGAAGTCATCGGCGCAGGAACGGATACGGATATTGCGGTGGTCCGCGTTCCGGATCTGGCGGGAGAGAAGCCTTTGCAATTAGCCAAAAAGACAGCGGAGCTTGGAGATGAAGTACTGGCATTAGGCAGCCCGTTGGGGCTGCAAAATACGGTCACGACCGGAATCATCAGCGGCACCGGCCGCGATTTGACGATTGATCCGTACGTGTATCGCAATCTGTATCAAATCTCCGCGCCGATTGCGCCGGGCAACAGCGGAGGCCCGCTTGTCGATGCGACGACCGGAGCGGTGCTGGGAATCAACTCGGCGAAGATGACAGAGGAGAATTCGATCGGATTCAGCATTCCGGTCGTCGATATTCGGGATACCGTGGAAAAATGGTCCAAAAACCCGGGAAGCGATCTGCCCGAGCTTGTATCGAACGATTCGGAATCGATCGGTGATTCCGAGTGGGACATAACGGATGAAGCCGAATATCTGGTCGCGTTGTATTACGAAAGTCTTTCGGCAAAAGATTACGTCGCGGCTTATGCCTTGCTCGGCAGCAGTTGGCAGTCCGGCACCGACTACAACGGCTTCCGCGACGGTTACATCAACACCGGAGACATCTGGGTCGACTCCATCTCTTCAAAGCGCAACGATGACGGCGATGTCACGGTGACTCTGAACATCACCGCGGAAGAACGCCAAGATTCCGGCACGGTCTATACCGGCTATAGACTGAAATATCAGGTAGGCTACGAGAACGGCACCATGAAAATCTTTAGTGGTAAAGGCGAAAAATTGTCTTAGAAAAAATCGATTTTTATAATGATAATCATAAAAATCGTATTCTAGTAGCTTGACCAACCTTAATCAGAAGTTTACGCACACCTGAAATGCACACGCTTTAAGCGGAGAGGGAAATTCAGTGAAAGACGCCTTTGAACTCGGAAAGATTCCTGCTTCAAATCCAATTCGACTTTCCGAGCGAGACAGCGTTTTGAACGAATTTCTCTCGCAGCTTTCAAGCTTCACTGAACGCTTTACAGCTATCCAACAAGAGAGTATGATAAACAGGAAAGTTGTATACAGGTATACAAACTATACAAACGAAAGAGGGAGTGGACTTTTATGAACATCGGCATGATCGGACTCGGCAAAATGGGCTACAACCTCGTGTTGAACCTTTTGGAGAACGGACACGGAGTGGTCGTGAACGACGTCAATCCGGAGCCTGGACGCGAACTGGCGCAGAAAGGCGCGGTAGCAGCAGAATCCGTAGCGGAACTCGTTGCGCAATTGCCGAAACCGCGCGTGGTCTGGGTCATGGTTCCCGCCGGACCTATCGTCGACGGCGTGCTGGACGGCCTGTCCTCGTTGCTTGAAGAAGGAGATATCATTATCGACGGCGGCAACTCGCAGTACAAAGATTCGATCCGCCGTTCGGAAACGCTGGGACGCAAAGGCATCTTCTTTTTCGACGCCGGTACGAGCGGCGGCATGTCGGGTGCGCAAAACGGCGGCTGTTTCATGATCGGCGGCGACAAAGACGCGTTCGCGGTCATCGAGCCGTTGTTCAAAGACCTGGCGGTCGAGAACGGCTACCTGTATACCGGACCGAGCGGAAGCGGGCATTATTTGAAAATGGTGCACAACGGCATCGAGTACGGCATGATGCAAGCGATCGGCGAAGGCTTTGAAGTGTTGGAAAAAAGCGCGTTCGACTATGACCACGAAGCCGTGGCCCGCGTTTGGTCGAACGGTTCGGTGATCCGCAGCTGGCTGATGGAACTGACGCAAAATGCTTTTTCCAAAGACCCCAACCTGGACGAAATCCGCGGCGTGATGCAAAGCTCCGGCGAAGGCAAATGGACCGTGCAGGAAGCGCTCGACCTCGAAGTCAGCACTCCGGTTATCGCGCTGTCGCTGTTGATGCGTTACCGTTCGTTGGAAAACGATACGTTCCACGGCAAAGTCGTGGCGGCGCTGCGCAACGAATTCGGCGGCCATGCGGTAGTCAAAGAAGACTGATCCGCACCGGGCACCAAGCGGGAACAACCGAAAAACGGAATCCGGCGTCGATGGCTGCACATCGCGCGCCGGATTGATTCCGTTCACAAGGAGTCGTTTAATGATGCAATATCCTTCGGCTTGGCTTCAGGGAGCTTCGCTCGGCGAATCGATCGCGAGTCGGCTGCGACTGCAAATTATCAACGAAGAGATCCGGCCTGGAGAAGTTATTTCGGAAAACAAAGTAGCGGAACTGTTCGGCGCCAGCCGTTCGCCTGTTCGGGAAGCGCTTAAAATGCTGTCGGGCGAGGGCTTGATCCGTTTGGAACGCATGGGCGCGGTCGTGATCGGCTTGGACCTTGCGGCGATCAAGGAACTTTACGACGTGCGTTATCTGATCGAAAGCTTTGCGCAGCAGCGGTTGGCCGAACGGGATAACAAAACGTTGATCATGCGTCTGGAGCAGGGTATCGATCGGATGAAACTGGCGATCAAGCACGGCGACCGCGTGGAATTTGCTTATCAGGATTTTTCGTTTCATGAACGCATCGTGCAGGAAGCGGGTCATACCCGAATTTTGCATCTATGGAACAATATCCGTCCGATCGTCATGACGGTGATTTTGCTGACGACGGATAATGGTTTTAAGCAGGGAAACGAACGAATGGAGTGGATCGCGGACAAGCACCGGACCGTGATCGAAGGACTGCGTTCGGGCGACGAAGAGCAAATCGGGCAGATCGTTCGCGCTTATTTCGACGATTCGGACGAAACATTGGGTCGTAGCTTGTCTTGAGAAAAAGGCATGTTGCGGCTTTTTGCATACCTCAAAAAAGCGGTCCTGCCGCATAGGAAAGGATGAAGACTGAAGCATGAGCGAACAATGGATGATCGGCGTGGATATCGGAACGACAAGCACGAAGGCGGTACTTTTCAAGGAAAACGGGGAGGTCATTGCGCAGGAAACGGTCGGTTATCCGCTGCATACGCCGTCGCCCTCGGTTGCCGAACAAGATCCGGACGAAATTTATCGCGCGGTCGTGCAAGCGGTTGCGGGAGCGGTACGCGGCGCGAAAGCCAAACCTGACCAAATATTGCTCGTTTCTTTCAGCTCGGCGATGCACAGTCTGATCGGCGTCGATGAGACGGGCAATCCGCTAACGGCATGCATCACTTGGGCGGACAATCGGAGCGCGGCTTGGACGAAAAAACTGAAGTCGGAGCTGAACGGACATGAGATTTATTTGCGCACAGGCACGCCGATTCACCCGATGTCTCCTCTGGCGAAACTGCTTTGGCTGCGGCATGATCGTACGGAACTGTTTGAGCAGTGCGATAAGTTCATTTCGATTAAAGAGTACGTCTTTTTCCGTTTGTTCGGCGAATATGTGGTTGATCATTCCATCGCATCGGCGACGGGACTGTTCAATCTGGAAAAACTGGATTGGGACGAGGAAGCCATTGCGCTTGCAGGCGTGACGCCGGAGCGGTTGTCGAAACCCGTGCCGACGACGCACGCGGTCAGCGGCCTGCAGCCGGCGGTCGCGAGCGAGCTGGGTTTGGGCGTGGAGACGCCGTTCGTCGTGGGCGCAAGCGACGGCGTGCTGTCGAACCTCGGCGTAGGCGCAATCCGTCCCGGCGTGATTGCTGCCACGATCGGCACGAGCGGCGCGATCCGAACCGTGGTCGACCGTCCGGTAACCGATCCGAAAGGGCGCTTTTTCTGTTACGCCTTGGCTCCGGGACTCTGGGTCATCGGCGGCCCGGTCAATAACGGAGGGATGCTGTTCCGTTGGGTGCGGGACGAGTTCGCGGCTTCGGAAGTGGAAACGGCCAAACGGCTCGGTATTGATCCTTATGATGTGCTAACTCGTATTGCCGAGCAGGTTCGTCCGGGATCGGAAGGGTTGTTGTTCCATCCGTATCTGACAGGCGAGAGAGCGCCGTTATGGAATCCGGATGCGAGAGGGTCGTTTTTCGGGCTGACGATGAATCATAAGAAGGAGCATATGATCCGTTCCGTGCTCGAAGGCGTCATTTTCAACCTGTATACGGTCATGTTGGCCATGGAAGAACAGATCGGACGTCCGCAAAAGATTCATGCGACCGGAGGGTTTGCCCGATCGCCGCTGTGGCGTCAGATGATGGCCGACATTTTCGATCAGGAAGTCATGGTGCCGGAAAGCTTCGAAAGCTCGTGTTTGGGCGCGGCGGTGCTGGGCCTGTATGCGCTTGGCCGCGTGCCGTCGCTCGATGTGGTCGAGTCGATGATCGGCGGCACGCATCGGCATGAGCCGGTCGACGAGCATGCGAGGGTATATAAGCATCTGCTGCCGATCTTCATTTCCGTTTCGCGCAGCCTGGAGAACGAATACGAAGCCATTGCCAAGTTCCAGCGGGAGATGGCGGGGGAAGTTTAAACGGAAAAAGGCCTGCCTTGGAACGAGCCGGGAAAGCTCGTATTCAGGGCAGGCCTCTATTCCGAAAGCACCGACGGTCCGGATGATTGCATTTGAGGATGGAATCAGTCGTTTTTTGCAGCCGGGATCGGAGCGACCGATCCGGATGCGCGTCGGTGAAGGGACGGAGTGACATTTCGGCAAGCTGGACGCATTCGGCATAAGCCGAACGCGTTCGCGGAGAAAAGTCTGCGGCAGGGACCGCGTGCTTTTCCCGATATAAGAACCGGCAATGCCGGGCTTACGCGGATTGCAGAGGCTTGACCCTTTGAAAAAAAGACATCAAAAAGCCTCTTCTTATCATCAAGAAGAGGCTCGAATGGGCGAAGGTCTCTTCTTATCTCTCCGTTCATTCGTCCGCGCAAAAAACAAGCAGGATTCGAATGAACGAGCAAGAATTAGCACCGTGCCCCATAAAGGGTCGGTTGCCGGGCTTCATCGGGCTTTTCCCTCCGCCTGCTCTTGATAAGATGTTCTATTCATCACGTATAAGTAAAGCATATGACTGAATTATGCCATGCTTGACCTGCAGCTGTCAACGGCCCGGTCAACGTCGGAACAAGTCCAATCGGCCGATCCGACGCAGGGCTTCAAGCAGCCCCAGATCATATAGGCTGCAGCCGTAAAAGTAAAGCCTGATGCGAAACGGAGGAAACGTCATGAATAAATGGAAAGTCACCTGTATTCAACATGATGTCATATTCGGAAATCCGGAAGCCAATTATGCGAAAATGGAAAAATTGCTGGAACGCGCGATGAAGGATACGCCGGACGTGATCGTGCTCCCCGAATTATGGACGATCGGTTATGACCTTACGCGGCTGGACGAGATCGCGGAGGAAGGAGCCGGGCGTACCAAAGCATTTTTGTCAGAGGCGGCTAGGCGCTACGGCGTATATCTGGTGGGAGGTTCTACCGCCAAGCGCACAAGAGACGGCGTGTATAACACCTTGCTCGTTTACGACCGCGAAGGACAGCCAATCAGCGAATACGACAAAGCCCATTTGTTCAAGCTGATGGACGAACATCTCTATTTGCGTTCCGGCAGCGGAAAAGGGTTGTTCGAGTTGGGCAGTATCCGAAGCGCAGGCGTGGTTTGTTACGATATCCGTTTTCCCGAATGGATACGGACGCATATATCGTCGGGAGCGGAAACGTTGTTCGTGGTCGCCCAGTGGCCGCTGGCGCGTCTGGAACATTGGCGCGCGCTGCTGATCGCCAGAGCGATCGAGAACCAATGCTGGGTGATCGCTTGCAACCGGAGCGGCAGCGATCCTTCGAATGTTTTCGCGGGACATTCCATGGTGGTCGGGCCTTGGGGAGAGGTCATTGCGGAAGCCGGCGAGAGCGATGAATTCCTCACCGCGGATATCGATATGGCGGAAGTGATCAAAGCGCGGGGAAGAATTCCGGTGTTTGAAGATCGCAGGCCCGAATTGTATGAGTAAACGGAAATACTTTTTAAAAAGGTATATCAAAAGCCGATCTCTTACGGGATCGGCTTGAGTGGAGCTGTTTCAAATAACGACATGATTTTTGTATCGAACGTTAGGCATGGGCACTGATTCATTCGGCTGACAGATGGTCGATCGAAGCAGCCATGATCTCTCCGTAATCCGGCGTGGATACCGGGACGTCGCTCCAGGTCATCGGTAACTGCGGATCGGCCGGACGCTGCGTCAAACGGTTGAAAAGTTTAGCGGTCTCAACGCGGGAGATCGGCTGATCCGGACGAAACGAACCGTCCTCATAGCCGAGAAGCACACCTTGTGCGGCCGCTGCGCCGATAGCTTTTTCGGCCCAGTGACCGCTGACGTCATCGAAAGTTTTCGTTGAAGCAGATGTCCAATCGTAAACATTCATCAAAATCTGAGCCATCTCTGCTCGCGTAACCTCTTGGTCGGGAGAAAAAGTCGAACGACTCGTTCCTTCCATCCAGCCGTTCGAAACGACTAAAGCAATATCTTTGAATGCCCAATTCGTAGCGGGTACGTCGTTAAATCGTATGTCATCGGCTGCGGTCGGGCTGATAAGAGTACGGTGCAAGATGGATGCGATTTCGGATCGCATGAGTCCTTTTTCCGGTCGAAACATACCGTCGGGATAACCTTGCATGTACGCAACGTAAGTTTTCGAACCGCTCGCTTGTTGCTCAGCGGGAGCTGAGTCGGCTGCTTGAACGGAAGATAAGGGGAATCCGACAGAGACTAGCGAAAAAAGCGCGCAAAAGCTAATGAATCGTATTTGTTTTCGCCGATTTCGGATGATAGGGACAGGAATGATAAACGCCTCCGTTTCTTGGTAAAGTTGAACGACATCCGTCTTGGATCAAGTGTCGATTGACTTCGAAACGATCGTGATTGAGGCGTTGCCTCCTTTCGCACCCCGCGGGATTCGATAAAAATGGATCTACTTATAAATAAACGCTGCTTGATTTACTCAACCCTTAAAATTCCTTTTATTGAAAAAAGACCTACGCAATCTCCTAGGGAGAGCGTATGTCTTTTCATTTGAACTTGTAATAATCAAACGAAATCCAGCAACTTTTCGTCAAATTCCGGTACCAGGCCTTCGCGAGCGGCGCGCGTCAGCAGCGAGCGAATCGCGGCATAACCGTCTTCGCCGAGATCGGCCGTGAACTCGTTGACATATAACGCGATATGGGAATCGGCAACGGCCGAATCCATTTCCTGCGCATGTTCGAGCACATAATCGCGCGAAGCCTCCGGATTCGCCCACGCATACTCGACGGAAGCGCGAACCCATTGCGCGACGGGTTTCGGATCGACCGCGCCGCGTTTGGCGATAATCGCGCCGAGCGGAATCGGAAGTCCCGTATCGGATTCCCACCAGTCGCCCATGTCGGCAAGCTTATGCAATCCGTAATTTTGGTAAGTAAAACGAGCTTCGTGGATCACGAGACCCGCGTCGATTTCGCCGTTTTGCACGGCAGGCATGATCTTGTCGAACGGCATGACGACGACTTCGCCGATGCCGCCCGGAATACTTTGCGCTGCCCAGAGACGGAAAAGCAGATAAGCCGTTGAACGTTCGCTCGGGACCGCGATGCGTTTGCCGGACAGTTCGCTCGGAGCTGCGGCTTCTTTCGTCAGCACCAGCGGACCGCAGCCGCGACCCAGTGCGCCGCCGCAAGGAATCAATGCGTAATCGTTCAGCACCCAAGGCAGAGCGGCGTAGGAAATCTTCATGACTTCCGGACCTTCGCCGGCCGCCGCCCAGTTGTTGGTAACGTCGATGTCGGCGTAGGTGACTTCAAGTTCCGGGGCACCGTCGATAAGACCATGAGCAAGAGCGTGGAACACGAATGTATCATTGGGACAAGGGGAAAATGCAATCTTCAAGCGAAAAACACCTCCGGTAAAATTGAGCTTGCCTGACGAAGCGCACCGAGCGCTTCGCCGATCTTCCAGGCACCGCGATCGCGCGGGCCGACCGCGTTCGAGATCGCCCGCAGTTCCAGTGCGGGCAGACCGAACTGCCGGGCGGCTTCCGCCACGCCGAAGCCTTCCATGCCTTCCGCCGCCGCGCCGGGCACGCGCGCGGCAAGAGCTTGCGCGCCTGCAAGCGTTCCGGTCGTCGTGGACACCGTCACGATCGGGGCCAGGCACGCTTGAAGCCCCGCGCGCTCCAGCGCGCCTGCAAGAGAGGCCGAGACCGTGTCCTCGGCCGGAATGATCGACGAGCCGAATCCCAGCTCGTCTACGGAAATAAAGCCTTCCGGGCTATCCGAGCCCAGATCGGCCGCAACCATTCGGCTCGCGACGACGAGCGAGCCGACCGCGGCGAGGCCCGCGAAGCCGCCGGCTATGCCTGCGCTGATCACGCGGCTGTAAACGCCGTTCATGAGCGCGCGCGCCGTCCCGGCAGCGACTGCCGCCGGACCTACGCCGCCCGCGACGACAACGAAGCGTTCATCGCCTCCCAGGCCTGCCAATACAGCGTCCCGTTCCGCCTCGACGGCGGTTACGATAAGAACTTTTGCCAAAGAGGCATCGCCTTCAACGGAAAAGTCGTGAAGCGGTTGATCCGGCTGGTGCATTCGATCGACTCCTTGTATGATAGGTAGGTTCATTTATTTGAAGCCATTCATTCTTTAACGGTAACTCTAAAAATAACGAAAGTAAAGTGAACCGCAGAGCCCCGTGCCGCGTTATACGAAATAGAAGGCTTGCAAAGCATGCCCGAGAAAGTCCGACGCAGCCAGAAGCCTTTCAACTCTTAATCAGAGGATTACGTTTGGCTGAAACCCACACGCTTTAGGTGGATTTCAGACGGGCGTAACCTTGCTTTTAGCGTTGACAAGGTACCAGAAGCTTTCCGGCCTCTCCCGCATACGTGACTTTCCGAATCGCATGAAGGCCGTTGCGGCCGAATATTTTTGACCCACTTTTAACGACGAAAGGGCGTATGGCTGCCATGCCGGAAATCGAAGATCATTTGGATTACGGATTGTCCGTATTGTTCATTGGTTTCAATCCAAGCTTGCGTTCGGGTGAAACCGGACATCATTATGCGAACCCGCGCAACAACTTCTGGCGTATCCTCGAAGACTCCAAGCTGACCTCGCGCCGCTACTCGCCGACCGAGGATCGCGATCTATTGAAACTCGGATTCGGCTTTACCAATATCGTATCCCGTCCGACACGCGGCGTCGAGGATATCGACCGCGAGGAATATCGGGAAGGCCGCAAAATTTTGCGTGCCAAGCTGACTGAGTATCTACCCAAAGTAGCCTGCTATGTGGGCAAAGGCGTCTATACGGAGTTTACGGGACGCAAACAAGCGAACTGGGGATTTCAACCGGAATCCGCAGTCGACGGCGTTATCGATTTCGTCGCACCGTCTTCCAGCGGATTGGTTCGCATGCCGATGCGGGAGATCATCGGCATCTACACGGAACTTCGCTTCTATCTGGAGGATGAGCTGGTACCTTGTCAACACTAAAAGTAAGGTTACGCTCCCCTGAATCGCACTTGAAGCGTGTGCGTTTCAGGGAAACGTAATCCTCTGATTAAGAGTTGAAAGGATACTAGCTGGCTGAATACCCGCGCCTTTTTCCCGTTCGCCCGAATCAACATCCTTAAAGTGGGATTTATTGGTTATGTGCTGTAGAAAAAGTCTTGAGCTACCGATATATTGGATAGCTTCATATTGTTCAAAATAAACGCTTTTAAAACGAAAGGCATGAAAGGAGGAGAACATGGAAACCGTACAAGGCACATATAATATCGGGCTTGTCATCGTCTCCTGCATCATCTCGGTACTCGCTTCATACTCGGCGCTCAATTTGGCGGGCAGGATTCATTTGGCGAACGGCAGATTACGGGTCTTCTGGCTGGCCGGCGGTGCGGTTTCGATGGGAATCGGGATTTGGTCGATGCACTTTGTCGGCATGTTGGCGCTTCAACTGCCGATGCAAATGACCTATAACATCCCGCTCGTCATTCTCTCCATGGTCGTGCCGATTTTTGTTTCGTTTATCGCGCTTTGGACCGTAACCCGGAAAAGTTTGACGCGGCGCGCATTGCTGACCGGCGGACTCCTGCTTGCTTCGGGCGTAATTGATATGCACTATACCGGCATGGCCGCGATGGCGATGAAGATCAGTTATAATCCTTGGCTGGTTACGTTATCGATCATCATTGCCATTACCGCTTCGATAGCGGCGCTCGCGCTGATGCGCGAGCTTCGGCAGGAGGGCAGCCGCATCCTTTACAAATGGGCGAGCGCGCTGATCATGGGGGCGGCAATCGCGGGTATGCATTACACCGGCATGGCGGCGGCCCGTTTCCATACTCACGAGCACAGCGCAAGTTCCATGGGCGGCGATCAGGTCGATATGGAGAGCCTGGCTTTGATCATCGCGCTCAGCAGCATTCTGCTGATCGGCTTCACGATCTACGGCGCGTTCATCAACGGTCGCTTGAATCTGAAGGATCAAATGATTCGCGAGCAGGAAAAATGGTACCGGGCGCTTTACGAAAACAACGTGGACGGCATCGTGTCGATCGACACGAAAGGCAAAATCGTCGACATGAACCCGGCCCTGCTGGATTTGACCGATTCATGCCGCGAAGATTTCATCGGCCGCCCGGTCACGGCGCTGCAGCGGTTTTTCGATCCCGATGCTTATCGCGCGGCCCGCTCGCGGCATGACGAAGCGTTCATGACAAGCGCGGTCGCTTACGAGACGCAGATCCTCCATCCGAACGGCCAAACCATACACCTGGGCGTGGTCAGCGTGCCGATCAGCCTCGACGGCAAACCGACCGGAACGCATATTATCGTGCGCGACATCACCCAGCAGAAAAAAACGCAGGCCACCGTGGAACATTTGGCTTATCATGACGAACTGACCAGCTTGCCGAACCGAAGACAATTCAATTCGCTCGTAGAAGAACGGATCGAACGTGCCGAAGGCAATGAACGCATAGCCGTCATGGTACTCGACATCGACCGTTTCAAGATGATTAACGACTCCTTGGGCCACGCGTACGGAGATGCCTTTTTGCAAAAAGTAGGCCAGCGGATCTGCGAAGTCATCGATCCGGAAAAAGTCGTCCTTTCGCGCATGGGCGGGGACGAGTTCGCATTGATGTACCATTCCTTTGCGTCGGACGACGAGGTGTCGCGCTTGGCGCAGCGAATCGTATCCGTGATTCAGGTACCTTATACGCTTAAGGATAATGATTTTTACGTGACGGCCAGTATCGGCATCGCCATGTATCCGGAGCACGGCGAAGATCGCGAAGAATTGATCAAGAATGCCGACTCCGCCATGTATGAGGTCAAGCGCGAAGGGAAAAACGGATACCGGTTCTATTCCCCGGATCTGGACGAAGAATTGCTGTTCAAGATCGAGATCGAAGCGGATTTGCGCAAAGCCATCGAGCGGGGCGAACTGGAGGTCTACTACCAACCCCAGTATCGGATGCCGGATCGCGAACTGATCGGCATGGAAGCTCTGCTGCGCTGGAAACATCCGGTGCGCGGCATGATTCCGCCGGACCGTTTCATTCCGATTGCGGAAGAAACCGGGCTCATTATGGAAATCGGACGTTGGGTGCTGGAACAAGCTTGTCGTCAAACGAAGTCCTGGCACGAAGAGGGACAGCCGAAAGTACCGGTTTCCGTCAACCTCTCGACCCAGCAATTCCACCAGCCGGACCTCGAATTCGAGATCGAACGAATCCTCGTCGAAACCGGACTCGAGCCGCAATACTTGGAACTGGAGATTACCGAAAGCATGATGATGGACGCGACGTTGTCGATCGCCATCATGAACCGTTTGAAGCGTCTGGGCATCCGTCTGAGTCTGGACGACTTCGGAACCGGCTATAGCTCCCTGAGCTACCTGAGCATGCTGCCGATCAGCCGTCTGAAGATCGATCGTTCCTTCGTCATGCGCCTTGAAGAAAGCGGCAACGAACGCGCGATCGTCACCACGATCATCGCCATGGCTTACAGCCTCGGCATGGACGTTATCGCCGAAGGCATCGAAACCGAAGGCCAGCTCGAAATTCTGACCGGCCAGCGCTGCTTGGAGTTCCAAGGCTACTACTTCAGCCGACCGGTTCCTCCGGGCGATTTGTTTCTGAACGCTGCGGATACGTCTCAAGGCATGACGGCGGAACCGCCGACAGCCGCTTCGACAGCGGCAGCGGACTCGACGGAAGAAATGACCGAACGAGGAGCCTAAAGCGTGGGGGCGCTGCAGGAAAAAGTGCCGGCATACGCTTTTCTTTATTCGTTATTAAGGGGTTGTCCCGAGCCGCGATTGTGGCTCGAGACAACCTTTTTGTTTATAAGGAATTAGGTTGCGCTGCCTTATAATGATCGACTCCCTTACAACTCAACTTTGCTTCAAATCGGATTTGGGTTCCCTATCCATGCACCGAAATCCTTTTTCGATTGATCGCCTCTGCTCTGCTATAATCTCAGCACTTCTACTAAAATTAGAAGCATTTTATCAAAAGTCCCGCCGCTTTAAACTCTTTTAAAAAAAGCGAAGCCCAAGCGAATTTATCCCGCAGCGCCTAACTTCGCCCTTTTAACGCAGCAGGATTTTGGGTTTTATAGTAGTAGAAGAAGAGAAGCAGAAAGGCGGAGAATCCTCTATGAACAATTATTCAGTCGAACAAATTCATCAAGGTTTACAGCAGCGCACTATTGAGCTCGTCGACGGCACCAAGCTTCCCGCGATCGGCCAAGGCACCTGGTACATGGGCGAAATAGCTTCCGAAGCTGCTCGCGAAGCCGATGCGCTTCGCCTCGGCTTGGACCTTGGAATGAGCGTCATCGATACGGCGGAAATGTACGGGAACGGAGGCGCCGAGCAGGTCGTCGCGCGCGCGATCAAGGGACGCCGCGACGATGCTTTTCTCGTGAGCAAAGCGCTGCCGAATCATGCGGGCCGGACTGCCATCGTCCAAGCCTGCGAAGACAGCCTGCGTCGCCTCGAGACGGACGTGCTTGACCTGTATTTGCTGCATTGGCGCGGCCGCGTTCCGCTTGCCGAGACGGCCGAGGCGATGGAGAAACTGAAGCGGGACGGGAAAATCAAACGATGGGGCGTGTCCAATCTGGATCGGGGAGACATGGAGGAACTGCTGGCAGCGCCGAACGGCCGGGGCTGCGAGACCAACCAAGTGCTGTACCATTTGGGCTCGCGGGGCATCGAATACGATCTTCTGCCTTGGCAGCAGCAGGCTCGCATGCCGATCATGGCTTATTGCCCTCTTGCGCAGGGAGGTTCGCTGCGCAGGGAACTCATGAACGATTCCGCAGTGCGCGACATCGCGGAACGACTTTCGGCCACGCCTGCGCAGGTGCTGCTGGCCTGGGCGATTCGCGGCGGCGACGTCATGGCCATTCCGAAGGCGGCAAGCCCGGAACATGTTACCGAAAACGCGGCGGCCGCATTGCTCCGGTTGACCGAAGAAGACGAAGCGCGCCTGAATGAAGCATTTCCCGCACCGGGACGCAAAGTCCCATTGGAGATGGTGTAGAGCGGAAACGAAATTGCGAAAATCTTAAATTTTTGACATATAAAAAGACCCGGCTTCCAAGTCATCTCGGAGGTCAGGTCTTTTTGTTCGACAAGCGTCGGGGGTCAGTTTTCATGGGCAATTAACCTTTAATGCCGTCTTTATAGTTTTTGCTCCAGTTCTTGTCGCCTGTGTGCAGGGCGTCTTGAACCGTCTTTTCCAATGTTTGCAGCAGATCGGCTTTGATTTGGGAGATCGTATCGAAATAAACACGCTCTTCGTTTCCGTTGATTCGTTCACCGTAAATGGCGAGAGCAGCGTTATCGCAGCGATGTTTTTCGACGAGTTGATCGATGGATTGGAGAGCATGCTCAACATAGGACGAAATACCCTTGTGTTCTGTAGGAAGCATATCTCTGAGTTCTTGTACACGGTTTTGCATTGGCATGTGAAGTCACCTCTTCGTTGAATGTAAATTTACAATATCACATTTTCACAAAAAGTTCATTAATTTTTCCTTAAATCTATATTTACATATGAAATTTAAAAGAGAAATCAATGAAATCAAGGAAAACGCGACTTTTAAAAATCTTTTTTCGAACCGACAGCAATCATTTTTGGTGTTTGGAAAGTGTCTAACTTGTGTCTAATAGATATTTCGGTTGTTCGTTTTCATTTATGTATAGCATTTAACCTTAGGCTCCAAAAATATTTTCGGGACTATTGAACTAAGAAAAACCCTAGTGCGAAAAAATGCGGATTTTCAAACAATTTGTAACTTTTTTTAACCGAAGTGTAAAGACATTGCGCGGTTGCATTCTCTATACTGGGACGCAGGAGTTGGAGCCGGGCATACGCAATGCAGCACCCGCATGAAAATTCCGTAGCATCCGGGCAGACGGCATCCGAAGAAAATCGGAGTGGAACGATCCCCCGGAAAACAACGGAGGTAGCGAAATGAAAAGGATTGATTGGCAGCGTACATGGAAAAGGGGCGGTTTGCTGACGTTGATGGCGATTATGCTGTTGGCGGCGGTGCCGCAAATGACGAAAGCGGCGACGGTTCGCGAGCTTCCGCTCGGATACAATGACGAACTGACCGGAATCAAGGCGGAAATGAACGCGGGTACTTTATACGTGCCGCTTCGCGAAATTTCGCAGCAGCTGCATCTCAAAGTCAGCGGAACAACCGAAAAGATCGTACTGGCCGGAAGCAAGCACAGCGTGGTCATCGTCCCGTCCGAGCAAACCGCGTTGAACGGGAAAAAGTCGATGCCTCTCAAGACTTACGTCAGCGCAGGCCGCACCATGATCCCGGTTTCGCTGCTCAAAGGAACATTCAACTTCGGAATTGCTTACGACGCGACTGTTCCTGTCGTTCGGATTACCAGCGGCAAGCAAAAACTGAGTCTTCAAAGTTTCGTCGATCAGAGCCGCGCGGCTTTGAATAACGATCGCGGCAAAACGGAAGAAAAGCCGCAGACGGAAAAACCGGCCTCGTCCAAACCGATCTATCTGACCTTCGACGACGGCCCGACCGCGCATACGAACGAGCTGCTGGACATTTTGGATCAATATGACGCCAAAGCAACCTTCTTCATGTTAGGCACTGGCATTGCATCTTATCCGAAGGCCGTACAACGTCTGGTGAAGTCGGGCAATGCGGCGGGCCTGCACGGCATGACGCATGTAAAAAACAAGTTTTACGCTTCTCCGGCATCGGCATTGGAAGAGATGAAGCAAGACAATGAAGCGCTGTACAAAGCTGCTGGGGTCAAGACGGCGCTCATTCGCACGCCTTACGGCAGCAAGCCTTATTTTACCCAAAGCTACCGCGATAAAGTGTTGTCCGCGGGCTTCCGTCTGTGGGACTGGAACGTCGATTCGGAGGACTGGAAGTACAAAACGGATCATCAGAAAGTTATTCGCAGCGTTCTGGACCAGATCGAAACGATCGAGAAACAAGGAACCGTTCCGGTCGTGCTGATGCACGATCAAAAAGCGACGCTTCAAGTCCTGCCTGAGGTGTTAAAAACGCTGAGTGCGGAAGGATTTACGTTCGAAGTGATTGAACAAGGCGCGACGCCGGTTAATTTTTGGCATGATAAACGCTGATTGCATCCATATTGGAGGGGCTTTCCGGGAGGAAGTCCCTTTTTTCTTTTGGCAAAGGGGTTCAAACTACCCTGATGATGTGGGATAATCGTCTCAGGTTACAGCAAGAGAGCTTGCTTGAACAAGTAGAGGCACGCAAGGGGCGTGCAGGGAAGGGGGTTCATTAAAAAAAGAAAGAATTTTATCTTTTTATTCATTGAAGCGGTTACAAAATCGATAAAGAGGGAATAGGGAAGCGTTCCGCGTGCCGAAGGTCGCCGTTCCGGGGGGATCGGCGGAATGGACATGCCGCACATGGCTGCGGCGGCCGGAGACGACAGACCTGCAATCGAAGAGTTGGGGGAAAAGCGCAGATGAAACTGAATTTAGGAACGAAAATGGTGGCCGGGTTCGTATTGATTTCCGGCGTCACGTATGCGACAAGCGCCTTTTGCATTTTCTTTTTGAAGTCGTACGTTGCCGCTTCCATGGCGGATTGGCTGTACACGACGATGATCTTGCTGATGGGCGTTTTTTGGAGCGGCGTGTTGGGTTGGTTGGTTTCCAAACTCTTAACGAAGCCGATCGTGCAGCTGGCCAAGGCCGCGCAAGAAGTATCGGCAGGGAATCTGGCTGTTGAAGTTCCTCGGCGCAGTGCGCAGGATGAAATCACGGTACTTAACGATGCCTTCCGCCAAATGGTAGACAATCTTCGCGACATGGTCGAAGACATCGCGTCCGGAGCAGGCGTCACGTCCGAGAACGTACAGATGATGAGCGAAGCGATCTCCGAAGCCGCACAGCAGATCGAAGAAATATCGGGCGGCGTGGACCGTATTCACGAAGGCGTGGAACACCAACAACATTCGACCGAAAATTCGAGACGCAATGCCGATGAGATGTTGGATGCGTTCCATGGGATGAAGAGCAGTTCGCGGGAAATGATCGATTTATCGGGCGGCATGGAGGAATCCGTGCGCACCACGCGCGATATTTTCTTGGCGCTGCGCGAAGGTATGGGCGAATTATCCGAATCCAGCGTACGCTCGCAAGAGATGGTGGGACGCCTGGAACGCGAAGCCGCGGATATCGAAGTCATTAACCGCTCGATCCGCGATATCGCCGAGCAGACGCACCTTCTGGCTTTGAACGCTTCGATCGAAGCCGCGCGCGCAGGCGAGCATGGTTCAGGATTTGCCGTCGTGGCTCACGAGATTCGCAAGCTGTCCGAACAAAGCGCGGATTCGGTCGGTCAGATCGGCGATCGGATCCGTCGTATTCAAGATCAGGTGCGCGATACCGTGCTTCTCATTCAGCAGCAAAGCGAGCGCGTAAGACGCGAAGAGCAGCACACCGGGGCTGTTGAAGCGAAGTTGGAGCGTCTTGACGCCGCCGTAGACGGAATGGTCGCCTCGGTTCGCAGCATCGAGACCATGATTTCCGAGCAGACGGGCCGAGTGGACCTCGCGCATCGCCATGCCGGCGAAATCAGCGAGCGGGCTATTTTATTCGCGGAAGAGGCCAAGCGCATCGCAAGTTCCATCCACGAGGAATCGGCAATTATGGAGGAGCTGTCCACTTCTTCGGAAGAGTTGAATCGGATGACCGGACGACTGCTCGACAAAACGACGGCGTTCCGGATGTAAGCATAAGCTTTTAGACAGGAAAATAACGAAGCCGCAGCGAATGATTCGGGTCATTCGCTGCGGCTTTTTTCTGTTCGTAGCGGACTTTCTTATTGTAGGGCGTGTACGCAAACTCCGACGGAAGCAGATTTTGTTGAATTTTCGTTCTCGGCAAGGAACTTTTCCGAAGGCGTGCCGGGGCACGTCGAGGGAAAGTGACGCAGCAGAGGGCGAAAAGGCAGCAAAAGATGCACGTCGTCGAGTTTGTGTACACGCCCTAGTATTCGGAAGAAAAGCAAGTCTGTGAGCGATGTCTCAATTTGAATTTGTTTTTACAAATGGCCCGAGATCGTAATCAACACGGTCACGGTCACAATATTCAGAATCGTGGATACCAGTACCGTCTGTGCAGCAAAGTCCGGTTCATTGCGATATTCTTCGGCCAAAATAGCGGAATTGACCCCGGTCGGCATACCGGAGGCGATCAAAAGGGCTTGCGCAGGGATACCTTTAAGACCCAGTACGAGAATAAGCAGATAACCGATAACGGGAGCCGCAATCAGGCGCAAGATCATGCTGAAGTAAATCGCCGGACGTCCGAGTCGCAGCGGATACTTCACGATCTGTGCCCCGAGCGTCAACAGGGCCACGGCGACCATCGAATTTTGAATATAGCCGAGCGGCTGCGTGACGAAATTCGGCAGCGGCACGGCAAAGGCATGACATAGAAAACCGAGCACCAACGCATAAGGCACCGGTATTTTCAAAAAGCCGATAATCACGCTCCGATAATTGCCGCTGAGTCGTGCCCCTTGAATCGAGATGACGCCGTAGGTGAAGGTCAGCAGACTTTGAAAAGACATGAGCAAAGCCTGGATGGATGCGGCGAGCGGCGAACCCGCGAATACCAACTGATTGATCGGAAGTCCGTAATTGCCCGAGTTGTCCAGCAGTACGCTGTTGGTGAAGGCGGCCTTCATGCTGCTCGGATACTTCAGCGAGCGGGTGAGAATGAAGCAGAAAATATACAACACCCCGATGTACAGTCCATAGAAAAGGGCGACGCTGCCCAGCAACTCAAGCGAGATATTGGACTGGTACAAGCTCATGAACACGACCGCGGGCGTTATGTAATAAAAGTTGATTTTGGACAGCGTATAGAGATCAAGTTGGAACAATCGCTGCATCAACGAACCGGCAATGATCAATACGAATACGGGCAGTACGACGTTTAGCAGGATCTCGACGATCATCAGGGCTTCAGCTTCTTTCGGTCGGGTTTTCGCACGGTAGACGAATTGGGTTTCATTATAACACCAAAAACGAAGGCGACGCGCAATAACCTGCTTTGAACAACGCCAGAAGTTGGCAAGTTTTACCCTATACAAGCAGGATCGCCGTGCGGTAAAGTGAAAAGAGAAACGTGCTGCTTGGCAATCGTTCCCCTAACGTTTGATCTTAATTCCATCTAAGACGATAGGCAGAATGTGAATTAAAGGTTCAGCAGGAGACTCATGCAGCACAGTAACGAGAGGAGAAAGAAAATGAGCGAAACTATGCAAACTACGCAAACTACGGAACGGGTCAAATTGTCCCAATGGGATGCTATCGTATTGGAGAGCGTTCGCGCGCTTGGTTTAGACGGCGAAGAACTGTTACGCCGCGTAGCGCGGGGAGATTTGCCTCCGGCCGACGGTTCGATAATCACGGACTTCGCTCCGCTGCTTACGCTGCATCAAGAGCAACCGGAAATCTTGGAGCAAGCCGTGAAGCAAGGATACCGGATTAAATATAATACGTTGGGCGGCATCAATACCTGGATTCGGATCGTATTCGGGCTTGAATCGGAGGTGGAGCGCGAAGAGGGGATCGAGGGCGTTGCCGTAGAATTGACTGCAACCGAGCGCGATCTGCTGTTCCCGGTGCTCTCGATCGGATGGACCATCGAAGCGCAAAGCGGCGAGGCCGCGCGTACGGAAGCGACTCCGTACCGTGTCGTGCCGGTTCGCGGCTAAGGATCTATTCATCATTCAAATCGCCAAAAGTCGAAGGCCGCCGGACATCCGTCTTGCGGCCTTCGACTTTTGGCGATTAACCAGCATGCTTTACCGCGTTCCTGTGACGCGAAAACTGATTCTTCATACCTGTAAAGGGTTCCCATTTCCCGGTTCAAAGGGGCTTTTTTTGAGTCTTAGGCAGGAGTTATGTAAATCAGGGCTAAATGTTGCCGAGTATAGGGTAAGTAAATGTTCGAATGTACATATAGTACTTTTTATTGAGAGTCGATAAGGCAACAGCCGATAAAAAAGGAGGCGCGGAGATGGAACTGTTCGAACGACCTGGAGAAGAACGGATACGTAGGGAGCGACAGCGACGTTCTGCCGAGGCAGGCCAGACGCTTATTGGATTTGTATTGCTGCGCGAACCGGAATGCGATTTTCCGCGTTTTATCCGTAATTTGAAAAACGATTGGGATATCGAGGCGGATGCCCTTCCGGAGCGCGGGAACTTGATATTCGAAACCGATGGCCTGCGCGTGACTTGCTCGCTCGTACGCGCTCCCCTTCCCGGCAGTACGGTGGAAGAATGCTGCGGCGTAAATCCGCTCTGGCCGGAAGCCGAGCAGTCGATCGAAGGCTATCAGGCACACGTTATCGTGTCCGTTTCCGGCGCGTCGGACTTGCTGGGCGGACATGTATTGTTCACGCAGGTATTGTGCAGCATGTTGAAGCAGGAGCAGGCCCTTGCGATGTATATGTCCCCCATGGTGATGTCGGCGGAGGCGTACGTCCAGAATGCGATGCTGCTCAAGGAAGGCGAACTTCCGGTTCAATTGTGGGTATTCGTCGGGCTATACGAAGAGGAACAGGGCATTTCATCGTATACCGTAGGGCTGCGCCGTTTCGGCCATGACGAGATTGAAGTGCTGCGCTCTAACCGCGACCTCGTCGATGTGTTCGAGCTTACCTTCCATATCGCGGGCTATGTCGTGGACTGCGATGCCAAATTGCAGGACGGGGAGACGATCGGGTTTTCTGCGGAGCAGCAGCTGCCTCTCGAGTTGTCGGAAGGGATTGCGGTTGAAGGACAATCGATCAAGATCGGTTATTAGGTTAGGAAAAGACGAATCGAGGCCATGAGGCGAGCTGTCGTACTTTCGGTCATGGAAGCGAATAAGCCCTGTATTCCCTTGACGGGGAACACAGGGCTTTTAAGCGTGGCGGAAGTTTGAATACCTTTACAGTGAATTTTGCCGCTGTATAAAATAACGTGCCGAGCGAAGGCGAGATTCGAGGCTTGCTGCGCGCCGCAGGCGGACTCGCCAGCCGGGTTGAACCGGGCATCGACGACGAGTTGTTCATGCGCAGCTGAAGGTATTGAACGAAGCGAAGTAAGCAGGATAGAAGCAAGATGGAAAAAGGAACAACGAGGCGATGGAATTTCTTTGAGGAATATTATATGGTGCATGCCTCTCTGATCCGTGACATCATCTTGCACAACATACAACATTTTTCGCATAAAAGTCCTGGATTTGAACCGAAGTTGCAGCAAATACAAGATTTCGGATTAAGAAAGGTCTTTTTGAGTACTATTTAGCGAATATTATTGCAAATCCTACAACTTGGATCAGCAAAATAGATGTTTATTGGCCTTAATGTTGTATTCAGTGCAACTTGGCGATTCGATACGGAATAAGTTTGCTGATTAGGTGTTTTGTCTATTGCTCACCATTTGTCTGCAGGCTTTTTGTGCAGCCGATGACCGATCGCAAAGCGTGCAGGAGAAACGCCAAGAAACAGCGAATACTTGTTGGGTTTACAATTGAAACGTTTTCGAAGAGGAGAGAGCAGCATGAACGAAGGTTCGGAACAACAATACGCGCAACGCAGGATTTTATTTCAAGGGGACTCCATCACGGACGGCAATCGCGGACGCGATACGGACCCTAATCATATTTTGGGGCACGGCTACGCCTTCTGGATCGCCGCGGAACTGGGGCTGAAACTCGCAGCCAAACAGCCCGGGTTCATCAATCGCGGCATCAGCGGCAACCGCGTGAGCGATCTCGAAGCGCGATGGCAGGAAGACGCCGTCGAACTTGCGCCGGACACCATCAGCATCCTGGTCGGCGTGAACGATATTCTGATGTCGATCGCGGAACCCGGCGGCTTCGATCCGACCGGATACGAACAAGGCTATCGTCGTTTGCTGGAACGTACGCATAGCGACCTGCCTGAAGCCAAACTCGTCTTATGCGAACCGTTCATCCTTCCGGGCGGTCACACCGACTCCGATTGGCAAGCCTGGAGAGCGGCAGCAGATGCTTGCTCCGAAGCCGTCCGACGTCTCGCGCAACAATTCGGCGCCACATTTGTGCCGCTGCAAGACGCATTTGACCAAGCCTGTCAAACCGCCCCCGCCTCATATTGGATCTGGGACGGCGTGCATCCGACGACGGCAGGACACGGTCTGCTGGCAAAACGCTGGCTGGAGGTCGTTCAAGCGAGCAAAGCCGCGATCCTCTAAACGAACGGAGTCATGCAGAGGCCGCTATCCATCATTGAAGCGGAAGAGTAACCGGACAAACAAAAGATATCGATGATCGTTCGGTCCGAGATGACTCCGTCGGCCAAAAGGATTACCGTTCGTCGGCCGATCGGGGCAGCGCCGTCAAAGCGGCCGAAGCGATCAGGGCGAAAATCAGGAAAGCGGCATCGTAGCCTGCGAATTCGATCAAGCTGCCGCTCAGGAAAGAACCGGCGAACTGGCCGATCCCGAGCGCCAAAAAAGCCAGACTGATCTGCGCGGCGCCGGCCGGCGAGCGGCGGGTGGCCCAGATAATGAACAATCCGGTCACGAAGATATAAGAAGCTCCGAACAGCGTCGCGGACAAAATCGAAGAAACGGGAAACGGCAAAGGAACGGCCGCGATCGAAGCGGCCAGGCAGAGGACGCCGACGACATAAGCGCGTCGCAGCCCGAATGCCCGCGAGGCGAGCGAGCTGCATCCGCCCGCGATTCCGGCCGCGCCAATCACGATCCAGTACAAAGCCGCCGCCGCGTCGGATACGCCTTGTTCCGTTTGCAGACGGCTCATGAAGTAGGTCCAATATACGGCGGATCCGGCGCCCGTCAGCAGCGCCGCCGGGATCAGTCCGCCCGATTTGCGGATTTCGCCCCGAAGATCGGTTTTGCCCGGATGTTCGTCCGAATCGGCCGGTACGGTTTTCCAAAGGATCAAAGCGACAAGCAGGGCGATCGCCGCGAACGAGGCATAGGCACCGCGCCAATTTTGGGCCAACAGCCAAGCCGCAGGCGCGGAAAACACGAGTCCCAGGCTGGTTCCGCTGTTGATCCGGGCATTGATGGCGTCTTTGCGCTCGTTTGGAACGGTCCTGCCGACCAGATGCCCGAGAGCGGGCGACACCCAGCCGGTGCCGATTCCCGCCGCGAACAAAGCCGCCGCCAATCCGTACGAGCCGGGAGAGAGTGCCAGCCCGGCAAGTCCCGCGGCGGTCAGCAGAGCCGTCGATAGCAGCGTCCGGCGGAGGCCCGCACGTCGCAGCATGAACGAAGACGAAAGCAGGCCGGTCGCGTAAGCGGCATAGCTGACGGATTGAACGACTCCCGACGAAACGCCGTCGAGTCCGAATTCTTCCGAAATCGAAGGCAGGAACAGGCCGAAAGCGAAACGGGCAAAAGCATAACAAACCGCAATCAAAGCCATACCGGGCAGAAGTATCGATTTCATGAAAGTTCCTCTTTTCTTATAGCGATTTTAGATAGAACGTTCACTATATTTAAATAAGAAAGAAAAGCAGGACTCGAAAACGGCTCCTGCGTTCGGCTCAGGCAAACAAAATCTCGGCCATAACGATCATTTCGCGGGCGACAAGCGGCCCTTCTTCGCTCTCGGCGAGCGCCGTCGCGCCTTCCATCAGCAGACACAGCCGAAGCGCTTCTTCGGCGGAGCGCGCAGGGTCGGAGGCTTGAACGAATTCGCGCAGCAGCCGCTTGTGACCGTCCGCCAGCGTGACGACCGGATGATCGTGTTGCGCTCCGTATTCTTCTTTGGCACGCAGGAAAAGGCAGCCTTTCGCCGAATGGTCGGTCAACCAGCGGGCATGAGCGGAGGCGATGCGAACGAATGCGGAATCGCGTTCGGAACCTTCGCCGTGATCCTTGAGATACGTAGCGAAAAAAGCCAGATGTTCCATGTACCGTTCTTCGCGCCGTTTCAACACTTCGATCACGAGTTCGTCTTTCGAAGCGAAATGGTTGTACAACGTCATCATTGCGATATTGGACTCGTTCACGATTTTTTTCAGGCCGATCGAATGAAAGCCGTGATCGTAAAAAAGGATTTCCGCCATATGAAGCAGGTCTTCTTTTTTGGTACTCAATACGTAACCTCCTTTATAGATAGAACGATCATTATATTATAACCTAAAACAAGATTACTAAACGAAAAAGAATAATGAGCTATTCTCCCGCTGCATATTTTAGACGGGAAATAGGCAAAAGGCTGTCGAAATCTCGACAGCCTTTTGCCGCGGCAAGCTGTATACGAAGCATTTCACCGATTGTTTTTTTGCTTCAATCGATGGGTCCTGCTAAATCACTTCATCAAAATGTTCGATTCACTCTTTTGTCGGACCGCTCCTGCGAATCGCTTTATTCAACTGCTTTTTCGAACCGATCTCTCGAATTGCTTCGGCGGCGTGTAAGTCCTTGAGGAGTTTAACGCTGTACCCACATCGAAGCATTGCCGAAGCTTTGGTCCAGCTTGCCGCTGAACCAGCGGCCGTTCAGCACCTTGGAGATCAGCTCGGCTTTGTCGGCTTCAGAGACGGTGCGATCGGCGCGCATGGCGGCGAGCACTTGGTCGTACGTGAATTCCGGCGAAGACGCGTAAGCGATCGCTTTGCGGCGATTGGCGTCCAGGATCAGCGTGGACTCGCCGTTCAACGAAGCTTGCGGCGTCCACGTTTTCCATTCGGCCAGGCCGCTTCCGTTCGGATCTCCGTTATGCACGAAGTTCGAGATATACTTGCGGAACGTTTTGCCCAAATCGACCGCGCCCGGCAGATCATACGCGCTGCCGATCACCGAGTCGTAGTTGGCGTTGTCCGGCGACAGCAGCGGTACGAATACGCCGTGGAACGCGCCCAGCGGACTCATCGCGCTGCCGGCTACATAGGCGTCGCTGCCGAAGTCGATTCGCATGCCGTAAATGTCCGCGCCGTAGCTGCCGTACATTTTTTGCGCGGAATCTTCCACGTTGAACAGGCTGTACAGCTCGCCGCCGTATTTGTTGATGAAGTTGTACTTGGCGATGACGTTCGCGTCCGTGTTGATCGAACCGTCCGCGATGTTCTTCGCGAAGTAGGAATCGAAGCGTCCGAACAGGGAAAACTCGTCGGCGCCCGTCAGCATCAGCAGGGGCACGTCGTTGTAATTTTTCGTGTCGAAGCCGTCCGACGGCAGAACCGTTCCGTCCGCGTACAGATGCGGGAACACGCTCATGCGGATACCGGCGTTGCCCATCAGCTTGGACAGCTTGTCGGCCGGGATCGAGTAGAGGTAGTCGCGCACGTCGGAGCCGGTTGTCAGCAGCCAGTCGTACGCTTCTTTTTCCGTCGCTTTTTTGCCGTCGGCAACCGCGAGCGGAGCAATCGCTTTGGCGAACGTCGCGGCGCTGGCCTCTTCGTCGGACACCGTCATGCCGCCGCTGAACGAGATCGCTTTGTCGAATTTGCCTTCGAAGATCGGGGAGATCAACATCGCCATCACGTCGCGTCCGCCTGCGGAGAAGCCGGCTACGGTCACGTTATCGGCGTCGCCGCCGAACTGTCCGATATTGGCTTTGATCCAATCCAGCGATTTGGCGATGTCGAGCAGGGCGTAATTGCCGGAGTTCTCTTCGTCGGTTCCGGTCTTCAGCGCCGGAAGCGGATTGAAGCCGAGCGGTCCGAGACGGTAGTTGACGGAAACGAAGATCGCGTTCGTGTCGTTGACCATCGAGCTGCCCGTGATCTCGGTCGATTTGCCGGTCTGGTTGTTGCCCCCGTGTATGTAGACGATGACCGGAAGCTTGTCTTTCGCGTTGTCCGGACGGTAGATATCCAGGTTTAACGCATTTTCGGTACCGACGATATCGGCCCCGGAAGCCTGGATCGCGATGTCGCCCGGTTTGGTCGCATCCAATACGCCGCTCCACGGCTGCGGATCGGAAGGCGCTTTCCAGCGCTGCTCGCCTGCCGTCGACGCCGCGTAAGGAACCCCTTGCCAGATCAGCGCGCGGTTGGTTTCGTCATGGTAGCCTTGCACCTGGCCGAATTGCGTCGTTTGGAGCGTTTGCGGGGAGAAAGCCCCGGCCTGTACGGTCTGCGTTGCAGGATTAGAAGTTGTAGCAGCAAACGACGTCTGCGGTACACCGTAAACGCTTAACACTCCGGCCGCAAGCGTGGACGCAAGCAGCAAAGATCCCCATTTTTTCGGTTTCATCAAGAACCCCTCCTTGAGATCGTTTTGCGTATGGCGGAAGGCGCGCAACCCCCTTGAGGCATAAAAAAAACCTAAACCGATGCACAAGGCATCAGCTTAGGTTACGCCCGAAAAAAGGTCACGTTCCTGTTCGCAGTCGTAGTCTAACACAGATTTGTAAGCGTTTCAAAACTTTTTTTGCGAAATCGCTTTAGAGAGGTAAAGAGTGGTAAAGAAGGGGGTTAATTGCGCTGTTCCATGCGAACGGTTTCCTTTTTCAACCTATGATTTGTAGTATTTCCGGTAAACGGCCGGCGTAAGTTCTTCGTGTTTTTTGAACGTTTTGATAAAGTAGCCCGGCTCGTTGAAGCCCAATTCGCCGCTGATTACCGCGATCGGCATATCCGTGTTCTCGAGCAGGCGCTTGGCCCATTCGATCTTCAGCCGCGCCGTGTAGCCCGAATAGCTTTCCCCGGTTTCTTTGGCGAACAGGCGGCTGAAATAGCTTGGGCTGATATGGCACAGCTCGGCCATTTTTTTGAGCGGGACGGACTCGCTTTTGTGCGCGTGCAGATAGTCGAACGCGGGCTTGAGCACGGGATTGTCGCAGCGCTCGGCTTCGTCCGCATCCGTATGGGCGCCGGCGAGGATATGCGTCATTTCTTTGCGGGCGATCTCCAGGTTCTGCATGGCGTAGCCCGGCAAAATGTCGGACAAACGCGGAGTCGAGCCCGATGCGGACGCTTTTTCGAACATTTCGGCGATCAAGTTTTTGTTGAGCGCTTCTTCCACGATATAACTGCACAGCAGCGACAGCATATCGGAGATTTTGACGATTTCCTGATACGACATGACGGGCAGGTCGGCGTAATGGTCTTTGAGCTTTTCCCATTTTTCGCTGTACAGCTTTTTGTTTTTCGAGGTCAGGATTTGCTCCAGTTCGGCCGCTCCGGAAGGATCGGACAGACGCACCTGCCCCGCCATGACGGCGCCCACGTACTTGTCGTCGATAATGACCGGCACGGCGATATCGATAATGTTGTAATGGCAAAGGTAAATGTACGGCTTGTTCGAGCGGACCGCTTCCAACCCGCCGCGCGAGTCGCATTTTTGGCAGTAGGGCAGCAGGTCTTCGTCCTGTCTCACCGCCCGGCAAAACGATTGGCAGCCGCTATGGCCGGTCACCGCGTTTCCTTTGTAATCGACGGTCAGGATCGCGAGTTTGGTGACGGAGGCCAGGGAGTCTTGAAGACGTTCCCATTTTTGCAGGTCGAATATATTCTGGATGCCGAGATGTTCGCCGATCACGAGCATTCCTTCTTTCGGAAATAGGATAGGAGTTGCTTGCCGAATCGTAAAAAATGGATGTAAGCGATGACAAAAAGATACCATTCGTTCGCGGGAGGACATCAAATTACGATTGCAAATTATAATATATTGCTTAAAAAGTCCAATGTAAACTTAAAATTTGTAGCTTATGATGGAAGAAAGCGCCGCCAAGACGGTTAATGACACTTTGATCGCATCATCCATTTCCTATATACGGAGGTCTTTCTTATGAGAAAAGCTTTTATCAGCCCATCGAAATACGTGCAAGGCGAAAACGAACTGCTCAACCTCGGTTACTTCGTCGCTTCTTTCGGCAAATCGGCCCTGCTGATCGCCCATCCGGACGACGCGGCACGCGTCAAAGCCAAGCTCGATGCCACTTCCGAAAAATTCGGAGTCACTTTCGTTGAAAGCGGTTTTATGGGCGAATGTTCCCGTCAGGAAGTCGCGCGCCTCGAGCAGATCGCGGCGGACAACAACTGCGACTGCATCGTGGGCCTCGGCGGAGGCAAAGCGATCGACGCGGCCAAATGCGTGGCGAAAGGCGAAGCTTTGATCATCTGCCCGACGATCGCCGCGACCGACGCGCCGACCAGCCACTCGGCGGTATTGTACACGCCGGAAGGCGCGTTCGACGATTACGCTTACTTCAAGCAAAGCCCTAGCGTGGTGCTGGTCGACACGACCGTCATCGCCAACGCGCCGACGAGATTCCTCGTGTCCGGCATGGGCGACGCGCTGTCCACGTACTTCGAAGCGCGCGCCACGTCCCGTTCTTATTCCCGCGTCAACGCAGGACTGCCGAGCGGCGTCCGCGAAGGATTGACGGCTCCGGCATTCGGCACGAACGCGGCGATGGCGCTCGCGACGCTGTGTTACGAGATGCTTCTGCGCGACGGCGTCAAAGCGAAAGCGGCTTGCGACGCGAACGTCGTGACCCAAGCGCTGGAAAACATCGTCGAAACGAATATCCTGCTGTCGGGACTCGGATTCGAAAGCGGCGGTCTGGCGGCTGCCCACGCGATCCATGACGGATTGACGGCGCTGGAAGGCACGCACCACTACTTCCACGGCGAAAAAGTGGCGTTCGGCACGATCGCGCAGTTGGTGCTCGAAAACGCGCCGACCGAAGAATTGAACCAAGTGATGGACTTCTGCCTCGCCGTGGGACTTCCTGTCTGCTTGGCGGATATCGGCGTAGAGTCGATGACGGCCGAAGAACTGCAAGAAGTCGCGGAAAAAGCCTGCATCCCGGAAGAGTCGATTCACTCCATGCCTTTCCCGGTTACGGTAGAAGAGGTGGCGGCGGCCGTTCAGGCAGCCGACCGCATCGGCAGCGCGTACAAAGCGTCCAAAGGGCTGTAAGACAGTACGTTGACCAAAGTTAATCAGAGGTAATCTTACTTTGATCTTGGTCAACGTACGACGAAACCGACAGGGAGGGATCATGTTTTGAAAAAAATCATCAACAAACCGGAAGATCTGGTCATGGAAATGTGCAGCGGACTCGTGCTTGCGCATCCGGAGCTGGAATTCGTGCAAAAGTATAAAGTGGTCAAAAAGAAAGAATTGAACGCAAGCAAAGTCACGCTGATCAGCGGCGGAGGCAGCGGCCATGAGCCGGCCCACGCCGGCTTTATCGGTAAAGGCATGCTGGACGCCGCCGTTTGCGGCGACGTGTTCGCTTCGCCTTCGCAGATTCAGGTGTACCAAGCGATCAAATCGACGGCGGGCGAAAAAGGCACGCTGCTGATCATCAAAAATTACAGCGGCGACATGATGAACTTCAAAAACGCCGCGCATCTGGCAAGCGAAGACGGCATCGAGGTCGATTACGTCCGCGTCGACGACGACATCGCGGTCGAAGACAGCTTGTACACCGTCGGACGCCGCGGCGTGGCGGGCACGGTGCTCGTGCACAAAATCGCGGGCGCCGCTGCCGAAGAAGGCCGCAGCCTCGCTGACGTGAAAGCGGCGGCGGAGAAAGCCGCGGCGAACGTGCGCAGCATCGGCTTTGCGCTGACGTCCTGCACGGTGCCGGCCAAAGGCACGCCGACGTTCAAGCTCGGCGAAGACGAGATCGAATACGGCGTGGGCATCCACGGCGAGCCGGGCATCCGCCGCGAGAAGATGGTCACGGCCGACGAACTGGCTTCGCATACCGTTTCCGACCTGATCCGCGACATGAAGCTTGAAGGCGGCGAAGAGATCGCGCTGCTCATCAACGGCTTCGGCGCGACGCCGCTTCAAGAGCTGTATCTGTTCAACCACGCGGTCACGCGCGAGCTGACGGAGAAAAACGTCAAAATCAACCGCACGTTCGTCGGCAACTACATGACGAGCATCGACATGGCCGGCATCTCGGTCACGTTCATGAAGCTCGACGACGAGCTCAAAACGCTGCTGTCGAGCGAAAGCGACACGCCGGCGTTCAAAGTATCCGGTCCGGTCGTGCAGCCGGCTTACGAGGAGCTGCGCAGCTCCGACCCGGAAGAGGTTCCGGCTTCGTTCAAAGTCGAAACGCCGGCCGAATACGCCCGGGTTTCGGCCGACAAGATCACGCGCGACAATATGGTCTATCTGATCGACAAAATGAGCGAGGTCGTGATCGACAACGAAGTTCCATTCTGCGAGCTGGATTCGCATGCGGGCGACGGCGACTTCGGCATGAGCATCGCCAAAGGCTTCAAGCAGCTCAAGCGCGAATGGAAAGAAATCTTGTCGCATGACGACAAGTCGATCGGCGGCTTCCTGCACGAGTGCTCGCTCGTCATCATGGAATACTGCGGCGGCGCTTCGGGCCCGATCTGGGGTTCCGCGTTCCGCGCGGCCGGACGTTCGGCAGGCGACAAGACGGAACTGAACGTATCGGAATTCGCGGAACTGATGCAGGCCGCGGTAGAAGGCATCCAATCGACCGGCGAGCGGTCTTTCGGCCGCGGGGCGGTCGTCGGCGACAAGACGCTGATCGACGCGCTGGTTCCGTGCGCGGATTCCTGGACGGCGAGCTCCGCTGCCGGCGATGACGTGAAAACGGCCTTCGCCAAAGGCGCGGAAGCGGCCGTGGCGGGAGCGAAAAAGACGGAGGAGATCGTGGCGCGCATGGGACGCGCGGGCACGGTGGGCGAACGCAGCATCGGCTATCCGGACGCGGGCGCGCACGGCCTCGGCGTAATCTTCACGGCGCTGTCGGACAGCTTGAAGTAGGACGGGGCGAAGACCCGAAACTCGTAAAAGAACGGCTTTCAGCCGCCGAATGCCGCATGCAAGATCGGCGTTCGGCGGCCGAACGGCCCCGGCGGCAAAAAGCGATGCTTGAAAAAATCGGCAGACGGATGACCCGGCTCGCCGCTTTTTTCGCCTGCGTCCGAAGGCGTTCGATCAACTGTTTCGAAACGGTTTTCCCGTACGGCGAAGACAGAGCCTATAGTTCAAATTTTAACTATTCAACTTTGATTTTACACTGATGCGACAACGGTCGCGGGGAGACGCAAGCGTGAAAAACTTATCCAATTTGTTCAAAAAACCGACGGGCCTGTTGGCTTTGTCCCTGGTCTTGATCCTTCTGGGCAGCTGGCTCGCCGGCATGTTCAACACGTCGTTTTACAAGGTCGACGTTAAAGAGATCTCGTTCAAAGCCGATCACGGCACGCTGAACGGCCTGCTGTACATGCCCAAAGGCGCCGGGCCCGACGATCCCCGTCCGGTCATCGTGACCACCCACGGTTATCTGAACACCAAAGAAATGCAGGACGCGCCGGCGATCGAGATGTCCAGACGCGGCTACATCGTCTTGGCGCTCGATATGTACGACCACGGCGATTCCCGTTGGGACGGCGACATCAAGGTCGGCGAGCAGTTCTCGACCTTCTGGATCTACTCGCAGTTCGACGCCGCCAAATACATGTACGACCAGCCGTATACGAAAAAAGATGCAGACGGCAACGCGTACCTCGCGGTCAGCGGACACTCCATGGGCGGCTTCTCCACGCTGCTTGCCATGTACATGGACGAAATGAATTCGCTGCAAGCCGGCCACCGCATGATTTACACGGGCATCTCGGTCGGCTCCGACTATTCGTACGCCGCCGCGGTCGCTCCGCAGGATCAACTGACGGCCGCTTACGGCAGCCGCACGGTCGGCATGATCGCGGGCCATTACGACGAATTCTTTTTCAACAAATCGGACGAGGAAAAGTCGGCCGAAGAAAAAGCGGTCGCAGGCACCGTCATGCGCAAAGACTTCGTCAAAACGCTGTCGGGACGCGCCTTCCTGGGTCTCGGCGCGGATAATCCGGAACAGGCGCAGCAGGGT
Organism: Saccharibacillus endophyticus; assembly: GCF_013185185.1. Taxonomy (GTDB): domain Bacteria; phylum Bacillota; class Bacilli; order Paenibacillales; family Paenibacillaceae; genus Saccharibacillus; species Saccharibacillus endophyticus. The sequence goes on along the minus strand of NZ_JAAZWE010000002.1, from coordinate 1,098,326 downwards.
CAATATTACAGCGTCGACGCCGGCGACCTGAAGGTCGAAGACCAAGTCGTGCGTCCGTCTCAGACCGGCGAGCGTATCATCTACACGCCGAACCAAACGCACCCGTGGAACCACTTCTCCCCGGAAACGACCGGTTATCTGATCGACTTCTACGCCCACGCGTTCGAAGGCGTCACTTCGCCGAGCCAGACCGATGCCGGTTTGTCGTCCGGCAATCAGATCTGGTGGCTCAAAGAAGCATTCAACTTCGTGGCCATGATCGGGTTCTTCCTGCTGATCGTGCCGATGTCGGCGCTGCTGCTTCGCCTGCCTTTCCTGAAGCAGGCCGTGACGAACGTCACCGCGCCGCTCGCCAAGCCGCTCGGCGGCGGGCAAAAAGCCGCCTATTGGATCGCGGTCGTATTCAGCGCCCTGATCCCGGCCATTCTGTTCCCGACGCTCATGGACAAACAGCCGGGCGGCCTGCATACGCTGACGATCATCGCGATCGTGCTGCTGGCACTGTCCGTCGCGGCTGCGGTGATCGGCTTCGCCCGCTCCGGCAGTTCCCCGGCCATGCGCCACGTGGGCATCGGCGGGTTGGTTCTTGCGGTCGTATCCGCAGTCATGTGGGTCCTGTTCGCCAAAGCCGACGGCATCGCGCCGCTCAGCCCGTTCTTCAACGAACCGACGACCAACCAGATCGTGTATTGGGCGCTGGTGTCCGCTTCGATCACGGCGTTCGTCACGTTCGCTTTCTATTACTTCAACAAAAAGCGCTCCGGCGCGAGCTTCGCGGATTACGGCATCAGCCTGAAACCCGCGGCGATCGTCGCGAGCCTGTGCACGGCAGTTCTTGCCGTCGCGATCGGTTACCTGCTGCTGTTCGCCGTGCAGGCCATCTTCGGCACGGACTTCCGGATCTGGACGTTCGCGGTACGCACGTTCACGTTCGAGCATTTCGTGACGGCGCTGCGCTACATGCCGCTGTTCCTGATCTACTACTTCGTCAGCGCGATCGCGCTCAACGCCGATACCCGTTCGCGCAAAGGCGGTTACTGGCTCGCGATCTTCCTGAACGTAGGCGGCCTGATCCTGTGGCTGATCGCACAGTACGGCTTCGACTTCGCCCGCGGCGTCGCGCTCTACCCGGAGCAAAACCTGAACGGCATCCTGCTGTTCGCCCTCGTTCCGGTTCTGATCGTGGCCGCGATCTATGCGCGCAAACTGTTCGAGAAAACGAACAACGTTTGGCTGCCCGCCTTCGTGAACACCATCCTGTTCACGATGGTGACGGTCGCCAACACGGTCATGTTCTGGAATCTGGTCTGATCCGCTTTACCGATCCGCTGCATTCCTGATTCGCCAAGCCGCCGGAACTTTCGTTTCCGGCGGCTTTTTGCCGCGCGCCGAAGTTTGGTGCACGCCCTAATCAAAAGCCCTCGAAACGCAGATAATAATAAGGAGGGTCGTCAATGAAGAACCGCCGCCGGGGAGGATGCTTTCCGATATCGGACATCACGGAAATATCGGGCATCCGTCGATCCGGCCGGGCTTAAGGAGATTTGGAATGAACCGAATGATCAAGGATCTTTTTCAGGGCAAAAAATTCGTCGGGTCGGGATTGGTCAAGGTCAGCCTCGGCTTCATGGTCGTGTTCGTATTGATCGTAGGGCTGGGCTTCGCCTATATCGTCCGTTCGCTTTTCGCCAATTACGAAGGCGTTCGGCAGACTGCGGATCTGCGCACGCAGTTGCTGAAGCTGGAGAACGCGATGATCGACCAGGAAACGGGCCAACGGGGCTATCTGCTCAGCCGCCGCGAAGAGTTCCTGGAACCGTTCGACCGAGGGGAAATGAACTACCATGCCGCGTCGGAAGCGCTGCTGCTACAGGTTCGGAGCATGGACGTCGAAGCTTCGTTCGAGGTAGCGGTGTTGGATTTGACGACGACGGGAACGGCATGGAAAACGGAATTCGGCGACGCGCAGATCCGTAAAGCGATGGCCGGACAGGAAGTGACGGAGCAGGAGCTGTCGGATGCCAAGCGGCGTTTCGACCTTTTCCGTTCGAAGGAAGCCGCGCTGCTCGACCAGGTCGAAATCCTGCGCGCGGAGCGCCGGACCTCCATGCTGAATCGTTTATACGCGCTGTTCGCGGCCATGGGCACGCTGTTCGTCGTCGTCCAAATCCTGATGCTTAACTATTTGCAAAAAGGATTGATCCGTCTTACGCGCCCGATCATCCAACTGGACCGCGCCGTGTCTTCATACGAGGGCGGCAACATCCAGGAGAGGCTGCCGGATTACCGCGAAGACGACGAGATCGGGCGCCTGGTCCTGAATTTCAAGCGCATGCACGAAGAGATGGAAAAAGAAAAGCAGGCGCTGGAGAATACGTACCGCATGATCAACACGCTGCATCAGTCGCGCAATCTGGAGGATGCTTACCGCAATATTTTGAAATCGATCGGGGCGCTGACGTCGTGCGGACGCATGTCCGTCATCACGCAGAACCCCGACGGCCTGTACACGATCAAAGCGGTCTGCGCCGACGGCGTCGTTTCGCTGGACGAGCTTCCGCTGCCCGATGAAGCGGACGACGTCGAGGAGCTGCTGCTCGGCGGCTTTTCCACGATTTACGACGATTGGTCGAAACATCGCACGCAGGGAGCGATCGCGGAGCGGCTTTACGCCGGCGGGATTCTTTCGTCCATGCATATCATCCTGCGCAAAGAAGCCCGGGTGATCGGCGTGCTGAATTTGATGTCAGGCGAAAAAAGTTTTTTCACCGCGCAAAAAAAAGACCGTCTGGAGAAGCTGTCGCCGATGATCGTTACCGCGCTCGAGAACGCCAGCGAAACGATCCGCATCCGGGATATGGCGATGCGCGACGGGCTGACGGGACTATGGAACCGGCGCTATTTCGAGCAGGCGTTCGACAGCCAATTGGCGAGACAGGCGGCGGGGCAATCGGACGGTCGTCCGCTGAGCCTGATCCTGCTGGACATCGATCGTTTCAAAGTGTTCAACGATACGTGGGGACATGCCGAAGGCGATCTGGTGCTCAAGCACGTCGGCCGACTGCTGCAGCAGCAGGTGCGTACCGGCGACATTCCGGTTCGTTTCGGAGGCGAGGAATTCGCGATCCTGCTTCCGGACACCTCCCAGGAAGAAGCGACGGTCGCGGCCGAACGGATCCGTAAAAGCCTGGAATCGGAATCGCCGTCGCGCAAATACTGCATTACCGCAAGCTTCGGCATCGCGACGAGCGGCGGGGGGCGGAGCAAAGAAAAATTGCTCGAAGGCGCGGACCGAGCTTTGTACCGTGCCAAAGACGAAGGGCGCAACCGGGTCTGCATAGACATGGGCCCCGGCGCGCAAAGCATTGTGTAGATCTGCGAACAGGCGTAGGCAGATCCGTTTTCCTGCTCGTTTCGACGCGTGCGGCGCGGCGGTCGCGTCTGATGATCGGACGAGTCGGGAAAGGATTCGCCGGAACGTCCGCGTGCGATCGGAGAACCGTTCGGAGCTTCGAGCTTCCGGGCGGTTCTTTTGCGCGTTTACGGAAAACGTTTGCGAAAGGGCAGGGATCGACGAAGGAAGCGCGAATCTGTTTAAGACGATCAGAGGTTTGAATCCGGAAAGGGGCAGGCAGGATGACAGAATCGCAGGAAAGAGCAATTTACGAACGCGTGCGCATGGGCGTCGATTATTACCCGGAGCATTGGGAAGAGACGATGTGGGAAGAAGATGCGGCGCTGATGAAAAAGTCCGGCGTCGCCCTCGTGCGCGTCGGCGAATTCGCCTGGAGCCGAATGGAGCCGCGGGAGGGCGAGTTCGATTTCGGTTGGCTGGACCGCGCGATCGATTTGTTCGGCCGCTACGGCATCGACGTGGTCATCGGTACGCCGACCCATACGCCGCCGAGGTGGCTGACCGACAAGTATCCCGACGTGCTGCCGATCACGCCGGGCGGAGGCGTCTATCAACCGGGCGTTCGCGGGCACCGCTGCTTCAACAGCCGTTCGCTGCGCAAATTCGGCGAACGGGTGATCGATAAGCTGGCCGAACGTTACGCCGAGCATCCGGCCGTGATCGGTTGGCAGACGGACAACGAGTTCGGCATGCTGGACAGCCAAACGCCGCAGGCCGCCGAAGATTTCCGCGATTGGGCTTATCGGAAATACGGGACGCTGGAAAACTTGAACCGCGAATGGGGAACGGTCGTCTGGAGCGGCGAATATTCGGATTGGAGCGAGCTGACGCCGCCGCTCGGCGGATCTCCGTACCAGAATCCGTCGTTCCTGCTGGACTTCGCCCGTTTCCAATGGGAAACGGTGGCCGATTTCCAAGCGGGACAGATCGCGGCGATCCGCAGGCACTGCCCGGATCATTTCATCACGCATAACTTCCACAGCTATCCGCAGCGGCTCGATCTGTATCAGGTCGGCGCGGACTTGGACTTCGCTTCGTTCGATTATTATCCGAACACGTCGCCGGATAAAGCCGCCACTTCGCCTTACAGCGGCGCGCTGTCGCTGGACGTGACGCGCGGCATCAAGCGCAAAAATTTCTGGATCATGGAACAGCTCAGCGGCTCGCCGGGCGCCTGGATGCCGATGTGGCGCATGCCGCAGCCGGGTTACATCCGCGCTTACGTCTGGCAGGCGATCGCCCGCGGCGCGGACACGGTCGTGCATTTCCGCTGGCGCAGCGCCCCGATCGGCGCGGAGCAGTTCTGGCACGGCCTGATCGACCACAGCAACGTCCCGGGCCGCCGCTTGGCGGAATTCGCGCAAACAAGTTCCGAGGCCGAGCATCTTGCGCCGCTGCTGGAAGGAACGTCGCCGGAGGCCGAAGTCGCCGTTCTGATGTCGCACGAGCAGCTTGAAGCGCTTCGCGTGCAAAAACAGGCGGACAGCTTCGACTACTACGAGAACCTGAAGACGTATCACCGGGTGCTGACCAAGCTCGGCATCGCTTGCGACGTCATCGACTGGCGTCAGCCGCTGGACGGTTACCGCGTCGTCGTCGCGCCGCATCTTTATCTGTTGGACGACGAAGTCGCGGAGCGCTTGTCCCGTTTCGCCGCGGACGGCGGGACGCTGGTTACTACGGCGCGGACAGGGGTTAAAAACATGAACAACGTCTGCGTGATGCAGCCTCTTCCGGGATTGCTGGCCGATTGCGCAGGCGTGAAGGTTCGCGAGTACGACCCGCTGGGCAGCGACGTTGTTCGGCTCGACGATCAGGACGGGGAGCAGTTTGCATGCAGCCAGTGGGCCGATATTCTTGATCCGATCGAAGGGAGCCGTACGGAAGTTCTGGCCCGTTACGGCGGTACTGCATTTTTTGCAGGGGAAGCGGCCGTTACCCGGCATGAATTCGGGCGCGGGGAGACCTATTATCTCGGCACGCATCCCGAAGAGAATTACTTGCGCAGCCTGCTGCTGCGGATCGCGCGGGAGCGCGGCGTGACGCATGCGGAAAGCCTTCCGCCGGGCGTTCAAGTATCCGTGCGCAGCGGCGGCAGCGGAGCGTACCTGTTCGTGCTGAACTTGGGACGCGAGCCGCGTCGGGTCAAGTTGTCCTCCGATGCTTATGCCGAAGCGGCCCGGGGCGAAGGATTGTTGAGCGGGAAACGCCACGGCGGCGAGATCGAGCTCGAGCCTTACGGCGTAGAAATTTTCCGGATAAAATGATGTTATAAGACTAATTTTTATAAAGCATCTAACTTAAATTTTTATTTTCCTATTGAAAATTTTAAATTAAAAGTAATAATAGAAAGAGAAGCGGAGAAATCCGCCATCCTCACGCAAATCGGAAAGGGGCTCGCCAAGCGATGATTCAGGTCTATCCGGCAAGTTCGCGTTTTGAATATGATAAAGGCTGGTTGAAAGGCGGACACAGCTTCTCTTTCGCCGAGTACTACGATCCGGAGAATGTGAAGTTCGGTCCGATGCGCGTGTGCAACGATGACGTGATCGCGCCGGGCAAAGGTTTCGGCGCGCATCCGCACAGCGACATGGAGATCATTTCGATCATTCTGTCCGGACGGCTGCGTCATGAAGACAGTCTGGGCAACGTAGCCGTTACCGGATTCGGCGGCGTGCAGCGGATGAGCGCGGGAACCGGCGTGATCCATACGGAGCATAATCCTTCGGAGCACGAGAACGTGCACATTCTTCAGCTTTGGTTCGAACCGGCCGAGCGCGGCAAGCAACCTTCTTACGCGACGGGCGAATTCGATACCGCCGCGCTGGACGGTGCGCTGCTGCCTGTCGCTTCCGGTCAAGGGCTTGAAGGCGTGACCGATATGGGACAGGACATGACCATCTATTTGAGCCGCTTGGAAGCCGGGCAGCAGATCGATTTCAAGCAGGCCGTCGGGCGCAGAGTATTCCTTTTCGTGATCGAAGGGGAATTGGCAGTGTCCGGCGCGGGCGAAAACGTCACTCTGGGACGCCGGGATACGGCCCGCATTACCGAAGCGCCGGAGCTTGCCTTAACCGCATCAAGCCCGGTCTTCTACATGCTGGTTGACCTGCCGTGAGCGAAAAGGAGGAATCGACAATGGCCGAACCGCAGCAAGATCATGAACGCATTCTCGTGAAACATGCCGTTACGGGGCGAATGTTCATCAACAGCGGAACCGACGACGTGACCTACGAGCTGGAGCGCTCGGGCGAAGACGGGAGCTGCGTGCTCAGCATCCGAGGTATCGCGCCTTGGTTAGCCGAGGATATTCGCGGCATGCAGCGCGAGCTTAACGTTTTTCACTTCGAAGAACCGCCCGGCATTCCGCCGATCAAGCATTGGTTCTATGTCGGCGAGCATGATGTGGTCTACGAAGAAGCCACGTCCACGCTGACGATTCGTACCGGCGCGGAAATTACGTACAAACCGGATGAATATTGGGCTTGAGCTTTAAAAAACATACAAGCAGCGATCGAAACCGACGTTTAACCGCGTCGGTTTTTTCGTTTTTTACTTTTCAGCAAACATTCAGCCCCGCTTCAGGTTCTTCACAAAATAGCCGGATAAGATGTCCTTGTACCTTCAATGTTGACAAGGTACTTGTCACCCCGTCGGCAGCCGTAACGCGTGAAACACGCCCCAAATATCCGTCCGAACATTCCAAACGGCATGTCGCAGATCGGACGATCTTCAAGGAGGAATACGATATGAACAGAAAAATCGCAACCGGTGCATTGGCTTTGGCGCTTGCGGCAGGAGGAAGCGCCGCCGTGTCGCATACGTACGCGGACGCCGCCGCAGCTCCGTCTTCAGGCAGCCAGACGACGGCTCCGACTATTTCTTCGGCCGACCCGCTTCAATCCGGCAAGCCGCTTCCCGGCCCCGGCGGACACGGCCTCCGCGGCGGTGCGGGAAGCGACCGGGCCGAACTCTCTTCGCTGCTGAAGCTGACGGAAGACGAATTGAAAACCCGTCAAGAAGCGGGCGAGACGCTGTCCGCGATCGCGACCGCTCAAGGCGTGGACCCGCAATCCGTGATCGACCTGCTCGTATCGAAGCACGAGACGAAGCTCAAAGAAGAACTGGCCGCCGGCGATATCACGCAAACGCAGCATGACGAGCGTCTTGCTAAAGTGCAGGAACGCGCGCAAAAAGAAATCGAACAAGTCTTCGACGCTTCGAAAAAAGGCCCGGGCAAAGGGCCGCACGGCGGTCCCGGTGCCGGTATCGGACCGAAAGAAGAACGCGAAGCGGTTGCTTCGCTGCTGGGCCTGACGTCGGATCAGTTGAAAACCCGTCAGGAAGCAGGAGAATCGCTTGAAGCCATCGCGACCGCGCAGGGCGTGGACAAACAGAAACTGATCGATCTGCTCGTATCCGACCGCGAAACGAAGCTCAAAGAAGAGCTGGCCGCCGGCGATATCACGCAAGCGCAGTATGACGAGCGCGCAGCCGAAGCGCGCGAGCACGCGGGCGAACGCATCGCGCGGGTAATCGACCCTGCCGCTGCCGTTCCGGCCGAAGGCCAAAAACGTCCAGGCGGCCCTCGCGGCGAACGGGGCGGCGCGGGCGAAAACGTCGACGCTCCGGCTCCGGAGACGCCTTAATTCGCAGTTTTCAATACCTTGCTCCGCAACCGGACGCCTTTCGGAACGCCACCGAAAGGCGAATGGTTAGTCGGCAGCAGATCTCAATGAAATAAGTGCGAGAGTGCCGTTATTTGATCTCTTTTCCATGCAAATATTAAAATAAGTACGTATGTACAGTTATTTCGAGAAAAGAAGCGAAAATAGGCGCAAATTAAAAGGATTAACTGTATATTTGTACTTATTTTCTTCGAAACGCAAAATAAAACCGAGATAACTGCATATTCGTATTTATTTAGGGAGTGTACGCAAAATCTGCTTCCGTCGGAGTTTGCGTACACTCCCTAAGGTAACCTTCATTATTTTTAGAACACATCACACAAAAAAGGCTGAACGAACGCCGAGGAACGGTATTCGTGTCAGCCTTTTTTATGAATTCAACTTGTATCCTGTCTTCAGAACCAAATTACGTTTTTAATTCGTAGCCGTAAAGCGTTACTGCTCGCTTTTCGACTATTTGCCGTTCAATCTATTCGCCTTTCAACACCACGGGTTCCGATTTGTTGCCGCTGTAATCTTCCAACACGACTTCGACTTTGGACGCCGTCGAGGCGAAGCTCAAGCTGGCCTTGGTCGTGCGGCCGCGGATGATGCGATCGCGGTCGCCGACGTTATAAGTCGTCGGGAACGAACGCAGTTTGCCGTCTTCGTAGACGTACAGGTAACGCCAATCGCGCGTATTCGGCATCGGCAGATTCAGCGTGCTGCCGTTCCAAGACCATTCTTCGGCATACGGTTCGGCGATCGTATCGGCGAAAGCGCCGGAGATCGAGACCGGAGTCAGGCCGTCTTTTTTCACGGTTACGATATACTCGTCGCCGTTAAGCGGCATGTTCTCGAATACGGCAGTCGTATCGCCGTGCGGGATCGTCAGCGTTTCGTCGATCGGCTGCGGCGTGGTCGTCCAGTTGACGGAGCGGACGTTTACCGTCGTATCGCCTTTGACGCTGCGCGGAACGGTCCATTTGACCGTCAATCCGCCGTTTGCGGCGGCTGTGGCCGTTAATTGTTCGGGTGCCGTGTTGAGGTTGAACGGCACTTCGGCGGCCGCGCTTTCCGTGCCGTCCGGTCCGACCGCTTTCAGTTTCACGACGCCGGATTGAGCCGGAAGGTTTTTGATATAAAACGTCTCGTCGTACTTGCCGCCCACGAAGGTGTCGTTGACGTACACGTTGTACAGCTGCACGTCGTCATAGTTGCCGTCCAGGTTCCAGTTCACGACCATCTCGCCGCTTTCCGGATATGCGGCTTCGATCTCAAGTCCGGTCGGAGCGGAAGGAGCGGTCTGCGTGTTGTTCGAAATTTGCAGCTCGCCGACGTTCATCCGGTAATCCGCGATCGGGCTTGCGCCAGGCTCGAACACGAGGCCGAAGGCGGCGATCTCGCGTCCGGCGTACGCGCCGAGATCGACCTGCGTCGTTTTCCAACCCTGCGTTTTGCCTCCGGTGTTCGGTACGGCTACTTTCACCACGTCGTCCGGAGCATCCGCGAAGATCAGGCCGACGCTCATGAGCGAGTCGTCGCTTTTGACCGTTTTATTGTACGTCACGGACAATTCGGAGCCGGAGGCGACGTTCAGGTCCGTTTTGTACAGGCGCAGGAACGTCTCGGCGTCGAGCTTGCCGCGCAGCGCCAGCGAGCTTCCGCCTTCGTAAGCGCCGATCATGGCGCGATCGAACTTGTCGGACACGCCCGTTTTGTACGAACGGCCGTAATCGAACGCGACGTCCAGCTTGCTGCCGGACGTTTCCTGCCACCACTGCCAGCTCGGAAGGATGTTTTGCAGGCTCATGTTGGACCATTCTTCGTCGTTCGATACTTTGCCGTTTACATAGTAATCAAGGCCGTGGCCGGTGTTGAAGTGGGTATGGAACGTATCGCCGCCGACAACGGAACGCTCCGCCACCACGGAAGCGATCCCCGGCCAGTAGCGCGTATCCGCATAGACGTCGGCTGCCTCGTTTTGCGCCGTAACCGCCGTGTTCGCCGGATCGAGGTTCGGACCGGACCACCACAAGCGCTCGCGGATATCCGTCATCCACTGGAAGTCGTTTTCGTTGCGTTTGCGGCTCGGCCAGCTCTGGTTCATGTCTTCGTCGAGACCCGCGTGCACGAAGTCCGCGCCGAGCGTCGCCAAGCCGGCGCGCATTTGGCCGTCGGCGTCGAGCTTGGCTTTCAGCGCCGAGCCCTGCACGTTTTTGAACCGGTCGCGGCCGGCTTCCAATCCGGCGTAGCCGTTTTCGAACAAGCTGAAGTCGGTGCCGTATTTGGCATTCCAATCCGCGAGGAATCTTTCCGCGTTGTCAATCTGGGTTTTGCCCATGCCGTAGTCGAAGAAGAAGGAATCGGATACCTGCTGCCCGTCTTCGGCGTCGTGCAGGAACATCATGTTATTGCCGCGGAACGTGCGGGCGAACGTGTTCGAGCCCGTATCCGTGTTGAGCGAGTCGTACCACTGGATATACAGGCCGGAGTTTTTAAGCGTCTTCACGAATTCCTGGTAATCCGGGATATCCGCGACGGCGACGTTCGGCCCGATCTCTTCCTGGTTCACGAAATAACCATCGTACCCGAAGTATTCCGCCATTTCGATCAGCTTTTCGGCGACGGGGAAATTGCCGTTTTCGTCTTTGACGATCATCTGCTTGTAGGTCTGCTGGCCGCGGTCGTTGTTGGAGAAAAAGATGCCGGCCAGCGACAGGACGCCGTTTTTGTGCGCCGCGTCGGTGTAGGTCGGATTCGGAATATTCAGCATGCCGAACTCGAACCATTTTTGCTGCCAGTCTTTTTGCGCCAGTTCGTCGTAGTATTCCGGCGGCGTGTACGCGGTCGCGGTGCCGTGCCAATACGAATAATAGTCCGTGTACTGCCAGAAGTTGAAATGGTACTGCGCGAACTTATTGGTGTAAGGCGCGTTTTCGATAAACGCGTTCCCGTAATCGCCCGCCACGTTCATCATATGTACGTCGGGACTGATGGTCGGGTCTGCTTGGGTGGCGGCGAACGGCGCGATCCGGGGCTGCAGCGGCACGCGCGAACGCAGCAGCTCGGAATCGCGGTCGCGTTCCGGCGTCCAGTCGAGAATATGCCCGCTGGTGTAGCCGTGCACGCTCGGTTGATTCAGACCCTGGGCACTGTCGCCGGTGAACGGCCAAGTATCGCCGGCGCTCGCTTGCAGCGGCAGGCCGGTCGCGATCAGGGACAGGGCGAGTGCCGCGGCGGCGGCTTTGCGCGGAAAACGGGACTGGGGACGGCGGGAAGACTTGATCCTTTTTCGAGAGCTCATGAGATTCCTCCGTTTCGATAAATGATCATCCAAAAGCACAACAGGCGGAATGAAGCTCGTCCGAATCGACGCGGATCGAACAAAGCTTCGACGGCTGGAAACGACTTCCTTACTAAGCTATACGATGAAAGCCTTTACAAAAAGGGGTGAAAGTAAAGATTGAAGGGCCAAAATAAAGAAAAAGCCCGGATTCGTATCCGTATCTCGGAATAAAAAAGATTGACCGTGACGCATACGTTATGGTTTACACTGAACCCGGAAGGAGCGAACCGCATGATTCGAACCGGAGCCTTGGCGCGCAAAGCCAACGTGAGCAAAAGAACGCTGCAATACTATGAACAGATCGGACTGCTGAAGCCGACCGTCATTTCGGAAAACGGCTATCGCCATTACGACGATCGGGCCGCTTTCCGGTTGCAAAAAATTTTGCTGCTGAAGTCGATCGGCTACACGCTTCAGCAAATCAAACAACTTCTTCAATCGCGCGAAGATGCCGACGAGCACGAGGAATGGCTGAACTCGCTGAAGCAGCAGATCGAACTCATGGAACGGCAAAAAGAAGAATTGAGCCGCAAGCAGTATTATCTGCGATCCGCGATCGATATTCTCAACCTTCGCGGCTTAAGCGGCATGGGCGATCTGCTGGAGATCATCGAAGGGTTGAACGACCGTCCTCTGGTCGAAGGCGTGGTGCCGGCCGAATTCGGCGACGATCCGTCGATCACGCGGGAGGAGCAAGACGCTTTGGCCAAACTGCCGGTATGGGGGAGCGACGACGAGCGATTGGAAGAGCTGTTGTCCCTGCTGCGGCAGGCGTCGGACATGATGCCGGCCTCCCCGTATTCGGAAGAAGCGCAAGCTCTCGCCGGCCGGCTGGACGCGCAAGCGACGGAGCTGTTCGGAGGCGACTCGAAGCTTTTGGATACGTATTGGGAATGGATCAGACCGCAAGAAGGCGAACAACCGGCGGTCATCGGATTGGAAAGCGAATTAATGGATTACGTGGAAAAAATGATCGACTTTTACCGAAAACGAAAAGAGGGTGGACCGGATGGGAAATCGTAGCCCGGGAAGTCGCAGGCCGATAAAAGCTTCTGAAAAAAAGGTCGGCGGGTTGATCTTAGCGTTGTTCCTGCTGCTTGTTCCGACGGCCTGCGGAGCGTGGCAGAGCGGACCCCAAAACGAAACGGAGCCGATTCGGCAGCAAGAAGCGGATTCGCACGATAACGTTAGCAAGCAGCCCGGCAGCAATTCCGACGACTTCATCACCGTCGAGGTGATCGTCGAAAGCGACCGAGATTCCGCTTCCGGATTCAAAACGGAAATCAATGCGCGCAAAAACCCGCAAAGCGCATCGTACGATACGATCGAACTGCCTTACCGCGAAACGTTCGAAGTGAGCAAAGACGCCTTCATCCCGCTTCCTTCCGTCCGGCTTCAAGCCGATGCTGCCGACGATGCCGAATGGATCAGCTGCACGATTTTGTATGACGGCGAAGAAGTAGCGACCCATCTCTCGCGCGGCGACGGCGCGCAGGCCGTGTGCGAGAAAAAGTTTCGTCTGGGTCCGGGGTGAGACGGCTGGCTTTCTTGCGCGTTTCGTTTACAATAAAACCGATCGTTTTTTTATACGGATCGGCGACGAAGAACGTCCCGCTCCTTTCCTGTTACCGGGAAAGGCAGTCGGGACGTTTTTTTGTTTTTGTCGTCTGAATTGCCTGCATATCATCATATACGGGGGGGGGAATTATCATGGATTTTGAATCCGCGCATCGCTTGTTTGTCGAGCATCATCTTGCGGAGCGTTCCGGCGAACGCCAAGATCGCCTTCGGCGAGGACATCGCGAAGCCGAACGGCTTTTTTGCCGAAACGTCTGGTGGCCGCTCCGTCAACATTTCGACCGCCTGCATCCGGAGTATGAAGTGACGGATTGGAGAGGATTGGTTTATTTTTGCGATTTCGCCTGGATCACGCCTTACGCGAAACTGATCATCGAGATCAAAGGCTTCGGCCCGCATATTCAAGATATGGACCGCCGCAAGTTTTGCCGGGAGTTGAGCCGCGAAACTTTTCTGACCGCGATGGGTTTTCAAGTGATTTCGTTCGCTTACGACGACGTGGCTCAGCGCCCGGAATTGTGTATCACGCTGCTGAGGATGGTATTGTCGCGGTATACGAGTTCCGAAAGTCCCGTCTCCGTCAAATCAGGCGTGCTTGCGGAACGGGAAACCATTCGATTGGCTTGCACGTTGGCTCGTCCGCTTCGGCCGATCGATATCAAAACGCATTTTCGAATCGATCATCGCACTGCGGTCAAAATTTTGCAGTCTCTTTGCGAAAAAGGAGCGATGACTGCAGTCTGCGCCGATCCGCAAACGGGCAAAACCCGATATATCGTTCGTTACGAGCTGCGGAGCGAGGCTTTGAATTGGCTTTAGCGGACAGGTGAGAGAAAAGATTTGAACAGGCGGAAGCTTGCACGGATCGAAATAAAATGTTGTGGATATCCATCATTTTCACTCTTATCTATCAATTTTATAAAAAGTGTTGCAGAAATCCATTATTTTTAACTCTATTGAACGACTTATAGCTTTTTCTTATTAAAATGATGGATACTTGCAACAATTTAGGCCGATTATGCATGGATGGTATAGATTTGTTGGATTTTCACAACATTTTGACTACGAATCCGGAGGAGGATGAAAAGGCGGCAAAAGATGCACATCGGAATGTATGAAGACATGTTCCGAGCTCTAGGCGGTGCGCAATATTTTGGTTTTTGATGACGCAGACATGAAAAAAAGGGCGGTTGCCCGCCCTTCGGCCAATTTCCAAAAAGGTTAGCCTAACACGACGACAACCTCATGGCTGCTGCCCGCTTCGAACACCGGCAGCACGTTGCTTTCGATCGGCGAGCCGTCCACCGTAACGGACTTCACGCCTTTCGAGACGTGATCCGGATTCTGAATCGAGATCTTGTACTCCGCGCCGCGGAACGAGCGGGTAATCTTGTAACCGTCCCAAGCTTGCGGAATGCACGGATCAATCCGCAGGCCGTCGTAATCCGGCTGGATGCCGAGAATCGCCTGCGTAATCGCGACATAGTTCCAGGCCGCCGTGCCGGTCAACCAGGAGTTTTTCGCTTCGCCTTCGCGCACGGCATCGCGTCCGGCGATCATTTGCGAGTAGACGTAAGGCTCCATGCGGTGCACTTCGCTGATGTCTTCCAGGTAAGCCGGAGCAATCTTGGCGTACGTCTCGAACGCGCGGTCGCCGCGTCCGATGACCGTCTCGGCAATCGTTACCCACGGATTGTTATGGCAGAAGATCCCGGCGTTTTCTTTATAACCCGGCGGGTAGGTCGAGATTTCGCCGAGGTTTAGATAATACTTCGAATACGCGGGCTGTTGCAGCATGATGCCGTAGTCCGTTTCCAGGCGGTCGCGGACGGAGTTGAGCGCTTTTTCCGCCAACCCTTCTTCAACGCCGATGCCGGCCATGACGCAGAAGCCTTGAGGCTCGATAAAGATTTGGCCTTCTTCGTTTTCGCGGCTGCCGATCTTCTCGCCGTGGTAATCGTAAGCGCGAAGGAACCAGTCGCCGTCGAACCCGTGCTCGATCGTGATTTTGCGCATGTTTTCGATCTCGCGCTCGGCGCGCGTTGCTTCGTCTTCCAGACCGCGTCTGCGAGCTAGCTCCGCGTAATCCGGTCCGGCGAACACGAACAATCCGGCAATAAACACGGACTCTGCCGTTTTGCCGTCCAGATTGGTCGTCGTCTGGAACGACTCGCCCGGTTCTTCGGAGAAGCAGTTCAGGTTGAGGCAGTCGTTCCAGTCGGCGCGCCCGATCAGCGGCAGGCCGTGCGGACCGAGGTTGTTCGTGACGTGGTCGAAGGAACGCTTCAAATGCTCGAACAGCGTCGCGCTGCCCTGGCGTCCGCTGTCGAACGGCACGTCCTCGTCAAGGATGCCGTAGTCGCCCGTTTCTTTGATATAAGCCGCCGTTCCGGTAATCAGCCACAGCGGATCGTCGTTGAAGCCGCTGCCGACTTCGTTGTTGCCCTGCTTGGTCAGCGGTTGATACTGGTGATACGCGCCGCCGTCGTCGAATTGCGTGGACGCGATATCGATGATCCGTTCGCGGGCGCGGTCCGGAATCTGATGCACGAAGCCGAGCAGATCCTGGTTGGAGTCGCGGAAGCCCATGCCCCGACCGATGCCGGATTCGAAGTACGAAGCCGAACGCGACATATTGAACGTGACCATGCACTGATACGGATTCCAGATATTGACCATAAGGCTGAGCTTGTCGTCGCTGCTTTGGATCGAATATTTGCCGAGCAGTCCGTCCCAATAAGCAGCGAGGTCCGCCAGCGCGGAATCGACCTGCGCGTCCGTCGCGAACGCTTCGATCATCGCTTTGGCCGGCTTTTTGTTGATCACGTTCAAGCTTTCCCACTTTTCTTCCTGCGGGTTCTCGACGTAGCCGAGCATGAAGATCAGGGACTGCTCTTCGCCAGGTGCCAGCTCCAGGTGGATGCCGTGCGACGCGATCGGGGACCAGCCGCTGGCGACGGAGTTGCCGGATTTGCCTTCGGACGCGACCTGCGGCGTATCCAGTCCGTTGAACGCGCCGAGGAACGTATCGCGGTCGGTATCGAAGCCGTCGATTCGGCGGTTGACGGAGTAGTAGGCGTAATGGTTGCGGCGTTCGCGGTATTCCGTTTTATGATAAATGACGGAGTCTTCGATCTCGACTTCGCTGATGCTCAAGTTGCGTTGGAAGTTGGTCATGTCGTCGTGCGCGTTCCAGAGGCAGAATTCCAGGTAAGAAAATAACGAAACCCTTTTCGGAGAATCGCTGACGTTGCTGACTTTTACGCGATACACTTCGGCATTGAATCCGAGCGGCACAAAAGCCAGTTGGTTGACTTTTAAGCCGTTGCGCTCTCCGGTAATCGAGGTATAACCGAGACCGTGGCGGCATTCGTAGAAGTCGAGGTCGCGCTTAACCGGCATCCAGCCCGGCGTCCAATAATCGCCTTCGTCATGTACATAGAAGTAACGGCCGCCGTTGTCGAGCGGAACGTTGTTGTATCGGTAACGGGTGAGACGTCTCAGTCTGGCATCGCGATAGAACGAATAGCCGCCCGCCGTGTTGGAGATCAGGCCGAAGAACTGTTCGTTCCCCAGGTAGTTGATCCACGGGTAAGGCGTTTTAGGCGTTTGAATGACGTATTCCTTGTTGGCGTCGTCGAAATAACCGAATTTCATCGTGTGAACTCCTCTCAAATAAACCCTCGATTGGTCAAGAACAACTCGAGTATAATAAGAATGTAAGCGGTTTACAACAGAGTGTGCACAAATGACATGAAATGTTCAGAAATCGTTTTCGGGAAAAATGCGTAGGTGGGGGAAGCGAGAAGACTCCGAGAGAAATTCGTTCAAGGCGCTGTCTCACTTGGAAAAGCCGATTGGAATTTTTAGTTGAAGGTTTCCAAGTTCAAAGGCGCCAACATGGTGCTGAATGTTACCGCAGGTTTTCTTCGAAAACCTGTATTTCACTGAATTTCTCTCTCCGTCTTCTCGCTTCCGGCTACGTTGGGGTTTTTCGACACGATTTAAAGAGGGAAGAGGGGAAAAGGGCATAGATCAAAATCGAGTAGATCGGGACTGTATAAATCAAAACAGTATAGATCAAGACGGGTTGATCCCGTCTTTTAGTTGCCCCATACGCGTTCGCGTTTGCCGTCGTTCATGGTTAACTTCAGCGTGCCGGTCTCCAGTGCGTTATTCCAACTCATATTGCTTGTGATATCGGCCAGTTCGGGGATTGGCTCGGTAAAATGAGCTCCGATGACTTCGATGCTGCGCGTATCGATGTGCGTGTCTTGGAGCGGGATGTCGAGTGTATAGGTGCCTCGGGAATGCAATTCGATATCGATTGAAATCGTCGATTTCAGATCGATCGGTTGACTGCCCCGATTCGTGACCACGAACGAGCAGCCGCCCGTCGCTACGCCTTTTTCAAGATCAATGTTACAAGCCGTTTGCTCCTGATCGACGGCAACGGCATACACGCCCGGCGGAATAGTAGCCTGATAGCCGAGTAATGCTGATTTTCCTAGCATGGGCAGCAGCCATAGTAGGGCCAGGCAAAAAATAATTCGATGGCGGTTGAGCGAATCCCAGATCAGGTACAAAGCCCAAAATGCGAATCCGATAAAGATCAAGTTGGCGTACATAATACTTCCGTTTCCCGCGATCGGAATCGTCAGCGGCAAACGGATCAGGAGCAGCGCCTCCTCGTACAACGGTCTGACGCCGGGATATCGGATCGAGAGAAACGTGAGTATGCCGGTTAGGATCATGGCTTTGCGGAAACGCTTGGGATCGCCAATCCACGGTGCGGCTTTGGGAGACGTGCGGGCGGTAGATTCCAGGTTCATATCAGCTCTCCTTTCCTAATAATCATTGCAGTTTATAAACGCTCGGGCTAAGCTATTCGTTACGGTCAACTTGCAATTCGGGTAATAGGGATTATAGCCACAGAAAAAGCAATGCGGCATAAGATCAGTAGGTTTTCACCCGCCGCACCGATAAGAATGGGGGATTTGTCGATGATTATACGCGAAACGAAAGATTCGTTCGTACTTGTCCAACAGCATGACCACGCCGCGTTTTCGGGAGAAGCCGCGGCTCGGTTTCAGGATCGTTTTTATATGATGGAGAGAGTCGAGGAATCGCCGGGCATGCCTGCGGTTACGAAGGAAGCGATCGTGCTGGGCGTGACGGAACATGACCGCGGTTGGATTCGTCCCGACGATACGCCCGTATGGGACGACCATCTGCATGCGCCGTATTCGTTCAACGAGTATCCGCTGCTGCCGAAAGTCACCTTTTACCGGATCGGGATCGACGAGCTGGAAGAAATGCACCCGTACGCCGCGCTGCTGAGCAGTCTGTATTACAGCGTGTTCGAAGATTTGCAGACGTCGGAGCGCGAAGATTGCGTGGCGTTCGTGCATAACGAGGAAGAGCGCCAACAGCGGATCAGTCAAAAGTATACGGGCGTGCAGCAGGAGACGTTATTGCTCCATCGCCAGATTTTGCAGACTTGCGACGGGTTGTCGCTGTATGTCTGCTTGAACGCGCCGGGCATCCCCAAAGAAGAAGAGCACGAGTGGTTCCAAGACGGCGTGCCGGGTTCGGAACCGTTCGGAGGCGGCGGACTCGTACAGCTGAGTTGGGTCGACGACAAGACGGTTAAAGCCGATCCTTCCCCGTTCGACGGCGAATTCTCCGCGACGCTGCGCGAGAAGCATGTGCCGAAAGACCGGATCAAAGAGGTCGGAATCGCGCAAGCGTATGAAGAGACGGAATGGACGGAGCGGGAGATTAAGTTCGTTTGATCTTTAACGTGAGAATTTGAAAAGGACGCCTTGCGCGAAATCCGCGCAGGCGTCCTTTTTTGCGTATCCGCTGATTTACGGATCACTTATCTTCGAACGTCACGTAAATCTGCACGTCCGAGCTGCGGATCACCGGGAGGGTCTCCGCGTATTGAATGCCCAAGAAATCCAGCTTCTCGCCCCAGTCCGCGCGCTCCGCGTCGTCGAACGCGTCGCCGTAACGATCCAGCACATAGGTCAGCGTATAGAGATCGATCAGCGCTTTGCCGTCCTCCATTTTTGACCAAGTGGCGGGCAGCACGATTTCGTTTTCTTTTGCCGCAATCTTTTTGCCGGAAAAGTTCAGAATCGCCGTCCGTCCTTCGTTTGCGATGGAGACGGTCTTGGCTGCCGAGTTCCAACGGATCGCTTCGACTTGGCCGCCGAACAGGTCTTTGACCGGGATATAGCGACTGTCGTAAAACGTGCCCGTTTGCGCTGCTTCCGGCGTGAAATCACCGCCCAGCCGATGCAGCCAAATTCCGTCAATGTCCGTGAAGTAGGCGATTTCGGCGCGCGTTCGCAGCGAAGGTTCGGCGTGAGCGCTGCCGTGCGGCAGCACGGTCAAAAGAAGCGCCGATGCGATAGCGACAAGAAACGGTTTTTTGATCCGAGAAACGTTCATCCGCAAGCTCCTTTCATGATGGACTTACAACATATGAACGCATGGACTTCCTGTCTTGTTCGACGATTAGCCCGGAATTTTCGTCCGGACGATGATTGCGGAAGGGAGTTTCGAGCTTGAAGATTGATCCGCCTTTTGCACCTCCGCCGAGCCTTCGGCTGCTTTGCTTTGATCGCTGTCCGAAGTTTCGATCGCGTCCGCACCGTACAAAGCCAACGCCTTCCTCGCCGTTTCCCGCATCCGGTATTTCAGGTAATTCCCTTCTACAACGCGGACCCGCTTGCCCAGAAAACGCAGCTTGGTCAGCACGAATTGGCCCTCGCTATCGGTAAACGTCAGATGAATCCGGTAGGTCCGTTCTTCCTCGTCGAACTCGACCCTTTTATCGAAGCAGGAAAAAGCATGCAGAATCCGCGTCAGTTCGGCGTTGAACGTCCGGATTACCTCGACGACGGCTTCGTGCCGCGGCGCTTCGAACAGCTTCTGCGCGCGAACCGTTTGCTCTTCATAAGAGGTACGGGATACGCGCGACTGCTCGACCGACACGATATGGCACAGCCGCGTATGCAGGATCGAGCGCGTCGACGAATTGTACCAGTGCAGATACCATTCGCGTTTGACCATCGAATACTCCAGCTTGTACGGAATCCCTGGCTGCGGCTCGTTGAGTTTGCCTTTTTTGGTGCGGCATTGGATGGTCATTCCCTGACGGTTGCGCAGGATGCGGCGGATCGGCGACAGTAGCGGATGGACGATTTGGGTTTCAAGGCTGCCCGCTTTTTGCTCCAGTCCGTCCAGCAGGTTCGAGATTTCGTCGTCCAGCACGCACTCTTGCAGCTTGGCGATCGTGCGCGGCTCCAGAGCTTCGCGCGCCGCCGGATGCTCCAGCATCGACTTCAGCCAGGAGCGTTCTTGCGACGTGAGCGTGTAGACGCCCGTTTCTTCAAGCCGCGAGGAGAGCTGGTAGTTGAATATTTTTTCAAAAGGATTATTCATAATAGTCTCCGATCTCCTTCCATTCGTCGATGAACGACTGTCTCAAATCCGCGGGCGCCAGCACTTCGCAGCTCGACCCGAACCCCCGCAGCCACGGCCGGATTTCCGTCACGCCGTTGACTTGGATCTCGTAGATGAAGAAGTCTTCGTTCTCCTCCACGATCTCTCCCCATTGGCCCTGCAGCCGCACGCGTTCCGCGATGAAGTCGGCTTGTCCGCGAGGACGGTAGAACTTGGCGCGTACCGTGACGGTCTCGCCGGTATCGATCAGCCAACTGTGGCGCATTTGTTCGTCGAGCTGCTTCTTTTTGAGCGCGAAATACTCGTCCGGCGCTTCCTGCTCTTCCGCGATGTCGATCATGCCCTCCATGCGGAACTTGACGAAACGGCCTTTTGCGGCGGCGCCGATCAGATACCATCTGCCGTATTGATGATCGTAGACGACCTTAAGCGGCAGCGTGTTTTCGCGACGGACCTCCGTTTCGCGGCCGAACAGGGGATTGGTTTCTTTGGCCGAGTAGCTTTTGCGATTTTTCGGCGAAAAGTATTGGAACGAGATGCGCTTGCGCAGATGGATCATGCGCAGCAGGGTATACAGATGGGCTTCGTCCAGAATGCGCGCATCGTAGTGATATTTGTAGGAAAACGGCTCTAATAAACCATCGTCCCATTCTTCCTCGGGTACGGCGGATTTCAGCGCTTTTTTGAGATTTTCGCGCAGCAGATAGCCTTGAACGGACGGAATCTGCGTGTTGGCCATGACATCGACGAACTCGTAGAGATCGATCAGTTCTTTTTGCGACAGGCAGTCGGTCAGGTCGTTGTTCAGCACGTAGCGGTACGGCCGGCCGCCCGTTTCGCGACGAACCACGCCGATCTCTTCCAGATAGCGCAGGTCGGAACGGATCGTTTTCTCGTCCGGCATGGCGGCATCCAGAGGGAGGCGTTCGCAGCAGGCGTCGAGCAGCTCGGCGGCAGTCTGCGGCGTGCCTTTGAGCGCGGTCAGGATGAGCGGCAGGCGGCGGCTTTCCGATTCTTTCATCGACTTGGCGCGGTACAGGAACAGCAGCACCGGCTCGGCCGAATCGGCGTAACCGTAGCGGAACAGGTCGGCAAAATCCGCGTCCCCGCTGATTTCGCGCAGTTTGCGGACCGTTTTGTCGAAGGTATGTACCGAGATGCCGAGACGTCCCGCGAACTGCTGCCGATCGTAACCGCCTCCGGTCAGGGCAAGCAGGCGAAGGAACTGGATCTCTTTGTCGAAACTTTCTTTGGCCATGGGTCTTTCCTCGCTTTCTCGTCACTCTCCATTGTAGACAGCGGGAGCGGGTTTGTAAAAATCCGGGTGCTGCGTGTACGGATATTTTAAACGGAAAGGGAGGAGAGGGGAAAGGGCGTAAGTATGGCGAACGAAGTATCACCTGATACAATTCGCGCTTAGGCAGAAAGTATGGTGAGAGGGCTTTTATCGAAAAGAGTATGTATGAGTTTCTAAGTAGAGAGTAAAATCTTGGTGTTCACAATATTTGAATACTTCTCCATCATTGAGAATTTCGTAAACGCAGTGAACCGGGAAGCCTGCACCAATCGAATTTGATTTGCTTGATTTTAAGTTGAGAAGCGACTTTGGAGCAAAACATCCGTCGTTGATGTGGGCGAGAGCCATGCAGAAGTTAGCTTTATTTGTACGTATTGCTGCGTCGTATTCTAATTTTAAATAGGTACCATTACCAACAATTCTCAAGTTGCAAGTTAAGATCTGATCGAGATGAGGAACGACTTCTAGTTTTTGATCCGTAGTTCCGTCTGGTTTTTTCTTTATCCCATCAGGAGTTAGCTTATTCTTGCTTAAAGCACTATAAATGGAGGAAGGGCTAAACTCTCGATTTGTTTTAGGGTCAATATATTTTATTCCGAAAAGGTGAGCAAAATTCGATTTTCCGGATTTTAGGATTAATTCGTGGTACTTTCCTCCCTTTTTGTATATGTAATGGACCTCTTTGTTTAAGAGTTTTTCATAGTGTTGTTGTGCAGTTTTTAAAAATGAAATCGTCTTTTTACTCTCCATACTGCCTCCAAAATCATAAAGAAAGGGAAGAAGGTAAATGCCCTTCTTCCCTTTCGAGAGTGTAAACAAATTAGGTTTTTATGTTGCTTGCCAACGCCTGGCACCCGAAGTCCAGGAAGAGTATCAGGTTTTTATGTTGCCTGCCAACTACCAGCATCCGAAGTCTGGTAAGAGTATCAAGTTTTTATGGTGCCTAATCACCATTGCTACATTCAATATTATACGTTAAAGAGCTTAAAATGGTCAAGAAAACAATGCCTATATTTATACAAAAATTATTGTAATATCCTTTAAGGCTGTGGATAAATCAAAACATGATCTTCACCGTGCTTGAGATATACGCGGTCCACTTTAGAGAAACCGTCGTTTTGAATCGAGATATCAAAATCTCCATGCGGATGCTTTTTCGTGACGAGTCCGCCTTGCAGCGTGATGTACAGATTGCTGCCGTCTTGTTCGTATTCGCAATCCCGATAGCTCAATGCGCTTGCCATCAGCGTTCCGCTGAGTCTCAGAGCATTAGGCGTCAATTCCACCTGATTGAACGCGATTTCGGCTGTCGACAGTTCGGATTCGTTCATCTCCAGCACCGAACGAAAAACCAAAATTCCGCTCAGGATCACGGCAAGAAGAATGGCGGTTGTCCAGACAAGACGTTTCTTTTTGAACATGGTATACACATCCCTTTATTGAAGATCAAGGTCAAAATTCGAATGATTATTTCTTGAACGCAATCCGATCGAGTTAAGTTACCGCTGTCCAAAAATAATGGATCTTCCCTGCATTTTTTGGCGTTTGCCATACTTTCGCCCTGTTGAAGCCCCTCCAGCCATGCGAAGATGAACCCAGGCAAACGAGAGCGGCGAGGCCAAACGGCCTTGAGCGTGACCGAAATTGTCCGAGGCGCCAGGAAGGGTTACTTCGACTTTTAATCGGCAGGTCGCCGGTTCGAATCCGGTTTCCGCCATGCGCGGCGGAATAGCTCAGCGGTAGAGCAGCTTGTTCCTTTCCACCTTTTTCCTCGGACATGCCCTAGTACTAACCGAACACGTAACGTCGACGAGGCGCGGGAGAGGGTTCCTTCGACCATAAAAGAGAACCAAAACGGCAGTAAAGGGTTTCGAGCAGCTTGTCTTGTTTGGAGGTAGGGGTACGCCCGTCTGAATCCCACCTAAAGCGTATGGGTTTCAGCCGATCGTAACCCAAAATTCAAGTCAGACAAGCTACTGGCCCCGCGTGACCTTCTCCGTTTTTCTTCGCCGGCGATTCGTGTTCATCTATTATCTGCTGCTTAAACGCAAGACGTTCATCCATGTCGTCGCGCAAAAACATGAACGTCCCGCGTGTGAGCAGCACAGCGATCCGTTTCCTGATCAACACTCCGAATAAACAGTCCGATATCCAAAGGAGGCCATCGACATGAGTCGTGCCGTGCAACGTTTTACCGAATCCCTGTTCAACGCCGAAGGGTACCGTGCCCACAATCGCAGCTTCGAAGAAGAATACGTGCAGATGCTGCTGACCAATACGCTCGGCAATACTTTTTATGCCGACGCCCGCGATCTGCTGGCTCAAGCTGCCGATACGCACGAAGCGATGGTCGAGCTGAATCCGGAATTCATGGCCAAGGCGCTGGTGTTCGCGAGAACGAAAGGCTTTATGCGTTTGCAGCCGATTTACGGGTTGGCGGTACTGTCCAAAGCGCGCCCTGACCTATTCCGCAAAGTATTTCTGCACGTCGTTCTGATCCCGCCCGATCTGTCCGATTTCCTGACGATTCTGAAAGGCATGGGCCGCGGGCAGGGAGGACGCGCGGTCAAGCGCCAGATCGCGGCTTTCCTGCAAAAAACGTCGGAATATTGGGCGATCAAATACGGCGGCCGCGGTCGGGGGTATAATTTGGGAGACGCGATCGCGACCGCGCATCCGATCCCGACCGACGAACGCCAGCAGGCGCTGTTCCGTTATCTGCGCGGCCGCGAGACGACGCTCGACGGTCTGCCGCAGATCCAAGCCGTCGAACAGTTGAAACAGGCGAGCAAAGACAGAACGCGCATCCGCCTGATCCGTGAAGGCAAGCTGCCGTACGAGACGGTGACCGGAGCGGTAACGGCGAACAAAAAAATCTGGGAAGCGCTGCTGTACCAGATGCCGATGTTCGCGCTGCTGCGCCATCTGAACACGTTCGAGCGCGAAGGATTGTTCGAGCATCCTCAGCATCTGCGTTACGCGGTCGAGCGTCTGAGCGATGCGGCGGCGCTGCGCAAATCGAAGATTTTGCCGCTGCGTTTTGCCACGGCTTACGGTCAGATGAAACATCCGGTTATCAAGGAGGCATTGGCCGAAGCCGTCGATCTGACTTTTGCCAGCCTGCCGGATCTGCCGGGACGCACCGCGATTCTGCTCGATATTTCGGGTTCGATGGAAGGCGATTATTTGCGGACGGGTTCCGTTTTCGCTTTGGCTCTGTATAAAAAGACGGGCGGGCGCTCGATTTTTCTCGCCTTTGACCATGAAGTGCACGACCCGCAGCCTTCGCGAAACGCGAGCATTATGGGACAAGCATCGCGGATCAAAGCCAGAGGCGGAACGGATACGGGCCTGCCGATGCGGCGTCTGACCGAGCTGGGGGAAAACGTCGACCAGATCATTATCGTGACGGACGAGCAGCAGAACGAAGGCAGTCCTTTTTACGCCGAGCTTCAGCGTTACCGTGCCCGAATCAACCGCGACGCCAAAGCGTTCATCGTCGATCTGTCGCCGTATCGCGGAGCGATGGTGCCGAAAGAAGACCTGAACACGCATTACGTCTACGGCTGGAGCGATCAGGTGCTGCCTTATATCTCGGCGGCGGCGCGCGGTTTCGATTCCATGAGCGCGCATATCGCGAGAATGGATCTGGATCGGTTAGCGGACGAAAAAGAAGGGAATGAAACATCATGAGTTACGAAACGATAGATAAGGTAAGGGTATGGGGAAAAGTGGACGAAAGCGCGTTGAAACAAGCTCAAACCTGCGCGTATCACGGCAGCGTGGTGCAAGCGCTGCTCATGGCCGATCACCATAAAGGGTACAGCCAGCCGATCGGCGGCGTCATCGCGTACGAAGGACAAATCTCGCCGAGCGGCGTCGGTTACGATATCGCCTGCGGCAACAAAGCGGTCCGCACCAACCTGACGGCCGACGACGTGAAGCCGCGCATCAAGTCCGTCATGGATCAGATTGCCCGCAGCGTGGAGTTCGGCGTGGGCCGCGTCAATCAGCAAAAGGTGGATCACGAGCTGTTCGACGATCCCGACTGGTCGGTGTACAAGCAGATCGGCGGGAACGTGCACGACAAGCTGAAAAAGCTGGCTCGGGATCAACTCGGCACGGTCGGCAGCGGCAACCATTACGTGGATATTTTCGAAGAGCCGTCGACGGGACGGATCTGGATCGGGAACCATTTCGGCAGCCGGGGCTTCGGTCACAAAACGGCGAGCGGGTTCCTGAACTTGGCGGCGGGCCGCGATTTTCTGGGCAAAGCGCCGGGCGAAAGCATGGATCAACCGCCTGTATTGTTCGATCTGGACAGCGAGACGGGCGACATGTATTACCGCGCGATGAAGCTGGCCGGACGCTACGCGTACGCGGGACGGGATTACGTCATCGAGCAGGTGCTGGGGATTTTGGGCGCGACAAGCGATTTCGAAGTACACAACCATCACAACTTTGCCTGGAAAGAAAAGCACGAAGGCAAAGACTGCATCGTCGTGCGCAAAGGAGCGACGCCTTCGGCCCCGGGACAGCTTGGCTTTATCGGGGGCAGCATGGCGGATATTTCGGTGATCGTGCGCGGGAAAAATACGGCGGAAAACGCCGAGTCCTTTTACAGCACGGTGCACGGAGCGGGTCGCATCATGAGCCGGACCCAGGCCGCGGGCAAAATGAACTGGAAAACCCGGGTGCGGATCGGCGGCGAGATCACCGAAGAGCGCATGATGAACGCGGTCAAGCAGTTCGATGTCGAGCTGAGAGGCGCAGGCACGGACGAAAGTCCTTTCGTGTACCGGAAGCTTCAAGAAGTATTGGACGCGCATTCGGAAACCATCGATGTGCTGCACACGCTGAAGCCCATCGGCGTCGCGATGGCGGGGGCGAACGAGTTCGATCCGTACAAAGATTAAAAGAACGTTCGCGCAAAAATGCGGCTCCGGGGAAACAAACGGAGCCTTATTCGCGTTGAATAAGTAGCGGAAGGGGCATGGATTGATGGAATCAGGCATTCATGAGTTGTACAAGCGCTTGGACAGGTTGACGGAACATCTGGACGAAGAGCGGGCCGTCATCGCTTTGATTGATTTGTATGCGGATGCTTCGGCGTGTACGGGTGCGCATGATATTACGGATTTCATCCCTATGGCGATTAATGAAAACGCGTCTTCGAACGTGATCGAAGAGCTGCATCGAACGATCGAAGCCGAAAGAGACCCTTGGCTCCGCGCCGAGTATGCCAGTTGGCTTCGGATGCCCGGCGTAAGGCGAGAAGAAACGAGGAGAACGACTAATGAGCAAAAACAATAAAAAGAGCGGCGGAGGCAATCCTTACCGGGGACAAAGCCGGGAACCGAAGTTGTCGACCGCCGAGCAGGACAAAAAAATCAGCAAACTGATGTCCATGATGCTGCGGCATTCGCCGGAAGATTTCGGCCTGACGCTTGATCCGGAAGACGGTTCCTGCGGACTCGACGAGCTGCTGGCGGCCGTTCGCGAACGCACAGGTTACGCGGAGACGACCGAAGAAGACATCCGGGGCGTGGTACGGCGTTCGGACAAGCAGCGTTTCGAAATCCTGGAACCTGCGGACGAAGCGGAAAAGGGAGCATCGGCCGAAAAAGCGCCCGAGCCGCGTATCCGCGCCCGTTACGGCCATAGCTTCGGACGCGTGACTTATCCGCAAAGCACGCCGCCGACCGTCCTGTACCACGGCACGGGACGGCAAGCGCTGCCTTCCATCGAAGAACACGGGCTGCTGCCGATGGGGCGGGAATACGTCCATTTATCTGCGGAGACGTCGTTTGCCGCTTTGGCCGGACGGCGTAAAGGCAAGCTGATCATGCTGCGTATCGACTCCGCGGCGGCGATGCGCGAAGGCATTGTTTTTTACGATGCGGGCAGCGGGGTTTGGTTGGCGGAGCGCATTCCTCCCAATCTGATCAAGCTGGACGAGACCTACGAAGACAAGCCCGAGCCGCGTTCGAAAAGTTAAAAGAACAAGGTTGGATGTATTCGGGCATCGATCAATGAACAGCAAAAGGAGTGTTGGATATGTCATCTTTTCGACAAACGATCGATATCGGCATCAATCTGATGCATCGATCATTCGGCTCAGACCGCGAGGAAGTCGTGCAGGCCGCGATCGAAGCCGGGGTATCCCCGATGATCATCACCGGGACGAGCGTGCGAAGCAGCGAAGCGGCCGCCGAGTATGCGCGCCGCTATCCGGGTAAGCTGTATGCTACCGCAGGCGTGCATCCGCATGACGCGAAAAGCTGCGGCGAGCGCACGCTGCAAAGCTTGCGCAAACTGGCGGCGGGCGATGAAGTACTGGCGATCGGCGAATGCGGCCTGGATTACAATCGCGACTTCTCGCCGCGAGACGCGCAGCTGGAATGGTTCGCGAAGCAGGTCGAGTTGGCGGAGGAGCTGGAAATGCCGCTGTTCCTGCATGAACGGGACGCCCACGAGGACTTCGCGCGGATCATCCGCCGGATGAAGCCTGCCGGACTTCCGGCCGTGGTGCATTGCTTTACCGGCACGGAGGCGGAACTGCGCGCTTATCTGGATATGGATTTGCATATCGGGATCACCGGCTGGATCTGCGACGAACGCCGCGGCAAACATCTGCGCGAACTGGTACGCCTGATTCCGCCTGATCGGCTCATGATCGAGACGGATGCGCCGTTTTTGACGCCTCGCGATCTTGTACCGAAGCCGAAAGACGGACGGAACGAGCCGATTCATCTGCCGCATATCGCGCGCGCCGTAGCGGAATGTACGGGAAGAAGCGCGGAGTTGGTTATGGAACAGACGACAGAAACGGCGAAAGCTTTTTTCAAACTTTAAAAAATGGGATCGGCTCTAACAAGTGCAAGGTGAATCCGCGATAGAATAGGTAAAAGAATAAACATTTTCTCGACGAACATTAAACATTTCGAAATGAGTATGTTAAAATGAAAATTATCCAATAAACATCAATTCACAGCGCGTATTTCAATATGAAGCGCGCTTCTTTATTACAAAAATCAGCCATGAATCAGGCAAGTGAAGGGGATGAAAGACGCTATGCGCAAACTGGTATTTTTCGTAGGGGGAGCCGGAAGCGGCAAAACGACGATCGCCAAAGGCATTACGATCAAGGAACATCCGGTTTTTCTGGATATGGACACCGCTTCCCGTCCGGCGAGCGAGAAGATCATGGAGTTGATGGGACACGATCCGCATGACCGCGATTCGGCCGCGTACAAGATGCTGTGCCGCGATCTGGGCTACCGCCTGACGATGGACTCCGCTTTGGAAAACCTGGAATTGGGCTCCGACGTGTTCGCGGTCGGGCCGTTCACCAGCGAGATCCGCAATCCGAACTGGATTCATGAAGAGCTGGCCAAGATCGGCGCAACCGTGAACGACGTCGAGGTCAAAGTCGTTTACGTCTATCTGGAAGACATGGCCCAGTACAAAAAACGCATCGAAGACCGCGGACACAAGGCCGACGAATGGAAACTGGCGAACTGGGACGAATTCGTGCAGCGCATGCAGCGTACCGAAGTCCAGTGGGAACTGCCGGGCCGATCGGTTCTGTACTTCGATAATTCGCAAGGGACGCTGGAAGAGAATATTATCAGCGTCGAACGCTTCATCTACGGCGATTCGGACACGACGGAAGACGGCGTTCCGGTGTCGATCGGCAAAGCCTGATTTCTTTTAACCGTAAAAGGATGCCAACCGTATGTCCATCGAGCCAAACGTGCTGATGTGTTTGAAAACAAAAAAACTAGCAACCAACGAAAGAACCAGATCCTTTCTCAAAAGGATCTGGTTCTTTTTTTCTATTTTCAAGCTGTGCAACGTCGCTTAAGCGGAGGGATGAATTCAGTGAAGGAGCGATAGCGACCGCCTTT
Organism: Saccharibacillus endophyticus; assembly: GCF_013185185.1. Lineage (GTDB taxonomy): Bacteria > Bacillota > Bacilli > Paenibacillales > Paenibacillaceae > Saccharibacillus > Saccharibacillus endophyticus. Next base: position 1,068,634 of record NZ_JAAZWE010000002.1, on the reverse strand, counting down.
GACTTGGGGAAGCTTCCTTATATCCATTCTAATCAGGCTTCCCCAAGTCAACACGCGGCCGAAACGAATTTATCCCGCAGCGCCACGCACGACTACAGCACTACAGCTCATCGTCTTCCTCCTGCTGATATAACCGACTCTTGGGCTGTTCCTCTTTAATCTCCGCCGAAATTCGGCGAAATCGTCTCATATTCATCACGAACGTATACGTGCGAAGCGCCGCAAGCAGCAGCGGCAGCAAAATACCGAGCGGCGTGTACAATTCGAAGTAGAAAATCGCGGCAATCGCCAGCGCCACGAATACGACGTCGAAAAACATTTTTTGCTGCAAACGCATCTGAAGTTTGCGATTATCCATCCCGGCGCTCCTTCGAAGCCCGCAGCGCGGCGAACTCTATTTCTTCAAGCAGAGGCGTAAAGTCGTCCTCGCACAGGATTTGAATGGTACTGCCGCCGGCCGCCAGCTTTTCGGCCGCCTGCGTCTTGCTGCTGGAGTAGCCGCCTGCCCTGTATTTTGCATAATCGTTGCGTCCTACTACGAGATAATCGGTTTTCCATTCGACCGAATCCGTGCAGAATGCGCCCAGATTCGCGGTACGCCGCAGCGCTTCTTCACGCTTGACGCTGCTCATCCGGCCGCTGAATACGATCCGTTTTCCATAGAGCGGGTTGCTTGGGTCGGCATCGCGATTGGATGCGGGAAGCGGCTTTTTTTTGGACGTCGGGGAGCTGTTCGCAGCAGCAGAACCGTCTCGTCCGTTGCGTCCCCGATTACTTTTCGGCGCCGAAGCCGAAAACGACACATGCTCGCCGACTTGCGTAATCTGTCCGATTCGATAGCCGTAACGCGCCGCGAGCGCATCGCAATCTGAAGCTTCGCCTTCCGTTGAACAACGCAGCATGATCTTGGCCGACGTTCGTGCATCCTCGATCGCGTCGTGATGTTTGAACGCGCTCAGTCCCAGTTCCTTTGCCACGGTATTCAGTTTATGATTCGGCATCGTCGGCCAAATCTTGCGCGACATCAGGAAGGAGCACATGTATTGGATATGCGGCAGTTCCAGACCGTATTCTTCGGCGCTGCGGCGCAATACGCTCATATCGAACGAAGCGTTATGGGCGACCAGCACGCGGCCTTCGATCCGGCGCTTCATTTCCGGCCAAATCTCCGCGAACGAAGGCGCATTTTCCACCTGATCCGGCGTTATGCCGTGCACCGCGATGCAGAAATAATCGAAATCGTCGTGCGGATTGACGAGCGTGTAATATTCGTCGACGATGCGCCCGCCGCGCACCTCGACCAGGCCTACCGCGCAGACGCTTGCCCGCTTGGAGTTGGCCGTTTCGAAGTCGATCGCGACAAAGTCCATGACTTCGACACCTCCTTTTTATCGGCACGGACGCAAACTCGCCGCTTCGAACGGGTCTGCATGCTTCCGTCCGGAGCGGCAGCGGAAAAGACCGGTTTGCGCACGCGCCTAATTCTATTTGTTTGTTGATACGAACCGATGTGTCAATATGCCTAACTTCCGATAAACGGACAGCGGCGCACATATTCCGCTTCGTCGATCTGGTTCACGAGGAAGCGGGCGACGTCTCCGTTATAGATCCGGTTTCCCGTCATCCGATCCGCGTCGGCTTTGATCGCGCAGCCGCCCTGTCCTTCCTTGACGACCGGCAGCCGGACGAGTGTCCATTCCACGGAGCTGCTCTGAAGCACGGCCAGTTCTGCCAAGCGATCCTGGGCGAAATGGGGATGCAGGGAACGCAGCATGCGCGAGACGACGCGTCCGCCGATCGATTTATGGTCGCCCTGAAGTTTCAGGGATAACCCGGTAACCCCGATGTAGCGCCGGACTCCGGCGCGTTCCATTTCTTCGAGTACCCGTTTCGTGACGCTGCTGTATAGGGGTTCCTCTTGCGGGGGGCGTCCGAAAGTGTTGATTACCGCGGAGCAGCCGTGCATCAGATCGCGCAGCGAGTCGAAGCGCGTCGCGTCGCCTTGGATGACGGACAGCCTGGCTGCCATCTCCGGCGGCAGTTGCATGCTTCGCACGCTGCGCGCGAGCATGCGTACCCGATATCCCTGCTGAAGTGCGCAGCTGACGACATAACGACCCACGCTGCCGGTTCCGCCGATCACGGCAATGAGCTTGGATTGATTCATGTGACCCTCCATCTATATCGATCCTGGAAATTCAATGAGCAGGCCCTTCGACCGAAGCGACGAGCCTCTTTCTATTATGCGTTTCCGGCGAGATTGTTTCAACTTCGCGAAGCTTCAGACAGCCGGCAAGGAGGGGCTTTTTTACACAAATCGTAACTCTTCTTAATACTGCGCAAACGCTCTCTTCCTAAACTGGAAGAGCTTTGGAAATCATATAAAACCTTGTCGACATCGAAGGCAAGGCACTAAAAGGAGTGGATCGATTTGCAAAAGCTCGGACCTGCACGCGGAAAAAACAAGACAACGGCTTGGATGGCGGGGGCTTTATCCGCTGCTATGCTGCTCGGAACCGGCGCGCAAGCGGCGTTTGCCGCCGAGCAGCCGGAGATCGAGGCTCAGAACGTCATCATTTTGATTCCGGACGGAATGGGCATGGACGGAACGACGTTGGCACGCTGGTATAACGGCGGCGAAGCCTTGGCCATGGACGAGATGGCGAGCGGGCTCGTGCGTACATACTCCGCCGACGCTGCCATAGCGGACTCGGCCCCGGCGGGTACGGCATTCGCAACGGGACACAAGTCGCATACGGGCTACGTCGGCGTACTGCCGGACAAGAACACGATGCCGGGCCTTGAAGCCATTGCATCCGGCGACGAGAAAAAGCCGGTCGCGAACGTGCTTGAAGCCGCACGTCTGGCAGGCAAATCGACAGGCATTATCGCCACCTCCGAAATCATGCACGCGACTCCGGCAGCCTTTAGCGCCCACTATCCGGATCGCGGCAATTACGATGCGCTGAGCGAACAGCAGGTGTATGCGGGTATCGACGTCGTGCTGGGCGGCGGAGCGAAATACTTCACGGCCGAGGAACGCGAAGACGGCGAGGATCTGCAAGCCGTTATCGAAGACCTAGGTTACGATCTGGTCAAAAGTCCGGCTGAACTGAAAGCGTCCAGCTCGGATAAGCTGTGGGGAATGTTCGCGGACAGCGCGATGAGTTATGAAATGGACCGGAATCCGGAAGAACAGCCGAGCCTGGCGGAAATGACCTCGAAAGCGATCGACGTGCTGGATCGCAACGAGGACGGCTTCTTCCTGATGATCGAAGGCAGCAAAGTCGACTGGGCTGCGCACGCGAACGATCCGATCGGCATTATCAGCGACGTGAACGCATTTGACGACGCAGTAGGCGAAGCGCTCGAGTTTGCGAAAGAAGACGGCAATACGATGGTCATCGCGGTAACGGACCACGCCAACGGCGGCATTTCGATCGGCGACCGCGCGACGACGGGCACGTACGATAAGGAACCGTTGGAGACGTTCATCGCGCCGCTGCTCAAAGCCAAGCTGACGGGCGAAGGTGTCGAAGCGAAGCTCGCGACGCCGCGCACGAACAATAACATCAAGCAGGTCATGGCCGAATACTACGGAATCTCCGACCTGACGAACAAGGAAGTCGAAGCCATCCGTCGCGCCGACGCGGGCAGATTGAACGGCGTGATCGGTCCGATGATCAGCGAACGCGCGCATATCGGCTGGACGTCCGGCGGCCATACGGGCGGAGACGTCGTACTGTACTCCTATGCGCCGAACGGCCAGAAGCTCAGCGGCGTGCTGGAAAACACGGACATCGCGCGCGAAATGGCTTCCGCGCTCGGCGTCGATCTCGATGCGGTAACGAAGCAGCTGTTCGTTCCGGCCGAAGCGTCTTTCAAAGCGAAAGGCGCTCAGGTAACGACGGACGACAGTGATGCGGCAAACCCCGTACTCGTCATAAAAAAAGGCAACAACACACTGCGCCTGCCCGTATTCAAAAGCGTAGCCGAATGGAACGGCCAACCCGTTCAATTGGACGGCAACGTTATCCACAACGGCCAACAATTCTTCGTCCCGCAAGACGCAGTAGATTTGCTCCCTTAAACGCATAAAGATAAAATACGAGCCCCGGAAAATAAATTCCGGGGCTTTTTCCTTGTCAATAATCCCCAACGTAGCTGGAAGCGAGAAGACGGAGAGAGAAATTCAGGTCAAGACGCCTTTGAACTCGGAAAATTCCTTATTCAAATCCAATCCCTTTTCCGAGTGAGACAGCGTCTTGTAAATCATTTCGAAGAAATGCACTTCGGAAGCGTATGCTGGCAATTTCTCTCGCAGTCTTCTCGCTTTCCCCGCCTACGTAACTTTCAAAGTTTGTTTTTCTCCCTCCCGTGATACCAAGCCGCCACAATCGGGTATTGATAAAAGAGAATGACAGACGAATTCCACGACAATCTACTTGGGAGAAAACTATGATCCTATTCGAGCATGTAACCAAAACGTATGATGATGGCCGTAAGGCTATCGACGGATTGTCTTTCGAGATCCAAAAAGGCGAGTTCTTCGTGCTGATCGGTCCCAGCGGCTGCGGCAAAACGACGGTGCTCAAAACGATCAACCGCCTGATCGAGACCAGCAGCGGGCAGATCCGTATCGAAGGTCGTCCCGTCGACGATTACAAGTTAAGCGAGCTGCGCTGGAATATCGGTTACGTGCTTCAGCAGATCGCGTTATTCCCGCATATGACGGTGGGCGAAAACGTGGCGCTGGTTCCCGAACTGATGAAGAAACCTCGCGAGGAGATCGAAAAATCGGTCAATCGACTGCTGGGCATGGTCGGACTGGACCCGGACGTCTATCGCGACAAGCTTCCTTCCGAACTGTCCGGCGGACAACAGCAGCGTGTCGGCGTCGTTCGGGCGCTGGCGGCGGATCCGGATATCTTGCTGATGGACGAGCCGTTCAGCGCGCTTGACCCGGTCACGCGCGAAAAGCTGCAAAACGACCTGTTGGAGCTTCAGCGCTCGATTCGAAAAACGATCGTCTTCGTGACGCACGATATGCGCGAAGCGATCAAACTCGGCGATCGCGTCTGTCTGATGAACGGCGGGAAAATCGTGCAAATCGGCTCGCCGGACGAGATCGTGCAGCATCCGGCAAACGATTTCGTCCGGGAATTTTTGGGCGATGCGGCCGGATCGGGAACCCATCGCGAAATCGCTTCGCATCTGACGGCGGAAGAATTGGCGGAGCCGTTGGAACCGGATAGCCGGATTACCAACGACGGCGCGGTGACCATCGGCGCGGATACCGCGTTGGGCGAACTGTTATGGCATTTTGCGGCCGAGAAACGCTTGTTGGTGAGACGGGGCGACGAGGTGATCGGCCTGCTGGATCGGGAACGAACGCTTAAGCGCATTGCCCGCGAAATTGAAGAAGGAGGCGAAGCCTGATGAATACCTTCTTCGACGTTCTTTCGCAGCGGCAGGATCAATTATGGAGCACGCTGGGCGAGCATATTGTGTTGTCGTTCATTTCTTTGCTGATCGCCGCGTTGATTGCCGTGCCGCTCGGACTGCTGCTGGCAAGGACGCCGCGCGCGGCGGAAGGCATTATCGGCGTAACCGCGGTGCTTCAGACGATTCCGTCCTTGGCGCTGCTCGGCCTGATGATTCCGCTGCTCGGCATCGGGCGCGTGCCGGCGGTCGTGGCGCTCGTGATCTATGCGCTGCTCCCGATTCTGCGCAACACGTATACGGGAGTGCGCGGCGTCGATCCCTCGCTGATCGAAGCGGCCGACGCGATGGGGATGAACCGGCGAAAACGGTTGTTCAAAGTCGAATTGCCGCTGGCGATGCCCGTCATCATGGCGGGCATTCGCACCGCGACCGTGCTGATTATCGGAACGGCCACGCTGGCCGCGTTGATCGGCGGCGGCGGCCTGGGCGAATTGATCCTGCTCGGCATCGACCGCAACGACACCAACCTGATTCTGATCGGGGCGATTCCGGCGGCGCTGCTCGCGATTATTTTTGACTTTGTGCTTCGTTTTCTGGAAAAGCTGTCGCTCAAGCGTTCGCTTGCGGCACTCGGCGGCTTTGCGGTTATCATCGCGGCTTTCCTGATTATCCCGCTTTTCGGTCAAGCCGCCAAAGCGGATCTGGTGCTCGGAGCCAAACTGGGACCGGAACCGGAAATTTTGATCAACATGTACAAAGAACTGATCGAGCAGGACACGGATCTGACGGTCGAGTTGAAGCCCGGACTCGGGAAGACTTCGTTCGTGTTCGCGGCTTTGCAAAACGGCGATATCGACATTTATCCCGAGTTTACCGGTACGGCCATCAGCGAATTCCTGAAAACCACCGCGACCAGCACCGATGCCGCCGAAGTGTATGCCCAGGCGCGGGACGGCATGAAAAGCGAATTCAATATGGCCCTGCTCGATCCGATGGCGTACAACAATACGTATGCGCTGGCGATGTCCAAGCGTCTTGCGGATCAATACCAGGTAGCGACGATCTCGGATCTCAAACCGATCGAGAACAATGTCGAAGCGGGCTTCACGCTTGAATTCTCGGATCGCGAAGACGGCTATCTGGGCATACAGGAGCTGTACGGCATCCAATTCCATACGGTATCCACGATGGAGCCGAAGCTGCGTTATCAAGCGATCGAAAGCGGCGATATCGACCTGCTCGATGCGTACTCGACCGACAGCGAATTGGCGCAGTACGATCTGACCGTGCTGGAAGACGACAAAGGTCTGTTCCCTCCTTACCAAGGCGCGCCGCTGATGCTTCAGGAAACGCTGGATAAGTACCCGGAACTGGCGGATACGCTGAATGTGCTGAGCGGACAGATTACCGACGACGAAATGCGGAAGATGAACTACGCGGTCAACGCGGAAGGGCGCTCGGCGGAAGACGTGGCTAAAGAATATTTGACGGAAAAAGGATTGCTGACATCGGCTGAATAATTAGAAAGGAGAACAAGCATGGAGCGCGATACGATGATGCAGGGAAGCCGCACGCTTCATTTTTATCAGAAACCGGGCAAAGCCCTGCAGATCGCGTTGTTCGGTCTGCTGTTCGTCGCCGTCGGCATCTATCTGATGGTTCTCGGCTTCAGTCCGGGGCCGGACCATTCGATCTTCGGCGGAATCATGGGCATTTTATCGCTGCTGATGGGGGTAACGGGCATGGGGTTCGGCGTTCGCCGGGCCTTCCGGTTCTCGCCGATCCTGACGCTGGACGAGAAAGGGCTGCACGATCGGGTGGCTGCGGCCAATGCCGGATTCGTAGCTTGGACCGAGATCAGCAAAATCGAACCTTATACGCTGATGAACCAGCCGTACATCGGGATCGATCTGCATAACGCGCAAGACTTTCTGTCGCGCCGAAGCGGCTTCATGCGGGGATTGATGAAAGCCAACCGCGGCCTCGTCTCGATGCCGGTCAATATTCCGATGCAAGGGTTCGGGGCCGAAGCTCCGGAAATTTTGCGGGAGATGGAACTGCGATGGCAGCGGTACGGGCATTTCGAAGACCGGTTAGGCGGTCATTCGTCGGACGGCTGGCCCGAAGAATAAGCGGCGCGGAAACCGAATATGCGAAAAAGGAGACGGCCGAGTATATTCGGCGGTCTCCTTTTTTGCGTTTGTTCGAGTGCCTGACTTTTCGAATCGAATCCGATCTGTTACTTCGGCACATTCCCGCCCGCGATCCGATCCCCCGAATCTCCGGCCGGATCGCTCTTCTGATCGTCCGCTCCCGCGTGGACGATAATCGAACGACCCGCGATGGACATCGGACTATCCGGCTGCAGATTAGCGCCTTCAAGGAAGAACTCCTGCACCGCTTTGCCGTTTTTGTCGGCGGTCAAGTTTTTGGTAAAGTCGCCGACGTGGGCGCCTTGCGGATTATTATGGCCGTGCTCGTGCTTGGTCGGATTGAAATGGCCGAGCGCCGTAGCGAAGTCGTTGTTTTTGATCGGCATTTGATGGACGTGGATGCCGTGCGGCCCCGCAGGAATATCCATCAAGCTCACTTTAACGCGTACCCCGCCTTTTTCCTCCATCAAATCAATGCTGCCGTGCACGGTGCCGTCCGCGCTTTTCACGATCGTTTTGGCGCTGCCTGTCGAGATGGCATTATTCGCGGCATCCCAATATACCGGAACGTCGAGCATGTCGCCGATCGCGCGTACCGGAACGTACGTCGTACCGTTGTAATTCAGCGCGGCCGGAGATTTGGCGCCGTTGCTGCCTGTCGGCGCGGGAGCTGCTTGTCTTTCGCCGAACGCAAAGAATGTCGCTTTGGAAATCATTGCGGATACCGACGTATCGGCCGCTGCAGCGGAAAGTCCGGAGAACAATACGGCACCGCATGCGAATGAGGCGACCAGATGCTTTTTGCCTAAAGGCTTTTTCGTCATGATAAATTCCTCCTCGATTGGGTTGCTTTTATCGCAGACTCGGGGAACGTTCCGACAATTGACTCTTCGTTGCACCTTACCCGTACAAGAAAACTCCGAAACGAACGATAAAAACAGTTTCATAGGCAGTTCTGCAAAAAAAATCTATTCAGACGCCGACTGATTTGCTACAGTAGACAAACTGCCAAGGAACTCGGCGGATATTCTGATCTTTCGGTGAACTGGAATAAAATGTTATAATTTAATTATCCGGATGAAAAGAGGGATACAGCTTGCATAAGACGATTAGCTTGGCGTTGGGTTCGATTTGCGCCATTTTTCTTTTTTTCACCATGATCTCCGCGATTCGATTCGTGCAATCCGCCTGGCAGCCGCCGCAGCTTCAGCATCGGGAAGAGGATCGTTATCGGCTTGTCCTCGTCACGCAGGATCTCGGCACGCCGTTCTGGAACGAGGTCGGCGAAGGGGCAGAGGCGGAAGCCCAGCGGCTGGGAGCGAATCTGGAAGTGTGGGGAACGTACGGCGAAGACCGGGAAGACTTTTTGAAGCAGCTTGAGATCGCGATCGATTCGAAGGTGGACGGCATCATCGTGCAGGGGATGGACGAAGATGCGTTCGATAGTCTGACGAAGGTAAAAGCGGCTTTTTACGGCATTCCGATCATTACGGTGGCAAGCGATGTGCCGATGTCCCAAAGCATGCGCAAAACGTATGTCGGCTCGGATGCCTTGGCGGCCGGAGAGCTGATTGCGAATACGCTGATTGCCGATATGGGCGACAGGGGCACGGTAGTCCTGATGGGCGATCAACGCGAAGAATATGATCAGCGGCAGCGGGTCGAAGGCATTCGCGGCATACTGGACCGGCATCCCGGTATCCGTATCGAATACGTGACCAGCTCGGACGAAGAGGAAAAGATTGCGGCCGCGACGCAGAACGTAATGAACCATTTCCCTGATGTAAACGCCTTCATATCGGTGGATGCCAACTTGACGCCGGCCATGGTGCAGGAGATCGGCCGACGCTCGCAGGTGGCGCCGTATCATATCTACTCTTTCGACGATAATCCCGATATCCTGGCTTTGCTGCGGCAGGGGAAGCTGGACGGAGTCGTTCAGCAATCTCCGTCGGAGATGGGAGAGACCGGCGTGCGAATGATGGTGCAGTGGCTGGAGGGCGAGACTGTTCCGCTTGACGCCGGGGGCTATCTGACCGATGTTCGCATGTTGACGACGGAGGATGCGCAATGATCGGAATTCAGCGAAAAATCTGGACGTTGACGGCCATTGTCATGTTCATCATGGCTTCGATCTGGATGATGCTCACCTACTACAACCAGAAGACGCAGGATCAATATAACGAGATTCTTCAGCGTTACCTGATCATGAACGAGGTCACGACGGCCAGCCGCCAGACGGTCAACGCGCTCAATATCTATCTGCTGACGCCGACCGAAGGGAATCTGAGCAGCTTGCGGCGCGGCGAACAGCAGCTGCGGGAAGCGCAAAGCTCGGTCGGCGTGCTGCGCAACGAAGAGAACGATTTCGCGCTGACCAGCTACATGAACCTGATCGATAGTCTTATTGAAACGACGGACCGATCGATCATGTTCAAATCCGAGCGCGAGACCGAGGAATCGTCGAAGGCTTTTGCGGAGGCGACGCGCGTTTCCCGTTATATATCGGAGATGACGCTGCAGCTGATCGATATCGAACTGAACACGTACGAGCGGTTCTACCGCAGCATCATCGAGCAAGCCGAAGAGTTGAAAAAGTTCGGGATCTGGATACTGCTTGCCATCACGTTCGGTCTGCTGCTGTTCACTTATTGGTTTTCGCTCAGCATCACAAGGCCGGTTCAGCAATTGACGAAAGCAGCGCAAGAGCTGGCCAAAGGCAAATTCGAACGGCAGATCGTCGTGAACTCGTCGGACGAGATTTCTTTTCTGGCGACGACATTCGAGCGCATGCGGGTGAACATCAACAATCTGATCCTCGAAATGAAAGAAAAAGCACGGCTGAAAAGCGAGCTGCAGCAAAGCCAACTGCTGCTTCAAGAAAGCCAGCTTCGCAGTTTGCAGAGCCAGATCAACCCGCATTTCCTGTTCAATATTCTCGACACGCTGTCCAAAAAGGCTTTTCTGGAAGGGGCGGAGGAGACAAGCGACCTGCTGGTAAGCGTGGCGGGGCTTCTGCGTTATAATCTCAAGCGGTTGGATCGCGCGGTGACGCTGTACGATGAGGTGCGCGTGATGCGGCAGTATATGGAGATCCAATCGGCGCGCTTTACGGAGCGGCTGAATCTGGTCACGGAGATCGACGAGAGCTGTCTGGCCGTGCAGATGCCGGGATTGACGCTGCAGCCGATTGTGGAGAACGCAGTCATTCACGCGATCGAACCTGCGGAAAACGGAGGAACGATTACGGTGACGATCGCGGATGCGGGCGACCATGTCGCGGTGGAGATTGCCGACGACGGGCCGGGGATGCACGAAGAAAAGATTCGCGGCATTCTGGAAGAACGCGACATGCAGCCGGAAGGGCATTCGACGGGAATCGGCTTCGGCAATGTGGTGAGGCGCCTGAGATTATTTTACGGCGTATCGGACGTGATCGAGATTCATAGCGGACAAGGCCGCGGCGTGCGGGTTCTGCTCAAATTACCGAAAACAAGGAGAAGCGACACCTATGATAAAGCTATTGATCGTGGATGACGAGCAGGTCGGCCGCGAAGGGCTGGAAGCTATTTTGCGCAAAGGATTCCCGGATCTGGTCATCGAGCAGGCGAAAAACGGGAAAATGGCGGTAGAGCTTGCGGAGTCTTTCGGACCGGACCTGATTCTGATGGATATCAAAATGCCGGGCATGGACGGATTGGAAGCGACGGAGATTATTGGCGACAAATATCCGGATATCAAGATCGTCATGGTGACCGCTTACGATACGTTCGATTACGCGCGCCGCGCGCTAAAGTTGGGCGTGAAGGATTATCTGCTCAAACCGAGCAAAGCGACCGAGATCAAAAAAACGGTCGGCCGCGTGCTGGAGCAGATCGATGAAGAGAAGCGTGAGCGCGAACGCAGCCGGTTGCGGGAAGACACGCTTGCGCGGGTGATGCCGGTGATCGAGACGGACATCGTGACGCAGCTATTGTTCGACCATGTGCACGAAGTGCATTCGGACGAGTTGGTGTCGTGGCTCGGCGCGGATGCGGGCAGCCAGACCTTTGCTTTGTCGGTGTTGGTGCCCGAAGGATCGGACGGCGCTTACGGCTCGATTCGCGATCTGGTGAGAAGGGAAGGCGCCGGATGGGTAGGAGCTTTATACGGCCGCCAGATTCCGATTATTGCTTTCCGCGACAACAGCCGTTCCTTCCGCGTGCAGGCATCGGAGCTTGCGAAAATGGTGCTCGAAACAGGCGGCCGCCATGTTCGGGACGGGTGGTTCGTCGGCGTAGGCAACGTCTGCGAATCGCTGTCGCAGGTGCGTCAGTCCTACCGCGAAGCGCTGCTGGCGACGCCGGATCCCACGCAGCCGGTGCGCTATCGACTGTATGTCGACAAGCCGGAGCCCGGCGCCGTCGGAACGGGCGAATCGCTGCTGGACCTGCCGGACAAGCGTTGGGAGCAGCACTTTTTCGAGCAGATTCGGATAAGGGATTGGGACGGTATTCGCACCGAAACGCTCGACTTTCTGCGCCGCTGCGAAAGCGAAGGAGCCGATCGCCTGCATGCGCAGCAGCGCGTATCGGAGCGGTTATGGGTATCGTCGCGGGTGCTTGCGGAGATGGGCGTGGAGATCGGGACGCCGACGTTTTCGTTCCAGGCTCAGGATTACCGTCAGCTGCGGGCGGAAACGGGAGCGATTCTGGATCGGATCAAACAGGCGTATGCGGAGCATCTGGAGCGGATCAAGCCCGATACGGTGCGGCGGATCAAACAGTACATCGCCGAGCATTCGCATGAGGACATCTCGCTGGAAGGGATCGGGGAGAAGTTCGAGCTAAGTCCTTTTTACATCAGCAAATTGTTCAAAGAGCAGGTCGGCGTGAACTACATCGATTTCCTGACCGAATGCCGGATCGACAAAGCGAAGAAGTTGATGAGCGACCCGGCGCGCAGTCTGAAAGAGATTACGTTCGAAGTGGGTTACCACGATCCGAACTACTTCAGCAAGGTGTTCAAAAAGATGTGCGATCTATCGCCGACGGAATATCGGAAGGCGCTGCTCGGAGGTGGCGAATGACGGTTACGGGAACCGGAAAGGAGAGCGGCAGCCGAACGTTTTTCACGCGGTATCCGCTGGTGCTGCTCGTGATGTTGTCGGCGCTCGCGATCGCGCTGCTGTCCGCCTGTTCGGGAAATGAGCCTTCGCCGGCCGGGGATGACCAATCGGCCGCGGCGATAACGGAGAACGGAAACGGGGAAACGGAGCCGCAAAAAGGCACGGGTACAGGTCAGGAGACTTCCGAAGAAGCAGATCCCGGAAAAAGCTCAAGCGAAGATCCGGCTTCTGCGGCGCTGCCCGGTCTCAAGCCGTCCGGCGAACCGCTCGTTATCGGCTTCACCATGGACACCTTGCTTGAGGAACGCTGGAAAAAAGACCGCGACCTGTTCGTGGAAGCGGCGGAGAAACTCGGCGCGGAAGTGGTCGTCAAGTCGGCCAACGGCGACGACGCCAGGCAGATCGCGCAGGCCGAAACGATGATCAGCCAAGGCGTCGACGTGCTGGTCATCGTGCCGCATAATGCGGAAGCGACCGCCGCCATTGTCAGCAAAGCGCACAAAGCGGGTATTAAGGTGCTGTCTTACGATCGGCTCGTGACCAATGCGGATGTCGATTTGTACGTATCGTTCGATAATATCGAGGTGGGACGATTGCAGGCCGAAGCGATCATGAAGCTTGTGCCGAAGGGCAATTACGTCTACATCGGAGGCGCCGATACGGACAACAATGCGCGTCAATTCAAAGAAGGCGCATTCGATGCGCTGCAGCCGTCGATCGATCGAGGCGATATCCGCGTCGTGTACGATCAATGGTCGAAAGATTGGAAGCCCGTCTATGCGTCGGAAAATATGCGCGAGGCGTTGGAGGCGAACGGCAGCGACGGAATCGATGCCGTAATCGTCGCCAATGACGCCACTGCCGGGGGAGCGGTGCAGGTATTGGAGAAAAACGGTTTGGCGGGTCGCATTCCGGTCGCGGGTCAGGATGCCGACCTGGCCTCGATCCGTCGGATCGTTGCGGGCACGCAGACGATGACCGTTTACAAACCGATCGGACGTTTGGCGGAGGAGACGGCAAAGTTTGCGGTTGCGTTGGCAAAAGGCGAGCAGCCTGCCGCGACCCGGCGAGTGAACAACGGCAAGATCGAGGTTCCTTCCGTCCTGCTGCCGCCGATCGCCGTCGATGCGTCGAACATCGACGAGACGGTGATCGCGGACGGCTTTCATTCGCGGGAGGACGTGTACGGTGCGGAAAACGCCAACGATTAACTGTCGTCCGTATGCAAGCCAGCAGGCGTTTGAAGCGAAATATTGCGCAAATCCTTTATTTTGACTCTATATTTTCAAAAAAACGAACAGAATGCTGCAAGCAGCCATCATTTTGCGTACTTGTTCCTTCTCGGAGGCGGAACAAGCGAAAAATGATGGATTGCCGCAGCATTTTTTTGTTATACGGAAGCACGGGCCTGAACAGCCCCGTAGCCCTCCGTTCGAACATCGGCAATCCGTTTGTCTGCACATTTTTGCAAGCGCTTTCTATTTGGCCTTAAAAAAGTACAGACGGTAGCAAAAGAGTGCTAATGATAAGCGCTTACACTTGCCCGATGCGATGCTATAGTTGATCTTGCCAGAAGAAAACAACACATTGCAACCTATTCAGACAAACCGAAAGGGGATCGTTCAGTTGAGAAAACAGTTTAAGGGGATTGTGCTCCTCGTTGCGGTCATGGTGTTCTCGATCGTCGCAACCGCGTGCGGCAACGGCGGCGGAACAAGCGGCAGCGGAGGAAGCGTAAGCGTCGGCATCGTACTGCCGACCAAAGACGAGCCGAGATGGGTGCAGGACGAGCAGCGCTTCAAAGACGCGCTGTCGGGCAGCAAATACACGACGGAAATCCTGTTCAGCCAAGGCTCTTCCGCGAAAGAAAAAGAAAACGTGGAAACGCTGCTGAATAAAGGCATCAAAGTGCTGATCATCTGCCCGCAGGACGGCGACGCCGCGGCGGCAGCCGTGGAAGCGGCGAAAAAAGACGGCGTAACGGTGATCTCGTACGACCGTTTGATCACCAGCACGGACGCGGTCGACTACTACGTGACCTTCGACAGCCTCGCGGTAGGCGCGGCTCAAGGCCAGTACCTGATCGATCATGCAAAAGGCAGCGGCCAACCGCTTTACCTGTATGCGGGCGCCGCTACGGACAACAACGCGTTCCTGTTCTTCCAAGGCGCTTGGGAAGTGCTGCAGCCGAAGATCGCGGACGGCACGTTCAAAATCGCGAACTCCACGGAAGCTGAAAAGCTGAAAGACACGAAAGACCTGACTCGCGACCAAATGAGCAGCATCATCGGCCAAGTGACGACGAACTGGGACCCGAACGAAGCTAAAAACAAAGCTCAAACCCACCTGACGGCAGCCGCCGCGGACATGAAAGGCGACGTATCGATCCTGGCTCCGAATGACGGCACAGCACGTTCGATCGCCGACGTATTCGGTTCCGACAGCGCGGTAACGAGCTTCGTGATTACGGGTCAAGACGCCGAGCAGGCTTCGATCCAGTACATCATCGACGGCAAACAATCCATGACGGTCTTCAAAGACGTGCGCACGCTCGTTAAAGACGCGATGGGCATGGCAGTCGAAGTACTCGACGGCAAAACGCCGGAAACGACAGGTTCGTACAACAACGGCGAAGTCGACGTCAAAGCGAAGCAAACCGACGTTATCGTCGTCGACAAAGAAAACGTGCAAAAAGAACTGATCGATTCCGACTACTACAAAGCGGAAGACTTCACGGGCCTGTAAGTTCAACAAACAGCCGGCTGAAAAGCAGGGACGGGGACGCCCCCGTTCCTCTTTCCCGGTAAACAAGGCGGTAAGGGGTGCGATAGAAATGGGCGGAACCAACCTGCAAAAAACGAACGGGCCGATATCGGAAGGTTCGGGCGGCAACATTCTCGAAATGCGCAATATTTCCAAAAACTTCACCGGCGTCAAAGCGCTGTCCGACGTGAATTTCCAAGTCAAGAAAGGCGAAATTCATTTCCTGGTCGGCGAAAACGGCGCAGGCAAATCGACATTGATGAAGGTGTTGAGCGGGGTCTACCCGTACGGCACATATGAGGGCGACATCGTTTACGAAGGCACGGTGCAGCAGTTCGCGAAGATTAACGACAGCGTCAAAACGGGCATCGCGATCATCTATCAAGAGCTGGCTTTGTTCCCGGACCTCAGCGTGTACGAGAATATTTTCGCGGGCAACGAGGTCAAGCGCGGCGGCGTGATCGATTGGAACGAGACGATCATCGAAGCGCGGAAAATGCTGCAAAAGGTCAAGCTGAACGTCAACCCCGAGACGCTGATCCGCGACCTCGGCGTCGGCAAGCAGCAGCTCGTCGAAATCGCCAAAACGCTCAGCAAAAACGTCAAGCTGCTGATCCTGGACGAACCGACCGCGGCGCTCAACGAGAACGACAGCGAAAACTTGCTCGATCTGCTGCGCGAACTGAAAAACCAGGGCATCACCTGCATCATGATCTCCCACAAGCTGAAAGAAGTCATCGCGATCGCGGACAAAGCGACGGTTATCCGCGACGGTAAAACGATCTGCACGCTGGATGCGTCCAAAGGCGAAATTACCGAAGCTTCGATCATCAAAAACATGGTCGGACGCGATATCGAAGACATCTATCCGAAGCGGCCCGACAAAAAGTTCGGCAACCACATCCTCGAGGTCAAGAACTGGACCGCTTACGATCCGCAGCTCGGCCGGAACATCGTCAAGAACGTCGACCTCTATGTGAAAAAAGGCGAGATCGTCGGCATCGCGGGCCTTATGGGCTCGGGCCGTACGGAGTTCGCGCTCAGCATTTTCGGCAATCCGAGAAATTACAAACTGGACGGCGAGCTGTACGTGGACGGCAAGCGCACGCGCTTCGGCCATACCAGCGACGCTATCAAGGCCGGCATCGCCTACGTGACCGAAGACCGCAAAGGCGACGGGCTGTTCCTGATCCAGGACATCAAAAGCAACGTCAGCGCGGCCAACCTCAAAGGCATCGCGCCGGGCGGCATCATCAACGACAACGAAGAAGTCAAAGTCGCCAACGAATACAAGGCGTCCATGAATATCAAAGCGCCTTCCGTCGAACAACTCGTCGGCAACCTGAGCGGCGGCAACCAGCAGAAAGTATCGCTCGGCAAATGGCTGTTCGTCGGCCCGCAGCTGTTGATTCTCGACGAACCGACGCGCGGTATCGACGTCGGCGCCAAGTTCGAAATTTACACCATCATGAACAAGCTGATCGCCCAGGGCATGAGCATCATCATGATCTCGTCCGAACTCGGCGAGGTGCTCGGCATGAGCGACCGGATCTACGTCATGGCCGAAGGCCGGATCAAAGGCGAGATCGCGGCCGAAGACGCCGATCAGGAAAAAATCATGGAGTTCGCGACGCAGTAAAAAAGTTCGACCGTAAAAACCACGCAATAGGATGCAGGAGGGGAAAACCGTGAACTTCTTTCAAGAAGCCAAATCTTTGCTCAAAGTAAATATCCGCGATTACGGCATGTATATCGCTTTGTTCGTCATCATGCTGACGTTCACGATCATGACCGACGGACTTTTCATGTCCTCGCGGAATATCAGTAACCTGCTTGACGCTACCGGCTATATCGCCGTGTTGGCGGTCGGCATGACGCTCGTTATCGTCATCCGGCATATCGACTTGTCAGTCGGTTTCGCCGCCGGCTTCATGGGCGCGATCGCCGCGATCATGCTGTCGCAGCTCGGCGTTCCCGTTTACTTCACCATTCCGATCATCCTGATCCTCGGTATCGTGATCGGCATGTTCAACGGCGTGCTGGTCGCGTCGGTCGGCATTCCGGCCTTCGTCTCGTCGCTGGCGGCGATGCTGATCTTCCGGGGCGCGCTGCTGCAAGTGACGGAGAAAACAGGCACGATCATCGTCAAAGACGACACGTTCAACGCGCTCGGCAACGGCTTCCTGCCTTCGCTGGGCCATATCGCCGGACTGAACGTGCTCTCGCTGATCCTCGGCGCCCTGGTTATCCTGTACTTCGTGTACGCCGAAATCTCCAAGCGCTCGCAAAAGATCAAATACAAATTCGAAGTGCCTTCCAACAAGATTTTCGCGATCAAGCTGATCTTCGTATCCGCGATCATCGCGTACCTGACCTGGATTCTCGCAGGCTACAACGGGTTCTCCTGGACGGTCGTAATCACCCTGCTGGTCGTGGCGATCTACCACTTCCTGACGACCAAAACGGTGCTCGGCCGCCATATCTACGCGGTCGGCAGCAACCCGGAAGCGGCTCACCTGAGCGGCATCAACGTTAAAAAGATCACGTATATCGTATTCGGCTCCATGGGCATGCTGTCCGCCCTGTCCGGCATCCTGTACACGGCCCGTCTGCAATCCGCGACGACGACCGCAGGCACGCTGTTCGAGCTTGACGCGATCGCGGCCGCTTACGTCGGCGGCGTATCCGCAGCCGGCGGCGTCGGCAAAGTCACCGGCTCCATCATCGGCGCGGTCGTTATGGCGTCCCTGTCCAGCGGCATGAACCTGCTGGGCGTCGGCATCTCTTACCAGTACATGATCCGCGGCGGCGTCTTGGCCGCAGCCGTAATCTTCGACGTCATGACTCGTCGGAAAAGAGGCTAAGCTTGAAGTTCCTGTTCGTTTGGGGGAAGCTGGGCGGGCGGCTGCGGGGGAATTCGTTCGAGCCGCTGTTTCGTCGAGAAAGCCTTCGGCTTTCCCGGCTCAAAGGCGTCTCTCACTGAATTCCCCCTACGCCGCCCGCTACGCTTCGGCCAAACCGGAACTTCCGCCTACCTCTTTAAAAAAGGGGTAGGGAAAAGCAGCCTCGACTTTCCGATCGTCTCGGCGGGCAGATCTTATTCATAAGAAGCGAAAGATTTTGTTCGATCTTTGGGTAGGGTCTTTGGCTGGAGGCTTTCTGTGGGAAGCCTTTTGCTAAAGTATTTGTTTAACCGCTTAGAGTAGTTCTACGATCTTATGACCTTAAAGCTTACCGTACATCGTTTCAACTGCAACAACCTTGATTCGAATTCTCTATTCACCCATCCCCTAAACCCCTAAAATAGCCGCCTTGCCCTTCTTCTTATCCCCAAGAAGAAGCCGCAAGGCGGCTTTTGCCGTCGGGGGAACATAAGGTTGGTTGGATAAGTCGTCGCAGAAGCGGAGGAGGGGATTCAGTGGAGGAATGAAATGTTCGCCTTTGCAATTGGGAAAATTCCTTACTACAATCCAATCCATTTTCCCAATTGCAACACGCGACCGAAACGAATCCCCTCCGCAGCGCCCCGCACGACCTCTCACCCAACCGCACGTCCCCTGACTTTTAGAAGCCAATAAAAAGGCTTCTTCCCCACCTCGCTACCTTTTCAACGTTCGATCTGGTAAAGTGTACAAGGAAAGGCTTACATCACGCGCGGGACGCATCGGGGTTCGAAAAAGCGCCGCGCCGAAACGTAAGCCGAAAACGATTTCTATTTCAAGGAGGATTCACGATGAGCGAGGCGGCAAACGGTAAGATCAAGTGGGGCATTCTGGGTACGGGCTGGATCGCCGAGCAGTTCGCAGCCGATCTGAAGCATGCTTCGAACGGCGAGCTGTACGCGATCGGTTCGCGCACGAAAGAAAGCGCCGACAAATTTGCGGAGAAATTCGGAGCGCCGGTTACGCACGGCAGCTACGAAGAACTGGCGAATGATCCGAACGTGGATGCGATCTATGTAGCGACCCCGCATCCTTTTCATAAAGAAAACGTTCTGACCGCTCTTGAAGGAGGCAAAGCCGTACTGTGCGAAAAGCCGTTCACGGTGAGCGCGGGCGAACTGGACGAGCTGATCCATTCGGCGCGCGAGAAAAAGCTGTTCTTGATGGAAGCCATGTGGTCGCGTTTCCTGCCGCCGATCGAGCAGGTGCGTCAATGGTTGAGCGACGACAAGATCGGCGACGTGCGCATCGTGAAAGCCGAGTTCGGTTTCGATGCGGGCTGGAATCCGGAAGGTCGTTTGCTGAATCCGGAGCTGGGCGGCGGGGCGCTGCTGGACGCGGGCATTTATCCGGTATCTTTTGCCTCGATGGTGCTCGGGCCGAACCCGAATAACGTCTGGACCACGGCGCATATCGGCGAAACGGGAGTCGACGAGCACTTCACGATCCTGCTGGATTACGGCGACGGCAAAACGGCTTCGCTGCACGGCGGCGTGCGCGTGAACTTCCCGAACGACGCGTTCATCCACGGCACGAAGGGGTATATCCATATCCCGCAATTCCTGTTTGCCAAGGAAGCGACGCTGTACGTCAACGGCGAAGAGCCGGTGAAAATCACGGACGATCGCGAAGACCGCGGCATCAAAGGCTATGCGTATGAAGCGGAAGAAGTCGGCCGCGCGCTGCTGGAAGGCCGTCACGAGAGCACCGTCATCACGTTGGCCGAGTCGCTGGGCATCATGCGGTTGCTCGATAACGTGCGCGGGCAGTGGGGACTGAAGTATCCGTTCGAAAAATAAGCCGAATCGATGGCGCCAAACGAACCCGGTCTTCTTTATGGAAGATCGGGCTTTTTGTTTTTTACAGAATTTGACGATAATAGATGCTTACCGGGCGGCTGTGGGTAAATAACTATCGTGCTTATGCACATCGACATCAGAGGGGGAAAAACATTGAAAAAACGTACATCGATCCTGCTTGCCCTGGCACTGACCGCTTCCGTCTCGACGGCAGCGATTACGCCGACTACATATGCAGCAGATAGCGCAACGAGTATCGTGAACGGAACGGCAAAGCCGGCGAGCTACCCGATGGTCGGCAATTTGAGCGAGGGACTCGTTTCGTTCTGGGACGGCAAAACGACGCTTTTCGGCTACGCGGACACGAACGGAAAAACGATCATCAAAGCGCAATATGACGAGGTTAAGCCATTTAGCGAAGGGTTGGCCGCCGTGCAAAAAGGATCACTGTGGGGCTTTGTCGACAAGACGGGAAAAGTCGTCGTGAAACCGAAGTATCAACAGGTCGGTCAAGGCTTCAGCGAAGGACTTGCCGCGGTTAAAGTCTCTTCCGGCAAATGGGCGTATATCAACAAGAGCGGCAAAGCCGTATTCAACGCGGCTTACGACGAAGCGCACGATTTCAGCGACGGAATGGCCGCCGTATGGAAAAAGAAAGGCACGTCGTATGTCGGAGGCTTTATCGATGCGAAAGGCAAAGAAATCGTCAAGCCTAAGTATGCCATGTTGAACGTATTCAGCGAAGGTCTGGCTCCGATCATGCAAAACGGCAAATGGGGCTATATCGATAAAAAAGGCAAAGTCGTCATCAAGCCGCAGTTCGACGGAGCCGCGCCTTTCAGCGAAGGAATGGCTTTGTTCCTCCAAAACGGAAAGTACGGCTACCTCAATACGAAAGGCAAAGTGATCGTCAAAGCGCAATATACCGGCGGCCAGTCCTTCAGCGAAGGACGGGCAGCGGTCAAAGTCGGCGGAAGCCTCAGCGACCGCAGCGGCAAATGGGGCTATATCGGCGTGACGGGCAAGCTGGTCATTCCGGCGCAGTTCAGCGACGAAGGCGCGGAGATCGGTTCGTTCAAGGAAGGCTTGGCTTTCGCGCAGCGCGCGGACGGCGTTAAAGTATTGATCGACCGCTTCGGCAAAGCGCGCGTGGATCTCAAAACGAATGATATCTACGTGGGCGAATTCGATAACGGGGTTGCGCTCGTGAAGGACATGTCGGAGCAAGGCGGTTACTACTTTATGAAAAACCCGATAAGCAGCAAATAAAGCCCGGACTTGGGCATGGATGAGGCAACCCGCGAGGAAAGTAGATCAAGCTGCGCTTCGCAGAATTTGCGTACATGTCCCAAGCTGCTTTTCCTTTAAAAAAAGCTGACCCGCCGCTCGTAACTTGAGCCGGGTCAGCTTTTTGCCGTATTAAAGTCGGGATTGAAATTCGAGCGTCTATTCGTTCGCCGAAGCTTCCGTTTGCACGGGAGCTTTTTCTGCGTCGGAAGCCGGTTCTCCCGAACCTTCCTCCGCCTTCGGCGGCATCGGGAACTCCGGCAGCGCATCGAAGTAAGCGTGCAGCTCGGCTTCCTTGCGCGGATCGTCGAACGGGATTTTTCCGTCCAAATAGTGCTTCAAGGCCAGTTCCCACGTCGGCACGATGCGGCGCGAGGCGAGCGATTTGGCGGCGGAACGGACGATGCGGCGCTCCTTCGAGTTCGAGAACATGTCTTTGTACTCTTTGGCGAGCGTCAGATCGAGCTTGTCGTAGACGGCGCGGAAAATATCGGCGGTCATCTTGGCGTCGTCGAGCGCGCGGTGCGCCGCGCCCGTCGCTTCGATGCCCAGCAGCTCAAGCGCGCCTTCGACGCTAACGTCGTTTTTGAGGTTCTGCGTGAGCAGGAAGCCTTTGAGCAGATCGAGCGAAGGGGTCTTCACCCAATACGTTTCTTCCAGCTTGTGCATGCGTACGTCTTGCACGATTCGCTTAATATCTTCGCCGCCCCAGACGACGAAGGTCAGCGGTCCGGGTACGGCATCCAGCCAGTCCCGGAAGTCGGCGATGACTTTCGGGAAACGGGCCGCGCTATCGATCGATTCCTGCGGGATGCCGGTTTTCTTTTTGATGAACGAGTTGAGCTTGGCAAAATAAACGGGTTTGATGAATGCCGAGAATGTATCGCTATCCCGCAAGGCCTCGTCCAGACGCACGGCCCCGATCTCGATGACTTCCATCGGATGCGGACTGGCGAACTTGCGGCCGTTAAATTCGATGTCCAAAACAATATAATTCAAAGATTCTGCCTCCATGCCGTATAGAAAATGAAAAACAATCGCTTTGTACAGTGTATCAAAAAACGGCGCGCATGGGGGAAGGATCGGAAAATCCGGGACTGCATAAAAAAATAGGCGTTCGGAGCGGACGGCGCGCGTCTTCAAACCTCGACGGCGGCATCAGGCAGGCAGCGCAGGATTCGAAGACAGTCGCTAAGTCAGCAATCATGGCTAGCCGGCGTGTCAAGGACTGCCTTGGAAAAAAAGAGGAAAATCGTTGACTAAAATGTGTAATTTTTTTGTCGAAAAAGGCCGATAAACCGCTTATAGGCATCGAGGGTGGTTTGCCAGTTCAGAGAGGGGAAGTCGATCATGAAGAAAAACAAGGATGAAAATCAACAAATCAAGCCTGGAGGGCCAAAGCGTTTATCGTTAAAAATCAAACTCCCATTACTCATTAGCGCTTTGACTGTCGTCGTTCTTCTGGCATGCAGCAGCGTGATCTATATCTCTGGAGCGAATCTCTTAACGAAGAAAAGCAAAGATGAAATGAATGCCAATGCGGACCGGATCGGCGAAAGTCTGTCGACTACTGTCGATTTGGAAGGTCAGCTTTCACATATTCTCTCGGTATCTCCCGCATTGCGCGACCTGTTGACCCTTCGGGAATCGGGCACGCTGACGGATGATCAATTTTTTGCTTCAAGTAACCGGGCACTCCAGCTTGCCAACACGCAATTCCAGGAAACCTTGGCAGGCGCGCACGGAATCGAATCGATGATGGTCGCGGACACTACGGGCACGGTTGTCGGCGCCAGCAATCCGGATTCGCTCAAAGGCGATCGTTCGGACCGCGAATATTTCCAAAAGGTCATGGAAACCGGGCAGCCGTTCGTCAGCGACGCCATCGTGTCCAAAACGACCGGCAACCTGATCGTCGTTTTTGCCCAACCGGTCAAATCGGACAGCGGACAGGTCATGGGCGTCTCGATCAACACGATCGCGGCCGACTTCTTCGTCAGCCAGCTTCAGAACATCAATATCAACGCCGACGGCTTTATCACCGTGACCAGCCGCGGAGGTACGATTATCTATCATTCGAAAGACGAAACGTTGATCGGCAAGCCGTATGAAGCAGACGGATTTGAAAATCTGTTGGCGCGAGAAACGGAAGGCGCGATTATTCAAGGCAGCGTGGATAACGCGGATTCATATATTCGGTATTCCAAAATTCCCGTCGCGGACTGGATTGTCATCGTGCAAGATTCCTATGCCGACATCGAGCGTCCGCTCGGCGATCTGATGCAAAAAATGCTGATTACGCTGATCGCTTCGATCATTCTGGCTGTCATCGTCGGCACGTTGATTTCCCGCAGCATCACTTCGCCGATCGTACGGTTGACCGGATTGTTCAAGCAATTGGCCGGCGGCGATCTGACGGTTCGCGCGGACGGCAAATACAAGAGCGAGTTTGCCGATCTGGCCGACAGCTTCAATACGATGGTCGATAGCAACAAAGACCTGATCGGACAGATGAACCATTCGATCGAAGTCTTGAACACCAATACGACGGACCTGGAACGCACGTCGACAAACACGGCCCGTTCGATCGGCGAAACGTCGGTCACGACGATGGAAATCGCCAAAGCGATGGAATCGCAGTCGCATGATACGGAACGAATCGTAGGCCGCTTCTATGAGATCGGGGATCGCATTGCTTCCCTCGGCCGCAAAACGGACGGGATTCAAGGCAGCGCGGATTCGATCAATCAAGTATTCGCGTCCAGCAGCACGGTCGTGAACACGCTGATCGATATCAATGCCAAAAACGAACTGGAGATCCAGAACATCTCGTCCACGACGGAAATGCTGGCCGAAAGCTCGCAGCGGATCGGTCAGATTACGGACGCGATTAACCAGATTTCCACGCAAACCAATCTGCTTGCGCTGAACGCCTCGATCGAAGCGGCAAGAGCAGGCGAGCATGGACGCGGGTTCGCGGTCGTGGCCGACGAAATTCGCAAGCTGGCCCAGCAATCGGCGGATCAGGCCAATGAAATCGGCGGCATTATCCGTCAGACGCTGGAGCAAGTCGACAAGAGCAACGAGAGCGTCGGCGCCATCCGTCAAATCTCGTCCACGCAAAACGAATACGTGGATCGCACCCGTCAATCCTTCGAGGATATTCTGGACAGCGTAACGGCGATCACGGGACAGATTCGCGATATGGCCTCCGAGTTCAAAGCGATGGAACGCGACAAAGACGCCGTGCTGGAAGCTTCGCAAAGCCTGTCGGCATCGGGCGAGGAAGTCTCGGCGTCCGTCGAAGAAGTAACGGCAACGGTGCAAGAGCAATCGGCGATGGTGAATCATCTGGCCGATATGGTCCAAAGTATCGAACGCCTGACGCAGCAGCTGGGCGAAGCCTCGGGGAAATTTAAAATTTAACATATTTGCTCGGTAAGTCGATAAAGAGAGCAGGAGCATAATCGCCCGACAAATTGCCCAAACGGTCGGGCCGTCAAGGAGGAAGCCGACATGGCGATTACACCGATCGATCCTGCAAGGAACGTATCCCTTATTCATCCGGTCCAACGCGTGCAGCGGGCTCAAGCTGCGGCTTTGCGCTTTAAGCTTCCGGGCACGGATCAGGCCGGGATGACGGTACAACGTCGCAAGCCGAAGCCCGGACGCAAGGTTACGGTTCATGAAGACGGATGGGTGCGCGAGTATGGACTGCTGCCGGACGGCACTCGAATTTTGCTATCCGAAGAAGCCGAACACGGAGCGCATCCTTTCCCGCTTCCGCACAACCCGGCGCCCCGAATCGTCGAAGTGAATCCGGACGAAAAGACGCATGATCCCGAGTGCAGCATGAAAGCCAGCGGACGCAAACTCAAGTCCTTGCTGGGCGACGGAAAATAACAGGATCAGGCCCGCAGTCTCCGCTACCGGAGATTGCGGGTTTTTCGTTTATCTAAGACAAGCTGCTGGGCGCCACGCCTTTGAATTTTTTGAAAACGCGCGCAAAATATCCCGGATCGCCGTACCCCACCAGCCGGGCGACTTCCTGCACGGAGCGTCCGCTGCCGCGAAGCAAGGATTCGGCCTCATGGACGCGCAATGTATTCACGTATTCGCTCAGCGTTTTGCCTGTGGTGCGTTTGAACGCATGGCAGAAGTACGTCGGCGTGATGCAGCAGATTTTGGCCGCCTCCCGCACGCCGATCGGCTCGCGAAAATGTTCGCTGAGATGAAGCAGCAGCGGATACACGGCGCTCTCCGCGTGCCGTCCGCTTTTTGCCGCGTGTTCTTCCGGAGTCTCGGACTGTCTCAGCGCAAGGCCGAGCACGCCGAGCAGCCCCGCTTTTACCAATAATTCGAAGCCGGGCCGCGCGTCTCGATGCTCCCGCACCACCTCCAGCAGTCGTTCCCTAATCCCCGCAGCGCCTTGTCCCTCGTAAAAAGAAGGCAATCCCAAGCGCCCTTCGAGCATCGGCCTGATATAGCGGGTTTCCGTATGATCCAGAGCGTGATTGCGCAGCAAAGCCTCGCCGAATACCAACGCGTACAGCTCGCTGCCGCGCTCCAGAGGGAAGGCCGAATGCAGCTCCGCCGTATTGACGAATAGGCAGGAACCGGATTCCAATTCCCGAAACGTGGCGCCGATCTGCACGCTGAAGCGTCCCTTGAGCACCACGACCCATTCCAGATGTTCATGCCAGTGCGGAGGAATGCAGAACATGTCGGGATCGCTCTCGCGGATATGGAACACATTAAGCGGAAACGTTCGGTCGGGAATATCGGTATGTTCGCGCCGCCAGGAAGACGGGTCTGCCAATTGCCGGCTGCTGCCGGACGAGCGTTCCGGTTCTGACCGTCCATCAGCGTCAGACCGCTCCGTTTTGTCCGCAGCCGCTTTGTTTTCCTCGATCCATGCGTGTATAGTTGCTCCTTCATCGTGTTTGCCCACTGCCAAGCCTCCTGATGATAAAACGTAATCTAGTCCCAATATTTCGTATTCCACGCCCTCCCTTCTATCCCTGCTAACGCTCTATAATAGACACGAGAAAAAGATAACGCTTGCAAAAATGACCGAGCGCACGTAATTGCATCCTAGCCGCATAGAGGGAACTGAATAATTTGGAGGAGGATTATCGAATATGTTGTACACACAGGAGCAAGCTTTGATCTGGGAATACGACCATGAGATATTGCGGATTGAGCCTTGGGGAGCGAATTCGTTTCGGGTGCGGGCTTCCAAGGACAAGCTGCACGATGACGATTGGGCGCTGCTACCGGCCGGGGCGGCTTCGGAGAAAGCGGATGTGCAGGTAGCGGAGGACGGGCGCAGTGCCTGGATCGTCAACGGTAAAGTCCGGGCGGATGTCGAAAAAAGCGGCCGGATTACATTCACCAACGACAAAGGCGAAGTACTGCTCAAAGAAACGGAGAAAACGTATCAGCTCAAATCCGGGGGGCGCGATATCGTGCCGATACCGGGCAGCCGCGATTATGCGGTCACGCTGCGCTTTGAAAGCAATCCGGGCGAGAAACTGTACGGCATGGGGCAGTATCAGCAATCGCTGCTCAATCTCAAAGGCTGCTGTCTGGAGCTGACCCATCGCAACAGCCAGACCAGCGTGCCTTTCCTGCTGTCGAGCGCGGGCTATGGCATGTTATGGCATAATCCGGCGATCGGACAGGCTAGCTTCAATACCAACGTGACCGAATGGGCGGCGGCGTCCACGAAGCAGCTCGACTATTGGATCACGGCAGGCGATACTCCGGCGCAGATCGAGGAAGCCTATGCCGACGCGACGGGTAAAGTGCCGATGATGCCGGAGTTCGGAATGGGCTTTTGGCAGTGCAAGCTGCGGTATCGGGATCAAAACGAGCTGATGAGCGTTGCCCGCGAGCATGTGCGCCGGGGACTGCCGATCTCGGTGATCGTCATCGACTTTTTCCACTGGACGAATCAAGGCGATTGGAAATTCGACGAGAAATACTGGCCGGACCCGGAAGGCATGGTGCGCGAGCTGAAAGAGATGGGCATCGAACTGATGGTCTCCGTCTGGCCGACCGTGCAAACGGAGAGCGAAAACTACGGACAGATGGTGGAAAAAGGCTATCTGGTGCGCTCGGATCGCGGGGTACGCACGCAGTTTCAGTTTCTCGGGCAAAACGAAATCTTCGACGCTACGCATCCCGGCGCAAGGCGGTTCGTATGGGAGACGGCGAAGCGCAATTATTACGACAAAGGCATCAAGTTATTCTGGCTGGACGAGGCGGAGCCGGAGTTTGCCGTGTATGACCATGATATCTACCGCTATGACGCAGGCCCGGCGCTGCAAGTCGGCAATTGGTATCCGAGCCAGTACAGCCGCACCTTTTACGAAGGGATGACGAACGAAGGACAGGAGAACGTGATCAATCTCGTGCGCAGCGCTTGGGCGGGCAGCCAGCGTTACGGCGCGCTCGCCTGGTCCGGCGATATCGCGTCGAGCTTCGAGGTGTTGGGGCATCAGGTGCGGGCGGGATTGAACATGGCGATCGCGGGCATTCCGTGGTGGACGACGGATATCGGCGGCTTCCACGGCGGCAACCCGGATGATCCGGCGTTCCGCGAATGTATCATCTGCTGGTTCCAATACGGCACGTTTTGTCCGGTGATGCGGCTGCACGGGGATCGCGCGCCTTATCAAGAAGCCGACACGGGTCTGCCGGGCGGCGGACTATGGGGCAGCGGCGCGGATAATGAAGTGTGGAGCTACGGGGAAGAAGCGTACGATATTTTCGCGGAACATATGCGGTTGCGGGAGCGTCTGCGCCCTTACATTACCGAGCTGATGACCGCCGCGCATGAAAAAGGAACCCCGCCGATGCGTCCTGTCTTCTACGATTTCCCGGAAGATGCGGCGGCTTGGGACGTGGACGATCAGTTTTTGTTCGGGCCGGATCTGCTCGTGGCGCCTGTATTGCACGCGGGTGAGCGCAGTCGGAGCGTCTATCTGCCTGAAGGGGCGGACTGGACGGATGCGCATACTGGCGAGACTTTCGCGGGCGGGCAGAGTATTGGGGCGGATGCGCCGTTGGAGCAAATTCCTTTGTATTTGAAAAACGGAGCCAAACTGCCGATCGCGGAATAAAAGGCGGGTCGGCCGGATTTTTCGTCATCGCGGTATCCTCCGGTTTGGACAGCTGGCCTTCGCAAATTGCCGTTGGTATACTGAGTAGGGCTTGCGGATGCAGGCCGTCAAACTCTAAACGATGAACTCAGGAGGAACCTATGACAAACTCATACAAAATCGAAGTAGACGCATCCCGCAAACTTTTCGTGGCAGCCGTCGGCGGCTCTTTTCAAATAAGCGATGCGGGCGGGCTGGCGATGGCTTTCCTGATGGAAGGCAGCAAGATCCAGAGTCAGACGAGCGAGTATACGTTCGTGGCCGATCTGTCCGAATTGGAAAATGTCGAGCCGTCGCTGCTGGATATGTTGGAACAAGCATTCAAGATGTATAGTTCGATCGGGTTTAAAAAGCTGTACGTTATCGAATCGAAGTCTGCTGCGACCCGCCAACAGATTCGCGAAGCGGCGGAGAAGATGAACTTCGGCGGCGAATTCGTGAGCAACATGAACGAGATCGCCTAATCGTCGACAGAATCAAGCAGGTATGACCCGAAGCCGTTCCGGACGCAGACGCGTGTCAAGGAACGGCTTTTTGCATATTCCGCTATTCCACCGCAACGCGCAAAAAAAAGAAAGCGGTTGCGGAGCGGAATACGATTCGTTAATATTTAATGGAATGATTAAGGAATAACGAAATCTATTTGATCCGAGGAGGAACAAACGATGAAATATCGGAATCTGGGACGTACCGGTCTTAAAGTCAGCGAGATCGGGTTGGGAAGCTGGCTTACTTATGGCACGGCGGCTGAGCAAAAAGCTGCGGATCTGTGCATCGAAGCGGCTTTTGAACAGGGGATTAACTTCTTCGACACCGCCAATGCGTATAATCGCGGCGAAGGGGAAAAGGCCATGGGAGCGGCGCTCAGCAAGTACGAGCGTTCAAGCTATGTGCTGAGCACGAAGGTGTTCTTCCCGATGGGCGACGGTCCCAACGACCGCGGTTTGTCGCGCAAGCATATCGTCGAACAGTGCGAAGCCAGCCTGAAGCGGCTGGGCACGGACTATATCGACGTCTATTTCTGCCATCGTTACGACAACGACACGCCGGTCGAAGAGACGCTGCGCGCGCTTGACGATCTGACGGCGCAGGGCAAAATTCTGTATGCAGGCGTCAGCGAATGGACCGCCGCGCAGATCGCGTCCGCAGCCGCGATCTCGGACCGCCGCAATCTGCGTCCGCTCGCGTCGAACCAGCCGATCTACAATCTGTTCGAACGTTATATCGAGGACGAAGTGCTGCCGGTATCGGAGCAAGCCGGGTTGGGACAGGTTGTGTTCTCGCCGCTGGCGCAAGGAATTTTGACCGGGAAATACAAGCCGGGGCAAAAGCCCGCCGAAGGCACGCGCGCTGCGGACAGCTCGGTCAATCAGGTGATCGGCAGCTATCTGCGCGACGATGTATTGAACGTGACGCAGGAGTTGAACCAGCTTGCGGAAAGCCTGGACTTGAAGCTGTCGCAGTTGGCTTTGGCCTGGATTTTGCGACAGAAAGGCGTGAGTTCCGCGATTATCGGCGCAAGCCGTGCGGAGCAGGTACGCGAGAACGCGGCTGCATCCGGCGTAGTGTTGAGTGAGGAGACGCTTGCGAAGATAGAGCGGATTTTGGAGCCGGTGAAGGATTTCGCTCCGGCGCGATAGAATGGCGGGAGGAAGCGAGAAGACTCCGAGACAAATTCGGTAAAGCCGCTGTCTCACTCGGAAAAGGGATTGGGTTTAACTAAGGAATTTTCCGAGTTCAAAGGCGTCTTGACCTGAATTTCTCTCTCCGTCTTCTCGCTTCCAGTTACGTTGGACTTTCTTGGTAGGTTAAGGGAAGAGGCTTATATAGCTTCTTCCTTTTTTGCTATCTTTGTTATTCCACCCACAATGCGATCCAAATAAATGCGGCGTACGAAGCGCCGATCGCCGTTACCGTTCCCAGCGGGATGGCCCATAGCAGACGGCTGCGCAGCGGTTTGAGCATTTCGATCAAGCGGAGTTTGGGAGGCGAAAGTTTACGCCTGCCGCGTTCCAAGATTCGCATCGCCTTTTTCGCATCGGCTTGCTGCATGTCCGTCCAAAGCCGTTCGTATTCGGCTCGGATTTCGTCGAGCTCCGGACTGTTTTGTACCGTCGCGCGTCTGCCCATAAGATCATCTCCTTTGCTTTCATTACTTGTTTAACCCTTGTACGAGCCAGATCGTTACGAGCATCGCCGAAATTTTTTACATGCGGATAAAACCATGTCTTTAGTCTAAAGTTCCTAGTTCTTTTTACCGATTAATAAAGGGTGTGACGAAAACAACCGGGGATGTGAGCGCATTGAAAGACTGGAACAAACTGCGTTACGAAGATTTACGTCTCAAAAACCGTCTCGTGTTTTACTCGCTGGCGATTATCGCCGCGCTTGTGGTGCTGATGTATCTGTCGGTGGAGATGGAAGCAAGCGATCGCTATATTTTGATGGCCGGCGATCTGACCTGCGCGATTGCCGTGGGCATCATGCATTTCGGCCGCAAAAAAGAGAACGCGATTCCGTACGTGGCGCTCGGCGTTTTGGCGCTCACCCATACGGCCGCCAATCTGATCGTGCCGAGCCCGGTCAATATCGTGCCGGTCTATCTGCTGCTCGTACTGTCTCTCGTGTATATGCAGCGCGGTCCGCTGTACGTCGGATTCGCGGGAGCGGCGTTGATGCTGACCACGTATATTCAGAGCGGCAGCACGTTCGGATTGGAAAAGGACCATATCGTCGCGCATCTGTTTTTCTTCGTGATCATCAGCGTCATTTTGTTCAATTTCCAGCGCATCGCGAACCGGATGTTCCGTCAAGTGGCCGAATTGCAGCAGGAAACGCAAAAGCTGTTGGAGCGCACGGAACGTCAAAGCGCTTCGCTTCGGGAAAACGTCCGGGTCGTCTCGGATAATATGGAAGTCGTATCGGCCGGCAGCCGCGAAAACGCGACGTCGTTCGACGAAATGAATATCGCTGTGCAGGAAGTGACGCACGGCGCGGTCTCGCAAAACGAGCTGCTGGGCGGCGTTACCGAATCGATTCGCGTCAGCGGCGACCAGCTCGGCGGCCTGATGGAATCGCTGCGCCAGCTGCGCGAGAAAAGCGGCGCCGCGGCCGATTCTTCCCATCGGGGCGACGAGATCGTCGAAGGGCTGCATCGCCTGATCGGCGAATTCGAAAGCCAAGTGCGGGCCGCGGCGGACGAAGTGAACCGCCTGGCCGGACAAGTCTCCGCTTCTTCGGAGCTGATCGGGACCATTCAGGAAATCTCGTCGCAGACCAATCTGCTGTCGCTTAACGCCAGCATCGAAGCGGCCCGCGCCGGAGAATCCGGCCGGGGCTTCGCGGTGGTGGCGGACGAGATCCGCAAGCTGGCCGATCTGTCCGCGAAAGCGGCGGAGCAGATTTCCGGCAACTTGACGCTGGTCGGCGGCCATTCGGACATCACGCAGCGCAGCATGCAATCGATCGCGGTGCGGATGCAGGAATGCATGGGCATGGTATCGGAAACGCGCGACGTGTTCGCTTCCATTACGTCCGCCGTGGATCAAGTCAGCGAATCCGTGCTGCACTGCGACGATCAGATCGGCACCGTCCGGGCTTCGTCGGACGAGATCGAGCGTTCTTCCGAAAGCCTGGCCGCGATCGGCGAGCAGTCCACCGCCGCCATGCAGCAGGTGTCCGCTTCGCTGGTCGAACTGGTGCGCAAAAACGCCGATATTCTGGAACGCATCCGCCATAACGAAGCCGCGCTGCGCGGCATGATCGACGAATCGGCGGAATCGGCATCGGGCGACGAGGATCAGCCGCAAGCGCGCCTCGGCTGATTTCTGTTTGCCGCATCGACGCCGAGTTTTCCTTGCCGAATCATGAAAAAGCGCGTCGTCCGACGAACGGACGACGCGCTTTTTTGCTGCGGACCTATCGGTACGGCACGTTCGCGAGAAGCCGGACATGCCTATCGTCCGGCGTCCGCGCGACGAAGCATCGCTTGGCTGCCGGCACGGATCAGCCGTCTTCGGCTCGGCGTCCGATTCCGTCCAGCATCCGTGCGGCGGAACGCTCCGAGCGTTCGGCGCCGTACGACGAACGGTTATCGATATCGGCCAGCTCCCGAATTTCCGCGCACAGCCGGTACAGATTACTCAGCGATTCCCGCTGCGATTCGTTCGGCACGAAGCGCACGCCGGACGGCCCGGCGCCGCTTGCGGCCGCTGCCGATTCCAGTTTGCCGAGCGCCCGGCCGCGGTTGGCCGTCGCCGCGGTCGGCGCGTCTGCCGGGGGCAGCGATTGGAAAGCGGCGATCCCGTTGAACAGCAGCAGCCGTTCCGGTTCGACCAATCGGCTTTTTTCTTCGTTGCTTAGCGCCCGGTACAGATCGGCGTACGCTTCGATTAGCCGATGCTGCTCGCGCTCGATCTCCAACGGGAACGAGGCCGGATAACTTCCTGCCGCCGCCGCTTCCCGCGAAGCCATCTCAATCATTCCGGCGAGGGTATCCGCGGAAGCAGCCAGCCGATCCGTCGTTTCCCCGTTGAAGTAACGCTTGACCGCGCGGCGACGTTCGACTTTTCGCACGGCGGAGATCAGCGTGGCCGTCAGCAGGAAAGCGGCCGCGCCCGCGATCAGCGCCGCCCGGTTCGGCTTCGATTCTGGCTCGCCGTTCAAAACCGTCGATCCCGTTCTTCGCTGAAGCGAATATTCGCGGGGATCTTGCATGGGTGTCAATTCCGGTAGGTTCATCGGATACGTCCTCCTTTGTCCCTGATGAGGGGTCGCTTTTCCAGTTAAGGAAGAGCGAATTTTTTATCGCGTTTTATCTTTTTCGCCGCGACGCAACCCTTACTTTCTTTTCACCCCGAAATCCGATTCCGCAATCTGTTCCGAAACGAAAAGGCGTAAAAATTCAGGCTGCGGTTGATTGGACGGCAAAAAAGCTCTTAAACGACGACCTTTCCCGAAAAGATTGCGCGTAAAAGGCCGTTGGGTTTAAAGAGCTTTTTGAGTTCTTTTTTATACGATCGGCAGTATTAAAATGTACACGCCGAGCACTGCTACTGTGACAACCGTCGTCAACAGCGTCGCGACATGCCTGCGGGATTCGCGGATATATCGCCATTCGAGGAAAGCGTAGTAGCCGCCGAGCAATGCCAATAAGCCGAGCAGTATGCCTTGAGCGGTCGCGACATCCAGTCCCCAAAAGCGTAAGCTGAAGCCCAGGATAATGACGATGAGACCACCGAGCGTCGTTGAGATGTATCCTTTTACCGTCTGATGCAATTTGCGCGAATCGCTGCGGTTGACGAACAGTTTGCCGAATAAAAGCCGGGCTCCGATGATGATCGCGAGTAGAATCATTGCGGCTGTACCTTCTGGTGTCATGGATAGTCCTCCTTTTTAACTGCATTCAGCTTGGATCGCAACTCCATTCGCGTCGATCGTGATGGTGGATTCCCCGCTCAATCTTGACGTGTAGCCGCAGGCGATACCTGTGTAACGGCGACCTTCGGCGTCCGCGGCGGTAAAGGTCATCTCGCCTTCGACCAGATTCTCGAACTCCGGTCGGATATTGCGGCTCTCGCCAGCGGGGACGGTTCGTTCGAATACGTACGGAGTGTCCATGTGGGTCATACGAAACTCGACGGAAATGATTTCGGAATTCGTATTATTTTTCAACGTAACGGTGAGCGGGCGCATCGAGTGAAGAATTCCGAAGGCCTGCGTGGCAATGATGACGATCGCGCAGACAGAGACGACGATGGTGATTAACGACAGCAGCCGATTTCTTTTTAGCTTTTTGGACGGAGGCGCGGATTTAAGTTCGGTCGGATTCATGCTTTTGGCTCCCTTCGATCATTCGGACAGATTGGTTTGCAAAGAAGACGAAGGGAATCGCATTTTTGTATCACCGAGCCGTTCAGAAATAAGCGACCCATCCATAGATGGCGAACACGATGCACATCCCTGCGACCCAGCATAACGTGACCCAATAACGCCTTGTGCCGGGCAAATACTTTTTCTCTAATAGGGCAAACGCAATCCCCGTCACCGCAATCAACGCGAAGAAGATCAGTTCCATTTGCGGTCGCGGAAGTTCCAAGACAACCGTTACGAACATGAGCACCAGCTGCGTCCAAGCCACGATATTCAGGTAACGATTAAGCTTCGGCACGTCTTTGTGGATGAGCTTGCCCGGTCCGGTAACGACGATCCAGCGCGGCAGCACGGCGTAAGCCAATATGGATACGATAATGATGCCGGGGAGCACGATAGAGAACAAGGTGGCAGTCATGCGGCAGGCCTCCTATTCATGTTTTAAAAATAAGCGACTCCGAAATAAATGCCGAAAAGCACGCACGTAAAGCCGATCCAGCACAGCGTGACCAAGTGGCGACGCGTTGCGGGCAAATATTTTTTCTCCATGAACAGGATCAGAAGACCGAAAAGGATCGCGAGCGGAAATCCGACAAAGTCGAGATTCATATTCAGGGCGGCCGCTATGAGCAGGATGACGATCACGGAAAAAAGAGCGATTTTCACAGCCAGATCCAATCGCGGAATGTCTTGAAGCCTGCGCTGGTCCGGCCCCGTTACGATAAAGCGCGGAAAGACGAAATAGATCAGCAGCACGACGACCAGGTTACCTAACGTGATGATCGGGAAAGCGGCGTAGTTCATGGTAGGGGTCCTCCTTTTGCGTATAAGATTGGCGAATCAGGCCATCGGATAAAACAGCATATAAGAGCCGAGCACGATTATCGCGCACCCGATCGAAAGCAAGGTTGCGATATGACGCTTGGTATTCGGCAGGTACTTCTTTTCCAGCCACGATTGAGATAGACCGAACAGCGCAAAAAGGCCAAGGGCAAGTCCTACGAATAAAGGCGTATCTCCGACGAAAATAATCAATGCAATAATCGAGGCGATCACGACTCCGTTGATGATCAATGAGTAGATTCGCGGCTTATCCAGATCGGTAAGCCTGCGACGATCTTCGCCGCGAACGATCAGCCGATCCATAAGAAATCGCAAAGCAACAATCAATACAATGACGATCAAATTCGAGTAATCTCCCATAAGCGTTCACCTCTATATGAATAAACGCTTTATAAGTGGAATTAGTTGGGTGATCGATTCAAAAATTTAGGTATAATACCGCAGACGTTCCGATATAAAGCACCGACAGAATCGCGGACGCCAGATGCTGCCTTTTTGCCGGTGCGTATTTGCGTTCGGCTGCGGCATTCAGCGCAAAGGTCAATGCGATCAAGCTCATGACCGTCGGCCACGCTTCGCGTCCTTCGAAAGGGTAAAGCAGCGGGAAGATCGAGTCAGCAGGCGGCCCGCCGTTATTCGATCATTTGAAAACGCGGGTCGCTCAGATGCTGAACATTGCGCTCGGACCATTGCTTTAAAAGATTCTTCATGTCCCGCTCCGAACGCGGTTTGTTGATAAATTCGTATCCGCTCTCTTGATTCAGCAAACGAATATCCAGGCAGATCGCATAGAGGTCTTCCAACGCTTTACGGTTCAGTCCGTCGGGTTCGATCAGAGCGTTCGCCGCCGCCTTGTACGGATCGTGTTCATTTTCGACCGGGCGGTAATAACCGGCGGGATCGAAGCGGATCAGATACTCCGGGCGGAACAAGTCGCCGCCTTCTGACGGTTCGAACAGCAGATAGACGCTCTCGTAAGCATCCCGAAGTTCAAACTGCAAACGATCGATCTCCCGTAGATCCGAAGCTTTATAGCTTTCTTTTAGCTTTTTCGAAGTGTCATCGCTTGTCCCCTCTTCAATCAGAAAGACGAGCTCGTCGGCCGGAACCATCATGCGTTGAACCGTTTCCGCGTAAAAGACTTCGCTGACCTCCCGGTAATGCAGCATGCGTACGCTCGTATAGGTCAGCGCTCCGATCAGCAGCAGAACGGCCGCAAGCCCGATTAGCCCGCTTCGCGTACGCAGCAGCTTTCGGACGGACTCCGCGAAAGTCGTAGGCGGAATCTGTTGTTCTTTTTGCCGATCAAGTCGGTGATATACTTCTTCCGGACATTCATTCGTCATCACAGTATGCCTCCTTATATGTAAAACAATGTATTATGTTTGAGGCTTGGTTCTTTGTTCTTACTTTTGAATAGACTCTCGGGAGAATGGCGAAGTTACGATTTTTATCTAATTCCGAAGGAGGGTTTTTCTTGAAAAAGGTTCATTCCGGCGCCGGAAAAACAGATATATAAAAGGGAAGAAATAAACAGGGTCATCACGGCTGACGGAAATCAACCTTCAACGAATAAGCAGAGGCAAAGGGGATAGGGCTCACATGAAAAAGGGGTTAAAAACGCTGCTGGCGATCGCGCTGGTTGCAGGAACGATCACGACAGGCGCGGTGCCGGGAGCGGAAGTTGCCACGGCGGCAGCTGCGACCTCGTCCTCGGCCAAAATCTTCGGATACTCGGACCCGGCGGCGGGCCGCACGTATATTCCGATCCGCGTGCTCAGCACGTTCGCCGGAGCGAAAGTCAATGCGGCGCAGGATGCGAGTAAGTTGGAAATCGTGAAAGGCAACAAGAAGATCGTGCTCCATATCGGAAAAAAGAAAGCGGAAGTGGACGGCAAA
Source organism: Saccharibacillus endophyticus (assembly GCF_013185185.1). GTDB lineage: Bacteria > Bacillota > Bacilli > Paenibacillales > Paenibacillaceae > Saccharibacillus > Saccharibacillus endophyticus. Next base: position 1,031,359 of record NZ_JAAZWE010000002.1, on the reverse strand, counting down.
AAGGCAAAGATCGACGCGGCGCCTTTTGCCTATGACGGGGTGACTTACGTGCCGCTCGGCTTTGCCGCGCAGCATCTGGGATTGAACGTCAAATGGCACGAATCGACTTCCTCGATGCGCATCGCGAGCGGCGGACAGTCGATGGATCTGCCGATCATCGCGCGCGGTTCCTTGACGGACAAGCCGGTAACGTACCGCCAGCAGGTGTTCTACTCCGGCGGTGCCGCGTTCCGGGCGAATATCGTCACCGTGCAGCTGATGCACCCCCGGGTGTCGCTCGATGCGGCTTTTGCCCATAACAAAGCGGGAACGGTGCAGAATCTGAAATGGATCGCTTCGGAAAACTATGCGTATGCGGCGATCAACGCGACGTATTTCGACGCGTACAGCTCGGCGCTCTACAGAGCGCCGTACGGGTATCTGGTCAGCAAAGGGAATATGAAGTTCGTCAATGGCGGTTCCAACCTGACGGTATTCGCGTATGACCAGAACCATATGACGCGTCTGATTCCGGGTCTGAAATTCGGCCAGGCGTATGCAGCGGGACAGGTGGAAGGAGCCGTGCAAGCGGGACCGCTGCTGGTGCAAAACGGCGTCGTCGCGGTCAACGCGCCGAGAGAAGGCTTCCGCGATCCGGCGATCCTGCGAGGTCAGGCGGCGCGCAGCGCGATCGGGATCACGCGGAACCATGAGCTGATCATGGTGACGACGCCGAGAGCCTCCATGCCGCAGCTTGCCCGGATCATGAAGCAGGCGGGCGCGTATCAGGCGATGAACCTTGACGGCGGCGCTTCGAGCGGATTGTACATGAACGGGAAGTATATTACGAAGCCGGGGCGGCCGGTGAGTAATGCGCTGTTGGTGAAGGTGAAGAAGTAGAAGGTGCCGAGCGGGAAAGCAGACCGTGCTTCGATAAGAAAAAAGACCGGCGTCGGTGTTTCCGCGACGCCGGTTTGTCATGTTTTGGGCAAAAAGCGATATGCGACAAATTATTTTCCAATCCTCTAGAGGATCGTATTCAAACTTGTCCAACGCTGATATAGTAATGACAGTAAACATGCAATGAAAAATCATATACGGAGCGTGAGCGATGCAGCGGCAGAGGTCAGAAAAAGAAACGGGAAAGTATAGCAAGCGTGTGTTTAACATAGCGACCAAGTCCGCGTTGAGCGCGGTATTGATTGGAACGCTGGGATGGCCCGCAGGTTTGTCGCATGCGGCGGAAAGAGAAGTGTTGGATCAGGTAAGCAAGAAAGGCGGGGCAGGGTACTCAACAGCAGACGGATTTCAACGACAGACTTTTATGCCCGGTTATTCCGGAAAACTAAGTCGAGTCTCATATGAGATAAGCATCTCGTCTACGCAAGTTATGAATAAACCCGTATTTTTTGAGTTGCAAATCGTGGATCAAAGCAATTCCCAAGTGATCGCTTCTCAAAAGCTAGAGAAAGACCAAATTAATGGGGGGATGCAACTCGAATTCAAATTCGATTCTCCTCCGAATTTGATTAAAGATCAAACTTATTTGTTCGTAATTCAATCTTCTGAATCCTTTATGTTCAATGCAAGTTCTTCTAATGGGTATCCCAGAGGAGAGATGCAGGGGATTCCGAACTGGGATCTTGCTTTTGAAACTTATATGCTGATCGGCGACGCAGCTGATCCGCAAAAGTCCTCGATCACGCCTACCTTGAGTAAAGTCGAAGGTGACGGAATCGAAAATTCAATGATTCAGGTACAACTTCGGGACGCTTACGACAACCCGTTTGCCGACAAGTCGATCAAGTTGATTTCCGATTCTTCCACGGCTCAAACCCAACCTTTGACGGCCAAAACCGATCAAGACGGCAAAGCAGCGTTTACCGTGACCCATACAGCTGCCGAAAAAGTGAAGTACTATGCTGCCGATGCAGTCGATGAGACCCGATTGACCGCAGATACGGAAATTCAATTCGTTTATGAGAAAAAGCCTTCGATCAAACTAACCGAAGCTGCCGGAACGGATACGTTCTCGCGCACGATCAACGTACAAGCTGAAGCCAGCGGAGGCTCCAACTCGATCGTTTCGGAAAAATGGGCATCCGGCGAAAAAATGCTCACCGATTTCCAAACGGGGGGAACAGTCGTGACCGACCACCAATTCACCGTTAACCGCGACGGCGTGTATTCGGTCTACGCCAAAGACGCGGCAGGCAACGAATCGGTCGAAACGATCACCGTCTCAGGGATTACCGTTCCGTTTTCCGCATTTACAAGCACGGTTACAACGGAGCAAACGACGTTGAAAGCGGGCGGTACGTCGACTATCGCGATCAATTTGATCGACGAAGACGGTCTGGCTTACTCGGCCGCTTCGGACGTGCAAGTCCAACTTCAATCCGAGCTCGGCACGATCAGCGGGATCAAGTCGCTCGGAAAAGGGCAATATGAAGCAGTGTTCCAAAGCACCGGCAAAGTCGGCGAGGAACAAGTTTCCGTAACGGCGGACGGCAAAAAGTTGGAGCAAGAACTTCGACTCACGATTTTGCCCGAAGAGCTGGACGCCCGGCAGTCGATTGTAACGGCGAGCCCAGAATCGGTAAGCGCGGACGGTGAAAGCTTCGCTACCGTGACGGCGTCCGTTTACGACAAGTATCAAAATCCGCTTCAAGATATCGAAGTAAGGTTGGAGTCCGATCCGGTCGAAGCCGACGTGCTTCCGCAGCGTTCGATTCGTACCGACGAGTCAGGTCGAGCGGTATTCAAGGTGACCAGCGAAACGGCGCGGAAGATCGACTTAACGCTGTACGCCGTGCAAAACGGCCATCAACCCGTCGTTCTCGGCAACCCGGCCCAAGTCACGTTCGTGCATAAGAAAAAGCCGGAAATTACAGTCTTGTCCGAATTGAACGCAGGACTGCCGATCACGAAAAAAGTGACGGTGTCCGCAGACGTGTACGGCAAGCTCAATCTGCTGGAATCGTTAAAATGGGCGGTCGGTGAGCAGACTGCCGAATATTTCTTGAACGAAGGAACCCAGCTGGCGAACGGACAGACTTTCGACGTATCGACAAGCGGAACTTATACGTTCTACGCGCGTGATGCGTCAGGCAATGCAACGGTGAAAACGCTGGATATCGACGTCCCCTTATCGGCGGATACGGCTCTTGCAGGTATTTGGTGGAGTAAGGCGGCCGAAGATCCGCAACAACCGCTTGCATATAACGCGGACACCCGCGCTTACGAAGCGACCGTCACCTCTGACGTGTACAGCGTGAAGTTGACGCCTTTCACTCTAGATCCGAACGCTTCCGTCGCATTGAACGGCGAAACTATCCCTCAGGGAGAGTCTTCGAAAGAGCTGGTTCTGCAAACGGGAGAAAATCGGTATGATCTGGTCGTAAGCGCGCAAAACGGCGAAGCGGATCAGTCGTACACGATCGTCATCGTACGAGACGCGGTCAAACCGGAACCTCAGCCGCAACCCCGGCCTCCGGTAAGCGGTAACGATTCGGGCAGCGGATCGAATGCCGCCGTAACGCAAAGTCCGGTTCCCGTCACGATTACTCCGCCTTCTTCATGGAATCTGCCCGGTCTAAACGGTGAGTTTTCCGTTTCCCGTCAGGACGTGCTGAACGGCAATATATCCTTGACCAGCGAAAACGCAGCTTCGGCAGCTTCGCTCGACGCAGGTCTGGTCCAAGCCTGGTATGAGCTGAATCCGAAAGCGCAAGTCACGCTCCAAACGGCGGGAGGAACGTTGTCTTTGCCGGTTGCGGCTTTGCAAGAAGCATTGAGCGGCGCAGCTGGCGGTTCCGCGCCGCGCACGGTCGTATTAAGCGCTTCGCAGCCTGCGGAGTCCGCGATGCAAAGCGTTCGTTCGGAAGCCGCGCGTCTGGGCGCAGACATGCTGAACACTCCCACAAGCTGGTCGATCACTCTGACCGGGGAACCTAGCAACGCAGCCGACAAGGCGTCCGCAGCCTTGCGCAAGGCTGCTAAGGCTCGACTGGTCTGGGCAGCGAACAAGACGGATTCCGGCACTTCGTCGATATCATCGATCTTGAAGGGACAGCGTGCCGGGCTGTTAGGTGCATCTGTTTCGAATACGGGTGAAACCGCGCAACCAAGCGGTACGCTGGTGCGTTGGGATACTCAAGCCGGCGCGTTCCGTTTCGTCACGGCGGCACTTGGAGCCGGCGAAGTCGGCGTTCCGGCGGACGGCGGCATATATGCGATCGTGAACCGTCCGGTCAACTTCACGGATCTGTCCGATCATTGGGCGAAAAAAGAAGTAGATCGATTGGCGTCCAGCTTGATCGTCGAAGGCCGCACGTCATCGACCTTCGATTCGAACGGTAAGTTGACCCGCGGCGAACTGGCTGCTTTGCTGGTACGGGCGTTAGGCCTGAACTCGTCGGCCGAAGCCGTGCCGTTCGCCGACACTGCCGACGGTTGGTATACCGACGCGGTCAATACGGCTTACGCCGCAGGATTGATCCGCGGCAGCGAAGACGGTTTCCGTCCGAACGCCGAAGTCACGCGAGAAGAAATGGCCGTTATGTTGGAACGGGCGTTGTCGTTACAATACGCGTCGCAAGCTGCGATGAACGGGTCGACTTTGCCCGGCGCAGTTGCAACTTCGGCTTCGATGCCGAAAAATGCGGCCAATGAACAGATATCCTCGTGGGCCGAAGAAGCGGTTCAGAATCTGCGCCAGCTTGGTATCATGCAAGGCGATGCAGCCGGTAAGCTTCATCCTCAAAACGACGTCACACGCGCTGAAGCCGCAGCTCTGATCGTGCGTCTGCTGCAATACGGCGGCCGGATGTAAAACGTTTTGACATAAAATCATGCTGCTTGGCCAAATGCTGAATGTACAGCGTTGAATTGAATACGGAATTCATGTTAACAAAAAGACCGGCATGGGCGCACGCTAACCCACACTGCCGGTCTTTTTGATCAGAACATGCAAAGAATCGAGGAGCCGCGACGCTCATAGCGCACCATCGTTCCAGCCGAATACATACAGCGCGATCGCAAGCACCACATATACGGCGGCCATGATCGCGGATACGAGATGTTCTTTCGTGCCGCGTACATACTTGAATTCGACCAGAGCATTCGCCAGATAGATCGAGCCAAACACCAAAATCGCCGTAGGCAGCGCGACTTGATCCGGTAGCAGGTAAAGACATAGCAGCGCCGCAATAATCAGCAGTGCGGTCAGCCCGGTGTGCGTCCAGACGTAACGCCTTTTCAGGTTTTTGTCGATGAACTCGGCTTTGTCTTCCACGATAAACAGTCGAAGCGGCATTTGGATAATGAAGAGCAGGCTGATCAGAGGGAAAAAGATGTTTGTCATAGAAGGTAGGCTCCTTGAGCAAGTATGGGATGAAAATCGTGCAGATGCAGTTGGCTTCAAGCTACTTGTTAAACGCCGCAGCATCATTAAAGTTACGTTTTAAAGAAAGTGACTCCACTCACTCAAATTGACAAATTAACAATCGTTCACTGATTTGTTATTCCCATTTGTGTCCAGACCAAGTACAATAAGGTCAGCAAGCAAAGCAGTCTTACGGCCTATGACATTCGAATCATTCTTGATATAGAGTTATACCTTGTATTTTTTTACGCACGGATCGTCTTCTGACGGCTCGATGCCTCATCTCGCCCAGATTCCGGAAGCACCGGACCTATACGGGATCTGCACGCATCAAGGAGTGACACCTTATGGCTTATATGATCCCGGAGACCCTTCCCCGTGGCGCGAAAGTTACCGCAGGCGAACGCCTGCTATTCGGTACCCTCAAAGAACACCTGCCCGACGATTACATCGTCTACTACGAACCCGGTATCTTCGGCCGCCAGCCCGACTTCGTCGTGATCGGCCCGGACCTCGGCATGCTTGTGCTGGAAGTGAAAGACTATACCGAAAGCACGCTGTACGAACTTTTTCCCAAAGAATGGCGCATTTATACCGAACAGGGCGAACTGCAAACAGTCGTCAATCCGCTGCATCAAGCCCGCACGGATGCTTTTAATATCGTGGATAAACTCAAAAAAGATAAAAGCCTGATTCAAGTCGGCGGCAGCTATTACGGCAAACTCAAATTCCGATTCGGCTTTGGCGTCGTATTTACCCAGATGCGAGAAACGCATATCGTCAAACACCAACTGCATCGGGTGATCGAGCCGCAGTTTATGCTGACCCGGGACGATATCGATGCCGATCGCGAAGACTTCGACGGCACGACGCTGCTGGAGCGGATGCTCGACATGTTCACCGTTCCTTTTCACCAAAATCAGATGCTCAGCGAAGACGATATCAAAGCGATCCGCTACCATTTGTTCCCCGAAGTGCGGATCAGCGCGGAGTACATGCCTCCCGTGCATCACGATGATCAATTGCTACTGTCGTTACATAATCTTCAGGCGATGGATTTGCATCAAGAATCGCTGGCGCGTCAGCTCGGCGACAAAAATCGCTTGATTCGCGGCGTCGCCGGAAGCGGCAAAACGCTCATCTTGTCCGCCCGCGCCCGCCTATTGTCCAAAGAACATCCCGAATGGAAAATTCTCGTGCTCTGCTACGGCATTCCGCTGTCTCGCGTGTTGAAGTCCATGATCCACAACATGATGGAAGAACCGGAAGATTTGTTCGACTTTGCGGAGATGAGTGCGGAAGAAAGCGGCAATTCAGCTGCCAAGAAGCACAACATCGAGACGGCGACGTTCCACGAATGGTTGAAAAATACGCTGCGCATCCCGGATGCCGGAATCGAGCCGCTGCTGGAAAAGGTCAAACTCGGCGAAGCGATCCTCCCGACGTATGACGCGATCCTGATCGAAGAAGGCCAGGACTTCGAACCGAGCTGGTTGGAGCTGCTGAGCAAAGTGCTCAATCCGGAAACGCAATCCCTGCTGCTGGTTGAAGACAAGGCGCAAAACATTTTCAGACGCAAAAGCAGCCTCTCGTCCAGCACCGGTCTCGATTTCCGCGGACGGTCCAAGATCCTGAGCATCAACTACCGCAATACGTCGCAGATCGTGAACTTCGCCTGGGACTTTTATCGAACGCATTCCGCTCTGAAAGACCGCGTCAAAGAAGGCAGCAGCGTCGACGGCGTGGAGATCATCCCGCCTCAAAGCACCAAGCGCAAAGGCCCGGAACCGATCATCAAGCAGTGCGCCAACTTTGGCGAAGAAGCCGCTTGGGTCGCCCGCGCAATCCGCAAGCTGCATGAAGAGAAAAAGGTGCCCTACTCGGAGATCGCGATCCTATACCGGGTGCGGAATCGCTATTCGTATTCGTACGTGGATCGGCTGCGGAAGGAATTGGATCGGTTGGAGATTCCGCATGACTGGATCGCGGAGGATGCGAATTCCAAGCGGGTTTACGATCGGACGGCGGATACGGTGAAGCTCTCGACGATCGATAGCTCGAAAGGGCTGGATTTCCGCGCGGTGTTTATCGTGAACGTGGAGAATATGCCGTTTAAGTTGGAAGAAAATGTGAAACGGGAAGTTTCGTTGTTTTATATTGGGATGACGAGGGCGATGGAGTGGTTATTTCTCAGCTATTGTAAGGCGGAGGGGTTTGCAGTTAGTATGAAAAACTTGAGATCAATAAAAGTATCTATTAGTAAATTTGAAATATCAAGAACATAATAATTGAAAAGCTATAACAAGTTTGTATATCGGTATTTTAATTTGAATGGCTGATTATTTATTAAATACGGAAAATAGTTTATATTTTCTTTCATCTGTTGAGCCTCTCTAAGATAGCTGTTGATAAGTACTCTGGTAAAAAAGCTGAATTGATACAAGTAGAAAACATAAAAAAGGAGCTTATCATGAGCTTGCAAAACTTACAAATAAAAAGGGCATATCGTACCTCAACTGATAGAATACCAACGGATTTTTATATTCCGTTACTTAGCGAAGCGATTTTATACAAACGAGCAGTTGGATTTTTTTCTTCTACAATTCTTAGCAAAATATCTATAGGTATATCCAACCTTGTAAATAAAGGAGGTAAAATCCAAATTGTAGCTTCTCCAAAATTATCAGAAGCTGATTTTGAAGCTATTAGAAAAGGTTATCAAATGAGAGATGTAGTGTTACGTAATGCTATTATTCGCGAAATGACTGAACCTCAAACAATTTTCGAGGAAAAGTGTCTAAATCAACTTGCAAATCTTATTGCAGATGGAATATTAGATATAAAAATTGCTTTTACAGAAATCAATAATAGCATTGGCATGTATCATGAGAAAATGGGATTGATTTCAGATCATAAAGGCAATACCGTGGCATTTTCAGGCTCCATGAATGAAACGTTAACTGCCGTATCCCTTAATTATGAATCAATAGATGTATTTTGTTCATGGAAAGGAGATGAACAGTTTGAACGTGTCCAGGACAAAGAGGCTACGTTCTCTTCAATATGGAGTAACAGTGAATCTGATATTACGGTATTAGAATTTTCTGAACTAACAGAAGAAATTATTCAACGGTATAAAAAAGAGAAGGTTGAGCAATATGAGAATTTTGAAAATGAGATTGAAAATGAATATTTTGAAGTAGTTTTCCAAAGGAAAAATATACCTTCTATTCCTGTGGATGTTATACTTCGCTCATATCAATTAGAAGCAATTGATGAGTGGGAACGAAACGGATTTCGAGGAATATTTGACATGGCAACGGGAACAGGAAAGACATATACGGGGCTTAGTGCGTTAGCTCGTTTAAGCGATACTGTAAATCATAAAATGGCTGTCGTTATTGTCTGCCCATATCAACACTTAGTTGAACAGTGGGTTGAAGATATTGAGAAGTTTAATATTAAGCCAATCATTGGATATAGTGCTTCGCCGCAAAAAAACTGGTTAAAGCGCTTGGAGATAGCTATCCGTGACCAGAAATTGAAAATTAAAAACAGAGAATTTTTCTGTTTAATTTGTACAAATGCAACCTTTTTAGCAGCTAAAGTTCAAATGTTACTTAAAGAAATTGGTTCGGATGTATTGCTATTAGTGGATGAAGCTCATAATTTTGGAGCAGAGCGGTTGAGTAAAATGATGTCTGAAAGATACAAATACCGACTAGCTCTATCAGCAACTATTGAACGGCACAATGATGAGGAGGGCACAAATCGTCTGTATGATTATTTTGGGGAAAAGTGTATTGAGTATCCAATTGAACGTGCTATTAACGAAAAGAAATTAACACGGTACAAATATCACCCTATAATTACCACGCTGAGTGAAGACGAAATGAGTGTTTATACTGATTTGACTATTCAGATGAGTAAATGTCTTGTAAAAGGAGGAGATGGTGGATACAAGTTGAATGAACGTGGGAAAAAGATAGCATTGAAACGAGCAAGACTTGTAGCTGGAATTGAAGATAAACTAATAAAACTTAAAGAATATATTCAGCCGTATTTAAATGATAACCATCTGCTTGTATATTGTGGTGCTACTACTCTTTTGCAAGATAATCGAGATCGTACAGATACAATTAAGGATGATTTGCGTCAAATTGATGCTGTAACAGATTTACTAGGTAATGAATTAAATATGAGAGTTTCGCAGTTTACTTCTAAAGAAGATGTAGAGGAACGAGAAGTCCTCAAACGTGAATTTGCTACTGGAGAAACATTGCAAGCTTTAATTGCAATAAAATGTCTAGACGAAGGTGTGAATATACCAGCTATAAAAACGGCGTTTATTTTGGCGAGCACCACTAACCCTAAAGAATATATACAAAGACGTGGGCGCGTACTTAGGGTATATAAAGGCAAAGATCACGCTGAAATTTATGACTTTCTTGCTTTACCCAGACCACTCGAGGAGGTCGCCTCCTTAACAGAGGAGGAGTTAAAACGGGAATTAAGCCTTGTGCGAAATGAACTGACTCGTGCTATGGAATTTGCACGAATTGCAATGAATATGGGTGAAGCTGAGCAAATTATAGATGAGATCAAAGCAGCTTATTCAATCAATGATTACAAAATAGAATTTGAGGAGGACTATAGCTATGCTGAATGATAAAGAAGTCCAAATAGTTAACGGTATCAGCGTGGATATCAAAAAAGCAGAAAAGATACTGGCTTGGCTTATACGAAAAGAAGCTGAAAATGTCAGAACGAAAGCCCTCTCCGATGTCAGGATGATAGCAGAGATCCAAGATCGCATTAAGGAGGAAAAGCAGTGTTACTAAAATCACTGAAGTTAAAAGATTTCCGACAGTTCAAAGGTGAACAATTTATAACTTTTGCTGATGATCCTGTGCAAAACGTAACAGTAATTATGGGGGATAATGGGGCGGGGAAAACAACCCTTGCTCAGGCGTTCACGTGGTGTCTCTACGGGGAAACTTCTTTCAAAGATAAAGTTTTGTTGTGCAGATCGACTTCTTCACAAATGTTACCGGGACAATTAGAAAAAGTACGTGCAGAACTTACGTTGATACACAAGAATACGGAATATACTATAATCAGCGAACAGAATTATAAGAAGACAGATAAAATTGACAAGCCTGTAGAAAGTGTCGGACAACGTGAGGCTACCATCATATTCAAAAAAGATGGTCAACAAGAATATGTTAAGACTTCTCAACGCGATGGTCGGCTGAAAGAGATTCTGCCTGAAGAATTAGCAAGGTACTTTTTCTTTGACGGTGAGAACATTAAAGATATGGGTGATGACCTAAGCCAAGGCAAAGGAACTGAGTTCGCTAGAGCTGTCAGAAGTTTGCTTGGTCTTGACGCCTTTACTGCAGCTATTGATCATTTGAATAAGACAATAAAAAGCTATAAGCCTAATTCGGGGGCTAATCTCATGATCGAGCAATATAATCAGCAAATAGAGGACTTAGATAAGGAAATAGATAAAATAGAGAAACGTCTTGAAGACATTAGGAAGCAAGAAGTTCCTATGGACGCAAAGATAATTGAATTACAAACGTTAATTGAGAAAAACAAAGCAAGCGAACAACTTGCTGCCAATAGGAAGAAACTCTTAACGCGTCATGAAGCATTAGAAGCTTCAAAGTCTAGAAATATTGGTGAGCTGCTTTCTGTTTTTAAACAGGCACCAGCTTACTTCTCGAAAAAAATGATGAAAGACAGTTTGCATTTAGTGCAGGACGCAGGAAAGCTTGATAAATCTGTTCCTTTTGTGAGGGCTGAAACGATTAAGTATTTGCTTGAACGCAATCGTTGTATTTGCGGGACGGAACTTAGTATCGGCAGCGATACTTATGCTGAGCTTAATAGTTTATTCAATTACGTGCCACCAAAATCAATTGGGGATTCAATAAACGATTTTAGAAAGAAATGTCGTGATAGAGTTCGCAGTTGTGAAACTATGCTTGAGTCCATGGAAGCTAAGTATGCAGACATTTGTTCTTTTGATAGTGAATATGAAGATGTTGAGCAAGAACTTATCGAAATAGACAAGCAACTCTCTAGCTTAGATGATGTAGGTAAAGTGCAAGCTGATTTAATGCGCTATAAAACAGAGCTTCGTAATTTAGATAAAGAAAAAGACGAGCTAAATGTTAAAAAAGGCATTAAAGAATCAGAGAAACAAAGGAAAGAGAAAGAACTTTCTACTCTTGCTCTTCAAGACAAGCAAAATCGCCAAATTATGCTTTATAAAGCATATGCACAATATATGTATGATTCCCTACGGATGAAATATGAGGAAGAAGAAGCAAAAGTGCGTGAAAAACTCGAAAAAACGGTGAATGAAATTTTTCACGATATTCTTGGAGAAGGATTCTCATTAAAGCTAAATAGTAAATATGATGTTGAAGTTGTATTAAACGAAATTGGGGGTTCCTCCGAAACGTCTACAGCACAGAATATATCTATTATCTTTGCATTTATTGCAGGTGTTATTCAAATGGCAAGGGACAGCCAAAATGACGATGTTGGTTTATTGGTATCTGAGCCATACCCTCTTGTTATGGATGCGCCACTCTCTGCATTCGACAAGACACGTATTCAGACTGTGTGTGATGTTCTGCCCAAAATTGCTGAGCAAGTTATTATTTTTATAAAGGATGCTGACGGTGAGATAGCTGAGGAACATCTTGGGAACAGAATCGGCCGTCGTTTGTCTTTTAATGCAGTTAATAAGGTCGAAACATATGTTACGTCATAAGGAGGAATAGGAGAATGTTATTTCAAGGTCAATACCGATTTTTAGGTACTCATGCTGATAAAGCGAAAAAACTCACATCAGAATTTGACACTAATAAACACAAGTTATTTTCTAATGGATATGAAGTATTTCAACTTGCACCTATTGTGGGGTTTTTGTATAAAAGGAAGGCGAACCAAAATAGAGACATTCCAGGAGATTACAGTATATTCGATGAACAGATGTCAAGATATAATGATATTTTCCAGTTTCATTACCATCTGATTATCTTGCTTGACGAAGAACATGAACCAAACTTTGAAATCCGAGTGGACAAAGCATTCAAATTTTATGGTACAGATAGAGCTGCTCCTGATGAAGAGCTTTATGAACAGTATCTTCGCGGAGGAGTTGATGTGCTATATGAAAAACTCATTGAGCCTTCAACATCAGCTGATGATTATACAAAAAATTTATATGAATTTATGAAAGACTTTGAATTTCGATATGGTCAGAATACGGATGAAATATTAGATTTATGCCAAATTGCAAGGAGTTAAGAGCATATGAGTTCAGCACTTAGCCAGCAAATGATTATAGATAAGTTGTATGCTCTATATAAACAAAACGGCTATTTGCGTGAAGAGGATGCTCTTGACCTAATGATTACTGAAAATACTCCTCTTGTAAGAATAAGCCGAATAACCGATAAGTTAATTGAAATGGGCGTAATTTTTCTTGAAGATTTCTCTAATGAAGACGATGAAGAATATTATGATCGAGCACAAGTTGATTATGATTCTATTTACAAGGAAGTTCTAAAAATTTCTCCTCAACAAGAGATATTTATAAGTTATTTGCGAGAAGTTAGACCTGCACAGAATAATGAATGGAGGATACTTCTCAAGCAAATAAGTGATGGAAATAATTATGCTTATAGTCGTCTTTTTGAAATGCATTTACGAGTAGTAGTTCGAATCGCGCTGCGCTATGCAAAAGATGAAAATATCGAACTTGATGATGCGATTCAAGAAGGAGCAATGGGTTTGATGCGTGCTATAGAGAAATTTGATCAAACTCAACATGAGAATTTTGGATCGTATTCACCTTTGTGGATTCAACAATATATTAGTAGAGCCGTGGCTGATACAGGGAGAACAATTAGAATTCCTGTGCACATGTTAGAGACAATGGATAGGATACGAAAATCCAAAAAAAAATTGGTTGCTTTGCATAGTAGTGAGCCAAACCTTAAACTGTTGTCTATAGAAAGTGGTATTTCCATCAAAAAAATAAGAGAAAGCGTACGTATAATTAAGAACATTTCAGGTTTGTTATCCTTAGAAGAATTAGCTGAGAATATGCAAGAAGACAATGTTTTTAACTGTAAGGAAAATAGCTATTCAATTGACAAGGCTATTGAATATATTTTTCTTCGTCAAGATTTAATTGAAGTGATGAAAACTTTAAAATCACGTGAAGCAAAAGTTCTTTTGATGCGCTTTGGTTTAGTAAATGGTTTGGAATATACACTAGAAGAAATAGGTGCCGAGTTTGCTGTCACCCGCGAACGTATACGTCAAATTGAAGTTAAATCGCTGGTGAAAATGAGAAGTTCAAAATCTATTGTCAAACTAAAAGATTATATTTAAAATTCATTTTATTAAAAAATTGGATAAAATGAAAATAGTGAGAAATAAAATCTGAGTAGGATAGAACTGTTTTGCTAAACTTATATATGAATAAATCTCGAGTTATAGAATTGGTGAAATAATTTAAATTCGTATTTAAGAAAGTTTTACTGCGAATATACGTTCCTTAAAGTATTGTAGATCAGTAATAAGTCCTGTATAATTACTCCTGGAGAATGATATCCAGGAGTAATTATAGTTATATAGGAGATGATATATATATGGCATATGCAAGACATCAAAGCTTTTATATAAGGGATAAATGGTTTAGCAAGGGCCTTAGAGAAGTGAAGCGTAATTCTAGGTTTTTATTAGAAGAAGGTTCTTTTGAAAAAATTGGACTAGGAAAGAATATGCTAGAAGCACTAAAGTATTGGTTGTTAGCTCTTGGAGTTATAAATGAAATACAGAAGCACGGTCAACGCAGCCATGAGCTTACTAAACTAGGCAACTATTTTTTTGAAAATGACAAGTTACTTCAAAAGCCAGAAACGCTAGCCATATTGCATTATAACTTGGTAAGAAATAAAGAAGATCAATCTACAATTTTTGAATGGTTTTTCAATGTATATAAAGAGACAAGTGTCAGTAAGCCTGATCTCATTCATTCTTTTACAACATGGGTTGAACAAAGAGAGCCGAAAGCCATTTCAGAAAAAACGTTAAAAAGGGATCTTGATTGCTTAATTCAATTTTATGCAAAGGGTCCAAATGAAAATGATCCAGAAGATATGATATTTAGTCCTTTTTCTTCTTTATCTCTTATAAAAGTTGAAAAGTCTGGAGAAGGATTTGATCGCATCAAAAAAAAATCTCTTTCTATAGAAAACATAGGAACCCTGGCTCTGTATTATGTTTTGTTAGAATATGCTGAAAATAAAAAAGTTGATCTTATAAGCATAGATGAGATTCTTAATGGAGATTTTTTATGGGGTAAAGTATTCAATTTTTCTAGAAATAAAGCAGTCGAAGCTTTAAACCTACTCGCAGAGGATCAAAAAAAACCGATTCAATACGTACGAACCAATAATTTAGATTATATTAAAGTGCCTAAACTCTCTCCTACGGAATTACTTGAAGTCGGTGTAAACGAAGGAGTACTGAAATGACTTTTAAAACTAGTGTAAATATTAAATTTGATATAGGTAATAATGAATTAATAGAGAGGTATATTCCTACTCCTTCTCACGCGGAAGCTATAAAGGGTATCCTAGAAGGTTTTACCGAAACAAGTACTGACCATTCACATATGATTTTGGGACCTTACGGGACTGGTAAATCATTAATAGCTAATATCGTAGGCACACTAGTTTCAAAGCAAGGTAAAGAACTAGAAGTTAATGGGTTGCTTAATAAGTTTAGTCAAGTTGATGATAGCATTGCTAAGCAAATTGACAAAGCGACTAAACTCGATATTCATTATTTGCCTATATTACTGAGTGGTAATGAAGGACGATTTAGACAATCTATAATTTCTGCAATACTCAAACAACTTAAGCAGCTAGGGATCGAAGTTGTGTTACCAGGGTCATCTTCTAAAATCTTAGAAACTGTAGACCTTTGGAAGCATGAATATCCTTATACCTATGAGGCTTTAACCTCTAGATTGATTTCAGATAACAAAGAGTATGAGAGTTGGATGCAAGCTATTAAAGATCAAAATGCAGAAGAAGTTAAATATTTTTCTGCTATTTATCCAGCTCTTACTTCTGGAGCCTCCTTTGAAATTGGTTATGAGTGTGGATTTATTTCGCAAATTGAATTCTTATTATCTACTCTCAACAAAAATAGTTTAGGAATCTTTGTAGTTTATGACGAATTTGGACGCTTTCTTCAGGGACTGAGTGCTTCACAGTTTAATGAAGCTATGCAAGATATACAAGACCTAGCTGAACTTGCAAACCGCGTAGAATCTCTTCATTTTCTTTTGATTACTCATAAAAGCTTACGACTTTATTTCAATACAAATAGTGAAGAGTATAATAGGGAATTTCAGAGAATAGAAAAGCGATTTAGACATTATCTTGTAAAAAGCGATCAAGCTACTTTTTTGAGAATAGCGGAAGCTATTGTATCTGAAAACTTAGAAAATAAACCTAAGATTCCTTCAGATATCTATCAGTACATTCAAAGCATAATGCGAAAATTCCCGTTGTTTCCTAGCATTAATCAAACGGAAAGAGATGAGTTAGTCATTAAGGGAATGTATCCCTTGCACCCAGTCTCTCTATTTCTTCTTCCTAATTTAACGCGCATATTTGGTCAAAATGAGAGAACTTTATTTACCTTTTTGGAAAGTAAAGAAACAGGTGGCTTGCTTAATCATATTCAGAAAAGTAAGAATTACTATCTTTCCTATCAATTATTCGATTTCTTTTTCCCAGAAACAAACGAATATATTAATGAAGAAATCACACAACATATCTTGCTTTACAAAAAAGCTTTAGCTCGTATGCCAGATGATTTGCAAAATAAAGACTTAGTATTGAACGTAACGAAATTTATTACACTTTGGAACTTATGTGGATTACAAAATGAGCAGAGGTTAAATAATGAATTTCTATCTTTTGCAACAGATATAGACTCGAAGCAGCTAGAAGAAATGCTTGCGATACTTAGCTCTAACAAAATTGTCCGCTTTAATCGGATCAATAATTATTGGGAATTATTTTCTGGGAGTTCTGTAGATTTACATGAACGTTTAGAAAATGAGAAGCAATTGATTAAGGGGAACAAGATTAGTGAAATGAATGTTTTGTATCAAAACCTTCCTGCAAAATATTACTTTCCTGACCGTTATAATGACGATAAAGGGATGACTCGCTTTGCCAAGGTGGAGCTCCTTCTTGCTAAAGATTTAATTGATTTTAAAATTCATGAAGATCAAAAATCTTCTGATTTGATTCTTTATTATGTTTTATTTGAGGAAGAAATCAATTCAGAGACATTGTTGCAAAATGCAAAATTGATCAGTGAACAACGAACAGACCTTATATTCTTTTTCCATCCAGAGTCTGTTCAATTGATAAGTAAAGAAATCCTAGACTATATTGCATTGGAGTCACTGCAAAGAAATAAAGAACTGAATGCTGAAGATAAAGGGATTAAAGAAGAGATTGAGCTTTTATTGCTAGAAGCTAAGTATACAATCGAGAATTATTTGAGAGAGCTTTCTTTGTTCAAAGAACAAGAGAACTGGTGTATAAATGGGGAAATTTCCAAAGTTGATAGTCGTCAAAAACTAACTGAGATTTTATCGAAGAAATGCTACATTCTTTATGGAGAAACCCCCCAAATTTTAAGTGACTCTTTCAATCGAAATCAAGTATCGGGTGTTCAAAGAAATGCTGCAATTAAGCTGATTGATCAGATGCTGGGAGAACCTCAAACTGAAAGATTTGGCATTGTGGGGAACGGTCCTGAGTATGCTTTATACGCAGCTATATTTAAAAATAATGATGGTCTTGATCAGCATGTGAATCAACTTGATTATACGAATATTCAAAATCCTCATTTTGCACATTTACGGACCAATTTAATCGAGTTCTTAGAACAATCTCCAACAGGTAACTTAAAAGAAGTCGTAAGTCTTTTCATGGGTTCACCGTTCGGAATTAGAAAACCCTTAGTTCCTATTTTGTTAGTAGCTTTGCTTAGAGACAGAT
This sequence comes from Saccharibacillus endophyticus, assembly GCF_013185185.1. GTDB lineage: Bacteria > Bacillota > Bacilli > Paenibacillales > Paenibacillaceae > Saccharibacillus > Saccharibacillus endophyticus. The sequence goes on along the minus strand of NZ_JAAZWE010000002.1, from coordinate 1,013,869 downwards.
GGAGCGAACTGATGCTGTACAGGAATCAAATGTTTGTTCCAGGACTAGACGGAAGCAAATTATATGAAATCATTGTAGAGTTAGGTGCAGAAAATTATGAGTACGAGTATGAGCAAATTGATCAAAATCAGTTAGACTTTTTCAATAGGATAGAAGTTGCTTTTGCGGATTCAATAGAAAAGCGTTTGGAAAACCAATCAAAATTGCTTTATATTTGCGGGACTTTAATGAAATGGCTTAGAAGTCTTCCTAAAGTCATTCAGACTACTGAACGTGCAAGTGCAGAATTTCAGCTTCTTAGAGATTTGATCCGAAGATCTGAAGTTCAGCCTCAAGAAGTGATTGCTAGAATTTACGAGCTTTATAGCAATAAATTTGAAGATCTTCTTCGTCTCAAGTATTATGCAGAATCGTACCTGGAAAGTTTCCAGAATGAGTTAGTAGAAGTTATGCTAGATAAAGCTGAAGTCAGAACTATCGATGAATTCGAAGGGTTAGTACTTGCGCAAAAAAGAAACAACAATTTTAGTAACAAACTTACAAGACATATTTCCACCCTTGGAACTACTATTTCTGATCCACAAGAGAGAATGATAATTTTTGCGAAAAATTATATTGGCGTAGACATAGAGAGCTGGTCTGACGTGACTTTTGACTTGTTCTCGAACCAGCTTAGTTATGATCTTAAGCAAATCTATATGGATGATGCTCAACAAGTTGACGGAGCAAACGAAAATAAAGTAATGGTGCAATTAAATCATGAAGTGAAAGCTATAGAAAAGATTGAATTATCTGAAAAGTCTAAGAGTGTGTATACAAACTTAGAGAGAATGGTCAATTCAGCTGGTTCTAGATTGCCTCGACAGGAGTTAGAGTATTTGCTTTATCAACTGTTCGAGAATCATGTGATGAAATGAGAGTGGAAAATATGAGTAGTACAAGTGAGAAAAAAGTCGTTCATATAGCGATGTTTAGCGGCGGGGCAGGTAGCGCTTATGTCGCCAATCACATGGTGCAAACCTACGGGAAAGAGAACTGCATTTTATTTTTCACTAATACGCTTTGGGAAGATGAAGACAACTATCGTTTCATGGACGAAGTTGCTAACCATATCGGTATTGAAATTACAGAGCGAATAGATGGGCGTACACCAGAAGAAGTGTTTCACGATGAGCGCTTTTTAGGGAATGCTAGATTAGCAAAGTGTTCGGAAGAGCTTAAAGTGCGGCAAACAATTATCTTCTTAGAAGAGGAGCTTCGTAATCAACAAGGCTTAGAACCTATTCTTTACTTTGGTATTGGACCACATGAAACCCATCGTGCAGACAATCTAAAAGAATTCTACAGTCACTTCCCTCTTGAACCGATTGAAACTCGTTTTCCATTAATCGATTTGATGCGCGCTGACTTAGATGCAAAAGGTATTATTCAGGAAGAATGGGGAATCAAGCTGCCGCGGATGTATACGATTGCGGAAGAAATGGCAGACCAGGGAAATGAGAATGCGAAAGTTGTTTTGAATAGCGGGATTAAGGGGTTTTCTCATGCTAACTGCGCTGGGAGATGTGTACGAGGTGGTTTCCAACATTACGCGCTTCTTTACGCAATTTGGCCAGAACGTTATAAGCAACAAGAAGATATGGAAGAAAATTTCCGCGCATCATTCAAAAAGAATGTATCAATCTTGAAGAAGAATGCAGGGCCATATACTTTGAAAGAATTTAGAGAAGTAATGGAGAGAGAGGGGTTTGAACAATTTTTATTCAAGGAAGATGCTGATATTCCTTGTGTATGCTCATTCTCTTAAGTTTTTGATTAGGAGATCTAAAAAATGATCAAACAAAATCAAAGTTGGTGGAAGGACAGCGAGATCCCTGACCTGATAGGACGAAAAAAGGTAGATCCTTCAATGCTAAAGTTCGGAACACACATACCTGGTGATTTTCACTCGGATTTTAGGGTTGCCAATAAAGGTGACCTTCCTGAAGTCGGAGAGAGTCATGCTATAAAGTTACTTTATCAAGATGGAGCAATGAATTTATCATTTGATGCAGAGCTGAAGTATATAGATCAGCACTCCTACAATCGTAGTTCTTTGCACCTTCGGTATGATTCTAATAAGGACCTTCAAAAACTTTTCCAAAGCATTTTCAATTTTTCGTATAATTATTTTTTGGATCATATGCAAGCGAAGGAGCCAGGCCGCAAGAATAAAATTATTATCCCAGATGAAGAAGCTGAGTATATTTCATTTTATATGACCTCTATATCCTATACTTATCGCATCATATTATCACAGCATAACAAGAATAAGTATTGAGTGGAATTTATAAAGATCAATGGAAATCATCATTGATCTTTTTTCTTTCATCCAAAGCCTACCTCTTCGACTACGAAAACGGGGAAGGGCTGCTGATCGTCGGCTCTTCCAACTTTTCGTTTTCGGCGCTGAAGACGGGGTATGAATGGAACCTGGCGATGAACGCGCAGGCGGAGCCGTATACGTTTCAGGACGCGATGGATCAGTTTATGGAGATATTTGTATCACGATGCCACGCTGCCGCTGACCGAGGATACGATCGCGCTGCACGAAGAGGAGTATCTGCTTAATCACCGCAAAAATTCCGAATTGTAGCGTCAGGTAATCCAGACGGAGGAAGCCGAAGTGGATGTCGGAGAGGTATAGGTCGAAGCGCAGGCGTAGGAAAAAAGCACGGATACCTCTATTCAGCTGAGGCCCGCTCAAGCTATGGCGCTAGATGCACTAGACTCGACGATCGAGGAAGAATACGATCGTGCAATGGTAGTGATGGCGACCAGGCTGGGTAAAACGTATCTGGCCGCTTTTTAGCGAAATGTTATCGAAGAGTGCTGTTCGTCGCTCACCGCGAGGAGCTTCTTCAGCAGGCTACGTATTCGTTCCGGCATGTGCTTCCGGAGCGCAGCTACGGTCTGTACAACGGACAGAGCAAAGACGGCCAAAGCAACTGCGTATTTGCCTCGATCTATACTCTGGGTATGAAAAGCATCGCGAAGCCTTTTCCACAGATAATTTCGATCTGATCGTCATCGACGAGTTTCATCATGCAGCGGCGAGATCTTATCGATCGGTACTCGACTATTTCCGGCCGCAGACTCGTACGACCGCATTTTGCTCGTCGATTCAGCAAGCGGATTATCTAAACGATTATTTCCGCATTCGGGGCAGCCGCACGCTGAGCTTGCACTCGTGTATCAAGAAAATGAGCAGGGAAGAAGACATTCGGCGGTTAGACGCGAGAGATTTGTGAGTATCGGCTGCATGTGCATTTTGAGAGGCGAGCATTCAAATAAAGAAAGGAGATAGTGAATGCAACATTTTCGAAGCGACTTAGAAAAAAAAATTGATGATTTTATCAATAAATTTAATCTAAGTGAAGAGATTAAAAAGTCCATTATTTGTGGAGAAGCTTCTTTTTTGAATGAAAACTATGGTTTTGATTTTGACGCTTATTCTGAACAATGGTGTTTTCGAAGCATGAGAAAAGATGAGGAATTTTCAGAAGAATGTAAGGAGGTTGATCATACCTTTTCAGAACGAACAGAGGACCTTGAGAATTATTTGATTAATACAATATGTGATTTAAGAGATTCTATTAATGATAACGAATTGAAAAAAAGTAAAAATCCTAGTTATAGTAAGTTTCTTGCAGCACCACTTTTCAAATATAAAAGAGGAAATGGACCTTTAGTGATAAATAAACTTTTTTTGAACTCTGTAGGAATAGGTTTAAATGTACACTGTTTTGATTGGATTGGAGAGAAGGATATCGCATTTGATCGTTTTGGGAATGAGAGACAACGATATCACATCGAAGATTTTTACATTATTGTTCCCTTTAAAGATCTTTTTTCAAAACAGAAATTAAAAAATTATATTTATGATGAACTGAAATATGTATTTGAAGAAAGAAATGGAATGATGAGTATAGATAATATTACTTTTGTTATAAAAAATATAACTCTGGATGTATCTAAGGTTAGTAGAAAAGTATTTGATGATTTTTTGAGGAAATATGGGGGGAATTATCACTTAAAAAGGTATGCAAGCTATAAGAAGGATCAAGAAGTTATCACGACTCATGAAGGAGCTTTATACAAAGCGTTTGTTTTAAGAAATCAGAAAGCCATTCAAATGGTTAGGTTCATTTATTTGTTGAAAATAGGAAATTGGTATAATGACTATATAGACGATTTTATATCTTCCATGCTGAAAAACACATATTCTCATTTTCTAAAGCTCGATTATAAAGACATTGAAGCTATTCGTTGGATAATAACTTATCTTAGCTGTTCAAGTAAAGTAGCTGAAGAGCGTGAAATATATGCAAATACTTTAAAAAAACGTGCACCTTATAAATTCACTGAAAAAGATAGTATATCAAGTATTTTCAATTTTGCAAAAAATGAAAATTATTTTGAGAGAGATTTCGAAGAAGAATTGCTTGAAATTTTGAATTAGTTTTATTGAATGGAAAATGTGAAGGCAAGAGAATCTAAATATCCTCTTGCCTTTAGTATGATAAGTACTAACCTCGAACCAAATACCCATACAACTTACTCTCCACCGCATTCTCCAACACCAAATTCATATGCACAACGGGAATTGAATTGCCATCTTTATCCGACATAGTGCTATCTACGGCGCTTTTCCCGTCATAATGCGCTCTGCCCAGGTAGTAAAACTCCGTTCCTTCCGCATCATCCTTCTTCACAAAGACATGCAGCTCGATTCCTTCCTGATCGGCATCCAGAATCATCCGAACTTCCGGAGACATCGTCGTGCGCCGGCTGCGGGTCGACCACTTCAGCACTTCCGGATTGATGAGTTCTTCCTGGTACTTCGTGCTAGCCTCGATATCGGAATGTTTCTCGTAGGTCACGAAGATCGGGCATGTTCCGTGCTTGGTCTTATACCCGTACATCGTCGAACTCTCGTCGTTTTCCCAATTCAGCAGCTTGCAGGAGTCTTTTCGCGAATATTTCTTATGCAAAGTCATAGGAGCTTGGCCGTCGTACTGTTCGTTTTTGGAAAAGGCCGTTTGGATCAGGTCTACGATAAGCTCTCTGAAGTATTCTCGTTGCTGCAACGCTTCTTTCATCACGGGATGGAGGCTATACCTTTGATCGTCATGCAGCTCGACTATCGGTGTGGTACCGTACTTTTTCCGCGTCGGATCGGTGAAGAATTCCATACTCAGAACGCGCATGACCGAATACAACGTGTCTACGCCTACCCGGCAGTTCTCTGCTCGAAGACGTTCGACGTATTCTTGTTTGGTCACGTGATCTTGAGTCATGAGCATGTCCAGCAATACAATCTCATGCCGGCGCTTTCCGTTTAGCACTTCCGAAGAAAGCATCATCAAGTACTGTTGATCCTGCTCGGATAAACTCGGAACCGGCTCCTTGATCTTCAACAAGAAGTGATAATAACTTGAAAACTCGTCAGCGAAGATCAGTGGGTCGAGCGAGTTATTTTGCATGAAATCCAGCAGCAGCGGAATACGGTTCAATCGATTTTTAAGTTCGATATACGCTTCGCGAAGCACCTTGAGCGCTGTGAGGTTGCTATTGCTGATCGATTTGAAAATTTGTTGCTTGGCGACTTCTTCGAAGTTGATCGAAGAGACGCCTTTGATGTAACTAGTATCTTTCATATGGCGCCGAATATTATCTTTGTTCTGCGACTTGTCTCCGGAGAGGGCGATCGGGATCATATAGTTGTTTTTGTAGTTGCCGATGAAGTCAATCACCGTAACGAATTCTTTATCCTCATGCTTACGTAATCCGCGACCGAGCTGCTGTACGAAAATGATGCTGGATTGCGTTTGGCGCAGCATGACCACTTGGTTAATGTATGGAATATCGATGCCTTCGTTAAAAATGTCCACGGTGAGAATATAGTCAAGCTCTCCGTTTTCCAACTGCGTCACCCGAAGTTCGCGTTCGTCTTGATCGTGGCTGCCCGTCAGCGCTGCCGTACGATAACCGCGAGCGTTAAGCATATCCGACAAGTCGCCGGCTTCATTCAAGTTCGCGCAGAAGATCAGACCTTTTACCGCTTCTCCCGAATGCCCGTAGTAGACGATTTTCTCTAGTAAATAGTTCACGCGTTCTTCTTGATCCAGCTGGGTCAAACGAGTCGGATCGTCGATCAGTTCGCCGTTTTGAATGAAATCCGTCACGCCGAAGTAATGGAACGGACACAACATATCTTCTTCCAAAGCTTGTTGCAGCCGGATCTCATACGCGATATTGTAATCGAACAATTCATAGATGTTGAATTCGTCCGTACGTTCAGGCGTAGCCGTCATGCCGAGCAGGAACTTGGGTTCAAAATGGTTGATCACTCTCAAGTAGGTATCTGCGCCCGATCTATGTACTTCGTCGATCAAGATGTAATCAAAAGCATCGGCGGCAAAGTGACTTAGATTGTCTGCTCGGGATATGGTCTGGATCGTGGCGAATACGTATTTAGCTTCCGTTTCCCGACGATTACCGGAGAAAATGCCGAAGTCCGAATCCGGTCCGCCGATGATTTTCTGATAGTCGCTCATTGCCTTTTTAAGAATTTGCTCTCTATGCACGATAAAGAGCATTCGACGCGGAGCGGCGTTTCTGACATCAAAAGCAGACAGATACGTTTTTCCGGTTCCCGTCGCCGAGATCACCAAGCCTCTGCGGGCTCTGCTGTCTCTTAATGCGCTAAGATTCTGCAAAGCCTGAACTTGCATTTTGTTGGGTTCGATTCGTCGAAGCGTGTTGTAAGGAACCGCGACTTCCGGCAAGAAAGGAACAGGAAGCTGAATCCGCTCGTTCGCTTTTTTAACTTCTTCATACAGAACTTGATAAGCCTCGATCCAATACGGAGTGAGCGGGGTCGCGGTTTGCCAGGCTTTGTCGAATTCGGTATGGAACTGGCCCAACAATCCGCCGTGTTCGAAAGAGGTGAGCTTCACGTTCCATTCATAATTCGTTTTCAGAGCAGCCGAAGTCAGGTTCGAGCTTCCCATGATGATTGTGGAATGGTTCGGATGCTGGAATACATAGCCCTTTGCATGGAATCCGTCGAGATGAGTAATGCGGACTTCTACATTCGTAATCTTCAGCAGCTCCCGGAAAATCTTAGGCTGGTTGAAGTTCAAGTAATTCGAGGTCAGAATTTTGCCGCGAATGCCTTTGGCGTTAAGATCCGCAAGTTGAGACTTCAATACGGCCAGACCGCTCTCCGTGATAAAAGCTACGGAGAACGTAAAGGTCTGGCATTGCTGAAGCTCTTCAAGCAACGGCGTGAGGACGTGATCGCCTGTGTCTTTATTGTTGATCAGCAGCTTAGGCTTATATTGATCCAACGATTCTTGCTCGTGATTGATGAATCCCCAACTCAGGGAGTCGTTCAAATGCTGCATCGAATTGTCCATCAGTTCTTCATCTGCTCCTGAATTTTCTCAACAGCCGGAATATCCGCAGGAGCCCAGTCTAGCGTCATCAGCTCGGAAGCGGCCAGCCATTTGATATCGACATGTTCGGTCAGCGTAGGTTGTCCGTCGATCAACGTACAATAGAACGTGGACAGATGAACAAAGCCGAATTCGTATTCGTGCACGGTCGTTTCGATGAACTCGCCGATCTCCACCGTGCAATTCATTTCTTCGTCGATCTCGCGTTTTAGAGCTTCTTGCGGCGTCTCGCCTTCTTCGATCTTTCCGCCGGGGAACTCCCATTTGTAAGATAGGGTTTTAGTATTGCCGCGCTGCGCGCAAAGGATTTTTTCATTTTCGATGATGACTGCTCCAACTACGTGAATATGTTTTTTCATGAATGCCTCCGGTATGCAGCTTAGGATAGGTTGTGCTTGTTCTGCATCTATATTCCTATTCTATTATGGAAATGGGGAAGAGGCTAGAAGGGGATGTATGGTGTTCAAAATGTGATTGACTTCCCGCATAATGTGTTCGAATTCTTGATGCTTGAAATCAAAAGACCATTTGTAGATCGAGTTATAAAGGCCGCTTCGATTTTGCGTTTGTCGCCCGCTGTAGGGAAGGTTTTGCTGGCAAAGCTGCACTACGGTTTGTCTCAATGTGCTTAGATCGCTTTGCGGCAGCCGATTCTTCTCGTCGATCTTCACTTTCAAAATAAAGTCTTGATAATTGAATTCCCAATAGAAATGAACGGGATAACCGTTAATTTGCTTGGCAAGCCAGCCCGGGTTCCAATTCATCACGGGATTATTTCCTCCGCTATAAATCTCCCATTGATCGTTCGTGCTCGAATGTCTTTTCAGTTCGTCGTAGATATAGTAGAACAAGGGGAACCACAATCGATAACCCTGACCTCGCCAGTATTCGTTCTCCTCTTCATTCAGCTTCATGCTCGGTGCAAGCTTGATCTTCTGCTCCAACCTATGTGATCTTGAGTTTTCTTCTTGCAACGAATCCAGCCATTCCGTGTATGCGTAATAAGGCACATTCAGATTGGCGAATACGTCCATGATTTGTGGCAATCGTAAAACATGAAAGGAATAAAGCTCAGGCTGAATGCAAACTTGCGAAGAGCCGAACAATAAGAGCAGGAATAAAGCGTCATTTTCCGCAAATCCTTCGGTTTGACTAAAGTCTTCGATCGTGCCGGATAATTGCTCCTTATAAGGAATAGAATCGACTTTCATCTCCATGACCAGGTATTTGGGAGATTGCTCCCGCAGCGCGATTTTCACGACCAGATCGATTTTGCGCCTGCGTCCGAACGAATGCTCCGGCTTGCAGACGATCGAATGAATATCGGACAGTTCAAAAGGAACAGCTTGATTGGCGGCACTGTATATTCTGCTTAAGATTTCATATTTCTGTCGAGGCGTTACTAACGGGTTTGTCCAATCCAACAACCAAGCGATCATTCCGGTATGTACGCGTTCGAATTGATAGCCGACAATATTAATGAAGTTTGGGCTCAATATGTGCACGCTCCTTTTATTTGAAGATCAGAATCGCTAAACTCTACTCTATAGTAACGTTCCTCATGCCAAACAGCGCCCGCCTCGAAACTCCCGAAGCGAACGCTGCATCTTTTTTAACCGTAAACTGCTTATTCCTTATCTTCGTCCTCTTCTTCGTCTTCCTCGTCCGCATGCTCGGAGAACAGTTCCAGCGTCTCCAGCAGCATCGTGACGTCTCCCGACACTTTCATGAGCACGGTGTTTTCGTCCTGCACGCCGACGCGTTCGAACTGCACGTCGGTCAGCAGATCGCTGTCCGTCAATTGGATCGAAAGGTGGTCGGCCAGTTCTTCGGGAGAGAGATCGGAAACGTCCTGCAAACTTACCGGGAGAACAGCGGCAATGCGATTGTTTTCCTGAATGTCGTGAATCTGTTCGAGCGTGAGCGGTTGAGTCTGGATGTCTTGCGCGGAACCGGATGTCGTTGCCATAATGTAGCGCTCCTTTGGGTAGGGGGTGAAAAGCCGGACTTGCATGGAAATTGAGGAAAAGTTGAGGCGGACGTGCGAAATACGAAATAAGCGGTAATATGTAAAAAATTGAGGATACATCCCCAGTGTAGGAGCAGATACCTAATTTAGGTACTTAGCAATACGATATCTGCAACAAAATGTTACGGTGGACCCAGGGATAAGAGATAACTGGTCTATGCAATGGATAAGGATGTTTTCTCATCTAACGCCGCACCGTATTGAACGTGCCACATGTCCGATCACAAAAACCAAGAATTCAGCACCGCTATACAGCGACACAACGACCAACAACACAATCCACGGCTTTTTCGATCGCTTCATGGCTCAATCCTCTTTTCCCGGTCACGCTCGCACTTTCCTTCCCTTCAACACCCAACCGACCACCCAAGCAATTGCCCCATAAGCCGCGCCGTAAATCACCCAACTATCCACATTCGCTTTCAGCGTCGACCAATCCGTCCAGATAAAAAGCAGCGGAATGAACAAGCTCGCCGCTACGCTCCACCCGGCATGCAGCTTCAACCGTTTACCGATCAACACCAGCGCCACGGCCAAGATCGGAGCGATCACAAGGATCATAAGCAGCGGATTCAAATCCGGAAAAAGTTCAAATAACATGGTTAACCCCTTTTTGCATGCATATGCTAAACGCATTTTTTCTTTTTCTATAAAGATGAACCCGCCGCCCGGTATAATAGTTATGGAAAGGCTGAACGAACGGCCAAAGAACTTATTTTTACCCGCAGAAAGGAATTTTATCGTATGAAAAAAATTATCGTCGTCGGCTCCGGCATTCTCGGCGCTTCGGCGGCTTATCACCTATCCCGCTCGGACGCCGAGGTGACCCTGATCGACGCCAAGCATCCCGGACGCGCGACGGACGCGGCGGCCGGGATTATTTGCCCGTGGCTGTCGCAGCGCCGCAATCAGGCCTGGTATCGGCTCGCCAAGGCGGGAGCCAGGTACTACGCCGAGCTGACGGAGCGCCTGCGCGCGGAAGGCGAGCATGATACCGGATATGCCCGAGTCGGCGCGCTGAGTCTGCATACGGACCCGGGCAAGATTGAGCAGATGCGAGAACGTGCCGAGAAACGCAGGGAGGATGCGCCGGAGATCGGGGAGATTACGGTGCTGGACGAGACGCAAGTCCGAGAGCTTTTCCCGCTTTTAAACGAAGGCTATCTGGCGGTTCAGGTCAGCGGAGCGGCTCGGGTGGACGGGCGTGCGCTGCGGGATGCGATGGTGTCGGCAGCCGTGCGCAATGGCGCGAAAGTGAAGGAAGGACAAGCGTCATTTGAAGCGTCTGAAGGGCGGATAACCGGAGTGAACGTGAACGGGGAGACGGTGGCTGCGGACGAAGTGGTCATTTGCGCAGGTGCATGGTCCGGCGAGCTGCTTCGGCCTCTGGGGCTGGATTTCCAAGTGACGTATCAGAAAGGGCAGATCCTGCATCTCGACGTTCTGGGCCAGCCGGATAGCGGCCGTTGGCCTGTAGTAATCCCGCCGACCGATCAGTATTTGCTGGCGTTCGATGACGGGAAAATGGTCGTTGGCGCAACGCACGAGAACGGGGTGGAGCTGAGCGACGTGCGCGTAACGGCGGGCGGCATGCACGAGGTACTGGACAAAGGACTGGCGCTTGCGCCCGGGCTGTCAGACGGAGAAGTAGAGGAGGTCCGCGTCGGATTCCGTCCGTTCACGCCGGGGTTTTTGCCGGTGATCGGACGCGTTCCGGGCTGGGAAGGACTGATCACTGCAAACGGCTTGGGCGCGTCCGGCCTGACGATGGGACCGTTCCTCGGCAGCCAGTTGGCGAAGCTCGCGCTGGGACGGGAGACGGATTTGCCTTTGGAAGATTATGCAGTGGAGAAGGCGCTGGGGGAGAAATAATCCGGAAGCCCATTTGAATCTATCAATAAAGAGACCTTCATCGCCTCGATAAGGTCTCTTTGCCATGCCTGAATCCCGGTCTAAATCCCTTGCTCCAACAGCCCGATTTCCACCGGATCGAAGCGATACAGCGGACGCGCATACGATTCGGTGCTATGCCCCTCCATCATTTCGCGCGCGGAAAGCTGGATCTCGATCCCTTTTACCGCTTCGTCTTCAGTTGGGAAAACGTATCGGATTGCCCCGTCAAGCGCATGTTCCGCTGGCGTTGAGGAAGCCGTACCGATGATGGGATCGGCATCGGAAGCGACCCTTGACGGCGGCGCAGCAGCTTGACCCGCGGGCAAATACATCGAGAGAAATAACACGGCACACGCCGCTCCTTTTTTCAACACGACCATCTCGATCCCTTCTTCCCTCATATTCCTTTATTTTACATGAAAAAAGATCGAAAAGAACCCCTCGGCCATACAAAAGACCGCTTCGCAAAGAAACGGTCTTTTCATCCTGCTTATTCGGTTCAACCCGTCATTTCAAATGCTTATCCGCATTCGCCGCCGCTTTCAATGCCAATCGGGTCAGCGTCGCCAGCTCCTCTTCGGTAAATCCTTCCGTCGTCGCCTGCTCCACCTGCTGCCAGACCGCCGTCACGCGCTGCTCCAACGCACGTCCTGCATCCGTCAGCGATACCAGCGTGACGCGGCCGTCTTCGGGCGAGCGCGAGCGTGAGACCAACCCAGATTCTTCCAGCCTTTTGACGGATTTGGCTACGGTGGAATGGTCCAGTCTCAGCGCGCGTCCCAGACTATTCTGCGATTGCGAGTCGTTGTCCCAGAGCTGGAATAACAGAATCTCTTGCCCGGCAAACAGCCCGATTTCCCGCAAAAGTTGAGCAGCTAATCCTTTGTGCGAGCGCCCCATGGCAAAGATCGCGAAGCTGACCGGATACCGCTCGCCGGCGCTGAACTCTCGGGGAGCGGGTAGGGAAGAAGGAGTTGCGACATCGGAATCTGCCGACGTGCCGGTTCGATGGTTAGGTTGAAAATCTTCAGGTGGCTGAGCGTGTTCATGAGTCATCGCGTTTTCCTCGTTTCTGCCTGGTCTGCGTACGGAAATCTCAAGTTTGCGGACTCCCGTACGCGTCAAGGCACTGCTGCTTCTATCATACAGCGTATGCCGGCATTTTGTCCCGCTTCAAGCTGCGTTCACGCTTCGGGATTCAACAGAATCCGTCCGCGTCCGCGGCGCTGTTCGCTGAAGCGCTGCGCTTCTCCGGCTTCGCTCAGCGGATAGGCGCGTCCCGTTTCCATTTTCAAAGTGCCGTCCGCAAGCAGGTCGACGATCTGAAGCAGATGCTCGCGAGCGGCAAACACCGTGTTGAACTTCGCCGTCACCCCGTGCGCGGCGGCCTGCTGCGCATCCGGATCGCCGACGAGGGAGACCAGAATGCCGCCGCGCTTCAGCACGCCCCATGAACGCTGCTCCGTATCCCCGCCGACCGTATCGACCACCAGATCGACATCTTTTACAAGTTCGGAAAAGTCTTCGCTGCGGTAGTCGATGACCATATCCGCGCCGAGCGATTTCACGAATTCCAGATTGTCCGCCGAAGCCGTGCCGATCACGGTCGCTCCTTTCCACTTGGCGAGCTGAACGGCGAATTGACCGACTCCGCCCGCAGCGGCATGGATAAGCACGGTTTGCCCGCTTTGCAGATTTCCTTCGAGGAACAGCGCTTTCCAGGCGGAATCGGCTCCGGCTTTGATCGCGGCGGCGTCTTCGAGCGAGATGGAGTCCGGCAGCTTGACCAACGCGTCTTCTTTGGCGACGGCATACTGGGCGTAAGAGCCGCGCAGATCGCCGAAGACCCGGTCGCCCGGTTGAAGCTCCGCAACCTGCGAGCCTACCGTTTCGACGATGCCCGAGGCGTAAAAACCAGGCGTATAAGGGAACGTCGTCGGGAAGACCTGCTCCAGCCAACCGTTGCGAATTTTCCAATCCAACGGGATCATGGCAGCGAAGGAGATGCGTACAAGCACTTCGTCTTCCTGCGGCTTAGGGCAGTTCGTTTCGCGCAATTCCAGAACGTCGGCGTCTCCGTATTGATCGACCAGAATAGCTTGCATCTTAGTTTGATTCATGTTTATCGTCTCCTTTTTAAGTGGGAAGTTGGTTATAAAATCGATTAATGTTGCCGGCCACATAAATATAAACCTAATTTAAGTGGTTGGCAACATATTTTTTGAAAAAATAAAAAAACGATATTCCTCGCCGCTGAAATTGGGGTCGATTCGGGCGGGAATATCGTTTGTCGATCAGGTGCCGAATAGGTACAAAAGAGGCGTGAGCAGCAGCAAATACAGCACCGACACCGCTGAAGAGGCGTATAGCGATACCGCGTACAGTCGGGAGCGGCGGCGATACGGAAGCAGGAAAAACACGCTGATCTACCGATTAACGCGATCAGGAACCCGGGAAGCCATTGCGAGGCGAGCAATTTCAGGATTCGACCGCGTCGCCTCGGAGCGTGTACCGTTGGTTTTTCGTCTGCGTCTGTCCGTTAGCCTTTGCCTCGCGCACTTCCATGTAACCGCCGCGAACCAGATCGCCCACCTTCATGAGATAAAGGTCTATCCGATCCTGATCTTGCAGACTCAACTGCTTGCGAAGCTGCGGATGATCGGCGGAAAACTTGTACGTGTTGACGCGCTGGCCGTACAGCGATGCGAGATCGGCTTCGGCCGAACTTCGATACGAGCGGAGAAGCTTCGAGGCTTCCGCATTTGCGGCAAGTACCGAAGAGTCCGTCATCCCCAGCCTGTTCACGTCGGTAAACCCGTACGCTTCCAAAAAGGCGGCATACTCCGCGTTTTGCGCTTCCCGATCGACCAACTGGGGAGGAATGCGGGAGTCCAACAGCACGAAGTTCCCGGGCTGCTCTTCGTCGGGTTTGAACGTGTAGGCGCGATCCGGATCATGGGCAAAACGCACGAACACCGGGTATGTCGGCAGCATGGAGCGCTTGGCTTCGATGCCTACAATCTCTGATTCGGCAACGCCGTGATCGACGAGATACAAGCGCATGTCGCGTTCGAATCCGTTTAATTTGAGCTGAAGCAGCACGTAAAAAGCAGCGGCCAGCAGGACGGGAATCAGGATGAATCCGAGCAAGACTTTCCTTTTTACGGTGGAAAACACGATGAATTGCCCCCTTGCGAAGCGATAAGCTCCTTTTTAATCCAATAAACGCCGGGACAGGCGGCGGAGTTGTCGCATTCGAAAAAAAATTGCAAAAGCGGATGTGCATCGGCTCTGCATTAGGAGGAAAACCCTATTGCTGGAAATCGGTAATCCGTCGTTTTTGAAAGCGGCAAAAAAGTAGAGCGAGGTAGATCGATCAAGATTGTCCGTCTGCTGAGTACAAATCGGCAAATTTTTTTACGAAAAATTCCAAACGTTTCGATTGTCTCCTATATATGAAGCAAAAGAAATTCATTTTTAATATTTATCAGTTACTTTACCTGACATGAATAAGGAGTTATAGAAAAAAATATTGCGAATCAACCGCTGTTCATGTAAGTTATATTCACTCGACTCGGAGCCAATGCTCAAGCGATCACACCAATATACATAATAATTACAAAATGTTGGGCTTGGCGGGCGATGTGCGCG
The DNA here is from genome assembly GCF_013185185.1 of Saccharibacillus endophyticus. Taxonomy (GTDB): domain Bacteria; phylum Bacillota; class Bacilli; order Paenibacillales; family Paenibacillaceae; genus Saccharibacillus; species Saccharibacillus endophyticus. Next base: position 998,794 of record NZ_JAAZWE010000002.1, on the reverse strand, counting down.
GGCAGAATGCAATCTTGAGGGGAGCGTACTGTTCATGAGAAAAAGATTGGGATTGCTGCTTACGTTAATGTTGTCATTGGTGCTGGTGCTTGCCGCCTGCGGAGGCGGAGGGGAAAGCGCGACGGAACCGGCAGCTTCGACGGAAACGGGAACGGAAGCGACGACGGAACCTGCAGCCGAGCCTGCTGGAGAAGCAGCCGGCGGCACATTGATCGTCGGACGGGGCGGGGATTCGGCAGCGCTTGATCCCTCGATCGTAACGGACGGCGAATCGCTCAAAATCGCGCAGCAGGTATTTGATCCGCTGCTCGCTTACAAAGCGGGCACGACGGAAGTCGAAGGCGCGCTCGCCGAAAGTTGGGAAATTTCCGACGACGGCCTGACGTATACGTTCAAGCTGCGCCAAGGTGTGAAGTTTCATGACGGAACCGACTTCAACGCCGACGCGGTCGTATTCAACTTCAACCGTTGGAACGATCCGGACAGCGAATTCAAGTTCGAAGGCGATTCCTTCGACTACTACGACTCCATGTTCGGTCCGGCCGAAGCCCGCGTCATCAAAAGCGTAACGGCTTCCGACGAATCGACGGTAGTGTTCGAACTCAATCAACCGCAAGCTCCGTTCCTGCAAAATCTGGCGATGCCTCCTTTCTCGATCGCCAGCCCGAAAGCCGTTCAAGAATCGGGAGCCGACTTCAAAGCCAATCCGGTCGGAACCGGCCCGTTCGTGTTCAAGGAATGGAAACGCAGCGACTCGATCACGTTGGAAAAGAACCCGGAATACTGGCAGGAAGGCCTGCCTAAGGTCGATACGGTCATCGTGCGTTCGATCCCGGACAACACGGCGCGCTTCAACGCATTGCAAAACGGCGAGATCGACCTGATGGAAGACCTCAGCCCGGACGATCTGGCGACGCTGGAAAGCAATCCGGATCTGCAAAAGTTCAACCGCCCGCCGTTCAACGTCGCTTACCTGGGCTTTAATGTCACGAAAAAGCCGTTCGACGATCCGAAGGTGCGCATCGCGCTCAGCCACGCCGTCGACAAGCAGGGCATCGTGGACGCGTTCTTCGCGGGACAAGCCGAACCGGCCAAAAACCCGATCCCGCCGTCGCTGTGGGGCTACAACGACAGCATCGAAGATTACCCGTACGATCTGGAGCAGGCCAAGCAATTGCTTGCCGACGCCGGATACGCGAACGGAATCGAGCAGCCGCTGACTTTCTACGCGATGCCGGTATCCCGCCCGTACATGCCGGACGGCCGCAAAGTGGCGGAAGTCATTCAAGCCAGCTTCGCGCAGATCGGCGTGACGGTCAATATCGAGTCGCCGGAATGGGCCACATACCTTGACGACCTGAGCAAGGGCGAAAAAGACGATCTGTTCATCATAGGTTGGACCGGCGACAACGGCGACCCGGACAACTTCTTCTACCCGCTGCTCGACAAAGATTCCATCGGCGGCAACAACTACAGCCAATACGCCAGCGATCCGCTGCACGAAGTGCTGGTGAAGGCGCAGCAGGAAACGAATCAAGACGAGCGCGCCAAGTTGTACGAAGAAGCGCAGGTCATCGTGCATGACGACGCGCCGTGGGTACCGCTGGTACACTCCACGCCGCTCTTGGCCGCTTCGAATAACGTCCAAGGCTACGTGCCTTCGCCGACCGGCTCCGAGCCGTACGCGGAAATTTCGATCACGCAGTAAACCGTATCGTTTCTGAATATCAGCTACGGCCCGCGAGGTGCGCCGCTCACAGCGGCAGGCTTCCCGGGCCGTAATTGATCTGTTGATCCGGTATCGACCTTGCACCGATTCCCGATTCATACCAAACCGACAGCGGGTGACGCACAATGACTTCCTACATATTCAAACGGTTGGCCGTACTGATTCCGGTACTGCTGGGCATGACGATCATTGTCTTTTCGATCATTCACGCGATTCCGGGCGATCCGGCCGATACGATCCTGGGCGAAAAAGCGACCGAGCAGTCCAAGCAGGCGCTGCGAGACCAACTCGGACTGGACAAGCCCTGGCTTCAGCAGTATTTCAGTTATCTTGGAGATTTGCTCACGGGAGATCTCGGCAATTCGATTCGAACACGCGCGCCGATCTCGGAAGAGATCGTGCCTTATCTGGCCGCGACATTCGAGCTTACGGTTGCCAGCATGCTGTTCGCGGTGTTTTTCGGCGTTAACGCGGGCATCATCAGCGCCTGGAAGCATAATTCGTGGTTCGACTATATCTGCATGCTGATCGCGCTGCTCGGCGTGTCGATGCCGGTCTTCTGGCTCGGCTTGATGGAGCAGTGGATCTTCGCCAACGAGCTGCATTGGCTGCCGTCGAGCGGGCGGATGAACGCGCGCGATCCGCTCGACGCGGTGACCGGGTTCTACGTGCTCGACGCGATCATTCAAGGACAGTTCGCGCAGCTGTGGACGGTATTCAAGCACCTGATCCTGCCGGCGATCGCGCTCGGGACTATTCCGATGGCGGTCATCGCCCGCATGACGCGTTCCAGCATGCTGGAAGTGATGCAGCTCGATTACGTGCGCACGGCGCGGGCCAAGGGACTGTCTCAGTTCGCGGTCGTGTATCGGCACGCGCTCAAAAATTCGTTTATCCCCGTGCTGACGGTGATCGGCATCCAAACGGGCGCTTTGCTCGGCGGCGCGGTGCTGACCGAAACGATCTTCGCTTGGCCGGGAGTAGGGCGCTACATCTTCGAAGCGATCAGCAACCGGGATTATCCGGTGATCCAATCCGGCATCCTGATCGTCGCCGTCATTTTCGTGCTTATCAATCTGCTGGTGGATCTGCTGTACGTCGTGTTCGATCCGCGCATCCAGTACAAATAGGGGGACTCACATGAGCGACGCATTCTTGAAGGCCGACGTCCGGCCGAACGCCGACTCCAAACAGAGTAACGTGCAGCATGGCCCCTGGCGGGATGCGGCCCGATCGTTCGCGAAAAACAAAACGGCGCTGGTCGGTCTGTGCCTGGTGATCTTCTTCGTCCTGCTGGCTTTGGTCGCACCGTTAATCGCGCCGTTCGATTACAAAGCGCAAGTGCTGTCCGACCGGCTCAAGCCGCCGTCCGGCGAGCACTGGTTCGGCACCGACGACCTCGGCCGCGATATCTTCAGCCGCGTGATCTACGGCGCGCGCATCTCGCTCTGGGTCGGCCTGCTCTCCGTCGTCGGCTCGATCGTGATCGGCACGCTGCTCGGGATTATCGCGGGCTTTTACGGCAAATGGGTAGACATGCTTATCTCGCGCGTGTTCGATATCCTGCTCGCGTTCCCCGGCATCCTGCTGGCGATCGCGATCGTCGCGATTCTCGGCCCTTCGCTGCAAAACGCGTTGTACGCGATCGCGATCGTCAACGTCCCGACCTACGGCCGCTTGGTCCGCTCCCGCGTTCTATCGCTGCGGCAGGAGGAATTCATCACCGCCGCCCGCGCTTTGGGAGCCAACGACGGCCGCATCCTGTTCAAGCACATCCTGCCCAACAGCTTGACCCCGATCATCGTGCAGGGCACACTCGGCGTCGCCACCGCGATCATCGAGGCAGCCGGCCTGGGCTTCCTCGGTCTCGGCGCCCAACCGCCCGATCCCGAATGGGGCAAAATGCTGTCCGATTCCCGACAATTCATCCAAACCGCCCCGTGGACCGTTATCTTCCCGGGCTTGTGTATCCTGCTGACCTCGCTCGGCTTCAACCTGATGGGCGACGGCCTGCGAGACACGTTCGATCCGAAGATGAAGGGGAGATAAACGATTCAGGATCTTCTCGAAAGTTTCGTTGGTGGGGGAAGCGAGAAGACTCCGAGAGAAATTGTCAGCATAAGCTTCCGAAGTGCATTTCTTCGAAATGCTTCAGGTCGCGTGTTGAAACCGGGAAAATAGGATTGAACTTTTATTTGTATTTTCCCGATTTCAAAGGCGAACATTTCATTCCTTCACTGAATTTCTCTCTCCGTCTTCTCGCTTCCAGTTACGTTGGATTTTCTCGACACGTAGAGCGTTTTTTTAAAGTTCTCTAGTCAACGTCTTACAATAGCTATGCAGACTCGAGTCACAAGGGCAGAGGTCAGCTTAATCGATCTGTAAGTCGACCTCGCTTGAAGTCAACAGCCGATTGCCTCCATCCCAATATCAAATGTTGACGCGATGTCAGCAAATAGTGCTCCAATCCTGTTTTCTGAGCAAAAATGCTGACATTACGCTCACATTTTTGCTCGAAAAACGTCATAATACCTCTTTTCTCTGAAACATTTGAACGAAACGTCAACATTAATCAAGCAGCAAGCAGCAGTCATATCTAAAAAATTGAACCGCCCTTCCCAAAGGGCGGTTCAATGCTTTTTAACCCCCTCCATGCAAGCGGTAAGCGAAGGGAGAAATTCAGTGAAATACAGGATTTCGAAGAAAGCCTGCGGTAACGTCCGACAGCACGTTGGCCTTTGAACGCGGAAAACTGAAAGTTTTCTGCGTGAGACAGCGACTTGAACGAATTTCTCCCGCAGCGCCTCCCCTTGCACGTTGACAACAACTCCCGTACAATCCTTTTATAACACATTCGTATTAAAAAAGGAGGCATCATGCAAAACTCAAAACGCATCGAACTACTCGACATCCTGCGCGGCTTCGCGATTCTCGGCACGCTGGGCACCAACATCTGGCTGTTCGCCACCTATTCGGACCTCACGACCTTCCTCGACCTGACCGACTGGAGCGCATCGGCCGAAGGCATCGTGACCGCGCTTCAGTCCGTTTTCGTCAACGGCAAAATGCTCGGCCTGCTGACCATTCTGTTCGGCGTCGGCCTGGAAATGCGCTACCGTAAAGCTCAGCGCACCGGGATGCCCTGGCGGCGATTCATCCTGTGGACGATGCTGCTGCTTCTGCTCGACGGCCTGCTGCATTACGTGTTCGTGTTCGAATACGACGTGCTGATGAGCTATGCCGTAACCGGCATGATCGTGGCGATGCTGATCGGATTATCCGAACGTAAGCTTACCGTCATCATGATCGTCTGCCTCTCGCTGCACGCTCTTCTGATGCTGCCGCTGTCGCTCGGACTCGGCTGGATCATGCAGGATGCCGGTTTTCAAAAGGAGTTATTGGCGCTCGGTCAGGAAACGAAAGTTCTTTACGCAGACGGCAGCTATATGCAGCAAATCTTGTATCGCCTGAACAATTTCCTTTCGCTGCGGGCCGAAGGCGTGATGATCGGTCTGATGAATATCGGGCTGTATATCGGCGGGATCAAGCTGCTGCGCGGCGAGGCGTTCCAAAACACCGACAAAGGACGCCGGACGCGCGGCATGCTGCTCAAAGTCGTGCTGCCGATCGCGCTTGTGCTCAATATCGTTCCGTTGTTCGCAGGCGGCTATCTGGATCTGGCCCTGCGTTATATTTTCGCTCCGCTGCTGTCGGTCGGCTATATCGGATTGCTGGGCTGGCTGGCGGAAAAGAAACAACTGCGCGGTCTCAACGACCGTTTTGCGGATATCGGAAAAGCGGCGCTCAGCTGCTACGTGCTGCAAAACGTTCTGGCGTCGGTCTTTTTCTACGGCTGGGGATTGGGACTGGGCGAACGCTACAGCGTGTGGCTGACGCTCGGCATGTTCGTCGTCATTGCCGTATTGATCGCCATCGCCGCCAACCTGTTTGTGCGCAGGTGGCAGGCGGGGCCGCTGGAGTTGTTATGGCGCAAGCTGTCCTACGGTCCGTTCCGGAATTCGCGATCGTCCTGAGTCGGTTCGCCGCTGCCGTTTGGGTATAACTTCTATAATGCTTGTTGCGTATACAGCTTTTTGGGGGTCATTTTGTATATAATACGGGTTATAGAAAAGACCTTCGGGTTTCGACCCGACAATCGGTAACGGAGGAGCCTCATGATTAAACAAAACGGAAGCTGGTGGAAAGACGATCGCATCCCCGGCCTGATCGCGCGCAAACAAGTGGATGGATTTCTGTTCGGGCACGGCTTCGAGATTCCTCCGGACTTTCGTGCGGATTTTGCGGAAGAAGGAGGCTCGCTGCCCGCGGTCGGAGAAAGCCGTCCGGTTCGTCTGCTGCACCAAAGCGGAGATACGATTGCCACTTACGAAGCAAGACTGGAGCATTGGCGAATTGCCGTGCCGAGCGGGAAGTCTTCATTAGAGATTCGTTACGATTCCAATAAAGAATTCAAAGATTTTTTGCGGTCCGCTTTTCAAATGACCTATCGGGAAGTGGAGGAGTGGGCCGCTCGATTTGCGAGGCAGCAGGGAGGAGACGGCGACGGGAAGGAAACGGGCTCGTCTGCGGAACATACAACTCAGCAGACGGCAGTCGACAACGCGTCCGCTCGATCTTCGGCTTCGACTGAAAACTCTTCCGGTTCCGCAGAACGCGGCGGTTCGTCCGGTGCACGCCGGATTCCGCCGCGCGGATCGGTCGAGATCGCGGCCGTGCGGAATCCTTTCGATACGCCGGATGCTTATTTGCCGCGGGAAGAACGAGCGGAGTATCTGTATATCTACGAGACGGATACGCCGTTCACTTACCGGATCGAACTGCGAACGCTCGGCGGACGCGAGTTGAGCCGGGCTCATTTTCATATCGCGGAAGCCGGGGCCGAATATTCGGTTGAAGGGGAAAAGGCAGAGGGTGAAGCGGCCGAAGCTTCGACTTTGAACGCGATTCCTGTTCCTCGGCCTTTGCCGCATATTCCCGACAAAGAGGTTCGAGGCGCTATCGCAGGCGTATCCGCCTACATTCGGCAGCGCGGCTTTTCGTTTCCGGACGGACTGGTGGAGCATTTTTATTTGTCGCTCAAAACCCGTCCGTTCGTCATCCTCGCAGGCATCTCCGGCACGGGAAAAACGCAGCTTGCGCGCCTGTTCGCCGAAGCGCTCGGTTCGACGCCGGACAACGGCCGCTTCACGCTGATTCCGGTGCGGCCCGACTGGAACGATCCGGCCGACCTGATCGGCTACAAAGACCTGTCCGGCGCGTTCAAGCCCGGTCCGCTGACGCTGGCGCTCAAAGAAGCCTCGCGCCCGGAAAATGCGGAGTACCCGTATTTTATCGTGCTGGACGAGATGAATCTGGCGCGCGTCGAGCATTACTTCAGCGATGTACTCAGCCTGATGGAGACGCGTCGGCGGTACGTTTTACAAGAAAGAGACGGCGCACTGGATGTATCTCAAGTCGGCAGCATCGTCACCCAACCGCTGCTGCCGGAAGCTTCGCTCGAACGGGTGCAGGATCGGGCGTTGTACGGCAATCTGGCCATTCCGGGCAACGTGTACGTGGTCGGTACCGTCAACATGGACGAGACGACCTATCCGTTCAGCAAAAAAGTGCTCGACCGCGCCGGAACGATCGAGTTCAATCATATCGACCTGATGCGGCTGCCGCAGCTTTTTGCCGAAGTCGAACAAGAAGCGGAAGTGCTGTCGGCCGACCGCCATCTGCTGGGCAGCGATTATTTGCAGCTGGTGGACGCGATGGAGAACCACTCCAAGCTGATCGAACGAACTGCCGAAGAGTTGGCTCGGATCAACGGCATCCTGGAAGAAATTCAGGCGCATGTCGGGTTTCGGGTGCGGGACGCGGTGTGCTTTTACCTGATCTATAACGAACGCTTCGGCCTGATGACCCGCGCGGAAGCCTTCGATGCCCAGCTCATGCAGAAGATTTTGCCGCGGATTCAGGGAAGTCGTTTTTTGGTCAAAAGAGTGCTGCTGGATTTGCTGCGCCATTGCCTCGGAAGCGAAGCGGAAAAAGCGTTCGATTGGCGCGAGTTGGAGGATTCGGCGGAAAGCGTCTACTCCGGACGGCGCAGCCGAGAAGCGCTGGCCGCCGCCCGTTATCCGCAAAGCGCTCGCAAAATCGCGTATATGCTGCGGCGATTGGACGAGGACGGGTTTACTTCGTATTGGCTGAGTTAATAGCTTGTCCCACTTTAAATGGTAGGCTTCAGTCAAACTTAACCTTACATTAGCCTGGAACAAGCTACGAACACTACGCACCCCTACGTTCACTTGTAACAAAGTACCGCTCCCTCGCCCCGTCGCCTTATCGCTGGCAAGGTATCGAAATAGGCGATATAATACAGGAACACGCCGGGGCGCGAGCGCCTCGCGCTCCCAAGTTATCCTATGCCAAGAAACAGGTGAATCCCATGAATGCCAACGAGTCGAACGGACTTTTGAATAATTGGTTGGAGCTGGCGAACCTTCAAGCCAAGATCTCGCAGCGTTTGGAACAAGCTCTTGACGAAGAGGCCCGCCTGTCGCTCAACGAGTTTTACGTGCTGCACTTTTTGTCCTTGAACGAGGATAAAAAGCTTCGCCTTCAGCAGCTTCAAGAACGCGTCGGCCTGAGCCAAAGCGCGATGTCGCGGTTGGTGCTTCGGATGGAAGCGCCCAAATGCGGCGCGCTGCGCCGCCATATCTGCGAAGACGACCGCCGCGGGATTTACACCGAAATGACCGCCCTCGGCGAAGACAAACTCAAACGCGGAACGGAAGCCGTAAAAACCGTTCTTCAATCCCTAAGCACCCCTGGCGAACTGCCGCCCGAACTAAATGCTTTCCTTGTCCGAGCCGCAAGCACAGTCGAATAAAACCACTTAAGAGACCGGAACCCTACCGGTCTCTTTTTTTACTTCCCCCAAATGCTGACAGCGAAGCTAGGCGAAGGGAGAAATTCAGTGAAAGACGCCTTTGAACGAGGAAAGCTTTCTGCGTGAGACAGCGTCTTGTGAAGCATTTCGAAGAAATGCACTTCGGAAGCTTATGCTTGCAATTTTTCCCGCAGCCGCCCTGCCGATTCTCCCCGAATAGGACCTCCCTTTGAGTTGACAACACGAAAAACTAAATGCTAATATACATGCAGGCGCATGCATTTTATTTAATCCAAAAGAAACCGAGGCGAGTTCTCCATGAATAATCTCTTCATCCCGTATCGTTTGAAAAACCTGGAACTGAAAAACCGCGTAGTCATGCCTCCGATGTGCCAATATTCTGTCGACCTGAAAGACGGAATCGCGACAGACTGGCATTATGTGCATTACGTCAGCCGCGCCATCGGAGGCACGGGCCTGATCATCGTGGAGATGACCGACGTCGAGCCGGACGGTCGGATCAGCGACAATGATCTGGGCTTGTGGTCGGACGAACAGATCCCGGCTTTGAAAAAAATCGTCGACGCCGTCCATGCTCACGGCGCGAAGATCGGAATCCAGATCGCTCATGCCGGACGCAAAGCCGAAGATGCCGAAGTTCCGGTCGCGCCGTCGGCGATCGCATTCGACGAAGGCTGGAAAACGCCGCGCGCGTTGACTACCGAAGAAGTCAAAGAAATGGTCGCCAAATTCGGTCGTTCCGTTGAACGCGCCGTTCGTGCCGGGTTCGATACGATTGAGCTGCACGGGGCGCACGGCTACTTGATCCATCAATTCCATTCTCCGCTGACCAACAAGCGCGAAGACGAATACGGTCAAGATCGTACGTTGTTCGGCCGTGAAATCATTCGCGCCGCTCGCGCCAATATGCCGGCGGACATGCCGTTGATCATGCGCGTTTCCGCGAAGGAGTATGTGGAAGGCGGTTACGGAATCAAGGAAAGCCTGGAGTTTGTTCGTGCTTATCGCGAAGAAGGCGTGGACATGTTCGATGTCTCGTCCGGCGGCGAAGGCCCGATCGGCGCATCCGGCAAACCGGGCACGCATGCAGGCTATCAGGTTCCGCTCGCTCGCGAGATCCGCGACACGCTGGATATTCCGGTAATGGCGGTCGGCCGTTTGGACGATGCGGTGTTGGCGAATGCGGTCGTGGGCAACGAAGATGCGGATTTGGTCGCAGTCGGGCGCGGGATGCTGCGGAATCCGTATTGGGCGATCGAAGCGGAGAGCATTCTGCGTCAGCCTTCTACTGCGCCTAAACAGTATGCGGGGGGGTTCTGATTGCGCTACTCAGGAGGCGCTGCGGGAGAAATTCGGTCAAGACGCTGTCTCACGAAGAAAGCTTTCAGCTTTCCTCGTTCAAAGGCGTCTTGACCTGAATTTCTCCCTCCGCTGGGCTTGCTGCTCAGATGAAGGGGTTATAAAAGAAAGCCGATCTCCTTTTTTGGGAGATCGGCTTTTTGCTGCGCAATGGATTTGATGCAGTTCATTTATTACCTTAAACCACAACTTTTTAATCGTCCGCGTTTACGGTCGAGATGCCGGGCATGCCGGATTTGGATGGGGTGAACCAGATGTCGCCGTCGTCGACGGAGGCGCCTTTCCAGTTGACGAGCAGTTCGGAGAACGAGGTTTCGGCCAGGTTTTCGCGGACGTCGTCGGTGAAGATTCGGTTGTAATTATTCAGGAACTGGGCTTTGGTTTTGATCACCAGTTTTTTGTTGTTGTCGTCATCGTCGTCATCCATGAATACGGTGAGCGGGTAGTGGACGCGCGCGGCTACTGCGGCTTTGTCGCCTTTGGCGACGGCGCGCTGCAAGTTGGCGTAAAAGGCTTTGAAGTTCGAAGCACTTTTGAAGCCGGCGACGTTTACCAGGCTGTTCTCGACGGTCGAGGCTTTGGATGAAGCGGCTGCCGAGACGGCGGATGCCGAGCCGGAAGCGGATATGGAAGCTGGAGCGGCGGATACCGGGACGGCGATCGCGGCGGCCAGCAAGCTAGTCGTTGCCAAAGCGGTTGTTTTCTTTCTCCATGCGTTTTTCATCGTAAATCCCTCCAGTGATTGCTGTAATTATCGAATGTCGAATAATGTGCAGCTTTGTCAGGTCGGCGTTACAGTATGGTTTTGGACGGAATCGGGCAATTTGAATCATCGTCGTCCCGTTTTCGTTATGCGCCGCTCTCGGGTAATATAGAGGAATCCATATTAACCGAGCAACGGAAAGGGGAACGCCGCATTTGAAACTGTTCATTCACCGCAAAGACCTGCGCACCGAGGATTTGGTCGCTTTCGATTATTTGAAGGAAGCCGGCGATCCCGTGCTGCATCTGCTGATTCTCGATCCTTTTTTGCTGCAAAAAGGCCGGGATCAAGAGCACAGCGGCGTCAACTTTCTCCGTCACGTCGTCCGTTTGCGCAAGCTGTACGACCAAACCGGGCGCATGCTGCATATCGCGCACGGCGATCCGGCGGAAGTGCTGGAATGGCTGCTCGATCAGCAAAAAGGCGGCGAGCACGAGATCGACGAAGTGGTGGTGCACCGCGACTTCACGCCGTACGCGCGCGAGCGCGACCGCAATTTGAAAAAGGCGGCGGAGAAGCACGACGTCGCGTTCACGCCGCTGATGGATACGTTGATGATCGATCTGGACCGTTTCGCCGAATTCACGGGCAAAGACGGATACTACAAAGTGTTCGCGGCGTTTCATAAAAAATGGCTGGAGTATTTGGCGCATTCGCCGAATCAGCCTTCCTCGGTATCTCTCGACGATCTGCCGAAAAGCGAAGCGGAGTTCGAACTGCCGAAAAAGTATCAGCCTTCACTAAATCTCGACGAGATCGAACCGGCCGACGAATGGGAAGACAAGGTTGCCGACTTTTTGGAACACAATATCCGCGAATACGGCGACAAGCGCGATTATTATCCGGAACTTCCGGCGAGCGGCGTCAATCCGCACGTGAACGCCGGAGCGGTGTCGCTGCGGGAACTGTATGCCCGGGCAAAACGCCGCAAAGAGCATGACGAATGGGTCCGCCAGCTGTCTTTCCGCGACTTCTATTATTATCTGGCGATCTACGACGAGAACTATTTTTCCTACGAGAAAAAATACGATCTGTCCGCGCTGACCGACGAGCATTTCGAAAAATGGGCCAAAGGGCAGACTGGCATGCCGGTAATCGACGCCGCTATGCGGCAGTTGAACGAAACGGGATTGATGCCGAACCGGCTGCGGATTCTGTGCGCCATGTTTTTGACCAAAAACCTGCAATGTCCGTTCACGCTGGGAGAGAACTATTTCCGCCGCAAGCTGCTCGATTACGATAATATCCAAAACCGCGGCAATTGGCTGTGGTGCGCGTCGCTGGGCGCCAACTCGGCTCCGTATTTCCGCGTCGTCAACCCGGTCACCCAGTCCGAGAAATATGATCCGAACGGCGAACATATCCGCGAATGGCTGCCGGAGCTTGCGGACGAGGACGTCAAAACGGTGCACAAGCCGCGCAAAGACGCCATCGTCGATCTGAAGGCTTCGCGGGCGGCGGCGATCGAGACGTATAAAGGCATCGTGAACGGTAAATAGACGACGAACCTTTTCGTTCAACACGCAAAAAGAAGGAGGCTTAAGTCATGCGGATCATCGATTTGCACTGCGACGCGTTGGCTAAGATCGAAGCGTCCCGCGGCGCGTTATCCTATACGAATGCACCGGAGCTTGCGAGTAATCGGGATCGATTGAAGGAAGGCGGCGTGGCCGTTCAGGGTTTTGCGGTGTTCGTCGATCCGGCATTGCCGGGCTCGATGCGTTGGCAATCGTGCCTGGATCAGATTCATTATTTTTACGCGGAGATTCTGGAGAAGCATGACGATATGCAGCTGATTACCGAATGGTCGCAAATCGGGAAGTTGCCTGAAGGAACGATAGGGGCGCTGCTGACGTTGGAAGGCGTAGACCCGATCGAGAATGACCTGAAAAGGCTGCATTTGCTGTACCGCCTGGGTGTTCGTTCAGTCGGATTAACATGGAATTACGGCAATCAAGCCGGAGACGGCGTACTGGAGCCGCGCGGCGCGGGACTGACGTCGCTGGGCAAAGAAATGATTGCGCTCCATAACCGCTATGGCATATTGACGGATGTTAGCCATCTGAATGAGCGCGGGTTCTGGGAAGTCATGGAGCTGGCGAGCTATCCGATCGCCAGTCATTCCAATGCGAGAGCGCTGTGCGATCATCCGCGCAATCTCACCGACGAGCAGTTGACGGCAATGTTTCGTCGCGGAGCTCCGGTTCATGTCGTGTACTATCCGGAATTCGTTATTGATGCGCGGAGCTCCGGTCCTGCGACGATTGCCGATCTGATTCGCCATATCGATCATATGTGCGGGCTGGGTGGGGAGCATCATATCGGCTTCGGCTCGGACTTCGACGGAATCACGCTGACGGTCGAAGGATTGGAGCATGCGGGTAAAAGCCAACGTTTGATTAGCGAGCTGCTGAAGCACTACAGCGAGGAGCAGGTGCGCGGATTCGCATTCGATAACTTTGTGCGGTATACGGCGGAAATAAATTTAAATTCTTAACATAGACGTCCGACTTTGCTAAACTTCAACGTAAGCGTTACCTTTTCATTGATTTATTCCCTGAAAACAGGAAGGAGCGATCAAATGAAAGCAACGAGAACGGAAGAAAAGCAAGTGGCGAGGCGAAGGTGGAGAATAGAAAGCAGAGGCTCAGCCGGATCTTCGGCAGGGCCTTTTGGCCGTGCAAGCTGGATGTTCCGATGCATGATGATGATTCTTTTTGTCGGGGTAGCCGTCGGAAATTCGCAGGTAGAAGCAGCAGAAACGTCGCCGATTCGGGTGATGCTCAACGAGGAGACAACGCCGTTATCCTTTACGGTCGATCCGATCAGTCGGCAGGGAACCACATTGGTTCAGATGCGACCGCTGTTTGAAAGGCTGGGCATGGAGCTAACTTGGAACCAAGCAACGGGAACGGTCAAGGCTGTTAAAAGCGGAACGGAATTGACATTGAAGTTGGGCTCCAAAACCGCTACGGTTAACGGCAAGAACGTTGCGTTGGATTATCCGGCAACTAGCATCAACGGCAATACGCTGGTTCCGCTGCGATTTGTCGGTGAAGCGACAGGGGCTATCGTGCACTGGAACGGTGCCGGGCGGCAAATTCTGGTCGTTACGACAGAATGGATGCAGGAGAACGGCGTGACGCCTGCTCAGGTCAAAGAAGAGCTGGCGAAACTGCAAGCGGATGCCAATGCCAAGCATGCGGAAGCCAAGGCATCCGAGAAAGCGGAAGCGGACAAAAAGGCAGAGGCCGACAAAGCGGCTTTCGGCAGTGCCGGCACGACTCCGGTCAATGTGAGCAAACTATCCGGCATGTACTATGGCGCCGAATACGATTATGCCGGGTACGAATGCGGCGGAATCTGCTGGAAGTTCTATACGTTCCTCCCCGATAATAAAATCGTGGTGGGCGAACCCGTCGGCGGAGGCCCGGAAACCGTCAATTGTTCCAAAGATCAGTGCCGAACCTATTCGGTCAGCGGCGGGCAGTTGAAGATTCAAGGCGGTGAGACGCTGCCGATCTCGATCAGCAAGGAAGGCCGGTTAGTGATTGATGAAGTTTCTCTCGACTCCGTAAAGCCTGCTGCGGCAGGGACCAAGTTGAACGGTGAATACATTTCCCGAGGGTACTACGGTCTAGTGGGCATTACTCCGTTCTCGACGTCTTGGACCGATTATCTCACCTTCTACTCGGATGGACGATTTACGAGTGATACCCTGACTATTGCCGCTTTGGATACAGGAGCAGCGCGGACGGACAGTAGTTCTTCGGCCAAGACGCTCAACGGAACCTACACCATTTCCCAAAATACGATTACGCTGAAATACAGCGACGGCAAAACGGAAAGCTATGTCTTCTACAAGCTTCCTCCCGACAAAGAAGGCGTGGTCTACGTCCAGATCGGCGGTCGAAGCTTCCATTTGAAATAATACAACCGAAAACACGTCCGTAACGAGGAGAACTCTTCTCGATAACGGACGTGTTTTGTTTAGGGATAAAGTTTCAAGGAATCATTCCGGTTCCCGTGTATTTATGTTTGGCAGCGTTCCAAGTATAAACCGCTTCGACAGGATACCAACCTCCGACTTCCCATTCCCGGTATTTTTTCCAATGCTGATGAATACGGCCCTTGCTGTCTATTTCCACACCTTGGTCCCCCATGACATCCAAGGTTTTTACCAAAGTGCCGCCTTGAAGACGATAGACTTTTGTCCAAGTGTTAGAAGGGCCGAAGGAATGAAACGTGGCGATTTGCTTTTCGGTCGGACTCACCGCGAAAACTTGCAGGGTCGGATTTTCAAATCCTTCATTGCTCAGAATTTCGGTTGCGATCGGAATCAGGTAGCCCTTGGAATTATAAAGAAAGAAATTGCCGGTCTCGGTCAGCATGAACGATTCATATTTTTTGTCATTATTCAAATCTGCTGTACGAATCGAATAGATATGTTCATGGGGGTACTTTTTCGCAAGTGCTTTTCTGGCTTGAACGGCTTGAGCCTTGAGGTCTGAACTTTGGGAGGCGGAAGCCGACGGCAACGGGGCTAATGAGGCTAAGGAAGTTCCGAGCCATACGGCGCCCAATAATGATAAAATGAACTTATTACGCATGAATACTGTTCTCCTTTGCGCTTTTTGACGAGTATAAGAAATTTCCTTTTTTTATTTTTCCATATTATGTATAAATAAGCAAGCAAAATGATTTAAAGGATGGATGAGCATGTCGATATTGCCGGCGTCTTTCGACTCCAGCACCGAACTGCTTCGGATCGAAAGCAATCTGTTTGAACTGTATATTGCCGGAGAACCGCTGCACGAGACGGCGGAGCAGCTTGGGCTGCATCGCGATTCCGAGACGGGAGAGCGGTTGAGCGCTCATTTTGATGCGGAAGTGCGATCACTGCGCTTGACGGAATGCCGCATTAGTTTGTTCTCGCCGGAAACGGGAAAAGCTGAACGATGGGAGCCTGGAACGCTGGTGTTTCCGTGTTTTTATGAGACAAAAGCTTACGAGTTGACGCTAGTTAAAGCCGATCCCGCGTTAAACCTCACTTTCTATCACGAGAACGTCAATCTGCGCCGCCGGATTAAGCCGAGAGGCAGCCGCGTGTTGTCGGGAACGCTCGATTTCGGAAACGAGATCGGAGAGACGGAGCTGGAGATTCGGCTGAACGATCGTCCGCTGCTGACGATCGGGATCGAGATTTTTCCCGCGAAGCTGGATTATCGCCGGGATTACATGCGGTTGATGGAGGAGGTCAGCGAGGAAGGGTATGATCTGACCTTCGACTTTCTGCGCCGAACGTACCGGCCCGCCGAAGAGCGGGAGACCTCGCGCCAGAGTCTGACCGAGTTTCATACGATTTTGCGGCGGGTGTTCGAACGCTTGGAGAATGCGATGCGGCGCATCGAAGCCAATCCGCATCAACGGCTGGACAACGAGCACCGATTGGTCGACGCCGGAAAAGCCCGCCGCGCGGATCGCCGAACGTTGGCCGACTTGCGACGCCATCCGCAGCGCTTGCAGGCGGATCGACAAGGATGGTTGCAGATCGAGGGAGCGGGAGAGCGAGATCGGACGTATTTGCCGGGGATCGGCGACGGAAGAAGCATCGGCGAATCGTTAAGCCGTTTCATGCCGACCCGCCTGCTGGAAGCCCGCCGGGTCATTTCGACCGATACGGACGAAAACCGGTTCCTGCGCTGGATGCTGGAACGTACGGCGGGCCGCGTCGATGCGCTGCGGCGCGAGTTGAAAGAAACCCGACCCGGCCGCGATCCGCTGCTCGACCGGGAGCTGGAGCGAATCGGACGCCGGATCGGCATCATGCTGAACATGGACTTTTTGCGGGACGTCGGACCGATGCAGCGGGTAAACGTCAGCCTGGTTCTCCAGATGGCACCGGGATACCGCGAGATGTACAAGTTGCATCTGCTCCTGCTCAAAGGCCTGTCGCTGCGCGAAGGCATGATGCGTTTGTCGCTCAAAGACATGGCGCAGCTCTACGAATATTGGTGCTTCCTGAAGCTGCACCGACTCTTGTCCCGCCGCTGCCGGGTGATCCGCCGCGAAGGCGCATCCGTTGACCGAGCCGGATTGTTCCCGTCCCTGATCCGCGGCGGCGCTTCGCGAATCGAATACGAAGACCCGGAACGCAGCGCGCAGCTGTCGCTGGTCTACAACCCGTCCATGCTGGGCCGGGCGCGTCCCACGACCGAACAAAAGCCCGATCTTCTGCTGACGCTTCGCTCGGATAGCCGGGAAGTTTCTTATGTGCTCGACGCCAAATACCGAATCGACCCGGCCGTTCCGGGCAGCTCCTACGCTTCGCTCTACGGAACGCCCGGCCCGCTGGAAGAAGACATCAACGTCATGCACCGCTACCGCGACGCGATCGTCAAACCCGGCGCGTCCGGTTACGAGCGCAGCGTATCCTCCGCCTGCGTGCTGTTCCCGTACGCGGACGAACGCGAATATTCCGGCCACCATTTCTATCAAAGCCTGTCCAAAGTCGGCGTCGGCGCCCTGCCGTTTCTCCCGGGCTCTACCCGATTAGCCGAACGCTGGCTCGATGACCTATTAAGTCGGCCCTAAGGTTTTCAGGCTATCGAAAAATTTACGTAGGCGGGGGAAGCGAGAAGACTGCGAGAAAAATTGCCAGCATAGGCTTCCGAAGTGCATTTCTTCGAAATGCTTCACAAGCCGCTGCCTCACTCGGAAAATGGATTGGATTTAAATAAGGAATTTTCCGAGTTCAAAGGCGTCAACATCGCACTGAATGTTACCGCAGGTTTTCTTCGAAATCCTGTATTTCACTGAATTTCTCTCTCCGTCTCCTCGCTTCCAGTTACGTTGGGCTTTCCAGATACGTTTAAGGCCTTACCCTCTATAGCATAGAGGGTAAGGCCTTCTAATAGTTCTTATATACAAAATCCGGTTGAGGGCTAATACCCCGAAACCAGTCTCTTCACCCTACCCTAAAGTAGGAGAAAAGTTCATATGCCTGAGCGAAGCAATAGGCGGAGGGAGAAATTCAGTGATAGGCGCCTTTGAACTCGGAAAACTTCCACTTAAATTTCATTCCAGTTTTCCGAGTGAGACAGCGCCTTGAACGAATTTCTCCCGCAGCCGCCCCAGCTTCCCTCCCGAATAGGAACTTCTCCCCCTACTTCGCCAACGCCGCGATTTCCGCCGCGCTCAGCGCTTTATCGTAAATCCGCACTTCGTCGAGGCTCCCTTTGAAGTAAGCGTCTGCCGCGAATCGGCTTTTGCCGAGCCAGGCTTCGCTCGTTTGCAGATCGCGCGGATTATACGTCATCGCCGCGTTCGTGCCTGCCGCTTTTCCGTCGATATACAGCGTTCCCGTGTCGCCTGCAAGCGTCACGGCTACATGAACCCATTTGCCCGTCGGCAGCGGGGAAGAGGTCAGAATGCTCTGATCTTTGCCTTCGCTGTGGATCGTGAATTGCGCGCCCTGCCCTTGCGAAGGGGTAAGGAACATATGGCGGGTCATGTCGTTGCCGAAGTCGAAGACGCGCTGCCAAGCGGCTCCGCCGTCCCATTTGACCCAAGTCGCGAACGTGTAATCCGAAGCGTCCGTTACCGAGCCGGGCAGCTGGACGTATCCGTCTTTGCCGTCGAGCTGAACCGCTTTGCCGTTTTTGCCGCCTTTTACGTACGAAGCGCCTTTTTCCAGCGTGCCGTTATACCCGTTCGGGGAAGCGTCCTTGAGGCGGTTTTTCGACGCGTCTTCAAATCCGTAGGAGGCGATCAGCGGGCTTTGCGCTTTTTCGGCTACGTTGAGTTTGAATGACTTGGTTTTTTTGGCGCTGCCGTTCGTGATCGTGGCGGTCAGCGTCACTTTGGCATCGCCTTTGCCCGCAGCCGGCCGAGTCACCGTACCTGTGCCCGAGATGACGGATGGCTGCGAAGAAGACCAAGCAATCTTGGTGCCCTGCGTGCCGGATACCGGAAGCGTCACATCATAGTACACGTCGCCGGATTTGCTCAGACTGAGTGCTTTTTCGACAGCGGCCACCGTTTCCTTGGCGTTGCTTGCGGTTGCTTTCGTGCCCCAGACGCTGGTCCCTTCCGCGGACAGTGCCGTCAGAGTCAACGTTTTGTCGCCGGACACGGGATTCGTTTCGCGTAAAAAGACGCCTTTATACGTTTTGCCGCCTGTCGTGATCGTCACGTCGTTGCTGCCGCTGAGCTGCCATGTACCCGCTGCCGCGCCGCTCAGCGTTCCGTTCGCGTTCAGCGTAACGGATACGTCGGTGACGATGTCGGCGCTGATTTCTTTGCCCTGCGCGATCCAGCGATAATCCCCCGGAATCTCCGAAGCCTGAACGGCTGCATCCGCATCGCTCTCGCCCGCATACCGATAAGGTGCGACAACCGGCCAGCCGTCCGCGTTCATGAACATTTCGTGTACCCGAATCTCGTGTTGCTCGCCGCGTCCCGGGAAACGCGAGTGGAAGATCAGGAACTGTTTGCCGGTTGCTTCGTCGTAGTAGGCGGAGTTATGCCCCGGCGATACGGCGCCGATACCGAGACCCGTGCCCGGATCGCCCAATTGGCGCTCGAACAAATAGTTGCCGATCAGCTTGACGCCGTACGGTTCGATCGACTTATCGTCGAAAATCGGTTTGGTCGGATCTGCTTTTACATTGGCCATGTCGTTGCCCTGCGCATCGAGGAACGGACCGTCCGGCGTTTTGGAGCGTGCCACGCGCACATTGTAACCGCCGACCGCATCAAGACCGCCGAACGACAGGTACATGTAGTAGTAGTCCGTTTCCGGGCTGTACAGCATGTAAGGCCCTTCAATGCGACTGTGGTTGCCGCCCATTACCTTTTTGCCGTAGCCTTGGTTGGGGAGCGGTTTGCCGGTGGTCGGGTCCATTTCCATAATGAAGATTCCGCCGGAATACGAACCGTAGACCATCCACAGCTTGCCGTCTTTATCGAAAAAGACATCGGGATCGACCGCGTTCGGATGTTTGGTCGCGTCGTAGATCGTGCCGTCCTCGCTGATCTGATCCCACATGCCCGATTTCAAAAAGATGCCGGTATCTTTATAAGGGCCTTCGACGTTATCCGCGACCGCGATGCCCATTGCCGAACGGGGGGAGTCGCCTTTACAAGCGTTGTAGTACATGTAGAATTTACCGTCCGCCAATTGGATGACGTCTGCCGCCCAAAGCGTGTCGGTCTGTGCCCACTCCAGCGTTTCCTTCAGCTCGGTGGTTACGTTCGGAATGATCGGATTCGAATCGGTCACGCCGGAAGCGATCAGGTCCCAGTTCATGAGATCCTTCGACTTGGCCGCTGCAAGGTGAGAGCCGAACACGTAGAAGGTATCGCCCACTTTAATAACGGAAGGATCGTGGACGGACGCTTCGCGGAAGGTAGGGGATTGCGCGTTAAAAGTCGGCAGGGTTACGGCTTTTTGTATAACCGAAGCGGAAGTCGAAGCTGCATGGCCGGGTAACGGAGCCGCTCCGGCAGATAGAGGCAGCAGCAGGGCAGCCGTCACGGCCGTAATTCCGGTTTTGGTCCAAAGTGTTCGAGTCATTAGAATCTCCTTTTCATTTAAATTAATTTTTTTGTTAATTTAATTGTAGTTATGTCTAAGTTGATTTATTAAAAAAGAAACTTTGATATCGCTTACAAGAAATAATAAACACAGAATCTACCTTTTTACAAGTGTTTATTTCAGTAATCAGAGAAAATTCTTTTTAAAGGATAACAAAAATATTAATTAAAATTACATGTAAGCAAGCTTGAATCTCTTATGCGAAGCCTACAGGTTTTCAACGTACAGCAAAAACCCCGAATTCCGACAGGGCGGATTCGGGGTTTTGATCGTTCATAAAGGAAGTGGCTGATGGCATGACGTAACAGGCTGCTTCGCGTCCGTCATCCGTTTGGAGGTCAGCCTACGGCAGGGAAAGGGTTGTGTTTCAAGCAGACGAGCGTGACGTAACCGTCATGGACGGATACGACGGCGCGGGTCGTGCGAACGCCGTACAAAATGTACGAGCAGCCGTTGTCGCGCCTTCCTTCGTACTTGTCGATCCGGCGCGGCGCACGGAGGAACTCACCCAGCATCTCGTCGTCGAAATGGGCGCGTTCCATGTCTCGTTCCGCACGTTCTGTGAGAAGCAGCCGATTTTTCTCCAATGCCTCTTTTAAATGTGCCGCAATCACTTCCGATTCCAATTCGGGGGATTTGATCATTAGTAAGCCTCCTTGTGCTTTTTTGCGTTTCTGCTTTTTAGCTGTTTCGCTTTAATGAGTGAATGCTGTTTGCTTAGCTTCTATTTTGCACACAAAAGCTTGTTTCGTAAAGAAGTTTAATAAAACAGCGGTCAGATTATCTGACGCAAGTCGTGGAGAAATCGAACGAAATGCCCGTTGTTATTGCGATTTTGGCGATCTCTCTATCCATAATAGTTCCACTTTTAACCAGATTGATAGGAAGCATATCATTGCTTTTTAATTTTGTAAGCGCTTTAAAATTTGAAAGAAGCAAGTTGCGTCGTTGAAAAAAAGTCGGGTTAATGGGGATGTAAGTGGCTGCTTGATTGGTTGACTGCAATTGTTTTTTTGTTTAATCTGGAAAACGAATTGCGCGTGAATCGGACGTCTAAAATAAAATGTAAAATTAACAATATTTTTACTTTTGCAAAGATCGAATATGCTATTCTCGTGGGCAAGGAGGTGTTCAAGCTGAGCGGCATCGTATTGTTGTCAGTCACGACGTTTATCATCCTGATGGGCGCTTCATACTTGATCTATAAAAGGCATCCTTATCAGCAGCAACTGGTGTATATTCCGTCGGGGATAGCGTTACTGGTAAGCTTTCTGATGATTTTTATAAGTTTTGATCTGAATCGGATCGACGGCTTGACGATGAGCGGCATGAGCGTGGCGGTCGGGTTGGCCAGCCTTGCGGCTTTTATGTGTTCGCCGTTGATCGATTATTATTTGCGTTATCGGCAGCATTGACAAGAGCGGACGTGAACGCTAGAGTAGACACGTAACGTCGACCGCCTAGGGCGTGTCTTCAATCGAATAGCGTATTCCACTGGGGGGGCCGCACTGCGGCTGAGACAAGAACTGTTCTTGGACCCTTAGAACCTGATCCGGCTCGTACCGGCGTAGGGAAGTGGAGCAGGTCCTTTTTCAAAACATCCATTCGCTTGAGCGTGGTCCCACCGGATTGCCTTAGGTGCTCGTTTATTCCTGATCGGGAAATAACGCGCAGCCGGGGAATCGATCGGTGCGTGATAACGCGGGCTTTCGACTTTGACGGGAACCGCTCCATTTCGGAGCGGTTTTTTTGCGTGCGCTCTTCCGGTGAGCCGTATTCGAACGATAAACTTATTTTTGAGAGGTGCGTGACTTTTATGTCTTTTACAGAAGAACTTCGCCGCGGGGCGGACCCTATTTACGAAGCGATCTTCAAGCATCCGTTCGTGCGCGGGATCGCGGACGGTACGCTGGCGAAGGAGCAGTTGATCCACTACGTGAAGCAGGATTTCGAATATCTGAACGCCTATATGCGGATTTACGGCATCGCTATCTCCAGATGCGAGCAGCGGGAGCATATTCAGATGTTCAACGAGCAGATCGGTTTTATTTTGAACAGCGAAATCCATCCTCATCAGAACTTTTGCGATCGTGCGGGCGTGACGTACGAGGAATTGCAGGGGTATCCGCTTGCGCCGTCGGCCCATCATTATACCCGGCATATGCTGAACGCGGCTTACGAAGGCACGCTTGAAGATATTTTGGCCGCGCTGCTGCCTTGTCCGTGGACGTACATGGAGATCGGGCAGCGGCTGCTGGATGAAGTGAAGCCGGGGCCGGAGCATCCTTTTTACGAGTGGATTCATTTCTACGGGGATCGTGAAGCAGGCGTAACGGACAAAATGCGCGCGCTGCTCGATGAATGGGCAGAACCGCTCAGCGAGGCGCGCAAGCGCAAGCTGAAAGAGCAGTTCGATGCCAGCTGCCGCTTGGAGTACATGTTCTGGGACATGGCGTATAAGTTGGAGGATTGGCCGGTTTAGAAGCTTGAAGGAGCATCGACAACCGACAAACAACGGAAGCGGGAGGTTGAATCGTATGGAAAAAGAACTGGGCGAACGGTTGGGAAAATTGAGGAAAGAGCGGCCTTTGGTACATAACATCACGAATACGGTCGTTACCAACTTTACGGCGAACGGATTGCTTGCGCTGGGCGCATCCCCCGTTATGGCTTATGCGCGCGAGGAAGTTGCCGATATGGCGAAGGTTGCGGGCGCCTTGGTACTCAATATCGGAACGTTGACGGCCGAGTTGGTCGAAGCTTGCATCATTGCCGGAAAAGCGGCGAACGAAGCGGGCGTGCCGGTGCTGCTCGATCCGGTCGGAGCCGGAGCGACGCCTTATCGAACGGAGTCTTCTTTGCGTATCCTGCGCGAAGTGAAAGTGGCGATCGTACGCGGCAACGCGGCGGAGATCGCGCATTTGGCGGGAGAAGTTCGCGAGATCAAAGGCGTGGATGCCGGAGACGGCAGCGGGGAAGCGTCGGTGGAACTGGCGGTGAGAGCTGCGGATAAGCTGGGAACGGTGGTGGCGGTGACCGGGCGCGAAGACGTCATTACGGACGGCAAAAAAGGGTTTATCGTGACGGGCGGCGATGAACTGCTGACGAGAGTCACGGGCAGCGGATGCCTGCTCACCTCGGTCATGGGCGCGTTTGCTGCTGTGGAAAAGGATCCGCTTCAAGCGGGGGCGGCCGCCTTGGCTTGGTATGGAGCGGCAGGCGAAATAGCGGCTTCCGCGGCGGGAGGCCGAGGTCCCGGCAGCTTCCAAGTCGCTCTGCTGGATGCTCTGGCGGGTCTGGGCGAGGCTAACGTGCCTAAGGGAGTCGTGCGCACGCTGCATATCTCTCCGGTGACGGGCGGAGGCGCCAGATGACGGCCCCGCGCGCGCTGACGATCGCAGGCTCGGATAGCGGCGGGGGTGCGGGCATTCAAGCCGATTTGAAGACTTTTCAAGAATTGGACGTGTTCGGCATGTCGGCCATCACGGCGGTTACGGCGCAAAATACGCTCGGCGTGCACGGCGTATACCCGATGACGCCGCAGGCCGTCGCGGCGCAGATTGACGCGGTCGGTCAGGATCTGGGCGTCGATGCGCTGAAGACGGGCATGCTGTTCGACGCGGCAATCATCGAAGCCGTTGCCGAACGAATCCAATCTTTCGGCTGGAATCGGCTGGTGGTCGATCCCGTCATGATCGCCAAAGGCGGAGCCGAGCTGCTGCGCGCCGAAGCGGTGGAAGCGTTGAAAAAGCACTTGCTGCCGCTGGCGCTCGTGGTCACGCCGAATATCCCGGAAGCCGAAGCATTGACCGGGATGAAGATTGCAACGATGAACGATCGTCGGGAAGCCGCGCGGCGAATTGCCGATTTCGGAGCCGCCATGGTCGTGATTAAAGGCGGTCACGCGGTTGTCGAAACCCAAAAGCGGGAAAAACAGCTTCAGGTCGTTGATCTCGTTTATGACGGTTCCGAATTCGAAGAGTTGGTCGGCGAACGGATAGATACCCGGCATACGCACGGAACGGGCTGCACTTTTTCCGCCGCCGTAGCGGCACGGCTGGCTGCCGGTTCGGATACGCGCGAGGCGGTACGGACGGGGCGGCGCTTTATTCAGGCCGCAATCGAAGGTGCCCCGGCTTTGGCTTTGGGAAGCGGGCACGGCCCTACCGATCACGCGGCTTACCGAAGATCCCGCAAGCTTTGATTCGAAGCGATCGGGCGAATCGTTCCGCCGCTTTCGCCTTCGGCCGATCGAATATGTTTTCCGCGAGGCGGACCTGACGGGTCCGTCTTTTTGCATGCGCGCGCCAATTTCTTCGATGTTATAACCGCTGCAGCAAACTTTGCGCCGCGCCGACCACTCCGGCGTATTCTCCCAGCGTCGCCGCATGAAAACGGATGCCGTCGCCCCGATATACCGGCATGATCCTGCGTTCGGTTTCGGCGGCGATCCGATCCAGCAGAAACCGGCCCTGCGCGGCGATCGCTCCGCCGATCACGAAGTCTCCCGGATTCAGTGCATGAATCAGGTTGACCAGCCCCGTAGCGACGCGGGCGGCGTATTCGTCGACGATCGCGACGGCCTGCCGGTCGCCTGACCTGGCCGAATCGAACAGGCGTCTCGGATCGACGGCGGAATACTCGATCGCGGCAATTCCGGTCCGGCTGGATCCTTTTATCGGCAAGCCCTCGTACGTCCGGCCGGCGCGTTCGACCATAAGTCTTTTTAACGCATTGACGGAAGCGTACATTTCCCAGCAGCCGGAGGCTCCGCATCCGCAAGCAAGACCGCCTTCGCTTTGCACGATCTGGTGACCGAATCCTCCGGCGTAACCGTCGCGTCCGCGTACGATGCGGCCGTCTTCGATCAAGCATCCCCCGATTCCGGTCCCCAAAGTAATGCACACGAAATCGCGCAGGCCGAGCAAAGCCGGCCCGCCTTTCCAAGCTTCCCCCAGCGCCGCCGCATGGACGTCGTTCAATACGGAGACCGGCAGATCGGATGCCTGTTCAAGTTCCGAACGAAGCCTGGTTCCCGTCCATCCCCGCAGATTGTCGGTCGCGTAGGCGATATGTCCGTCGGTATCGACGAATCCGGCTGTTCCGATCCCGATGCCGATCGGAAGAAGACCGAGCAGTCTTGCTTCGCCGACGGCTTGTTCGCAGCTTCGCTTGAGTTTCTCAAGCAGGTACCCCGGGCCTTTTTCGCTTTCCGTGGGAAACGATCGAAAAGCCGATACTTTTCCCGAACGGTCCACAAGGCCCGTTTTGATTCGGGTGCCGCCCAGGTCCACGCCGATCACGGTTTCCTTCGAGTCGTTTTCGTTCATGAAGATCCTCCTTTTATACAGGTTCCGCTTTAACGTTCTGACAGTTTTTGCGCGAATATTCGCGTCAACGTGTGCGGCCGGGTGATCGCCGTTCCGACGACGACGGCATGCGCTCCCGCCGACAGCGCCTCGGACGCGAGTTCCGGCGTATCGTAGCGTCCTTCGGCAATCACCGGAAGCCGGCAGCGTTCGGAGAGCTTCGCGACCAATTCCAGATCCGGCCCGGATTCTTGGCGGCTGTAGGAGGTATATCCCGATAAAGTCGTAGACAACAAATCAAATCCCAAAGCTTCGGCGGCGATGCCTTCTTCGAGCGTCGATATGTCGGCCATCAGCAGGGGGAGCGCAGCTTGAGGCGGATCGTTCATGAATTCGGCCCGCCGGATTTCGCCCGAAAAAGCTCGTACTTTTTCCAACAGACTTTTCAGCGTGCCGCCGTTCGGCCGCGGACGCGAAGTGGCGTCGAGGGCGACGATATCCGCTCCCGCGGCGAATAAAGCCATGACGTCTTCCGCGGAAGGCGTAATGTAGACCTCGGAATCCGGAAACGTTTTTTTCCAGATACCGATGACCGGAAGTCCGCTTTGTTCGCGAATCGCGGCCGTATCCTGCGGCGAATTGGCGCGGATCGCGACGGCTCCCCCGTCTCGGGCCGCCCGTGCCATGGCCGCCATGTGATGGCTGCCGTACATGGCTTCGCCGGGATAAGCCTGGCAGGAAACGATCAAGCCGCCCCGCAATTTAGCCAACAGTTCATGCATAAGGGATTCCTCCTTGGGATGGGAAAAGATGAATCCAGTATAAATTTCATAAACCTAACGTGTAAAGAAAAATATTTTCTAAAAAAACGGATAAAAAGAAAAAAATAAACGAAAAGCGTTTACATTCTTCTGTCGCTCTGCTAATTTAGAGGCATGGATTTTCAAGATCCTGGATAAGCCTTACAAAACTCAGTCGGCTAAGGAGGGATTCGCGAATGAAATCGTACGACGTAATCGTCATGGGCGGAGGCGTGTCGGGAGCCATGGCAGCCTGCGCGGCGGCCAGAAGCGGAGCAAGCACCCTGATCATCGAATCGCAAGGTTATCTGGGAGGGACGCTGACGGCGAACGGGGTCGGCCCGATGATGACCTTTCATGCGGGAGACAAACAGGCGGTTCAAGGGGTAACGGACGAGCTGATCGAGCGGCTTAAAGCCGTCGGCAAATCTCCGGGGCATATTTTCGATACCGTGGGTTACACCTACTCGGTCACGCCGTTCGACGCGGAAGCGATGAAGGTGGAATTGGAATCCATGGTATCGGAAAGCGGCGGCGAAATTTTGTACCATACGATGCTGGCGAAACCGAAAACGGAAAACGGAAAGATCGTCGGAATCGAGGTTTGCAACAAGTCGGGAATCGAACAACTCGAAGCGAAGGTGTTCATCGACGCGACCGGAGACGGCGACCTGTCGGTTCGCTCGGGAGCGGAATTCACTAAAGGACGCGAGTCGGACGGAGCGGCGCAGCCGATGACGCTCAACATGAAGATGAGCGGCGTCGATATCGCGAAAGTGAAAGCTTACATTCACGCCCACCCGGAAGACTTTCCGATCTACAAAGGCGACACGTCGATCATCGAGAAGTCGCCCCGGTTGTCGACGGCGGGATTCGTGGGACCTTTCCGCGCGGCCAAAGCCCGGGGGGAAATCCATATTCCGCGCGAAGACGTGCTGTTTTTCGAAACGAATACGCCCGGCGAAGTCATATTCAACACCACGCGCATTCTGGGACATGACGGCACGGATGCATGGAGTCTGAGCCGCGCCGAGATCGAAGGACGCAAGCAGTGCCGGGAACTGGAACGTTTCGTTAAAACGTATATTCCCGGATTCGAAAGCGCCGTCGTCGTCTCGACGGGACCTTCGATCGGCGTGCGGGGCTCCCGCCAAATCAAGGGCCTGTATACGTTGAATGCCGACGATATCCTGAATCAGACGAAATTCGAGGACGCGATCGCGCATTCCGGGTACCCGATCGATATTCACAGCCCCGACGGCGAAGGAACGAACAGCCGCAAGCTGGAATGGGGAGGCATGTACAGCATTCCTTACCGGAGCCTCGTAACGGACGGATTGTCCAATCTGATCGTGATCGGCCGCTGCCTTTCCGCCACGTTCGAAGCGCAGGCGGCTGTCCGAACGACGCCGACCACGGGAGCGATCGGACATGCGGGCGGCGTTGCCGCCGCATTGGCGGCGGCCGGAGACGGCGATGTGCGAAGCGTGAACGTTTCTGACGTGCAGGAGCTGCTTAAGAAACAGGGCGCTTATCTGGAAGTGTAAAAGCTCCGGCGGCGAATACGGGATGCTCCGAACGAAACATATGCAGTTCACCTGAACAAGCAAAGGGGAAAATTCAATGACTACATGGATGTGGGTACAGGCCGTCGGGATTCTGCTCGTTTTTCTGCTGTTCGTCGGCTTAATGATGGCGCGCAAGATGCCTACCATTCTTGCCCTGCCGAGCATGGCTATTCTGTTCGCGCTGATCGCGGGCGTTCCGTGGACCTCCGCCGATCCCGAAACGGCAACCATCAGCGGTACGGTGCTGGCGCAGGGAGCGATGAGGCTGTCTACGGCGATCGCCGGCTTGATCTTCGGCGCCTGGTTCGGTCAGATCTTGAATAAAGTCGGCATTACCAAAGCGATTATTCGCAAAGCGGCGGAACTGGCCGGAGACAAGCCGATTCTGATCGCGCTGCTCTTTTTCGTCACCGCCTCGATCATCTTTTCGGCCGCGAACGGCCTGGGCATGGTGATCCTGGTCGGCACGATCGTGATTCCGATCATGCTGACCGCAGGCATTTCCCAATTCGTCGCATCCATCGTCGTATTGGCCGCCGTCGGAATCGGGGCGCTATTCAACGTTTCAACCTGGGCCGTTTACGTCGACGTGCTGGGACTGCCGGTATCCACGATCGCCGATTACACGTTGATCGCCGCCGTGCCGTTATTCGTAGTCAGCGTGGCGATGATCGTGTTTCATATTAAGCGCGGAGGACAGGGACGCCGGGCATGGGCGATGCCTAACGGGTCGTCTTCGGGCGAAGGCCGCAAAGTTCCGACCGTGGCGCTGATCAGTCCGATCGTGCCGGTGCTTATGGTCTTCATTTTTAAAATGGATATCGTGCCCGCCGTCATTATCGGAGCGCTCGCGACTTTGATTTTGTCGCTGCCGAAGCGTCCGATCCATATTTTGTCGAGCGCGCTCGTGGAAGGAATCCAGGACGTGGCCGGCGCCCTTGCGCTGATGATCGGGATCGGCATTCTGCTGAATTCGGTTATGGCCCCGCAGGTCACGGCCGTTATTTCTCCCTTGATCGAAAGCGTGCTTCCGGGCAGCCCCTGGACGTATATCCTGTTCTTCACCATCCTTTCCCCGCTTGCGATCTATCGCGGGCCTCTTAACGTGTGGGGACTCGGAAGCGGAATCGCCGCTTTGTTCGTCGGAGCCGGCATGACCCCGGTCGCGGCCATGCTTGCGCTTCGGGTCGTCAGCAACGTGCAAGCCGTGTCCGACCCGACCAACTCCCACAACGTATGGGTGGCCGACTTCACTAAAAGCGATATCAATGAAATCCTCAAAAAAACGCTGCCTTGGATGATGGCATCGGTGTTGCTGTCCATGCTGTGGGGAGCATTCATGGTATTTTAAAAGTCGTCTGAAAAGCAAGCCGATGAAAGGAGTGGAGTCATGTCCCGGAAAGTGAGGGTCGGAATCGACGTCGGCGGCACGTTTACCGACGCCGTTGTGCTCGATAACGAAACATTCGAAATCTTGGAACAAATGAAAATTCCGACGACCCACCATGAAGAAGAAGGGGTAGCGCGGGGAATCGTCGATATTTTGCAGGCCGTTTTGGGCAAATGCGGGGTCTCTCCCGAAGACGTTGCTTTTATTGCGCACGGTACGACCCAAGCCACTAACGCTCTGCTTGAAGGGGATGTGGCTTCGGTTGGCGTCGTCGGCATGGGCACCGGAGTGGACAAAATCAGCGCGCGCGGAGAATCGAATCCCGGACGGATCGAACTTGCGCCCGGCAAGCTGCTGGAGACGCGCCATACGTATCTGGATTCCAAAAATCTGACGGAGGAACGGGCGGCGGCGGCGGTCGACGAGCTGCTGGGACAAGGCGCCGAGGTCATCGTTGCTTCCGAAGCGTACGGCGTCGACGACCCCGGAGCGGAACTGAAAGTCATCGCGGCGGCAAACGGCAAAGGCGCGTTCGCGACGGGCGGTCACGAAATTTCGCAGCTGTACGGGTTGAAGACCCGAACCCGAACCGCGGTGGTCAACGCCAGCCTGATTCCGAAAATGATGGAAACCGCCAACATGACCGAAAAGTCCGTCAAAGACGCGAATATCGTATCGCAGCTTATGATTATGCGCTGCGACGGCGGGGTTATGAGCATCGAAGAAGTACGCAAGCGTCCGATCCTCACCATGCTGTCGGGACTGGCCGCGGGCGTCGCCGGCGCGCTGATGTACGAAAAAATTTCGGACGGCATTTTCTTCGAAGTCGGCGGAACCAGCGTCGATATTTCCGTGATCAAAAACGGCAAAGTCATGATCCAGAACGCTCAAGTCGGCGGTCACCGCACGTATTTGCAGTCGCTAGACGTACGCACGCTGGGCATTGCCGGCGGCAGCATGATCCGGGTAAAGGATGGGCAAATCGTCGACGTGGGGCCGCGCAGCGCGCATATCGCCGGATTGGCTTACGAATGCTTCGCGGATACGGCCTCGTTGGAACGCTGCGAAGTCACATTCGTCAGCCCCCGTCCGGGCGATCCCCAGGAATACGCGATCGCGAAGTCGGGAGCGGGAGAGCATTATTCGTATACGCTGGCCGGGGCCGCGAATTTGCTCGGTTACGTGCCGGAAGGCGATTACGCGCATGCGGGCCGCGAAAGCGCGGCTGCGGCTTGGCGTGCGTTCGGCGAATATCTGGGCATAAGCATGGAAGAAGCCGCGCGACGGGTGCTGGATCTGGCGATCGCCAAAACGATGAAAACGGTAAACGAAATGATCGCCGATTATGAGCTGGACCGTTCCTTCATCACGTTGGTGGGAGGAGGCGGAAGCGGGTCGGTGCTGGTGCCGGCCATGGCGGAGAAAGAAAGCCTGAAATGGAAAATCGCCGATAACGCGCCTTACATTTCCACGATCGGGGTCGCGCTGGCCATGGTCAAAGAACAGATCGAACGCACGGTCGTCAATCCGACGGAAGAGGATATCAAGCGGATTCGCAGCGACGTCATGGATAAGATCGTCCGTTCCGGAGCGAATGAAGAAACGGTCGAAGTCTCGGTCGAGATCGACGCGCAAAAAAACGTGCTCCGAGCCGTGGCTACCGGTTCGACGGAGCTTCGTTCGAAAGATTTGGCGCAGGCCGAACTCGGCGAGCCGCAGATGCTGGAGATCGCCGCCGCTTCGGTGGACGCTTCGAAGGAACTCACGCGGTTGAACGCCAAAACGGGAAGATGGAGTTTGTTCGTGGCCGAGGAGATTCGCAAAAGCTTTTTCGGCCTTTTGAAAAAACGACGGTCGTCCGTCAGCGTGTTGGACCGCGAAGGGGTCGTGCGCTTCAAACAAGCAAATGCCCAGTACGGATTGTTCCGGAAAAGCGAAAAAGACGGCAGGTTTGCGGAATTCCTCGACGACAGCACGATTTACTCCGACGCGAACGCGACGATTCCGAAAGTGTTTTTGTTTTATCGGGAGAAAATGCTGGATCTGACGGGCATGCAGACGAAAGATCAGTTGATGTCCATGATAGAGCTGGAGACGGAGCGTCTGGACGGGGAAGAACAATGGATCGCGGTGGCTTATCATTAAAAAGGCGAAATGCCGGACAAGGAGGAGCGGAGGATGAAAAGCAGCCATGATGAAGACGAAAGCGCGTTTTGGCGGCAGCTCGGCGACGGCGGCTGCTCCGATTCGATTCTCGGTCTGATGGAACTTAAGCGGGATCCGTTATTTCGCCGGATTCCGAAAGATCGCGTGCGCGAGTACGTGGATCGGTCGCTCACGTTCGGAAAAAGCGAAGCGGCCGAAAAAAAACATCGTCCGATCCGGTACTGGCTGGAACAAGAAGGCATTTCGGTCGAGACGGACGAATCGTCGGGCAGCATGTTCGGGACGGTTCTTCGTGCCCAGATCGACTGGACGGGAACGGTACCCCGCATCCGCGTGTACCGCGATTCCATGAACCAGTTGGCGGAAGCCGCTTCGGCGTACCCGGAAGCAT
This sequence comes from Saccharibacillus endophyticus, assembly GCF_013185185.1. GTDB lineage: Bacteria > Bacillota > Bacilli > Paenibacillales > Paenibacillaceae > Saccharibacillus > Saccharibacillus endophyticus. The sequence goes on along the minus strand of NZ_JAAZWE010000002.1, from coordinate 966,805 downwards.
TCGGCACGCTGAAGCCCGGGACGGCGGAAGATATTCATCTGGCACACGAATATTACCATTGGCTCGAATATCGAAGCGGCCGGTTCACGGCGGATCGGCTCGAATCCGTCGAGAAGCTTCGCTGGGGCCCGTTTAGCCTGAAAGCGTCTGTTCGTCAAAGCGGAGAGGTAGCGGCCCATGCTTTCGCGCAAAGCCTGCTCGATTTGCCGCATATGCCGAATCTGCTCGATTATTTGTATCTTCTTCGGCAGGGCGAATGGGAATGGCGAACGTTCGAGCGGGAAATGGAAAAATGCAGGGAGGCTTTGGGCGTCGAACGTCGGCATATGGTATAATGGGGCAATCGTTGATGTCGCAAGCGCGATTCGCGCCCTGTCCGTTACGGACAAGGGAAGCAGCGGGCGCTTCGCGCTGTGCAGGAGGACAAAACATGGCTCAGGAAGTACCGGCTGTCATCGCGAAAATCGTATCGCTACAGCAAAAATTCACTTACGGCGAGAACCAGATCGCCAACTTCGTTATCGAACACGCCGACTTCATTACCCGGCATACGATCACCGCGCTGGCAAACGAAATCGGAGTATCCGAAACGAGCATCAACCGCTTTTGCAAAAAAATAGGGTTCAAAGGGTTCAACGATTTCAAAATCGCGGTTGCCCAAGATTCGTTTTACCGGGAAATGCAGACGCGAAAAAAAGAACGTCGGGAAGTGACGCTCGTCGACGGCCTGGCGCTGGATTACAACGAGTTGATCGTCAGTACGGCAGCGATGGTGGACGAACAGGAGCTCCGCCGTTTGGCCGATCTGCTCAAGAATGCCCGTCGCGTCCATTTGTTCGGCATATTCGATTCGTTTCTGGCCGCGACGGCGCTAAAAAACCGCCTGCTGCTGCTCGGCATCCATGCCGAGGCGGTCAACGACAGCCGGGCGATGAAGATCGTCGCTTCGCAGTGCACGGAAGAAGACGCAGTGATCGCTTTTACCCGTTCGGGAACGACGGAAGAAATCGTGGAGTCCATCGCTACGGCGCGAGCCAATCACGCACAGACTGCGGCGATTACCTGTTACCACTCCTCGCCCGTAACCGAATCGGCGGCGATCAACCTGATCGTGCCGGATAAAAAATCGGTAAGCAGCAGCGCCATGATGTCCAACCATATCACGTTTTTGTTCGTGGTGGACGCCGTGATGAGCTTGTTGATTTCTTCGGACAAGACTTATTTGAAAAAGAAACTGGATAGCGAAGGGCTGATCTCCAATCGCCCGCGCTTGAGCGATTATTACTGAATATTCGAGACCATCTACCAGGCTCGGCCGTTTAGACCCCATGACGCTGCGGGGTCTTTTTTTGCGGCTCGCGCAATAAGGGATAAGATCTCCGAGAAAAACGGCGCAGCCGGAAGGCGGGTTATGTAAAGGAAGAAAAGGCTGCGGCAGATTTGCCCGATCTTGCGCTCAATCGTTGAACGTCAAAACGGAAGACGGCGAAGAAGGGACTTGGACGGCCAGCGAAGCGGCTTCATTGCTCCACGACCATGCGCTGATCAGCAGCAGTCCGGCAGCCAGAACGACCATCCATTTATTTTTGTTGCGGTTCGGCATCAGGGTTCTCCTTTCTTAGGGAAGGACGCAGCATGAAAAAACCTTCAATTGTGTCTATTTTAAAACAGGTTTATGCATAAAGCTATGATTTCCTTCTCTTCAAACAAACAGAGGACGAATTCATGCTGCCGTGAGTTCGTCTTCTGTTTGCTCCGCATCCTCCGAATTTCTAAACTTCGTGCAGCAGCACTTTGAATATTCCGTCATCGGACGAAGGCGTGATCCGAATGCCGTGCTCGCCGGGAACGTATTCGGCCCCTTCGACCGATTCGATCCCGTCGATTCCGCGCAAAATCAATTCCCAAGGCCTGCGCGACCCGACGCTTTCGCGCGGCCGTGCCGCTTCGGCGTTTACGATCAACCGACGCCCTTCGCGTCTTGCCGACACGGTCAGTTCCGGCGTACGCTTCGCGCCGGTCCGGACGAGTTCGTCGAAATCCGCCGTCTTATGTTCGGCTTTGCCGTCGCCGGCCTCTTGGTAGATCGTCGCGGCTGCTTCGCATCCGTCTTCCAGCGCGAACAAGTGCAGCTGCGCACCGTCGAGATAATCGTAATCCGGACGCGATTCTTCGCTGCCGAGGGCAAGCAGCGTATTCGGACGCACGAACAGAGGCAGTCCGAAGTAGTCGTATTGCTCGCGCCGCCAGCGACCTCCAAATACCTCTTCGCCGGTAAGCAGATGCGTCCAGCGTCCTTCCGGTAAATAATACAGACCTTCGCCGCGTTCGTTGAAGATCGGCGCAACCAGAAGCGATCCGCCGAGCATATACTGGCGATCCAGTTCCTCGACCGCCGGATCTTCGCCGAATTCCAGCAGCATCGCCCGCATCATGGGCAGTCCGCCTTGGACAGCCTCGATCGAAGCGGCGAACAGATACGGCATCAGCCGCATTTTGAGCCGGGTAAAATGCCGCAGCACGTCGCTCGCCTCGTCGTCGAACAACCACGGCACGCGGTACGACTGGCTGCCGTGCAGGCGACTATGCGAAGAGAGCAGGCCGAATGCGCTCCAGCGCTTATAGATGTCCGGCGAAGCCGTGTTTTCAAACCCTCCGATATCGTGACTCCAAAATCCGAATCCGCACAGCCCCAGCGACAACCCGCCCCGCAAACTTTCGGCCATCGAGACGTAAGACGCCGTGCAGTCGCCGCCCCAGTGTACCGGGAACTGCTGGCCTCCCGTTGTCGAGGAGCGTGCGAACACCAACGCCTGGTCCGGGCCTTTGATTTCTTCCAGCACTTCGAACACGGCTTTGTTGTACAAGAACGTGTAATAATTGTGCATCTTGACCGGGTCCGAACCGTCGTGATACACCACGCCCGTCGTCGGAATCCGCTCGCCGAAGTCGGTTTTGAAGCAATCGACGCCCATGCGGATCAGCGGACGAAGCTTGGACTTGAACCATTCCGCCGCATCGGGGTTCGTGAAGTCCACCAGCCCCATGCCGCCCTGCCAACGGTCCCACTGCCATACGTCTCCATCAGGCGTTTTGACCAGATACCCGTGCTCCATGCCTTCCCGGAACAGGTAAGACTTTTGTCCGATATACGAATTGATCCAAACGCAGATGTTCAGTCCTTTGGCTTTGAGCCGATCCAGCATGCCTTGCGGGTCCGGGAACTGCGACTCGTCCCAACGGAAATCGCACCATTGGAATTCCTTCATCCAGAAGCAGTCGAAGTGGAACACGTGCACCGGAATGCCGCGTTCGAACATGCCGTCCACGAAGCTGTTTACTGTTTGCTCGTCATAAGAGGTGGTAAACGAAGTGCTGAGCCACAGTCCGTACGACCAGGCCGGAGGCAGCGCGGAGCGTCCGGTGAGCGCGGTATAGTTTTTCAGTACGTCCTTCAGCGTTTCGCCGCCGACGATATAGTAACGCAGCCGCTCGCCCGGCACGCTGAACTGTACCTTTTCCACCTGTTCCGAACCGACCTCGTACGAGACTTTTTCCGGATGATCGACAAAGACTCCGTAGCCGAAGCTGGATAGGTAAAAAGGGACGTTTTTGTACGCCTGCTCGCTGCACGTCCCGCCGTCTTCGTTCCAGAGATCGACGACCTGTCCGTTTTTCACGAAAGGCGTGAAGCGTTCGCCCAGGCCGTAAATCCGTTCGCCGACGCCGAGATCAAGCTGGTCGCGCATGTAGACGTCGCCGTCGGGAGTCCGAACATGCGCAGGACCTTTGTACCCGCTTCCGGTCAGTCGTTTGCCTTTGTAGTCGAAATGCGTGCTCCAGCCGTTATTTTTATCGATGCGCACGCTTAAATTGCCGCTAGTTAAGGTTGCAAAAGACTCATTTTCTGCAATGCGGACTTGAGTCGTCGGATCGGTTGCTTTTTCAAAATGAGGACCGAGTACCCGCTTGCCTTCGTGATGCACAGACTCCACGCAGATTACATCGGGGAGAGGAGAGGAATAGCGGAAAGTGAGAATGGCATTGTTGAGCGTATCGCCGCGGGAGACGATCTTTTTGGAGGCGGCAAAAACTTCGATGTCTTCCTCATGGGCGTGCAAATCACGAACTTCTGTAGCGATGTTAAGCGTCATGCCCGGGCGGACATGCCAGTAACCGTCGGTGAACTTCATCGGGCTATACACCATCCTATATATAATAGTAGAGAAAAATAAAAACGGACTGCCCGTGCTGCTTCAAATAAGTAAAAGAGAGACTGTTTATCAAAATGACGTACGTACATCATTTTTTCTAAAAAGGAGGAGTGTCCGTCGGGTACGGAACTCCAAGAGAGGGTTTTGGCTGGCCTGGGTGAGCGTTCAGATGTAGTAGCGTGCGTTTTCCTTGGTAACCAGTTCTAATTTCGTGATGTTTTCGCGTGTATCAGGCAGCTTTCTTGAAGATAGATACTCGAACAGCGACTTTACGATCAGATAGCCTTGGTTAAAAGGGTCTTGGCAAATCGTGGCGGTGACGATGTCGCGTTGAAGACCGTCGTAAATCTCTTCGTTCATGTCATGCCCGATCAAAGCGACGCTGCCCGCAAGTCCTGCCGTTTCCAAATGCTGCGCAATAATGTGCAGCTTGGCGCTTGCCACATAAACGCCGTCCAATCCTTCGAAATATTCGGCAAACGTCTCGAACGACGTGTATTCCTCCTGATCGACTTTCAGCGGCGCGCGCAGTCGGATTTCCGGGTAGCTGCCGATCACCTCGCGGAATCCGGTCACCTTTTGCTGCATCTGAAAGTTGGTGTAGGACATGATCAGACCGATCCGACCGCGGCGTCCGGCAAGTCTGCAAAGCGTATCCGCGGCGAGACGGCCAGCCACCCGATAATCGCAGCCGACATAGAACATGCGTGAACTAAGCGGGGAATCACTATTGAAGGTGCCCACGGTCAGATTGCGGCTTACCGCATGATCGATTACGTCGGTCATTTCTTGCGGATCATTGGGAGATATCGCAATGGCATCGTATTCGCCGGAATCGACAAGTTGGAGCATCGTCTTTTTTTGATCCGTGAGATCATAGTCTTTGGAGCGAATCGTGTGGACCTGAAGACCGAAATCGCGAAATTCGCTTACCGCTGCATCGATGCCCGTCTCCACTTGATTCCAGAAATATGCCGGCAGTTCCGGATAGGCGACGGCTAAAGAAATGCTGCGGCCCTTCGATAGAAAGCTCGCGGAGAGGTTGGGGGTGTACTCCATCTCGCGAACCTTGTTCATGACAAGTTCCGCGGTCTTCGGCTTGACGTTTCCCCGATTGTTGAGCACGCGATCCACGGTAGCGACGGAGAGTCCGACTTCTTCGGCGATTTCTTTGACGGTTAAGCGTTTCTTCGGTTTCATGGCATCGAGTCCTTTGCATGTAAAATTGGCCGGAATCGGCAATAGAGAGGGAACGAAATCCATGTATCGGTTGGTGAAGATGATAGACTACGCAGTGAAAGCTGTCAATCGAAATGATGGCTTGTTCGTTTGAATTTTGATGGAAGTACATCATTTCGGGGATCGCTTAATGGGGTCGTTATCGGACGTGCTTTTATAGGAAGATTCGGGGCTTGGACGCGTCTGCTTAGTCACGGTAAAATGAGAATAAAGGGGTAGCGGTTCTTTAGCGGTTTCTGGAAAGGGGAAAGCGATGAACGAAGGCAGAAAGTTATTTATTACGGACATTCACGGCGAATATCAAGGGCTGATCGAGCTGCTGCGGGAAATGGATTATGACGCCTTCACGGATCAGCTTGTCGTGGGCGGCGATCTGATCGATCGAGGACCGGACAGTGCGCTGGTCATTCGTTATCTGCGCACGCTTCAGCGGATGCACCCGGATAACGTGGTGGTATTGACCGGGAATCATGAGGAGATGCTGCGCTGGTACCGGCAGAATCAATCGGATATGTGGCTGATCCATGGCGGAGCGGAGGCTTTGAAAAGCTTCGAGCATACTTTTGCGGACGACGCGGAGAGCCGCGAGAATCTGGATTGGCTGCTGACGCTGCCGATGGTGGCGGAAGATGAAGAATATGTGTATGTTCACGCGGGATTCGTACCGGATCAGCCGCTGTATACGCAAAGCCGGGATATTTTATGGATGTCGGAAAACGAGTTTTATGCGTACGGAGTCGAAGATGTGCTGAACGCGACGGGCGGGAAGACCGTCGTGCATGGCCATACGCCGTGCGAATTCATTTGCTTCGACGGGGCGAGGTTGAACTGTGACCTGGGATCGCATACGTATGCGATCGCGGAGTCGCGCGGACTTGCGCTCGTAGATCTGACGGGCGGGGAGTATGCGGTGTATAACTGCGGCAGCCGGGAGATGACGCGGCGGACGTGGCGGAGAAGCCTATCTTAAAACGGTAACGGAACGCATATCCTTTAGAGCCCCTTTTTTGCATCTTTTTGATTTTTAACGGAACAGATAGAGTACGACTTTGCCGACTTCTGATTGCAAAAAAGAAACAGGGACGGTTTGTCTACTGACAATGGTCCCTGTTTCTTTTCCGTTCTGAACTTGAAAATTCCCACTCATGAACAAGTGAACATCCCAGCTCAAGAAGTCGGAGCGGAAGGCCATTCTTTCTTTTTCCGTTTACGACGCACCAGCCAGAACACGATTCCCCCGATTACCAAAATCAACCCCGCAGATGCCGCATAAATAATCCGTCGAACATTCGGTACATCCAGCGTAAGCTCAATCCGATTCTCGCGGGTAGCCGCAAGGTTCCAAGTCAACGTACGTCCGTTATCCGACACGATATCCGCATTGTTCTCGCCAGGCTTGATCGGCAATGTCAGTTTAAAACGGAAATCGAATTCGTTTTCAACAAATCTTCCCAACAGCTTCGATCCGAGAAATCCCGTGAGCGACGAAGATTCGCGCGGAATCAACTCCGGCGGATCGGCTACGATTACGAAATGATGGGTCGTGGAAAACAATTTCTCTTCCTTGCGATCTTCAACCGTAATCCCGTCCGGCATCTCGGGAAGAGGCCCGCCGTCAAACTCTACCGTTCGCGAAGCACTGATGCCGGATTGCCCGTCTTGCCGAATCGCCTGAGCCTCCAAACCTTGTTCCCGCAAACTTGCAGCAATCTTCTCCGGCAAATCCCCTTGTCCCAGCGTGTTCAATGCAGAGTCATCGATCGTCGCGTTCATTTTAATATCAGCAGTGCCGTCCGTCTTGACCGTCACGTCAATTTCTCCTTGCGCGCACGCGCTCAACAAAATTCCCAATGCCAAAGGCAGAAGCAGCATCGGCCAACGAACACGAATTTTTCTTGCAGACTGCTTCGATTGATTCATCAAACTCGCCACTTCCTTTTCCTCATCCGAATTCACGTTCTAACTATACCCGATTTCGCGAAATAGTTCACACCCCTACAAAACCTGGACACAATTCGGAGCGGGAAACGAAGATTCGGTTCGAAGCAGATTTACCCTCGAATATCCCTGCTTTTCCAAAAGAAAAACCGCCCGGTAACGGACGGTTTTCACAGCAATGACGGAGTTGAACTAAGGCGTCGTTTCGCGTTCCAGCCATTCAAGGTAAGCAAAAGCCTCCTCGGTAGACGTTCCGCACATTTCAAGCGAAGGCGGCAGGCCGCCGCAGACCGCCGGGCGTTCGGGACTTCCGAACAGCTTGCAGCGTTTTTTCTCATTGAGCTGCACGCAAGGCACGCCGGCGGGCTTGCCGTTCGGCATGCCGGGAATCGGCGAAGCGATCGAGACGGCCGTGCAGCAGGCTCCGCAGCTTTCGCGACATTCGAAATCGGTGCTCATGTTACTGGATTTTCTCCGGCTCCGGATACTCTTTGCCGAAGGTGTCCACCGTTACCGTCTTCATAGTCGCTCCTTCCGAAGAGGTCGGTTTATCGGCGCCGTCCGTCGGCAGTGCCGCGATGGCGTTAACGACGTCCATCCCTTCGATCACTTTGCCGAATGCCGCGTATTGCTCGTCGAGACTCGGTTGTTCGGCCAGCATGATGAAGAATTGCGAGCCGCCCGAATCCGGTTCGGATGTCCGCGCCATCGACAGTATGCCTTCGGTGTGTTTCAGGTCGTTGGTGAAGCCGTTCGACGTGAATTCCCCTTTGATCGCGTAACCCGGCCCGCCGCCTCCGGTGCCGTCCGGATCGCCGCCTTGAATGACGAAGCCCGGAATGATGCGGTGGAAACCTACTCCGTCATAAAAACCGGATTTGACCAGCGCGATGAAATTATTGACGGTATTCGGCGCGACGTCCGGATACAGCTCCAACTTGATCAAGCCTCCGTTGTCCATTTCGATCGTCACAACCGGATTTTGCGTGCCGTCGGCAGAAGTGCCGGAGGTTGCCGGGGTGGTACTTGTCGAACCTTCTTCGGTCCGGGTTGGTGTTTGGGTCGTTTCTGTTGCCGGGTCGGCTTGCTGCTGAGGTGTCCGGGTGCCGCAAGCGGCCAGCAGAAGCAGGGTCAGCATCAGGAGTACGACCAGCGCGGATTTGCGTCCGGTTCTCCCGTGTTTGTGCATGGATGTTGCCCCCTTGATTGTAATTGTCGGCGATCTTTCGCCTTTTTGCGTATCGCTGCATCTGATTATAGCACAGCCTTGTACGAACTCCATTGCGCAGTAGGTAAAATCTCATTAAGATGGAGGGGAGAGGGGGCAATCAGACATGCAATATCAAATTTTGTATCAAGGTGCTTTTCCGCTGCTTCAGGTACAGCTTGATAGTGGCGAAAGTATCAAGGCCGAGTCCGGCGCGATGGTATCGATGTCGCCGAATATCGAGTTGAAAGGCACGACGGAAGGCGGCATCATGCGCGGCTTGGGACGGATGCTCAGCGGAGAGTCGTTTTTCTTCCAGGAGTTGTTGGCAATGGGACGTAACGGCGAAGCCACATTGGCTCCATCAAGCCCGGGCGCGATCGAAGCGGTGGAGCTTGACGGTTCGTATAGTCTGCTTGTACAAAAGGACGGATTTTTGGCGGGGACCGCCGGTATTCAAGTCAATACCAAAATGCAGAATTTGAGCCGGGGATTGATGTCGGGCGAAGGCTTTTTCATCGTCGAAATCAGCGGCAAAGGTACGGTGTTCCTGTCTTCGTACGGAGGCATCCACGCCATTAATCTGCAAGCGGGGCAAGAAGTCGTCGTCGATAACGGGCATCTGGTCGCTTGGCCGGATTACATGCGTTACGAGATCGAAAAAGCGTCCAAAGGTTGGGTATCCAGCTTTACGAGCGGCGAGGGTCTGGTCTGTCGCTTCCGCGGCGAAGGCGTCGTGTTGATCCAGACTCGCAGTCCGAAATCGTTCGGCGAATGGATCAGACCTTATATTCCGGGCGGACGCAGCTAGTATATCTGACGTTGACAAGGTACGAGTCGTTGTTCGTCAGAAGCCTACATAAGCGAAAGCTGACGATCTTGCATGAATTGAAAAAGAAGGCTTGGGCGTTCGATTCGACTTAACTTGAATCGGCGCCGTTTTTGCTTGCGCATAGTTTGATCCTCCGGATTGGCCATGCCCTTATTTTGTCATATTTTCGTATCCGATACGTAACTTCTCTTGGCATGTCCGGTGATAAGATGATGGCGAGGCCGGGAAACCGGCTATTTGAGAACTCGACATTCCTTAACAACCATCTTCGAGAGGAGAATCGATCATGAAGACCATCAAACGGGAATTCCCCGCTTCGAGAAAAACGGCGGCTGCCGTATTGGCAGCGGCCATGTTGTGTTCGCCCGTCCTTGCTACTCAAGCAGCGGCGGCGGAAACCGGCGAATCGATGAACTTTACGACGTCAGCGTTGACTCGGGCCGTGCCTGACGGCGCGAAAGTCTCGTCGGCCGAAGCGGCAGCGGCCGTACAGAAATTGTTCCCGACGCTCGCGTCGGCTCAAGTGACCGCTGCGGATTACAGCGCCTATTACGAGGCGGACAGCAGCCCGATCAAGGCATGGAGACTTACATATGTAGGATCCGACCGGGAAAACGCGAATGCGTCGGTGTCGGTTGATGCCGTGAGCGGAATCGTGACGGATGCCTATCTGCCAACGCCGGCTCCCGGACAATCGGATCGCGAATTGACCGCAGACCAGGCGTCAGAGCAGGCGATTGCGTTCTTGCTGCGGGCGATGCCGGAGCAAAAAGCTTCTGATTTTGTCAAAGAAGACCTTTCCTATGCCTATCATGAGGGCGCGTCCGTTACTCCGCTTTTCGGCAGCCCGAGTTATTCATTCTCCTTCCGAATCAAAGTAAACGGCGTCCCGTCGCAAAACGAAACGGTCTTTCTGTCGTTGGGTCAAAGCGGCGATGTGACCGGATATACGCGAAGCATCAATCGGCTCCCTTACCCGTCGGCAACGCCGAAGCTATCCGCGACCCGAGCCAAGCAAATCTTCGAGTCGGAGTTTGCGCTGCACCTGGCCTATCTGCCTATTAACGGCTGGGGCGCGCCTTCATCCGGCTATTACCTCGGTTACGTCCCTTACGATGCCTCGTTAGCACCGATCGACGCGAATAGCGGCAAGCTGCTTAATTCGCTGACCGGCCTGCCTTATACCGAATCGATTGCCCGGGAAGGGATCGCGCTCAAGGTTGGGAATTCTCCGGCGCCGGCTGCTCTTCGTACGGAAGAGGCGGCACAGCTTCAGTTGAAAAAACTGGACTTGATTCCTTCCGGTTACAAGCTGACGGGACAGCAGACGTATACGCAGGACTATCCGCAGAAGAACACTAAAGTTTGGGTACTGGATTTGAACCGTACGGTCAAAGGCAATCTCGGAAATATCAACGTGCAGCTGAATGCCCAGACGGGTCAAGTGTACAATTACTATTTATACGAACAGGATGCGCCGACGGGAGAACCCGTGAAGCCGACGGAAGCGGATCAATCGCGGGCTGTAGCTTGGGCCTCCAAGTTGCTTGCGAATGCAGGCGAGTGGAGATTGATCTCCGCGCCGAAAGAAGGAGATTGGAACCTGACGTATACGTTCTTGCGGTATGAATCGGATATTCCGGTCATGGGAGACACGGCTAGCGTTACGATCGATAACGAAGGCATGCTGACCGAATTCAATACGAGCGAACCTTCCGTTTCGATGACGGGCCGATTCCCTTCGGCCAATACGGTCAAGCTTACGGCTGCCGAAGCCGAAGCGAAGTTCCTGGAAGCCGTAACGCCGGAATTGTACTATAGTCGTTTTGACCGCCAATCAACGGACGAGTCCGAAAAGGGCGAGTCGGAGATTGGATTAACGTATCTGCCGATGCTCAAAACAGGCGGTCAATTAAACGGCTTTAACGTATTGGATGCTTCCGATGGAACATGGAAGACTCTATACGGGGCAAACTCGCCGCAGCGTCCGTCTGCTGCGACGACGGATATTTCGGGACATGAACATCAGGCCGCATTGCAAGAGATGTTGGATCATGCCGTGCTTGTGGCGGACGAGTCGGGTAAAGTGAATCCGGACGCCCGGTTGACGCGCGGAGAATGGGCCGATATGTTAGCACGCGCGATGCAGCCGGATTACTCAACCTACAATGCTTATGCAGGGATGTCTTTGTTCCGGGATGTAAGCGCGGATAGCCCTTATCAGGCGGCGATCGGCTTCCTCGTAAGTCAAAATTGGCTGAAACCCGACAAGTCGGCCGACTTCCTGCCGGATACGCTGCTGACTCGCGACGAGATGGCGCATGTCCTGATGGGGGTATTGAATTACGATAAGCTGGCCTCCTATTACAATTCGACGGTCGATCTGCCGGGAATCGCGGATGCTGCCGGCATCTCGCACAAAGGCGACGCCGCGCTGGCGATCAAGCTCGGTCTGCTGCCGGCAGTCGACGGCTATTTCCTGCCTCAAGAAACCGTCACTAAAGCGGACGCTGCGGTCGTATTAACGAAGCTTGCGGACTTGCAGGGGAAGACCGATACGTTCATGAATTGGAATTCGTGGTAAAGCAAGAAGACTTTCTCGACTGCTTGACGCTTGAGCACGGCATCTTTCTCGGATGCCGTGCTTTTTGCTATGTCATCCGCAGTCAATCAAGCATTATACGGAAAAAGAATTAATTCCGACTAAAAAACTGCGAAATAAAACACAATCAAATTCCAAAAACGAAATTTTGAGCCTTATGTAAAGCAAAATGTACAGGGTTTGGTTATATCTAAATTCCAAAAGGTTGCACATTGTCGAAACTTTAAGTCCTTTTACTCATAAGCAAGAGAGCAATAGCAACCAAAAGTCTTATTCAAGTTTGTTTGAATCTGACAGATGCATAACACGAGTGAGACTTTTGCTTACTGTAAAAGGAATTCAGTTCAAGAAAAAGGATAAAAACACTTTAAATTTTCGACAATTTTTGTCGATTGGAACATTTGAAACACTTTTCCTTAAAAATTTACAGGTGGTCAACTCTTTTGGCTGATGCTAGCATAGGTGGCAAGCTTTTTGACGAGGGAAGGAAGGAGGACCGTTTTAAAACGTATTATTGGATGACCTGTAAACATAGCTGACAGGAAGTGTGCTTAAGCTCCACGAACGCGATTATATTTCACGAATAAGAGAGGGGAAGTTGCATTGAAAAAAGAGCAGCATCTGTTCCGTAAACTGTCTGGAGTATCGCTAAGTCTGGCTTTGGTTTTGGGTGCAGCACTCCCGACCGCAGCCTCCGCGCAATCGCCGAGCGGGCTCGTTCCGTTCAATCTATCCAAAGATTCGATCAATAGCGGGGCCGCGGATGGCGCGATCAGCACGTTTTCCCTCAAAGGCCGGGACCCGGCTTCCATCATTTCGCCTAAACTGGACACCAAGTCCCTACATACCGTGCGTGCGATCGTGCAGCTCAGCCGGGAACCGGTAGCTGCTGCGGAATCCTCCGCCAGCGAAGCCGGATTGCGAAGCTTTTCCGCAACCACGACGGAGCAGTTGGTCGACAGCGAGCAAGCCGACTTCCTGAGTCAAGCCGCGGCGCTGGGCATCAACGTGAAGGTCAACTATCAATATAATACGGTCCTGAACGCACTTGAGGTGACGGTGTCGTCGAAAGATCTGTTGACGCTGGCATCGATTCCGAACGTGGTCGCGATCGACGAGAACCAGACGTATTACGAAATTCCGATCGACGAGACGGAAGCCTCCGCAGGGGATAATTTCGAGATTCAGCCGCTGAAACAGATGGGCGTGGATGAAGCATGGGCGGACGGATTTACCGGAAAAGGATTGAAGGTCGGCGTCATCGATACCGGCGTCGATTATCTGCACCCGGATCTGAAAGACGCCTACAAAGGCGGTTACGACTCCTTCGAGCAGGATAACGATCCGTACGAAGAGCCGCCGGTCGAAATCAACGGCACGTCTTACGCCGGAACGAGCCACGGTACGCACGTCTCCGGCACGATCGTCGGACGCGGAACGAACTCGACGTCGGAACTCGTGCAAAAAGGCGTCGCGTACGAAGCCGATCTGTACGTGTACAAGGTGCTCGGCCGCAATATCGAGACGGGACGCGCTTCCGGTTCGTCCGCCCAGGTCATTGACGGCATCGAGCACGCGGTAAAAGACGGCATGGACGTCATCAACTTGTCGTTGGGCTCGGATTCGAACAAAGATCCGAACTCTCCGGATGCGGTGGCGATCAACAATGCGGTATTATCCGGCGTCACGGCGGTCATTGCCAACGGCAATGCGGCCGACTCGGGTCCTTACTATTATTCGATGGGTTCCCCGGCCTCGTCGCAATTGGCGATCTCGGTCGGTGCCACGACAAGCGAGAGCAGCCACTACACGGGCACGTTCTCGGCTTCGGTCGGCGAAGCGCTGGCGGAAGAGACGCCTGTGGAAGAAACGCCGGATACCGTACCGGCTCCGGAAGAAGCGGTAGAACCGGAAGCTCCGGCGGCAGACGCAGAGAACGCGGAAGAAGCAGCGGCTCCGGCATCCGAACAACCTGCGGCTGATGAATCGGCGGCAGAGGACGCGGCCGTCGAAGCTCCGGCCGCGGAAGAACCGGCTCCGGCTGCAGCGCAAGAGCCTGCTGCCGATACGGTATCACAAGCGGTATACGGCAGCGAATACGGTCCGTACACGCAAGACATTCTGGCTTGGAAACTCGGTCAGGAAGACTTCGCGTCGCTGCTCGGCACGGAGCCGAATGATGCGGTCTACGCAAATCTCGGCACCGATGCCGACTATGACAAGTTGGCTGCCGACGGCATCGACGTAACAGGCAAAGTGGTAGTGGTTTCCCGCGGCAACTTGACGTTCGACGCCAAAGTGCGCGGAGCTGCGGCGCACGGCGCCAAAGCGATCGTCATCTTCAACGGCAACACGCTAGCCGGCAATCCGAATCAAGCGGACCTGTCCGAGTCCATTCCGGGACGCGATGAACCGGTCGGTTCGGTCGCATTCCTGGGAGACAGCTTCGATTACGTGCCTTACTTCGATATGAGCGGCGTCGAGGGCCGTAAGTTGGCCCGCGAATTGGTCGAATCGGGTTCGCCTGAATTCGATATTACATTCGGAAGCGAATATCCGAAGACCGTCGTCGAAGGCGACCGGATGGCAAGCTTCAGCTCGCGCGGCCCGAACGGCGACGACGATCTGAGCATCAAGCCGGACGTGGTAGCGCCGGGCGTCAATCTGTTGTCGACTTATCCGGAATACGGCAAATTCGACAGCGGCGTCAGCTATGATGAAGCTTATGCTCGTTCCAGCGGCACAAGCATGGCTTCGCCGCATGTCGCGGGACTTGCCGTGCTGCTGAAACAAAAGTATCCGGAGTGGACGCCGTTCGATGTTCGCGCGGCGCTGGCGAATACGGCGGATACCATTTCCGATGAAGACGGAACGCCTTACGATGTGTATTCCCAAGGCGCGGGACGCGCTTATGTAGCGGATGCGCTGGATACGCCTGCACTGCTGCAAGCGATTGAAGAAATCAAGATTCTGAACACGGATTTGGTTGAAGTTCCGGTGACGAACTATGCCTCCTCGACAGCGTTCGGCGTACTGGGCGCGGACAGCGAAGAGGTAAGCCGCGAACTGCAATTGAAGAGCGTGACGGGAGCGCCTGTTTCTTATTCGGCAAGCGTCGTATGGCACGATGACGTAACTTCCGATCCGACGAACCCGATCGCTACGCCGGATACGAGCAAGATTTCGGCCGAACTGACAGGGCTCGGAGCAGGAAACACGGTTACGGCTTCCGCGGGAGCGCCGGGAACGTTCGAACTGGCGATTGATCCGGCATCCGATGCGGCTCAAGGCGTGTACGAAGGCGAAGTGCTGCTGAAATCGGCAAACGGACCCGATCTGCATCTGCCGTTCGCGGTGCATATCGGCGACGAGAAACCGTCGACCGGCTTCGGCATCCAGGATATCGAACTGTCGGAACGCATTATTACGCCTGACGGCGACGGCAACCGCGATACGACCGATGTCTCCTTCACGCTGTCGGCGGATGACGTGAACTATATCCAGATCGCGGTATACGGCATCGACGACAAGTATATCGGCCTGCTGGATCAGATTTACAACGAAGACGCGAACGGCAGCTTGGCGCTGCTTGAACCGGGACGTTATACGTTCGAAGATCTGGATGATTATTACCTGAACGAGAATACCGGCAAGGTCGGCCAGCTCGCTCCGGGAACGTATCAGCTCGAAATTCTGGCTACCCAATTGGATGACGCCGGATACGTGGTCGACGAGATCCAATACCTGGCTTACTCCAGCTACCGGATCGCGGATCGCAGAGAGCTGCTGGTCGACGAAGCGATTGCCGCATTCGACAAGCAAGCCGCTGTCGTGAACACGACGCGCATCGGACCTAACGTGCTGGAATTGAAATCCACAAGCGAAGTCAAATTCCAAGTCACGGGCAGCGACCATCCGAACCTCATCAACAGCAAGGGAGCATTGCGCGCCCTGCCGAATGAGCCGACGGTCGTGAACCTGGAGGTTACGGCTTCCTACAAGAAAAATTCCAAGATCAACGAGACGTTCACTGTACCGGTGACGCTGCTGCCGAAGAAGTAAGCGGCGGCCGACGATTCGGGCGCCTTTACGGGATTATCCGTAAAGGCGCTTTTCTTTTGTGCGGAGAGTGAGGAAGTCGAGTTGTTTTTCGTTCATTTTATTATAGAAGGAAAAGGATTTGATCCGGCTTCGGCATTCCCGCGGATCGATTGGGAACAAATCGAGGGTCAGTCGGTATATTTGCGCAAAAAAGGAGTGACGTTCGAGCAATTCGATCATGAAAAGAACGGAAAGATTCCGGAAGGCGTATTTTTCGTGCAAGATCAGCCGACGACGAATCGTACGCTGGATGCCGTACGGCATGAACTTGCGAAGCGATCGTGACATACAAAAAACCGACTCTAAGCCGCGCAGCATAGGGTCGGTTCTTTGCATTGCATCTATTACGAATCGAACAAAGCTGCCTCTCAAGCGGCCTTGATTCTTATAGCGTTACTCCTTCGTCGTTCGAATCACGACTTTGCCGCGCGTTTTCCCGGATTCCGCAAGCTCATAGGCCTGACGCGTTTCGTCCAATGAAAAAACGGCTTCGATCAGCGGCTTCAGTTGACCCTCGTCGCACCATTTTCGCATCAGGCTCAGGTCCGTATCGTTGGAGTTCGCCATGACGAAACGGGCTTTGCGGCCTTTTGATCCGGTCAGTGCACGCCGAAGCATCACGGAAGGGCCCGGTATCGTCGTGACGTAAGTACCTTGCTCTTTCAAAAGGGACCGGCACTCGCCGAACCCGGATTTGCCCGCCGCGTCGAAAATGACGTCAAACGCCTGTCCGCTCTGCCTAAAGTCTTCTTGATCGTAAGCAATTACGGCGTCGCAGCCGAGCGCTTTGGCCGTCGATGCGCCGGAAGACCGGCAAACGCCCGTCACATGAGCTCCCGCGATCGCGGCCAGCTGCACCGCATAATGACCGACGCCGCCCGTTGCGCCGATCACGAGCACCTTCATGCCCGACTTCAAGCCGCCTTCGCGCATCAGTGCCTGGTAAGCCGTCGAGGCCGCCAGCGGGACGGCAGCGGCTTCCTCGAAGCTGAGCGAAGCCGGCTTTTTCGAAGCGACCGAAGCTTTGCAGCACAGCACCTCCGCCGATGCGCCGCCTTGCGAAGCGCCGTTCGTGAATCCGTAGATTTCATCGCCTGCTGCAAATCCGCTCACCCCTTCGCCGCACGCCTCCACGATCCCGGAAAAGTCGGAGCCCAGAATCTTGGGGAAGCGAAAGCCCGATAAGAAAAACATATATCCTTTGCGTACCTTGAAATCAATCGGATTGATCGAGGTAGCCTGCATGCGCACTTTGAGTTCGCCTGCGCGGAGTACGGGTTCCGGTCGATCTTGGATCTGAAAAGCGTCGGGTCCGCCGTACTTGGTGATCACTGCTGCTTTCATGGTTGGAATCGCCCGCTTTCTGTCGACTTTCTGCGTACGACTCGATCATACCCGTTTTCCGATCAAAAAAGAAGCTTCGCTCGCGACCGGAACACCGATAAAAACCGGCATGCCGACCGCAGGCAAAGCTTCTGGATAGGAAAGGGATAAAAAAGAAATGCCGAACTTACAGTCCGCTCGTTACCGGCGCTTCCGCGCTGTCGAACAGGAAGTCTTCGTCGCGCAGCGGCTCCACGTGTACCGTGCGCACATAACCGTTGCCTTTTTTGGAGAAGAAGTCGTGCTGCTTGGTTTGCGTTTTCAGGCCGTTGAGGACGATCGGGTTAATGCTTTCGTCGTCTTCTTCGAACTGCGGCTCGAGGCCGAGGTTCATCATCGCTTTGTTGGCATTGTAGCGGACGAACTTGTTCACTTCTTCCGTCAGGCCGATCTTCGTGTACAGCTGCTCGGTGTACTGTTCTTCGTTCGCTTGCAGCGTATGCAGCAGCTCGTACAGTTCCTTCGTCGCCGCTTCGGCTTCCGATGCCGGGAGGTCGCGCAGGATTTCTTGAGCCAGCACGCCGACGTACAGACCGTGGATGCTTTCGTCGCGCAGGATCAAGTCGATGATCTCGCCGCTGCTCGTCATTTTGCCTTGTCCGGCGAGGTAGAGAGGGTAGAAGAAGCCGCTGTAGAACAGGTAGCTTTCCAGCATGACCGAAGCGCCCATTGCCAGGTACAGGTCTTTTTGCGTCTCGATGTTTTGGTAATACTTCGAGATGATCGAAGCTTTTTTCTGAAGCAGCGGATTTTCTTCGACCCAACGGAAGACTTTGTCGATCTCTTCGGTAGACGCGAGCGTCGTGAAAATGCTGCTGTAAGACTTGGCGTGGATTTGCTCCATCATGCCCATGAAAGCCAGAACGGCTTTGCGCTGAAGGTTCTCGACGTGCTCCATGATTTGCGGCATGCCGACTCCGCCTTGTACCGTATCCAGCAGCGTCAGGCCGCCCAGCACCTGCATGTAGGCTTCCTGCTCGTCCGGCGTCAGCGTGATCCAAGACATTTTGTCGTCGGACAGCGGGATTTCGTCGTCCGTCCAGAATTGCATAATATTTTGGTTCCAGAACATCAGGGTGAAGTCGTCGGCAGGACGGTTCCAGTTAACGGCTTTGATCATGTTCGGTCATCCCTTTCTCTCGTGGAGTATGATTTTATATATAAAGGTATTAGTGGACGATTTTGGATGGATCGCTCATAAGCAGCAGCCGATCTCGTTGGAACGGCGCACAAGTTACTTATTATGGCGGATAAATAAGCAAAAGTAAAGCGGGGCGTTTTACTCAGACCGGCAGTCCGGATCGTGAAAGGCGCCCCGCAGTTTCTGAAGATCATGTGGATCGAACAGGCATGAAGCCGTAACGCTCAAGGTGAAGCTTACCGCTTGAACAAACTTAGATCGCGCAGCTGATGCACTCTTCCACGCTCAAGTGGTTGGTACGCGTGTAGTAGAGAGCTTTCAGGCCTTTGCGTGCCGCGTACAGGTAGTAACGGGCCAGTTCGCGCGTCGTCACGTTGCTGTTGACGTGCAGGATCGCCGAGATGCCTTGGTCGATATGCTCTTGAATGACCGAGATCATGTCGATGACTTTGAACTGGTCCATTTGATACGCGGACTTGTAGTAGAAGAAGTTATCCTGCGCCAGATAAGGCATCGGGAAGTACGTCGTCGAGTTGGCGTACGTACGCGTTTCGATCGCGTCGACGATCGGCATCACGCTCGACGTCGAGTTTTGGATGTACGAGATGCTTTGCGTCGGCGCGATCGCCAGACGGTAGGCATGGTACAGGCCGTTCGCTTGAACAAGCGTGCGCAGATGCGCCCAGTCGGCAGTCGTCGGGATGTGCATGTCGCCGAACAGCGCTTTGATTTTATCCGTGCGCGGGCTGTAATCGGTCTGTACGTACTTGTCGAAGTATGTACCCTTTGCATATTCGGATTGCTCGAAGCCTGCGAACGTTTCGCCCCGATCGCGCGCGATTTCCATGCTTTTTTCGATCGAGTAGTAGTTCATCATCATGAAGAACGTACGCGCGAAGTCGATCGCTTCGTCGCTTTCGTAAGCGATTTTGTTTTTTGCCAGGTAGCCGTGCAGGTTCATCGCGCCGAGGCCGACGGAGTGCATCTCGCGGTTCGCTTTGGCTACGCCCGGAGCGTTTTGCACTTCGGTCATGTCGCTGACGGCCGTAAGTCCGAGCATCGCTTCGTGTACCGACTCCTGCAGCTTGCCGTGATCCATCACGTTCGCGATGTTCAGGGAAGCCAGGTTGCAGCTGATGTCGCGGCGGATATCGTTGGCTTGTCCGTAATCGCCGATCGTCGACGTTTCTTGCAGTTGGTAGATCTCCGTGCACAGGTTGGACATTTTCACCATGCCCAGATCTTTCAGCGCGTGATTGTTGTTGGCGTTGCTCTTGTTCATGATATACGGATAACCGGATTCAAGCTGAACCATCGCGATCTTGACCAGCATGTCGCGCGCGCTCATCACGGTTTTTTTCTTGATTTTGTCGTTGGCGAGCAGTTCGTCGTACATCTCGTCGATGTCGAGGTCGTCGAGGTGCTTGCCGTATTCTTTGTAAACGGAGTACGGTCCGAATACCACGAGCGGCTTGTTCTCTTCCGCCAGCTTGTAGAAGCGGTTCGGAACGATCAAGCCGATCGACAGCGTTTTGAGGCGCGATTTTTCGTCGGCGTTGATTTTTTTGCTGTCCAGGAATTCAAGCACGTCCCAGCCGAAAATGTTGTAGTACGCCGCGCCGGAGCCTTTGCGCTGACCCATTTGATCGGCATACGAAAAAGCGTCTTCCATCAATTTCAGTACCGGCATAACGCCTTTGGCCGCGCCTTCGACGCCTTTGATCGGCTCGCCGCGTCCGCGCAGCTTCGACAGGTTGACGGCTACGCCGCCGCCGATTTTCGACAGCTGCATGCAGGTCGACAGTACATAGTTGATCGAGTTGAGCGCGTCGTCCATTTCCAGCAGGAAGCACGATACCAGCTCGCCGCGGCGGCTTTTGCCCGCGTTCAGGAATGTCGGCGTCGCAGGCTGCACGCGCTGCTCCATGATTGCCGTCACGAGCGACTTCGCCGTTTCCACGTTGCCGCCGCCCAGGTGCAGGGCCACGATCGCCGAACGGTCCGCGTACGTCTCGAGGTACTGCGCTTTGTCGTTGCTTCTCATCGCGTAGTCCGTGTAGAACTTCGAAGCGGCCATGTACGAAGCGAATTCGAACGGCACGTTGTGCGAAGTTTCGAATACCGAGACGACTTCCTCGCGGGTGTAATTCGCGTACACGTTCTCGTAGTAGTCGTTTTCGATCATATAGTCCACTTGGGAACCGAAATCAGGGAAAGTCAGGCTGCGTTGCCGTACTTCTTCCATGAATGCGGCTACCGCTTCTTTATCTTTCTCGAGACGGAAAAATCCGTCGGCGTTTCTCAGCATCAGTTGGTTGTTCAGTTCAATATGCCGCAAGGGTGTTCAGCTCCTCTTTGAAATGTAGAATGTCTTTATTCGTTCCCGATAATTCGAATTTGCACAATACCGGTACGCCGTAAGTTTGGGAAATCGTGTCTGCGCTTTTGGCAAAAGAAAGTCCCCAGTTGCGGTTGCCGCTGGCGGATACGCCGCGCAGCTGCTGTCCGTTGTTCTGGAGAAACTGATTGACTTTGTCCGGTATTTGACCGAAGCCCGTTGTATAAGTGACGAGGATGAAAGGCTCTTCCAGCTTCATCGTTTCGTCGATTTGAACCGCGGGAAGATCCAGTTTTTCGATAAATCTCCGCACGTTTCCTGTTCTGGAATCGTAAGCGATCACCATGTTCTTTCACGCTCCTTGATTGCCCGGTTAAATCTATATCTAGTTTTATCCGGGTCAGTGTTACTCATTTTATAACCAGATATGGGGTTTGTCAAAGCACAAATTTTAGAAAATAAAAGAGTCGGAAGTGGGAGAAAAGGCGAAAACGGGAGCAATTAAGGGAAAAAAGGCGCTTTTACGACGGAACTTTCCCTAAACGGGGATTGACGGACAAAAGAGTAAGGAGGCTTTTTCGGAAATGCCGCAATGGTGCGGGGTAGAGGATTGATCAAGACAGAAAGAAGGTCTTCAGTCGACAAGAAGTGCAAATTAATTTTTTTGAACAAAGTGATAAAAAGTTAGTTGTGCGGGAAAAGGATGGGGATAAGCCGTGGAAAACCGGTAGGATCGAGCGGCGCAAACTGTGGATGGCGGGGATAATTCAACGCGGTCGATTGTGGACGGCGGGGATAATGGGGATAGGGGGGATGACGGGAGACTGGGTTCGGCGGGTAAGCGAGGGGCGCTGCGGGAGAAATTCGTTCGAGCCGCTGTTTCACTCGTAAAGCCGCGGGATGAAGAATCAGGGAGTAGCTTTCCGAGTTCAAAGGCGTCAACATGACACTAGATGTTATCGCAGGTTTTCTTCGAAAGCCTGTATCTCACTGAATTTCTCCCTCCGCTTGGCGCTTGCACCGAAAAGGCTCCCGGCATCCGGGTGGATGGAAGGGGAAAAGAATAAAAGCATAAAAGATATAATTGTGATCAAAACATCCAGTAAGTAGAAAAGGAATAAGCCTAGCTCTGCTGGGCTTATTCCTTTCGTGTAAAGGTTGAGCGTATGAACGTGGTTGTGGTTGCTTCCAAAGTGATGCGTTCAGGCGTGAGAACTGATCGGTTTGATCATGCGTTGGTATCGATGGCCGCTCAGCTCGAGCCAGCCGTCGGGGCGGTAGCCCAGGCGTTCGTAGAGGGCTCTGGCTTTGGTATTTTCGCTTTCGACGAGGAGCATGGCTCGGGATTGGCCGAGGTCTGCCGCGCGTTGTTCGAAGGCTTCGATCAGTCGGGTGCCGAGACCTGCGCCGCGGTAGGCGCCGCTTACGGCTACGGAGTCCAAATAGTATTCGCCGGGGTTGGCTTCGGGAACCAGTCCGTCCGTCGGCAGGCCGCGTTCTTGCAGGCGACGCAGCAAAGGGATATCCAGCGCTATGGCTTGTTCGCCGGGATAACTCAGGACGAAGCCCGCGATGCCGCCGTCTTGGTCTTCGCAGACCAGAGCGTTGTCGTAGCCGAGTCGACAGTCCGGCAATTGAAATAGTTCCTCCAGTACCTCCAGCGTATCGGGAAGGTCGGTCGTTCCCGCGATAGTGTGGGCGATATCGCCGATTGCTTCGTACATGAGCAGCGAGACCGCTCTTGCATCGGTCGGCACGGCAGGGCGAACGGTAAAGTTGCCGTTCATGTTAAACACTCCTTTTTGGCTCGGATAGTAATCAATCGGGATCGTGGTTCGGATCGGCGGCTTGACGTTTTTTCTCTTCGACGTGCGTCGGATGGCCGAGATAGAAGCGGCGGATCGGTTTCACGTCGTCGTCCAGTTCATAGACGAGCGGAACGCCGGTCGGGATATTCAGATCCAACAGCTCGTGTTCTTCAAGATCCTCCATGAATTTGATCAACGCGCGAATCGTATTGCCGTGCGCGGCAATCAGGATATGATGACCGTCTTGCACCAGCGGCACGATTTTTTCGTCCCAAAATTCGCCTACGCGCTCGATCGTATCCTGCAAGCTTTCGCCGGCGGGCAGCCGCTCGGTCGGCACATCGGCGTAGCGGGGATCGAACTTCGGAAGCCGTTTGTCGTCTTGTTCAAGCATCGGCGGGCGTACGGAAAGGCTGCGCCGCCATAAATGAACCTGCTCCTCGCCGTATTTTTCGGTCGTCTCGGGTTTGCTCAGTCCTTGAAGCGCTCCGTAATGACGTTCGTTCAGCTTCCAGGACTTCTCTTCGGGAATCCATAACAGCCCCAACTCGTCCAGCGCGTAGTGCAGCGTCTTGATCGAGCGTTGAAGCACCGAAGCGAACGCGATATCGAAGCCGTAATCCGACTCCCGCAAAATGCGTCCGGCGTCTTTCGCTTCCTCGATTCCGTTCTCGGTCAGGTTAACGTCCGTCCATCCGGTAAACAGGTTCTTTTGATTCCATTCACTTTGCCCGTGTCTGATCATCACTACCCGATACATATCCGCATCTCCTTTTGGCAAAAATTCGGCATCGTTCAAAAAGCCCCTTGCAGCGAACCGTCAGGTCCGCAGACCTTAAAAATCCCCCTTGTCCGGCCGAAGCCGGGCAGAGAGGGAGCAGTGCTTACGCAAGCGTGTTATTCGAGTCAGGTAAAAGGTTCGGTTACTTGGCTTCTTTGATGTCCGTGATCGTCAGTACCTTCGTTTCGGAATCAAAGTCTTCTTCCGTATACGTGAACGTGACTTGGGCATCCGCCGGAATTTGACCGAGCTGCGCTTGGGCTTCTTCGGACAACTGGTACATGACCGGCTCGCCGTCCACTTCGATCTCCGCGCTGTGGGCGTCGGCAAGGCCGACGTACGATCCTTCGCCGCTTTGCTCGTCCGCCGCAGGCGTAGTCGCGGGAGCGGTTCCGGTCGTTCCTCCTGTCGCTGCGCTGTTCGTCGAACTTACCGAATCGGAAGCGAACTCGTCCGGCTTCGTTTCGGCAGGCGTGCTGTCGGTTTCCGCGTTATCCTTCGACTCGTCGTCCGCAGGAACAGGATCGCCTGTGGTCGCGTCGAGGTCCGTTTCTTCCTGAGCTTCTCCGATCGCCGAATCGGTAGGGGACTCCGTGCTGTTTTCTTTGTCGATGTCCACTTCGTCTGTCGGGTGCGCGTCGTTGTCTTCTCTGGATTGGTCGTTCGCCGAGCTATCCGCCTGGGAATCCGAAGACGTCGACGGAGACGGCGAAGCCGCTTGATCGTTGCCGCATGCGGCCAACACGCCGGTCAGCATCAGGGTAAGAGCCAAAACGGATAAAGATTTCATTTTATTCATACAGTCAAACACCTCCAAAAGGTTATACGCTTGAGTTTATTAAAAGTTACACAGTCGGCAGCCTTTAGAAACAACGGGGTCGAAAAACCGAAAGCCGCATCCGTCGTTCCGAAAAAATCCTTTCTTCAATATTGTTACCCAAAAATGACCCTTGATGCAAATCTGGCGGCAGGACTGAAAATTATTAATTGGAATAACTCCTTAAATAAATGTGGCTTTTATTATTTAGTGAAAATATTCACTAATGATAATGTAGACATTGAAGTACGACTCTTTTCAAGCCGTAACCAAAGAAGCGAACGAGAAAGGAAGATGAATTTGACTACGCATGTCTATTATGTTCCTCCCGTTAATCTGATGGGCCGAGGTTGTCTGAATGAGGCCGGCCTGCATTTTACCAACTCGGCGGCCGCAAGGCGCTCGTTGTCACCGACGCATTCCTGCTTGCGAGGAAGGATGCCTGCGCTCCGGGCAATCCGTTCCAACGGACGAAGGAAGAAGTCGTGAAGATGTTCGAGCATATTTTATAAGTAAACAGCTTGCTGTTATTAATAGAAGGAAAAGTTAAAGTAGATACTGTAAAAAACTGCACATCAGCATGAGTCAGGCGAAGAGTAAGCATCTTCAAGAAAGATTTATTAGTCGTTCATTCGCAAAGAGGACACCGTCAGCGACCGAGACCGATTTGTTTGAAATTAACTTCCGCTTCGCATTCTCCTCCTCGATTCGGTACAATGAATAGAAGTTTTCATTACCGAGCCGTATCGAAAGGAGTTTTTCATCATGACCCAAGAACAAAACCCGCAACAACAGCAGCAGGTACGCGAGGCTGCGGATCTGGCCGCGCATTTCGACGTAACGGTGGAGCAGGCGAGAGAGCTTCCGTTCGCGGAAGGACAGACGTTGATCTGGGGAGAGGCATTCAAGCTGGACAGCTGGTTGATTCTCATGCAGCCGAGCGATAACCCGCAGCAGCCGGAGCCGTTTTTCGGCAACGTTGACGGACAAGGCTGGGCGTTCCTGTTCACCGATCCGATGCATGCCCAAGTGTTCGCGCGCAATAATCAGTTGATGACGCCGGGCGGACAGGTGCTTATTGCCAAAATGCAGGTCGATCCGATGATCAATTGGCTGCAAGAGATCGAAAAGTCCGGCTTGTACGGCGTGCGATTCAACGAAGGCGAGCAAGGGTGGTTTTCGCCGATCTCCAACTTGCGCGACATGCAGGAATACGTGGAGCAGCGGAGATCCTAGTACTCTTCCAGTTAAAATAAGGCGGGTCGAGCTGCCGGATCGGTGAAGCGAAAAAAATCCGTAAAAAAGACGCGTACAGGGAAGTCTTCCCGTACGCGTCTTTTCGCATGTTTTGACGTTTCGTTTAAAAAGCTAACGTTTCTCCGTCAGCCGGGATGCGTACCCGATCTTGAAGTCCCTGCTGCTTCATTTCGCTTGCCAGCGTCTCCCGCGTCGTCTGGCAGTGGTTGATCGCCTCCAAATGCACGGCCACGATCGCGGTATCCGCATTATGGCGGCAGAGCGACGCTACGTCCTCCGGCGTCATGATGATCGGATCGCCTTCGCCGAATTGCGCGCCGCCCGCGTTGACGACCGTCACGTCGGGGCGATGCGTGTCGAGCGCCTGAACGGCGTCGTCGCACCAGATCGTATCGCCCGCGATGTACAGCGTCGGTTCATTCCGGGCGCGAAGCACGAACCCGGATACCCGGCCCATCTTTTGACCGATCTCGCCGATGCCGTGTTGACCGGATGTGCGCGTGATCGTAACGTCCCGATAAGTCAGCGTTTTTTCGATTTCGGTCACATCAGAGAAGCCGAATGAAGCGATGCGTTCGCGGTCGCCCGGTTGGGCCAGAATCGGAAGCTCCGAACCGCCGCGTCCCGCAAGCAGAGCTTTGGCCGCAGGTTCGTCCCAATGGTCCGGATGCAGATGAGTCAATAACAGGATATCCGGCGAAGAAAGACTTTCGGCCGTCGCCGGAAGCGGGACGAGCGGATTGGGACGCGAATCGGGAACATGCGGAATTGCCGGAGTAGAGCCTTGGTCGGCGAAAGAGGGATCGACGAGCCAATTCAGGCCGCCGTATTCCAGCCATAATGTGGCGTTGCGGATAAGGGTGATTTTCATGATGAACCTCCTGATGGCCGCTTGTCTCGCGATCTCAAAAGAGGCCGAGAGCGGTAGGCCGTGATATACTTTTCATTATAAAGACGCCAAATCCGCCAGGACACGCTTCGGTGAAACGATCCGGAGCTTTCGGTTTTCGGCGTGAAAATAAAGATGACGAAAAGGAAGGAAGCGACATGATTAACGATGAAAATCCGCAGACGGAGCGTGAACGGATACGGCAAGAACGCAAAGAAGCAAGCGTGCGGCATAGTGACAGATTGATGAGCGAAAAACGTCTGTCTTCGGGTGCCGACGCATCGTTTGACGAAACGGATCTGCGGATTTTGGATTTGCTGACCGAAGACTCTACCCGTACGTACAAAGAGATCGGGGAAGAGGTTCATTTAACCGGACAGGCGGTTGGCGCAAGGGTAAGGCGAATGCGCGAAAGCGGCGTGATCGAAGGGTATACGCTGCGCTGGAATCCCGCGAAAGTCGGGCTAGCGGTCGAAGCGTACGTGACCGTTTTTCTGGATGCGGGGACGATTCACGCCGCGTTTCTCGCGTTCGCTCAAGCGGATGAACGCGTTGTGCGAATGGATCGGACGAACGGCGAAGGGTGTTATTTGTTGTTGACGCGTACACGTACGATGGAGGAACTGAACGGATTTTTGCAGGATATGTTGAAGTACGGGAACTATCGGGTGAATCTGTCGATGGGGAGATTGAAAGGTTGAGTAAAAAAGGAAAAAGAAAGACGCAGGCGATCCGGCTTTGATCCGGCTGCCTGCGTCTTTTGGTGTTCTACTTCGGCACTACGCCCGGCGTTCCGTCCTGCGGAATCTCGAAAGACCATTCGCCGTCGCGGTACAGATGTTGAACCTCGGTACGCTTGAGCGTCAGTTTGCTCGGCATGGTCTCCAGACCCTCGACGATGAACGTCTGGCTGCCGTCCAGTTTCGGATCTCCTATGGTTAAGGCTCCGCGGAATTGAACATGATACTCGTTTCCTGCATCGTCCAAAGCGATCCAATCGTCGGTCGGGAAGCCAGGATTGTTATAACTTCCTCCGAAAGTGATGATCCCGGCAGAAGGGATATCGGAAGCTCCGCTACCCTCCCAGTTGGGGTCGGGACCGACGGTCATCCCGGTCAGTTCGAACTCGTCCCCGGAATCTTTGAACACCGCAGGATTTTGTGCAGAAAGGGAAGACGGGTCAAAGGTGACCGAAGCGTCGCTTTTTTCCCGAATCATATAACCTTCCAGTACAAAGCGCAGCGGTTCCGTATCATACGAGAAATTGCTGAACCGATAAAACCAGCGATTGATGCCGGTCCAACGATCGAAAACGGGAGAAGCGAAATCGTAAGAGCCGTAATTCCAAGGCAATTCTTCGCCGTCTGTCCGTTCGATTCGGTACAGAACCTCATGCTTGCTTTGGATGCCTTCCGTTCCTCGCTTTTGCGCTTCCGGCGTCAATGAAGTTTCGAATTCGAGCGCGCCTCCGCTGGGCGTGCGAGCTGCTCCGAGCATATTGATTTTCACGCCGGAAGGCGTTTCGTAAGATTCGTTCAAACGGGTTATTAAGGAAACGTCTGCGGCCTTGATCAAGTCGATGTCGACGTTTAACGTCCAAAGGCCGCCGACTTTCTGTCGTTTGGAATCGCTCAATAATTCGCCGGGGCTGATCAGAAGTTCTCTTGCGTCAATTTCCAACGATAGGCTTTGGCCGACAGCGGCACGCCCGAACCTGAATTCGATCTGGTCAAGACTCGAGTTCCCGCCGATCGAGCTGGTATATGCGATCTCTCCCTGACTGTCCCGAATCCGAAATTGATTACCCTGTCCTTGGGTCAACTGACCCGCAACTGAATTACCGTGCTTGTCCGATACAGTAAGCCCGACAACCAACCGGGTGGAATCCGCGATCAGCTCTTCGACTTTGACCGTGTACCCGCTCGCTTCATCCGTAGCAAAAACGTCGGTGCGGGTCAAAAATCCGGCGTCTCTCGCTTCGGACATCCCTTTATCGGCCATGGAGTCTTTGGAGAACAGAGAGCGTACATGTTCGGCGATCGTAGGATGGGTAGACAGCAGGATGCCTCCGGCAAGGAATACGACGACGGCCGCTGCCGTCCATATACGTTTGCGACTTTTTCGTTTTTTTGGAACTTTCCGTTCGACAGGGCCCTCCGACACCGAGTCCATCCCGATCCCTTCCAGTTCGGCCATAAACCGCTCCGTAAAATCATCAGGCAGCTTTTCCTGCGAGAAGAGCGATGTCCACTGCGCGTCTTCGCGAGTCGCGCGATCCTCATGGTTCCGTGTGTCCTCGCGTACCGCATCCTCATGCTTTTCCGAAAAACGATCGTTCGAATTCTCTCCGTCGGCCCGCCCGCTTCCGTACCCTTCCGCACTGCGTTTATCGTGCGGAACTTTTGCCGTTGTCGACTGCGATCGGAAATTCATAGCGCATTCCCTCCTTCGCTTTGATCTTGCCGCGTAAGCTGCATTTTGCCCGATACAGCGCGTTGTTCACCTGACTGACGTTCATGCCCGTAAGCTCCGCTATCTCGTCGTGACTCAATTGCCCGGTATAGCGCAGCACCATCGCCAGTCGATAATGCTCCGGCAGCGTATCGAGCAAGCGATCCAATTCTTCGCGCAATTCGGCCCGAATCATGCTTTCTTCCGGCATTTCTATGTTTGGAGCAGCAGTCTCCAAGATCGGTTCGTGCGGAACAGGAACTTTCTTTCGCCCGCGATCCCGAAACAAATTAAGCGCGATCGTATGCATCCAGGCGGAAAAGCTTTGTTCGGTCCGCTGCGAGTCCAGCTTTCGGTAAGCCTTGAACAGCGTTTCCTGCGTCAGATCCTGGGCATCCGCTTCACCCAGTCCCATTTTCCGAAACAATCCGTACAATTTATTTTTATACCGATCCACGATGCCCGCGTAAGCCTGTTTATCGCCCGCGAGTACGGCATCCACGATGATCCGGTCATCCGGTATTTCCACGCATTCTCCTCCTCCGTGATGATTTACTGCTAAGACGCATGCTGCTTCGAAGTTCTCTCGCTTCGTTTTCCGATTTTTTTACCGCCCTGATTTGGGGTATCATAATAGAGATTATAATGGAGAATGGAGAGGAGCGAACATCATGCCTAGCGCCCTGGAACAGATCCGCAGCTATATGGAAAAGGAAGAGGAAGAAGCCCGCAGAGTCGATCTTCCGGCGTGGCTGAATATTTTGGCGTCCGCCGAAGAATACATCGTCAATTACGAACGGATCGGCTCGATCGGGGAACTGGAGCAGTTGAATCCGGTACTGGCTTACGTGGAGCGTAGTCTGGAGCTTTTGCAAGGAGAGCCCATGTCCTTTTGGATGAAAGAGCTGCTCGAAGAAGTGCTGGCCTGGAGCGAAACGGCAAAAGGCGGCAGCAGGCTGGATCGGATCGGCTGGCAGCGCCAGGGCATTAACGTATTTGTACATAATGAAGGTTCGGCGGATTTGTATCTGCAAAAGTCGACGGATAGCGCCGGGGACCGCCGCCGCTTGACCTCGCTATTGATCCGCACGCACGGGCTGCTCGGCCAATATTTGCGGGGCGAAGTGCCTTTTGCCGCGAATATGCCGCTGCACGGCCCGGTAGACGAAGGGCTGTTGACAGAGACTGAACTGGCCCGGCTGCTCATGGCGCTCAACCGCTGCGTTATCGGAGCCGTGTCGGAGGAATTATGGGAAACGGTCGCTGCCGATCTCGAAGCTTGCGTGCTGCATGTCTCGCTGGGCACGGTGCCGGAGGGGGACGGATTGCAGCGGCGGTTACGGCGGTTGCGCACGGAATCGATCCGGCGCGGCGAAGACTTCGACGGCGAACTGGCGGAAGTGGAGCAAGCGTTGAAAAAGGCCGGCGTCGAAAAGGGGTTGGAGCAGGCTTTTGCGCGCTTGAACGATAAAACGCTCTGGTACGTCGAGGCGGCATTGAGCGAGTTTTCGTTGGAGGAGTTCGTCAAAATGATGCTGCTGGCGCTGCGCGGCGCAGACGAAGGCACTGGAGCGCGGCATATCAGCTTCGAACGTTTGATGCACGGCTTGTACTACGATTACAAAGGCGTCAAAAAGATCAATCTGTACAAAAAGCGGATCATCGAAAAGGTTTTGCGCGAGCTGGACTGGGCGGCGGTACTGGAAGGCGGGCAGCATGCGGACAGTCCCCATCTGCACCATCGGGTCAGCCGGGAAAAAGGCAATACGGATACGTGCTTTTTCGGCTTCGTGTTTTCGCCGGCCGCGGAAAAGCTGATCGATTTCTGCGTGGAAGCCGAGAAATCGCCGCTGTACGAACGGGCCGTGCTGATGCTGATGGACCTGTTCGGACTCCGGCGCGACGCGTATGACCGTTTTCATAACGAAGACGAATATCTGGAGTCGATGAACAGTTCGGCGGACGATAAAAAAGTGCTGCTGTCGTACATTTCCGGTTCGCGCGTGCTCGATATCGGTCCGGGCGGCGGCGTGCTGCTCGACCTGATCGAACAAGAACTGCCGGACAAAGAAGCGATCGGCGTCGATATCAGCGAAAACGTGGTGGAAGCGCTGGAGCGCCGCAGAAGATTGGAACGCCGCAATTGGCGGGTGCTTAAAGGCGACGCGTTGAATCTGACCGAAAGTATCGAGCCGGGCAGTATCGATACGGTCGTATTTTCCTCTATTTTGCATGAGCTGTATTCGTATATTCCGTTCAACGGGAAAAAGTTCAATCTGGCAACCGTTCGTGCGGCGCTGCAAAGCGCTTTTCAACTGATTCCCGTCGGCGGGCGCATTCTGATCCGGGACGGAATCATGACGGAGCCTGCGGAGCAGATGCGAAGATTGACGTTCTCCGACCCGGAAGCGCTGGAGAAGTTGGAACGTTACGCCGCGGATTTCGTCGGGCGCGAGATCAAGTTTGAGCAGGTTGGCCCGAACGAAGTCCGAATGCCGGTCAACGACGCGATGGAGTTCTTATACACGTACACGTGG
Organism: Saccharibacillus endophyticus; assembly: GCF_013185185.1. Taxonomy (GTDB): domain Bacteria; phylum Bacillota; class Bacilli; order Paenibacillales; family Paenibacillaceae; genus Saccharibacillus; species Saccharibacillus endophyticus. Next base: position 935,270 of record NZ_JAAZWE010000002.1, on the reverse strand, counting down.
GGCGAGGAAGCGTATGTGCACGAGGTGCAGGAGCAGTTCGGATACATGACGCCGTCGCAATATGAGTCGTGCATCGCGGAGTTGTTCGGAGAGCAGGCGAGAATCGTGGTCAGCCGTCACTTTCTGCAGGAAGGCTATACGCTGGCGCTGCAAGACCGGGTGAAGGTAACGGACGACGCAGGCCATGAACTTCCGCTGCCGGACAGCACCTGCCTGATCGTGATCGAAAAGGTGTCGGGGAGCTGAAATTCGGGGTATGCTTAAGCGTCGGTTGAACCTTTTTCAAGCAAAAAGCGGAGAAGCCGGAACCTTGCCCTGCGCTTGGTCGTAACATAACGAGAACACGTTGAACGCATAAAGGTATGCAGAAGTTTTGGAAAGTCACCGCGAACCGTTCAGGGAAGGCGGCGGTTCGCGATCCGTTCGAGGAGGTTGTTTCATGCCAAAATGGGCAAAACTGGTGCTGTATCTGCTGGTCGCGGCGGTGCTGACCCGACTGATTCCTTTTTCATCGTTATTTCGCAATCTGAACACGATGATCCATGAATTCGGTCACGCGGTGGTCGCGCTCGCCACGTCGGGTCATGTCTCTTCGATCGACCTGAACGCGAACCACAGCGGAGCCACCTACGTCATGACGTATTCGACCTGGAGTTCGATTCTGGTCTCCTTGGCCGGATACATGTCCGCTTCGTTATTTGCGGTCCTGCTGTTCTACGGCTATTACAAAAAGCAGCAAAAGCAGGGCTTGATCTTGATGACGGCCGTTGCTTTGATCATGTTGATCCTGTACGTGCATGACGGCTTCGGCGTGGTCTGGCTGATCGGATTTATCGCATTGAATGCGTTGATGTACTTCGTTTGGGAGCCGCTGCGTAATTTCTACTATATGCTGCTCTGCTTCCTGACGCTGGAGGAGTCGATTACGAGTTCCTTCTACCTGGCGTGGGTGTCGGTCACGTCTCCGCGAGCGGCGGGCGATGCGGCGCTGCTGGCGCAGGACACCTTCGTGCCGGCAATCGGCTGGTCCATTCTGTTCGTCGCGTTCTCGCTGCTGTGCGCCAACTGGTGCATCCGATTATTTGCGAAAACGCATGAGGGACGTTCGAGTAATCGCAGTTCGAGCAGCGGTTCGCGGCGATCCAAGATACGGGCTTAAACGAAAAAAAAGTTTGGCAAGCGCGATGTGGTTATGAAAGCGAAACGAGCGTATCTGCATGGGATAGCCGCTCGAAAAATCGTACACAGGAGGTCATGCCGATATGGCGGATAAAAAAAGCTGGAAAGACCGCGTGTCCGATTACGGCCGCGACAAACTCGGAATCGGCGTGAATGCCAAAGACCCGGCAGGCGATCCGATCAACGAGTCCGAATTGAACGAACGGATCAAAGGCTATGGCAATCAGTATTCGGAAGATTCGTTCTGGGAAAAAGTCAAAAAGTTCGGCAAAAAAGCAGGAGTCAAAGTCGTGTACGCGGCGCTTCTGCTGTTCTACACGCTTAAAGACGCGGACGTTCCGCCGTGGGCGAAATCGGTCATCGTCGGCGCGCTGGCCTATTTCATCGCCCCGATCGACCTGATCCCGGACTTTATTCCGGTGGCCGGATACACGGACGATTTCGGTACCCTGATCGCGGCCGTAGCCGTCGTCGCGAAGCATATCAACGACGATACGCGCGGCAAAGCCCGTGCCAAACTGGTCTCCTGGTTCGGCGAAAGCGCGACGCTCGATCTGGGCGAAGTGGAAGCGAAGTTGGAGGACAACATACAGGATAAGTAAGGAGGAAGCTCATGGACAAGCATCCAAGCAGTTCGGGTACGGAACGATTGATCAAGCTTATGAATGCCGCCGACTTCGTCTTTTTCCTGATCGGAGCCGGGGCCATCGTGTATTTGCTGAATGACGATCTCGTCATGGACAACAAAATCATCTATTTCATTTTGTTCGGCTTGATCATGCTCAATAGTATGTTTCGGATCGGATACCGATATTGGCGGAGGGGGAGACGTGGATGAGGTGGGAGGCGGAGGCGCTGCGGGGTGAAGGGTCTTCGATCGCGTGTTGAAAATGGGTTTCCTCGGATTGTATAAAACAAGCTGGAGGTAGGAAATCCATTTTCAAAGGCGAACGCTTCGCTTCTACGACTCCTTCACCCCTCCGCTCACCTCAGCACGTGGTAGGTAGTTTTTAAAGGGCAAGGACAAGGGCAAAAGAAAAAGCAACAGCAACAGCAAGAAAAAGGCACAGCCGATTATGGGGCTGTGCCTTTTAGTTTGGCGTATACTGCTATTCATGCCTTTATCTATCTTCCAAACACCTAAAACGGCCTTCAAACCGTCCTTAATGTTAATCTTTTTAACTAATTTATCTAAGGAAGTGCCTGCACGGCGAGCAGCAGCGGAGGGAGAAATTCAGGTCAAAATGCCTTTGAGCGCGCTCTTTGCGCGAGACAGCATTTTGACCGAATTTCTCCCGCAGCGCCACCTAAGCCCGCAACCGTCCAGCCGCTTCCACGCCCAAGGCCACTGAGCCGACTAAGCCGGCGTTGTCGCCCAAACCCGGAGGTACGATATAGCGGTCCAGATCGTCCAATGCCGAAGAAGCCACATATCCGTTCAGGTTCTTCGCCACCTTTTGACGGATCAGCGGGAATAGCTGGTTTTGGTACATGACGCCGCCGCCGAGGATGATCTTTTTCGGCGACAACAGCAGGATGGCTCCCGTGATCGCTTCGGCCAGATAATGGGCTTCGATATCCCAAGCGGGATGATCTTCGGAAAGGCTGTCGCCGCTTTGTCCCCAGCGCTTGGCGATCGCGGGGCCTGCGGCCATGCCTTCCAGGCAGTCGCCGTGGTACGGGCATGCGCCCGCGAATGTGTCGTCCGGATGACGCCGGACAAGGACATGTCCGCCTTCCGGGTGGATCAGCCCGTGGATCAATCGGCCTCCGGCATAGACGCCGACGCCGATTCCGGTACCGACGGTGTAATACAAGCAGCTGTCCAGGCCTTGAGCCGCGCCCCAGCGGGCTTCGCCGAAAGCGGCGGCATTGACGTCCGTATCGAATCCGGCAGGGACGTTCAGTTCTTTTTTCAAATGCCCGAGCAGATCGTAGTTCGCCCAACCCGGCTTCGGAGTCGTGGTCACATGGCCGTAAGTCGCGCTGCTCGTATCCAGGTCGAGCGGACCGAATGAGCCGACGCCGAGTGCTTCGATCCCTTTATCCTTGAAGTAGTCGGCGGCTTTTTGCGTCGTTTTCCCCGGTTCTTCCGTAGGAAAGCTGATGCGATCCGAAATCTCTCCGTGCTCATTGCCGATTCCGCAAACAAACTTCGTTCCGCCTGCTTCGATTGCTCCGATAATCATATGCAGCGCCTCCTCTAAAAGATGATGATCGTACCTTATTATACGCGTTCTTCTGTTCACCTTCACCGCCTTATGCTATTTTAGATGAAGAATACTGAAAGCGTTATCTCGAAAAGGGGGAACTCAAGCATGGACACGAACGACAGCGGCGCGGCAATAACCACAGAGTTGAACGGGAGCTGGAGAATCAAAGACTTCGCGCCGGGGGCTGCGCCTTCGCAGGAGAATGCGGCACCCGGATTGGATGATCGGTACTGGATGACGGGACGGGTACCGGGAGACGTACATAGCGCGTTGACGGAACGTCGGGTGATCGATCCGCCGTACTTCGGGCATAATGATCTGAAAAGCCGCTGGGTCGAAGACCGGGAATGGTGGTATCGGCGCGGCTTCGAATACAGCGGCAAACTGACGAAGGACAAAGCCGAGCGCTTCGAGCTGACCTTCGACGGGCTGGATACCTTTGCGACGATCTTCGTCAATGGACACGAAATCGGCCGGAGCAGCAATATGCTGATGGCGCATACGTTCGACGTGACACGGGTGATTCGTCCGGGCTGGAACATGGTCGCCGTTCGTTTCGATCCGCTGCTTCCGCATCATAAGGATAAGGAACGCTTCGACTGGTCTTCGTATACGAAGGAACGTCCGTGGCTGCGCAAAGCGGCGATGAATTTCGGATGGGACTGGGGTCCGCGTCTGGTCACGGTCGGGATCTGGGGCGGCGTGCGATTGAAACGGCATATCCAAGCCAAGATCGAAAGCGTATTCGTTGAAACTCTTTCGATTACGGAGCAGGAAGCCGAGCTGAATATTTCGGCCGAGATCCAGACGTATCGCGGAATGTCGGATGTGCCTCTTACGTTAAAAATGAAGCTTGCGGATGCGGAAGGAAAGATCGTGTACGAGGCTGCTGCGAAAGAGGAAGGAGCGTCCGTATCCGCGAGCGCGTCATCCGAAACCGCGCGTCCGGCAAACCGCCGCAAAGCGTCGTTCGCCGCGGCGGTCGTTCTGCCCGATCCGAAGCTCTGGTGGACGCACGACTTGGGCGATCCGCATCGCTATACGCTGACGGCGGAGCTGCATGCGGGGGACGCGCCGATCGATACGGTGACACAGGCAGTCGGGGTGCGCATGATCGAACTGCGGACCGAAGACGAAGAGGGCCGCGCGGCGTTCCGCTTTTTCCTCAACGACCAACCGGTTTACGCCCGCGGCGCCAACTGGATTCCCGCGGACAATATGATCGGGGCGATTCCGGATTCCCGTTACCGGGAGTTAATTGCGCTGTCGGCCGAATCGGGGATGAACATGCTGCGGATCTGGGGTGGCGGCATTTACGAAAAAGAAGTCTTTTACGAGGAATGCGACCGTCAAGGGGTGTTGGTCTGGCAGGACTTCGCTTTCGCCAACGCGTTGTTCCCGGACTTTAATCAGGATTTCATGAACAATGTGCGCGCCGAAGTACAATACAACGTGAAAAGGCTGCGCGGACGACCTTCGCTCGCGCTCTGGTGCGGCAACAACGAGATAGACTGGCTGTACGATATGAAAACGGCGGGCGGAGATATCAAAAGCGACTTTTACGGCGAGCTGATCTACCACGAGCTGATTCCGGAAGTGCTGGAGCTGCTCGATCCCAATCGTCCCTACTGGCCGTCCTCGCCGTTCGGGGGCAATGACGCCAACGATCCGGAGGTCGGCGATCGGCATAACTGGCAGGTGTGGCATGGTTCCGTTTACCCGCGCAAATTTGGCGAAGCGCCGATTCTGGATTACAGCATTCAGGGTGTGACGTTCAAAAATTACAAGCAGGACATGGCGCTGTTCAGTAGCGAGTTCGGCATGCACGCTTCGGCCAACCGCTATACGCTGGAGAAAAACATGCCGCCGGGCGAGCTGGTCTGGGGCGGCGAAGAGATGGCGTACCGCAACAAGGACACCAATCATCTCAAAGGCATTTTGCTGATGGAAGGTTATACCGGCATCCCGCGCGATATCGAGGAATACATGAACTTCTCGATGCTGACCCAGGCGGAAGGACTGCGTTACGGAGTCGAGCATTATCGTCGCAATCCGCGCAGCGGGGGCAGTCTGATCTGGCAGCTCAACGACAGTTGGCCGGGAACGAGCTGGGCGATGATCGATTACGAGCTGCTGCCGAAGGCTTCCTATTATTACGCGAAAAAGTTCTATCATCCGCTGTTGTTGTCGCTGGAACACGAACCGGGAGAGCCGCTGAAAGTATGGGCGGTGAACGACGGGCTTGAGCCGATCGAAGCGGAAGCGGCGCTGGAAGTGTGGTCTTTCGACGGGGAAAAGATCGGGGAGTATCGTTTCTGCTCGGAAAGCGCGCTGCGCGGGCCCGAGCTGCTTGGGGAGATCGGCGAAGCTGAAGCTTTAAACGGCACGGATGCGGCTGAAGCGGTAGTCCGGCTGCGCTGGATCAGCGGGGGAGAAGCAGAGTTCGAACAAACGTACATGCTGCGCGACCATCGGGAGCTGAAGCTTAGAGCGGCGGCGTTGGCATGGAGCTTAAACGAGTCGATAGACGCCGCGCGGACGATCGGGAGAAACGCTGCTTCCGCTTCGGCATCGGAAGAGCGCGCGACGGGCTGCACAGTAACGGTCAGCGCCGCCGGTTCGCTGGCCCGGATGGTCAAGCTGGAACTGCCGCGGGGACGGGTGCACTTCAGCGACAATTATTTCGACCTTCTGCCGGGAGAAAGTAGGACGGTGGAGCTGTCGATGCTGGACGGTTCGGAGCTGCCGGAAGATTTCGTACGAACGGAGTTGAGAGTGAGCGTGTTAAACGCTTAATAGATTCCTTTTAGTGTATAAAGTAATTAAATTTTATTCTTGAATAGTTAGACTAATATCTTGTTATATACGGATATTAGTCTTTTTTTATTACATTTCAGTGACTGAATTCCGAAAATATTTCCTAAAAAAGTAAATCAATAAAGGAAAACAAGCAAGTAAGATAGAAATGTAAATATAACAATGAAAAGTTATCCATTATATCTATATACATTTGAATTTTGGGGAACTTTGAAATTCGATGTCTTATCAAAAAATGAAGGAGTGTCAAAATGAGTACAAACGAAAATCATTCTAAAAAACAGCCGGATGTTCGAATTGGAGCACGTGACTTAAAAGAACAAGTCTACAAAATTATACCTACTTATGACTTGTTATTGGAGCAATTAAAAGAGATTGAAAATTCGGCTACATATTATTCAGTTTATAGAAATAATGAGCAAAATCAAAAAGATAGGCAGGATTTCAATAATACGATAGGGATTTTTGGCCCGAGAGGAACCGGTAAATCTTCGGTGTTGTACACGCTTCAAGCAAAATTGTCAGAGAGAAAAACAAATATTCTGCTTCCTCTGATCGAACCAGACAATTTTGGAGAGAATACGAAAATCATCGGTTCGATTGTAGGTTTATTATGCGAGGAAGGAAAATCGCTGTTAAAAGCGTTGAAAAAACAACAGGCTTTTCATGAGGATCCTAACCCGTATTTTAACAACGGAATACTGAAGCCCAACAATCCGCTTAAACAAATTATCGACGAGACGATCGAGTACCATCTCTACACCGAACGTCAATACCGCGATATTATCGGACAAAATTATGCCGATTTTGCTACCCATATACGCAAATCCGAAAGAGTATTGATTCCGGATATCGAATTCAAAAAAAAGCTTATGACGTTGATCAATACGATAATCGAAGTCAAGCATTTCCTGGTCAAGCAGGAGCCTTGCCAAGACGAGAAGGAAGGAAACAAAGTTCAAACGGATGAAGCTATACTGATCTACATTTTCATCGACGATATCGATTTGAAAACCTCCAAGACGCGAGAATTAATGGATGCTTTGATGCAGTATACCAATCATCCTAATATTGTGACCGTCTTATCAGGAGATTACGAAATTTTGACAGAATCGCTGACACTTGCATTGCTCAAAGACGAGCCTTTGCAGCAGCTTGGCTTAACAGCGATAAGTTCGCTGAAAAGATTCAAAGGAAAACTTGAAGATTTGGAAAGCGAAGGAGTATCCAATGAAGCGATGACTATCTTGGAACGAAAAACGGGATTAGCCCATGAATACATTAAAAAAATTATTCCTCCTGCACGGCGGCATCAATTAATCAAATGGAACGAAAAAACAATTCCGAACTTTGCTTTTGGAGAAGTGACGTTAGCAGATCAATTAGCTGAAGCATTAGGCGAATGGTCGGTATTCGGTTATCCAGTCGAAGAACAAGAACAAAAATCTCCTACAATAAAAGCTAACAGTAGAGGTTACATTATTTTCGATGAAAGACCACGAGGAATTGTAAATGCTTATTATCATCTCAACCAATTGGTGAAAACTAAGAACAATAAAAACAAGGATGTAAAAAAATACTTTCAATTAGTAAAAGCATTTGTCGATACATTGATTTTGTCCAATAATAAGCTATCGCTTTATCAAGGATTTATTTATGAAAGTTTTTTGATATGGGGGAGCGATGAAACAAATTCCGTCATAAAATATGAAATTCTTAACGAATTAGAGACTCAAACGGCTACTACAAACGACCATTATTATCTTCGCATGGCGCTGTATACGATCGCAGAACTTGTCACGGCATTGCTACCGCAGATGACTAAAGACTCGAACCATTATTTCGGGTGGCGTAAACAAGTGATGGACAATGTATTATCAGAGCCAGAAACTATTCAAAAATTAAACGAACAAGAAAAAAATAAAGAAGCGATAAAAGAACAGTATATTGTATCCAATTATCTGAATCGAAACCAATATGCAGAATATAGATTGTTCTTTTTATTAGAAAGCCTGGCTGTTTTTTCTGACCCAACAATTGCCGCAATTTTTGCAGAATCAGTAGTCGATTTTGTGAGACCAGAATTCTATTATCGCACCCGATGGGACGCCAGCGATGCTCAATCTAAAGATGAGAATGCTATTCGGGCGATTCATGAGCTTTTGCTTAAAGAAAAAAAATTGAGAAAGTACAAAAAGGATCTGAAAGAAAGTGTGGCATTTCCAGAACGTGCTCTGATCCAAGAACTTTATTATCAAGCTTATTACGCCCAAGACCTTTTCAGAAAAAGTTTGGCTAACTTTAGTATAAATCTTATGGAATCCCTGTGTGCAGAAACGGCGGAGTCCGTAAAAGCCGAAAGACAATTTGATCTTGTCATGCAAGTATGGAACTCTAAAATGTCTGAATTTAGTTATACAGATCGAGAAAAACAAAAAGGAAATACTAACTTTGGCTTGCAAGCCAAAAGGACACTATTTTTGAATACAATTGTAGAACTCAAAAAAAGTCCACTTGTTTATGCTAAATTCAGAGAGACTTCTGCTCATGCTGGAAAACTATTGAATACGATTAATGCCGAAATAAGTAGTAAAGGGAGTTTGTTAGGATTGCCGGAGTCTTTATTTTTTATGGTAGAAAGCAGAATGAAAAAATTTTCTAGCGATCTTATACAAAAACTGTTTGATCAAGAGCTTTTTATTGATCTGAGCGCAATGAACAAAAAAGAGTCAGATGATTTTCTCAATGCTTATTCGGGAGTGACGTATACCCGATACGACGAAGCCAAAGCTATTTATAGTCAAATCGCTAATAAAGAAAAAGTAACTTTCTTATCATATTATAAAGCGCTTGAAAAAATAGAAAGTTTGGCTCAAAATAACAGAGTTTATTATGGAAGGACGGACGCTAACAAATTTTTGCCGGAACTCAGAAACGGTGCCAAATTATCAAACGCTTTTTCGAGACAAGAATCATTTACGATTCAGCAGTATTCACTTTATGTGCAAGCAAGTGAATCAGAAGTGAATATAGTGGCTTACGAAGAAGCAAAAGAATTTATTTCAGAAGAGTTACGGTTTGCACAAAATACTTTTCAGAAAAAGACTGCTCAATATATTCAAGAATACAATATTTTGATGAACGAACTAGACGAAGACCGATTGAATCAAGAAGAAATTCAAGAACTTAAATTGAGTATCGACGGAATCAATCATAAGGACTTTTGATGATGATCAACAAAATCACCTTACTTATCAACGTTTCGCTTTTCCCTTTTCAGAACCTCCGTTTTGTTGATCATTGTGAGATTTTGGAAGTATTAGGCTATACAAGTGGAACCAATACGGTCGGCAAAAAAGGGCGCGAAAAAGCGCGTAAACATTTGCATACGGAAATTCAGAACGAAATTCTAAGAAAAGCGCGTCCAAAAAGTATAGACGAAATTACTTTACTATTGCAAAAATTTTACCCTATGCTGTGCGATGACGAAGAAGCGGAGAAGAACGGATTCCGTTTTCAGTCCGGAGAATCATCAACAGCACCTGAAAAAAAGCTTTATTTACATTATTTCAAAATATTAGAGGAGTTCGGAAATGCATTAATTTCTTATCGAGATGGAGATGTGGTTTTCAAATACTGGAAAAATGATATTAATCATGATAAAAAGTGGAGATTTATCGACTTTATGGAGCAATACAGCGCCCCCCACAAAGTCCATTTCTTTCATACTATCAGTCGGTTCATTCCTCTAGATTTGATGATCATATTGCATTTTGTAAAGAACGGACTGCTTGACCCGATCCAGCTCCATGAGTTTTATCAACATGTTAATTTGGCGGATGCGGCGTTGGATGATATTTTACGACGCGGGGTAGCGGAAAATCATATCCATGCTTCGGCTGCGTTTAACTTTTCGATTCTGTGGCAAGCCGTGATGAATGGGCGCATAGAAACAGACTATTTAAAAAAGTTCCAGCCAAATCATCTGTCTTCTGACAAAAACGTCGAATCTTATATTTTGACGGCACGACTACTTCGATTTATCATGACCTTGTATCTTAAAGATCAAGAAGAAGGTGACAATCAAGAACTTACTTCACGGGAGTCCTTCAGAAGTTCTCGGCAACATTTATTTGATTGGATAAAAAGTCAATTTAAACAAGAAGACCCCGACACTTTCTATTTACTGATGGATATGCTTAGGGATCGTAAACGCGAATTCGCGTCGATTGAACGATTGACGCAAGCAATCGACCGGATTAGACTTGCTTTCACAGAGGTTCGAGAAATTGAAGAAACGGATTTCATTTTCGAAATTTTCCCGAATACTCGAGGCATAAATACTTACGGGGAAAATGTTTTTCTTCATTTTGCCTTGTCTTATAAGCATCGAATCGAGAACGATCCTATGTTAAAAGAACACTTCGAACAATTTTTTCGTACCTTCTTTTGGTATCTGTCGATTAAAAACGAGTTTTATCAGCAAGTCACACAGCCCACCGTACTTCATGGCCTCGATTTTTTCAGAGGCTACTTCTCCAGAGCGACAGACGGCTTAGCCAAAAGTCAAGATTATTATAAAACAATGTTGCGGACATTGTTCCAGAACCGCTATTTAAAAAAAGTTGAACTGAGGATATCGATCCAAGATGAGTTGCAAAAAAACAAGCAAATTTTGTTGAATATTTTGAAGTCTTACAAAGAGATTCTGCAAAAAGACTACCATATCGACAAAGATCCTCAAGTCGATTTCCCAGTAATCGGAATCGTTTATCATCTTATCAAGAAAACGGACAACTTAAGCAAGGACTTGTGGACATACGACGAAGAAAGAGACCATACGTTGCACAAATCATTACGCTTCGGTAAGTTGCAAGAGCAATATATCAAGCAAGTCCAACATCTTCAAGAACTTCGTAGCGAAGTGCCTATGGCCACAAACTTTATTATCGGATTAGACGCGGCTAGTCTCGAAAATAACACGCCGGTACAGGTATTCGCTCCTGTATTCGAGGAAGCGCGGGATAGCAGGTATGATGCCTTGCGTATCGTGGATCCGCAAGGCAATATCCTACCGAGACAGAGTTTGTTCTTCACGTTTCATGCAGGTGAAGATTTTCGTCACTTGATTTCAGGCCTGCGCCGCATCGATGAAGTACTCCGGTATTGCAAGCTCCATGCTGGCGATCGGATCGGGCATGGAATCGCGCTCGGTGTAAATATCTCGGAATGGGTCAGACATAATCCACTGGTCGTTTTACCACGCGGTGAGTACCTGGATAATTTGCTTTGGGTATGGGGAGTCTACAGCTATGCACCCAAAATCCAAATGGAAACGCTGGTTTATTTGGAGCGAACGATCGATCGGATTGCGGTAGATTTGTTCGGCGATTTTATATCTGCAGGTGACTTACGTATTCCAGTGTTGTACGACGTTTATGAACGCAGGTTTAAACGTATAATAATCGAGGCTGAGAAGCTGCGATACGAAAAAGAAAACTCGGCCGATCCGCAAGAATATGAACGCACGATGAAACTTCAAGACAAGCTCTATATCACTTATCATCAGGAGAAGACTCTTCGGAGGATGGAAGAACCAATTTATGTCATGACGAACGAAATCGAACAGATCATGATGAACGATATGCAGGATTACCTGATTCGTAAAGTCGCCGCCGAAGGAATCGTAATCGAAGTTAACCCTTCTTCGAATGAGGCAATTGGAGAAATCGATTCGGTATTCGGAAATCAGCTTTTTAAACTGCAAGCTGCAGGAAACCCGGAGTTGGGCAACGTATTGGTCAATGTGAATTCAGATGATCCGATGGTATTTAATACGAACGTGAGTAACGAACTCGTATATATGTATTACGGAATGCTTCAGCAGGGAATGGGGAGAGAAGCTGCTTTAGATTGGATTGAAAAGTTGAGAAAAGCAGGGATGGATACTTCTTTTATAAGAGGTTCGCAAAGTAAAAAACAATATCTTCATATTCTAAATATGACGATCTCTGCTTTGGAAACTTATGGGTCTCCAAGATAAAAAATGCGAATTCGGTTTACGCCGAATTCGCATTTTTTAATAGTGTTAACCTATACAGCTTATTTTTTCACCATTTCTAAGGCCGTTCGTCCGGCAAAATTTCGATCGAGACGCCTTCCATGTGCCTACGTTCCATCTTATGCCGTTTTTTGCGATTTTCCTTGGAGTCCAGCACGATGCTGAGATCGTAATCGTCCGGGTACAGCGATTCGCGAGCGATATGCGGTTGAAGACGTTTGCGGGCGATGCGAACTTTTTTACCCTGAATCTGTACGCCGATATTGCCCATGCCGTCTTCCTCCGCATAGATGATCCCCGTCTTCCCGAGGTAAGGAATCGAGACGCTGTCCCCGATACGAAAGGCTGCGGATTTCGAAAAGGTTTCTTCGGAATCGGAAATCCCGTCGCTTGTCACCTCTGTTGATTTCGGAGACGTTGCAGTTTCAGGTTCTGCACGCCGCAGCGAGGCTCCCGGCAAAAGCGCTGGATCTTCGCGTATGACGTTACGGGGCGCAGTAGTCAGGTCAGCGGAAACTAGCTCCCCAGAATCGCAAAGGTTCTCCGTCGTTCCTGTCGCTATCTGCCTAGATGGACCGACTTCCAGTGTCTTCGTGCGCCGCGTCAATTCCTCCGCCCGCCGAGTCACGGCATCCGGGATACCGAGCTTCTTGGCGATGGCGAACGCATAACTGCGCCCGGCTTCGCCGATCGTCAAGCGATACAGCGGCTGCAGCGTCTCGGCGTCGAATTCCATTCGGGCATTTTCGCAGCCGGGCGTCGACGAAGCGAAGTTTTTGATTTCGGTAAAATGCGTCGTCACGACCACGCAGGAATCGCGTCTTCGCAGCTCTTCCAGTACGGCGATCGACAAGCCTACGCCTTCGCCCGGGTCGGTGCCGGAAGCCATCTCGTCGATCAGCACCAAAGTGCGGCGGTCGGCCGTTTCCAAAATGCTTTTGACCCGGCGGATATGGGCGGAAAAGGTGCTGAGCGCTTGTTCGATGCTTTGTCCGTCGCCGATATCGGCTTCGATGCCGGTGAATACTGCCATTGTGCCGCCGGTCTCGGCCGGGATCAGCAGGCCGGATTGCGCCATCAAAGTAAGCAAACCGACCGTTTTCAGCGCCAGCGTTTTGCCGCCCGTATTCGGTCCGGTCACGATCAGCATGCGGAATCGTTCGCCCAGTTCGAAATTCAGAGGAATCATCTTCGATCCCATCAGCGGATGGCGGGCGCCGCGCAAAATAATGATTCCGTGTTCGTTCAGCTTGACGTTGACGGCATCCAGCGCCAGCGCGTAACGGGCTTTGGCAAACAGGAAATCATATTCGCCGACCAGCTGCGCATTGACGACCAGCTCGCCGCGGAACTCTTCGGCAAGCCCGGTCAGCTCGCTGAGAATCTTCGTTTCTTCGCGTGCCTCCTCGGTTCGCAGCAGCTCCAATTCGTCGTGGAACTGACGGATTTCTTCCGGTTCGACATAGACGGTCTGGCCGCTGGAGGATTCGTCCAATACCGATCCTTTCACCATTTTCCGATACTCCTTGCGCACCGGAATCGCGGAGCGGCCTCCGCGCTGCACGGCAAGGCTTTCCTGCAAGATCGAGCGGTGTTTGGCCATCAGTTCGGCGAGTCGGCGCGAGCTGCGTTCTTCGACGGTTGCCATGCGGCGGCGGACTTTCGATAATTCGCGGCTGGCGGAATCCAGCACGCGGCTGTTGCGAATGCAGCGCTCGATTTCTTCTTGCAGCCGTTCCAGCCGGTGCATGCCGGAAGCATAAGAGGCGGCGTTAGGTGCCCAATCGGCTTTTGCGCGCATATAGTCGATCAACTGGGTGCAGCTGCGCAGGAACTGATGCAGATGCGTGAAATCTTGTTCTTGGAAGACGTAACCGGAGCCGAGCAAATCGAGGATCTGCTCCATGCCCGTCAGCGACGGAAGCGGAATGCTGGCTCCCCGTCGCAGTACGCTTGTCGCTTCGTCGGTCTCGTCCAGGCGCCGCCGCAGGATTCGGGCGTCAGTGATCGGCTGGAGTTCGACGATATGTCTTTTGCCCAAATAAGAAACGGCATAGACGGATAATTCATGTTTGACGCGCTCGTATTCGAGGCGTTCCAGTGTTTGAGGTTGAATCGTCGAAATGGTGGTCATGATCGGAATCGCTCCTTCGTGTTGGTCTTAGTATTAGCATATGCAGTGTTGAAGCAGACATAGCCGGAAAACAAAAAAAGACGGAAGACAGGCCGATTCAGTCGGCGTCTTCGAAATCGATGGTTCGATTTCGAAGACGCTCTGATCAGCTTATCTTCCGTCTTCCGAGGTCTGGTTCCGGCACTCCCGTGCCTCCGAACGCGATGCTTATCGTGCAGATTCGGCGTTTCGCCGAATTTTCGCACCAAAAGCCGCAACGCGTTCGTTTCTTTCAAAGATTCGTCCGCACTCCGCAGTATCCGCGCGGAGCAGGCGTTCGGCGCGTAAGGAAGGAGACGGCACCGAGCCGCCGATCCTTTCTTGCGCGCAGACGCCAAAAAGGCCGCGCTTCAGCTACAGCGCGGCCCGAAAACTCGAAAGAGTAAAATACCCGCCTCAAGTTTATGGAGAAATGATTCGCTGTTCTTAACTGAATTCCGGACAGCTTCGAGCAGGCAACGCGAAATAAAACCGCTTGACGCGATTTTTCGATCGTTCCCGATGAATACTATCCATTATGGAATTGATTAGTTAAGAACATACCCCGTCATCAAAATTTCCCCTTTGCACTCAAAGTTATCCTCATCATAAAGCGGAGGGTCGAGCCGGTCAAGCTTATTTTGGCGCGGACGAAAAAACGCACCGGGCAGCGGCTTCGTACGGAAGCTTTTTGTCCGGTGCGTTTGCCTATGCAGGCGATCTTCATTCAATCAGGTTTTACTCGTCTTCGTCCGTATAGACTTCGTCGCGATAGCCTTGATCCGTCTCGGAATCGATCAGATTTTTCTGAACTTCGTCCGGCAGGGAAGAAGGGAAAGAACCTTCGCGGAACAATCCGTTTTCCGGATCGGTATCGCGTTCGGTCACCAGGTTATCCGGATGATGCACGGTCTCGCGGTCTCCGTCGGTGATCAGGGGCCGGTCCGGATCTTCGGATTCTGCAGATAGTTCCGCGCGGCCTTCTTCTCCGCCGGCGCCGTTAAGCAGGTCCGTTCCGTGAGGTTCGTCCTGAGCGGGAGCCGCCGGATCGACGGGACTGTCCGGATGCAGATCGTCGGCGTCCGGTACGTCTTCCAATAACGGAGAGTCCAAATGCGGATCTTCTTCCGTACGGTTCGGGTACGCTTCCGGGTCGGTTATCGCCTGACCGGCATCGACGGGCGCGCCTTCTTGAACCGTATCGACATATTCCAGCGTTTCGTCAGGAATGCCGCGTTCCTCGGAGTAAGGGGTATCCCGTTCCAATTGAAAACGCTCGTGCGCGCGGTCGGATTCGTTTCTCGGATCGAAAGCCATGATGTCATCTCTCCTTCGTGTTCATCGTATTCGTTGTATACATACGTTTACCCGAAAGGCTGCGGATGTAACCTTCTTGCCGATTTACGACCCGGTTTCCCGGGAATGCGAGTTCAGCCTGTTTTCGCCCGGTGCAGGGGAATCCGAGCATCCGGCCGCGATCCGTCATGCTTTTGCGCTTTGCGGAGCCTGCTGCGTCATATGACCTGAAATCGGGTTTAGTTTCGCTAGAACCCTCCGGGTTCGATTGGGAATTTTTATCGAATAGGAGTAAAATTAATAGGTTAGAAACAACGGGCGTTTGCGGCGTGGCGATTGGGTCGGCGGAGGTATCGCACGCATTGTAGCGAATGTCGACTTCGGCAGGGCGGCGGACCGATCTCTTCGGATCGCTTTCGGATCATCGGGCGATATCCCTATAGGAGCGGACGTCGTCTTGCATGCGAAAGGGCGTGCGGACGGATGGAATTTTCATGGAAGAAAAACTTGATCGTATTATGGGCCGGCGTATTTTTTTGCAGCATGGCCTATTCGATCTCGATCCCTTTTTTGCCGATTTTCATGCATGACGAGCTCGGCGTAGGAAATCAATATTTATCGATCTGGGCGGGCGTGGCTTTCGGGATCACGTTTTTGTCGAGCGCGTTGATTTCCCCGTTCTGGGGATCGCTTGCCGACAAGTACGGGCGCAAGCCGATGTTGATTCGCTCGGGCTATAGTTTGGCGGCTTTATACTTCATCAACTTTTTCGTACAGGATCCGGTTCAGCTTGTGGCGCTTCGCCTCTTCCAGGGCCTGCTTGCCGGATTCATTCCGGCGGCGATTGCCCTGGTCGGTACGAACACGCCGGAAGAAAAGACGGGGTATGCGCTCGGCATCATGGCTACGGCCAGCGCTTCCGGGAACATTATCGGACCGCTGATCGGCGGCGTGGTCAGCTTTACGCTCGGCAACCGGAATGCTTTCCTGTTCTCCAGCGCGATCGTCCTGATCGCGGCGTTGGTCGCGACGTTCCTGGTGCACGAAAAAGAATTCAAACGGCCGAAGGTTCGCTCGCGGGTCAAAGACGATTTGAAGCAGGCGGCAGGCATTCCGGTATTTTTCGCTTTGCTCGGACTCGTCGCGATGAGCAACTTCTCGGTCATGATCCTGGAACCGCTCATTACGATCTACGTGCAGGGCATGGACATCGCGTCCGACCGAATATCGCTGGTATCGGGCGTCGTCTTTTCCGCGGTGGGCGTGGCGACCGTCATCATGGCGCCGCGTTGGGGCAGAATCGGCGGCAGGATCGGTTACGGCAAAGTGCTGATGATCGGCTTGATCGGCGGCGCGGTGGGCAATCTGCTGCAATTTTTCGTGACCGGTTATGTCGGATTCGGCATTTTGCGCTTTGTGTACGGATTATTCTTCGCGGCTGTATTCCCGGCAGTCAATGCCATGATCGTGCAGGTGACCAAGCCCGAATTCCGCGGCCGGGCTTTCAGCCTGAATCAGTCGGCGACGCAGATCGGCACGATGGCCGGACCGCTGATCGGCGGCGTGCTGGGCGCGGTGATTCCGATCCACTGGATTTTCGTGATCAACGGCGTGGCGCTGCTGGCTTGTGCCTTTATCGCTCATTATAAGAAGATCGACCAGACCGCTCCGTTCCGGAAGACGAATATCGCGGACGGCAAATCGAAGTAAGCCGGAAAAATCGACTTTCGTAAGCGGTTGACAAGACAGTCGCTTCGTCTTACCATTACCGAAGGCTGCGGTGTATTCCGTTAATCGGGCGCAGCATGAACAGACAAGCAGGCCGGCAGTTCGGATCTTCGATCCGCGCTGCCAACAGGCTTACAATATAGACCCAGGAGGCGTTTGGAAGATGACGATACCTAAAGTTTTGACGATTGCCGGTTCCGATACAAGCGGGGGCGCAGGCATTCAAGCTGACCTGAAAACATTCCAGGAGTTGAACGTATACGGAATGACCGCGCTCACCTGCGTGGTTACGATGGACCCGCAGTTGTGGAGCCATCATGTAACGCCGATGTCGGCAGAGTTGTTGGAAAGCCAATTGGACACCGTGTTGAACGGGATCGGCGTGACCTCGGCCAAAACAGGCATGCTGAGTACGGTTGCGATCATCGACGCGGTTGCGCGCAAGATCGAAGAACGTCCGTTGGAGCATTTCGTCGTCGATCCGGTCATGGTCTGCAAAGGCGAGAACGAAGTTTTGAACCCGGATACGGCGGAAGCCATCTTGGAAAAGCTGGTTCCTAAAGCGACGGTCGTCACGCCGAACCTGTTCGAAGCTTCCCAGCTTGCGAAGACGGCGCCGATCCGCACGGTAGAAGACATGAAGAACGCGGCCGCGAAAATTCACGAACTTGGCGCGAAACATGTCGTGATCAAAGGCGGAGGCAAGCTGCTGCACGAGAAAGCGGTCGATCTGATCTACGACGGCCAAGAATTCGAGCTGCTTGAGTCCGATCGCATCGAGACGAATTATATTCACGGTGCGGGATGCACGTTCTCGGCGGCCATTACGGCTGAATTGGCAAAAGGCGCGGATGTGCGCACGGCAGTCAAAAATGCAAAAGCATTCGTGACCGCAGCCATTCGCCACGGCTTCCCGATCAACTCCTTCGTGGGACCTACGCTGCACGCGGCTCATCGGTTATATCGCGACTAAGAACAGGTCCAAGGACTTGCGATGTCGGAACACCGACTGATAAAACGACAAAAAACGGATTTCCGGGGCAATCGCCAAGGAAATCCGTTTTTTTGCATATCGGGACGTTTGAACGGCCCTGCTTTACGGTTATTGGAACATCGGGAAGACATAACGAACGAGGAAATACAAGATGCCGAACGTGATGATGATATACGCGGCATACTTGATGAATGTTGAAGCAACCATGCTCGAGTCCGACTTTTTCTCGATTCTGCGTTCTTCGACATCCACGTCTCTATGCGAATTATTCATGTTGAATTCCTCCTTGATGTATCTTGTTTTCGCTTAGCCCCAAGTTGCAGAGCAGTTAAGTTGATAATTTATACACAGGACCCCCGTACCTTGAAACAAGGGCTTTTTACCCGTAATTCCGAAAGGAAGAAGAAAGACGGCAGGGAACCGGGGGGACGACGGCGAATGGTACATAAGGGCAAGGATCGAAGGTTAAAGGATCAAGGGATCAAGAGATCAAGGGATCAAGGGATCAAGGGATCAAGGGATCAAGGGATCAATAGATCAAAAGATCAAAAGATTAAGGTCAAGAGATCAAAGTCAAGAGATCAAGATCGTTTGAATAGAATCGCTTGTCGCGGGTTCATTCGATCTTCTTGCCCGGAGGGGTCGAAGATCGAATGGACCTTATAGGAGGGCTTATGCGAACTTTACCGAAAACAATAGCCGTTCTAATCGGAGTCATGATCATTATTTTTTTGTGCATAAAAGCTTTCCCCGGCGAAAAAGACGAAGCGGCGGCGGTCGAAGTCGGGTCATGGCAATTTTTATGGGATCCGGGCGGTTGGGAGCAAGGCTCCGTCACGCCGCCCGAACGGGTGCTGCATTCGCCGGATTGGATCGCCATGGACGAGGAGTCGATGCCGCCGTCCAGACCGCTCGGAGCGGCTTGGGCCTGGGTAAGGATCGATATTCCCCAGCTCGACTGGCCGATTCCCGCCGTGTTGATCGAGAAAGCGTACGCCCGCAACGTGGTGGTGTATACCGAGTATCGGGAGCTGTTCGATTCCCATCGGCAATACCGTTACGCGATGAACGAACTGCTGCTGCCGCTTCGCGCGGAAGACGCGGGAAGCTCCGTCTATATCCGCCTGCAGCTCACGGAAGAACGATCGGGAATCGTGCAGAACATCGTGTTCGGAAGTTTTTATGAACTGCTGACCGTATATTTGACCAAGGACATGCTGGATATCATGCTCGGCGGCTCTTTTGTGCTGATCGGGGTGGTCATGCTGATTTGCGCGCTGTTTTTGCATCGAAGTTATGTTCAGGCCTGGTTGTCGCTCAGCTTCGTCATTTTATCGATCGGCCTGCTCGTCGCGACGTATTCTCCGTTCTTATTCACGCTTTACCCCGAATACGGACGAATGCTCCAGTTGTTGTTCGATGTGGGACTCTTCGCGCTTCTGCCTTCCTTCCTGTATTTTTTCCAGCTTATCTTCGGAAAAGGATACAAAAACTCTATCTTGTATCTAAGCCGGTTCCAATTAGGCTACTCGTTCTTCTGTTTGCTTCTTTTACTCGGAAACGTGTTGACGAACGAGCGCTTTTTCTCCGTCTACTATCTCCTGACAACGACGGTGCTCGGGGGATTAATGATCGTTGAGCTGCTGACGATGCTGGTCTGCTCGGTGGTATACAGCCTGCAAAAGAACAAAGACGCATGGATTTTCAACGCGGGCTTGGCCGTTTTTGCGGGAGTGGGAGTGTTCGAATTGTTCCGTTATTACGCGACAGAGGAGCAATACGATTTGTACTGGTGGAAATGGGGCATGGTGGTCTTCGTTATTTCGCTGATCGTGGTCTTGGGTCGGCGCTTTGCCGAAACGCATAATCAGGTGCTCCAATACTCGAAGGAACTCGAAATGTTCAACAATGAACTGCAGCATGCGGAGAAGATGGAGATTATCAGCGAGCTGGCGGCATCGGTTGCCCACGAGGTACGCAATCCGCTTCAAGTGACCCGCGGGTTTTTGCAGCTGCTGGGCGAGCGCTCGGCTTCGTCGGACAAAGCGTACATCGATATGGCGCTGGACGAACTGGATCGGGCTTCGGGAATCATTACCGATTTTCTGACGTTTGCCAAGCCGGGTGCGGAAAATATAAAAACCTTGTCGATTGCGGAAGAATTCCGTCATATCGAAGGGGTATTGACGCCGCTGGCCAGCATTCATCACGGAACGATCGTTATGGATATTGCTCCCGATCTTTACGTCAAAGGCAATTCGTCCAAGTTCAAACAGGCGTTCATCAATATGATCAAAAACAGCATCGAGGCGTTTCAGGACGAAGGTCAGATTACGATCGCGGCATCCAAGGAAAACGGCGAGATCGTGATCCGCATCCGCGACGACGGGGTAGGCATGGGACCGGAGGAGTTGAAGCGGCTCGGCGAACCTTATTTCTCCAATAAGACAAAAGGAACAGGCCTTGGGCTTATGGTTACATTCCGGATTATCGAAGCCATGCAGGGAACGTTAAAATTCAGCAGCGAAAAAGGAGCGGGAACCGAAGCAACCATTCGTTTACCGGAAGCCTCCGAGTAGGAGGGTTCCGGTAGATCGAGGTCGCGGGGGTCCCGCTCCTTGCGTGTTTGGATCAATATGCTGGATGAATATCGCTGTTAGCCGCCTGTTCCCCACATGGCTGCCGGCTCGATGGTGATTCGCTCGGCTTTCGGAATAATGTCGGAAGGGTTCGGAGGGATAACCAGATAGAAATCATTCGCTGACTCTTCGACTGCGGTCAGGCGAATATGGTCAGGCAGTTCGATGCCGAAAGCGTCGCGCAGGGCGCTCTTCGGATCGGCCAGCAGACGGGCCCGGAATTCGGGATCTTCCCATGCTTTTTGAATCACTTGGGTTTTGATCAAAGTTTCCGTTGTCAGGGTTGCCATTGAACATCATCCTTTCGCGTGCGAATTCATGATTGTTGAACAGTAGGACAAGTGACGTTGGGTCCATCCGAGGCCGATCGAAAATTCATGGGATCGCGATCGAACTGAGAAGGTTTTGTTTTTATGGCAAATCATAACATGGATAAGAGGGGATAGCAAGCGGGAAAGCAACGTCTTGAAAAGAGCTGAAAAGAAGGCTACTGACCGAGGAGCCAGTAGTTTAATCCGCCTAGCGACAGCTTCTGCTTTTCTTCTTCGATCCGGGCTGCGATGCGTTCCAAATCACCGGCCAGAGCAGCATGAAAGCCGATCAAGCCAGGGAAGTCTGCACGGTAGTCCTCAAGTTCAGCTTGTCTGGCAGCCGAAAATTCCGCGTAGCGCCCGAGCATGCCTTTTTCATAAACGGCAGCTTCGATATCGCGAGAAGAGATCGGGGTTTCGATTGCGTTTGCGTATTCTTTGCGATAGAGCGAGACGAGGCAGTTGTAGGAGCCGTCGTGCAGGTCGTCCGCATAATCCGCCCAATCATCGGCCATTTGGAGGGTAATCAGAGTCTCGCGAACCGCATGCAGCGCACGTGCCTGCAAAGCTTGGTTTTCAGGGAATAAGGCTAGCGGGCATAGCAGTAGCGGAGCGGATCGGGCTGCAATATCTTGCGTGCGTTCGTAAAAAGGATCTGTGCTTCGTTCAGCGGCAAGCCCTGCTGCCCATTCGGCCGTGCAAGAAATCAGAGCTTCGCGGAAGGTGCTTGCGGAGCGGAACAGCGCGGCATATCGAACGGTCATCTCTGCGTTTAATAGTTGGGACAGTGCGATGTGAGGGCGATCCGGACCGGACTGACGATCCATTCGTTCGTCCTGAATATGGAAATGCAGCATGCCGAAGATGTTGGCTTCGGCGATTTCCCGACAGTGTTCAAGCGCGGCTCCTGCCGCCTCGCGCAGCCAATAGGGGAGCAGGCAGCAGATGTAATTGGTGGGGCCGTTTCCCAGTCCCGGATCGAATCGATCCAAATAACGAATGCCGAGCCGGGCGAAGGGCTGGGGAAAACCTCCGATCGTCTCCCGGCAGGCTTCGAATGCGCGCTGCATTTCCCGCCTTGTTTCTACCGATAGTTGCATGGAATCTCTCCTTACGGCAAGGTTTTCGTTCTGCCCTTATATACCCGTAAATCAGATGCTGCTCCCGTAAAATTTCATACGGTCTCGCCGAGCATGAAACACAAAAATCGTTTGGTTGAAAAGCCGATAGTATAGTATGCTGGAAATCAGAAATCTTTACTAGAAAATCTTTATTGAAGGAAGGAAGAACCTTACCCATGAATTCAAATCGATCATTCCAACTTTCCCCCCTGGTTGAACTGTTGGGACTTGAAGGTCATATCGAAGGCGGATGGCATAAAGAGCTGTGGAAATCTTCGTTCACGATTCCGCAGAGCGTGCTGCCGGAAGAATACACGGGAGACCGTTTCGCGGCAAGTTCGATCTATTTCCTGCTGCACCCGGGCGAAGCGTCGGAATGGCATGTCGTGCATTCCGACGAGCTTTGGCTCTGGCATACGGGCGGTCCGCTGGCTCTGACGCTGGGCGGCGACGGGGAAGAACCTGTTGAGGGCGAAGAAATTATCTTGGGTCCGGATACGGCCAACGGCCAAACTTTCCAGGGGCTGGTTCCGGGCAAACACTGGCAAAAAGCTCGGCCGATCGGTGACGAGCCCGTGTTGGTGACTTGTATCGTGGCGCCGGGCTTCCACTATGATGATTTCAAAATGATCGAACGGAAGTAGCATGAACTGGTACACGTTCGGCCAGATGCTGCACGCGATCAAGCTCGGACAATTAGCGGAAGCGGCTGACGGACACCGGAGGATCAGGCTGCTTCCGGAAGGAATGATTTGGATAACGGGACCTTATGCAGATCGTCTTGTAAAAGTGGAAGGGTATCTGCTGAGCGATCTCTGGACGATCCGCGAAGACGAGACATCCGAACGATTCGCAGAGCAAAGAGCGGATTGGGAACGCAAGCGTATGGAAATGCTGGAAAACCAGTTGTTCGAACAGCGTGCGCGGCGGCTCGATCCGCCAAACATCAAAGATTAAACTGAGCGAAGCGGAGGGCATGGAAGTGCCGAAAAAAAGACGTTTTAACATTCGCGCGAAAATACTGGCCGGGTATTTGTTTATTCTGGTCTGCCTGGGATTATCGCTGCTCGCGGTATCCGCACAGGTGCGCAGTCTTCAGGAAGCCAATGCGTTTATCAGCGATCATGATATTGCCGTGCATGACGAACTGAGCGCGCTGCAAAAAAACGTGCTGGACATGGAGACCGGTCAGCGGGGGTATCTGCTGACCGGAGACCGCGATTATCTGCAGCCGTACACCAGCGGACGTACCGAATGGGAGACGACCTACAGCCGATTGTACGAGCTGGTCGGCGACAATATGTCCCAGCAGCAGAGCCTCGGGCTTATCCGTTCCAATATCGAGAGCTGGATCGCGGAGATGGGCGATCGCACGATCGAACTCAAAACCGAAGGCAAAGAAGCTGACGTATTGGCTTACTATACGGGTGACGCGGGCAAGCGGGAGATGGATCAACTGCGCGTTCAATTCGATGCGTTTCGCGATACCGAGCAGCGGTTGACCGACGCGAGAGTGGCCGAATTGAAAGCGGACAGCGACCGGATGATTTATGCGATGATCGGACTGTGGGCCTTGGTCGGGATCGTGTCCATCGTGGCAGCTCTCGCTATTGCAGGCAATATTTCAAAAACGATTTCCCGAGTGACGGACGCGATTCGCTCGATCACGGTCGGCGGCGATTTGCGCGAACGGATCGATGTTCGTTCCCAAGACGAAGTGGGCGATCTGGGCGATTCGACTAATCTGCTGCTCGCGAAGATCGAGGCCGAAGATCGGCATAAAGAACGGCTGATTCGCCTGGCGGAGCTGCTTCAGGAGAAGTCTTCCGGTTCAAGCACCGAGCTTGCCGAAGCTTTCTTGTCGAAAGTGTCCGAGACGACGGAGATTCCGGTCGGCATTTTCTACGTGGTGGACGCGGAACGCAAGATGCTGTCGAAAATCGCGGCTCTGGCCGAAGACGCCGAGCATGCGGCACGAACCGAATCGGTCGATATTCGATTCGGTGAAGGCTTGATCGGGCGCTGCGCTCTTGAAGGAAAAATACTGCATCTGAAGGATGTGCCTGCGGATTATGTGAAAATCTCTTCCGCGCTCGGTTCTTCGTCGTCGGCCGAAGTGCTGCTGATTCCGGTATTCTATGCAGGCCGGGTGAAAGCCGTTATCGAATGGGCGTCGCCGAAACCGTTCGAAGCGGACGAGATCGAACGCCTGCAGCGAAAAGCCGAACTGCTCGGCAGTACGCTTCAAACGGTGGAAGCAAGGCAGGAGATCGAACGTCTGTACCGGGAATCGCAGTCGCTCAATGAAGAACTCCAAGCTCAATCCGAAGAGCTTCAAGTGCAATCGGAAGAACTTCAGGTACAATCGCAGGAGCTGATGACGCAGCGCGACGAGTTGGAGAGTATCAACGAGCAGCTCAGCGAGCAGAAGCATGCAGCCGAAATCGCGGTGGAAGAGACCGAGAAGTATGCGCAAGAATTGCAGATCAGCTCCAAGTACAAATCGGAATTTCTGGCCAATATGTCGCATGAACTGCGCACGCCGCTTAACAGTATGTTGATCCTTTCGCAGATCCTTGCCGAAAACGAGAATCGCACGTTAACGGCGAAGGAAGAGGAGTACGCTTCGAGTATCCACGAGTCCGGCAAAGATTTGCTTAATCTGATCAACGACATTCTTGACCTGTCCAAAGTCGAAGCCGGCAAAATGCAAATCGAGGTAAACACTGTGCATCTGGCAAAAGTAGCTTCGGATATGGATCGTTACTTTGCCGAGATCGCGATCCGCAAACGGCTTGATTTCCGAATCGAGATTGAAGAGAACGTGCCGGGTTACATTTTCACGGATGAGCTGAGGCTTCAACAGATTCTGCGCAATTTGCTCTCGAATGCTTTCAAGTTTACGGAACGCGGGGAAGTGGTGCTCCGAATCGGCCGCGTACCGGGCAAACGAGTGAATCCGGAAGGCTCGGCGTATGATCAGTTGGCATTCAGCGTGAGCGATACGGGTATCGGCATCAGTGAGGAAAACCGTCAGTTGATCTTCCAGGCTTTCCAACAAGCAGACGGAACGATTGCCCGCAAATACGGCGGCACGGGCCTAGGCTTGTCGATCTCGACGCAGTTGGCGTCCTTGCTGGGCGGCGAAATTACGCTCGATAGCCGTTACGGTGCGGGCAGCACATTCTGTCTGTACGTTCCATGCGTGAAGAATGACGGGGAATCGGCGGATTTGTTCCTTCCGCTGAACGCTCGCCGATCCTGGTCAAGCATCGCATCCCTGAAAGAGGCATTGTTACCGGAGGAAGCCGATTCGGCGGCAGCCGCCCAAGAAGAATCGGAAGCCTCTATCGAATTATCGACTCCCGATTCCCAACGATTTATTCGAATCGTGCCGGATTCCGCAGGCGGAGAAGGCGGGGGGGCGTATGCGGGCGGGATGTTATTCCCGCCGACTCTGCATGAGCCGGACATGCCGTTTGAAGGGATGCGCATGATGATCGTGGACGACGATATTCGTAACGTTTATGCGCTGACAAGCATGCTGGAGAAGCATGGCGTGGAGATTATCGTTGCTTTGACCGGGTTGGACGCGTTGGATAAGTTGAACGCGGAAGGACCGTTCGACATGATCTTTATGGATATCATGATGCCGGAGCTGGACGGGTTCGAAACGATGCGCCGTATTCGTTTGGAACCGGGACTTGCGCATATCCCCATTTTGGCCCTCACTGCAAAAGCAATGAAGGAGGATCGGGAGAAATGCCTGAATGCGGGAGCTTCCGATTACCTGACCAAACCGCTTGACATGAATTTGGTCGTAGAACGAATGAAGATATTGCTGGATATGTCCGGCCGAATCGCTGATTAGGCGTTTCGACTCGACATAGCGGCAGCGAAAAGGAATAACGGCAGCAACCAAGAAGCCCCTGAGACCGGATTGTCGGTTTCAGGGGCTTTTTTCGATATGGAAATATAAGGTCTATTTTGTTCAACCGGGTAATTGCTCGCGTCCCGATTGCCTTGCGTGTCGGTACAGCTCCGCATAATGACCGCCGCGCGCCAGCAGTTGGGCATGCGTGCCCTGCTCCGTCAATTCGCCGTCCTGCATGACCAGAATGCGGTCGGCATGCATGATCGTCGACAGACGGTGGGCGATCACGATCGTGGTTCGGCCTTGCGCGACGGAAGAGAGGGCTTGCTGGACAAGCTTTTCCGTTTCCGAATCGAGATTGGCGGTCGCTTCGTCGAGAATCAGAATTTTCGGCCGGAATACGACGATGCGGGCGAAGGAAATCAACTGCCGTTCCCCGGCCGACAATCCGCTGCCCCGTTCGGACAAATGCGTATCGTAACCGTTCGGCAAACGAAGAATCATCGGATGGGCGCCTACGAAACGACACGCTTCGATCACCTGCTCCCGCGTGATGTCCTCACGGAACAAACGGACGTTATCGATGATCGAGCCGGCGAACAGATAAGGGTCTTGTTGAATCAATCCTACGGCCGCGTGCAGATCGTTTTGCGTTACTTTTCGAATATCGACGCCGTCAATTTCCACTGTGCCGGCATCCACGTCGTAAAAGCGGTTCAACAGGCTGATCAGCGTGCTTTTGCCGGCTCCCGTCGTTCCGACGACGCCGATCATTTCGCCGGGCTGGATATGCAGGTTGAGATTTTTCAGCACGGGACGATCTGCGCGATAGCCGAATGTCACATTGTTGAAATTCACTTCGCCGCGCAGAGAAGAGGACGGGAGTCGGATTTGTTCTTTTTCTCCGGGCTCGCGCACGTCCGGTTCGGTCTCCAACACCCGCTGAATGCGTTCAACGGCAACCGTCGTCGATTGGAATGTATTCCACTGCATGGTGATCTGGTTGATCGGCTGGAAAAATTGGCGGATATAACTGACGAACGCGTACAGCACGCCGACTTCCATGCTTTGCCCGAGTACGGCGCGTCCGCCGAGCCAGACCATCAGCACGAGCGCGGCGTTGCCCAGAATATCGAAGGTACGGTTAAACAGCACGTTGGAACGAATTTGCCGCAGATTGGCGTTCCAGTAGTTGCGGTTCTGCTCGGTGAAGCGCCCGAATTGTTCTTCTTCCTGACGGAAAGATTGAATCAGGCCCATACCCGACAGATTCTCCGCGGTAAAAGCGATCAGGCGGGACAATCGGCTGCGCGCCTGCTGATACGTGCTGCGCAAATAGGAACGGAACAAAGCGGCGACGATAAAAATGACCGGGAGGATCAGCATCGAGAACATGGCCAACTGAGCGTCGAGACTGAACATCAGTACAATGATAAGCACCAGCATCATGCCGTCGCGCACCAGACTCAGCAGCACTTGGGTGAAAAATTGGCTGATCGTTTCGGTGTCGTTGGAGACGTTGGTCACGAGACTGCCGCTGTGCGTCCGATCGAAAAACGACATCGACATTTTCGAAATATGCCTGAACAGGTCTTTGCGAATCCGGGCGATAATGCTTTGTCCCGCGTATTGCAGCAGGTTGTTTTGTAAATAGGTAAACAAGAAGCTGATCACGGCAATGCCCAGATAGATCAGGCCGAGCCGCAGCAGCGAGCTTCCGCCTTCGCCTTTGGCCAGATGGTCGTCGATCGCGATCTGGACGATCAGCGGCTGAAGCAGTTCCGCCGATATGCCCAGCAGCGCGCAGACGGAGACGCCCAAAAACGCCGTCCGATGAGGTTTGGCATACCCGAGCAGCAGCTTCAACGTGGAGGAAGTCGACGGCTTGCGTTCCTGCGAAGGGCTTGAAGCCGTTTCGGCCGACTGTCGTTTATTCAAGTTCGTCATGTTGAAGTCCCTCCTCTTGAAGCCGGTGCATCATCGCGTACGCGCCTTCGCGCCGCAGCAGCTCTTCGTGCGTTCCTCGCTGAACGATCTGTCCTTCGCTCAATACGACGATCTCGTCCGCATGTTTGACGGCGCTGATCCGGTGCGAAATGATAAGCGTGGTTTTGCTGCGGCGTTCGCGCACCAGATTGTCGAGGATGCCGGTCTCGGTGACGGCATCCACGGCGCTCATGCTGTCGTCGAGGATCAGCACCTGTGCTTTTTTCGTCAATCCGCGCGCAAGGCTGGTCCGCTGCCGCTGCCCGCCGGAGAGCGTTACGCCTCGTTCGCCGAGCCGGGTCTCGAAGCCTTCGGGGAAACGCGAAATGTTTTCGTAGATCATGGCACGTTTCGCGCCCGTCTCTACTTTTTCCATCGGAGCGTCCCGGTCGCTGAACGCGATGTTGTCGCGAATCGTCGTGCTGAACAGGAATCCGTCCTGCGGAACGTAGGCGACGCGTCCGCGCAAGCTTTCCAGCGACAGGTCGCGAATATCCGTGCAGCCGAAGAACAGCGAGCCGCGAGGCGGTTCGTAGATGCGCAGCAGCAGCTTGACCAAAGTCGTTTTGCCGCTACCCGTCCGACCGACGATGCCGATCGTTTTTCCGGGCTCGATCGTGAGATTGATATCTTTCAGCGCGGGTTCGCGACTGCCGGGGTAAGAAAAAGTCATGTGCTCGAAACGAATCTCTTTCGGCTTATCCAGCGTGCGCGCGTTCTCTTCGTCCTGCACGTCGGGTTCTTCGTTCATCAGGCGGTTGACCCGCTCGAGCGAAGCGCCGGAACGCTGCATCATATTGATGACGTTGCCGATCTGTTGGAGCGGGCCGACGATAATGCGCATGTACAGCGTCAGCGAAACGAAGCTGCCGAGCGTGATCGCGCCATTGAGCGTTTGCGCGCCGCCGATCAGCAATGCCAGCACCAGCGACAGAGCGCCGAGAAACGGAATAGCCGCCTGAAACAGCGAGGACAACCGGACGAGGAACAGTTGGGCGCCGCGGATCAGATCCACCTTTTCCCCGAACCGACGACCCGAAATTTCTTCCGTACCGAACGTCTTCGTGACGCGAATCCCGCCGAATTGCTCCTCGGCGGACTCCGTCATACCGGCCAACGATTCCTGTACGTGCATCGAACGCTCCCGTACCTGCGGGCCGATGCGGACAACGATCAACGGTATCAAAACGAGCGGGCTGATGCAGATCAGGATAAGCGACAGCGGAATGTCTCCGATCATCATCATGACGATGCAAGAAAGCAGCAGCACGACGGCATTGGTGGTCTGCGTCACGCCGTTCGAGATCGATTCGCGCACGGATTGCACGTCGTTGGTGACGTAGCTGAGCAGCTTGCCGGTGCCTTGTTTGGAAAAAAAGTGTTCGCTGAGCGTGGCGAATTTGCCGAACAGCTTCTGACGGACTTCGAATTCGAAGCGACGGCCCAGCCGCATGACCTGATATTGGCCCAGACCGAACAGTACGCCGTACGAGAGGCCGATCCCGAGGAGCAGAAGAGCGAATCGGGTCACGGAATCGTAATTGAGCGTTCCGGCCTGAAGATCATCGGTAAAGCGTCCCAAAACGAGAGGGAGTGCAGACTGGATAACGTTGGCAACGACGATGAGCAGCACGGCGGTCATGTACCCGGGGATATGCGCCGTGACATAATCCTTGAGTAATTCTTTGCCTTTCAAGTCTTCTTCAACTCTCTTTCGGACCGCCCGGCGGCCGCCGAGGCTTATACGCGAAGCCGCGACGCATTGCTGGCCGCTCGGGTCGGAAATGGGGTGGAATGATAGGTGAACACGGGTATCGTCTCCGGCGATGCGACTTTTAGGCGCGATGACGGAAAGCGCGCAGGTGACGAAGAGGCAGAGCGTAGGCGCATGCTGCACGTCTTCGCTTTGCCTCTTCTTCGAGATTCACTGAGCTTGCCGCTTCACGGGTCGCGTTCGCGGGAGGTTAATCTCCTATTTCATCATATACATATTACCCTTAGCTGGAGAACGCAAACGCGTAAAGGCGAGGGAAAGGAAGTCCGGTTTGGATGAAGGTTTTTTAAAAAAACTCAGATATAATGCAAGCCGTAAGGATTCGGGAGAGGAATAGGGTCGAACCAAATAGGGATGTCGCCGGGACGAGGGTAATTCGGATCGAACAGCGTTCCGTACCATTCCGTTCGGCTGAGTTCTCGGTTGCTGGTTGTAGCGAATACGCGGCCGTCGGCATCGACGCGGAGCGCTTCTTCCCAAGGCAGCGGCCAGAGATCGTAGGCTTGTTCGAGCATAAGGCGAATGTCGGTTACGAGCAGGGTACCGCCGTTGCGGATCGATTGAAGTTCGGCTCCTTTTTGTTCGAGCAGCGTTTCCAGAGCTTGATCTTGCCAGGGAATCTCGACATGCAGTTCGTCCAAGCGGCAGAAGTCGGGCAAAGCATGGATCAGGTTAGCCGTATTTTGAGCATCGCCGCCGTAAGAGATAACTGTTGCGGGGTTGCTTGTTTCCGGTTGGATTTCTGATGAAGGCATGGAGCTGCTTTGGAGTGCCGATCGTATAGGATGCGGGACGCCTATTACCGCATAGGCGGCAAGGCCGTTTTGATTTTCGGCAACGACCGTAAGCTGTGCCAGTCCCAATACGTTGCAATAGGCAGCGGCGCCCAACAATTCGCCCAGGCCTGCCGCGCTTTCTTCGAATCGCGTGTCGTTCAACTCATGAAGATGATGCACATGCAGCAAATCTTGCGGTTCAGCAAGACGGAGTCGAACCGATGGCTGCGCCGGAACCGATGAATCGGTTGCAGCGGAAGACGCATCGATCGAACGGCGAAGGATCGCTTTTGCGGCCCGTCCGAAATAGGCGCTTCCTGCGCGTGTATATAACGAACGCTCGCCGGAGATAAACAGCAGCGGGGCTTCGGCTTTTTGCGTATGCGCGATGCAAAGATTCAGCAATTCGCCCGCCAGCCCGGCTCCCCGATGCTCCGGTGCGGTAAGGACCGAACCCATCGAGAAAGCGCGAAGCGAGGCTG
The DNA here is from genome assembly GCF_013185185.1 of Saccharibacillus endophyticus. Taxonomy (GTDB): domain Bacteria; phylum Bacillota; class Bacilli; order Paenibacillales; family Paenibacillaceae; genus Saccharibacillus; species Saccharibacillus endophyticus. Next base: position 903,867 of record NZ_JAAZWE010000002.1, on the reverse strand, counting down.
CTCCGCCTATGCGCAGCGTCGAAGGAGCAAGCCCCATGAACGCGGCCAGCGTGCCTTCTTCGGTAAATGCGCCATAGGATTGAATAACGCCCGGCGCGAACAGGCGTGGAAACATGTCGGCCATCGTCGGTTGAATATCCGGACGGAATACGGAATTGGAAAGCTGCGCGGCATCGGTAAGTTCGCGTGTTTCAAGCAAACGAAAAGTAGTCATCGGTCAAGGCTCCTTTGGTGGGTCGATATCTGCCGCGAATATAACAGAAAGCGCTTTGATTTGCAAAATGGGTCAGCAAAGTAGGTACAAAAACAGGTGGAAAATTCTCTTTGAAAAAGTTCTGTTTCTTCCAGAAAATAAATTGACATTTCATTAAAATTCTATGTATAGTTACTTAGTCACAAATTAATGTCTATATATGATAGTGGAGGGAACCGAATTGGGATTTCCGGAGTTGTTTTCTGGGCCTTACGGCCTTGTAACAGGATTTGTTTTTTGGTATCCGTTTGTTATGGCTCTTTTTTGGATGGCCGGTTCTCTTCTATTCCTTAGAACGAAAGAATCCAAAAGCAATCTTTTGAACATCGAGGAAATCGATTGGCCGATGATCAGCATATTGGTTCCTTGTTATAACGAAGAAGAGACGATCGAAGAAACCGTACGTAACCTGAACGGACTTTCTTATCCCAAGAAAGAGATCATTTTGATCAATGACGGTTCGAAAGACAGAACCGGGGAAATCATCAAAAGATTGTCGGAAGAATACGAGATTGTCAGATCGATTCAACTGAATGAAAACCGCGGCAAAGCCAATGCTTTGCAAGTCGGATTGTTCGCTTCAAGGTCCGAATACCTCATCTGCGTCGACTCCGACGCCCTCCTTGCCGATACGGCTCCCTATTATTTGATTCGCCATTTCTTTAAAGGCGGCGAAAGACTCGGTGCCGTAACCGGCAATCCGGCGATCCGCAACCGAAACAATCTCCTTAGCCGAATGCAGTTGGTCGAATACGCCTCGATTATCGGAGCGATTAAGCGCACGCAAAGACTTCTCGGAAAAGTAATGACAGTCTCCGGAGTCGTGGTCGCTTTCCGCAAAAAAGCGCTCGTGGATGTCGGGTTATGGGACCGCGACATGATTACTGAAGACATTGCGGTGAGTTGGAAACTCCAAAAACGCTTTTGGGATGTTCGCTATGAGCCGCAGGCTATTTGTTGGATGCTTGTGCCGGAAACCTTGTCCGGCATTTGGAAACAGCGCGTTCGTTGGGCACAGGGCGGCCAAGAAGTCATTCTTCGCCATTGGAAAATCTTGTTCAGCTGGAAACAACGCAGAATGTGGCTGATTTACCTCGAACAATGGATCAGTATCTTTTGGGCATTCAGTTGGCTTTTTGTTACGCTATTATTATTGGTTACGGCCGACAGCGTAACGGATATGCTGCTTTGGTTTACGCTTACTTCATTTGCGTTGGTATTCATTAGCTTGATTCAATTGTTGATCGCGCTTTTGATCGACTCCAATTACAACCGCGTGTTGAAATACTATTTTTGGGCAGCTTGGTACCCGGCCATTTACTGGATGGTGAATACATTCGTGGTAATGGCTGCTGTTCCCAGAGCGATCTCGTCGCGTCTGAAAGGAGGTTACGCCGTATGGAACAGTCCGGACCGCGGAATGAAGAAGAAAGCTTCCTGATCGTAGGTAACCGATCTTGGTTTCGAGCCTGCCTTGATTTCTTTTTCTCTTTACTTTTTTGGGCGTATGGATTAGTGGTCGTTTTGTTTTTCGTATCGGCTACTTTCGGACTGCCTAACGGTTTGACCAAAATTTTGCATGCTTCCTTCCATACCATGGATCAAGATGTTCGTAATTTGGTTATATTGGCTTTCGGCATCTTCCTTTTGTTTTATGCAACCCTTTATATCAACCGCGCATACAATAAAAAAAGATTCGGCACTCTGCAAAGGCGAACTTATCCTGCTGCTGTCGATAATCTGGAACTTAAGTCTTTGGGCTTGCTGGATCTGGAGATCATCGAAAAGTTGCAGGCTAACGATTACACCGTTTTTGAAACCAATCCGATCGCCCCGCTCGGAAGTAAAAAGCCGTGATCACACGCATCGGACGGGCGTAACTTTACTTTTAACGTTAACAAGGTACTAGTGGCTTGACCGCATTCAATTTATCGAAAAGGGACCGACGGCTATCTAACAAGCTGTCAGTCTCTTTTTCTATTTGATTCGGAATCGTTTACGAGAAAGCTCTTACCCGATTCGCTATGTGGATTTTTGCAAAATCTTTGACTATGATAAGAGAAGGTGTTTTCATATTCGAAATTTTCATTTTACATAAGGATGAAAACTTGGGGGTCGCAAAGAAATGGATGGATTTACGCAGAAACTGGAACAATACGCGGAGCTGGTCGTAAAGGTAGGGGTCAACATTCAGAAGGGGCAAGTGCTTCATCTGCAATCCCCGATCGAAGCGGCGGAGTTCACGCGATTGGTCGTTCAAAAAGCATACGAAGCGGGAGCGAAGTATGTCGAGATCGAATGGGAAGACGAAGCGTCGACGCGCCTGCGCTACGAATACGCTTCGGAGGATACGTTCGACTATTACCCGACGTTCAAAGCCGAAGCGCTGGAAAAGCTGGCCGCCGAAGGCGGAGCGGTCATGCATATCAAAGTCCCCGACCCGGAACTGTACCGAGGCATTGACTCTTCCCGCGTGGCGCGGGCAACCAAAGCGGCGGCCGCGGCACGCAAAGGTTACCAGCAGTTCGTGCGCACGAATCAACTGGCATGGTGCCTGATCAAAGCGCCGACTCGGGCCTGGGCGAACAAAGTATTTGCGGATCTGCCGGAGAGCGAACGCGTGGACGCGATGTGGGAAACCATTTTCCGAATGAATCGGGTCGGCGAAGGCGATGCGGTACAGAATTGGCAAAACCATATTCAGACGCTGAAAGACATGCAGGCCAAATTGAACGAGAAAAACTACAAAAGCTTGCACTATCGCGCGCCGGGTACGGATCTCAAAGTCGAGCTGGCACCGAATCATCTATGGCTCGGCGGCGGCGACACCAATCGTGCAGGCGTGTATTTCGTAGCCAACATGCCGACCGAGGAAGTGTACACGATGCCGAATCGCACGGGCGTCAACGGAACGGTCACGTCCACCATGCCGCTTAACCTGAACGGGCGTTTGGTCGAAAAGCTGTCGCTGACTTTCGAAAACGGCCGCGTGATCGCATTCGATGCCGAATCCGGACGCGAGCATCTGGAGTCGCTGCTCGATACGGACGAAGGCGCGAAATATCTCGGCGAAGTGGCACTGGTGCCGTACGACTCGCCGATCTCCAACCTGAACCGCGTCTTTTACAACACGGGAATCGACGAAAACGCGTCCTGCCATTTTGCGCTCGGCAGCTGCTACCCGGTCAATATGAAAGGCGGAGCGGAACTGACGCAAAACGAGCTGCTGGCACGCGGCGGCAACTCGAGCCTGACTCACGTGGACTTCATGGTCGGCTCGAACCAGATGGACATCGACGGCGAACTGCAGGACGGGACGGTCGAGCCAGTGTTCCGCGCAGGGCAGTGGACGATTTGAATTCTGATTTTGCAAAATCTTTTAATTAAAAATTCATCAATCTCGTCACATAATATGATACATTAAAAGAAGGAGGGATGGGCATGGAGGAGCAGTATCAGCGCCAACTTGAGGAGCAAAAGCGGCTGTTCAAACAGCTCGGCATCAAGCTCGACGCTTTGCAAATTCATGAGAAGGACTTTCCCGTCAAAATGCGCGGGTATACGAAAGAGGACGTCGATGCGTTTCTGGACGACGTCATCCTCGATTACGAGCGGTTTTATCAGGTGATTTCCGACTTGTTGGACAAGTACAACGCGCTTCAGCGCCGTCAGGGTTACGATCTGGAGAAGAAAGACGCCGAGATCGCGAGACTTGCGGAAAAAGCGAAAGTGCAGGACTATCTGGTTGACCGTCGCATCGTGGATGAAGCCGTGCAGGACATGGAACGCGCGCTTCAAGCGGCAAAACGTCGGATGCGTCCGGGTGCGGGCGATTCGTACAACGATCCTTACTGAAGCGGCGGGCGTAACCTTTTACGAGTATATCCGATCAGCGCGGACGGACCCTTTCCCGAAACCGAGAGGAGAATGCGCATATGGAACGAATCGAGAGCTTGGAACAATATAATCAACAAATCGGCGGAGACGGCCTGACCGTCATCAAGTTCGACACCAATTGGTGCCCGGACTGCAAAAACCTGGACCGTTTCATCGGCGGCATCATCGAAAACAACCAGGACAAGCAGTTCTTCGCGATGGACGCGGAGAAATTCCAAGAGGTAGCCGAGTCGAACGAAGTACGCGGCATCCCGAGCCTGCTCGTGTTCAAAAACGGCGAAAAAATCGCCCACCTGCACAGCAAATTCGCCAAAACCCCGACTCAAGTATCCGAATATCTGGAGTCGATCGGCAAGTAAATAAGGAAAAAAGAGCCGTTCGATCACGATCGAACTTCGCTCGACTGGAAACGAACTCGCCCCACTTAATTGTGGAGCGAGTTCGTTTTTCTTTGGGAAAGAAGGACGGCTTTCGTCCGGTTCTTTTAAGAGTGAAGAAGAATTTTCGTAAAAGAAGCGAACCTAGCGGAGGGAGAAATTCAGTGAAAAACGCCTTTGAACTTGGAAAACCTACACTTAAAATTTCATTCCAGTTTTCCAAGTGAGACAGCGTCTTGAACGAATTTCTCCCGCAGCGCCTCTCTGCTCGCACGAATAGTATTTGGACGGTCCCCAGCCGTCCTTTTTGCTATGAAAAATTCGAAGCGAAAATGGAACCTATTTGATCCCCCGCGTGTTCTTATGGTCGAGTGATCACTACACAGAGGGGCAAAGGAAGTGAGAAACGTTGGACGATAAAGAACTTTTTGAAACCCATAAAGAGGCGGTCTACCATTACTGCCTGTACATGCTTCGCAGTCGCGCGGACGCGGAGGATGTCTGTCAGGAGGTATTCGTCAAAGCACTGATAGCGGACCGAAGTGGCATCGAATACGTGAAAGCATGGCTGATGAAGATCGCGGCTAACGAGTGCCATTCGATGCTCCGGCGCAGAACGAACGGCGAGATCAAGGAAAAGCGGGCGTTCTGGCTAGGCATGCCGCTGCGTTCTCCGCAATCGGTCGAGCAGGCGTACGAACGGCTCGAGACGTCGGGCGAGTTCGAGGAACTGTTGGGACGACTGAAGCCGAAGCTGCGCGAGGCGCTGCTGCTGTATTATATGGCGGACCTGTCCACGAACGAGACGGCGGATGCGCTAGGCGTACCGATCGGAACGGCCAAGTCAAGAATCAGTCGGGGATTGAAATCGTTAAAAAAGTTTGCGGAAAAAGAATCGGCGATGCCGGAGAAAGAAGGTGACGGTCGTGCTTCGAGCTACTGAAAACGAAACGGAAAAGAAGCTGCGCGGATTGAAAAAAGAAAATCCGAACTACGACGCGATGTGGAGCCGGATTCGATTGGAGGCGGACAAGAGGGGATCGGGTTGGCAGGAACAGACTGCCGCGCCGATCCGCAAAGAGTCGCCGAAGAAAAGATGGGTCATGCCTGTAGCATGCGCGGCGCTTGCAGCCGTAATCGCATTGGGAGCCGCAGCTTCTCAAGGGTATTTGGAACATTTGATTCCGGATACGAAAGCCGCACCGCTCGGTCAGTCGATTGGCGCACAGGCGGAAGTGGACGGGATTATGTTGAAAGTGAACAGTGCGGTTCAAGGGATGGATCGAAGCTACGGACAAAGCGAAGCGCAAAAAAGAATGGTACTCGACTTGTCGCTCAGCGGTTTCGGCAGCGAAAACGTGCGCTACGCGGCATTCGATAAAGCGTCGATCACCGATCTCGATACCGGCAAAAAGCTGGAATTGAGCATGGGCGATTTCAATACGGACGATGTTCGCAGCGTCGGAGATTGGGAAGCCAATCGGACGCTGAACACGACGTCGAGAGTGACCGGAGATCTCGACGATACGGAAGGGCAACATCGCTATCGTCTGGAAACGTCCGGCTTGTACATGATTCGCCGCGCGACTGTTCCGATCGAGGGCAGCGTGAAGCTGGGCGAAGAATATACCGTGCTGCCGGATCGGGATTTCAAAATCAAAATCACTGATATCGATTGGGATCAGAAGCAAGGGCTGATGAAGATCAAGTTCCTGCCGAACGAAAACGTGCCGAGACTCGACACGGAGGATTCGGCCACGCTCGGGATGGATCGGGGGATTTCGGTCAACCTGAAAGTGGGCGATAAAGATCTGGGACCGGGCAGTTGGGGCGAACCCGTCGAACCGGAGCCGGGCGTGAGCGAAGCGGAAGGCGAGTACAACATTCAAGGACTGACCGAAGACCAGATCGCCGACATGACGATGACGTTCAGTTACGCGGAGCCGGTCCGGGTCATCGAAGGGCCGTGGACGATCGATTTCACGCTCGATTCGTCGAAAGCCATCGTTCAAACGGAAACGATTCCCGTCGAAGACGCGTCGGAGCTGACGGAGAAGACCGGCTGGACGCTGGGCGACGCGCAGTTAGACGCTTACGGCGTTACGATTCCGGTTTATCGGAATGAAGAAGATTCGGAAACCGGATGGAAAGACGGTCAGGTCGTCGATTACAGCATCTCCATCACCGACGGCGAGGTCACGACTTCCGGTTCTCAAGATCCGGTTCCGAGCATGCGGATCCTGCAGGGACGGGAAGGCGAGCAGGAGTATATCAAATTCGGCGTGCAGGGCATGTCCAAAAACGCGACGGCCGGTCAAATGACCTATGACTATTGGGAAAGTTATGATTTCCGAAACAAGCCCTTAACCGCCACGTTCAGCAATGCTTGGGTCGTGCGCCGGCACGACGACTATTGGAAACAGATTCCGATTCCGACGGAAAAAGAACAACCAACGACGGATACCCTTCCGGAAGGTCTGCCGATCAAGTACATCGTGCACCGCGAAGGAAGCGACGTGCTCGTGCAGGTTCAAAGACCGGACGGCATGAATATCTATGAAGGCATCCGATTGAAAGTCGACGGAAAATCCTATGCTCACGATACGGATGCATTCGAGGAAAAGTCGATTCGGAATACCGAAACGGGATTTTACGATCGCGTGTACGTTTTCGACAACGTGCCGGAAGGCGAGAAGTTCGAACTCGGGCTTCAAGCCTACGGCACGGTCGACGACTCGAAAAACGCTACAGTCATCATCCGCAAATAAAACATCGTTCGAAAACCGCCCGGGATTTGCGACCCGGGCGGTCTTTTTTGCGTATATAGAAGATCAGCATGAAAGAGGTGAGAGCATGATTGTTATTCCTCCGATCGTCGTCGCTTTGGCTGTTCTCCAGTGGCTGCTGGATCGAATCCTGTTGCAGAGCAAAGAAAAACTGTGGGACGTGGACGGAGACGGTTTTAAACCTTATGTAGGGTTCATGATCGTCAGCGCCGTTGCGGTCATCGCTTTTTTGATTGGATTCTCCGCGCCTCACGGCTATTTCTGGTTTGCAGGGCTGATTACCGCGCTGTTCGCGGTACGCTCCGTGTTCGAACGCAAGTATATACCGGGAGCGCATGCGCATATCGTGTCCTATTGGATGGGCGGCTTGGCATTTGTGGTAACCGTGCTGCTCGCGATCGGCATTTACGTTTAACGGTTGGTTGATCATCGAGTGAAGGCGGCCGTCGGGGAAATTCCCGGCGGCTTTTTCGCGTTCGCCTTTTTGGAAGCAGGCGTATCATTAAAGTTTTCGGCGAATCATCAAACGGGAACTTCTTCGCCGTTTCGGAAGTCCTCTATACGAAGCGCGCGCTCATTCATGATCTTGAAGGAGGCAAACGGAAGTCGATAAGGATGTGAGAAGAGGGATGAACGACCTGGAGTTGTTCGAACATTATAAAACGACGGTATATCGATACTGTCTGTACATGCTCAAACATAAAGGCGATGCGGAAGACATCTGCCAGGAGGTTTTCGTGAAAGCGATGTTGGCGGACCGAAGCGATCTTCGCAATGAAAAAGCTTGGCTGCTGAGGATCGCGGCCAACGAATGCCACAGCCTCATGCGGCGCAGGAGCCGAGGAAGGGATAAGGAGCAACAAGTTTTTCTCCAGAACGATCCGCTCCGGCATGCCCTATCGGTTGAAACTGCTTATGAACGTCGCGAAACGGCAGTCGAATTCGGTTCGCTGCTCGGGCAGGTCAAGCCGAAATTTCGGGAAGTCCTGCTGCTGTATTACATGGCGGATCTGCCGATGGCGGAGGTGGCCGAAATGCTGGGTCTGCCGCTCGGAACCGTCAAATCAAGAATTAACCGGGGATTGCGGTCGCTCAGGAAGCTGAAGGAAGAACAAGATATACACGTGAAGAAAGGAAGCGATGTTCATGTCTCGAATTACTGATCCGGCTGCGGAGCAGGAACTGCGCGAATTGGAAGACGACAATCCGGATTACGCCGGCATGCGAAGACGGATTCTCCTCGAAGTCGACAAGCGAAGATCCGGATGGAAAGCCGAAAGCGTATCTGCGGAAAAAAGATCGTTACGCCGAGGATGGACCATGTCTGCGGGAGCGGGCGTGTTGGCTTGCGTAGCCGTTGCAGGCGTACTGTTTTGGCAAACGGACACAGCGACCGAACCTGCATCTACAGTGACTTCAAACTTAAACGAAACGAGCAAAGCCTACACGGCGCCTGCCGGGCAAGCATTGGAAGCTTCGGCTACGGTCGACGGGATCAAGCTGACGATCAACAACCTGATTCAAGGACATTTTCAAGGCAGGTCTACAACGGAAAAACCAAGCGACAGACTGGTGCTGCAAATGAGTCTGAGCGGTCTGAATGTGCCGAACGCCGAATACGCCGGGTTCGCATCCACGCGCCTGACGGATCTGGACAGCGGAGCAACGCAGGAATGGAAAGGAGCCAGCTTCGACCTGCGGCAAGGCATGCAGAACGTGTCTGACGCTCAAGTGTTCGACGGGGATTGGGCCGAGGAAGGGCAGGCTCGCCGTTTCCGTTTCGAAACGAGCGATCTGTATACGGTACGTCGCCACGATATTTCGCTTGAAGGTGTTGTTAAGGATCAAACCGAATACCCCATTCCTTCACTCCAAGGCGCGTCCGTATTGCTCACCGATTCGAAATGGGACGAAGAGCAAGGGCTGTTGACCTTAAATTATAAGCTTCAAGGAACGGAGGCTTACAGTTTGTCTTCGCTTCCGGAATCCTTGTTTTCCGAGACTCAAACACAGCTTCTTTTAAATACCGGCACCCGAACCATAGCACCCACTTCAGGCACTAGGGGAGATGATGCGTTCAGTATGAATTACGAGTTGTACGACATGAGCGCCGAAGAGCGTCAAGCTTTGACTTTAACTTATAGTTACGCCGAAACGGTTGAAAAGATCGAAGGGTCTTGGCAGATGGATTTCACGCTCGACGGAACGCAGGCTCAAGAACGGGTGGTTCAAATCACGCCGGAAAACGCTTCGGAAATCGAACAAAAAATCGGATGGAAGCTTGGGCAAGCCGATGTCAGCGCCTATGGCGTGTATCTTCCGATCGAAAGAGAACGGAAGGACCGGAAGCTGCACGACGGTCTTGTTCTATATTATGAAAAATCGGTACTTGTTGCGGAAGGTTTCGAATCCTGGCAAGGTGAACATGCAGAACATCCTTCGCTCCTATCTTCCGGCCAAGCGGCTCAAGGGCAGGAGGCGTTATCTTTCCGATTCATGAGCGAAGCCGTGCGCAATCTGACTACGGGGCCGCTGGCGATTCGTCTGCAAAATGCCCTAGTGGTTCGCGAAGCACCGACAGGGAGCGGAACCGTTCTTGCCGCTCCGACGCAACAAGAACAACGGATCGATGCCGAACTTCCGGACGGCAGCATCTTGCATTACCGTTATTCGCGCGAAGGCGACGTTCTTAAAGTCATTACGGAAACGGAAAATTCGCTGCATCTGCTGGAAGCCCCTATCGTGAACGCAAACGGCGATACCTATCGGGCGGACGGCAAATCGTCTTATGCGCATTACCGTCCGAACGGCGATTACCGGGTCGACGTGTACCCGAACGTTCCGCAGGGCGTTGATCCCGAACTTGTATTGGGCTTGTACAGTCAGATCGATCCGTCGCTGGATACGGAGATCGTGCTGCGCAAATAACGATCGGCCGGCCGCGTGTTCGCGCATGCCGTCGCGTCAAACCCGTTTCTTTCCGATCCGGAAAAGAAACGGGTTTTTCGATTTGTTCAAAAGGCGAACCGTTTTTCCCGCCCGCAAGTCTCTATAACGAGCAAACGATAAAAAAGAGACAAAGGACGTGGGAAACCGTGGACGATCATAAGTTGTTCGAAACGTATAAAGAAGACATATACCGATACTGCTTGCATATGCTGCGAAGTCAGTCGGACGCGGAAGATATTTGTCAGGAAGTGTTCGTCAAAGCGATGCTGGCGGACCGGATCCAAGTCGAATATATCAAAGCCTGGCTGATGCGCATCGCGGCCAATGAGTGCCATTCGTTGATGCGGCGGCGCAGCAACGGGAATCAAAAAGAAAAAAAGGCGTTCTCGATCAACTTGCCGCTGCATCCGTCGCCGTCGGTGGAGCAGGCGTACGAACAAGCCGAAACGGCCGACGAATTCGGCAGGCTGCTGGACAAGCTGAACCCCAAACCCCGGGAAGCGCTGCTGTTGTATTACATGGCCGATCTGTCGACGAACGATACGGCACGGACGCTGAACGTTCGGGTCGGGACGGCCAAGTCGAGAATCAACCGGGGATTGGGAGTATTGAAAAAACTGTACGAAAAATTACCGGAAGCGCAGAGGAAAGGAAGTGGGCATCGTGCTTCGAGTTACTGAGCAGCAGATCCGTCAAGGACTGCGCGGGCTGCCGGACGGCAGTCCCGATTATGAAGCCATATGGCAGCGGATTTGCACGGAAGTAAAGCTGCGGCGTTCCGGTTGGAACGAGCAGCCCGGTTTGCCGGCGGAAAAGCCGACCGCCTCGCGTGCCCGCCGATGGGTGGTAGCGGCGTCCGCGGCGGCGGTCATGGCCGCGTCCGGAGGAACGGCCGTGTATTTCGACCATGCCGCGAACCGGGCATGGACTGCCGCCGACGCGGGACAAAAGTTGGAAGCTTATGCCGAAGCCGAAGGCGTCCGGTTGACGTTGAACAACGCGGCGATCGGTCGTCAACCTTTAACGGAAGAAGAGCAGATGTCGCTTCGCATGAGTTTGCGAGAGACGGCGGGCAGAAGCTTCGAACTCGCCGAGTTCGGAGAATCGACTTTAACGGATCTGGATACCGGACAAAAGCTGGAGATCTCGGGAACGAAGCGAAATATCTTCCGTCGCGACGCGCAAGGCGAAGAGCCCGTGTTGACCCAGTATTTCTCGGGCAGCCTGCCCGCGACCGGAGAAACGAAAAGGTACCGGTTGACGATGAAGGATTTATTTTTCAATCAGACGGTCGAGACGCCGCTGGAAGGCGAGTTTGCGGCAGGCAGCGAATACGTCGCGATCCCGGAAGAGGATCTGAAGATCAAGATCACCGCTTACGACTGGGTGTCGGGCGGCAATCGGCTGAATCTGAAATACGAAGCGAATCGGGACTGGCCGGATTCGCAAAGCGGCGATCTGCCGTCCGTTTTTTCCAAAGAACCGGGCAAGATCGTGATCAAAAACGGCGAAAAGCCGCTGACTTCGCCGGTATGGGGGTCGATCGGTGCCGAACAAACCTGGTCACGGAACACCTCGTTCACGTTCCGAAAACCTGAAGGGCAGCAGATCGAAGACTTATCGTTCGCTTATGCGTACGTGAGAACGACCGACAAAGCAAGCGGCGAATGGACGATCGATTTCGCGGTCGAAGGATCGCAAGCGGCCGAATCGAATTACACCCTCAAGATCGACGGGCAGCAGGCGCTTGAAGAGCGGACGGGCATGACGCTGCCGGAAGCCGTCGTCAGCCCGTTCGAAGTGAGCATTCCCGTGAATCGCCAAGAGGGGAATAACGGGCTGCCCGGCGGGCGATTTTTGTTTTATCGGGATATCTTATTACAGGTGGATGATCTGGAAATCACCGGCTTTCAGGCTCCGATACCCGGCCAACCTTACGTGCCGCCGGGCATCGATCCGAAAAGCCCGGAAAACATCGCGTTCGATCTGGTTCCCGACGCCGTCACCGATCTGAGCGGGAAGACGTTGACGCTGAAGCTGCGAAATGCGGTAGTCGTGAACGAATATCCCGACGTGTGGACCGGGATCGAGCCGCCGGGCGATCAAGGTCAGTCGTTTTCCGAAACGATGCCCGATCAGAGCGTAATGGCTTATAAAGTCACGCGAAAAGGCAAAGACGTGCATGTCCAAACGCTGACCGAAAACAAATTCTACCTGATCGGCGGCACGCATTTGAAAGTCGACGGCCGTATGTACGAAAGCGATCTGAACGAAACGTCGAGCAAATACGGCGGCGATTTCGGCTACCGGATCGACGTGTTCAAAAACGTGCCGGAAGGCAGCGATTTTTCGATCAACGCGGGCTCTTACGGCGTTTACGATTCTTCGCGCGATCTCGATCTTCCGATCTCCGATTAAGCCTTCGGAATCATACCGAACATTCCGCTCCTTTTCGCACGATGAAAAGGAGCGTTTTTTTGAATTTTTTTGAAAAGCGAACTGTTTCTCCGACTCGCGAGTCTCTATAAAAGGGATAAATCATAAAGAGGGGCGAAGGGCGTGAGAAATGGTGGACGATAATACGTTATTTCGGACGTACAAAGAAGACGTATACCGATACTGCTTACATATGCTGCGCAACCAGACGGACGCGGAAGATATCAGTCAGGAAGTGTTCGTCAAAGCGATGCTGGCGGATCGGAGCCAAGTCGAATATATCAAAGCCTGGCTGATGCGCATCGCGGCCAACGAGTGCCATTCGTTGATGCGGCGGCGCAACAAAGGGAATCAAAAAGAGAAAAAAGCATTTTCGATCCATCTGCCGCTGCGTCCGTCGCAATCGGTGGAGAACGAATACGAGCGGGCCGAGACCGCCGACGAGTTCGGAGAGCTGCTCGCCCGGTTGAAGCCCAAAGTTCGCGAAGCGATGCTGCTGTACTATATGGCCGACCTGTCGACGGTAGAAACCGCGAAAGCGCTGGATATTCCGGTAGGGACGGCCAAATCGAGAATAAACCGGGGCTTGAAAATGTTGAAAAAGCTGTACGAAAAATCGTCGGATTCGCGAGGGAAAGGAAGTGACCACCATGTCTCGAATTACTGAACAGCAAGTACAACGGCGGATGCGCGAACTTTCGGACGGCAGCCCGGATTATGACGAGATGTGGAGTCGAATTCAATTGGAAGTGAAGCGTCGGCGTTCAGGTTGGAGCGAACAGTCGAACACGCCGCCAAAAGAAAAACGCGGCATTTCGCGCGCCCGCCGTTGGGTGATGGCTGCATCTGCCGCCGCAATTCTCGCGACGGCCGGAGGAGCGGCCGTTTATTTCAATCCGTTGACGCAGCAAGAAGACATCGCGATCGAAATGGGTCAACAGGTCGGGGTTTCGGCCGAGGTCGACGGTATCGAAGTGACGTTAAACAGCTTAGTCGTAGGGCGTAAGCCGTCGGAACAGGACAATCAACTCGCGCTGCACCTGAGTCTGGCCGATTTGCAAAACCGCGGGTTCACTACGTTCGAATTCGAACAAATGACATTGACCGATTTGGATAGCGGCGAGAGTCTGCCGATGCTTGGAGAACGAAGTTTGTTCCAACCGGACGGCGAAGATCTGACGAACCAGACGCTTACTCAATATTTCGAAAGCAATCTGTCCGCGGACAGCCAGAATAAAAAGTATCGGTTAACGCTAAAAAACTTAACCTATTCAACGATCCGGATCGTCGATACGATTCCTGGAGATTGGAACATCGATTTCACGGTCGAAAACGGGGAAGCTGTCACTTTCGGGTATACCCTGCCGATCGAAGAACAGGCGGCTCTCGAAGAACGCACGGGAATGAGACTGGAAGCGGCGGAAATCGGTCCTTTCGAACTGCGGATTCCGTTGATTCGCGCACAAAAAAACGCCGCGGACGGTTCCGAATTTCTGTACTATGAAGAGGTGAGTCTGCGAGTGGACGAAAAAGAAGTCAAAGGCAGATGGGATCCTAGGCCGATGAATGCGAATATGCTCGCAGATACCGGCCCGAACGCTCAGGAAGCTCTTTACTTCAATTTCGTGGATTACGCGGTGGACGATGTGAGAGATCGATCTTTGACGCTTCAATTGCGGAATGCGGCAGTGGTCAACGAATATGCCGATATTTGGACGCCTATTGCTCCTCCGACCGATCAAGCGCAGCGTCTCCAACAAACGATGCCGGATCAAAGCATCATGGATTATAAAGTGACCCGAGAAGGCAATGACGTACATGTTCAGACGTTGACCAAAAACAAGTTCCAAATGATGAGCGGAACAAAACTCAAAGTCGACGGCAAGACGTATCCGTCCGACCCCAAACAAGCCAGCAACAAGTACACCGGCGACTTCGGATACCAAATCGACGTATTTCCGAACGTTCCGGAAGGCAGCGAGTTTTCGATCAACGCGGGAACGTACCGCATTCAAGATTCTTCGCGGGATTTGGATATTCCGATTTCCGACTAATTATCGGCAAATCAAAGGTTGAAGCATGTTGGGGCATGCGATAAAAGGCAAAAGAAAAAGGAAAACCTTTGCGGTTTTCCTTTTTTGCGCGATGTCGGCGCATCACGGTCAAGAACTTAAACTTCCGCCCCGTTTTCCTTCGCCCATCCGTTCAATTTCGCATCACTCGGCAGCAGGAACGTCAGCACGCCGAGCAGCGGCAGATAGCTGCAAAACTGCATGACCGTAGCAACGCCCGCGACGTCCATCCAATTGCCGAGCACCAATCCGCCGAGACCGCCCATGCCGAAGGCAAGGCCCGTGACCAGACCGGACACCGCGCCGACGCGGCCCGGGATCAGCATTTGGGCATAGACGACCGATACGGAAAAGCTCGACAGGAGCGCGAATCCGATCAGCGCCAGCAGAATGCCTGTCCACGTCAGATCGGCGTACGGAAGCGCCAACGTCAGCGGGGCGGCGACGATCATGGATCCGAACAGCACGTTGCGCTTGCCGATCCGGTCGGCCAACGGTCCGCCGAAAAAGGTTCCGACCGCTCCCGCGGCCAAGAACAGAAATACGTAAATTTGCGCGTCGGCGATGCTGACCGCAAATACGTCGCGCAGATAAAACGCGTAATAACTGCCGACGGAGGTCACGTACCACGAGCGGACGAATACGAAAAGAAGCAGAACCGTCATCGCGGAAGCCACTTTCTTGCGAATCGCCGGGTCCATCGCTTTTTTGACGACCGTCTTTTTCGTCTGTGCCGCCACTTTCAGCGTGCGTCCGTACCAGCGGGCGATAAAGATCTGCACGACGATCCCGAGCGCCGCAAGCCCCGTGAACCAGATCGCGCCGAATTGACCGAGCGGGATAAAGATCATGCGGGTCAGCAGCGGAGCCAGCGATTGGCCCGCGTTGCCGCCGACCTGGAAGATCGACTGCGCCAGGCCGCGGCGCGGACCGGCGGCCATATGCGAGACGCGCGAACCTTCCGGGTGGAAGGCCGCGGAACCTAACCCTACGAAGATGACCGCGATAATGACGCCGGCGTAATTCGGCGCGTACGCGAGCAGCAGCATGCCCGTCAGCGTCGAAGCCATCGCCATCGGCAGCAGCGCGGGCGTCGGCCTTTTATCCGCGAACAATCCGATCACCGGCTGCATGATCGAAGCCGTGAAGTTGATTGCGAACAAAATCCAGCCGAGCTGCCCGTAGCTCAGCTGCATGGAATCCTGCAAGATCGGCATGATCGCCGGAATGACGGATTGCATCGAATCGTTGAACAAATGCACCAGACTGATCGCGAACAGCACGCCGTATACCGTATTGCGGGAACGTCCGTCGGACGCGCCGGGAGCGGAAGATTCCTTCGAGGCAGAGCGATCCGAGGCATCCGGATCGATCCGTTCGGCTTTGGCGCCGTTTTTGACAAGCATAATAGAAGTACCTCCAAATCGACGCAGGTCGTTCGAATGAGCAAAAGCCGAAAGGCTTTTCGCTGATGAACGAAAGGCCGCATTGACTGAATTTTCCGGTTATGTAGGGTTTACGTTCGGAATGTGTATCATTTTAGGCCAAGCTGCGGTATCCGGCAAGACTTCTTTGAACGATTCGAACAAGCAAGTAAATCGGTGAATGCGGTTGACGCCGTTTTCGGCTAGTGCTATGATAGCCGCGAGGCTTGTTACCGGTAATGCGGGCAATACCCACGATGAATTGACGAGACGTACAGACGGGAGTCCAGGCTCCTTTATCCGGACGTACGCTTTTTTCATTGTAGGTATTGCCCTTTTTGGTGCTTATCCCGAACTAAGCTGCTTCCGTCGAAGACGGCGGGACGATCGCCCGGCTTTTTATTTCGGGATAGGCACTTAATCCTCAAAAACAGGTGGTCCATGTGATAATTAAGCAGATTTTCAATAACAATATCGTCAGCACCGAAGATGAAAAGAATCAAGAACTGCTGATCCTCGGCCGGGGAATCGGGTTCAATTCGAAAGTCGGCGATCCCGTCGATGAAGAGCGGATCGAGAAAGTCTTCCGTTTGCAGGACGAGGTGCTGTACGAGAAGTTCAAAGCCACGATCATGGAAGTTCCGATCGATATTCTGCAAGCGACCGACGATATCGTGACGCTCGCGCGCATGCAGCTCGGCAAAACGATCAGCGACGGCATCTACGTTTCGCTGTCGGATCATATCCATTTCGCGATTCAGCGGATGAAGGACGGCATGATCGTTCGCAACCCGCTGTCGTGGGAGATCCAGCATTTTTACAAAGCGGAATATGACGTGGCCAAAGAATCGCTGAACGTGCTGAAGGAACGTCTCGGCGTCGATTTTCCCAAAGAAGAGATTTGCAACATCGCGCTGCATTTCGTCAATGCGGAAGTCAACGACTCGATGAACGACGTGACGCATCTGATGCAGCTTTTGCAGGAGATCATGAACATCGTCAAGTACCACTACGGCGTGGAACTTGACGAGGACAGCGTGAATTACTTCCGTTTTATCACGCATCTCAAATACTTCTGCCAGCGCGTCGTGACGCATTCCAGCCATGAGGACGTCGAGGAATATCTATACGAGATCGTAAAAAAGAACTACCCGGAAGCCTTCGCCTGCATCGGGAAGATCGAACGTTTTATCCGCAAAAATTACCAGTACGACATGACCCACTCCGAGCAGCTCTATCTGTCTCTGCATCTGGAGCGTCTCATGAAAAACCGAACTTCATAACGCAAAGTGTGCGGATCCCAAAGCCGATTCGCACACTAAAAGGGCTTGTTACTGTTCAATCAGGCAATACCCGGACGAATACGGATGCACCGCAGCGCGGGAGACGTCTATTCGTTCGGGTATTTTTTGTGCCTGCGCATCGCAATTCACATTATGGGGGAACGAACATGAACAATCAGGAGACGGCCAAAAAGATTATCGAATCCGTCGGCGGACTACATAACGTCAACTCGGTCTATCACTGCATCACCCGTTTGCGTTTCAGTCTGAAAGACAATGACAAAGCGAACGCGGCCGAGTTGAAAAAGCTGGACAAAGTGATGGGAACCAACATCGCGGGCGATCAATACCAGGTCATCATCGGAAACGACGTGGCTAAAGTATTCAACGCCATGGCGCAGGAATACCCGTCGCTGAAAGGCGATGCCGCGCCTGCTCCCCAAACTTCCGGTCAAAAGAAAACGAAAAATCCGATCTCGCGTTTGTTCGACTTTATCGCGGGCGTATTCGCGCCGATCCTTCCGGCGATTGCCGGCGCGGGCCTGCTCAAAGGTTTCGTGGCGCTGTTCGTCGCATGGAACTGGATGTCCGTCGATACCGACGTTTACCGCATCATTTCGGCGATCGGCGACGGCGTATTCTACTTCCTGCCGATCCTGATCGCCGTCAGCGCATCGCGCAAATTCGGCGCCAATCCGTACGTCGGGATCGCCGTCGTCGCCGCGCTGCTGTACCCGGATATGGGCGCGTTGTTATCGTCCGGCAATCCCGTATCGTTCCTCGGCCTGCCGGTCACGGCGGTTACGTATTCGTCGACGGTCATTCCGATTCTGTTGGCGATATGGCTGATGGCTTACGTGGAAAAATGGGTCGATAAAATCATGCCGTCTTCGGTCAAGCTGCTGTTCGTTCCGCTGATTACGTTGGTCGTCGTGGTGCCGATCACGCTGATCGCGATCGGACCTCTGGGTACCGTGATCGGTAACGGCCTGTCCGGCGGCATCAACTGGCTGCTTGCGAGCGGCGGGGTTGTCGGCGGCGTCATCCTGGGAGGTGCCATGGCCCTGATCGTCATGACGGGCATGCACTACGCGATCGTTCCGGTCATCCTGAGCAATCTGGCAACGGTAGGCTTCGATAAATTCCTGCCGCTGACGTATATCTCGAATATGGGTCAAGCGGGCGCGACCTTCGGCGTATTTTTCCGTGCCAAAGATAAAAAGCTCAAATCCGTAGCGCTCTCGACCAGCTTCACAGCTCTGATGGGCGTGACCGAGCCTGCGATGTACGGCGTCAACATGACGTACAAAAAGCCGTTCATCGCCGGCATGATCGGCAGTGCCGCAGGCGGGGCATTCGCGATGGGCTTCGGCGTCAACGCGTATGTCTTGGCGGGTAACGGCGGTCTTCCGGGCCTGCCAGCCATGATTGGACCGACATTCATTTATGCGATTATCAGTATGGCAATCGCCTTTGTCGTAGCAACGGCAGTGTCATTGATCCTGGGCATCAAAGAAGACATTCCGGTTCCGGACGCGACCAACTTCGGCGCTAAAAAAGCAGAGCCTGCGCAAGCCGCGACTTCTTCGCCGGCAGCATCCGATATCACCGTCGTTGAAGAGCCTGCCAAAATCCCGGCAACCAACGAAATCATTCTGTCGCCGATGAACGGCCGTTCGATTCCGCTGACCGAAGTGGCCGATCCGACCTTCGGCGACGAACTGATGGGCAAAGGGATCGCCTTCGTTCCGTCGGAAGGCCTTCTGACTTCGCCGGTCAACGGCACCGTAATGAATATTTTCAAAACCAAGCACGCCATCGTGATCCACAGCGACTCCGGCGCGGAGCTGCTGATCCACGTGGGCATCAACACCGTCAAGCTCCGCGGTCAATACTTCGAAGCGCTGGTGGAATCGGGTACGAAGGTCATGGCTGGTGATCCAATCTTGAACTTCGATCTGGAGAAGATCGCGGCAGAGTACGATACGACAACCGCGATGGTCGTGACGAACACGCCGGATTACGCGGTCGTGGAAGCGCTGGAAATCGGCGATGTAGCCGTGACGAAGCCTGTACTGAAGGTTGAAGTGTAAAGCGAAGCACGCAAAAGGTGAAGCTGCTGCAGATGCAGCAGCTTCACCTTAACTCTCAATCATTTCTGAATTTGAAAACGAAAAGGAGCGCTAACCCATGACAAAACCAACAATGTTCCCTGCCGATTTCCTCTGGGGCGGCGCGATTGCGGCCAGCCAAGCAGAAGGCGGATTCGACCAAGGCGGAAGAGGCATGTCCACGTCGGATATGGTTCCCTACTTCAATAAACAGAATTATACGGACCTGAGCTCCCAAATGAGCCGCTCCAGCGATTCGATCGCCGAAGCCATGGCCTACAAAAGCGCAAAAGGCTATCCGAAGCGCTACGGCATCGACTTCTACGGCCGCTATAAAGAAGACATCGCGTTGTTCGCCGAACTCGGCTTCAAAACGTTCCGCATGTCGATCTCATGGAGCCGTATCTTCCCGACCGGAACCGAGACCGAGCCGAACGAAGAAGGACTGCGTTACTACGATTCGGTGTTCGAAGAGCTGAACAAGCACGGCATCGAGCCTCTGGTGACGATGTCGCACTATGATATGCCGATTCATCTGTCGCTTGAATACGGCGGTTGGAAAAACCGTGAAGTGATCGACTTGTTCGTCCGCTACGCCGAGACGCTGCTGACGCGCTACAAAGGCAAAGTGAAATATTGGTTGACGTTCAACGAGATCAACACGACGATTATCGAGCCCTACACGGGCGGCGGATTGATCATGGACCGCGAAAGCAACCCGCGCGAAGCTTCGTATCAAGCGGTGCATCACCAATTTATCGCGAGCGCGTTGGCGACGAAAGCCGCTCGCGCCATCGATCCGAACGTTCAAGTCGGCTGCATGCTGGCCCGCATGATCCATTATCCGGCGACAAGCAGCCCGGACGACGTGCTGGCGGCGCAGTTCGAGAACCAACTGAACCTGCTGCACACGGACGTTCAGGTACGCGGGGCTTACCCGCCGATCGCCAAGCGCTACTTCGCGGAAAACAACATCAATCTGGTCATGGAACGCGGTGACGAAGAAATCCTCCGCCAGCACACCGTCGACTTCATCTCGTTCAGCTACTATACCTCCCTGGTGGCCGCAGCCGATCCGAGCAAATACGGCGTCACCGGCGGCAACCTGTACAGCACGATCAAAAACCCGAACCTGCCTGTCACCCAATGGGGCTGGCACCTCGACCCGGTCGGTCTGCGCACCACGCTCAAAGACATGTACGACCGCTACGAAGTGCCTCTGTTCATCGTCGAAAACGGCCTAGGCGCCAAAGACACCCTGGAAGCCGACGGCTCGATCAACGACGATTATCGGATCGACTACATGCGCCAACATATCGAGCAGATCGGCGAAGCCATCCTCGACGGCGTCGACGTGATGGGCTACACCGTCTGGGGCGTCATCGACATCGTCAGCGCCTCGACCTCCGAAATGTCCAAACGGTATGGAGTAATCTACGTGGATCAGGACGACGAAGGCAACGGCACGCTGAACCGTTCGAAAAAGAAGAGCTTCGATTGGTACAAAAACGTGATCGCGACGAACGGGGTGGAGTTGAACTAAAAACGTTCACTCATTCCTCTGCGCATCTCGATCGCTGCCAATAGTCCTGCTGTTTGATATAAATAAAAAAAGCCTGCTTTCGGAATCTACCGAAAGCAGGCTTCTTCATGTTCTTCTTCCTTACCTCTAACCGGAAGCGTACCGGTGCGGAGGGGGAAATTCAGTGTAGGAGCGTTAGCGTTCGCCTTTGTATTTGGGAAGCTTCCTTGCAAAATCCAATTCTGCTTCCCAAATGCAACACGCGACCGAAACGAATTTCCCCCGTAGCACACCTTCTTACGCTTCCTCCACCTCAAACCCAGCCTGCTTCCAAGCCGCAGTCCCGCCGTCGATAAACGCCACGTCCGTAAAGCCCATCAGCTTCAGCGCGTAAGCTCCCAGAGCCGCTTGTCCGCCTGCGCCGCAGGTCACCAGGATCGGACGGTTCCGATCGCTTAACCGCTCGTCGCGCAGTTCCGCAGGCACGCCGAGATCGGCGCGGATCGGCAGCATGCCGAGCGAAATGTTCGCGCTGCTCGGGATCAGTCCGCAGGCGCCGGCGTCTGTCGCGTCCTGTACGTCGATGATGAACGTATCCGGATTCGCGTTGATTTTCTCGCGCGCTTCCTGGGAAGAAACAGCGGGTACGTTGTTTCTCGCTTGGGTTACCATATCCGTAAATGTCAAAGCCATGTTTATTCATCCTCCTCGAAATAGGGTTGCATCCGTTACTCTTTTACCCAAAGTCAGCTTCTTCCAAAGCAGCTTAGATAAAGTTTTGCCAAATCTTATTTTACACAAAAAATGCCTTGCGCACCAGAATTAATTCGGATGCGGCAAGGCAGTCGTCTGTTTTGGTCGAGTAGCAGGGCGAGAACGCCCGGATTTCCGCTTTAGCGGTTGTCTACCTTTTCCGGGTAAAGATCGTGGTTCGTCAGTCGGTTGAACGCCATCTCTTCGTATTTCGTGCCCGGCTTGCCGTAATTCGTATACGGGTCGATCGAAATGCCGCCGCGCGGCGTGAACTTGCCCCATACCTCGATATAGCGCGGGTCCATCAGCTCGATCAAGTCGTTCATGATGATGTTCATGCAATCCTCGTGGAAATCGCCGTGATTGCGGAAGCTGAACAGGTACAATTTAAGCGATTTGCTTTCCACCATTTTCACGTCCGGGATGTAGCTGATGTAGATCGTGGCAAAGTCCGGTTGACCGGTAATCGGGCACAGGCTGGTGAACTCCGGGCAGTTGAATTTCACGAAGTAATCGCGGTACGCATGCTTGTTGTCGAACGATTCCAGAATGCCCGGGTCGTATTCGAACGCGTATTTCGTGCCCTGATTGCCCAGCAGCGTCAAATCTTCAAGTCCGTCTTGGCGGGAGTGGCTCATGTGTCAGTCTCCTTTATATGAAAAAAGTAAGGTCGAACGAATCTATACGCCGCGCTTATTGCCCCATACGAGCGTATGAAGCTGCGGAAGCGCGCGGGCGTCTTTGAGGTCGGCAAACTCGGACAATCGTCCGATCAACCATTCGTAACGGTTCAGCAGGGAAGCGACGTGGTCGTCGGATTCATGCGATACCTGAGGATTTCCGGTTTGCAAAATGAACGGGATATCCGGGTATCGCTTATGCACGCCGCGCGCGTACGTCAGATCGTCTTCGTCGAAGATGACGATCTTGATGCACAGGTCGCGTCGGCCGGAAGCCTCGCGCAGACGGGAAACGATATCGTCCAGCGCTTCGAAATCCGTTTCCATGCCGGAGCTCGGGGGCTTGGGCGACAGCGTCACCTCGTCGATGCGCACCAGCCAATCCTGCCAGCGGGATCCTTGCGTTTCGACGGCGATGCGGATGTTTTTCTCGTGCAGCCGCTGCGTAAGCAGCGCGATCTGCGGAAGCAGAAGGGGATTGCCGCCGGAAATGGTGACGTGATCGAACGTGTCTCCGCCGATCGAGAAAAGCTCCGTGACGATCTCGTCGGCGGACAGCATGCGGATCTCGTCTTTGGCGCTGCCGTCCCAGGTGAACTTGGAGTCGCACCACGAGCAGCGGTAATCGCAGCCTGCTGTGCGGACGAACATCGTTTTGCGTCCGATCGCCATGCCTTCGCCTTGGATCGTCGGACCGAACACTTCGAGCACGGGGATCGGGCGGGCGGACGGATGGTTGGAGGACTCGCTCATTCTTCCATCCACTCCCGTCTGGCTTCCGCGTACGACGTCGGCGTTTCGAACAACCGGACGAATTCCGTGCGCGCGCCGAGTGCCGCATAAGCATCCGACGTCAGCGCTTGTTCCATCTGTTCGTAAATCCAGACCACCATGTTTTCCGCCGTCGTGTTCATCAGCGGAAGCGTCTCGTTCAGGTAACGGTGATCCAGATAGGTTTCGATGCGTTCTTTCCAAATGCTTTTGATCTCGCCGAAGTCCACGGCGATCCCGTTGGACGAAGGGACGCCCGAGATGCCGAACACGACCTCATAAGTGTGCCCGTGCAGGTTTTTGCATTTGCCCTCGTAGTCATGCAAGTGATGGGCGGCATCGAAAGCGAACGACTTGCTCACCAACACGCGTTTGCGATGGTAGCGAAGCTGCTCGCCCGTGATGTCTTGTCCGAAGACTTGAAGTTGCTGCACGATATGAAAAGGTCCCGGTTGGCGTGTTTCTTGATTGTGTCCGCTCATACGCTTGCCTTCCGTTCCGTAAGATATTTTTCCAGGCCGGCGCGTCGCAGCTGGCAGGCCGGGCATTGTCCGCAGCCGTCGCCGATCACGCCGTTGTAGCAGGTCAGCGTGCGCTCGCGCACGAAATCGAAAGCGCCCAGCTCGTCGGCCAATCCCCAAGTTTCCGCTTTGTCGAGCCACATGAGCGGGGTATGGATCACGAAAGGATAATCCATGGCGAGGTTCAAGGTGACGTCGAGCGACTTGATGAACGTGTCCCGGCAGTCCGGATAACCGCTGAAATCCGTTTCGCAGACGCCGGTAACGATGTGGCGCGCGCCGGACGTTTTGGCGAGAATGGCGGCAAAGCTCAGGAAAAGCAAATTGCGGCCTTCCACGAACGTGCTCGGCAGCTCGCCTTCTTCCTGCGTGATTTCGATATCGTCGCGGGTTAACGCGTTGGGAGCCAGTTGGTTGAGCAGGCTCATGTCGAGCACCGTATGCTTGACGTCCAGCTCTTCGGCAATGGCCCGGGCACATTCGATCTCGAGCTTGTGACGTTGTCCGTAATCGAAGGTAACCGCTTGAACTTCGGCAAACGTTTGCTTGGCCCAGAACAGGCAGGTCGTGCTGTCTTGGCCGCCGCTGAACACGACGACCGCTTTTTCGTTTTTAAGCATGCAAAAAACCTCTTTCTTCTTCATGAAATGGGAAGGAAAGAGGTCCAGGAACTTGCCGGTAAAAAACAGCTGACGACCGATTTTGGGCATAGATGTCCCTCAGGTCGCAGGATCGCGCTTCGAATACGCCGAAAAAGCCTCGGTATCGGCGGGGCAGCGATTAGTTTTTTATAGAGGGAGTTCTCGAACCTCTCCCGTACTTGGAAAGTACGGAGTCTCTTCGTCTATGCGATTGTGCGCCGCGGAGGAACATCTCTTCGCAGCGTGCTATAGTATAGCACAAATTTGTTGCGCGCGATACAAATAAGAGTCCGCTCCGCAGCTTTTTTTGCCCGAACCGACTCATAAAGATCCCCGAATATTCGTTCGCGAAAATGCGGTGTTCGTATTGAGGTGCGAACACGGCTATGATATGATTGGAGCAGCAAAACATACATAGACTTTGCCAAAAGGTTTTAAATAAATCAAAGGTGTCAAGGAGCGTGTTTCCGTTGTAAAAGTGGACTAATTTTTGAAATTTTGAAGAATGACAAATTCCCTATGAGCATCCCAACCATCTACGGTATCATGAATGTTTCCATAAGGGGATGCCCGAGCGAGATCGTAGATGGCGACAAGAGGAAAGGACAACCAAGACTATGATGGGAAAGGCTCACTTCATCATAGGGACCGGCGTTTCGCTGTCCCTATTGGCATTAACCGGAGCACCTGTGACGTTCGGGGCAGTCGCGATTGCGGGCATCAGCTCGCTGCTGCCGGATATCGATCATCCCAATTCGATACTCGTTACCCGCGCGCTGCCGGATCGGCTTCTGCGCATTTTGCAGTCGGCGATGCTGCTGATCGCCGCGGCGCTTTTGTTTTACGCGCCGATCGAACAACCCTGGAACAGCGTGCTGGCCGCGATCGCGGTCGTCGCCATGTTTTTGCCCGAGCAGGCCCTGCGCAAAGGCGCGTTCGTGCTGATCGGGTTGGCCGTCATCGTGCTGGGAGAGAAATATGCTCCCTGGAATCGCATGGGCGGCATTTTGCTTATCGTTTTTTCGCTGGCTCCGCACCGTGGCATTACGCATACCTTTTACGCGACAGCGGCCTGGACGCTGCTGTTATACGGACTGACCGGCTCGCACGGACCGTCGATTTGGCTGGCCGGAGGCATGGCTTATGCGCTGCATCTGATTTGCGATTCGCTGAGCAAGAACGGCATTCGGCCTCTTCCTCCTTTGAAATGGAAGATTCGTTTCGCGATCATGACTACGGGCAAAAAGTCCGGAAAGCGGATCGAACGGATCGGAATCTGGATCACGATCATTCTGTTTGCCGCCGTGTTCGGCATTCGTTTGATCGAGTACGGCGCACGCTTGTATCTCCAATGGACGGCTTGAGTGGGCAAAGACGGTTTGATTGTCAGTCATACGTTCTTTGACATTTTCATATTCCAGTACCTTAGGAGAGAATCCAGTGATGAAAAGACAGTCTTTTTATTGGCTATGGTCGTCGCAAACGATGTCCAACGCGGCCGATATTTTATACGTGACGGCGTTGACCGTACTCGTTCTTCAAGGCACGGAATCGGTGGTCTCAACCATTCTGGTGCCCTTTTTCCGTATTTTTTCGCAGATCATCAGCGGTTTTTTGGCACCGCTCATGCTGCGCAGGTTCCGTTTGCCTCGCCTGATGCTGTTATCGCAGGGCGGTCAATTGCTCTTTTTTGCGGCGTTGGCCTGGTATTTGCAGTCTGCCGAAGGTTTGCCTTCGCTGATCGTCGTGTTTACGCTGGTGTTCCTGATGTCTTTTCTCGATGGATGGACGACGCCCGTACGCAACGCTTTGGTTCCGCGCCTCGTCGAAAAGGATTGGTTGATGCGGGCTAACGGATTGATCTCGGTCAGCGACCAGACGGTCCAGTTTGCAGGGTGGGGCGTTAGCGGGGTTCTTGTAGCGTTTGCCGGTGCTCCTCGGGTGATGGGGATCGCTTTTGTGTTGTATGCCGCAGCTTTCGTTTTCACCGCGTTGATTCGGGAGCCTTCACGGCGCGATCGGCTCGAAGGTCAGGTATCCGCAGCGACTGAAGGAGTCGAAGGGGATCGGCCTGCGAATCTTCAAGCAACCGTAACGCGCCGCGAAGCCTTGCTCGAAGGGTGGAAGTTGATCGGTCGCAGCCGAAAACTTCGTGCCCTGACTTTGATCGACTCCATCGATATGCTGGGCGGTTCGGTCTGGGTCGGCGCGTTTACGCTGTTGTTCGTTCAGGAAGCTTTGGGGCAGGGAGAAGAATGGTGGGGATTCATCAACGCCTCGTACTTTGCGGGTGCCGTGCTGGGCGGAATCCTCGTAGTCGCTTTGGTCAAAAAGTTGCAGCGGCGCCTATTCGATTCCATGCTGGCCGGGATTTTCGTTTATGCGGCGATCACGCTCGTTTATGCGCAAACGACTTCACCGGCCGTCGCGCTGCTTTTGGTTCTGATCATGGGTCCGTTCGCGGAATTGTCGATGATCTCGCGCCGTACATTGATTCAGCAAAGCGCAAACGAAGAAGAACTGCCCAAAGTGCTGTCCGCGCAAGCGACCGTGCTTAACCTGATCTTCTGCGCGTCGCTTTTGGGCATGGCCAAGTTGGCGGAAACGATCGGAATCGTCAACTTGTACGTCTATGCGGGCGGCATGTCGTTATTGGCGTTTGCCATCGGAATCGCGGTGCGCCGTCATTTTGCGGTTCGAACCCAAACGGAAGAGAGCATCCAATAAATTCCTTTTAGAAAAGCCCCTGCAATGTTAGAGTGAGAGGCAAAGGCGTCTGTCTCGGGCCGTGCGTTCACGTTCCAAGCAGGCGGAAAGGGGATGCAAACATGAGTATCGATTTGCGCAAAAAGGCAGAGGAGAACCTGATCAGCCTGTCCAAGACGGCCACGATTTCGCTGGATAAAAGAGGGCTGGGCAATCAACGGGCCAAAGTGGCGTTGGCGCTCGACATTTCCGGTTCGATGACGGGACTGTTCTCGAACGGCATCGTTCAAGCGGTCTGCGAGCGGACATTGGGGCTGGGCATGAACTTCGACGATAACGGAGCGGCTGACGTCTTCCTGTTCGGCGTGAAGGATTACGAGGTCGGCGAAATCCAGAAGGATAACTTCTACGAGTTCGTCAGTCGGGAGATCCGTCCCAATTATCCGCTGGAAAACGGGACGAATTATGCGGGCGTCATGCAGCGGATTGCCGATTTCTATTTCCCCGGCGCGACCAGCGTGAAAAAAGGGCTGTTCGGACTCGGCAAAGGAAAAGTCACCGTAAACGCGACAAGGGTCGAGGAAGAACCGGTTTACGTGATTTTCGTGACCGACGGCAACTGCTTCGATGCGGACCGCGCCGCCGAAATCGTACGCCAAACGTCGCGGCTCGGCATCTTTTGGCAGTTCGTCGGCGTAGGCCGCGAGAACTTCCAGTTCCTCAAGCAGCTCGATGATCTGGACGGCCGCCTGATCGACAACGCGAACTTTTTCCAGGTCAACGATCTCAAGAAAATCTCCGACGAAGAGCTGTACGACCGGCTGCTCGGCGAGTTCCCGGACTGGCTGAAAGCGGCGAAGGAGAAATCGCTGATTAAATGAGTTATACTGAGGTTACAACAGAAGCAAGCGGCATCTTAGAATAAAAGCGAAGTTCCAACCATTTCATATAAAACGGAGGCGCATGCGATGAGTTCGTTTCAAAGCTGGTTGAACAAGACGAAGACGGGTTTGCAGGATCAGGTAAGCCGTTTCAAAAATAAGGATCTGATGGATGCGATCGTGGCAGGCTGCGCAATCGTATCAGTAGCCGACGGCACGATCGACGCAACGGAAAAGCAAAAAATGGCGGGTTATATCGGCCGCAACGAGCAGCTTAAAGTGTTTAACATGAGCGAAGTCATCGACCGCTTCAATCATTTCGCGGGAAACATGGAATTTGACGTCATGGTCGGCAAGCAGGAAGCGCTTCGCACGATTGCGAAATTCAAGTCGAAGCCGGAAGTAGGCCGCGTCATCGTAGGCGTGTGCTGCGCGATCGGCGCGGCCGACGGCGATTTCGACGAGTTGGAAAAAGCCGCGGTACGCGATATTTGCAACGTGTTGAATCTGCAACCGGGCGAATTCGGTCTGTAAGATCTTTTTTCGCGCCGCTTTATTCATTGAGCGTTAAGATGGAGGAAGAACCTCCGGCTTGTCCGTTTTACGGTCCGGGCCGGAGGTTTTTTTTAAAGAAAAGCTTAATTTCGAAACCTGCCGAGTCTTGCGGCGTATACCTATACCATGCGGCCAGGCAAGGACAATCGAAACCGGTTCGTCCGCGCGAAGCAAAGTTGTTTTGTACCCTGGAGAACAGGTATAATTCAAGGTATCTTGAATTACGCCCAGTTGTAACCATCCGGCGCAATTCAAGCAGGCTTCTATCACACCATTCCACTTGGGAGGGCAATAGACAGCAATGACAATTTCTTTGGTAAAAGGTCAGAAAGTCGATCTGACGAAAGGGAATGCCGGCTTGTCCAAGATTACGGTCGGATTGGGCTGGGACCCAGCCGAGTCGGAAAGCCGCGGCCTGTTCGGCATGAAGAAGAAGGCAGCGAACATCGACTGCGATGCGTCGGTGCTGCTGCTGAGCGAACAGGGCAAGCTGACGAAC
The DNA here is from genome assembly GCF_013185185.1 of Saccharibacillus endophyticus. Taxonomy (GTDB): domain Bacteria; phylum Bacillota; class Bacilli; order Paenibacillales; family Paenibacillaceae; genus Saccharibacillus; species Saccharibacillus endophyticus. The sequence goes on along the minus strand of NZ_JAAZWE010000002.1, from coordinate 874,750 downwards.
GGCAAGCATGTCGTCTGCTTCCATAACTTGCAGAGCCCCAACGGTTCCGTCGTACACGGCGGGGATAACCTGACGGGAGCGGGAGACGGCGATGACGAGCAGATTCATATCGATCTGTCCGCCGTGCCGGCCGACGTGCATCGTCTGCTTGCCGTCGTGAACATCTACGACTGCGAAGCGCGCAAACAGCACTTCGGCATGATCCGTTCGGCATTCATTCGAGTGTTCGAATCCGGCAGCGGCCGCGAATTGATTCGCTTCAACCTGACGGACGATTACTCCGGCATGACGGCGCTGCTCGTAGGCGAGATTTACCGTCATAACGGCGAATGGAAATTCAGCGCGGTCGGCGAAGGCGCGCAAGCTCCCCATATCGATCTGCTTGCACGTCGCTACAGCTAATCCGTCCGTATTCAAGCTTCACCCAAAACCAAACGAAAGAAGGAATTTAACATGGCAATCAGCTTATCCAAAGGTCAAAAAGTCGATCTGACAAAAACAAACCCGGGTCTGAAAAAAGTTCTGATCGGTCTGGGTTGGGATACCAATAAATACGACGGCGGCGCGGACTTCGACCTTGACGCTTCCGCGTTCCTGCTCGGCGGCAACGGCAAAGTAACCGCAGACACGGATTTCATTTTCTATAACAATCCGAAAAACGCCAACGGTTCGGTTGTACATACGGGCGACAACCGCACGGGCGAAGGCGAAGGCGACGATGAGCAGTTGACGGTCGAGCTGGCAAGCGTGCCTGCCGAAGTCGAAAAAGTATCGTTCTGCATCACGATCCACGACGGCAACGGCCGTTCGCAAAACTTCGGCCAAGTCTCGAACGCGTTCGTGCGTATCGTAAACGAAGAAACGAACGAAGAACTGATCCGTTATGACCTGGGCGAAGACTTCTCGGTCGAAACGGCAATCGTGGTTGCCGAATTGTACCGTCACAGCGGCGAATGGAAATTCAGCGCTGTAGGCAGCGGCTACCAAAACGGTCTGGAAGGTCTTGTCCGCGACTTTGGTTTGGCCGTAAATTAATTTTTAAAGAAGTCCGCGACCGGGCTTTAAGCGTCAAAACCGAAGGCCGTCTTTTACATAGACGGCCTTCGGTCGTCATTACAGGTTTGATTTGAATTTTCAATAATGGAAACGGAGGGATTTCTCATGACGATCAGCTTATCCAAAGGACAACGGATCGATCTCACCAAAACAAACCCGGGCCTGCAAAAGGTCGTGATCGGCCTTGGTTGGGATACGAACAAATACAGCAGCGGCGCGGATTACGACTTGGACGCTTCGGTATTCCTGCTTCATGAAGACGGTCGCGCGAAGGGCATTGAAGACTTCGTATTCTATAACAACCCGAAAACGCCGAACGGCGCGGTCGAGCACACGGGCGATAACCGCACGGGCGAAGGAGAAGGCGACGATGAGCAAATTATCGTAGACTTCTCCCTGGTTCCTCCGAACATCACGCGTCTGGGCATTACGGTTACCATTCACGATGCCGAAGCTCGCGCGCAGAACTTCGGACAAGTCTCCAACGCTTTCGTTCGCGTGGTAGACTCCAGCGACAACCGCGAAGTGCTGCGTTATGATCTGGGCGAAGAATTTTCCGTCGAGACGGCCGTTGTCATCTGCGAATTGTACCGTCAAGGAAACGACTGGAAATTCCAGGCCATCGGTTCCGGATTCGCGGGCGGTCTTGCCGCTTTGTGCAAAAACTACGGCCTCGACGCCCAATAATTCAGATCGTACCTTAACGAGAGCGAAAGGCGGAATTCCCAGTGACGACCACGATCATCAGGGGGCAGAAAGCCGACCTGACCAAAACTAATCCCGGTCTCGACCGGATCGTCGTCGGAATGGGCTGGCAAGGATCGCCGGGAGTCGACATCGACTTCTCGGCGTTTCTGCTTGGTCCGGGTTCCAAAGCGACGGCCGATGAAGATTTGATCTTCTACGGTAACCCTGCCGGAGCAGGAGGCGCCGTTCAGCTTCAGACGGAAAACCGAAACGCTTACGCGGGCGTTACGGATAATGAACAGGTTTCAATCTCATTAAGCGGCGTGCCGGCTGCGTATGAACGCATCGCTTTTTCTTTGACGTTGTACGAAGGCGAGAAGCGGCGGCAGAACTTTGCGGGCGTGAACGGCGTATATCTTCGTATCGTTGATGCTCGCAGCGGTTCCGAGTCGGTGCGTTTCACGCTGGATAAGACATCCGGCGTGGAGACCGCCATCGTCGTTGGCGAGTTATATCGGTATAACGGCGAATGGAAGTTCAGCGCTGTAGGCAGCGGCTACACGGGCGGACTCGAAGCGTTATGCAGCAGCTTCGGCATCGACGTGCAGTCGGAACCGGAGCCTGCACCAACGCCTGCTCCTCCAGCGCCGACTCCGTCGGCACAGCCGTTCAATCCGGTTCCTTCGCAGCCGCCGCAGCCTCAAGGAGGCAATCCGTCACCGCTGAATCTCGGGCGTCCTTCGCAACAAAGCGGGGGTAATCCTCCTGCATCTTCAGACGGCGGACAAAACGGTTCTTCGCCTCGCGTGATTCCATCACCGGGCAGTGGTGCTGCTTCCGGAACTTCGAGCGGAAATCCAACTCCTGCGCCCGCACCGACTTCGACTCCGCAGCCCGCATCGCCGAGTCTCCAGAAGATCGAGTTGACCAAGCGCGGAGACAAGATCAGTTTGGAAAAGAAAGCAGGCACGAATTCCATCGGAGAAATTCTGGTCAACCTGAATTGGAACCAACGTCAAGGAAAAGGATTCTTCGGCAAGACATCCGGGGTCGATCTGGATCTTGGCTGCTTGTTCGAACTCAAGGACGGCCATAAAGGCACGGTTCAGGCACTCGGACGCGCTTTCGGATCGCTGAACGACGAACCGTACGTCATGCTCGACGGCGACGATCGGACGGGAACCAAAAGCGGCGGCGAAAACATGCGCATCAACGGTGCTCGTTTGCGCGATATCAAACGAATAGTCGTCTATGCCTTCATTTATGAAGGAGCGGCGAACTGGGCGCAGGCGGACGGCGTCGTCACGATCAAAGGCGGCGGCCCGGATATCGTGGTCCGTATGGACGAACACGGAAGCCGCAAAGGCATGTGCGCCGTGGCCATGATTACCAATGTCGGCGACCAGACGTTCAGCATCGAACGCCTCGTCGAGTACTTCTCCGGTCACCGCGAGCTGGATCAGGCTTACGGCTGGGGGCTTCGCTGGACGACCGGCAGCAAATAAGTTTTTCGGCATGAGCGATACCGCTAACCAGAAAAAGCACGACGGTTCGATCCGTCCTGTACACAGGTCTCTGCCCGCATGACCATGCTCGCAGTCTCCATAGCAGGCCGCCTCTGAACCGCCTTGAAGGAGAGAGACATCATGGCGGACTTTTTTCAGAGTTTCTTCGGCAATTTCGCCAATTATTTTCAATGGGAGCATGTCGGCGCAGTCTTGAGCCAACCGGCAACCTGGGGCGTGATCGGCACGCTGGTCATTCTTGAAGGGCTGCTGTCCGCCGATAACGCGCTGGTACTGGCTGTCATGGTGCGGCATTTGCCGCCCAACCAGCGTAAAAAAGCTTTGTTCTACGGGATCATCGGCGCGTATATTTTCCGTTTCGTCGCAATCGGCGTCGGGACGTTCCTGGTCAAGATCACCTGGGTTAAGATCGTCGGCGGGATTTACCTCCTTTGGATCGCGATGAGCAATCTGTTCGGCCTTGAATTGCGGTGGGGCCGTCTCGGAGGGGTTCCGCTCATTCCGAAGATCGGACGCAAAGACGAATCGGCTGACGAATCCGAAGGGGAAGAGAAGAATTACGGCTTCTGGCGCACGGTTCTTGCCGTCGAGATGATGGATATCGCCTTCAGCATCGACAGCGTGTTGGCCGCTTTCGGCGTCAGTCAGGAAGTCTGGGTGCTCCTGCTCGGCGGAATGATCGGCGTGCTGATGATGCGCGGCGTCGCCCAATTGTTTCTCAAGCTGCTTGAGAAGTTTCCGGAATTGGAGCGCGCGGCTTTTATTTTGATCACGATCATCGGATTGAAAATGATCGTGGCCGCCGTATTCGATTACGAATTGCCGCAAGCCGTCTTTTTCCCGATGTTGATTGCCGTCTTCGTCGGTACGATTTTATTGAGTTTGGTTCGCCGACGGCGGCAAAACCGGCAGGATAATGGAAGCCGGCCCGCGAATTAAAACGTGAGCGAACAACGAATAGGATGAATCGCCTTCGCCGTGCGTCAGGGATTTGGCGCACGGCGGTTTCATGGCGAATATCCGAGTTTATAAATTTTATTCCTCCGCATGCGGAGAAAGGCTTCCTGCTTTAGGAAAAGTCCTCGTCGATTTGAAATTCGGGCTTTTCTCGAAGCAGAAAGATTTTCTCCGTTCGGCGGAGTTTTTTCAAATATGCCGCTTGTGGGAGGGGAACTCATTCATGCATTACTTTGATTATTTGTCGGTCGAAGAGATCGAAAACTTGTTCCATTTGGCTCCCGCACCGTTCTGCAACCGTTCGGAAAAAGAATTGCTTTCCCATGCGATCGGAGCGGCTTTGTACATGCCGGCCACCCGGCCGACAATTGCACGGGATCTAAGTACGGGCAAACATAAAGGATTAACCTCCGTCGTGATCGATTTGGAGGACGCGGTAGGGGATCTGAAGGTAGAGGAGGCCGAAGCTTCTCTCGTCTCGCAGATTCATAGTTTGGACGAATGGGCGAACGAAGGCGTGATCGATTCGGAATTGCTTCCGCTGATCTTTATACGGATTCGCACGCCGGAGCAGGCAGAGCGGATCTTGGAGCAGATCGGCAGCGCTGCAGTCCGATTGACCGGACTCGTATTTCCGAAGTTCGATGTATCTACGGGCGAGGGCTATCTGAAAATCCTTCGTGATTACAACGAGTCCAGACCCTCTGACAGTCCCGTGTTGTACGGTATGCCGATTCTCGAAAGCGCAGAAGTCATTTACGCGGAGACGCGAAGACAGACGCTGCTCGGAATCAAAGCGTTGCTTGACCAGTATCGCGAATACATATTGAACGTTCGCATCGGAGCTACCGACTTTTCCAGCCTTTTCGGTCTGCGACGCAAGCCGGATATGACCATTTACGATATCGGGGTCATTCGGGATTGCGTGGCGGACATCGTCAATTTGTTCGGCCGGGCAGGCAGCGGTTACGTGATCTCGGGACCGGTCTGGGAATATTTCAAAAGCGACCGTGTACTGAAGCCGCAACTTAGAGAGACTCCTTTCCAAGAAACGGCGGGCCCGGAAGGACTTCGGTTGCGCATGCAGTATATCAATAAGTACGTGGACGGCTTGATCCGCGAGGTCGAGATGGATAAAGAGAACGGCATTATAGGCAAAACGATTATTCATCCTACGCATATCTGCCCGGTTCAAGCGATGTATACGGTCACCCACGAAGAGTACATGGATGCTTCACATATTCTATCCAGCAGCGGCGGCGAGATCGGCGTCGTCAAAAGCGGCTATGACAATAAAATGAACGAGATCAAGCCCCATATGAATTGGGCGCGGCGGATCATGATTCGTTCGGAAATTTACGGGGTGCTGAATGAAAACCAAAACTTCACCGCATTACTCGTTCGCTAAGAACGATTCGGAAACCCATCGATCGACAACTGAAGAACCTGTTGTCGGAAAAGCAAACTCTCGGCAGGATGAATATGTATACGCAATGCCGGAAGGATTAACGGTACGCGTTCGTTTGAATGCCAACCCGTTCAATCTTCATCCCGACGACCTTTTTCAAATGGCGGCCCGGATCAACAAAAAGCGCAGCTTTTTGTTCGTGAGTCGGATCCTCGGCAAGCATATTCCCGTTGACCCGCACAAATCGTTGCTGGGAGGCGCGGCGCTCGCCCTGCTGTGGCAGCGCCGAAGAGCAGAATCGTCGTTGAACGATGATGCGGAGATTGCAGCTAGAGAAGCGAATGCGTACAGCCTGGAAGCAGTATGCGAAGCAATCCGCAGCGACGGCGTTGCGGCAAGCCGGCTTTATGCCAAACTGCAAGCGGACAAGCTGCATGTCGAGATGCCTGCTTTGTTTATTGCTTTTGCGGAAACGGCCACGGCGCTCGGCCATGCGATGTATGACTGTTTTGCGGGGGATACGCGATTTCTGCATACGACGCGCGAGGAACTGGTGGGACAGCAACCCGTGTTGAGCTTTGAAGAAGAACATTCGCATGCGACCGCACACCGCTGCTATGCGCGAAAAACGTCGTTTTTTGCGGGAGAAGATACGGTTGTGCTCGTGGATGACGAAGTCACGACCGGCAATACGGCGCTCAACATCATTCGCGATTTGCAGAGCAAGCATCCGCGCCGCCATTATGTCGTAGCGAGTCTGCTGGACTGGCGAGGGGCTGAAGATCGCGAACGTTTTGCCCGACTGGAAAAGGAACTGAATATTACGATCGATACGATCGCGTTGATCGAAGGAGAGATCGAGGTCGAAGGAGGGCCGGTCGAGCGTCTGCCGCAACCTGCGCCGGATCGACGGAACCGCCAAGAGATGAAGCTGCTTACGCATGATGCATCTGACTTTTTCACGCATCTGAAGGTTAGTTCTTCCGATTCTTCGGGTACGGTCTCCGATTGTCCTTATCTGGAATGGACAGGACGGTTCGGCATGTACGAAGCGGATAATGCGGCGTTGAGCGAGCAGGTGGCGAAAGCTTCGGCTTATCTGGCGGATCAGCGTCTGGGAACGCGTACGTTGTGCATGGGTACAGGAGAATTTATGTATGTGCCGATGCGAATCGCGGCCGGCATGGGTGACGGCGTTTTGTACCAATCCAGCACCCGCAGTCCGATTCACGTGCTGGATCAAGAAGGGTATGCCGTACGCAGCGGATTCCCGCATGCGTCGCCGGACGATCCGGGCGTGGCGAACTTTTTCTATAATGTGCCGGAAGGACAATATGACGAAATTTTTGTTTTTCTGGAGCGCGCGTCAATCGAAGATCGCGTAAAGCCGTTGTTGCATGCTTTGGAAAATAGCGGAGTGCCGATTGTGCATCTCGTCGTTGCGGGAACAGGATCAAACGAGCTTAACGTATCGGAAGGGGAAAAATAATATGTCGAATCACGTATCCTCCAAACTGCTGCCCGCGCCTGAACGATTGGGTAGTTACAGCCCTGACGATGTTGTCTTTTTGCTGAAAAACTTAAGCGACGTGAATCTGGAGCGCGGAACCGAAGATCGCGAGGAAGCGATTCAAGGCGGCACGCATTATTCCGAGATGCTGCCGGTGGAATACAAGCCGACCGCGGAGTATTTGAAGTTGTTCCACGAGACATTGGAAGCGACCGCGCGAAAAGTGGCTAGGGACGCAGGCATTGTCTCGGAACGTTTGGCAGCCCGGCACGGTACGGACTTCGTATTGGCTTCGCTGGCTCGTGCCGGCACGCCGATCGGGATTCTGATCAAGCGTTATTTCCTGGCGGTGTACGGGGCGGAACTGCCTCATTACAGCATCTCGATCATTCGCGGCAAAGGAATCGACGAGAACGCGGTGCTGTATATGCTGCGCGAGCATCCGGGACGTCGCATTCAATTCGTGGACGGCTGGACAGGCAAAGGCGCGATTCGGGGCGTATTGGCCGAAGCGAAGGAAACGATGCAAAGCAAGTACGGCATCGAACTCGACGACGATTTGGCGGTTCTGGCCGATCCGGGGCGCTGCTCGGAAACGTTCGGCACGCGGGAAGATTTCCTCATCCCGAGCGCTTGCCTGAACTCCACGGTATCCGGGCTAATGAGCCGTACGGTGCTGCGCGACGACTTGATCGGGCCGGATGATTTTCACGGAGCGAAATATTACGAAGAGTGGCTGGAAGACGACGTATCCAATCTGTTCGTGGACGCGGTATGCAGTTACTTCGACGAGATCCGCGAAGAAGCGAAAGCGGAAGCGGAGCGGCTGGAAAATCTGCCGGAAGCGAACGTATCGAGCTGGCAGGGGATGAAAGATATCGCGCGCATCCAGCAGGATTACGGGATCGCGGACGTCAACTTGGTCAAGCCGGGCGTGGGCGAGACGACGCGCGTGCTGCTGCGCCGCGTGCCGTGGAAGATTCTCGTGGACCGTCTGGACAATCCGAACCTCCGCCATATTTTGCTGCTGGCCGAAGATCGCGGCGTGCCGGTCGAAGTGTATCCGGAATTGACTTACTCCTGCTGCGGGATCATCAAGCCGTTGAACGGAGGACAATCATGATCTTCGCAAGCGATCTCGACCGTACGCTGATTTATTCGAAAAAAGCGATGGGCGAAGCTTTCGGTTCGACGGAAGTCATTCCGGTCGAGTTGTACCAAGGCGAGCATATTTCGTTCATGTCGCCGGAGACGGCAAGATTGCTGATCGAGTTGTCCAAAACGGCGCTGTTCGTGCCCGTGACGACGAGAACGATCGAGCAGTATGAGCGTATTTTTTACATAAGGGAGACGTTTAAGCCCAAGTACGCCGTGACCAGCAACGGAGGCAATGTACTGATCGACGGCGTGCCTGATCCACATTGGCAGCGCCATGTGGCGGAGGCATTGACTCGCAGCGAAAATGCGGAAAAGGTGATTGAAGCCTTCGATCGCATTTCCTCGCCGGATTGGGTGAAATCTTACCGTCACTCGGACAGCCTGTTCTACTCCATCATTTTGGAGCGGGAGAATATGCCTTTGGACGTCGTCGAGGATTTTCGAAAAGAGCTGGCGGACATGCGCTGGAATCTTTCCGTGCAAGGTCGCAAGATGTATCTGGTTCCGGACGGCGTGAGCAAGGGGGACGGACTGCTGCATGTCAAAGCTTTGGCAGGCGCTTCCCGGATCGCGGCTTCCGGCGACTCGCTGCTGGACGAAAGCCTGCTTAAGGCTGCGGATTACGCGATTGTTCCGAGGCACGGGGAAATTTATGCGGCGTATATGGAGGCAGGCCTATACACGTTCACGGATCGCGACGGAATGGGCGCTGCCGAGGATCTGATCGCAAAGATTGCTGACTGGTTTGCTTTGCCTGCCGAGGAAGAGGCTTCAGAATCGCCAAAAATGCGCTGAAGCGAAACCGGGCAGCCTTTTCGAGCGTAGTACACCGTAATTCCGACACCATCATTGCGTTGACCGTATAGGCTAACAAGCTGAACCCATGTACCGGAAGCGCTGAAAAAGGAAGATGACAATGAGAAAAATATGGATGAATCGCTGGTTTTCCGTCGCTTATCATTATGTGAATCTGATTCGTGAGAACGAAGAAGGAGAACGTTTCGAGTTTTACGGGACGCATCCCAACATTGATCATGTCTCGCTGGGAGCAAGCGACGTCAAAGAAGTCGAGCCGGAAGTCGAAGGCGAAGCCTATATCGCGTTCTGCCTCGACTTTTGCAAACGGCATGGCATAGACTTGTTCATTCCGCGTCTGCATATGGAATCGATTGCGCAAAATATCAAACGGTTTGAGGAAGTCGGCACGAAAGTCATGGTCTGCGGCGATATGGAATTGCTGCAAAATATGATGAATAAGGAAAAGTTCTATCGCTCGCTGGAAGGAAAAGGCGTCGTGGAGATTCCGGACTATCGGGTCGTGCGGACAGCGGAGCAGTTTGCGCAGGCTTACCGGGAGTTGACGGAAGCGGGGGAACGCGTCTGCTTCAAACCGACGGAGGCCGAAGGCGGCATGGGTTTCCGGATCGTGAAGGATAAAGCCGGCGATCCGCTGGAGGAACTGTACGGTTACGTGACGCTGGAGACGACCTATGAAGAGGCGTACCGAACGCTCTCTTCCGTGGAAAGCTTTCAAGATCTGATGGTTATGGAGCTGCTCGAAGGCGAAGAGTACAGCATCGATTGCCTGGCGGATGCGGCGGGGAACCTGTTGACGGCCGTTCCCCGGCGCAAATCGGAAGGTCGCGTGTATCACCTGGAGTATTCGGAAGAGCTGTTGGCGCTCTCGCGCCGGATTGCGGAAAATTGCCGCATTCCCTATGCTTTTAACGTGCAGGTGAAGTACAATAAAGGTATTCCCAAACTGCTGGAAATCAACCCTCGCATGTCGGGAGGGTTGTACATCACCTGCCTATCCGGCGTGAATTTCCCTTACCTGGCCGTCAAATCGGCATTTGGCGAGACATTCCCGATGCCGCATCCGCAGTTCGGAATCAAAGCGAGTTACGTAGAGCAAGCCGTAAGGCTGGACCCTGTTCGCGGCGAGGCGGGAGCGCACGGCCTCAAGTAACTTGTCTGAACGGACAAGCGACCAAAGCGGACGTGGGCGGGGCGGCTTAGGCTCTGCCATCAAGCTGGAGGTGTTCAAGGCATGATTGATTATATCAAACGTTACGGTCTGGCTATTACGGCCTTTATCGCGGGTTATGCGCTTACGATTGCGGGGAACGATTTTTTGCCTGTATGGGTTTCGGCATTGATTCCCGGCGGCGCGGTATTGCTGAGCATCGGCGCGTTCAAACGCCGCAAGCCCAAACCAACCCCGATCGACGTGTCTCCGCAGTCTCAGCCGCAGCCTGAAGTGCTTCCGCCAAGCGGAAGGCGCACAGGTATTCCGGCAGTCGATCAGGCGGTAGAGCGCCGTCTGCGCGAGGAGCAGGCTGCTCGGCGCGAAGAGGAGAGTCGGAAGGCAGCAGCCGCTGCCGCGAATCCTCCGGCGCCTCCCAAGCCTGCCGCGGAACCTGACGAGATGTGGGACCCGGTTCACGAGTATATCTCGGTGATCGAAGAGCTGATTATTTCGGAAGGACAGAAAAACGCGCTGGATGACGAGATCGTCGAAAAGACGATGTCGCTGCTGGCCCGGATTTCCCGCCTGATTCCTCAGCTCAAGGAATTGAACGACAGCAAAGTCAATCATAATATTCAGCGTCTGGTCTTCAAAGACCTGAATGGCGCAATTAACCCGTTCTTGAAGCTAAGCGGCGAAGCCAAGCGCAAAAACCGCCGACTGCTTCTGGACGGAATCAAAGACATCAACTCCCGGCTATCGTTGTATGTGGAGACGATCGAGCATCGCGACTTGATCGAGTTGCAAAGCCGGATCGATCTGATTCAACAGCGATACCGGACTTCTGATTAAGGTTCGTTCCATCTTCGACCCCTCCGGGCAAGAAGATGGGATAGGCCCGCGATAAGCGACAGTATTTGTCTGCGTATACCGGATTAAAAGGAGGAACTTTTATGTCGATGAATCTTGCGGTAGATTTGAAAAAAGACGATGCGGCCAAGGTGGAGCAAGAAGCGAAGCAGGTTATTCAAAAAGTCGCGAATACGGATAATCTCCAGCTCGACGAGCTGATGGATCAGATCGGCCGAATGGGTCAACGCACGATGGAAAAGGCAGGCCAGTCGCTCGAAATGCTTCAGCGTCCGGTCAACGATATGGTGTCCGGCAAGCGTTCCGAAGTCGGCGGCAACATTTTGCGCCTGCGCACCGAGATCGATTCGCTGAGCAAGAGCAAGCAGTTGGGCTTTTTCGATAAGATCATGCGCAAGACGCCGCTCAAGAACTACATTTACAAGTATCAATCGGTTAAAACGAACGTCGATGCCATCGTCGTATCGCTGCGCAACGGCAAAGATACGCTTGAAGAAAACATGGCGTATATGCGGAACCTGAAGCGGACTTCCATCGAGGAAGTGTACAATCTGCAAATGCGGATCGCGATGGGCAACCGTCTGAAGACGTTATTCGAGGAAGAGATCGCCAAGCCGGAAAACGCGAATCGCAAAACGACGCTGGAGCGCGGCCTGCGCAAAGTCGTAACGCGTATCCAGTCGTTCACGGAAATGATCATGTTGTATCAGCAAGCGATTGCCGGTACGGATATCATTAACGACAATAACGACAAGCTGATCGACTCCGTCGATGCGACAATCGATAAGACGCAGCATTTGATTACGGTGTCGGCGATGATCGCGATGGCTCTTCAAGATCAGATGGAGACGATCGAAGCGGTCAATACGGCGAATCAGACGCTTCAGAACATGTTCGAGGAGAACTCGCGCATGTTGAAAGAAACGACGCAAAAAACAAACGAACTGCTCGGAAAACCCGCTATGCAGCTTGAAGCGGTGGAACGCGCGATGGGCGATCTGTTCACGGCTATGGATCTGTACGAACAATCCAACCGTACGATCATCAAGTCGGCAACCGAGCAAACCGGCCGCATGACGGAAATCAACAAAAAGATGAACGACCGCCTGGGCCTGATGCAAAGCGGGGGTTCAGCAGGACCTGAGCGCGTCACAGCCGGGCAACAGAGCGAAGCACAGCGGTTGCAGTCCATTTCTAATTTGCTGGATTAAAAAGATGATAAGGCCTGTTCGGCAGGCATGAAGACGAGAGAGGGAGGACTGCGTGGAATGAACATCAAGATCCTTAATGCACGTATGGAGCGCAGGGAAGATAAGAGCTACATGGGGAAGGTCGAAGCGGAAGTTGAGGGTCATAAAGAGCCTTACGAGCTAACGATCTACAGCAAAAAGGGAGATGCGTGGGAATATAGCCTGCATTTCTTGCAACAACCGGGGCCGGAGGAAGAAATTCTGGCGTTCGAGGAACATATCGAAAATGATGACGAAGCCTTTGACATCATGGTCGATGCGGCTTGGGATTCGATGGAGCCGGAAGAAGCATAAAAACAAAAAGAGCCGCCTTGACCGCGTATGCGGCGAGGACGGCTTTTTTGTATGCGTATTTATTTGATAAAGATATTCCCGAAAGGAATGGCTTCGCGCAGAATACGCTTGACCAGCCCGTCGTCTTCCATATGCTCGCGGAGTTCTTGGCTGCGCGTACCGCCCGCCTGAAGCAGCACATGGCCGCGCCCGGTCATTTTCCAGTGATAGTTCATATGCTGGCTGGCGAGATGGTTGCCGTAGACGGCGAGGTCCAGCTTGGCGTTCTCCGGATAGGCCAGGATGCTTCCTGCGTTGACGAACAGCGGTTCTTTCTCGTGCAATTCGGCTTGGAATACGGTACCTTGGGTCATGATGCCAATCTGTCCGTTACCGGAAAACTTCATTTTGATCGCGTCTTGGGTGATGAGCATATTTTTCAGTTTCAATATGCGGCTCTTCATCTCAATGCCGTCCGTATAAAAAAACAATTGGCGGAAATCGTACAGCATATCGCTGCCGCCGGATAGATCAAGCATTTGCAGGCCAAAGCCGGCTGGCAGCACGGCGGTAAAAGTACAGCGTCCTTTGAAATCAGCGCGGATCAGCTTGCGTTTGCGCATCATGCGGCTGATCTCCAGCAGACGGTCGCTCCGTCCCCGGGGATGCCCGCGGTAAGACATGACCTGCTGGGGGTGCAGGATATGGACGCCGTCGTCGTGTTCAAGCTCGAACGTGTAGGCTTGCGCACCGAAGGAGTCGCCGGATTGTTCATGGATGATATTCATGCAAGTCCTCCGTTCATCGTCTGCCGCGCAGGCCGAGACGAAGCACGCGAATAAACAGGAAATAACCGACGAACAGGCCGATCAGAACGAAAATAATGATTTTCATGGTTCTTGCGCTGCGATCGCGTTCTTCCTGTGCCGCATTCAAGGCCGCGACGGTCTGCTGAAGCTGCTGGTTTTGTTGGTCGAGCCGTTGATTTTGTTCATTTAACTGGGTCACCTGATCCCGATAACCTTCCATGTCTTCCCGGTAGCTTTGGATATCGGATTTAGCGTCCTCGAGCTGATTCACGGTTTCCTGGTAGCTTTGCCTGAGCTGATTGACTTCGCTCGGCAGTTCGCCGAACATTTCCAATCCGTTGACGAAGTTGTCGAACGGTTCCCAAGCATGCGCTTGGCGTCCCGCAGGCAGGAGCAGGATTCCGACCAATAAGGCGACAGGGACGCATTTGCGTAAAGCGAAGGAGAATCTATGCTTCATGATGAAAAGGTCACCTCGATTTAAGATGTCGAATAGCAGTAGGGTCGATTTAGGGCGTATGCGTTTTATAAGGAGAATGTTTAATCAAGCAGTCAATCGGGTATACATAAACAACAAGCGGACAAGACGTTATGCCGAATGTGTCCGTCATTTGCAGTGCTTAAGATTGTACGTCATTAAGTGTACCGAAGTTTCCGGACAAACACCAATTTCGGTTAAAAAAGATCACTTCTGGCCGTACGATGAAAGCACGCTTACATTAATCATCGAACGGGAGCGAATATATATGTATACGACAAACTCGAATTTTACGAAAATCACGGTCACGCTTAACGGAGAGCCGGTCGGAAACGAACTGCTGCTCGATAGCGTGACATTCCGCCCGGTGACTACCGAAGCGGCAGCGCTTGAAATCGAAAGCAAAGTTGCTTCGAAGCATTGATTAGAAGCGAATTCCTTCGACCATTCACGGACGAAAATCGAAAAAAGCTGTCATGTTCACATCCGTTCAGACAACGGAATGAGCAGGCAGCTTTTTTGTTTAGATTTTAAATCGGTCTACCAGCGTGAACAGGTCTTCGGACAGATGCGAGAGCATCGTGGACGAAGCCTGAATTTCCTGCATGGAAGCATGTTGATCGCCTGAAGAACCCGCCAGCAATTGCGCACGTTCATGCGTACCGTCGGCAATCGAGGCGCTGAGTCGGATTCGCTCCGAGACGGAGTTGGCGTCTTCCGCGAGGCGCTTGACGTCGATCATCGCCGCGCCGGCATTTTCTTTGGAGACGGACCAAGCACTTTGAATGGCAGCGAATGATAACGAAGCCGAGGCGAACGTCTGGGTGCCGCGGTCGGCGGCGGAGGATACGGAGAACATCGCACCGGCAGCGGCTTCGATTTGACCCAGCGTGGACTCGATAATTCCATGGATTTGTCGCACCGCCGATCCGGATCGATCCGACAGTTTGCGAATATTGTCCGAAACGACGGCGAAGCCGCGTCCATGTTCGCCTGCGCGGGCGGATTCAATGGCTGCATTCAAAGCAAGCAGCTGAGTCTCTTCCGAGATTTCTGTAATCACGCCCAGAATTTGACGAATCTTCTGCGAATGCGAGCGCATGTCTTCAATGGCAGCCTGCAATTCGCTTAATGCAGCGTCCGTCAAGTTCAATTCATGAGAGGCTTGATCCAGGTCTCTTCCAGCCGTGCGCGAGTGCCGCTCCGATTCGGAAGCGCTATGGGCCAAGTCTTCAACCCGTCCCAATACCTGCTGGGCAAAGGTTGTGATTTGATCCAGCAACTCCGAGCTTTCCGTCAGCGAGTGATGCTGGAGCGAGGCTTCTTTTTCCAAAGCCATGGCAACATCGTGAATTCGTTCTCCGGCAGAACCCGTTTGTCCGGCGCTTGCGGTAAGCTGCTCCGAAGCGGAAGCGACCTGATACGAACTGTCCCGAACCTCGGTCAAAATGCTGCGGAAACTGCCGGCCATTATATTAAAGTCGGAAGCCAGCATCGATGCTTCGTCGCGCCCCCGTACCGGGATCGCCTTCATGCTGAGATCGCCCTGTGCCAGCAAACGAGTCTGTTCGGATAAATGAACGACAGGAGAAATCATTCGACGGATGATGAAATAAACCGCAATCAATGCGATGGTGAGCAGGATAGCCCCGATCAGCAGCGGAATTTCGAAAACGGAGAGCGTGCGTTCCTGAATAATCGAGGAATCGAAGTTGATTGCCATCAATGCGACGACTTTCTGGTTTTCGCCCTCGCCGGAATAAATAGGGCCATAACCGGTTTTGAGTCCGACTCCGTCATAGGCATAGACTTTCGAGTAAACGCCGTGCGACATCGTCGTTGCCATGTTCCGATCTTCGTCGGTGAAATAGAAGCTGTCTCCTGCCTTGTAGCCGCGTTCTCTCAGATTGGAGTCGGCTGCGAGGATTTTTCCGTCCACGGATAGAATAAAGGCTTCTTTGAAAATCGGTTTGTGATCGTGAATCCAGTTGATTTTGTTTTGGATTGCTTCCAGTTTCGAGGTATCGCCTGCGGCTAGCGCTTCGATATCGGCGGGAGCTACCAAGCCAGTCGTAATATTTGCGCAGCCTACCAGCTCGATTCCGACGGCTTCGTCAACTTGGCCGTAAGCCGCCCGATAGGCCAGCAAGCCGACAGCTAATCCGATCACGAGAAATAAAGATACGATAGCCGTTGTGATTTTCCCGGCGAGTTTCATAATCGATTTGATCCCCCTTTGAATTGTACGTTAAACAACATCGTGCTTACCGCTGCCGTCATTGAAGAGGGATGAATCGGAGAGGGCGAGGGGATCGGAATCGAGTTGTCATACGTTCATATCCTGCAAGATTAAAGAAACGGTCGCTATGATAAAAATCTCAAAATGCTCTATTCCATGATTTAAATTAGTGGCGCATGTTCTAACGGTAAACAAAGTTGTTCAGGTTAAACAGCGGGGATACAAAGTATAAAGCATGCAAAAATGCCGCTCCTTCCGAAGAAGGAACGGCATTTCTTTGATCAATCAGAATAGGATCGAAACCTTTAAAATCTATTATTTCTTCACCGTTACCGAGATCGTAACGGTCTTGTTGCCGAACTTGCCTTTGATCGTTGTTTTGCCTTCGGCTACGGCCGAGATTTGACCCGCAGCCGAGATCGTGGCTACGGACGGTTTGGAGCTTGTCCATGTCGTTTGCGCAGCTACGCTGGCTGTTGCACCGGTATCGTAAGCAGCTGTGACGATAACCGTTTTTCCGGCGCCGGGAGCCAGTTTCAACGATTTCTCGTCAACCGTCAACTTCGTCAGCTTCGGTACTACCGTCACATCTACGGATACGGCAATGTCTTGGTAAGAGCCGCTCAGCGTTGCTTTGCCTTCGGAGACGCCTTTCACGGAAGTCGTCTTGATCGAAGCAACCTCGGGATTGGAAGATTCCCAACCTACCTTGCTGCCCAGCGAGATCTTGGAACCGTCTGCGAAGAAGCCGGTCACCTTAATCGATTTGCTGGATTTGATATTGAGTTCGATCGAAGTCGGTTCGACCACGATTTTAGTGATTTTTTGTTCGATCTTCACCGGAACGGTGATCGACTTGTTCAGGTACGTGCCTTTCAGCGTTGCGGAACCTTTGAGCAAGCCTTTGATTTCTTGGCCTTTATCGGTTGTCTTGATCACGGCATTCGTGCCGCTTACGGTCCAGGTAATCAGCGAAGAAACGTCTTTCTCTTGGCCGTCTTCCCAAACCGCATTCACGGTCGGAAGCTCGGAAGAATCGCCGACGATCAGGTTCAGTGCTTCGTCCGGACCGATCAGGACCAGAATTTTTTCGTTGATCGTGACTTTGAATTCAACTTGTTTGCCTCGTACGGAAACGTCGCCCGAAGGCGTGTTTACGGAAGTGGAGTCAGGCAGAGAAGCAGTCAGCGTAACGGTACCTGCCGACTTCGCAATAACTTTGCCATTTTCAATATAAGCAATCTCTTCATCGCCCGAGGTCCATTTCACGTCGTTGCTCAGATCCAGCTTCGAATCGTCGAGCTTCAGCGCATTGACCTTTGGAAGAGTCTCCGACTCGCCCTTGTACAGTTCGGTTTCTGTCTTTGCCGCTTCAAGCGACTTCAGCGTCGGATAAACCGTCACTTTGATTTCTTTGGAAATCCCGCCGTAGTCGGCTTTGATCGTGGTGCTGCCTACAGCTTTAGCCGTAACTTTGCCGCCGTCGACGGTAGCGGCCAACAAGCTGCTGGACGTCCATTTGGAAGAAGCGGATACGTCGAGCGAAGAGTTGGCACGGTCGCGAACTTCCGCTTTCAGATCAAGCGTTTCGCCCAGGAAGATCGTTGTCGCTTCGGAAGGAACCAACAGCAGTGCTTCGTACGGTGAACGCACATAAACGTCCAGCGTGCCGGTTACGCCCAAATATTGAACCGTAATCGTAGCTTTGCCCGCAGCTTTTACGGTAAGAGCGCCTTTTTCGACGGCAACGACGGATTCATTGGAAGTTGTCCATGTTGCATCGGCCGTAACATCATGCTCTCCGCTGCCGCCGGCAGCCGGAGCAATGGATTTCAGTTTGATTTCATCGCCGACGATCAATTCAAGATCCGTTGCTTTTCCTTTGTCGTCGCGGATTTCAAGAGAAGAATAAGGCAGGGCGACCGTAGCTTTGAATGTACCTGTTTGACCTTGGTACTTGGCCGTGATCGTTGCCGTGCCTTTGCCGACCAGCGTGATTTGTCCCGCTTCGACCGTCAATACGGAAGAGTTGGAGCTGGTCCATGTCGCGAGCGAAGTGACGTCGGTGACTTTATCTTTTTCTTCGCCGCCTGTGAGCTTGGCTTTGATTTTCAAATCGTTTTCGGAATCGCCCAGTTGATATGTACCGCTTTTGACCGGTTCAAGGGCGAGCTTGGTATACGGATACGAAGCTGCGATTTCTACCGTTGCGACTGCGCCTTCGTAAGTGGCCGTAATCATGGCCGTGCCTGTATCTTTAGGCGTGACCAGACCTTTGACAACCTGCGCGACGTCTTCGTCGGAAGAAGTCCATGCTGCGGTTGCCGTAATATCTTTTTTGGAAGTCGAGCCTTCGAGGGTCGCATAAACCTTCAACTGTTTGGCCGATTGGCCGATCACCAATTCTTTTTTCGTCGCGTCGTCGAACGAAATCGAGGTGACGTCTCCCGTGGCGGCAAAAGCATTCGCAGGGAACGCAATCGCGGCAATCATAAGCAGCAGAGCCAGGGTTCTCATCACTCTTTTTTGTCGGATCATGATCTTCTCCTTCAATAAATAAGTTTTTTGAATCAAAGTGGAAGGCGGGTTCAGCCGTTCCGTCTTCTTTATTATCGGAGAAAAACCCTAGAACGTTACGTTTTGAATATAAAAAAATGGAAATGGGCAATATGTCCTAATCGCTTCTGGAACGTATGTTCGATCATTGGACAAAAAAATAAACGCATTCCGCCGGAATTCCGCTGCGCAGCAAAAACCGTTCGAACGATTCGCCGGGAATCGGTTCGGTCTTGCTCGTAAGCAGCAGCATGGCGAAGCGATTGGCCTGCCGTTCAAGCTTGCCTGCGCTGAAAAAAGAATGCTCCTCGATAAAAAATCGATTCACTCCCTTATGCAGGCGGTCATGCCCGAGCTCGTGCGCGCAAACAAAGTTACGCCATTCCTCGGGAAGATGTTCGTTGATCACGATAAAACGCCTGCGGAGCTTCCGGTAATAAAGCCCTTTGGTCGATTTGCCGAGGTCCATGTAGCGGATATGGATACCGAGCGCCTCCGCCATGGCAAACGGATCGGTCGTGCGCGTCATGCGGATAAGTCGGTTGACGAGTTCGTTCATTGAATCCACCGTCCGTGCCCTCCTTTTGGCGGAATATTCGGAATCGGAAGTAATCAGACGATCAGCTTTTGCGTTTGTTCATTTGCTTGGCTTCCCAGAAAAGGCCGGTCAGCACGTCCTTGATGCGCTGCTTGTCTTCCCGGTCCAACGGGATGCCGTCGAACATCAGCTCTCCGTCTTCTTCAAGCATCTTTTTGAAATCCCGCTTGTCGCGCGAGCTGGCCCACTCCGGCGTTGTCCCTTCATGAGCATCGGGCAAATAACCGGCTTCGTTCATCATTTCTTCGTACGGAACGCCGAGCGCTTGCGCGATCTTGGTGATCGTCTGCGGTTTGGGCACGCCCCGAAGGCCATGCTCGATACGGGAGATCTGCGACGTGCTGACACCCGCAGCTCCGGCCAGACGGTTAATGCTCCAGCCTTTGCGTTCGCGAACTTGTCTCAAATAACTGCCGAATCGCTTTTCCATATGCGCATCCTTCCTCGCTTCGTCAATTTAGGGCATGTTTCAAAACTCGGCAACACATCCTTTACCGTCTTTTCGCCCGGCGTTCCCTCTCTGTTTAATATACCCAATATCCGGTGCCGGGTAAATGTGTTAACAAAAAATATTGCCAAAAGGCGGAAAATACAAAAAAATTCATGTATGGCGCTGATGTGGAAGAAAACGTCAAAATGGTTCTTTACGAGTTTGGAAAAGATGTGGTAAGGTTAAAACATAATACGAACAAGATGCGAACAAAACCTTAAGAAAACGGAGTTTTTTGCTTTAAGTATTGCCAAAAGACAACAAAAAGGAGAGATAAACATGGATGCCACATTGAATTTGCCCAAGCTCGATCGCCGAAAAACGCAGGCTGCTATCGAGGCCGCCATGGAAAAATACCGAATTTACAAGACGATCACGTTCGAGGAGCGGGAAGCCCGCGTCACCTCTTCTTATAACGAGATCCCTTCGGGTTACACGGGGACGACCGGCGACTCCACGGCTCGAACCGCCATTTATAACGTCGATATGCCGGCTGCCCGCGTCGCTTACTGCGAACGGATCGAGCGGATCGTGGAGCGGTTGAACGATCGGGAACGGCTGCTGCTGCGCGAACGCTACATGAAGCAGGACGACGTATTCGACTATAAGGTGTACAATCACGTGTTCGATCCGCCGATCAGCAAGGACACCTATGTTAAAGTACGCACGGGTGCTTTTTACAAGATGGCGCTGACGCTGTCCGCAATGGGACTGATCGAGCTGGACGAATTGTTGGCGAAGAAGCCGGAAAGCATTCACGGCAAAGGAAACAAGAAGCAGGCTTAATCGACTGAACGCCCAAGAAAATACCGTTACGTTTTAAACATCGGAAGTTTTTCGGGAAAAAAGGGAACGATCTTCGCCCTGTCTTGTCTAAAAGAGTAGAAGAGGTGAGCAGATGGATAAGACGAGAGAACATTCGGACGCGAATATGCAGGCTGCCGATCCGGATACCGTCATACGCACTCATTGGGGCGAGGTGTGGAAATATCTCTTCTTCATGACGGGGAGCCGCTCCACGGCCGACGATCTCACGCAGGATACGTTCGTGCGGGCGCTGCGCGGGTGGAAATCTTTTCGAGGAGAGTCTTCCGTCAAAACGTGGCTGATGACGATCGCGCGGCACGCGTACATCAACCACAAACGTTCCGCGTTCGTGCGCCGGGTACTGCCTTTTTCAAAAGTAGAACAGGGCGGCACGGAAGCATCGGCGGAAAAAGCCTATCTGGCCGAGGCGGGCGAGCGGCGTATATGGGAGTTCGTGTTCCGGCTTCCGGATAAATTGCGCGAGACGCTGCTGCTTGAAGCGCATTACGGCATGACGGCGCGCGAAGGCGCGGAAATGTTGGGCATCCCCGAAGGCACGTACAAGTCCAGATTGTCGCGGGCGCGAAGCCGGATGGAGCGCATGATGAATGAGGAGGAACAAGCATGAACCGATTCAATGAACCGGACGACAGTCGGAAAAAGGGACAAGATCGGGACGTGCGGCCGAATTGGTACGATACGCTTGGCCGCGAGCCTGGGCAGATGAGCAAAGAGCCTACGCTCGCGCAAATGCGCAAGATCAAGGAGGAGTCGACGATGAAAAACGCATATGTACCGACACGGAATAAAGGGAAAACGGCTCTTGGAGCGATAGCAGCAGCCGGAGTGATTTTCGGAGGCGTTTGGGGAGCGAATTCTGCGGGGTGGCTGGACGACGGAATGCCGAACGCCGCGCAGACGCAGGTTGCCGGGCAGGCACAGAACGGTCCGGGATCGGGCGGAAATCAGGCGGGAGGCGCAGTCGGCGGCGGACAGACGGAGGAGCAACATACGCAGATATCCGCAGAGGCGTCGGCCGAGGCGGAAGCCCGGAAAGCGGCGGAGACGTTCAAGCGGGAAGATTTAACGGTAACGCAAGCGCAATTGGATGTATTCAAAAGCGAATTTCAATCGGGAGACGAAGACGGAGAAGGCATGCTCGCTTGGATCGGAAGGCGTCATGCAGAGTTGTCTCCGTACGCGGAGAGCGAATTCTTGACGATCTATTTTAACAACCAAGCAGGTAATATGCCTTATCACGTAGCCATAAGCACGGATTCGGAGCTGGCGGTTGAAAATATCGAAATGAAGACGAGAAGCGTGGACTTGGAGCAGGAGCAGGCCGTGTTTGATTATACGCTGGATATCGTGTTCTCCGGGGGTCATGATCCGCTCCCCATGAAAGGTTCGATCCGCATGCAAAAAGGAGAAAACGGATGGAAAGTGCTAAAAGATACGCCGCAAAAAGCAAGCTATCTGGAATTTTATAAGATCGCTTGGCCGGAAATGGCAGGCGACGAATAAGATTCAAGAAGATCGGATTCCATTTGAATAAAGAAAAGCCGCGATTCCCGTTTCGGGTGTCGCGGCTTTTGCGTTCTGCTCAAAGAAACCTTACGAAAAAACGCAAAAAAAACAGGCGTCGGAAGATTCCGCTGCCTGGTCGTAGAAGTTCGCTTGCGCGAGCTTGATCTTACAGGTTGTATTTCTTTTTGAAACGCTCGACTTGGCCGCCGGCGTCAAGAATCTTCTGTTTGCCAGTGAAGAACGGGTGCGAATCGGAAGTGATTTCCACTTTGATCAGCGGGTAAGTGTTGCCGTCTTCCCAAGCTACAGTTTCATTGGATTTACGAGTCGAAGCGCTCAAGAACTGGTGTCCTGTGCTCGTGTCCATGAATACTACCGGTTGGTAGTTAGGGTGAATTCCTTGTTTCATCTATTTTCAACTCCTTCTTAAAATAATCAATAATCACATACACTATATAGTAGCATAGGGCAAGCATCTTGACAATATTGAAATATGGAGAAGCTGTTGAATTTGTTTGAGAGGGAGGTGCCAAGGCGACAAATCGTACATCTTATATAGAAGAAAGACGAAGTAGCTCGGCCCAATTAAAAGTAACAGCGGTCCAGTCGGCAGGTTGGGCAAACAAGTCCGGATTATGGCGCATTGGAAAAGTTCAAGCATCTAAAAAGTAGCAGAAATCCCGTGGTTAAAAGGTTTGCAGAAGTGATTCGCTCTTTTTCCGCCGAAGACTCGTCTTTTTCCCGCTTTTTATCGGACAAAAGTCGGACGCTTCACCGTCTTCGTTTGGCGAAAAAGGCGGTAAGATTATATCATCGGGAAGTTGAGCGAGAGGCCGGGCGCCGAAAGCTCAGAGAAGCTCATATCCGCTGAAAAGACGGGTGCGGCCCTTGCGGGCGACGCAGCCGTCTTTGTCATGCAACAGGCGGCGCGAAAAGGATCTGGCGAGACTCCCGAGGTTAGCAAAAGTATCAGAACTAGACGCGAAACGGTTCGAACCGTCGTCGGATTACCCGTCGGCGGTTTTGAGCGTGGAGCGGGAAAGGAAGGAGGGCGTGTCATTCGCGAGACGATCAAAAAAGTATTGGAAGAACGAATTCCGGAATTGGCGGATCGCGTTCACGATTTGCCTTCATCGGGACAGACGTATACGGGGCTTGGCGCGGTGGTCACTTTCGGCGAGGAGATTCGCAAAAACGATTGGGCCGGTTATCGGCGTATCGTGAAGATTTGGCCTTATGCCGATGAGGCTGCCGGCGGCTTTGACAAGGTCGAAGAACTGGCCGGGCAGATCGAAGCGGCACTGCACGAGTCGGTGCTCGGCGGTGATACGGTTGAAGAAAGCTTGCCTAATTCTGTTGAGCAAACGTCGAGCAGCACAAGCAACTTTGCCAAACCGGCGTTCACCTGCGTGTTTGCCGGATCGGCTGACGGGGATCGCACAGACGCTGCGTTCGGTAGCGGCAGTATGACGCGCGGCTTGCGGTTTGCGGTATACCGACAGCCGACGAACACGATTGCATCCGATACGGGCGAAGCAGGCGCAGAGTTAACGAGCTTGACCAAGTTGACGTCTGAATTGCTTGGAAGCGATTGGCAGATCCATACGGATCGCTGGTCATCTGCGGTTGCAAGACCTTGCGTATTATGGCGGCTGGCAGGCAGTCGAAAAGTAACCGCGAAGCCGTCCGCATTCGACGTACGGCGGACCTACGCCGCGCATGTATTGGGGCGTATGCCGTCCGAAGAACGCGAGGCGCTTTCGAGATTGGCTGAACGACTTAGCGCGGCGCAGAGATTGAAGCCAACGGCGCCAGGACGTCGCGGGGCAACGATTGCGGACGTGGTTGCGGATCTGGAAGCCGACGGTTTTTTGAAAGGTCAGCTCCGGCTCGACGTTCTGGAGCGTGTCGTTGATCCTGGAGGTCGACCTGGAGAGACCGACCCGCCCGTATTAATCGGACGAGTCGGACTGAAGCAGGGAGATTGAAGCGCCCTTTGAACCTACCGATCATTATGGACAGTAAGGCGGGATGAATATGGCAAGTACCACGAAGATGGCAGCCGATACTCGCCGAGAAGCGGCCTTGCATACGGCAGACGAACTGATGTCGCATGCGGAAGATCTATTCGGTGTACGCAAAGAAGTCGTGCACGCTGCGCTCTTCGGCGAATCGGAAGAACGTTTTACAGTCGAACAAGTCATGCAAAAGATCAAACAATTTATGAAAGCGAAGGTGAAGTAATATGGCAGGCGGAACTTGGAGTGCAACGGAAAAACCGGTCCTTCCGGGACTTTACATGAATTTTCAGGCGGCAGCGGCTTCGGCGGTACAGCCGGGCAGTCGCGGAACGGTAGCGGTATTGGTCAAAGGCAACTGGGGACCCGAGCGGCAGTTTGTCGAAATCGGCAGCGAGGCGGCGATCAGCCGTACGTTCTCGAACGAAGCGGCAAACGGCGCCACGGCTTACGATTCTTTGTATCTGGCTTTGCTGGGCGGGCCGAAAAAGCTGCTCGCTTACCGCGTTGCCGACGATAAGGCAGCTGCGGCATCGCTGTCACTCAAAACGGGTGAAACCGATGTGCTTCGTCTGACCGCTTCTTACACCGGCAGCCGCGGCAACAGCTTCCGCGCCGCGGTTCAGCCGAACGTTGCGAACGAGAATGCACTGGAGCTGCGTCTGTACGAAGGCGCGAAGCTGCTGCGTACATTCGTTTCAGAAACCGGCAGCGCAGCGACATTCGTTGAGGCGATTAACTCGGATGCAGAAAACATTTGGGTGAAAGCCGAAGCGCTGGCACCGGAATCGATTCTGTCGCAAGTTTCCGGCGTAGCGTTTACGGGCGGTGCAAGCGGCAATGGCGAGCTGACTAACGCGGATTACATTGCGGCGCAGTCGGCCTTGGAAGGCACGGACTTTGACGTATTGTCCTTGGATTTCGCAGCCGATTCGGCCCTGCTGCAAAGTTTTGCGGCATTCGTGAAGCGTCTGCGCGGAGAAGGCCGCGGCGTAACGCTGGTTGTCGGCGGTACCGAAGCGGACGATAAGGCCGTCAACGCGCCGGAGCTGGCCTCCGCCCGTTCGACGGCACTCAACCACGAAGGCATTATCAATGTCGGTACAGGGGTCAAACTGGGCTCGGCTTCCTACAGTTCCGCACAGACAAGCGCGTATGTCGCAGGTCTGATCGCCGGACAGCGTTTGAACGAATCGACGACGTACCATGCGGCTCCGTTCGAAGACGTGACTCGCCGCTGGACGCGTTCCGAGCAAGAAACGGCGGTCAAAAACGGCGTATTCCTGCTGTTCCATGACGGCCGTCAGGTCAAAACGCTGCGCGGAATCAACACCTTGGTTACGCCGGCCGCAGGTCAAAACAACGCCTGGAAAAAGATTCGCTCCGTCCGCGTGATGGATGCGATCAGCAGCGACCTGCAACGTACGGCGGAAGACTCGTACATCGGCAAGGTCAACAATACGGAAGAAGGCCGTCTGGCGCTGATCGGCGCGATGAAGGAATATCTGGCCCTGCTCGCTCAAAGCGGCGTGATCGAAGCCAACGGCTTCGACGTGCTTTTGGACCCTGCCTACTACGGCGACGCTCCCATCATTAAGCCGGAGGCGGATCAGGTCTTCCTGCAATGGAACGTGAAGCTGGCCGACGTGATGGAGCAATTGTTCGGTACGTTCAACGTCCAGTAAAAGCAGGCTGAGGAGCGTTGGCGCAAAGTATGAATACCGCGCAGCAGCTCCTTTTTCATCATCGATATTCATTAAAATAAACCATTCCCAATTTCAAGGAGGAAATATTATGTTGGATGCTTCGAAAGTCATTCTCGGCACGTACGGTCAACTGCATATCGACGGGGTGTGGCAGTCCCATATCAACAAGCTGGAAGCCAGCGTGGAGATCGAAAAGCGCGAGCTGAACCTGACCGGTACCGATTGGAAAGTGCATAAAAAAGGCGCGAAAAAAGGCACGGGCACGATGAGCGGCTACAAAGTCACTTCGGACATGATCCGCCGCGGCTTTCAAAAGTTCGATATCATCTCCAAACTCGACGATCCGGAATCGTACGGCCACGAACGCGTTCGCTTGATCCGCTGCATGCCGGACAAGATTCAGTTGGCGAACTGGACGGCAGGCGAAGAAGTCGCGGAAGAAACGACGTTTACCTTTGAAGGGTACGAGCTGCTCGATCCGATTCGCGCGAATTGATTCGTTGTCATATCGATCACTGCTTGGTGATTGAAAAGCGTTGCCGAGCTGCCGATTGCAAGAAGACGTACGTATGATAAAAGCAAGCAGCATCAATCAAACATTTGATCCGGATCGCCGTCTAAAGGGCTAAGATGCCTTACGCGCGATCTTTTTTACGTAAACGAATCGGCGTGTGCGGCAGAAGACTTCTTCCGGCACGTCGTTTGCGTTTTCGCTCCGCCATCACATCCAAATCCGAGGAGGAATTATCAATATGAGTATCAACGAAAACCTGTCCGAAGAACAAATCCTGGACGTGCTGTTCGAAGCAGCGGACAAGCTGCCTGAAGAAACGGTCGCGATCCGTCGTCTCGACCTTCGTATGACGCTGCGCGGCCTGACGTCCAGCAAGGTGGACAGTATCCGCGAGCGCTGCATGGTGCGCAAGACGGTCAAAGGCCGCACGGAAGAAAAAGTGGACAGCGAGACGTTCAACGCCCTGCTGATCTCCGAAGCGACGGCGAAGCTCGAAGTCAAAGGGCTGGAACTGAACGGCTGGGGCGATCCGCGCATCACGAGCCGGCTCAAGCTGTCCGGCGGCGAGCAAGCTGTGCGCCGGATGCTGCTGGCGGGCGAACTGGATGCGGTAGGCGATAAGGTCTTGGAGCTGTCCGGCTTCGGCGTGGAGCTGGCTGACGTAAAAAACTAATCCGCTCCGGCGGGGTGACGACGATGATGTACCACATGTGGGTACGCCATCATCTCCGTCCCGGAGAGTTTTGGAAGCTGCCGCGCGGGGAGAGGCTGCTGCTGCTGGCTTTCTCGGAGGAGGAGCTGGAAGCGCTGAGCACCCGCGCCTAGCGATCCATCGATATAAGGAGGTGAAATGATGGCAGATCCTAACGGGTTCGCAATGAATGCCGGTGAACTCAAAGCCACGGCGCGTTATTTCGACCAGATCCAGCGGGCTTCGGATCGACTGGGTAGAACGCGCTACCAGAATATTATCAAACTGAATAACGAATTGAAGTTCACGGCGCGGCATTTCGATCAGATTTATCGGACGGCGCTGAAGCTGTCGAGGTTGAAGTTGATGCCTCGGGTAACGCTGGACGATAAGGCGTCGGGGGATATTGATCGGTTAATCGCGAAATTGGGGCAGGTTAAGTCGAAGCGAGTGCAGGTGGCGGCGGAGGCGAAGATGCCACCGGTAGTAAAACCCCCGTCTGTAATTCAAGAAAAAACAAAGAAACTTATTGAAAATAAAGAACCTATTCAGAAAAAAGAACCGCCGGCTTTGAATGATGTAAAAGAAAATAGTAACAACCCTAATCGACAGTCTAGTCCTATAAATACGCAATCTACTACTGCTGTTGTGTCTGAGCAGACAATCACTGTTACAATGCCTGATTTTCAAGCGATTACAAACGCCCTATCTTCAAACACAATAGCTATTGATCGATTATCCAGCTCTTTAGGGAATTTAAGTTTTGCTTCCAGTAGCGGAGGAGAAAGCGCCCCCGAAAAAGAGAAAGGAATATGGGACCGTATCGAAAGCGGGCTCGGCAATACCAAGAAGATAGGATCAGGCTTCAAAGGAGTAGGCGAAGGAGTTAAAAGTGGAAACGACTTTGTAAAAGCTTGGAAAGACCCTGCTGGTCCTGGGTTCAAAGGGAAAGTAAAAAAAGGTGCTCTTTTAAGCGAACATTTTGGTAAATCACTTGTTTCGTTTTCTGATGCAGGATTAGGATTCATTGGTGGAGCTAGAGGGCTTGCGAGCGATTTCAGCTCATTAGCTTCGTCTTCTTTGATTCAAGATGCGCTTCCATCTTTTGCGAAAATGGGAATGAAGAAATTGCTGGGGCCTATCGGATATGTTGCAGATATCGCCAATATTGCTCAAGCTACTGAAGGTAAGGAAAGATCTCAAGCAATTGGTGCAACCGTAGGCGGCATGATGGGATCTGCCATTCCGTTTGTTGGGCCTGTCACTGGTGCAATAGGAGAATGGGCAGGTAATACGATAGGCGGTGCTCTATACGATCACAAAGACTCTATCAAAAAAGGAGTCACTTCACTAATTGGAGAGAATAACTTCAATAAGCTTGAAGAGGCAGGCCAAAAAGTAACAGATGGCTTCAATTCTGCAATGGATACGGTCTCTCAATTTGGCGATTCGGTAGCATCATTTTTCAAATGGGGAGATAAAAAAGAAGAAACAAAACCAGTTATCGAACCGGCAGTACCTCCCGTTACGGAGCCTGTTCCACCTCAACCTTATGCTGGAATGATAGTAAATAAGCCCAACATCATGGATATGAATTCACCATACAACCCGGGCGCAATATTGAATCATCAAATGAGTAAACAAAACGCGCCTCAAACTTTTTCACCGATGATGGTACAAGCTACTCAAACGGTAAAAACAATTCAAGCGATGCCATCTAGCACGAATCCAGCAGTACCAATAGACCAAACAATGAACGTTCAACTCAGTGAAGGTCAAATCGGTACTCTATCCGGCATGATCCAAGACGCCAAAGCCGAAGTCACCAACCAAATCTCGATCAACATCTCGCCCGGAACGGTACAACTCGATATCCACGAAGAGATCGACTATGCCGAAATCGAAGGCAAGATCGGAGCGGCGATCGTGGCGAAGGTGCGTCAAGCGTTCCAAAACTACAAGCCGTCCGGCGGAGGCGGAGGTTCGGCCGGGCCTGCGCAAGCTATGGCGACGTAAGAAAGCGGACCGGGCTGCACAGCCTTGGTCCCGGAAAGGAGGACAGCCGTGGAGATTTATCTGTTTTACGGCGACAAAAAGTATTTTCATTTTCCCGTCAATCCCGAAGAAATTCATTTTTCTCGTTCCAAAGGGTACGAGACGGTCAACATGCTGCAGCATGGGGAATTCGATTTCGCGCAGGGTGACAAGATCAAGGAGATCAATTTTTCTTCTTTTTTCCCGAAAGAATACGATCCGTCTTACTGCCGTTTCCGCAAGATTCCCGATCCGATGGTCGCGGTCAACGTGCTTAATCGTTTTCTCGTTTCGGCCGAGCCGGTTCGCTTGGTCATCTCGCATACGGGCATCAACGTGCCGGTGTATCTGATCAGCTACAACAGCTCGTTCCGCGGCGGAGAGCCAGGGGACATTTATTTCGATCTGACGTTCCGCACGTGGCGCGATGCCAAGCTGCAAAGCAAGTCCGGCGGAGTCAAAGCGCTTAAACGAACCGATCTTAAGCCGACAGGCAAGACGTACACGGTCAAAAGCGGAGACTCGTTGTCCAAGATCGCCAAGTTGGAACTGGGTTCCGCCAACAAGTGGAAAGCCCTTTATGCGCTAAACGTGAAAGTGATCGGTCCTGACGCCAACCTGATCAAGCCGGGACAAAAGTTGGTGATGCCGAAATGAGTTACAAAGTAATCGTAGGCAGCAACACCGATATCACGCCGATGGTCGAAAGTATCAGCATGCGCGACGCGCTCGACCAGATCGCTTATCAGGCGAGCGTTCGACTGGCCGTATCGACAGCGAAAACGCTGCCCGACTTCACGCCGGGAACGCCAATCCGTGTGAGTGGCGTTCCTTTCGGCAAAGAAGAACAACTTTTTCCTTTGCTCAACCCCGGCGTGATCTGGGAAGCGGAAAGCACGAACAGCGGCACTAAACGTATTTCGCTGACGCTGTATGACCGGATGATCTATCTGGAAAAGTCCGAAGACGAATACCTTTTCCCCAAAGACCAGACTGCGACGCAGCGCCTGCAAAAGTACGCCAAAGACTGGGGGATCACGCTCGGCAATCCGACGGACACGAAAACTAAACTGGCGAAGGCCGTATATCGGTCGCAAACGATTTTTTCCATGTTGTTCGCGGATCTAAAGGAAACGTCCAAGTCGGGCGGCGCCATGTATCATCCCCGGATGACGAGCCGCGGATTGGAACTGTTCGAGCTGGGCAGCAATACGCACGTGCATGAGCTGGACCGCCTGATTGACGTCGCGCAGATGCGTACGCTGGAAGGCGCGGTCACCAAGGTGAAAGTGCTTGCCGCAGCCGAATCTTCGAACGGGAAGGAAGTTGCGTCCAAAATCCTGACTGTCGAGGAAAAGGGAACGAAAGAACTCGGGACGCTGCAAAAGGTAGTCTCCGACGATCAGGTCAAAACGGCGAAAGCAGCCAAAAAGCTCGCGCAAAGTTATCTGACCGGAATCCAGGAGACGTTTACCGTAACAGCCCCTGACGTCAATACGATTCGGGCGGGCGACGCCGTGAAGCTGAGCGGAATGAAGCTGCTTGTCACGTCGGTCGGTCACGATCTCGGCAATCCGGGTACGATGACGTTGGAGCTGGCGACCGAATCGTCGGTAAAAAGGAGGTTTTATCTTGACTAAAGATCCGTATGGGCAATTCGCCGACATGATGAGTTCTGCGATGAAGGGGCACACCAAGCAAATGGCGAGCGGTCTCGGCGGCGTGCTGGGGACGATGACGGCCTCCGGCGTGAAGCTGGATGATTTCAAGCATGAAATGCAGAATTACATGATCGCGGAACTGCCGGGCACGATGGAAGCCGGAAAAAGCGGCGGAATTGCTGTACCGAACGCCGACGATTCCTTAGGCAGTCCGGGTGCGGGAGGCGAAGTTACGCTGCAAGTCAACGGATTTCAATCGGGTGACCGCGTGCTGGCGATCCGGGTGAACGGCGGCAGCGATGTCGTCGTATTGTGCAAGGTGGTGGGCGCGGATGGCTAATCTTTTTCCGGATAACGGAGGTTTTTTCTGGGGAGACGAAGAGACGGACGTTGAAGCCGATTCCGCTGCGGTCACGTTCGGTCGGAGTTGGAAGTTCGACTACGACCGCGGTGAATTTGTGACGACACCAAGCGGACGGATCGCGGCGGCGAATCCGAGAGAAGCCTGGGTCGAGTGGTGTGAAAAGGCGATCCGTACTCCGCGCTATCGGCATGTGATTTATTCCCGCGACTACGGCAACGAGCTGGAAGACCTGCTCGGTAGCGATCATCCGCGTTCCGTTATCGAAAGCGAAGTCGAACGCATGGTGACGGAAACATTGCTTGCGGATGATCGAACGGGATCGGTGGATCAGTTTTCTTTTGCCTGGATCGCAGACGGGTGCACATTCAGTTGCCAAATCACCAGTGTACAGGAGGACGTTGAAATTTTGGAAAGCGAGGTGATTGGATTTGGCTGAGTTTCCTTATTATTTGGAGGAACAAACGGAGGAGGCGATCCGAAGCCGGATGTTGGATCGTTTGCCGGATGACCTCGATAAGTCGGAAGGATCGTTTTTGTGGGATGCGCAGGCTCCGGCGGCTTTTATGTTATCGGAAGCGGCGTTATGGGCACAGGAGCTGCTGCGGCGAGGATTTGCGAGCACGGTTGCCAGCACGGATGAAAACTTTCGTTCGGAAGAGCTGGATCTGCGGGCTTCCGAGCATGGCGTGACGCGCCGGACTGCGACTTTTGCGGAAGGCAGCGTCACGTTTACCGGGGAGCCTGGGAAAATCGTACCGATCGGAACCACAGTCTCATCGCCTTCGGACGAAGAAATCGGCGAGGCATCGAAGGAATACGAGACGATCGCAGCGATCACGATCCGAGAAACGGGCAAGGCGTCAGTCGCCGTACGTGCGGTGATCGCCGGAAAATCCGGAAACGTTCCGCCCGGCGCGATCTCGCTGATCTCCGATTCGATTTCCGGCGTGACGGGAGTAACGAATACGGCAGCGATGACAGGCGGGACGGACATCGAATCGGATGCCTCGCTGCTCGAACGCTTTTACGCCAAAGTTCGCAATCAGGGTACGAGCGGCAACAAGGCGCAGTACAGACAATGGGCGAGCGAGATTCCCGGCGTCGGCGCGAGTCGCGTCGTTCCGCTTTGGAAAGGCCCGGGCACCGTAGGGATTTATCTGTTGGACAACGAAAAACGCGCCGCCGGCCCTTCGATTGTTTCTGCGGTGCAGAACTCTATCGATCCGACGCAGGACGGGCAAGGCGAAGGTACGGCTCCTGCCGGCCCGATCGTGACCGTTATGCCTGCAGAAGAAGTCGCGATCGATATCGAAGTAACGCCGACGCTGGCTAGCGGAGCTTCCGTAGCGGACGTGAAAAGGCAGATCGAGGAAGGCGTGACCGCGTATCTGAAACAGTTGGCTTTTCAAGATCCGCTGGTTCGTTATACTCGGATCGCCGCCATTCTACTCGATATCCCGCCGCTGATCGACTACGTTGACCTAATCGTAGGCGGCGCCAGCGACCGGAATATCGAGATGGAAGAGCATCAGGTGGCGGTGTTGGGGACGGTGACGGTGCATGAGTGAAGTGGTAAAAGATACGGTCAAAGGCGTCTCGACGCTCCATGCTGTGAATGTCGACGGGCTCCCCCTTTCGGAGAAAGGACAGGAGCTCTTTTCTTACCTGCCGTATTATTACGAGACTTCCCGGATCATGCGCGCGGATGCCGAGACAAAAGGTCGGGAAATGGATCTGCTGCATCAGGCGCTGGAAGAAACGCGGGATCAGTTTTTCGTGCGGACGGCGACATGGGGCTTGGATATCTGGGAGCGGGAGCTGGATATTGCGGTCGATCCTGTCAAGCCGATCGAGCAGCGACGCTCCGTCGTGGAGTCGAAACTGCGCGGCGGAGGCGTATTTTCCGGAAAAATGGTGCGCAATGTGGCAGCGGCGTATGAACGCGGCACGGTGGACGTGACGTTCCGGCCGGAAGAATGGGCATTCACGATTCATTTCGTCGACACGATCGGCTTGCCGCCGAACCTGGACGATCTCAAAGCTGCGATCGAAGCGATCAAACCGGCGCATCTGGCTGTGGAGTACGAGTTCAGCTATTTGCTGATTCGCGATGTGCACGGCGTGATGACGCTGGGACAACTGGATCGGACGACGCTCGACAAGTTTGCTTTTAACTAGCACGTTGACCGCATCAAATCAAAGGGTTGCGTTCATCGGAAACACGCACGGTTCAAGCGGGTTTTTGAGGAACGTAATCTGACATCTTAAGCGGCCAACATACTAAAGCTTTACCATTAAAGGAGGGAAAGGCATGTCTTCGAAGACACCGAATGTGGATCTGTATAAAGCGGACAAAGCTGCCGACGCGGATCAGACTTTTAATATCGACACGATGCTGAACGAGAACTGGGACAAGCTGGACACGGCGATCGGGGAAATGCGTACCGAGATCGGCGAGATCGAACCTGAGATTCCGGATGCATCGACGACGCAGAAAGGGATCGTGCAACTGGATGATACGACGAGTAGTACGAGTAAGGGGAAGGCGGCTACGGCGGATGCGGTGCGGCGGGTGAAGGAGATTACAGATACGAAAATAGCAGGGGATCGACCTGCTAATTTACTGCCTAATAGCACAGGTGCATATGGACTGGCTGGTTGGAGAAAAGTTGGAGGGGAAAGCGGATGGTATGCTTCTATAGATGCAGGAATTAATCCGGCCTTCTTTCAATTTACAGAACCTTCGGGTGCAAATTGGCGTATGCTCGAATCGGACCAGATTCCTGCAATCGAAAACATGGAATATACGGTTGGAGTAAATTTTAATGGTGCAACCGAATCAAATCAAATGTTTTTGGAAGTTGTAGATCAAAGTGGAACTCCAATAAACAATATTTATGCCACTGGAAAAGGTGGATATCATCGAAAAACGCTGACTATCAAAACTCCATTAGGAACGAGTGGACTTCGAATTCGTTTAGGAGTTGCTCCTAATGTAGCAGCTTCTTTCAAGGCCTTTTCTTTAGTCACACTTCATTATGGACCATCGCCCCACCCTTGGAATGATGACGTAGATGCAAGAATTGTACAAGCTAGTGTTAAAAAAGTTCGAGCTCTTGAACTGGGGATGGACGTAGCCGGAGAAGGACCTGCTTTTATTGATTTTCATTCTGGAGCACAGCAAACTGATTACGATGCTAGAATTATTGCCCATAACGGGAATGGTACTACTGGTAAAGGGGATTTGACTTATTATGCAGAGGGGGGGCATTATTTTGATGCTCCGATTTATGTTCAAGGTATAGACCTAAAAAAATCTGTCAGTGATGGCAAACTCGCCGTTCGCAATGCAATCACTGGTAAAGGGGGAACAGTAGCAGACGCAGACGGCGACGGCGTCCCTACGCATGTAGAGTTGGTAGCAGGAATAAATACCATCTCAAAACGTATTTATTCCAGAAGTGACTACGGAACGATGAATCCTGGTTCGGGTACTCGTACAGTTAATTTTGCTTTTGTACCCAGAATAGTTGTTATAAGTGGAACAAGTAGTTTTGGGAATGAAGCTTTACAAGTTTTGTTTAATACGGTAAGAGGGAGCGCAGTTAATAATGCATCTAACGGATCATGGTATTACGTCAGCAGTGCTCTTTCAGCAACGTCTACTTCTATTACTTTCCAAGTTCAAGGTGGGATCTCTGAACTTTACAATATTGTTGTAGAAGCATGGCAATAAATAATATGTATACAAAAATATCCATGATCGACCAATTACCAAGATACGCCGCCGTACTCCTCGGAGCGGCGGCCGGCTTTTTGAGAGGAGGGATGAATATGCTAATCGCACTGCTGCTTGTACTGGTCAGCATTGATTGGGCAACGGGGTGGGCGGCGGCGTGGGTGCGGGGGGAGCTGAGGAGTCGAACGGGGTTTGTCGGGATCATGCGCAAGGTGGCGATCTTCGCGGTCGTTGCCATCGCGCACCTGATCGACGGCGTACTGGGAGAGTTGCACATCTTCCGGGACGCCGTCGTTTTTTTCTACCTGGCCAACGAACTGCTTTCGGTCATTGAAAACATGGGCAAGATCGGAGTTCCGATGCCGGACTTCTTACGCAATGCCGTTCAGATTTTTGAATCGAAGTCGAATCCGGCAGAAAACTCGCAGTTGACCCCGGACGCACAACCCGAGCCAATCAAGTTAGAAAAAGAAAGCGAACATCCTGAATCGGATGACTCGCCAGAGACGCCGGATAGCAACCGAACTGCCTAGCACCAAGTCGTTCCGCGATTACTTTATAACGTGATAACACAACGAACAAGAAAGGAGTCTTTTCCTTGAACGTGCAAAAATACCCCATCCAGCGCCGCTACATCGCCAAGCGCTCGAACACCAGGCCAGGCCTCCGGCTCATCACCGGAGTGCCGGCTTTTTTTGTCGCCCACGATACCGGCAATCCCGGCGCGAGCGCGGATAACCACTACCGCTATTTCAACGCGCTCACGGACCGTTCCGCCTCGGCGCATGTCTTTATCGACGACAAACAAATCCTTGAAATTATCCCGACAGGCACAGCTTCCGACCCGGCCGAAAAGGCTTGGCATGTGCTGTACAACGTGACGACCGACAACGAGCGCTTCGGCTACGATGCCAATGATGCCGCGCTCGGCATAGAGCTATGTTACGGAGGCAGCATTAATTTTGACGAAGCGTACAAACGCTTCGTCTGGTACTTGGCTTTCTGCTGCAAAAGGTGGAACAAAGACCCGCGTCTGTTCATTCCGAGTCACAAGCAACTCGATCCGGCCCGGAAAATCGACTGCGATAACGCGCTCAAGTCGGGCGGTCGCACGCTCAAAGACCTGATCGCAGACGTGACAGTTGAGCTACAGACTCTCAACGGCGGAAACGCAAGCGGTAATCCAACGACAGGAAGCGCGACCTCGCCCAAACCTGTTCTGCCTACCGATCCCGCGCCGAATGAGCCTGCCGATTTTGTCCCGCTTCCCACTGAGATCGCCCTAGCGCTGATCGCCGAATACGTCCGCCCCGCTTGGGCATCTGCGCGGGCAGCCGACCAGCAGCCGGAAGCGGACCATTTCCATCGGCTGGCCGTCAATCTGCGCTCCGCAGCCGGAATCGACGACGCAGGCCGGAAGCTCGCAAGTGCCGTCCAATTGCACAAGTCGAATGTACAAGAGTTGGTCTTTCGTTGGCTGTCTCCGGCTTGGTATCGAGCGAAAAGCGCAGGCGATACCCAAGCGGCGAATACTGCTCACGATCGCGCCAATCGCCTGCGGCGTGCAGCCGGATTGCCTGAACAGTAATGATCATTCAAACGCACGCATTCAAACCTCGATATGACTTCCCATCCAGACGGGAGGCGTATCGAGGTTTTTTGTTTTGTGCAAAATTCTATGAATTGGGTCAAGCGACTACAGTGTGACGCTTGTCCGTGCAGCAGGGCCGTCGAATGTTTTAAGCTGGACCTAGCAACGAAAATCCCTTTGCCAATATGCGATGCTCAACAGCAAACGGCGGACTCTGACTCCCGCATACTCTCACCACGATCGCGCTACGCGAAGGAAAAGGAATAAGAGAGGTGGCTTCCATAATGACAAACTCGAATCAAGCACGCTCCCGCAAGACCCAATCCGCAATACATGCAGCCAACCCCAGCCGAACTCGTCAAGCATCATCCAAGCAAAAGTCTACCCCCGCCGCAGCGATCTTCCTCATCCTTTTACACGCAATCCTCGGCTTCGGTGCCTTGGGCGGCGGAGCCATGCTGATCTTCGACCCGACCGGAGAAGCAATGGGCATGCCCGTCTCCATGTTGGAACGCACCTTTTTCCCAAGCTTCCTGATCCCCGGCATCTTACTGCTAGTCGTCTTCGGCCTATTCCCGCTGCTCGTCGCCTACGCCATCTGGCGCCGCCCCGATTGGAAAGCCGCCCAAGCTCTCAATCCCTACCGAAACGACCTGCATCCCGCCTGGGCTTTGTCCCTATACGTCGGCTTCGGACAAATCATCTGGATCACCGTACAAACCTACATGATGAACGCCGTGCATATCGTACATCTCGGTTACACAGCTCTTGGCCTCATAATCCTGATCGTAACCTTACTCCCTTCCGTACGAACCTATTTGCTAAAAAATGAGTAGTCTTCCTTAACCCAAGAATGTAAGGTTATGCTCAGCCAAATGTAAACCCAAAAACTAAGAAGCCGATATTCTAACCTCAAGCACAGCGCCCTCTCATTCCTTCATTTTTCTACTACAAAAAAGCAACAAGCGGAGGGAGAAATTCAGTTCGAGACGCCTTTGAACCCGGGATTTGCAGTTGGAATGTACATTCTAACTGCAAATCCCGGGTGAGACAGCGGCTCGTGAAGCATTTCGAAGAAATGCACTTCGGAAGCATACGCTTGCAATTTCTCCCGCAGCCCCCTGCTTTTCCCCCTCCCCTCTTTTACAGAATAGCGAAAACAGGTATAATCGACTCCAACTGATTCAACCTGATTTAAGAGACAGAGAGGGCGGCTGGACCGATATGAGTTTGACGGAAAAAAGAGAACACCGGCAGCATGCCGAAGACAAGCACGAAGCTTCGCGTTCTTCGTTCGAGCGCGACTATTCGAGGCTGATCCATTCCCCGACGTTCCGCCGCTTGCAGGGCAAGTCGCAAGTATTCGGCGCGGGCACCGGAGATTACTACCGCACGCGGCTCACGCACTCGCTCGAAGTTGCGCAGATCGCGCGTCAAGCAGCGAAAAATCTTGTTTTCCAATATCCCGAAATCACGTTGGAACGGGCAGACAGTCCGGGACTGGTGCTCGATCCGGAAGTCGTGGAATGCGCGTCGATCGCCCACGACTTCGGCCATCCTCCGTTCGGGCACAAAGGCGAAGAAGTCTTGGCCGACATTTTGGAGAAGCTGATCGAAGAACGCACGCGCAAAGAACTCCGGGGCAAAAAGGAAAATGCGGACAAAAAACGGGAAAAACATAACGAAATGCGCTACCGCTACGAACATTTCGAGGGCAACGCGCACAATTTTAGGTTAATGATGTTTTTGGAGAAGCGGGAAAATCTCGACGGGCTGAACCTGTCGGACGCGGTGCTGCTCGGCATCAACAAATACCCGTTCTCCGGACTTGAAAATAAAAAAGGCATGTACCGCAACGAATGGAATTACATTTCGGGCATTCGCAAAGAGTGGCAGATCCCGGAACGCAAAACGACGCTGGAAGCCCAACTGATGGATCTGTGCGACGACATCGCGTATTCGGCGCACGATCTGGAAGACGGCATCAAGGCAGGCAAGATCGAGGTCCACGAGCATTTCATGCACGACGAAGGCACGCACCGCTTGATTCTCGAAAAGATTCAAACGCTCGAAGACCGGGTATGGCAGGGCGTTGACCGCGAAGCGATCAGCATGAAGGTCAGCGCGGTGCTCGACGATTACCTGCAGGCGTGGAATTCCAAATGGCCGGTGTGCGATCGGGACTTTTCACGGACGCGGCGCGAGGTTAAAGCTTATTGGGTGAATCATTTCGTCAGCAATCTGGGCGTGATCGACGACGGCAACTGGAAAAAAATCACGTTCGTCAAAGACGGCGCTGAAAACGACGATATGCTGCGGACGGTGAGCGTGCTGAAAAGTTTCGCTTGGGTGACCATGATCCGCGATCTGCGCGTGCAGCGTCTGCAAAAACGCAGCGAGTGGATCATCCGCAGGCTGTGGGACGCGTTCGTCGATCCGAAAACGGCGACTTCGATCATTCCGAGCGACTGGATTCACCGTTTCGAACGGGATCAGAAGCAAGAGACGCCGGTATGGACGTGGGAGCGCATGGTGATCGACTATATCGCGGGTATGACGGATATGTTTGCGGAAAAAATTTACAATGAACTGTACGGACTGAAAGTCGGTTCCATTTACGATATCGATTGATTTCCTTGCTTCGCGCAACAAAAACAGGGAATTTACGTCAAAAGAAGCAGGAATCAAAAAGCAGGAATCACAATGATGGAAGCACCGCGGCGAATCGGGGAAACCCGGGCGCCAGGGAAGGGGTAAGTCATCATGACGAAAATGGCATTGGGAATCCTGGATATGTCGCCAAGGTTCGATCAAGTCTCGGACGAAGAAGCGTTGAACCAGTCGGCAAGGCTGGCGAGCAGCGCGGAAGAGTGGGGATACGGCCGATATTGGCTGTCCGAGCATCACGGGATGGATTCGCTCGCTTGTACCGCGCCCGAAGTAATGTTGGCGCATATCGGAGCGCGCACGAGCCGGATTCGGATCGGAGCCGGTGCCGTGCTGCTGCCGCATTACAGCCCGCTCAAAGTGGCCGAGTGCTTCAATTTGCTGGCTGCCTTGTATCCGGGGAGGATCGATCTCGGCATCGGCCGGGCGCCGGGCGGCGACGCGCATACGACGATGGCGCTGAGCGGCAACTTCCTGGCGCATGTAGGGGAGATGCCGGATAAGGTGCATCAGCTCTGCGAGTTGATGGACGGCAGCTATCGCTACGACGGCGAATCGGTACGGGCGCGTCCGCAGCCGAAGCAGCCGCCCGAGTTATGGATGCTGGGCACCAATACGAAAAGCGCGAATATGGCGGCCGCTTGCGGCTCCTACTACGCGTTCGGACAGTTCATGAGCGCAAGCGACGGGCCGGAGATCGTGCGAACCTATCGCGATGCGTTCAAGCCTTCGGCGCAGCGCGAAAAGCCGCATGTGATCGTCGCGGTAAACGTGATCTGCGCGTCGACCGACAGCAAAGCATTGACGCTGGCCGAAAGCTTCCGCGACCAATTTCCGGAATCGCCGATCGGCCGGTCGGAATTGAAAGGGAACGATGACCGCATGTCGTTGATCGTGGGAGACATGAAGCGCGTGCGGGAACGTCTTCTGGATATTCGCGATACCTACGAAGCGGACGAAATCATGGTCGTTTGCCCGGGGATCGGGTACGAAGCCCGAATGGAATCGTTCCGTTTGATCGCCGAGGCGGCAGGTCTGGAAGCATCGAAATAACCGCATCAGACGCAAATACGCAATCTTTTAAAATCGATAAGCGGAAAACAAAGCGAGCTTTTTTGTTTTCCGCTTTTTTCGTGCGCTTTTTCTTGCTTGTTCGGACTTTGGCACCCAGGGCTTTTTACACGGGCTGCGCCTGCGCCAAGATGATTGAAACCGCTGCTCCGTCTTCGGTCGCCAGCCGACTCGGTCCGCGGACGGAGAACAAATCAGGTCCGGCGTCCAATTCCTCATCCTTCTTCTTTCCTTATACTGGATATAGCAGCAACAAAACAGGAGAGCGGAGGAGATTACGATGAAAAAAGGGACTGACAGAGCGGTCGACGGTGCGTCGAAGGGAACATTCAAGCGGTTAGCGGCATACATACGTCATTACAAAACTCTCTACGCAGGACTTGGTATCATTACGCTGGTCAAAATAGGCCTGAGCTTAAGCATTGCCTGGTTTTTGGCACTGGTCACGAATGCGGCCGTCTACGGTTCCGAACAATCCTGGCCGACGCTGCTCATGATCGGCGGCGGAATCTTGGTCGGCGAAGTGATCGTGCATTATGCGGATCAGGTGCTGCGGACCAAAGCTTCGGCCTCTATTCGAAAAGACCTTCGGGAAGATACGCTGAATCATATCCTTCGTCTTCCGGCCAAGTGTACGGACAAGCATCACTCGGGTGAATTTTTATCACGGATGACCAGCGACAATCAGGCGGTCGGCGAGGCGATGGGCACGACTCTTTTCGGCTTGATCAGCAATCCTTTGCTTGCGCTCGGCGCATTCATCTATCTGTTGACGATCAGCTGGCCGATGGCCCTGCTTTGCTTCGCGATGGGACCCGTCATGATCCTGATCGGCGGCCTTACAGGCAAAGCGATACGCCGCAGCGCAGCGGGTCAACAGGAAGCGATCGGAGAAGCGACCGTGTATTTGCAGGATGTTTTCGGCGCTCCGTCCGTCGTCAAAGCATACGGCATGGAACGCCGCACATTTACTGCTTTTCTCCAACGCAGCCGTGAAATTTTCGGATGGGAAATGAAAAGCGCACGAATTCAAGGAGGCAGCGCATCGGCGAGTGCTTTTGCGGGCAACCTGATGTTCGTCGGCGCAATCGTGGCTGGCGCTTATCTGGTTCA
Source organism: Saccharibacillus endophyticus (assembly GCF_013185185.1). Lineage (GTDB taxonomy): Bacteria > Bacillota > Bacilli > Paenibacillales > Paenibacillaceae > Saccharibacillus > Saccharibacillus endophyticus. The sequence continues at coordinate 833,413 of NZ_JAAZWE010000002.1, read as the reverse complement.
TATCGGCAACATTACGGTAGGTTCGATGCTGGCGTTTATTCAGCTCATGAACTACTTGGTGATGCCTTTTACCGTGCTGCCGAGCATGTGGGCGGGCATGCAGCAGGGCTTGGGCGCAGCCGACCGAATCTTTAAAGTCACCGACGCTCCGGCAGAAACCGAAGAACTGCTAGAAGACAACGCTGCAGTCGAGTCCCTGCAGGAGCTTCGTTTGGAAAACTTAAGTTTCTCCTACGATACAGAAGGCGGGAATGAAACGGAGAACGAGCAAACTCATGAAGGCAAAGGATTGAAGGATGTCACTCTTACGGCAAAAGCAGGCGAGACCGTCGCGCTGGTCGGTGAAAGCGGCGGCGGCAAAACCACGCTTTTCAAGCTTCTGCTCGGCATGTATCCACCCCAGTCAGGACGCATGCTGCTGAACGGCGAAGATGCCCGGCAAATGGATCTCGGACAACAACGCAGCCACTTCGCCTGGGTGCCGCAAGAGGCGCATCTGTTCTCCGGCACGATCCGCGAAAATATCGCCGACGGAAAGCCGGAAGCCAGCGGGCAGGAGATCGAACGGGCAGCAAAAATGGCCGAAGCCCACGACTTTATCCTCGAATTCCCGGAAGGGTTCGATACCAAGATCGGCGAACGCGGCGCCCGCCTCTCCGGCGGCCAACGCCAACGAATCGCCATCGCCCGTGCCCTGCTTCGAAACGCGCCGGTTCTTCTACTGGATGAAGCGACCTCCGCCCTCGACAACGAATCGGAACGCAAAGTCCAACAAGCACTCGAACAGTTGAAAAAAGGCCGCACTACCTTCGTCATCGCCCACCGCCTCTCCACCATCCAGGGCGCAGACCGTATCATCGTCATGGAAAAAGGCCGCGCCGCCGAGACCGGAACCCACGCCGAACTCATGACCCTCCGAGGCCGTTACTTCGACCTCTACCAAGCCCAACTTCGAGAAACCCAAGCCGAACATCTAGACACTGTCCCCGTTTCTTGAGAGCAAGCATAATTGTGAATGCGATGCGATGCGATGCGATGCGATGCGAGCAGTGCAACAAAACGCAAAAGCGTCCGGCCTTAGGCCCGGACGCTTTCTTTTTTATATCCCAAACATATACGAGCAAACCGAAGCAGGATTTTAGTTGTAGACGAAGCGAGAGGCGGAGGGAGAAATTCAGTGAAGGAGCGTTAGCGTTCGCCTTTGAACTTGGGAAGCTTCCTTATAAAAATAATTCAGCTTCCCAAGTTCAACACGCGACCGAAACGAATTTCTCCCGCAGCCTCCCAAGCTTCCCTCAACGAAAACCCTGCTTTTCCGCATGCGCTCGCAGTAGCGCAACACCTTCCGAGATCCGCCGCTCGTTCAACATCGAGAAGCTCAGCCGAATATGCGGGTCGGGCCGGCTTTCCGGATCGAAAAACGATCCCGGCACGAACGATATCGTGTCCTCGCCCGATCCGCTTCCCAGCGCGTCGGCGAGCAATCGCTGCGGACTGATTCCTTCCGGGAGCTTAATCCATAAATTCAACCCGCCCTGCGGCGAATGCCAGGTCCAGCCCGAGCCTTCCAAAGCTTTTTCCATCGCTTCCTTACGCAGCTGCAACGCCGTGCGCAATTTATGCAGATGGCGGCGCGAACGCTCCGACTGGAATTGATGCGCGAACACCTTCTGATTGAGCAGCGGCGTTCCGCCCGTGCTGCGTGCTTTTGCCGTCAACAGACGGCGCATCAGATCGGCACGCGCGGCGAGACACCCGATGCGCAGACCCGGAAACACATATTTGCTGAAGCTGCGGATATAAATCGTATTGCCCGCCGTATCGTAACTATATACGGGAGGAGGCGGCGGGGTATCGAAATACACGTCGCGGAAAGCATCATCCTCCACCAAAATGCAGTTGTACGTTTCGGCCAGATCGGCAAGGCGCTTGCGCTGCTCGGCGGGCACGCACCATCCGGTCGGATTATGGAACGTCGGATTCAGATAGAACAAGACCGGACGATGGCGGCGCATCAGCGCTTCGATCTCGTCCATCCTGTAGCCGTCCGGATGAATATCGACCGGAACAAGGCGCGCATTGCGATGCTTGAACATCTCGATGGCGACGCTGTAGCTCGGCTGCTCGATCAGCACGGCGTCGCCGGGACGAACGAGCGCTTCGCAGGTCAAATGAATGGCTTCCTGCCCGCCGCTCGTAACGAGCAGTTCCTGGCCTTCCGGCACGAAGCCGCAGGTCTCCGACATATAGCGGCGCAGCACGTTCAGCAGCTCTTCGTCGCCCTGCAAAGGCGCATACGTCCCGAGCACGCGCGGATATAGATCGAATACATGCTTGGCTTCCTCGGACAGATAAGAGTTGGGCAGCAGCAGCGGATCGATCAACGCCTGCGAGAACTGATAACGGCATTCTACGCTGTGCAGCTCGCCGAGCAGCGCAGGCTGCGGAGCTTCCGCGCCGGGCGATTCGTTCTCTGACTGCTCGGGCGATCGAAACCGCTGCACGCTGCCGAACCCGGTTTCCGCAGGGCGACGGGGCACGGTCAGATAATACCCCGACTTTTCTCGGGATTCGATCAATCCTTCGTCCTTGAGACGATTATACGCTTTATACACGGTCAGGCGGTGCAGCCCCGTTTCTTCCGACATGCGGCGAACGGAAGGCAGCTTTTCGCCTTCGATCCAGTCGCCGCGCGCAATGCGAATACGCAGCTCGACCGCAAGTTCGGACGAATTGGCAAGGGGGAGAAGAAAACCGTCGGGAACTTCCGCAGAACGTCCCGATCTTGAATTCGCCCGGACGGAAGTGCTGCCCGCCGTGCGATCTCGTTTATTTGAATGAACGGAAGAGTTATGTTCCATGTGCGTTGCTCCCTGCTTCCGGATTTGCCGGATCGAAGTTGGGTTTCCTTTTAAAAAGTATACTCATCATAGCCGATTTTGCGACGCTGCGAATTTGATCTGTTCTGCGTTCGTCCATCTGTTCTAAGGACTCCCCTTTACAATAAGGCAAACGAAGGAGGAAGAACAGATGATTATTCTCGGCTATGTCGCGATGTGCCTCATTTTCGGGACGACTTTTTTGGCGATCAAGTTTGGCGTCGAAGCCGGTTTGCCGCCGTTTTTGGGCGCAGGACTTCGATTTTTCGCGGCAGGCTTGCTGGTGATGTTGGGGATGTCGGCTCGGCGCAAGATCAGTTTCTCATTATTGCTGCGCAAGGAGACGCTTTTCACCGGTTTCGGACTTACTTTCTGTACGTTTGCAGCGTTATATTGGGCCGAACAGTATATCTCGTCGGGACTGGCTTCTGTTCTGTCGGCGACAGGCCCGGCTTTTATCCTGCTGCTGCAAGCGGGCGTGTCGCGGATTCGCATTCCTCGGCTTGCGCTGACGGGAACGCTGGTCGGTACGGCCGGCGTCGCGTTGCTGCTGCTTCCGGGGGCGGAAGGGGTGCACGGGCAAATGTGGCTGATCGCAGGCCTTGTCGTAGTTGCGGGAGAGATCGGTTATGCCGGCGGAGCCTTATTAGCCAAATACGCCAGCAAAAAGCTGCCTGATGCTTCGCCGATCTCGCTTAATGCGGCGCAGATGATGCACGGGGGCTGGATGCTGCTGTTGTTGTCGGCGTTGACCGAAGGAGGAGCCGCCGGTATCAGCAACTTCTCGCAGGCGATGATCTCCTTGCTCTATCTGACCTTGATCGGCTCGATGGCTGGGCATACGCTGTTCTATTGGTTGGTGTCCCGCACGCATCCTGTGTTTCCGACGACATGGCTTTACGTTTCTCCGTTTATCGCGCTCGCGCTTGGCGCCCGCCTGTACGGCGAACCGCTGCACTGGAATGCGGCGTTAGGTTCGGCGGTCGTCTTGGTCGGGGTGCTGCTGACGAACGCGGAATCGATCCGTTCGCTGCTGCGTGCGCGCAAAGCTTCAACGGCGATACGCAGCGAATCCCGAGACTCGGCGTAGACAGGGAAGATTCTTATTTGATGCAAAAAGCACGGCATCCGACGCTTGCATGCGGATGTCCGTGCTTTTTCCTTCTAAAATAATAGGTTGCCGTCGATCGGTATCAGTACTTGCGCGAGTAATCCACCAGGTTGCACGGCAGCGTTTCCCCATTTACGAAGGCTTTCAAATTGTCGATAAAAATCTCCGTGGCGCGGACATCGTAGTGGTCCGTGTTTCCCGCGACATGAGGCGTAATGATGACGTCTTCGCGTTTCCACAGCGGATGGTCTTCCGGCAGCGGCTCCTGCTCGAACACGTCGAGCGCGGCGCCGGACAGTGTACCTGAATCCAGTGCCGCCACGAGCGCATCCGTATCGACGCTCGGCCCGCGGCCGACGTTGATGAACAACGCTCCTTTTTTCATGTAACCGAAGCTGTCTTTGTCGAAAAAGTGGCGGGTATCGTCGGTGAGCGGCAAAATGTTCACGATCACGTCACCCTTACCGAAGGCTTCCTCGATTCCGTGCGTTCGGTACATCTCGTCGATATACTCTTCGGGGCGGCCGGAATGGCGAACGCCGATCGTGTTCATGCCGAACGCTTTGGCAAGCTTGGCGGTGGCGCGTCCGATATGGCCCGTGCCGACAATGACCATCGTGCGTCCGGCAGCTTCGCCGTATGTGCCGTTTTTATCCCATTTACCGCGGACTTGGCTGCGGATGTTGAGGTGAACGCTGCGGGTCATGGAGAGCAGGACCGCGAAGATATGCTCGGAGATCGGAATCGCATGCACGCCGCCGGAGTTGGTGAGCAGCACGTTTTTCTCGGCAAAACGATCCATCGGGAAATAATCGACGCCCGCGGACCAGGACTGTACCCACTTGAGCGTGTCGCTCTCGACAGCCGCTTGCTCCATTTTACGGTTCCAGCCGACCAAAATATCCGCCTCGCGGATTTGTTCGGGAGTAACCTCCTTGATCGGAACGGTCTTCAGCTCGTAGTCCGGCGCAATGTCCCGGATCTGCTTCGCGTGTTCATCGGAAAATTCATACAATGTCAAAATCGTCGGCATTTCGGGTATTCCTCCTTCGGCTTCGAAAAAATCTACCTGTTTATCTTAGCAAAGTTTGCTTCATAAATCTTCCTGCCGCCGCGTTGACGCGAGAAGGGAGGTGAAAACGGGTATACTACGAGTAGGCAAGGAAGCGATAACTGCCCGAAGCGGAACGGGTTTCGCTGCGAATCCGGCCCAATAACGCGTGAAAAGCGCTTATAAGGAGCGATTTATGATCGGAAAATACGCCATGTACGCTTTCGATTTCGGTTACCGGCTGTTCGTGCGCATTCGCGACGACGAGGTGAGCGGGATCGGTGCCCAGCTTGCTTATTATTTGCTTTTGTCTTTTTTCCCGTTTCTGATTTTCATCGTGACGCTGGTCGGCTATGTCGATCTGTCGATCGAGGAAATGATGCGATTGGCGCGAGAGATGGTTCCGGGAGCGGCCATGGATACGGTGGAAGGGATTTTGAGCGAAGTGACCCAAGGCAGCGGCGCGCTGCTGTCGATCGGCATGATCGCGACGCTGTGGACGGCTTCCAGAGGCATCAACGCCGTCATCAAAGGATTGAATAAAGCCTACGACGTCGAAGAGAGCCGGAAGTTCTGGCAGATCCGTCTCGTATCGCTGCTGTCGACGCTCGTGCTGGGCGTCGTGCTGCTCGTCAGCGTCCTGCTGCTCGTATTCGGACGATGGATCGGCGGACAGTTGAATCAGCTGCTGAACGACCCGCCGGGTTTCGAACGCGTCTGGGGACTGCTTCAGTACTGCATCCCGCTCGTGGTATTGATCGCGGTATTCACGGCGCTGTACTGGATCGCGCCGAACCGGCAGATCAAACTGCGCGAAGCGATTCCCGGCGCGGTATTCGCGACGTTGGGTTGGATCGTTACTTCGCTGGCGTTTTCGTTTTACGTCAACAACTTCGGCAATTTCACGAAAACGTACGGCAGTCTCGGGGGGATCATCATTCTGCTGACCTGGTTGTACCTCAGCTCCATCATCATAATGGTCGGCGGAGAGGTCAATGCTACGCTGAAAGCGGGCAAAAGCGAGCGCGTACCGGTGCGGCACGCGACGAAAAGGAGCGGATAAGCATGAACGAACAGGGGGAGAACGTTCAGGGCCGCGAAAACGAACTTTCGATCGGAAAAGACCGGCCGCGAATTTTTGTCGCGGTGCCGGTCGGCGCAGAAATCGCGGATATTTTGGCGTCATGGGCAGAGCTTGCTTTCGGCGCGGATGCATTTCGCCGCTGGACGGATCGGCGGGATACTCATTTTACGCTGAAGTTCCTCGGCGATGTGGAACAGGGGAAGATTGCGGCGATCGAGGCCGCGCTGAGGGAAGCTTTTGCGCGCGAGACGCCGTTCGCGCTGGGAGTGGCGGGCGCGGGAACTTTCGGCTTGGCCGAAGCGCCGCGCGTGTTGTTCGCCGAGCCGAATGAAGGCTCGGAAGGGTTGAGTCGCTTGGCCGAGGCGACGGAAGCGGCGCTTGCGCCGTTGGGTTTTGCGCGGGAGAAGCGAAGCTTCCATGCGCATTTGACGCTGGCCCGCAAATACGCGGCAGGCGAGAAAGCTTTTGAGCCGTCGAAGCTCGCGACGGCTCCGGCCTTGTCCGTCGGGACGGTGGACCGGGCGGTGCTGTACCGGACGCATATGCATCAGCGTCCGATGTACGAACGTATTGCGGAGTTTCCGTTAGGGTCGGAGGATCGGCATGCATAATTCGCATAGCCCTTGTTGCAGCAACAATCCCGAATAGCGTTCAATAGCCGGTTTGCCATTCAGACGATAGCCGGCTTTTTGCAATGTCGGAAAAGCATCGCTCCAGGCAGATTGTACGCCTTCGGCAGTATGAGGAATACGGAACACGACATAAGCATGCAAAGAACCCCTGAGGTTTCCGCGGAGAATCGCGGAAACCTCAGGGGTTCTTTTGTTTCGACATCTATCTGGATGGAAGGAAACTTAAGTCAAAGCTCCGGTCAAAACCATTCGTCCGCGAGGTTGGTCGCCTTCCGCATCCGGTTCCAGCGTAATCGCGACCATGTCGTAATCGCCCGGCTCCATCGTGTACGTCAAGGCTCCTTTTCCGTCGCCTGACAGGAAAGTGCCTGCATTGATCGGCTGTCCGTCTTTGATCAGCCAGACTTGATAAGCTTCATTGCCGCTTAATGCAGGCAAATCGCTGGCTTGAACCACCAGACGGGTACCGGTTTCGTCTTGGACCATTGCGGCCATCCCGGAGGCGTTCGGATCGTCTTCGCTTCCGACGAGCGCGACCGTACGATCTACTTGAGCACCCACGGCAGGCTCGTTCGCGGCCGCCAACTGCTGCTCCATATCCGATGCGCGTTGCTCCATCGCTGTCAGGTTAGAGCGCATCTCGTTCATCTCGCTGCGAAGCTGCCCGGAATAGATGGCTAAAATAACGGCTGCTGCGGCCATAAGGGCAGCCGCACCGGCCCATAGGCTGCGGCTGATCCTTGCTTGTAGATTTCGCGGCTCGCTATCCGTCCGTGCCTCGGAAGGAAGTTTTTTCTTCGAGTCGCTAGCGGTCGTCTGATCTCGAGCACGATCAGGCAAGCTGACGACATTGGCTCCCTGACTTGTTTTTGCTCCGGCAGATCCTTGTACGGCATCGGTTGCTTGAATGATATTGCTGCGTTCTTCGGCGTCCCGTCGGATGGCTTCAGCTTCAATCGTCTGTTTTGCTTGCTCGAGCAAAGCTTCCGGCTCATGTCCTTGTTGCGTATCAACCGCGCCTGAGCTGCCCAGCACATTCGCCAAAATCCGCCCTTTCATTCCTGTTGGGGGAGCCGCTGGTCTTACGGCGAGCGCCAACATGCCGGTCGTGTCCCGCAATTCGGTTACGCGTTGTTTTTCTTGGGCATCGTCATGTAAAAAAGCTTCATATTCTGCCTGTTCCGTTGCGTCCAGTTCGCCAAGCACATAGGCTTCGGCGAGTTCCATCATTGATTCTTTGCGTTCGCTCATGCTTGCGATTCCCCCCTTTCCATTCCCGCCAGTCGCTTATGCAACTGTTTCAAGGCCAGTCTGACCCGGCTCTTGACCGTTCCGAGCGGGATTGCGCAGCGATCGGATACTTCCTGCTGCGTCAATCCCTTGTAGTAAATCAGGTCGATGACCTGTTGTTGTTCGTCGCCAAGTTCTTGCAGCGCGGCCAAGACGCGTTCGCCTTCCAGCGTTCGCTCTACAGTCAGCTCGGTGTCCGATGTTTCGTCGAGTACGGCATTCAAATGTTCGTCCTCGACCGGAATGGCTGCTGCTCTTGCGCTGCGCCGTCTAAGCATATCGATTGAAATGTTGCGCGTGAGCGCGAACATCCAGGTCGACAGCTTGCCATGTGAGGAGTCGTAACGTCCTGCATTGTTCCAGATGCGCATGAATAGCTCTTGTACCGCTTCCTCTGCCGCCATCGAGTCGTTCAACAACCGATAGGCAAATGCATAAACAGGTCGTTCGTAGGTGTCGTATAAGTGTTCGAGCGCCCCCGCGTCCCGATCCGCGATTCGCTGGATCAGTTGGAGGTCTTCCGCTTGTTCGTTCATCCAGGAGCTCCTCTCAGTATTCTCCCTTCTATTATAACGTTCGCAAAATCTTTTACTATGGATGACTCTATTTTCAAATAAAATTTCCGACTCCTAAACTTTTAATGGCTTAAAAGGATATAAATGGTTATAATAGGAAATGGTAAGCTTACCGTACAGGCTGCCTAGTCCATAAAAAGGAGTTGTCAGAGAATGGGAAAAAGATTGGCGAAGTCGATTTCGGTTTTGTTGGTGATCCTGCTGCTTGTTCCGACGCTTGCATCCGCTGCACCGACCACGCAGGGGAAAGCGGAAGATTTGCGCAGCGCATTAGGAAGCGTTCTCGGCGAACATGCACTGCTCGCCGTTATCGCGATGCAGAAAGGTTATGACGGAAAAGGCGATTTTGCTCAGTCCGCTGCCGCGCTCGGTGCGAACACGGACGATTTGACCGCCGCGATCGCTTCCGTATACGGCGCGGAGGCCGGAGCCGCTTTTAAACCGATCTGGGCTTCGCATATCGGATTCTTCGTCGACTATGTTACGGCAGTCAAATCGGGGGATGCGGCAGGCAAGCAAAAAGCTCTGGACAATCTGGATGCCTACCGCGTGCAGCAAGCGAAGTTTTTTGCCGACGCTAACCCGAACTTGAATCAAGCTACTATTGAGGCAGGTTTAAAAATGCATATCGATCATTTGCTCTCCGCCTTTGATAGTTACGTAGCCAAAAATTATACGCAAGCCTATTCGCAAGCAGACATGGCCTATAAACATATGTACATGACAGGCGATGCGATCGCCGGAGCCATCGTCAAACAATTTCCGGCCCAATTCCCCGGGAATTTGACCAGTCCGTCTTCGAATCTTCGCTCCGGATTGGATCAAATTCTTGGCGAACACGCCATTTTGGCCGTATGGACGATGCAAAAAGGAATTGACGGCGCGCCGGATTTCCAAAATGCAGCGGCTCTTCTTTCGAAAAATACGGATGAACTGACAGCGGCAGTTTCTTCCGTATACGGGAATGAAGCCGGTGCGGCGTTCAAGCCGATCTGGGCTTCGCATATCGGATTCCTTGTCGATTACGTAACCGCGACGGGAGCCAAAAACACAGCCAATCAACAGCTTGCCAAAACCAATCTCGCCGATTATATCGTCAAGCAAGCAACCTTCTTCGCCGGGGCCAATCCGAATCTGCCGCAGGCCACGCTCGAAGCCGGTTTGCGCGAACATATCGACCAATTGATCAGCGCTTTCGACGGCTATGCGGCAGGCAATTACGCCAATGTATATCCGACCGCGCGCGAAGCTTACCATCATATGTTCATGTTCTCGGGCGCGCTCGGCGAAGCGATCGTCAAGCAGTTCCCGGCCAAGTTCGAACCCGCAACGACGACGCCTCCGACGACGACCGATCCGGGAACGCCGACTATGCCGGACATGACTCCGCAAGTGATCAAGCTTAAAGTCGGCAGCCGCACAGTAACCGTAGACGGCATGGCGATGACGATGGATGTATCCCCTCTTATTCGCAACAATACGACCTATATTCCGCTGCGTTATTTGGCAGAGAGCGTAGGCGCTGAAGTGAAATACACAAAATCTTCCAAGACTGTGCAGCTTAAGCAAGGCGGAGCTGCCGTAACGTTCCAAATCGGTCAAGATGCTTTTTGGGTAAATGGAGCTAAACAAAGTTTGGGCGCGGTTGCGATTGCCGAAAATGGACGAACGCAAATCCCTGTTCGAGCTGTAACGCAAGCCCTTGGATGGACGGTCGGATGGAGTGCTTCAAGTGGTGAGATTACGCTTACAAAAACTCCATAAAAAATTTTTTCAAAGCGGAAAAAGCGGCTCTGCACGCTACTTTGAAGGTACTGGAAAACATTGAGAAATGAAAAAAAGATGAAAAAAACGCACAACTGGGCTATAATAGTCTTTGTGCGTTTTTTTGATTTTCCCTTTCTAACCGTAAAAACACCAAAAAACACGAACGTACTTTCGGCAAAATTCGGATTCAAATGCGATTCGAACGGTTACATAGGAAGGGAGTATGCCGAGAGCAAGGAGGCAAGGAGGACATTATGGAACAACTTAAAAATAATCGTTGGGTCGTGCTATTGGTAGGCGTGATCTTAATATTCGTTTGTGCAGGGACCGTATGGGCAGTGAATGGGGTACGCCCGTCGTATGCGGAAGCTGCGGAAGTAACAAGCGCGGGCATGGGGGCCTGCGAACTGACTGACGTGGTGATCGAAAACGCGTTGCATCCGGAATTTAAGGCAAGGACCGCCGCTTGGACGCAACATGAAGGGCAGAAGGTGGGCTCTTCGGCGAACAAGCAGCAAAGCGATCATAAGTCCGCTGCCCAAGAAAAGTCTGTTTCGGGACAAAAAACGGCTTCCGAACAAAAGTCCGTTTCTAAACAAAAGTCCGAAAACCCGACGACCGCCGCTTCGAAAACTACTCAAAAAGAGACTACTTCGAACGTCTCTAATCAAAAAAAGAGCACACAGGAAAAGGCTACGTCCACGCCGGTTTCCGCTCAGAAGTCCGCATCCGCGGCACAAGTCGATTCGAAAAAAGAAAGCGCGGCAAAGGCCCAAACCGCTGCAGCCAAAGAATCGGCAAAATCTCTTACTCCCCCAACCCAACTGTTTTTCACTAGGACTGCTCTGCTCAGTCAAGATCAGGCTTCCCAGGCAACCTGGACCTATGATCTGTCTAATGAAGACCTGCTTTTGCTTGAACGAATCGTCATGGCAGAAGCGGAAGGCGAACCGTACGCAGGCAAAGTGGCTGTCGCCAACGTTGTCCTGAACCGTCTTCGGTCTGCCAATTTTCCCGATACCGTAAGAAAAGTGATCTACCAGAGATATCAGTTTTCGCCTGTCCAAAACGGACGTTTTGATCGTGTCGCGCCATCCGAGGATTCCGTTAAGGCTGTTGCCGAAGCTTTGAACGGCCGCAAGGAAGTTCCGGACGACACGTATTATTTCGTGTCCATTTCGTTGGCTACAGATATGACGATTCCCAACACGCGCACACCGGTCAAGAAGATCGGGCATCACACCTTTTTCAAATAACTCATGGATAAAGGCAAGTCTTTAAGCGAATCGATTGCGAATTTGGTATACATATCTTTACGCGTTATAATAAAGCGAAAGTCGTATACGCAAAACCGTTTCTTGAACACGTGGCCGCACGTTATTCAAGCACGTCCATTCGAACGCGAAAGGAGCATGTCGTTTATGAAAATTACGTTTCTCGGGCACTCTGCATTATTGGTGGAGGGCGGGGGTAAATCCGTCATCATCGATCCGTTCCTGACCGGCAACCCGAATTCGGGAGTCAAGCCTGCCGATATCAAAGTGGATGCCGTATTGTTGACCCATGCGCACGGCGATCATTTCGGCGATTCGATCGGCATTGCCAAAGCTAACGATTGCCCGATTGTTGCCCCGGTTGAACTGGCCAATTATTGTCTGGAACAAGGCGTAAAAGCAGTCGGGATGAACATCGGCGGTTCGCATCAATTCGATGGTTTTAAAGTCAAGTATACGCTGGCTTTCCATAGCTCTTCGCTGACCGTGGGCGACCGTGTCATTTATGGCGGCGAACCGGCAGGAATTCTGCTGACGCTGGGCGGCAAAACGCTGTACCATGCAGGCGATACCGCGTTGTTCGGCGATATGAAGATCATCGGCGAATTGAACGACATCGATATTGCGGCACTTCCGATCGGGGATTTCTTTACGATGGGTCCTGAAGATGCTCGCATTGCAGCCAAGTGGATCGGAGCGCCGAAGGTTCTTCCGTTGCACTACAATACGTTCCCGGCGATCGAACAGGATGTCGAGGCTTTCTGCGCAGGCTTGAAGGAAGACGGCATTGAAGGCGTTCCTCTTAAAAATCGTGAAAGCGTCGACGTATAACGGAAGGTTGCCATCATTGGAGTTTCGAAATTAAGAAGCTTGAGGCAGCATTCTTCTGACAGGTCCTTTCCGTCAAGACGGAAAGGGCTTTTTTCAAATCATAAAGAATCGAATAAGAGAAATAGCTTGCCATTCGGAAAAGGCTATGATAAATTGAGATTGACCGAATGACCATTTTATTTTTTTAGTCATATAATTAAAAGAAAGAGGAGGGGGAATATGGCTGTCGTCGACCGCCGCGAGCAGGTACTGCATGCGGCTGCCCAGTCGTTCTCGCTATTCGGATACAAAGCGACCACGATGGACCAGGTTGCGAAGATCGCCAATGTGGGCAAAGGGACCATCTATACCTTTTTCGAAAACAAAGAAGAGCTGTTCGACGAAATTTTGCTGGGTGCGATTCGCGAGCTGCGCCGTCGGGCCGAAGCCGAGATCCACGCCGAACGACCTTTTTTCGAAAATGTTTATCAAGCGTTGGATGCGATTCTGGAATTCCGCGAGGAGCATGAGCTGTTCTTGAAGCTGTCGCAGGAACTGCGGGATATCGGAACGCCGCAGGCGAAGGCCGCGCTGTTCAAGGTGGAGAGCGTCGTTCTGGAATTCCTCGAACGCGTGATCCGCGAATCGATGGAAAAAGGTTCGATCCGCGAAGGCAATGCCGAGGTGATCGCTTTTGGCATGCTGAAGCTGTTCGTTGCGTTAACCGGCGAATGGGAGATGCATCACCCGCCGATGTCGAAGGAAGAGCTGAAGCGTCATATGTTTACTTTTTTGACGCAAGGATTTACCGCCGCACCCTGAGGTTTAATTTCGGGAACGACGGGCCTGCTGCAGAGGCGGGCCGTTTTTTTGTTCTCAATTGACCAAATGATTAATATGGTCATTCGGTTCTGTTGAAAAGAAAATAGAAAAGTTTGAAACCGAGGAGAGAAACGAAGTGAAATCTTTAGCCGTATTTTTCAACGATTTGAAGACGCACTTGAAAAATCCGAAGATCCTGATTCCGATTATTGTCGTGTTGTTTATTCCGGTGCTGTACAGCGGATTGTTCCTCAAAGCTTTTTGGGACCCTTACGGCAAAATGGACGAAATCCCGGTTGCCGTAGTCAATCTGGATCAAGGTGCGCAATATGACGGGACGACCTTGCAAGCGGGGCAGGATCTGGTCGATGAGCTAAAGAAGGACGGATCATTCGATTGGCAGTTCGTTGATGCGGATATGGCTGCCCAAGGCATGGAAGACGAGACGTATTACATGCGAATCACGATCCCTGAGGACTTCTCGCAAAAAGCGACGACTGTACTCGATGAACAACCGCAGACCGCTCAGATCGAATTTTCGCCGAATAAAGGCTATAATTTCCTCGCAGGTCAAATCGGCGAGACGGCGATGAAGGAAATCAAAACAAAAGTATCGGAAAAAGTCACGAAGACATACACCGAGAAGCTGTTCGTCAAGTTGGATACGATCTCCGAAGGATTCGGCGATGCGGGTGAAGGCGCCGGCAAGCTGAAGGACGGAGCCGGAGAACTTGGCGATGGAGCCGGCGCACTCAAAGACGGTGCTGCGCAATTGAAGGACGGCCTGGCGCAAGCGGGCGACGGGGCGGTTCAATTGAAAGACGGCGCAGGCCGTTTGGAAGAAGGAACCCTCAAGCTTCAGAACGGGACCGTAACGATTCAAGAAAACCTGGACAAGCTTGCTGCGGGGGCCGTAACTCTGCAAAACGGGCAAGCCGAACTTGAAAAGGGTGCAGCCCAATTGACGGCGGGAACCGGCTCTCTGCAAACAGGGGCCGGCCGGTTGGCAGACGGTCTGGGCAAGTTGTCGGATGCGCACGGTGCGATCGAGACCGGTTCGACGCAGCTGATGCAGGGAGCGACGCAGCTTCAAGCCGGAATCGGTCAAGCGACCGAAGGCGTAGGCAGCCTTCGGGATGCGTTGAAGCAAAGTGCCGCTGGCAGTACGCAGTTGAAAGAGGGCCTTGTCGCTTCCGGCGCAGCGAGCGCGCAATTGAATGCAGGAGCGCAAGGAGTGGCCGACGGGCTGGAGCAGCTGCTTCAAGCATCGCCGCAATTGGCACAAAGCCCGGATGCGCAGAAGTTGCTGGCTGCGGCGAAGACCGTGGCTGCGGGCAGCAGCGAATTGAGTGCGGGCCAAGCCGAATTAAGCGCAGGAGCCGAGCGGCTTGATGGTGCGCAGCAGCAAATGCTGAGCGGAGCCGAACAGCTTGCCGCCGGAGGCGCGCAGCTTCAAAGCGGTGCGGCCGGGCTGGTTGCCGGGCAGCAAAAGCTTGGCGAAGGTCTGAAGCAGTTCGGCGTTAAGCTGAATGAAGCGGCGACCGGCGGACAGACATTAAGCGCAGGAGCAGGCAAACTCGCTGCGGGTAGCGAACAACTGTATGCCGGGCTGGGTCAAGCCAAAGCCGGAGCAGGCAAATTGGCGTCCGGTGCGGAGCAGCTGAGCGCAGGAGCAGGCAAGCTTGGCAGCGGAGCAGGAGAATTAGCCTCCGGTGCTGCGCAGCTTGGTGCCGGCACGGATGCATTGGCTTCCGGAGCGACGAAGTTGCAAGACGGAGCAGGCAAGCTTGAAGACGGTGCGGGCAAGCTGCAAAAGGGTGCAACCAAGCTTGCTGACGGTTCCGGTGAACTGCAAACCAAGCTGGGCGACGCGGCCGTCGAGACTGCTGAGGTCAACAAAGCCGATGCCAACGCGCAAATGTATGCCGCTCCGGTGGAATTGAACGAAACCGTCTATCACGATGTACCGAACTACGGGACCGGATTCGCGCCGTACTTCTTGTCGTTAGGCCTGTTCGTGGGGGCTTTGATCTCGACGTTGGTTGTTCCGCTTCGAGGCTCTTCCGTCGCGGAGACGACAGGATGGAACCGATTCGTCAGCCGTTTCCTGTCGTTCTTCGGGATGAGTTTGCTGCAATCGGCGCTGGCGATCGTCGTGACCTTGTTCGTATTGAAACTCGAAGTTCAAAGCGTCGCGTTGTTCTGTCTGTTCACATGGGTAACCAGCTTCTCGTTCACCATGATGATTCAGGCGTTCGTCACTTGGTTGGATAATCCGGGGCGGTTCATGATGCTTCTGCTGCTGATCTTCCAACTCACTACCAGCGCAGGCACGTTCCCGCTTGAGCTGATCCCGGATTGGATGAAAGCCTTCAACCCTTGGATGCCGATGACCCATACCGTAATCGGTTATAAAGCCGCGATTTCCACCGGCTTGACCGAACATGTATGGAGTCAGACCCTTCTGATGGCCGCGATCGGCGTCGTCTGCATGATCTTGACGCTGATTTACTTCCTGCGCAACCGCGATGTTCGCAGCCCGGAGACGAGCGTAAAAGCGGCTCCGGTACAAGCACACGCTTAAGCGTTTAGGAAAGCGAGCAAGCATAACGGAAATATCGCTCTATTCGATACGCTCTATATAATGGTAGATAGGCGATTTTGTTAAAACGTGTACGATGGACGGACATCCTCATCTTCGCGTTAAAAGCATCCTTGATTTTAAACATAATCAGTGTTCGAACCCATCGCCGACCCTTTGCAAAAGGGTCGGTTTTTTAGTACAAGTTAGTCCAAACTCGGTAATTGGCTCTGCTTCTGTTGAATCGGAGTCGCCGTAATATCTTGAGTCAATCTCTAACGGAACGAGACAACCCTTAGCGGCCTTTTTTGGGCTTCTGAAAAATCTAACGGAAACAGATGACGCTTAGAATGGAAAAGGCTCTGTTTTTGGCATGAAAAGCGGCAAAATGAACATGTAAGGGACATGCGATCCGTCAAAATCGCAGCAGGGGTTGATTTGGGCTTTTAAAAGACATACAATCCTTTAGCCCAGCCCAGCCCAGCCCAGCCCAGCCCAGCCCAGCCCAGCCCAGCTGTTGAACTTTGCTTTCCAAACTTTTGCCTTTCGTTCTTCAGTCTTCGTTCCTTTGATCTTCGTCCCTTCCTCCCCCAAAAAGAAGGAGCCTCGTTTCGCCGCGCAGCCGGCCGAAACCCCGGAAGCCACAGGTCCGGAGGGAGAGAGCGGTGTAGGAGCGCCAGCGATCGCCTTTGCCTTCGGGAAGCTTCCATCCAAATACAAGCCCGGCTTCCTGAAGGCAACACGCGACCGGAACCGTCCTCCCCCGCAGGCCCGCCCGTGCTTCCCCCGGTTTCCGCCCTGCCGCGCCGACAACAAGGCGCCTTCCCTTTTCTCATCCTTTTGCACATTTTGCATCATTGCTTGGACTAATCGCCAGAAGCGTAGGCAAAGCCTTTTTTTTGTCGTATAATGACTCAAAATCATACCTGTATTTCTCTGTAATCCTTTCGGCAGGTTATCGTCCCGCTTAACGCATCACTGCACTAATGCTTCTCCGTACCAGTAAGTTTGATCAGGCGTATAAAAGATTTGAATTGCACGTCTTGTAAGCCGAATGTTACAATGGGGGAACTAAAAATCCAACTGCGAACCTGCTTTTTTTGCAGGATGTGGAAGACTGCTTTTTGTCCCCTGCGGAGCCTCCGTCGGGTGCGAAAAGGAGTCTGTTCTCTTATATCTATGGCTTTTCAGCAGCGCGCTGCGTGCGAGCGCCTGATCTCTTTGTCGGGATGAATGAATTTCATTATAGAAAGGTTGTTTGATGAAATGACTGGATTGCCTCCGAAACAGGGTCTATACGATCCGCAGTTTGAAAAAGACGCCTGCGGCATGGGCTTTATTGCCAATATCAAAGGAACGCCTGCCCACAATATCGTTCGCGACGCGTTGACGATGCTGGAGAACATGGAACACCGCGGCGGTCAGGGCGCGGAGCCGAACTCCGGCGACGGAGCGGGCATCATGCTGCAAATTCCGCACGACTTTTTCGCGTCCCAAGATCTGGGCTTCGAGCTTCCGGCGGAAGGCGATTACGGGGTCGGCATGTTGTTCCTGTCCGTGGACGACAAGATCCGTGCCCGTCACGAGTATCTGCTGGGCGAGATTATTCAGGCGGAAGGACAGAAATTGCTCGGATTCCGCACCGTACCGACGGACGACAGCACGCTGGGCTTCTCCGCAAAAGCGGCTAAACCTTGCGTTCGCCAAGTATTCATCGGACGCGGCGAAGTGAACGGGACGGACGATTTGGCTTTTGAACGGAAATTGTACGTCATTCGCCGTCTGGCCGAGATGTCGATCCGCTATGCGGAAAGCGAAGGCGCCGAGTCGTTCTACATTCCGAGCTTGTCGAGCCGCAAGATTGTCTACAAAGGCATGCTGACAACCGCGCAGGTGGGATTGTTCTACCCGGATCTGGCGGACGAAAAGTTGGCTTCGGCAATCGCGCTGATCCACTCCCGTTTCAGCACGAACACATTCCCGAGCTGGGATCGCGCCCACCCTTACCGCTTCATGATCCATAACGGCGAGATCAACACGATGCGCGGCAACGTCAATTGGATGCACGCGCGCCAAGCGCTGTTCGAGAGCGAAGTATTCGGTCCCGATCTGGACAAAGTAAAACCGGTCATCAACCCCGACGGCTCCGATACCGCGATGTTCGACAACACGTTCGAATTCCTGTACTTGAGCGGACGCTCGCTGCCGCACGTCGCCATGATGATGGTGCCGGAACCGTGGAGCAAGCACGAGACGATGGACGATACGAAAAAAGCCTTTTACGAATACCACAGCTGTCTGATGGAGCCTTGGGACGGACCAGCCGCGATGGCGTTTACGGACGGCGTGCAAATCGGCGCGATTCTCGACCGCAACGGACTTCGCCCGGCACGCTACTATGTAACCAAAGACGACCGGATCATTCTGTCTTCCGAAGCCGGCGTACTGGATGTCGCGCCTGAAGACATTCTGTACAAAGACCGCCTGCGTCCGGGCCGCATGCTGCTGATCGACACCAAGCAGGGCCGCATCGTGTCCGACGAAGAGGTGAAGGAGCAGATTTCGTCCGAGCAGCCGTACCGCGAATGGCTGAACGAGCATATGATCAATCTCGACGAACTGCCTGACGCGCAGGAGGCACCGGCTCCGAAGCATGAGAACGTGACGCAGCTGCAGCTGTCGTTCGGCTACACCTTCGAGGAACTGCGCAAGACGCTCGAACCGATTGCCTCCACAGGCATCGAAGCGACGGGCTCGATGGGCTACGACGCGCCGATCGCGGTGCTGTCGGACAAGCCGCAGCGCCTGTACAACTACTTCAAGCAAATGTTTGCCCAGGTCACGAACCCGCCGATCGACGCGATCCGCGAAGAAATCGTAACCTCGGCTTCGACCGCAATCGGCGCGGAGCGCAACCTGCTGCTCGCGGAACCGGAAAGCTGTCGCATGATCTCGCTCGATACGCCGGTCCTCTCTAATGAAGACTTCGCGAAAATCCGCCATGTGCACCGTCACCGTCCGGGCTTCCGCGCGATGACGATCCCGATCTTCTTCGAAGCCGCCCGCGGCGCGGAAGGTCTGCGCGACGCGCTGGACGAGATGTGTAAAGCAGCCGACCGCGTTATCGATAAAGGGCATAACATCCTGATCTTGTCCGACAAAGGCGTGGATCGCGAAAACGCGGCGATTCCGGCACTGCTGGCCGTCGCGACGCTGCATCACCATTTGATCCGTCAAGGCACGCGCACTAAAGTGACCATGCTGCTCGAATCGGGCGAACCGCGCGACGTGCATCATTTCGCGCTCCTGCTCGGCTACGGCATCAGCGCCGTGAACCCGTACCTGGCGTTCGAGACGCTGAACGACATGATCTCGCAAGGCATGCTGAGAGGAATCTCGCACGAGAAAGCCGTCAAAAACTTCATTAAAGGCATGACCAAGGGCGTCGTGAAAATCTTGTCCAAAATGGGCATTTCGACGATCCAGTCTTACCGCGGCGCACAGATCTTCGAAGCCGTAGGTCTCAAATCCGACTTCGTGGACCGTTACTTCACTTGGACTCCGACCCGCATCGGCGGCATCGGCCTGGAAGAAGTGGCGTTCGATACGCTGCTTCAGCATAACCGCGCGTTCTCCGACAAAGACGGCATCGACAAAGTGCTGGATTCCGGCGGCGATTACCAATGGCGCAGCGACGGCGAGGAGCATTTGTTCAACCCGCAAACGATTCACCTGCTCCAGCACGCCGTCCGCACGGGCGATTACGAAACGTACAAGAAGTATGCGAGATTGGTCGAAGGCGAGTCGAAAAAGCATCTCACCCTGCGTGCTTTGCTGAACCTCAAGCCTGTCGGCGAACCGGTCCCGCTTGAAGAAGTCGAACCGATCGAGTCGATCATGAAACGCTTCAAAACCGGCGCCATGTCGTTCGGTTCGATCAGCAAGGAAGCGCATGAAGCCTTGGCGATCGGCATGAACCGCATCGGCGGCAAAAGCAACACGGGCGAAGGCGGCGAAGATCCGGCGCGCTTCGTGACGGACGAAAACGGCGATTCCCGCCGCAGCGCGATCAAGCAGGTGGCTTCGGGACGCTTCGGCGTGACCTCGAACTATCTGGTCAATGCCGACGAAATTCAAATCAAGATGGCGCAGGGCGCGAAACCGGGCGAAGGCGGACAGCTGCCGGGCCGCAAAGTGTATCCTTGGGTAGCCGAAGTCCGCGGTTCCACGCCGGGCGTAGGTCTGATCTCGCCGCCGCCGCACCATGATATCTACTCGATCGAAGACTTGGCCGAGCTGATCTATGACTTGAAAAACGCCAATCCGCGCGCGGACATCAACGTGAAACTGGTATCCGAAGTAGGCGTCGGCACGATCGCGGCAGGCGTTGCCAAAGGCCGCGCCGATATCATTCTCGTCAGCGGTTACGACGGCGGCACCGGGGCATCGCCGCAAGGTTCGATCCGTCACGCGGGCATGCCGTGGGAGCTGGGGCTTGCCGAAACGCACCAGACGCTGATCCTGAACAATCTGCGCGACCGCGTCGTATTGGAAACGGACGGCAAAATGCTGTCCGGACGCGATCTGGCGGTAGCCGCACTGCTCGGAGCGGAAGAATACGGCTTCTCGACAGCGCCTCTGGTAGCGGTCGGCTGTATCATGATGCGCGTCTGCCAGTTGGATACATGTCCGGTCGGCGTTGCGACGCAGAACCCGGAACTGCGCAAGAACTTCATGGGCGATCCGGAGCATGTCGTGAACTTCATGAAATTCGTGGCCGAAGATCTGCGCGAACTGATGGCAACCCTCGGCTTCCGTACCATTCAAGAGATGGTCGGGCGCACGGATTGCCTGGATGCCGTAGACGCTTCGCACCATTGGAAAAAGAAAGGCCTGGATCTGACTCCGCTGCTGCATATCCCGCAGCTTCCGGAAGGCAGCTCGCCGTTCCGCACGCAGACGCAAAATCACGGTCTGGAGCACACGCTCGATATGCGCGAACTGCTGACTGCCGCCGCTCCTGCATTGGAGAACGGAGAGAAGGTTGAAGCGAACTTCAAGATCACGAACGTAGACCGCGCGGCGGGTACGATTCTGGGCAGCGAAGTCACTCGCAAATACGGAGCGGACGGACTTCCGGACGATACGATCACGCTGAGATTTACCGGTTCGGCGGGTCAAAGCTTCGGGGCATTCGTGCCGAAAGGCATTACGCTTCAAGTGTCCGGCGATTCCAACGACTATGTGGGCAAAGGTCTTTCCGGCGGCAAAATTATTGTGAAGCCCGATCCGAAATCGACGTTCAAGTCCGAAGAAAACATCATCATCGGCAACACGGCTCTCTACGGCGCAACGGGCGGCGAAGCCTATATCAGCGGGATCGCCGGCGAACGGTTTGCCGTTCGCAACTCGGGTGCCAAGGTTGTCGTCGAAGGCACGGGCGATCACGGTTGCGAGTATATGACCGGCGGACGCGTTGTCGTACTCGGCACAACGGGACGCAACTTCGCGGCAGGGATGTCCGGCGGCGTCGCTTACGTCTATGACGGATCAGGCGACTTCGTGGACCGCTGCAACCTGGAGATGGTGCTGCTTGAGACGATCGAAGACGCGGCGGAAAAAGAAGAAGTCCGCGGCATGATCGAACGTCACGCCGAGCTGACCGATAGCGGCGTAGCGAAGCTGATTCTCGACGGTTGGGAACAGACGTCGGCACGTTTCGTCCGCGTTATTCCGAAAGACTACAAGCGCATGCTGGAGCAGATCGAGAAAGCGGAATCGACAGGTCTGACCGGCGAAGCCGCGCTGCTTGCGGCATTCGAAGCCAATATGCGCGAGCTGGCTCGTACAGGCGGTTAATTACCGGTTTACTTTTCAAGCAATGATTTGACAGCTGCAAGCCTACCCGTTTCTCTCAGAGAAGCGGGTAGGCTTTTTTGATGAAAATAAATAGACGGGGCGCCAAGCTATGTTACATTGTTAACGTAGGGGTTTTTCAAGGATTATCAAAAGGAGGCATGCATATGGAACCCATCAGCGATAAAATTGCTCACGCCAACGACAACGGCGCTACAACCGGAGAACCCGTCGTCCGCTTCACGAACGTCGTCAAAAAAATCGGGCGCAAAACGATCATCGAAGGGCTGACGCTCGACGTTCCGCCGGGACAAGTATTCGGATTCCTCGGACCGAACGGATCGGGCAAAACGACGACGATCCGCATGATGACCGGCTTGATGAAGCTCACCGCGGGCGATATCGCCGTTGGCGGACACAGCATTGCGAGAAATTTCGAGCAGGCGATCACGCAGGTCGGAGCCATCGTCGAAAATCCCGAAATGTACAGTTATCTCAGCGGCTATGCGAATTTGCGGCAGTATGCCCGAATGAGATCCGACGTATCCAAAGAGCGGATCGACGAGGTTGTTCGGTTCATGGGCTTGCAGCAGAGGATTCATGACAAAGTGTCCACCTATTCGCTGGGTATGCGCCAACGATTGGGCGTCGCGCAAGCGATCCTGCATCGGCCCAAGCTGCTGATTCTCGACGAACCGACCAATGGTCTCGATCCGCAGGGCATTCGCGAATTGCGAGACTATCTGCGTGAGCTGACGCGCCGCGAAGGGACAACGGTCTTCGTGTCCAGTCACCTGCTCAGCGAAATGGAACTGATGTGCGATTCGGTCGCGATCATCCAGGCGGGCAAGCTGATCGACGTTCGGCAGTTGAACGCAGAATCAGATGCCGAGACCCTGCTTGAAACGATTTTCGATGTAGAGCAAATAGAGGAAGCGATCGCCTTGCTTGAGGGAGGCGAAATTCGCGAGGGTCGATTGGTCGTGCGAACGAATCGCGAAGGGATTGCCGAAATCAATGCGCGTCTGGTGCAAGCAGGCATCGCGGTATACGGCATTCGTCCGCAGAAGCGTTCGTTGGAAGATCAATTCCTGGAGATGACGGGAGGCGGGCAGATTGTCTAACTTTTTCCGATTGGTGCATAATGAAAATATTAAAATCCATGCCCGGACGCGTACGTGGATCATGCTGGGCATTCTGCTGCTGGCCGCGATTCTGATGCCTGTATTGTTCCACTTTATCAGCGACGGAATCGGCGTATGGAGCTCCATGAACACGATGCTGCAATTCTGGTTCCTGCCGACGGTATTTTCGATCGCCGTCGCGGCGGATTCGGTAGCCGGCGAGTTTTCCCGCGGGACGATCAAGCTGCTGTTGATTCGCCCGTGGAGCCGGATCAAGATCTTGCTCTCCAAGTACGTATCGATATTGTTGTTCGTTTTGACCGTGTACGCCCTGCTTATGTTGGTCAGTCTGGGGATGTCCGCGCTGTTATTCGATACGTCTTCGGGTCCTAGCGATATTTTGGGAGAATTGGCGGGAAGTCTGGCCGATTATTTCTGGTGGGCGTTGTTATACCGTCTGGTCGATACATTGATGTACGTGACGATGGCCTTTATGTTCGCATCGCTGTTCCGCAGCAATTCGCTCTCCGTAGCGCTGACGATCGTATTGATCTTCATGGGCTCTTTGGTCACGCTGCTGGCGAATCCGTCCCAATACGAGATCGGTCGTTATTTGATCTTCGCCAACTTGAATCTCGGTCAGTATCTGGCATCGGACACGGGGAATTATGGCGTTACGACGCTCGGGTTTTCGATCGCCGTCTTGGCTGTCTATTATATAGTGTTCCTTGCGCTGACTTTTTGGGTATTCCGGAAAAGGGACGTTGCATAAAGGGGAGTGTTGGGCATCCGTCATTTGCGCTATAATGAGGAGATCAACAAACCGGCCGGCTTGAACGTCATGAGTCGACCGGACAGGAAGCGAAGGTGGAAGAAAGCGTGCACGCATATGAAAAAGTAACGAAATCGTGGGTATCGCACGGTGAAGCCGACACCGCCGCGCTGGCCGAATATTTTGCGAACTTGGCTAAGCCGGGGACGATCCTTGCGCTCGACGGCGATCTGGGCGCGGGGAAAACGAAGTTTTCGCAAGGTTTTGCCGCCGCGCTGGGAGTCAAGGGTGTCGTGAACAGTCCTACTTTTACGTTAATCAAGGAATATGAAGGGCGTCTGCCCCTCTATCATATGGATGTTTACCGAATTTCGCAGGATGAAGCAGAAGATCTGGGATTGGACGAGTATTTCGAAGGCCGCGGCGTATCGCTGGTCGAATGGGCCTCGATCATTCCCGGTCTGCTGCCGGAAGAACGCCTGAACTTGCGCATCGAGCATACGGGAGGCGAAGGCCGAATCATTCATTGCGAAGGCGTCGGTACTCCTTATGCGCAGTGGATAGCAGCGCTGCCTGAGTCAGCACTAATGATGACTCAACCAGGCGCAGGGCAAGGAGAATCGAAGAAGGATGGGGAATTAGAAGATGGAAAAGCATAACCGGCCGCAGGGTCGGATTCTCGCGTTGGACACGTCCAGCGCCGCGCAAGCCGTGGCGGTGCTGGACGGGGCCGACGTATTGGTCGAAAGCAATAATCTGGCGGAGCGCAACCATTCGGTCAATCTGCTGCCGGAGATCGAGCGTGTCCTGCATGAATCGGGGACAAACAAACGCGAGCTGAACGGAATCGCGGTCGGCGTGGGACCGGGATCTTACACAGGCGTGCGCATTGCCGTAACGACGGCGAAAACCTTGGCTTGGGCGTTAAAGCTGCCTGTAGCAGCCGTATCCAGCCTGGAAGCGCAAGCCGCTTCGGGATTCGAGACTGCGGTTCTTCGTGGACGGACCTGGATCATCCCGCTTGTCGACGCCAGACGCGGACAGGCTTATACCGCGTTATTCGAAGCGAACGTACCGGGAGAAAAAGAATCGGTTTCCGATGCGTCATTAAGCGATTTTTCCCTGCATCGTCTGGCAGAGGATGCCATTTTGCTTACCGGCGAGTGGACGGCGAAGCTTGCCGAACGATTCAAGGCGCTTGCTCCGTCCGAGCGACCCGATCATATCCTGTTTACCGGAGAGACGGTCAAGCATGCGGAGACCGTACTTGCGATTGCCGAGTTGACCGGATTATCTTCGGAGCAAGTACGCTTGCAGGATTGCGTAACCGAAGCGCGTTGGATCGGTCGCATCGGACAACGCAAGCTTGCCGCAGGCGATACGGCCGAAGCGCATTCGCTGCTGCCGAACTACACGCAGGTCACCGAAGCGGAAGCGAATCTGCTTCGTAACCCGCAATAATTTTATCCATAAAAGGGGGCCGCATTTTATGCAGCATCGAGAAACTGAATCGGCAGAGCCTTCGGGCGAGCCGTTTGTAACTTTTCGCGCCATGCGGCTCGAAGATATTCAGGATGTCATGATTATCGAACATGAGTCTTTTTCGCTGCCGTGGACGGAGCAAGCCTTCCGCAGCGAGCTGACCATGAACCATTTTGCCCGTTATCTGATGATGGAAGTCGACGGGGTTCCGGCCGGCTACGCAGGAATGTGGACGGTCGTCGACGAGGCGCATATTACCAATATTGCGGTGCGCACCGCGTATCGCGGACGCAAGCTGGGCGAACAGCTGCTGAGTGCGCTGCTCAACGTAGCGGCAGCGCAGGGGCTGGAACGCGCGACGCTCGAAGTCCGGGTGAGCAATGAAATAGCCCGCAATTTATATGCTAAAATGGGATTCCGGGAGATCGGAATCCGCAAAGGGTACTATTCCGACAACAACGAGGATGCCGTGATCATGTGGATCGATTTTCAAGATCATCCGCAAACGGCCGGAAATACGGAAGGAAGCGTGTAACAGGCATGAATAACGCATCAACTGAACAAGAACAGCACGTACCGGGCAAAGACGTGCATATTCTGGCGGTAGAGACCAGCTGCGACGAGACTTCGGTCGCCATCGTCAAGAACGGCCGCGAGGTGCTGGTCAATCTCGTGGCAAGCCAGATCGAAACGCATAAAGCTTTTGGCGGAGTCGTGCCGGAAGTCGCGTCAAGACAACATGTCGAGTGCATCACGCTGCTGTTGGAACAAGCGATTGCCGAGTCCGGTCTTCAGCCGGATGATTTGGACGCGATTGCGGTGACCGAAGGTCCGGGGCTGGTCGGCGCGCTGCTGGTCGGCATTATGGCAGCGAAAGCTTTTGCTTTTGCGCTGGACAAGCCTCTGATCGGCACCCATCATATTGCCGGACATATTTACGCCAACCGACTGATCGAAGACGTGCAATACCCGGCAATCGCGCTGGTCGTTTCCGGCGGACATACGGAGATCGTGCGGATGGAGAGCGAAGGACGCTTTGAAGTCATGGGGCAGACGCGCGATGATGCGGTCGGCGAAGCTTACGATAAAGTGGCTCGTGCATTGGGGTTCCCGTATCCGGGCGGCCCTCATGTCGACAAAGCGGCACAAGCTTCCGAGTCCGCGGTACCGCTGCCGCGCGTATGGTTGGAAGAAGGTTCCTATGATTTCAGTCTGAGCGGCTTGAAGTCGGCCGTGCTGAATCTGGTCAACCAGAGCCGGATGAAAGGCGAAGAAGTCGACAAAGGCGGTATCGCCCGAGGCTTCCAGGAGTCGGTAGTCGAAGTGTTGGTCGCAAAAGCGATTCGTGCCGTGCATGAGTTCGGCGCGAAGCAGCTGCTGCTGTGCGGCGGCGTTGCGGCGAACGGCGGTTTGCGGAGCGCCTTGACGGCACGCTGTGCGGCAGAAAGCATCCCGCTGCTGATCCCTCCTATGAAATATTGCACGGACAATGCGGCGATGATCGGAGCGGCGGCTTATATCAAATGGATACGCGGCGAAGTCAGCGATTTGTATATCAAGGGAGAGCCGGGCATGTCGCTGGAAGGCTGGTCGGTCGAAGCCGCGGCCGCGCCTTAACCGGGCACGCATTATGCGAAGCATCAACGTTAAGCATCCTTACGAACGCGATTCGCGTTTGTCGGGATGCTTTTTTGTTGAAGAAATCCGTCAGCGAATTGTAAAAAAGAATCTTGAATCCGATAAAGACTTTTACGCACAGTTTACCTCCGCTTGTCAATCCCTGAATAAACTTATCCACATATCCCCTTCAATTTGTGGAAAAGCACCTCGAATGCCCGTCAAATAACGTCTCGATTTTGTCTGCAAAAGGGGATATGTTTTTCAAATCACAAACTTAAAATCTGTGGATAATGTGGATAAAAAAGTGGATAAAATTGGTTTGGAGTTAAAAAAGGCCGCGAGAAAACAAAAAAACCGACCAAAATGGCCGGTAAGCTAGCGAGTCAACTCTGTTTTCTGTGGATAAGACGGTGGATAACAGGGATAGACGAAAAAGTCTCTTGACAAAAAAATTATTCTGCCGCTAAGGCTTCCCATTCATCGAAAGCGGCGGCAAGCTGCGTTTTGTTGGTATCGATCGCCGACTGACGTTCTTGAATCGCCATGTAGTCTTCGTAAATTTCCGGAAGTGTCAACTCCAGTTCAAGTGCCGCTATGGCGCTCTCAAGCTCCACGATCAGTACTTCCAACTGCTCCAGGCGACGCTGACGGTTTCGCTCTTCGCGCTTGGCCTGTTTGCTTTCCTCGAACGAAGCTTGCGTATTGTTCGCTTCCTGCGCGACATCGTTGGCCGCCGCCGAAGCCGAGCTGAACGTAGAAGGCTTTGGTCGATTGCCGCTCAGCACGGCCGCTTCGCGCGCAATCTCTTCCAGCTCCTGCTTCTTCTCTACATAATCGTCATAGTTGCCCAGATAAGCGTCAATGCCGTTCGGGCTTAATTCGATCACGCGCTCTGCCATTTTGTTCAGGAAGTAACGGTCGTGGGAAATAAACAGCAGCGTGCCGTCAAAATCCATTAACGCCGATTCCAGCACTTCTTTACTGTACAAATCCAAGTGGTTGGTCGGCTCGTCGAGCACCAGCGTATTGGCTTCGAGCAGCATGAGCTTGGAGAGCAGCACGCGTGCTTTTTCCCCGCCGCTGAGTGCCGAGATTCGTTTCAATACGTCTTCGCCGCTGAACAGGAAGCTGCCCAGCACAGTACGGATACGGGCTTCTTCCATATGCGGATAAGTGCCCCATAGTTCTTCTAATACCGTATTTTGCGGATTCAACGTATCCTGGTCCTGGTCGTAGTAGCCGATCTGGATTTTGGCTCCCCAGGTGATACGGCCTTCGTCCGGTTGGCGTTTGCCGATCAGCGTCTTGAGCAGCGTGGACTTGCCGACGCCGTTCGGGCCGATCAACGCGACCGTCTCGCCGCGGCTCAGCGCGAACGAAGCGTTGCGGAACAGTTTGTCTTTGCCGTCGTAGGAAGCGGACAGGCCATCGACGTGCAGCACGTCTTTGCCTGAAGAGTATGCGGCCTGGAACGAGAAGTTGGCCCGCTTCAGATCGCCGGCCGGACGGTCGAGGCGTTCCATTTTTTCCAGCGCTTTGCGCCGGCTCTGCGCACGCTTGGTAGTCGAAGCCCGGACGATATTTTGCTGGACGAACGCTTCCATTTTCGCGATCTCGCCTTGCTGCTTTTCGTACTGCTTGAGATCGGCTTCGTACTCGGCAGCTTTGACCTCCGTATAGCGGCTGTAGTTGCCTGTATAACGGCGTGCGCGGTGACGTTCGATCTCCACGATCGCCGTGACCGTTTTGTCCAGGAAGTAGCGGTCGTGGGAAACGATCAACAGGCCGCCTTCGTAACTGCGCAAATAGTCTTCCAGCCAGGTCAGCGTCTCGATGTCCAAATGGTTGGTCGGTTCGTCGAGCATGAGCAGGTCGGGACCTTGCAGCAGCATTTTCGCCAAAGCCAACCGGGTGCGCTGACCGCCGCTCAGCGTCGATACGATCGTGGCCGGATCGAATTCGCCGAAGCCCATCCCGTGCAGCACGCTGCGGATTTTGGTGCCGATCTCGTAACCGCCGCGGTCGCGGAACCAGTCGGAGCGCATCGCGTAGCGGTTGAGCAGATCTTGGTACGCTTTGTCCTGCTCGGAATGGGAGGAACCTTCGGTGATCTCCAGTTCCATCTCGCGGATTTCTTTTTCGGCATCGAGCAGGTCGGCGAACACGTCCAGCATTTCTTCCTGGATGGTTCGATCCGACTGCAATCCGCTGTTTTGGGCCAGGTAGCCGAGCGTCGTTTCTTTGTTTTTGAAAATCTGGCCTTCGTCGTGCGACATTTCGCCGGCCAAAATTTTGAGCAGCGTCGATTTGCCTGCGCCGTTTACGCCGACCAGGCCGATGCGTTCGCGTTCGAGCACTTGAAACGTAATGCCTTCCAGGATGCTCTGAACGCCATATCTTTTCGTGATTCCCGTAGCTTGCAGTAGCATGATTCCGTATCCTCCATCGCTTCTCGCGGGTCTTTTATTTTTTTATTTTACATTAATAGCGTCGAAAAACCAAAAGGAAGAAGGACATTTAACGAGAAAAAGCCACCTATGGCCTATGAGTGCTTCGTCAGCGGTGGTTATTTGCGCAAAACAATGATAAACTTGAGCATGTGAGAACAAAAAAGAGAACAGAAGAGAATTCGGGAGGCGAGCGGCATCGAACCTGTAGCGGATAAGGCGGAGCTTCGGAGCCGAATGGAGCGAATCAGGGAGGAAGTGCCGCAATCGCTGCGTCCGTTATACTCGGCTGCCGTGTGCGAATTGGCTGCAAGCCGGCTGGATACGCTGCGCGAACGCAAAGGGAAACCGTTGGTCGTGCTCGGCTATCTGTCTTTTCGCAGCGAGCTGGACGTGCGTCCGCTGCTGGCCGAGTGCCGACGGCGCGGCGATATCGTTCTGGCGCCGCGGATCGAAAAAGGAACCCGCCGCATGCGGCTGCTGGAAATGAGCGATGCTGCGGACGAAGTGCCGGGGAGTTGGGGCATTCCCGAGCCGAAAGCGGAATTGCCGGAGTGGCCGGAAGAGCGGCTTGGCGAACTCGACGCAGTGCTCGTACCGGGACTGGCCTTCGATCTTAAAGGAGGACGGATCGGTTACGGGGGCGGCTTCTATGATCGTCTGGCCGAGCGTTTCCTCGTTGCCGGAGCCGCACCCGCATATTGGGCATTGGCCTTCGACGAGCAGATCGTGGCGGAAGTGCCGATGGAGCCGCACGACTTTCGACTGGAACTTCTGATCGTGCCGGCCGGTATGACGAGTACGACAGGCAATGCCTGAATATCCGATGATCGGCCTTGCGGAGCCATATAGATTTAGAGATGAACGCGTCCTTGCGTGATACGCCGGGAGCAAGAAGAGCGATGGATGAGAAGAGGTGACCTCATGCTGTGGAAAGTGGCAATCTTGACGGCCAGCGATAAGGGAGCACGAGGCGAGCGGGAGGATACGAGCGCGCAGGTGATCCGGGAGCTGGTGGAAGAAGAAGTGGGCGGGGAGATTATCGAATACCGGATCGTACCCGACGAACTGGATGAGATTATGGCTGCATTGATCGAAATGACCGATTATTTTCAAGCGGATCTGGTCCTCACGACCGGAGGCACGGAGCTGGCTAACCGCGACGTGACGCCGGAAGCGACCAAGCGCGTCATCGAGCGTGAAGTACCGGGGATGGCTGAGGCCATGCGCATGAGCGTCATGCAAAAAAATCGGGCGGCGATGCTGTTCCGCGGCATATGCGGAATTCGCGGACGTTCGCTGATCGTGAACCTGCCGGGAACGCCGAAAGGCGTGCATGAGAACTTTGCGGCGATCATGGATCAACTGCCGGAAGCTCTGTTGATGGTTACGGGCCAATATCGGCAGTAGAAGATTCGAGTACCGATTCCTTGGGGAATAGGTTGCTGGGGTCTTTAAAGAAGCGCCGAACAAGAAGGACGACCCTGGGCATTCAAGGGAGTCTTTTTTTGTGCGGGGGGACTTGAAATTTTGCGCGGAGACTAGTAATATAAAACTTGGCTGTTAGCACTATACGTTGTCGAGTGCTAACAATGAAGCTATACCGCTTTTCTCAATTAACCTTTCAAGGAGGCTATTTTTCATGATTAAACCGTTGGGTGAACGCGTACTCGTAGAACCGATCCAGCAGGAGGAAACGACTTCGTTCGGCATCGTGCTTCCGGATGCTTCGAAAGAGAAGCCGCAAGAAGGCAAGGTTATCGCCGTGGGCAGCGGCATTCTGAAAGACGGCGTGCGCACTCCGCTCGAAGTCCAAGAAGGCGACCGCGTCCTGTTCTCCAAATATGCCGGTACCGAAGTGAAGTACGAAGGTAAAGAATACCTGATTATGAAAGAAAGCGACATTCACGCCATCTTGGCTTAAGTGTCATCCTTACACATAAGCGTTTCGGCAAGACTCGGATCAAGCAAGACAAGTTGCTCCATCATCCATAATTTCAGGGAGGTTATTCGATAATGGCTAAAGATATTCTGTTCGGAGAAGAAGCCCGTCGTTCGATGCTTCGCGGCGTGGACGCATTGGCAAACGCGGTAAAAGTAACGCTCGGTCCAAAAGGACGCAACGTGGTGCTGGAGAAAAAATTCGGCAGCCCGCTGATCACGAACGACGGCGTTACGATCGCGAAAGAAATCGAACTGGAAGACGCTTTCGAAAACATGGGCGCTCAACTGGTTAAAGAAGTCGCGACCAAAACAAACGACGTAGCCGGCGACGGTACGACTACGGCGACCGTTCTGGCTCAAGCGATGATTCGCGAAGGCCTGAAAAACGTAACGGCAGGCGCCAACCCTATGGTTATTCGCAAAGGGATCGACAAAGCGGTAAAAGCGGCCGTAGCCGAACTGCAAAACATCGCGAAGCCGATCGAAGGCAAACAATCGATCGCTCAAGTCGCGGCAATCTCCGCAGCTGACGAAGAAGTCGGCGAACTGATCGCGGAAGCCATGGAAAAAGTGGGCAAAGACGGCGTTATCACCGTTGAAGAATCCCGCGGATTCGCTACGGAGCTGGAAGTCGTGGAAGGCATGCAATTCGACCGCGGCTACATTTCCCCTTACATGATCACGGACACGGACAAGATGGAAGCGGTTCTGGAGAACCCGTACATCCTGATCACCGATAAAAAAATCAGCACGACTCAGGACATCCTGCCGCTGCTGGAGAAAATCGTGCAGCAAGGCCGCGCCCTCGTCATCATCGCCGAAGACGTGGAAGGCGAAGCTCTGCCGATGCTGGTTCTGAACAAACTGCGCGGCACGTTCAACGCGGTTGCGGTCAAAGCTCCTGGCTTCGGCGACCGTCGCGAAGCGATGCTGCAAGATATCGCGGCTCTGACAGGCGGTCAAGTGATCACCGAGAAGCTCGGCCTGGAACTGAAAGCGGCGACGCTGGATCAACTGGGTACGGCTCGTCAAGTACGCGTAACGAAAGAAAACACGACGCTCGTGGACGGCGCCGGCGACAAGTCCGACATCGATGCTCGCGTGAACCAAATCCGTTCGCAGCTGGAAGAAACCACTTCCGAGTTCGACAAAGAAAAACTGCAAGAGCGTCTGGCTAAACTGGCCGGCGGCGTAGCGGTTGTCAAAGTCGGCGCGGCGACGGAAACGGAACTGAAAGAACGCAAACTGCGTATCGAAGACGCACTGAACGCGACTCGCGCAGCCGTTGAAGAAGGTATCGTATCCGGCGGCGGTACGGCTCTGGTTAACGTATACAAAGCCGTAGCGGCTCTGACGGTAACCGGCGACGAGAAAACGGGCGTGAACATCGTTCTGCGCGCTCTGGAAGAGCCGATCCGCACGATCGCGGCTAACGCCGGCGAAGAAGGTTCCGTTATCGTGGACCGTCTGAAAAAAGAAGAAGTCGGCATCGGCTACAACGCCGCAACCGGCGAATGGGTCAACATGTTCGAAGCGGGTATCGTAGACCCTGCGAAAGTAACGCGTTCCGCTCTGCAAAACGCGGCTTCCGTAGCGGCTATGTTCCTGACGACCGAATCCGTAATCGCGGACAAACCGGAACCTGCCGGCGCTGCTGCTCCTGATATGGGCGGCATGGGCGGTATGGGCGGCATGATGTAATAAATTTCCAATACCGAGCGTCAAACTCTGATCATCAGGGTTTGGCGCTTTTTTTTGCTATCTGAGTCTCTTTAATGAAATAAAGGGTAATAGCATTAGAGAGCACATTTTAGCAACGACCCACGACCCACGACCCATTAGCTTGACCAAGCTAAATTAAGGTTGGTCAAGCTACTGTTACCTTGTCAACACTAAATGTAAGGTTACGCCCAGCTGAACGTAAACCTCTGATTAAGAGTTGACAAGCTCCTATTCAAACGGTAAAAAAAGCGAGGTTATCTTATTGTTCACTCTTATGGCTGCAAGGTTGCTTCGTCTCCTGCCCAATCGGGCGCTCAAAACGCCCATGCTCCCTTTCGAGCCGGTGAAAGAAAAAAAAGAACTGAAGGTCGAAACATCGGTAACAACCGCGGATATCTCCTTTTATTATCCCTTGGAAGCCGAACGCGATAAGCTCCCCGTTTACATGAATCTTCACGGCGGGGCTTTTATCATGCACGACAAGGAAATGGACGATCCGTACTGCCGTTATTTGGCCAACCGGGCCGAATGCGTCGTGGTGAACGTGGAGTACGCCAAAGCGCCGGAGTATCCTTTTCCGAAGCCGATCGAACAGCTGTATGACATTTTTCGGTGGATCAAAAAAAACGCCGACGATTTGAATCTCGATGCGCGGCGGATCATGGTCGGCGGACAAAGCTCCGGCGCGAATCTGGCGGCCGCTCTTTGTTTGTATCTGGAAGAAAAAGGGGAGACGCAGCCGCTGCTTCAAGTGCTGAACTGCCCGATGCTGGATTTTGCCACTCCGCATTCGAACAAGCCGGAAACGGATATGTGGCGCGCCCGGTATCCGCAAGCCGCCCATTTTTTGAACATGTGTTACGTGCCCCAAAAAGGCCAAGCGGAAAATCCGCTTGCTTCTCCCGTTTACGCGACGGTCAGCGACCGATTGGCGCCGGCGCTTATCTTGATCGCGGGACAGGACGCGTTCAGGCCGGAAGCCGAGCGTTACGCGGAGAAATTAAAAGCAGCCGGGGTGAAGGTGGAAGCGAACGTATTCAAAGACTGCAAACATGCTTTTACCCATCTGGGCCCCAAGGAAAAATCGGAGCAAGCCTGGGCGATAGTCGCAAGGAATCTCAAGGATTACATAAAGGCAGCAGCGCACATTTCGGATCGACGGGAAGGGGAAATCAATTAAGTGAACACGACAAAGAAAAGCGTAATGGTTATCGGAGGCGGGCTCGGAGGATTGTCGGCGGCCATATCGTTGGCGCAGGCGGGATACGAGGTCTCATTGTACGAAAAAAACAATCATATCGGGGGCAAGCTGAACCGGTTGGACCAAGACGGGTTCGGTTTTGATTTGGGACCGTCCATCCTGACGATGCCCCGCGTGTTCGAACATTTGTTCAACGCCAGCGGGAAATCGATGAACGACTACGTGCGGATCGAAAAGCTGGACCATCAATGGCGTTCTTTTTTCCCGGACGGAAACGTGATCGACTTGTACGAAGACTTGAAGCAAATGGGCGAGAATAATCCTTCCTTGAGCAAAAAAGACATGCGCGAGTACGGGAAGCTGCTGGAGTATTCCAAAAAGATTTACGACATGACGGATCAGACTTATTTCAAGCACGGCGTGGATTCGACGAGAGAAATCATGAAGCATACCACCCTGCTTGGCGCGTTGAAAAATTTCGATCTGTTTTCCACCGTTCACGAAGCGATCGATAAACGGATCAGCAATAAGCAGCTGCGCGACATGCTGTCGTACTTTATCAAATACGTCGGTTCGTCGCCTTACGACGCGCCGGCCGTATTGAACATGATGATCTACATGCAGCATGATCAAGGCTTGTGGTACGTGCCCGGCGGATTGAATAAGCTGGCGGACGGTTTGGTAAAGCTTGCCGAAGAGATCGGAGTCCGTTTCCATTTTGGGATGTCGGTTACCAAACTCGAAAAAAAGAAAGACGTCATCACGGGTGCTTGGCTGGAAAACGGAACGCGGCTTACCGCGGATTATTACGTGTCGAATATGGAAGTCATTCCGGTGTACGAACGTCTGCTTGAGGAAGACAGCCGCTTCGTGGACAAATTGAAGAAAAAATTCGAACCGGCAAGTTCCGGTCTCGTGCTGCATTTGGGCGTGAAAGCAAGTTATCCGCAGCTTCGCCATCACAATTTCTTTTTTGCGAAAAACATGAAGAAGCAGATGCAGTCTATTTTCCATGACCACAAGCTGCCGAATGATCCGGTCATTTATTTGGTCAACGTCAACAAAACCGATCCTTCGCAGGCGCCGGAAGGCCATGAAAATATCAAAGTACTGCCGCATATTCCGTATATCCAGGATAACAAACCGATCAGCCGTCAGGAATACGAGCAGTTCGCCGAGCGCGTCCTGATCAAGTTGGAGAAAATGGGCTTGCACGATTTGCGAGCCAATATCGTCACCAAAGACATGTGGACGCCGGAAGATATCCGCAACACGTACGGCTCGGACCGCGGCGCCATTTACGGAACGGTATCGGACCGCAAAAAAAATAAAGGATTCAAGCATGCCAAAGAAAGCGAACTTTACAACAACCTGTATTTCGTGGGCGGAACGGTGAATCCGGGCGGCGGAATGCCTATGGTGACGCTGAGCGGTCAGCTTGTCAGCAAAAAAATCGTGCAAAAGGATGCCTCACATGCCCGACGCTGAACCTTTGACGGATGATCGAATCCTTTTTTTGAAAAGCCTGCCCGAAAAGCAGCGGAAAGAAGGATTGCCTGAAGGCAGTCCTTCTAACGAAAAGCGCAAAAAACGGCTTTTGAAGCTGAAGGCCCTGCTGACGGAGCACGAAAAAGCACTGACCGACGCTCTTTATGCGGATCTGGGCAAGCCGGCTTTCGAATCGTTTTCCTCGGAGCTTGCCGTTCTCTTGAACGAAATCGATCATGTGTGCAAACATTTGAACAGATGGAACCGATCGACAAGCTCCCGGCATCTGAAATTGGGCTATCTGGAAGTTCTCCGAAAAAAAAGGCAGCCGCACGGCAGCGTCCTGATCATCGGTTCGTGGAATTATCCGGTCCAGCTTACGTTGATGCCGGTAATCGGAGCGATCGCCGGCGGGAACTCCTGCGTCGTCAAACCGTCCGAATACGCGCCGGCAACGGCCGAACTGCTCCAAACCGTCATCAATCAAGCGTTTCCTCCCGAACAAGTGTATGTGGTAACGGGAGACGGACAGGTCGCCGGCACGCTGACCTCGGCTTCTTTCGATCTGATTTTTTTCACGGGCAGCGGGCAAACAGGGAAGCGGGTCGCCGACCAGGCCGCCAAGCGGCTGACGCCGGTTATTTTGGAACTGGGCGGCAAAAACCCGTGCATTATCGACGAAACGGGCTTTTCCGAAGCGGCCGTCAAAGACATCGTTTGGGGGAAATTTCTGAATGCGGGCCAGACGTGCATCGCGCCGGATACGCTTTTCGTGCATCAATCCGTGTACGAGCAAACGCTGAACGAAATTTCAGCCGCGCTGTCCGCTTTTTACGGCGATCAGCCTCAGGCAAGCGCGGATTACGGACGAATTTGTACCGATGCCCATTTTCAAAAAGTTGCCGGCTTTATCGGTCAGGGCACCGTACGGCACGGCGGCGATCACGATCGCGCCGACCGGTTTATCGCGCCGACCGTATTGACGGATATTCGGCCGGGAAGCCCGGTTTTGGAGGAAGAAATTTTCGGTCCGGTTCTTCCGGTCATTCCTTATGCCGATCTGGATGCATTATTGTCCGGCGGCACTCTTCAGCGCGACGCGTTGACCGGCTACCTGTTCAGTACCGATAAGCATCATATTCAACGGTTCAACGACTATATGCGGTCCTCGACGACCAGCGTCAACCAAGTGATCCATCATGCCGCCAGTCCCCATATCGCGTTCGGAGGGGTGGGACAAAGCGGCTACGGCGCTTATCACGGCAAAGCCGGTTTTCTGGCGTTCAGCTACGAAAAAACGAGCGTCCGCACGTATCATTACCTGCGTTTTTCGGGTAAATTCCCGCCTTATTCCGAACGGAACATGAAAGCTTTGAAGAAATTTAGAAAGCGGATTCTGTAAGGGAACCGGTATCGGAATCAAGCAAATCGGATTTGGAAATGAGGATTTTGCATGAGCAAAAAGGTGATTGTCATCGGAAGCGGAGTGGCGGGGCTTGCTTCTGCCATCAGGCTTCAATCCGCGGGCTACCAGGTGGAAATCTACGAAAAAGGATCGAAGCCCGGAGGCAAAATGAACCGCATCGAACTGGACGGGGGATACACATTCGATCTGGGACCGAGCATCGTGATGATGCCGGAGATCTACCGGGAAATATTCGAAGTATGCGGACGCGACCCGGACGATTATATTCCCATGCAAAAATTGGACCCGATTTATCGGGCTTATTTCAGCGATATTCCCGACCGGCCTTTCGATATTTCGTCCGACATGACCAAGCTGACCTCAACGATCGAGTCGATCAGCGAAGAAGACGCGGCGGGCTTTTTTCAATACATGCACGACATTTATCAAAAATTCATGATCGCCAAGCATCATATCCTTTCGAGGCCTTTCCGCAAAAGAAGCGATTTTTATAACCTCCCGATGCTGAAAAAAGCGTTGAAGCTGAAGCCGTACGATACCGCGGACAAATTCGTCGGCCGGTATATCAAGGATAAAAGGCTCAGACAGATGATCAGCTTTCAAACGTTGTATATCGGGATTTCCCCTCTAACCAGTCCTTCTTTTTATACGATGATTCCTATGCTTCAATTTTTATACGGCGTATGGTTTATCAAAGGCGGCATGTATACGATGGCGTTGTCGATGGAGAGACTGTTCAAAGAGCTCGGAGGCGTCGTGCATTACGGCAAAGACGTGCAGCAGATCGTCATTCGAAATCAAAAGGCGGAAGGGATCGTCGTGGACGGACAAAACGTCTTTTCCGATTTCGTCCTTTGCAACGCGGATTTCCCGTATGCGATCAAGCAGCTGGTCCAAGACAAGCCGGCCAAAGGGAAATTTACCGACGAGAAAGTGGACAGCATGCAGTATTCGTGTTCCTGTTTCCTGCTGTATCTCGGCATGGATCGAAAGTATGAAGAAACCGACCATGTGCATAACTTCATTTTCAACGAGGATCTCGACCGCAACCTGAAAGATATTTTCGACGGCAAAAAACTGACGAACGCTTCGTTTTACGTGTACATCGCTTCCAAGGCGGATGCGTCCATGGCACCTGAAGGAAAAGACGGACTGTATATCCTGATGCCTGTATCGAACGCGGCCGAATCCGATTATGAATGGAACGAGGAAACGGTTGCTTATTACCGCGGGTATATCTTGAGCGAATTGAAGAAAATCCGCGGCTTCGAAAACGTCGAAAACGAGATCGTGACCGAAACGCATATTACGCCGCTGGATTTCAAGACCAAATTCAATGCGCATAACGGAGCCGCGTTCGGCCTGCAGCCTATATTGAAGCAAAGCAACCACTACCGACCGCAAAGCAAAGCGAGCCACTGCGAAAATTTGTATTTTACCGGAAGCAGCACGCATCCCGGCGCCGGCGTCCCGATCGTGCTTCTGTCGGCCAAAATCGCCGCTCAGGAATTGATCCAGGACGATACGGGCGAACCGTTCGATTATTCGGTAAAATGAAAAAGTCGGCAAAGATACAAAATACCGCGCGCGCACGCATAGAAAGGGGGTTGATCGCATGACGACCGTGGAAATCGTCCGGCTGGTCATCGGATTCGCGGGAATGGCTATCGGCGTTTTTATGTTCTGGTCGCTGCCGGTGCCCGGTTCTTCTTCCAAGTCCAAGGCCGACCTGCCGTTTCTGTCCATCATCATTCCGGCCAGAAACGAAGAAAGCCGAATCGTGCCTTTGCTGCAATCGTTGAAGCAGCAGCGGTTCAAGTCATTCGAAATTCTGGTGGTCGACGACGATTCGTCGGACGGGACGGTCGCCGTCGCGCAAAGCTACGGCGCCAACGTGCTGCGTAACGACGGATCGGGCAAATCGTCGGCCTGCTGGTACGGCGCCGAACAGGCCCGGGGAAAATGGCTGTTATTTTTGGACGCGGATACGAAATTCGACAGCGAAGACGGCTTAAGCCGTTTGTTGGAGTTTTACCAAGGCAAGGGAGCCCGAGGCATTACGGCGCTTCAGCCTTTTCATACGGTAGAACGGTTGTATGAGCATATTTCCGTCATCTTCAACATCATTGTGGTGGTCGGGATGAACCTGTTCACGATCCGGGGCTCCAAGCTCAAAACGGCCGGTTCGTTCGGTCCGTGCATTTTATGCGACCGCGACGATTATTTTTTGTCCGGCGGACATCAAAAAATCGAAGGCGCGATCATGGACGATCTGGCGCTGGGCGAAGCGTTCCTCGAACAGGATCTTCCCGTTCGCTGCCTGGGCGGCAAAGGCATCATCTCGCTGCGCATGTATCCGGAAGGCGTAGGCAGCTTGATCGAGGGTTGGTGCAAAAGCTTCGCCGTCGGCTCCAAGTCGACGCATCCCCTTGTGATGCTCATGGTCATTTTCTGGATTACCGGCAGCTTCACGACATTGGGAGCCTTGGTGTCTTCACTTGTCGAGCAAAACCCTGCCGCCATCGCGCTCAGCGGGATCTTGTATGTGCTGTATGCCGTTCAAACCGCATGGTTTGCCGGGCGGGTCGGAAACTTCAAAAAAGTAATTTTTCTTGTCTATCCGGTATGGTTCGCGTTCTTCATCGGAATCTATCTCTATTCCTTCATCCGGGTGAACGTGTTTCACTCCGTCAGTTGGAAAGGGCGTAAAATCAAGGTCTGAATACGGGCTGATCCGATGTCCTGCGCGTCTTCGATGCCGCGAATAGGGGAGACATGAGCGGCCTGACGTAAACAAGCTTTCAAAACCTGATAAGCAATACCGGCGACGGATCCCCAAAGGGCTCCGTTTTTTTCTATATTAGACTCCATTTTACAATGAAGAAAATTTTATTTGCTTACTATTGAACGTTCTGACGAATTTTTATAAAATTAAGGCGTACATGGATAAGGGCGATGGGGCGCTTCGATCTTATGGTACAAGGGGACCCTGTAATGAGCGACAAAGAACGACTAAGAAACAAGCTGCAAGCCATTTTGATTTTGATCAAAGCGTTCATGAAAGATTCTTCGATGACGTATATTGAAGGATCGTCCGAGATCGTGGAAAGCGGCGCTTACGAATGGCTGCCTTTGACGCCCGGACAAGCGCTCGACCAGGCCGAGATTTGCAAACAGTATACGGTCATTTTGCAAGAAACGACTCATTTGAAGCTGGACGGGGAACTGCTGAAGCAGTTTAACGAAAGCGGAGAACGCGTGCTCAGTTTCTTGAGGCAGGATTCGATCGTGTGGCAAAGCACCGGTCCCGAAGTGTATGAAGAGATCGTTAGAGAACTGGATGCTCAGTTGGAACTGAGTCAAAGCATTTGAACGCATAGCCTGTCGCCGAGCGGCAGGCTTTTTGTAATAATGATCGTATCGAATCGGTTAACCGGAGGTGCAGACCAATATGATTCATGAACGCGGCGAAACTTTTTCGAACGAACAGCGCATTCAGGCCGATACGGAAACGAAACGGCTGGCTTCTTTGGTCGCTGCCCATATCCGTGAAGACGGAACGGGCGAGTCGTCGATTCCGGGCTTGTATCTGAACCGTTATTCGCGGATCGAGCCTTCCCATTATTCGTATACGATGTATTGGCCGACGGTAGGCATAGTCGCGCAGGGTAAAAAAACCGTCAAAGTCGGCGAAGAGGAAACGGAATACGGCGGTTCGAAAGTCATCGTGGTGCCCGTAGCGATTCCCGTGCGGATGCAAACGGTTCAGGCCAGCCCGACGGAGCCTTTTTTGGGCGTCGGCGTGTATCTGAATCCGCAAAAAATCGCCGCGTTGATTCCTCGCGTTTTTCCGGACGGACTGCCCAAATCGAAATCGTACCGTGCCAAATACGTGCTGGAATCGCAGCCGGAGCTGATCGCCGCGATTTCGCGCTTGGTCGCCTGTCTGGATGATCGGCAGGACGAAGGCTTATTGGCTTCGCTCGCCATGGACGAAATTTTCGTTCGCCTGCTGCGCAGCTCGATCGGCGTCCATGTGGCGGAAACGGCATTGGCGGAATCGAGCGTGCGGCGCATCGCCGAAGCGATCGCCTGGCTTCAGCAGCATTTTGCCGAACCGTTGAAAATGGCAGACTTGGCGCAGCGCGCGCATTTCAGCGAATCGTCGTTCCGGGCGCAGTTCAAATCCGTCACGTCCATGAGCCCGCTTCAGTACCAAAAAGAGCTGCGTCTTCAGGAAGCACGCCGTTTGATGCTGGCGGGCGAATACGACGCGACGACGGCCTGCCGGCTGGTCGGTTATATCAGCGACGCTCAGTTCAGCCGCGATTACCGCCGATTGTTCGGCAGCCCGCCGAGCCGCGATATCGCCAAATGGAAACAAATCGAATTATCCTCCGGTATGCAGGCGAACGCGAACGAAG
The DNA here is from genome assembly GCF_013185185.1 of Saccharibacillus endophyticus. Lineage (GTDB taxonomy): Bacteria > Bacillota > Bacilli > Paenibacillales > Paenibacillaceae > Saccharibacillus > Saccharibacillus endophyticus. Next base: position 792,031 of record NZ_JAAZWE010000002.1, on the reverse strand, counting down.
CGAGCTTGTAAGATATTCGCCGCCCGTCGTTTACCGCTTCTTGAATGATTTTTCGCTTTCAACCCGCAGCTTCAGGCTTTGCGGGTTTTTCGGTTTATCCGCTGATTCGTCGGATCGGGCAAAAAACGGCGCGAAACGGTCAAAGATCGTTCGGGCGAACCTTATATACTGATCACAAGCGGAATATACGATTCGCAAAGCGGTCGGTACGAAGACTCGCCGATACGAAAAAAGCGTCAGGATCGACAAATCGAAGGAGATGGAAAAATGAAGGTGTTGGTAACGGGAGCAAACGGATTCGTAGGTTCCGCGATCGTACGGGAACTTCAAAAACGCGGGCATGAAACGGCGGGACTGGTCCGGTCGAAAGAAGCGGCCGAGCAGTTGGAAAAAGCAGGGATTCGGGCGATCCGAGGATCGATCGAACGCGAAGAACTGCTGCGAAACGCGGCGAAAGAAATGGATGCGGTCATTCATACGGCTTTTTTCCATAAGTTTTCGCAGGCCGGCTTATCCGCGAAAACGCGCATACTGCTCGGCGGAAGTCCGGGCCATATTCCGGCGCGGTTCATGAAGGAAGCGGTCGGCGCGGAGTGCCGCGCGATTCGCGCGTTGGGCGAAGGCTTGTCGCGAAAAAGCGGATCGATCGTGATCGCCCTACCCACGATGACGTTAAAAGCGGGAACGGTCGGAAAAGAAAGCGACGACGGCGATCCCGGTTCGGTCGGAGGCGGGAGGGTCGCGTCCGAACGGACGCTGCTCGAGCTTGCCGGGCGCGGCATTTCCGCTTCCCTGGTCCGTTTGCCGCCGATCGTATACGGAACGGGCGACCGGGGCGGCCTGCTGCCTTCGTTGATACGGATCGCGCGATCGAAAAACGCGGCCTCTTATATTGGCGACGGCATGAATCGTTGGGCGGCCGTGCACCGATCGGACGCGGCGAAGCTGTTTGCCCTGGCCGCCGAGCAAGGGGAAGCCGGTTCGCGGTTTCATGCGGTCGGAGAAGCCGGCATGCCGTTCAAGCAGATTGCCGAAAGCATCGGCAGGCATACCGGAACACCGGTCCGATCGCTGCAGCCGGCGCAAGCCGGAGCGTACTTCGGCTGGCTGGCGTCTTTCGCGGCGGCGGATAACCCGGTTTCTTCCGAACAAACGCGGGAACGGATGGGCTGGAAGCCCGAGGAGCGGAGCTTGAGCGAAGAAATGGAGCAGGGAGACTATTTTAAATCCTGACGTGTAAGCCTTGCCTTGACGCGTCTACGGGGTCAGCGCGCGGACGAACGTCCGAACGCTCTCCTCGATCACGGCATCCAGGGACAAGCCCGGGAAGCGGGTTCCTTCGACCAAGTCGCTGAGAAAAATCCCGTAATTCATAGAGATGAAAGAGAAGGCTTGAAGTTCGGCATTCGTTTCGATCAGTTTGCCTTCGACATTCATGCGCTTGAAATATTCCGTCAGAAAAGCCATGAGCTGACGGGGGTGTTCGGACGTGTTTTCCAGAAAACCGGGGAGATTTTCCGCTTCCTTGAGTCCGATCAAGATCATCTTGCGGTTGCGGTTCATGATCTCATGATAATTGCGGCTGATCAGCAGAAGATCCGCGTGCAGTTCTCCGACCAGTCGTTCGCTGAAGATCCGGCTCATTTCTTCCTTATAATGAAAACGGCCGAATGCCGCTTCGAGCAGATTCTGCTTGCTGCCGAAGTTGCGGAACAGCGTTTTTTCGCTTAGGCCCGCAGCCGTCGCGATTTCGAGCGTCGTGACGCTTTTATACCCTCTGCTTGCGATCAGATCAATCGCGATCCGCATCATTTTGTCGCGATTATTGTCTTTTCGATCTTCGTTCATTCCTTCACCTCATCACGGGTACGCTCCGATATCCATGCGGACCGGAGCGTCATCTGGATGATGATATACGATCCCGCATAGGTTGTCAATGATCGCTCAAGCCTTGCGCCGCGCGGCATTATCGAAGAAAATCCGATAAAAAACCGTCATTCCGACCGTCAAAAACGCAAGCGTGATCAGGATATTGCTGTGCAGCAGCCCTGCGCCGGCGGGCGGAATCGGGTTCAGCCGAACGGCGGTGTTTCCCAGATCCAGCACCTTGCCGGTCACGGCCGTAACGGCGGCCATCGCGATGAAGTTGGACATGGACAACAAGCCCATTCCCGTGCCGACCTGTTCCGGAGCCAGTGCCCGGGACACGGTGTTCGATAACGTAATTTGCATATAGGATTGACCGAGCACGCCGAAGATCAGGAAGACGGCAATCCAGATCGGCGAGAATCCCACCGCGGACGACAAGCAGAGAAAGCCTGCGATCAGCAGCGTTGAAGCGACGTAGAGCAAAGCCGCATTCCCTTTTTCATCCGCAAGCTTGCCGCCCCGGCGTCCGAGAAATGCGGTAATAAGCGCCGACGGAAGCATCGCGGCTCCGATCATCACGGGCGAGAACGCGTACACGCCGGCCAGAAGCTGAGGCGCGATGAAGGGGATGCCGGAGCTGATCGCCATCATGAAAAAGGCAAGCAGCAGGCTGGACGAATACGCGCGGTTCCGGAAGATCGCCGGCGCGATAAAAGGTTCGGCGGCGGAGCGGATACGCCAAACGAACAACACCAACAGCACGGTCCCGATTCCGACGTATCCAATTTGCAGATTGCTTAACGCCAGCAGCATGGACGCCACGGTTCCCGCAAGCAGCAAGCCGCCGAGCAGGTCGATCTTTTTGCCGGAACCTTTCGCATCGTCCAGATATTTGCGGTAAAAAGGGAGCGTCAGCAGCGACAATACCGGAATCGCGAACAGCACCTGCCAACTCCATGCGCTGGTGACGAATCCGGCCGTGATCGGTCCGATCGCCGAACCGAGCGAGATGCCGACGGCCATGGTGCCTAAAGCCCGGCCTCTTTTGTCGGGCGCGAAATAGCGAACCGGAATGATCATGGCAACCGCAGGAATGACGGAAGCGCCGACGGCCTGCAGAATACGCGCGACGATAATCATCCCGTACGAACCCGCGACCAGCCCGATCAACGACCCGAAGACCAGGAAACAAAGCCCTGACGTCAGCAAATTTTTCAGGCTGTATTTCTCGGAAAGTTTGCCGAACGTCACGGTTCCGATCGCATACACGATCAGATATCCGGTGACGATCCAACTGACCTGCGAAGGAGAGAGCGCGAACTCCCGGCTGATGACGGGGAGCGCGACGTTAAACATCGTTCCGTTCATCACGGATAAAATCAAAGTGAACACGAGAATGCGCATGAGCGCATTCCCGTTTTTCGGAAGGGCGGAGGGAGCGGTAGACATGGATGTTCCTCAATTCTTTATCGAGTGTAATGACTGTCAGTACTTACTGTCATTCGGTATGATCATAGTCGATTGGGACGGGAACTGTCAATCTGAAATCAAAAGCGAGCAGCAGGCAAAAAAAGTTCTATGCCCGTCTGCTCGTCCGAAATTGCTCCGGCGTCATTTTTTCCGCTTTTCGAAAACATTGAATAAAATAACTGCTTTGCGAAAAGCCCGAGGCAAGCGCGATGTCCTTCACCGTCAGGTCGGTGGACATCAGAAGCTGCTTGGCGCGCAGTACCCGGGCTTCCAACAAATAGACGCTTGCCGTCCGGCCCATCAGCTGATGGAACTTGCGGCTGAAGTACGGAGTACTGTAACCGCTGGAAGCGGCGATCTCGGCGATCGAGAGTTCTGGGTCCGTGCATTGGCCGCGAATCCGGTCGGCCGCGGCATGAATGCCGGGGATAGACGGATCGCGGGGCAATGCCAGCGGCGAAGCTTCGTGCACCAGATTTACCAGCAGCTCGTACAAGAGCGCGGAAGTTTCGGCTTCTTTTCCGAAATCGGAGGCCCGTCCGAGCGTAAGCAATCTTTCCATGCATGCATGCACGCGCGTCTCGTCCGGCAGTCCGAACATCCATACCTCGCCCAGTCCGCGATTGCCGAGCAGCCGATCCGCGACCGCGCACGAAAAGTGAATCCAACGAATATCCCACGGTTCCGCGAAATCCGAAGCGTAACGCTGCGCGGTGCCCGGTCCGTATAAAAATCCGCTGCCCGCGCCGAGTTGGAACGCGCGTCCGCCGAAAGTCACGGTTCCTTTTCCGCTGCGCACGATATGCAGGTTGTACAGCCTATCCAGCTGAAGATCGCCGCTTCGGGCCGGGCGGTCGACGGCATGCGCCGGATGATCGCCATAGCCTCCGATAAAATCCGGATAACACAGCAAATGCGTCAAAGAAGGCGCAGGGAAAAAATATGCTCCTGCATGAAATAATCTCCCGTCATGAGAAATGATTGATATGTAGCCGATTAATTGTATCATCAAAACAAGATGAAGCAGAAGGAATAATCGCAAAAAATTGATAGATGCGCAAGAAACCGTTATATCGAGTTTCCCGGGATCCGTTTACAATCAAAAGTACGGAGGACCGTTTTCGGTCCGGAAGAACAGAAGAATTCCCGTACGCGGAAAAAACGGAGGACTCGCATGATGGCGAAATCGATCAAGCTTCACACGCTGCAATTAGGCGTCTGTTATTACCCGGAACATTGGTCCGAAGAACTATGGAAAGAGGATTTCGAACGGATGCGGGAGATGAACATTTCCGCGATTCGGATCGGGGAATTCGCTTGGGCGTTATTCGAACCCGAAGAGGGCGTGTTTGAATTCGAACTGTTCGATCGGGCATTGAATGCCGCGCATCGTTACAGCCTTCAAGTGATTATGGGAACGCCTACCGCGACGCCGCCGGCTTGGTTGACGCATAATTACCCGGAAGTATTGAATGCTGCCGCGGACGGTACCTTGTATCGGCACGGAATGAGGCGCCATTACAACTATAACAGTCCGAAATATCGGGAATTCTGCGCAATCATTACCCGGGAAATGGCCGAGCACTTCAAGGATCATCCGGCAATCATCGGTTGGCAGCTCGACAATGAATTCAACTGCGAGACGAATGTCTTCTATGCTGAAGCCGATCATGTCGCGTTCCGCGAATGGGCAAAGCGCAAATACGGTACATTGGATGCGCTCAACAGAGCTTGGGGAACCGTCGTTTGGAGCCAAACTTATACGGAGTGGGAGCAGATTCATTTGCCGCGCCCCACGGTTGCCGATTCGCCGAACCCGCATCTGGCCCTGGACGAAAAGCGATTTATTTCGGACAGCGTGATCGAATTCGCTCGTATTCAGGCCGATATTTTGCGTGAAGTCGCGCCGAACCATTGGATCACGACCAACGGTTTGTTCGGTCATTTGGATAGCCATGCGCTGACTGACGAGCTGCTGGACTTCTTCTCGTATGACTCGTATCCGCAGTTTTCGACCATTTTCCCGAGTGCTGACGAAAATTCGCTGTTGGATCGAAAATGGAGTCTGAATCTGAGCGCCACGCGCGATATCTCGCCGAATTTTTGCATCATGGAGCAGCAGGCGGGGCCGGGCGGTTGGGTGAATAGGATCGATATGCCTTCGCCGCGTCCGGGACAGATGCGGCTCTGGACGTACCAGTCGGTACTGCACGGTGCGGATCTGGTACTGTATTTCCGCTGGCGCACGGCAACGGTCGGTACGGAAATCTATTGGCACGGACTGAACGATTACCACAATCGGCCCAACCGGAGAGTTCACGAAGCGGAACAGGTGGGACGGGAGTTTGCGAAGATCGGGGATATGATCGCGGGCACGACGTACAAAGCGAACATCGCGATTCTTCGCGATTACGACAATGAATGGGATGGGGAGTTCGATGTCTGGCACGGACCGTTGACCGCGCGCAGCACCAACGCCTGGTTTAAAAGACTTCAGTATCGGCATATTCCGGTCGATTATGTCTCCTTGTCTGCAATCGGCGCGGATGTGGCCAAGCTGCTGCGTTATCAAGTGCTGGTGTATCCGCATGCGGCTATTTTGAGCGAAGAAACGGCAGCGCTGCTGAAGACTTACGTTGAACGCGGCGGCAAGCTGATTTTCGGTGCACGGACCGGTTATAAGAACATCCACGGACATTGCCGGATGCAGCCGTTCCCGGGACCCGTTGCGGAGCTGTGCGGAATCACGGTAGAAGACTTTACGCTGATTAAGGGAACGGTAAAAGCGCCGGCACTGCGTTGGACAACTTCGACCGGCGCATCGCAGGAGGCGTTTGCCGAAGCTTTCAACGATATTTTACAGGTGGAAGATCCTACGGTCGAAGTATTGGCCGAATATGCAAGCGATTATTACGCAGGCCGCCCGGCATTGACGAGACGCAAGCACGGATCGGGCGAAGCCTGGTATTACGGAGCGGCATTCAGCGACCAAGCGGTCGATAACCTTTTGAATTTGCTTGCATTGAGTTCGCCGATTTCCGCATGGCTGCAAGCGCCCCAGCAAGTAGAGGTCGGCATTCGCGAAGCGGATGACGGATCGGAACACGTCTTCCTGCTGAATTACGGAGCCGATTCCGCGCTTATCGGAGTAAAAGAAGATTATACGGATCTGCTCGGCGCTTCGATCGCGGAAGGATCATTGGAACTGCCGGCATACGGCGTAGCGATTTTGGTGAAAAGTTCGGCTTCCGATTAACGGATACACGGATACAAAAAGACCCTTCTTCGGCTATTGAACGGAGAAGAGTCTTTTTCATGTTTGAATGATTGGTCAGAGGACTTTTTATCGATACCCATCAGCATCACGTACGTGATCAACAAGTTGGAGAAGCAGCAGTTGGTCGAGCTGTTGAAAAAAGTGGGGTTGAACGCTCCGAGGTTGGACGCTTAGGCTTCGAATAGAGCATCGCCGGGAACCGGAAATGTCCGCTGGAGACATTTCCGGTTTTTTGGCGCGTCTGCGGATTCTTGAATCATTGTTCTGGTATTCGTACGCCTGCTAAGATAAAATTAAGTATTTCGATCCATCTTTTGTTACAGCAGCCGTAAATTAAGGTACTTTGAGATAAGAGGGAAAGCGAAAGGGTAGATGATCAGTCATGGACGAATCGGAGAAAAAAGGACAATCGCCGCAAAGGCATCACGAAGACGTTTCCGGCTTCACGGAAAAGCAGCAATCGGAATCTTCCGTGCATGATGCCAAAATCGCCGTTTTTTCGCTGCTTGCGGAAGAACAAAACATTTACCGTTCGCTGTACACCTACAGTACCGATGCCGTTTTTTTGCTGGATGCCGAAGGCAATATCATGGATATTAATCCAAGCGGCGAAAAAATGAGCGGATACAACCGGGAAGAGCTTCGGTATTCGGATTTCAATCGCTTTCTGCTTCCCGCGGACGTACCGAAATCCAAAGATAGCTTCCAAGCTGTTTTTTCGGAAAAACGTACGGAAACGCTGGAATTCTCGTTCCGTTCGAAAACGGGCGGGTTGGTCACGGTCAACGCGACCATCGTTCCGATTTTGAAAAACGGCGAAGTCGTGGCCTTGCTCGGCATTTCCCGGGATATCACGGAGCAGGAGCAGTCGGTCCGCATATTGGATGCCCAAAACAAGGTGCTCGAAATGATCGCCAAATCGACTCCGTTGGAAGAAACGCTCGACAATCTGCTGCGCATGGCGGAATATCAGACCGGAGCAAAATGCTCGATCCACCGTTACGACAAAAAAAGCCGCACGCTGTCCAACCTCGCCGCGCCGAGCCTGCCGGACGATTACATGCAAGCGATCGAAGGCATGAAGATCGGCGAACTCGGCGGTTCCTGCGGCGCGTCCGTTTCGCGGAAAGAAATCGTGATCGTGGAGGATATCGGGCGCAGCGAACTGTGGGAACAATATCGGGACATCGCGCTTCGAAACGGGCTGCGCGCGGGGTGGTCGCTTCCGCTGATCGACGGGGAAGGCGAGATTCTCGGCACGTTCGCCATGTATTACGAAGTCAAGCGGCTGCCGACGGAAAAAGAGATGGAGCTGATTCGCAAAACCGGGTATTTGGCCCGTTTGGCGATCGAACAGGACCGTTCCGCGTCGCTGATCTACCGGATGGCGTATCATGACAGCCTGACGGGTTTGCCGAACCGGCGCTCTTTTCAGGAAAAGCTCAGTCGTTCGATCGCCGAAGCTTTGCGAAGCGGCGACAAATTATCGATTCTGTACGTGGATCTGGATCGGTTCAAAACGGTCAACGATTCACTGGGGCACGGCGCGGGAGACGCGCTGCTCGCGCAAATCGCCGCCCGTTTGAAAAGTTCGCTGGACGGCGAGGCCTTCATCGCGCGTCACGGCGGCGACGAGTTCGCGATTTTGACGGAAGATTGGCGGGCGTCGGAAGCCGGAGCGACGGCTCAACGGATTCTTGACGCGTTCGCCGAACCGTTCGAAGTCGGCGGTTATGAATTGTTCGTGACGCCGAGCGTCGGGATCAGCATCTATCCGGAACATGGCAATAATGCGGCAGCGCTGCTGCAGCATGCGGATGCCGCCATGTATAAAGCGAAAGAAGCCGGCAAAGACACCTATGCCGTGTACGAAGCGGAAGACGAGATGAAGATCGGAGCCAGAATCCTGTTGGAGAACGACCTGCGCAAATCATTGGAAAAAAACGAACTGCATCTGTTCTATCAGCCGCAAATTTCGCTGTTCCCGGAGCAGCGAATCGGAGCCGAGGCGCTGCTGCGCTGGCATCGGGGCAACAGCGAATGGGTATCGCCGGTCGATTTCATCCCGTTGGCCGAAGAAACGGGCTTGATCATTCCGATCGGGGAGTGGGTGCTTCGAACGGCTTGCAGGCAGGGCAAGCGCTGGATCGACGAAGGGTACGAACCTTTTATCATGGCGATCAATTTGTCCCCGAGACAATTCAGGCAGCGCAACCTGGTCGAGCTGATCCGTACCATTTTGGACGATACCGGCTATCCGCCGGAATTTCTGGAGCTGGAAATCACGGAAGGGTTGACGCTGGACGTGGAGTCCGCTTCGGAGAAAATGAAACAGCTTCGCGATTTGGGCGTCCATATTTCGATCGATGATTTCGGGACCGGCTACAGCTCGTTGAATTACTTGAAAAGGCTGCCGATCAGCCGATTGAAAGTGGACCGCTCGTTCGTGCGCGATATCGAGACCGATCTGGGAGACCGCGACATCGTCAAAGCCATTATCTCGATGGCGCATAATCTCAAAATCACCGTGATCGCGGAAGGCGTGGAAAACGAGGAGCAGCTCTCTTTCCTCAAAGAAAACGGCTGCGACGAAGTGCAAGGTTACCTGTTCGGACGCCCCGTCCCCGCCGACGAGTTTAGGCAGGGCATGGACGTACAGAATGCGCCGAAGCAATAAAATCAGCGCCGAATGAAATATGTTCTTTTTATGCATTTGATCGTTGTGCGAAGCGGCAAAGCCCGTTACCGCGCAAACGAATCGTCGCGCGAAGGATTGATCGAAATGCTGCTGCAAATGAAGGCGCGCAGCGCAGTTTGGCCGAGCTGGTTCGTATCCTTTCGGATAAAACGGAATACCCGTCTCTGAAAGTCAAAGCCGCTTCTTGATACATATAGAAGCGGCTTTTCCGATGTTTACGTTTCGTGAAATAATGGCGGATGGTTTCGGGACGGATTCATCGCTTTTTTGCTGCGTACGCGTACGCCTTCGAACTTCAAGTTGTCCATGTCGGCATTTTCTTTTCTGCGCAAATACCGTTCGAAAAAAGCAAGATGATACGATGACAGAACGTCGCGCAGCAGCGTCTTGTCGCGTTTGCCGAGCAATTTCAGCAGCTTGAGCTGCGGCGCGTAGAAAATCATATCGGTAAAGTCCATATGCTGCGTGCTTTCGACGATGATGAGATACGCGTCGTTCGAATTCGCCAGAAAGTTAGGCCGCGCCAGCAGGTCCATCAGTTCGCTGCCCAAAATCATGAACGGCTTTTGCAAATCCCGATCCCAATAGTCGCCGTAAGTGGGCGCGTCGATATTGACTCCGCAAGCAAACCGCGCATCGTCGAGACAGACTTGGCTGGCGGTGCAACCTCCATAGGAATGTCCGGTAATGCCGAAGCCGAGTTCCAAATCCAATTTGCCTGCGAAAGGGGAGCCCGACGATTGTTCGTTCAGCTTCTCCAGCATATCGGCGATAAACATATTGTCATCGGCCCAAATTCGGATATGGTTCCATACTTTCGTGGATTTGAAATTTTCGAAAAAATTTGCGGCGGCAGGCCGTATTTCTTCATCGCTGTAGCTTCGCTTTTTCATGGTTTTGAACGTCGGTTGATTGCGGGCCATCGTGTGCTTGAATTCATTGCCGATGGCTTCGTCCGCCATCACGATCCGGCCGTCGGGATATCGGATCGCGCCGGCTTCGTACGGGTGGCCGACAGAAACGACGATATATCCTCGACTGGCCAAATCGCAGCACAGAACGACGTTTTGCATCATATGGCCGGAGTATCCGTGATTGAAAAAGACGACCGGATACCGTTCTTGATTTTCGGAGATAGGCAGATCGCGGTACGCGGGAATAGGCATGAATCGGTTATTGGCGGATACGATTCCTTTGCTTGCCTTTTTGAACGATTCCGCTTCTTCTTTGAAAGAATACAGCGACGGTTCGCGGTTTTGCGCGTCGTCGGACGGATAGAAAATCAGAATAGGAACTTCCCTGAATTCGTCAGGCGCGAAGTCGAAAAGGCCTTGGCGCGCCGGATCGGTAAAAGACATTTCGTTCAAGCCGACGATATATTCGCCCGGCGGTTCGGGAAATTGTTTATTTTTACGCAGCATTGCGATTCCTCCGTTTGCATGATTATGTGTCAATTCTATATAAACACAAAATTTCCGATTCAGAGGGTTGAATTCAAAAAAGGTTGCGGGAGATGACGATTGAAAGCGAGCGAAGTAAGGGTGCTGCTGGCAATCCGAAAAGAAGGAACGCAGGAGCGCCAGGCGACCGTGACCCAAATGATCAATAATTTGATTCCAAACGGTTATGTGTCGCGCGTCAAGCTTTCCGGCGACCAGCGGATATCGCTGTTGACGCTTACGCAGCGGGGCGAAGAGTGCGCGGACGAAGCGAACAGGAAGTACACGGCGCTGTTTCAAGGCATGATCGATCATTTGGGCGAAAAAGACAGCGAGCATCTGATCACACTGCTGGGGCAAGTGTTCGAGTACTTGGAAGATCATGATTTGGAGTAAAATTCATCATTTATAGTCGAATGATTAACAACGCAAAAAGCCTCTTATAAAGAGCATAAGAGGCTTTTACGAAATCAAAGGGTTTTTTGCTTAAGAAACTTTGTCCGATTCCGCGTCGCTCCCCGGAACCGTCTCCAGCAGTTCGTCCCCGGCCTGTACCTCGCCTTGCTGCAGCGGCAGTACGTCGGCATAATCGAACGTATTGGTCACGATTACCGGCGTAACGGTCGGATACCCCGCAGCGCGGATCTTCTCGATATCGAATTCCAGCAGCAATTGTCCGGCTTTGACGCGGTCGCCTTCCTGGATATGCGAAGTGAAGTGTTCGCCGTCCAGCTTGACCGTATCGACGCCGACATGGACCAGAATTTCCGCGCCTGTGTCGGATACGACAGCCAGCGCATGTTTCTTTTTAAACGCAACGGTTACGGTACCGTCGAACGGAGCCACGACGCGACCGACGCTTGGCTCGATCGCAACGCCTTTGCCCATTGCTTCAGCGGCGAAGGCCGGGTCCGGTACATCAGCCAAGGCTACAACTGTTCCGCTCAGCGGGCTAAGAGCCGTCTCGCCGACGCTGCCTGCTGCGCTTGCCGTTGCTGGAGCGCTGTTCGAAGCTGGTGTCGTGATGCTTTTGCCTGTAGAAGAAGCATCGGATTTAACTTTTTCTCCTTCGCCTTCTTCGACCGGGTCTTTGAAGCCGAGGATGTAAGTCAGCGTCGCCGAGATGACGAACGAAGCCACGATACCGATGATCAGAGCCGGGAAGCCTTGACCGCCGGGGCCGTAAAAGATCGGCAGGGTCAGCAGGCCGGGTGCGCCGGAAGCGAAAGCCTGCGTACCGCCTTGACCGATGATCGCGCCGCCGACCGCGCCGCCGATGATGCCTGCGATAAACGGACGTTTAAGCGGCAAGGTTACGCCGTAGACGGCAGGTTCGGTGATGCCGAATACCGCCGATAAGGTAGCGGAGCCGGCCAGCGTTTTGAGTTTTTTGTTTTTCGTTTTCAACATAACGCCGAATGCGGCACCGGTTTGGGCGAAGATGGAAGCGGTAGCGGCCGGCTTGATGCCGTCGCGTCCGTAAACGGCGATGTTGTTGATGAACACCGGAACCAGACCCCAGTGAACGCCGAAGATGACGAGCAGCTGCCAGCCTGCGCCGAGAATGGCGCCGGCGATCAGCGGGCTGAACGAGAAGGCGGCGAGCAGGGCGTCCGCGATGCCGTTGCCGACGTATACGCCGAACGGACCGAAGACCAGCAGGGTCAGAGGAACCATGACCGCGAGCGAGATCATCGGAGTCAGGAAGTTTTTCACGCTCTCATGGATGACGCGGTTGAAGAATTTCTCCAGCTTGCTCATCGCGATAACGGCCAGGATGATCGGAATGACCGTCGAGGAGTAGCTCATCATGACGACCGGAATGCCGAAGAACGTCACGTCGGTTTCGGCGCCGTTGAGCGCGGTGACCGAAGGAAGCAGCAGCGCCCCGGCGACGGTCATCGCGGTGAAGATGTTGCCTCCGAATTTGCGCGCCGTCGTGACGGCGAGCAGGACGGGCAGGAAGTAGAACAAGCTGTCGGCCGCGCCGAACAAGATAATGTAAGTCGAGCTGGTTTTAGGCAGCCAACCGAAGTTGTCGGCGATCAGCAGCAAACCTTTCAGGATACCGGCACCGGCCATAACGCCGAGCAGCGGAGCGAAGATGCTGGAGATGACGTCGATCACCGCGCCGAAGCCTTTTTTGCCGGCCGAAGCTTTGTCTTTCGAGCTTTCGCCGTCTTTCGATTCGTTCAGAATTCCGGAAACTTCGCCGATCGCGGCATAGACTTCCGGAACTTTGTTGCCGATGACGACCTGGAACTGCCCGCCGCTTTCTTTGACCGTAATAATGCCGTCCGTTTTTTCCAGTGCGGCTTTGTCCGCTTTGGCATTGTCCTTCAGCGTAAAGCGGAGCCGGGTTGCGCAGTGGACCAGGGAAACGACGTTGCTTTCGCCGCCGACGCCCTGCACGATTTCGCGCGCCAATTTTTCTTGACTCATGAGTTGCACCTCCAAATATTTTCTGAACATGAACATTTTGGGTGATTTTGACAAACAAAAAACCTAAGCCTCGAAAAAGAGCAGAAAGAAAAAATCCGCTATTTTTCGCGACTTAGGTTTTGCCTGCATCACCAGTAACAATCCCGATCGATGATATTCGGTTTGGATGTGTTTAGGATATAACGCTTTCAACTGCTTGTCAACGCATACATTGCGATTCTTTTTATTTTTTCGCGAAAATCGTTCGGCTGATGCTGAAGTTAACGATTCACGACACGCTCCAGATGCACGGTCAGATACAGCATTTCCTCGTTCGTCAGCTCGTGATTATATTCTTTTAACACGAAATTGCGGATTTTTTCCGTGCAGCGGGCGGCTTCGGGATGCTTTTCCTTAATTGCGTCATAAAGATGATCGTAGTTGTTTTCGTAATGCGTGCCTTTGAACACCCGCTGCGCGAAAAACTTCAGATGGGTGATAAAGCGGAAGTAGCTCAGCGACTCCTCGTCGAATTCCGTTTTGAAATGGTATTTGACGATGTTGATGATCTGCTGCATGAATTTGGTAATGTTCATCGTCGTCGAGACATCCTCGTTCATCTCGGCATTGACGATATGGATCGCGATGAACGCGGCCTCGTCTTCGGGAAGCTCCAGCCCCATTTTGACGCGGATTTGCTCCAGCATTCTAAGACCGATGCCGAACTCGTCCTTATAAAGCTGCTTCACCTCCCACAGCAGGGCATTCTTGATCTCGATGCCTTCGTTATGCCGCTCGATGGCGAAGTTCACGTGGTCGGTCAGCGACACGTACAAATTTTCGTTCAGCTTTCGGCCGAGCGTTTGTTTGGCATGACCGATGATTTCTTCGACGATGACAATGAGTTCGATCGGTACTTCGCGCAGCAGCATTTTGAAGTTGTCGGAGGTCTGTTTGTTTTTGAGCGCGAAGACTTTTTGGACATTGCGTTCGTCTACCGGGTCGCCCGGCTTTTTCTTGAACGCGATGCCCCGGCCCATGACGACCAGTTCGGTGCCGTCCGCCTGATAGACGCTGACGACGTTATTATTGATGACCTTGGCTATTTTCACGGTGCTTCCCCTTTCCACGCAAAAAAACCAAGGCACGACAAATCGGCAAGACTCGCAATTACGCTCGGCGTCTCGATCTGCTGCGACTTGGGTTTTGCCTGCGTTTGCAGTAACAATCCCGTTTGGACTTATCAAGTTATCATCTAGTGTAGCGGGAGGTTGTAAGGCTGTCAACGCTTTCAGTGAAGTTGATGTCAGGAATAGCGGGAAAAAGGCCCGATTCCTTGACGGAACCGAGCCGGGTTGCCTCATCGCATCGAAGTTTGAAAAAAGCCCGAATAAAGGAGTTTAGCCTTCCAGATCGGTTCCGTCGCTTGCGATCACGGTTTTGTACCAGTTGAAGCTTTTCTTTTTGGAGCGTTCCAGCGTGCCTTCGCCCGCATTGTCGCGGTCGACGTAGATATAGCCGTAGCGTTTGCGCATTTCGCCGGAAGAAGCGCTGACGATATCGATCGGGCCCCAGCAGGTGTAGCCGAGAATGTTGACGCCGTCTTGAATCGCTTCGCCCATCGCGGCGATATGGCGTTTGAGGTAGTCGATCCGGTAATCGTCGTTGATGGAGCCGTCTTCTTGCGGCTCGTCATGCGCGCCGAAGCCGTTTTCCACGACGAACAAAGGTTTTTGGTAACGGTCGTGCAGTTGGTTGGCCGTGATGCGCATGCCGAGCGGATCGACCGTCCAGCCCCATTCGGATTTCGCGAGATAAGGGTTGGCAACCGAACCGAACACGTTGCCGCTGGTCATGTTTTTGTTGATTTCGGGGTCGGTGCTCGTCGTGCGGCTGGAGTAGTAGCTGAAGCCGATGTAGTCGACGGTGTTGTTTTTCAAAATCTCGGCGTCGCCGTCTTCCATCACGATATCAAGGTTATGATCGCGGAAGAAACGCTTCGCGTAACCCGGATATTCGCCGCGCGATTGCACGTCGATGAAGAAGTACGATTCGCGGTCTTTTTCCATCCCTTGATACACGTCTTCCGGGTTGCAGGTGAACGGATAGAAGCTGCCCGCCGCCAACATGCAGCCGATGATCGCGTCCGGCGCGATCTCATGGCAGGCTTTAACCGCCAAAGCGCTCGCGACGAGCTGGTGGTGAGCCGCTTGGTATTTGATCTGCTCCACGTTGTCGCCTTTTTTGAAAACGAGACCCGCTCCGAGGAACGGCAGATGCAGCAGCATGTTGATCTCGTTGAACGTCATCCAGTATTTAACCTTATTTTTGTAACGCTCAAGGACCGTTTTCGCATACGTCTCGAACAATCCGACCAGCTTTCGGTGACGCCAGCTTCCGTATTTTTCGACCAGGTGTACCGGAACGTCGAAGTGGGCAAGGGTGACGACGGGTTCAATGCCGTTTTTGATCAACTCGTCGAACAGATTATCGTAAAATTGCAGACCTTCCTCGTTCGGCGTTGCTTCTTCGCCCGTCGGGAAGATCCGTGCCCAAGCGATCGAGACGCGCAGCGACTTGAAGCCCATTTCGGCAAACAACGCGATGTCTTCCTTATAGCGGTGATAGAAATCGATCGCTTCGTGCGACGGATAAAATTCGCCTTCGATCGGAGTCAGCGAAGGAACGTCGCCTTTCATGATGGCACGACGCTTGTCGCCGGTCGGCAGCAGATCGACGACGCTCAGTCCTTTGCCCCCTTCGAGATAAGCCCCTTCAGCCTGGTTCGCCGCAATCGCGCCGCCCCACAGAAAATCTTTTGGGAATGCATAGTTAGTCATGTTATTTCTCCTCCCGGTTAATCGATATAAAGCGAATGCATCCTTGTTCGGACAAATAAAAAACCTGAACCGGCCTCGCCGCGCGCGTGCGCAGGCCAAGCCGATCCAGGTTATGCCCGAAAGGTAACATCCCTGAAACATGATGAAGTTGATGTTCAAACTGTATCAAGACGGTATCGGGATGTCAAATGGCAAAGCGTTCAATCTTTGTCGCGATGACGTCTCACGCGCGCCACGTTGCCGCAGATGTCGCTGCTGCACCACTGCCTTTTGCCGTTTTTGGTGTCGTCGTAAAATACCCATTTACAAACGCTGTTGCGGCAGGTTTTCACGCGTTTGATTCGGCCTTCTGCCAAAAGCGAGGCGAAAGACAAAGCGACCTCGGACAAAAAGGCATCCCAGTTTTCTTCGGCGGGCTTGTCAGTCCATGCGTATTCGCCGCCGATTCTCGTCAATTCTTTGCGCCTCCGCGCGCGGGCGAACCAGCCGTTCAATGCTTCGAGCTGTTCGTCCGCGATCGCTTCGCCTGCTGCCTGAAGGTCCGACATTTCGCGAAGCAGGCTTCGAAGGCGCTTGAGCTGCACCAACTGCTCAAGGTCGGGTTGGAGAACGGGCGTGTTCCAATCCCGAAAAAAAGACTCTCGCCATACGGGCACGTCCAAGCGATCTTCGGATCTCGTGCCGAGATGGTCGTGCCACATCGAATTGATGACTTCGATCGCCAATATGCGTCCGCTCATTTCGTTATCCTCCTCGGTCGAAAAAAGCTTGTCTTTCGTCAGTATATCATGTAATGTTCTAAAATGATATAGAGTGTTACTTCATTCGAGAATTCGGATTCAAGCACAAGAGTCCGGTTATTTTTTTAATGTGTTGTAACGTTCTAAAATTATTTTAAACATTACATAAGACAGGGGTACTAAAAATGGAAAAAAATCGATTGCCGCGAAAGCCTTGCGCCGGATCCGGTCTGCTGCGCAACAGGGATTTCATCGTTTTCTGGTTCGGAGAAACGCTCGCGATGTTCGGCGGCCGCATCACGGCTCTCGCGATCCCGCTTGTCGCCGCGGTTACGCTGGGAGCGACGCCCTGGCAGATGGGCATGCTCAACGCGGTGCAAATCGCGCCGTACCTTGCCGTCACGCTTTTTGCAGGAGTATGGGTCGACCGCATGCGCAAACGCCGATTAATGATCGCGGCCAACCTGATTCGGGCGCTGCTGCTCGCTTGCGTTCCGGCCGCTTACGTTTCGGGAATTTTGGGCATGGGAACATTGTACGCATGCGGCTTTCTTATCGGCGCCTGCACGCTGGTGTTCGATCTTTGCTACCAGTCCTATCTACCGAGCCTCATCGAAAAAAAAGAGCTGGTCGAAGGCAACAGCAAGCTTGAAATCAGCCGCTCGGCCGCGGAGATCACCGGTCCCGGAATCGCCGGAGCCATGGTCGGGCTGCTTGCCGCCCCGTTCGCGATTCTGGTGCATTCCGGCATGCTGCTGCTGTCGGCGATCTCGATCTTCTCGATCCGTCGTCCCGAAAAATCGCCGATCGGTTCGGACGGGCGGAGACGTCCCATGTTGGCCGAGATTCGCGAAGGTTTATCGCTCGTATTTCGGAATCCGTATCTCAAAGCGATCGCTGGAGAAGCGACAACCTATAATTTTTTCAGCCAAATCACGTGGTCGGTCATGATTTTGTACGTCACCCGGAATCTCGGCATCGGCTCGGGCGCGCTAGGCTTCGTCATGAGCGCGGCAGGCATCGGCTCTTTTGCGGGTTCGTTGTTCGCCGCGCGTCTCGCGCGGCGTTTCGGGTTGGGCGCGACCGTATTCGGCGCGATGCTGATCGGGTGCGGAGCGCCGCTGTTGGTTCTTTTGACGGGAGGCCCCGTCTGGGCATCCGCCTCAATCCTGTTCGTTTCTTTTTTCCTGGGCGGATTCGGCATCGTGGTTTCCAATATCCACGTGGTCAGTTTGCGGCAGACGGTCACGCCCGAGCACCTGCTGGGTCGGATGAACGCCAGCTACCGCTTCGTCGTCACCGGAGCCGCGCCGGCCGGTTCGCTGATCGGCGGATGGATCGGACAATCGTTCGGGCTGTATCCGGCTTTGGTCGCGGGAGCGGCGGGAACGCTGCTCGCGCTGCTATGGATCGCGTTTTCCCCTATTCCGAAACTTAAAGAACTGCCGGCAATTTAGAACGGATCGTCGCATCGATTTCACAAAATGCTCAAAAAATGCTAGCGCTTTCTTGATTCAGTCCTTTATATTTAGGATTGTGAGTGAACTTCTAAATTGCAGCGGTATACAGGAAGGGAAGATTGGCTTATGAACAGTGAAGAAACGCTTCAGCTTGTCATTGTCGGATTCGGCGGAATGGGGAGTTACCACGGGCAATTGGTCGAACAAGCGGAAGGCATCGTCGTTCGCGGCGCCTATGATCCGATCGAATACCGGATGGAACTGGCGAGCACCCGGGGCTTCCGGACGTATGATAGTTTCGAAGCGGTGCTGAGCGACGAAGAAGTCGATGTCGTCTTGATCGCTACGCCGAACGACGTACATAAAGAACTGGCGATTCAAGCGCTGCAAGCCGGCAAACATGTGATCTGCGAAAAGCCGGTTACCGTTACGGGTGCGGAATTGCTGGAGATCGCGGAAGCGGCGGAAAAAGCGCAGCGTCTGTTCACCGTGCACCAGAACCGGCGTTGGGACGAAGACTTCCTGATCATCAAAGACCTGATGTCGCAGAAAAAAGTCGGCGACGTGTTCCATCTGGAATCCCGCGTGCAGGGCGCGAACGGCATTCCGGGCGACTGGCGTCAGCTTAAAGCCTACGGCGGCGGCATGCTGCTGGACTGGGGCGTGCATCTGCTCGATCAACTGCTGCTGCTCACCGACAGCAAGATCGAGAGCGTTCACGCCGATCTGAGCTATATTTTGGGAACCGAAGTCGATGACGGGTTTACGACCACGATCAAGTTCAAGGACGGGCTGACCGCCGTGATCGAAGTGGGCACGACCAACTATATCAAGCTGCCGCGCTGGTATGTCAAAGGTACCGAAGGCACCGCGGTCATCTACGACTGGGATCTGAGCGGGGAGATCGTGACGCGCAACCGCGAGGTTGCGCATGTCGAACCGACACCGATCCAGGCCGGAAAAGGACTCACCAAAACGATGGCGCCGCCTTCCGAGGAATCGACGATCCGTCGTCCGATCGAGAAGGCGGAAGACTTGTCGGACGGCTTCTATACGAATCTCGTATCGACGCTGCATGGCGCTTCCCGGCAGGCGGTGCCGAACCATGAAGTACACCGCGTATTGACGCTGATCGAAACGATTTTCGAATCGGCGGAGAAGAACGCGGTCATCGTGCGGGAGATTTAAAAACAAGATCGTCAAATTCGCGGCTCGGCCGCTTGGGAGGAACATCGTCCGATGAGAAAATATCCGCTGCAACATCTGGAACAATTGCGAACCGAAACGTCCATGCTGCCGGGGAAAAACATCGAAATCATCGTCAAGCCGAGCCCCGGCGAAGACCGCCCCGGTTATATCGATCCGGCGGAATTCGCTTTGCTGAACGAACACTGGGCGGGCGCGACGAAAAATCCGGAAGAGCAGCCTGCCGAAATGCCGCCGATCGAAGTCATGCTGCCCGCCATACGCGAAAGCATGGGCTTTCCCAACTACAATCTGAACACGGTGGAGATCCATACCCGTTACGAAGAATTGAAGGGCAGCGGCAATCGGGTGGGCCTGTGGCGGCATTACCCGAGAAAATCGTCCGGAAATGTTAAACGTCCCGCGCTGGTCTTTTTCCACGGCGGCGGTTGGATCGGCGGCAGCGTGTACACCGTAGAGAATATTTGCAGGCTGATCGCCGAACTGGCGGATGCCGTCGTGTTCAACGTCGATTATTCGCTGGCGCCGGAAAAGCCTTATCCGCACGGATTGAACGATAATTTCAACGCGGTCAAGCATGTGTACGATCACGCCGAGGCTTACGGAATCGATCCGGAACGGATCGCCGTCGGCGGAGACAGCGCGGGCGGCAATTATGCGGCGGCCGTGGCCCTGAAAGCTCGCGACGAAGGATCGCCCAAGATCGCGCTGCAAGTATTGATCTATCCGTGCGTGGTGATGGCGGACGCCGCGGCGGAAGGGTACGAATGGAAAGAAGAGCTTTTCGATATCTCGCCGGAGCACGAAAACATTCTTCGAGGCGGATTGCTGGCGCTGGGCAAGCCGAAAAAGCTGCAGGACGATCTGGTAGCCGCTTTGTACGTATCGGACGAAACCGATATTCGGAATCCCTACGTCAGTCCGATGCTGGCCGATTCGCATGCCAGACTTCCCCGGGCGCTGGTGGTGGGAGCGGAGTTCGACGGCTTGAGGGTGCAAACGGAGTTTTATGCCGAGCAGCTTGCGCAAGCAGGCGTCGAAGTGAAATGCTTGCGCTACAAAGGCATGACGCATGCTTTTATGGACAAGTTGGGTCACGCGGCGCAAGCCGAAGATTTGTGCACCGAGATCGCGGAAGCGATCAAAGATTTGTAAGCGAATACGGTTATTGCGGCGCGCGACGCCGAAACGGAGAATCCCGACGAAAGGGTTCTCCGTTTTTTTGCGCTTTATTCGATCCGATCTGATCGCGCGTCAGGTGGAAGATCGCTCGATCAACTCGAATTCCAACGTATGCAGCGCAGGCGCTTCTTGGCCTAGCCGATCAAGCAGGATAGCAAAAGCATTTTCGGCCTGCTTGTCGGACGGGTAATGCACGGTCGTCAGATCGAGCAGCCGGGCCAGATTATTGTTGTCGAAGCCCAGGATCGCAACCTCGCCCGGAACGGATACGCCTGCGCGCTTAAGTTCGGTCAGCAGTCCGGCTGCGACGTCGTCGTTGGAGCAGGCGATCGCATCCGGCTTGTCGGTCTGTTCCACCCATGAGCGCGCGATCCGTTCACCGTCCGTAATCGAGACTTTTCCGTGCAGATCCGCGAAACCGCTGTCGTCTAACCAATATTTTTTCGAAAAGTCGTCGTAGGCCCGCATGCGCTGCGGCGTGTTCAGCCCTTTTGACGAATATACGTTCATGATGCGCCGATACCCGCGGGCGTGCAGGTGCTCCAAGCCCAGCATATATCCTTGGTATTGATCCATGAACACGGAAGGAATAAGATCATTGACCAGCCGCTGCCAGGTCACGATCGGTCCGTATTTGGTATACGATTCGATGATCGGCCATTCGTTGGCGCGATGCAGGCAGACGAGCGCGTCCAACTGTTTGCTGCGCAGCATTTCCAGGGCGACCAGCTCTTTGCCGCAGTCGTTATCGGTAAGAAACAGCATGACATGAAAGCCGTGCTGCTGCGCGATAATGTTAAAAGCCTGAATGAACGGCGTTGAAGAGGTCGTATACGCTCCGCTCACGACTCCGACGATTCGGGTCATGCCTTTTTTGAGGGATGTGGCACTGGAGTTCGGCACATAGTCCAACCGACGAATGATCTCTAATACTTTTTGTCTTTTTTCTTCGTTGACGTAAGGGTGATCGTTGATCACGCGCGATACCGTCGCCGTGGACACGCCGGCCAATCGCGCGATTTCACGAATATTTGTCATGGGATTTCACCTCTCGATTAAGCATACCATACCGGGTTCATGCTCGCGTCGGGCGCTTTTTCTTCCAACAGCTTTTCTGAAACCGCTTTAAAAAAAGGGCTTGACCTGTAATGCATTACATAAATTAAGGTGAAAACATGAAGTGGATCACCGATTAAAAACTTGAATTCAGGAGGCATTCGCGATGAAAAAAGGACTGAAGATTGTGACGATCGGCGGGGGATCGAGCTATACGCCGGAATTGATCGAAGGGTTTATCAAACGGCATGCCGAGCTTCCGGTACGCGAGCTGTGGCTGGTCGATATCGAAGCGGGCAAAGAAAAGCTCGAGATCGTAGGCGAGATGGCGAAACGGATGGTCAAAGCGGCCGGCATCGACTGCGACGTGCATCTGACGCTGGATCGTCGCCATGCCCTGCAAGACGCAGACTTCGTTACGACGCAATTCCGCGTAGGCTTGCTGGACGCGCGAATCAAGGACGAGGCCATTCCGCTGAAACACGGCATGATCGGACAAGAAACGAACGGCGCGGGCGGCATGTTGAAAGCGTTCCGTACCATCCCGGTCGTGCTGGGCATCGTCGAGGACATGAAAGAACGGTGTCCGAACGCTTGGCTGATCAACTTCACGAATCCGGCAGGCATGGTGACGGAAGCCGTGCTGCGTTACGGACAATGGGAAAAAGTCATCGGTTTGTGCAACGTTCCGGTGATGGCGGTCAACACGGAATCGGCGCTGCTGCAAAAAGAAGAGAAAGACCTGTTCTTCAAATTCGCGGGCATCAACCATCTGCATTGGCACCGCGTCTACGATAAAAGCGGCGGCGAAGTGACGGCGGAGCTGATCGACAAGCTGTACGGACCGGATGCCGATCCGGGCAAAATCGTCGAAAACATTCGCGACATGC
Organism: Saccharibacillus endophyticus; assembly: GCF_013185185.1. Classification (GTDB taxonomy): domain Bacteria; phylum Bacillota; class Bacilli; order Paenibacillales; family Paenibacillaceae; genus Saccharibacillus; species Saccharibacillus endophyticus. The sequence continues at coordinate 769,483 of NZ_JAAZWE010000002.1, read as the reverse complement.
GCTTCCTGTCCGACCAAATCGCTCAACTGGGCATGCTGCCTTGCCCGTACCACCGCTACTACTACATGACCGGCAATATGCTCCAAGAGGAACTGGAAGAAGCGCAGCATGAAGGCACGCGCGGCCAAGTGGTCAAGAAGTTGGAAGAAAGCCTGTTCGAACTTTACAAAGACCCGAACCTGGATTACAAACCGAAAGAATTGGAACAGCGCGGCGGCGCTTACTACAGCGACGCGGCCTGCGAGATCATCAATTCCATCTACAACAACAAAGGCACGCAGATGGTCGTCAACACCCGCAACCGAGGCTCCGTCAGCGACCTGCCGTACGACAGCGCCGTCGAAGTCACCAGCCTGATCACCGCGCACGGAGCGGAGCCTGTCCACTTCGGCGCGTTCCCGCCCGCACAACGCGGCCTGCTTCAAGTGATGAAGGCGATGGAAGAACTGACCGTCGAAGCCGCAGTCACCGGCGACTACGCGACGGCGCTTCAGGCATTCACGTTGAATCCTCTCGTAACGAGCGGCGATGTCGCCAAGGTCGTGCTGGACGAGCTGCTGGAAGCGCATAAGACTTACTTGCCGCAGTTCTTCAGCACAGAGCTTGCTCCGGTAGGCGACTGATCGTTATCCCGTCGATTCTCGGACGAGTAGATCAGTATATGCATGAACCGAAACCTTTCCCTCATTTTTGGGAGAGGTTTTCGGTTTGTCTGATCGCCGAGCGGAAAACGCTCAAATCAACCGGGTTTTCCGAGTTCAAGCGCGCGAAACCGGAGTCCCGTTTATATGCTCAAGGCCCCAGTCTTGAAGTTGAAGAAGAATCGGGGTCAGGCTGTTTCCTTTTTCCGTCAGCGAGTACTCGACCCTTGGCGGCATTTCCGCGTAAGCGGTCCGATTTACGAGTCCGTCGGCTTCCAACTCGCGCAGCTGCCGGGTCAAGGTTCGTTGGGTAACGTTTCCGAGCGATCGTTGCAGTTCGTTGAAGCGAACCGTATCTTGACGCAGCAGCCGATATAAAATCAGGATCTTCCACTTGCCTCCGATCAGATTGACGGCAACTTCTACAGGGCAGACGCCGCACGATTCGGGAGGCAGCAGCTTTATCGTGTTCATCGCATTCAGTCCTTTCCTCGCGTTTTAGTATCCCGAAGGATACCTGATATCTTCAAAGTGCGTACTTACATAAAGTTTTAGAGTTTCCTATGATAAGTTCAACGCTCGAGAAGGCAGCGAGCGAATTTCGAATCAGGATAAGGGGCATGAATCATATGGAACGAGTTTTAGTATACGGAGCATCCGGCGTTCAAGGCGGAGCGGTGGCGCGTTTGTTGATCGAACAAGGATTCGGAGTAAGAACGGTAACGCGCAGCGAGCAAAAAGCCGAGGCTTTGCGTCAGCAGGGAATCGAAGCTTTTGTCGGCAATATGGATAATCCGGACGCGCTGGTCGAAGCTCATGTCGGCGTAGACAAAGTTTTTCTGAACCTGCCGATCGAATTCGATCTTTCCAATCTGTCGACTTACGCGGCAAACACGGTCGAAGCGGCCAAACGTGCAGGCGTCAAACTGATCGTCGTCAATAGCAACGGCTTTTTGCCGGAAGAACCATCAGGCTTTGAGAGTCTGGATATCAAACTGCAAATGATCGAGCAGGTCAAGGCAAGCGGTATTCCTTGGATCGTCGTTAAGCCTACTTTGTACCTGGAAAATCTGCTGATTCCGGGAGTGGTCGGTCAAGAAGCGTTGGCTTATCCGATCCCCGCCGACAAGCCGATCGCTTGGATCAGCTCCGAAGACGCCGCGCAATACCATGCGTACGCGTTAAGCCATGCCGAGCTGGCGGGTCGAACGCTGCACGCGAGCGGCGGCGAAGCATTGACGGGCATCGAATTGGCAGCGCGTTTCAGTGAAGCGTTGGGACGCAAGATCACTTTCCTTTCGCTGCCTTACGAGCATTTCGAAGCCGGGTTATCTGCCGTGATGGGCGTGGAAACGGCAGCGGGCGTAACCGGATTTTACCGCTGGATCGGCTCCGAAATCGACAGTTTGGTGCTTAAAAATGAAGACGATCGCGCTACCCGCTCTTTGTTGAAATTGACTCCCGTTGCGGATTGGATTCGCAAACCGGACATTTTGCCCGCATTCAACGGTTAAGTCGACGTTCACGAATGGCGAACAAGGTTAAGCAGCAAAGGCACGTCGCGGGTGGAACCTACGGTTATAATCGTTTTTCCGGCTTCGTCGGCGAACTTTTGCAGCTTTTCAGCCAAGTCCGACCTTGTAACGATCACGTCCGCCGCACCGATCGCCCGAATAGCGTCTTCTTCCGATAACGAGGAGATATCCAAGCTTTGAACGTCGGCGGAAGTCAATCGTTTGATTTCGTCCAGATAGAAGATGCAAGAGCTGTCTTTGCACTCGATAAACAGGTAGCGAGGCTTGCGTTGTTGACGTTCGCCGAACAGCTGCACATACGCGAAGCCCGAAAGCAGAAGATCGTCCAGCGCGAGATTCTCTTTTCGGGCTTCTTCGATCATTTTTTCCGTGAAAGCGAAATGGGGATGATCCATTTTGAACCGTTCGATCTGACGCTCGTCGGCCACCCGTGTTCCGCGTCCTTTTTGCATAAGCAGCAATCCGTCTTCTTTTAATTGGGCGTATACGCTCTGGATCGTATTTCGGTTGATGGATAACTGGTCGGCCAATTGATTGGTGGAAGGAAGAGGATCGCCCGGTTTAAGCAGTTCTTTTCCGATCAACCATTTGATTTGTTCTTTGATTTGGACATGAATAGGGAGCGGGGAACGCGTATCGACATTGAATAATGCACCCGAATTTTCCATGCGGTACAACCTACTTTCTTGATTGCCTATTGATTTAGATAACCTAAGCTTAAAAAAGAACACGTTAAAAATCAAGCCTCCCTTGACAAGCCGGATAAAACTGATTATTCTTTATGTATAAATGATTGTTTAACTAGTTAATTGAATTTTGGTTAGCGGTTATAAGGAGTATCGGAATAAGGCCTATGCAGGAATTGACTACAATCAACGAAGTCGATACGTTCGTCGAAGGTTCGGGTTTAAGCTTTTTGTACGTATCGACGCCGAATTGCAGTACTTGCCATGCGCTGCTGCCGAAACTTCGGGAACTGCTGAACGGTTATCCTTCGATCCGCTTCGGGCATGTCGACGCGACCAAAGTCGAAGAAGTCGCGGAACGGTTTCTGATTTTGGCCGCTCCGATCATGCTTCTGTTGATCGACGGCCAAGAGTTTTTGCGGGAAGACCGCTTTGTGCGCTTCGGTCTTTTGCAAGAAAAGCTGGATCGCATCGTTGAACATTATTCTTAAGTCCAATCACTTAAACACCCCATAGGAGGAATAGAACATGGCAGTTACGCATACGTCCGATCAGACTTTCATGAACGATATTCAAAACGGCTTGACCCTGGTCGATTTCTGGGCACCGTGGTGCGGCCCTTGCCGCACGATCGCTCCGATTCTCGACGAACTGGACGGCGAGCTCGCAGGTTCCGCCAAAATCGCCAAGCTGAACGTCGACGAGAACCCTCAAATTTCCGACGCGGTCGGCGTGAAAAGCATTCCGACGCTCGTGCTGTTCAAAGACGGCCAACCTGTTGAAGGCGTGGTCGGCGTGCAGAGCAAAGCAGCGTTGAAGCAGCTGATCGAGAAGCATCGGTGAAGCTTTTCGATCGCATAAGAAACCGATAGGCGCTGACGAAAAAAGCCCAGACCGTTGTCTGGGCTTTTTTTCGTCAGCGGTTCTCGGATATCGATACGCTCCAATTGCATGAATGAATCGAACTCCTTTCGCGGCGAAACCATTTGAGGTTAAAGCGTTTCGCGAGATTCTGTACCGCTTCGTTCATCTTATCTACAATTATAAGGGTAGACAAACTTTTGAAGAGGTGAACGGAATGACGACAGGTTTAATTTTGATCGATATTCAAAACGATTATTTTCCGAACGGAAAAATGGAATTGAGTCAACCCAAGCAAGCGGCGGCCAATGCAGCCGAAGTTTTGGAACGGTTCAGAACCGACCGGAAAGATTTGATTTTCCACGTTCAGCACATCGCTGCAGACCCGGCTCAAGGATTTTTCTTGCCGAATACCGAAGGAGCCGAAATCAACGAATCCGTCAAGCCGGCGGAAGGCGAAAGTCTTACCGTCAAGCATTTCCCCAATAGCTTTTTGCAGACCGATTTGGAAAACAAACTGAAAGAAAAAGGCGTAACGGAACTTGTGATCGTCGGTATGATGACGCATATGTGCATCGATGCCACGGTTCGCGCGGCAGCCGATCTGGGCTATTCGACGACATTGATCGAAGACGCTTGCGCAACGAGAGAATTGTCGTATCGGGGGCGGACCGTTTCCGCTCAGCATGTTCACGATTCGTTTATCGGCGCGCTTGAAGGCGCGTATGCACGCGTCATTTCCACGAAGGATTTCCTCAATTAACAAGCAGGCATCAAACGGCGATCGAGTTTCGGCTTTTGGCCGAGACTCGGTCTTTTTTGACGATATCTTAAAATAACCGCTTCGAAGCTGCCGCGTCAATCGCTATCCGTGCATGGACAAAGCCGAATGCGAGTGCTGTAAATGCGATAATAAAGTTTTGCGAAACGAGGAGATTCTTATGACAATAAATTTTAAAAAAGTCGATCATCAAAATAAAGACGAGATAAAAAAGATTTATACGGACTCGTTCCCTTTAGACGAAATGTTCCCGTACGACCTGTTGATCGAACTCAGCAATGATACGGATCATTTGTTTTTTGCCTTATACGAGGACGAAGCATTGATCGGAATGAACTATCTGATTCTCGAAAAGGATTTGCTCTACGTTTTATATTTGGCAATCGGTAAAAACAATCAAAGCAAGGGTTACGGGAAATCGGTCATTCAAGAAATCCTGCGAAAATATCCTCAAAAACGAATTTTTCTCAATATCGAAGAGGTCGATTCCAAATATGAAAACTACAATCAACGCGCGAAGCGGAAATCTTTTTATCAATCTTTAGGTTTCATTTCCCAGAACTATCTGTATGTAAGCGGGAAAGGAGTGTCCTTTGAAACGATGGCGGTCAACGGTTCCGTTTCTCGCGAGGAAGTAGGCGAATTGTTCGATTATTTCAAAACATTGGATTAAGGCGTTCGCGCAAAGGCATAAATTTGACATCGCTTTCCCCATCCTGCAAGGTTAATACATAACCAGCAAGACATTCCGCCGAAGGAGGACGTCAAGCATGTGGGGTAAACGAACGGGGCACGAAAAAGAAGGCCGCCGAATCACGGTTCAATACGAGGGCGGCGAAGGTCGGATCGAGGTCATCAACCCTTGGGTCATCCATGTATTCGCGCCGCTGCATACGCAGGAGCCGGAATCGCGGGCGGTCGAGCAGCCGAATCCGGCATTCGAGGCATGCGATTACCGGGTCAGCGAACGCGAAGGGCAGTTGGAGATTTCGACGGAAAAGTTGACGGTGCGCGTATACGATCATTTTTACGTGGATATTTACGATGCTGCGGGAACGCCGCTTTGTTTGGATTACCGGGGCGGCCGGGATCCGTTCCTGCGTCGCGGCAACGTGAGCATCGCCGAGGGCGAAGGTCATGAAGCCATGCGCACGAGCGGCCATCATAAGATCGAAGTGCTCAAAGCGATGGAAGGCGAAGAAAAGTTCTACGGGCTAGGCGACAAAACGGGTCCGCTGAACAAACGGGGCTACGAATACGAAATGTGGAACACGGACGATCCGTCGCCGCATGTCGAGAGCCATAAAGCGCTGTACAAAAGCATCCCGTTTTTCATCACGTTGAAGGAGCGGGCGGCGTACGGACTCTTTTTCGATAACCCGTTCAAAACGTTTTTCGATCTCGGCAAAGAAAACTCGGCGTATTACTATTTCGGCGCCGACGACGGCAATTTGGACTATTATTTCATTCACGGCCCGAGCGTAAAAGACGTGGTGACGCGCTATACCGCGCTGACCGGACGCACGCCGCTGCCGCAGCTCTGGACGCTCGGCGCGCATCAGTCCAGGTGGTCGTACGCGCCGGAGTCGAGAGTGCTCGAAGTCGCGGAAAAATTCCGGGAACACGATCTGCCGCTGGACGCGATCCATCTCGATATCGACTACATGGACGGGTATCGCGTGTTTACGTGGGACAACGAACGCTTCCCGGATCCGGCCGCGCTTGCGGCAAGATTGCGCGATATGGGCATCAAGCTGGTGACGATCATCGATCCCGGCGTGAAAAAGGACAAAGGCTATTCGATTTACGACGAAGGTTTGGAAAAAGGCTATTACGCGACCGACAAAGACGGCGTAACCTACGTGAATACGGTGTGGCCGGGCGACTCGGTTTACCCGGACTTTTCCGACGAGCCGGTGCGCAAATGGTGGGCGGACAACCAGAAGATCATGTTGGACGCCGGCGTAGCGGGAATCTGGAACGATATGAACGAACCGGCGAGCTTCACGGGGCCGCTGCCGGATAACGTACGGTTCAAAAACGACGGCCGCCCGACCGACCACCGCGAAATTCATAACGTTTACGGCCATCTGATGTCCCAATCCACCTTCGACGGACTTTTGGAGGCGACGGGGAAGCGGCCTTTCGTCATCACCAGAGCGGCTTACGCGGGAACGCAAAAGTATTCCACGGTATGGACCGGCGATAACCAAAGCTTCTGGGAGCATCTGCGCATGTCGATCCCTCAACTGATGAATCTGGGCCTCAGCGGGTTTGCGTTCAGCGGCTGCGACGTCGGCGGTTTCTCGCACGACTGCACGCCGGAGCTGTTGGTGCGTTGGGTGCAGGTCGGCGCGTTCAGCCCGTTGTTCCGCAACCATACGGCAATCGGCACGCGCGATCAAGAACCGTGGGCTTACGACGACGAGACGCTGGATGCGTATCGCCAAGCGATGAAGCTGCGTTATCGGCTGCTGCCGTATCTGTATGATTTGATGCGCGAAGCGGAGAAAACGGGGCTTGCGCCTTTGCGTCCGCTGGTGTTGGAGTATCCGCAAGATCCGAAAGTCCGCGAGATCGACGATCAGTTCTTGTTCGGCAGCCGACTGCTGGTCGCGCCCGTCGTGGAACAAGGAAAACGGCATCGTTCGGTCTATTTGCCTGAAGGCGTCTGGTTCGATGACCGTACCGGAGAGCGTTTGGAAGGCGGTCGGGCCGTTCTGGCCGAAGCGCCGCTGGACGTCTGCCCGATCTACGTGCGTGCGGGCACGCTGCTGCCGGCTTATCCGGACCGACGTTATGTAGGGGAGCGAAAAGTCGACGAGCTGCTGCTCTACGCCTATCCGGGAAACGGCGAATACACCCATTTCGAAGACGACGGGGAAAGTTACGCGTACCGGGACGGCGGATACAACGAATTCCGGTTTGCGCAGGAAGAGAAGGACGGCGGTCTTGTGCTCAGTTTGGAAAAAGTTCACGCCGGCTATACGGAAGGCTACAGTTCGATTCGGGTTGCCGTGCACGGCGTCGTCGCTTCATCGGTTATTTTGGACGGGCAGTCGATCGAGTTCGAAACCGAGGACGGCAATACGTCATTCAACCTATCGGCGAGCGGCGGAGAGGTTCGATTGAACGTCTAGCCGGCTCGCGGAAAGCGCTATTGAGTCGATGATCAACGCATGCATTTCTTTTTGCGATGATGAATATGGCCGCTCTCTCGGTTTCAGCAGCAGACAAAACGGGGAAATGGATGACGGATGGCGCAGAACGCTTGTGTGCCTGAATCATTCCATATACCGGAGGTGCCGACCATGGCGAAGATTGCAGTGGAACAACCGTTTGCAGACGTGAAAGAAGCGCTTGAGGAAAAAGGATACGAAGTACAGCTGTTCGAGAGCGACGAAAACATCAGCGGATTCGATCTCGGTGTAGTGCGTGCGTTGAACGACGGCAATACCGATCAATTCGATTTTCCGGTGATCAGCATTGAAGGACTCTCGATCAACGATGTGGTAGCGCGCGTCGAGCAGAGCCTGAGCGGCGTATAATAATCGACTTGTAACACGCATCGCAAAAAGTCGGGAGCATCGAAGCATGCATTCCCGTATATAAAGCTCCGTGGCAGAACGGTTCCGGCTTATCCGGACCGCCCGCTGCGGAGCTTTTTGTACATAAAAATCGCGCAGGTTGAAAAGATGGGGATGTTCGTATTTTGTTCCTGCGGGTTTAGGCTATATAATAGAAGAAAGTGTAAACGAACGACCTGACTACACAGAATGACCTAACTACAATGAAAGACCTAACTACAATCGCTTAGCGCGGGTTCGTCTTTTCTTCTTGCCCGGAGGGGTCGAAGATAAGGGGAACCGTATGGAGGAACGAATGAAAACGATCAAAGAATTTATCGAAGGCGACGATATTACGGGATTCTACCTGTTGAAGTCGGCAGATTTGAAGCAAACGAACTCTACGCCGCCGAAAGATTATTTCGATCTTGTGCTTGCGGATGCGAGCGGCGAGATTCCGGCGAAAATGTGGGATGTCAGCACGACGGACAAAGAAACGTTCTTCGCGCCGATGCTGGTTAAAGTGCGCGGAATCGTGCAAAAATACAGGGAAAAGCCGCAGTTTAAAGTCACCAAGCTGCGCGCGGCCGATCCGGACGACGGATACACGCTGACCGACTTTATCCGCTCCGCTCCGGTGCCGCCGAACGACTTGGTGTATACGATCAAAACAACGGCAGCGGGAATCGCGGATACGGACCTGCGCCGCATCGTCGATTACTGCATCGAGAAAGTCGGCGACAAGCTGATGCATTATCCGGCGGCAAAAGGGATGCATCATGCGTTTTATGCAGGCTTGGCGTATCATACGGTACGTATGTTGGAATTGGCCGAGTTCATCTGCAAACAGCGTCCGTTCCTGAACCGGGACATGCTGCTGGCGGGGATTATTTTGCATGATATCGCCAAAACGGAAGAAATGACCGCCGAGCTCGGCGTCGTGTCCGAATATAGCTTTACCGGCAAACTGATCGGGCATTTGGCCTTGGCTTCGACGTGGATCACGGAAGCGGCGATCAAGCTGGAACTTGATCCGGCGTCGGAAAAAGTCATCTTGATGCAGCATTTGGTACTGGCGCATCATAACAAAGGCGAGTGGGGCAGCCCCGTGCAGCCGCAGACGGCCGAAGCGATCGCGCTGCATTATATCGACCAGTTGGATGCCAAACTTCAAGCTGCCGAGGATGCGCTCGATATGATGCCGGACAACGAAGAGTGGACGATTCCGCTGCGCGTGCTGGAAGGCAAAGCGCTTTATCGCGGACCGAAAGATCAAGAGTAAAAATTGAAAAAGCAGTCTTTCACGACGAAGAAATCGTTGGCGGAAAGGCTGCTTTTTTGATTTTTTAAAAGGGAGTTGACAAAATGGATCTAATGTAACTATAATGGTTACAAATGAACGATGCGATCGGATCACCGGCTTTCGCTAACGCCGGCCGGTGCAAGGCGCATCCCAATCCCAAACCAATGGAGGTTTTATATCATGAAAATCGCAGTAATCGGCGCAACCGGCAAAGTAGGAAGCTTGATCGTGAAAGAAGCGAAAGAACGCGGCCACGAAGTCACGGCATTCGTCCGCAACGCGTCCAAGTTCAACGAAGAAGGCGTGCAGGCCGTGCAAAAAGACGTACTGAGCCTGACGGCCGAAGACGTAAAAGGCTTCGACGCCGTGGTGAACGCGATCAGCATGCCTCCGGGCCAAGAATCCGGTCACGTGGAAGCCGGACGCACGCTGATCGAAGCCTTCAAAGGCGCTCCCGAATCCCGTCTGATCGTCGTCGGCGGCGCGGGCAGCCTGTTCGTGGACGAAGCGCAAACGACGCGCCTGGTCGATACGCCGGACTTCCCGGATCTTTACAAGCCGACAGCTTCCAATCAGACGCAAAACCTGAAAGACCTTCAAGCGTCCGAAGGCATCAAATGGACCTTCCTGAGCCCGGCCGCTTTCTTCGACGCCGACGGCAAAAAAACCGGCACCTACCAAGCCGCAGGCGAAGTGCTGAGCGTCAATGCCGCAGGCGACAGCTACATCAGCTACCCGGACTACGCGATCGCGATCGTCGACGAGATCGAAAACGGTAAACACGTGAACGCGCGCTTCAGCGTCGTGGGCGAAAAAGCCTAAGCTCCGGGTAGGGCGATTGACAGCTGGGGGCGCTCCGGAGGGAATTCGTTTCGGTCGCGTGTTGAAATTGGGAAGCTGATTGGAATTTTATAAGGAGGCTTCCCAATTTCAAAGGCGAACTATAGCCTATGCTTCCGAAGTGCCTTTTCTTCGAAAAGACTGTAGCTCCTGCACTGAATTCCCTCCTCCGCTGGCGCTGTCAAAACGGCTGCGCCTTTTTTGAAAATAATATAAACGATAAAGGCCCGACGCGATCTCTAACCAGATCGCGTTTTTTGTTTTTCCACTCCCTATTTTTTTGGAGTTGCTTTGAGTGGGCATGCAGCGCCTAGGCGGAGGCAGGAGGTTCAGTGTAGGAACGAAGTGTTCGCCTTTGCCTTCGGGAAGATTCCTTGTAAAATTCTAATCCAGCTTCCCGAAGGCAACACGCGACCGAAACGAACCTCCTGCCGGAGCCGCCCCGCCGCTGTCCTACCACGAATAGGAACTACAAAAAAACGACCCTCATCATGAGGGTCGTTTCTCGAGAAAAACAAGTCGGCGTTACTCGGCAGCAGTAGCGAGATCTTCGATCGAAGTCGCGTCCACGTAAGCCGGAACGACAAGGCCGGTTTTGACGCCGGTCATGTTGGCGCCGAGGTCTTCGATCTTGCCTTCGTACTGGCTCAAGTAGTCGGCGTGAGTCAGCGGCAGCCATGCGGCGAGGCTGGCATCGGCATCGCCTTGAGCTACGCCCAGCCACATCGGGCCGGCATCGACTTGCAGGCCTTTTACTTTGAAGCCGAGCTTGTCCTGCATGATTTGCTGCACGACGTTGAAGCTGGCGATTTCGGAGTCCCAAGCGACGTAAGTCAGCGTGATTTCTTTGCCGTCGACCGGCGTGATGCCGTCTGTCCATTCCGCTACGCGGTCCGGATGGGCTTCGATAAAGTCGGAAGCGGCTTGAGCTTCAGGCGTGCCGTCTTGAATCGAAGTCATCACCTCGCCCATTTCTTCTTCGGTCCATTCGAAGTTGCTCAGGAATTGATAAGCTTCCGGTTGATCGTCTTTAAGGCCGAGACGAGCAATAGTGTGAATCTCTTCGGCTTCGCCGTACGATTTTTTCGGATCTTCCAGATATTTCAGATCGTATTTGGAGAACATCCAGTGCGGAGTCCAGCCTGTAATCACGATCGGCTCTTCTTTTTTGATGGCTTTATCGAGCGTGGCCGTCATAGCCGCGCCGGAGCCTTCGACCAGGTTCCAGTCGCTCAACCCGTAATCTTCAATCGCTTTTTGCGTCGCCGTCATGATTCCGGCTCCCGGATCGATACCGATGATTTTGTGACCGACTTGATCGCCCAACGAAGCGTCGGAACCTGCCGCATTGGAGGACGAACCTCCGCCCGACGAACAGGCACCCAGTACCAGTACAGCAGCGAGACTTGTCATTCCGAGGAATTTCTTCGTTCCGAAGTTAAACTTTTTCATTATGCATTTCTCCTTTTCTGTGCGGGTTTGAAAATATTTTGGGACAAACGGTCAAGTACGATAGCAAGTACGACTACGGCAAGTCCGGCTTCGAAGCCTTTGCCGATTTGCAGCTGCGTAACGGCGCGGTAGACCTCGACGCCGATACCTTGCGCGCCGATCATGGATGCGATAACGACCATCGACAACGACAGCATGATCGTTTGGTTGATGCCCGCCATGATGTTCGGCATCGCCAGCGGAAGCTGAACCTTGAACAGCTTTTGCGTGCCGGTCGAACCGAACGCGTCCGCGGCTTCGACCAATTCGCCGGATACGTGCTTGATGCCCAGGTTGGTCATGCGGATCGTCGGAGGAATCGCGAAGATAATCGATGCAATGACGCCCGGCACGACGCCGAGACTGAAGAACGTAACGGCAGGAAGCAGGTAAACGAACGCCGGCATCGTCTGCATGAAGTCCAGCAGAGGCGTAATGACGCCGGATGCGCCTTTGCTTTTCGCGCACCAGATTCCGATCGGAATCCCGACAACGATCGAGATCACGCCGGAGGTTAATACGAGCGCGAGCGTGCTCATCGTCGCGTCCCAGTAACCGAGGTTCCAAATCAGCAGAAAGCCGAGTACCGTGAACAGCGACAGTTTCCATTTACCGGCCAAGTAGGCGATAGCCGCCAAGATGACGATAAACAAGATGGGGTGCGGCAGCATGAAGACCCACGTAAAGGCATCCACGACGTTTTCAATCGCGACCGCAATGCCCTCGAACAGCCCCTCCAGATTCAAGCTCATCCAGTCGACCGCGGTATCTACCCAATCCGCGATCGGAAGCTTCGGCATCTCAGCCGATATCAAGTTGTTCAGCATTTGCGTTCACCCCTTCGTTATTCGCTCCTCCGGCCATCGCGCCCAGCAGGCTGCCTCTGACCACTACGCCCATTAGGCGATTTTCTTCGTCCACGACCGAAATCGGAATCGGGGACGTACTGCTTTGTTCGAACATTTCGCCGATCAGCTTGTCGGGAGGACAAACCGGACATTCCGGAATCAAGATGTCTTGAATCGTCAATTTGTCTTTAACGGCGCGCGAAGCGTCTTCGGCCGTAATCGCGCCGAGCAGTCGCTTGCCGCGATCGATCACGAACAAGTTGGACACGCCGCGTTCGCGCATCAACTCCAGCGCAACGCGGGGACCGCGATCCGGCGTGATCGTTTCGGGACGACGCATGACGTGCGAAGCGGTAAGCACCTTCGACAGATCGACGTCTTCGACGAAGCGTTCGACATAACCGTTGGCCGGCTGCATCAGAATTTCTTCCGGGGAACCGATCTGCACGACTTCGCCGTCTCTCATCAAGGCGATACGGTCGCCGATGCGAAGGGCTTCGTCCAGGTCATGCGTGATAAAAATGATCGTTTTCTTCATTTTTTCTTGCAGATCGAGCAGTTCGTCCTGCATGTCGCGGCGAATCAACGGGTCGAGCGCGCTGAACGCTTCGTCCATCAGCAGCACTTCCGGATCGTTGGCGAGCGCGCGGGCCAAACCGACGCGCTGCTGCATGCCGCCGCTGAGTTCGTCCGGCATTTTGTCTTCCCAGCCTTTGAGACCGACCAGTTCAAGCGACTGTTTCGCTTTTTCGCGGCGTTTGGATTTTTCGACTTTTTGCACTTCCAGTCCGTATTCGACGTTGTCGATCACGCTGCGGTGCGGGAAAAGCGCGAACTTTTGGAACACCATGCTGATCGTTTTGCGGCGCACCTGACGCAGCTGTTCGGCGTTCATTTTCATAATGTCTTTATCGTGCACGAGAATTTGTCCCGCGCTCGGATCGATCAATCGATTGAACATGCGGACAAGCGTCGATTTGCCGCTGCCGGACAACCCCATGATGACGAAGATCTCGCCTTGTTCGATGTCCATGTTCACCCGGTTGACGCCGACGGTGATTTGTTTCTCCTTGGCTAACTGCTGTTTGTTTTGACCTTGCTCCAGCAACTTGACGCCCTGGGCGGCGTTAGGTCCGAACAATTTGCTTACATTACGGATACTGAGTATCGGCATTTCGTTCACCCCTTCTTTTTGTTTAACGAAATATCCTATCAGGATTTTCGACGTACGGCACATGGGCAAAGCATCATAGCGTATCTCCTGTTCTTATAAAGGAAGAAAAGAGAGACCTGCAAAAGTTTGTCTTGCCAATCAAATGGATAGAACCTTACGCGTTGCAGGTTGTTCGAAGCTTTGCGCATATGCCCGTTGGACATCTCTTTCGACGTAAACGCCAATGGTAGAAAGCGGCTCGGAAGCAAATAGCGATTGCGTTATGGCAAAAAGCCAGGCTCCCGGAACCAACCGAGCTGCGTGATACCAACGTCCTAAATTGTAACAAAGCAATTTTTTCTTTTCAACCTTCATATCCGTTCGTTAAGTTCGTACAGAAAAAACTGTACAAAGTTATAGTCGAAAATACTCGTATATCCTCCCAAATACTCTTTTTTTGAAATCTTTACAATTGACAAACGTTCTCCTAGAATAAAAATGACTAATCGCGCGCCTTTTAGCGTGCAGTAAGATTTACCGCTGCTAAGCAGGCGTAAGCGAAGCGCGTATCGAAATCGTATAAAGATTCTTTTATATAGAAGAAACGCGCATTAAACATCTATGCAAACATGTACAGGAAGACTCATATATCCGAGTTTGAATGGAAGAGAAGAGATTACGGAAAGAGATTAAGGAGGTTTCAGGCATGGGCTTGGACCAGATGCAGTGGAGTGAAGAGGAACAAGACGTTGTGCAGCGCATTCGCAAACGTGTCATTGAGGTCGTCGGCCGCAATATGGAACTGTACGGAGTCACATTGTCGACAGGGCATCTATACGGATTGCTTTTTTTCGCGGATAAACCGATGACTCTCGATGAGATGGGCAGCGAAATGCAAATGAGCAAGACCAGCATGAGTACCGGCGTGCGAACCCTGCTTGACTTGAATATGGTTAATAAGGTCTGGGAAAAAGGATCTAGAAAAGACCTTTATGAAGTGGAATACGATTGGTATCAGACGTTCACCGACTATTTTGCCAATGAGTGGAGACGCGCGGTGGAAAGCAACCTTCAAGCGCTCCGCAGAGCGATGAAAGAGATCGATCGTATGCTGGAGTCGCCGGAAACAAGTGAATTCGTAGCGGAAGTATTGAAAAAAGACCGTGAAAAAATTCGCCAAGCGGACAGTTATTACCGTTGGCTGGACCGGCTGATCGATGCGATGGAAGACGGTGCGATTTTCGACCTGGTACCGCGCGAAGCCGAGTAGGGCGTGTACGCAAACTCCGACGGAAGCAGATTTTGCTGAATTTTTGTTCTCTGCAAGGAACTTTTCCGAAGGCGTGCCGGGGCACGTCGAGGGAAAGTGACGCGGTAGAGGGCGAAAAGGCAGCAAAAGATGCACGTCGTTGAGTTTGCGTACACGTCCTAGTTTCAGGTTTGCGAAGGAATGAAACGCGCGCCGTTTTCGAACCCGGCATCAAAGCAGGATTTTTCCCGTCTTTAATTTTGGAACCGGGGGCGCGGCGGCGCTTCTAAAAAACCCGACAAGGGTAATGAGTTGATTGTAGGCGGATTTCGTTCTCTGGCCTTCTTTTCGTGCCATATTCTTCGTCCGTGTGGACTGGTCTGCCGCATTGACAGCCCCGCTTCGCGAGTTTACGCTGGAATTAATAAATTTACGTTAGAGGTGGCTGTTTTGCCCATGCAGTATCGTCCTACCGAAGCCGTTGTGGATTTGGATGCGCTTCGCTCCAACTACGAGGCTTTTCGTTTGCACTTACATCGTTCGACCCTTCTTTTGGCTTGCGTCAAAGCAAATGCCTATGGACACGGGGCCGTGGAAGTCAGCCGTGAATTAGAGCGCCTTGGCGCCGATTATTTGAGCGTGGCTTTTCTGGATGAAGCGTTGGAGCTTCGTTACGCGGGCATCACTCTTCCGATTCTGGTATTGGGTTATACGCCGCCGGAAGGACTGGTTATCGCGCGGGAACATGACATTACCGTGGCTTTATTTAGCGACGAAGTGTTGGAAGCGGCTCGACATCTGGAACATGCTTCTACAGGTTCTCGGCTTAAAGTTCATGTCAAAGTGGACAGCGGCATGGGACGTCTGGGCCGGATGGCGGGAACGGACGCGGTGTCTTTTGCGAAGAAGGCGATCGAGGTGGACACGATAGAAGTCGAAGGGCTTTTTACCCATTTTGCCAGAGCGGATGAAGTCGACAAAACCTATACGTTGACCCAGTACGAAGCATTCCGGAACGTGGTCGACGCGCTTGTTCGGGAAGGGATCGATATCCCGTTGATACATACCGGCAATAGTGCCGCTGCGATCGACATGCCGGGGTTGTCCCCCAAGATGGTTCGAATCGGGATTGCGCTGTACGGTCTTTACCCTTCCTGCGAAGTGAATCACGCCGTTGTCGCCCTTAAGCCCGTGCTTACGCTCAAAACTCGTGCCGTATTCGTGAAGACCCTGCAAGAGCCGATGGGAATCAGTTACGGTTCGCTCTATACGGCGGAAGCGGGCGAGCGAATCGCGACGCTGCCGATCGGTTACGCCGACGGTTACTCGCGTATGCTCGGAGGCAAGGCCGAAGTGTTGGTTCGAGGGAAGCGGGTTCCCGTTACCGGAACGATCTGCATGGATCAATGTATGGTATCGCTCAAGTCTTTCGCGGACGCGGAAGATATTCTAGCAGGCGAGGAGGTTGTTCTGCTCGGCAGCCAGTCCGGCGAAAGCATTACGGCCGACGAAATTGCCGCCAAGCTGGGAACCATCAACTACGAAGTGGTATGCATGCTCGCACATCGGATACCGCGAATTTATGCTCGAAAAGGCATGATTATCGAAAACTCCAACCCCCTTTTAAACGCCTCTGCGACAAGGTTTTATGATTTTTCCGAGCCGATTGTGAAGAAATAGGCTGTACGGATGAAACTTTGTGAGCTATAATGAGTGGCAGCACAGGTGATATACGCATCGTATATACGCTTTTTCAACAGTTCCCGATAGATGGTTGTTTTTTTAGGAGCCGTTGACGGGGTATAAGCTCATGGGGGTGGAAGAACGGTGGCGAACTTGCAAAGCACCAAGAGAGTGATGATTAGCTTGCCTGATCATCTTCTGCAAGAAGTGGATGGTATCGCAGCTTTGGAAAATTCCAATCGCAGTGAACTGATTCGGCTGGCAATGAGACAGTATTTGGTCGACCGTAAAAAGCGGTATATCCGCGAGTCGATGCAGCAAGGGTACATGGAAATGGCCCATATCAATTTGTCGATGGCCTGTGAAGCGTTTCATGCGGAGGAAGATGCAGACATCACTCTGGTTCGCTTAGTAAGCGGGGTGTAACTATTGCTTGTAAAACGCGGTGACGTATTTTTTGCGGACCTGTCTCCAGTGGTGGGGTCCGAGCAGGGCGGGGTGCGTCCGGTTCTGGTGATCCAGAACGATATCGGCAACCGCTTTAGCCCTACGGTCATCGTCGCGGCGATTACCGCCCAGATTCAAAAAGCCAAACTTCCGACCCACGTCGAGATCGATGCGAAAACGCACGGGTTCGATCGGGATTCCGTCGTTCTGCTGGAACAGATCCGAACTATCGATAAGCAGCGTTTGACGGACCGGATTACGCGTCTCGGCGAAGAGACGATGAAAAGAGTCGACGAGTCATTGCAGATCAGCCTGAGCCTGGTCGATTTTTGATCCGGGATGCACTGTTCGGCAGATAGGTTCGGGCTTGGTGTCGGGCACGGACTTCAAACGGAACGAAAAAGGAGCACGACTGTGCGATGCATTTCGCATGGACGGCTCCTTTTTCGCTTTTTTGCGTGCAGGGAATAAAGTTCGGTATTTCCTGCACGCAACCAATTAAATTAACATAAATCTAACATTTGACATGTCATAGGGGAGTTTTCCTGCGAAGGCAAAATAGACTTCGCTGCGGCATCGAAGCAGCGTGCCGTAGTCGACGGAAAAGCATCCGGCGTGTAAAATAGCGATATAAAGCTTGAAAACAAACGATTATATTCAGGTTGTCGAGAAAAGATAACAATGATTCATAAAGCGAGGAGAACTTGTCGATGCGTTTTAAAAATGTGTTTTCTATTATAGGACCTTCCATGGTCGGTCCTTCTAGCTCACATACGGCGGGAGCGGTGCGAATCGGCCTGATTGCCAGACAACTGCTTGCCGAGGAGCCGGTCAGCGTCAAAATCGCTCTCTATGGTTCGTTTGCCGATACCTATTGGGGACACGGAACGGATCTGGCATTGGCAGGAGGTTTGCTGGGATATGCGACCGATGATTCTCGCGTGGCCGAAGCACTGGAAGAAGCGGAGCGCCGCGGTATTGAAATTACGTTTGTTCGGGGTGTAGGTCTGGCTCCTCACCCGAACACGGCGAAGCTGGAACTGGTTGCGAAGGACGGAAGAACGGCTCAGGTTATCGGGGCATCGATCGGCGGCGGCAACGTGATGATTCATGAAATGAACGGCTTTACCGTACGCTGCAGCGGCGAGTATCCGACGATCGTGGTGCTGCATGACGACCGTCCGGGCGTTATCGCTTCGTTGACGACCGTGTTAGGCGAAAGCAAGACGAATATCGGCTACATGGGCGTTGACCGCAAAGGACGCAGCGCCGAAGCGATTACGGTCATGGAGCTGGATTCCGTGCCGGATGCGGATTTGCTAGGCAAGCTGCGAGAGATCGAAGACGTTAAAGAAGTGACCGTAATCAATCTGAACAGCAAGGAGGCGGAACATCAATGAGATTTCGGACGCTGAAAGAATTGGCGGCAATCAGCCTGGACGAAAACAAAACGCTGGCCGAAGTCATGATCGAAGAGCAGGCGGCGGAGACCGGGGCGTCGCGCGAAGAGATCGTGGCGCAGATGTCTGATTATTATGAGAAAATGAAGGAAGCCGTACGCCGAGGGTTGAGCGAGCAAAACGTATCGCGCAGCGGTCTCAGCGGCGGCGATGCCGTTAAAGTTCTGGACCTGGTAGAAAACGGCACGCCGTCTTCCGGCGATCCGTCTTCGCGCGCGATGGCGTATGCGCTCGCCGTATCCGAAGTGAATGCTTCGATGGGACGGATTATCGCAACGCCGACGGCGGGTTCCTGCGGGATCATTCCGGGCGTATTCGTCAGCTCGCAGGAGCGCTTCGGTTGGAGCGACGAGCATATGGTCAACGGACTGTTCGCCGCGGGCGCGATCGGCTACGTCATAGCGAACAACTCGTTCATATCCGGAGCGGAAGGCGGCTGTCAGGCCGAAGTGGGTTCGGCGATCGGCATGGCGGCGGGTGCGCTGGTCGAGCTTCGCGGCGGCGATGCCGAGAAGGCCATGCACGCGGTCGGATTGGCTTTGAAAAATACGCTCGGACTGATCTGCGATCCGGTAGCGGGTCTGGTCGAGATTCCGTGCATCGTGCGCAACGGTCTGGGCGCGGTCAACGCATTGGCCGCGGCGGATATGGGCTTGGCAGGCGTGCGCAGCGCGATCCCGTCCGATGAAGTGGTGAGCGTGATGCTTGAAGTGGGGGCAGCGATGCCGAGCGGACACCGGGAAACGGGTCAAGGCGGGTTGGCTCAGACGCCGACGGGCCGCAAGTTGACCGAGAACCTGATGCGCGGCCGTAAGCCTTTGGAGCCGGAAACGGAAGAACCGGCAGGTCAGGCGGTCGAATAAAAGGTAAGGCGGAGCGAATGACGGCTGCTGAAGAGCCGGGCGCTCCGCCTTTTTTGATGGAAAGGAAATGGGGAGACTGGAATGGCGACGTATGGGTATGTGTACGATTATGCTTGTCATGAAGATGAACGTTCGCTATGTCTGATGGAACTGCGTATATTGTTGAACGCGCATCCCGAAGCGAATCATGTGAAATCGGAGCGGGAAATCGATCCGTCTCGAAGTCCGTTTATCCACGGGAGGCTTGCGATTGAACGGAGCGGCGAGAGTCTGGAAGACTTGGCGAGGCAGGCAGCGGAGCTGGAGCTGAACGGAAAGACCTTTAAACTGCGATACGTGAAAACGGATCTGCGCACGGATTACGACGAGTGTCGGCGGATCGAGCGCGTAATCGGTTCGAAGATTCGCGGAAAAGCCGATATGAAGCATCCGCAGCGACTATACGGGATTGCGTGCATCGACGGGGAATGGCTGTTGGGCGTTTATGAGGAAAGTCAATCGATCTGGTTGCAGCATAATGATAAGCCGAGACAGTATTCGACGGCGCTGGGCACGCGTACGGCCCGAGCGATTGCGAACATTGCGGTGCCGGAACCTGCGGGAATCCGAGCGGTTGATCCATGCTGCGGCATCGGGACGGTTTTGTTGGCCGCGCAGTCGATGGGCATCGCGATGGACGGTTTTGACTTGAATCCGCTGGCAGCGATCGGCGCGCGCGAAAATCTGGCCTATTTCGGTCTGCCGGGTACCGTAACCGTAGCGGATATGCGAACGTTGGAAGGTCATTATGATGCGCTCGTGCTCGATTTGCCGTATAATTTGTGTTCCGTTCTGGCTTCTGACGAACGAACCGAAATGTTGGCGAGCGCGCGGCGATTGGCGTCACGCGGCGTAATCGTAGCGACGGAAGATATCGGCCCGGAGATCGAGGCGGCGGGTTTTTCGGTGATCGAATCCTGTATCGTGCGCAAAGGACGTTTTGCCCGGTATATTTGGTTGGCTGAATAAGCGTAAAAGCGATTTTAGTTTGCGGAAACGAAGGAACGTCTGTCATAATAAAAACATCGTTTTTATGGATGATTTGGAGAACAAGCGGCAGCAGAAAGAGGGAGATTTTGTGTCGGATCTGGAACAGACTACAGCAATCGGCTCGTCCGAAATGACGGGAACCGAGATTGAAGCAATGTTCCGCCGGACGGCGGAAGCATTGAATATTGCGGGGAAACAGGTCAGAGCGGCGGTATCGCTGCTTGACGAAGGCAATACCGTACCGTTTATCGCGCGTTACCGCAAAGAAATGACCGGAGAGCTGGACGAAAACCAGCTGCGCGATATCGAGGAAAACGTGCAGTATGCGCGTAATCTTCACGTGCGCAAAAACGAAGTGCTGCGCATCATCGACGAGCAGGGCAAACTGACGGAAGAACTGAAGCGTTCCGTTTTGGAGTCGGCGAAGCTTCAGCAGGTCGAAGACCTGTATCGTCCTTTTCGTCAAAAGCGCAAAACGCGTGCCAGCGTAGCGAAAGAGAAAGGTCTGGAACCGCTGGCCGAATGGCTGTTGAGCCAACCGGGTCGCGCCGACATCGACAAAGAATCGGCTCGCTACGTGTCGGAGGAAAAAGGCGTGGCTTCGGCCGACGAGGCTCTTCAAGGCGCGCTCGATATCGTAGCCGAACACCTGGCCGACGATGCGAAGATTCGCGCTTGGGTGCGGACGTACACGTTGGATCATGCGATTCTCGTGACGGAAGCGAAAGACGCCTCGGCGGAATCCGTATACGAGATGTATTATAAATACAGCGAGCTGGCCAAAAAAATGCCGCCTCACCGTATTTTGGCCATTAACCGCGGAGAACGCGAGAATGTGCTGAAAGTTTCGCTGGAAACCGACTCCGCTCCGATCCTGCGTTATATTGCCAGACGTTTGATCAAAGGGACTTCTCCCGTACACGAGCTGTTGGAGCGCGCTGCCGAAGATGCGTACAAACGTCTGATCGCGCCGTCGATCGAGCGTGAAGTACGCAGCGAACTGACGGAAAAAGGCGACGCGCAAGCAATCTCCATTTTCGCGGGCAATCTGCGCAGCCTGCTGCTTCAGCCGCCCGTACGCGGGAAACGCGTGCTTGGCGTAGATCCGGCATTCCGCACGGGCTGCAAGCTGGCGGCTCTCGACGAAACGGGCAAATTGCTCGAAGTAGCGGTTACGTATCCGACGCCGCCGCGCAGTCAGATCCGCGAAGCTTCCGAGAAGTTCCGCGAGCTGGTCGACAAATACAATCTGGAACTCATCGTGATCGGCAACGGTACCGCTTCGCGCGAAACCGAGCAATTCGTCGCGGACTGGATTAGCGATTACAAGGAACGTAAACTGGCTTACCTGATCGTCAACGAAGCGGGAGCCAGCGTCTATTCGGCTTCGAAAGTCGCGCAGGAAGAATTCCCGGATATGGACGCCGCCGAACGCAGTGCCGCTTCGATTGCCCGCCGCGTCCAAGATCCGTTGGCCGAGCTGGTCAAAATCGACCCGAAAGCGATCGGCGTCGGTCAATATCAGCATGACGTGTCGCAAAAGCAGCTTGAAGGGCAGCTGAAGGCAGTCGTCGAGTCGGCGGTTAACCACGTCGGCGTCGACGTCAATACGGCTTCTCCGTCGCTTCTGTCTTATGTGGCGGGCATCAATCAGACGACGGCTCGCAATATCGTGAAATACCGCGAAGAGAACGGTTCGTTCGCAAGCCGCGCGGAGTTGAAAAAAGTACCGCGTCTCGGCGCGAAAACGCTGGAGCAGTGTACGGGCTTCCTGCGCATCGAAGGGACGAATCCGCTCGACCGTACCCCGATTCACCCGGAGTCGTACAAGGTCGTGGATCGTTTGTTCAAGGAACTGGGCGTAAAAGCAACGGATCTGGGCACGGCGGCGATGACCTCGGCGCTGGAAGCGGCTGACGCTCAGGCGCTTGCGGACAAGCTTGAAGTGGGCCTGCCGACATTGCGCGACATCATCGAAAGCTTGCAGCGTCCGGGTCGCGACCCGCGCGAAGAGCTTCCGGCTCCGATCTTCCGTACGGATGTCCTGAAGATCGAAGACTTGAAGCCGGGCATGGAGCTTCAAGGCACGGTGCGCAACGTGATCGACTTCGGCGCGTTCGTGGATATCGGCATCAAAAGCGACGGCCTCGTGCATATTTCGCAGCTCAGTTCGAAATTCGTCAAGCATCCGATGGATGTCGTGTCCGTCGGAGATACGGTGACGGTCTGGGTACTGAATGCGGATCTGAAAAAAGGCCGCGTAGGTCTGACCATGCGCGGACCGGTAGAGAACGGCTGAGTTTTGGAGATTGCGATCCATTGCGAATCATGGGCGCAACAAAGGAAAGAGCGTTCCGGAGATTGAATTCCGGAACGCTCTTTTGCGTATGATAGGGGCTGTTACGGCTTGATTCCCAGCTCGGTTAACGATTCGAACGCCGATACGGCCGGAGTTCCTTGCCGCAGCGAAAAACCCAAAAATTCGCTGCTTGAATATTCCGTTTCCGTGGAATCGGTATACGTATAATCGATCTGGATGCCTTCGCCTTTGAGTGTCAGGTTATAATCGGTCACCCGCGGGCCGGACCAACGAATAACCGTACTGTCGGCGTCTCCGTTCTCCTGGAGTTGGGTCTTGCGGAAATCCGTCAACATGTCGGCACTCATGATTGAGGTGCGTACTGAACCGTCCCGCGCTTTCCAAGCCTCCGCCCAACGTTGAGCCGGTTCTGTTTTTTCGGAAACGGAAATCTCAGGCTCGGCGTCTGCGTCGAAAGTAAGAAACGAAAGGGTGCCTGCGGCCAGGAGAAGCGAACAACCGGCGGTAATAAGAATTTTGGAAGTTTTATTCATTTTTAGTGAAATACCGTCCTTTCCGCGAATAAGAAATGAAGAAGGCTTCTATAGGAAAGAACGGTTTGCTCGAATAAAAAGTTTTAGGAAAGATATTGGTTATTCGCTTGGATTTTCGGCTGTTCCGATCAGCTGCGTCTCTTTCTCGTTCAGCTCGGCATTGCCGTGTTCCTTCAATTGCAGCTTGTCGCCGTCAAAAACCAATGTCCAATCCAAAAGAATCGGTTCTTCGGCGAAGCGGATCGCCAAACGTACCGAACCGTCCGGACGTCGGCTATTCCAGGCATAAGCCGCACCTGTATCCGGAGCGAAGCCCGGTGCGCCCGGCGGTACCGGAGATTCATTCTTCTGCCATTCGCCTGCGCCGCTGAGGAGCGAAATGTTAAACTCGTCCGAAGATGTACTTGCGCTGTTCGGACTCATCCAAGCCTCGATCCGAATAGAAAGATCTTCATTTGCGGTGAAACGTACTGCCCTAAGCTTGGCTCCTTCATTGGAATCTTCGCTCAAACGATACGTGCGACCCGACCAAGATTCATCCGTCGCGGTTTCTCCGGCCGGCTCAGGCAAATTTTGCAGCTCGCTCAATCGTTTGGCCGCTTCGTCGCCCGCTTCTCCGACCGTTAGAGGATGATCCTGCATAGCAGGCAATAGATGGTTCCAGACTTCGTCCAGCAGTTCTTTGGTACGCGAGATCGCGGAAGTCAGCACAACGACGGCTTCCTGATCGGGAAGCACGAGGCAGAACTGTCCGTACGCTCCGTCGGCGCGGTAAGCGTTGTGTCGGCAGACCCAAAACTGGTATCCATATCCTTGTCCCCAATCTCCGTGGGGGTCATCTCCGTTATCGATACGTTTCGATGAAGCGAGATCCACCCATTTTTCCGACACCAACCGCTGCCCGTCCCATATTCCTTTTTGCAGATAGAACTGTCCGAACTTGGCAAGGTCTTCGCTGGAAAGCTTGAGTCCCCAGCCGCCGGTCGTATAGCCTTGCGGACTTTCCTGCCAGGTTTTGTGCTTGATGCCTAACGGGGCGAATAATCGGGATTCCAGGTAGTCGACGACTTTTTCTCCGGTTAACGTCTGCAGGATCACGGACAGCATGTAGGTCGCGCCGCTGCTGTACGAGAAGGTGCTGCCCGGAACGTTTTCGACTTCGGCGGCCAAAAAGATTCGGGCCCAATCGGACTCCGGGTTCGGGCGTGCTTTTTCAAGCGGATCTTGCTTATGGCCCGTGCCCATGACTAATAGATCGTGTACGGTCATTTTCAACAAATTCGGGTGAGGATCGGTCGGCATCAGTTGGGGAAGCAGATCGGCGACTTTATCTTCGACTGTAAGCAGTCCTTCGTCGACGGCCATGCCGATTGCGGTCGACGTAAAGCTTTTGCTGACCGAATACATGGCATGGCGATCTTCGGAAGAGTGCGGGCCCCACCAGCCTTCGGCAAGCACCTCGCCTCGACGCAGCAGCATGAAGCTTCTCAGATCGAATTTTTGCTCGGCTGCGGCGTCCAGAAAGTCGATAATGCCCTGCGGGTCGACACCGGCTTCTTCCGGGCGGCGTCTTGGTAGTTTCGTTGATGGCATAAATAAGTTCCTCCAAAGAAATAGATTTGATCGATTAGCGGATATACGCATAGCCTTTCCTTGACAGTGTAGTCCAATCTCAAGTTACAATTCAATATAAGGACGCATAGAAAGAGGGATGGGTGTGCAAGCTAAACCAAACATGACAGACGCAGAACTTCAACAATGGATCGAAAACGTGTCGCTTGAACACTTCGGCATACCGTTCCGGCATCGGGCTTTCTTCAACGGAAGATTGAGGTCGACGGGAGGGCGTTACGCGCTTCGGTCCCACCATATCGAGATTAACCCGCACCAGCTTGAGGCGCATGGCATCGAAGCGGTGGAGGGAATTATCAAGCATGAGCTTTGTCATTACCACTTGCATATTGCGGGTCGGGGTTACCGCCACCGGGACGCCGACTTCAAGCTTTTATTGGCAAAAGTAGGCGGGAGCCGTTATTGCCAAGCACTTCCCGACAAGGTGAAGCGGACGCTGCCGTTCAAATACAAGTTGATCTGCTGTGATTGCGGCATGGAGTACAAACGCAAGCGTCGAATGGATGCTTCGCGTTATCGCTGCGGGCGTTGTGCGGGCAAGCTTCGTCTGGAAGAATTCAAAGAGAGCGCTGACGGCGGCGGAGCTTAAAGTTTGGCGATATTTCGCTTTTTTCTTTTGAAATCCGATATAATAGAAGAAGCTCGCGCTTGCGTGGGCGAATATCTTTTTTTTGAATAATGAGGGAGGTTTCGCACATGGCCAAATCGGCATCCAGAAAAATGCGGGATAAACGAGTCAGAGAAGGCAAGGCGGATGTAACGGAATGGAGAAGTCCTTTTGCGGCAGTCGACATGCGCACGCGCAGAACGAAAACAAAGCAGGATATCTTGAATCAAATCGCGCGTAAAGGACGTCATAAGAACCCGAATTTCACCGGAGGTGATGAGGGTTCTTTTTATTTTGCACATTTTTTCGAAATAAGGTTGACGAAAAAAACCTAGCATGGTATATTATTTCTTGTTGAAACGTTAGCCAACATTCAACGCTAAACAATGTTCCCTGATAGCTCAGTTGGTAGAGCACTCGACTGTTAATCGAGTTGTCACAGGTTCGAGTCCTGTTCGGGGAGCCATTTTTATGGAGAGATACCCAAGTGGCTATAAGGGGACCCTCTGCTAAGGGGTTAGACTGCGTTAGCGGTGCGAGGGTTCGAATCCCTCTCTCTCCGCCATTTCTGTTTTAAACAAAGTGGTTTATATACGTAAATGAGCGAGGAACCTGAGTAGGTTCCTCTTTTTGTTTGTTTTGAAGACGGAAGATCGGCGTGAAAAATAAAATGAAATTAAAATAAAAAAACACTTGCATTATAGATTGAATATTTGCTATACTCTTACTTGTGCTCAGTTGAGAAACGCTGAGCCGCAAGATATTAAGGCCCGTTGGTCAAGGGGTTAAGACACCTCCCTTTCACGGAGGTAACAGGGGTTCGAATCCCCTACGGGTCACTTTGAGCCATTAGCTCAGTTGGTAGAGCACCTGACTTTTAATCAGGGTGTCGAAGGTTCGAGTCCTTCATGGCTCACCATTTCTTTTTCTCCTCAGAATGAAATGGTGATTGAGATTCGCGAGACGGATCATTCAAATATGCGGTAGTGGTGGAATGGCAGACACGCTATCTTGAGGGGGTAGTGGGTGTATACCCGTGGAGGTTCGAGTCCTCTCTACCGCATCGAATAAAAACGCAGACTCTCTATGGAGTCTGCGTTTTTTGTTTTACAAATATCGACGTCGATCGTGTGCTGAAGCTTGGGTAACGAGCTGATCTGCAATGTGCGCATATGAGGGATATAGTTGGCGAATGCAGTCCGGGCAAATATCGTGGGTGATCTGAGAATGGTTAAGCTCGCCCGGGGCTGGCTTATGCCAGCCTTTGAGAGAATGTACGCGGTCGCAACTGGCGCAAACGGAGTTCCATGGTCGTACATTTGTTTTTTCGGGATTGGAAACTCGATGAACTAATTTTGGATTCTTCATGGTTTACCTCCCTGTTCCGGCTGTTTCTGCGCTCCGGGATTCCTCTTCGGTAAATAACGAAAGATTTGGCGAATCGGAGAGACCGAGCAGGGTCGAGACTTGTTTGCGGTACCTTGCGGCTTTGCGGCTTCCGTTAATGAGGTTGGATAGGCGGGAAGGCGGGATATCGTAAAGTTCGCAAAACGTCTTCTGGTCCATCTCAAGTTCGGCCAAGCGCCGTTTGATTTCCCATCCGAATGGGGTGATCGGTTTTTTTCTTTGCAACGTAGCGCTCCTCCTGTTCATGCGCAAAAAGATGAATTATAATCGATTAGAGACGAATGAGGGATCATTTACCATAAAACCAATTATATACGCAAATACGTAAACTTTCAATGTAATGTTGCGTTATTACGTAATATTGGAGTGGAAACGGTTTTGAAGGGGATGGTGTTTTGCAGTCGATTTACGCTCGGATTGAACAATTGATCAAAAGCAGCGGCATGACGAAAAAGGCGTTCGGTGAACGCCTGAGTATCAGTGCGGGGAATCTTGGAGATTGGCGCAGAGGAAAATCCACGCCGAGTACGCACAAATTGATCGAGATTGCGGCTTTCTTTTCCGTGAGTCTGGATTGGTTGATGACAGGTAAAGAATGGCAGCCGGAATCGGTTAAAGAAGCGGGAAACCGTTATTTTTTTGAAGATTCGAGGCAATTGAATTGCCAGAATGATGAGCTTTCTGCGGAAGAACAGGCATTTGTGCGTGAGTATCTGGAATTTGTGGCTTATCGGCGCGAACGGAAAGCATCAGACGAAGGGCCGGGCGGAACATCTACATAAGGCGTCGTCCCAGTAGCTTGTCTTGAATAAATTGCAGGTTTATGTTCGTTTGAAACGCGCGTGGTTCTAGTGCGTTTCAAGCGGGCGAAACCATTCATTAATCCGAGACAAGCTACTATGACGGAATTGCGCAAAAAAACGCTTTGAAGCATTTAGCTTCAAAGCGTTTTTTGAATAGGTGATTCGTACGCTGTTTCGGATATGAAGGAAGGGAGGCTCGGTTGGCGCGTGTGCAACCAGCGTTCAGATACGTCGTCGATCATGCGAATCAATACTTTGCGGCGAGTGACATCGTCAAGATGGAGCAATCGCGAGCAATGCTCCACATAAGCCGTTGTATGGTGGTAGAGATAAGCCGGAACAGCTTCCTTACACTCAATCTCCAATTGAAAGTTGATCCAGGCATAGAAGATTGCCGGGCACCCGAAAGCTTTTTCGGCCTGTAGGGCTTCGATGATGGGGGTGAAGTTCATCCAGGGGTAAAGGGACTTTGATAGCTTGAGCAGCTTGCGCCCGGCGCGCCGCATTTCGGCGTCGATCTCGTTCGGGCTTGTGCGTGTTCGGAGATTACGATCAATCCGGAATACGGTCTCGTAGTCCCCCCTTTGCAGAGCAGTGTAGATATCTTCAATTGCGCGACCCTCAATATGCGTCAGTCTAGGGTGAATGTACGAACGCATGACTTCTTCAAAAGCTTCGGTGCAATTGAGCTGCTTGCCGTTCAGGTCTTCCTTGATGCAGCCGATAGGTGACGGGGACGACGATTCGAGCAGGGTCATGTAGTTAAGTAACTTTTGTCCGCTATGCATGTGCCGTACCTCCTTGGATTTAAAGTATTTAAAGTGAATTAGATTTGTGTTATATGAATGTTATGTTTTTAGTTTTTTTCGCTTTTAAAAAGACTTCTGGCTTCATTCTTACATGGTTTTTAGAAAAAGGTCAAGGTTTATTGCGGAAATATCAGATTTTCTTTAATTTATGTAAATTAAGTTATCTCATTATGTTATATAAAATCACATAAATAATGAATTCGAAAAAATAGGTTGACTGCATGCTTGAAAGAAAGTATAATATAGAAGTTGACTCAATTCATTGATATGCGGTAGTGGTGGAATGGCAGACACGCTATCTTGAGGGGGTAGTGGGTGTATACCCGTGGAGGTTCGAGTCCTCTCTACCGCATACGAAAAGAAACCGGAAAGTTCCATTATGGGACTTTCCGGTTTCTTGTTTTTAATGTCTATACAAATAAAGCCCGCCGTATAGACGGCAGGCTTTTACTCATTAACCGAGCAGTTTTTCGATATCCTTTTCGAGCTGGTCCGGAGAAGTCTGCGGAGCAAATCGTTTAACGGGTTTGCCGTCTCTGTCGATCAGGAACTTGGTGAAATTCCATTTCACGGATTTGGAGCCCATGAGCCCCGGCGCTTCGTCGCTCAGGTAGCGGAACAACGGATGCGCGTTTTCGCCTTTGACGTCGACTTTTTCGAACATCGGGAATTTTACGCCGTAGTTCAGTTGGCAAAACTCCAAAATCTCTTCGTTGCTGCCCGGATCTTGCTCTTTAAATTGGTTGCTCGGGAAGCCCAAGATTTCCAGACCGCGATCGTGGTACTTGTCGTACAGCTCTTGCAGGCCTTGGAATTGCGGCGTGAATCCGCATTTGCTTGCCGTATTCACGACCAGGACAACCTTACCCTGATAGTCGGACAGCTTCACTTCGTTTCCTGCGGAAGTGCGAGCTTCGTATTCGTAAACGGACATGATCAAAATTCCTCCTCGAAGAAAATGATTACTCTCTTTTTGATTGTAAACAATTTAATCGAGCTTTGCAAATCGCTTTTTTCGTTTCATTCGGCTTCGTTTGCTTTATAGATTAGGTAGTTTGGCAAACGGGCTATGGCTCAAATTCCATATAAGGAGTGAATGATACATGGACGCATTGTATACAGCAACAGCAACAGCACGCAGAGGCGGAAGAAGCGGCGTGGTCGAATCGGCGGACGGTGCGCTGAACTTGCAGCTTTCCGTACCGAAAGGACTCGGCGGAGGCGGCGGTACGGGCACGAACCCGGAGGAATTGTTTGCGGCCGGCTACAGTGCATGCTTCGAAAGCGCTCTGTCCAACATTGCCCGCAAAGAAAAAATCGATATTCCGGACACGGAAGTGACCTGCCATATCCATATCGGCAAAGACGAGTCGGACGGCGGCTTTAAACTCGCGGGAAAACTGGAAGTGCGCATTCCCGGACTCGATCCGGATAAGGCGAAAGAATTGGTGGAAAAAGCGCATGCTTTTTGCCCGTATTCCAAAGCGACGCAAGGCAATATCGATGTGGAGTTAAGCGTGATCTGAATTCGTTTTTTTTCAAAGGCCGGAAGCTCTCCTTAACCAGGGGAATTTCCGGCCTTTTTTCATCAATAAATGGGTTTCTGCGCGGTTGACACAAAGAGTGAAATTCATTAAGCTATATAAGCACGCGGCGTGGGTGAAGCATTCTCCCCATGTCGAGACTATGAAAACGGGTGATACTAAACATGGCTTACAGACCGAAAGTCGTAGATGTAGACAAGGCCGGAAGCAACGATAAAGACGGACTGTACGAATTCGTTCTGCATTTGGAAGACGGCACGATGTGCCGCGTCTTCTATAACCGTTTCCCGGAGTGGAAGTTGACTAATGTCAGCCGCCTGCTCAAAACGCCTTGCCCGATCTGCCGCAAAGACTATATCTGCAACTGCTTCGAAAAGTTCAAGGTCGAACTCGACGCGCAGATGCAGGACGGAAGACTCGAACAACTCGTGTAGGCGGACAAGCTGCCCGTCAAGCACGTGCTTGAGGGGCAAGCCGAATACGCAAACCGAGCAAAACGAACGTCGGGAATCTTCCTGGCGTTCGTTTTTTTGTTGCTGGCCGGAAGTGCATGTTATACGGTTGAGGGTAAAGAAGAGAGAAGCGAAACGTTGAACCGAAGGAGGAATATGCAGATGGAATCGAAATCCGGAATTCGAGCGGAAAACTCTTTTGTAGTGCTGATCGACGGCGTATGCCATTTCTGCCAGGGAGCCGTTCGGTTTATCGTCAAGCGTGATCCGAAAGGCGTTTTTGGCTTCGCCTCTCTTCAATCCGAACTCGGAGGACAACTGTCCGGCGGCGAAGGCTTTGAAGCATCGGGGGAACCGAATACGCTGGTACTGGTTGAAAAAGGACGACGATATGTTCGCTCGACCGCCGCTTTGCGTATTGCGCGCAAGCTGCGTTTTCCTTGGCCGCTGCTGTATGCGCTGATTATCGTGCCTCGTCCGCTGAGAGATGCCGTATATCGCTATATCGCGCGCAATCGGTACCGTTGGTTCGGAAAAGACGACGTTTGTCCGCTTCCTCCGCCGGGCGTGCGGGAGCGCTTTTTGGATACGGGGCAGGTTTGAACCGATAAGCGAAAAAGAAAAAAATGGGTCTTGCCTGCTCGCAAGCTCTATGCTATTGTGAGATTAAATTAATGGAACACGGCGGAAGCACCGCTCCTTACTTGCCATAAACGGCAGGTTTGCGAGCGGTGCTTTTTTGTGTTGCGTGGAAAAGTGAGGGGACATCATATGCGGAATTTGCAGATTACGCTGGCGGTGGCGGACGAACAGTATATCGAGCCGTTCCTGCTGTACGCACGCACCGGGGAATTTGCCAAGCAGGTAAGCGTGAGAGCTTTTTCGAAGGTAGAGGCTTTTTTGGCGGCAATGGGAGAGGGACGTCCGGACTTTGTGCTTGGCGAGCCGGATTTTCTGTCACCGTGGCTGGCGTCTGAGGGAGGGAAGGGCGTTCCTTGGGCCGTGCTGGGCGGAGGCGAGGAAAGTATTGCGCTCGGCGGTCCGGTGCTGCTGCCGTTTCAACCGTTGAACCTGCTGCTGACGGCCGTAATGGACCTGGCGGGCAGTGCACAAGCTTCTTCGGCAAACGGAGCCTTAACTTTATCGGGAAAAGCGGAAGTGCTTGCTGTGTACTCGGCTGCGGCGGGGGCGGGCAAGACTACCGTCGCGCTGAATCTGGCGAAGCAGCTGGGCGGTCGCGGGCTTAAAGTCTTCTATCTGAACCTGGAGACGGTGGACAGTTCGGTGACGTTCCGGAGCGGAAGCGGCGGACACCAGGGACGGGAAGGCGGCTTGCCTGAGCTGCTCTACGATCTTCGTGCGGCACGGGAAACCGGGGAACTTTTCCGCTCGCCGTTATCTCGCTACGCGTCTTTTCAGGAACGGATGAAGTGCGCTTCTTTCCCTCCGCTGGATCGTCCGGACGAACTGCTTCAGATGGATCAAGCGGACACGACGG
Organism: Saccharibacillus endophyticus; assembly: GCF_013185185.1. GTDB lineage: Bacteria > Bacillota > Bacilli > Paenibacillales > Paenibacillaceae > Saccharibacillus > Saccharibacillus endophyticus. Next base: position 737,442 of record NZ_JAAZWE010000002.1, on the reverse strand, counting down.
CTCTGATCGATTATCTCGCAGCAAGCGATATGTGCGACATCATCGTGGCGGATACGGATACCGAAAGCCATGAACGTTCCGAGGCGCTGCTGGATCGGGCGGATCGGGTTCTCTGGATGCTGACGGATGATTTGCTGCATTTGCAGAAGGCGGCGGGCTGGATGAATCATTGGGAAACCCGTCAACCCGAGCGGTTCTATGCCTTGCTGGGGAAAAGCCATTTTATCGTGAATCGGTATGGCGATCATTTGGAGAATACGTTGCCAAGACCCGAAATCCGCCCTTTTGCTTTCTTGTCTTACATCCCGTCTTGGAAATACGTGTCGCGCGAGGATGTGCTGTTGGGATCGCCTATTTTCCAACGTGATATTCTTGCGCTGTGCGAACAGCTTGGACTGGGCGAGCGGGGGAATCGCAGCGCTACCGGCAGAGAACTGGCACAAGCCGCGGGAGGTTGGCAATGAAGAGTGCAGCCGAGGAGGAACAGCTTCAGGAAGAGATGTTCCGCGAGATGCGGGCCGAGGTTCGATCTTCGCTGGATGTCACGCAATCGGCGGATGATACGGAGCTTATGAAGTTGATCGAGCGCAAGGTGTTGTCCGACGTTCGGGCAGCTTCGATGACATCGGGGGAAAAGCGTGCGTTGGTGCGCCGAGTGTACGATTCGTTTCGCGGACTCGATATTTTGCAGCCGCTGGTGGACGACAAAACGGTGACGGAGATCATGATCAACGGGCATACGGAAATCTTTATCGAGCGTCATGGTGAGGTACGTCGTGTGCCGCAGACCTTTGAATCGAAGGAGAAGTTGGAGGATATCGTGCAGACGATCGTATCGGGCGTCAACCGCGTCGTCAACGAATCGTCGCCGATCGTCGATGCGCGTCTCAAAGACGGCTCCCGGGTGAACGTGGTGCTGCCTCCGATCGCGCTCAAAGGGCCGACCATGACGATCCGGAAGTTTCCGGAGAAGCCGATGACGATGAACGATCTCGTCGGTAGGGGAGCGTTAGATACGGATGCTGCGGACTTTTTGAAGACATTGGTGCGCAGTCGGTACAACATTTTTATCAGCGGGGGTACGGGTTCAGGCAAGACGACGTTTCTCAATGCGCTGTCGCAATACATACCGCCGGACGAACGGGTCATCACGATCGAAGACTCGGCTGAGCTTCAGATCGTTACCGTGCCCAACCTGGTCTCGCTGGAGACGCGCAATGCGAACGTAGAGGGAAAAGGCGAGATTTCGATCCGGGATCTCATTCGTTCTTCGCTGCGGATGCGCCCTAACCGGATCGTGGTCGGGGAAGTTCGGGGTGCGGAGGCGCTAGATATGCTTCAAGCCATGAATACAGGGCATGACGGTTCGTTATCCACAGGCCACGCCAACAGTGCGAAGGACATGCTCAGCCGTCTGGAAACGATGGTGTTGAGCGGAGCCGACCTGCCGGTCGAAGTGGTACGCCAGCAGATCTCCTCGGCGATTGATTTGTTCGTGCATTTGTCTAGGCTGCGTGACCGTTCCCGGCGCGTCGTGGAAATCAGCGAAGTGCTGGGGACGAAAAATGGTCAAGTTGAGCTGAGACAGCTGTTCCGATTCGAAGAAGAAGGCGAGAAGGAAGGCAAAATTATCGGAAAGTTGCGGCGGCGCCCTGAACCGATGATGCATACGGACAAACTGCAAGACGCGGGAGCAGCCGATTGGCGCGAGGTTGCCGGGCTGCCTGAAGGGGGGTGAATCTATTGCTGGGTATGAACGCAAGCGGAGCCCGCAGGCCGGCCACGGGCAAAGCCGCGTCCGGGAAAGGTGCTCCGCAGCGCGGAGGTCCGCCTGGTTCGGGTGGGACGTCAGCCGCAAACCCCGTTTCGCCGGCGGACAAGTTGCGGGACTATACCACGTATAAACTGGCCGGATACGAGAAAGTGTTGAGCATGATCGTAGTTGCTGGCGTGCTGTTTGCTGTCGGCATGATCTTTTACAACATGTGGTTGCTTGCTCTCCTATTGACCATCCCTGCGTTAAAAGCGCCGAAGATGTGGCAGAAGCGGCAGATCGAGCGCAAGCGTATGCTGTTGAAATTGCATTTTAAGCAGGCGCTCTATTCGCTGTCCTCGTCGATGGCGGCTGGCCGATCCGTTGAAAATGCGTTCCGGGAAGCGGCAAAAGATCTGGAGCTGTTGTACCCGGGAGGGAACAGCGACATGATTCGCGAGCTGGACGTGATCACGACGAGATTGGAGTACGGCGAACCGATCGAATCCGCGCTGCTCGACTTCGGTCGGCGGGCGAAGATTGAAGATATCGACAACTTTATCGACGTCTTCGTGACTTGTAAACGCACGGGCGGCGACTTGATCGAAGTTGTGCGGCGCACCTCGACGGTGATCGGGGAGAAGATGGATATCCAGCAGGATATTTCGGTCATGATCGCGCAAAAAAAGTTCGAATCGAATATTTTGCTGGCAACGCCGTTTATTTTTATCCTGTTTATCAACGCTTCGGCACCGGAATTTATGGCTCCGCTGTATGGCACTCCGATGGGGATTATTCTGGCTAGCGTCGGCCTCGGCTTGCTGTTTCTAAGTGCTTGGCTGATGGGACGCATCATGAATATTCAAATCTAAGCGGGGTGAAGGCATGATTGCAACGCTGATTTCGGGAGTTCTGCTGTTGGTCCTGGTTATTGTGTTATTGATCGCGGCGACCAAACTGACGAAAGCGCACAAGAAAATCGCTGCACTGCCGATGGACGGCATTCGTTTAAGAGGATTGCTGCCGTTGATGTTAGTGCTGGTGGAGCAGATGCGGATTGCCGCGAGGTTTCCGATCTTTTTCCACAAGCTTCAATCTTCCGTGCAAAGAGGAGAAGGTCTGCGCGACAGCGCGGAGCGGACGATGCTATTTATGGCGCAGATGCTGCTCTATGCGGTGCTGCTGCTGATATTCGGCTGCGCGATGGCTATCGGCAACGGCGGTTCGGCAGCTTGGTTGGCGGTCGGGGCAGGGATGGCTGTGGTCCTTCCTTTTGCCCTGATCAAAGACCTGGCGTCCAAGGTGAAAAAACGCGAGGATAAGATACTTATGGAGCTGCCGGAGATGCTGAACAAGATCGTGCTGTTGGTCGGCGCGGGGGAGACGGTGCAGCAAGCGATCGTGCGCTGTTCGCAGCAGAAAGAAGGAAGTGACCATCCGCTGTACAAGGAGCTGGACCGGATGGTGACGGAATGGCGCAGCGGCGATCCGTTTCATCAAGCGTTCGAACAGTTCGGCAAACGCTGCGGCGTGCAGGATGCGACGGTCTTCGTGACGACGGTTCTGTTGAACCATAAGCGCGGAGGCGGAGAGTTCGCGATGGCGCTGAGGGATTTGTCGAGAACGCTGTGGGATAAGCGAAAGGCACTAGGGAGAATTCAAGGGGAGAAGGCTTCGTCGAAGTTGGTTTTTCCGATGGTGCTGATTCTGTTGGTCGTGATGCTGATGGTCGGGGGTCCGGCTATGATGCTGATTCAAATGTAAGGGGAATTCAGTTTTTTATTTTAAGTTTTCTATTCTAAGGAGGAATATTCATGTTGCAAGCAATCGGTAACAAGGTCAAAGGAGTTTGGAAAGAAGAAAAAGGTTTGGGAACGTTGGAAGTTATTTTGATTATCGGAGTCACATTGATTATTGCACTGATTTTCAAAACGCAAATTACTACTTTAGTCAACAAATTGCTTGAAAGTGTAACGAAAAAAAGCGAAGACTTCTTCAAGTGATCGCTGATGAAATGTCGAGCGAAGCTTTTTTTGAAATCGATCATTTACGACAATCGTGCCAGTTTCACGATAGAATCCGTCCTTGTCATGCCAGTTGTTATGCTTTCTGTCATCATGATCCTTATGCTATGCCTCTACCTCTACCAAAGCGCCATGCTCGTCCAAGCCTCAGCGATTACGTCGGAACGTGCCGCATACAGCTGGAACAACCAGCATAAGGACGCGCGTACAGGCAGTTTCAGTGAAAATCCTGAGGATAAAGAAGGACTCTACTGGCGCTTGACTGACGACCAACTGCTCGCAGCGCTGTTCAGCGGTGTAGGCGGAGAGACGGCAGCAGAAACGATCAATGTTCCGGGAGGGGCAGGCGGATCGCTGAGTGCGACCAAGATGGCAAAAGCGGCTGAGCAACTCCCCGCAGGCATGGACGGTACGATGACCAGCAAGCGCGGACTGCTGCATCCGATTACGACGGTATTGTACACTCCGCTTAACCTGACTCCGATCAAACGCATTGCCGGAGACAAAATGGGCGGTGCGCAATACTCTACGGTCGTGGAACCTGTGGAATTTATTCGCAATATCGAGTTGGTGCGTTATTATGCCGGCAAGTTCAAAGCGGATAAGGCTGTTCCTGCCGAGGAAAAAGGCGGGGAAGCCGTAGCAATGACGCCGAAGAACGCTGGCGTGCAATTGAGCAAAGTAGCCAAGAAGTAACAGACAAACGAACAAAAGCCGGGCTGTACGATAGGGGATGCATTCCGGCTTGGGGGTGAAAAGTTGAAATTCAAATCAAGTGAAAATAGACTTTGGCGTCTCTTTACGCCGAAGCCTCGTCTTTGGAAAAAGGAACACGGTTCGATTACTATTTTTCTAAGTTTGGTTCTGGCTGTAGTATTGGCGTTCGTTGCGATCTTTATCGACTATTCACGTATGGCAGCGTTGAAAGCAAAAGCGGAACGGCTTGCCCATGCCGCAACGCGTTCCGTCATGTCGGCCTATGTGCCGGAATTGCAGCGTACTTATGGATTGTTTGCTTATGGCGAAACAGACCCTTCCATGATTTTCTCCGGTGTGCTTGAACGAAGCCTGGAGTACAAAGCGCGCGAGGATATGCTGCCGCTCATGGATGCAAAGTTGGTGTCTTCTTCGGTAGAGCTTAGTCGCGAATTGGGCAATTATGAAGTTTTTAAAACGCAAATTAATGAAGAAATGAAATATAAAGCTCCGGTCAATTTTGCGATCGAAGTCGTGGGGCGATTCAAACCGATGTCGCAGGCGATGAAAGAAGCCTCGGGTGCGGTCGAAGTGCTGGAAAAAGTGCAAAAGCTCTATGACAAGCGTGAAGCCGAGTTGGACAAAATGCTGAATTTAATGAAGAAAGCCGGGCAGCGTACGGATGGACTGGTAGAGAACATTGGGACAGCCGGAAGCGGCGGTACTGGCGATATCTCGGATATTCCGCTTAGCGGAAGTGTATCAACAGCGACCGATATGGCTGCACAATACCACGATTACAAGGTGCAGAAGGAGCGGGTTTCTACGGAAACTCCGCCGCCTGAAAAGATACCCGTACCTTCAGCGATAGAAGGAGAAACGACAGAAGAGGATAATCCTGGTTTTTTAGAATGGCTCAATTTGCTGATCAAGATTGATCAGTATGAACGAGGATCAGGAAGCACTACGTCACGCATTAATAGTATCGTCGGCAGGGCTTTTCCTCCGCATAGCAATGACATGGTCAAGGCCAGAGAGCATTTGAAAAAAGCTGAAGAATTGAATGCAGAAATGGCGGCGGTTATCGCAAGGATCGGTACCCGAAGTGCGGACGGTGCATATAACAACGTTACGAATTCGGATATTCCGGGTGCAGAAAACGGACCATCCGGCGATACGGCGAAGATTCGCGAAGAAATGGAAAAGCTGCCTTTGAAAGCTGAATTCTTCACGGAGATGGGAAACCATATTACGAAGCAAGAAGAAGACTTTGTATGGATGAAGTCGAAAGTCGAAGCACTGGAAGGATTGTTGGCGCAAGCTTTTAGCAATTCCGGAATGAGTGCGTATAACTTGAAGTTGAGCGTCGCTACTGCGGGTCAGGCGTCTTCCAAGTACAGAGATCGATATGGGAGCGGCGGAAGCGTGATTAAGGAAATCGAAGCAACGTTTGCCAAACACCGGGCCGATGATGAGAAACGCAAAGGTTTTGAAAAAGATGCGAAAAACGAGCTTGAAAAAGCAAATGAACTGATTAAGTTCCTTTCCGAATCCAAAGGCAATCTTGAAAATTTTAAAGAGGTTGAGAAATATTTTCAGGAAAACGTGGATCTGAATCGAGCGTCCGTCGAAGCTTTGGAGACGACGACGCGAGAAGAAGATCCGGCAGCCGCAGGAAAAGATTCGATGGAAAAAATGGATGGATTTTTCGGCGGGATTTCGGAACTTTTGGATGCGACAGGCGATCGCTTGCTGCAAAACGAATACGCTTCCGATCATTTTTCCAACTTTGATTTTTCCAAGGTTGAAGCTTTTATGAAACCCGGTGCCCCGATCGACGGAGCGGCGGCAGCGGAACTTCTTTCGATCGACCAGCAGGAGCTGGAGTACATCATCTATGGATTCGGCAATCCGGGCGGAAATCTGGCGGCAGCTTACGGTGAGATTTTCGCGATGCGTTTGGCGATTCGAACCATGGAAGCGTTGATCGATCCGGATATTCTTATGTACGGCAATCCGCTCGTAATCCTGGCGAAAGCGATTTTAGAAGGTTTGATCGCAGCAGTAGGGGATATGACCAAGCTGGCAACCCAGGGACATATCGATTTAGCCAAGACCCTTCCGATCAAGCTGACTTATAAAGATCACTTAAGACTATTTTTATTCGCCCATCCCGGCAACGATAATCGCTTGTCGCGAATGCTGGCCCTGATCCGTTTCGATACAGGCGTCAATCCGGACGATCACTATACCTACCTGTCCGGCGATACGGCGATCTCCATGCCGATCTGGTTCCTGCCGGGCGTCATGAAGACCTTCGGCGTTGGCGGCGGTACTTGGACAGGCAAAGAGTATACGGTTGACCTGCAAGCGGACTATTCTTATTGATTGACGGAGGCGGAACATGAAGCGAGTGTACAACAAGCTCCGGCGAACAGCCGGTGAACGGGGCAGTATCGCCGTAGAAGCGTCGCTTGTCCTGCCTATTTTTCTTTTTACCTTCATTTTCTTGGCTTATATCGTGCAGATGACGGCTTATTCAACCGTGTTGCAAACAACTGCCTCCGAAGCCGCCAAACAGGTGTCCACGCACTTGTATCCGGTCCAAATGGCAGCGGATCATTTAAGTAAAACAGAACCTATTGCGAAGGGCCTTCAAGGATTTTCAAAGATCTCTTTCAGCGAGTTGGCGGCTACCTACGCGTCTTCGCTTCCCGAGCCGATCGGAGGCTGGGTGTCGGAAGCCGCGGCAAGCGGAGATGTTCCTTTGCAATCGCTCAAAGACGAGATTTCTTCGGCTGTGCTTGATCCCGTTATTAAACCGTTGCTCCAGCCTTTGATTAAGGACGGACCGCTCGATATGGACAAGCTTCATGTGATCGGGATTACCATTCCGACGACCGGAACAAGCAACCAGCCTTATTTCGGCGTAGAACTCACCTACGAAATGCCGCTTAAGGTTCCGTTTACGGGGAAAGTGATGTCCATTCGCGCGAAAGCCGAAGAACGGGCATGGATCGGCGACACGGGAGAAACGGCAGCGACAGACGGAACAGCAGCGGATGCGGGCACCGGTTCCGTTTCGATCACTTCCGTACCCAGTCCCGCTTATCGGGGCAGTCGGGCAACGGTCACGGCAAAAGTCGAACCCGGACAGATCGCCACGATCAAGGTCGTTTACAAAAGCGGAAACAGCCGGGCGCGTTATCTCGGACAGCAAACGGCAGACGCCTCCGGAAACATTTCGTGGACATGGCTGGTCGGAGGCAATACGACACCGGGAGAATGGGCGCTTGTGGTAGAAGCCGGCGGCGGAGCGACGGCGGAAGCTGCCTTCGAGGTTAAATTGCCTGAGTAAATATCGAACAAAAGGCGGGGCTTAACGCCGGCGATACCGCAAATCGGACTTCATACACAAGGATCGGTGCGGTATCGCGGGCGTTAGGACGAGTCAGGAAAAAGAAACGAGGGGAACGAAATGAACGATATCTTGGCCTACATCGGCTGTGGTTGTTTTTTGGCGGTCGCATTCATGACGGATGTTCGAACCCGAAAAATCCCGAACCGGCTTAATTTGGCCTTTGTCCTTACCGGGCTGATTTATCAGGGGGCCGTTCACGGGCTGGACGGATTGTTATTTGCGGCGAAAGGATGCGCGATCGGGTTTGTCGTCCTGTTCGTGCTGTATTTGCTCGGTGCCGTAGGAGCAGGAGACGTGAAGTTGTTTGCCGGGATCGGTGCTTGGACAGGAACTTTATTTGCTGCCCAAACGCTGCTTTACTCTATTTTATTTGCAGGCGTCATCGGCCTCGGGATTTTGATCTGGCGTCGTGAAAGCATGCGCCGGATCAAAAGGATTTTTAGCAGCTTTGTAGGCGTGTTCATGTTTCGCAGTTTTGCACCGATTGCTTCGGATCGGGCTAATCATCTGACGTTTCCTTTCATGTGGGCGGTTCTGCCCGGCGCTTTGGCCGGATACTTTTATATGTACTAAGGAGTGTTGGATGTGGAAGAGTTTGTCACCGATTTCGTTCAGAGGGATACGACTTACATGGTACTGAAAAATAAACGCAAACTGAGCGGGGATGATTTGAACCGCGTTCAAGTCAAAATGTTGGCTTCTTCCAACGTTCCGCATGTTCTTGATCTGCATGTGCGCGAGGTGGATGCCGAAGCGGAACTGCATTACAACATCGGCGGCAAAAGAATGTTGTCGACTTGCATGAGAACGGAAAAGATCACATTGGTCGAATATTATGCGCTGCTGCTGCAAATTGTTACGGCGCTTGAATACGGGATGACTTATATGCTGAATCCGAACGGCTTTTTGCTTAAAGAAGACTATATGTTCGTGGAAGGACCTTTATCGGAAGGAACGGTCTACCTGACTTACTTGCCGCTGAACAAATCAGTTGAGCTTGCGCCGAGTCGCGAACGGATCGGCGGACTTGCGGCACGTTGGATGGCTTCCGTAGACGACTTGCGAGGAAGCGGAGTTCAACGTATTTTGCAAATGTGCGAGCAATCTTCGTTTTCGTTGCAATCTCTGAAAAATCTGTTGATCGGTCTGTTGGCGGGAAGCGGTAAGCAACCCACGGGGGGCTTGGCGGCCGCGGGTGCGGCGGCTCCCAAACCGTTTGCGCCAATGGGAGACTATAGAGACATGCAAGGAACACTAGGCTCTCATAACAACGGCAACGGTTACGGCAGTTCTACGCCACAAGCCAGCTGGCCGCAAGAAAATACATATGGAGCATTCTCTGCCGCATCAAGCGGAGGCGCTGCTTACGGAGATCAGGCTTTGGCGTTTCCGATGAATAATCCTAACGCCATGCAGCACCAACAAGCTATTCCGGCGGGTAATGTCCATACTCAAGCGCGTGCTGCACAATGGAGATCGGAGTCGATGGCTGAAGCTTCGACCGTAGAGGAGGATGAGGCTGCCGGGCGTCGCGGTCTATTCGGCGGCAGCCGCCGAAGCAGTAAAGATAAAGGGCGGTCAACGGAAAAACATTCGGGAAGTGACGTGCAAGCTGAAGATGCTGTCGAAGACACTAAAAATGGACGACTGGTCATTCCGTTGATTTGTGTCATGCTGCTGGCTGTTTTGTGGAAATTTTTATATTTGGATAGTCCTGCAACCTTTACTTTATTGATTTGCGTAGTAGCGACGCCTATTCTTCTCGTATTTGCGTATCTCGGCTGGACGCGCAAGTTGAATTTTGGAAAACATGGTACAGCTCGTATGCAGGAAGAAGAGGAAGCAGCGGCACTTTCCGCATCGTGGCAGGAACCGCGAGGAGCTTCGGGTCATCGTGTCTTCTATGGGCAGCAGGAGAATGGAGCTGTTCCGGCCGCCAACAAAAACGGTGCCGGGGAACGGAATGCCCCGGGAGACTCGGGCAATGAAAAATTTCAGCTTCCGGATTTCCTTAAGCCTTCGCAGCCTTACGGCGGGCGCCAGGGCGAGGACGGATACTCCAAAGATAACGTATCGCCTAATGAATTCAGTCCCTCGCCTCCTGCGGTTCCGGGAACAGGCATGCTGGTTCCTCCGGCTTCGCAGCCAACCGTAATGTTGGACGGAGGACGCGGATTAGGAGATCCGGGCAGTATTTCCAGCGGCTCTCAGTATCGCTTGGAACGGTTGGAAAACGGTTCATTGCCTAAAAGCATTGTTTTGCCGATTGGAAGCTTCACCATCGGTCGTTCGCAGGAGGTGTCCCAGCATGTCGAAACAGCAGCAGGAATATCGCGGGCTCATGTCGAGCTGGAGCTGACCGGTACGCAATGCACCATCAAAGATATCGGTTCGCGCAACGGTACGATTCTGAACAGCGAAGCGTTGACGCCTTATAAAGCTTATGATTTGAATGAGGGCGATACGTTTAAAATTGCCGGGATTTCTTATACGCTGCGGTGCGGATAATCCGAAATTTGGCATAATAAAAAAAGAAAAAATCGGGGCTGAATGCCAGCTGATTAATATCGAGATGCAGTTGTTCAACAAGTACGATATCGAGAAACGCACATTGTTTTATTGGAGCAGACGTTACGGAGCGCAGCTTAGCGAAGGCGATCCGTACCAAACCTTGAAAAAATGCGCGACCATCCATATTTTGAATTACTCCGCTTTACCCAATCAGCAAGTGCATAACGTATTTCATTTGCGGGAAGATCGTTCGGCGATCACGTTGATCGACGATTTGGAAATTCATTTTTTGGAATTGTCCAAGCTTTCCGATACCCTTCCGAACGATGGCGGCTTGGAAAACGGGTTGTGGTTTCTCAACGGAATCGAACTTGAGCACTGGGAGGCGTTGAAAAAGTCGCTCGAAACCTGCTGAGGTTGAATTTGGATTTGGACACGATCATGCAGGCTACCGGGTTGACTGAGCAGGAAATATTGGCGTTAAAAGAATAAATGGTTCGTGCGCGACATACCGAAAAGAGTCTGTTCAGAACCACTGAATCAGACTCTTTTTTGATTTCGCTTTCTATCGGTCGCAGGCCGTTTGAACAAGCTATTCGAAATCGTGCTCAGCCCGGTTCCTTTTCCAAATCCCGAATCGCCTGTTCCGCATCCGTATACGAAAACTCGAACCCCGCACGCTCCGCCGCCGTCGGAACCACATGCTGGCCGCCCAACACCATTAGCGACATTTCGCCGAGTACGGCCTTCATTAGCGGAGACGGAACCGGAAACCAATGCGGGCGATGAATGACGCGCCCGATCGTCCGGCCCAATTCAGCCTGTCTGACCGCTTTGGGAGCAACGGCATTCACCGGGCCTGCGATCTGCGGATGGGTCAGGCAGAACTCGAACAGAGCGGTCAGATCGTCGATATGAATCCAGGACATCCACTGCTTTCCGCTGCCCAGGCGTCCTCCGCCCATCAGTTTGTAAGGCAGCTTCAGCACCGGATATACGCCTGCCTCTTGCCCCATGACCAATCCGATTCGCATTTTAACGACTCTGACTTCCGGCATGCGTTCGATGTCGTTCGCTGAACCTTCCCATTTTACGGATAAACGAGAAGGGAAGTCTTGTCCGCCCGGCGGCGAAGACTCGTCGAATACCTTCGTCTCATCCGTTCCATAGATCCCGATTGCGGATGCCTGGATAAACACGGACGGCAGCTGCTCCAACCTCCGAATCGCTTCGGTCAATTTTCGCGTCGCTTCCAGCCGGGAACGCTCCATCTCCGCTTTGGACTTTTCCGTCCAGCGTTGACTGAGCGACGAGCCCGCCAAATTAACGATGCCGTCGCACCCGCCAAGGCGCATCGGGTCTTGAGCGATCTCGTCCCAGGTTAGCGTCGCAGGACCCGAATGATCGGCTTGCTCTGCTTTTTTTCGTGAAATGATGATGACTTCGTGCCCCGATCCAATCAGTCTTTCCGTTAATTTCCGTCCGATGAATCCTGTTCCTCCGCTGATCGCGATCTTCATGTTTGACCTCCCTATGTGCCTGCTTCTCCTATTATTAAACGCCGTTCGCCTTCGGAATACAAATCAATGATAAATGCGTTCTGCACTTGATGCTTATTCGTGGATTTTTTGCCCGCTTCACGTTAGAATAAAACAAGGTTTGGACGTTCGTTGTCGTTATCGGGCAGCGACCGCAGACGAAGAGGAGGATGAACCATGCTTAAAATCGGCTCCCACGTGTCCTTTTCGGATAAGGGACTGGTGAGCGCGGCGAACGAAGCGAACAGCTACGGATCGACGTCGTTCATGATATATACCGGGGCTCCGCAAAACACGCGGCGCAAGCCTATCGAGACGATGAATATCGAAGAAGGACGCCTATTGATGGAGAAAAACGGCGTGCCCGAGATCGTGGTGCATGCGCCGTATATCGTCAATCTGGGCTCGTACAAAGACGCGACGTACGAACTGGGCGTCAGTTTTTTGCAGGAAGAAATCCGGCGCACGCACGCGATCGGAACGAAACAAATTGTGCTGCATCCCGGCGCGTTTACGGATAAAGACGCGGAATACGGCATCGAACGCATCGCGGCAGGCCTGACCGAAGTCTTGAACGGCGTAGCGGAAACGGATGTCAATATCGCGCTCGAAACGATGGCGGGCAAAGGCACGGAAGTCGGCCGCTCGTTCGAGGAACTGGCGCGGATCATCGATAAGGTTCCGGACAACGGCCGGTTGAGCGTTTGTATGGACACCTGCCACATTCACGACGCGGGTTACGACGTTGCGGGCGATTTCGACGGCGTGCTGAAGCGGTTCGACGATATCGTGGGCTTGGATCGCTTGGGCGTCATGCATATTAATGATAGCAAAAATCCGTCCGGAGCGAAAAAAGACCGTCATACGCCGATCGGCGCAGGCTTTATCGGCTTTGACGCAATCAACAAGGTCGTGAATCATTCGTCGTTGAGCCATCTCCCGTTCATTTTGGAAACGCCGTGGATCGGCAAAGACGTCAAAACGCAGCGTCCGATGTACGAAGTCGAGATCGCGCTTCTGCGCGGCAACGTAGGTGAGCGTTTCGGTCCGGGTTTTGCGGAAGACGTAGAGAAGCTGCATGCGTTCTTCGCGGCGCAGGGAATCGATCCCCGGGCTTTCACGTTGGATGTATGGTCGGTGCTGAAAAACGACGCGAAAGCCAAAAAGGCCGATCCTCGCGAGCCGCTTGACCGGTTGTACGATTTAGCCGTAGAAGCGGCGGTTCTGCCGAATGCTTCCGAAGAAGATTTGAACAAACGTTTGATCGGCGTGCTGGCAGGCAAGGAAGCATTGACACGTTTTTAATTTCCGGGCGCGAAAAGCGTCGTTACCAGACCTAAGGGGGATTCAAGAATCATGGAGCTTCATATCAAAACTGCGGGTTCCGCAGGTCATCAGCAGCCGGAAAACCGGGCGCGCATGCTTATTTCATGTCCGGACGGTCCGGGAATCGTGTCGGCCGTATCCCGTTTCTTGTTCGATCACGGAGCGAATATCGTACAGTCCGACCAGTATACGATGGACCCGGACGGCGGCATGTTCTTCATGCGGGTCGAGTTCGATCTGGAAGGATTGACGGAAAAGCAATCGAAGCTGGAAGCGGATTTCGAAGAGATCGCGCAGCGTTTTTCGATGGATTGGAAAATCTACCGCGCGGCCAAAAAGAAAAAATTGGCGATCTTCGTCTCCAAAGAAGACCACTGTCTGGTGGAGCTGCTGTGGCAATGGCAGGCGGGCGACCTGGACGCGGAAATCGCGGTCGTCGTCAGCAATCACCCTGATATGCGCGAATACGTGGAGTCTTTCGGGATCGAATATCGCCATATTCCGGTCACCAAAGACAATAAGCCGGAAGCGGAGCGTCAGCAGTTGGAAGCGGTCGGCGACGATATCGACCTCATCGTATTGGCGCGCTATATGCAGATCGTCTCGCCTTACTTCATCGAAAACTACCGCAACCGCATCATCAACATCCATCACTCCTTCCTGCCGGCATTCGTCGGAGGCAAGCCGTATGCGCAAGCGTACGATCGCGGCGTGAAAATTATCGGCGCGACGGCTCACTATGTGACGGAAGAGCTGGACGGAGGCCCGATCATCGAGCAGGACGTGCAGCGTGTCAGCCACCGCGACGACGTGCCCGAACTCAAGCGGATCGGACGCACGATCGAACGGGTCGTATTGGCACGTGCCGTGAAATGGCATGCGGAAGACCGCATTTTGGTGCATCACAACAAAACGGTCGTTTTTAATTAAGACAAAACCGTAAACTATTGTTTTCGTAACAAAAAGCTGCTGAAAGTCGTCTTTAATAAGGGGAAGTCTCAGCAGCCGATCCCATATCATCTTGCAGCCGAAAGGCGCATAAAGACGGCCTGTTGAGCGATCAACAGGCCGCTGTCGTTGCTGGGGTTGTAAAATTTAGCTATTTATGGCGTGCATGCGCTCTGAAGGCTTACAAGGCGAAAGGAGAATATTATGTTTGCATGGACGAAAATAGCAGCCAAAAGCTGCATGGCGCTTCTGCTTCCGCTTGCGCTGATTATGGCCTTATTGCCGATCCTGCCTGCGGAAGCGAGCGCGGCAGCCGCCGAAGGCGGTCTCAAAGTAACGACCGAGTTCGGTTACGGGGGCAAGATTAATGACGGTCGATGGAATCCGCTTAAAGTGACGTTGACCAGCGATCGGGACTTATCGGGCGACCTCGTGGTGCAGGTCGCGCCTCAAAACGGAATGAGCGAAAGTACATACGTGCGCCGCGTCGAGCTTCCGGCCGGCACGGCCAAAGAAGTAACGCTGGCTATTCCGGGCGGTTCGTATTCCCGGAATACGAGCATGGTCCGGTTTTATTCCGGCTCGGTGGAAAAAGGGGATTCGCTGCCTTTCCGCGAAGGCCGCTCTTACCTTTCGAGTTCCAGTCAATACGGGGGGGTGGTAGGCGTGCTGGCTTCCGATCCCGACACGATGAATTTCCTGAACCTGCTTCAAGGCAGAGGACAGCAGGTGAGCATCGTCCCGCTCGACGCGGCCGATATCGGCGACGATGCGATGCTGCTCGACGGTCTTGACGTATTGGTCATGAACGATTTCGCTTCGGACACGCTGAGCGAAGAACAAAATAACGCGATTCGGACCTGGGTAGAGCGCGGCGGCGCGCTTGTGTTCGGGGGCGGCGCGGGGTATGCCAAAACGGTCGGCGCGTTGGCCGATCTGTCGCCGGTGGAAGCATCGGGCGGAACGGTGTCGGTATCCGCGGCGTCCCTGGCATCCGGAGGCGGAGGCAAAGAACTTCCCGCCGGCGCTTCCATGACGGCCGCGCAAGCAACCGCAAAGCCCGAAGCGGACGTCCGTTACGATAACAACGGCCTCCCGCTAGTCGCTTCGATGTCGGCCCAAGCCGGCCAGGTCTGGTATTCGGCTTACGATCTCGCGCTCGAACCTTTGTCTTCCTGGGCGGGCAGCGCGGATCTGTGGGGCGGCTTGCTGCAAGCCGATCTTCAGACCGTGAACATGAACGGCGGCATGTACGGAAACTCTTATTACAACATGTCGTACATGCTCGATTATTTTCCGTCGCTGCATATGCCGAAGCTCAGCGGACTGGTATGGATGCTGCTGGTTTACGTGATCGTCGTAGCGCCGATCCTGTATCTGGTGCTGCGCAAGTTCGACAAGCGCGAATGGGCGTGGGTGTTCATTCCGTTGGTAGCGATCATTTCGAGCGCCGCAATCTATATGGCCGGTTCTTCGGATAAAACGAACGAGCTTGCGCATACGATCAGCTATGTGAATATGGACGGCGAGGGCAAAGGAGTAAGAAGCAGCTCTACCGCTTTGTTCGTGCCGAATTCGGGCAGTTACACGGTCGATTTTCCGAAAGGAACGCAGGTATCGATGATGAGCACCGATGCTTTCATGGGCAATAACGGTCTGGTCAGCGGCGAACTGGGCAATTTCGTTCGCGAAGAACCCGACGCCACGCAGCTTCGCCTGGGTGATATGTCGTACTGGTCCGTCGCCAAATTCGGCGTGGAAGAACCGGGCAGCATCGAAACAGGCCGGTTGAACGCGAAACTTACGGCCGACGAAAAAGGCCAAGTCAGCGGCAGCGTGGTGAACGAAACGGACATGCCGCTCAGCGACGCCGCGCTGATCGCCGGCGGCAAATTGTATAAGCTGGGCACTTTGGAGCCGGGCGGATCGGCGTCGCTCGGAAATTCGGTCACGTTGTCTTCCGGTTATTACGATATCGGAAGCTATCTGTTCCCGTCGCAAAGCTCGGCGAACGATCCGTATATCCGTCAACGCTCGATGACGCAAAATATTCAAGCCGGCAGCGCGGTCAACGGCGATACCGGGATCGAAAATGCTTTCCTGATCGCTTTCGCGGAAAATTCGGACGATACGCTGGATGTCGGCGGCAAGTCGATCGACAACGACCGGATCAGCATGTACACGCAGCCGGTGTCGGTAGAACTGGTACAAAACGGCGAGATCAATATCCCTTACGGTTACGTGGGCGGTTCGGTCATCCATACGAATACGACGCAGGTCAGCGATGACGGCATGGGACGGCTCAGCGCTTCGCCGGGCACGATGACGATCGGCTTTACGCTGCCGTCCGTCGGCGAGGTCGATTACAAGCAGTTGGACGTGAATTTGCCGGACGGACGGACCCAGACCGCGACTTTCGAGCTGTGGAACGAAGCTTCGGGCGATTGGGAACCGGTCGATTGGAAAGCGGGCGGCGCCTCCGACACTTACGATAACGCTGCAGACTACGTGACCGACGGCAATACGGTGCAAATTCGCGTTCGGGTGAACGAATGGACCACGATGGCGATGCCGCAAATCAAATTGAAAGGAGCGGTGCAGCCATGATCGAGATCAAGGACCTAAGCAAGCGCTATGGCAATTTTCAGGCGCTGGACAACATTAGCATGAATATCGACGCGGGTACGGTGTTCGGTTTCGTCGGTCCCAACGGGGCGGGCAAGTCGACGACCATGTCGATTCTGGCCACGCTTCTGCTGCCGGATTCCGGCATCGCCAAAGTCAGCGGCTTCGACGTGACCCGGCATCCCAAAGAAGTACGCCGCAGAATCGGCTATATGCCGGACTTTTTCGGGGTGTACGACCGCTTCAAAACAGACGAATATCTTCATTTTTACGGAGCCAGCTACGGGATTGCGCGCGCCGAGCGGGAAAAGCTGATTCCGCAGCTGCTCGAACTCGTCAATCTTTCGGATAAAAAAGACGCCTACGTGGACGGCTTGTCCCGCGGGATGAAGCAGCGTCTGTGCCTGGCGAGAAGCCTCGTGCATGACCCCGAAGTGCTGATTCTCGACGAGCCGGCTTCGGGTCTTGACCCTCGGGCCCGGATCGAAATGCGCGAGATTCTCAAAGAACTTAAGCGGATGGGCAAAACGATCATCATTTCCTCGCATATCTTGCCTGAACTGGCGGAAATGGTGGATCAGATCGGCGTGATCGAGCACGGCCGAATGGTCGCGCAGGGCAAAGTTTCCGATATCCAAAGCCGGATGCGGGTCAATCGGGTGCTGCATATTCGTACGCTGGGTCGTCAAGACGAGCTGGCGGAGCGTCTGCGCGACGAAGCGCACGTGAACCGGGTGCTGAGCGACGCGAACGGCATTCAGGTACATTTCAGCGGACAAGATCCGGAGCAAATGCAATTGCTGCGGCGCGTGCTGGAGTGGGAATACGAAGTGGTATCGTTCAATGAAGCCCAGACCAATCTTGAGGACGTCTTCCTCGAAATCACGAAGGGAGGAGCGGCGACATGAAGATGAAAAACAAAACCGGAAGCGGCGGCAGTCTGTGGATTAATCCGGTGCTGGATAAAGAGTTTCGGCTGCGGATGCGCACGCCGCGCTCGTTTATCGCTTTGCTGTCGTATGTGTTGATTTTGGGACTGCTCGCGATCGGGTTCATTTACGTCAGCATGGGTTTTCAAAGCCAGCAGTCGGGGATGCGGTTCGATCCTTCGGTCAGCCGGATTCTGTTCTACGTCCTCAGTATTGCGCAGCTTGTGCTGATTGCCTTCATGACGCCAGCCCTGACTGCGGGGGTCATCAGCGGCGAACGGGAAAAGCAGACGCTTAACATCCTGCTGACGACCCAGCAAAGCTCGTCCGCGATCGTATTGAGCAAATTGGCTTCGTCGCTGGCGTTCATGGTGCTGATCGTGCTGGCGACTTTGCCGGTGTACAGTATCGTGTTTTTATACGGAGGGATTTCGCCTTCGCAGTTAATGTTGGTGTTCTTGTTCTATCTATTTACGATGCTGCTGTTGGGCGCGATCGGGATCATGTGCTCGACGTTGTTCAAGAGAACGATTATGGCGGTCATTATGACCTACGGCATCACTCTGGTGATCTTCGTTGTGACGGGCGTCGCTTATCTGCTGCTGTACGCGGTCGTTCAGCAGTCCTACTATAGCGGCTCCGTGCCTCCCAAATACTCGTGGGTCGGATTTATTTTGGGGCTCAATCCAGTCGGCGCATTGATCAGCATTTTTGAACCGAACATTTCCAAGCAAGCCTTTCTCGTGAACAGCGGGAATTTGCAGGACGATGCGCCGATCGCGCTCTGGCTTCAATTCTTGTTGGTTTACGCAGTCGCGATCGTTGCGGCGCTATGGGTGGCGATTCGCCGTATTCGTCCGGTGCGCCGCAATCGGCACGCGGATGATTCGGACAATGCTCTAAATGTCGGCGATAAAGGAGTTTCGGAAGGCGAAGTCGCGGAAATGAAGCCGACGCGGACGCCCGAAAATTAATCGTGAAGCACTCAGACGGATAGCGGGAAGGAGAGGGGAATCGATATGGAAAACATCATGACTTCGATCCGTTCGGTACGGCTCAGGCTGCAGCTTTTCAAAACGGGATCGTTTGCGCTGCGCGGCCTGGCTATAGGCCTGATTGCTGCGGCGATCCTGCTCGGCGCGGCTTATCTGATCCCGATCCCGCATGCTGCGATATGGGCACTGGCTTTTGCGCTTTTGGGAATGGCGTCGGGAGCAGCGGCTGCTTTTCTGAAACCCGTTCGTCCGGAAGAAGCCGCCCGGGCGATGGACGCGGCAGATCCGGCGGAAGAACGCCGCGATCTGATGATGACGGCGTTGGAATTTCGGCAGCAGGAATCGACGGCGGCAAAATGGCAGCGGACACAGGCGGAAGCTTACGGACGCGAATTCGCCGCCAAGCGTAAAGAGCGTCTGCCGTTTGTTTGGAAGTTCGGCAGGATGTCTGCGGCTTCTTCTACGCTTGCGGCAATCTGCGCCGTACTGCTTTTATTGCCGAATCCGATGGACAGGGAACTTCGCCAGCGTGCGGAGCAGCAAGCCATGATCAATGCGGAGCAGAAAAAGACGGAAGCGTTGGCAAAAGAATTAAGCGAGGCTCCGATCGAACCGGAAGCACGCGCGCCATTGGCTGAAACGGCGTCCGCCCTGGCTCAAGAGCTCGGGGATTCGAAGCGTGCCGAAGAAGCTTTGGACAAGATGGAAGAAGCGATGAAAAAGCTTGGGAGCCAAGCGGACGAAGCGGCTCGGCAGCAAAAGGAGTTGCAGGATTGGGGACGCCGCCTTGCCGCGCAGCAGGCTTTGCAGGAAGCGGCCAAGTCTACGCCGATGGATGCAGCGGAACGTGCGGAAGCGTTAAAAAACGCGATGTCCAAAATGTCCGAGCAGCAAAAGAAAGAACTGGCGAACGCGTTGAAAAATCTCGCCGAACAAGCACCGCAAAGCGGGAAAGAAACGGCGGCTTTGCAGGAAGCGATCAAAAAAGCGGCGGAGGAATTGGCGGCTTCGGGACAGTTGACGGATGAACAAATCCAGGAACTGGCCGAGAAGCTTGCCGCGGCTGCCGCCGAGTCCGGATCGCTCGGCGAACAAAGCGAACTGGCCGCCGCTGCCGCCGCGCAGCTTGCCCAAAGCGGCATGAATATGGCGGGCGAACTCGCGGCAGCGGGGGTATCGTTATCCGATACCTGGGGCAGCGGAGGCACGGCCGAAGCGCTTGCGGACGCGGGTTCCGCAACCGGAGAAGGATCTTCCGGCGAAGGAGGTTCGGGCGAGGGCACAGAAGGAGAAGAAGGAGAGTCGGGTTCTTCCGGCAGCGGACAAGGCGAAGGCTCGCAAGGCACGGCTTCCGGGCAAGGATCGGGACAAGGTCAGGGCCAAGGAAATGGTCAGGGTTCCGGTAATGGCTCGGGCTCGGGTTCCGGAGGCAGCGGAAGCGGGCAAGGCGGCAGCGGCGCCGGATGGGGAAGCGGCGGACGCGAATTGGTCACGACGCCTCGGGATTTGCAGGGCGAAGGCAATATCCAATCCGACAACGGCCCGTCCAGCGGCGGCGACAAACAGACCGGAGGCGTATCGCCTACGATTGACGGCGTGAGCCGCCCTTATGAAGAAGTGTATAGCGAGTATTCCGAACGGGCGAAAGATTCGATCGGCCGTAGCGATCTGCCGCAAAGCGTGCAAGGTTTGGTCGAGAGCTACTTTACCGAAATCCGGCCTGAATCGTAATTGAACAACAATCGATCCGGCCCGCAAGGGGCTGTCAAAGGGGGAAAATCCATGCTGCAAGAAACCGATCGGATCGAGACCTGGAGAAAAACGATGGACGATGTACGCGAGGAGATCGGTCAGGTCATCGTCGGACAAACGGAAACGGTCGAACAGATGTTATGGTGCGTATTCGCAGGAGGGCACGCACTGCTGGAAGGGATACCGGGATTGGGCAAAACGATGCTGGTTCGCGCGGCCGCGGATGCGCTCGACCTGCCTTTTTCGCGGATACAATTCACGCCCGACCTGATGCCGAGCGATATTACGGGTACCGACGTGATTCATTTCGGAGGAGAAGGCGGCGTGTCCGGCGAGTTCCGCAAAGGCCCGTTGTTCGGCAGCATCGTGCTGGCCGACGAAATCAACCGGGCTACGCCCAAAACGCAAAGCGCACTGCTTGAAGCCATGCAGGAAAAGACCGTAACCATCGGCGGAACGACGCACCGGCTTCCGGAGCCGTTTTTCGTACTGGCTACGCAGAACCCGCTCGAAAACGAAGGGACGTATCCGCTGCCGGAAGCGCAGTTGGACCGCTTTTTGCTCAAATTGGACGTGGATTACCCGTCGCCGGACGAGCTGAAAGAAATCATTCGGCGCACGACGTCTTCGAAGAACCGCCAAGCCGTCAAGCAGGCTGATGCGGCGGCGCTGCTGGATATCCAGCGCGGAGCCAAAGAAGTGCTGGTTGCCGAAGACGTGCTGGATTACGCGGTTCGGCTGCTGATGATGACGCACCCGGATCAGGCGGCGTCGCCGGATTCCGTGAAAAGGTTTGTCCGCTTCGGTTCGGGACCTCGCGGCCTGCAAGCCATGATCGCCGTATCGAAAGTCCGCGCGATCGCGAAAGGCCGCATGCATGTGTCGACCGGCGATATTTTGGCGGCGGCCAAACCGGCGATGCGCCATCGTTTGCTGCTCAATTTCGAAGGACAAGCCGAAGGCATCTCGCCCGATACGTTGGTCGCGGATATCGTCGACCGTCTGGAGTCTTCAAGATGAAGCCGGAGGAGCTGCTGAGCGCGGACTGGATCGCGCGTTTGAACCGGTTGACCTTATCGACGGGTCAGCGCGTGCGCGGAACCCGGCAGGGCAGACGGCGTTCCCGCGAACTGGGGGCTTCGCTCGAATTCGCGGATTACCGCGAATACTCGCCCGGAGACGACGTGCGCCGATTCGATTGGAGCGTGTACGGACGCACCGGGCGGAAAGTGGTTCGACAGTACTTGGACGAGCAGGAACTTCAGGTCACCTTATATCTGGATGTCTCGCAGTCCATGGCGTTCGCCGACGAAGGAGAGCCTTCCAAACTGCTGCATGCGGCTAGACTTGCGGCAAGCATCGGCTATATGACGCTCGCCGCATACGATCGACTGGGCGTCTATCGGGTAGACGAGCGGATCGGCGACGGCATGCCGCTGCTGCGCGGTCGTCCGGCGACCCATCGCTTGCTGGAGTTTTTGGCGGCTTCGGAAGCGGGAGGACGAGGCGACTTGGCCGAAGCGTTCAAAGACCGGGCCCGTTTGCCCAAACTGCCGGGCATGACTTGGATTTTCTCCGACTGCTGGACCGAACGCGGCGAAGAAGAGCTGGAAGAAGCCGTGGCGAGACTTCAGGCGGCCCGTCAGGAAGTCGTATTGGTTCAAGTGCTGACGCGGGGAGAGATCCAGCCGCGCCTGAGCGGGGACTTGAAGCTGATTGACGCGGAATTGGGAACGTTTAAAGAAGCGGCTTTGACCGGACGTTTGATCGAAGCTTACGAACAGGAGTTTACTGCGTATCGGGGGAGATTGGCGGAATTTTGCGCGCGTCGGGGCGTAGCTTACGTGCTGGCTCCCGTCGATGTGCCGCTGCGCGAAACGGTACTGGGAACGATGCGGGAATTGGGCTTGGTTCGTTAGAGGGAGGAGGTGCGAACGATGGGAATCGGTTCGTGGGCAGGACTGTGGTTTGCACTCGGCATTCCGTTGATCTTGATGATGTATTTGTTAAAACGGAAATTTATCGATACGCCGGTACCCAGTCATTTGTTATGGAAAAGGGTGCTGGAAAATACGGAGGCGAATCGTCCCTGGCAAAAGCTGCGCAATCGTCTGCTGATGTGGCTGCAGATTTTGGCTGCGGCTTTGCTGGCTTTTGCGCTGATGCGACCTTTTTTGTGGGCGGAAGCGGGAACGGGCGGAACCTTGGTCGTGGTCGCCGACGTGTCGGCAAGCATGAGTGCCGTGTCTGCTTTGGAGCCGAACAACAGCGAAGCGAGTGCACAGACGCGATTGGATGAACTCAAACGCGAAGTTTTAGCCGATACGCGGCAGGCGGACGGAGCCTTGACGTTGATTCGTATGGGGGGAACTCCTCAAGTCGTCGCCTCGGCTGCGGATGATCGCGCTGCTTGGAATCGTGCCGTAGAGGAATTGGAAACCGACTATGCGCGTACTTCTTACCGCGAAGCGATCTCTTTGGCGTCAGCGGTAGCGGAAGGTCAGAAGGATGCGCGGATTATCGTCTATACGGATGGGCAATGGAGCGAACGGGTGGACGACTTGCCTGTATCGGTTCCGGTAGAGGTACGCCGGATCGGCGGAGAAAATTATCGCAACGCGTCGATCGAACAGTTCGGTACGGAAGGCAGTCGGGCGGTCGGCGTGGTTGCCAATACAGGAAATTCGGCGCTTGAAGTCGGAGTCGAATTATCGGGCGACGGAAAGGCGCAAGGCAACGAGACCCTGACCCTTCAACCGGGCGAGCGCCGGACGGTGACGTTTGATCGTGCGGAGGCCGCAGAGGTTTACAGGCTGAGTTTAACGGGGCAGTCGGATGATTATGCGGCTGACGACGATGCTTTTGCTTTCCCGGAAACGGGCGGTACGGTGAAAGTGCTGCTGTTATCGGACGGGAATCTATTTTTGGAAAAGGCGCTTCGTCTATCCGGCGCAGAAGTGACCCGGCTCGATTTGTCGGGAAATGTTCCGACTGCCGATGGGGATGCCGAAGCTTCAGAGACCGAAAAGGACACGGGAACCACGGCAAGCAAAACGCCATCTCTTCCCGAAGAACAGCCGGATATTGTCGTGGTTGAGGGGGAACTGCCTGCTGCTTTGCAAAGCGGAGCCTGGGGAGAATGGCTCGGCAGCGCCGCGCTTTGGAAGATCGGCGGAGAAGAAGCTTCTCGGCAGCCCGGCAATCGGCGCGCGGAGTTGAACGCTCATCCGGTGACTCGTTATTTGTCGTTGAGCGAGCCGTACTTCGGACCTTTAACGGAAGGCAAGCCGGAGGGACTTCAAACAGTCATGAGTATCGGCGGGCGTCCTGCTATTGCGGCGGGTATGGAAAACGGTCAGCGCGCGCTTTGGTTCGGCTTCAATCTGCAAAGCGGAGATTTGCCTTTGAACAGCGAGTTTCCGGTGCTGGTCAGCAATGCGACAACCTGGTTGTCCGGGGGCCGCGGAGGCGGGTTGGGCAGAGCGGTTTCGGGAGCCGCAGTGGAGGTACCGATCGCGACCGGAGCAGAGTCTGCGCTGTGGCGTCCGCTGCAAGGAGCTGCTTTTGAAATCAATAACGGGGCAACCGAGGCAGTAAACGAAAATCAGACTTCGGATTCGAGCGGAGGTACAGGGCTTGCTTCTTCGCAGATTGCGCCGGGTATTCCGGGGCTGTACGCTTTTGAGCAAAGCGGGAACGGGTTGGACGATGCGCCGGTCTATCTGCTTGACGTTCGGGCGGATGCTTCCGAATCGGCTGCGCCGACAGCGGAGAACCCTGTATTTGCAGCTGCCGAAGTTCCGAACGCAGCCGCCGGAGATCATCGGAGCCGGCTGCCGCTTACGATTCCGCTGGCCGCTTTGATTGTTGTTATCATGTTGACGGAATGGGGGGTGTACCGACGTGGGCGTTCAATTTAATCATCCCTGGCTGTTGGTTCTGTTGATTCCGTTGGTCGCTTTTGCGGTCTTTGCTTTTCGGGGACCGTCAAGGGTCTCCCTGTTCCGGCATCGAATGGCTGCCTCGCTGCGCACGTTGGCTTTGCTGCTGCTTGTACTGCTGCTGGCCGGGGTTCAACTGTACACCGTGCAGCGGCAGCACGAAGTCGTCTATGCCGTGGACCGTTCTTCAAGCGCGGATGACGGCGAGAAGGATCGGGAATGGATCTCTTCATCGTTGGAAAATAAAAACCAGCGCGACGATTATGCCATGATCTCGTTCGGACGGGACGCTTCGGCCGAGCAGACGTTCAGCAGCGAAGCTGCTTTGGGCGGACTGGATGCGGCTGTCGATCCGGATTACACCAACGTCCAGCGCGCGCTTCAGCTGGCTTCGGGCATGCTGGGAAGCGGCGATCCGCGCATCGTTCTGATCAGCGACGGCGATGAAAACATCGGGAATATGCTGGAAACGGGACGGCTGCTCAAAAATCGCGGAATCGCGGTAGACGTGTTGGAAAAGCCAAGCAGCACGGAGCGCGATGCCGCGATCGATTCGTTGTCTGTGCCGGGAAAATTATACCTGGGCGAAGCTTTTACCGTCGAGGCCAGATTGCGCAGCACGTTTTCGGGCACGGGCGAAATTCGTCTATACGAAGACAATGTGGAAATCGGTTCGCAAACGGTACGCGTGGAGCGGGGAGAAAGCAGCATATTGCTGCAAGGGCTTGCCAAAAGCTCCGGTCTGCACCGTTACCGGGCCGAGCTTAGCTTGCCGGGGGACGAGCAGTCGGCGAATAACGCCGCATTTGCTTTTACGCGCGTATCCGGCAATCCGTCCGTGCTGGTCGTCGAGGGCAAACCGGACACGTCGGCCAATATTGCCAATGCGTTAAACGCGGGATTGATCGATACGACGGTCATTGCGCCCGGACAGCTTCCTGCCGAACTGGCGGATTACGCGCAGTACGACAGCATTTTGTTCAACAACGTATCGGGCGATTCGTTGGGTCAATCCAAAATGGATGCGATCGAAACGGCGGTTCGCAGTTACGGGATCGGATTTATGATGAGCGGCGGCGATCAGAGCTTCGGACTCGGCGGATACTTCGATACGCCGATCGAGCAGGCGCTGCCGGTATCGATGGAGTTGGAAGGCAAACGCGAAATTCCCGAACTCGGTCTGATTCTGGTCATCGACCGTTCGGGCAGCATGAGCGGCAGCAAGATCGAATTGGCGAAAGAAGCGGCGATGCGCACCGTCGAGCTGATGCGGGCGAAAGATACGGTCGGCGTCGTCGCGTTCGACGATGCGCCGTGGTGGGTCGTCGAGCCGCAAAAGCTGACGGACAAAGAATCGGTGCTGGAACAGATTCAATCCATACCGAGCGGCGGCGGGACGAATATTTATCCGGCCATAGCGTCGGCCGCGGAATACATGAAAGAAATCGACGCCCAGCGCAAGCATATCATTTTGCTGACGGACGGCCAGTCTGCGGGAGGCGGAAGCTATGAACAGCTGCTGTCCGATTTGGGCGAAGAAAACGTAACCGTGTCGAGCGTAGCGGTGGGTTCCGATGCGGATCGGGGACTGCTTCAACGCGTAGCCGATTGGGGAAAAGGGCGTTTCTACGACGTGCAGGACGAGACGACGCTGCCGGCGATCTTCAGCCGCGAAGCCGTTCTGCTCGCTCGGACTTACGTGGTCGACAAACCGTTCACGCCTGCCGTCGCCGACGCGGGAGATTGGACTTCGTTGTTCGCGGAGAGGGTTCCGCAGATCAATGGCTATATCGCCACAAGCGCAAAACCTTCCGCCCAGACCGCGTTGGTCAGTCCGGAACCGGACCCGCTGCTTGTCAGATGGCAATACGGTTCGGGACGCACGGTGGCTTGGACCAGCGATTTGACGGGCGAATGGTCGGGGCCTTGGGTTTCTTGGGACAAGTTTGCCAATGTGCTGACGCAAACCGTCAAATGGACATTCCCGCAGTTCAGCGCTTCGCCGTACCGGATTGAAACGTCGCTTGCCGAAGGCGGGACCGAATTAGTGGTGACGGCCGCGCAGGAAGATGCTTCGCCGCTGCCCGACGAGCTGATGGCTTCGGTAGGCGGAGACAGCGGCGAACAGACCGAACCCGTGACGCTGGTGCAAACGTCGCCGGGACGTTATACGGGAATGCTTCCGGCCGGCGAGCCGGGGGCTTATCTGCTCAATCTGTCTCCGTCGGATAAAGGGAGTGAAAATGTCGGAGATTCGGGCAGCGGAGCGGATACGGGGGGGAGCCCCGATTCCGAAGATCCGGCAGGAGGAGCCGAATCGTCGGTCGAAGAGGGAGAAGCTCAGCCTGTCGCGGCGGCTTCGACCGGAACCGGCTTGGTCATTCCGTATTCGCCGGAATACCGGATCTCGTCCGCTTCCGACGAAAGTTCGGCGCGTCTGGCCGAATTGGCCGAATTGACAGGAGGACGCGTATTGTCCTGGGACGATCCGGCGGCCGTTTATGCGCAGCCGGCCGCTCCGCATAAACAAATGCGGGATTGGACCTCGCTCTTGTTGGCCGTTGTTCTGGCCTTGTGGATCGCGGATATCGCGGTCCGCCGCCTGGCCGTCCCGTGGGGACGGGTTGCCGCATTCTTGGCGGCACCGTTCGCGGCGGCCGGCCGGCGGAGCTCCGGCGCCGCTTCAAGCGAAGCCGCTCCCGCGGAAGAAGGCGCGCTTGAGCGCCTGTCCGCCGCCAAGCGGCGCAGCGCGGCTTTCCGCGGCGGCGAGAAACGCGCCGCCGAGGGCCCTGCCGCGCCTTCGCGGGGCGCGGCGGACCGGCCCGCGGAGCGGCCGGGCAAAGCTCCCCGCGCCGCAGGCGGGGAGCCCGGTCCCGCGGCGGAGGGAGGCATCGCCTCCGCCGTGGACCGTGTCCGCGCGGAGCGCGGAAGCGGCGGCGCTGCGAAGCCGCCTGAGCGTCCCGCCGCCGGCGGGACGCAGGGCGCGGGCGAAGCCTCCCGCGCCTCGAAACCGTCCGGCCGCGACGCAGGCCGAACGGTTTCTCCGCCCGGCGCGGCCAAGCCGCCGGGCGAGCCTTCCCCGCCGACGGAGTCCGGCGGCAGCGCCATGGAGCGGCTGCTGGCCGCGAAGAAGCGCGGAGGAAAATAAGCTTTCCATAAGCCGACGCATCTTTTCTTTCACCGGTTTCAAAACGAAAAACGTCCTTCGAAATTGCCGGATCGGCATATTTTCGAAAGACGTTTTTTAATATTCGGAATTATTCGCGCCTGCGTGAAGCAACCTTTACTATCTGCGCAATTCAAAAAATTCGCAAGCCTGTCGATCATAATAATCCAGATCGCTGACGCTTGATTGAATCGCGACCATGGAAGCTTCGAAGCGAACGATCAATCCGCCTGAATTAATCATTTCATCGTCGCGAAACACGCGGACAGTTCGTTCCTGGTCCATCGCTTCCTGAAAATCCAGCTCAGTGTCGAGCCTGCGATTGCTGGCCATGAAAATCCTCCTTTAGTGTTAACAAGGTACTAGACCGTGTACGCAAACTCGGGCGCCGTGCATCTTGACCTACCTTTTTGCCCTCTGCGGATGTCTACTTGAAGCGTGTAGTCATCCGCCAATGGCGGCGTCATTTTCCCTTGACGTGCCCCGGCACGCTTTCAGAAAAATTCCTTGCCGAGAACGAAAATTCAGCTCAATCTGCTCCCGGCGGAGTTTGCGTGCGCGCCTTACACCGTTTCTGTTTAAGCAGCATAGGCATTATTGTAACACAGACCCTGACAAAAGCGTTCCCGCAGAGACTTCAATCCGTCTGAATAATGTCAAAAGGCAATGGATAACCTGAATTCGAAACCGTATTCGTTTTTTTATAAAACCACTATGACTCTTTTCGTGAAAGCGTATAATATAAAGAGCAGCCAAACATGACAGACCGAATTTCAACCGGGTACCTTAAACGGATTAGATTTGAGGTTCGGCGTGGTCCATCCATCAAAACCCGCTCCGCATCGTTTCGTTCAACCTGATCGGACAAGCGCAATCCGGAGAAGATGACGTGTAACGGAACGACATGACGCTTAGCGCTCCAAATTGGGGAATTGAGATTTTAACGGAACGACGCGACGCTTAGCAGTGAAAAAAGCCGATTTTCGTGCGGATTTCATCCGTTTTTCCGGTTTAAGCGTCCCTACGATCCGTTACGGATTTCAGATCGCGAAAAAGAGCGTTCGAACGGATATGCGATCCGCTAGCCGCCGATCACGGACAAAACGATTCATGAAAGCGAAGTTGCGGGGCGAAGCGGCTGTTCGTTTCGCGCTCAAACCTCAGATGCTATGCGGTCAAGGGACTAGCAGCTTGTTTCGGATTAGTGAATGGTTTCGCCCGCCTGAATCGCACACGCCCTAGAACCATGCGCGTTTCAGGCGAACGTAAACTTTCGAGTTGTTCAAGACAAGCGGCTGGGCTTTAACATTCAGTTTAGAGTCTGTCAGCGACTTTTAGGAGGATGAAATAATGAATCCCGTAATTTTATGGCCGGAAGGTGCGCCGAATGCGTTGGGCACCGCCGATGAAGATGTACCTGCAATTTTCCCTTACCTGGTTGAAGGGGACAGCAACGCAGCCGTAATCGTGTGTCCGGGCGGCGGCTACGAGTTCCGTGCCGACCATGAAGGCGAGCCGATCGCGTTGTGGTTGAACACGCTCGGAATTTCGGCTTTTGTCATTCGCTATCGGGTGGCTCCTTACCGTTATCCAAGCGCTTTATCCGATGTCAAACGTGCCGTACGCACCGTTCGCCATCGCGCCGGGGAATTCGGCGTGGATGCGGCCCGAATCGGAGTGTTGGGCTTTTCGGCAGGCGGACACTTGGCTTCGACAGCGGGGACTTTGCATGATGCGGGCTTGCCGGAATCGGAAGATCCAATCGAGCGTCAGTCCAGCCGTCCCGACTTGTTGATGCTTTGCTATCCGGTGATCACATTGCAAGAGCCGTATACGCACGCCGGATCGCGGATCGCGCTGCTTGGAGCCGAAGCGACCGCAGAAGAGATCGAGTCGCTCTCCAGCGAGCGGAACGTAACAAGCGATACGCCGCCGACTTTTCTTTGGCATACGTCCGAAGACGGTCTTGTTCCGCCGGAAAACAGTCTATTGTTCGCTTCCGCGCTGGGACGCGCGGGCGTGCCGTTCGACCTGCACGTCTATTCGCTCGGCGGGCACGGCATGGGGATGGCCGACGGAGACGAACATGTTCGGCGTTGGACGGACGAGTGTGCTTCATGGTTGAAGCTGAACGCTTTTTCCCGATAACCGGCATAAGGCTTGAAAACCCGTGATCAACACTTTTGAAGCCGAAGCAGCGATGCTGTTTTCGGCTTTTTGGCGTGCAATCGTTCGAACCTCCCACGCTATGTAATTCTCGAACCGCAAAGGAATTCGGCTTACCGTCATGCAAGGTTGCTTTTCTGTGCGACCGAAGCGGGATTTAAATATTTCAAATAAACTGATTCATTAAAATGGCAATGGGTGAATAGGGAAGTGAAAAGGAGGTGGAAACGTTTCCTATGAGAAAAGTGAAAAAATCAATTCGAATGTTTTCCGTTTGATCATAAATGGCAAAAAGTCAAAATGTAACCGTTTACTACCTTAAAATTTTAGAGATCGTGACCATTTTGTTGGATAAGACTGGAAGAGGTTCGAAGAGAGCTATTTTTCATTTTAAAAATTTCATGGAAACGGTGTTGACACTTCGAATATTGAGGTTTATGATGTGTATCGAAACGATTCGACGGCTTGAGAAAACGCTTCCTGCATTATGGGAAACGTTTCCTATGAGCTTCGACGAATTTAAAACCAGTTCGGCTTTACCTTGATTTTCCAAGCAGCCGACTGACAACCGAGGTGAGGCGGCGAACGAGATGAACATCAAGGATATTGCCAAAATTTCCGGAGTGGGCATATCGACGGTATCGAGAGTGCTCAATAACAGCGGAGTCGTCAGCGATACTACCCGTGCCAAGGTTCTGGCTATCGTGAAGCAGTACAATTACGTGCCGAACAGCAATGCCCGCAACTTGAAGAAAACCCAGTCGAATACGATCGCTTTGATGGTCAAAGGCATTTCCAATCCGTTTTTCGCCAATATGATCAAAGAAGTGGAACGTCAGGTACACCTGAGAGGTTGTCCGCTGATGATTCAACAAGTCGAAGACGGAGTCGACGAGATTGCCGCGGCGATGCAGTTGATTCGGGAAAAAAATCTGTACGGCGTCATCTTTATGGGCGGCACGTACGATCATTCCGAAGAAGAGTTCAATCAGCTCGGCGTTCCTTTTGTCCTGACCACGATCACGACGATGAAAGATGTTGATCCGTCCGCATTTTCCAGCGTATCGATCGACGATGTACAGAGCGCTTACAAAGCGACGAGTTATCTGATCTCGCTGGGACATCGCAACATTTGTTTTTTGGCCCGGTTCCCGTTCATGGCGAACACGATCGGCAACCGCCGGTTACTGGGTTACAAGAAAGCGCTTGAAGAGCACGGAATCGAATACGATCCGGCTCTCGTCGAAGATTGCGAGTACGCGCCGAGTTTCGGCT
The DNA here is from genome assembly GCF_013185185.1 of Saccharibacillus endophyticus. GTDB lineage: Bacteria > Bacillota > Bacilli > Paenibacillales > Paenibacillaceae > Saccharibacillus > Saccharibacillus endophyticus. Next base: position 706,376 of record NZ_JAAZWE010000002.1, on the reverse strand, counting down.
TCGCGGCCGCCAAGCGTCTGCTAAGCAAAAATCTGGGCGTCACGGCGATGTTCGCCGCATCCGACGCGATCGCGATCGGAGCGGCAAAAGCCGTATTGTCCTCGGGGCTGTCGATTCCGGGCGATGTATCCGTCGTCGGCTTCGACGGCATCGAGATGGCGGAATATTATCATCCGTCGCTCGATACGATCAGCCAGCCGGGCGTCGAAATGGCCCACGTCAGCGTCGAGATTTTATTCGATCTGATCGCGGGAGAGACGGCGAACCGACATGTGGTATTCGAATCCATGCTCGTCAAGCGAGGGTCCAGCCGCAAAGTCAATTGAAAGTCCGCAAGGGCTTTTCGATCGCAAGAAGAAGTAACCGCTTGCTGAAACCGCTCGCTTTCGCGGGGAAATCAGCCGGTCTTCTCACGCTGATCGAAACGTTTCACCGAAGATTATGACTTTCGGCAGTTTTTTCAACAGCAAGACAAAGACTCAAGTAGAGTGAGGAGATGCCGTGTGAAACCCGCAACGATAACCCCGGGTTCGTCCAAAGGGGAAGAATCGAAATTCAAACGATTGTTCATCGAAATCTGGAAGTACAGAATGACTTACACGCTGCTGCTTCCCGGATTGATCTGGTTGATCTTGTTCGCATACCTCCCGATGGGTGGCCTGTCCTTGGCATTCAAAGATTATCGGGCCAACGACGGAATTTGGGGCAGCGCATGGATCGGATTCGAAAACTTCAAATACGTATTCCGCGATCCGGCGTTCGCCGATGCGGTATGGCGTACGCTGTACGTGAATATCATCAAGCTGTTCATCACGTTCCCGTTCCCGATCCTGCTGGCGCTGCTGCTGAACGAGCTGCGGATGCGCCGTTACAAAAAGGTGCTGCAAACCGCGTTCACGTTCCCGCACTTCCTGTCGTGGATCATCGTGTCGGGTATCATCATCAACGTGCTGGCGTATGACGGATTGGTCAACAGCTTCCTGGCTCTGATCGGACTGCCGACGATCAACTTCCTCGGCTCCGAGCAAAACTTCTATCCGATGATCATTCTCACGGACATCTGGAAATCGACCGGTTGGGGCGCGATCGTCTTCATGGCCGCCATCTCCGGTATAGACCAAGAACAATACGAAGCGGCGCAGATCGACGGCGCCACGCGGCTGCAGCAGATGTTCCGGGTCACGCTTCCGAACATCATGCCGACGGTCACGATCATGTTCATCCTGTCGGTCGGCGGCCTGATGTCTTCCGGTTTCGACCAGATCTTCAACTTGGCGAACGCGGCCACGCAAAACGTATCGCAGGTACTCGACGTCTATATTTACCGGATTACATTCCAGTCCTCCACGGACTTCTCGTTCTCGACCGCAGTCAGCTTGTTCCGTTCCATCGTGAACATGGTCCTGCTGCTGCTTGCCGATAGAGCGGCGAAGTGGCTGGGCGGAGACGGCCTGTTCCGATAAGAGAGGAGAAGGAAAGCCTTATGAGCACTTTGGCGAGAAAACAGAAAAAAAGCAAATTCAATACGACCCGAGTCACGGGACTGGATATTTTCATCTTCATCATCTTGACGCTCGGCGCGCTGTCGATCCTGATTCCGTTCTGGAACGTGATCATGATCTCGTTCGCCACCCAGCGCGAATATGCGGAAAATCCGCTGCTGATGTGGCCGAAAGAACCGACGTTTTCTTCCTATCAAGCGTTGTTCGCGGACGGAAGCATCCTGACCGGTTACTGGAATACGATCAAGCTTATGGCCGCCGGCCTGCCGCTCAGCTTGTTCCTGACGGTCAGCATGGCTTACGGCCTGAGCCGTCCGAAATTCCCGGGCAAAAAGCCGATCTTCTTCCTGGTTCTGTTCACGATGATCTTCAACGGCGGGATCGTGCCGCTTTACCTGATCATGAAAGACTTGGGCCTGACCGGTTCGTTATGGGCCGTTATCCTTGCCGGAAGCTTCAGCGTATTCAACATGATTCTTATGATGAACTACTTCCAGGGCCTGCCTGAATCGCTGATGGAATCCGCGAGACTGGACGGCGCCGGCGAATGGAGAATCCTTCGTTCCGTCGTGCTGCCGCTGGCCGCTCCGATCATGGCGACCATCGCCTTGTTCTACGGGGTCGCTTTCTGGAACAGCTGGTACGACGCGATGATCTTCCTGCGCAAAGCCGATCAGCTTCCGCTGCAAAACGTGCTGCGGGCGATCATCGTCGAATCGCAAACCAATGCCTCCAACGCGACCAGCGTAGGTCAAGGCACGGCGCAATCTTTCTCGACGGGTATGAAAATGGCAGCGGTGTTCGTGACCATGCTTCCGATCATGGCATTCTTCCCGCTGCTGCAAAAGCACTTCGCTAAAGGGGTATTGACAGGGGCTATCAAGACCTGATGATACGATAAAGTTTCAAAAGGCAAACATGGGGTGTCAAAAATCCAATTCAAATGGGGGTACAACATGAAGGCGAACAAAATGTTTTCGGTCAAATCGCTGTTCCTGCTCGCATTATCCGTCCTGATGGTTCTGGTTACGGCTTGCGGCAGCGGCGGTAACGACGCAGCTACGGGAACGGCGGACGAAAAAAATGAAGATGGCACATACGCAAACAATCAGACCATCTCGTATGCCAGCGTAACCGACGTATCAAAAGCCAACATGGACGACAAGTTCCACAAATTCTTCACCGACAAATTCAACATCACTTGGGATTACAACTATATCGATTGGGATTCATGGCCGGAAAAAATGCGCCTGTGGATCAACTCCGGAGACCTTCCGGACTTCGCGAGCTGGAACTACGTTCAAGGCGACGCGATGAACTATATCGACCAAGGATTGTTCTACAAATTCCCGGACGATTGGAAAGAACGTTGGCCGGAAACAGCCAAGGCTTATGCTTCGACAGGACTCGGCGAACGTCTGGAAGAGAAAGTGGGCGGCACGTACGTCCTGCCTAAACCGGTCTACTTCCAAAACCAACCGGCAGATCCGCTGCTCAACCAAATCGGCGTTATCGCGATTCGCAAAGACTGGGCCGAAAAAGTCGGCTTCGAGCTTAAGGACGCATACACGGTTACCGAGCTGATGGAATTCGCCAAACTCGTAAAAGAACAAGATCCGGGCAAAGTCGGCAACCGACTGATTCCGATGTCCTTCAACGCCGGCGACCTTCTTACAGGCTTCATGATGGCGAACAACGAACATTCCCGCGTGGAATCGGCGTTCTACAAAGGCGAAGACGGCAAGTACGTTTGGGGACCTGCCGACGAATCGACGCTTACCGGTCTGAAACTGATGCAGCAAGCGTATAAAGACGGTCTGCTTGACCCTGAATTCTACACTTGGAAAAACAGCGAAGGCGGCGACGCGTTCAAAGTAACCGGCATCTCCGGCATCGCGGGTCTCGGCGGTCTGGCTTCGTACAGACAAGACATGGACACGGCGATGAAAAAGAACCTGAACCTGGACAGCTCCGAAGTCGTGCACGAAGCACTGATTATCGGCGAAGACGGCAAATACCGCAACCTGGAGCAAGTCAACTTCTGGTCGTCCCTGATCTTCTCCCCGGATATCTCGCAAGAGAAATTCGAGCGCATCATGGATATGATCGAATATTCCGTTTCGGAAGACGCGCAGCGCATTCTGAACCTGGGCTTCGAAGGCGAAGACTGGAAAGAAGAAAACGGCGAGCTGGTCAGCACGCTGCCTGAAGGCACGACGCTTGAAGACAAATACCCGGGCCGCTTCGAAGGTCTGTACGTATTGGGCGACGACTTCAGCGTAATCAACCCGGCGATCAAAAAAGAATTCCGCGACCGTTCGGTCGAGCTGTACAAAGAAAAAGCTTCCTTGAGCACCGAAGGCGGCGCGATGGCCGATTACGATTGGGACTTCCAACTGTACACGTCCAGAGCCAAAGACCAAGCGAACTTCGATTACGCGACCGAGTATGCGAACCTGATTCTGCAACCCGGCGATCTCGAAGCAAACTGGAAGAAATGGGTAGAAAGCAAGCAGTCCCTGGTACAACCGGTTCTCGACGAACTGAACAGCGGCGACTTCGCAAGCAAATAACCCGAGCTGAATCACCCACCTGCAACATCCGGGTCCGGACGGCACCTTGCCTATAGGCCCGGCCGTAATCCTAACCCGGTGCGCGCGGAATCTCCGCACGAACCGGGTTTTCTCTTCTAAGATGAGGAATTTGCATAATTACCGCGCTTCCCGTTTCTCTGAGAAAAACGAGAAGCACGGCCAAGGTTTAAGATCAGATCTCCCTAAGTTATCCATAGGTCTTTGATAGGGTATCCATATGGTCTTCCAACCAACCCATTGTGCAAAATCCTGAAAAATGGAGAAACACAACATCTTTATTTTCAATCTGATCTTGATCTCAATCTCAGCCTTATATCGCTTAATATCACAACGCTTGGAGGACTCGACATGGACAATCAGCAGCTTCTTGACCTGATCGGCAAGATGACGCTCGAAGATAAAGTCGCTCAACTCGTCCAGCTCGCAGCTCCTTTTTATGAAGGAGCAGGCGACGAGGGTCAAATCACCGGCCCGATGCAGGCAATGGGCATCACCGACCCGATGATCGCAAACAGCGGCTCGATTCTCGGCTATGCCGGCGCGGAAGGCGCGATCGCCGTGCAGGAAGCCCATATGAAGAAAAATCCGCACGGCATTCCGCTGCTGTTCATGGCGGACATCGTGCACGGATTCAAAACGATCTTCCCGGTACCGCTCGCGATCGGCTGTTCCTGGGATACGGATCTGGCGCAAAAAAGCGCTGAAATCGCGGCTCGCGAAGCGGCCGTTTCCGGTATCCACGTAACCTTCGCGCCGATGGTCGACCTCGTGCGCGATCCGCGCTGGGGACGCGTTATGGAATCGACGGGCGAAGACCCTTACCTGAACAGCTTATTCGCCCGGGCATTCGTGCGCGGCTTGCAAGGCGAAGACCTGACCGAAGAAGTCGAGCGCGTCGCGGCCTGCGTGAAGCATTTCGCCGCCTACGGCGCTTCCGAAGCGGGCCGCGATTACAACACGGTCGATCTGTCCGAACGCCAGCTTCGCGAATATTACTTACCGGCTTACAAAGCCGCTCTCGACGAAGGATGCGAGATGGTCATGACGTCTTTCAACACGATCGACGGCATCCCGGCCAGCGGCAACGAGAAATTGATGCGCGACCTGCTGCGCGACGAATGGAACTTCGACGGCGTGCTGATCTCGGACTGGGGCGCCGTGAAGGAACTGATTCCGCACGGCGTCGCCGAAGACGAGCGCGAAGCGGCTTACAAAGCGATTCGCGCCGGCGTCGATATCGAAATGATGACGGCCTGCTACGTGCATGAACTGCCCGAACTGGTCCGCAGCGGGAAAGTGGACGAAGCGCTGGTCGACGAATCGGTCCTGCGCATTCTGCAATTGAAGCAAAAACTGGGATTGTTCGATAACCCTCACCGCGGCACGAATCCCGAACGCGAAGCGGAAGTCGTGTTCAGCCGCGAGCATCGCGAAGCCGCTTACGAATTGGCGACCCGCTCGACCGTGCTTCTGAAAAACGACGGCATCCTGCCGCTTCGGCCTGAAGCAAAAGTTGCGCTGATCGGACCGTTTGCCCAAAGCGGCGATATCCTCGGTCCGTGGTCCTGGAGCGGTTCGACGGAAGACGCGGTGAAGCTGGATGCCGCGCTGAACGAACGTTTGGGCGGGCAAAACGTAACGGTTGCGGTCGGCTGCGGCATCGAAGAAGGCACGGAAGAACAGCTTCGTTCGGCCGTGGAAACGGCGGCTCAAGCCGATATCGTCGTGCTGGCGCTGGGCGAAGCTTCCGAGATGAGCGGCGAAGCCGGCTGCCGGACGGATATCCGGCTGCCGCAGATCCAATTGGAGCTGATTGCGCGAATCGCCGAGCTCGGCAAGCCGACTGCGGCGGTGCTGTTCAACGGCCGCCCGCTCGATCTGCACGGCGTGTACGACAAAGTCGGCGCCGTGGTCGAAGCCTGGTATCCGGGCAGCGAAGGCGGCGCAGCGGTAGCCGACATTCTCGTCGGCGCGGTCAATCCTTCGGCGCGGCTCACCATGTCGTTCCCGCATTCCGTCGGACAGGTTCCGGTGTATTATAACCATTTCAACACCGGACGTCCGCAGGGAGCCGCCGACGCGCAGGTTCGTTACGTCTCGCAGTATCTGGACGCTCCGAACGAAGCGCTGCTGCCGTTCGGTTACGGATTGTCGTACACGACCTTTGCCTATGACGAACTCAAGCTTTCTTCCGAACACATGACGGACGAGTCTCCGCTCACGATCTCCGTGAACGTAACGAATATCGGAGAGCGCGCAGGCGTCGAGACCGTACAGCTGTATGTCCGCGACGTATCCGGCGAAGTGGTGCGTCCGGTTCGCGAGTTGAAAGGCTTTGTCAGACTTGAGCTTGCCCCGGGCGAGCGCGGAACGGCCGTATTCACTTTGAACGAAGAACAGTTGCGCTATCACCATGCAGATCTCGGCTTCAAAAGCGATCCGGGCCGTTTCGAAGTCTTTGTCGGCCGCAACAGTCAGGATACGTTAAACGATTCTTTCATTTTAAATTGATTAATTAGGAGTGAACGCATTCATGGCGACTATCGCAAACACGAACTCGAAATTCAACGTTCAGGCGGGCAGCTTGAACTTCACATTCTGGCCGAGCGGCGACCTGTATCAAGCGCTCGGCGGCAAAACGATGCTGAACCAACTGCTGTCTTCCCCGCTGGACGGCTCGCTCAATAATCTGTTCCTGCGCATTCACCGCGAATCGGGCATAGCGTTTTACCCGCTGCTCGGCATTCATTCGACGAGCAAAGTCAGCCAAAACGGCAAACGCGTCGTGTGGGCAGGCGAAGCAGGCGGCGTCGCTTATACGGTAACGTTTGCCGCAACCGATCGCGACGTATGGTTCTGGGACGTTCAAACGCGCGGCGAAGGCGTCGACATCGATATCGTGTACGGTCAAGACGTCGGCGATGCCGATCCGGGCGCGGTGCGCAGCAACGAGGCTTACCTGTCGCAGTACATCGATCATGCCGTTTTCCAAGACGAGCAAAAAGGCTACATCGTATGCTCGCGTCAGAACCAACCGCAGGGCGGCGCATTCCCTTACATGCAGCAGGGCTCGCTTACCCGCGCAGCCGGATACTCGACCGACGGATTCCAGTTCTTCGGCAAATCCTACAAAGAAACGAACGTACCGGAAGCGTTGACTCAAGGTCGGCTTGCGAACGAAGTCTACCAATACGAATTCGCGTATACGGCGCTTCAATCCGAACTGGTGCCGCTGAGCAGCGAAGAACGTTTCGTGTTCTACGGCCTGTACCGCGCAGATCACCCGGCAGCGATTACGGAAGCCGAGTTTGCGCAGGAGATCCAGGCAGCTTGGGACGCTTACGACGCGGAAGAAACGGGAGAACTGCGCCCGCTGCCGTCCGTATCGTTCCGATCGACGATCGGCGAACCGCTGCAAACGCTGGATCTGACCGACGAAGAAGTCCAAGCCCTTTTCCCGAACCGTTATGAAGAAGAACGCGAGAACGGCAAGCTGCTGGCCTTCTTCACGGATACGTACGAACATGTCGTTTTAAAAGAAAAAGAACGTCTCGTCGAGCGCCCACACGGCCATATCCTGATGAGCGGCGGCAACGTGGAGTTCGGCGTGCCGGTTCTCGCGTCGACTGCGTACATGTACGGCATTTTCAACTCGCAGCTCGTGCTGGGCAACACCAACTTCAATAAAATGATGAGCAATGCGCGCAACGCGCTCAACGTGCCGAAAACGGCGGGTCAGCGCATCTATATCGAAGTCGAGGGCCAATACCGCCTGCTGACGATGCCGTCGCTGTTCGAAATCGGCTTCAACTATGCGCGCTGGACGTATAAAACGGAAAGCGACACGATCTTCGTGACGACTTCGACGACGGTGGACAGTCCCGAACTCCGTCTGTACGTGTCGTCGAAAAGCGGCCAAGCATACCGTTACCTGGTGACGACGCAGATCACGATGAACGTGAACGAGTACGAATTCCCGCTGCATATGACCGAAGACAACGGCAAATTGACGTTTACCGCGGATTCGGCTTCGCTGAGCGCGAATGCTTATCCGAACCTGACTTACGTGATGGGCGTCGAAGGCGCGGACGTATCGGTCGGCGACGAATCGGCGATCGCGGACGGCGTGAACTCGGGCGATGCTTCCCTGGTGGCGCTGACGCTCGATTCGAGCGCGGAGTGGACATTGACGATTCAAGGACTGCTCGACGGAGCAAGCATTTCCCCGGCAAAACGTTCGCTGGATGAAGAAATCGCGGCTTACCGCGACTTCTACCAAGACGTGATGAACGGGTTCCGTTTGTCGAAAGACGGCGACGCGACGCGCGAAGAACTGTTCAAAGTCAACGCGCTCGCTTGGTGGTACACGCATAACATGCTCGTTCACTACTCTTCCCCGCACGGATTGGAGCAGTACGGAGGCGCGGCATGGGGGACTCGCGACGTCTGCCAGGGACCGGTGGAATACTTCATGGCGACGCAAAAATACGGCCAGGTCAAAGACATTCTCAAAACCGTTTATTCCCATCAATACGAAGACGACGGCGCTTGGCCGCAGTGGTTCATGTTCGACAAATACTTCGCGATCCAGCAGGAAGAAAGCCACGGCGATATCATCGTTTGGCCGCTGAAAGTGTTGGGCGATTATTTGAAAACGACGCGCGATTTCGGAATTTTGGAAGAAAAAGTACCGTATACGGTCAAGCACGAATTCGGATTCACGAAAGACGCGTATACCGTTCTGGATCATGCGAAAAAAGAAATTCAGTATATCAAAAACAATTTCCTGCATGACACGTTCCTGTCTTCGTACGGAGACGGCGATTGGGACGACACGCTGCAGCCGGCTAACGCGCAGCTCAAGCAATATATGGTGAGCAGCTGGACGGTGGCGCTGACGTACCAGACGATGAACGTATTGTCGGGAGCGCTCAAAGACGCGGATTCGGCGTTCGCGGCAGAGCTGGCGGGACTGGCCGAAGGCATTAAAGCCGACTTCAACCGTTACATGCTGAACACGGACGTTATTCCGGGATTCGTGTACATGGAAGAAGCCGACAAGCCGAAGCCGATGCTGCACCCGAGCGACAACGAGACGGGCATCAACTACCGCCTGCTGCCGATGACGCGCAGCATGATCGGGGAACTGTTGACGCCGGAGCAAGCGAAGTCGCATTATGAACTGATTAAACGCGAATTCTTCTGCCCGGACGGTGTACGCTTGATGAACCGTCCGGCGCAATACGCCGGCGGCGTCAGCACCCACTTCAAACGCGCCGAGCAGGCATCGAACTTCGGCCGCGAGATCGGCCTGCAATACGTGCACGCCCATATCCGCTACGTGGAAGCGATGGCGAAGCTGGGTCTGGCCGACGAGACGTGGAACGGACTTGCGATCATCAATCCGGTCGGCATCCGCGACGTCGTGCCGAATGCGGAACTGCGTCAAAGCAATTCGTACTTCAGCAGCTCGGACGGCAAGTTCAACAATCGTTATGATGCGCAGGATCGCTTCGGCGAGCTGAAAAGCGGCGACGTGGCGGTCAAAGGCGGATGGAGAATCTATTCCAGCGGTCCCGGGATCTACATGAACCAGCTGATCGGCAACGTGCTTGGCATCCGTCAAGACGGCGGCGACCTGATCGTCGATCCGGTTCTTCCGGCATCGCTCGACGGTTTGAGCCTCGACTTCAGTTATGACGGTATCCCGGCGACATTCGTATATCGGATCGGCACGAGCGAGTCCGGAATCGTCAAATTGAACGGTCAACCGATCGGCGAAAAAGCGGGAGACAACCGTTACCGCGAAGGCGGAATTCGGATCGCTCGCACCCAATTCGAAGAATTGGCTGACAAAAACAGCAATAAAATTGAAATTTTCGTATAAAATTCACCAAAAAACACAAGGCGATCTTGACGGATCGCCTTTGTTGTCTGTTAGATGGGTATAACAAGAAAAAGGCAACCAGACAGGGGAGCGAGTGGATTGGTAAGTATCAAGGATATCGCCAAGAAGGCGGGAGTATCGATTTCGACGGTGTCTTACGCGTTAAACGGCAGCAGCAAGGTGACGGACGAGACCAGTTCGCGCATCCTGGCTATTGCCGAGGAGCTGAATTACGTGCCGAACGCCGCGGCGCGCACGCTGAAGAAGCGAGAATCCCGCATCATCGGCGTATTCTTGACCGATTTCCGGGGCGACGTTTACGGCGATCTGCTGGACGGCGTCAAAGACGTGCTGAATCAGCAGGGTTACGATCTGATCGTTTGCAGCGGCGTGCAGTCGCATCGCATGCTGCCCGAGCGGATGATCGACGGAGCGATCATTCTCGACTCCGGTTTCGACAGCGAGGAAATTTTGCGTTACGCGGATCGCGGGCATCGGATCGTCGTGCTGGACCGCGAGCTGATCCATCCGAACATCAATCGCGTGCTGCTCGATAACCGCTCCGGCGCGGCTGCCGCCATGAATCATCTGCTCGCGCAGGGACACCGGAAGCTGTACGTCGTTACGGGCCCGGAAGATTCGTACGATTCCAATCAACGTCTGGCGGTCGTCCGCCAAATCGCGACCGAACATCCGGATGTGGAACTGATCGAGATCGTCAGCAATTTCGAGAAAAAAGGCGGTGCCGCGGCCGCTCAGCAGATCATCGGCGAGTACAAAGAGCCTGTAGCCGTATTTTGCCTCAATGACGAAATGGCGGTCGGCATCTGCAACGTGCTTGGCGAGACGGAGCTTGAAGTCGGCGAGCATGTCCATATCATCGGATTCGACAATATCGAACTGACCAAATATCTGCAGCCTCGTTTGGCGACGGTCGACTATTCCCGCGCCAAGTGGGGAGCGGCGGCGGCCGAGCATTTGCTGCGCATCTTGGCGGGCGATCCGATCGAACACGAATTGATGCAGGTTAAGCTGATCGAAGGCGGTTCGGTCGGCAAACGTTAAATGAATGTCGACAAAGCTGAGCGTTCTTCATTGAGAAGAACGCTCAGGCTGTCGAGAAAGTAGCTGCGACGCGGGAAGCGGGAAGACTCCGAGAAAAATTCGTTCCAGTCGCGTGTTGAAATCGAGAAAAGGATTGAAATTTTAGTGGGATTTTCTCGATTTCAAAGGCGAACGCTATCGCTCTTACACTGAATTTTTCTCTCCGTCTTCCCGCTTCCAGTTACGTCGGGCTTTCTCGACACGTTGAGCGTTCTCCCTTGAGGAGGACGCTTTTCTTTGTATGGGGGAAAAAAGTCTCGCCGTCGGTATTTGAACCGCATACATGCGCTGTGCTTAAATGGAAGAGAAGTCAATCGCCCGATTCGGAAAGGCAGGAGAGACGATGGAGTATACAATCATTGAAACAAAACAAGGACAATTGCGCGGAGCTTCGGCAAACGGCGTCAAAAGCTGGAAAGGAGTACCGTATGCGCAGCCGCCGATCGGCGATTTGCGCTTCCGTGCTCCGCATCCGCCTGCGGAATGGGATGGCGTGCGGGATGCTTTGGCCTTCGGTTCGATCGCTTTGCAGGCGCAGCCGCCGGAAGATTCGATCTTTGCTTCTCCGGGCGTCACGATGTCCGAAGATTGCCTGTATCTCAATGTGTGGACGCCGGAAGATGCAGGAGAGAGACTTCCGGTCATGGTTTGGATTCACGGGGGCTCTTTCATATCGGGGTCTTCGAGCCTGCCGCTGTACGACGGAACTCAGCTTGCCTTACGCGGCGGATGCGTAGTCGTCTCGCTCAATTATCGTTTGGGTCCGCTCGGATTCATGCATCTTTCGCCGCTCGGCGAAGGCTTTGATTCCAATGCGGGACTGTCCGATCAGGTGCAGGCGCTGGAATGGGTGAAAAACAATATTGCGGCATTCGGCGGGGACCCCGGCAATGTCACGTTGTTCGGCGAATCGGCAGGATCGATGAGCATTGCCGCCGTCTTGGCCATGCCTGCGGCCAAAGGATTATTCCATAAAGCGATCATGCAAAGCGGCGGCGCGCAGTCCATGTCGTCCGCTCAAGGCGAGATCGTCGCGGCCGCGTTTCTGCGCCGGTTGGGCGTGGACGGAGGAAACCTGGAGCGCCTCAAAACGTTTTCCCCGCAAGAGCTGCTGACCGCGACGGCCGAAATGCGTCCGGCGGAAGGGGAAGAATGGCCTGCGCTGCCGTTTCAACCGGTCGTGGAACCGGAAACGCTGCCGCAGGAACCTTTGTCGGCCGTATCACAGGGAGCCGCCGAAGGCATTCCGTTGATTATCGGCACGAACCATGACGAAGGCGATTTCTTTATGCGCGACGAATCGCAGCTTGCTTCTCCAGAGGAATTCGCGCACATGATCCGCGCGCTTACCGGAGTCGAGGACGCGGAGGCATGGACGAGCCGTTATGCGCCTACGGTACAAGGTCAAGCCCGGGCAATGACCGAGCTGTATTTCTGGCGTTCGTCGCTTGCTTTCGCCGAAGCGCAAAGCCGATATGCTCCGGTATGGATGTATCGGTTCGATTGGACGCTGCCGGGCCATCCGTTTTTTGGCAAAGCCGTTCATGCCGCGGAAATGCCGTTCGTGTTCGGGAATCTGGTGCTGCTGCCGAGAATCGGCATTCGCGTCGAGCCCGCGATGCAAAATTTGGCCGACGCCATGCGCGGCGCTTGGCAGGCGTTCGCGGCTTCCGGAGACCCTTCCTTGCCGTCGCTTCCGTGGGCCCGCTACGAGACGGAAGCGCGGCAGACGATGATCTTCGATCATAATCCGATGCCGCAAAACGATCCGGAGCGAGCGAAGCGGGAAGCGTTGTTTAGCTAACGTCCGGCTGTCGTTCGAAAGCATGACCGCGCTCCCGGCCGTTCCGGGAAGCGGTCAAGCGGCGCTTGCGTGGACATGACGCGACCGGCGAAAAGTCTTTTTTTCCGAATTCGCCGAATTCCGAGTATGCAGGCGGCGCAGAGGGTAAAGTTCCATGGGTCGTTCCGAAGGCGGTGCCGGATTTTTCGTCGCCGTGCTTCAAATTTCCGCCTTTGTTTCGAATCCTATGGAAATGAATGTTTCAAAATGATATACTGGACAATAGCAGTCTTCACAATCCGTTTCCGGTAATGCCGGAAGCGACCGAGGAGGATATTAGAACATGGCTAACAATATCAAAATCGACGATCTGTCGATCGCAACCGTACGTACCCTTTCGATCGACGCGATCGAGAAAGCAAACTCCGGTCACCCGGGCATGCCGATGGGATCGGCACCGATGGGCTACCAACTTTTCGCCAAAACGATGAACCACAACCCGTCGAACCCGACTTGGGTTAACCGGGATCGCTTCGTGCTGTCCGCCGGCCACGGTTCGATGCTGCTTTACAGTCTGCTGCACCTGTCGGGTTATGACCTTCCCATGGAGGAAATCAAACAGTTCCGTCAATGGGGAAGCAAAACGCCGGGTCACCCGGAATTCGGCCATACGGCCGGGGTTGACGCAACGACCGGACCGCTGGGCCAAGGCGTGGCGATGGCAGTCGGCATGGCGATCGCGGAAGCGCACACGGCTTCGGTATACAACAAAGGCGACTATAAACTGATCGACCACTATACTTACGCGATCTGCGGCGACGGCGACCTGATGGAAGGCGTTTCCCACGAAGCGGCTTCGATGGCCGGCCACATGCAGCTCGGCAAACTGATCATGCTTTACGATTCCAACGATATCACGCTGGACGGCGAAGCTTCGCTGTCGTTCTCCGAAAGCGTGCAAAAACGCTTCGAAGGTTACGGCTGGCAAGTGCTGCGCGTCGAGGACGGCAACGATCTGGACGCGATCGCCAAAGCGATCGAAGACGCGAAGATCGACACGGGACGCCCTACGCTGATCGAAGTCAAAACGATCATCGGCTACGGCAGCCCGAACAAACAAGGCAAAGGCGGCCACGCGGGTCCTCACGGTTCCCCGCTGGGTTCCGACGAAGTGAAGCTGACGAAAGAATTCTACGAATGGGTTCATGAAGAAAACTTCTTCGTGCCGGACGAAGTTCGCGAACACTTCGCCAAAGTGAAAGAAAAAGGCGAGTTGACGAACAAAATCTGGGACGATCAATTCGAGAAATTCCAAAACGAAAATCCGGAATTGGCTGCTCAATTCCTGACTGCGTTCAATGCCGACCTGCCTATAGGTTGGGACAAAGACCTGCCGAAATACGCGGCGTCCGACAAAGAAATGTCGACTCGCGTAGCTTCCGGCAAAGCACTGAACGGCGTTGTGCAAAACGTGCCGCAGCTGTTCGGCGGATCGGCTGACTTGGAAAGCTCGACGATGACGCACCTGAACGATGTCACGGTGTTCACGCCGCAGGATCGTGCAGGACGCAACATCTATTACGGCGTGCGCGAGTTCGGCATGGCGGGCGCAATGAACGGTATCGCCCTGCACGGCGGGATCAAAGTCTTCGGCGGTACGTTCTTCGTATTCACCGACTACCTGCGTCCGGCAATCCGTCTGGCTTCCCTGATGAAGCTGCCCGTGACTTACGTGCTGACGCACGACAGTATCGCGGTCGGCGAAGACGGCCCTACCCACGAGCCGATCGAGCAGCTGGCTTCGATCCGCATCATTCCGGGTCTGACGGTTATACGTCCGGCAGACGGCAACGAGACGTCCGCGGCTTGGGCCTACTCGCTGCAAAACAAAGAAAATCCGGTTGCGCTGGTATTGACTCGTCAAAACCTGCCGATTCTGGAAGGAACGGTTGAAGGCGCATGGGAAGGCGTGGCACGCGGTGCTTATGTCGTATCCGATGTAACAGACGGCAAACCGGCCGCGCAAATCATCGCGACCGGTTCCGAAGTTCAACTGGCTGTCAAAGCCCAAGCGAAGCTTGCCGAAGAAGGCATCCAGGTTCGCGTCATCAGCATGCCGAGCTGGGATCTGTTCGAGAAGCAGGACAAAGCCTACAAGGATTCCGTTATCCTTCCTGAGGTCAAAGCCCGTCTTGCGGTCGAAATGGCCAGCCCGTTCGGTTGGGAACGTTACGTCGGCGATCAAGGCGCGATTCTCGGCATCGACACGTTCGGCGCTTCGGCTCCGGGCGGCAAAGTAATGGAAGAGTACGGCTTCACGCCGGATAACGTGGTAGCTAAAGTCAAAGCACTGCTTAACTAAATTCTTACCGGGGTTTTAAGCTTGTTGATCGGCTTTGCAGCGTTCAACAAGCTTTGCCCTGCTTTTATTCGCCCCTGCGGCGTCCAAGCGAAAGTGAGCATCCGGTGATGGACTCCTGCTGGATGACGTCAGGGGTGTTTTTCCGTCTAAAGTGTGACCTGTCGCGCTTGTCAGTCCCCGCGAAATCCAGTATGCTGGTTCTGGATGTTTAACAATGCAAGGTGACTCAAGCAGCAAATTCAGAGGAGGCTTTTCCATTATGGCTAAAAACGTTCATTTCGATTACAGCAAAGCGCTCAGTTTCGTCGGGCAGCACGAGGTTGATTACTTCGCAGAGCCGATCAAGCTTGCTCACGAGCAGCTTCACAATAAAACAGGCGTAGGTTCCGATTACCTCGGTTGGATCGATCTTCCGAAAGCCTACGATAAAGAAGAATTCGCACGCATCAAAAAAGCCGCCGAAAAAATCCAAAGCGACTCCGAAGTGCTGATCGTCATCGGCATCGGCGGTTCGTACCTGGGTGCGCGCGCCGCGATCGAAATGCTGACGAACTCCTTCTACAATGTGCAAGACAAGTCGCAGCGCAAGACTCCGCAAGTCTTCTTCGCGGGCAACAGCATCAGCTCGACGTACCTGGCGCATCTGCTGCAACTGGTAGAAGGCAAAGACTTCTCCGTAAACGTCATTTCCAAATCCGGCACGACAACGGAACCTGCGATCGCTTTCCGTATCTTCCGCGCCGCTCTGGAGAAAAAATACGGCAAAGAAGAAGCGCGCAAGCGCATCTATGCAACAACGGATACCGCTCGCGGCGCTCTGAAAAAGCTGTCGACCGAAGAAGGCTATGAATCGTTCGTCATTCCGGACGATGTCGGCGGTCGCTATTCCGTGCTGACGGCTGTAGGTCTGCTGCCAATCGCAACGGCCGGCGTAGACATCGACGCGATGATGCAAGGCGCTGCCGACGCATCGGACGAATTCTCGAACCCGAACGTGGCCGAGAACCAAGCGTATCAGTACGCGGCTGTTCGTAATGCGCTGTATCGCAAAGGCAAAGGCACGGAAATCCTCGTGAACTATGAGCCGTCGCTGCACTTCGTATCGGAGTGGTGGAAACAACTCTTCGGCGAAAGCGAAGGCAAAGACTTCAAAGGCATCTACCCGTCCTCCGTTGACTTCTCGACCGATCTGCACTCCATGGGTCAATTCATTCAAGAAGGCAGCCGCAACATCTTCGAGACCGTGATCCAAGTAGAAAACGTATCCGAGCAAATCACGATCGAAGAAGACGCGGACGATCTGGACGGCCTGAACTTCCTGGCAGGCAAAACGATGGACTTCGTCAATAAAAAAGCGTTCCAAGGCACGATGCTGGCGCACACGGACGGTCAAGTGCCGAACCTGATCGTCAATATCAAAGACTTCAGCCCGTATACGTTCGGCTACCTGGTGTACTTCTTCGAGAAGGCATGCGGCATCAGCGGCTACCTGTTGGGCGTGAATCCGTTTGACCAACCGGGCGTTGAAGCGTACAAGAAAAACATGTTCGCGCTGCTGGGCAAGCCTGGCTTCGAAAAAGAAAAAGCGGAATTGGAATCGCGTCTGTCCGAATAATTCTACGGAATAATTCTGACATGAATCTTTACGCCAACGTGAATTCCTGTTTTAATAAGAGAATAACCACCGGTTAATTCGCCGAACGGCGGGTGACCGGACCAAACAGAAGAAAGCAGTTCACCCGTGTGCATCGCGTCTCTGGCGCGTATGCGAGCACGGGGAACTGCTTTCTACTATAAGGAAAGGTTCGAAAAACTTTATGCTGGAACGTTACAAGACAGTCAGGCACGAGGGGAACAAAGAAATCGTCATCCGTAAATCGCGGTTTATCGGTCATATTCGTCCTGTCGAAACGGAAGAAGAGGCGATCGCGTTTATCGACGAAATCAAAAAACTTCATCGCGGCGCTACCCACAATTGTTCGGCTTACCTACTCGGCGAACGTGATGAAATTCAAAGACAGTCCGACGACGGAGAACCAAGCGGTACGGCGGGCAAGCCTATTTTGGAAGTATTGAAGAACCGGGAACTGAAAAACGCGGCCGTTGTCGTCACCCGCTACTTCGGAGGCATCATGCTCGGTGCGGGCGGCCTGATTCGCGCTTATGCGGACGGAGCCGTAGCTGCGATCGAAGCAGGCGACGAGATCCTTCGGGTGCTGCATACGCAAGTGTTCGTTACGATCGATTACACGTGGCACGGCAAACTGGAAAACGAGCTGCGCGGACGAGACGTTCGTACAGGCGAAACTACGTTTACGGACAAAGTAACGCTGCTCTGCTTACCTCCGTTTGCGGATACCGATCGTTTTATTTCCTGGATCACCGATCTGACGCAAGGGCAGGCCGACATCGTGCAAGGAGATCCGGTTTATTACATCGAAGGGGAATAACGACTATGGCGAGAAGAGCAGTAGAGCAGGAACTGTCGCGCGAGCGAATCCTGGAAGCGGCGAGACACTTGTTCATCACCAAAGGATACCGTGCCATTTCCATGCGCAGTATCGGACAGCATCTCGGTTACAGCCATGGTTCGCTCTACTATCATTTCAAAGAAAAAGCGGAGCTGTTTTACGCCATCGTCATCGAAGATTTCGGCTATTTGTCGAGCTGTTTGAACAGCGTGATGAACGCGCCGGAGATGGAAGGATTCACGCGTACCGAGCTGCTGCTGCTGGAATTCATCCGTTTCGGCCTGGATCATCCGCATCAGTACGAGATCATGTTCATGACGCGCGACGAAGAGCTGCTGGCTTACTGTCGAAACGAACAGGGCCGATGTCTGGAGTTATTCGCATCCATTGTCCGCGGACATCTGGATCAAGAAGGGCAGCATACCGAAGAGTCATTGAAGAGCATCCCGCTCAGTCTCTTTTTATCTGCGCACGGTTTTGTCTCTTACTACATTCAAGAAAAAGCTTCGTTCGACGAAATACGTCCGGCAGCCTTGGCGCATGTACGCATTTTGTGCGAAAACCTGCATCTGCCTGCTTCACGGCGCTGAATGAGTGCTTAAAAGACGCGTTGATGCGTCGGCGCGAGAAACCATGTCTTTTGAGATGTGGTTTTTTGCGTTTGCTTAAGGCTGCATCCCTGTAGGTCGCCAACACTCAAGCTGCACATTCAAAATTGTACAAGATTCGATTAGCAGCGTTTTTTTTCATCTATCCCTGCATAACCTTTACTTTAAACGTCCGAGAACGCGGTCCGTCGAACTCGCAAAAGTAAACGCCCTGCCAAGTCCCCAACACCAACCGCCCGCCGTCAATAATAATCGTCTGCGACGAGCCGCAGGTAATCGCCTTCAGATGCGCAGCCGTATTTCCCTCCGCATGCCGATACTTGGGATGCTCCCACGGATACACCTCATCGAGAATCATCAAAATATCCTTTTTCACATCCGGATCCGCATTCTCGTTAATCGCGATCCCGGCCGTCGTATGCGGACAATACACCATCACGATCCCGTTCTCAACCCCGCTTTGCCGTACGACTTCCCGCACCTGCGGCGTAATGTCCACAATCTCGTCCCGTTTCGATGTCGACAATTTTAGCGTATGTAACATATTTTTTCCTCCTTGACCGATCGTATTTTCACCTATAAAAATTCTGCCGCTATTCAACTTGAACCACTTTTCGTTCCAATCTTTTATTCCTGTCCTTTATCGCTTTTGCTTTGTCGCTCTTTTCTTTTTATTACCCATCTTTCTCTCCGATTCCCCCAGCCGGGAGCGTGTTTCGAACCGAAGCGCCTTTGTACTTGGGAAGCACAACGAAGCGCAGGTCGAAACACGCTCCCGGCGCCGCGCAATCGTTCCCCTCCCATTTATTCCGTTTTGAGAAAAAGCGTATTGACGCTGTTCGTTAACCCTGATACATTATGCAGTAAGTTAAACCGACTAGACTAATGGGAATAATGCGATGAGACTTCCGGCGAAAATAACGCAATCGTTATCCTTCGTGCAAGTCTCCAAATTGGAGGAAGATCCGGTGCAAACGTCATGGCTGCGTCACAAAGGTTGGACCTACGGTTTTCGTACGACGGTCCTGCTGTATTTCGTTGTATTGATTGTCCTTCCGATCGCGGGCGTGTACGTTTATGCCTTCACCGACGGCTGGGCGCCGTTTTGGGAAAGCATCTCCGACCCGATCGCCTGGAAAGCGGTACTGCTCACGCTTAAGCTTGCGCTGATCGCGACCGTCATCAATGTGCTGATCGGGACGATGATCGCCTGGGTGCTGGTGCGTTACCGCTTTTACGGGCGAACGGTACTCAACAGCCTGGTGGATCTGCCGTTCGCGCTGCCGACCGCGGTAGGAGGACTGATGATCCTGCTGCTGCTCGGACCGAACAGCTGGGTAGGCGGGATGGCGGAAAAGCTGGGCTTCGATATCGTGTTCCATCAGCCGGCAATCGTGATCGCGATGGTATTCGTCACGTTTCCGTTCGTGATCCGCGCGATCCAGCCGCTGCTGGAAGAGATGGACGCGTCCGCCGAAGAAGCTTCGTACACGCTGGGGGCATCGCGCGCGGCGACCTTTTTCCGGGTCATTCTGCCGCAGATTGCGCCGGGTATCGCCGGAGGAGCGATGCTGGCATTCTCCCGCGCGTTGGCGGAGTTCGGCGCGGTCGTGCTGGTCGCGGGCAATATTCCGGCCAAAACGCTCACCGCTTCCGTTTTTATTTACGGCGAAGTCGAGAGCGACAACAATCTGGGCGCGGCTGCCGTATCGGTATTGCTGCTGACCTTATCGCTTCTCATTCTTTGGTTCATTAACCGGGTACAGCGGCGGGGAGGGAGAGCCTAACCGATGAAAAAATTATGGATTATCCTCACTTATTTCGTGTTCGCGATCCTGCTCGTTGCTCCGCTGGTCAAAATGACGCAAAGCGCGTTCGCTGACGGTTGGTCGGGCTTCGTCGAATCGATCAGTCGGCCGGAAGCGCTGCATGCTCTGATGATGACCGGATTGGTCGTGCTGTGCGTGACTGTGCTGAACGGCGTGTTCGGCATCATGACGGCGCTGTATCTCGTGCGGGGAAAATGGCTCGGCCGCAGACTTCGCAGCGTCATGAACAGCATCGTTGATCTGCCGTACGCCGTGTCTCCCGTTATCGGCGGTCTCATGATCGTACTGCTGGTGGGACCGGATACGGCAATCGGGGCTTTTTTCGAAAAAATCGGAGTCAATATCGTCTATGCGTTCCCCGGAATGGTCATCGCGACGCTGTTCGTGACGTTTCCGCTGATGGTGCGCGAGATCATGCCGGTGCTCGAAGAAATCGGCGACGATCAGGAGCAGGCTTCGGCAACGCTGGGCGCGTACGGATGGACGACGTTTCGCCGCGTAACCTGGCCTTCGATCCGCTGGGGCGTAGCTTACGGTGCCGTATTGACCATAGCGCGCTCGATGGGCGAATTCGGAGCAGTACTCGTCGTATCGGGCAATATCATCAACCGAACGCAGACCGCGACAACCCTTGTGTATCAGGACGTGGAGAACTTCAACATCGCGGCGGCAGGCGGGATTGCGCTCATTCTGGCGGCGTTCTCGGCGGGTCTGCTGCTGTTGATGGAATGGACGAAGAAAAGAAGGGAAGTGCACTGATATGCAGCATGTGGAGGTCCGCGGACTCGATAAACATTTCGGCAGTTTCCATGCGGTAAAAGACGTCTCGTTCAATATTCGAAAAGGGCACCTGATCGGCCTGCTCGGCCCGAGCGGCGGCGGCAAAACCTCGATTCTGCGCATGCTGGCGGGACTGGAAAGTCCGGATGCGGGCGAGATTCTTTTTCACGGCAAAGTGGTCAACGAGCTTCCGCCGCAGGAGCGGGGCATCGGCTTCGTATTCCAGAATTACGCATTGTTCAAGCATATGAACGTATTCGAAAATATCGCATACGGCTTGAAAGTCCAAAAAACGCCGAAAGCGCAGATCCGCGAACGCGTCATGGAACTGGTCGAGCTGACCGGGTTAAAAGGCTTCGAGCAGCGTTATCCGCAGCAGTTGTCCGGCGGTCAGCGTCAGCGCGTAGCCTTTGCCCGAGCGCTTGCGCCGGAGCCGCAATTGCTGCTGCTCGACGAGCCGTTCGCGGCGATCGACGCCAAAATTCGGCAGGAGCTGCGTTCATGGCTGCGGGAATTGATCGAGCGCGTAGGCATCACGTCGATCTTCGTCACCCATGACCAGGACGAAGCGATCGAGGTAGCCGACGAAATCATGGTCATCAGTCAGGGACAAGTCGAGCAGAAAGGCACGCCGTGGGATATTTACAAAGAACCGGCTACGCCGTTCGTGGCTTCGTTTATCGGGGAATCGACTCAAGTGGAGCACGCGGTGAAGCTGCACGGATTCGATCGCGCTGCCGAAACGGCGGGGACAAGAGCACTGATTCGTCCGGAATATGTCGAAGTCGGACGCCCAAGCGAGTTCCCGTTGCTCTCCGCTACCGAAGAAGGCGTCGTGCATCATTTGCATTTCCGCGGCAGCCAATGGCTGGTTGAAGTCAAGGTCGGCGATCAGACGCTGATTACGTATCGTTCGCTGGAAAAAGAGCCTTTGCAGGTTGGTGACCCGGTTCGCGTCATGGTGCATCGGGCTTATCTGTATAACGAACAACGCAGCTGGATCGCGGAAAATCGCTTCAAAGTCGATCCGATGTCCATGATGATCTGATTGCGGCAGAACACTATTCAGCAAGGGTGTGAAAAAGATGGAAAGCGGACATGAAAAGCGCATGTATGCCGCAATAGTCGAGCCTGATCGGTACCTTTCGTTACAGAGAGCTGCCACCACGCCGAACGGTACGTCGAAATCGGGACAAGCAGGAAAGCTCAAACGCTTATCGGCTGTCGCGGCATCTTTGGCCTTGCTCGTTTCCTTACTGGTTGGCTGCGGCCCGGGCGAAAGCACGGCGGAAAGCGTTGGAGGTACCGCTCAGCAGGGCGATGTGACGTTAGTCATCGGTGCGTACAGCGTGGTCAAAGACTCGGTACAGGACATTATTCCGTTATTCCAGCAAAAGTGGAAAGAAGAAACGGGGCAGACCGTTACCTTCGAAGAGTCGTACGAAGCGTCGGGTACGCAGGCTCGCGCGATCGTCGGGGGCTTCGAAGCCGATGTGACCTTGCTGTCGCTCGAAGGCGATATCGACAAGCTGACCAAAGCAGGGCTGGTGAGCGAAAACTGGAAAGAAAAGCCTGACGGCGGCATGATTACCCGTTCGGTTGCCGTCATCGGTACTCGCGAAGGTAATCCTCTTGGCCTCAAAAGCTTTGCCGACTTGGCAAAGCCGGGCGTTAAAGTCCTGTATCCGAATCCGAAAACGTCCGGCGGCGCGCAGTGGGACATCAATGCGATCTACGGAGCGGGCCTTAAAGAATCAGAACGCGAAACGGGGCAAAAAGATCCGGCATTCGCCAAGCAATTTTTGGAGTCCGTGCACGCCAATATCGAGTCTTTGGATAAAAGCGGACGCGCATCGATGGCAGCATTCGAATATGGCGTCGGCGATGCGCTCGTAACCTATGAGAACGAATTGGTCGCACGGATCAAGCAAGGCGCGAAATATGAAATCGTTGTGCCGGACGATACGATCCTGATCGAAAATCCGGCCGTCGTCGTCGACGCCAACGTGGACAAGCACGGCACGCGCGAAGTCGCGGAAGCGTTTCTCGATTTCCTATGGTCGTCAGAAGCTCAACAGGTTTTCGCGGAAAACGGATTCCGACCTACGGATCAAGCCGTGTACGCGAAATTCGAGCAAGATTATCCGGTCCCGCCGGGATTGTTCGATATCAAATATTTGGGCGGCTGGAGCGAAGTTCGAGAAACGCTTTATTCGAAACGGGGAATATGGTATCAGGTGTTGGCGGGGATCTGAACGGGGGGCGCGGCGCGGTGATTTCGACTTTCGCTTAGGCTCGTTTTCCTGGCGGAAAGCCGAAAGTCGCTCAATTCGAAATCACCGCGCCGTGTTCGATCGTCCGCGTTTTTTTTAGGGAAGGGAAAAGCGAACGGTGTTTTGCTTTGCACCGTTTTTTTAATTTAGAGGCACCAGGGGAAGCGATATCTGAAAACATCGGGTTTACGTTCATAATGTAAATCCGATGTTTTTTTAATATTTTTAACTTACGAATTTTTTTCATGCTCCCTAAAAAAGCCCTTATTCTTTTCAGAACAAATCAACGCAGGGCAGAGAGAGAAATTCAGTGAAAGACGCCTTTGAAGTCGTAAAGCCGTAGGCTTTATGACTGAGACAGCGTCTTGAACGAATTTCTCTCTCCGTCCTTTTGTTCGTTCAACGAATAGGATCTTAAAAGATCGCGAACTTTTTTACGGAGGAGAATTTGGGTTATAATTTGAACAATATCAGACAGCATGCAGCGGAAAGGTGAGAAGAATGGCGGAAGACGAATTGGTTTTTTGGGGGACCGGAGACGCGATGGGAGTTCCTCGGGTGTACTGCGACTGCACCGTGTGCGAGGAGGCGAGAGCAACCGGAGTTAATCGGCGGCTGCGTTCACTGGTGTCGGTAGAAGACGGGGAACGGCGGTTTTTGATCGACTGCGGGCCGGATTGGCGGGTGCAGATGGAGGCAAGAGGTATTCGGACGGTGGATACCATTTTGGTCACGCATCCCCACTTCGATCATATCGGCGGGCTGCCGGAGTGGGCGGATCAATGTCGTTGGACGGGAACGCAAGGAAAACTTTACGCTCCCGGCGAAGTATTGGAAGCGATCGAGGATCGATATCCGTGGCTGGAGCGCAATTTGGAGCTGATCCGAGTGGAGCCCGGGTTGATGCTGGGCGGTTGGTCGATTGCAGGTTGGAGGGTCAATCACGGCAAGAACGGGTATTCGTATGCATATAGGTTAGAAAAAGAAGCCTTCTCCTGGGTGTACTGTCCCGACTCGATCGGGCTGTCCGCAGAGGAGATCGAGCCGATGCGAAATGCCGATCTGCTGGTGCTTGGAACGAGCTTCGTCCAAGAAGACGCAGAATATTCGACGCGTTCGGTATACGATATGCGCGAAGCGGCAGAATTGCTGCGGGAAGTTCGACCGAAACATGCGATTTATACCCATATGTCGCATGACGTCGATCTGAATCTTTTGTCCGATCTTCCTGAGCACGTATCGGCAGCCAGAACCGGGCTTCGGGTAAAGTTGGGAACATGAAAAAGCAACTCAATTCGATTTACGGAGGGATATGAACATGACCGAATACGAGAAGAAGAATACGCACACGAATGATCCTTTGGAAGAAAGAATCGATCCGACGGAAGATGATCCTACCAACCTCAGAGACGACGGCTCCATGCATCCTACCCATGCCGAAGAAGAAACGCCTCTCGGCGAACGGCCGGACTTCCATGAAGGCACGACGCCCGGAAAAGTCGATCCCCGCATGGCGGAAGCGGCTGCAGCTTTCCAAAACGAGCACGACGAAGAAGACGCAAGCCGGAAAACGTTTGATCGGCCGACCGAAGATACGGAGTAAGCGGGATGGGAAAAAACGAACAAAAGCAGCCGGATGGAAGCTCGGCGGAGGAAGCGACAAATCTCAGAGACGATTCCTCTGCCGAAGAAAGGTCCACTCCTTCCCGCGCCTTCTTCGGCGAGCGGCCGGACGCGCATATCGGTACGACGATCGGAGAAGTGGACCCGCGCATGGCCGGTCGGTCCAAGGATCCTCAATTCGAAGCTGCTCTTTCGTCCGATTCATCAAAAGACCCATGGGTAGACGAAGCTTGGGAACATATGATGCAAAAGACGCAAAAGTTAGCCGAGCGAATCGGAGCTTCCTTCCCGCACGCGGCGCCGAACGGGCGTTACGATCAAGAGTCGCCCGGTTGGTGGACCGCCGGATTTTGGCCGGGCATTCTGCGCCTGATCGAACAGGATGCGGCGGACGAACGGCTGAGCCAAATTGCCGATGAATGCGAGAGGCAGTTGGAGCAGGTGCTGCGCGATCCGGAACAGGTCGATCATGATCTCGGGTTTTTATGGCTGCCGACGGGCGTCGCCAATTACAAATTGAACGCCGATCGCGAATCGCGCCGTCGCGGGCTGCTAGCTGCGAATCTGCTCCTGGCGCGCTTCAATGTTCAAGGCCATTTTATCCGTGCTTGGAACTTCGAAGGACGAAATATGGACACGCGCGGCGTCGCGATTATCGACTGCATGATGAATCTGCCGCTGCTGTATTGGGCCTCGGAAGAGACGCAGGACCCGCGTTTCAAACAAGTCGCCATGCTGCATGCGGATATGGTATTGAAGCACTTCGTTCGGCATGACTGCTCGGTTTGCCACGCGATCGAGTTTGATCCCGAGACGGGGATGAAGCTTAAGGAACACGGCGGACAAGGGTTTGCGGAAGGATCGGCTTGGGCGCGCGGCACATCCTGGGCACTGCATGGATTTGCCCTTTCCTACGGCTATACGGGCAAACCTCAGTATTTAGCGGCTGCCGAAGGCATAGCGGACTTTTTCTTGGAGCAGCTCGGCCGGGATATCGTTCCGGTTTGGGATTTCCGTGCCGCCGAAGACCATCGCGTCGCCTGGGATTCGTCCGCGGCAGCCATTGCGGCAAGCGGTTTGTTAGAGTTGGCGCGTCACTCGTCCCGCGGAGCATTTTACCGGGAAACGGCATCAGGTTTGCTGCATGGTTTGTATCGGAATTTTTCGACGCCCGACCACGAAGAAGGATTGTTGGTAAAAGGAACCGTCCATTATCCCGAGCGTCGTCACTTGAACGTTCCGATCATTTACGGCGATTATTTCTTTGCGGAAGCGCTGGCCAAGCTGCGCGGATACCCGGGGTTCTTTGAAAAAACGGGGAAAGCTTGAATGGTCAGCGATCCGAATCCGCGTAGACATTCGCACATGCAGCTTTTTTAGGGAGATCCGAGCAAAAGGCTGCGTAGTCCGAACAAGAATAGAATCATAAGGAAGGGGAGAAGAGGCAATGTGGTTGATCAACCCTGCCGAAGCGTTTCCCGATCCGTTGTTTCGCTTGATTTGGATAGGGGAACTGCTCATATTGCTGGCTTTGATTGCGGCGGCCATGCGTTTCTCTCGTCGCGCCTGGATCAGCTGCGGCGTGCTGCTTGCGATCGGCCTTTTGGCAACCTTGCCGGGGTGGATTTATCAGTTGGCCAACCCCGACTACATCGGAGCGATGATCGACATTCCTTTGCTGGCGATGTTCCCGTTGATGGCCGTAAGTCTGGGCTGGGCGATTGCGGCTTGGGCGATCCGCCTGTACGGCGGCCGGAAAAGCAAAAGCAGCTCCGTGTCCCGGTAATCGCGGTAAAAGATACAGCAAGTCCGGAGCCAAAAGGCTTTCGGGCTTTTTTTATGTGAAAACACTTCTGATTTGCACGAATATGGTAAGCTGATAGGTTAGAGGAATAGAGTGAGCATACATAGAGGGGATTGAACAGAATGAGGGAAAAACGACAGGCGGGGCATTCGGCGTTTCCAACGGGTGCGAAAAAACGTAAAGGAATACGGGTTATTGCCTTGGTATTGAGTTTGATACTCGGACTGTCGGCATTCGCTGCTTGGCCCGGCGAGCGAGCCGAAGCGGCAGGCACGACGATTGACGCGGCTAAGCTGAAATCGATCAGCCGTTTGTATTTCCCGATGCGGGACGACAAAAAGCAGCTGTATACTTTGTACCTGTTCGCGGCCGATGAGAAAAAAACGGTAACGACCCAGGATGGAGCGTGGGCCGGAGCGAACGCGGGAGATGTCGTTTATTCGGGAACGTACCGGGCGGCATTGTTGAAAAGCGGGAAAAAGACGGGAAGCGTGCAAAACGTCAATCTGAATTTCTATTCGTTCAACGCCACGCGCAATGAAAGCTTCCGATTGCCGGGAGACGGCAAGAACCGGCCTGATTTGGTATTTCTGTCCGAAGCCGCAAGTTCCGACGTGAATTTGATCCAAGGGTTCGTGATTACCGGAGGAACGCTGCATTCTCTCGACGTTGCCGACGGAAACGGCAAAGTTTGGGGCAAAGAAACGGCGGCTGCTCCGAAAAACGCAATGAGAGGGTTAAGCGGCGATCGGATGCAGACACGGGTTTACGACAATTCTTCGGGCCGTTACCGGTTCGATACCTACAAGCTTGATCTCAAACAGTTGAAGCTTCGGCATGCCGACGATTTGTATGCCCCGTCCAATGCTTGGCCGACCGGACAAGGCGCGCATGCGCTGCTTGATTCGATCAAGCAGTCCGCCTTGAAGCACGCCCTCCACGGTAAACCCCAGGTGAAGATCGGCATGACGGAAAAACAGGTCCGTTCGATCATGGGCAGTCCCAAACAAGTCGAAAACGGCGAATGGGGCGGTTATTTCGGTTACGGAAACTTGTGGGTCGGATTCGACGATTATATGGATCAAGGCAAAATCCCTGCCCATGCGCGGGTCGGGGAACTGACTACCCGGTTGAATGGCACGTTCATGCGGACTCATCAAGTCAAGGAATGGCTGGGAACCCCGCAAGAAGAATACGAGGATGAATTGGAAGGCGGCTACGTGATGCTCTACCGCTGGAAACACGCTTTACTCGTGTTCCGCTACGAATACGACGGAGAACCGATTCATTCGTTCAGCATTTATTGACGCGAGGCGGTTGAGGATCGGTAAGCATGAAAAAAATCCCGGAAGCCTATCGCTTCCGGGATTTGTCGTATGCGGAGCTATTTTTCGGTTATGCGGAGTCCGTTTTACTTATTCAGCACGAACTTATCGATCACGACTTTCACGCCGTCCTCGTTGTTGCCGGTCGAGATAAAGTCGGCGATCGCTTTCAGCGGCTCGATGGCATTGCCCATCGCTACGCCGAGACCCGCGGCTTCGAGCATTTCGTGATCGTTCCACGAATCGCCGATCGCGATGCATTCTTCCAGCGTGCAGCCGAAGTAGTCGGCCAGGAATGCCAACGCATGTCCTTTTGTTCCTTCGCGGTGCATAATTTCGAGGAAGTGCGGCTTCGACTTGGTAATATGCACTTGGTCGCCAAGCAATTCGTGCAGCTTCGGCGCCAATTCGTCGAGGAACGCCGGATCGTCGATGATCAGCATTTTCGGAGTCGGCTGCGAGAACAGCTTTTCGAAATCAGGCTCCAGGTAGAATTGCGTATTGTTCAACTGGGCGTAAGCGACCAGCTTTTCGTTTTCTTCGCGCGCGTACAGCTTATCGTCGATATACGTTTGCAGATGAAGATTATTTTCCAGGCAGTATTTGCCCAGTTTGAGCGCGGCTTCGACCGGAACGTGACGCTCCAGCAGCACTTTGCCGTCGAGCAGGTTTTTCACGAGTGCGCCTTGATACGTGATGATCGGCACGTTCAATCCGGTTTGAGCGGCAAGCTGCTTCGCGGAAGCGTAAGCGCGTCCGGTTGCCAGCGTCACCACGACGCCTGCTTCAACCGCTTGCTCCAGAGCAGCTTGAGTCGCGGGCGTCACCTGTTTGTCGTCGTTAATCAGCGTGTCGTCGATGTCGATAGCAATCAATTTGTAAGTCATGGTTTCTCTCCTGTTTCGATCTGTATTTTTTTAGTCTTCCAAGAACACGAGTCCGATAAAGTCTTCCGTCTCGATGTTGCCGAAATAATGCTTCAGGTTCACGCCTTCGAGCGCGGCGCGGATTTCGGATTCCTCGTAGCGCTTGCCGCGAAGCAGATCCGCCACTTCGGACGCATCGCCCACGCCGAAGAAATCGCCGAAGATCGTGATATCTTCGATATGGCCGTTTTTCACGTCCATGCGCAGATCGATGATGCCTACCGGGAATTTTTTCGCGTGCTTGACGTTATATGCCGGCGACTGGCCGTAGTTCCAATCCCAATTCCGGTAACGTTCTTCCGAAATTTCGCGGATCTTTTTCCAATCGTCTTCGGTCAATACGTATTGCGGCACTTCATTCGGCTCGACCTTGAAAATGTGGCGCAGGATGTTGTCCTTGAATTCCTGCATCGTCAGCTTCTCGTTCATGAACTCCGAGATGTTGGCGACGCGGCTGCGGACCGATTTCGTGCTTTTGGACTTGAATTTCTCCGGGTTCGCTTTCAAAGCCGAATGCACGTTGTCCAGTTCGGAGTCGAACATGAGCGTGCCGTGGCTGAACATGCGTCCGCGCGTGGAAAACTGGGCGTTGCCCGAGATTTTCTTTTCCCCGACTTGAAGATCGTTACGGCCCGACAGCTCGGCTTCGACGCCCAGTTCGCGCAGCGCTTCGGTCATCGGCAGCGTGAACTTGCGGAAGTTGTGGAACGACTGACCGTCATCTTGGGTCAGGAAACTGAAATTCAGGTTGCCCAGGTCATGGTAGACCGCGCCGCCGCCGGACAGCCGACGCACGACGTGGATACCGTTTTCTTTGACGTATTCCGCATTGATCTCTTCGACCGTGTTCTGATGCTTGCCGATGATGATCGACGGTTCGTTGATGTAGAACAGCAAGTAGCTGTCGCCGTCCATCGGCAGATGGCGCAGCACGAATTCCTCGATGGCCAGGTTGATCCGCGGATCATTGATGCCCTGATTGTCGATAAACAGCATGGTATGGCCTCCCGTTTTGACAAAGTAATAGATTCGCCTTTATCATTGTAAACCATACAAATCGGGGAAGACCAGTGCCGAAGAAAGATTACGGGGCGGAAAACCGGACTTTTTAATTTGAAAGCGGAGTTGCGGCAGAAATTTGGATGTTATTGGTTTGAGAAGATGCGAGAGGGTAATACATAACTATCTTCACCCAACACCAATAGGCGACGGACGCGGGAAGCGGACAGCGCATAGGAGGTTGAACGAAAATGGACGAAAAAGCCAAAGAACTGCTTGACCGGAAAAAGGAAAACGAGCATGGCGGACAGTTGAAAGGTTTTGTCGAGAATCAGGTGGAGGGAACCGGTAAATCTATTCCCGAAGGAATCGAAGCCACCAAGGATCAAATGCAAGATCAGCAAAATAGGCTTAAAGACACTCAAAATATGCGCAAGTAGCAACATGGAGCGGACGCTGTAACCCGACTTTTGACGATATTCGCAAAAACCGTTTTGCGGGACTCCAAAAGTAATAGCCTGTCAACCATAATGGTAAGGTTACGCTCGTCTAAATCGCACCTAAAGCGTGTGCGTTTCAGCCGGACGTAAACCTCTGATTAAGAGTTGACAATCTATCAGGAGAGTCGCAAAACGGTTTTTTTATGCTGTTTATGCAAGGCTGTCCGTATTGTGCGTCTGCGGGCAATCCTCTATAATCGGGGGACGAGGTTCCGATAAACGGACCTTCACGATTTCATAAACGTACAGCTGTCGAGGTCCCGAGCGGCCGAACCGAACTTTTGGCGAATAACCAAACGAAGTCCGGATCGCTGCCGGGGTTAAAAGGGAAGCCGGTGCAAATCCGGCACGGTCCCGCCACTGTAACACGGGTGGAATCCAAAAGCCATTGCGCGCCGAAAGCGTGCGAGAAGGCGGATTCCGTTTAATCTGATCGATCATCGCATAGGTGCGGCAACGCATTTATAGTACCTTATCAACGCTAAAGGTATTGGATATGTCGATCGGCCCGTGGAGTCAGGAGACCTGCCTCGCAGACCCGTTGCCGGTCCGGTTCTTCGCGGAAAGAGCGCTCCACGCACGTACGCCGATTTTCGGTCCGCCCGCTTTTTTGAAGCAGGGCACGGGCTCTTGTTGGCGTGCGTCCGAATGAAGCTCTCTTCGCAGGCTGCGGCCCGGGAGGGCTTTTTTTGTTTCGATTGGCGGGGACAGACGCTGAGTCAGACGGAAAACGAAGGCTGTACCCGAAGTCGAATCAAAAGGGGGAAACGTGAAGATGAAGACGGGTTTAGAAGAAAACAGCAATGAATTCGCCGGGCAGGAAAAAGCAGATCCGATGCAAAACGAAAGGTTGAATTCAGGCAAGCGTCCGGCTCCGGCGCATCGATTCGGCCGAATGCTGCTGACGGGTACGGCGGCTTTGCTGCTGGCATTGAGTCTTGCGGCATGCGGACAAAGCCAATCGGTTGCGGCTCCGGAGCCGACCGAGACCGAAACGCAAACGGCCGAACAGGCTCCGGCAGAGGCGGCTGACACGACGGAAGCCGTCGAAGCCGCAAGCCAAACCGTTTATCCGTTGACGTTGACCGATGCGACGGGAACCGAGGTGACGTTTGACGCCGCTCCTGCCAAAATCGTATCGCTGGCGCCGTCGGAGACGGAAACATTGTTCGCGTTGGGATTGGACGAGCAGATCGTGGGCGTGTCGGATAACGACGATTATCCGGATGCCGCCAAGTCCAAGCCGAAGATGGGCGGGTTTGAATTGAATACGGAGGCGATCGTCGCGGCGCAGCCGGATATCGTATTCGTCGCCGATGTTACGGACGACGCCACGGTCGAATCCCTGCGCGGCTTGGGACTGAGCGTGTTCAAATTCAATCCGGATACGTTGGAAGACGTGATTAACGACATCGCGACGTACGGCGAGATCACGGACCGGCAGGCGGAAGCGAAAGACGTAACGGACAAAATGCGTGCCGATATGGAGAAGGTTCGTACCGCGGCAGCTTCGATCGACGAAGCGGACCGCAAAACGGTATACCTGGAATTTTCGCCGGGTTGGACCGTCGGCAAAGGGGAATTCATGGACGAGCTGATTAGTGCCTCGGGTGCGATCAACGCGGCCGAAGCGACGACCGGTTGGAGCGAGGTGGACGCGGAAGCGGTCATTCAGGCCGATCCGGACGTGATCCTGTACAGCCAACTTTCGGTTGATCCGAAGACGATCAAGGATCGCAGCGGTTGGGCAGCGATCGCGGCCGTGGAAAATGACCAATTGTTTGCGATCGACGATAATTTGGTCAGTCGTCCGGGTCCTCGTTTGTCGGAAGGGCTGATCGAAGTCTTTAACGCGATCTACCCTGATGCTTTGCAATGATTCGCAGACTGGGCGGTTACGGAGGAGCGGGAGTTTTACTGCTTCTCCTCAGTTTGATCTTTACGCTTCGGATCGGATCGGTCGAGCTGCCTGCCGGGCGAATCTTTTCTATCCTGATGCATGAACTGCCCGGAATAGGGAAATGGTTTCCTCGGATTTGGGACGCGGGAGAAGCGCAGATCGTATTGAAAGTCAGGCTGCCGCGCATCGTGCTGGCGGCTTTGGTCGGCGCTGCGTTGGCCGTGGCCGGAGCCGCTTTCCAGGGCGTGCTGCGCAACCCGCTGGCCGATCCTTTTACGTTGGGCGTCTCGTCGGGTTCTTCGCTGGGCGCGGCACTGATTATCTTTTTCGGATTGCGAACGGCATTGCTCGGGCAGTGGACGCTGCCGTTGACCGCATTCGTCACCGGAGCGCTTACGCTGGCAATCGTTTTGGCGTTAGCCAGGGATCGGGGGAAGCTGCCGATTTACGGGTTGCTTTTGGCAGGCGTGGTCATGCAATCTTTTCTCGGCGCGATCGTCACCTTTCTGTCGGCCTTGTCGGATCGCCCGGTCAACGAAATTTTGTTTTGGACGATGGGCAGCTTGAATCTTAGAGGTTGGAGCTATTCGTTGGTGCTGCTGCCTTACGTGCTGATCGGCGGAATGTTCTTGTGGGCAAACGCAGGGGCTATGAATCTTTTCGCATTGGGAGAGCGTCGCGCCGGGCAGTTGGGCTTGAACACGGAACGAACCAAGATGACCGTATTGCTGGTAGCGACGCTTGTCACGGCTGCCGCGGTATCGGTATCGGGCGTCATCGGGTTTGTGGGATTAATCGTGCCTCATATGATTCGGTTGATCGCCGGACCCGATTATCGGCTGCTCGTACCTTTGTCTGCGCTGGGCGGAGCCTTATTCCTGATGTGGGCGGATACGCTGGCTCGTTCTTTGCTCGGGGGGACGGAAATTCCGCTGGGCGTGATCACGGCTTTTGCCGGAGCGCCGTTCTTTGCGTTATTGCTTCAACGAAGCAAACGCGGGAAAGGAGGGTACGGATCGTGGACTGGATGAAAAGAAGTCGTGCGAAAAAGCAGCAGCGTCGAAACAATCCGCCTTCCGAAGCTTCCCCTGCCGTTTCGCTGCATGGAGCGGCTTGTGCCTATGAAGGGAAGCAGGCCGTTCAACCGTTGGACTGGATCGTTCAGCCGGGAGAATTTTGGGTGATACTCGGACCTAACGGAAGCGGGAAATCCAGTTTGTTGGGGCTGATCTCGGGAGCAGAGCGTGCTTCGGCGGGCGGCGTGAACATACAGGGGCGGCCTCTAGCCGAATACGGTCGGCGGGAGTTGGCTCGGGAATTGGCCGTGCTGCCTCAAGAAGGACTGCCGCCGCTTGGGATCACGGTCAAAGACGCGCTGGAGATGGGACGTTTTCCTTACCGGGATCGTTTTGGACGCGAACCCGACGGGGCTGCTGCGCAAGCGCTGTTGACCCGGATCGCGGAGCGGCTTGCATTGACTGAGCTGTTATCTCGCCGATTGGACGAATTGAGCGGCGGGCAGCGTCAGCGCGCAGCGCTCGGTCAGGTTATGGCGCAGCAGCCGAACGTATTGCTGCTGGACGAACCTACGGCGTATCTGGATATTTATTATCAGTTGGACATTATGGAGTTGGTGCAGCAGTGGCGGGCAGAAGAGGGGCTGACCGTCATCGCCGTGCTGCATGATCTTAATCTGGCCGCGCAGTATGCGCAGCGGTTGCTGCTGCTTCGCGAAGGCGCGCGCGTAGCGGAAGGGAGGCCGGAAGAAGTGCTTACGCCCGAGGTCGTAGGCGCCTTATACGAGGTAATGCCGCCGATCCGAGTAGGGCATGAGGAGATCGGCGTACCGCAAATGTTGTTTCGTGCACAGTCCGCGAAGAACGGCAAGCGGCCCGGTTCCGAATAACCGTCCGCGTTTATGCCGAATCGCTGTTTTTCCAGGGCATGCATGCCCTGAATAACAAAAAGCCGGGGTTCCCTTTCCCCGGCTTTTTGTTATGTTTCACGAATTCTTTATTCATCCCGGTGATCGGAACCGGACGATTAGATTTTGAAGCGTCTGACCGTTTCTTCCAGCTCGTCTGCCTGATGCGTGAGCTCGCCGACGGTGCGCGCATAGTTTTCCATCTCTTCGACCTGGCGCGTGCTGCCTTCGGACACTTCCAGCACGCGCATCTGCACGCGTTCGGTAATGCGGGCCGTTTCCTCCACGGATGCCGTGACCTGCTGGCTGCCGGCGGAGACTTGTTCGGTCGAAGCGGATACTTCCTGGACGGATTGGTTGAACTGCTGCATCAGGCTCATCAGTTCGTCGAATGCGCCTCCGGCACTGCGTACCGCTTCCGCGCCGGACATGATCTCATGATGCACCGAACCGATCGCCGCAACGGAGCGTTCGGAATTTTCGCGCAGCGCGGACAGCGATTGCTCGATCTTCCCTGTCGCTTCGCGGGACTGATCCGACAGTTTGCGAACTTCGTCCGCGACCACCGCGAAGCCTCGGCCGTGTTCGCCGGCGCGTGCCGCTTCGATCGAAGCATTCAGCGACAGCATTTGAATCTGTTTGGAGATGCTGGTGATCGCTTGCAGCACTTCCGTAATCTCGTCGGAGCGCGAACCCATCGACTCGATATAGGAACGGGCTTCGATCGTAATCTCTTGAACGCGGTTCATCTGGCCGACCGCTTGCTGGGCCAGCGTATTGCCGGATACGGCCTGCTCGGAAGCGCGGGCGATCTGTTCATTGACTTCGGCGGCGGACTCGGCAATGTGTTGAATCCCGCCGCTGATTTCTTCCATCGCTTTGGCGTTTTCGGCAGCGCTGGTCGCTACGGATTGGCTGTTTTGCGCGATTTCGACTGCCGACGAAGAGGTTTGGCCCCCGATTTCGTACAGTAAACCGATTCCGCGCGACAATTCGAGCGAATCGCTTTTAACGCGATCCGTCGCTTCAAGCACTTGGCCGATCATGCCGCGAAGATTGCTCGTCATCTGTTGGAAAGCCGAAGCCAGTTGGGCGATTTCGTCGCGACCTTTCACTTCGATATTTTCCTGAAGATCGCCTTCGGCTACGAGACGCGCATGCTTGACCAATCGGCCGAGCGGCTTCGTCATCCGGCGGCTGACCGCCGCGGCCACGAGCGCGCCGATCACGATGACGATCGCGGTGATCGCGATGCTTGTCCAAAGGATCGCCTGCGTGACTTCCGTGACGAAGTTCGCGTCCAACGTGCCGCCTACGAGCATGGTGCTGCCGGCGATCGCCAGATAACCTTCAAGCTGAGCGTCGTCGCTGCTCGTGTTCAGCGGCGTCACTACGGCTTCTTTGGTGTTTTTCAATGCCTGCTGCATATACGGAGTGACCGGGAATTTGTCTCCGGGCGCGATCTCGGCTCCTTTGCTCGCGAGCACGACTACCGCTTCCTCGTTTTGGATGTTCAGGATATAAACGTTCTCGAGGCGGAATTCCGCGGCGGAATCGTTGAGGTACGTTTGCAGCTTCATCGAAGATGCCGCATTGGCTTTGGCGGCCATGCCTGCTTGCGTTGGGTCGATGCCTCCTTGAATCTCGGAAACGCTGAGGTCGAGCGTTTTGCTGAATTCCGGTATGATTCGGCTGTGCAGGGTATTATTGAATATGAAGAAAAAACTCCCGCACAGCAGCAGGCTCGCGACAAGAATAATCGCTCCCGACAAGACGATGATTTTGCGGCTGATGGAACGGTTTAACATAATAAGCTCCCCCTTCGTTATGAAAAGCAAAACGCAATCCTGAACGTGGCGCTTGGGCTTACGTGCGAACGGAACCGGGTATTGAAGGTATGTAAAAGAGAAACCGGGACCAAAGTTCATGATAACGTGAAGCGAAATAGGGCCGAAGAATGAAAAAAGCAGGTGTAACGTTCGGAAGTTATGCTTGGTTAATCCCTATCATACATGAGCATAGCCAAATTTGACCAGATTCATGTAAGCTCTTTTCGCAAATTCCGAATATTTTCGTTGATTTTCCGACATTTGCCGAAACCGATTTATAGATCCAAAAAATAAGTCTATCAAAATGATCGGAATAATGGTATTATGATTCACGAATTTGAAAAAGTCTTACATAAATTAGACAGGTTGACCACTGTTCGAAAACAAAGAGAAAAGAGGGAGTAAATTTTGGAGACCTTTTTCGTTATTTTGAACATCGCCGTTTTGGCAGGCTTGGCCTTTTTGCTTTATGTGATGCAAAAGCGCCATGTCTCGTTCAGCAAACGCGTGTTTACCGCACTCGGCCTCGGCATTTTGCTGGGCATCGCGCTGCAATGGATCTACGCGGCCGACTCGGAAGTCGTCGCGAAATCGATGGATTGGTACAGCCTGCTCGGAAACGGATACGTCCGTCTGCTTCAGATGATCGTGATCCCGCTGGTGATGGTCTCGATCATCACGGCAATCATGAATATCAAAGGCGGCAAAAAGCTCGGCAAGATCAGCGCATCCGTCCTGCTGACGCTCGTATTGACGACGGCGATCGCCGCGGCGGTCGGCATCGCGTCGGCGACGGCATTCGGTTTGAATGCGAACGATCTGCTCGACGGAAGCGGCCAAGCGGAACAGGATCGCAGCGCGGCGTTGGAAACGCGTCTCGGCGACGTGGAAGGCTTGACGCTGCCGCAGCAAATCTTATCCTTCATTCCGACCAATCCGTTCGAAGACATGACGGGAGCAAGACCTTCTTCGACGCTCGCGGTCGTGATCTTCTCCGCCTTCATCGGATTGGCCGTGCTCGGCCTCGATCGTAAAAACGCGCAGCAGGCCGAGACGTTCCGCGGAATGGTCAATGCGGTACACGGGATCGTGATGCGCATCGTGACGATGATTCTTCGCTTGACGCCTTACGGCATCCTGGCGCTGATCGCCAAAATGATGGCGACGACCGAGCCTGCCGGCATTATACGTCTAGGCGAATTCGTGATCGCTTCGTATGTCGCGCTGATCGTCATGTTCGTGATCCATCTGGTTATCCTGCTGCTGTTCGGCTTGAATCCGGTGACCTACGCCAAAAAAGTCGTTTCTCCGCTCGTTTTCGCTTTCACGTCGCGTTCGAGCGCGGCCACGATCCCGCTCAATATCGAAACGCAGCGCAAAAAACTCGGCGTATCCGAAGGCGTAGCCAACCTGTCCGCCAGCTTCGGAGCTACGATCGGCCAAAACGGCTGCGCAGGCATCTACCCTGCCATGCTGGCCGTCATGATCGCGCCGACCGCAGGCGTTACCGTCGACCTGCCGTTCATCCTGACCTTGATCGCGGTCGTCGCGATCAGCTCCTTCGGCGTAGCCGGAGTAGGCGGCGGCGCGACGTTCGCAGCCTTGATCGTCTTGTCGACCATGAACCTGCCCGTAGCCCTCGCCGGCCTCCTGATCGCCGTCGAGCCTCTGATCGACATGGGACGTACGGCCCTGAACGTCAACGACTCCATGGTCGCAGGCGTCGTAACCGGCAAAGTCACGGGCGAACTCGACAAAGACGTCTACGACTCCAACGACACCCCGGAACTCGAAACGGCGCAAGCTTGATTTGGATGAAGCGAAAAGCCGTTTGCACAGCATAAGGTGCATACGATGAGGTTAAAAAAAGCAGGATCTGCATTGAAGCATGCAGATCCTGCTTTTTTGCAGTTGTTAACCTACAATCTTGCCCCTACACGAAATCTTCTTGGTTTACCCCAGCCGATGTGGCGAAGGGAGAAATTCAGTGAAAGGGGCCTTTGAACTCGTAAAGCTGTAAGCTTTATGAGTGAGACAGCGCCTTGTGAAGCATTTCGAAGAAATGCACTTCGGAAGCCTATGCTGGCAATTTCTCCCGCAGCCCAGCTTTTCGGCGGTTTAACCAAACAAGATCTTCCCAAACCTTCTTCCTCATGGTAGACTAAAACGTCCATTACGCGGTTCGTAACCATCCCGCGATACCAAAACTAGGGGGATTCACCTTGTTCAATTTCACGTGGGGCGTCTTTTTCGTCCTGGTCAATTTTGCGTTTTTCCTGCTTTGTTTCAAATTTTTCGGTAAAAAAGGGCTGTATGCCTGGGTCGGCGTCGCAACGGTCGTCGCCAATCTCCAGGTCGCCAAAACGATCGATATGCTGGGCATCACCATGACGCTCGGCAATACCATGTACGTCAGCATCTATATGGCAACCGATCTGCTCAACGAACGGTACGGCGTCAAAGCCGCGCGTAAAGCCGTTTGGTTCGGCTTTTTCATGCTGATCATGACCACGGTCATCATGCAAATGGTTCTGGCTTTCCGTCCGTCGGAAGTCGACTTTGCCCAAGAACCGCTGCAAGCTTTGTTCGGCCTGCTGCCTAGACTGGCGCTCGGAAGCTTGGCGGCTTATCTGGTCAGCCAACTGCTCGACGTCTATCTGTATGCGGGAATCCGCCGTCGCTTCGCTTCGGCCAATCAACTGTGGATTCGCAATAACGGAAGCGGGGTTGTCAGTTCCTTTATCGATACATTGATTTTCTGCGCGATTGCATTCACCGGACCCGAGTATGGAGGCTTCTCCGTCTGGATTCAATTGTTCATCTCCACGTATCTGTTCAAATTCATTCTTACCGCAGCCGGCACGCCGGTGCTCTACTGGGCACGCGGGTTCAAAGTACCTGCTGTAGAAGCGGATTCGGGTCTGCCGACGATCGCATCCAAATAAAGACTCGGCAAGAACATGAATCATGCGAATCGGATTTGCCGACAGTGGTAGGGCTTCCTTATCGATTGTGGTAAAATGGAGGCGTGTACGTATCGCCGCGGCGACGCGTCAGCATTCCATCTAATCGATCCAAGGAGGCAGTCGGCAAATGAGTGCATTCATCCACATGGTGACGTTCACCCTGCACGCGGGCAAGGATAACGAGGAAGCGGAAGCTTTTTTGCGGGAAAGCAAAAAGCTGTTGGCCGTTATTCCAGGCGTGCAAGATTTCAAGGTGCTTCGCCAAGTCAGCGCCAAAAATGATCATGATTACGGATTCTCGATGAACTTCGCGGATCGCGCGGCTTTCGAAGCGTACAATGTTCATCCGGTACATGCGAAATACGTCGCCGAAATTTGGGAGTCCAAAGTAAGCAGCTTCCAGGAAACCGATCTGGTCGAGTACGAGTAAGCCCATCAAGAGCCCGAAATCAACGCAATGCAACGCGAAAAGCCGGTTCCCGAGCCGCCTGTTTGGATCAGAATGACGTCATCGTCCATCTGACCGAATCAGGCCAATGCTCGGAAACCGGCTTTTTTTCGCGTTAAAAAAGGATTAGCCGCCGATTACCGCGAGTTCCTTCGGGAACGTGGTCAGCACGTCGACGCCGTCCGCAGTCACGATAATATCGTCTTCGATCCGCACGCCGCATTCGCCCGCGACGTACACGCCCGGCTCGACGGTGAAGCACAGGCCTTCCGTAATCAGCTCTTCGTTGGCTCCGTGCACCGACGGATACTCATGCACGTCCATGCCGAGTCCATGACCCAGACGGTGCATGAAGTACGGGCCGTAACCCGCTTCCGTAATCACTTCGCGCGCAGCCGCATCGACCGAAGCGAGCGTAACGCCCGGACGGATCTGCGCGATGGCCGCCAGATTCGCCGCCAGCACCGTTTCGTAAATCTTGACCGACTCGTCGTTTGGACGTTCGCCTACGGCAAAGGTGCGCGTAATATCCGAGGCGTAACCGTCCAGATACACGCCCATATCGAACATCAGCATATCGCCGGATTGAATTTTGCGATTACCCGGATTGCCGTGCGGCAAAGCCGTTTTGTCGCCTGTAAGCACCATCGTATCAAAAGAAGGACCTTCCGCGCCCAGCTTTTTCATCTGATACTCCAACTCGGCCACGATCTCGATTTCCGTCGCGCCTACGCGCACGTGCTTCAAGCCTTCGGTCAGAACCGCTTCGATCAGACGTGCGGCACGGCGCAGCTTCTCGATTTCTTCCGGCGTTTTGGCGGCGCGAAGCGCAGTCAGCACGCCGCCGACGTCCGCGTAGCTTGATGCGCCGAGCACGGCGTTCAAGCGTTCGAAACGCGATACGGACAAATGATCTTTTTCGATCCCCACGATGCCTTTTCCGCCTCCGAGCCAGCCTTGAAGCAGGGCATACGCGTCGTCGGTATCGCTGTGCGTGCGGATCGTCAATACGGACGATACGGCTTTGGCCGCTTCCAGATCCAGGGCAGGCACGACGAGGAACGGCTCATCGTTTTTCGGAACGGCAAGCCCCAGGAAACGTTCATGCGGGTTCGAGAAAAAGCCGGTCAGATAGCCGACATGCTTCGGTTCCGTGATCAGCAGGCAGTCGAGCTTGTGTTCGTCCATATGATTTCTGATTTTGTTCCAACGTTGATCGTTCATGAAGGGTTCACTCCTGTTCGTTTTTGCATCCTATTCGGCTTCCGTTTCGCAGCCTTTACGTTGTCTATTATAGTCCATTATTCAGCCGGCGGCCAAAAAAAGAAGAAGGGCTTCCAGTATTAGGGTTGACAGCGCTCAAGAGAAAAGGCTATGATAAGTTTACTATTTGGCAAAGGAGGATGGCAGCAATGATGGTCGTTAATCGTTTGAAGGCTCATTTGAAAACTGAACAGACGTCTTTCGTTCTGACTGTCCTCGACGGGTACGGTTTGGCTTGAATGGTTCTGGCGGCGCAGTCCATCTTTGCGGAATTCTCACTTTCGCGACGGATGGCGTATGCGCGGCTTTGATTTCCATCCATCTATGCCGGCATAACCGCGGACGGAAAGTTCGCGGTTTTTTGTTATGCTTTTTTTCAAAAATACTCGATTTGCCCTATAGGAAGGAATGGATTTTTTACTTTATGTCAAATTTAAACCCAATGAACCCAACAACAACGAACTCCTCTTTTTATCGACAAGTGCAGCTTGCTTCCGGTCATGTCCATGTGTATACCGACGAAGAAATGTTTGCGCAGCTCGACCCGAGAGTGTTCGATATGGCCGAACGCAATCTGCAAATTCCCGATATCCGTTATATGGGCTACACGCCGGACGTGCATGTCGGAGTCGGAACTTGTATCGGAACGACGGCGGTATGGAACAAAGACGGCGGAATCGTGTCCCCGTCGATCGTGGGCAGCGATATCGGCTGCGGCATGCGCGTGCATTTGACGAACCTGCATCGCAGCGATGTTCAGGATTTGCGTTTGCGCCGCAAGCTGGTCAACCGGATCGAAAAATATTTGCCGATGGAAGCCCATAAGCGCAGTCCGTTCTCCGATTTGAAGATGGAAAATATCGTGCAAAAAGGACTCAGAGGACTACCCAACAAATATTTGCCTGACGGCGTGTCCGCCAAATGTTCGCCTTCTTTGACCCATGTGGAGCGCGCGCGTTTCGACTTTGATCCGGAAGAGTTGAACGCCGTGGCCAACAACTATTGGGTAAAAGGATTACGTCAGCTGGGTACGCTCGGCGGCGGCAATCATTTTGCGGAAATTCAGTATTTGGAGATCTCCGAAGAAAACAGGGAGCTTGCGGAGAAATGGGGCATGTACGACGGCCAGGTCGTCGTGATGATCCATTCCGGTTCCCGTGCCTGGGGCGCGATGGTCAGTCAGCATTATACGTCGATGGCTGCCCGGGCCATGACGCGTTTGGGACTAGGCACCGCCGATCCCAAACTCATTTTCGCACCGCTGGATTCTCCGGAAGGCGATCGATACGTCAATATGATGGCTTCGGCGTTGAACGTGGCGGTGGTGAACCGTCATTTGATCGCTTTTGCCATTCGTGAAGCTTTTCTCGACGTATTCGGTTCCGAATTCGAAATGAATATTTTATACGACCTGATGCACAATTACGCTTGGGACGAACAACACGGCGGGCAAGATTGGTTCGTGCATCGAAAAGGAGCAACGCGCGCTTCCGGCCGGTCACCTGGACAACCCCGACGTTTATAGGGAAACCGGGCATCCGGCGCTGATTCCCGGATCGATGGGCACGTCTTCCTATATTATGGTCGGAGAGCCGAGCGGGGCGGATAATTATCATTCGATCTGCCATGGTGCAGGACGTACGCGTTCGCGGACCGCAACGAAGAAGCTGGTGACGGTGGACGAGTTCGCGGCGGCGCTGAAGGTCGGAACCGAAGAAGAAGTGATCGTGAACCACAATTCGCTGGGCGTCATTTTGGATGAATCGCCTCAAGCTTATAAAGACGTAGATCGAATTATCAACAGCGTGACGGGGGCAGGACTTGCTTCCGTCGTAGCCAAATGCAAGCCGCTTGCGGCAGTGAAAGGGGCGAAATCTTAATGGAACGAAAAGTACAATCGGATCAAGGCCTGCGAATTGCGGGAATCGATATTCCGGCCAATGAAGAACGAACCATCGTAGCGTATGAGCCGGGCAACGTGAATATGGCCGAATACGAATCGTATGCCCGCGTAACGCGGGGAATCGAAGCGATGCTGGAAGAGAGATACGGCGTGACCTATACGCTGTACGCGAGCGATGACGGAAATAACGATTACTGGGATCTGCTTGAAGAGGACGTGAAAA
Source organism: Saccharibacillus endophyticus (assembly GCF_013185185.1). Taxonomy (GTDB): domain Bacteria; phylum Bacillota; class Bacilli; order Paenibacillales; family Paenibacillaceae; genus Saccharibacillus; species Saccharibacillus endophyticus. The sequence goes on along the minus strand of NZ_JAAZWE010000002.1, from coordinate 663,550 downwards.
AAGGTTCGCCCGACGTAGAGTGCGCAGGCCGCATCTACGAAGGGATCGAAGGTCGCACGTTCGCCTACGACGAAGACAGCCTTACGCCGGAATACACGATTCATCCGGCGATTCGCAACAATGTGTTCGTGTATGCCGATCAGGGCGTTGCCCTGGCCCGCATTCCGATGTTCCGTCAGCACGGCATTTATAGCGAAGACTTCGTGTTTGCGACAGGAGACGAAGCGATCAGCGAGTTCCTGCGCAGCGTTCGCATTCGCCAGCGTAATCGGGAGCAAGATCGGATTACGGTGTTCACCGATACGAATAACGGCATGCAGCGGGAAAGCGAGCCGATCACGCGCGCCGTATCGCGTGACGACGTCATTCTTCCCGAGCCGCTGAAAAAAGAAATCTACCGCTCGCTGGATCAGTTCTTCGCCTCGGACCGCAGCTTTTACCGCAAGCATAATCTTCCGTTCAAACGGGGCATTCTGCTCTACGGCCGCCCGGGTAACGGCAAAACGACGCTGGTGAAATCGATCGCGGGCAGCGTGCCGGGTCCGGCCGCTTACTGGCAGATCACGGAATACACGTCCAGCGGCTCGGTGCAGGAGGTCTTCGAGACCGCGGCGCGTCTGGCGCCGATGGTACTGGTAATCGAGGATATCGACTCCATGCCTCAAGGCGTCCGTTCGTTCTTCCTGAACACGTTGGACGGCGCGACATCGAAAGAAGGCATCTTCCTGATTGGCACGACCAACTATCCGGAAAAGATCGATCCGGGCCTGATGAACCGTGCCGGACGCTTCGATCGTTCGTACGAAATCACGCTGCCCGACAAAGACATGCGCCGGATCTTCCTGGAACGCCGCGGACTGACGGACTTCGTATCCGCGGAAGCGTTCGAAGGCGCGATCGCGCTGACCCAGGGCTTCAGCATGGCCCAGCTCGGCGAACTGTATGTCTCGGCGGCTCTGGAATGGAACGAGCAGGGCGAGGTTGATATCGCCGCCATCGTCCGCTCCATGGGCGGCGAGATGAACAAAGAGAAAAAAGGCAGCTGGATGGACGCCAAAAACGGCGGGATCGGTTTCCAGTTATAATAGAAGAAAAAAAGCGTTCCGAGCATTTCGGGGCGCTTTTTTTGTTGGACTCAATACGACAACCTTGGTGCGGGGGAAAAGGCTGGAGGTGCGCTGCAGGTGGGGGTTCATTAGCGTATTCTTACGATGTGCCTTTCTGTAGAAAGGCTTTAGGTCGCGTGTTGCCTTTGGGAAGCTGGAATTGGATTTGAATAAGGAAGCTTCCCAAAGGCAAAGGCGAACACAGCATATGCTTCCGAAGTGGATTTCTTCGAAATGCTTCAGCTCCTTCACTGAACATCCCCCTCCGCCGCACCGCCTTTTCCTGGTTGTCGGATTTCATCGACAACAAAAGCCCCTCAAACAGGAACGCTTTGAGGGGAGGGCAGGAGAAGGGCAAGAGAAAAGGCAGAAGAAAGAAGGGAACCGACAATATAAGCAGAAAACAGGGAATAGGGAAAGATAAAACTACAAAAGAAAAGAGCCGAATCCAATTAAGATTCGGCTCCTCTTACTAAAAAAAGAATTTGCTGCGAAGCAGCGGCGGAGGGAGGGATTCAGTGAAGGAGCGTTAGCGATCGCCTTTGCCTTTGGGAAGCTTCCTTGTTATAAATCCAATCGAGCTTCCCAAAGGCAACACGCGACCGAAACGAATCCCTCCCGCAGCCGCGTCTCCCCGCATCCAAAGTCAACGTCAGATAATCCGACGACGCAGCCACCCGGAAATGAGGTCAATAATAATGACCAACACCACGATGCCGAGCAGAATAATTCCGACCCGACTCCAGTTGCGGGTTTGCAGGGCGAAGATCAGCGGGGTACCGATGCCGCCTGCGCCGACGAGGCCGAGAACGGTTGCGGAACGGATGTTGATCTCGAAGCGGTACAGCGCGTACGAGATGAACTGCGGGATAACCTGCGGGAGCACCGCGAAGCGCAGTACTTGCAGTTTGCTCGCGCCGCTGGCAACCAGCGCTTCGCGAGGGCCGTTATCCACGGCTTCGATCGTTTCCGAGTACAGTTTGGCCAACATGCCGATCGAGTGGACGCCGAGCGCCAATACGCCGGCGAATGCGCCGGGGCCTACGGCCACGATGAACAGGATCGCCATGATGATTTCCGGGAAGACGCGAATCACGGTCAGAACGAACTTGCCGCTGCCCGATACGATGCCCAGACGGCTCATGTTGCTCGAAGCCCAGAATGCGAACGGAATACACAGGAATGCCGAAATGAAGGTACCGAGGATCGAGATAATCAGCGTTTCCAGCAGGCCGCGCAGCAAATCCTCGCCTTCCGGCATGTAGACGTAATCCCAGTCCGGGTGGGTGAAGCCGTCCCAGATCGATTTCATGACCTGAGCGCCGTATTCTTGAATGCCGTCGAATTGAAGCGAAGACAGCGACCAAACGAACAACACGATAATGCCCGCGCCGACGATCCAGTTACGGATCAAAGAAGAACGGGATTTGGAAGGATCGGATTGGTTCATAGCAATTTCCTCCGTAAGTAAGTACTCGCGTAGTCGATCAGAAGCACGATGACCAGCGTCAACAGGATGATCGTCGAAGCGCGGTCATAGCGCAGCGAGTTGAGCTGTTGGTCGAGGTGAAGACCGATACCGCCCGCGCCGACGAAACCAAGCACGGCAGCTGCCCGAACGTTAACTTCGAAGGTATACAGCACGTACGAGAAGAAGTAAGGCAGGGCTTGCGGGATAACGCCGAAAACGATCAATTGAATTTTGTTGGCACCGGACGCCGTCATCGCTTCGAGCGGACCCGGATCGATCGCTTCGATCGCTTCGTAAGTCAGCTTGGCTACGAGACCGAAGGAGAAGAACACGAGCGCCAGCATGCCGGCGAACGCGCCGATCCCGAAAACGGCAACGAAGATCGCGGCGAACAGCAGGTCGGGAACGGTACGAACCAGGTTCAGTACCATGCGAGCCGGAATCGAAACGATTTTCTTGGGCATGATGTTGACTGCGCAAAGAAGAGCTACCGGAACGGCAAGGACCGCGCCGATGATCGTGCCCGCGATCGCGATTTGCACGGTTTCGACCATCGGTTTCCAGATATGCGAAGCATAGCTCCAATCCGGACGAAGCATTTCGCCGAGGATCCGGCCCATATTTTCGCGGGCGCCTTCACTGAATAGAGCGAGGAAGTCCGCGTCTACTCCGACGAAGCAGACATAAAGTACGCCGATGAACAATATCCAAGTGACCAGCGCTTTATAGCGCTGCGGGCCTTTGGAATCCAGAGTAGGCGCCGGCTTTTTGGACGGCGGAGGAGTCGGTGCCCCGCTCGCCGCCGCTTCCGGCGTAGGAGCGGGTGTCATACCGTGACTCCTCCTTTCGGAGCGTCGGCTGCCAGCAGCTCGTCTTCGTTGATCGGGCGTCCGTAGATTTCGGAGAATTTGGCATCCGTCGCTTCGGACACAGGGCCGTCGAATACGACTTCGCCTGCGCGCAGACCGATAATGCGCGTGGCATACTCGCGAGCCAGGTCAATAAAGTGCAGGTTGACGATGGTCGTAATTTTCAATTCGCGGTTGATGCGCTGCAGGTCGTCCATGACTTGACGGGTCGTCAACGGGTCGAGGGAAGCGACAGGCTCGTCGGCCAAAATGACTTTAGGCTTTTGAGCCAACGCGCGCGCGATCGAGACGCGCTGCTGCTGGCCGCCGGACAGTTGGTCGGCACGCGTGTAGGCTTTCTCTCGGATGTTCACGCGGTTGAGCGCATCCAACGCGATATCATGGTCTTCTTTAGGGAAATAACCGAACATCGTCGAGAACGTGGAATGGTAACCGACGCGGCCGGACAACACGTTGCGAATGACGGTTGCGCGTTTCACGAGGTTGAAGCTTTGGAAGATCATGCCGATATCGCGGCGAATCCGGCGGAGCTGCTTGCCGCTCGCTTTGGTTACCGATTTTCCGTCGATCAGGATTTCGCCCGAACTGATATCATGCAGGCGGTTAACCGACCGTAGTAGCGTAGACTTACCTGCGCCGGACAGACCGACGATGACGACAAACTCGCCTTCGTTGATCGTGAGGTTAATGTTATTGAGGCCGATCGTGCCGTTGGGATATTGCTTGACTACATTTTTAAATTCAATCATCGTTGCCCGCTTTCTCCGGCTTGCCTTCTCTGTTTGTCAGAGAGGAACCGGTCAGATTCGTCCACTCTCCAAACGCCGCACAGCGCCGCTTGCGGCTGTAAAAACCGCAAGCGGCGCTGCATGGAAAAATGGAGAGGGCGCACAAGAAATGGTTTTGTCAAAACTATACCATAAAGCCCCTTAATTGGTGAAGATGACTATTCGATCTTTTGACCGACAGCTTCGGCCGACTCGCGCACGATTGCGAAGTTCGCATCGTCGCCTTTTTCGTAACCGACGTGCGTGTACACGTCGTTGATGATTTTTTGACCTTCCGGATCGTTGCCCAGAGCGATGAACGCGTCGGAAATCTTTGTTTTCCACTCGTCCGTCATATCGCTGCGCACGCTGATCGTGTCGTTCGGGATCGGATCCGTAGCGAACAGGATTTCGGTTTGGTCGAACACGTCCGGAATGTCGCCTTTAACGGTGTTGCGAGCGTCTTGGAAGACCGCAACCGCATCAACTTGTCCGTTCAGCAGAGCCAGTACCGCTTGGTCGTGGCCTTTCAGCGTTACGCCTTGAACGTCCGTGCCCGGATCCATTCCTGCTTTGACCATGGCAGCGGCCGGGAATACGTAACCTGCGGAAGACGTAACGTCCTGCCATCCCATTTTTTTGCCTTTCAGATCTTCCAGGCTCTTGATGCCGGAATCCTTTTTAACGAGGATCAGCGATTTGTAGAAGTCTACTTTTTCTTCGGTCGGTTGGCCTGTCGCTTCTTCAACGCCGTAACGTTGGGCTTGCAGCAGCAGATCAGCCGATTTTCTTACGTCGTGAGCCAGAACGTACGCGTTCGGAGGTAGGAAGCCTACGTCGACTTGCTTCGCGGACATGGCTTCGATGATCGTGTTATAGTTAGGAGATACGCTGACTTTTACCGGAATGCCCAGCTCGTCGCCGAGAAGTTTCTCAAGCGGTTTCGCTTTGGCTTCGAGTGTTTCCGCGTTCTGCGAAGGGACGAATTGTACCGTCAATTCTGTAGGCGCGTAGCCTTCAGCCGCCGGAGCGGTACCCGCATCCGTGGACGTGCCGCCCGATGCGTTGTTGCTGCTGCTTCCGCAAGCTGCCAGGCTCGCCGTCACTGCAAGAGACATGCAGATCGTAAGTACTTTCTTAAACAAAATCTTTTCCCCCTTGATCGATATGTTGTTTTTGCAATCTCCGCGGCCCGAAGCCGACAAAAAGAAGTGTACCAGCATTTTCCTGAGACTGAGTAAAGTGGGAGGACGATTTTTGTTAAACCTACGTAAAATTACAAGTCCCACTCTTGCGAAAAACATGGTTAAATGTCATTCTAATCAAGTCGGAAACGAGAGGTACGCTCCTGATGAACGTTTCGAGAAGCGAACATTTGCGCGCCATATGTTAGTTAATGTTTTGTTTTTTCACTAACTACCAGCGGTAAATTAATCTTCATAAAAGATAGTACCACAAAAAACGAAAATTGCACGAGTTTTATCTGAAAAAGTCACGGAAAAAAATGTTAAAAGCATGCGGAAAAGAAGTTGCGTTATCTTAGCTTACATATTGGAGGAGAGTAAACTGAATATTAAAGCAAGCCTTCGGGTACTGGAAACAACGGACCTTCACGTCCATATGATGAATTATGATTATTACGGAGACCGCCCGGTATCGGAGTACGGATTCGCGCAGACGGCAGCCCTGATCCGGCAAGCGAGAGCGGAGAAGAAGAATGTCCTGTTGTTCGATAACGGCGATCTGCTGCAAGGCAATCCGATGGGTGACTATATGGCTTCGGGAGGACTTGACGCAAGCGGCGGCATCCATGCGGTTTATCAAGCGATGAATGCTCTCGGTTATGACGCCGGAACCTTGGGCAACCATGAGTTCAACTACGGATTGGAATATTTGGACAAGGTGCTTGAAGGAGCCGCTTTCCCTTATACGAATGCCAATCTGTATCTCGATGGTGAAAATGTTCCGAAAGGCTCGCATTACCTTCCGCCTTATCTGCTGCTGGAGCGCACGATCGAGGACGAGGACGGCAATTCCCACCCGATCAAAGTCGGCGTGATCGGATTGGTCACCCCGCAGATCATGAGTTGGGACAAAGCCAATCTGGAAGGCAGGCTGCGAGCGGAAGACATGGTCGAGACGACCAAGACTTTTGTTCCCAAGCTGAAAGAAGAAGGAGCCGACTTGATTGTACTGTTGGCTCACTGCGGTTATGAGGACGTCGCAGAAGCCCCGATGACGGAAAATGCCGTACTGCATCTCAGCCGAATTCCGGGCGTGGATACGATTTTGTTCGGCCATGCGCATAAGGTGTTTCCGAGTGCGGCTTTTGAGGGGAAAACGGGGGTCGATCTGGAGCGAGGTTCGATCAACGGAGTTCCGGCTGTCGAAGCGGGCTACGCAGGCGACCATCTGGGCGTCGTGGATTTGGAGCTGGTTTTGGGCGAAGAAGGTTGGAAAGTGTCTGATTTTCACGTCGAAGCACGTCCGGTCTTCGATGCGTCCAAAGCCGTGTCGCTCGTGCGTACGGACGCTGAGACCGCGGAAGCCGTGCGCGAGGGACATGAAGGCACGCTGACCTATATCCGAACCGCGGTAGGCGAGACGACCGAACCGATCGACAGTTTCTTTGCTTTGATTCAAGACAGTGCTTCGGTGCAGATCGTCAATGACGCGCAGCGGTGGTATTTGAAAAAAGAACTTCAAGGATCGCCTTACGCGGATCTTCCGATGCTTGCTGCGGGCGCGCCGTTCAAAACGGGCGGACGTTACGGTCCCTCGTATTATACGAACATTCCTGCTGGCCCGCTGGCTGTGAAACATATCGCGGATTTGTATAATTATCCGAATACGTTGTGCGCCGTCTTATTGACGGGAGCCGAGTTGAAAGAATGGCTGGAATGGGCGGCAGGACTGTTCTTGACGATCGATCCGCAAGGCGGAAACGGCCAACCGTTGATCGACCCGGACTTCCCTTCCTTCAACTTCGATATCATCGACGGCGTGACGTATACGATCAATGTGACGCAGCCGGCTAAATATTCATCTTCATGCGAACTCGTGAATCCGCAATCGGAGCGAATCGGAGACCTGCGTTACGAAGGTCGCCTGGTCGAAGCCGAAGAGAAGTTCGTGATCGCCACCAACAACTACCGTGCTTTTTCGACGCCGATTGCCAATCCGGACGGTCAACGGGTCGTGCTCGATTCGCCGGATGAAAATAGACAGATTCTCACTGATTACATTCGCGATTCCGGCGTGCTCACGCCCAGAGCGGATGGCAATTGGAAAATCGTCGGACTACCGGCAGGGATGAAAGTCGAATTGCTGTCTTCGCCGGATGCGCGTGAAGCGGGCATGCCGGCAGGCGTAAGCTTTGGCGGAATGGCCGAAGGCGGATTCGCGCGGTTCGAGATTGAATGGACGGCCAAAGAATCGGAATAGAATTATTTTTGCCTATCATAAAAAGGCTGTCGATCATCGAATAAACGATGTCGGCAGCCTTTTTCATATAAACTCGCTGATCAATCAGTCAGTCAGATGGTACAAATCGGAGGTCAGGTTGATTCGATCCTTCAAGCCGCTCGTTGCATGGATGCTGTTGTCGTCCATGATGAAGAAAGCTTCAACGTCGGGCTGTTTCTCGATATAGGCCATGCCTTTTTCCAATCCCATCACGAAAGCAGCGGTGGAGAGCGCATCGGCGTCTGTTGCGTTGTCGCTGACGATGGTGATGCTCATCAGGCCGTTTTGCGTCGGATAGCCGGTACGGGGATCAAGAATATGATGGTACCGGATGCCGTCCTCCATAAAGAATCGTTCATAGACGCCCGAGGAGTCGATCGTCTCGTTGTTGATCTTGACCGTTCCAAGCTGGCTGCCGCGGCTTTTGACCGGATCTTGCAGGCCGACGTTCCAATCCGCGCCGTTCGGCTTGCCGCCGACCGCGTTGATGCTGCTGCCGCCGAGGTTGATCAAAGCGCTGTTCAGATCGTGATCGTGCATATACTTGGCTACTTGATCAGCCGCATATCCTTTGCCGATCGAGCCCAGGTCGAGCACCATGCCGGGTTCTTCGAGCTTGATCGTCAAGTTGGCTTCGTCGAGAACGACCTTTCGGTAGTCGGTTAGCTTGCGAGCCGTTTCCAGGTCATCTTTATCCGGCACTTTCGCGCCTTCATGTCCGATATCCCATAGATTAATCAGCGGGCCGATCGAAGGATCAAGCAATCCGTCGGTCTCTTCGGCATAAGATAGCGCAAGCTTCACTACGTCGAATGTTCCTTGCGAGACCTTAACCGCTTCTTTGCCGGAGGCGGCGTTGACCTTGTACAGATCGCTGTCCTTATTCGTCCGGCTCAGTTCCAGGTCGATTTTGCTCAACAGATCACGGATTTCGTCTATGTTTTGCTCTGTTGCCTTCTCGTCATAGATCTTGATCGTTGCCACCGTATCATAGACATAGAAAGTTGCCGAGATTGGATCGGAATTTGTCTGTGCCGCTGTTGCTGCTCCGTCTTTGGCTGGTCCGCATCCGCTAAGCACGGCCGCGAGGGTCAGAACCGCCGCTGCCGCTTTTATTGTCTTGCCTGCATGCTTCCACATCGTGAAGTCACCGTCCCGTTAGAATGGAGCTTTCATCAGGGTACCTTTTACGGAAAAAAAGTACGTGAAAGTCCTCACATTCATCATACCTTAAGAAACGGTGCGGCATGCTGCGAAAATTAGTCAAATTTTTGATTATTTTTGTTGCGAGTATTTTTGGTCGGCAGGGAAGACAAGACCGAACTGTTGACGGGCTTCTTCCATGACTTCGGCTGCGGCCAACGAACACGCGTGCGAATTGACGGAAGACTCGCTTGCGCCTGAACGGATCACGTCGACAAACTCCTGAATTTCGTAAGTCATTACAGGTTTGCCGGCGGGTTCGCTGAGATCTTCCACGCTGCCGTCCCGATAACGGATCTGCACATTGCGCGGTTCGCTGATCTTGTCGATCAGAATGCTGCCCAGCTCGCCCTGGATCTCCGACGGGACATGCGAATCGGTAATTTTTGAAAAAGTCACGACGCCCTCCATATCCGGGTAGCGGGCGAGCAGACTACCTTCGCCGTCAACGCCGGACTCCAGCATATACGCGCTTGCTTTGACCTCTTCCGGTTTGCCGAACAGCAGTACCATCGGATAAATACAGTACAAGCCGAGATCCATCAGCGCGCCGTTGGAGAATTCGGGCCGGAACGCGTTCAGCACCATGCCTTCCTTGTAGGCGTCATAACGGGACGAATACTGGCCGTAATTGGCAAAATAACGCCGAACCGTGCCGATCTTGTGCAGGTTTTCTCGCAGCAGCGCGAAAGAAGGCAGCAGCGTCGTCTTAACCGCTTCCATCAGCACGGCGCCGCTTTCTTGAGCCGCAGCAAACATGTCGCGTACTTCCCGAGCATTGGAAGCCATCGGCTTTTCGCACAATACATGCTTGCCTTGCTTCAGGAACAAGATCGCCTGCTCGGCGTGGAGCGAATTAGGGCTGGCGATATAAACGGCGTCGATCCGGTCCGAAGCGGCCATTTCATCCAGGTCCGTAAAAGTAAGCCCGATCCCGTAACGGTTCGCAAACTCCTGCGCGCGATCTTCCGTGCGCGAGTACACCGCAGTCAGTTCCAGTCCTTCCGCCTGCTGCGCCGCATCGATAAAGCGTTCCGTAATAAAATTCGTGCCGATCATTCCGAATCGAATCATGAATAAATCCACTCCCAGTCCACGTATTGAAAAATCCGATAACATTAATGTCCATCATAACATGAACGGTCAAGTTAGCATTCATTTTTTTGGATCGCGTTGAACCTTCTCCGCAGTCCTTCCCCGAGCAAACTGAACGCCAGCAACGCGTACACGATCGCGAACACGGGCACCATGATCGATCCGAAGTGACCGAATTTCAAATCCGGCAAATGATCGGAGATCATCGAGCCCCAGTCGTGCGCGGTATTGACGAATTCGAAATCGTTGTTCATTCCCGCTTCCGCCGATCCGGGATTCAAGTACGCGGCCAATACGCCGAGCTGTCCGATCGGACTGAGCACTTTTCCGAGGTCGAGGCAGAAATGAACGATCATCTCCTGCAGAAGCGCGGGGATGTAATACGCTTTGAATAAACGAAACGGCCGAAGTCGGCCGCCATCGCGATCTCCAAAGATTCCCAGCCTTCGCGGGCGAGAAAACGCATGCCGCCGATCGGGTGATGGATCAGATACCAGCGTGCAACCGGCAGCAGGAATCCGACCGATAGCGCGCCTGCGATCACGGGCAAGCTGAGAAGCAGCGCTTTGACGACGACGGGACCTACAGGCTCGCCGTAACGGGTAGTGCCGAGTGAACCGTTTTCGAAACAGGTTGCGGCAAAGCTTCGAATGTTTTCGCCGTAAGCCTGCTTATCCAATCGGCCGTCGGGCACAAGCCGGTAATCGGGAGCGACCGTCACGGTAAAGGTGCGAGGGATCAGGGCGATCAACAGAGAGCGGATTGAAGCAGCAATCAACTCGACCAGACAATCGTTTCCAGTAGGCGACCAAAAATCGGGGTAATGAACAGAGAACAAGATCGGCATAAAAAACCACGCAGAGGAAGGAAGAGGGATCATGCATGAACAATCTCCTTGGGAGTTATCCATTCGCGAATTCGTAGAACGAGCGGGAAGCGCGAAAGCCACGCCGGGCGGAGGCAGCACATCGGCGCTTGCGGCTGCCCTGGGTTCCGCGATGACATCGATGGCCGCGCAGCTGTCGCATCGTCAGCGCACGTCCGAGCAGCGCGAATACATCGACGACGCGGAGCGGGAAATGAAAGAAATCGCGGCTGAGTGCGAGCGATTGATGAAGGCGGATATACGCGGTTTCGCCGAATACATCGAGGTCAGCGAACAAGCGGAGTCGGAACAAGACGAATCGCTGATCCATGCCGTCAAAAGGACGATCGAAGTTCCGCTGGAGCTGATGGAGGTCGGCGTGCGCGGTCTTCGAAGCGCCCGGGGAATCGCCGAAGCCACCCGCGAACATGTGCTGTCGGATCTGGGAATCGGAGTGGTCATGTTCGAAGCGGCGGTTCGTTCGGCCTACTTGACCGTCCGGATCAATCTGCCCGCGTGCAGCGATAAGCGTGCGCGCGAAGATTACGGCGATCGGGCGGATCGGTTGATGCTTCGAGCCGAACGCTTGAAAGAGCTGGCTTTGAACGAGGTGATGCAGGCAATGGAAAAAGAGGCGCAGCAGCAATCGGAGTCTTGAAGAAGATCGGATCTCTTGTACCCGGGACGATGGCGCCGCCGCTTCAGGAATGGCATAATGGAAAGATCGGACCGGAGGTTGGAGTGATCGGGCCTGCCGGTCTTCGGGTTGCGGAAGGAGCGAGCATCATGGAAGACAGACAACCGGATCAAGCGATTCCGGAAGAAATGATCATCAGCAGTCAGACCGCCGAACAATGGAACCGTCGCAGAACGGAGCTTGGACGCTGGGCGGAACGCGAAAAGATTCGCCTTTTTCCGAAAAAGGTCGGTCTGCTGGATGGTGTTGAGGTAGATATTGAGTTATTGGAAGCTTTGAAGCTGTTAAACGCGGCCGGCATCGTCACCGAATTCTCCTGCGCAGGCGTAAGCCCGCTCGACGAGCCGGAAGAACATTCCTTATATGCGTACGTGATTTTGTTGGAAAATGAATCCGCAAAGAAGTTTATTGACTATGCAACGCAGCGGATGGGGCGTCGGCTGCTTGTTACCTACGAGCCTGCCCATCATCGTTATGATCTATCTTCCTTTATGCTGGGACAGAATCGTTCGTTTTGCTTTTTGCTGGAAGCATGCGCGCGGGAGTTCAAGCCGAAACGAAGCAGCCGTTAGTATGGAAAAGGAGTTGGAATCGGTAATATGCTGAGTCTGGAAAAAAGAAGTCGTCAACTTGTCGGGAAAGTCGCGGCGCAGGCCGCTTCGCGCGAGCGTCTGCCGAGCGGTCTATGGTTTCATGACGATATCCGCGACAATTTTTATTATGCTTCGTATCTGCATGCCGCTTCGCTGGACCCGGACATTCGCGTTCGTTTTGATCGCGAGCAGGCGAAGGCGACGGCGGAGCAAGTGCTCGGACTTGTGTTGGAGCTTCAAGATCGGCGGGAAGGAAGCGAGACGTACGGTCATTGGCCTTTGGCACTCGGTGAAGATCCGAAGCAGGCATCGCCGCACCCGCTTCCGGTTGAGCTGATGGGCAGTTTGATGTTGTATTTTGCCGAACGGAGCGGGGAGACATTGCCGGAAGATCTTCGAACGGCTTTCGAAGTGGCGCTTAAAGCCGTGTACGATAGTCGTTTTTATGACAAACCGCTGCGGGAATACGGGCATCACGAAGCGAAATATACGGCGGCCAAGCTGTTGTTCGGATCGTTTTACGGCGATGACGAGCTGTTGGAAGACGGACGCCGTTCGCTTAAAGCTTTGCTTGCGCGCGTTCGCGATCGGGGCATGCACGAATACGGTTCGCAGCCCTGGTTCTGGCACTGGGTACAGGCATTTGCATGCGCTCGGCTGCTGCTGGATGATGCGGACATTACGGCCGATCTGAACAGCATGCTGGATTATTTATGGAGCGAGCGTTCGCTGCACTATATCGGAGGCGCTTGGGCCGGACCGCACGCGCGGGGGTTGTCCGCGGATGCGCCGAAAGACGGCAACGTCGGATTCGATTATTTGCAGTATGGAGACTTCCGTTTGCCGCCGCAGTTGGTTCGCGCCGAATATGCGGGGTTCCTGTTTTACGAAGCGCCGGAAGAAGCGCGGATTGCGGCGATGGACCGTCTCGTGCCCGTCGAGGTCAAAAAGAAAGTGCTCAAGCCGCTTGAAGACGGATCGGACCGCGAACTGCATAGTTACACGTATCTGACCGATGCGTATGCGGCAGGCGGGATGTGGGAGCGCTCGGAAGAATTCGATAACGAACAGCATCGCTGGGACGTGACGCTTCCGTTGTCCTACGAACTGGGCAGCAGCGTCAACCAAGCGTATTTCATCCATCCGGGCGAAGGGTACGGCGAAGGCGATCTGCGCCATGAAAGTCCGTATACGCGCATTTTGCCGGATCGCAGCGTGGTCATGGCGTTGTATCCGGTGCCGGAAGGGCAAGATCCGGGTATCGTCGGCGTTCTGCCCAAAGGAGAATGGATACGAGACGAGCAAGCCTTGTTCGGACTGGTCGGAGGCGTGTATCTGGCAGTATTCCTGCGTTACGGTTACGAAGCCGACGAGCAGGAAGACCGGGTGAGCGTGCGCAGCACGGGCGCGTCCAACGCCGTCGTGATCGAAGCGGCAAGCGTGGAAGAAGCCGAGAGCCTGGATATCGAGGATCTGGAAGGCTTTGCCGAGCTGATGCGCGAGCGTGCGCCAATTTTCGGTGAAGGCGGAGGCAGCGCGAGTTATCGAAGCCTGCATAGCCGTCGACTGGAGTTGGCTGTGAGCGAAGATGGCACGACGCTGGCGCGGATCGACGGGCAAGCGGTCGGATTCGGGGATTACCTCGTTTAAACAAGCAAGACCCGATACAGCCTGGACGCGATTTTCATCCCTGTCTATATCCGGCGTAAAGTCGTCGTCAAGCATAAAGCCCCCGATCTCTACGCTTTTTCGCAGAGGTCGGGGGCCTTAATCTATTCTTATCGAGTCTTAGTTTTCCTGGAACAGCGCCAAGAACGTCTTCGGCACTTCCGTCTCGAACTTGGTCGTGCGGCCGCTGGTCGGGTGAACGAAGGTTAGCTCGTGAACGTGCAGACCCAGCCGACCCATATTGCGCAGCGTCGAACCGTATTTCTTGTCGCCGACGATCGGATGGCCGATGTCTTCGAATTGGGCACGAATCTGGTTTTTGCGGTTGGTGTCGGTCGTGACTTCGAGCAGAGAGACTTGGCTGGCGGCTTTAAGGAGCTTATAATGCAGCACCGCGTGCAAGCCGTCGCCTTCTTTGCGGCTGGCGTACATTTTGAGCGTCTTGGTTTCGCGCAGCCAGGAAGTCACGGTATCCGCTTCGCGTTTCACTTTGCCTTCAACGAGAACGGTGTAGGCTTGTTTGGCCGTGCCGCTGCTCCACTGTTCCAGAATCGCTTCTTTGGCCGCTTCGTTTTTGGCAAGCAGCATGACGCCGGAAGCGTCTTTTTCCAGCAGTTGAAGAGCGAACAGGCGACCGTGCTGGTCCGTCAGCCGGATATGACCCATCAATTGACGGTAGACCGTATTGTCTTCCTCGCGGGAAGAAGACATCGACAGCAGTCCCGCTTCTTTGCGTACTACGATCACATCGTCGTCTTCATGCAAAATGCGCAGTCCGGTAAGTCTCGCTTTCGGCTTCGCGCGCTCTTTGCCCACGACCACCGTTTGTCCGGGCTGCAATTCATGATTGTGCCGCGTGACGGCTACGCCGTCCACGCGAACCTGACCGTGCGACAGGATCGACTTGACCGAGTTGCGGCCCGTGCCGCTCATCGCTTCCAACAGGAAAGCAAGCAGCTCGGCAGGTTCTTTGACCGTAAAACTGCGGGATTGAGCGTCCGCTTTTTCTCTTCTTGCTTGTTCGCGTGCGGCGTAGGACGTATCTTTTGCGACGCCGGGAGGGCGCTTCTTGCCCCCGGGACGTTTATTCGTATAAGCCATAATCGGATGAACTCCATTCTTGGAAAAAGGATCTCGGCGCAAGCGCGGGAGACGCGCAAAAACCTTTTTGCACAGCCGCGATTCGCCGAATCCACTATACCAGAGCCGCCGCCAAAAGGCTAGGAATAACGAAAACGGACAGCCATTTCCAATTGGACAGGCTGCCCGCTGAACGAAACTCGATTCCGTATCAAGGTATCTTTCTTCAATCTGTCCGTTAAACCGGCATCAGCCGGGTCGATACCGCGATCCGGTTCCAACCGTTAATCGCGACCAACGCCATGATCAGCTTCGCCGTACCTTCGCGTCCGAACTGCCGAGTCGCTTCGTCGTACACGTCATCCGGCACACCGTGACCGTCCAATCGGGTAACCGCTTCGGCCAACGCCAACGCCGCCCGTTCCCCATCGTTGAAAAACGGCGCCTCGCGCCATGCGGGAAGTACATAGATCCGCTGTTCCGTCTCCCCAAGCTTGCGCGCATCCTGCGTATGCATATTCAAACAAAACGCGCACCCGTTCATCTGCGAAGCCCGAATCTTGACCAACTCCAAAATCGTCTTATCGATTCCCGCAGCCCCGATCGCCATTTCAAGTTCCATCATTTTTTTATACACGTCCGGCAGCACCTGCTGCATGTTCATTCTCTGTTCCATATCTTTTAATCACCCTTATCCTAAATTTGTCGAATCGATCGACATTTCAAAAAGTTCTGTCCGTCAGCGAAGCGCTAGGCGGAGGGAGAAATTCAGTGAAAGACGCCTTTGAACTCGGAAATTTGGGATTGGAAAGTATTCCAACCCCAAATTTCCGAGTGAGACAGCGTCTTGAACGAATTTCTCCCGCAGCCGTCCAGCTTACTCAACGAACAGGAACTTTTGTCCCTTGTCGATCCATAAGACAAAACACCGTCTTTTGTTGTGACGGCTTTTTCAAAAAAAGAATATTCGTTCGCATTCAGCGGTTGCCCCAATGCCCGATGCCCGGTAAAATATAGAAAGAACGCGTCCCGTGCGCCGATCGGGCAAGCAGCTTGATCGCGCCACCCTTGCCGAAGTTTCCACATTGAGACGGACTTCCAGCCGGGCGCTTGGGGCTTGTCTCAAGTAGATGTAAGGTTACGTTCGGCTGAATCGCGCTAGAGTCGTGCGCGTTTCAGCCGAACGTAAACCTGCTATTGAAGTGAGACAAGCCACTTGGAAAGCAACGAATACACGGGGATGTCGACTGCGGCATTCCCTTTAAGGAGTTTTGCATAATGGCTATCGAAGAAAACAAATTAATGGAGCAGGCCGGCGAGCTTCTGCAGAAATACTACGGGTATCCGGATTTTCGCGAAGGGCAAAAGAAAATCGTCGAAAGCCTGCTAACGCGCAGCGATACGCTCGGCATCATGCCGACGGGCGGCGGCAAATCGATCTGTTACCAGATTCCGGCGCTCATGATGGACGGACTGACGCTGGTCGTCTCGCCGCTGATCTCGCTGATGAAAGACCAGGTGGACGCGCTCGTGACGAACGGAATCGCGGCGGCGTACATTAACAGCACGCTCAGCGGCCGCGAAGTGAACGAACGCATCCGCGCGGCGCAGCGCGGCGAGCTGAAGCTGTTGTATGTCGCGCCGGAGCGTCTGGAATTGGACTGGTTCAGAGGCGAGATGGCGAATTTGCGCATCGATTGCGTCGCGGTCGACGAAGCCCACTGCGTATCGCAATGGGGGCACGATTTCCGGACCAGTTACCTATCCGTCGCGCCGTTCGTCGATTCGCTGCCGCTTCGTCCGACCGTAGCCGCGTTTACCGCAACGGCGACGCCGCAGGTCATGGACGATATCGTCCGGCTGCTTGAGCTTCAGGAAGCGAATATGTTCGTCACCGGACTCGGTCGCGATAATCTGGCGTTTTCCGTGTTACGGGGCGAGAACAAAAAGGAATACATTTACGACTATGCCAAAACGCACGCCAGCGAAGCCGGGATCGTCTACGCCGCGACGCGCAAGGAAGTCGACGAGCTGTATTCGCAATTGTCGATGAAGGGATTGGCCGCCGGACGTTACCATGCGGGCATGACCGACGACGAACGCGAAAGCGCGCAGGAAGCCTTTTTATATGACGATGTGCAGGTTATGGTCGCGACCAACGCGTTCGGGATGGGGATCGATAAGTCCAACGTCCGCTACGTCATCCACTACAACATGCCGAAAAACATGGAAGCCTATGTACAGGAAGCCGGTCGTGCGGGCCGTGACGGCGAGCCGAGCGAATGTATCTTGCTGTTCAGCGCGCAGGACATCGTGGTGCAAAAGTTCCTGATCGAGCAAAACGGACAGGAGGAAGAACGACGTCACAACGAATACCGCAAGCTGCAGCTCATGGTCGATTACTGCTATACCACCCGATGCCTGCGCAGCGCGCAACTCGATTATTTCGGGGAAGAACATGGCGACGAGCCGTGCGGAACGTGCAGCTCTTGCCGAGACGACCGCGAGATTATCGATATTACCGTGGATGCGCAAAAGATCTTCTCTTGCATTTACCGGATGCGCGAGCGGTTCGGCGCTTCGATGGTCGCAGGCGTGCTGAAGGGATCGCGGAACAAAAAAGTGCTGCAATACAAGTTCGATCAACTGTCGACGTACGGCATGTTGAACGGCAAAACGGAAAAAGAAATCGTCGATATGATCAATGTGCTGGCATCGGAAGGGTATCTGGAGCTGACCGAAGGACAGTATCCGGTCGTGAAGCTGCGTCCGCTAGCCACGGAAGTGCTCAAAGGCGGCCGCCAGGTGTTCCAGCGCGAAGCTCGCAAAGCGTCGTTCGCCGCGTCGTCGTCCGGATCGCGCAGCAGCCGTCCGCGCGCGGAAGTAAAACTCTCGGCGATGGAAGTGACCATTTTCGAGCAGCTTCGTCTGATCCGCCGGGAGCTGGCTTCCAAAGAGCATGTGCCGTCGTATATCATTTTCAACGATGCGACTTTGAGCGAAATGAGTGTCCATAAGCCGAAAACCGAGTTCGAAATGCTGCGGATCAAAGGCGTGGGCGAGGTCAAATATCGGAAATACGGTCAGCCGTTCCTGGAGTTTTTCCAAAATCGCGAAGGCGAAGCGGAAAGCGGCGGAGGCTCGGATGACGGGTATTATGAGATGGAAGCGCCGCCCGAGGATGCTTCGAATCTATTTGCTTACTATGAGGATTATGAGACGTAATTCGCATATCCATACAAAGAAGACCTCAATGTCCGTGTAAAAGCGAACGTTGAGGTCTTTTTGATGCGTAAAATAAGCGGCGGTTACCGATTTGTTTCAAGTCGTGCGGATTGGCGGGTGGAGGGTTGGGAAAAGTGGCGATCCAGCCAACCGATCCAGTCCTCGGTCACTTCGCTGCGGTTCGTCTCGAAAGCCAGTTCATGCCGGGCTTCGCGATACAGTCGGCATTCCAGATCATCGATTCCCGCAGACTCGTAGAATTCTTTTAAACGAGCCAGACCTTCCGTGCCGCCAACCGGATCATGTTCGCCCGAGCAAAGCAATACGGGTTTGGATCGGTCGAGACGCTTGGCGTGTTCCGGCTTTTGAATTTCCAGCAGCAGCCGGAAAAAGTCGCGGAAGAATCCGCAGCTGAATAAGGTTCCCCCATAGCGGCGAATAAAGTCATCCACGGCTTCCGCATCGCGGGATAACCAGTCGAAAAATGTACGGCGCGGACCGAGTCCCCGTCCGAACGGACCGAATATGAGGGCATTCAAGGCGGGTGAGGCAAAAGCGGGAGACAGCACCCGCGCTTCGGCAGCAGCCAGAGCACGGCCGACCCGAAGAGGCATTTCCGCACGGGGTCCGCTGCTGCCGGTCAGAATGAACCCCTGATACATCGACGGGTTGTCGGTCATCAGCTTTTGAGTCAAAAACGAGCCCATGCTGTGCCCCAACAAGATAATAGGGATACCTGGATGACGTTGAGAAATTTCTTTGGCAACCGTCAGCAAATCGCGGCACATTCCGTTTATCGCGTCAGGCCCGGCGTAACCTTGGCGCAGCGGTCCGGCCGGCGTGCTGCCCGTCGTACGTCCGTGTCCGCGATGATCGCCCGCGTATACGGCGTATCCGGCAGCGTTCAACGTTTCGGCGAGCGAGACATATCTTGCGCCGTTCTCGCCCATGCCGTGAGAGATCTGAACGATGGCTTTCGGGTTCGAAATCGGCCAAACATTAACGCAGATCGAGACATCGTCCGTGCCGCCCAACATGAAGAACGAAGTTCGTTCCATTTCCGTTTCATGGGGTTGAGAGCGGTTAACGGGCTGACGTCTGGGTTTGAAAGGTGCCGTTATTTTTTTGCGCTTGGGCTCGAGACGAGCCGAAGTCGACTGTAATCGCGATCGGTTGAATAACATAACATGTCGTCCCTCCCTGAGTTCGAATAGGTCCGATTTTTGCTGGAGATCAAGTGTTTCGAAATCAATGCCTTTAGATGATGTATACCCGCTTTTGAGCAGGTTGATCGAATCGGAATGAGGATGCGGTCCTGGGACAGGGCATGTATGATTTTTTATATCTTCTCTACGGCAATCAGGTAGGGCGCATCCGGTCTTTGCGGCTGGCGGTACAGAATCACCCGTGCGGTCGTGACAGGCAGTTCGCCGGCCCATCGCTCGACAGCCGAAGCTTCGGCGCCGCCGCCTTCATGCCCGGGGTAGAGGATCGCAGTCAAAATGCCTTTGGGACGCAACAGGGACAGAGCTGCGTGGAGAGCCGGCAATGTCGAGGCCGGAACGGTCATCACGCTCAAGTCCTCGGCACCCGGCAAATAGCCAAGATTGAACATCACGGCGCCAATCTTGCCCTGCTGCTCGGCAGGCAGAATTTCCGCCATTTCCGAGTGGCTGCGCAGTACCAGTTCCGTAGCCGCAAGGCGCTTCCCGGCTTCCCGTTCTTTTTCCAACCGTGCTCGTGCCTGGTCCAATGCGGCTTGTTGAATATCAAACCCGTAGACCGTTCCGCGCGCGCCGACTGTTCGAGCGAGGTATAACGTATCCGCTCCCGTGCCCACTGTCGCATCGATGGCGATTTCGCCGGGTTGCAGCCTTTTTTGAATCAACTGTTGGGCAAAATTGAGTACCGATACAAATCCCATGACGTTAGCCCCTCCAGTATTTACCCTGCCAGGTATTGCGGTTTTTCAGTTCGTCGTCGATTCCGTTCAAGACTTCCCATTTTTTCAAACTCCACATCGGTCCGACCAACAGGTCGCGCGGCGCGTCTCCGGTCAGCCGGTGCACGATCATTTCCGGAGGCAGAATTTCCAATGTATCAACAATGAGCTTGATATATTCGTCGCGTTCGAGGAAACGGAGCAGTCCCGCTTCATATTGTTTGACCATCGGCGTTTTGCGCATGAGGTGAAGCAAATGGATCTTGATCCCCTGCACGTCCATGTTCGCGACGGCGCGTCCGGTGTCCAGCATCATCTCGTGCGTTTCCTGCGGGAGGCCGTAGATGATATGCGCGCAGACGCGAATGCCGCGCGCTCGCAGCTTGGCAACCGCTTCTTCGTAGCAGGCGGTATCGTGCGCGCGGTTGATGAGCGTCGACGTGGATTCGTGGATCGTTTGCAGACCCATCTCGACCCACAGATAAGTTCGCTCGTTCAGCTCGGCCAAATAATCCACGACGTCGTCGGGCAGGCAGTCCGGGCGTGTAGCGATGGCAAGACCGACCACGCCGGGCTGCTTCAAAATTTCTTCGTAGTATTCGCGCAGCGTCTCGAGCGGGGCATACGTATTGGTATATGCTTGGAAATACCCGATATATTTCGCGCTCGGCCACTTCAGATGCTGGCGGTCGCGGATATTGTTGAACTGCGTCACGAGATCGTCGCGGCGGCTTCCGGCGAAGTCGCCCGATCCGCGTGCGCTGCAAAACGTACAACCTCCTTTGGCAACGGAGCCGTCACGGTTGGGACACGAGAAGCCGGCGTCAAGCATGACTTTGAAGACTTTATCACCGAATTGATCGTGCATTTCGGTGTTCCAGGTATGGAATCGTTTATCGCTCCATAAAAGGGGCGATTGCGGCTCAAGAGTCGAAATAGGTGAAGAAATGCTCATGATAAGAGTCGAACTCCTTTCGGTATGAAAACTATTACCCTGTATCCAATGAAGGTAAGGTTACGTTTGGCCGAAACACACTAGACCCGTGTGCGTTTCGGCCAAACGTAAACCTACTATTTGAGAGGGTACAGAGCACTATCGGTCAATCTTTAATTTTAGCAAAATTGCGTCCGTTAAAAAAGGTTGATTCCGTGAACAATAATTTGAAACGTTAAAAATAGTGATAAAAAAATAAATTTTGCGCTTGATAAATATTACATGGATGTGTTATATTTATCTCAAGATCGGAAGACGGGAAAACAGCGTCGCATCAACGATGGTAACGCTCTCTTTTTATCCCGACACAAGCCGATTATCCTATAGAAATGAAGAGGTGATTGACAATGACGACTCAATTTGCACCGGATCATTCGGAAGAAAGAATCTCGGTTGAGCTGACTCGCGAAGAAGCACTGGCACTGACCGGCGTACGTTTCCATAGCGGTCATAAGATCGAAATTGATGCCCGCAAGAAAATTCGTACTGCTTTTGAAAAGACATTCGATATTGCCGCGGATCGCACGGAGTAAACGAGCACAGGGAGCTGTCAGCCCCTTTTCGGTTAACCGGATCATTATCCCGGCATAGATCGACGGCTTGCTTGGAACAGCGGGTCGTCCCACGAAGTCCTTCTTTCGCGAAGGGCTTCTTTTTCATGCAAGCAGCTTGCTTTTATCTTTACTTTTAGCGGGAAGTTGGGCACAATAAG
The DNA here is from genome assembly GCF_013185185.1 of Saccharibacillus endophyticus. Lineage (GTDB taxonomy): Bacteria > Bacillota > Bacilli > Paenibacillales > Paenibacillaceae > Saccharibacillus > Saccharibacillus endophyticus. Next base: position 641,798 of record NZ_JAAZWE010000002.1, on the reverse strand, counting down.
GCGGAGGCTGCGGCATCTTTTCGGATCCAGGGCGTATCGGCATACTATTGGGCCGAAAGCAAGACGACACCGAGATCACCGGGCCGAGATTTTTATAGCGGAGGAATGACATGCGTTTACGCGGAAGAAAAGGAATCCTGGAAAACCTGCAGGCACAGCCGGAACTGGTTGTCCTCGAACCGGAACAGTATAAGGGACGTTGGGCCGAGTTGTTCGGCAACGACCATCCGATCTTTGTAGAATTGGGCATGGGCAAAGGCCGCTTTATCAGCGGAACCAGCGTACGCATGCCGGAAGCCAACTTTATCGGCATCGACATGTACGACGAACTCGTTCGCCGTGCAAGCGATAAAGCAAGAGCGGCTTGGGAAGAGCAAGGCCACGAGACGCCACCGAGCCTGATGCTGGCGCGCGCCAATGTGGAAAAGCTTGAAGACATTTTCGCGCCCGGAGAACTGGATCGCATTTACCTGAACTTCAGCGATCCGTGGCCGAAGAAAAAGCACGCCCGTCGTCGTCTGACACACCCGCGTTTCTTGGAGATGTACAAGCGCGTGCTGAACGCCGACGGACAAATTCACTTCAAGACCGACTCGGAGACCTTGTTCGAATTCTCGTTGAACTCGTTCGCGGATTCGGGGCTGCAAATGACCAATATCAGCCTGAACCTGCACCGTGACGGAATCAACGAAGAACACGTCATGACCGAGTATGAGCATAAATTCATGGGCAAGGGCATGAACATCCACCGCTGCGAAGTCGTGATCGGCGAGCGCGCGCTGGAACGCTACGACGAAATCCGAATGGAGCCGTACCGGATCTCCTCCGATGAACGCGCCGCCTTGGCCGCTGAAGAGGCCGGAGAAGAATAAAATCTTCTTCTTCGAGGGGGGTGAGTTACGCTTGAGCCGCTGCGGGAGAAATTCGTTCGAGCCGCTGTCTCAAGCCGAAAGCCTTCGGCTTTCCGCTTTCAAAGGCGTCTCGAACTGAATTTCTCCCTCCGCTTCATCACGCATCTCAACCCGAAGTATCTTTTATTCTTTTGACGACCCCTTGAGCGGGGGCGTCTTTTTTTATGGAGTTCGTTCTTTTTTTGAAAAAAAGGAAGGCCGAGAGGCGGAGGGGATGTTTCAGTGTAGGAGCTAAAGCATTTCGAAGAAATGCACTTCGGAAGCCTATGCTATAAGCGTTCGCCTTTGAACGGGGGAAGCCTCCTTGCTAAAATCCAATCCGGCTTCCCCCGTTCAACACGCGACCGAAACAAGACATCCCTGGAGCCGCCCCTAGGCCTTCCACCCCAAAAAACGAACAGGAACTGCAAAAGAAAAGGCGCCCCCAAGCGAATACGCTTATTGGGGCACCTTGTTTGTGGTTTCCAGGATTTCGATGATACGCTTGGCGCTTTGCATCGGGCGGAGCTTTTCGATGTTGCGGCGGCTCTCGGCGCGTCTGCTCGCGAGTTCCGCATATTGTTCCTCGTCCGTCAGGCGGGTCATCCATTTGCCGACCACCTCCAGCGAAGACAAGCGTTCTCCCCAACCTTTGCTGGTGAAGTATTCGCAGTTCTCTTCTTCCTGGCCGGGCAGCGGATTGTGGAATAACATCGGAAGGGCTTTGGCCAAGCCTTCGGTGCAGGTCATCCCGCCGGGCTTCGTAATCAGCAGATCGGAAGCTTCCATCAGCTTGTCGATCTCTTTCGTATACCCGATCACGTGAATGTTTTCATGCTGGAAACGGGGATCTTTTTTTAACTTGCGCATCGCTTTTTCGTTGCTTCCGACGCAGAAGACCAATTGGACGTCTTGCCGCCAACGGGTCAGATAGGGATTCAGTACATCACCGTTCATCAGGCCCCAACCGCCGCTCATCACGAGCACGGTCGGCATGGCTTTAAGGCCCATTTCCTGCAAGATGCTTGCTTTGACCGGATGTTCCCAGAAGCTCGGATCCACCGGAATGCCGGTCACGTCGATCCGAAAAGGCGATACTCCGCGTTGCAGAACTTTGTTTTTCACTTCTTGCGTAGAGACCAGATAATGATCCACGCCCGAGCTGATCCAGGTTCCGTGAACATCGTAATCCGTTACGACCGTGCAGAGAGGCACGCGCAGTCCCAGGCGCTTGAGGCGGGAAATCACCGCGCTCGGAATCGGATGCGTGCACACGATCAAATCCGGCCTGAGCTGCTCGATGACTTCTCTTGCATGCGCGTAAAACAAGCGGTGAAGAGCCAGCGTCGTCAGACGATTGAGCGACTTTTTATACTGCTGCTTGTACATCATGCTCACGAAACGGGGTTGGGTCACCACCGTTTTTTTGTAAGCATTGATGAACAGAGGAGCGACCTTGGGGTTCAGAAAGCTTCCGAGTTCGAGCACGCGGGTCTGAACGTCGGGGCAAAGCCTGCGAAGACTGCCGGACAAGGCGTAAGCGGCCCGCGTATGTCCGGCGCCGAAGCCTTCCGACAGGATCAGGACTCTGTATTTGGACACGTTTTTCGTCACCTTTTTCGGAAAAGCCCGTCGCCGACGCCATGCAGCGCGGAAGACGGGCCGATTTTTCGATCTGCCCGGCCAATGTCCGGGCAGGTTCGGCTGTTCGTTCGAGCGGTTTACAAGCCTGCCGAATAGCGTACTTCATACCCCTCTACGATAGCCGCTTTAAGGCCATAATGCAACCGTCAACCAAGCGGTCAACGAACCGATAACCCCGCCGGCCAGTACATCGGACGGATAGTGCAAACCGAGGTACATGCGTGAAGTTCCTACAATTAAGGCGATCGGAAGCAGTATGGCCGTGCTCCACGGAATGAGCAGCATGATCGGAACCGTGACCGAGAAAATCGCTGTCGTATGTCCCGACGGGAACGAATGATCCACGAGCGGGTTGCGGAACGTGTTCGTCTCGGGCAAAGCCAGGTGCGGTCGAACGCGCGGGTAAAGCTTTTTGACGACGGCCACGGGGACGTGGCTGACAGCGAGTGCGACGAGCGAATGCAGGGCGGCGGAATTCCACGGCGCCGGCGCGAGCCAGGACGCGAGAACCGTCGCCGTGATCGTGAACGTGGCGCCGCCCAGATGGGTCAAATAGTAGAGCAGGACACTCAGAACGCGATGGTGCAGACGTCCGTTGACCCATTTGAAAATGCGCTGGTCCAATTGGCTCAGCTTGATCAGCAAACTACGCATAACATCCCTCCGGATAAAGAGCCCGGGCGATTGGAGAAGGCGACGGGGCTGTCTTTTTTTGCTACCGGAGCTTGCCTTTGCCTAAGACGCTGCTTATTCTTCGAATACGCCTGAGCTACGGTCAAGCCGAACGGCAGTTCCACATCTGGTTGTAACTTTGACTCTATCAACCCCGAATTATACAATGATTCAAGGCAATTATAATAGGGTTAAAAAAAATTAACCGAAATTGCCCAACTTTTATCAGTGCTCTCGCGTTTAATTAAGAGCGAGAAGAACGGGAGGTGGGCAGGTCCCCCGATTCGGAACGCTGAAAAGGGACCAAAAGCGCGAAAGCCGGAGCAAACCGCAGATAAACAAGGTTGCGGAAGCGAATCAGCAGGCCACTGTGATGAATTTGACGGCAAGGCGCTCTTTTTTTGCCCCGCATCGCGATTTCACGGTTTTGACAAATGTCCGCAAAATCGCCAGAATCGAAAAGAACGATTTATGCCAAGCCTAACACAAAAAACGGGTCATTCAAGGTCGCTACGGAAAACAAGGCACAGAAGACAAAAATAAAAAAACGATCTTACTGTGTACATAGGGGTAAAAAAAGGGGGTTCAACCAACCATGCTGCAAGGAATATTTATGACGCTCCAGGTGCTGCTGGCCGTAATCGGAGTGTATCAGTTCGGATTTGCATTGTTCGGACTGTACAAAAAGAAAAAAGAAAAGTCGTTCGAGCCGCAAAAGTCTTTCGCTATTTTGGTCGCCGCGCACAACGAAGAAGAAGTGATCGGGGCTTTGATGGAGAACCTTAAAAAACTGCGTTACCCGAAAGAACTGTACGATGTGTTCGTGATCTGCGATAACTGTACCGATAAGACGGCCGATATCGTGCGCCAGCACGGTTGGAACGCTTGCGTTCGGGTCAATCCGAATCTTCGCGGCAAAGGTTACGCCATCGAGTGGATGCTGGAGGAACTGTGGAAGCTGGATCGCGAGTATGACGGGATCGTCATGCTGGATGCCGACAACCTGGCACATCCGGACTTCCTGATCGGCATGAACGATGATCTGTGCAAAGGCGCGCAAGTGATTCAGGGTTATATCGACACGAAGAACCCGAACGACTCGTGGATCACGGCTGCTTACGGGATTTCCTATTGGTACATCAACCGTCTGTGGCAGTTGTCCCGCCATAACCTGAACATGGCCAACTTCCTTGGCGGTACGGGCATGTGCTTCGACAATAAATTGTTGAAGGATATGGGATGGGGCGCGACTAGCCTTGTCGAGGATTTGGAGTTCACGATGCGTTGCGTGAAACGCGGCGTGTATCCGAAGTTCAACTATCACGCTAAAATCTACGACGAGAAGCCGCTGACGTTCAAAGCTTCTTCCGTGCAGCGTCTGCGTTGGATGCAAGGGCACTTTACCGTAGCGCGCAAATACTTCTTCCCGCTGTTGTGGCAGAGTATACGCGACCGCAGCATCGTGAAGTTCGATATGGCGCTGTACGCGGTTAACGTCTACATCGTACTGTTGACCCTTCTTCTTACAGCGGTTCTGTACGGCGACATCGTGTTGTTTAACGGACCTCATATCGTGACCATGTACAGCTTGCTTCCGTTATGGGTAGCTGCCGTCGCGATTCTGGCTCAGGTTGCGGTGTTCTTCGTAGCCATGATTCTGGAAAACGTGAAGTCGTGGAAAGTGTACGCGTACATGCTGCTCTTCCCGATCTATCTGCTGTCGTGGTTCCCGATTACGTTTTACGCGTTCTTTACGCAAAACAACAAGCAATGGAGCCACACTAAGCATACTCGCGTCGTTCGGATCGATGAGATGCAGAGCGAACAAAGCTAATCAAGACAGATTCGGAGAAAAAGTTTTGAAAAAGACTTTACAATTCTTTCTGTCTCGGGTATAGTAGTTCAAGTGTTGTTTAACTATTAGGATTCAAAAGCAGAAGCTTCCGCTTCTCACCTGTCCGGTATTTATCGGCTGGTTCCCGATCCGATCGTTTATGAAGAGTTTTTTCTCATGAAGATTGAAGATCACCGGGATGCGGACTGCTTGTCCGTATCCCTTTTATTATGGGCAAATAAGCCCTTGTAACAAACTCGATTCGGAGGTGGACGGTTATTAGTAAGGACCATATGATCAATGAGGAAATCCGGGCGCGCGAAGTACGCCTGGTAGGCGCGGAAGGCGAACAGATCGGAATTACGCCGATTCGTGAAGCGCTTCAGATGGCAGCGGACCTGAATTTGGATTTGGTGAACATGGCGCCACAAGCAAAACCGCCGGTTTGTCGGATCATGGATTACGGCAAGTTCCGTTACGAGCAACAAAAGAAAGAAAAAGAAGCACGCAAAAATCAAAAGATCGTCGAGCTCAAAGAAGTTCGCTTCAGCGCGAACATCGAAGAACACGACTATCACACGAAATTGCGCAACGTGGTCAAGTTCCTTGAAGCCGGCGACAAAGTGAAATGCTCCGTGCGTTTCCGCGGCCGCGAGATCACGCATGCTTCGCTTGGTCAAAGAGTGCTGGAACGCGTACGGGACGAAGTGACGGAAATTTCGATCGTCGATCGTCAACCGAAGCTCGAAGGCCGCAGCATGATTATGATTTTGGCTCCGAAAAACCAATAGGGGGAAAGTAAAATGCCTAAAATGAAAACACACAGCAGTCTGAAAGGCCGTTTCAAAATCACAGGTACAGGTAAAGTGACGCGTTACAGCTCGCACAAAAACCACCTGCTCTCGCACAAATCCAAGCGCGCTAAGCGTAACCTGAAAGCCGATCATCTGATGGCTCAAGGCGACGTTAGACGTCTGGCACAACAACTCAAGCAACTCAAATAGTTTCAACATAATCGACTGGGAGGTCTTTAGATATGGCAAGAGTTAAAGGCGGTTTCGTGACGCGTCGTCGTCATAAAAAAGTACTGAAGCTGGCAAAAGGTTATTTCGGTTCCAAACACCGCATTTTCAAAACAGCAAAAGAGCAAGTCAACAAATCCCTGATCTATGCTTACCGCGACCGTCGTCAGACAAAACGCAACTTCCGCAAACTGTGGATCGTTCGTATCAACGCGGCAGCACGTCAAAACGGTTTGTCGTACAGCAAAATGATGCACGGCCTGAAATTGGCGGGTATCGACGTAAACCGCAAAATGCTGGCTGAGCTGGCTGTTAACGACCTTACGGCGTTCAACACGCTTGCATCCGCAGCAAAAGAAAAAATCAACGCTTAATTGAAGCGTAGACAAGATCCTTCATTCGAAATTTAATTTCGGGATGAGGGATCTTTTTTTGTCTTCATCTATAAAGAGATCGCGCGGAATCCGATGTATACAAGTAAGGAGGAAAATGAATAATTCGGTTCATTGCAGTAAAGCGTTTGGGCGATGTTTCCTTAAACGAAAAAAGCGATTGTTCGTTATTAAGTCACAGCATATGTTAACTATGACTGAGGTAAGCGATTTCAGATCAAAAAATACGAATTTTGTCTTGGAAATTGATTTTTAATAGTAGATTTTGCGGCGTACTGAATGTATAATCTGTAAAGCGAAAGCAATCCTGCTGAGAAAGATACTTATGCAGGCAAAGATCCTAAGGGGGAACTATCCAAAATGAAGAAAGCTGTAAAACTCTCGCTTTTCATGCTACTGGCCTTCTCGCTCGTTCTGGCTGCTTGTGGCAACAATAGCAGCAACACTGCTGCGACAACAGGTGGCGACAGTGAAGGAACTGCTGCTGCAAGCGACATCAAAATCGCTATGGTTACCGATACTGGCGGCGTAAACGACAAGTCGTTCAACCAAACTTCTTGGGAAGCTCTGCAAGCTCTCGAGAAAGAACAAGGCGTTACAGTCAAGTACCTGCAAAGTAAAAGCGAAGCGGATTATCAGCCTAACCTGAACCAATTCGTTAAAGATGGATATAACCTGACTTGGGGCATCGGCTTCGCGCTGGAAAGCGCGCTGGGCGAAATCGCCAAGCAAAACCCGGACTCCAACTTCGCGATCATCGATGCTGCCGTCGATGCACCGAACGTTGAATCCGTTCTGTTCTCCGAGAACGAAGGCGCGTTCCTGGTCGGCGTAGTTGCCGGCAAAATGACGAAAACGAACAAGATCGGTTTCGTGGGCGGCATGGATTCCCCTACAATCAAGAAATTCGAAGTTGGCTTCAAAGCCGGCATCGAAGCTTCGAATCCTGATGCTCAATTCACGGCTGTATACGCAAGCGGATTCGATAAGCCGGACGAAGGCAAATCGGCTGCTGCAACTCTGTACAACGACGGCGCGGACATCGTGTTCCAAGCTGCCGGCGGCACAGGCACGGGCGTATTCAACGAAGCTCTCGACCGCAAAAACCAAGGTCAAGAAGTATGGGTTATCGGCGTAGACAAAGACCAATCGATCGAATTCGGTACGGACATCACTCTGACTTCGATGATCAAGCGCGTAGACGTTGCGATCAAGACGGTATCGCAGCAAGTCATCGACGGAACGTTCAAAGGCGGCACGATCACCACTCTGGGTCTTAAGGACGACGGCGTAGGCATCGCGGATACTTCGAACGTCAACGTACCTCAAGAAGTTCTGGACGAAGTTCAGTCGTACAAAGAAAAAATCGTGAACGGCGAAATTACGGTTCCTGCCGAATAATCACCGCGCGATGATATAATACTAGTGACAAGGCCGGTTCCTTGAACCCGGCCTTGTCGTTACGTTTACGGTTAAAAAATGCACGCTGCTCGCGCGAAACGAACCGTTTCCCGTTTCGCTTTTGCGTCATACTATTATGAAAGATAAGGGTGATTCCATGGCTGCAACTCCCGTAGTCGAGTTAAAGCAAATAACGAAGCGTTTTCCCGGAATCGTCGCCAACGATTCGATCAGCATCAAGCTTCAAAAAGGCGAGATTCATGCATTGCTCGGCGAGAACGGCGCGGGTAAATCGACACTGATGAACATCCTCTTCGGCCTGTATCAGCCGGACGAGGGGCATATCGAAGTGAATGGGGAAGCCGTCGCGATCGACAGCCCCAACAAAGCGATCGAACTCGGAATCGGAATGGTCCACCAGCACTTCAAGCTGGTTCAGTCATTCAGCGTGACCGAGAACATCATCCTGGGTATGGAGCCTTCCAAAGGCGGTATACAGATCGACTATAAGACAGCCACGGAAAAGGTCAAAAAGCTATCCGACCAATACGGGTTCCGCATCGATCCGAATGCTAAAATCGAAGATATCTCCGTCGGCATGCAGCAGCGTGTCGAAATTCTCAAAACGCTTTATCGCGGCGCGGACATCCTGATTTTCGACGAACCGACCGCCGTATTGACTCCGCAGGAAATATCGGAACTGATCGAGATCATGCGCAAGCTTGTGGCCGAAGGCAAATCGATCATTTTGATTACCCATAAACTGAAAGAAATCATGTCCGTTTCCGACACCGTGACGATTATCCGTCGCGGCAAAGTAATCGACACGGTCAAAACGAGCGAGACCAGCCCATTCGAGCTTGCCGAGAAGATGGTCGGCCGTAACGTTTCCTTCAAAGTAGACAAAAAGCCGGCCGAGCCGGGCGAAAAAGTCATCGAAGTGAAGGATGTCTCCGTTAAAAACAAAGAAGGCATCACTCTGCTTGACGGCATGACGTTCGACGTGCGCCGCGGCGAAATCGTCGGTGTGGCGGGGGTTGACGGCAACGGCCAAACCCAGATCATCGAAGCTTTGTCCGGACTGCGCAAGATCGATAGCGGATCGATCGTGCTTAACGGCAAAGAAATCGGCAACCATACGCCTCGTCAGATTTCCGAATCCGGCGTCGGCCATATTCCGGAAGACCGTCACAAACACGGCCTTGTACTGGACTTCTCCGTCAGCGAAAACATGGTGCTCGAGAGCTACTACAAAGAGCCTTACACCAAGCGCGGCTTCCTGAATTTCCGCGCGATCAACGACCTCGCCAAGCGTCTGGTCGATGCTTTCGACGTGCGCACGCCGAGCATTCAGACCAAAGCCCGTTCCTTGTCGGGCGGCAACCAGCAAAAAGCGATCATTGCTCGCGAAATCAATAAGAATCCGGACTTCCTGATTGCGGCTCAACCTACGCGCGGCCTGGATGTCGGGGCAATCGAATTTGTACAGACTCAGTTGATTCAACAGCGGGATCAGGGGAAAGCCGTTCTGCTTGTTTCGTTCGAATTGGACGAGATCCTGAACGTGTCTGACCGAATCATCGTCGTCTATGAAGGCAAAGTCATCGGTGAAGTACGGCCGGAAGAGACGAATGACCAGGAGCTCGGCCTGATGATGGCGGGCAGTCGGCAGGGAGGAACAAAGGCATGAATAAATTTCTGAAATGGTTCGCGAGCGATTCGTTCATCGTATCGCTCGCGGCCATCGTAATGGGCCTGCTGCTGGGAGCGGTCGTCATGATGATCGGCGGCTACAATCCCATCACGGCTTACGGTGCGTTGATTTCGCGCGTATTCGGCGATTGGTACGGCTTCGGCGAGGCGCTGCGCGAGATGACGCCGCTCGTTCTGACGGGTCTGGCGGTTGCTTTTGCTTTCCGCGCAGGGATGTTCAATATCGGCGCGGAAGGTCAAGTGCTTATGGGCATGACCGGCGCTTCTTTAATCGGAATCAAGCTCACGGGACTTCCGGCTTTGATCCATGCGCCGCTTGCGATTATCGCGGGCGCATTGTTCGGCGGCCTTTGGGCGGCTCTGGCCGGTTATATCAAAGCCAAGCGCGGCGTCAACGAAGTTATCACGACGATCATGCTGAACTGGACGGCGCTGTTCCTGTGCAACTACATCGTTCGTACGTTCCTGCTGATGCCGGGTAACCAGCGTTCGGTAGAAATTCAGCCTTCGGCTTCCATTTCTATCGACTGGTTGTCCCAGATGATGGGCAATGCCCGCGTGCACTGGGGCATTTTGCTGGCGATGCTGGCTTCGACGTTCTTCTATTACTTCTTGTGGAAAACGAAACAAGGCTTCGAACTGCGCGCGGTCGGCAGCAACCCTGAAGCCGCTCGTTATGCAGGCATCAACGTAAGCAAAAACATCATGAAAGCGATGTTCATCAGCGGCGTGTTCGCAGGCCTTGCGGGCGCGTTCGAGACCTTGGGCGTTTTCCATTATCAAAGCGTGTATTCTTCATTGCCGGGTTACGGCTTCAACGGGATCGCCGTCGCATTGCTCGGCATGACCCACCCGTTCGGCGTATTGGCCGGCGCGGGACTGTTCGGCTCGCTGACCTACGGCTCGGCAGGCATGAGCTTCGATGCCGGCGTTCCGCCGGAAATCATCCAAATCGTGATCGGGTCGATTATTTTCTTCATCGCGGCACAGGGCATTGTACGCTTCATTCTCAAACCTGTGTATAAGCGCAAGAAAGAGAAGGTGTTGTAAATGGATTCTCTTCTTATTTTCGGCAACCTGCTGAATACGACGCTCGTCTTTTCGACGGCTCTGATCTTCGCGGCACTCGGCGGCTTGTTCTCCGAACGCTCGGGTATCGTTAACATCGGGATCGAAGGCCTGATGGTGTTCGGCGCGTTCGCCGCGGCCATCGGCACGCATTACGCGGAAGAAGCGGGCATGGGCGGAGCTTCGCCTTGGGTCGGCCTGATTACGGCAGTCGTGGTCGGCGTGCTGGGCTCGCTGATCCATGCCGTCGCGACGATTACGTTCAAAGCGGACCAGACCATCAGCGGCGTCGTCATCAACTTCCTGGCGACCGGCATTACGCTGTATCTCGTTAAGCTGCTGTTCGACGGCGCCGGCGAGACTCCGCTTCTGCTGCACCGTCTGGCGAAGTTGAACTTCCCTGATTTCGCTTCGATTCCGGTTATCGGTCCGATTCTCGGCACCGGTATCCTGAACTCGTATCCGACGACGTTCATCGCGATCATTTTGGTGTTCGTGACTTACTATGTCCTGAACAAAACGACTTTCGGCTTGCGCCTGCGTTCCGTCGGCGAACATCCTAGCGCGGCGGACACGATGGGCATCAACGTCAACCGCATGCGTTATATCGGCGTTATGCTGAGCGGCGCGCTGGCGGGTCTCGGCGGCGCCACGATCACGCTGACCACCACCGGTTTGTTCTCCCACACGACGGTCTCCGGCCAAGGCTTCATTGCCATTGCCGCTCTGATCTTCGGTAAATGGAACCCGCTCGGCATCATGGGCGCGGCGTTGTTCTTCGGCTTCTCGCAAGCGATCCGGAACTATGTCCAGCTGTTCGAATGGTCGGCTAGCATTCCGCAGGATTTCATCCTCATGCTGCCTTACGTTCTGACGGTTATCGTTCTGGTTGTTGCGATCGGCAAATCGAGAGCTCCGGCGGCGCTCGGGGAAGCGTACGACCCCGGAAAACGCTGAGGATACGTATACGATTTTCAAGGTTTTCAACGTCTCCCCAGCATCTTTCACTCATGAACAAATAGAAAAGCTGATTTCCCCAAACTGCTCTTGCAGACGGGGAGTCGGCTTTTTTTGTTCGCGTGGAAAGGACATGGAATACGTGCAGCGTGTATGTGTCTGATCAATTTTTTATTTTTTGTTGAAAATAGGTGTTGACTTCCCCAAAACTTAAGTCATATAATAACCCTAACATTCAGCACCAAACAGAACTTGAATAACTGATCGGCTATGAAGAGGACGAAGTTTTAAGGGCCCTTTTGCCAGAGAGCGGGGAAGCTACATGCTGCAATCCACCGCCAAAATCCCTTATATACGAGCTCACCTCGGAGCTGTTTTCCTGAAAAGCGAATGAATCACTGTTTGAAGCGGTCATTCGGGTATTAGGGAAAATCGTGAGGTTCGCGTTACGAACCGCGAGTTTGGAATCGGACATCCGATTTTAAACCCGCTTGAGGCTGTGCGCTGCGAGGCGTCGGCAAATTTGGGTGGTACCACGTGAGGATTATAACCTTTCGTCCCTCGAAGCAGATTGTCTGCTTTGCGGAGCGAAAGGTTTTTTGGTTTTTCAGACCTATACAAATTCGTAGTCCGCCTAGCAAAGCCGCTGCCGATAAACGGGGAAAACTCGTTTTGAAGGCCCTTTACAAACTGACGATGTGAGATTGATGTAATCTTTGGAAGGGGGAAAAACGATGAGCGCACAAATGCCAGAAGCGAGATCGACGGAAGAATTGAAAGAAAAATGGGTGGATAAACAGGAAGTCTTGACAGGTTCGGATATCCTGCTCCGCAGCCTGGTACTTGAAGGTGTCAAATGCGTGTTCGGATACCCGGGCGGTGCGGTATTGTATATCTACGATGCGATGTACGGCTTCAAAGATTTCCACCACGTGTTGACCCGGCATGAACAAGGCGCGATTCACGCGGCGGACGGTTACGCTCGCGCAGCCGGCGAAGTCGGCGTCTGTATCGCAACCTCCGGTCCCGGAGCAACCAACCTGGTAACAGGGATCGCGACGGCGTACATGGACTCGACTCCGCTGGTCGTCATTACGGGCAACGTAGCCTCCACGCTGATCGGAACCGACGCTTTCCAAGAGGCGGACATCACAGGCATCACGATGCCGATCACCAAGCACAGTTACCTGGTACGCAGCGTAGACGAGCTTCCTCGGATCATTCACGAAGCTTTCCATATCGCGAACACAGGTCGTAAAGGTCCGGTATTGATCGATATTCCGAAAGACGTATCGGCGGCAATGACGCTGTTCCAGCCTCATACCGAACCGGTAGCGCTGAGAGGATATAACCCGCGCATGGCGCCGAACAAGCTGCAAGTCGAGCGTTTGGCCGAAGCGATCTCGCAAGCGGAACGTCCGCTGATTCTCGCAGGCGGCGGCGTCGTTTACTCCGGCGGTCATGAAGAACTGCTGGAATTGGTCGAAAAAACGGGTATTCCGATCACGACCACGCTGCTTGGACTCGGCGGTTTCCCGAGCGGAAACGACTTGTGGACAGGCATGCCGGGCATGCACGGAACGTTCGCTTCGAACATGGCGATTCAGGATGCCGATCTGTTAATCAGTATCGGGGCACGCTTCGATGACCGGGTAACCGGCAAGCTGAACGGATTCGCGCCGAAAGCCAAAATCGCGCATATCGATATCGATCCGGCAGAAATCGGCAAAAACGTGAAGACGGACATTCCGATCGTAGGCGACGTGAAAACCGTATTGGAACTGCTGAACAAGACGGTGACTCGAGCTGATCGTGCGGACGCATGGCGCTCGCAGCTTCAACAATGGAAAGCGGAGAAGCCGTTCCGTTACAAAGACGATTACAAGGAAGACGAGATCGGCCTGAAGCCGCAATGGGTAGTCGAATTGCTCAACGAGACGACCAAAGGCGAAGCCATCGTCACGACCGACGTCGGTCAGCACCAAATGTGGGCCGCCCAGTATTACAAGTTCAACCACCCGCGTTCATGGATCACTTCCGGCGGCTTGGGCACGATGGGCTTCGGACTTCCGTCCGCGATCGGCGCTCAGATGGCTCAGCCGGACCGTATGGTCATTTCGATCAACGGCGACGGCGGGATCCAGATGTGCTCGCAAGAACTTGCCATCTGTGCAATCAATAATATTCCGGTCAAGATTGTGATCCTCAACAACCAGGTTCTCGGCATGGTTCGCCAGTGGCAGGAATTGATTTACGAAAACCGCTACAGCCATATCGACCTGGCGGGTAGCCCTGATTTCGTTAAACTGGCTGAAGCTTACGGCGTCAAAGGCTTGCGGGCATCGACCAAAGCGGAAGCAAGAGCCGTTTGGCAGGAAGCGATGGATACGCCGGGACCGGTCGTCATTGATTTTGTAGTCGAAAAAGGCGAGAACGTGTATCCGATGGTACAGCAAGGCATGACGCTGGATCAAATGTTGATGGGAGACGAATAACGATGACGAATACGACGCAGACCAGACACACGATTTCAATCCTGGTGAATGACCAACCGGGCGTGCTGCAACGGGTATCCGGATTGTTCGGCCGCCGCGGATTCAACATCGAGAGCATTACAGTGGGCCAATCGGAAGAGCAAGGGCTTTCCCGAATGGTCATCGTAACCACGGGCGACGACAAAACCGTTGAACAGATCGAAAAGCAATTGTACAAAATCATTGACGTCATCAAAGTCGTCGACTTGAGCGCAAACCCGATGGTCGGCCGCGAATTGGCGCTGATCAAAGTCAAATCCGAGCCGACCGCTCGTCCCGAGATCATGGGATTGGTCGAGACCTTCCGCGCCGCGGTCGTCGATATCGGTACCCACAGCCTGATGGTTCAAGTTGTCGGAGACACCGAAAAGATCGACGCGATGATCGAACTTCTGTCTCCTTACGGCATCCGCGAACTGTCCCGCACCGGCGTGACCGCCATGATCCGCGGCAACGCCTAAAGGAAACCAGTAACAAGCAGGAAAACGAGCTTCGCCGGCGAATCGAATGATGTAGACGATCTATTGTACAAACGGTATACACGACGGACAAGTCGGATTTCCCGGAAGCGGCATTTAATATCGCTTCCGGAATCCATACACATATGCCCCGACCAAGCGGGGAGCTGAACGGAGTTTTTTTACCTACATTAAAAAGAAAGATCCGCAAAGTTTCAAAAATAATGATGGTAAAGGAAGCCTCTGAGCTGAGGGAGAAATTCAGTGAAAATCGCCTTTGAACTCGGAAAGTATTCATCTGAAATTTCAATAACCTTTCCGAGTGAGACAGCGATTTGAACGAATTTCTCCCGTAGCGCCAAGCTTCTTTTGCGGACAGCATTTTTGATCCTTGCAAAGGGTCGTAGGCAAAACTCCGCTGAGCTACCCGCTTGTTTGGGCAGGGTTGAGGCTTTATACACAAAGGAGGAAATAAGAATGGCAATTACTACTTATTACGAAAATGATGCAGACCTGAGCGTGCTTCAAGGAAAAACGATCGCGATTATCGGCTACGGAAGCCAAGGACATGCACACGCACAAAACCTGCGTGACAGCGGTCTTCAGGTAATCGTCGGTCTTCGCGAAGGCAAATCGGCGAACAAAGCAAAAGAAGACGGCTTCGAAGTGCTGTCGGTTGCGGAAGCAACGAAGCGTGCCGACGTCGTTCAAATCCTCATGCCTGACGAAACGCAAGCCTCCGTGTATAAAAGCGAAATCGAACCGAACCTGAAAAGCGATGCGACACTGTTGTTCGCACACGGCTTCAACGTTCACTTCGGTCAAATCGTAGCGAAAGAAGGCAACGACGTTCTGTTGGTTGCTCCGAAATCCCCAGGTCACATGGTTCGCAGAACCTATGAAGAAGGATTTGGCGTACCGGGTCTGATCGCGATCCACCAAAACGCGACAGGCAAAGCGCAGCAAATCGGCCTGGCTTACGCAAAAGGCATCGGTTGTACGCGTGCCGGAGTTATCGAGACTTCGTTCCGCGAAGAAACCGAAACGGACCTGTTCGGCGAACAAGCCGTACTGTGCGGCGGCGTAAGCGCCCTGGTTAAAGCCGGATTCGAAACACTGACTGAAGCTGGCTACGCGCCGGAAATGGCTTACTTCGAGTGCCTGCACGAGCTGAAGCTGATCGTTGACCTGATGTATGAAGGCGGCCTTTCCACAATGCGCGATTCCATCAGTAACACCGCGGAATACGGCGACTATGTAACGGGTCCCCGCATCGTAACGGAAGACACGAAGAAAGCGATGAAAGAAGTGCTGAGCGATATTCAACAAGGTAAATTCGCACGCGACTTCATGCTGGAAAACCAATCCGGCCGTGCATTCCTGACTGCGACGCGCCGCAACGAATCCGAGCACCAGCTCGAAGTTGTAGGTTCGCAGCTGCGCGACATGATGCACTGGATCAAAAAGTAAGATACCTGAAGCTTGATGCCTGTTGTCGCCGGGCCGTGAATACGGCGCAAGGCGATGACAGCGTATCGGGACGGGGCCTATCCCGCGCCGCAAAAATGCGGCGTCCGGGGTGGCCCCTTTGCGCATTCATTCGAACTTCATGAAGGAGGCCAAATCGTGCGGAAAATTCATATCTTCGACACGACGCTGCGCGACGGCGAACAGTCGCCCGGCGTCAACCTGAACACGCGAGAAAAAGTCGAGATTGCCCATCAATTGGAAAAGCTCGGCGTCGATCGGATGGAAGCCGGATTCCCGGCTGCTTCTCCGGGAGACCTGGCAGCAGTCAACGCGGTTGCACGCGCCGTGAAAAATGCCAGCGTCGTCGGCTTGTCACGCTCGCGCGAAGCCGATATCGACGCGGTGCGTGAAGCACTGAAAGGCGCAGCTGACCCATGCCTGCACGTTTTCCTGGCAACTTCGCCGATCCACCGGAAATACAAGTTGAAGATGGAGAAGCATCAGGTGCTGGAAGCGGCTCAATCCGCGATTCGTTACGCCAAAAAATACTTCTCGAAGATCGAGTTCTCGCTAGAGGATGCAGGTCGTACCGAAGCGGACTTCCGTGCCGAGATGGTAGCGATGGCGATTCGGGAAGGGGCTTACGTCGTCAACATTCCGGATACCGTCGGTTATTTGAACCCGGAAGAGTACGGCGCCATTTTCCGTCACTTGAAAGAAACCGTGCCGGGCATCGAAAAGGTTCAACTCAGCGCGCACTGCCACGACGACCTCGGCATGGCAACCGCGAATACGTTGGCGGCCATTCTGAACGGCGCGGATCAGATTGAAGGCACGATCAATGGAATCGGCGAGCGTGCCGGCAATACGGCGATCGAGGAAATCGCGATGGCATTGGAAACTCGCAGCGATTACTTCGGCGCGAAGACCGGATTGGTGCTGAGCGAGATTGCCCGCACAAGCCGCCTTGTCAGCAAATTGACGGGAATGAACGTACCGGGCAACAAAGCGATCGTCGGCGCCAACGCGTTCGCGCACGAATCGGGTATTCACCAGGACGGCATGCTCAAGGAAAAGACGACCTACGAGATCATGTCTCCGGAAACGGTCGGTTTCAAAGAAAGCAAGCTGGTACTCGGTAAACACTCCGGCCGTCATGCTTTCCGCGAGCAATTGCTTGAATTGGGCTATAAGCTGGAAGAAGAGCAGTTGAACGAAGCTTTCGCCAAGTTCAAAGACCTGGCGGACAAAAAGAAAGAAATCACCGACGAAGATCTGCTGGCTTTGCTCGAAGAGCGTCTTCCGGATGCGCCTGAGCAATACGGGCTGGAGTCGCTCAGCTTCTCGTTCGCCACCGAAGCCGCGCCGAAAGCCAGCGTAACGGTTTCTGTCGCGGGCGAAGGCAATCGCAGCGCCGAAGCAGGCGGAAACGGTACCGTCGATTCGATCTACAACGCGATTGATCAGGCGGTAGGCGAAGAAGTGACGCTGGTCGATTATTCGATTCAGGCCGTCACGCTCGGAAAAGACGCGCTCGGCGAAGTGCATGTTACGATGCGCCAAGGCGAGACCGAAGTCCGCGGTCGCGGCGTAAGCACCGACGTACTGGAAGCCAGCGCTCGCGCTTACATCGACGCGCTCAATCGTTTGGCAGCGGAACGCCGTTTGCCGGGCGGGCGTAAAGGCGCCGAAAAAGTCTGGTAAACGTTTAGGCGAACAAAACGTGAACGCGATCGAGACAGGGGAAATTCGATTCGCTCGATCCGCACAAGGTGTCTTTATAAAAAAACCGACTTCCTTCAGCAAATGGAAGTCGGTTTTTTTGTTGAAAAGCTGAGCTGGCTTGAGGCGAGATTCGCAGCTAGAAAAATTTCTAACGGATTGAAATGACGCTTAAAGGGCATTTGGAGCGGCTGCGGATTTTTAACGGATCGAGATAACTCTTAGCGTAAAAATTTGCTGAATTTCGGCGGGAAAGACGAAGAAAAAAGCGTTTGACGGATATGCGAGCCGTTAAAATAGCGGCGGGGGTTGATCTGGGATTCTAAAGGACATACAATCCGTTAGCCCAGCCCAGCCCAGCCCAGCCCAGCCCAGCCCAGCCCAGCCCAGCCCAGCCCAGCCCAGCCCAGCCCAGCCCAGCCCAGCCNNNNCCAGCCCAAAAAAGATGCCCCGAAAATCGGAGCATCTCTCGTTTGTTTTTCGCTTTTATCAAACAAATCCTCGAACGTCTATCCATCGCATTGGTCATGCTCTTCGTCATTCTCGCACCGCACAGGCAGCAAGATCCGCTGCCAACATACTCGCTTGATGCACATGCTTCGCCTGATCTTAAGCTAGTTGTACGCCCGAACGTTTACCAAGCGTAAGCGTTCGGAGCCGAACCGCCCGGCCCCGGGAAGATTTCGTCCAGACGCTTCAACGCGTCTTCGTCGAACTTCACGTCGAGAATGCGCAGCGCGTCTTCGAACTGCTCCAGCGTACGCGGCCCGATGATCGGAGCGGTAACCGCCGGATTCGCCAACACCCAAGCCAAAGCCACCGTATCCTGCGGATGGCCCAATTCGGCGCTGAATTCGGCAAACTGCTCCAACTGCTCTTTATGTTTTTCGACGCGTTCGGCATTGCCGCCGCTGCGCGAGCCTTCGATTTTTTTCAGCGCGTTGCGTCCGAGCAGACCGCCGTCGAGCGGACTCCAAGGAATCACGCCGAGACCCAGCGATTGCGAAGCCGGCAGTACTTCAAGCTCCGGTTGGCGGGTAAGCAGGCTGTATTTATGCTGTTCTGAGATCAAGCCGAGGAAGCCGCGTTTTTCCGCTTCCTTTTGCGCGACCGCAATATCCCAACCGGCAAAGTTGCTGGAGCCGACATAGCCGATTTTGCCCTGCTGCACGGCTACTTCAAAAGCGCCCCACAGCTCGTCCCAGCCGACGTTGCGATCGATATGGTGCATTTGGTAAAGCTCGACGTGATCGGTTTGCAGACGCTTCAGCGAACCTTCCAGATGACGGCGGATCTTGTAAGCGGACAATCCGCGATCGCCGTTCGGTCCGTCGTGCGGATCGCTCATGCCGCCGTAGACCTTGGTCGCCAGCACGACTTTTTCCCGGCGTCCGCCGCCCTGCTTGAACCAGCGTCCGATGATTTCTTCCGTCAGGCCCGCGTTGTCTTTGCCTCCGTAAACGTTTGCAGTATCGAAGAAATTGACTCCCGCTTCAAGCGCGGCATCCATGATGCGGAACGAATCCTTTTCGTCGGTCTGTCCTCCGAAATTCATCGTCCCCAAACAAATACGGCTCACTTTCAGCCCCGATTTTCCCAGGTATGCGTATTCCATGCTTTTGGCTCAGCTCCTCGATCTCGATTTGGCGAAAACGTATTCCTTCATCATTACCCTTAAACTGTAACAATGCGCTTAATCAGAAGCAAATTTCTTTAGGTAAGTCGCATGAATTCGTTTATAGGCAACTCCTATCAAGCTGATAGTTTCTATATCTTGGTCAATCTCTGACGGAGTATGTTACTGTTTTTGAATAGAGGTTTACAACCGGGACGGTAACGGAACGCTAAGCTTTGGCCGGCCGGAATTCCATGGAGAATAGGGAGTGCGACAGATGGCTGAGACGAAAAAGATCGCGGTAATCGCAGGAGACGGCATCGGGCCGGAGGTAGTGGCGGAAGCGGAGAAAGTATTGCAAAAGGTCGGCGAAGTATTCGGTTATTCTTTCGAAACGGAACATGCGTTGTTCGGCGGAATCGCGATCGACGAGAAGGGTACGCCGCTTCCGGCGGAAACGCTCGAAGTCTGTAAGCGTGCGGACGCCGTGCTGCTCGGCGCGGTCGGCGGGCCGAAATGGGACAACAACCCGAAAGAGCTTCGTCCGGAAACCGGGCTGCTCGGCATTCGCAAAGAGCTCGGCCTGTTCTCGAATCTTCGTCCGGCTGTCGTGTTCGACTGTCTGAAAGACGCATCCACTTTGAAGCCTGAAGTACTGGAAGGCACGGATCTGATGGTCGTGCGCGAGCTGACGGGCGGCATCTACTTCGGCGAAAAATTCCGTCGTCAAACGGAACACGGCGAAGAAGCGGTCGATACTTGCGCATACAATGTAACCGAGGTTGAGCGGATCGCCCGCCAAGCTTTCGATATCGCCATGAAACGCCGCAAAAAACTGGCTTCGGTCGATAAAGCGAACGTCCTGGAAACGTCGCGCCTATGGAGAGAAACGGTCATTCGCATCTCGGCCGACTATCCGGAAGTCGAGCTGGAGCATGTACTCGTCGATAACTGCGCGATGCAGCTGCTGCGCCGTCCGTCGAGCTTCGACGTCATCGTGACGGAGAATATGTTCGGCGATATCCTGAGCGACGAAGCCGCGATGCTGACCGGTTCGATCGGCATGCTCGCGTCGGCTTCGATGGGCGAAGGCAGCTATGGCCTGTACGAGCCCGTCCATGGTTCCGCGCCGGATATCGCCGGACAAGGACTGGCGAACCCGATCGCAACGATCCTGTCTACGGCATTGATGCTGCGCCTGACGTTCGGATACGGAGAAGCGGCGGACGCGATCGAGCGTGCGGTCGCCGAAGTTCTCGATGCCGGGCACCGCACAAGCGACATCGCCGCAGGACGCGGAGATGCGCTGTCCACGACGCAAATGGGCGAGCAAATTCTCAACGCAATTCGCAAATGATAATTATTATAAACAAATAAGCGTTATAATCTTGACTTCGAAAAATCCCGGTGATAACATAGTGTCATGAGTTTCAGAATATTCAGAAAACACTCTTCACCGGGTGTCATTTTGAAGGAGGATTTTCGACAATGGCAGAACGTTTGGTAGGTAAACCGGCTCCGGCCTTTACAATGGAAACCGTATCCGGAGACGGACAGGATTTCGGCAAAGTATCTCTCGAAGATTACCGCGGCAAATGGCTCGTATTCTTCTTCTATCCGCTTGATTTCACGTTTGTTTGTCCGACTGAAATTACGGCAATCAGCGACGCTTACGGCGATTTCCAAACGCTGGACACCGAAGTTCTGGGTGTGAGCATCGACTCCGTGCACAGCCACAAGGCTTGGATCGCAGCTCCTACGGAAATCGGCGGCCTGGGCAAAATCAACTTCCCGCTGGCTTCGGACATCACGAAAAAAGTGGCAAGCGACTACGGCGTTCTGATCGAAGAAGAAGGCGTTGCACTGCGCGGCCTGTTCATCATCGATCCTGAAGGCGAACTGAAATACCAAGTCGTTAACCATAACGATGTAGGTCGCAGCGTCGAAGAAACGCTTCGCGTGCTTCAAGCTCTGCAATCCGGCGGTCTGTGCCCGATGAACTGGAAGCCAGGCGACAAAACTCTGTAAGACGCGTTCGCTAAGCAGCGACGTTGCTGCTTGAACCTTGTATAGCTTAAGCCTTCTTTCCGACATTTGTCGGGAAGGGGGCTTTTTTGTCCCTTTGCCCTCTGGCATGCTCGGAAATTCCATGCTAAGATGAAAGCCAAGCCTATGTAAATGTCCCAAAAATGGTTAAGTATAATAGAAGTAAGCCAACAAGGAGGGTGAACGGCCATGAGTTTCTGCTGCGGAGCTAGCATGATCGGAACAAAAGGAACGCTGACCCACTATCGAACCCAAGTTCATAACGTTCCCTTGCTCTATTGTCCGGTATGCCAACGAATCGAAGTTCATTATAAAGTCGAGAGCGAATACGAGGTGCTGGCCGAATATGCGCATGGCGACGGTGAGTCGGAGATCGATTTCCAAGATTATATTTTGGAAGACGACGAAGAGATTTTTGCCAACTGCGTCAGTCTTGATAGCGAAAACAAGACGGAATCGATCCGCAACCAGATCGATTTGTCGCTTGATCTGCTCGGTGTCGCCAAACAGATGGGCGATAAACGTTGGCAGCTGGATTTAAAGCGCCGCCTTGCGGTAATGAGCCAAAAGCTCGAGAAGCTCGAGCACCAGAAATAATCCAAATGGTTTTATGCTTGTTCAGCCCGACCGATACGGGAGAGTGGAATAAACCGGAAGCGATCTTTTGATCCTTCCGGTTTTGTGTTAGTCGGAGGTCGAACGGAGGCGTAAACGGCTGTTCGCTGATCGGATGTTTGGAAAACGCTATCGTCTTTGTTAAAATAGTAGGGTAGGAAGAATTAGGAAAGTCCGACCGAATATAAATACATATCCCGGCATTGGGAAAGACGGAGGAATGTTCATGCAAAACGTACAGGAACTCGCTTCGAGACTCAAACAGAACATCGGAAAAATTATCGTCGGGAAAGACGAAGAAGTCGATTTGCTTTTGACCGCATTGCTCGCTTCCGGTCATGTGCTGCTTGAAGACGTACCGGGAACGGGAAAAACGATGTTGGCCAAAAGTCTGGCTTCTTCGCTCAGCCTGACCTTCCAGCGTATCCAGTTTACTCCCGACCTTTTGCCATCGGATCTCACGGGCATTCATTTTTATAATCAAAAAGACGGCGAATTCCACTTTCGTCCAGGTCCGTTGTTCGCGCGCATCGTCCTGGCCGACGAAATCAACCGGGCGACGCCGCGTACCCAATCCAGTTTGCTGGAATGCATGGAAGAACGCCAGATCAGCGTAGACGGTCAGACCATGAAGCTCGAACAGCCGTTCATGGTACTCGCTACGCAAAACCCGGTGGATAACCAAGGGACATTCCCGCTGCCGGAAGCGCAGATGGACCGTTTTATGATTCGGATGAAGCTCGGTTATCCGTCGGCGCCGGAAGGTCGCGAAATTCTGCGTCGTACCGTGCAGGCGGAAGGCCTGTCGGCAGAAACAACCGCGACAACCGCCACAGCGGAAGAAGTGATCTCCGCGCAGCAGGAATGCCGCCGCGTCACGATCGCCGACGATCTGCTGGACTACATTGTCGAACTGGCTGACGCTTCGAGAACTCACCCGGAGCTGGCTTTGGGCATCAGTCCGCGGGGCACCCAGTCGCTGCTGCGTGCTTGTCAGGCCTACGCGGCGCTCAAAGGGCGTAATTATGTATTGCCGGACGATATCAAAACGCTGCTTGCTCCGGTATGCGCCCACCGCCTTGTGTTGAACAATCGTTACGATCTGCAAGATAACCCGGCAGAACGCATTCTGGCCGAATTGACGGACCGGATTCCCGTGCCGAGCGAAGCGGGATTGGAAAGCGAAGTGAGATAAATGGCGCTGCTCGGATTTCTTATCCTTGTCGGGCTAATCGTTGTCGTGCAGGGCTGGTTGCTGGGCAAACCGGCACTGGCGCGACTTGACTATAAGCGCGATTTCAGCAAATACACCTGCCGTGCGGGGGAGCGAATCGAAATGGTCGAGACGCTGTCCAATCGCAAAATGCTGCCTGTTCCGTGGTTGAGGCTGGAAGCGATGCTGCCGTCGGCCTTGCTTTTCGCGCGCAGCGACGATACGAGCGTGAGCGAAGGCAACATTTATCAGAACCATACCAGTCTGTTCACTTTGCCTCCGCGCACCAAATTGACGCGCACCCATCGCATCGTTTGCCAGACCCGGGGGATTTACAAGATCGACTCGGCAGCGATGACGGGCGGCGATTTATTCGGTTTGTATGCGCCTTCAAAAAAAATCGACCTGAATATGCGCATGGTCATTTACCCGAGTTTGCTCGGAGACGGCGAACTGCCGATCTCATGGAAAACGTGGCAAGGGGAACTTGCGGTGCGCCGCTGGATCGTGGAAGATCCGTTTTTGATCACCGGAGTGCGGGAGTATGCGCAGGGTGATCCGATGAATCGGATTCACTGGAAAGCGAGCGCGCGAACGGGCCGACTTCAAGTGCATAAAAGCGGACATTCCGCCGACCCTCGCGTCATGATCCTTTTGAACGTCGAAGATTCCGAATCCATGTGGAGCGTCGTGACCCGTACCGAACTGATCGAACGTCAGCTATCGTTGGCCGCGACCTGCGCCTCCGCATTGATCGGTCAGGGAATGGCAGCCGGATTTGCGCATAACGGCGGTTCGCAGTTGGGCGATGAGGGAATGAGAATCGAGATGGATTACGGTCCTGTTCATTTGAATCGGATGATGGAAGCGATGTCGGGATTCGAATTAAAGTCGAGAATACCTTTTCAGGAACTGCTTCAGCTTGAAGAACAGCGCGAGTTTCATGAGCCGATCGATTATCTGGTCATCACGGCCCACCGTTCGGAGAAGCTGGAACAAGCCGTCGAATCGCTGGAAAAACGAGGTCATCGGGTAGGTATTACAGGCTTCGGGACAACCGATTCGGGTCGGACTTCGCCGAAAATCCGTTCTTCCCAAAACCGCGTATCGGCGCGTAACGAGGAGGCGGTCTTATGAGCAAACGAGCCGAAACGCCGCCTGTTTCTACCCGTATTCCCTTGTTAAAAGACTTCGGCCGCCCGGCTGCCTACTCGCTGCTTGAGACGCTGTCGGTGTATGCCGTTGTCGTTTTGCTGGCGCACTATGTATTGAAAATACCGGATATCCTGCTGGTATTGCCGATTTTTGCGATTCATGCTTTGGCGAGCTGGATCGGGCTGAGACAAGCGGAGAAGCGCGTATCTGCTGCATTGTCGTTTTTGCCGTTCGGAGTCGCATTGTTGTCGCTGCTTGCGTTCCCGGGCGGATGGTTGGAAAAAGGAGCCGGCGCGGCGGTGCTGATTCTGATCGCTTTGCGGGGGCTGATCGTCGGTCGTCGACAGCTTTGGGACAATATGTGGTTGCGTATTCCGTTAAGCGGGGTGGCCGCGATATTGATCGTCTATATCATTGCCGGACGGGGCATCGGCTTGATGGACTACCGACCGTTTTTATATTTGGTTGCGACGTTGATTCTGGCTCTGACGTTATTACTCTTAAACGGCGATCGTGTTCGTAATGCGGCCGGCGAACAAACGTCCGCGCTCGCGAATGTATTGGCGGCCAATCGGAAGTTAACGTGGATCGTGGCCGTTCTTATTGTATTGGCCGGAATCATCGGCGGGCCTACAGGAGTATTGAACGCGATTCGGGAATGGTGGCTTTCGATATTCGGCGGGTCTTTGCCGGGGAATCCGCCGGGCGTTCAACCCTCGTCCCAGATGCCGACCGTCGATTATTCCCAACTGGATGAATTGGGAGACGCAAGCGGACCTCCGTTGTGGTTGAAAATCATCGGCTACGCGCTGCTCGCTTTATTCTGGATCGCGGCTGCGGTTGCGGTCGGTTGGCTGCTGTACCGTTTGTTCGGCCGCTGGCTGCCCAACGGCATACGCAACCTGATCCGAAATCTCGCTTCCAAATTCGGCCTCATGCGCGAATTGCGTTCCGCTCAGAGCGATTCGAATTATACCGATAAAGCGGAAAAGATCGCAACCGAGAAAAGCGGGGGACTGATGCGCTTCCTGCGTCGCAAGCGGCACGAACCGGAGTATACGGGCGACGATCCGAGATTGCGCTATCGCAGCGTGCTGCTAGGTGCCTCTCGCAAAGGGTATTCCCTTCGATCCAGTCGGACGCCTTCGGAAAACGGAAAAGAGCTGTCGTCGGGCAGCTACACGGAAATGTCTCCGATCGAACTCGAAAAGCTGGTCGAACGCTATAACCGCGCACGTTACGGCGGCAAGCAAGAGCGAGATTGAATACGTTCGTTTCAACGTAGTTTCCGACGTCAAAAGCAGCAAATCTCCCTTTTCGTTCAAACCTGATATTCGTGCTGAAGCGACTGCGAGAAGAAGCTGCCAACGTGTCAAAAAATCCAATGTAACTGCAAGCGAGAAGACGGAGAGAGAAATTCAGTGAAAGACGCCTTTGAACTCGGAAAACTCTTTATTCAAATCCAATCCAGTTTCCGAGTGAGACAGCAGCTTGAACGAATTTCTCTCGCAGTCTTCTCGCTTCCTGTCCCAAAGTAACTCTCTCGACATTCCGGCGGCTTCGATAAGAAGCCGCTTTTTGTTCTGAAAACTGACACGCTTTTGCCTGAATACGATCTTTACGGCTATAATGGGGGAATAAGGAAAACGATCAGAACTTATGATAGCAACGAAGGAGGGGAACATTTGGCTTTAATCTGGATGATGTTGACGGCTGCTTTGTTGGTGACGCTGCAAGCACAACTGCTGGGGCGTTTTTCGATGCGGGGGATCCGGTATCACCGGAGCTTTAATCACGATCGCTGCCATGCAGGCGAGGACTTGGAAATGATTGAAGTCATTGAAAACGATAAGCGTCTTCCGGTTGCCTGGCTGCGTCTGGAGTCGGAGTTTCCCGCAGCGTTCCGTTTTCGCGGGCAGCCTTCCCAGAAGATGGAGCTTGGGAGCGTATATCAGACGCATACAAGCGGATTCGCGCTGATGCCCCGTCGCCGGGTCATTCGCCGCCACTTTTTGACCTGCGAAGGCCGGGGCATTTTTCAACTCTCCACGGTGTTTATGACTTCGGGCGATTTGTTCGGTTTTATCGAGCAGGCGCGCTCCGAAAATATCAAAACTCCGCTTATCGTGTATCCGGCTCTGTTGGACCATGCTCGCCTGCCGTTGTCCTGGCACAACTGGCAGGGGGATTTGTCCGTCCGTCGCTGGATTATGGAAGACCCGTTCCTGATCGAAGGCTCGCGCGAGTATGCGGCAGGAGACCCCATGAATCGGATCGACTGGAAAGCAAGCGCGCGCACGGGCGGTCTTCAAGTCTATAAACAAGGATACTCGGCCGATCCGAATGTGATGATCGTGCTGGATATCGGCAAAGTCGTGCCCGGGCTTCAAAGCGGAGGCGGCGAGGCTGAAGCGGAACATGCGATTAGTCTTGCCGCGACCTGCGCAACCTCTTTGAGCGCAAGCGGAGTTCCGGTAGGATTCGTACATAACGCGCACAGTTTGAACGAACGGCGTATTCCTTCAGGCAGCGGAGCGGTGCAAAGGCAGCTGATCATGGAGGCAATGGCGGGTATTCGACTTCAGCAAAAAAATACCTTGTCGGATTGCCTGATCGAAGAGGCGAGGCAGTCAAGGCAAGGACTTGCCAAAGATTATCTCGTGATTACGAGCGCTGATCCCGCAAATATCGGACAGGCATGCAAGCAGCTCGAGCATCTTGGCCATCGGGTCAGCGTCATTGATCCCGGCGAACCTTCTGCTGTTACTCTTGCCAAAAGCGCGAAAGTTGATAGAGCCGCCGACCGCAAGGAGGTCGGAGCATGAAATTACTGTTGAAAAAAGCTTTGTTTGCCGCGATTCGCGATACCGCGCTCGTTTATTCGCTGCTTTTGCTGCTGGCTTTGTATGTATTCGATCTGTCACCGTATTTATTGGCTGTCCTGATCGGAATCAGCGTGTTCGCCGGAGGCGCTGCGGGCTATCGGCTTCGCACGGAAGCGGCGTATCTGGCAGCGATGGCTTTTCCTGTGCTGTCCGCGGCGTTATTGATCGCGGTCGGCCTTATGGACGGCCGGGGCATTTTGTTGCTGGTCGTGCTGGGATTGGCCGGAGCAAGAGGCGTTCAGCAAGCCGGACGGGCTTCCAGGGATCGAAAAGAAACGTTGATCGTTTGCTGTTGGTTGGTTGTCGGAGCTTTTGTTTACGCTTGGACGCTGCAGCACACTCTTCTATCGCCGTACAGCTTGTCGGTCTATATCGCGTTGACGGTCGCGCTGCTCGGCTTATTCCTGCGCTGGAACGAGCTCAGAGTCCGCGAAGCGATGGGGGTTTACAGGGATGAAGAAGTGCCGATGAATCGTTTGAAGCGATTCAATGCGGTGTTCATGATCGGCTTCATGCTGCTGGTTTTGCTGATCGGAGGAGCGACGCAGCTGGCTGTGGTGCTGGATTGGATCGTGCATCTTTGGCGTCTTTTATGGAGCGGTACCACGGACGGTCAGACGATCGAGCCTCCGATGTCGACGGGAGACGAATTCGCGGAGCCGGAAGAAACGCCTTCCGACGACGAGAACGAGATGGAGGATCAAGAGGTCGGTTGGATGCGCTGGATAGCCTGGGGAGTCGCGGCGATCGTTTTGGCCGTAATCGGCGCAACACTCTTTTTCCTACTCAGATGGTTGTACACGATTCTGGCGGAATGGCTGCCGGACTGGTTGAAGCGGCTGTTGGAGAATCTGCGTATCACGGTACGTGCGATTCAAGAACCGGAGCAGGTTGCGTATGCGGATACGACGGAGAAGCTGGAGCCGCGCAAAAGGTCCCGAAAACGATCATCCGCAAAGGTTGACGAGCCGCCGGACGGACCGAGACGCGAGTACTTCAAGCTGGTGCAAGCCGCGATCCGCCGCGGTTACGTATTCCGACCGTGGAAAACGCCGACCGAAACGGGAC
This sequence comes from Saccharibacillus endophyticus, assembly GCF_013185185.1. GTDB lineage: Bacteria > Bacillota > Bacilli > Paenibacillales > Paenibacillaceae > Saccharibacillus > Saccharibacillus endophyticus. Next base: position 613,424 of record NZ_JAAZWE010000002.1, on the reverse strand, counting down.
GCGAGATCGAAGCTTTGATCGCTGCCGATCCAGAGAATTCCGCCCGCGTGGAGGATGTTGTTGAACGATATAATCATAGTCGGTACAAGCAAGAAAACAATCGATCGTAATTATTCGAAAGACGTGCGTCCGCGCATGTCGACTCAAGACTTAAACCCCGAGCCTCCGTATATGCACAACGGAAGTTCGGGGCTTTTTGATTACCGGCAGCCTTACTCGGAGTGACGGTTATGCGCGGCTTGGCTTAACCGTTCGGGCATTCGCGTTACGCTTGATTCGATAACGGGGCCGTAATCAATCCGGAAACTGCTTTTTTCGGATTGCGCGAGACCGCCAAGAGCTTGAAGAACATCGGCGCATCCGGTTCCTTTGCGTGCGACGATGGAGACGACGGGAACGCCCAGCTCCTTGTTGCAATAAAGCTGCGTCCACCGTGATATTTCGGCTGCGCGCCACATCGACCATATTCAAGCCGATCAGCATAGGACGCCCGCATTCCGGCAGTTGGATGGTGAGATACAGATTACGTTCCAACTGCGAAGCATCGACAATGTTGAGAAGAGAGGCAGGAGATTCTTCCATTAAAAAGCGTGCGGCAACACCTTCGTCTTCGGTCAACGGCAGAAGCGAATATAATCCCGGCAAGTCGACAATCCGTCCGCCGCGTCCGCGTAATACACCGACTTTTTTCTCGACCGTGACTCCCGACCTGTTGCCTACCGTTTCGCAAGAACGGGTCAACATATTGAATAAAGAAGTTTTTCCGGTATTCGGATTGCCGAGCAGCACGCTACCCTCCGTTATGCCAAGATCCCGTAATTGACGGCGCAGCAATGGACTTGCGCGATGCAGCGCATGAAGTTTGACAGTATCGCCCGGCTTCATATGACCCAGTACGAGCTGATGATAATCCGATCCATGTTTGAGCAACATAAAAATCCTCCAATATCGGTCAATCTTCGGTGAGAATGAATATCAATTATCTTTTTTTGTAATGTATCACCGACCTTTAATAACAGCCGTGATAATTGTCATAAAAACGCAGGATTTCCGCTTTACTTTATGCGGTGGCTTAAGTATGATGAAAAAGCAAAAAAATGGCCGTTCATTATTTTTTTCATAAATGTACCGGTCCAAAAGCGTACGGGTAATACAGGTTCCGAAACAGGAGCCTTTTTTCTTGCTTGTTCAAAGAAATTTGTCTGATTTTGACGAAGCTTAGCAGGAGTTAGCAAGACGGCGTGGAATTTAAACAATGAAGGTGAGACTGATCGTATACTATGACATCCCTTGCAGGACGGAAGTGAATTTATGAATACAACTTCGGCATCGCGCCAACTGACCCTCTACACCCTTTCCGTCTTTGTTCTTATTCTTGCGTGTGAAGCAGTCGAATACTTCTTCTATGCCGCTGGAGCAGAGAGCCGCTGGGCTTCTGCTTTATTGCTGTTAACGGCTTGTTTTTCGGTGACTGCATGTTTAACGGTGTACTTCCACGCAACGCCGTTATTTGACCGTCGTATCGGCAGCTACAGCAAGCGAATGGTTAAGTTGATGGGAGCCGCAGGCTCAATTGAGCTTTTGTATCTGTTGACGAGTTTATATCATTTTACGAATGAGCCGGTAACGGGCCGAGTCGGCAGTGAATGGTTGCTGTCGCTGTCGGCTTTCGTTTACGCGTTCGGACTGCTTCTGCTTTTTGCTTTGCCTGAGCGTCCGGGCCGCGTTCCGAGCCGAGCTTTATATTTCGGACTGCCTTTGTCGACGGCGGCATTGGCCGGGCTGTTATTCTTCGTGCGCACAGAGCTTCAGCCTGCGGGCGTTGCGGGGCTGGAACTGACGCTGATGATTCTGGCATTAGGCGTTGCTGTGCTCGCGGCGATCACGTTGTTCCTGCGCTATCGTCAAACACGGAGCAAAGCCCCCTGGATTGCGGTGCAGTCCCTCGGAATCGTCGTTGTCGCCCAGATTCTGCTGCTTCAGGCAGGCAATTCGTCGGGGCTTCCTTTATTAATGGCTTCGGGGCTGCATGCTCTGGCTTATGCGATTCTGGTGAGCCAGGGGTTGCGTTTAGCGATTGCCGAGCCGCTGCGAGAGCGCCGCGAAGCGGAGGAACGGATTGAATTTTTGGCCTACAATGACGATCTGACCGGACTTCCGAACCGTCGCAGCCTGCATGCAAGGTTGAATCTGCGTTTTGATGAGGCTTATTCCGGCAAGACGGCTCTGATGGTACTCAACATCAATCGTTTTAAAACGATCAATGATTCGCTCGGTTACGAAGCAGGCGACCGTTTGCTCGGAATCGTATCGGAGATGCTGCAAAATCACGTGGAAGGGCCCGAAGAGGTTTTCCGCACGGGCGGCGATGAATTTGCGGTCGTTTTGCCCGAGAGCGGCGGCGATGAGGCGATGAAGCGCGCGCACGCACTTTTGATCGAATTCGAGAGGCCCGTTAATGTCGGAGGCATGGAGCACTATGTAGCGCTATCCGCCGGGATCGCCGTTTATCCGGAAGACGGTCATGCTGCGGACGGCTTGCTTCAAAGCGCGGATGCAGCCGTGCATTTAGCCAAGGAACAAGGGTCTGAAGTCAAACGTTTCTCCAAAGGCATGACGACCATTGCCCGGGAGAAGTTGATTTTGGAAAGCGATCTGCGTAAAGGCTTGGAGCGCGGAGAGTTCTTTCTGGAATATCAGCCTAAAATGTCTGTCGAGCATGGAAACATTTTGGGGATGGAGGCGCTTGTGCGTTGGAATCACCCGGTGCGCGGACCTGTTTCTCCCGGCGAGTTTATTCCTTTGGCGGAGGAGAGCGGCCTGATCGTACCGCTCGGCGAATGGGTTCTCTATGAAGCTTTCCGTCAAAATAAAGAATGGCAGGATAAAGGATATGATCCGCTTTGCATGTCGGTCAACCTCTCGATTCGCCAATTCCGTCAGCCGAGGCTTGCGGAACAGATCGGTCGAATGCTCGAGGAGGTCGGTCTTGATCCGCAATATGTGGAGCTGGAGATTACGGAAAGCATGACGGTCGATAAAGACGCGGCTTTCGAGCAGCTAAAACGCTTCAAACAGCTTGGGCTGCATATTAGCATCGACGACTTCGGGACAGGCTACAGTTCGCTGCATTATTTGAAAAACATGCCGATCGACCGACTGAAGATCGATCGCTCCTTCGTGAGCGAAGTCATGAGCGGACAAAGCGATGCGGCGATCGTTTCGACGATTACGTCGATGGCGCATCACCTGAAGTTGAAAGTGACGGCTGAAGGCGTGGAGAACGAGGAGCAGCTCGAGTTCTTGCGGAGTCAGCATTGTCATGAGGCGCAGGGGTTTTTGTTCAGCCGTCCGGTGCCGGCGGGTCGATTCGAGAGGATGTTTTTGCAGAAGTTGGGGTGACGCTAGCTAGGGGAGGCGCTGCGGGGAAAATTCGTTCAAGACGCTGTCTCACCCGGAAAAGATGATTGAAATTTTAGCAGAATTTTTCCGGGTTCAAAGGCGTCTTTCACTGAATTTTCCCCTCCGCTTGGGTAGCTGTTGGGAAGACACATCTTCAAAATAGTAGGGATAAGGGTAAAGAGCTAAGATGATGCGATAAAAGGCAAAAGTGTTTCGCCAATCATCGGCGAAGCACTTTTTTAAAATAATGCTTGCAATGCGTCTTGGTACATGGTATATTATTTCTTGTCCCCAAGAGGACAACGCAAGAAAAAAGTTATACATCATGTCGGGACGTAGCTCAGCTTGGTAGAGCACCTGCTTTGGGAGCAGGGGGTCGCATGTTCAAATCGTGTCGTCCCGACCATTCATTTTTACTTACATACGCGGGTGTAGTTCAATGGTAGAACTCCAGCCTTCCAAGCTGGTAGCGTGGGTTCGATTCCCATCACCCGCTTCACGAAAAGAAGTCCTCACTGGGCTTCTTTTTTCGTTATGTTATGCATTACAGAGTTGCTCCGCTCATCAATAAGGCTTATCCCAAAGCTTATGAATATATATGAAAAAGAACCTTCATTCCGACCATTTTGGCGGAATGAAGGTTCTTTTCGTTTCCGGATTAAGCAGATTGCGAAGCGGAGACTTGCACACCAAGCACGCTTTGCTCCCCAGCCGTTACTGCACCTTCAACCTGCGGCTGTACGTCCAGCACGGCGTCGATACCGTCGGGTACCAGGATCGGCGTGATAGAAGACAGTCCTGCTGCTTGAATGACGTTCAGGTCGAACTCCAGCAGCAGTTGGCCTTCGCTTACGCGATCGCCGCTTTTGACATGGGTCGTAAAGCCTTCGCCTTTCAGCGAAACGGTGTTGATGCCGACATGGATCAGAAGTTGGGCGCCGTTATCGTGTTCGAGGATGACGGCATGTTTGCTTTTGTCCATGACGTGAGCGACGGTACAATCGAAAGGAGCGAAGACTCGGCCTTCGGACGGTTCGATGGCGATTCCGCTTCCCATATGGCCTCCCGAGAAAGCCGGGTCAGGCACTTCCGACAGCGGAAGCGCGCGTCCGGTCACAGGTGCTTTGACGTGCAGCATGACGGGCTGAGTATCCGTAGCTTTTACTTCTTCTATGTTTGATCCTGCTCTGTTCGCCGCAGCCGCCGAATCGGTTGCGGACGATACCGCTGCACTGTTCGACGCTTTTGCGGCAGAAGCGGAAGGAACAACGGGTTCATTTTTCGACACAGAGCTTTCGTTTCCGTCTACCGCCAGAACCTGCTCGTCTTTATAACCGAACAGCCAAGTCAGTGCAAAGGCAACGGCCGCGCCGACCAGGTTGCAAAGAATATACAGCGGCAGTTGGTTGTTCAGGTACAGCAGCGAACCCGGGATAACCGTGACCGCCATGCCCGTACCTGCCAAGTGCAGGAACGAAGCCAGGAAACCGCCTGCCGCGCCGCCGATCAGACCCATCACGAACGTCTTCATGTAACGCAGGTTGACGCCGAAGATCGCAGGTTCCGTGATGCCGAGGAACGCCGAGAAGGAAGAAGGCAGCGCCAGCGCTTTGAGCTTGGCGTTTTTCGTTTTGAGGCCGACGGCGAGGCAGGCAGCGCCTTGAGCCGCCATCGCGCAGGTAATGATCGCGTTGAACGGGTTGGAGCCGGTTTGTTCAAGCAGTTGAATCTCCAGGAAGTTGAAAATGTGATGCACGCCGGTAACGACGACGATCTGATGGAAGAAACCGATCAGCAGGCCCGCGATGCCGAATGGCAGATCGAGCAGGAACGTGGTCCCGTGCAGCACGACGTTTTCCAGCGAGTGGAACACCGGTCCGATCGCGAACAGTCCAAGCGTGATCATGACGAGCAGGGTGATAAACGGAGTCAGGATCAGATCCAGCGCTTCCGGTACCCGTTTACGCAAAAACTTCTCGAACTTCGCGCCCAATAGGCCGACGAAGAAGGCGGGCAGCACCGACCCCTGATAGCCGACGACGGGGATAAACCCGAACATCGTCAACGCTTCCGCGCTGCCGTCAGCGACCGCATACGCATTCGGCAGAGCCGGGTTGACCAGCATCAAGCCCAGCACGATCCCGAGTACGGGACTGCCGCCGAATACGCGGAATGCCGACCAGGCGACGAGCGCGGGCAGGAACGCGAATGCCGTATCGGTCAGAACCTGGGTGAAGAGCAGGAAGTTGGGCGGAATGCTGTCCGGCGTCGCGCCGAACCAAGAGAGCACAAGCTCCTGGGTAAGCAGGCCGCGCAGACCCATGAACAAGCCGGTGGCGACAAGCACGGGAATGATCGGAACGAATACGTCGCCGAACGTGCGAATCGCGCGCTGGAACGCATTGCCCTGCTTTTTGCCTTCGCTTTTGATTTCTTCTTTGGACGTGCTTTCGATCCCGAGCTTCTCCACTTCTTCGAAGATCCGGTTTACCGTGCCGGTGCCGAAGATGATTTGATATTGGCCGGAGTTGAAAAATGCGCCTTTGACCTTGTCCGTATTTTCGATACGGGCTTGATCGACTTTATTCTGGTCCCGCACCATAATGCGCAGGCGCGTCGCGCAATGCGCGAACGAAGCGATGTTTTCTTTGCCGCCGATCGCTTCGACGACTTCGAGGGCGATATCGCGATTTTCAGACATGATTGTCATTCCTTTCCGGATAGGGGGTTATACGTGTTGAGACTGCATAAGTGCTTCGACGGCGGATTTTTCCGGCAGTGCGGAGATCGCGCCTTTGTTCGTTGTCGTCAGCGCGCCGCTGGCGTTAGCAAAACGGAGGATCTCCGTATGATGCTCGTCGAGCAGGGAAGCCAGGTTCGACGGTACGGCTTCTTTTTGAAGCAGATGGAACAGTAACCCGCCTACAAAAGCATCGCCTGCGCCGGTCGTATCCTGAGCATCGACTTGGAAGCCCGGAGCCGTGTAGCTGCCGTTAGCTGTATACAGCTCGGCTCCATGCGCGCCGCGAGTATAAACAACGGCCTGCACATCGCCTCGGAACAACGAAAGGATTGCCGTTTCTTCGTCTTGAATACCGGTGATGAACGAAAGTTCTTCGTCCGATATTTTGACCAGATGCGCTGTCGGCAAAAATTCCAGGATGGCACGTCTGCAATCTTCGGCATCGTTCCACAGCGGCAGCCTCACATTCGGATCGAAGCTGACCAGACCGCCTGTCTCCTTGACCGCGCGAATGGCTTTGCGATGCGCTTGCTTCATCGGGCTGTCGACCAGATCGACCGAACCGAAATGCAGGATGTCTCCGGCCTGGAAAGCTTCCGCGTCAATCTCCGTTTCCGACAACAGCAGATCGGCGGAAGGCTTACGGTAAAAAGAAAAATCGCGTTCGCCGTTGTCTTTGAGCGAAACGAACGCCAGCCCCGTATTCGCTTCGTCGGTGCGCTTCACATGCGTCGTGTCCACGCCGGCATTTTGCAGCTCTTCCAGCAGAAAATCGCCGAAAGCATCGCGTCCCAGTTTGGTCAAAATGGATGCGCGCGCGCCGTACTTGGCTGCGGCCGCCGCGACATTAGCCGGTGCGCCGCCAGGAGCGCGTTCGAACGAACTCACGTCTTTAAGCGCGCAGCCTTTTTGCAAAGGGATAAAATCGATCAATACTTCGCCGATCGCATACAGCCGATTCATGGTTTCACCTTCCCGTGTTCCAAAATGCCGGTCGGCAATCCGCGCGGAATCGAGCCCTCGCGAAGCGACCAGTACGAACCTTTAAATGCTGCTGTGCCGCCGTTCGCGAAAAGCGAAATCCCGGTGCTCGCGGAGTCGGGGAACAAGCGGGCGGTAAACGTCTCTTCGCCGTCGTTCACGAACACTTCCACGGACGACGTATCGACGAACAAGCGGAATTCGATCGTTCGGCTTCCATGTCGGTCGCCCAGCTTACAGCTTCGAGCCGTGCCGTAATCCGGACCCGGCAAAGCGCCGGACTGCGAACGATCCAGCGTGACTCGGCCGCTTGAAGCTTCATAGCTCAGCACGGTACGTTCGTTTTCCCCGGTGCGGAATTGAATGCCGAACGTGCCGTGCTTCGAATCGGACGCGGAAGGAGAGATCGCCACTTGAAGCTCGTAAGCCGTGCCTTCGACTCCTGCAAAGCTGCGGCTTTCCTCGTTCAACTCGGCGGAAAATTCGATCTCCCGATCACGTAAGCCGATCAATCCCGCTGCCGGACGCTGGATCAGCTTGCCGTTTCGCAGGGACAACTCTCTGGGCAGCGTCAGGCAATGCGCCCAGCCTTTGTCGTCCGTCGGATACTCCAGATCGGGCAGTCCCATCCAGCCGACCAAAATACGCTGCCCGTCCGGACCTTTCGTCGTCTGCGGGGCATAAAAGTCGAAACCGCGATCCAGCTCGACAAATTCGCCGTGTTCAAAATTTCGTCCGTTCGACTCCAGCGGCTTGCCCAGCATATAGCCCGACTGATAAATATTGCGGAATCGTTCGCCGTCCGGCTGTATCCCTTGCGGACAAAACAGAAGCACGCCTTGATCGCCGAGTTCGAAATAATCCGGGCACTCCCACATATAGCCGAACGAAGAGAGCGACGTCTGCAGCTCGCCTTCGAACGTCCAATCCAGCAGATCGTTCGAACGGTAAAGCACGGCCGTCCCGGTCAGATCGTCGCGCTGCGCGCCGATTACGCACCGATACCCTTCGCCGTCCCGCCATACTTTTGGATCGCGGAAATGCTCCGTGTACCCCGGCGGCACGCTTCCGATTACCGGCTGCTCCAGCTTTGTCCCCATGCTGTTACCGTCCGTAATCGCCAGACACTGATACGGATGCCGAACCCAATTCTCGTCCCGCACATTGCCCGTATACATCAGATGCAGCTTCCCGTCCTTTTCAATGGCGCTGCCCGAATAGGCACCATGCGAATCGTATGGTCCACCCGGCTCAAGTCCGATTCCCGCATCCGTCCAATTTGCCAGATCCGAAGACGTCACGTGATACCAGTACTTCATCCCATGATCCGTTCCCAACGGAAACCATTGATAAAACAGATGATATTTCCCGCCGTAAAAAGCAAATCCGTTCGGATCGTTAAGCAATCCCATATGCGGCTGAATATGATAGCTTTGCCGCCATTCGCAGCTCTCTGCCCGTGCAGCTAGCTTTTCCAGTTCCCCGGGCTCGGCCTGCTCCAACAGCCGATACTTTTGTTCTTTTGTCATTTTCATAGATGCACACATTCCTCCATATCCTTGAACGGAACCGGTTCCGTTTTAACTTGAAATAAACAAACTCTTGTTCTTTTCCGAAGCGATTAGACGGAGGGAGAGGTTCAGTGTAGGAGCGATAGCATTCGCCTTTGAAATCGAAAAAAAACAATACGCGTTTCAATCCGCTTTTCTCGATTTCAACACGCGACCGAAACAAACCTCTTCCGCAACCTCTAAGCTTCAGCCTAACGAACAGGACTTTAAAGGAACCGGTTCCAAAAATGAGTAAAAATAATCCTTCTGCGTGGGGCAGACTTCCCGGCTCCGAAAGATCAGCGTGTTCCGCTTTTTTCGGAACCGGTTCCGTTTGCATTATACAGAAGGATTGTTCAAATTGTCAACGCTTTCTCGGATCAGCATTTCCACGTCCATCACGGTCAGCCGTTCCACTTCTTCGCCGGCGGTCAGCTTCAGCATATGACGCGCCGCAAGCTTGCCGGCTTCGAAATACGGAAAATGAACCGTCGTCAGCTCCGGGTGAATGATCGACGTCACCTCGTACCCGCCGAAGCCCGTAACCGATAACTCCGAAGGGATCGACAACCCTCGCACATGCGCCGTTTTCACCACGCCCAGCGCGATATTATCGGTTGCGCACACGATTAGCGTCGGGGAGCATTCATCCAAAATCCGTTCCGCCGCAAGGCGCGCATCCGCTATCTTGAAGCTGCTCTCATAATAAAAAACTTTGCAATCCGTGCATTCCAGCAGCGCCTGTTTAAATCCTTCTTTTCGCCGCCGACCGACCGCTTCGTCTTCTTCCGTAACGCCGAGATAGGCGATGCGCCGATGTCCTTTTTCCAAAACATAACGTCCCATGAGCAATCCGGCTTGGTAATCGTCATACACCAGGCTATGCAGCGCTTCGTTTCCTTGACCGACCAACAGAACAGGAATTCCCGCCGCTTCGGCAGCCCGCAGATGCTCGTCCGTCACCTGGGCCGGCATCAGAATGATTCCCGCGACTTTTTGCCTTGCCAGATCATGCATGGCTTCGATCTCCCGCTCGCGTTCCTGTCCGGCGTTATACACGAGCATTTGACCTCCGGCTGCGCGCAGCTCCTCGTCGATCCCGGTCATCGTTTGCGCGGCGGCGAACGAGTCGAGCCGGGGAACGATCGTGCCGATCAGATTGGTACGCTTGGCTTTCAGGCTCTGGGCGAACGTATTGGGCACATAGCCGGCTTCCCGGGTGATGCGCTCCAGCTTTTGCTTCGTTTTGACGCTGACCGAGCCGCCGTTCAAATAACGCGATACCGTGCTTTTGGCGACGCCCGCCATCTGCGCGATATCCGATATGGTCGTATTCATGTCCGCTCATTCCTTTCGCTTTCGCTATGCCGATTTTACCATGTTCACAGAACTTTTGCAGATATGGGGTATCGGGAAGTCCGTTTGGCGCCGATAACATAAAAGAAGGGCTTTTTACCGGGGGAGAAGCATAGGTGAATAAGCCCCATCGGAGCAACGGGGAGTGGGACGGATATGGAAGACCGCATGCACGGAAAACGGGGAAACGGAATCGGTTTGGCTTTGATCGCAGGAGTCGGTTTATTGACGTATCTGGCATTTTTGGGCGGCGTGCTGTTTCTGGCGGGGACCGGGCTGCACGCTGTTTGGGGCTACATGTTCGGATGATTTGGAGAAAAAAGGTTGCGGCAGCGCGAAAGCTTGGTTATAATGGCGTTGTTCAATTGATTTCACCGATTCATCCATTCTGTAGAATTTGAGAGGTAACCACTATACGATGAAGTTTACGACGAATGTCCTCATCTAACTCAGCATTTTCGCGTTTTTCGGCTTGTCCAAAAAAGCGATACGACACAGGCGGACGGCAATTTGTTCGGCTGCGGCATGAGTGCGAGAGGAATACGTCTGTCTTCCATCGGGAGCTGGCTGCCTTTTTTGCGTACCCAATACCTTACTTCTAGTGTTGACAAGGTACTACGCTTAAGCTCCGATCGAAACGTACGTTTCTTTTCTGTGATTCACTCGAAGTCCGCAGCGGCGTTTGCCGCCCTGCGGACTTTTTTTGAACCCGGAGAGGATGAAGAATTTATGCGTACATGGATGATCGCAAGAGATATCGAGAAAGAATGGGACGGACGTTTGCTGTTTGAACAGATAAATTTGGAAGTGACGGAAGGCGAGCGACTGGCGCTGTTCGGGCGTAACGGATGCGGCAAAACGACGCTGCTGCGCATTCTGGCCGGCATGGACGAAGCGACGGGCGGAACCGTGGAGCGGATCTTGCCGATCGAAGAGTGGGGCATGATGAAGCAGCACGAAGAGGTCTCGGCAGAGACGACGGCATTGGAGCGGGCGTATCGGGAAAATGGAAAGTTGTACGAACTGAAAGTCCGGTTGGAGCGCCTGATGCACGATATGAGCGGCTCCGGCGAAGCGGCGGAAGCCGCGCTTGCGGCCTATGGGCCGACGCTGGAACAATACGAGGCGGAAGACGGATTTAATTGGGAAAACGAAGTCGAGAAGCAGCTCCAGCGCATCGGCATGCCGAAGTCGACGTGGGAGCTGCCGTACGCGTCGCTCAGCGGTGGACAGAAAACGAGAGTGCGTCTCGCCGCCTTACTCGCCAAGTCGCCTAAGCTGCTGATTTTGGATGAGCCGACCAATCATTTGGACGAGGAAAGTCTGCATTGGTTGGAGGAACAACTCAAAAGCTACGCGGGCACGCTGCTATTCGTCTCGCATGATCGGCAGTTTATCGACGAAGTGGCGACCGCCGTCTGCGAGCTGAACCCCGACGGAATTACGAAATACCGGGGCGGCTATACCGATTATAAAGGCCACAAAGAGCGCGAGCTAAGAGAACATGAAGCGCTGCACAAAAAGCAGGAACAGCAGCGTAAAGCGCTCGAAGAGTCGATCCGCAATTACCAACAGTGGTTTTTGCAGGCTCACAATTCCGCGACGCATCAGAATGAAGTCAAGATCACGCAAAGCTTTTACAAAGCCAAAGCGAAAAAAAACGTGTCCCGCTATCACGCCAAGCAAAAACAGCTCGAACGTCTGGACGCGGAGAGCGTAGGCAGCGTGCGCAAAGCGCCGCAGTTGAAAATGAATTTAGAAGACGAAGGATTCGAAGCGCGGACGCTGCTGCGATTCGAACACGCGGATTTTGCGTATGAACAGCAGTTGATTTTGAAAAATGTCCATTTTCAGCTCGATCGCGGGGATCGGTTGGCGGTGCGCGGGCCGAACGGGAGCGGCAAAACGACGCTGCTGCGACTGGCGAACGGCAAGCTGTCTCCGACAAGCGGCGAGGTCGTGCTCCATCCGGGCGTGAAGATCGGGTATTTCTCGCAGGAGCTTGAAGGCTTGCCTGTCGATCAGACGCTGCTGGACAGCCTTTTGGAACTGCCGAACATGACGCAGACGGAAGCGCGGACGCTGCTGGGCTGCTTCCTTTTCCCGAAAGAAGACGCGTTTAAAAAGATCGGTGATCTGAGCATGGGCGAGAAGTGCCGAGCGGCATTTATTCGATTGTACTTCGGCGGCGCCAATCTGCTGATTCTTGACGAGCCGAACAACTATCTCGATATCGACACGCGCGAGGTGATGGAGTCGGCGCTGGTGCGGTACGAAGGCGCGCTGCTGCTCGTCTCGCACGACCGGATGCTGGTGCGCAAAGCGGCCAACCGGATCATCGATCTGGACGGAAAAGGCGGCTTTGCGCTTTTCGAAGGGACTCTTGAGGAACAGGAAGAGAACGACAAACTGCGTGCGAAAAATCCGGGCGGACGCGAGGAAAACGAACGGCGGTTGATGCTGGAGCTGAGGTTGGCGGAATTGCTTCGGGGAGAAGCGGAGAACCTGAAGAATATTAACGACAAGAAACAATTCTCGGTAGTTTTTTCAAACGATGAAATTGAAGAAATTCGCAAAGTAAAAAGGGAGTTGGAAGAGAGTTAGTAGAAAAGATTTAAAATTATCATAAATAAATTCTTTTTGCGGCTATATTGTTCATCTTTTTTCAATCTAATATTGAAAAAAGATGAACTTAGTGTTAGATTATTTTTATCTAAGGGGGGATAAAAATGCGAGATCTAATCACTAGCAATAAGAAGTTTATAGGCATAACTTTATTATTGGTGATTATGGCTTCGATCACAGCTACGATTGTTCCAGTTCTTATTCAGTTTTTTTCGAAGCAAACTGACAAAATCGACGTTAGATTATTTGTTTTTGCAGTAATTGCTATGATTTTCTCTTTTCTAATACAATTTCTTCTTCTTATTTACCGACAAAATTATGCAGCTAAATTTAATACGCAACATCTATCATCGCTTATTAAAAAAATGTATAAGTTGAAATATGACCAATACAATAAATTTGAGCCTACATACTTGATAAATAGAATTTTCACTGCTGTCGATACACTCTATATTTTTTTAATAACCAGTTTTGAAAGTGTAATTCAAGCGATATTTCTTATATTGTTCTCTTTAATTCTTTCTTTTTCTATACATTGGTCGATAGCTACGATACTGCTCTTTTTAATTCCGATAAACTTTTTCGGGTTTCGATTTATTAATAATAGCTTGAAATCAAAAATGGAAGAATTACAATTTATGGGCGCTGTATCTAACAAGGATTTGGTAGCTACATTATCGAATGTTGACTATATTAAGCAAATTCCTGCATATCAGGACTTAGAAAAAGCCATTATACCTAAAATAGAAAAGTTGTATAAAGTTTTGTCTAAAACGAATAAATTTGCTCAGGGATCAAGTTCTATAATTGATTTCGTTAATCAAATTATTCAAAATATTTTGTATATTTCGGTTACTTATTGCATTATTCAGAAATGGCTTCCTATAAGCAGCATCATTATGATCGGAGTTATTTTTCCTTTATTTTTCAGTTCATTGAAAAAGTTAACGGAAGTAAACATCAATTTAAAATCCTTGGAGACGAGTAATGACTTTATTAAAAATGATTTAGAAGATCATGCTGAAAATGATGGGTTGATAAAAATTGAAAAAATCGAGAAAATAACTTTAAAAGATCCAGAGTTTCGAATCGAAGATTCTCGATTTAAATTTTTGATAAATGAAGTTTTATTAAAAAATCAAATTGTTTATGTACAAGGAGATTCAGGGTCAGGTAAATCATCTCTTTTAAAACTTTTAATTAAATTTAGAGAGAGTTCGGGAATTGAAATTAATGAAATTCCAATTCATTTAATAAATAATGCTTCTTTAAGGTCCAAAATCGGCTATATTTCTCAAAATACTACGATTTTATCAAGAACAATTGAAGAAAATATTGGATTTGGAAGACTGTTGACTCGAAAAGAAAAGGACATTATAGAAGAATCGAAAATATTAGAACCCATTTTTCAAACTAAAAAATGGAGTACCTTATTGACGGAAAATGGAGCGAATTTATCGGGAGGGGAAAAGCAACGAATCGCAATTGCTAGAATGCTAATTAAGGACGTTGATGTGTACATATTCGATGAAAGTACAAGCAGTATTGATGAAGTCTCGGCTAAATTTCTTTTTCAGTCTCTTACAAAGTTGTCCAATGGAAAAATAATGATTTATACTTCTCATGATAAAATGTTTAAATCCTATGCTACACATACAATTTTGATAGAAACGGTGAGAGAATGAAAACTTATTGGACGATCGAAGAAGTCGCTCAAGAATTAGGCGTTACGACCAGGACCATTAGAAATTATTTAAAATCAGGCGAACTTTCCGGCACAAAGATTGGAGGTCAATGGAGGTTCACAGTAGAAAACATTCGTAAATTGGTAGGCGCGAATAGTCCTCTTATTTCTTTCTCGGAAAATAAGGTAATAGATAATAACTATCAGGAAGTAATCATGGCTTTCAATCTTCCAATAAAGAGTGAAAAGGAGGGCTCCGATTACCGAAATTTGTTACTTGAACAATATAATGAAGTTTATTCTGGCGAAAACCGAAATTTTTACTATGAAATTGTTTCGCCTGAGTTAATTAGAATCATTTTATCAGGATCAGCAAAATATGTTTTAAATTTTGGAACATGGATCGAACAAAAATTGTATTGATTTTTTAAAGTTGAATATTATAAACCTTTATATTTTTTTGAAAGATAGAGTTAAAGCTAAGATTCGGCTTTAACTCTATTTTTTAATTCCAAATGTGATTTTTTTCATTTATACATAAAAAAATACAAGGTATTTTTAAGAAAAGGAGGTGATTTATGTGAAAGAGTATAGCAAGCCAGAAGTACTTATAATGTCAATTAAAGGTCAAGCAGCATGTGCATGCGCATGCGGTTTTGTGACAGGAGCAGGATCCGGTTAGAATTTTAAAAATTCATTTAAAAGATCCGCTTATTCTTAGACTTCTATATAGAAGAGTGAGCGGATTTTTAATTGTATTTTAGTTTCTACTCTTTAAGCAAAGGAGCAGTCGGAATGCAAAAAATTTCATTTCCTAAATTAGCTGTTTATAAAGAAAAGAAGGACTTTATCGTCCATAACTTTCAATTAAATAGTTGGGTAGTTTTTGACGAGGCTGAATATGAGATTGTATTTAAAATTATTTTTCAAAATTGCTCCGAACAAGATTTGATTTTTGAAGGATATGAGAAAAGCAAAGTCGTTCATATTTTGAACTTGCTTTTGCTTTACAAAATCGGATATATAGAAGAATCATCTAAAGAATATAAAGAGTATGAAGAATATAGGCAAGAGAATTTAGAATTTGAAAAACCAAATACTATGTATTTTATAACCACTTACAAATGCAACTTGAATTGTATATATTGTTACGCTGAAAGCAGTCCTGAACGTTCTACATGCGGAGATCTGAATACTGAAGAAGCAATGGACATGTTTAGGAGTGTTCAGGAACTTGGAGTCAAAACGGTTGTTTTCACAGGAGGAGAAGCATTTTTACGAAAAGACATTTTCAAATTGATAGAGTTTGTAAAAAGTTTGAAGATGAGAGCGAACGTCATAACAAATGGTTCTTTAATTCAAAATAAAAGTATTGCTAACAAACTAGCTTCTTTGGCAGATCTTATTACAATTAGCTTAGATTCAATGGATGCTACAGAGCATGACTTAAACAGAGGCAAAGGAACTTGGGAAAAAGCGAAAAAAGCAATTGATTTATTACTAGAAGAAAAGGCGAATTTGAAAATTAATCAAACTATTACAAAAAATAATTTAGACGCTTCCGAAAAAGTTTTTCGATTCGCTAGTTTAAATAATCTTCAAGTTAAAGTCATTTCGACTTCTTCGTTAGGGAGAGGGAAAGACTTTACTTTTAGTCAATCTTTAAATCGTTATGAAAGAATTAAATTAGATGAAGAATTATTTGATTTTAATAAACAAGCAGCCAATAAATCACCCATCAAACAATTTGAGCACAAAAAACATTGTGGGCATGGCGTAGGAGAGTTTTCCATAGATAGTGCAGGAAACATATATTTATGCAAGTTGTTACACGAAGATAAAATGCTGGCAGGCAATATCAAGAAGGATAATTTAAAAACTGTTTTTTACGAATCGGATTTATTTATGAAAGCAAAAAAACGAACAGTTCATAATATTGCCGGATGTAAAAACTGTACTTTTAAAGAACTGTGCGGAGGGGGATGCAGAGCTATTCAAGCATCTAACAACAAAGATTTGGATCAAACAGACCCACATGAATGTTTTCACATACGTAAGAATTTCAAAAAACAAATGTGGAATTATTTTAAAATTTGAAAGGCGGTTTATGTATGAACATGTATTCTTTGAATAATTCTATTTTTTCAAATGCTAACACTGAAGGTATTTTTATTCTATCGCCTGCTGGCGAAACATTAATTTTGAAAGATGAAGTTTCTTGTTTGATTTTTAAAGGATTTAAAGAAGAGGACACTCAATCCTTGGAACAGATTTTTGAAGTCGTACGTCATAATTTTAAAATATCGATTGAAGAAGAACAATTTCAAAAAGACATATCTGAATTTGTAGAAGTTTTAATTCAGCATCAAATAATTCAAGTGAAGAACCTATGATAAAAAAATTTGTTAAACAAGCTCTGTTTGCTGGAAAAGATGTCATGATAGAAGTTGAAGGAAATTGTATGGTACCAATTATTATGGAAGGAGAAAAAGTTTTAATACATTCAATAAAAAACGATGAACAAATCGAGGTAGGGGATATCGTTTTATTCGAAGATAAAGTTTTAAACAACTTAGTGCTTCATAGAGTGAATTATATATATGACGATCTTATTATAACAGCAGGAGATAACAATCCGTTTTTTGATCCTATTATGGATAAAAGAAAAGTTATTGGAAAAGTTGAATCCTTTGATAAAAAGATAGAGAAAAGCTCAGCAAACATAATCTACGTAATTAATTCTTCTTCGAATCAAATAAAAAAAGAAAACGTGTATTATACAGATCGTCCGAATGAAACGATTGATAAAATGAAAGCTTTAAATTATTCGATTGTTGTAATACATAGTCAAGCGAAATCTCACTTGTTCGAATCCGATGTTTCCAAACTGAATAAGATTGCTTATTTTTTCGGTTATGAATTTAGCAATGAATTAGACAATCACATTTTTAAATCTAAGGTTGATTCGGTTTTAAGAACAGAAATATTTCCTGACAAGACAGACTTGAGCAATCAAATTAAATCAGTAGAATTTTTGCATGCAAAACACAACATCGTACCTTTTTTGCATAGTAATTGACGTTATGCTTAAAATTTTAGTACAATATTTCAAGAACTATTTAAAATCTAACGCCGCGATGATGGAGAAGAGTAAGCAACGCCGCCGTACAGGGAAAAAATGCCGTGGATTGAGAGCATTTTTACGACAACGACGCTGCCGAAGTTCGCTCCGGAGCCGCTTTCTGAACGGGACGCCATGCGTTTTTCAGTAGGAAAGCCGGGTTGACGATCCGTTATTTTCGTCTCTGAGAGAAGTCCGGCCGCTGCGGCCGCAGGTTTCCCGTATGCCGATCATCGGCGGGAAAGCTTCTGAATTAGGGTGGTAACGCGATCTTTTCGTCCCTTGGGGCGGGAAGATCTTTTTGTTTTTCGGGTCTTTTTCATAAAAAAGCAACCATTATTACTCCCCGAGCGGGAAAGGAGTCTGCGGACGATGAGAGAACGTTTGGAACAACTGAAGGCCGAGGCGCTTGAGCATTTGAAAAGCGTGGCGGACGCGAAACAGCTCGACGAGCTGCGCGTGAAATACCAGGGCAAAAAAGGCAAGCTGACCGAGATTCTGCGCGGTATGGGCGGATTGTCGGCGGAAGAGCGTCCGGTGATCGGACAGCTCGCCAACGACGTGCGCGACGCGATCGATTCGGCAATCGGTGCGCATAACGAGCGTTTCGAGCGCGAAGAAACGGAACGCCGCCTCGCTTCCGAGACCATCGACGTGACGCTGCCGGGACGCAAAATGCCGCGCGGCGCCGTGCATCCGCTCACGCGCGTGATCGAGGAGATCGAACAGATCTTCATCGGCATGGGTTACCGGATCGCGGAAGGCCCGGAAGTCGAGACCGACTACCATAACTTCGAAGCGCTGAACCTGCCGAAGGATCACCCGGCGCGCGATATGCAGGATTCCTTCTATATTACGGAAGATCTGCTGATGCGTACCCAGACGTCCCCGGTTCAAGTTCGCACGATGGAAGCGATGAGCGGCGAAGTGCCGGTCAAAGTCATCTGCCCGGGCAAAGTGTACCGCCGCGACGACGACGACGCGACGCACTCTTTCCAGTTCAACCAGATCGAAGGACTCGTCATCGGCAAAAATATCCGCATGAGCGACCTGAAAGGCACGCTGCTTCATTTCATGCAGGAGCTGTTCGGCAGCGACACCCAAATCCGCATGCGTCCGAGCTTCTTCCCGTTTACGGAACCGAGTGCAGAAGTCGATGTGACCTACAAGAAAAAAGGCGCGACGGAAGCCGGATGGCTGGAAGTGCTCGGCTGCGGCATGGTGCACCCTCGCGTGCTGGAGATGAGCGGCTACGATCCGGAGAAATACAGCGGATTCGCGTTCGGTATCGGCGTGGAACGCATCGCGATGCTCAAATACGGCGTTGACGACATCCGTCATTTCTATAACAACGACGAACGCTTCCTGGAGCAGTTCGCGCGTCAATAGAGTTCGTTTTGCAGGAAAAAAGAAGATCAGATCAAGATCAAAACCAGATAAGGAAGTGAGCGGGCAGTGAAAGTATCGACGCAATGGTTATCCGAGTACGTGAATATCGACGGCGTGACGCCTGAAGAATTGGCAGAAAAAATCACGCGGTCCGGGATCGAAATCGACGAGATCGAACAGCGCAACCAAGGTGTAACAGGCGTCGTCGTCGGTTACGTGAAGCATAAAGAAAAGCACCCGGACGCGGACAAATTGAACGTGTGCACGGTCGACGTCGGCTCCGGCGAAGATCTGCAAATCGTATGCGGCGCGAAAAACGTGGACGCCGGTCAAAAAGTTCCCGTTGCCGTCGTAGGCGCGGTGCTTCCGGGCAACTTCAAGATCAAAAACGCCAAACTGCGCGGCGTCGCTTCGCAAGGCATGATCTGTTCGGCCAGCGAGCTGGGCATGAACGACAAGCTGCTGCCGAAAGACCAGCAGGAAGGGATTTTGGTTCTGCCGGAAAATACCGAACTCGGCCTGCCGATCACGCAAGTGCTGGGTCTGGACGATTCCGTGCTGGAATTCGACCTGACGCCCAACCGTTCTGACTGCCTGAGCATGATCGGCGCGGCTTACGAGACGGCGGCGATTCTGGGCCGCGACGTGAAGCTGCCTGCGATCGATCTGATCGAAGCCGGCGGTTCCGCTTCCGAAAAGGCTACCGTTACGATCGAAAACGGCGATCTGTGCTCGCACTACGCGATCCGTTACATCTCCGGCGTGAAGATCGGTCCTTCGCCGCAATGGATGCAAAACCGTCTGATGGCGGCTGGCGTTCGTCCGACGAACAACGTGGTCGATATTACGAACTACGTGATGCTGGAATGCGGACAGCCGCTGCACGCGTTCGATGCCGACAAGCTGGGCAAAGACATCGGCGTGCGTTCGGCTCGCGAAGGCGAAGTACTGACGACGCTCGACGGCCAGGAACGCAAACTTGATCCGTCGATGCTGCTGATCACGGGCAACGACCGTCCGGCGGCTTTGGCAGGCGTCATGGGCGGCTTGGAGACCGAAGTGACGGAATCGACCGTGAACATCGCGTTGGAATCGGCGAAATTCTCCGGTTCTTCGGTACGCAAGACCTCGAGAAAGCTGGGTCTTCGTTCGGAAGCCAGCCTGCGTTTCGAAAAAGAAGTCGATCCGTCTGCGGTGATTGCGGCACTGGATCGCGCAGCGCTGCTGCTGGCGCGCCATGCTAGCGGCTCGGTCGCGCACGGCATCGTCGAGCAGCGCAGCGGCCAAATTCAGGAGAAAAGAATTTCGCTGTCCCTCTCGAAGCTGAATGCCTACCTGGGCACGGACATTTCGATGCTGGAAGTGAAAGCGATCTTTGCGAGATTGAACTTCAAATGCGCGGACAGCGCGCAGGATATCATCGAAGTCCAGGTGCCGACACGCCGCGGCGATATTACGCGCGATGTGGACCTGATCGAAGAAGCAGCCCGTATCCACGGATACGATAATATTCCGACGACCGTGATCGAAGGGCCGACGACGCCGGGCGCGTACACGAAATCGCAGGCGGTTCGTTATTCGGTGCGCCGTACGCTGACGCACGGCGGATTCCACGAAGCGATTACGTATTCGTTCACCCGCCCGGAGAACACGCAACGTTTCACCGCCTTCTCGGCAGGTACTCATGCGGTTCCGCTGGCGATGCCGATGAGCGAAGATCGCAGCGTGCTGCGTACGAGCCTCGTGCCGCTGCTTTTGGAATCGGCGCAGTACAATCGCAACCGCAAAAACGCGAACTTATCCTTCTTCGAGATCGGAAAAGTCTTCCACGCCAGCGAGCAAAAAGTGACGGTGCAGCCCGTTGAACTGACCATGCTGGGGCTGCTGCTTACAGGCAATCGCGCAGACGGTACGGTCGGTGCGGCATCGCGCAAAGTGGACTTCTTCGACTTGAAGGGTGCGGTCGAAGCCGTATTGGACGAGCTGGGACTTCAAGCGGAATTCCGCGCCGACGCGCCGGACGGCTTCCATCCGGGACGTTCCGCGTCGCTCTATCTGACAAGCGCGCCAAGCAAACGGATCGGCGTGTTGGGACAACTGCATCCGCAGCTTCAACGAGATTACGATCTCGACGATACGTATGCGGCCGAGATTTGCCTGGACGAACTGTATGCAAGCGCGACGCCGGAGATCGAATACCGCGATCTGCCGCGTTATCCGTCCGCGCAGCGCGATATCGCCGTCGTCGTGGACCTGACGCTCGAAGCGGGCAAACTGATCGAAGTCGTGCGTCAATCCGCGGGCGAGCTGCTGGAAGACGTCAGCGTATTCGACGTCTACACGGGCGATCGCGTCGCTTCGGATAAGAAAAGCGTTGCGCTTGCTCTCACGTACCGTCATGCGGAACGTACGTTGACGGACGAAGAGGTCGCGGCGTCTCAGCAAAACGTTGTGACTCAGTTGGAGCAAACTTTCGCCGCGGAATTGAGAAAGTAAGCAGGTTCCGGCAGGAGAAGAGCAAAACCGCATCGAATTCTTTAGGAGTCCGGTCCGCCCTGCGGCCCGGAGCCTTGAAGAAGGATGCGGTTTTTGGCTGTACAAGCACGAAAAACCTCGTTTTCCGAAATCAGGATGCTCAAAGCCTTCCTATGCAACGATTTGATGAACAAAAAGCAACTTTCGGAACAAAAAAGCGTCATAACCCGATAGGGTTATGATCCGGCGGGACTGCCGAAAAGGACGATCCGCCGGAACTTTTTGAAAACGTTCAGCAGCGAACGGACGATTCGACGAAATCCGATAACGAAATCTAATAATGAAAAAAATCGATAAAAGAAACCTAAACATTTCAATGACGGAGAGGAGCGGGCGAAGATGGCTGAAGAACGGAAAACAGTCAGCGTGGAAATTTACGGGACGTCCTATAAAATTTTCGGAAGCAGCCAGGAGTATGTCAAACGGGTAGCCCATCTGGTCGACGAGCGCATGACGGCGATCGCGACCGGGCATCCGAGATTGGATACGGTACGAATCGCGGTGCTGGCCGCGGTCAATATGGCGGAAACGAATGTCATGAATCAGGATTTGCAAGGACGCTTGGACGAAGCTTCGGCGAAGTCGGAAGTGATTCTGGCAGAATTGGAAGAACTTCGCGAACAGCGCGAAGCGGATAAGCTGGCGGCGGAAGAGCTTCGCGCGGAAAATGTGCGATTGGCGGAAGCGCAAACCGAATTGGCCGCGCGCAACGAAGAAATCCAAAAAGCCAACGCGGAACTGGAACGGTTGAACGGACAGAAAAAGCAGTTGGAAAGCAAACTGGCCGAAGCGGAAAAATCCGGCGGCGAGACTCGGACGGCGCTCAAAAGCGTTAACGAGAAACTGGCTGCCGAACGCAAAACGAATGAAGGACTGTCCGGCGAATTGAAAAACGCTCGTTCGGAGCTGGGGCGCGGACAAACGGCGCTGGCCGAAAGCCGCAAGCAGATCTCCGAACTGGAAACGCAGGGACAGGAATTGCGGCAGCGCTTGTCGGTCGGCGAATCCCGGCGCGCGGAGCTGGAATCGGAGTTGGGACTGCTGCGCGAAGAAGAAGACAACCTCCAAGCCGTGCGAAGCAAGCTGGAAGCCAGAGTGCAAGAGCTTGAGCAGTCGGAAACGCAGGCGGCTGAGCAAAACCGCAAGCTCGATGCCGAGCTGGAGGAGATGCGTTCGCGAGGACAGGAGCTGCAAAAGCAGCTCGAGCAAGCCGAAACGCGGACTTCGGAGCTGGAAGGATCGCTGCGCGAATCGGCCGGGCTTCGCGAGAAGCTTGAAGCCCGCGTGAACGAACTGGAAGAAAGCGAGAGCGTCTGGAGCGAGGAACATGCCCGTTTGGAATCGGAACTGAGCGAGACCCGAAACCGCGAGCAGGAGTTGTCCGAGCGTTACGAAGACGCTCGCGCCAAGCTTCAGGAACTGCGCGAGCGGGAAGCGGAAGAGGAAGCGCGCCGCGGCGAGTTGGAAGCCGGACTTTCGGAACTGCAGGAAACGGAGCGGGAACTGAGGGAAGAGCAGGAACGTTTGCGTCTGGAGATCGGGCAGCAGCGCCAAGCGCACGAGCAGTTGGAGCTTCGGACGAACGAGTTGGCCGAGACCGAAGCCGCTCTGGCGAAAGAAAACGCCGGCCTGTCGGCGAAGTTGGTTGCGTGGGAAGAACAGGAACGCGTTTGGAACGACGAAAAAAACACGTTCGAATCGCTGCTTGAAGAAGCGGAAACTTCCCGTTCGGAACTCAAAGAAAGTTTGGCCGAACGCGAAGAAGAAGCCGGTCGTCTGGGCAGCGAACTGCAAACGCTGGGCGAAGTCAATACGCGCCTTGCCGCCGAGCTTGAGGAAGCCTCCGGCGAGAAAGCCCGTTTGGAAAACGAATTGGAGATCGTTTCGGCGGAGAAACAGCGTCTTCAAAGCGAACTGGAAGCCGTGGATGCGGAGAAACAGCGGATTCAAGGCGAATTGGAAGCGGCGGATGCGGAGAAGCAGCATCTCATTCTTGAAGGGAATGCTTTGTCCGCGGACAAAATTCGTCTGGAAACGGAATTGGGTGCCGCCAACGAGCAGGCGACCTCTTTGGAGCAGGCGCTCCGAAACGCGACGGACGAGAAAGGTCTGCTTGAACGGCAAGCGGAAGCGCTCAGCGGCGAAAAGCAGGTTCTTGAAAGCCGCCTACAAGCGTTATCGACCGAAAAAGACGAGCTGGAAAGCGAATGGATGTCGCTGAGCGAAGCCAAAGAAGCTTTGAAGGCCGAGCTGGAAGCATCCAAAGCGGAAATCATTCGTTCGGAAAGCCGGTCAAGCGACCTGTCGAACGAAAAATCCGATTTGGAACTCCGGTTGTCCGAGCTGCATAAGCAGCTGGCCGAAGCCGAGGAAGCAGGCTCGGCGCTTCGCGTTCGTTTGGACGAATACGGTCTGGCCGAACAGGAGTGGGCGTCGCGGCGCGAGGCGCAGGAACGCGAAGCGGCCGAACGCGCATCGCGGATCGCGGAACTGGAAAGCAGGCTTGCCGAGGCGCAGGCGCGCGGCTCCGAGCTTGAAGCGGAGCGCGCGGGTCTGGAAGCGCGCGTCGGCGAGCTGGTCGGCAGCGAGGAATATCTGACCGGCGAAGCGGTCCGCCTGGAAGAAGAGCTGAACGAGCTGATCGGGCGCGAACGCGCGCTGGATAGCGAGCTGCGGCAGCAAAACCAGGCGGCGGGCGAGCTTCGGGCCCGTATCGGCGAGCTTGAAAGCGAGCGGGACGCGTTGGGCGAACAGCTGCGCGGCGAGCGCGAAACGTCCGGACGCCTTGCGGAAGCGCAGGACGAGCTGGAGCTGCGGTTGTCGGCGCTGAATGAAAGCGCCGAAGCGTTGGCGGCCGAGAAGCGGACGTTGGAAGCCGAACTGGCGGCGGCCCGCATCGAAACGGGAGCGTTGGTCGAGGCTCAAAACGCATTGGAGCGGCGCCTGGAAGAATCCGCGGGATTCGTCGAAGCGCTTCGCGGCGAGAAGCAGGAACTGGAAGCGGAATTGGCTGCGCGGAGCGAAGAGTTGAGCGCGACGCGAAGCTCGCTGGAAGAACGCATCCGCGAGCTGAACGGCAGCGAAGAGTATTTGACCGGCGAGACGATTCGCCTGGAAGAAGTCAAATCCCGTCTGGAATCCGAGCTGTCCGAAGCGCGGCAAAGCCTTGAATCGCTGGAAGAATCGCGAGCTCAAGCAACTTCGGAACTTGCGGTGCTGCACGAGCGGATCGATGTTTCCGCGGCCGAGCGGGAATCGCTTGCCGGCCGATTGCATGAAGCGGAAACGCGCGAAAGCGAACTGGCGGAAGCCCGGGACGACGTTCGGCGGGAACTGGAACAGATTCGCGCCGAGCGCGATTCCGCCGTATGGCGAAACGGCGAACTGACCGCGGAAACCGATCAGCTGCGCGTAAGCTTGAGCGAACTGGAGCAGCGCTTGTCGGAACTGTCCGGCCGATTGGAAGACTATGCGCGCCGCGAAAGCGATTGGAACGTGGAACGCGAACGCCAAGAACGTTTGATCGGGGATCTGGAAGAGCAGGCGAACAGCCTGCGCGTTCAAAAAGAAGAATTGGAGAACGGCCTCGAAGCGTTGACGGCCGGCGAAGAAGAGCGCGCCCGGGAATATGCGCGGCTTGAAAACGAATTGTCGGCATCCCGCGAACGCGAAGCGGCGGCGGAGCTTCGGGAAAGCGATCTGGGCGAACAGCTCGAAAATCTGCGCCGCTCGGTCGATAGGTGGAGCGAACGGGCTTCCGGTCTTGAAGCGCAGATCGCCGGATTGGAAACCGAACTGCAAGCGGAACGCGACACGGCACGTCAGACTTCCCGAGCTTTGGAAGAAGCCGAGCGCGAAGCGCAAAGCCGTCTGGACGCCGAAACGCAGTGGCAGGAAGAACGCGAGAAGCTGTCCGCGCGCATGGCGGAGTTCGGCGGACGCGAAGCCTCGTGGCGGATCGAGACCGCGCGTCAGCGCCGCGAGTTGGAAGAGTTCAACGAGCGCGAGCGATTGTTGATCAAACAAAAGAATGCGGCAGAACGCAAGCTGGAAGAAGCTGCGGCACGCGAAGCGCAAAAAGGGAACGAGAATAGCGATCTGCGAAACGAACTTCTTGTCGCCGAGAAATCCGTCAAGGAGCTTGAAGGGCAGGCTCGTCGTTTGCAAGCCGAGTTGGAAGAGTTTAAGGAGCGCCGGCTTACGTGGGATGAAGAGAAGGCCCATCTTGAAGAACGGCTTTCCGCGTCCGAGAGCGGCGCATTAAGCGAAGATGCGCAGCGCGAAAGGCTGCAAAACGAACTGGGGCAGGTGACGGAGCAATATGAAGTTCTTTCTCATCAGCTTCGCATTCTTCATGTCGAACGCGAATTGGATAAAGACAAGCGCGAAGCGGCCGAACGGGAATATGCCCGGCTTCAGGAAGAGCATGCGGCCCTTCGCAAAGAATACAACGAATGGATGGAAATGCTGGAGCAGGAGCAGCGTTAGGGTGAGTCATGGGTAATGTCGATAACCTGAACCGGCAGATTCTTAACGCCTATTGGATTGTGGCCGCAATGGTGTTGGCTGTCGAAGTGAGCTATTTCTTCTCGGGGTACGGCAACGACGTGCAGCGTGACGTAGGCTTGCTTATCGGCAAAAGCCTGATGGTGTTATTGATTGCCGGACTGGGCGAAGTATTGTATGTAGGGCTGCGCCGTTACGGCAGGCAGGTCGTGGTCGGCGTCAGCTTGACGCTGGCTTACGTCAATTACTTGAATTTGGGCGTATACATGGAAAATGCGCCGGGCATACTTCTTATTCTCCCTATGTTCGTTCCGCTCATTTATTTCGACCGCAAGCTGATGGAGATGTTCGGGGCGTTGAATATCGCGATCTACACGGTATTTTATTTCACGGTAGAGCGCTTGTTTTACGAACGGAGCATCGAGGAGTTTTTGCTTACGGCGTTCATGTTGGTCGCCTCGTTGATTCTGGGACGCACGGTGCTGGTTCGCGCGATCGAGATCGGCAGGCAGGTCGAACAGTTGACGCAGTCCCAACAGGATATGATTATCGACAAAGTCGTTTCCCAGCGGATGCTGAAGACGGACGCTTTGACCCAGTTGTACAATCATGTCACGTTTTATGAGTATCTTGAAGATCTGGTCGATCAGAGCAAACGCAACGGACTGCAAATTCAGGTAGCGGTGTTCGATATCGACAACTTCAAAAAAATTAACGATACGTACGGTCATCTGATCGGCGATTTGGTGCTCAAAGAGGTCTCGATCCGAATCGGCATGAATATTTCGCTGAATGATTTTGCCGCCAGGTACGGAGGCGAAGAATTCGCGGTTATTTTTACTGAGAAAAGCATCGAGGAGTCGGCGGAGTATGCAGAGCGAATCCGTGCTGCCGTAGAAAGTGCCAACTATTCGTACATGGGCAACCACCCCGTTACGGTCAGCGTAGGATTATGCACTTACGAACCGGAGGATACGGCGGAAAAGATGTTCAGCAAAGCCGACGCTGCGTTGTATCGCGCCAAGCGCTCGGGCAAAAATCGAGTGGAGCAATACGAACCGGGCCGCGATATTGCTCAGCAGAGACGATAGAACATCTATTGAAAAAAACGCAGAATCGACAGGCCCTCCCCCAAATTCGGCGACGCCGAATCCGGGAGGGCTTTCGCCTGTCGGGAAACGTCTATGCCCGATCATGGTTTCGCTGCCGTGAATCCGCTATAATCAAGGGACGGAGCGCAAGTTCAGGCTCCAGAACCGATAAGGAGTTGTCACGTTCTTGAACGATAAAATATTCGAAATTTTACAATATGAACGCATATCAAGCGCACTGGCCGATCAGGCTCAGACGTCGCTCGGCAAAGAAGCCGCGCGCGCATTGAAGCCGGATACCGATCTGTCGTCGGTACAGAAGCTGCTTCAAGCGACACACGAAGCGTTTCACGTCGACCGTTTGAAGGGATCGCCGCCGTTCGGCGGCATTGTGGATATTCGTCCGGCCGTGCAGCGCGCGCGAATCGGCGGCATGCTGAACCCGCACGAGCTGCTCGGCATCGCGACTACGCTGTACGGTTCGCGCCGTCTGCGCCGGTTTATCCAGACTTTGCACGAGGAGCATCCGGTCGAGCTGCTGGACGGGCTTGCCGAGCTGATCTCGGAGCAAAAAGATCTGGAGCGTCTTATCAACTCGTGCATCGGCGAATCTGCGGAAGTGATGGATTCCGCCAGCCCGACGCTTGCCAATATCCGGCGCGAGCTGCGCGGCGGAGAATCTCGCATCCGCGAAAAGCTGGAGTCGATGATCCGTTCGTCCAGCGTAGCGAAAATGCTTCAGGATCAGTTGATCACGATCCGCGGCGACCGTTTCGTTATTCCGGTGAAGTCCGAGTACCGCTCGCACTTCGGCGGGATCGTGCACGACCAATCCAGTTCGGGCGCGACGATGTTCATCGAGCCGGAAGCGATCGTCGCGATGAACAACAAGCTGCGCGAGACGAGACTGCGCGAGATTCAGGAAGTGGAAATCATTCTGCAAAAGCTGACGGCTGCCGTCGGCGAACAGGCGGATCTGTTGGCGTACGACGTAGACGTGCTGGCGCAGTTGGACTTCATTTTTGCAAAAGGCCGTCTGGCCCACCGCATGAAGGCGACCGAACCGACGATGAACGACCGCGGTTATCTGCGTATTCGCAAAGGCCGTCATCCGCTTATCGACGCGAAGGCCGTCGTTCCGCTTGACGTCGAGCTGGGCGGAGAATTTTCCAGCATCATCGTGACCGGTCCGAATACGGGCGGCAAGACGGTCACGCTGAAAACGATCGGCCTGCTCAGCATGATGGCGATGTCCGGATTGTTCGTGCCTGCCGACGAAGGCTGCGAGCTGTGCGTATTCGACGCGATCTATGCCGATATCGGCGATGAACAGAGCATTGAGCAAAGTCTCAGTACGTTCTCCAGCCATATGACGAACATTATCCGCATTCTGAAAGACATGACGCCGAAAAGTCTGGTCCTGCTCGACGAGGTCGGCGCCGGTACGGACCCTGCGGAAGGTTCGGCGTTGGCGATCGCGATTTTGGAATATATTCACCAGTTCAACTGCCGCATGGTCGCCACGACCCATTACAGCGAGCTGAAAGCCTATGCATACGAGCGTGATGGCGTAATCAATGCAAGCATGGAATTCGACGTGGCAACGCTCAGCCCGACGTATCGACTGCTGGTCGGCGTACCGGGACGAAGCAACGCGTTCGCGATTGCGGAGCGTCTGGGGCTGCCGGGCAAAATCTTGAGCTTTGCCCGCGGCGAAGTTAAAGAAGAAGATCTGCGCGTCGAGAACATGATCAGCGCGCTGGAAGAAAATCGGCTTGGAGCGGAAGCAGAGCGCGAAGAAGCCGAGCGTCTGCGCCGCGAGATGGAAGAACTGCGTGCCCGGCATGAGCGCGAGCTGGAGAAGCAAGAAGCCCAACGCGAAGCAAGACTCGAAAAAGCCGAGAACGAAGCACGCGACATCATCGCCAAAGCGCGCAAGGAAGCCGATGAGGTTGTATCCGAGCTGCGCCGCCTGGCGATGGAGGAAGGGGCTTCGGTCAAGGAGCATAAGCTGATCGCGGCCCGCAGGCAGCTTGACGAAGCCGAACCTGAAGCTCGTGCGAAAAAGGTCAAAAAACCGACCGGAGCGAAAGCTTCGCAAAAAATCGGAGCAGGCGACGAAGTCATTTTATCGAACCTGGGGCAGCGCGGACACGTCATCGATCTGGATGGCAAAGAAGCGCTGGTACAGGTCGGCATCATGAAAATGAAGGTGTCGCTCGACTCGCTCGAACGCGTGCAAACGTCTCCGGTCACCGCTCCGAAGCAGAAGCCGGTTACCGCGGTCAAGCGTACCAAAGACGACAGCGTGCGATCCGAGTTGGATCTGCGCGGCACGAATCTGGAAGAGGCATTGATCGAGACCGATCGCTTCCTCGATGAGGCATTTTTATCGAATATGGGTCAAGTATATTTGATTCACGGCAAAGGAACGGGCATTTTGCGTACGGGTATCCAAGAGCATTTGCGCCGCCACAAACTCGTTAAATCATATCGGTTGGGCAACTACGGCGAGGGCGGCAACGGCGTAACCGTGGCTGAACTCAACTAACGGAAGGAACGAGGTCTCAAACTCAATGAACACGTTTATCGATCCGTTGTTGGCCACTCCGATGGGAGCAGCCGTCGCTTATTTTTCCGTAGCCGTTCTGGAACTGGTCGTTTTTCTGTCTATTTTCGAATGGGTGACCCGTTACAAATGCTGGGACGAGATCCGTAAAGGGAATCTGGCGGTCGCGATGGCGACCGGCGGCAAGGTGTTCGGGATCTGCAATATTTTGCGTTTTTGCATCGAGTCGGGTTCGACGATTTACGAAAGCATGCTATGGTCGCTGGTCGGCTTCGTGCTGCTGCTTCTGGCTTACTTCCTTTTCGAATTCGTGACGCCGTTTTTCAAGGTGGATGAGGAGATCGGAAAGGATAACAGGGCGGTGGGCTTGATTTCGATGATCTTGTCGGTGTCGCTTTCCTACGTCATCGGGGTTTCGGTCCTTTGATCGGACTTCCTGCGGATGTGGCGCACTGGAGGCGCTGCGGGGGATGATTCGTTTCGGTCGCGTGTTGCAGTCGGGAAGCTAGATTATATTCAAGTGGAGGCTTCCCGACTGCAAAGGCGAACGCTTCGCTCCTGCACTGAATCATCCCCCTCCGCTACTGCGGCGTAAATCCTTAGGAACCTCTCAAAAGCTAAACCCCCGCTTCCGTCGGAAGCGGGGGTTTTTGGGTAGGGAAAAGAAGCGAAAAATCCGCTTGAAGCGCTTTTTGGGGTAGGGGCGGTATGCTTGAATTGGGCGGGGACGGTGGCGGAGGGGCATTTTTTGGGGTAAGATGGGGTACAACAAAGCAAGTCGAAGCTGACTCAAGAAGTCACTTATCAAGCGAAATCATCTGGAGGCATGCGTAGTGAAGGAAACGAACAAGCTGAAGCTGGATATTCTCGAATTGTTGGAAGAAGACGCGCGGCGGACGCACGGGCTGCTGGCGACGATGCTTAACGTGTCGGAAGAAGAAGTTCGCGAAGCGGTCGCGGAGCTGGAGCAGGATCACGTGATCGTGAAGTACGCGACGGTCGTGAACGAAAGCAAGGTCAACGACGAGAAGGTGACCGCGCTGATCGAAGTACAGATTACGCCGGAGCGCGGACGCGGCTTTGAAGGAATTGCGGAGCGCATTTACCTGTACCCGCAAGTAAAGGCCGTGTTCCTGATGTCGGGCGCTTACGATTTGCTCGTCGAAGTGGAAGGCCTCAGCCTGAAAGAAGTCGCGAGCTTCGTTTCGGACAAGCTGTCGCCGATCGAATCCGTACTGTCGACCAAAACGCATTTCATTCTCAAAAAATACAAGCAAAACGGGATCATTTTCGAAGAGCATGAAGAAGATCGCCGTCTGCTGATCTCGCCGTAAAGGATGCGAAACGATGATTACTAACCGGGAATTGAACGTAAACGGAACGCAGCAGCCTTCGGACTCCGAACATGGCTCGATGGAACGTTATTTGTCGCCGCTGGTGCGCGATATCAAGCCTTCGGGCATCCGCAAGTTTTTCGATCTGGTGAGCGCGAGCAAGGATATCATCACGCTCGGCGTAGGCGAACCGGACTTCGTCACGCCTTGGCATGTGCGCGAAGCTTGCGTATATTCATTGGAGCGCGGTTATACCCGGTACACGTCGAACGCCGGCATGCCGGAGCTACGCGAAGCGATCTCGTCTTATTTGGACAGTTCGTTCGGAACGTCCTATGATCCGGAAAAAGAGGTGCTGGTCACGGTAGGCGGCAGCGAAGCCATCGACCTCGCACTGCGCGCCTTGATTCGTCCGGGCGACGAGGTACTCGTGCCTGAGCCTTGCTATATCTCGTATTCTCCGATCACGTCGATCGGAGGCGGGATTCCGGTCGGGATCGAGACATTTGCGAAAGACGGATTCAAGCTGACCGCCGAAGCGCTGGAAGCCAGCATCACGCCGAAGTCCAAAGTGTTGATTCTGTGTTATCCAAGCAATCCGACAGGCGCGACCATGACGGCCGAAGATTGGCTGCCGATCGCAAAGGTCGTGGAAAAGCACGATCTAATCGTAATCTCCGACGAAATTTATGCCGAACTAAGCTACGGAGCGGGCAAGCATGCGAGCTTTGCTGCTGCACCCGGGATGAAGGACCGGACGATTCTAGTCAGCGGTTTCTCCAAAGCGTTCGCGATGACCGGCTGGCGGATGGGCTATGCTTGCGGACACCCCGAGCTGATCTCCGCCATGTTGAAAATCCACCAATATACCGTGATGTGCGCGCCGGTTATGGGTCAGGTTGCGGCTTTGGAAGCTTTGACTAACGGTTTGGGCG
Organism: Saccharibacillus endophyticus; assembly: GCF_013185185.1. Lineage (GTDB taxonomy): Bacteria > Bacillota > Bacilli > Paenibacillales > Paenibacillaceae > Saccharibacillus > Saccharibacillus endophyticus. The sequence continues at coordinate 581,603 of NZ_JAAZWE010000002.1, read as the reverse complement.
AAAAGAATAAGATGGTCGAGTCGTATAACCGTCGTCGTCGCCTCGTTGTACAAGGACTGCGCGACGCAGGTCTGGAGTGCCACGAACCGGAAGGCGCGTTCTACGCGTTCCCGAGTATCCAGTCTACAGGCTTGACCTCGGAAAACTTCGCGCAGCGGCTGTTGGTCGAAAATAAGGTTGCGGCTGTTCCGGGCAGCGTGTTTGGTCTCGGCGGCGAAGGCTTCCTGCGCTGCTCTTATGCAACTTCGGTAGCCCAATTGAACGAAGCGCTGGACCGAATCGGGCAATTTGTTCATAAAGTAAAGCGCGAAGGCGCATAAAGGTATTATTTGGGTAAAAAACGGAAAAGGTGAGTAAAACCTCCTTCTTGAAGAAGTTGCTTTTGTTGGAATCCTTCTATATAATGGGGACTCGAACAGGTAACTTTTTCAAGGGGGAATTTTTTTGTCTGCCGCTTCGTTCCAAAAGCCGAGGTATGAACAAGGCGATGCACCGTCACGTGTACAACGCAATGCTCAGGCTTTCGGCGCAATGGCGGAACGCGAACTTTTCCTGCAGGAGGAGATTCGGGTTTTGCGCGCCCAGATGGAAGAAACGTTCGGACGTGAACAATCGTTCACCGCTGCGACCGTTGTCGAAATCAGCAGCCGGCTGGATCTGAAGATCAACGAATATATGCTGCTCGTACGTTGACTGAAGAGGTTGGCGTATGATCCCGCTCCAACATACTTATTCCAAATCCATTTGCATACCGGCCAGAGAGGAAGAGACTTCGCATCGAAGCTCTTCCTTTTTTTGTTCAGCCCAAGCTGCTAAAGTGCCAGAAATGCTTGCAGGCGGTCAGGTATGATATATTGGTTAAGACACACTTTTTATGGCGTGCATGCGCATGAGTGACGAAAGGAATTGTCCAAGGAGGAATACGAGTGAAGCGGAAAAAGGCGGGAATCTGGCTGCTGCTGATCGCGACGATCATGCTGTTGGCCGGGTGTGGTAAAGAAGACGGCGTTTTGATCTTTATGTCGGATAAAGGATCGTCGAGCCGGGAAGGCATTGATGTCATTCAGGAAAAGCTGACGGCCGAAACGCCGGATCTGAAAGCGGAATTCAACTATTCGCCGCTGTTTGATCTGCAAAAAGTGCTGGTTGAGTACGCGGCAGGAGGTAATTCGATCGTGATCCTTCCGAGGGAAACGGTTGAACTTTACGGCAAAGACGGGGCGCATATCGTGCTCGACGACTATTTCGACCAAACGGATTATCCGGACGGCGTTTTCGAAAGCGGCGTTTTGAAAGACGGGGAAAAAGACGCGGTTCAAGAAAAGCACCTTTTCGGGATTCCGGTCAAGGATATGAAGATGTTCCAGGATGCGGGCTATGTGCCTGAAGATATGCTGGCTTGCGTTCTGGTCAATGCACCGAATAAGGACGCGGCGGTAAAAGTATTGCAAAAGCTGGCGGAAGGTTAAACCGTTTTGCGAAGCATCCAAAAAGCAAAGCCGGAGGGGAGGACGCGGATATGCGCATTTACACGAAAACGGGAGATCGCGGTCAAACGTCCGTAATCGGAGGACGCGTACGCAAAGACGACGCTCAAGTGGAAGCTTACGGCACGATCGACGAATTGAACAGCTTTGTCGGCCAGGCTGCGTCGCTTCTTCAGGATGACCGTTTCAAGGATCTGCGCGAACAACTGGCCGTCGTCGGTCAGGAATTGTTCGATTGCGGCTCGGATCTGGCTTATACGCCGGCGACGCAGCAAGCGTACAAGACCCATGCGGCGATGACCGAGCGTTTGGAACTGTGGATTGACCGATTGGAAGCGGATAATCCGCCGCTGGAACGTTTCATTCTTCCGGGAGGCAGCCCGCCTGCGGCAGCATTACACATTTGCCGCACCGTGTGCAGGCGTGCGGAGCGTCGGGTCGTGGCGTTAACGGACACGGCCGAAGTGAATCCGGAAGTGCTCAAGTACCTGAACCGGTTGTCCGATTACTTTTTCAGCGCGGCACGCGCCGCCAATCTCAAGCTTAGAGTGGACGACGTCGAATACGTGCGCAGTGCCCGCGTGTTTTCCGACGATAAAAATGAACAAGAGCAGGGTGAATAGAGATCGAACCGTATGATTTTCCGAGAGAAAAAGGGATAGAGCCGCAGCATGGTTATTATGATCCCATTGTGTATACCGTAACGGCGCGCGAACAGGGCTGGACGCTCAAGACGTTGATGAGCACCCGTCTCGGCGTATCGCGCAAGTTGACCTCGCGGCTGAAAATGACCGAACGGGGCATTACGCTTAACGGCGAACGGGTGTACATCAGCGTGCGCGTACAGGAAGGCGATATAGTCGAACTTCGTATGGAGCGGGAAGAATCGGATGATATTTTGCCGGAAAAAATGCCGCTGGATATTCTGTACGAAGATCGGGATCTGCTGATCATCAATAAAGCGGCAGGCGTGATCGTGCATCCGACGCATGGCCATTACACGGGGACGCTGGCGAACGGCGTCGTGCAGCATTGGCGCGAACGCGGCGAGCAGGTGCGTTTTCGCCCCGTGCATCGCTTGGATCGCGAGACGTCGGGCGTGCTGGCCATTGCCAAAAATCCGTACGTGCACCAGCATATTTCCGAACAGATGATTGCAGGAACCGTGGACAAAATGTACCGCGCGTTCGTGCATGGCTGCCCGCAGCCGGAAAGCGGCCGAATCGAAGGCGCGATCGACCGCGATCCCGAAAATCCGCATGTGCGGATCGTCACCGAGTCCGGCTATCCCGCCGCGACCCGTTACCGCACATTGGAGCAGTATGAGGCAGGTCGCGCGTCTCTCGTGCAGCTTGTATTGGAAAGCGGACGCACGCATCAAATCCGGGTGCACATGACGCATATCGGCTGTCCGTTGATCGGCGACGATATGTATAAATATGCGCCTGAAGCTCCGCTTACGCCAGACGAACGAAAGGCTTCGGAGCGGCTGGACGGTCTTCTTGGTCGTCAGGCTTTGCATGCATTCCGTCTGGCTTTCGTTCACCCCGGCACGAATGAGCGAATGACGTTCGAAGCCCCTTTGCCGCCTGACCTGGAAGAGTTAAAGCAGCGATTGCAAAACGATGAATCAAAGAAAGAGATGTGATTGACACCGATGACCCGACTAAAAGTGTACCACTACGCCAAATGCAGCACTTGTCGCAACGCGATCAAATGGCTGAAAAACGAAGGACATGAGCTGGAGTTGATTCCGATCAACGAGCAGCCTCCCGCCAAGGATGAAATGCTGGACCTGATCGCGAAAAGCGGTCTGGAATCCAAAAAGTTTTTCAACGTCAGCGGAGAAGTCTACAAGACGCTCGGACTCAAGGATAAGCTGGCCGACCTGAACGAAGAGGAACGCGCGGAACTGCTGGCTTCGAACGGCATGCTGATCAAGCGACCGGTCGTGACGGACGGCACGAATGTTACGGTCGGATTCAAACCTGAACAGTATGAACAAAACTGGAGCAAAGGGGAGACCGGTCAATGAGCGAACATAACGGGATCGAAGCGCTTCCGGAAAACGTGATGGCACGCAAACCTACGTTGATGCTGGTCGACGGCATGGCGCTGCTGTTCCGCGCTTATTACGCGACAGCGCTCAAAGGTTATATTCGCCGTACGACGACGGGCGTGCCGACCAACGGCATTTACGGCTTCGTTCGGTATATGTGGGACGCCGTTCAGCAATTCGACCCGACGCATATCGCGTGCTGCTGGGATATGGGCGGCCGCACGTTCCGTACCGAGCAGTTCGAATCGTATAAAGGCAACCGCTCCGCCGCTCCCGACGACCTGATTCCGCAGTTCGATCTGGTCAAAGAAGTCGTCGAAGCGATGGATATCCCTAACATCGGCGTGCCCGGCTACGAAGCGGACGACTGCATCGGTACCATCGCCAAACGCTGCGCCCGCGAGCAAAACATGGACGTACAGATCCTGTCCGGCGACAACGACCTGCTTCAGCTGACCGACGAACGGATCAAGGTCATCATCATGAAAAAAGGCTACGGCAACTACCAAGTCTACACGCCTGAGTTTTTGATGGAGGAAAAAGGCTTGAAGCCTTCGCAGATCATCGATATGAAAGGCTTGATGGGCGACGCCAGCGACAATTATCCGGGCGTCAAAGGAATCGGGGAAAAGACGGCGATCAAGCTGGTGCAAGAGTTCGACGATATCGACGGCATTCTTGCCAATCTCGACAAGCTGACCAACTCCGTTCGCACCAAGATCGAAAACGACTTGGATATGCTGCATATGTCCCGCAAACTCGCCGAAATCCATTGCGAGGTTCCGGTGGAATGCCCGATCGATCCGTGCGAGTTCAAGCTGGACGACGCGAAGGTGGCCGCGAAGTTCGAGGAACTCGAGATGAGCAGCCTAACGAAGATGCTGGGCGCTGACGTGTTCGGCTGACCGCTTTGGGTGCTTGTGCTTGGGAGACGCTGCGGGTGGGAGGGGACTCGATCGCCGCTAAAATCCGATTCCCCCTGATTGGAGTAAGACATGGCTGGTAGTAGGGAATCGGATTTTAGATGCGAGCGCTCCGCTTCTTCGTCTCCCTCCCACCCTCCGCTCCTGCGCACGCACGCGATCAACCGAAAAGGCTCGACCTCTTCCTTATTGGGGAAGAGGGGGAAAGGGCAAAGCGAATGCCCATAGATCAATGGGCATCGCTCCACAAGATGTACCTGCAGAGTCCCAAAAAGCGCAGCACAGCTGCCTAAGCCAAAAACCGGGCGGAAGCGTGCGACAAGAAATTCCTTGTCGCACGCTTCCGCCTTTTACCTACCCTAACAGCAAAAAATACTCGCTTTTTTTGCTGTTAGGGAAAGGCGTTTCCGCTTTAAGTGGCGGAAATGTGCGCAGGCCCTTTCCCCCGCAGCGTCACCCCGGCGCAAATTTCCTGCCGCCGAGAAGCAGGAAATCGCCTCCTCCATCGCCAATTAAAGAGAGTAGGCAAGCAAAAATCAATAAAGAGTTAAGGGGAGAAGATTCGTGATGAAAAGCAAGAAATGGGGAACGATGCTGCTGGCGGGGGTGCTGGCGGTAACGGGAGTGTTCGGTCTGATGGGGGATCAGAAGGCCGAAGCGGCAGCGTCGATTACGACGGCGGTGCGCAAAGTGTCCGTGTCGGGGCGCACGTACAGCGTACAGACGGTCACGATTCCGAAAGGTACGAAAGCAGCACTGGGCTTGGCCCAAGGACAAGTCGGCCAAACGCAAAGCTTTGCTTCGATCATCAAAAACAGCAATGCGACGGCGGCGATTAACGGAGCTTTTTTCAACTCGTACGGAGGTCCGGCCGATCCTTACGGGACATTGATCTCGAAAGGACAAATCGTGCATACCGGTTATTACGGCACGAGCATCGGATTCAAAAAGGACGGTACGGCGCTTATGGATTCGCTTCGCGCGAATATCCGAGGCACCGTAAGCAGCAAACCGGACAAAGCCGGCAAAAGCAAAACGCTCGGCTGGTATGCGACTTTCGTGAACCGGACGCCGGAAGCAAGGCAAAACGTCGTCTTGATGTATAATACCGCGCGCGGCAGCAACGTCGGATTCAGCGGCGGGATCGCGGTAACGGTACGCAAAGGCAAAGTCGTCAAAAAAGGCGCAAATACCAACACAGCGATTCCGTCCGACGGCTATGTGCTGGTTTATCACGGATCGGAGAAAGATAACGCCGGACGTTTTGAAGTCGGGTCAACAGTCGATATGGAGATCACGTACACGGATGCCGCAGGCAAAACGATTGCGTGGGAGGATGTCGTAACGGCTGTCGGAGCAGGTCCGCGTTTGGTTAAAGACAGCAAAGTATCGCTCGATGCAAAAGGAGAAGGCTTCAACGATCCGAAGATTCTGACCGCCTCCGGCGCCCGCAGCGGAATCGCGATCATGCCCGACGGTTCGGTGATGCTGGCGACGGTAAGCGGCGCGACCATGGGACAGTGGGCGCAGGTCATGCAGAAGCTCGGCGCGAAGCAGGCAATGAATCTGGACGGCGGCGCATCGTCGGCACTGTACGCCAACGGGCGTACGCTGACCGGTGCGGGACGGCAGCTAAGCAACACGTTGGTGTTCGGGCAGTGGGTAGCCATGCAATAAGATCCATGCCATAATGAATCTCAGAATAAAGGAGGCGGACGGAATGAAAGACGTGCGGATTGCCGCAGTGAATGTCGGATTGCCCAAGGCGGTGCCGAACGGCAAAAAGGAAGTCGAGACCGGTATTTTCAAGCATCCGGTAGACGGGGCCGTGTACTTGAGCAAATTGGGCTTTGCAGGCGACGGACAGGCTGATTTGAAAAATCACGGCGGCGCGGATAAAGCGGCATGCGTTTATTCGACGGATCGCTTTCCTTTCTGGGAGAACGGCGTGCTGCCGAAGCTCGGCCCCGGTGCTTTTGGCGAAAATCTGTCGATCGAAGGCGGAGCCGAAGAAGATTTCTGCATCGGCGACACGTTTGCGATCGGCGAAGCCGTGGTGCAGTTGAGCCAGCCGCGGCAACCGTGCTTCAAGCTGTCGGTACGCTACGGCGTCCTGGAGCTGCCTGCGCAGGTGCAGGACACGGGCTACAGCGGTTTTTACTTCCGGGTGTTAAAAGAAGGTGCGGTTCAGGCGGGGGATCAAGTTGAGCTGCTGGAGCGTCACCCGGCAGGGATGACCGTCATGCGTGCCAACGAAATCAAGTATAAGCTGAAAGACGACGCGGAAGCGATTCGCAGTCTGCTGGCCATCGAAGAGCTGGCCGACGGCTGGCGAGGTTCTTTGGTAAAAAGGCTGGCCGCTTTGGAAGCTGAACTCTGAGAGCATGCGCATGCGCGAAGCAACTTAGCTTGACGACCCTTCCATATAAAGGGTATGATAAGCCTAACAGCATACAAGCGCGGAGGAAGCACCTCTCTTACATATCCATGTAGGAGGGGTGTTTTTTTGCGTTTCGGCTGAAAAATTCGCGAAAAGGCGGGGGATTGAGATGGGAATCGTTTTTTTAAACCGAATGGAAATCGAACGGGAACACGAAGTCGGCGGCGCGCAGGTGTGGATCGAAGAAGAAGGCGGATTGTGGACATGCGGTTGGCATGAAGAAGCCGGCGGCAATCGGGAACAGTCGGAGCGCGAAATCTGGTACGAAGGCGATATGTGGAACGAGATGCTTGCCGTATACCGGCACAAGCTTGCGGCCAAATTGTCCGAAGGGTATCGCCCGATCATTCGAGACACGTTTCAGGAATTCCTCGAATCCGGTCAGCGCGGCCGCTATACGCAGAAGCTGATCTGCTACAGCGAACTGCGCGCCGACGAAGAGTTGTATGCACGATTGTCTGCCTGGCGCCGGGTGAAAGCGACGGAAGAACATCGCGCGCCTTATCTGATCGCGACCAACCGCGCGCTGCGTTTGATCGGTACCTTTTTGCCGCAGACGCTCGAAGAACTTCGGGAACTGCCGGGAATCGGCGAAAGCACGGTGAACCGTTACGGCGAAGATATCCTTGAGCATACGCGGCCGATCGAGCGCAAGCATTCGTTCCCGTTGGATTGGGTAGAGCATCGTCTCGACGAAGAAGAATTCGAAGCATGGACGTACAAAAGCAAAGAACGCAAATTCAAACGCGAAGCGGAGCGAGTGCGGGCAACCCGTCTTTTGCTTGAATCGACGCGTTCCGGCAGCACCTGCGTTTCGCTGGCCCAGATCAGCCAGGAAAGCGGGTTGGAGCGGCGCGAGTTGGTCGAAATGATGGAGTCGCTGGAAAAGAACGGCTATTCGCTCGAAGCGGTCATCGAACACGAAATCCAGTTGGTTCCGCAAGAGCAGCAATTGGCGGTCAAAGAGGCCTACGCGGAACTGGGCGACTCGTTCCTCAAACCTGTTTTGAAAAAGGTTTACGGAGAAGAACCGCCGAGCGAGCCGGGACAGGACATTTTATACGAACAACTGCGGCTGCTGCGTATCCGATACCGTCGGGAAGTCCAGCGAACAACGGAATCTGCTTCCACGCACGCCGCGGAAAACGGTAGCAAGGCCGATGCGTCGTCGCCGCAGGTTGTTATCGCGCCTGCTGCGGTCAAACGTTCCAAGACCCAACGCGCAACCGGATCGGACTGAACGCGCAAACGGTACGAATCAACCTCGACGCCAGCCAAAGAAAAGACCGTTTCGGACTCCCGGCAGAGGAAGATCGAAACGGTCTTTTGCCGTCCGTGAAAGGAAACCCGTCACAGCCAGCCTTTTTTGCGGAACAACAGATACATCGTCAAGCCCAGCACAATCATCAGACCGATGACCATCGGGTAGCCATAAGTCCAGTGCAGCTCCGGCATATGGTCGAAGTTCATCCCGTAGATGCCCGTCACCACGGTAAGCGGCATGAAGATCGTCGTAATCACGGTAAACACCTTCATGATTTCGTTCGCGCGGTTCGAGATACTGGACTGATAGGCTTCTCGCAAGTTGCCCATCAGATCGCGGTACGTATCGAAAGCTTCGGAGACTTTAACAGTATTTTCGTAGATGTCGCTGAAGTATTTTTGCAGTTCGTCGTCGATCAAGCGCAGGTCTTTCTTGTTCAAGATGTTGATCACCTCGCGCTGCGGAACCAGTACTTTTTTCAACCAGAGAATTTCCGCCCGCAGACCGATGATATCGTTCAGATGCGTACGTTTGGTGTTCATCAAAATATCTTCTTCGAGCTGTTCGATCTGGTCTTCGATCCGGTCGCCGACCGCGAAGAAGTTGTCGACCACGCGGTCGATCAGCAGATACATGAAGCGGTCGGGCGTATTGACTTCCTCTTCCCACATGATCGGCTTGACCGTGCGCAGTTCGTGGATTTTTTGCCGGGTGACGGTAATGACAAAATGCCGACCCAGGAAAATGTTGAGCGCGCGCATAAAGATTTCTTCATTATCGAAGCGGATGCTGTTCACGACGGTGAAATAGTGATTTTCGTAAATTTCGATCTTCGGCCGTTGTTCTTCCTCGCCGAGCATATCTTCCACTGCCAGATCATGCATACCGAACGTGACTTGGAGCAAGGTAATATCGTCAAGGTCGGCATCGATCCAGTAAAAGCCTTCCTCGGGTGCGTTTAAAGTTTCAGCGAGATTTTCATTTTCAATCAGCGTAAATACGCCGTTTCTTACATGCCGGATTTTCATGCCGTTCACTCCTTCGAAATGGGACATCGGTCGTCCATGAATAGTCTCGAATTTGCGGGAGAACGCAGGAAAAAACAGGCCGGCGCCAAGAAGCGTGCGTCGTCCCGACACGGCTGAAGCAATCAGTCGCCAGGAAGGCCTCTGTCAGCGAATGTCCAGAAGTGGAGGCAGTGCGCCGGTTGGCCGTTTTTTCTGCTGTTGAACTAGAGTCTGCGTTCTCTTACGCTTGGGCCTCGGGTCGCCGTCCATCTGAAATTCACCTCTTGCTTTCAAAATTGTTTTCATAAAACCCTCGTTAAGTATACCTTGCCCCCTGAGGGCTTTCAAGGCTTTGTTTGTGAAGGTTTATGCTTACACTATCGGCTTCAAGAACGTTAAAATGTAGAAAAAGATCGAGGGCGGAAAGGAAGCGGCAAGCATGGCAATCCAAGCAGCGAAGATCATCCGTGAAACCTTGGAATTACAGGGATTCGAATTAAGCGGGACGTGGCCCAGATGGTGCTTGCGGCGCGAGATCGACGGCTTTATGGAAAAGGTAGAATTATTGACGGAAGCGACTCAAAAAGACGGAAGCGACGTTCGGCGAATGAATGTCAATTTTGCCCTGCGCCGACCTCATTCGGAAGTGGATCTCTGGATGAATCGACCTTATGAAGAATGGTTTGATTATGATTGCGAAGAAACATTGCGGGCAGAACTGCACAGCTGCATGTCCAGAATTCAGAGCGAAGTTTTGCCTTGGATGAAAAGGATGCGTGAAGGTCGGCAGTAAGTCTTTACAACTACGTCAATTCGAAAACGGCCCTGAAACCATTCAACTGAGCATAGGCCCTCATGATTCAGCGTTTAAACTTCATGAATCGAACTTTGTATTGCCTATCGAAAAAATAACAGAGCCCGTCAGCTATACCGAAAAGCCCGAATGTGCGAGCATACGGGCTTTTTGTGCATACCCCGGTATCTTTATTCACGAATGTGTGCAAAAAAATGGTTAATTCCTGTATAAGCTGCTTCTTGCCTGAATACTGATTTCGTGTATAATTGATCTAAAGTTCTTCCGGCGCAAGCTGGAATCCAACAATTGAATACTTCCTCCGGCGTTCGCGCGCCGGTCGAAAAGTGGAATCTTATCAAGAGCAGGTGGAGGGACTAGCCCGATGAAACCCGGCAACCGGCGACTTCGTCGTACGGTGCTAATTCTTGCAGTTACCATGCGATCCGATGACGAGGCACGAGTCATACAGTGTCTATCATCATGGAAGCAACCATGCGATCCAAGGCGAGGCACGAGCCGTTAAGAGTCATTCTCATGGGCGTCATTAAGGTTGTCAGAGTGCGATCCGAGGCAAGCGACCAGCGGGCCGACAGCATTTATCGTCACGACAACGTAACGCTCATGTCCGACTTTGCGAATAACGCTCAAACTTTCTCGTCATGGAAGCAACCATGCGATCCAAGGTGAGGCACAAGCCGTTCAACGCCTGTCGTATAGGTCAACGTTTATCCGTGTATCCCAGTGAAGTCCGAGTTCGACGTCGTTATGCGCCGATCGGAGTTCCCGTCACAGAAACGTTGCGCCCGTGCCCGACTTGCCGTTAGACGCTCGTACCCAATCTTTGGAGAAATCGCGCAGCCGAACGAAATCATGCTTCCGTTCGCGCAATGCGCCTTTTCCGTTCGCAACGTATGGTAACTGACAGATGAGAGAGGCGCTAGCTTTCTATAGACCTTTCTCGGCTTGCCCGGAAAAGGTCTTTTTTGTACCCATTTGTACATTCGAAAGGTGCTTCGGCTGCCGAATGCCTGATAGATCGACGCTCAAATTCAAGGTTCGAGAAAGTCCAAAAAACAAAAAGGAGTGAATGGTAGATGCCGATTAAAGTACCTGATAATTTGCCGGCTATGGAAGTACTGTTGAAGGAGAACATCTTCGTCATGGACGAGAGCCGAGCGTACAGCCAGGATATCCGTCCGCTGCGCATCGCGATTTTAAATTTAATGCCGACCAAAGAAACAACCGAAACGCAGCTACTGCGCTTGATCGGCAACACGCCGCTCCAAGTCGACGTTGCACTACTCTACCCAAGCTCTCACACATCCAAAAACACATCGGAAGAATACCTGAATACCTTTTACAAAACATTCGACGAGATCAAACACCTGCGCTTCGACGGCATGATCATTACCGGCGCGCCGGTCGAACAGCTTGAATTCGAACAAGTCAGCTATTGGGAAGAAATTCGTCAGATTTTTGAATGGACGAAAAAGAACGTGACTTCGACCATGCATATCTGTTGGGCTTCGCAGGCGGGACTGTATCACCATTTCGGCGTGAGCAAAATTCCGTTGGCCGAAAAATGTTTCGGCGTATTTCCGCATACGATGAATAAAACCAATGTGCAGCTCCTGCGCGGATTCGACGAATCCTTCTACGTGCCGCATTCCCGTCATACCGACGTGCAGCGCGAAGACATTCTGCGCAGCGAGGAATTGGAAATCCTGGCCGAATCCGAAGAAGCCGGCGTCTACCTCGTCGCAACCAAAGACGGCAAACAAATCTTCGCCACGGGCCATTCCGAATACGACCCGCTCTCGCTCAAATGGGAATACGACCGCGACGTCGCCAAAGGCCTTGACGTCGCCGTTCCCAAAAATTATTTCCCGGGTGATGACCCGACCAAAAAGCCGTTATCCTCATGGAGAGCCCACGCCAACCTGTTGTTCTCCAACTGGCTAAACTACTATGTCTACCAAGAAACGCCTTTCGACCAGGTCGACCAATCCAAAGAAGCCGAATTCAGCGACTACGGCGCAGGCATTTAAAAAAATCTTTTAACTCTTTTTGCTTACATCCCATCCCGCCGAAGTCCGTCTGTCAAGAAGTTCCTAGTCGAAGCAAAGCGATAACGTGGCGGAGGGAGAAATTCAGTGAAATATAGGTTTTCGAAGAGAACCTACGGTAACATGCATTGAGATGTTGGCCTTTGAACTTAGAAAGTTTCCTTATAAAAATTCCAATCAGCTTTCTAAGTGAGACAGCGACTCGAACGAATTTCTCCCGCAGCCCCCAGCGAAGCAATGCGAATAGGAACTTCAAGACAGCCCGACCCAGGCGTCTCACCCACCCTTAGGAGGAATGAACATGAAGGACGACAGACAGCTCAAAATCGAAAGCGCATTGGCCCAGATCGGTTCCCTTGAAGATCCGCAGACAGGCGGGGTCACTTTCCCGATTTATCATTCGACCGCTTATCGCCACCCGGGGCTGGGCCGCAGCACGGGCTTTGACTATACGCGCACCAAGAACCCGACCCGCGCCGTGCTGGAAGAAGCATCGGCGAATCTTGAATCCGGCGACGCCGGCTTTGCATGCAGCTCGGGCATGGCCGCACTGCAAACGATCTTTGCTCTGTTCAGCCAAGGCGACCATCTGATCGTATCGCTGGATCTGTACGGCGGAACATATCGTCTGCTTGAACGGATTCTGTCCAGATTCGGCATCACCGCTTCTTACGTCGATACGAATGATCTCGAAGGCATCGAAAAACTGCGCACGCCGAATACCAAAGCCGTATTTATCGAGACGCCGACCAATCCGTTGATGATGGTAACCGACATCAAAGCCGTAGCCGACTGGGCCAAGCCGCACGGTATTTTGACGATTGTCGACAATACGCTGCTCACGCCGTTCTTCCAACGTCCGATCGAGCTTGGCGCCGATATTATCGTGCACAGCGCAACCAAATACCTGGGCGGTCATAACGACGTTCTTGCGGGCTTGATCGTGACTAAAGGAAAAGAATTGTCCGAAGAAATGTTCTTCCTGCATAATTCGATCGGCGCGGTACTCAGTCCGAGCGACTCTTACCAATTAATGCGCGGAATGAAAACGCTGGCGCTTCGGATGGAACGCCACGAGAGCAACTCGCTTGCGATGGCCCGTTTCCTGCAAACCCATCCCCAGATCGAAACGGTGTATCACCCGGGCCTGCCGGAGCATCCGGGACATGAAGTTCAAAATAGCCAGTCTAGCGGAAATACGGGCATTTTCTCCTTCAAAGTCAAAGACGCGCGTTGGATTGAACATATCCTGAGCAACATCAAGCTGGTCGCTTTCGCGGAAAGTCTGGGAGGCGTCGAGTCGCTGATGACGTATCCGTCGATCCAAACGCATGCCGATATTCCGCAGGAAATCCGCGATGCCATCGGCGTGGACGACAAATTGCTGCGATTCTCGGTCGGTATTGAGCATATCGACGATCTGATCGCCGATATCGACGGTGCATTGAAAGCCGCATTGCGCGAGACGGAAGGAGTAGAGGCTTAGTATGAGTAACGAAAACCGCGAAGAAAGTTTGAAAACAGGAACGGAAAAAACAGCTCAACCGCAAGGACGCACGCCGGAGCAGGCCGAGCACGCGCCTTCTCAGCTCCAAACGCCCGAAGAAGCGGCTGAAGCACTCAAAGACTGTCATTTCGATACCAAGCTGATTCATTTCGGCGCCGAAATCGATCCGACCACGGGAGCTTCCAGCGTACCGATCTATCAGGCATCCACGTTCCACCATTTCGATATTTATGATCCGCCGCAATATGATTACAGCCGTTCGGGCAGCCCGACGCGTCAAGCGCTCGAAGATTATATCTCGCTGCTCGAAGGCGGCGCAGGCGGTTACGCATTTGCATCCGGCATGGCAGCAATTTCTGCGGCATTAATGATCTTCTCGGCGGGCGACCACTTGATCGTAACCGAGGACGTCTATGGCGGAACGTATCGCCTGCTGACGACGATCTTGAGCCGGATGAATATCGAGACGACGTTCGTCGACATGACCGATCTTGAGCAAGTCAAAGCCGCGCTGCGTCCGAATACCAAAGGGGTGTTCATGGAAACTCCATCCAACCCCACGCTCAAGATTACCGATCTCGGCGCGGTGACGGCTTGGGCCAAAGAGCATGATCTGCTGACGCTGGTCGACAACACGTTCATGACGCCTTATTACCAGCGTCCGATCGAACAAGGCGTCGATATCATTCTGCACAGCGCGACCAAGTTCCTCGGCGGACACAGCGACGTATTGGCGGGACTTGCGGTTGCACGGACTCCTGAATTGGCTGTGCAGCTGAAAAAACTGCAAAACGGTCTGGGAACGGTGTTGGGACCGCAGGATAGTTGGCTGTTGATCCGGGGCATGAAGACGCTCGGCGCACGGATGGAACGAAGCGAAGCGAGCGCGCGCAAACTGGCGAAATGGTTGTCGGAAAGAGACGATATTGCCTCGGTCTACTACCCGGGGTTATCGGATCATCCGGGGCGTGAAATTCATGAAAAGCAATCCGCGGGTTACGGCGCGGTCGTATCGTTCGACGTAGGGTCGGAAGAGCGCGCCAAGCGCCTGCTCAATAAAGTGAAGCTGCCGCTGGTCGCGGTCAGCCTCGGTGCTGTAGAGAGCATTCTGTCTTATCCGCCGATGATGTCGCACGCGGCAATGCCGCGCGAAGTTCGTTTGGAACGGGGAATCGGAGACGGTTTGCTGCGCTTCTCGGTCGGCTTGGAGAACATTGATGACCTGATTGCCGATTTGGAACAAGCTTTGATTGACTGACTTTGTTCGGATAAAGGGAGTAAGCTGTTTTTTCTGCTAAAATAGAGAACGCAGATACATACCTTGAACGAAAAGAGGGAAATCGATGGAATGGGTAGCGAACATACTCGTTGCTTTTATTGCGCTTCTGCATGTGTATATCCTGGTATTGGAGATGTTCATGTGGAATAAGCCTCGCGGCATGAAAGCCTTCGGATTGGAGCAGAAATTTGCGGACATGACCGTATCGCTTGCGGGCAATCAAGGCTTGTATAACGGTTTTCTCGCAGCCGGATTGATCTTTGGTTTGGTCTATCCGAATGCGGAGGCGGCGTCGCATATTCAAATCTTCTTCCTGGCTTGCGTCATGGTCGCGGGGATTTACGGCGCAGCGACAGCCAAGGTTAAGATTCTGTTTATTCAGACTGTTCCGGCGTTGATCGCACTGATTGCGGTACTGCTTGCTTAGAATGATCGGCTTAAATAGAAGATAAACGGCATCATCACGTAAAATCGGCTCGCTCAGGCTTGTCTCATCCTATTTGAGGCAAGTTGTCGACGAGTCGATTTTTCTTTTTGCAAGTCTGGTAACGTTCACAAATATTTAAATCTTGTGTGAAGTGTGATAGGATTAATTGTATTGCAGTACCCTTTATAATTTTAACTTTTTAAAATAGAGATTTTGCAGTACAGCCTGAACGGATTCGACCAACTTTATTTGAACTTATTTTCACAAAGGAGGCTGCATGCAATGAGTGCGGTTGATGCAATATTGGAGAAAGCTTTAAACGGGGGACGTTTGAGCGTGGAAGACGCGATCGCCCTGTATGAATCGGATGACGTCGAGAAGCTGGGCCGGGTCGCGAACGAATTGATGATTCGCAAAAATCCCGAGCCGATCACGACTTTCGTTATCGGACGCAACGTCAACTACACGAATGTGTGCGACGTGTTCTGTCGTTTCTGCGCGTTCTATCGCCGTCCGGGTTCGGCGGAAGGCTACGTATTGTCCGATGAAGTGATTTTGCAAAAGATCCAGGAAACCCAAGATGTCGGAGGCACGGAAATCCTGATGCAGGGCGGAGTCAATCCGGATCTGCCTTTCCAATACTACTTGGATATTCTGCGCAAGATCAAGCAGCATTTCCCGGATATCACGATGCACTCGTTCTCTCCGGCCGAGATCATGAAGATGCAAAAGCTGTCGGGCATGTCGATGGAAGACACGATTCGCGCGATTCACGAAGCCGGTCTCGATTCGCTGCCGGGCGGCGGAGGAGAGATCCTCGACGACCGTACACGACGCAAAATCAGCCGTCTGAAGGGCTCTTGGCGCGATTGGATGGACGTGATGCAGACGGCGCACAAGATCGGCATGAACACGACGGCAACGATGGTCATCGGCTTTGGCGAGACGTATGAAGAGCGTGCGCTGCATATGCTTCGCGTACGCGACGCCCAGGACGAATGCATCCAGAACGGCTATGACTCCGAAGGCTTCCTGGCATTCATTTCCTGGACGTTCCAACCGGATAACACGAATATGAAGGTGGAAAAGCAAACACCGGAGCAATACCTGAAAAACGTGGCGATCAGCCGTATTTTCATCGATAATATCAAGCACTTCCAGTCTTCGTGGGTGACGATGGGGCCGGAAGTCGGCAAAATGTCGCTTCAATACGGCTGCGACGACTTCGGCAGCACGATGATGGAAGAAAACGTCGTCTCCGCCGCGGGTACGACGCACAAAGTCAACATCGAGCAAACGCTGGAAATCATCCGCGCGGCGGGCAAGATCCCGGCACAGCGCGATACCAAATATAATCTGCTCAAAGTTTTCGATGATGAGAATGTCAAAGTACAACGCGACTTCATCATGCAAAACTAGAAGCTTATCGACTCCCATGCAAAAATCCCGATGCTTACCGCATCGGGATTTTTCTTTTTCTTCAAATATGAAGCTTATCGCTTAGCTTGGCTTTTTCAACAGCAGATACAGGAAGTACGGCGCTCCGATGAACGCGACGACAATACCCGCCGCGATTCCGTCGGAGTCTCCCAGGTTTCGGCCGATGGTATCGGCGAGCAGCAGGAGCCAACCGCCCACCAGCACGGAGATCGGCATGAAGCGCTGATGGGCCGGACCGACCAGACCTCTGGCGATATGCGGAGCCATCAGACCGATAAACGCGATCCCGCCTGTCACGGAGACTGCCGAAGCGGCGAGAGCGACAGCGGCGAGCAGCAGCAGGATACGATCTTTTTGCACGGTAACGCCTGCGCCGACCGCCGACGATTCGCCTAACGACAGCAAGTTCAACGCTTTGGACTTGAACAGTGCGTACGGAACCAGCACGACCAGCCACGGAAGAAGAGCGAGAACGAACGGCCAGTCCGTTCCCCAGATATTCCCGGCCAACCAGGTCGAAATGAAGTCCACTTTGACCCGGTCGACAGAGGAGATCAGCACGATCATGATGCCGGACAATGCTGTGGAAAAGCCGACGCCAGTCAGAATCATTTTGAGCGGCTGGACGCCTTCGCCGCGCTTGTAAGCAAACAGATAGATCAAGGTTGCCGTCAGCAGCGCGCTGGCAAAAGCGACAACGGGAAGCAAATACACGAAGGTTCCGACTTCAAGCGGAGCGAACAGGAAAAAGATCGCTACGCCCACGCCCGCGCCGGAGTTGATCCCGACGATACCCGGATCGGCCAGCTCATTGCGGGTGATCCCTTGAAGAATCGAGCCCGACAGAGCCAAAGCCATCCCGGCCAGCAGGGTGATCAAAATACGCGGCAGCCGAATCGAGAACAGGACGAATTCATCCTTGAACGTTCCTTGTCCGAATAATGTCGGCAGTATGCGATCAAACGAGACGGTCGACGAGCCGAGGCCCAAACCGACCACGAAAGTAGCCAGAATCAACAGGATAAGCAGCATGGCGACCCACTGCGGTTTTTGCAATAAAGAGAGTTTTTTGGATACGGGCTTCATGACAGCGACTTTCCTCCTTTGCGTACAATAAACAGGAAGAAGGGCAGTCCCAGTACCGCAACAATGGCCGCAACCGGCGTTTCGAGCGGTGCATTAAGCATCCGACCCAACGTGTCGGCACCGACCATGAACATGGCGCCGAAGATTGCGGAGAGGGGAAGAACCGTCCGATAATCGGTTCCCGTGAAGACGCGGACCAAGTGCGGAATCATCAGCCCGACAAAAGCCAGGTTGCCGACCAACGACACGGCGGCACCTGCAAGCAGCGTAACCACGATGCAGAGCACCAGTTTGATCCAGCCTGTATTCAGTCCTAGGCCGACCGCCGTCGATTCATTCAGGCTCATGATGGTCAGTTGGCGCGAAAGCAGAACAGCTACGAGAATACCGGCCAGAATGATAGGAGCGATGATCATAAGCTGACCCCAGGTCGTGCCGATCAGGCCGCCCGAGGTCCACATGGATACGCTTTTCGAGATTTTGAATTCCAGGCTGATCGCTTCCGCGAGCGCAGTCAGCAGTGCGGATACCGCCGCGCCGGCCAGCACCATGCGCAGCGGCGACAAAGTTTTGCCGCGCAGCGCCAGTATGCCGAATACGAACATCACGCCGACGGCAGCTCCGATAAAGCAGGCGACCATGACGCTGAAGTAACCGGCAGCCGGAAGAAAAGCGAACACTACGGCCAGCGCCGCATTGGCGCCTGCCGTGATGCCGAGCAATCCGGGATCGGCGAGCGGATTACGGGTCAGCCCCTGCATGATCGCACCGGAAACGGCTAACGCGGCACCGACTAGTAACGCGCCGATCTCCCGCGGAAGCCGAAGCTCCCGAATAACCGAAATATCGTCGTTGGATACGCTCGGATTGGTAACAGCCAACCAGATATCCGAGAGGGAAACGCTTTTGGCGCCCATCAGAATCGCGCCGACGAACACGGCCAGAAGCAGGATGATAGAAGCGAGAAGCTTAACGGGAAAGGAACGGAGCACGTTAGGCGAAGCGGATTTTTTCATTCCGCCGCATTACTCGCCCAGGAACGACTTTTTGAAGAAATCGAGTTGGTATTCCAGCGACAACGCATCGTTGAAGTAGAAGCCCGTAGCATCGACTTCGTAGACATGGCCTTCTTTGACTGCCGGAATGTTTTTGTACGTATCGGTTTCCTGGAAAGAATTGTCTCCGGCAAGCGTCTTGCTGAAGATGACGTAATCGCCCATGTACTCAGGCAGCACTTCAAGCGACAGATCGTAATAGCCTTGAGCCGATGTCACTTCTTTTACTTTTTCCGGCATTTTCAGACCCATGGCTTGATACAGGATTTCCGTACCGCGACCCCAAGCATCGCCGAAGATGTAAAGGGCCTTGGCGTCGCCTTCCATAACCGTAACGGTTTTGTCTTCGCCGATTTTGGCTTTGATTTCTTCGCCGGCAGCTTGAGCTTGCGCTTTGAAGTCGGCAACCCAGGCTGCGCCTTCTTCGCCTTTGTTAACGGCTTTAGCTACTTCTTCGATTTGAGTCAGATAGTCGACTTTATTGTATGTGTAGGTGACAAGGGGAGCGATTTGCTTAAGCTTATCCGCATTTTTCACGTCGCTCGAAGCAATGATCAGATCCGGCTGCAGCTCGATGATTTTTTCCACGTCGTCCGCGGATACTTGCTCCACGTCTTTCAACTGCTCCGCGAAATTCGGGTTGCTTTTGGTCCATTGGTCAACGCCGACAACCGGAACGCCGAATTTGAGCAGACTGCCTGTATAGCTGGACAGATCGACCACGCGCTGAGGATTGGCAGGGACTTCGATCGGTCCGTTTTCGGACTCGTATGTAACGGTGCCTGTAGCGGCTTCGCCTGTCGTGTCGGCGGCAGGTTCCGAGGTTACCGTCGTTTCGGCAGCGGCATTGCTGCTTGCTGTCGGCGTGCTTGTTTGGTTGCCGCAAGCGCTGAGGATCAGAAGCAGGGTGAATAGAAGAGGCAAAAACAGTTTTTTCATGGTAGACACTCCCTTGGTATAATGTCGAGTTGACAACGATAATCGTTATCAATCAAGCGCAATATCCCAACATTACGGTGGCTCAGACACTTTGTCAATAGGGGAAGTGGGTAAAATGATGATCCAGCCATGATGCTCAAACGGCGTAAGCCGTATTGGGAAATTCGTGTTGAAAAAAGAATAGGCTCGCTCTCCTGCCGAATCGACGGCAACAAAGCGAGCCTATGAGGCGAAGAGAAGAATAAACGAAAGTCAAGATTGGACGCTTGCAGGCTGTTCCTTGATCGCTTTCTCCAGGAATTCCAGCACGGCGCGGTAAACCCGCATTTCGTTTTCTTTTTTCGAGAATCCGTGACCTTCGTCTTCAAGCACGATGTATTCGACGTTCGCGCCTTTTTCGTGCAAAGCTTTGACGATCTGATCGGATTCGGCTTTGACGACGCGAGGATCGTTGGCTCCTTGGATAACAAGCATCGGCTTGGTCATCCCGTCCAAATAGGTGATCGGCGAGAATGCGATGAGCTTTTCCTTGTCCGCTACCGGATCGCCGACCCACTTATTCATGATCGGCTTCCAATGTTCAGGCACCGATTCGATGAACGAGAACAGATCGCTCGGTCCGAAGATATCGACCACGGCTTTGAAGTAATCGGCATGGCGCCCGTGCAGCAGAAGTGCCATGTATCCGCCGAAGCTTCCGCCCATCAGCAGCAGTTTGTCGCGCTCGGCATAGCCGTTTTCCGCGATCCAATCCAGACCCGCGATATTGTCCAATCTCGGTCCGTCGCCCCAATCGCCTTCGACCAGCTTGCAGAACGCCAGGCCGTAACCTGTCGAACCCCGGAAGTTCGGTGCGAAGATGTTGAATCCGCGACTGACGAGGAACTGGAACAACGAACGGAAGCCCAAACGCTCCGCTGCCTGAGGTCCGCCGTGCGGCCACAAAATGGTATGTCCGTTGGACGTCTCCTCGGGTGCCCGGAAGAACAGCGATTCGATCTCCAGACCGTCGAACGACGGATAGGTCAGCACTTCGGGACGAACCAACTCCGATTCCGAGATGCCGGGTACGCCGTAATTCGTGCAGCGCGTCCATTCTTCGGAGAACCGTTCTTTTTTGAAAATGTTTGTCGGGCTTACCGAGCTTCGTCCGAGAATGTACAGATTGCCGCTCTCGGCCACTTGAACCGAGGCGAGCGTGTCGACAGGAAGCGGAACGCCGCCAAGCGAGCCGGATTCCAGGTCATACGTATACAAATAATCGGAAACGCCTTTGCTGGCCGTCAGGTACAGCAGCTTGCGTTCCTTGTCGTAAGTGATCGAAGTGAAATCGACGCCTTCCAGATCAAGCAGCTTGGTCTTGGTCTCCGACTCGATATCGAAGCGGGCCAAGTACGTAAAATCGCCGCCTGCATTGGTCAGGAAGTGCAGCTCCGCATCGCCAGTAAATACGCTGTCCGAGACCGTATATTCGCCTTCGGCTTCCGGATCGAGCGAGACGTGCTTATCCCCGAAGCAAATAAAGGCAGGAGCGTAGGTATTGGCAAAATGTTTGCTGTATACGAGATATTCTTCTTTGGGACTAATGTCGCTCAAAAAAACGGAAGCGTCGCCGGAGCCTTGCAGCACGGAGACTTCTTGCCCCGTGTTCAGGTCGCAGCAAAGGGCGCTTAGATAAGTCGCGTCTTCTTTGGTCGACGTATAATAGAGACGTTTGCCGTCTTCCGACAAGATCGGTCCCATATGGCGATGTCCTTCTTTCACGCAAAGCGGAAGCAACTCCCCGCCTTTGGGCTGAAGCGCGTAAAGCTGTGCGTTCTCGTCGCCGTCTTTGTCGAACGCGACCACGAGAAAACGTCCGCGTTTGTCGTATTTGACGGCATGGCAGCTCTGTCCGTTAAAAGTAAGCGGATACGGAAAAGCGTTCGGAAGATCCATGGCCCACAGATCAAACTTTCCGCTGAGGTTGGTGCTGAACACAAGCTGTCCTTCGTCCGGGCTAACCGCGAAAGTCTCGATCGCGAACGTACGGAAGAACTGCTCGACATCAGGTTTTTTGAACGATAGCATGGAATCCTCCTTGTGTCGGCCTATAGCCTTGAATTGGGTAACGCAGATCGTACACGTAACCTATTCGCTATTGATTTCCGAAATCCTGCCCGCATCCGATGAAAATCCACTCGTTTCCATATATAAATCAAATAATAGTCGTTCCGAAGTAGAGGCAAAAGATTAAAATCGGGTATAAGAAAGGATGGACATATTCTATTTCTATCATATAAAAATCAGGAGGGCGCGCACATGACCCAAACTCAATCAAAAGAAAACCGCACGACATTCGACGCGGCGCAGATCAAGGTGATCGCGTTTGACCTGGACGGAACCTTGATCGATACTTCGCAAGCGATGCTGGACGTGAATCACGAAGTGTTCAGCGAAGCGATCGATAACGGAGACGCTAAAAAGCAGCCGACGAAAGAAGAAATATACTCGACGTTCGGAATGATCGGAGACGAAGCCTGGAATACGCTGGCCTCGGAAATACCGGACGGCCGATCGGATCATTATAAAGAGCGGCATAACGAACTGCTTCGAGACAAGATGGATACTCAATCCTACGTACTGCCCGGCGTGCCCGAACTGCTGAAATCTTTGGCCGACCGCTACGATCTGGCGACGGCCAGCAACTGCGGAGAAGCCTATCTCGCACGCGTGCTTGCCAAAGACGGCCTGAAAGAACTGATTACTTATCCGTTTTGCGCGGGAAGCGTAGACGCCGAACAAAAAAGCGACGTGCTGCGCGAACTGCTTCGCCAAAGCGGATTGGACACGTCTCAAGTGCTGATGGTCGGCGATCGAAAATCGGACGTTGACGCCGCCAAAGAAGCCGGAATCCCCGTCGTCGGCGTCCGCTCCGAATTCGGGGACGCGGACGAACTCCAAACGGCCGACGTCGTGATCGATAAGATCGGCGATTTGAAAAAATTATTTGAAAAGCAGTAAACGTGTCGAAAAAGTTTAAGGTGACTTGAAAACAGAAAGCGCAGAAATAAATTTGGATATCAGTGAAGTGAAGGCTAAATGTATTAAGAACGCCTAACGTAACTGGAAGCGAGAAGACGGAGAGAAAAATTCAGGTCAAGACGCCTTTGAACTTGGAAAACCACATCTTAAATTCCAATCCAGTTTTCCAAGTGAGACAGCGAATTGACCGAATTTTTCTCGCAGTCTTCTCGCTTCCAGCACTATCGTAACTTTACTTACCACACCCATCGCTCTTGACGCTTTCCACGTTGCACCTTATAATGAACAGCAGCAAAAGCGACGACAAAGACATGAATGCCGGCACACGGCACCGTTCCAGAGAGAGGGAACCTCGGCTGCAATTTCCTCCGGACCGGCCCGCATTTACCCCTTTCGAGCTGCGTTTTCGAACTTCCGCTTACGATCATCGCTTTCGCGAACCGTCGAGCGGAGCAGTAGATCACGCCGGAACCGCACTTCCGTTATTGACGTGCTCAATGAGGGCTTTCGTCCCGCCGAGATCGAAAAGATCGAACATATGGCGGAACCGGGCCGAATCAGGGTGGAACCACGGGTATAACGCTCGTCCCTTCGCGGGACGGGCGTTTTTTGCGTGCCGATTCCGTACTTGCTTTTTTCAAAATCAAAGGAGGAATTATCATCATGGCTATCTCTATCAGCTTGCCGGACGGCTCCGTTCGGGAATACGAAGCAGGCAGCACCATCGAGGACGTTGCGGCATCGATCAGCAGCAGCCTGCGCAAAAACGCGCTTGCGGGCAAACAAAACGGAATCGTCGTCGATCTGAGCACTCCGCTCGAAAACGGCGCGCAAATCGAAATCGTAATGCCGGGTTCGCCGGAAGGTCTTGAAGTGGTTCGTCACAGTACCGCTCACTTGACCGCGCAAGCGGTACGTCGCCTGTTCGGCACGAACGAAGTAAAACTGGGTATCGGCCCCGTGATCGAAGAAGGTTTCTACTATGATATGGATCTCGAACACGGGCTCAACCCGGAAGATTTGCAAAAGATCGAGAAAGAAATGGAACGCATCGTCGGCGAAAACCTGCCGATCACGCGTCGTGAAGTCAGCCGCGAAGAAGCGCTGAAAATTTTCGGCGAGCTGGGCGATCCTTACAAAATCGAACTGATCGAAGCGCTGCCGGAAGATTCCGCAATCACGATCTATGATCAAGGCGAATTCTTCGACCTGTGCCGCGGACCTCACGTTCCTTCGACAGGCAAGCTGAAAATTTTCAAACTGCTCAGCGTAGCGGGGGCTTACTGGCGCGGCGACAGCAAGAACAAAATGCTGCAGCGCATCTACGGTACGGCATTCTTTAAAAAAGCCGAACTGGACGAGCATCTGCACTTCCTCGAAGAAGCGAAAAAGCGCGATCACCGCAAACTGGGCAAAGACCTGAAAATGTTCACCTTCAACAACCTGGTCGGTCAAGGCCTGCCGATCTGGCTGCCGAACGGTGCCAAACTGCGCCGCACGCTGGAGCGTTACATCGTGG
This sequence comes from Saccharibacillus endophyticus, assembly GCF_013185185.1. Classification (GTDB taxonomy): domain Bacteria; phylum Bacillota; class Bacilli; order Paenibacillales; family Paenibacillaceae; genus Saccharibacillus; species Saccharibacillus endophyticus. The sequence continues at coordinate 557,285 of NZ_JAAZWE010000002.1, read as the reverse complement.
ACCTGGAAGAAAGCTTGGGCTACCAACACGTCTATACGCCGGTGATGGGCAACGTGGAACTGTACAAAACATCGGGACACTGGGAACACTACCAAGAAGACATGTTCCCGCCGATGGAGCTGGACAACGAGTCGCTCGTACTGCGTCCGATGAACTGTCCTCACCATATGATGGTTTATAAAAGCGACATGCACAGCTACCGCGAACTTCCGATCCGTATCGCGGAGCTGGGTCTGATGCACCGTTACGAAATGTCCGGGGCGTTGACAGGCTTCCACCGCGTGCGCGCGATGACGCTGAACGATGCGCATATCTTCTGCCGTCCGGATCAGATCAAAGAAGAATTCGGCCGCGTCGTGAAGCTGATTGCGAAAGTATACGAAGACTTCGGCATCGACAGCTACCGCTTCCGTCTGTCGTACCGCGATCCTCAGGATACGGAAAAGTATTTCCAAAACGACGAAATGTGGGAAATGTCCCAACGCATGCTGCGCGAAGTCGTCGAAGAGCTGGAACTCCCGTTCTACGAAGCGGAAGGCGAAGCGGCGTTCTACGGGCCGAAGCTCGACGTGCAGATCAAGACGGCACTGGGCAAGGAAGAAACGTTGTCGACAGCGCAGCTCGACTTCCTGCTGCCTGAGCGTTTCGAGCTGGAATACATCGGCGATGACGGTCAAAAGCACCGTCCGGTCGTTATCCACCGCGGCATCATCAGCACGATGGAGCGTTTCACGGCGTTCCTGCTGGAAAACTTCGCGGGCAATCTGCCGCTCTGGTTGTCGCCGATGCAGGCCAAAATCATTCCGGTATCGGGCAACTACAGCGAATACGCGGAGCAGGTGGCGGATCGCTTGAGAGAAGCCGGAATTCGCGTGGAAACCGATGTGCGCAACGAGAAGTTGGGCTACAAGATCCGCGAAGCGCAGCTTGAAAAAGCGCCGTACATGTTCGTGGTCGGCGAAAACGAGAAAGAAGCCGGCGGCGTATCCGTGCGTAAGCGCGGAGAAGGCGACCTGGGCGCGAAGCCGCTGGACGAAGTGATCGCTCTGTTAAAAGAAGAGATTCAAACTCGCAAGATCTAAGCTTAACTATTCCAACCCAGCCGCTCCTTCGACAGGAGCGGCTTTTTGGCGCGTCGTTTTTCGGCGATACGTCTTCGCTTGGCTTTTGCTCGGTCGCAAGGCGGAAAACGGCAGGGCCGGAGACGGGACGAAAGTTCGCTCTCGGGCCGGAAAAGCAAATCATTCCCGCGCCGCTTAAGAGAAATCGCTTTTTCGCGCATACTGGAAAAAACGAAGAGGAGGCGCGGGATATGAGAAAACATAAGATGAAGAAATTGCTGAAAGAAGCTTACGGTCGGCTATTCGGACAAGGGTTACAAAAAGAGCGTCAAGGATTTGCGGCGAGGATCATTGCTCGGCGCGGTCAAGATTGGAAGCATTCAAGCCAAGAAGACGTTAAGCAGGGGTTAAATGAATCATTGGCCATGGATTCGATCCGGATTCGATTGTAACGTCCATATCGGTCTTGAGACCGAGGCGGTTTTCATTCTTGGGCCGCTTTTGCCTTGATCGGGCTTCCGGTAGACTGAATATAACAAGAAGAGAGTTCCCGGAAGCGACGATCGAAGTTTCCGGTCCCACATACAAGGAGGAGAACGTGATGAAGAAAAGCGGAGCCATATGGCTGATCGCGATCGGCGGCATTTTTCTGGCCTATCAACTCGGTTATATCAGTTACGGCATCGGAGATTTGATTCGGACGTTTTGGCCGACCATTCTGATCGTGACCGGAATTTCGCAGCTGCTGAGTGCCAAAAAGCACAGTTCAAGCATCGTCGGCCATTTGATTTTGATCGCGATCGGCGGATATTTCCAGGCTCGCAACCTTGGAATTACCGATCTCGGCACAGGCGAATTTTTCAAATTCCTGATTCCTGCCGGACTTATTGCGATCGGCATTTATACGCTGGTCAAACCGAAGCGCGTTCCGGAATATCCGTCTACCCGTCCGGAAAGTCCCGACGATTTTTCGCCTATGGGCAGTAAAGCGAACCCTCAACCCCCGATTCCGCCAGCTCCGATCGAGCCGTTGGAATCGCCTTTGGATCGCATGTTCGTCAACCTGGATAAAGACGAACCGGAAAGCGAACCCGGGCATGCACGCAAACATGACGGTAAACGTTATGACTGGGAACCCGAAGCTCGCCGTGAATTTGATCGGGAAGATCGCGAACCCCGTCCGGACAACGCGTCGGAATTTCAGAAGATCGGAGACATGGCTCGCGAATTCGGCAAACAAACAGCCGATCAGGTGCGCAAAATCGACTTTTCCCGTATTGCGGACGAAGTGAAAAGCGAAGTCGACAGTGCCATGAAAGATTTTAAAAAATCGATGAATCACGAGCAGGACAAGAAAAAGCGCGGCACCGTTTCGCTGGAAAAAGATCCTTTTCAAGAAGATTTTTCGGATGCCGGAAGGTTTTACGCCGACTGCGACGAAGATAGTAGACATGCTTACAGCAGTTATGATCGTGAACAGATGCGTAAAGCCCGTCAGAAGGCGGATAAAGAAAAGAAAGACAAAACGGTTAACGAGTCGAGCTTTATCGGCGACTACTATATCGGCAGAGACTACTTCCGGCTCAAGCCGTTGAACGTTTCCCATTTTATCGGAGACACGGTCATCGATTTGACGAAAGCACAGATTCCTTACGGAACAACGAAAATCAATATATCGAGCTTTATCGGAGACGTCGTGATCTACATGCCGAACGATCCGGAAGTCGGAGTCAAAGTAAACACCAGCTCCTTCCTCGGTAACCACAACGTACTGGGCAACACGCGGAGCGGCATGGTCGGCGGCGCCGACGAAACGCGAAATTATGACGATTGCGCGAAACGGATCAAGATTAACGTCAGCTCGTTCATCTCGGACGTCAACGTCAATATCGTAGGGTAAAGGCGGGCGGTTATGGGAAACCTACTGAAAAACACGAAATGGGAGCTTATGTTTTACTTTCTGCTAAGCGGCGGGATTCTCGCCGCTTTGCTTTATTGGTTCAGCCTGTACGGTTTCGTACGGGTTTTTCCTCCGAGAATCTGGGTGTTTTATCTGCTTGCCGCCGTATTGGTCGCCGTCGTTACGGGATACATCGCGGGACAGCGGATTCAACGGCGGATCGACGTGCTCCATTATACGATGCTCCAGGTGTCGCAAGGCAATCTGGCGCTGCGTCTCGGCGATACGGACGATCAGTCTTTTGCGCGCGTGTACAGTGAATTTAACGTCATGATGGATTCGATCGAGACCAAGACCAAGCTGCTGCAAAAGCTCGGGGAGAGCGAAGCGATCGGCAAGGAGCAGTTGGTGGAGAGCGCCGTGCGCGAAGAACGCCGCCGGATGGCGCGCGATCTGCACGACTCGGTCAGCCAACAGCTTTTTGCCATCCATATGTCTGCCGCTTCGCTGCCGAAAGTCTTGGAATTGAATCCCGACGCCTCCGTGCAGGTGATGCAGCAGTTGATCCAGATGTCGAATCTGGCCCAGAAGCAGATGAGGGCGTTGATCGCCCAGCTCCGTCCGGTCGAACTGGAAGGCATCGATCTGCCTGCCGCGCTGGATCGTTGGTTCCCAGATTATTGCATCCAGAACGGGTTGAAAGGCGTGAAGGATGTCGAGCTGTGCGAAGGACTGTCCGAAGCGATCGAACAACAGTTGTTCCTGATCGTGCAGGAAGCGATGGCGAACATCGTCAAGCACGCGCAGGCCGGCATCGTCAGCTTGTCGCTGCGCGAGAACGAGCGTCAAGTGCTGCTGTCGATCAGCGACGACGGCAAAGGGTTTTCCGGAAGCGCGGCGCAAAAGCAAGGTTCGTACGGCTTGATGACCATGCGAGAACGGGCGGAGAAGTTGGGCGGCCGGGCAGAGATTATTTCGAGACCCGGAGCCGGAACCACGATTCGCGTACATATTCCAAAATTCACAGAAGGAAAGGCAGTGGAAGAGCATGGAAAAGATCAAGATCCTGCTGGCGGACGATCACGACATGGTGAGGATGGGACTGAAGACGTACTTGATGCTGGAGCCCGGGTTTGACGTGATCGGAGAAGCGGGCAATGGCCTGGAGGTCATCGAACGCTTACGCGCCATTTCCGCCGAAGGCGGCGACATGCCGGATCTGATCCTGATGGACCTCATGATGCCGGAAATGAACGGAACGGAAGCCACGCGCCACGTCGTATCCGAATTTCCGGCGGTACGCGTGGTCATGTTGACCAGTTTTCTTGAAGACAAGTTGGTCATGGAAGCGATCGAAGCCGGAGCGGTGAGTTACGTGCTCAAGACCGTTACGGCGGAAGAACTGATTTATGCGTTAAAAGGAGCGTTCCGCGGCATGCCGGTCATGACCGGAGACGTCTCCCAAGCTTTGACCCGGGGCATTCGTCAGCGTACCGTCGAAGCCGATTCTTCCCCGCTGACCGAACGCGAAAAAGAAGTGCTGCTGCTCATCGCGGAAGGCATGGGCAACAAAGAGATCGGCGAAGAACTACATATCAGCATCAAAACCGTCAAAACGCACGTCAGCAACCTGCTGATGAAATGCGAATTGGAAGACCGTACGCAGCTTGCCATCTACGCGCACCGGCAGGGCATGATTCGTTCATAAAAGGAGAATGGGGCATGGAATGATCGGGCACCTATTGTCTTAAACGTCTTCGAATAAAATCAGATTTATTTTCGAGCACTCCGCATACGATCTTTTGCCCCTGCTCCTTCCCCCGGAAGGAGCTTTTAAGCATGGAGAAGTTTTTGCTTAGCGGAAGCGACAGCGAAGGGAGAAATTCAGTGAAAGGCGCCTTTGAGCCCGGAAAGCTGAAAGCTTTCTGGTCGAAACAGCGCCTTGAACGAATTTCTCCCGCAGCGCCCCCAGCTTCCCAAAAACCTCCTCCATGCTTAAAAGAAAGCGAATTCAAACTTTTCTTATCTATCTTTATGCCTCTTTTAATGTTCAATTAAGGTTCTTGGGCGAAAATAACTACAGAAGCAAACAACGAACAAACAACGCGATGTCGGATTCACGTCAACGATTTACGAAATGCCCCAACAAACTTACGTTATTCGGCATAGCCCGAAGGCGAGGAGGAAAATAGACATGGACGAAAAGAAATACGGAAACTCTTTCGAAGACAACAACGCAGCAGGCAGCAGCGGTGCCAACAACGATGAACGCGGCAATCAATCGAATGCCGGCTCCTCCGAGCAATCGGGCAGCAACCCGGACGGCTCTTCGTACTACTACTCCTACGGTCCGTTCCAATCGGTAGGTTCTTCCGATCCGGAATCGGCAAAAAAAGTGCAGGACGTCGAAGTGACGCCGCCGAGTCCGGTTCGCAACTATGACTCTTACGGCGCACCGACCGGATCGAACGGTTCGTCTCCGAACGGGAACTGGAACTATAATCAAAAACCGAAATCTTCGTTCAAAAATATGGTGACTTCATTTGCGGCAGGCGCGCTTGGCGCAATCGTCATTACGGGATCGGTCTTCACGGCAGGACATGCAGGCTGGTTCGGCGGCGATGAGGCAGCGGCGACTCAAGCCGCGACCGCGACTACCGCGGCAGCGACAAATTCCAGCGGCGTGTCTACGGCGGCTTATACGATCGCTTCGTCCAAAGATATCTCGGACGTCGTAAATCAAGCCAGCCCGTCGGTCGTCAAGATCGAGACGCTGTCCAAAGGCGGCTCGTCGAGCACTCAAGGCAATTACAACGACCCGTTCTTCCGCTACTTCTATGGAGATTCCCAAGGCAACAGCAATAACGGAAACGGGAGCAACGGCAGTTCCGACTCGTCCACTTCGGGTCAACTGACTCCGCTCGGTCTGGGAACGGGCTTCATTTTCGATAAAGCAGGCTACATTTTGACGAATAACCACGTGGTTGAAGGCGGAGACGTCATCCAGGTTACGCTGGACGGTACGACCAAGCCTTACGAAGCGAAACTGCTCGGTCATAGCGCCGATCTTGACCTGGCCGTTCTGAAGATCGAAAGCACGGACGGAAGCGACTTCCCGGCGATCTCGCTGGGCGACTCCGATGCGACCGCGATCGGCAACTGGGTCGTCGCGATCGGCAACCCTGAAGGTTTCGAACACACCGTAACAGCGGGCGTGCTCAGCGCGAAAGAACGCGAAATTTCGATCGCCGACGAAACGACGGGCGCAACGACGGAATACAAACACCTGCTGCAAACGGATGCTTCGATCAACCCGGGCAACTCCGGCGGCCCGCTGCTTAACCTGAACGGCGAAGTCATCGGCATGAACACGGCGGTAAGCACGGAAGCGCAAGGGATCGGATTCGCGATTTCTTCGAACACGATCAAAGGCGTCGTCGAACAATTGAAAAACAACGAAGAAATTCCGAAGGAAGCCGTTCCGTTCATCGGCGCAAGCTTGACGACCATGTCCGAAAGCATCGCGCAGCAAATGGGCGTCGATACGACTGAGGGTTCGCTCGTCAGCGAAGTGCTGTACGGTTCGCCGGCTTATAAAGCCGACCTGCGCAGCTACGACATCATCACGGGCGTCAACGGAACTCCGTATGCGACCAGCCAGGATCTGATTACCGCGATTCAGGCGCTGAAAGTCGGCGACTCGGCTACTCTGAACGTAATCCGCAATAATCAAAAGCTCGACGTGAAAGTGACGATCGGCGACCGTAACGAATACGAAAAGTCCAATGCGGCTCAGCAAAACAATAACAGCCAAAACAACAATAGCCAGAATGAGAACGGATTCGCCAACCCGTTCGGCGGCCAATAATGTTGTTCGACGGCGAAAGTCCATAAGCTTGGCGGAATGCGGGAGGGGCGACCCTCCCGTTTTTGCTGCTTGGGTGCTACAATAATAAAAAAGAACGTAGAGGGGAACGAAGTACAAGATGCGATCGAATATACTGGTTGTGGATGACGACGAGAAAATCATTTCCATGCTGAGAAGAGGGTTGGCTTTCGAAGGTTACGAGGTTCACACCGCGCCGAACGGAGCGGAAGGGCTGAAGCTGATGCGAACGACCGATCCCGATCTGTTGGTGCTTGACGTGATGATGCCGGAGGTGGACGGGTTCGAAGTCGTGCGCCGATTGCGCGAGGCGGGCAGTGCCGTTCCGGTACTGATGCTGACGGCCAAAGACGAGCTGGAAAACCGAGTAAAAGGTCTTGACCTGGGCGCGGACGATTATTTGGTCAAGCCTTTTGCTTTGGAAGAATTGCTGGCGCGAGTACGTGCTTTGCTTCGGCGCAAAACGGACAATGTGCGCGAAGACGACGGAGAACGCCTGACCTTCGAAGATTTGGTCATGAATGTCGATTCGCGCGAAGTCACCCGGGGAGACAAGCGAATCGAATTGACGGCCAAAGAATTCGAACTGCTGCACTTGTTCATGCTCAATCCGAGACGCGTGCTTTCCCGTGACCTGATCATGGATAAAATTTGGGGTTACGATTACAGCGGCGAATCCAACGTATTGGAAGTCTACGTCGCCATGTTGCGGCAAAAAACGGAAAGCGCCGAGCACAAGCGCCTGATCCAGACCATCCGCGGTGCAGGTTACATCTTAAGAAGCGATTCCTAAAAGGGGGCAGCCCTCTGTTATGTCCATTCGTTTACGCCTGACCGCTTGGTATTCGGGCATTCTCGCGCTGACGCTGCTGATGTTCAGCGCGATCATTTATACATTCGTATACTACAATACCTACCAAAATACGTACGATACCTGGCAAAGCCGGATTCGGGAGCAAATTCGGCAAAGTATCGTGGAGCAAAACGGCATGGTCACTTCCGATATCAATATTGAAAATTTGTTGAAAACGATCGACAGCCGGCTGTATGTGCAGATGTATTATTACGATACGGGCACATTGAAGCAATCGACCAACATGGCTTTCGTCAGCAACACGTTCAAATTCGATATTCCGGAGTTCGGCAACGTTACCCCTGATTTTAGCCGCGTTTATAAAGACGGCAGGCCGTTTCTGATGTATCAGCAGGTTCTGCAAACGAAAGCGACAGGCTCTCCCGTTCTGCTCCAGATTGCAGCCAGCACGGAGGAAGCGGAGAACCTGCTGTCCGATCTGCGGTTCATCCTCGTCTTGGGATCGCTTTCCACGTTGATCCTTGCTTTCACGCTGGGTCTGTTCCTGGCCCGTAAATCCATGGCGCCCATAGGCAAAGTGATCGAGGCGGCCAATGCCGTCCAGACGAGCAGCGATCTCAGCGTGCGAATCGATTATACCGGCCCGCAGGACGAGGTCGGGCAGTTGATCAGCACGGTCAATCGGATGCTGGGGCGCACGGAACACTTTTACAAAGATCTGGAGGAGTCGTACCGCACGCAGCGGCGTTTCGTGTCGGATGCTTCGCATGAGCTGCGTACGCCGCTGACGACCATACGGGGCAATACCGATTTGCTGAAAAAGATTTGGACCATGCAGAGCGCGCCTTCGGGTCTCAGCGAAGAGGATTTGAAGCAGATGTCGGTCGAGGCGATCGGCGATATCGCGGACGAATCCGAGCGAATGAGCCGTTTGATCGGAGATATGCTGTCGTTGGCGCGCGCGGATGCGGGGCAAACGATGCAGAAAGAACTGCTTCAGTTGGGGCCGCTGGTCGAGGATGTCGTGCGCCGCGCGCAATTTTTGCCTCACCGGGCGGAGTGGGCACCGGGCGACTTGAGCGCGCTCGACGGGATCGCGGTAGTCGGAAATAAAGATTATTTGCAGCAGATGTTGTTTATTTTTATCGAAAACGCGTTCAAATACACGGCGGAGGGCCAAGTGTCGCTCGATATCCTGGTTTACCGTCAACAGGTCGGGATTCGCGTGAAAGATAGCGGAATCGGGATGGACAAGGACGAAGTTCCGCATATCTTCGAACGCTTCTATCGGGCGGACGAATCGCGCGGCAAGACGCCGGGAACCGGATTGGGGCTCTCGATCGCGAAATGGATTATCGACGAGCACAAAGGCTCTGTCGAAGTCGTGACGGTCAAAGGCGAAGGAACCACTTTCATTATTTGGCTTCCGGCGTTATTCCCGGAAATCCAAGCTGCGTCTGCTGCCGAGACGTCTTCCGAAGAGGAAGTCATCGATGTCGAACCTGACGACATCGAAAAGAACGACCCGGAATCCGAAGACGCAAAATCACGGCGTAACGCTAAATAATCCAATAAAAACAGGCGATCTTGCCCACGGAGAAATTGCCGTGAGCGGGGTCGCCTTTCTTCGGCCTTCCGAATACGTTATAATCGGGGTATGCGTGATCGTTCACGCTTAAGCCATGAATCCGAAAGCAGGTGCTAATAGATGGAAGTTCTACGTATCGCGCCCCGCGGTTACTGTTACGGAGTAGTCGACGCGATGGTGCTCGCCAGACAAGCGGCCAAAAACCTCGATCTGCCGCGGCCTATTTATATACTCGGGATGATCGTGCATAACGCGCATGTCACCCAATCGTTCGAGGACGAAGGAATCGTGACCCTTGACGGACCTAACCGGTTGGAGATTTTGGAGCAGGTGGACAAAGGCACGGTCATTTTCACCGCGCACGGGGTATCGCCGGAAGTACGCAAGCGCGCCCGGGAACGCGGCCTGACGACGGTCGATGCCACATGTCCGGACGTGACCAAAACGCATGACCTGATCCGCGAAAAAGCGGGCGAAGGGTACGAGATCATTTATATTGGGAAAAAGAATCACCCCGAGCCGGAAGGCGCCATCGGCATCGCTCCGGATAAAGTGCATCTGATCGAAAAAGAAGAAGAGATCGAGCTGCTTGACGTCCCTGCCGGCAAGATCATTATCACCAATCAGACGACGATGAGCCAGTGGGATATCAAAAATATCATGAAGATGCTGCTGGAACGTTATCCGGGCGCCGAAGTGCATAACGAGATTTGTTTGGCGACGCAGGTACGTCAGGAAGCCGTTGCCGAGCAGGCCGGCCAAGCCGATCTGGTTATCGTGGTCGGCGACCCGCGCAGCAATAACTCCAACCGCCTGGCGCAGGTGTCGGAGGAAATAGCGGGCACGACCGCTTACCGCGTATCCGACGTGAGCGAGATCAAGCAGGAATGGCTGATGGGGATTTCCAAAGTTGCGGTGACGGCTGGAGCATCGACGCCGACGCCGATCACGAAGGAAGTTATCACCTATCTGGAACAATTCGAAGAAAGCGATCCGTCCACGTGGGAAATCAAGCGTACGGTCGATATGAAAAAGCTTCTGCCGCCGGTGCGCGAGAAAAAGAAAGTCCAAGCACAAGCCGAATAACAGAAAAAAAGAGTGTCCCGACAGTCGGAAGCCGACGCGGGACATTCTTTTTTTATAGGCTTTGTTAACTACATTTTTCGATTAGCCCGCTTCAAATCAATACGTATGTCGCCTTTAACGGGCCGTGAACGCCTACGACAAGCTGCATCTCGATATCTGCCGAGTTGGAAGGGCCGGAGATCAGGTTGAGGCAGGAGCCGAGCGTTTCGCCGTTCTCGTATCGACGGTTCAGTTCGGCCATCGCTTGGGTGGAACGCGGCACGATCCGATCACGCTCGATCACCGCAATGTAGTGGGCCGGGAGGAAATGCAGCGCGCGTCCCTGATCGGGTCGACTTTCCAGCACGACGGTTCCGGATTCGGCAAGCGCATGGTCGGCGAAGACGATCGCGACATTGGCGGCTTCCGCTTGACGGATATTTTCCTCGCGTGCTGCTTCTGCCGACCAGGCAAAATCATTCGGGAAAGATAAGCCGTATCGGGAAAATCTCCGATCGCCGGAGCGAATGATCGGACCGCCGCCATAACTGCGGATCAAGTCGTCCAGCGTGGCTTGCAGCAGCTCGGGAGTCGATTCGATGACCTGGGTGTGAATGAAAAAGCATTGCTCTTTCAACACCTCGACTAGCTGCTCCGGTGCGGAATCGGCCAACGTATCCAGATGGACGGTATGTTTCCAATCGGGTCTCGTTACATCGTCCGTCCGGCGGGGACGTCCGAGGCTTTCGGCAACCCGATTCAAAAAAGAGTTGCGGTTAGACGTATCGGCAGTTCTATTTTCGCTTTCGGTCCGGCTCATGGTCGTCTCCCTTCTTTTCCGATCGGTGAAGCCGCTTCCTCTACCGAAGTATCGCGTCCAGGGCCGGCTTCCGGCAAAACGGCAGCGTTGAAGTCACCGTGCGCGGACGGAGCTTTTTTGCGAATATCCGCGGCAGTCATGGACGAGACTTCCGAACGATCGACACGTTCGCGCTTTTCGTACCATGAACGGAAGCCATCCTGTTTTTTTACCGGCTGAGGCATATCGCGTATCCCGATCCAGCCTTCGATCGGACCCGGACCGCGTACGATGCGACCATGCCGGCTGAGCAAACGGGTCATCGAATACGCGACGCGCAGCGTACCGCGGAACATTCCCGGCGAAGAAAGGAGTTTGCCGGCAGCTTTCATTTGTACCCGATCCGCGACGCCTGTCCGCCCTTGGGAGACTATGTTCTGCCTATGCATGACAAGCTGCTCATGCAGCGGAATTTTGACCGGGCATACATCCGTACAAGCGCCGCATAAGCTGGAGGCATACGGAAGTTCCTTGTAGTCGTCATAACCGCCCAATAGCGGGGTGATGACCGCGCCGATCGGACCGGGATAGATCGAACCGTAGGCATGTCCGCCGATATGCCGATAGACCGGACATACGTTCAGGCAGGCACCGCAGCGGATACATTGCAGCGCTTCATGAAATTCGCTCGCCAAAATCTCGGATCTGCCATTGTCGACGACGACCAGATGGAACTCCTCGGGACCGTCGACTTCGCCGGGTTCGCGCGGACCCATAACCGTGATATAACTGGTCAACTTCTGCCCGACCGCGCTTCGGCACAGCAGATTATCCAGCACTTCCATCTCTTCCAGCGTGGGCACGATCCGTTCCATGCCCATGACTGCGATATGGGTTTTCGGCAGAGCCGCGGTCAGGTCCCCGTTGCCTTCGTTCGTGACCAGATTGATCGCGCCCAGATTGGCCACCGCGAAATTGCAGCCCGTGATGCCGATCTCCGCTTCGAGAAACTTTTCCCGCAAGATGTCCCGCGCGAACCGGGCCAGATGCTCCGGCGTCTCGTCTCCGGCATAACTCAGCTTGGAGGCGAACACGTCGCGAATCTGCTTGCGGTTTTTATGCAGGGCGGGCGCGACGATATGCGAAGGCGGGTCCCAATCGTCTTCCTGCAAAATATACTCGCCCAGATCGCTTTCGATCACTTCGCAGCCCGCTTCCATCAGAACGTGATTCATTTCGATTTCTTCGGTAACCATCGATTTCGACTTGACCACTTTGCGCGCGTTTTTACTCTGAACGACGTCTCGGATGTAGGCACTTGCTTCTTCTTTGGTCCGCGCGAAAAAGACATGTCCGCCTCGCCGCTCCACGTTGTCCGCCATTTGTCCCAAATAATAGTCCAGGTTCTCCAACGTATGCTGCCGGATCTGTTGACCCAACTCGCGCCATTGCTCCCAATCCCCGAGCGCCGTCGCCGCAGTCAGTCTTCGCGTCTTAAGGCTATCCTGCGCCGAACCGACCGCGCCGCGCATAAACGCGTCTTCGATTCCGGCCGCCGTGCGCGCATCGAATTTCCGATCGTCCGTTTTTAAACTCATGCGAAAGCGCCTCCTTCCAAGGCACCTCGACGTTCCGGTTCGGCCGGAATGCGATTCAGCACTTCTGCGATATGCATAACTTGGATCTCTTTGCCGGTTCGAGACATCCGCCCGCCGATATTCATCAGGCAGCCCATGTCCGCGCTGATCAGATACTCCGCTCCCGTGTCCGCGACGCAGGCGCTTTTTTCATCCACCATTTGTTCGGAAATCTCAGGCATTTTGACGGAAAAGGTTCCGCCGAAGCCGCAGCAGTTGTCGGCGTTCTTCAACGGTTCAAGCTGAAGCCCGTCCACTTTTTCGAGCAGCATAAAAGGAGTCTCGGCTTCGCCCAGCAATCGCGTCATATGGCAGGAACGGTGGTACGTCGCGCTGCCTTCAAGACGTGCGCCGACATCGGTAATGCCGAGTACCCGAACGATAAATTGAGTGAATTCGAATGACTTTTCTTTTAAAGCAATCGCTTTCATTTCCCAATCCGGATCGCCTTTGAAAATATGCGGGTACTCGTGGAACATCGCGACGCAAGATCCGGACGGACCGACGACGTAATCGGAATGTTCAAAAGCGTTCATCATATTGATCATGGCTTGCTTGGATTCTTCCAAATAACCGCTATTGTAGGTCGGCTGCCCGCAGCACACTTGAGACGCGGGAAAATCCGTTTCGCAGCCGAGACGTTCCAGAACTTCGACCATGTCTTTGCCGACGCCGGGGAACATGAGGTCAACCAGGCAGGTCGAGAAGATGCTGACTTTCATTCGCGATCCCTCCGTTTCTCCTCTATTGTACTCCGCGATTGTTCCATTGAAAACCATAAAAACAGAAAAATAAAATAAAAAACATCACAAAACCACAGATAAAAAGAACTAAAATGTTGACAATAAAAATTGATAACGTTTACAATACAATAGAAGAAACAAACTTTAACCCATTTCTGAGGAGGCAGGTTCGGTGCAAAAACATCAGATGTACATTAACGGTCAATTTACCGATGCGGAAAACGGAGAATGGATGGATGTGACCAATCCGTCGACGGACGAAACGGTTTCCCAAGTACCGAAAGCGACGAAGGCGGACGTGGCCCGGGCGATCGACGCGGCGGAAGCGGCACAAAGCGCCTGGGAAGAAACACCGGCAGTAGAGCGGGGCGTCTATCTACATAAGATCGCGGACGGCATCCGCAAGCAGTCGGACGAGATTGCCCGCCTTATCTCCGAAGAAGTGGGCAAGACGCTGGAGCTGTCGACGGTAGAAGTCAATTTCACAGCGGATTACATGGATTACATGGCAGAGTGGGCGCGGCGTTACGAAGGCGAGATCGTCCAGAGCGACCGCGACAATGAAAATATCTTTGTTTTCAAAAGAGCGATCGGCGTTACCACGGGCATTCTCCCTTGGAACTTCCCGTTCTTCCTGATTGCCCGAAAAATGGCTCCGGCGCTGATTACCGGCAATACCATCGTCGTGAAGCCGAGCGTAGAATCTCCGAACAATGCGGTCGCTTTTACCAAAATCGTCGACGAAGTCGGTTTGCCGAAAGGCGTATTCAATCTGGTAACCGGACGCGGCGGCGAAGTGGGCAACGAGCTGGCCAGCAACCCCAAAGTCGGCATGGTCAGCTTGACGGGCAGCGTGCCTGCCGGACAGAAGGTGATGGAGGCCGCGGCCGAAAATATCATCAAAGTCAGCTTGGAACTGGGCGGCAAAGCCCCCGCGATCGTGCATAAAGACGCCGATCTCGATATCGCAGTCAAATCCGTCGTGGATTCGCGCGTGATCAACACCGGGCAAGTATGCAACTGTGCCGAGCGCGTCTATGTGCATGAAGACATTAAGGAAGAATTCACGAACCGTCTCGTCGAAGCGATGAAAGCCGTGAAATACGGCGATCCGTTGAAAGATTCGGATATTCATATGGGACCGTTGATCAATAAGGATGCTCAGGATTCCGTACAAGCCAAGGTTGACCGTGCAGTCGAGCAAGGGGCGAAGGTTCTTTTGGGCGGCAAAAAGGTCGAGGGCGCAGGCAGCTTCTACGAGCCGACGGTCATCGCGGACGCAAGCAACGAGATGGAGATCATCCAGGAAGAAATTTTCGGCCCGGTCATTCCGATCGTCTCGTTCAAAACGTTGGACGAAGCGATCGAGCTTGCCAACGATAGCGAATTCGGCTTGACATCGTCGCTGTATACGCAAAATCTCAATGTAGCGATGAAAGTCGTGAAGCGTCTGAAATACGGAGAAACCTACATCAACCGCGAGAACTTCGAGGCGATGCAGGGCTTCCATGCCGGCTGGCGCAAATCGGGCATCGGCGGCGCGGACGGCAAGCACGGACTGAACGAGTATTTGCAAACGCAGGTTGTCTATTTGCAGTACGATAAGGATATTCAGTAAAAGCGTCCGAAGGGCGAAAACGGAATAACAGGTTCAATCATCCCAATGCGGAGGGCTGCCAAGAGGCGGTTCTTCGCATTTTTCTTTTTTTACGCCAAACTACTTTACCTGTCGTAGTAACCATGATACATTGAAGATACAAGTTTACTACGACAGATGAAGTACGACAGACATAGTAAAAAGAAAAGGGGGAGGCCTTTGATTAGCAGCGATGTCATCCGCGGCTACAACGATACGATGATTCTGTACATGCTGCTCGACGGAGAATCGTACGGCTACGAAATCTCGAAAAATATCCGCAGATTGTCGGAAGAAAAATACGTCATGAAGGAAACGACGCTTTATTCCGCTTTTACGCGTTTGGAAAAGAACGGTTATATCTCTTCTTTCCATAAGGATGGGGAGAGCGGGAAGCGGCGCACCTATTACCGGATTACCGAAGAGGGTCTGGCCTACTATCAGGAGAAGTGCAGCGAATGGCAGATCACTCAAGAAGTCGTCAATAAATTCATAAAGGAGCCGTGAAGACGATGGACGTACTGCATGCTTATTTGGACAGCTTATTTGCCGCATGGCCGCGTACCGCTCAAGTGTTGAACTTGAAGCGGGAGATGTCGGATACGATGGAGGACAAGTACGAAGAATTGAAGCAAGACGGCAAAAGCGAGCATGAAGCGATCGGAATCGTCATTTCGGAATTCGGCAGCATCGATGAATTGATGGACGAACTTGGAATTTTGCCGGCCGCCGAAACCGGGGAAGAAATCAGCATCTCCGAACAACAAGCGCTGCAATACGAAAACATCGTTCGCCGCTCCTCGCGCCTGCAGGCGATCGGTTGGCTGTCGATTTTGTTCGGCGTCGCCGCCACAATGGTCGTCGCGGCATTGAACGAACACGGCGCTTTCGGCAGTTGGTCCGGCGGTCAGGCTTACCTGTTTGCATTGATCGTCTTGTTCGTTTTCGCGGTCCCGGCGATCGGCTTATTTATCGCAAGCGGCAGCGGCAAAGAACGGTATAAGATGCTGGAAGGCGATTTCGAACTTTCTCCGTGTGCCAAATCGAACACGGAGCAGCATATGGAAGCTTTTCGCCCCGTCCATTCCCGTTGTATCGTTATTGCGGCTTGCTTGGGTACGCTGTCTCCCGTGGCTTTATTGATCGCGGGCATAAGGGGAAAAGGTCAACTGCCTTACGGAGCCGCGATCATGCTGGCTTTGTTGGGGGGCGCTATTGCCTTGTTCGCGTATGTCGGAGGCATTCAAGGCGGATTTCAAAGATTGCTTCAGTTGGGCGAGTACACGCGGGAAAAGAAAGAAGAAAACCGAGTCATCAACCGTATTGCCGCGGTCGTTTGGCCGATCGCGTTCGTGGTTTTTTTCGTCAGCGGTTTCGTTTATCAGCGTTGGGACGTGAATTGGGCGATATTCCCGATCACCGCTGTTTTGTTCGCGGCGATCGGCGGCGTATACGGCATGCGCCGAAAATCGAAAAGGAAAGCCTGAATGCCGCATGCGGCAGGCCAAACTTCGAGGCGTTGCAAACAAGAAAAGGATTCGGTGCTCTTCGGGTTGACGGGGAGCCTTTTCTTTGCTAAGATTACTTTAACGAATAAAAGCCTAAAAGCATAAAAGCGTTTAAGTGCGAAAGAATTTGTTGGATTTTTATTGATCGGGAACCTCATTCCCATTCCCATAACGAAAGGACGAAACGATTATGATCGCTATTTTATCGAACCAAGCTCCCGAGGAGCAGCTGCAAGAAGTTATTCGCGTCATTGAAAAAGAAGGACTGACTGTTCACCTGTCCAGAGGAGCGGATCGTACGGTCGTAGGTCTGATCGGCAAAGCCGAGCCGAGATTGGCCGAGCACCTGCGTCAGATGAAAGGCGTCGAAGACGTTGTCAAAATCTCCAAGTCGTACAAGCTGGCCAGCCGCGACTTCCATCCGGAGAATACGGTGATCCAGATCGGCGACGTCAAGATCGGCGGGGGCGAGCTGGTCGTGATGGGCGGACCTTGCGCGGTAGAATCCCCGGAACAAATCGACGAGATCGCTCGTTTGGTTAAAGCTGCGGGCGGACAAGTGCTGCGCGGCGGCGCGTTCAAGCCGCGTACAGGTCCGTACAGCTTCCAGGGCGTTGGCGTGGAAGGTCTGATCATGATGGCCGAAGCCGGTAAAAAGCACGGTTTGCTCACGATTACCGAAGTCATGACGCCGGAATACGTCGATATCTGTGCGGAGTACGCGGACATTCTTCAGATCGGTACCCGCAATATGCAGAATTTCGACTTGCTGCGCAAATTGGGCACCTGCGGCCGTCCGGTCCTGCTCAAACGCGGGTTCAGCGCAACATACGACGAACTGTTGAACGCGGCCGAATACATTTTGGCAGGAGGCAATCCCGACGTGATGCTGTGCGAGCGCGGCATCCGCACGTTCGAATCGTACACGCGCAACACGCTTGATCTGGCGGCAATTCCGGCGCTGCAAAGCCTGAGCCATCTTCCGGTTATTTCCGATCCGAGCCACGG
The DNA here is from genome assembly GCF_013185185.1 of Saccharibacillus endophyticus. GTDB lineage: Bacteria > Bacillota > Bacilli > Paenibacillales > Paenibacillaceae > Saccharibacillus > Saccharibacillus endophyticus. The sequence continues at coordinate 539,640 of NZ_JAAZWE010000002.1, read as the reverse complement.
CACGGGACGACGCGAACTGGTGGAGCCTATGGCCAAAGCTTCCGTTGCCGCAGGCGCGGACGGTTTGATTATCGAAATGCATACCGATCCGGACAATTCCATGACGGGCGACGGCGTTCAATCGTTATTCCCGGACCAATTCGCGGGTTTGATGCGCGATTTGGAACAATTGTCGCCGATCGTCGGCAAAAGCTTCGCTACGCCGAAGGCGGAAGCCGCTGCTTTTAAAAATTGGGCGATCGTCTAATTTTTGAATGCTGGTAAACAAAAAAGCATGCTATTTTCATCTGCTTGCTAAATCGAGAAAGCCCGCGTCGTGCCGCTATTTGTGGTCGATGTCGGGCTTTTGTTTCAAACACCTTTAAATTTCACCAAAGTGTGAGCATAACTTACATTGCCATAAAAAATACCTGACATGAGTATTGACTGCTAAATAGTGCCGTTTTATAATGACGACAGCGAAAAAAGAGCATGAACGTTTCATAACGCATATCCGTTCAATGTTCGGAAATTTGGGAGGAAAGTGACATGTCGGTAGAAAAAGTATTGAAGCTTATTCAGGAGAACAACATCGAGTGGGTTGATTTCCGTTTCGTGGATCTGTCAGGCAAAACTCATCACATTTCGGTCCCTGCAAGTGCGGTTGAAGAAGAAACTTTTGAAAACGGCGTAGCCTTCGACGGATCGTCGATTCCGGGCTTCCGCGGTATCGAAGAGTCGGATATGGTCATGATGCCGGATACGGAATCGGTATACATCGACGCTTTCACCGCTCATCCAACATTGAACATTATGTGCAACATCTATACGCCGGACGGCGAACATTACGACCGCGACCCGCGCGGCATCGCAGAGAAAGCCGAAGCTTTCATGCAGGCGAGCGGCGTAGGTTCCGACGCGTTCTTCGCGCCTGAATCCGAGTTCTTCATCTTCGACGACGTTCGTTACCACAGCGGAATGAACAGTTCTTCGTACTCCGTGGATTCCGAAGAAGCGGCGTGGAACACGAACCGCCAAGAAGAAGGCGGCAACCTGGGCTTCAAAGTAGGCGTCAAAGGCGGCTACGTGCCGGTCGCTCCGGTCGACAGCCAACAGGATATCCGCAGCGAAATGTGCCGTCTGCTCGAAGAAGCGGGTCTCGTGATCGAACGTCACCACCACGAAGTGGCGACGGCCGGCCAAGCGGAAATCAACTTCCGTTTCGACACATTGAAGAAAACGGCAGACAACCTGCTCAAATACAAATATATCGTGCACAACACGGCTCGCCAATACGGCAAAACGGCTACGTTTATGCCTAAACCGCTCTTCGGCGACAACGGCAGCGGCATGCACGTTCACCAATCGATCTTCAAAGACGGCGAGCCTTTGTTCTACGAAAAAGGCGGCTACGCGAACCTGAGCGAAATGGCGCTGAACTATATCGGCGGCATCTTGTACCACGCTCCGGCGCTGATCGCATTGACGAACCCGAGCACGAATTCGTTCAAGCGTCTGGTTCCGGGCTACGAAGCTCCGGTTAACCTGGTGTTCTCGAAAGGTAACCGCTCGGCGGCTGTTCGTATCCCGGTTGCTGCCGTGACGCCTAAGGGCTGTCGCATCGAGTTCCGTACGCCGGACTCCACCGCTAACCCTTACCTTGCTTTCTCGGCCATGCTGATGGCGGGCCTTGACGGAATCAAAAAGAAAATCAATCCGGTTGAGCTGGGCTACGGTCCTGCCGACAAGAATCTGTACGATCTGCCGGACGAAGAGAAATCCCAAATCCGCAGCGTTCCGGGTTCCCTGGAAGAAGCACTGGATTCGCTCGAAGCGGACAGCGCGTTCCTGACTGAAGGCGGCGTCTTCTCCGAAGACTTCATCGCGAACTATATCGCCTTCAAGCGCGCGGAAGCGAAGCAAGTATCGATTCGCGTTCATCCGCACGAGTACAGCCTGTACTACGATTGCTAATCCGCCGCGAATTCGTTCCGTGAAAGCAAATACGGCAAAAAGCCTCTATCCGGTAAAAGGATAGAGGCTTTTTTTCGCTCAGCCCTAGTACTCTGCACCACCTCAAACAGTAGGTTTGCGTTTCGAACGAGCGTAACCTTACCTTTATCGGGTACGGAGTACTGGGCAAACGCGGCACTCGTGCGCCGATTTCGCTCAAGCGCGCGACGTGAAAAAAACGACCCTGTTTCCGCTTATACGGAAACGGGGTCGTTCGTTAATGTATTCGGCCGATGCAGGCCTCGCCTTGCTTCTCAGCCTTCCGTCGCCGACTTGAGCTCGGCCGACATGCGGTTCAGATCCTCGATCAACTCCGAGAAGCGTTCAAGCGAAGCGGCATAGCTTTGATTCATTTGCGCGATTTTGCCGGCTTCTTCTTCGGACAGCTTCGATAATCGGCTGAGTTCTTCCATCGAGGAATTCACCTGCTGCGCGCCTGCCGAAATTTCTTCCGCCGATGCGCTCACGCTTTGAATCTGCATTTCCGAGCGTTCCGTCGCCTGAAGAATGCCGCGGAACTGCGCTTCGTTGTTTTCCATCCGGCTCATTCCGGCTTCGACTTCTTTGGTGATCGACGTCATGTCCGCCGAAGAACGGCTGATCCGCTGACGGATATCGGATACGACCTGCTCGATCTGCTGCACGGCGCCGCCGGTTTCTTCGGACAGTTTTCGCACTTCCGTCGCCACCACTTCGAAACCGCGTCCGTGTTCGCCGGCATGCGCAGCTTCGATCGCGGCGTTCAGCGCCAGAAGCTGCGTTTGCGAAGCCACGTCGCGGATAAAGCCGATGATCGAAGAAATCTGTTCGGACATCGTGTCCAACTCGTCGATCGAAGCCGAAGACGTATCGACTTTTTCCCGGATCTGCTGCATCTGCGCTATCGATTCCCGGATCGACTGTGCGCCGATCTGCGATTGCCGGGTCGTCGTTTTGGCCTGCTCGGACACGTCGCCGCTCATTTCCGCCACATGCATGATGCCCTGCGAAATCTCGTTGATCGCCGCCGAGCTTTCCAGCGTTCCTTGCGATTGAAGCAGCGAATGATGCGCGATGTCTTGCATGGCGGACACGATTCGGCTGTTCATTTCTTTGCTTTGATTTTGCAAGTCGGACAGCTCGGCGGCCATATGCACGATACGGTCCGAAGCGCTGCCTGCCTGGATCATGATCTGTTCGAGCTGCTGCTTTTGACGCAAAATATCCGTACTGGCTTCAGCGCGCTTGAATTGGAAGTACATGCTGACCAGCAGGCCGATCAAAACAAGAATATAGCTGACTTTTTTCAATAAATGGGCCAGGTCGAAGTTGACGTCATAGGAAGCATGCGAAAACGACATGAAGCCGAGCTGCGTCAAAGCCGCGGTAATGATTGACAAGATGAGCCAGTGCTCAAAATGACGCGTTTTCCAATGGCCGAGCTTCAAATGCCCGTACAACGCGACCAGGAAAAGCAGTCCCGGAACGATTTCTTGAGGGCGTCCGACGAATCCGCCTTCGACGTAAGCTTTCGGAAGCGGAACGAAAATGAAGAACAGGAAGCAGGCCAGCGTCAGCAGCGCGGTCATGCCGTAAACGAGACCTTCGGTGCGTCGGCGTTCGGCGGCTTGTTCTTCGCGCCGATTCCACAGCAGCCAAGCCAGTACAAGCAGCACCGACAGAAAGATGCGCGAAGCCAGCCAGCTCCAAGCGACGAGCGAAGAAGAGACCGACGGGAACATATCCGCGAAAAAGGAAGAGGTGACGATCGCATGATAACCGTCAAGCAAAGCCGTACCGAGAAAGCCGCTGCCGATCAGCAGCATGGACGTCCGGTTTTGCGTATAGTAGTACACAAGGGCAAGAATACCGATAAAGCCGGCGAGCATCGTCGCCATGATCTCCATCGAAGTATGCAGAACGGTTCCGCCCTGCCATTGGATATTGCGCAGCGGAATTTCGGCCAAAGCTAAAACGAGGAATAAAGCGGCATAGCCCCAGGCACGTTTGTTGACGGTTTGCATGTCGGGTCTCCTTTTGAATAAACAAGATAGTAGGAATAATGGTATAGGACTATTGAAGTATATAAGGCGATTTACTTCCAGTCAATGGTTTTGCGAAATTATTTTGTGAAAAACCTAAAAACACGAACGAATAACGGTTTTTGACGAAAAGAGTACAGCTTGAAAAAAACGACTCGTTATCGCTTTATCGCGTCATAGTTTTACTTGAAGTAATGTTAGATTGCTGTTATGATTAACCCTAAATTATGGGCTTGAGGGGGCATTTGATTCATGGGCAAACGGGCTTACAACTTTAATGCGGGGCCGGCTGCATTGCCGCTCGAAGTATTGGAGCGCGCGCAGGCGGAATTTGTGGAATTTCAGGGTACGGGCATGTCGATCATGGAAATGTCCCACCGTGGAGCCGTGTACGAGAGCGTACATAACGAAGCGCAGGAACGCTTGCTGAAACTGCTGGGCAATCCTTCCGGCTACAAGACGCTTTTCCTTCAAGGCGGAGCCAGCACGCAGTTCGCAACGATTCCGATGAACCTGTTGACGGCAGGGAAAACGGCGGGTTACGTGATGACCGGGAGCTGGGCTTCCAAAGCCGCTAAAGAAGCGAAGCTGATCGGAGATATTTATACCGCCGCTTCGGCCGAAGGCGACAAGTTCACGCGCATGCCTTCGCAAAGCGAAATCGAAGTGCGCGAGAATGCCGCTTATGTGCATATTACGTCGAACGAGACGATCGAAGGCACGCAGTTCGCGGAATATCCGGATACGGGCAGCGTGCCGTTGATCGCGGATCTGTCCAGCGACATCTTCTGCCGTCCGCTCGATATCGAGAAGTTCGGCATGATTTATGCGGGCGCTCAAAAAAACCTCGGTCCGTCCGGCGTAACCGTCGTGATTGCCAAGGAAGAACTGCTGGCTCGGGAAGCGAAGAACATTCCGACCGTGTTCCGCTACAGTACGCATCTGTCGAACAATTCGCTGTACAACACGCCGCCGTCTTTCTCCATTTATATGGTCAATCAGACGCTGCGCTGGATCGAAGAACAAGGCGGCTTGGAAGGCGTGCAAGAGAAGAACAATGCGAAAGCCAAGCTGCTGTATGATGCAATCGACGGCAGCGGCGGATTCTACAGCGGCGTTGCGCAAACGGATAGCCGTTCGATCATGAACGTAACGTTCCGTTTGGGCTCGGAAGAACTGGAGAAGGCTTTTGCCAAAGAGAGCGAACAGCAAGGTTTTGTCGGCCTGAAAGGCCATCGCAGCGTCGGCGGCCTGCGCGCTTCGATCTACAATGCCGTTCCTCACGCAAGCGTAGCGGCGCTTGTCGACTTCATGAGCGATTTCCAAAAACGTAACGGTTAACGTTATAATCTTCCCTTAAACAGGCGATTCGGGTACTATAGAAAAGAAGAGACGGAAAAGCCGCCCAACCTTCGGGCGGCTTTTCTGCGTGCATCTATGCATCTAATAGAAGCATCGAATGTTATTAGTCTTATTTTTCGAAACGGAGTGAATACACTTATGGCTTTGCATATCGTATTGGTTGAACCGGAAATCCCGGCGAATACCGGTAATATTTCACGAACTTGCGCCGCGACGGACACTCATCTGCATCTGGTGCGTCCGCTCGGCTTCCGCACGGACGACGCTTCGCTTAAACGCGCGGGTCTGGATTACTGGCCTTCCGTCAAACTGGAGTATCATGACTCGTTTGCCGAGCTTCAGGAAAAATATCCGGAAGGCCGCTTTTTCTACGCGACGACGAAAGCGACCAAACGCTACAGCGACGTTCAATTCCGTGACGGGGATTTCCTCGTTTTCGGCAAAGAAACCAAAGGGCTGCCCCCTGAACTGATCGCCGCGAATCCGGACACCTCGATCCGCCTGCCGATGCGTACCGAGCACGTTCGTTCGTTGAACCTTTCCAATTCGGTAGCGATCATGCTTTATGAAGCGCTGCGGCAGTTGGATTTTCCGGATATGAAATGATTGCTTGATTAGATAAAAAACCGATAATTAACCAACGTTTCTTTTTTTTGCTCAACAAGAAGGAATTCGTAATCGAGCCTCGAATATCTAGTGTTGGGTTTGCAGAATCATTTCTGCAGGTGGGGCAGAAACAGCAAACTAAAAACAGAAGAGGTGTTTTCAATCATGAAACCTGCTGGAGTAGTCCGGAAAGTCGACCAATTGGGACGTATCGTCCTCCCGAAATCGCTGAGAAAAAGATACCAAATGAACGAAGGCGATCCGGTCGAAATTTTGGTCCAGGGAGATCATATCATTTTGGAGCGTTACCGTCCGAAATGCGTGTTCTGCGGTTCTATCGATGAAGTCAGCGAGTTTAAGGATCGTTATATCTGCGGAGCTTGCGTGGTCGACATGATGCATCTTCCCAAACATGGCTGAGCGGCATTGAAAACATCCGTATCATGCAAAAAAAGAGCCCTTGGGCTCTTTTTTTATAACCGATCTTTACTTGTCGGGCGAAGTTATTCGAAGAACAAAAAGTTGGTCGGCACAGGGCGTAACGTGCCGTCCGAAGGATGGTTCACGACGCGGCCGTTCATCACGAGCGAAGATGAACCGCCGCCATCGAGATTGTACGCATTGATGACGCCGATTTTGTACAGCTGGCCTTGAATCTCTTCCAGCGTTGCGCCGGAACCGCCGCCTTCGTTATAGCCGTCGATCACGAAGATAATCAACTGGTCATCTTTGTAGCTGCCGATGATCGTACGCGGGGCGCGCTTCGGAGAAGCTTTCCATTTTGCCGGAATCGCCGTCTTCTTGCCGTCTTTGAGCAGAATCGGCACGAATGAAGCGCCGAATTGCGGCCGGAGCTTATCGAGCTGATCCTGACGATCGAATTTGCCGCCGATCAGCTTGCCGGAACCGTTGAGTCCGACAAAGTATAGATCTTTGAAGCTGGACTGGAATCCGGTCAGATACTGGCCGTCCATCATCGTTGTGCTGAGCGGATAACGTTTGCCGTCTTGGTCCGCGAATCCGCCTGCATTGATGCCTGCGATCGCGCCGTGCCGTTGTACGGCTTTGAGCGTCGTCTCCGAGCTTCCGAGCGTCTCGCCCGCCAGACTCATGCGCATCGCGGAAGGGTCTTTCAGCTTTACTTTCATCGCATAGCCTTTGTAAGTGACGGCATTGACGCGGAACAACTCAACCCGGATCTTGTCGCTATCGACCGTCTCTACCGGCAGTCCCAGCTTGGAACGGATACGTTTGTCGTAAATATTTTCGGGCCGGCTCGCTTGAATGGACGCTTTCTGCACGATCGAAGACATCGTTTGCGTCGTCTGGTTGTACAGGTTCAAAGTCTGCTGCAGCGAGTCGGAAGTCGATTTGGCGCTGATTTCTGCCGTATCCAGGTCTTGCAGCAGTTTAGCCGAAGAAACGCTTACCCTGCTCTCGGACTTGTAGGCCTGGGTATCAAGCTGCAAGTCGAGCTGCGGCGGAAACAGCAACAGGCACAGCAACAGGCCGATTGCCGGAGCCGCCAGGATCAGGAAGAAGCGATTCACGTGTTGGACGCGCGTCATTTCAGCAGATCCATTTTCTTCTGAAGTGCGTTCAGTTGGGTTTTGACCTCGTCCAACTGCGTGTAGAGCTTGTTGCTGTTATCGGTTTTGTTGCTCGCATTATCTTTTGTAAAAGTTAGCAGCTCGTTGAACGAGTCCACTTTGCTTTGCAGCGCAGCGATTTGCTTGTTCAAGTCCGTATTCAGGGCGGCAAGCTGCTTTTCGTAATCGGCTCGAAGATCGGCCATTTGAGCCTGTGTTTGCTGCTCTAAAGCAGCAACGGTCTGGGCTTGCAGCCTTTGGCTGTACTCGTAAGCGGCATAAACGAAAAGGGCGATCAGAACGACCCATACCAGCAAAAACCATCTGGCTGAAAGCCTGCCCTTTTTCGTGCTGCGGGACGGGGCGGAGGTAGGTCCCGTTGAAGCTTTCATTCCATCACCTCATTAATGATTTAAAAAAGGCAGAGCCTCAAATTTCAGTTTTCATTCTATCATGGAGGGTTTTATTTCGCAAAAGCCCTTTTGTCCGATTTGAAACCGAAGCTTTCAATTTTCATTGCAAAGCGTGCAGCCGGTTTTTCCTATTTCTCGGGCCAGGCCGATACGACGGTCGCATACTCGTCGAGCGCGGCGAGACCCGTCTCCGTCAATTTGTAACGACCGCGGGATACCCGTTCGAACCAGCCGTAGTAATTAGCTTGAAGCACGGCAGCCGCTTTGCCTACGCCGCTGGCTTCTTTCAGCATGACGGGGGACGCTTCGCCGAACATCCACAGCTGCCGAGCGACTTTCAGCGCATTTTCCCGGTAAGCGGTCACGATTTTTCGTCGGGTCGAACCGCCGGTGTTGTGGTCTCCGCTGCGGGCATCGAACTCCGTGCGCAGCCGTTTGGCCTTTTTCCCGAAGAGTTTGCCTGTCTTGCCGGGAGCATCGCCTGCTTCGCAAAGCACTTCGACGAACGGAGTTTTGGATTTGTAAAAGGTAACGACGATCAGTCCGATCCCCAATCGTCCGCAGAGCAGCGCAATTTCGCCGAATCTCTGATTATGGGCCCCTTTTTTTGCTCGATTGCGCTCCACGGCCAAATAAACCAGCCCGCCGGTACGCTGGCGATCGGCTCCCTGAAGCAGCAATTCAAGCGTAAACGTTCGTTTCATCTCCACGATCAGCGGACGTTCTTCGCCTTCGAGGTAACCGACCAGGTCGCAGTGACGGACTTCGCTCTTGACCGAGTACCCTCGTGCTTCGAAGAACGATTTGAGCGGCGGATACAACTCCGTTTCATACTTCACAGCCATCTGTCTGACTCCTTTTATGTCGCAAATTGCCTGAATTCAATATCTTATCATACCCTTAAAGCAGTCGGTTGGCAAAAAAGCTTGTCGCGCAAACGACACCTATATATAATAGAAGGAAAAAACATGGGTTTCCGGACGGGGCGTCGCAAAATTGTACAATCCGACCGCGAAGGAGGTAAAAAAATGGCTTCGATTCATGACGTGGCCAAAGAAGCGGGAGTTTCAGTCGCAACCGTTTCCAAGGTAATCAACAACTATCCGGATGTGAGCGATAAAACGCGCAAAAAAGTCAGCCAAACGATCAAAGAGCTTAAATATCATCCTAACGTGGCTGCAAGGGGATTGGTGAAAGGCCGTTCCTGGACCGTCGGCGTTTTCGTGACCAATTCGTTCAAAAATCCGTTCGTCTCGGAGCTGCTCGAAGGGATCAAGACGGCGCTGCAAAACAGCGGTTACGATTTGGTCCTGTTGTCCACGCGTTTCGACGATCCGGGATATTCGTTCGTCGAGCACTGCCTCAGCCGGAACGTGGACGGCGTGGTCGGCTTCGGCGTGGCGCGAAACGATCCGCATCTTGAAGAATTGCTCGATTCCGATATTCCGACGATGTTCGTCGACGCGGACATTCGCGGCCGCCGCGCCGGATATATCACGACGGAAAACAAAGCGGGAATCATGCAGGCCGTGGAGCATCTCGCGCAGCTGGGACACTCGCGCATCGCGTTTATCTCGGGCAAGCTGGACAATGCCGTCGGCTCGCTGCGCCACGAAGGATTCACGGAAGGCATGAAGAAGCATAAGCTGCCGGTCCACCCGGATTACGTGCGCGTCAGCGACTATTCCATGGAAGGCGGCACGATCGCGATGAATGACCTGTTGACGCTGAAAGAACGCCCGACCGCCGTCGTTTGCACGTCGGACATGATGGCGTTCGGCGCAATCAATGTCATTCATCGAAACGGCCTGTCCGTGCCAGAAGATATTTCGGTGATCGGTTTCGACAATACGTATTATTCGGAAATTTTCAGTCCTGCACTGACCACGGTGAACCAAAACATTCCGTCGATCGGCTCGCATGCGATTGAGAACTTGATCGCAATGATCGAAAACAGCGACTTCGCGCCTTCCGTCGTGACGGAACCGTCGAATCTCATCGTTCGCTGCACGACGGCCGAGCCGCGCAAGTAATACCTTGTCAACTCTTAATCAGAGGATTACGTCCGAATGAAACGCACACGCTTCAGGTACCTTTCATTCGGACGCAACCTTACTTTTAGCGTTCACAAGGCATTAGAGGTTTGCAAGCATATCAAGCACCGCACGGAAAACCCTGACCGTATACGGCAGGGATTTTCTTTTGCTAACGAACCTAACAAAAATCAAAATATGAAATTTTGTTTTCCTAAAAAAATAAAAATGATATAAAAAAACGAGATTATATTGAAATTTAGTGCGGAGAATGATACGGTGTTGATGGAAATTAAAAGCGGTTACACTTTCAGTATTGGGGGAAAACATCGTGAACGAAATCAAATGGGAATTGAAAGAGTGGACGTTTGCAGCTTCAGGAGAAAACGAACGGCTGCCGGCCGTCGTACCGGGCTGCGTGCATAGCGATCTGTATCGAAACAACAAAATTCCGGACCCGTACTACGGAACAAACGAACATGATTTGCAGTGGATCGACAAGCAGGACTGGGTCTACGAGACGACCTTCACCGCACCTTCCGAGCTGCTTCGCCAGGACAATATCAGCCTCGTGTTCGACGGTCTGGACACCTACGCTGACGTGGAACTGAACGGCGAACGCATCTTGTCGGCCGATAATATGTTCCGTACTTGGAATGTACCGGTCAAGACGCATCTGAAAGACGGAGAAAACACGCTGCGTATCCTTTTCCGTTCACCGATCAACGAAGATCTGCCGAAGCTGGAGAAGCTGGGTTACGCACTGCCTGCGTCCAACGACCAATCGGAGCTGGGCGGCCTCGGCGATAAGCGGGTCAGTATCTTTGCGCGCAAAGCCCCTTATCACTACGGATGGGATTGGGGCCCGCGTTTTGTCACGAGCGGTATCTGGCGTGCGGTCCGTCTGGAAGCTTGGACCGGGCAGCGCATTACCGACCTGTTTATCCGTCAAAATGAAGTCACGGCGTCCAAAGCGAAGCTGACCGCGATCGTAACCGTAGAATCGGACCGCGACTTCGAAGGGCGTCTGCGCATCTCGGCGGAAGGTTTGGACATTGATCGCACCGAGCAAATTAGCCGCGGCGAAAATACGATCCGCTTCGAATTCGAAGTCGACGATCCGAAGCTATGGTGGTCGAGAGGTCTGGGCGACGCGCATCTGTACACCTTTACCGCAGGGATTTTGGAAGGCGAATCGCTCAGCGCCGAGAAAAGCGTGCGTACCGGCCTGCGAAGCGTCAAGCTGAAGCGGGAAAAAGACGGTGCGGGCGCGTCCTTCTATATTGAGCTGAACGGTGTTCCGGTCTTCGCGAAAGGCGCGAACCACATTCCGAACGATAACTTCGAGACGGACGTGACCCGCGAGCGTTATCGCTACGAGATCGTCTCGGCGGCCGAAGCGAACATGAATATGCTGCGCGTTTGGGGCGGCGGGATCTACGAGGAGGACGACTTCTACGAGCTGTGCGACGAGTACGGCATCATGGTCTGGCAGGACTTCATGTTCGCGTGCAGCATGTATCCGGGCGACGAAGATTTCCTGGAAAGCGTGCGCCATGAAGCGGAAGACAACCTTCTTCGTCTGCGCAATCACCCGAGTATCGTGCTGTGGTGCGGCAACAACGAGATCGACTCCGCATGGGCGCACTACATTCCGGACGGCGGTTGGGGCTGGAAAAAGGACTATACCAAGGAGCAGCAAAACAGCATCTGGGCGGACTATGAAGCGATCTTCCACCGTCTGCTTCCGACCGCGATCTCGAAAATGGCACCTGGCGCAGAGTACTGGCCTTCTTCGCCGCTCGTCTCGCTCAGCAATGACGAGAAGCAGCACGCGCACCCGGGCACGTCGGAAGGCGATATTCACTATTGGGGCGTATGGCACAATTCGGAGCCGTTCGAGAACTATAACAAATACATCGGCCGCTTCATGAGCGAATACGGTTTCCAATCGTTCCCGGAACACAAGTCGGTCCTGCAATATGCACCGGAAGACGCGCTTCAGCTGGATTCGAAGATCATGCTGGCGCACCAGAAGAACGGGCGCGGCAACTTCCTGATCAAGGAATACATGGACAAATACCTGCCGGAGCCGAAAGACTTCGTTTCGTTCCTGTACATGAGCCAGGTGCTGCAAGCCGAAGCCATGAAATCCGCGATCGAAGCGCACCGCCGCAGCATGCCGTACTGCATGGGGACGTTGTACTGGCAGATGAACGACAGCTGGCCGGTCGCTTCCTGGTCGGGCATCGACTACTACGGCCGTTGGAAGGCGCTGCATTACTACGCCCGCCGCAGCTTCCGCGACCTGTCCGTCTCGATCGACGGCACGAACGGGGAAGACTTGAACTTCCATATCCTGAACGATCATTTACAAGTGGAATCCGTATCGCTGCGTCTCCGGCTGCTGAGCTTCGGCGGCGACGTGCTTCATGAGCAGGTCCTTCCGATCGAAGCCAAAGCCAACAGCGCGGAAAAAGTCCACTCGGTCAAAGTTACGGAAATGCTCGGCGAAGAAATTCCGGAGCGTACGGTACTGCTTGCGGAACTGGAGCAAAACGGCCTCGTCATCGACCAGCGTACGCATTATTTCGTGCCGGCACGCGAGATCGAACTGGCTGCGCCGCATATCGCGATTACCCGTAACGACGACGGCGAAGGCCGTACGACGATCACGCTCGAAACGGATATTTTGGCAAAACAAGTCTGGCTGACCGCCGAAGCCGAAGGCGTCTTCACCGACAACTACTTCGACCTTCTCCCGGGCGAAAAAGCAACCGTCGAATTCCGGGCGCGCCAAATCGACGGCACGCTGTCCCACGGTGCTCCAGGCGCCGTGGCCGTCCAATCGATGGCTGATTTTATTAAACTTTAAAAAGTGAGTTCCTATTCGTGAGAAGCTGGGGGAGGCGCTGCGGGAGAAATTCGTTCAAGACGCTGTCTCACGCAGAAATCCTCCGGCTTTCCGCGTTCAAAGGCGTCTTTCACTGAATGTCTCCCTCCGCATCCGCTTCGCCGGGAATATAAAATCATTTTTAAATCTGGGCGCCGTCTAAAAAGAGACGGCGTCTGTTTTTTTAAAATAAAAAAACAGATCGAGCGAGGCAAAAGCCGATGCTTAGGGAAGACCGCGCAGCGGAGGGGAGAGTTCGTGTAGGAATGAAATGTTCGCCTTTGAAATCGGGAAGCCTCCTTTGTATAATCCAATCCAGCTTCCCGATTGAGACAGCGACCTAAAGCCTTTCAAAGAAAGGCACATCGTAAGCATATGCTAACGAATTCTCCCCGCAGCGCCCTCGGGTCTTCCACGCGCTGCATCGGATTTGTACGCCTGATTCACGGAGGCGTATAATGGACAAACGAGATCATCAACACAAAGAAGGAAGTGCAAGAGATGAAAGGGATTCCGATTCGTACGACGAGAAGTTATAAAATGGCGCGCGTGTTTCCGACCGATGTCAACAGCTATCAGACGCTGTTCGGCGGGAGGTTGATGGCGTATATTGACGATATCGCTTCGATCGCGGCAGCGAAGCTGTCGAGAGCGAATACGATTACGGCTTCGACGGATTCCGTCGATTTTCTGTATCCGATCTACATGACCGATTCGGTGACGTTGGAATCGTTCGTGACCTGGACGGGGCGCAGCTCGATGGAGACGTTCGTGAAGGTCGTTCGCGAGGATCTGAAAACCGGGGAGCGTCAGATTGCGGCGACGGCTTTTTTGACCTTTGTCGCGCTGGACGACCACGGGCGCAAGACGGAAGTTACGCCTGTATATCCCGAGACGGAAGAAGAACGGAAGCTGCACGAAAGCGCGCCGATCCGTGCGGAAATGCGCAAGCAGCGCAGAGAAGCAAGCCGAACATTGGCCGAATTTTTGACCAAGAGTTATCCATGGGAACCTGAAGAAAGCGGCGAAACGGACAGCGAAAATTCGCCGTAAAAGAATACGCAACCCGGAAACTAACTTTATTTTATTCAGCAGCTTGTAAAAGTGTGTAACATGGTTTATGATGAAACCAGACTTGAAAGACTGAACGCAGATGAAAGTTTGCGAAAGCCGACATTATTCTCGATCATTTTCACGAATATCGGGAAATGTGCGAATATCGTGACAATTTTCACATGCGTTTGGCCTGGATTTGTTTTAAAATAAGATTATAAAAAATAAATGAATAAAGGATCTTCGGGGTAGGGTGAAATTCCCGACCGGCGGTAATGGTTTGCGACGCAAACCTAGCCCGCGACTCTCGCATCGTTTGCAATCAAACGATCGGGACTGATCTGGTGCGATTCCAGAGCCGACGGTACAGTCCGGATGGGAGAAGATCAAGCGCAGACATGCCGGTGCGAACCGACTGTAGGTTTATTTAAATAGCCTGCCGTAGGATATTTGCTTCGTGTTTGTTGAACCGCTCGAACCTTCGATTAACGTAAAAACCGCCCCGAACGCCGGATCTTCCGGCCTTCGGGGCTTTTTGCGCGTATGATCCCCCTTATTCAGATGAGGAGACTAGGGAAATGAAAACAGCCAATCGCAACGACTTTACTCAAGCAAGCACAGGCGGCAAAGGAAACTCTTTTTTCTCCAAAGCAGGAAGCGGATTTTGGTTGATCGTACTCGGTGCGGCCATGTGGGGCATCGATCCGTTGTTCCGGATTTTGCTGCTGGAATCGATGACTTCTTCGCAGATCGTTTTGCTGGAACACGTCATTATCGGATTGGTGGCAGCGCCGATTCTTTGGAAAAACCGGACGGAATTGAAGGGTCTGGGATTGCGTCAAGTCGGTGCATTGTTGTTTATTTCCTGGGGCGGTTCGGCTCTGGCGACCTTGATGTTCACGCTGGCTCTGCAGCATGCGGGCGGAGCTTTTAATACGGTACTTCTGCTGCAAAAGCTTCAACCGTTGTTCGCGATCGTCTTGGCGCACTTCATGTTGAAAGAATCGCTGCCGCGCCAGTTCGGTCCGCTGTTCCTCGTTGCGCTGGGCGGTACGTATCTGCTGACCTTCGGATTCACGATTCCGTTCGGACATGCAGGCGAGTTTATGCAATTGGGAAGCCTGCTTGCTCTGGGTGCCGCGGCACTGTGGGGCGGATCGACGGTTATGGGACGCTATATGGTGGGCAAGTTGAAATACGAGACCGTGACTTCGCTCCGCTTCATTCTGGCTCTGCCGCTGTTGTTCGCGATCACAGCCGGCGAAGGTGCGGCTTGGGCTTTGCCGGCAGGCGGCGTTGCTTTGACATTGGTTGGCGTCAACTTGCTTCTGCAAGCTTTGCTGCCGGGTCTGCTCAGCCTTTTGGCTTATTACAAAGGCTTGAAAACGACCAAAGCTTCCGTAGCGACACTGGCCGAATTGAGCTTCCCCATGGTCGGCGTGCTGGTGAACTGGTTGTACGGCGGCGAGGTAGTCACGCCGGCGCAAGTGATCGGCTTTATCTTGATCTGGTCGGTGCTGTTCATTATCTCTCGTCAACAGACGCAAGAGATCGGTCCGGGACGATTGGCGCAAGAAGCGGCTTAAGCTTGGCATTGATGAGATTTATTCGAAGTTCAGGTTCTTTTCCAATCTTTTTGGAAGAGAACCTTTTTTCATGACTGGCAAGGGTTTTATGATCCTCGGTCGGATATGCTATGATAAACATAATGAAAGTTACAAGTCATTGGAGAATTTGATATAGAGAAACGGAGAGAGTGTTCATGAATGGAGAAGTAACCTGGCCGGCGCGCAAGCCGGACCAAGCTTTTGTCCGACTTGTACCGGATGTTCAGTTCGCACGGTTTGCAGGAGGCAAGACGCTCAGTATGAACCTGCTGCTTCCGGCTGCGGAAAGACCGGCGCCGCTGATTATATGGATTGTCGGCGGAGCTTGGGTCAGCTGTAATTCGGCGCGCAATTTGCCTCAACTTGTTCGTTTTGCCGAGCAGGGGTATGCGGTAGCCGCGATCGAGTATCGGTTGGCGCATGAAGCTCGTTTTCCCGCACAAATCGAAGATGTCAAGAGTGCGCTGCGTTTCCTGCGTGCCAATGCGGACAAGTACGGGATTGATGGAAGCCGCGTCGGCGTATGGGGACATTCCGCAGGAGGGCAGCTCGCGGCGCTGCTCGGCGTGACGGGCGGTTCGCCGGAATTCGAGACCGCCGATGATTTGCAGCAGTCTACGCGCGTTCAGGCGGTTGTCGATTTCAGCGGTCCGATCGATATCGAGCTGGATTTCCAAAGCGAGTTCCATATGCCTGTAATGGCGCTGATGCTCGGCGGTACGATTCGAATGAAGCCGGAGCTTGCGCGCAGCACCAATCCGACACACTATCTGGACGGTCGCGAAGTTCCTCCGTTCCTTATCGTACATGGAGATGCGGACACGACCGTCCCTTTGCGCCAAAGCCGAATCTTGCATGATGCGCTTACGCAAGCTGATATTCCTTCCGAATTCTGCTTACTGGAGGGAACGGGGCACTCTACGGCGGAGATGTTAACCCGGAGCGACGTGCTTGATAAAGTCGGCGAGTTTTTCGACAGTCATCTTAAATCGTAACAGAGCCGTTTATCCAAATTCGATTTCATAGGACATGACAAAAAATGCAGCTCGTTCCGTTATCGGAGCGAACTGCATTTTTGATATTTCCATAGACAGCCTGCCATTTTTAAAACGTCGTAAATCCGAGCCTCATCTGTATCCGGTACAAAATATCTTTGATCCAGGTCGTCGCTTCCAAATGCTCGTCGAGATCCAGCGTATAGTCGGCGCCGTCATTGTTCCAGATCCGTTCGAAGTAGCCGCGCACGTCGTCCGTCAATTCGCTGTCCGTCGGCGCTTCCACGAACAATTCGTTTTCCAGGTTATAATCTTTCAGATTGCGCGGGGTGAAATTGGTCGAACCGGCCAGGATGCTGCTTTGGCCTTCGGTCCGGTCGATAAACAGCATTTTGGTATGGTATTGTTCCTTGGTCGTGTTATACCAACGAATCTGAATGTCTTCCGGCGACTTTTCATGCAGCTCGGCGGCGACGGGGCGGTTCGGAATCCCGATCTTGTCCCGGCCGAACGCATTTTCGTTGGGATCGAGCACCAAGCGAACTTCCGCGCCCCGATTCGATGCCTCGATCAGCGACTGCATCACATCGTAATCCGCAAGATAAAACATGCCCATCCATACCGTATCGCCTTCGTTAGCTTTGTCGATTTCCGCCAGTACATGCCGGTGCACTTTGCCTTCGGTCAGATATTGTACCGCGTAAGGCGCGCCGGCATCTTCTTCGGTGCTGCCCGTATACGCGGGAAGAGTGCCGCCGCCGGAGAAGTCCAACACCGCTTGTTCGGCCTTCAGCAGATCGCCGATAATCGGGCCGCCGACCTCTAACGCGACATTGGAATGATAGGCGCTCGCATCATGAATATTGCCGCTGGAGACGATCGCGCTTTTTTCCGTGATAAAGGCTTTGCGATGGTTGGCTTTGACGTTCAACAGCTTCAAGTAAGAGCGAAGCGTGATATCCGGACCGTCGCTTGCCATCAGATTCGGAATATGACCGTTGCCCGACTGTCCGAACCATTGAATAAACGTACGCCAAACGGCCGAGTAGATCGGAGTCGAATCGCGCAGCGGACCGGTATCCGTGATAACGACTCGAATCCCGGCTTTTTTCATGCTTTCCAGCAGCGCGTTGGAAGACGAGCCGTAATTGGTGTTGACCTCATCCGTAATGAACACGATATCGAGCTCCGGCACCGCTTGTTTGCGTTCGATCAGCGTTTTGGCCAGTTTGGCGCTGACCTTCGGATACTGCTGACCTTCATGCGTATAATCGTTGAAAAGAAACACGTCGATCACGATGAACTGTTCCGCTTCTTGAATCATTTCGAGGGTTCGATCAAAAATTTGCCTGTCCTGCGTGAA
The DNA here is from genome assembly GCF_013185185.1 of Saccharibacillus endophyticus. Taxonomy (GTDB): domain Bacteria; phylum Bacillota; class Bacilli; order Paenibacillales; family Paenibacillaceae; genus Saccharibacillus; species Saccharibacillus endophyticus. The sequence continues at coordinate 521,713 of NZ_JAAZWE010000002.1, read as the reverse complement.
CTCGCGAGTCTCCGCCGGGTAGGTCAAATCGTATAAGAAATCGACCTGGTCCGTGCGATAGACCGGGCTTTCGTAAGAAATTCCGTCCGGCAGAGGCTTATTCATCTGATACAACAATACCGCGAGCAGCCACACTGCCAGCAAAATAACGAGTCGCCCTATGATCTTTCCGGTCGTCAGCGGAGTGTGGTGTTTGTTTTTTTTGCCGCGAGGGTGCTTGGGTTCGTGTTTCGTTTTGCCAGACGCGCGCATGATCGTGCCGCTGCGATGCGTCATCCATAATTCATCGTTGCCCATTCCGTTCGTCCCTTCTATTTATGCTCTACCTCTATATAACAACAAGCAAGCGTGACTGACGCAACAGGAAAAAGGAAGCGGAATAAATTCGGGAAACCCGTTCGGTACTCCCTGTTCTTTAGTAAAAAGTTAAGATAAAATGAGTGAGGAGAAGAAAGAAAAGACGAAGGGAGTCCGCCTTGAACAATTCATTCGGTTTGTTAGGAGAAACGTTTGCGGAAAGTGAAATGTACCGACCGCTTTTTGTGCACCATCCCGACGCCATTTACGTGATGAATATGGCAGGGGACTTGATTTACGCGAATCCCGCGACCGAGCATATTACCGGGTACGCTTTCGAAGAATTGCAGAAGATGAAGCTTCGGGATTTCTCCGCCGACCGCGAACAGGGAAGAACATTGAAGTATTGGAATGCGATGAATTCGGAAAAAAAGCTGGAATTCAAACTCGATATCATACGCCGGGACGGAAAAGAAGTCACGCTGTCCATCACATACGTGGCAATCGAACAAAAAGGCGTGCGAACAGGCATTTACGCGATTGCCAAAGACGTTACGGAGCAGGAGCGGCGGAACCGTAAACTGCGGGAACAGGAGAGAATATACCGTTCGTTGTTCGAATATAATCCTGCGGGCATTCTGTCTTTCGACACGCAAGGATCCTGCCTGTCGGTCAATCCGAATTTGGAAGCCATGACGGGATATTCTCAGGTCGAACTGTCCGCGCGACCGTACACCGGTTTTTTCGTGCCTGAATTGTCCGAACTTTTGGAACGCCGTTTCCAATATGCGCTTAGCGGCCATTCGGGCAATTTTGAAGCCCAACTGCTCGGAAAAGACGGTCAACGGACCGACGTGAACATGACCAGCCTGCCGATCATCGTCGACGAACAGGTGCTGGGCGTGTACATGATCGCGCTCGACATTACGGATTGGAAAAAACAGATGCAGCGGAGTCAGGAATTGACCGACCAATATACGTCCATCCTGAACGCGGTATCGGAAGGCATTTTCGAGATCAACCGCGAAGGCCGCTCGGTGTTCATCAATCAGGCCGGCGCGCGGATGTTGGGTTATGAGAAAGAAGAATTCCGTAACGTCTACAATCACGATCTGATCCATCACAGCCGCTCAGACGGGAGTCCGTATCCGATCGAAGAATGCCCGATTCACCGCTCGATCCGGCAGGGCGTTTCCCAAGAAGTAACAGGCGAGGTATTCTGGCGCAAAGACGGAACCAGCTTTTTGGTGCAGTACCGGGTCAATCCTTTGTTCGAAAACGGGGAGCCTGCGGGCGCGGTCGTCGTTTTCAAAGACGTGACCAGCGAAGGCGAGATCGTTCGGCAAAAAAACGAGGCGGAGCGCGGATTGGCCGCCAAAACGAAATTTTTGAGCCTGATGAGCCATGAGCTTCGGACGCCGCTCGGCGGGGTGCTCGGCATGGCGGAATTGATGCAGGGGACGGAGCTTACGCCCGAACAGCAGGATTACATGGAAGTTTTGCTGCTTAGCGGCAGAGGCTTGCAGACCGTGGTGGATCGGGTTCTCGACTTCAATGCCGCGGAGAGCGGAACGCTGCGCTTCGAGAGCAAGCCTTTTCCGGCTCGACGCTTGATCGAGGAGTCGGTCGAAGCATTTTCGGTTCAGGCGGAAGCGTCTGACGTGGAGTTATCGCTTCGGATGTCCGAAAATTTTCCGTCGGAATTGGTCGGCGATGCCGGAAAACTCCGGCAGATCGTAGTCGGACTGATCGGCAATGCGGTCAAATTCACGCCTAGAGGCAAGATCGAAGTCTTCGCGGAATGTCTGGTCCGGCCGCGGACGGGGCAAGAAGAAATGGCTCGCTGCGTGCTGAAAATCGAAATTCGCGACAGCGGAATCGGGATTCCGGCGGATAAGATGGAACTGCTGTTCCAGCCGTTTTCCCAAATTCATTCATCGATTCTGGATCGAAGCTACGAAGGGACGGGTCTCGGTCTTGCGATCTGCAAACGTTGGATCGAGCGGATGGGCGGAACGATCTGGGCAGAAAGCCAAGAAGGGATCGGATCGATCTTCTCCTTTACGCTGCCCATGTTGAGCGAAGAATAAAAAAACCGTCGTCTCCGCTCCCGAACCGGGGAGCGAAACGGCGGTTTTTCGTTCGGTTCATCGCTTCGAACCGATTTAGCTTTTTTTGGCGTACATCAGACCGATCGTGCCTGGACCGCAGTGCGTCGAAATGACGCATCCGGCCGAAGGCATCAGCACTTCCGTTACATTCGTTTCCCGAAGAATGAATTCGCGCATTTGAATCGCGTCTTTCTCGGCATGCGCGTTCACGACGACAACAGGCCCGTCGATCCGGTCTTTGTTGACCAGCAGGTTTTGCAGCATCTTGTCGATCGCTTTTTCCCGCTTGCCGCGAACTTTGTAAGCCGGCGTCATTTTGCCGTCGTTCACTTTGATAATCGGGCGAATGCTGAGCAGGCTGCCGATCAGATTTTGCATGCCAGAGCAGCGCCCGCCTTTGTGCAGATATTCCAGCGTGTCGATCGCGAATTCGGTCTCCACCTCGGGACGCATGCGTTCCAGCTTGCGCACGATCTCGTCAATCTCCAGACCGGCTGCGGCAAGACGGGCTGCTTGAAGCACTTGAATACCGATTGCCGTCGAGAGATTTAGCGAGTCAAAGACCGTTACGCTGCCCGGATCGAAGTCGTCGGCGGCAATCCGGGCGTTCTGATACGTGGATGACAGCTCGGAAGAGAGACTGATATACAGAATACGCTCCCCTTTTTCAATATAAGGAGCAAACGCCTGACCGAAATCGGCCGGCGAAGGAGCTGCGGATTTGGGTAGCTTGCCCTGACGGGCGACTTTATCGAATAGTTGGGACGGGGTAAGGTCTACGCCATCACGGTAAGTTTGATCCTCGAAAACGACGTACAGCGGTACGATTCCAATGCCGTATTGCTCGATTAGCCCGGCAGGCAGGTCGCTGGTACTGTCAGAAAAAATTCGAATGTTGGGCATATTCATCTCCTCATGGACGCTCCCGCACACTTAAAAAGCAAGCGGGCGAAATAAGCGAAGCTGTTACATTGTCTTCGGCAGGCAATCGATGTCGGGTTGCAAATCGGGCGAGGCAACGTATGTAGAGACATCCTCCGCAGCTAACAGTATATCATGATCTGAAGCAAATCGGCAGACGAAAGGCCGACGCTGGTGAAGCGTCGGCCTTTTTTGAGAATCACGCTGCTGTTGCGTATGTTGGCAGAAGAGACTTTTTACAGGCCGCCGGCTCCGATCACCGTGCTGAAGATAATAAAGCCGCCTCCGCCGAGCAGGCACAAACCGTTCAATACGGTACCGATGACGGCAAAGACTCTTTTGCGCGTCTTGGACACGATACCGACGATGCCCAGGATCGCGCCGACCAGATTGAGCACGGCCGCGCCGAGAACGCTGAAAATGAGGACGATGGCGCTGAGACCGACGCTCATCAGCTGTTCTTCCGTAGCCGAGTTTACGTCGAAATCTACTGTGCTTCCCACTTCGGCAAGCGAATACACGACGCCGATAGCCGAAACGACAAAGACTACATACAAAGCAATGCTGATTAGCGAAAGAACGAACGAAGCGATGCCTACTCCCGAATGTTTGAGACGTTCTTGCGGATAATCGCTTTGCGGATACGAATCGTACGGACTGAACGGCGGGTTAACCCGGTCGTCATAACCGCGTCCGTCCGGTTCGCTGCGATACGGATCTCCGAAATTGTTGTTGGGTTCAGATTCGTTACGGTAAGGATCTTTGCGAAGATCCGGCCCGTTTTGACGGTCATCTTTGCCGTCGGATGGTGGAAACCGATTATCCATGCTTCAACTCTCCTTTATTTTGGAAGCTTTTACGTGATTACTCTTTCATATTCCGCATCAAAAAGCAACCCTGAATTGCCGACTGTCTCCCGTAATACGCAGCGAACAAGCATCGGGTTTCAGTTAAAATAAGGATTTGAGGCAGGCAGGAAATTAAGAAGTATTACCCAGAAAGAGATGGACGGGTCATGAAAAATAATGAAGTTTTCGGCTTTTTCTGGCCTTTGCCTTCATAACATCCTATAATGAAAGTCGATTTGCAAGGCGAAACGAAGAGCCTTCAAACAGGTTTCAAGTCAACAGGAAAAGAGGGAATGTATGCAGCGGAAAATTGCGATCGTCGCTTGTATCGTCGCTATGATCGGCGTTGGATTAGGAGCTTTCGGCAGCCATATTCTTGGCGAACAGATCGGTGAAGATGCGTTGAAGACGTTCCAGACCGGCATTCAGTATCATTTTATCCATGCACTTTCCATGTTGATCGTGTCTATTGCGATGGGAGTATGGGGCGAATCCAGAAGACTGACTTGGGCGGCTTGGTTATTTTTTGCCGGCATCGTCATGTTCTCGGGCAGTTTGTACCTGCTGAGCACAACCGGGCTTAAAATCTTCGGACCGATCACGCCGCTGGGCGGAGTCGCTTTTATCGCGGGGTGGATTTTGCTTGCGTTGTCGATGGGGAAGCGAAAACTAACTTAGGTGGGGAGAAGCGAAAAGACTCCGAGAAAAATTCGTTCCAGTCGCGTGTTGAAATCGGGAAAAAAGATTGAATTTTGAATGGTGTTTTCCCGATTTCAAAGGCGGTACATAGCATATGCTTCCGAAGTGCATTTCTTCGAAATGCTTCAGCTCTTTCACTGAATTTCTCTCTCCGTCTTTTCGCTTCCAGTCACGTTAGGTTTTGTTGAGAGTTTATTGAGAAAAAAAGACCGAGTGAACGTTCCCGTTCACTCGGTCTTTTACTTTGTAGATTTAGTTTGTCTTGTTAAAGACTCTGGACAAAGCTTTTAAGTAAACTTTTTACAAAAAAACTATTGGCCCGTCAGCTCGTCGATTTCGTTTAGCGAGAAGCTGTACACTTGTTTTTCATCGACGTGATAGACACTCAGCATTTGGGCTGCTTCGTCGAAGTTGAGGATCCGGCAAGGAATGCTCAGTCGAGTGCCTCCCGGTTTATTGACGATCAGGCGAACCAAGCGATTTTTGCTGATGCTATCTCGAATGTCGTCAGGCGTTAAAAACGAAGCCGGTGGCGAGGCCGATACGGGTTGAGCTGCTTTTTGCGCAGCTTTTAGAGCGCTTTCGGCAGCAGCGGCATGTTTGATTTGTAATCCTTTTGCCGAGGAAAGGCCTGCCCTGGATTTTTCAACGTAATTCGTTTTGAGATTGGACAAAGAGGCTTCGATGATTTGACCGAGCTCAAGGCCGGAATTCACGCGAAGATCGACGACCTTGTCCGAGGCGTTGAGAAGTGCCAAAAGGGACTGTAAAGCTTGGGCGTTTGTCGAACCGTCAATCAGAATGTCAACATTGAATAAAAATCCGGAACGTTCTTGCGATGTCTTATTGTTCATAATTCCCCCGGTCTTAACCAGTTCAAATTTGGATCCGAGCTTTATCGAAATCGGAATCCCGCGTCCTTCCATAATACCATGACTTTTGGCATAATCCTAGTCCCGGAGGATCTGCTGAGGCGGAAAAATATCCAGTTTAATGGATGCGAGCGGAGCAAGCGTTCTTCTGTATGCTTCTGTATATAAAAAGGCTGCGCAAACTCGTCGCAAAACCGACATCGTTCGAAGCGGCAGTTTGTTTCGCCTGATTTTCGTACGGGTAAAAGGTAACTAGAGGCGGCGATAACGAAAAAGGATCGCCGCGATGATTTGCCAGCAATCCTCCAGGCTCGTATCTTCGGGACGGCGGATAAAATTCAACGAAAGCAGGGATTAATCATGGATAAAACGAAAACGGAAGCACAAACCAAAACAATCGAGGAAATCCTGAACCGCCAGGTCGCGAACCTGAACGTTCTTTACGTTAAAATCCATAACTTCCACTGGTACGTCAAAGGCGAGAACTTCTATACGCTGCACGTGAAGTTCGAAGAACTTTATAACGAAGTAACGGAGAAGATGGACGAAGTGGCGGAACGCATGCTGACGATCAAAGCCAGCCCGGCCGCTACGATGAAAGAATACCTGGAGCTGTCCACTATTCAGGAAGCGGCAGGCGGCGAAGATTATCGCACGATGGTACAGACGCTGATCGAAGACTTCGCGACGGTAGCCGAAGAAATGCAGGAAGGTCTGGAGCTTGCCGAAGAAGCGCATGACCAAGCGACAAGCGATATGCTGATCGCCATGAAGCAGGACCTCGAAAAACATATGTGGATGCTGCGTTCGTTCCTCGGGCACTAAAAGCCGGGTTCACGCGAGGCAAGGTACTCTTTTATATCGAAAAAAACCCGGTCCGAGGCGGACCGGGTTTTCGTTTTGAGACGTGTCGATTTTCATACAAATGGTTGCACAACATTCATTATTAACATGATTTAATTTTTAAATGTATGTCGATTCGTTGAACTGCAAAATAAATTCAGGTAAAATAAATTGAGTATCAACGATAATCAGTTTATAATCATTACAAGGTTATAATTATTTTGATTAGAGCGTTTGATCAAAAGGATATCACGGATTCACCATTATATTTCTGGAGGGACGCTGAACATGGCAACTAAATTCGTCATCGAAGGACTCAAAGCTGAGATCGAAGGCAAGGAAATTCTGAAAGGTATCAACCTGGAAATGAACGGCGGGGAAATCCACGCGATCATGGGACCGAACGGTACCGGCAAAAGTACGCTGGCTTCCGCACTGATGGGACATCCGAAATACGAAGTCACCGAAGGTTCGGCTACGCTTAACGGCGAAGACGTACTGGAAATGGGCGTCGACGAGCGCGCGCTTGCGGGCCTGTTCCTCGCGATGCAGTATCCGAGCGAAATCGCGGGCGTAACGAACTCCGACTTCCTGCGCAGCGCGATCAATGCGCGTCGCGGCGAAGGCAACGAGATCTCGCTGATCAAATTCATCCGTCAAATGGAAAGCAGCATGAAAGGGCTCGAGATGAACCCCGAGTTCGCGCACCGTTACCTGAACGAAGGTTTCTCCGGCGGCGAGAAAAAACGTAACGAAATTCTGCAAATGATGATGCTCGATCCGAAAGTCGTCATCCTTGACGAAATCGATTCGGGTCTCGACATCGACGCCTTGCGCATCGTGGCGAACGGCGTGAACGAAATGAAGAACGAAGATCGCGGATTCCTGATCATTACCCACTATCAGCGTTTGCTGAACTATATTACTCCCGACTTCGTGCACGTAATGATGCAGGGACGTATCGTGAAGTCCGGCGGACCGGAACTCGCGGCGCGCCTGGAGCAAGACGGTTACGATTGGATCAAGGAAGAGCTCGGCATTACGGACGAGACGGTCGGACAAGAACAAGAAGCATAATTCAATAAGAAGCGGAAGGAGGAACACCGATTATGACCTTACAAACCATTCTTCCGGTACAGGCCGCGCAGATCAAGGAATGGGCGGAAGCCCGCGGCGAAGCCGCATGGCTGACCGAACGCCGCCTGCAAGCGCTGGAACTGGCTGCTTCACTGGAGCTGCCGAAGCCGGAAAAAACCAAGCTCGACCGTTGGGACCTGAGCGCTTACGGCGCGTTTAAATCGGTTGCCAAAACGGCATCGAGAGAAGAACTGCCTGCCGCGACGAAGGAATTCATCGAGGAAGGCACGCATAACCTGATCGTTCAGCACAACTCCGGCGTCGTGTACACGGAATTGTCGGAAGAGCTGCGCGCAAAAGGCGTAATCTTCACCGATCTGGAGACAGCCGCGCGCGAACATGAAGTGCTGGTCAAAAAACATCTGGGTACCGCCGTGAAAACAAGCGAGCATCAGGTGTCCGCGCTTCATTATGCGGCATGGACGGGCGGAGTCTTCCTGTACGTACCGAAAAACGTCGAGCTGGAAGTCCCGCTGCAAGCCGTATTCCTGACCGACGACGCTTCCGCGACATTCGCGCCGCATATTCTGGTCGTGGCCGACGCGAACAGCCGCGTGACTTACGTGGACAACTACGTATCGACGGGACTGGACGGCAAAGTGCTGCATAACGGCGTAGTCGAAGTCATCGCGCTGGACGGCGCGAAAGTCCAATACGCGACGGTGCACCAGTTCGGCAAAGAAGTGACGGATCTTTCTTACCGCCGCGCCCTGCTGTCGAACGATGCGGATATCGAATGGATCGTCGGCGAAATGAACGACGGCGACACGATTGCCGATACGGCGACTTCGCTGAACGGCAACGGTACGCATTCGGACGCCAAAATCATCGCGATCGGTTCCGGTACGCAAAAACTCAATTTCACGACGCGCGCCGTCCATTTCGGCAAATCGTCCGAAAGCGACATGTTCACCCGTGCGGTCATGCGCGAAGAAGCGCAATCGATCATCAACGGCATCACGAAGATCGAGCACGGCGCAACGAAGGCTAACGGCCAGCAAACGGAGAAAGTGCTGATGCTGAGTCCGGCGGCCCGCGGCGACGCGAACCCAATCCTCTTGATCGACGAAGATGACGTTATGGCCGGACACGCGGCTTCCGTCGGCAAAGTCAATCCGGAACAAGTCTACTACCTGATGTCGCGCGGCATTTCCAAAACGGATGCCGAACGCCTGATCATTTACGGCTTCCTGGCTCCGATCATTGCGGAGATTCCGCTCGAACTGCTGCGTACCCGCTTGCAGCGCATCGTTGAAAGAAAGCTGGGGCAGTAATGAACGCCTCGGTTCGGGAGCAATTCCCGATACTCAACCAGGAAGTGAACGGGCATCCGCTCGTTTATCTGGACAGCGCCGCGACTTCGCAAAAGCCGCGCGCGGTTCTGGATGCGGTACGCCGCTACTACGAGTTGGACAACTCCAACGTGCACCGCGGCGTTCACACGCTGGGCAGCCGGGCAACCGATGCCTATGAGGGCGCACGGGAAAAGGTCGCGGCGTTTATAGGCGCGGCCCATCCCGAAGAGATCGTATTCAATCGCGGGACTACGACAGGTCTTAACCTGGTCGCGGCTTCTTACGGGGATGCCAACGTGAACGAAGGCGACGAGATCGTTCTCACGCCGATCGAGCACCACAGCAACCTCATTCCGTGGCAGCAGTTGGCGAAACGCAAAGGAGCGGTTCTGAAGTATATCGAGCCGAATCCTGACGGGACGATCAACGTCGAGGCCGCGGCCAAGGTCATTACCGACAAGACCAAGATCGTGGCGATCGCTTACGTATCCAACGTCATGGGCGTCGTGCATCCGGTCAAAGAGATCGGAGCGCTCGCGCATAAGCATGGCGCCGTCATCGTCGTGGACGGCGCGCAAAGCACGCCGCATACGAAGGTGGACGTGCAGGATCTGGATTGCGACTTTTATGCGCTTTCCGGGCATAAGATGTGCGCACCGACCGGCATCGGCGCGTTGTACGGCAAAAAGGCGCTTCTCGAGAAAATGGAACCGGTCGAATTCGGCGGGGAAATGATCGACGAAGTCGGCTTGTACGAATCGACGTGGAAAGATCTGCCGTACCGTTTCGAAGGCGGCACGCCGATCATCGCGGGAGCCGTAGGCCTCGGCGCGGCGGTCGATTTCCTGAACGAGCTGGGCATGGACAACATCGCCGAGCACGAGCACAAGCTCGCCATGTACGCCATGCGCCGCATCAACGAGATCGAAGGCCTGAGGGTCTTCGGTCCGCAGGAACGCAAGGTCGGCATCGTAACCTTCAACCTGGACGACGTCCATCCGCACGACGTCGCGACCGTTCTGGATTCTTACGGCGTCGCGATCCGTGCCGGCCACCACTGCTGCCAGCCGCTGATGCGTTGGCTTGAAGTCAGCTCGACGGCCCGCGCCAGCTTTTATTTGTATAATAACGAACAAGACATCGACCGTCTGATCGACGCCTTGATCCGGACAAAGGAGTATTTTGGAGATGCAACTTGACGACCTGTACCGCCGCGTCATCATGGACCACTACAAAAACCCTCGGAATAAAGGCAAATTCGAAGACGAGGGCGTAACGATAGACCTTAACAATCCGACCTGCGGCGACAAGATCTCGCTTCAGCTTCAGTTGGAAGAAGGAATCGTCAAAAACGCGCGTTATACCGGCGACGGCTGTTCCATCAGCATGTCTTCCGCATCCATGATGACGGAAGCGGTCAAAGGAAAATCGCTGCCGGAGGCGCTCGAACTGGCCGAACGTTTTTCTTCCCTGATGAAGGGGGAAAGCGTCGAGTTTGACGAATACGAAGACATCGAAGCCCTATCGGGCGTTAATAAATTCCCTGCCCGCATCAAATGCGCGACCTTGGCCTGGAATGCCCTGCGCAAAGGAATCGAACGGGAAACCCACTAACGAAAGGGAGGCATCAACATGGCTAAAGAAGCACCGATCAGCGACGAGTATCAATATGGCTTCCACGACGAGCACGAGTCCATTTACAAGAGCGGTAAAGGCTTGACCAAAGAGATCGTGATTTCGATTTCGAAAATGAAAAAGGAACCGGAATGGATGTTGGACTTCCGTTTGAAAGCATTCGAGCAGTTCCTGAAGATGCCCATGCCTACATGGGGCGGCGATCTTAGCGAATTGAACTTCGACGAGATCCAATATTACGTCAAGGCATCCGAAGGACAAAGCAAAACGTGGGAAGAAGTGCCGAGCGAGATCAAGGAAACGTTCAATAAGCTGGGTATTCCGGAAGCGGAACAAAAGTTCCTCGCCGGCGTATCGGCGCAGTACGAATCCGAGGTCGTTTACCACAACATGCAAAAAGAACTGGAAGACCAAGGCGTTATCTTCATGGATACCGATACGGCTCTCAGAGAGCATCCGGAGATCCTGAGAGAACATTTCGCCAAAGTCATTCCGCCTTCCGACAATAAATTCGCGGCGCTGAACAGCGCGGTATGGTCCGGCGGCAGCTTCATCTACGTGCCGAAAGGCGTGAAGTGCGAAGTGCCTCTGCAAGCCTACTTCCGCATCAACTCGGAAAACATGGGCCAATTCGAACGCACATTGATCATCGCGGACGAAGGCAGCTTCGTGCACTACGTCGAAGGCTGCACGGCTCCGGTCTACGGCACGAACTCGCTGCACAGCGCGGTCGTCGAGATCATCGTGAAGAAGGACGCTCGCGTTCGTTACACGACCATCCAAAACTGGTCGTCCAATATCTACAACCTCGTTACGAAACGCGCGGTTGCGGAAGAAAACGCCAATATGGAATGGGTCGACGGCAACATCGGCTCCAAGCTGACGATGAAATATCCGGCCGTCGTTCTCAAAGGACGCGGTGCCAAAGGTTCCGTTCTGTCGATCGCCGTTGCCGGCAAAGACCAGCATCAGCACGCGGGCGCGAAAATGATCCACTTGGCTCCGGACACGACGTCGACGATCATTTCCAAGTCGATCAGCAAGCACGGCGGCAAGGTTACGTATCAAGGTCTGGCTTCGTTCGGCCGCAAAGCGACGGGCGCCAAGTCGAACATCAAATGCGATACGTTGATCCTGGATAACCAATCCACGTCGGATACGATTCCGTACAACGAAATTCTGAACGACGACGTTATGCTCGAGCACGAAGCAACGGTATCGAAGGTATCCGAAGATCAACTCTTCTACCTGATGAGCCGCGGCCTCAGCGAGAACGAAGCAACGCAGATGATCGTTATGGGCTTCATCGAACCGTTCACCAAGGAACTGCCGATGGAGTATGCGGTCGAGATGAATAGATTGATCAAATTCGAAATGGAAGGTTCGATCGGTTAATCGATCGCTTTCCTTGTACGAAGCAGGAAGAGGCAGCTTTCGAGCTGTCTCTTTTTTATCGATTGAAGTTTTTGCGACTCGCCCCAAGTGCCTTCTGTCTGTTATACTGAAAAGGCTGACATTTTCTTTTAAATTTGCGCGATTAGCAGGAATCAATCCGATTGTGCCGAATTAGTTGGCTACGGCATGTACGCAAATGGCGCATGATGCAGGTCTGCCGCTTCTGCTTGGCTTGGCGAATGACGGCTGCCGTCGTTTGGCATGGGCCGCGGTATGAGCCATTTGCGTACGTGCTTTTAGAGAAGGAGGAGTATAAACAGATGAGCTTCATTTCCGTAATCGCAAAAGAGAAATTCATAACCGTGATGAGCGACAATGGCGCCGCCGGTTCGGAAAATACACCGCAGCCGGAAGAGCATGTGGTGAGAGTGGGAGATCGCGAGTTCGTGGCTACGGCCGGAGGAGATCGCGAAGCGCGCGCGGTTATTGCTAAGCACGTCGAGGATCTGCTGAAGGAAGGCACGCCTTATGATCGCATTCTGGTGATTTTGCAGATGACGCTGTCCGCTTTTTCCGAAAAAAGCAAATCCATCATGACGGCGTTCGGCGGCGTGAACAAAGACGGAGACGTGGAAGTGTGCACGTATGACCACAACAGCCGTGCAGAACGCCATTTGAAGCCGCGCGGCGAAGAGATCGCTTATTTCTTCCTGGCGGAAGGCGCAGGCAAGTACGGCAATTTGTACGAGCTGCTCCAAAGCTATTGGAAAGAGACGGGAACGGAAACGCCGAGCGCGATGATCCAATCCCAAAAGCTGCTGAATCGTTACGTCGCGTCCAAGGACGAAGACGTTCATGCGTCCACGGTCAAATTGGTGTTGAAGAAATAAAGCAAATAAAAACACGTGCCCGCTTTTGGCGGATACGTGTTTTTTCTGCTGCAATGCGGTAAAGGAATTAGGATTCCGTATCCGAGAACACTTCTTCGATGTCCAGATCGCGTTCGACGGAGAGATCCACGAAACGGTCGCTGACACGAATAAGAGGACGGAAAAAGTCGGTTGGATGGTTCATCACGATATAACCGAACTCCCCATTGGTCAGCTTCACTTTTTTGTTGATAAAGTAAGGCAGCATATTGCGAATGAACGTATGCGTAGGTTCGGCGGACAACTGCCCGAAGCTGAGCGAATAAAGTTCTTTCAGCACGTTGATGAGTTCCTGCTTGTCTTGATAAACGCGGTTGCTGGTCATGGCGCTGTAAACGTCCGCCACGGCAATAATGCGGGACCAAGGATGCATTTCCTCTTCTTTGATTCCGTAAGGGTAACCGCTTCCGTCCCCGCGCTCGTGATGCTGGAGGGCTGCGGTCGCAGCGACCGTATCGCCCAGCGAGTTGCGAATGATTTCATACCCGTTTACGGTATGCGTTTTGATGATCTCGTACTCTTCGCGCGTCAACCGACCCGGCTTGTTCAGAATCTCGCTTGGAATGGTCGATTTGCCGATGTCGTGCAGATAACCTGCCTGACAGATGGCGGAAGCTTCATCATGCGGATGGCCAAGCCAGAGAGCAAGGTAGTAAGACAGCATACCGACTTGCATGGAGTGAACATACGTGTAGTTGGCGTCCCGGTTCAGCAGCAAAAGCAAAGCTACGGCATCTTTTTGGGAAGCCAGCACATTGAAGAGCGGCTGCATAATGTCCTCGACGAGTGCGCTGTTGAAAGTGCCGGTCGTCATGGATTCGTGGAACAAAGATTCGAACATGAGGACTGCATCGTCGAACGTCGACTTGATTTCAGGAAAGAAGTAAGCGGCTGAGCTAGCATTGGTATAAGCTTCTTCCACATTGGGTTGAACTTCGACATAATCAATACTGTGCTGAACAAGACGGGCGATTTCCGCATCGTGCAGGGCAGTGCCTTTGGCGAGAATGTGTACGCCGTGTCGGTTGAAGGTGTCGGCGATCAGGCGGTCGCCGGGCTTGAGATCGGTTACGTAAACTTTCAAAAGCGATGTCTCCTTTCTGTAACGAACGAATGCTGCGGAGAACGATGGAGACTGCCGGGGATATCGCTTCCCGCAAGACTTTGTCGTCTCCGAGATCTCAGGTTTTGCAGATCGGCACGATCCGGTCCCTCAATCGCGTCGGCTGAAACGAAACATGGGGCGCGAAGTCCGCTCGAAGACCGGATCAAGCGCATCATGGAGTTATCGCTTCGTTATCTGGGCCAAAATGCGCAGATAACGTCTAACTCGTATATCGGCAGTATAGTTCCGATTTGTTTGCTTACTGCTTTAGTACCTTGTTTTATTCTCATGTACGTTCTCAATATATCATATTCCACCCTTGAATTGGAGAGTAATGTACTAGACAATTCTATCACACAAGTACAAAATATCCTTATTTTTCATTTTATTTTATAAGTGTTTAATCAACATTTTGGATGCAAGGAAAGTCTTATTCTTTTCGAGTGCCCGGCGTCATGTTAAAATGCTTGCATGGGGCCCGCAAACAGACTTGTTTGTTTCCGGGTATGGCCTTATGATTGAGTGTCAAAACGAATACGATTTCGCGTCGGCGCATCGCCGGGAATTTCGGTGCTGCGTCGCTCGCGCAGGATGCAAGGTCCGAAGGAGGACGGCCTCAATGGGCTCAAAGACAGAAGAGCGAGACACGTTGACGATTTTGCATACCAACGACCTTCACAGCCACTTTGAGCAGATGGGCCGGATCGCCGCGTTTATCGCTGCGGAAAAATCGCAAGGTAAGCCGGTATGCACGCTCGACGTGGGCGATCATATGGATCGAATGGCGATCGAGACGGAAGGCAGTCTGGGATCGGCCAATGTCGATATTCTCAATCGCACGGGCTATGATGCCGTAACGATCGGCAATAATGAAGGCTTGACCTTTACGCCGCAGCAGCTTGGAGAGGTCTATGCACATCTGGACTGTCCGGTCGTGTGCGGTAACGTAAGGATGGCGGATGGTTCATTGCCTGCTTGGCTGCAAGAATCGGCAGTCGTTGAAACCGGCGGGTTTAAAGTGGGCATACTGGGCCTGACCGCCCCTTTCTCCGATTTTTATCGATTGTTGGGCGTCGAGGTATCCGATCCTTTTTCGCTTCTTCAGCAGCAGGTAAGCGAACTGCGCCAACGCGTCGATATTATCGTATTGTTATCTCATCTGGGACTTGCGTCGGATGAGCGAATAGCAAGCATGATTGAAGGGATTGACCTGATTCTGGGCGGGCACACGCATCATCTGCTTGCGGAGCCTATTTCAATCGGGACAACCGTCGTGTGCGCGGCCGGCAAGTTCGGTCAGCATATCGGACGAATCGTGGTCGAACGCGATACCGCTTCGGGCCGCTGTAAAGTGAAAGAGGCAGGCCTTATCGCACTCGACGACGCTGCCGTCTCTGATGATCGGATCGATCGTGCCATTTCGAAGCATCATGAAGAGGCAGCCGAACGGCTTCGTCGGGTCACTGCCGTCTCCGAACGCGAATTGGGCGTCGATTACGAGCAGGAGTCCGAGCTTGGCAATTTGCTTGCCCAATCGGTTCGGCGTTTTGCCGGAGGGGAATTTTCGCTGGTCAATTCCGGTCAAGTGCTTGGTCCGCTGCCTCCGGGAGAGATTACGGAAGGCATGCTGCACGCGCTTTGCCCCTCACCGATCAATCCGTGTGTGGTGACGCTTCGCGGCAGTGATATTTTACGCAGTTTGGAACAGTCGCTCTTACCGGAATATACCGGTAAGAAACTGACCGGATTCGGATTTAGGGGCGAACGGCTTGGCGGTTTGTGCGCGGACGGATTATCTGTGCGCTATGATCCGGAAGCCGAGCCGTATTCGCGCATTTTGGAAGCTCGGACGTCCGAACGGACAATCGAGCCCGACGAGGAATACCGGGTGGGGACGCTGGACATGTTTACGTTTGGCGCCGGTTACGAATCGCTCAGCCGCGGAACGGATAAGACGTTTATCCTGCCTGAATTTTTGCGCGATCTGCTGCGTATGGAACTCGGGCGTCCCGGCGCCGCCGGAGAAGCCTCCGCTTCGCGTTGGATACGCGCCTGACGGCTGGAAGCGTATCGCCGAGGGAGCGGCGAAGACTCGTCCTATAGCAAAGTTCAAAATATCAACGGCCCTCGCCGCCGGGATCGGTTGCCGCGCGATCCGGATTGCGGGACGGCTTAAATGGAGTGGAAGTTTGTGCGCCTGCTGTCGATCGGACAAGTAAAGCCCGGCATGAAGCTGGGCAAACGCATTTATAATGAAGAGGGTTTGACGCTGCTGGCCGAAGGGGCCGAGCTGACGGCTTCGATCCTCCGCAGACTGGAAAGGCTCGGGGTCGATATGCTGTACATTCAGGATCAATTGACCGACGACATCGTACCGCCGGAGATGATTTCCGACGAAACGAAACGCCAGGCCATCAAGCAAATCCGAACCGTTTACCGCAGCATGATGAATGATACGATGGGACGCATGTCTTATCCGCATCTGGGCTACAGCTTTCGCAAAATGACCGAAGAGATTCTGAACGATCTGGGCTCTCGGGAAGACGTTTTGATTATGCTGGGCGACATTCATACGACGGACCATTACCTGTACACGCATTCTTTTAATGTCTGTCTCTATACGCTAACGCTGGGAATGGCCGCGGGCTATTCACGGGAAGATCTGTTTACGCTCGGAATGGGCGCTATGCTGCACGATATCGGAAAGACCCGTATCGAGCCGAAAGTACTGTTGAAGCCGGGCAAGTTGTCGGATGACGAATTTTCGGAGATGAAGCGGCACACCGAATTGGGCTACGCGATTTTGAAAGACGAACCGTTCGTGCCGCTGCTTGCCGCTCATTGCGCGTTTCAACATCATGAACGACTGGACGGCAGCGGGTATCCGCGGGGGATTCATGATGGCGAGATTCATGACTTTGCCAAGTGGATTGCCATAACGGACTCTTATGACGCGATGACGACCAACCGGGTATACCGTCGGGGAATGCTGCCGCATCAAGCCGTGGACATTTTATACGGAGGATCTTGCACCCAGTATGATCAGCGCAAGCTGGAAATATTCCGGGACAAGGTAGCCCTGTATCCGGTGGGCTTGACGGTGAAGCTCAGTTCGGGGGAAACGGGCGTAGTCACGAGCGTTCCGTCGAAGACGCCCAATCGTCCGATCGTGCGGATTATCGAAGACGCGGAAGGCGGCAGCGTACAACCTTATGAGGTCGATCTTTCGCGGCATCTTTCAACCATGGTGGAACGAATTGCGGATCGCTAAAAATCCGGTCCGGCAATCGTTAGCTGCAAAACGGTTATAATAAAGAAAAGTAGCTTTTACCCTTTTGGACTGCCGCGACTTTTTTCGCAGCGGTCCGAAGGCAGTTCTTAATCATAAAGGTGGTCAACATGACAGTAATCAATAACAGTGGTCAGAAGCTTCGCGATTTGTCTCCCAGTTACGATCCGTGGGATCCGATCCGTTCGCTGCGCAAACACGGGCGTCACCGTCTGACCAGCGTGGAAATGACGGTGACCAACCTGTGCAATATGCGATGCGAACATTGCGCGGTCGGCGATACGCTCGTCTTGAACGAGCCGGATATGATTCCGCTCGATCTGATGCTGCGTCGTCTGGATGAGGTCGAGCACTTGGAAACAATCAGTATTACGGGCGGCGAGCCGTCCTTCCGTCGTCAGACCGTCGATAATGTGATCGTGCCGCTGCTCCGTTACGCGCGGGAGCGCGGCATCCGTTCGCAGATCAACTCGAACCTGACGCTGGATCTCGAGCGTTACGAGAAACTGCTGCCTTATTTGGACGTGATGCATATCTCGTTCAACTACACGGGACCCGAGAATTTCCACGAAACCGGCTTTGCGAACAGCGGTCATCCCGTTCCGTTTGCCGCGGCCGAGAAAATGTATAATCGGATGATCGATAACGCGAAAAGCCTTAGCAAATCGGGCATGTTTATTTCCGCGGAAACGATGATCAATTTCCGTACGCATAAACATTTGCCGCAAATGCACCAGGCCGTGCTTGATATGGGCTGCGTGCGTCATGAAGTACACCCGATGTATCCTTCGGCTTTCGCGGCTAATCTGCCGGTATTGTCGCTGGATGAGATGCGGGTAGCGATCCATGATTTGCTGGATCACCGCAACGAGGATGTCTGGATGTTGTTCGGCACGTTGCCGTTCTATGCTTGCGGAAGCAACGAAGAAGAGCGTGCATTGCTGCAGCGTCTGTACAGCGCGAAAAACGTAACGGTACGCAACGACCCGGACGGGCGCAGCCGCGTGAATGTCAACATGTTTACGGGCGATGTCTTTGTCACGGACTTTGCAGCCATCCCTTCGTTTGGTAGTGTATATAAAGACAATCTCGATTCCATCTTCGAAGAATGGACGACCAACCATCCGCTCAACCGCACCGTTAACTGTTTTTGCGATGCGGCCAGCTGCTGCGGACCGAACCTGCTCGTAGCGGACATGTATTACAAAGGGGTGGACTTTAAGTCGCGCCGCGCGATTTTGGATTAGAAAACACCGGATTTTCGGCATGTGCCGAAGAAAAGAGGAGATTTCATTGGACCACGAGATAGAGATAGGGACATTGGCGATCAATTTGTTTTTGGTTCTGCTGCTGGTTTTTCTGAACGGCGTATTCGTCGCTGCGGAATTTTCGCTCGTCAAAGTTCGGCATTCCCGGCTGATTCAGCTTGAAAGCGAAGGAAACCGCTTGGCTCCGTATGCTTTAAAAGTAGCGAATCGGCTGGATGCCTATCTATCCGCCACGCAGCTGGGCATCACCTTGACTTCGCTCGGACTCGGCTGGCTCGGAGAGCCGGCCGTTTCGGAGCTGTTGGTCGAGCCGCTGATGTACCAAATGGGCTTCACCGATCCGGGCCTGATCTCGGGGATCTCGGTCGCGATCGGATTCGCGATCATTACGTTCCTGCATATCGTGCTCGGCGAATTGGCACCGAAATCGTTGGCGATTCAAAAGTCCGAAGGCACTTCGCTCGCATTGGCAGGGCCGCTGCTCGTTTTCTATTACGTGTTCCTTCCGGTGATCTGGCTGCTCAATCATGCGGCTAACGCATTTTTGCGCATATTCGGGATTCAGCCTGCTGGGGAAGCCGACGCAGCCCACTCGGAAGAAGAAATTCGTATTCTGATGAATCAGAGCGCGAAAAGCGGAGCCATCGATCTGGAGGAAGTCAAACTGATGGATAACATCTTCGACTTTTCCGATATGCTGGCACGCGAGGTCATGCTTCCGCGAACCGATATGGATTGTCTTTACGTGAACCTTCCGTTGAAGGATAATATGAAAATCATTACCGAGACGCGGCACTCCCGTTATCCGGTCGCGATCGAAGACAAAGACCAAATTATCGGCTTCGTACATATCACGGATATTCTGCTTTGGCCGCAAGGGACGGAGCCGAATCTGCGAAAACTGGTTCGGCCGATCTTGAACGTGCCGGAATCGATGGAAATCAGTCATGTGTTACGGTTAATGCAGCAGAAGCGTGCGCAGCTGACGCTCGTCGTCGACGAGTACGGCGGCACGGCCGGCTTGCTGACGGCGGAAGAGATTCTGGAAGAAATCGTCGGCGACTTGTATGATGAATTCGAGGACGTGCGTCCGGAAGTCGAAGTCGTGGGAGACGTTATCTCCGTCGACGGTCGGATGCTGGTCGAAGAGGTCAATGATTTGACCGGAGCCGGCATCGATGACGAGGAAGTCGATTCGATCGGCGGCTGGATGTTTAAGGAGCTTGAGGGCAACCCGCTGCCGGGACAGATCGTTCAGTTCGGCCGCATTCGATTTGAAGTGGCGGAAGCTGAGCGGCTGCGCATTACCCGCGTTCATATTCACAAGCCGCACAAAGAGGCGGACGAGAACGAAGAAAACGGGGAGGAAGACGAACGAGGAGAGGATTGAACTGAACATGCAAACGGCAACCAGCCTGCAAAAACCGGAAGCGATGATCTTTGATATGGACGGAACATTGTTCAAGACGGAGACCGCATTGCTTCCGGCGTATCACAAAATGTTCGACGTGCTGCGTGCCGAAGGGCTTTACGAGGGAGAAACGCCGCCGGAACGATTGATTCTGGGAAGTCTCGGCATGCTGCTGGAGGAAATTTGGAAGATCGTCATCCCGGATGCCGACGAAAAACTGCGCAACCGGGCCAACGACCTGCTGCTGGAACTTCAGCTTGAAGTGTTGAAAGGCGGAGAGGCGCTGCTCTATCCCGACGTCAAGGAGACGCTGGAAAAGCTTCGCGAACGCGGCGTACGTCTTTTCGTAGCCAGTAACGGCCTTGAAGGGTATGTAAAAGGAGTCTCGGCTGCGCTTGGCATCGAGAAGTTGTTCGAATCCCAATACAGCGCAGGAGAGTACCGGACCGCGACCAAGGTGTTACTGGTGGAAATGCTGCTCAAAACCCACGGGGTACAAAGTGCCTGGATGGTCGGTGACCGATCCTCCGACGTACAAGCCGGCCGCGGCAACGAGCTTGGCGTCATCGGCTGCGCTTATGCGGATTTCGGCGCCAATCACGAGCTGGAAGATGCCGACGTATTGATTACCGAATTCAGTCAATTGATCGAACTGTACGACAATGCACCGTCTGCTTAGAAGGTAAAGCGTACCCTGACAGCACGGTCAAAAAAGATACGGGGACACCCCGAAAAGAAGGAGACTTACCTCATGACGAACGTTTACGATAAGGCTCACGACCTCGCAAAATCGCTTCAAGAAAGCCAAGAGGTCCAAGATATTACGGCAGCCCTGAAACTGATCGAAGCCGATCCGGAAAGCAAACGCATGCTCGACGACTTCCGTACGCGCCAAATGAATATTCAACAACGCATTATGGGCGGAGACGTTCCTCCTCAAGAAGAGATGGAGCAAATGGAGAAGCTGTTCGAAGTGTTGAGTTTGAACTTGAATATCCGTCGCCTGTTCGAGTCCGAACAACGTCTGAGCGTCATCATTCAGGACGTGAACAAGATTATTTCCGATAGTCTGGCCAATATGTACGATCCGCGCTGATTTTTTCGAAAGCGAATCTTCTGCACGATAAACAGCTCCGTTTTCCTTTTGGGAAAATGGGGTTTTTTGTCTTCTTTCAGCTTATTGCTGTCGATTTTCAATACGGATATTTATGGTATAATGAATACAGTCTAATACAGATTTACGGAGAGGAGTGCAACAGTTGGAAGGGCATGAACAGACCGTGACGAAGCACGAACAATTGCTTCAGCATATCGAACAGCTCAAAGTCGGTACGAAGATTTCGGTGCGTAAGCTGGCGAAGGAGCTGGGCGTCAGCGAAGGCACGGCTTATCGGGCTGTAAAAGAAGCAGAGACGCTCGGCATCGTCATCACGAAAGAACGGATCGGAACCGTTCGCGTGGAGAAGAAGCCTCGAAACATTACGGATCAACTGACCTTTGCGGATGTTGTCGATATTGTGGAGGGCCATGTACTCGGAGGCAACGAAGGCTTATCCATCACGCTGCACAAGTATGTGATCGGCGCCATGAAGGTGGATGCGATGGCCCGCTATATCGATACGGGCAGCTTGTTGATCGTCGGCAACCGGGAGAATGCCCATTCGCTGGCGATCGAGCATGGGGCAGGAGTGTTGATTACAGGCGGTTTCGGCACAAGCCGCGAGGTAAAAAGCCTGGCGGATCGATTGGGGCTGCCGATCATCTCGTCGAGGCATGACACGTTTACGGTGGCCTCGATGATCAACCGGGCCATTTTCGACCGATTGATCAAAAAGAAAATCATGCTGGTCGAGGATTTGGTGGGCTTGAAGCCCAAACCGTATTCCCTCAAAGCAACGAGTACGGCAGAAGATTTTTGGCGCGTGTCGGAACGGACCGGAACCACGAGCTTTCCGGTGACCGACGAGTGGAATCGCGTGCTTGGCATCATCAGCCGCAAAGACATCGAAAGCATCGAGCCGGGCCATACCATCGAGCGTTCCATGGTGCGAAGTCCCGTCACGGCGGGGCTGCTGACCTCGCTGGCTTCGGCGGCGCAGATCATGACCTGGGAAGGCATCGATTTCCTTCCGGTCGTCGACCGCAACCGCAAATTGGCCGGCGTGTTGACCCGCCGCGAAGTGCTTCAGGCGATGCGGGACGCGCGCGAGCAGAGCAGTCTGGGCGAGACGTTCGACCATCTGATCTGGAACGGGTTCGCGGAAGAACGGGATGCCGAAGGGCGATTGTTTTTCCATGGCTTTATCACCCCGCAGATGGCGACGGATCTCGGTACCATCTCGGAAGGCGTGATGACGTCCGTGATGATTCAAGCCGCACTGCGCATGGCTAAAGATTACAGCGGCAACGATTATGTCGTCGACAATATGAGTACCTATTTTATCCGCCCGGTTCAGATCGAAGACGCGGTAACGGTGATGCCTCTCGTGTTGGAAGTGGGCCGCCGGATCTGCCGCTTGGAGATTGCGATCTCGCATGAGGAACAGATCGTCGCGAAAGCGATGATGACCTTGCATTCGATTGAAAACGGGTAGTCGAGAAAAGAAAAAGGGGGAACGCCTGCATGAACGATTTTGTCCATCTGCACGTGCATAGCGAATACAGTCTGCTCGACGGAGCGGCAAGGATCAAGGAACTGGTAGGGCGCGCGGCGGAGTTGGGCATGAAGTCGCTTGCGCTGACCGATCACGGCGTCATGTACGGCGCTATTCCGTTTTACAAAGCATGCCATGCAGCCGGGATCAAGCCGATTCTCGGCTTCGAGGCTTATTATACGTCCGACTCCCGCCATGAGCGGGGCAGTCGCAAAGATCAGCCGATCTACCATTTGCTGCTGCTTGCCAAAAACGAAGTCGGGTACCGCAATCTGATGAAAATGTGTTCGATCGGTCATTTGGAAGGGTTCCATTATAAGCCGAGAATCGACCGCGAAGTGCTCCGGCAGCACAGTGAAGGCATCATTTGCACCAGCGCTTGTATCGGAGGGGAGATTCCGCAGCATTTCCTGAACGGACGTCCCGAGGAAGCGAAGATTGCGGCTTTGCGGTACAAAGAGATTTTTGGCGAAAACTTTTATATCGAGCTGCAGGATCATGGATTGGCGGAACAAAAAAAGGTAAACCCGATGCTGATCGCGTTGGCCGAAGAGATCGGCGTGGAGCTGATTGCCACTAACGATTCCCATTACCTGGCCGAACCGGATGCGGAAATTCAGGATGTTCTGATCTGTATCGGCACGGGCAAAACGATGGAAGACGAGGAACGGTTCCGTATTCCGACGCGCCAGTTGTATCTGAAAAGCGGCGACGAGATGGCGAAGCTGTTCCCGCACCTGCCGCAGGCGCTTGCGAATACGGCAAAAATCGCGGAAGAGTGCGAGCTGGAGTTGGAGCTTGGGCAATCCATTTTACCGGAGTATCAGCCATTGCCCGAAGGCAAAACCCCGCACCAGTATTTGATCGAGCTGTGCCGGCAAGGATTGGAACGCCGATACGATCAATTGCCTAATTGGAACGATGCCGAAGAGCGGCGCAAGCTGGACGAACGATTGGAGTATGAGCTCGGCGTGATCGGAACGATGGGATTCTCCGATTATTTCCTGATCGTCTGGGACTTTATCCGTTACGCGCATGAGCAGGGAATCGTGACGGGTCCCGGCCGGGGATCGTCAGCGGGCAGTTTGGTCGCCTACACGTTGAATATTACGGATGTCGATCCGATCAAATACAATCTGTTGTTCGAACGTTTCTTGAATCCGGCGCGGATCACGATGCCCGATATCGATATCGACTTCAGCGACGAGCGGCGCGACGAGGTGATCGCTTACGTGACGGACAAATACGGGTCCGACCGGGTGGCGCAAATCATCACGTTCGGAACGTTGGCGGCACGGGCGGCCGTGCGCGACGTCGGTCGCGTGCTGGCGCTGCCTTACGGCGAGGTCGACAAAACGGCCAAACTTATTCCGGTGCAGGTAGGGATGACTATCGACAAAGCGCTGATGCAGAATACGGCGCTGCGCGAACGGGCCGATCAGTCGCCGGATATGAAAAAGCTGATCGACACGGCCAGACGCGTCGAAGGGATGCCGCGCCATGCTTCCACGCATGCAGCGGGCGTCGTCATCGCGCGCGGGCCGTTGACGGACTATGTTCCTTTACAGGAAGGCGGCGAGAAGACGGCGCTGACGCAGTATCCGATGGAAAGCCTGGAAGCGGTCGGTCTGCTCAAAATGGACTTCCTGGGGCTGCGAACCTTGTCGATCATCGAACGCTGCCAGAACTGGATCGCCGAGCAGGCCGGCGCGCCGGTCGATTTCAAAACGGTACCGGATCACGATCCGGGCACGTACGAGCTGCTCGGGCGGGGAGACACGCTGGGCGTGTTCCAGATGGAATCGCCGGGCATTCGCCGCGTAATGAAAGAAATGAAGCCTTCGGTAATCGAAGACATCATCTCGGTCGTGGCGTTGTACCGTCCGGGTCCGATGGAGTTCATCCCGAATTATATCCAGGTTAAGCACGGAGCGGTCACCGCGCATTATCCGCATGAAGATTTAAAGCCGATTTTGGAAGACACGCACGGGATTATCGTCTATCAAGAGCAGATTATGCAGATCGCTTCGACGATGGCCGGATTCTCGCTGGGCGAAGCGGAT
Source organism: Saccharibacillus endophyticus (assembly GCF_013185185.1). Taxonomy (GTDB): domain Bacteria; phylum Bacillota; class Bacilli; order Paenibacillales; family Paenibacillaceae; genus Saccharibacillus; species Saccharibacillus endophyticus. Next base: position 496,941 of record NZ_JAAZWE010000002.1, on the reverse strand, counting down.
TTGCTGCGCCGGGCCGTATCGAAGAAAAAGCGCGAAACGCTGGACGAGGAGCGCGAACACTTCGTGCGCGGCAGCTTGGGCCAGAACTACAGCGAAGAAGATGCCAACAAGGTATACGACATGATCGTGCGTTTCGCCGATTACGGCTTCCCGCGCGCGCACGCGGCGGCATACGGCGTGTTGGCGTTCCAGACCGCTTATCTCAAAGCGCATTATCCGGTCGAATTCATGGCTTCGATGCTTGCGGCCGTGACCGGGAATCACCGCAAGGTCGCCGAATATGTCGTCGAGACCCGACGCATGAACATTCCGGTGCTTCCGCCCGACGTGAATAAAAGCGGCATGCTCTTTACGCCGTCGGAAGAGGAAGGCATACGCAGTCTTCGTTTCGGCTTGGCAGCCATCAAAAACGTCGGCACGAACGCGATCCGCAACATCATGGAAGAACGCGCCAAGCAGCCGTTCGAAAGCCTGCTTGATTTCTGCCGCCGCGTCGATACGAAAACCTGCAACCGGCGCGTGATCGAAGCACTGATCCAAGCAGGGGCTTTCGATTCGCTGCCGGGCCATCGGGCACAGCTTCTTGCCATGCTGGACGAAGCTCTGGATGCGGCAACCAAGTGGCGCAAGGAGCGCGAGGACTTTCAAATCCAGATGTTCGACTTCGTGGAGACGCCGAACTGGGAGATCGAATATCCGAACGTGCGCGAATACACCGTAACGGAGCAGCTGGATTTGGAACGCGAACTGCTGGGTTTGTATTTGTCCGGGCATCCGCTCGACGATTACGAACGTTTGTTGAGCGAGACGGGCGCGCAAAAACTGGTGGAGCTGGGCGAGGCTCCCGATGAAAGCCATGCCGTGACTGCGGGAATGGTAGTCAGTCTCAAAACGATTACGACCAAGCAGGGCAAGGCAATGGCATTTGCCGAAATCGAGGATCAGATTGAGCGGTGCGAGTTGGTCTTGTTCCCGGAAGTATGGAAAAGAAGTCAGGATGCGATGCAGCCCGGAGCGTTGATTGCGCTTCGCGCGAAAGTGCAGCAGCAGGACGAGGGCTTCAAGCTTCTGGCCGATACGGTGCTGCCGCTTGCGGAAGACGCCGTTCATGGATTGATCGCGCGCGGGGAAGCACGCGCAGCCGGATCGTCCGGTCGGCCGTCGCGTTCCGCAAGCGCGGGCAAATCCTCCGAAGAAGGATCGTCGAGAGCGCGCAGCGCGGGTTCAACCGCTGCCAAGTCCGGCAATCCGCGCAGTTCGGCAGCTGAGACCGGCAGCCGGCAGCCTTCAAACGCATCGCCTGCTGAAGTTTCGTCTGCGCCGCCTGCTTCAGGCCGTCAAGCCAACGCCGTGGAGCAGGAATCGCCGCAGCAACGGGCCTTTGTGAAAATTGCGGCGGATCGCCGGAATCCCGAACTGCTGGAGACGCTGAAAACCATGCTGCAAAGCCATCCGGGTCCGATGCCGACGCTGCTTTTTTACGAAGATACGCAAAAGTTGATCGCGCTTAGCGACGCCTACCGGATTCAACCTTCGCCCGAGTTGTTTGAGCAAATGGAAGCTCTGCTCGGCGGAGGAACCGTTCGAGTCAAATAAAACCGACGGATCGGCCGACATGCCTCAATAGGGCTGTCGGCTATTGATCTTTTCTCGCTGATCGGATCCGCTCCAACTTTATGATTTTTAATTTTTTGCTTGATTTTTGCGTCTGGTACCATGACCGCTTAAGATGTTAGGTTCCGCCCATCGAAAACCCGCTTGAACCGTACGTGTTTCCGATGGACGCAAAGCTTAAATTGAATGCGTTCAAAGTACTGGGTTCAAGGTTCGCAAGTTTATCGCCGCTTGTCCCCGCGCCGATTCTGTTGCTAAAAAAAACAGCCTTATGGTATCATTAAGCCATTATGCGGGGATACGGGTTCATCCGGGCAGTCGACAAGGGGGACATATTTGTTCATGTGGACGGTGATCTATATCGCCTCTACCGCCAAATTGGCGGAGAAGCTCCAGAGCAGGCTGACCGAAGAAGGTTTTCTCGTCAAGATCCGTCCCGTCAACATGTCCAAACAGCAGTTCGAGATTTTGGTTCCTTCCGGCGAGCTTGAAGAAATTCAGGAGGTGCTGAATTCGATTTTGCATCCTTGAATACCTTGTCGACTAATATTGACGAGATATGGCCTCGTCCGGCCGGGGATCAAATGCGAGAGTGCACGGTTTAAGAACGACCTTCAAGGCGAGGCCCGCCAAATAACGGCTGAAGAGGTGTAGTGGTGTTCAAGGATTTGTTTCAGAAAAAGAGAAAGTACGCGACCCTTCCTCCCGACCGCAGCGCCGCAAACGGCAGCTCGGAAGCGCAGCAGCGCCCAAAACGGGAGATTCCCGAAGGGCTCATGAATAAATGCGGCAAGTGCGGCGCGATCCAGTACAGCAAAGAGCTGGAGAAAAATTTGAAAGTCTGCCCGTCTTGCGGACATCATATGCGATTGAACGCCATGGAACGCATTGCGATGACGCTGGATGAAGGAAGCTTCGTAGAGCGTGACGACGATGTCGTTTCGATCGATCCGCTGCAATTTCCGGGTTACGCCGGAAAGTTGGAAGAGCAGAAGCTAAGATCCGGATTGAAAGAAGCCGTCGTCACGGGAGAAGGCGCCATTAACGGCCAGCCTGTTGCCGTCGCGGTCATGAGCTTTGATTTCTTTAGCGGAAGCATGGGTTCTGCCGTCGGCGAGAAGATCACCCGGATTATCGAGCATGCAGGCGCATACGATTTGCCGCTGATCATTTTCTCGACTTCCGGCGGCGCCCGGATGCAAGAAAGTATTCTCAGCCTGATGCAGATGGCCAAAACAAGCGCTGCACTGGGGCAATTTTCGGAAAAAGGCGGCCTCTTCTTGTCGGTCATTACCGATCCGACGATGGGCGGGGTGTCGGCCAGTTTCGCCATGCTCGGAGATATCATCATCGCGGAGCCGGGCGCCATGTTCGGATTTGCGGGCCGGATTGTAATCGAGCAAACCATTCGCCAGAAACTGCCGGAAGATTTCCAGACGGCGGAATTTAATATGGCGCACGGACAGCTTGATATGGTCATACACCGCAAGGAAATGAAGACGACGCTGGGCAAACTGATCGGCATGCACAGTACAAAGGAGGAGCTCTAGGCGGATGGCAGGAGAATTGGCATTTGAGCAGCCTCTCGTAGAGCTGCGCAAGAAGATCGACGAGCTCAAGCAGTTCGGACAGGAAAAAGGCATCGATTTCAGCGACGAAATCTCTCGGCTGGAGGAGCGTCACGCGCAGCTTCAGCATGAAATTTATACAAATGTAACGCCGGCGCAGAAAATGCATCTGGCACGTCATCATCAGCGTCCGACGACGCTTGATCTGATTCCGTTCGTGTTCACGGATTTCGTGGAACTGCATGGAGATCGGATGTTCGGCGACGATTTGGCGATCGTAGGCGGCTTGGCCCGGTTGAACGGGACGCCTGTTACGGTGATCGGCCATCAGCGCGGCAAAGACACGAAAGATAATATTGCGCGTTTCTTCGGAAGCCCGCACCCGGAAGGCTTCCGCAAGGCGCTTCGCTTAATGCAGCAGGCCGAGAAATTCGGCCGTCCGATTGTTACCTTTATCGATACGAAGGGAGCCTATCCCGGCAATACGGCCGAGGAGCGCGGACAATCCGAAGCGATCGCCCGCAACTTGCGCGATATGGCGATGCTCAAAGTTCCGGTCATTTGCGTCGTAATCGGCGAAGGCGGCAGCGGCGGCGCGCTGGCGCTTGGCGTGGGAAACCGCGTATTGATGTTGGAAAACGCCATCTATGCCGCGATTTCTCCGAACGGTGCCGCGTCGATTCTGTGGAAAGACGCTTCGAAAGCCGATCAGGCTGCGGAAGCGATGAAAATCACGGCGTCCGATCTGCTTGAGATGAACGTCATCGAAGATATCGTACCGGAGCCGAAAGGCGGAGCGCATCGCGATTACGAAGCAACGGGTCTTGCGATCAAGGACGCTTTGACGCGTCACTTGGGCGAGTTGTCCGCTTTGGATGCGCAAGGGCTGATTACGGATCGCTACGAGAAATTCCGTAAGATCGGGCAATATGCTTCCGAGCAGGCTTTACCGAATTCCTAAGCAGTTTTTACTTTAAAAACCTATACAAATTCGCGATTTTAGTGTAGATTTAATTGTTGGTGAGGATTTTATAACCTTCCGAAAACCGACTTCTGCATGCGTAGGATCAAGAGGTCGGCGTACCACGGAACCGGCCTCTTTTTGCGCGGAAAGTGGAAGGATGGACATAGATTCCCTTTTTCAGAAAAAAGCAAGAAAACAGAGAGAGTCCCCGAGAGGGGAACAAACAGAGATCGACAGAGATCAAAAAACGGAGGAACCCAAATGCGTAAAACAAAAATCGTATGTACGATCGGACCGGCGAGCGAATCGCTCGAAAACACGAAAAAGTTGATCATGGCGGGCATGAACGTGGCTCGTATGAACTTTTCCCACGGCGACTTCGAAGAGCACGGCAACCGTATTAAAAATATCCGCCAAGCAAGCCAAGAGCTCGGTAAGAGCGTGGCATTGCTGCTGGATACCAAAGGCCCGGAAATCCGCACAGGCAAAATCGCGGTTGAGCCTCTGGATCTGGTAGAAGGCGAAAACATTACGCTGACGACGGAAGAAATCGCCGGCGATAAAAACCGTTTGTCCGTTTCCTACGCTGACCTGCCGAAAGACGTATCGGTCGGCTCCACGATCCTGATCGACGACGGCCTGATCGGGCTGACCGTTACCAAGGTTGAAGGCACCGAAATCGAATGCAGCATCGTCAACGGCGGACAAATCAAAAGCCGTAAAGGCGTAAACGTGCCGGGTGTTAGCATCTCGCTTCCGGGCATCACCGAGAAGGATACGAACGATATCGTTTTCGGTATCGAACAAGGCGTGGACTTCATTGCGGCTTCGTTCGTACGTAAAGCTAGCGATGTGCTGGAAATTCGCGAACTGCTGAAAAAGCATAACGCGGAACATATCCAAATCATCTCCAAGATCGAAAACCAAGAAGGCGTCGACAACCTGGATGAAATCCTGGAAGTATCCGACGGTCTGATGGTTGCCCGCGGCGACCTCGGCGTAGAAATTCCTGCCGAAGACGTGCCGATCGTGCAAAAACAAATGATCGAGAAATGCAACCGTGCGGGCAAACCGGTTATCACGGCTACGCAAATGCTGGATTCGATGCAGCGCAACCCTCGTCCGACTCGCGCCGAAGCGAGTGACGTAGCGAACGCGATCCTCGACGGTACGGACGCGATCATGCTGTCCGGCGAAACCGCTGCGGGTAAATATCCGGTCGAATCGGTACAAACGATGTCCCGCATCGCCGAAAAAGCAGAATCCACGATCAACAACCGTGAGATCCTGAAAAAACAAAGCGAAGCTCAACAGAAATCCGTTACCGAGTCAATCAGCCAATCCGTTGCTCACGCGGCATGGAACCTGGACGTTAAAGCGATCGTTACTTCGACGCAATCCGGTACAACAGCGCGCATGATCTCCAAATACCGCCCGGTAGCTCCGGTTATCGCAGTAACGACTCAAGAACAAACCCTTCGTCGCCTGGCTCTCGCATGGGGCGTTATCCCGGTCAAAGGCGAAGTTGCCGAAACGACTGACGAACTGTTCGAAAGCGCACTGCAAGGCGCGAAAAACTCCGGCATCGTTCAAGACGGCGACCTGGTCGTCATCACTGCCGGCGTGCCACTCGGCCGCTCCGGTTCGACCAACCTGATCAAAGTCGATCAAATCCACTAAGATTTGATTCGCCGATCATAGATTCATTGTTTTTTAAGAAGCCGCCGTGCCAAACGGCGGCTTTTTTTATATTTTTTGGTTTTGTCTTGTTGCTTTTTCTTCCCTCCCCTTAACTCCAACGTCGGAGTACCTGGCGGAGGGAGAAATTCAGTTCGAGACGCCTTTGAACCCGGGCTTTGAAATTTGAATACCCATTCAAATTTCAAAGCCCGGGTGAGACAGCGGCTTGAACGAATTTCTCCCTCCGCCCCCACTCACCCCCACGTTGGAAATCCCCCCTATATTTCGTATACAATATAGATAGGCTTAAGGGCGCATGATAAACGAACGAAGCGTCCGGTTTGACCAAACGAGGAGTGGGGAGTCATGGGGAGTTTCGAAGGAAAGCCTGCCGGAGGGCAGGGAGGCTGGTTCCGTACAGGCCTTAAAGTGCGCTACCAGGAAACCGATAAAATGGCTGTGGTCTATCATGCCAATTATTTGAACTGGTTCGAGATTGCGCGAACGGAAATGATCCGGGCGATCGGTTTATCGTATCGGGAAATTGAAGAACAGGGTGTGTATTTGCCCGTGCTGGAAGCCCATGCACGCTTCGTAAGCCCGGCGCGTTATGATGACCGCATCTGGATTTATGCGCGGATCAGCGGATTTTCTCCGCTGCGTCTGGAATACGAATACGAGATTCGTCGCTGCGAGAACGAGTCCGATTGGAGTACGGATTCCGTCGAACTTGCTCAAGGCGAAGAACGGGCGGGAACGCTGTTAAATACCGGAAGCACGGAACACATTTGGCTTAGCGCCGATTGGAAGCCGATCCGTCTGCATAAGACCGCGCCGGAACTGTACAAGCGTATCGGAAATTGGGTTTCTGCCGGATCAACGACATAAGGAGGGTGCACGAATGAAAAATAGAATGGCCATTTTATTTATTCTCGGCGTCGTGATCGAAGCGGCGGTGTTTGCTTGGTTAATCGAATACTTCGGGTTTTTCAAAACGCTCGTACTGGCGCTTGCGACAACCGTAATCGGTATTGCCATGGTACAGTTTGAAGGACGCAAAGCCATGAACGATCTTAAACTGCTCGCGGAGAGCGGACAGCCGCCCGGCCGAAAACTGGTCGACGGCGTCTGCATCATGGCCGGCGGAGCATTCCTGATCGCCCCCGGCTTTATTACCGACCTGATCGGCATCACGATGGTGTTTCCGTTGACGCGTCCGCTGTACCATCGCGCCGCCATGCGTTGGATCGAGAAACGGATGAAAAACGGCAATATTACTTTTTACCGTCGCTGATTCGCTGACTTGTCCAATCTGCCGTCCGCATCCAGCGGACGGTTTTTGACTGTTTGGCAAACTTGCAAACGCTTGCTCTCTCCTGTAACATAGATCATTGTAAGGGGTTTCAAATTATGTTTATCACCCCAATAAAACAATTTGATTCCTCGTTAACGCGCAGAAACGTTCAAAAAATTGACAAAATCCGGTATGATAACGAAGAACTAAGGTTACACGCCTTGTTGTTTTCCTCGCAAGGTTTTGATACTGGAGGTCCAAACGTTTGTTGATCGGTAAAAACGGTTACAACTATTTGGGGTGTGTTTCAAACCCGAAGACCCGTGGAAGTTCTGCGGGTTGCAAACACATTGCATGCCTCCGAAAATTAACGCCTGCATGTATCCGTTCCATTCGTAAAGGAGAGATGTACGATGACAGCGACTAAAGGTCTGGAAGGCATTGTAGCCGCAACTTCTTCGATCAGTTCGATCGTGGACGGTGTGCTTACATACCGGGGGTATAACATCGACGATCTGGCCGTTAACGCCTCGTTCGACGAAGTGGCGTACTTGCTCTGGCACGGCGCGCTGCCGAACGAAGAGCAACTGGCTGCATTAAGAAGCAACCTGGAAAAGTACGCGGCAGTTCCGACGGAATTGATCGAGCAGATGAAGTTGTATCCGAAGGACATGAACATGATGGCTGCACTGCGTACCGCGGTGTCGGGACTTGCTTTGTACGATAAGGAAGCCGACGACATGAGCCGCGAAGCGAATCTGACGAAGGCAGAGCGTCTGCAAGCGCAGCTGCCGACTTTGGTGGCGGCATTGGCTCGCATTTCCGAAGGTCAGGAGCCGATCGCGCCGAAGGAGGGACTGGGTCTGACCGAGAACTTCCTGTACATGATGAGCGGGGAAGTACCTGAGCAGACCGCTATCGAAGCTTTGGACAAAGCCCTTGTTCTGCATGCCGACCACGAGCTGAATGCTTCAACATTCGCGTCCCGCGTAACCGTTGCAACGTTATCGGATATTTATTCCGGCGTAACCTCGGCGATCGGCGCGCTCAAAGGACCGCTGCACGGCGGCGCGAACGAAGCCGTTATGCGCACGCTTGAAGAAATCGGCACTGTCGACAACGTAGAGAGCTACATCAACGACAAGCTCGCCAATAAAGTCAAAATTATGGGCTTCGGCCACCGGGTCTACAAGAACGGCGATCCGCGCGCGAAGCATCTGATGGAGATGTCGCGCCGCCTGGGCGAAACAAAAGGCGATACGTCGCTGTATGAAATGTCGGTCAAAGTGGAAGAACTGGTCACTTCGAAAAAAGGCTTGAAGCCTAATGTCGATTTCTATTCCGCTTCCGTCTATACGATGCTCGGCATTCCGCGCAAGCTGTTCACGCCGATCTTCGCGATCAGCCGGGTTTCGGGGTGGACCGCGCATATCCTTGAGCAGTATGAAGATAATCGTCTGATCCGTCCGCGCGCCGAGTATGTAGGCGAGCTGGATCTGACTTACGTGCCGATTCAACAGCGTTAAGCCAAAGAGGGCCGTCCGACGGCTAATAGAGCGACGGACGGTTTTTTTCGGCCTAAAACTTCAAGTTTTGTTCAAAATAGGCTCGTTATAAGCTACAATGTAAGAGATTGCGGGCGCGGAGCTGTTTTTTAGCGGCTTGCCCCAAGCTTTACCAACACTTTGAAGGAGGAATTCCATTCATGTCTACATTTGAAAAATTCGCCGCACCGACTGAGGGAGAACAAATCCAGATCGATAACGGTACGCTCGTTGTTCCGAACAATCCGGTTATTCCGTTTATCGAAGGCGACGGCACGGGTCGCGACATCTGGAAGGCTTCCAAACGCGTTCTTGACGCGGCGGTGGAGAAAGCTTACAACGGCGAAAAGAAAATCGCCTGGTACGAAGTATTCGCAGGCGAGAAAGCATTCAATACATACGGAGAGTGGCTGCCGGCAGACACGCTGACGGCGATCCGTGAATATATCGTAGCGATCAAGGGACCGCTGACTACGCCGATCGGCGGCGGCATTCGTTCCCTGAACGTAGCGCTGCGTCAAGAACTTGACCTGTACGTCTGCCTGCGTCCGGTTCGTTACTTCGATGGCGTCCCTTCTCCTGTTAAGCGTCCGGAATTGGTCGACATGGTTATTTTCCGCGAGAACACGGAAGATATCTATGCGGGCATCGAGTACCAAGAAGGCAGCGAAGAAGTGAAAAAAGTGCTGGAGTTCCTGAAAAACGAAATGGGCGTGAACAAAATCCGCTTCCCGGAAACATCGGGTATCGGCATCAAGCCTGTTTCGGAAGAAGGCTCCAAGCGTCTGGTTCGCGCAGCGGTTCAATACGCAATCGACAACGGACGCAAGAGCGTGACGCTCGTGCATAAAGGCAACATCATGAAGTTCACCGAAGGCGCCTTCAAAAACTGGGGCTACGAAGTGGCTGAAGCCGAATTCGGCGATAAAGTGTTCACATGGGCACAATACGACGAAATCAAAGAAAAAGACGGTACGGATGCCGCGAATGCCGCGCAAAAAGCCGCAGAAGACGCCGGCAAGATCGTCGTGAAAGACGCTATTGCGGACATCGCGCTGCAGCAAGTTCTGACGCGTCCGACAGACTTCGACGTCATCGCGACGCTGAACCTGAACGGCGACTATCTGTCCGACGCTCTGGCTGCGCAAGTCGGCGGTATCGGTATCGCACCGGGCGCCAATATCAACTACGTGACGGGCCACGCGATTTTCGAAGCGACGCACGGCACGGCACCGAAATACGCGGACAAAGACGTCGTGAACCCGGGTTCCGTCATTCTGTCCGGCGTTATGATGCTGGAGCATCTGGGCTGGCAAGAAGCGGCTGACCTGATCTACAAAGGTCTGGAAACGTCGATCAACAACAAAACGGTCACTTACGACTTTGCTCGCCTGATGGAAGGCGCGAAAGAAGTGAAGTGCTCGGAGTTCGCCGACGAAGTCATCAGCAACATGAAATAAGAAAGACCAAGACCGAGAACGGATGAAGAAAGGGCGGTAACAGCTCGTTTTTCGTCCGTTCTTTTTTTATGAAATCCGATTATTCATTCACCAGGGGAGGCAGCAGGATTATGACGATTACGCGCAAAAAAATCACGATTATCGGCGCAGGCTTTACCGGAGCCACGGCGGCATTGATGATCGTCCAACAAGAACTGGGCGACGTCGTTTTATTGGATATTCCGCAGCTCGAGAATCCTACCCGCGGCAAAGCGTTGGATATGCAGGAAGCACTGCCTGTTCTTGGTTTCGACGCCAGAATCAAAGGCACGTCGAACTATGAAGATGCCCGGGACTCCGACTTGGTGATCCTGACGGCAGGCATTGCGCGCAAACCGGGAATGAGCCGCGACGACCTCGTCAATACCAATGCCGGCATCGTTCGTTCGGTCTGCGAGCAGATCAAGCAGGTAGCGCCGGAATCGACCGTGCTGGTGCTCAGCAATCCGGTCGACGCGATGACGTATGCCGCTTATCGGACGCTGGGTTTTCCGAAAAATCGGGTCATCGGGCAGTCGGGGGTGCTGGATACGGCCCGCTATTGCGCATTTATTGCCGAAGAGCTGAACGTATCGGTGGAAGATGTACGCGGCTTCGTATTGGGCGGACACGGCGACGATATGGTCCCGCTCGTACGGTATTCCAGCGTCGGAGGAATTCCGATCGAGACTTTGATTGTGAAGGAACGCATCGCGGAGATCGTCCAACGTACCCGTACAGGCGGCGGGGAAATCGTCAACCTGCTCGGAAACGGCAGCGCTTATTACGCTCCGGCAGCTTCGCTGGCACAGATGGCGGAAGCGATTTTAAAAGACAAAAAGCGGGTACTGCCTGTCATTGCGCTGCTGGACGGAGAGTATGGATATCAAGACCTGTTCCTTGGCGTACCGGCAGTATTGGGCGGAAGCGGTATTGAGCGGATCTTTGAATTGGACTTGACGGATGAAGAAAAGTCGGCGCTCGACGTGTCGGCCGATTCCGTCCGCAGCGTGATTTCGATTGTGGCTGCGGGCCTGCCTGCCTGAATTTTTTGAAAATATCAAATCTTTAACTCAAGCGTCCGCTCCGGTCCCAAACATCGGTAGTCGGACGCTTTTTATCAGGCTGCAATCACTGACATTCTTCTTCTCATGGGGTAAAATAAAATGCTGAAGCCTGTTTACCGGCAAACAAACGCTTGAACGGGTAAAAGGCGGCGACATTGAATCGAAAAGGGGGAGAAGAATGGAAAGGTTCATTTTGTTTCTGCACGTATTAGGTGCTGTAGCCATGGGATTCTATCTACTGGCACCGCTTATCGTCTCGCAATTGAACAAGCTGGAGGGCGAAGCGAAAAAAGGTATGCTGTCTGTCATGCGTTCACTCAATACATACGCGCAATACGGTTTGGTATTGGAGTTGTTAACGGGAATCTACCTGTTCGCCCAAGATGACTACTCGGTACTCTGGATCGTGCTGACGTCCTTATTATTTGTTCTGATCGGCGCATTCGGCGGCATGATGGGCGGCCCGCTGCGACGCGCGCTCGACGGACTTACAGAGAAGCGCGACATCGCCGCGGAGCTTCGCAAGCTGCGCGTCTTCGGCACAATGGTGTGCGCGTCGTTCGCGGCTATTTTATTCGTTATGATGTTCCACCGCTTGTTCGCTTAAATTCAAATTATTGCATTCAATCCCTTTTATGAAAAGAGCATGGAGTTCGGAAGAACTTTCTCTTTTTGTAAAAGGGATGTTTTCGTTGGGGCTAGGCGTGGTAAGTAAGAGACGGAAGCTCGAAGACAACTACGGATAAACGCGAAGGGAGTTTTCAGTATGCCAGCCAACGAACAGCAAGCCAACGAATTGAGACCCAAAAGCCCGCCCGCTCAACAGCTTGAAGGACACGGTTCGGAATCGGATATGACGCCGAGACCCGAATATATTTCGCCGAGTTATAAAGCCGCGGGCAAGCTTGAAGGCATGACTGCATTGATTACCGGAGGAGACAGCGGAATCGGCCGCGCCGTTGCCGTGCATTACGCCAAGGAAGGTGCGGACGTGGCGATTCTTTACTTCAGCGAACACGGAGATGCCGAGGAAACGAAGCGTCTGGTCGAAGCCGAAGGCAAGCAGTGTCTGCTGCTGGTCGGCGACGTGGGCGATGAAGCGTTCGCGCAGGAATCCGTCAAACGCGTACTCGAAAAGTTCGGCAAACTCGATATTCTCGTGAACAACGCCGCCGAGCAGCATCCGCAGGAATCGCTGACGGATATTACGGCGGAGCAGTTGGAGCGCACGTTCCGCACTAATATTTTCGGCATGTTCTTCATGAGCAAAGCGGCGCTGCCGCATCTCAAGGAAGGTGCATCGATCATCAACACCACTTCGATCACGGCGTATCGCGGCAGTCCCGAGCTGTTGGACTATTCGTCGACCAAAGGCGCGATCACAAGCTTCACACGTTCGCTGTCGATGAGCCTGGCGGAGAAAAAGATCCGGGTGAACGGCGTGGCGCCGGGACCGATCTGGACGCCGCTTATTCCTGCCACGTTCCCCGAGGAAAAAGTCGAATCGTTCGGCGAAAGCCAACCGATGGGCCGGATGGGACAGCCTTCCGAACTCGGACCCGCTTACGTCTATCTGGCTTCGCCTGACGCGTCTTACGTCAGCGGACAGATCATTCATATCAATGGCGGAGAGATTATTAACGGATAAAAAGAAATACCCGATAAGCTGGACAGCCGTTCGCAAGAGGGATCGGTCAAGGTGTTAGCAGCTAAATCTAAGATTGGTCGAGCTATCAGGCAGATCAAGCCAAAAAGCCGTTTCCCGAGCGCATCAGCGCGCCGAAGGAACGGCTTTTTCTTTTTTAAAACGTTCAATGGTTTGGATATCGGACTTATCGAACTTCCGGACGCTGCGCTTCTTCGCCGATCTGCGCCGACAATTCATCCAGCGTCATCTCGAAGGCGGGAGCCATATGCTTCAGGAAATATTCGACCTCCGGCATAGCGGATTCCGCTAACTTCTCTTCCGTTTGCTGTTTGGCTACCGCAAATTCCCGGTTGCCCGCCGCGACTTCCCATGCACATTTGAGATAGGCGTCTATGCGGTCCGCGGCTTTGACGTAGGCATGCAGCTCCCGGTCTTCGGCGCTCGGCTCGCTTGTGCCGATCAGCGGCGCATAGATGGGTTGGAGCGCTTCGGGAGCCATGTCGGTCAGCCGCTGCGCGCCCATTTGCTCGATCAGGCGGAAATTGGACAGCAGCGCTTCGTTGTGATGCTTGACCGGAGTCGGGATATCGCCGGTGAAGACTTCGGGGGCATCGTGGAACAGCGCAAGCGTGGCGGCACGATCCGCGTTGAGCGATTTGCCGTGCATTTCGTTGCCGATCGTACATAATAGATGCGAGAGCAGCGCCACATGGTAAGAGTGCTCGGCAACATTTTCAGTCATGGTACTGCGCATCAGACTCCAGCGCTTAATATGCTTAAGACGGTATAAATAAGCGGAAAACGGATAAGTAGTCAAAAGAAGGCACCCTTTCTTTGCTGCGTTCGCGACTTTCGGTCGCCGGACTTTGTGGTAAGATGAATAAGGAATGTCAGACAAGTACGTTACCCATTATAGCAGGATCGAAAGGAAGGGACGCAAGTGAAAATTGCAGGAATGAAGCGGAAGGACAAGGGCCGATGAAGGAAAAAGCCCTGGCGTTCAGCAGTTGGGTCGATCGGGGAATGTTTTGGATCACTCCGTCGCTGCTGGTATTGGGCCTGGTCTTTTCCAAGCCGTTTCTTCCGCTTGTACCCGCCATACCGTACTTGTTCGCCTATATCACATTCGTGATGGGCGTCGGCTGCGGGCGCGAGCATCTGAAACAAGTCTTCTCCCGGCCGATGCCGATCGTGTTGACGCTTGTGATCAGCCATTTGGTGGCGCCGCTTGCCGCTTTTGCTCTGGGAAGCGCCCTGTTCGGGTCTTCCTCGCCTTATACGATCGGATTGGTTCTGTTCACGGTCATTCCGCTCGGCGTATCCTCGGTGCTGTGGATCGAACTGTCCGGGGGAAGCTTGGCTCTGGGCTTGGCGATGGTGTTGCTCGATTCGGCGCTCAGTCCGATCGTCGTACCGGGCTTGATCCAATTATTCTTCGGAGCGGATCTGACGTTCGATACGCTGCATCTGATGCGAGACCTTCTGCTGATGGTTGTTGCGCCGACCGCTTTGGGCGTCGTCATCTATGAGCGCTCGGGCGGCAAGTTCAAGCAGCAGGCAGGACCGATCCTGCTTCCGATTTCAAAAGTATTCTTCATGCTGGTGATCTTGCTGAATGCGGCAGGCATCGCGCCGTATGCGTACGAGCTGCGCGGCGATTTGGTTTCGGTCATTCCTGCGGTGCTTCTGCTGGTAGGCATCGGGTACATGTTGGGCTACTATACGCCGCTGCTCTTCAAGCAGCGGACGCCGGAGTTGCTCGTGACCGTCTCGTTCGCGACAGGGATGCGCAACAATTCGCTCGGTCTGGTGCTCGCGCTGGGTTATTTTTCGCCGCAGGCAGCCGTTCCGGTTGTGCTCGCCATTTTGGTTCAACAGCCGCTCGCCACATTGCACCAATTCGTTTTACGTAAATTCAAACCGTATCCGTTGAAGGAGAGCCTCCGTTCATGAAACCCTTTCGTTCCCGTCTTACCTTGATTTTACTGCTTCTCGTCGGCATCTCCGTGCTGGCTGCGGGACTTACGATGGCCAAAGTATTCCGGGACTCGCATATTCGTTCGCTGGAAGAGTATATGGGGCGCGAGATTGCTTTGCTCGAAGATTTATTGGTTCTCCCGTCTTCCCCCAACGAGGGCGAGTCGATCCCGCAGACCTTCGCCGAGAACGCGCGTCGTCTTGCTTCCTTGACCGATTCCCGGGTGACGTTCATCGCCAAAGACGGCCGCGTAATCGGCGACTCGCAAAGCGATCCGGCTTCGATGGACAATCACCTGGATCGCGAAGAGATTCGAACCTCGCGCGCCGACGCGCCCGGACATGCCGTGCGGTATAGCGATACGCTTGGGCGGGATATGCTTTACGTCGCCGCGCCGATCGTCTCGTCGGGAGGCTTCGACGGGTATATCCGGTTGTCCATGAGTTTGAAGATCGTCGAAGAAGGATTGCAGCGGGGTTGGCTCATCATGGGCAGTGCCTTGGCCGCGTTGTTCCTGCTCTCGGCGGCGCTCAGTTATCGTTTGGCCGGAGGGCTGACCAAGCCGATCGAACATATCATGGATACGGCGAACCGGATTTCCAAGCTGGACTACGATGCGAGGGTCGGTCCGATGCGCCGCGACGAGATCGGACAGCTCGGCGCTTCGATCGACAACATGGCTGACAGCCTTCAAGCGCAGATGCACACCATTCGCGATAACGAGAGTCTGCTTCAGAACGTGCTGGACAATATGACCGGCGGGATTCTGATGATCGACGAAGAGAAGCGAATCGGTCTGGTCAACCGTCAGGCCGAGCGGATGCTCGGCATTCGGGCGGATCGCGTAGTAGGGAGGCCGTATACGGAGTTAAAAAGGTTCTACGAGCTGACGCGCTTTATTGAAGACGGGCTGCACCACAAAAACCGCATGCACGACGAGCTGACGCTGTTCGTGCCTGAGGAACGGTTGATTTCGCTCGACGGGGTACCGATGACGGTGCTGCACGACGATTCGTATCACGGCATGCTGTTCCTTTTCCAGGACGTGTCGGATATTCGCCGTCTGGAGCGGATGCGCAGCGAATTCGTCGCCAATGTGTCGCACGAACTTAAGACGCCCGTGGCGGCCGTGCAGGGGTTCGCGGAGACGCTGCTTTCCGGCGGGGTAAAAGACGAAGATACCGCGCGTTCGTTCCTTAAAATCATTTATGACGAAGGAGATCGGTTGAATCGGCTGATCGGCGATATTTTGGACCTGTCGAAGATCGAGTCGAGACGCATACAGCTTGATTACGCGCCCGTGCACGTGTTGACGTTGTTCCAATCGGTAAGCAAGGTATTGGAAGGATCGGCGGAGCACAAACGGATCGAGATTCGTCTCCAAGTTCCCGAGGAGTTGTTTGTCGAGGCGGACGAGGATCGGATGCGGCAAATCTTCATTAACCTTGTCGGAAACGGAATCAGCTATACGCCGGAAGGCGGCCGCGTTACGATTAAAGTCGAGGAGTTCCTGCATGAAGAGTATGAAGAAGACCGTGTGCGCTTTAGCATTTCGGATAACGGCATCGGGATTCCGAAAAAAGACCTGCCGCGAATCTTCGAGCGCTTCTATCGGGTGGATAAAGCTCGCTCGCGTATTTCGGGCGGAACCGGTCTGGGTCTATCGATCGTGAAACACTTGGTGGAACTGCACCGCGGAACCATTTCGGTCGAAAGCGAATTCGGGATCGGAAGCACGTTTATTGTCGAACTTCCCGTGCTTCAGGAAAATCCGTAATTTTTTACACAGAGTTAACAATGCCGTGATATGCTGATGAAGGTCAAAAATAGACATAGGCAAAAGCCTGTCATTTTTCGCCCGAAGAGCGTTAAACAGATAAGGGTAAACGTGACTTGCGGCTTCTTGCTTGAATGTTGAAGGCAAACGAAATGGGGGATCGAGCCAATGGCTAGGAAACTGCTCGTGATCGAAGACGAGCCGACGCTGTCCCGGTTGATTTCTTACAATCTGTCTCAGGACGGCTACGAGGTTGTACTCGAGGAGCATGGGACAGGCGGATATGAGCGGGCTCGCAGGGAATCTTTCGATTTGATCCTGCTGGACCTGATGCTGCCGGGCATGAACGGCATTGAAATTTTGGAGAAGCTGCGCGTTTCCGGCGTCAAGACGCCGATTGTTATTCTAACCGCCAAAAACGCTGAAGAAGACATCGTGCTCGGATTGAAGCTGGGCGCGGACGATTATATTACCAAGCCGTTTGGCGTATCGGAAATGCTGGCGCGCGTGGGTGCGGTGATCCGGCGTACGTCGGGCGAGGAATCGGAATATACGGCTCCGGCAAGTTCCGAATCCAAAATCAGCTTGGGTGCACTGACGATTTACCCGGATAAATACGAAGTCATGCTCGGTCAGCAGGCGATTAATTTGAGACCGAAAGAATTCGAAGTCTTGTTGTATCTGGCGCGTAAGCCTGGCGTCGTCATGACACGCGATGATTTGATGAACGCGGTTTGGGGCTTCGATTACATCGGCGGCCAACGCACCGTGGACGTTCACGTCAGCTCCTTGCGTAAAAAGCTGGAGCTTGATCCGGGTTCCGTGCATATCGACTCGATTCGAGGCGTAGGTTATAAGTTGGTGGTGGCTCAAGCCAAAGCGGACTCCAGACCCTCCCTTTAAGGGAAGGTCGGAGTCTTTTTTTTGCGTCTTTTTACCTAGTGTTAACCGAGCGTTGACACCAAAGTAACGAGTCCGCGCTATAATTGAAAAAAACACAACGGGGGCGAAGCATTTATGCCTGGAGCGGGAACGCTTGAAAGAGAAGAAGTGGTTCAAAAGTCTGGGTTAGAAAAACTTCTGCCCAATGGGCAAGCCGAACAACGCGAGCGGACAGGGGCGTCTGCCGCAACGGATGAACTTCGAGCGGAAACGGCACAAACTCCCGCTCTCGCTTCGCTTCTCCGCGGCAAAGGGCCGATGGAGCATCGTGCAAGACTTGCAAGGCATGCCGAACGGGAGCTTGAGTCGGAGGCTTCCGTGAAGGAATTCACAAAAGAGGCTTTAAGCAAGCCAACGGTATCTGCAGAAGAGGATATATCGTTTAAAAATGAGCTTGCTTTAGGGGATGAGCCGGGAGCGAATGAAGAACCGCTATCGTTATCCGATTATGCGCGCATAGCTCCGGTCATTGGGCCGGAACTTACTTGTTTTGAAGCTTTGCAGGTGTTTAAAAGCGAGGCCGAAGCACCTTGCGTGGTGGTCTGCTCGTCAAGCGGCCAACCGATGATGCTGTTGATGAGGGACGCTTTTTACCGCAAGTTGACCGGGCGTTTTGCGCCGGAGTTATTCTATGATCGCCCGGTAGCGGAAGCGGCCGGCTTGCCTCCGTTGACCTCGGAAGCGGATACCTGTCCGGCGGACCTGATCGATACGGCACTGGCAAGAGGCGACGAATCGTTCGCGGATTGCGTCATCCTCACGCGCGAAGGGCGTTATGAAGGCGTATTGACCGTTCGGGACCTTATTCGTTTGTCGCGCGACCTGCAAGAGCGTTCCGCGAAGGAACGTCAGAATCAGATCGCGGGAAGCCGGCGCATGCTGGGACAGGTATCGGGTTCGTTAACAGAGATTCATGATGCTGCCGGCAATGTGATGCGCGAGGCAGAGCGGATGAACCGCCGGACGGAAGACGGTCGTAAGGCGCTTGCCGATGCAGGTTCGGCTTTTTCCGATGCGGCTTCGGCTATCGCGGATCAACGCGAGTCGATCGGCGACATGCTGAGCTGCGCCAAGGAAATCGCCCAAGCAACCGGCTCGATTCGCGGGATTGCGGGCACAAGCTCGCTGCTCGCCCTGAACGCTTCGATCGAGGCTGCGCGGGCGGGCGAAGCGGGACGGGGCTTTGCGGTTGTTGCAGGCGAAGTGAGGGCTTTGGCCGAATCCACGCGTTTGCTTTCCGATGAAATCGGCAGCCTGTTGGAACGGATGAACACATTGAGTCAAGGCGCAGCAGCCGGCATGGAAGCAGCCGAGACTCGAATCCGCAGCGCATCGGACCGAATGGGCGCCGCGGACGGAGAGTTTCAAGAAGTGTCCGCGTCGGCTCGCGGCTCTGAAAAAGGCGGGCGTGTCACCTTCGGATTGACGGAAGGGGCGCTTCGCGAAGTCGAGGCGGTTCGCTCCGCATTGGAACAATCGTTAAACGAGCGATAAGACCAGATTTTACCCTGCGTTTACAATTCTTCTTAACGTCCTTAACAAACCGACGATACACTGGCTTGAGGAGAATCGCGAAGGAGACTCAGAAGAATGGAACCGATTATTCGTACCGAAAACCTGGATCTGTATTACGACCAGTTTCATGCGCTGAAGAGCGTCAATCTTGATATTCCCGAAAAAGCGGCGACCGCTTTTATCGGTCCTTCGGGCTGCGGCAAGTCGACGCTGCTCCGAACGCTTAACCGAATGAACGACCAAATCGCCGGGACGCGAATCGAAGGACTCGTGTCGCTTGGCGGCGCTGATATTTATGATAAAAACATGGAAGTCGAAGATTTGCGCAAGCGGGTCGGAATGGTCTTCCAGCAGCCGAATCCTTTCCCGAAATCGATCTATGAGAACGTAGCCTACGGCCCGCGCCTGAAAGGCATCAGCAAGAAAGCCGAATTGGACGAGATCGTCGAAGAGAGCTTGAAGCAATCGGCCCTCTGGGACGAGGTTAAAGATTTCTTGAAGCGTTCGGCGTTCGGATTGTCCGGCGGCCAGCAGCAGCGTCTGTGCATCGCGCGCGCGCTTGCGGTAAAACCCGACGTATTGCTGATGGACGAATCCACTTCGGCCCTCGACCCGATTTCGACGGCGAAGATCGAAGAACTGATTCGCGAGATCAAGCATAAATATACCATCGTCATGGTGACGCACAACATGCATCAAGCAGCACGGGTTTCGGATAAAACTGTCTTTTTCCTGAACGGCGTAGTCGTTGAAGCGGCGGAAACCAAGACCTTATTCTCCACGCCGGAAGATTCGCGCACGGAAGATTACATTTCCGGCCGGTTTGGTTAATCACATTATAAAGTATAAGGAATAAGGAGGTCGTTTCGATATGGTCCGCAGAACAGACTTTGACTCGGGATTGAACCAGCTTCGCGAACTGCTCATCAAGATGGGCACCCGAATGGACGAAGCGTTGCAGGAAGCCGTGGAATCGCTGAAAACAGCCGACTTGGCAAAAGCCGAAGAGGTGATCCGCCGCGACGGCGAGCTTAACGTGCTGGAAGAAGAAATTTTGGAACTCGGCTCGCAGTTGATCATTACGCAGCAGCCGGTTGCCAAAGACTTGCGCCGCATTATCGTCGCTTTCAAAATTTCGAGCGATCTGGAACGAATGGGCGATCTGGCCCGCGATATCGCGAAAGTGACCGTACGCCTGGATGGCGAAGCCGTTGTTAAACCATTGGTGGATATTCCGCACATGGCCGGCATCGCTTCGACCATGATTTCGGAGTCGATTCGTTCCTATATGGACGAAAATACCGATCTCGCGTACAAAATGGCGAAAGACGACGACGAAGTCGACGAGCTGTACGGCTCCATGCTGCGCGAATTGTACGCGCTGCTGATCGACAAGCCGGAAGCGGCGCCGCAAATGATGCTGCTTCAGATGGTGGGCCGTTACATCGAGCGTATAGCCGACCATGCGACGAATATCGGCGAAAACGTCGTATTCCTCGTAACCGGACGCCGCCCTGATTTGAATTCTTAATCGTTCCCCGCTGCCCGCGTTCTCCGGTATTCCCTGCCGGAGAGTGCGGGCTTTTTAATTTGGTTTGCAGAGTGAATCCGGCAGGGTAATGGATAAGGCGGACATGAGTATGCAGGGAAGGAAGAATGGATATGGATAAGGATGATCGGCTTCGCATACATAATAAACGATCGGAAGACGAAGATAGCTTAGACCGGGACTGGCGGTGGTACCGTTTCGTCGACCACGCGGATGCCAAGGAACGGCTCGGATATGCAGCCGACCAAGATATCGTCGATTGGCTGGAGGAAAGCACGTCGAGAACGCGCAACCGCACGCTGGCGATCGCGCGGCATGCCGGGGATGACAGCGTGCTTAACGGAACGTTGTCGCTCGACATGGCGCCTGACAAACGCGATAATAATCTGCTCCTGCACTATTTCGTAAAAAAAGACGTGTTGATTTTAATCGGCGGTACGAACTTGAC
Organism: Saccharibacillus endophyticus; assembly: GCF_013185185.1. Lineage (GTDB taxonomy): Bacteria > Bacillota > Bacilli > Paenibacillales > Paenibacillaceae > Saccharibacillus > Saccharibacillus endophyticus. The sequence continues at coordinate 475,875 of NZ_JAAZWE010000002.1, read as the reverse complement.
GCTGACGCGCACCGATGAGGACGGATTACAAAAAGCAATGCTGGCCTGCGTTTCGCCGATCGATGCGCTTCTGGTGCTGTTAAGCGAAATTCTGGAATTTTTTTTCGTGCAATCCGATCGTTTCGAACAAAGCCTGCATGCGCTGGAAGAAGAGATGCGGGGGCGAAATGACCGACGCATCCTCAAACGCACCATCGATTTGCGCAACGATCTGACGTATTGGAACGCGCAAATCATTCCGATCAAGGAAATGCGCTACGCGTCCGACGAGACGTTTCGCAGAGATATGCAAGATTCCGACTGCAAACATATCATCGACATGCGCCTTAAGCGAATCAGCATGCTCCAGCGCGAATACGACGAAGAGATCGATTCGCTGCTTCGGGTAGACGAGAACATTACGAATTATCGCTCCAACGATATCATGAAAGCTTTGACGTTATATACGGTGCTCCTTACGCCGACGACGGCGCTCGGAGCGATCTGGGGCATGAATTTCGAACATATGCCGGAGTTGTCCTGGCCGCTCGGTTATGTTTTTGCGTTAAGCATTATTTTGGCTTCGACCGGAGCGACTTATTGGTGGTTGAAGCAGCGAGGGCTTACCGCGGACATTCTCGATATGAACATGGGTGCCGGCCGTGCGCGTACTCGCAAGAAAAAAGATAAAAATAATGAACGTTGAACGCAGCCCGGCATCATGCAAAAGATGCAGCATTCGAAAAAAATCCCCCTTATTTTTTGCCGGATTTCGCATAAGCGGGATTCGGCTTTTTAGACGTTTGATGGTATCATAGAGGAACGAAGATTACGCCAAAGCGGAGGTTGGGCATGAACAAATTAATGATGATCGACGGCAACAATCTGATCTACCGGGCATTCTACGGCATTACCGCCCCGCTGCAGACGGCCGACGGACGGCCGACCAACGCGGTGTACGGTTTTATGCTGATGCTGCTTCGGCTGCTGCAAGACGAGAAGCCGACACACATCCTGGTTACGTTCGACGCGGGCAAGAAGACATTCAGGCACGATACCTACAGCGAATACAAAGCAGGACGTCAAAAGACGCCGCCCGAGCTTTCCGCGCAGTTTCCTTTGCTGAAGGAACTGATCGAGGCGCTGGGCATCAAGCAATACGAATTGGAAAACTATGAAGCCGACGATATCATGGGAACGCTCGCGGATCGGGCCGATGCGGAGAAATGCGAAACGGTCATCGTCAGCGGCGACCAGGACGTACTTCAGCTGGCATCGGAACATGTGCGCATCAACTTGCTCAAGGGCAAGGGAGTAGGCGACGTGCTGCCGCACGGGCCCGAGCAAATCATGGAGCGTTTCGGCTTGACGCCGGCACAGATCGTGGATCTCAAAGGCTTGATGGGCGATTCGTCCGATAATATTCCCGGCGTGCCGGGAGTCGGCGAGAAGACGGCGTTGAAGCTGCTGCACGAATTCGGTTCGGTCGAGAATCTGTTGGACAATACCGACAAGCTGAAAGGCAAACAAAAAGAAAAAGTCGAAGAAAACAAAGACAGCGCGCTGCTCAGCAAAAAGCTGGCGACCATTTTCCGCGAAGTCCCGCTGCCGCTGGAATGGAACGAGCTTGCTTACGCCGGGGCGAACCGCGAAACGGCGGAACCCGTCCTGCGCAAGCTTCAGTTTAATTCATTGATCGAAAAAATCCCTTACGCGGGCGAAGAAGACGAAGATCCGTTCGCGGAACCGGCTCCGAAAGCGGAAGACCGTGCGCCGCTCGACGTACGGATCGTGGACGAAGACACGCTGGGCGAACTGATCGAATTCCTGCCGGACGTTAGCGTCCTGCATGCGGAAACGCACGGCGATAACCCGCATCACGCCGAGGTCGCCGGACTGACGCTTCACGGGCAAGATCGGTATTATTACGTGCCGTTCGAGCTGCTGCGTTCGCCGAAAGCTTCGCCGGTGCTGGATTGGCTGGAAAACGCCGACGCGCCGAAAAGCGGCTACGACCTGCACCGCACCGATCTGGCGCTGCATTGGAACGGCGTTCATTTCGCGGGCGCGGCATTCGATTCGCAGCTTGCGGCTTATCTGATCGATCCGACGGAAACGGCGACGACGGTAAGCGGCCTTGCGGTCAAATACGAACTGCCGACGTTGGCCGAGGACGAAGCGGTCTACGGCCGTCTGACCAAGTTCGCGTGGCCGGACGTCGAGACGCTCGCAGCTCATTCGGCACGCAAAGTCGAAGCGCTCGAAGCGATCATTCCGAAGCAGCGCGAGCTGCTGGAAAGCTTCGAAATGAACGATCTGTTCTACAAGCTGGAGATGCCGCTCTCGCGCATTCTGGCCGATATGGAAAAGCAGGGAATCGCCGTCAATCCGGACGACCTGGAAGCATTGGGCAGCGAATTCGAAGTTGAAATCAAACGTCTGCAAGGCGAGATTTACGAGCATGCCGGAACTGAATTCAACATCAACTCGACGCGCCAACTGGGTGAAATCCTGTTTGATAAATTGGGTCTGCCCGTGAAAAAGAAGACCAAAACCGGCTATTCGACCGATGCGAAAGTATTGGAGGAATTGGCGCCTTACCATGCGATCGTGCGGACCATTTTGCAGTATCGCCAATTGGCAAAGCTGCAATCGACGTATATCGACGGCCTGCTGAAAGAAATTCGTCCGGAGACCGGCAAGGTGCATACGTATTACCGTCAGGCTTTGACCGCCACAGGACGTCTGAGCAGCCAATATCCGAACCTTCAGAACATCCCGATTCGTCTGGAGGAAGGTCGCAAAATCCGTAAAGCCTTCGTTCCGTCGGAGCCGGGCTGGACGATTCTTGCCGCCGACTATTCGCAGATCGAACTTCGCGTATTGGCGCATATTTCGGACGACGAAGGATTGAAGGAAGCGTTCCTGCACGATATGGATATTCATACGAAAACGGCGATGGACGTATTCGGCGTGAAAAAAGAAGAAGTCGATTCCAACATGCGCCGTTCGGCGAAAGCCGTTAACTTCGGCATCGTTTACGGAATCAGCGATTACGGACTGTCGCAGAATCTCGGCATCACGCGGAAACAAGCCGCCGAGTTTATCGAGCAGTATTTCGCCGCTTTCAAAGGCGTTCAACAATATATGCACGATATCGTCGAAGAAGCGAAAAAAGACGGCTACGTCAAAACGATGCTTGAACGCCGTCGTTATCTGCCGGATATCCATAATCGGAATTTCGCGCAGCGTTCGTTCGCCGAGCGTACCGCGATGAACACCCCGATTCAAGGCACTGCCGCGGATATTATCAAGCTTGCGATGGTTCAGGTCGACGCGGTGCTTGCCGAGCGCGGATTGAAAAGCCGCATGCTGCTTCAAGTGCATGACGAATTGGTATTCGAAGTGCCGGCCGACGAATTGGAACTGATGAAGAAACTTCTACCGGAAACGATGGAAGGCGCGCTCAAGCTGTCCGTGCCGTTGAAGGCGGACGTCAGCTTCGGCGACAACTGGTACGAAGCGAAATAATCGCATTGCCGGATAACCCGGTTGCCATACGGAAAGGTGATAAAAGCATGCCGGAATTACCAGAAGTCGAAACAGTCAGACGAACTTTGAATACGCTCATTACGGGCAAAACGATCGAGCGCGTTACCGTGTCTTTGCCGCGCATCATTCGTCGCCCGGAAGACCCGCTGCTGTTCGCCGCGCTGCTCGAAGGACAAAAAGTACGCAATATCGAGCGCAGCGGAAAGTTTTTGCGTTTCAATCTGGACGGTTGGGTCATCGTGTCCCATTTACGCATGGAAGGCCGCTACGGGCTGTACGCGTCGAGTGATCCGGTCGAAAAGCATACCCATGTCATTTTCCACTTTACGGACGGTACGGAGCTTCGCTATCGCGATGTTCGGCAGTTCGGGACGATGGACCTGCTGCCTGCCGGCGAGGAATTTGCAGGCGCGCCGCTACTCAAGCTCGGTCTCGAGCCTTTGGTGCCGGAGTTTACGGCAGATGCCCTGGGTGCGAAGCTGGAAGGGAAGAAGACTCGTCTGAAGACGGTGCTGCTCAATCAAGAGATTGTGGCGGGTATCGGGAACATCTATGTGGACGAGACGTTGTTCCGTGCAGGTCTGCATCCGGAAAGAGCGGCAGGCAGCCTGAGTCGTCCGGAACTGGAACGTTTGCATCGCTGCATCGTGGATATTTTAAATGAAGCGGTCGCTGCCGGCGGCTCTTCGGTGAAGTCCTACGTGAACGGTCAAGGCGAATCCGGTTCGTTTCAGGATCAGCACCGAATCTATGGTCGCAAAGGACAGCCTTGTCATACCTGCGGCACTCCGATCGAGCGTATTGTGGTAGGCGGGCGAGGTACCCACTACTGTCCGACTTGCCAGAAGCCGCATGAAGGAGGACATCAAGCATGAGAATCGGATTGACCGGCGGCATTGCGACGGGGAAAAGCACCGTCTCTAACATGTTGGCGGCACAAGGCGTTCATATCGTCGATGCCGACATCATTGCGCGCGAGGTGATGAACCCGGGGCAACCGCTTTTGGCTGCCGTAGCCGATCGATTCGGTCCGGAGTTCCTGCTGCCGGAAGGCGGCTTGGATCGGCGGAGGATGGCGGAGCATATTTTCAACCGGCCCGAAGAACGCGAAGCGCTCAATGCGATCGTCCATCCGGCCATCCGTGCAGAGATTCGCAGACAGGTCGACGCCGCGGAAGCGGCTGACCCGACAGGAATCGTGGCTGCGGATATTCCGCTTTTATACGAGTCCGGTCTGGAAGGGTTGTACGAGAAGATCGTCGTTGTCTACGTCCCGCGTGCCGTGCAGCTGGAGCGCTTGACGATGCGCGACGGGCTGGCGCCTGAACAAGCGGAAGGACGCCTGAACGCCCAGCTTGATATCGAGGAAAAAAAGCGCAGGGCAGACTTCGTGATCGACAACAGCGGTACGCTTGAAGAGACGCAGCGTCAGGTCGGGGTGCTGTTGGAGCAATGGGTGGCGCGATGAGGATGCTGAAGAAGAGATTCGTGCTGCCGCTGTTCGTCTTGGTGCTGGGAGCGCTCTTTTTCAATAGCGGATGGATGTCCTGGGTGTATCCGATCGGCTATAAGGAAGAAATCCGTGAGCAGTCCGACTCTTATGAAATCGATCCGTTTCTGATCGCGTCGATCATTCGGGTCGAGACAAATTTCCGGCCCAGCAAGGAATCGCGGGTCGGTGCGCTCGGCATTATGCAGCTGATGCCGGATACGGCAACCTGGGCGATTGAACAGGGCAAGCTGCCGGAAGCGACGACCGAACGGATCAAGCACGAGCCGGATACGAATATTCGAATCGGAACTTGGTACCTGCGCAATCTGTCCGACCAATTCGGCGATAATACGTTGGCGGTAGTGGCTGCGTACAACGCGGGACCGGGCAATGTGAAGAAGTGGCTGGAGGAAGGGACTTGGGACGGGAAGCTGGAAAGCGTGCGGGATATTCCGATCGGAGAAACCCGGCACTATGTACAGCGGGTCGTTTACTATTATAATCAGTATACGAAGGTTTACGAGACGTTCTGAAGCGGACGGAGAACCCGTGCCTTGTCAACACTAAAGGTAAGGTCACGCCCACCGGACGTAATCCTGTGATTAAGAGTTGACAAGGTACCAGGTAGAAAGGAAGTGAAAGCTTTGAAATGCCCTTATTGCGATTACAGCGGTACCCGCGTGTTGGATTCAAGACCGGCCAACGAAAACAAATCGATCCGAAGAAGGCGCGAATGCGAAAGCTGTGCCCGAAGGTTTACCACATTCGAGATGGTCGAGGAAACGCCGCTGATTGTGATCAAAAAGGACGGAAGCCGCGAAGAGTTCAGCAGGGATAAAATTTTGCGCGGCCTGATCCGGGCTTGCGAAAAGCGTCCGGTGTCGGTGGAGCAGTTGGAGACGGTGGTCTCGCGCGTTGAACGTTCCTTGCGCAATACGGCAGTCGCCGAGATCGAAAGCGGTCAGATCGGCGAGCAGGTCATGCAAGAGTTATACCCGGTGGACGAAGTGGCCTATGTGCGCTTCGCTTCGGTTTATCGGCAGTTCAAGGACATTAACATGTTCATGAAGGAACTGAAGACGCTGCTGTCGAAGGATGAGCAGTGAAAAGGAGGAAATCCGATTCGTAAGGAGGCGCTGGGGCGCTGCGGGAATCGGATTTTGATACAAGAATAAGTTTAGCGTTCATTTGCCTTAGGCATATGAACGCTTTTTTATTTTTTCGAAAAATGGTTTACAGTCTCTGTGTATCGGTGTACTATATAAATATAACACTAGTACATGGAGGTAGGGATTATGAATTTGGCGCAACCGAATCATCCGGATTCCTCGCAGCAAGAAAGACTTGAAGAACCGGTGCTTACGTTGGATCAAGTGACCAAACGGATCGGGAAGAAGACGATCGTGGATGGATTGTCGTTTGAAGTGCGTCGCGGCGAAATCGTGGGGCTGCTTGGGCCGAACGGTGCGGGCAAGACGACGGCGATTCGCATGATAACGGGATTGATTACGATCAATGAAGGCGATGTCCGCATTGCGGGGCACAGTATCCGGAATGCGTTCAAGCAAGCCATCGTTCATGTGGGAGGCATTATCGAAAATCCGGAATTTTATCCGTATATGAGCGGGTTCGATAATTTGAAGCAGGCGGCGCGCATGACGGATACGGTGACGGATGCCCGCATCATGGAAGTAATCGCTCTGCTCGGTTTGCAAGAAGCGCTTCATAAAAAGGTCAAATCGTATTCGCTCGGCATGCGGCAGCGTCTCGGGATCGCTCAGGCACTGCTTGATCGGCCCAAGCTGCTGATTCTGGACGAACCGACAAACGGGCTTGACCCCGCCGGCATACGCGAAATGCGCGATTATCTGAAGAGGATTTCGCAATCCGAGGGGATTGCCGTCCTGGTGTCCAGCCACCTGCTGTCGGAGGTCGAGCAGATGTGCACGCGCGTCGTCGTCATTCAAAACGGCAAATGGGTAACGGAGCACCGTATCGGGGATCGAAAGAATGCGACATCGATGCCCGAGCTTCGGCTTCGCGTCGATCGTCCTTCTGTAGCGGCGCGCGTTTTAAAAAAGTTGGAGCATGTGCAGGTGACCGAGGTCAAGGAAGAAACATCCGAGCTGGCATGCCGAGTCGCGGACGCGGATATGCCGATGCTGATCGATGCGCTTCGGGAAGAGAAGATAGCCGTATACCGGATTACCGAAACGAAAAAATCGCTTGAAGACGAATTCCTGCAATGGACGGGGGGCAACCAAATTGCGTAATATGACGGGATTGGTGCACAACGAATGGTTGAAGCTGACGAAAAAGAAAAGCTTTTGGGTATCGCCGGGTCTGCTGGCTGCGCTTACGGTGTTGGTGACCGTGATGCTTTACCGGTTTTCGGCAAACGTGGCGGGGATCGAATCGGGAATCGCTTATGCGGCAGGGATGCTGGGCGCTTCGGGAACCGGACAGTTCGTCACCGTTTTATCGGTGGTCGCTACGGCGGGAATCGTCGCTCAGGAGTATGCGCAGGGCACGATTAAATTCCTGCTTATCCGCTCCCGCAGCCGCGGAGAGATTCTCGTTTCGAAATATTTGGCCGTCGTTTTGTATATTTTGATGATGACCGTCATCTCGTTCGCGGTTCTTTTTATCGCAGGGGGGGTTACTTTCGGATTCGGCGGTACGGGCGAGCAGTGGATAGAAGCATTGAAGCAGGGGGCATACGGATTCATCTATTCCCTTGTGTACGCTTCGCTCGCTTTTATGGTCGGCGTGCTGACGCGTTCGTCAGGCGTATCGATCGGAGCAGGATTGATCGGCACGATGTTCGGCGCGATCGTGATCCAGAAAGACTTTTATAAATACGTATTGCTTCCGAATGCCGATCTGTCGGTCTACGGGACAAGCGGACCTCCGCTGCCGGGAATGACGGTCGGATTTTCGCTGACGGTGTCGGCGGTGTACGTGGCGCTGTTTCTGCTTGCGGGGTATACTGTGTTCAGACGCCGGGACATAGCCTGATCAAGCCGCAAAGGCATCGGAAGAACAATCCCTCGGCGTACGGGAAAACAAAACCGATGCAGGCTGCTTCAGCGTATGTCCCGGCATGCGGAAAGGTGTGAACGTCAGACGTGACTATCGAATTCGACAACAATCTGCCCATCTATCTGCAGATCATGAATTACATCAAGCTGCAAATCGTGACGGGCAAACTGGGTCCCGGCGAGAAGATTCCTTCGGTGCGCGAGCTGGCTTCCGAACTGAAGATTAATCCGAACACGATCCAGCGGACGTTTCAGGAACTCGAACGGGAAGGCGTAGCCGAGAGCAAGCGGGGCTTGGGCCGGTTCGTGACAAGCGAGGATGAGAAGATCATGAGCATTAAAAAGGAAATGGCTTCCGACCTGCTGCAACGGTTTATAGGCGGGATGAAGGAATTGGGATTCGACAACGACAATATCGTGAAAATCGTGGCGGAGTCCGTAAAAGACGAACAGGGCGAAAAGGAGGGAAGCGGGCGTGGAACAACTGCTTGAACTGCAATCCGTAAGCAAGGCGCATGGTCAAAAAACGGCGCTTTCCGACGTATCGCTGAATATCGGTCCGGGTCGGATCGTCGGTCTGCTCGGCAGCAACGGGAGCGGAAAGTCGACGCTGCTCCGAATCGCGGCGGGGCTTGAGCGTCCGGATTCGGGAAGCGTGCGCGTCTTGGGCGAGCCGCTTGGCGCGCGCTCCAAAAGTACCGTTTCGTTCATGCCGGATCGCCCGCAGTACGAGCCGTGGATGACCGTGGGCGACGCGCTCGATTTTCAAAAGGACTTTTTCGCCGATTTCGATCCCGATAAAACGCGGCGCATGCTCGAGTTCATGAAGCTGTCGAAGCGGGACAAAGCGTCTTCGCTGTCCAAAGGCATGGGCGAGCGGCTTCAGTTGACGCTCGCGCTGTCGAGGCGCTCTTCGCTGTACCTGCTCGACGAGCCGCTGGGCGGCGTCGATCCGGTAGCCCGCGACCATATTCTTGACGCGTTGGTCGAATTCTACGAAGAAGACAGCACCGTGATCGTGGCGACGCATTTGATTGCCGATATCGAGCGGATCTTCGACGAAGTGATAATGCTTAGGGGCGGAAGCCTGGTGCTGTACCGGGAAGTGGAGCAGATTCGGTCGGAGACGGGACAAAGCGTGGATCAGCTGTTCAAAGAGGTGTATGCCGAATGCTGAAATTGTTGAAATACGATTTGAAAAGGGATCAGTTCATGCTGCTGGGAGGCGCGTTCGCTCTGATTCTGGCGCTGCTGGCGATCGAATTCGCAGGACGGCGCGCAGGCATCGCGATCGATGCCAGAGCCGTATTGAGCTTTATGGTCTATGCCTTTATGGGTCTGTTGATTCTGATTGCGGTGTGCAACAGCTTCCGAGGCAATATTCGTTCGGCCGGCCGCCGATTGGTTCCTCTGGGCAGCGTTCATCACGTTTTGTCGGAGCTGCTGTACGCGACTTTGCTTGTCTTGTCGCTGATGGCGATCGCAGGGCTGCATTTCGTTTATTATGACGCGAGCGGGATTTTGCGAAGTCTCGAGCAGTCCGGCAGCATAACGGTTTCCGGGGCGGCTTTCGTGCCGCTCGCGATTCCGTTCAATATGTTGTGGAGCACGTTGTTTTTGACGACGCTCCTGTTAGGGGTTACGGCGTTCACGGAAAGTTTGAATATCAAAGGGAAAAGCCTAATCGCCCTGATTTTGATCGTGGTCGTGCTCAGCGTGATCGCCGGCGTGGAAAATAGCCTGCTCGGCGGACAAAACCATTCGATGTTTCGGTCATTTTATATCGAAGACCAATCCAATTTGTCTTTCCGTAACGAAAGTGTCGGCATCCATGCATGGTCGTTCGGTTTCGAACTATTCATTGCCGCTTTTTGCATTTGGATCACGACCAGGCTGATCGATCGCAAAGTTACGATCACTTGAACTTCGTAAAAATAAAAAAACGCTTTTCGTCTCCTTGAGGATTCGAAAAGCGTTTTTTGTGTTAATCGTAAAGAATGCCATTAAACATAATAAAAACATCTTTCCCGGTTGCTTTCCATCGAGAAAGATGTTATACTAATAGCTGTCCGTAATTTAGTTGTTATAAACAAATATATTAAAATCATAGCACGGATTGATTTTATTGTCAAATAATTTTTAGAACGATTTATTAGGGAGTCAACCCTCAATTTCTGGAAGGAAGGGGAACTATAGATGGATCGAAATATGGAAACCGAGTCCGCTCAGATTCCGGAAGAAGCTGTTCTAACCGGCGCGGGAAGCGACGATTCGGTACGCATGTACCTGAAAGAAATCGGACGCACGCCCCTTTTGTCCGCAAATGAAGAAATTTCCCTGGCGGAACGCATTGTTCAAGGAGACGAAGAAGCAAAAAGAAGATTGGCCGAAGCGAACTTGCGTCTCGTCGTAAGCATTGCCCGCCGTTATGTAGGACGCGGCATGATGCTGCTCGACCTGATTCAGGAAGGCAACATGGGCCTGATCAAAGCCGTAGAAAAGTTTGACCATACCAAAGGCTTCAAATTCAGTACCTATGCGACTTGGTGGATCCGTCAGGCGATTACCCGCGCTCTGGCCGACCAAGCCAGAACGATCCGTATTCCGGTGCACATGGTCGAGACGATGAACAAGTTCATGCGCGTCTCGCGTCAAATGCTTCAGGAACTCGGCCGCGAACCTTCCGTCGAAGAATTGGCAAAAGCGATGGAAATGACCGAAGAGAAAATCCGCGACATCATGAAAATCGCGCAAGATCCCGTCTCGATCGAGACGCCGATCGGCGATGAACAAGATTCCAAGCTCGGCGACTTTATCGAAGACAAAGAAGCGATTGCACCATCCAAGTTCGCGGAAGCCGGCCTGCTGCGCGAACAGCTTGAAGAGGTACTCGATACGCTTACCGAGCGCGAAGAAAACGTGCTTCGTCTGCGCTTCGGTCTGGAAGACGGCCGCGCCCGTACGCTCGAAGAAGTCGGAAAAGAGTTCGGCGTTACCCGCGAACGGATCCGCCAAATCGAAGCTAAAGCACTGCGCAAACTCCGCCACCCGAGCCGCAGCAAAATCCTGAAAGGCTACCTGGAGTAGACTTTCGATCCTTTGAGACCGGAACCATTCGTTCCGGTCTTTTTTCTATGCAGGTGGGGGAAAGCTTGGGCGCTGCGGGATAAATTCCAGCATATGCTTCCGAAGTGCATTTCTTCGAAATGCTTTAAAACGCTGTCTCACTCGGATACTGTAGGCAGATTCAAGAAGATCCGAGTTCAAAGGCGTTTTAACCTGAATTTCTCCCTCCGCTTTTCGCTTTTTTGTAAGGAGTAAGATCTTTGTCGGTCTATCGGCCAGGACGGAACGTCCCGGTCTCTTTCTACTGAAAAAGTGCGCTGTACATTTTTTCAAAAGTATTTCGTATTAATCTTTTCTTTTTAAATAAAAAAGGATTAAGGAAAGGCGGAGGAAGAGTTTCAGTGTAGGAGCGATAGCGTTCGCCTTTGAACTAGAGAAGCCCCATATAAAATTCCAATCAGGCTTCTCTAGTTCAACACGCGACCGAAACGAAACTTTTCCTCCGCCGCCTTTAAAAGGTTGCGAAAGGTGCAGAAATGTTGGAGATGCGACATAGGCCGCCAAGCCTTTTCCCCTCTACAATAAAAAGGAAGCGATCTCAAAACTTAGGGAGGGGAAGAATTGGGAACAAAACGATGGGGAATTAAAGGGGGCCTTCTGGCGCTATGCGCCGGCTTGGCATTAAGCGGATGCGGCGGCGGAGGAACAAGCAGCGAAACGGCGGAAAGCAGCGATTCGCCGAAAGTTGAAAACGTATACAAAGAGAGCTATGATCCGCCGGTGACGATCACCACCGCCTGGGGCATCAATCCGATCGCCGAATTCAAAAACGGAGAAACGATCGAAAACAACGTCGCGACCAAGTGGGCGAAGGAAAAGTTCGGCATCGACATCAAATCGCTCTGGTCGGTAACGGACGCGAACAACGCATTCACGACGAAGATGAGATTATCGATGTCTTCGGGACAGGAAATGCCGGAAATCGTGACCGTGGGCGACGATTTGTTGGCGCAGGATTTGATCGACTCCGGCATGTACCAGGAAGCGGGACCTTTGTTCGATGAATATGCTTCGGATACATGGAAAAAAGCGATGGAGCTCGACCCGAATATTTGGAACCCGTATACGCGCGACGGCAAACGAATGGGGATCCCGATTCTTGATTACGCTTACAATAACGACTACCTGCTGTGGATTCGTCAAGACTGGCTGGACAAGTTGAACTTGCAAGCGCCGAAAACGATCGATGAACTGGAAACGGTCATGGAGGCTTTCAAAACCGACAATCCCGACGGCTTGGCGCCGGATAAAGTGATTCCGCTCAGCATCGGGTTCAAAACGACGATGAACACTTGGATGGGCGACCCTTCCTGGATTTTCGGCGCTTACGGCACGCTGCCGCAGCAGTGGAACATGGGCGAGGACGGCAAGCTGGAATACGGATCGGTCAACCCGGCGATGAAAGAAGGTCTCGTCAAAATCAAAGACTGGCTCGATAAAGGATATATTCCTCAGGAAGCGGCTTTATGGGATGCGAACAAAACGGCAGAGCCCGCGGTGGCCGGAACGGCCGGCATCATTCCGGGGCCGTATTGGATGAGCGGATGGCCGCTTCAAGACACCGAGCAAAACGTGCCGGATGCCGTATGGAAACCGATCGCGATTCCGTCAGGTCCGGACGGTACCGCCATGCGCCACGGGACGAAATTTTCCAACGGCGTCATTTTGATCAAAAAAGACATGGCGCATCCGGAAGCGTTTTTCACGTATCAAAACTATTTATTCGACAACTACGCGGACCCGGCGCCGGGAAGCCCGTACGATTACGGTCTGTTCGAAGGCTACGACTACGAGTTGGATGCGCAAGGACAGCCGATTCCGGGCGAAGAGAGCAAAGACGGCGCCTACGTCAACGTTACGCTGTACCTGCTCGTTCATGACGGGGCCCGCATTCCGGATGCCCAGATGAAGGCGCTGCTGAAGCTGGCGGACGGCGAAGAACCGGTGAGCAAGATGGAAAAAGACGTCGCGCTCAACTATGGGCCGGAGACTCCTGCCGCGGCCAAAGTTCTGCTGAGCCAGGAAGAGATCTCCAAGAAAAACATGTTTACGGGACCGACTACCGAGACGATGAAATCCAAACTCGATTATCTGAATAAAATGGAGAATCAAGTATTCAACGAAATCATTTACGGGAAAAGTCCGGTCGATGCGTTCGATGCGTTCGCGCAATCCTGGCAATCAGGAGGCGGCGAACAAATCACGCAGGAAGTCAACGAATGGTACGACAGCGTAAAGTAAGCCTTTCGCATGCGTATACACGGACAGATGGAGGAATAGAATCTTGAATATTCGAAACAAGGATTTTTGGGTCGGCATGGATTTGTCTTTCATGGATGAAATCGAGCACGGCGGAGGACGCTATTACGACGAAGAGGGCAATGAACGCGAACTGCTCGGGCTGGTCAAGGAAAAAGGCGTCAATGCCGTGCGGCTGCGTATTTGGAACGATCCGGTCGGCGGCTTCTGCAACTTGGAGCGTACGGTCGGAATATCTAAACGGATCAAGCGACTGGGCTTGCATTTTTTGCTCGATTTTCATTACTCCGACAAGTGGGCCGATCCCGCGAACCAATGGAAACCGGCAGCTTGGGAAGATCTTTCGTATGAGCAGCTGGAACAAGCCGTTTACGACTATACGGCGGAAGTGCTGGAGGCGTTGAAAAAAGAAAACGCGCTGCCGGATATGGTACAGGTCGGCAACGAGATCACGCCCGGCATGCTGTGGAACGAAGGCAAAGTGGACGGCGAAGCTTACGACAACGACCGACAGTGGGAACAATTTGCCGGATTGGTCAAACGGGGCATCGAAGCCGTGCATGCGGCAAGCCCGGATATTCGCGTCATGATCCATATCGATCGGGGCGGCGACAATGCGTCCAGCATCAAATTTTTCGACCGCTTCGAGCAGCTTCAAGTGAAGTTTGACGTGATCGGTCAATCTTTCTATCCATGGTGGCACGGAACGCTGGACGATTTGCGCGGTAACCTGCATGATCTGGCCGCCCGTTACGGCAAACCGATCAACGTGGTCGAGACGGCTTATCCGTGGACGCTGGAAGAACCGGAAGGGTCGAAATGGGTGATGAACGGCAAAGAAGGGTTGCTCCCGCTGCCGGAATACCCGCCGACAGTCGAAGGGCAACAGCGTTATCTGGAGGAACTGATCTCTATCGTACATGCTGTGCCGAATGGACTGGGCGAAGGATTTTATTACTGGGAGCCGGCTTGGATTCCTTCGCAAAAAGAATGGTCCGTGGGGCATCCGAACAACTGGGCCAATCTGACGATGTTCGATTTTGAAGGAAAAGCGTTGAAGTCTTTTGCGGCATTGGCCGGACAGACTGCGAAATGATCGCCGGCCGGAAGTGCGTCCGAACGACTTCCGGTCGAGTTTTTCAACCCATACCTTGTCAACGCTAAAAGTAAGGTTACGCTCGTCTGAAAAGCACCCAAAGCGTGTGCGTTTCATACAAACGTAATCCTCTGATTATAAGTTTTCAAGGTACCAGGAGGGATAGAATGGAGACAAGAAAGCCGATCAGAACCCTAATGTTGACGGTGTTGTGCGCCGTTTTGCTGATCTCGACGTGGAGTGTCGCCGCTCCGAACACCGCTTCGGCCGCCGCGCCCGCATTCGCCAAAGGCGCGGACATCAGTTGGGTAGCCGGACTCGAAGCCCAAGGTCAGACCTGGAAAGACAAAACCGGCAAGCAAAAAGACATTCTGCAAATTCTCAAAGACGATTATCAAATCAATTCCGTGCGTATTCGCGTTTGGGTCAATCCGAACATGAGCGACTACAAAAACGGATACTTGAATGCGGAAAAAGCGGCAGATCTCGCGGCGCGCGCAAAAAAGCTCGGGATGAGCGTCATGCTGACGCTTCATTATAGCGATTCTTGGGCCGATCCCGGTCAGCAGACCAAGCCTTACGCATGGCAAAATTTCAACTTTACCCAATTGATGGACGCCGTATGGAACCATACGGTCTACGTGATGAATACGATGAAAAACAAAGGCGTGACGCCGGATTGGGTGCAAATCGGCAATGAGACGAGCGACGGTATGCTGTGGCCGGACGGCCGTGCTTCCCAAGGCGGGATGAAAAATTACGCGTGGCTCGTAAACACGGGCAACAACGCGGTCAAATCGGTCAGCAGCAGTACCAAAACGATCGTGCATCTGGCCAGCGGCCATGATTCGGCACTGTT
The DNA here is from genome assembly GCF_013185185.1 of Saccharibacillus endophyticus. Classification (GTDB taxonomy): domain Bacteria; phylum Bacillota; class Bacilli; order Paenibacillales; family Paenibacillaceae; genus Saccharibacillus; species Saccharibacillus endophyticus. The sequence continues at coordinate 460,471 of NZ_JAAZWE010000002.1, read as the reverse complement.
CGAATGGAACATCGGCGCATTGATCAACAACGGCGCAACGTTCGATATGGTGGCGATGTCGTTGTATCCGAGCGCGTCCGATTGGCAGACCAAAGTCAATCAAGCGGCGGCGAACGCCAACAATATCATCGCCAAGTACAACAAAGACGTCATCGTTACCGAGATCGGACTGGAGTATAATCAAGCCGCTGCGACCAAAAGCTTTATTTCGGATATCAAGCAGAAAATTCGCAATATCCCGAACGGCCGCGGCAAAGGCGTCTTTTATTGGGAACCGGAAGCGCCTCCGGGCTACAACGGCGGATACAACAAAGGCGCTTGGGGAACCGACGGCAAGCCGACGCAGGCGCTGGAAGGTTTCTTGAATTAAGTCTTGATGAACGGCAAAGAACCGATCCTTCTTTTCTAAAGGATCGGTTCTTTTTGCTTCGGATGGCAAGATGCAATCTTACTTGATCAGATCCGCAAACGAGGCCTGAGCCGCTTCGGCCAGACCGCGAGGAGCAAGCTTCATTTGAAGCCCGATCTTGCCCGCGCTGACTGCCATGTGCTCCAAGGCCTCGCCGCCGGCATGTATGAACGTCGGGAAATGCTTTTTCATGCCGATCGGCGAACAGCCTCCGCGCACATAGCCTGTCCATTTTTGCAGTTCTTTGAGCGGAAGCATTTCGATCTTTTTTTCGCCTGCGGTACGGGCCGCTTTTTTCAAATCCAACTCTTCGCCGACCGGAATCACGAAAACGAAGCCGTTCGGGCCCGAATGCGCGACCAGCGTTTTGAAGACCGTTTCCGGCGAGAGTCCGACCTTTTCCGCGACGGCCGTGCCGTGAATCTGTCCGTCTTCGTTATCGTAGCTGAACACCTCGTACGCAATTCCCAGATCGTCGAGTTTGCGCATGGCGTTTGTTTTGCTTGCTTTGGGTGCTGACATAAAAAGACCTCCTGATTAAGCCGTTTTTAAATTAAACCAAGATTATCCATGCTGTTCGTGCTTTTTCCACATCATAAAATTATAAGCAAAAAAAGTAACATAAATGACCGTGAAAAGCACAGCAAAAGCGATAAAGGTTCTCGAATCGCGAATATCGGCCGTGTAAAAGAAACCAGCTACGAAAAGCAATGCGAAAGGCAAGGTTATCAGGTCTCTTAGCATTCTTCTTCGGTAGCTTAACTTGTAGTAAACGAATTGAAAGCCTTTATCGGTTTTATGCTTTCCTTTATTGGAAAACAGCAAAACGATGCTTACACCAATTAACACGGAGAGAAAAACGATAACGATCGAAAAATCGGCCATGATTCTCCTCCTTTTTCTGTCATGCAATGTATCTTTAGTTTAACATATTTTTTTGGTACAAACTTCCTCTGCTTCAATAAGCGGATTTGTTCGAACAGGGCCTTTTCTTGACATGAAAATGGAAGAATGCTATAAAAGAAATTGGATTAGCACTCCGCGATAAAGAGTGCTAACAATATGAGTCTCAACCAATCGGAGGGAAAATTACGCATGGAAAAGAAGCAGTTCCAGGCCGAATCCAAACGCCTGCTCGAAATGATGATCAACTCGATCTACACGCAAAAAGAAATCTTTCTGCGCGAACTGATCTCCAACTCGAGCGATGCCATCGACAAGATCTATTATCGGGCACTGACCGACGACAATCTCACTTTCAACCCTGAAAATTATTACATTAAATTATCCGTGGACAAAGAAAACCGCAAGCTCACGCTGACCGACACCGGCATCGGCATGACGCGCGAAGACTTGGAGAACAACCTCGGCGTCATCGCCAAAAGCGGATCGCTTGCTTTTAAAAAGGAAAACGAAGCGAAGGACGGCCATGATATCATCGGGCAGTTCGGCGTAGGCTTCTATTCGGCGTTCATGGTCGCGGATCATGTATCGGTGACAAGCCGCGCGCTGGGCGAAGACCAAGCGTACAAATGGGAATCGGACGGCGCCGACGGGTACACGATCGAGCCTGCCGAGAAAGCCGAAGTCGGTACGGAAATCGTATTGACGATCAAGGACAACACGGAAGACGAGAGCTACGACGAGTTCCTGGAAGACTACCGCCTGCGCTCCATCGTCAAGAAATACTCCGACTTTATCCGTTATCCGATCAAAATGGATTCGACCGTTCGCGTACCGAAAGAAGACGCGGAAGGCGAGTTCGACGAGAAAACGCAAGAAGAACAAGTCAACAGCATGGTGCCGATCTGGCGCAAAAACAAAAGCGAGCTGACCGAAGCGGATTACGAGAACTTCTATGCCGAAAAGCATTACGGATTCGACAAGCCTCTCTCGCACGTGCATATCAACGCCGACGGCGCCGTCGTGTACCGCTCGATCCTGTTTATTCCGGAAACGCCGCCGTTCGATTTCTACTCCCGCGAGTACGAAAAAGGGCTGGAGCTGTACGCCAACGGCGTGCTGATCATGAACAAATGCGCGGATCTGCTGCCGGACTACTTCAGCTTCGTCAAAGGCATGGTCGATTCCGAAAGCTTGTCGCTGAATATCTCCCGCGAGATGCTGCAGCACGACCGCCAGCTCAAGCTGATCGCCAAAAACATCGAAAGCAAGATCAAAAGCCAACTCAAATCGCTGCAAAAAGACGACCGCGAGAAGTACGACAAGTTCTTCGAAGCGTTCGGTCGTCAACTGAAATACGGCGTATACAGCGACTACGGCACGCATAAGGACGCGCTGAAAGACCTGCTCATGTTCTACTCTTCGACGGAGAAAAAGCTGGTTACGCTGGACGAGTACGTTTCCCGCATGCCGGAAGAACAGAAATACATTTACTACGCCGCCGGAGCTTCGCATTCGCGGATCGAGAAGCTGCCGCAGACCGAGATGGTCGCGGACAAAGGCTACGAGATTCTGTACTTCACCGACGATATCGACGAATTCGCCGTGAAGGTGCTGCTGAGCTACAAAGAAAAGGAATTCCGTTCCGTTTCTTCGGGCGATCTCGGGATCGAAGAAAGCGAAGAAGAGAAGCAGGATGAAGCGGAAGCCGCAGGCGACAAAGAACTGTTCGATTACATGACCGAGCGTCTGGCCGGAAAAGTATCGAACGTGCGCGCGTCCAAGCGTCTGCGTTCGCATCCGGTGTGCCTGAGCAGCGACGGCGAGGTATCGATCGAGATGGAGAAGATCCTGAGCATGATGCCGGACAATCCGAACGTCAAAGCCGACAAAGTGCTGGAAGTGAACGTGAACCATGACGTCTTCGCTTCGCTGAAAGCTTCGATGGACAGCGACAAGTCCAAGCTGGATTTGTACACGGACCTGCTGTACAACCAAGCGCTGTTGATCGAAGGACTGCCGATCGAAGATCCGGTGGAGTTCACGAACATGATGTGCAAGGTAATGGTGTAAAGATTAGAAAAGATTGAGCGGCTGCCGGGGGAGGTTCTTAGCGTACGCTTTCGATGTGTCTTTCTTCGAAAGACTTTAGGTCGCGTGTTGTCTTCGGGAAGCCGGAATTGGATTTAAGTAGAAGCTTCCCGAAGACAAAGTCGAACGCTTCGCTCCTGCACGAACTCCCCCTCTGCCGCTCTATCTTTTCTTGGTAGGTAGGGAAAAGGAAAAGAGATAAGACATAAAAGCGATGATATATGAAGCTTGGAACTGTCAGAGTTCCGGGCTTCTTTTTTATTGGGCGGCTTGCCTTTGCAGTGGGGAAGGGGAGAAGAAGGACGGGGGCAGCAGAAAACAACTTCAGTGTCCCGGGTTTCGGGGCGGCGGAGTCCCGGGGTGAGAGAGCAAGTCGGGAAGAGAAAGATATTTTTTATAAAAAGCCCCAGGCGTAAGGCCTTGGATTCGGCAGAAATGAGCTCATACTGGGACAAAAGCCTATCGGACGCTGGTGGCTTTTTTTATGTACGGAAACCTCCTATACTGGAAGCAACTGAGAAAAGACTTGAAGAACAGGAGGAAATCCGTATGAGTCTGATGAGGCAGGCGGTGCTGGGGCCGCGAGAATCCCGGGTGACCGGTTCGCATTTGTCGGCGGCGCAGCGATTGATCGATTATTATTTGCTGCCGGTGGAAAAGGAGTCTTGGAGCTTCAGCAAGCAGATGATTCATCTGGAGCGCTATGCCGGTGAAGTAGGGTTCGAACGTGCGGCGGGAAGGTTACGGATTGCCGATTATGCGCTTAACGGGTTATCCCTGCTGATCTTGGTCGGCATGTTGGGAACGGCAGGACTTGATCTGGTCTGGCCCTCGCTAGGGTTGCGCGAGTCGATCCTCGGAGGAGTTGCGTCCAATCTGGAAGCGGTGCTTTTGGCGGTAGCGGCGCTGCTTATGCTGACGATTGGTTTGATGGGGGTTCGTCGTTCACTTGGAAAAGAACTCGAAGAACGTCTGGTTGAATTGTGGCAGCGCGTGCTTGAGGTTGTCAATCCGGCATTGGATATGCCTTCGGATTCGCCTTATGCTTTATCCGAAGCTTTGAACGAATGGATGAGCCGTCAGGCTGTGCGGGATGAAGAAGCCAATCCGGACGCTCTTTTTTAAACTACATAGAATGTAAAAAGGTTGAGTCCCGTCTTTTCAAGGGCATCGATTTTGAAGCGAAAACGGCTTGCGTACGGGAATTTCTCGTTCTGAGCCGTTTTTTTGTCGTGTTCGGCAAGCTTCGCGACATGCGAACACGATGCAAACACTTCGGGCTTCTGGTAAACTGGGACTCAGACTACACGCAATGGAGGACGTGCATTGAGAGAACGAACGGCGGAGAGGGAATGGAATGAACGGATGATCAAGTCGTTGTGCGGAGCAGGCGCCTACCGGAAAGGGGAGACGTTGTTTCGCGCAGGCAAAGCGGAAGTGCGGCGGCTTACGGAGGAAGGCTCGGGGGCCTATGAAGCTTTCGTGCGCGACGGCGATATGCTTCGTCTGACGCTGCGCTTCGGAAGCGATGACGGGATAGCGGCGCAGTGCGAATGTTCGGCCGGGTTTGCTTTCGAGCGCTGCTGCAAGCATACGGCGGCGGCTTTGTTGCAGCTTCTTCATTTGCGAAGAGAAGGATTGTTGAGTCATGAGGGTGGAGATCAGTTGACGCTTAATAGAGCAGAAGATGCGCAGAGCGCAGAGACTCTGCATGCATATGATGGGGACGGCGATGAGCTGCAAAGCTTTGCGGAAGACGTGCAAGACGAGCCAGGACGCTTTGAAGCTGATGCAGCGGAAGGGGAAAGAGGACGTTCGGACGGGGAGACCGTCTTGAAGAAAGAAGAACGGGCAGAGAACCGGTTGGTAGGTCGAGTGATGGATTTGTTCCGCCAGCAGCCGCGCGCATTGGCCGGATCGCGTTCGATCTTCGAGTCGCGACAAGAGTTAAAAGCGGAATTTTGGATTGCTCCTTATCCGCATGGACCGCGGCGGGGATTACTTGGTGTAGAATTGCGAGTCGGGCTAGACCGAACATACGCCGTATCGGATATCCGCGAATTTTTAACCCGATTCGAACGCGGGGAACGTTATTCTTTCTCCCGTCATTTTACCTACGATCCTGCGGATCACTGCTTCGGGATTCGGGATGATGCCGTGCTGCTGAGATTGGCGGAGATTCGTCGAAGCGAGAAAATGCAGCGGGCTTCGGCAGGTGCATTGTATACGGGAGAAATCGGAGATCCCCCTTCGCTGCCTTTGCCGCCGCATGCTTGGGAAGGATTGGTGAGCTTATTGGGAGCGGCACCCAAAGCGGCGATTCGGGCTCAAGGGCGTACGCATTCGGGAATCAACGTCTCGAAGGAATTGTTGCCGCTTCGTTTCGAGTTTGATCGCGGACAAGCGGGCTCGCTGCGTATGCGTGCGCGCGGCATGGATGAGACGACCGTGCTTGAATCGTACGGACTGACGCTCAACGCCGGAATCTTTTACCGTATCGGTTCGGCGGAGGCGCGTCGTTTAGCTGAATTGAAGCAGATTCTGGCGGCGGGTACAGAGTCGGGCGATAACGGTCTTGACGGGGATACGGTGGATATTCCCGAGCCGCACATTCGTGCGTTTATGGAACGTGTCGTACCGGGACTGATGAAGCTGGGCGATGTGTTTTTTGCAGGCGGCGTATCGGATCAGGTGGTGCAGATTCCGCTGTCTGCACGCGTTTACCTGGACCGGGTGCATGATCGATTGTTGGCCGGATTGGAGTTTCAATACGGAGATATCGTCATCAATCCGTTGGAGCGCGGAGGAGAACGGCGGGGAGAAAGCCGGATTCTTGTGCGGGAAGGCGGCAAGGAACTGCAAATTTTGGAGTTGATGGAGCAGGCTGGCTTTATTCGTACAGAGGCCGGTTATTATATGCAGGACGAAGAACGGGAATTTGCTTTCCTGCACGGGATCGTTCCGCATTTGGAAAAAATAGCGAAGGTGTACGCTACGACCTCAGTCAAGGAACGCGTGATTCGGGCCAGTCCGCCGCCGAAAATCTCGGCTGCGCTGGACGGACGATCCAACTGGCTGGAGTTTCATTTTGCCATCGAAGGAATCCCGGAAGCCGAAATTCGTTCTGCCGTCGAGGCATTGCTGGATAAAAGAAAGTATTATCGTTTGCGCAGCGGTGCGCTGCTTCCGCTGGAGACGCAGGCTTTTCGAACGCTGACTGAATTCCTGAACGGGCATCGCCCTTTTTTGTCGGAGGAAGACGCGGCGTCGTTCCGTCTACCCGTGGCAGAAGGACTGCATTTGCTGCAAGAGCATGCAGAAGGTTCGGATGGCTTAATGCGGCCTGATCGAGCCTTACGCCGATTGTTGGATAGTCTTCGAAGTCCGGATCTGCTGAATTTCCCTGTGCCGGAATCTCTGGCTCCAGTGCTTCGCGATTACCAACAAACAGGCTATCGCTGGTTGAAGACGCTGGCCCATTATCGTCTGGGCGGCGTGCTTGCCGACGATATGGGATTGGGAAAAACGGTTCAAAGCATCGCCTACCTGCTGTCCGTACTGCCGGAGATCCGAGAAAACGGCCGGCCTGCGCTTATCGTGGCTCCCGCATCGCTGTTGTACAATTGGCGCAGCGAGTTGGAGCGCTTTGCACCGCAGCTTCGCGCCTTGATCGCGGATGGGAGTAAAGCTGAACGGGAATCGCTGCTGTCTCCTGAGCATACGGCAGAGGCAGATGTGCTGATCGTCTCTTATCCGCTATTGCGCCGGGATCTGCCGCATTACGAAAGCATGGAGTTTCACACGCTCGTGCTTGATGAGGCTCAGGCAATCAAAAATGCGGATACGCAGACGGCAAGGGCCGTTAAGTCGTTGCGAGCCGGATTCCGCTTTGCTTTGACCGGCACGCCGATCGAGAACTCGCTCGACGAGCTTCGATCCATATTCGATGCCGTGCTGCCAGGTCTGTATCCCAACCGCCGAAAATTCGCAGAGTTGACGCGCGAGACCGTGGCTAAACGGGCCAGACCGTTTCTGCTGCGTCGATTGAAGGTCGATGTGCTCGGCGAGCTGCCGGAGAAGATTGAATCCGTGCGCGTAACGGAACTGCTGCCGGAGCAGAAGCGGCTTTACGCAGGTCAGCTTGCCAAGCTCAGATACGAAACATTGAAGCATTTGGATAACAGCGAAGAACTGGGACGCAGTCGTATCCGTTTCTTGGCCGGTTTGACCCGGCTTCGCCAAATTTGCTGCCATCCTGCACTATTCGTGGAAGGATACGAAGGACGTTCGGCCAAGTTCGAGCAGCTGCTGGAGACGTTGGAGGAATGCCGCCGCGCAGGGCGCCGCGTGCTGGTGTTTTCGCAGTTTACGGAGATGCTCGGCCTGATCGGACGCGAATTGGGGGTTCGGGAGATGCCGTTCTTTTATCTGGACGGTCATACGCCGCCGAGAGAACGACTGGACCTATGCGAACAATTTAATGGAGGTCAAAAAGATATTTTCCTGATTTCGCTCAAGGCAGGCGGAACCGGACTGAACCTGACCGGAGCCGATACCGTCATCTTGTATGATCTGTGGTGGAATCCCGCCGTCGAGCGCCAGGCCGAAGACCGCGCGCACCGAATGGGCCAGACCCGAGTGGTTCAGGTTATCCGGCTAGTGGCACGCGGAACGGTAGAAGAGAAAATGCATGAACTCCAACAGAAAAAAATGACCCTGATCGACGATGTGATTCGCCCTGGCGAAGACAGCCTAACGTCGTTGACGGATCGCGATTTGTTAGAGTTGTTGGGACCGGAATAAGCATTGTGCGAAATCGACATCCTCAAGAGAAAAAGGAAGACGTCCCCGAAGGGATATCTTCCTTTTTTGCGTATCGATGTTTGTTTTGCCGCTTGCGTCTTCGATTAAACTTTGAAGCGTTCGATCGATGTTTGCAGGTCCTGCGCGAGTTTGCTGAGATAAGCGGCGGAACCTGTCACTTCCTGCACGGAAGCGAGTTGTTCTTCCGTTGCCGCGGCTACGCTTTGCGTCATGTCTTTGGCGCTGCCCGCGATAGCCGCGGACGATTCGACCGTCGCCAATACCTGTTCGGAGCTGGCGGACATTTCTTCCGTCACCGCGGATACTTCGTGCAGCTGCACGGATAGATTGCGCGAGCTGTGCATGATGCCGTCGAAAACGCGGGACACGTCGTTCATGACGACGCGGCCGTTTTCGGCTTGCGCGCGGCTGAGTTCCATGCTGCGGAACGCGTTCTGCGTCTCGCTTTGAATCTGATGGATCAGGCCCGATACGTTCGCCGAAGATTCCTGCGTTTGCTCGGCCAATTTTTTCACTTCGGCAGCCACGACGGCGAATCCGCGTCCTTCTTCGCCTGCGCGCGCCGCTTCGATCGCGGCGTTCAGCGACAACAGGCTGGTCTGGTCGGCGATCGCTTTGATCGTATCGGTAATGTCGCCGATGCTGGCGGATTTTTCGTTCAACGAAGTCACGACTTCGGACAGGCTGCCGATCGAACGGTGAATCTGTTCCATTTCCCGGATCGCTTCTTCCAGTTTGCGATGGCCTTCCGTTACATTGGCTTCCGAATCTTGAGAATCCGCCGCGAGTTCGCTCGCCGATTCGGCGATCCGCTGGATGCCGACGTTCATTTCTTCCATCGTCCGGTTCATCTCGGTCGTGCCGCGGGCCTGGGATTCCGTGCCTTCGCTGATCTCCTGCACCTGCGTGGAAATATGTTCCGTCGCTTGCGCGCTTTGCTCGGAGCTGGCAAGCAGCTGTTCCGAACTCGCAGCCAGCGTGACGGCATTTTCGGAAATTTTCTTGACCAGTGCAGACAGCGAATCGACCATCGTATTGTAGGAAGAAGTCAGCGCGCCGGTTTCGTCTTTGGCAGCGTTCGTGCCTCTCGACGTAAAATCGCCTTCGGCCGCCGATTGCATCAGGTTTTGCAGATCGCGGATCGGACGGGTAATGGAACGGATGATCAGCATCGACAGCAAAGCCAGCAAAATGACCGCGGCAATGACGCTTGCCGAACTGACTACTTTAGAGATCTGGCCGGCCTGTTCGTTTTGTTCGCTGCTTTTTTTAGCCGCGTCTTCGGCCAGTTGGGCCAATTGAACGTACAATTCTTCGGTTTTGTTTTTTAAGGGTTCCATTTCCTCTACGTAAAGCCGATAAGCTTCGACATTATCGTTTTGTTTGGCTGCGGCGACGACTTTGTCTTCGGTCGCGCGCAAATTTTTTCGGTTGCTGATGATCTCTGCATAAACGGCTTTTTCTTCCTCGCTTAGGTTGAAATCCGCATAAGCGGTCAGGATGGACGAGTTTGCGGCGAAAGTTTCTTCGAAATGAGCGGTAAGCGCTTCGTTTTTCGCGGCGTCTTTCGTGATCATCAACTGCAAAATATCGTTCATGATCCGGTTGAAATTGGTCATGACCTGATTGATCGATTTGACTTTCACCAGACTGTCCTCGTACATGGAACGCGAATTCGCGGCCATTTGATTCACGTAAACGAAGCTGACCGTTCCGATCAGCAAAATAAAAGCAATCGCCGTCGCGTTTAAGATCAATAATTTGGAACGAAGTTTGAGATTTTGAAATCCTTTCATTTTGTTCACTCCCCATCGCATGAAATAAGTATTTTTCGTCAACTGTCGCTTTAAGGCGTAAGTTATCGTCTTATGTCAGTTTTATCGGCGATTTTCGACAAAAAGTTAGGAAGCGAAGTAGGAAAAACTTCTTATCTTTGACGCGGGAAAGCGACCGTTTTTCGACTAAATCGCTTTCGAACAAAAGAAGACGCCGGATGCGCCTTTCGAAAAGAAATCGGCAACAGTCGGGCTTAAGACACGCTGCGGACGAGTCCGACGTCCGCCCGCATAGCCAAGCCGTCGACGGCCGACGAAAAAGGACTTGTCAGGCAAGTCACGAAGTGGACGGTTTCTCAGGGAAGGATTAAGAGGTGAATGACGGAAGTCGGGCGGATTTCCAGCATGAATTTATTCTCCGCTTCTTTCCGACTCAACCTCTGGAGGGAGTACAGCGTCTCCAGCATCTTCTCCACGCCTTCGCTCATCGCGATTCCTCTTTGAACGAAAAAGGGAATGCCGGCCGCGAAGCGCGGGCAAGTGCCGTTTCGGCATCCGCTATCGGGTCTTCCGGATGAAGAATCCGGAAATTGCTTACGCCGATCGCTTTGACGCGGCCCGACCGCTGCAAATGTTTCAACGCGTTCCGAGCCTGTTTGTACTTGCCCGTCACCGGCCGTCGTTTCGTCGTAACCCAGATCGTTATTCCAGACTTTGGAGGTGATGAACAACGCTTCACGCTTTTGACGGTTTCGACCAGTTCTTGTCCTTCTTCCGCTTTGAATACCCCTAGGCCGAGCAGGGATATTAGTTAAAAGTCACGAAAGGCAGGGCGAAAACCGAAAATGTCGGCGTGAAAAGCCGGAGCGGCGATGCCGCCTTTTTTGACTAACGTAAAATGGATATGATCCTCAACATTTTGCTTGGCGTTACATGCTCCGAGACACCGTATCCGCCGCAAACGCGATGCCCGCTTCGCGGCGCGCTTTCGTCGCGATGTCCATCACGAGCACGGAATGCCGCAGCATGTCCATGCTTTTTTCCCATTCCCGGTTCCGGTACATCCGAGCGAAGGCGCGGAACTCGTTCGACATATGATTGTCCGGAACTTCGAACGTAAACGTTTCTTCGCGTTCGCGAGTCTTCAACGTGATCGAGCTGCACATATTCGGCGGGCCGTCCACGCGGATGCTGCCGTTCTCGCCTTGAAGCAGCGTGAAGCAGTCGCCGTCGGAGTCTTTGCCTGCCAGGCAGGCGGCTGCAAACCCGTCGTAGGCCAGCGTCAGCACGCCGGACGTGTCGATGCCGTTCGGACCGAGATTCCCGATATAGCGGGCATCGTTCGGGCGACCGAACAAGCCGAGCGTGAAATGCAGATTGTAAATGTTCAGATCATACAGCGCGCCTCCGGCCAGTGCCGGGTCGAACGCGGGCAGCACTTTGCCTTCCAGGTAGTCGCCGTAGCGGCTGGAGCGTTTGGAGAAATTGCTTTGCACCAAACGAATACGGCCGATCTCCGGCAGCAGTTCGCGGACTTTGAGGTAATCCGGCGAATACGGCGTCACGACAGCTTCGAACAGGTAAAGCTTTTTCGACTCCGCCAGTTCCAGCAATTCCTGCGCTTCTTCGACGGTCGACGTGAACGGTTTTTCCACCAAAAGATGCTTGCCCGCCTCCAGCGCGCGTTTCGCGTAATCATAATGCAGGCTGTTGACGATCCCGATATAAATAAATTCGACGTCCGGATCTTGGAGCATCCTATCGTAGTCGGTGTGCACGGTATCGATATGATAGCGTTCGGCCAGTTCATGCCCGGTCTGCTCGCTGCGCTCCCGTACACAGATCGCCGTCACTTTTGTCCCTTCGATTGCTGCCAACGCATCCAATGCCACGCGCACGATCATGCCGCTTCCCGCGATTCCGATCTTCATCTGTCATTCCTCTTTTCAAATTAATTTTGCGAAAAGTGTAATACGTCCATGCACACCCCCGTCTAATGCATCACAAGGAACGGGACGCTTTGATTTCCCCGTTTCCCAAACCCCATTCAGAGGAGTGTTCAATCATGAAACGTACATCCAACCAACCATTCCGTAAAATCGCCGCGTTGACCTTTGCTTTTTCTTTGGCCGTCCCGTTTGCCGCTTCCGATAATGCCCTGCTGTCCAATGAGGCGCATGCGGCAGGCACGACCTCATCAATTGCGGCTGCAAGCTCCGCATCCGCCACGAGCAGCGTGCGCCCGGCGACCCAATCGTTCGCGCTGATGGTCAAAGGCGAATACGTCAACCGAACGGCCTATCTCAAGCAAGGCAACGGTTACTCGCTGTACGTGGCAAACGGCTATACGTTCAGCAAGGCGAAAAACAAGATCCATCTGACCCAATACCCGTCGTACAATGCGCAAATCGAGAAACTTCCGGCTAACTTCAATCTGCAAAAGGTGAGCAAGCAGGGCAGAGCCGAGCTGAAAAAGTACGGTCAAGTCCGCAGCTATAAAGGCGATCAATTATTCGAAAGTCCGATGTCTTCCGCCCGACTGCTGTTGCAGGCGAGCGATACGAAGGGCAACCTGCATAACTACGTCATCTGGACCTCGAAAAAAGGCGATTCGTACCTGTTCCGGATCAATGCGCCGACAAGCGAATTCGCCGGAACGTTTATCGAGATCATTTCGAATTCGTTGACCAGCATTTTGGCCGACAAGTAAGATCGAAGCCAAAGGTCTGACGTCTTCATTATATGCTCTCCCCGTCTGTTGCGGCCTGATCCGGCGGACATTATAATTGAGGTACAAGAAAGCGGGCAGAACGTTCGCGGATACGTACTTTAAGTACGCCAGAGTCTTTGAAGTTCGGAGTCGGCACGGGAAAAGAGGGAGTTCATTGCTGCTTGAAAAATTGCGCCGCGGCGAAGGGTTCTCCGAGGCGGAACGGGAGATTGCCGGTTATGTGCTGGAGCGTCGGGAGCAGGTGCTCGGCATGACGATCGGACAATTGGCGTCGGCGGCTTACGCGTCCAATCCGACGATCGTACGGTTGTGCCGCAAGCTCGGCGTCAGCGGATTTCGCGAATTCAAGATCGTGCTGGCTTCGGAGCTTGAACGGTCGGCCGGGATAGAAGACGTAGATGCCAACGTGCCTTTCGGTTTGAAAGAAAGCGCGGAGACCATTGCCGGACGCATCGCTGATTTGACGCAGGCGACCGTTCGGGAAGGTTCGCAGCTATTGCAGGGACCGGATCTGGATGCTGCGGCTGCTCTGTTGGATTCGGCCAAGCAGGTCTATCTGTTCGCAACAGGCGACTCGATGGTGCGGGCGCTCAGTTTTCAGGGGAAGCTGCTGAAGGTCAATCGCCTTGTGCATGTGACCCATCTGATGCAAGAGCAGGGCTATTATGCTTATAATGCCGGAATTGAAGACTGCGCGGTGTTTATTACGTATCACGGTCAGCAATCGGGATACGCAGAATACGCGGCTACGATGAAGCAGAATGGAGTCAAGCTGATCGCGATTACCGCCAACAGCGAGGGGACGCTGGCTGATCTGTGCGATCTGGTGCTTCCTTTGCCGCTCAGTGAAGATCCGATAAGCAAGATCGCGACCTTTTCCTCCCAGATTGCGATTGATTATGTGTTGAACGTCTTGTATTCGTGTATGTTCAATTTGCGCTACGAAAGCAATTTCGAGATGAAGCAGTCCGGTCAGACTTATGTCGAACGAATGAATGGACTGTGAGCAACACGGTGAAGAAAAAGAAAACTGCCCTGAACCGGTAATCGGTCCAGGGCAGTTTTTTTGCATCTATAGGGTTGAAAAGAAAAAGGATTAGGCTTCTTTGTGCAACAGAGGAGTTACGCTCGTTTGAACATCCTCGTTTCGCACGACCACGATCTGATCGTCGACCAACTCGACCGTAATCGCGGTGACGTCCTCGTCATCCAGCAGCAGATCGGTCACGCCGTCTTCCACATGCTGTTGAATCATGCGGCGCAGCGGACGGGCACCGAAGGAAGGATCGTAGCCCAGCTCGGCCAGTTTGCGTTTCGCTTCGTCCGCGACGTCCAGCGAGATGCCGCGCGCCGACAGATTGGACTTGATCTCGCCGAGCATGTTGTCGACGATGCTCACAAGGTCTTCTTCCTTGAGCGAAGCGAACGGCACGATCCCGTCGAAGCGGTTCAGGAATTCGGGACGGAAATGCTGACCCAGCGAATTCATGATCGAGCGCGTTTCTTCGGTTTTCGCCGTGAAGCCCATCGTGATTTTCTTTTCGGCCGCCGTGCCCGCGTTGGACGTCATGATGATGACCGTGTCTTTGAAGCTGACCGTGCGGCCTTGGCTGTCGGTCAGGCGTCCGTCATCGAGCACTTGCAGGAACATATGCTGAACGTCGGGATGCGCTTTTTCGATCTCGTCGAGCAAAATGATGCTGTACGGATTGCGGCGCACTTTTTCCGTCAATTGACCCGCTTCTTCATGGCCGACGTAACCTGGAGGCGAGCCGATCAGTTTGGAGACGGAGTGGCGTTCCATGTATTCGCTCATATCGAGACGGATCATCGCGTCATTGCTGCCGAACAGCTCGTCCGCAAGAGCTTTGGACAATTCCGTTTTGCCGACGCCGGTCGGGCCGACGAACAGGAAGGACGCGATCGGCTTACTATCGTTGCGCAGTCCGGCACGTCCGCGGCGAACGGCCTTGGCAACTTTGTCGACCGCTTCGGCCTGACCGATGACGCGGCTTTCCAGGCGCGAGGCCAGATTTTTCATTTTGCCGCGTTCGTCCGCTTGCAGCTTGCCGACCGGGATGCCCGTTTTGCGTTCAATGATGTTTTGAATATCTTCGACGCTGACTTCCAGCATTTCTTCGGCCGGAACTTCGCCGTTCAAGCGAGCGGTCAGAGCCGATTCTTCATCGCGCAGCTTGGCGGCACGTTCGTAATCTTCTTCGCGGGCAGCGGCGTCTTTTTCGATCTTGATTTGTTCCAAACGAGCTTTGATCTCATCGGTTCCGCCTGTCGAAGCACGCAGATTCAATTTCGCGCCGGATTCGTCCAGCAGGTCGATCGCTTTGTCCGGCAGGAAACGGTCTTGAATGTAGCGGCTCGACAAACGCACGCATGCTTCGAGCGTCTCGTCCGGGTAGCGAACGCCGTGGAACTGCTCGTATTTCGCGCGCAGTCCTTTCAGAATCTCGATCGTTTCTTCGGCAGTCGGCTCATCGACGGTTACCGGTTGGAAACGACGTTCCAGCGCGGCGTCTTTTTCGATCTGACGGTATTCTTTGAGCGTCGTCGCGCCGATCACCTGCAGCTCGCCGCGAGCGAGTACCGGCTTCAGGATATTGCCCGCGTCCATCGAGCCTTCCGCGGAACCCGCGCCGACCAGCAAATGAATTTCGTCGATGAACAGCAGTACGTTTTGGCGCTGCTCCAGCTCGGCGATCAGTTGTTTGATCTTTTCCTCGAATTGACCGCGGACACCTGTGCCTGCCACGAGGGAAGCGACGTCCAGCGAGTACACTTCTTTATTCAAAAGCTTTGCGGGAACCTGACCTTCCGTGATGCGGAGCGCAAGGCCTTCGGCGATTGCCGTTTTGCCGACGCCCGGCTCGCCGATCAAGACCGGATTGTTTTTGTTGCGGCGGTTCAGGATTTCGATGACGCGATCGATTTCTTCGTCGCGTCCGATGACGTTGTCGATCTTGCCGCCGCGAGCCGCATCGTTCAAGTTGCGGCCGAGCTGGTCGAGCAGACCGCCGCCGCGGCGACCGCTTTGAGCTTGAGCGCCTTGCTGGCGGGATGGCTGTCCGTTGGAAGACTGACCTTGCATGAAGCCTCTGAATAACTCCTCGAATGGAGATTGGCCCGACTGTCCCATGCCTGCCGCGAACGGCACGCCGCCGCTCACTTTGGCGTAGCAGTCTTCGCAAAGGAACATTTTTTCGGATTTATTGTTAAGGGTGAGGCTCAAACCGACGGTTGCTTGATTATGGTTACAGTGTTGACAGCGCATGAAGGCATGCCCCTTTCATTGTAGGATTTAAGTATTTCTCATGTGATTCAGGAAACGGCGGTCCCTTCAGGAAGAAGGGGCCTGCCGGAATAGGGGGAACGAAAGTCAAAGGCTGCACAGAATCGAAGATCGTGAATCGGAGGTCACATTCTTCAATGTCGTTCGCAAAAGTACAAGTTTGATCTTTCGACCTGACTTTGACTTTCTTTGACCTTATTATACCTCGTGCACAATCAATGTCAACACTTTTTCGGTTATTTTTAGTAAGTTTGTTGAAAAAGGTGGCAAACACGAAAATACGACTTGAAGATTGACCTTAGGTCTGACCTAACCTTTATAGTGAAGAAAGGAATCGGAAAGGGGAAAGGCCATGAATGATTTTTTGAGCATCCGCGAATTTGCGCAGTTGATGGGAGTGTCCGTGCATCAGGTGCGTTATTTTGAAGAAAAAGGGCTGCTGCTTCCCGCGCATATCGAAGCCAACGGTTATCGGCGCTACGGCGTTGACGAAATTTACCGACTGTCGCATGTTCTGCTGCTGCGTAATTTGAACATCCCGGTAGCGCAGGTCGGCCGGGTACTTGACGACTACGAGTCCGAAGCCCATGAACGGCTGCTGCGCGATTCCGTGCAGCAGCTTCAAAGCGAGATCGCCCGCTTGCAGCGAATCGAGCATTTTACCCGGCACATTTTGGAGGAACGGGCGAACATGCAAAAGCAAACGAACATCCGGCGGGAATTGCGGCGTAAGCCGGATCGCAAACTTGCGCGGTGGACGGCACTCGGAGATCGAACCGAGCCGACGGCAAGAATGCTGTTCGAGGCGCAAGAACGTCCGACGAATCTGTTCGAGGCAGACTTGTACTATATGCAGAGCGATCAAGGAATGATTTTATATTTTGATGCAGAAGAAGGTCAGAAGGAGTATTCGGTCGATCGGATTCTTGAACGCGGTTTGTATTTATGCGAGAACTTCGATGCTGTCGATAACGCGGAGGTTGGCCAAAGAATAGAAGAGGCTTTTCTCTATATTCAAGAAACCTTCGGCTTTGAGGCGGAAACCTTCGTTTTGATCGAAAAATCGTATCTCTCGCTGTTCGGCGGAACGTCGATGAAGGTCGAGCTGCAAGTCCGCGTGGGAGAGTGGGGAGAAGATGACGAATCTTGAAGTCTTATCTTCTCTTCGGATTGAACCGAGCACTGCGGATCATCATCTCGATTTGACTCAAGGCATGAAGGAAGGGGAATTCGAAGCAAGATGGAGAGAAGACAAGCGATTGAAGATCAGAATCAGATTGCGGAGCAGCAGAAACCGTACAAGCAAATCCAACCATCTCGCCGCAGAAAACGGCTTTGGATCACCGGGGCGGTTATGCTTGCGATTGTCGCGACGGCCGTCGCCTTGTTCCTTGTTCAAAATACGTTCCGTTTTGACGAGCGGCAGGTGTCGATCGAGACGCCGGAGGGGATATTGACAGGCGTGTTAGCGTTACCGGAAAACAGTTCCGGACCGTTCGGATTGGTTGTCTTCGTCCACGGGGACGGTCCGACGAACGCCACCTATGACGATGCGTACAAGCCGATCTGGGAAGCTTTTGCCGAGGAAGGCTATGCGTCATTGTCGCTGGATAAAAGAGGGATCGGCGGCTCCGAGGGAAAATGGCTGAATCAGAGCATGGAGGATCGGGCGAACGATACGCGGCATGCGATAGAGTGGGCGCGCGCTCAGCCGAAGATCGACGCTTCGCGCATCGGCCTATGGGGAGCAAGCCAGGCAGGATGGGTCATTCCCAAAATCGCCCGCGAAGAGCCTGATCTGGCGTTTCATATTCTCGTAGCTCCCGCGGTGAACTGGATTCGGCAGGGACAATACAATACGCGAAAAGAATTGGAGCAAAGCGGAGCATCCGAGGCGGAAATCGCAAAAGTCGAACAAGAAGACGCCGTTGTGCTGGAACTGTTGAAGCAGCGTGCAACTTATGAAGAGTATCGGGAGAAAGTCGCCTTATCCGATGAAGAAGCCATTTCACAAGACCGCTGGACTTTTATCGGGAAAAACTTCGAATCGGATTCGACCGATGAATTAGCGAATTTTAAAAGTCCCGTGTATCTGGTGCTGGGCGGCAAAGACATCCATGTCGATTCGGACGATACCGAAAAGGTATACCGTGCCCGGGTTCCCGAGTCCTTGCTGAGTGTACGGCGTCTGCCGGAAGCGAACCATTCCATGCTGAAGCCGCAGATAGCCGATTCGGAGCTGCTGACGACGGCCACCGCAATCTTCATGCCCGGAAAATTGTTCGATCAAGGATACTTAAGCGGAATGCGTACCTTTTTGCGCACGATTCCTATACAGTAGATCCTATACAATAGAAACAAGGAGTTGAGTTCATACATGCCCGTACCGTTCAAACGCGTCAGCGTTGCCCATATTTTTTTGATCCAACAAGACCAAGTCCTTCTTCTGAACAGGCAGAACACAGGCCATGACGACAACCGATACGGACTTCCCGCAGGCAAAATCGACCGCGGAGAAACCGCTCCTCAAGCCGCTGTCCGAGAAGCTTTCGAAGAATGCGGCGCCGTCGTCGATCCCAAAGACCTGCACCTCATCGGAGTCTTGCAGATCGGCCCCCCTCATTCGGAAGCCGACGAACGCATCAATTTCTTCTTCCGAGCCAACCGCTGGACCGGAGCAATCACCAACCGCGAACCGGATAAATGCCAAGAACTAAGCTGGTTTCCGTTAAACAGCCTTCCCGACACGACGATTCCTTTCATCAAACAAGCCTGGAAAAACGCCCAACAAGGCGAGTGGTACGGTACTTTCAACATGAAGCCATACGCCCGTGACTGAGCCTATTCAAAATCTGAGGCTGTCCCGCAATCCCACCGGTTAGAAATTCGTATCATCAAAAAGCATAAAAAAACAAAAAGCCACTCGGCGCGCCTATCATCTTCAAGGAAGATCGCAGACGCGCCATACCCTGAGGGAAGCAGGGAGCGGCTTTAACATGCAAGTATTTGATTCCATCCAACAATCAAAAATCTTTCCTAACCTAACCTTTCAAGAGCTGACAATAAGCTTGAGGAACCTGTCCGATCGCGGACGAAGCTAAAAGCGGAGGGGGAATTCAGTGAAAAATGCCTTTGAACGCGGAAAGCTGCAAGCTTTCTGCGTGAAACAGCGTTTTGAACGAATTCCCCCGCAGCGCCCAAGCTTCCTCCCCGAACAGGACGTTCCCGGAAGCTTATTCCAAAGCTTCCCCATTACTGGAGATTACTTTTTTGTACCAATGGAAGCTGTCTTTCCGCGAACGGTCCAGCGTGCCTTTGCCTTCATTATCCTTGTCGACATGAATGAAGCCGTAACGCTTCTTCATCTCGCCGGTACCCGCGCTCACCAGGTCGATGCAGCCCCAAGGCGTATAGCCGATCAAGTCGACGCCGTCGATAATCGCTTCCTTCATTTCCTTGATGTGCTCACGCAGATACTCGATCCGGTAATCGTCATGGATCGAACCGTCGGCTTGAACTTCGTCCACCGCGCCCAGACCGTTTTCCACGACCATCATCGGCAGACGGTAGCGGTTATAGACATTGTTCAGTACCCAACGCAGACCTTGCGGGTCGATTTGCCATTCCCAAGCGCTGGCTTTGAGATATGGGTTTTTGAGGCCCATCGACATATTGCCGCCGATTTTTTCCTGCTCCGGATCAGCGCTGACGCAGACGGAAGAGTAGTAACTGAACGTATAGAAGTCGACCGTGCCTTCCAGCAGCGTTTGTTCGTCGCCTTCCGCAATTTCAAGTTCGACGCCTTTTTCGGCAAAGTAACGCTTCGCGAAGCCCGGATATTCGCCGCGTACCTGAACGTCGCCGCACAGGAAGTTGCCGATATTGTCTTTTTGCTGCGCCAACAGAACGTCGTCCGGGTTGCTGGTCAGCGGGTACGCGCACATGTAGGCGATCATGCAGCCGATTTTGAAGTCCGGATCGATCGAGTGTCCGAGTTTGACGGCTTTGGCACTGGCTACGAATTGGTGATGCAGCGCTTGGAAACGAGCTTGGTCGGAGCTGGAGTTCGGGTTGGTCAGCTCCATGCCGCCTTCGGGAAGCATCGCACCGGCCAAGAATGTTCCGAACGGCATGGTCAGGATATTAATTTCGTTAAAGGTCAGCCAATATTTCACGACGCCTTTGTAACGATTGAACAGCGTCTCGCAGTATTTGACGTAAAAGTCGATCACGCGGCGATCGGACCAGCCGTTGTATTTTTGCGCGAGAGCGAAAGGCGCTTCGTAATGGGAGATCGTGACAAGCGGCTCGATGCCCTGCTTTTTCAATTCGGCGAAGACGTTGTCGTAGAACTTCAGGCCTTCTTCGCTAGGTTCCGTATCGTCGCCGTTCGGGAAGATTCGGCTCCAGGCAATAGACAGACGGAAGACTTTGAAGCCCATTTCGCCGAACAAGGCGATGTCTTCCGCATAGCGGTGATAGAAATCAATGGCTTCGTGACTCGGGTAGTTCTCGGTCGGCAGCAGCTCGGTCGTGATGCGGCGGGGCACCGTATGCGTACCTGCGGTCATCATATCGGAAGTGCTCAGGCCTTTGCCGCCCTCATTGTACCCGCCTTCAAGCTGATTGGCCGCGGTAGCGCCGCCCCATAGAAAGTTTTCCGGAAATCCGGTCGGGATTTTATAGCTCATGCATATATTCCTCCTCAAAAAGTAAAGGGCGCGGAAGCTCGGAACATGTAGTCGCGAGCTTCCGGAACGCCCCGGAATGCGGATGATTCAAAGTTTCTTGACGGACAGCATTAGATGACCACGGTCAGCAGACCGTCTTGGTATCCGATATCTTTCTTTTCCGTTTCGATCACGTCGAGATAGCTTCCCGTGTTCGAAATGATGATCGGAGTCGTCAGGATATATCCTTCTTGACGGATGGCGTCCATATCGAACTCCATGAGCAGATCGCCTTTTTTTACGGTATCGCCTTGTTTGACTTGCGGCGTGAAGTATTTGCCTTTGAGCTTAACCGTATCTTGTCCGACATGGATCAGGATTTCGACGCCCGTGTCGCTCGTGATGCCGATCGCGTGACCCGAAGAGAAGAGGGAAGTCAGCACGCCGTCAACCGGCGAATACACTTTGCCTTCGATCGGTTCGATCGCGACGCCTTTACCCATAGCGCCGGTGGAGAACGCTTCGTCTTTGATCGTGGACAGCGCGATCACATTGCCTCTCATCGGGCTGCCGACGGTTTCTTGTTGGATAACGGAATCGTCTTTTTTGGTTGGAGCATTGTCTGTTGTTACTGCGTCGTCTTTGAACATGAACAGCGTAATGACGGTGCCGAGCACAAAGCTGACTACGATGCCGATAATCGCGCCGTAGAAGCCGGCATCGATTCCGTTCGGTCCGATGTAAGACGGAATACCGAAGATACCCAGACCGCCGATACGATAACCTTGCGTACCCATAGCGCCGATGATGCCGCCGCCTACAGCTGCTGCGATACAGCTGATAATGAACGGTTTTTTACGAGGCAGCGTAATACCGTAAATGGCAGGTTCCGTTACACCGAAGATTCCCGAGATGAAAGCCGGAATCGACAACGATTTGAGCTTTTTGTTTTTCGTTTTGAGCAGGATTGCCAGAACAACGCCTGTTTGAGCGAAAGAAGCGCCGAACATGCCTGCAAGAACCGGGTCTTTTCCGAGAATAGTCAGGTTGTTGATCGCGATCGGCACGAATCCCCAGTGCAGACCGAAGATCACGAATACCTGCCAGAAAGCGCCCATGATAACGCCTGCGGCGATCGGACTGAAGTTGTAAACCGCGAGCGTGCCGTTGCCGATCAAAGTACCTGCCCAAGTCGCGATCGGGCCGATAAAGATGAAGGTCAGAGGAACAATAACGAGCAGGGTGCAAAACGGTACCAGGAAAGTTCGGACAACGCTCGGAATCGTTCTTTTGAAGAAGGCTTCAATCTTGGAACCGACGTAAGCCGCGATGATGATCGGAATAACGCTGGACGAATAGGTCATCAGAATAACCGGTATGCCCAGGAACGTAATGAAGACCGGAGATTCGAATATCGTGCCGCCGAATAACGTATACAAAGGTTCCGCGCCCGAGGTCGTGATGCCCGCGATATTCGGATAGACAAGCGAGGCGCCGATCGCCATGCCGATAAAGTGGTTGCCGCCGAATTTTTTGGAAGCCGTGAATCCCAGGAAGATCGGGAAGAAGTAGAAGAGACAGTCGCCGATGGCATTCAGGATTTGATACGTACCCGAAGCTTCGGTCAACCAGCCCAACGTCAGGAACAAAGCATTGAAGCCCTTGATCATACCGGTTGCGGCCAGTACGCCGAGCGTCGGCGCGAACACGCCGGAAATCATATCGACGAAGCGGTTGAACAAGCTTATCTTTTCTCCGGAACCCGAACTTCCGTCCGAACCCGATTCTGCCGCAAAACCGCCCGCGGCGTTTACTTCGGCATAGACGTCAGGTACATGGTTGCCGATGACGACTTGATACTGTCCTCCGCTTTTCACGACCGTAACGACGCCGTCCATATTTTTGAGCACGTCGGTGTTGGCTTTGTTTTCGTCTTTCAATCTGAACCGAAGTCTGGTGACGCAGTGCTCCAGACTGTTGACGTTTTCTTTGCCGCCTACGTTTTGGATGATGTCTTTCGCTAATTTTTCGTATTTCCCCATTGTTCTCGCCCCTTTTACGCGAATGATGATCAAGGATATAAAAAAGGCGAGACCAAGCAAGCGCGCGTCCCTCGGCATTCCGAAGGAACATGCTTGCTGTTGGTCTCGCCTGCATTACCAGTCACGATCCGTAATTTTATGAAATTGATAACGCTTACTGAATACGTTCTCTTTTATTGCGTCGGGACGTCCCGTCAGGGGGCCGATTCCCGGGTAACGCGGTGAATGTGCAGCGTCAGGTACAATTTTTCTTCGTCGGGCAGTTCGATCTGAAGGTACGTCTCGACTTTGAGCATGCAGGCGTAAGCTTTTTTGTACTTCGACTTGACCTGCTTGAGCAAAAAGTCGTCTTCGAGTTCCCCGCGCGGGGGCTTGCCGATCCGCTGAAAGAAAAAACGCAGATGCGTCACGAAGCGCTCGTAACTGATCGAACTCTCGTCCGGCGATTTGCCGTAGCTGTACTTGATGATGTTTAAAATATCGCTGATCTTTTCCGTCTGCGCCGTCACGTTTTCCGTTCGACGGGAAGATTGGTCGATCTGCGCATTGATCAGGTGGAGAGCGACGTTGGCCGCTTCATCCTCCGGCAGCTTTTTGCCGACCGAGTCTTCGATGAACTCCAGCGCTTTCTTGCCGATCGCGAATTCCTTCGGATAAATGCGCCGTATTTCCCAGATCAGCGGGTTGGTCGTCGTGATGCCTTCCTCCAGCAGCTTAAGCGCATTGTTCATGTGGTCCGTCAGCGTCACGTAGATGTAATCGCTCAGCGGCACGTCCAGCATGTTTTTGCCGTATTCGATGATGTCGTAGCATAAGGAGATATACTCGGGCGGCACATCTTCCAGCAGGAGCTTGAATTTCTCCGAAGCGTCTTTTTGCTGCAAAACGAAAATTTTTTCGACCAGGTCTTGATCCACGGCCTCACCGACCTTTTTTTTGAACGCGATGCCGCGTCCCATAACCACGAATTCGCTTTTACCCGCGTCACTGGCTATTATGGCGTTGTTGTTGAAAATTTTCCCGATGATCACCTGCCGCCCTCCTTATCCTGCGAAATCATGAAACGGGCGATATAAGCGCTTACACCCAACTTGTAGAAAAGAGATTGGTACGAAAAGAAGGCAAAACCCAACACATATACGGCTAGCATATGCGGTGGGTTTTGCCTTCTTCAGTAACAATCCCAAGGCAATCATAGCAAGAACTAGATGGTTTGACAAGAGAAAAGAATACGCTTTCTTTATGTTTTTTTCGAGACCGTTTTCGATCGAATTGCATGCTAATAGAAGAAAAGTCGCGTTTTTACGAAAAATTTTCTTCGTCCATCAGGCGCCGTAATTTGCTTTCGGTGGGTGTATCCGGCGCGGGCGTGTAAATGCTCAAGCGAAGATCATCCTGTCCGGACACGCTCAGCGACGTCAGCTCGTAAACCATTTTCCCGGCTTTGGCGTGGCGGAATTCAAGGTGGACTTCCGGCGCGTAACTGACCTGTCCGTGCTCCCACATCGATCGGAATTCGGGATGGGTTTCGCTCATTTCCCGCAAAAACCGTTCGTACCATTCGTCGCTGACGTAGCGGCCGTAGTAAGAGCGGAACATGGACAGAAAGCCGCTGGCGAATTGTTGCCAATTGACGGCCAACCGACGAAATTCCCGCCGCGAAAACAGAAGACGAATCATGTTGCGTTCTTCCGGCGGAATGCGATCGAAGTCGAGGAAGACATGGCAGGCTGCCTGATTCCATCCGACGATATTGCACATCCGATCCGAGACGATGACGGGGCAGTGCCGAAGTCCGGTGATGATTTTTTGCAAAGAAGGACTGATTTGAAGAGCATCGTTCTCGGGTGTGTAAGCAGTCGAACCGTCTTCGATCGCGAGCGAGTACAAGTATTTGCGTTCGTCGGCATTCATCTTGAGCGCGCCGGCAACGCAATCGAGCACGGAAGGCGAAGCTTGGATATCGCGTCCTTGCTCAAGCCAGGTATACCAGGTGGTGCTTACGCCGGCCAATTGGGCCACTTCTTCGCGGCGCAGCCCGGGCGTGCGGCGTCTGGTTCCTGCGGGGAAGCCGACGGATTCCGGAGAAATTTTGGCCCGTTGGCTTTTGAGAAAGGCGGATAAGGCTTGAAGTCTGGCCGTTGCATTCATGGACGATCAACCTCCTTTAATAGGAATCAGGCAGTTTTTATACCCTTATAAACGGTAACTTGTACTAGGATATTTTACGTGACATGATAGCGGTATGCAAAGCCTGTCGTTAACGTCAAAGGCTAAAATTCAAGGAGGAACATAGAGAATGGAAAGAGTGGTCATCACGGGAACGGGCGTCGTATCGCCGCTGGGGATCGGAACGGAAAACTTTTGGTCGCATTTGGTTCGTGGAGAGTCCGGCGTTTCGTTTATCGAAGCTTTTGAAGCCGGCGGTTATAAGGTAAATATCGCGGGAGCGGTAAAAGATTTCGATGCGTTGGGCTTGCTCGGAGCGAAAGAGGCGCGGAAGCTGGATCGATTCTGCCAATTCGCGCTGGTTGCGGCCGAGCAGGCGATCGAGCAGTCGGGACTTGATCTGGAAAAAACGGACCGGGAGCGTATGGGCGTCTATGTCGGTTCCGGGATCGGAGGGATCGGGACGCTGATGGATCAGGCGGGAACGCTGGCAAACCGCGGGCCGGGACGCGTCAGTCCGATGCTCGTTCCGGCGATGATTCCCAATATGGCGGCGGCTTTGATCAGTATTCGCTATGGGGCCTTGGGAGCGTCGATGTCGCCGGTAACGGCCTGCTCGATCGGGAACACGGCGATAGGCGAAGCTTTTTTTCAGATTCAAGCCGGGCGTTCGGATGTGATGATCGCGGGTGGAACGGAAGCGGCGCTGCACGGGATTGCGCTGGCGAGCTTCTCCAATGCGACGGCGCTGTCGACACGGAATGATGATCCTACCCGGGCAAGCCGCCCATTCGATCGGGAGCGCGACGGCTTCGTGATGGCGGAAGGCGCAGGGATTTTGGTGCTGGAATCGCTTAGTCATGCGCTGGAGCGCGGAGCGGCGATTCTGGGCGAAGTGATCGGATACGGGGCGAGTTCGGATGCTTATCATATGGTGGCGACGCCGGAAGACGGACAGGGGGCGGCGCGCGCGATGCGATTGGCGTTGAAAGAAGCGAAGATAGATCCGGGAAAAGTGGATGTCATCAGCGCGCATGCGACGAGTACGGTACTCGGCGATCGTTCGGAGACGGCAGCGATCAAAGCGGTGTTCGGAGAAGCCGCGTATGAAATTCCGGTGACGGCGAATAAATCGATGACCGGGCATATGCTGGGCGCATCGGGAGCGGTAGAAGCGATAGCGTTATTGAAGTCGCTGCAAACGGGCATCGTGCCGCCTACGATCAACTTGGAGCATGGGGAAGAAGGATGCGATCTCGATTATACGGCGGGAAAGGCGAGAACGGCAGAGCTGAACATCGGCATTTCGAACTCGTTCGGGTTCGGCGGGCATAATTCGGCGATCGTGTTGAAAAAGTACGAAGGCATTTAAAGAAACATTCTCCCCGATGCGTCAAAAGATAACGGTGAATTTCATTTACAAACCGACGGTCTGTTTTTATAATGAAAAGATACATCACCGTTTTCTTATCCGACGGCGCAGGAGGGATCATTTTGAAACAGGAACAACGCAGGCGGCAAACGACCGCGCTTTTATCGGATACCGTCAAAAAGCTCGTAACGGCCAAAGGCTGCGGCGCAATCACCATGAAAGACATCATGGAAGAATCGGGTCTGTCGAAAGGCGCGATTTTTCATTACGTCAAAAGCAAGGACGAATTGTTCGTTCAAGTCTTGCGGGAGCGCCTCGAAGAAACGAATCGGCAATTCCGAGAGGAGGTACTGCAGGGAGGAAAGTCGTTTGCCGAGCCGATGCAAAAAATTTCGGACAGCATCGCCGCTTATGCCCGTACGGAAGAGGTGACCAACAAGATTCTGCTGTATTTGTTGGGCAAAGAAGAACAACCGCTGATCGCGGAAGCTTTAAAAGAATACGACGAACGCACTCGGGCTTTATCGGCGGAATGGATACGGATCGGTCAACGGTACGGCTTGATTTCCAAAAAGGTCGACGCGGACCGTACGGCGGACATGTTCGTGCTATTGACGATGGGGCTGCGCGTGCGAGCTTCGATTGCGGGAACGTCCGGCTCGTTCGACGCTTCGCATCTCTCCGAGTGGATCGCCCGAACGCTTCAACCGCACGATCATGCCGCAAAGGAGAGCCGGACATGATTCCTTTTTACGCGTTGATCGGTTCTTTCCTGTTGTTCAAAACGTTCGGACTGATCGGCATCTCGCATTTCGAAGGCTGGCAGACTTCGCTGCAAGCTTCGGTCGCCGTGATGTTCGCATTGGGCGCTTCCGCGCACTGGGGAGCGAAAAGAGCCGACTTGATCCGAATGGTCCCTCCTTTTTTTCCGAAACCAGCCGCAATCGTGACGATCACGGGATTGCTTGAAATTGCCGGCGCGATCGGACTTTTGTTTCCGGCGACTGCCGCCGCGGCTTCCGCCGGTTTGGCTTTGCTGCTGCTGGCGATGTTTCCCGCGAACGTGTTTGCGGCACGAAAAAAAATGACGGTCGGAGGGAGAGCGGTTCCGGGCTTGGCGGCACGCGCGCTGCTGCAAGCCGTTTTCATTGCGGCTGCGGTCGCGGCAGGAATGGTTTGATAGGAGAACAAAGCGATATCCGCAAAACGAAAACAGGAGAAAGCCGGTAACATCGGCTTTCTCCTGTTTGTCGATTTCAAACAATCAAGACACTTTGAAATATTGCACGGAGGCTTGCAGCTCGTCCGCCATTTGAGACAGATTGCGTATCGCGCCCGCGATTTCTTGGATCGTGGCGCTTTGCTCTTCGATCGCGGCTCCGACTTCTTCGTATCCGGCCGATTGCTCTTCGGTGATGCCGGATATTTTTTGCATGGAATCCGTAATCAATTCGAACGAACGATCTGTCTTATCGAGCGAGTTTTTCAGATGGCCGATTTGGGAAGAGAACGAGGAGACGCCGTTGAAGATCGTATTGAAGTTCTCCGACATCTCGTTAATCCATTCTTGTCCTTTTTCTACAGCCTGGTTGCCTTGTTCGATGCTCGTAAGCACGGATTGGCTGTCCAACTGCGTGCTTTGAATCAGTTCGGTGATCGAGTTGGCCGCATTGGACGATTGTTCGGCCAGCTTCTTGACCTCTCCGGCAACGACCGCGAAGCCTTTACCGTGTTCGCCGACGTGTGCGGCTTCAATGGAAGCATTCAGCGCCAGCAGGTTGGTCTGCGTGGCGATATGCGTAATGACGGTGATAAATTCACTAATCTCTTTCGAGCGCGTATCCAGCTGGGCAGCTGCATCTTGAGATTGTCTCATTTCCTGTTGGATGACGTTCATTTGGTTCAACGTCTTCTCAACAAGTACTTGACCGTCTTTGGAGTAGGAGCTGACCTCCCGGACCATTTGCTGCATGCCCGCGACCTCGTTCGTTACCTTAGCCAGTTCTTCGTTGACTTCCACGATCGAAGAGGTGCTGTCGTTGATCGAAATCACGACTTCGGATACGCCTTCGTTCACGCTGTTCATGGAAAGGGCAACCTGATGAGAGCTGGCTCCCATTTCATTGGACGATTGATTGATATTGCCGGCTGTCGTCGAGAAGACTTCGGAAGAACTTGAGATTTGATGAATCAAAGTCTCCAAGTTGCCCCGCATCGTATTGAACGAATCAGCCAACGTACCGAGTTCGTCCTCGCGTTTGAGTACCAGTTCCTCGGTCAGATCGCCTTCCGCGACTTTTCGGGTCGCGTTCACCAGTCGGTTGATCGGGCGAGTCAGGCTGCGGCTGAGCAAGAAGGCTACGGCGATACCGATGACAAGGACTACGGCAACGATAATAACCGTGAACCAGAAAATGAAGGTTTGCGTAGCCGGGATGACGCTTGCGTCAATATCGATTCCCGCAATCCCGAATGTATTCCCGTCACGATCTTTGAGAGGAAGGAAGACCGATTTGTGAATGCCGTACTCATCTTCGTAGATCGAGCTGTACGTCATCTTCTGTGAATCGATAGCCGTCTTCATTTCATCCGAAAACGCATAGTCCGTTCCGAAATCATCGTCTACGCCGGTCAGGATCACGAGCTGTTCCTTGCCCGTGTTGTTGCTGAGAATGTACACATTTTCCAACGTATCGGTTACGAGTATGTTCTCCAGCTTGGCTTTGATTTTCTCGTGCGCCGCACTGCCCGTTCCGTCAATGTCTGCCGGATTTTCGGGGATCGATTCCAAATAAGCATTGATCGACTGGATGCTGGTCGCGAGCCGCAGGTCGAACTGACCCTCCAATTCACTTGTGAGCCGGTTGCTGATTTGGGACTCTGCAATGGAGAACGCCGCACAAGTAAACACGATCAACAAGATAATCGAAGAAATCATTTTCGCCGAAATGTGTTTCTTATACCAGCCGAACAAGGACTTCTTGGCTGGATTCGATGGTTGCTTTAACACGTGTTACCCTCCGATTGGTTGCAGTGTATCTGCATAGGAATGAAATACGGTGTCGATATTTTGTTTGAGATAGTCCACGATTTCCGGCACGTGCGCAACTTCCGTATAAGGCGAAATCACGAAAAGTTTAGCGGCGGACAGGGAGGTTTGGCTTCCGTCGCTCGTGGGCACGACCAAATGCTTTTTCGTATCCCCGAAGAACATGATCTCACGTTTCTGGCCTAAGACTTCAAACAGCTGTTCGTTCAAGCGATTCGTCTCTTCGATGCGAGCAAGTGAGCATTGACCGGACAATTCCGCTTGGAAATCGTTCCGGCGATCCGGGTAGATCCGGAACAGCGTCATGATCGCCGGATTTTCGTCATTGACGATAACAGCCTCGGGAACTTCCCGGCGCAGCGTCTCGCGGAAGGCCAGATTGACTTCGACAAACTGAGCCAGCAGACGCTGGTAACCTGTCACGCCGAATGCCAGAAGCGCGCTGTAGATACTGATGGAGCTTGCCATGCGCGAGCATTCCAACGTGTAGCCCGTATGATAATCTCCGTAACCCCGGTGTCCGACATAAGGCGTTTCTTCTTCGGCAAGATCGACGAGTTGAAGGTCAGCAGCATTTTTCACCAGGAAAAGGCTTGTCGAATACGGAGTTTGTCCGAGCTTTTGGAAATCGAAGCAGAGCGTATCGGCCAGCGACATGTACTGCATTCTGCTTTGGATCTTCTGCAAAGCTTCCAAGACTTGCGGCGTGAATCCTAGCGGATTTGCAAGGAAGTCATACTCCCGGAAAAAGGCAAAGAATCCGCCGAGCGCAGAGTCCGCATGAATATGCGGGCGTTGGATGCCGTATTTGCCCGCAACTTCGGCAGCCGTCTGAAGCACCAGTTGGACATTATCGATACCCATCGCGTCCGTAGTGCCGGTGGTGGCTACGACGTAGACCGGAATGCCGCCTTCGGCGATGACTTTCTCCATCTTTTGACGAAGGTCTTCCGTGTCCATCGAACTGTCGGAATGCGTGCGAACCTTGATCAGGTTATCGCTGCCGAGTCCTGTTGCTTCCATGGACTTGAACAAGCTGTAATGAGCGGATTCCGAGCAGAAAGCGTACAGGTTGCGAGGAACGCCTTTACGGGGAGCGTCCGGCGCGACTTTGGCGATCGCCAATCTCAAACCCGTGAAAATAGCTCCCTGTCCGCCCCATGTCGTGTAGCCGCCGCTCAACTGCGGATCGTACCCCACCAGCTTGGACATCATGCTGATGACTCTCACTTCCGCTTCGGCACCTGCAGGACCATATACGTCCCAAAGGTTATTCCCGTTCACGAGGAATGCCGTGATCATGCCCAAAATTCCCGGAGTGCTTGCCATCGGCAGGATATTCGTCAAGAAATACTTGGAATGGTAAGGGTGATTGTGCAGCAGCTTCAGCAAATGCTCATTTACTTCTTTTTGGTCCGTGCTGTCCGTCGGGATTGCGCTATTTCGAATCAAATCGGTATAGAAAGATTTCGAACGTTCTTTTTCGCCCGACAGATTGACGCCGTTCGGATTTTTCAAATTATCGACGCCCGTGATCAATTGCTCGATGAGCTGCATAAACTGCTGACGTTCTTTTTGATTGCCGTCCTCGCTCGGAAAAAAGGTTTGTACGGAATTCTCTTTGTAGTTGGACACGCCTGGGTTCCTCCCCGATCTAAAATGTAAAAAAGCGAAAGTGGGTACAAATACCTACTAATCGCCGATTGATAAATGCAACTGGCTGACTACTCCGGCGGATTTAGTCCCTATAGCTTTGCGTCCTTATTTTTCAATAAGTTTGCTAAAATATGAAATTAGGATCAAGATTTTTACTTGGTTACAAGTACATAAATCCCATTCTGGAGCCAAATAGAATTATAGTATACCTATTTGAAAGTAGCAATGAAAATTTACATACTGTGTCAATTTATTATAAGCAAGTTCTGTTTGAGGGATTATATTAAGTCTTTGGAACTAGTTTTATCGATTAAAGAAGAGCACAAAAAAAGAAACGACATTTTGTCGTTTCTTTTTGGGATGGATTCTCAGGGGCTCGAACCCTGGACCTGTCGATTAAGAGTCGAATGCTCTACCAACTGAGCTAAGAATCCATATTTTACTGGTGGAGCGTAGGGGGGTCGAACCCCTGACCTCTTCGCTGCCAGCGAAGCGTTCTCCCACTGAACTAACGCCCCAATTAAATTATCGGCAAGAAATAATATACCACAAAAAAAATGCCAGGTCAATAGTTCTTTACTAAGTAAATAATCATGGCAGAGATTAAAAAAGTAGCTACATTTTATCGAGTATCAACTAAAGCACAACTCGAAGGAAACGATATACCTATGCAGAGAAGGGCCTGTCAAGAATTCGTAGATAAACAAGGGTGGACATTAGTAAAAGAATATACTGAAAAAGGTGTATCGGGCTATAAGACTTCAGTTGAAGATCGAGATGAAATTCAAAGAGCTAAATATGATGCAGAAAACGGATTATATGACGTACTTCTATACTTCATGTTTGATCGTTTAGGGCGTAAAATCTACGAGACTTCCCTTTTGCTCAAATGGTTCAGTACAAAAGGGATTGAAGTATGGTCCGTCAAAGAAGGAGAACAGCAATTTCAAACTGAAGGCGACGACGCTGCCAACTTCCTTAGATTCTGGCAGTCAAATCATGAATCTAAGAAAACGTCTATTCGTATTGACGAAAAACATGTACAAATGGCTCAAGACGGTTTGTACCGTGGAGGCACTGCTCCATTTGGTTATTGTCTTGTTAAATCTGGCGTTATAAACAAAAAGGGTAAAGAACTTATGAAGCTCGCAATTAATGAAGACCAGGCAGTAATAGTCAGGCAAATGTTTGCGTTCGTAAAAGAGGAAGGCTATGGGAGTAATCGAATTGCTAAATACCTTTTATAATAGCAAGACTTACAAACTTGCATCTGGAGAAATTCAGAAATGGAAACGCGCTGTCTATAGATGTAGTGGAAAAGCGCTTAGAAAGAACGAATGTATCGGGCAAACAATTTATTCTCAAAGTAAAATTGAAGACGCAGTTCTTGAAGAGGTAACTCGCTATTTAAATCATATGAAGAAAATTGATTATAAAAAGTTTGCCAAAGATTATAATCAAGAAGAGTATGGGCTTATTCAAATAGCTTTAAATGAAAAAAACAAAGAGTTACAAGACGCATATGCGGAAATCGATACTTTGAAAAAAGAGGTCACTAAAAGCATTCTTGGCAAAAGCGCCTTCAAGCCTGAATTACTAAACGAAATGATTGAGCAAAAAGAGACGGATATCCAACGTATTGATTCCGAAGTAAGAAAGCTTGAAGAAGATTTTAAAATTAAAAAACTAGAACTTAGCGATATCAGAGAACTTGCAGAAAACATCAGGATTTGGCTTACTAAATTCAATGAGTCTACTCATGAAAAAAAGAAAGTAATGCTTAGGGGATTGATTAAAGGGATCACTATATTTAAAGACTCTATTGAAATTAACTTTAGAATCGACGTCGTGCAATTCCTTTCTACCGCAGGTAATGGTAGTATTTCAGATATAAGTACTAGAGCGCATAGCTGGCGGCGATGAATCCCTTACGCTCCACCAATATCATACGAATAATTAGCTTAGTTATCGAACATTCGACTTTTAATCGACAGGTCCAAGTTTCCAGCTTTTGAAAATCCATCTCAAAAAGAAACGACAGAAATGTCGTTTCAGATTGTCTGCACACTCAAATTCTTGAGTTTGCCTACATTCTGAAAAAGGATCCTCTCTAAATTAGAGAGGATCCTTTTTCATGCTGCTTTAACTTGAAGAGCAAGTATGATATCAAATATGACAGCTCACTCATCAATATTCTTGAGAGTGGTTTGATAGGTAGAATTTGAATTATCTATAGGCAATTCTTTGTTTAAGAAATCAATATACATATTAAACTTAAGTACTAGCTGGCTTTGCAAAATGAAAGCGAACAGATCTTTTCGATAGCCACGGACGATGTGAAATTCTTAAAAGTAACTTGTATTTATAGGTGTAGCCTGTTTGTAAAGAAAAACACAGAGTATACATAGAGCTGGCTAAAACGTTTCATATCTGCCAAAATGGAACGTGAAAGCGGATTATTCTTTATGCATACAAGAAAAAACGCTAACTAACGGAAAACGAGGCGATAAAAATGGCACAATTCGATCATTTATCCGCGCTGCTGAAGTCTTTTACGGAACAAGGGCCTTCCGGCTGCGCCTGTATGATCGCGAAAGACGGAGAAGTCGTATATGAAGGATATTTCGGGCAAGCGAATCTGGAAAAAGGAACCGCAGTAAATGCCGATACGGTGTTTCGTTTGTATTCGATGACCAAAGTGATTGTCTGCACGGCAGCGATGATTTTGTTCGAACGCGGCAAATTTTTACTGAACGAGCCATTACATCTGTATCTGCCCGAGTATAAGAATGTACGGAAGACCGTGACGCAAGCAAACGGACAAGTCCATACCGAACCTGTACAAAATCCGATCCTGGTCCGGCACGCCTTCGGCATGATGACCGGGCATCCGTATCCATACGGAGAATCGCTGACTGCGCGCGAGATTACGCGTTTGCGCCAAGAACTGAACGAGAAGACGGGCGGACGCTACACGCTGCAGGAAGAAGTCAACGCGACAGCGCAAGCACCGGTCATGTTCGAGCCGGGCACGCGCTGGATGTACGGATACGGTCACGATTTGGTCGGAGCGCTGATCGAAGCCGTTTCCGGTAAAAAGCTCGGCGAGTTTTTGCAGGATGAAATTTTCGAACCGCTCGGAATGAAAGACACTGCTTATCGCTACCGCGACGATATTAAGGAACGGATGGCCGTCATGTACGAGCGTGCCGAAGACGGCACGCTCACTCCGGCATCGGAAGAGATGGATGCTCTGCACCAGCCGGATGCATTGCTGGAACCCGGCGGTCAAGGCTTATACGCAACCACGCGCGATTATATGAAATTCGCCAGCATGCTAGCCGCAGGCGGCACGCTGAACGGCGTCCGGATTTTAAGCCGCAGCACTATCGACCTGATGCGCACCAACCAACTGAATGACGCGCAGCTCGCCGATTTCGCTAACTCGTACTCGGCAGGTTACGGCTACGGCCTCGGCGTTCGCACCCTCATCGACCGCGCCGCGGGCGGCAGCAACAGTCCGCTTGGCGAATTCGGCTGGACGGGCATGGCCGGGACCTGGACTTCGATCTCGCCGGAAACAAATACGGCCATCGTCTACATGCACCAAATGCTGCCGAACATGGAAGAGCATCATCACCTGCGTGTCCGCGCTGCCGCCTACGGCGCTCTTTAAGCCGCTCGCTGTCTTTTATCCAACTTTCATCGGCGTTTCAGGTTGTTTTCAGGTTCCGGGGTTATTCTATATTCAATCCCCTCTAATCATAGAGCTTGACCCCGACGAAGCCACCTCGTCGGGGTCCTTTTTTTACGATTTGCTTCTCCCGATTTTTGTTCCAGAAAGAAAGATCGAATTTTAAGCAAATCTTTAAGTTACAGTCAGCTTCTTTTCAGCTTGAGCGCTTAATATACACGTAACCCCTCTTTGAGAGATATATGTATCCCCGTCGGAGCCACCCCGACGGGGACTTTTTTTGTTCGTAGATCTTTTTTCCTTTGTGTCGATCTGCTTCAATACTTTCAGCGCAGCAAAAAGACCGAACCGCAAACCCCGGTTCGGTCTTCTTACTTTTAAAAAAAGTTCTGCAAACGAGCGCAGAAGCGGAGG
Source organism: Saccharibacillus endophyticus (assembly GCF_013185185.1). Lineage (GTDB taxonomy): Bacteria > Bacillota > Bacilli > Paenibacillales > Paenibacillaceae > Saccharibacillus > Saccharibacillus endophyticus. Next base: position 425,368 of record NZ_JAAZWE010000002.1, on the reverse strand, counting down.
GAGAAATTCAGTGAAAGACGCCTTTGAACTCTGAAAAATCCCGCTAAAAACTTCAATCGATTTTCCGAGTGAGACAGCGTCTTGAACGAATTTCTCCCGCAGCGTCACCCAGTGCCACCCGCCGCACCGAAACTACTGAACCTTCGGCGGCATGATAGGCGGCTCCCCTTTCTTCTTCGCGGAAACTTTCCCTCCCGGCTCAAGCGGAACCTCCAAAATATCAAGCAGGAAGATAAAGATCGGCACCCCGACGATCAATCCCCATGCGCCGAGGAAATGCTCGCCCAGCAGCAAGATCAGGAACGTGAAGAAGATCGGCAGATGCGTTTTGTTCGACATGAACTTCGGATTAAGCACATAAGCTTCGATCGCATGCAGTACCACGATCATGATCAGAATGTACAGAATCATTTTGAAGCCGCCGATATTGAACGCAATCGCGCAGAGCGGGATGAGCGAGATCACGACGCCCATGACCGGTACCAGACCGAGCAGGAAGATCATGAGCCACAGCGCGAACAGATTCGGGAATCCGAACGCCCACAGGAAGATCAGCGAGAGCAGGGAATTCGTCAGCGAGATCATGAATTGGACTTCAAGCACTTTGCCGAACGAAGCCACGAACTTGCGACCGAAGTATTCCAGCTCCGTGAAGAAGTAAGCCGCTTTGCTGTAACGGAACTTCGACATGAGCGAAGAGACTTTGTCTTTTTCCAAGTTAAAGAACAAGCTCAGAATGAACGCGATAAACAGGTTAAGGCTCCATTTGCCGATGTCGGTGATCGTATGCACGATGAAATCCAGACCGCCTTCGACGTAGCTCGCGATATCGAATTCCTTGACGGAGTTCATGATATAGCGCGTGAACGTATTGTCGGGCAGAGCCAGATTAGACAGATTGTTATAGAAGGAGATGACCTGATTGATTAACTGCTGAATTTCATAGATGAAGACGGGCAAGTAACGGTAAATCCCGAATCCGAGCGCAAATACCAGCAAGGCATACGTCAGGACGAGCACGAGTTTACTGTTGAGCTTGATGCGATCCGTTCCTTTTCGTATAAAACGGTGCAGTCGGTTCATTAGATACGTGAGGATAAATGTGATGAGCAGCATGCTCAGCATGCTCCGGAGCGAAATGAGCAGGACGAGGGCCAAAATCAGCGCCAGTGACCTGCGAATTCCCGGAATGTAGAAAAAATCTCTAAGGGCCTTCATGAAATCGCGGTTCTCTCCTTCGGAATCAGACTTTCGGCTGCCCAGAAACGTTTTCGATCTTTCGATTAAAACACGGACAACCGATGCGTTATGCAAACTCTTTCTATGTAATAGTTTAGAGTCTCATGGGTAACAAAAGCAAGCACGCAAACAGTACATCGGTTATAAGCGGGAAGAAATTTCTCAACGGTTGACGGGGCCACTTATTTCCGTTTTATAATGATAAGACAGACCTTAATCATTCATGAAAAAGTAAACGGATCGGAGAGGGAACGATGCAGAGTACCAATCGAACCTGCAGAGGATGCAGCGAAGAGTTTGCGGTCAGCGAAAAGCAAATGGAGCGATTGCTTGCTTCGGCGGCTTTTGCACCGGAGTTGAGGGTTGATGTAGAGGCGTATGAGGCGAGACTGCAAGCTTGCAAAGCCTGTCCGAAGTTTCAGGGAGGGACGACCTGCATGCTATGCGGCTGCCTGGTTCCGGTGATCGCCCATTTAAAAAGCAAAAACTGCCCGTATCCCGGCGGAGGCCGGTGGGCAGTTCAGGCATGAAGTGAGCCTGTCGGTTTCGGCTCTATCAGGCATGCGCTTTGACATGATATTGCAGCAGGCTTTGAGACAGATCCTGCATCGAGCTGCCGGTCTGCTGCAAGCGCTCGATTACATCGGTAAACGAAGAAACCAACTCGGCCTGTTCCTTCGAAGAGGCGACGATCTGCGCGATCTCGGCTTCCATCGTGCGGATGGAGTCTTGAACGTCTTTGAGAGCCGTCTCGATGTCCGCTGTTGCTGATTTGGAATGCACGGCCAGCTTGCGTACCTCGGCGGCAACGACGCCGAATCCGGCACCCAACTCGCCGACGCGGGCAGCTTCGATTGCGGCGTTCAGCCCTAGCATATTCGTCTGGTCGGAGATTTCCTTGATCAGCGTCGCGACACTCGTGATCTTGCCTGACTTTTGCACGGCCGTCTTCGTATTCTCCAGAATTTGTTCACTGGTTGCCTGAAGCTGTTGCGAATGTGCGGCGATGCTTTGGGTCATGTCGCCCAGCTGTTCGGCAATCGCGCCGTTCGTTTTGACGATCGAATTCAATTCGTCGCGGCTCTTCTGATTATATGTAAGATTTAATACGGCGATCACTTTGTTATCTTCGAGAATCGGAACGACGACGGATTCGAGGGGGGCGCTGTACCAGTCTTCCGGAAACTTTAAAATGAACGGCTCTGTACGGCCTTCCAGGGTCACGAAGTTCTCGAAGCCTTCTTTCATCGGTTCTCCCGTATGATAGCCCAGATGGAAGCTTCCCGCTTGCTCGTAATACAGGACATGCGCAGCATCATAGATGGTGACAGCAACCTCTTCGCGGGCTACCGTGCTGAATAAAGGAGCGGCTTGCAGCAATGCTTCTAGCTTGTTCATCGTTTCACATTCCTTTCCGTATATAAACGCCTACCTACCTAATTATCGGAAAAAGAACGGAATTTTGAAGACGTTTTTATAAAAAAAGAAAGCCGCTTGCTCCTGGACGGAGACAAGCGGATCTTATTGTTAAGGCAAGTAATCGTTGTTAGTCCTCGGCCTGAATTTCCGGTTAGCGGACATCTTTATGATAACGGGTCAGACTGGATGCCAGATCCTGCATGGACTCTCCGGTCTTTTGCAAGCGTTCGATCACGTCCGTAAAGTTCGTCACGAGATTGGCTTGTTCTTGCGAAGACGATACGATCTGGGAAATTTCGTTTTCCATGACGCGGATCGAATCTTGTACGTCTTTCAGCGCCAGCTCGATATCCGCGGTAGCCGATTTGGAGTGGACGGCCAGTTTGCGCACTTCGGCAGCGACGACTCCGAATCCGGCTCCGAGCTCGCCGACACGGGCAGCTTCGATTGCGGCGTTCAAGCCGAGCATATTCGTCTGGTCGGAGATTTCCTTGATCAGCGTCGCGACGTTATTGATTTTGCCCGAGTTCTGTACGGCTGTTTTGGTGTTGACAAGGATCTGCTCGCTGGTGGCTTGAAGTTCTTCGGCATGAGCGGCAATATGTTGAACCATATCGACCAGGTTCTCGGCGATCGAGCGGTTGTCGTTGGCAAGCGTTTGGAGCTTCTCCTGGTTGGTTTGGTCGTAGCTGATCGTCAATACGGCTGCGACTTCTCCGTTTTCGAGCAAAGGGATGGTTACGGAATGCAGCGGATAACCAAACGTGAACATCTCCGCCGGGTATGCGTCCAGACGGGCTTCTTTGGAACCTTTCAACGCAGCGAAGTTTTCAAAGCCCGGATATAATGGATCTCCGGTTTTGTAACCCATGTCGAAGTCTCCGTGCTGCGCATAGTAGAGCATATGGGTGCGATCATAGATGATGACCGCTGTGTTCTCGCGCATCATTTTTCCCAGGTAAGGGGCTACGGCAAGCATTGAATCGACGATACTCATTTCTAAGTCACTTTCCTTTCCGTATAAAAGCAAGAGTGGATAAAATAGGGATAAGCTTAAAAAGTTACGATGGATGATTAAGTAAAACAAAATGGGAAATAGAAAATATGAGTCTTAAGTACGGATCGAATATAAGGGTAATTTGTGATTAATTCAATATTAAAAGCGAATTTTGTTGAAAATACAGGGATAAAGAACTAGGTTATTTTTATGAAAAACGGTTTCGGATAAGCGGATTTTTGGTAAAAAGAGGAACAAAAAAGTCTTTGCCATAGGCAAAGACTTTTGCGGGAAGCATATGGAACGAGGATACTTAAGAAGCCGGACGGGTCTCCTGCCGAGCTTCCGGAGCCTCGTTTTGAACGGATTTGCGAACCGGGGAGATCGTCCAATATGCGCAAGCGACGAAAAATGCACCGCCGACGATATTGCCGAGCGTCACGGGAATCATGTTGTGCAGCCAGCCGACCAAGGTGATCGTTTCCGGATGGCCAGGCAGCAGCAATGCGGTACTGAGAAGCGTCATATTCGCTACGCTGTGCTCGTAACCGCTGGCGATAAAGGCGAACAGACACCACCAGATCAGCATGATTTTGGCGATATCGTTCGTGGTACGGCTTGCCATCCAGATCGCCAGACAGACGAGCCAGTTACACAAAATACCGCGGAAAAACAGTTCCATGACGGGTAAACTCATTTTTTTGGCAGCAGCGGCGAAGATCAGATGCTCCGGTGCGATCCCTTTGAAAAGTCCGGTTCCCAGCACCAGCAGGCTGAGTACGACCGCACCGGCCAGATTGCCGAAAAAGACCAACGTCCAGTTTTTGCCGAGATCTTTTACCGACGTGCGACGCGCCAGAGTCGAAGCGGTGAAGAACATATTATTTCCGGTAAAAAGCTCCGAGCCTGCAAAAATAACGAGGGTGAGCGCGATCCCGAACGAAGCCCCCATTACCAGCGATTGAACAGGCGATTTGATTGCGGCGAGCGGAGCGCCTAACGAGAAAATCAGAATGATTCCAAGCCCGACATAAGCTCCCGCCAACACAGCGCTAATGAAATAACGGAGCGGGTGTTCGTTCATGAAATCTCTTTTTTTAGCAGCAGCTTCGACAATGGAACGTACACTTTCGGTAAACATAACCTTCAGCCTCCTGGGCGCGCGAATAGGCAAATCAGGTGAAGCAAAAGAAGCTAAAGAGCCGCATTCGGCTCTTGCCTTACTTCGTGAACAGAATCACTTGCTCGTCCGCGATTTCAGTGCGGAACGTACGAACTTGTCCGCTATCCGGTTCTTGAACAAGACCTGTTTTCAAGTCGATTTTCCAATCGTATAACGGATCGTAAATATAATGCCCGGATACGATGGCTTCGGCCAACGGGCCGCCTTTTGGATGGGGATTCAGGTTCTCGACCGCATACACTTCATCTTCCGATGTGCGGAATACGGCGATTTCGGTCTCGCCGACGATAAAGACACGACCCATGCGGCTTGGGAATCGATCGATTGCATCCAGGCTAACGGTGCTTACGGCATTTAATTGTGGGCTCATAGTCAAGCTCCTCTCGGGATTATAAGTAGGGTCAAACGAGAACGAAACGGGGGAGAAGAGAGGACTGCTTGATTGAATAGGCAGCTCTCTTCCGAGACGTTTCGTTTGACCAGATTGCACAAAGCGGTAAATCTTACGCTTGAGTAACGGCCGGTTTCGCGGTTTCGAACAATTCGCTGCGCATTTTCTTGTCGTTCAGCACTTGTTTCCAAGGGTCTTCGACGAAGGTCAGCGCATGTTCGATACTGTCGATCAGCGTGCGGCGATACTCGACGTCTTCAACGGTCTTTTTATAAATGTCTTCCAGGCCGATCCGTTCCACCCATTCCGACGTCCGTTCCAGATAGTTGCCGGTCTCGCGGTAGTATTGCATAACAGCGGCTACCGTATCGGTCAACTCTTCGTCCGTTTTCACTTTGCAGAGCGAGTCGGCCAGTCTTGCCTTAATCCCGCCGTTACCGCCGATGAAGATTTCCCAGCCGCCGTCGTTGCCGACGATCCCGATATCTTTCGTGCACGATTCCGCGCAGTTCCGCGGGCAACCGTTAACCGCGAGCTTGAACTTGGCCGGGAAGTCGAGACGTTCGAATTTGCGTTCCAGCATCGCGCCGACAGCCATCGAGTCCTGCGTGCCGAAGCGGCAGTATTGCGAACCGACGCAAGTCTTGACCGTGCGCAGCGATTTGGCGTAAGCATAACCCGAAGGCATATCGAGTTCTTCCCAGACTTTCGGCAGGTCTTCCTTCTGCACGCCGATCAAGTCGAGACGTTGTCCGCCGGTCACTTTAACGGCTTTGACATTGTATTTGACCGAGACATCGGCGATTTTTTTCAAATCTTCCGGTGTCGTGACGCCGCCGTACATTCTCGGAACGACGGTATAGGTGCCGTCTTTTTGGATGTTGGCGTTCATGCGTTCATTGACGAAGCGCGATTCTTTCTCGTCTTTATGTTCGCCCGGATAGATGACGCCCAAGTAGTAGTTGACGGCCGGCCGGCATTTCGAGCAGCCTTCCGGGTTGTGCCATTCCAGCACGTGCATGACTTCTTTCGTGGTGCGCAGTCCTTTTTCCTTGATGCTGGCTACGATTTCTTGACGGCTGAGCGGCGTGCACGCGCAGATGCCGGTTTTGGCTGTTTTCTTGAATCCGTCGCCGAGGACGAAGCTCAGGATTTGTTCTACGACTGGTTTACAGCCGCCGCACGATCCGGTAGCGCCGGTGCAGGCTTTAATCTCGTCGACGGTGGTCAATCCTTTTTCATTGATCGCATCGACGATGACTTTCTTCGTAACGCCTTTGCAGCCGCAGACGATTTCGTCGTCCGCCATTTTTTCGACGGCTGCCGTCTTGGACTTGCCGCCGCAGTGGCCGCCCGTGCCCATCAGATCGCCGTAGATTTCGTCCGTCATTTCGGTGCCTTCGCGAACGTACTTTTGCAGCGAAGCCGATTCCGTTACGTCGCCGAACAATACGGCGCCGACGATCTTGCCTTGATCAAGCAGAACTTTTTTATACGTGCGTTTCCATTCGTCTTTGGCCGCGATCACGGTATGCCGAGGACCTTCGATGAATTCGCCGGCCGAGAACACGTCCACGCCGGAAATTTTCAGCTTGGTCGACGTGATCGAACCTTCATAGCCTGCCGTTTCGACGCCGCAGATATGTTTAGCTAAAATATTGCCTTGTTCGAAAAGAGGAGCGACGAGGCCGTAGCAGATCCCGCGGTGCTCGGCGCATTCGCCGACCGCATACACGTCCGGTGCCGAGGTGCGCATGAAGTCGTCGACCAGAATGCCCCGATTGGTCTGGATGCCGCTGACTTCGCCGATTTGTTTGTTGGGACGGATCCCGACCGCCATGACGACGAATTCCGCATCCAGCTCTTCGCCGTCGGTGAATACCAGTTTGCGTACGCGATGATCGCCCTGCATTTCCGCGGTCGATTTGCCCATGGCGAATTTGATGCCTTGACGTTCCAATTCCGTTTGGAGCATGGCCGAAGCTTGCGTATCGAGCTGGCGTTCCATCAGATCGTTCATCAAATGGACGACGGTAACGTCCATGCCGAGTCCGACGAGACCTTTGGCTGCTTCAAGGCCGAGCAAGCCGCCGCCGATGACGGCTGCCGTCTTGTATTGTTTGGCGGCTTCAAGCATTTGGTCGCAGTCCGCGATATCGCGGAAGCCGACAACGCCTTCGCGTTCGCTGCCCGGAATCGGAAGCATCAGCGAATTCGAACCGGTCGCGATCAGCAATTTATCGTAAGATGCAGTCATTCCGCCGTCCGTGACGACTGTTTTATTCGCAGTATCGATGTTCGTTACGGTTTGTCCGGTATGAAGAGCGATTCCGTTCTCCTTGTACCAGTTCCAATCATTGATGACGATATCGTCGATGGTTTTGCTTCCTTCAAGCACGTAGGAGAGCATGATCCGGTTGTAGTTGGGGTGAGGTTCACTACCGAATACGGTAATGTCAAAACGATCGGTCAGCTTCAAAATTTGCTCCAGCGTATTGATGCCGGCCATGCCGTTGCCGATCACGACGAGTTTTTCTTTTGCGTTCGTCATAACGATGTGCCTCCTTGGCGTTTGAATTCGGTGTAGGAAAATCGCGACCTGTAGTTGAATAGGCAGGAAAGGCGATTTGTCATCATAATGTGACTTTATTCACAAGTTAACATTCACTGAACGGCGGGACCGGAAGATCCGGCGAGCCGCCGCTATTTCAAATTTGATCTAACTTACATTCTCATTATAATTAATTAAAATTCAAGGGGTTGGTGATTGTAGTCACATCAAATGTGAAATTATTCACTTAAAATTGTCACAATTATTTTGGATGCTTGCCTACGTAGTCTTGATCGTAATAAAGATGTGTTAAAATCAATAAAAAAAGTACCGAGTCAATGCCAAAGATGCTGTTGGAAAGGTGGGTTTTAATGAAATGGACGTATACGGAGTCGGGCGATCCGAATGCTCCTTTATTGATATTCGTGCACGGCGGCGGGGTAGGCGGTTGGATGTGGGATCGTCAGGTAAAGTCTTTTCAACAATATCATTGCTTAGTGCCGGAACTTAAGGAATCGGAAGATCCGAAAGAAAAGCCGGGTTTCGCTATTGAACGAAGCGCGCGGCAGTTGATCGATCTGGCGGGGCGAAAAGGCGCAGGCCGCCCCATTTACGCGGTCGGTTTTTCGCTTGGAGCGCAGATCGTGATTCAAATGATGAACGACAGTCCGCATCTGCTGCACGGAGCCATGATCAATAGCGCTTCGGTTGCTCCGATTCCTTTTGCCGGCAGAATGATCGGTCCCGTGGTTCGTTGCAGTTTTCCGCTGATTCGCAATCGACGCTTTTCGGCTCTTCAAGCCAAAGCTTTGCATATTCCGCCCGGGCAATTCGAAACGTATTACGCACATAGTTTAAAAAGCAGCCCGGATGCTCTGATCGGCATATTGCGGCAAAGCTTGACCTATCGGTTGCCGGCAGGATTCTCGCGTTCCGACGCTCGCGTTCTCGTCACGGTGGGCGAAAAGGAAAAAAGAGTCATGCATAAGTCGGCGGAGCAGCTCGTGTCGGTACATCGAAAAGCGCAAAAAAAGATTTTGCCCGGCGTCGGACACGGCATTCCTTTGGCGCAACCGGAATGTTTCAACACGATCCTCAGAGAATGGCTGGAGGAAGGAGAAGAGAGGAAATGAAAACAACGCGCAGAACGATTGTGGTCGGAGATCGAGCCTTCGTGTATTGGCATGCGGGCGGCGCCCGATTTACGCTGTATCTTTCGCCGAAAGAACAAAAGAATACCAAACTCGTGCTGGTCTTCCCGGCTTTTCCGCCTGACGAAGATCCTCATACCTCTTGGACGTTTTATGAAATCTCGGCGCGGCAAAACGGAGAGTCCGCCAATATTCACTTGGGAAGACCTCGATCTATTGCGGAGATCATTGCCCATTTGCAGCGGCGACGACCGGAGCTATGGCAGATCGGGCAGACGAAGTTAATCGAAAATGCGTGGACGCTGCTTGACGAGATGGGGTATACCGAGTGTAAACCGTTATGGAAAGGGGAATTTTAGCTTGCATTTTAAGTGAACCGCAATTAAGATTTTCTTGTACGTACCCTTTCGTAAAAATACATATTTATCTTAAATGTATGTACAACTTCATTCTGCATATTCGTAAATGAAACCGCTCTCTTTTTAGTTTGAACCGTGATCGTCAATCATAGACCGAGGTGAAATCCAATGAGCAAGCGGCTTCCTAAATATATCCTGTTAAAAAACGAACTGTTGAGCCGGATCGAAAGCGGAAAGCTTTCTCCCGGCAGTCAGGTTCCGTCCGAAAACGAGATAGCCGAGCAATTTTCGCTCAGTCGGCAAACCGTCCGTCAAGCCTTTTCCGAGTTGGAACGCCAGGGCTTGCTTGAGCGGGTGCAGGGAAAAGGAACGTTTGTCCGACATGCCGCTGTTCGCGCAGAAGCGATGCAGCCGCGCACGATCGGGATCGTAACAACGTATATCTCGGATTATATTTTTCCTCATATTGTAAGGGGAGCCGAAGCGGAGCTGCGCAGTCGGGGGTATCGATTGCTGCTGGCGAGTACGGACAATGACAAGGAAAAAGAGATGGAGTGTTTGCGCCTGATGCTGAGCGAGCCGTTAAGCGGGCTGATCATCGAGCCGACCAAGAGCGCCGAAGGCAATCCGAATCTTCCGTTTTACCTGTCGATGCAGTCGAAGAATTTGCCGTTCCTGATGATTAACGAGCGTTACCGCGAGCTGGAAGTACCTTGTTTGAGAGTAGATGACGAGCAGGGTGGACTTACGGCCGCGCGTTACCTGATTAAGCAAGGACATCGCCGTATCGTCGGCTTTTTCAAAACGGACGATCTGCAGGGGGTTAACCGTTTGAAAGGATTCATGCATGCCCACCGCGAAGCCGGAATTCCGTTAGATCCGGAGCATGTAGTCACCTATACGACGTCGCAGAAGAGCGAGCTGCCAGTGAAAAAGCTGCGCGAGCTGCTAGCCTCTACGGATCGCCCGACCGCATTATTTGCTTACAACGATGCGTTGGCCGTTCCGCTCTTGAACACGGCTCGCGAGATGGGAGTGTCCGTGCCCGGCGAGTTGTCGATTGTCGGATTCGATGATTCGGCACTTGCGCTGGCGGCAGGAGTTCCGCTGACGACGCTTACGCATCCGAAAGAAGAATTGGGGCGGGAAGCGGCCAGGCGGTTAATCGCGATGATCGAAAATGAAGCGGGCGCGCCGAGCGAAGATACGGGAGAGTTCTTATATGTGCCGAAGTTGATCGAGCGAGATTCCGCATCGCCATTGAAGCGATGAAAGTTGGATGTACGAATACTCGCTAAAAGGGATCGGTAGATTCGACGAACAACTTTTTGCCAAAAGGGCTTGCGCTTTGCCTGCTCGCCGTGTTATATTATTTGGGCAGGACATTTTGTCCGCTGCATGATATGCGGTCGTGGCGGAATTGGCAGACGCGCACGGTTCAGGTCCGTGTGGGCTTACCCCCGTGGAGGTTCGAGTCCTCTCGACCGCATCATTGAATAAAAATCCCTTGAATTCGTCTTAGGACGGTTCAGGGGATTTTTGTTTTTCTCGGCAAAAGAATCGTATTCGAAAGACAGGCGCAATAACAGACTGCAAAAGTGTCGCAAAAACGGATTCCTTCGGGAATCCGTTTTTGATAGGGTAGAAATAGACAAACCGGAATGAAAAGGAGTCGCCAGCTATGAAATTGGGAATTATTGCGACAGTTGAAGAACGCAGCTTCGTCGAAGCCAAGCGCAGAGGGCTTAGCTTCCTGGAGTTTTGCGTGAACGAAGGAGACGACGTGGACGCGTTCTGCGATCGTCGGGAACAGATTGCGCAGTGGAGCAAGCAGTACGGGATCGAGATCGGTTCGATCGGACGCTGGAAGTCGGAGCGGATCGATAAGAACGGAGAGATCCTTGCGGAAGAGTTGGATCGTTGCCGCAAACTCATCGATATCGCTTCCGCGCTGGAATGCCACAGTTTCGTCGTGGGCTGCAATTACGTCGAAGAGCTGTCTTTTTATGCGAATTGCACCGCGGCGATCCGATTTTTCGGCAAGCTGCTCGATTACGCGCAAGACAAAAACGTGAACGTTTCCACCTATAATTGCCGCAAAGTGAATTTCGTGAACAAGCCGGACGTCTGGAAAATCGTGCACGGCCATCTGCCGGAGCTGGGCATCAAGTTCGATCCGTCGCATGCCCGCTTTTTCGGGGGAGATTATTTGCAGGAGGCGTTGGATTGGGGACATCGTTTCTATCACGTTCATCTCAAGGGGTCGCTGTTGGTGAACGGAGTAAAAGTCGACGAGCCGCCGGCAGGAATGGATCAGACGGATTGGCCTTCATTCCTGGCAGTGCTAAGAAGCACGGGATATAACGCCGGACTTAGCATCGAACCGCGCAAATCGGCTTTGCCGGACGAGCTGGCAGCAGCAGGCATCGATTATTCGGCCGATTACTTCCGCAAGCTGCTGCTGCAACCGTAAACGAATCCTATTGCATCGTTTGAAAAAGGGGGACAACCAGCATGGACAAGTTGAAGTATGCCTTGATCGGAGCCGGAGGCAACGCCGAGAAAAAGCATATCCACGGCTACAAGGAACTGCATGATATCGAAGTCGTGGCGATCTGCGATGTCGATATCGACAAGGCATCCGCGATGGCGGCTCGGCACAACGTACCGAATGTCTATAGCGATTACAAAGAAATGATACAAGCGGAGCGACCGGATATCGTCAGCGTCGTCACGCCCAACTTTTTGCACGCCGAGATTACGGAATATGCATTGTCTCATGGCGTGAACGTGCACTGCGAGAAGCCTCTGAGTCTGCATGCGGAGGAAGCCCGGCATATCGTGGAAGCGAGAAACCGTTCCGGCAAGCAGGTCATGATCGGTCTGAACAACCGTTTTACGAACGAAGCGATCTATTTGAAAAAGTGGATCGACGACGGCAATCTCGGCCATATCTACAGCGCCAAAGCCGGTTGGGTGCGTCGCAGCGGCATACCGGGGCGCGGCACATGGTTCACGGACAAAGCCCGCGCCGGAGGCGGCGTGTTGATCGATCTCGGAGCGCATTATATCGATCTGGCGCTGTATTTCATGGGCATGCCGAAAGTCTCGTATGCAGCGGGGCGAATTTACCAGAACTTCATGCAGACCGGAACGCGGAATCGGCATGGCTATACCGGGATCGAGAATGGCATTTTCGACGTCGAAGATGCTGCGCACGGCTATATCGCTTTGGAAAACGGGGCAAGCCTGGCACTCGATTTCAGTTGGGCCGCGAACATCGAAGAAGAGCGGTTCTACGTGGAACTGATGGGAACCAAAGGCGGGGCTACTCTGATCAACGGGACCTTGAATTTGTTCGGGGAACACAACGGAATTTGTCTCGATATGAAGCCCAAGCTTAAAATCAACCCGTTTCTGCAATTGACCGGAGAATTCCGTCATTTTGTCGATTGCATCAAGGATGAAAAGCAAAACCTGATTGCTCCGGCGGAGCATGGCTTGTATTTCGCGGAGGTCGTGGATGCTTTTTATGAAAGTGCGGAGACGGGACTGCCGGTAGTGCTGAATGCGGGAAGCACGGAGAAATCGATCGGTAACGAGGCGAATGCGTTCAATGCCGGAGGGAACGTCTAGTTTTTCATGTCAGGGGAGACTGTCTTCAAGCCTTGCTGCGGCCTGAAGCCGGTCTTTTTTGTGTTCGAAAAGGTTTCGGCAGTTTCGAGCGGTCGGAAAGCGCCCAACTGATTTAAGCACTTCCGAATGCGGTAAACGTATCAGGACAGGATCGGTTGCCGATCTTGTCCGAGAACGAAAATCCGCAAAAGGGGGTCTTGATCATGAATGCCGACTTTTTCTCTTCACGCTCCGAGCGCCGACGCGAATCCGACGGCATGATCCGCGTGCGCGGGGCGAACGAAAACAACTTAAAACATGCCGATCTCGATCTTCCGCGCGATTCGCTGGTCGTTTTTACCGGCGTGTCCGGTTCAGGCAAGTCGTCGCTCGCTTTCGGCACCCTGTATGCCGAAGCGCAGCGGCGCTATCTGGAATCGGTCGCACCGTATGCGCGAAGATTGATTCAGCAGGCGGGCGCGCCGCAGGTCGAAAGCATCGAAGGACTGCCTCCGGCGGTCGGGCTTCAGCAGCAGCGGAGCGTGCCGCAGGAACGCTCGACCGTAGGCAGCTTGACCGCCGTGTCCAACGTGCTTCGCATGCTCTACGCGCGGGCCGGCGATTACCCGGACGGCCAAGGCGTGCTGTACGCCGAAGACTTTTCGCCCAATACGCCGCAAGGCGCTTGCCCGGAATGTCAGGGACTCGGACGGATTTACGACGCGACCGAAGAATCGATGGTGCCGGATCCCGGACTCAGCATCCGGCAGCGCGCGATCGCGGCTTGGCCGGGAGCCTGGCATGGACAGAACTTGCGCGACATTCTGATCTCGCTCGGGTACGACGTGGACAAACCGTGGAAAGACCTCCCGCAAAAAGACCGCGACTGGATCCTGTTCACCGAAGAAAAGCCTTCGGCGCCGGTCTTTCCCGATCTGAGTTACGAGGAAATCCGGGAAGCCGTCCGTTCCGGACGACGTCCCGACTACATGGGCAACTATACCGGCGCCCGGCGTCAACTGCTTAATATGTACGCCTCTGCCGATACGCCGGGACGCAGACAGCGGTTGGAACCGTATCTGGCAGTCCGTCCTTGTCCCGCGTGCGAAGGCAAACGTTTGAAACGCGAAGCGCTCTCCGTGACGTTCGCCGGACTGGATATCGCGGACTTGTTCCGCTTGCCGGTCGCGGAGCTTCGGGAAAAGCTGGAAGAAGGCGTTCGCTTGCATCGCGCGGATTCAAAGAAAAGGAAAAGCGCCGAAGGTCCCGAACGCGAAACCGAAAAAGCGCAGGTCGCCAAACGTCTGGTCGACGACGTATCGAGCCGGCTGGAACGGCTGATCGCGATCGGCGTCGGCCACTTGTCGCTGGATCGTCCGGCGCCTACGCTGTCGTCGGGCGAGCTTCAGCGCCTGCGTTTGGCGACGCAGCTGATCTCCAAGCTGTTCGGCGTCGCTTACGTGCTGGACGAGCCGTCGGCAGGCCTGCATCCCGCCGACGGCGAAGCGCTGCTGGAATCGCTCGCCGCGCTGCGGGACGCGGGCAATTCGGTACTCGTCGTCGAGCATAACCTCGACGTGATCAAGCATGCCGAATGGTTGGTCGATATCGGACCGGAAGCGGGCGAACGGGGAGGACGGGTCTTGTACAGCGGACCGCCCGAAGGTCTGGAATCGGTCGAAGAATCGATCACCCGCCGATACTTGTTCGCGGAAGCTCCTTCGGTGCTCAGGGAGACGCGGCAGCCTGAAGGCTGGTTGAAGATCCGGCAGCTTTCTTTTAACAATCTGAACGAATTGGACGTCGATATTCCGCTCGGCTGCCTGACGGCGGTGACCGGCGTATCCGGTTCGGGCAAATCGAGCCTCGTATCGACGGCGCTTCCGGCGCTGCTGTCTTCGCGCCTGGGCGATCTTCCGAACGATCCGGAAGAAGAAGAGGAAGAAGAAGAGGAAGAAAACCAAGGCCGGCAGGTATCCGGGCAAGTCTCGGGCGATTTGGATTCGCTTCGCCGCCTGGTGCGAATCGATCAGAAGCCGATCGGACGGACGCCGCGCTCGAACTTGGCGACTTACACCGGATTGTTCGACCATGTACGCAAGCTGTTCGCGGACGCGCCGTTGTCGCGGGAGCGAGGATACAAAGCGGGCCGCTTTTCGTTCAACGTGGCGGCGGGACGCTGTCCGAACTGCGAAGGACAAGGTTTCGTCCAGATCGAGCTGATGTTTTTGTCGAGCCTGTACGTGCCTTGCCCGGAATGCGGAGGGGCGCGTTATAACGCGGAGACGCTCGAGGTGAAATGGAACGGCCTGACCGTTGCCGACGTGTTAGGGCTCACCGTGGAAGAAGCGGCCGGGATTTTCGCGCAGCAGCAGTCGATCTCCCGTCCGCTATCGGTGCTGCTGGATCTGGGACTCGGCTATCTGAAGCTCGGACAACCGGCGACCGAATTGTCGGGCGGCGAGTCGCAGCGCATCAAGCTGGCTTCCGAGCTTCAGCGCGCGCAGCGCGGCCGCGCGGTCTACTTGCTGGACGAACCGACCAACGGCCTGCATCCGGTCGACGCGGACCGGCTGCTGCGCCATTTGGACGCGTTGGCGGAAGCCGGGCATGCGGTCATCATGGTGGAACACAATATGCGGATCGCCGCGCAGTCCGATTGGATCATCGATCTGGGACCCGGAGCGGCGGCTCAAGGCGGAAAGATCGTGGCGGCGGGAACGCCGCATGAAGTATCGACGAGCAAAGACAGCCGCACCGCTCCTTACCTGGCTCCGCACCTGGTTTCGGGCGCGGGAGAAACCGCGGATTGAGCGAACTTGTTGCCGGCGATTCCGGGCGGGTGATACAAGTTAGCGTCTGCGGGGTAATAGAATAACGTGAAGACGACGGAAAGCCCGGCCAGGCCGGTATCCCAGTTCTTTCCTAATCGTCGGTTTGTCCAATTCCGAGGAGGTCGAGTAATCATGAGTAAAGCACTTGAAGCTGAAAAAAGAAGCGGTTTTAAACGTTCCGATATCAGAGTTCTGCGCGAAAGCGGACGCGTTCCGGCTGTCGTATACGGCAAGAAAGCGGACGGCATTCCGGTTCACGTCGATGCCAAAGATTTGCTTCGCCACGTTCAACGCGGCGGCGCGGACATCTTCTCGTTGAAAATCAAAGACGGTTCTTCGACTCAAGTCATGATCAAAGACGTTCAACGGATCAACGGACGGATCGTGCATGCGGATTTCCTGCAAATCGACAAAAACACGACGGTTCGCGCGACGATCGCCATCGATTATCAAGGCGAAGCGAAAGGCACGAAAGAAGGCGGAATTCTCCAAATTCAATCGACTGAGCTGGAAATCGAAGCGTTGCCCGACGACCTGCCGAGCTCGTTGGAAGTCGACGTTTCGAACTTGGAAATCGGCGACAAATTGACGGCGGCGGATCTTCATCTGTCGGATAAAGTCAAACTGTTGTCTTCCGAAGAAGAAGTCATCGCATCCGTCATCGTTCCGCAGGTTATGGAAGAGCCGGAAGCTGCTGCTGAACCGGAAGTGGCACCGGAGCGCGTAGGCGACGAGGAAAAATCCGAGTAAGCCGAGTACTTGTATATCATGAAATAAAGCAGAGCCGTTTTCCTTCGGGAAGACGGCTCTTTTTTTGCATGCCACTCCGAAAATAACAAAAAAAATTTTAAAGCAAGGAAGCCGGATAAAGAGCGAGTTGTTCATTTTTCACATATGGGATCTTTTTACTTTTTGCTCAAAAATGAGTTTCGGCACAAAAAATGTATGGTAAAAAAGAAGTAGACACAGTTGGACACTTTGCAATAAAAAGGTCGAATTGGGTCGAAATCAGGAAATGTCGAAAGCAGAAAGGAGGTGAATCAGTGAAAAAACGAATGCTGGCAATCGTCTTGGCGGCATCATGGATACTGGTCTTCCAGACCCATTCTGCCGAGGCCAAATTTGCCCCGGGACTTCTGGACAATGTGCTTAAAGGAGCGGTTGATGTCGTCGATCAAACGGTCGGCGGCGTATCCGATTCGGTCAATCAGAAAGTAAGCGGCGCGACAAGCGCGCTGGAGCAAACGGTAAGCGGAACCTTAAATCAGACGCAGCAAGCGGTCCAAGATACGTTGGATGTTGCGGGAAAAGCGACCGGAGGGCTGCTTGAACCGGTTACGACTCCAACAACAGACAGTGCAGGCAGTGTGGTCAATACCGTGGAACAAGTAGTGAAAGACGCGAATATCATCGTTAATGAAACCGTTGACATTCCGCTGAACACGGTTCCTCAAGTGACAGGAGCATTAAACGGCAAGGCTGCCGATCCTGTAGGCACATTACTGGAAGAAACGGGGCAGACCGTCAAAGCAGTCGAACAGACGGTCAAGAACACGACGGAAAATGTCGGAAGCATCGTGGAAAGTGTCGGACCTGTAACGGAAGGGGCCGGCAATACGGTAGGCGAGGTCGTCGAGACGGTGGCAGATACCGTGAAAGAAACGGTGAAGCCGATCACCCGGCCGGGAAAGGGAGGCGGCACACCAAGCTTGCCTACGGTTCCGATTGTTCCGACTAACCCCGGAACACAGACTCCGACGCCTTCGCAACCGGATAAAGAGCCGGGTAAGGGGAACGGTCAGGAGCCGGGAAGCGGACAACATCCGTCAGCGCCAACGACAGGAACGGAGACGACGGCGCCTATCTCAACGACGACCGAATCTTCGGGTAGAACCGGAGCATCGGACGAAGGACGCACCACAGTGAATCCTTCCGAGGTAGCCGGACAGGCTGTGCACGTTCAGGAAGCTCAACGTATTGTCGCCGGAGAGGTGCTGATCCCCGATTTACCGGAGAATCAGCCTTCCTTGACCGAGGAACCCTCGACTGAACCGAATCAATCCGTATCGATTGCGGGTTACGGACGGGATGATGCCGAAGAACTTTCGTTGGATGCACAGCCGGCAGATATGACTTCGGAGCGATTACCCGATCTGTCTGCCGTAGAGGTATTCGGCGTATTCCCGAATGAAAAAGCGGCAGATACGTCTTCGCGAGACGGGGAAGCTGCTCCGATTCGCGAGAACAACACGCCTTCCGCGACTTCTTCCGCAGAACTTGCAGAGCCGAAGGACAAGCAGGCAGCGCCTCTTGCACCGCGCGAAGGCCGTCAGCCG
Source organism: Saccharibacillus endophyticus (assembly GCF_013185185.1). Taxonomy (GTDB): domain Bacteria; phylum Bacillota; class Bacilli; order Paenibacillales; family Paenibacillaceae; genus Saccharibacillus; species Saccharibacillus endophyticus. The sequence goes on along the minus strand of NZ_JAAZWE010000002.1, from coordinate 407,293 downwards.
CAAGCACCGGTCGTACCGGGATTGCTAAGCGAAGGCTCGCCGACACGCGGCGCTTCGGGACCGTCGCAAGGCGGCTCGGGATTTGCGGGGCCTCAGCCTCCGATCGCGCAGCTGTACGCCGGCTTCATGCCGACAGTCTCGGACCCGTTATATCGTTTGAAAGCAACATCAGATACGGAAGGCAGTCAATGGATCAACGCGCCGCCTTTTTCACCACCGAAGCAAGCTCCCTTTTTGACGTAAAAATCAAAAAAATAAAAGGGAGCGATAACTAATGAAAAAGACGGTAAAAGCACTGATGACAACAGGATTTGCGGCAGTCACGCTCGTATTGGCTCAAGGAGCCGCATCGGCTGCGGACGTTACGACGACCGACAGCGGCGCGCCTCAGACGGAAAGCCGTTCGCTGCTGAACCTCAACGCCGACGGCCTGCTCGGTGATACGCTGCAAGTCGACGTATTGCCGAGTGAGACAAGCAACGCTGGAAGCAATGGTGCGGCAACGAATTACGATGCGCTGGTCAACGTAGATCTTGGCGGAGTGCTGGGCGATGATGTGCATGTCGGCGTACTGGAGAACGAAGAATCGAACACAACTTCGGGTGCGGCAACGGGAACGCCAGCCGCTGCAACGAGCACGGAATCGAGTTCACTCGTTAACGTGAACCTCGATGAAGTGTTGGGCGAAAATGTTCAGGTCGGCGTACTGGAGAACGAAGAATCCAACACAATCTCCGGTGCAACGACAGGAACGCCAGCCGCTACAACAAATACGGAATCGAGTTCACTCGTTAATGTAAACCTCGATGAAGTGTTGGGCGAAAGTGTCCAAGTCGGCGTACTGGAGAACGAAGAATCTAACGCAACTTCCGGTATAACGACAGGAACGCCAGCCGCTTCGACAAGCAGTGAATCGAGTTCACTGGTCAATGTGAACCTCGACGAAGTGCTGGGCGATACCGTTCACGTCGGCGTATTGGAAAACGAAGAATCCAACACAACCTCCGGTGCCGCGCCAGGAACGCCAGCCGCTTCGACAAGCAGTGAATCGAGTTCGCTGGTCAATGTGAACCTTGACGAAGTGCTGGGCGATACCGTTCACGTCGGCGTATTGGAAAATGAAGAATCCAACACGACTTCCGGTACAGCGCCAGGAACGCCAGCCGCTACAACCAACACGGAATCGAGTTCACTCGTTAACGTGAACCTCGACGAAGTGCTGGGCGATACCGTTCATGTCGGCGTATTGGAAAATGAAGCAACTAACACGAATTCGGGCGCAACCAATGGATCGAACCCGACAACGACGAACAACAGCTACGATTCCCTGTTGAACGTAGACCTTAACGAAGTTTTGGGCGACAATATTCATCTGGGCGTGCTGGAAAACGAGTCCAACAACGCGAACTCTGGTACGACGAATCCGGCAACGCAAAGCAATTCCGATTCTCTGCTGAACCTGAATCTCGACGATCTGCTCGGTAACGACGTCGGACTGACGGTTCTGGGCAACAATGATTCCGTGAACGGAGATGGAACGTCCAACAATTCCTCGCTGCTCGATCTGAACTTGAACGGCATTCTGCCGGGCGTTCAGGTGTCGGTGCTGGAAAGCTCTACATTTACTCCAGCAGTACCGGGAGGAAATAACGGAGGAACGACTCCGAATCCGGGTAACGGAGACGATGACGGCGGCACTACGCCAAACCCGGGTAACGGTGGGGACGATGATGGTGGAACAACGCCTAACCCAGGAACAGGCGGTAACGACGGCGGTACGACACCTAACCCAGGAACAGGCGGTAACGACGGCGGTACGACACCAAACCCGGGAACAGGCGGTAACGACGGCGGTACGACACCAAACCCGGGAACAGGCGGTAACGACGGCGGTACGACACCTAACCCAAGCACGGGCGGTAACGACGGCGGTACGACGCCGAACCCAGGCACGGGTGGTAACGACAGCGGAATCACGGTTGACGGCGTGGTCGCAGCATCCGTACCGGGAACCGTAATCGCGTCTTCGGGCAACACGCCAAGTGCGCTGCCTGCTGACGATGAAGACGGAGAATCGCTTGGAAACAACGTTACGACAGCTACAGCATCCGAAGGTGACGAGTTTGATGCATTGTCACCGGAAATGGATGAGAACCGCGGCGTGACGGATGGAACGATTGTAACAGCGGAGGCAGCGACGGCCGATATCGGAGAACGTCCCGTAACGATCGCAGCGACGCCAACCGCGGAAGTTTCGATGGACGCTGCGAAAACGGATACAGCGAACTCTGCGGCTTCGATGAATTGGACCGGCGTTTCCGAACTGCCTCAAACGGGAGAAGCCGGCAGCGACACGATGTTCTTGTACGCAGGCTTGCTGCTGATGGTATCCGGTGCTGCAATTCGTTTTCGTCGTTCGCGTTAATCGTTAAGGAAAACACTTGGCTTGAGCGGAGAAGGACCGTTTGTCGGAATCACGGCAAACGGTCTTTTTCTTTGCGCTGACTTTGACAAAGGACGACGCATTTTCGCTAAATCGCCGTGTTCGATTTTGGCTGTAACCGCTCTCCTTATGATATAGTTTCTTTATGAGCTTTTTTGAAGGTCAATTCAACGGTAGGGGAGATGAATACGATGATTAAACATATCGTCTTTTTTAAATTGAAAAACCGTTCGGCGGAAAGCGTAGCGGAGGCGGCAGACGTTTTGCGCAGCATGGAAGGCAAGATCGAGCAGCTCAAATCGCTGGAGATCGGAACGGATATCCTGCGCACGGAGCGCTCTTACGATATCGCGCTGACGGCTACCGTAGAGACGCTGGATGATCTGCAAGGCTATCAGGCGCATCCGGAACATCAGAAGATCATCGAATACATCAACGGCGTCAAAGAAGTCTCGTACGCTGTGGACTACGAAATCTGATATCGGTTTGCGCGATTGCCCTATATCGCAAAAAGACGAAACGCGAAAATCCAGGAACCGTGCGGCTTGCGAAACATCGGCCGCAGCGGATGCACAGGAGGAACCGGCATTGTATTACGTCAATCGGGAACAGATCGAGAAGCGTCTGCTGTCGCTGCCGCAGACGATCGAAGCGATGCGTCTGGTCGCCGCGCAGTGGGAGGGAACGCTCCTTCAAGGACTTGCGCAAGAGCGCGCTTTGCATCTGGCATTGGAAGCCGTCACGGATATCGGAAGCTATCTGATCGACGGATTCATCATGCGGGATGCAGGCAGTTACGAGGACATTATAGACATTATTCACGGGGAGACCGTGATCGACGACGAGCTGCACGAGATGCTGCTGCGACTGGTCAGGTTGCGTCGTCCGTTGGTGCAGGATTACTACGAATGGGATCGTAAAGCCCTGCACCCGTTGACGATGGAGCTGCCTGCCGCTTTGGAGCACTTTGCGGATCGGGTGAACCGGTATTTGCTTAGCGAGCTCGGCGGGAGCACCAAGCCGAACTGAGCAGGCGCGCCGGACAGACACGGAGGGGGAAGCAGACACATGGCCGATTCGGCAGGACAACAACCAAAAGAAGGCAAGAAAATGAAACCGGGATTCCTTCCGGTATATGCAGTCGAGTTATTATTCCGGGAGGAGCCGAAGCTGGAACCTTCGCGGATCTTTGAGCGGATTCATCAACGCATCCGCAAGACGGCGATCAACACGGGACCGTTTCGGGAGACGGAACAAGTGGAGAACGAGGCGCTGCGTCGCAAGGAGACGACCGGCAGCGATCGCTTCGAGCTGGCCGCCGTTTTTTATCATGGCGATTACACCGTGAATTTCACGGATGCGGAAGTGCCCGCGCAGACGAGAGTCTTCGAGCCCAGAGAGATTCGCGAGGATCTGAATTGGGAAGGCGTGCTTCAACAAAGCTGGAAATGGGAAGGCGGAGCGGAGCGGCTTGAAGAGTATCGGTATGCGGTAACGCTGTGCGATTGGTACGCGGCCATGCTGCCGTTTGAGCGTCGGATTGAGATGTTCCAGTCCGTCTTGGCAAGCGTGATCGAGACGACAGGCTGTGATGCGATCTATTGGCAGCCGAGCGGACAATTGATCGATGCGGGAACTTTCCTGGCCTCTTATCCGAACGAGCCGCTTTACGGGGCGCTGAACGTCAGAGTCTATCAGATGCAGCGGCAAAACGAAGTGCTGGTCGATACGCTCGGCTTGACCGCTCTCGGCGTGCCGGACATTCAGTGCCGGGTAGTGGATATGACGCCGGATCGGGTGATTCCAATGATCTACGGCGCCTCCTACTACGTTTACGGAAATGCAGGCGAAGCAGCAGACGGACAACTGCTCGGCGGCGCCGGACTCAGATGGCGCTGCGAGCGTCAGCGCTCCGTCCTGGCTCCCGAACGCGCGGTGATCGACCTCAATCCGGGCCATCCCCATTATGCCGGAACACAAACCGAAGATCCGGTCGGGTATGATAAGGATGAAGCGAACGCTTGGCAGGATGACGAAGAAGATTCAGGCTCGGGCTATCGGTTGCGGGAGGAAGACGGAACCGAGTTCCGCTCCGAGCGCGAATACCGAATGCAAGAGAATCGCCAGACTCCGCTAAGGCAAGATTCGCATTCGTCGACTTCCGAAGAGGAGTAATCGATTCGTCCAAAAGTTGCTTGCGGCGAGGGAGTCGCTTCGCTATGATAGAGTTTAGGCTTAATTTTAACCCCGGTCCACCTCTTGCGGCGTTTTGTCCGTACGAGGCGGATGTTCGGGAAAACGATATGAAGGAAGCGTGTACTCGTGCAGCAAGCTATTGCGATAATGGATTCGGGAGTCGGCGGCCTGACCGTGGCCAGAGAGGTCATGCGTCAATTGCCGAGAGAACAAATCATCTATTTCGGAGATACGGCGCGTACCCCTTACGGACCGCGCGATCTCATGGAAGTCCGCGCATTTACGGAGCAGATCGTTGATTATCTGATGACGTTCAATCCGAAAATGATCGTCATCGCCTGCAATACGGCCACCGCCGCTGCGCTCGATACGATTGCGGAGAAGGTGGATATTCCGGTTGTCGGCGTCATCCATCCGGGTGCCCGCGCGGCGATCAGCAAAGCAAACAACGGCATTATCGGAGTCATCGGCACAAAAGGAACAGTCGATAGCGGGGCATACGCCCAAGCGTTGAAACAGATCTCTCCTTTTGTCAATGTGGTCAGCCGTGCTTGTCCGTCGTTTGTTCCTTTGGTCGAGCAGGGGCATTTTAGCGGTCGGGCCACGTATGAGATCGTCAAAAACGAACTGCTCCCATTGCGTGCGCTGCCGCTCGATTGCCTGATTTTGGGCTGCACCCACTATCCGTTCCTTGCGGACACCATTCAGCGGGTAATGGGACCGTCCGTGAAGCTGATCAGTTCGGCGGAGGAGACGGCTCGCGAGGTCAGTACGATTTTGTATGAAAAAGGACAGTTGGAGACCGGCGATTCCATTCCCGAGCATCGGTTCCTGCACAGCGGAGAATCGGATATGTTCGAGAAAATCGCACAAAAGTGGCTGGCCGAGTATATCGCAAGAACGAAAGCCATTTGGCAGGTTGCATCCATGCAAGGTTGAGTGCTGCCTTTTGCTGCATCATTATTTTATGAAGAGCCGCGGTTTGAAACCGCAGGCGGGAGGAGTCTGTCATGAAGGTCAAAATTACGCGCAACGCTGCGAAGAAACTGCTGGAAGAGTTGAACAAGGAAGAAAACAAAGAAATGAACGTTCGCGTATTCATTACGCATTCGCACGGCGACCATGCCCACTACGGCATGGATCTGGATAAGCAAAAAGACGGCGACGAATTGGTTGCGACCGACAAGGACATCAGCGTTCTGGTCGATGCCAGCGAACCGCTGCTCGACGGAATCAAGATCGATTATCTGTACAGCACCCAGGAAGAAGGATTCGTGATCACGAATCCGTCGAAAGGCAACCACGGCGACCACTAAGAACCGCCGAAGAAGAAGGGAAGAATCATGGCTAACGATATTCGCGTTTGCGACAAATGTCAGCACGTGCGCATGAAGACCATCGTGCCGAAGCTGCAAAAAATGGCTCCCGATGCCGAGATCAAGGTCGGCTGCAAGTCGTACTGCGGTCCTTGCGGCAAACGGGCATTCGTCTTCATCAACGGCCGTTACGTCAGCGCTCCGACAGAAGCCGAAGTGCTGGAGAAGGTCGCGCCTTTTATTAAAAAATCATAATCGGTACGTCGCGGCTCGGCATTGAGCTGCGTGTATGGCCGATTTCCAAAAAGCCCCGAGTTCCGGATTGACGGAATTCGGGGCTTTTTATGGGATATTGCGAAAAAATTTGGCGCGGAGCGAGACGTTATTTTTTCAAATCCAGCGTCGGAATCAAATCTTTCGCCAGCACATCGTCCGAAATCGCCAGACGCTTTACCGCCTCGTCGTACCCTGCCCGTGCTTGTTCCACGTCGGTCGGTTGTCCGGTTGCGAGATCATAGCAGATTCCGTTTTCGAACATGCCGTCAGGAGAAGGTTCGTAGTAGATCTTGCCGTCGGTGAATGCGCCTGTTCGCAGCGCGACGAGTCGTTCCTGCTCGGAGTCGTTCAGCAGATTGCTGCCCATCAGCGCGTAATTCCCGGCATCCACTCCGAGCAGCGACAGCAGTGTAGGCATGATATCAAGCTGACCACCGGGCTGTTCGTAAGTGCCCGCCAGCTGTCCGTCCGGCAGGTGCATCAGCAGCGGGACTTGGCCCATCATCTGCGTGTACTCGAACTCCGACACTTCGCGTCCCAGTAATTTGCTTACGGATTCGCGCTCGTCGAGGGAGTAGTCATGGTCGCCGTAGAAGACGAAGATCGTATTGTCCCATAGCCCGTCGCTTTTCAACCGCTGCACCATATCGCCCAAAGCCGAATCGACGTAATGCACGGACTGCAAATAATCGCCGAACGTCGTGCCTTCAAACTCGCCGACCGGAAGCTTGTCTTCGTCTTTCAGTGCCAAATTATACGGATGATGGCTGCTGAGGCCGATCAGGAACGAGTAGAACGGCTCCGGCGTTTTTTCCATAAACCCGACAGACTGATTGAAGAACGAGCGATCCCCGAGCGACCAGCCGAGCGGTTCGTCGATCTCGTAATCTTTTTCCGTATAAAAACGATCGTAGCCCATCTCCTGATACATCCGATTCCGATTCCAGAAGCTGCCGTCGTAAGCGTGGAACACGTTGGCCGAATAGCCTTGTTCTTTCAGGATGGAAGGCAAAGTTTCGAATTCGTTGTCGGCGTACCGGATAAACACGGAACCCGAAGGCAGCGGATGCAGCGAGAAGTTGGCAGCAAGGTCGGCATCGGAGGTACGGCCTTGCCCGGTTTGCTGGTAAAAGTGATCAAAATACAGACTGTCCTTCATCAGCGCGTCGAGATTCGGCGTGATCGGCTGTCCGTTTACTTCTTTTCCGACAAAAAAGTTCATGAACGCCTCGCCTTGCACCATGACGACGTTGCTGCCTTTATACTGTCCTAGCAATTCCGCCGGACCTGTGCGAGACGCGCGGCCTTGCTGAAACCAGTCGCGTATTTCCGTCAGACGTTCATCCGATAACGATTGCCCTTTACCGATCGCGGTCTTCGCATAGCGGTAAGCGTCGATCGCGTGAAAGCCGAGCAGCCCGGTCACGTTGTACATGGACATGTTCCACCAGTTGTTTTCCAGCAGGTTTTTGGCCCAGGTCTGGGAAGCGTGTCGGATCGGGAAAAAGGCGGCGGAGAACCCGATGACCAGCACCAGAAGTCCGGCCGCAAATCGTTGGAGGAAACGGACGCTTCGGCGCGAAGACGACGGCGTACCCGTTCCGAGCGAGTACGCGGATGTGCCTGAGAAGACCCGAACATTTTTACGCAGTCTAGACCAGTCCCACAGCGCGGCGGCCAGAATCAGCGGCCAATCGGCGAACAGCCACAGGTCGCGCCAGCGCAGCAGTTCCGCGATGCTGCCGCCGAGTGATTCCACCTGCCCGGCTTGCAGCAGCACGGGAACCGTCAGAAAGTCGCCGAAGTAGCGGAAATAAACGAGGTCTGCGAAGATCAGCGCCGTCAGCAGCAGGTCTAGCAGTGCCAATGCCCATAAGCGAGCGCGCACAGGCAGCCAGAATACCCAAAACGAGAGAGCCAGCACACAGCCCGCCGCGATCAGAAAATCCGTAGCGCCCATATTGATGTACGGAAGGTGCAGATTGCCGTGCAGCAGACGCAGCTTGCCCAGCATAAGAATCACGAACAACACGTAAACGATAGAGGTAAAGAGAAGACCCGGCTTGGGGCCGGGTCTTGTCGATAAAGAATTCAATATTCGCAACGTAGTCACTCCTTAACGACGGGGAGGCAGAGGTCCCAAGAACTGCAGGAACTGACACTCGATCCGTCCGTTGAACAGCTTGCGGCGCTTGTCGGCTTTTTTGCCGAAGTTTTGCTCGAAGTTCTCGGTCGGGGTAATCGCGAAGAACGACCAGTCCTGCAGATCGAGCGCGGCGCGTCCGAGCTGGCGGATCATTTTCTCGACTTCCTCTTCTTCGCTGAGACGTTCGCCGTAAGGCGGGTTGGTGATCACGCAGCCGAATTTGCCTTCCGCTTTGAAGCGGGCGACAGGCTGGACGCTAAACGAAATCTCGGTGCCGAGACCCGCGCGTTTGGCCGAAGCTTTGGCGATCTCGACCGCTTCCGGATCGATATCGCTGCCGCCGATGTTCAGCGGAATCTCGTCGCGCACTGCGTCGAACGCTTCGTCGCGCGCTTGGCTCCACAGTTCCTCCGGCACGAAATCCCAACGTTCGGACGGGAAGCTGCGGCGCAGGCCCGGCGCGATGTTCCAGCCGATCAGCGCCGCTTCGATCGGCAGCGTGCCGGAACCGCAGAACGGATCGTAGAACGGACGGTGGGGGCCCCAGCGGCTGAGCAGGATTAGCGCGGCGGCCATCGTTTCTTTCAACGGCGCTTCGACGGTCGTTTTGCGGTAGCCGCGTTTGTGCAGCGAAGGGCCGGTCGTGTCGAGCGTGATCGTGGCGATATCGTTCAGCATCGTCACTTCGAGCGTGAACAGCGGACCGTCTTCGTTGAACCATTCGGTGCCGTACGATTCCCGCATTTTCTCGACGACCGCTTTTTTCGTCACGGATTGGCAGGCGGGAACGCTGGACAGCTGCGATTTGTGCGAGCGTCCGTTGACCGGGAATTCGCCGTACTCCGGGATGAAGGCGGCCCAATCGACGGCTTTGACGCCTTGGAACAGTTCTTCGAACGTGACGGCCGGGAATTCGGCCATTTTGATCAGGACGCGATCGGCGGTGCGCAGCCACAAGTTGGCGCGGCAAATATCGGCAGGCGTGCCGGTGAAGGTGACGCGGCCGTTTTCCGTGCGGGCATCGGCGTAGCCGAGGTCTTTCAATTCGCGTGCGACGACCGCTTCGATGCCCATGGCACAAGTCGCGATCAAGGTTAATTGTTCAGGAATTCTCATAAGTTCAGCTCCGTTTATTAAAGGTGAAAGCAGGCGGTAAAGATCCGCGGCGCAGCGAAGAAAATCGGTTAAGCCGCTTGTGAAGCCTGCGATAAAATCGTACAATGATCAGATGAAGACAGACGTGTCCGGGCGCAATATGCGCTTCCGGGGGTATTCGTGCGCCCAATGCTCAATCTAGTATAGGGGAACACTGCTGCGGTTACAATATATTCGGAAACAATGGATAAGCGAAAACGGAGAGTGAATAAAATGAACGACTTGCATACGAGCGCTTCGGCTGCCGAAATTTATATGGACGATCTCGCCCGCGAGGACGACCTTTTAATCAGAATCAAGGAAAGAATCCACGCCGCGAAAATGCCGGACGTGTCGGTAGCGCCGGGATACGGCAAAATGCTGACGCTGCTGGTGACGTTGACGGGGGCGAAGCGCATTTTGGAAATCGGCGCGCTCGGCGGATACAGCGCGATCTGCATGGCTCGCGGCATGGCGGAAGGCGGCTCGATCACTTCGCTGGAGATTCGGCCCGATTATGCGGAAGTCGCGAAAAACCATCTGATCGAAGCGGGCTTCGGCGATCGGACGCGTTACATGATCGGACCTGCGGTGGACAGCTTGGAGCAGTTGAAGGCGGCCGGCGAGAAATTCGACTTCTTTTTTATCGACGCGGACAAATTGAACTACCTGAACTATCTGGATATGGCGATCGAAATGGCGAATCCGGGCGCGGTAATCGTGGCGGACAATCTGCTGCTGCGCGGACGCACGCTGAATTTCGAGCGCAACGGTCCGGCGATTCAAATCGTGCGCGAATTCAACCGCCGCATGGCGGACGACCCGAGATTGCTCGGAACGCTGCTGCCTGCTTACGACGGATTGGCGATCGCAATGGTGAAGAATAAGTGAACGTTGAATGAGAAAATGCCCGAAGCGGTTTCCAAACGGCTGCTTCGGGTGGATAATATATAGGTAGGAAAACGTCAAACAATCGTCGCAATCCTAGCTTGTGACAAACGTTTCAAAAGCGCATAATTAAAATTGAATGTATTTTATAGACCGTTATCAACCGATATTGGAGGCTCTCGTCGACATGACTTATAATGATCGTTTTATCCGGGCCTGTTATGGTCAAGAGGTCGATCGTCTGCCTGTCTGGTACATGAGACAGGCCGGCCGATACGACCCGGAATACCGCAAAATCAAAGAAAACTATTCGCTTCTCGAAATTTGCCGCCAACCGGAACTTGCGGCCGAAGTCACGCTGATGCCGGTGCGCAAGCTGGGCGTGGACGCGGCCATTTTGTATTCGGACATCATGAATCCGGTTGCCTCGCTGGGCATCGATTTCGATATCGTGAAAGACGTCGGTCCGGTCATCGACAATCCGATCCGGGATCTCGCCGACGTGGAGCGCCTGCGCCCGATCGACGTCGAAGGCGATCTCGGCCACGTGCTGGAAACGATCCGGATACTGGACCGCGAGCTGGACGTGCCGCTGATCACGTTCGCCGGGGCTCCTTTTACCATCGCCAGTTACCTGATCGAAGGACGTCCGTCGAAAAATTACATCCGCACCAAAACGATGATGTACAGCGAGCCGAAAACCTGGTTCGCGCTCATGGACAAGCTGGGCGACATGGTGATCGCTTATCTGCGCGCGCACGTGCAAAACGGCGGCAAAGCGTTCCAGGTGTTCGATAGTTGGGTGGGCGCGCTGTCTCCGGCGGACTTTGCCCATTACGTGCTGCCGACGATCACGCGAATCTTCGACGAGCTGTCGGCAATGCCGGAAATGCAGAACGTGCCGAAGATTTACTTCCCGGGTGTCGCTTCGGGCGAGCTGCTGCCGACATTGCGCGGACTGAAAGCCAACGTGATCGGACTGGATTGGCGCGTATCGATTGCCGAAGGCCGCCGAAGACTGGGACCGGGCTATGCCGTGCAAGGGAATCTCGATCCGTTCGTGTTGACCGGACCGCAAGAACTCATTCACGAGCGCGCCGCGAAAATTATCGATGAAGGCGTGCAGCAGCCCGGATACATTTTCAACCTGGGGCACGGCCTGTTCCCGGAAGCTTCGCTGGACAAGCTGCGCGAGCTGACCGGATACGTGCATGAATACTCGGCTCAGGCGCTGTCGCGCGTTATCTCTAGGGGTTAAATAGTTAAATAAAGGAAAGAAACGACAATACGGCGGGAATCCGCATGCAAGTGCGTCATCAAGGCACTCGCGGCTTTTCGCGGTTTGCATAACGTTAACGCTTCAACCAAAAGATCGTACGGACGCGAAAAAAGGTCCCGGAGCGGCCGAAGCCGACTCCTATCATGGCAAGAGAGGGGAAATCAAGTTGAAGAAAAAAATCGGAGTACTCGTCATGTCTTACGGAACGCCAAAAAGTCTGGACGACGTCGAAGCGTACTACACCCATATCCGCAGAGGCAACCCGCCCGCGCCGGAGCAGCTCAAAGAACTGAAAGACCGCTACGAAGCGATCGTGGGCGGCGTGTTCCCGCTGCGCGAAAATACCGATCGTCAGGTCGAAGGCATTCAGGCCGAGCTGGACCGCCTGGAACTGCCGGACGCGGAATTCGTGTGTTATCAAGGCTTGAAGCACGCGCATCCGTTTATCGAAGACGGCGTGCGCAACATGGCGGCCGACGGGATTGCCGAAGCGGTCGGCATCGTGCTCGCTCCGCATTATTCGACGATGAGCGTGGGCAGCTACATCAAGCGCGCGAAAGAAACGGCGGAAGAGACCGGAGTCAAGATGAGCTTTATCGAAAGCTACCACCTGCATCCGAAACTGATCGAAGCGTTCTCGAAGCGCGTGTCGGCCAAGCTGGACGCGTTCGTGGAAAGCGGCGCGCCGCGCGATGAAGTCAAAGTGCTGTTCAGTGCGCACAGCCTGCCGGAACGCATCCTGTCGATCGGCGATCCGTACCGCGACCAGCTGCTGGAAACGTCGGAAGCGGTCGCGGCCGCGGCAGGCGTGACCAACTGGCAGTTCACGTGGCAGAGCGCCGGACGCACGGCGGAGCCTTGGCTCGGTCCGGACGTGCTGGATACGATGAAGGAGCTGTCGGAAAAAGAAGTTCGCTATATGCTGGTGTCGCCGCTCGGCTTCGTGTCGGATCACCTGGAAGTGTTGTACGATTTGGATATCGAAGCGCAGGACGTGGCCGCGGAGCTGGACGTTCGCCTGATGCGCATCGATTCGCTGAACACCGATCCGCTGTACATGCAGACGATAGCCGACTGCATCGTGACCGAATGCAAAAAAGGGGCGCTGGTTCATGGCTGAACAGCGTAACGTCGTCATCATCGGCGGAGGCCTTACGGGCCTCAGCGCCGCCTTTTACACCCGAAACTTCCTGCGCCAAGCCGGCTTCGAGCCGAACGTGACCGTGCTGGAAAAAGGGAATGCATGGGGCGGGAAGATCGAGACGCTGCACAAGGAAGGCTTCGTTATCGAAAAAGGCCCGGATTCGTTCCTGGCGCGCAAGACGGCGATGGTCGACCTGGCAAAAGAGCTCGAGATCGATCATGATCTGGTGACGACCAACCCGGATGCCAAAAAAACTTACCTGCTGCATAAAGGCAAGCTGCACGAGATGCCTTCGGGACTCGTGCTCGGCATTCCGACGCAAATCAAGCCGTTTCTCGCAAGCAAGCTGGTCTCGCCCGCGGGCAAGTTGCGCGCGTTGATGGATTATATGCTGCCGCCGCGCCGGAGCGAAGAAGACGAATCATTGGGCAACTTCATCGAGCGCAGGCTGGGACACGAAGTATTGGAAAACGTGACCGAGCCGCTGCTTGCGGGTATTTACGCAGGCGATACGCGCAGCTTGAGTCTGGAATCGACGTTCCCGCAGTTCGGCGCGGTCGAACGCGAACACGGAAGCCTGATCCGGGGCATGATGACGGGGCGCAAGCCGGTGGAGACGCATACGGGCACGAAAAAGAGCATGTTCCTGACTTTCCGCCAAGGGCTGCAAAGCTTGATTCATGCTTTGATCACGGAGCTGTCGGGAACGGTCGATCTGCGATTGAACACGGGAGCCTCTTCGATCCGCAAGCGGCCGGAAGGCGGCTACGACGTGGAGTTGGAGGACGGAAGTCTGCTTGCCGCGGACTCTATCGTGGCGACTACGCCGACCTTTGCCACATCGAGGCTGCTGTCGCCTCACGTGGACGCGTCGGCGCTGGATGCGATAAATTACGTGTCGGTGGCGAACGTCGTGTTGGCCTTCGATAAAAAGGATATCCGAACGACGTTCGACGGATCGGGCTTCCTGGTTCCGCGCAAAGAAAAACGTACGATTACCGCCTGCACCTGGACATCGACCAAGTGGCTGCACACCAGCGCGGACGACAAAGTGCTGATGCGCTGTTACGTAGGACGGGCCGGCGAGCAGGAAGCGTTGAAGCAGGATGACGCCGGATTGGTAGAGTTGGTTCGCAAAGATATTCTCGATCTGATGGATATCGATGCACAGCCGCTGTTCACCGAAGTGACGCGCTTGAACAACTCCATGCCGCAGTACCCGGTAGGTCACAAGCAGCAAATCGCCAATTTGCGTGAGCAAATGGCGCAAGAACTGCCGGGGGTTTATATTGCCGGAGCCGGTTACGACGGTGTAGGTTTGCCGGATTGTATTCGTCAGGCGAAAGAGATTTCGACGGAAATGGCGAGCGCGGTTCCGGCGATGTCTGCGGTGTGAGAGGCAGAAAGCGAGCGTAAACGAGCAGCAGATTGAGACAACGAGCAAAAAGCTGTTTGTTTTGCGAAAAGCGTCTGTTTTTATTCCCGAAAATGAAATCAGGCGCAAGCCGTTTCCGTTATCTTCAGGATAAGGAGGCGGCTTTTTTCGTTTTTGCGGGCGCTTATTCTCCTTCTGCCGGATAACCTGCTATAATGAAGAATAGTTTTCGATATCGGTTGTACGTTTTGAGAAATGCCCGAATAAGCTGAAGGAGATTCCACGTCTTGAATGATTCCCCGCGTTCGAGAAGCACTCGAACCCAAAAAGCCCGGAAGCGCAAGCGCCGGGTATTGTTGACGGTTAATTTGATATTGGCGGTATTGGTGGTTGCAGGCGGCGCGCTGGTGTATGCGCGCGAACATGCTGCCAGAGAAGCCGGCACGGCTGCGGCTTTGCGCGCGGCAGCCGCGCAGAATGAATCTGCGCTGGCTTCCGCGGCCGGGATCGCGGAAGAGCCGGGCTTGGCGGACGAAGAATTATCGTCCGGGGGTCAAGAGCCGGCCGCTTCCGAAGCGGCGGCCGGGGAGCAGATCGGCAGCGATGCAGCCGATCCGGAAGAGCCGTCCGGCACGGATACGCAGCCGGACGTGGAGTCTCCGGCCGAAGACGAGGCCGGAGACGAGGCCGGAGACGGGCTGCCGAACGGCGGCGAAGCGGATTCCGAAGACGGGAATCCGCCTCTGACCGTCGGTTCCGCCATAGGCGCGGCCGTGCCGTCGGCAGGCGACCTGGCCGACGAGTTGCGTGCTGACGATGCAGGCGATGCTCAGCCGCAAGACGAAGACGTTTCGTCTGGAACGGAAACCGAAGACCAGGCTGCCGACTTCGAGGCGACGGCTGTTCCCGAGCCGCAAGACGTCGCGGCTTCGTCCAAGACAGACAGTGGCAAGGTCGTCAACCTCACCTTTGCCGGAGACGTGATTTTTTCCGGCAAGGTACAGTCGTTGTTAGAGCAGGAAGGCTACGCCTACCCGTACGCTTATGTGCAAAAGCGGTTTAAAAACGACGATTTGACGGTTATAAACCTTGAAACGCCGGTTACGGCGCTGAGCACGACGGGGGCGGACAAATCGTTCGTGTTCAAGTCGTCGCCGAAGGCGCTTGGTCCTTTGAAGGATGCGGGCGTGGATGTCGTCAATCTGGCGAACAACCATACGCTCGATCAGGGAATCAAAGGGTTATTGGATACGATCAAGAACCTGGACGCAGCAGGCATCGCGCATGTCGGGGCAGGCAAAGACGCTTCGGCCGCTTATGCTCCGGTCTATGTCGAACGCAAAGGCATCAAGATCGCGATCGTCGGCGTCAGCCGCGTGCTTCCGGAAACGAATTGGGCCGCGGGCCCGGATCATCCCGGCGCGGCAAGCGCCTACGATCCGAAAGCCGCCGCCCGAGCCGTAGCGGAAGCTCGCAAACATGCGGATGTCGTGGTCGCGATCGCGCACTGGGGCAAAGAACGGGTCGATATGCCCGACGAAAATCAGAAAGCATTGGCGCACGCCATGATCGACGCCGGAGCGGATCTGATTGTCGGCGGTCACGCGCACGTGCTGCAAGGCTTCGAGCCGTACAAAGGCAAGTGGATCGCATACGGAACCGGCAACTTTATTTTCACCAAATCCGCGACGGCCAAGACGTGGGAAACCGGCGTTTTCCAGGCGGAGTGCAGCAAAAACGGCGATTGCTCGATGAAGCTGGTTCCGTATTGGGCCGAGCTGGGTCGTCCGGTTCCGATGCAGAAGGCGGATGCGCAGAAGCTGCTGAAGCGTATCGATAATCTGTCGCCCGGCGTACGGATCGATGCCGACGGACAGGTTCGCGCGAATTGACGAGTACTCTGTATCGGATGAATGTACGGTTACGCTCGTCCGAAACGCACTAGACCCATGTGCGTTTCGGCCAAACGTAAACCTACTATTTGAGTGATACAGAGTACTAGTACCTTGACCGCTTAAGAGGTTAGGTTACGCCCCTCGAAAACCCGCTTGAAGCGTGCGGGTTTCCGATGAACGCAAACCTTAGATTTGATGCGGTCAAGGTACTAGGGTATTCGGTTAAATGTTCGCGGGAGATGACGAATCGGATGTTGAATAATCGCTGCGTCGCGCACCGGGGATTTTCGGGCGCGGCGCCTGAAAATACGCTGGCCGCGATGCGGCTGGCGATGAAGATACGGGAAGTCGAATGGATCGAAATCGACGTTCAGCTGTCGAGCGACGGCGTGCCGGTGGTCATCCATGACTTTACGCTCGGCCGTACGGCGGGAGGTAGCGGGATCGTCCGCGATCATACATTGGCCGAGCTGAAAAAAATGGACGCCGGGCGTTGGAAATCCCGCTGGTATGCCGGAGAACGGATTCCGACGCTCGGCGAGCTGCTGGACGAGGTTCGCGGACGATTGAAGGTCAACATCGAACTGAAAGCCAAAGCGGACAGCTATACGGGACTTGCGGCGGCCGTGTTGAAAGAGGTCGCGCTGCGCAAGATGGAGCAGGACGTGGTCTTGACCTCTTTTATTCCTGACGCGCTGCTTGAAGCCCGTGCTCTCGCACCGGGTGTGCGCCGCGGACTGATTATCGATACTCGTCCTCCGGATCTGGAGCAGAGACTGGAAGAATGCGGCTGCAAGCTGCTATCGATCGCGCATGGAAAAGTGGATGCGGCGTTCGTCCGCTCGACGATCGAACGCGGCATCGACGTCATGGTCTGGACGGTGGATCATATCCGCCGCATGCGCGAACTCGGCTCCATGCACCCGGATCTGATGATCTGCACGAACCGGCCGGATCGCTGGCAGCTCGCGCGCAAGCTGCCGGAGATCCGCGAACGGGCGATATGGCGTCGCTGGATGCCTTTTTAACTCAAAATGATGAAGGTGGGGATTTTCAATGATCGCTGTCAATAATGTGTACTGCGTAGGACGCAATTATAAAAAGCATGCCGAAGAACTGGGTAACGACGTTCCTTCCGAACCGATGATCTTCCTCAAGCCGTCCCATGCCATCTGCGCGCTGGACGACGGAACGATCGCTTTGCCGCAAAATGCGGGCGAGGTTCATTTCGAGACGGAGCTTGTGCTGCGGATCGGCCGTGCGTACGAGCCGGGCATCAAAGTTGAAGACATCGTCGCTTCCGTCGCGCTAGGCATCGACTTCACGCTGCGCGACGTCCAATCGAAGATCAAGGCCAAAGGGCATCCGTGGACCGCGGCCAAAGGCTTCCGCAACTCCGCTCCGTTGACGCAAGAGATCGAATTCCCGGGTTTGGACGCGTTGAACGAAGCTTGGTTCTCGCTGCGCAAAAACGGCGAAGTCGTGCAGCGCGGCAGCATCACCAACATGATCTTCGACCTGCAAACGTTGATCGATTACATCGGGGAGCACTACGGCCTCGGCGAAGGCGACCTGATCTATACCGGCACGCCGGAAGGCGTCGGTCCGACGGTTGCGGGCGACGTGCTGGAGCTGTATTGGAACGAAGAAAAATGGGGCGGCTGCACCGTCGGCTAATAGACGGCGAATGCGGATTCCGCGCGGGAGGCGTATCATCAAGTGGATTGGATCATCGGAGCGGTCGGCGCCTGCCTCGTAGCGGGCGCCGCTTACGCCAAACGATCGTTGTCGGCATCCGGCGCGATCGCGGCGATTATTATGGGCACGATTTATTACGGGGCGGGCGATTTGTTCTGGTTTGGCCTACTGCTGCTCTTCTTTATCACATCGAGCGTATTGTCCAAGGTCAAGCAGGCCGAGAAGCGTCAAGCCGAGCAAATGTACGAAAAAAGCGGTCGGCGCGACGCGGTGCAGGTGCTCGCCAACGGCGGGATCGGCATGGTGCTGTGTCTCGGTAACT
The DNA here is from genome assembly GCF_013185185.1 of Saccharibacillus endophyticus. Lineage (GTDB taxonomy): Bacteria > Bacillota > Bacilli > Paenibacillales > Paenibacillaceae > Saccharibacillus > Saccharibacillus endophyticus. The sequence continues at coordinate 389,181 of NZ_JAAZWE010000002.1, read as the reverse complement.
ATATCTGGCCTTCTCCGCTCTGGTTCGGCGCGTTCGTCGGCGTGATGGCGACCGTGACCGCGGACACTTGGGCAACCGAATGGGGCAGCCTGAGCAAAAGCCCGCCGCGCTCGATCGTGACGTGGAAGCCGCTGCCTGCGGGGACGTCCGGAGGCGTGTCGCTTCGCGGCAGCGCGGCTGCGGTCGTCGGCGCGGGCATGATCGGAACTGCGGCGCTCGTATTGCTGCTCTGGACGAAAAGCGGGCCGGATTGGCCGTGGTGGGCATGGATTCCCGCGGGAGCGCTGGGCGGAACCGTCGGCGCTTTCGTCGATTCGTACCTGGGCGCGACGGTGCAAGTGATGTACCGCTGCCCGGTATGCGGGAAAAGCGTCGAAAGCCGCACGCATTGCGGAGCGGCGACCACGCGTTATCGCGGATGGTCTTTCATGAATAACGATGCGGTAAACCTGCTGTCCTCGGTCGCGGGCGGCGGGCTGGCATTGACGATTATGGTTTTGGCAGGGAGGTGGTTCGGATGAGCGGAGCGCAGCGGGAAAAGCATGAAGCGATTCTGGACTCGGCCTTTGAGATTTTCGGTCAAAAAGGGTTCTATGAAACCAAAATTTCGGATATTACCGAGCATGCCGGAATCGCTAAAGGGACGATGTATTTATATTTTAAAAGCAAAGAAGAACTGTTTATCGCGGTGACCCGGCGGGATTGGGAGACTTTTTTACGCAATCTGAGTTACCGGGTGAAGCAGGCGGACGGGCTGCTGCCCAAGCTGCGTCAGGTCGCCGAGCATCATTTGGAGTATTATTACGAGCGGAAATCGCACGGCAAAATCTTTTTCCATGCGCCCAACAACGACTCCGAGCTGATGAAAATGATGCACGGATTCCTGACCCGCTATATGGCGATCGTAAAAGACGTGCTGGAAGAAGCGGGCATGCCCGATCCGGACTTTTACGCCAAAGCGTTTATCGGGATGCTGGATCGCTTGAAAATGGACATTCTGTTCGAAGGCGAGTTCACGCGCGAAGAATTGGAGCTGCGGGTGGATCAGACCGTGCGATTGTTCCTGCGCGGAAGCGAGCGGGAATTGAACTGAGATTTTGGAGGACGAACGGGCTTCCGCAGGCAGCGGGGTCCGTTTTTTTATAGAAAAAGAGCGTGAGCATGAAAGGGGACTGAACGGCGATGAATATCATGACCGTTGAACGTATATCCAAAAGCTATGGGGAAAAGGTGCTGTTCGACGAAGCTTCGTTCGGCATGGAAGATCAGGACAAGATCGGCGTCGTCGGCGTGAACGGCACGGGCAAATCGACGTTCCTGAAAGTGATCGCGGGCATCGAGCAGCCGGATTCGGGTCAGGTGGTCAAAGGCAGCGGCATGCGGATTCGTTACTTGGCGCAGAATCCGGATTTCGATCCGGAATTGACGGTGCTCCAGCAGCTTCTGCACGGCGAAGGCGACGAGCTGGCGGCAGCGCGCGCTTACAGCGAAACGGCGTTGAAGCTGGAACAGGAGCCGGATTCGCATGAGCTTCAGCAGAGTCTGCTCAAAGCCGGACAAGAGCTGGATCGGCTGAACGCATGGAGCATCGAAAGCGAAGCCAAAAGCGTATTGTCCAAGCTGGGCCTGGATACGTTTGACGTGAAAATGGGGACGTTATCCGGCGGTCAGCGCAAACGCGTCGCGTTGGCGGCGGCGTTGGTGCAGCCGTCCGAGCTGCTGATCCTGGACGAGCCGACCAACCATATCGATTCGGAATCGGTGGAATGGCTGGAGACGTATTTGAAAAAACGCCGCGGCGCGCTGCTTATGGTGACGCACGATCGCTACTTCCTGGATCGGGTCGCGGACGTCATGCTGGAACTGGATTACGGAAAAATGCATCGCTATACCGCGAACTATTCCCGTTTCCTTGAACTAAAAGCGGAACGCGAAGAGCGCGAAGCCGCGACCGAAGACAAACGGCAAAACCTGCTGCGCAAAGAGCTGGCCTGGATCCGTCGCGGCGCGAAAGCCCGTTCGACCAAGCAGAAAGCGCGGATCGACCGTTTCGAACAGCTTCAAGACGACAAGCCGCAGCAAAAAGCCGGCGATATGGAAATGGCGACGTTATCCGCGCGTTTGGGCCGCAAAGTGCTCGAACTCGACCACGTCGGCAAGTCGATGGCCGGACGCCTGCTGATCGACGACTTGACCTACATGACCGTCCCGGGCGACCGGATCGGCATTGTCGGCCCGAACGGACGCGGCAAATCCACCCTGCTCAACCTGATCGCGGGCGACTTGGAACCGGATAGCGGCACCGTGGATAAAGGCTCCACCGTCCGCGTCGGCTACTTCCGCCAAGAAGCCGCCGAGATGGACCCGAGCATGCGGGCGATCGATTATATCAAAGAAGCGGCCGAGACGGTGAAAACGGACGAAGGCACCGTGACCGCGTCGCAGATGCTGGAACGCTTCCTGTTTACGCCGACCGCCCAGTGGACGCCGATCGGCAAGCTGTCCGGCGGCGAGCGTCGTCGCCTGTACCTGCTGCGCATTCTGATCGCCGCGCCGAACGTCCTGCTGCTCGACGAGCCTACCAATGATCTGGATATTCAGACGTTGACGGTGCTGGAAGATTATCTGGACGATTTCCCGGGCGTCATGATTACCGTATCCCACGATCGCTACTTCCTGGATCGGGTGTGCGATAAGCTTTTTGCTTTTGAAGGCGGCGGGAAAGTGGCGATTCATGCGGGGAATTACAGCGAGTATATGGAGCGTACGGGCGGAGGCTCGTTGAAAGATGGGTTTTCAGAAGGCGGGAAAGGGGCTGGCGGGGTAGGTTCGGCGAACGGGTCTTCGGGTGCCGGGAAAAGCAGCGGTGCAGCGAACACGGCTACTGCCGATAACGCTGCTCCCGCTCCTGCCGCGAAAAAAGCGAAGTTCACGTATAACGAACAGCGCGAGTACGACTCGATCGACGAGACGATCGAAGCGGCCGAGAAGAAGATCGAGGACATCGCCGCCGAGATGGAACGCTCAGCCAGCGATTCCGCGAAGCTTCAGGAGCTGATGCAGCAGCAGGCAGCAGCGGAAGCGAAGCTGGAAGAGCTGATGGAGCGTTGGACCTATTTGAATGAGCTGGCGGAGCAGATTGAGGCGGGGAAAGGCTGATTTTCGTCGAGAGTAAGTCGGATAGAGAATACATTTAGGCATAAAGGATCGAGGTCTTGGAATGGTTATCCATCTTAAGACCTCTTTTTGCTGCGAAAATTTATATCCAAATTTCCCTAACGATGCTAAAATGGAAAAAGTAAGCGATTAGGCATTGGGAGAATGTATAGAAGAAAAAGAGGGCCGTGAATAATCGGAAGAGTGCTAGATATACGAAATTCGTGAATAATATAAATGAAATGGTGTAAGCGAAGTTCGTGAATAAGACGTTAAGTGAAATTACTAAAGTCTTATTCACGGAGGCAATTACATATGTTCATTTCAAAAGATTAACAAACAAAAATTAAAAAGCTCAACCAAATTCTCGGAATGAAGCATCGAAGTACCCCTTTCGATTTCAATAAAAAAGAAGATTGGATAGAAGCCATTGAAATGATTACTGCGGAGTATGTAGACTTTTGCGAATACTGGGGTAGATTATCCGATTTGAATTCAAGTTTAGATGAAAGTATTGAGTATTTTTACCCTGCTAGTTGGATAGAAATATCTCAAGAAGGCAGAGCAAGAGATAGTAAATTAAATAACGCAATAAAATCAGTAAGTAAAGCTGAAGATGCCTTGCGAATATTATTGGATAGAGCAGAAGAAAAGTGTAGAAAGATTTGGATTTAGTTTTTGAAAGTGAACAAAAAGCAGTCATAAAAGAATTATTAGGAGAAGAAATAACATGTAGTACACAGGAATTGGAAGGGATTTTTGAAGAAGAAATTTTTGAAATAGCAGCAGAGATCAATTACACAGGAAATGTTCAAAATTCTACAAGAGAGTTTTCAAAAAATTTAAAACAAAGAATCGAATTGAAGAAATTAAAGCAGTAACTTCACTTAACATAATATTCACGCTGCGGACATTCGTCCTTGGTCTGGCGTTCGCCAGACACCCGACATACGTCGAGTCGTGAATACGGGAACGTTAACTGAAATTATTACTGAACAGTAAAATATAGAGGTGAACATAATGGATGAAGAAAATAAATTAATCAAAATTTTCGAAAAAGCTAATACTACATTTTTAAGAAATAATTCTGACTTGCTTTTATCGCAGGTCTCGGAAAGAACTTTATGTGGTGCACTCATGATGCATCTAAGAGATTCTATTCAAGACACCGAGTTCTCAAAGTACAATGTAGATGTTGAATATAATCGTAATAAGAACAGTACAGTGGAAACTAAAATCAAAAGTATACCTGGACCTGGTGGGACCAAAGTCAAAATAAATTGCGATTTGATTTTACATAGCCGTGGTCAAAACTTAAAAAAAGATAATTTGATTGCCATTGAAATGAAAAAGTCTAGTAGATCAAAGAGTGAGAAGGATAGTGACCGAATAAGAATAATGGCTTTAACTCAAGATAGATACGGCGGGGGAAGGTCGCTTGATAATACTGTTTCGTTTGAACATGTCTGTGATTATACATTAGGAATTTATTACGAAGTAAATTATAAAAGAAAAAGTATACTCGTTGAATACTATAGAAAAGGATACATATTTAACAAAAAAGTTCTTCAAAACTGTTGGTCGACTTAAATATAACTCCGGTAGCTAATTCATATGCTTTGAATTTTTTCATAAAGAAGAAAAAACTTCAGTTAACATTATATTCACGCTACGGACATTCGTCCTTGATCCGGCATTCGCCGGATACCCGATATACATCGGGTCGTGAATACAGGAACGTTATGTGAAATTATCCTGATGTGTGTCTTCAAACCTACTAATGTTTAGTTTTTTATTATTATATTCTCTAGGGAATCATACTTAAAACGCATTTTATTTTCCAATTCCATGTCACTACCCCCTTATGTAAACCTTTATAGATAAAAAATGGAAAGAATAAAAATTCGATAATATCTATTTCCATTTAGGTTTGAAGACATGTCTAATTGAAGAATCGTTGCTTTATTGAAAGTACATTTTGTGAAAAAGGAGTAGATGTTATGAATAAAACTGAAAAATACTCTCCATACAAAGTAATTGATAAAAATTTTGCCGCTGGCGGGAATGCAAAAGTTCTTTTAGTCAAAAACGAAAAGGGTGAAAAATATGCATTAAAGAGTATGAAAATGAATTCGGCTGAAGATGTAAGAAAAATAAAGCGATTTTTGAATGAAATTAAGATTGTAGAGAAGTATCAATATAAAATAAAAGGAATAGTACCTATTGTATTTAAATTTATTCCTGAAAAAATAAATGGGGATTTTGAATATACGAAAGATCTTAAAGGAGTAGAAGTTTGGTATGTAATGGAATTAGCTGAACCTGTATCTGAAAGGTTGTCTGACTGTGATGATCTGAAAGAGATTATTGATTGTGTTATATCTTTATCTGAAACATTAGAAGAATTACACAGAAATAAAATCGTTCATAGAGATATTAAACCTAGTAACATTTATTATTATAAAAGTGAATGGGCTTTTGGTGATTTTGGTTTAGTCGCATACCCAGATTTCGAAAATGATGCCTTGACAAAAATAAATGAGAGATTAGGTAACCATGCTACGATTGCTCCAGAAATGAGACGTGCTGGGCAAGTTGAAGATGCTAGACCAGCAGATGTATGGTCGTTAGCTAAGACATTGTGGATGTTACTTACTAAGAATTCAGATTTGTGTTTTGAAGGTACCTACAGTCGTTCTGATAAGGAAATTTCTATAGCTAAATATTGGAAGGAGTGGCCGATCAGTTCTTTACACGATATTCTTGAAATTTCTACTTCTTATGAACCAAAAAGTAGAATTGATATAACAGAATTTTCTACATTATTAAAAGAATACAAAGAAATGATAATGCACAAGGGCCGGATTTTAAGTTATGAAGAATTGAAGTTACGTGAGAGTAAGTCTAAAGATAGAATATATTTTCATAATTCTGCTAATAGCATCATCAGTAGAGATGAAGTGATCAGGGAGCATTATTCACAAGTATGCCAAGAAGCATACTTCATTAAACAAGATCAGGCAGAGGAAGCAACAATTTTAAAATATATAAAGAAAGAATTAGAATTTTTCTATACTAAAAAGTATTTGATTTCTCCTATATTGAGACATTTCAGAAATGAGAACCTTCCTTCAATAAGAATTTATGTTGAATACACAGATTTTATGTATAAATTTGTAACAGCACTTGTTTGTTCAGAAAAAATGATTTCTAGTTTTAATACGCCTTTATTATTGGAAAATTATTATGATTCAAAAGGGGAGGTTGACTATAAAATTATAGATAAGTTTATCCAAATAATAGATCTAAACTCAATGAATTCTGTATAAATGAAAGGTTATTTAATTTGTAATTATTAATGCGCTATGTAGTTTATTATTTTCAAACATAATAGAAATAAGTTCATGTATTAGTATAAAGAAGAATTTAAAGAATAGAGAACTTCACATAACATAATATTCACGCTGCGGGCATACGCCCTTGATCCGGCAGTCGCCGGACACTCGACATGCGTCGAGTCGTGAATACAGGAACGTTATACGACAGAATCAAACAAAATGAGATTTATTAAAATTGAATGGAGATTGATGATGAGATTAACAATATATAATTTGATTAAGTGTGGGTTTTTTTCGGATAATCTACCATCTCAAGTATTTACAAGCATTGAAATAGCAGATTTTCTTAAGGACAATTCATCAATGATAAATTTAAACTCAATAAGTTTGAAATCTAAGAGGATTGAGTCTGCTCCTTGTTTGTTTATTTCAAGTTACAAGAGCGATCTTGAAAGAAGGATTTTAGCTATCCCTCATATAGATTTGTATCTTATGTTATGCGAAGCTATTGAAAAACATAGAAGAGTTATAGAATCTAAGCTTCGCCAAAACCAACATTCGTACTCTAATATCATTGCACCTAATCAAATTATAGGGTACAAGGTATTTTCTAGATTTATGAAAAATTATCATGACCGCACCATTTATTCTGCTGGTTACAAGTATCTTTTGAAAATTGATTTAAGTAAATGTTACGAGAACATCTATACGCATAGTTTAACATGGGCTTTATATGGTAAAGAAAATTCAAAAGATGAACTTAAAAAAAGTCCATCAAAAAGAAATCCAACATACGCAATTTATGATGAGTTTGATAAGTTAGTTAGATCTATAAACAATAACGAAACTAAAGGTATTCCAACAGGCCCTTTAAGTTCTCGAATTGTTTCGGAAATTATTTTAACTTCTATTGACGAAATTTTAAGTAGGAAAGGTCACCACTTCAAGCGTTATGTGGACGATTATAACTTCTATTTTAGAACTGAAAGTGAGATCAATGAGTTTATCCCTCTGTTTCAAAATATACTCTATGATTACAAGCTACATGTTAATACAGAAAAGACACAAATAAGCAAATATCCATATCAGTTGAACCAAGATTTTACTAAGATTTTAAAAGAACATGATTTTTCTAAGGATGGTTACTTGAAGTATATAGAAAAAATGATAGAACTACATCAAGGTAATAAAGGTGTTCTAAAATATGGTTTGAAAATTTTGAGTAGTCACACTATTCCGAATAAGGAGAAGAAACTCGTCTTTTCACACCTTGTTAATATAATCTTATCGTTCCCCAATATGGCTGAATATGTATATGACATAATCTTGAATAATAGTTTCACTTTTGATAGATCAATACAAAAAAATATAAACAACATATTGGCAAGTTGCCTTAATTATAAACACGAACTTGAAACTATATGGTTACTTTGTGTAATGGGCTCTCTTGATATGGAGATTGAAGTCGAGAATCTCGTTAATATTATTGATCATGCAGAACCGTTATCTACGATCATAGCTTTAGACTATGTTCAAAAGAAAGGTTTGAATAGAGAGAATGAAATTAAAATTAGCAAAAATAATTTAAAATCTAAACTGAATAATGAAACTATCTACGGCGATAAGTGGATTCTCATATACGAAATCAATAGAAATCAATGGATTACAGGATTAAAGAAAATTCTAAATCAGAGTAAACTTTTAGAGGAGGCATTAAGTAATAATGTGAGGTTTTATCTTAGCCTCTTTAATTAAATAGTAAACACACTAATACATGCCTCGTTGGAATTTTAATCTGAAAGCCTATCGAATCATATAGAAGATCAATAATAAAATAAGAATATTTGTGCGCTATTCAAAGATGAGATTCCGTCGTATAACATAATATTCACGCTGCGGACATTCGTCCTTGGCCCGGCAGTCGCCGGACACCCGACATACGTCGAGTCGTGAATACAGGAACGTTATACGAAATTTAAAATAAAGGAGAATACAAATGAATATTAAAGAATTACTAACTATCATCATTGCTAGTGTTGCTGCAACTGTGTCAATAATTGCATTAATTAAAACACATTACGATAAATTCAAACCAGTATTCTCTGGTAGAGATATTACTTTTAAAATCAACAAATGGAGAAATGAAAAAGATGATTGGTATCAAATATTCATATTTCTTCCTCTGAAAATTGCAAATTCTAGTAACTCGATTGGTAAAATTGAATCTATGAGAATGAAATTGATTTATGAAAATAAGCTGATGGCTTCAATCTATGAAATTTTCCCTGTAGATTTTGAATTGATACCAGAGAATCATAAAAATTTTTCTTACAAGCTCAAAGGAAATTCTTTAGAAAAAATCATTCAAAATGATTGGCATCCACTAATCCTTAAAAATAAGGATGTAATCGAAACGCATCTTCTTTTTTCAGGCAGATGGAATAAATTACTCAATATTAGTAAATTTAAAGTTCAACTTGAAGTTAAAATGAGCCAAAGACTAGGTTGGAAAAAAGTTGAGGAATGGGATGGAAACTTAAATGCGATATTTTGGAGTGAATTAATACATAAAGATACAGCAGTAGATTTCCAAAGGTCATATATTACTGTATCACCTAAAGATAAGCGAAATAAGAAAAAGGCTCATAAAATGTTTGAGGAAGATTTTGAGATTCGTCAAATAAATATACCACCTTCAATCTCAGATAAATAAGGTTTGAGAAGTGTAATGGAAGTGCGTTTAGGTAAACCTAAACTTCGTCTAAAAGACGTTAGACGACAGAATCTAAAAGGAGAATGGAATGAAAGAGTATTACTACGAAAAATTTAAGTGGTTTAGTTTGATATTTTCTATTGTACTAAGTTGTATGATTACGGTTACAACCTTCAATCCATCAGAATATTTAGATAATGAATATGTTCGTGGTTCATTAATTTGTTCCTTTATGGTTTTCATTTTTGTCATTGCATTTTTTGTTTTTAAATATCTTGTTGTATATCCAAGTACATCTGTACGCTTTAGATTTTTTAATGTAATTATTGATTTAGGTCTTATTTACTTTTCGTTTTCGCTAATATCTATAAATTCAATTCAATTTCATATTAATTGGATCGAAGATATTGGATATACTTTTTTGTTGATAGAGTTCTTTGGGATGCTTTTATTCAGTCTGATTTTTTTATATTATAATTTCTTTATGGTAATGAATAAATTGCATCCGAAAAAAAATAAATCTCATATTAATTCAAATAGACTTATAAAAATGTTTATTTGTTTTTCTGTATTCACAGTACTATTAGTATCACTTTTTACATATTACGGAATGATGTTCGATGGAATTATTGGCGATAAGTTGTTGCAATTTATTGATGAGCAAAAAGACGAAGTTGATCCTGGATTTTGGGAACGTTTTTATTTTCATTTTGTAATATATATGGGGTTAGGCAGTAGTGACCTGATTGCTGTTGATCCTATAATGAAGATAATTGTTGTATTAGAATTGATGGTAAGTTTCATTAATACTACATTATTTTTAGTTATTATTTTAGATAAAAACATCAATTTTGTGCCATTACCAAAATCGAAAAATGAGAAGTTATTTAAACAACTATTTTTCGTAATTTTTTTAATCATCGTGACAACTACAATATTAGTATACATTTTCAATCATTTGAAACCAGCTTGGGCAAGTTCAATGTAGTAGATTCCGTCGTCTAACATAATATTCATGCTGCGGACATACGTCCTGGGTCCGGCATACGCCAGACACTCGACAGTCATCGGGTCGTGAATACAGGAACGTTAAGTGAAATCCTGCTAAACATATAATTCGAGGAGTAACTCAGGATGGAAAGAACGAATGTAAAAGTTGAATTCAGTATATTTGGAGAACAATTTGACCCGAAAATTCTGACCCAAACACTTTTAATTACTCCTACAAGAACATGGTTTAAAGGCGATCCGATACGAAGAGATCTAGTTCGTAAGGAAACATGTTGGGAACTATCCACAGACTATGAAGAGTCTTTAGATATCAATGATCAAATCAATAAGGTTAAAGCTTTAATTCAGGATCAAAAAGATAAAGTCGTACAGTTAATTAAACAAAACAATCTTGAATGTAAATTTGAAGTCGTCATTAATATTGAGAACAATATAAAGCCTGCCATGTATCTAAATAAAGACACAATAAAGTTTATTTATGATCTGGGGGCGGAAATTGATTTTGACTTATACCTTTATAGTTAAGACCTGATGCGAGAAGACTCAAAGAAGAGCAGGGCATCAGCTAACATAATATTCACGCTGCAAACATTTTTCCTTAGCCCGGCATTCTCTGGACACCCGACATACATCGAGTCGTGAATACAGGAACGTTAACTGAAATCAATGAGGAACTACTATAAAGCCTACTCACTTCCAGAAAGGATGAACATGTACAAATTAATAACTGTATTGATTTTGGTGGTTTTACTAGGCTGTTCGGATCATACACGTAAGAACCTCGAACAAGATAAGCCAATAAATGATAATCCTTTGAAAGGGGAGCTAAATGAAGTGTATACCTACAAAGCTATTTCTGAAGATTTAACATTAGGATTCTCGAAGTTTCTTGATCCCGGCATTTATGAAGGTGAAGAAAGTGCGAGGTTTAGAGGATCGCTTCTTGCTTTGTTTGGCGAACCGTTATATCAATCAGATAATGCTGAAGATGCCTACCACTATGTAATTGAAGTAAGCGATGATACAAGTAAATGGCATTTTATGGTTTATGATGGTCCTTCAGGGCCTGCAATCGGTTACGATCAGAAGGAAAATCAACCCAATGCAATAGAGTCCGCAAAAGTTTTGTTAGAAAAAATTAGAGAAGCACCGCCTTCTGATTTTAATGAAATCATCTATTACGAAGACTTTGGCTCAAAAATTACCTATGGATGTAAGAATGGAGAATGTTTTTACAAAGAAGAAAATGAAGAAAGTCACTAGAATCTGAAGGCATTTCATAGAGGACATCAAATATGAATAATTTAAAATTAGTTAAACCTCGATTAGAACTAAAATAATGAGTACTTATCTTTTTATCAAGAATGGAAAGAATCAGGTGAGGACATGGTTCCTTGGGTCATTAGTAAAGATCCAAGCGATTTCCAAGGAATGTTGAAATCGCTATCGGATAGTGAGAAGGGGATCGGACTGCCAGAGGGATGGGTGTCAGATTCAACATTTTGGCTGGTGAATGATTACGATAGAGTATTGGGTGCAGTTAATATCAGACATCGGCTTACCGAACAGTTGTTTAATGCGGGTGGTCATATCGGTTACGGCATCCGTCCATCTGAACGTCAAAAAGGTCTCGCGACAATTCTGTTAAAACTTTCTCTTATTGAGGCAAAGAAACTAGGTGTCAAAGATGTTTTAGTGGTCTGTGATGCGAGCAACATAGGGTCTGAAAAAACAATTGTCAAAAACGGCGGGAAGCCGGATTCTGATTTCATTGAAGAGGATGGCAACGTCATTAAGAGATATTGGATAAAGAGTGTGTGTGAGTAGTTCGAATTAAATTCAACTGAAAGAGAGTGGATCATAATGGCTTATGCAATCCATATTCAAAGAAAAGACGAAGACAACCCGATCACGATACAAGAGTGGAAAAGTTATATCGAGAAGGATGCGGAACTAGAAGAGACCGATCATATCGAAGTCGAACTTCCGAATGGAATGACGATGGGGATGTCGGGAGAAGGAATGGCGGTCTGGAAAAAGAAGATTGAAGATGAAGAAATTAAAGTCACGTTTACTTTTAGAGAGGGAGAAGTATCAGCTCGTTATTCAAATGATGATCAAATTGAAAAAATGTAGGCTATCGCGAGTAAGCTGGATTCAATTGTAGTAGGGGACGAAGGTGAAGAGTACTGATCGTTGAGGAGACCGATAATGGAAAATAATCTTTAATTTCCGAAGAACGAATCTTGCAAAAGAAAATATAAATGCCAAATCGAGAGGAACGAAAAGGATGGAATTTCTACTAGTCATATTGGCCGCTTTCGTCGCTTATCAAATCTACGTCATGGTCTACTTCAAAAGCGAAAAGTTCAACACCCTAAAACGAAGCGTGGAAGCCTACACCGCGAACTGCAACGACCTCAATCATCACATCCAAGAACTCAAGAACGCCTATGTCGACATCAACTCTTACGATTACGGCAAAAGCACACTGCAAGACAACAGCAACTACAACTTCAAACGAACCGAGTGGAACAAAAACATCAAAAACCGATACGTACATAATTGCTCGGCAACGGTATGTAAAAACGCGAACGATCAGCCGTTTAAATACCTTTGCAAATATTTCGATATCAAGGTCACAGAAGCATCCCTTTCGAGTTTCGAAGCCGTGCTTAACGATTTCGACGCTGCCGAACAAGGCAAAGTGCTGTTAAAACAAGAACACGATTCCATCGTCGAAAATATCAAAAACTCGATTCCGGCCATGATCTACAGATTCAATAAAGAAAAGCTAAAAAGAAAGCTAGGCTTTGAACAGATCGACTTTAGCACCTTATATTTCCCGGTCTATACGTTCCAATATGTTTCCGCCGGCGGCAACAGTTCGGCTAAATGCGACATTACATTGGACATCGATAATTTGAACCGGTTTGTAGGTTACTTGAGTACGCTGGTCAAATTCAAAAAAAGTGTTGCAGGCCAAAGAGCGTTAATGACTTCGGCTTTGCGGGAAAAAATCAAGATACGCGATCATTATGCTTGTCAGAGCTGCGGCATCTCGGCTTATGACACGAAGCATTTATTGCTGGAGATCGATCATATGATTCCTTTGTCAAAAGGCGGAGAAACGACCGAAAGCAACCTGCAAACGCTATGCTGGAAGTGTAATCGAACGAAAGGTGCCAAAATCATTGCTTAAAACATTCCGAACAAGAAAGGCACACCCATGAATAGAGAACTTTTAGACAAAGCTATACAACTTCGCGAAGAAGGACGGGCCAAGCAGGATCAGGCGATGCTTGCCGAAGTGCGGGCCATGCTGTTGGATTTGGCAGCCGCTTATCCGGAGGACGCCGAGATCAACTACCAGACCGCCGTCGCTCACGACAACTCCGGCATGGGACGGGACGCGATTCCTTTTTACGTGCAAGCGATCGATCAAGGGCTGGCCGGAGCGGATCTGGAAAGAGCGCTGCTCGGCTTGGGCAGCACGTACCGTTATTTGGGCTTTTACGAGGAGGCGGAGAAGACGCTGCGCCGAGGCGTGAAAGAGTTTCCGCATCATCGAGGGCTTCAAGCGTTTTTGGCACTGGCCCTTTACAATACGGGCAAACACCAAGAATCGACCGAGCTTTTGCTGACGAATCTGTTGGAAACAACCTCGGACGAAAAGCTTCAGTATTTCAGCAGACCGCTCGCCTACTATGCGTCCCATTTGGATGAAGTCGGCGAATGAGCATCAGCTTTCAAATCTTATGCAAACGTCGAGTCGGTTATCGGCGTTTTTTTGTTGGGCAACTTTCATCGTTTCTTTTGCGTTAGATAATCAAACCATCTTTGATCATCCAACCGCTTCATTCCAAGGAGGATAACGATGAACCTAAGCCGAATCCGGATATGCCTGTTAGCGATGATCCTGACCATGACGACCGCTTGCGGATCTTCTTCCGATCATCCGAAAACCGGTATCGATCCCGCAGACATTCAGGCATACAGCCGTATCGTCAAGCAGGTGTATTACGATGTGCCTTTTTCCCAAGACGGAACCTTTTACACGGATTCGCAATCGGGCAAGATCATAGTCGGAATCAAACAAGACAATGATCGTACCCGCAAGCTTAAACATGAACTTCGACAAAATCTTCTGGATCAAGTCGAATTCATTGAAGTGACGTATTCGCGAGCCGATCTGAACAAAGTGTTCGAGAAAATCCAATCCAAGCAGCAGGACATCGAAGAAGCAGGCATCCAAATGACGCATCTAGGCATACAGGTCTCCGAGCAAAAGGTCAATTTCGTGTTCAACGCATTCGATCAACAAAAACTCAAAACCGAAAAAAAAGTCCAAACCTTCATGGAACAATTCGTCGCCAAACAAGAAAAGGCAATGCTGAACGTCACGTACGAACCGGGAATGACAAGCGAAGTAGGCGGGTAACCCTTTACGTCATTCGCAAAAAGATGTTTCCCGGGACTTATAGCCATGATGAAAAATAATCGGGTTTAGCCGCATTTCCGAGCAATCGATTTGTCGCACCGAGCCGTCCTATTTCAGAAGGAATATTAATATTCGGATAAACGATTCGTATGCGAATACAAGATTAAAAAAGACCCAAAAGGATGACGCTGATGAAACGCTACGACTTGAATCCTGCACCCGGCATGACTCCCGTGATCGGCCTGCTGCATGCCACCATTGATTACAATTACCGCAGGCTTCTTCGGCTGGTGCAAGGAACGGAAGACTTGATCGACTACAAAGGCACCGATGCCGATCTCAACAGTATCGCTCAGCTTCTGCGTCATATGGCGGTCGTGGACATGCATTGGGCGTATCGGCTGCAAAGCAGGGAAGTTCCGGGCGAAGTGCTGCAAAAGTTCGGCCCCATGTACGACGAAGAAGGCAAACTGCCAGCCGTCAAAGATGTGCCGCTGCAAATCCTGCTTGCCGAATACGACGACGTACAGCGGCAGTTGAAGCAAGTTTGCGCACGGTTAGTCGATTCCGATCTGGAAAAGACCGTTCCGTTCGAAAACGGAAATACCGCGTCGATCCGTTGGGCGATCTGGCATATTGCGGATCATAGTCGGCATCATTACGCGAACATCGCCCATCTGAAAAAAGTTCATGCATCGCATTCGATTCATCATAACGGAAGGAGGGAAGCCAAGTGACCATTATCAGCATCGAAGGCGCCAGCGCCGCAGGAAAAACGACGACTTCCGCCGCACTGGCCGCTCAAACCGGAGGTTTTCATATCCCCGAAGTCGCCATGTGGTGGGAAAAGCCGCAGCGCGAATATCCGGAATGGTTTTTCGAACGGCAGGCGGATCGGTGGAAGATCGCGACCGAAAAAGAAGGCGACGGTCTCGCCGTGATCGATATCGATCTGTTTCAGCCGTTTTGGTACAACTGGTCGTTCGGCTTCACGTTGTTCGACGGGCAGTCGCTGGACTTCGTCGCCGACTTTTACCGCCCGCTGATTGAGCAGCGCAAGCTGGGCTTTCCCGATCGGTATTTCATTTTGCATACTGTAGAAGAGCAATTAAGACAACGCAAAGCCGGCGACGTCACGCGAATGAGAAGAGGCTTCGAGATGAACCTGACGTTTATCGAGCCGCAGAAAAGGTATTTCGAAGCGCTGAACGCATTCATGCCCGGACTGGTAACATTTGTTCGCTCGGACCGGATCGAAGAAAATGTACGGATCATCGAGAGCGAGCTGCCTGGCATGCAAACCAACCATCGCTATTCGCTTGAATTATTCGATTACATGGTGGAATGGTTGAAGCGGCATCCTGTAACGCAGTTTTTACAAGAGGAGGAAAAAACTCGTGACGGAGCAGAAAAATGAAAACAATCTCGACGGATCGGTGATCGAGAGAGCCGTAGACATCGGAGGTTTCTCCAAAGCAGAACTGCTTCAAAAGTTACGAGAAAAGCATATTTTGTTGAACGCATACGCGGAAACATTATTTGCCGACGAACGATTTACAACCTCGAACGTTCGCTGTACGGTGGTGATCGTCGAATTGTCTGTCGGAGATCTCGGGTTTCCCGAAGGAGCGACGCTTCTACAGGTATTTGAAAAAGCGGCTCAACTTAATTGGACGTTATGCCCACTGGAACTGGCTCCTCATTTACGGATACAGTACACTGAGCAAATAGACAGCAGCTCGGCAAGCATGCCAAGTCAAAACAAAGCGCCTGAAGGGTCGATCACGATCGCCTCTAAGCCATTGACCGACAATCATGAGTTTCCGAAAGGTTTTTACTTGAGAAGTATCGAGGGGAAGTTGTGGTTACGAGGATACCGCTGCGACTTTGAGCATGTTTGGCAGGCCAAAGATCGGTTTGTTTTCGTAAAGAACAAAGGAAGAAGCCATTCTGTAGGGGAAGCGAGTACTTGACCAACAATGAAATAGCGAAGAACAGACCGAAATTCGTCAGCTGTTTAAATGCTGCTTATGTTGATCCAATCGGAGAAAAAAGAACCTTCGCCGTCTAAAAGCAAGCGCATCGCGCGTGACTTAAAAGAAGGGAAGGCTCTTTTTAATAAAATAAGCTTACTGATTTGCTGAGGACACCCCGATCATCTGCACCACCATCCGGCCATCCCCGGTCAGCACCGCTTCGTCTGCATTCATCTGCGACGAACCGTCCCCGTCCAAGAAAATGCCTTCGCGCCCTTCGCCGGGAACGCCCGCGAGCAGCGCCGAACGGAACTCCGCAGCCGTGATCGGCTCCGGCGCCACGATCAACCACAGCTGCCCGGCGTCATTATACACAAGCCCAGAGCGCATCCGCCGATCTTCGGCAAAAGGCAAATGTTCGCGAGCGCTCTGCTTTTCCCAGCCTGCGTCGTCCGCAAGGTTCAAACTCACGCCGCCTTGAGCAAAATAGTTTCCGCGATCGCTCACCCGAAGCTCGTCGGCGGACGAAACGACTTGTACCGAAAACTTCTTCGCCGCTCCATCCCATACCAGCGTGCCCCGTGCATATTTGGCGTTGAACCAACCCGATCCGTAATCGCCGCGTTTTCCGTTAACAGGCTTATCGTCCATGACCGCAATCGACAACAGCGTATCTTCGTAAAAGAACCCGCCGTTGATCCCGTAAGCCGGAATCTGCCGCAGCGTAAGCTTGTCCGCCCGCAGCTCGATATTCTCCGGCGCGACGGCTATCATATGCAGCTTCGGCAGCCCGTCGGTTTCCGCTTCCGCATACGTATAACGATGAGGCAGTCCGTCGAACACTTCCGCAGGCTTGGACGGAACAAGCAGCAGCCACGCGGCGAGCGCAGCCGAACAAGCCAAAAGAGCGGCTGCGCCGATAACCCACCGCTTGCGCGCCTTCCGTCGGCTCGACTCACCCGCACCGCTAACAGTTCCCGAACCGGAAAAAGCTTCGACAACCGTCGAAGCTTTTTCCGAGACCTTTTCGCTTTTTCCCTTCTTATCCTTGAACATAAGCACAGAGCAGCCGAGCCGTCCCGATGACCGCCCGCGTATGCGTCCGCTCCATCGAGTGCGAGGCGTGCACGCCCGGTCCGATCAACGCCGCCCGGATATTGCTTCCGCCGCGCAGCGCCGCCGAGGCGTCGGAGCCGTAGAACGGATAGATGTCTACTGCATGCTCAATCCCTTGCGCTTCGCATAATTCGATCAGTTTTCCGGTCATATGGTAATCGTACGGACCGGAGGAATCTTTCGCGCAGATCGAGACATCCGTCTCTTTACACGTCAAATCCTCGCCCATGCAGCCCATATCGACCGCAATCAACTCCGCGATGTCAGACGGAATATAAGCCGCGCCGTGACCGACTTCCTCGTAGTTGGAGATCAGCAGCTTCACGTTTTGCTTCGGCTTCCAGCCTTCGCGCTTCGCCGACTCCAGCAGGCCGAACAATGCAGCCACGCTGGCTTTGTCGTCCAAGTGGCGAGATTTGATATACCCGCTATCCGTAACCACCGCGCGAGCGTCGAACGAGATGTAGTCGCCCGTGCGAATGCCCAAGCCTTCCACGTCTTCGCGGGAAGAGACCAGCTCGTCGATCCGGACTTCCATGTGTTCTTCCGAACGTTTGAAATCCCGTGCATCCGCATAGACGTGTACGGAAGGGTGCTGCGTGAGGATGGTGCCCGTGTACGTTTTACCGCCGCGGGTATGGATGATACAGTATTCGTTCTCGATGCTGGACATCGCGAACCCGCCGAGCGACGTGATTTTCAGCGTGCCGTGCGGCGTGATCGAACGGACCATCGCGCCCAGCGTATCCACGTGACCGCTCAGGCCTACCGTGTATGAATCGTTTTCGCCTTCCATACTGATAATCGCGCCGCCTTTTTCGTTAAAGGTCACCGGGAAACCGAGCGATTCCGCTTCTTCGCGGATCATATCGATAATATGATGCGTATAGCCCGTGGGACTCGGCGTATCCAGCAGTTTTTTTAAAAAGGAAACCACGTATTTTTCGTCAATGTTTACAGTCATAATCGGCAAGCCTCCAGTAAGATAAAAATCAAGTGAGTCAAATCAAACTTTGCATAGATCATGCGAATCAGAAAAAGTGTGCAAAAGGTCAACAATTAGGCGGTAACCGTCGGTCACTTGCTTCGAGCCGAGTAAATATTCCGCTCATCCTTAAACCCTATGTTGCACTCCACTTTCTATTGTAATCGATCGCGAGCGCCGACAAAACCTTTCCGTAGCTTCGAGACCGAGAAAAAAACCGCGCGCTGTAAAAGCGGCGGTTTTCGTACAAAGCCATCGGCAGGTCCTCGCGATCGGTTGGATCTACGGTCCGTTAGCCTTTTTGAAGAGCCTGCGAACGGCAATCTTACAACTTCTTCAACTTATCCGAACGAAACCCGCGCGACTCGGAACGGGAATCCAGATCATCCGAGATCGGCTCAAGCGGCGTCGGATCGGCGGAGACGGTAGGCTCGTCGTAAGCCGGCGGCGGTGTCGTCGCGGATACGGGAGCCGAAGCAGGCGCGGAAGACTGCGTGCGCAGCTGATCGTTTTCCGCGCGCAGGCGTTTGACTTCGCGCCGCGTTTTGATCAAGCGGTAAAGGCCGAACATGCCGACCGCCAGACCGCCGAACAGCGCGCTACCGAGAATCAGCAGAACAAGCGGCACGTCCGCGTAACCGAACAAGAAGTTGACTTCGACGGGATTGACGTTGATCACCGCGAAGATGGCGATGATGACCGCGAAGACGAGCATCAAAATCAAAGACCATTGAGCTTTCATAAAATATGGACAACCCCTTTCGCGCTACGTTGCTTATTAGCATCATTAGCCGTTACGGGGAGTTTTGACGCAGGAAGCTTCGCCCTTATTCGGAGAGCTGTTCCATTTGTTCGATCAGCGCTTCGAATACGCTCATCGCTTCGCGAACAGGTTCAGGCGAGGACATGTCCACGCCGGCCTTTTTCAAAATATTGATCGAGTAGTCGCTGCCGCCGCTCTTCAGGAAGCTGAGGTAACGTTCGACCGCAGGCGTGCCTTCTTCCAGAATCTGCTTCGAGAAGCTGGTCGCGGCCGAGAAGCCCGTCGCGTATTTGTATACGTAGAAGCTGTTGTAGAAGTGGGGGATACGTGCCCACTCCATCTCGATATCCTGATCCACGACCATGTCCGGCCCGTGATACTGCACGTTCAGGTCATAGTAGATGCTCGACAGATCCTGCGGCGTGAGCGATTCTCCGGCTTCGGTGCGCGCGTGGATGATCTTCTCGAACTCCGCGAACATCGTCTGACGGAACACCGTCGTGCGGAACTGATCCGCGTAATACGTCAGCAGGTACATTTTTTCTTTCGGATCGGTCGACTTTTTCAGCAGGTAATCCATCAGCAGCGCTTCGTTGGTCGTCGAGGCCACTTCGGCCAGGAAGATCGTATACTGCGCGTCGCGGTACTTCTGCGTCGTGTCCGAATAGTAGGAGTGCAGCGCGTGGCCCATTTCGTGCGCCAGCGTGAACATGCTGTTCAGGTTGTCTTTGTGGTTGAGCAGCACGTAAGGGTGAACGCCGTAAGCGCCCGAACTGTATGCGCCCGTACGTTTGCCTTCGTTCTCGTAAATGTCGATCCAGCCGTCTTTGAAGCTGTCTTCGAGCACTTGGAGATAATCGGCGCCGAGCGGCTGCAGGCCGTCGATCACGGTTTGCTTCGCTTCATCGTACGTGATGTCCATCTTGAACTCGTCCACCAGCGGAGCGAACAGATCGTACATATGCAGCTCGTCCACGCCCATCAGCTTTTTGCGCAGCCGCATGTAGCGGTGCAGGATCGGCAGGCTTTCATGGATCGCGTCGACGAGGTTGTCATACACGGATACCGGAACGTTGTCGCCGTACAGCTTCATTTCCAGCACGGACGGATACTTGCGCGCGCGGGAGTAGAAAATGTTTTTGTTCACGTTGGCCGTCAGCGACGCGCCGATCGTGTTTTTGAGCTTGGCGTACGTGCCGTAGATCGCTTGGAAAGCCTGGCGGCGCACGTCGACGTTCGAGCTTTCCAGGAATTGAATATAGCTGCCGTGCGTCAATTCCACTTCGTTGCCGTTCTCGTCCTTAATGTTCGGGAACTTCAAGTCCGCGTTGTTGAGCATGCCGAAAATGTTCTGCGGCGCCTGCGACAAGTTGCCGACTTGAGCGAGCAGCGCTTCTTCGGCTTGCGACAGCACATGGGCTTTTTCGCGCTTCATTTCCTGCAAAGTGAACCGGTAATCTTTCAGCGACTCGGCTTCGATCAGCTTGTCGAGCTGCGCGTCGTCGAGCGACAAGATTTCCGGCGTGATGAACGACATCGCTTCGCCGGCGTCGACCAGCAGCTTGCGTCCTTTTTGCGTAAGAGCCTGGTAGGTCGGGTTAGCCGTGTCTTGGTCATGGTACAGATGCGTATAGACGTAGAGCTGCTCCAGCTTCAGGGATACCTCATCTTCGAACTTGAAGCATTCGCCGATCGAGGCTTCGTTATTCAACTTGCCGCGGAAATCTTCGAATGTTTTCAACTGGGCTTTGGTTTCTTCGTATGTAGCATCCCAGGCAGCTTGATCCGCGAACAGATCGGCCAGCTTCCATTGGTGCTCGGCAGGGACTTCGCTTCGTTTCGGCAGGGATTTAGGCGTTGTGCTCATAGATAAAGACCTCCTCGGGGATTGTGCGATGATCGTCTAGGAAGGATTGGCATGATGACGCATATTCAAAATCCCGCATCGTTGACCCGCCGAAGGCGGCAGGAACGATGCGGGCGAACGCACGTCTTAAGAGCCCATGCTGAAAAGCGTATAGACCGTCAGGATGAACGAAAGGAGCAGCATGACGGCGGCGGAGATCGCAAGACCCCGTTTCAATTTGGGAGGAATCGAGTCCTTGTAAAACACGACGACAGCGCCGAGCAGAAGAGTCAAGATCAGCAGGGCGGCGATATTGGTCGTATTCATGAAAGGTTACACGCCCTTAAGGGCGTCCATGATGCTTTGCCATTCTTCGTCGGTGCCCTCGAATTTGTCTTTGGCAAAACGGTTCTCTGCCCAATGCATCATCTCCGGACGACTCATGAAGTGGTGCGTTTCCTCGCCCCATTGGTCGGAGATTTCGCGCAGCACAAGGTTACGCCCGTGAACTTCCACCGTCATCATGTTCCAATTATCCGTCTTGTAAATACTGTGCTTTTTAATCATGTAAGCCATTCCTCGTTTCACATCGTTTCTTATCTAAAATCATACCCTACCCGCATAACCAAAAGCAACGCCTATAGAAGAAAGCCTTTGCACGTTTTAACTTTCCAATTGCCAAAGGTTTTTTCTTGCAGTATAATAACGATATTCACCATAGATGGTGATATTTTTAGGAGGTTGTTCATTTGAAAGGTACAGTTAAATGGTTTAACGCAGAAAAAGGTTATGGTTTCCTTTCCGTAGAAGGCGGCGAAGACGTATTCGTACACTTCTCGGCAATCCAAGGCGACGGATTCAAAACTCTTGACGAAGGTCAAGAAGTAGAATTCGAAATCACTGACGGAAACCGCGGACCACAAGCAGCTAACGTAATCAAACTGTAAGAATTTATTTCTTGCCTTATTTGATGACATAGCAAACCACAGGCACAGATCCTTCACGGGAACTGTGCCTTTTTGCATGCTTTTAATAAAAAAGTCCCCGCAACGCCAATCCGAACATCGGAGGCGCAGCAGGGGATGCGGATATGCGGATTACGGCGCGGCAGTCCGGTCCAACTTCGGCTCTCTGCCCATACGGCGAACGACGAGGAAGATAATCACCGCTTCGGCCAGCAGTCCCAAGGATTGCGCAATAGCGCCGACCATGCCGTTCCAGTGCGGGAAAAGCGCGACCAGCAGGAACAAGAAGCCGATGGTGCAGATCGCATTCGCGAGTTGGGAGCGGAACATGACTTTGGTTTGTCCGCCGAGCAGAATCAGCCCGTTGCCGTAATCGAGCCAAGGCATGACGAGCGGATAAAGGATAAAAGCCCTCAGCGTGTACAGACTCTCCTGAAGCAGCTGTCCCTCCACGTTCATCACATGTCCGAATACCCAATAGCCGAGCGGCGTATAAGCGATGATCGCAACGAGAGCAGCGGGGATGAAGCCGATCGCGAGTGCAAACTTGCGGACAAGCACCGGATCGACCTTATAATAGTTGAGTACGATCTGATGGATATAGATGAAGAAACTCAACATGAGCTGCATCAGACTCGCTGCGACGGCAAAAGACGAAATCGCCAACGCAACGCCGTCCGTTTTGCCCAGCATGATGTTCAGCGCAGGGCCGATAAACATCGCGACGAGCGACGAATACAGCAGCGGCTTGTAAAAACGGAACACGTCGCCGCGCGTCTCGATGTGATGGTCCGGCTTTTTGACAGGTAATCGGCGGGCGATGTTGCGTCCTTCAAGGAAACTTACGCTCGCCTCGATCACCATGCCGGCCAAGAAGATGACGGCGCCGACGATCCCGCTGGTCACGCCCTGAATATTCACGAAATACAGGGAAAGCAGATACATGCCCGCCAGACGGATCACCATGCCGATTGTCAGCCACTTGGTCCGGTTGTTGGTAATGATGATTCCTTGGTAAATATTGCGGATAACGGAAAACACGCTGACGAACATCAATACGCCGTATACCGCGATTACGCTCGGCAGCAGCGCTTGATCGACGCCGAATAAGGTGCCGAAAATGCCGCGCCCCACGGGAGTATAGACGATAATGCCCCCGATCAGCAGCACGCAGACGAGGAATACGTAAGTAACGAAAGTCAATGCTTTAAAAGAAATCTTGTCGCGCACCAGCGCGGAGCAGGTCTGCCGCAGCAGCGTGGACGGTCGTTCGGTAACGGCCAGCAGGCTGCCGGCTAGCGCGTAGCTGGCGATGACCGTCTCCGGCGAGGCGGCGGAGGCCAGCGTACGGTTGATAATGACATGGGACAAGGTAACGAGCGAAGCGGACAAGCCCAGCGGAACGAAAAACAGGAGCAGGCGCTTCCAGGATAACGGAACGTCGGACATGATGGACCCCTTTCTCGAGAATCGACCGAATAGATCATTCTCCAGTATAGCACGACTGAAATCGTTTGCAGCGCGCGAACGGAAAGTTTCCCGAAAATGAACGTTTTTCGGCACATCCGGCGAGCGGCGCGGGGGGATTGCCGGAAGCGATGGCTTTTTGCAGAAAAAACGCTGAAAAAAGCCGAGAATATGACGAAGGTTATTTGTACAAATTACACCCTCATATTATAATGGAAAGTGAATTTGGGTACGGGAGCGTGCGAAACAAGCAATTATGCCTGTCCGACAGGCAAACGCATGCGCCACAGACTTAAGACTGGTATTTGGAGGTACGTTTTGAACCCACTCAGAACCGCTTACACCGTTCCCGAAGAACCCATCAGTTTGATGCGATGGGTGTACAAGTTTGCTTTGCCGGGCGTTAAGGACGCACTCGGGGGCTGGAGGGATCGCGCGGCGACCATTCCCGATCCCGAACTTCGAACTCAAGCGCTGGCGAGCATCGCGGACAAGGAATTTCATTGTCAGGGCGGCTCGGTCTATGCAGCAATCAACTCGGACAAAAAAGACGTACTGATTCCGCTGATCGTAGCCCTTCAGACCATCAGCGATTATCTGGACAATTTGTGCGATCGAAGCACATCGCTGGACCCGGAAGATTTTCGTCTTTTACATAAGTCCATGCTGGACGCGGTCGATCCGTCCGTACAGCCGGAAAATTACTATCGCTTCCGTGACGAACAGGAGGACGGAGGGTATTTGAATGCCCTCGTGACCACCTGTCAGGAAAATATCCGGCAGCTGCCCGGTTATGCCCATGCCCAGCCTTATGTGCGCCGTCTGGTCGGTTTGTACGGCGATCTTCAAGTCTATAAGCATATCGCCCCGGAGCTGCGGGAGCCGTCGCTGACGACCTGGAGAGCCGAACATGCCGATC
Organism: Saccharibacillus endophyticus; assembly: GCF_013185185.1. Lineage (GTDB taxonomy): Bacteria > Bacillota > Bacilli > Paenibacillales > Paenibacillaceae > Saccharibacillus > Saccharibacillus endophyticus. The sequence goes on along the minus strand of NZ_JAAZWE010000002.1, from coordinate 364,485 downwards.
TGGCACCTGATTTGCATTGGAACGAATTCGCCGCTGCCACCGGTTCGACGCTCGGCATGTTCATGCTTTTTGCCGGAGCGAGCCGTGACGATTTCGATGAACAAGCGGCAAAATCGGTCTACGAGTCGTATTTTCCTTACGTCTGCGGGCTCCATATCATGCTCGATTATTTGATCGATCAGGAAGAGGACCGCGTCGGAGGCGATCTGAATTTCTGCAATTACTATGATAGCGGGGAAGATATGCTACAGCGCGTCGAGTTTATCGTGGGCGGGGCGCGCCGCGACGTGGCCGGGCTTCCGCATGCCGCTTTCCACCGCATGGTGATCGAAGGACTGATTGCTTTGTATCTGTCCGACCCGAAAGTAAGCCAACAAAAAGATGTGCGAACCGTGTCTAAACGCTTGATGAAGAAAAGCCCGCTGACTCGCCTGTTCTTTTTCGTCAACAGTGTATGGATCCGCAAACATAAGCAGCATTAACAAGGGGGAAGCAATATGTCAGCAGTAAAAAAAATCGCAGTATTGACCAGCGGAGGAGACTCCCAAGGAATGAACGCCGCGCTTCGCGCCGTCGTGCGCAGCGGACTTTATCACGGAATCGAGATTTTTGGTATCCAACGCGGTTATCAAGGCCTGCTCAACAATGATATTTTCTCGATGGATCTTCGCAGCGTCGGCGATATCATTCAACGCGGCGGAACCGTGCTTCAATCCGCTCGTTCGAAAGAGTTCTATACCGAAGAAGGACAACGCAAAGGCGCCGAAATCCTGCGCAACTACGGAATCGACGGCCTGGTCGTAATCGGCGGCGACGGTTCGTACCAAGGCGCGAACAAGCTGAGCAAGCTCGGCATCAATACGATGGGCCTGCCGGGCACGATCGATAACGACATCTCCTTCACGGACTACACGATCGGCTTCGATACGGCTGTAGGCGTTGTCGTCGACGCGATCAACAAGCTGCGCGATACGATGTCGTCGCACGAACGCGCTTCCGTCGTTGAAGTCATGGGTCGTCATTGCGGCGATATCGCGCTGCACGCGGGCCTTGCTTCGGGCGCGGAAACGATTCTCGTTCCTGAAGTGCCTTACGATCTGGACGAAGTCGCGCAGCGCATGACGCACAACTTCGCAATGGGCAAACGCCACAGTATCATCGTTGTTGCGGAAGGCGCAGGCAAAGGCGAGGATATCGCTACCGAATTGTCGCAGCGCTCCAAGCAAATCGATGCGCGCGTAACGGTACTGGGCCATATCCAGCGCGGCGGTACGCCGACTCCGTTCGACCGTAACCTGGCAAGCCGTCTGGGCGACTTCGCCGTACGCTCGCTGATCCGCGGCGAGAGCGACAAAGCTTGCGGCATTGTCAAAGGCGAGCTGACGCTGACGGATATCGATAAGGTTGTCAACACGCGTCCTACGTTCGATCACGAGATGTACGAGCTGGCTCTGCGCTTGTCGCAGTAATCGGTTTGTCCAACGAAACCTTTGCTCCGAAGCGGCAGCCGTTCTGCCGTCTTGGACGGCGAAGGTTTCTTTTTTTTTACAAAACGGGTAAGTGACAACGAGGCAAGCCATTCGGCATGAAGGAGGTGCGGCAGATGATCACGATCGGGTTGACCGGCTGGGGCGATCACGATTATATCTATGCGACGAAGGAAGCGGCTAAGCAGAAATTGGTCACGTACGGGAAGATGTTCGGAACCGTCGAGGTGGACAGCATGTTTTATGCCGTGCAATCGAAGCGCAATATGGAAAAATGGGTGCAGGAGACGCCGACAGACTTTCGTTTTGTCGTCAAAGCCTATCAAGGAATGACCGGGCATTCGCGAGGGAAAATCCCGTTCGATAGCGAGGCCGAGATGTTCGAAGCGTTCAAATTGTCCATTAGCACGATGCAGCAGGCCAATAAGCTGAAGGCGGCGTTGTTCCAATTCCCGCCTTGGTTTGATTGCACGCGGGAAAATGTAGCCAAGCTGCGAGAGGTGCGCGAGCGGATGGAAGACGTACCTTGCGCGCTGGAGTTTCGTCATCAGAGCTGGTTCCAGCCGGTCATGCGGGAGCGTACGCTCAAGTTCATGCGCGAGGAACGTTGGATTCACAGCGTATGCGACGAACCGCAAGCGGGAGTCGGTTCGGTGCCGATCGTGGAGGAAGCGACGGATGATCAGCTGACGATCGTGCGCATGCACGGTCGCAACGTATCCGGTTGGCAGTCGTCCAATCAGCCCAACTGGCGCGAAGTTCGCTATCTGTATCGCTATAACGCGCAGGAGCTGGAAGAGTGGGCGGAACGGCTTCGCAGACTGGAACAGCAGTCCAAGGAAGTCGTGATCATTTTCAACAATAACTCCGGAGGCGATGCGGCGGAGAATGCGCGCGAGTTGATGGCGATTCTGGGCCAGGATGTGCCGAAGCTTCTTGGCGAGGACGAGCCGGAGCAGTTGGATTTATTTTAACTTTGGAAAAAGGCAGCTCCGAGCGTCGAAGGTGACGACGCGGGAGCTGCCTTTTTGCATGGAAAATCAACGTCGCGTTTAAGCGAAGGGCGAATAAACGGTACAGTTTGACCTTTTAAACAACGGATGACGGCGCAGGAGAGCTGCCGTGCATCCGTTGAACTTTGAACAAGCGCAGCAGTAACAGAACAGCCCCGACAGCCAGACCCGCGATCAAACCGATCCAGTAGCCGAACGGGCCGAACGAAGTGTATACGGCCAACACGAATCCGAGCGGAAGTCCGATACCCCAGTATGCGATAAGCGTGATGAAAAAAGCCGGAGTCACGTCTTTGTATCCGCGCAGCGCGCCCTGGATCGGCGTCGCCAAAGCGTCGGATAACTGGAAAAAGATCGCGTAGGCCAAAAATTGCACGATCAATGCGGTGACGGCAGGGTCGGTCGAATAGATCAACGCGACTTTGTCGGCAAACAGCAGCAGCACGACCGCGGTTACCAAAGCCATCAGCACGGCGGAGCCGATTCCAATCCAAGCATACTGGCGAGCGTCTTTGTTTCTTCCGGCGCCCGCTTCGTAACCGACCAAAATGGTCAGCGCCATGCAGATCGCCAGCGGAATCATGTACAGCGTCGAAGCAAAGTTGATCGCGGCGGAGTGCGCGGCAACGGCGTTTGTTCCGAAACGATTCATGAGCAGCGTCACCGCGGCGAAGATGGATGTCTCGAAAAAGGTCGCGAAGCCGATCGGAATGCCGAGTTTCAGCAATTCCCCTTGCTTGGCCCAAGAGATGCGATGGCGTTTGCGGAAAAAACCGTGGCCGGCAAACGGTTCGACGCGGTGCATCACGACAAGCGCGATCAGAAAAATGACCCAATAGGTGACGGCGGTCGCCACGCCCGCGCCGACGCCGCCCAGCTTCGGAAAGCCGAAATTGCCGAAGATCAGCAGGTAATTGAGCACGAGTTGCACGGGAAGCGAGCAGAGCGTAATCGCCATGGAGACGCGCGTCTGGCCCATGGCATCAATGCAGCCTCGAAGCACGGTGTAACCGAACAAGGGCACGACGCCGAATGCCAGGCAAAGCAGGAACTTATACGCGGTATCCGCGACTTCGGCTTCTGCATTCATGAATCCGAGCGCAGGCTTGAGCAGCAGGGCGCCGATCAACAGCACCGCTGCGGAGAACAGAAGAGACAAGATCAATCCCTGGAACAGATTGAAACGGATATCGCGCTCCCGCCCCCCGCCCATAAGCTGCGAGACGATCGGCATGATTCCGTTCAACACGCCGTTCAAACCCGTCTGGATCGGAATCCATAGGCTGACCCCGATCGAGACTCCCGCTTGTGCGGCCGGACTGACATGTCCCGTCATGCTGGTATCGAAAAAGGCCATGGCGGACAGAGCGATTTGCGTGATGAAAATCGGAAGAAAGACAACGAGAAACTGTGCGAATTTTTGCTTGAAGCTTGAAGTGGCATGCATCGGTTGGCAGATCCTTTCAGATAACGATAATGACGCTCGAAACGGACGCAGGCAAAAACCCGGCCGTGGCAGGCCGGGCTGTTGCCGCGCGTTTGCGTCCGCATGAACGATCAGTCCTTCGGACCGTAATTGGCGTCTTTGGTGTAGCGGTTAGATGCGTTCCAGAGCAGATACTCGTCTACGCCCATATCCGCCATGGCCTTGATTTGCGCGTCCACTTCGGCTTTGCCGTACTTCGTATAGTGGCCGCTGCCGAGCCAGCTTGCGGTAAAGTCTTGAATCCACGGACGCACGATCGGACGCTGCGATTCTTCCTCGATCTCGTCAAGCTTTTTGAACGTGTCGACCATCGAGCCTTTGATCGTCACGTAAGGTTCTTTGTCCGGGTCTTTCGCGCCGAACCAGCCGGTCGAGTAGTGACTCGGATAGACCATCGGCGCGATGACGTCGACGTTTTCCGAAATTTTGGTGAAGTCTTGTCCGATGCCGTCGGCAGCGGGAACGGAGGCCGCATAGCCGAAGATGTCGACGGAGACGCGGACGCCGAGCGGCGCCAGTTCTTTGCGCGCGTACTGCACGAATTCGGATACGGCTTCGGTACGCGATTTGTCGCCGTCTTTTTCGTATTTGAGCGTGTCGGCGCGTTTCTCGAAGCCTTCCGCGAAGCGGACGTAGTCGAACTGGATTTCTTTGAATCCGAGCGCCGCGGCTTCTTTGGCGATCGCGACGTTATAATCCCAGACTTCTTTGCTGTACGGGTTGACGAACGCGTCGCCGCCGCCGTTTTTCCATACTTTGCCGCTGGAATCCGTGAAGGAAAGCTCCGGATGGTTCTCGGCAAGTACCGTATCTTTAAACACGACGATCCGGGCGATCGGGTAAACGTTGTGGTCTTTCAGCTTGGTCATCAGCGCGTCGATGTCCGGAATGAACTTTTGCGCCGTGCCCATTTTCAGCAGTTCCTGATTTTCGGTTTTGTACGTTATGTACCCCAGGTCGTCTTTGATATCGATAACCATCGCGTTAAGACCTGTATTGTCGAGCAGATCAAGCAGTTCGGTCATTCTTGCGCCGCCCGCGCTGTAAGCCGTAGCGTAAATCCCTTTGACCGTAGGGGCGTCAGGCTGCGGATCGATTTTGATCGGAGGGTTGTCCGCATCGATGACCACGCTGTCTTTTTGAGCCGTCAGCGTGCTGAGATTCCAAGCCGATTCGACCGCGACCGTAATCGGGTTGGGGTTGACCGGCGCTGCCGGCGCGCTTTCAGGGTTGTGGCTGCTTACGGTGAGAGCCAGCAGGCTCCATAAAATATCCATGATTGTATTCTCTCCCTCGTCTGTAGGTGATTCTCGGCTGCGAAAGCCTTTACCAGTATAGCGTTTTTCACGTCAGTTGAAGCAACAAATTTGTCACGAATGCCTGATTATTCCGGGAAATGCAAAATCCTCTTCATGGCCGGAAGGCACACCTTCAACCTTTAACCTTCCGAAGAAGCGACGAATCCACGATCTTGCCAACTCTTAGTCAGAGGGTTGCGCTCGAATGAAAGGCACGCGCTTCAGGCGCGTTTCATTCAAGCGCAACCTTACTTTTAGCATTGGCAAGGTACTACGATCTTTTCAATTCGCTTGTCAACGCTCATATGTAGGGCCGCCCCTTCCCTAAGGAAGAGAGCGGCCTATTGGAAGAACTTATTGAAAAGACTCAACCCAATACCTTGTCAAAGCGGATCGTCAATGCAAAACTTCCGGCGACTGATGTTCGAGGATGCTGTGATGGATAATGTCAAGCGCGTCTTCGGCTTCGAGAATACCGAGGCCGTCACGAAGGACAATCACGGAATCCAACTCTTGCTGTTTCAAGAACGAAAGCATGTCGGGGTACCATTTCATCACGATTTGTTCAAGTTTTACGGCTTCCATTTCCATAGTCGTCACCCTTTCTTTTCCGGAATCGTGCGTCATTGTCTGACTCGAATACCTGCGAAAAGCGAACCATGAAGTTGGTACGGGGTTATTATATCACATCGCGGTTGTGTTCGCGAAAGAAGCGTGTGGGAGGGGGCTGCGGGGGGAATTCGTTCAAGGCGCTGTCTCACTTGGAAAACTGGATTGGAATTTAAGTTGTAGGTTTTCCAAGTTCAAAGGCGCCTTTCACTGAATCCCCCCTCCGCCCCCACGCTCCGAAGCTTTCAAAACCTTGAAAGGATCTAATGAACTTTTGTTTGCGCAGTTTTTATTAGGTCGTGTACGCAAACTTACTGAAGTGCATCTTTGCCTGTCTTTTCGTCCTCTGCCGCGTCACAAATTTCTCGACGTGCCCCGGCACGCCTTCGAAATCGTTCCTTGCATAGATCGAAAATTCAGCCAAATCTGCTGCCTTCGAAGTTTGCGTACACGCCCTGAAAAATTACACCACAAAAAAAGAAGCGCCTGTAAAGGCCGCTTCGGTCTTAAGAAAGTTCTTGAGCGGGGTTGCCGCGCAAGGGCGGAGGATCAAGTGCAGTGCAGGAGCGCCAGCGTTCGCCTTTGAATTCGGGAAATCCCATATACATATTGAATAGAAATTTCCCGAATTCAACACGCGACCGAAACGCACTTGATCCGCAGCCCGCCAAGCGGTATTCCCCAGCGAACAGGACTTTCCCGAAGCCGAAAAAAGGCTTCACACAGAGCGCTTCCGAAACGAGCCCATTACGCCTACGGTTTCGACGATGTTGACGAAAGCGAGAGGGTCGGCTTCTTTGATGATGCGTTTGAGTTCGGCCAACTCGTAGCGTGTGGTAACCGTCATCAGCATGTCTTTTTTGGCATGGGAGAACGCGCCTTCGGCGGGGATTCGGGTAACGCCGCGTTCGATCTGAAGCAGTCGCTCCAACATTTTGTCCGTATCGTTCGTCACAATGAACAAGGTGACTTTGGTATGGCTGATATGGATCATGTCGACGACTTTTCCCGTGATATAGATGGAAACCATCGACAGAAGGGCCAGGTTCCAATCGCCCTGAAGGTAGCCCATGGCGAGAATGACCAGCGCGTTCAGCGCGACCAGGACGCTGCCGACGGGGAAGTCGCGGTAGCGGGTGACGATGGAGCCGAGAATATCGAAGCCGCCGCTCGATCCGCCGACCCGGAACGAGATGCCGGCTCCGACGCCCACCAGTATGCCGCCGAACACGGAAGAAAGGATAGGATCGGTAGCGACCATTCGCTCGGGCACGACGGTGATCAATACCGTGACGGCGGCGACGGACACGATGCTGAGCAGAATGAAGCGCCGCCCGAGCAGGAACCAGCCGGCAATCAGCATCGGGACGTTATAGACGAAGTACAGCACGCCGATCGAAAGAGGGGTGAAGTAACCGGTCAACATGGATAAACCGGATACGCCGCCGCTGAGCAGTTGATGCGGAATCAAAAACAGGTTGAAGCCGGCCGCGATTAATAGGGCTCCGACGACCGTTGTTACGATATGACCGATACGAATAAACAAACCTCACCACTCCTGAAAAAGAAAATGAAAAAACAAGAACGAAAATGAAAATCGTGAAAAAATGTGACAATCCGTTGAAAGGTTTACTGGCTTTTTTATAGTCGCTTATGCTATAATGATTTAGATGTTCTTGAGTAGATCTTTCTCGTTTCCGTAACCGTCAGCGGCTGAACGGAAGAATCACGAGTTAAAGGATAAACGGTATATAATATAGCTTCAGCTTTTCAGCTTCGGCGTTGAAGAAGCTCCTCCCTTGTCCAAGTAGGTGCGGAAAACTTGGTGTCATCAGCATATGAGGAACCCTTCGGTTATCGATCGGTTGCGGCTACTTAAGAATACAGAATACGAAAGCGGATTGTCCATAAGTAAAGTGGCGGTCCGCTTACAATAAAAGGAGCATGAATCTATTGGCAAATTTTGTAGACTTCGATTTGGAACCAAAGGTATTGCAAGCAATTACGGAAATGGGCTTTGAAGAAGCGACACCGATCCAATCGCAGGCGATTCCGATCGCCCTGAGCGGAAGCGACATGATCGGACAAGCTCAAACGGGTACAGGTAAAACGGCGGCTTTCGGCATTCCGATGATCAGCAAGATCGCTCGCGAAGAAGAAAAGATCTCGGCACTCGTTATGGCGCCTACTCGCGAACTCGCGATTCAGGTTGCCGACGAAATCGAGAAGCTTGCGCGTTTCAAAGGACTTCGTTCCCTGGCAATCTACGGCGGACAAGACATCGTTCGTCAGATCCGCGCGCTGAAAAGAAAGCCGCAAATCATCATCGGTACGCCGGGACGCCTGCTTGACCACATCAACCGTAAAACGATCAAGCTCGACGACGTTCAAACGGTAGTACTGGACGAAGCGGACGAAATGCTGGACATGGGCTTTATGGAAGACATTCAGTCGATCCTGAAGCTGGTTCCGGAAGAGCGTCAAACATTGCTGTTCTCGGCTACAATGCCTGCGAACATCAAGCGTCTGGCTGAGCAATTCCTGAGAAACCCGCAGCATGTATCGGTTATCCCTAAGCAAATCAGCGCTCCGCTGATCGACCAGGCTTACATCGAAGTGCCTGAGCGTCAGAAATTCGAAGCTCTGACTCGTCTGATCGACATGGAATCGCCGGAATTGGCTATCCTGTTCGGACGCACAAAGCGTCGGGTTGACGAGTTGGCAGAAGCGCTGCAAAAACGCGGCTACTCCGCTGACGGCCTGCACGGCGACCTTTCGCAGAACCAACGCGATGCGGTTATGCGCAAATTCCGCGACGGCAGCATCGAAGTTCTGGTCGCGACGGACGTTGCGGCGCGCGGTCTCGACGTATCGGGCGTGACGCACGTTATCAACTTCGACCTTCCGCAAGATCCGGAGAGCTACGTTCACCGTATCGGCCGTACGGGTCGTGCCGGTAAAGAAGGCAAAGCATGGTCGTTCGTAACGCCGCGCGAGCTGGATCACCTGAACTTCATCGAACGCGTAACGCGTCACAAGATTACGCGCAAACCGCTCCCGACCATGAGCGAAGCCATCGAAGGCAAACAACGCATCCTGGCCGAGCGTCTGCTCGAAGTGGTACAGGACGGCGAACTGAACGAATACAAAGCAATCGCGATCCAAATGCTGGAGCAGTACGATTCCGTAAACCTGCTGTCGGCTGCGATGAAGCTGATGACCGGCGAGAAAAAAGACGCCAAGGTCGAGCTGACTCCGGAAGATCCGGTTCGCGTGAAGCGTCGCAAGCCTTCGGGCAGCTACGGCGGCGCTCGCAGCGGCGGCGGATACAAAGGCGGAAGCGGCGGCGGATATAAAGGCGGCGGCTACAAAGGCGGAAGCAGCAGCGGACGCAGCGGCGGTTATCAAGGCAACCGCAGCAGCGGCGGAACCGGCGGTTACAAAGGCTCCAAAGAAGGCGGATACCAAGGTCGCGGAGGCAAGTCTTCGTACCAAGGAGATCGTCCGGCTCCGAAACGCGACAACTTCGAAGGTTAATTTTTAAGGTAAGCAAAAGGCGGCGCAGCGATGCGTCGTCTTTTTTTTGTACGGAAAAGAAGCAATGAAGCCAACAAATAAACGTTTCGAAAGCCTTTTTGATAAGAGTGGTTTTTAGCGGATATAATCGGTATAATTGAACTATCAATATGGTAGTTTAGCGATTATGCGATTTTGAGGAGGAATACCTGTTGGAATTTAGGGGGCTTACGGGGGGCATTTATCGCCTGACCGAGTGGATTATGCGCATCTCGGGAACGAATCTGCTCTGGGTGCTGTGTTCGGCGCCGTTTTTATTCATCTTGTACATGCGATTGGCGATCGATCCGCAGTACGTGAACGAAGCACTTACATTGAATTGGGCATTGGGAATTCTGGCGCCGCTTACATTATTCCCGGCAACTTCGGCCATGTTCACCGTTACGCGAAAATGGGTGATGGGGGAGCCGGACGTCAAAATTTTCCGTACTTATTTTAGAGGTTACAAAGAGAACTATAAGCAAAGTCTGGTAGGAGGCATCTTCTATACGCTGTTGTTCGTGGTCATGTACGTGGATATCACGGTCTACATGGTCCAGTTCCGCAACATGCAGCTGTTCGGCATCCTGATGTTGATCCTGATGATTCTGCTGTTCGTATCGCTGTTCAATTTCTTCTCCATGGTTGCCCATTACCATATGAAAATCGGCGGTATTTTGAAAAACGCGATTTTGCTTACGCTGCTGCGCCCGTTCCGCGTATTCTCGACGCTGATCGGCGCAATCGCGGTCATTTATATTTGTTGGACGTATATGCCTGTATTGTATGTGATTGCGGCCGGCAGCGTTATTGCTTGGTTTGCTTTCCTGAACTTCTATGCGACCTTCCAGAAGATGCAGGATCAGGCGAAAAAGCGGGAAGAGGAGCAAAACTCGCAAGACGAGCCGGAACTGATCGAACTCGGCAAAGAGAAAAAAGAGAGAAAAGAAAAGTGAGCGTTTTTTAATAAAAGAGCGCGGTAGAGTTTACATTGCGTGTCGTAAGCGCTATAATAATTTTACATCCTGCGATGTACGTTTCGGTCTTTCGTTGTTTTGAACCAATGATAAAGTCTCGGGAGATCTACATTAGGCGCCGCAATGAAAAGCCCTGTCTATACGACATGGGGACTTCAAAGCCCGTCTTGCGGTCACCCACCTGCGATAGCAGGTTCGAGACAATGTTACCGGACGGCAGAGCGGGATCTCTTTCTGTCTACATCAGGGAGTGATCAGTTACATAGGCTGAAGCACCCTTTGTCCCAGATGGGATCAAGCGTTCTTGCGCCGGGGAAGTTCCCGGAGCGGGAACGCTTTTTGGTGTGTTTTTCTTTTGTTATTAATCGAACAATGCTAAACTAGAGAGTAGAATGAGGGTAACGTCAAAGGAGGAAAGATCTTGTCGTTTAAACGTACATTGATCGGAATCATTCGCAGCCAGGAAGGCACGAGCGATCGCGCGACCGATCCTAAAATGAAAACGAGATACTATAGCCTTTCCAGGGACAAAGCATGGGAAGAAGTCAGCTCGACGCTGAAAAAGATTCCCGGTTACAAAGTGCTGCATGAAGTGCCTAACGTGGGAGAGATTATCTTGGAGAAACGTACAAAGTTCGGTCGGACGATGGATATCACCGTTTCCGTTTTGGCTGTAGGTCCGGTCAAAAGCGCAGTCGATATCTATTCGGCGTCCCGCGGTTCTTTGGGTGATCTGGGTGCAAACTATCGGACGATCATAAGTTTGTTCACGATTCTCGACAAAAAGCTGGCATCCCATAAGACGACAGGGTAGAGGACTGAAGGCATTCGGTAGTCGATTGGAGTTCGACTGCGGAAACGTCAATTTTCAAAAAAATGGACAATGCCGTTTTTCGGCTTTCATGTAAGCGTACCCGCTCCGCGGAGTTCCGAGGGCGGGTACGTTTTTTCGTGCTTATGTGTGAGGAACGGCGGATTACAGCAAGGCTTTCACGGCTGCAATCGCTTCTTCGTAGTTCGGGTGTTCGCTCATTTCTTTCAAATATTCAACGTAAGTAATGCGATCATTCGCATCGAGTACGAAGATTGCGCGCATGTCCAAATGGAATTCTTCGATCAGAACGCCGTAAGCTTCACCGAACGAATGCCCTTTGTAGTCGGACAGGGTGATCACTTGATCCACGCCTGCCGCTCCGCACCAACGGGCTTGTGCGAACGGAAGATCGGCGCTGACCGTCAAGATCACTACATTCTCGCCCAGATCGGCAGCTTCCGTATTGAAACGACGCGTTTGCGCATCGCAAGTGCCTGTATCAAGCGAAGGAACGACGCTAATCAGTTTCACTTTGCCGGAAAAGTCTTTCAGGGAAGCTTCCTCCAGCAGATTGCGGTTCAGCTTGAAGTCCGGTGCCGAATCGCCGACTTTCAGTTCGGGACCGATCAGGGTGATCGGGTTGCCTTTAAACGTGGCGACGCCGGTTCTTTGTTGTGCCATAGTGAATAACCTCCTTGGATTTTCCTGCAAGTACGTGCTCATGACTGAGATCGACGTACCATAATCGGGATTTTGGATTTTCCCGTACGATTTTATTATAATGTTTTTAACGGATCGTTTGCAAAAAAGAGAATAGGGCATGTCCGAAAATGAGCCCGAGTGAGCTTTCTTCGGAACTTTCGGACATGCTCTGTTGGAAAAGAGGAAAATGATGATTTTTGTAAGGTACGAAAAATGGAACCAGTACCTGAAGTTTTATCCGGTCACGGCTCTTCTTGTGTTGGTCAATGTCGTGATGTTCATTGTGTTGGCGGTGAACGGAGCTTACAGCCGAGACGCTTCGGGCTCGATCCTGCTTCAATATGGAGCTTTGTCCAATGTTGTCGGCGTTCCCGGTATCGAAAACGTCGATTCCCCTTGGCGCTACCTGACCTCGGTCTTCCTGCACGGCAGCTTTGAGCATTTGCTCTTCAACTGCTTTGCCATTCTGGTCTTCTTACCGCCGCTTGAACGATTGTTGGGACATGTGCGCTACGCCGTTCTTTACCTGGCTAGCGGAATCATTGCTAACTTAATCAGTATGGGTTTTTACAATCGAGCCGGCGAATATTTCATCTCCGTCGGAGCCTCGGGCGCGATCTACGGCGGTTACGGCGCTTTCTTGTACATGGCGCTGTTCCAAAGAGCCAAAATGGATAAAGGATCGCGGCAAACGGTCTATATCCTGCTCGTCATGGGCTTGATCATGAGCTTCGCGACGCCGAACGTCAATATCTCCGCCCATATCGGCGGCGCCATTGCCGGTTTCTTCCTGTACGGGTTGCTCGTACGTCTGCCGATCGGGAAAAAGATCGGCTGAGAAATATCGGTTGAGCTTCGGGAGGCCGCTGCGCGCCGTAAGATGGCTTCGATCGCTGTCGCACCTTCGCTGCAAAGGCGAGCGCTCCGCTTCTCAGCCATTCTTACGGCGATCTGCTGCTGCTGCGTTGACCGATAAGTGAGTGTAGTTAAAAAGACATGTCTACTATGTATTATAGTAGACAAATCAGTTAGAAAGTCCTGATAGTCTGAGCGAAGCGATCGGCGGAGGGATCGGCGGAGGGAGAAATTCAATGAAAGACGCCTTTGAACGCGGAAAGCTGTAAGCTTTTTGCGTGAGACAGCGTCTTGTAAAGCATTTCGAAGAAATGCACTTCGGAAGCATATGCTGGAAATTTCTCCCGCAGCCGCTTTCAATGTTCTCCACAACGAATAGGACTTTCAAAAGGCAAAAGCCGCCTCCTCTTAAAAAGGGAAGCGGCTTTTTTAATGTTCAGCATCTCAGCGATAAAACTGCCATACAATCAGCAATACGATCAAGATAACCCAGAGCAGAATGGAAACCCCTACGCCAACTTTAGAACGCCTGCCCAACAGCGGCCGTCGTTTGATTTCCAAAAGAAGCACAATCAGAGCAACCAAGCCGGATCCTGCAAATACGCTGTTTAAGATCACCTGCGGCAGCACATCGCTGTATGGCCGCTCGTTTTGACTCAGCATCCGATAAGCAAGCAGGAGATTGTTAGCAGCCAAAAGCGTTCCGCTGAATATAAAGATCAGCGTTTTGATCCGCAGCGGAGTGAAGCGGCCGCCCGTTTGTCCTTTTCGTTTAAACCATGTAACCGACAGCAATACGAACGGAGCGGTCAGGAAGAAGAGCAGGGCAGCGATAGCGGCAATCCCTTGCACAGTGAGCAGAGGGAGGGAATGGCTGGTGGACAAAGGCAGATAATCACTCGTATAAAGCGAAACTCGCGTTACAGATCCTTGATCCGTTTGGAAAAAGATAAAAGGCCAGGCCCCCAGCTCGGAATCGCCGCCGGTTCTTTGGTATAAATAAGGTCGAACTTGTTCGTACGCACCTTCGTATCCGGCGAGCTTAACGGTCAGAGCGTTTTTTTTGTCGGAGGTGACGCGCATCAGCGATAAATAGGGATAGACGCTCATAAATCCTTGGTCGGGACGTCTGGCTGCAACGAAGCTTCCTGTGACCAAGGAGGATTCGGGTAGCATTTGATCGGAAGCAGGAATCTCCGGGCTTCCGATCAGAGCCTGTGACAGCCCGTGTACCAGATGGGATTCTCCAGCTTGATTCGTGAGCACTACGACGGCAAAATGTTCGTCAGGCGCGAACTGGAGGCTGCTGGAGAAAGCCATCGTATTGCCTCCGTGTCCGAGTGTGCGGGATGCACCCGGATATTCCCAAAATCCATGAGCGATTCCGGGCATGTAAGGATCATCGGATTTTGAAGAGCTGAGCATGTCGGATAAGGTATTGGATTGCCTAAATAATGAAGATTGTTCATTAGAGGCCGGCATTAAAGCCATCGCAAAACGAGCAAGATCTTCAGCCGTGCCGTTAGCGCCTCCGTTCGGATACATGGACATGTAGTTCCAGGGACCTTCGATAAGTTGTCCGTCTTCAACGGATAAATAACCCTTGGCTTTACTGCGCAGCAAGTCCGGTCGATCATCCAAAACGGAGCGGATTTCGGTATGATTCATTTTTAACGGGAGTAGGATATGTTCGCTCACGTAGTCGGCATACGACTGCCCGGATATCCGTTCTACGATATAGGCAGCCAGAGAATTTCCGTAATTCGAATAGGCAACCGTTTGTCCGGGAGGATAGATTTGTGCAGGTTCTGCTTTTAAAAGACCTTCTTCCAAGGAGGATACTTGCTCAGGAGTCGTATAAGCCATATCGAACATATACTCTTCAAATCCAGCGGCATGATTCATCAGATGGAACAAAGTGATCGGTTCGTCATAACGCAATCGTTTTAAAAAATGATCGGGCAAATATTCGCGGATATCCGTCTGCAGATTCAGTTGATTCGACTCGACCAGCTGCATCACTGAAGTCCAAACAAACAATTTGCTGATCGAACCCCATTCGAAGATATTGTCCGGAGTAGCTGGAATTTGGTTTGGAATATCGGCGTAACCATAAGCTTTGGAGAAAACCGTACGTCCGTCCTGAACCACGGCGATCGAGGCGGCTGCGGTTGTTTTCCCGATGTAAGGTTCGACGAATTCGTCAATATAAGCTTCTAAATCTTGAATGGAAATTCCGGAAGGGGTTGCATGACGGAGATCGGAGCCGGCAAATGAAGAGGTGGGCAGTGCGGTCAACAAGAGCAGTAAAGTCAGGAACATGAATAAGTAGCGCCTTGTTTGCATCAGATTCGGAAGTGAAGTAGGGATAGGCATCGGAAATCTCCTTTGGAATAAAGTCGATCATTTATGGTTAGTTGGTACATTAACTAACCATAAAACTAAGACTTGCAGCTGTCAAGCCGCTTTAACCCATAAAATGAAAAAAACATCGAATAAAGGCTTTATAGGCAGCCTTACTCGATGCTTTTTTACATTCTTGCTTCAAACGTTCCGTTATCCGAAATCCGGCTAATTTCGGCGAACTCGATTCGGTTGCGCCCGTTCTTCTTCGCCTGATATAACGGTTTGTCAACTTCAGTGAATAACCGTGTCAGGTATTCTTCTAAATTATCCGGTACGTATTGATGTTCGAAGTCTTCGATCGACAATACCCCTAAGCTAACGGTAACGCTCACGGGTTCTGCGGACGGGTCAAGCTTGACACGGTTGCTTTCAACGGCAGCCCTGACCTGTTCGGCAATCTTCTCGGCCATTTTCCGATCCGTGCATGGCAGGTACAAAATGAATTCCTCTCCACCGTAACGGGCCAAAATGTCTGTGCTTCGAATACACTGCTTGACGATCTGTGCAGTGCGGTATAAGACTTCATCTCCTGCCACGTGACCGTGACGATCATTGATCATTTTGAAAAAGTCGATATCGAACAGGACAAAAGAAAACGGAATGCGCTGCTCGACGTTTGCCGTCATTTCCCGCGTCAGGCGTTGGGTCAAATAATGGCGGTTGTAGCAGCCAGTCAGACTATCGGTCAGCGCCATCTCCTCCAGCTTGCGGTTGGCCTGCGACAGTTCAAGACGCGTCCGGTCCAGCGAGCGGTTGCGCTCATGGAGAACGTCGTTCTGACGGTTCAGCTCCTGCACCAGGCGCCGCTCCTGCGAAACGTCCTGGAAGGTCAGGATATGGCCGATCGGCGAACGCGAGGCATCGAAGATCGGCGACGTTTGCAGAATGAAATGAAGCCCGCCTCCGCGATTCGAAGTCAGCTCGATCTGGAACAAATCCTGCTCTTTCCGTTTATAGTGATCCAGGAATTGACGACTGTCTCCCGTTGCGCGAACCGAAGACAGAAGAGCTTCGATATCGAATAACTCTCCGACTTCAATATCGATAAAAAGCCGGAGTGCGCGGTTCGCTTCAACCACGGCATCGTCTTCATCCAATACGAGAATGCCGTGAGGAATCGTATTGATGATGTCTTCGTGCGCAATCGATACCAGATCAAACACTTTGTACCGGGTAATGACGAAAATGAAAAATAGATCGGCAATAAAAATACCGAGCGAAGTCAGTCCGGGGATGATCGGTAAGAACTGGGCAAGCACGACGTTGAGCAGAATATCGATCACGACAAAAGAGGCCAACGCGCATATGCCCCATAGAACGATGCGAATCTGCTTTTTAAGGCTTGGAGAAGACGAACGAGATCGTACGGCACGCAGGAGGACAACCAACGAGGTGAGGAAATATCCGGCGATGACCATCATGGTTAGCCAGAACAGCGGACCGTAGGAACGGTCGACGTAATTGTCGGTCGTGGGACTGGCGAACAAATGGAACGGGTTGATCATCGTCCCGAGCGAGGCAACGGCTGCGGGAACGAACAGCAGTGCAATGGACTTGGGGGTTAATCGTTTCTCGTCTCCCGCAAGGAACAACGTGAAGAGCAGCCAGCCGCTTGCGAGCATGAGGGATGCTACGAAGGATAACGACACGTAGACGAACTGCAATTGAACATCCTGTACGATGTGCGTAGCGAATTGACAAAGCGGCCATAACATCATGAAAAAGTGAAAAACGAAATAGACTTTATGTAGGTTCGTAATCCGAACCGTGAAGAAAATGTAGACCAGCAAGACGGACAACAAGGCGAACAAGAAGAGATCATACCACACTGATAAGTTCACAAGCCTTCTCCTTTTGGTTGCGAAAGCTGCAATCGACTGCAATGTTAAAGTAGATGTATAGTACCATAAAACCAAGAGAATTAGCCACTATTTATCGTCCGTCAGACGAAGATTATAGTCTTTTTACACTTGTCTTACATAATTCCATCCAAGAAAATACAAAACCGGCGCAGTCGTTCAGACCGCGCCGGTTTTGTATTTTTTATTCAGCCGTCATTCAAAACGAATAGCGGCTGCGGAGCGTTGGAATCAGTCGCGGCTATTGAAGATGCCGACCAGACGAATCAGTTCAAGCAGAGCGACCAATGCGGCAGCTACGTAAGTCAGCGCGGCAGCATTCAGGACTTTACCTACGCCGCGTTCTTCTTCATTGGTGATGTAGCCTTCGGAGACCATGATTTCTCTGGCCCGGTTGCTGGCGTTGAACTCGACCGGCAGCGTGATGAGTTGGAAGATAACCGTTACGGCGAAGAACAGAATACCCAGGCCGATCAGTGTATGACTGAAGAAGAAGCCGGCCAAGATCAGAAACGGCGCGACGCCGGAAGCGAAGTTGACGACCGGGAAGATCTTATGGCGCAATGCCAGCATCGGGTAAGCTTGTTGATGCTGGATGGCGTGGCCGATCTCGTGACACGCGACCGAGACGGAGGAGATGCTGTTTCCGTAGTAGACATCCTCGGATAAGGCAACGGTACGATTGACCGGATTATAGTGGTCAGACAGCGTTCCCGGTACCGTTACGATCTGTACGTCGTGAAGTCCGTGCGTATCAAGCATGTGGCGTGCGGCTTGATAGCCGGTAATACCGCTGTTCACCGGTACTTCGCTCCATTTTTTAAACGTCCCCTTGACCCGGAACTGTGCCCAGATGGTCAAAATGAAGGCCGGAATGATCAGGATGTACATAAACGCGTTAAAACTCATGTGCTTGTTCCCTCCATATTCAAATAATAGATCATGGCTGCCCCAACAGCAGTTTGATGGCTTCCATGCAAGCGATGCCTTGCGGAAGGAGTTGGGAGAAGGTCTTGCGCGCTTGCGCCGGATCGAGATCCTGGAGCAGCGGTTGCAGTTCCTTCAATTCTTTCTCGACTTGCGCCAAATGGCTTTCGAGCAGGGTCAGCTTCTCCGAAACGCGTTCGTCTCCCGAAGCGGCGCTCCATTTGTCGAGTCGTTCGCGAATTTCTTCCAATGTAAACTTTTCGTCTTTCAACTCATGAATACGCTCAAGACGAAGCAGGGTTTCAGGTCCGTATAATCGATAGTTGGTCATCGAGCGGTCCTGCGGATGAATCAATCCCAACTTGGTGTAATAGTCGATGGTGCGTTCGCTGGTTCCTGCGGCACGGGCCAGTTCTCCGATCCTGAACAGTTTCATATCCCCATCGCTGCCTCACCCTTTCTTCTGTCGATGATAAAAGGTAGTAAATATAAAAAAGAAACTCTTGACAAATTCAATTATATCCAACCCAAAGCATACAGTCAAACGTCATGCTTTCAAACCGAAAGTGTGCATCACCGCATTAACGCGGGTGAAATTTTTAATAGCGAAAAAAACTCTGAAATAAATTTTCTTTTTTTATGAAAATACACTTGTCAGCTTTCTTGCCGCGGTCTATAATGACATCAAGGATTTCACATTGTGTTAGAAAAAATAACATGAAGAGGGCGTGGGGAATTTGAAAAAGAAATGGTGGTTGGCACTTGGGGCACTGACGGCGGTATCGGCTTTTCCGGTTAGCGCATATGCGGCGGAAGCGGTAGACGGCGAAGCATTGACGGTAGGCGTGAACTCGGCTTTCGTATTTATCGCAGCCGTACTGGTTATCTTCATGCAAGCGGGATTCGCTTTGCTTGAAGCGGGTTCGGTACGCATGAAGAACGCCGGTCACGTTGCGGGCAAGACAATCCTTTCTTTCGGTGTCGCGAGCATCGCGTTCTGGGCTTTCGGATTCGCGTTCGGGTTCGGTAACGGTAACGGATTCTTCGGCTTTGAAGGCTTCTTCTTCGGAGGAGACGGACAAGCTTCATCGTTCAACTCCGTTAACGAATTAGGTGTTCCGGTATCGCTGATGTTCCTGTTCCACCTGGCCTTTGCGGGCGTATCGCTGGCGATTGCGGGCGGCGGTCTCGCAGAACGTGCCAAACTTAGCGTATACATCGTTTTCGGCGCTCTCTTCACGATCATCATCTACCCGATTATCGCGCACTGGGTATGGGGCGGCGGCTGGCTTGCGCAAATGGGAATGCAAGACTTCGCAGGCTCGACAGTCGTTCACTTGACGGGGGCTACAGCGGCGCTTGTGGCGACGGTTATGCTCAAACCACGCTTGGGTAAATACAGCAAAGAAGGTAAACCGAACAGCATTTTGGGACATAACCAAGTGTTGTCGGTACTCGGCGTAATCATTCTGTGGGTAGGCTGGTTCGGCTTCAACCCGGGCAGTGCCCTGAGCGTAATGGACGGCTTCTTCGCTTACGTGGCTCTGACGACGAATATTGCGGCGGCAGCGGGCGGCGTAGCGGCACTGTTGATCTCCTGGATGGTATTCGGCAAAGCCGACATCCCGAGCATGTTGAACGGCGTATTGGCAGCGTTGGTCGCGATCACGGGCTCTTGCGCCTTCGTTGAACCGTGGGCAGCCGTAGTCATCGGTCTGGTGGCGGGCGTACTGACATTCTTCACGGCACAATGGTTCGAAAAAGCAGGCGTCGATGATCCGGTCTTCGCATTCTCCGTACACGGGGTAGCGGGCATCTGGGGCGCGCTTTGCACAGGCTTCTTCGCAACGCCTGCGCTGGCTACGGATAAAGGTCTCGGGCAAGCGGGCCTGTTCTACGGCGGCGGATTGCACCAACTGGGCGTTCAAGCGCTGGGCGTTGTCGGCACGCTGGCCTTCGTAGGCGCCGTAACCTTCGTCATCTTCGCGATTCTCAAAGCAACAATGGGCATCCGCGTAACCGAAGAAGAAGAAATGATGGGTCTGGATATCAGCGAGCATGGCAACTATGGTTACCCGGAACAAATGAAAATGGCCGGCGAAACCACTTTCCATGGTCCTACAAGCCCGGAGTCGGGTAACAAACGTACACCGGCTAACGCTTAAGCTTTCATTGCAGATATGAGGTTGTCGCATAAAGAGGAAAACCGAAGTTAAAATGAGAATATGTTAGATGTATGTTTAGATGTATGTAAGGTAATAGAAAACTCCGAAATTCGGAAACAAGCGCTTATGATCAGAAAGGGGGAATCCGGTGAAGCCGACTCATTCGTACAAGGGCCCTTCATTCGTATCCCGCGAAGATTTATCGCAGATCCGTTCCCCCGAAGCGCTGCGCGCAAAAAGGGTCGAGATGCAACGAGAGTTAGCGGAAGCGGGAACCGGCCTTGATATTCTAGGCCGGAACGCTTCGATCAACGATATGCATGACCGCCTGATGAAGCACGCGGTCGAATTGTGCGAGCGTGAGATGGGGGAGGCGGGCTTCGGTCCGCCTCCCGTGTCTTATGCTTTCGTCGTATTCGGCAGTGCGGGCAGGCAGGAGCAGACGCTTTGGAGTGATCAGGATAACGGATTGATTTTGTCGGACGCGGAACATATCGACAAAGAAGCGTATTTTGAAGAATTCGGTCGTCGACTGACGGATATTTTGGAGGCGGCAGGTTATGAGAAGTGCGAGGGAAAGGTCATGTGTTCGGAGCCTAGATGGCGCCGAACTTCTTCCGAATGGACCAAGCAGCTGGAAGAATGGCGCAGTGATCTTAGCTGGGAACCCGTACGATATCTGATTATTGCTTCTGATCTTCGCTTGATTGCCGGCGATGCCGGATTGGCCGGCAAATGGCGCAGGGACTTTTACGACGGAGTACGCGGTAATGCTGCTTTGCATGCCGCCATTTTACGCAATACCGTTCGCCATAAGAAAACGTTAAACGTGCTGGGGCAGGTCGTGACCGAACGCTTCGGCGATCATGCGGGTGATTTTGACGTCAAATACGGGATGTATATTCCGCTTGTGAATGCCGCCCGCTTTTTTGCGATTCAACACGATGTGGAAGAATCCTCCACATTGAAGCGACTTGAACGGTTGATTCAGTTCGAGGCCGCTTCGTTACCGCTTCTGGAGCCGACCTATGAAGCTTTTCGTACGGCGCTCCGCCTGCGCGGCTTGACTGAGGCGACGGAGCGAGAGGGGCTGCTGGAGAGTTCCGGGTATCTGCTCAGCGACGAATTGAAGAAAAAAGAGCAGTTCTATGAACTGCGCGACGGCCTGATTCTGGTACGCAAGCTGCATCGCGTGCTTCAGCGTCAGCTCAGATTCGCAGAAAGGAGACGGGCATGAAGGGACCGGCTGGGTCGAGAAGCGGATTTTGGAACATGCTGCGCGGCGGGGGCGTTCCTTCGGCGGTAGCGTCGGTATTCGGGGGACAGAGTGCCCATCAGATGGCATTCATCCGCTCGCTCAGCCGGGAACAGCGAAGACCGGAAGCTTTGATTACTCCGCTGAATGAATTGGAGACCGTGGTGTTCGATTTGGAGACGACAGGTTTCAATTGTCAAAAGGGGGACGAGATTCTATCGTTCGGCGCCGTCAAGATGAGGGGAGGAGAGGTGCTGGAAGACGAGACGTTTTATACGCTGGTCAATCCGCGCATCGATATTCCTCCGCACATCACGGATTTGACGGGCATTACGCCGGCGATGGTGGAAGATGCGCCTTCTTTGATTGAAGGGCTGCATGATTTTATGGCTTTTATCGGACATTCCGTGTTAATCGCGCATGCCAGTGCCCATGACAAAGCTTTTTTGAATACCGCGCTTTGGAAAACTTCCAAGGCTCATCTTACGCACCGCGTGATCGATACCATGATGATCGCGAAGCTGCTTGACCCGACAAGATCGGGATATGGTCTGGACGAGTTATTGGTAGAGGAGGGCATCGAAATCAAAGAACGCCATCATGCCTTGGGCGATTCTTTGATGACGGCAAAGCTATGGGGCGGTTATATGGAGCGGGTGAGGGAAAGTCAAATCTCTACGCTTGGCGATCTGTACGCCCATCTGAGCCATACCTGATGGAATGAATGGCATCTGAAAAATACCGCATGAAGTTCGGCCGGATTTCGTTTTAAGCGAAACAGCTGCCTGGCTTTATGCGGGATCATGCAATTTGATGAACGGCAATCAAAATCGGAAAAGCGGCGGGTCTGGCGCTACGGTGCGAAACGGATTACGAGTCCGCTTCGCATGCCGCCCGCTGCGAAATTCCCTGCACCGAAATGATGTCCTTCATTTCGAAGCGGGTTTTGAACACCCAATGTTTGACCCGCAAGCCTTGAACGGAGCGAGTATGGATTGTAAGACCGGATTCCTGACCGGGTACCGGTACTGACGATCAATCCAAGCGTTGTTCCCTCGAAGCTTGCCACCCATGTTTACCCCTCTCATACTGGGCTTTCCGCTACGGCGGAAAGCCGCTTTTTTGTTTGCGGGTTAATGGTTGAGCAGACCGGGGCGCGGCTCCGCGGCTGCTACGGATGCAGCAGGTTCTTGACCGAGGAGCGCGTAACGCATACTGTCGACGAGGGCTTCCCAACTGGCTTCGATGACATTGCCTGATACCCCGACGGTGCTCCATACGTCTTCGGCATCTCTGGACTCGATCAATACGCGAACTTTGGAAGCTGTCGCTTCCTTGTCATCGAGCACCCGAACCTTATAATCGCTCAAGTGCATATCGGTGAGCTGCGGATAGTACTGAAGCAGCGCCTTGCGCAGCGCATTGTCGAGCGCATTGACCGGACCATTGCCTTCTCCGGCGGTATACAAGCTTTCTCCGCCGATACGAAGTTTAACGAAGGCTTCCGATACGACCGGTTTTCCCGCCGACTTTTCCACAAGCATTTTGAATGACTCGAAAACGAATAATTCCCGTACTTCGCCGCCGGCTTCGCGAAGCAGCAGCTCAAGCGAAGCGTCGGCGCCTTCGAATTGGTAACCGCGATGCTCAAGCTCCTTGATTCGTCCGATTGTTTCGGCGGCTTGCGGGCTTTTCGGATCAAGTTCAATCCCCAGTTCTTTTGCTTTGGAGATTAGGTTGCTTTGACCGGCAAGTTCGGAAACGAGCACCCGCTGCTTATTGCCGACAAGCTCCGGAGCAATATGCTCATAGGTACGGGAGTCGCGCAGGATGGCGGAGACGTGAATGCCGCCTTTGTGCGCAAATGCTGAACTCCCTACATAAGGCTGACCGGTCGGCATGTGTACGTTGGCAATCTCGCTGACATAACGGGCAACCGGAACGAGCTGCGCGAGCTTTTCTTCAGGCAAACAGGGCAAGTTGAGTTTGAGCTGAAGATTCGGGATGACCGAACACAGATTGGCGTTGCCGCAGCGTTCTCCGTAACCGTTAATCGTACCCTGAACCTGTAACGCTCCGGCAGATATCGCACTGAGTGCATTGGCGACGGCCAGCTCGCAATCGTTATGCGTATGAATGCCCAAGCGTGCATCCGGCATCTCGGCCGCAAGAGCCGTTACGATCTCGCGGATCTCGTGCGGCATCGTTCCCCCGTTGGTGTCGCACAGCACCAGCCAATCCGCTCCTGCTTCGGAAGCCGTTCGCAGCACGGTTTTTGCATAGTCTCGGTTATTTTTGTATCCGTCGAAAAAGTGCTCGGCGTCGAACAAGACTTCCAGTCCCCGATGTTTCAGATAAGCAATCGAATCGCCGATCATGGCCAAATTTTCTTCCGGCGTCGTCTGAAGCGCCGTATGGACATGGAAATCCCAAGCTTTTCCGACCAGTGAGGCAGCCTGCACGCCCGATTCGGCGATCAGTCGCAAATTTTCATCGTCTTCGACCGAGGCGCCTTTGCGGCGCGTGCTGCCGAAAGCGACGATCTTCGCCCGGAGATTCAGCTCTTTGACTCGACGGAAGAACTCCACGTCCTTGCCGTTGCTGCCGGGGTTGCCTCCTTCGATATAATGCACGCCGAGTTCGTCGAGCTTGACGGCGATCTTTAACTTGTCATCGGCAGACAGGCTGATGCCTTCGCCCTGTGTGCCGTCCCTGAGTGTCGTATCGAAAATGGTGATGGAACGCGTCATGGAACTGCTCCCTTCCGTCCGTATTAATTGTCGATTATAGCATGAACGCTTTAAACCGGTATAGTACTCGGGTTAACAAATTTTACGGAAGAAAAGGAAGCCCGAAAAGACTGTCCGCACAAGGCGGACGAAGCCTTGCTCAACTATCGTGCGATTGAAATGGAAACGTTACCGAATTGCTCGCCGGAAGTCAGCCTGTCGAAGGCTTTGGCTGTATCGGAGAGCGGGTATACGGAGTCCACGACAGGGCGAATACGATGGGTCTCGATAAAATGAAGCATTTCGATAAATTCTTCCCGGCTGCCCATCGAAGTTCCGATCAGACTAAACTGGGAAAAGAATAATTCGCGTAACGACAACTCGATTTGCGCTTCCGTGCCGGCTCCGAGACTGACGATTCGTCCGCCTGGATTCAATAAAGGGAAAAAGCGGGGGAAGACGGCTCCGCCGATGCTGTCGAGAATCAGATCTACCTTATGCATATTCGGGTCGGCAGCCCAATCCGCTCCGCTGTCCATTCCATAATCTGCTTCCAGTTCTATCGCTTTGCGCAGTTTTTCTTTGCTTCTTGAAGTGACGGTCACCGATGCCCTTATCGCTTTTGCCATCATCAGCGCATAACTCGCCACGCCTCCGCCGATGCCGGGAATGAGCAGATGTTCTCCCGCTTGAAGTTTTCCTTGGCTGAACAGCGCCCGATAGGCAGTGAGCGCGGATAACGGAAGAACACCCGCTTCTGCCCAACTTAGAAAGGTCGGTTTGGGAAAAACGTTTTCCGCCGGGATCGTCACAAATTCGGCAAAGGTTCCGTCTGTAGGTCCGCCTAAAATTTCAGGAACTTTAGGGAGATCGGCTGAGCGCTTCCAACCCAACGTAGGGTGAATCACGACTTCTTTTCCAACCGAAAACCCTTCAACCTCCGGGCCGATTTCTTCAATCGTTCCTGCACCGTCCGAACCCGGAATCCAGGACAAGTCCGGCTGCGGGCGATCCTGCATAACAAATAAATCCCTGTGATTGAGCCCGGCGCTTTTTAGGCGAACCTTGATTTCATTCGAGCCTGGACGTCTGTCTGCCGCATCGGTGAATTTCAGCCGTTCGTGGCCGCCCGATCCTTCATGCGTGATTGCTTTCATGGCCATATCATCCTTTCCATAACCTTAGATTTAATTGGGGCATGCTGCTAGTATAGAAAGAGGTAAGCAGGATTGAAAAGTACGCAGAATTTTCAAACTCACTACTAAAAAACGTACTATGCAAAGGGTGGAGAAGATGCGCGGATCGAAGCTTGTACCGACACTCGAAGGCTGTCCCGTGGGCACGACGCTTACTGTAATCGGCGGGAAATGGAAAGGGATTCTGCTGTATCATCTGCTGGAGAGTCCAAGGCGATTCGGCGAATTTCGCAAACTATATCCGGAGATCACGCCGTTCATGCTGACCTTGCAATTAAGGGAGTTGGAGCGGGACGGGATCGTGCATCGCGAGGTGTATCCTGAAGTACCGCCGCGAGTCGAATATTCGTTGACGGAGTTCGGAGAGACGTTGGCGCCCATGATTTTGTTCATGAAAAATTGGGGCGAGGCGCATGGGGATCGATTGAAAGATTCAAGGACGCGGCATGCAGAAGAGAAACCGGAATAATGTCGGAAATTTATAGTCGGAAAACGGCCGGTACGGCTTCCGATGTTGTAAAATAGAAAAATGGAAATCAACGAACCCGACAAAAAGGAGGTGGGTAGGAATGGAGAACGTCGAGCGGTATTATCCGTCAAAAGGGCGGGTTATTTTGCATGTCGATATGAATGCCTTTTACTGTTCGGTGCATGAAGCGGAGCAGCCGGAGCTGTATCGCGGTAAAATGACGGCTGTTGCCGGGGATAGCGAGAAGCGGCGCGGCATTGTCGTCACCAGCTCCTACCCGGCGAGGCGGAAAGGCGTGCGCACCGGCATGACCGTGAATCAGGCGCAGCGGCTCTGTCCGTCGTTGATCCTCATTAAGCCGGATTTTCGGTTGTATCGGGCATACTCGAGAGCTTTTCGCGAGATTCTCTATAACTATACGCCTCTGATCGAAGCAACCTCCATTGATGAATGTTATATGGACATCACCGGTTCCAGGCAGTTCGGCACGCCGCTCGAAATTGCAGAAGAGATTCAGCGGCGTATCCAAAACGAGCTGTCGCTGCCTTGCTCGATCGGCGTAGCGCCGAATAAGCTGCTGGCGAAGATGGCTTCGGATATGAAAAAGCCCAGCGGCATCTCCGTGCTTCGGATTCGCGATTTGCCGCAAACGCTGTGGAGCAAGCCGTGCGGGGAACTATTCGGCATAGGAGCCAAAACGGCCGAAAAGCTAAACCGCATGGGAATTCGAACGATCGGGGAGCTGGCACGAACAGACGAAAAGCGCCTTCAAGTTTCGTTCGGCGTATTCGGAGTCTGGATGAAGCGTGCCGCGAACGGAAAAGATCATTCGGAGGTACAGTCGGTTCCCGAACCTAGCAAATCCGTAGGGCATACAACCACGCTTCCTTACGACGTGGCCGAATCCGCCGAAGCGCTTCGAGTAATATTGAATTTGAGCGATCAGGTAGCCAGGCGTATGCGCAAGCAGCATTTGCTGGCGGGATCGGTGCAGATCACGATTCGCACGCCGGAAATGAAAACGATCACGCGCTCGAGAACGCTGGATATTCCGACCGAAGCCGCCGATGATATTTATAGGGAAGCCAAAGCCTTGTATCTGCGTCACTGGGGCGACGGCAAACCGGTTCGATTGCTTGGCGTAGCCGCGCAGAATTTATCGGACAAAAGCACGGCGGCCATCCAGCTTGACCTGTTCGATTACGAGCAGCAGCCGAAAAAGGAAAAGCTGACCGAGATTATGGACAAGCTGCGCGATAAGTTCGGGGAGGATGCCTTGATGGTCGCCGGGATGTTGGAAGAAGACGGGACCAAACGATTGAAAGCGGGACGTTCGCCGGGGATTTCTTTTCACGGCGAGCGCAGCAAGGATCAGGAAAACCGATGAAAATGAAGCGTAAGAATGATTGAAATCAAAAAAAGTTTATATTATAGTTAGAGGGATGAAGGCTCTTACGGGAATGGCTTCTTGACAAGAGAATCAGTATTGCCGATATAGAGTATACAGGAGGGAACATATATGGCTAAATTTACGTGGGTCGACAAGGACACTTGCATCGCGTGCGGCGCATGCGGCGCGACTGCTCCGGATATCTACGATTACGATGACGAAGGACTGGCTGAAGTGATTTTCGACGGCGACGGTAACCACGGCATTAAGGCAATTCCGGAAGATATGCACGAGGATATGCTCGACGCATGCGACGGTTGCCCGACCGATTCGATCATCATTGCGGACGAACCGTTCAACAAAGAAGGCTGATTCGACTCGAAAGCGCCGAATACAGGGCAGATCCGAGATAAAGCGTCTCTCTCCTGAAGTACAGGCGGGAGGCGCTTTTTTACGGAATCCGCTGAATGATAATGCGTACTTTTCCGGCAAAGGAGCGAAGGGCCATGACCCGTTTTCGCGATTTGAAGCAGTATGTGCGCGAACATCCCGATAACAAAATGGCCTGGTACTTGTTAGGCAAGGAATATGCGGCCGACGGTCAAGAAGGCAAGGCCAACTACTGTTTCAATCAGGCTCAGGAAGTCTACGAGGCTTATGAACACGTGCATGTGCCGGAAGATATTTTGGCCGAGTATGAGGAAAAATTGCGGGAAGCGGCTCAAAAGCGGAAAAAGGCGATCGCCAAGCGCCGAGCTTGGCTGCTGGCTGCCGTGCTGCTATTGCTTGCCGGCTTCCGTTATGCCGAAGCGCCGGGGATGAGCGCGCCGAGGTTTACGGCGGGAATGGATGAAGATCCGGGTATGCCGTCAACGGTCTTCACGGCGGCCGAGATCGGCGTACCTAGAGCTATCGGCATCGCGGCTGCTGCTTATATGGAGGATGGACGATCCGTTCCGGCCTCCGTGCTTGGCATGGAGCGAAACGGAAAGTGGCTGCTCTGGAACAAGAATATGCCGGTGATCGCGGAGCTTGAGCCGGGCGAAGGATCGGCGGAAAGCCTGATTCGAAGTTACGATCCGACCACCTGCGATTGCGAAGCCGACGTCTCAAGGGGAGAACGTCGAGCCGCTCAAGCTTGGGTTAGCGAACAAGAGAGCTTGGCCACCCTCGCTTCGGCCGTTGCCGTTTACCGCGAAGGGGGCGGCGGCATACCGGAGGATTTGAAAGAATTGAACCGGCCGTTTCCCGATAACGTCATGTCGGGTTCGACGCCGATCATGAGTCGATCCTTCGATCCCTTTGCCACGATGCTAAAAAGGCAGGCTTACGGTCAGGAAATGCCGCCTTTGTCCGAAGAAGGTGCGCGTCCCGTCTCGGCCGGGACGCTTGGCGGTACCCCTTATCTGGACCAGCCGCTTGAGATTATCGTGGACCGAAGCCGACATCGTCTTGCGGTTGTGAGCGGAAATGTGCTGCTTCGCAATTACGAAGTGGGACTCGGCGGCAGCAAGACGCCGACGGGAACGTTCGCGGTCAGCGACAAAGTGGTCAATCCGAACGGGAAGCCGAACGGAGAATTCGGCAGCCGCGGGATGCAATTGTCGGATACCGACTATGCGATTCACGGCACGAATGTGCCCAGCAGCATCGGCGGCGACGAGTCGCACGGCTGCGTGCGCATGAACAAGGATGATGTCGAGGAGTTGTTTGACATGGTCCCTGCCGGAACGAAGGTTACGTTGACGGACGATGTGCTGCCCGAGGAAATCGCGATTCCGAAGCAGCGCTTCCAGACGGAAGACCGTCAGGACCAGACGAACGATCGGAAGATCTATCACTGGCTGAATTAAGACGTGGACGAACCGGATTCCAACAGACGAAAAGCCCGGCTACGGCATAAAAACCGGAGACCGGGCTAAGTGCCGGGAATCGAATCCGAGACGAACAGACTCAGAGTTGAGCCCAAACAATTAAGGCGCTTACGACTAAAATGATCAAAGCAAGACTAGCGCCGATCCAGAGGGCGGCTTTGCGGTTGACTTCTTCCTTTTTTTGTTGGAGGGCGGGTGGTTTGCGTTTAACGGCCATTGTCATCGTCTCCTTCGGATATCGTATACCTTTATTGTAAGTCTCTTTTCGCGGAATTGTAAGAGGGAACGGAGCCTGCTATTTCATGAAAACAAGCGACTGGAATGCTTTCCTTTTAACGCGGTTCCGAGTAAAATTAAAGAGTCAGAAGAGAAGAATGGGAGTGAACCGCTTGCTGTATGAACGCCTAGCCAAACCGCTGTTTTTCCGGATGGACCCTGAAAAAGCCCATCACCTCGTCATTGACGGCATGCGTGGAGCTTCAAGCACGCCTGGAGGACTGACTCTGCTGCGCAAAATGTACGGTACGGAGCATGACGAAGCGCTGGCTTCCGAAGTGGCGGGACTGTCGTTTCCGTCTCCGATCGGCTTGGCTGCGGGACTGGATAAAAACGCCGAGGCGGTTCCCGGATTTTCGTCGGTCGGCTTTGGCTTTATGGAAGTCGGCACCGTGACCCCGCTGAGTCAACCCGGCAACGAACAGCCGAGATTGTTCCGTCTTCCGTCGGATGAAGCTCTGATCAATCGCATGGGCTTCAATAATGAAGGCGCGGAAGCAATGGCGGCTCGTTTGGCTGCGTTGAAGGATCGTCCCGTGCCGGTCGGCGTCAATATCGGCAAAAACAAGGCGACCCCCAACGAGGAAGCCTATCTCGACTACGAGCGCTGCATTCGGGTACTGTACCCCTACGCGGATTTCTTTATCGTCAATATCAGCTCTCCGAATACGCCGGATTTACGTCGTTTGCAGCACGGCGATGAATTGCGCAAGCTGTTGACCGCGGTGACGAGCGAACTGGCAAGCCAGGCAGGAGAGGCTTCGCCCAAACCTGTATTTGTCAAGATCGCGCCGGATTTGGGTGACGAAGAGTTGGAAGAGACGGTGGATGCTATTGCTTCGAGCGGCGTATCCGGTCTTATCGCGACCAACACGACCTTGTCGCGCGAAGGTTTGACGCATGTCAACCGAGCGGAGGCGGGCGGACTCAGCGGACGACCGTTAACCGGCCGTTCGACCGAGATCGTGCGTCGGGCTTACGCCCAGACGCAAGGACGCCTGCCGATCGTGGGCAGCGGCGGAATCTTTACGCCCGAAGATGCTTATGCCAAAATTCGCGCAGGCGCAAGCCTGATCGAGATTTATACGGCCATGATCTATAAGGGACCGGAGATTAACCGCCAATTGCATACCGGACTCAAAAGGCTGCTGCAAACAGACGGGTTCACCCGCATTTCCCAAGCGGTCGGCGCTGACCACCGCTGAAAGGGTGAAGGAAGACGAGGAGGCACATAGCATGGGTATGGACGGTAGAAACTGGGAAACCTTTTTGCTTCCCTATGAACAGACAGTCGAAGAATTGAAAGTCAAGTTCAAAACGATGCGATCCGAATTGAAAAAGCGTGAAGAATACGCGCCGATCGAGTTTGTCACCGGGCGAGTCAAACGGATTACCAGTATTTTGGAAAAGGCCGAACGATTGGACGTTCCGTTGGATAATCTCGAAGAAGGAATAGAAGACATCGCCGGGATTCGCATCATGTGCCAGTTCGTCGAAGATATCCGCCGCGTGGCCGAATACATCCGAGCTCGGAAAGACTTGACGGTCTTGTACGAGAAGGATTACATCACGAATTACAAAGAGAGCGGCTACCGCAGTTTCCATATGATTATTCGTTATCCCGTGCAGACTGCGCTCGAGCAAAAGATCGTGCTGGCCGAAATTCAGATTCGCACGCTCGCCATGAACTTCTGGGCGACCATCGAGCACTCCCTGAACTATAAATATCGCGGCGGGTTGCCGGGGGATATGCGCCTTCGCCTGCAAAAGTCGGCGCAAGCCGCATCGGTACTCGATAGCGAAATGTCCAGCATTCGCGAAGAAATTCTTGATGCGCAGAAGCTGTTCGAGGATGATGCAAACATCGTCTCCACGTTGCTGAAGACCATTCATCGCTTGTATGCGTATCATCTGGTTGCCGAAGCCGTGGCTTATCAGGCCAAGTTCGGCGAGTTGTTCCAGGCACGCGATTTCGAAGGCATGAAACAAATGATGGCCGAGATCAAAGCGATCATCGCCTCCAAGCATGAGGAAGACCCGGAAGAATATGAAGGTTGAACCGAAGTTTGCCGCGTTCCTGGTGTACTTCAATCGGGATCGCGACTACTTCGAGTGTCATGAAGTGCTCGAAGAATTGTGGCTGGAACGCGGTCGCGACCCTTTATATTCGGGGCTGCTTCAGATCGCCGTAGCGTTGTATCATTTTCGCAACGGCGGAATCACGCCCGCTTACAACAAGATTGAAGGCGCCAGGAAGATGATGCGCAGTGCGGTAAGCAAGTTGTCGAATTACCCGGATGATGCGCTGGGCATTCGATTGGATAAGCTTGTGTTGCAGGCACAGGAGTATTTAAAGCAATTGGAGCGCTACGATCAGGAGCCGTTTGATTTCTATCCGTTTGAAATCGAGATGTTCGATCCGGAACTTATCGCCCGGGTCGAACTCGCGGCGGAAGAGATTCGGCCGAATGTGCCGCAACGTACGGGATACGCACGCGGGCCGAAGGCCAAACCAAACTCTTGAACGTATCAGTCAGGCCCGCTCCGCCGGGCCGCGGCAAGCAGCCGCGCGGCGGGGCGGGCCGTTTTGCGCCTAAATGATGAGAATCATTCGAACCACCGGGTACAGAGTAATAGAAACAGGAGGAATGCTTAATGAGCATCCAACTTCCGAAGTTGTTCGAGTCGCGCATGCAGCGTTGGCTCGGAGACGAATACGAAGATTTTATTGCCAGCTATGAACGGCCTCGTCATGCGGGGATTCGCGTGAACATGCTCAAGATCGGACTTGAAGACTTCAAAGCCGCAAGTCCGTTCGAGTTGAAGCCGATTCCATGGTGCGAGACCGGATTTTACGTGGACGAGAATGAACGGCCCGGTAAACATCCGTTTTACCATACCGGCCTTTATTATATTCAGGAACCCAGCGCCATGGAGCCGGCCGAAGCGCTGAATCCCGAGCCGGGCGATCGCGTTCTGGATTTGTGCGCCGCACCCGGAGGCAAATCCACGCAGATCGCGGCGAAGATGCGCGGTCAAGGCGTGCTTGTAACGAACGATATCAGCACCGAGCGTACGAAGGCATTGGCGAAAAATATCGAGATGAGCGGCGTTCGCAACGCGATTGTGCTGAACGAGACGCCGGATCGGATCGCCGAGAAGTTCCCGGCGTATTTCGATAAGATTCTGATCGACGCTCCTTGCTCCGGCGAAGGCATGTTCCGCAAAGATCCCGATGCCGTCCGGCAATGGGAAAAGCATTCGGTGGACGTCTGTACCGTAATGCAGCGGGATATTCTCGATACGGTCGCTTCGATGCTCGCTCCGGGCGGGCGAATCGTTTATTCGACCTGCACGTTCTCGCCGGAAGAGAACGAGGCCATGATCGCGCTGTTCTTGGCGCGCCATCCGGAATTCGTCGTAGGCGAATTGAAGCATTCGCCGCTGCTTTCTCCGGGGCGGCCGGAATGGGTGGCCGGCCTGGCGGAAAGCGGCGGCTGGCTGTCGCCGCTGCTTGAGCAGGAGGCTCGGCAAAGCGAGCCGGGCTTTACGCGGCCCGAAGCGCTCGCGCAAACGGCGCGAGCGGCGCGGATATGGCCGCATCTCGCCGAAGGCGAGGGGCATTTCGTGTGCGTGCTGGAGCACACGGGGGAGAAGGCGGCGCGAGCTGAAGGCGCCGCGGGAACGGCTTCCGGCCCGATCATCGGGGCCGGGGAAATACTGCCCGCCCCTTCCGAGGGCGGGCGCAAAAGCGGCGGCCCTAAAGGCAAGGGCCGCCAGGAAAGCCGCTTTGCGGCTGCGCCGCGCCGCGAAGACAAGTCCGCGCGCCAAGCCCGCGGACGCCGCCAGGACGCCTATATCCGCGAGGAGGCGTCCGAAGACGACGTGCGCCGCGCGTGTCTTCAGTTCCTGTCCGAGCAGGTCACGGTGCCGATCTTCGGCACGCTGCTGATCTCCGGCGACTATGCGTACGCCTGCCCGGTCGAACCGGAGCGGCTGCGCGGGCTCAAGGTCCGCCGCTCGGGCTTCCAGCTCGGCATGGTCAAAGCCGGAGGCCGCTTCGTGCCGTCCAACGCGTTGGCGGCGGCTTTATCGCCGCGCGAATCGGCGCGGTCGCTGAATCTCAGCTCCTCGCTGCCGGAGGCCGTGTCCTACCTCAAAGGCGAGACGTTGACGTTCGGCGAGGAACGCATCGAACGCGGCGAAGGCACAGATGCCAAAGGCTATG
Source organism: Saccharibacillus endophyticus (assembly GCF_013185185.1). Taxonomy (GTDB): domain Bacteria; phylum Bacillota; class Bacilli; order Paenibacillales; family Paenibacillaceae; genus Saccharibacillus; species Saccharibacillus endophyticus. The sequence continues at coordinate 330,915 of NZ_JAAZWE010000002.1, read as the reverse complement.
TGCTGGTATCGATCGACGGATACTCGGCAGGCTGGGGCAAATGGGCCGCAGGCGTACTCAAAAACGAATACCCGGCAGGATGGAGATGGAACGGATGAGCAACCAATCAGGCAATAAAAGCGCAAAAAAATTGCGCGTGGATAAAATACTGTCGCATCTCGGCATTGCCACGCGCAGCGAAAGCAAAAAGCTGGTCAAGCAGGGCCGCGTTATCGTGGACGGTAATCCGATCAAGGACAGCGGCCTTCAGGTTGATCCTGAAGCTTCGACGATCGAGGTCGACGGACAATCCGTGCGTTACCGGGAATTCGTCTATCTGCTGCTCAACAAGCCGCAGGGCGTGGTTTCCGCTACGGAAGATAAATGGGATCGCACGGTAGTCGATCTGCTGGATGCCGAATATGTGGCATTCGAACCGTTCCCGGTCGGACGTCTGGACAAGGATACGGAAGGACTGCTGCTGCTGACTAACGACGGACAGCTCGCGCACGAGCTGCTGTCGCCGCGCAAGCATGTTCCGAAGACGTACGAAGCCAAAGTGCTCGGCGCCGTGGACGAGACGGACGGCGAAGCGTTTAAAGCCGGCGTTACGTTGGACGACGGATACGAGACGATGCCGGCAGAACTTGAAATCGTGCGGCATTTCGAAGAAGAAGGCGAAGCGCATACCGATATTCGGTTGACGATCATGGAGGGCAAATTCCACCAGGTGAAGCGCATGTTCGAAGCCGTGGGCAAAAAGGTCGTGTTCCTGAAACGAATCTCGATGGGGCCTTTGCAGCTGGATCCTGCGTTGTCGCTCGGCGAATATCGCGAACTGACTTCCGAAGAATTGGACGCGCTGCGCAATCGGTAACTTTTGCCCGGGCAATCCGGCAAGTATTCCATACCGCAACCGATCGGAAAAAGAGCCCGCTTGCCCTTTACCTTGAGCGGTCTTGTGGGCTATCATCATATAGAAAGAGCGTGCGAAGCGGAAGGGGAGACTGGCTGTGAGATTGCTGCAAGCTTTATTTTTTCCGCCCGAACAGCCGGGGGGCGTATCATCGATGATCCCGTATCTGCAAGAGAAGTTTTCTTCGGCCCGTTGGGAGATGGAAATTTTTTCGCTGCCCAAGCGGATTCGGGGCAAAGGACGCGAGGAAGTCGTGTTCGAGACTTTTGATTGGACGGAGTACGGAGACAGTCCGATCGTGCAAAAATACATGCAGACCTATCGCGATTACCTATGGTGGACGCGTCTGCGTTTGCAAAAACCGTATGATCTGATCCATGCCCATCATCCGATAGCCGCGCTGGCGATGAAGACGGTATTTCCGGAGACGCCCGTGCTGCAAACGACGCACTCCAGTTATGAACGGGAGTTGGTGCTGAACGGAAAGATTGAAGAAGGCGGACCCGAACATCGTTTTCTTTTAGCCATGTATGGAGAACTGGAAGCCAAGACGGATCAGTTGATCACCGTATCCGATGCGTTCCGACGTTACATGGCTCCGCATATCCGGCATCCGGAAAAGGTTAAGATCATGCCGAACGGTTACGACGAACGCCGCTTCAAGCCGGTGCCGCACGAGAATGAGGTTCCGCAGTTGATGGCCGTTTGTCGCCTTGTGCCTGCAAAAGGATTGGATATTCTGCTGCAGGCTTGCGCACGTCTGAAAGAGCGAAATGTCCCGTATGTGCTGCATCTGATCGGTGACGGCCCTTCGCGCGAAGAACTGGAACAGATGGCGCAGGATCTCGGCGTATACGACGATACGATCTTTTACGGGTATACGCTGCATCCCGAGGAATTCATGCCGTTCTTCGATATCTTCGTTCTGCCTTCGCGAGCAGAAGCGTTCGGATCGGTATTTGCCGAAGCGGCGCTCTGTTGTCTGGCGCTTGTGGGCACGAGCGTAGGCGGCGTGCCGGAACAGATCGAACACGGCGTGAACGGACTGCTTGTGCCGCCCGACGATGCCGAAGCGCTGGCCAACGCCTTGGAGCAAGTCATCGTCGATCCGTCTTACCGATATGAATTGGCTCGTACCGCGTGCGAAAAAGCAAAGTCGAACTATTCGCTTAACCGGGTCGCGATCGAACTGAAGCGATTATACCTCAGTTACGAGGGACGCGGCCGGCAAACGGTTTGAGCCTGAAATTCCGCACATGCCGTGTCATCTTGAAAAAAATCAAACAAAATGCTATTTTTTACGAAAACGTACCTGGCGCGCGCGCCGAAAAGGTATCTGGAGGAGAGCCTATGGAAGAGTTAAAAGAACGGATCAAGCTAGAAGGGGTCGTTGCGTCGCAGCAGGTATTGAAGCTGGACGCAATCCTGAATCATCAGGTTGACCCGGCGCTGACCATGGAGATGGGGCGCGCATTCGCTTCCCGTTTCGCTGCGGAAGGCGTGACCAAAGTTGTGACCGTCGAGTCTTCAGGTATCCCGGTAGCCTTTGCCGTTGCGCTTGAGCTGGGTGTTCCGATGATCTTCGCCCGTCGCAAGAAGACGCTGCTGGCCGATCCGGATTCGTATGTGGAACGCGTGCCTTCTTTTACAAAAGGAATCGTAACCGATTTAATGCTTCCCAAACGGTTTATTAAAAAAGAAGACAGGGTTTTGCTGATCGACGATATCATCGCCAACGGCGATGCCGCTCGGGGTCTTGTCAAAATCATTCACTCGGCGGAAGCTACGCTCGTAGGCGTGGGCATCGTAGTGGAGAAATGTTTCCAATCCGGCGCGCAAAGCCTGCGGGATCAGGGAATCCGTCTGGAATCGCTGGTTCGTATCCAGTCGCTGGGCGAAGAAGGGGTCGTTTTTGCGGACTGAGAGAATTTGAGCCAAAAGCTTCATTTCCCACTTTACCCCTCCGATAATGTTACGTATAATACCTTTTAAGTAGGGAGAGGAGGAAGACTAATATGAGTGATCCAACAGTAAATGCTGAATTTTTCATTAAAAAAGTCAACGATGCCAAGGTACATTTCGAACGTGCCCTCGACTGCAAGCACACGGAGTTTGATGACCTTTATCCCTATATGATTGAACATCCTCAATTCTTTTGGTATAAGCGCTATGTCGCCTGGTCCGAACTTCTGACGCTCGCCGATTTGTGCGAAGAATTGTCTTTCCCGTGGAGAGAAGAGTTCACGCCTCAGCAGATTGAATACGTTGAACAGCGTGTGATGTCGGCGAAAGTTCTCGACTTCTGGTTCGAAAATGCGGATTCGAAAGAAACGGCTCAACAATAAGCTTTTTCTTCCGCAATACAGATTCCAGCATCGCTTTTTAGACCGGTCCGCCCGCGCGACGCGCGTGCGGGCTTTTTTCGTTAAAAGGTAAACGATAAACAGAATGGAGGGAGTCCGCAATGATCGATGACGAGCAGCTCAATGCCTACCGAATATCCGGGGAAAAGGTTCGGGTCGTTCGCGACGGGTTGAAGGAGAATGATATCAGAGGCATCGTGGTGGCGTGGGACGATACGCATGTCCTGATTCGTCGTCCTAATCGCAACGTAGTCAAGTTGGATCGCAATTATATCATTCAGCCATCCAAAGAAGAACGGATTGATCCGTTGGCGAGCTTGGACGAGCTTAAATCCGAGAACTGATTATTTTAAGCTGTCGATAAAGTTACTTCGGCGGGGAAGCGAGAAGACTGCGAGAAAAATTCGTTCAAGACGCTGTCTCACTCGGAAAATGGATTGAATTTGAATAAGGAATTTTCCGAGTTCAAAGGCGTCTTTCACTGAATTTTTCTCTCCGTCTTCTCGTTTCCAGTTACGTTAGGCTTTCTCGACACTTTAAACTGATTTTTTGATCAGCGTCTCAGAGTTTGATTCTTCTGGATCAACAAGCTTGTGAGGAAAGTAGGACATGAGCATAATAAAGCCCGGTTGCACTGAAAATTCAGTGCAACCGGGCTTTATTGTTGCGGGGGCATAGCTTTATTTATTTAATATCCCCCCATATCGGCCGATCGCCGGGGGATGGCGGTCGGATCGACATAAGGGAGAGGGGGGCGATGTTCAGGCGTATGCTCCAGCCGAATAAGGACGCGGCGTCTTCTTTTTGGCTGAGGCTCCCGGGATCGATGCGCGATGACTGTAACTGCGAACAGGCACGGCAGATTGACGGCCGGAGTCGGTCACGATCGGTTCTGCCGAGCGGTTCTCCGTAGTCGAAATTCCCAGATAAGCACGCATACGCAAATCCGCTTCATGATGGAAAGAGGCATGATCAATATGCATGGTGCCATGAAGTCCGCGGCAGATATAATCGGCATCTACGCCCTTCTCCGAGTGCTTGACTTCGCATATGCGGATGCTTCGTTTTTTGAATTCGCGGCGAATGCCCGACAGCAGCACAGCCGCGCACCGGGAAGCGTTGCGAATCATTTCTGTATATAAAGTAGAGGTCTGCATCGGTGCATCGGACTCCAGCTTTTTGGCGTCGTTCTCGAATGTTTTCAAAATATGCGTCAATAACAGGTAACTTTTGATTAAAGACAGTTCGTCTCGGGTCGTCTGTACAGCGGTCATGCTCTTCACCACCTTGTAGGAACTTGTGTTCTGTTTTCAGTATAACCGAATAGGTGTTCGCATGCAAGCATATCCTTACTTTTTTTGAAAGTTGTTGACTGAAACTTTTGCTTTGTGTTATGATCTGTCTTGTCGCTATAATAGCGATCATGATATGCGGTCGTGGCGGAATTGGCAGACGCGCACGGTTCAGGTCCGTGTGGGCTTACCCCCGTGGAGGTTCGAGTCCTCTCGACCGCATCTTTTATTAAAAACAAGGTTTCCATTTTGCTTCGGGCAGAATGGGAACCTTTTTTGTATGTTTCAGTACCTCGGCAAATCTTTTATTGGCTCGGGAAGCCGTCCAAGTCGATTATAGTCAAATTTCGTCATCTTCCCTTCGCTCATTTGTCGTATAATAGGTAGAAAGTTAAAATTCAAGCAAAGTCGCGGGGTGCATAATGAGCGAGCGCATAATGGAATTGAATCGGCTGGTCAGCGTATCGACGGGCGGCCATATCCTATACCTCTATGACGACGTCGACGCCTATGCGGACAATGCGTCCGCTTATTTGATTTCGGGCGTTCAGGACGGCGGCTTGGCGATTTTGATCGATTCCGCAGAACGGATCGGCCGAATTCGCAGTCTTGTTTCGCCGGCATTAAGCGCGGAAGAGAATAAACGCGTCGTTTATGTGGACGCGGATCGATTTTACGATACAACGCAAAGTTTTCATTATAAAAAAGTAATCGGGCATTTCGGCGAATCGTTGAACCCTTATATCGGCCAAGCGTCGGAGATTCGCACTTGGGCGCATGTCGCTTGGAAAAGCGAACCGTTCATCGAGCATGAGTTGAGCGTATTCGAGGCTTTCGCCGACCGGACGGTGCAGGGAATGCGCATGGTATCGGTATGCGCTTATCAGGCAGGTTCGATCAGCGCTTCCCTGCAAGTGAAAATGTTGAGAACGCACGATTACGTGATGACCGACGACGAATTCAGCAGTACGGATCTTACCGGAAAAAGCGGCGGCGCTCTTTTTCCGTCTTTGTCCGCGCAGCGCGAGAAAGACCGGCGGGACAACGTTGAACGGCTGCGCTTGGAAGCGGCGGCCCGGCAGTTGGAAAGGATCACGGCAAACAATCTGGACCCGGTAGCCTTGTTCGACGAAAAAGGCGCGCTTGTCAGTTTGAACGCGGCCTTCGAGCGCGTATTCGGCTGGGATACCCAAGAATTTGCAGGCATGAGCGAAACAGGCGTCCGGGAGAAAATCGGGTTGCAGAACGTGTCCGAAGGGGAACTGGCTCCTTTGTCGAAAGCAAATTCGCTGCCCGATCCGGCTATTCAGGCCGAGGACGCCGTACGTGCGGAAGCGATTGCCCTTTCAAGAAACGGCGAGATTCTGAACGTATTGGTGACAGAATTCGCACTGGGAGACGAGGAGAATCCGGCCGGTTATGCGGTAATTTATCGCGATATCACGGACTTCCGTGATTCGGAACGCAAACTGCAAGAGTCCGTGGAACGCTATACGTCCCTTAAACGGCATAACCATGATGCGGTCTTCTCGATCGACGGCGAAGGACGCGTGATGAACACCAATCCCGCGGCACAGACATTGATCGGATTGGCTACGGAAGAGATGATCGGCCGACTTTTCTCCGAATGGCTGGCGGAAGGAACGATGGACGATATTTTGCGCAACAACGTGGCGGGAGACGAATCTTTGCGTCCGACCGTTCGAATCCGGAATGTTGACGGAAACGAGTTTGAAGTATTGACCTCTACGGCGCCGATCATTGTGGGCGGGCGCAATGTGGGTTGTTACGTTTTGGCCAAGGATATTACGGAACACAAGCGTCTGCTTATCGAAAAACAGGCAGCGGAAGAGATGAACCGGGCCAAAAGCGACTTTCTTGCCGTGATGAGCCATGAAATTCGTACGCCCATGAACGGGGTCATTACCTTAACGCAGTTATTGCTGGAAACGGAAGGACTTACTGCCGAGCAGCGCGAGTACGTGGAAGTGATTCGTCGAAGCGGCGATTCGCTGCTGGGTATCATCAATGACATTCTCGACTTTTCCAAGATTGAAGCCGGCAAGACGGGGCTTCAGCTTGAACCGATGAATTTGCGTGAAGACGTGGCGCGTTCGTTCGATATCCTATTGGCCGACTCCAGGGCCAAAAAGCTGGAACTCGGCTTGTCCATCGCCCCGCATGTGCCGGAGATCGTGGTAGGCGATCCGAATAAGCTGCGCCAGATTCTCGTCAATCTGGTCGGCAACGCGATCAAATACACGGAAGAGGGCGGCGTGTTCGTTTCGGTAGATCTGGAAGAGGGAGCGCCGGAAGGCTGGGCTCGTCTGCATTTTCGCATTCGCGATACGGGCATGGGCATTCCTGAGTCTCATACGGAGCATTTGTTCGATCCCTTTTATCAGCTGGACAACTTCATGACGCGCAAATCCGAAGGGTCGGGGCTGGGGCTTGCGATTACCAAAAAGCTGATCGAACTTATGCATGGGACGATCGGCGTCCGTTCGAAGCTTGGAGAGGGCACGGTGTTCAGGTTTTCGATCGATATGCAGCTGCCCGACTTTGACGCGATGCCTGAAGAGCCGGTTGAAGTTGCGGAAGCGCCGGTTGACGTTTCTGCTCCGCTGCGGATTCTGGTGGCCGAAGACAACAAAATCAATCAACTCGTCATGGAACGATTGCTCGATCGGCTGGGCTGCGAGTCCGATATCGCCGAAGACGGAGTCGAAGCGCTGACGCTGGCGGAACGTTCGCGTTACGAAGTGATTTTGATGGACGTCAGAATGCCGAGGATGGACGGGTTCGAGGCTACGCGCCGGATTCGAAAAGCGCCCGGGCGTTACGGCAAACCTTATATTATTGCGGTTACCGCGAATGCGATGCGCGGAGATCGGGAACGCTGCCTGGACGCAGGGATGGACGAATATATGAACAAACCGGTCGATTCCAAGCGTTTGGCTGAACTGCTGTCGGAGGCAGAGGCGCAGATTCGGCATTCGGGTAAAAATAGTGGTAAGATAATAAGCGAATCGAAACGAACGACAGAGGAACACGACTAATGAGGAGGCAGATGGATGATCGATTGGCAAAAGGAAGCAGAATCGCGGCGCGAGGACCTGCTGCGCGATCTGGACGGCCTGCTTCGAATTGAGAGTGTCAAAGACGCGGCTGCGGCTTCGACGGAGCGTCCGATGGGACAGGCAATCGGCGAAGCGCTGGACTATATGCTGCAACTGACGGAAAAACTCGGCTTGGACACGAAAAATGTAGACGGCTACGCGGGACATGCGCAATACGGCAGTTTTGACCCGGATACGACAATCGGCATCTTGGGTCATGTGGACGTCGTGCCTGCGACCGGCGCATGGACAAGCCCGCCTTTTGAACCGACGATCCGCGGCGGGAAGCTTTATGCGCGCGGAGCCATCGATGATAAAGGCCCTACGATCGCGGCGCTGTACGGACTGAAAATCGTCAAGGAGCTAGGTTTGCCGTTAACCAAAAACGTACGCCTGATCTTCGGAACCGACGAGGAAAGCGGCATGAGCTGCATGCGTCATTACGCGGAGCGCGAGCAAATGCCGACCGTCGGTTTTGCCCCGGATGCCGAATTCCCGATGATCTATGCGGAAAAAGGACAGTTTAACCCGACGCTCGTACCCAAAAACGGATTGGAAGATTCCCGATCGTTGATCACTTTGGAATCGTTCGAGTCGGGCGTTCGCATCAATATGGTGCCTGAGCGTGCGCATGCCGTACTTAGCGGCGACATTCGACCGTTGGTGGAATCTTTCGAGGACTTCTGCCGCAAGCATCGCGTGAAAGGCGAAGCCGAGATCAATGCGGGACAAGCCATGTTTACGGTAGCCGGCGTATCCGCGCATGGTTCGGAACCGGAAAAAGGCGTCAATGCCGGCACAGTATTGGCTTTGTTTTTGCGGGATGCGGCTCTTCAGACGGAAGCCAACCGCTTTATCGGGTTGTTAAACACGATGCATGAGGACTTCCATGGAGAGAAGCTGGGCATTGCGTTCCGCGATGAGATGACCGGTCCTTTGACCGTTAATCCCGGCGTCATCCGCTTCGGTACGGAAGAAGGCACGCAAATTCAATTGACGGCCCGTTGTCCGGTGCAATCGGACCACGATCGGATTCGCACGCAGCTGGAAGCGACGCTGGACAGATTCGATTTCCGCGTCTCCGACGTTCAACAAAAAGGCTCCCACCATGTCGGCAAAGACGAAGCGGTTATCCGCTCGCTGCAAACCGCTTATGCGGAACTGACGGGCGATGAACCGACGCTGCTATCGACGGGCGGAGCGACATATGCCCGCTTCATGGAAAAAGGCGTCGCCTTCGGAGCCTGCTTCCCGGGCAAAGAAATGACGGCTCACCAAGCCGACGAATATATCGAGGTCGACGATCTGCTCAAAGCGACCGCGATCTATGCGCGAGCGATTTACGAGTTGGCCAAATAAATTAACATTACACACAGAAAGAAGAGATTAACCGATGTCGCAGGATGTACAAGTTACCCGAGGCCGATATGTAGAAAGCAACCATGAAATTCACGCAGCCGTCGTCGACAACGAAGGCCGTTTATTATATGCGGCGGGCGATCCGGATCGTCTGACTTTTCCGCGTTCGTCCATGAAGCCGTTTCAGGCGGTACCGCTGATCGAATCGGGTGCTGCCGATGCTTTCGGATACGGCGATGCGGAAATTTCGCTAAGCTGCGCGTCGCATAGCGGCGAGCCGATTCACCGTCATGCGGTGCTGGACGTATTGTCCCGCGCGCATTTGTCGGAGGAGGATCTTCAGTGCGGAACGCATATCCCGCGGGACGGCGAAAGCTATCGGGAATTGATTCGCGAGGGCCGGGAACTGACGCCTGTGTTCAGCAACTGTTCCGGCAAACATTCGGGGATGCTGCTGACGGCGGTTCATCTGAACGAAGATACGCTGACGTATCGGGAGATCGAGCATCCGCATCAGCAGCGCATCTTATCTGTTATTGCTGACGTCTGCGATTATCCCGCCGAAGAGATCGGCATCGGCGTAGACGGCTGCGGCGTGCCCGTGCACCGTTTGCCGCTTCGTCATGCCGCCCTCGGTTTTGCGCGTCTGGCGAAGCCGGAAGGCACAGTGTCCGAAACGCGTGCGGATGCGCTGAACCGCGTTCGCCGCGGGATGACCCGTCGGCCGGAAATGGTAGCAGGCAAAAATCGCTTCGATACGGATCTGATGCGCGTCTTCCAAGGCAACCTTGTGGCAAAAGTCGGCGCGGAAGGCGTTCAGTGCATCGGCGTGGCCGATCGAGGGATCGGAATCGCGGTCAAGGTCGAAGACGGCAGCGAACGCGCGACTTTCGTGGCGGCCATGGAAGTGCTGAAGCAATTGGGGATCGGGACGGATCAGCAGTTCGCGGAGCTTGCGGATTATGTGCATGCGCCCGTGCTGAATGCCCGCCGGGAACGCATCGGCGAGATTAAGCCGAACTTCGTGCTGCGAAATATGGAAGAGATAAGGGAGTCGAAGATTCATGACTGAGAAAAAAAATATTCAACGGGCGACCTTTGCCGGAGGTTGCTTCTGGTGCATGGTCACGCCATTCGAAGAAATGCCGGGTATTCATGGAATCGTATCGGGCTATATGGGCGGAACCGTGGATAATCCGACATACGAGCAAGTAAAGACAGGCACGACAGGCCATTACGAAGTGGTGCAAATCACATTCGAACCGGATGTATTCCCTTATGAGCGTTTGCTGGAATTGTATTGGCCTCAGACCGATCCGACAGACGGCGAAGGCCAATTCCAGGATCGGGGCACGCAGTACAAGCCGGCAATTTTTTTCCACAACGAAGCGCAACAAGAAGCGGCATTGGCAACCCGCCAAGAGCTGGCCGACAGCGGTCGTTTCGATAAGCCGATCGTAACGGAAGTTCTGCCTGCACAAACTTTCTATGAAGCCGAAGACTACCATCAGGATTACCACAAAAAAAATCCGAAGCATTACAAAGAAGACCGCCAACAATCCGGCCGCGACGAGTTTATCGACGCGAACTGGCAAGCGTAAGCAGAGTCTTCTCGCTTGCTGCGTCAGAGTGACTTTCTCGACAGCCTGAGGGCGTGCTGGTGCACGTCCTTTTTCCGCTGTATTTTGAAAAGGTCGACTTGCTTATTTCCTCCAAATGGGACTAACTTCGCATGCCCTATTGCAAGCTTTCTTGCGGAAATAGGAAAGAGCGGGGTTCTCAGCCGTGCACAGTACCGATAAAATAAGGAAACATAAGGGTAAATGTACCAAATGGCCGCAAACGGCAATGAACATCATGAAAGGGCTACCGCATACTCTTTGTTAACTTTACATAAAAAGGGGAATTCTTATGCTGATTCCGGACAATGAACAAACTATGGAACGGCTGAAAGCGTTTATTTGCAAATGGGCAGGACCGGCAAAGCCGGAGTACGGAATCCGTCGGGAAAGCGTGCCGACGGATCTGCCTGCTGCTTTGAGAGACTTTTATACATTTGCAGGAAACTGGCCGAATCCTTCTTATGAGGCATCAGCTTATTCGGCTGGATTTCGTCCCAAGCTGTTTGAAGCCCAGGATATTTGGCTGGAACCGGAAAAATTGAAACGCGAAAGCGGTCGGATTTCGTTTCTGTTGGAGAATCAGGGCAGTTGGAGCTGTGAGGTCAATGCCAATCAGGATGACTCGCCTGTATACAGCGATGCTGCCCGTCTATGGGATGAGCGATTGGAAGAAAGCGAAGTCGTTTGCCCGTCGCTGACCCACTTTTTGACGACATTTTGTTTGCAAGAGCTGGTCTTCGGCAGTCGTTATTTCGGGAAGCTGGAAGGGGCTCTCGATCCGGATGTGTTTCGGGCCAAACTGCATCCGCTTTGGTTGGATGGGTATTACGTATTCAAGGAGCCGTCGCATTCCTTCTATCTGTGCGGCGATAATTTATTGATTATGGATTATTATTCGGATGTTTGGTACGGTTGTCTCGAAGAAAGCGCGTTGTCGCTCATCCTTGATCCGAGCATGGTCAAGCCGATCGAGCCCTAACCCTCTACTCCATGGCTATCTGCCCGGCGCGCAGTAGCGGCGTCCGGGCTTTTTGCATATTACGATTGCGACCGACAACAAGGAGGCTTCGGACACATGGTGGTCATCAAACTGCATACGGAAAAACCGATTCCCCCGCTTCAATTAATGCGGCTTTATCAGGATGTGGATTGGTGGCCGACGCGAACGAAAGACGGAATTCGCAAGCTGCTGGCACATGGCGTCGTTTTGGGCGCCTGGGAGGAGAAGCAATTGGTGGGCTTCTGCCGGGCGGTGTCCGATGGCGTTTATCGGGCTTATGTGGAGGACGTCGTCGTACTCCGTACGCATCGGGGTCAGGGGATCGGTCGGCATATGATGGACAAGATGATGAAGGAACTAAGCGGCATTGAAGCGGTCAGCTTGTTTTGTTCGGCGAAACTGGCTGATTATTATCACGGCAGTGGTTTCCAAGAGACGAAGCAGACCGTAATGCATCGAAATAAATCTTAAAAGGAGGGACCTCATGATTCCGATCAAGTTGCCCAAGGAACAAAAGGATGAAATGATCGAAGAGCTGCAAAACTTTTTTTACGATGAACGCGGCGAAGAGATTGGCACGATTGCGGCAGAGCGATTGCTCGATCATATGATGCACCAGTTCGCCCCATACATATACAATCAGGCTGTACGCGACGCGAAAGCGGCCGTGAACGAGAAGTTAAGTCAGATCGAAGAGGAATTGTATGCACTGGAGCGTCCGATTAATCGAAGATAACCAGCCTTGGCGGAAAGCGGTGTAGCATGACAGAACAGAATTGGAGCAAGATCGGCGACGGAGGAACGGCCGAGATTTTTGCGGCCGAGCATGGCCGGGTCGTAAAGCTGTTTCGGGAATGGTTCGGTAAAGAAAGCGCAGACCATGAATACCGTAAAAGCCTATGGGCTTATGAGCAAGGCTTGCCGACGGCAGAGCCGTTAGGCAGAACGCGATACGACGGTCGCGAAGCCATTTTGTTGAAAAAGATCGAGGGAGAATCGCTGCTTCAGCGTTTGCAGCGCGAGCCGCAAACAGCAGCCGAAGCGGCGAAGACGTTTGCCGCTTATCAGGCGCGGTTGAACAGCCTCGAAGCCGCGACGCTCGGCGACTCCCAACGGGAGCGTCTGGTGCAGCGCTTGTCGCGCGTCGAACAGTTGAATGAGGCGGAACGCGCCGCTGTTCGCGCGGAGCTGGAGCAATTGCCCGACGACGAACGATTATGCCACGGCGATTTTCATCCCGGCAACATTATGGAAAATGAACAGGGCTGGCAGGTCATTGACTGGATCGACGCGAATTGCGGCCATCCCCTATACGATGTCGCGCGCACTTTGCTGCTGCTCGGCTTCGGTACGGAAGCAGGCGGCCCCAGAGGAAGCATGGAAGAAGCCGCCGAAGTGTTCCGAGAGGCATACCTGCAAACCTATATCGAGCTTACGGGTTTCGAAGAGTCGGACGTCAAACGTTGGATGCTCCCGGTAGCGGCCATTCGTCTGATTGAGCCGATTCCGGAACCTGAAAAAGAAAAATTGCTCCGATTTATTCGTACCCGGTTATCTAGTACTTTGTCAACTCTTAATCAAAGGATTACGTTTTCCTGAAACGCACACGCTTTAGGTGCGATTCAGGGGAGCGTGACCTTACCTCTAGCGTTGACAAGGTATCGGGTGGTACCGCATAGTGATTTCATAGAAATAAGAAAACGGAAGGGGCACGCCGAATATGGAAAAGCAGCATGAAGAAATCGTTATTCGCGTGGCATCCGTAGCCGACCTGGACCAATTAGCTCCGCTATTCGATGCCTATCGCGTATTTTATGAACAGCCTTCCGACCTTGAAGGAGCCAAGCATTTCCTTACAGACCGATTGGGACAGCTGCAATCCGTCGTGCTGTTGGCGGAAGAAAAAGCAACAGATCGCGCCGCGGGATTTACCCAGTTATATCCCGTCTTCTCCTCCGTATCAATGCAGCGCTCCTGGATTCTGAACGATCTGTACGTCGACCAATACTTCCGAGGAGCGGGAGTCGGCAGCGCCCTGCTGGATGCCGCTGCCCGTCACGCCCGACTGACCGGAGCCAAAGGAATCGCCCTATCCACGGCCCCGACCAACAAAACCGCCCAACGCCTGTACGAAAGCAAAGGCTACAAGCTCGACGACGAATATTTGAATTACTTTCTAACACTGTCCAAAAAGTGATTCTTCCTATGCGCACGGGACCTTCCCCCTAACACCCAAAGTGTTGAGGAAAGGCCTATGTCTAAACAGAAGCGATAGCGAAGGGAGAAATTCAGGTCAAAACGCCTTTGAACTCGGAAAGCTTCTCCCTGAATTTACATCCATCTTTCCGAGTGAGACAGTGTTTTTACCGAATTTCTCCCGCAGCGTCCTAAGCTTCCTCCTCGAATAGGCCTTTCTCCGCAACACGCGTCCACACCCACAATAAGCACCCTCCCGCACTAACCATCGCCCCGATCACACATACCCCGCTCCAACCATACGCCGCATAAGCCCACGTGGATAGCATGGCTCCCGTCGCGCTGCCAATCGAGTAAAACACCATGTATGCACCGGTCAATCGACCGCGGGCTTCCGGAAGTGCCGCGAACAGAAGACTCTGATTCGTGACATGCACCACCTGCACCGCAAAATCGAGCAGTAAAATACCCGCAATCAGCAGAAGCAGGGAGTGATGCAGCATACTGATCGGGAGCCAGGATACGAGCAGCAGAGCAAGCGCGATTCCGGTTGCCCGGTGCCCCATTCCACGATCCGTCCATTTTCCGGCGCCAGCCGCTCCGATTGCGCCGGCCGCGCCTGCCAATCCGAAAGCACCGATCAGCGAAGGGGATAACGATAAAGGGGCCTCGCTAAGCGGAAGCGACAGCGGCGTCCATAACATTCCAAAAGCCGTAAAAATGAAAAAAGCAAAAGCAGCCCGAATCCGCAATAATTTTTCCTGAACGAATAATTTCAGCATGGAGCGCAATAATTGATTGTAGGAAAGGCCGGACTTGCCGGAATTATCCTGCGGCAGCATGACAACCAATGCCGATGCAACGAGAAGCGTCAGGACGGATGAAGTTAAATAAACGGCACGCCAATCGGCCAACTCGCTGATTGCGCCCGCGAAAAATCGCGCCAGCAAAATACCGATGACGACGCCGCCCGTGACAACGCCTACGGCTTTGCCGCGTTCAGTTGACGGAGCCAATGCGGAAGCGAAATTGACCAGAACTTGAGTGACGACGGCCATCAGCCCTACCGCGGCGAGTCCGGCGAGCAATCCTGCATAATCGCGGGCGAATCCGACAAAGGCAAGAGCTAGCGTGATTCCCAGCAGCTGCAGAAGGATTAATCGTCGGCGGTTCATCAGATCGCCAAGCGGCACGATCCATATAAGTCCAAGCGCGTAAAAAAGCTGAACAACCGCAATGATGTAACCGACGGCCGCATGCGGAACTCCGAATTCTTGAGCCAGCTGTCCGAGCAGCGGTTGGGCATAATAGATGTTGGCGACGGCCAAACCGCAAGCCAGTGCAAAGAGCATCGATAATGAGGCGGACCAGCGCGTTGAAATCCGAGTTTTGAACATGCGAAATAACCTCCGACAGTCTGTGGGTTTATTTTGTACCGATCGGTATGTAACGGCACCGGATCACTATAGCTCTTCAATTGCCAAAGTGTCAACCCCTTTACCCGCGCTCGGCGTTTGCATTATACTGATCGGTATAATATTCGCGAACATCCGGTATTGACTAGGAGGAATCAGCGTGAGACCGCGAGCTTTCGATGAGGAACAAGCGCTTGATGCCGCTATGCGCGTGTTTTGGGAAAAAGGATACGAAGCGACGTCTTTAAGCGAATTAACGGAAAAAATGAATATTCGCAAGCCGAGCCTCTACGCAGCGTTCGGCGATAAGCGCGAATTATTCGGCAGATCGTTGGATCGCTATATGGCCAAGCATTTGGAGTATATGAAGCGGATACTGGAACAGGAGCGTGCAGTCGTCCCGGCATTTAAAAGTCTGCTGAACGATCTGGCCGAAGGAGGCAGCGCGGGCGATCCGGCATTGGGCTGCCTGGCGGTGCTGACCCTTGACGAGCTGGCTCCGCAGGAAGCGGAATGGACGGAAAAAGCTTGGGCGCATCAACTGCGTCTTGCCGAATTATTTTGCAACAAAATTGTCGAAGGACTGCAATCGGGCGAGCTTGCACAAGGTCAGGATGCCGAAGCATTGGGTCATGCGCTGCTCGCGTCGGTGATCGGATTGACGGTGATGTTGAAGACCCTGCCCAATGCCGCTTTTATCGAATCGACCATCACTGGAACATTGACTCTGCTTAAGGAGGCGAAATGATGAATGACGTTACCGTATATCATTATGAGGCTTTTTCCTCGATTCCAGGCAAAGGCAATCCTGCGGGAATCATGCTGGATGCCGACCATTTAACCGATGCGCAGATGCAGGAGATCGCGACCAAAGTCGGCTTCAACGAAACGACATTCGTTTGCCGCTCCCGTGCGGCCGATGTTCGTTTGCGTTATTTTACGCCGGGATACGAGATGGATCTGTGCGGGCATGCGACGATGGCGTCTCTGTACGCACTTCGTACACGAGAACTTTTGCAAAAAGACGCGGCGACGATCGAGACGCGGATCGGCGTGCTGCCTGTCGAATTAACGCATGGCGAAGACGGCAGCGAGAAGTCGTTATCTATGCGCATGCGTCAGGGCAATCCGGAATTCATTCCGTTTGAAGGGGACGAACATGCGCTGTTGGCTTCGATGGGTTTGTCTGCGTCCGACCGGGACGAGCGCTATCCGATCGTCTACGGCAGCACGGGATCGTGGACGGTGCTGATCCCGATCCGAAATTTGGAAGCTTTCTCGCGCATGGTTCCGGACAACGCGTCATTTCCGAGCGTGCTGACCCAAAATCCGAAAGCTTCGCTGCATCCTTTTTGCCTGGAGACCTCTGATCCGCAGGCGCGTATGCACGCCCGCCATTTTTGCCCGCCGCATTCAGGCATGATCGAAGATCCCGTGACCGGAACGGCAACAGGGGTGATGGGCGCTTATGCGCTGACCTATATGGAGGCTCATTTGCCGCGTACCGATTTTATTGTGGAGCAAGGCTTGGAGATGGGGCGGGACGGACGCGTCAAAGTCGAAGCCGAGCGACTGTCGGACGGCGGAATGGATATTCGGGTATCAGGCGGTGCATCTTTTGTAACCGACATGCAAATTGTACTGAACGAGAGCGAATAGCGTTAGAACGGAGGCCGTTATGGAAAAAGTCATCGGATATTACGAAGGATACGACGAAGGCATCCGGCTGGGACGGGACCGCGTGCGACAATTGGAATTTGCTACGACGACGCATGTGCTGGAGCCGTATTTGCGATCGGGCGGAAACTTATTGGATATCGGAGCGGGGACGGGAGCCTATGCTTTTTATTATGCGGCGCGCGGCGTTGAAGTGATTGCGGCGGACGTGACGCCGGGACATGTGGACATGATGCGGGAACGGATTTCAAAAGAACGGATCTCGGGCGTGACTGCGGAGCTCGCCGATGCAACGGATCTGTCGCGATATTCGGCCGAAAGCTTCGATACCGTGCTTTGTCTGGGGCCGTTGTATCATCTTCGCACAGCCGAGAATCGGCAAAGCTGCCTGAAAGAGTGCATGCGGGTATTGAAGCCGGGAGGCGTGTTGGCAGCAGCGTATATCAATCGTTTTTTTATTGCGGAATATTTGATTGCTTCAGGCGCGAAAAAGTCCGAGGCGTCTTGGCTGAGTCGGGTGGCCGAGCAAGGTACGTTCGGCACGGACGAGCAGGATCCTTTTCTCTCGGCCGCTTATTTTCATACGCCGGGCGAAGCGGAGACGGAGCTGCGATTTGCCGGATTCGATGTACGGGAGCACGTGGCTGCAGAAGGTAACGTATTTTTGATGAGCGAAGCGGTCGGGAAAATGAGCGAGGAAGAATATCGAATCTGGACGGAACATCATTTCCATGTCTGCCGCGAACCTTCGAGGCTGGGAAGCAGTAACCACGGGCTGATCGTAGCGCGGAAAACGTAGGCGGATTTTAATGTTTTTCGTAACGAATCGCTTTTATGAACCGTTTAATGAGTAAGTCCGGCAATTCCGATAAACGGGAGGATTCGAGATGGAACATGCACAGCGAATATTCGGAGTACGAACAGCTTATCCGTTAACGATAGCTTTCGCTTATGGGATTCAAGCAACTTTATTTTATGTATTGGCTTATCGAGGATACGAACAATATCATCTGTTTAAGAATTGGTCAGAAAGCATCGCTGAAAATAAATTCTCGTTTTTATTTTATGCGGGTGTGGCGGTTCTCATGACGGGTGCAGCGGTTTTCGCGATTTGGCAGGCATTCCGACCGCCCTATCAGTTGGAGGTCGAAGAAGATCGCATCAAGCTGCGTCGCTGCGAACTGGAAAGCGATCGGATCAAAAGCATCTATGTTTCTTGGGCGGACAATCCGTCGATTGGCATCAAGCCGAAAGGCAAGTGGATCGTACCTAACGACTTTTCGTTCAAGTTCGAAGAAGGCGAGGATCAGGAGCGTCAGGTTCGAGAGTTGTTGAACTGGGCCGAGCTTCATGGAATTCCGATTATCAGAAGAAAGGCTTCGCGCTGGATTTGATTCAAAGGAAAGCAATAAAAATGCCGCCGGAACAATCTCAGGCGGCATTTTTTCGAAGATCGTACCGTGACCGATCATAATGTTAGATTTAGTCAACGTACGGGCTCCTGCTATTTCTCGCAAGCGATAAAGTCTTTATCCCGATCCTTAGTCTTGTTTGCTTCGTACAATTCGGCGGACACGAACGGTTTGTGTTTGGTTTTGCCGCCTTTGTTTTTGACGGATGCCGATTTGGCGACGCCGCCTTTGTAATCCTTGTTCAGCTCCGTACAGTTTTTATACGTTTTGGCAGCAGCGCTGACGCTTTGGGTAGATACGGGCACCGCGACCGCAAGCAGAAGGGCGAAGCTCAAAACGTAAGTAAGACTCTTTTTCATGATGTATTCCTCCTTATTCTATCAGCTTGGTTAAGCTTCTGGGATGATGGCATACAAAGTCTTTATCGGCAGTATTGGGAGTATATTGAAGTGGAATCTAATCCGAAAACGAGGAGAGGATCGTATGGGAACGCTCGGACAAGAAAGTCGTTCGTACGACGTGCGGAGCGCGTATCCGGTGGATACCGCTATAGCGTCGGGTCTTTATTTGATCGGGTGGTCATCTGTTGCTTATTTGTATATCATCGGACGTTACCAGCCTTGGCTGAGCAGCGATGCTTTGATGGTCATGTTCGGAGTTATTCTGGTGTCGATCGCCGTCAAACCACATGGAGCATGGCTGGTGCCGAACGATTATTCGATCAAGTTCGCGGAAGACCGCGAAGGCGAGCGTCAGCGGTGGGAGTTGTTGTTGTGGGCGGAAGAACATGATGTACCGATTGTTCGGGGAAAGGCCATTCGTTGGTTATAAGTCGCGCAGCGCCGATAAGGAGATGACAAATACGGCATGAAAGCTCTGCATGAATTGTTGTCCGAAAATTCGGCATGGAATCCGACCGAAGAAGCGATTAAGTCGGCGGATAATGAAGTTGTTGTGCTGGAAAGAGATCGCCCGCAGGCCGAACAGACGCTGGTTGATCTGCAAATGAGCGACAAGGCGACGTTGGGCGCGGTTGTGCTGAATACCGGAGGATTGTTAATAGATGGCGGATGGCTGCGCGTGCTCGGCTCGGGTCATCCGGAGATCGCGGGCGATATTCGTTCCTGGAATGCTCTTGGGCCCGATCCGATTGCGTTGAAGTTTAAACCGGAAAGCTATGTGATTGTGGCGTATGATGTCGCGGGCGGATTTTTTGCGGTGAACAACGGGGCGTTTAACGATCATTCGCCGAACATTCATTATTTTGCGCCGGATACGCTGGAATGGGAAGATACGGAGAAAGGCTATACCGATTTTCTTCATTGGGCGTTGAACGGCGATCTGCAGCAGTATTACGCGACATTTCGGTGGACCGGCTGGGAAAAAGATGTGCGTATGCTGAACGGCGGACAAGCGATGATGATCTATCCGTTTCTATGGTCCGAGGAAGGTCGTGACGTGAACAAAGCGGATCGAAATCCGGTTCCGGTCGCGGAATTATGGGACATGCAGCAGGACATGAGGAAGCAGCTGTTCGGTTCGTAATCGATTGCGGAGGTGCAGGGATGAAGAAGAAAGCCGAACATTTTTATAATGAAGACTGGCAGGGACTGAGTCGGCGCTACGGTCTGACAAGACTGTATGTGGCCTACTATTTCTGTCGATTCATGCAGCGATTTTCATCGAAAAAGGCTGTCTACGCGCAGCATGCGTACAAGTTGGCAAAAGCGATTGCGAGAGCGAGAGAAATTCGATTCAACTCGGGTATCTTAAACAAGCAGGAATAGGAGAGATTTAGACATGTCAAAAGCATTGGTGATCGGCGGCGAAGGAACGCTCGGAAGCGCGATCGTCGCGAAGTTGAAAGAGCACGGCATCGAGACTTTTACGGCAGGACGTTCCGCGGGGGATTATAAGGTGGATATGACCGATACGTCCAGCATTTCCGCACTGTTCAACGAAGTTGGGGAGCTGGATCACGTCATCATCGCGGCGGGGTCGACGCATTATGACGCCGTTCCCGATCTCACCCCGGAAAACAACCTCAAAAGCATCAACAACAAATTGCTGGGTCAGGTGAACACGGTACTGCTCGGCCAGCATAAATTGAAGGACAACGGCAGCTTCACGCTGGTCAGCGGCATTTTGAAAGACTACCCGATTCCGCGCGGCGCCTCCAGCTCGATGGTGAACGGGGCGATCGACGCGTTCGTACAGGCGGCGGCGCTTGAGCTTCCTCGCGGTATCCGATTGAACTCGGTAAGTCCGGGGCTGCTAACGGAGTCGGCGGAAAAGTATGCGGATTTCTTTAAAGGCTTCAACCCGGTTCCCGCCGATCGCGTCGCCAACTACTTTGTTCGCAGCGTACTCGGAATCGAGAGCGGCCGCACGTATCATATTTATGAATAAACGAACCGATGAAGAAGTTGGGCGATACACCGGCTTCTTTTTTTACTATTTTTCAAAAAATAAATGTCCACTAATGGAGGATTCATGTCCATGGTAGAGGTTACGAAAGAGATCGTGATCCATGCTCCGATCGAAGTTTGTTTCGACGCGGCGAGAGACGTGGGACTGCATCCGCAAACAGTTTGGCCCCGTACACGCGAACGGACGCTTCCGGGCGGCCGGCTGCAAGGACTGATGGAGAAAAACGAAATCGTCGTGTTCGAGGCCGTGCATTTCGGTGTTCGCCAACAGCTGACTTCGCTCGTCGAAGAGCTGGACAGACCTTGCTTTTTCGTCGACCGGATGCAAAAAGGCGCGTTTCGCCACATGATGCACCGACATGAATTCGAGCGATGCGAAGAAGGGACGCTCGTGCGCGACATTCTGGAGTTCGCTTCGCCGTTCGGGCCTGCAGGCCGATTGTTCGATGCTCTCGTGCTTCGGCGTTACATGCTTGCTTTTATCGATTATCGTCAGCGGCAGCTTAAGGTCGTTGTGGAAAAGAAGTACGCGGCAGACGGACAACGTCGGCATGGCGGCGCGTTTTCGCATTGAACAAGCAACGATTTTTAGACGAAAATGTAAAAAAAGACTGTCATCGCATGTCGGTTTCGGGGTATGATTATTGAAATATTCTCGACACAATTGGGGGCTTTACGATGAACTACATCAGTACAAGAGGTCAAGTGGAACCGAAAGGCTTTATCGATACCGTCCTGATGGGCTTGGGCGAAGACGGGGGACTGATGGTCCCGGAGCAAATTCCGGCCGTATCGGCAGAAACGCTGGATCGTTGGAAAACACTTCCGTTCCGCGAGCTATTTATCGAGATTTTCTCGTTGTACGCCAATGACGAGATTCCGCAAGAAGACCTGAAGCAATTGGTAGACGCCAGCTACGCGACCTTCCGCGATCCGGAAGTGACGCCGGTGCGCAAACTGAACGATTCCCTGTACATCTTGGAACTGTTCCACGGACCGACGTTTGCTTTCAAAGACGTGGCTCTGCAATTCATGGGCGAATTTTACTCTTACGTGTCGAAGACGCGCGGAGAGATCATTCATATTCTGGGCGCGACGTCCGGCGATACCGGCGCGGCCGCGATCCAGGGCGTGCGCGGCAAAGAAGGCATCAAGATCTGTATCCTGCACCCGCACGGCAAAGTCAGCAAAGTGCAGGAATTGCAAATGACGACCGTCAACGACGAGAACGTGCTCAACCTTTCGGTGCACGGCAACTTCGACGATTGTCAGCGGATCATCAAAGAACTGTTCTCGGATCTGGAGTTTAAAAGCAAACACCATCTGCGCGCGATCAACTCGATCAACTTCGTTCGCATTTTGGCGCAGACCGTTTACTACTTCTATGCATACTTCCAAGCGGAAAAGCAGATGGGCGACGATTCGAAAAAAATCAATGTCAGCGTGCCGTCCGGCAACTTCGGCAATATCTTCTCGGGATTCCTCGCGAAAAAGATGGGCCTGCCGATCAACAAGCTGATCATTGCGACCAACGAAAACAATATCCTGGAGCGCTTCGTGACGACGGGCGAATACCAACCGGGCGAGTTCCGCAAAACGCACAGCCCGTCTATGGATATTCAGGTGGCAAGCAATTTCGAGCGTTACCTGTATTATTTGCTGGATGAAGATGCCTTCGAAGTGTCGAAGTACATGCAGCAGCTTGCGGACGGTCGGAAGATCGTTGTGGAAGGCGAACTGCTTCAGCGCGTGCAATCGGAGCTTCACGCTCTGGGCGCGACCAACGAGCAGAATCTGCAGCTGATCGGCAAGTACCGTTCCGAAACGGGTTACCTGCTCGATCCGCATACGGCCTGCGGCGTGGCGGCTTCCGAAGCGTTTACCGAAGAAGGCGAAGTGACGGTATCGTTCGCGACGGCGCACCCGGCGAAATTCGACGAAGCGATCCGTTTGCTAGACATCACGCAGGAATTCCCGGTCGAAATCGCGGAATTGATCGCCAAAGATCAGTACCAGACCGTGATCGATAACGACAAAGCCGAAGTGACGCGTCAGCTCGAAGCTTTTTTCGCGGGCGGTAAGGTCAGTCAGGCTTAAGATTCCGACTTTGAAAAAAAGAAGCTTTCCGAGGCATGAGAAAATGGTGCATCGGGAAGCTTTTTTATATGCCTGTGAAAGCGATCAAACATGCATATCGGTAAATAAGTGCTCTACGGAAACACAAAAAAGGTTAAAATGGAAAGAAAGAACTTAAAAAAGAAGGATGAGGGTGCGCGATGGATTCGGGTTATAAGAAGCAGGTCGTCAAGTTAAGGTTGATCGGATGGATGAATACGCTATTTTTCGGTTTGTGCGCGGTGGTCGGTTTGGCAGCGGGCGAATTGATCATGACGCTGCTCGGACTGTTGATGACGGGAGCCGGCATCTGGGTGTTGATCCGGGCGGAAAAAATCAAAAAGGTGAACAGGCATCACGATTTTCAATACATTCCCGGTAAAGGCTTCAAGCGCTACCGTCGAACGAAATCGCAAAAATTGCGTATGCTCACCATCAGCCAATGGTCGACGGCGGCTTTGATGCTGGTCGTTTTGTTTATGGGAATAGGCAACGTGCTGACGAATTTGACGATCGGGTTGATCGTGTTCCTGTCTATCCAGTTTTCGATCAAGGAGCGTATCAAGCGCCATGTCCGAGTGGATCCGTACGCGGAATCAGGCCTTAGACATGCCGGAGCGATCGAGCCGCACGAAGAAGTACGCGCGCTGTACCGGGATTTCGAGAATTGGGCGGATATTCGGGTCGGAACGGTTCTTTTGGCCGTTACGCGCTATGAATTCGCAGCCTTTTATCCGCAGCCGAACGGAAGCTTTATCGTCGACTGCATTCCGTTGAGCGAAATCCGCCGCATGACGGTGCAGACGCTCGGGCTGTCGGGCAGAAGATTGTTGTTGTCGGTCGGAGACGGCCGAAACCATGAAATCCGATGCAGCCTGAACGGACGGAGCCGCCTGGATTCCCCGGAAGAATTCATGTCCGATTTGCTCCGCGCGGCGGACGATGCCCTGCTCGGCTTCGATCCGCGTCCTCTGGACGATCATTCACGCACGGCGTAATCACGAACAAACTCTTTCAAAAAGACGATCTTAAGCCCGTTCGGCCTTTGGACCGTCTTTTTTCATAAAACCCGATACCGCACAAAAGAAAGGGTGACGCCTGATGATCATTTTGTTGACGGTGCTTGCGGTTCTGTTGGTTGCGCAGACGATCTATCTGCTGCATTATAAAGCTCAAGTTCGAGATATCGGCAACCAATTACATTTCATTATGCAAAACGGTTCCTTCAAGCAGGTAGACGCCCAACTCAGATCGAGAGAGATGATGACGCTTATCCGAGGCTGCAATCGACTGCTCGATCAGCAAAAAAAGGCAGACCGGCAGTATACCCGCAAAAACGAAGAAATCAATGCGACGATCGTCAGTTTGTCGCACGATATCCGCACGCCTTTGACCGCGCTTGACGGTTATCTTCAGTTGGCGCGGCAGGCTGAAGAGTTCTCCGACAAAGATCGCTATATGGCGCAGGCCAAATCCCGTATCGGGCAGTTGTCCAAGCTGATCGACGAACTGTTTTTATATACGAAGCTGCAAAACCCCGAGTACTTGATCGAACAGGAACCGCTCGATATTCTGGCTTTGCTCCAGCATAATTTGTTTGCGTTTTTCGACGATTTTTCCCGGCAAGGTACGGAACCCGAACTTCGGCTTCCGGATTCGTCCGTTCGGGTGAACGGCAATATCCATGCCGTAGACCGCGTGCTCGCCAATATTTTGAGCAACTATTTCGCGCATGGGACAGGATCGTTATCGGTCGTATGCGAAGAAGAGGCAGAACGCGTGCGGATTTGTTTTGCCAATCGGCTGAGAAAAGGAGAACGAGTGGATACGGAACGCGTGTTCAACCGCTTTTACAAAGAAGACGCTTCGCGCGGCGTTCGTTCCTCCGGGCTTGGCTTATCGATCGTGAAGTCGTTGATGGAGAACATGCACGGACATGCGGAAGCCGACAGCGAGCAGGGCATGTTCGTTATAAGGCTCATCTTTGTCAAAGCGCGAAAGGAATGATTTCATGCAGAAACACGGACAAAATCAACCGATCTTGATCGTGGAAGACGACGAGTCGATCAACGGGATCATTCGCGACGGATTGACCCGCGTAGGCTTCCTGTGCACCTCGGCGTATTCGGGAACGGAAGCTTTAATGCGGCTGGATCAGCAATCTTATCGGCTTATCGTGTTGGATTTGATGCTGCCCGGATTGTCCGGCGAAGCGTTCATGCGGCAGATTCGCAGCGAGCTGGGATTGGCTGTTCCGGTAATCATATTGACGGCAAAAGACCATTTGGACCATAAACTGAATTTGTTCGCGCTCGGCGCGGACGATTACGTGACCAAGCCTTTCGAGTTGGAAGAGTTGATTGCCCGCATTCACGTACATATCGGAAAAAGCGCGAGCAGCGCCGATTCCGGACCTCCAGCGTACCGACATAAAAACCTGACGCTCGATTGCGGCGCGTACAGCGCCTGCGTCAACGGTACGCCGCTTGCTTTGACTCGTCAGGAGTACAAAATCCTTGAACTGTTGGTCAAACATCCGACGCGCGTATTCACCAAGCAGGATTTGTACGAATTGGCTTGGGATGACGTTTATTTGGGCGAAGACAAAACGATCACCGTGCATATCAGCAATATTCGCAACAAAATCAAGACTTACGACCCGGAGCCGTATATCGATACCTTGTGGGGAATCGGATTTCGGTTGAGCGGTTGATGGGAATCGTCTTTGACATTTCTTTGCTTTTTGTTGGCGATCTTTTGGCGTTCATCCTGTTCAATAGGAATCAGGAGGTGAGGTCATGCCGGATACGATCATCGAGATGAAAAACTTGACCAAAGCATACGGAAGCAAAACGGTTGTGAAAAGTATAGATCTTTCTGTCTATCGGGGCGAAATCGTAGGGTTGATCGGGAAAAACGGGGCAGGCAAATCGACGCTGCTCAAAATGGTCGCCGGGCTGGTTCATCCGACCTCGGGCGAACTGCATTTTTTCAATCGCGCTTCGGCCGACGGGCAATCTTTTTTCGAACGCATGGGCGTATTGATCGAGCAAGCAGGGCTTTATCCCCATTATTCCGCTTTCGAAAATTTGAAGCTGTTGGCGATCGCTTACGGTCTGCCGAACGCGAACGCGCAAATCGATCGGCTGCTGAAAACGGTCGGATTGGAAAACAGCGGTTCGGCCAAAGTAAAAAGTTTTTCGTTAGGCATGAAGCAGAGGCTGGGCATCGCGGCCGCACTGCTTGGAAGTCCCGACGTTCTGCTGTTGGACGAGCCGGTTAACGGATTGGACCCGCAAGGGATCGTCGAGATTCGCGCGCTGATCCGGGAACTGAACAAAGACGGATTGACGATCCTGATTTCCAGCCATATCTTGGAGGAACTGTCCAAGATCGCGACCAAATACGCCATTATCCATCAAGGCGAAATGGTCGAAGTGATTTCGGCGGACGACCTTCTGCACAAATGCGAAGAGCGGATCGAGCTGAGATTGGAAGCGATCGAGGCGGCGATTCCCGTTTTGGAGCGCGAATTGAAGATTACGGATTATAAAGTATCGGATAACAATACGGTGTATGTGTATGAAGAAGGCGCGCAGATTCGGCAGATTTCGAAAACGTTGATCGAACACGGGATCGAGATCGATTCGATTCACAAGCATCAGCAAAGTCTGGAGCAATATTTCCTGGCACGAACCGAACAGGCGGGTGAACGGCATGCTTAATCTTTTGAAAATGGACGCGTACCGTTTTATCCGCAATAAAACGATGTATATGCTGCTGTTGTTGTTTTGCGCTTTTCAGATTTTCGGCATTTTCATGATGGGGCAGTATTCGCAGGAGATGGAAGCAGGCGGAGGCGTCGCGGTCGGCAGCCTTGACGCGAGCGAATTTATTCAGTACACGCTGTCCCAGCCGCCTTCCTGGATGCTGCTCTACATTACGGTGTTCGTCGTTTACTTTTATATGAGCGAATATCAATCGGGCTTCGGAAAAAACTACATGTCTATGCGCCGGGCGCGAATCTACACGATCTTGGCTAAAATATGGATCTCGGCGCTGTTCGTCGGACTGCTTTTTTTGACGATGCTGGTGTCCGATTGGATCGGTCGCGGGTTGTTTTTCGACAATACGACATGGGGAGATGCCGGTTATTTCGTCAAATTGCTGATCGGACAATTTTTGCTGCATTGGGCATTCGCGATCTTGATGTTATGCATAACGGTGTTATGCAAAAATCTGTTAGCCGGCGTCATCATCGGATTCGTGCTGGCTTTGAACATTCCGGGCATGCTGCTGGGCGCTTTGGAGTCATTGATGAACGGAGTGAATATTTCGCAGTATTGGCTGGTCAACACGCTGGTTGCCGTCAAAGACTTCAACGACGCCGGCGAATTCGCGCAGACGCTGCTGGTGGCGTTCGTCTTTATCGTTTTGTTCGCGGCAATAGCCGTTCGTCACAAAATACGGGAAGATTTGAACTGAATAAGATCCGAAAAAGTCAGGCGCATTTCTGGCGATCCGGTACGGATCGTCCGGGAATGCGCCTGACATGACTCCGGCTGCCGATTCGGGTATGCTGTAGAAGAGATTCTGCACGCAAAGCCGAAACAACCCATCATGAATCGCGGAAAAGGAGTGCATAGGAACATGACAAAATTGGCGTGGATCGGAACCGGATATATGGGGCTGCCGATGGCTCGGAATTTGTTGAAAGCCGGACATGAAGTTAACGTCTACAATCGGACTCCGGCAAAAGCGGAGCCGCTCGCAGACGATGGCGGCAAGATCGTTTCTTCGCCGAAAAAGGCGGCGGAAGAAGCCGAAGCGGTCTTTATCATGCTGACTAAAGGAGCGGCGGTAGAAGCTGTTCTGGAAGGGGAAGAAGGGCTGCTTGCAGGGTTGGCGCCTAATGCCGTCGTCGTAAACATGAGCACGATCGCGCCGGGAGAAGCGCGTGAATTCGCACAGCGGATACAGTCGGCCGGAGGGATTTATGTCGACGCTCCGGTATCCGGATCGGTCGCTCCGGCGGTTAACGGCCAGTTGGTCATTCTGGCCGGAGGTGCGGAAGCCGCGGTGGAACAGTGTCGTCCTTTCTTCGACGTCTTGGGGAAAAAGACGATTGTTTTCGGGGAAGTCGGCGCCGGAAGTTCGGCCAAGCTGTCGATCAATCTGCTGCTCGGCGTGATGGCGCAGGGGATTTCCGAAGCGCTGCTGGCCGGGGAGCATGCCGGGTTGCGGCGCGAGCAGTTGATGGAGATGATCGGGGAATCCGCGGTCAATACGCCGATGCTCGCCGCCAAAAAAGACATGTGGATGAACGAGGAGTTCCCGGCCGCGTTCATGGTCAGCCTGCTGTCGAAGGACTTGGGTCTGCTGACGGCCGAAGCGAAGCGCGAAGGACTGGATTTGCCGCTTGCGGAAGCCGTAGACCGTACCTACTCGGACGCCGTGCAAAGCGGCAAAGGGGAGTTGGATATGGCTGCCGTATGGCTGGAGCTGAAAGAGGGGCTTCCGGGCAGCAGCGATTAAAAAAGAGAGTCGGAAACGCAGGGCGGATAGGCGTTCCGGCTGAGCGTCAAAAAGGAGTTTTGCTGCATGAAAGCCAAAGTAATCGTCGTTAAAGTGTTGGCCGGCCTGGTCTTGCTGGGTTACGGAGGGCTGCTGCTCTATTGGATGTTCTGGGGCTTCGGCCGTTCGGCGCATATTAGCGGCGATTTTCGTTATAACATCGTACCGTTCGAGACCATTCAGTTGTTCGCCCGTTCGGCAAGCTGGGATAATCTTCGGGCTCCGCTGATTAATTTGGCGGGTAATGTGGCGGTATTCGTTCCGTTCGGGGTGTTGTTTCCGATACTTTTCGGAAAATGCCGGAACTACTTCGGGTTTTTGACTCGTTTTCTGTTATTCATCGTGATTCTGGAACTGGCACAAGGCGTGCTTGGAGCAGGAGTTGCCGATGTCGACGATGTAATTCTGAACAGTATCGGCGCAAGCCTTGGTTACATCGGCTATCGGTTGATTGCCGGTCCCGGGAAAAAAAGGAACGGGCGCGGACATGCAAGAACCCGTTCCGCCAATGCCCGCAGCCGCTCCGGCCAAGAGCGGAGGAGATAAGATATGATCGTGCAAACCGTGCTGATCCGCTGAATGAAAGATACGCGCGGAGAACCTTATGCGTCTTTGCGTACTCATCAACCGGCTGCTTTTCCTCTTCCTGCAGCAATCCCGACGAATCCTTATCCACTGGAAAAAGAGCGGATACTTGTACATCGGCTTGTTTTCCATCAAACGGTAAAAGGAATTGAGCAGGTAGACGATACCTGTGAATGGCTGCCTATGCCTGCTGCCGACATGGAGATCAGCCACGCAAAACTTCCTGGTTTATTTCCGCGGCGGCATGCAGAATATATAGCGGTTCGTTTCGGCTATGATCCATCGTTCGGGAAGCCGGTTCGCACGGATGATCGGAGCGGTCTGCTGGATGAGTTGGCTTTTGTATTGGGAAAAGGGCAATACGGCCGAATCATCATTAACGGTAGGCGCACGATCGAAGAGGGCAGCGTATATGTACTTCGAACTTTCAACTTATGGAATACGGAAGATGCTAGTAGCTTGTCAACTCTTAATCAGAGGATTACGCTTGGCTGAAATACACACGCTTTAGGTGTGTTTTAGCCAGGCGTAACCTTACTTTTAGCGTTGACAAGGTGCTGAAGTGTTGAACAGCGATCGATTGTATCGAGACCCGGACTATGTCCGTACTTACCTCGCCTCTTTATGGTAATCGAACAAGCAACAAATTTCGGGAGGACGCAACTTGCGTCCTTCTTTTTGCGTTTAGAGAATAATGAGACAAGGACAGAGGAGGGAACCCGCTATGAACGCCAGCAGACACCGAGGAGTCCTATCTTTGCTGCTGCTCCTGATGATCGCCGTTACGACGCTGGGAGCCGGGCTTACGATTGCTGCAAAGCCGGCTATCGCATGCAGCTGCGCGATATCGGATACGAACAGTTCCATTGCTTACGCAGACCGCATTTTTGCCGGAACCGTCGCGGAACGGCGAGAAACGCCGCCCGATTTAAGCGGCCTTCGTTCAAGCGCCGATCCGGTATATTACGTGTTCGAAGTCGATCAAGCCTGGAAAGGCGAAGTTTACGAAACGACGACGCTCTACAGCGCTGCATTTTCCGCATCTTGCGGCATGGAGTTTGTGCAGGGAGAAAAATATCTGGTGTTTGCTAAACAAGGAAACGGAATGCCTACCACCACATTGTGCTCCGGCAGCGAAGCCTATCAGGGAACGACCGATCCCGCAGCCGTGAAAAAGTTGGGCGAACCTGTTGAGCTTCTCTCAGGCTCTTCCCCCGGAACTCCCGGCGGAGACTGGGGAACCTTGGACGGAGCTTCATCGTTACTATGGTGGGCCGGCGGTGCGCTTGTCCTGCTGCTTACGGTATTTACGGTAATCAAAGCCGTCCGCGCCAACCGCCGCCGTTAAAAGCAGCTGCGGATCAACTGCGGTACGTTGATGCTTAATGCGCGCAAAAAGCACGTAACCGCGAGGGCTGCGTGCTGGCTGCGTTCAAACGTTGATTTTGTTTATTCGGCTATCCATTTGTTAACGCGTCGGTTTTCCGCCCAACAGTTCGAAAATGATCTTCGCATTGTCCGTGTTGTCGATCAGACCCGCGAACCGATCGCTGCTCGGGCCGTAAGCATAGACCGGAACATCTTCCCCCGTATGGCCGCCGGTCGTCCAACCGGTGAACGAGCGGGCATTGAAGATCGCTTCGATCGCGTTATCGATCGTCGTCGCGTCTTTGCTTTCGGCTGCTTTTTTCACGGAGGCCCGTTCTGCGGCCGTTAGCTTCAGCTTGATGTTCTGGAGCAGCACTTTATCGACGGACTCGCCGGCCGCGATTTTGGCTGCCATATAGTCCGGGGTACGAACGGCCGCTTTGATCGGCGCGACGTTGAAATTGTATTCGCCGTTTGCGCCGAGGCTAAGTCCGCCTGTCGAATGGTCGGCCGTAGCGACAACGAGCGTATTGCCGTCTTTTTTCGCGAAATCGATCGCGGCTTGGAACGCGCCCGCGAAGTCTTCCATCTCGCTCATCGCTCCGACGATATCGTTATCATGGCCTGCCCAGTCGATCTGACTGCCTTCGACCATCAGGAAAAAGCCTTTGTCGTTGTCGCTCAGGCGGTCGAGTGCGGCATTCGTCATTTCTTTCAGGGAAGGCGTGGCGGACGTGCGATCGATCATCTTATCCAGGCCGCCGTCGGCGAACAAGCCCAGCAGCTGTTCGTCTTTATTGGCCAAAAGCCCTTTGCGGTCCGTTACATAACCGAAGCCCGCTTTTTTGAATTCGGCAGTCAAATCGCGGTCTTTACGCGCGAAATTGCTTTTTCCGCCGCCGAGCAGGACGTCGATCTTGTGCTGTCCGCCGATCATTTCGTCGAAATAGTCGTCGGCGATGGCGTCCATGTTTTTCCGGCTGATATCGTGCGCGCCGTAGGCAGCCGGCGTAGCATGCGTGATCTCGGAAGTCGCGACGAGCCCGGTGGACATTCCGTTTTCTTTGGCTTGTTCCAGAACCGTCTTGACTTCCGTCTGGTCGTTAT
This sequence comes from Saccharibacillus endophyticus, assembly GCF_013185185.1. Classification (GTDB taxonomy): domain Bacteria; phylum Bacillota; class Bacilli; order Paenibacillales; family Paenibacillaceae; genus Saccharibacillus; species Saccharibacillus endophyticus. Next base: position 299,387 of record NZ_JAAZWE010000002.1, on the reverse strand, counting down.
CGACAGCGATCGCTGCGTTATAAGTCTTGACGGCTGCCGACATCGCGGTCGCCGCCGAAGCGGAATCGGTAATGTTCTGATGCTCGTCTTCAGGGTACGTGGTTTGCATGCCGACAAGGTACGGATCGAATACGGTTTTTTCCATCGTCGGCGTAGAGGCTTTATCGATCATGTAACGGTATGCGGCCGTGTAGGAAGGACCCATTCCGTCGCCGATCAGAAAGATGACGTTTTTGACCGTGCCGTCTGCTTGAGCTTGAGTCGCGGTTGGTGCGGCAGGAGCTGTCGGAGTCGTGGCACCGATCCATGCGGGAGCCGCGGCAAGCGTTAAACCCAGTACGGCAGGCAGTCCTTTTTTTAACAAGCGATTCATCGTAAAATCCTCCTCTGAGTATGTATCTTTCGGAACGAAAATAATTGAACACATGCTCAAGTATATCCATGAATATGAAATCACATACATACTTGTGTAAAAAATATGCAAAACGCAAAACGCTGAAAGCAAGAAGATTTTGGTACGAACGGCGCTTCCATTTTTAATGAAGGGAAGGTACAGTGAAAGCAAGCCTGACCGTGGAGGGATCGAATACAGAATTTCATATGCGGCGACGTGATGCGTGATGTGATCGCGCATGAGATTCATCATATCGGGCCGCTTTCGATCCGGTCGAGAGAGTCGGGAAAAAAATCGGTTACTGCGAATTTGATTTTGCAGGCCCGGTTGAAGGAAAGGTGCGAAGAAATTGACGATTTTTTATTTGATTCGGCATGGCGAGCCGGATTGGCATACGTACAAACCGCTTAATCTTAAAGGCAACGGACGCGACTTGGTGCCTTTGACGTCGCATGGGCGCAGTCAGATTCTGGAGACGGCAGAAGATCCAAGGCTGGGCCGCGCCGAGCTTATTCTCTCTTCGCCGTATACCCGCGCGATGCAGACGGCCGCGATCTTGTCGAGGCGGCTGGATCTGGATATCGCGGTCGAATACGATTTACGAGAATGGCAGCCCGATCTGACGTTCGAATACAATAGCGAGGAGCGGATGCGCGAGCTGCGTGACGATTACAATCGTTACGGCGGAACGCACCCGGCGGGCGAACGGAAATTATGGGAAAGCCGCGATTCCCTTCTTCGTCGGATCGAAGGCGTGCTGGATCGGTACCGGGAATATTCGAAGGTGATCGTGGCCGGGCACGGCACGATATTCGGCACGCTGGTCGGGCGCGCCGATATCGCTCAAGGCGAGATTGTCGAGTATGAGGGATACGGGAAATGAGAAGCGAACGCAAAACTCGTCATCGCAAGCGATTTGATCTGCGCAAGCGCACGTTCTACCTGATCGCGCTGATGATTGTAATGCTGCTGGGGTTAGCTTCGAGAGCCTATGCCGGCATGCTGCCCGAATTTTGGGCAAATCATGCGGGAGACGCGTTATGGGCAGCGCTGGTTTATTTGCTTGTTCGTATGCTGATTCCCGGTTATCGGACATGGATATGCGCGCTCGGTGCATTGCTGCTTAGCTTCGGAATAGAATTCAGCCAGCTTTATCGCGCGGAATGGTTGGATGCGCTGCGCTCCACGACACTCGGTGCGCTAGTGTTGGGACGCGGGTTTCTGGCGGTCGACTTGGTACGTTACGCGGCAGGGATTATTGTGTGTTGGGGCGCGGATATCAGCGTGTTGCACCTATGGAGCCGGAACACGGATACGAATTCGAGCAAGGAGGAGAATAGATGAAAAAAATCATAATCGGCTCTGTGCTTACGCTTGCGGGAACCTGGATCGTCGGCTTCATATTCATCGCGGCCGTGCTGTTCGTGCCGAATATGTCTTCATGGGACGGAACGCGGGTCTGGTATGCGATCTTCGGCGGAGGGCCTTACGAAGCGGATTTGAAGCAAAGCATGGCACTCGGACTTCCTTTTGCCATCGGTGTGTTAATGTTTGCCGCGGGCATCGTGATTCTGGCTATCGAGTTTTTCCGCCCGGAGTCTAATCGCGAACGAATGCCTGCCCCGGTTCGCCCGGTTGCGAGCGAAGGGAACGGGGGGCCGAAGCTTCCGACCTTCCCCGCAGATCAACCGCGGGCCAAAGAAAACGAAGATATTCCGACCATGAAGGAAGTTCAATCTTGAACGCAAATGCGGGTTCGCGCGCGTCGGCATTCGCAATCCCGGACATCCGCGCGACGAGAGCTTGATTTTTGAAAAAGCGGTTTTGGAGGAAAAATAAATGATCGAAATTCGTATGCTGCAAGTCGGCGATCTGCCGCAGCTTGCTGCCCTCTACGGGGAATTGGTTGAAGAAAAATCGTCGCCCGAAGCGATGCGCGGCACCTTTGACAAGATTGCGTCCGACGACAATTACCGATTGCTGGGGGCTTTTGAAGACGGACGGTTGGCAGGGAGCCTCATGGGCGTGATTTGCGAAGATTTAATTGGCGAATGCCGTCCTTTTATGGTTATTGAGAATGTGATCGTATCGGAAGCTTTTCGCGGTAAAAAGGTGGGCAAGCTGCTGATGCAAGAGGCGGAGCGGATCGCTCGCGAACGCCGTTGCGCCTATGCGCTGCTTGTATCAAGCGGGTTCCGCAAGGAAGCTCATGCGTTTTACGAATCGCTCGGCTATACGGAAGATGTGCGCGGATTTCGTCAAAGACTGGACTGAGGGGCTTTCCCTCGTCCATTGTCCTTTTTTCAAAAAAATCAAGCTTGCGTCTTGTAATCGCTTTATACGCTGTGCTACAATGGGGCAGACAACAGGATTGTGACCGGTAATGCGGGCAATGCCTAAGTTAACTCAAATATTATTAACTCCGGGAGTCTTTTCGACTGCCCGACTTGATGATATTTGCATTAACTTAGGCTTTTTTTATCTCTGAATTGCTCAAAAGCTTCGGCAGCGGGCAATCTTAAATGCGCGATGGCAGTCGGGAGTGAGAAGAATGATTATAGAAAAAGTGCTGAATAACAATGTGCTGCTGACCCGTAACGCGAAAGGGAAAGAAGTCATCGTGATGGGACGGGGAATCTCTTTTAACAAAGTCATCGGGGACGCCGTCGATGAACATAAGATCGATAAAATCTTCATGTTGAACACGAATGAGCTTACCGCGAGATTGACCGAACTGTTGAACGATATTCCGGTCGCGCATTTGGAGACGGTGAAGTCGATCGTCGAACACGCGGGCCGGGTGCTCGGCGAAGAATTGAACGATAATATCTATCTGTCGCTGACCGACCATATCTCGTACGCGATCGATCGGCACAGCAAAGGCATCGATTTCAAAAACGCGATGCTGTTCGAAATCAAGCGTTTTTATAAAAAAGAGTATGCCATCGGGCAGGATGCGCTCAAGATGATCAAAGAGCAGCTGGACGTTCGGCTGCCGGAAGACGAAGCGGGCTTTATCGCCCTGCATATCGTCAACGCGCGTACCGACGGTGCAGAGATGCGCCTGACGATGGAGATGACGGAGATCGTGCATCATATCCTCAATATCGTCACCTACCACTACGGCATCGTGCTCGACGAATCTTCGCTTAGCTACTCGCGGTTTCTGACGCATTTGCAATACTTCTCGATGCGGCTGCTGCGTCATGAGGTGCAAGACAGCGGTGAAGATTTCTTGTACGAGCAGGTGCGCAAAAGCTATGTCAAAGCCTTTGATTGCGTCAAAAAGATCGACGATTACTTGCAAAGCACGTACCATCAATCGCTCAGCAAAGACGAATACGTTTATCTGACGATTCATATCCAACGCATCACGACGCGCGGGGAAGAATAAGATCCGCACCATCAATTCCATATTTTTTTATCGGACGCAGGGTGTAACTGGTCATGCAGGCAAAACCTGAGCTGGTGAGAGAACGAACGTTTTTTGCGAAAGTCTTTTTGCGCGAAAACCGTCTGTTCCGTCACGAGTTCAGGTTTTTCTGCGTTTTACGGGGAAAGCAACGGGCAGCCGGCGCTCGTTGGTTCCGGGATAAAACGCAGCAAAGCGAACTCGGCGGTCGATCGGTAACAGGCATGTCATTATCCAATAGGGAGGCCTCATCATGAGCGCGAAAGATCAAGAAATTGCGAAAAAAGTTATCGAAGGCGTAGGCGGCGAAAGCAATGTCAGCTCCGTTTTCCACTGTGCGACGCGTCTGAGATTCAAGTTGAAAGATACGGCCAAAGCGGATAAAGAAGGATTGAACAATACGCCGGGGGTGGTTACGGTCGTAGAGAGCGGCGGTCAGTTCCAAGTCGTCATCGGCAACAACGTGCCTGAAGTATTCAAGGGCATCATGGATCAAACCAGCCTGAAAGATGCGGAGAGTGCCGATAAAGCCGAAGAGTCCGGCGAAAAAGGAAGCTGGCTGAACCGCGCGGTCGACATGATCTCCAGCATCTTCTCGCCGCTGCTCGGCGCGTTGGCCGGAGCCGGGGTACTCAAAGGTCTCGTCGCCCTGTTCCTGGTCATGGGTTGGATCTCCGAAGATTCGGGCACGTACCTGATCTTGAACGCCGCGTCCGACAGCGTGTTCACGTTCCTGCCGATCTTCCTGGCGATCACGTCGTCGCGCCGCTTCAAGACCAATATGTTCGTCTCCGTCGCCATCGCGGGCGCGCTCGTGTATCCGGCGATTGCCGCCGCGCAATCGGCCGGAACCGCGCTGAACTTCTTCGGCATTCCGATCGTGCTGGTCACGTACACGTCGACGGTCATCCCGGTCATTCTGGCGGTATGGGTCCAGTCTTACGTCGAGAAATTCTTCGCGTCGTTCGTGCACCAATCGGTCAAAAACATTCTCGTGCCGATGCTGACGCTGCTCGTCGTCGTGCCGCTTACGTTCCTCGCGTTCGGTCCGGTCGGCAATATCATCAGCGAAGGCTTGGCAAGCGGCTATACCTGGTTGTACAACCTCAGTCCGATCGTCGCGGGTCTGATCGCGGGCGGATTCTGGCAAGTGTTCGTGATCTTCGGCGTTCACTGGGGCTTCGTGCCGATCATGCTCAGCAACTTGGGTACCATCGGTTACGACACCATGCTGCCGATGCTGGCCGCACCGGTGCTGGCTCAAGCCGGCGCGCTGTTCGGCATTTTCCTCAAAGCCAAAAACCGCGATCTTAAAGCCCTGTCCGGTTCGGCAACATTGGCGGGGATCTTCGGGATTACGGAACCGGGGATCTACGGGATTACGCTCAAGTATAAAAAACCGTTCATTCTGGCTTGTATCTCCGGCGCGGTCGGCGCGGCAATCATCGGCGCCGGCGGCGGACGCGCGATCTCGTTCGCTTTGCCTAGCGTATTGGCGATCCCGGCTTATGTCGGAACGGGTTTTGCGACTACGGTCATCGGGATCGTCGTCGCGTTCGCGTTGGCTGCGCTGCTGAATCTGTTCCTGTTCAAAGAACCTGTTGCGGAAGCAAACGCAAACCATGCGCCTGCTAAGACTTCCGACGGACAACCGGCAGCGGCTCGCGTTGAAGAAGCCGTTACGACTCCGGCAGAAAGCCTGCTCAAAAAAGAAATCATCGTCAGCCCGCTGGAAGGCGCGATTCAAGCGTTGGACACTTTGCCTGACCCTGCATTCTCGTCGGGCGCGATGGGACAAGGCATCGTGGTCGATCCGACCTCCGGTCATCTGACTTCTCCGGCTGCGGGCACCGTTACGACGGTATTCCCGACCGGACATGCTATCGGCATTACGACGGACGGCGGCGCGCAGTTGTTGATCCACGTCGGAGTGAACACGGTTCGCCTCAAAGGCCAATTTTTCGATAAAAAGGTCAAAGAGGGCGATCGCGTCGAAGTCGGTCAACTGCTGCTTGAATTCGACCTGGAACAGATCAAAGCCGCAGGCTACGTGACGGCGACTCCGGTTATCGTAACCAACTCGGCCGAATATCTCGACGTGCTGAAGTCGACGGAATCTGCCGCGAAAAACGGCGACTACCTGCTGAGCACTGTCGTTTAAACGGTTCGCCGTCCGTCTCGGCAGTGCGGTTCGGCTGTCGATAGATGCCGCATTCAAAGCTCCGCGATCCCTTTACAAAAGGATCGCGGAGCTTTTTGTTGTTCAACGCCCGCCGTTTGCCGAATCGGCTGAACGATCCGTCGATCCATTTTTGAAAAAAGTGTGAATATGGAGCGATTTATTCGCTTTTTTTGTTTGAAAAAATCCCGGGGGTTTAATAGTGCATAGTTATACACTTCATCTACGATTGGGAGGAAGACTTGCATGTTCAAACGTATGGAAGAGATCATGATCGAAATTCCCGATGTTGAAAAGCCGGATCCTAACGCCGCCGCCGCGGTGCACGAGCTGTTGGGAGGCAAGTTCGGCGAGATGTCCACGTTGAACAACTATCTGTATCAATCGTTTAATTTCCGCTCCAAGTCCAAGCTTCGCCCGTTCTACGATCTCGTGATGAGCATCACGGCCGAGGAGCTGGGCCACGTCGAGTTGGTCAGCCACGGCATCAATAAAATTATGCAAGGATCGACTTCGCCGGGCGACCCGGATAAAAATCCGCTCGAATCCGTAAAAGACGCCCGCTTCTCATATCCGTTCCTGGCCGGCGCGCAAGGGGCGATGCCGTTCGATTCCATGGGGAACCCGTGGACCGGCGCCAACGTTTTCAACAGCGGCAATCTGGTGGAGGACCTGCTTCATAATTTCTTCCTGGAATGCGGGGCGCGTACGCACAAGATGAAAGTGTACGAAATGACCGATCATCCTGCTGCCAGAGCCGTGGTCGGCTTCTTGTTGGTACGCGGCGGCGTTCACGTGGTGGCCTATGCCAAAGCGCTCGAAGTGGCAACCGGCGTCAATGTCACCAAGTTGATTCCGATTCCTTCGCTGGATAACCGGAAATTCAATGAATCCCGGAAGTACGAAGAAAAAGGCGTGCACACGAAGCTGTACACGTGGAGCGATAACGATTTTACGACGATCGATCAGATCTGGAAAGGGACCCACCCCGAAGACGGATCGGCGCTCGAAGTTATTCACGGCGTCCCGAAAGGCGTGCCGATTCCGGAAGCGCCGCCGCTCGACGAAGAATTCGCGCCGGGCATTTCAGCGGACGAATTCAAAGAAATCGCGAAGCGCCTGAAGCAATCCGGCAACATCAAAGAATAAGTCAAAGCGCGATATAGAATAAAAAAGAAGCCGTGTTTCTCGTAAAGAGAAGCACGGCTGTTTGTTTTGCGTATATAATCGAGTCAAGCGCGACGGTCCGACGTTTCAAAAACGCCCTTCGATCAGCTTCGCCGTCCGGACCAATTCTTCATTATCTTTGGCGGCAAGGCCGGAGAGCAGCATGCTGCCGTCTTCAAGTCCGATTCGACCGCCGAATCCTTGCAGCATCGCCTCTATGTACATGGGCCACATGGTCGCATCGGAGCCGTGCAGCAGAATAGGCAGCGTACACCCTGCGCGCTTCAATACTTTGCGGATATTGCGCACGATGGAAGACTCCCGCCCGGGATGGGGATTATGAATCCCGATCAGCACTCTCAGGCATGATTCGCAGCCGGGCATGGCGACGAAGCGTTCCGCATCCGCTTCGGAACAAAGGCCGGCTTCAACATCGATTCCCCGGGACATCGCTGTTGCAATGATCCATTCCGCATCAGGCTCATGGATATTGATCGAGACGTAGTCCGGAACGACATGCCAAGAACGTAGAAGCTGCATGCGCGCCGCACTATCCGGCAATATCGACCAGGCGGTCGAGATTCCGATAGGGACGCCCGGCACACGTTCGCGTACTGCCAAAAGAATGCGAGCGACGTCGTCCGCCGTAAGGCTTTCTTTGCCTTCCCGGTCACGAATATGGATATGCAGCTCGGCTGCTCCGGCACGAACCGATTTTTCGGCGTCGCTTGCGATTTCCTCCGATGTATAAGGAACCGCCGGATGGTCTTCTCGGGTCCGGGAGCCGTTCAAACAAGCTTGCAGCATGCGGCGTCCTCCTTCTGGTCAACGAGCGCTAATACTAGTATATTCCAATTATCGGAAGGTGATAGCGTTTTTTCAAGTCCCCCAATGCTTATATTTTCTTTTATTTATGTCTATATTTTTCCAGTAAATTCATAAAAGGATAGTCACTTTGCCTTATTTATCGCTCTTTTTACCCGACTAAAGTCGTCATTCGCGCCTGCTTACTAATAAAAAAAAATTTGTATCCGATATTTTTTATAAAAGGAAGTTGTAAGTAAATCGAGGGGGTTGTCCATTGCGAATCCATGTAACGGATCTTCAACAAGGCGATATGCTGAAAGAAGATGCATTTAACCCGGCGGGTTTGCACGTACTGCCAAGAGGAACAGTCGTGAAGATCGAGGAGACCGATCTGCTGAACCGGCACAAAATCGACTATGTCGAGATCGAACCGCGTGGTTCCGAGACAGGACCGGGCGTACTGAGCGCCGTTATGCAGAGTCATATCGAGCTTGCCATTCGCGGTTATCAGTCCATCTTCTTGGAAGCTTTGACCAGCGGGAAGTTCGAGGAGTCCACGGTCGATCTTCAGCTTGAACCGCTGCTGCGTACCGTCGACGAACATCGCGATATCGTATCGCTGCTGCTCGTGCTCGAACGCGAAGACGTAAGTTTGTATAATCACTCGATGCAAGTCGGCATGTTGTCGTATTACATGGCGACCTGGCTGGGTTATTCGCGCGAAGAGTGCTATGCGGTCAGCAAAGCCGGTTATTTGCACGACATCGGCAAAAGCAAAATTTCGCCGACGATTCGCAATCGGACGGATTATTTGACCGAATACGATATGCAAGAACTGCGCAAGCATGCAAAACTGGGCCATGACGTGATCAAAAATTCGATGAATGACGAAACGACCGCTCTTGTGGCGCTTCAGCACCATGAACGCGAGGACGGTTCGGGTTATCCGCAGGGATTGACCAAACCTGACATTCATCCTTATTCGCAGATCGTAGCCGTAGCCGATACATACTTGAGATTGTCCGAAGGCAAAAAGGGCGAGCCGAAGCGTCCGCTGCTCGATATTTTGCGCGAAGTGAGCGAGTTGGGCTTCGGCAAATTGAACGAAAAGCCGGTGCAGGCGCTCGTGCAGCATCTGATGTCCAATCTGATCGGAAAAAACGTTCGTTTGAGCAGCGGAGATACGGGCACGATCATTTTGAATAATCCGTCCGACATCTTTAAGCCGCTCGTGCGCGTCGGCGATCATTTCCATGATTTGTCGCGGGAACGGAATTTGGCGGTTGAAGAAGTTTTTTTGTAAACGAACCCTTTTAAAAGGCTTTCCGAAATTTTTCGGAGAGCCTTTTTGCATCGGAACGTGCATAAACTCGGCGAAAAGAAAAGGAGGGATTTTATTCATCGATCTCGAACGAACAGTAATGGTATATAACTATGTACGAGGAGGAGCGCAGATGCAACCGAAGTGGTTGGAGTGGGCCAAACAAATCCAGGCGATCAGCCAGGCGGGATTGGAATATTCCAAAGACATCTACGATCTGGAGCGTTTCGAGATGTTGAGAACGATCAGTCTGGAAATCATGCACGAGTATACCGGAGTCGAGACTGCGCAGCTGCGCGAGCTGTTCGCGGGAGAGACCGGATACGCGACACCGAAGGTGGATGTGCGGGGCGTCATTTTCCGAGAAGGTAAAGTACTGCTGGTGCGCGAACGTCTGGACGGAGCTTGGTCTCTGCCGGGAGGCTGGGCGGATATCGGTTTGTCGGCTAAGGAGAATGTCGTGAAAGAGATTGCGGAGGAAACGGGATACACGGCAGAAGCGGGAAAACTGCTGGCCGTTCTCGATAAAAAGTTCCACGATCATCCGGTTTCGCCTTTTCATGTGTACAAAATGTTTATCCGCTGCGAAATTACGGGAGGGGAGGCCGCCGCGACGATGGAGACGAGCGAAGTCGGATTTTTCGGCGAAGAAGACTTGCCGCCGCTCTCGATCGAGCGAAACACGGAGCATCAAGTGAAAGAAATGTTCGAGTACCTGCGCAATCCGGAGCGTGCGGCATGGGTGGATTGACAGAGGACGCTTTGACGAATACGCGATAATCGAGCTATAGCGCTGTATATTTCCTATAATTAAAAATCAACACATGAAAAATTCATGATAGAATCTACCGATTGATTGAACCGGAAAAAAGGACGACAATAAAGATATGGGATACACTATAGCGCATATTGGGGGATGAAACACTGATGATAGAATTGTTGGTCGTGCGGCACGGCGAGTCGCAGGCGGATTTGGAAGACCGCCACGAAGGCCGGGCGGATTTTGAATTGACGCCGCTCGGCGAGCGTCAGGCGGGTCTTGCCGCAGCCTGGATCGCGAAGCGGTATCGCCCGCACGAGATCCTGGCTAGTCCGCTGAAGCGCGCCGCGCGCACAGCCGAAGCGATCGCTCAAGAGTGCAAACTCTCGGTCGCGTATGATGAAGATCTTATGGAGTGGGATAATGGACTATTGGCCGGTCTCAAGCGCGACGAAGCACGGCTTCGTTATCCGCTGCCGAGCACAGGTCGTCAGCCGCATGATACATTTGCCGGCACCGAATCGGAAATTCAGTTTCGTGCCCGGGCGGAATCTTTTTTGTCGAAGCTTCTTTTTGCCCAACAAAACAAATCGGATCTGCACCGGATTTGCATCGTTTCGCATGGAGGCATGATCAATATGTTATTCCATAGCTTAACGAATCTACCGTTCCAATCGGAGATTTCTCTGGCAACAGGGGATACGGGAATCCACCTTTGGCGCATCGACGGTTCTCGCAAGCGAATCGTGTTTATGAACGCGCAGGAGCATTTGCGGAGTTAATCGAAGACGGGATGATCCATTGCTTTAAAGGAGGAAAGAACTTGGCCGCAGTTATCGAATTGAAAAACGTCTCCTGGAGACGCGGAGAGAACATGATTCTGCAAAACATCGACTGGACCGTCGAAGAAGGCCAGCATTGGGCGGTGCTCGGGCTTAACGGTTCCGGCAAAACAAGCATTCTGAACATGATCAACGGGTATATGTGGCCCACAAGCGGCGAAATATCGGTGCTTGGACATAAATTCGGTACGATTGATTTGCGTGAACTGCGTAAATCGATCGGCTGGGTAAGCTCATCGCTACAGGAGAAAATCCGTCCGAACGAACAAGCGCTGGAGATCGTCATCAGCGGTCGTCACGCCTCGATCGGGCTCTATACAGAAATTGAACAGGCAGACCGGGAAAAGGCTGAAACGCTCATGCGCGATCTGGGCTGCTCCCACTTGGTCGGACGCGCCTATCAGACCTGCTCGCAAGGCGAGAAACAAAAGCTTCTGATCGCACGCGCCCTTATGGCTTCCCCGAAGCTGCTGATCCTGGACGAAGCGAGTAACGGCCTGGACTTCATCTCCCGCGAAGCGCTGCTGCAAAGTATCGATGCCTTGTCCTCGCGTCCCGACGCGCCTACATTGCTGCTCGTCACGCACCATACCGAAGAGATCTCTCCGGTATTCTCCCACTCGCTATTGATCCGCCGCGGAGAAATTTTCGCCCAAGGCCGCTCAAACGAAATTTTAAGCGATAGCAATCTGTCCGATTTCTTCGAAATGCCCGTCGGCGTGGAATGGCGCGGCGGCCGAGCCTGGCTGTCCGTTCGCTGATACCGGAAGCAAGTCTTGAACCCGTCGTTCGTCCGTCATTTCGAAAGCCCGTGTTTTCTTCTCGGTGAAGCGGGTAATAATACCTTGTCGAAACAAAGACCAGAACCCACCGAGGAGGAAAACAACATGACAGATTCCAACCAAGATCCGAATCAACAAAGCGCCGGCGAAGATACCCTGATGGAAAAAACGCGCAAAGAAAACGGAGCCAACGTCGAAACGCAGGCCGACGAGTGGGACAACAAACCTTCTCCGAAAGCCGCCGGCGACGAAGACGACAAAAAGTAACCCGCCCGAAATCTTGAAGATTTCGTTGCGGCAACACCCATAAACATAGCTTTATCAAAAAACGACGCCCGAACATCGGCGTCGTTTTTTACGTCTTTTATCTTTTCCTTTCCCCTCAAAGTGGTTAGCTTGCATCTTTCGAGTAACCAACGTGCGACTCCCGCAGCGCCTCCCGGCACCCACTTACGAAACCACCGGCAAACTAACCTCCACGCTGTACATTTTCTCCGTCCTCACCACATCAAAGCTCCCCCCGTGATTCTGCACGATCTGCTCGCACACTTTAATCCCGATACTGTTGCTGTCCGCATGAACGCTGCCTTGCTTGATCCGATTTTTAACATGAATATACAGCCACTTTTCCTGCAAGGTACACGCGATCGTGACAGGCTCGGACTTATCCGCATACTTGAGCAGATTGGAAAACAGATTATCGAACACCCGCTGCATCGAAATGACATGGATGCTCAGCGTGAACGGATCATTGCAGGGAATGAACTCCAATTCAAATCCTTCATCCATCAGCAGAGGCGCATGCGTGCCGATCATCTGATCGAGCAAAGGCAGCCCGTCGTATTCGTCCAACTCCAACAGATCGTTTTGATTGTAAGACACCAAAAAGTATTCAAACAATTGATCGGACAGATGCTTGATCCGGTAGGCGTTGTCTTTGCTGTTCGCGATATATTTGAAAAGTTGTTCGTCCGACTTGTATTTGCGATATTGAATAATGTCGAGGTAGCCGATCAGCGCGGTTAGCGGAGTACGCAAATCATGCGACATCGCGGTAACCAGCTCGTTGTTGGCTTTTCGGGCCAACTCCTCGTTTTCCAATCGTTCGATAAAAGATTTTCTCATCTCGTTGATGCTTTGCGCCAGAGACGACAACTCGTCTTTCCCCTTGATCGTGATCGGATATTCCAGATTGCCGCCTTCCAAAATTTTGATTTCATTTTCCAACACTTCGATGTAAGAGGTCTTGACATTAATCAACAGCAGCACCGCACATAGGAAAAACGCGAATGCGACAGCCAAAGACGCAAAAGTGACCATCGTGTAATAGCGGTACTCCGCGAAGGACTCGATGAAGACCTGAGCATCGGCGTCCGTAAACGGAACGTTATACAGGGATTCGTCAGAAACAAAAGGCTCGGCGTTTTCTCCTTCAGCTTGCACATAGAACCCGTCCGAGGAATACACCAGCTTTTTATCCTCATAAATATACATCGTCACATATTTCTTTTTACTCGACCAGTCGTTCAATCGTTGATCGTCATGGATGCTTAACCGATTTTGCGAAACGAATTCCGACAACTCGGCGATCATCTTCTGGTTCTGCTGCGCTACGAAAGAAGGTTGGCCGAAGTGACGGTCAAGCAAAGTGGAGCCGAGCGATTGCAGCGCAATGAACAGCAGAAAGGCCAGCACGACCGCCGCCACCAAGGCCGCAGTCAACTGGACCTTCAATTTTAAGCGAAAAGAAGGCCTACTCAATGCGATACCCCTTTCCCCATACGGTCTTGATCAGCTTGGGCTCCTGGGGATCGTGTTCCGTTTTCTTTCTCAGATTGCGGATATGAACCATGACGGTATTGTTGCAGCTGTAAAAGTAAGGTTCTTCCCACACGCTTTCGTACAGATTTTGAGCGGAAAAGATTTTACGTTGGTGTTGCGCCATGAGCAGTAAAATTTGATATTCGATATCGGTCAGCACGATCTCTTTGCCGTCTACCGTAACTTCATGAGAGTCCGTATTGATCGACAAGTCGCGAATTTGGATCAGGTTGGAGGAAGCTGCAGCCTTTTCTTTACCCCGGTACACATAGTATCGCCGCAGCAGCGCCTTAACCCGATAAACCAACTCCGTATAGGAAAAAGGTTTGGACATATAGTCGTCGCTTCCGACGGAAAAGGCCATGTATTTATCCGAATCCTGCGTTTTGGCAGTGAGGAAAAGGATAGGGGCGCTTGTTTTTTCGCGAATATCGATGCACGCTTTGAAGCCGGATTTGACGGGCATCATAATGTCGAGAATAATCAGGTCGATCCGGTCCGTGACTTTGTTCACCGCATCTTCGCCGTCCACGGCTTCGATCACTTCGTAGTTCTCGCTCTCCAACAATACGCGCACGATTTCTCGAATCTCGTTATTGTCGTCGGCGATCAAAATCGTTTTGGGATCATTCATAAGCGTTCCTCCATGTGCGGAGCTGATTTTTCTTGGTTGATTGCATGCTTTTGTCGTATGGTTCATTCTAACTTGTTTGTCGGTCAAAGCTGAACTCTACTTAAGAATTATTAAGAATTGGCATTGGCGGTTCTTAAGGTTGCTTCGGTAACTTTTCAAGGTGTGTATTCGACAACCCAACAAGAAAGGATCGAACCTGGAGATGAATAGAATCGGACAAATTTTCAAGCATAAATGGATATGGATTACGCTGTTGTTCTTGGCCATCGCCGCATGGTGGATTTGGTCTTCGATGCTGAGCGCCAAAAGCGCGGAAGGACAAGGCTTGGAGAGCCTGCAGACCACGTCGCTCGAAAAAGGAGAGATTACCCGCACGCTGCTCGTCTCGGGCAGCGTGCGCAGTCAAAATAGCCGCAATATCTATGCGCCTTCTTCGCTCAAATTGACCGAAGTGCTGGTGAAGGAGGGCGATGTGGTGAAAGCCGGACAAAAGCTGGCTGCGCTCGCTACCGCGGATCTGATTTTGGATATCAAATCGGCTGAATTGAACTTGCAGAACTCCAAAGAATCGCTGAAAAGCGCAGGTACGGACAATAAAAACGCGATCGCGACCGCGAAGGTCAGCGTAGACTCGGCTGCGCTTGAAGTACAGACGGCTCAACGCCAATACGATGAAGCGAAGGCGCAGGCCGAGAAAAATCCCGGTACCGCGGTACTGTCGGCCCGAGCTGACGTGAAGACCGCCGAGCGTCAGCTTGCCGTTGCCCGGAGTCAAGCGGAAGGAGCGGCAGGCAGCACATTACTGTCGGCCAAAAAGGACCTGGAAATCGCTCAGCGCCAATATGATGCACTGCTGGGTCAGGATCAAGGACAATCGGGCACGACAGTGGTTTCGGCCAAAAAAGAGCTGGATATCGCGCAGCGTCAGTACGATGCGTTGGCAGCCCAAAGCAAAGGAAACTCGGGCAACTCCGTATTGTCCGCGAAAAAAGACGTAGAGGCAGCCCAGCGCGCCTATGATCAGTTGGTCGCGCAGGGGAACTTCACGCCGACCGTACAGTCCGCAAAAAAAGATCTGGAAATTGCGGAGCGGGCTTATCAAGAATCGCAGCTTCCGATCGAAAGTACGCCGACGGTTAAAATAGCAAAAGCGGAACTGACCTCGGCAGCCAACAAATACGCCCAACTGCAAAAAGGAAAGCCGCTTAGCGAGCAATCCGCATTGAATCGATACAACAGCGCAGTCGATGCTTTGAACCAAGCGCAAAGCGGTACCAACAGCCAGGTGAACCAGGCGACGATTGCTTTGCAAAATGCGGATCGGGAATATAGAGCGGCGTCGGCTGCCTACGAAGCCAGCAAAACCGCTGATCTGCCTGCCGGTGATCCCGCGCTGAAAAGTGCAGCCGATCAAGCAAGCGCGAACGTCAGCGAGAAGCAAGCCGCACTTACGTTAGCCAATCAAGCGCAGCGCGACAGCATCAAATCGGCTCAAGATGCCGTGACCAGTTCCGACCTGGATTACAAACAGTCCGCGGAAAGTTCCGCCGAAGCGCTGGAACAGGCCAAGCAGGCTGTGGACCGTGCGCAGCTGAGCTATGATTCAGCATTGAAGAGCGCCGCCGATGCCAAAATAAACGCAAAAGACACATGGGACAAAGCCAAGCAATCTTTTGACGGTACCTGGAACAGTTCCCAAGAAGCATTGGCCAATGCCGGAGATGCACTAGAGAAAAGCAAACAAGCGTACGACGCGGCGCTTAAAGGGGCATCCGAGTCCCTGGTCGGTGCTCAAGATAGTCTGGACAAAGCTAAACAAGCGTATGATAACGCCGTAAGCAGTTCCAAAGAGTCGTTGACGACAGCGCGGGATGCCTTGGACAAAGCCAAACAAGCTTACCAAAATACGGGCAACACCGCGAATGAAGCTCTTGCGGCCGCACAGGAATCCCTCGAGAAAACAAAACTTGGCTATGAAAGTGCGTTGAAAAACCAAAGCGAAGCTTTTGCCGCCGCGGCATTAGCCCTGGAACGCGCCAAAAACAGTTATGAGAGTGCGCAGTTGAGCCGGCAAATTGCCGAATCCAAAACGGAAGGTGCTGCGCAGCTCAGTATCGAATTGCAACAAGTAAGCTTGGACAAATTAAAGAAACAGCTTACGGATACCGTGATTATATCGCCGATTTCCGGAACCGTAACGTTTAAAAACGCGACTGTGGATCAATTTGCGGCAGGACTGATGTTCACGGTCGAAGATACTTCGAAATTGACGGTATCCGCGGCGATCGGCGAAGCGGATATCGGCTCTATGCAGGTCGGTCAGCCGGCCTTCGTGCAGACGGACGGCACGGGCGATGAAGAGTTCAAAGCCAAGCTGGCTTACGTCGGCGCATCCGCGGTGAAGAATGCGACTGCAGGAGATTCGACGGCAGCGGCGGCAGCAGTCAATACCAGCGTGCAATTTGCGGCTAACGTGGATATCGACAAAGCAGATCCGCGTATTCGCGTAGGAATGAACGCGCGGATGACCATTGTGCTGGATCGGAAGAACGACGTATTTTCAGTACCTTTGGACGCCGTAACAACGGGGGATAGCGGAGATATCATCTATGTTCTGCAGAACGGTCAACTTCAGGAGCTTCCGGTTACATTAGGTATTCAAAACGATATCAGCGTCGAGATTCAGTCGCCTCGGCTTTCGCCGGGAATGACGATTATTTCGGCCGCACAGGAGGCAAGCGACCTGCTTACGGCTTCACCCGAACTCAAAGGGGAGGCTGCTTACAATGATTGAGATCCGTAATGTGGTCAAGCGCTATTTCGCGGGCACGCCTAACGAAATTACGGTGCTTGACGGGATTGATTTGCACATTGCTTCCGGAGAGTTTGTCGCGATCGTCGGACAATCCGGTTCGGGCAAATCCACGCTGATGAATATTATCGGGGCGTTGGATCAACCGAGCAGCGGAGAGTATGAGTTAGGCGGCACTCCGATCCAGCGGATGAACCGGGATGAATTGGCACAGATTCGGAATCGGAAGATCGGGTTTGTTTTTCAATCGTTCAATCTGATCCCGCGCAACAGCGCTTTGAAAAACGTCGAGCTGCCGATGGTGTATGCAGGCGTCAAGCCGGCCGAGCGCAGCCGTCGCGCCAAAGAATTGCTCGCCATGATGGGCATGGACGAACGGATGGATCACCAACCGAATGAGTTGTCCGGCGGTCAAAAGCAGCGGGTCGCTATTGCGCGTGCGCTGGCGAACAATCCCGATATTATTTTGGCCGATGAACCTACGGGAGCTTTGGATTCCAAAACGGGCAATCTGGTCATGGAGATCTTCTTGCGCATTCACCGGGAAGAGAAAAAGACCATTTTGTTCATCACGCACTCGACCGAATTGGCAGAGCTGTGTCCGCGCGTGGTGACCGTCAAAGACGGACGGATTGTTTCGGACAAGGCCGGGTCGAATAGGGGAGGCACCCTTTCATGATTGAAAATCTTTTGCTTTCCCTGGAAAGTCTGCGCGCCAACAAAATGCGTTCGTTTCTCACCATGCTGGGGATCATCATCGGGATTTCGTCCGTCATTGCCGTTATTTCCGTAGGCAATGCGATGACTTCGTCGGTCACGAATCAATTCGCGGAGTTCGGCATCAATAACGTATCGATCGGCATGCAAATGCGGGCGGAAGAAATAAGCGGGGAATTCAGCGCGGCAGCGGCAAAAGTACCCAAAGACTCCGATCGAATCTCCAATGAGCAAATCGACGCGATGCTGAGTCGTTTTCCGGAGATCGAGACCCTTTCCTTATCCGAAGATGCGGGACGCGGGAAAGCCAAACTAGCCCGCAAATACAGCAACGTCTCGATAAGCGGCGTCAACGCAGGTTATGCCAAAGCCAACAAGGTCAAAATGGCGGAAGGGCGTTACGTCAGCGATACGGATATCAAGGGAACGCGTAACGTCATTGTGGTATCCGATCGTACCGCGGATGCGCTATACGGATCGAATAAAGCGGCGATCGGCAATAATATGATCATTTACACGGATAAAGCGATTAAGCAATTCACGATCATCGGCGTCTATCAGTATGCCCAGCCGTCCGGAATGGGCGCGATGGCATCCGATAAAGACCTGGAGACAAGCAGTTATATCCCGGTCAGCACCGCTAAAAAAGATTCGCAGTACAAGGGATTTACTTCGTTAACGGTTGTTCCCCGCACGGGTACGGATCTGACCGTCTTTACGGATAAGATCAGCGTCTACTTAAGCAAGATGTACGAGAAGAACAAAGAATGGGAATCGTATGCCTACAATATGAAAAGCGAGCTGGAATCGACCAATTCGATGATGAAAACTTTATCGCTCGCGGTCGCGGCAGTTGCCGGCATCGCTCTGATCGTCGGAGGGATCGGCGTCATGAATATCATGCTGGTTTCCGTAACGGAGCGGACGCACGAGATCGGCGTGCGTAAAGCCTTGGGAGCCAAAGATGCCCATATTCGCACGCAATTCGTGGCGGAGGCGGTATTTCTGTCCGTGACGGGGGGCTTGATCGGAATTACGTTGGGCTTGATTCTCGGCTTTATCGGTTCCAAGCTGATGGGTGCAGAATTCGTCTTGTCTCCGTATATCATCGTGGGAACCGTATTATTTTCGATGTTCATCGGAATCTTTTTCGGTTACTACCCGGCAAACAAGGCAGCCAAATTGAATCCGATCGACGCACTGCGTTACGAATAGATCCGCAATGAAGCCGAAACCTTTCTCCATGCGAATCCTTTTTGCCTAATGACTGGAATTTTAGTAGAATAAAAAGGGCTGATGGTCCGATTGCGCCTTCGGCGGGCAACCCATAACAGACGGGAGCGGATTAGGATGAGCGAGTTGATTATGCGTACGGCCGGGTCTGACGATATCGTGCAGTTGGCCGAAATGCGATACGATTATACGCTGGAGGATCATCCGGAATTGACAGTAACGGACGAGCAGAAGCGGGATTATACCGACGAGATGCACGAGTTTTTGGAAGAAGCGATCGGTTCGGAAAACTGGGTCGTCTGGGTAGCCGAATACGGCAGCGAGATTGTCGCCCATGCCTATCTGGAAATGATTCGCAAAGTGCCGAGACCGGGAAAAGCGACCAAGCCGTTTATCTACATGACGAATGTCTATACCCGTCCCCGGCATCGCGGACTGGGCATCGGAACTCGTCTGACGCAGGTCATCGAGCAATGGTCGCGCGAGTTGGAGCACGACTTTATCGTCGTTTGGCCCAGCGGACGCGGCGAAGATTTTTATTCGAAAAACGGTTATACGGCTTGCTCGGTTCCGATGGAGCTTAAGCTTTCATTCGAAAGCGCGCAGCAAAGGGGTTCCTTCTTGTAACGCGAATAAACCAGGAAAGCCGAAATATCGAAAGCGCGCGGTCATGGCCGCGCGCTTTTTTTTCGGTTAAGCTGTATGCGGAAAGGCGGACAAAAAATGGAGAAGTTCGAAAAAAACTTCAGCCGGGAAGCGATCCGTGCCGCGGAAGCATTCGGAATCGGCAGGCTGCTTAAGGAAAACCGGATCAATGGCGGCATGACGTCAAACGCCAGGCGATTGGATACGGAAAACGGTTTTTACGTACTGCGCAAGTTGTCCGGCATCGCCCAAGCCCGAAACGAGCATCGCGTTTCTCAAGCCTTAAAAGGACTGGACGTTTGTCCGGAGATCATGACACTCGCAGACGGATCGGGCTGGATGCATAGTCCGGACGGATATTACAATATGCAGCGTTGGATCGAACCTTTGCCGAATAGGCCGACGGTACCCGATTACGCGGAGCTTGGAGCAAAGGTCGGCCTGATGCACGCGGCGTTGAGAGGGGAAGGACTGGAAGCGCAGGCGGACCGATTCGATCTGGAACGGACATGGTCTTCTTTCTTGTCCGAACATGCAAGGATGGATGCCGAATATAAACCTTTGATCCGGCGAATGGCTCGCGATATAGAGGCCTGCCTGATCGAATCCGAAAATTTGATGCCGTCCGTTCCGATTCACGGCGACTTGGGCGTTTGGAATCTGGTGTTCGGCTCGAACGGCGTACGCATTATCGATTTCGGCGAACTTAGGCACGGTAATCCGCTGTTCGATCTGGGCTCGCTATTGGCTTCGACGTTGAACGTTTGGGACCAAGGGGCCGAAGATCGCCTGACGTCTTGCATCCGCGTCTATGATATCCATGCGGAAAGCTTCGAACCTAATGTTTTGGCACGGCAGATCCGACTATGGAATATGCGGGGAGCCGCGGCGATCTTGAAAAAGAACGGGTTGAACGCCGAAACGGCCCGATACGCCAATCATGTCATGCAGCAGCATGAAGCGTTCGCGGTTTTGTTAAATTCAAAAGGAGGCTGATGTAATGGACCAAAAGGCGAGCGGTCGTGCGGATTATGCGATTCGAGACGAGATCGAAGGGGATGCAGGTCGATTGATCGAATTGTTCGGCCAGCTGGGTTATCCGGTTTCGGAGGAAGAGCTGTCTCTGCGGTTGACCGCTTTGCGCGGCCGCGAAGATTATGCGATACGGGTCGCGGAGCGGGACGGGAAATTGATCGGCATGATCGCTTTCCATAGCGAAAAGGCGCTGCTTCAGCCGACCTGCGAAGTCCGCGTCATGGCGCTCGTGGTGGCGGAGCAAGAACGCGGAAGCGGGATCGGCGGACGTTTGTTGGCCGAAGCCGAAGATTGGGCTAGGGACCGGAACGCTTCTTACATGCGCCTGAACAGCGGGATAAGGGAAGAACGAAGCAAGGCCCATATTTTTTATCGAAGCCGCGACTATGATTCGGGCTCGATCGGATTTTCCAAAAAACTGCGCACGGATTTCGAACGGCCGAGCGTAAAGTCGAAATAAATAAAAATAATTATGGAAAACACGAATAAAAATGCTTGTGCGGTCGTATAGATACGTACAAGATCGGTTGTCGGAGCCAAAAAGCTCCTGACCGGTTTTGCGAATTGTTCCGAAGAACTCAGACGCCTGCTTCATCGACACCCGATTTCGAGAGGAGAATGGAAAATGTTCCAACAAGGACCATTCGGCAGACACGCGGAAGAAATTTTCGATCAAATGGCAAAAGCTTTCGGAGGCACGTTCAGCGAGGATTTTGCGGACAAGTTCCGGGAACGCGCCTTATCGTTCCGGACCGACATTTATGAACAAGACGGCAGGTACTATCTTGAAGCGGAGCTTCCCGGTTTCGACAAAGAAGACATCGATATCGATTATACTGCTTCTTATCTGACGATCCGTGCCGTCCGTCGAGACGGAAAGCTTCAAGACGATACGCGCCGAATTATTTTAAGCGAACGCCGCTACGGCGAATTCGTCCGCCGTTTCTATCTGGAAGACGCCGACCGAGAAGGGATCCGCGCCCTGCTGAAAGACGGCGTGCTCAAACTCGACATCCCGAAAAAAGACAGCCCGGGCAGCAAACGAATCCTGATCGAAAGCGAAGATTGATTTTCGCGAACATAAAAAGACACCGGCAACGGTGTCTTTTTATGTCTATAAAACTAACCCACCAAAGCCCTGCTTTGATAAAAGAAGCGAAAGCGAAGGGAGAAATTCAGTGAAAAACGCCTTTGAACGCGGAAAGCTGCAAGCTTTCTGCGTGAGACAGCGTTTTGAACGAATTTTTCCCGCAGCGCTCCCCGCTTCCCTTATCGAAAAGCATCTCCCCCTCAACGTAACGTGGATTGGAATCGAACGACCGCTTCCGCGAGCGTTGTACGCGCTTCTTTCAGTTGAGCCTGCGTGGACGTTCTGGACAGCGTCAACGCGGACTTGTTGATCGCTTTGCGCAGCTCGCCGAAGGACGAACTCGGATACTGTCCCGCGCGGATGCCTTTCGGCGAATCGAGCAGTTTGCGTGCCTGGACCAGTTCATCGGACAATAGCGCAGCTTCCGCAAGCTTGTCGTAGGTCGTTTGCACATTGCGTTCGGCAGCTTCCACGGCCAACAGGCCGGACGTGCCGTTCAACAAGGATTCGAGCCCGTTCGCTTGGGCGCAGAAATCGTTCAACAGCTTTTGAACGTACGCGTCGTTTGCTTGACCGGCCGCCAACTGCTCGGCTTCCTGACGTTTGACGCCGAGCGCATCATGCTTTTCCGCGCGATCGAAATGCATGGCGTCGCGCAGCGCCGCGGCACCGTCGATATAGTTGCGGTATTCCTGCCTGAACTGCTGCACCGTTGCCGTCTCGTCATAAGCGACTGCCTGAGCCTGATCGATAATCGTGAACATGCGATCGGCGGCCGACTGCGGATACGTTCCGGGAGTCGTTCCGATCGAATCATTCAGCATTCGGACCATTTGGAAAGTTTGCCGTTCAAGAAGGGAAGCGTCGCGAATGTATTCTTCGATGTAGGCAGTAAGGGCGGAATCGAGGGTGGCGGAGGCGGCATTGAGTTTGGAGGTCGAAGAGGTCGAATCGAGCAGCAGGGCGTAACATTGATCCGAAGCGGCTTTCACGGCTTGATAACGGGCATTGTCCGGGTCGCTGTAAAAGTCGCCGGCTGCCCAGGAACTCATCGCCAACTTTTGAAGCATCGCGATTTTCTCGGGTTTATTCCAATCGATGCTGTGGGTCTGCGAAGCTTGAACGTTTACAGAATCGGCAGCTGCGTATGTAGAAGGGGTGAATGCGTTACCGTAGAATGTTCCGCTGAAGAGAATGCCGCAGACCAAAGCCGACGAAGCGCATTTTTTCATGCTGGGTAATGTATAAGTTTTCAAAAGAACTCCTCCTCGTGTCGATCGTGGTGCAAGTCTGGATGACGGATGTCCTTATAGCGATCAAAAAGTTAAGAAGTGAATTTTCTTCCCCATCTAAATTAAACCAATGATCGAAAACGAAACGTCATTATGAAGAAAAAAACGGAAAATGTATGACCATATGGATGCTTTTATGTCCATCTGGCATCATTTTTCGTTTTTTTGAAAGGGTTTGCGATATTTTGCGTCGAAAAACCGAACCGATACGTAATGAGAGAAAGGTGCAAGCCTGTCTGGCTTCATATAAAATAAAAAGAAATCAGGGTAAAGGATAATAGAAGAAACGGGCTTTGCACGGCCCGTAAGGGGGAGGATGGCCATGCCGGACAAAAACCATTACGACGTACTCGGAGTCGACGCGAACGCCTCCCAGTCGGAAATCAAGAAAGCGTATCAAAAATTGGCGAAACAGTGGCATCCCGACGTAAACAAGGCGGAGGGAGCCGAAGCCCGCTTCAAAGAAATCGCGGCTGCTTACGAGATTTTGGGCAGCGAGGAAAAGCGCCGCGACTACGATGCTTCGCGACGCCGATCGGCTTCCGGATTCGGGGGAGCCGCGCGCGGGCGTTCATCCGGTTCGCAGGAACCGGGCTTCGGCGGCGGGAGCAATTTCGACTGGATCAACGATCTTCAGCATGAAGATATTTTCGATATGTTTTTCAACGAGCGCATGGGCGGCATGGGCGGAATTCCGGGCGGCTTCGGCTCGGCAGCGGCGGATGCGGGTCCGCGCCGCCCGACGCAATCGACGCTCGAAGTTACGCTCGAACAAGCTTACGCGGGCGAAAAAGTTCGTATCGAGCTGGGCGGCAAACAGATCGGATTGCGGCTGCCGGAGCGTTCCAGAAACGGAAATACCATCCGCATGACCGGAAACGGCAGCAACGGCCTGGCGATCGGCGAAGAACTGTTGATCGTGCTGAAGATCGCGGAGCACGCTGTTTACTCGTTGGAGGAAGAAAACCTGATCGCGGCGCTTCGTATCGCTCCTTGGCAGGCCGCGCTCGGAGGACAAGCGAGAATCGTGCTGCCGGACGGCGCCGCGGTAAATATGAATATTCCGCGGGGAATCGCCGCTCGGCGGCGGCTGCGCATTCCGCGCCGCGGCCTGAAAAAAGCGGACGGCACGTACGGCGACTTTTTTGCCGAGATCGAGATCGCGATTCCCGATCCGTCGAAAGAAGAAGAAGAGTTGTACCGCCGTTTGGAAGCCCTCTCGAAATTTAATCCGCAGCTGACCAAACGAAAATCTTGAGATCGGACTCGTTGAAAAATATGACGCGTGACGGAGCGTGCACGAAAAATGCCGTTATGATTGTCTGGAGGAGAAAAAAATGGACTTTAATCGGTTGACGCAAAAGCTGGAAGAAGCGATCACCGATGCGCAATCGCTTGCGGCGGCAAGCGGTCATCAGGAGATCGACACCCCGCATCTGCTCAAAGCCCTGCTGAGGCAAAAAGACGGCCTGCTGCCCCGGCTGCTGAGCCGTGCGAATATTTCGCAAGAAAACATGGGTCGCAAAACGGATGAACTGCTGCGGCGGAAAGCCCGGGTTAGCGGAGGCGTTCAGCCTTACTTCTCGGCCGATCTGCTTGCCGTGTTGGAGCAAGCGCAGCGTGAAGCGGAGAAGATGCGCGACGAGTTTACGGCGGTTGAGCACGTCCTGCTTGCTTTTGATCAGGACAAACGCGGCGGCGTACGCGAACTGCTGCGCGGGGAAGGGATTACGCAGAGCAAGCTGCTGGAGGCGCTCAAAGAGATTCGAGGCAACCAGCGGGTAACGGGGCGAGAGCCGGAAGCGACCTATGAAGCTTTGGAAAAATACGGCCGTGATCTCGTCTCGGAGGTTCGCGCAGGCCGAATCGATCCCGTAATCGGGCGCGATGCCGAGATTCGCCGGGTCATTCGCATCCTTTCCCGCAAAACGAAAAACAATCCGGTACTGATCGGCGAACCGGGCGTCGGCAAGACGGCGATCGTCGAAGGACTGGCGCATCGCATCGTGCGCCGCGACGTGCCGGAAGGGCTCAAGGACAAAACCATCTTTTCGCTCGATATGAGCTCGCTCGTCGCGGGCGCGAAGTATCGGGGAGAGTTCGAAGAGCGGCTGCAAGCGGTGCTGCGCGAGATCAAGGAAGCCGACGGACGGATCATTTTGTTCATCGACGAAGTGCATACGATCGTCGGCGCGGGCAAGTCCGAAGGCGCGATGGATGCGGGCAATATGCTGAAGCCGATGCTTGCGCGCGGCGAACTTCACTGCATCGGAGCGACGACATTGGACGAGTACCGGGAGAATATCGAGAAAGACCCCGCGCTTGAACGCAGGTTCCAGCAGGTGCTGGTCGGCGAGCCTGGGGTTGAAGATACCATTTCGATATTGCGCGGCCTGCGGGAACGGTTCGAAGTCCATCACGGCGTCAAAATTCACGATAACGCGCTGGTCGCGGCCGGCGTGCTGTCGGATCGATATATCTCGGACCGTTTTCTGCCGGACAAAGCAATCGATCTGGTGGATGAAGCGTGCGCCATGATCCGGACCGAGATCGATTCCATGCCGGGCGAGATGGACGAAGTCACGCGCCGCATGATGCAGATGGAAATCGAAGAAGCGGCGCTGCGCAAAGAAACCGATCCTGCCAGCCTGCGACGCCTGGAACATTTGCAGCGCGAGCTTGCGGATCTTAAAGAAAAGCATCTGGTGATGAAAGATCGTTGGGATCGGGAAAAAGCGTCGATCGAACGCGTTCGCGAGCTTCAGCGGAGCCTGGAGAAAGCGCGAAAGGATCTGGAGGACGCGCAGGAGGAATACGATCTGAACAAGTCGGCGGAACTCAGCTACGGCATTATCCCGGGGCTTGAACGCGAATTGAAGCAGGCCGAAGAAGAAGCGCACGGCAGCGGCGAAGATCGAATGCTGCGCGAAGCGGTGACGGAGGAAGAAATTTCGGATATCGTGTCAAAATGGACAGGCATTCCGGTCAGCCGTCTGGTCGAAGGCGAACGGGAGAAATTGCTGCGTCTCGAAGACATTCTGCGCGAACGCGTAGTCGGTCAAGATGAAGCGGTGAGTCTGGTGACGGATGCCGTGCTGCGCGCGCGTGCCGGAATCAAGGATCCTCATCGCCCGATCGGTTCGTTTCTGTTCCTCGGCCCCACCGGCGTCGGGAAGACGGAGCTGGCCAAGACCCTTTCGGCAGCCCTGTTCGACCGCGAAGAAAACATGATCCGCATCGATATGTCCGAGTACATGGAAAAGCACAGCGTCTCGCGCCTGATCGGCGCCCCTCCCGGTTATATCGGCTATGAAGAAGGCGGGCAATTGACCGAAGCCGTCAGACGGCAGCCGTATTCGGTCATTCTGCTCGACGAAGTGGAAAAAGCGCATCCGGACGTGTTCAATATTTTGCTGCAATTGCTTGACGACGGGCGCTTGACCGATTCGCGCGGACGAGTCGTGAATTTCAAAAACACCATCGTCATCATGACTTCCAATATCGGCTCCGCGCATCTGACCGCAGAGGCTTCGGTATTCTCCGTTAAGGGAAGCGAGTCGGCGAATGACGGAATCTCCTCGGCAATCTCGGAGGCCGCGCGTGAACAGGTCATGCGCGAATTGCGAAACCATTTTCGTCCCGAATTCCTGAACCGCGTCGACGACATCGTGCTGTTCCGACCGCTCGGCCTATCCGAAATTCAGCGAATCGTCATCAAGCTCGCAGGAGAACTTCGCAGCCGCTTGGCCGAACGCCGAATCGAACTGGAACTAACCGACCGGGCCGCCGGCTTGATCGCCCAAGAAGGCTTCGATCCCGTCTACGGCGCAAGACCGCTCAAACGCTTTATCCAACGTACCCTGGAAACCCGCGTCGCCCGCGCTCTCATCGCCGGAGAAGCGCAGGACGGGGACAAATTGCTGGTGGACGAGACGAACGGAAAATTGAACGTGACGGTTTTGCCCAATCAAGAAGATCTGATCCCGAAATCCAAATAATTCGTCTTGATCTTCAGTGGAAGCATAGGCTGGCAATTTTCACGAAGCGCCCGCACTTTCTCCCCTCGGCAGCACTTTTGAGCTACAATAATAAGATCACGCAATAAAGGAGCATGAAATGATGCACGACAACCGTTCTACCCAAGCGAGACAGGCTGATATTCTTCAAGCCGCGGCCGCCCTCGCCAAAAGCGAACTGGAGCACGAAGGCAGCGGACACGACTGGTGGCATATCCATCGCGTGACCGAGCTTGCCAAAAGAATCGCGGCAGCCGAAAAAGCGGATTTGTTCATCTGCGAACTGGCCGCGCTGCTGCACGATCTGGTAGACGAGAAGCTGGTCGACGACCCCGAAGCGGGCATGAAGCGGACGGAGAGCTGGATGCTGGAAAACGACGCAACGGCAGAAGAGGCCGCGCATGTCGTGGAAATTATTTCGACATTGTCTTTCAAAGGCGGAGCAGGCAAGCCCATGACGACGCTCGAAGGTAAAGTCGTTCAGGATGCGGACAGACTGGATGCGATCGGAGCGATCGGGATCGCGCGCACCTTCGTCTACTCCGGGAAAAAAGGCCGTCCGATGTACGATCCGAATATCCCGGTTCGTCAAGAGATGACGCCCGAAGAATATCGGAACGGAAAAGATACGGCGATCAACCATTTTCATGAAAAATTGTTGAAGCTCAAAGACCTGCTGAATACCGATTCCGGTCTTGCAATCGCCGAACGGCGGCATGCTTTCATGGAAGAGTTTCTGGAGAGATTCGACCGGGAATGGAACGGAACCGACGGTTTGTGACTTTGATTATCGCCTGACGGAGAGATTAAGGGAGAAAGCGAACATGACAGAAAGTTTCGATCCGATCCTGCTGGATTTTCCCGAACAATTCGAGACGCCGCGATTAATCGTTCGGGCAACGCGCCCCGGCGACGGAGCGGAGCTGAATGCGGCGATTCGCGAAAGCAGGGAAGAGCTGGTTCCGTTTATGCCTTTTACCCGGGTACTGCCGGAACCGCAAGCGACGGAAGCGATGGCGCGCCGCAAAAGGCTGCATTTTCTGGAGCGAGCGGTTCGGATTTTTAGGTTCAAACAAGATTCACGCATGTAGAAAACGGAGGATTATCGATGAGTAAATTTGCTATTATATCCGACATTCACGGCAATCTTCCGGCATTGGAAGCGGTACTCGACGATATCGGCAGTCGAGGAATCACGGAAATTTATTGCTTGGGCGATCTGGTGGGAAAAGGACCGAGCTCGGACCTTGCGGTTGATCTGATAAGTCGTCACTGCCGGCATGTGGTTCGAGGCAATTGGGACGAGTTTTTGCCGCAGCCGACGGAGTTTCCGACGCTGCTGTGGCACCAGAAGCTGCTCGGCGAGCAAAGAATGGATTATTTGCGGTCGCTGCCTTTTTCGATCGAGTTCAGGTTAAGCGGCCGATATGTGAGGTTGTTCCATGCTTCTCCGCGCAGCGTCTATGAGCGGGTACAACCTTGGGACGATTATGAGCGCAAAATCAGCCTGTTCGAATATTCGGATTTGAACGCAGAACCCGTGAAGGCCGATGTGGCGGGATACGGGGATATTCATAACGCCTACATGCAGCATATGGAGGGGCGAATGCTGTTCAATGCCGGCAGCGTGGGCAATCCGCTCGATATGACGCAGGCCTCTTACGCGATTCTTGAGGGTGATCCCGGCGAGACGCGCAGGACCCGGCTGGACCTGACGTTTGCGCGCGTGCCTTACGATATCGAACTGGCCGTGCGCCAAGCGCAGGAAGCGGACATGCCCGATTTGGAGCCTTATGTGCGCGAGATTACGACAGGGCGTTATCGCGGACTGAAAGATTAAGAGGAAGACCGAGAAGCTCTGACGATGAAAAGAACCTGTATGCCCGGATTTGCGCACGAACGCGCAAGTCGGCATAACGGGTTCTTTTTCGCGAAAAAGGGTAATGAACATCAGCGGTAGATGAAGGATGTTGGCTACTGAACCTTGCTTATAGACATCGGAGAAAATCTCATACGAAGAAGGTGCGCATATGGACAAGGAGACGAACGATCAACAACGCCCCAAGGTTATCCTGACCGGAGCAAGCGGCTATATCGGCCATAACCTGATGCAGAAACTTATAGAAGATTATGACGTAATCGCGCTGTCGCGCCACGGAGACTCGCATGAAGACGAAGAGCACGTGGAATGGAGAAGCTGCGATTTTTATTCGATGGACGATGCGCTGGAGTCGCTTCAAGGAGCGGATTATGCTTTTTACCTGATCCATTCCATGATGCCGACCGCCAAGCTGACCCAAGGCGACTTCGAAGACATGGACGCGATTCTCGCCGATCATTTCGCGCGCGCGGCCCGGAAGAATGGCATCAAGCAAATCGTATATTTGAGCGGGATCGTGCCGGACGACGTGCCGGAAGAAGAATTGTCGCGCCATTTGCGAAGCCGATTGGAAGTGCAGCGCATTCTCGAATCGTCCGACGTTCCGGTCACGACGATTCGCGCAGGACTGATCGTAGGCCCGCAAGGTTCGTCGTTCCCGATCCTTTACAAGCTGGTGCAAAGGCTGCCGATCATGACGCTGCCGACCTGGACGCGCACCAAGACGCATGCCATTGCGCTGGACGACGTGCTGAATTCGCTGAAAAACAGTCTCGGTAACGAGGACGTCAAAGGGCGCGCGGTCGATGTGGGCGGACCGGATATCATGAGCTACAAAGAAATGATGCAGCAGATGGCGGAAGTGCTCGAAGTGAAGCGGCGCTTTATCGACCTTCCGCTGCTGACGGTCAATTTGTCGAGACTGTGGGTTTCGCTGATTACCGGATCGCCGAAAGAAATGGCTTATCCGCTGATCGAGAGCCTGATTCATCCGATGGTTGCCCACCCCGACCTGAAAGTCGAAGGGATCAGCGACGGCAAAGTCACGTTCAAGCAGGCGGCGAGAGATTCGTTGGAAGAAGAGGAAAAGAAGAAGCAAGACGCCGAGCGCAAGCAGCGGGAGTCTTCGCGCAACGAAGAGTCAAAGCCGACGGAGAACGAAAAAAAGGTGGAAAAATCCGACGTTCGTTCCGTGCAGCGCGTCACGCTTCCTGAAGGCAAGGATGCGCGTTGGGCGGGCGAATATTATATCCAATGGCTGGGCAAATCGATCATGCGACCGTTTATCCGTACGGAGACCGGCGAGGACGGAGTCAGCCGAATCTATATTCGTTTCTTCAGCAAGCCGATTCTTGAATTGAGTTACGACGCGTCCCGAAGCGATAACGAGCGTGCCGTATACCGGATTACCGGAGGCATGTTCGCCAACGCGAAAGATGCCCATCACGGCAGGCTTGAATTTCTTATGATTCCGGGGTCGAGCGACTGCGTCGTGGCCATTCACGATTATATGCCTTCAATGCCTTGGTTCCTGTACAAATACACGCAGGCAAAGCTGCATTTGGCGGTCATGTACGCGTTCCGGAAGCACTTGGAGCGAAAAGGCAGTCTCGGCAAATCCAGCACGTCCAACAAAGCAGGAGGATCGGTCGGCACGCCGGCTTCATTGGAGGCGAAAAGCTGATTGCTTCATAGATAAATGTTCGCGACGGACGGATACAAGAAATGAATTACGTTTGCTGCGAGAAGATAACGATAATGAAAAGCGATTCGCGGGCCATCGGAGAAATCTCTATCGCCTGCGTTTCGCTTATTTTGCGCGTTTCTCCATATAAATAAGAAGGAATATGAAAGAGCGCCGCCGGCAATGTGATAAAAATCTTTGCGCATTGCAGTAATTTGCGTTATTATTAAATTATAATCATTCTAATTAAACGTTAAAGCTGAAAGCCGACTGAGCGGTGAACAGACAGCATAGAAGCTCAAAGGAGGTTGAAATCTAGTGGTTAGTGTGGAAGAACAATTGAAATCAATGAAACAGCAGATGATATCAAAAGGGTATAAATCAACGATTCAGCGCGAAGCGACGATGCGTGTTCTTTTGGAACATGAACGGGATCATATGAGCGCCGAGGATGTATATATGCGGGTGAAGACACGTTTTCCGGAGATCGGCCTGGCAACGGTTTATCGGACGCTGGAGCTGTTGACCGAACTTCATTTGGTGGAAAAAATGAATTTCGGCGACGGCGTAGCCCGTTTCGATCTGCGCAGCGAGGATCATGAGCATATGCATCACCATATGATCTGCTCGATCTGCGGCGAAGTGGAAGAGATTCAGGACGATTGGCTGAGCGAGTTGGAGCAGCGCGTGAAGCGCGAATACGGTTTTAACGTGTCGGATCATCGGCTTGATTTTATCGGAACGTTCTCGTCTTGCAAGCACGGGGATTGCCACCGGCATCGGGAGAACGCCTCGTAAAAAGGCGCGGATTCTATGTAGTGGAGAAGCGAGGCGCTGCGGGGAAAATTCGTTCGGGACGCTGTCTCACTCGGAAAAGTTGATTGGATTTAAATAAGGAAGTTTTCCGAGCTCAAAGGCGTTCCTCTCTGAATTTTCCCGTCCGCTAGGCTTCTGCAAATAGAATTGTAAAGTAAAATCTGGATGGCCTTCGTGCCATCCAGATTGTCGAGAACCCTGGCCTCCGTACGGAGGCTAGGGTTCTTTTGCATGAAAGATTTCTTTTTCCACAGTTGCCAGACCAAGAAGGCGTTCTCAGTCTTTTTCGCCTGCCGGTTCAGACCGTTTGCCATCTGCTTCATATTCTTCTGCCAGCGGTGGACAGGGGCCGATTTCGTCATATTTGCAGATCTACCATCTATTTTCGAATTAAATCGGACGCCTTTTTTATCGATAAGCGAAAAATCAATGTACTAACCGTTTTGTGCAACTATAGTATTTCAGAACCAGATCTTCAATGGAGACAAGTCCGTTCATCTGTTGTTTCTCTCAATTTTAGTGCGGCGCGAAACATTATCCGCTCGTCAAAAGTCACTTCTACTCTATAAAATTAACGCAAAGTGATTATCGATCAAAAATAAATAAAAAAGTCTGCTAACAAACTCCACCATGACTGGAAGCGAGAAGACGGAGAGAGAAATTCAGTGAAAGACGCCTTTGAACTTGGAAAACTTCAACTCAAACTTTCAATCGACTTTTCCAAGTGAGACAGCGAATTGTGAAGCATTTCGAAGAAATGCACTTCGGGAGCCTACGCTTGCAATTTATCTCGCAGTCTTCTCGCTTCATGCGCCCACCTAGATGGCCTTAGCTTTATCTTTATTATTATGTCAATATTGACAATAAGCTAAAAAATGAATACATTTGTATACATAAGCATACAATTAGATAAATACGAAAGCGAGGCAATGATATGGACGAAGAGAAAGAACGGAGTCCGGGAAGGAAAGGGAAGGCGGAAGGAAGGACGGAAGGCGCGCAGACGTTTCGTAGAGGGAGGGCACTGCATTTTTTGGAGCGGCTGGAGCTGAAAAGGGAGACGCTGGCGTCGCAGCTTGAAGAGAATGCGTTTGAAAGCATTCGTCCTGTAATCGCAGGCGAATTGAAAGCGGTGGACGGTATTATTCGGGAGTTCGTTCAGGTGTTTGAGCTGCATGAGAAGCCGGAAGGGTGCGAACGCGGTCATGGGGGACGCCGAGGATATCAGGGATCCGGTCGAGGGCGTCGGCATGGCGAACAGCGGGATTCGGAGTCGGGACTGGAGGAATCGAAAGCTTCCGACAATGAGGAGGCCGGGAACTGAATGTGGCGTTTGGGGAAATACTTAAAGCCGTATTGGCTTCCTGCATTGCTGGCGCCGCTTTTTATGGTGCTGGAGGTCTGTATGGACTTGATGCAGCCGAAGCTGCTTCAACGGATCGTCGATGACGGGATTGCGGCAGGAGATGCGGGGGAAATTCGGCGAACCGGGATGTTGATGCTGGGCGTTGCCCTACTGGGGGTAATCGGAGGCGTCGGTTGTACGATTTATTCGAGTATTGCTTCGCAAAATTTCGGCCGTGATCTGCGCGGGTCTTTATTCGGCAAAGTCCAGTCTTTGTCTTTTCGCAATCTGGATAATCTGCCCACGGGGACGTTGATTACCCGGATTACGAATGACGTTACGCAGCTTCAGACCTTTGTGCAGATGCTGCTGCGCATGTTTGTCCGTTCGCCGATGCTGATCATGGGCAGCTTGATTATGGCAGTGACGATCAATGCCAAGCTGACGTTGATCCTCGCCGTATCGGTTCCGTTATTGTTTCTGTTTCTTTTTTTCCTCGTCCGCTTTTCGCTGCCGATGTTCGCGAACGTACAGAAACGACTGGACGGCGTCAATGGCCGATTGCAGGAAAATTTGAACGGGATTCGCGTGGTGAAGGCGTTTGTCCGTTCTGACTATGAGGAAGAACGTTTCGGTGAGGTCAATCGCGATTATACGTCCGTGATGACGCGCGGCATGCGCATCATGGCTCTGAATATGCCGATCATGACGTTGATTCTGAATATCAGCATTATCGCGGTGCTCTGGTACGGAGGGGCTTTGAATCGTTCGGGGGATTTGGCTGTCGGCGAGTTGGTGGCCTATATCAACTATGTGACGCAGATGTTGTCCTCCATGCTGTCGATCGGCATGATTCTGACCTTTATTTCGCGGGCCAAAGCTTCGGCTGACCGCGTGAATGAAGTATTCGACGAGCATTCCGATATCGAAAATCCGATCGATGCACGTCAAGCCGAACAGACGGGCGGACAGGTTGACTTTGATCATGTTTCTTTCGGCTACGGAAAAGAAAAAGGCGAGTTGGCTTTGCGCGATATTTCTTTTACCGTACTGCCGGGGCAGACGCTGGGCATTTTGGGAGCGACGGGATCGGGCAAAACGTCTTTGATCAGCTTGATTCCTCGTCTATATGATCCTCGCTCGGGTGAAGTCCGCGTTGACGGGACGCCCGTATCGGAGCTTGAACTGTCTTCGCTTCGGGAAAAGATAGGGGTCGTGCTTCAGGAAGCGAATTTGTTCAGCGGAAGTATTGCGGACAACATTCGTTTCGGCCGACCGGAAGCGACGGACGCGGAAGTGGAGCGTGCAGCCCGTTCTGCGCAAGCTCACGAGTTTATCGAACGGATGCCGGATGGTTACGCCACGAAGCTGGGGCAAAAAGGCATCAATCTGTCCGGCGGACAGAAACAGCGGATTGCGATTGCCCGCGCGCTGTTGATGCGGCCCGCGGTGCTGATCCTGGATGACAGCACAAGCGCGGTCGATTTGACGACGGAGTCGAAAATTCGCAGCGCGTTGGAGCAGGAAATGAGCGGAACGACCAAGCTGATTATCGCGCAGCGGATCTCGGCGGTTCGCGGCGCGGACCTGATTCTCGTGATGGATCGCGGCGCCGTGGCGGCGCTCGGCACGCATGAGGAATTAATGCACGATAGCGATATCTACCGGGAGATTTATCGTTCCCAGGTCAGTGAAGGGGGCGAAGCCTATGCCTAGGGAAGAACAACGAGAACGCCGCGATCCGAATAAGCTTCCCGGCGGATTATCCATGCGCGGGCCGGGAGGCCCGGGGCGCGGCGTTCCCGGTCCCAAGGAACGCGCACGCAATACCGGAGCGACGATCCGCCGGCTATGGGCTTACTTGAATCAGCAGCGTTCAGGTCTGATCCTGGTCTATATCCTGACTGCGGTCGCGGCGTTAGTGACGATGATCAGCCCTTATTTGCTCGGCGTGGCGATCGACCGATTCATTACGCCGGGACGTTCCGAAGGGCTGCTCGGGTTATGTCTATTGCTCCTGGGTCTGTATGCGGGCGGAGCAATCTCTTCGTGGCTTCAAGCGTACGTCATGACCGGCGTTGCCCAACGGATGCTGCAATCGCTGCGAGGGGATCTGTTTCGCAAGTATCAGCAGCTTCCGGTCTCGTTTTTCGATACGCGTACGCACGGCGAACTTATGAGCCGCAATACGAACGATATCGAAAACGTATCGAACGGCTTGAACCAGACCGTCACCCAGATGCTCACAAGCTTGATCGTGGTCGTCGGTTCTTTGATCTTGATGCTAAGTCTGAATGCGTGGTTGACTCTGCTCAGTCTGGTGACCATTCCGCTCGTGATGCTGGCAACCCGAATGATCGGCGGCGCGACTCGGCGGAACTTCAAAGCGCAGCAGGAGCATCTCGGCGCGCTGAACGGGCTGATCGAAGAATCGGTCGGCGGTCAGCGTACGGTGCAGATTTTCCGTCGCGAACGAGCGATGCAGACGGAATTCGGAGCCATCAACAGCAAACTGAACCAGGCAGCGGTCAAAGCGCAAATCGTCTCGGGTCTGGTTGGTCCGGTCATGAATATGCTGAATAACGTTAACTTTGCCCTAATTGCGGCAGTCGGCGGATGGATGGTATGGAAGGATTGGACGACGGTCGGGATCATTGTCAGCTTCCTGAATTATTCGCGTCAGTTCGGTCGTCCGATCAGTGATCTGGCGAATCAATATAATCTTATTCAATCGGGCGTGGCGGGTGCGGAGCGGGTGTTCGAGATTCTGGATTTGGACACGGAATATGAAGCGGGCGGCCGCTCATTCAAGGGACGCTCGATACGCGGCGAAGTCACTTTTGACCAGGTGTCGTTCGCTTACAAGCCGGAACAGCCGATTTTGCAGCAGGTAACTTTCGAGGCACGGCCAGGACAAAAGATTGCGTTGGTCGGGCCGACCGGTGCAGGAAAGACGACCATCGTCAATCTGCTGACTCGATTTTATGAGATTTCTTCGGGCCGGATCGCTATTGACGGACAGGATATTCGCGAGCTGGACAAAAATGATCTGCGGCGCAATGTAGGGATGGTCCTTCAGGACGCCTACGTCTTCGCGGGAAGCATTCGTGACAATATCCGCTATGGACGTCTGAATGCATCGAACGAAGAGATCGAGCGCGCAGCAGAGTTGGCCAACGCGGACGCTTTCATTCGTGCGTTGCCCAAGGGTTATGACACGCCGCTCGCTATGGGAGGCTCCAATCTAAGTCACGGGCAGCGTCAATTGCTGACCATTGCCCGTGCCGTGCTCGCAGACCCGGCTATTCTTATTCTCGACGAAGCGACCAGCAGCATCGACACGCGGACGGAGATGCATATTCAGGAAGCGATGCGGAGTCTGATGAAGGGGCGAACCAGCTTTGTGATCGCTCACCGTCTCAGCACCATTCGCGATGCCGATCGGATTCTTTTTATGAGCGGAGGAAAAGCCGAAGAGCAAGGCACGCATGAAGAATTGATTGCAGCCAAAGGACTTTATTACGAGCTCTACCAGAGTCAATTCAAGCGATCCGGCTAAATTTTTGCGAGCTCTGACAGCAAGCTCAAACTGATCCAAGGTGCGTTCACCGATGCCGCTCTTGCCGTGGCCGTAGAAGAATAATTTGAAATTTTGAATGGTTGCCGTGCAATTTATGTCAAAACCGTCACAAGACGCCGAACGGCTTTTGTGTTATATTTATTCAAATATCATTTTGCTTGAACATTTTCGGGCCGATCCCCGAAGCGTTCGCGGAAGAATTTGTTTACTCGACAGGCTTGCAGACAAGGCACTCGGTTGAAAGCCGCCACTGGCACAGAAATTGCGTCACTGGAAAAGACAAGACTAATCGGACAAAGGAGGATGTACGCATGCAAATCATTACGTGTACGGAAGAACACAAGGACCGGTTGACGGAAATGTGGTTAATCTCGGTGCATCGGACGTTGTACGATCTCGATCCAGGCGATATTGAAGGCTATGTCCATTTGTTCCAGGAAAACATTGTCGACAAGATGGAGCTGCATGGAGTACGCAGTCGTTTCGGCGGAGAGTTGACCGGTTTCATCGCAATGAACGGGCCGAAAGTGGAACTGCTTGTCGTTCATCCTCACTATCAAGGCCAGGGAATCTCCGACCTGCTGCTTGAACATGTAGCGGAGCGCGGCGAACTGGTCGTAGACGTTACGGAACAAGCACCGGACGTTTACGAGTATTACCAGCGTTTGGGCTTTATTGAAGCCGGTCGTTCGGGAACGACGCTGCATCTGATCCGTCCAAGCTTGATCCAACAGACCGGGGCCTAATGGCTTGACCGAATTGAATCCTTTGAGGGGAGTAACCCAACATTCTTATCGGTCATGGTACTCGTTATTTTAGCCCTTACTTGTAAAGCTTCTCGTAGGAGTCTCTATCCGACTCCTACGAGAAGCTTTTTTTGTATAGTCAGGAAGAAGTCGAATAATTTCGACAGCAATGACTTTCGAAAACCTTTTCCAAATACTTATATAAAATGGATGTCCGAATAAGCGGTAAAACTGACATGAAGACTTCAAAAATAAAGCGAAATGCCCTTATTAGGCGTTTCGCTTTATTTTTCATATATTCGAAAAAAAATTTTACCGTAGTATAAATTTCCATATTGACAAGATATATAAAGGAGAGTACAGTAGAGGCAGGCACAAAATGTCGAATAAAATCGAATAACGACGATCTTTTGTCGACAACTAACATTTTAATCGAAATGGGGAATTATAGCAATGAAAGCAACAGGTATCGTAAGACGCGTAGATGAACTCGGACGGGTTGTAATCCCGATTGAACTTCGTAGAACAATGGGTATCGACATCAAAGACGGACTGGAAATTTTCGTTGACGGAGAGCGCATCATCTTGAGAAAATACGCTCCGACTTGCATCTTCACCGGCGAAGCTGAAGACCTCGTATACTTCAAAGGTAAAATGGTCAGCAAAGCGGCAATCGAAGAACTGATCGAGCTGTACCAAAGTTCGGAAGCTAAGTAAGACCTATTCTGAATAAAATCCGCTTTTAAGCGATTATCATAGAGCCCGCCCTACTCATCGAGAGTAGCGGCGGGCTTTTTGAATGGCGTATGGATAGGAGCGGTCGCGAGCGTCATGCCCGTTAATGCGGCAAATTGATGCTCAGCGTATACTCTGCACGGTCATTTTTTAAGGAAAGCTGATTTTCGTCCTGCTTCCGGATCTCGAGCTCGTTCAACACAATCTCGTACGTATCGCCGGGAAGCGGAACGGATTCGCCGTCGCCGTTCACGATGCTGCCCGATCCGTGAAGCAGGAATGCTCGCTCCAGATAGTCGTCGACCGGATTGTCTTGTTCTCGTTCGCCGATCTCTCGGAGCTCGAAATGAACGATGTCGGTGTCCCCGCTTTCTTGTTTTTCGATTTTTAACGTTTGTCCGGTTTTGTCCGCTAACCATTCATTGAGTGCTTGAATTTGTTTTTCCATCGTTACCACCCTTTCATTCGACGATGCTTGATGCATCGTCTGCGTATTCTCCTTTTACCCCGCAAGCGAATCCGGCAAACGGGCTTGCCCGCCGCCTTTACCGACGAAGACCGAAGCGGTACGCCGCATAAACGATCAGCAGGAACCCTCCGTACAGACCCAATACCGTCAGCGTTTTCGGCAAATCCGTAAATAAGTTTTGTCCCACGAAAGCAAAAACGAGCATGGCGGGAATTTTGCCGAGAGCCGAAGCGGTGATGTAAACGATCGGTCGAATATTCAAAAAGGCCGGATACAGATTAACCAGGGCTTGCGGTAATAAAGGGACGAGCCGGGCCGCCAAAATGACCAAGAACGGCCGACGTTCCATCAGCTGTCCGGCCCGTTCCAGACCGGAAAACTTCGATAACGCGGCGCGGCCTTGCTCCCGGAAAAATCGACGAACCAACGCATATTGCAGCAAAGAGGCCATAGTGACGGCAAGCCATGCAGTGAGCGCGCCGAGCGCAGGTCCATATAGAAATCCCAGCGAACCGATCACGAGCTTATACGGGAGCACCGGGAAAAAGGCGAACAGAAAAGCAAGTGCGAATCCGGTGGAGACCGGCAAAGAGACGTTTTCCATCAGAGCCTGAAGCTCGTGACGATAGATCAGAATCAAAAGCAAAGCTGCGGCATAAACGGCAAGAGTAACCCATTTTTTCATAGGCGCAAGGCTCCTTCAGCGTGACATGACTCATCATTTTTGCACAAAACCCGTATACCGATTGTATGTCATGGATCAAGAAGAAGTCGAGAAGCGGACAAATGCCGAATTTTACCGCTTGATCCGGAAACGTTATACTTAGCGAATGAGCGTGAAATGTAGGCTGAACCGAGGTCGCGGAAGGAGAACGACTAGATGCGCAGAACGACAATGACGGATAAGCATGAAAAAAGTTCGTACGGAACTTATGGTCAAATGGCGGGCCCGGGCGCTTTACGCGATCCTTTATGGGGAACGGTCATCATGCCGAGCCTGATCGAGGTTGAGCTGCTGCGGACGAGTGCGGTGCGCCGATTGCATTACGTGCGCCATGCAGGCCCCGCCTCGCTGCATACTCAGCATACGTCGACAAGATTGCAGCATACGCTGGGCGTGTTTGCATGCGTGGCTCATTTTGCTCCCGGCTGGCCGGAACTGCGTGCGGCCGCGCTGCTGCATGATGTAGGGCACGGACCGTTCAGCCACGCATTGGAAGGGTTAGAAGGCTTCGATCATCATCGGCATTCCGAAAAGGTACTGGCTTCGGAAGAGATTCATCGCGCGCTCGACGGACTGAATCGGCAGACGGTGCTTGATCTGATCGAAGGAACGATACCCAGTCCGCTGCGAAGCCGCGAAGGCGTGCTTCATGCCGATCATTTGGATTCGTGGGTGCGCAGCGCGGCGGCCTTCGGAATCTTGTCGAGGCCGGCGTCCGAGCTGCTGCGCGGCTTCAGGCTGTCGGGTCCGCATCTCGAAGCGGATACGGACACGGCGGCACAGATGCTCAAGCTGATCGTGCATGAAGCGCATTATCATGCTTCGGCCGACAATATCGGCCCTGTTGCCGTTCTTCGAGCGCTGACGCAGCGCCTTATTGATGCCGGAGGTTTAAGCGGAACGCAAATGGGCAATCTGGCCGACGAGGAGCTGCTTGCCCTGCTGCGTCGACATCCGGAGACTGTGGAGGAAACTCATCGGTTTTTGTATCGTCCGCAGGAGCTGCGTGTCGTTCGGAGCGAACAAGAAAGACCGGCCGAAGCGTATCGACATCGTTTGAATAAACTATATCTGACGTTGCCGCGCATTCAAAATGCGGTCGATCCGGCTATTTTGCCTGATTATCCGCAGCTGGAGACGTTGGGAGGACTGCTGGGCGAGTATTATGCATTCTGGGAGGCGAGCGATATTGTCGGACATCAATGACGGCAGCCTGAACGAAGTCGAAAAAGAGACCGTATTGTACTTTGTGCGTCATGCCCATTCGGCGTACGAACATGGGCGAGAGCTGGAACGCCGGTTATCCGATAGCGGGAAAGCAGAAGCATCGGCCGTATGTCGTCGATTGGAACAGGAAAATATCGAAGTTTTCGTCTCCAGTCCTTATCGGCGGGCCGTGGATACGATTGCTCCGTTGGCCGAATATGCCGGGAAAACGATTGAGCTTCATGACGCACTGCGCGAACGGCTGGTATCGGGGAAGCAGGATCTCGGTCCGGAAGGATTCGCCGAAGCGAAACGTCGTTGTTACGAAGATTTGGATTACTGTCCGCCGGGCGGAGAGAGCAGCCGGCAGGCACGTGCGCGGGCTTTGCCCGTCATCCGGCAATTGCTGCGGGAGCATGCGGGCAAACGAATCGCGGTCGGAACGCACGGCGATGTGTTGACGTTAATGCTTGGCAGTTGGGATGAGCAGTACGGCTATTCATTTTGGCAGGGGCTTTCCATGCCTGATGCGTATCGTGTTCGTTTTGAGGGGGAAGCTTTTGCGGGAGCGGAGAGAATCCGGTACACGAACATTTTATGAAAAGTCGCGGCAAGGTGGACTTAACGATTACAAGCTGAACATCGGATTCAAAAAGCCATACGGAACCGATTCCCAATCTTCAGTGAACGTCTCGTAGGCAAGGACAATGAGAGCTTTGCAAATGAGGTTGATTTGGAGGCTGTTCTGCAAGTTGAACCGGAGTTGATCATTCCTGCTGACTCAAAAAGATCGTATTCGATGATGCGGGGCGTTCGGAAAGCTTTTTTGCTTATCATTTGACTGATCTGATTACGTTGGCGTTGACGCTATTGATGGAAGTGTTGTGTCTCGCTCTCATGGACTAAAAAACGACGCTCGCGGTCTTGTTGCCGATTCCGGGTGAAATATGCGCGTGCAATGCCGCTGATCCGATCGTTCAATCGTACCGGAAGCACGTCGAGTCGATAGGAGCAGGCAGAAGAAATAGAATGGAAGTCCGGCGTTCAAGCAGAGGGCAGGTTGACGCGAAACCGGATTCTGGTATACTTGCCCAAATGCAAAGGAGTGAGCAGCCATGATACTGGAAGCGGCTATGTTACAGGTCAAACCGGGTCGTACCGAAGATTTCGAACGTGATTTTCGTCTGGCTTCGACGTATATCGGCCAGATCGAAGGATACCTGAACCATGAGCTTCAACGCTGCCTGGAAGACGATCAAAAGTATCTGTTGTTGGTTCGTTGGGAGACGCTTGAAGCACATACGGAAGGCTTTCGCGGCTCGGCACAGTATCTGGAATGGAAAAGGTTGCTGCATGATTATTATGATCCTTTTCCGGTTGTCGAGCACTTCTCGACCGTACATCCTTAATCTTCAATCCGGAAATTCAGGGTTGACAAAGATCAGGTAACAGGATTAGAATGACACAAAACTGACACATGAAAACGCAATGAACGGGATCAGTAACCGAAAGCGGTCGTCAAGAGAGCTGCGGATTTGGTGCGACGCAGTCGGCATGCTCGGTGAAACTCGCCCGGAAGCGGTCAAACCCAATGGTTTCCGCAGCGTCGAGCTGCAAAGGAATCCCAAGTTTGAACGGACTCGCCCACGTGAGAGGGCCGACGAGCGGATTTCGCTTTGTCCCCGGGACAAACGGAATCAACGAGAGTGGTACCGCGACAGCACAGCCTGTCGTCTCTTGAACCAAGAGACGACGGGCTTTTTATTTTACCTGTAGAGTCATAAATCAACCTAATGAACAAGCGCAATGAACGGGAGTAGTAGGATCGGAAACGATGCACAGAGAGCTGCGGGTGAGTACCTTTGGCGTTAACAAGGTACCGGGTGCGACGCGGCGTTCGTTTCCCCGAACTCGCCCGGAAGCGCGGAAGCCGAGCTCCGCTGAGCATGCTTGATCCTAAGCGCAAGCGGAAGTAAGCTGACTGGCCACCCGACCGTTATCCGGGTTCAAGCGGGTCTTCGAGCAGCTTACAGGCGGATCGAAGATCAACGAGAGTGGTACCGCGGCGGCTTAAGCCCGTCGTCTCTTGAACTAGAGACGACGGGCTTTTTTATATGTCGGCAAAGACGCGTTTTAAAACGCGTCCCAGCAGCGCAATAGAACATCAACTTACTTTCGGAGGCGATTGACGATGAAAAACGAAACAGGAATCAGACAAATCAAAATTTTCGATACGACGTTGAGAGACGGCGAACAGGCGCCTGGCGCTTCGCTGGATGTCGAACAAAAGATCAAGTTGGCTCATCGGTTGGCCGCGCTGGGCGTAGACACGATCGAGCCGGGGTTCCCGATCTCCAGTCCCGGCGATTTTCAGGCCGTACAGCGTATCTCACGCGAGATTCAAGGCGTCGAGATCTGCGGATTTGCCCGCGCCGTGAAGGCGGATATCGACTCGGCGATTCGCGCGACTCAAGACGCGGAGCGCAGACGACTGCATATGTTCCTGTCTTCATCGAATATCCATTTGGACTTCCAGTTGAAGAAGACGCGCGCGGAAGTGGTGAATCTGGCTCGCGAAATGGTATCTTACGCGAAGCGGTTCGTAGACGAGGTCGAGTTCTCGCCGATGGATGCGACGCGGACCGGCGATGAATTCCTGTTCGAAGTGCTGGAAGCCGTCATCGAAGAAGGAGCGACGATTCTGAATATTCCGGATACGGTAGGCTTTGCGCTGCCGGAAGAATACGGTGCCATGTTCACTCGGGTGATGAAGGGCGTGCGCGGAAGCGACCGCGTGGAATTCAGCGCCCATTGTCACAATGACCTGGGCATGGCCGTGGCCAACAGCCTGGCCGCGATTCGGGCAGGAGTCACGCATGTCGAAGTGACGGTTAACGGAGTCGGCGAACGCGCAGGCAACTGCTCGCTCGAAGAACTGGCGATGGCTTTGGCGACGCGCGGTGATCATTTCGGCGTGACGACGAATATTCGCCCGGAAGAAATTTATGCCACCTCGCAGATGGTCAGCCGCATGATGGGAGCGCCGATCGCGTTCAATAAGCCGATTGTCGGCCGTAATGCGTTTCAACATGAGGCGGGCATTCACCAGGACGGCTTGCTCAAAAATCGCAATACGTACGAGATCATGGACCCGGAACGTCTGGGCATCCCGCGCAGCATGATCGTGCTGGGCAAGCACTCGGGACGGCATGCGCTGCGCCATCGGGTGGCGGAGTTTGGCGTCGAATTGAACAACGAACAGTTGGAACAGCTGTATACGGCATTCAAGGAAAAAGCCGATCGCCAGAAAACCGTGCATGACCACGAGTTGATGCAATTGGCGGGGCAAGCGGTGGATCGGGCGTTGGAGCCGTATACGCTGGAGGAAGTACAGATTGTGACGGGCAACGGAGCGCACCGCGTGGCTTCTTGCAAAATCCGCAATAACGAAGCCGGAAGTACTACGGTGTACACGGGCGGCGGAGAAGGGCCTGTTGAAGCAGCGGTCGACGCGATCCGACGCGCGATTCCGGAGCCGATCGAGTTTGCCGATCTGGAGTTGTATTCGGTATCCGCCGGGGAAACGTCTGCGGGAGAAGCAACGGTGACGGTTCGCTTGGGCGAAGCGCTGCATCGCGGCACGGCAACGAACCGCGACATTCTCGTAGCCGCGGCCGAAGCGTATATGGCGGCCTGCAACCGGGCGGTACGCGAAGCGCGTTCTGCCGGGTCGCAGACCGCGGATAAGCAGACGGTGTCTTAAAAAACCAGCCGGATGCCTGCGTACTGAAAATCCGGACTTCAAGCGCCGGTTTGGTCGATCAATGGCTTAGAATAAGCTCCAGTCCATGCGCTGCGACAAGCGTTCGATCAGATGCACGCCCGCGCTGCTGTTGCCTTTTGCATTCAATGCCGGACCGACCAAGCCGATACCGAGAGCGCCGGGTACAAAGGTCAAAATACCGCCCGAGACGCCGCTTTTTGCAGGAAGTCCGGCTTTGATGGCGAATTCGCCGGAAGCGTTGTACATGCCGCATGTGATCATGAAGGTCTTGGCGATCTGCACA
Organism: Saccharibacillus endophyticus; assembly: GCF_013185185.1. Classification (GTDB taxonomy): domain Bacteria; phylum Bacillota; class Bacilli; order Paenibacillales; family Paenibacillaceae; genus Saccharibacillus; species Saccharibacillus endophyticus. Next base: position 255,177 of record NZ_JAAZWE010000002.1, on the reverse strand, counting down.
TAACGGCGGGGGATCAGATTTTCCCCGCTGAGCGGATCGGTGCCGTCGCCGGCCAGAATCAAAGCCATGCGCGCCAGATCGCGGCAGGTCGCTTCGATCGAACAATGACGGAAGTAAATGGAAAGCACTTCTTCGACGCTGCCGTTCAGCACGCCGTTCTCCACAAGGAAGTACGCGATCGAGCGGTTGAGATTGCCCGTCTCGAATTCGGAGCGATAGACGGCTTCGTTGACTTCAAGAAGGCTGCCGCCGGATAAACGCCGGAAAAAGTCGAGAATCCGTGCTGATTTTTCTTCGGGCGAGGAGCCTTTGATCATGGAAGATATCGTAATGGCCCCCGCGTTGATCAGCGGATTGAACGGAATGCCGGGACGCACAAGCTCAAGCTTGAGCATGGAATTGAAGTTGTCTCCGGTCGGTTCCATGCCTACGCGCTCAAATACGGCTTCTTCGCCGTTGTCCATCAACGCAAGGATCAATGTGAATACTTTCGAAATGCTTTGCAGCGTAAAGGCCATCCCGCAATCTCCGGCGGAAGCAGAGTCGCCTTGAATATCGAGCAGATGAATGCCCAGAGCGGTATGGGAGGCTTTGGATAGTTCGGGAATATAGGAAGCCACTTCTCCGGAGGCGGCTTCCTTGCGGCTTTCCTCAAGCCATTGGGGCAGGAATTGTCGGACTTCCTCCAAGCGAGCTTTTTTATTTGTCATGGCATAGCCTCCTTATCGTTCCAGTCTGTTTTTCATCATACATCATTTCTTTTTTTACCGTCGTTTTTTTGTGTAAAGTCCTTCGGGTGCAGACACCTAACATCTAATGTCTGCTTGACTGCCAGATACGCAAGCAGTTACAATATTACATACGGTTTCGTAAAATAATGTTCTCCTGAATCATACCAAAACGTTCGGAAAAGCGAGGTTCGCGGCTGCGGACGACTCGCGAGAACGATATGCGAAAAGCGACAATCGGCCCGTTCCTCCGTGAACGGGCTTTATAGGGAGTGGAGATAATGGAGAGACTTCTCGAAGTCAAAGATTTGGCGATTTCATTCAGAACCCGCGCCGGCGAAGTTCAGGCGATCCGTGGCGTTAACTTCCATTTGGATAAGGGCGAAACACTGGCAATCGTAGGCGAATCGGGCTCGGGCAAGAGCGTAACTTCGCAGGCGATCATGAAGCTTGTGCCTGAACCGCAAGGTCAGTACAAGCGCGGACAAATCTTGTTCGAAGGCCAGGATTTGGTTAAGAAAACACAAAACCAAATGCAAAAAATGCGCGGCAAAGAGATCGGCATGATCTTCCAAGACCCGATGACCTCGCTGAACCCGACGATGAAAGTGGGTAAGCAGATCACGGAAGTTCTGTTCACGCACGAAAAAATTTCCGCGGCCGATGCTCGTGCACGCGGTCTGGAACTGCTGAAGCTGGTCGGTATTCCGAACCATGAAAAGCGCTTCAACCAATATCCGCACGAATTCTCCGGCGGTATGCGTCAACGTGTCGTGATCGCGATGGCACTGGCCGCAAACCCGAAGCTGCTGATTGCCGACGAACCGACAACGGCGCTTGACGTAACGATTCAGGCTCAAATTCTTGAATTGATGAAGGATCTGCAAGCGAAGATCGGAACTTCGATCATCTTTATCACCCATGACCTTGGCGTCGTGGCGAAGATGGCTGACCGTGTCGCGGTTATGTACGCAGGCCAAATCGTCGAAATGGGAACGGCTGCCGAGATCTTCTATGATCCGCGTCATCCGTACACATGGGGTCTGTTGTCCTCGATGCCTGCACTGGACAGCAACGGCGAAGAGAAACTGACGGCTATTCCGGGCACGCCTCCGGATCTGCTGCATCCGCCGGTCGGTGATGCATTTGCTCTGCGCAGCAATTATGCGATGAAGATCGACTTCGAGAAAGAACCTCCGATGTTCAAAGTCTCCGACACGCACTTCGTGAAGTCGTGGCTGCTGCACCCGGACGCTCCGTCGGTTACGCCGCCGGAAGCGGTACTGCGCCGTCAGCGCAAGCTGGATAACGCTTACGAGACGCCGGTATTGGTAGAGGCTTAAGCAGCCAATATCGCTGCATAAGCAATATCGTTAGATGAAGAAATCAAGTAAAAGGGATGACACCGATCACGATCGGCGTCATCCCTTTTTTTATTGATGCGATTGAAGTATTGAAGCCGAAACGGCGTATTTTTTCGGCATTCGATTAAGAAAAGTTGATCTGTTAAATAGAGCGCCGTGCATTAATGCGCAGCGGTGCGTATCCGCTGAGCCGGGCGTTCGCGGAACTTGAAGTAATAAAGCAGCGAAGCCGTCACATACAGCGCGCCCGTAATGCTGAACGTAATGGCGTACCCCCAATAGTTGCCGTACGTCGTAACCAAAAACGATTGCACGGGTCCCATGCTTGCCCAACCGAGCATGAAAGCGGTCTGGGTCAGCGAATTGGCGATGCTGCGTTTGTTGTCCGGAATCCGGTCGACCATGACGGCGGACTGGATCGGGTTGGCCGCGTTCATCAGCGCTTGGCGGAACAGGAAGGCGATGGAGGCCACCAAGGCGATATTGGTGAATCCGGTCGTCAGCAGGAACGGAAGCGACAAAAGCTGGAAAATGACGACGGCGCGCACGGGACCGACCTTTTTGGACAAAGACGGACCGATCAGCATCGACACGATGGTCATGATTTGTCCGAGCGAGATCAACAGGCTCATCATGGAGATCGAGACGCCGAAGCGGTTGGTGAAGTACAGGTTCAAGTACGGAACGACGAGTCCCGATCCGAGGCCGATCGGGAGCTGCGCCAATACGAACCAGAAAATGATGCGCGAACTTCCGTCGGAAGCTTTTTTTCCTGCCGTATCGGCTTTGTTCGGTTCGGCGCTCGGCTGCGATTGTGCCTGCGGCGCTTCGGAAATTTTCGCCGTCTCGGACTGTCTGCGCTGTTCGCGAATAAACAACATCGGCACGAAGGCCGCGAGCGTCGCGATTCCGCCCATGAACAGCGTGAAGCGCAGGCTGAGCACATGATCGATTCCGTAATGCTGAAGGCTGTCCGCAAGCACGCCGCCGCCCATGCTGCCCAGTACCTGAGCGGCCAGCATCAACGAGGAGTAGGCGCTGAACAAAGCGAGCCGCTGCGACTTTTTGACGCTTTCGGCCAAAAACGGGATCGCAAGCACTTGGAAAAAGGCCGCGAACACGCCGGAACAAACAGCCAAAATCAACAGCAGCGGTTCGGCCTCGGCGAATGCGCGAAGCGCGAACACGATCCCGCTGAACAAAGCGCCGATGACCAGCAGCGTTTTCCGGCTGAGCCGATCGCCGAACAAACCGATCGGGATGAAAATGCAGGCCGTCGCAAGCGACTGGATACTGACGACCCGGCCGTTCATGGCGTCGTTATAGCCGATGCCTTGAATATAAAGATTGTAAAGTACCGAAAACATCCCGCCGCCGATCTGATACAGCAGGTTGGCAAGAAAAAATAGTTTGACGTTGCGCGGCCATCTGGCGATACCGGCCGTCATGCGCCTGAACGATTGCAATTGCGGACCTCCTTTTTAAACATAACTTCTCTATTCTACCAGTTTGGAAAGAAGTTCGAAAGGAAATGCGTCAGTTCAAAACCGCTTTGCCGCGTATCGGTTTTTTTATCCCTGCTTTTGTCGGTTAGAAATTCACCTTGGCTATCGTATATACTTGAAAAAGAAAAGCGAAAAAGAAGACATCATGATGTTGAAGGAAAGGATGGGAAAAGAATGGCTTTAAGCGAAGAAAATCGCAAATACCTTGAGCGGGTGATCGAAGAAAATGATTTTGCCCACGCGGCCGAGTACTTGCAGCGCACGGCCAAACAGACGATCAAGCTGTCATGCGCGGGAGAAGAAACGTACAAGGCGGTCGGGAATTCCAGAGCGGCCGGCGAGCCGGACCTGCCGGAGAATGCCGATTGGCCGCTCGATTCCTCCGGAACGCCCATGACTTTCGTTTTGCAGTTGAATCTGGGCGAACTTGCAGGACTGGATCCGGAAAATCGACTTCCCACTGAAGGGATGCTGTTCTTTTTTGCCGGAGATTACGATTCGGTCGTGGAGCACAAAGTCTTGCATGCGTCCCCTGCGGAGATGACGGGGGCGGTACGCAAAAGTGCTCCTTCACCCACCGTGCATGAACGGGAAGACGGCGCGTATCTCCCTCATCGGCTGAGCGCGCGCGCTGCGATCGACCTGCCGGGATATGCTTACGCGGACAACGACGAGATCGAAGACGAAGACCACGAATGGGACGAATACGAGGAACTGGGCTTTGCGTTAGAAGGAGACAAACCATTTACGACCGTTCGGATGTTCGGTTACGCCGAGGGTCAGCATGGAGACGACGAGTATATGGCCGCATTGGAGCTGTTCGGGTGCGAGTCGACGTATTATCCGAACGAAGCCATCGAGCGATTGACCGAAGCGTTCGGCGGCGATCGGGAGCGCGCGGAACGCGAAGTCGCGGATATCGTCATGCTGGCGGAGATCGATTCGGATCAAGACATCGGTTTCCAATGGGGAGATTCGGGCGTGCTGCATTATTTTATTCGCAAAGAGGATTTGTTGAACGGCAACTTCGAGCGTACGACCTGTTCTTTTTATTCAAGCTGATAGGTTGTCCCCTTGCACCAAGCCTTATCTATCGATTACGGGAGGTATGCGGACATGACGGAGGAACGGAACCGTTCGGACGGGAACGAGGAAGAGACGGAGATGGACCGGCAAACGGAGGAGATGCTTGCCGCCGACCAGGATTTCGGCTTCGCGCGCGTCTATACGATCGAGTTGAAGTATAAAGAAAAGCCGAAATTTTCGCGTAAACGGCTGTATGAAAAAATGGCGCTATATACGGGAGAACTTCGGCAGCCGGAGGAGCAGAAATCGGGATCGGGCTTGGCTGTCTGGGAGCCGTCGGAAAAGTCGGAAACGGACATGCTGCACTTTTTCCATCTGAACTATCTGGTTAGTTTTGCCGATGGGGACATGCCTGCGCAAACGTCGTTGATGCCGACCAAGAACCGCCCCGCTTCCGAATACGAAACGGCGGTGCAGCAGGCGTGGCATTGGCCGGACGCCGGCGCCGTGGTGGAAGAATGTAGGCATTCGCTATTTTTGACCGACATGATGGCTTCCGGCCTTGAGCCGAAAGATCGTCTTCGTCTGATTACCGGAACGCTGCGCGCGGTGCTGGAAACGGCTCCGTGCGACGCGGTTTATTTCCGGGAAAGCGATAAACTGCTGGAACCCGGCGATTATTTGACGGCGATCGAAGCAGGGGCGACTTTGTACGGAGCGATGAACGTGCGTTTTTTCAACGTGCAGGGTACGGGCAGCGAACGCGAAGAAATGTTGATGGATACGGTGGGGCTGGCGGCGCTCGGCGTGCCCGACGCGCAGTGTCACTACTTTGATCTTGAGCCGGGCGAGGTCGCGCAATACTTGACCAATCTGGGCTATTATTTGTTTGATCGCGGCGACGTGATTCAGGACGGCGAGACGTTCGGACCGACCGAAGACGTACGTTGGCGCTGCGAGCATCAATATGCGCTGGCAGGTCCGCATCGGCTCGTGCTGGACGTCGATCCGGGGCACCCGAATTATGCAGGAAGACAAACAGCTTTACTTGCAGATGAATCCGAAAAATAGGGATCAAATGATATGTAAAAATTTAAATAAAATTTTACAAAATTGTGTCGGGTTTGTGTGAACATGCATCTGGCTGTATACTGATTGAGACAGCTACGATGATATACCTTCCGATGCGATGAGCGGCGGCGGATGTTGGCTGATCGCATACAGGAGTGTGACGAATGCGCAAAATTAAAGTGGTTACGGATTCAACCGTAGATTTGAGCGATGCGGTATTGGCGGAGCACGGAGTAGAGATGGTGCCGCTTTCTTTCACTATCGACGGACAAACGTATACGGATCGGGTGGATATCACGCCCGAGACTTTTATTCAGAAAATGACTCAAGCCAATGAGCTTCCGAAAAGCTCGCAGCCGGCTGCCGGAACATTTGTCGAGCTGTATGATCGTTTGGGCGCGGAAGGTTATGATGTTCTTTCGATTCATATGACGGGCGGCATGAGCGGAACCGTACGTTCCGCGGCGATGGCTGCGGACATGACGGACACGAACGTGACCGTGGTCGATTCCAAATATATTTCCAGAGGGCTCGGGTTCCAGGTAATCGAAGCCTCTCAGATGGCGGCGGAAGGTCGGAGCATGGAAGACATCGTTGCGCGTCTCGACGAAATTCGTGCGGCGACGCGGCTGTATGTCGTAGTCGATACCTTGGAGAATCTCGTAAAAGGCGGGCGGATCGGCCGGGGTAAAGCCTTGATCGGATCGCTGCTGCACATCAAGCCGATCGGCACGCTGAATGACGGCGTGTATACGCCTGTCATGAACGCGCGCAGTCATGCTCAGGTCGTGAAGCATTTGGCTAAACAATTTGCGGACGATGTGAAAGGCAGCACGATCAAAGGCGTAGGTTTGGTTCACGCCGAAGGCTGCAAGCTGGCGGAGAACCTGAAGGAAAAAATCGCCGAATTGACAGGGTATTCGAACATCGAGATCGATTATACGGGGCCGGTGATCAGCACGCATACGGGACCGGGGGCAATAGGTTTTACCTACTATTTCGAGTAACGATAAAGGCGGGTTGGCTGCCTTGCCTGGGTAGATCCTGTTCGTTTAAGGGAAGGGCCTGGCTGCGCGGCGGAGGAATCCATTAGCATATGCTCCCGAAGTGACTTTCTCCGAAAGTCTTGCCTGCACTGGATTCCTCCTCTGCTTCGCAACCCCTTGCTAAAAACGAAAAGGATCTGGCTGAACAGCCAAAAACCGTTCCTCAAAAGGGAACGGTTTTTGTGTTAGCAAGAATAAGTCCTATTCGATTTACTTAAACGCTTTTCAAATAATGCACGAGCGTCAGCAGGCCTTTATCGAAGTTCTCCAGGTTGAAGTGTTCGTTAGGGGCATGCAGGTTTTCGTCGGGAAGACCGAAGCCCATCAGGACGACCGGAGCTTCAAGGACGCGGGAGAAGGCTTCGATGATCGGGATGGAGCCGCCGTCTTTGGTGAATAGGGCGCGAGTACCGTATACGGCTTCGTAAGCGTCGGCCGCTTTTTGCAGGAACGGATGCGTCGGGTCGATGTTGAACGCGAATGCTTTTTCTCCCGGTACGAGCGTCAGCTTGGCGCCGACCGGAGTGTGGGCATGCAGGTGACGTTCGATTTTGTTCAGGATATCCTGCGGGTCTTGGTTGGCAACCAGCCGGCAGGTGATTTTCGCGTGAGCTTCTTTCGGAATCACGGTTTTCGTGCCTTCGCCCTGGAAGCCGCCGTAAACGCCGTTCAGTTCAAGCGTCGGGCGTACGCCGGTGCATTCGAGGAAGGAGTAGCCTTCTTCACCGAACAGCGCTTCGAGACCGAGATCGCTGCGCAGTTTTTCTTCGTCGTACTGCATTTTGACCAGTTCGCCGCGAAGCTCGTCGGTCAGCGGCAGGACGTCGTCGTAGAATCCTTCGACTAGCACTCGGCCTGTTTTTTCGTCGTGCAGCGAATTCAGCAGGCTCACGATGGCGTGCAAGGCGTTCGGAACGCCGCCGCCGAACGAACCGGAGTGCAGGTCGGTATTCGCGGTGTTCAAAGCGATTTCGAGCGAGCACAATCCGCGCAGTCCCGTACTGATCGCAGGCTTGCCGCGTTCGAGCAGGGAAGTGTCCGAGATCAGAACCGCATCGGCTGCAAGAGCCGTCGCGTTGGCATCCAGGAATTCTACCAGGTTCGGACTGGATACTTCTTCTTCGCCTTCGATGCACAGCTTCACGTTGACCGGAAGTTTGCCTTCTTGCGCGAGAATCGCTTCAAGCGCCTTCACGTGCAGGAAAACTTGACCTTTATCGTCCGTTGCGCCGCGGGCGTAAAGCTTGCCGTCGCGTTCGTTCGGCTCGAATGGAGGGGTATCCCACAGATTGAGCGGATCGACCGGCTGAACGTCGTAGTGGCCGTAGATCAGCAGCGTCGGCGCGCCTTCCGCATGCAGATGATCGGCCGTCAAGATCGGATGTCCTGCCGTTTCATGCAGCGTTACGTTCTCAAGGCCGGCACGCACCAGGGCGTCCTTCAGCCACTGCGCGGCACGCAATACGTCTTCTTTGTGCGCGGACAGCGCGGAGATGCTAGGAATGGACAGCCATTCTTTCAGCTCGCCGAGATGTTTGTCGCGGTTTTGTTGGAAATAAGTTGTATAGTTGTTCATCAGGTAAAAATAGGCCTCCTTGTACAATCGTCTCGGGGCTTATTGTACTACAAAAAAACGCATGCCGGAAAGGCATGCGTTTTTTGCATATCGGAAAAAGGTTCCATCAACGGCGGACATTCATCGACAGGCCCCTTATTCGTGCAGCGAGAAGTTGATCGTGCCGACCACCGTTCCGCTGCGGGCGAAGGTCAGTTCGTAGATTCCCGGTTCCCAATCCGCGTTTTCCAGATCCATGCGCAGCTGCTTGGTCGAGGCGTCTTCTTCGACTTGCAGCTTTTGAATCACTTCGCCGCTGCTTTCGGAAATGACGGACAAGATTGCGGTATGGTCAAGCGTTACGCCTTCTTCCGGATAATCGGCAATCGCATAAATCGGCTTGGTCCGGCTGAAAGATGTCGCGTTATCCGTTACGCCCGTCTCGTCTGCATTCAACGTTTGACCCATTTGCAAATTAAACGGATTTTCCTGCGGCGTCGAGCGTTCGTACACCAGGAAAATAACCAGCGCCAAAATGGCAACTACCGCCACGCTTCCGCCTATGATCGCGATCGTTTGATTCCGTTTCGTATTCATCTATTCGGTTCCCTCCCGAAATTTCGTTCCGCTATCCAGTATACGCTAAAAAATAAACTCCCCGCAAAAAAAAGTGAAAAACATAACACACTTTACGTCTAAATGTGACAATCTTTCTTCAATTTACGGATTTGTTTTCTCCATCATAAAAAGCCCGTTACACAACGGGCTTCTTCTATCGTTAACGTCACTTCGGCGTAGGAAACGAGAAGACTCCGAGAGAAATCCGTTCGAAATGCTGTCTCACTTGGAAAACTGGAATAAAATTTGAGTAGAAGTTTTCCAAGTTCAAAGGCATTTTTCACTGAATTTCTCTCTCCGTCTTCTCGTTTCCAGCTGCGTTGAACTTTCACAACATGCTTAAAGCCCGTTTAAATAACGGGCCGGATTCTGGGAAACGTGCTTGATGAGTGGAGCCGAGCGGAGGGGGAAATTCAGTGAAAGACGCCTTTGAGCGAGGAAAGCTGGAAGCTTTTTTCGCGAGACAGCGTCTTGAACGAATTTCCCCTGCAGCGTCTCCTTCATAACCAGTACCTTTCACGGAAACGTACAGATATTTCGGCTATCCGATTCGGCGGCGGCTTCTTCTGCGAAGCAGATATACCTGATCGCGCAACGCCAAATGAAATTGAATACTATGCATTAACTCCGGGTTATCCTCCCGTTCGACTTCTCGGATGCGCTGCTCTTTGACGGGGTCCGGACTGAGTAAAAACTCGGTCATCCACAAAGAATGATTTGATCTGCCTGTCATAACGGTCCCTCCTCGAAATTTGGGGTGAGGTGCGGTAGGTCTTGTTTCTATTATACGCCTCCCGCGGAAAAAAAGATGAGTCCCGGATTAAATTTTATCGTCCGTTTTTCAGGTTCTTTTAATCTGCGGAGACAGCGGATTCCTCGCTATGGAGCACGCGGCTTAACGCTTCGGTCGAGATCGCGGAAAAGCGTCCGTTAGCTGATCCGACATAAATCGTATCCCTATCGCGATTGAGGAAATGGTTGCGCATCAGTTGAGCATTCGACTCGTTATACAGCGTCGAAACGCCGTCGATTCGTCGAAGCAGCTCTCCGGTCTGGGCGTCGATCGCCAAGAGATCGGGTCCGTAAGGCAAAAGAAGGTTGTCCTCGAACCGGAGGAAGCTTCCGGCCGGCGCAGAACCGCGAAGGCTGCCCAATGCAAATTCCGCTGTCTCTGTTTTCCACATAGGTTGTCCGTCTTCAACGGATAGCGCTGCAGGAATGCCGTTCCAGAGCACGAACATCCGATCTTGATCGAGCAGCGGTCGGTCTGCTTGGCCGGCAATGCTCCATAGTTCGCGTTCCGACTTCACGTCGTACAGCACCGTTTCGAATAACGAGCCGGACGAGTAGGCGGAGGAGTCGAGTGTGCGGCGAATCAACAGATAATCGTCACCCAATTCATCGACTTGTTCGTTTTCCGAAATCGGATAACGTCCGGTGATCTCGCCGGTCGAGGCGTTCAAGCGCACGCGGTCTTTCCCCAATGCGACCCAGCGAAGGCTCTGGTCGGTATCGAACGGGCTTGCAAGCTGGCCGCTGAACAGATCGGAAGCAGCCTGCGGGTCAACTGCCGTGTTTTCATCGGCTTTAAGACTCCAGACGGCTTGTCCGCTGTTCGGGTCAAGGGCTTGTATCCAGCGACCTTGCCGAATCAAGATATACGGATCATCGGAGCCCTGGTTCAAGATCTGATAAGGATCAGCAAACTCCTTCGTCCAACGCACTGAACCGGAGTGTTGGGACATAACGGTCAGCAGACCTTTTTGCGTTTCGTTTGGCTGAATAGCCGATATGACTGAGGTGCCCGCTGCAAACAATGGGGTGGATGCACCCGAATTCGTTTGTTCGACTTCGCGGCTCCAGCGTACAGCACCGTCGCGCAGTCGAATGCTGCGCAGCATAGGCTTTTCATCCTTTTCCGGGTCGGATCCTGTAAAAACGAGGGCGGATCGTTCATCGCGGCTAATCAGGGCATGGATCGAACCATAGCCCGCGTCGCGACTCCATAGCCGTTGGCCGCTGGTACGATCAACCGCGTAGATACCGCCTTCCAGATGACTGCCGCTAACATAACCGTCGTCTTCTTGCATCACCAACACCTTTTCCGAAGCAGCCAGCAGATATTGGGCATCAAGCTTGGATTCGCTCTGCCACAGCAGCTCCGGCGAGGCTGAGGCTACAGGAGGCAGGATTCGAAAATCATAGCTGAACGCATAAGGCGGCTGATTGGAATTCACGCCTGCCTGAGCGGCTTCGGAGGTCGGGAGAATCCAGTTCCAGCCCAGCAGCTTGCCATCTACTCCGAAGGAGAGGGTTAACTGGGCATCGCTGCGTTCGTACCGCCATTTCTCGCCTCGTTCCCCTTCGCTGCTTTTTGTCTGAGTTTCGGAATGAGACAATGGCGTACGGGAATAGGGTTCGCCAAGCAGATCCAGCGTCTCTGCTTGCGTGGTACCGATCTGAAGCGATGTCTCCGTTATGCTGCGAACCATAGCCGTCGGTACGGTCGAGTCAGCGGACAAAAGTCCGGATATCGGTTTTTGCGTACTCTGAATCTGACTTTTTTCTACCCAGAGCAGTGCTGGACGAACAACCGAGCCATTGGCATAACCCGGATCGGCAGGCAGCGTGATTCCGTACCAATCGCCGGATCGAACAGCCGATATCGCACCGGATGCGGCATATTCGGCAGGCCATGCGCTTTCGCTGTCGGGGAACAGATGCAGGGCGGCTTCCGGTTTCAAATGAAGAATGATCGGTTTGATGCTTTCGGTGTCGGCAGATCGACTTTCCGTGTACCAGATTGGCACATGCACTTGCTCGCCGAAAGACGTTTGGACCTGAAGCAGCTCGCCCGAAACGTCCGTTGTCTTCAAGATCGAGCCTGTCTCTCCGTAATAGCTGACGCCGAGCGAACTGCGATCCTGAGCGTTAGGCCTTGTCTTGAAATAAGGAGCAGGAAGGTTAAGCGTAGTTTTCTCCTCAGACCCGTTTTCGTTTTGCTGCTGCGCGGTTGCTGCTGCATAAGCAGGCGTGATGGTTGCGGGCAACAAAAGGAACGGTACGCATAACGCTATGGCGAAACGCTTTGCAGGCAAGGGGATGAGTTTCGCCTTCCGCAGGTTTTGTTTATTTTTAAATGCCGCGTCATGCGACTTGTTGGACTGTGAATATGTCATGATAACCTCCTAAATTGCACGGGAATTCGAATAGCGCCGTTATCTTTTATTGTACATGCTTTACGGTGCTTCCTCTCTTAATTAGACCGATTTTGTTCTTTTAGACGCTGGAACGGGCAAAAAAGTTCATGAGTTCATGCAAAAATCAGGCGGGGAAGTGTCCGGTGCTGCGAATTCGTCCTTTGCGCGAAGGGCGTAGTATAATAGAGCAATCATAACGAAGCGGAAGTCATTCTATCGAAATACTTCCGTTCACTGGGGGGAGAGCCAATGAATAATCCGAATAAAACGCGCTCGCTTCTTCCCTCAAGGCAGATGGTGGACGGCCTTCATGCGCAGCTTTCCGGAACGCCGAACACTGCATATCCTCCTGTTGTTTTTGAACATGGGTGCGGCGTTTCTTCCGAGGTCTGGGCGTTGGTGTGTCCGGAGCTTGCGGAGCTAACCCAGACATTGGCATATGATCGGGCGGGATACGGGTTCAGCGAGCCGGGGGCATTGCCGCGTACAAGCGACCGCTGCGTGGAAGATTTGCGCAAACTCGTGGAACGCTTGGAGATCGCGCGTCCGTTCATTCTGGTCGGTCATTCATTAGGTGGGTTTTATGCGAGATTGTACGCGGAGCGTTATCCGGAAGACGTGGCGGCCCTGGTCCTGATCGATGCTTCGCATGAAGACGAGATTCGGGGGAATTTCCCTATTCCGCATTTGAAAAGGCAAAAATTCAGCGTTCGCTTATACGGCTTCGCCAAATGGGCTGCCCGAATCGGCGTGCTGCCTTGGTTGGCACGACGTCACTGGATTCCCGGCTTTGGCAAGTTTGTCGCAAAGCTGCCGCAAGCGTCCCGCGATGCGATGTGGGAGCGGGTATTCAGCGCAAACAGCATGGAAGCTGCTGAAAGCGAGTATGACTGCTTTGTAGGCGAGACGGGCAGCGTGCCGCATTCGCGTTTTGCGCGTCTCCCGCTCGCAGTCGTCAAAGCAGGCGTATATTTGCCGGGAAGAACGCGAAAAGCGACTTTGCGCCAGCAAGTCGAACGTACCTTATACGATACCGCGGTCAAAATGCAGCATCTGTCCGAGTCCGGTCGCCTGATCGAAGCAGGCGGCAGCGGCCATCATGTGCAGGTGGATAAGCCCGGCACGGTGATCGGCATCGTCAAGCGATTGTTGGAACAAACGCGCGTCTCGATTTAACTTGCTCCATCCAACTTACTCAATCCGGGAGGAAACGATCATGAAGAGTATGCCATTGAACGCAAGAGGAATTCCCGCTAGCCGACTGGTACTGGGTTGCATGCCGTTCGGCGGGGAGTGGGATCATTCTTCGCTGACGGAAGAAAGAGTCAAGCTGTCGGAAGCGGCCGTGGAGGCAGCCTTGTCGATCGGCATTAATATGTTCGATCATGCAGACATCTACACGCGCGGCAAATCCGAGGAGGCTTTCGGTCGCATCTTAAAAGCAAGACCGGGTCTGCGCGACGAGATCGTGCTGCAATCCAAATGCGGGATCGGTCTGGAAGGGGACGGCCTGCCGTCTTTGTTCGACTTTTCGCGGGATCATATTCTGGAATCGGTCGACGGATCGCTCAAACGGTTGGGGACGGATTACCTTGATATCTTGCTGCTGCACCGTCCCGATCCGTTGATGGAGCCGGAGGAAATTGCCGAGGCGTTCGCCAAACTGAAAGCTTCCGGCAAAGTGCGTTACTTCGGCGTATCCAACATGAGCGTCGCTCAAATCCGGTTTATCGAAAGCGAGCTGACCGATCGGCTGATCGTCAATCAGTTGGAAATGGGGCTTGGTCGGCTGGACTTTGTGGAAGAGACCGTGCGCGTCAATCAAACCCGGGGAACGCAGGTTCATTTCTCGGATGGATTGATGGAATACAGCCGCTCGGAAAAGGTTCAGCTTCAGGCTTGGGGACCTCTTGCGCAAGGGAAGTTTACGGGGCGCGATGTCAGCGGCGAGCCTGAGCATGTGCAAAAAACAGCCGAACTGGTTGCTCGAATGGCTGAAGAGAGAGGCGTTGCGCGCGAAGCCATCGTGCTGGCCTGGCTGATGAAGCATCCCGCGCATATTCAGCCTGTAATCGGCACGATGAACCCGGAACGAATCGAAGCTTGCCGGGATGCCCAGCGCGAAGCGGATCGGATGAGCCGGGAAGACTGGTATCGATTGTACATGACGGCGCGGAGAGAGTAAGATTGGCTGTTCGTGCCGGGTAGGAGGAATTCGTGAATAAACTCAAAACGCTGCAATATCCATGGAAACTTTATATTTGGCTTACGTTACTGCTGCTGACGATCATTGATCTGGCTGTGTTATTGGATATCCAAAACGGAGCCGGAGGACGACCCTATCGGTTCATGCTATGGAACTTTTTCCTGGCTTGGATTCCTGCAGCTGCCGCTGTCGGATTGGATCTGCTGTCTCTGTTGAAAAAAGGAACGATGCGTACCGTATTATTGGGCCTGGGCGGATTGACTTGGCTGTTTTTCCTGCCCAATGCGACCTATCTATTGACCGATCTGCTGCATGTGTTCCGTATTTACTCGTTTGATCCGCAGGATCGGTATTGGGGAGATATTGGATTCTGGCGCCATCTGCTTCCCATGCTGCTCGCTTCCATGCTGGGATTGCTGATTGCCTGCGCAGCGCTGTATTCGGTGCATCGTCTGGTCGAGCGCGCGTTCGGCGGGTTGAAAAGCATTATTTTTGCGGGTATCGTCCTGCTGCTGTCGAGCTTCGGCGTGTATATGGGGCGTTTCGTACGCTGGAACAGCTGGGACGTAATCGGTAATCCGCTCATGATGGTGAAGGACATGCGCGACCTGTTTAGCGATCCGGAATGGGTTCGTCATTTAATCATGTTCGGAGGCGGCATATTGGCGTTGCAGGCGGGGATGTACGCGGTCCTGTATCTATTTGCGAAACTGGGTCCGGGGGAGAAAAAGAGTGAAGCTTGAACGCGAAAAGCCGCAGCTGGTATTCGATGTAGGCGGCGTCTTGGCAGAGAATCTGGACGCGTTCTGGAGCGGCATGGCTCAGGCAGCCGGAATCGAAAGGGCCGATCTGCGCGCGCGTTACAAAGCGGAGATCGGTGCCGCATTATGGCGAGGTTCCGTGACGGAAGAAAATTTTTGGCTGTGGTTGGGTGAAGCTTGTCCGGCCGTGCAGGCTTCGGAAGCCCGGGAACTGTTGAAAAAGGTGCTGCTGCCGCTTCCGGCGCTCGGATTATTGAAAGGCTGGAGCGAGCGGGCGGATATTCATATTCTCAGCAACCATGTGACAGGATGGATTTTGCCTCTTTTTTCAGGGATCGAGGATTGCCTAAGCAGTATCGTGGTCTCCAGCGAAGTCGGATACGAGAAGCCTGATCCCCGATTGTTCGAGTGGGCAGCGACGAAATTGAAAAGCTCCGATGTCTGCTTCGTCGACGATAAGGAGTCTAATCTTGAAGCGGCGCGGCGCCTGGGCTGGGATACGGTTCTTGCGGACCCCGACGGACATTGGATTCGGGAGATCGAGCATCGGTTGAAAAAGTAAAGCTGCTTAATCGAAAAATCGTTCATTTCTCCAAACTTTTTGCACGATCGAACGCTCTAATGTAAAACGGGCACGTATTGCCGAAGTTTTGCGGAAGGAGAACCGAAGATGTGGGATTTCATTTTGGGAGTCGCGGTAATTGCAATCGGATTACGGTTTTTATATGGAACCATCAGCCGAGGGAGATCGATTGTAACGGCGAAGATCTTGGGGATGCAAGTTCCGATTCGGGTGATTCAAGTTGCGTTGTCGTTGTTTGTCATAGGCGGCGGTCTATATTTGCTGCTGCGTTAAACGATCACAAATTCAGAGAGCGGGGCGGATCGAATGGGGCAGCAGCCGGAAGTGTTGATTCAAGGCGCGAATACGACGTTGGGGGCATCGGGCAAAGCGAAGGTCATACTGGAGTGGGCGGCATCGCCGTCTCCGATTGACGCAAGCTGTTTTATGTTGGGCCCGAGCGGAACCGTATCTTCGGACGCGCATTTCATTTTCTACAACCAGCCTCGAAGTCCTTTGGGAGAAGTCGAATTGACGGCAAGCGGCGAACGGGCATCGGTTTTCGAAGTCGATTTGGCGGGTCTTAAAGCAGGGCATGTCGAAAAATTCGTGTTCGCTGCCGTCTTGGACGGATCGGGGACTTTTGGAGACGTGCAAGGATTCTCTGTAAAGGTAGAATACGCCGGGCGAACCATATCCTGTCCTTTTGCGGGAACGGATAAAGAAGCGGCTCTTGTGCTGGCGGAGATTTATCTGTATAAAGAATCAGTAAAGCTTCGCGCGGTCGGAAAAGGTTTTGACGGCGGACTGGGTCCGCTGGCGAAGTCGTTCGGCGTCGATGTGGAGGGCGATCCTGCGGAGAATGAGCTGACCGATGTTGCGTCCGCCGCAGCTTCTTCGTTTTCGCCGGATATCGTTCCGTCAGCGGCTTTAACGTCTTCTGCATCATCGGCGGTGGAAGAGCAGCCTGATCAGCCTCTCGGACGCATCGACCTGCTGAAGAAAAAGGTCGCGATTTCGCTGGAGAAAAAGCAGATTGCCCGTCAAAAAGCGAAAGTGGCGGTCGTATTCGATGCTTCGGGTTCGATGAACAAGCTCTACAAAAACGGCACGGTGCAGCGGGCGTTCGAGCGCATTCTGGCGATTGCGGCGAATATGGATGACGACGGCACGCTGGACGTGTGGATGTTTGCGTTGGAATTCGTGCGCGCGGCGCCGGCTCATGCGAGCGATTACGAAGGCTACGTCAATCGCGTTTATCCGTTCAAAGGAGCGGGCGGACGCAATAACGAACCTGCCGTCATGCAAGACGTCATTCAAAAGTTCACGGTCGAGGATTCCGATCCTTCGATTCCGGTGTACGTCGTTTTCTTCAGCGACGGAGGCGTAGCCGAAACGAAAAAAATCTCCAGGTTGTTGATCGAAAGTTCGCTGCATCCGATCTTTTGGCAGTTTGTCGGACTCGGCGAATCCAATTACGGGGTGCTGCGCAAATTGGACGATCTGCCGGGTCGAATGGTGGATAACGCCGGATTTTTCGCGCTGGACGATATCGATACGGTCGGCGACGAAGAGCTTTATGATCGGCTGTTCGAAGAATTTCCGGATTGGTTACGGGAAGTCAAGGCCAAAAACATATTAAGGGAGTAATCCTGATTCGGGTATCGGGATGGATGGAGGACGCAATATGAACATTAAAGAGTGGGTGGAGGCCGCGCAGCGCGGCGAAGTGACGGAAGACGACGTGCAGCAGGCGTTATGGCTGTTATCCAATACGCCGCTGTTATACGATACGGGAGAAACGGTTGCGGTCGAAGATTATATGCGCGGGCTTGAGCGTCAACCGTCTGCGGCGGAAGCGGAAGCATATGGCGAATTGTTCGACTTGGCAGTCGCGTTGTCCCGCCGTTATGCCGAAGCGACCGACTACGACCGGATGCAGGACGTACTTAGCTTGCAGTTCGACCTTTGGGCGCGCGGCGTGCTTCGGTTGGAGGATTGGATCGCTTGGCTGCAAGGAGCCGTTCAAGGACGGATCGATCTGCCCGTATATGATTTCGACGAAGTATTAGGCAGCGCGCCGGAAGAATTCATGATTCAAGATTTCCATGACGAACTCAATTTTCGGTTAGAAGATGCGCCTGAAGACGAGTGGGCGTTGTCGCATCTTGACGAATTGTACCGCAAGGTCGGCGTAACCGGAAAAGCATAAAATTGCGAATAAGGGTTGACGCTACTGGGTAAAGTGTATATGATGGGACACAACGAGAGACGAGCCGATAACGGCTTGTCTCTCGTTTTATTTTGTTAACGGGTAATTTGGCCGTGGCATATGGCGAATAAACACTC
The DNA here is from genome assembly GCF_013185185.1 of Saccharibacillus endophyticus. Taxonomy (GTDB): domain Bacteria; phylum Bacillota; class Bacilli; order Paenibacillales; family Paenibacillaceae; genus Saccharibacillus; species Saccharibacillus endophyticus. Next base: position 237,186 of record NZ_JAAZWE010000002.1, on the reverse strand, counting down.
TAAAAGTCGAAACAGCGCGAGTTCGAAAGAGATTTGCCGGATTCGACGTGGAAAAACCGGGAAAAGAGCGACGCCCATGTTCAAGGTCATCGCAACAGCCGGAGCGAAACGCCGCCCGATCATACCCTCCCCCGCTCCCGCGCTGCCTGCGAACTCAAAGCCGTTAATCTCCCTCGCAGCGCCGAGAATCAAGTGTGAGTCCATGCATTTCGTCCGCAGCCTGTAATACGAACAGTCCTCATCATGAATCGTCTTTCTTGCCGGAAGGCGATTTTTTCTGCCGAAAATGATATTTTCCCCTCATTCATGCACAAACGTTAAGTCGTTTTCCTCTATTTGCCTTCAAAAGCGTTCCTTTTCGGCGTATAATCAAGCACAATCTATAACGCCCGCACGGTGAGGCCGTGCCGAACGAAAAGGGAAGTATTCGGCAGCGTCATTTTCGCAAAGAGCGCTATCATGAAATCGTGGAGATGAGGATTTTGAAGTCGGAATACGAACAAGAGCCTGCCAAGTAAGCTCAGACTATACGCATACGAACCCTGTACAGGCTGCTGAGAGATCAATTAAACGATAAACAGAGGGGAGCGGGGAGAAATTGAACGACTTAAACAAAGCCGATGAGATCAATAGCAGCCAGGATGGCGTGAGCGGACGCGTGCCGGAGCTGCTGGGTCGCGACATCGCTCCGCTGGGAGAAATAATCGAAGCATATCCGATTCGAACCGGAGTGTCCGCAGACCGAAAATACAAGGTGCATTTCTACGGCTATGACGGAGCTTACTTATTACGTTTGTTTGACGAGACTGCACTTGCTTTCAAACGTTCGGAATTCGAAGCGTTACATCGGATGCAGGCCATGACGGTACATTGTTCTCGGCCGATCGCGATGGGACGTTGGGAGACGGAGGGCACGTACTTCCTGCTGGTCTCGTATATCGACGGAGCAGATGCGCAGCGCACATTGCCCGCTTCGCCCAAGCCGCAGCAATTGCGCGTGGGGATGCAGGCAGGAGAAGAATTGAGCCGGATCAGCTGTTATCCGGCGCCGGAAGGCACGGAATCTTGGAGTAACCGTTACATACGCCGCACACGTCATGAGCTGGACCTTCTGAAGGCAAAGGGTATCACCTCCCGCGGGGTAGAAGCGGCAACAGCCAAAATATGTTCCAGCGCAAACTTAACCGCAGCACGTCCTTCCGTCTTCCTGCATGGAAGCTTTCAGCCTGCGAATCTGATCGTGCATGGAGGCAGACTTGCAGGCGTGGTCGGGTTCGGCGGTTTTGACTGGGGAGATCCCTTGTATGAATTTGCGAGGCTTGGCTTGTACAGCCGCGGAGTAAGCACGTTGTTTTGCACGGGACAAATTCTGGGTTACCATGGCGGCCAAGAGCCGGACTCCGAATTTTGGGAACTATACGCGCTTTATGCTGCTTCAGGTGCTGTTTCGCTGCTGGCAAAGACCGCAGAAAACAAACATGGCGGATTGAATACGGCAATCGAATGGGTGGACCGGCTGGCAGGGGATCACGACGGTTTTTCCAACGTTCGTCCTTCTTGGTTTGCTGCGCTTTGAATGTGACAAGGGGGGGGGGCGAAAACGCATATTTCGGTTTATGACGGTTTCTCGCAGTTCGAGGTCGGACTGTCCACGGAACCGATTGTCGCACATGAAGGATTTCGAATTTTGCCGCATGCGACGATCGAACGAGCAGAAGCCTTCTCGGTCGGATCGGGCATAATCGGCCTATCCGGCCTCTTTTGCTTGGGATTTGCTTCGGCTTACGGTATAATTGGCCTATATCGCTCGGTTAGCCGAGCCGTCGGCAGGCGCCGGGAGACAAAGCCGTATTCGCGGAAAACGCGGCTCGCGGCGTTTCTTTTCTGCGGATTACGGCAATGAGAATCAGGAGGAATAGTCATGACACAAGTTCAAAAAATGCTCGTTTTCGTCGGCTCTTATGCCGAGGCAAATACGAGCGGCGTATACACGTACGAGTTTGACGAAAAAGAAGGAAAGCTCAGCTTGCTGGACCAGACGTCCGATCTGAAAAATCCGACGTTTCTGAATGTGGATGTCGAAAACCGACACATCTATGCGATCGGCGAGACCAAAACGGAAAGCGGAAAAGCCGGTGAAGTCATGATGATCCAGTTCAGCGAAGAAGGTACGTTGACCCGATTCAACCGTACGATCACGACTCCGAACACGACCTGCCACGTACAGCGGGATTCGGAAAATCGCTTCCTGATCGTGTCGAGCTACCATGGCGGAATGGCCGGGCTGGTTTCGCTGAAAGCCGACGGCCACGTTGGCGAACTGCTTGACGTAGCCGCGCATCAATCCGTTGACGGAGCGACGCCTCGCGTACACTCCGTATTCTTCAGTCCGGACGAGAAGTTCCTGTTGGTTCAGGATCTGGGCCTGGATTTGATTCGCACGTACTCGCTGGATCGCGAAGCGGGCAAGCTGATTCCTCAAGGCGATACGCATGCTGCCAAGGGCGCGGGCCCGCGCCACCTGGCCTTCCACGCAAGCGGCAAGTTCGCGTTCGTGATCAACGAGCTGAACTCGACCATCGCTTCGTATCGTTATGATGCGGAAAACGGGTCGCTCAGCGAAATCGAAGTCGTGCCGACTCTTCCATCCGACTACACGGGCGAAAACGGCTGCTCCGAAATCACGGTTTCCGCGGACGGGCGTTTTGTCTACGGCGGCAACCGCGGTCATGACAGCATCGTAGTCTACGCGTTCGACGAAGCTTCCGAGAAGCTGACTTTGGTTGAGCATGTTTCGACTGAAGGCGGCCATCCGCGCCACTTCGCGCTGACGCCGAGCGGCGATCATGCGCTCGTGGCCAACCGCGACGCGAACAACATCGTCGTGTTCAAGGTAGACAAAGCAACAGGACGCCTGACTTCGACGGGCAACTCGGTTTCGGTCTCGAAGCCGGTCTGCGTACGTCCTTACTATATCTAAAATATTTTTCAAATTTTCGAATTTTAACGGTTTTTCCGTCATGCGGAAAAACCGTTTTTTTAATGGAATTCTGATATAGGACATAGCCGGGATTGCGTAGATTTGTCAAGACATGTTCTGGCAACCGACAAGCCAAATATGGTACGCTGATTGAGATGGGGTCGAACAGGATTCATTATTGAGGAAATCAGCTAAGGGGGAACCGAAAGATGAATGATTTGCCAGCTTCGAAACCGGATTGGCCGCATATCATCGGGGAGCTTCGCTCTTCGGTCACGATTACGGATGCCACGGACCCGAAGCAGCCGCTGATTTTCGTCAATGAGTATTTTTTGCAGCTCACGGGTTATTCGCGCGAAGAGGTGATCGGGCGCAACTGTCGTTTTTTGCAAGGCGCCGATACGCGCAGCGAGACGGCTCGCGAGATTCGCGAAGCGTTGTCGAAATGCATGCCCGTCCGAACCGAGATCTTGAATTATCGGCGCGACGGCAGTACGTTTTGGAACGAACTGAATATTGATCCGATCTTCGATACGGAAGGACGGTGCGTGCTGTTTGTCGGCTTGCAATACGATGTAACCGACAGGAAGCTGCTTGAAGAAGAAGCGACCCATGCGGCGCGTTCGGCACATTCGCAAAGTCGTGCGCTGATGGAATTCATGGGTAAGCTCAACCATGAAATGCGCAATAACATGAACGGCATGCTGGGCATGATTGATGTCGTATTGATGGACGAAAGCCTGCCCGAAGACGTACGCGAATATTTGGAGATTGCCAAAGGAAGCGGAGATACGCTGCTGAACATGGCGAATGACGCTCTTGATTTTGCCGGAGCCGCCGATGGTCGAATCAGGCTTGAGCACATCGAGTTCAATCCGAAGCATGTGCTCGATTCGATTGTCAAAACGCATCGTTTGCGGGCGGAAGAAAAGGGATTAAATTTGATTTTGGATACGCAAAGCCTGCACAGCCAGCGTCTTTACGGCGATCCGCATCGACTGCGCCAAGTGCTGGATAATTTGATCGGCAACGCGCTCAAGTTCACGCAAAGCGGCAGCATCACGCTGATCGCGGAAGAAATTCCTGCTGACCGAAGCAGCGGTTTGACGCCAATGCGGTTTTCGGTACGCGATACGGGGATCGGCATTCCGGAAGAACATATGGACAAGTTATTCAAAGCATTCAGCCAGACCGACGCTTCGCATGCCCGCGTATACGGCGGCAGCGGACTCGGACTGAAAATTTGCGAGGAACTCGTGCATGTGATGGGCGGCACCATTTCCGTGGAAAGCCGACAAGGCGAAGGCAGCACGTTCCGCGTGGAACTTCCGTTTTCGTTCGAAAATCCGAATCACCTGCTGAGTTGAGCAGCAAGCATCCTTCGAATAAAGATCGATCACCCGATTTTTATTCGAAGGATGTTTTTGCGTTGCATATTCACGCATTCGTACCGGCGAACAAGATAAGTACGGGCAGCACGACGAACGAAGCGAGGGTTGTCCATAAAATGCAGCGCGAAACGAATTTGGGCGACGCATTGAACTGTTCGGCCAGAATAACCGCGTTCACCGCTGTCGGCATCGAGGCCAGCACCAGCAGCACGCCGAGCAGAAGCCGATCCGCGCCCAACAGGGTCAAGGTCAGCCAACTGAGCAGCGGAGCGATAGCCAAGCGAAGGGCGAGTCCCGCTTGAAAAGCTCGCTGCAGCCGAGGTTCCCATTCGCCGCCGGCACGGCTTGCCATTTGCGCGCCCAGGATGACCAGCACGACCGGAGAATACGCGGCTGCCAGCAGATCAATGCCTGTGGCGAACGATTCCGGCAGAGCGGTTCCGCTCAAACGCAGCAGTCCGGCCAGCGCCGCAACGTACAAGGCAGGCAGTTTCAACACGGCTAACCCTGCTTTTTTGACGGAGAAATGAGACCTTGCCGCGAAAAAGACGCCGATCGTGTTCACGATGATGATTTGAAGCACGATATAAACGGCCGCCTTGTCGAGTCCCGCCTGTCCGAAAGCCAGCAATACGAGCGGAAGGCCGTAATTGACGCAGTTGGTGAACGAAGCGACCAGCGTAAGTCCCGACTTTTCCGAATCTCCAAGCTTCAGCAGGCGTCCAAGCAGCACGGAAACGCCCCACATGGTCAGCAGATTGATAAAGCTGAACGATACCGTGATCCCGATATCTTCCGCCGACACCTGCGCGTCAAGCAGCGTAGTGAAGATGATCGACGGACTGAGGAGATAGAGTGCGACGACGGACAAAGGCTTCGTATCGAGGCTTTTGATTCGTTTAAGCAGGATACCCGCAACGACAGGGAAGGCGAGCGGAACGAAGACTTGAACAAGAATAGACACGAAAGAAGACGACATACCGGACACCCACCTATCCTTTTTGACCTATCGGCAGCGTGTAACGCACGCCCTGAGCCGATTCATGTCTTTTACTGTACCGAAGGGAGTTGCCGGCGTCCAATATCTCCTGCCTATCAAGCTTATTGGCCATGGTTTTTGCGTTCTACGAATCGGTGCAGCTGATCCAGCAGACCTTCGCGCCGCAAGATCTCCGCCTGCTTGGAGCCGATAAGATCAAAATGCGGATAACGGTCGCGGTGATGAATATAGTCGGGGCTGAGCCCGTTGTCCAGACACCAGCGCGCAAGGCGGTCCAGATCGGAGCAGCCGACTTTGGTCACCGAGGTAATGCCGGGAAAACGGGGATCGAGCCAGAAATGCGTCAGGTAGGCGATCTCGCCGCGCTCGACGGATGCTTTCCAGCGGGAGAGTTCTTGCCTGTTGATGCCGAATGCCATAATAACCCTCTTTTCCTTAAACGTTCTTTCATTATAACAGTCTGCGGAAAGCGACAGCCAATGTGTGACGTAATAAGCTTGTTCGCAGGGGAGTTAGCGCGTAAACTGGAAGAAGCTTGATGATAACGCATACAAAAAAGGCAGGTATACGCTGAAGCGGAAGGTGGAAGGCGGCGGTGGATACCGGGAGGAGGCAAACAAAGATGCAGGATAATCGGGTAGACGTGGTCACGCTCGGGGAAAGCATGATTTTGTTTCAATCGTATAACCAGGGAGCATTGCAATACGAACCTTTATTCACCAAATCGCTGGCAGGCGCAGAGTCCAATGTGGCGATCGGGCTGTCGAGACTGGGCAAAAAAACGCGCTGGGTAGGTCGGCTCGGCAGCGATCCGTTCGGCGATTTGGTGCTGACCACGTTGTCCGGTCAAGGCGTGGACGTGTCGCATGCCGTTCGCGATAACGAGGCGCCGACCGCCGTTTATTTCAAAGACTTCAAGCGTTACGGCGATCCGGCCGTTTATTATTACCGCAAAGGCTCGGCTGCAAGCCGGCTTTCGCCGGAGATGGTCGATGAAGCATGGCTTGAAGGCGCCGGCCATCTGCACGTGACGGGCATTACGCCCGCGCTCGGCGACCATACGGCGGCCGCGACTCGGAAACTGATGGAGTCGGCGCGTGAAAAAGGCTTGACCGTCTCGTTCGATCCGAATTTGCGGCGCAAGCTGTGGAGCGAAGAGACGGCGAGAGAAACGCTGCTGTCGCTGATTCCGCTATGCGATATTTTTATGCCGGGCGACGAAGAAGCGGAATTTTTGCTGGGCAAGCTTGAGATCGAGGCCTACGGCGAAGCTTTCCTGAATATGGGGCCGAAGCTTGTGGCGATGAAACTGGGCGCGGAAGGCTCGATCGGTTTTACGGAAAAAGCTTCGGTGCGGGCGGAACCGTTCGCGGTGGATCGCCTGATCGATACCGTCGGCGCGGGAGATGCTTTTGCTTCGGGATTGCTGTCCGTGCTGCTTGATCATCGGGAAGAAATCTCGGGCGGCCTGGGCGAGGAGGCGCTGCATGAAGCGCTGCACCGCGCGAATCTGCTCGGTTCGATGGCGACTCAATTCAAAGGAGACTGGGAAGGATTGCCGACGCTTGCGGAAGTGCGCGGAATTCTCGACGGGGAAAAGAGCGTAACGCGCTGATTAGGGAGTTTTCAAACACGGCCTAAAGTCCGTTGGATTTTCTCGACGGCCTGACGGTCAGCACATGAGGGGTTTTATTCGCTTGGCGATTGCATTATGCTGAGTGACGTAGCAGCCGCAGAAGAGATCGAATACGCGGCGATACGACTTTTGGCAGGCGAAGGGGAGGGCTTAAATCGTGACGCAGAATGTGTTGGTATTGGGAGGCACGCGTTTTTTCGGCAAGGTTCTGGTGGACAAGCTGCTTGAAGCCGGACATGCGGTGACGATCGCGACTCGAGGAAACACGGAAGATTCTTTCGGAGATCGGGTGGAGCGAATCAAGGTGGACCGTACCGACGAGGCAGCGTTGGCCGCCGCGACGGAAGGTCGCCGTTTTAACGTCGTGTACGACAATATCTGTTACACGGCCGATGAAGCACGTGCCGCGATTCGCGTCTTCGAGGGCAAAGTCGGTCATTATGTACTCACATCAAGCTTGTCGGTGTACGGAACCGGTTCGGCCGATATGCAGGAAAGTCTGGTGGACACCTCCGCGCTTGCAGTGCCGCCAAGTCCGGTCGGCCAAGTTCCTTACGGGGAAGGCAAAGCCCAAGCCGAAGCGGTATTTTTCCGCGAAGCCTCTTTCCCGGCGTCTGCGGTGCGGTTCCCTATCGTGCTGGGCCCGAACGATTATACGAAGCGGCTGCATTTCCATGTGGATCGCATCAAAAACGGCGTCTCGTTCGTGATGCCGAATACCGAGGCCCGAATCTGTTTCATTCATGAAGAAGAAGCGGCGGATTTTTTGAAATGGCTGGGCGAGAGCGGCGTAACCGGACCGTTCAACGCGGCGTCGGCAGGCAAGCCCAAGCTGCGCGAGTTATTGGCGGCAATCGATCGGGAGACGGGCGGATCGGTCATCGTGCTGCCGGAAGGTCCGGACAGCGAGGCTTCGCCGTTCGGCATCCCGGACGATTGGGCGATGGATACCTCGAAAGCCGAGCAGCAGGGGTTTGTTTTCCGCAAGCTGGACGAGTGGCTGCCTGGATTGATCGGGATGATTGCGAGAGAGGAAGCTTGAGTTTGCCGACCGGTCTCGCCTTGCTGCAGGTCGGCGTTTAGTCCGGCGAAGCAAACCGCGAGCAGGTCTGCTCCCTCGATGAACAAAAAAGGCCTTTCCCGAAGAGAATTCGGGAAAGGCCTTTTCGTTTTTTCGCAGAATCGCTTCAGGACTCCAATCTTCCCGGCAGCGGTGCGATCGGAGCGGCGGAAGCCCAGGTCGTGCGCCATTTCATCTGCATGACCGTCAGCAGTCCGAGTGCGATCAGCACGATGACGCTGAGGCCGATAAAGCCCGGCGTATAACTTCCGGTCACCTGATACAGCTTGCCGAGCAGCATCGGCAGGGCATATCCGCCCAAGCCGCCGGCCGCTCCGACGATTCCGGTCATCAAGCCGAGTTCGTTGCCGAAGCGTTGAGGAACAAGCTGGAATACCGCTCCGTTACCGGCACCCAGACACATCATGCCGACGAACAGGATCACGATCACCATAGCCAGGGGAGGCATTGTCGCGATCAACGCGAACATGACGCCGGCTCCGCCGTACAAGACGGTCAGCATTTTGATTCCGCCTAATCGATCGGAGAGGAACCCGCCAAGCGGCCGGAAAAAGCTGCCCGCGATGACGCATAACGTCGTGAAGTCGGCTGCCCGGACCGCCGACAGCCCGTACTGGGCATTGAAGAAAATCGTCAGGTAATTGGCGAGTCCGATAAACCCTCCGAACGTGACGGCGTAAAACAAGCAGAATGCCCAAGCGTCTCCCTGACGCAGTACCGACGCGTATTGGGACAGCTTTTTCGGAGCGGGACGGTGGGGACTATTGCGGGCGAAGAGGGTAAACAAGACGAATACGACGGAGATCGGGATGATAGCCAGGCCGAATACGATTTCCCAACTGCCGAAATGCTGGGCGATCCGGTTGGCGAACAAGGTGGCCAATACGGTTCCGCTATTGCCGGCCCCGGCGATTCCCATTGCCAAGCCTTGATGTTCCTTGGGATACCATTGCCCGGCCAAAGGAAGTGCGGCTGCAAATGAAGCGCCGGCTACGCCGAGCAGGATCGCGACGACATACAGTTGATCGAGCGATTGCACGAACTGCCATCCGATAATCAAAGGAACCAGAGTCAGAAGCATGCCGATTTGCGCGGTCAATTTCGGACCTATGTAATCGGTCAGCGCGCCTAGCACCAATCGCAAAATGGAACCGCCGAGGATCGGAAGCGCCACGAGCTGAGCTTTTTGCATCGGGTCCATCGGATAGTCCGCCGCGATCACGACGGCCAACGGGCCGAGCATGACCCACACCATAAAACTCATGTCGAAATACAAAAAGGCGCTGAACAACGTCGGGGTGTGCCCGCTTTTCCAAAAGCTTGTCTTCTGTGTCTCCATCTTCTCTCATCTCCTCGCGAATAGTATTCTGTATCAAATGAAGGTAAGGTTACGCTCGTCCGAAACGCACTAGACCCGCGTGCATTTCGGCCAAACGTAAACCCGCTATTTAACCTGATACAGAGTAATAGGTTCCGCCGTGAACGTCGAATGCGCCATGAAATCCGAAAAAGGCCGCAATTCGCCCTAAGTTAAGGAAAGGACGAATCGCGGCCTCGTTGCCGGATAAAGACCGTACATCGTTGTGCGGCCTCGGAATAAGCAAAGTATAAAAATTAAAATAAACAATGTCAATATAACTCACAAAATTTAATTAAATTTATAGTAAAGCTGATCTAACAAGGATATAATCAATAAATAGTTATCATTTTATGTTATTTTAAATTACATATATATTGACTTCCATAGTTTCATCGCCTAATCTGTGAATAGTCATTCGGTACAACGGTGTACCGCATCGCATCGGCAGCGCAGCCTACTCTTCTTTCCGCGCGAAAGAAAGTAGGCTTTTTATGTCCGCATTTATAAGAAACGACGAATCTGGATGGATAAGAGAGGGATGAAGCATGCTCAAGCAAAAACTCAGGTTGGTCGTGGTCGGCAACGGCATGGCAGGCATCCGCTGTTTGGAAGAAGTATTGAAACTGGACGCCGAGCGTTACGAGATTGCGGTAATCGGGGAAGAACGCCATCCCAACTACAACCGCATCCTGCTGTCCAAAGTTCTTCAAGGCAGCGCTTCTATGGACGAGATCGTGCTCAATCCGTACGAATGGTACCGCGAACATGGCATCGCTTTATATACCGGCGAACGCGCGACGCGTATTCATGCCGGCGAACGCAAAGAGGTCGAGACGGCATCGGGGCTTAGAATCCCTTGGGACCGCTTGATCATCGCGACTGGTTCCTCCGCTTTCGTTCCGCCTATACCGGGCGTCGAGAAAAAAGGCGTCATCTCGTTCCGGAATCTCGAAGACTGTTCGGCCATGATCCGCGCTTCGGAGACGGGACGCAGAGCCGCGGTCATCGGAGGCGGCCTGCTCGGATTGGAGGCGGCCCGGGGACTGCTTAATCTCGGCATGGAAGCGGAAGTGATCCACAATGCTTCTTTTCTTATGAACCGCCAGTTGGATTACGCATCGGCGGGCATGCTGCGGCGGGAATTGGAAAAGCAAGGCATGACTTTTCGCTTGAATGCCGTTACCGAAAGCATCACCGGCGTAGGACGAGCGAAAGGTCTGCTGTTTGCCGACGGAAGCCGGACAAAAGCCGATCTGGTCGTTCTGGCGGTAGGGATTAAGCCGAATACCGCGCTGGCTTCGGCCAGCGGGATCATCGTCAACCGCGGGATCGTGGTCGACGATGATCTCCGGACGAACGTTCCGGGCGTTTATGCGATCGGCGAATGCGCCGAACACCGGGGAATCGCTTACGGTCTCGTATCTCCGCTCTACGAGCAGGCCAAATTATTGGCGCGAAGATTATGCGATAAGCCGTCGGAGCCGTACAAAGGTTCGACGGTATATGCGCAGCTCAAAGTTTCCGGCGTGGATGTGTTTTCCGCGGGCGATATCCGCGAAGAAGCCGTCGACGTCGCGCAGCGGAGCGAAGACGGAATCCGCGGCGTTTACCGGAAAGTGACGATGAGAGAAGGCAGGATCGCCGGCGCGATCCTGTACGGAGACACCTCCGAATCCGGCGCGCTGCTGAAGCTGATCCGGAATGAAGCCTTTGTTGCGGCGCTGCCTTCCGGTTGCGGCGAACAAAGTCGAAGCGGCGCGCAGGAAGCCGCGGCCGCGCTGCCCGACGAAGATAAGGTATGCGCCTGCAACGACGTAACCAAAGCGGCGATCCTGATGGCGGTGACGGGCGGAGGAGCCTCTACCGCCGACGGCGTCAAGCAGGCTACGGGCGCTTCCGGTTCCTGCGGCGGCTGCCGACCGATGGTCGCCGCGCTCGTCGAGTACGCCAAATCGGGCGGCGTCTCGTCTGCAAAGACGGAGGCAAAAGAGAAAGAACCGATCGAAGAGGCGTTGTGCGACTGCATGCCGTTCGGCCAAGCCGGGCTTAAAGCCGCTGCGCGAGAAGCACTGCGTGCTCTGCCTTCGGAAGCTTCCGTCGACTTGGGCGAATTGAGGCTGGTGCCGGAGAAAAAATGGGCGGAAGGCTGCGAAGTTTGCCGGCCGGCCGTGTTGTATTACGTAAGCGGAGGCCTGTCGAAGAATGAAGCTGAACCGTACGGCCGAATCCGTAATCATGCGAGAGCCGAAGCTGTCGTGCATACGGCGGGGCCCGACGGTCGATCGATGCCGCCGAGCGAAGCTCTGAGCATCGGCAGCAGGTGGAACGCGCGCTGGAAAGCCGCCACGCTGCCTGCTTCGATCAAAGCGGCCGTGTCGGACGGGCCCGGATATCCTTCGGGCGTCCTGGTCCGCGATATCGGACTGAAGCGCTGTCCGGCGGGCTGGGAGCTATACGCCGGCGGGCATGCGGAGCATCCGGTCCGCCAAGGGGAATTGATCGGCATCGCGAACAACGCGGAAGAAGCCGCGGTTTTCGGCGAAGCGCTGCTTCAGTTATACCGCGAAGACGCCTATTACGGCGAAGCGCTCTGGGAATGGTTCGCCCGGGCGGGTCTGCGGTCTGTTCGGGAGACGTTATCCGACCGCGGGCTTCGCGAGCAGCTCGCCGATCGCTTCGAACGGCAAACGCAGTCCGTGCCCGCCATAAATTGAATCCATGAAAAAATCGAATGATCGAACAGGAGGAATTACCATGTCAGGCGCTTCGCTCGGCAGTCTATCCCTCGACGTCCCGTTTTTCTCGAAGAGCACGCAATGTCCATTTTGCAGCGTGCAGTGCAAGATCAGGCTGGAACGCCTCGAAGAAAAGAATGAACGCCCCGAAATCAGCGCGCGGGGAGAAAACAACGCCGCTTCCGAAGGCCGGCTCTGCGTCAAAGGCCAGAACGCGCATCAACATGCGCTGAGTCGGGAAAGGTTGTTGCACCCGATGATTCGGCGGGATGGGAAATTAGTCCGCGCGACTTGGGAAGAGGCGCTGACGGCGGCGACGGGATTGCTGGCTTCCTCTTCCGAGGCGTACGGGCCGGACTCCGTCGGCGTTTACGGCGGAGGGTCGCTTTCCAACGAATCGGCGTATTTGCTCGGCAAATTCGCCCGACTTGCGCTCGGGACGAAATATATCGACTACAACGGCAGGTTTTGCATGTCCGCGGCGGCTTCCGCAGGCAGCAAGACGTTCGGCATCGATCGCGGGCTGACGTTTCGGTTGTCGGATATTCCGCGCGCGGAATGCATCGTGTTGGCCGGCACGAACGTGGCGGAATGCCAGCCCACGCTGATGCCCTACTTCAACAGGGCGCGCGAAAACGGGGCTTGCATCATCGTGATCGATCCCCGCGCCACCGCGACGGCGGCCGCTTCGGATCTGCATCTTCCGATCCGTCCCGGCACGGACGCCGCGCTTGCGTCCGGCATGCTGAACGTATTGATCGAAGAAGGCCTGATCGACGAAGCGTTCATTGCCGAAAGAACGCGGGGCTTCGACGAATTGAAACAGCGCGCGCTTCGGCAGATGCCGTTATCCGAAACGGCGCGGATTTGCGGCGTGGACGAACAAGCGATCCGCAGGGCGGCGATCTTGTACGGAAGCGCCCGCACCGGCATGATCATGACGGCGAGAGGCGTCGAACAGCAGACGGACGGGCATCTGGCGGTTCGAGAGTTCTTGAACCTGGTACTCGCCACCGGCAAGATCGGGCGGGAAGGCTGCGGGTACGGCGCGATCACGGGGCAAGGCAACGGCCAAGGCGGACGCGAACACGGACAAAAAGCCGATCAACTGCCCGGGTACCGCTCGATCGAAAACGAAGCCGATCGGGCATATGTCGCTTCCGTCTGGAAAGTGGACCCGGACCGCATTCCGAGAGCCGGAGTATCCGCGTACGAGATGATGGAAAAAATCCATCGGAACGAAATTCGCACGTTGTTCGTGATGGGTTCGAATCCGATCGTTTCCAATCCTAACGTTTCGTTGGTCGAAGAAGCGCTGAAGAAGCTGAACGGGCTGATCGTGGCGGACATGTTCCTGTCGGAAACCGCGGTGCTGGCCGACGTCGTGCTTCCGGTCACTTCGTACATGGAGAACGAAGGCACGCTGACGAACCTGGAAGGTCGCGTTCTGCTGCGCGAAGCGGCGCGTCCTGCTCCGGGGGAATGCCGGCACGATTGGGCGATCCTGTGCGACGCGGCAGCTCGGTTGGGCAGCGGCGACCTGTTTTCTTTCGATTCGGCCGAATCGATTTTCGACGAGCTGCGGGCTGCCAGCCGCGGCGGGCGCGCCGACTATTCCGGTATCACGTACGCGCGGCTCCGCCGGGAAGAAGGCATATACTGGCCGTGCGGGGAACAGGAATCGGGCAGCGGATTGATGTTCGAAAAGACGTTCGGCCACGTAGACGGCCTGGCGGTTTTTTCGTCCCCGGAGCAGGAAGAAGCGGACGCCAAAGCCGTATCCGCCGATTATCCGCTGCTGCTGACGAACGGCCGGGTGTTGGCGCATTATTTGACGGGCGTGCAGACGCATCGAAGTCCGACGCTGGAAGCACGGGAAGTCGCGAACTTCCTGGAACTGCATCCCGCCGCCGCAAAAAAAATGAAAATCCGCGACGGAGACTGGGTGCAAGTCGTATCCGAAGCCGGAGAGTTCTACGCGCGCGGCCGGGTGACCGACAAGATTCGCGAAGATACGGTATTCGCTCCCATGCATTGGGGAGGCATCCAGAACGTCAACCGCGCAACGCTGCCCGATCTGGACCCGAACTGCAAAATGCCCGGCTTCAAGACGACGCCGGTCCGCGTGCTTCCTTACGCGGGAAGCGGACAAAGGTAACCGTGCATCCGTCGGAGGCAAGCTTCCGTGATCGAAATCTCGCCGAATATTCCATCGTATGATGTCGAGCCGAGAGCATGTAAAAAAGCCTATCCGCATAGCAGTCGCGGACAGGCTTTTTCGTTTCGGCATCGGATGTCCTTCGCGACTGATTATTCGCCGCGTTTCGATTCCCGATGCGATCAAGCGGGGTCAGACGGTTTTCGGCCGACGGCGCAGCATCTGGTTCAATACTTCCGACAGTACAAGGCCTGCCGCGATCGCGCCCGCGATCATCAATGTCTGCGCGCCGATCTGGAGCGCTTCGTCATACCGATTCTCGACAAAGCGTCGCATCGCGTTGTACGCCATGCCGCCGGGAACGAGCGGGATAATGCCGGCGACGCTGAAGATGATCACCGGCGTCCGGTAAAATTTCGCGAACAACTGGCACAAAATGCCGACGAGCAGCGAAGCGGCGAGCGTCGCGGGCGCTTCCCCGATCTCGCCGCGTATGAACACGTACAGCACCCAGCCGAGCATTCCGACGAGGCCGCAGTGAAAAAGCGACTTTTTCGGCGCATTGAACAGGATCACGAATGAGGCGGCGGCAAAAAAACTAGTCAAAAAATGAGCCCACATTGACGTTTATCCTCCTAATGGAAAAAGATTAAAGCGACGGCGATGCCCGCGCCGATGGCGAAAGCCGTCAGGCAAGCGTCTGCCCCTTTGGAAATGCCGGATACGAGATGGCCTGCCATCAGATCGCGAATCGCGTTAGTAATGAGCAAACCCGGCACGAGCGGCATGACGGAACCGACCGCGATCCGGTCGAATTCATATCCGAACCCGCCCCAAATGAATAGAAGAGCCAGCAGTCCCACTAACAAAGCCGCGGAGAATTCCGCGAAAAACTTGACCTGTACGATCCGGTGCAGCCAGACGGACGCGGCGAGTCCCGCCCCGCCCGCGATAAAAGCGGCAGGAAAGTCGGGCCAACTGCCGCCGAACATAATCAGGAAGCAAGCGCTGGTCAGCGCGGCGGCGAGGATCTGAACGGGAAGCTTATAACCGAACGGTGCCGACTCCGCTTGGAGCAGCAAGGTTTTGGCATCGCGCGCCGATAATTCACCGGATGCGATTTGACGGGAAATGGCATTCACTTCGGCGATTTTATTCAGGTCGGTCGTGCGTTCTTCGATGCGGATCAGCTTGGCCGGCTGTTCCCCGCTGGTCGAGAACATGATGACGGTCGGCGTCACGTAACTATGACTTTCGGTCAACCCGAAAGCCGTGGCGATCCGTACCATCGTATCTTCGACCCGGTAGGTTTCGGCGCCGCTTTGAAGCATGACTTTTCCAGCCAGCAGACATAACTCTATCGTTTCGTAAATGGAAGTTTTTTGTTCCAAAACGTTTATTTCTCCTTCGTCTTTTCGTTCATGACAACACATGGCAACTTATTGTAACACAACTGAAATCTGATTTTCAGTTTGTTTTAAGCTTTCGTGTTTATTCTATACCTACAACCCCCTTAGAAATATATATTCAGGACCGCGGGCGCTAACGAGCGCTGCGGTCCCCTTTTTTTGTTCGGATTTTTATCGGGCCTTTGCGTCGACGGGGAGGGAACGGTTATACTAAGAAATCAAGCGATCGTTCGGAGCAAGTTTGCGTACACACCTAATGTGTAGCACCGCCCCGATAACGGGTAATATGGGGGAATCGACCCGTACGAACAAAGGAGGAATCGGCGTGAATTTCGGCGCACGCATGCTGAAAACGGGGATTGCGGTAACCCTGGCTCTATATCTGACGACGCTGCTCAACCTGACGCCGCCCGTCATCGCTGCGATTGCGGCTATTTTTGCCATGCAGCCTACCATTTACAAGTCATGGACGTATTTTCTCGATCAATTGTTGACCAAT
The DNA here is from genome assembly GCF_013185185.1 of Saccharibacillus endophyticus. Classification (GTDB taxonomy): domain Bacteria; phylum Bacillota; class Bacilli; order Paenibacillales; family Paenibacillaceae; genus Saccharibacillus; species Saccharibacillus endophyticus. Next base: position 220,937 of record NZ_JAAZWE010000002.1, on the reverse strand, counting down.
ACGTTGGGGGCCGTTATTGCGGTTACGGCGGGACGACTGTTGTCCAGCGAACCGATCGCGGTCGGATTAACCTGTATTGTGGTCATCATGATCTGCCTGAAGATGAAGCGCGCCGACACGATCGGACTGACGCTCGTGACCGTCATCTCCGTTATGGAAGCGTCGGGAGATTTGGGTTTTGCGCTCAATCGCTTCCTGATCAGCGTCATCGGGATTTTTTCGGCTTTCTTCATTAATGTGGTTGTTCTGCCGCCGAAGCCGCGCGAGCAGTTTATCGGTCAGATCCAATCGACGTTCAGCCAGCTTTCGCTGCTGATGCGTACGGCTGTCTCGGACGAGATCAAGGAAAATGTATTCCGCGACGAACAAAAAGCGTTGGAAGGTTCGATCCAGTCGTTGACGGAAAAGTATAATCTGCTGGAAGAGGATCAACATAAACGCAGACGTCCTTCCTATACGGAAAGCCGCCATCTCGTCGTTTACAAACAAATGCTGCATACGTTGCGCAAAGGAACAGAGGTCGTGGAGGCGGTCGAGGAGCATTATTTCCCTACGGCAAGAACATTGCTGCTCGACAAATTGTTCGACGACCAGTTGGAGTACATGATCAAGTATCACGAGCACGTATTATTGAAGTTCGAGGGCAAGCTGAAGCCGGACGACCTACCTTGGCAAAACCTCGAAGAAGAAAATGAACGCTTCTCGCAGGCCATGAAAGAATATATGCAGCAGCAGGAAGGCAGCACGATGCGATTGTCGATCGTAGCCGCCGAAATCCAAGCCTACGGCTATCAGTTGGAGCGCCTTAACCGGTTGGTCGAGCATTACGGCGACAGCAAACGGAATGCGCCGAAGCCGTGGACGCACTGGCTGAATCCGAAAAATTGGCGCAATCCCAAATCGTAAACCTTCGAAAATCCCGTTTATGCAAAAAGCCCCGGGGTAATGATAGAAGACGACTTTACTTCGGATTGACATAAAGGAGGAGAACGTGATGACGAAAGAAGAAATGCGCCGATGTATCGACGAATGCCTGAAATGCATGGAAGCGTGCAATACCTGCTATGACGCCTGTTTGCAGGAAAAAGATGTGGCGATGATGAAAGAATGTATCCGCCTGGATCGGATGTGCGCGGATATGTGCGAATTCGCCGCGAAAGCGATGACGCAAAACAGTGCGTACGCGGCGCAAATTTGCGGACTCTGCGCCCGAATTTGTCAGGATTGCGGCGACGAATGCGCCAAGCACGATATGGAGCACTGCCGCCGCTGCGCGGAGCAGTGCAAACGATGCGCTGAAGTTTGTCGGGAAATGGCTTCGCAAGCAGCCTGAAATTCGGATCCGAATGCAAACAAAGGGAAGGAACGGCCGGAAAACGGTGCTCCTTCCCTTTTTCTGCGGGCGGATTTTCCGGTATTCTATAATTAGGAGAAAACATACCGCCTGACGAATCGTTTTCGAATACGAAATGTCTTGATCGAGTTGATTTCATCGGAGCGCAGGCGTACAATAAAATTCTGTTTATTTGAAGTTTATATTAAAATTACATTAAATCCATAAATTTCATGTTGATAAATCGGGATCGCGATCAAGCACAGGGGGATATCATAATGGAAATCACGGATCAAGAGTGGAAACGGGAGCAAGAGCGCGTCGATGACGTAACAACCAAGATCGGACGCCGTATTCGCGGTCTGGAAGCCCAGGTGGGCGAGATGCGCGGCGACGTCGTCGGTTTGCGCAAAGAATTTTGGGATGAGGTTACGATGAACTTCGCCGAACCGGACGATTTGGGCGAGACGTCGACCAGCATGCGTCAGCAATCTCAGGTATTGGCGGAGCGGGAATTCGGGCATAAGCGCGCCTTTTCCCAACTCGGCAAGCTGCGCAGATTGCAGCATTCGCCTTATTTCGGCCGGATCGATTTCCGCGAAGCGGACGAGAGCGTCACGGAGCCGATCTATCTGGGCATCGCGTCGCTGCTGGACGACAACGAGCAGGACTTCTTGATTTACGACTGGCGCGCGCCGATCTCCAGCCTATACTATGACGGATCGCCGGGCGCGATTTCGTATCGTACGCCGGGCGGCAGCGTCGAAGGCGAGATGGAATTGAAACGGCAGTACGTGATACGCGATGCCAAAATCCGCGTCATGTTCGATACGGGGATGACCATCGGCGACGAGCTGCTCCAAGAAGTATTGAGCCAAAGCGCGGACGACCGAATGAAAAGCATCGTGTCCACGATACAGCGCGAGCAAAACGCCATCATTCGCAACGAGCAAAGCCGGCTTTTGGTCGTTCAGGGCGCGGCCGGCAGCGGCAAAACATCGGCGGCGCTTCAGCGCGTAGCGTATCTGCTGTACCGTTACCGGGATACGCTCAGCGCCGATCAGCTGGTCCTGTTCTCGCCCAACTCGCTGTTTAACAGCTACGTCTCGACCGTGCTGCCGGAACTCGGCGAAGAAAACATGCTGCAAACGACGTTCCAAGCGTATCTGGAACGTCGAATCGGCCGCGAGTTCGAGCTGGAGGATGCATTCGATCAACTGGAATATTTGCTGCGCGGAGACGTATCGGAAGACGGGGAGTATGAAGCGAGATTGGCAGGCATCCGCTACAAGTCCTCGCTGGATTACCTGGAGGTAATCCGGGCTTATCGCGAATATTTGTCGGAGCGCGAAATGATGTTCCGTCCGATTCGTTTTCAAGGTCATGAGATCGTGTCTGCCGAAGACATGCGCCGCCGGTTCTATGAATTCGATCCTACCGTCAAAATTCCGAGCCGGATCGAACAGATGAGCAAGTGGCTGATCAAAGAAGTCAGCGAATACGGCAAAAGCCAGCGCGACGAAGAATGGGTGGACGATCAGATTCAACTGCTCGACTCCAGCGCGCTGCACCGGGCGTACAACCTGATGCGCCGCAAGCAAAAAGGAGCGGCCGACACGTTCGACGATTTCGATCAACAGCGCGAAGCTGCGGCGCGCATGATCGTGAACGATTGGCTGAAGCCAGTGCGCAAATGGATCAAACGTCAACGCTTCGTCGATGTCAAAGGGATGTATCGCCGTTTGTACAAAGACGAAAGCCTGTTTATGAAGCTGTCCGGTGGGCGTCCGCTTCCGGCGATGTGGCATGAAGTTTCGCGCCAGACGCAAGATCGGATCGCCAAGTCGGAGCTGATGTTCGAAGACGCCACGCCGCTGCTGCTTCTTCGGGAGCTGCTGCAAGGCTTTATCACCAATACGGCGATTCGTCACGTCATCGTCGACGAGGTGCAGGACTACACGCCGTTCCAGCTCGAATTCCTCAAGCGGTTGTTTCCGCGTGCCCGCATGACGGCGCTCGGCGATCTCAATCAGGCGATCTACGGTCACGATTCGGCGCTGGACGACTACGATCCGCTGCTGAATCTGTACGGCCGCGAAGAAAGCATGGTGCTGCGCTTGACGCGGAGCTATCGTTCAACGCGCGAGATCACCGAATTCACCAAAGCCATGCTGCCGGAAGGCGAAGACATTCTTGCGTTTACGCGCAGCGGGGAAAAGCCGGTGCTGCACCGATTCGCCGAAGATTCCGTTACGGGGATGGAAGAGGCGATCGCCGCCGATATCGAAGAACTGCGCAAGCAAGGGCTCGATTACACGGCGATCATCTGCAAAACGCAAAGCGAATGCAACGAGCTGCATCAGCGGTTAAAAGACCGATTGAACACGCGGTTGATCACGAAAAACACGCCGGCATTCGAAAAAGGGACGGTTATCGTTCCGGCTTACCTGGCCAAAGGAATCGAATTCGACGCGGTGCTGCTGCACAATGCTTCGGCCGAGCGCTATTCGCGCGAATCCGAACGCAAGCTGTTTTATACCGCATGCACGCGGGCGATGCACGTGCTGCATTTGTATGCGGCGGGGGACGTGAGTCCGTTCGTGACGGGCGTGGATTCGGAGTTATATGAAGTTCATTGAACCTGTGAATGGAAAATGTAAAGCGGATCGCAACGATTGGATATCTTCAAAAGGTTGTTCGGGAATTTCCCGGACGGCCTTTTTTTGCATACCGCCTTGTTGTCGATCTACCCGATGTTGACTTTGACGCTGCGTCATAGTTTAACGTAGCTTATAAACGGACCAAAAGGAGAGATTTTGATGAAGATTACAACGCTGCGTTCCGACAAGGTTTACCGCCGAATCATGCAGCTGCCGCAGAACGAGAAAAGAGAAGCCTACCGGGAACAGATGCTGGCTCCGTTCAAAGGAAAATGGGAGATTCAACAGATTCCGTTTCGCTCTGACCCGCCCGGCGGCTTCGACGTACTAATGCTGAACGATCTGATGTATCTGCCCGCGAATGAGATCGACGAATCGGCGCTGGCGCAGGTGAACGAAATTTCGTCCGACGAATTTTGGGCAGCGTGCGAAAAGGTCGTGAGCGACAGCTTTTCTTCTTTCGAGCAGCAGGGAATAGCGCTTCCGGTGCAGAAGGTTGTGTTTACGGTTCTGCTCGGCAATGCAAGCAGCGAGCTGCTCCGAATCAATGAAGGATATTCGGGAGACGGAGGCATTCCGGGTCATATCCTGACGGTGCTGACTCCGAACGCTTATACGCTGCCGCGAATCACGGCCGCTCTCGCGCATGAATGCAATCATAATGTGCGGTATCAGTTTATCCGGTGGGACATGAACGTGACGCTTGCCGAACTGATCGTGAGCGAAGGGTTGGCGGAGAACTTTGCCGTTTCGCGCTGCGGGGAAGAACGGCTGGGACCCTGGGTATCCAAAACGGATATGCAGACGCTGAACCGCATAATCAAACCGATGCTGAAGCCTTCGCTGCACATTCAAGGTTGGGACAATATCGCGCCGCGTCTATACGGGGACGAGATCGCCGCCTTGCAAGGCATGAGTCCTGCAGGTCTGCCTTACGGAGCCGGTTATGCCTGCGGCTATCATCTGATTCGGCATTATTTGCGCAAAACCGGAGACAGTATCGAACAGGCTACTTTAAAAAGCGCGGATGAAATTTTGAGGGCCACGGAGGATTATTGGCATGCCGAAAGCGTTGTTGACGGTACATGAGGTTGTAAACATCACGGGCACGACGGCGCGAACGCTGCATCATTACGACCGAATCGGTCTGCTTAAGCCCGCGAAGGTGAAGGAGAACGGATACCGCTTGTATGATCGTGCTAATCTGGAACGGCTCCAGATCATTCTTTTTTTAAAAGAAACGGGCTTGCGCCTTGAAGATATTGCGATTGTATTGGAGCTTCCCGAACCGGAACGCCGACAAGCGCTGCATAAGCATCGTGAACGGTTGATGGATAAAAAGAATCGGCTGGAACGCGCCTTGCATGACTTCGACCGGTATTTGGAAGCCGGAACGATCTTCGGGCCCCGGTCGCCGGAAATGCCGGGTCCCGCGCTGCGCGAGCAATATGATCGCGAGGCGGAGCTGATCTACGGAGACACGCAAGCGTATGCCGTTTATAAGCAGCGCATGCAGGACTTGGAGCAGCGACCGCATGGCGAACGCGAGTCGCATCTGCAACAAGCCGAAGAGCGGATGAACCGCGCGTTCGCCGAACTTTTTTCCCTGATAAAAAAGGCGCCCGATTCTCCCGACGTTCAGCTTCGGGTTGCGGAATGGGCGGACGCTCTAGGAACGTATATGGAGATTACGCCGCAGTTATTGATACACGTGGCGGAAAACTATGCGGGCGATAACCGATTCCGCACGTTTTTCGATACGTTCGGAGGAGAAGAGGGTCGGTTTGCTTCTTTTTTGCATCAAGCCATTTTGGCCTACAGTTCGTCGTTGTCGCATCGGGAAGGAGAGAGCGAGTTTTGAAAAAAGCGGATATCCCAGTTGTGCCGACAGACGGCTCTTATACGCATTTGCCGGGCGTGCTGGTCGCGGATCATTATCGCATGTCCGACGATTACGTCTGTTACCGCCCGGAAGGCACCAAGGACTGGTTGATCATGTACACGTTATCCGGCAAAGGAACGGTACAAACCGAAGAAGAGGGCGCGCTGCATTGTTCGACAGGTACGGTAACGCTGATTCCTCCGGGTACGATGCACTATTATTTTACGAACGAAGGCGAGGTATGGGAAAAAATCTGGGCTCATTATACGCCGCGGCCGTCCTGGTTGGATTGGCTGCCGTCGGATTCCGGTAACGGAGCGATCGATCAGGTGCGGATCGAGGATTCGCGCAGCCGGGAAGCCGCGGAAAAAGCGTTCCGCCGGATCCTCGCTTACCGGTTCGATGCGGCGGGAGATTTTCGGGAAGAGCTGATGCTGAACGCGCTGGAAGAAATCATTTTGCTGCTGGCCGGTCTGCGTGCGGAGCGGCGAACCCTCGACCCGCGGATTAAGGAAGTGTTGGATCTTCTTGCGCACGATTTTTCGGAAAATTTCGCGATTGAAGACCTGGCCCGCCTTGTGCATCTGTCGCCTTCCCGGTTATCCCATTTGTTCAAAGAGCAAGTCGGAGATTCGATCATCGCCATTTTGAACGGATTTCGCTTGAAGCAGGCGGAGAAACTGCTGCGTTATACGCCGCATCCGATTACGGAGATCGCGTTGAGCGTCGGCTTCAATTCGCCTGATTTTTTTACCCGGCAGTTCGTGCACTACTACGGAATGAGTCCGCTGCAGTATCGCAAGCGGCATATCGCGAAGCGCTGAGAAGCGGTTTTGCGGCGGAAATGTTCAAAAATGCTGCACCAATCCGGAAGCGCTCTCCAGTCGTTTCCGGTACTGCGAAGGCGTGCATCCTTGATGCTGCTTGAATACCGAAATAAAATAACTCAAATTGTCGAATCCGACCTCCATCGCGATCTCGACGATTTTATGACCGCTGGTTTCGAGCAGTCGGCAGGCTTGCTGCGTGCGATAGCGGTTGAGGTAGTCGACAGGCGTTTTGTGGACCATGCTTTTGAAAAAGCGGCAAAAGTAGCCTTCGCTCATATCCAGCAGCTCCGCGAGGTCGCCCAGTTTGATCGGAGACGCGTAGTGCTTGTGCATGTAGCCCAGCACCTTTTTTAAACGCTCGATTTTCTCAAGATCGCCGCCGGCTGCCGTCGGGACGTTTTCCCGCATATGACCTTGCAGCAGCGCGAAAATCTGATACAGTCTGGCTTTGGTCGTTAATTGGTAGGCGGGAGCAGAGCGTTCGTTGTCTTCGATGATCGCGGCGATCAGCTGCAAAATCTCGCGTTCCCACGGTTCCTGTCCGGTGATATGGGAAGGGGGAAGCGATTTTTTTTGCAGCAAAGGTTCGATAAACTGCTCCTGCAGATGGTCGTAGCCGCGGCTGGATAAAAACTCTCCGTCGAAGACGACAGCCGAGAATGCGCAAGCTTCGTCCCCGATCCGTCTGCCCGCATGCAGCTCGCCGCCGTGAACGAACATGGCTTGGCCCGTCTGCACTTCGTGATATTCGGTGCCGATCTGGAAGCTGATGGTGCCGCGCGTAACGATCGTGAATTCCATCTCTTCATGCCAGTGGGAGTCCATAATGGTGGTGTAATCGAGGTCTTCCATGACATAAGAACTGACCGGATACATAGGATTGCCGTGGATGCGTTCTTCCTTTAATAAAGCACGGTTCATGAGGGGTTCTCCTTCTTTTCGGCTTCAAATATGAAATCGTTTCCAAATAGTGGTCGATAAATGAGTGTTTTTTGAGGTTATGGTCAAAATATTGATATTTTATATCAAAATAGCGGAAGAAAATTGTTTTAAAGATCAATATCATTATAAACGTAGTCACGGCGATCGGACAAGAACGCCGAAGGCATTCGACAACTGCCAAGGGGGCTTATTACGAATGAAATTTACTGATGGATATTGGATGGTCCGCGACGGATACAATCTGCAAAACCCGGTTGATATTCGCGACGTCGTACAGAAGGACGATTCCTTCACGGTATACGCGGCAACGAAAAAAGTAGAAAAACGGGGCGATACGCTGAACGCGACGCTGCTGAAAGCGACATACAGCTCGCCGATGCCGAACGTGATCCGCGTCCGCTTGAACCGTCACGCCGGCGGCGTGAAACAAACTCCGGAATTCGAACTGTACGGCTCGGAAACGAACGTGCAGATTACCAATAACGACGATCTGCTGGCGCTGCAAAGCGGCGAGCTGAAAGTCAGCATCAACCGCAACACCGGCTTCGCGTCCGAGTTCCACTACGGCACTCGTCGTCTCACAGGCAGCGCGTTCCGCCGCGCGGCGCATATCGAGAACAAAGCGCAAGGCAAAACGTACTTCCGCGAGCAGCTCGATCTGGGCATCGGCGAATACGTGTACGGCTTGGGCGAGCGCTTCACTCCGTTCGTGAAAAACGGACAAACCGTAGATATCTGGAACGAAGACGGCGGCACGAGCAGCGAGCAGTCGTACAAAAACATTCCGTTCTACCTGTCCAACAAGGGCTACGGCGTATTCGTGAACCACCCGGAAAAAGTATCGTTCGAAGTCGCTTCGGAAAACGTGTCGAAAGTACAATTCAGCGTGGAAGGCGAAACGCTGGAATACTTCATCATCGGCGGCGAGACTCCGAAAGACGTGCTCGATAACTACACGAAGCTGACCGGCAAGCCCGCGCTTCCGCCGGCATGGACGTTCGGCCTGTGGCTGACGACTTCGTTCACGACGAACTACGACGAAGAAACGGTCAACCACTTCGTCGACGGCATGAGCGAACGCGATCTGCCGCTGTCCGTTTTCCACTTCGACTGCTTCTGGATGAAAGAATACCAGTGGACCGACTTCGAATGGGACAAGGACGTTTTCCCCGATCCTGCGGGCCTGCTCAAGCGCCTGAAAGACAAAGGACTGAAAATCTGCGTCTGGATCAACCCTTACATCGCGGAAAAATCCGTGCTGTTCGAAGAAGGCATGGAAAACGGCTACCTGCTCAAGCGCAAAGACGGAAGCGTCTGGCAATGGGACATGTGGCAAGCGGGCATGGGCATCGTGGACTTCACGAACCCGGCTGCGGTGAAATGGTACCAAAGCAAGCTTGAAGAACTGGTCGATCAAGGCGTGGACTGCTTCAAGACGGACTTCGGCGAAAGAATTCCGGTAGAAGACGTCGCATACTTCGACGGTTCCGATCCGGTTAAAATGCACAACTACTACACGTTCCAATACAACAAAGCGGTCTTCGAAGTGCTGGAAAACAAACTCGGCAAAAACGAAGCGGCCCTGTTCGCCCGTTCGGCAACGGTCGGCGGCCAACAATTCCCGGTTCACTGGGGCGGCGACTGCTCGTCGACGTACGAATCGATGGCGGAAAGCTTGCGCGGCGGCTTGTCGCTCGGCGTATCCGGCTTCAGCTTCTGGTCGCACGATATCTCCGGCTTCGAGCAAACGGCTCCGGCCGACGTCTACAAGCGTTGGGTACAATTCGGCCTGCTGTCTTCGCACAGCCGTCTGCACGGCAGCGACTCGTACCGCGTGCCTTGGTTGTTCGACGAAGAAGCGGTGGACGTGCTGCGCAAGTTTACCAAACTCAAAAACTCGCTCATGCCGTACCTGTTCAACCAGGCTGCGGAATCGGCGGAACGCGGCATTCCGATGATGCGCCCGATGTTCTTGGAGTTCCCGGAAGATCCGACATGCGCGCCGCTGGATCTGCAATACATGTTCGGCGATTCGATTCTCGTCGCTCCGATCTTCAACGAGCAAGGCGACGTGACATACTACTTGCCGGCCGGCAAGTGGACAGGTCTGCTGGACGGTCAAGTGAAGGAAGGCGGACGCTGGTACAGCGAAAACTACGACTTCATGAGCTTGCCGGTCTTCGTAAGACAAGGCACGCTGCTTGCTGTCGGCGCTCAAGACGACAAGCCGGATTACGATTACGCGGAAGGCGTAACGCTGCATCTGTTCGAGCTTGAAGACGGCCAAACGGCTTCGGCGAACGTGATCGGTCTGGACGCGAAGCAGTTGGTCGAAGCTTCCGCCGTGCGTAACGGCGGCGAGATCAAAGTCAACGTTTCCGGCGGTCAAAACGTGAAAGTCGTACTGCGCGGCATCACGTCGGCGGCAGGCGTGGAAGGCGCTTCGCAAGAAGCTGGCGAGCAAGGAATCGTGCTGACGCTCACAGGCGGCAGCGCAACGGTCAAGCTGTAATAAGAACGCATATAAGGGGTAGAGCTTCTTCCTTACAGGAGAAGCTTTACCCCTGCTTGCGTAGGAACGAAAACTTGCACTCGGCAGCAGAGCTTGCAGGATCGGATATATTTTTCGGACAAAAATATGAGAGCGCTTTATTCATAAGGAGGAACGAAAATGACGGAATTATTTTCGGATATCGAAAAGCCGCTGGAGGATCGGGTTCGCGATTTGGTTTCCCGGTTGACGCTTGAAGAGAAATTATCGCTGCTGCCGACGCGTCAAGCCGCGGTAGAACGTCTGGGCATACCTGCTTATAAGGTCGGAGGCGAAGCTGCGCACGGCGTGGCATGGAAAGGCGTCGCGACCGTGTTTCCGCAGCCCATGGGCTTGTCGTCCACGTGGAACAAGGAGCTGCTGCGCGAGATCGGCTCGGTGATCGGGGACGAGGCGAGAGCCTATCATCATAGCGCGCCGGAGAAGCATGGGTTGACACTGTGGGCGCCTACGGTCGATATGGAGAAGAACCCGCTCTGGGGACGCACGGAAGAAGCTTACGGGGAAGATCCGCATTTGACGGGCAAACTTACGGCAAATCTGGCGCAAGGCATGCAGGGCGAGCACGAGTTTTATTTAAAAATGGTGGCGACGCTGAAGCATTTCTTCGCCAATAATAACGAAGTCGGGCGTCTGGACGGTTCGTCCAGCGTAACGCCGCGCAATATGCGCGAATATTACCTGGAAGCGTTCCGTATTCCGTTCGAAGAAGGCGGTGCGTTATCGATGATGACCGCCTACAACTCGATCAACGGCACCCCGGCGATCGAAAGCCCTTATGTGCAAAAGTTCGTCAAGGACGAATGGAAAATGGACGGGTTTATCGTCTGCGACGGCGGCGATTTGTCGCAGACGGTCAACTTCCACAAGTATCACGAATCGCATGCCGAATCGGTGGCGGGCGCGCTGCTTGCGGGCGTCGATTGCCTCACCGACGACGTGGAGCTGGTGATTGCCGCGGCACGCGAAGCGCTGGAGCGGCGCCTGATCGTCGAAGCGGACGTGGATCGCGCACTGATCAACATTTTCCGAGTACGCTTCCGGTTGGGGCAATTCGATCCGAAAGAAAACAATCCGTATGCGAAGATTCCGGAATCGGTATTATGCGCTGCGGAACATGCCGAGCTCGCCAAGCGTGCTGCAGAGCAATCGGTCGTGCTGCTGAAGAACGACGGCATTCTGCCGCTGCGCCGCGCGGAGGTGAAGAGCGCGGCGGTTGCAGGACCTACCGCAGACGCCGTTTGGGCAGATTGGTACAGCGGAACTTTGCCGTATCGCGTATCGATTTTGGACGGTATTGCAGCGAAGCTGAGTGAAGAGGCGAGCGGTTATGGTTCGGCAGGCGAACTAGCCCGGCATTCCAGAGAAGCGCTGACCGTAGAAGAAGCGAATGATGCGATTGCGGCCGTGGATGAGCCCGCCCGCTGGATGGCGCTGCGCGAGCAGGCGGCCGCCGGACTGACGAGCACCCATGCAGCAGAGCGGAAGGGAGTCGTTCGATATGCGGAAGGCAGCGATACGGTGCGCTTGGTTGACGCCAATGACGGGAAAGCGCTTCGAGTGCGCAGTGATGAGACAGGTGTTCTCGGCGTTCAATCCGAGGAATCCGATGCTTCATCCGATGCCTCGTTACTTGAATTGACCCGCTGGGGTTGGGGGCAGCATACGCTCCGCGCCCATGCCAACGGTCGATTTGTCAGCGCGCAGGATGATCAGGCAATCGGCGCTTCGGCCGAGCATATCGGAGGCTGGTTCGTCAAAGAGCTGTTCGATCTTGAAGCAGGCTTGGACGGCGAGATCACGCTGCGTCAGTGGAACGGCGCTCCGATCGGTTGGGGTTCATCTACGGAAACGCTTCGGGCTTTGATCACGGAAGGCGCGGATGCCGCTGCTCCGCTGCGATTGGAGACTGTACAAGACGGAATCGCTCAAGCAGCCGAAGCGGCAGGTCTGAGCGATGTCGCGATCGTCTGCGTAGGCAACAGCCCTTATATTAACGGCAAGGAAGAGATCGATCGGCCTTCGCTGTCGCTGCCTCCGAGTCAGGAAGCTTTGATTCGCGCCGTGCATGCAGCCAATCCGAATACGGTTGTCGTGATCGTGGGCAGTTATCCGTTCGCTCTGGGCGAAATCGCGGACTTGGTTCCGGCTATTCTGTATAATGCGCACGGCGGGCAGGAGATGGGATCGGCGCTGGCCGATATTTTGTTCGGGAATACGGCTCCGGCCGGTCGTCTAAGCATGACCTGGTATCAGTCGGAACAGGATCTGGCGCCTATGCTCGACTACGATATCATCAAAAGCGGCCAGACTTATCAATACTTCGAAGGCGACGTCTTGTATCCGTTCGGACATGGACTGACTTACGGCAGTTTTGATTACGGAGCGCCGACTCTCGAGCAGGAATCTGTAGCGGCGGAAGATACGATTCGCGTGACGTTCGAACTGACGAATAAGGGCCGTATCGACAGCGAAGAAGTTCCGCAGTTGTATGTTCGGGCAGAGGCTTCTTCGGTCAAACGCCCATTGAAGCAGCTCAAAGGCTTCGAACGTATCCGCGTTCCGGCCGGGCAGAGCGTGACCGTAGCCTTCGAACTGCCTGTGCGGGAGTTGGCCTTCTGGGATGTGTCCAGAGATCGGTTCTGCATCGAATCCGGCGTCTATGCGCTGCTGATCGGTTCGTCGTCATCGGATATCCGTGTGCAAACGGCTGTGACCGTCGTCGGAGAACTTGTTCCGCCGCGCAATCTGTACGAGGCAACCCGTGCCGAGAACTTTGATGATTACGAGCAGCTTCTGCTGGATGAAGGCGAACACGGAGCAACAGCGGCGGCTCCCGTTCGCCCCGACGCGCCGGGCGAGTTGATTTTCCGGAATGTCGATCTCTCGCAAGGAATTTCGGGTTGGAAGCTGCGGGTGCGAAGCGGGGAGTCGGCAGGGCGCATCGAATTGCGTCTCCAGGGATCAGAAGGAGAGCTGCTGGGAAGCGCAGAGGTCGCGGCTTCCAGGATCAATACCTGGAGCACGCTGGATGCTCGGCTGCTCAAGGGGATTTCCCGATCCGAGAATCCGGCGCTGCTGCATATTACGCTTCACGGGCCGATCCGTTTAAGCGAACTGACTCTGATCCCGGTTCGTTCCTAATCTAACGGTTAACTTGACAGCTTTGGAGCCGCCCCTTATGGTCAAGGGGCGGCTTATTTATAATCAGAAGAACGGAGCGATTAAGCATGGGGGTTAAGTCGATTACGGAATCGATTCGAAGCGTAGGCGTCTGGGTAGGGCTTCCGATCCATGTATGGATCGTGGCGGAACAAGACGGAGTCACGTTGGTAGATACCGGGATGTCCTTTATGACCAAGGGGATTTTAAAAGCTATTGAAGGCATGAATGCAGGCCCGCTGAAGCAAATTCTGCTGACGCACGGACATTCCGATCATGTCGGCGGACTTCAAAATATTTTGCGAGTCCATGATGTGCCGGTCTATATGCATGCTGCAGAGATTCCTTATGCCGAAGGGGAAATCGCGTATCCAGGCAAAGATAAAGCTCATGTTCATGTGGAAAAGGGGATTTTACGGCCTCTTCCGCTTGTTCAAGGGAAAAGCAAGGAACTGGCTGTTCACGGATCGTTAACGCCCTATTGGACGCCCGGGCATTCTCCGGGACATGTCGTGTATTTCCATCAAGGGGAGAACGTGCTGCTGGCCGGGGATTTATTTAACGGTAAGCGCGGCAAGTTGATTCAGCCTCGCTTTACGCCTGACCCCGAAATGGCGATGCGCAGCGCTTTCGATATCGTGCGGGAACTTGATCCGGAACGAATCGAGGTCTGCCATGGATCTACGGTGTATCGACCTGTAGGGCAGCTTGAAGATATGGAGGCGGATATTCGGCGTGCACGCGAGCTGGAAGCCAAGCTTAAAGCGCGGAAAGATGCCAAAGCCAAAGCTCGATAACTTTTCTTTTGGAACATGCGCCCATGACGATTCGCATGCTAAAAAACCTCCTTTTCGCGGCTTGCCGTACGAAAAGGAGGTTTTTTTTGGAAAATGTTCGAACCGCGCAGACTTGCCGAAATGCTCGGCAGCGCAGGGCCTTTCACGGTTATCCGGATTAGCGATATTCAGGTCTCGATCGCGGGGCCGTCGCCGTACCGCTCGGCGTTGCGTTCGATTTTGCGGAAAGCTTCCGCCAGCAGTTCCAGTTGTTCCGGCGTAAAGTCCTCGATCATGGCGGCGTTGTGGTGCCGCTCGATCACGGACGTCTCTTCGGTCACCTGACGGCCTTTTTCGGTCGGATAGATCAGGTAAGCCCGTCGGTCCGCCCGGTCGCTGCTGCGCATGATCAGCCCTTTGCGATGCAGGACATTGAGAATGCGGGTCACGGTCGGCTGATCCTTGACCGTGCGCTCGGCGATTTCTTTTTGGTTCATGCCTTCCTTGAAGCAGATGCAGCACATGACGGACCATTGCTCGGGCGTCAAGTCGTAATCTTTAAGGTTGGCGGCGAGACGGTTGCTGACTTTTCGATAAATGACGCCCAGTTGAAAACCGATCGAATCTTGCGGCTGATACAAGGCTAATCCCCCTCTTGCGCGGCCGAATTCCGCGCCCGCGGGTCGACCTGCTTGTTCTGGCTTTGGTGCTTGCTCACGCAAGTATACGAAGTTCGGAAAGCGGTGTCAAATGTCCGATCAACCAAACGAAGCCGATCCGAAAAAAACGGGAAGCCCCTTACGCGAAAAGGGGCTTTTCGCATGCCGCGTTTCGGTTCGTCGGTCGCGACGCTTTTACGGGTTCCGCTTTTCGGCTGCGGTCGGCGCCGGGCGAAACGCGTCGCCGACTTCGGGAAAACGCAGCGTGATCGACGTGCCTGCTCCGGGCTCCGCCTCCACGGCGATCGTGCCCCGGTGCGCGGCGACGATCGCGTACGCGATGCTCATGCCCAGCCCCGATCCGTCGACGCTTTCGTCGGTGCTCGTTCCGCGGAAGTAACGGTCGAACAAACGGGATTTCGTTTGTTCGTCCATGCCGACGCCGTCGTCGCGCACGTTCACGAGCGCGTTTCCGTTCTCGGACGTCACGCCGATCGATACGGTCGTGCCCGGTCCGTTGTGCTTGACCGCGTTGGAGATCAGGTTGTCGAGCAGCCGCTGAAACCATTTGGCGTTCGCCATGATCGCGATCCGGTCGCGGCTTTCTTCGAAATCGAACGCGACGTCCGTGAGCGTGGCGTCGTTCACGTAACGCAGTACCGCCCGGCGCACGAACTCGTTCAGTTCGAGCGGCTCCAAATTTTCGCCGGGCGTATGGTTTTTCAATTCGAAGGTCAGCGAAAAATCTTGAAGCAGCTCAAGCATGTAATCGCTCTTTTCGCGAACGGTCGTACCCATGTCGCGCAGCTCGGCCTCGCTCCAGCGGAATTGGCCGCTTTCGAGCAGATGTCCGTACCCTTGGACGGCCGATAGGGGCGTGCGCAAATCATGCGAGATGCCGGCCATCCATTCCTCGCGCGAACGCTCCAGCTTCAGGCGTTCGCTGCGCGCTTGCTCCAGGCGGGCCGCCATGTCGGAGAAGCCGGCGATCACTTCGCGGTACAGCTTATAGCGGGTGCGGAAGCGTCCGTTTTTGCGGAAAATTTTGCGCTTTTCTTTTTCCGTGAATACCCGCTCGTATTCGCCGCGGCCCATACGCTCGAAGCCGCGCATGAACAGCAGGAGCGGACCGCCGTAGCGGTAGCCGTGCCAGACGGCAAGGGCGAGCGCCAGCAGCAGAATCGCGCCGCCGACGATCGCGGAGACGGTCAGAATCGTGCGCAGCATCGGCTGTTCGGGCGAAGAAATGCCGGAACGGGGCGACTCGAGCAGCCAGGTGTATCCCGTAGCCGCATCCTCATACGACGAAATCCTGAAGGCCGCGTCGTAGCGATGCTTGACAAGATCAAGCGCCCCATAGCTGTCCGTATCGACGCGAAGTCCGACGCTTTGAATCACCTGCCCGTTCGGGTCCAGCACGCGAAGGGACTCGCCCGAACGTTTGGTTTCGGCGTCCAGGCGCGCCGAAGCCGTTTCGTCCCCGATCCGTCCGTTCCGGGAATACAGGTCGAACCACTGTTTCAACTGCTCGCCTTCGACATCTTTGCGGCCGAGCATATACAAGCTGTTGAAGCCGTCGAATTCTTCGTACAGCGTGGTGACTTGGTAATCGTCCAGTCTTAGCGAATCGGCGATTCGGAGCAATTGGATATCCGAATAGCGGTCGGGCACGTCGTCCGGCACGTTCGCTGCATAGATCGCTTTGCCATCTTCGTTAACGATCTGAAGCCAATAGCCCATATCCTCCAGCTGTTTGTCCCATAACGAGGACAACTGCGCGCCGCCCCCGTCCACCATCGTTTCCAACGATAAGGAATCCAGGATTTTGGAAGGCGAATCGCTTTGCAGTTGGCCTTTGCCCATGAAATAAAGCAGGACGAACAAGGATACGAATACGGTAATCAATACCGAAAGCCAGATTGCGAAAAATTGCAGCGTAAAATGCAGCCCGAGCCTTCGGGCGATTCGTCCGGTTTTGAGGTTCAAGTTCTTTTTCATGGCGAAGACGGGCTTCGGACCAGTTTATAACCGAGCCCGCGAACGGTCAGCAGATGTCTCGGCGCGCCGGGATCGGCTTCGATCCGCTCGCGGATTTTGCGAATATGGACCATGACCGTATTGTCGTCGCTCACTCCGTCGAAGCCCCAGACCGATTCGTACAGCTGCGATTTGGAAAAAACGATATTCGGATTGCGGCACAAAAACAGTAGCAATTGATAGGCTTGCGCCGGGCAAGGAACGGGATCGTCGCCGACGCGCAGTTCCCCGGCCCGTTCGTCCAGCACGAAGCCGCCGAAATCGTAGCGCTGCCTTGCATCGGCGGGCGCGGCGGCCGGAGCGGGCTCGGCGTTTCCCCGCCGCAGCCTGGCTTTGATCCGCGCCGCGATCTCGAGTGGGTTGAACGGTTTGGTCACGTAATCGTCGCCGCCTACGGCAAAGCCGGTGAGGCGGTCCAAGTCGGTCGTGCGGGCGGTCAAATAAATCAAATGGGCATCCGACCTCGCACGAATCTGCGGTCCCAGCTCGAAGCCGGTCCGATCCGGCAGCATGACGTCGAGCAAAATGACGTCCGCGCCGTATTCGCCGAGCAGCCGCATACCTTCGGCGGCCGTACCCGCGGTATGGATATGTTCGAAGCCTTCTTTGCGCAGGACCATCTCGATCATCTGCACGATAGCTTTTTCGTCGTCCACGATCAAGATTTTGGCTGGGTGCATAAGCGTATTCCTCCTGACGATCATCCGGATCGATTCGGTTCGACCCGGTTTTTTCAGTGTACCAGACAAATCTTAACTCGCGTTAAAGCAACGGGGATCTTTTTTCGCCGAGTTAAGCAAACGTTAAGATACGCTTTAGCGTCTATTCAACGCGGGACGTTAAGCTTGATGCAGAGGTGATGGAGATGGAGTTGACGCAAAGTAAAAGGATTCATTTGATTGACGGTTTGAGAGGATTCAGCTTGTCGGGAATCATCGTGGCGAACATGCTGATTTTCCAATACGGCCTGCTCGGGGAAACCATGCCGGAGCTGTTCGGGATCGCGGGAGCGGATTTCGCGTTCCATTCGTTCCTGTTCATCGCGGTCGTCGGAAGCTTCATGCCGATTTTCGCCTTCATGTTCGGACTCGGCATGGTGAAGTTGGCGGATAGCCTGAAAGCACGGGAATTGCGTCCGAAATGTCATTTGGCGCGCCGTTTTCTGCTGCTGTTCATTTTGGGTATGCTGCATGCGACGTTTTTATGGGAAGGAGACATTTTGACTTTTTACGGGGCGACCGGATTTTTCCTGCTGTTGTTCTTGAACCGCAAGCCTAAAACGCTGCTTGTCTGGGCCGCGCTGCTGCTGGCAATCATGGGCGTGCTGGGTGCTTTTCCTTCCGATACCGGCGTGACGGAGTTCGGAGACTCGGAGCATACGCGAACGTACGTCATGCAAAGCCGCGACGTGTACGGAAGCGGAACCTATGAGGAAATCAAAGATTTCCGCAATAACGCCGATCCGTTCGGAACGGGCGAGGCATGGATCATGGCGGTCGCCGTCCTGCTAGCGCCGCTGATGATCGCGCCCATGTTCCTGCTGGGGATGAGGGCGGCGAAGGTCGGCACGTTCGACGACCCCGTTGCCATGCGCCGGACGTACGCGCGCCGAGCCGCCGTTTTCGTTTCGGTCGGCTTGCTTACCAAATCGTTCTCCGTGATCGCGCCGCAGTTCGGCGCAAGCGGACTTCCGGGGGTGGGGATCGGCGATACGCTGGGCGGATCGCTGCTGGCGTTGGGTTATATTTACGCGTTCGCGCTGCTTTACGCAAGCAGCCGCCGCTTCGCGATTTTGAAGCGATTCGAGGCGGTCGGACGCTTGTCCCTCACGAATTATCTGATGCAAAGCGTCATATGCACCACGATTTTCTACGGGTACGGCCTGGGATTATTCGGGCGCGCGGGAGTAGCGGTCGGAACGCTGATCGTGCTGGCCGTATATGCGGCTCAGCTGTGGCTCAGCCCGTTGTACCTGAACAAATTCCGCAGCGGTCCGGTCGAGAAAGCGCTGCGCGTCTGGACGTACCTGTCTTGGAAAGGGCAGCCGAGGAAGCCGGTGCGCGTCGAACCGCCTGAGAACGCCGAACTTTCCGAACGGATTCGCGCCTGACGCAACGTCAAAAAAGCCCGCTCGGGAAGAGCGGGCTTTTGTTATAAGGAAACGAGCCGGCCGTGCGAAAATCAAGCTTTCGTATCGGCTTTTTCTTTGACGGAGTCGGCGGCTTTAGGGACGCTTTCCCAGTCTTTGAGGAATTGCTCGATGCCTTTGTCCGTAAGAGGGTGAGCCCACAGTTTCGGCAGGATCGAACCCGGAATGGTCGCGATATGCGCGCCTGCCAATGCGGCTTGCTGGACATGGCCGATATGGCGGATGCTGGCTGCGATGATTTCGGATTTGAGATCGTACGTGTCGAGAATGGTACGAAGATCCGAGATCAGCTCCATGCCGTCCACGCCGATATCGTCGAGGCGTCCGATGAAGGGGCTGATATAGGTCGCGCCCGCTTTGGCCGCCATGAGTCCTTGCGCCGCGGAGAAGATCAGGGTCACGTTGGTCCGGATGCCTTTTTTGCTGAGCTGGCTGCACGCATACAGGCCTTCTTCCGTCATCGGAAGCTTGATAACGACGTTCGGTGCCCATTGTGCGATTTCCAGCGCTTCCGCGATCATTTCGTCGCCCTTGAGCGATACGACCTCGGCACTGACCGGACCGGGAACGATAGCCGTGATTTCCTTGATTACATCCTGAAATTGGCGACCTTCTTTGGCGATCAGGGAAGGGTTCGTCGTCACGCCGTCCACCAAGCCCAAACGTACGATCCGTTTGATTTCGTCCAGATTACCGGTATCCAAGAAAAATTTCACGTCGATTCCTCCTTAAACGAATTAGGAAGTTTTCGTGCTCTTTCCGCGAAAAACCCCGCACCTATTATTTTCACCTTTTCGATTGATTATGACACATTTTTCTCGGAACTATGCTTGGAAGCTTGAATCGAACCCTTAAAACTCGATATAATTACAAATAGTCGACTCTGTACGCTGGCGGCATTCTGTCGTGACGTAAGAAACGGACAAACTCGAGGATAAGGGGAAAAAGGATGAGTAAAAACAAAAAGCCGGCGCCGAAAAACGGCAAGCCGCAGGGCGCGAAGAAAAACACGGGGGGAGCGGCAAGACCGCAAGGCACGCCGAGACCGCAAAATCAAAATACGGCCGCTTCCCAGTGGACGTCGGGTTCAAAGCGCAAAAAGAGTAATTTGGGCGTTATCGCTTTGGGCTTTGTCGGTCTGATCGTGGTGTTGGCGGTACTGATCTTCGTGCTGACGAAGGTAGGCGAAAACCAAACCACCTCTTCCGCGGAGCCTGTAATTTTGACCAGCTATGACGCTTCCAATCAACCGACGCTCGGCGATCCGGATTCGAACGTGCAAATCGTAGAGTTCGGCGATTACAAGTGCCCGGATTGCAAAATCTGGACGGAAACGGTACTGCCGGAACTGCAAACGAAGTACCTCGATACCAATGAAGCTTCGTTCCAATTCGCGGACTATCCGTTCCTGGCTGACGACTCCATGCTGTTGGCGCTGGGCGGACAAGCTTTGTACGAGCAAAATCCGGAGTACTTCTGGGCATACAACAAAGCCGTCTATGCGAATCAGGACACAAGCAAGGTTCGTGAGAGCTGGGTTACCGAAGACTACATCGTCAACCTGGTCAAAGAAAACGTACCGGATGCCGATATCGAGAAATTCACGAATGATCTGAAAAATAAAACGTACCAGGCAGCCGTCGATGCGGACGTCAAAGCCGGGGACGATAGCAAAATCACGGGTACGCCTTCCATTTTCGTGAACGGAACGAAGGTCGAAAACCCGACGCTCGAAAACGTGGAAGCGGCCATCGAAGCGGCGAAAGCAAGCTAAATCAATTTGACGCCTCATGCATAAGCACCCTCGACAGACGATGACCGGAAATTCCGGTACGCTGCCGCAGGGTGCTTTTTTTAAAAACAAACGATACGGGCGAATAGAGCGTTCTTACAAAAGAATCGCAAAGAGAGAAAGGATGATCGGAATGGGCTGGCCGGATGGAGAATTCAGACAAGATATTAACGGAAACGTCGTGTATGAGACGACTTCGCACGAACCCGGAATCATGGAACGGATCAGCGGGTTTTTTGACGGGGCGCCGCTTTGGTTCGTGATTCCGTTTATTTTGATTATGGTCTTGATTACTTTAACGTTTGTATTCGGCATCGGCTCTGCAATCATCAAATCAGCCAAGGAAAAACGCAATAATGAAGCGGCAGGTATTTTGACCGTGCCCGCACGCGTATTCGGCAAGCGCGAAGAGATGAGAGGCGGCGGAGAATCGAGGGTTCGGACGGTTTATCATCTTGCGTTTGAATTAGAGAACGGCGAGCGCAAGGAATTTCAAGTAGAAGGCGAGCGTTACGGCGTTACGGCTGAAGGCGATTCGGGTATGTTGACCTTTATGGGGACGAAATTCGAGAAATTTGAACGTGCACGATAATCCGGAGCCCCAATAAGGAGAGAATCGACTGATGCAGATCAAGATTAACGAGGTGACGATCAAAATCGTCCGCGGCGATATCACCAAATACGCCACCGATGCGATCGTCAACGCCGCCAACTCGTCTTTGCTCGGCGGCGGCGGCGTCGACGGAGCGATTCACCGCGCGGGCGGGCCAGCGATTTTAGAGGAATGCCGCAAGATTCGCGATCGCCAAGGGGGCTGCGATACAGGGGAGGCGGTCGTGACGACGGCAGGCAAGCTGCCCGCGAAATTCGTCGTGCACACCGTAGGACCTGTGTATCAAAACGGGAACAAAAGCGAGGCGGAGCTGCTGAAGCGCTGTTACGTGAACTCGATCCAAGCAGCCGTAGACGTCTCGGCACGGCGCATTTCTTTTCCGAACATTTCGACGGGCATTTATGGATATCCGAAAAAAGAAGCGGCGGAAATTGCCGTGACGGCTGTAAAAGAAGTCATTCAAGCGTATTCTGCCGATTCCGGCGAAACGTTTCTGGAAGAGGTGGCCTTCGTCTGCTACGATGAAGAGAACGAACGACTTTACCGGCAGCTTTTGGAGAAAAAAGATCGGTAAATCGGCAAAAGGAGAACCCGAATCACGATGACTCATGCGATTAAAGCACGAATTCAGGATCTGGAGCGCTACAACCCGTCCCAGACGGCGGAAAACGACCTGGAAGAATTTTGGTCGAATACGCTGGCGGAATACGCGGAAAAACCGTTGAACGGGAAAAGAGAACCCGTCCGGACTCCGATGAGCGGCATGGACGTTTACATGACTACTTACGAAGGCGCAGACGATACGCCGCTGCATGCCTGGTATTTGACGCCGAAAGCCGAGCAAGGAACGAAGTTTCCGTGTATCGTGCATTATCACGGTTATACGGGCAGCAAAGGAATGCCGGAGCATTTCGCGCATTATATTCTGATGGGTTTCGCTGTGCTGTCGGTGGACGTCCGCGGGCAGGGCGGAGATACGGGCAATCGCCAGGAGCAGTCTTACGGCGCGATCCGGGGCTGGGTCACGCCGGGCATTTTACGGCGGGAGACGGCTTATTATCGGGCGATCACGGTGGATGCGATTCGCGCGGCGGAGTGGGCGGCCGCTCAGCCGGAAACGGACGCCGAGCGTATTTTCGTCATCGGCGGCAGCCAGGGAGGCGGACTTGCCATGATCGTTCCCGCACTGAGCGACGTGCCGAAAGCGGCGGTCGCTCATATCCCGAATATGTGTCACATGGATTTCGGAATCTTGAATTCGAACAGCTCGTTATCCGAAGCGGCAGAATTCGTGAGTCGGCATCCCGAACATTTTGACGCGGTACTGAAGACGCTGAGTTATTTCGATAACTTGAATTTGGCGCCGCGCATTCAGATTCCGATTATGGTGTCTTGCGGCCTTAAAGATCCTTGCTGCATGCCGGAAACCGTCTACGCCGCTTATAACCGGATCATGTCGGAAAAGGAAATGCGCGTGTATCCGTTCGACGGACACTGGGTATCGGATGGGCAAAACCGCTTGGCGATGGAGTTTTTGGCCCGGTACGCGGGATTGGTTTAATCTTACGTACAGAAGCTTCTGAAACTGCGCAATCGGCGCAGGTTTCGGAAGCTTTTTTTGCGTAAAAGCATTTAGGCCGTGTCTTCAAACCTGCCAATGTGCATCTTTGGCCGCCTTTTCGTCCTCCGCGGATATCGACTTGAAGCATGTCGCTATCCACCAATGGCAGCGTCACTTTCCCTTGACGTGCCCCGGCACGGCTGCGAAACTCTTCCTTGTCGCGAACGAAAATTCGGCTTCCTTCGGAGTTTTCAAACAAGCCCTAATTTTCTTTAAGTCACATACTTTACTTTTGTAACCTTGTGTATTATGATGAAGGTACAATAAATATTACTCAAGAAAAACAAATAATGATATAAGTAAACAAAATGGAGGCTATTGATATGAGCAGCTATCGCATTCATCCGGAAGCCCATATGGGACGGGTTCAATTGAAAGTAAGTCAAATTGAACGGTCGGTACATTTTTACAGTGAAGTGATCGGACTCGAACTGTTGGCTCGGACGGAAAAAACAGCAGAGTTCGGCGCAGGCGGCAGCGAGGTGCTGCTGGGGATCGAAGAAGTGCCGCAGGCACAGATCATGCGTCCTCAATCGGTCACGGGTCTGTACCATTTCGCTATCCTGCTTCCCGACCGCGCGGCGCTGGGGACAACGCTGCGTCATTTGGCCGAAACCGGCATGAGCATCGGGCAGGGGGATCACCTCGTCAGCGAAGCCTTTTATCTGAATGACCCGGACGGCAACGGAATCGAAATTTATGCGGACCGCCCGCGTTCGCAGTGGCAGAAGGACGCCAAAGGCGAGTATGTCATGGCGACCGATCCGGTCGACGTGGAATCGCTGCTGAAGCTTGCGGGCGCATGGAACGGTCTGCCTTCGGGCACGGTCATCGGCCACGTTCATCTGCATGTCGGCAATTTGTCGGATGCGCGCAAGTTTTATGTAGACGGACTCGGCTTCGACGTGGTGCTGCACTTCGGCAATGCGGCTTTATTCGTATCGGCAGGCGGTTACCACCATCATATGGGCTTGAATACCTGGGCGGGCGTAGGCGCTCCGGCTGCTCCGGCCAATGCCGTCGGGTTGAAGTACTTCACGATCGTATACCCGAACGCAGGCGAACGCGATCAGGCCGTCACGGCGCTTCGCGAGGCCGGAATCGAAGTTGCGGATACGCCGGAAGGCCCGTCCGCGCTTGATCCTTTCGGAAACCGCGCGGTACTGGTAACCGCTTCGCTGAGTTAAAAATAATATATTGTAAAAAGCCGAACTAACCTGGCATTAGGTTAGTTCGGCTTTTTTTATACAAGAAAATAGAAACCAGCCTTAGCGGAGGGGAAAATTCAGTGAAACAGCGTCTTGAACGAA
Organism: Saccharibacillus endophyticus; assembly: GCF_013185185.1. Classification (GTDB taxonomy): domain Bacteria; phylum Bacillota; class Bacilli; order Paenibacillales; family Paenibacillaceae; genus Saccharibacillus; species Saccharibacillus endophyticus. The sequence continues at coordinate 196,620 of NZ_JAAZWE010000002.1, read as the reverse complement.
TTTTCCCGCAGCGCCCCGCTGGTTTCCATTTTCAGTCACACCTCATCTTTTTCGACAAAAATCCTTTGACAACAAGTTGGCGGTATGAGACGGTTTTAAAGTGAGCAAGATCATTAAGCGAAAAAGGATGGAAGAACGATGGCGTTGATCGAAGTCGTAAAATACAGCGGGCCTTCAGGTATGCTCGTCTGGAAATATCCGAATGAAGAGCTTGGTACATGGACCCAATTAATCGTAAACGAATCTCAGGAAGCGGTACTGTACAAAGGAGGCCGTGCCACGGATGCATTCGGTCCGGGACGTCATACGCTTAGTACAGCGAATATTCCGATCCTCAACCACATCGTCAACATTCCGTTCGGCGGCGATTCTCCGTTTACTGCCGAAGTTTGGTATATCAATAAAGCAACCGTGCTTGACGTCAAATGGGGAACGTCTTCGCCGATTCAATTGCGAGATCCGCAGTATAATATTATTGTTCCGGTGCGCGCTTTCGGACAATTTGGAGTAGAGGTCGTCGATGCGCGTTCGCTGTTAACGAAGATCGTAGGCACGCTGCCGCAGTTCGATCAACTGTCGCTCGTGAAGTATTTCCGCGGCATTCTGATGATGAACATCAATGAATTGATCTCGGGCTATCTGGTTCATAAAAAAATCGGCGTATTGGAAATTAATGCGTACATCACGGAAATTGCTGCCGAAATCGAGTCAAAGGCCGGTGTTGTATTCGAAGAGTACGGAATTCGTTTGAAGCATTTCTCCTGCGATTCGATCAGCGTACCCGAGGACGATTCGTCAGTGGCGCGGCTGCGCGAAGCGCTCGCCAAAAAGGCCGAGATGGATATCGTGGGCTACACGTATCAGCAGGAACGTACCTTCGATACGCTGGAAGGTGCAGCGACCAATGAAGGTTCGACCCAAGCGGGCGTGATGGGAGCGGGACTGGGACTCGGCATGGGAGTCGGAATCGGCGGAGCGTTCGGAGGTCAGACTTCTGAACTGGGAAAACTTCTGAATACAGGCTCGACACCGTCCAACGTGGCTCCGGCACTTAAGCAGTGCCCGGATTGCCACACGGGTAATCCGGCCAGCGCAAAATTCTGTTCGGGTTGCGGCAAGGCGCTCAGTGTGCCGCAAGCCCAAGAGCAACAGATGCATCCATGTAACGCGTGCAGTCATCCACTGCCTCCGGACGCAAAGTTCTGCCCGAATTGCGGAGATCGATATCATGCTTGCGCAGGCTGCGGAGCCGATAATGCTGAAGATGCCGCGGTATGCGGAAATTGCGGGCGCGAGCTGCCTAAGCCGTGCGTCCACTGCGGCGAGGTAGTAGATGCTTCGGCGAAATTCTGTCCGAGTTGCGGAAAGAGCCAGGGAGTTGCGGTTTGTTCCGGTTGCGGCCGTGAGTCAGAAGCCGGACAAAAGTTCTGCCCGGAATGCGGGCGGGAGACAGGGCAATAAGAAACGGGGGTGAACGGTAATGACGTTTCTGATAAGGATTGTCGCCTATGTGCTATGTTGGGCAGGGGCGGCTTGGGCTGCTATCGCTTTGATCGCATTGGAGCCAAGCGATATGCCGGGTCATCTTCGTTTTGTCAAAGCTCTTGTCGGGTTCATCATACCGGGCGGTAGTGCTTTGTTGCTCGGATACTTCATGTTTCGTTGGTCCAATCGACGGAGCAAACAAGATCAGCAGTGTCATGGGCAAGAGCCGGATCGAAAGCGCGAAGAGGAACAGCGTTTGCTTGCCGACTTTTACAAGGATAAAGGAAAGCGGTACAAGAGCGGCTTTCCTTTACCCGGTACGGATGTTCGTTCCGAAACATCGAAAACTCCGAAAGTCTCGGCCATGACGTCAAGCATCGCTGAAGGTGTCTGCCGCTCCTGCGGGGCGCGCAAGACGTTGAGAGACGGAATGTCTGTGGAATGCGATTATTGCGGTTCGGTAATCAGCGTCAATTAAACGTTCATAGCAGCACGTCTCCGATCAAGGCGAGGCAAGCGAAGTAAGAATCGAGGTGAATGATTATGAAGGTTATCGGTATCATTATGAATGTATTGGCTGGGCTTTGGGCGGGATTGGGTCTGTTGATTATGCTGATTCCGGATGAAGATTTTACTCCGCTTGAGGATTTTATCGCTTCAACCATTTTATTTTATGCCCCGGCGCTCATCGTCATTGTGATTGGTTCGTTTATGATCCGTGCAGCCAATCTCAATCGAACCAGAGAAGAAGAATACCGCTCCAATCAAGCTTATAACCGTCGCCTGAGCGAAGCGCGAGCCGATTACGATGCAGCTGCGGGCTACACAGGGCCGAGCAGTCGGAACGATCCGCGCCGCGAAAGCGAGTTTGCACCGCCCAATCTTCAGGGAACATACACTTCGAGTGGCAGTGCTTATGACAGAGGGAGTTCCGGCCGTCCGATGCGGCCGACTCAGGCTCCGACCATCGAAGCGGCTTGCCGTTCCTGCGGAGCGCGCAAAACGATGCGAGTCGGAAAGTCGATCGAATGCGAATATTGCGGTTCGACGATTACGGCCGATTAAGAACTCAGCAGGACGACGAAATCTTTCCCGGAAAGGATTTTTCGAGTAATGAAACCGATTTTTGAAAATGACTGGGCAGATATTCTGCACCCTGAAATGCAGAAACCTTATTATCTGGAACTGCGGCGCAAGCTGGCTGACGAGTATCGTTCGCGTACCGTCTACCCGGATATGTACCGCATTTTCAGTGCCTTCCATCTAACCCCTTTCGCGGATACGCGGGTCGTCATTTTGGGACAAGATCCGTATCACGGGCCGAATCAAGCACATGGACTAAGCTTCTCGGTACAGCCGGGCATTCAGGTTCCGCCTTCATTGGACAATATTTATCGCGAGCTTCAAGATGATTTGGGATGCCCGCCGGTGCGTCACGGGTTTCTGGAGCATTGGGCCAAGCAGGGCGTATTGCTGCTCAACAATGTGCTGACGGTACGTAGAGGCGCGGCGGCTTCGCATCAAGGCATGGGCTGGGAAGCGTTCACGGATGCGGCGATTGCGGCGATCAATGAACGGGAAACGCCTGTTGTCTTCATTTTGTGGGGCCGCAGCGCGCAGGAAAAAGGTTCGTTTATCGACGGCACCCGACATCTGATCATCAAATCGGCGCATCCGAGTCCGCGTTCGGCGGATCGAGGATTTTTCGGCAGCCGTCCGTTTTCGCGAACCAATGCCTTTTTGCGTGAAAAAGGATTGTCGGAGATCGATTGGTGTCTGCCTGAATCGCCGGAAGGGTTGAAGGAAGAAGGGAAAACGACGACATGAAAAATTATCAATATATTTTGTTCGATGCGGACGATACCTTGCTCGACTTCCAGCGCTGCGAGCGTGAAGCTTTTACCGCATCGTTGACAGAGTCGGGCTTCGGCTTGGATTTCGATCTGTGCTTCAATCGTTATACGACCATTAACCGGGCGCTTTGGCTCGATTATGAACAAAACAAAGTGACGCAAACCCAGCTTCGCAGCGAACGTTTCCGCCGATTATTTACGCAATTGGCTATCGAAAGCGACCCTGAAGCATTCGGAGCGACCTATTTGCGTCATTTTGCGGCCGGATCATTCTTGACGCCCGATGCGCTTGCGGTCTGCGATGCGCTGAAGCCGAAGCTGCATCTATCGATCATCACCAACGGGATCGGCGACGTGCAGTTCTCCCGTATTTCGGGTTCGGAACTGAAAGACCATTTTAAGCATATTATCGTTTCCGACGATGTAGGCTCGGCCAAACCGGCACCGGAAATTTTCGATTACGCGATGCGCAAAATCGGATGCGAAGACCAATCGCGGGTACTGATCGTCGGCGATTCGCTGTCTTCCGATATTCGGGGCGGGCATGACTACGGTATCGACACGTGTTGGTATAATCCGGGAGGACTGGAGAACAAAAGCGGCATTGTACCGACTTACGAAATTGCAAAGCTGACCGACTTATTGGCGCTGGTGGGAAGCGAGACGGAAGCGGCAAGCAAAGTGTAAAAAATGAAAAGACGGAGCATCCGCGGATGCTTCGTCTTTTTTTTCGCTTCTGATGATCAATGCGCCTTCAAACTCGAAGTACCCGATAATGATGCCGCGCGACAACTTCGAATCCTAGCGCTTGATACAATGCAACAGCCGCAGCATTGTCTTGCAGCACCTGCAAATACAGCTCGGCAGCTCCGCGTTCGACTGCCCAACGCGCCAATTCCGCCGTCATGCGCGCAGCAAGTCCGCGGCGTCGGTAACCCGGGGCGACCGTCAGGTTGCTGATGTAACCGAAGCTGCCTTGCGACACGACCGTCCCCAACGCCGCGACTTCTCCGTTTATTCGCAGGCTGGCAAAGCACTTGTCGGCTTGGATGCCATCGAAGATCGAAGCATAAATCGCGCCGCGTTCGGCAGGAACGTTTTTCAAAGTAATGAATTGTCGCAACCAGTCTTTATTCTCCGGCGTCTGATTCGATCTCGGCAGGTCAACTGCGATTTCGCCGGATTGCGCAGCAGCCGGGCGTGCGGCAATCCGCTCCAACGCAAGCTCCGCCGAACCGGCCATCAAATAACAACGCTCGCTTAGCGTATACCCGGCAAGTGAGAGTTGTTCGTCCAGTCCCGTCGGCGATGTCTCGCTAACGTAGAAGCAGGGATCGATTCCGTGACGCGCAGCAAAAGCTTCGGCTTGTGCCAACCAATCTTTTTCAATCTCGGGGAACGGACCGACTGCCCACACGCTGTTCGCGCGGCGGCTTACTCCGCTTGCCGCGCGCAGCTTCCAACTGCCCAGCGGTTCCAAAATCTGCGGGGGCCAAGCCTCGATCGTCAATTGCTCCAACAGGCGCGCCCGCTCCAAACGATTCGTTATTTGCTCAAATGGCATCATTGGCGGTGCTCCTTTTCAATCGGATGATGCAGCCGATTATAACGTTTCGGTCGCATTTCCGGCAACCCTTCATTTTTCATGATAAAAATGTTGGCCGGAAAGCTTTCTTTTTGACTGTTGAAAACGCTACAATTACAATCAGAGTGAGAAGAATGCTTTGTCTGTATCAAATGTTACAAGGATCATCATCCAGACAACGCAAATATTTTGGGATAGCGACGAAGGAGGAGACGGATTTTGGATTATCGGATCGAAAAAGACACGCTTGGAGAAATGAAGGTACCTACGGACAAAATGTGGGGTGCCCAAACGCAGCGCAGCAAAGAGAACTTTCCGATCGGCCAGGAGAAGATGCCTTCCGAAGTGATTCGCGCTTTCGCGATTTTGAAAAAATCGGCGGCGCTCGCCAACCGCGATCTCGGCAAACTGTCGGAACATAAAGCAGGCGCGATCGCGCGCGCGGCAGACGAGATTCTCGAAGGATTGCTCGACGAACATTTCCCGCTGGTGGTTTGGCAGACAGGCAGCGGCACGCAGTCCAACATGAACGTCAACGAGGTCATCGCGTATCGCGGCAACCAAATGCTCGAAGGCAAAGGCGGCACGGACGAGCGCCTGCATCCGAACGACGACGTCAACATGTCGCAAAGCTCGAACGATACGTTCCCGACCGCGCTGCATGTAGCCGGCGTGATCGCGGTCGAGGACAAGCTGCTGCCGGCCATCGCGGTGTTGAAAGCAACCCTCGACGAAAAAGTCGAAGCGTTCAAAGACGTCATCAAAATCGGCCGTACGCACTTGATGGACGCGACGCCGCTGACGTTGGGCCAAGAAATCAGCGGTTGGTCCGCGATGCTGGAGAAAAGCGGCAGCATGATCAAGGAAAGCGTGCAGCATATGAAGGAATTGGCGATCGGCGGCACGGCGGTCGGCACGGGCATCAACGCGCATCCGGAATTCGGCGATCGCGCCGCTGCTTATATTTCCCAATTCACCCAAGCCAAATTCACGTCGGCCAAAAATAAATTCCATGCGCTGACCAGCCACGACGAGACGGTCTACACGCACGGAGCGATCAAAGGTCTGGCGGCGGATCTGATGAAGATCGCCAACGACGTGCGCTGGCTCGCAAGCGGTCCGCGCAGCGGTCTGGGCGAGATCAGGATTCCGGAAAACGAACCGGGCAGCTCGATCATGCCGGGCAAGGTCAATCCGACCCAGCCGGAAGCGATAACGATGGTCGTGGCCCAAGTATTCGGAAACGATACGACGATCGGCTTTGCGGCAAGTCAAGGCAACTTCGAGCTGAACGTATTCAAGCCCGTCCTCATTTATAACTTCCTGCAATCCGTCAACCTGTTGGCCGATTCGATTATCGCGTTCAACGACAAATGCGCGATCGGCATCGAAGCGAACCTGGACAAGATCGAGCATAACCTGAACAACTCGCTGATGCTCGTCACTTCGTTGAATCCGCATATCGGTTACGAGAACGCGGCCAAGATCGCCAAAAAAGCGCACGCGGAAGGCACTTCGCTGAAAGAAGCGGCCCTGGCTACAGGATTGCTCACCGAAGAAGAGTTCGACCGTTACGTCGATCCGAAGAAAATGATTTAACGAAATTCCTGCGCCCGGTCCGGCTTTTTGCCGGATCGGGTATTGTTCGGTTGAAAACTGAATATAATTAATATATAGTATAATGAGAATAGAAGGCGAGGATGAAGCAAATGGCGTACTCGACAGCATTGTCGCAAGCGACGGCGATTTTGATTTATGCGCACGGGCTTATCGCGGACGGCTGTTCCGATTATTTATCGACGCGGTTGATTTCCGAGCAGCTTAGTATTCCCGTGCCGACTACGGTTAAAGTGCTGCGAAGTCTGACCGATGCCGGTCTGATCCGCACGAAAGAAGGCGCGAAAGGCGGCATTTTACCTGCAAAGCCGCCGGAGCAAATCACTTTGCTGGAAGTGTTCGACGCCGTCGAGTCCGGCAAGGCGTTATTCAAAGTCCATACCGACGTGGCTTTGCAGGGCGAAGCGACCGATACGGTCAAGTTCAAACTGACCGAAAGTTTGCGGCAAGCGGAGACCGCGATGCGCGATTCGTTGGAAAAGGTAAAACTGAACGAGCTTCTGGGATGAATTTCCGGAGAGCCGGGCGGTTTTCTTTTTGGTCATAACTATATAAAATAAATATCTATTTTAATTAGAATGGAGCTTCGCTTATGAATTCGCCTTCGGTACAAGCACGCAACGGCGTTGAAATTCCGTTGTTAGGTTTCGGCGTCTACAAACTGAATCGGAAAGAGCATCTCGAGCAAGCGGTGGACGAAGCGATCCGAACCGGATATCGGCATTTCGATACGGCCCGGATCTATAAAAACGAACATCATCTGGGCGAAGCCGTTCGCCGCAGCGGGATCGATCGCAGCGAGTTTTTTTTGACTTCGAAAATCTGGAATACGGACCTGGGCTATTCATCGGCGAAAAAAGCATTTGAACGTACTTTAAAGCAGCTCGGAATCGATTATCTCGATATGTATCTGATCCACTTTGCCGCTCCCGGATACATGGACACATGGCGCGCGTTGGAAGAGCTTTACGAAGAAGGCAAAGTTCGGGTCATCGGCACGGCCAATTTCGGCAAAGCCCGGCTTGAGCGCTTGATGGACGGTGCCCGAATCCCGCCTATGCTGAACCAGATCGAAACGCATCCCGAATATGCGCAAAAAGAACTCCATGCGTTCATGGACGCTCACGGCATTCTGCACCAAGCTTGGGCGCCGCTGGGACAAGGCAATCCGGAGCTGCTGCGGCATCCTCAACTTCTAACCATCGCGGCACGTCACGGAAAAACGGTTGCGCAAATCATACTCCGTTGGCATTTGCAGCGAGGAATCATCAGCATTCCCAAATCAGCGAACCCCCGCCGGATTCGCGAGAATTTCGATATTTTCCGTTTTACCCTGGAGGAAAAGGATATGCGGACCTTATATGCGCTGGATCGCAACCGACGTTACGCAATCGATCCGGACGGCTATATCGTCAACCCCTTGTATAACAAAGCGATGCGCTGGTTCTTGTAAGAACTTCAAAACCTGCCGAAAAATTCGAAAAAGTTGCGCTCGGTACGGCATGCGCATAAAATCGAATACAAGCAACCGCTTTTGCCGACATTTAAAGGGGGATACAAGAATGACTGAATCTACTCATGACGAAAACGAACGGGAACGCCTGCGTTATCCGATCGGCCGTCCCGCGGACGCGGCGGAATCGAATCCGCAGCAGCGCGAAGAATGGATCGAGCATATTCGCCGCCTTCCGGACCGGTTGGAAGAAGCGATCGAAGGGTTGAACGAAGAGCAGCTCGATACGCCTTATCGCGACGGCGGATGGACGGTAAGACAGGTGGTGCATCATTTGGCGGACAGCCATATGAATGCGTATATCCGTCTTAAGCTGGCACTAACCGAAGAAGAACCTACGATCAAGCCTTATGCCGAAGGGGATTGGGCCAAGCAGCCGGATGCTTCGGGAATGTCCGTCGGTGCTTCATTGCTGATCCTCCGCGGCCTGCACGCGCGTTGGACGTTTCTTTTGGAATCGTTGACGGCCGAGCAGTGGGAAAGAATGTTTTATCACCCGGAATCCGGGGAGCGGATCCGCCTCGATACGCAGACTTCGCATTATGTATGGCACGGCCGGCATCATACCGCGCAAATCTCGATGCTCAGAGAACGTTCGGGCTGGACGTGATCAATTTTGCAATAAAAAGGACTTCATTCTCCATGAATCAGGGAATGAAGTCCTTTTTCCTGTATATCGGCTGCTGTTCTATCGGAACAAAAGGGCCGGTGCGCGCTCGGTAGGGGTAAGCTGCGCATCGATCTTTTAGCGGAAGGTGCCGTTTTCGGCAGATAGGGAATTTTGCATGTTGGTTTGGCTTTTCGGAGTTATGGAGTTGTCGGAAGCTGCGATTGTTTCAGTAGACGCATCGCGTACAGCGGGCGTTGAAGACTCCGGACGGTCTGCGAGAACCGAATTTTTGCCAATCAGGCGATCAAACGAAATCATTCCGTAGCCGTACAAGTTATCGCGGCCGCTTGCGCCCAAGTCTACCGCGCTGTTTTGCAAAGCGGTGCGGATTTGTTCCGCGCTCAGATTCGGATAAGCCTGCTTCATGACGGCCACCATGCCGCTGACAAAAGGTGCGGCCATCGAAGTTCCGTCGCTGATTTTGTACTTGCCGGATAGGCTTGTGCTGACGATGTCGACGCCGGGAGCAGAAAGCTCGACGGAAGAACCCGTGCCGGAAAAGACGGCGCGTTTCAGGCCGGAGTCAACAGCCGCAACCGTGATGGTTTCCGGAGACTTAGCCGGAAAAGCCAGAGTGTCGCCCGTACCTTCTGAAGTACCTGCATTGCCTGCGGCAACGATCACTGTAATGCCTTGGTCCGCGGCTTTTTTGAGCAGGTCTTGAACGGCATCCGATTGTTGCGGGAACGAGAGCGAGAGATTGATGACATCCATACGTTGACGAATGGCCCAGTCAAGTCCTTGAGCAAGTGACTGGGTGGATCCGTTACCGTCTTTGTCCATCACTTTGACGGCGTAGATCGAAGCGTCCGGCGCAATTCCTTTGTAAGCTTTGCTTTTGGCTCCGATGATGCCGGCAACCACAGTACCGTGCCCATTATCGTCGTTGTAGGAAGTTACGCCTTCTACGGTCGAGGTTCCGCCGCTGATTTTCAATCCGGACTTATCGGAGATGCCGGTATCTAGAATCGCAATCCGTACTCCTTTGCCCGTATAGCCGGCAGTTTGCGCTTTGGAAGCATCAATTGCGTCATAGCCCCATGCGCCTTGTTTGATCTTGGAAGCGGAAGATGCGGCCGAAGAAGCAGGAGCGGCGTCGTCCGATAAGGAGGCAAGGCTTTGAGCGATGCCTTTGTAGTTTTGGCTCAGCTCGATCGATTGGATCGAATCGCTGGAACGAAGCTTGGCGAGACCGGCTTCGTTCGTGCGCAGGGACATCATGTTGGTATTCCAGTAGATGTGATATTTCAAATCATGCGTGACGTTCAACGCAAGGCGTTGGCCGTCTCGATCGGAGTATTTGACGAAAATGTCGAAAACCGGCTTTGGAGCAACAACCTCTTCGACATTTGTGACGCGGTTGGACAGTTGAAACGCAGCGAAGGCAGATAGTAAGAAAATGGCGGAAATAGTGGAAAAAATAAGTTTTTTGCCTTTAATTTGTCGAAACATCTAGAATCCCCTACCTTTTTATGACATTATTCGACTTTATTCGTTAAAATTATTATCGGGTGACTAATGATTTGTTTGAAGAGGAATTTTGTCAAAAAGAGAAAATTTATTTCAATAAACGATTATTTTCGACAAAAATTGCAACTATCTGTATAACGGAGTCGACAAGCATTTGGATCATAATAAAAAAGATTGTTTTAAGAAAAACATTTGCCTAAAATGAATGAGCAAGGCTTTTTTTGAAAATTGTCGAATGGAACGGAGTGATCGGAATGAATACGAAGAAGCTGGCCGCCGAACGGGCTGTAGAGTCGATAGAAGAAGGAATGACGGTCGGACTCGGAACGGGGTCGACGGCTTATTTTGCGATCGAAAAGTTGGGACAGCGGGTGCGGGAAGGATTAACGATTCGTGCGGTAGCCACCTCGAAGCGTTCGGAAGAGCAGGCGCTGGGCTTGGGGATCCCGATCGTGCCTTTTGCGGAAGTGGGAAGAATCGACATCACGATCGACGGCGCGGACGAAGTGGACGGGGATCTGCAACTGATCAAGGGCGGCGGAGGCGCTTTGCTGCGCGAGAAGATCGTGGCGGCGCGCAGCGATAAAATGTTCGTCATCGTGGGCGAAGACAAATTGGTGGAGACGTTGGGAGCCTTCCCGCTGCCGGTAGAAATCGTACCTTTTGCGCATGAGTGGACTTTGGATAACCTGAAAGCGCTCCATCTTAATCCTAAGCTGCGACTGGATAACGGCGATTTGTACGTGACCGATAACGGGAACTACATAGCGGATTGCCATGATGTATCGATTACCGACCCTGCTGCGCTGCATGCGAGCTTGAATGCCATTCCCGGCGTCGTGGAAAACGGGTTGTTCGTCGATATGGCGCACACGGTCATCGTAGGCCGCGAGAACGGAAGCATCGATACGATCACGAAATAAGCCGAAGGTTCCGTTCGGATTCCGACCGAATAGGCAAACGGCGCATAGCCGAACCCATTTGAACAGGAACGGGGAACTTATATAATGGAGAAAAAAAACAGCGGGTCCTTTTTTGCGGACCTTTCGGCCGATCATTCGGCAGCGGCGACGATTCTGGAAGGAGAGCGCGTCACGCTGCGAAGCGTGACGCCGGACGATTGCCGCGAGCTTTACGATCTGGAGTACGGGAGCAAAGATCGGGCATGGACCGATTGGGACGCTCCGTATTACAAAGACGAGGAAAAGCAGGAGACGTTCGAAGAGTTCGCGCAAGGATACGAGAAAATGAAAGAAGCGAAACTCCATTGGGAACCTCGCCTTTTGATCGAAACGAAGGAAGGCGTTATGCTTGGCGTGGTAACTTCGTATTGGGAACATAAACCGTCCAACTGGCTGGAATCCGGCATCGTGCTGTACCGCTCGGGTACATGGAGCCGAGGCTGCGGAACGGAAGCGCTGCGTTTGTACGTCGGTTACCTGTTCGCGCGTCTGGACGTGCCGAGAGTCGGCATCACGACCTGGTCGGGAAACGAGCGGATGATGCGGGCCGCCGCCCGCATCGGGATGCGGATCGAAGGCCGGATGCGCCGATGCCGAATCGTGCGCGGAGAGCTGTACGATTCGATCCGAATGGGCGTGCTGCGCGAAGAATGGGAAGCGCTGCACGGCCCGTCCGAACGCTGATTTTTCAAATGTCAAGTTGCGTATACTTGTCCGGTGTGGGAAGATGAACCCAAGGCGGTAAGGGGTCATCGGCGAAAAAAAACCGGGGAGGGGTGCGTTCATGAGTACCTTGATCAGGATAGGCCGGCCGCGATTTTCGCTTTCGCGAAGCGGGTGGTCGGCATGACGATTCGCGAAGAACAATTGTTGTTGGCGGATATGGATGGGCTGGCGGCGCGGGTCACGAAGGAACATTACGATATTCAGCCGGATCTTTTCGAGCGCTACGGAAAGCCCGGTTTCGAGAAATCGCGGCGGGACACCGTATATACGCTGCATTATTTGGCGGAAAGCGTCCGAATGGACAGCCCGTCGTTGTTCGTTCATTACATCGGATGGCTGAAGCAGCTGTTATCCGGTTACGGTCTTACCGATGCGGATATCCGGCTCAAGCTTGAACTCGTGCTTCGCTGCGTCCGCGAGGCTCGCCGCGACGAATGGACGGATCGAACGGTCAGGATTCTGGAGATGGGCATTTTGCGCACGTCGGAGCCTGCCGAGACGCCTTCGTTCATTGTCGAGAAACATCGTCTCGGACGCGAAGCCCGAACGTATCTCGACGCGCTGCTGCGGAGCGATCGGCTCGAAGCGTATGCATTGATCGATCGGTTGATCGAACGCGGCGAGAGCGTCCGGGACATTTATCAATACGTTTTTCAAGTTTCGCAATACGAAGTCGGACTGCTTTGGCAAACGCAGCAGATCAGCGTGGCGGACGAGCATTACTGCACCGCGATCACGCAAAGCGCCATGTCGCGGCTTTATCAGCGTTGGATCGGCGAAGAACGTCCGTCTCGCGGGGGCGTGTTCGTCTCGGCTTGCGTCGGCGGGGAATTGCACGAAATCGGACTTCGCATGCTGACGGACGTTTTCGAAATGGAAGGCTGGGATACGCATTATCTCGGCGCCAATACCGATGAAGACCAACTTCTCGACGAAGTGCTGCATCGCGGCGCCGATATCGTGGCGCTATCGGCGACCATGACTTTCCACGTGCATATTATGAAAAAATTGATCGGCGCTTTGCGCGCCGACGAACGATCGGCCAAAGCGATGATTCTGGTCGGCGGCCTTCCGTTCAACGTCGATCCTTCGTTATGGAAAAGAATCGGCGCGGACGGTTACGCTCCCGACGCGGAAAGGGCGCTTGCGGAAGCCGACCGTCTGCTGGCCGCTCGCGCTCGAGGCGCGGAGCGCGAAGCGAACCGGCAGGAGGCCGCCTCGGAAGGAGGGCATGAGCTTGGAAGTTGAGGACAAGAACGAAATTCAACGTTTGCACGCGATCATCGAAAAACTCAACGACCGGATCGTGCGCGGTCAAATGAAAGAAGAGAAAATTCTGAACGAATTTTCGTCCATGAATAACGAATTGGTGACCCTTCAGCGCCAGTTGGCCAAAAGCAACGGCGAATTGGAAAAAGCCGTTCGCGAAGCGCAGCGGGCCAACGATTCGAAAAGCCGGTTTTTGGCGATGATCAGCCATGAATTCCGTACGCCGATGAACGGAATACTCGGCATGACCGAGCTGCTGCGCGAAAGTCCGCTTGCCGCCGAGCAGCGCGGATGGACGGACTTGATCGAAGAATCCGCTTCCGAGCTGCTCGGCATGGTCAACGATCTGCTCGATTTGTCCAAAAGCGACGCTGGCGCGTTGACGATCGAAGAGAAGCCGTTCGATCTTCGCCTGGTGGTCGAGCATGTCGTGCAGCTGCTGCAGCCGAAAGCCGAGTCCAAACGAAATACGATCAAAGCCGAATTCGAGCCGTCGATCGCCGGGATGCTAAGCGGCGATCCTACGCGTATTCGCCAAATTTTGATCAATCTGATCAATAACGCGAACACGTTCACGGAAAGCGGAACCATTCAAGTCGCGGTGTACCCGCTACCGGGATACCGCGGCAAGGTCCGTTTCGAAATACGCGATAGCGGCATCGGCATTTCGCAGGCGAATATCGATACGCTGTTCAAGCCGTATGCGCAGACTCAAGCGGGCAAAGCCAAAGAAGGAACCGGGCTCGGCCTGATGATCTGCAAATCGCTGGTCAAGTCGATGAAAGGCGAAATCGGGGTGTTCAGCCGGGAAGATGCGGGTTCGACTTTTTGGTTCGAGCTTAATCTTCCCGAGACGGACGAACCGAAAGAATCGGGAACCGTTCTGTATGCCGTATCCGATCAAGTGCCGATCGCGGCGAACATGAACATATTGGTCGCGGAAGACAATGCCGTCAACGGCCGCGTGATCCGCATGCAGCTTAAAAAGCTGGGCTTGGAATCGGTGGATGTCGCGGAAAACGGAGAAGCGGCGGTCGCTGCTTTCCGCAGCGGTTCTTACGGGTTGGTTCTCATGGACAAGCAAATGCCCGTGATGGACGGGACGGAGGCGGCGCGCGCGATCCGCGAGTTCGAACGCGACGAGATGCGCAGAGCCGTGCCGATCGTCGCGCTGACGGGCGAGTCGACCGAAAGCGAACGGGAAGCTTGTTTTGCGGCAGGCATGAACGATTTCTTGTCCAAACCGATCAATGTGGAGACGTTGAAAGCCGTGCTTCAAAAATGGATGCCGAAAAACTCGCGGCAAGCGCTCAATCCCGACGTGGTTCGCGAGTTGATCGAACTGGATGAGGGAAACGATCCCGAAATTTTCCGTTCGCTGCTGGAGGTATACGAAGAAGAAACGCCGGCGAAGCTGCTGCAGTTGGAAGCGGCGGTGTTGGCGGGCAATCTCGAACAAGCGATGAGAACCGCGCATAGCCTGAAGTCGGGCAGCCTGAGCCTGGGCGTCCATTATTTTTCGGAACTGCTGGAGCAGATCGAACAGAGGCTGAAGGCAGGTCGGGCGGAGCAGGCGAAGGACATGCTGCCGGGACTGAACGGAGCTTATGAAGCGGCTTGCGCCGAATTGCACCGGTTTGCCTGATAGCGGGCGGACCGGTTGTTTCGTCTTAAATGGCGGAAAGCGGGTCCGCCGCAACGATTGATCATACTTTTTAGGAGGGTTTTTATGCTGCAATCCATTACGGAACAGGTGCGCGATCCCAGAGTCGCGGCTTTGCTCGAATTGGCCGTTTTCCCCGATCCCGAACAGGTAGAACGGGCGGTTGCTTTTTACGAACAAAACGCGGAAGCGGAGCTTCTTGCTTATATCGAACAAGGGGAAATGCTTGGCGTCGTAGGCTTCAAACCCAGCGGCGACAAAGAAATCACCATCACGCATATCGCGGTCGATCCGGGCAGCCGGGGACTCGGTTACGGACGGGGAATGCTGCTTGATCTGATGGTTCAAGAACGTCCCGAACGCGTGATCGCCGAAACGGACGAGGAAGCGGTCGACTTTTACCGCAGCGTCGGATTTTCCGTTACGGGACTCGGCGAAAGTCCGTCCGGGCTGGAACGTTTCCGATGCGTTTACGAAGCCGACGAAGAAGAATAAATCGGACGCGTTAGAACAAAATCGAAAATGCCGGGAGGGTCTGCCGTATGGGAACGCTGCTGATTCAAGGGGCTCAACTGGTAACGATGAACGAAGCTCAGGACGTGTTGACAGGGGATTTGCTGATTGAAAACAATGTAATCGTCCGAATCGGAACGGACTTGTCCGAGGTGCAGGCGGACCGGGTGATCGATGCGCGCGGGAAGGTGCTGTTACCGGGCTTCATCCAGACCCATGTCCATTTATGCCAAACGTTGTTCCGCGGCAGGGCCGACGACCTGGAACTGCTCGACTGGCTCCAACAGCGGATATGGCCGCTTGAAGCGGCGCATGACGAGGAGTCGGTCTACTATTCGGCGATGCTGGGCATTGGCGAATTGATCTCCAGCGGAACCACCACACTGCTCGACATGGAGACCGTGCATCATACGGATTCCGCGTTTCGCGCCATGGCGGAGACCGGCATTCGCGCCGTATCCGGCAAGGTAATGATGGATCACGGCAGCGAGGTTCCGAAGGCGCTTCAGGAAGATACGGCAGACTCTCTGGAGGAGAGCGTTCGACTGTTGGAGAAATGGAACGGCTACGACCGAGATCGCCTTCAATACGCTTTTTGCCCGAGGTTCGTCGTGTCCTGCACGGAAGAGTTGTTGATCGGCGTTCGTGATTTGTCCGAGCGTTATCGGGTTCGGGTACATACGCATGCTTCCGAAAACCGCGGCGAGATCGAAGTGGTGGAAAATGAACGGGGAATGCGAAATATCGTCTACCTCGATCATCTGGGGTTGGCCAAGCCGAATTTGATTCTGGCGCATTGCGTCTGGCTGGACGAGCAGGAAAAAGAAATCATTCGCGAGCGCGGCGTCAAGATGACGCATTGCCCCGGCTCCAACTTGAAGCTCGCCTCCGGCATCGCTGAAGTTCCGGACATGCTGAGTCGGCATGTTCCGGTAGGGTTGGGAGCGGACGGCGCGCCGTGCAACAATAATCTCGATATGTTCCAGGAGATGCGATTGGCAGCCTTGATCCAAAAACCGATCCACGGACCGACCGCCATGGATGCCCGAACCGTGCTGCGGATGGCGACGATGGGCGGTGCGGAAGTGCTGGGCATGGAGAAAGAGATCGGCAGTTTGGAAGTGGGGAAAAAGGCGGATTTGGTGCTATTGGATCTGTATGATTTCCATACCTTCCCTTCGCATGAAGTCGACGTTTACTCGCGCGTCGTATATTCGGCTACGCGCGGCAACGTCCATACGGTAGTGATCGACGGCAAGATCGTGATGGAAAACCGTTCGATGCGCACGCTTGACCGCGATATCGTGCTGCGGGAAGCGGATCGTTCCATTGCGCGTCTGGTCAAACGGATCTAGCGAATATAAAGCGCAAACTCGTTTTTCGCGTAATCTATCAGCTTGGCCAACCTTGCATTTAACTTGGTCAAGGCATTGAGGGGTGTACGCCTTAATAAGTTTTTTTAAAAGTCCTTTCCCGATTCGGGGAGGGCTTTTTTGTTTTTTTATCAGATCGTTCAATGAACAAAAGACGGGAAAGTGCGGTTGACAGCCATATCCGAAAGTTTTATAGTTTCACTATTGAATAGTTTCATAGTCGAACAATTCGATTGGAGAATCAATTCGAAAAAGGAGGGAATGCAATGGACGAACGAACTCGCAAAAGCGAAGAGCTTCCGCACGAGGATACGAAAAAGCTGATCAATCGGTTCCTCGGTTCGTGGATGGCGATCGAACGGGAGATGGGTTCGGTCGTGCGCAGACAGATGCCCGTAGATTTGACGAACGATCAATATTATCTGCTTCAGCATATTATGCAGTTCGGACCGCGCACATCGTCCGAACTTGCCGATACGTTCAAGGTCGTCAAAAGCTCGATTACGGCGATCGTTACGCGATTGGTCGATCGCGGACTGATCGAGCGCACGCGCAGCGAAGAAGATCGCCGTACCGTCTACCTGTCGCTCACCGAGCGCGGCCAACAAATCGCCGAGCAGGTGGAACGGCGAATCTCGGAATCGGTCGGCGGTTACCTGAGTCATTTTGAAGAAAAAGAAATTTCGATGGTCATGGCGGCATTCGAAAAGCTGGCCGAACTGGTCATCGAAGATGGAGGCAGAGAGAAAGAATGAGAACTATACTGAAAGCCAGATGGATCGTGTTGGTCATCTGGCTGGTTGCGGCGGTCGGACTGTTTTTGACTGCGCCGTCCATGTCGGATCTGGTCCGGGAAAAAGGAGGGATTGCGGTTCCGGAAGGATATACGTCCACCGAAGCTTCGGCGATTTTGTCGGAACTGGCTGCCCAGGAAGGCGGAGCGGAAGGGACGACCATCGCGCTCGTGTTCCATAATCCCGACGGTTTGACCGCCGAGGAGAAAGAACAGGCGAAGCAGGCCGTAGACGCGATCGAAAAAGATAAAGAGAATCTTCATGTCACGGCGATCCTGAGTCCGTTCGATCAACCTGAGCTGGAAGATCAGATGATTTCGGAAAACGGGCAAACGATTCTCGTGTCGCTTACCGCCGAAGTCGCGGAAGGCGAGGCGGCAGAGGTTCAAAGCGGCCTGGACGCGACGCTTGCTCCGTACGAAGTCGGGCATTATCTGACCGGCCAGTCCTTGATTAACGAAGACACGGTTCGCAGCTCGGAAGAAGGGCTGAAGAAGTCGGAATATATCACGGTCGTTTTCATTCTGTTGATTCTGGTATTGGTGTTCCGCTCGGTGGTCGCGCCTTTCGTGCCGCTGCTTACGGTGGGACTCAGTTATATCGTCTCGCAGAGCATCGTATCGTTCCTGGTTGACCGATTCGACTTCCCTTTATCGAACTTTACGCAGATCTTCATGGTTGCGGTCATGTTCGGGATCGGGACGGACTATTGCATTTTGCTGATCAGCCGGTTCAAGGAAGAAATGGGCCATACCGATAACAAATGGGACGCGATCGTCGAAACCTACCGCACGGCGGGACGCACGGTTATCGTATCCGGGATTGCCGTACTGGTCGGCTTTGCCGCGATCGGATTGTCGCAGTTCATGCTGTATCGCTCGGCGGTAGCCGTAGCGGTCGGCATCGCGATCATGCTGCTGGCGATGGTGACGATCGTGCCGTTCTTTATGGCGGTGCTGGGTCAAAAAATGTTCTGGCCTTCGCGCAAAGCGATGGGACACAGCGAGAATCGCCTCTGGGGCTGGGCCGGCAAGTTTTCGATCAAGCGCCCATGGGCTGCCATGCTGATCGTACTGGCGGTATCGCTGCCGTTCCTGCTGACTTCGAGCGGCAAGCTATCGTTCAACAGTCTTGAAGAGGTTCCGGGCAATTACGAATCCGTTCAGGGCTTTAACATCATTGCAGACAGCTTCGGTGCAGGACAAGCGATGCCGGCCAAGATCGTGATCAAAAACGATCAGGCCATGGATAACGCGGAGTACGTAGCGATTGCCGAACGCATCAGCCGCGAGATTCTGAAAGTAGACGGCGTAGACAGCGTGCGCGGCGCCAGCCGTCCGACAGGCGAAGCGCTGGAAGACTTCAGCGTGGCCGATCAGGCGGGCACATTGAAAGAAGGACTTGGCGAAGCCAACGACGGTCTCGTCAAAATTCAAGACGGTCTTGCGGATGCCAGCAAGCAGATGAGCGATAACGCGCCGCAGATCGAAGAAGCGGCTTCCGGCGCGGATCAACTCGTCAGCGGAACGGAAGACCTGAAAACCGGCGTGACGCAGCTCGGCGACGGCCTGACGCAGATCGAGGACGGCATTCGTTCCGGCGCGACCGGTGCGGGCGACCTGCAAGCCGGCCTGGCTCAAATGAAAGCCAGCGCGCAGCAGCTTGCCGATGCGCATGCGCAGCTGTTGGCAGGGTATCAACAGGTGGGCACGGGCTTGACCGCGCTTGACGGCGGGTTATCTCAGATCGGAGAGCAGTTGAATACCGTTTCCGGCGCGCTCGCAAGCGTTCAAGGCAGCTTCGGCAGCCTGGAGCAAAAATTCCCGGCGCTGCTTCAGGACCAAGATTACCTGACCATTCGCGGAACGGTAACGCAGACCGGCCAAGGCACGGCCGCGTTGGCTGAAGCGTTCGGCCAAATTCAAGGACAGGTTTCGCAAGTCGCGGCGGGAATCGGTCAAGCCAACCAAGGCTATGCCCAAGCGATCGACGGTCAAAATCAGTTGACCGGCGGCTTCGATCAATTGATCGCGGGCATCGACCAACTGCAAAGCGGCTTGAACCAGGCGGCGGACGGCCAAGGCCAAATCGTCGATCAGGTTCCTGCGCTGACGGACGGACTGGATCAGCTTCAAGGCGGTCAAGAACAGATCGGTCAAGGCTTCCGGGACCTGTCCGGCCAGTTGACGCAGTTGACGGACGGACTCGACCAGAGCGTGGACGGCCTGAAGCAGGTCGGGGACGGTCTGGGATCGGCCCAGGATTATTTGACTCAGCTTCAGGAAAACTCGGACTCGGAACTCGGCGGTTGGTTCATGCCGCAGGAAGCGCTCGAGAACGAAGACTTCCAACAAGTATTCGATACCTACATGTCCAAAGACCGCAAAATCATGACGCTCGACGTGGTGCTGTCGGATAACCCGTACAGCGCCGAAGCGTTGGCGAATATGGATGATATCCGCGCAGCCGTGGATCGCGGTACGAAGGGCACCGCGCTGGAGCAGGCCGATGTCGCGATCAGCGGCGTGACCAGCACCTTCGCGGATCTTCAGACGGTATCCAACGCGGACTACAACCGAACCGTTTATCTGATGATGGGCGGCATTCTGATCATCTTGATCCTGCTGCTTCGTTCCATCATCATGCCGCTGTATCTGATGCTGTCCCTGTTCGTGACGTACTACGCCGCGATCGGGGTAACGGAAGCGATCTTCGTGCATCTGCTCGGATACTCCGGAATCACCTGGACGACGCCGTTCTTCGGCTTCGTCATGCTGATCGCGCTCGGCGTCGATTACAGCATCTTCCTGATGGATCGCTTCAACGAAAACCGCGATCTCGATCCGAGAGAAGCGATCGTGCAAGCGATGCGCAGCATGGGCACCGTCATCCTGTCGGCCGTCCTGATCTTAAGCGGAACGTTCGCTTCGATGATCCCTTCCGGCGTCTTGTCGATGATGCAAATCGCGACGGTCGTATTGGCGGGACTGGTGATTTATGCGCTGTTCATGCTTCCGTTCTTCGTTCCGGTTATGGTAAAGACTTTCGGCAAAGCCAACTGGTGGCCGTTCTTGAGGGATACCGAAAGAGCGGGCAGCAGCAAGGAGTAGGTTTTAGCTTTTGTGCTGCGGGACGGCGCTGCGGAGGTTGGTAGGCGCTGCGGAGTTGCAGGGCCTGCGATCGCTGCTTCAATTGGATTCCCTCTGATTGGATAAAAGCGTTGAGGGAATCCAATTTCAAAGGCGACCACTTCGTTTCTTCGGCTCCTGCAACTCCTCCGCTGGGCTAGGCGCGTGCAAGTTACATTCTCTTCCCTCAATAACTAGGGAAGAGAAAACATAAAAGAAGAAGCGTTTCCCTATGCATAGGGAAACGCTTCTTCTTTATTATTTTATTATAAAAAAATGTGCAGAGTGAAGCGCCAAGCGGAGGGAGAAATTCAGTGAAGGAACGAAGTGTTCGCCTTTGAACTTGGGAAGTCACCTTAAAAAATTCAATCCGACTTCCCAAGTTCAACACGCGACCGGAACGAATTTCTCCCGCAGCGCCCGCTCTTCCCGGCGAATCGAAGTTCGCCAGGTCAAGGGATGGCGTGTGCTTTGCACGACGCATGATCATTATCTCACAGTGCGCTTCGCGCGCTCAAAATGTACTTCGCCTCATCAAGCGGGTTGATGCCGTTCCGGGTTCTTGACGCTTCCGTATCTTCAGGCGCTTCCCGATAGCCGTTGAAGGAGGCGGTCATTACGCCTTTTCCGGCGCTGAACGAGCGCAACGTAGCCGAGTAGTCCATAGAAGTCGAAGCGGGGACGGTGCCCTCGACGATAAAGCGTTCGCCTTCCGCGGAAGGCGAAGCAAATTCGGCTCTCATGCGGGAAAGATCGCTGAGTACGCGGCCCGCGTGTTCTTCGGGAACGGAAATTCGAAAGCGCAGGATCGGCTCGAGCAGTTTGGTGCCGCCGGAAGCCAAGCCGTTCATGATGCCCATCGGCGTGGCGATCACGAAGTCGAGCGGATGGGTGTGCCAGACATGGTGTTGGCCGTAGGTCAGGGTGACGACGAGGTCGGTGACTTCCCAACCGTGCAGCCCTTGCTTTAGAGCTTCGGGCACGCGGCGCTCCACTTCGTTTTGATAAGCAGGCAGGATATCGTCGGCGCGCGCTTGCGAGCGGTAGACCAAGCCGCTGCCGCGTTCGCCGGGTTCGATCGTGAAATGCAGAATCGCCCAGCAGGGCTTGGGTGCGAGGTAAGCCACTCGACCTTCGCAGACTTTCGCCGGCGTTTCTTTGTAAATGACGGCGGGAGGGCCGAAGCCGACGTTCAGGTCAAAGCGGGATTTCAGCATGCTGGATAAAACTTCGAGCTGGATCGCGCCCATCATGCGGACATGCAGTTCGCGCAGTTCCGGCAGCCAGGCGAGATCGAGCAGGGGATCTTCGTCGGTCAGTTCCCGAAGCGCTTCGGCCGTGCGTACATAATCGGCCTCGCTATCCGGAAGCACGCGTGCGGTCAGCAGCGGAACAGCCATTTCCGGCGTCTTCGGCACAAGCACGGGATCGCCGATGATATCTCCGATCGCGGCATCCGGCAGGCCGTAGACGGCCGCGATATCGCCTGCCCCGATCTCGCCCGCATCGATGCGTTTGAGTCCGTCCAGCACTCGGATTTGCGTGACTTTATGCTCTTCTTCATGACCGTTCAGCCGGACGATGTCGCGGTTGCGCAGCTTGCCTCCGTACAGACGCACCCAAGCCGCGCGGCCCATGGAACGTTCGCGTTCGATTTTGAACACGATGCCTGCCAGCTCCGTTTTAGGCGGCGGTGCAGGCAAAAAGGCCAGCATCGCGTCCAGCAGCTCCGTGATGCCGATTCCTTTTTGCGAGCAGCCGCAGCAGACCGGGAAGATTCGAGCGGCAGCGGAATGCTTGGCGAGCAGCAGCGTCAGCTCGTCTTCGTTCGGAATATCGCCTTCGATATAACGAAGCATCAGCTCGTCGTCGAACTCGGCGATGATTTCGGTCGCCGCGCCGCGAAACTGTTCTTTTTCTTTATTTTCAAAAGCGTCGTACGGTTCCCTTTCCGGGCGACCGTCCGATCCGGCATTCGTTTTCCACAACTCCCGAATCGCGTAAAAGGACTCGCCCTCTGTATGCAGCGGCATCTGCACGGGCAGTGCGGAAGGCGATAACAGACGACGAATATCATTCAGCGCACGTTCGAACGAGGCCCCGATCCGGTCGAGTTTGTTGATATAGATTACGGTCGGAATGCGCATCAATTTCAGCGCCTGCCACAGCACTTCGGTCTGCGCCTGAACGCCTTCGGCGGCGGAGACGATCAATACCGCTCCGTCCATCACGCCGAGCGAACGTTCGACCTCGGCCAGAAAGTCGGCGTGCCCCGGCGTATCGACCAGATTCATTTTATGACCTTTCCAATTCAACGAAGCGGAAGCGGCTTTCACCGAAATACCCCGTTCGCGTTCCACGTCCAACGAATCGGTGGATGTAGTGCCTTCATCGACGCTTCCGAGAGATCGGATACTTCCGCTGCGGTATAGCATGTATTCGGTTGTCGTGGTTTTTCCGGCATCGATATGAGCAAAAACGCCGATGTTTCGAACGGTTGGATCCATATTCAAAAAGGCTCGACCTCGATTCCGTGCAGAATAATTTCAACGCTTCATTGTATCACGATAACGCTTTCTTTTGGAATTGCCGTTTTGTTCCTGAAATTCACGCTTATGCAGATAAATATAAAAAGCGCCGTTTCTTCCGGATCGGATTGCTCGATCCGGAAGAAACGGCGCTTGAATATGTTCGCCTGCGGAACATGGGGGCTTCGGGTCATCGATTAATTGCGTCCGTTTTGGTAAACAGCCGCGGAAACGTAAGCAATCTGACTGATCACGAACAGGGCCATCATGACGAAGAACGACAATCCGATTCCTTCGAACAGCGTGACAAGCACCCAGCTCAACATAATTGCCGGAATAAGCAGGTTCCAAGAAAATGCTTTGGCGCGCGCCGTAATCGTTTCCGCACGCTCATCCAGACCGCGGTTTTTACGCTGCATGTAGCGACCGAAGCCCCAACCCAGCAGCCCTAACAACAATCCTCCGAATAGTCCGATCATTCCTCCGAGATTCATGGGTACCGCCATTTGCGTCATCAGTTCATTCAATATTCTCATCTCCTTCGAAAATGAATAGTTCTTCGATCGAGCAGTTAAAGATTTGCGAAAGCTTATGGGCCAAAATCAACGACGGCTTATACTTGCCTTTTTCCAATGAAATGATGGTTTGTCTGGAGACATTCAGTCGTTCCGACAATTCTTCCTGCGTCATGTCGCTCTCGGTACGTTTCTCGCGGATTCGCGTTTGCACGTCGCACCTCCTTTTTTGTAAAGCTGACTTTACGTAAAGTATACTTCACAATTCCTAATTTGTAAAGGGGGCTTTACGTAAAATAAACTTTACTTTTTTCGAACCATCCAAAATCGAATTTCAGGGCTCGATTGCTCAACCTGTCGCTTTCTGGGTAAATGGGGGAAGAAAGGGCTTGCTCGCCGATGTGGCAGCCGTCGTACAACCACCACTAGCAGGGAGGAATGAATATGGGAACAGGAACGGAAGCTAACGGGAACCGGGAATTTTGGAAAGAAGCGGTCGTGTACCAGATCTATCCGCGCAGCTTCATGGACAGCGACGGAGACGGAGTGGGCGATCTGCGAGGCATTATTTTGAAGCTGGATTATTTGAAAGAACTCGGCGTGGACGTCATTTGGCTGTCACCCGTGTACAAATCTCCCAACGATGATAACGGCTACGATATCAGCGACTACGAGGACATCATGGACGAATTCGGGACGATGTCGGATTGGGAAGAGCTGTTGGAAGGACTGCACGAACGCGGAATCAAGCTGATGATGGATTTGGTCGTCAACCATACCTCGGACGAGCATCCCTGGTTTATCGAGTCGAAAAACAATCCGGACGGCGAATACGGCGACTATTACGTCTGGCGCGACGCGGCTCCGGACGGCGGCCTGCCGAACAATTGGGAATCGTTCTTCAGCGGTCCGGTCTGGGAATACAGCGAAGAACGCGGCCAATACTATCTGCATCTTTTTTCGAAAAAGCAGCCGGATCTGAATTGGGAAAACGAAAAGGTGCGCCAGGCGGTCTACAAGATGATGAAGTTCTGGCTCGACAAGGGCGTGGACGGATTCCGCATGGACGTGATCAACCTGATCTCCAAAGTGGACGGACTGCCTTCGAACGGAACGGCTCCGATCGCGGACGGAAGCATGTATTACGTCGACGGACCGCGCATCCACGAGTTTTTACAGGAAATGAATGCCGAAGTGCTATCGAAGTACGACATCATCACGGTCGGCGAGATGCCGGGCGTTACGGTGGAAGAAGCGAAAAAGTACACGGCCGAAGAACGCAAGGAACTTCAGATGATTTTCCAATTCGAGCATATGCGTCTGGACGGCGGGCCGGGCGGGAAATGGGATATCGTGCCGTGGAAGCTGCCCCAGCTCAAAGCCGTCATGCACAAATGGCAGATCGGCTTGGCGGAAAAAGGTTGGAACAGCTTGTACCTCAACAACCACGATCAGCCGCGCATGGTGTCGAGATTCGGCAACGACGGCGAATACCGCGTTCAGTCGTCCAAACTGCTCGCGACGCTGCTGCATACGCTTAAAGGCACGCCGTACGTGTATCAGGGCGAAGAGCTGGGCATGACTAACGTGAAGTTCCCGATGATCGACGAATACAAAGACATCGAGAGCCTCAATATGTACAACGAGCGGGTCACGCACGGCGGAGCCGATCCCGGTACGGTGATGGCGGCGATCCAGACGAGAGGACGCGACAATGCCCGGACTCCGGTACAGTGGGACGATAGCGAGCATGCGGGATTTACGACAGGCACGCCGTGGATCGGAGTGAACCCGAATTACAAAACGATCAATGCCGCGCGGCAGCTGGGAGATCCCGAGTCGGTGTTCCGTTACTATAAAGAGCTGATCGCGCTGCGGAAAAAGCATCCCGTCTTGACTTACGGCGATTACGAACTGCTGCTGCCGGATCATGAAACGATCTATGCGTATACGCGTACATTGGGCGATGAAACCTGGCTGATCGTGCTGAACTTCTCGACAGAGCCGAGCGTATTCGAATGGCCGGGTAATCTCGAAAACCGCGAAGCGACGCTTATCATCGGGAATTATAACCAAAGCGATGCGGATCCGAAAGAATGGCGTCCTTACGAATCGAGGGTTTACAAGCTGAATTGACGAGACTTTCTCGTCAAGCGTAACTTTTGCTTCGAACGAATCGTTCATGCTTTGGAGGCAAAGGTCACGCATGATTTCGAACGTCGCGGAAAAACGCGCAAAACGGGTGACGAGTACCCGATCAGACAAAGAAACGGTGGGGTTGGAAGATGGACGGAAGACATGGAGATAACGGAAACGAAGGCGGCCGAAACGGCGCCGGGCAAAAAGAAGGCGGGTTGTTCGGGCGCGACGAATCGCAAAACCGAAATCCGCGGTCGGACGGGCACGGCGCTTACGGCCAAGGGTCTTATCGCGACGAGCCGAACGAAGAAAATCGTTACGGCCGTCAGCCGAATGATCCGTACGGCAAATCGCCGGGCGAGCAACACGGCAGTCGTCGGGAAGAAGACCGGGCGCGGGGCGGGTTGTCGCCTTGGCTGCGCGTATGGATTCATCCGAGACAGGTGACGCGCGATTTCATGCGGTCGTCCGATCCTCTACGCGGCGCTCTGCTGCTGGCTTTGATCGCCGGCGTGTTCAATGCTTTGAATACGGCGTCTACCCGGAATTCGGGCGACGTCATGAGCGCCGGCAGCTTGGCCGTCTCGGTATTGTTGGGCGGCCTGATCGGCGGCCTGGCGACTTACTATATCGGGGCTTGGTTGATGAAACTGGTGGGCGGCTGGCTTGGCGGAGTCGGATCGACGCGGGACATGCGGATCGTAAGCGGCCGGATCAGCGGGATGCTGGGTATTATGGTGGGGCTGTTCTGGATTCCGGAACTGCTGATCGCAGGCATGGAAAACTTTACGTATTTAACTCCGAATCTGGACGCAAGCATGCCGCGTACTTTGCTGTATCTGTTATTCGTCCTGTTGGAATTCGCGTTCAGCGCTTGGTCGTTCGTGGCGATTTTGCACGCCGCGGGCGAAGCCCATCGTTTTTCCGCATGGAAGGCTTTGCTGATGTTCGTGATTTTGGGCTTCTGCGTGTTCCTTTTGGTCTTCATTGTCATCTTGGTTATCGCTTTGACGTTCGGCGCGGCATTCGGCGCGTTCGGATTTTAAACCGGATAACCTTGAACGCATGTCCATGCGATGAAGAAAGGAGGACTCGATCATGGAAGAAAAAAGCGCGAATTCGGATCGTTCGCATGCGCGCGACGGGCGTTCGCCCTGGTTGGAATTATGGCTGCATCCGAGGCAGGTGACGAGGTGGTTCCTGCATTCGGGCGATCCGTTGAAAAATGCTTTGCTGCTGTCCGTGATCGCGGGTGTGCTCAGCGCGTTCAATACCGCTTCGGGGGGCAATTGGGGAGACGAATCTTCCATGCCGGTGTTGGTCGTTCGAGCCGTTCTTACGGGCGGCATAGCAGGACTGCTCGGCTATTACGTCGGTGCATTTTTCCTGAGATGGGTCGGCAGTTGGTTCGGAGGCGAAGGATCGACGGAGGATATGAGAGTCGTCATCGGTCAGATTTCCTCCCGGGCAAGCATTTTGTTGGCCATGCTGTTGATTCCGGAACTGCTGATCGCGGGCACGGAATTATTTACCGCGGCTACGCCGAATTTGGATGCCGACTCTATGCGAAGCACGCTATTGGCCGTCGTGCTGTTTATCGAATCGGCATCGGGATTTTGGTTATTCATCGTGACGCTGCACGCGATCGGGGAAGCACATGGATTTTCGGCCTGGAAAGCGTTAGCGGTTGAATTGATTCTCGGCGTTGCGATCTTTATCGTTTTGTTCGCGGTTTTAATGATCGTTTTTGCAGTCTCCGGAATTCCTTTTTTCTGAATGTAAAAGACCGACGGCGAAAAAAAAGCCCGCGTAACCGATATTTCGGTACGCGGGCTGTGTTGATTTTGGCGGAAATTTGTTTATGTTTAGGTAAGCGCTACTTCGCGGGACTTAAAATCTGCACGTCGCGTCCCGCAATTTCGGTTGATCCCTTTAAGGAGTCGCCGTTCAGCAGATTGACGTAATTGCCGCCCAGTTCATAAATCGACGCTTCGGCGTTGTGGTTCATCACGAAAAGGAATTCTTCGCCGTCTTTCACGCGTTTGGTCACTTCGACTCCCTGCGGCGTATTCAGCAGCGGTTGGATGCCTTTATCCTCGCACAGCTGCTCCAGCAGGCCGTTCAAGAAAGCTTGTTCCGGATCGGAAGCGACGTAGTAAGCCTGGCCTTTGCCGAACGAATTGCGGGTCAACACCGGCATGCCTTTGTAGAAATCGTCGCCGTATTCGGCCAGCGTCTCGGCGCCTTCCGTATGCAGCAGATCGCACAGCATGCCGCATTCGTATTCGCCTTTGAGGCTGCCGATCTCGCCGTTCAATACGATCTTGTTGCGCATATCGGGGAACAGGGCGTCGATCTCTTCCGCCCAGATGCCCAGCAGCTTGCGCAGTTCGCCCGGATACCCGCCCGTTTTGACCAGGTCGGATTCGTCCACGATTCCGCTGAAGAAGGTCGTCAGGAACGTGCCGCCTTCTTGGACGAAGCTTTCCAGCTTATCCGCAAGGCCCGGCTTCACCATATAAAGGACAGGCGCCACGATGATATCGTAGTTGGAGAAGTCGGAATCGACGCTGACGATATCCGCTTGAACGTTGCGGTCGTAGAAAGACTTATAGTATTTGTGGATTTGGTCTACATAGTTCAATGCCACGGTAGGTCCGCTGGATTTTTCGACGGCCCACCAGTTTTCCCAATCGAACAGGATGCCGACGCGCGAAGGCAGGCGGGAGTCGAGCAGACGTTCTCCCAGTTCCCCGAGCTCGCGTCCCAGTTCTGATACCTCGCGGAAGACGCGGGTGTTTTCGTGGCCGACGTGCTCGATCACGGCACCGTGGTATTTCTCGCAGGCACCCACCGAGCGGCGCAGCTGGAAGAACATGACGGTATCCGCGCCGTGCGCGACCGCCTGGTAGCTCCACAAGCGCATCACGCCCGGACGCTTCAGGGAGTTATACGGCTGCCAGTTCTGTTGGCTCGGCGTTTGCTCCATTAACATGAATGGATCGCCGTCTTTAAGGCCGCGCATCAGATCATGGGCCATGGCTGTGTAGCTAACAGGCGTTTGCAAACCCGGATAGTTGTCCCAAGAAACGATATCCATTTCTTTTGCCCATTTGAAATAATCCAACTGCTTGAAAAATCCCATCAAATTGGTCGTGACGACCGAATCGGGAACATGCTTTTTGATCTCGGCATGCTCCAATTTGTAGCATTCCAGCATGCTGTCGGAATTGAAACGGGAGTAGTCGAGCGAGATGCCTTGGAAAGTCGAGTTGTTGTCGCCCCAATGCTCGCTTAAATTGTTCGGTACGACGATTTCGTCCCAATCATAGAACGTATGGCCCCAGAAGTTGGTGTTCCAGGCCCGGTTCAATTGCTCGATCGTATTGTAACGTTCGCGCAGCCATACACGGAAAGCCTTTTCGCAGTTTTCGCAATAACAGTCGCCGCCGTATTCGTTGGATACGTGCCAGACCAGAACGGCCGGATGGTCTTTGTAACGCTCGGCCAGTTTCCCTGCAATCGCTTTCGAAAATTTGCGGTAAGTGGGGCTGTTCGGACAGGAGTTGTGACGACCGCCGAATTTGCGCTTGCGTCCGTCCGCGTCGGTGCGCAAAACGTCCGGGTAACGCTTGGCCATCCATGCCGGGTGGGCTGCCGTGCTGGTCGCGAGGCAGACGTAAGTACCGTTTGCATGCAAGCTGTCGATCAGTTCGTCCAACCATTCGAAGTTGTAGGCGGTCTCGTTCGGTTGGTTCAGTGCCCAAGCGAATACGTTGACTGTCGCGATGTCGATGCCGGCCAGTTTGAACATGCGAAGGTCTTCTTGATGCGTCTCAGGGTCCCACTGTTCCGGATTGTAGTCGCCGCCGTAAAAGATTTTGGGAAGTTTATTGCTGATCATTAAAAATCACCTCAACATATAAGAATAAGTCTATATTAATCTAACCCTTAATATTATAAAATATAATAAAAAGGGACGAGAGTATAAGAAAAAAGAAATATTCGGTTCTGAAGGGGATACGGCGATGCATAGCGCGCACAGACGATATTTTACGGAGTTCAAAGACCAGCCGCTGCCTCTGTACATGGAGAGCGTCGGCTATAATCCGGATCAAGAAGCATTTGTTCGGCCGAACGGTTACAACTGTTATCATTGGCTGCAAACGGTAGGCGGCAAAGGCGAATTTACGATGGGCGGAGCGAAGTACGTGATGGAAGGCGGATCGGGAATTCTGCTGCTGCCGGGCGAGGCGCACGAGTATCGACCGTTGGAAGGAAAATGGCAGACGTATTATATGACATTCGGCGGAGCGCAGGCAGGAGGCATTCTCGGGACATTGGGCTTGCCTGTTTCTTCTTATTACGGTTGGGACGAAGCGGCAGAGATGGGAGCCTTTGTGCCCGGATTGTTGAATCGAATGAGCAGCGAACGCGATATTTCAGGTCTCAGCGTCTCCGTGGAGGTCTATCGGTTTTTGACTTTGCTAAAAAAAGACGGCCGCGTCAATCGTCTTCCTTCGCTTTCGAATTCGGTCCGCCGCCTGACGCCTGTGCTGGAATTTCTGGATCGTTATTATGCGGATGCAGATATCGGACTCGAGGATATGGCATACCGGGCCGATATCACGCCGCGCCATCTCAATACGTTGTTCAAACAGGCCTTCGGAATGACTGCCTATGCGTACCTGATACTGCTGCGTCTGCGCAAAGCCAAGGAAATGATGACGCTGCATCCGCGCATGACGGTCAAAGAAGTATCGGGTCTGGTCGGCTTTCGCGATGCCAGCCACTTTGTTGCCACATTCCGGAAGCAAGAGGGAGTGACTCCCGAACAATTTCGTATGCTGCATTGAACGTCGCAACAGAAAATTCATCAATAAAACATGCAAAGCAACAGGAATAAACAGAGTAAACCGCGAATTCTTGTTTCATTACACGCGAAGTACGCGAATCGGGAGATGAACTTTTTCATGAAATTGAATACGAATGACAAACTGCTGCTGATCGGAGATTCGGTTACCGACGCGGGTCGCGCTTACCCGATCGGTTACGGAAACGGTCTCGGAAACGGTTACGCCGCATTGGTGGACGCGCTGCTGCGTACCGGTTACCCGGAATTGAACACGCTTGTGCTAAATGCGGGCGTCGGGGGTAATACCGTACGTGACTTGAAAAGCCGTTGGCAAACCGATGTGCTGGATCTGAAGCCGGATTGGCTGTCGATCATGATCGGAATCAACGACGTCTGGCGGCAGTTCGATACGCCGGAAGCCATGCAATCTTTCATTACGCCGGAAGAGTACGAGGCGACGCTGCGGGAACTGCTGGATGCCGTTCAACCCGGACTCAAAGGCTTGATCTTGATGACGCCGTACTACATGACCGGGCAGGAAGATCCCATGCGTTCACGGATGGATCGGTACGGGGCCGTGATCAAGCGTCTGGCCGGCGATTACGGCGCCGAATTGGTCGATACCCAGGCGGCGTTCGATCGGATGGGGCATCATGTCATCCAGTCTTCGTTGTCGAACGGTTGGGATCATGTGCATCCGAACACGGCGGGCAGCATGGTATTGGCGCGCGGGCTGCTGAATGCGCTGGATTTTGAATGGGAACGAAAATAACGACGTCGAACGCAAACCAAATTTCCGACACGGAAGGGGCATTCTTATGCATGAATTGAAGGACATCCAGCTGCAACCGGCATCCGATTATCGAGCGGTGCTCGGCGAGGGACCTTGCTGGCTGGAAGACAAACAAGCTTTGATGTGGGTGGATATTGAAGGAAAACAGCTGCGTTTTTATTATCCGGGCGACGGTCGCGAAGAGGTCTACGAGCTGCCGGAACGCGCAGGAGCCGCAGTCGGCTTTTCCGATCGCAAGGTTGTGCTGGCGCTGGAGAGCGGTTTTGCCTATTATGATTTGGATGCGCGCGCAACGACGCCGATCCATGATCCCGAAAATCGGGAAGACAATCGCTTCAACGACGGGAAATGCGATGCTGCCGGACGCTTCTGGGCGGGTACCATGAGTCTGGTCGGCAAAGAGAAGCAGGGCAATTTCTACTGTTTGGAAGGGGATTTGTCCGTCCGGCATATTTTCGGCGACGTCTCGACGTCCAACGGCTTGGGCTGGAGCCCGGACGGCACGGTGATGTATTACATCGATACGGGCACGAGCAAAGTACAAGCTTTCGAATTCGACGTGGAAAAAGGAACGCTCGGAGCAGGACGTACCGTGGTTTCGTTCGAAGAGGAAGAAGGCTGGCCGGACGGCATGACGGTAGACGCCGACGGCAATCTGTGGATCGCCCACTACGGAGGCGGCCGCGTCAGCAAGTGGGACCCGGTAGCAGGCTTGAAGCTCGAAGAGATCATGGTTCCGGCTCAGAACGTGACAAGCTGCGCTTTCGGCGGAACGGATTACAGGGAGCTGTATATCACGACGGCTGCCGACGGAGTCTCGGACGAAGATCGGGCCAAGCTGCCGCTGACCGGTGCTTTGTTCGTTTGCCGCCCGGGGGCGCAGGGGCAGCCGATGCATGTGTTCAGACCGCAATCGATCTAAAAACGAGCGAACAAGAAGGCTGCACGGCTCCTGCGGGAGGCTGGGCAGCTTTTTTTGTAGGTCTTGCTGATCGGCTTTCAAAGCCGATTCGCATCGTTTTCCTCGCCGCCTCGTTGTGTTACGATGAGACAAGCCGATATTCGTGATCTTGTCTCGAATTAAGGTAAGATTAAAGCGATACGGAGCCACTAAGGCACAGCATGAGTAGAAACGGGAGGATTTCACGAGTGAGAGTTGTAGCGGGAGAAGCCAAAGGAAGACCGCTTAAAGCCGTACCGGGCAAGGGAACGCGTCCGACTACGGATAAAGTCAAAGAAGCCATTTTCAGCATGATCGGCCCCTTTTTCGATGGAGGAGTCGCGCTTGATTTGTTCGCGGGAACCGGAGGGTTGGCGATCGAGTCGCTGAGCCGGGGAGCGGAACGAGCGATTTTCGTTGACGCAGACGCAAAAAGTATCGAAGTGGTACGCGCGAATTTAAAAGCAACCGGATTCGAAAAACAGTCCGAGGTCTATCGAAACGACGCGGAGCGTGCGCTAAAAGTGTTGGCCAAACGGGATACCGCGTTCGACTTGGTGTTCCTTGACCCGCCTTACCGGATGAAAAACGGCGATGAACTCCTGCTTCGGATGGAAGAATCCGGTCTGCTGCAGCCGGGTGCGGTGATCGTGTTGGAATACGAATCGTCGCATGAATATCCGGAAGCCTTCGGTTCGTTCAGCTTGAGACGCAAAGCCGTATATGGAGACACGGCCGTTTCCATCTATGATTGGGAACCGCAAAAAGATGCGGAGGAGCAGGAAGATTCCGCGGAGGAGGATTCGGAAGCCTGATGGAACAAGAGAAGAAAATCGAACGCATTGCGGTCTATCCGGGCAGCTTTGATCCGGTGACGCTCGGGCATATGGATATTATCCACCGGGCAGCCAAGCAGTATGACCGACTGATTGTGGCGGTCCTCAACAATTTGAGCAAAAAGCCGTTATTCAGCGTCGAAGAGCGGGCGGAGCTGCTGCGTCAAGCGACGGCGGATCTGCCGAATGTCGAAGTTGACGTATTCCGCGATTTGCTTGTCAACTACGTGGATCAGAAAAAAGCGCAGGTCGTCGTACGCGGCGTGCGTTCGGTAACGGACTTCGAATACGAGCTTCAGATTGCGACTACGAACCGGAAGCTGAACGAGAATGTGGAGACCATTTTCATGATGACCAATCCGATCTATTCGTATCTCAGTTCCAGCGTGGTCAAGGAAATTGCCCAATTCGACGGCGACGTGAGCGAATTGGTTACGCCTGAGGTTCGCGCGGCCTTGAAAGCCAAATTGCACGGGGAATGACCGCCTTCACGTAAAGGAGATGAACGACCGTTATGCTGCGTTCCAGACTGCCGCGGATTCGGACTCTGGCTTATTTGCTGTGTCTTGCCTTGCTGGTTTATGTCGTGGTCTACATGCCGACGTCGTACACGATCGAACGACCCGGCAGCGCGGACGATGTCAAGCCTATGGTTCGCGTAGCGGGCGCTGACACGGAAGAGCTGGGAACGTTCATGATGACGACCGTATCCGTGACCTATGCGAACCTGGCTTTGCTCGGAATGTCGTTATTCGACGACAATGCGGATATCGGCGAACGCAACAAAGACCAAGACGACGACGAATACCGCATTACGCAACAATATTATATGAATTCTTCCCAATCCTCGGCGATTGCGGCAGCGTACCGGGAAGCGGGCGTTGCTTTCGACGTGGAGACGGAATACGTCTTTATCACCACCGTGCCCGATCAAGACCCGCAGCAGAAGGAATTCGTGGCGGGGGATAAGATTACGGAAGTGGACGGTCAAGCCGTGGCTACGCTGGAGGATCTGCGCAAGCTGCTGGAAGGCCGTTCCGCCGGCGATGCCGTCGCCGTATCGCTGGAACGCGGCGGTAAGACGGTTGAACAGCGCGTGAAGCTTGTGGATATTCCGAACGGCGACGGGACGACCCGTTCGGGGTTCGGCGTGTCGACGGGGGAAGTGCTGCGCATCGACCCGGACAATCCGGCCGACGAAGTGGAGTTCACGCAGACCCAAGTAGGCGGGCCGTCGGCAGGCTTGATGTTTACGTTGGAGATTTACAATCAGCTGACGCCGGGAGATTTGACGCGGGGCTATCTAATCGCGGGTACGGGCACGATCAAATCCGACGGCACCGTGGGAGAAATCGGCGGCGTCCAGCATAAGATCGTAGCGGCCGAGCGAAAAGGGGCAGAGGTCTTTTTCGTGCCGGAAGGCAATTATGAAGCGGCGAAAAAGAAACTGGACGAGACCGGCGGCCAGATGCGGCTCGTCCCTGTGAAAACGTTGGAAGACGCGTTGAATGATATTCAAACGCTGCCGGATAAACGTTAGAAGTCGAATATGAAGAATAAAGGCGGGCATGCGTTTATTGTCCGCATGATCGGTCCTGGTCCCCTTACCTTGGCCGAATCCAATTTGAGATTTGCGTTCGAAGCAAGCCGACGATTCGCCGACTCTAAGCGTCATCTCGATCCGTTATAGGTGATCGCCTCCTGAGCAAGCTTGCCCGATCGGGTCTGACGCATGCAGGTTGAGCGGGGACCGGCGCATGGACTGGGCTAAAAACGACGGTCTGATCCGGCGCGGAGCGAACAGCCGATCATTTCAAGTCGCCTTTTAGCGGCCGTCGCTGTCCGAATCGCCGAAAATGATCGGCGGCGCGTAATAATCGGCGTACATCTCTTTGGTCTGCGAAGAAGGAAAAGCGGAAGCATGAACGGCAGAAGCCCGAATATCGAGCTGAAGTTGCGGATGATCGAAATCCGCAGCCCGCACGACGATCGGAAGCTTGGCCGTTTTTTTCATGGTTTTGAGCAGGGCGCGGCCTTTCGGCGAGAAGCCGAGCACGCGGATGTACTGCGGGCCCCGGGCGAGGCTGTCGCGGCCGAACAAGGGACCGCCGTGGTTCAGCAGCGCGTGCGCCAGCAGCCGCTGAAGACGGGTGCGCGTGTAGCGCTTGGTCTTGATCGCGGCGAGCAGCGCCTCCACGCCCGGTACGGGCAGGCGCGGCAGCGCGGCGGCGATGCGGTGCTCCAGGCCCTCGGCGACTTCGGGGACGAGGGCGAGCTCTTCCGGCGCGCGCGTGATCAGCGCGGCTAGCAGAGGCTGCGCCAGCGCCTCCCAGCCGGCCGTCAGGATGCGGCCGGCCTCCGCTTCGCGGCGCAGCACGCGCAGCGATCCCGCAGGGAGGTACGGGGCGGCTTCGTCCAGGCCGCCGGTTCCGCGCGCGAGCGCGGCGCGCACGGCGGTGGCGCTGGCGATTTCGCCGCCGGCGGGCAGGCCGGCATCGTGGTAGCCGGCCTGCTCGCGCCGCACGGCGAGCGGCGCCATGGTGCTGGCAAGGCGGCGCAGCGCCAGCACGTAATGCAATCCGAGCGTATCGTTCGGATTGCCCAGCAGGGAGGCGGCTTGCGATCCGCCGCCGCCCTGCTCCGAGGCCGCCTTCGCGTAGGCGGCCGGAAAGCTCAGGCCCTCGGCCAGGGCCTGCTTCAGCGCCGCTTGCATGACGGGCGACTCGCCGCCCTGCATGCGCGCAGCAAGCTCTTCGAGCGGCGCGACCTCGCCGCTCTCGCTGCCGAAACAAATACTGCCTGCGACGCCTGTGGCGTCCAGCAGCGCTACCGCGCCGAAGGCGAACCATTCCGCGGGCTGAAGCGCGTAAAGAACCGGCAACTCAATCACCAGGTCCACCCCTGCCGCCAAAGCCATCTCCGCGCGAGCGCGCTTGGACAGCAGCGCCGGTTCGCCGCGCTGGGTAAAAGGACCGCTCATCACGGCGATCGAAGCTTCTGCGCCTGCCGTTTGGAGCGATCGCTGCAAATGCAGTCGATGTCCGTTATGGAACGGATTGTACTCAACGATCAATCCGACCGTTTTCATATGAAAGATCAACTCTTTTCTCTTAACAAGATGGAATTTATGTGGTAGAATAAACCTTCGTCCGGGATTTCCCGGAATATTTTTTTACGCCGCGAACGAAAGTGCCGAACATTGTGGTTTCGGATGACACAGTTTGTCCGTTGATGCGAGCTGAGTGGAAAGCCGTAATCAGCATGCGCTTCTCCTAGCTTACACGTGCAAAAGCTTCGGCGAAAGGGTGAAAAGACTCTTCAAGCCGCGCCGCGCGCCGAAAAGGGCGTAAATGAAAAATACTTGACTGACTGTTGACAAAACAGAAGTTAAGTCGATATAATAACTTTGTTTGTTTGGAGTGATGAATATGCGTCTGCACTTGCGCAGAACGATTCAAAACGGCGAACCGGTTCAGTTGAGCGGCAATGTGCCGATTGAACGAACGATCGAAGGTCGTACGGACGTGATTTCCGCTTCTCCTGTTTTGGCCGAACTGACGGCTTCGCCGTCGCTCGACGGAACAGTAGGCGTGAGCGGAACGCTTACGGGACATTTGGATATGGTTTGCTCACGTTGTCTGGAGACGGCTCATATCGAATTGGATATTCCGTTCGAGGAACGATTCAAGCAGCGTGAAGAAGACGAAGCGGACCTTGAAGACGACGAGGACATGATCCTCGCGGACGACGACGTGATCGAGCTGTCGCCTTATCTGGAAGAATACTTGACGCTGGGCATGCCGAGCGCGCCGCTGTGCAAAGAGGACTGCAAAGGACTCTGCCAGACGTGCGGAAGTAATCTGAACGAGACGGCCTGCGGCTGCGACAATACGGTAATCGACCCCCGGCTTGCCGGGCTCAAAGATTTCTTTAAGTAAGCTCGTGAGTGATCGGGCAGCAGCACCCGGCCTTCGGGCCGGTTGACTTGAATAAGGAGGTGTTAAACATGGCAGTACCTCAACGGAGAACGTCCAAAACGCGCCGCGACAAACGTCGCACGCATTTCAAGCTGGCGGTGCCGGGCATGGTGAAGTGCGAACAATGCGGAGAGCTCAAACTGGCTCACCACGTATGCAAAGTTTGCGGAACTTACAAGTCCAGAGAAGTTATTTCCCAATAATTCTCGAACGATGATCGCTTGTCGATCTTGAGGAAGCCTCGCCATTCGGCGGGGCTTTTTTCATTGCTTTTCATATTGGAACAAGAGGGGACGAACGCTTCGGCTTTCGTTCCCTCTTTCCTTTTTTGGCGGAATGATTTATACTAGCGGTTAGTACCAGGTTCTAAAAGTCTTCGCGGCGGACCTACATAAGAAGCGCACAAGATTGCGCGGCCTTCGCGAAGCTCTGATTCAAAGGGGAAGCGGCCCGGTAACGGGCGCATATAATCGGACTTAGTACCTTGTCGACTCTTAATCCTTACTTCTAACGTTGACAAGGTATAAGTACCTTAACCGCATCAAATCTAAGGTTTTCGAGAGGCGTAACCTAACCTCTTAAGCGGTCAAGCTACTCACATTATCATTAGGCGCTTTGCGGATCTGGGACGCCCCGGGCGTCCGGCAAAGGAGGAGACCGGCATCGAACGTTTACCAAAACGTCAGCGTCAACAGAGACTTGTCGAGTTGATCGACGAGAATCCGTTCGTGACTGACCGGGAACTGACACGCCGCCTTAAAGTCAGCATCCAAACGATTCGCCTCGACCGGATGGAGCTCGGGATTCCCGAGCTTCGCGAGCGAATGAAGCTGATGGCGGAACGGTCTTACGATCAAGTGCGGTCGCTGGCTGCGGAAGAAGTCATCGGCGACATTATTGATCTTCAGCTTGACCGAAGCGGGATTTCGATCTTTGAAATTCGCGACGAACATGTATTCAGCCGCACGCAGATTGCGCGCGGACACCATATTTTTGCCCAGGCCAATTCGCTTGCGGTTGCGGTGATCAACGACGAGATCGCGCTGACGGCATCCGCGGACCTGCGCTTCGTGAGGCCGATTCATCTCGGCGAGAAATGCATTGCCAAAGCTTATGTCCGAAGCAGTCCGGGCAAGGCGGGAAGAGCCAAGGTTGAAGTGCTGTCCTATGTCGGCGAAGAAATGGTATTCCAAGGAAACTTTATCATCTACCGGTCCGACGACAAGAACCGGTAATACGGTCAAAAGGAGGACGCGGAAATGATTATTGCAATAGACGCGATGGGCGGCGACCATGCACCGGATAGTGCGGCGGCAGGTGCATTGCAAGCGGCTGCCGAGTGGAGCGACGTCACGATCAAGCTGGTCGGCGATGAAGCGAAGCTGGCGCCGCTGATCGGCGAAGGCAAGCCCAATCTGCAAATCGTTCATGCTGGAGAAGTCATCTCCGGCGACGATGAACCGGTTCGGGCCGTTCGCCGCAAAAAGGATGCTTCGATGGTCGTGGCGGGACGCATGGTCAAGGAAGGCGAAGCCGACGCCATGATCTCGGCAGGCAACACCGGCGCCCTGATGACAACGGGACTTCTCGTCGTCGGACGAATGAACGGCGTGGAGCGCCCGGCGCTGGCGCCGATGATTCCGACGCTCGACGAAAGCGGGCAAGGTACATTGGCACTTGATCTTGGAGCCAACATGGATGCCAAGCCGGAACATTTGGCGCAATATGCTCTGATGGGGAGCTTATACCGCGAAAAAGTACACGGCATCGCCAATCCTCGCGTCGGCTTGCTCAATGTGGGAACGGAGCCGGGAAAAGGCAATGAGCTGACGAAAGCCGCATTCCCGCTTATTTCCGAACTGCCTATCAACTTCGTGGGCAACGTTGAAGCTCGTGACATTTTGGACGGGGTTTGCGACGTGCTTGTGTGTGACGGCTTTGCAGGAAATATCCTGCTCAAAGCACTCGAAGGCACGGCAGGAGCCGTATTCAAATTATTGAAACAGGAATTAACTTCTTCATTCAAAGCTAAGATCGGCGCGGCGCTTGTGATGCCTCAGCTTCGCGGCCTCAGATCGAAGATGGATTATAAAAAGCATGGTGGCGCGCCCTTGCTCGGCCTGAACGGGTTGGTCATCAAGGCGCACGGGTCTTCTGACGCCGAAGCCATCAAAAACGCTGTGCGTCAAGCCAAGATCGCATTGGAAAGCCAGCTGGTTTCAAGTATTTCCAGCAGTATGCAAATCATGGTGCGCGAGCAAAAACAGACAGATGAACAAGACGCGGCATACGAACAAGAAAACGAGCAAATCAGCGGGAAGCGAGTGACGGATTAATGAAGAACTTACGGCCGGTCGGCGTGATCGGAGCGGGCAAGTACGTGCCGGAGCGGATTTTGGATAATGCAGAGCTTGAAAAAATGGTGGAGACGAACGACGAATGGATTGTCAGCCGTACCGGAATTCGCGAGCGCCATATCGCCGCGCCGGAACAAGCGACATCGGATCTGGCTTACGAGGCTTCGATCAAAGCGCTGGCTTCGGTGGGCATCAAGCCCGAAGAGTTGGACTTGATCATTGTAGCTACGATTACGCCGGACACTTCTTTCCCTTCGACAGCCTGCATTTTACAAGATAAATTGGGCGCGAAAAAAGCGGCGGCGTTCGATCTGAGCGCGGCATGCTCGGGCTTCGTATACAGCTTGGCGGCGGCAACCGGATTTATCCAAAACGGCATGTACAATAACGCGCTGGTCATCGGTGCGGATACGTTGTCGCGTATTACCGACTACACGGACCGCAACACTTGCGTCCTTTTCGGCGACGGAGCCGGCGCGGTAGTGCTGGGCGAAGTTCCTCAAGGTCGCGGCTTCCAATCGTTCGATCTGGGAGCGGAAGGCGCAGGAGGCGATCAACTCAAGCTGCCTGCCGGAGGTTCGCGTTTGCCTGCTTCTGCGGAGACCGTCGACGCCAAACAGCACTTTATCTACATGAACGGCCGCGATGTATTCAAGTTTGCGGTGCGCGTCATGGGCACTGCAACGGAAGAAGTGCTTCGCAAAGCCGAAATGACCAAAGACGATATCGATTTATTCATTCCGCACCAAGCTAATATTCGCATTATCCAATCGGCGATGCAGCGTTTGAATCTGTCCGAAGATCGGGTGATGATCAATGTTGATAAATATGCCAATACGTCGGCAGCATCCATTCCGCTGGCTTTGGTCGAAGCTTACGAACAAGGACGCATCAAAGAAGGCGACCGCGTCGTTATGGTCGGCTTCGGCGGCGGCCTGACTTGGGGCGGAGCTGCATTGATCTGGTAATAGGGTAAAAGGACTTGATCGGCTGCATATCGCAATTTGGGTTTCCCGAAAGACGGTGCGCGATTCCAACAGAAACGAGGAATATTCACGATGGGCAAAATAGCATTTGTTTTTCCCGGACAGGGTGCGCAGAGCGTGGGCATGGCCCGCGATGCTTATGATGCACTTCCGGATGCCAAAACGCTGTTCGATACGGCGGACCGTACGCTCGGATTCGATTTGACCAAGCTTGTCTTCGACGGACCGGTCGAAGATCTGAAGCAAACCGCCAATACGCAGCCTGCGTTGTTGACGGCAAGCCTTGCTTTGCTGCAAGCTGTTCAGGCTAAAGGAATCGAAGCCGACTATGCAGCGGGGCACAGCTTGGGCGAATACAGCGCCCTGGCAGCGGCTGGCGTGCTTTCTTTCGAAGACGCGGTCGCGGTCGTGCGTGCGCGCGGCCAATTCATGGAAGCGGCCGTTCCGGGCGGGCAAGGCGCAATGGCGGCCGTGCTTGGCGCAGACCGCAGCAAGCTTGCGGAACTGTGTGCCGAAATTTCGGCGGCAGGCACGATCGTGGAACCGGCCAATCTCAACTGTCCCGGACAGATTGTGGTGTCGGGCTCGTCAGAAGGCGTGGAAGCGCTCAGCGCCCGCGTCAAAGAAGTCGGAGCGAAGCGCGCGATTGCTTTGGAAGTTAGCGGGCCTTTCCATTCTTCCTTGATGAAAGAAGCGGCAGAAAAGCTTGGAGAGAAGCTTGCGGACGTGACTTTCAATGAAGGACGTCTTCCGGTTGTCGCGAATGTTACGGCACGTCCGGTCAATGGAGCGGAAGCGGTACGAGACTCGTTGATCAGCCAAGTTTATTCCCCCGTTCTGTGGGAAGATAGCGTACAATGGTTGATTAGCGAAGGCGTGGATACTTTCGTCGAGATCGGACCGGGCAGCGTATTGGCGGGACTGATCAAGAAAATCGACAAATCCGTACAGGTGTTCAGCGTGAACAGTCTGGCAGCCGCGGACAGCTTGGCCGAAGCGCTGGCTTAAGCGGCGCGATAATGACCGAACAGGAGGTTAGCATTGAATATGGAACAGCCGATCAAAGGACAAAATGCACTGGTTACAGGCGCTTCGCGCGGAATCGGTCGGGCGATCGCGCTCGAACTGGGACGCCGCGGAGCGAACGTGGCGGTCAATTACGCCGGCAACGAAGCTTCCGCGCTGGAAGTGGTGCGCGAGCTGGAAGCACTCGGCGTAAAAGCCGCGGCGTTCAAAGCCAATGTAGGCAAAAGCGCGGAAGCGGAAGAACTGGTCAAAGCGGTAGCCGCCGAGTTCGGAAGCGTGGATATCCTGATTAATAATGCGGGAATCACTCGCGATAACCTTGTGATGCGCATGAAGGAAGAAGAATTCGACGACGTGATCGAGACGAATCTCAAAGGCGTGTTCAACTGCATCAAGGCGGTAACGCGGCCGATGATGAAGCAGCGCTCCGGCAAGATCGTCAATATTTCTTCGGTCGTCGGCGCGATCGGCAATGCCGGTCAAGTCAATTATACGGCGGCAAAAGCGGGCGTGATCGGCATGACCAAGTCCTGCGCGAGAGAGTTCAGCAGCCGCGGCATCACCGTGAACTGCGTGGCGCCGGGCTTCATCGATACCGACATGACGGATGTTTTATCCGAAGAAATCAAGACGGGACTGCTTGCGGGAATTCCGCTGAATCGTCTCGGCCGTCCGGAGGAAGTCGCGACGGCCGTTGCTTTCCTTGTTTCGCCTGACGCTTCGTATATGACAGGACAAGTCCTGCATGTCGACGGCGGCATGTATATGTAAACCCTAGTAGCTTGACCAATCTTAATCAGAGGTTTGTGTTCATCTGAAACGTGCACGCTTTAGGTACGCTTCATCTGGACGCAACCCTAAATTTAACTTGGTCAAGCTGCTGGATGGAAATGGGGTTACAAACGTTTGTTTGCAAGCCCGGTCCGTAAACAGTGGCATTTTGGCGAAGCTTCTCGTATAATACCATTTGAAGAGGAGGTGAATCGGATGTCTGATGTAATGGAGCGCGTAACTCGCATCGTCGTGGACCGCCTGGGTGCCGACGAAGCGGAAGTTACGCCAACAGCTTCTTTCAAGGAAGATCTCGGAGCGGACTCGCTCGACGTGGTCGAATTGGTAATGGAGCTTGAAGACGAGTTCGACTTGGAGATCTCTGACGAAGACGCAGAGAAAATCACGACCGTAGGTGACGTTGTAAGCTACATACAATCGCATACCTAAGGACGTTTAAGGGTCCCGCACCGTGCTTTTTACGAAGCCGGCTCGGGACTTCTCCTACATTATGGAACAATAATAAGACTTCCCGTCAAGCGGGAACTCGCAAATATAGAGGTGGCCCATATGGAGCAGCAACATAGAGTAGTCGTTACCGGTATGGGAGTCGTGACTTCCCTCGGCAAGGACGTGGAAACGTTTTGGAACAGTTTGCTCGCGGGCAAATCGGGGATCTCGAAAATCGAGAGCTTCGACGTCAGCGAGTATCCGACGCAGATTGCCGCGGAGATTCACGACTTCAATCCCGAAGACTACGTAGAACGCAAGGAAGCGCGCAAGATGGACCGCTATGTGCAGTTCGCTTATGCAGCCTCCGCGCAAGCCCTGCAAGATAGCGGATTGAAGATCGGCGATTCGATCGAAGCGGAACGTATCGGCGTGATCGTCGGTTCGGGTATCGGCGGTCTGGGCACTTGGGAAGACCAGTTTACGACATTGTTGCAAAAGGGACCGAAGCGGGTCAGCCCGTTCTTTATCCCGATGATGATCGCGAACATGGGTTCCGGCGACGTATCGATCAAATTGGGTGCTAAAGGCCCTAACACATCGGTCGTGACCGCTTGCGCGACAGGCACGCACTCGATCGGCGATTCGTTCAAGCTGATCGCGCGCGGCGATGCCGACGCGATGATCTGCGGAGGCGCGGAAGCGACGATTCGTCCGACGGGACTGGCCGGATTCTGCGCGATGCGGGCCATGTCCACGCGCAATGACGATCCGGCCAAAGCAAGCCGTCCGTTCGACAAAGATCGCGACGGATTCGTAATGGGCGAAGGCGCGGGCGTATTCGTTTTGGAATCGCTGGAACATGCTCAAGCCCGCGGCGCGCATATCTATGCGGAAGTGGTCGGTTACGGTCTTAGCGCGGACGCGCATCATATGACCGATCCCGATCCGGACGGCGCCGCTCGCTGCATGACGATGGCTTTGAAAAGCGCGGGTCTTCAACCGGAAGACCTGGATTACATTAACGCGCACGGCACATCGACTCCGGCGGGCGACAAGTCGGAAACGACCGCGGTCAAAAAAGCGCTCGGCGAACACGCAAGCAAAGTTGCGGTCAGCTCTACCAAATCCATGACCGGACACCTGCTCGGCGCAGCCGGCGGCGTGGAAGCCGTAATCTGTGCCCTGTCTCTGGAAAATCAGATCATGGCACCGACGATCAATATTGACAATCAGGACGAAGCGTGCGATCTCGACTACGTACCTAACGTGGCTCGCAAAGCGAACTTGAACGTAGTGATGTCCAACTCGTTCGGATTCGGCGGACATAACGCTTCCGTCATTCTTAAAAAATTCGAAGCGTAAGGAGCCGGAACGTTGAGCGGAGATCTGAAACAACTGCAGCACAAACTAGGAATCCAGTTTGCGGACAAGCCTCTGCTTAAACAGGCTTTTACGCATGCGTCGTATGTCAACGAACACCGGTTCAGTCAGCATCATGATAATGAGCGGCTCGAATTTTTGGGCGACGCGGTACTAGAGCTGACGGTGTCGGAATTTCTCTACAATCGTTTCCCTGGCCGTCCCGAAGGGGAATTGACCAAGTTGCGTGCCGCTATCGTGTGCGAGCCTTCACTGGTCAAGTTCGCGGAGGTGCTGAATTTCGGTGCTTACGTGCTGCTTGGCAAAGGCGAGGAGCTGACAGGCGGACGCAGTCGTCCCGCGCTGCTTGCGGACGTGTTCGAATCGTTCGTGGGCGCGTTGTATCTCGACCAGGGGCTTGAAGCGGTTCGGGGATTCCTCGACCGTAATGTATTCCCGCAGGTTGCCTGGGACGGCAAGCTGCAAATGAGCGACTTTAAGACCGAACTTCAGGAATTGACCCAACACCATAATCTCGGCGTGCTGGAATATCGGATCGTGGAAGAACGCGGTCCGGCGCATGAGCGGGAATTCGTGTCCGAAGTCTACATGGGCGAACGCAGCCTGGGGCGCGGAACGGGACGTTCCAAGAAGGAAGCCGAGCAGCAAGCTGCGGCCGCGGCGCTGGAGACGCTTAAACTGTAGAGCATGTCATACAAGTGAAGAGCAAAGAGCGGCCGCAAGCTTTATGTCGGAATCGTCCGAATCAGCCTATGCCGCTTTTTGCTCTTTTGC
The DNA here is from genome assembly GCF_013185185.1 of Saccharibacillus endophyticus. Classification (GTDB taxonomy): domain Bacteria; phylum Bacillota; class Bacilli; order Paenibacillales; family Paenibacillaceae; genus Saccharibacillus; species Saccharibacillus endophyticus. The sequence continues at coordinate 151,669 of NZ_JAAZWE010000002.1, read as the reverse complement.
GTTGTAGAAGCTTGCTTCGCCTAAATCATGGTTTATGCCTGTCTGAATCGCACATGCTTCAAGTGCGATTCAGACAGGCATAAACTTACATCTAATCGAAGTAAGCAAGCCAAGCATCAAAACTATAGTCAGCCAAACATCAACACTATAAAGGGAGGTGAGCGCCGGTCATGTATCTGAAAAGGATCGAACTCGCCGGATTCAAATCGTTCGCCGACAAAACGGAAATGGAATTCGTCCGCGGCATTACCGCGGTCGTCGGTCCCAACGGAAGCGGCAAGAGTAATATTTCTGACGGCATTCGTTGGGTACTGGGGGAGCAAAGCGCGAAAAGTTTGCGCGGCGGGAAGATGGAAGATATCATTTTTGCCGGAAGCGATGCGCGCAAAGCCGTCAACTACGGCGAAGTTTCGCTGACGCTCGATAACGCCGATCACGTGCTGCCTTTGGATTTTTCCGAGGTCACCGTCACGAGACGCGTCCATCGCAGCGGGGACAGCGAGTATCTGATTAACCGTCAGCCCTGCCGCTTGAAGGATATAACGGAGTTGTTCATGGATACGGGCATCGGCAAAGAAGCGTACTCGATCATCGGACAAGGTCGGATCGAAGAGATTCTGAGTACCCGTTCGGAAGATCGCCGCGGTATTTTCGAAGAGGCGTCGGGCATCGTCAAATATAAATCGCGCAAAAAGGAAGCGAACCGCAAGCTGGCCGACACGGAGCAAAATCTGCTGCGTATTCACGATCTGGTTACGGAGCTGGAAGATCAGATCGGCCCGCTGAAAGCGCAAGCCGAGAAAGCTCGCCGTTATAAAGAACTGAAGGAAGAACTGAAAGACAAAGAAATTTCGTTGTTCGTTTACCAAATCGGCGAGATTCATGAAGCCTGGACAGCCGCGTCGGAAAAATTGGCGGAGCTTGAGCGGCAGCGCGAACGATTGGCCGCTATCGTGGACGAACATGATCGGACGCTCGAAAGCGACCGTCAAGCTCTTCGCGCGGTAGAGAACGAAATCGAAGAGCTTCAAGGTCGTTTGCTTCGCTACAGCGAACTTTCCGAAAAGTCGGAAGGTTATGCTCAACTGCTGGAAGAGCGGCGCCGTAACCTGGAGCAATCGCGCGAGCAGTTGAAAGAAGCGATCGAGAATGAAGGCGAACGTTTCGATCAACGCAAGCAGGAAAGCTTGTTCGTGCAAAACAAGCTGGATGCGGCGCGTTTGGAGCTTGCCCATTTGCAGACCGAATTGTCGGCCGAACAAGCCAAGTTGACGGGCGTGACGGAAGGCATCAGCCATGAACAAGAAGAAACGCTGAAAGGCGAACTGCTTGAGCTGATGAACAAAATGGCGCAGACCCGCAACGAAATCCGCTATGCCGACCAGCAAAAGGAAGGCGTCATGCGGCGAATGAACCGCGTAGACGAGGAATCCGGACGCTGGGAAGCGGAGAAAAAGCGGCTTGAAGAAGAGCATGCACAGCGTAAAGCTGCATTGGATCAGGCTTCCGAGGATATCACGGTATTGCGCCGCTCGTATATCGAAGAAAGCGAGAAGCTGCATACGCTGCAAAAAACGGCGTCCGACAGCTCGGCTTCGGCTCGCAAGTGGGAACAAAAGCGCGAAGCGCTCGTTTCCAGACGCGATACGATGCAAGAGATGCAGGAAGACTTCGAAGGCTTTATGATCGGCGTCAAAGAAGTGCTGAAAGCATCGAGAAGTCATCAACTTGAAGGCGTGCACGGTGCCGTCGCGGAATTGATTACCGTGCCGCAAAAGGTAGAGACGGCGATCGAAACGGCGCTGGGTGCTTCGCTTCAACATGTCGTCATGGAAAATGAAGCGGTATCGCGTAAAGCGATCGGCTATCTGAAGCAGCGGCAGCTCGGTCGAGCGACATTCCTGCCGTTGGACGTTATTCGTCCCCGCCATATGTCCGAAAGCGATAAACGTGCGGCTTCCGGCGCTCAAGGCTTTGTCGGCATCGGTGCCGAGCTGGTGGAAGCGGACGCGCGTTACGCCGATATCGTAGGCAGTCTGCTCGGCGGTCTGGTCGTCGCCGAAACGCTGGAGGATGCCAACGGCATCGCTTCGCGTTTGAACTACCGCTATCGCGTGGTAACGTTGGAAGGCGACGTGGTGAATGCCGGCGGTTCGATGACGGGCGGCAGCCAAAATCGGCGCAGCGGCAGCTTATTGGGTCGCAAACGCGCGTTGGAACAGCTGGAGCGCGAGATCAAGGAAAGCGAACGCGAGATTGCCCGTCTTTCGCGCGAAGAACGCGAAAACGGCGAATTGGCCGTAGCCAGCGAGCAGCGTTTGACGGAACTTCGCGAGCGCGGCGATTCTTTGCGCGCGCAGCAGCAGCAGCTGGATGGCGAGTTGAAGCAGACCGAGCACGGACTGCGCCATGTCAACGAGCAGTTCGCGCTGCACGGCGAAGAACGCTCCGGTTATAACGAAGAGCTGGAAAGCGCCGGCGAAAGCCGCAAAAAAGCGGAAGAAAAGCTCAAAGAGCTGGAAGCCGAAGAGGCCGCGACCCGGCAGGCGATCGGAGCGGCGGAATTTGCGCGCAAAGCAAGCGAGTCCGCCAAAGAAGAGCTTCAGGATCACCTGACCGAACTGCGCGTGCGCGAAAGCCGTCTCGTTCAGGAGACGGCTTCGCTTGAAGAGCGCTTAAGCCGTCTGGGCGAAGAAACAGGAACGGTGTCCAACCAACTAGCCGACCGACGGAAGATGCTTCGCGGAGCGGAAGCGGAGTTGGCGGCGAATCGGAAAGACGCGGAAAATCACGTGCGCGAACTTCAGGAAGCCAAAGATCTGAAAAGCGTGACGCAGGAACGTCTCGAAGAAAAGCGCGGAGAACGCGCGGAGCGCCAGCGCAAGCTGGAAGAACGCGAAGGCGAGACCCATAAGCAGCGCAGCGAGCTGAAGACGGTCGAAGAAAATATCCGCCATACCGAAATCCAGGCGACCCGGCTGGACGTAGAACTGGAGAATACGCTGCAAAAGCTGACCGAGGAATACGGAATCGGCTACGAATCGGCGCAGCAGCGTTACGAGCTGCCGGAAGATCCGGAAGCGGCCCGTCTCGATGTGCGCGAAATCAAACGCAAGATTACGCTGCTCGGCGAAGTGAATCTGGGCGCTATCGAGGAATACGATCGCGTAAGCGAACGTTATACGTTCCTGGATGAACAGAAGAATGATCTGATGGAAGCCAAGGCCAAGCTGTACTTGGTCATTCGCGAGATGGACGACGAGATGTCCAAGCGCTTCAAGACGACGTTCGATGCGATACGCCGGCAGTTCGGCACGGTCTTTTCCAAGCTGTTCGGCGGCGGCCGAGCAGATCTGGTATTGATCGATCCTGACAATCTGCTGGAGACCGGAATCGATATCGTGGCCCAACCTCCGGGGAAGAAGCTGCAAAATCTGCAACTGCTTTCCGGGGGGGAACGCGCATTGACGGCGATGGCTTTGTTATTCGCGATTCTGCACGTGAAGCCGGTTCCGTTCTGCGTGCTCGACGAAGTGGAGGCGGCGCTGGATGAAGCGAACGTGGTTCGGTTTGCCCAGTATTTGCGCGAGTTCGCGGAGCAAACGCAGTTTATCGTCGTTACCCACCGTAAAGGCACGATGGAAGAAGCCGACGTGCTGTATGGCGTGACCATGGAAGAAGGCGGCGTATCCAAGTTGGTATCCGTGCGTTTGGAAGATGAAGAAGTCGGGATTGCCTGACGTTTCATATACGATTGGAGGACGGGAAGCATGAGCTTTTTTCGTAAATTAAAAGAAAGCATCGCGGGCAAAACGGACGCGGTGACCAAGCAGTTCAAAGACGGTCTGGAAAAAACGCGCAAAGGCTTCGTCGAGCGCGTATCCAACCTGATGGTTCGCAGACGCAAGATCGACGAAGAGTTTTACGAAGAGTTGGAAGAAATTCTGATCGGTGCGGACGTCGGCGTCAATACGGTGATGGGATTGATCGACGAACTGCGCGTGGAAGTGAAAAAGCGCCGCTTGAACGATGCCAGCGAGCTTCGTCCGGTGCTGTCCGAGAAGCTGGTCGAATTGCTGCGCGGCGAACAGGATAACTCGCTTAACATGAGCCAAGACGGACCGACCGTTATTTTGTTCGTCGGCGTCAACGGCGTGGGCAAGACGACGACGATCGGCAAGTTGGCACACAAGTTTAAAAGCGAAGGCAAAAAGGTGCTGCTCGCCGCGGGCGATACGTTCCGCGCGGGCGCGATCGAGCAGCTTGAAGTTTGGGGCACGCGTACGGGCGTCGAAGTGATCAAGCAAAGCCCCGGCTCCGATCCGGCGGCCGTCATGTACGACGCGGTGCAGGCTGCCAAGCAGCGCAATGCCGATATCCTGATTTGCGATACGGCCGGCCGTCTGCAAAACAAAAGCAATCTGATGGACGAACTGAACAAAATCTTCCGAGTTATCCAGCGTGAAATTCCGGGCGCGCCGCACGAAGTATTGATGGTGCTGGACGCGACGACCGGACAGAACGCGCTCAGCCAAGCCAAACTGTTCGGCGAGAAAAGCGGCGTAACCGGCCTTGTGCTGACCAAGCTCGACGGTACAGCCAAAGGCGGCATCGTCGTAGCGATCCGTCAGGAGCTGAACATTCCCGTCAAATTGGTGGGATTGGGGGAGAAAATGGAAGACCTGCAGGAATTCGATTCCGAGCAGTTCGTGCATGCTTTGTTCGCAGGTCTGATCGAGGAAGAACTGATCGAGGGCGAAGACGGCGAATCCAACCCGTCCGAGCAATAAAAAAAGATAATCCTGATACGGGCCGCGCGAACCTGATTTCGAACGCGGCCTATGCAGCAAGACAGGCGACCTGACGGCGGAGCTTTACTCCGATCGCGCGGTTTGCCTGTTTTTTTATGTAAACAAAAAAATGTCCGAAATTCCTCCTGAAAAGATGACGTTTGTAATTGGTAAAGCGCCGTCCGAACGTTTATAATGAAATCAATTGTTGTGAAAACGGACAGGTTTTGCAGAAACAATTGGAAAACAGATCTGAATGAAGAAAGAGAGGGATGGCCATATGGCTAACACGCATACGTATTCCCGTCGGGAAGAGGTTGCCAACGCGGTCACGCACGGAATCGGAGCCGCTTTGAGCGTTGCTGCACTTGTGCTGCTGATCGTTTTTGCCAGCTTGAAAGGAAATGCCTGGCATGTCGTCAGCTTCACCGTGTACGGCGTAACGATGCTTCTTCTATATATGAGTTCAACGTTGGTGCACAGCTTCAGGGAAGGCAAAGTGAAAGATTTCTTCGAGTTCATGGACCATTCCTCGATCTACTTATATATTGCAGGCACCTACACGCCGTTCATGCTGACCGCGATCCGCGGCCCGCTCGGCTGGACCTTGTTCGGGATCGTCTGGGCGATCGCGCTCGGCGGCGTCGCGTTCAAAGCCTTTTTCGTCAAAAAGTTCTTGTTCATGTCGACTTTGTTCTACCTGCTGATGGGCTGGCTGATCGTGCTTGCCTGGGGCGCGCTGACTCAAGCCATCCCGGCCGAAGGCATCCACCTGCTCGTCGCGGGCGGCCTCATGTACACCGTAGGAACGATCTTCTACGTCTGGCGAGGTTTCCCTCACCACCACGCCGTCTGGCATCTGTTCGTCCTTGCAGGCAGCATCTTGCATTTCTTTTGCATCCTGATGTACCTGCTGCCTTAAAACCTGTTTGTCGAGAAAGTCACGTGGGTGCGGGAAGCGAGAAGACTCCGAGAGAAATTGCCAGCGTAGGCTTCCGAAGTGCATTTCTTCGAAATGCTTCAGGTCGCATGTTGAAATTGAGAAAATGGATCGAAACTTTTATAGGTTTTTTCTCGATTTCAAAGGCGAACATTCCATTCCGTCACTGAATTTCTCTCTACGTCTTCTCGCTCCCAGCTACGTTAAGCTTTCTAGGCAAGTCAAGAAGCCGGGGCAATTTCCCGGCTTCTTTTTTTACCTTCCTACCATTTGCAAATGGTGACTGGTCATGCAGGCAAAACCTGATTGCTACCGCTTGCCCTTTTGGGTGTGCGGCAGCAATCAGGTTTTTTTCGTAAAGGGTCCTTACGAGGAAATGCGCTGCCGGGCGGTCGAAAGATCAATCAGAGAGGGTGCTGACGTAATAAATAAAGGGAAATGGGTAAAAACATTATTGGCATTGAATCTGAGTGCAGTGCTGGCAGCCGGTGGCGGCGTGCAGGCATTTGCGGCAGATACAGGAGTAACTTCGTCGGGTTCAAAGCCGCTCACGCCGCAGCAACAAACTCAATTGAAGCAAAGTCAAGCCAGAACGGTCGTTACAAACGACGGCGAAGTGGACGACATGAATTCCATGCTGCGTTTTCTTTTATATTCGAACGAGATGGACTTGGCGGGGATTGTACTGACCAGTTCGGTTTATCATTATTCAGGCGATCTGGATGGCGATAACCTGACTTAACGCTGGTGGCGTTACCATAAAGCCGATACGTACAACGATTCTCCGGTCGAGCCGTTAGAAGCGGTCAAAGAGATGGCCGGCGATCTACAGCTAGGCTTGCATCGCGAGAAAACAGAGGGCGAACATCGCAACACGATCGGGATGCGCGGGGCGGATACCGAAACCGTTAAGTTCCGCGTTCCGACCGATGCGAAATCCGGCGATACCATTCATATGATCGCGGAGGTTAAAGACGACGGGACGCATAATCTGAAGCACTATCAACGAGTCATCATTACCGTGAAATAACAGGCTGGTAGCTTGACCAAGTTAAATGTAAGGTTACGCCCGGCTGAAACGCACCTAAAGCGTGTGCGTTTCAGTCGAACGTAGACCTATGATTAATGTTGGTCAAGCTACTGGACCAGGGGAAAAACAAATTTTGATTCATGAAAGAAGATGTTAAGCAAAAGCGCTTGACATCTTCTTTTCTTTTCGGTATGATAGGGAACGTTGATTGGTGTGTAAAGTGTTTTCCCTTGACGAGAGGAGTGTTCCGGATGAGTCAAGAAAATCGTCTGGAGAAGACGAATCGAATCAACCTGCTGTTCGCTTTTTACGAACGGTTGCTGACAGAGAAGCAGCAGACTTTTCTCAAGTATTACTTCCACGATGATTTCTCGCTGGGCGAGATTGCCGCGGAATTCGAAATCAGCCGCCAGGCGGTGTACGAACATATCAAGCGTGCCGAGCAGACGCTGGAGAATTACGAAGCGAAGCTTGAACTGCTGCAGCGGCATGACCGTCGCATGCAGGAGATTCGCGAGTTGGAGATCTTGGCTAACGACGAAAAGGTACCGGAGCAGACGCGAAGGGAACTCGGAGTCATTGCGCAAAAGCTTCAGGCTCTGGAATAGCGGTTACGCGATTTTACGAATTCGATAATGGATCGGCTTTCGGTATATAATAGAGAGAATAGATACGGAAGCGGGGTGAACATATGGCATTCGAAGGATTAACGACGAGATTGCAGAACGTCTTCGGCAAACTTCGCGGCAAAGGCAAAATTTCCGAGGACGACGTTAACGATGCGATGCGCGAAGTGCGACTGGCCCTGCTGGAAGCTGACGTCAACTTCAAAGTCGTCAAAGATTTCATCGGCAAGGTGAAAGAGAAGGCGCTTGGAAAAGAAGTAACGGAGAGCTTTACGCCGGGCATGGTGATCATCGACATCGTCAATAAAGAATTAACGGAACTGATGGGCGGCACGCAGTCCAAACTCAACAAGAACAATCGGCCGCCGACCGTCATCATGATGGCAGGCTTGCAGGGCGCGGGTAAGACGACGACGACCGGCAAGTTGGCCAAAATGCTTCAGAAGCAGGGGAATCGTCCGCTGCTTATCGCAGGCGATATTTATCGTCCTGCGGCGATCAAGCAGCTTCAAGTTCTTGGCGAGCAGCTGAACGTGCCGGTCTTCTCGCTTGGCGATCAAGTGAGTCCGGTCGAGATTGCCCGCCAGGGTTTGCAGGAAGCCAAGGATAAAGGTCATGATTACGTAATCATCGATACCGCCGGCCGACTGCACATCGACGAACAGTTGATGGAAGAATTGAAGCAAATTCATACGGAAACCAAACCGGATGAAGTGCTGCTGGTCGTCGATGCGATGACAGGTCAGGATGCGGTAAACGTCGCGGCAAGCTTCAACGAGCAGCTGTCGTTGACCGGCGTCGTGTTGACCAAGCTTGACGGCGACACCCGCGGCGGTGCGGCATTGTCGGTTAAGGCGGTAACGGGCTGTCCGATCAAGTTTATCTCGCTCGGCGAGAAACTGGACGCGTTGGAACCGTTCCACCCGGAACGCATGGCTTCGCGGATTCTCGGGATGGGCGACATGCTGTCGCTGATCGAGAAAGCGCAGTCCGGCATCGACGAGAAGAAGGCGAAGGAAATGGAGCGCAAAATGCGCAACGCGGAATTCACCTTCGACGATTTTCTTGAGCAGATGGAGCAGGTCAAGCAGCTCGGGCCGCTGGATCAGATCATGGACATGATTCCGGGCATGAACAAAATGAAGCAAAAGAGTGACCTGAAGGTCGATGACAAGCAGGTCGGTCGAATCGAAGCAATCGTGCATTCCATGACGAGCGCGGAGAAGCAATCGCCGGACATCATCAATTACAGTCGCCGCAAGCGGATTGCGACAGGCAGCGGCACGTCGCTGGCCGAAGTCAACCGTTTGATCAAGCAGTTCGACGAGATGAAAAAGATGATGAAGCAGCTTTCGGGCATGATGGATCCGAAAGGCGGCAAAAACAAAGCGATGAAGCAAATGCAAAAAATGAGCAAAGGCATGAGGTTCCCGTTCCGTTAAACGGAAAAGGAGCATTTCCATACAGGCTGAACAGCCGCCGCGGTTTTTCGAAGCCGTTTATTTCTTGAAGGAGGTGATTTTCTTGGCAACTCGTATTCGTCTTAAGCGCATGGGTGCGCATAAAGCACCTTTCTATCGTATCGTGGTATCGGACTCCCGTTCCCCGCGTGATGGACGCTTCATCGAAGAAATTGGTTACTACAATCCGGTCGCTGAACCGCAAGTAGTGAGCATTAACGAAGAAAAAGCTTTGGCTTGGCTGCAAACAGGCGCGCAAGCGTCCGATACTGTTCGCAACCTGCTGAGCAAAGCCGGAATCATGAAGAAATTCCATGAATCCAAACTGCAAAAATAAGACAGTGACTCGGAGGGGTTGACATGGAACAGTTAGTAGCGGTTATCGCAAAAGCTCTGGTCGATCACCCGGAAGACGTTAAGGTCCGTACGGTAGAGAAAGAGTCTTTGGTGGTGTATGAACTCTCTGTGCATCCCGATGATATCGGTAAGATTATCGGGAAGCAGGGGCGAATCGCCAAAGCGCTTCGTACGGTCGTAACGTCGGCAGCAGTCAAACTGGACAAGCGGGTTACCGTGGATATCCAGTCTTAAAAGGGAAAGCTTAGACTTTCCGGTCTTAAAGATATACGAAAAGGGGTTAGGAGGTTATCTTCCTAGCCCCTTTTCGTACATTATCAAGACTGTTATCGTATATGTATAGATAAAGCAAAAGAAGCGAAAGGATCGAATACAAATGACAAACTCGAATGATAAACTGGATTTTTTAAGCGTAGGCAAAGTGGCAAACACTCATGGAGTACGCGGCGAACTGAAAATTTTCCCGTTTACCGATTTTCCCGAAGTTCGTTTTGCTCAAGGCAAAGAACTGCTGCTGATCTCGCCGGAGGACGGTAAAGCGTTGAAAGTCAAAGTCATCTCCGCACGCGAGCAAAAGACCGTTTATATCGTGAAGCTGGAAGGCTACGATAACATCAATGAGGTCGAAAAATATAAAGGTTGGGAAGTAAAAGTACCGAAAGAAGAAGCCGTAGCAGCAGAAGATAACGCTTATTACTTCCATGAAATCATCGGCTGCTCCGTATTGAGCGAAGAAGGCGAAGAGTTGGGAACCATTACCGATATTCTGACGCCGGGCGCCAACGATGTCTGGGTCGTTAAGCGCAAAGGCGGCAAAGAACTGCTGATTCCGTTTATCGAATCGGTTGTGAAAGAAGTAAACGTTGCCGAGAAAAAAGTACGTATCGAGGTTATGGAAGGACTGCTGGACTAATGAGTGCACGGATGCGGATTGATGTACTCACTTTATTTCCGGAAATGTTCGACGGCGTATTCGGTGCGAGTATTCTGGGAAAAGCAAGGGATAAAGGAATCGTAGAGCTTTCTGCCGTGAACTTTCGCCAGTACTCGACCAGCAAGCATGGGCAGGTTGACGATACGCCGTACGGCGGAGGGGGAGGCATGGTGCTCAAGCCGGAACCGATCTTTGCTGCCGTAGAGGATTTGCTGCGTGGACGCGAGAACGAAGGCGGGGGTATCGCAGCCGAACTTCCGGCAAACGAATCACCTTCGCGTCCGCGTATCGTTTTGCTGTGTCCGCAAGGCGAGACGTTTACGCAGAAAAAAGCGGAGGAATTTGCCAAGGAAGACCATTTAATTTTCATCTGCGGACATTATGAAGGTTATGATGAACGGATTCGCGACGGTCTGGTAACCGACGAGATCTCGATCGGCGATTATGTACTGACCGGCGGCGAGCTGCCTGCCATGGTAATGATCGATAGTACCGTTCGGCTGCTTCCGGGTGTGCTGGGCAATGAAAATAGCGCCGTGACGGATTCGTTCAGCACGGGACTGCTGGAGTATCCGCACTATACCCGTCCAACGGAGTTTAGGGGGATGAAAGTGCCGGATATTCTGTTGTCGGGCCATCATGCGAATATCGAAGCTTGGCGTAGACGGGAGTCGCTTCGCCGTACGCTTCAGCGCCGTCCGGAGCTTCTGGAACGGTTGACGCTGACTAAACAAGAGCTGAAGTGGCTCGAAGAGTTAAAGCGTGAAGAGGCAGCTGCGGACGAGTAGCAGACCGCCTATTTTCAAAAATTTTAGATGAAGATAAATGAATATACCCCCTACGGAATCGTCCAAAAAGACGGATCATCGCAGGGGGTATTTGCTTTAGAATCATTGGGTCACCAAGTATTGAATCGTGCAAGAAGGTAGAGATCGCAGATGTTCTTATCGTTTTTTGGCCGAAGATGGTAAACTGGAAGGTAGATGAAGCTAATGTGATTAAACGACATTCGGTTAAGGAAACAGGAGGATTAAAGGATGCGAAGAATCGATTGGAGAAAGGTGCTGCCCGTATTGGCGGTCGTATTGTTGATGTTGACGCCGATCTTGTCGGTATCCGCGTCAAGTCCGCAGCGAAGCGGCATTGTCACGGACGAAGCGGGTTTGTTTACGGACAGCCAGATCAGGCAATTGGAAAATGAACTCTCTGACGGAAAATATACGGTCTACGTGTTGACGGAGAGCGGCATGAGCGAAAACGAAGCTGCCCGGTTGTCCGCACAGACCTACGATGCCTGGGGATTGGGTTCGAATGAGCTGCTGCTTTTAATCGTGACGGACCCGAACTTGGTTTATTTAGAGTTGGAAAACTCCGCTTTGGGAAATGCTCAACGTATCATCGACCGTGCGTTCGTTCCCGCGGCGCAAGACGACGGACCGGCAGCGGGCGCTTTGGCCGTCGGCGAGTACGTCAACGGTGCAGGAGGCGCTTCCTCGGGCTCCGGCGGTCCGGCGGGACTGTTGGCCGGAGGGACTTGGCTGTATGCGATCCTGGCGCTTGCCGTGCTTGGCATCGGTGCTTATGTGCTGTTCAGCATGTTCCAGTCGGGATCCAAGGTGAAAAAGCGCGCAGAAGAGCTTCGCAATCGGCAGAAGGCGACATCTGCCGTGGTGGACGGCATTATGGTATCCGAGCTTTTCCGTGAGGTAGAGATGGGCTTTGTTCAAGGAGAGACGTTAAAAGAAGCCGAGGGAATCAGCCGCGAAGCGGTAGAGCTGCATCAGAGCGCGGAGTCGCTGTCTACGCGCCTTGCCGCATTCCGCCCGGGAACTTTTGCCTCGCGTGCACAAAGAAAAGAACTGGATACGTTAACCCGCGAGGTTCAGGATTGGGAAAGTCGGGTGACGGCTTTGAACGAACGCTTCGAGCAAGTATCCGCCAGCTTCGCCGAAGTTCGCCGCAGAGTCAAGGAAGGCAAAGAAGTGGAACGGCAAACGCGGCAGGCGTTGGAAAAACTGAAGACGGATACCGGATATCCCTTGACTACTCTGCAAAGAGAGCTGGATGAGGCGGCGGCGCTGCTCGCGAAGGCGGACGGTCTGGATGAATTCGATGTCATGCAGGCGTCTGCTCCGGCCGAACAGTCGTTGTCGCGTCTCCAGGAAATTTCGGGCTATGTGGAATCGCTGAGCAGTTTGGCTTCGGAAGCCGCGCAGTGGCCCGGAAAGATCGTTCAGACCGAACGGGAGCTGCGTCCTGTCACGGAGCGCGAAGGACTCCTGCTGACCGAGGAAGATCCGTTCCGCGTTCTCAGCGAAGCGGGAGCGGAGACGCAGCGCTTGAACGAGTTGATTCAGGCGGGAGACGTTCCGGCAGCCAAGCAATCGGCCGAACGAATCGCTTCCCGTATTGCGGAGGCCAAAGATATCGTAAAGCGTCGCCTGGAGAGTCGAAGCACGTCGGCCGAGTCGCTTCAGGATGCGCAAAGCTTGCTGCGTGAAATCGAAGGGTTTGCGCCTCGTTACGAGCAGGAGCTGAATGAATTGAGAGGTCGTTACGCCGAGTCTCATTTAGGGGCGCAGCGGGGACGTCGCGAGGAGGTTGATCGGGCGGAAGAGGAAATTCGTCGTTTGCTGCCGGAGATTCGTTCGGCTCTTAATCCGCAAGTGCAATATTACAAAGCCGCCCGGGAAAAAAGCGATCGCGCAGACGAGCTGGCAGCGCGGTCGCGCGAGCGGATGCGCGAAGCATTGGGATACGCGGACGAACTGGATGCGCAGCATCGCGCTTCGCAGCAGCGCTTCGAAGGGGCTCGCAGCATTTTCCGGCAAGCGGGATCGACTTACCGGGCCATGGGCGTCCATATGCCGGAGTATGACCGAGCGCTTCAAACGGCAGAAAACGAAGGAGAGGCCGTGGCCGCAGCTTTGAAAAGCGAGCCGATCGACTTGCTTCGCGCAGAACCTCTTTTGGCGGCATATGAACGCAATGCTTCCGATTTTGCTCAACACATACGGGATTTGCAGGAACGTCGGGACCAGGCGATGCGACAGTTGGAGCAGCTAAGCGGCGATTTTGCGGGGCGCGAGCAGACGTATCGTCGTTACCTGCGCACGAATTCTTACGCAGGTCGTTACGGCGGGTTCGAAACCGAAGCACGCCGTCTGATTGCGGCAGGGCGCTTCGAAGATGCGCTGGCGCAAGCCGCTTTCGGGCGTCAGGTGCTGGAAGAGATGGAGCGCGATTATCGGCGTGCCGTTCAACGGGCCAACAATAACAACCGCGGAGGCGGAGGCTTCGGAGGCGGATTCGGCGGGCCTGGCGGCGGAAGCCGTCCCGGAGGACGTTCGTCCGGCGGCTCAAGCTGGGGCGGCGGCGGACGGTCCGGCGGTTCTTCTTCATGGGGCAAAGGAGGAGGCGGAGGCCGCTCTTCGGGATCTTCGAAATGGTAAGACATTTTCTTTCGGTTTATTTTTAAGTAATGTATTGCCTTTTCATACGACTTCATGGTAAAATCAATCCGTTGTGTAATCTTGCGGTCCTCTGCGAATGATGAGGCGGAATTGTTTTCCGAAGAAGACGTATGAACGCATGAGTGGAAGGAGGAAACAAATCATGAATCTGATTCAAGCTCTGACTCAAGAACAACTTCGCAAAGATATCCCGAGCTTCCGTCCCGGCGACACTTTGAAAGTGCACGTTAAGGTTATCGAGGGAACTCGCGAGCGTATCCAGTTGTTCGAAGGCGTAGTCATCAAACGTAAAGGCGGCGGTATCGCCGAAACTTTCACCGTTCGTAAGATTTCTTACGGCGTAGGCGTTGAAAGAACGTTCCCGATCAACTCGCCAAAAATCGACAAAATCGAAGTCGTACGCCACGGTAAAGTGCGTCGTGCGAAACTGTACTACCTGCGCGAACTGCGCGGTAAAGCAGCAAGAATTAAAGAAATTCGTCGTTAATCTTCCCCCGCGGAAGGCTAAGCGAGCGAAAAATGGGGAGCTTGGAAACAAGCTCCTTTCGTTTTATTCTCAAAAGCGATTCATAAGTAAAAAGGGACGTATTAGCCCCGTAAATATGAGCATTTCTCAAAACCGGCTGGATCCAGTACCTTTTAAAGGCACGGATGTGCGGTTTTGCAAAATGCTGATGTTTGGATATCAAGCGTAAGGAGAGGGCTATCCATGGAAGAAAACGTAAACCGCCCTGCAGCGGAAGAAGCGCCGAACAATCCGAAAAACAAAGTGAAAAGCGAGACGCTCGAATGGGTAAAAGCCATTGCGATTGCATTAGTGTTGGTGTTTGTCATCCGCTGGCTGCTGTTCGCGCCTTATATGGTTGATGGTTCCTCTATGCAACCGAATTTCCATGATGGCGAACGCGTCATCGTCAACAAGATTTTGTATGACATCCGTGCTCCGAAAAAGGACGAGGTTATCGTGTTCAAAGTTCCTTCCGAGGATAACAAAGAGTTCATCAAACGGGTTATCGCTTTGCCGGGAGACACCGTTAAGGTTGAAGGCGACGAAGTGACGGTCAATGGTGAAATCATCGAAGAACCTTACATTCAAGACGTTCTCGACCAGGCGCATGCCAACGGCGAAACGTATAATAACAACACGAACTTCCCGAATGCGACATTCCCTGACGGTACCGTACCCGAAGGACACGTATTCGTAATGGGCGACAATCGTCCAAACAGCAAAGACAGCCGAATGATCGGTTACGTCCCTTACAGCGACATTACCGGCCGGGCCGACCTGGTCTTCTGGCCGTTCAGCGACATGCATATCGTCAATCATTAGCATGACCGTGCCGGAATCCGTTCCGTTTTCCGGCCGTTAGGAGAGGTGAAATACCGTTATGACCATTCAATGGTTCCCCGGTCACATGACTCGTGCACGCAGACAGATTGAAGCGAAGCTCGGCTTGATCGATCTTGCGATCGAATTGCTTGACGCCCGCTTGCCGCTGTCCAGCCGTAACCCGATGATCGGAGACATTCTCAAGGACAAGCCCAGACTGATTTTGTTGAACAAGTCCGACTTGGCTGATCCCGAAGTTACGAAAAGATGGATCGAATATTTCCGCGAGGAAGGCCACTTGGCCATCGAGACGGATACGCCGGGAGGTCGCGGCGTCAAAGATATCTCGGTGTATGCCAAACAACTTCTCAAGGAAAAGATCGATCGTCAGATTGCAAAAGGCATGAACCCTCGTGCTATTCGCGGCTTGATCGTCGGCATCCCTAACGTGGGCAAGTCGACCTTGATCAACAAACTGGCCGGCAAAAGCATCGCGGAGACGGGAGACCGTCCAGGCGTAACCAAAGGCCAACAGTGGATCAAAATCGGCAAGGAAATGGAACTTCTCGACACGCCGGGGATTTTGTGGCCGAAGTTCGATGACCAAAACGTGGGCATGAAGCTTGCAGTGACCGGAGCGATCAAAGAAGACGTACTGAACGTGGAGGAAGTGACGTTCTTCGCGATCAAGTATTGCGCGGAGCATTATTGGGAACGCTTGTCCGAGCGTTACGCGCTTGGCGAACGTCCGACCGTTTTTGACGATCCGGACGAAATCGTGCAGATCATGGAAGAAATCGGACGTAAACGCGGCTGTATCATGAGCGGCGGCCGGGTCGATCTGACCAAAGCGTCGGTATTATTCTTGCGCGATCTTCGTTCGGGCAAAATGGGCCGCTTCTCTTTGGAAGAGCCTTTCTAAGCATTGGATACAGGAAACATGAGCCGTGCAGGCAGCGCGGGATTGGATCGCCGAGCAGTTCGGCGATCCTTTTTGCATAACGGGAACGGAGGAGAACATCATGCCGAAAGCTAAAAAGAGTGAAGAGACGACAACGACGGTCAGTAAACCCAAAAAGATCAAAGTGGAAGTCGATCGTCTTCTGTTGGAGAAGGAACTGTGGACGGAAGGATTTGAAGCTGTTGCGGGCGTGGATGAAGTAGGTCGCGGCTGCATGTTTGGCGATGTCGTGGCTGCGGCGGTCATTTTGCCTATAGGGCTTAAAATCGAAGGAATCGATGATTCGAAGAAATTGTCCGAGAAAAAGCGGGATGAACTGTATGAGGTCATCCTGCGCGAAGCCGTTGCTGTCGGAGTGGGTCGCGTTGATCCGAAGACCATCGATCAGATCAATATTAAGCAGGCGTCTCGTTTGGCCATGAAGATGGCGGTAAAAGCGTTGACGCAGCAACCGGATGCGCTGTTGGTGGATGCGGAGAGCATTCAGGTGGATCTTCCGCAGCGTGCGATCATCAAAGGCGATTCGCTCAGCCAGAGCATCGGAGCCGCTTCGATCGTGGCGAAGGTTACGCGGGATCGTCTTTGCGCGGGAGAATGGGAACAGGATTATCCGGGGTATGGCATTGCCGTACATAAAGGTTATGGAACGGCTGTTCACCGCGAGAAAATTTTGGAGCTGGGAATCAGCGATCTGCATCGGCATAGTTTTTTGGTTAAAATGAAGGCAGAGCATGAGCAGTTGCGTTGATCCGACCATTCAAAACGAACGCAAACGCTTCTTATTATAAGAGGCGTTTTTTCCGATATATTAGTCATAACGGAAAATTCGACCGCAAAGCGGGACGAGTCGTACCTTTTCAAAGCTAAAAGTAAGGTTGCGCCCGCCTAAAACGCAAACCTGTGATTAAGAGTTAACCAAGTAGTCGTTAGGGAGGTGAGCGAGATGAACATCGGTTCGTTGTTTAAAAGTATTATCGGAGATGCTAAGCCGGGGGAAGCCAAGCAAGTGGATTTGCGTGCCGGGCAAGTGGTTAGAGGCGTAGTCCAATCGGTATCGGAAGATGGCAAGGAAGCGGTGGTTCAGATCCAGGGCGTGAAGGTGAACGCGAAGCTTGAGACGCCTTTGCAGGCCGGACAAACGGCTTTTATGGAAGTTCAGCCTGCCGCCGAAGATGGCTCGATCGTGATGAAGCCTGTTGCGGCCCCTCCGGGTGCAGCCGCGGGCGCACAATCGATGGAAGATACATTAAAGCAGCTGGGAATGCCGGATAATAAGCAAACCCGTGAGATGGTTCGCATGATGCAGCAGGCAGAAATTCCGATGACCAAGGAAAATGCCGCTGAAGTACGTAATATGCTTGCACAGAAGCCGGCTTCCGTCGATGCTCAGCAATGGGTGCGTTCGATCGGGATTTTACAGCAAAGAGGACTGCCGATTACGCCTCAAAGCGTATCGGGAATGCAGCAAGCCGTATTCGGCGCTCCGGCTTCCGCCGTGTTGCAAAATCTTGGACAGCAGGTTGCCGCGGCACTGGCGCAGCTGGGCGAAGGATCGGTTGAAGGAACAGCTTTGCCGGGTCGCGGATTAAGTGCTCCGCAGCCTGGAGCCGCTTCGGGACCGGCCGCTACCGGAACTGCCGGGACTTTGCCGACTAACGGGCAAAATGCGTCGGGAAATATGGCGACTGGGAATACAAACAATATTTCTGCTGCGGCTGCTGGCTTGGCGGCGGCTGCGACACCGCCGGAAGACGGGAACCCGGCGCAGATTCGTACCGCTGCCCAAGCGGCTGCGGGCGCGACTTCGGCTGCTGGAGGTTCCGCTGCACCGGATGCCGCGCAAACGACAGGTGCAGCTAAAGCGGCGGAGCGCACGACTTCCGCTGCCGGTACGACAGGCGTGAATCAAGCTTCAATGGGAAACGCGGCGCAGCAGGCCTCGCAAGGACAATCTTCAACTGCTGCCCAGGCAGAGGCAGCTGGTCGGAATGCAGGAGCATCAGAATTGCCGCAAACGGATGCCGCTTTGCTGCGTAAAGTACAGACACTGCTTGGCGAACTGCGCACGGCTGCTGCAGGCAGCACGGAGACGGCAAATGCAGCGGCCGCCCGGAATGGTCAAACCACTGCGCAGGCAGACGAAGCGGATGCCGGACCATGGGTCGGGCGTCTGCTTAAAATGTTGGGTGCCGAGCACGAACAGCAGACTGCACGTTCCACATTGTTAAATACGCCGCCTTCTACGCCGACGCAAGCGGCAGCAAACAGCACTCCATTACCGCAGTCTGCACCACCTGCTGCTCCGTCTCCGGCTGCCGGACAAACGGCAGCGCAGCTTGCGCAGACTTCAGCAGCACAGACCCAGCAAGGAGCAACAGCTAATGCGGCTTCCACGGCGGCTGCAGCCGCGACAAACGCAGAGGCTCGCCCCGAAGTCTCCGCTGCGGTCCGAAATGCTGCTGAGCAGGCGCTCCGCACGGTGCCAGGCGAAACTGGGCGTCCGGATGGAGCCGCAACTGCGGATAGCCGAGCTGTTACCCAAACGCCTGCCGCACAGCAGTCCGTCGCAGAAGTACGCGAGACGCTGAAATCTCTCTTGTTGCAGTTGTCTGCTTCCGATTCGCTGCCTGCTGGCCTAAAGGATGCGGCACAGCAAGCGGTCCAGCAAATGACCGGACAACAGCTGCTGCTGAACACCGATCGTACAGCGCCTTTTGCCCAAGTCACGATGTTTCTCCCGTTTGTAGGCCCGGATGGTAATCAGACAGCTTCTGTACAGATTGAATCCCGTAGAGGACCCAAAGGAGAGCTTGACTCGTCCAACTGCCGTCTGTGGTTCGATTTGGACATGAAATCGTTAGGGCGTACGTTGATCGACGTCCAGGTCGTGGACCGTAAAGTCAGTCTTAATTTCCGCAATGACGAAGACTGGGCACGGCCTTTGCTGGAAGCGGGGCAACCTCAGATTGCTTCGGCATTTGAAGCGGCGGGTTACCAGTTGTTGGCTCTGCGCACGGATGCTTTGCCTGAACGCAGCATGGAAAGCAACGGAGAGTCCGGAACGTCGCTATCGTATGCTCCGCCTTCGTATCGGGGAGTGGACGTGAAAATATGAAAGAAACCAAATCCGAAGAGACGGCCCGCAAACGCGCAGTCGCACTCAAATACGCGCCGGAGCAGATGTCCGCTCCGGTCGTTGTGGCAAAAGGCAGCGGCAGTATCGCGGAATCCATTCTGGCACGGGCTCAAGAAGCGGGAGTTCCGATTCAAGAAGATGCGGCTTTGGTCGAAGTGTTGTCAAAGTTGGATCTGGATCAACAAATCCCCGCCGAGTTGTACGGGCTTGTCGCCGAGTTGCTTTCGTTCGTGTATCGCAGCGATCGCGAAGCCGGGAGGCGCAAAGGACTATGAACGATTCATCGAAAGCAAAGCCATCTGCAACTGCGGACGGCTCTGCCGTACATAAAAAAGTTGCATCTCCTACCCGCAAAGACAAAGGCAGAGCCGCTGAAGAAGCAGCGACTTCCTATTTGCAACGGCAAGGCTGGCGTATTATCGAGCGCAACTGGAGCTGCCGCTCCGGGGAACTGGATATTGTTGCTGAGCAGGGAGAAATTTTGTTGTTTGTCGAAGTACGGAGTCGGAGCGGGCTAGGCTACGGAATGCCGGCCGAGTCGATCGATGCACGCAAAATCGGACAAGTCAGACGAACCGCTGAAGTTTATCTGCATCGCTTCGGAGTCTCGGACCGCCAGATTCGCTTCGATGCCGTTGCGGTTATGTTGGGGCGTAATTTGGAGATTCGATCATTGGAGCATATTGAGGACGCGTTTTAGCAGGGCGCATGGCGTGCAGGTCGCTGCATAAAAAGGAGCTGTCCTTATCGAAGGACAGCTCCTTTTTATTTCTATTCGTCTATTCCCGCATTCTCCGATCCATCTGCCGATATTGAAGCGCCTCCGCAATATGCTCGGTACGAATTTCATTCGAATCTTCCAAGTCGGCAATCGTTAGAGCCAGCTTCAAAATGCGATCCCGCGAGCGCATGCTCAGCCCTAATGCGCTAATGGCGGTGTCGAGTAAAACTTGTGCCTCACGGCCCGGATTCGCATGTTTGCGCAGCAAAGTCCCGCTTAATTGACTGTTACACTCCACGTTTAACGAGCGATAGCGCGTTTTTTGGCGCTCGGAAGCGAACAAAACTCGTTCACGAAGTTCGGCGGAAGAGGAGCCTGGACGGACGAGATCGCTAGGCGGCGGCTGAGGAACCTCGACCTGCATATCGATGCGGTCGAGCAGCGGACCTGAAATCCGGCTGCGGTAACGCAGGATCGTCGACGGCGAACAGGAACAAGCGGATTGACCGTTCTCGTCAAGACCGCCGCCGCAAGGGCAGGGATTCATGGAGCAGGCCAGCATGAAGTGTGCGGGAAAAGTGAAAGCGGCTCGTGCGCGACTGATCGTTACCGTTCGGTCTTCAAGCGGTTGTCGCAATACTTCCAGCGCGCCGCGAGAAAACTCCGGCAGCTCATCCAGAAACAACACGCCCCTGTGGGCCAGACTCACTTCGCCGGGTCTGGGGATCGAACCTCCGCCTGCCAGTCCCGAGGGCGAAATCGTATGATGCGGCGCACGAAACGGACGACGTCGCACAAGGCCGTGCCTGACATGATTCAGCCGACCGGCGGCACTGAGAATTTTGGTGGCTTCAAGCGCTTCGTTCTCGGAAAGATCGGTCATGATACCTGACAGGCGCTTGATCAACATCGTTTTTCCGGTACCGGGAGGTCCGGAGAGCAGGATGTTATGCATGCCCGCTGCGGCGATCATGAGTGCCCGCTTGGCATGCTCCTGACCCAGCACGTCGGCATAATCGTCATGGGTTGCCGAGAAGATACTTGATTCTTCGGACGCGATTTGCGCATAACGCAGGCCGTCGGCGTCAAATTCGTAGCGTTTTTCTTTTCCGGCAGATAACTCTTCGCGCTGGGATTCCGGTACAAGCATACGCAAATGAGGCAGCGAATAGACCGTCAACCCGTCTACCAATGAAGCTTCGTCTGCATTGGCAGAAGAGGTCACGATCGCGTCGAAACCTTGCCTGCGCGCGCAATCGGCCATAGCCAACACGCCCGCAACCGGGCGCAGGGAGCCGTCAAGAGACAGCTCGCCGACCGCGATCAGTCGACTGCCTGCCGGCAACGCGAGCTGTTCATCCGTCAATAAAATGCCGATCGCAATCGCCAAATCAAGCGAAGAACCTTCCTTGCGCAAATCCGCGGGAGCCAGATTGATGGTGACGCGTCGACTCGGAAACCGAAAGCCGCAATTTTTGAGCGCCGCCTTGACCCGATCCGTCGATTCGCGAATCGCGGAGTCCGGCAATCCGATGATCGTCGTCTGCGGCAGTCCGTTCGTAATATCGACTTCAACTTCTACAATGACGCCGTCGACGCCGTACAAGCAAGCGCTATAACTTTTTCCGTACATGACAAAACACACCTCTTTTTCTGAAATAGCGGACAATCCGCCAGACCGAAAAAGGGTGCTTCCTCTTTTTTCGAACCGTTTAGCAACGTAATAGTATACTTTTATTCTAAACGCAGCGTTTCGAAAGTCAAGATACGTTGTATGCAAGTTTTTTCATGAATTCGACCCAAACGTATTTACAACAATCAAATTTAATGCGATTATGTTTGTAAGAGATTTTCGGAAAAAACCAGTAGTTAAAGGGAGGAGTGCGCAGAATGGGCAAAGTCAATGAATATCCGCAGCTTCAGTTGGACAATATGCTGTGCTTCTCGATCTATGCCAGCTCGCGCGAGATCACGAAGATGTACCAGCCCTATTTGGAACAATTGGGCGTGACTTACTCGCAGTATCTCGTATTGATCGTATTATGGGAGCAGGATGAACGGACAGTAAAGGAGCTTGGCGAGGAATTGTTCCTGGATTCGGGAACGCTGACGCCGCTGCTCAAAAGATTGGAGGCCGCAGGGCTTGTCGAACGCAACCGCTCAACTGAAGACGAGCGCAAAGTTTTTATTTCGTTGACGGAAAAAGGGCGCGAGCTGCAAGAACAGGCCGCACATATTCCGGAATGCATGGCGCGCGACCTGCGTATGGACGTGCCGGAATTTGTGGAGCTGCTTGGCAGATTCCAAAATTTGTTGGCGCGTGCGCATGACGTGAACGTTTCTTCTTCGGGCAAATAAGCAACGCATACTCGAATATTTGCTTGATTTCCGGAAACCGAAAGCCTTCGAGGCTTTCGGTTTTTTTGTCGGAAATACATAAACTCTGCGTCCTGTGCGCTTTTCGATCCTTTGAAAAATGTCGAAAAAAGCGGAATAGTTCGAATTTTAAGAAAGCGTTTCAATTTTGTTTGCCAGTCGTGCTATAATGATTGAGGTTGTACTTTTCTGCCTGGCAACCCGCCTGGTGCGAGCCAATTTGATAGGAGGATTCACGAATGAATATCCATGAATATCAAGGCAAAGAAGTTTTGCAGCAGTACGGAGTAACCGTGCCTCGCGGCAAGGTAGCGTTCAGCGCGGCGGAAGCCGTAGACGCAGCCCGCGAACTCGGAACTCCGATCGTCGTCGTAAAAGCGCAGATCCACGCGGGCGGACGCGGTAAGGCCGGAGGGGTCAAAGTGGCCAAAAGCCTGGATGAAGTACGTACTTATGCCGAAGAATTAATCGGCAAGGTGCTCGTTACCCACCAGACAGGCCCGGAAGGCAAAGAAATCAAGCGGCTCCTGATTGAAGAGGGCTGCGATATCAAGAAGGAATATTATGTCGGTGTGGTCGTGGACCGGGGAACCGGCAGCGTCGTGCTGATGGCTTCGGAAGAAGGCGGAACGGAGATCGAGGAAGTTGCGGCCGCGACGCCTGAGAAGATTTTCCGCGAAGTGGTCGACCCGGCCGTAGGGCTTCAGCCTTTCCAGGCTCGTCGTCTGGCTTATGCGATCAATATTCCGAAGGAACTGGTCAATAAAGCTGCGAAGTTCATGTTGGCCCTGTATGAAGCGTTCGTGGATAAGGACTGCTCGATCGCAGAGATCAATCCGCTTGTCGTAACCGGCGACGGCGATGTCATTGCGCTCGATGCCAAGCTGAACTTTGATTCGAACTCGTTATTCCGTCACAAAGATATTTTGGCGCTTCGCGACCTCGATGAAGAGGACGAGAAGGAAATCGCCGCATCCAAATTCGACCTGAGCTACATCGCGCTTGACGGCAACATCGGTTGCATGGTCAATGGCGCGGGTCTGGCGATGGCAACGATGGATATCATCAAATACTATGGCGGCGAACCCGCCAACTTCCTGGACGTAGGGGGCGGCGCGACGAAGGAGAAGGTAACTGAAGCCTTCAAAATCATTCTGTCCGACCCGGAAGTCAAAGGAATCTTTATCAACATCTTCGGTGGGATCATGCGTTGCGACGTAATCGCGGACGGTGTGGTTGAAGCGGCCAAGCAGATCAAGCTGGAAAAACCACTCGTTGTACGTCTCGAAGGCACGAACGTCGACCTCGGCAAAAAGATTCTGAACGAATCGGGACTCAACATCGTGTCGGCAGACTCGATGGCCGATGGCGCGAAACGAATCGTGGAGCTGGTATAGTCGACGGAATCACCGCAGCAGTGCCTTGTCAGTTTTTTAACGCTGACAAGCTACTAGACTTCGCAAACTGACTTTAAACGGAGGATGTGGACTGGCATGAGCATTCTGGTGGATAAAAATACGAAAGTCATTACGCAGGGGATTACGGGCGAGACAGGGCTTTTCCATACGAAAGGCGCCTTGGAGTACGGTACGCAGATGGTAGGCGGCGTAACTCCCGGCAAAGGCGGCACTGACGTTGAAATCACGCTCGAGAACGGCAGCTCCGTCAAGCTTCCGGTGTTCAACACGGTCAATGATGCAGTCAAAGCGACGGGTGCGACGGCGAGCGTGATCTATGTACCGCCAGCATTTGCCGCGGATTCCATCATGGAAGCGATCGACGCCGAACTCGAACTGGTGATTTGTATCACGGAAGGCATTCCGGTGCTGGATATGGTTAAAGTCAAGCGTTATCTGGAAGGCAAAAAGACGGTGCTGATCGGACCGAACTGCCCCGGCGTCATTACGCCGGAAGCTTGCAAAATCGGCATCATGCCGGGGTATATCCATAAAGCGGGCAAAGTAGGTGTCGTTTCCCGCAGCGGAACGCTTACTTATGAAGCCGTGCACCAATTGACCACGCGCGGCATCGGTCAATCGACGGCGGTCGGTATCGGCGGCGACCCGGTTAAGGGCTCGGAATTCATCGATATCCTGAAGCTCTTTAATGAAGACGAAGGCACGCAAGCGGTGGTGATGATCGGCGAGATCGGCGGCACGGCAGAGGAAGAAGCTGCCGAGTGGATCAAAGCCAACATGACCAAACCTGTCGTGGGCTTCATCGGCGGCGCTACGGCTCCTCCGGGCAAACGGATGGGTCACGCGGGTGCCATCATCTCGGGCGGCAAAGGCACGGCTGCGGAGAAAATTGCCAAGCTGGAGGAGTGCGGGATTCGCGTCGCTCCGACTCCGGCCGAAATGGGTGCGACTCTCGTAGCCGTACTCGAAGAGCGCGGCGTGCTCGAAACGTTTACAGCGGGTTGATTCGTTGGCGTTTTTCTGGCACAATGACAAGGTGAAAGTTTAATTTGGAACTGAACGGAACCAAGGCAGGCAGCCTTTCTTTCCCCATGGGGAGGAAGGGCTGCTTTTTGTATTTTCCGGGCAGTCACTGGAAGCTGGGAGAGGTGAAGCAGTCATGAAACAAGAAGGGTTGCCTGAAGCGCTATGGGTTATGGCCTTGCATGAGACGACAGGAATCGGTTGGCAAAGTATCAGCACGTTGATGAGAATCGTGTGGCATAAAGGGATTCCTTTTGACGAACTTTTTCGGATTCCCGAGCAGACCTGGTTAGCACTGGGTGCACAAACCAAGCTGGCGAAAGCAGCAGGGAATATTCGACTTGAAGAAGCTCGTGAACGTCTTGGACGGTTACGGCTGCGCGGGATCGAACCGATGTCTTATTTTGATGAGGCATATCCTACTTTAATGAAGGAATCCGCCAAACCGCCCTGGATGCTTTACACGATCGGACGGCGAGAACTGCTGAATGATTTCAGCATCGCGATTGTCGGGACAAGATCGCCGACCGCTTACGGACGGGTCGTTTGCGAACGGATAGCGGGGGCATTGGCGGAAAGCGGAGTTTGTCTCGTCAGCGGAATGGCTCGGGGCATCGACGGTTATAGCCATCGCGAAGCACTTCGTCGGGGCGGCGCAACGATTGCGGTGCTAGGTGCGGGCGTCGATGTCGCCTATCCGCCCGAACACAATCATTTGCACCGGGAAATCGCGGAGCAAGGGCTGATCGTATCCGAGTTTCCTCCGGGCACGCGTCCTTCGCCGGGACTATTCCCGCTGCGCAACCGGATCATTGCCGGGTTGTCGAGAGGGGTATTGATTGTCGAAGCCGCGGAAAAAAGCGGTTCGCTGATTACAGGCGATTATGCGCTCGATTGCGGCCGAGACGTCTTCGCCGTGCCGGGACCCGTAACCTCGCCGAAGAGCTTGGGAACTTTGCAATTGATTAAAAATGGAGCAAAACCCTGTGCCGACGCTAACGACATTTTGGAGGAGTATACTCATCTGTTCGTTCCGCCTGCGCCAAGAGCCGCAAAAAAAGAGGTACATGAAAAATTGACAAAAGAGGAGCGGAAGATATACGTTATATTGGAGCAAGGGGATGCGAGTATCGATGAGCTTCAACGGAAGACGTCCTGGGATTTTGGACTTTTACATTCCGTTCTGCTATCGTTAGTCATAAAAAGTCAGGTAAAATCGCTCTCCGGAGCCGTATATGCATGGATCGGGGAGCCGGTCCGCTGACCTCATCCGTATACCTACCACCTTGTCGACTCTTAATCAGAGGATTGCGTTTGGCTGAAGCGCACACGCTTTAAGCGCGTTTCAGACGGGCGTAACCTTACTTTTAGTGTCGACAGGGGACTACTTACATTTATATTCTATGGAAGCAATTGAAGAATAGGCGCGGTTCAGGGCAAGGGGCCCGGAAAGCCGCGCTTGCAAAACTTGAGAGGAGGACGAACCTATGGCGGATTCGCTCGTCATCGTGGAATCGCCTGCAAAGGCTAAAACGATCGGCAAATACTTAGGCAGCAAGTTCATCGTCAAAGCATCAATGGGGCATATTCGGGATCTGCCGAAAAGTCAGATCGGCGTTGATGTGGAAAACGAATTTAATCCGAAATACATTACGATCCGCGGAAAAGGCTCTATCCTGAAAGAACTTAAGGATGCCAGCAAAAAAGTCAAAAAGGTCTATCTCGCAGCCGACCCCGATCGCGAAGGAGAAGCAATCGCATGGCATTTGGCGCATGCGCTCGACATCGATAACGTCCAGGATTGCCGCGTTGTGTTTAATGAGATTACGAAGCAGGCCGTGAAGGATGCATTCAAGACGCCGCGTCCGATCAATATGGATCTGGTTAATGCTCAACAGGCACGCCGTATCCTCGACCGCCTGGTCGGTTACAAGATCAGCCCTTTGCTTTGGAAAAAAGTCAAAAAAGGACTTTCCGCCGGACGCGTACAATCCGTCGCCGTCAAACTGATCATTGACCGGGAAAATGAAATCTCCGATTTTGTGCCGGAAGAATACTGGAGCATCACGGCTCGCCTGGCTGTCAAAGGCAACGATTTCGAAGCTAAATTCCATCAGTTGAACGGCGCCAAAAAGGAACTTCACAGCGAGCAGGATGTTAAAGAAGTGCTGGCCGCTTTCGAAGGAAAGGATTTTGTCGTAGGCGAAGTGAAAGAGAAAGAGCGCCAGCGCCATCCATCCCCTCCGTTTACGACAAGCTCACTGCAGCAGGAGGCTGCGCGCAAGCTGAATTTCAGGGCGGCCAAAACGATGTCGGTCGCTCAGCAGCTTTATGAAGGCATCGATCTCGGCAAAGAAGGCACCGTCGGCTTGATTACGTATATGCGTACCGATTCCACGCGGATCGCAGGCAGTGCGCAGGAAGAAGCGAAAGCTTTTATCGGCGAACGTTACGGCGAAGAATTCGCTCCGGAAACGCCGCGCCAATATTCGAAAAAATCGGCAGGCTCTCAGGATGCCCACGAAGCGGTTCGCCCGACTTCGATCGCCCGCGATCCGGAATCGGTCAAAGCGTTCATGAGCCGTGACCAATTCCGCTTGTATAAGCTGGTTTGGGAACGCTTTGTAGCCAGCCAGATGTCTTCCGCCGTGCTGGATACGCTATCGGTCGATATTGCCGCAGGCGATGCAACGTTCCGTGCCGTCGGCTCGAAAGTACGCTTCCACGGCTTTATGAAAGTGTATGTGGAAGGCAATGACGACGGAAGCGTGGAAGAAGACAAGTTCCTCCCTGCACTTGCCAAAGGCGATCAACTGGAGCGCAAAGAGGTCGAGCCGAAGCAGCACTTTACGCAGCCGCCTCCGCGTTATACGGAAGCACGGCTTGTGAAGACGCTGGAAGAACTCGGAATCGGACGTCCGAGTACGTATGCGCCGACGTTGGAAACCATTCAAAAACGCGGATACGTCGCGATCGAAGAGAAGAAATTCGTTCCGACGGAGCTTGGAGAGCTGATCAACGAGCAAATGGAAGAATTTTTCCCGGAGATTTTGAATGCCGAGTTTACCGCCCATATGGAAGCAAGCCTCGACCATGTGGAAGAAGGCGACGAACAGTGGGTCCGCGTGCTTCAAGAGTTCTACGGGACTTTCGAAAAACGGCTTGAGTTCGCGGAAGAAGAAATGAAGGAAATCGAAATTCAGGACGAAGTCTCGGATGAGGTTTGCGATAAATGCGGCAAGCCCATGGTTTATAAAATGGGACGCTTCGGCAAATTCCTCGCATGTTCGGGCTTCCCGGATTGCCGAAACACTCGCCCGATCGTCAAAAACATCGGCGTAACCTGCCCGAAATGCAAAGAAGGGCATGTGGTCGAGCGCCGCAGCAAAAAAGGACGCGTGTTCTACGGCTGCGATCAATATCCGGAATGCGATTTTGTATCATGGGATCGCCCGTCCGCTAAGCCTTGTCCGGTCTGCTCTTCACTCATGATCGAGAAGCGCAGCAAACAGGGAACGAAGTTGCAATGTACGTCATGCGATCATACGGAAGTGTTGGAAGACAACGAAGATACAGCTGAAGGATAAAGCAATAGGGGGAACATGAAGTGAGCAACAACGAAAGTTCGAACACGCAGCGGGTAACGGTAATCGGTGCAGGGTTGGCGGGAAGCGAAGCGGCTTGGCAAATCGCCAGCCGCGGCGTTCCGGTCACGCTCTACGAGATGCGTCCCAAAGTAAAAACGCCGGCGCACCATACGTCTTATTTTGCGGAATTGGTATGCAGCAACTCGCTGCGCGCCAACGGATTTACAGGCGCGGTAGGCGTGTTGAAAGAGGAAATGCGCAGACTGGATTCGCTGGTAATCGGCAAAGCGGATGCGAGTGCGGTTCCGGCAGGCGGCGCTTTGGCCGTCGACCGCGACCTTTTCTCCGGCGGCATCACGCAGGCTCTTAAAGAGCATCCGCTGGTGGACGTTCGCGAAGAAGAAGTGACGGAAATCCCGGAGGACGGCATCACGGTCATTGCAACGGGACCTTTGACTTCTCCGTCACTTTCCGCGCAAATCAAAAGCTTTATGGGCGAAGAATATTTCTACTTCTATGATGCGGCGGCTCCGATCATCGAAAAAGATTCGATCGATATGGACAAAGTGTATCTGGCTTCCCGTTACGATAAAGGCGAAGCGGCTTACCTGAACTGTCCGATGACCGAAGAAGAATTCGATCGTTTCTACGAAGCATTGATTACGGGCGAAAAAGCGGAACTCAAAGAATTCGAGAAAGAAATCTACTTCGAGGGCTGCATGCCGATCGAAGTGATGATGCAGCGCGGACGCCAAACGGCATTGTTCGGACCGATGAAGCCTGTCGGCTTGCCTGATCCGCGCACGGGCAAGATTCCTTTCGCTGTCGTTCAGCTTCGTCAGGATAACGCAGCAGGAACGCTATACAATCTGGTGGGCTTTCAAACGCACTTGAAATGGGGCGAGCAGAAGCGCGTATTCCAGATGATTCCGGGACTCGAAAATGTGGATATCGTTCGCTACGGCGTCATGCACCGCAATACATTCATCAATTCGCCGCGATTGCTTGAACCGACCTACCAGTGCAAAGCCCGTCCGAACCTGTTCTTTGCGGGCCAGATGACCGGCGTTGAAGGATATGTGGAATCGGCGGCTTCCGGTTTGATTGCCGGCATCAACGCGGCGCATCAGGCTTTGGGCCGCGAACCGATCGTATTCCCGGAAGAAACGACGCTCGGGGGCATGGCTCGTTACATTACGGAAGCTGACCCGGAGCATTTCCAACCGATGAACGCGAACTTCGGTCTATTGCCGAAACCCGAGAAAAAAATCCGCAACAAAAAAGAAAAAAATGAAGCTTTGGCCATGCGAGCACTCGATAAGCTGGCGGCCTTCACGGAAGAACATTCGTTGAACGTTGTTCGCAATTAATTGCACAGCCCGAATAGGAGGATCACGATGGAAATTTCGTTTCACGCGACGACCATTTGCGCGGTGCGCAAAGACGGCAAGGCGGCTATAGCTGGCGACGGCCAGGTTACGATGGGACAAAATGTCATCATGAAACAACATGCCAAGAAGGTACGCAGATTGTATCGCGGGCAGATTCTTGCCGGATTTGCGGGTTCCGTAGGCGACGCGATCACGTTGTTCGAGAAGTTTGAAGCCAAGCTGGAAGAGCATCAAGGGAATTTGCAGCGTGCAGCCGTTGAATTGGTCAAGGAATGGCGCACGGATCAAATGCTGCGAAAACTCGAAGCTCTGATGATCGTGATGGACAAAGACGGCATGTTGTTGATTTCGGGCAATGGGGAAATCATCGAACCGGACGACGATATTATCGCGATCGGTTCGGGCGGCAACTTCGCGTTGTCGGCCGCTCGTGCTTTGAAGCGTCATGCGGAGCTGGATGCGAAAGAGATTGCGCAAGCGTCGCTGAAGATCGCTGCCGAGATTTGTGTGTACACGAACGACAACATTATCGTCGAAGAACTTTAATGCCAATTACGGCGGTACTTAAACGAGCAGACTCGATGCGTTTGGGTGCGCGCCCTAGAAGTGGAGGGTACATGCATGAAAAACGAAGCCCTGACGCCGCGGGAAATCGTAGCGGAGCTGGACAAGTACATCGTCGGACAGAAAAAGGCAAAACGCTCGGTTGCCGTTGCCCTGCGCAATCGTTATCGCCGCAGCCTGCTGCCCGAAGAAACACGGGATGAAGTAGCGCCGAAGAATATTTTGATGATCGGACCTACAGGCGTCGGTAAAACCGAGATCGCACGTCGTTTGGCAAAGCTTGTCGGTGCGCCTTTTATCAAAGTCGAGGCCACCAAGTTTACCGAAGTCGGCTATGTGGGACGCGACGTCGAGTCGATGGTGCGCGACTTGGTTGAAACGTCGATTCGCATGGTGAAAGCGGAGCGTACGGAAAAGGTCAAGGATCGGGCGGAGGAAATGGCTAACGAACGCATCGTTGAAATTTTGGTACCGTCCGCAAAATCTTCTTCCACGCAGCGGAATCCGTTTGAAATGCTGTTCGGCGGCCAGTCGAAGACCGCGCCGGAGCCTGAACCGGAAAAGCCCCGTTACGAAGAGGGCTCGCTCAGCGAACGCCGACGCCAAGTGCGATTCAATCTACTGTCGGGCAAGCTGGAAGACGATATCATCGAGATCGATGTTGAAGACGCTATGCCTAACATGTTCGATATGTTGGCCGGTCAAGGCAACGATCAAATGGGCATGAACATTCAGGAAATGCTGGGCAACTTCATGCCGAAGCGTACGAAGCGCCGCAAATTGCCGATTCGCGAAGCACGCAAAGCCCTGACGCAGGAAGAAGCTTCGAAGCTGATCGATATGGACGACGTCAATCAGGAGGCCGTGCGCCGCGCCGAGCAAGCTGGGATCATTTTCATCGACGAAATCGACAAGGTTGCCGGCAGCGGTCGCGGACATGGTCCTGACGTTTCCAGAGAAGGAGTGCAACGAGATATCCTTCCTATTGTCGAAGGCTCGACTATCGTGACCAAATATGGGCCGGTGAAAACGGACTACATCCTGTTTATGGCTGCGGGAGCCTTTCATGTGTCGAAGCCTTCCGATTTGATTCCTGAATTGCAGGGACGATTCCCGATTCGGGTGGAGTTGGAGAGTTTGACTCTGGAAGATTTCATTGCAATCTTGACGGAGCCGAAAAATGCGTTGACCAAACAATATACCGATCTTCTCAAAACGGAAAATATCGAAATTGGCTTTTCGGAAGATGCGATTCGCGAGATTGCCAGCATCGCGGCCTCGGTGAATCAGAATACGGAAAATATCGGCGCGCGTCGTCTGCATACGATTTTGGAGAAGCTTTTGGAAGACCTGTCTTTCGAAGCGCCGGAACTTAATTTGGAACAAATGATGATCACGCCGGAATATGTGCGGGAGAAGCTGGATGACATCGCGAAAGATCGCGATTTGAGCCAGTACATTCTGTAACGGTGACTTTTTGTTAAACTGGAAAAAACGAGGGGGAAATTAGGTTGAGGTCCGGATCGGCGAATGAAAGCCTATTCAATTTGACCTGAAATCAACACTTTTACCCTTACTATCGAAATAAGAAAAAGCCCTGTCTTTCAACTAAGGAAAGATAGGGCTTTTTTCTCATTGTTTTATAGGTCCAACTCGAAGAAACTTAGGTTAGACGTAATATGGATGGATTGGTTAGGGTTTTTCCCAATCGTTGGGGTTCGGAAAGTCTTTTCAACAATTTATCGGCCTCATTACAAAAAAAACAATAGTTTAGTCGAATTTAATTTTGTATAATTTATAAAGCGCACAAGGCTTATTAACTAAAGGAGTGGAATCGATGAATATTTTGAACGATACCGGTTTTAATCGTCTGCGCAGCGCAATCGATGCATCGAACACAAGGCAGCAAGTTATTTCCAACAATATCGCCAATGCGGATACGCCTTATTTCAAGCGTTCCGAAGTATCCTTCGAGAGCCTGCTTCAGTCAGAGATGAACGGTGTAAGTTCGATTAAGGGACGAATTACCAATTCCCGTCATATTGCCATCGGTTCGGCCGGTTCCATTCCTACTGCAAAAGTTACGAATGACGACAGTACTGCGATGAACAACAATAAGAACAATGTGGATATCGACAGCGAGATGACGAGTTTGGCCGAAAATCAGTTGCGTTATAACACGTACCTCGAAGAAGTCAATCATCAGATTAAAATGATGCGCACCGCGATGGGAGGCAATGCATAACTATGAGAATCAGTAACGGATTTGATGTCAGTGCTTCCGCTCTTACGGCACAGCGCCTGCGCATGGATATCATCTCGTCCAACATCGCGAATGCGGATACGACGCGGGCACAGGTCGTCAATGGCGAAGTTCAACCGTATCGCCGCAAAGTTGCCGTTTTGGCCGAAAACAGCCAAACGCCGTTTGCTCAAACTCTTAACGCAGCGATGAACGGCAAAAGTTCTGCCAGCGGCGTGAAAGTAACCGGAATCAAAGAGGATCAGGAGCCGTTCAAGTTGGTCTACAACCCGACTCACCCGGATGCGAACGCAGACGGTTATGTACAAATGCCGAACGTTGATATCGCAAAAGAAATGGTAGACATGATTTCGGCGACGCGTTCTTATGAAGCTAACGTAACGGCGTTGAATGCCACGAAGGCGATGATTACAAAAGCGTTGCAGATTGGCAAGTAAGCATAAACGATAATAGAAAGGGAGATTGCAATGATCCAAAATCATATGTTCAATCCTGTTCAACTCGCTAATCGTGCCGTTTCGGCGACTCAAGAAACGGCTTCGGCCACTCCAAATGAAGCGATGCAAGGTTTTGGCCAGTATCTGCAAGACGCGCTTCAAGGCGTGTCGGACATGGAGAAGACAGCGGATCAAACCGGGAAGCAATTCATGCTCGGACAAGCGAGTGTCGACCAGGTCATGATTACTTCCGAGCAAGCCTTGTTAGGGCTTCAATTGACTTCGCAAGTCAGAAACAAAGTCATCGAAGCTTATCAAGAGATCATGCGTACACAACTGTAATCTTAAATAACCTTAAGTATAATGCTGCGTAGTGGGGTGAAACTGTGAATGAAAGACTAACCCGAATAAGGGATTCGCTCTTGGGTTACTGGAATCGGCTTAGCAAAACTCAAAAGGCCCTGCTGGTTTCGACGGTTGCGATTACGCTGCTGACGATCGTAATTCTGACCATGCAGTTTTCCAAGACGGAATATGAAGTGGCTTTCCAGGATTTGAACGGGGAAGATGCAGCGGCTACCATGACGTATCTGGATGGAGCCGGCATTCCGTATAAGTTGAGCGATGATGGTAAAAGCATCTCCGTACCCAGCACGAATGCGGCGAGAGCACGCGTAGATGTGGCCTCGCAGGGGATC
Organism: Saccharibacillus endophyticus; assembly: GCF_013185185.1. GTDB lineage: Bacteria > Bacillota > Bacilli > Paenibacillales > Paenibacillaceae > Saccharibacillus > Saccharibacillus endophyticus. The sequence goes on along the minus strand of NZ_JAAZWE010000002.1, from coordinate 118,154 downwards.
ATTCAAAGCGGGTCGATCGGGTTCAACAAGATGTTCGGAACGACGACGTCTGCACTCGGGATGACCGAAAATGAATTCAACGTTAAATACAAAAGCGCTTTGAACGGCGAAATCGAGTCCTTGCTGAAATTAATGAGCAACGTGGAAAGCGCAAGAGTGCTCGTCAATCTCCCTGAAGAAAGTTTGTTTGCCAACAGCGAAGATCAAGAACAGGCTTCCGCTTCGGTCGTCATGACATTCAAGCCGGGTTTCAGACCGAGTCAGGACGTCATTGATGGCTATTTTAACATTGTGAAAAGTTCGGTGCCTAATCTTCCGATCGATAACATCACGATTACCAGCGATAATACGATACTATATGCTTCCAATGCAGGCAGCGGATTCGGTGCAGGGGCGGCAAGTTCCATTCAGGATAATCTTGCGATTCAACGCAAATATGAGAGCGATATCGAAAAAAGCGTGAAGATGTTCCTCGGTACGATCGTGGGCGCGGACAAGGTAAATGTCCTTGTCGCTTCCAAGCTCAACTTCGATCAGGTCAATGCGAACGAAACTACGTATTCGCCGGTCGATGTGGACAACATGCGGGGGATCGAAATCAGCGTGCAGGATATTCAGGAGAGTTATACGGGTGCAGGCGATCCTACGAGTGGAGTAGCCGGAACCGGTACGGAAGCCGTACCTACTTACCCGGGAGATACCACAACGGGGCAGACCACTTCGGAAAGCTCGAATAAGATCGTCAACTATCAAGTCAACCAAATTACCAAGCAAATCGTGCAAAGCCCTTATATTGTAAAAGACTTAACCATAAACGTGGCGATTGAACCACCTGACGGTGAGACAACGCTTAACGGAACAATTGAAGACAATATAAAAGGTATTTTGAGAAATATTGTTGCTGCTTCTCTTGCTGATTCGGGAGTAACTTATCAGCCAACAGATCTGGACTCAAAAGTTCTGGTCATGTCGACAGCTCCTTCTGCTGAAACGGCCGCGACCGACACCGGAATTTCCAGAGTGCTGCTATGGAGCATCATCGGCGGACTGGCTGCTTTACTGGCAGTTGCCATTTTCCTCGTGGTACGCCGCAGAAGAAAAAATCGCGAAGAAGAATTGCTCGAAGAAATGGAGCTGCCGACACCTGCGGAGATGCCGTCCATCAACCTGGATACGGTCAGCGGAGAAAGCCAAATGCGAAAACAGCTTGAATCGCTCGCCAAAAAGAAACCGGATGAGTTCGTCAATCTGCTGCGCACATGGTTAGCCGATGAATAGGAGTGAAGAAGTGTGGCTAAAGCAAGCGCGCAAACGCTGAGCGGAAGACAGAAAGCGGCGATCCTGCTGATCTCGCTCGGGCCGGAAGTTTCGGCTCAAATCTTTAAACATTTGCGGGATGAAGAAATCGAACAACTTACGCTTGAAATTGCAAATGTAAGAAAAGTGGACAGTTCGGAAAAGGATTCGGTACTTGCCGAATTCCATCAGATTTGTCTGGCGCAAGAATACATCTCACAGGGCGGTATCAACTACGCTAAAGATATCCTGCAAAAAGCGCTTGGCGAGCAAAAAGCCTTGGAAGTTATCAATCGCCTGACTGCCACGCTTCAGGTACGTCCGTTCGACTTTGCGCGCAAAGCCGACCCAAGCCAAATTCTGAACTTTATTCAGAATGAAAACGCGCAAACGATCGCGCTTGTACTTTCTTACTTGCAATTTGAACAGGCATCGATCATTCTTTCTTCCCTTCCTCAGGAGAAACAAGCCGAGGTCGCCAGACGAATCGCCATGATGGACAGCACTTCGCCTGAAGTTATTGCTCAAGTCGAGCGTGTGTTGGAACAGAAACTTTCGTCTACAGTCACTCAAGACTTTGCAACGGCAGGCGGCATCGAGTCGATCGTATCCATCCTGAACGGCGTAGACCGGGGAACAGAGCGGACCATTCTCGACTCGCTCGAAATTCAGGACCCGGAGTTGGCAGAGGAAATCAAAAAAAGAATGTTCGTATTCGAAGATATTGTCAATATCGACGATCGTTCGATTCAGCGGATTATCCGCGACGTCGAAAATGCCGATCTTCAGCTTGCGCTCAAAGTGGCCAGCGAAGAAGTTCGCGAAGTGGTATTCAAAAACATGTCCAAGCGTATGGCCGATACCTTCCGCGAAGAAATGGAATTCATGGGACCGGTTCGGCTGCGTGATGTCGAAGAAGCTCAAACTCGCATCGTAACGATTATCCGTAAGCTTGAAGAAGCGGGCGAGATCATCATCGCACGCGGTGGAGGAGATGATATCATTGTCTAACCTCATTAAATCTTCGCAGTATGTGCCCAAAGAGGACTTTGTCAAACTGGATTTGCACCGGCACTATGCTTCGCAGCAACCACATGCCGAGGAGAATGAAGAGTCCCCTTTAGCGGTTGCCGATCAACAGACGATTATTCTGAAGGATGAAATGATCCGTGATGCGAAAGAATTCGCGGAACTTCAGATTCGGGATGCGGCGCAGCATGCCGAGCAGATGCTCGCCGAAGCACAGCAGCAGATCGAAATGTGGTGGCAGGAGAGGCGCGATCAGGATGAACACCTTGTAGAAGCGGTTAAGACGCAGGCGTTCCGCGAAGGTTATGAGGAAGGCAAGGCACAAGCGGAGGCAGAACTTGCCGTTCGCATGCAGGAAGCGTCAGAAGAAGCCCAAACGTTGATCCAAGAGGCTATTCAAAGCAAAGATGCAATCATTCAGGAGTCCGAGCCGTTCCTGGTTGAACTCAGTTCGGCAATCGCGGAAAAGATCATCGATCAAAAATTGGCCGAAGACGAAGGATTAACGCTTTCCCTGATCCGCCAAACGCTGTCGCGTAAAAGGGAGCAGGGAACGATTACGCTCTGCGTGGCCCCTTCGCAATTTTCGCTGATCAATTCCGCGCGGGAAGAGCTTGCTATGTCGATCGACTCGCAAGCCGAGTTGCAAATTCTTCCCGATTCCACAGTAAAAGATCGCGGATGCGTCATTCGATCGAACTTCGGAAGCGTAGATGCCCGAATCGATACTCAATTGGCGGAGATCAAACGCGAATTGTTGAGACTTGCTTTGCACGATGAATCGACCGGCTCCTAAAGAGTACAAGGACATTCCTAGTCTTAGCGGCAGCCTATAGGAATTCAGGTAGGTTGCCGGTTTTTTTTATAAGCAGGAAATAGCACTTTTTAGCCTTAGCGGGGGCTTTATAAGCGTGTAGAATAATAGTTGTAAAGACGACGACGGCATGGAGGTGGCGGGATGAAAGAAATTCTGGTCGACAAGTACTTGGATCAACTCAGGCAGATCGATCCGATTCGGGTGAACGGCAAAGTGACGCAGGTCATCGGACTGATGGTTGAATCGGAAGGTCCTGATGCAAGCGTCGGCGAAGTTTGCTACATTTACCCGACCAAAACAGCTCCTCCGCTGCAGGCTGAAGTTGTCGGGTTCCGAGAAAACAAAGTTTTACTGATGCCGTTAGGTGAATTGCAGTCGATCGGCCCAGGGTGCGACGTGGTCGGTACAGGCAAACCCCTTACCGTGCAAGTCGGTTCGGAACTTCTGGGAAAAGTACTGGATGGCCTTGGAAGACCGCTTGACGGTTCGATGCTTCCCGCCAGGATGGCGCATGCTTCTACGTTCAACACTCCAAGCAATCCATTACAGCGCCCGAGAGTACATGAACCCATAAATGTCGGCGTTCGAGCGATTGACGGGCTGCTTACAATCGGTAAAGGACAACGGGTAGGTATTTTCGCCGGCTCGGGTGTGGGTAAAAGTACATTAATGGGGATGATTGCCAGAAACACATCCGCAGACATTAATGTAATCGCCCTTGTTGGAGAACGGGGCCGCGAGGTACTCGATTTTATCGAACGGGATTTGGGACCGGAAGGCTTGGCACGGTCAGTCGTCATTGTTGCTACATCGGATCAGCCGGCATTGGTTCGAATCAAAGCTGCATTGATCGCCACGAGCATCGCTGAATATTACCGGGATCGCGGAATGAATGTCATGATGATGATGGATTCGGTAACGCGTTTTGCTATGGCTCAGCGTGAAGTCGGGCTGGCTGTAGGCGAACCGCCAGCGATGAGAGGCTACACGCCTTCCGTATTCGCCACTCTACCCAAACTGCTTGAACGAGCAGGAACGGGACCTACCGGTTCCATTACTGCCTTTTACACCGTGCTTGTTGACGGAGACGATATGAACGAGCCGATTGCGGATGCGGTTCGAGGTATTCTCGACGGACACATTGTGCTGAATCGCGGAATCGCGAATCGTGGACACTTCCCGGCCATCGACGTTCTCGCAAGCATCAGTCGGGTTATGAAGGATATTTCGCCGGAGATCCAAACGGATGCCGCTAACAACCTGAAGCGATTGTTATCGGTGTACAAAGAATCGGAAGACCTGATCAATATCGGTGCCTACCAAAGGGGATCAAGCGCCGAAATTGACGAAGCCATCGAGAATATTCAACGCATCTGGGATTTCACGAAGCAAAAAGTGGACGAAAAAACAACGCTGGATGAAACGATCGAACGTTTAATCCAAGAATTCTCAAGGAGTTGACCTAAGAAATGTTGAAATTCAATTATTCATTTCAAAAAGTCGTGGATCTGAAAACCAGCGAAAAGAATCATGCAGAAATGCACCTTTCCTCGGCGATCGGTCAACTGAATGCCGAAGAACAAACGCTGGGTAGACTGTTTTCGGATAAGAGTTCGCTGGTGGACTCCATCCAGGAACAGACCGTAGGCGCGGTATCGGCTCTCCAACTTCAACAAATGCAGGATTACGTGAACTACATCGATCAATGTATCCTGCAAAAACGCCAAGATATTCAAACTGCGCAGGTAAAAGTCGAAGAAAAGAAAGAGAAGCTTACGACAAAGATGCTGGACGAAAAAGTATGGCTGCAGGCGCGAGGCAAAGCATTGGAATCTTTCGAAAAAGAAGAAATGCTCCGTGAGCAAAACGAACTTGACGAAATGGCAACCGTTCGTTTCGCCTCCCGTGCCCACTAATACCGAAATGCGGCAGGACGTGTAAAAGGAGGTTTAACGCATGGCAAAAACCGGAGCGGAGGCGGAAGTCAATCTGGAAGAAGAACCGTCAGGGAGCAAGGCAGGCAGAATTTTGTTGTTCGCTGCTCCCGTGCTGTTCGCAATCGTGTTGGTCGGAGTGCTTTTGACTTTACTGAATCCGACAGCGCGCAATTCCGTGCTGGAGACCGTCAACAAAATTCCAGTTGTCGGATCGATGCTTCCGAAGCCGACATATACGCCGGAACAGCAGGCAGAAAAACAAAAAGAAAAGCAAGCCGCGAGCGCCGAAGCGACAATCGCCCAGTTGAAAACGCAGCTTGAACAGAAGAACACCGAGTTGAAAACGACCCAGCAGGCTCAGGTTGAAACGCAAACCAAGGCGGATGCGCTGCAAAAGCAGATCGATGACGCGAAAGCCCAACAGGAACAACAAGCGGCAGCGGCTACAGCGGAACCGGAGAAAGACCCGGGCCCCAGTCAACAGGTCAAACAGCTTGCGCAGACTTACGGATCCATGAGCGCCAGTAAGGCGGCACCGATCCTGGAAACGTTGACGGATGAAGAGATTGCCATGATCTTGGGTGCGATGAGTACCGAACAACGCTCGTCGATCATGCAAAAAATGACGGCGGACAAAGCAGCCAAAGTATCGATCATGTTGAAGTCCGCAGCATCCTCTGAGGCATTGGAAACGGCGGCTAATAAAGCGCGGGCCGCTGCGAACAATTCCGAACAGCCGACTCAAGCGGCAACTTCGACCACAGGCTCGCTAAATCAAGATCAACTTAGCCAAACGTTTTCTTCAATGGATGCTTCAAGCGCAGCGACGTTGTTGATCCAGATGGCAAAAACCAATCAAGCGAAGGTGTTGACCATTTTGAAATCCGTAGACGATTCGACGCGCTCGAATATTTTGTCGCAGATGGCAAGTACAGATAGCGAAACCGCGGCTTCCCTGGCTAACAAATTGATCGGCGGTTAACGCATACTTGAGAGGAGGTGAACAATTAGAAAATGGGAATGACGATTTCGGGAATGACAGTAGGATCAGCAGCACCTGCAACAAGCGGTAAAGCTGCAGCAGCAAGCACGACTGGAGCAGCGGCTGTGTTCGGTCAATCGCTTCAACAGCTAATGGGCGGCGCAGCGGCAGGTAACCATACTGGAGGAACGGCCGAAACCCCGACGAATCCTTTACTGGCTGCTCTGCAGCAACTGATTGCAGTAGCGGGAGAAGCGTCCGGAGACGAAGGTTCACTCGACGGCGGCGAAGCCGAAAAGCTGGATGCGAAAATCGAAGAACTGCTGGATCAGTTGGACGTGTTGGATGAACAGTTGACGGAAAATCCGGAATTGATGCCTATGCTTCAAAGTTGGATTCAGCAAGCTCAAGTTGTGCTGAATGTGCAAACGCAGGGTGAAAATGCGCAGGGAGAAGGACAGGAAGCTGCTGCAAGTGCAGTAGAAACCTTGGCTTCTAATCCAGCGACACTCAAATTTGCTTTGCAGGATAAGGTAACGCAATTGGTTGATATGCAGAAGTCCGGTCAGACGGCTCCGGAAATCAAAGCACAAGCTCAGCAGGTTCTGGCTGCTCTCGAACAGACGGTCAAAACGGTTGAAGAAAGCACGAAATCCGGTGTCAAGCAGATTTCCATGCAGGCTGCCGAGGCTTTCCGGATTCAAGACGACGTGCAGCAGGTTGTCAAAAATGATCAGAATGCGAAGCCGGCAACAGAAGCTCAAGCCAAGAGTGCCGAGCAAACCGTCGTGTCTTCAAAAGCACAGACTCAGCAGCAAAATGGTGCTGGCACGCAGCAAGAAGATGGGCAGAACCAGGAAGCAGCTCAAGAGTTCAAAACGCAAGGAACGATTACGGCAGGCGAGTTGGCGCTTCGAACAAATGGAACAACTCCTGCAAAGCCTGTTGAAGCCGTCCCTATGCACCGTATGGCTCAAGAGGTAGAGAAATTGGTTGTAGACCGTTTGGAAATTTTGCAAAAACAAGGCTTTACCGAAGCGAAAATCACTCTTACACCGGATCATCTGGGTAAAGTGGATATTCGAATCACTATGCATGCCGGACAACTCATGGCCCATTTTGTGACGGAACATGCCGCTGCAAAAGATATGCTGGAGCAGCAGATGGTACAACTCAGAGGATCGCTTCAGGGACAAGGCTTGACCGTTGAACGACTTGAAGTCACGCAAAGCTCCTCGTTGCAATCTCAAATGGACCAGAACGGCGGACAGCAAGGCAATGGACAACAACAAGGCAGACGCCCGCGTTCCAGAGAAGAAGGCAATGACGATGCAAGGCTGACGGCAGAGCTTGGCGAAGAACTGGGCGAATGGTTGAGACAGAAGACAGCCGCACAAGCCGGAAGCTCGTTTATCGCAGAAGCTTAATTCAGACAGGAGGTTCGATTTTGGCAAACAGCAATGTTTCGACAACGAATATTTGGCCGAACTATTCGACGCAAAACGTACAGAAGGCTGCAGCAAAAAAAACAGACGATGCGGCAACGATGGGCAAAGATCAGTTCATGACCATCTTGATCGCGCAACTGAAAAATCAGGATCCGCTCGCGCCGATGGACAATTCGCAGTTTACGGCGCAGATGGCACAGTTCTCTTCATTGGAACAACTGATGAACATGTCGACTCAGTTGACTCAAATGAACTCTTCGATGGGAACGGCTTCCCAACTGATCGGGCAGAAAATCACTTGGTACGATTCGGAAACGGCTAACTACTTGACGGGAAATGTAGCTTCGGTTCTGCAAAAGGACGGCAAGATGTATGCGGCAGTCGGAGAGTATTTGGTTCCGACTTCGGATATTACGATGGTTGAACCGGCAGGAACATCCGAGACTCCAACATCAGGCACAGCACCGGCTGCAGAAACGCCGAAGAGCGAGACAAACACAGATGATACTATCCAGCAAGCGCAGACATCCGTAACGCCAACCTCCAAATCCTCGACAGAGGAGGCAGCCGGTGCAAGTGAATCCGGAAACGACGGAGGTGTAAAATGAATGACCTTATTCGCGTAGGCCAGCTTTATCCGGCGAAAATCCCACCGGTTGCTTCGCGGAATCAAACAGCATCTGCAGCTGGCAAGGAAAGCTTCCAGACTGTTCTTGAAGAAAAGCTGCTTAAATTTAGCGGGCATGCTTCGAAGAGGCTTGAACAACGAGGCATCCAGTTCGATTCCGAACAACTTCGTAAACTGGGCAGCGCGATCGACAAGGCTGCTGCAAAAGGTTCCAAAGAATCGCTCGTCCTGATGCAAGACATGGCTTTGATCGTCAACGTCCGTAATCGTACGGTTGTTACAGCGGTCGACGGAGGCTCGATGAAGGATAACGTATTCACCCAAATCGACAGTGCCGTCATTGTTTCCTAGTTAGACCGGCCGGACCGATAGGAAGCCGGATTACCGCCGAACGCATGACGCGGTAAAAAATAGCACTTTTTAGCTGGGACTTTTTCTATCAAAGAAAGTAAAATGTAATTAAATCAAACAATGCAAACCAAATCAAAATGTGCGAAACCATAGGAGGAATCATTTAATGTTGAGATCCATGTATTCGGGCGTGTCGGGTATGAAAGGCTTCCAAACCAAGTTGGACGTTATCGGTAACAACATCGCCAACGTGAACACGACCGGATTCAAGTCTTCCCGCGTGATGTTCAAGGATATTCTCAGCCAAATGTCGGCAGGCGCAACGGCTCCGACAGACGGACCTACTGGCGGTTCGAATGCCAAGCAGATCGGTTTAGGTGTGTCGATTGGTTCGATAGATACTCTTCATTTGGCAGGTAGTGCCATGACGACGAATAACCCTACCGATCTTCGGATCGACGGTGACGGATTCTTTGCCGTAGCTTTGGAAAGTGGAGCTGAAGTCGGCAACACATTCTTGACAAGAGCCGGAGATTTCCACGTCGATGGTGCAGGCAACCTAGTAAACTCTGACGGATTGTTCGTTCTAAACACTGGCGGCGAAGCGATCAACGTTCCTCAAGGGTCGAGCTTTCAAATCAGCAGTGACGGTACGGTAGCGATTAAAAATGCCGAAGGCGAAGTCGATACGGAAAACCGTATTGCGGTTGTGGTCGTACGAAATCCTGAAGGACTTGAAAAAGCAGGTGGCAACCTGTACCGCGTCGGACAAAACGCTTTGGGGATCGATGCTGAAATTTCGTTGGATCCGGACGATGAATCAAACGCTGGAGCAGGCGGTATCGTAGCCGGCCAACTCGAAATGTCGAACGTCGATCTTACCGATCAATTCACTGAAATGATTACGGCTCAGCGCGGTTTCCAAGCAAACTCCAGAATTATCACAACCTCTGATGAAGTGCTGCAAGAAGTTGTAAACCTGAAACGTTAATCCGGATTACTAGCGGCGGGAAGGCGGCGTAATACAGCCGCTTTTCCGCCAGCTTTACGGGAGGAAAACCATGATTCCAGTCACTCGTTTAAACGGTTCGCCTCTGTGGCTTAACGCGCTGCAGATCGAGTTAGTTGAGGAAACGCCGGATACTTACGTCACACTGGTTAACGGCAAGCGTATGATCGTGCTGGAAAAGGCCGCCGACGTCGTCAAGCTGATGACCGAATATTATGCCACAATCGGCCTGCACAGCGCTTCGATCAAAGTGCAGAATACGGGGGAAGAAGAATAATGAAGAAACTTTTACCATGGATCATTACCATGTTCCTGGCGATTACGTTAATCGTAGTGGCTGTATTCCTGGTGTTGGGTAACAATAAGGATACGGCGAATGCGGCAGGGGAAAAAGAAGAAGTGAAACAGGAAAAGAAGCTTAGTGCGAAAGAGATCGTAGCGGTCAGCTCCGACATCACCGGCATCAAAACAAATCTGTCGGATCCTTCCTTTATCGTGCAGATCGACTTCTCTGTTCAGCTTAGCGATGCCAAAGTCAAAGCCGAGTTCGACGAAATTAAAGAAATCACCATCAAGCCGATTATCTTGATGACGCTCGCCGACACGACGCCGGAAGCTTTAAGTACGGCAAAAGGAAAGACGCAACTGAATACAAAGCTTAAAAACCTCATCAACAAAGCGATGCCGGAAGGCGAAGTCGTGAGTGTAAACATTACGAACTTTATCTTGGCAACCCTTTAATAGGCTTTGCTTTTAGATTGACCGAGTGAGTTCATGGCCGTGCCTGCCGGGGCGGCCGTGTCTATGGGAGGGGGTGAAAGGTTTGGTTGATGTATTATCCCAGAACGAGATCGACGCATTATTAGCCGCGCTTTCTTCAGGCGAAATGGATGCGGAAGAACTCAAAAAAGAAGAAACGCAACGAAAGATCCGCTCCTATGATTTTAAAAGAGCTGTACGTTTTTCCAAAGACCATATTCGGAGTTTGACCCGGATTCACGAGAACTTTGCGCGAAATCTAACCACTTATTTTTCCGCTCAACTCCGTACTTTTGTTCAAATCAGCGTTGTGCAGGTTGAACAATTGCCTTACGACGAATTCATTCGCTCCATTCCGAAAATGACCGTTCTGAACATTTTCGAAGCGGAGCCATTGGAAGGACGAATGGTATTGGAAGTCCATCCAAACATCGCTTATGCGATGGTGGATCGGATGTTGGGAGGCAGTGGAACAGCCCCTCTTAAGCCAGGAGCGCTTACCGAGATCGAAACGATCATTATGGAGCGCATCTTCAGCCGGGCACTGGAGAACCTGCAGGAGGCATGGAAGACGGTTTATGACCTTTCGCCAAGAATGGAAGCGTTGGAAACGAACCCGCAGTTTATGCAGATTGTCTCGCCCAACGAAACGATCGCCTTGATTTCGCTTAGTACTAAAATAGGAGACACGAGCGGCATGATCAACTTGTGTATTCCGCACGTTGTGATTGAGCCGATCATGTCGAAGTTGTCCGTACACCATTGGTTCGTTTCTCAAAAAAAGGCGCGCGCTCCAGAAGAACTCGAAGCGCTGCGTGAACGCGTAACCCGCGCAGCTCTTCCGGTCATTGCGGAGCTCGGACAATCCCAACTGACGATTCGCGAATTTCTCAGTTTGGCTCCGGGAGACGTGATTACGCTGAATAAGGCTACGGAAGAAGGCCTTGCCATCCGTATCGGAGAAAGACTGAAATTTATCGGAAGTCCGGGCATGATCAAAGACCGGATTGCCGTGCAAATCGATGAGATCGTCGACGAAGGAGTTGAGGAATTTGACGAGTAAAGATTATTTGTCCCAGGAAGAGATCGACGCCTTGCTGAAACAGTCCGAATCGGATGACGGAGGATCATCGGCGGGAGCCGATCAAACCGTCGACGATTTTCTGACTCCTCTTGAGCAGGACGCTTTAGGTGAAATTGGTAACATCACATTCGGTAGCGCAGCTACCGCATTGTCGACGTTGCTTGGTCGCAAAGTTGATATCACGACGCCGAAAGTTTCGATTATCACAAGAAGCCAATTCGAATCGGAGTTTCCAAAGCCGCATGTCGCGATTCATGTCAACTATGTCGATGGGTTCCAAGGCATTAATTCGCTTGTCATCAAGACAAGAGATGCCCAGATCATTGCCGACCTCATGCTCGGCGGGGAAGGGGATCCGCAGGATGAAGAGCTGAACGAAATCCATATCAGCGCCGTGCAAGAAGCCATGAACCAAATGATGGGTTCTTCTGCGACGTCCATGTCTACGATTTTTAATCGCTTTGTCAACATATCGCCTCCGGCTATCGACATCCTGGATGTCAGCAGCGGAGACGGAGTCAGCAACCTGCCGGCCGAAGAGACCCTTATCAAAGTTTCTTTCCGTCTCCTGATCGGAGACTTGATTGATTCAACGCTCATGCAATTGATTACCGTTGATTTTGCTAAAAATATGGTGGATATGCTTCTGGGCGGAGGAATGACGGAAGAAGAGCCGCCTGCGCCGCAACCGCAGGTGGCTGCTGCTCAGCCTCCCGTTCAAACACCTGTTCCAGAGCCTCAGGTTCAGCAACAGCCGCCTGTTCAGAACACGCCTTATCAGGACCCGTATGCAGCTTCTGCTCAGCAACAACAACCGCAAGGGATGCCGCCTTACGGGGCACCGATGCAGCAGCAACCGCCTTATCCGGGGTACGGAGCTCCAGGCATGCAGCCTGACTACGGCATGCAGTATCCGGCTTATGGACAGATGCCGATGCAGCAGCAACCGCCTCAGCCGAACCATTACGGGAATGCGGGACGCAACGTCAACGTGCAGCCCGTACAGTTCGGCAATCTTCAGAACGGCGGTTACGGACAAGGGGACGAAAATAATTTAGGATTACTGATGGACATTCCCCTTAAAGTCACCGTAGAATTAGGAAGGACCCAAAAGCAGATTAAAGATATTCTCGAATTGTCGCAGGGGTCCATCGTCGAGCTCGATAAGCTTGCCGGCGAACCGGTGGACATTCTGGTGAACAACAAGCTGATCGCCAAGGGGGAAGTGGTCGTCATCGACGAAAACTTCGGCGTTCGCGTAACGGATATCGTCAGTCAGTGGGACCGAATTCAAAACTTACAATAACGTAATCGACAGGGAGGATTTTTAATCAATGGCAAACCGTATTCTTATCGTGGACGACGCAGCTTTCATGCGCATGATGATCAGAGATATCCTGACTAAAAATGGATTCGAGGTCGTAGGCGAAGCTCAAGACGGCTCGCAAGCCGTAGAAAAATTCAAGGAGCTCAAACCGGACCTGATCACGATGGATATCACGATGCCGGAAATGGACGGAATCGCTGCACTGAAAGAAATCAAAAAGCTGGATGCGGCGGCTAAAGTCATTATGTGCTCGGCCATGGGCCAACAAGCAATGGTTATCGACGCGATTCAAGCGGGCGCAAAAGACTTTATCGTTAAACCGTTCCAATCCGACCGTGTTATCGAGGCGATCAACAAAACGCTTGGCGCGTAAGGAACGCCGCCTATGCTGTTATTGAGCGAAGGCCAGCCGAATTTCTCGGCGGATACCGGCGTATATTCGTATCTGGTATGGGTAATCTTCGTCCTGATCGCGATCGTCGCCCTTATTGTTTTTTTGATCCGTTACTTGGGGAAAAAAAATCGGGGTTGGTTTGGCGGCCGCTCTGTCCGTACACTCGGCGGAGTCGGCCTCGGCCAAAACAAATCGCTGCAAATCGTCGAAATCGGCGGAAGTATTTATTTGATCGGCGTCGGTGAAAACATTTCGTTGATCGATAAAATTTCTGATGCCGAGGAAGTCGAGATGTTGATCGGGGCATTGGAGCAGGAATCTGCCGGCCCGAACATCGCTCTGCCCGTTTGGGCGGAGAAACTCACATCCAGATTCCGAAACGGATCGAATACTCCTTCCGAGACGGAGGAGCTCGATTCATCTTCGTTCCAGCAATTGTTCGAGACCCGCTTGCGGGAAGCTTCGGACCGTCGACGCAAGGTCGACGATTTGCTGGAAAAAGAGGAATCTGTTGACCGATCGAGGGAACCATGAAAAAAAAATTAACGATTACGTTTGCTTTATTGATTGCCGTTCTATTTATTCAAGTTTTGCCGACCGCTCACGCGACCGGCACGGAAAACCCGATTCCCAATATCGATCTTCAGATAGGCGGGGATTCGGACGGAGCCCCGGCAACCAGTACCTTGTCGGTCTTGCTCATGATTACCATCATCAGTATCGCTCCCGCGGTTTTGGTTCTGATGACCAGCTTTACACGTATAGTCATTGTGCTCAGTTTCGTCAGAACGTCGCTCGGTACGCAGCAAATGCCGCCGAATCAGGTGCTCGTGGGACTGGCACTTTTTTTAACGCTTTTTATTATGTCACCTACGCTCTCTTCCATCAATGACACGGCGTTACAGCCTTACATACGAGGCGAGTTGACGCAGATGGAAGCTCTGGATCAGGCATCGGTTCCAATGAAGGAATTCATGTTCAAGCATACGCGCGAAAAAGATTTGCTTTTGTTCATGGATTATACGGGTGCGGAGAAACCGGAACGTTTCCAGGATATCCCGCTTACCGTCATGGTACCTGCTTATGCCATAAGCGAGATGAAAACAGCATTCCAGATGGGCTTTATGATTTACATTCCGTTTCTTGTCATTGACATCGTCGTATCCAGTACCCTTATGGCGATGGGGATGATGATGCTTCCGCCGACTGTCATTTCGCTGCCGTTCAAGATTTTGTTGTTCGTGCTTGTGGATGGATGGTATCTGGTCGTCAAATCGCTGCTCCTCAGTTTTGATTCGGGATAAGGCAGCAGGGATCAGATAAACTCGGGAGGAGGAGTAACATGGATTCAAACTTCATTATCGGTCTTGCCGGTCAAGCCATATACGTGGTATTGAAAGCCAGTGCTCCAATGTTGATTCTGGCACTGGTCGTAGGTTTGATTGTCAGCATATTTCAAGCGACGACGCAGATTCAAGAACAGACGCTGGCATTCGTGCCGAAAATCGTGGCGGTTATGTTTTCTGTTCTGGTCTTCGGTCCATGGATTTTAAATACGCTCGTCGATTTCACGTACAACATTTTAAATAACCTGTATCTCTATATAGGGTAAGGCCGGTTTATGATGACAACGTTGATGCAGGCTTTTCCGGTTTTTTTGCTTATGTTTTGTCGGATTACGTCATTCTTTATCGTAGCGCCTTTGATTTCTTCAAGAAACGTCCCGACCCGCTTCAAAGTGGGACTGGCAACGATCGTAGCGATTTTAGTGTATCTCAGCTTCGGGACTAACCAAACGGCGGCTTTCGACGGTAGTTACGTGCTTTTGATCGTGCGGGAAATATTGATCGGACTGATGCTCGGATATGTGGCAAACCTGATTTTGATCTCGATCCAAATCGCGGGCGCGATCCTGGATATCCAAATCGGCTTCGGCATGGCGACCGTATTCGATCCGACGACCGGAATGGTCACGCCGCTTACAGGCCAATTCAAGTATATGATCGCGATGCTTCTTTTCTTGGCGATGAACGGACACCATCGGTTATTGGACGCTATCGTCTACAGCTACAGCTGGGTTCCGATCGATAATCGATTATTTACGGAGATCTCCAACGGAAACTTGATGGAATTTTTTCTGAAAGCTTTCGCGGCTGCCATGGTAATCGCTTTTCAAATGGCTGCTCCTATCGTCGTCGCTTTGTTTTTGACTGATGTAGGCTTGGGCTTTCTGGCCAAAACTGCTCCTCAGTTCAATATCTTTGTTATCGGCATTCCGATAAAGATTATAGTAGGGCTTATTCTACTTTTATTGTTAATGCCGAGTTTGACTTATATTTTCGATAATTTATTTTCATTGATGGCTGAGACTATGCAAGGATTTTTGGGAACAGTCGGAGAGCGGCCCGGGTCAGGTGGATAACGAATGACAGCGAGAGGAGGCGGGAAGCTTGGAGCTTAGGCACAAACTCGACCTCCAGATGTTCGCGGGTGAAAAGACGGAAAAAGCAACGCCCAAAAAACGCGACGAAAGCCGGAAAAAGGGCCAGGTTGCAAAAAGTCAGGAATTGCCGGGATCGATCTTGCTGTTGGCTTGCATGGTCATGCTGATGATCTTCGGCGAAAACTTTCGTACCGCTATCACCCACATGTTCACTGACGTTTTCACCAATCGGATCATCATGGAAATTACGGTCGACAATGTGATGAACATGATGATGCAGTATATGCTGGAAATCATGAAGCTGTTGGCTCCTATTTTTATCGCGGTTATTCTGATCGATATTTTGGCAAGCTTCGGTCAATACGGATTATTGTTTGTAGCGGAAGGCCTTAAGCCGAAATTCAGCAAGCTGGATCCGATCAAAGGCGCCAAAAACTTGTTCTCGCTTCGTTCGATCGTGGAACTTCTTAAATCCCTGCTCAAAATGTCGGTAATCGGGTTCTTGGTTTTTACGACTCTTCAAGGTCAAATGAGCGTGATCTCTATCCTGCACGCCATGTCGCTCGAAGATATACTCGGTTTTGCCGCTTCTACAACCGTATCTCTGGGAATCAAAATCGGCGCGGCATTGATCGTTCTGGCGGCATTCGACTTTATGTACCAGAAATTCGAATTCGAGAAAAGCATCCGGATGTCCAAGCAAGATATCAAAGACGAATACAAGAAAGCGGAAGGCGATCCGATGATCAAAGGCAAAATTCGCGAACGGCAGCGCCGGATGGCGATGCAGCGGATGATGCAGGACGTTCCGACCGCCGATGTCATCATCACGAACCCTACGCATTATGCGGTAGCGCTCAAATACGACGGCGATCAAATGCAGGCTCCGGAAGTCGTGGCAAAAGGACAGGATTTCGTTGCGTTACGCATTAGGGAGATCGCAAAAGACAACGGCGTCTTGATTATGGAAAACAAGCCGCTGGCACGCGCACTATTCGCTCAGGCCGAGATTGGGGATACGGTGCCCGCAGATCTGTTCCAGGCGGTGGCCGAAGTGCTGGCTTATGTATATAAACTAAAAGGTAAAGTGAAGTAATCGAGCCCGGAGGGAGAAAATGATGAAGAAAACGGACATAGTGATTCTTGCCGGTGTGCTTGGAATCGTTCTGATGATGATTCTGCCCATTCCCACCTGGCTGCTCGATATTTTAATCGTCATCAATATTGCCGTTGCCATGTTGATCATGCTGCTCGCCATGAGCACCAAAGAAGCGTTACAGTTCTCGATTTTCCCGGCTTTGCTGCTGATCACCACGCTTTTCCGGTTGTCGCTTAATATTTCGACGACCAAATTGATCCTGGGCCAGGCGGATGCAGGGTCGGTTGTCGCGACCTTCGGCGAGTTTGTCGCGGGCGGAGAAATCGCAATCGGATTTATCGTGTTCCTGATTCTGGTTGCTGTCCAGTTTATCGTTATTGTCAAAGGTTCTGAACGCGTAGCCGAAGTAGGAGCGCGCTTTACGCTCGACGCGATGCCCGGCAAGCAGATGAGCATTGACGCCGATCTGAACGCCGGCCTGATCAATGAGCAGCAGGCGCGGGAAAGACGTTCTAAAATCGAGCGCGAAGCGGACTTCTACGGTGCAATGGACGGTGCAAGTAAATTCGTTAAAGGTGATGCGATTGCCAGCATCATCCTGCTGATCATCAACTTGGTCGGCGGTTTTATTATCGGGATGACCATTCACGGCATGCCTTTCTCAGACGCGTTGTCGACGTATTCGATTTTGACGATCGGCGACGGATTGGTCAGCCAGATCCCGGCGCTGCTCATTTCTACAGCTTCCGGTCTGATCGTGACTCGTGCCACTTCGGAAGGAAACTTGGCCGATGATGTCGTCGGTCAGCTCTTTTCTTATCCGAAACTGCTTTATATCGTAGCTGCGGCTATCGCGTTGCTCGGCATTTTGACTCCGATTCACTGGTTCTCCACATTGCCTCTTTCGGGTCTATTGTTTTTCGCGGCAAGGCGGATGCAGACCAACCTGAATCAAAAGCAAGTCGAGGAAGAATTACAGGAAGAAGAGCAACAGATCGAAGAAGTTCGAAGCCCGGAGAGTGTGGTCAGTCTGTTGCAGATCGATCCGATCGAATTCGAATTCGGTTATGGTTTGATTCCGCTGGCGGATATGCAGCAGGGTGGAGACTTGCTGGATCGGATCATTATGATTCGGCGTCAATGTGCCCTTGAGTTGGGTCTTGTCGTTCCGGTTATCCGGATTCGCGACAATATTCAACTGAGGCCGAACGAATACGTCATCAAAATCAAAGGCAATATCGTAGGTCGTGGCGAGCTGCTGCTCAACCATTACCTGGCGATGAGTCCAGGCTTCGATGATGAAAGCATCAGCGGGATCGAGACGATGGAGCCTGCTTTCGGTCTCCCGGCTCTCTGGATTGATGAAGCTACCAAAGAACGGGCGGAGTTATCCGGTTATACCGTTGTCGATCCGCCATCGGTCGTAGCAACTCACCTGACGGAGCTCGTGAAGCGTCACGCGCACGAACTGCTTGGCCGTCAAGAAACGAGGGCACTGATCGACAATCTCAAGGAAAGCTATCCGGTATTGGTGGACGAGCTTATTCCTTCCGTATTGGGAATCGGCGATGTTCAGAAGGTGCTCATTAAGCTGCTTAAAGAAAAAATCTCGATTCGCGACATGGTTACGATCTTCGAGACATTGGCAGATTACGGTACGTACACCAAGGACCCGGACATCTTGACGGAATATGTGCGTCAAGCCTTGTCCCGTCAAATTACGCAGCAGTTTACTCAGCAAGGGGAAACGATGCGCGTGATTACGGTAGGACCGAATCTGGAGAAGAAGATTGCGGAAAGCGTACAGCAGAGCGAACAGGGAAGCTATCTGGCGCTTGATCCGGTATCTACCCAAACGGTGTATCAGAAGTTGACCGAGCAAGTGAACCGTGCCGTTCAGTCCGGTCAACAGCCGATCCTGCTTGCTTCGCCGACGATCCGTATGTATATGCGCCAAATTATCGAGCGTACGATGCAGGACATTCCGGTGCTTTCCTATAGCGAGCTTGAACCGAGTGTCGAAATTCAAAGTGTCGGAGTGGTGAACTTATGATCGTAAAGCGTTATGTAGTCGAGACCATGATCGAAGCCATGCAAAAAATTCGAACGGATCTCGGATCGGACGCCGTCATTCTGAGCACCAAAGAAACGAAAGTCGGCGGAGTATTCGGCCTATTCGGTAAAAAAAGATTGGAAGTCGTGGCCGCGCTTGAAAGTGATAAAAAAGAAACGGAGCCTGCTCGGCCAAAAGCCGCAGCGGCTCCGCTCCCCGTTCCGGCGGCTATTCCGCGAAGCGCGGGCGCCGGCGCTTACCGGAAAGCCAGCAATGCAGCGAATCTGCAAAAACCAGATACTGAATCTGTCGAATCTTCTTCTTTGAGTGGGAAAAATGTCGCAGTTTCTTCTTTAAATCAGGGTCTTGAGGACCTACGTATAAAACCTGAGGCCCAATCTTCCGATAATTTGTCTAGTGGGAGCGTTTTGGCGGCGGTCCCATCCAGGACTCCAATTACTCAAGAAGAGCCTGGTTCGACATTGCAAGCTGAGCAGCAGCGCCAATTGGAGCGAAGCATCCGCAACTTCCAAGGCGACGGCATGCCGGCACGGGAAGATCGACTTTATGAAGAACTGCATCAGATGCGCCTAATGATCGACAAACTTTCACGCAATCATGATGAATCGGATCCAATGCCGGAAAATCTGGACAAGCTGCTTGTGCAGCTTAGAGAGCAGCATGTGGATGAAGCATTGATCCAGGATTGGCTGGATCGGGTACGCTCCAAGGAAGGTCCTGCCTTTTCGAATTCTTCGGCCGAGGAGTTTCAGCAGGAGATTCGTACCTTCACCGAGAATCGTGAAGGAGGGGGAATTGGCGACGATACTCGCATTGTTTACATTGCCGGTCCTACCGGTGTCGGAAAAACGACGACGATTGCGAAATTGGCTGCAGAGCAGATGTTCAAGAAAAAGCGGAAAGTCGGCTTTATTACATCGGATACCTACCGGATCTCCGCTATTGAACAGCTTCGAACTTATGCGTCCATTCTCAATGTTCCTCTTGAAGTGGTGCAATCGCCGGGGGATTTGCAGAGAGCTTTTCAGAAGCTTGAAAGCTGCGATCTCATTCTCATGGATACGGCAGGACGTAATTATCGAAATGAGATGCTGGTATCCGAGCTTCAGGCGCTGATCGCTCCCGCCGAGTACAGCGAGACTTATCTCGTGCTCAGCCTCACATCCAAATATAAGGATATGGCAGAAATTACGGATAACTTCAACCAGTACAAGCTCGACAAAGTGATCTTTACCAAAGCCGATGAGACGGGCAGCTTTGGCAGTATTTTTAGCTTGCTCTATCGCTACCCGCTCAAGTATTCTTACATCACGAATGGACAAAACGTGCCTGACGATCTGCTGCTTCCTAGCGGAAACTTGCTCGTTGATGTCCTGCTGGGAGAACAAACGATATGAGTGATCAGGCTGCGGCGCTCAGAGAACTGATTTCTTCGCTCGGAACAGACCCTTCGAGGCAGCGCGACTCCTCCGGCACGCAGGAAAAGACGGCACACATCATTGCGGTCACCAGTGGAAAAGGAGGGGTCGGAAAGTCGAACTTCACTTTGAACTTTGCCTTGGAATTACAGAAACTGGGGCGGAAAGTGTTGGTGTTCGATGCCGACATCGGAATGGCCAATATTGACGTGTTGATGGGTGTCCGTTCCCAGTACAATCTGTTTCATCTGTTGAATCGTGAAAAGAGTATGAGCGAGATTATTCAATCCGGTCCGAATTCGCTTCCTTTTATTGCAGGCGGTTCAGGCTTGACTGAACTATTCTCTCTTTCGGAAGAAGACTTGCTCTATTTTACCCGGCAGATCGAAGAAATCGCACACGACATGGATTACATCCTGTTTGATACCGGTGCGGGATTGTCCAAGGAAACGATTCGTTTCATCACGGCTGCCGACGAATGTATTGTAGTTACGACGCCCGAGCCGACTGCTATTACCGACGCTTACGCATTGGTCAAGGTCGTTCATGATCTGGAACACGCAGCATTGTTTCGATTAGTCGTGAATCGTGCCGTAGATCGTCGCGAGGCCCAGCAGACAGCCGATAAGATTCGGCTTGTTGCGGAAAAGTTCCTTCATTTGGACATTCCTGTGCTTGGCCATGTCAGCGATGACCCGCATGTGAGTCAGGCGGTTAAGAAACAGACGCCTTTTTCTATCCGGTTTCCAAACAGTCAGGCTTCGAAAGACATCCAAGAGCTGGCATCTCGTTACGCGCAACAATCTTTGCAGGTTCGAGCCGATTCGCCGAAAGGATTCAAAAGCTTTGTACGCAAACTATTAAAACGGTGAAACTGATTATGGAGCAGGACAGGAGTTGAAGATATGACACCCTATCGCGTGCTTGTTGTAGACGACTCCGCCTTCATGCGGAAGATCGTATCTGACCTGATTGAACGGGACGTATCATTTTCGGTCGTGGATACAGCCAAAAATGGACGCGAAGCCGTCGAGAAAGTTAGAAAAATCAAGCCGGACATTGTAACAATGGACGTAGAAATGCCTGAAATGAACGGACTGGAATCGCTTAAGCGTATTATGAACGAGTATCCGCTGCCCGTTATCATGTTGTCGGGGATCAATGAAGAAGGAATGCGAGAGACCATCATGGCGCTGGAAGCAGGAGCATTCGACTTTATTCGCAAACCTTCGGTGTCCAACTCGCAGGATATTGAAGGCGTTGGAGAGGCACTGCTTCGACAATTGCACGCAGCTGTGCACGATTCGGCCTGGCGCAAGGACAAGCCTTCTCCGATCGTTGCTGCTCAGGCAGTCGTCGAAGCTCCGACTACGCCTGAACAGCAGCATGAAGAGGCGCCGGAGGCTCCTGCTCGGCGGCAGGAAGAAAGAAGTTTTGAAATACCGCGGCCAAAGGCCGAGTCTTCAGTTCCAGAAAGTCGTCCTCGCAAGGATGCTTCTTCTGGAGAAACATCGGCTCCTGTACAACGGAATGTAGTTCCCGCTTCCAAGCCAAAGCCTTCGGTCACGCCGCCAGCATCTGTACCGCCATTATCTGGCCGACCCGCTATTGCACGCGAAGATAAGAAAATTGCAGCAACACGAACACCCACTCCAGCAGATAAGTCACGCGTAGAAGCCGCAGCCTCTGCACCAAAGCCTGCGGCTTCCGCGCCAAAAAGCCAAGTTCCGGAGCGTAAGGTTCCTGAACGTCAAGTTGCGCCTCCAGCTTCTGGAACCCGGGCCTCCGGTGGTGATCATATCGACCAGATCGTAGCGGTCGGATGTTCAACGGGCGGCCCGCGGGCACTTAAAGAATTGCTTGAAAACATTCCGGCTTCATTCCCCGCTCCGATCGTGATCGTGCAGCATATGCCGCCAAAGTTCACGCATTCGCTGGCGCAGCGTTTAAATACGCTAAGTCCGCTGGAGGTGGTTGAAGCCCAGCATGGCATGGCGCTTCGCAAAGGAACAGCTTACATTGCGCCAGGCGGTCAACATTTGATCGTCAAGCGTTCCGGAAGCGGCCAGTATGCAATCGAGTTGTCTGATGCTCCACCGCAAAATGGTCATAAGCCGTCCGTCGGTGCCATGTTCGATTCACTGTTACCTATGAACGAAATCCGTCGCCATGCCGTGATTATGACGGGTATGGGAAGTGACGGGGCAAAAGAAATGAAGAAGCTTTACGACTCGGGCGTTTCCACCACGATTGCAGAAAGCGAAGAGACCTGCGTAGTTTACGGCATGCCTCGCTCGGCCGCCGAATTAAACTGTGTTATGCACCTGCTTCCTCTGCCGCAAATTGCAACGAAATTAAACCAGGTCGTCAAATCTTAACTGCACTTTAATGGAGGAGGTGTCTCGCAATGGACATGAACCAGTATTTATCCATGTTTATTGATGAGTCGAATGATCATCTGCAATCGTTGAATGAAAAAATGCTGGAATTGGAAGGAAGCCCGGAAGACATCAGTATCGTGCAAGTCATTTTCCGCTCGGCGCATACGCTGAAAGGCATGGCTGCTACGATGGGCTTCGAAGATTTGGCTGCTTTGACTCATCAGATGGAGAATGTTCTCGATTTAGTTCGTAATGACAAGCTGAAAATGCAAAACTTTATTTTTGATACCTTGTTCAAGAGCTTGGATGCGCTTGAAGCCATGGTACAGGATATTACGCAGGGCGGCGAAGGCAAGGCCGACGTATCCGCGATCGTGACATCGCTGCAAGCTATTGTGCGCGGCGAAGTTCCAAACGAAGACGGAGCATCCGGTAATGCCGGTTCAAACGCGCCGGCGGCATCCGCGGAAGCTGCCATTTCCAAAGAGCAGATTCAACTTGACGAATTCCAACATTCGATTCTCGAACAGTCGCTGGCAGCAGGACATCGCGTGCTCTATATCGAAGTTTCCATTCGGGAAGATTGCCAACTGAAAGCAGCGCGCGCCTACATGGTCTTCGACTTGTTGGAACGCAGCGGGGAAGTCGTCAAATCGCATCCTACCGTACAGGAAATCGAGCAGGAGAAATTCGATCGCAGCTTCTCCCTGTATTTCATTACCGAGAAGGATCCGGAAGAACTGCGTACCATGATCCTGAACCTGTCCGAGATCGAAGATGCAAAGCTGGTTTCCATCGATTCTGATACGCTCGCCCAACTGGCTGAAAAGCTCGAGAAGGAAGAAGAGGAAGCTATCGCTGCTCCTGTCACCGTTGAAGCCGCGCCGGTGGCGGAAGTTGCGGCGGAAAAAGCATCGGCCGATGACAAACAACCTGCTGCTGCCAAGAAAGTTGTGGCTGCGCCTTCCCGCACGATTCGGGTCGATATCGAGCGTCTGGACGTGCTGATGAATCTGTTCAGCGAACTGCTGATCGACCGTGTTCGTCTGGAGCAGTTGGCGACAGAAATCAAAAGCCAGGAATTGACGGAATCCGTCGAGCATATGGGTCGCGTAAGCAGCGACCTGCAAAACATCGTCATGAAACTCCGGATGGTCGCCATCGATACCGTCTTCAACCGCTTCCCGCGGATGGTACGGGATCTTGCGAAGTCACTCGGCAAAAAACTGGATCTGGTAATCACAGGTGCCGAGACCGAACTCGATCGTACCGTTATCGATGAAATCGGTGATCCGCTGGTCCACTTGTTGCGTAACTCTGTTGACCACGGCATTGAATCGATCGCAGAGCGTGTTGCAGCAGGCAAGCCGGAGACGGGTACGGTTAACTTGCGCGCCTTCCACAGCGGCAACCACGTGTTTATCGAAATCCAAGACGACGGTAAAGGCATCGACCGAAACAAAGTTCTGGCTTCGGCGCTCAAAAAAGGCGTCGTAACCGAAGACGAGTCCAGATCGATGACCGACGAACAAGTCTATCAATTGCTGTTCGCTCCGGGATTCAGCACGGCCGAAGTCATTTCGGACATTTCGGGCCGAGGCGTGGGCCTTGACGTGGTCAAGTCCAAAATCGCTACACTCGGCGGACATGTTGCAGTTACCTCCACGCTTGGCGAGGGGACTCTGTTCTCTGTTCAACTGCCGCTGACTCTGTCCATTATTTCCGCCATGATGATTCGCCTTGGCTCCGAAAAATATGCGATTCCGTTGTCCTCGATTGTCGAGACCGGCATCATTCGCAAGGAGCAGGTTCGCAATGTGCACGGAAGCAAGCTGATTCCTTATCGCGATGCGCATATCCCGTTGATGTCGCTAAGCAAATTCTTCGATGCTGCGGACTACAGCGAAGAGGATGAAGAGGAAACGGAAATCGTCGTGATCCGCAAAGGAGATCGACTGGCTGCATTGGCTATTGATTCGTTTATCGGGCAAAACGAAATCGTCATCAAGAACCTGGGTAAATACCTGCCGCAGGTTCAGGGGATTTCCGGCGCGACCATACTCGGGGACGGCCAAGTCGCTCTGATTCTCGATCCAAATGCGCTCATCAAATAATTGAAGCGAAAGGCTTCGGTTTTAGACGATTCACCGCTTGGTATCCGGAGGAAAAAGCAATCTGCATACCAAGCGGAGCATTCTATGCGCTCAAGGGGCCAAGGCTCAATAAAGGGGGATTTTTTTGTGGCAGAACAAATTAAGGTAATTGTGTTTGCATTGGGTAATGAAGAGTACGGTATCGACGTTGATAAAGTGCGTACGATTGAACGCATGATGCCGATCACCCGCGTGCCGAAAACCTACTCGTTCATCAAAGGAGTTATCAACCTGAGAGGCGTGGTCATTCCGGTTATCGACCTGAGAGGACGCTTTAATCTCGAAGAATCGGAATATACCGATCAGACTCGAATCATCATCGTTGCCGTCGGGGACATGGAAGTCGGCTTCATCGTCGACGCCGCGAACGACGTGGTCGATTTGGATCGGGACAACATCGATTCGCCGCCGGAAGTCGTCGGAGGAGTCAAAGCCAAGTATCTGGACGGCGTAGCCAAGGTTGGCGAAGATCGTTTGCTGATCATGTTGAATCTGGCAGAAGTACTGAATCGGGGTGAAGTGGCTCACCTTGAGCAGTTGGAGGACTAAGGCATGGAAATCTTTTCGAAGCTGGAAGGATTTAAACTTGACGTACTGAAGGAAGTCGGCAATATCGGTGCGGGTCACGCTGCCACGGCGTTATCGCAACTTCTGAATAAACCGATCGATATGGCCGTTCCCAAAGTACAGATTCTTCCCTTCGAAGACATTGCGGAGAAGGTAGGCGGCGCGGAAAAAATCGTATTGACGGTTTTCTTCCGCGTTGAAGGGGATGCGCCGGGCAATCTGTTCTATATCATGGGACCCGAAGCCGGCAAGTCGTTGCTTCAGCGTTTGGGAGCCTTTGAACCGACAGAAGGATTTGAGTTGACGGAGATGGAACAGTCGGCACTGGGTGAAATCGGCAACATTTTGGCCGGTTCCTATTTGTCCTCGCTGGCCGATTTCACTAACCTTGCCATGTCGCCTACCGTGCCTGCGCTTGCATTGGATATGGCGGGCGCGATCCTGAGTTACGGCATGATTCAATTCGGGGAGATGGGTGACGCCGCACTGTTGATCGACACGACGTTTGTACAAGGCAACGATGAGGTTGAGGGGCAGTTTTTCCTCATTCCGGATCCGGAATCGTTTGATAAAATCTTTACGGCGCTTGGAGTTCCGCTTGACAATGACTGACGAAAAAAATCTGGTCAAAGTTGGCATGGCTGATCTGAACGTAGTCGGGAATTCCGGAATTCTTCGCACCACGGGACTCGGTTCTTGCGTCGGTTTGACGCTGTACGATCCGCAGATCAAAGTAGCCGGTATGGCTCACGTCATGCTTCCTTCATCGGATATTGCGCGTGAAAGCCAGATTAATGTTGCGAAATATGCAGATACTGCCCTTCCTGTACTGGTCGATAAATTGGTCGATCTTGGAGCTTCCAAGCGAAGACTGATTGCCAAGATGGCAGGCGGTGCGCAGATGTTCGCTTTCGCAGGTAGTGGAGATACGATGCGCATCGGGCCCCGAAACGTCGAATCTTGCAAGGAAATGCTGAAGAAGCTGGGAATTTCCTTGTACAGTGAGGATACGGGAGCTAATTATGGCCGAACGATCGAAATCAGTTCGGAAACCGGAATTTTAACTATACGCAGCGTTCAAAAAGGGGTAAAGGAATTGTAGCGATGAAGGGAACCATACGAGTCAATCTGATATTCGCTTTGATCGGATTTGTTATTACGTTTTTATTTGCGGTCCGAACCAACCTTCCCGTAACAAGCCTGATCCGGGGAGGAATCGGAGCGGCGGTCTGGTTTCTCTTGGCGTTTCTTTTTCGCATCGTGTTCGGCGCGCTTGAACCGCTGCCGAAAGATAAGGAAGGCAGCGGCTCTTCGGAGCCGGGGGCTGCTTTGGACGACGACGTTCGAGGAGCTAGATTAGATCTGGTCACGCCGGATGAAAACGACCAACTGAATGATTTACTGAAGCCGGATGCGGATAAGACTCGGGTAACCGAAGAGCGAACGGGCCAGATGGATGACTTTCAGCCGCTTAATCCGCCAAAGTTGGTATCAACGAAAGAAAAAGATCCCGAAGAACTGGCGAAAGCCGTACGTCATCTTACAGAGGATGAAGGAGGGAGATAGCAATGGATGAACGCAAATCCGGTCAGTTGAATCACCTGGATTTATGGATCCGCTGGAAAGAGCATAACGATGTCGAAGCAAAGAAGAAACTGATCGAGAATCACTTATCCATTGTCGATTACGTCTCTTCGCGGCTCGCGGTGGGACTCCCGAAAAACGTTTCCAAGGACGATCTGGCCAGCAATGGAGTCATGGGCTTAATCGATGCGATCGAAAAGTTCGACTACAAGCGCGGCTTGCAGTTCGAAACGTATGCCTCCTGGCGAGTACGCGGTGCCATTCTTGATGGACTGCGACAGGGGGATTGGGTTCCGCGTTCCGTTCGGGAAAAGGCGAAGAAAATCGAGGAAGCTTATCAAAAGCTGGAGCAGGAACATATGCGAGGCGCTTCAGACCAGGAAATGAGCGAGTTTTTAGGCATATCGGAAAAGGAATTCCAACAGATGCTTCAAGACGTTTCCGTTATGTCGCTTGTTTCGTTGGAAGATCCGATACGGGAAGAGGAGTCGGAGACCCGTTTATCCGTCATGGTCGACGAAAAAGCCAAAAACCCGGATCATAAAGTCAATGAATTCTACTTGAAGGAAGCGTTGGGAAAAGGCATCGAAAAGCTGACGGAAAAAGAGCGGATCGTCATTTCGCTGCTTTATTACGAAGATCTGTCGCTTAGCGAAATTGCCGAAGTCATGTCGCTTTCTCCTTCACGGATTTCGCAATTGCATTCCAAGGCGATACTGCGTCTGCGCGGAACGCTGGATAAACAAAAAAGCCTGCTTATGCAGGATCGTTAATGTCGGATGGGAAGCGGCCGGGGGGCATCTGGCCATCGACAAGCAAATGTTGAAAAGAGGGGTTGTCCGTGGTTGAGCATTTAGCTTTGGACCGGCACCTTGCCGTTTCGTTCGAAGCGTCCAAAATGTCTGCACACTTGCGTTTTGTAAAGCCGGAGGAGGGCTTTGCATGCACGGAAGAAAGCTTGAGACAGTTTTTGAACGACCAGAACGTTCGCTTCGGTCTGATCGACGAAGCTATTGGCAGGTTTGTCGCGTCACCGGCTAGTTACTTTTTTGAAGAAATCGAAGTTGCTCGCGGTATTCCGGCAGTGGATGGTCAAAATGGTTATATCGAGTTTATGTTCGAAAAAGAAGATGAAGCGAGACCTATGGAGCGGGAAGACGGTCGAGTGGATTATAAAGAATTGATTCGTTTGAAAAATGTGGGTAAGGGCCAGCTGTTGGCTCGCCGACACCCATCCCGGCCGGGGACGCCGGGAACCGGCGTGACGGGAGAAGAGATCGTGTTCAAACCCGGCAAAGAAGCACGTTTCAAAATCGGAAAAAACGTCGTGACGGACGAAAATCATACATCGCTGTACGCCACGATCGAAGGCATGGTCAGCCGTACCGATAACGGAAAGATCAATGTATTCACCGTTTATGAAGTTCATGGCGACGTCGATTACAGCAGCGGCAATGTAGACTTCGTAGGCACCGTTGTCATTCGGGGAAGCGTACTTCCCGGGTTTCGCGTAAAAGCGGCCGGCGATATTCGCGTGCAAGGGGGCGTGGAAGGCGCCGAATTGTATGCGGACGGTTCGATAGAAATTACCGGAGGCGTGATCGGTTACCATAAAGGAATTGTCAAAGCGGGCATGAATGTCAAAAGTTCGTTTATCCAGGACGGTAACGTTGAAGCCGGCGAAGACATTATCGTTTCGCAGAGCATCATGCATTCCGAAGTCAGAGCAGGTAAAAATGTCATTTGCAGCGGTACGAAGGGTTTGATTGTCGGCGGCCATATCCAAGCCGGAGAAGGCGTTACCGCACGTACAATCGGCAATACGATGGCAACAGCCACCGCAATCGAAGTAGGCGTTCTGCCGAATCTTCGCAACGAATTGGCGGACCTACATAAAAGAATGCGGGAAACCGCTGATAATATGCAAAAAACGACCCAGGCGTTGGGACTTCTCGATCAGATGGCTTTGGCGGGAACTTTGGGCGCGGACAAGCTTGCGCTACGTGCCAAACTCAGCGTAACCAAGCGTCAGCAAGAACAGGAACGCTCGCATTGCAAAGAACGTATTTTTGAAATTGAACACATTCTTGAAGATACAGGCCGTGCTCGCGTGGTCGTGAACGATACCATTTACGGCGGTGCGAAGATTGTGATCGGTCGGTACACGAAATTTATGAAGGAAACCTCGTCACGGGTGTCATTCCAATACCTTGAAGGCGATATCGTGATGTCTGCCAATCGCTGAGTATCTGATTCTGTCTATTAGGAATAGGGGTGTCCAATCATGAAAGCGATCGAAGTTCAATTATCGGTACATCGCGCTCCCGAAACAAGTCGCATGCAGCAAGAACAATTGCAGCGCCCCTTGATCGATCAGGCTCAGCTTGCCGGGCAGGCAACTGCGGAGATCGAGCGATCCCGGCATCGCAGCGCGCCTACGACAGAGGCTGCTGATACCCAAATCCGCAAAGATGCCGAAGGAAACAATCAGCACGATTCGCATGGAGGGGGAGGACCTGAGCAGGGTGAACCGGAAGCCGAAGCGCGCACGGTTGCGGCTCCCCATCCTTTTAAAGGAAAACATTTGGATTTGTCGCTGTAAGAAAGGAACCTGAGATGAACGATGCCTGGCTTTATGTAATGCTGCTCGGTGCCGCGGCCGTCGTGTATGCCTTCTTGATTCCGAAAGAAAAGTCGGCCAAACAGGCTTCCGGTAGTGATCGCGTTGTGCAGCAAGTCGAGCAAACGCTCGAACAGTACATGGTTGAAATGGAAAAAGAAAATGACGATCTCGTGAATTTGCTGGTTCAGATCAGGCAGGAAACGGGAGCTAAACAATTGGCACTCCAGGAACAATTGGGCGATATGCGCGGACGTCTGGCCGAAATGGAACGTACCGCGGGTAAGCACGAAGCCCGTATTGAACAATTGTCGTCTGTCGATCCGCGTGCTACCCAAGAAGCGGCTATACAACTGAGAAATGAATTGTTGGAAAATGCTGCAACCCTATCGCCATCGCCGGAACCGCAGCCCGAGCCGGAAGATTCTGTTCGCCATCGCTATCCTCAATTATTTGAATTGCATGACCAGGGCAAATCAGTTGATTTCATCGCCAAAGCGATTGGGCTTCAGCGCGGCGAAATTCAGCTGATTTTACGTCTGGCAAAGAGGGAGGAAGCGTAGTGTTCAAGAATCGCTCATTTATGCTTGGATTGGGAATCGGTATTATTACGGGCGCGTTGCTGCTTCAATTGATGTTGCTTGCTCAAAGCGGAAGACCGACTTCACCTGCCGATGCAGAGTCGACGAACGAAGTGCAGACTAACGCTCCGGCAGGTGAAGAAGAACAACCTGCAAAAGAGCAACCGGCCGACTCATCCGATCCCGAAGAGACACCGACAGAGGAGTCCCAGCCTCAGGATTCCGCGGAAGAACCTACCGAACCTGAAGCCGCGGTACCGACCGAGCCGGATTCTGAAACAGCAGAAGCACCGGATGCGGGTCAAGCTCCTGTATCATCAGAGCCGGAAGAACCGTCTTCCGCGACGACGGAGGCGCCTTCGGCACCGACTGAACCTACTACAGATACGGCTGCGACGGGTTCAGAGCAGCCTGCTCAAGCCCCGGCAGCGCCGACCGAGCCGGAAGCGTCGACGGATGTGCAACCTCAACGGTCTAATGCAATGGAATCTTCGAATGTCTCATTCGAAATTGAACGCGGCATGAACCTGAAGGCTGTCTCGCAAGCGCTTGCGAATGCAGGGGTTGTCGACGATGCTGTTGCTTTCCAACGTCAGGCAGCGGAAGCTGGAGTGACCGGCAAGCTGCAAATCGGCAACTATTCGTTTAAATCCGGAGATTCTTACGCGGATATCATTCGTGAGATTTCTACGCCAAAAGAAGAATAGTATGTACCCCGACCGTCAATTTTTAGAAAAAATTGGCGGTTTTTTGATGCAGAAAAAAGAAGCGAGTGAAACATTCAAAATAATAACCCTTAGGGATTGCGAAGTAAGGTCTATTATGATAAACTAAACAACGGTGTTAAAACACACGCTGATTAATTCTGCGGAAGGTGCTTCGCCCGGGGCGGAGTCTCCACAGGAAATGATTTCAGCGGAGGTACATCAAAAAAACCAAACCCATAGGAGGTGTATGGAGAATGGCAGTTATCTCCATGAAACAGCTTCTCGAAGCTGGCGTACACTTCGGTCACCAAACTCGTCGTTGGAACCCGAAGATGGACCGTTACATTTTCACAGAAAGAAACGGTATCTACATTATCGACTTGCAAAAAACAGTCAAGAAAGTTGACGAAGCGTACAACTTCGTTAAAAACTTGGCTGGCGAAGGCGGTACGATCCTGTTCGTAGGTACGAAAAAACAAGCTCAAGACTCCGTTAAAGAAGAAGCGGAACGTTGCGGCATGTACTTCATCAACCAACGTTGGCTCGGCGGCACGCTGACTAACTTCCAAACGATCCAAAAGCGTATCGATCGTCTGAAAAAGCTTGAAGCTTGGGAAGAAGACGGTACATTCGAAGTTCTGCCTAAGAAAGAAGTTATCTTGCTTCGCAAAGAGAAAGATCGCCTCGAAAAATTCCTGGGCGGCATCAAGAACATGAAAAAACTGCCTAGCGCGCTGTTCATCATCGATCCTCGCAAAGAGCGTATCGCGGTTGCAGAAGCACGCAAGCTGAACATTCCGATCGTAGGTATCGTTGATACAAACTGCGATCCGGACGAAATCGACTACGTAATCCCGGGCAACGACGACGCGATCCGCGCCGTTAAACTGCTGACGGGCAAAATTGCGGAAGCCGTTATCGAAGCAAACCAAGGCGAACAAACAACTGCATAAGTCCGGCGGCGTCAGAATCGGCGCTTAGCTTACGGATCGGCAGAGTTAAAAAAAGAGGGTGGTTGGTGGTGAATAGCCTCTTAACCGCCCTTTTTTTAGGAGTAAAATACCAATACTTATCTGGAGGGAATCAACAATGGCAGTAAATGCGAGCGCAGTAAAAGAACTTCGCGAAAGAACGGGCGCAGGTATGCTCGATTGCAAAAAAGCACTGGAAGAAACAAACGGCGATATCGACAAAGCGGTAGACGTTCTTCGCGAAAAAGGTTTGTCCGCAGCAGCGAACAAAGCAGGTCGCGCAGCTACCGAAGGTACGGTTGAATCTTACATCCACGCAGGCGGCCGTATCGGCGTTCTGGTTGAAATCAACTGCGAAACCGACTTCGTCGGCAAAACCGACCAATTCAAAAACTTCGCGCGCGACATCGCCATGCATATCGCTGCAGCAAGCCCGCTTTACGTTCGTCGTGAAGAAGTGCCGGCTGAAGTCGTAGAAAAAGAAAAAGAAATCCTGAAGGCTCAAGCTCTCAACGAAGGCAAGCCTGAAAAGATCGTTGAAAAAATGGTCGAAGGCCGCGTAAACAAGTACTACGAAGAAAACTGCCTGCTTGAGCAATCCTTCGTTAAAGATCCGGACAAAACGATTTCGCAACTGCTGAACGAAAAAATCAGCACGATCGGCGAAAACATCTCCATCCGTCGTTTTGCTCGTTTCGAGCTTGGCGAAGGTCTGGAAAAGAAAGTCGATAACTTCGTAGAAGAAGTTATGGCTCAAGTTAAGTAATTTTAAAAATTCGTAACTAAAGATCAATCACAGCTTCTGTGCATGGGGGGAACACTTGGTGTTCCTTCTTTTTTAACCAGGGTTCCCCATATGTTCAGGTAGCGGAAAAAAGCGGAGGGTAAAATTGATGCAGCCTGCATTTAAGCGAGTGGTACTCAAAGTCAGCGGCGAGTCGCTTGCGGGACAGAACGGATACGGAATCGACGGACTGATGATTTCGGACATTGCCGAACAAATCAAGGAAGTCGTGGAATTGGGCGTGGAGGTAGCAGTCGTTTGCGGCGGCGGCAACATCTGGCGAGGAATCGCGGGTAGTGCCAGCGGCATCGATCGTTCGACCGCGGATTACATGGGGATGCTTGCGACAGTCATGAACTCGCTTGCCCTTCAAGACGCACTCGAATCGATTGATGTACCGACTCGCGTACAGACGTCCATTGCCATGCAGCAGATTGCCGAGCCGTACATTCGCCGCAGAGCGATTCGCCACCTGGAAAAAGGCCGCGTCGTCATCTTTGCAGCAGGTACAGGCAATCCGTTCTTCTCGACCGATACGACTGCGGCGCTGCGTGCTGCGGAAATCGAAGCGGAAGTCATTTTGATGGCGAAGAACAAAGTGGATGGCGTCTATTCGGCCGACCCGTTCATCGATCCTACCGCAGAGAAGTTCGAGCAGCTTACCTACATGGAAGTGATTAGCCGTAATCTGGGCGTAATGGACTCCACCGCTTCTTCCCTGTGCATGGACAACAATATTCCGCTTATCGTATTTGCCATTACCGAACAAGGCAATATCAAAAGAGTCGTTCTCGGTGAAAAAATCGGAACGATCGTTAAAGGGAGTGTAGATTAATGCCTCAGACCGTGAAGAAAAACGCGGAAGACCGCATGGGCAAAGCCATCCAGGCGCTGCAACGCGACCTGAGCACGCTGCGCGCCGGACGCGCCGTGCCGGCTCTGCTCGACCGGATTCAAGTCGAATATTACGGAGCGCCGACACCGCTGAACCAACTGGCGAACATCAATACGCCGGATTCGCGGACGCTGATGATTCAGCCGTGGGACAAGTCGTCGCTGTCCGATATCGAGCGCGCGATTCAAAAATCGGATCTCGGCCTTACGCCGTCCAATGACGGCAACGCGATTCGCCTGGTGATTCCGGCTTTGACGGAAGAGCGTCGTACCGAACTCGTCAAACTGACGAAAAAATTCGGCGAAGAAGGCAAAGTAGCGGTTCGCAACATCCGCCGTGACGCCAATGACGATATCAAGAAGATGGAAAAAGGCGAAATCTCCGAAGACGAGTCCCGTGGCCATCAAGAAGAGATCCAGAAGCTTACGGATAAATATATCGCGGAAGTCGACAAAGTGATCGCTGCAAAAGAAAAAGAGATTATGGAAGTTTAAGACCCCGCGACCCCTCCGTTCCAGGTGGGGTTGTGTCTTTTTTCGGGACATCTGCGGGAGCTGAAGCATGGAGGAGAAGACATGATCAATCGGTTTCGCTCGTGGATCGGTCCGAAAGAGCGCGAGCAGGTTTCAGGACCGGCCGAGCCGTCGGCGGATAACGTACCGCAGCATATCGCCATCATCATGGACGGCAACGGACGATGGGCCAAGAAACTCGGCATGCCGCGGATCGTCGGTCACCAGAGCGGGATGAAGGCGGTTAAGCGAGCTACGATCGCCGCGGACGAGCTGGGAGTTCGTTATCTGACGTTATATGCCTTTTCCACGGAAAATTGGAGCAGGCCCAAAGAAGAAGTCGATTTTCTGATGCGGCTGCCGCAGGAGTTTCTGTCATTGGAGCTTGAAGAACTCATCCGGAAAAACGTGCAGGTGCGGATGATGGGTAATATGGAAAATCTGCCGGAGCATACGCTTAAGGCAATGCGTGAAGCGACGGCCCGTACGAAGGACAATACCGGTCTCGTGTTGAACTTTGCGCTGAATTACGGGGCACGCCGCGAGTTGGTAGAAGGCATACGGGAAATTGCCAGAGGCGTTGAAGCAGGCCTGATCCGGGCTGAGGACATCGACCAAGAGATGATCTCCGCCCATCTGCAAAGCGTGGATATGCCTGATCCCGATTTGTTGATTCGCACCAGCGGCGAACTGCGGATCAGCAACTTCATGCTGTGGCAGATCGCTTATAGCGAATTATGGTTTACGGACGCCTATTGGCCGGAATTCGGCAGAGAGCATCTTAGAGAAGCGGTAGCCGAGTACCAGCGGCGCACGCGCAGATACGGCGGTTTGAAATAGCGGCGTCGCCCGGACGGAGGATGAAACGGTGAAACAACGAATCATAACCGGTGTTGTAGCCGGCGTGTTGTTTTTGGGGCTGTGTGTATTAGGAGGCTTTGGGTACCCGGCACTGATTATGCTGATGGCGCTCGTCGGCTTTTATGAGTTTGCAAAGATGAGCACAGGGGCTCCGTTTCGTGCGGAAGCTTGGATCGGTTATCTCGCTGTGGCGTACTTGACTTTTCCTTGGCAAGCGTGGGACTTGGATTTCCCGATCCCTCCTCAGCATGCCATCTGGCTGTCGCTGCTGCTGCTTCTTTGCGCGACGGTGCTCACCAAAAACGAAATCAATATCAAGCAGGCTTCGCTGCTCTTCCTGGGTGCAGTTTATGTCGGCTTGGGTTTTTATTATATTGCGATCTCGCGGGAAACTCCGGACGGACATGGCTTGTTTTGGACATTCCTGCTGCTTCTGAGCATTTGGGGGAGTGACGCAGGCGCCTACTTTACGGGCAAAGCTTTCGGTAAAAACAAGCTTTGGCCGGCCATCAGCCCCAATAAGACGATTGAAGGCGCAGTCGGAGGCATCTTGATTGCCGTCGTGATTGCACTTGGATTTTCATTGGCAGCGCCTGAGTTATTGGATCCGCTTCGAGCCATGCTGATCGGTTTGGCCGCTTCGGTTATCGGACAAATGGGAGATCTGATTCAGTCTGCCTACAAGCGCGTATACGGAATCAAAGATTCCGGCAGCATTTTGCCCGGACACGGAGGCATTTTGGATCGCTGCGATAGTTGGTTGGCCGTATTCCCCTTCGTACATATTCTATTTTTGCTTCCGTATTGAACGGCGTGAAGCGGTAGGAAAAGCGCATAGGGACAAAGAGGGGAAGCGAACATCGAATGAAAAAAATTGCTTTGCTTGGCTCCACGGGTTCGATCGGTACACAGACTCTGCAAGTCGCAGCCGAGCATCCTGAGCACTTTCAGGTTGAGGCACTCGCTGCCGGAGGGAATACCGGATTGCTTTTGGAACAAATTCGGCAATTCAAGCCCGCCAAAGTATCCGTTGCGACGAAAGAAGCAGCGGAGACGTTAAAATCTCAAGTTCCGGCTGGAACCAAGGTTTATTTCGGTAACGAAGGCCTGATTGAAATCGCGGCGGGAACGGATGCGGATACGGTAGTGACGGCCGTAACCGGAAGTATGGGGCTTCCTGCTACGCTCGCTGCTATTGACGAAGGTAAACAGATTGCGCTCGCCAACAAAGAAACATTGGTTACCGCAGGTCATCTGG
Source organism: Saccharibacillus endophyticus (assembly GCF_013185185.1). Lineage (GTDB taxonomy): Bacteria > Bacillota > Bacilli > Paenibacillales > Paenibacillaceae > Saccharibacillus > Saccharibacillus endophyticus. The sequence continues at coordinate 82,185 of NZ_JAAZWE010000002.1, read as the reverse complement.
TTATGCGCCGCGCCTCGGAAAAAGGCGTGCCGATTCTGCCTGTAGACAGCGAACACTCCGCGATCTTTCAATGCTTGAACGGTGAACCGAGAGAACGGCTTTCGAGCATTACGTTGACCGCTTCGGGAGGCTCGTTCCGCCACTTGAGTCGTGAAGAGCTTGCGAACGTCACCGTCGAAGATGCACTCAAGCACCCCAACTGGTCGATGGGCTCCAAAATCACGATCGATTCGGCCACCATGGTCAACAAAGGGCTTGAAGTGATCGAGGCGCACTGGTTATTCGGTTTGTCTTACGATGAAATCAACGTGCTGCTTCATCCCGAAAGCATCATCCATTCATTCGTCGAATTCGAAGATACCAGCATCATTGCCCAACTGGGTAATCCGGATATGCGGGTGCCGATCCAATATGCGCTGACTTACCCGGATCGCATCCCGCTTAAGGCGAATCGGTTGTCGCTTGCCGAGATCGGCAAACTCAATTTCAGGGAAATGGATTTCGGCCGCTTCCCTTGTTTAAGGATGGCCTACGACTGTGGTAGAATGGGAGGAACCGCACCGACCGTCTTTAATGCGGCGAATGAAGTCGCGGTAGCACGGTTTTTGCGCCGGGAAATTTCGTTCTTGCAGATCGAAGACACGTTGGAAAAGGTCATGCAGCAGCATACGGCTATTGCCGATCCGGATTTGGATGTGATTCGCGAAGCCGATCAGTGGGCACGCCGAGTCGCATCTGAATAAGAGAGGCTGCTCTCTGCTGTTTGCCATGCTATTTCAGTATAATCGCTTGACCAACAGGGAGGATCAGACCAGACATGATGACACTTCAGATCGTCGTGTTGACCGTACTGATGTTTTTCGTCGTCGTTACGGTGCACGAATGGGGGCATTACTACTTTGCGAAACGTGCAGGCATCTTAGTGCGGGAATTCGCGATCGGCTTCGGCCCCAAGCTGTTTTCTTATAAACGAGACGAAACGATGTTTACCCTGCGACTGCTGCCGCTTGGCGGTTACGCAAGAATGGCAGGTGAAGATCCCGAGCTTGATCCGATCCAGCCGGGACAAACCATCGCGGTTCGTTTATCGGATGAAGGTGTCGTCAAAAAGATTTACCTCGATCAACTGGATAATCGGCGCAATGTCGTCATCGGGGAAATCGAATGGATCGATATCGAAGAACGGATGCAAATTCGTTTGAACGTAGACGGCGAGACGCAGCATCTTGAAGTGGATCGCAAAGCGGATATCGTCACGCGCGGGCAAGAACTTCAGGTCGCGCCGAAAGACCGTCAGTTCCGCAGCAAAAGCGTAGGTAAACGCGCCTTGGCGATTTTTGCCGGACCCCTGATGAACTTTGTATTGGCCTTCGTGTTGTTCTTGATCTATGTGCAGGTTTCGGGCGTGCCGGACGAAAAGGCGACAGGTGTCGAAGTTGCCGATATCGTGGCCGGAACGCCTGCCGATTCGTCGGATCTGGTCAAAGGCGATATCATCCAGTCGATCGACGGACAAGCCGTGAACGGCGACTTGGCCAAAGTTACGGAATTGGTAAACGCGTCGGGCGGCAGCGAAGTCGAAATGAGCGTGCAGCGCGGAAGCGAGACCGTTCAGGTTCCGGTGACGCCGAAGCTGGTTGATGCGCAGGACGGCAGCCAAGTGCTGCAAGTCGGTATCCAACTAAGCAAAATCAAACGGAGCGCTTCCTTTACGGAAACGTTCGAATTTGCCGGGAAATCGTTCGCGAACGGCAGTACCGCCATTTTGGACGCGTTACGCAAACTCGTTTTCGAACGCTTCGATATCAATCAGTTGGCAGGTCCTGTAGGCACGTTGCAAGCGACCGGAGAAATCGCAAGTCAAGGCATCGATCAGATGATCCTGTGGACAGCGCTTGTCAGCATCAACTTGGGGATTTTCAATCTGCTGCCGATTCCGATGTTGGACGGAAGCCGCTTGATCTTCCTGGGCATCGAAGCGGTGCGTAGACGGCCGATTGATCCGAACAAGGAAGGCATGGTGCACTTTATCGGCTTCGCGCTGATCTTCCTGCTCATGATCGCCGTGACGTACAACGATATTTTACGCATCATCAAAGGCTAGGCATCAAAAGCTAAAAAACCGACTTTGTCGTCATCCGGCGGCAAAGCGGCTTGTTCGATAAACGGAGGGACATACATGGCAAGCGATAAACAGGATAAGCAGTTCGTTACGGAGATTACCCCGCAGAGCGAAGACTTTTCGCGCTGGTATATCGATGTGATTAAAAAAGCGGAATTGATGGATTATGCACCCGTGCGCGGTTGTATCGTATTCCGTCCCGAAGGTTATGCGATCTGGGAAAATATTCAGCAAGAAATGGACCGCCGTTTCAAAGAAACGGGTCACCGCAACGCGTACTTCCCCATGCTGATTCCGGAAAGCTTTTTCCAAAAAGAAAAAGAGCATATCGAAGGTTTCAACCCGGAGTTGCCTTTCGTAACCGAAGCGGGCGGCGACATTTTGGAAGAGCGCCTTGCCGTTCGTCCGACTTCGGAAACGATGTTCGGTCACATGTATTCCAAATGGATCAAATCGTACCGCGACCTGCCTGTTCTCATTAACCAATGGGCGAACGTGATGCGTTGGGAAAAACGCACCATGCCGTTCCTGCGCACAAGCGAATTCCTGTGGCAGGAAGGCCATACGGCGCACGAGGACGAGAAGGACGCGCGCGAAGAAACGATGCGCATGCTTGAGCTGTATCGCGATTTCGTCGAAGACTTCCTCGCCATGCCGGTCGTAATGGGGCAAAAAACGCCATCCGAAAAATTCGCGGGCGCGGTCGACACCTATTCGATCGAAGCGATGATGAAAGACGGCAAAGCGGTTCAAGCAGGTACCTCCCACTATATGGGCACCAACTTTGCCAAAGCGTTCGAGATTCAATACCTCAACCGCGACAACGAGCTGGAGTTCACGCACACCACGTCGTGGGGAACGAGCACGCGTCTGATCGGTTCGATGATCATGGCGCACGGCGACGACCGCGGTCTGGTTATTCCTCCGAAAGTTGCGCCGACTCAAGTCATTCTGATTCCGATCGGACCTCCGAAGATGCGCGATATGGTCATCGAGCGCGCGGATGCCCTGTATGCCGAACTCAAAGCAGCAGGCATTCGCGTGAATATGGACGACCGCGCGGACGTGCGTCCGGGCTGGAAGTTCAACGAATACGAAATGCGCGGCGTTCCGGTACGGATCGAAATCGGACCGCGCGATATCGAAAACGGCGTCTGCCTGCTGGCTTCGCGCTTGGGCGGCGACAAGCTGACCGTTCAGCTCGATAACGTGGTGAACGAGGTGAAGCAGCTGCTCGACGACGTGCAAAAAGGCATGTACGAGCGTGCGCTCGAATTCCGTGCCAGCCACTTCCACTCCGTGGACAATCTGGACGAAATGCGCGCTCAAATGGAAGAGAAGCGCGGATTCTTCTTGGCCGGATGGTGCGGAAGCGAAGCTTGCGAAGAGACGGTACGTGCCGAAACGGGCGCGACGAGTCGTAACATCCCGTTCGATCCGCAAGAACATAAGAGTACTTGCGTCGCTTGCGGAGAAGCAGCCAAGCACACCGTTGTGTTTGCGAAGGCGTATTAATCTTTTAACCAGAGAGCAAAACCGGAAATGAAGCTTCCGGCGGCGAGGCGAAGAAAGAGGCCCGCCGCGGAAGCTCTTCGCTTTTTACGAAACAAAGGGGGACAGACGATGAGTGAGACGGCGGAGCGCAGGCAGCGCCTCGAACTGCTGATGAAGCAGGCCGAGATGCCCGCTAGCGCGGCGGACCCTTATTTTAATGATGGATATATCGATCGGGTAGAAATCAGTCGGTCGAATCGGGATTGGAAAATCGTGCTGGTCAAAGATACGTTGGTACCCGCACAGATTTATCGCACTTTTTGTTTGCAGATTCAAGAGCGGCTCAAGCATATCGCGAAGATTCGCTTTTTGTTTCAATATACGGGGGGAAATCGGCAAAGCGAGATCGTAGACGAGTATTGGAAGCTGTTTATCGAATGGGCGCAGCGCGAGATTCCTTCGGTCAACGGTTGGATGGCGAGAGCGCAGGCCGTGACAGAGGGAAATGTGACGACGGTCTCGTTTACCGATCCGATGTCGCTGGAGCTTGGACGCAAACGCAACATCGATAAAGCGTTAACCGATTTTTACGAAAAATACTTCGGTCTTCAGCTTCAGGTGAAATTGAACGTCGATACGGGAGAAGCGGCAGCCCAGGCGGCCAAAGCGCAATTCGACGAGATGCGGCGGCGCGACGAGCAGGCGGCGATCGAGAAAATGATGGCGGAGATCGATGCCGAGATCAGCGCGGGCGAAGAAAACGAAGACGGCGAAGTGGTCAAACTCCAGATCGGTTACGATATCCGCGACGAAGCGATTTCGCTCCAGACGCTGCAAGACGAAGAAAAGAAAGTCACGATTCAAGGGTTGATCTTCGGTCTGGAAAGCAAAGAACTTCGTAACGGAAGCACGTTGTTCACGTATTTCCTGACCGACTACAGCGACTCGCTGCAAATGAAGATGTTCGCGAAAAATAAAGACGATCTGAAAGTAATGAGTTTGCTGGCAAACGGGAAATGGGTCAAAGCCCGCGGACGCGTCGAAATGGACCGTTTTATGCAGATTCCAGAGCTGGTCATGATCCCTTCCGATCTGATGGAAATCAAGGCGCCTCCGATTCGCATGGACAATGCCGAAGAAAAACGCGTCGAATTCCATCTGCATACCAAAATGAGCACGATGGACGCGGTATGTTCGATCGACGAATACGTGAAGCGTGCCGCGAAATGGGGACACAAAGCGATTGCGGTCACCGACCACGGCGGCGTGCAATGTTACCCGGACGCGGCGAAAGCGGCCAAAAAGAACGGGATCAAAATGATGTACGGCGTCGAAGCGAACGTGGTCAACGATTCCGTCGCGGTCGTGCTCAATCCGCGGGACGGCGAATTGAAGTCGGCGGAATACGTCGTATTCGATATCGAGACCACCGGCTTGTCGATCACGCAGAACAAGATCATCGAAATCGCGGCGGTCAAAATGCGGGACGGCCAGGAAACGGGACGTTACTCGACATTCGTCGATCCGCATGAACGGATTCCTTACCATATCCAGCAGCTGACCAATATCACCGACGATATGGTACGCGGCGCTCCGGAGATCGACAGCGTTATTCGCGAATTCGTGGAATTTGCGGGAGACGCGATCCTGGTCGCGCACAACGCGCGGTTCGATATCGGTTTTATCCAGGCGACGCTCAAAAACTTCGATCTGCCGCTGATGGAAAATCCGGTGCTGGACACGTTGGAAATGGCACGCTTGCTGCATCCGACGATGAAAAACCACCGGTTGAACACATTGGCTAATCGATATAAAGTCGCGCTTGAAAGCCATCACCGCGCCATCGACGATACGATCGCGCTGGCGGGCATTTTGACGGGACTGATCGAAGACGCGGTCAAAGAACGCAATCTCAACAACCTGAGCCGCTTGAACGATTTCGTCGGCAAAGACTTGTCCAACGCCCGTCCGTTCCACTGCGGCATTTATGCGCTGAACGAAGTCGGCAAAAAGAATTTGTACAAACTCATCTCCATGTCGCATACCGAGCATTTCAAACGGGTGCCTTGCATTCCGAAGTCGAAGCTCGAAAACATGCGCGAAGGCCTGTTGATTTTGTCAGGCTGCGAAAAAGGCGAATTCTTCGAAGCCGTGCTGAACAAAACGGTCGAAGAAGCGGAAGACGTGGCAGGCTTTTACGATATTTTGGAAATCCAGCCGCTGACCATGTACATGCACTTGGTGGACAAAGGCCTGGTCGGCAGCGCGGAAGAACTCAAAATCGCGGTCGAAAAAGTGTGCAAAATCGGCAATAAGCTGAACAAGCCGGTCGTCGCCACGGGCAATGTGCATTACCTGGATCCGCGGGACAAAATGTACCGGGATATCACGATCCACGGCATCACGGGCTTCAGCCCGCTCAAAGACCAAAATAAACCGGACGCTCATTTCCGCACGACCGAAGAGATGTTGGAAGAGTTCAAATTTTTGGGCGAGGAAAAGGCAAGAGAAGTGGTTGTGACCAACACGTCGGAGCTTGCGGACCGTTTCGAGGAAATCAAGCTGTTCCCGTCGGAACTGTACACGCCGGTCATCGAAGGGGCCGATCAGGAAATCCGGGATACTTGCTACAACACGGCGAAGGAAATGTACGGCGAAGAACTTCCGGAAGTCATCATTGCACGACTGGAAAAAGAGCTGGGCCCGATCATCAAGTTCGGTTTCTCGGCCAACTATCTGATTTCCGAACGTTTGGTTAAAAAATCGAACAGCGACGGTTATCTGGTCGGTTCGCGGGGTTCGGTCGGCTCGTCCGTCGTCGCCATGTTCTTGGGGATATCGGAAGTCAATCCGCTGCCGCCGCATTATATATGCCGCAACGCGGAATGCAAACATAGCGAATGGTTCCTGGACGGCAGCGTGCGAAGCGGATTCGACCTGCCGAACAAACAATGCCCCAACTGCGATTCGACGATGCTCGGCGAAGGACACGATATTCCGTTCGAGACGTTCCTGGGCTTCAAAGGCGACAAAGTTCCCGATATCGACTTGAACTTTTCGGGCGAATACCAGCCTCAGGCGCATAACTTCACCAAAGTCATGTTCGGACCGGACAATGTGTTCCGTGCGGGCACGATCGGTACAGTCGCCGAAAAGACCGCATTCGGTTTTGCGAAAAAGTACGAAGAGCATCACCAAAAGCGTTGGCGTTCGGCCGAATTGAATCGTTTGGCATCAGGTTGCACGGGCGTCAAGCGCAGTACCGGACAGCACCCGGGCGGTATCGTCGTGCTGCCGGACTATATGGAGATCGAAGACATTACGCCTGTCCAGTACCCGGCCGACGACGTGAACGCGGAATGGAAAACGACCCATTTCGATTATCACGCGTTCGACGAAAACCTGCTCAAACTCGATATTCTGGGACACGACGATCCGACCATGATGCGAATGCTTCAAGACTTGACCGGCGTCGATCCGACCACCATTCCGATGAACGACCCAAAGGTTATGAGCATGTTCAACTCGACGGATTCGCTCGGCGTCACGCCGGAGCAAATCCGCACTCCCGTTGCCACCTACGGCGTGCCGGAGATGGGAACCAAATTCGTACGGCAGATGTTGATCGAAGCCAAACCTTCGAGCTTTGCCGATTTGCTGCAAATTTCCGGTCTGTCGCACGGAACCGGCGTTTGGCTGGGCAATGCGGATCAGCTGATCAAAAACGGTACGTGCAATATCAAAACGGTAATCGGCTGTCGGGACGATATCATGTTGTTCCTGATCTACAAAGCGGGAATGGATGCCGGACTGGCCTTTAAAATTACGGAAAGCGTACGTAAAGGTAAAGGTCTGTCGCAAGAATGGATTGACGAGATGAAGCGCTGCAAAGTGCCGAACTGGTATATCGATTCTTGCCTGAAGATCCAGTACATGTTCCCGAAAGCCCATGCTGCGGCCTATGTCATTTCGGCCGTGCGTACGGCTTACTTCAAGCTGTATCATCCGATCGAATATTACGCGACGTATTTCTCGGTTCGCGCGGCTGATTTTGAAATCGAATTGTTCTGTCAGGGATACGAAGCGATCGGTCGCAAGATCGTCGAGATTGAGCAGAAGGGCTTTCAAGCTCAGCCGAAAGAAAAAGCGATGCTGCCGATCCTGGAGATGGCGCTTGAAATGACGGCTCGCGGTTTCACGTTCAAAACGATCGACCTGTACCGTTCCGACGCGCAGAAGTTCATCGTCGACGGAAGCAGCCTGATCTTCCCGTTCGCGGCGCTTGCGGGCCTTGGCGACAATGCGGCAAAAGGCGTAGCTGCCGCGCGCGACCATGGCGAATTCCTCTCGATCGAGGATTTCCAACAAAAGTCGAAAGCTTCGAAAACCATTATCGAATTGCTCGGGCAGTTGGGCTGCTTCCGCGGTTTGCCTGAAAGCAATCAGCTCTCCTTATTTTAAAGAAGGGCGTAATGGCGGCCTTTGTAAAGCCCTCATACTTGTCACCATTACGGGCTTATGGTATAATAGAAGTAGGATTTTGGAGTTAGACACAGCGGAAGATAGATCTTTGTGTAGAGAGTGGGGCAACCCACTCTTTACTTTTGGGCTGATATCTTCTGCGCCGCCCTTGCGGACGGAACTTGACAACGCTTGGAGGGTGAATGCTTGAGCACACCGAAGATTAAAACAACCGTAGAAGAGATGATCGAACCGTACCTGACTGAACAGGGATTTGAACTGGTCGATGTAGAGTACGTGAAGGAAGGCGGCAGCTATTTCTTGCGTGTTTACGTGGACAAGGAAGGCGGCATCGATATTGATGACTGCGGGCAGATCAGTGAGTACATGAGCCAGAAACTGGACGAAAACGATCCGATTGAAGAGGCGTACTTCCTGGAAGTGTCGTCGCCGGGAGCCGAACGTCCGCTGAAGAAGGCGGAAGACGTGCTGAAGGCAGTCGGAAAAGATGTTTTCGTTACGACTTACGAACCGATTAACGGGTCGAAGGAATTCGAAGGCAAACTGCTTTCGTTTGAAAACGGAGAACTTGTAATCGCGTTCGGGAAGAAACAGGCAGCTGTGCCTTACGACAAGGTCGCCAGCGCCAGACTGGCCATTATTTTCTAATATAGATAGTCCTGAAAGGGGGAGCGTTGGGCAAATGAGTACGGATTTCATTGAAGCATTAAACGAGCTGGAGCGTGATCGGGGGATTAGCAAAGAAATTCTTTTCGAAGCGATCGAAGCAGCGCTGATCTCCAGTTACAAGCGCAATTTCAACACGGCTCAAAACGTACGCGTGGATATGAATCGCAATACCGGGGTAATTAAAGTTTACGCGCGCAAGTTGGTAGCCGAGGAAGTTCTGGATGACAGAACCGAAATTTCGCTCGAAAATGCGCGGGAAATCAATCCGCATCTGCAAATTGACGATATCGCCGAGTTGGAAGTAACGCCTCGCGATTTCGGGCGTATCGCGGCGCAAACGGCAAAACAAGTCGTAACGCAGCGCATCCGTGAAGCAGAACGCGGCCTGATCTACAATGCGTTCGTTGACAAAACGGAAGACATCGTAACGGGAACCGTGCAGCGCATGGATGCCCGTAACCTGTATGTCGATCTGGGCAAGATCGAAGCGGCTCTGCCGCTTACCGAGCTTATGCCCGGCGAAAAATTCGCGCATAACGAGCGGATCAAAGGTTATATCACAAAGGTGGAAAATACCACGAAGGGGCCGCAAATCATCTTGTCCCGGACACATCCCGGACTGTTGAAGCGCCTGTTCGAACTTGAAGTGCCCGAGATTTTCGACGGAGTCGTCGAAATCAAATCGGTTGCGCGCGAAGCCGGTTTCCGTTCGAAAATCGCTGTTTATTCCCGTAATGCGGAAGTCGATCCGGTCGGTTCTTGCGTAGGTCCGAAAGGCGTGCGCGTACAAACAATCGTCAATGAACTACGCGGGGAGAAAATCGACATCGTGAACTATTCCGAGAGCGTGGAAGAGTATGTGGCCAATGCGCTGAGTCCTTCCAAAGTGATCGAGGTCGAAGTATTCGAAGCCGAAAAAATGGCCCGCGTCATCGTACCGGACTATCAGTTGTCGCTTGCGATCGGGATCAAAGGCCAAAATGCACGCCTTGCGGCGAAGCTGACCGGTTGGAAGATCGACATCAAGAGCGAAACGCAGGCTGAAGAAGAATTCGGCAGAGAGCGCACGTACGACGGCGAAATGCCGCAAGACTCCGTGTCTATCGACTAGACTCTTTAACGTTATAGGCGAAAGCGGGGGTTCCAACCATGAAAACCAAAAAGGTGCCGCTGCGCAAATGCGTAGCCAGCCAGGAAATGCTGCCTAAAAAGGAATTGATCCGGGTCGTCCGTACGCCGGAAGGCCAAATTGAGATCGATCTTACAGGCAAAAAATCCGGCAGAGGCGCTTATCTGCGCGCAGATGCGGACTGCTTCAGGCTTGCCCAGAAGAATAAGTCGCTGGATCGCGCGCTCAAGCAGCCGGTGCCGGCCGAAATCTACGAACAACTTGCCCGGGATTTTATTCGGGTCGAACACCAATTCCGTGAATTACAGGAGAGAGAGACAGACGATGAATAATGAGCTTTCGGGACTGGGGCTGGCCATGCGCGCCGGAAAGATGGTTACCGGAGACGAAATGGTGATCAAAGCCATCCGGTCGCGCGAAGCCAAGTTGGTCGTCTTGGCCGGCGACGCCTCGTCCAATACCCAGAAAAAGTTTCGCGACAAATGCGCTTCATACGGCATTCCCCTGCTCGTCGGTTTTGACCGAGAGCGGCTAGGCGCCAGTATCGGCAAGCCAGAACGCCTTGTGCTCGCGTTGACCGAACAGGGATTTGCCGACATGATCCGCAGGAAACTGGGGACAACGTCGGAGGTGGAGTATATTGAGTAAACCAGAAAGCAAAGTTCGGGTCTATGAATACGCCAAATCGCTCGACATGAGCAGTAAAGAAATCATTACCATTTTGAAGAAACTCGAAATGCCGGTGAATAATCACATGAGCGTGATGGAACCTGAGGCAATCGGCAAAGTGGAACAATTTTTTCGGAAAATCAAGTCGAATGCCTCCAAGCCGGCATCTCCAAGCAGCAAACCGCAATCGAACGGTGATATTCAAATAAAAAATTCACAAGAAAAGCAGGTAGGTATGAATAATAAACCCCAAACCCCAAATAGCAGTCAGTCGCAAAGTCAAGGCGGTAACCGTCCTCAGGGCAACCGCAGTTCTTCTTCCGTAGGCGGCGGTCAAAGTCGTCCGCAAAGCGGCGGCGCAAGCCGTCCTCAATCCAGCGGTCAAGGCGCACGTCCGAGCAGCGGCGGCCAAGGCGGTCAAGGTGCGCGTCCGGGCAGCACAAGCACGGGTTCGCAAAACCGCAGTGGCGGCGGAGCTTCTTCTTCGCAAAGCCGCGGTCCTTCTTCCTCGAACAGCAGTTACGGCGGTAACCGTAGCGGCGGTCAAGGCGGACAGGGCGGTAACCGTACAGGCGGACAAGGTGGCCAAGGCGGCAATCGCACAGGCGGACAGGGCGGACGTCCGGGCGGCCAACGTCGTTCCGACGATAGCAGAGGCGGATTCCGCGGCGGTCAAGGCGGACGCGGCGGTAAAGGCGGACGCGGCGGGAACAACCGCAACAACCAACCACCAAGAGAGAAGATCGACAATACGCCAAAGAAAATTATCGTACGCGGTACGATGACTGTTGCCGAAACGGCGAAGCTTCTGCATAAGGATGCTTCGGAAGTCATCAAGAAACTCATTATGCTCGGCGTTATGGCGACAATCAACCAAGAGCTGGATCTGGAAACGATCCAACTGCTTGCAGGCGATTTCGGCGTTGAAGTCGAAATCAAGATTCCGGTTGAAGACGATCGCTTCGAAACATTGGAAGAAACCGACGAAGAAGCTGATTTGAAAGAACGTCCTCCGGTCGTTACCATCATGGGTCACGTCGACCATGGTAAAACAACATTGCTTGATGCGATTCGTTCCACGAATGTAACAGGCGGCGAAGCCGGCGGCATCACGCAGCATATCGGTGCTTATCAAGTCGAAATCAACAACAAAAAAATCAGTTTCCTGGATACTCCGGGTCACGAAGCCTTCACGGCAATGCGTGCCCGCGGTGCACAGGTAACGGATATTACGATTATCGTGGTTGCAGCCGATGACGGCGTTATGCCGCAAACCGTTGAAGCTGTTAACCATGCAAAAGCGGCAAATCTGCCGATCATCGTAGCGGTAAACAAAATCGACAAGCCGGGTGCGGATCCGGACCGCGTTAAACAAGAACTCACCGAGTACGGTCTTGTACCGGAAGAGTGGGGCGGCGATACGATCTTCGTTAACGTATCCGCGAAGCAAAGAATGGGTCTTGAAGGCCTGCTTGAAATGATTCTGCTGGTAGCCGAAGTGAATGACTACCGTGCAAATCCGGACAAGCGCGCCCGGGGCACGGTCATCGAAGCCGAGTTGGATAAAGGTCGCGGCCCTGTTGCCCGTATCCTCGTTCAGCACGGTACGCTCAAAGTGGGCGATGCTTTCGTAGCGGGTAACTGTTTCGGACGCGTGCGTGCGATGGTTAACGACAAAGGCCGTCGATTGAAGGAAGCGGGTCCGTCGACTCCGGTCGAAATTACCGGTCTGACGGAAGTTCCGCAAGCCGGCGATCCGTTCATGGTGTTTGAAGATGAGCGTAAAGCTCGCAGCATCGCCGATAAGCGTTCGATTACGCAACGCGAATCGGATATGGGGGCGAACACTCGCGTTACCCTTGATGATCTGTTCAAGCATATCAAAGACGGCGAAATCAAAGACCTTAACGTTATCATCAAAGGCGACGTTCAAGGTTCGGTCGAAGCCCTCAAAGGCTCGCTCGCGAAGATCGAAGTCGAAGGCGTTCGCGTCAAGATCATTCACAGCGGCGCCGGCGCGATCAACGAGTCGGATATCATTCTGGCAGCGGCTTCGAATGCGATCGTGATCGGTTTCAACGTTCGTCCGGACAACCAGGCCGCGTTGACTGCCGAGCAAGAAAAAGTCGATATCCGTCTGCATCGCGTAATTTACAGCGTGATCGAGGAAATCGAACAAGCGATGAAAGGCATGCTCGATCCGATCTTCAAAGAAACGGTCATCGGTCAAGCCGAAGTTCGCAGCACGTTCAAAGTTACCAAGGTCGGCGTAATCGCGGGCTCCATGGTTATTCAAGGCAAGATTGCGCGTAATGCGGAAGCTCGCTTGATCCGTGGCGGCATCGTCGTCTACGAAGGCAAGATCGACTCGCTGAAGCGTTATAAAGACGACGCCAAAGAAGTATCCCAAGGCTACGAATGCGGAATTACGCTTGATTATAACGACATTCAAGAAGGCGACATTATTGAAGCCTTCGTGATGGAAGCTGTCGAGCGCTAAAAGCGGGGTGAAAAAACATGGCAAAAATTAGAGTAGGCCGGGTTGGGGAAGAAATCAAAAAAGAACTCAGCCAGATGATTCAAAGCGAATTGAAAGATCCGCGTATCGGATTCGTTACCGTCACCGATGTCGAGGTGACGGGCGACCTGTCCGAAGCGAACGTGTATCTGAGCATTTTCGGTGACGAAGATCAGAAGCAGCAGTCGCTGGCAGGCATCAAAAAAGCGACGGGTTTCCTTCGTACCGAAATCGGCAAACGAATTCGCTTGCGGCATACGCCGGCACTGTTCTTCCATCTCGACGAATCGATCGCCTACGGCAGCAAGATCGAAAGCCTGCTGGGACAGATCAAGTCGGAAGATGAGCCGGAGAAAGCCAAACAAGAGAATAAAGGAGACGGCGATGCGGACGTATGAGCAGGATTTGATCGGTGCGCGGCAATTTATCGAACAGCACGATGACTTCCTGGTCGTGGCGCACGTACAGCCCGACGGAGATGCAGTCAGTTCCACCCTTGCGGTGGGCTGGCTTCTCTCGCGTTTGGGGAAAACCTTCACGATGATTAATGAAGGGCCGATTCCGCAACGGATGACCTACATGGAAGGATCCGATCAGATTCTGGACATGAGCCTGACGGAACGCACACGCACTTACGGCAATGTCATTTGTGTCGATTGCGCGGACTTTAAGCGGGTGGGTCTGGTATCGGAGTGGATGGAAGAAGGAGCGAATATGCTCAATATCGACCATCATCCGACCAACGACGAATACGGCACGCAGACTTTGATCAAAGCGGATGCGGCAGCGACAGCTGAAATCTTGTACGATCTGGTTAAGCTGTTCGACTTGGGCTGGGATCGAAATGTTGCCGAAATGCTGTATACCGGGATATTGACCGATACTGGAGGTTTTCGATACTCCAGCACGTCGCCGAAAGTGATGCAAATCGCTTCGCATTTGCTGGAGCTTGGCGTCAACGGTCCGGATCTCGCCGATTCGCTGCTGGAACAGTTGACCAAGCCGCAATTCGATGTGTTGACCTTGTCTCTGGCTACGCTGCAAATGTCGGAAAACGGCAAGGTCGCATGGGTGCATGTGACGCCGGAACACATGGTTCAAGCAGGCGCATCCAACGAGGATCTGGAAGGCATCGTGAATTATCCGCGCAATATTCAGGGCGTCGAAGTCGGCGTGCTGTTTAAAGTTATTAACGAGAATGCAGTCAAAGCCAGTATGCGCTCCGCAGGCAAAGTGGATGTGGCGGCAATTGCTGCCGAATTCGGCGGAGGCGGGCATGTGCGCGCAGCCGGTTGCCGACTGGAAGGCACGCTTGAGCAAGTGACCGCACTCGTGATCGAGAGGATCAAACAATCGCTATGAATGATTTTGACGGCGTACTGCCGGTACACAAGCCCGCAGGCATGACGTCTCACGATGTCGTGGCGAAATGTCGGCGGTTGCTTCAAATGAAACGAATCGGCCATACGGGCACGCTTGATCCGTCCGTGACGGGGGTGCTGCCGCTTTGCTTGGGGCGCGCTACCCGGATGGTCGAATATTTGCAGGAAATGCCGAAGGAATACCGTGCGGTACTGAAATTCGGAATCGCGACGGACACGGAAGACCTGACAGGGACTATCATTGAGGAAATGCCCGAAACGGGAATTACCGAAGCGCAGGTGAGAGAGGCTTTGGCCGACTTTATCGGTCCGATCATGCAGACTCCGCCTATGTATTCGGCAATCAAAGTGGACGGCAAGCGACTTTACGAGCTGGCTCGGGAAGGCAAGACCGTGGAGCGCAAAGCGCGTGAAGTGGTGATCCACGAACTCGAAGTCACAGGGTTTGAAGAAGGCGATCAGCCGGAGGTTTCTTTGCGCGTATTATGTTCAAAAGGAACTTATATTCGGACGCTTTGCGTCGATTTGGGAGCCAAACTGGGTGTTCCGTCGACAATGGCGAAGCTGGAACGCACCTTGTCCGCAGGCATCGGTCTTGATGGTTGTTTGACCTTTGAAGAGATTGCGCAGCGTGTGGAAGAGGGCACGCTTGCAGATACGCTTGTTCGGGCAGACAAGGCCGCTGTTCATATGCCTGAGCATAAGGTGGACGAACGTAGGCTGGAGAACGCGCTGCGCGGACAAAAGCTGTCGTCTTGGGCTGTACTGCCTTCTGCGGAAGGGTTGCAAAAAGAGTTCAGACTCTACACGCCGGATGACCGCTTTATCGGGATTTACAGATGGGACGAAGAAGTCGGCAAAGTCGTTCCGGTTAAAGTTTTCCTGCCTTAAGTGCCCGGCACTGGGCAAAGAATAACAATGACCGAACGACCAAGCGACGGAAAATGCAGGTGATCGAAAAGTGAAGACGATAACGCTAACTTATCCTTTAATCGGGGTCGGAGAAACCATCCCCGTTCAGCGGCAGATCCTGGCAATCGGACAATTCGACGGTCTTCATCTAGGGCATGTGAGCGTCATTCAACGTGCACTGGAATTGGGACGCAGCCTACAATTGCCGGTCGCGGTACTGACGTTCCACCCCCATCCGAAAGAAGTGATGGGCAAGGGCGATTATGAAGGCTACCTGACGCCTCTGCGCGACAAGGAAAGCATTCTGGAAGAGCTTGGCGTGGATTATATGTATGTAGGCGAATTTACGCCGGAATTTTCAAAAGTTCCCCCGTCCGATTTCGTGACCAAAGTGCTGCTTCCGCTCCAAGTGGCAACGGCAGTCGTGGGTTTCGATTTCCGGTTCGGGTTTATGGGGGAAGGTACCGCGGAAGCCATCCATTCACTTAGTGGCGGGAAGATCGACGTCAAGACTGTTGCTCCGTTTTTACTGGAGGAAGAGAAAGTCGGTAGTTCCGGGATTCGCGCTGCGCTGAAGCTCGGTGATGCGAAGAAAGCCCATCGTTTGCTGGGGCGTCCTTATCGGGTGCGCGGCACTGTTGTAGGCGGAGATAAACGCGGTCGTACGATTGGCTTCCCTACAGCCAACGTCGATCCTTCAGGACACTATGTAACCCCTGCGAAAGGCGTGTACGCGGTGCGTTTCGGCCTTGACGGGGAAGTCTACGGAGGCGTCATGAACGTGGGTGTCAAGCCGACGTTCACGGACGGCAGCATCAAGCCTACGTTTGAGACCCATCTGTTCGACTTTGATCGTAGTATTTACGGTGAAGACGTTTGGATTGACCTGGTGCAGTATATCCGTCCTGAACGAAAGTTTTCGGGAATTGACGAGCTTGTGGCGCAAATTGCCAAAGATGCCGATGAAGCGCGAAATATCCTCAACGGCTAAATGTTTACTTTGTCAGTAAACGAGCGTTTTACTGTTTACTTTTCAGTAAACGTTTGTTATACTGATTTACGTTGCTTGCATTTACGTGAGTAACTTAACCATGGCTTGGTTTCTGGCTTTCACCGGCCGATACGAGGCTTTTGGGGATAAGATTTTCCACATTATTAGGAGGTGAATTGGATGGCATTGACACAAGAACGTAAGAACCAACTGATCGAAGAGCACAGAACTCACGAATCCGATACAGGATCTCCTGAAGTTCAAGTCGCTATCCTGACGGAGAACATCGTTAACCTGACGGATCACCTGCGTACGCACAAGAAAGATCACCACTCGCGTCGCGGTCTTCTGAAAATGGTCGGACAACGTCGCAGACTGTTGGCTTACCTGAAAAACAATGATGTTAGACGTTATAGCGCACTGATCGAAAAACTCGGCCTGCGTCGCTAAAATTAAAAAGTTTTGCACAAGCAGCCTGGTTGTGAACCGTATGGTCTTTTTTGGAGCCGACGGCAGCAGCCAGGTTGTTTTTTATACTTAATGAATGAGCGAAGACGATCCGAGGAGGAGTTTCATGGAACAGCAAGTAGAAATGCAGCTTGGGGGACGTACCCTTACGCTGAAAACGGGCCGTTTGGCCAAGCAAGCAAACGCAGCGGTAATGGTTCACTACGGCGAAACAGTCGTACTCTGTACCGTGACTGCCTCCAACCAGCCTAAAGACCTCGACTTTTTCCCGTTGACCGTGAACTATGAAGAAAGAATGTACGCGGTAGGTAAAATTCCAGGCGGATTTATCAAGCGTGAAGGACGTCCAAGCGAAAAAGCGATTTTGGCAAGCCGTTTGACTGACCGTCCGATTCGCCCGTTGTTCCCGGAAGGTTTCCGTAACGACGTGCAAATTCAAAATATCGTCATGAGCGTGGATCACGACAACGAACCGCAAATCGCGGCCATGATCGGGACTTCCGCGGCGCTCAGCATCTCCGATGTTCCGTTTGACGGACCGATCGGCGGCGTGGCCGTCGGGCGCGTAGACGGTCAATTTGTCGTGAACCCGACACAATCCCAGCAAGAAGCAAGCGATCTGTATCTCGTTGTCGCAGGCACGAAAGACGCGATCATGATGGTTGAAGCGGAAGGCAACGAAGTTCCGGAAGAAGTGATGCTGGAAGCGATCATGTTCGGCCACGACGCGGTTAAAGAAATCGTCGCCAGCATCGAGCAGCTCGTCGAAAAAGCAGGCAAGCCGAAGATGGCCGTGAAGCTGCATGCGGTGGACGCGGAAGTCAACGAGGCGGTACGCGCGTTTGCCGCATCGCGTCTCGTCGAAGCGGTACGCATTGCCGAAAAGCATGCGCGCCAAGATGCGATCGACGCCGTAAGCGAAGAAGCCATTACTCATTTCTCCGATTTGTATCTGGAAACGCCGGACAAACTGGACGACGTTAAAGAAATTCTGCACGATATCGTCAAAGAAGAAGTTCGCCGCCTGATTACGCATGACAAAGTTCGTCCGGACGGACGCGGCTTGGCCGAAATTCGTCCGATCAGCTCCGACGTGGCGCTGCTGCCGCGCGTTCACGGTTCGGGCCTGTTCACGCGCGGACAAACGCAGGCGCTGAGCATCTGTACGCTGGGCGTGTTGGGCGATTCGCAAACGCTCGACGGCGTTTCTCCGGAAGATACCAAACGCTTCATGCACCATTACAACTTCCCTCCGTTCAGCGTCGGCGAAGCTCGTCCGCTCAGAGCGCCGGGTCGCCGCGAAATCGGACACGGAGCGCTCGGCGAGCGCGCGTTGATGAAGGTCATTCCTTCGGAAACCGAATTCCCGTACACGATCCGCCTCGTTTCCGAAGTGTTGGAATCGAACGGTTCCACGTCGCAAGCCAGCATTTGTGCCAGTACTCTGGCGATGATGGACGCGGGAGTACCGCTTAAAGCTCCTGTTGCCGGCGTGGCCATGGGTCTGATCAAGGACGGCGACCACGTCTCGATCCTGTCCGATATCCAAGGCATGGAAGATCACCTCGGCGATATGGACTTCAAGGTTGCGGGTACGAAAGCAGGCGTGACCGCGATCCAAATGGACATCAAGATCGACGGCATCAGCCGCGAGATCCTGGCCGAAGCTTTGACGCAAGCCCGCGAAGGCCGTATGCATATCCTGGAGCAAATGCTTCAAGCCATTCAGACGCCTAGAGAAAAAATGTCGAAATACGCGCCGAAGATCACGATCATCAACATCAAGCCGGACAAGATCCGCGACGTGATCGGGGCGGGCGGCAAGATTATCAACAAAATCATCGAAGAGACCGGCGTCAAGATCGATATCGAGCAGGACGGCCGCGTGTTCATCGCTTCCAACGACGAAGACATGATCAACAAAGCTTCCGAGATCATTCAAAACATCGTGCGCGAAGTCGTGGTCGGCGAAGTGTATGAAGGTACCGTTCGTCGGATCGAAAAATTCGGCGCATTCGTCGAACTGATCCCGGGCAAAGACGGCCTCGTGCATATTTCGCAGCTTGCTGCGGAACGCGTAGCTAAAGTCGAAGATGTTGTAGCCGTTGGCGACAAGCTTCAAGTTAAAGTTACGGAGATCGATGCGCAAGGACGCGTTAACCTGTCGCATAAGATTCTGCTGAGCAACAATGCTCCTGCTAAATCCTAAATCGACCATCTTTCATAAATGAACGAAAAAAGAGACAGAATGATGTTCTGGCTCTTTTTTTATGCATACTTCGCCTTGCGGACATGACTTCGACTGACGGAAATACCGATGTCCAAACTGTGTTGAGTACAACGCGAAAATTTGCTAGGATAGAGTTTGCACGTTTATTTGAGCCGATACCTATTGGTCGAGTGTACGGGAGGGAATAACGCTTTGGAAAAATATACGTTGAGCAACGGGCTGCGAGTGGTAGCCGAGCATATCCCGGGTTCGCGCTCGGTGTCGTTCGGTATCTGGGTCAAAAACGGATCTCGAAACGAGACGGAAGCCGATAACGGCATCTCGCACTTTATCGAGCACATGTTATTCAAGGGCACGAACCGTTACAATGCAAGAGAAATCGCGGAGCAGTTCGATGCGATCGGAGGCAACGTCAACGCCTTTACGTCAAAAGAATATACGAGCTATTACGCTAAAGTATTGGACGAGCATCTTCCGATCGCTATGGATACATTGGCGGATATGTTCTTTAATTCCAAGTTCGACCCGGAGGAACTGTCGCGGGAGAAGAACGTGATCTTCGAAGAAATCTCGATGTATCTGGATGACCCCGACGATCTGGTGCATGATTTGATCGTGGAAGCCGCATACGAAGGTCATCCGCTGGCGATGCCGATCTTGGGTACGCAGGAACATTTGGAAGCCATGTCTTCGGATGATTTGATGGGGTTCATGCATGAGCGCTACACGATAAACAATACAATCGTAGCGATTGCAGGTAATCTCGGAGACAATATTCGGGAGCTGATCGAGCAGCATTTCGGATCTTTTCAGCGTCGCGGCGAGGAGCAGTCGATCACGGTTCCGTCCTTCGACGGCGGACTTGTCTACCGGAAAAAGAAAACCGAGCAAAATCATATTTGCCTGGCTTTTCAAGGATTCGGCTATGACGATCCGCGTCAATACGCGATGGCTTTGCTTAACAACTCGATCGGCGGCGGCATGAGCTCGAAGCTGTTCCAGGAGATTCGGGAAAAACGGGGTCTTGCGTATTCCGTTTACTCGTACCACAGCGCCCATATCGATAGCGGGTACTTCACGATCTATGCGGGAACCGCACCGAAACAAACCGCGGATGTCCTGCAATTAACACGTGAAGTTCTGCAGGACGTACAGAGCAACGGACTGAGCGAATCCGAGATTTTCAAAGGCAAGCAGCAGCTCAAAGGTAGCTTGATCATGGGACTCGAAGGCAGCGGAAGCCGCATGAACCGTTTGGGTAAAAACGAACTGATGCTCGGACGTCATGAGAGTATCGATGAGACGATCGCCAAGGTCGAAGCCGTTACGGAAAAAGACGTTCGCCTTGCGCTCGATCATTTGTTTGCCCAACCGTTCGCTGTAGCGATGGTCGGAAATTCCGATCGCGCGATTAACGCTTTAAGGAGAGATGAACTTGTCCCATCTAGTACAAATTAAACGATTTCCCGGTCATGAAGATCTGGCTTTGCCGCGTAAAATGACGGAACTTGCTGCGGGCTACGACCTGCAAGCCGCTGTTCTGGAACCGATGGTACTGGCGCCGATGCAGCGCGCGCTCGTGCCTACCGGTATCGCGATTGCCATGCCGGGCGGACTCGAAGCTCAAATTCGCCCGCGCAGCGGCCTGGCATTCAAGCACGGCATTACCTGTCTGAATTCGCCGGGAACGATCGATGCGGATTATCGCGGCGAGATCAAAGTCCTGCTGATTAATCTGGGGCAGGAGCCGTTCACGATCGCTCGCGGCGAGCGGATTGCGCAGATGGTATTCCAGCAAGTTCCCGAGACTCAGCTGACTGAAGTCGAAGAATTGTCCGAGACGGTTCGAGGAACCGGCGGTTTCGGTCATACAGGCAAATAGAACTTTTTTGCGGGAAGCCGCGGCCTCTTTCCAGTAAAGAAGCCGCGGGCTTTTTTCGCTTTCGAAACGCTGACATCGAACGTGAACGTCTTGCATTTTATTTGGATACAAACTATGATATTCACAATGCAAACCTTGATGTTTAGCGATTTTGCCCCATATAAAGGAGAGACAAGCCAGATGTCGAATGAAACGTTTAACGTAGCCGTAGTCGGTGCGACCGGCGCCGTCGGCGAACAAATCCTCAGATTGCTCGAAGAGCGCAACTTCCCGATCAAGACCCTGAAACTGTTGTCGTCCGCGAGAAGCGCAGGCAGCAAGCTTATGTTCAAGGGGCAAGAAGTGACGGTTGAAGAAGCGAAGCCGGAGAGCTTTGAAGGCGTACAAATCGCGCTGTTCAGTGCAGGCGGTGACGTCAGCAAGGCCCTTGTACCGGAAGCGATCAAGCACGGTACGGTATGCATCGACAATACGAGCGCATTCCGGATGGACCCGACGGCACCACTCGTCGTCCCTGAAGTAAACGAGGAGAAAATCTTCGAGCATAACGGCGTCATCGCGAACCCGAACTGCTCGACGATTCAGATGGTTGCCGCGCTGAAGCCGCTCCAGGATCGCTACGGCCTTAAACG
The DNA here is from genome assembly GCF_013185185.1 of Saccharibacillus endophyticus. GTDB lineage: Bacteria > Bacillota > Bacilli > Paenibacillales > Paenibacillaceae > Saccharibacillus > Saccharibacillus endophyticus. Next base: position 60,605 of record NZ_JAAZWE010000002.1, on the reverse strand, counting down.
CATCATCGTTTCGACGTATCAGGCGGTGTCCGGTTCGGGTGCGAAGGCGATTGCCGAGCTGAACCGTCAAACCAAGGCCATTGTGAACGGAGAACCTGTAAACCCTGACGTGCTGCCGGTTGCTTCACTTCCGGTTAAGCATCAGATCGCTTTTAATGCGGTTCCGCAGATCGATAAGTTTACGGAAAACGGCTTTACTTATGAAGAAATGAAAATGATCAACGAAACGAAAAAAATCATGGGCGACGAGTCGATTCAAGTCACGGCGACTTGCGTGCGCATCCCGGTCGTGTACGGACACTCGGAATCGGTTTATGTCGAGCTGGGTTCGGAATACGATTTGCAGGAAGTGCGTTCGCTGCTTGAAAACGCGCCGGGCATCACGGTCGTCGACGATCCGGCTAATCAAGCTTATCCGCTGGCGACCGATGCGGCAGGAAAAAACGACGTGTTTGTCGGCCGTTTGCGCCGCGATCTCGATTCGCCTACCGGCCTGAACTTGTGGATCGTCTCGGATAATTTGCTTAAAGGCGCGGCATGGAATGCGGTGCAAATCGCGGAAATCATCGCGGCACGCTCGCAGCAGGCCTAACGAAAGGAAGAGAACATGGCTATTCGGGTTCAGAAATTCGGCGGAACGTCGCTCTCTTCGGAAGAAGCGAGAGCGCACGTCGTCCGTCATGTTCAACGCGAGTTGGCTGCCGGCTATCAGCTGGTGGTCGTCGTATCCGCTATGGGACGCAGCGGCGATCCTTATGCGACCGATACCTTGCTGGGATGGGCGGCTTCCACAAGCGGAAAGTCGCTGCCTGCCAAGGAAAAAGATCTGCTCATGGGCTGCGGAGAGATTATCTCTGCAGCTACGCTTTGCGGTATTTTGCACCAGGAAGGCATTGATGCAACCGTCTTGACGGGAGCACAAGCCGGATTCATGACAGACAGCCACTTTGGCAACGCGCGGATTTTGGAGATGCGTCCGGAGCGAATCTTGCGCGAATTGCAAGATCATAGCGTGGTCATCGTAACCGGTTTCCAAGGACAAAACGAATACGGCGATCTGACGACGCTGGGACGGGGCGGCAGCGATACGTCGGCAACGGCGCTCGGCGCTGCCCTTCATGCGGAGATCGTCGATATCTATACCGATGTAAACGGCATTCTGACTGCTGATCCTCGCTTGGTTGAAGATGCCAAGCCGCTTGAAGTGGTGAGTTATACCGAAATCTGCAATATGGCCTACCAGGGAGCGAAAGTCATTCATCCCCGCGCCGTGGAAATTGCCATGCAAGCACAGATTCCGGTTCGGGTTCGCTCGACGTTTTCGGAAGAGGAAGGCACTCTCGTCACGCATCCGGAGAACTTTGCCGATGTTTCGGCGGGCGTTATTGATCGCTTCGTAACCGGGATCGCGTACGTGAACGGCGTAACGCAAATTACGGTGGAACAGCCGGACCCTAGCGGTCAGCTGTCTTTGAACGTATTTAAAGCGATGGCCGAAAATGCAATCAGCGTCGACTTTATCAACGTGACGCCGGTCGGCGCCGTCTATACGGTATTCGATTCGGAGGCGGAGCGTGCGCTGACCGCGCTGCGGGGAATCGGTTATGAGCCGCGTGCGCTGAGCGGTTGCGCGAAAGTGTCCGTGATCGGCGGAGGGATTAACGGCGTGCCGGGCATTATGTCGCATATCGTAGAAGCACTGACGCTGCAAAACGTACAAATTTTGCAGTCGGCAGATTCGAATACGACCATTTGGGTGTTAGTGAAAAAAGACGATATGGTTAAGGCGCTCAAAGCGCTGCATACCCGTTTTGAACTGCACCGTTGATTTTTAAAAGCAGATAGAGAGATCTTGACGCAGGAAAAAGGGGCGAATGGAAAATGGAGTTCGGACGTTTGATAACTGCCATGGTCACTCCTTTCGACAAGCAAGGGGAAGTTGCGTGGGACCAAGTTCCCGCGCTGATCGATATGTTGATTGAACAGCAGCGCACGGAGTCGATCGTCGTGTTCGGCACGACGGGCGAATCGCCTACGTTGACGGATGAAGAAAAGATCCAGCTTCTTGAAGTCTCGGTCCGCCATGCGGCGGGACGCTGTAAGATTATCGCCGGAACGGGCAGCAACGATACGCATCACAGTATCGAGCTGTCACAAGCGGCGGAGCGTGCCGGAGCGGACGCTTTGCTGCTGGTCGTGCCGTATTATAACCGTCCGAATCAAGAAGGGTTATACGCGCACTTTTCCGCCATTGCACAGGCCACTTCGCTTCCGGTCATGTTGTACAACGTACCGAGCCGTACAGCTTCGAACCTGGAAGGAGCCACGACGTTGCGCCTTGCGGAACTGCCTAATGTCGTAGCGGTCAAAGAATGCGCTTCGATGGACCAGGTGGCTTATATCGCTTCGAATGCACCGGAAGGCTTCCGCATCTATTCCGGAGACGACGCCGCTTCTCTGCCTGCATTGTCTGTCGGCGCCTACGGCATCGTCAGCGTGGCCAGTCACGTAGTCGGCGCAAAAATGAGCGAGATGCTCACCGCGCACGCCAGCGGTAACGCCGGCGAAGCAACACGCATCTACCACTCGCTGCTGCCCGTATTCAAAGGACTGTTCGCTTGTCCGCACCCGGTACCCAACCCGGTCGCGATCAAGTACGCCTTAACGCTGCGCGGCCTGCAAGTCGGCGGAGTCCGCTTGCCGCTCGTCGACGCGACAGAGGACGAAAAGAGTTATATTCAAAACTTCATGGCCGATTTTGCTTGAAGATTTAGCTTAAAAGGCTTGTAGTGTAAGCAAAGCGCTGTTTCCTCACGGAAACTGCGCTTTTTTTATTAAGAAAAATCCGTCTCCGATTAGAGCGGATGGTAGATAGCTAAATTCAGTAGAATTGAATGCTTTTTGAAGAAAGCCTTAAGCCTTAAAGTGTCGATAGTATCAAAAGTAACTAGAAGCGAGAAGACGGAGAGAGAAATTCAGTGTAGGAGCGATAGCGATCGCCTTTAAAATCGAGAAAAACCAATCCAAGTTTCAATCAATTTTCTCGATTTCAACACGCGACCGAAACGAATTTCTCTCGCAGTCTTCTCGCTTCCCGCCCCCCAAGAGGGAATGACAGGGCTTTCGACTTGTATTTTGGGTTTTCATTCATGTATAATGGACGCAAGTGACTGGGTGCGGGTTATAGAAAAACAACACGAACCATATTTGACGGAGGTTCGTGCATCGGCTTGATCGGATGATATCGAGCGGCTTTTGCGTACAAAAAGCCCTCTCGAATCATCAACGATGAAAGTCCTTGTTCGAGCTATGCCAAAAACCGGAAAAATAGCAAACGTCCAACTTTTATAAAACAAATAGACTATGACTTTATTAGGAGGTTTACCTATCTTGGCAAAGAAAAATAATAATGCGGAGAAGTTAAGTATCTTCGCTCTTGGCGGCGTCGGCGAAATTGGTAAAAATATGTATGTCGTGCAATATGAAGATGATATCGTTGTCATCGATGCAGGCTTGAAATTCCCGGAAGAGGATATGCTCGGCATTGACCTTGTTATTCCGGATATCAGCTACCTGACGGAAAATCGCGATAAAGTAAAAGCGATTATTATTACGCACGGACACGAAGACCATATCGGCGGTCTGCCTTACGTAATGAAACATTTGAACGTGCCTTTGTATGCCACAAAACTCACGCTTGGCCTGATCGAAAATAAACTCCGCGAAGCAAACCTGCTTGGCGAAACCAAACGAATTCTGATCAATGCGGATTCGGAACTGAAGCTGGGCAGCTCGCTGACCGCTACGTTCTTCAAAACCAACCATAGTATTCCGGACTCCGTCGGTGTATGCATCGAAACGCCGGAAGGTAACGTGGTTCATACAGGCGACTTTAAGTTCGACCATACGCCGGTTAATGATCAGTTCGCTGATCTGCAACGTATGGCGGAAATCGGCCAAAAAGGCGTACTCGCCCTGCTGTCGGACAGCACGAATGCCGAGAAGCCTGGATTCACGCCTTCGGAGCGCAGTGTAGGCGTCGTACTGGAAGATATCTTCCGTAAAGCTCGCCAACGCGTTGTCGTGGCGACATTCGCTTCCAACGTGCACCGGATTCAGCAGGTTGTAAATGCCGCAATTGCGACAGATCGCAAAATCGTCGTCATCGGCCGCAGCATGGTCAATGTCGTAGCGATCGCTTCGGAACTCGGCTATCTGGAGATTCCGGAAGGCATGATCATCGAACCGGAAGAAATCAACCGTATCGGCGCAGACCGCGTGGCGATTCTTTGCACGGGCAGCCAAGGCGAACCCATGTCGGCACTCAGTCGCATGGCGCGTTCCACGCACCGTAAAGTGGACATTTTGCCAGGCGATACCGTAATCATCGCGGCAACGCCGGTACCGGGTAACGAAAAATATGTGGGCCGCACAATCGATGCCCTGTTCCGTTTGGGTGCGGAAGTCATCTATAGCGGATCGAACAAAGGCGTTCACGTATCCGGTCACGGTTCGCAAGAAGAACTGAAACTGATGCTGAACCTAATGCGTCCGAAATTCTTTATCCCGATCCACGGTGAATACCGCATGCTGCGCAAGCACGCACAACTGGGTGAATCCGTCGGCGTCGAACCGGATAACATCTTCCTGGTCGATATCGGTGATGTCGTGGAAATCCAGAACGGTGAAGCACGCAAAGCGGGTAAAGTACCTTCCGGCAACGTGTTGATCGACGGACTGGGTGTCGGCGATGTCGGCAATATCGTACTGCGCGACCGCAAACTGTTGTCGCAAGACGGTATTCTGGTTGTTGTGGTTACACTCAGCAAGCAGGATGGACGCATCGTTTCCGGTCCGGACATCATCTCGCGCGGTTTCGTTTATGTACGTGAATCGGAAGGACTGCTGGATGAAGCGAATCGCGTCGTGACCAGCACGCTGCAGCGTCTGATGAGCGAAAACGTCAACGAATGGGCTTCGCTCAAGTCGGGCGTGAAAGATTCGTTGGGACGTTTCCTGTTCGACCAAACGCGTCGTCGTCCAATGATTCTGCCGATCATTATGGAAGTTTAATTAAAATTTCAAAGCTTGACTTAGGCGACGTTGCGAAATATTTTGCAACGTCGCCGTTTTATTTCATACGCGAAAAATCTTACATAGGATCGACTGGATAAGAGGTACAAGTTTGAATCGAAAGCAACGAGTCGTCGCAACATACATTAGATTCAATAGGTGATGGGAGTCGATTACGGAAGAAGGTTTTTCTCTGCCTTTTGGCGAACTTATGTGCTATTATGGGAAGAGTGTGTCAAAGCCAGGGGGGATCGAAGTGGCTCAGAAAAAAAGTACGGGGACAAGGACTGGCAGCAGTAAAGCCCGTTCTAGCGGCAGCCGCACATCATCAACAAAAAGCAAAAAAAAGAAAACGGGTTCGCTTGCTAGCGCCCTTAAATACGAAATTTACGGTATTGTGCTGATTACCTTATCGGTGATCGGATTGTCGGGACAAGCCTTTATCGGTCAACTGCTGTCCGCAGGTTTTGGATTAGTATTGGGAAAAGCTTATGCGGTGATTCCTGTGCTCGGTATTTATACAGGATTATATCTCATGATTCGACGAGGATTGCCTTATGGGTGGAGTGCACGCAAGTCGGGTGTGCTGTTGGTTTCCCTGGCAGGCGTGCTCATGCTTTCGATCGGTGAAGCGCAAAGTCATATCGAACTGGAAGGACAGATGAGCGCGGGCGGGATTTTGTCCGCTGCACAAGGAGATCTACACCGCTCTTTAATTGCACCGAACGCGGAAATGAACCAGATCACTCCCTTTTTAAGGCCGATTGGCGGAGGGTACTTCGGAGCACTGCTTCTGTCTCTTTTGTATCTGATGGTCGGGATGACTGGGGCAAAATTGGCTTCAGGAGTTTTGCTGATTATCGGTATTATGCTGATCACACAGATGTCCTACGTCGACTTAATGAATATGATACGTCGTAAAGCAGGTGAAGCCGCGCGTTCCGCCGGAGAGCGTCTGAAAGAAGAACGGCAAGCCGCCGAACAGCGCAAGATTGAAGCGGAAAAGAAAGCTGAAATTCGGGCCAAAGAAAAAGCGAAATCTGAAGAGACACGCCTCGCTGCCCTTCCGAAATCCGAGGAAGAGGAACCGGAAGAAGCGAACCGCAACCTTACCGGAGTTTTGAGAGGTCGAAAGAAAAAGCTTGCGGCAGAGTCGGAAGACCAGGAAGACTTGCCGCAGCGCGAAGGTTTTAAAATTACGGGCGTTTACCGGCTACCTAGCGAACTGAAAGAGGTACAAACGAATGAAGCTTTAAAAGGGGCGGTTGAACCGGGTGAAATTCCGCCTGATGCTGCTGCTCCAAGCGATGCTCTGTCCGATCGAGATCGACAAGGCCCGATCATTCGTGATTTCTTCGAACATATCCGATCCGAGAAATCTCGCACTGCCGAGTCTGATCAGGGTTCGACATTAACGGTAGACGATGACGCTGATGATTTTGTGGAAGCCGTAGCGCTGCCGATTGCGGATTCAAATCCAATGGCTGCCGATGGCGTTGCCAATCCTATGGAGACAGTTTCTTCAGCGGGCGCAAAAGCCGCGCTTCCCGAAGGTGACCCTTCGATTCCGGCGACAGCCGGCGAGCTTGCGGAAGCCCCGATCAAGCCGCCGCCCAAGCCGTATAAACTGCCGCCGCTGAAATTGCTTGCCTTGCCGAAAGAAGACGAGAACGCATCAGCTAATCAAGCGGATTATATGCAGACGGCGCATAAGCTGGAAACGACGCTCGAAAGCTTCGGCGTCCGGGCGCGCGTTCTGGAAGTAGTGCGCGGTCCGGCCGTTACCCGCTACGAGATCCAGCCCGACGTCGGCGTGAAAGTCAGCCGAGTCGTCGGTCTGACCGACGATATCGCGCTGGCGCTCGCGGCCAAAGACATTCGGATGGAAGCTCCGATTCCGGGCAAGTCGGCGATCGGAATCGAAGTGCCGAACAACGAAGTTTCGATGGTCACCATGCGCGAAGTCATGGACACCTCCGTGTTTGCCGATGCGCCTTCGAAACTTACCGTAGCGTTCGGCCGAGACATTTCCGGTCAGACCATTGTCGGCAACCTTGCCCGGATGCCCCATTTGCTGGTGGCCGGGGCAACCGGTTCGGGTAAGTCGGTCTGCATCAACGGCATTATCGCCAGCATTCTGTATAAAGCGAAACCGGACGAAGTGAAGTTCCTGATGGTCGATCCCAAAATGGTCGAGTTGAATATCTACAACGGCATTCCGCATTTGCTTGCGCCGGTCGTTACCGATCCGAAACGGGCATCGTTGGCTTTGAAAAAGATCGTGGTCGAGATGGAAAAACGGTACGAACTGTTCTCCAAGTCATCAACGCGCAACATCGAAGGCTACAACACGCTGATGAAAGACAATCCATCCGCCGTTCTTCCGTATATCGTGGTCATCGTCGACGAGTTGGCGGACTTGATGATGGTCGCAGCCGGCGATGTGGAAGACGCGATCGCCCGTCTTGCTCAAATGGCCCGGGCGGCAGGGATTCACTTGATCATCGCGACTCAGCGCCCGTCGGTCGACGTCATCACGGGGGTGATCAAGGCGAACATTCCGTCCCGGATCGCTTTCGGCGTATCGTCCCAGGTCGACTCGCGCACGATCCTCGATATGGGCGGTGCGGAGAAACTGCTCGGTCGCGGCGATATGCTGTTCATGCCGATGGGGGCGTCGAAGCCTGTCCGGGTGCAAGGCGCTTTCTTAAGCGATAACGAAGTGGAAGAGATCGTGGCCTATTGCAGCGGACAAGCGGAAGCCGAATACGATACGGATCTGGTTCCGGAAATCGACGACACTGCTGCCGAACCGGAAGAAGCATTGGACGAATTGTATGATCAGGCGGTGCAGATTGTCGTTGAAGCCAAGCAGGCTTCCGTCTCGCTGCTTCAGCGGCGCATGAGAGTCGGCTACACGCGCGCGGCGCGCCTGGTCGACTCGATGGAAGCCCGCGGCATCGTCGGCCCGTACGAGGGCAGCAAGCCGCGTGAGGTGCTGATCTCGATCGAACAGCTTCAGGCGAGTCGCGCAGCGGCAAATTCGTAAGCGTCTGACACAAACCAATCAGGGTTTAACCTTTCAAAATAAAAGATTTCGACGCCTGCAAAAGGAAAAAGGCTTTCTTATGCAGCGTCGAAGTCTTTTTTTGTCCGTTCAAAGAGCCTTTTTAATCAATGTTCGTTGCTGCATGCGCCTCATAAGTTGATTCCGCTCTTCGCGGTAGTATAAAATAGTCAAGAATGGTTAAAGAGTCAATGGGCATCAAATGTTTGAGCAGAATTCGCCAAAAGTCTAAGGAGTGATAACGATGGGTACCCCAGGATTTGAACGGGCAGCAGAAGGTCGAATTCGCATCCACGTATTGCCGACCAAGCGCTTCAAAACGTTCGCCGTTTCCTTATATGCCGGAGCCCCTCTTCAGGAAGAAACCGTAACGCCGATTGCGCTGACACCGTTCGTGCTGCGCCGGGGCAACGCCTCTTATCCGGAGACGATCTTGTTCCGCGAGCGTTTGGAAGAGCTGTACGGAGCCGGATTCGGCTTTGACGTATACAAAAGGGACGGCAGTCAGATCGTGCAGTTCCGCATGGATACGATCAACGACGCTTTCGTAAGCACGAACGAGCCGCTTTTGGAGAGCTCGCTGGCATTCCTCGGCGAGACGCTTACCCGACCTGCTTTGGAAAACGGCGTATTCAAGCCTAAATTCGTCGATGCCGAACGCGATAACGTACGCAAAAAGCTCGACGCGATCATCAACAACAAAGCCCGTTATGCAGGCGTTCGCTGCGTCGAGGAAATGTTCGCGGGCGAATCCTATCGCTTGAACGCTCTGGGCAAACGCGAAGCGTTGGAACATCTCGACGCGGCAGCCCTGCATGAATCTTATCGCAAATGGTTGTCGGAAGCTTCGCTGGATCTCTACGTGGTAGGCGATACGACATTGGACGAAGTACGGAGCATCGTGCATAAGCATTTCGACGTAGCCGGACCGGGACATTCCCCGCATACCTACGCCAGAAGCGAGAAAAACGAAGGGGTAGGCAACCCGCATATCGTCAAAGAAGTGATGGACGTCTCGCAAGGCAAATTGAACGTCGGGTTCAAGACGTCGATCGATTATGCGGACGACCGTTATGCGGCAGCATTGGTATATAACGGTGTGCTGGGCGGATATCCGCACTCCAAGTTATTCCAAAACGTGCGCGAAAAAGCGAGCCTGGCCTACTATGCGTCGTCGCAATACGAGCCGCACAAGGCGTTCGGCACGATTCAATCCGGTATCGAAATCGGCAACTACGACCGCGCGCTGGACATCATCCGCGTGCAGCTCGACACGATGAAAGCCGGTGAAATTACGGAAACGGAACTGAGTCAGACTCAAGCGATGCTGGGTAATGATCTGCGCGAAATTCGCGATTCCGCTTTCCAGATGATTCATCATGACTTCGGAGGACGTCTGTCGGGACGGGAACGTGCGGTTTCCGAGCTGATCGAGCAAGTCGAGAACATGACGACGCGGCAGGTAGCCGAAGCGGCGCAGAATTTCCGACTCGACACCATTTACTTTTTGACCGGAAAAGAGGGGGAATAACGATGGAGCGCATTGTCTACGAGCATCTGCAAGAGACTTTATATTATGAAAAACTGGATAACGGGCTCGGCGTCTACGTGCTGCCGAAGGAAGGCTTCCAGAAAACATACGCTACCTTTTCAACCAACTACGGATCGGTCGATAATCGCTTCCGGGTTGCCGGGCAGGAAGAGCATCGGGTACCGGACGGCATCGCCCACTTTTTGGAGCATAAAGTCTTTGAAGAACCTGACGGCGACGTTTTTCTGAAATTTTCGACGCAAGGAGCTTCTTCTAACGCTTTTACGAGTTTCGATCAGACGGTTTACTTGTTCTCGGCGACCGAAAAAATCGAAGAAAACCTGGAAACGCTAATCAATTTCGTGCAAAATCCGTACTTCACGGACGAAAACGTGGAAAAGGAAAAAGGGATCATCGGTCAGGAAATCCAGATGTATCAGGATAATCCGGATTGGCGCGTGTATTACGGGTTGATCGAAGCGCTGTACAGCGTGCATCCCGTCCATATCGATATTGCGGGCACGATCGAATCGATCAGCGAAATCTCCAAGGAAACGCTGTATGCCTGCTACAATACGTTTTACCATCCGAGCAATATGCTGCTGTTTGTCGTAGGCGGCGTTAATCCCGAGAAGGTGATCGAGCAGGTCAAACGCAATCAGGATGCAAAAAATTACGGCCCTCAAGCCGAAATCGAACGTTTCTTCGATCCGGAACCGGAACAAGTATCCCAAGAGCGCAAAGAGTTGAACCTTCCGGTATCGCTGCCCAAGTGCTTGTTCGGATTCAAAGACCCGGCGCCGAAGGTAAGCGGAACGGAGCTGGTCAAGCTGGATCTGACGACGGAAGTGATGCTCGATCTGCTGCTCGGAAACAGTACGCCGCTCTATCAAAAGCTGTATGAAGAGGCTTTGATCACGGATGGCTTCGGCGGCGACTTCCGTGCAACGCCGGAGTATGCGTTCTCCGTGATCGGCGGCGATACGCGCGATCCGGATCTGTTGATCGAACGCATTCGCGAAGAAGCGGCGAAGCTGGCGGAGACCGGATTTGACGAAAAAGCATTCGAACGCGCGCGCAAAAAGAAAATCGGCGGTTATCTGCGCATGCTCAATTCGCCCGAAAACATTGCGCACGAGTTTACCCGTTACAAGTTTGCGGGCGGCGATCTGTTTACGGTGCTGGAACTCTATGAAAACATGACGCTGGACGAGGTTAATGCCCGCCTTCGCGAACATATTCGTTGGGATCGCCACGCGGTATCCATCGTGCGCGGCGCATAATGGCGGACGCGGAGAAAAAAGGACGGCGAAAGCCGTCCGATGCCTGCGTGCTCGTTACCGGAGCTTCCGGCGGTATCGGTTCGGCGATCGCGGAGCGATTTGCGCTGGACGGTTGCCGGATCGCGCTGCATTATTCGACGTCGGAGGAAGCCGTTCGTTGGGTGGCTGATCGGTGTATCTCGCTCGGAGCCGATCAAGTACGGACTGTGCGGGCGGACATAAGCAAACGTGCTGAAGTGCTGCGGATGCGTAATGAATTGAAAGCAGCGGGTTTTGTACCGAACGTGCTGGTGAACAACGCGGGCGTAGCGCATTACGGAATGCTGCAGGACGTAACGGACGAAGAATGGGATCACGTAATGAACGTGAATCTCAAAGGAACCTTTTTATGCAGTCAGATTTTCATGGAAGACATGGTATCGAGCAAGTACGGGCGAATTATCAATATGTCATCCGTATGGGGCCTCAGCGGAGCGTCTTGCGAAGTCATCTATTCTGCAGCAAAAGGGGGAATCAACGCCTTTACCAAGGCGCTTGCCAAAGAACTCGCCCTGTCGGGCGTTTCGGTAAATGCGGTGGCTCCGGGAGCGGTACGAACAGCAATGTTGGACACGTTATCCACTGATGAATTGAACGCTTTGGCAGAAGAAATTCCGGTAGGTCGTTTGGCAGAACCGGGCGATATTGCGGAAACGGTACGTTTTCTTGCCCTGCCGGAATGCGGGTACATGACGGGACAGATTTTAAGCCCGAACGGCGGTTGGATCACCTGAGCGGAAATGTTCGTTAATTGCTGAATTTGTAAGCAGCAATAAAGATTAAGAATCTGTTTCTTGCGTTTAAACGGCATTTTTAATATCATTAGACGAAGGTTGAAGGTATGGCCTTAACCTGGATTCAGGCTTCAAAATTGCGCGTGACACGGAAGAGAGATGGATCATGGAAACTAAACAATGGTATATGGAATATCGCATACATAAGAATCGTCCGGGTCTTCTAGGAGACATCGCGTCGATTCTGGGGATGCTGGAAGTCAATATCATCACGATCAACGGCGTTGAAGGACGTACCCGCGGGATGCTGCTGGAAACGACGGACGACGAGAAGATTCAACTGCTTGGCGATATGTTGAAGAAGGTCGACAGCGTTACGGTGACGGCGCTCCGTCCGCCGAAGCTTGTCGACATTTTGGCGGTGCGCCATGGCCGATACATCGATCGCGACTCGGATGATCGCAAGACGTTCCGTTTCACGCGCGATGAACTTGGTCTGCTTGTTGATTTTCTGGGCGAGCTGTTCAAGCGGGAAGGCAATCAAGTGATCGGTCTGCGCGGGATGCCGCGGGTCGGAAAAACCGAATCGATCATTGCCGGCAGCGTATGCGCGATGAAGCATTGGACGTTCGTATCCTCGACGCTGCTGCGTCAAACGGTGCGCAGCCAGATGTCCGAAGACGAGATGAATCCCAACAATGTATTTATCATCGACGGCATTGTAAGCACCATTCGTTCGAACGAGAAGCACTACCAATTACTGAATGAAATTATGGCGATGCCTTGCACGAAAGTGATCGAGCACCCGGATATTTTCATGCGCGAGTCGGATTACGACTATGCCCAGTTCGACATGATTATCGAACTGCGCAGCACGCCGGATGAAGAGATCGTTTACGATACGTTCGCTACAAGCTATACCGACGATATCTAGTAACCTTACCGTTAGTGTTGGCAAAGTACAAGGGAATCTGAGCCGTACCGGGCAGCCGGACGGTTTTGAATACGACGAGGGGGGATGAACGGAATGTCCGATCTGGGACAACAGTTAAAAGATGCCCGTATGCAAAAAGGGCTGTCGCTTGAAGACGTGCAGGAAATGACCAAAATCCGTAAACGCTATTTGGAGGCGATCGAGCAGGGGGACTTTAAAGTTCTGCCCGGGAGTTTCTATGTACGAGCTTTTATCAAAACGTATGCGGAAGCCGTGGATCTCGATCCGGATCTCCTGCTGCAAAATCATCCTAAGGACGTACCGGCAGCCGAGCCTGAAAACGTGATGGAGCCTGTGCTGACTAAACGCTCTGCCCGGACTTCGGCCGGCGGAGGACCGGCACGTAGCGGCGGAGGTCGGGGCGAAGGCAGCAAGGGCCTTTCGACCGCGCTGATGTGGACGTTCCCGATTTTGATTTTGCTGATCGTGGGTATTGTCTATTTCAATAACACGAAAGATACTCCGGAAACCGCAGGGACGGGCGAAGAAACGACCGCGCAGCAGCCGGCCGACAATTCGACGACCGAGCCTGCGGGAGAAGAAGCGGCCGATCCGGGCACGACCGGTGGCGGCGCTCAAACTCCGGGCACGGATATGGCAACCGGAGAAACGGGCACGGATACGCCTGAAGGTACCGATGCCACAACCCCTCCGGCTGACGGCACGGAAACGGCGACGCCTCCTGCGGACAACACGACGCCGCCGACCGAAGGAACCGAAACGGGAACGACCGAAGGAACGGATCCTGCCGCGCCGGGAACGGACGAAGCCGGACAAACGGGAGAAGAAGGCACGGAAGATACGGGTACCGCGCCGAACACCAGCGGATCCACGGTCGTGACTCCTGCCGGACAAGAAGGCAAAACGACGGTCTTCAATGCACAACCTGCGCAGGGCGGAACGGTTAAGGTAACGATCAACGCGAGCGGCATGAGTTGGTTGGAAGTTTACCGCGGCAGCACAAGCGGAGAGAAACTGTACTATCAGAATACGCAGGAAGGCGAAGCCTTGACGTTCGACATGGATGCGCAAGGGCTGTACATCAAGTCGGGTTACTCGCCGGTAACGGATATTCGGATCGACGGTCAACCGATCACGGACGGCAAGACGACTTCGCGCTTCAAAGTTAATTTGGTTAACTAGTACCTTGTCAATTCTTAATCACAGGATTACGTTTGGCTGAAATGCACGTGCTTTAGGTGCGTTTCAGACGGACGTAACCTTACTTTTAGCGTTGATAAGGTTTAAATCAGGGAATGCACCGGAGGGTTCGTGCTAGCGCGAGCCCTCCGGCGGTTGTTCCAAAATAAGGCGACTTCGGGAAGGAAGAGGACCAATGGCTTCGGAAAGCTCAATGGACATCGTATCCAAAATGGATATGCAAGAACTCAAAAACGCAATCGATCAGGCAGAGCGCGAAATTACGAGCCGCTTTGACTTCAAAAATACCAAGACTAGTTTTGAATTGGAAAAAGATTCGTTGACGATCATTTCGGATGACGAGTACAAATTGGGAGCGGTTATCGATATTCTCCAATCCAAAATGATCAAACGCGGCGTACCTTTCAAAAACCTCGATTTCGGTAAAGTCGAATCGGCGTCTTTGAATACGGTTCGTCAAAAAATGGGATTGAAATCCGGCATCGAGTCCGACAACTCCAAAAAGATCAATACATTGATTCGCGACTCGAAGTTGAAAGTCAAAAGTCAAATCCAAGGCGATCAAATCCGCGTAACTTCGAAAAGCAGAGATGATCTGCAAGCCGTTATGAAGCTGCTGCGCGAAGCCGATCTGTCGATCGAATTGCAATTCACCAACTTCAAGTAAATACAAAGTATCGGCACCCTTCGTTTTCCTTTCGGAATGCGGAGGGTGTTTTGTTTTAGCCAGCAAGCGTTTTGACACCAAAAGTTTCGGATATTATACTTGTAACGGCATGTCTTCGTGCTTTTAGACGGTTTACGGGGGTACATATAATTAGAACATCGGGCAAGACCCGATCGGAAGGAATGGATAACCAATGAATCTTCCCAATCGTATCACGCTAAGTCGAATTTTTATGATCCCGGTCATGATGGTGTTTCTTCTGGTAGATTTACCGTTTCTGCCGGAACCGCTTGTATGGGGCGGAGTCGAACTGGGCTGGGGGCAATTGATTGCCTGCATCATCTTCATCATTGCATCGTGTACCGATGGAATTGACGGTTACATTGCACGCAGCCGTAACCTGGTCACCAATCTGGGCAAATTGATGGACCCGCTCGCAGACAAACTTCTTGTCTCCGCGGCGTTCATTTCACTGGTTCAAATGGATAAGCTTGCCGCATGGATGGCCATTGTCATCATCAGCCGCGAGTTCGCCGTAACAGGCCTTCGGCAAATTGCTTTGCTCGACGGCTCGGTCATGGCGGCCGGTGCGGGAGGGAAGATCAAAACGGTCTTGCAGATCGTTGCGATCGCCCTGCTGCTGCTGAATAATCTTCCTTTCGAAATGTGGGGAATTCCGGCAGCGGATATCTTCGCTTGGGCAGCAGTGATCGTTACGGCCTATACGGGCGTCGATTACTTCGTACGTAACCGTCGATTGCTGAAATAGCGTATGCGAAAGCATGAGCTTTCAGGATTCGACGAACCGTCGATTGTTGAAATAGCGTATGCGAATCGGGAAGTCGGCCTATGTTTGCGCATAGGCTTTATTTGTTCAAGGATAAGGGTAAATATAAAGATCATGCATGAAATATCCAAAAGATTCGCAATCCATCTTTTACACTGGAGCGTGACCTATAATGAAAGCAGAAATCATCGCAGTAGGAACAGAACTTTTGCTGGGGCAAATTGTAAACACGAATGCGCAGTATCTGTCTCAAGAGCTGGCGGCGATCGGAATCGATGTTTATTTTCAAACAGTCGTCGGCGACAATAAAGAGCGTCTGAAGGAAGCGATCCGGCAGGCTCAAGGGCGTGCGGATGTGCTTGTTTTCTCCGGCGGAATCGGGCCGACTCAAGATGACTTGACCAAAGACGCGATCGCTGAGGTGCTTGGACGCGAATTGCGCACGGACCGTCCGGCCATGGACAAGCTTACGGAATTTTTTGCCGATCGGGGCGTTCCCATGACCGAAAACAATAAACGCCAGGCGCTCGTGATCGACGGCTGCACGCCGCTGCCGAATGCTACCGGGCTTGCGGTGGGAGTCGCGATCAGTTCCGATTCGCATCATTATATCGTTCTTCCGGGTCCTCCGAGCGAATTGAAACCGATGTTCGCGGAGCAAGCCAAGCCCTGGTTGCTGCATCAGGTATTGACCGGCGAGATGCCGATCTACTCGCGTATCCTGAAATTCGCGGGAATCGGCGAATCGGCATTGGAAGACAAGCTGCTTGATCTAATCGATGCGCAGACCGACCCTACAATCGCTCCCTACGCCAAAGAAGGCGAGGTCGCTATTCGCCTATCCACAAAGGCGGAAAACATCCAGGAAGCCAACGGGAGGCTCACTGCATTGGAGGTTCAGATTCAAAGCCGGTTATCCGAGCATATGTATGCGAGCGAAGATGTTCCCATCGAAGAGACGATCGTCAAGATGATGGCGGATATGGGCCTGACCGTCAGCGCCGCGGAGAGCTGTACGGGCGGCATGGTGATGCAGAGCCTGACGACGATTCCGGGCAGCGCAGCGATGCTTCGCGGCGGAATTGTTTGCTATTCCAATGAAATAAAGGAAAAGTTGCTAAACGTGCCCCATGATTACTTGGAAGGCACGGATGCGCCGGGAGCGGTCAGCGAAGAAGTGGCAGTCGTTTTGGCGGAACAGGTACGTATGATCGCAGATACGGATTTCGGCCTGTCCGTCACCGGCGTAGCCGGCCCGGGTTATTCCGAACGTAAGCCGGTAGGACTGGTGTATATCGGGATAGCCGAAAAAGGCGGTAAGACCGAAGTGTTCGAACTCCGCATCAAAGGCAATAGGGACACGATTCGCAAGCGTTCGACCAAAACGCTGCTTTACCGCTTATGGAGACGATTGGTACAAGCGGAGAAACAAGGCTAAACAACGGGCACGGCGTTTGACCGCGCATGTGGGCTTTGGTATAATAAGGGTACGGAAGAACCGCGGCGATACCACAGATTGCCCGCGGTTTTTTTGTGGAATGGGGGGCTTTTTAGCTTCTTTTTTTAAGGATTAAGGATAATAAGCGGATATTCGTCGTTCTCGAAAAAATACGAATATATGTTCGAAAAACGCTTGGCAAACCCGTTCAAAAGCGGTATGATAGATGTATGGAAAAGCTGTAACGAACACGAAAAATACTATGAAGATAAGGGTGTGGATATATTGTCAGATCGTCGTGCTGCGCTTGATATGGCGCTTCGCCAAATAGAGAAACAATTCGGTAAGGGTTCCATTATGAAGCTTGGGGAATCCACGCATATGAACGTCGAAGTCGTTCCTACCGGCTCGATTTCGCTGGACGTGGCTTTGGGAACGGGCGGCATGCCGCGCGGCCGTATCATCGAAATTTACGGACCGGAGTCCTCGGGTAAAACAACGGTTGCCCTTCACTCGGTAGCTGAAGTTCAAAAAGCAGGCGGACAAGCGGCGTTCATCGATGCCGAGCACGCGCTCGATCCGAAATACGCACGCAAGCTGGGCGTTAACGTGGATGAACTGTTGTTATCCCAGCCTGATACAGGCGAACAAGGCTTGGAAATCGCTGAAGCGCTCGTTCGCAGCGGCGCGGTCGACATCATCGTTATCGACTCCGTAGCGGCACTCGTGCCAAAAGCGGAAATCGAAGGCGAGATGGGCGACTCGCACGTGGGTCTGCAAGCTCGTTTGATGTCGCAAGCGTTGCGTAAGCTGTCCGGCGCGATCAGCAAATCGAACACGATTGCGATCTTCATTAACCAATTGCGCGAGAAGATCGGCGTCATGTTCGGTAACCCGGAAACGACACCGGGCGGTCGCGCCCTGAAATTCTACTCCAGCGTGCGTCTGGATGTACGCCGCATCGAATCCATCAAAATGGGTAATGATGTAGTGGGTAACCGTACGCGTATCAAAGTCGTAAAAAACAAAGTCGCTCCTCCGTTTAAACAAGCGGAAGTGGATATCATGTACGGCGAAGGTATCTCGAAAGAAGGCAGCCTGATTGATATGGGTACAGACATGGATATCGTTGAAAAAAGCGGTGCCTGGTACTCGTACTCCGGCGAACGTTTGGGCCAAGGTCGCGAGAACGCCAAGCAATTCCTCAAAGAGCATAAAGACATTGCATTCGCGATCGAAACCAAGATTCGCGAAGCGAGTAATCTGACAACAGCGATTGAACCTCCGACAGAAGCTGACAAAAAGGCTGAAGAACAGGAAGAGCAAGAGCTGCTGGAACTGGAATAGTCGTCTTTTGAAGGCTTATTGTCGAATAGATTTAAGCGCCCCGGCCCCTTGTGGTTTGGGGCGCTTTGTTTTGTTTGATTATTTTGCACGAATGAAAAGAGGGATAACATGGCATTCGGGAAAAGAAGCTACGGCAATCGTCGTAATTATAAACAAAGCGAGTCCACGGAAGAGGAAGAAGACAAAAAAGCTCGTCGTGAAGAGCGCCTGAATCATTTCGGCGATTTTCCGGAAGACGAATCGCAGGAGGTTACCCTCGTTGAATTGCTGCGGCGTCCGGTGAATAGCTATCGCATTTATTTCGGTCCGCATTATGTGACCGTGCATGAATCAACCATGATTCGTTATGGAATGACGAAAGGCAGTTTTTTTGATAAAGATGCCGTGCAAGAGATCGTGCAAGACAATGAGCGACAGGTAGCTTACTCGCAGGCATTGAATTATTTAAGCTTTAAGCCACGTACATCCGGCGAGATTGAACAAAAATTGCTTGAGAAAGAACTGGATCCGGAAGCCGTTGCAGCTACCGTCAAACGCCTGGTGGACGAAAAACTGATTGACGATGCCTTCTATGCGCAGGAATGGACAAGGCAGCGTATTAACGGGAAGAAAAAAGGCAAAGTCGTAGTCAAGCAGGAGCTTCGGCGCAAAGGCATCGACCCCGAACTGATTGACGATGCGTTGGAAGCTATGGGAGACGACGCAGAGCTTCGCAGCGCCGAAGAGCTCGCTGCGAAAAAGTGGCGGACAACCAAGGGAGAATCGTGGGAACGCAAACGAAAAACGGCCGCTTTTATCATGCGTCGCGGCTTTTCCGGCGACATCGCCCGCAAAGCATTGGATAACGTATTGAGCAGCGAAGGCGAGGACGCGGAAGGGTTGGGAACCGAATTCGATTGAACATGGGAAAGTGCGGACCAAGCAAATTTGGCAATAGCTTGACAACAACTTTTGACGAAGACTACAATAAATGAGGAACGTGTTCGGAGCGAAAGCCTTTTTCCTTCCAAAATTGCGCTTTCGTCAACCGTCGCTTCTGCCTAATTGACTCTCCCCCGCTTGCAAAAGTCGGGCTCGGCAGCCGGTGTTCGTTAAGCCGTCTTGCATTATGGGAACAGCCTTGGGCTGGACCTTGAATGGACGAATGAGGGTATGAAAACCGAATGTTTTATCCCGAGGAATACCTTGGAGGAATCAACGAGGAGGTGAGCAGAAATGGAAAGTTTCTGGGTCGCGATTCTCGTTGGAGTCGTAGCCTTATTCTTAGGGTTCCTGATCGGATATTTTATTCGCAAATCTCTTGCTGAAGCTAAGATTTCCAGTGCCGAGCAAGCCGCTGAAAAAATCGTGGAAAATGCGAAAAAAGACGCGGAGGCACTGAAAAAAGAAACGGTTCTGGAAGCGAAAGACGAAGTGCACCGGATCAGAACCGAAGCTGAAAAAGACATTCGTGAACGTCGGAATGAAAATCAACGACTAGAGAGACGATTGTTGCAGAAAGAAGAGTCGCTGGATAAAAAATTGGAATCGCTGGAACGTAAAGAAGAACAGGTGGCGAACAAAGAGAAACGCATTGAAGAAACCAAACAACAGATCGAAAAAGCGCTTGCGCAGCAGTTGGCCGAGTTGGAGCGCATTTCCAACCTGACGACCGACGACGCAAGAACCATCATTTTGAGCAGCGTGGAGCAGGAAACGCGCCACGAAGCCGCACAAATGATGAAAGACATCGAGACGCAGGCCAAAGAGGAAGCGGATCGCAAAGCCAGAGAAATCATTTCGCTCTCGATTCAGCGTTGTGCCGCAGACCACGTCGCCGAGACGACGGTGTCTGTCGTGACTCTGCCTAACGAAGAAATGAAGGGCCGTATTATCGGCCGTGAAGGTCGCAACATCCGCGCGCTGGAGACGTTGACGGGGATTGACCTCATCATCGACGATACGCCGGAAGCCGTTATCCTGTCCGGCTTCGATCCGATTCGCCGCGAGATCGCGCGCACGGCGCTCGAAAAGCTCGTTGCCGACGGACGGATCCACCCGGCACGGATCGAGGAAATGGTCGAGAAATCGCGCAAAGAAGTCGACGAGCGCATTCGCGAATACGGCGAACAAGCAACGTTCGAAGTCGGCGCGCACGGCCTGCATCCGGATCTGATCAAGATTTTGGGCCGCCTGCGTTTCCGTACCAGCTACGGACAAAACGTGCTCAAGCACTCGATGGAAGTTGCTTACCTGGCCGGCCTGATGGCCGGAGAACTGGGTCAGGACGTTACGCTGGCAAGACGCGCCGGCCTGCTGCATGACATCGGCAAAGCGCTTGACCATGAAGTGGAAGGTTCGCACGTCGAAATCGGCGTCGAGCTTGCCAAAAAATACAAAGAGCATCCTGTGGTTATCAACAGTATCGCATCCCACCACGGCGATACCGAAGCCACTTCGATTATCGCGATGCTGGTCGGAGCGGCAGACGCATTGTCTGCGGCAAGACCGGGAGCACGCCGCGAGACATTGGAGACTTACATTCGCAGACTCGAAAAGCTGGAAGAGATTTCCGAGTCGTTCGAAGGCGTCGAAAAGTCCTTTGCCATCCAGGCAGGACGCGAAGTGCGCGTAATGGTGCAGCCGGATCGAATCGGCGATGCCGAAAGCTTCAAGCTCGCGCGCGATATCACGAAGAAGATCGAAAGTGAACTGGATTATCCGGGTCATATCAAGGTCACCGTCATTCGTGAAACGCGGGCAGTCGAATACGCGAAGTAACGCGGGAACGCCCGCGTTACCCAGCCATTCGCAATCCGCAGTTAAAAAACGAGAGAAACGGCTGCTTTTCCTTCACGGGACGGGGCAGCCGTTTCTTCTTGCTTGCATAGAGAGGGAGAACATTCATGAAACTGATTTTTATCGGCGATATCGTCGGAAGCCCGGGCCGCCGCGCGATCAAAGAAACTTTGCCTTACCTGAAGTCCAAGTATAATCCGCATATCGTCATTGCCAACGGCGAGAATGCGGCGGCGGGTCGAGGCATTACCCATGCGATTGCCAGACAGCTTTTCGAACAAGGCGTGCACGGCATCACGATGGGTAATCATACTTGGGACAACAAAGACATTTTTGAATTTATCGACGATGAGCCTCGCATGGTGCGTCCGGCCAATTTCCCGCCCGGAACGCCGGGACGCGGTTACACCGTGATCAAGGCGGGCGGCAAGGAGCTTGCGCTTGTCAATTTGCAAGGGCGCACGTTCTTGCCGGCGATCGATTGCCCCTTCCGGGCAGCCGACGAGATCGTGGACGAACTTCGTCGCAAACATAAATGTATTCTGGTCGATTTCCACGCTGAAGCCACTTCGGAAAAGATTGCGATGGGATGGCATTTGGACGGCCGCGCTTCCCTCGTCGTCGGTACGCATACCCATGTGCAAAGCAACGATGATCGAATTCTGCCGGGAGGCACGGCTTATCTGACTGACGCCGGCATGGTTGGCCCGCGCGACGGAATTCTGGGGATGCAGCAAGAAGGGGTGCTGTATCGTTTCAAAACCCAACTTCCTTCGAGATTTAACGTCGATGAAGAAGGGAAATGGCATTTCCATGGCGTATACGTCGATATCGATGAAGATACGGGACGTGCTCGCAAGATCGAGAAAATTCGCATTATGGAAGATGAATGGAGAATGGAATAACGTTTTGCAGGTTTTTTATAAATACTCGTAATATTTTGTCGTTCTCCCTCGAAAAAGAAGGATTTTACGGAAGTGCCGCGAATAGTTATCAAACAGTTATCAAACAGCAAGTCGTTGGTCAAGGCTGTAATTGCTGCTTCGCCATCCTATACACTGCACTACTGTTTATCACTTCTTCCCAGAGGAGGTACCTGCTCATGGATGTATTAAAAGTTTCTGCCAAGTCCAATCCCAATTCCGTTGCCGGTGCGCTTGCAGGCGTGCTGCGCGAGCAAGGAGCCGCCGAACTTCAGGCGATCGGGGCGGGAGCACTCAACCAAGCGGTTAAAGCAGTAGCCATTGCCCGGGGATTCGTTGCACCGGGAGGGGTAGATTTGATCTGTATTCCGGCCTTTACCGATGTCGTCATTGACGGGGAAGAACGAACGGCGATCAAATTGATCGTGGAACCGAGATAGTGGACAGATTCATGCATGGAATGGAGTAAGACCTTAGACTGGCGCGTATACGGGTTATAACGAAAGGGACGGGTTCGCTGCACAATGGCAGAGGACCTGTCCCTTTTTTACGCGCGAAATCTGTGATCGCAATGTGACAATCCTTTTTCTTTTGAAAAGGAAGATGTATAATAGAGGTCGCGCGAGTATTTTCGAATACTCGACTTGAACGAAAACCATACTAGAGAAAAGAAGAGGAGTGACTCGCAATGAGTAAGATCGTACCTGTCGGCGTGTCCGCACGTCACATCCATCTTAGCCAAGAGCACGTGGAAACATTGTTTGGACAAGGATATCAACTGACTGAAATGAAGGCTCTGTCGCAACCTGGACAATTTGCAGCCAACGAAACGGTTGAAGTTGTCGGTTCGAAAGGTTCGTTCCCGAAAGTTCGTATCTTGGGACCTGCACGTCCGGCTACGCAGCTTGAAATTTCGCAAACGGACTCGTTCGCCCTGGGCGTAAAAGCTCCGGTTCGCGAATCGGGTAAAACATCCGGAACACCGGGCATCCTGCTCAAAGGGCCTGCCGGCGAAGTTCAAATCGAAGAAGGCGTAATCGTGGCTGCACGTCACATTCACTTCCATACTTCGGATGCCGCAAAATGGGACATTCAAGATCAACAGCTGCTGAAAGTTCGCTTCGGCGGCGATCGCGGCGTTGTGTTTGAAAATGTAATCGCGCGCGTATCCGATTCGTTCGCGCTCGATATGCATATCGACACCGACGAAGCTAATGCAGTTTTGGCGAAAACGGGCGACACGGCTGAAATCATCGACTAATCATTGGGTTGAATATAGCAAAAGCGGGACTGTCCATTGTGGACGGTCCCGCTTTTTTGGATGCTGCATCCTGTGAAGCAAGTCTTAATAATCGAAAGCGAACTTGAGGATCGCCATGCCGTTGTCCGCGATCTGATAGCCGTAACGGACATTTTTAATATCCGTTTCCCGGCATGCTTTCATAATTTGATCCAATACGCTTTTAGGCGAGTTGGAATTGAAATCATGTTGCACCGTCAGCTCGGCTTTGCCGTTTGCGATGGAAGAGAGGACTTTTTGTTTCAGCGCAGCCGTGCTTGCCGTAATCTCTCCGCCGATTGCTGCGAGCAGATTGCGATGTTTGGCGCTGCTTTTCGCTTTTTGAGCCAACAGCGTCCGATAATCGGCAGTCGCGACGGGAACGTTTTTCCGCGTCCAAGTATGGTCTCGCGCCAGCAGTTTATCGGTCACCAGGTAATACGAATACGAGACTTCGTTTTTGCGGTCGGGCGTCGGATCGTCCCATGTCATATCGAGATTGTACCAGTTGCCGTCAATTTTGACTTTGTTCCAGATATGGGCTTGTCCGCCTGCCACGCCTTCGACCATGCGGTTTTCGATGCCGGCCAACGTAAGCATGCGATACCCGAGCAGCGTATATCCTTGACAGACCGTCGTTCCCGTAGTCAGTCCTTCATAAGCGGAGTATCGTGTCATCGAATCGTCGTAAGCAAACTTTTTGACGACGTAATCATGGATGACTTTCACTTTTTCTTCTTGGCTCATGCCGGCTTTAACGATCGTTTTCAGCGTGACTTTGGCTTGAGCGGTAACGTAATCGGCCTGCTGCTTGTTTTCCAGATAAGAGATGGTAAAACGTACCGTGGCTTTGGAACCGCGAACGCTGTACTCCGTATCGACCCGGTCCAGCGTATAGCGGGCATAAGGATCGGCATTGGCCGAGGCGCTGTCCAGCAAGCTGTTGATGCGGGAGAGTTGGGAACTGGTCATATTGACCGTAAGCGTCGTTTTTTTCTGCTCGAAAGCGCCGGTGATCGAAGACATGATCGAAGTGTCCGACGAAGCGGCAATAGCGGCGCGCGGCGCAACCGGCATGACGGCCGAAGCGACTACCAGCGTCGCGGCCAGGTATAAGGCGATGCGTTTCTTTTTCAACAGTGATCCTCCTAGTGTCTTGTTAACCCGAGTACTCTACAGTATACCGCATAAAGAGGCAATAGGTTGCAAAAAAGACAGAGTGGGAAAACCGATGGATAGAAAGGTGGCAGTATGATATAATTTTTTACCGTATAAGCATACTGTTCAATAAGGCAAAGCGTTTTCTCGAATGCACGAAGCGATTGACGTATATAGCAGTCACATGAAATAAAGGAGGAGCACGCCCTATGGATATTCAGCAAAATAAAGATTCGGAAAAAATGTCGGTCGGCGCTCCGGTAGGTGTCTGGAATCGAAGCGACATCGTTAATAAAACGCGCGAATTGGCCGGACTGATTTCTTCGAGCGAGGAAGTTCGGATCTTTCAACAAGCGGAGCGTCAAATTCAGGGACATGAACGGATTCAATACCTGATTACGACGATTAAAAAGAAGCAAAAAGAAATCGTAGCGTTCGAAGCGATGAAAAATGCCAAAATGGCAGCCATGATCGAAGTCGAACTGAGCGAGCTTCAAGACGAGTTGGACGGCATTCCGATCGTGGGCGATTACCAGGAGGGGCAAGTCGAGATCAACGATCTGCTGCAAATGGTCATCTCCGCGATTCATACTACAGTTTCGGAAAAGATTGCCGTCGAAAAAGGGGCGGACGCACCGCCGTCTTCCTGCGGCTAAAGGGCGGCGGGCAGGAGCCACGACAAGGCGCGGACGATCGTATCCGCGTCTTTTGTTTTTGGCAGGACTTGCAGGAGTGCATAGGGGGCGGGACGTATGGAGCGTGACCGGATCAGCAAGACAGAACGAATTGTACGTGAATCGGAACCGAATGCTTTGCCGATCGAGCTGTTAAAACAGGGAGACCCTCTGGACTGGCGTATCGAAACGTACCTGCATGAAGCCGAGTGGTGGTCGATTCGTGCGGCAACCGAAGAAGTGCTTGCCGTCGTCGGCTGTGTTCGTACGGGAGCGGAAGAAGCGGAGATCGTGAATATAGCGGTAAAAGAGCGAACAGGCGAAGAACTCGAACGATTGATCCCCCTGCTTCAGCAAATGGATGTTGAATGGACGCAGCGGGGAGTTCGGCGCTTGACGGCTTATATCGGGGCATGGGAAACCGGTTTGCTGTATGCCTGTCAGCGCGCAGGGTTTCGCATTGTGGCGGCGGAGCCGGATTATTATGCGGATTTTCAGCTTGCCACGGCGGAAGGCAGCGGACTGCGACGCTTGGATCGGTTGATGCTGGAATTACTGGCACAAGGGCGGAATTCGTCAGAGGCGGTGCTGCACAGTGTCTTCGGGGACAGACCGGAAGAGCAGAGGCCGACGATTCGCAGGGCGGAACTGCGGGACAGCCGCAGTCTGCTTTCCATGAAAAAACGATTGGACCGCGAGACGACCTCGATGCTCTATGAACCGGGAGAGCGGCGGTTGACCGACGGCGATCAGCTTGAGCAAATTCGTTCGCTGCTCCGCAGTTCCAATTCATTGATGTTAGTTGCGGAAATGGACGGCGAAGTCGTCGGTTATTTGGAGGCTACGGGCGGCAAGGTTAGACGGAACCAACATACGATCTATATCGTGGTGGGCATTTTGGAAATTTGCACAGGGCAGGGGCTGGGTCGCCGGTTATTCCAAGAGATGTTCGAATGGGCAGCGCGGCGGCAGGTGCTGCGTGCGGAATTGACCGTGCAAGCTTCCAATCAAAGGGCATATCGATTATACCGTTCGCTCGGCTTCCGCTTGGAAGGCGTTATGCGCGGTGCCTTGATGATCGAAGGCGAACCCGTGGATCTGTATCAGATGGGCTGTGACCTGCGTAGCCTTAAACAGGGAAGGGTTGACAAATGATTCGAGTGTGTCATAATGATAATATCACATTTAGAACTTGTAAAACCTGAATTTATCAAACGCTGCGATGGTGATGCCGATGAACGAACAAGACGAGCAAAAGAAATACGATGCCAAGAAATATCGGACTCCGGACGGGGCTCCGGCTGACATCGTGATGTTTACGTTAACGAAAAAAGAGCGCAAGACGGTAACCAAGACCCTTCCGCTGCGCGAGCTGCGCGTGATGCTGATTCGCCGCCGTTCCTGGCCTTTTGCAGGGAAATGGGCGCTTCCGGGCGGTTTTTCCCGTGACGACGAATCGCTGTACGAGACGGCGCTGCGTGAGCTGAAAGAAGAAACCGGCGTCGTGGGACGTCATTTGGAATATTTGAGCGTGTATAGCGATCCGGGACGCGACCCGCGGGGTTGGATTATCTCGCATGCTTTCTTTGCTTTGGTAGAGGAAGAGGTGCTGGAGAAGCGCCAAGCCGCAGACGATGCCGAAGAAGTGGGATTGTTCACAATTGAGGAAGCGTTGGACGAATTGGATCTGGGATTCGACCATCGGGATATTATCGCCGATGCTTACCGGAGAATTCAGGAGAAGATGCTTCAGACTACGATTGCTCGCAAGTTTTTGCCCCAGGAGTTTACGCTCAGCGAGCTTTATCAGGTCATTAAGGCTGTCGTGCCGGACTTCGAAGAACCGAACTTTATTCGAAAGATCACGTCCACGCGAAGCCGCAAAGGAATTCTTGAAGAAGTTCGCGACGAAAACGGAATACCGATCAGCTCGAATCAGTATTCGCAGCGTCCGGCTCAGCTTTACCGGTTCCTCGACAATGTACCGCGCTTATCGATTTACTCTTGATTGGTTAGAGCGTCCCGGCGGGTTAAAGCATCCCAGCGGGTTAAAGCATCCCGGCGGTTGAAGTCATTCCAGTGACAGGAGCGTGAACGGAAGCGATGAGAGCCTTGATCGTAATCGATTATACGAATGATTTTGTAGACGGAAGTTTGCCGGTCGGACAGCCCGCTGTCGAGATTGAACAGAGAATGATCGATTTGACGACGCAGTTCGCCGCAAACGGAGATTATGCGGTGATGGCGGTCGATCTGCATGAGCAGAACGATGCGCATCATCCCGAAAGCGCCCTTTTTCCGCCGCATAATATTCGAGGCACGGCAGGACGGGAACTGTACGGCGGACTCAAAGCCGCTTATGAGCAGAACGAAGAACTTATCTACTGGATGGATAAGACCCGATACAGTGCTTTTGCAGGTACGGATCTTGCACTGCGCTTGCGCGCCCGCGGAATCGCCGAAGTGCA
Organism: Saccharibacillus endophyticus; assembly: GCF_013185185.1. Lineage (GTDB taxonomy): Bacteria > Bacillota > Bacilli > Paenibacillales > Paenibacillaceae > Saccharibacillus > Saccharibacillus endophyticus. The sequence goes on along the minus strand of NZ_JAAZWE010000002.1, from coordinate 33,204 downwards.
TCTGGTCGGCGTATGCACGGATATTTGCGTACTGCATACGGCGGTCGATGCTTACAATCAGGGGTTTGAGATCGTGGTGCACGAGGATGCGGTTGCCAGCTTCAATGCTGCAGGGCATGATTGGGCGCTGGGACATTTTACAGGCAGCCTCGGGGCGAAAGTTGTTTCGGGATGGCAGGTAAATGGGTAACTTTGACGGATCAACACTTATTGCTGCAAGACACGCCGCGCTCCGTTAACGGAAGCGCGGCCGTCTGTTAGGCGGTATCGGAGGAGGGAACAGTATGGAGACGCCTGGAATGGCTTTACATACGGATAAGTATCAGATCAATATGATGTATGCTCACTGGATGCACGGTACGCACAAGCACCGCGCGGTATTCGAGGCTTACTTCCGCAGTCTTCCGTTCGGGAACGGTTACGGCGTGTTTGCGGGGCTCGAACGAATCGTGCATTATATCTCGAATCTTCGTTTTCAAGAGGACGATATCCGCTACCTGTCCGAGCAAGAGGAGAACTACGATCCCCTTTTTCTGGAGGAGCTTCGGACGTTTCATTTTAACGGAACCGTACACTCTATGCGCGAAGGAGCCGTCGTGTTTCCGAATGAACCGTTGATTCGAGTCGAAGGCACCATTTTCGAAGCCCAATTGGTCGAGACGGCGCTGCTGAACTTCATGAACTTCCAGACGTTGATTGCGACCAAGGCCGCTCGAATCAAGCAGGCTGCGGACGGCGATACATTGCTGGAATTCGGAACGCGCCGCGCGCAGGAAGCGGACGCCGCGGTCTGGGGAGCGCGCGCGGCTTACGTGTCCGGGTTCGACGCCACATCCAACATGATGGCGGGCAAACGCTTCGGTATTCCGACCAAAGGCACTCATGCGCATGCGTGGGTACAAAGTTTCGGGAGCGAACAAGAGGCGTTCGACAAGTATGCGGAAGTGCTGCCGGATTATTCTTCGCTGCTGGTCGATACGTTCGACACGCTCAGAAGCGGCGTACCGAACGCGATCCGTACGGCGAAGAAGCTGGAGGAACGCGGCAAGCGTCTGAACTCGATTCGTCTGGATAGCGGCGACTTGGCTTATCTGTCGATCGAAGCGCGCAAAATGCTGGATGAAGCCGGGCTTGATTATGTGAAAATCGTTGCGTCGAACGATCTTGACGAACATACGATCACCGAACTGAAAACGCAGGATGCGCGCATCGATATCTGGGGCGTCGGCACGCAGTTGATCACGGCGCACGACCAACCTTCGCTGGGCGGCGTGTACAAGCTGGTCGAGCGGGAAGTGGACGGAATCATGCAGCCGACGATCAAGATCTCGGCCAATCCCGAAAAGGTAACGACACCCGGCAAAAAAGACGTGTATCGCATTATCGACCGCGGAACAGGCAAAGCGATTGCCGACTATATTTGCTTCCCGGAAGAAAACGAGCCGAGCGAAGGCAAGCAGCTGAAGCTGTTCAATCCGCTGCACACGTACATTCGCCGCTATGTGAAAAACTATGATGCCGAGCGGATGTTGGTGCCGATCTTCGAGGAAGGCAAACTCGTGTACGAGCTGCCTTCGCTGAAAGATATCCGAGACTACCACGCATCCCAGCTCAAGCAGTTTTGGCCGCAGTATTTGCGCAAGTTGAATCCGGAAATTTACCGCGTCAACATCAGCGAGAAGGCTTGGCAGCTCAAGCAGGGTCTGATCGATCGTTATATGGAAGAAACAGAAGGTACGCCGGAAAGTTAAAGCGTTGACAAGATAGTAGGGAATATCGAAATGCGGATCAGGAATTCGCTTCGATAAATATAGGGAAAAGCGGGATCTTCTTAGGGAGATCCCGCTTTTTTGCGTGTTAGCAGTTTTAATGAACCAAACCGCGCGGTTAAGCCGAAAGTGTGACGAAATAAGGCCTTTCGCAGCCCTTTTTCAAACTTGGCGTGTGATATTTATTACAGTGACACCTCATGTAAATTGTTAAATTTAAAATAAAATACGGAGGGGGAAAAGGTGTGGCGGTACTGCCTGAAGTAAACAAACTCGGCTTTTTCGAAATCCGGCTGGAATCGATCGGAGGACTCGGCGCCAATCTGGCAGGCAAAATGCTTGCGGAAGCCGGGATCGTCGGAGCGGGCATGGACGGAGTCAGTTTCTCGTCGTACGGATCGGAGAAAAAAGGGTCGCCGGTCAAGGCGCATATCCGTTTCTGCGAGCTCGGTACGCCGATTCGCGATACATCGCCGATCGAGCATCCGCATGTCATCGGCATTTTTCATGAAGCGTTGATCAAAACGGGAGGTGCCTCCGGCGTTCGTCCGGGCGGCATCGTACTGGTCAATTCGGCGCGTTCCGCGCAGCGCATCGCGGAGGATGCCGACTTGCAAGGTTGCACCGTTGCGGTCTTGGATGCGACGCGAATTGCGCTTGAAGAGAAAAATAAGGTCAATATGGCGATGCTGGGCGGTTTGTTTCGTCTGTGCGCGTTCCTGGACCCCGAGTTTATGAAGGACGTCATTGCCAAATCGCTGGGTAAAAAATATCCGCAGGCGGTTGAATTGGCCATTCGTGTGTTTGAACGTGGATACAGTGAGATCGAAATGCTTGAAGTCCCTGCAAAAGAAAGCGACGAGGCTTCCGCGAAAGTGCCGGAAAGTCCATTCGGTTATCTGAATCAGCCGCTTGGCGGTATGGTGGTTACGCCGGGCAGCAGCTTGCTCAAGGACCTTAGCATCTCGCGTTCCGGAATGCTGCCGGCTTTTGACCGAGCGACCTGCATTAACTGTGCGCAGTGCGATACGGCTTGCCCGGATCTGTGCTTCGTCTGGGAAGAACAACCCGACAAGCGCGGCCGGATGCAGATGGTGCTGCAAGGTATCGATTATCAATATTGCAAAGGCTGTTTGAAGTGCGTAGAAGCTTGTCCGACCGACTCGTTGTCGCGGATGCTTGAACAAGAAGGCTATGCGGATGCCAATCAGGTCAAACATCGCTTCGACTATGTCGAGGCTTGATCCCTACTGACGGGAAAGGAAGGGTACTATGGCAATCGATTATTCGAAAGAAGTTACGCCAGGCCGCGTGAAGCAGCGGATGGTTTATGAATCAGGCAACGAGATGGCTGCGTATGCCGCGCACCAGATCGACTATCATATCATGGGGTATTTCCCGATCTCGCCGTCAACGGAAGTAGCGCAGCATCTGGATTTGATGAAAACGGAAGGGAAACACGGAATTCGTCTCGTGCCGTCGGACGGCGAGCACAGCTCTGCCGGAATCTGCTACGGCGCCTCGACAGGCGGGGGCCGCGTGTTCAACGCAACAAGCGCTCAAGGCTATCTGTACATGATGGAGCAAATGCCGGTTCAATCGGGCACCCGTTTCCCGATGGTATTGAATCTGGTCTGCCGTTCGGTCTCCGGGCCGCTGAACATTCACGGCGATCATTCCGACTTGTACTTTGCGCTGAATACAGGCTGGCCGATTCTGATGTGCCGCGATCCGCAGGCCGTATACGATATGAATCTGATTGCGCTTAAGCTTGCCGAAGACCCGGAAGTTCGGCTTCCGGTTATGGTGGCCTACGACGGCTATTTCACTTCTCACCAAAAGCGCCGCGTCCAGACCTTTGAAGATCGTGCCGACGTAATGGCTTTCGTCGGAGAATATACGCCGGAAGGCTTCGCCAATGCGCTCGACCGCGAAAATCCGATTACGATCGGACCTTATATGAACGAACCGGATTATATCAATAACCGCTATCAGATGTCGGAAGCGATGTATCGCGCCGAAGGCGTTTTCGAACGAATCTCCGCCGAATATCAAGAATTGACCGGACGCGAGTATCCAATGCTTGATCTCTACCGGATGGACGATGCGGAAGTGGCTGTATTCGTGATGAATTCGGCTTCGGAGACCATCAAGGATGTCGTGGACGAGCTTCGCTTGCAAGGAATCAAAGCCGGAGCGGTCGCGCCGAACATGATCCGTCCTTTCCCGCAGCGCCAGATTGCCGAAGCGCTCCAACATGTTCGCGCGATCACGGTAGGCGATCGAGCCGACGCCTGCGGCGCGCATGGCGGCAATATGCTGAACGAAATCAAGGCTGCATTGTTCACGCACGGTAATCGCGATACGCAGGTCGTAGGCCGCGTGTACGGTCTGGGAGGCAAAGAGTTCGGGGCCGAAGACGGACGTCGCTTCTTCGAATTGGCGATTGAAGCAGCCGAGAAGCAGACCGTCAACATTCCGTTCGATTTCTATGGCCATACGCCTGGCGATCCGACAAAAGCACCTAAACGTTTGCTCAAGCCTTTAAACTTCGATGAATTGAAAACAGGACTGATCACCGTGACGCCGAATGAAGAAACGGGGAAGCTTGCCGTCAAGATTCCGCCTCTGCGTTCGTTGACGAAAAAGCCGAAACGTTTGGCTCCCGGACACGGGGCTTGCCCGGGCTGCGGCATTTTCTCGGGACTTGAATTGTTCTTCAAAGGAATCGAAGGCGACATCGTCACGTTGTTCCACACGGGCTGCGCGATGGTAACGACAACGGGCTATCCGCATTCCTCCCATAAAGCGACTTATATCCATAACCTGTTCCAAAACGGTGCGGCAACGTTGTCCGGTCTGGTCGAAATGTTCTGGGAGCGCAAGCGCCGCGGAGAGTTCGAAGGACTCGGCCTACAGGAAGATTTCACGTTCGTGATGGTTACGGGCGACGGCGGCATGGATATCGGCATGGGCCCGGCGATCGGCGCCGCACTGCGCGGACATCGCATGATCATCGTCGAATACGATAATGAGGGTTACATGAATACCGGTGCCCAAATGTCCTACTCGACGCCGCTGGGACATCGCACATCGACTTCCGGCGTCGGAAAGACGCAGCAGGGCAAGTCGTTCCACCATAAAGACACCGCTCAAATTATGGCCGCTACCGGTATTCCGTATGTCTTTACAGGCAGTGAAGCTTTCCCGCAGGATTTGGTTAAAAAAGCGGCGAAAGCTCAATGGTATGCTCAGAATGTCGGGCTGGTATACGGCAAGATTCTGATCGCCTGCCCGTTGAACTGGATGTCGCCCGATGATCAAGGCGCCAATATCGTGGATGCCGCCGTCAGCTCGAACTTCTTCCCGCTGTACGAAGTGGAGCAAGGCGTCACGGCAATCACCTATAACCCTGAAGACAAAAACAAAAAGGTTCCGGTCTCGGAGTGGCTGAAACGGATGGGCAAAACGCGCCATTTGTTGAAACCGGAAAATGAAGCAGCGCTTCAGGAGTTCGAACGCGAAGTTGAGCTGCGGTGGAGCCGTTTGAAAGCTAGACACGAGCACCCGGATCTATAAAAAGTTTCTCAATGTTATCGAATACATGAAAGGCGGTCGATCTCGTATCGGCCGCCTTTTTGCGTCGAGCATAGCAGTGCGTCACGAAGATCGTAGTTCGAGTGTGAGCTTCTTACTGGCGTCGCGCCGGGTGTTGGAGTAGGATGGAAAAGGAGAGAGCGGAGGCGATCCGTTCTTATAGAGACCAATCAGAAATGAAGTATGGAGGAGATCATGATGACAGAGAAATTTCGTGCATTTTGGCTGGAGGAAACAGAAACAGGCGTAACGGGAGCCGTAAAGGAAATCGAAACCGAAGACCTGCCGCAGGGAGAAGTCCTCGTTCGGGTTCGTTATTCCGACGTCAATTATAAAGACGGCCTAGCCAGCATCAAGGAAGGTCGGATCGTGCGCGAGTATCCGTTTATTCCGGGGATTGATTTGGCCGGCGAGGTTGTCGCTAGCGAAGATTCGCGTTTTGCGATCGGCGATCAAGTACTGTGCACGGGCTACGGTCTCGGCGTATCGCATTTTGGCGGCTACAGCGAGCAGGCGCGCGTACCGGCAGACTGGCTCGTTAAACTTCCGGAAGGACTGACTTTGCGCGAAGCGATGATTCTGGGTACGGCGGGCTTCACGGCAGGCATGTCCGTAGAAGCGATTCTGAATGCGGGCATTACTCCGGAGAACGGTCCGATTCTGGTTACGGGCGCATCCGGCGGGGTGGGCAGCGTAGCGGTAGCGATTTTGGCGAAACTGGGCTTCGAAGTCACGGCAAGCAGCGGCAAAGAGCAGGAGTGGGAGTTGTTGAAGCGTCTGGGAGCCTCGCATACGATCTCGCGCGAAGAAGCACAGACACCTTCCAAAGGACCTCTGGGCAAAGGACTTTGGTCGGCAATCGTCGATCCGGTGGGCGGAGCAGGCACGGGAGAACGTCTGAAAAGTATTCGTTACCGGGGCGTACTCGCTTTGTCCGGCCTTACAGGCGGCGGCGACTTCGGAACAAGCGTGCATCCGTTCATCCTGCGCGGCGTGACGCTGGCCGGAATCGATTCGGTTCAATGCCCGCTGCCGTTACGTTTGGAGGTATGGAACAAGCTGGCGACGGATTGGAAGCCGGAATCTCTGTTTGAACAAGCCGTGCATGAAGTATCGCTTGAACAACTTCCTGAAGCGTTTGACCGTATTTTAAAAGGACAAGCGGTAGGGCGGCAATTGGTAAAGGTTTCGGCGGAAAAGTAAGGTTCTTCATCAACATGTCGATGAAGTCCATCTCGCACATGGCCTTATCGACAGCTTGAGCATGCGATCTTTTCGTATGCTTTTTTTCGCGTTATCTGTGATTGCCCGCTGATTTTGCTGCTTGCTCGTTGCACTTCCCGTCTTGCTGTAGTAGACTCAATCCTCGGGCACGCGCTTCGCGATTAAACATTTCAATCCACGCATACAGGAGGTATACATAGATGAATAAGGTTGTACCGGTATATTTGCTGTCCGGTTTTCTGGGCAGCGGCAAGACCACGTTACTTCAAAAGTTGGTTGCCTATTGGCAGGGGCAAGGCTTAAAACCCGGCGTCATCATTAACGAACTGGGCGACGTGAATTTGGACGGCATGCTGGTCGACTCCGAGGTTCCGACAGCGGAGCTGCTGGGCGGCTGCATTTGTTGTACCGTGCGCGAAGACTTGGCGGGAGAGCTGGCGATGCTGGTGGAGCGGGATCGGCCGGATGTGGTATTGATCGAAGCTACCGGCGCTGCCAATCCGATCGATCTGCTGGACTCCGCGACCGAAACGGCGATGTATGCGGGGATCGATATCAAAGGATTGATCACCGTAGCCGACGCCGCTCACCTATTGGAGATGTATCGCAATCGCGGAGGACGCACGTATGCTCTGATGCAGGATCAGATTCGCTGCGCATCCGTGATCATTTTGAATAAAATGGACCGGGTCAGCGAACAGGAAGCCGAAGAGCTTGAGCGAGCGATCGCGGAATGGAATGCGTATGCTCCCGTGATCCGCGCGATTCGCTGCGAAGCGGACTTTGAAGCGTTATTGAATATTGGCTTTGCGGCAGAGCGAGTAGAGAACGGCCCTTTAAAAAAGACGCCGGGCGGACGCTTCGATATGCTGGGTTCCGGGCATGAACACGTGACTTCGTATACGCATCGTTTCAAAAATCCGGTAGACAGCGAACGGTTTGAAGCGCTGATTTCTTCGCTGCCGCGTGAAATTTATCGGGCAAAAGGATTATTGACGTTCTCCGATACCGCAAGTCGTTTCTTGTTCCAATATGCTTTCCGGGAACTTGATTTCATTAAAGTTACGCCTCAGGGTAAGTTGGATGATATGGCGGTATTTATCGGCGAACATTTTTCGGCCGCCGAGCTGCGCGAGAAGCTGGAAGCGTTAGAAGCAGAAGAAGCGCAAGCATAAGCAAGTAGGCGGCGAGGGTTTCAATTTTGTAATCTTTCGGGTAATGAGGATCATCGAAGGCTGACAAGCCTCAACCTACAACCGGGAGGAATACAACATGACCCAATTGACCGTGACTACATATAAAGAGTGCATCGACGCCTGCATCCGCTGCATGAACGTCTGCAACGTCAGCTACGTTTCGAGCCTGAAAGGCCTTGATATTTTCGAACTTCGCGAATGCCTGAGACTGGACCGCGAATGCGCGGACCTGTGCGGCGTGGCCATTCAAGCCATGACGCGCAACAGCCCGTTCGTGGCCGAAATTTGCGAACTGGTCGCGAAAGCTTGCGACGCTTGCGCCGACGAGTGCATGAAGCACAAGCACGAACATTGCCAAGAATGCGTAGAAGTATGCCGGGAGTGCGCGAGCATCTGCCGTAGCGTGCTGGTGACGGCTTAAATTTCGACTCGTTGGAGCGGCTGCGGGAGAAATTGCCAGCATACGCTTCCGAAGTGTATAGAAATTTACGTCAAAAGACCGCTTCGTCTGAAGCGGTCTTTTTTTGCATAGGTAAAGAAAGATCGGTCTTTTTCATTCGAGTCGGCAGTCGAATAGAAATCGCGTTAAATATGAAAAGCTTCGACAGGGGAATATCCTGTCGAAGCTTTTTTTAAAGCTGTAATGGCGAGACGGTGCGTCGATGCTTTTAACCTTTCGTTCCCGCGGTCAAATTCATGCCTTCGATAAAATACTTTTGGAACAGGAAGAACAGGATGATGACGGGGAGCAGGACGATCACGGAACCGGCCATCAAGTAATTCCACTGCGTCTGCACGCTGCCGCGGAAGGATTGCAGGCCGATCTGCAGCGTGTAGAGGACCTCGTCGTTCACGTAAAGCAGGGGGCCGAGGAAGTCGTTCCAGGCGCCGTTGAAAGCGAAGACCGCGATGGCGGCGAGAGCGGGCTTGGACAACGGAATCACGATTCTCGCCCAGATGTACAGATGGTTCGCGCCGTCGATTTTCGCGGCTTCGGTCAGTTCTTTGGGGATGCCCATATAGAACTGCCGCAGCATGAAGATGTAAAAGGCGCTGCCGAGAAACTGCGGGATGATCAGCGGGTAATACGTGCCGACCAGATGCAGTTTGGAAAACAGCACGTACTGCGGAATCAGCGTCACGAAGCCGGGAATCATCATCGTGGCCAGCAGCACGGAGAACCAGAACCTTTTGCCTCTGAACGCGATGCGGGCGAAGCCGTAGGCGATGAACGAATTCATGAGTACGTTGCCGACGACCGCGAAAAAGGCAAGCATCAGCGTGTTGAACGCGTACAGCGTAAACGGAGCGGCCTGCCACGTATGCACGTAATTTTCGAAATGAAATTCGTTCGGGATGAACGTCGGCGGATACTGCGCGATTTCCTGCGGCGACTTCAGCGAGGTGGAAATCATCCACCACAGCGGCAGCAGAAACAGCAAGCTTCCGACCGACAGCAGAACGAAAAGGAAAACTTCGCGCGGCTTCATGCGGCGTTTGCGGACCGGAACGTTATAAGCGTCGATCGGCTCGCCGGATTTTCTTTTTCCTGTCGAGGAAAGGGCCGGTCGTCCCATCAGTCATCGCCTCCTTCGTAATACACCCAGCGTTTGGACATGCGGAGGTTGATCAGGGTCAGCACCAGCACGATCACGAACAGCACCCAAGCCATCGCCATCGCGTAGCCCATATTGAACAGTCCGAAAGCCTGGTTCCACATGTAAAGGTTATAGAACAGCAACGACCCCATCGGGCCTCCGTTGCCGCTGTCGGTCATGACGTAGCCTTCCTGGAAAATTTGGAATCCGCCGATAAAGCTCGTCACCACGTCGAAAAAGATAACCGGAGAAATCATCGGCAGCGTGATATGCCAGAATCGCCGGAACGCGGACGCGCCGTCCAGTTTGGCCGACTCGTACAGCTGCGACGGAACGCCTTGAAGACTGGCGAGATACAGCAGCATGCCGCCGCCGACGCTCCACAGCTTCATCATGATGATCGCCGGTTTCGTCCACATCGGATCGCTCAACCAAGCGGGACCGGGAATGCCGGCCCAACCGAGCATCGTGTTGATCAAGCCCGTCGACGGGTTCAGCAGCTGAATCCAAAGAAAATAAACGCCTACGCCCGACAAAACGGCCGGCAGATAATAGATCGTGCGGAACACGCGCATGCCGGCGATCTTTTCGTTCAGCATCAGCGCCAGCAGCACCGAGCCGATCGTCGTCAAAGGCACCATCAGCGCAACGTAATACAGCGTGTTATACAGCGATTTCCAAAACAGCGGATCGTCCGCGAACATGCGCGCATAGTTGTCGATACCGATAAAATTCATGCGCGACGTGACGTCGTAATCGGTAAAGCTGCCGTAAAGCGAAAACAGCATCGGAAACAGCGTGATGCCGAACAATCCGATCAACCACGGCAGAATGAATAGGTAGCCTTGAAGCTCTTCGCGGCGCGCGAGTTTGGACAATTTTTTGCGAGCGTTTTTCGGTGCCCGGGCCTGCGCGGTCGTTTTCATCGCGAGCCTCCTTCGTTAAGGGTAAAAGAGAGCCGCCTGACGGCCGAGGCCGAAGCGGCTCCCGTGAAACGGAGCGGTCGAGGATGCGTTTTCGGTCTTATTGGTTTTTCGACATCAAAGCTTGAACGTCTTTTTCCGCGCCTTCCAATGCCTGTTCCGGCGTTTCTTTATCGAGGAACACGGCGTCCGTATGCGGATTGATCAAATCTTTATAGCCGGAAGCGCTGAGCGGCACCTGGAATACTTTCGTATCGGCAAGGTTTTCGACGGATGCTTGGTATACCGGATTTTCGTTCGCTTCCGGATCTTCGGCCGCTTCGATATTCGCGACGTTGTCGAAGTTTTCCATGGCCCAGTATTTTTGCGCGTCGACGTCGGTCAGATATTTGATGAATTCCCAAGCTTCTTCGGGATGAGCGGCGCCTTTGGGAATTTCGACCACGAAGCCGCCGCCGCTGCTCCAGTGACCCGAACCGGCTTCGCGCTCGGGAATCGGGGCGACGCCGATATCGAGATCCTGGCCGAACTCCTCGATCTGCGTGTTATAGGTGCCGGTCTGGATATACATGGCGACTTTGCCGGAGATGAACGGATCGCTGACGCCGCTGCCGAAATCGGCTTTCATCGCGTCCACCGTTTGCCGTCCGAGCCGGTCCTGCCAAGATTTCAGCCATTCCAGCGTCGCGACTTTGCCCGGCGTGTTGATGGCGGCCTGGTCGCTTTCGTCGAAATAACCGTTCCCGCCGTCGCCGTTGATCAGCCAGCTGTCGACGCCGAAATCGCCCCACAGCGGATAGAAGCCGACCTGCTCGTATCCGTTTTCGGATTTCTTGTCGAGTTTTTGCGCGTACTCCTCCAGCTCTGCCCACGTTTGCGGAGGCTGTTCGGGATCGAGTCCGGCTTCGCGGAACGCTTCTTTATTGTAATAAAGCAGGCGGGTGTCCGTATTGAACGGAAGCGCGTACGCTTTGTCCTCGTACAGCACGTTGTTCCAAAGTTCGGGATAGAACCGGCTTTCGATATCATCTTCGGCCAAATAGCTCGAGAGATCGGTATTTTGATTTTTGCTCGCGCGCAGGTTGACGTCGGCGTAATCGTTGACGATCACGTCCGCGGGATTGCCCGCCGCGATGGAAGCCAGGTTTTTGGTCCAGATATCGCCGAACGGAAGATATGTATGTTTGACCATGATCCGATCCTGCGATTGGTTGAAATCGTCGATGATTTTTTCGATGATCGGGCGTCGGGTTTCCGAACCCCAAAATGTCCAGAAATCGAGCGTGACCTTCGGTTCTTCGCCGGTAGCGGCCGTCGGCGTGCCGGAAGAAGAACGGGATTCGGGCGTGCAGGCGGCAAGCAGCAGCAAGAGCGATACCGCAACCAGTGCCAAAGGATAAACGAAACGTTTCTTTTTCAAAACTATGACTCCTCCTCGTGTTGAATGAAGATGTGTGCTTGCTGGACAAGCCATTTAGACGCAGCAGCGCCCTTATATCTTAAACGACCCTGTATTCGTTGAACCCGGTTAAGCGGCCGAGTTGGTAAAAAAATAATATTTTCAAATGTAATCAATCACCGGTAAAAAATGAAAGATTCGATTCCGGCTTGCTTCTCTCGGTTCGACGCTCTATAATGGCAAAAAGACGGATCGAACCGCCCGGCGGAATTCGGTCTTTTTTCAGACAATGTCTTTGAACGGGAGAGTATCCGAGTCAGCCATAGCGGAAACAGCGAGCCGGGGAGGTGGAAGCCGGCACTGCGGCAGTCGGAGAAGCGCACCCGGGAGACGTCGATTCGAACGAGTGCCCGGCAAATGCAGGGGCGTTTCCGCGTAGATTCGACCGGTTACGGCGCCGTTATCGCCGATCGAGAGGTTCGCGCCGGTTTCGTTACGAAACGGCAGAGGACTACAAGAGTGGTACCGCGGGAATTCAAGCTCTCGTCTCTTTATGAGGCGAGGGCTTTTTTGCGCGTTTTTCCATGACAACCAAGGAGGAGAAAAGGATGAGTTTAGCACGGATCGGAGCAGAACTGGACATGTTATTGGAATGGGAAAAAGGAACGGCGGAGCCCATGTTGGAGCTGCCGCCGAATCCGGAATTGGGGGATGCCGCTTTTCCTTGCTTCGCGTTAGCCAAAAGCCTTCGCAAAGCGCCGCAGCAGATCGCGTCCGAGTTGGCGGAGCGTTTTAAACTGGAAGGAACGGAAGCTTCGGCCGCAGGGCCTTACCTGAATTTTCGACTCGATCGCTCGTTTCATTCGGTCGCGCTGCTGTCGCAGGCGGAAGGAGGAACCGCCGCTCCCAACGGAGAGACCGTCGTGATCGATATGTCTTCGCCCAATATCGCCAAGCCGTTCGGCGTAGGCCATCTGCGTTCGACGGTCATCGGAGCTGCTTTATACCGAATGTACAAGGAGGCGGGGTATCGCGCGGTCAGCGTCAATCATTTGGGCGATTGGGGCACGCAGTTCGGCAAACAGATCACGGCTTATAAGCGTTGGGGCAGCGAGGAACGTTTGAAGGCCGCGCCGATCCGCGAATCCTTGTCCCTTTATGTTCGATTCCACGACGAAGCCGAAAACGATCCGACGCTGGAGACCGAAGCGCGCGATTGGTTCCGCCGGTTGGAAAGCGGAGACGAAGAAGCGTTGAACCTTTGGCGGTACTTCGTCGATGTGAGCATGAGCGAGTTTGACCGGATGTATGAACGCTTGGGCGTCTCGTTCGATAAAGTACTGGGCGAAAGCTTTTACAATGATAAAATGGGAGCCGTCGTCGAGGAGCTGCGAGCCGAAGGGCTGCTGGAAGAAAGCGAAGGCGCGCAGGTCGTCCGGCTGGGTGACGCGAACATGCCGCCTTGCTTGATCCTGAAATCCGACGGCACGACGATTTATCCGACGCGCGATTTGGCGACTGCCATCTATCGGCACGACGTGCTGGAAGCGGATAAGCTGCTGTACGTGGTCGGCGCGGAGCAAACGCTGCATTTCCGGCAAGTGTTCGCGGTGTTGCACAAAATGGGGCGGGATTGGGCATCGGCTTGTCAGCATATCCCGTTCGGCTTGATGAAATTCGAAGGGAAAAAGATGTCGACGCGCAAAGGCAAAGTCGTCTTTTTGGAAGAGGTATTGGACGAGGCCGTAACGCGAGCAACTGCAATTATTGAAGAAAAAAATCCGCAACTGCAAAATCGCGAGTCTGTTGCCGAAGCGATCGGGATCGGAGCCATCGTGTTTGGAGATCTGAAAAACAACCGGATCGGCGAGATCAATTTCTCGATCGAAGAAGCCGTGCAATTCGAAGGAGAGACCGGACCTTACGTGCAGTATACGCATGCCCGGGCGCGGAGCGTACTGCGTAAAGCAAAAGCCGAAGGCATCGAAGCGAACGGCGGAACCATAGACCCGGATACATTGAAAAAACGGACATCGTCATACGAATGGGACGAAGCATCCTGGGAATTGCTCAAACGCTTGTGCGATTACGCAACAGAGCTTCACCGCGGCGTGCAGCGCCACGAGCCTTCGGCCATTGCGCGCTATGCGCTGGATTTGGCTAAACTGTTCAACCGCTTCTACCATCATAACAAGGTGCTCAGCGCTGCGGCAGGAGATAAGGAGATTCGCCTGGAACTAACCCGCTTGGCCGCCGAGAGACTTCGTTGGGCACTGAATTTACTCGGCGTTCGTTCGCCGGAAGAAATTTAATGATCATTTTATAGTCATTTATCTTCACCTTCAGAAAAAGTCCTGTTCGTAACCGAAACTAAAGCGAAGGGAGAAATTCAGTGAAAAACGCCTTTGAACTCGTAAAGCCGAAGGCTTTATGAGTGAAACAGCGTTTTGAACGAATTTCTCCCGCAGCTTCGGTTACCGGTTTTCCGAACAGGACTTTTTCTTTTCCCTGCAACCTTTTCGAAACACGCTGCGTCTGGAAGGGTGAGAAAGAGAAAATCATACAAGAGGTGACCCAACCATGAAAAAGACAGTAAAAGCTTGTGCAGCTCTGGTAATGGCAGGATCGTTCGCATTCGCAGCATCGGCATCCGCGTACAGCGACATTCAAAACGAAGATAACGCCAAGATCGCTCAATCCTTGCAGCAGATGGGCGTGATGAAAGGAATCGGGCAAGATCTTTTCGCTCCTTCGGTCGATCTGACCAATGCTCAAGCCGTTCAATTGATCGTGAACGCTTTCGGCCTTGAAACGGACCCGGGCGTGGATTACATTCCGGTCCCTTCTTTCAACAATGACGCTTGGTACGCTCCGGCTTATGAAGCTGCATTGCACAACGGCATCAAGACCGTAACTAAAACGGATTCGGTCAGCGCAAAAATGACTCGTGAACAATTCGCAAGTCTGCTCCTTGAAGGTATCAACACGACAGGCCAATATCCGACGACTAAAATGTACATTTTCTTCGACGACGAAAAAGAATTCACGGGCGACCATCTGGGCGCGATCCAAACGCTCGGCAACATGCGCATTATTTCTCCCGGCGGCGAATTCCGTCCGCAAGACCCGATCACTCGGATGGAAGCCGCGGAATTGGTGTATAATGCGATTGAGTTCATCAATAAAGTCGGCGGAGACAACGGCAATGTCGGCGAAGGAACGGAGGTAACGGAAGTGGGCGTGACAACAGCGAAAGAAGCCGACGGACGGGTGAAAGCAACGTTGAAAGCTTCGCTGCCGAATCCGGGCTACGGTTTGAAAATCGACGATGTGAAATACGAAGGCGGCAAAGCGACGATCCAATACAGCATTACCAAGCCGGAATCGGGCATGATGTATCCGCAGGTGATCACGGACGCGGAAGTCTCGACGTATCTGACGGGTACGCCTTCGGAAGTCGTGGCTGAACAAACGGGCGGAGAAACAGGCGCTTCGGACGCGAAACTATTAAAATAAGAGTTTAGGCAAAGCAAAGAGCGCTCCGATTCGGGGCGCTCTTTTTGTTTGGGTAAGTCCTGTTCGTTGAAAAGGCGTGGGGGCGCCGGGGAAACTTCGTTCCGGTCGCGTGTTGAACTTGGGAAGCTGAATTTAATTTGAATAAGGGCGCTTCCCAAGTTCAAAGGCGAACGCTAATAGCATAGGCTTCCGAAGTGCATTTCTTCGAAATGCTTCACCTACACTGAAGTTTCCCCTATGCCTGGGTAGCCTATTCAAAGCGTAGAACTTACCAAACAAAAAGCGCTCCCGTCGGGAACGCTTTTTGTTTGGCCTAATGAGGGCAGGGAAGAAGAGATAAAACCAATGAGAACACACTTCATAAAGATTGAAAGCAAGTCGAGACAAGTCGTTTATCGCTCATCGAATCCAATCGATAACCGACCTGCCGACTTTACTTCTTAATCTCCGTTCGCTCCGCCGAAAGCAGGGCGGGCTTCGAAGCCGGAATCGGGTTTTCCGGTGACGGGAGTGATGGAATCGCCGCCGCCTTGTTGAAGCTGGTACATCTGGAAGTAACGGCCGCCTACGGCCATCAGTTCGTCATGGTTGCCGCGTTCGACGATTTCGCCGCGGTGAAGAACCATGATTTGGTCTGCGCTGCGGATCGTGGACAAGCGGTGGGCGATGACGAAGGTGGTGCGGCCTTGTTTCAGAACATTCAGGGCGGATTGGATCAACGCTTCGGTCTCGGTATCGATATTGGCGGTCGCTTCGTCCAGGATCAGGATCGCCGGGTCGAAAGCGAGTGCGCGGGCGAACGAGATCAATTGGCGTTGGCCTGCGGACAACGTGCTGCCTTTTTCGATAACCGGTTCGTCGAAGCCGCCGGGAAGATCGGACAAAATCTTGTCTGCGCCGACTTCTTTAAGGGCTTGTTCGACGCGTTCTCGGCTGATCCGTTCATCGCCCAGACTGACATTGGACGCGATCGTGCCGGTGAACAGATACGGGTCTTGCAGCACGATGCCCATATGCTGACGGATATGCTGCTTCGGCAGATCGCGAACGCTTTGACCGTCGATGGTGATCGTGCCTTTTTGCGGATCATAGAAGCGGAACAGCAGATTGATGATCGAGCTTTTACCGGAGCCGGTATGACCGACCAAGGCGACCGTTTGTCCTTGCTTCGCTTCGAACGAAATGTTTTTCAATACATAATCTTTGTTATAGGCAAAAGAAACATTGTCGAAAGCGACGTTTCCTTTGTAGCGCGGCATGCCGCCGTCGGTGACGTTCTCGCCTTTTTCATCCAGCAATTCGAACACCCGCCCTGCGGATACCATGGCGGAGTCGAGCGCGGCCAGTTGGTTCACCATGCCGGTAATCGGCTGGAACAGACGACCGAGAATGTCGACGAACGCATACAGGGCCCCCAACGAGATAATGGATGCGGCACCGTCGATGGTCGAGGAGCCGAAGTACCAGATGACCACGGTAAACGCGATATTGCGCAGCACGTTAACCAAGTTGTGGGACGTGAACGAGTTCAAATTCAGCATTTTGTTCTGATGCTTCATGTAATCGCCGTTCAATTCTTCGAATTCGGCTTCCGTTTGCTTTTCCCGACGGAAAACGCGAATGATCGACATCCCTTGGATCGATTCGTTGATGATCGCGTTCAGCTCGCTCAGGCGCGAGCGAATGATCGTGTTGTATTTCGTCGCGACTTTGCGGTACAGATAGATCCACAGAATAATCAACGGAACGATGAACAGCGAAACCGCCGCAAGGCGCGGGTCGAGAATGAACAACGCCACATAAATTCCCGTGATATACACGATTCCCGTCGTAAAGTTGGACAGTACGGCAATGAACAGGTCTTTTACCGCTTCCGTATCGTTGGTGACGCGCGAGACAACCTTGCCGGCCGGCAGGTTATCGAAAAAGTTGACCGGAAGCCGCTGAATCTGCGCGTACAGATCAAGGCGAAGCTTCTGGATGACCCGGTTGGCGGACGATTGGAGCCAGTATGTTTTACCGAACTCCATCACGATCGAGATCGCCAGGAACAGCAGATAGAGCAAGACGAGATTGATGATGCCCGGAATTTCCGGCGAATAAAAGTCGAATAGCTCTTCTTTGGATAACTGCTGTGCCGGATACGTATCCGTGCCGCTGTTTGTCCGAATAGACAACGTGCCGTCCGCAAAGCTGCGATCGCCTTCGGGCGTCGTTACGGGTTCATCGACAAATACGAAACTTCGCCCGACTTGGAGAATGCGAACCTCTTCGCCTCGGGTTTCGCCTTCCGCGAATCGGTCGCCGCGTTTATAATAGGCACCCTGATAAGCAACCGCGTCTTCGCTTGCTTCGGCGGTTTGATAATGAGGATTTTCGATCCCCATCATATGATCGTCGATCATCATTTTGGCGATGAACGGACTGGCCAGTTCGGCACCGACGCCGATCGCAAGCGCGATGATGGCTGCGATAAAGGTTCCTTTTGCAGCCAGAGCGTATTGAAACAACCTTCGCGCGGTTTGTTTTTTGGGCGTCGAAGAAATGTTCTCGGGTCGTTCGGAATTATACTCCATGATCGTTTTGCACCTCCTCGGAGGAGAGATTGGATTCAACCTGCTGCCGTTCGAATTGTTCGCGATACCAGCCGCCCAATGCGACAAGCTGGGCATGCGTGCCTTGTTCGACGATGCGTCCTTTTTCCAGCACGACGATATGATCGGCATGTTCGACGGCAGACAAACGGTGAGTCGAGATCAGCGTTGTTTTACCCGCACGCTTCTCGCGGATATTTTGAATGATGCGGGCTTCCGTCCGTGCGTCGACGGCAGACAGCGCATCGTCGAGAATCAGAATCTGCGGCTCGGCGATAAAAGCGCGTGCCAGAGAAACGCGTTGCTTTTGGCCGCCCGAGAGTGAGACGCCGCGTTCCCCGACTTTGGTTTCCAGGCCGTCGGAGAGCGTTTCCAGATCGCCTTCGAAAGCAGCCGTTCGGATCGCTTCCATAATCTCGGTCTCGTCCGCATCCGATTTTCCGTAACGGATATTTTCGCGAACCGTTTTGGAAAAAAGAATTTGTTCCTGCGGAACATAACCGATCCAGCTATGCAGACGATCTTTGCTTAGCGATTCGATCGAGGTATCGGATAGCAAAATGTCGCCCGTCCCTGTCGGATATTCGTGCAAGAGCTGCTTGAGCAGGGTAGACTTGCCGCTGCCCGTACGCCCGACGACGCCCAGCGTTTGTCCGGCACGGAGCTTCAGGTTGACATGCTCCAGATTATCGACGGTCGACGTCGGATAACGGAACGTGACGTCGCGGAACTCGATCGTATCGGGAGCGGCGACGTCGGTCGGATTCTGCGGGTCTTGGATATCGGCTTTGGTGAACAAGACCTCATTGACGCGATCCAGGGAAGCCCCGCCGCGCTGCATGATATTAATCAGCTCGCCGATTGCGAACATCGGCCAGATCATCATGCCCAGATACATATTGAACGTGACCAGGTCGCCGAGCGTCAGCTCGCTGCGGAACACCAGATAGATGCCGTACGCAAGACCGATCAGATAGCTGAGACCGACGCAGAGCCGAATATAAGGTTCGAATA
Organism: Saccharibacillus endophyticus; assembly: GCF_013185185.1. GTDB lineage: Bacteria > Bacillota > Bacilli > Paenibacillales > Paenibacillaceae > Saccharibacillus > Saccharibacillus endophyticus. The sequence continues at coordinate 14,374 of NZ_JAAZWE010000002.1, read as the reverse complement.
CGGCGTCTACGCGCGCGACGGCCAGATTCTTTTTATACACGTCGTTGGTGATGTCGGAGAAGCGCTTCTCGTCATGGCGTTCTTGTACATAGGCACGGATGACGCGAATGCCGGCTACCGATTCGAGGACCTGGTCATTCATGTCGCCGAAGGAATCTTGGGCAACGGTGTAGCGCTGATGAATGATTTTGCCGTAGATGCTCATGCCGATCGCGATGAACGGAAGAGGGATCAAGGCGGCGAGCGTGAGCTTCCAACTGACGATAAAGCCCATGGCGAGCAGTACAGTCAATAGAAAAAGGGTCGAGTCGGTCAGCGTCAGCATCCCGAATCCGGCCGTCATGGCGACGGCGCGCAGGTCGTTGGTGGCGCGAGCCATCAAATCGCCGGTCCGATTCCGTTCGAAAAACGGAGGCGTCATGCGCAGCAGGTGAGCCATGAAGCGGCTGCGCAGCAGGCGTTCCACCAAGTTGGAGCCGCCGAACAGTTGGCGCATCCATATGTACGTGATTCCGTACATGATGACAAGCAGGGCCAAGATGCCACCGATGTACATGAACAAACGCTCGGTCGTGATCAGTCCGCCGGCGATATCGTCGACGGCGATACCGATCAGCCGCGGAGGCAGCAATTCGATCACGCCGACGATGACGAGGAAAAATATGCCGATCAGATAACGTCTTTTTTCCTGCCGGAAAAACCAGCCGAGGTTGCGAAGGACGGAAAACATTCCATCACTTCCTTTCTTCGTTACGATAGATTTACCAATCAAATTTGCGAAAAACCGCAAAAAAAGCATATCGCGGTGCGCGATATGCTTTAAAAACGATTCATATAGCGGACGATAGGACAAAACCAATCGTCGCATTTTTTTGGCCTTGCGGGGCAGAACCCGAATCGCGAACGATCAGGAATTGCGTGCCGGAAGACAACGGACGGAAGCTTCATCGATATGAAGTTGGGAAAGGGCGCGCAGCGGACGATAAACATCTTGAGTGCGAACGGCAAAGCTTTCCTTGAACGTAGACATCGAATTCACTCCTTCCTAATTTTGATGATCGCAAAATGATCTCGTATGCTCCCGATTTTAGCACCGCCTCTCAGAAAAAGTCAACGAAAAAGTTTTAGATTGTGAACGAAATGTGAACGTGAATGAACGCGAACAGGAGTCGCCACCAAGAAAACGTAATGAAAAAAGGTTGAAAGCAAGCATTTTGATTTGTAGGAGGAACTTTTCTGCGGTATGATGAATAGGGAAAAGGGACGCGTCTGAACCGTCCCGCTATCGCGCGAAGGAGGGAACCCAATATGAGTCTCAATGTCACGCAGCAAGCCGCAGACTGGTATAAGAAAGAGCTGGGTCTGCAATCGGGTGATTATATTCGCTTTTATGCCAGATACAGTAACACTAGCGACATTCATCCGGGATTTTCGCTCGGGATTGCGACCGAGACGCCAAGCAGTCCGGGGCTGACGCAGTCGTCGGAAGGCATCACGTTTTACATGGAGGAAAAGGATCTCTGGTATCTCGACGGTTACCGTTTGAACGTGACGTATTTGCCGGAGCATGACGATATCTTGTACGCTTACGAGCAGGAGTAAGAACAAAAAAAGACGAACGAACCGATATATTCGGTCGTTCGTCTTTTTTTGCGCAGAGTCCGGTCGGTTACAGATGCGCCGTGCCTTCCAGTGCAAATTCGAAGTCGTCGATATCGAAAACTTGAATAGGTACCGCGGCTGAAATGATCCGTTGGATCATTTCAAGCTGGTCGGTCAGAACGGGCGCTTCTTCCTTAAGCGAAGAAAGCAGGACTTCCGTTTCGATCGGATCGAACAGTTCGCCGTAATGCGCATTATCGACGGCGTTGATTACGCTGAGTTTAATCTGGTCGCCCAGCAAGATCGGCGCGCTTTTCGCCCAAGGAATCGTAAGTGCCTTCTGAATTTTTTTCTTGTTCAGCGGTTCCTCGAAGTAAGCGATCAGTTCTTTTACTTTTTCTTTGACGTGTTGGTCGTCGCCCGGCTCGTTCATCAGCGGCTCCGCACCTTCTTCGAATTCGTAAAGTTCCAGTACGGTCGTGTACGGAACGATATATTCGACCGGACGGTTCGCCGAGAGCAATTGCCCGTAGATGGCGACCATAACGGCTTCAATGACAAAACGTTGAGACATAAATAGCGGTCCTCCTAGCGGCCTGGCAACCCTTTTGCAATCAGCCCGGCCAAATCCTGTATGTGGGAAGTATAGCACAAGCGGACGGCGAAATCAGCCTTTTGCGGAGTTTTCCTGCGCATTTGCCCGCTTGGCGATATGATCGGCGATCAACCCGCCGTGCAGGCGTCCGCTCTCGATAAACACCTCGTTGGCATTGCGGCCGGAAGCGATGACGCCCGCTACGTACAGACCCGGCACGCCCGTTTCCATCGTTTCCGCATCAAATACGGGCTTATCCAGATCATCCGACATTTGAGCCCCGGCTTCCGTCAGCAGCTTGCGATCCGGACGGAAGCCGGTCATGGCAAGCACGAAGTCGTTGTGAATGCGCGATTCGGTCTCGGGTCCTTGCACAACGACGTAATCTTCGCCGATTTCGGTCAGCTTCGAGCCGAGATGCAGCGTAATCTTGCCTTTGGCGATCATTCCTTCGAACAGCGGACGCACCCAAGGCTTGATATGCCGGGAAATTTCGGTCCGGCGATAGATCATATCGATTTTGGCTCCGACGCGGATCAGCTCCAGCGCGGCATCGACGGCGGAGTTGCTGCCTCCGACGATCGCCACGTTCATGCCCGCATACGGGTGCGCTTCGCGGAAATAGTGAGTGACTTTGTCTTTTTCCTCTCCGGGAATGCCGAGCTCGTTCGGATGGTCGAAATAGCCGGTGGAAACGACAACGCTGCCGGCGGCATATTCGCGTTCGTTGCCTGCGCGGTCGCGCGTCTCCACTTTGAAACTTCCGTCTTCCTGAGGCTTGATCGCCAGCGCTTCCTCGTAAGAGGAAATTCGCAAATCGTAACGATCCGCCACTTTGCGGTAGTAAGCCAACGCTTCATGACGAAACGGCTTTTCATTCGGCGAAGTAAAAGGCACATCGCCGATTTCGAGCAGTTCGGCCGTGCTGAAAAATTGCATATTCGTCGGATACAGATAAATCGAGTGGACCACATTATGTTTTTCGATAATCCGTACAGACAACCCGCGGCGGCCGCACTCGATTGCGGCGGATAGTCCGCAAGGTCCTGCTCCGATAATCAGAACGTCTTCTTTTTCCATGATGGCTGCTGGTTCCCCCTTGATTGTATGTGTAAGCTGCAATTGTCGCTGCCTGCGTCGCGCGGACGGCGCTCCTGTTTATTATCGCGCAAAGCGGTCGCTTCGTCCAACAAGCCTGCTATAAAGCTTGTTTGGGTCTTGAGAAAAAAGCCTTGACAATCTATTTTACGCTCCGCTAGAATGAGTGGCAAATACTGATGAAGGGAGAGATGAGCTATGGGAACTTTACATTCGATTGTTATTAGAGGTCGCAAGCTCTCTCCAAGATCAGTGATACGGACGGATTGCACGCGTTCTTAATCTTGTTTATCAAGAGTTCGAACATGGGCGCTTCGCAGCGTATATGCTGACCGATGCTGCCTGTTGCGGATTTTTGCGCGGGCTCAGGCAGCCGGGGAGAGTTCTCTCCCCGGCTTTTTTGCGTGGTTTGCCGGATGGATTGGAATGGGGAGAGAGTCGTTGAGTCATTTTGAATACAACCCAAATCCCATAAATTCGGAGGAATCATGAATAAAACTATGAAGAACAGTAACGAAATAACGAACAGTCGTACCAACACGCAAGACATGCAGCAAACAGAAATTTTAGTTGTAAAAACGACCGGAGAGCTCCTTTTTCCGGAAGCATACGGTTGGGATTCGTCTTGGCAGGAAGCATGGATGGCCGCCGGATTCGAAGCCGCAGGCCTGACTCCCGTTCGTATGACGGCCGACTTCGGGCAGCAGTTCAAAGTGGCGACGGCAGCAGGTGAATACACGGCGGAAACCAGCGGGAAAATGCGCCATTTGACGGAGCACGGCGCGGAACTTCCGGCTGTCGGAGATTGGTTGGCGGCTGAATGTTTACCGGGAGAGCGTCGGGCGCGCATTCATGGCGTTTTGCCTCGCCGCAGCAAAATTTCGCGCAAAGCGGCCGGAAATCCGGTTCGGGAACAAATCATTGCCACGAATGTCGATACGTTGTTTTTGGTTGCTTCGCTGAATTATGATTTGAATGTTCGTCGCCTTGAGCGGTATCTGATCATGGCCTGGAATGCGGGAACGCAGCCTGTCATCCTTTTAAGCAAAGCAGACCTGTGCGATGAATCGTTCCGTTTACAAGCCTTGTCCGAAGTGTCGCTGGCGGCTCCCGGTGTTCCGGTTCATATTGTCAGTGCGCAGACCGGCGAAGGAATGGAGCAAGTAGCGGGATACTTTGCGGGCGGACGCAGCTGCGCATTGGCGGGAACGTCGGGATGCGGCAAGTCTACATTGACCAACTACCTCGCGGGAGGACGCGTACAACGTACAAGCGACATTCGCGAGGACGACAGCCGCGGGCGGCATACGACGACTCACCGTCAGATGTTCGAGATTCCGGGCGGAGGCGTATTGATCGATACCCCCGGAATGCGCGAACTTCAGCTTTGGGAAGGCGAAGAGGACGGAATGTCAGGTGCGTTCTCGGATATTGAAAAGCTGGCCGGCAATTGCCGTTTCCGCGACTGCACGCATAACCGTGAAGAAGGATGTGCCGTCAGGGAGGCGATGGAGGACGGGGAGCTGGATTCCGGTCGTCTAAGCAGCTATCGCAAAACGCAGCGTGAGCTGGCTTTTCTGGAACGCAAAGAAAAAAGCCGTTCCGCTGCAGGTCGCAGTGCCGGAAACGGCAAACGGGACCAACGTAAGGAACGGCGCGATAAGACTTGGTTACATGAAGAATAATTCTAAATCTTGAGTCAAAACGCGGACGGAGCGAGCACTTTCTCCATAGGAGGAGTCGCGACGTCCGCTTCTTGGCGTTTTGCCTGTTGATGGGAAGCAACCGTGCGTGCACCTGTCATGGAAGCGGCTTCTCGCGACTTCGTCGTCGAGGAGACAAAGGGTGCGCGACTTGCTTTGAATTCATCAATCATTTGCAAGAACTCGTCAAACAGGCGATTGCTGTCCGTAGGTCCTGGTGCGGCTTCAGGATGGAACTGTACGGAAAAAGCAGGAGCGCTCTTATGTTTAAGTCCTTCTACGCTTCCGTCATTGTTATTGATATGCGTAATTTCAAGATCCGTATCGTCTAAAGTTTCTTCCAATACGGAATAGCTATGGTTTTGCGAAGTGATCAGGCAACGTCCTGAAGCTACTTCCTTGACCGGATGATTCGAACCGCGATGACCGAATTTGAGTTTCGTCGTATCCGCGCCTGAAGCCAGAGCGAATAATTGATGACCCAAACAAATGCCGAATAACGGAAGCTGACCGATCAGCTCGCGAACGGTCTGGATCGCTTGCGGTACGTCTTTTGGATCTCCAGGACCATTGGATAGCAGCACTCCGTCCGGATTATGACGATTAATTTCTTCAGCGCTCGATGTATGGGGGACAACGATCACGTCACAACCCCGATCGCCTAATTCGCGCACAATGCCCGATTTGCTGCCATAATCGATGACCACGACGCGTTGTTTGTTGCCCGGCACACGATAGGCGCGCGGCGTCGATACTTGGTTCACCTGATCATGTAGCGTCGCGGTAGCCTTCAACTGTTCCAACAGTTCTTCCGTGCTGGCCGATCCCGTCGTGATCAGTCCTCGCAGCGTCCCCCTGTTCCGCAAACGGCGAGTCAACATCCGCGTGTCGATATCGGAAATGCCCGGAATATCGTATTCCTTCAATAAGGTACCGAGGTCGTATTCGGAACGCCAATTGCTGGGTGCCGTCTCGTGACGACGTACCGCAAACCCATGAATCCAAGGGCGAATGGCTTCAAAGTCCTCGCGGTTAATTCCGTAGTTCCCGATTAGCGGTTGAGTCATCGTCACGATTTGCCCGCAATAAGAAGGGTCGGATAGGACCTCCTGGTAACCTGTAATCCCTGTATTAAAGACGACTTCACCGGTCATCTGTTTATCGCTGCCGAATGAAATTCCCGTGAATAATGTCCCGTCTTCCAATATTAATCTGGCTTTCATCGTCGTTCCCTCCCTGGGCTGCGCTTGTTTGTATGCGTAAGGCCTTTCGCCGTTGTTGACAAGTGTCAGGCAGGCATGGGGCTCTTCAAATTTTGTTTAATTAAATATACAATGAATAGAATAAATATGCAAACAATTCAATAAAAAAACGAACGTTGAGTCCGTTTTTTTACTTGCCCGTATTTATTGGCTTGGAGTTGCGCGCATCCGTCAAAATCCGAATGAAGGGCTTGGACGCCTTGATTGGGTTCTTTCAGAAGAGTGAGGGATGAACGGCTGACTCGGGTTCAAATCGGAAGCTTCATTATATTGATCTTTTACGCAATCGTATTCGACCAGAAATTGATGCGGGTTCGAACAATACGTGCATAAAGTATGACCTTCCATAAGCAAACGTCCCGGTTCTCGGGCGACGATCTTCATCCACGCTACAGCACCTTTGATATAGCGGTCGCTGTCGGGGCTGAAGGCTCCGGTACATTCAAAAGTCTGGAAGCAAGAACCACAGAGGCAATTTCGTTTTAAGAACATGACCGGATCTCCTTCTCTATAATTTTCGTTTTCCACTTTTTGTATAATCCTTGATAACGATCTGAGCAATTATTACCACGGGGCTTTTTTTTGAAACGATGCTTTGAAAATCCGATGCTCTTTTTCTGTTCTTCGCATCTTTGTTTGTAAACATGGCGGCAAAATGCCTAAAAACGGGTATTGATAAAAGGAGTATGCTACCTGTGTACGTTGACCGCCTTAAATTTATGAATCGAACGCAGTCAACGTACTTGTTACAACGGATCCTTGCGAAGGAGTGACATAAACCAATGAAGATAAAGACGCAGCTATGCACCGGAGAAAAGGTTCGCCTGGATCAGATCGCTACTGCTTATCCTACGGAAGACCGGCCTGATGAGACCGAAATCGCTCACCGAAAGAAGAAACTGAACCGCAAACTGGAACACCTGCAAGAAAAACTGTTCGCTTCCCGGAGCCATGCGGTGCTGTTTGTTTTTCAAGGGATGGATTGCAGCGGGAAAGACGGAACGATCAACCATGTCTTTTCCGAAGTGAATCCGCAAGGCGTGCTTACGCATAGCTTCAAAGCGCCGACGGACGAAGAAATGGAGCATGATTATCTTTGGCGTGCGCATCGGCATGTCCCGGGACGCGGCTATATTGCGGCATTCAATCGTTCCTACTATGAAGATGTACTCATTTCTCGCGTTCACGGTACCATCGAGGATAAGAAAGCAAAGAAGCGTTTCGCGCAAATTAACGATTTCGAGAACATGCTGACGGAAAACGGGATCGTCGTCGTTAAAATCTTTTTGCATATTTCGAAAGGCTTCCAATTGGATAAGTTGATTGCCCGTATCGAAAATCCGAACAAAAACTGGAAGTTCGATCCCAGCGATCTGGCAGAACGCAAGCACTGGGACAAATACCAGGCCTGCTACGAAGATGTTTTGACCGAATGCGCGAGCTCCGATCTGCCATGGCACGTCGTGCCTGCCGACGATCGAGCGATGCGTGATCTGGCTGTGCTTCGTATAGCGGTGGATACTTTGGAAAAGCTTGATCTTGAATTTCCGCCTCCGGTTCCCGAATTGCAAAACCTTCTGCCCGAACTGTACGATGAACGGGATAAAGAGGCCGGAAACAGCAAGAAAAGCAAAAACTCGAAGACGAAGAAATAAAGCAGGGCGAAACTCTTTTCGAATTGTAAAAAAAAGGAATCGACCGGGCGGTTTCACGAGTGACCGCAGCGTCGATCCAATCTGGGAAAAGCGAACGCTTACACGTGGCTGTAAGGTCAGTTAAAAATTTAGCAAGTAACGTGCCGAATAAATTGAACTCGCTAGCAAAAAGGGGTACAATCGAGAAGTAAACGCTTTGTTCACCAATTTGTAAAAAACTACTCAACTGGAATCGGCTTTTGCAAACACAAGACGGAGGGTGGCAGCGATGACGAAACAAATTTCGAGCGCGCATGAGCCATGGGAAAAGTATTACGGTCCGAACCTAGGATACGTACAGGAGCAATATGAGCGATATCAGGAGGATCCGGCATCGGTAGAAGCTTCCTATCGGGAGTTATTCGAACGCTTCGGCGCCCCGCCGCAGTATCGCGCTTCGAATGTCCCGGCTTCTTTCGAATCGGGAGGAACGGCCCTTGATTCGCAATCATTAAAGAAAGCGGTTGCAGCAAGCAAGCTGGTATGGAATATCCGTACCTACGGGCATTTGGCCGCCGACATCGATCCGATCGGATTGGATGAACAGCCTCAGGTGTCGTTCCTGGAGCCGAAAGAAGTCGGTTTGTCGGAGCAGGATCTCGCATCGCTTCCGGCATCGTTGATTTGGGAAGAAGCGCCGGAAGGCGTCGTGACGGGATTGGACGCGATTCGCAGGTTGCGGGAAGTTTACACCGGAACGACCGCTTACGAATTTTCGCACGTGCATGACGAAAAAGAACGCGATTGGCTGAATCAACGTGCCGAGCTGCAAACGGCTAATGGCGGATTGACGCCGGAAGAACGTACGGCACTGCTGGAACGCCTCGTACAGGTCGAGCAATTCGAGGAATTCCTGCATCGCACATTCGTCGGGCAAAAGCGTTTCTCCATTGAAGGGATCGATATGCTGGTACCCGTAATGGATGAACTTGTACGCGGGTTTTCCAAAGCGGGAGCGGAACATGTTCTGATGGGCATGGCTCACCGCGGACGTCTGAACGTGCTGGCGCACGTGCTCGGCAAACCGTACGGTCGAATTTTCTCCGAGTTTCACCATGCGCCGAACAAAGACCTGATGCCTTCCGAAGGCTCCATGGGGATCAATTTCGGCTGGACCGGGGACGTGAAGTACCATTTGGGCGAAAAAAGAGCGATCGGCGATGAAGGCAAAACGCGTCTGACGCTTGCGAATAACCCGAGTCACTTGGAATACGTAGATCCGGTTGTCGAAGGCTTTGCGCGTGCGGCACAAGAAGACCGCAGTCAGCCCGGCTATCCGAAGCAGAACACCAATAGCGCGGCGTCGATTCTGGTACACGGCGATGCGGCTTTCCCGGGTGAAGGCGTTGTCGCAGAGACACTGAACTTCAACCAGCTTCCGGGCTATCAAAACGGAGGAACGGTACATATCATTGCCAACAATCGGCTTGGTTTTACCACCGAAAGCGGCGATTCCCGTTCCACGCATTACGCAAGCGATTTGGCGAAAGGCTATGAAATTCCGATTGTTCACGTTAATGCCGACGATCCGGAAGCTTGCATTGCCGCCGTTCGTCTGGCCTGCGAGTATCGCATGACGTTTAAAAAGGACTTCGTTATCGATCTGATCGGCTATCGCCGTTACGGTCATAACGAGACGGATGATCCGGAAACGACCCAACCGCTGATCTATAAAAAGGTCAGAGCCCATGATACCGCTGCGACTATTTTTTCAAAAAAATTGCATAAAAGCGGTTTGATTGGCGAGCGGGGCCTTGAAGAGCTGCGCGAAAAGATCGTGGCTGTATTCAAGGAAGAATACGAACAGATGAAAAACGGCAAGCAGGGCGCAAGCAACCCGTTCCCGTTCGCTTCCAGCATCGACGAGACGCCTTTGGAATCGGTGAAAACGTCGGTCGAATTGGACAAGCTTCGTTCGATCAACGAAAATCTGCTGAAGCGTCCGGAGACGTTTAACGTCTATCCGAAGTTGGAGCGCATTTTGCAGCGTCGTTCCAACGCGTTCGACGATGGGGAAAAAGTAGACTGGGGACAAGCGGAGACGCTGGCCTTTGCGACCATCCTTTCGGACGGAACCCCGATTCGGATCAGCGGCCAGGACGTGGAACGCGCGACTTTCGCGCACCGCAACCTGGTCCTGCACGATTCGCAAACGGGAGAGACTTATTGTCCGTTGCATGAGCTGCCTGAAGCCAACGCTTCGTTCGCCATCCACAACAGCCCGTTGTCGGAGGCTTCCGTTATCGGTTTCGAATACGGCTACAATGTATATTCGCCGCAGACGATGGTGATTTGGGAAGCGCAGTACGGCGACTTCGCGAATGCCGGACAAGTTCTGCTTGACCAGTTCGTCATGCCGGGACGCTCCAAGTGGGCGCAAAAGTCGAGTCTGATCATGTTGCTGCCGCACGGTTACGAAGGTCAGGGACCGGAGCACTCCAGTGCAAGATTGGAGCGTTACCTGCAATTGGCCGGAGAAAACAACTGTACGGTCGTGAGCCTGACCAGCGCGGCGCAGTATTTCCACTTGCTGCGTAGACAAGCGGCGATGACAACCCGCGAAGATGCCAAGCCGCTTGTGGTGATGTCGCCGAAGAGCTTGATCCGTAATCCGCGCGTGGCTTCATCGGCTTCCGACTTCACGGACGGAAGCTTCAAACCGACCATCGAACAAGCGGGACTGGGCGACGCTCCGGATCGTGTGACTCGCGTGCTGATGTGCAGCGGCAAGATCGCGGTCGAGTTGGAAGACGCGATCGAAAAAGATACCGAAGCCGACTGGAGCTGGCTGCACATTCTGAGAATCGAGCAGCTTTATCCTTTCCCTGCGCGCGAAGTTTCCGAGTTCCTGGAACGCTTCGAGAATCTCCAAGAAATTTATTGGGTCCAAGAAGAACCGCATAACATGGGTGCATGGCGCTACATCGATCCGAACATTCGATCCGTGGCATCGAAAGGTGTTGAAGTGAGCTACACGGGCAGACCGGAGCGTTCCAGCCCGGCGAGCGGTTACCAACACATCCATACTTTTGAGCAGCAGAAGATCATTCAGACGGCCCTTGGCCAGAATCAGAATACGTCGAAAAAAAATCAAATGAGTTTGGGGAGGTAACGCCGTGAGCGACATTAAAGTACCGGAAATGGGAGAGTCCGTTACCGAAGGCACGATTCTGCGTTGGACGGTAGCGGAAGGCGACGCTGTTCAACAAGGCGACGTGCTGTTGGAGCTGGAAACGGATAAAGTTAATCTGGAAGTCAGTGCAGAATCCAGCGGTTTGATCGAGACGCGTTTGCGTCAAGAAGGCGATACGGTTCAAGTCGGCGAAGTAATCGGCCGTATCCGTACCGGAGACGCCGCGTCTTCGACGACAGGAACGGCTTTCGCGCCGAAAGGCGAAGAAAGTCCTGCTGCCGCGGCCGAAGCATCGGCTCCGTCGGCTTCGCTGCCGGAAAGCCCGAAAGCCGCGGAGGCCGTTAGCCCACCTCCTGCGGAAAGCAGCGACACCGGCACCAAAGCTTCGCCGGCTGCGCGCAAGCTCGCTCGCGAACGCGGCGTCGAGCTCGGCAGCGTGCCGAGCGCGGACCCTATCGGTCGTGTCTACTCCGGCGACGTCAAATCGTTCGCCGAAGGCGCTCCGACCTCGCAACCTCAAGCGGCGCCGCAGCCTCCGGCTGCTCCGCCGAAAGCACCGGCGGCAATCGACCCTCTGAAGCCGGTCGAACGCCAACGCATGTCACGCCGCCGCCAGACGATCGCGACGCGCCTTGTCGAAGCTCAGCATAATGCAGCCATGCTGACGACGTTCAATGAAGTCGACATGACCGCGATCCTGGATGTACGTAAACGTCGGAAAGACAACTTCAAGCAAAAATTCGATGTAAACCTCGGCTTCATGTCGTTCTTTACTAAAGCAGTCGTTGGCGCGCTTAAAGCGTTCCCGGCGGTTAATGCGGAGATCGACGGCGATGAAGTGGTTTACAAAAAATTCTATGATATCGGTATTGCCGTATCTGCCAAAGAAGGCCTGGTTGTTCCGGTCGTTCGTAACGCGGATCGCCTGGGCTTCGCCGAAATCGAGAAATCGATCGCCGGACTGGCTACAAAAGCGCGTGATAACCAATTGGCGTTGTCCGATCTGCAAGGCGGCACATTTACAATCACAAACGGTGGCGTCTTCGGTTCACTGTTGTCCACGCCGATCCTGAACGCGCCTCAAGTCGGTATTCTCGGTATGCACAAGATTCAACTACGCCCGGTAGCGATCGATGCAGAGCGTATGGAGAATCGTCCAATGATGTATATCGCCCTCTCTTACGATCACCGGATCATTGATGGCTCGGAAGCGGTAAGATTCCTTGTAAAAGTGAAGGAACTGCTGGAAGATCCGGAAAGCTTGTTGATTGAGAGCTAAAACTTGATGTTCGAATCAAATGCGCAATAAAGAAGATCCCGTTCGAACCTCGCGGTCGAACGGGATCTTCTTGTGCGCGGATATGCCCGATAAGGGTAATCGTACTCTTTTAATGAAGATCCGGACGCGTTAACTTTGAACTCCGATAATATCGGTACAGATGAATCGCTACGATCTTTACAACCATATAGGAAGGAATAACGATCAAAATAGCAATGAACCCGCCGATCGCACCTCCGCTTAAGAGCAGAAACACCGTAGTTAGCGGATGGATATCCAACGCAGAACCATAAATCATCGGCGATAGTAAGTTGTTGCGCAGCATTTGTCCCAGAACGATGACGACAATAATCCAGATCACAGAAGCCGGAGAATCGATGAAACCGACAATCACAACAGGAATGGCTCCGAGATATACGCCGATATAAGGGATCATGTCGGTCAAAATAATGAACAACACCAGCAGAAGCGGATACGGAACGCCTACAATAAGGAAGCCGATCAAGTCAAAAACGCCTACGCAAGCCGCAAGCAGAACACGTCCGACAATAAATCCGCTTAATGCTGCATCAATGTCTTTGGCCATAGTCCGGAAAGTAGGGCGGATTTTCATAGGAGCCGCTTTGAGTAAAAAAGCATATCCTTTACGGTCGTCTTTCAGCATAAAGTAAAGAATCATGGGAACTGTGGAGATCACAAGGAAAACCCAAGCTACCGTGGACAACGCGCTCGTCAGCGAGTTGCTGATTGAATTCAGTACATTTTCAAGATAACCGGATAGCTGCTGCGGAATATCAATTCCTACATCTATGTCATTAATCCGTGTTCCCCAAATTTCTTGTTCCTGAACTTTAAGCATCAACGATTGCAGCTGGCTGGAAAAGTTCTGCGCGAGTTGAGGGAGGTTGTCGCTGAAGTTCAGAAATTGCGAGCGCAGAATGGGCCACACCCAAATTGAAAAACCTGCAAATACCCCAACCGCAACTGCATACAGCATTAAAATCGACCACGGACGCTTGATACGCCAATCGTTCAGCTTCCGAATGATAGGCCTAAATAAGTAATAAAGAAAAAGCGACATCACGATAGGAAAAAAGATTAAACTGAAAGCGGCTTTGAGCGGTGCGATGATGCTGGGAATCTGAGTAAGCAAAAATAGAATGATTAAAACAAAAATGATATGTAGGCTGGTTCGCATAAAGCGATCGGATCTAAACATGAGAGCCTCCTTTAAACAAAATATGAGAAAATAAGACGGATTAAAATGAAAGCGTTTCAATTTGGACGATATTGGATTATTACTATACTAGGCGCTCTTATGTTGTCCACTGTAATCCTCTTATTATTATAACCTAAGTAGGAAGCAACGATTATAGGTTTACACTTGTAAATATTCTGATATAGTAGCAAAGTAAATTTGATAAATAGAAATTGCTTGCTATGTAACTTTGAGCGTGGTATAGTCTGTAGACGGCCTTGAGAGAGCGCCGGTGCGGTTCGAACAAGTGAGCGGGTCAACATGAGATCGAAAATGAAGCTTCAAACGAAGCTGAAAAAAAGATTTCAAAAAAGACTTGCAAAACGAAAACGAACATGCTAATATATAAGAGTTGCTGCTTCGAGCGAAACGCTGAACGGCAGAAACGAGAAACACGGTTTGCTCCTTGAAAACTGAACAGTAAGTGAGTCAGGAACGAAATTCTTAAACCCCAACCGGGCAATAAGAATTGTAGTTCCCGCGATAAGCGAAGAGGTTTTAAATCTTTTGGCGGTTCGTGATAGAGAATATAGAGAATGAAAATTCTCGCCAACGTTTTAAACGAGCACATGGTGCTTTCTTTTAAAGCGAAGACCGAAGGGATCGCTTAGTCGATTGCTCTTGCCCTTAGGGGTCAGGCAATCGAGACGCGGTCGCGAAAGTGTTCGCGACTTTAATGGAGAGTTTGATCCTGGCTCAGGACGAACGCTGGCGGCATGCCTAATACATGCAAGTCGAGCGGGGTGTTTT
>NZ_JAAZWE010000001.1 GCF_013185185.1 Saccharibacillus endophyticus | reverse complement strand
GCGGCCAGCACCGAAGAAGCCGCATCGTCGACGCAAGAGCAGGCGCAAGCGATTTCCAGCATTTCCGATCTCTCGGGCGAAGTCTCCGTGAGCGCGGACGAACTGCGTGCACGAATTGCGAAGTTCAAGACAGAAGAATCGGCCTAACTCATGCAAAACGTTCCCCTATCCATGGCAGACGCCGGGGGAACGTTTTTTTGTACATTTTCAAAAAAGCCCGGATTCGGGTAAACTGAAAGTAGAAAGGTGCCAAGTTGAAGCACTCAAGCGGCATTGAAGCCATCGAAAGGAGCAGCGAACAATGAAGGAAGATGAGGAATTGCAGGACCAAGGCGATCAAGCACCGGGTTGGGACGCGATCGATGCGGTATTGAACAAGCGTTATCCTGGGGTCGAGCCTTTCCATTACGGTACCTTGATTTCGTATCGACTGGGTGGACCCGATCCGCTCAACGGGGTCAGCGTATATGCCTGTGAAGAACCGGCTCCTCATTGGCATTATGTGACGTACGGATTTACCGAGTTGTATGAAAAGGAATTCGAAAATACGGAGTACAGCGGCTTTGGCTTTGAATTGACAATGCGTTTGGCGCGCGAAGGCGAAGAACAACCGCCGGCCTGGGCGATCAATTTCCTTCAGAACCTGGCGCGATACGTATTCAGCAGCGGAAACGGATTCCAGTCCGGACATCATCTCGATGCCAACGGTCCGATCGAAGCGGAGCGGGATACGCCGATTACGGCCGTCGCTTTTGCGGAGGACCCGGAATTGGGACAAGCAAGTTCGCCTTTCGGCAAGTTTCAATTTTTGCAGGTGGTCGGGATTACAGCGGATGAACTGGATATGATCAAAGTCTGGAATACGCGAAGCTTTCTCGATTTGGCGCAGAAGCGCCTGCCTCTTTATTTGACCGATCTGACTCGGACTTCGTTGCTCGAAGATGCGGAGATCAGAGCCGCTGCCGAATTGGGCGTACGTACGGAAGGATCGAGCACAGGCGTGCTGTACTTCGAAAGTTTGAGTTGGGAAGAAAAAAGAAATCTGCTCAAAAGCAATTCCTACACGCTTCAACTCGGCGCTAAACAAGCGGAAACGTTGGCACGCATTCTGGCGGGACGTTTGCTGCATGATCGGGATTTAAGCTTGATGGGACCGGACACGGGCGTCTTGATGATCCCCGATGTGCAAAATCGCGTGGTTGAGTTGGATAACGCTCTCCACTTGTATCTGAACGCGGATGCTGTGGCTGAATTAACCCGCCGCCTGGTGCCCAAAGAAAGCGAATTTCAACTGGATACGATGAACAGCCTGACTATTCGTATCGTAAAAACGCTGATGCGCGATCCGGACGGGAATATCGTAGAGACGATTGGTTAAAGGGCGATTATTATCGATTAGCCTTACAGACCGCGCCGACTGACTTGTTTCGGTCGGCGGCGGTTTTTTGTGCCGTTTTACTTTTCGGTAATAAAAGGTGTTGCACGGAGCAGCGGGGAGACATCCTTCCCGGGCTTTTTTGCATGTACATAGCGGAATAGGACCGAAATTAGTCGCCGATCTGCTAAACTGTCAAAACCTTGCATCCGATAATAGATTCAAAGACAAGCATGGATTTGAAAGAATGAACGTTTTCAAGGAGGAGAATGATCCAGACCGAGGAAGCGTTACCATGGCTTTGTTCGCAGGGAATGAAGGGGTTTCAATCGCCTCAATCATCGATGAAATATTTTGAATGTTTTTGGATAAAAGTGATTGTTTTTTGGTGAAGCGTAGGTTACAATGAGTGGCAGATGGAGGAATCAATATGTTGACAGAAGAAAGATACCGAATCATACTACAGCGCTTACAAGTTTCCGGAATCGTCAAGCTTCAGGAACTGGTTGAGCTGCTGGGTACCTCCGAATCAACGGTACGGCGAGATTTGATCGACTTGGAGTCGCAGCATTTGCTCAAGCGGGTACATGGCGGAGCTTCCCTGCTGCATCGTCGGAGCGAAGAACCCGGCATGGAAGAAAAAACGTTCAAAAACGTTCAACAAAAAAATGCAGTCGGTCGCGCAGCGGCTTCCCAGCTTCGGGACGGCGAATGTATCTACATTGATGCAGGGACAACGACGCTGGCCATGATTCCTTTTATCGAAGCCCAAGACATTACCGTCGTAACGAATGGACTTTCGCATGTCGAAGCACTGGTTAGCAAAAACATTCGTGCTTATCTGCTTGGCGGCATGATGAAAAGCCATACGAAAGCCGTCATCGGCAGTATCGCCCTTCAAAATATGGACAACTTCAGATTCGACAAAGCTTTTATCGGAACCAACGGCGTGAACGCCGAATTCGGATTTACGACGCCCGACCCGGAAGAAGCGCTCATCAAGCGCCGTGCTCGGCAGTT
Organism: Saccharibacillus endophyticus; assembly: GCF_013185185.1. Taxonomy (GTDB): domain Bacteria; phylum Bacillota; class Bacilli; order Paenibacillales; family Paenibacillaceae; genus Saccharibacillus; species Saccharibacillus endophyticus. The sequence goes on along the minus strand of NZ_JAAZWE010000001.1, from coordinate 1,311,882 downwards.
GGCGGAACGTTCGTATGTATTGGCGGATGCCAGCAAGTTCGGCGAAGTGGCCTTTGCCAAATTATTCGATCTCAAGGAAGCCGCGATCATTACCGACTCGATTCCCGAGCGGTGGAGAAAGTCGATTCTTGAGAAAACCAAAATAATCGAGGGATGAACCATGATTTATACCGTAACGCTTAATCCTTCCATCGATTACATCGTGGAAGTGGAAGATTTGCAGCTGGATGCGCTGAACCGCATGAAGCGCGACTTGAAGCTCCCTGGGGGAAAAGGGATCAACGTATCGCGAATTCTGAGTCGACTAGGCGTCGAGAATACGGCACTGGGTTTCCTCGGCGGGTTTACGGGACGATTTATCGAAGACGTACTCAAATCCGAGTCGATCGTGACGGATTTCGTCGGCGTCCAAGACGACACGCGCATCAACATCAAGCTCAAGCACGGCGGCGAGACCGAGATTAACGGCCAAGGGCCGCGAATCGGAGAAGACGAAGCCAATGCGCTGGCGGAGAAGCTGAGAGCGCTTACCGAAGACGACATCGTCGTTCTGTCCGGCAGTGTTCCTCCTTCGCTCGGCGGTTCGTTCTACGATCGGCTGATTGCGGTGATCAAGGAACGCGGCGCGAAATTCGTGATCGACACGACAGGGGACGCGCTGCTCCAAGCACTGCCGCACGGACCGATGCTGGTCAAGCCGAACCATCATGAATTGGCCGAACTGTTCGGCGTCGAGATCGAAGGTCAAGACGATCTGATCAAGTACGGACGCAAGCTGCTGGAAAAAGGCGCTAAAAACGTGCTGATCTCCATGGCGGGCGACGGGGCGCTGCTGGTGACCGACGAACAGGTCTACCACGCCAATGTTCCCAAAGGGGAAGTACGAAACTCCGTCGGGGCGGGCGATTCCATGATTGCGGGATTCGTCGGTACGCTGGCGAGGACAGGCAACCCTCTCGAAGCGCTCCGTACCGGTACGGCTTCAGGAAGCGCCACCGCATTCTCGGACGACCTGGCCGAGCGGGCGAAGATCGATTCGCTGCTGCCGCAGGTTCAAGTCAATCCCGTATAACGCTTCAAAAGATAGAGTAACAAGCACCGAACGGCGTGCGTAACCCGCGCGCCGACAACACCTCCAGAGGAGTGGAACATGATGAGAATTACCGACCTGATGATCGAACCGGTCATGATTTTGGACCTGCGGTCCATTACCAAAGAAGCCGTTATCGACGAACTGATCGCGTCTTTGAATAAAAGCGGAAGAATTAACGATGCCGCGGCGTTCAAGCAAGCGATTCTGGCTCGCGAAGCGCAATCCAGCACGGGAATCGGCGAAGGCATCGCGATGCCGCACGCCAAAACGAGCGCGGTCAACCAACCGACGATCGTATTCGGCAAAAGTTCGGCAGGCGTCGAATACGAATCGCTCGACGAACAGCCGGCCCATTTCTTCTTTATGATCGCCGTTCCGGAAGGCGAATCCAACCTGCATCTTCAAGCGCTCAAAGTGCTTTCGCGCATGCTGCTGGATCCCGACTTCTTAGCTAAACTGCGCGACGTGCGCACGCCGGCCGAAGTCACCGCATTGTTCAATGCGGCCCAAGCGGAATCCGAAGGCGCTCAACCTTCCGCCTCGCCGGCTAACGCAAGCGCTTCCGCGGCGTCCGGCACGATTGTCGGCAACCCGAATTCCGATAAATTTGTCGTAGCCGTAACGGCTTGCCCGACCGGCATCGCGCACACGTTCATGGCCGAAGACGCCTTGAAGAAAAAGGCTAAGGAACTCGGCGTGAATATCCGCGTCGAAACGAACGGATCCGAAGGCGTCGGCAACGAGCTGACGGCCGACGAGATCGCCCGCGCGAGCGGCGTAATCATCGCGGCGGACAAAAACGTGGAAATGGCCCGCTTCAGCGGCAAACCGGTTCTTCAACGTCCGGTCAGCGACGGCATTCGCAAATCCGAAGAACTGATTCGCAAAGCGGCAAGCGGCGACGCGCCGATCTACCGCCATGAAGGCGGAGCTGCCGCGGGCGGTTCCGACAAAGGCGCCAAGGTCAGCGTAGGCGGCAAAATCTACAAAGACCTGATGAACGGCATCTCGCACATGCTTCCGTTCGTGGTCGGCGGCGGTATCCTGATCGCCATCTCGTTCCTGTTCGAGCAGTACGGCGGCGGCGGAGCGGAAAATCCGATCTTCAAACTGCTGATGGGAATCGGCGGCGGCGACGGAGCCTTCCACTTCCTGATTCCGATCTTGGCGGGCTTTATCGCAATGAGCATCGGCGACCGTCCGGCCCTGATGCCGGGTATTGTCGGCGGTTATCTGGCTTCCACGTCCGGCGCGGGCTTCCTCGGCGGTCTGGTAGCGGGCTTCCTGGCCGGTTACATCGTTATCGGTCTCCGCAAAGTATTCAAAGGCATTCCGAAAAGCATCGAAGGCTTGAAACCGATTCTGCTCTATCCGGTCTTCGGCTTGCTGTTGACAGGGATCGTCATGTACTACGTCATTGATCCGGTCTTCGGCGGTCTGAACACTTGGATCACGAACGTACTGGAAAACCTGGGTACGGGCAACGCGGTTCTGCTGGGCCTCCTGCTCGGCGGCATGATGGCAATCGATATGGGCGGTCCGTTCAACAAAGCGGCTTACACGTTCGCGATCGGCATCTTCACTTCCACGGGCGACGGCGCTTGGATGGCGGCAGTTATGGCGGGCGGCATGGTTCCTCCGCTGGCAATCGCGCTCGCAACGACATTCTTCAAGAACAAATTCACCGACGAAGAGCGCAAATCAGGCATCACGAACTACGTGCTCGGCGCGAGCTTCATCACGGAAGGCGCGATTCCGTTCGCTGCGGCTGATCCGCTGCGCGTCCTGACCTCCTGCATCATCGGTTCCGCGGTAGCGGGCGGACTGACCCAGCTGTGGGCAATCAACGTTCCGGCTCCGCACGGCGGCGTGTTCGTGGCCCTGTTGTCCAACCATGCGGCACTGTTCCTGCTGACGGTTATCATCGGTGCGGTTATCTCCGGCCTGATTCTCGGCATGTGGAAAAAAACGCTGGTACAGCGTGCAGAGATCGAGGCTAAAAAAGCGGCATAAATCAATCGCTTACCAAAAGACTTGCAATTCTTAACCCCTGTTTCCTTAACTGGAAACAGGGGTTTTCCCTTATTTAACCACTAAATAATATTTTTCCTTCACTTGATTCAATTTGAAAATATGAGGGTTATATAAGCTGCAAGCTGGAAAGGAAGCATCGATTATACATAGGTTAAGTTACGCTCAAATTGTTCAATTCGGGGAGGATGCGGTAAAGTGATACCGTTGGTTAGCGTCGTTGTACCTGTATTCAACGTAGAGCGTTTTTTAAGAAGATGTTTGGATAGTTTGATTCATCAAACATTGAAGCAGATCGAAATTATTGTCGTGAACGACGGTTCTACGGACGGCTCGCGCGAAATCATGGATTCTTACGCGAAAAGCGATTCTAGAGTGATTATTATCGATCAAAAAAATCAAGGGTTGAGCGCTGCGAGGAATACCGCATTGGATGCGGTAAAAGGGCTTTATGTCGCTTTCGTCGATTCCGACGATTGGATCGAAATTAATGCTTTGGCCGCGATGTATGAAGAAGCTGCGCGTGAGGAAGCCGATATTTGCGCTTGCGATTACGCGCTTGCTTACGAAGACCGGATCGAGCGCGACGTTCTCGGACTGGGTACGGAACGAATCGTCATCGAAGAATACGGCTTGGATCGATTGTGGAACAGCAAAAAATATGCGGTCATGGTATGGAACAAACTGTATCGGAGAAGTTTGATCGAGGCGCAAAGCCTGCGATTCGAATCGAACAGCAAAGTGTTCAGCGAAGACGTTTTATTCAATCTATGTTTTTTGCGCTATGCGAACGTATTTGTATCCGTGAAGCATACCCTGTATTATTACCTTCAACGTCCCGACTCGCTGACCAGTACCCGAAAACCGGATTACATGAAGCGAGAATTGCATTTGGTCGAAAAATTCGAGGAATGGTACGCCGATTATAATGATCGCGACGTGTATACGCGGATTTTGAATCGTCTTTTTTTCGAACGCGTTCAAAACAGCTGCGTGCATGATGCGGATTACGGGGTCGCCCTTTTCGAAAGCGTCAAGGATTTGAAATTTGCCGCTACATATTCCGGATTCAGCGAGCGCATGGACGCAATCGCGCGAGATTCCGAAACTTGGCGTCCGATGCGCGTTTTCGCTTTTCTTTGCGCAAAGAAAAAGTATGCGGCAGCCGTGCTTTGGCTGCGTGCATTATGTACGGCATCCGGAAAACTTCGATTTTTGAAAAAGGCAAAAAGCTTAAAAGCGTTAGGCGCCGCCGGACCTTCGCTTTTGAGCGTGGAAACGGAAAGCGGCGCAAGAAATTTGACGATCTCCGCGAAAAAGGATGATATTTGATGAAGATAAGCATTATTGTGCCGGCGTATAACGTGCAATCCTACATCGGCAGCACGCTGGAGAGTTTGAGTCAACAGACTTTGCGCGATTTCGAAGTGTTGATCGTGAACGACGGTTCTACGGACCGGACCCCGCAAACGGCCGAGTCGTATTTGGCCGATATGCCGGAAGCCCGGCTGATTCACACCGAGAACGGGGGCGTCAGCCGGGCAAGAAACCGAGGATTGGCCGAAGCGAAAGGCGAATACGTTCTTTTTCTTGACGGCGACGATTATGTGGACCGAACGTTAGTCGAAAAAATCGCCGAGGCGGTGACTTCGGATGCGGCGCCGCCCGATGCGGTCGTTTTTCGTTTTCTCGAAGTCGGCGAAGACGGCAAGGTTTTATCGGATTTTTTCCGCGGTAAGTCCGCCCTTCCGCATTCCCTTAGCGGAGTCGATACGTTGAAAAAGGTATTCTTTGATCGCGACTTGCGAATCGCGATCTCGGGAATCGCTTACCGGCGGAAGAATTTGATCGAGTCCGGACTGCTTTACGAACCGGATTGCGTGAACGGTGAAGATCAGGAATTCATTTACCGGGCTTTGGGCCGTTCCCGGGAAGTACGTTTCGTCGATGAACCGCTAATGTTTTACGTACAGCGCCGATCTTCGGTAACCTACACGTATAACGTGCGCAAGTTCGATTTCGCCGCGGCTTTCGATCGGGCGGCCGCGGATCTTCGCGAACAAAACGACGCGGAATTGAACCGGATCGCGGACGTGCTCGGCGGGCCTTATTTGTTGGAAGATTATTTGTATACGATACGTACCTGCCTAGCAGCCGGAGACTTCCGCATGTCTGCGCTGCTTCGCGATATCGAGCTTCATTATCCGGGCTTGCCGGATAAAATGAAAAAACGCATACAGGAATGCCGAACCGAGGGAATCGCGCTGCCTCGCGCATTGAGATTGTTCCGTGCTTCGCCGTTCGCTTACGGTTTGCTTCTGCGCGCCAAAAGTTCCGTCGCGTCAAGGCGAAGCGCAAGATCCGCTGCCGCAACAATGTCTTCGAACCGAACCGGAGCGGCGGGGGAGGGGAATTCGTGAGATTCAAACGCGCTTTGCTCAATGCCCTGACAGGGCTGCTCAGCCAGATCATCACGATCGGGCTGGCCTTTTTTATTCCCCGTCTGATTTTGGTCGGATACGGTTCGGACACAAACGGCCTCGTCAATTCCGTTTCGCAAATCATCGCTTATCTTGCGCTTCTGGAAGCAGGAGTAGGCGCGGCTTCGCTGCAAGCCTTATATAAGCCCGTGGCAGAAGGGGATCGGAGCCGAATCAATTCGATTCTTGCCGCCACGTCCGCTTATTACAAAAAAACCGGCATTTACTATTTTGCCGCGGTCCTGCTTTTGGCGGCCGTTTATCCGTTTTTCGTGGAAAGCGGATATTCCATGCTCACCGTATTCGCGGTCATCGCGTTCAGCGGAATGGGCGGAGCGGTCAATTATTATTTTCAAGGCAAGTTCAAAGTGCTGCTGCTTGCCGAGGGCAAAAGTTATATCGAATCGTCGGTCGTGACGATCGGCAATATCGTGAACAGCCTCGTTCGCATCGTTCTGCTGCTGCAGGGCGTCAGTATCGTGACGGTTCAGTTTTCGTATTTCGTGATCGTGATTCTGCAAATCGTCGCGTACCAAATCTATATCCGCCGGCACTATCACTGGCTGGACCTTAAAGCGAAACCGGACTATGCGGCGATCGGCCAAAAAAACTCGGTTCTGATCCATGAGTTGTCCTACCTGATTTTCCGCAATACCGACGTGCTGATCTTGACGTTGTTTACCAACTTGAAAGTGGTCAGCGTGTACGTGCTGTACAACATGATTTTCAACGTGGTGGACAGTTTTATGCAGACGTTCGGCGGCAGTCTCAAATTCGCTTTGGGACAAAGTTTTTTCGAACACAGGAAAAAGTTCGACAAGCTTTATAACGCGTACGAGACTTATTTTATCGGATTCGTTTTCGCGATCGTGACATTGGCTTATCTTTTGGTTCTGCCTTTCATGAAATTGTATACGGCAGGCATAACCGACGCGAATTATATCGATGTTTGGCTGCCGTTATTGTTCGCCCTTTCCAAATTGTTGATGAACGCGCGAACGCCTTCCGATACCGTGATCGACATCGCGGGACATTTTCGCGGCACGCAAAGTCGCGCGATTTTTGAATCGACGATCAATTTGGTCGTTTCGTTCGGACTTGTATTCGTGCTTGGCGTGTACGGCGTTCTGCTCGGGACTATAGCCGCGCTGCTTTACCGTTCGGTGGATATGATCCTTTATGCGAACGTACGCTTGTTAAGTCGTAACCCGTGGTTGACTTTCCGAAAATGGCTGGTGTGCGCGGTTCTTTTCGTTGGCGCCGCATGGCTGCATAGCCGCTTCGAACTGCCGATTTCTTCGTACGGAACCTTTTTCGCCTGGGCTGCTCTGCTGGGCGTTCTGATTGTTCCGGCGTATCTGCTGGCTTTGTCCGTTTTCGAACGCGAAGCGTTTCGCTACGTATTATCTTTTGTCTTGAGGTTATCCCGCCGCTCTTCCGGCGCTTCCGTGCCTCAAACGCCGGAAAAAGGACAGTCTTGAACGATCGATTCAACCGCATATATACTTGATAAGCATAAAAAAGGAACCGACCTCTCTGAGGCGGTTCCTTTTTTTATGCCTTCATAAGGAGAGATGAATCATGTCAACCCGCAAAAAAATGCTGATGCCTTTGCTAACCGAACTGCCGCTCGTTTTATTGACGATCGCGATCGGAGCGGCTTCGGCAGGCTTGAACTTGTTCAAGCCCCTGCTGCTCGGGATGATCATCGGCGAATTGACGAGCAAAGATCCGGAAGGCCAAGCATTCGTGTACGTAGGTGCGTATTTATGCGTATGGGGCATGAGCTGGCTGGTTTCTTTGTCTGCCCGCCGTATCGGAACCGCATTGGATCAAAAGATTCTGGTACGACTTCGGGTAAAGGTATGGATGCATCTGTTGAATATTCCGTTGATCGAAAACGAACGTCAGCCGCTCGGACGAATGCAAGCTTACGCCTTTTCGGATTTGCCTTCATGGGCCAAATTGTACGGCACCTTGCTTGCGCAGATCGCGCACTCCGCGGTTCAGTCCGTCGGATCGGCAATCGCCTTGACCCGTATCGATTTCGGGCTCGCACTGCAAATCCTGCCTTTTCTTGCGCTAGGATTCATCGTTCCGTTATTCGGCTCCAAAACCATGGTGAAGGTCAATCGCGCCACGCAGGATTCGATGTCCGATATGTCGGAGACCTTCTCGGGTCTGCTCCGAGGTTCCAAAGATCTTTTGTCCGCGGGAGCCGAACGCTGGGGCATTCGGCGTTTCGAAAAGGCATGCATGCGCTCCAAGCGTACGGAGGTCAAAAGAGCCACAACCTACGGCATCATGCAAATTTGCGGCGGTGCTTCGGAGATCGCTGCTTATATACTGGTTCTGGCTGTCGGAGGGCAAAGCGTACTGAACGGAGAACTGGGCATCGGCGAGCTGATCGGATTTTTGGCCTTGATCGAAATCATCTTTTTTCCGGCCAGGCATGCCGTCGACTTGGCGGGCGAAGTGCAGGCAGCTTGGGCTTCCGCGTCACGCGTTTTGCTTTTCCTGGCGATTCCCGAAGCCAAATCCGCGACTCCCGAACAAGGCGATCTGATTCTGCAAGGTCTTTCTTTCCGATATCCGGGGGCTTCGACGAATGCGGTTCATTCCGTGGATTGCATCTTGAAAAAAGGAGATCGAATCGTCGTTGTCGGGGCGAGCGGGTCTGGAAAGTCGACGTTCGTCAAGCTGATATCGGGGTTTTATGAACCGAGCGAAGGACGAATAATAGGGGGAGGCCGCAGCGCCGAACGCATAATGCCGATTTTTAATATGGACACGGTATTCGAACAGCTGCCTCTCGCTTACGATACGGTATTGACGGAAGGCGGGGACAGTTTATCGGGCGGACAAAAGAAGCGCGCCGCGTTGATCCGGGCACTGCTTGCCGAAAGCGACGTCTACGTTTTTGATGAACCGACGGCAGGTTTGGATAAGCGCAATGCCGATTTGTTTTGGCAGCGGATCTCAAAGCTCGACAAAAACGCAATCGTTATTGTCGTTACGCATTTACGGGAAGAAACCCGATACGCGGACCGCGTGCTTGAATTTCGGGAAGGGAGGATGACCGAAAGGGAAAAGCCGTTTGAACGGTAGAATCCGAAATGTGCAAACGGCGCCAGGACGCAAACCGATCAAGGGGCAAGGTTTGCAACGAACAAGCAAACAAAAACGTCCCTGATATTCAGGGACGCTTTTGTTCAGTCATGGTCTCAAGAACCGGCGTTGGTGATGCGCTGCTGCGCGTTTTTGACGACAGCCGCCGTTTCTTCGGTTTGCTTTTTGAGCTTGGCGATATCGTCTTGAAGCTTCGTGTCGTTCTCCTGCTCGCTCTGGAATTTTTCCAGCTCGACTTTCAGGTCGCGAACGGCGGCTTCGATCTCGACTTTCCATTCCATCGCGACTTCGCCGACTTCTTTGCCGAAAGCAATCAGCTCGCGGCTGGTTTCCGCTGCGGCTTGACCTTTGGCACGCAGAACCGCGATCGCGTTTTGACCTTTGTCTTTGGCGGTTTCCAGCGAAGCTTGGCCTTTGTCGCGAAGGGCAATAGCCGTGTCGACGCTGCGGTCTTTGAGGTCGATCGCTGCGGTAACGCCGCGATCTTTCAGTTCCAGACCTTTGTCTTTCAAATCGTTGGCCGCGATGACGCCTCTGTCTTTCAGATCGATCGCCGCGACGACGCCGCGGTCTTTCAGTTCCAAGCCTTTGTCCTTCAAGTCGATCGCACCGTCAGCGAGGACGCGGCGAGTCTCCGAACCGCGCTGCGGAGCGAACAATAGAGCAGTAATCCCGCCGATGGCGGCTCCGGCTGCAATTCCGGCAATAAATTTCAAGGATGAATTCGACATATGTAAGCCTCCTGTCTAAAAGTCTTCTTCTTTAGTATTACCCATAGTTACGTTTCTGAACAGAGTTAGCAGGGGGAAATCGAGAAAATTCGACGGGGGTGGCTCAATCGAGGCGCTGCGGGGTAAATTCGTTCAAGACGCTGTCTCACTTATAAAGCCTACGGCTTTATAAGTTCAAAGGCGTCTTTCACTGAATTTCCCCCTCCGCTGGGATTGAGCCGGAATCGGATTTCTCGATTGGAGGGGAGAAGAGAAAAAGCAAAAGAAAAAGATCCATAGAAGAATCAAGTTACAAGAGAGAATGAAAAGGATATAAGTGCGTAAAGGAATGGATTTGAACAAGACTGAATTTTGGTACTAGGGTCGACGTGTTAAATGGGGTGCATTTATGAAAAATAAAGGAGTTGCTTCAGCCGCAGTTTTCATAAGTATCAAATCTTCGATGTCTTCTGTCTTTACCTTATCTACCCACACAAACAAAAAACGCCCCGAAGGGCGTCAATGTGTCGAGAAAGTCCAACGTAGCTGGAAGCGAGAAGACGGAGAGAGAAATTCAGTGCAGGAGCGTTAGCGTTCGCCTTTGAAATCGGGAAAATACAAATAAAAATTTAATCCTTTTTCCCGATTTCAACACGCGACCTGAAGGCTTTCGAAGAAAGGCACATCGTAAGCATACGCTAACGAATTTCTCTCGGAGTCTTCTCGATTCTCGCGCCAACGTAACTTTCGAGAGCAATTTGACGCCCGCAAAAGGGACGTTTTTCCGTTTAATCCTTCACAACTTGCAAATGCGATGCAGCTTCAGAAGGATCAGCAGAGGAGTCGTCCGTTTCCGCCGAAGGCTTGATCTCCAGAGTCTCGATGGCTTCTTTCCAATCTTCGTCGCTGGACACTTCGCGTCCGAGCGCGATCAGATCGCGTGTTTTCTCGGCAGTCTCGTGGCCCAACTCCAACCCTTTTTCCTTGGTTTGAATCGCGAATTTGCGGATCTGTTGCCGGGTACCGGCGCTTTTGTTGGAAGTGAGAAACCAGGCTGCGCCGGCTCCGGCCAGCGTGCCCATCACGATTCGGGCCAGGCGCCGTTTCGTTGTTTCGTCCATCGGATTTTCATCTCCTTATCGACTTCAGCGATTGAACTTCTTCCCTACATTAACCCTCTTTGATCAACTGCCAAACTGTGCTTGGTGCAGACGGCTGTAAATCCCGCCGGTTTCGATCAATTCTTCATGCTTGCCTTCTTCGGCGATGCCGTCTTTGCTGACGACGATGATGCGGTCCGCGTTTTTGATCGTGGCCAGACGGTGCGCGATGACGAGCGTCGTGCGTCCGACCGCAAGTTCCGACAGCGACTTTTGGATCGCCAACTCCGTCTCGGTATCGAGTGCCGAAGTCGCTTCGTCGAGGATAAGGATCGGCGGATTTTTGAGGAACATCCGAGCGATCGCCATCCGCTGCTTCTGTCCGCCCGACAGCTTCACGCCGCGTTCGCCGATGACGGTGTCCATGCCTTCCGGCATGGCGCGAATGACGTCGGCCATATGCGCGCGTTCGGCGGCAACCCAGATCTCTTCAAGCGAAGCGTCGAGTTTGCCGTAGGAGATATTCTCGCGGATGGTGCCGGAGAACAAGAATACGTCCTGCTGAACGATACCGATCTGTTTGCGCAGCGATTCCAGCGTCATGTCCCGAATATCCATACCGTCCACGGTGATCGAACCGGCTTGAACTTCATAGAAGCGGGGCAGGAGGCTGCAGATCGTCGTTTTGCCCGCACCGGAAGGTCCGACAAAGGCTACGGTCTCGCCCGGGTGAACCTGAAGACTGATGTCGTTAAGAATCGGACGTTCTTGTTCATAGCCGAACGAGACGTTGTTGAAGTGAATTTCGCCTTTCAACGAATCGACGGCTTTGGCATTCGGAGCGTCCTGGATGTCCGGATCGGTGTCCATGATTTCCAGGTAACGGCGGAAACCGGCGATTCCTTTCGGATAACTCTCGATAACGGCATTGATCTTTTCGATCGGTCGGAAGAATACGTTCGCGAGCAATTGGAAGGCTACGAATTCCCCGATTTGGATCTCGCCGCGAATGAAGTACCACGCGCCGAAGACCAGAACCAAAACGCTGATCAGCCGCATCATCATATAGTTGACGGACATGCTGCCTGCCATTGTCTTATAAGCCATCAGCTTGGTTTTGCGGAAATCCTGATTCTCGACTTCGAACAGTTCGCTCTCGTGCTTCTCGTTTGCGAACGATTGCACCACGCGGATACCGCCGATGTTGTCTTCGATGCGGGAATTGAAGTTGCCCACGTTACCGAAAAGTCGGCTGTACGTGCGCGTCATGCGGCGACCGAAGAAGATAATCATCCAAGCCATGACCGGAATGATAATGAAAGTGATGATCGCAAGTTCCGGACTGATGTTGTACATCAGGATAAACGAACCGACGAGAGTCATGACGGCGATAAATACGTCTTCCGGTCCGTGATGGGCCAGTTCGCCGATATCGTTCAAGTCGTTCGTGATCCGGCCGATCAAATGACCGGTCTTATGGTTATCGTAGAATCGGAACGACAGCTTTTGCAGTTTTCCGAAAAGGCTTTTGCGCATGTCGGTCTCGATGTTGATCCCGAGCATATGTCCCCAGTACGTCACGACATACTGCATGCCCGTATTCAGCGCATAGATGGCAAGCAGTCCGATACACGCTGCCAGAATCAAGGTCCAGTTGCCGCCCGGAAGCAGGTCGTCGATGAACGTGTTGACCGCGATGGGAAACGCGAGTTCGAGCAGGCCGGCAAATACGGCACAGCAGAAGTCGAGCACGAACAGCCCTTTGTAAGGCCGGTAAAAGGCGAAGAAACGTTTCAAAATGTTGATGCCAATCCCTCTTTTCTCTCTTAATCTGTACTCCTCAATCTCCGATCCGAAGCGTTTGGCCGGCCCGTCGGAACAGAGTCTATTGAGAATCATTCTCTATCATAGCTTGTATGCGAGCAAAACGGCAAGATAAAAATACAAAAAAAGGCGAACAAGCATTTTGTTTGCGAGTCGCTTATTTTACTTGATTTCGTGATTGTTCAGCCGCTGCTTCAGGATGTCGTAACAAGCGGCGAGATCGGACTCTGCTGCGAATCCTGCCTGCGCCAATCGATCATTACCTCCGCCGCGGCCACCGAAAGCAGGCAATACTTCTTTGAAAAGAACACCGCAAGAGAAACCGGCTTCGCCGCCGTGAGCGAGAAGCAGTTTGAATTCCGTTAACGATCCAAGCAGGATAGGAAGCCGGGCGTTGCGGGCGGTCAGAGCCGTCGCGAGACTTTGCAGCTCTTTTACGGTCCGATCACCGAATAGTTTTGATATAGGGCCTCCCGTACGCACGGCTTCATGAAGCAATTCTTGAGCGATATAGTCGTCCAATTGCTGCCGCAGCGCGTTGAGTTCGGTCTGCTTGCGCCGATCCTCCTCGGTCCACTTTTCCAATCGTTCGACAAGTTCTTCTTTCGGCGTGCTGAGCTTGGAGGAGAGGGCAGCCAGTACCTTGGTTTGCGTTACGAATTCGTCGAGTGCGCGTAGTCCAGTTTTGAACGTTAAGCGAAGATGTCCTTTTTGCTTCTCGGCGCGCAGCAGCTTGAGCAGGCCGAGTTCGCCCGTAGCGCTCACATGCGTGCCGCCGCAAGCGTTGTATTCAATGCCTTCGATCTCGACGATGCGAACCTCTCCTTCAACGGAAGGGGCTTTGACGAGCGGCAAATTAGCGGCTTCTTCGCTGCTGACGAAATAACTTTTGATCGGCAGATTGCGCATGATGCGGACATTGACTTCCCGTTCGACCTGATCCAATTCGTGCTGCGTCCATTCTGTCCGTTCCACGTCGACGGTGGCATAGTCCTCGCCCAGGTGAAAGCTCAAAGTGGCAGCGCCGAGCAGTTCCAGCACCGTGGCGGATAACAGATGCTGACCGCTGTGCTGCTGCATATGGTCGAAGCGGCGCTCCCAGTCCAGTCGGCAGGAGACTTCGCTCCCCGGCTCGCCGGGCGAAGCTTCAACGAGATGCAGGACTTCGCCGTTTTTGCTGCATGTATCCCGTACACGGACTTCGCCGATCCACCCGGAGTCTCCCGGCTGCCCGCCGCCTTCCGGATAGAACAAAGTCTCGTCCAGTCGGACATAAATCCCGTTTTCGCTTGGAATAATCTCTTGAATGATCGCTGTCCAATCTTGGGAATAGGCAGAATCATAATAGCGTTTATGCGTCATGACGTTCTCCTTTTCGTTTCCGGTCCGGCTTAGACGGAACACGTTTTCTTAGCCGCGGAAGAGTCTGTTTGCATCGTATCCCATATCCGTATTTTGGGCAAACGGATGCAAAAGAATTCAACACTTTTCAGCAGATCTGTTCTGATTCGCGAAAGGGAGATGAAGCATGGCAATCGATCTTGAAAAAAATCCGGCAGATCTCGAACTGATGCGAAATGCGGCGTCGGGAGAGGAAAGCGCGTTGGAAGAGCTTCGCGGCAGGAATGTTTTGTTTGCCCGGCGTCCGTCAACAAGGCATTTTGTCCGAGCAACGCGAAAGCGGAGGCGGGATGGACAGTCTGATCGACATCCCGTTATCTTTTACCGTCAAAGCTGTATTCATGGAAGGAGAAAAAATCGTGTTATCGGCGGACGACGGTCGGGTGCTGGCGGCAGAGCCGGAGAGGTTCGGATTCAGACGCCTGATTCGGAAGCGGAACAATCCCGATTATGAAGCACAGGCGGAGCAAGATTTTCTCTCGATTCCGACCAAAAGCCGAGGAGCAGCGGACCTTTATCGGGACGAGCGGGGGAATGAGTGGACGTACAATACGGAAATCGGCGGGTATTGGTTGACCGATTCCGCCTCGGACGAACAAGGACAAGCCGAAATATCTTGTGAGGCGACGACTCGCGATGAGTTGGCGGAGATGCTGCCTTCGGATTCGGTAAATTTCAGTTATGACGGGGATCTGGAATTATGGCTGGGCGAAAAGGCAGCAAAAGATGCACGTCGTTGAGTTTGCGTACATGCCCTAGCTTAGAACGAAAATTTTTTCTTCTATAAAATAAAGGCTTTGGTTCCTATATGGGGACCGAAGCCTTTATTTCCGTCTCGTGCACTCTATTCCGCTATCCTCCGCTTCAATCCCCGGACTGTCGCATCGCGCTTAGTCCGGAAGCCGATTCCCGAGCATACTCCGGTCGTGAAACCAATTCATGCAGGCAATCTAATCCAGCGGACATTTTCCACTCAATCGAACTTGCTTTTCGCTTCAGGCTGCTGCTCCAGCTCTGCCGATTTGTCGAAGTGGTCTTCGATCGACTTCTTGTTTCGACCCGTCACGATAATAAGGCTTTCGATCCCGGATGCGACAGCTTCCTCGACAATATATTGAATCGCGGGCTTGTCGACGATCGGAAGCATTTCTTTCGGTTGGGCTTTGGTCGCAGGAAAGAATCGGGTTCCCAGGCCTGCGGCGGGAATGACGGCTTTGCGGAGTCTCATCGTCATCGGCGATCGCTCCTTCTCGCGCTATGGTGAACAACATGGCCGGATGCCGTTCCATGTCCAGTCGGATAGCGGGCGTGATTCCGGAAAAGAGATTGTTCGTCTGCGTCCACATGATGCACCGGTATAGCCGCGATGCCTCCATCGGTCGGAGCCGTATCGGTCTCGGTTGAACGGGCACTCGGCTGCAAAGGAGCGTCAACCCGTTCAGTAGGGCGGGAGATATGAGCAGCCGATTCGGTATCACGCTGATTGGCAGCGGAAGCATAAACGGATTCTTGGGCATATACGCCAGATACGGAACGATTGCGCATATCGGCTTCCCGTGAAGGCGTACGCTGCATATTGTGCGTTTCGCGAACGATATAGAGCGGGCGGCCTTTGACTTCGTCATAGATGCGTCCGATATATTCGCCGATCACGCCGAGCATAATCAACGTTACGCCGTTGAAGATCAGCATGAGGCAGATCGTGGAAGCCCAGCCGCGCATCGTGCTGTCGGTAAATAGCGCCATCGCGATGACGTACAGCATGTATACGAAACCCGCTGCCGACATGAACGCTCCGGCGTAACCGGCCAATTTGAGCGGTTTATGGGAAAAGGAAGTGATGCCGTCCAAAGAAAGCTTGATCATCTTTTTCAACGGATATTTGGTCTCGCCGGCCAGGCGTTCATCCCGTTCGTATTCGATCGCGACCTGGCGGAAGCCCGTCCAGCTCACCAGCCCGCGCACGAACGGATTCCGTTCGCCGAGGCGGTTCATCTCGTCGCACACCTTGCGGTCGATCAGGCGGAAGTCGCCGGTATCGACCGGGATCGGCACTTCGGTCGAAGCATGAAGAACGCGATAAAAGAGGGAGGCGGACCATTTTTTGAACAGCGATTCGCCTTTGCGCTTGGAGCGCTTGGCATAGACGACTTCGTAACCTTCCTGCCATTTGTCCAGCATATCGAGAATCAGCTCCGGCGGGTCTTGCAGATCCGCATCGATGATGACCACGGCGTCGCCGGACGCATGATCCATGCCTGCCGTGACGGCAATCTGATGACCGAAGTTCCGGGAGAAGCCGATCAGCTTGACCGATTCGTCCCGACGCGACAGCTCGCGGATGATATCCGGCGAGCGATCCGTGCCTCCGTCATTGACAAATAACAGTTCATAACTTTCTCCGGTTCGGCGCATGACGTCCGACAAACGGCGGTACGTCTCGGCGATAACCGCTTCTTCGTTGTACATAGGGATGATGACGGAAATTCGCGCTTGGTTATTCATCGTATTCGCCTCCTTGAAAGGTAAAGACTTGTCGGAATCAGGATTCCGTCAGTGTCACTTCATATAGCGTCAGGTTGTCGTTGAAACCGAAAGCGTTCTGCGTATCGGCAGTAGAGGCGTCCGCATCTGCGTCCGTTGTACTTTGCCATTCGGAAGACGGAATTTCGGTGCCGTTTTCCGTGATCCAGTCTGTGACCTCCGAATTGCCGTCACGGCCGCCTCCGCCCATGCCGCCGCCGAGCAGGAAGTATTTGACTTTGCCGCCGCGTACGAGCGCTTCGAGCGTCTCCGGCGTATAAACTTCGTCGGAAGCGTTAAAGCCGTTCAAAATGACGAGGCTTTCGTCTTCGTCGATCATGTAAGGAGCGGCGGTCGTATAGTTGGTGACCGCCATGAGGTAGGGTTCGCCCGTGTTATGTTCGCGCAGATAAACGAGCAGCTCCTGATCGGCGGATTCCGAATCGTCCATGCCGCCGAAGCCGCCGCCGTTTCGGCCCGGGCTGCCAGGCATTGCCCCGGCATTCGCCGGATCATCTGCGCCGGAGAAGTTTCGGCCGCCGCCTCCGAATGCTGAACTGCTGCCGTCGGGACCGGCTGCCGGCAATTGCGAATTTTGTCCGTAAACGATCGGCGTGAGCGACCAGTAGATCGGCCCGATAAACATCGCTGCCAGCGCTCCTATCAGAGAAGCTTGCTGTAGACGGTTATGATCGCCGCGTTTGAACAAAGCGAGCAGCACAGCGGCGATGAGACCGAGAACCAACACGCCGATCGACCAGAAGCCGCCGATGGTCTCGTCGTACGGGTGAAGGATGAACCAGGAGAACACGGTCGTTGCGAGCACCGATACAGGCAGCAGCCAGGAAGACAATCCTTCCCGATTCCGGTAAGCGTCCCACATTTCCGTAATAGAAGCCCCCGCTAATGCCGAGACCGGAGGCGCCAACATGATCAGATAATATTGATGGAAAAAGCCCGCGATACTAAAGAATCCTGCGACCGGAACAAGCCACGCCAGCCAAAAAATGATTTCCCTATGCTTGTCCGTGAAGTTCCGTCTGCGCCAGCTTGCCAATATGGCGAAGGCTCCGATCAGGCCGAGCGGAATCAACCAGCTTGCTTGCCCGGACAGCTCGGATTGGAAAAGGCGCAGCGGACCGGCTTCGCCCGTATTGAACATTCCGCCGCCGCCGTTCCCGCCTGGCGCGCCTCTGCCGTTCGCCCCGCCGAAGCCGCCGTCTTGTCCGCCCGGCATTCCGCCTTCGCCGCCGCGCCCTCCGCCGCCGAAGTCTTGAGCGGAACCGCCTGCCGCTCCGGTGCTTCGGTCGCCCGTCAGGCGGGAAACGCCGTTGTAGCCGAACGCGAGATTGATCACGGAGTCGGTTCCGCTGCTGCCGATGAACGGCCGTTCGCTCGCGGGCACCGAATCGACGACGACTGCCCAAGAGACCGAGACGACGGCGACGACTGCGGTAGCTGCAATCAGGGACGTCGCCTTCTTTTTCCAACCATGCTTGGCCGCCAACAGATAGAAGAGATAGAAGGCCGGCAGTACCATGTAGGCTTGCAGCATCTTCATGTTAAATCCGATGCCGATCATCGCGAATGCGCCGAGCAGGCTCCAGATTCCGCCTTTTCGCACGGCCCGGAACAACAGCCAGCTCGCGAGCAGCAGCGTGAAAACCAGCAGGCAATCGATGTTGTTCGTGCGGCTGACCGCGACGGCAACCGGGGTGAACGTCATGCCGAAGGCGGCGATGCGTGCGGACCAAGTGCCGAAGGAAGGCTTGACGAGCAGATAGATAAGAATGACGGAGCCGACGCCTGCCAACGCTTGCGGCAGGATGACGCTCCAGCCGTGCAGGCCGAAAATCAAAGCGCTGATCGTCTGAATCCAGAACGCGACCGGCGGCTTGTCGACCGTTACCGATCCGGCGGAGTCGAGCGAAGCATAGAAGAAGTTGTGGAAATTTTCCATCATGCTCGCGACGGCTACGGTGTAGTACGTGTTGGCGTAAGTCTCTTCCCAGATGTTCCAACCGTTCAAAAACAGGGCGATCAGCGCCGCGGCGAGCAGCCAGAAGTCCGGGCGGAATTTCGCTTGGGATTTCATTGAGTCAGGTCACTCCTTAGATGGGGTTAAAGCCGCAGGATGCGAAAAAACGCATCGTCTGCGCGGAGTCTCCGGCTGCGGGCCTTGTTGCTTCCCATTGTGACGGCTCTACCTGAAATCATCCTGAGAACCAACTGAATGTTTGCTGAAAGCCGGTGGCATAAGGCATAATGGGCGATAGAAATGATCCGGGCAACGGCCCGGACCGAAACGGAGGAGATCTTTTGACGGGCGAAAAAGGCGTCAAAATTCTATTGGCCGACGACGAGCCGAATATTTTGCAGTTTCTGGAGCTGGGGCTGGCAGGAGAAGGTTATGAAGTATGCACGGCGGAAAACGGAGCAGAGGCGCTTCGCAAAGCCGAAGAGTTTCGGCCGCATATCGTCATTTTGGATATCATGATGCCGGAAATGAACGGATTCGATGTTTGTCGAAAGTTGAAAAAAGGCGGGGAAAACGTGGCGGTCATCATGCTCAGCGCCAAAGATGCTGTGGACGATCGGGTGACGGGACTTACGCTCGGCGCTGACGATTACGTGGTGAAGCCGTTCAGCTTCGAGGAATTGCTTGCGCGGATTCAGGCCAGACTGCGCAATCAGTTTCCGAATCTGCTCGGAGGAGTAGAAATCGGGCCGTTTCGGATCGACGAGCGGCGCGGAGAGATTTTGTATCGGACCGAGGCTCTGGCATTGTCGCCGACCGAGTACGGACTGCTGAAATTCCTGGTGCTCAATCACGGCATCGTACTCAGCAAAACCAAGATTCTCGACAGCGTCTGGGGTTATCAGTTCGGCGGCGAGGAGAACATCGTGGAGGTATATATCCGCTCCCTGCGCGATAAGTTGGGGGACAAAGAACATCGGCTAATCCGTACGCTGCGCGGCGCCGGTTACCGGATGGATCTGTCATGAACGCGGATGGAAAAGCGCAAAAAAAGCCCGCGCAAAAAACGCTCTATGCCCAACTCTTGGCGCGTTCGTTATTTGTGTTGGCGGTGCTGCTGCTGTTGATCGGAGGGTTTCAATATTTTCTGATGCGCGGCTTTTTGTATCAAAATCAGGCAGAGACGCTCGAAGCCCAGTTTCGTTCGATTCCTCCGTTCCTGATCGAAGAATGGCGCTCGGACGTGCAGAAAGGCCGTGAACCGGCAGCGAACGAGTCGGATGCGGCGCACGCGCTTCCGCAGCGTTCGGCTCCGTTGCAGTCCAGAGAAGGAGATTTTTACGAGAGCGGAAATGCGGAGGACGGAAGCGGCTACGAACCCGACGAAGCTTCGGATGAACCGACGCCCGATCGGCGGGAGTTTTTGCTGGGCGGGCTGTCGCTGGCCGCGATCAATCCGACAGGCGAGGTCGATGATCTGAACGCGAAATATGGGGTTCCGGCTCCTTTATTAAGCGAAGAGGACTATAACTTGCTGCGCGAAAAGCTTTTGCAGCCCGGGCGTAAAGTGAATTATGTGCTGGCGTCCGATATGGACGGAACGGAGCAGCTTGTCGTGCTTCGCCCGGCAGGCGGTTTTGGCAGCGGCGGAATGCCCATGCTTCAGATCGGGATTCCGACCGGACCGCTGACTGCGATACTGTGGCGTCAATTGGCGATCTTCGCGGGGTTGTCCATGCTGGCGCTGGCCGGCGGATTTACGCTGTACCGTCCGGTGCTGCGCAGATCGCTTTCGCCGTTATCCCGTATGGTAGAGACGGTTAAAGTCATCGATGCGGGACGGCTTGACGAACGATTTCCCGTCGAACAGGGACAAGCGGAGATTGATCGGTTGGCGTTGTCTTTCAACGGGATGTTGGAACGTTTGGAAGAAGCGTTCGCCGCGGAAAAGGAATCGCAGGAACGGATGCGGCAATTCATTGCGGACGCGTCGCATGAACTGCGGACGCCGTTGACCTCGATTCGCGGTTTTTTGGAAGTGCTGCTGCGGGGAAGCCGGATCAGCGAGGAGCAATTGCGCTCCGCGCTTCGCAGCATGCATGGAGAATCGGAGCGGATGACCAAGCTGGTCGAAGATTTGCTGGTGTTGGTGAAGCTGGATCGCAGGCCGGAATTACGGCTTGCGGCCGTTTCGCCGGAGAAGCTGCTTCGTGAGCTGGAGTCTCATTTGCGCATGTTGGCCGGAGAGCGGCATGTTCTGCTGGATATGCAAGCAGGACCGGATATCAGCGTATCCGGCGATCCGGATAAGCTGAAGCAGGTCGTATTGAACTTGTTCGGCAATGCCGTGCAGCATACCGATTCGAAACAGGGAGAAATTTCGCTTGCGATTCGTTTGCGCGGGGAGCAGGTGCTGATCGATGTGAGCGATAACGGACCGGGGATTCCGCCCGAATTGCAGCGGAAAGTGTTTGAACGGTTTTATCGCGGAGACGAGTCGCGTTCGCGACGAAGCGGCGGTGCGGGGTTAGGGCTTGCGATCTCGCTGGCGATCGCGGAAGCGCATGAAGGAACGCTGGAGCTTTGCAGCGTTCCGGGCGGAGGCAGCACGTTTACGCTGGTGCTGCCGTTGGTTTGAGGCAGGCTCAAAGAGGGCGGGGAGCATGAATGACGCGACTTGCCCTCTTCTCCGTTACCGCTTTGTTCGGCCGGAGGACGTTTTGCGGGAGAAGAGTTCGAAGGGTTAAAATGGAAGAGAAATTTTGCAAACGGTGATCGAAGAACGGGAGTCCGGACTGAGAGAAGCCATGCTGACGGGCGACGTGGAGTCGCTGGATGCGCTGGTCGCGGACGATTTGGTTTTTCTGTCGCATCCGGGAAGAATCGTGACGAAAGAAATGGATATCGGAGCCTACCGATCAGGGCTGAAGATGGAGCGTATCGAATTCCTCGATCAGCAGATTAAGTTCGCCGAAAACGCCGCGGTAACGGTTACGAGAGCCGATATAACGGTCGTCGGAGGAGAAGCGATCAAGGATGCGCTTTGGTATACGCGTTTTTGGAAAGCCTGCGAAGGCAAAGGCCAAAGTCGTCGTTGCGGGCATGAGCGAGGAAAAAGGACATGTCGCCGTAGCGGAGATCGAAGCAGCCGGAGGAAGTGGCGCAGGCAAATCTATGGTTGGCTTTGGATATGTCTTCGTACGTGACGGGATGACGCTGCATGCGGATACGGGGTACACGAGCCGTTAAGATCGAAAAGCAAAGATCAAAGCGGCGAATTCAAACCAACATCTTGAACAAGTTGAAAGTGATTTTACCTAATTCAATATTTTATGGAATAATTAGACGATTTCGAAGGGCGGAGCGCCTGCTTTTTTCTTGAGAATATAGCGAAAAAATAGACGGAAAATTCAAAGAAGTCGTTTAAACGCGCATGCGTAAAAAAGCTGGATAATAAAGGGTTTATGAGGATACGAATGGAGATTTAAACGTTTCGATTACTTTGCATTTTCTGCAGGAATTTTAAATTTTCAATTCCTAGATAAATGCTATTGATTTTGTTTGAATTTAAATTATTATTAAGGCACCAACATTAGCACATTTGCCTGCAAAAGGCACGGTTGTAAAAAGCCATCGATAAAAAAGTTTGCCTCGAATTTCTTCCCTTCCCAAAGTGCTGCCGCTTCGGCAATCGCGGTTAGTGCCATTGCTAGTCCTCTCTGCTCAAGCTGCACAATTAACGAACAGCCATGAGTGGAACGCTTCCAACCCGGAAGAACCTGTAAATGCTGAATAAGGAACGGATTTCTTTTCATTTTAACGCTTGGCGACAGTGCCCAAATGCATAAGCCGACATCAAGAATCACATAAGCACGTGGATCCGATACAAGGTCCGCGTCAGAACGGAAGGTGAGGGCAATCGTTTCGATCCGAGTAAGACCGGCCAAAGCCGAAAATTTCAAAGCCTATTTGCCAGGTTTGCCCGATCCGCTTCCTCCGGGTTCGATCGGATTGACGGCGGAAGTGGACGGGGTGTTTGCGGGCACGGCGCTCGCCATTGCACATCCGCGTTCCGGAACGGGCAGTATCAGCGTGCTTGATGTTCCCGAAATTTTTCGCAATTTGGGAATCGGAAGCCGTTTACTGCTGGAAGCCGAACGTCAACTGATCGAAGCAGGCTGCCGCACGGTCCGCGTTACGCTGACGATGCGCAAAGGAGAACCCTGCCCGGAAAGAGATTTTCTGATCAAACGCGGCTACGCGTCGGAAAAGCTTCAAGTCAGGAGCTATACGTTCCGTTCGGCCAGCGCGCAGGAAGAATCTTGGCTGGAGCGGTTCCGACTGCCGGCAGGCTGCGAATTGAAGCCGCTGTTGTCGGCTGCTCCGGAAGAACGCGAAGAACTGCAGCGGATCGCCGCTTCGCTTCCGCCGGATCTGCATCCGTTCGAAGAAGAGCGGATGCTGCACCCGGAATTCAGCACGATGCTGAAGATCGACGGCAGGGTTGCCGGGTGGCTCGGAGTCCAGCAGTTGGCTTCGAACCTGCTGCTGCTTCGCTCCATGCATGTCGAAACCGAGTTCCGGATTCGGGGAAACGGCATGGCTTTGTTCGCCGAGCTGAACCGCAAGCATCGGCTGCTGGACCGTTTCGCTTATCATATGATGAGCATCTCCGGAGACAACCAGACGATGCTGCGATTGGCCGAGCGAAAGTTTGCGCCGCATGCGGCGAAGATCAAATCGATCATCCGTTTGGAAAAAAGATTATAAAGCGGGCTTGATCGGGGGCGGAGGCGCAAAAGCCGACGCAACCGTGCATCCCCGTTCAGGTTGCCCTACAAGGCAACGAATTCGCCGCCGGGCAGGTGTCCGGCGGCGTTTTTACATAAGCGAAAGAATCTCGGTAAATTGACGAAAACCCCGTAGACTGATAAATTAGGTACAATCTTGCGATGGAGGCGGTCCGATCATGAACTTTGTGTTTTTCTCTCCCCACTTTCCCGGCAGCAGCGGCGAGTTCGCGATTCGGCTGCACGAGGAGGGCGCGACGGTGCTGGGCATCGGCGACGCCGCTTATGACGACCTGCCTGAACGGCTGCGCGGCGCGCTTAAGGAATATTACCGCGTCGACAATATGGAAAATCAGGACGAGACGCTGCGTGCGGTAGGCTACTTTACCCATAAATACGGCAAAATCGACCGCTTCGAGTCCATGAACGAATACTGGCTGGAGAGCGACGCGCAGATGCGCACGGACTTCAATATCGACGGCACCAAAGCCGACTTTGTCGATAACTTAAAACAGAAATCGAAGATGAAAGACTTTTTCCGCAAAAGCGGCGTGGACACGGTTCGTTTTTTGAAAAATCCAGATCGGATCAGCGCGGCGGCTTTTATCGCGGAAAACGGATTTCCCGTCGTGGTCAAGCCGGATCTGGGATCGGGCGCGAGCCATACGTACAAGCTGAGCGATCAGGAGGAGCTGGATTATTTCCTGCATACGCGGCCCGACGATACGGCGTTTATTATGGAAGAGTTCATCGACGGGATCATTTTGACGTACGACGGGATTATCGACCATGAAGGCATCGTGCGTTTCCAGGCCAGCCACCGGTTCGAGCAGAGCATCATGAAAGTGGTCAGCGACGATGATCATTTGCGTTATTTTTGTTTGAAAAACGTCGATCCCGAAGTGGAGAAGGCGGGACGGAGCATTTTGGAGGCTTTCGGAATTCGGGAACGCTTCTTCCATATCGAGCTGTTCAAATCCAACAAAAACGGCCGCCTGATCGCGCTTGAAGTCAACATGCGGCCTCCGGGCGCGTGGATGACGGATGCGATCAACTATTCGTACGAGACGGACGTGTATTCGCTGTGGGCGAGAACGGTCGTGCACGGAGGAAGCGGCGCGCCGCCGGAAGGCCGTTACTTTACCGGATATGCGAGCCGCAAAGACCGCAAGCATTACGTGCATAGCCACGAAGAGATTTTGCGCGAGCTGGGCGATGCCGTAGT
Source organism: Saccharibacillus endophyticus (assembly GCF_013185185.1). Lineage (GTDB taxonomy): Bacteria > Bacillota > Bacilli > Paenibacillales > Paenibacillaceae > Saccharibacillus > Saccharibacillus endophyticus. Next base: position 1,287,598 of record NZ_JAAZWE010000001.1, on the reverse strand, counting down.
CCGTTACGACGAGATCGACGCGATCTTCAGCCGGGCCAGCGGCAATCGGGCGTATCAGTTCCGGGCGGATTCGCTGGACCGGGTGCGAGAGATCGCGGATTATATTCAAGCCGAATAGTTTGTCTCACTTTAATATGAGGTGAAAAGAAAGGTCGGGGCGGTGGACTATGGTTAACGTGCAATATCGAAAAGAATACAGTCCGGCGCTCGGCCGCGACATGGAATATAAAGTGTACGGCGACCGGGGCAAACCGATGCTGGTGTTCCCCACGTCGCTCGGACGCTTTTATCAATATGAAGATTCGGGCATGATCGACGAACTGGCCGAATGGATCGACGCGGGGAAATTGCAAGTATGGGCGTGCGATACGCTGGATGAAGAGACGTTCTTCTCGCCGCATTGGAATATTCAGGACCGGATCGGCCGGCACGAGCAGTACGACGCGTATATCGTGCATGAGCTGATTCCGGGCATTTTGCGGGAAAGCCGGCAAAACAACGGCGGCGACGAGCAAAAGATCCTGATCAGCGGCTGTTCGATGGGGGCTTACTACAGCGCGAATTTCTTTTTCCGGCATCCTCAGTTCTTCGATACGCTGCTTGCGCTTAGCGGGGTATACTCCGTCAATCACTTTTTCGGGGGATATCGGGAAGGCGCGGTCTACTACAACTCGCCGCTCGACTATTTGCCGGGGATGACGGACGAATGGAGATTGGAGCAGTATCGTCATAGCCGGATCGTGATCTGCTGCGGGCAGGGAGAATGGGAAGACGAAATGCGGGAAGAGACGGCGCGGCTCGGCGAAGTGCTGTACAATAAAGCGATTCCGGCGCGGCTCGATTTTTGGGGCTACGACGTGCATCACGATTGGCACTGGTGGAGAAAGCAAATTCGATATTATATGCAGGATTTATTGTAAAACGAATTCCGGAAAAACGGCGCGGATGTCCGGATTGCCCGGACGTCCGTTGTTCATCGGAAAACGGAAGGAGCCAGAACAACGATGAGTTTTTTCACGAAATGGTTTAAAAAGTTGACGGAAGAAGACGAGGACACCACGGGACAAGAGACTTCGAGAGTTTCGGATCGGGAGCCGCGTTCGAGCAGGGAAAATGCCGCTTGGAGCGTGATTCCGGAACATCGACCGGACACGGTTACGTTAAATCGTCATGTTTTGCTGAAAACGTTGCAGCCGCCGCAGCTCGAAGGCGTGATTCAGAAACTGCGGATTCAAGGCGCGGAAGCGGAAGGCGGCTTGCATGACGGACAGCTGATCGCGCATTATCGGGGCATGACGGTTACGGCCGAGTACATACCCGCACCCCTGCCGAATAGCGAGGCCGAAGAGAACGCGAAGTACAATCAACTGTGGCCGCAGGCGGAGCAGGAGATTACGGGCTATGCCGCGCAGCTGCTCGTGACGCTGCGCAACACGCCGAACGGTCTGAGCGGACACCGCTTCCTGACTCAGGCGATCGCGGCTTTGCTGGACGGCGAAATGAATGCGCTTGCCGTCTACTCCGCGCCGCTGCTTGTGAGCCGGGCAGATTACTTGGCGAGTGCGGAGTTGTTAAAAGAGCAGGAGCTGCCGGTGAATCTATGGGTGTTTGTCGGCTTGTACGGCGGATCGCACGGAGGAGCGGCGTATACGCACGGCATGGCGGACTTCGGTTCGGAGGAGTTCGAACTGGTGGATTCGCCGCGCTCGGGCAACGAGATTTTCGAGCTGACGTTCTCGGTGGTGCACTATGCGATCTCGCGGAATATCCGGTTCCAGGGCGGGGAAGAGGTAGCTTTTGGAGCGGGCCGGGAGTTGAAGCTGGTGCGGTCGGCGGGCGTGGCGCTTGAAGGGATGACCGTGAAGATCGAAGGATTTTGAGATCGTTTCTACTTGAGGAGGAAATCGGCATGAAGATTGTTCGAAGCGGAACCTGCGGCAATTCGCCGAAAAACGCGTTCGTGGAAGAGTTGGCAATCCAAGTCGCGGCAGCGCTTGGTAAATCCGGCGCCTCGGTTTCCGACGAAGATTATCCGGTCCGGATCTACGGCGAATCGTTTGATGCCAGGCCGGACGAAATCGTCGTGTTTCAGGCGATCAGCCACGGAAAAGCGGGGGCGGCCAACGGAGAAGTCAGGTGGGGCGATAAGGTACTGGGCTTTGCGGTCTCGGTGACGTTCAAGACGTTGAAAGGCGACCGGGCGGAAAGCGTAAAGGTGTATGTGGGGACTGAGAAGACGTGAATAAAGCGAAGGTTTTTGAACGTGCTTGCTTTTTGAGTACTCGTCTACGTAATCGAAAAAATGACTCATATGATTCGCGAAGCGAGCGGACAAATTTTCCTTCTGGAGAGGTTGTCCGCTTTTTTGCGCGTTCTTTGACGACTGAATGGATTCTAACGTTTATCGCGGATTGCATCCGGCGCTTTACGAAAAACAAGACGTTACATTACGCATTCCAACCCCTCAATCCTTTACGCAGCGCAGAATGCGAACCTCCCGGGAATTTTATGCAAGCTTCCCGTTCGCACCTTTTCCTTCCCGATCTACCTAACTCCGACTCCGACAAACCCCGTGCAAAATTGCAAACCGCCCCGCGTTACTTTACCATTAACAAAAGAAGACGGACGGGGAGTGTCCGGTATTCGATATTCGAAAGGAGTACCTGATATGACTTTTACTGTCCTATTCGCCTCTTCTCCGATGAATCTGCGTGAAGCGGACGAAAGCTACATGGAAGAGTACCGTTCCGCCGAAAAGGCAGGGTTCGCCGTCGGACTCATCGACCTGGAAGAACTCTTAATGAACAACGATCCGCAAAAAGCGCTCAAACGAGTCGCCCTGCATCCCGGTCCCGAACCTCAATCTGCGCTGTACCGGGGCTGGATGCTGCGACCTGACGAATACGAGAACCTATACGCAGCCTTGCTCACCCGCAATCTGCGTCTGATCCATACACCCGGGCAATATCGTCATGTCCACTATTTGCCGGAATCTTATCCCAAGATCGAAGACGTCACGCCGAAGTCGATGTGGTTCCCGCTGCCGACGCCGGTATCGATCGACGCGGCAGAGAACCTTGCGGCGGAAGCGGTTCGCGTTTTCGACAATCATCCGATCATCGTCAAGGACTACGTCAAATCGCGCAAGCACGAATGGGACGAAGCCTGTTATATCCCGGATGCGTCCGACGAAAGCAAAGTCCGGCAGACGGTGCGGCGCTTTCTGGAACTGCAAGGCAGCCAATTGAACGAAGGATTGGTATTCCGCGCTTTTACCGAACTTGAAGCGCTATCTCGTCATCCGCTCAGCGGCATGCCCTTATCGCGGGAAATCCGAGTTTTCGTACTGGACGGCAATCCGATCTTCGTATCCACCTATTGGGAAGCGGGCGAAGATGCAGCTTTTAACGCCGTGTTAGGCGAGTTTCAAGAGATCATCCGATCGATTGAAAGCCGGTTCTTCACGATCGATTTCGCAAAAACGAATAAAGGTCCGTGGATCGTGCTGGAGTTGGGCGACGGTCAAGTAGCGGGACTGCCCGATGATACGAACGCGGAACGTTTCTATACGGAGTTGAAAAAGTCTTTGGAGAAAGGGGTCGGATGATGAACCCTGACCGCGATGAACGACCCAATGCGGACGAGCCGAATGAAAAACCGACGGCAGCCGGCAAAAAGGCGCTTGGCATCGGTATGGCAATCGGTGCGGCGTTTGGCATGATACTCAGCATCCTGATCAAAAATATGGCGATTGGGATGCCGCTCGGCATCGCATTGGGCTTGATTTACGGAACCGCTGCCCAAAAGCGCACAGATAAAAAACATAAGAGTGAACGCAAGACTATTTGAACAGGAGGACTTTCTTTATGGATGCCGTGAAGCATATGCTCGAAAACAACAAGAAAATCATCCGCTGGGCATCGCTGCCCGAGCATGCGCCGGCAATCGGTTGGATCGTGCGCGGAGAGAAATTTTATTGGACGCCGAATCGGAAGACGGCTCAAGACCAGTACGAGATCGGTTCCGTTACCAAAACGATGACTGCACTGCGTCTGGCAAAAGGAGAACAGGACGGATTATGGCAGGCCTCCGATCCGCTGGCAAAGCTGGTTCCCGAACTTGCGGACAGCGAGTTTGCGCGAACGGTCACGCTGCGGCAGTTGGCCACCCATACATCCGGCTTGACGAGGCTCGCGAAGAATCATGTAACGCTCTCGATGAAGCAGGATAAATCCAATCCCTACGCGGCCTATTCGGAAGAACATTTGCTTGAGGCGGTGCGGGCGGAAAAACTGCGCACGCAAGGCAAGCACGAGTACTCCAACTACGGTTACGGCCTGCTGGGATGGGCATTAAGCCGCGCTTCCGGCGTACCTGCATCTCAGGCTTTTCAGCAGGATTTCTTCGATGTTCTCGGCATGAACGACAGCGTCATGGCGATTCTCGGCGAAGAGGCGAGCGAGCGAAAAGAAGCGGAACCGGTTGCGGAATCTGTCGAGGCCGTTGCGGGCGGGGGAGCGGCAGTGCGTTCGTCCAAGACGCGGCATACCCATAAAAAAACGTCCCCGGCTTCCTCTTCCGATGCGACGATGCTTGCAGGTTATGCTCCCGGCGGCCGACAAATGCCGCATTGGGACTTCACCTCCGCAATGGCCGGAGCCGGGGCCGTGCGCTCGACGCTTCCGGATATGCTGACTTATCTGGAAGCGCAGCTCGGACAGCATCCGAATGCGGCAGAACTGGAACCGGCGCTGCTCGATTGCCAGCATGAACAAGCCTCCGTCGCGTTGTCCAAAGGCGTCGGAATCGGCTACGCGTGGATGCGTTCCATGCGTCAGGACGGAACCGTGACCCATTGGCATAACGGAGGCACGTACGGGTTCAGCAGCTACGCGGCGTTTAACCGGGATTTGCAATCCGGCTTCGTCGTGTTATCCAACCGCGGAGTCAGCTTTGCGGGCCAACTGAAGCAGATGTTCGGCTTCGGCGAGTTGGGTACGGATCAGGCGGCAAAGCTGGTGGGAGAAGCGCTGTTCAAGGCTTAAAAGAATCGTGCATACAAGGAATCGAACAGCCTCGGCGGCAGCCGGGGCATCATCCCTGTCTTTCGCGCCATCCGTATCCGCAGAAGCCTACGCGGCTTCGGTTCCGAATTTCAACGATCCGGCCAAAATGGAACTGGTTTATCTGCTCGATGCGTCGATCAGCTCCCAACAAAGATTTGCCCAATCGTCGGATAGCCCGCCATATTGGGCACTTGCCGCCGCCCAGAACAAAGCGCTTAAAGCGCTGTCCGATCCTTCGTCTCCTGCCTCGGATCTGTTCTCGGCCCGGCAGCAGCTGCAGAACGCTCTATGGGATTACGATTACCGTTACGTGCGCGACCTAAACGAGACCCGAATCGTGATGGGACGGTTGGGGAATTGGATTTATTCGTCTTATCCGTCTTCCGATCCTTCGTACTTGACTCCATGGGAAAAAGGCGTCGTCGATTTGATCGACGAAACGTACGCGTATATGGCGGGACTCGGAAACAGCCGGAGCGAAGCGGTGAAGGCCTACCAATATTTCAATTTCAAATTGTCCGCCTTGTCTGATTTGGAGACGCCGGACATCAACCGATACGCGTCTTCACTGGCTTCCGCGCAGGCCCGCATCGCCGCTCCGCTGGCTCAACTCGGGCAATACGGCGTGAACATGGATGCGAGGGTGAACGATTTCGACCGCGCGTCCGCCTTTATGCAGGCTCTGCTGAACAACGGTCCGTATAACGATGCGGTGTATACGGCAGCGATGCATGACGTGAATCTGTACGCAAGTACTATCGTGAATTCCGAAGAGCTGGCTCGCGCGATCAAGCGCGCGCAGAACATGGTGGATACGTCGCCTCGCGGCATCCGTTCCGGCGAATATCCGGCTTCCGCCTTCGGGGCCTTGAACCGGGCGATCAATCATGCCCAGAGGGTGTTGGAAACGGCTGCCTCCGCGGAAGAGATCAAGAATGAATCGTACGAACTTAATTTCGTAGCGACCGAAAAGTTCGAACAAAGCGTCAAACCTTAAGCCCGGACCCGAATTTTCCGGCCTGAAACCGAGAAGCTCTGCCATTCGGCAAAGCTTCTTTTTTCGGCGTTTGAAATTTGTGCTTGCCCCGACGGTATCCATATGCTATTTTTAAATTCATAAAAACGTTTTTATAAAAAGGAACAAAAATTATGGCTAAAATTACGATTCGGGATGTCGCAAGAGAAGCCGGAGTGTCGATTTCCACCGTGTCGAACGCGCTCAACGACGTGGACGTCCTCAATCCGGCGACGAAGCAGCATGTGCTCGAGGTGGCGGAACGGCTCAATTACGTACCGAATCTCAATGGCAAGATGCTGAAATCAGGCAAGACGATGATGCTCGGTTTTTTCACGACAAGCGTATCGGGTCCTTATTTCTACAAGCTGATCGAGACGATGTCGAGGCAGTGCGAACGGCACGGCTACGGGCTGAACGTTTTCGTAACCAAAGACAAACAAGTCATCATGAGCAACATCCTCGGTCGGCGCGTCGACGGGGTGATCATTTACGAAGAACTGAAGATCGACGAACACGACATCGAGATTATGCAAAAAGACAAGATCAAAGCGGTGTTTCTGGATCGGGCATTCAGCAACGACACAATGGGCAGCGTCACGTTCGATTCCTACGCGGCGGGGTATGAAGCGGCCAAATACCTGATCGGACTGGGACACAAGCGGATCGCGTACATCTCCGGCGTGGACACCATGTTCGACAGCGTGCGGCGAAGAGACGGTTATCTGGCGGCGCTGAAGGAGTACGGTTTGCCGTTCGACGGCGATTACGTGATCCAAGGATACTTCGAAGAAGACAGTACGTTTAACGCGATCAAAGCTTTTATCCGAATGCATGCGAGCAAGCTGCCGACTGCATTCCTCGCGGGCAACGATCTGAGCGCCATGGGCTGTATTCAAGCGTTAAAAGCGCACGGTTACGAAGTTCCGGGAGACGTCAGCGTGGTCGGTTTCGACGATATCGACATCGCGCAGTATTTCTCGCCGCCGCTGACGACCGTCCGAAATCCCATCGCCCGCCAGGCGATTCTGACCGTCGACCATCTGGTGCGCATGATTCAGGGCAAAGAAGAAGGGCAGAGCCAGACGTTGACCGGCGAGCTGATCGTCCGTGCTTCCAGCCATGTTCCGGTCGATTGAAAGGCGAAAGGACGGTTTTCGGTCGGGACAAAGCGCAATTCGCCGCTGTCGTTCCGACGGTTCTTTTAACACGAAAATGTAACCGTTCGCATTCGAAAAAGTAAGCGCTCTATCGAACAGGTTCGAAAAGGAGATGATTTCTCGAAAGGATTTTTTTGCAAACTAATAAAAACGTTTTAATTAAATTGACAAGCAAACGAAAGGAGCCACTCAGATGGCCAAATCCGCGCTGACCTCACCTGATCAACCCACGAACGACAAGCCGTCGATCGGACAGCGGGTCAAAAGCTTCGCGATCGATTACTTCCGACAATGGCAACTTCAGACGATGGTCATTCCCGGCATCCTGTTCATGATCGTTTTTTGCTTCGTGCCGATCTACGGTCTGACCATTGCTTTTAAAAGCTATACCGTGATCGATACGCTGGACAGCGCGCCGTGGGTAGGACTGGAAAACTTCCGCATTATCCTGTCGGATCGCTACTTCTGGGATTCCGTCGTCAACACGCTCGCAATCAGCTTCCTCAAGCTCGGCATCGGATTCATTCTGCCGATCGTATTGGCGATCATGATCTACGAAGTCCGTTATAACCGGTTCAAGAAGTTCGTCCAGACCGTCTCCTACCTGCCGCACTTCCTGTCTTGGATCGTGCTCGGCGGGATGATGATCACCTGGTTTTCCACGACGGGGCTGTTCAACCAGCTGCTGCTCGACCTCGGGCTGATCTCCAACGCGCAGAACATTTTGCTCGACGCGAATAAATATTGGTGGATCGCCACCCTGTCGGATATCTGGAAAGAATCGGGCTGGGGCACGATTTTGTATCTCGCCATCATGGCCAAGATCGACCCGACGTATTACGAAGCGGCGAAGATCGACGGGGCGGGCCGGCTCCGGCAGATCTGGAATATCACGCTGCCGAACATGAAGATGATCATCAGCCTGAACTTGATCTTGACGATCAGCGGCCTGCTCGGTTCGAACCTCGACCAGACGCTGGTATTGATGAATTCGCAAAACCGGGAAAAAGCCGAAGTCATCAACTCGTACGTGTACCGCATGGGCTTGGCGCAAGGCGATTTCTCGTACGCGACGGCCGTCGGGCTCGGCGTCTCGATCGTATCCGTCATTTTGCTGCTGACCGCGAACAAAGTGACGAGCAAAATGAACGATAACCAATCTGTGCTGTAGGGAGGACGAACGTATGGGCTTGTTAACCAAACCGAGCGGCATCAAGCCGACCCGGATCAAAGGAGGGCTGGACAACCGGGTCTTCGACACGGTCAATATGACGCTGCTTTTGCTGTTCACGGTCGCGATCGTCGTTCCGCTGTGGAACGTGCTCGTATCGTCGTTCAGCTCCGGGCAGTCGCTCGCGCAAGGCGGATTCGTGTTTTGGCCGACGGAATTTTCGCTGGAAAATTACCGCGCGGTATTCCGGGACGCGGGCATCTGGCAGGCGTTCTTCATCTCCGTATCCAAAACGGTCGTCGGCGTCTCCACGCACGTCTTTTTCTGCGCGATGGTCGCTTACGGTCTGAGTAAAAAATACTTAAGAGGTCGCAGATTGTACGTGGCGATGGGCGTCATCACGATGTTCTTTTCCGGCGGCATGATCCCCACGTACCTGCTCATCAAATCGCTCGGACTGCTGAACAGCTTCTGGGTATACATCATTCCGGCGCTGTTCAGCTATTACGATGTCGTGATTCTGATGAACTTTTTCCGCAACGTGCCCGACGCGCTGGAAGAATCGGCGAAGATCGACGGAGCGGGCGATTGGCGCGTATTCCTCAGTTTGTTCATCCCGCTTTCGATGCCGGCGCTGGCGACGATCGCGCTGTTTAACGGGGTCGGCCAATGGAACGATTTCATGACGACCAAGCTGTATATCACCGATCAATCGTTATACCCGCTGCAAATGATGCTGTACGAGATCATCGTGCAGTCGCAAACGCAGTCCATGCAGAACATCGGCGGTTCGGTAGTCATCGAGACGACGACCAAAGGGGTTCAGCTTGCGACGATCGTGATCACCACGCTGCCGATCTTGGCGATTTATCCGCTGCTGCAACGGTACTTTATTTCCGGCATGATGCTGGGCGCGGTCAAAGAGTAAGCAGCGGCATGATCGATCGGTCAAAACCATATTTACGGGTAAGATCATTCATACGAATCGGAGGGGTTAAATATGCAAGGGAATAAAAACGTTTTAAGAAAATCGGCTTGGAAATGGGGCGCGGGCGTGCTGGCGACGGCGCTGATGCTGACCGGATGCGGTGGCGGTTCGGACAACGAAGCCGCGGCTCCGGTATCGCTGGAAGGCCGTTACGAACTTGATCCCGAGACGCCGGCCTGGCAGTCGGACAAAAAAGCCGAATCCACGACGCTCACTTGGTACGTCAACGCGGATTGGTGGAACACGGACTTCGGCAAAGACTTGGTCACGAAAAAGATCAAGGAAGACCTCAACATCGATATCAAGTTCATCACGGGCGACGATACGAAGCTGAATACCTTTTTCGCCGGCGGCGACATGCCCGATCTGATCACGGTGTTCGACTCCAACTCCGCGGTAGCGCAAAAAGCCGCGACCTGGGCGCTTCCGCTGAACGATCTGGCGGAGCAGTACGATCCGTATTTCAACAAAGTGGCCGCTGCCGACACGTTGAATTGGTTCCAGCTCAAAGACGGCAAAACGTACGGGTACCCGAACTATTCCAATACGCAGGCCGATTACGACAGCGGAGAGATTCCGGCGAAAACGGCATTCGTGATCCGCAAAGACGTATACGAAGCGCTCGGCAGCCCGGAGATCGGTACGCCGGAGCAGTTCGTTCAAGTGATGGGAGAGATCAAGCAGCAATTCCCGGATCTGATTCCGTTCGGGTTCAACTCGATCGGAGAAGGCACGGGTTCGCTCGGCGACACGCTTCAGGATTTCCTCGGCGTGCCGCTGCAAACGGAAGACGGACAATTTTACGACCGCAACCTGGACGAGGATTATCTGACTTGGATCAAAACGTTGAACGAAGCTTATCGTGCCGGAGACTTGAGCGACGATAGCTTCGCGGACGACGGGACGGCGTTCGAAGAAAAAGTGAAAGTCGGCAAATACGCGGCGATGCTGCTCGACGGAACGCCTCAGCAAAGCGGCAATCTGCAAATCTTCATGACGGCGAATCCCGACAAAGCGTACATGGCGATCGACGGACCGCAAAGCACCAAAGGCAACGAACCGACGCTGAACCAATCCGGCATTACCGGCTGGATGGCGACCTACGTGACCAAAAAAGCACAGGACCCGGCCAAAGCGATCCAAATCTATACGTATCTGCTGAGCGAAGAAGGGCAAATGCTGATGAACTACGGGATCGAAGGCGAAACGTACGAGAAAACGGCCGACGGCAAAATCGAACTGCTGCCGGAAATCAAAAAGCTGCAAAAAGACGATGCCGACCGCTATAAAAAAGACTACCGGATGGGCGAGTTCATGTTCTTCGGCCACGACAAGCACAAAGCATTGAGCGATGACGCGTTCCCGGAATCCGTCAAGCAAATGCAAGAGTGGGGCGAAGGCAAGCTGGTTCCGCACTTCCTGCTCGAAAACATCAACCCGGATCAAGGTACCGCCGAAGCGCGCGCGTTGACGGCGATCAATACCAAATGGAACACCACGCTGGTCAGCATGATCCGCGCGAAAGACGATGCGACATTCGACGCCGTATTGAACGAATACCGGTCTTTCCTGGAGCAAAACCGCTGGGCCGACATCGTGAAGATTCGCAGCGAAAAGATGGCGGCGAACAAAGAAAAGCTGGGTCTTGAATAAAAATCGACACCGAGACTGGAGGAATCGAGATGTCCGAATGGACGATTTACCGTTCGCGGGGCGAGCATGAATTATTCCGCGAGCTGAACTTGGACGAACTTCGCGGCAGCGAACAGGAGGTAACGAACAAAACGGCAGCCGTCAGCGACGGACAACCGCCGAATGACGAACGTGCAGATGTTCCGGCGGCGACAGCAAACGCGCAAGGTGCGCCGTCTCAAGCCGAAATCGCCGTCACGCTGGATTTCTCCGAACGCGGACAGCAAATGAAGGGATTCGGCGCTTCTTTTACCGATTCGGCGGCGTATTTGATCCATCAAGTATTGGACGAAAAGATACGCGAAGATTTGATGGTCAAACTGTTCGACGCGGAAAAAGGCATCGGCTTGTCGGTACTGCGCAATCCGATGGGCGCTTCGGATTACGCGCGCAGCATCTACAGTTACGACGATCTGCCGGAAGGCGACAGCGACCCGCAGCTTGAGCGATTTTCGATCGCGCACGACGAAGCGGACGTGATTCCGCTGACGCAAAAAGCGCTGGAACTGAATCCGGAGCTTATATTGATGGCCTCGCCGTGGAGCGCGCCGGGCTGGATGAAAACAAGCGGTTCGATGCTGGGCGGTCGGCTGAAGCCGGAATATCGCGAAGCGTTCGCCAACTATTTCGTCCGCTACATTCAGGCGTATGCCGCGCATGGTCTGCCGGTCTACGCGGTGACGCCGCAGAACGAAGCATTGTACGAGCCGCTGCATTATCCGAGCATGCTGATGCCGGCCGACGAGCAGACGGTATGGATTCGAGACCATCTCAAGCCTGCATTCGAGCGCGCGGGAATCCGTACGAAAATTTTATGCTACGACCATAACTGGGACCGACCCGATTATCCGCTCGAAGTGCTGGAAGGGGCGGGAGATGCGGTAGACGGCGTGGCTTGGCATTGGTACGGAGGCCATGCTTCGGCGCAATCCGACGTATTGAAAGCAGCACCCGGAAAAGAAGTCCATTTCACCGAAGGCTCCGGCGGCGAATGGATTCCTCCGTTCGAGCAGGCTTTTTCGAACGCGCTGCGCACGGGCATCGATATTTTGCGGCATAACAGCCAATCGTTGGTGCTGTGGAACATGGCGCTCGACGAGCACAACGGCCCGACGGTGCCGGGCTTCGGCAAAAGCACCTGCCGAGGCATCGTGCAGGTGAACCAAGCGACCGGGGAACTGACGTATACGCTCGATTATTACGCGTTGGCGCATTTCAGCAAAGTCATTCGCCCCGGGGCCGTGCGGATCAGCTCATCCTGCACGGCGGAAGAAATTCGCTCCGTCGCGTTCGAGAACCGTGACGGTTCGATCGCCGTCGTTTTGTTCAACGACGGGGAAGGGAGTCGGCAGATTTCGCTGGAATGGAGCGGAATGATGCCGACCGGGGAAAAAGAATCCGAGCCGGCATCTCTATCTACCCAGCATGGCGAAGGCCGCGAGATCAGCTTCAAGGTTGAAGCCAAAAGCGCGGTATCGTTGCTATACGCGGCGAAATAAGGCAAACTAACACAAGAAAAGAAAGAGCCCTTTCGACGTCGAAAGGGTTCTTTCTTCGTTAATTATCGCATGTATCGCAAATTATCGCATGCGCCGTACAAAATTCACCGTACACATCCATCATTCAAATACGATTAATGACGCATCTACATATGTCGCGAAGCGACTCTAATGCTCAAATTTTACCCTATGATCACGCAGCCTGCTTTTCTTCCTGCTCGTTTTCTCTTGCCGCTTTTTTATCGCTTGCGCGGATAAAGAACTTGATGAATTCAACCAGCGGAATAATCGCGATCGCCGCTGCAAGAGCAATAGCCCACTGGCTCAGGCCGAGAGGCACGAGGCCGAAGAACGGATGCATGAATTCGGGAATCGAGATGCCCAGCAGCAGCGCGCCGGAGACCAGTACGGCCCAATTCAGGTACTTATTCGAGAAGAAGCCCAGCTTGAACACCGAGCCGGTAGCCGAACGCGCATTGTACGCGTGCGTCAGCTGAATCGCGCCGAGTGCGATAAAGGCCATGCTGATCGCTTCTTCCGAAGAATACTGATAGATTCCCCAAGCGAACACTGCCAGTACTAATAGGGCTTGCAAAGCGCCTTGGTACAGAATCCGGATACCCAACCCGTCGGCAAACACGCTCTGATCGGGCTTGCGGGGTTTCTTTTTCATCTCGTCGCCTTCGGATTTTTCCATGCCGAGGGCAAGACCCGGAAGCGTGTCGACCAGGTTGATCCACAGAATCTGAATCGGGGTCAGGATGCTCCAGCCGATGCTGGTCGCGACGAAGATCGTCGTGACCTGACTGAAATTGGCCGACAGCAGGAACTGGATGGATTTGCGGATATTGCTGAACACTTTCCGTCCTTCTTCGACGGCAACCACGATCGTGCCGAAGTTGTCGTCGGTCAGCACCATCTTCGACGCGTTTTTGGCGGCGTCCGTGCCCGATATGCCCATGCCGACGCCGATATCCGACGCTTTGAGCGCAGGCGCGTCGTTGACGCCGTCTCCCGTCATGGCGACGACTTTGCCTTTCTTTTTCCAGGCTTTGACGATCCGGACTTTATGCTCCGGCGATACGCGGGCATACACGGAGTAATGATCGACGTTCTGCTCGAATTCCTCGTCGGAAATTTTATCGAGCTCCGCGCCGGTCAGCACTTCGTCGTCGCCTTGCAAAATATCCAATTGCCTGGCGATCGCGGCGGCCGTGCTGCCATGGTCGCCGGTGATCATGATCGGCCGGATTCCCGCTTCGCGGGCGACCCGAACGGCTTCGACCGCGTTTTCGCGCGGCGGGTCGATCATGCCGACAAGTCCGAGGAAGATCAATTCCGATTCGAACTTTTCCGGATCGGATTCGTCGGGAAGTTCACCGCTTTCGCGATAAGCGAAAGCGAGCACCCGCAGCGCGTCGTCCGCCATTTCTTTGTTGGCTTCGCGTATTTGTTCCCGGTGTTCGTCGGTCATCTCTTCCACGGCATCGCCATGGATCTTCGTGCATCGCTCGAGCAAAACGTCCGGCGCGCCTTTGACCATCAGACGGTAGCCGTCGTCATGGATCTTATGCGCGGTCGTCATCAGCTTGCGCGTGGAATCGAAAGGAATTTCGCCTTCGCGCGGATATTGCTGTTCCAATTCTTTTCGCGGAGAACCGAGCTCCGCGGCGAAGCGGGCCAGTCCGATATCGGTCGGATCGCCGATATCGCGGTTTTCCTTGTTTTCGCCGTCTTGTTCGTCGTTGTCGTCGTCTGCCGAATTCAGCTCGGCATCGTTGCACAAGGACAACACTTGGGTAAACACGGATTTCGCGTTTTCATTGCCGGTGTCCGCCTGCAGGCCGTCTTCCGATTGTTCGTCCTGTTTGTCGGGATGATCCGAATCGCCGGAAACGTCGACGGACTGCCCGTTCACGAAGTAACGCTGGACGGTCATGCGGTTTTGGGTCAAAGTCCCCGTTTTGTCGGAACAGATCACTTGGGTACTGCCCAGCGTCTCGATTGCCGGCAGTTTGCGGATGATCGCTTTGCGTCCCGCCATGCGTTTGACGCCCACGGCGAGAATGATGGTTACGACGGCGGGGAGCCCTTCGGGAATCGCGGAAACGGCGACGGATATGGTCGTCATGAACATTTCGAGCAAATCCCGTCCTTGCAGCCATCCGATTACGAATAACGCGGCAGCCGCCCCGATCGCGAGCACGGTCAGGTATTTGCCCATTTGATCCAACCGTTTTTGCAAAGGCGTTTTTTCGCGGCTGTCTTCGTTGAGATGACCCGCGATGCCGCCGACTTCCGTATTCATGCCGGTCGCGATTACGACGCCTTCCCCGCGGCCGCCCGACACGATGCTGCTCATATACCCGAGATTGACGCGATCGCCGACGACCAGATCTTCTTCGTCGAGCGGCTCCGTCTGTTTGTCTACGGGCAGAGACTCGCCGGTCAGCGCCGATTCGTCGATCTGCAAGGAACTGGCTTTGATCAGCCTCAGGTCGGCAGGAACCACATCGCCGGATTCCAGCAGCACGATATCGCCGGGAACCAGATCCGCGCTTTCGATGTTTTTCGTTTCGCCGCCGCGCCGCACGTTGGCATGCGGGGAAGACATCTCCTGAAGCGCTTCAAGCGCGGCTTCGGCTTTGCTTTCCTGGATCAAACCGAGCGCGACGATGACTCCGACCACGACCAGAATCACGATGCCGTCGATGTACTCGCCGAGCGCGATCGAAATGCCTGCCGCCGCGATCAACACGATGATCATGACGCTTTTCAACTGCTCGAGCAGCTTTCCCCAAAAACCTGTTTTTTGACCTTCTTCCAGCATGTTCGGGCCGTGCTTTTCCAGACGGCCGGAAGCTTCTTCCGGGCTCAAACCGCGTTCGCCGCTATCCAAATGATCGAGCGTATCTTCGCTTCCCATCATGTGATAGGGTTGAGGCGGTTTTTGTTGTTGATTGGCTTTGGCCAATCCGATCACCTTCCTTCCGGTTGCGAATATTTGTCCGATGCTTTCTTTATTTCTATAACCAAAAGTAAGCCCGGTTTTTGGGTGCTCGGTCCGTTTTCAAGGTTTGGTCACTTTCTGTTCGCGTACTTTTGCGGAGGTGAAGAGGATGCTAATATGTAGAGTTTGTTCATGGAAAGAAAGCGGCGCGGTACATAAAAAAATTCATTTATTTTTTTCGAAGCGCGAGGTTTGCGCGATTCGAAGCGCGATCATAGGTATCTACAGACATATGAAGAATATAATGAAGCAAAAAAAAGGATTCCGGGAAAACCCGGAATCCTTTTTTCGATCACAACGCGATCAGCCTTTCACGGCGCCGGCCGTCAGACCGCTTACGATGTACTTTTGGCAGAACAGATACAGGATGAATACCGGCAGCGAGGTGAGCACCAGATCGGCGAAGATCAGGTTCCAGTCGCGGCTGAATTTTCCGTAGAAGTTGTAGACCGAGAGCGGCATCGTCCAGTCCGAGCTGTCCGTCAGGAAGTACAGCGGAATGGTGATATCGTTCCATACCGACATGAACACCATGATCGCCACCGTCGCGTTAACCGGAAGAATCAGCGGCGTGACGATTTTGAAAAAGACGCTGAGCGTGCCCGCGCCTTCGAGGAAGGCCACTTCATCCAGCGCTTTCGGAATCGAGCGGATAAAGCCGCTGTACAGGAAGACGCTGAATGCGGTGTTAAGCGACGCGTAGATCAGAATAACGCTCGTGATGCTGCCGTAGAAGCCGAACCATTGCACGACGCGAATCGTGGTAATCGTCGACATCGGCGCGATCAGGCCCATGAAGAAGAACATGTACAGGATATTCGACAGCTTCGTATCGCGCCGGGTCAGAATGAAAGCGGCGGCGGACGACGTGAAGATGTTGACGATACACGACACGCCCGTGATCAGGATGCCGTTCCAGAACGCGCGGGCCAATCCGCCTTCTTTGAATACCGTGACATAGTTGGAAAAATGCCATTCGGTCGGTAAACGAAGCGAGAACTTCATGACTTCGATATTGTTCATGAAACTGCCGAAGATCATGACCAGCATCGGCAAAATGATAATCAGCGACATGAGAATCAGAAAGCCTTCGACGAGGTAATTCCTCCAGGCCATTTTACGCGTATAGTTCATTATTCGGATACCTCCTTGCGGCGCATGAAGATGAGCAGCGGAATCGCGATGACCGTAACGGCCGCGAACAGCAGCGTGTTGACCGCCGTACCGAGGCCCCAACTGCCTTCGCCGAACGAACGCAGGATGATCGTGCCGACGACCTGCGAAGCGTTGCCCGGTCCGCCGCCGGTAAGCACGAACACTTCGGAGAAGACTTTGAGCCCGCCGATCAGCGTCAGCATCAGATTGATGTTGAGCGCAGGGAGCAGAAGAGGGAGCGTGATGCTGCGGAAGCTTCTCCAAGCGCCGGCGCCGTCGATCGTGGCGGCTTCATAATAATCTTTCGAGATCGATTGCAAACCTGCCAGATAGATCGCCATTTGGAAGCCCGCATGCTGCCAGATCGAGATCGCGGCCACGGTGAAAATAACGATCTGCGGATCGGTCAGCCATCGCTGCGCGAGAAAGTCCAGCCCGACCGATTCGAAAATGCGGTTGATCGTGCCTTCGGAGCGCAGCATCGGCGTGAACACGATACTGATTACCAGCACGCTCAGAATAGAAGGGGAATAGAAAATGGCCCGAAGAATATTGCGCGATTTCAATCGCATATTCAAGCCGACCGCCAGAGCCAGCCCGATCAGGTTTTTGCCGATAACGGTCACGACCGCGAAGATCAGCGTGTTTTTAATCGCAAGAAGCAGCGTTTTATCCGTGAAAATGCGTTCGAAGTTGTCCCAACCGATAAAGTTAAGCCCCACCCGGTCCAACCGCCAGTCCGTGAAAGAATAGAACAGGCCGATGATGGCGGGAACGACGAAGAAGACGGAGTAGACCAGCAAAGCCGGCCAAATCAGGTAGTACGAGTATAGTTTTCTCGATATTTTCATCTTTTCACACTCCATATGCGCGCGGCGGAACAGGGGTACGATCAGAGTCGACCCCCGTCCCGGCGGACGCCTTTATTCAGAAAGTCCGGGTTTGATGGATTTGCTGCTTGCGATGATTGGGCTTAGAAGCCTTCGACCTCTTTGTCTTTCATCAACTGCGCGAATTTCTCGTCCCAAGCCGTCAGCACGCCTTGAGCGTCAAGGCCGCCCGCGAATTCGTCTTGAAGCAAACGGTACAGTTCGCTGCGGTCGACCAGCATATGCGCATCTACCGTCAGCACCGTTTTCTTCGGCGTGATGTAGTTGTCGACGATCTCCTGCTTGTACTCCGGCAGCTCCGGCGTGGTCACGTCGCTGAAGATCGAGACGTATTTTTGCTTGTCGACGATCGGCTGCGCCACGTCTTTGCGTGCTACGTAGTCGAGGAATTTCTTCGCTTCGGCCATATGTTTGGCTTTTTTCGGAATGAACAATTGTCCGCCCAGCGGGCTGGCACCAAGCTTGGCATCCTGCGTGTACGGAATCGGGAACAGGCCGAGGCGCATGTTCGGATCGTTTTCCGCCACGTTCTGGATCAGCCAGTCGCCCATGAACATCATCGCGACTTCTTTGTTCAGGAATTTGCCCACGGCCATATCGTAGCTGTCGCTCAGCAGATCGCCGTTGGTGTAGCCTTTTTCGTACACTTCGTATTGCTGCTGCAGAATGTCCGCGAAAGCCGGTACATCCGACCATTTTTTCTGGTTGGAATTGATTTTCTCGAACAAGTCCGGCTCGTTCTTGTCCGCGTAATCCGCGAAAGCCGCCGCCGGCCACACGTTCGCCGCCCAGTTATCTTTGTAAGGCATGAATACGGGCGTGATGCCCGCGGCCTTGATCTTCTCGCACACCGCGAGGAACTCTTCGAAGTTGTTCGGAATGCTCAGGCCCAGCTCGTCGAAAATGTCTTTGTTGTACACGACGCCCTGCATCCCGGTGTCTTGGCTGACGTGGAAACTGTAGACGTGTCCGTAAGCGGACAATACTTCCTTGTTCTCCAAACGGCTCACCCAAGGCTCATCGTCGAGAATCTCGAAGTTGCGCTCCAGATTCAGGTCCGTCGTCGCGCTCGCGAGGTTGTACTGAATGATATCCGGCGTCTCGTCGACCGCCAGCTTCGTTTGCAGTACCGTCGCCGTTTGCTCGGCCGGAAGGAGCTGCAAGTTGACCTTGATTCCGGTTTCTTTTTCGAACGCGTCGAGCAGATCCTGCTGCACGAACGCCGAATCCTGCGAACTTTTCGAGATCGCAAGCTCGATCGTCGTTCCGCTTCCTCCGCTGCTGCTGCCCGTATCGCCTCCGCCACCGCCTGCTGCCGTAGAAGCGCCTGGCGAAGCGTTGCCTCCGCCGCAAGCCGCCAACGATACCGCTACCAACCCGCCCAGCAATCCTGCCGCAATCTTTCTTGTCTTTTGCTTCATGTTATCGCCCCCTGTGAATGTTGAACCTGAACTGTCCTCGTCTTGAATCCGCTTTCATGTTTAGATTATAGAGGGTGGGGCGGAGAGGGTACATGGCTGTGATTTACTCTTTAGGGGTAATATCCTGAACAACGCTCGAAGGTTAAGAATACCGGATTGATACAATCCGGTATTCTTAATCTGCGTAGTTCGAGCGAAAAGGTCTTAAAGGTTTTAAAAAAACGCTCATAAATACGAGCGCCCTCCAGCAAACAATGAGGTAGCGTGAAAGGAAAAAGAAGCCGCGAAGCCTTCGCCTTTCACGCCGAAACTCTCGTTCGCAGCACGACCTTACTTGCTTCTCATCCTCGAAGCAAGCCTTTCCAGTCCTCCGCTCCACCATTTCTACCCCATCCTCAGCCTCTAAACGAAAAAAAGTCCAACCTTCGAAAAAAAGCTCGAAAAAACAAGAAGAATTAACCGGTTTTCATCTGGGGCAGCCTAGGGCGTGTCTTCAAACCTGCCAATGTGCATCTTTTGCCGCCTTTTCGTCCTCCGCCGCGTCACTTTCTCTTGACGTGCCCCGGCACGACTGCGAAAAAGTTCCTTGCTGAGAACGAAAATTCGACCAAATCTGCTGCCATTGAGGTTTGAAGACACGCCCTAATCCCCGACCCTTGTCGATTTTTCGTTTTGGTTGTACAGTATGAACATCAACAAGCCAGAAGGAGGTCGCACGGTGCTTTTCCGAACATTCAAACTCGGCGGCCGAGCCAGCCTGCAAACCAAGTTCTTTCTGGCATTCGCCGTTCTTCTCCTGATCGTCATGGGCAGCTTCGCCATTTATGTGAATACAATCGTGGTGCATCCGCTGCGGGAAACGACGGAGAACGAGATGCGGCTCTCCGCAGCCAAAATCGGGGATCAGCTCGATCTCTACGTCGACAGCCAGAACCAACTTTCGCAGCGGATTTTGTCGAGTAAAGATATTTTCGCATTGATGCCGACCGGCGATTCTTCGCGATTATCCGTGGAAGGATTGTCGCTCAATCGAAAATTAAGAGAAATCATGTTCCAATCCATCGGGCCCAGCATGAACATCGAGGACGTCGCGATTTACGATCTGCGCGGCGGCCTGCTGACCACTTTCATCGGCGCGCCGGGCAATCCTTCGTCCTTGCTGCCGTTTTTGGAAAGCAGCGGCAATGACGTCAACTGGGTTGAAAACGGTTACTCCCTGTATCGCCCAACCGCGAATCGCGTGTTTTTTATCCGGGCGATCATCAATCAGAACGGCAAAGTATTCGGTTACATGGCGATTCAGCTTCAGCAGGAAATGCTCCGGCGCTCTGTCGCTGCGGGAAGCCCCGGCAGCGAGGTGTACGTGATCGATTACGCCGGGCGAACCATTTACGAATCGAATCCGTCCGAAGCGGAAACGCCCGACTTCCGGCTTCCGACCTCGGATTTAAACGGCGTAACGATCAACGATACCGGCGATTACGTCGCGTATTATCGATCCGAAGAGACAGGCTGGACCACGTACACCGTGACGCCGAAAAAGGTGGTGCTCGGTCCCGTCAATTCGGTCGCGACCATCTCCATGCTGCTGATCGCTTCGTTGTTTCTTTTTTCCGCCGCTTATATGTATTTCTCCGCCCGCAGCTTCCTGCTGCCGATCCGCAAGCTGCGCAATCAGATGCGGCGCATCAATTACAGCAATATCGATACCAAAGTGGAGACCCCTTCGTCGAACAACGAGCTGCTGCAATTGAGCGAGTCGTTCCAGGGGCTGCTGGATCGGCTGCAGGTCTCGATCGAGCGGGAAAAGCTGGCCGTGCACGAAGAAGCGATTGCCCGCAACTCGGCGCTGCAAGCGCAAATCGCGCCGCATTTTATCCATAATACGCTGTACCTGATCAGCATCGCCGCGCAGGAAGGGAAGAACGAAGTCGTCTCGGAAATGTGCAAAAACCTGTCGGACAGCCTGCGTTATATCGTTTCTTCGCCGTACGAGCATGTGAGCCTGACGCAGGAACTGGAGCATACGAAAGATTATCTGGCGCTGCTGCGGCACAATTACGAAGATGATTTGGAATGGAACATCGATGAAGATCCGGCATTCGACGAGATCCGCCTGCCGAGATTGGTGATCCAGCCTTTTGTCGAGAACTGTATCGAACACGCTTTCGGAAATGCGGACGCGCCGTGGCGGATCGAGATTCGGGTGAAGCTGTACAACGGATTGTGGGCGCTGGAGGTACGGGATAACGGGGAAGGTTTCTCGCAGGAGATCATTGCGCGCACGCTGGACCTGATTCGATCGACGGAAACCTTCGGCGAAGACGCTCCTCGGGAAACGGGCATCGGCGGCATGGGTATCGTCAATACGGCGCACCGTTTGCAGCTCATGTACAAAAACCGGTTGTTTTTCAATATGTACAATCATTCCGATAACGGAGGAGGAGCGGCGATCCAGATCATTGCGTCGCTTACGGAAGATTTTTATTAAAGAAAGGAGTGGCAGAAATGTATAACGCGATCATCGCGGAAGACAGCAAACCGATCTTGCGCAACCTTCAAATGCTGATCCGGTCGGCCGGCCTGCCCGTTCAGGTGACGGCGACCGCTTCGAACGGATTGGAAGCGCTGGAGCAGTTGAAGTCCCGGCCCGTCGATATTTTGCTCACCGATATTCGGATGCCGAAGCTGGACGGACTGGGACTGATCGAGCAGGCGAAAAAGCTGAATCCCCGGCTGCAAACGGTGCTGATCAGCGGCTACAGCGACTTCGAATATGCGCGCCGCGCGCTGAATTTGCAGGCGTTCGACTATCTGCTCAAGCCTGTGGATCAAGGGCAGTTGGCGGACGTGCTCGGCCGATTGCTGGAGCAGCTTCGCGAGCAGCAGGAGAACGAGCGGCGTTTGCTGGAAGGTGTGGTAGAAGCGGACTATTTGGCGAAAATGACGTTGGATACGGAGTTGTTGGCGGGAGAGAAACGGTTGGTGTTGGTGCGTCAGCGTCCTTTTGCGGCCGAAGCGAAGGCTTGGGACATCGAAAGCATCGACGCTGCGTTAAAAGACTTTTTCAAAACCGAAGCGTTCAGGGTGCTGCCTTCGCAGCAAGCGGGCCAGTTTGTTATACTGAAAGATGAAGGCGTATTCATAGAGAGTGCTACCGCGGAAATCATAACCGAAAGCTCTGCCGAGCGTCTTCGATTCGACGAAGTTGCGGTTGTCGAAGCGTTGAAGAATGCCGGACTATCCGCTATCGCGCTGGCCGCCGCTGAGCCGGTTGAATTACGTGCATTGTCTGCGGCATACGGCAAACTCGAGCGTACCGTGCGCGATCGTTTGACGGTATCCGGCTGCCTGGCTTCGTCGCTGGCGGGAGAGCAGGAGGTTGGAGCCGGCGAAGCGACGAAACTGGCGATTCAGGTTCAGCTTGCGGAGTTGATCGTTCAGCGCCAAAAGGAACGTTTCCTGCTGCTGCTTCGGCAAAGTTTGTCTTATTGGCTGCACGACTCCGCGCGGATGATGAGTCTGGAGCGCTTGGTGAGCTTTTTGGCGGACGAACTTGGGGCGGGCGGGCAAGACCCGGTGATTGAGGCAAGCGGTGAAAAAGTGCCGGACGTCGCGAATTCGGAACACGAGCTTCGGGCTTTGTTCGCTGCCGCAAGTCCTGAAGCTTTTGCGGAATCGCTCTATGCGTGGTGCGCGGCAAAGTTCGATCGGCTGCAAGAACCGGGCAAGCGCGGGGGAGAAGAATTATTCGAGCAAATCGACCGGTATCTGAGGCAAAACCTTTACGTTCAGATCTCGATTGCCGAAGCCGCGCAGCAGTTCCACGTGAGTCCTTCGTATATCAGTCGCATCATCAAGCGGTATACGGGCAGCACGTTCGTGCATCACTATATGGAGCTGAAGATCGATGAAGCGCGCCGTTTGCTGGCCTCGGAGCCGGATATGAAGGTCAAACACGTCTCGGACGCGCTGGGCTTCGGCGATCCGCATTATTTTTCCAAAGTATTCAAGGAGTATGCAGGCTGCAGCCCGACGGAGTATAAAGACAAATTGGCTTAGAGGAGAGATCGTTCATGGAAGAATCGCCCCGCGACCAAGCCGTCCGGCAGGGTGCCGAAGCAATAACCGGAATCATGCACTATTTTAGCCTGGGCATGGGCATTTTGCTGATCGCTTTCGGCGTGTACGTGATCTGGCCGAAATACTACGATCGCCGTCGCAGCCGCGCAAAAACGGTCGGCGGCGTATTGTGTGCGGGCTTTGGATTGATTTTGTTGGTGAACGGACTGATCCAGTTGTAGCATTCCTTAAGAAAACCGGACGATCTTGCATCGTCCGGTTTTTGTGTTCGATCGGGATCAAGTGTGCTTTAATCCCGAACGCAGCATTCGCTCGACGATCCGGAGTACCGAACGTCGTGAGAAAAAACGCGGCAGCTGCCCCATCCAGTAATTGCCGCGTCCGGCGATCCGATAATTTTTTTGCTGCTCGACCGCTTGAAAAGCCGCGTTCACGACTTCGATCGGCTGCATGCGTTTTCCATTGAGCGAATCTGCGCCGGAAGAGCCGTGAAAAGAGCTTTGCGTTTCGCCGGGGCATAAAGCCAGAAATTGTACGCCTCGATTTTGATTTTCCGCCCACAATGCTTCGGTAAAACTCAACACATAAGCTTTCGTCGCGCCGTACACAGCCATGTAGGGAGAAGGTTGAAACGCGGTCATCGAAGCAACATTGATCACAAGACCGGAACCTCGCTTCAGCATGTTCGGCAGCAAATAGCGGGTCAATTCGGTCAGTGTCATGATATTAAGCGTAACTTCGCGTTCGATTCGTGCCGCGTCAATTTCTTCAAACCGGGCCATCGTGCCGATGCCGGCGTTGTTGATCAACATATCGGGTTGCAAACCGCAATCTTGCATATTCTTCGTTAACCGTTCTGCCGCGCCGCTTACGGACAGGTCCAAAGAAATCGCGACAGCCTGAATCCCGTATCGACCGGATAATCTCTCGGCCAAAGCATTCAGCTTTTCTGAGGAACGAGCAACAAGGATCAGATGTGCGCCTTTTGCGGCAAGCTCTTCCGAGAAACATTCTCCGATTCCCGACGAAGCTCCTGTGATCAAAACCGTTTTTCCGGTGTACCGATCAATCATGATTATTCCTCCCGATTGGTAGAATATATAAGTCGATAAATCTAAATGATTAAACATTTAAACATTTAAACATTTGGACTAAAAGGATAAATAAAAAGCATCTTTGAAGGGATACTTTTTAGGATGGCTTTGCGATCTGTTGTTCAAGCTTTGGGCTCGTGCGTTTTATCCGGATCTTGTTCCAATTCCATGACGGCAGCAAGCAATCGTCGGAGTTTCGATACGACCGAATCCTGCTCCGCCAAGCTGTAATAGACTTCAGTAGCTTCTTTGCGCGAAGTGACGATACCGGCTTGTTTAAGAACTTTCAAATGATGCGAAATAGCGGGGCGGGACAGCTCCGAACGTTCGACGACCTGGGAAACGTTGAGCCGCTTGTGCAGCATGAACATCATCAGAATATCCTGTCTTACAGGTTCCGCGAGCGCTTTTAAAATGTCCGTTGCCGATCGCAATTCCTCCAATACCGTCTGCTTTTTGGCGAGCAATTTCGGATTTGAATGTTCGTTTTCTTCGCCGGATTTGGAATGTTTTTCATCCTTCATTATGCTTCATCCTTTAATGTCGAAATGTTTGATCGTTTAAACGTATCTTACACAAGGGTACGCAAAATTGCAAGATTACTCTAGCTTTTAAAAGTCTCGAGTGCTTTTGCAAAGCTGACTTGACACTTTATGCAAAGTTAACTATACTAAAATTGCAAAGCAGACATTGCAAATGGTGAGGGAGGAGTCCTATTGAAAACACGAATCCCGGAATTGCGGAAGCAGCGCAAGCTGTCGCAAGAGGAATTGGGACTGGCCGTCGGCGTAACCCGCCAAACGATCACGTCGCTCGAAGTCGGCAAGTATACGGCTTCTCTGGTGTTGGCTTACAAGATCGCTCGCTTTTTCGGACTGACGATCGAAGAAGTATTTGATTTCAGCGAAGTGGAGGAATAGACCATGCACACATTTCGGCAAAAGGTACGGACCCGCATTATTGTGTTGACGGTGTTGGCGATGGCCGTTGCGTTGATCTATACGGGCTTTATGCTGTACCGCTCGGAACTGCCGATCCTGAACAGCTTCACGAAAGGATTTCACCAAGGCATCTTTTTCGGATTGGAGTTGGTAATTCTCGGATTCCTTGCGCAAAATATCAAAGGCTCAAGAAGCGAAGCCGCGCTCAAAAAAATGCAGATCGAAGAAAATGACGAACGGTTCAGCCTCATTATTCAAAAAACGGCTTCGATGACATGCTTGGTGATGTTTGCGGCGCTCGGCGTTGCTACGGTGATTGCGGGGTTTTTGAATGCGGCGGTGTTCTTTGCCTTGTTGGGTGCGCTGCTGTTTATGGTCATTTTGTTTTATGCGATGTGGATATATTTCGCGAAACGGAATTGAGCGGGGCGCGTAGTAGGAAGAAATTGGACAAAGGAGAGTGCAGCGATGAAAACGAAAGAGCAGTCGAAAACGAAGGAGCAGTCGATAAGCATCGGGATCGCGCTTGGTACTTCGTTCGGTCTTTTGTTCGGATTGATGATGGACAATATTACGTTGGGACTTCCGATCGGAATGGCGGTAGGCATAGCGTTGGGCGCGGCATTCGGCGATTCCAAGCAGGATGAGCAGGAGGAAAAGTAGTTATTTAAAAGGTGTGTAGATAAAGGTTTTCTCGAATAAGAGAAAGCCTTTTTTTGTATTTAGGTATATAGGTGGCTTGGAATGCAAAGTTTCAATCCGCGCACCCGCACGGAGTGCGATTGCACCCACTCTAACCCCAAGCCCGGTAAGGCTTCCCGGGTCAAAAAGTGCGAACCTCCCGGGGATTTGTTGGGAGCTTCAGGTTCGCACTTTTTCCCTGGTTTGGCTCAACTCAATCTGCCTGAAAAAGGGTAATAAGCAGGAGAGGAAGCAGGCAGAAACGTAAATAAGCCAAAGAAAGCGAGGGATTCCCTTGATTCAATGGATGGGACTGCTTTTTCTCGCGATCGGGGTTATCGTTGCGGGGATCGGCGTGTTCGTATGGCTGCGACACCGAAGCTTCATGCGGCACGCCGAAGTTTCGACAGGCGAAGTTGTGGAGTATGCCGAAGAAGTTCGGCGCAGCTCCAATCGCACGATGCGTTACTATTTTCCGATTGTACGCTTTAATACCCCGGAGGGTCTATTGGAAGAACGATCCAAGGTCGGCACCTCATGGAGAAGCCACAAGATCGGTCTTCCCGTCGACGTGTACTATCTGCGGGACAATCCGGCGCGTTTTAAATTAAAGTCGACGACAAGCATTCTGCTATCCGTCATTCCCGTCAGCGTCGGTATCGTATTCGTCGCGATCGGCGCCACGCTCAGCGGGATGTTTGCCTAACCTTTACAAAAAGGAGCCAGCCAATCCATGACTTTAGCGATCAACAAGCCGAATCATCCGCTGACTAAGCTAAGCCGCCTCGCCACCCCGGAAGAGCTGCGCGAAATCAACGTGGTTTTTTCCCTTGTACGCAAGCAAAAGGAAGCAGATCGTTATTACCGTGCCAAATCGCTCTCCTTATCGGAAAGTCTGGGCACATGGCTTAAGCAGCAGATCCTTCGCGAGACGCGTGCGTTACAGATTACAGAATCGGACGGAACGCGGCGCTTCGCGGTCGGTGAATACCATCTGGAAGTCCAAAAGCATGAACGGTTGGCCCGATTAACGTTGGACGAAACGATCGGAATTCCGTATGAACGCAAAAAACGTCTTCTCCAAGCGTTGGCCCATCCGGACAGTTTGCTGGAAACGACCGATACGGAGTTCCAGATCGTTCAACTCGAATTTGACGGCCATCGATTGTATTTCTTTTTCTACCGCAAACCCAAACAAAGCGCATCTCGAAAAAAGTGGGCGTTTGGCAGCTCGAATGAACTGACGGAGACTTCCGAGGAATTGATCGAATTGGGCGGGAAGATTGAATTCATCATGATCGAAAACGAGCTGTACATCTCCAGGCTTCAATCTTTTGAATATGTGTTCGATTACCGCGATCATATCGTCCAAGCCCGGGATCGCAATCTCGATACGCTTACGGATATGCCTTTTTTTGCGATCGGCGAAGCGGATAAAGAGCGCTTTAAGCATGACTGCACAGCCTTTTTCCATACAAGAACAGTAGCGCAAATGGGCGAGAAACAAATGGACGCGCTGGAGCAGAACTTCAAAGACCGGTGCAGCGAACTGCGTATGATCCGAAACAACATTCCCGCCAGTTCGGACCGCGAGCAAGAATACCGTCAAGCTTATGCCCCGTTATGGGAACTGTACGATTTTCTCGACTTGGAAAAAGAGCTGGTGATCTATCCGGAAGGAAGCCGTCCCACGGTGCTGCTGCGCTTTTTCGGGAATAAAATCGTCCAGTCCTTTTTAACGAAAGAATTCGGCCTGACCGACTCGATCGAGAATGCCGAGCAACAGACGGATATGGACGTATAGAGGAGGAGCTTGGGGAATGTGGAGTAAAAAAGAACCGATCATCCTCTGGACGACCGCCTATGCGCCGTTGTTGATGCTGATGCTCGGCGGTTTTTTGTATCGCAACGATCTGCTGCCGCAGGCGATTCGGGAAGAGCGGTTGTCGCAGATGCTCGGAGGGCGCCTTTGGATTGCGGAATCAGGTTTCCTGCTGGCCGTGCTCGGAGGTTCGCTGCTTTTGTACCGTCTGGTGATCGTCTGGCTGCTGCGCGATATCGGGAAAAAGGTGCATTCGGGAAGCGGCGGACAGAACTACGCGGTTCGGCGGTTCGAAAAGCTGCCCGCCAGCGACTATACCTTTTTCCTCATGACCCTGCTGCTGCCGCGGCTTGCGCTGGATTACTCGTCGATCACCAATTTTGCCGTTTCGCTGCTGATGATCGTGTTCATTATCGCGGTGTTCGTGAAAACGGACACGATCGCGACCTGCCCGCTGTTTTTCGTATCCGGCTATCGGGTGTTCAAAGGGACCATTTCTGCGCATAGTCGGGAAGAGGAAGCAGAGGACCGAGAGCTTCGGCGCGAGGTCGTGCTGTTGGTGAGAGGCAAGGATCTGGATCTGGGGGAGAAGTATCGTGGCGAAGCATTGAAAGGGAACGTTTATATGATAAGCCGCAGCCGGACAAAAATCGGATAGCGCATGCGGAACCGAACTTTATGTCCGCCTGTTTCCTCTCCCGCCATTCCGGTTACTTCCACACTATGGAGGTGATACGGATGCCCAATTCCAATGACCATGACGGCAAGCATTCCTCGAAAAAAATGACGGCGCTGGCTTCCAAAGTGCTTCACGATAAAGAGGCCGAAAAAAATACCAAATCGCTTGCAGGATCGGTACTGTCGCAAGCGGAGTCTCATCATGACGAACAAGATGCCGATTCAAAAAAGAACTGAACGTGTTCAATACCGGATAAGCCCTCGATTCCTTGGCGGAATGAGGGCTTTCGTCGTTTTACTCGCGAATGCCTACTCCGATACGCTGCTCGCTCTCGGCATCGATATAAATAACCAACGGACCCAGCAGCTGATCTTGAAGCGTATTAAAGGTCACCAGAATAACTTGATCCGGCATTGGCGTGCTTTGCTTATCCATCGCGATTCCATACCAGATCGAACTTCCTTTGGGCCGTTCAACTTTAGCCGTTTTCCAGTTTCCTTGTACGGAGTCTTTTTGTCGATCGCTTAAGCTGTCCCAGGCAATCTGGCGGATTTTCGCGTCCTCGTTTTGTTCATCATTAGGTACGGCAACTGTGGTCGAAGAGATCGAAACTCCGCCGTTGGATTGCGAATAATTTACTTCTTTACATCCCGTTAACGTCATTGAAAAAGCGAGCATCACAATGATCCACAAATTTTTGCTTCGAAAAAGAATAGATGTATTCAGACATTCTCCTCCTCTCCCATTATCTATTTGACGGAATTTATTCCAGAAAAGTTACGTTATGAGTAAAGCGCTGCTAAACCCTCGTCAAAACTACCAAACATCTTGTTTTTCATTATTACTAGCTGAATATAATTATCAAAATCATGAATTTAAATACATGACTGTCGGGTCATTACGGTAAGTAGATTTCCATTTTAAAATCCTTGTTGCTGCTTGGTTTAAATCATTCAAGTATTGTTCAAAAATGGATGCAAAAAGAAATTGACCGATGTTTATTTATTCTGTATATTGTAAATTAATTGTAAGGGAAGGATTTAGTGTTTATCTTTCATTTTGAGAAAAATACAACGGTCAACTGGTATATACAGGAAACGTTTTTGAAGCGAAAGAGGTGCGGAGATGGAAATGACAATGACGCTGCGTTCCGAAATTGAAAGAGGAATCGCAGAAATGGGAATGAATTTTTCAGAATTCGGCGAATGGTCGGGAATCAATCGTGGCATTTTCAGCGCAATATTGAACAGCAATCCTCCCAAACCCATTTCGCTCAACCAGTTGGAACGGATCGCAAAAGCGCTCGGACATGAGGAAGGCTGGATGTTCGACTTGTACATTGACGAGTGTTTCTACGACGGAAGGCCGAATCGCCGTCGCGTAGAACCTTTCCTGATCCGCTCCGCCGAGCTGGACCGAATCGATTGCATCGAAAAAGTATTGTCCAGATTGCTGGAAGACCTTAAGCAGTTGGAAATGATTTTCGAGATCGGAGAAGCCCTGTATACGAGCGGGAAGATCAAAGAATCGACCGTGTTTTACCAGTGTATCGTGCAGAACGAGAAGTACCACCAGTCGGAGCGTTTGGCAGTCAGCCATTATCGATTGTTCCGCGCGGCTCTGGGGGAAGACAACGAGCGCAACTTAAGAGCGGCGATCGAGTTCGAACCGTTTTGCGACAAGCTGCCGGATCATCATCGTTTGGATGGGTTGATGAGGTTGTTTGACGTATATTTTACTCTTGGAAAATTAGAAGAAGCGGAACAGTATTCAAGAGAATTGATTCAGTTTTCTTCAACAGTGTATGCTTTAGAAAAGCAAAGCATGAATAATCCAAATGCTTATATTCCAATTCAAACAGATCATCCGCTAGTTGTTTATTATGGATATGGTTTTCTAAGCATGGAAACTATTATGTTTCGCCAAGAAAACTTTAAGGAGGCTCGTGCGTATACGAAACTTTATGAAGATTTAAGTTACTTCGCTGGTTTGGATGAACAGGGGCGTAAAGAAGTCGAAAAATTTCGATTTTTTTCAAAGCAAAATAGTATTTATATCGATTTATTGTCTGGAGACTTGCAGTCTTTGGAAAAGTGCATAGCTTTTATGGATGAGCACCCGGAAGAAGTATCCGCAACAATTTCGATTTTGTTAACAGCAGCAAATCGAAATGATTTTGAAATTACAGAAATTCTAAAAGATTTTTATGGGAAAGTGGAGTCTTCAAAATTTGAGAATTCTCATTATAATAAAATGTATCAAATGAATCGATACATAGATATTTGCTATGAGGCAGCTCAATATTATTTCAAAAAAAGAATATTTGATGAAGCCTTTGATTATTTATTGAATGGTTTAGAGATTGTCGTTAAAATAAACAATAAAGAAATGTTTATGAAATATGTACCTCTTTTTGAGAAATACAGGATCGATACTTCAGAAGATCAACATTTGAAGTATAAAAAAATTATGAAGGAGATGATTTTATGAAAAAAGGGTTTTCGAAATTCTTTATTTCCCTTGCTTTGCTTACTGTTTTTACGACTACGTTAACGCTTGAAGTCAATACTGATAAAAGTATTGATAAAGGTAACCTTGGTACCGCTATTGAATATAAGATGATGAGTGGCGGTAGTGGCGGCGGACTTGGAACTTGGTGACTACTAAGGGCAAAGATGAGTAATATATAACTTCAAATTTTTAAACTAAGGTTCTTCCCATTGATTTTAGGGAAAGAATCTTTTTTTATTTGCTTCACGTCACTTGATTACATATGGATAACGAAGATACGCTCTATTGCTTCAACTTTTTTATCTGTCATAAAAAAACGGATTAGCCTCAATTCTTCGAAAAATTCCAAACCTAACTAACTATATCTCGCCGAATCTTCTTTTTAAAAGAGGGGCTTTTTTTCGATTCGTTAACGCTTCAATGGTTTAAAGTAGGTAGAACCATACTGCTGTACATAGGAGGCGTTCACATGGAAAAGAAACCATCAAGTCACGCAAGAAAATGGTCAGCGGCGGTCGTGGCGACTGCGGTATTGGCGGGCGGCGTGTATGCGGTGCCTCATATTTTTGCAGACGGTTCACCGGAATCGGAGGCTAAAGTCGCGGCTTCGGCCGATAAGACGGCAAGCACCAAGGCTAGTCCCGTACCCAATGCAGCAGCATCCGTAACCACGTCGGTTAGTGCTTCGAGCACATCGACTGCGGTTCGCACGGCATCGGCATCCGTTACCAAAATCGGCAATGCGGAAGTATATCTGCCGGTCATCTCTATCGATCCCAAAAAATCTTCGGTTACCGCGACCCGTGCCGCGTTAATCGATCTTGAAGTCATGACGCTGCGGGCGGTCGAGCATTTCCCGTTGGATACATCGGAAAAAGCATATGCGACCTTGACGGAAACCCGCAATCGGGCCGTCGAAGTATTGTCCGATCCGAATGCGCCGATAGATCGGATTTACTCCACGTCCCGTAAGCTGGAAGAATCGCTTGACCGTTACAACGGCGAAGCGATCAGCAACGCGAACGCGGTGAAAAAAGTGCTGGCCGACGCTAAAAGCAAAAGCGGCAATAACGCAGCCGGAGCGCTCGTCCTGCAAGGCGTAGCCGAAGCGCAAAACAAGCTGTCGGCAGACTCCACCAAGGATGGCGCGCTGTCCGCGTATAAGCAGTTCCTGCTGCGCGAATCGGAAGCGAACGATATTACGGCGTTCCGTGCATCCGATTATACGTCGGTGTTGAAGCAGTACGAAGCAAACATCAAGGCGCGCACGGAAAACGTCGACGAGGATCTGGTAGAAGACCTGCGCGACTCTTTCGATACGTCCGCAGCCGCTCTCGAAGCGATTCTTGACCGGACGTCCGGTAAAAACGAGCTGGACGCCGCGCAGTCGGGCGTCGAGACTACGTATGCCGCGTTGAACGAAGGTCTGTCGCTGGCAGCGGATATCAAATCGGCTGAACCTTTGCTCGACTCGCCGACCGGCAAAGAAAAAGGCCAATACGCCGCTTCCGCAGTCGGCACGTTAAAACGGGCAATCGGCAAAGCCGAGCGCGCGTTGGAGAAATCCACGACGGCGGAGCAGGTCAAAGAAGCAAGCTCGGATCTGTCTTCGGCAGTCTCCGAGTTCAAAAGTAAACGTAACACGTAATCCGTATCGGTTTCCGTTGTAAGGAAATCAAGCCCGTTCTTTCGTATTGCGAAATAACGGGCTTTTCGCGCGGCTGACTTCCGTTGCTTCGTTTCGGAAAAATAAGCAGAAATTTTTGCGTCTAAAATCCAGTATCAAGTTTATATAGGAAAGTAATTCCATTACATAAATAAGGAGGAGAATATTTTATATGAAAATCAACAAACGTTTCGCACGCACGTCCGCTGTAACGCTCGCGGTTGCCGTCGGCTTGGGAGGGTTCGGCATCCAGCCTTCAGCCGTGCAAGCAGACCAACCGGCTGTTTCTTCGCAGGCCGCGGTCCCGCTTGATTATTTGAACGACTCGATCCGTGCCGAGCTGATCGCATTGAATTTGAAAAGAGAACAGACCTTCTATATCACGCAAACGTATAATTTCGATTCCGATTCTTACCGCTACAACGATCTGATCGCCCTTCAAAATAAAGCGTATGTCGCGGCGCTTGATCCGGCAGCTTCACAGGCTGAATTATCGGCCATCCGGCAAGATTACGAAAAAGCACTGAACGATTTTATCGATTTCTACATCTTGGACGGTCAAATTTCCAAAATGTTTGCAACATCCGAGTACGTATTATACTACCATAGCAATATCGGCGAGGATGAAAGCAAGCTGTCGGTTTCCGACCGCGCTGTGCTGCATGCCGTATGGGACGCGCAAAAATACGCCGAAGATTTGGGCTGGCAGGAGAAAGGCAGTTATATCCAAGCCTTCAAGGAAGTTTATCTCCCGAAAGTCGTTCAAGCGAAAAAACTTTATGTGTACGATCCGGCTCCTTATTTGCAATCCGCGTCGAAATACCGTGCGGATATTCAAGCCAGGCTTAACGCGATCAGCGGAAATCCGGGCAATCACGCGAATTCCGTCCAAGCGTTCGAGCAAGCCGCATCCTTATTGGAACAGTTGGTCAACAGCAATGCCGATTCCAACCAAGTGAAGATGGCTCAGGGCAATCTGGACGTCAGATACGCGACATTGGTCGACGAATTGAAACGCGACAGCCCGATCGAAAATAGCGAAGAATATTTAAAATTGAAGAACGGCATCGCAATCGTATGGAAAACAATGGACGCGCCGAAAGGAATCGGGCCTGGCCAGTATCCGCAGTCGGCATTCGGCGACCTTCGCCGCGCGCTGCGCAAAGCGGAACGGGTTTTGGAAACGGCGACCACGTTGGAGCAATTGAAACAGGCCAATTCCGAATTGGCGGACGCGCAGACGGACTTCCTGATGCGCAGAAAGCCGGGTGCTTAACGGCCGGATTGCCCGGGCGTTCAAAAGCATAACTTGGACATCGAAAAAGGAAACGCTCGGGCATCGGCCCGAACGTTTCCTTTTATTTACCGATGATTTACCGAATAGTACCTTTAGCGTTGTAGAAGGTAATAGATAGACGTCTGATCGTCATTGCCGCTCGCAATTTTCTTGCAATAATGCCCCAACCGCTTCATCCAGCGACATCAGCACCTGCTCATCGCCGTTATACCGCCGCACGTTCACGCTGCCGGATTCCCGTTCCTTTTCGCCGACGACGAATACGTAAGGCACTTTTTCCTGCTGCGCCGCACGCATCTTGTAGCCGAGCTTATTGCCGCTGACTTCCGCTTCGACCCGAATTCCGGCGTCCCGCAGCATTTTCCGTACTTCGAACGCGTAGTCGTCATAATGAGCGGATACCGGCAGCACGCGGACCTGCACCGGAGCCAGCCACAGCGGGAACGCTCCGGCGTAATGCTCGATCAGAATGCCGATAAAGCGGTCGATCGATCCGTAAATCGCGCGATGGATCACGACCGGCCGATGCTTGCCGCCGTCTTCGCCGATATACCACAGATCGAACTTCTCCGGCATTTGGAAATCGAGCTGGATCGTGCCGCACTGCCAGCTGCGTCCGAGCGCGTCCAGCACGTGATAATCGATCTTCGGCCCGTAAAAGGCACCGTCGCCCTCGTTCAGCACATAGTCGACGCCGCGGTCCTCAAGCACGCGCCGCAGCGCGTTTTCCGCCTCGTCCCACAGTTCTTCGGAGCCCATGGAATCCTCCGGACGAGTGGACAACTCGATCCGATAGTCGAAGCCGAACACGCGGTACATCCGGTCGATCAGATCCATGACTTTTCCGATCTCGTCTTCGATCTGATTCGGCAGCACGAACAAATGCGCATCATCCTGGCAAAAAGTCCGCACCCGCATCAGCCCGTTCAGCGCGCCGGAGTATTCGTGACGATGCACCTGACCGAACTCCATCATGCGGATCGGCAGATCGCGGTAGGAACGCAGTTCGTTTTTGTACATCAGCATATGCCCCGGACAGTTCATCGGCTTGAGCGCGAACGCTTCGTCGTCCACTTCGGAAAAATACATATTGTCTTTATAATGATCCCAGTGGCCCGATTCTTCCCACAGACGACGGTTCATCATGAAAGGCGACCGCACTTCGTCGTAGCCGCTGCGAAGCTGCACGTCCCGCGAGAAGTTCTCCAGCTCTGTGCGAAGCGACATCCCGTTCGGCAAGTAAAAAGGCATCCCCGGCGCTTCGTCCGAAAACATGAACAGCTTCAGCTCGCGCCCCAGTTTGCGGTGATCGCGCTTTTTGGCTTCTTCCAACAGCAGCAGGTGCTCGTCGAGCTGTTCTTTGCGCGGGAAAGCCGAACCTTGAATCCGCTGAAGCACCGGACGCTCCGAGTCGCCGTTCCAGTAAGCGCCGGCGACGCTCAGCAGCTTGAATGCTTTGAGCCGTCCGGCCGAAGGAAGCAGCGGTTCGCTATAAAGATCTGCCCACTCGTCTTGCTCGTAGATTCGCAATTCCGCTCCTTCAGGAGCTTGCTCGATCGCTTCGACCTTGTACGGCTCGTTACGCTCCCGGAACAGAACTAACGCTTCTGCGCGACTAACCTTGCGGCCGCGAATGGGCAGATTCTCTTCGGCGATCTTCCGCATTTCGCGTTCGATCGCATGCAGATCGTCGGCGGAGAGGGCGGAAGGAAGTTCGAATTCGTAGTAAAAGCCGTCTTTGGCAACCTGACTATTCCCCAGCCGAACCGCGGCGTTGCCGCCGTATAATCGTTTCACGGCCCGGGCGAGCAGATTCGCGGCGCTTCGGCGGTAAATCGGGAGACTGTCCTCATCTGCCGGAAGCAGAATTTCCAGCGAAGCGTTCTCCTGCACGCATTCGCACAGATCGACCAAGCGACCGTTCAAACGGGCGGCTACGGCGTTTTTGCCGAGCGAAGTTCCTGCGGACCGGGCGATTTCGAGGATCGAAGTGCCGGACAAGACTTGGCGTACGTCGCCGTTAGGGAAAGTGATGTCAACCCGTTCGCGATCGTTCGAACCGGAATTGACGTTAACATTGGATAATTGGGACATGCTGCATTCCTCCAAGTATAGTGGGATGGCGAGCGCAGACGATCTTCCGGAAAACGCAAAAAGCACACTCTCCCGGAAAGGGACGAGTGCGCTCGGCTCGTGGTTCCACCCTCATTCAGCCATGACTTTCGCAGCGGATGCTCCGATAGGCAAGTCACGACCCTTACTTGGAATCCGGTAACGGGGATCAATCGGCGGAAGCTACCGGCCACCGTGCGGATCCACTCAGGATCGGCAGCGGACATGGCGTTCGCTCTCGCGGCTGCGAAGGGGTAATTCCGGGCCGCTTTCCGGAGAAGCTCTCAGCAATCGCTTCTTTCTCTGGACGGTGCGCTCGGGGAATATTGTCTCCGGTCAAAGCCGAATGTTTCGTTGATACTGGATTATAGAGGGCGATTCGGGAAAGGTCAAGGAGAAAATTTGAACGAACCCCCTGACAGCGGTTAGAATGAAGCTACGAAGATATTCGCCTAAAAGGGGTGTGGACCATGTACGGACATACATTTGCGCAGGCACTCTGCAAGCTGGGGGGCGACGAATTAAGACTGATGTACGTGCTTTGCTGCGATACGGCGGTGCAAGAGCTGCTCGTGTCCAAAATCCGCGATTGGATCAAGCGCGAACCGGAACGTTTTGCCAGAAAATTAGAGGAAAAAGCGCTGGCTTACCGCGAATGGAGCGACGACGATCTGCGACTTGGCATTTTGCTGGAGCTTGCGAAGCGTGCCAAGCTGGTCGGCATGCCGCTGACGACGGCCGCGGAGTTGGAAGAATTCGCCGGAGGAATCGTCGAGCAGATCGAGATCGGCGCAGCCGAAGAAGACCGGGCTTACCTGGCGTTTCGGGAGGATCGCCCTGAAGCGAGCGAGCTTGAAGCGCTGATCGATTACCAGATCGTCCAGTTGATTCAGGTTTTGGGTCGGTTGTTGGATGCTGCGTCTCAAGAGGATTGGGATCTCTATATGCGGCGCGTCGATTCGCTGCTGCCGGATCTTCCGGAACTGTGGGAGACGCCTAAGGCGGAAGTCGATCCCGACCTTCAGACATCGGCGGAAGCGGGAGTATCGCCATCCGAACCGGACTTTGATTTGGAGGATTGGATCGGATCGAACGCGCAGGGGATTTCCGAATCGCCGGAAGCGGCGAATCGGGATCGGGACCTTGCGAATTTCGCGCCCAAGTCGGTCGATCCTAAGCAGGCTTCGGAACAATCGGACGTACCCGGATTCGATCCAAGCTTCAAGCCGGATATCGAGGCGGTTTTGCCGTTGGATACGGAGGCGCCGATCGGAAGCGTGCGGCTGGACAAAGAAGCATCCGATGCTCAAATTCATTCCTCGATCCGTTCCGCTGCATCCGATTCGGATTTCGATGAACATGAACAGCCCGAGCCGACTCCGCCCCCGCGTCCGAGCAGCGTGAAAATCCTGCTCGCCGCGCTCGAACAGCAGCAGGGTTTCGCCTATTACGAGACGGCCATGACGCTGCTGGGTTCGGCAAAAGGGCTGCTG
Source organism: Saccharibacillus endophyticus (assembly GCF_013185185.1). GTDB lineage: Bacteria > Bacillota > Bacilli > Paenibacillales > Paenibacillaceae > Saccharibacillus > Saccharibacillus endophyticus. The sequence goes on along the minus strand of NZ_JAAZWE010000001.1, from coordinate 1,250,152 downwards.
GGACTCGGCCAAACCGAGGAATTGTACGGGCGTCGGATCGACTTTTTGACGGTATCCGCAAGCCCCGCGTTTTTGCAAGTGATTCCGGGCGGAACCAAAGGCGCGTCGCTTTCGATGTACCGCAATCTGAATCCGCAGCGCAGACGCCTGCCGTTGCTGTTGACTCAGTTGTTCCTGCCGGAATTGGTCTCGGAAGACGAGTTGGAAGCCGATTACGAGCCGCTGCTGGCGTTGTGGCGTTCCCACGCCGAAGAACACGGCGCGTTAAAAGCCGAGTTGGACGAAGAGAACGGACGAATCGATTATTACACGCGCGAATCCGCCAGCTGCGCCGAGCAATTGGAAGCGGCTCGGACCGAGCGTGCGGGTTCCGAGCAGCGAATTACGGAAATTCGTTCTTCGCTGGTCGATAAGCTTCGCGTCAGCAGCATGCAGCTCCCGCATATCTCGGCCTCCTTCGATCAGCTGTTGGAAGAGTACGCGGACAATCGCCGTCGTATGAGCGATACCGAGTCATCCCGGCAGGAGCGCGGACAGGGCTTTGCGGGGTTGGTCAAATACACGTTGAACTATGCGGCATCCAGCGTGACGCTGATGGATCTTCGCCGCAAGCAGGATCGCATTTTGGAGCGGATGGCGGACGAAGCGCTGCACAGCGACGGGGAATGGGGACAAGGCGAGCGCTACGTCGTAGCCGCGGAACGGGAACGGATCGGTTTCCTGGATACCGAAATTTCGCGGTTGGGCAAGCTTCAAGCCGAATACCGGGAAGAGCTGAAGCGTTCGGAGCAGACGAGCAAAGCGCTGGAGCAAGACAAAAAGAAACTGGAGAAACAAATCTACGGCCTGGTTGATCTATAACATGCAGCGCCAAAAAAAGCCGAACAACCGCGATCAACGGTTGTTCGGCTTTTAAACGTGTCGAATTTATCGCATATTCACTTGGATTTGGCGTAAAAGCTGATCGTACCCGTGCCTTCATCGGCACTGATAAACAAATCGCGTCCGCTCACGCGGTGAATGCCTTCCGGAGATTCGCCTGCTGTGCGGATCAATCCGAGATACGTTGGTTTCGCGGCATCCGTCAGGTCGAAGAACAAGATCGCATCTGCGCGTTCCGCCGCGACAGCCAAGATCGGTTGTCCGTCTATTGTGGACACGGCCAGGTTTTCTACCTCGCTGCCTTTGTTAGGGCTACGGTCGTCGGGATACACACCGGCCCGGGCGGTCGCCTCGTCGATCAAGTTCAGGCTGTCATACACCAGGTTACCGTCCAGATCCCACACCGCGATATTGCGTCCGCCCGCGCGCACGCTGTCTTCGAACTCATTTTTGCCCAAGTCGCCTTCATTGGCGGTGATCAGATGTTTGCCATCCGGCGAAAAGACGATGCCGTCAGGCTCGAACCGCCCCTGCATCGTACTTGTGAAAGAAACCAGGCCGTCTTCCTCAACATCCGCCGCATGCGTCGTTGTGCCGAGAGCGAAGATTTTGGTCACTTTTTTCGTAGCCAAATCGACAAGCGCTATCGCGTTGTTTTCCTGCAAAGTGACAGCCGCTGTCGTTCCCGCTTCATTGATCGCGACATACTCGGGCTGCGGCTCGTGTGGATAAATCGCGCCTTCCGTTCCCGATAAATCGACCGGCAGATCTGTGAGCGTGCCGCTTAACGCATCCCCGTCTGTAAATTCGATGACACTGATGCTGCCCGGACGCTTGGCGTTCGGATAATCGTATTCGTCCGTTGCCGGATCAAGCTCCTCGTCTTCGATCGCGATTACGGCATAACGCCCGTCTTTGGATACGGCGATCGAATCGGGACCGATGCCAAGCGGATACGTTTTGGCGATTTCGTACGTGCGCAAGTCGACGACCGCGAGAATGCCGGGATTCGCAAGCTGCATCGTATCTCCTGTCCGAATCACCGCGAGCGCGTAATTGCCGTCCGGCATTACTGCGACGCTGGTCACTTCGGCTTTGTCGGACAAGGACTTAAAGCTGACATTTTTTAAAAGAGACGGCTGCATCGGATCGGCAATATCCAGCACGGCGATACTTCCGGCATCTGCTTCGGTTACAATCAAACGTTGTCCGTCCGGTGTGGACGAAGCGATCTCCGCTTTGCCCGAAGGAACGTCGAACGAAGACACAAGCTCGAAGCCCGTCCGGTTTTGCGCAACGGCAGAAGCATCCCGAAGCGCGGTCAGGCCCATCTCGGATACGTAAACGCGTCCGTTTTGTGCATAAGGAGCAGCGTCGAGCGTCATTGCTTTTCCATTCAGCGCAGCCGAGGTCGAGCCTAGCGTAAACGTTCCGCTCAACCCTTCGCCTTCTACGGTTACGCTATCCGAGGAAGCGTTCCACGTGACCTTGCTCAACAAATTTTCGGCGGCTGCGCGAAGCGGAATTTGCGGAGCCGCTGCTTCGGCATTCAGCGTTCCGATGTTGGCATTCAAGGACACAACCCCGACGGCCAGCGCTGCGGTTCCTGCGGTTAACAAACGACGGAATTTCGGGTAAGTGCTCAGCTTCATAAGTAAGTCGTGCTCCTTTGTCGGCATAGGATATGTACCCGCATTCATTACAGGCTTCTGCCAGTGTAAGGAGTAAATATCAATGCCGTGTCAAACGCAAAGCCGGAATGTGTAAAGCTCCCTTGCCGTACATGCTTATGGTACACTCAACGATAGGTCTGAATCGAACCGAGAAGGGAATGAACCTTGTGACCATAACCCAGGGAACCTTATTCAAAAACGGCCGAATCGGCCTTCATGCGGCGCCGAATGGGCCGGACGCGGCATATGCGGAAAACGGCCTTATCCGAGCCGTCGGCATGGCGCGCGAATTAGAGCTGCAATTGTCGGGACGCGATTACAAGACGGTCGACTGGAACGGCGCTTACGTGCTGCCGGGCCTGACGGATTCGCATATGCACTTGTCGATGCAGGGCATGAAGTTGTCGGCGCTCGATTTTTCCGATACGTCGTCCAAAGACCGGATGCTCCGGCAAATTCGCGAACGTGCGCGGCAGACGCCGGACGGCGAGTGGATTTTCGGATTGAATTGGAATGAAAATGCGTTTTCGCCCGCGCTCGCTCCGACTCTTGCCGAGTTGGACGAAGCGGCAGGGCAGCATCCGCTTTATCTCACGCGTACGTGTTTCCATGCGTTTCTCGCCAATACCGAAGCCTTCCGCCGGGCAGGCGTGACTGGCGAGACACCCGATCCGCTGTCCGGCGCTTTCGGTCGGGACGAGTCGGGCGGACTAAACGGCTGGATCTATGAAGAAGCCTGCAAATTGCTGATCGCCGTGCAGCCCGAACCGGATTACGCCGCCAAAAAATCCACGATCCGCGCCGCCTGCGAATATGCGCTGAGCCTCGGATTGACTGCCGCGCATACCGAGGATCTTCGGTATCTGGGCGGGATCGATATCATGCGCCGCATCCACCGCGAGCTGCGCGAGGAAGGCGTTTTGTTCCGCTCGCATCAGCTTATTTTCCATGATTATCTGGACGAGGCCGAGCGTTTGGGGTTGACGGCGGGCGACGGCGACGAATGGCTGCGGATCGGCGCGGTCAAGATTTTCTCCGACGGCGCGATCGGAGGGCGAACCGCGCTGCTGAACGCACCTTATCATGATGCTCCGCACACAAGCGGCATGGCGATTCATTCGGCGGAACGGCTGCATCGGCTTACTGCTCGCGCCCGTTCGCTCGGCTTCCCGATTGCCGTGCATGCGATCGGAGACGGAGCGGCGGATCTGACGCTTGCCGCGATGGAAAAGTTTCCGCTCGCAGGTTCAGGCATCACGAATTTACCCGACCGCTTTATCCACGCGCAGGTGCTGGATGCCGAGCTGCTGCACCGCATGACAAAGCTGCAATTGATCGCCGATATCCAGCCGCGTTTCGTCGCCAGCGATTTCCCGTGGGTGCTGGATCGGGTAGGGCCGGAGCGGACGGATTATCTGTATGCGTGGAAAAAGATCATCGACGCGGGCGTGATCTGCGCAGGCGGAAGCGACGCGCCGATCGAGCCGCTGAATCCGCTGCTCGGCTTCCATGCGGCGATGACGCGTCGTCGTCCGGATAGGGCCGAACCTGCCGAAGGCTATCTGCCGAAGGAGCGCTTGAGCCTGGAGCAATCGCTTTGGCTGTTCACCGAAGGCAGCGCGTTGGCCGCGGCCGAGGAGGCGGAACGGGGTCAGCTGCGTGAAGGTTTTGCCGCCGACTTTACCGTTTTGGACCGGGATATTGCGGAAGGCGAACAATCGCTGCTGCAAGCCAAAGCGCTCATGACCGTCGTGAACGGTCAAGTGGCTTATCAGGCATAGCCGTCGAATGATCGGGAAAAAGGGAGCGTGCGCAGACTGCAGCATGCTCCCCGTTTGAAGGAGGATATGGATTGAATCGCGCCAGCCCCGCATCCGCGGGATTTATACGTCTCTATACGCTTGCCTTTTTATTCTTTTTCGCTAATTCCGTATTGACCGTAGCTCTGCCTTTGCGAAGTGCCGATGCCGGTCTCGGACAAGGCGGCATCGGCTTGATGATGGGCGCTTATATGCTGACTTGCATGCTGCTGCGTCCGCTCGCCGGCCAATGGATCGGTCGATTCGGACCGCTTGCGGTCATGCGCGGTTTGCTTGTCGTTCATGCGATCACGCTGCTGCTATATGCCGTGTCCGGCATCGAAGGCTACATCTGGCTCCGAGCGCTGCAAGGCGCGGCGACGGCATTCTTTTCCATGACGATGCAGGCCGGAATCATGGAGCGATTGGATGACAAAGACCGCGGCCAGGGATTGTCGCTCTACACGCTGTCGACCATGCTGCCTTCGCTCGTCGGTCCGCTTCTTGCCGTCGAATTATGGGAACGCGGAGGAAGCTTTGCTTTCGGCGGAGCGATGCTGCTGTTGGCTTTTGCGGCGATTGCTGCGGGACTTTCGCTGCCTTTGCCCAAAGCGTCCGCGCATAAGCAATCTTACACGCTGCGCGGATTGATAGACTCGTTCGGCGAAATCGGCCGCAGCCGCCCGCTCGGCGTCAGCACCTTCATCATGCTGTTAACCTCATGTATATTCGGCGCGATCGCGACCTTTTTACCGCTGTACCTCATCTCTACAAACAGCGGAAACGTCGGCATATATCTGGCTCTGCAAGGCGCGACCGTAGTGGTCTGCCGTTTCGTTTTCCGCAAAAAAATCCCGTCCGACGGCCGCTGGAGCGCAGCCTTGATCCTGGGCCTCCTTCTAGCATCCGCCGTCGGCACACAGATGCTTGCAGTGCCGCAGATGCTTGGAAGCCTCGTGTACCTGTCCGCCGTCTTCAACGGTCTGGCGCTCGCATTCCTGTACCCGACCTTGACTACTTATTTATCTTTCGCTCTGCCGAACCAAGCCCGCTATACCTTAATGGGCCTGTTCATGTCGTCCTACGACTTGGGCTTCGCACTCGGCGGCCTCGTTTTCGGCTGGATCGCCCAAATCAGCTCATACCCGACAGTTTTCACATGCTGCACACTCCTGGCCCTAATCGCTTTTATCGTCGCGGCTCTAAACGGAAAAAAGATGCACCCAAAAATTACTGGGCCGAAGCCAAGCTGAGGGAGAAATTCAGCGAGAGACGCCTTTGAACGCGGAAAGCTTTCTGCGTGAGCTGGAACTTTGGGAAGTGCGCGATCGCCATCCGGCTGCACTCTCGGGCGGGCAAAAGCAGCGACTGGCTTTTGCCGCCGGAATGATGGGACAACCGGATGCTCTCATTCTCGATGAGCTGATCTACGGTCTGTACGGACGCAGCATGCGAAGCGTCGGCATTCTCATGCTAAGCGCTTTTTGGTCGGATTTTGAATCCGTCTAAAAGGCGCTTTTTTGATACAGATCGTTTGACATCTTGAGTATTCCGTAGTTAAATAGTAATGATTACTATTAATTAAAAATGCAGATATGAGCTTCAGATTGAGAGGCGTCGAGAGGAGTAAGCGAAAGAATGGGCAAATCATCTACAGCCGCACGCCTGCCAAGATCCAAAGGCACGGATATGGCTACGATATATGAAGCAAAAGACTGCGTACGCAAAGTGAAATATTTGGTTTTGCCGGAGCGAAATCGACGTATCGTGCAAGAGTTTATGACCATTTTGGGACGGAGAGAGGAATTCAACGAGCATGGCGTACCGATTCCCAACAAAGTGGTGATGTACGGACCGCCGGGAACGGGGAAAACGCTGACGGCTTTTCACGTCGCGGCTTCACTCGGATTACCTTTGATCGTCGTGCGATTGGATGCGTTGATCCACAGCCATCTGGGCGAGACAGGCAGCAATATCCGCAAAATTTTCGATTATGCGTCCGTCGTTCCGTGCGTGTTGTTTCTGGATGAATTCGATGCCGTAGCCCGTACGCGCGAAAGCGGCGATGAAGTGAAAGAGATGGCGCGTGCCGTCAATACGCTGCTGCAATGTCTGGACGAATTCGGCGACAGCAGCATTTTTATGGCCGCCACGAATTTGGAGACGGAATTGGACCCGGCCATCTGGCGCCGTTTCGATACGCGAATGACCTACCAACTGCCGGATGAAAAAGATCGCCGCGACTATATTCGCCTGCTGATCGGCGGATTCGGCTGCGAAGAAGGCGCGGAAGCCGAAGCATGCCGTCTGCTCGGCGGTTGCAGTTTCGCCGACATCGAGCAGATCGTCCTCAAAGCCAAACGCAAAGCGATCATCGAACGGCAACCGATGGACGGCTCGCATATCGGCCTGTCCTACGAAGAATATGCCCCGGCACCGGTAGCTGCGGGAGCGCGTTCTTAAAGGCATGAGAAGCCGGAAGTCATAGAAATCAAGCAATAAGCGGTCGGCGCATAGCCAAGATCGAAAACATGTAATCAGAAAGCTTGAAGGAGAACAAAGATGGACAACGGAGAACGATTTCCCGAACCCGGTAAACCTACAGACGAGTCCCGGCCCCGATCCCGATCAACCGAGCCCAAGCTAAAAATCAAACGCGGCGATCTTATGCTGATCGCCGCCATTTTAATCCTGGCCGGCGCCGTATTGGCCTGGCAAAAATGGCGAGAAGCCGACGCCGCTGCTTCCGCCGATACCCTGGTCGCCGTCATCACCGTCAACGGCGAAGAATACGAACGCGTACCGCTAACGGGAGAAGAACGAGAGATCGACATCCGAACCGAATTCGGCCGCAATACGCTAAAAGCCTACGACAAAGGCATCCGAATGACCTACTCGGACGCACCCAAGCGCATCGCGCTCGACATGGGCTTCATTTCCCGCCCGTACCAACAAATCGTCTGCGTCCCCACCCGCGTTCGCGTCGAAGTCCTCCCGCCCGAAGGCCAAGACGACGGCCTGGACGCCGTAGTGGGCATGCTGGGACCTTGATCAATAACCGCCCGAATCTCGCCGAACTCCAACATGCTTTTCACCGAATAATGGACGGTTTTTGGATCAATCACTGTTCATGCTGCTTAAGAGTGGGTTTCATTGTTGCGTATACGCAACAATGAAACAGGATAATCCCCAATCCAGAACCGATTATTGCCGATGCGCAAGATTGAGGCAACAACAAAAAGGATCAGGTCCGCAGCAACCTTGATCCTTTTTGTTGTTTTTCTCTTTTTCTTTTCCTACTCTTTTAACCGACGCGGCACAATTTTGCCGCGTCCGGTAAAGCCGTTCCTATTCAGCGAAGCGATAGGCGAAGGGGGAAATTCAGTGAAAGACGCCTTTGAACCTTGGGAATGAAGATCGGATGCTGCCATCCGATCTTCATTCCCGAGGTGAGACAGCGTCTTGAACGAATTTCACCCGCAGCCGCCAAGCTTCCCCCAGCGAATAGGAACTTCTTTACCCGCCTTAGCGACAATTACAAGTCGCCTCGGTTCGCCTCCATGATCGCGTCCCGGTTCTCCCACAACATACTCCGCAAATTCGACTTCGATCCTTGAATAATAAAGTAGGGGATGTCCGCCGCTTTCGCCAGCTCGACGCTTTCCCAAGACGCGCGGTGCGACGTCGACGTAATCAGAAGGAACAGCGCCTGCGCCCGCCGCAAATCCGAAGCGACAAGGTCCGGCCGCAACCCGTTTTCATGTACGTATTCGGCGCCGCTTTCCACGACCACGTCTTCAAACCATTTGCGCTGCCCGCCCATGACCACAATCGTACACCCTTGCAAGAACGGCTCGGGCTTACTTTTACGGCCTTCGCGTTTGGATTTGCTCGAAGACGAAGAAGAGGAGGCAGAGCGCAGCACGGAAGATTCCCTTCTTTGCGGCGCATCCGGAGCGGAGAAGTCTCGATAGACGCGTGCCAGACGGGCAACTGTCTCTTCCTCGCCGACGTTGAAGATGCAAGGCGCACCATCGACAGGTCGCTGAATATCCAAATCCCGCGCATGGATCGGATAACGGCGATCCGCATCGTTCATATCTACCGCATACCAGGTTCCGTATTCATCCTGTTCCGCATACCCGTTGTACTGACGAACCGGAGAGAAGGTATCGTCGCCCTGGAACAGCAGCGAAATTTCGTACTGCGTTCCGCCATGACCATCAGGTCTCGGTATGCACAAGACTTCGGCTTCATGTTGAAGCTGGTGCTTATACACCATCGACTCGGTGATATTGAAGCTCTCCCCTTCTTCGAGCACGATATAACCGCCATGGTCTCTGCGATAGAAGGTGCCGGATTGTCCATTTTCCTCTGTACGTTCATTCGATTCGAATTGCTCCAGCGCCTCGGCCATGCCGCGATTTTCGCGTAAGCCGGCATCGGCTTGCAGCTCTTGCCGGCTTGGATGTTCCTCGTGACCTGGCGCATCTTGCCCGCGGTTGTTGTTTGGTTGGACCGAGGGATTCCGTGGCACTTGACGCCTATCCGTCAACACATCGACCCCGTGCATCAGTCTTCGACCTGCAACGTAAGCATCCACGGCATCCAGCAAGTCGAGTATGCGACGCATATGCGTTCGAGCCTCAGGGTCTCCCGGTTCATGCCCGCCTGGCAGCGAGGTTCCTGTTTCGCGCAGATCACGTCGCAAAAGGGAATCGAATTGATGGACCGTGCTCTCCGTATCGTCCGCGTTTATTACGGAATTAGGCGATACCGGGTCTGCATGCACAGTTCCTTGATCCTGCGATCGGTCAGAGTTCGAGAACGAACGCTCTTCGTGAAGATCGTCAGCCGCATGATCTTCCATTTCCGTATTCGCGAAGGATTCCTGTTCAGCTTCAGTCTGCATCGTTCGAATCCGACTTTCCAACGCTTCCGCGATCCGTTTCGTTTCGGCCAGTTCTTCTTCAAGGCGGCTCCGATCCTGCTTGTGCTGACGCTTCGATTCGGCAAGGCGTCCTGCAAAAGACTCCCGTTCTTCGGTCAATCGATGAGTCAGCCGCCGTTCGGCCTCCAGTTCCAGCTCGCTCCGGTTCAAATTCTCGCGCAGCTTGGCCGTTTCGCGTTTGGCGTCCGAAGTTTCTTTTTCCGCTCGTCGTGCCCGCTCTTCTTCCCGGCGCGCTCGCTCCTCCAATGCTTCGATACGCTTGTTAAGCTTTTCGATGCGACGCTGTTCGGCCGCTTCATTGCGAGGGTGGGAGGGCAGAGGATCAAGCGCAACCGTCGCCTCTGCAGGAGGTTCCGCAGCGGGCGCTTCAAGGGTCGTTTCGGCAGCCAATCGTTCAAGCCGCAGACGTCCGGTTTCTTCGAACGGATCGGCTGACGAGGAAAAATATAACGCCCAATAACAATGCCACTTGCCGTGCTGCAGCGTCCAACCTGAAGGATTCTTATCGAATTGTTCCGGAGAAAAGGCCGGATCCGTCGAATCGAGCAGGGGGCGTACGGCTGCAATCAGAGCCTCCGCCAGCTTGGATCTGATCTCCCGGCTGCCCCGCGCTCGGGCGGATAGATCAAGCATCGACTTGGCAAATAGCACTTGGGGCCACTTATAAGCGCCTCGACGGGCAAAAGAGAATTCAAGAACTTGCGCCATTCTGCGCTTGGCCGTTTCATTTAACTCACGTAGGAGCGGGGATAGGAAAGGGATCGGCATTGCCGAAATTCGATCTTCGCTTAGTGTGTATGCAGAAGATAGATCCGGTTCTTTATGGGGGTGATTGAATGAGACAGACGTCTTCGCCGCAGCGGATTTGATTCGTTTCATAGGTTCCTCCTTCAGGATGAAAGGTTCATTTCGGCATAAGCCGATTTAAACGGAAGTCATCCGAATTTTCTAGTTCTTTTAACTATAGCCGACTTTACATCTCTTTACATCGCATTAACAAAAATTTCGACAATTTTCTACATAGCGATTTACCGAAACGATCTTGAAAATAACAAAGCCAATTCCTCATGCCTTCTATGTTATAATCGTATCCGGACCGACAAGTTACGCTGTAAGTACGCGATTGAGCGCGAAATTTGACGGGTGGAGATTCAAATCCGGTATAAAGATTACGGATTTGGGTAAATGATAAGAATAGACTGTTAACGGTAAGGCTGATATGAGTGCCGAATCGGCATATTCGTCCGGGTGCGGGTAAATTTGCAGGCTGGCTTCTTCGGGAAGCAGGCCTGCTGAATTTACGGACGATCCGGACGTTTTGCCGCTTGCATGCATGTTGTTGAAGAGCCTTTTAAAGGAGAATGAACTTGACCTCGTCCGATATTCCAAACGCATCCCTGTATACACGCATATATAACAAAATATCAACCGGTGTCCTGATTCTCGATTTGCGCGGGAAATGTGTCGGTGCAAATCCGGCCGCAAGCCGGATCGTCGGCCGAGCCGCGCATGAGCTTCTGGGCGACGGTTATTTGCAATTGCTTCGTGCCGAAACGGATAGCGCACTTGATCTTCTGGATTCTTTTGATGACTGGCAGAAGAAACCTCGGTCGTTCGGACCGATCGAGATCCGTCTTGCACGCAGCGGAGGAGATATCGTGTGGGTCGAGGTGGAGTGCGAACTTCCCGGCGAGGGCGAACCGCCGTTCATCCTGGTTTATATGGAGGACGTGTCCGAACGGAACCTTACTGTAGGGGATCAGGGGGATCGCACCCGTGAGATTTATAAATTAATTACGCAAAATACGCCCGACATGATCTCTTTCAGCAAGCCGGACGGCACGTTATTATACGTGTCCCCTTCGGTCGAGCGGACTCTGGGTTACACGCCGGAGGAGATGTTGGGGCAAAATCGGACGGCATTCTACCATTCCGGCGATGCCACGAAAATGACGATCGAAGGAACTCTGTATGCGGAGAACGAAACCTTCGAACGTCGCGTGCTGCACAAAAACGGCAGTGTTCGCTGGGTGGATACTTCGTTTCGACTTATTCGAGGCTCGAATGGCGAAGTGAACCGGATATTGGTTATTGCGCGCGACATCACCGAGCGGAAGATGAACGACGTTGTGTTGGCAAAAGCCCAGCAGCTTGCCAGCATCGGTTCCTGGCAATGGGATCTGGTGCAAATGCGCCTTACTTTTTCCCGGGAAATGCGAGAAATTTTCGATTATGCGGTGAACGGGGTCGAGTCGGGAACGGAATCGCTGCTTCGTCTTATCCATCCCGAGGATCGGAAGCGTTTCGAAACCGTGGTGTCCGGGATTTTGAAAAACGGGCGCGACGGAGAGATTACTTATCGGATCAAACTGCCCAACGGGGCCGAAAAAACGATTTACGACGTTTGGGAAGTGTCCAAAGACAGTACGACCGGCGAGCCTTTGCAGGTGATCGGCATCGTGCAGGACGTGACCGCCCGCGTGCGCATCGAGGAGAAGCTGCGCAGCAGCGAGAGCCGGTATCGTTCGCTTTTCATGAACCACAATTCGGGCATCATATCCCTGGATATGAAAGGGCGAATTTTGAGCGTCAATCCGGCCATGGAAGCCATGTGCGGTTATACTCGCGAGCAGATGCAGCGTCTTAGGATCGGCATGCTGCAGCCCAAAAAGTACGCCAGTCTTTCGCGCAACCATTTCGAGGCTGCGCGCAGCGGGGAGTCCCGCGTTTTCGAAACGACGTTCCATCGCCGCGACGGACGAATGCGCGACGTCAGCGTCGCTTACGTTCCGATCGGTTCGAAAAAAGATCAGTCCGGCGTGTATGCGATCATTACCGATATCACGGAGCGTAAGCAGTACATTTCGCAGATCGAAGCACTCAGCTATCAGCATTCGCTGCTGCTCAATACCGTGTCGGAGGGGATCATCGGCTTTGATACGTCGGGCCGCGTGATGTTCACCAATCCGGCTGCTGCGGCCATGCTCGGTTATGAGGGCAGGGAAGCGATCGGTCGCTCTTATGAGGAAATGATGCGCCAGGCCCAAACGCAGGAGAGTGCTTATCAAACCGGCGGAGCAGAGCTGTTGGATGCTCTTCATTCGGGCGTTGCGCATGCGCAGCCTGAAGCGGTGTTCTGGAGAAAAGACGGCGGAAGCTTCCTCGTTTCCTACCAGTTTACGCCGATTCTGGATCGTAACGAACGCCGGGGAGCCGTACTGGTATTTCGCGACGTAACCGGAGAGAAAGAAATTATCCGGGCAAAAGAGTCGGCAGAGCGCGCGGATCGGGCGAAGTCCGAATTTTTGTCGATCGTCAGCCATGAGCTGCGCACGCCGATGAACGGAATCATCGGGATGACGGATTTGCTGCGTGAAACGGAGCTTCAGCAGGAACAAAGGCAGTATGCCGACATCATTTCCGAGAGCAGCCACGCGTTGCTGAAGATTTTGAACGAGATTTTGGATATCAGCAAAATCGAGGCCGGGCGCATGGAGATCGAGCCTCAGCCCGTGGAGCTGCGCGAGGTGCTGGTCAGCGTGATTCAACTCTTCCTGCCGCGCGCGACGGAGAAGAATCTGGCTTTGAAATTTGCCGTCGACGAATCCGTTCAGCGCGTGCCTTCGGTCGTGATTGCCGATAGCGAGCGCTTGCGTCAGATATTGATTAACCTGGTCGGGAATGCGATCAAGTTCACGGAGCAGGGAAGCGTGACGCTTCGCGTTGCTCCCAAAGCGTTCCGTGCCCCCAGCGAAGTCTGGATCGAATTTGCGGTAACGGATACGGGAATCGGAATCGCAAGCGAGTTGCAGCATCGGCTGTTCCAGCCTTTTTCCCAATTGCATCCGATCTTGAACCGCAAGTATGGGGGAACCGGGCTCGGCTTGTCGATTAGCCGTAAATTGGTTGAATTGATGGGCGGCATGATTTCGGTGGAGAGCGAAGAAGGCGAAGGCGCAACATTCCGTTTCCTGCTTCGGTTCTTGATTCCGGAGACGGAAGGGAAGCCGTTTATCGGTCTCACGGATATCGAAGAAGTGGTCGAGCCGGCGATCAAGCCGGGCGTGAAGCCGCCGGCTCCGGAGCCGCGTCAGGATTTGCGCATTCTGATTGCTGAAGATCATCCGGTGAACCGGAAGGTTCTTGAAGCCATGCTCGCCCGATTTGACTGCCGTGCGGATACGGTCGAGGATGGGGAACGGGCAATCAGACAGGCGATCTCCGGCGATTATGATTTGATCTTCATGGATGTTGGGCTGCCGGGCGCGGATGGCGTCGAAGCGGCTTCGTGCATCCGTACGCAGCTGCCTCCGGATCGAACGCCGTTGATCGTGGGAGTGAGTTCTTTCGTACGGGAAGAGGACGTGGAACGATGTCTTTCCGGCGGGATGGATGAATTCATTAGCAAGCCCGTGGCCGCGTCCGAAGTGGAACGGGTACTGAATACGGCCCGAACGCGCCTGCGAGAGAATGGGCATTCGCATTCGGAAAAGCTTTGACGGATATCATGTTGCTTGGGAAGTCCTCATCGCGAGCTTAGGCTTGCGAAGGGGACTTTTTTTATGAATGCTGCACTTTCTTTTCCAATTCAAGCAACATTTCTGTATGCCGTGGCGTTGGTAAACATATAAGGCCGCAGTCTTTGAAAAGCAGCGGCGCTAGGAGGTGAAAGGTGAGACGATCAGGGTTTGCGGCATGGGTGAGACTGGGGCTCGGCGTTCTTCTTGCAACGGGACTTTTGGCTGGCTGCGGGAATAACGGGAGTAGGCAAAAGGATGCTAATCAAGTTTCGAATGCTCGAACTACGGCTTACCAGGAGAGCGACGTCGATCGCAAGCTGACTCATGCCATGAATCGCTTTGGACTGGATTTGTATGCAGAGTGGACTGCTTCGCAGGAAATCGTGCAATCTAACGTGATGCTTTCGCCTGCCGGACTGGGTATGGCTTTATCCATGCTGAGAGCAGGCGCCGAAGGAGAAACTGCGGAAGAGATGGATCGGGTGTTGGGGTTGAAGGCATTCGATGCCGAGCAGCTTGACGCAGGGCAACATATTTTGCGCGAGCTTATGCTGGCAGCCGATCCTTCGGTGCGGATAGAAATCGCCAATTCCCTGTGGGCGCGTGAAGGATTTCAGTTGAAGCCGAGCCTTGTCGAACGTCTGGAGCAAAATTACGAAGCGCAAGCACGTGCACTGGATTTCAATTCGGAGTCGGCCGCCGATACGATGAACGAATGGGCAGCGCTGCATACGAACGGCAAGATCGATCAGGTCATTGACCCTCCGATCGATCCGAACACGGTTCTTTTTCTGATGAACGCGCTCTATTTCAAAGGCAGTTGGATGACACCGTTTGATCCGGCATTGACCAAAGAGCAGCCGTTTGCAACAGATAAAGGCCAGAGTGTTCAAGTTCCGACAATGTCGCAAACCGGGCGCTATGCTTACGCGGACGAAGAGGATTTTCAAGCGATTCGGTTGCCCTACGGGACATCCGGGAACTTCGCCATGATCGCGGCCGTTCCGGATAAAGGTACGACGTTGGAATCTTTTAAAAATGAGCATCTTGCCGATTTTTCGATATGGAGCGCCCGACTGGCGGAACAAGAAGGTCAGGTGGAACTTCCCAAGTTCAAGCTTGAGGACTCGATGAGTTTGAATGATGTCCTGAAGTCGCTGGGCATGGAGTCGGCTTTTGATCCCCATGAGGCTGAGTTCGGCGGGCTTGCGAAGGAAGCTGCCGGGCTTTACGTGAGCGAGGTGTCGCAAGATACGTTTATTGAGGTCAATGAAGAAGGGACGGAGGCCGCGGCCGTTACGGTAGTGGCGATGAACGAATCCGCCTCGCCGTCTGACCGACCGTTCGAAATGAAGCTGAACCGTCCGTTCTTTTTTGCCATTACGGATCGTACGACGGGCTTGATCCTATTTATGGGCGAAGTCGGAAATCCGGCAGAGTCGTAGGTGAAAAGTAACGATAATAAGCGATAGAGGGAAAAGGAGGACAATCGATCAATGAAGCAGCAAGCAAATCCGCTAGAATCGCTCGTGCAATCGGTGAACACGCTGGGTATCGGATTATTCGGCAAGCTGAGCGCGTCCCGGGACGATGCGGAAGCTTCAAGCCTGTGTAATCAGATGATCTCGCCTGCCAGTATCGGATTTGCGTTATCGATGCTGCGCGAAGGCGCTTTGAGCAAGACGGCTGAAGAAATGGATCGGGTGCTGGGTTCGACGCTTGAGTCAGATGCTTCGCTTGGCAATCTTCAACAAAACTTGCGGGAGCGGTTGTCGTCGGCCGATGCTTCGGTACAGATGGAGATCGCCAATGCGCTGTGGAGCCAAACGGGGCATCCGGTGTCCGAAGCTTATAAGGAAGCGCTGCGCGTTCATTACGGAGCGGAACATCGGGAGATCGATTTCGGAGCGCCGGAGGCGGCGGACATCATCAATCGTTGGGTATCCGACTCGACGCACGGGAAAATCGATCAGTTGGTGGATGGGGGAACGTTGTCGGGTTTAAGCAGTTACTTGGCGAATGCCGTTTATTTTAAAGGGATGTGGTCGGAACCTTTTAATCCTGCGCTGACGGCCTACCGTCCATTTTTCAGTTCAGAGTCCGAAGCCGGAAAAAGCGTTGACGTGCCGACAATGAAGCAAAGCGGCCGTTATGCGTATCTGGATGCGGAAGGGTTTCGGGCTGTTCGTTTGCCTTATGGCGAAGCTCGGGCATTCGATATGCTGCTCGCGCTTCCCGATCCGGGGCGGACGCTTCAAGACTTCCATGCCGAGCAGCTGTCAAAATGGACCGAATGGAATAAGCGGTTTACATCGGCGCGAGGAACGATCGAGCTGCCGAAGTTCAAATCGGAGACGTCGCTGCGGTTAAACGATGCGTTGATGTCTCTCGGCATACAAAAGGCTTTCGACCCTTTTCAATCCGATTTCGGAGGCATGGGACAAGGAAACGGACAACCGATCGGGGCGATTGCGCATAAGACCTTCATCGAAGTGGACGAGGTCGGGACCGAAGCGGCAGCCGTGACGGGCATTGCTCGCGCGGGCGCCGCTTTTCCCCAGGAAGAGCCATTCGAACTGAAGCTCAACCGCCCGTTTTTCTTCGCGATTACCGATCGAACAACAGGACTGATCGTATTCATGGGCGAAATCGGCAATCCGTCGGAATCCTGATTTTTTTAAAACGCGCTCGACCGACAAAAAAGGGGGTCAATCGAAGATGCGTATTTCAAACCAGACAAACAGAGAAGACGGACCGAAGAGAGGATTCGGTCAAAGGAAATCGGAAAGGCTTTTTAAAAAAATATCTCTATTCGCCCTATTGGCTGTCGTTGCGGTAGCCGGATGTTCGAACGGAACGTCCGAGCCGAACTACGTCTCCGCTTATAAGGCCGAAGACGCGAACCCGGAACTTTCTGCTGCGATAAACAAGTTTGCTCTGGATCTGTACGCCAAACTGGAGGACGAGCCCGGCGAAGCCGATCCGGGACCCAATCGAATGATCTCCCCCGCAGGCATCGGCATCGCGCTATCCATGTTGAAAGACGGAGCCGAAGGGGAGACGGCGCAGCAAATGGACGGCATGCTCCACCTGAACGGCATGTCGCCCGAAGTGCTGGCCGAAAGCCAAATGATCCTGAGCGACCTGCTGCGAGGCTCCGATCCTGCCGTGAAGATGGATATTGCCAATTCACTATGGAGCCGTCAAGGCTTTGAAGTGAATAAGGATTACGCGGAGCGGATAGAGAAAAGCTACGGCGCGCAAGTCCAAGCGATAGATTTTACCTCCGATCAAGCCGTGAGCACTATCAATCAATGGGCATCCGATAACACCGCCGGAAAGATTCCTGAAGTCGTTGAAGCACCGCTTAGCGAGAACCTTGTTTTGCTGCTCATGAACGCGATGTACTTTAAAGGCGATTGGAGCGAACCGTTTAAAAAGGGACAAACCGAAGACCTGCCTTTTTATCCGGAAGGCGGCCAAGAAGTGAAGGTTCCGACGATGCGCCAAAGCGGCGACTATGCCTATCTGGACGGAGAAGGATTCGAAGCCGTCCGGTTGCCCTACGGCGAAACCCGGAACTTCGG
This sequence comes from Saccharibacillus endophyticus, assembly GCF_013185185.1. Lineage (GTDB taxonomy): Bacteria > Bacillota > Bacilli > Paenibacillales > Paenibacillaceae > Saccharibacillus > Saccharibacillus endophyticus. The sequence goes on along the minus strand of NZ_JAAZWE010000001.1, from coordinate 1,232,740 downwards.
CATGATTCTGGCCTTGCCTGACGAGAACAGTTCGCTGGATGAGTTCAAACAACGGCAATTGCCTAAATTTAACGCATGGAGCCAAGAGTTATCCGATAATGAAGGCAGCATCGAGCTCCCGCGCTTCAAACTCAAAGACAAATTAACACTGAAAGCGACGTTGTCCGCGCTCGGCATGGTCGACGCCTTCAGTGACCAGACCGCCGAGCTCGGCGGCCTCGCGGCAGGCGGCGCACAGCCCGGTGATATTTTCGTGAGCTTCGTCACGCACGATACCTTTATCGAAGTGAACGAAGAAGGCACGGAAGCGGCTGCCGTGACCGTGATCGGAGCCGAGACCACATCGGTCCCCGCTCCGCAAACGCCGTTTGACCTCAAGTTCAATCGCCCGTTCTTTTTCGCCATTACCGACCGTACGACGGGAGCGATCGTGTTCATGGGCGAGGTCGGCAACCCGGCGGAAGATTGAAAAGAAGGCATCCGTAGATGCCCGGAGTTCAAGTTAAAATCAAGGCGATTTGAATAGCGCAGATAACGTTTCGGTAAAGCTGCGGATCAGCGGCGTCGTATTTTTTCTCGTAATCATGCCGAGTTCTTGAGCCGGTATCCGATCCCGGGTATGCAGTACGAATAACTCGCCGCGTTCCAGTTCTTTCTCGACAAAAGACGTGCTGACAAAAGCCGCTCCGTAACCGCGCTTCGCGAAGTCGACCAGCAGATCGATACTGTTCAACTCGATATCGGCGGATATTGGATGTCCGTAATCCGAAAACCATCGTTCCAAAAAAATTCGTGTCGTGCTTCCGGCGGACAAAAGCAGCAAAGGAATCCCCAACAGTTGTTCGATCGTTAAAGGCATCTCGGACAAGGATTTGAACTTTTCCCCGACCACAAAGCCGTTTTCCATCGATTTCAACGGCGTCATGATGAGATTCGGGGCTTTGATCGGCAAATAAACAAAACCGATGTCCAATTTATTTTGTTCGATCTGGGTTAAAATTTCGCTTGTTTTGGCTTGCAGCAGTTTGATGCGAATGCCGGGATACTGGCGGCGGAATTCATCCAGGCCGGGCATCAGCATGTTTTTGATGATTCCTCCGGTCGAACCGATCCGGATCGATCCGATTTTGTGATCGTTAAGCGATTGGATTTGCTGCTCGGCTAACTCCAGGTATTGAAAAGCTTTGGAGAGCGATTCATACAACAATTGACCTTCCGAAGTGAGCCGGACTCCTTTGGACAGCCTTTGGAATAAAACGAGGTTCGTGCTTTTTTCCAATTGACCGATTGCGTAACTCACTGAAGGTTGGGTCATATGCAGTTCGACCGCCGCTTGGGTCAAATTTCCGGTCTCGGCCGCTTTCAAAAAAACTTTGTAGAACTCCAAGTTGACTTGCATCTATGTTATCACCCTTCTCTATGACAGATAACAATGTTATCAATTTCATTAATAGTATAGACTACGCTATACTTTTTGTAAGCAGAAAAACGAGAAGGATGTGTAGCTATGCCAGGCAACGTTTTTGGAGAACGACTGAAAATATCGACTTTCGGAGAATCTCACGGTGAAGCGGTGGGAGTTATTATAGACGGAGCGACTCCGGGCGTGGAGTTGGAGGAATCCTATATTCAAATTCAGATGGACCGCAGAAAACCGGGTCAATCGTCAGTCACGTCGCCGCGCAAAGAATACGATAAAATCAAAATCGTGTCGGGCGTTTTCGAAGGGAAGACGACGGGCGCGCCGATCTGCATCATGTTGTTTAACCATGACATGCGGCCGAGCGCTTACAGCGACATCAAAGATTCGTTTCGACCGGGTCATGCCGATTTTACGTACCAGAAAAAATACGGAATCCGGGATCATCGAGGAAGCGGGCGGGCGTCCGGCAGAGAAACGGCCGCGCGGGTCGCGGCGGGAGCCGTAGCCCGAAAATTGCTTGAAAGAAGAGGCGTTTCCGTTGTCGCCTATACGTCCGAGGTCGGCGGCATCCAATGCGAGCGATTTGTCGAATCCTTCATTGAACAGAATCCGGTCAGAGCCTGCGATCCGGAAGCAGCGGAGAAAATGGTCAAGCTTATCGAATCGTTGGCGATCGAAGGCGACAGCTGCGGAGGCATCGTGGAATGTGTCGTGCGGGGAGTAGCTCCGGGTCTCGGAGAACCCGCTTTCGATAAATTGGACGCGGATTTGGCCAAAGCCATGTTGTCGATCGGAGCCGTCAAAGGAATCGAGTTCGGCGCGGGCTTCGCGGCGGCGAAAATGTTGGGCAGCGAGCATAATGACCAAATGAACAGCGACGGCTTTTTGACGAACAACAGCGGCGGAATCATCGGCGGAATCAGCAGCGGCGCGGACATTGTCTTCCGAGTCGTCGTCAAACCTACTTCGTCGATCTCCAAGCCGCAACAGACGTTGACCGTTGACGGAACCGAAACCGAAATCTCCACCGTCGGCAGACACGACCCTTGCATCTGCCCGAGAATCATTCCCGTCGTCGAAAGCATGGTCTGCCTGGTCGTCGAAGACCATTTCAAACGCCAAGCCGCTTTATTAAATTAAGGTTGTACGCGAAAAAGCAGCTCTGCGATATGTCATAGAGCTGCTTCGCTCTGTCGAAAAAGTTACGTATGCGGTGGGCGCGAGAAGACTCCGAGAGAAATCCGTTCAAGACGCTGTCTCACTTGGAAAACTAGAATAAAATTCAAATGGAAGTTTTCCAAGTTCAAAGGCGTCTTTCACTGGATTTCTCTCTACGTCTTCTCGCGCCCAGCTGCGTTAGCCTTTCTCGACACAGTAAAGCAGCTCTGCGCAATATACGCAGAGCTGCTTTTTCTTTTTATAAAAATGCCGCTTGAAAAGCCGGCATCAGAAAGGCCGTAGGAGTAACTTGTCTCAGATTGATGTAAGGTTACGTTTATCTGAATCGCACCTAAACCATGTGCGTTTCAGACAAACGTAAACCTATGATTGAAGTGAGACAAGTTACCCGGCAAATGGAAGTTCGTGAAGTTCGCCTTTGAAATCGGGAAGCTTCCTTTGTAAAATCCATCCCGCTTCCCGATTGAGACAGCGAACTGAGCGAATTCCCGCCGCCTCCCCCGGGCCTTTCCCGCTCTCAAGGGTTTACGAGCGAGGTCCGAACAGGCCGGAGTTTTTCAGCCCGTTCCAGAAGTTGCCGAATTGCGGGATGTCGAACTGTTGAGCCGCGTCCGACAATGCCGTTTGCGGATCCGGGTGAACTTCGACCATGATGCCGTCCGCGCCGGCTGCCAGAGCCGCTTTTGCGCAAGGGAGCATGATGTCTTTGCGTCCGGTCGAGTGAGTGACGTCAACCATAACCGGCAGGTGAGTTTCCTGCTTGAGCAGCGGAACTGCCGAGATATCGAGCGTGTTGCGCGTTGCTGTCTCGTAAGTGCGGATCCCGCGTTCGATCAGCATGATTTGCTCGTTGCCGCTAACCATGATGTACTCGGCCGCGTGGATGAACTCGTCCAGCGTCGCGGACAGACCGCGTTTGAGCAGAACCGGAATTTTCGCGCCGCCGACTTCTTTCAGCAGCTCGAAGTTGTGCATGTTGCGCGCGCCGATCTGGATCACGTCGATGTAATCGGCAGCGATCTCGATATGCGACGGGTGCACGATTTCGCTGATTGTTGCCAGACCGAACTCGTCCGCCACTTCTTTCAGCAATTTCAGGCCGTCCAGACCCAGACCTTGGAAGTCGTAAGGGGACGTTCTTGGTTTGAAGGCGCCGCCGCGCATGACCGTAATGCCCGACTCTTTGAGTGCTTTGGCAACGGTACGCAGCTGGTCGCGCGACTCGATCGAGCAAGGACCCGCTACGAGGATCGGGCTTGGGCCGCCGACTTCAACGCCGTTAAATTTAACGATGGTGTCTTCCGGACGCTTTTTACGGCTAACCAGCAGTTGGCGCTTGTGATCTTCCTGTTGGATGTTCAGCGACGCCTTGAAGATTTCTTTGAACAGATGCTTCAGCGTGCTGTCCGAGAAAGGTCCTTTGTTCAGGCCGGTCACGCGGTCAAGGATTTCCTTTTCGCGTTCAGGCTCAAACTTAGGTACGCCCTGGGTTTCTTTCACTTGTCCGATTTGGTGTACCAATTCTGCGCGTTTGCTGAGCAGTTCCAGCAGTTGGGAGTCGATTCCGTCGACGCTGGCCCGCAGCTGTTCCAATGTTTCATTCATGTCTGCATAGTCTCCTTTGAGCTGTTGCCTTGCTCCTTCGCTGACGTGAATGCAGAAGAGCGTCAATACTCATTCCGCTTCACCGCGTTGTTTCGGAACAGGATTAAAAAGCGTATTTCTCCCATTCTAATCCGCAAAGCCTATACATAGCAAGACGTGAAAGCTTTTTCAAACAAAAAAACGCAGCAAAAAGGCCGATTTCTTTTTTTATTACCTATGTTAAAATGAAATTGGGAACTTTAACCAAACTGTCCCTACGGGGCGCACATCGTCTTTCGGGGACCAGAATGCGGGGGATGGATATGATTATCGGAGTACCGAAAGAAATCAAAAACAACGAGAACCGCGTCGGAATGACGCCGGCATCCGCAAGAGCGTATATCGCCGAAGGGCATCAAGTCCGGGTGGAATCCGGTGCGGGACTCGGAATCGGATTTTCGGACGAAGATTACGAGGCGGCAGGCGCGACAGTCGCAGCCGGCGCTGCCGAAGCTTGGGCATCCGATATGGTCGTCAAAATCAAGGAGCCGCTGGAAGCCGAATACGGGTTTTTCCGCGCCGGGCTGATTCTGTACACCTACTTGCATCTTGCCCCTGAAGCCGCATTGACCCGAGCTTTGGTTGATCAGGGAGTTACCGGCATCGCGTATGAAACGATTCAACTGAGCAGCGGCAGCCTGCCGCTTCTGATGCCGATGAGCGAAGTAGCCGGCCGCATGTCGATCCAGATCGGGGCTCATTTCCTCGAAAAGCCGTTCGGCGGCAAAGGCGTGTTGCTCGGCGGCGTGCCAGGCGTTGAACCGGGCAAAGTCACGATCGTGGGCGGAGGTATCGTAGGCACGAACGCGGCCAAAATGGCGATCGGACTCGGTGCCGACGTAACGCTGCTTGATATCAGCGCGGATCGTTTGCGGCAGCTCGACGACCAATTCGGCGGACGCTTGAAGACGCTAATGTCCGACAAACATAATCTGGAAGTCGCTGTGGAGCGTGCGGACTTGCTTGTGGGCGCGGTATTGATTCCGGGGGCGCGTGCGCCAAAGCTTGTGACCGAAGAGATGGTGAAGACGATGGAAGCGGGTTCGGTCATTGTGGATGTCGCGATCGATCAGGGCGGTTCCATCGAGACGATCGACCGAATTACGACGCACGACAATCCGGTTTACGAGAAGCATGGGGTGCTGCATTATGCCGTAGCGAACATGCCGGGGGCGGTTGCGCGAACTTCGACTCTTGCGCTGACGATGGTCACGACGCCTTACGGATTGCAGATTGCGCGCAAAGGTTTCCGTCAGGCGGCGCTGGATAATCCGTCAATCGCCAAGGGCATCAACACCTGCGGAGGACGCGTTACGTATAAGGCGGTCGCGGAAGCGCACGGTTTGGCGTATACTGAGATAGAAGCAATTTTAAGTGAAAAGGGAGAGACGATCGCATGAACCATGTATTTCGGCTCACGGCGCAGTGGGACGGGGGGCGTAACAGCTCCGGCACCATTGAAAGCGGAGAGCTGAAGACCGCAATCTCCATTCCCGAACCGATGGGCGGACCGGGAATCGGCACGAATCCGGATGAGATGCTGCTGGGAGCGGCGTCCACCTGTTATATCATTACATTGGCGGCGATGCTGGAGCGTTCGGCGATTGCGGTTCAGAGCCTGACGCTCGAATCCGACGGCATCGTGGACGTCACGAATAATATTTTCACGTACAAATCGATTACGCATCGTCCACTGCTCGTACTGGCCGCAGGCCAAGACGAAGAGGTTCGAGTGAAGGCGGAGCGCCTGGCGCACAAAGCCGAAAGCTCTTGCATGATTACGCGCGCGCTTCAGGGTAACGTCGACGTATCGGCAGAGCCGACTATCGTTGTGGCCGAGCAGGCGGATTAAGAAAGCTTGGCGCGTCGTAAAAAGGAAACGCGGCAGCGGAACTTTGATTCGCGCGCAGCGTCTATAGAACGGGGAAGGGAGGGTTACCCTCTTCCTTGTTTGCCGCGCAAGGCCAACGGCTAAATCCTTGTCGGCAAATAGCCGATATACGAGAAAGAACGATTCAACTTTTACATTCACACCAAATACACAGCTCGCGGTATGTCGGCAAACGCACGCATACCCAGACAGCGCTGAGAGGACGGAATATGATGCAACCGCAGTTTCGGATAGAAAAAGACTTCCTGGGAGCCAAACAGGTTCCGGCAGACGCTTACTACGGCGTACAAACGATGAGAGCGATCGAGAACTTCCCGATTACCGGTTACCGGATTCATGAATCGATGATTCGTGCGCTGGGGATCGTCAAAAAGGCAGCGGCTCTCGCGAACATGGAAGTAGGAAGACTGCAGGGACATCTGGGGGCACCGATTGTTGAAGCCGCAGGCGAAGTGATGGATGGCGTATGGGATGCGCAATTCATCGTCGATCCGATTCAAGGAGGCGCAGGCACTTCGATCAACATGAACGCGAACGAAGTGATTGCCAACCGCGCGCTTGAACTGATGGGCAAAGCAAAAGGGGACTATTTCCACCTGAATCCGAACGTGCACGTCAATATGGCGCAGTCCACCAACGACGTGTTCCCGACGGCGATTCATATTGCGGCACTCTCGCTTGTCGAGCAGCTGGAAGATACGATGGAGCGCTTGCAGCGTTCGTTCGAGAACAAAGCGCGCGAATTCGATCATGTGATTAAAATGGGCCGCACGCATCTCCAAGATGCCGTTCCGATCCGTTTGGGTCAGGAATTCGCTGCTTATGCACGCGTTCTGGGCCGCGACCTGCACCGGGTACGCCGCTCGAAAGAACTGCTGCACGAAATCAACATGGGTGCTACGGCAATCGGCACGGGCTTGAATGCAGACGTGAAATATATGGACGCAGTCGTGGTTAAATTGGCTGAAATCAGCGGCATGCCGCTGCGTCACGCGGAAGATCTGGTCGATGCGACGCAGAATACGGATGCTTATACGGAACTGTCCGGCGCGCTGAAGATCTGCATGATCAACCTTTCGAAGGTCGCCAACGATATCCGTCTGCTGGCATCGGGCCCGCGTGCGGGTCTGGCCGAACTGAAGCTGCCCGAGCGTCAGCCGGGATCGTCGATCATGCCGGGCAAAGTCAATCCGGTCATGTGCGAAGTGGTCAACCAAACGGCGTTCCAGGTGATCGGCAACGATCACACGATCTCGCTCGCGTCCGAAGCCGGACAGCTTGAGCTGAACGTGATGGAGCCGGTACTGGTCTTCAACCTGCTTCAGTCGATCAGCATCATGAACCAATCGCTGACCGTGTTCCGCACGCACTGCATCGACGGCATCGAAGCCAACGAAGCGAACTGCGCCGAGTACGTTGAGCGCAGCGTCGGCGTCATTACGGCGCTCAGCCCGTACCTGGGCTACGAAATTTGCGCCCGTATCGCCCGCGAGGCCATGACGACCGGCCGCTCCGTGCGCGATCTGTGCTTGATGCACAACGTGCTCAGCGAAGAAGAGCTGGATATCATTTTGAATCCGTTCGAGATGACGAAGCCGGGTATTGCGGGTTCGTCGCAATTGACGCGGGAATAGTTCTAGCGGATTTCGGCAAAAGCGGGCCGTTTTCGGCGCTCTTTCGGGAGCGGCGGGAACGGCTTTTGCATGAGATTCGAAAGCTTCGCAGATCAAAAAGGCCGCGCGGCAATGCCGTACGGCCTTTCGAATCTTATTTTTTCGATCAAGCTTGAACTTCTTCCGCTGCTTCCGAGTGTTCGCTGCCGAGCCCGAATGCTTCGGCAACCAGCCGAACCGATTTCAGGCGGGCGTCCAGATCATGAATAGACGAGACGATCATCAATTCATCGGTTTTGTATTCTTCAGCCAGTTCAAGCAGACGGGCTTTGACCTGCTGAGGCGTTCCGACTACGCGATAAGCGCGGGTTGCGGCAATTTGCTCCCGGTCATAAGGCGTGTACGGATATTCTGTAGCGGTCTTCACGGATGGCAGGTAAGGAAGTTCCATGCCTTTGTACATCGCCAAGAAGAACAGATCGGAACTGGAAGCCAGCTGCTCCGCTTCTTCCTGCGTATCTGCACAGACGACCGTGATTGCCGCGAGCGATTTGGAGTTCGGCGACATGAGCGAAGGCTCGAAGTTGTCATGGTAAAAGGCCGTTGCTTCCGATCCGCCCGGCGTGCCGAAGAACTGCGCGAATGCGTAGGAAGCGCCCGTTTGCGCGGCCAGGCGCGCCGTCCCTCCGCTGGATCCGAGCAGCCACAACTCCGGCACGGTATCCACCGAAGGCGATACGCTCAAGCCCGCGAATCGGTGATCGGCCGGTACGGCGTCGTTCAGATAAGCGATCAGATCCACAATTTGCTGCGGATAAGGGTCTACGCTGTTATAATGACCTTCTTGCAGCGCCCTTGTCGAAAGCGGCCGTCCGCCCGGAGCGCGTCCGACGCCAAGGTCGATCCGTCCCGGATACAACGCTTCGAGCAGACGGAAGTTTTCCGCTACTTTATAAGCGCTGTAATGCGGCAGCATGATGCCGCCGGAGCCGAGCCGGATTCGGGACGTATTAGCGCCGAGATGAGCGATCAGAACTTCAGGGCTGGAGTGTGCCAGTGCTTTCGAGCTGTGGTGCTCCGATACCCAAAAACGGTTGTATCCCAAACGGTCGGCTTCGACAGCCAGGCGCGTAGTCGTCTGAAGAGCCTCTTTGGGGCCGCTTCCTTCCGTAATGGTCGATTGGTCGAGAATGCCGAGCTTAAGCATATCTATGTTCCCCTCTCAAAGCATCATTTCGTAAATGACGCGGATATGAATGATGATTGTAAACGGTTCGTATTCTTTTTCGCTCAATCATCATATCATAATCGTAAATAATAATCAAAATAATACTAACTATATAAAGTATAGTAATTGTTCGGATCCAGTAGTCAGCGATCTAAAATTGTTGATGTACACAACTAATAAGCTGAAGTTCGGTATACATAATGTAGATGGAAAGCGAAGAATACGTGCAGGAATGCGCGCCATGAATGACAGGAGGATGTACAAACATGAAGCTTTACGGAAAGAAAGGCTCTGCCTGGAGCAAAATAGCGCTTAGCGCCGGATTGGCATTTGCAGTGGCTTCGAGCACGCTGCCTGCTTACGCGGAAGAAACGGTATCGGCAAGTCTCTCTCCTGCAACGGGATCAGCAGGGATCTCTTCGATCGTTGCCGAGATCGACGGTCGGCCTGCCCAGTGGGGGAGCAGCGTTTACACGTATCGTTCCTTGACCTACGTGCCGGTTCGGGAAGGAGCAGTTTCGCTGGGGGCGAAGGTGAAGTGGGATAAAGCACAGCGTGCGGCGATCGTAACGCTGAATGGAGACGAATTGCTTTACCGCCCCGATTCCACCACCGTATCCGTCAACGGCTACGAACTGCAAATGCCGGGTACGACGCGTTACGTGGACGGCATTCTGACCGTACCGCTGCGCGGGCTGACCGAACCTTTGCGGGCAAAAGTAAGCCCGGTGACCAGCGGCGGCGTATTGAATCTATCGCTTAAAACAGACACGGAAACGAATTACGATACCGGACTTTCGGCTGTAAACGACTATCTCAAAAAAGAAAATTACTCAGGCAGCGTATTGATCGCCAAAGAAGGCGAAGTGCTGCTGCGCAAATCGTACGGTCTGTCTTCGGGTTCGACGTTGATCCGGCCGACGGATCAAATGCGTCTCGGTTCCCTGACCAAAGCTTTTACCGCTGCTTCGATCTTGAAGCTGGCCGAAGAAGGCAAGCTGAGCATCGATGACACATTGTCGCAGCATATTCCCGGCTATCCTCGCGGGGACGAAATTACGTTGGCGATGCTGCTTTCGCACACCTCCGGGATCGCGCTGAATTTCAAACGCGAAGAAGGAATCCCGTTATCGGAGACGGTCGAAGAAATTAAGCAAAGCCCGCTTAAATTCGCGCCGGGTACCGACTACATGTACAGCAACAGCGGATTCGTGCTGCTTGCTTACATCATCGAAGAAACTTCCGGCATGAGTTATGCGGACTTCGTTCAATCTAAAATTCTCGACCCGCTCGGCATGAAGCATAGCGGAACCGCAACGAGACAAACCAAGATTCCGACCGGCTACGAATACGATTGGCAAGAAGGCGCATGGAAGAGCGTCGATTACTACTACTTCTCGCCTTCGGGCACGGGCAGTCTCTATTCCACGCTCGACGACATGTTAACCTGGTCCCAAGCGCTGAGCGCAGGCAAAGTGTTGTCCGAAGAAACGATGGAACGCATGTATACCGTGAGTCCGTACAAAAACTACGGCTTCGGCTGGCATGTCGACGGCGAAGGCCCGAATCGAGTCGCCTTCCACAGCGGCGGCGGCGACGGCTACACCACCGGCATCCGCCGAGGTCTAAACGACGGCACGGTCATCATTCTCCTGAGCAACCACGGCGGACTGGACACCAACGCCATGACCGCTGAAGTCAGAAAACTAGCTTTTGGCGAGTAAGCGCCGGAGTATCGAAAAAGTTACGTAGGTGGGGGAAGCGAGAAGACTGCGAGAGAAATTCGTTCAATTCGCTGTCTCACTCGGAAAAGTCGATTGGAATTTTTAGTGGAAGTTTTCCGAGTTCAAAGGCGTCTTTCACTGAATTTCTCTCTCCGTCTTCTCGCTTCCAGCTACGTTAGCTTTTGTCGATACTTAAAAAGGGGTAGAAGAAATTAAAGAAGCTGCTGGCAATATGCCGCAGCTTCTTTTTGTATGTTTAAAATTGTGAAAGAATAAATAATTCCTTCACAATTTTAAAATAGCTCTTTCTTACTTCCCAACCCTCAGCCTTTTGTTTTTCCGCGAGGCCTAAGGGAGGCGGAGGGGGTGGTCGTGCAGTACAGGCTTTTCGAAGAAAAGGCACTTCGGAAGCGTATGCTATGAAGCGTTCGCCTTTGCTTTAGAGAAATCACCTTGTAAAACCCTAATCCGATTTCTCTAAAGCAACACGCGACCGAAACGACCTCCCCCGCAGCCGACCAACCCAGGCCTCACAAAAGAAAACTAAAGGTTGTTTTCCTCCGCGTAGCGCCCCCAATGCGGGCGTCCGCCATCCGCATCGACAAACCCGTATCGATCCGAGAGTCCCCATGAACTCAGCGCTTGCCCCGTAAACGTCATGACTTCCGGATCGGCAGCCAATTGCGCGGCAGCTTGTCCGACGAAAGCCGGTGTCTCCGAGGCGACGAAATGCGGCTCTGCTTTTGCCCCGTCCCGCCAGTTTTCTTCCGTCACGCCGAACAGATCCAACATCGCCTCGGAACGCAGAAATCCAGGCGTTAAGGCAATAGCGGCAATCTGATACGGGCGAAGTTCTTCGGCCATCGCTTTGGCCAGATGAATCACCGATACTTTGGCCAGGCTGTAGTACACGTTACCCCGGAACCGATCGTCTACGCCGTCCGTGATTTCCAGCACCAGACCGCCCGGTCGTTCCAGCATGAGAGGGAGCAGATAGCGGGAGGTAATCAAATGCGTGTGCACGGCGCGCTGCTGAATCAACAGTCCGTCTGCCAGCGAGTGCTCCCAAAGCTTTTGATCCCATTTGGTCAGATCGTCGCCGCCCCAGATGTCATTGACCAGAATATCCAGCCCGCCTTGCTCGGTCTTGATACGTTCCGCCAGCCTTTTTACTTGCTCGGGGTCGGAATGATCCGTTCGCACCGCAGTGGCGGTTCCTGCGCGGGCTTCGATCATCTCCGCGGTATCGTCAATCGTCTCGCTTCTGTTCATATCCGATGCTTGCTGCCTTGTCGTGCGTCCGGTTACGTAGACATGCGCGCCGAGTGCTCCCAGTTCAAGCGCGATGCCTCGTCCCGCTCCTCTTGTCGCGCCCGCGACCAATGCAATTTTGCCATTCAACGGTCTGTCATTCGTAGGCATGATTGCCACCTCTCCTGTCATCTTCGTTGTCGGGAAATGAATGTTCCGTCCGGATTGCACATTGCCCGCATTCTCAATATAATCGATAATAGATGACAACCTTTGTCTTATATAAGGATCGAGACGAAAAATAAACGAAATACAAAGGAGGTCCTTCCGTGAGAGGTGACCGACTGATGAAAATCGTGCTGCTGCTGCAAAGCCGGGGACGCATGTCTACACGGGAATTGGCTGATGAATTGGAAGTGACGACGCGTACGGTCAGCCGGGACTTGGAAGCGATCGGACAATCGGGTATTCCGATCTTGGCGCATCGGGGGCGTTTCGGCGGTTGGAGCCTGATGGAAGGGTATCGCAGCGGTCTAACCGGAATGACGCCCGACGAGGCTGCGGCGCTGCTGCTGCGTGCTTCGTCCGGTCCATTGAGCGACGTGGGACTGGGCGGACATTACGAGACGGCTTTGCAAAAACTCAGAGCCGCTTATCCGGAGCCTGAGCGGCAGGGAGCTGAATTTTTAAGACGCCGCTTGTTGATTGATGAGAGCAGTTGGCATACGCGTTCGGCAGCAACTCCTGAAGCCTTGGCGCTCTGCCAGGAAGCCGTGTGGGAAGAGCGCTTGTTGGCGTTTGATTATGCAAAAGCAAACCCGACCGCGTCGAAAGATCCGAATCGTCTGGTCGAGCCGCTGGGCTTGATCGTCAAACGGGGAGTTTGGTACTTGGCTGCGCAAGACCGGGATACGATCAAGACCTTCCGGGTGTCCAACATGCTAAACATTCGCTTGCTGGAGCAGTCGTTCGCGTATCCCGAAGATTTTGATTTGGCGGCTTATTGGCAAGATTCGCTGCGCGCATTTCCGGACCGACTGCCTCATTATGAGGTGAGCCTGGTTATGACGGCAGAGGTGCTGCAGGCTTTTCGGGAAAAACGCTATATTCGCGTTCTGCGCGCGGAACCGATAAAGAACGGGCAGTACGAGGTAGAAGCGGATCTGGCGACGCCGGAATTTGCTTTGCGCCTCGTGCTCGGTTTCGGGGCATCCATTCGAGTGATCGAGCCGTCGGGATTTGCCGAAGCGGTAGCTGCCGAAGCCGGGAAAGTCAGAGAGATGTACCGGGGTTGCCCGGATTCATGAAGGAAAGAGGGGAAAAGCATGATTTTGCACAAAGGAGAAATATTGTTCCGTCAGGGGGACGATGGGAAGTATCTGTATCGCGTACATAGCGGATTGTTCAAAGTCACGCGTCTCCACGAAAACGGGAATATTATTTTATTTAATGTTTTTTACGCAGGGGAGGTCGTGCCGCATCACTCGCTGATCAGTCCGAAAGAAACGCACGGCACCGCAATAGCTCTTGTACGCAGCGAAGTCGAGCCGATCCTTGCCTCCGATTGGTATCGAAGCCTGGAGGAAGATCCGAAGAAAGCGTTGGAGATTGCTTTGCTGCTTCAGGAAAAGGTCCGGTTTATGCAGCAGCGCATCGATCATTTGACAGCGGGGACGCCAGGCGAACGGTTGGAGCTTTTGCAGCGCTGGATGGAGACCTATACCTACGGACAACCGCTGACGGATCTGCTTACACAGGAGGAAATCGGGCAGTTGATCGGCTTGCGTCGGGAAACGGTAAATCGTTTGCTTCGGGCAGCTAAATAGAAGTTTTTTACAAAGAAAACCATCTTCTTTTACATGAAAATTACAAAAAACCGTGTTCATTCTGTCGCTTCCCGAATGGCTTTGTGGTAAAATAGTTTAGAAAGGTGACAGCACTGGGTATATAATGCTCAGACTTCACATCCAAACACAGAAAGGATCAGGATACCATGAGTCCCCGAAGGAGTATTCCCCAAAGGACAATCTGGAAACGTTACGATCTCTCCTATACTTAGCGTCCCTCGTAGAAAGTTTGTCGGATCATCGTTGTTGACAAACACTGCGAAGGGAAGGGACATCCATGCGAAGGATGAACGCCTTACGGTTTTCCCCTCTGGCTCGCAGCGCATTGTCGACTAGGCAAATACTGCGAAAATGAGGAGATCATCGTATGAAGGCAAAAGGGAAAAGGATGAAGCGGTCCGCGCAGGCGGCCGCGATCTTAACAGGCACGTTCGTTATGGCATTCGCGTTTTATCACATTAATTTTCAAAACCATCTTTCGGAAGGCGGATTTGTGGGGCTTTCATTGCTCGGCGAATACGCATTCGGGCTGTCGCCCGCGTTGACGATTCTGATTCTCGATATTCCGTTCATGCTGTTATTCGCCCTGAAAAAAGGGTGGAGGAACATGGGACCGGCCGTGCTTGCCGCGGGCTCGTTCACCGCGTTCTATGCCGGCATCGAGCACTTCTCCACGCTGAACTTCGATCTGCACGGGCAGTTGTGGCTTGCCGCACTGTTGTCGGGCATACTGACCGGGATCGGCGGAGGCTTGGTTCTTCGCTCAGGCGGAGCGACGGGCGGAGACGATTGCGCGGCCATCTGGCTGCACGAAAAAACGGGACTCAAAATCGGTACGGTATTCATTTTGATGGATGCGTCGGTACTGCTATTGTCACTGCTGTATCTGCCGCTGGCCGAGACGTTGTATACGGTAGCCGCAGTCTGCATCGGAGGCAAAGTCATCACATGGACCGTGGAACCGCAAATTTTGCGTCAAGGTCTGACTTCGATCATGCGTCTGTTCACGTCGTCGAAGCGCCATGTGCCGCAAGCAACACCGGAAGTGAAAGGTTTGAATCGAGTGTAAGCATATAGGGCCGCAGGGGAAGGCCCGGAGCCGCAAATTTCCCCGCTTGTTTTTAGAAAAAAACCGTTCCGATTTTCTCCCGCGATGGAGAAAGCCGAAACGGTTTTTTTGCATATCGGAATTCTTGAAAACTCAAGATTGGATTTTGCCGTCCCGCGTATGCACGTGGACATGCACATCGCGATCGTCCGCTTCTTTTCGGGCGGATTGAACGGCGTCTTCTTTTCGATCGTGTACCGAAAGCGGCTTGTCTTTGCCTTCTTCTTTTACGGCCCAACCGTCTTCGTGCGAAACAACGTGCAGCGCATGATTGCCGGACGGTTTCGATGTTGGTTTTTTGCCGCGGCTGCCGCCGTTATCGCTCGAACGGTCTTTTTTGTCGCCGTTGCCGTGTTCGGGATGGTTTTCGTCCCATTCTTCGGCCTGCGAAGTGGCAATCGCGATCGCGCGTCCTTCTTCGTAGCCGTCGCGCAGCAGCGCGTTGGCGATCTCGACTGCTTTGTTGCGGACGCGTTCGTCCAGGTTTTTCATGGACTGCGGATAATCGTTTTTGTTCCAAGGCATGACGATTCCTCCTATTCATTAACGGTTGTCGGATTTGCGGCGCGTCGAAAAGGGCACGTTAACCGAATTCGTTTTGCCCGGCCGCGGCTTACGCTATTCACTACCCGTCCGGTCGACGGCTTAAGCATCGGCCTTTGTTCGCGAAAGAGCGTCCCGGCCCGTTGCGAGCAGAGCGGCAAAGACGAGGAGTCCGCCTGCCAAAAACAGCGAAGACGGGCCGAACGCGATCAACATGCCGGCCGCCGCGGTACCGGCCGAACCGGCGGCCGTTTTGATTCCGGCCATCGCGGCGAATGCCTGAGCGCGTATCCCGTCCGGCGAAAAGGCGGAGCGGACCGCCAGTGCCGCGGCGAAAAACGGCGCGTTGGCCGCCCCCGCCAGCAGCAGGGCCGCAAACAGCCAAGCATAAGAAGGCATGAACGCGCAGCAAACAAAGCTTGCCGCGACGGCCGTGGTCCAACCGCGCATTTGCTTTTCCGGGTTCCCGCGCAGCGGAAACAAGACGAGCAGCAGCGATCCGGCCAGATTGCCGAAGCCGAACGCCGTGACCAGATAGCCGCCGGACGAACCGCCGGCTTGCGCGGTCCGCTCGGCGAAAGACACCGCCAGCACGGAGATGGCGCCGCCCGGCAGCGCGGCTGCCATCGTCAGCAGCGTAGCCCGGCGCAGCGGACCGATCGAGGCCAACGCGCGCAGCACGCCGCGCTGCTTTTTCTTTTGTCCGTCCGCCGCGCCGGACGACCTAACGGAAGGCTCGGCGCGCTCCGGCAGCGCGGGCTTGGGCAAAGCCATCATCAGCGGAGCTGCCGCAAAAGACGCGGCGCTCAAAGCGGCCAGCGCGAATCCCGCGCTTAAAGCGGCAGCCGCGGCTGCGACGGCTGCCGGACCGAGCGTGCCGCCGATGCCGTAGGTCAGCGCATCCCAGCTTTCGGCGCGGCGCTGCTTGCGTTCGGGGCCCGGCATCAGCGGTGCCAGCAAACTGCTCAGTCCGCCGGTCAGCAGCGGACCGCAAAATCCCGCCGCCGCGGCCAGCAGCAGCGCAATCGCCAAAGGCATTCGGCCGAAGCTTAGCGCCGCGGCCAAAATGCACAAGCCGTACAGCACGGCCGAACCCGCCAAAATCATGCGGGCGTCTTTGGCCGCATCGAGCAGGCGCGAAGGCAGCGAGCCGAACACATGCGGCGCGGTCAACGCGGCAGCCATCAACGCTCCGTGCGCGGCAGGCGCGCCCGAAGCGGAAGCCAGCATGACGAAACCGACCGCCGCCCCGGCATCGGCTCCTCGCGCCAGCAAAGCGGCCGACACGTAGCGAATCAAAGGCGGCCTGCGGCGTTTGCCTATCGCCGATTCTGACGTTTTCCGTTGATGCGATTCTCCGTTTTCCGCGTCATTCGCGTTTGTCGCCATGTATTCAAATCCTTTCAGGCAAAATCGAAACGTTCGGCTGTTCGATAAATGCCAGCCGCTTGTCTCGAGCCCTTGTAAGATAACGCTTTCAAATAAAGCATTGGCTTCCATTACCCTCGCGATCAAAATTTGATTCCTTCGAGTCGGCAAACAACGGTTTTTCAAATTTGAAATTTCCTGTTATGATGACAAACATGATCGCACACTGCCGCCCTGCAAGGCGCGGCCGCGACGAATCCGATAAACCGAAAGACGGAAGGAGATTAAGATTAACGATGAAAGTCACATTGATCGCCGGCAGCAACCGCGAGCAGGCCAGCAGCACCGTATTGATCCGTTATATCGCCAAATTGCTGGAGGAGCAAGGATTCGAAACCGAAGTATTCAGTTTGTACGAGCATCAACTCCCTCTGTACGGTCCGGGAGAAGCTTACGGACACGAGGAAGTGCTCAAGTTGTCGCAGGCCGTCAAATCGGCACAAGCTGTCGTTCTGTCGACGCCGGAATATCATTCTTCGATCTCCGGCGTTCTGAAAAATGCGCTGGACTTCCTGAACAGCGAATATTTCGAAGGCAAGCCGGTGCTGTCCGCCAGCTCGGCAGGCGGATCGGTGGGGGTATCTTCCCTTGGCGCTTTGCAGGCGATCGTCCGCAACCTGCACGGCCTGAACTGTCCGGAATGGATCTCGATCGGCAGCGATCAACGCAAGTTCGACGAGAACGGAGATCCCGCCGATCAGGCGACCGAGCTGCGTATTCGCAAAGCCGTCGATACCTTCGTGCACCTGATTCGGCGCATTCATGCTTAGGATTCTTTTATAGGCCGAAAAAAAACGGACTCCGTCATCAGACGGAATCCGTTTTTGTTAGGACAAACTCGATTTATTGCCGAATAAAGCAGGTTTAAGACTGGGCGAACAACGCGCGATATTCGCCGTAGCCTTCTTCTTCGAGCTTTTCTGCCGGTACGAACCGCAGCGCGGCGGAGTTGATGCAATAGCGCAGACCGTCCGGACCCGGACCGTCGTCGAATACGTGGCCCAGATGGGAGTCGGCTTCTTTGCTGCGCACTTCGGTGCGAATCATGAAGTGGGTCAGGTCGACTTTTTCCTTCACGTGATAATCTCGGATCGGACGGGTGAAGCTCGGCCAGCCGCAGCCGGAGTCGTATTTGTCGCGGGAGCTGAACAGCGGCTCGCCCGACACGATATCGACGTAGATGCCTTCGCCGTGATGATCCCAGAACTCGTTATGGAAAGCGGGCTCGGTGCCGTTTTTTTGCGTGACGTTATACTGCATTTCGCTTAAACGCTGTTTGAGATCGTCTTTGTTAACGGTTGTTTTCCAATGATCCTCGATAAACGCTTCGCGGCCCGAGGCTTTTTTGTAGCGTTTATAGTGGCCCGGGTTTTTTTTGTGGTAATCCTGATGATACTCTTCGGCTTCGTAGAACGTTTCGGCCGGACGGATCGGCGTTACGATCGGCTTGTCGAAGCGTCCGCTTTCGCCCAACGCTTTCTTGGAAGCTTCGGCTTTGATGCGCTGCTCGTCCGTATGGTAAAAGATCGCCGTGCCGTAAGAAGAACCCCGATCATGGAATTGTCCGCCTGCATCGGTAGGGTCGATTTGCTGCCAGAACAGTTCCAGCAGTTTTTCGTAAGGGAAAAGTTCAGGGTTGTACGTGATTTGAACCGCTTCGACGTGTCCCGTAGTTTCCGAACATACTTCTTTATAAGTCGGGTTTTCCGTGTGTCCGCCGGTATAGCCGGAGACGACTTTCACGATGCCCGGCAAATCTTCGAACGGGGTGACCATGCACCAGAAGCAGCCTCCCGCGAACGTTGCTTTTTGGACCATAGAAGATGGATAATCGGCCATGTAGATCCCTCCGTGATTTTTATTTGAATCAATTGTTTGATGCGCAATTAATTAGAAGTTATACTTTAAATTATAAACGTTTTTGAAGCTTACGCAAGTGTTGACGCTTCTTTACGCCTACAAGCCTAGATAAACGTTCCGGAGGTTAGCGAATCAAAGGCTGGCGCGCTGCCGTTGATCCTTTGCCAATCGGATACCGGGCGCGTATACTCGAAAAGAAAACTGCTGCATGGTTCTTGCCTGGGAGCTTGACCAAGTTAAATGTAAGGTTGGTTAAGCTACTAGGGCATGTCGAGTTTAATGAAAGGAGGCTGGATGAACGATGAGCGATTACGATGACAATCGGGATGTCGACTACGAGCGTTACGAGAGCACGGAAGGACGACGAGAGCTGGAAAAGGAAACGCAGGAGAAAATCGTTCAGGTCTACCGCCAAGAGGAAGACATGATGATTCTCGTCTATGCGCAGTGGTGCATCAACAATGACCTTGATCCGGTAGAACTCTATTCCAGAGCCTATCCGGAGCAGCAGGCGAACGAACGCTTGGCTCGCGGGCTGGAGCTGACCGTTTCGAAGGAGGAAGCCGGCGATATCACCAACGATACGCTGCTCGGCGTCCTGACGATGTTCGGCAACGAGGATTTGGGCATGGTCGTGGCCGAGGAGATCGAACAAATCAAGAAAAAGAAGCGTGAATCGAACGGCTAGGACATATCCCGGGCCGGTCGGCAGAAAATAGACGAATGCCCGTCGAAGAGTTACGAGGCGTTTCGCTTACGAAAACGAAAATCCCGTTCAAGCGCCCTGAAGCGTTCGAGCGGGATTTTTTGGCGTCGTATCGAGGAAAAGGCAGTTGAATCGTCCTTCTACATTTTCTCCTGGCGCGTATGCCGGAACTCTTTCGGCGACATGCCGAATTTGCTGCGGAATACCCGGTGGAAATACGTATAGTTGGCAAACCCCGATGTCTCGGCGACCTGTTCGAGCGGCATCGGACTGAACACGATTCGTTCTTTTGCCATATCGAGTCGCACTTCGAGGGCATACTGCATAATGCTGATCCCGAACGTATCCTTGAACAGATGAACGCAGCGGGAAACGCTTATATCCACGTAAGCCGAGACGTCTTCTAGCTTGAACAGGGAGGAGGCGTTCTCTTCGATATACTGTTTGATGCGATAAGCCAGAAAGGTCTTGCCCGACGAGATCGGCTGTTCATTCAGCAATCGATCCGTCTCCAGGCATAAAATGCGCAAGTAATAATCGGAGATGCGCGGATCCGGATTAGAAATGCGGCGCTGCTCGATCACGATCTGCCGGAACAAACCCAGCAGGCCTTCGCTGAGCGGAATGTTGATCTTGGTCGGCCGCTTGCGCTCGTTCCACCAACGGTCGATCCATTCGCCGCCGAAAAAGATGTGGTAGTCCCCGCTTTCCATCGGCCGCTCGCGGTTATCCGCAGGCGAAGGAGGGAAAATTTTAAGTTCATACGTCTCGTCCGGCCCATAGAGCAGCAGGTCTCCGGCTTCAATCCGTTGCATTTTTCCATCGACGAGAGCTTCAGAAGTGCCGTCCGTCTGAAGGCGAAGCAGATAACTGCCAAGGCCTTCCGTTCGGTGAACGTGAAAAGGAGTACGGTGGAAGGAAAATCCTGCGGTAAATACTTGGCAAGGGAGGTCAGTCGTCTGCATATCAGCTACTCCTTGAAAAAGAAAATAAAATAATGACCAGATTGTTCATGTTTCGATTATATTCTTCATTTTAATACAAATCGATATGCAATACCATGAAAGCGAACCAACCACGAACAAAAGAAACCGAGAATATTTCGGCGATCGAGCAGCTTGGTAATCGACACGAAGGAGTGGTGTTCTCTTGACACGCATGAAGACCGGAATTGTCGGCTGCGGCAACATCAGTGCGATATACTTACAAAATCTAGCCGCGAGCGAATGGATCGAAGTGGTTGCGCTCGCCGACCGGGTACTTGAAAAGGCGGAAGAACGGGCTGCCGAATTCGGCATTGCAACCGCTTGCACAGTGGAAGAGTTGATGGCGATCGAATCGATACAGTTGATTATCAACCTGACGATTCCTGCCAGTCACGCTTCCGTACATCTGGCTGCCATCGAGGCGGGCAAGCATGTTTATGGGGAAAAGCCGCTCGCCGTCTCGTTGGAGGATGCCCGTCTGATTCTCGACGAGGCCACCAAGCGGAACCTCACTGTAGGTTGCGCGCCGGATACCTTCTTGGGCGCAGGGGTCAGCACGGCCCGCCGCGCGATCGAGGAAGGGTTGATCGGCCGCCCGGTTGCAGGAACGGCCTTTATGCTTGGCGGCGGTCCGGAAGGTTGGCATACGGACCCCGAGTTCTTTTATGCCTATGGCGGAGGTCCGATGTTCGATATGGGACCTTACTACTTGTCGGCACTGGTCAATCTGCTGGGACCGATTCAGCGGATCAGCTCGTCGACCGGCATCCAAATTCCCGATCGCGTGATCGGCTCGGGGCCGAAAGCCGGAACGCCGATCGCGGTTCAGACCCCGACCCATCTGGCAGGGACGCTGGATTTCGCGGGCGGACCGATCGTGACGATGATTATGAGTTTCGACGTGCGGGGAGCAACCGAATTGCCACGGATGGAAATCTACGGAACGGCAGGGACGTTATCGCTGCCCGATCCGAATTTCTTCGGCGGGGATGTCAGATTGCGCCGCGCCGGATCGGAAAATTGGGAAGTTCTTCCGCCCGTGTTCGAGAGCGCCCGCAACGAGCGGGGCTTAGGCGTCGAAGACATGGTCAAAAGCATTCGGGAAAACCGCCGTCATCGGGCAAGCGGCGAGCTGGCTTATCACGTGCTGGAAGCGATGCATGCTTTTATGCACTCGTCCGCGGAGAGCCGTCATATCACGCTCGACAGCTCGTACAAAGTTCCTGCCGCAAGACATGATTCGCTCAAATTATAATTTGATGAAAAGGTGGAACGCACAATGACGCAAGTAGGATTGCAATTGTACACCGTACGCGAAGAAATGGAACAAGACTTCCGCGGAACGCTTGAGAAGGTAGCCGCTCTGGGTTACAAAGGCGTGGAATTCCATACGTTCTTCGGCCGCGGCGCAGAAGAAGTGAAGTCGATTCTCGACGAGCTCGGACTCACGGCGCTGGGTACGCATACGGCGTACGCGCAGCTGCTGGAACATCTCGATGCGGAAATCGCCTACAACAAACAAATCGGCAACAATACGCTGATCGTCCCTTACCTGGTAGAAGAAGATCGCCAGTGGGACAAAGTCTTCGCCAATCTGAAAGACCTCGGCGAGCGTACCCGCAAACAGGGTGCCGTGCTGGCTTACCATAACCATGATTTCGAAATGACGGAAGAAATCGACGGCAAGCCGGTCTTCGACGCGATGTACGATGCCATTCCGGCAGAAGACCTGCAAGTCGAAATGGATACTTGTTGGGTACACTACGGCGGTTACGATCCGGTCGAATACATTAATCGTTACAAAGGACGTCTGCCGATCATCCACTTGAAGGACATGACGCGCGATGCCGACGGAAAAGCCATTACAGCCGAACTGGGCGTAGGCGAAGTCAATCTTGCCGCGATCGCGGATGCCGCAATCGAAGCAGGAGTACAGTGGATCGTCGTCGAACAGGACTACTGTGCAGGCGGCCAGCCGCTCGAAAGTATCGCTACAAGCATGGAATGGGTCAAAAAATACGCAGCAGAAGGAGCAAAATTGAATGTCTAAAACGCTTAACGTCGCCGTAATCGGTTGCGGAGGTATTGCTAACGGCAAGCACCTTCCGGCTCTGTCCAGACAAGACAAAGCCGTACTCGTCGCTTTCTGCGACCTTGTCGAATCCCGTGCCCAAGAAGCTGCCGACAAATACGGCGCAGAAGGCGCAAAAGTCTATACCGATTACACGGAGCTGCTGAAAGATGCAAGCATCGAAGTCGTTCACGTCTGCACGCCGAACGATTCCCACGCGGAAATCACGATCGCGGCGCTGGAAGCCGGCAAGCATGTCCTGTGCGAAAAGCCGATGGCAAAAACGACGGAAGAAGCGCGCAGCATGATCGAAGCGGCGGAGCGTACCGGCAAAAAACTGTCGATCGCTTACCAAAACCGTTTCCGCGACGACAGCCTGCACTTGAAAGACATGTGCGAAAAAGGAGAGCTCGGCGATATCTACTTCGGTAAAGCGATCGCGCTGCGCCGCCGCGCCGTTCCGACGTGGGGCGTGTTCCTCGACGAAGAAAAACAAGGCGGAGGCCCGCTGATCGATATCGGCACGCATGCGCTTGACCTGACTCTGTGGCTAATGGACAACTACAAGCCGCAAAGCGTCATGGGCTCGACTTTCCACAAACTCGGCAGCCGCGAAAACGCAGCAAACGCGTTCGGCCCTTGGGACCCGGAACAGTTCAAAGTCGAAGACTCTGCGTTCGGTTTCATCAAAATGGAAAACGGCGCGACGATCGTGCTCGAATCCAGTTGGGCGCTGAACGTGCGCAAATTCGGCGAAGCCCAAACCCTGCTCTGCGGCACCGAAGGCGGAGCGGACATGGCTGACGGCCTGCACATCAACGGCGAAAACCGCAGCCGCCTCGTCGAAACCAAAGTCGACTTCGGCTCCGGCGGCGTAGCCTTCTACGACGGCGGCTCGGAAAACGCCGAAGATCGCGAAGCCCGCCAATGGCTCGAAGCGATCCTCGAAGACAAAGACCCGGTCGTCAAACCGGAACAGGCTCTCGTGGTTACTCAAATTCTTGAAGCCCTCTACGAGTCCGCCAAAACCGGCAAAGCCGTATACTTCAACTAAGATTCCTTATTCGCTGAAGAACGCCGGCAGAATCTTTCCAGCTGCACCCGAAAGTTCTGCCGAAAAGTGATCTGTTCAAACGCTTTCTGCGTTCCATAAGTGCAAGGCTTTAAAAAAGCGGGTGCCTGGCTCCCGCTTGACTTTTAAGTACGAAAAAGGCGCCAGTGAGCGAGTTACGATCTCGCTCACTTAGCCCTCATCTTTTCACTTTTCCAAAAGTGAAGTTCCTTTGCCTTTGCGAAGCCGGGCGGAGGAAGAAAGTTCAGTGAAGGAACGCTAGTGTTCGCCTTTGCCCCGGGAAAATTTCCATATCAAATTCATTCCGATTTTCCCGGGGCAACAAGCGACCGTAACGAACTTTCTTCCGCAGCATCCCGCTTCCAACCCGCATAGGAACTTCACGCCCCCACATCATTACTGGTACATTTCGCTGGTCGATCGAATGTCGGAAAAAGGGGCTTTTTCGCACCTCTTTCCTATTCAGATTCACCTCAAAATACGGATATAATAACTAAGGAGGTTCGGTTGTGAAGCTTGGAGTATTCATGGTAATGTTCAACGGACGCGGATTCGAAGAGTCGCTCGATTACATCGCTGAAAAAGGACTTAAAGCCGTAGAGATTCCTACGGGAGGGCATCCGGGCAACGTGCATTGCAACCCGGAAGAACTGCTCGCCGACAAGTCGAAGCTGGACGCTTTCAAAAAAGCGGTAGAATCGCGCGGATTGACGATCAGCGCACTCAGCTGTCACGGCAATCCGATCCACCCGCAAAAAGCGCTTGCCAAAGCCGATCACGATGCCTTCATGCAAAGCGTCGAATTGGCTCAGCGTCTGGATGTACAGGTCGTCAATACCTTCTCGGGCTGCCCCGGCGACCATGAGGATGCGAAGTATCCGAACTGGCCGGTCGCGCCTTGGCCGAACGATTATCAGGACATCCTGAAATGGCAGTGGGAAAACAAGGTTATTCCTTATTGGAAAGAAGCCGGCAAATTCGCGCAGGATCACGGAGTCAAAATCGGACTTGAACTGCACGGCGGTTTCTCGGTACATTCGCCGGCCACGATGCTGCGGCTGCGCGAAGAGACCTGCGAAGCGGTCGGCGCCAACCTCGACCCGAGCCATATGTGGTGGCAAGGCATCGATCCGGTCCAAGCGATCCGTATTCTCGGACGCGCCGGAGCCATCCATCACTTCCACGCCAAAGACATCACGATCGACCAAAATAATGTGAATATGCACGGTTTGACCGATATGCAATCGTACACGTTGATGCAGGACCGGGCTTGGAATTTCCGCAGCGTCGGCTACGGTCACGACCTGAAAGTATGGTCCGACATGATTAGCGAACTGCGTTTGCAAAATTACGATTACGTTGTTAGTATTGAGCACGAAGACGGGCTGATGTCCGTCGATGAAGGATTTGGCAAAGCCGTACGCAATCTCCAACAGGTCCTTATCGAAGAGCCGGCAGGAGAGATGTGGTGGGTTTAATGAGATAGAATCAGACATTTAAACTACAGTCATAATTAAGGGGATACCGACGATGATCAATGTAACCATCTGGAACGAATTCGTACACGAACGCAGAGATGAAGAAGTCAAAGCCGTATATCCGGACGGTATTCATAAACAACTGGAGCGCGCCCTGACGCCGGAAGGGTTCGCCATTCGCACTTGCACGCTGGAAGAGGACGATCACGGCCTGACAAGAGAAGTCTTGGACTCGACGGACGTCATGATCTGGTGGGGCCATATGGCGCATGAACTGGTCGACGACTCAATCGCGGAAGCCGTTGCGCAGCGCGTGCGTGAAGGCATGGGCCTGATCGTATTGCACTCCGGCCATTTTTCCAAACCTTTCAAAAAACTGATGGGAACGGGCTGCGATCTGAAATGGCGCGAAGCCGGCGAACAAGAGATTTTGTGGGCGGTTAATCCTTCCCATCCGATCGCAGAGGGTATCGGTGAAAACATCATCCTGGAACATGAAGAAATGTACGGCGAGTTCTTCGATATTCCGACTCCGGACGAGATCGTCTTTATCAGCAATTTCTCCGGCGGCGAAGTCTTCCGCAGCGGCTGCACGTTCCGCCGCGGTTCCGGCAAGATTTTCTACTTCCGCCCGGGACACGAAACGTACCCGACGTATTACAACAAGGATATCATCCGCGTAATTTCCAATTCGATTCGTTGGGCTTACCCGACGACTGCGGCCAAACCGGTGTATGGGCATTCTCAGCCGGTACGTCCATTGCACGCTCCGGAACTCGTTTAAAACATCTCTGCCGACGTTAAAAAAACGAATTCCGACTTTAGGGAAACATGAATATCGAAGGCGTGCAGCAGCTGCTGCACGGCCGTCCTTTCGCTTAACGCGGAAGGACGGCTTTTCTGTTTATAATGAAGAAAGCGTTAACAAAATTATGAAGAAGGGCTTTGTCGAGGTTGGCGCAATATCCGATTTGGGGTAAAATAGGAACAATACCGGTAAATAATCAAGAGGCAAGTGAAGAAAGGGGGATGGCTATGAACGTGGAATTTGGCAGCGCGCCCGTAACGGAAGAAATCGTAAAGGCTTGCTTGCGAAGATCCGAAGGCTATGACCTTGAAGGATTTTTGCTCGGTCAAGGGGCCATTCCGGCAAAGATCATGTTTGTTGGGGAAGCGCCCGGCGCCACGGAAATCGTGGAAGGCCGCCCCTTTACGGGACAGGCAGGGAAGGTGTTGGAACAGTATCTGGAAAAGCTTGGGCTAACGCGCCAAGATATCTATATTTCCAGTGCGGTACGCAGTCGCCCTTTTAAAGACAAGGTTGTGGCAGGAGCACCCGCCGGAACCCTTCCGCGGATCAGTCGTTCCAATCGTACGCCGACCAAAAACGAAGTATTGGCTCATGCACCGATCCTGGATTTTGAGATCGAGCATGTTCAGCCGCAGGTTATTGTGCCGATGGGGAATATTGGTTTGCATCGTCTGATCGGCAGTCATGAAACGATTTCCTCGCTTCACGGCAAAGTGATCGAGGGTCCCGTGCTGCGGCTCGAAGATATGAATGATCCTATTTCCGGCTACGTTTTCGGTGAACGTTCCTATTCGATTTTTCCGCTGTACCATCCGGCTGCCGTCATTTACAATCGGTCGCTCGAAGAAGTGATTGACCGTGATCTGACGGCACTTAAAGATTTTTTAGCGGTAAAAAATAATTCGTGAAGGCATTTTCTTTTTCTTGGAAATGTGTTAATATGAAATAAACTAACAAATCGTAAGTTTCTCTTCAGAGGGAATCTTCTAAGAGGTGATCATCTATGATAGAGCAAAAACATGAAGTGTCAATGCAGCTTTGTCCAAGATTCGAGACGGCTTTTTCGTTTTTGGGCAAGCGTTGGAACGGTCTGATTATTCAGACATTGATGAGCGGGCCGAAGCGGTTCAAGGACATTTCCAACCAAATTCCGATGATGAGCGACAAAATGTTGTCCGAACGGATGAAGGATCTGGAAGGCGAAGGTATTCTGGTGCGTCATGTGTATCCGGAAACTCCCGTGCGGATCGAATACGAATTGACGGAAAAAGGCCGGGCCCTTCAGCCGGTTATGCAGCAAATTCAGATGTGGGCGGAATCTTGGGTCGATTGATCCGGGGCACGCGGAGAACCTCTTTGGAGACGAAGGGGTTCTTTTTTTATTTCGTGACGTATGCATTTGAGAAACGCCTACTGCTTTTGTTACAATAAAGGAGATAAACCGAGGAAATCGGTTACACTTCGGGAGGAAGGGAACGGGGACCCATGCGGACAAAAATCAAGCTGCCCGATCAACGTGTCCTGCTGTTCGTGCTTGCCGTCCTGCTTGTTACAGCGGTAGCCGCGACAGCCGTTTTGCTTCGACAGCCTTCAGCGGATACAACGGCTGAAGCGGAAGCAAGCAGCGGTGAAAACTTCAGACTGGTCGTTGACGGAGGCATTTATATGCCCAATGAGAATCGCTCGCTGATCAGTTCTTACCGAGCCGAAGACACAATCCGCGATGCCCTGGAACGAAGCGGCATTATCCGATTCGATAACGAAGGGCGCATTGCTTCGGTCGATGACACAGAGCTTCATTCCGAATTGGTATGGTCGGTCAAGCAGAACGGCAAGGAGATTCCCGGGGACGATTTCAGCGCACGCGTCCAAGCCGGTGACGAAATTCTGCTCTATATCGAAGCGCCGGGCAACGACGGGGCACCGGTTAACACCTTATTGATCAGCGGGGGAGAGTTGAACCCGTCATTGGGCGGTTCTTATGCGCATCCGTATGCGGAAGGCACGTTGGTTCGCGACGTGCTGAAAGCTAGCGGACTCGTGACCATGTCCGAGAATGATCGCAATATTCGACTGGTTAAAGCCAATCCGGATACGCAAGAAGGGTATATGACCAAGCCGCGGGAGAGATGGGTGCTCAAAGTGAACGGGAAAGAACTCAATCCTGATCGGGGCTTTGATATGCCGCTACAGCCGGGAGATTACGTGGAGTTGACGCTGGAGAGATTTTGAGATGCGCCTTAATCGGAACAAAAACGCACAAAAAAGCCGGATCGCTTAGATCCGGCATATTTCGTTTGGACAAAGTTCGCAATGGCAGACTTCCTGAAGCATGGCAAGGTCTGTAATAACGATCATGCCGTTCTCATACTCGACAGCGCCTTTTTTACGCAGGTCGCTAAGCATCCGGTTCACGCTCTCGCGCGTAGCTCCGATCATGTTCGACAGGTCCGTATGCGTGATTTTTTTGTTGATCAGCGTTCCTTCGCCGTGCTTTTCGCCATAGGTGTTGCCCAGGCGAATCAGCGTCGAGCAGAGCGCGCCCGGCTTGCCGTACATCATCAGATCTCGGAATTTGGTTTGCGTCAAACGGTGGTGGATGCCCATCCACTTCATGAAGTCGATCGCAAAGTCACAGTGCTGGCAGATCAGAACTTCCAGGTCTTTATGTTCGATAACGCCGACTTCCGTATCCTCGATAACTTCGGCCGTAAAACTATGCTTGCTGCTGAAGAACGGGTCCGCTTGCCCGACCATGTCGTCGGTTTGGTACATGTAAAGGATGAGTTCCTTGCCTTCATCGGTCGACTTGGTCAGCTTGACACGGCCTCTTTTGATGTAATAAAGCTTATCGGCGAGGTCTCCCTCCCAGAACAAATGCGAGCCTTCCGGGATATGGCGTTCCTTCATAACGACTTCCAGACGCTTCATATTTTGATCGGAAAAACATCCGGTGTTGCCTCGATGATCGGTGGCATGGTGATACAGGGTCATCATTAACATCTCCTTTGCGCAAGCGCACACTTCGAATTGTCGGCAAAGCATCGACTGACACGTTTTCGTTAATCAAATTTTAAATTAATTATAACTGAAAATTTCAAGTTTTTGGAGTTGCCGGAGCGAAAAAAGAGTGGCGAAATATCAAACATTGTGACTTTTTTCACTTTATATCTTTATCATGAGGGATAGCCGTGATTTTGTCAATTCTTATTACGCAAATTTTTGTATAAATTTTTATATGTTCATTTTTTGGGAAAATGACCGATTTAAAATCTCTTCAAACGGAGGTAAATACAAAAAAAGAGAAAGGGTTAAACTTTTTTTCGAAAAGACGAGTCGAGGGCATTAATGAAAGGAAATGCGATAAGCGCTTCGGGAAACATCAAGGAAAACGTATCGAAATTATTTTGTGAAATTTTTCACTTCCAAAACCAAAATGCGTGTGCTATGATTTGTGACGTAGAGAAAACAACGCAAACATCTTGAGGAGGATGAGGGAAATGGCAGTGAAGAATGAAGCCGCCCGTACTGTTGAACCAACCGCTGAACAGGACATTCAAAAACTGATTGATAACGCGAAAAAAGCACAGGAAGCGTTCATGCAAATGGACCAACAACAAATCGATACCGTCGTGCAAGCGATGGCCCTGGCCGGCCTGGACAAGCACATGTATCTCGCCAAGATCGCGATTGAAGAAACGAAACGCGGCGTGTACGAAGACAAGATCACAAAAAATCTCTTCGCAACGGAATACATCTATCACAGCATCAAGAATGATAAAACGGTAGGCGTCATTGAGGACAATGAGTATGACAGCTTCCAGAAGATTGCGGAACCGGTAGGCATCGTGATGGGGATCACTCCTGTAACCAACCCGACTTCCACAACCATGTTCAAAGCGCTGATTTCGATTAAGACACGTAACCCCATTATATTCGGATTCCACCCGTCTGCGCAATACTGCAGTTCGGAAGCCGCTCGCATCCTGCATGAAGCAGCGGTCAAAGCAGGCGCGCCTGAAGGTTGTATCCAATGGATCGACAAGCCTTCGATGGACAAAACGAACATTCTGATGAATCACAACGACGTAGCGCTGATTCTGGCAACCGGCGGCGGCGCAATGGTCCGCGCGGCTTACAGCTGCGGCAAACCTGCTCTCGGCGTAGGTCCCGGTAACGTTCCGGCCTTTATCGAAAAAACAGCGGATATCGACCAAGCCGTAACCGATCTTATCCTTTCGAAATCGTTCGATAACGGCATGATCTGCGCATCCGAACAAGCGGTGATCATCGAAGAACCGATTTTTGATCGAGTTAAAAAGAAAATGATTGCAAACGGCTGCTACTTCCTAAATAAAGATGAAATCTCCAAGCTGACGCCAAGCGCCATGAACGTGGAAAAATGCGCGGTCAACCCGGCGATTGTCGGCCAATCGGCTGTGAAGATCGCCGAAATGGCAGGCATCACAGTTCCGGCAACAACGAAAATCCTGGTTGCCGAGATCGAAGGCGTAGGCACGAAGTATCCGCTGTCGGCTGAAAAGCTGAGCCCGGTTCTGGCTTGCTACAAAGTAAAAACGGCCGATGAAGGTATCGCTCGCGCCGCAGAAGTCGTCGAGTTCGGCGGCATGGGTCACTCGTCGGCGATCCACTCGAACGACGATGAGGTGATTCAACGCTTCGCGAACCGCCTGCAAACCGGCCGGATTATCGTCAACTCGCCTTCGACGCACGGCGCGATCGGCGACATCTACAACACGAACCTGCCATCGCTGACGCTGGGCTGCGGATCTTACGGCCGCAACTCGACATCGTCGAACGTAACCGCAGTGAACCTGATTAACGTGAAAAGGGTGGCGCGTCGTACCGTGAATATGCAATGGTTCAAAGTACCGGATAAAATCTATTTCGAAAAGAACGCAACCCAATATCTGGCTAAAATGCCGGACATCACGCGTGTCGCAATCGTAACGGATCCGATGATGGTACAGCTCGGCTACGTGGAACGCGTTCAACACTATCTGCGTCAACGCCAAACTCCGGTTGCGATCGAAGTCTTCTCGGAAGTCGAACCTGATCCGTCGACCACGACGGTCGAGCGCGGACGTGCCATGATGGAACGTTTCCAACCGGACTGCATTATCGCTCTGGGCGGCGGTTCGCCGATGGATGCCGCGAAAGGCATGTGGTTGTTCTACGAATATCCGGATACCGAGTTCGACAACCTGAAACAAAAATTCATGGATATCCGCAAACGGATTTACAAATACCCTCGTCTGGGCAGAAAAGCGAAATTCGTCGCGATCCCTACGACTTCGGGTACAGGCTCGGAAGTCACTTCGTTCGCGGTCATCACGGATAAGGAAAAAGGCAACACCAAATATCCGCTGGCCGACTATGAGCTGACTCCGGACGTGGCGATCGTCGATCCCGTATTCGTATACTCGCTGCCTAAAGTCGCGGTTGCTGATACAGGCATGGACGTGCTGACTCACGCAATCGAAGCCTATGTATCGGTAATGGCAAGCGACTACAGCGACGGCTTGGCAATCAAAGCGATCCAACTCGTATTCGCCAACCTGGAAAAATCGGCACTGACTGCGGATAAAGTAGCCCGTGAAAAAATGCACAATGCTTCGACGCTTGCCGGCATGGCTTTCGCGAATGCTTTCCTCGGCATCAACCACAGCTTGGCGCACAAATGGGGCGGCGAGTACCACACGGCCCACGGCCGTACGAATGCGATCCTGATGCCTCACGTCATCCGTTACAATGCGAAAAAACCGTCGAAGTTCGCTTCGTTCCCGAAATATTCGCACTTTATCGCTGACGAACGTTACGCCGAAATTGCCCGCATTTTGGGACTGCCGGCAAGAACGACGGAAGAAGGCGTGAAGAGCTTGATCAAAGCCATCCGCGAGCTGAACGAAAAACTGGGTATCCCGGCTACGTTCCAAGAACTGGGCTTCGATGCGAAACAGTTTGAATCGCGCGTAGACTACCTGGCTGACCGCGCGTTCGAAGACCAATGCACGACGGCCAACCCTAAACTGCCTCTGGTTACCGAACTGGCCGACGTATACCGCGACGCGTTCTACGGCAGATTCGAAGAATAATCCATTGACAGGCAGCTCTGAAAACGTACGAAGTTTAATCCGATCCGCTCGGGCTTCCGACGCCCTTTAAGCAACAACGCTCTCGTATTCATGATGCGGCGCACTCACCTCGGTGAGAAGCGCCGCCTTTTTTGTTCCATATCTAATAGAAGGAAGAAAGTCAGTTGGCATGAAAGATTGAAAAACAGTCACGAAATGATGTGTTATTCAGAAAGCGGGCTTAAAAGTGATAAAAATCATAAAAAAGTGAAAACTTGTGATAAAAATCACATCATCTTGCAGCGAAGAAGGGCATAATAAAGGCATGAAAGGTCCCCAAGACATCGAGAGAAGAAAGTAAGCCTTAAAGTCTGTCGATGAATGTGATATTTTTCACCTTGTTGATGAGATCGTCAGCAGCTAGGGATCTGAAGCGAGACGCGGAAAGCCTCTCCAGGCCGTGATCTCAGCTAAACATATAAATGGAGGTAATCACATGTCGGTTATCGAAAAAGAAATCACAGGCGCAAATTCGGAAGCATGGAGAAATTTTAAAGCAGGTAAATGGACAAACCACGTCGATACGAAAAACTTCATCGACGAGAACATCGCTCCTTACACAGGCAACGAAGAATTTTTGGCGGGTCCTACGCAAAACACGAATGATCTCTGGAAAATCGTTTCCCAATTGTCGAAAGAAGAAAGAGAAAGAGGCGGCGTGTGGGACGTAGACGTCAACACTCCGGGATCGATCACTTCGCACGGCGCGGGTTACTTGGATAAAGAAAAAGAACAAATCGTAGGCGTACAAACAGATGAACCTTTCAAACGCGCGATTCAGCCTTACGGCGGGATCCGGATGGTTATCGATGCTTGCAAAGCTTACGGCTTCGAAGTTCCGCAATCGATCGTCGATACGTTCACCAATATTCGCAAAACGCATAACCAAGGCGTATTCGATGCTTATACGCCGGAAATCCGCGCTGCCCGCAAATCGGGTATCGTAACAGGCCTGCCGGATGCTTACGGCCGCGGCCGCATCATCGGCGACTATCGTCGCGTAGCTCTTTACGGCGTAGATTTCCTGATGAAACAAAAACAACAAGAACACAACGAAACGGTCGGAGACGGCATGGACGAAAACACGATTCGCCTGCGCGAAGAAATCTCCGAACAATACCGCGCGCTGGGCGAGCTGAAACAAATGGCTAAACTGCACGGCATGGACATTTCCAAACCGGCAACCAATGCTAAAGAAGCTTTCCAATGGGTGTACTTCGGTTACTTGGCAGCAGTCAAAGAACAAAACGGCGCGGCAATGTCGCTGGGACGCGTATCTTCCTTCCTGGACATCTACGTGCAGCGCGATCTGGCCGAAGGCACTTTGACCGAAGAAACGGCTCAAGAACTGGTTGACCATTTCGTTATGAAACTGCGTATCGTGAAATTCCTGCGTACGCCTGACTACAACGAACTGTTCAGCGGCGACCCGACTTGGGTAACCGAATCGATCGGCGGCATGGCTGTAGACGGAACAACTCGCGTAACGAAGAGCAGCTTCCGCTTCCTGCATACCCTGTACAATCTGGGACCTGCACCGGAACCGAACTTGACCGTGCTGTGGTCGGAACAAATGCCGGATGCGTTCAAAAAATACTGCGCGAAGGTTTCGATCGAAACAAGCTCGATCCAGTACGAAAACGACGATCTGATGCGCCCGATCTACGGCGATGATTACGGTATTGCATGCTGCGTATCCGCAATGCGCATCGGTAAACAAATGCAATTCTTCGGTGCTCGTGCCAACCTGGCAAAAACATTGCTGTACGCAATCAATGGCGGTAAAGACGAAAAATCCGGCGAACAAGTCGGACCGGAATTCCCGGCCATTACTTCCGAGTACCTACAATACGACGAAGTCATGAAACGCTACGTACCTATGATGGAATGGCTGTCCGAAGTATACTTGAACGCCCTGAACATCATTCACTATATGCACGATAAATACAGCTACGAACGTATCGAAATGGCATTGCATGACCGTGACATCCTGCGTACGATGGCTTGCGGCATCGCGGGTCTGTCCGTAGCGGCCGACTCCCTGAGCGCGATCAAATACGCAAAAGTTAAACCGATCCGTAACGAACAAGGCATCGCGATCGACTTTGAAATCGAAGGCGAATACCCTTGCTACGGCAACAACGACGACCGTGTTGACCAAATCGCCGTGCAATTGGTCGAGAAATTCATGGGCATGATTCGCAAACACAAAACCTACCGGGATTCGATGCCTACCCAATCCGTGCTGACGATCACTTCGAACGTGGTATACGGTAAGAAAACAGGCACGACGCCGGACGGACGCAAAGCCGGTGAACCATTCGCGCCGGGCGCCAATCCGATGCACGGACGCGATAAAAAAGGCGCATTGGCTTCCTTGAGCTCCGTTGCCAAACTGCCTTATGAAGAAAGTCTTGACGGCATTTCGAATACCTTCTCGATCGTGCCTAAAGCACTGGGCAAAGAAGAAGAAACGCGCAAATCGAATCTGGTCGCGATGTTGGACGGATACTTCGGCAGCAACGCTCACCACTTGAACGTCAACGTGTTCGACCGCGAACAATTGATGGACGCGATGGAACACCCGGAAAACTACCCGCAATTGACGATTCGCGTATCGGGTTATGCCGTTAACTTCATCAAGCTGACTCGCGAACAACAAATGGACGTTATCAACCGCACGTTCCACTCGAATATGTAAGTAAGCAAGCCGAAGCGTTGACTTCGGGCTGGCTACCTGTTCATTCAACATCAACTATACGGCGCTCGCGGGATGTGAGCGCCGTTATTATTGAAAGGGTGACGACGAATGAGTCACAAAGGACGCATGCACTCACTGGAAACATTCGGGACGGTAGACGGCCCGGGAATTCGCTTCGTGCTATTTATGCAAGGATGCTTGATGAAATGCCAATACTGCCATAATCCCGATACGTGGAATTTTGACGGCGGCAAAGAAGTGACCGTTGAAGAAGTATTATCCGAAATACAGCCTTACCTCAATTACTATCGTTCTTCCGGCGGCGGATTAACGATCTCGGGCGGCGAACCGACGCTGCAAGCCGCGTTCGTAGCCGAAGTATTCCGCGAAGTGAAAGCACGTTGGGGACTGCATACGACGCTCGACAGCAACGGCTTCAATAATGCGGACAAACTGCAATATCTGATGGATGTAACCGATCTTGTTCTGCTGGATATTAAGCATATCGATAACGACAAACATAAAGTGCTGACAGGCGTCAGCAACGAACAAACGCTGCGTACCGCAAAATGGTTGTCCGATCACGGCAAAAAGATGTGGATTCGCCATGTGTTCGTACCCGGCATTCATGACGATGAAAATAACCTGCGAGATCTTGGGAAGTTTATCGGAACGTTGAACGGCGTCGAGAAATTCGAAATTCTTCCTTACCATCAAATGGGCATTTATAAATGGAAAGAACTCGGTCGGGAATACCCGCTGGAAGGCGTAGATTCTCCGACGGACGAGCAAGTTCAACGGGCGTACAGATTGATCGAAGAAGGCCGCAACATGCAAATGGCGTAACTGCTTTTGTTGCCGTAATACCTAAAATTCAAGAAATTATCTTTTTAAATATTAATAGGTTGATAACTGTGTAAATGCTTGCATAACGTTTACAGAAAGCGACCTTTCCTTTTACAGGAAGGGCGCTTTTTTTACTGTTTCACAGAAACTTTTAACGGATTGGCGCGTCTAAGTCTATGTGCTTAGCGAGAGAAGGACCAAATTCAGCTATAAAGGGAGTCGTAAAATGAATCTGAAGAAAATCACGATCATCGCTCTGCTCGTCGTCGTGCAGGCAGCAGCCGTGCTGCCTCCTGCATCGGCCCAAGCAGCAGCGGCATCGGGTAATACGCCAGTCGTTGTACAAGGAGAAGTGGTACAACAAGACGGTGCAGCCAAAAGCTATACGAAGAAACTTGCCGCGCCAACGCAAACTGCGCCGAACGAAACAACTGGCGAAGCTGCAAATTCTGTTGCCGATCCGGCAGCATCTACAAATGTTCAACCTTCACCGAATGAGCAATCTCCGGCGAATCCGATTGAAACGGAAGGCAACATGCCTACAGATACGCAAACGCCTGACGATTCTTCGGCAACGCCTGTCGACGGAACGGAGACGACGGAACCTCCGACAGACGAAGAAACCGTACCGGCTGCGCAGAACCCGGCAACGACGCCGACTGCACCAAGCACCGGAACGCCAACGAAGACTCCGAATGCAACGACGCCTACCGTGCCGACATTCGACGCATCGACGACATTGGGAACGGATAAGCTTGTTCTGATGATCAATGGCAACAAAATGTATCAGGATGGGCAAACCTATACCGCTGCTCAGCCGATGGCTGCTAAAGACGGCGTGTCGTATATTGCCGTTCGTTCGTTTGTTAATCGTGTAGGCCTCAAACTTACATACGATGCAAAAACGAAAGAAACCGTCATTACAAAAGGCAAAGACGAATTACGTTTCAAATTAGGCACCGATACGTACACCGTAAACGGAGTACCTACCAAGATGAAGGGGACTTCTTATCAAGAGAAAAGTACCTTCATGGTGCCGCTGACTTCGATCACGCAAGCACTGGGTATTCCTTATAAGATCGATTACAAAGCGAAAACGATCACGTTGACGATTTCTTCCAAGCCGACAGCATCGTTTACCGTGTCGCCTGAAAAAATCATTGCCGGTGAAACCGTGGTAACTTATACGACGAAATCCGAATCGCCTAGCGGCTACGATATCGTTGATGAGCGTTGGGAAGGCCGTCAGGATGTCTTCACTGATCCGGGGACCTATACAATCACTTATTCCGTGCAAGATTCAAAGGGACAATGGAGTGATCCCTACAGCCAAACCGTTACGGTTGAAGCGCCAAACCAGCCACCGGTAGCACAATTTACAACCGATAAAGAAGTCTACCGCATGGGTGAACCTGTCAATTATACGGACCAAAGTTACGACCCGGACGGTAACTTGCCGGAAGCTAACAGCCGTGTATGGGAAAACCAGAAGGGGGCTTATTTCGTTTCCGGTCCTCAGACCATTACCCTGACTGTTACGGATGAAGACGGCGCAACCGATACCTTCACCAAAACGATCACGGTTACAGACGAAGTTCTGTACACGCAAGATGAATATAATGCGCTGTTCGTGCCGATCGGAAGCAAATTCCTGTTCGATGGCGGCAGCGTTCCGTCCATGCAAAAAGTAGCTCGTTACGATACGCTCGGTGACGTGACCCTGTATCGCAGCAACAGCCCGGAATCGGTATTCGGCACAGGCAAACTGTACGAAGATACGATCAACGGTAAAGTTCGTTTCATGGTTCACCATGCGAACTACACGAAAAAACGCGTAACCATGTACGTTGTCGCGACCAACAACAATGCGACGCCGGCAACGATTCAAACTTTGGATAGCGGCTTCGGCGGCCCGAGTCCTTTCGCTACGGCAGCAGGTAAAGTCTCCGTACAGCGTTACCATCAATCGGTGATCGATGGCAAACAACGTACGACGATCACGTTGCAGCCGGGAGAAAGCAAAGTCATTTTGACGGATCTGAATAAAGTTCCGATGGCGGATAAAACGGTCATCTCGCTGATCGCCGACGTCGATGCTTCCCAGCCGATCACGTACAGCACGTTGATGGTCGATACCGATGTCGATCCGATCGAAGCGGCAAAAACATTGACGACAGCTCCGCGCGACGGCGTCCACAACCGCGGCACGTATCCGCTCGCGACTAAAATCATTGACGTATTCGAGCCTGTAGGCGGCCCAACGCCAACGAAGCTTATCATCGGCGATAACAAGGACGACTTGAACTTGACCGGCGTGGATGCTCCGAATAACCTGCCAGAATCGAATCTGGGCAACTTCGGCGTGTTGTACAAAATCCACCTCGACAAGGTTGCTCCGAATACGCTCATTACCTTTAACGGACGCGGCGGCAAATATGCAGGCTGGATCGTCGTGAACGGGCAGCTCGTCGAGTTATCCGCGCAAAGTATGGGATTGGTCGGCTCGGCCTTGAATACGTCGAGCGAAGCAGGCGTAGTCTACCGTACGGGCAATAGCACGGAGAGCGTAGATTTGGAGTTCACGCCGGCACCGGGCAGCAACCTGTCGGTTAATCTGATCTTCAGTCAAATGCCCGCGCTCAAGCAATAGGTGTTAACGAGAGTACAAGCGACAGGATATCACGGTTCGGCATGGCTTCGGCAGGTCGGGGATATTCTGAGGCCGCGTGTGCTCCGATGAATCGAAGGTTAATCGAAAAGCCCGGCTCCGCCTCAAGCGGAACCGGGCTTTTCGCATATTTGCGGGAATGCGGCCGATTGACTCCGCGGTTGATTTGGGGCATTATTAATGAAGGGCGTTACGAATAAAGGCGCTCCAAGGACTAAGCCGGAGACGGCCGGGAGGCGAAGATTACCGATGCTTTCGATGGAACGCATTATCGAGATCATGGCTGAACAGGGGTTGCGGATCACGGATCAGCGCAAGACGCTGGCACGATTATTTGCCGAAGCGCCCGGTTATCTGTCTGCCAAGGATGTTTATGACTATATGGGACAAAAATACAAAGGACTCAGCTTCGACACGGTTTATCGCAATCTGCGCGTGATGCAGGAACTCGGCGTGTTGGAGCAGATCGTATTCGAAGAAGGCGTGAAGTTTAAGCTGCATTGCAGCGAAGATCATCACCATCACCATATGATCTGTCTGCAATGCGAAAAAACGTATCCGATTACGTTTTGCCCGATGCAGTTGACGGAGTCGCCGGACGATTTCCAAGTCGTGAAGCATAAGTTTGAAGTGTTTGGCTACTGCAAGGACTGCCGCGAAGAAGCGGCGCAGGAGCCGGTCAAAGCGGCTGCCGGGAAGCGTGAAGCGCGATGAAAATCGCGCGCCGGACGGTCCAGGGACCGATCCGTTTTTACCGGAAGTTCATTTCCCCGCTTACGCCGCCGAGCTGTCGGTTCGTGCCGACTTGTTCAGCGTATGCGCTGGAAGCCGTTGAAATTCATGGGGCTGCCAAAGGAAGCTGGCTGGCCGCGAAAAGAATCGCGAAGTGCCATCCGCTGCATGCCGGCGGTTATGATCCGGTACCGCCGCGCGTTGCGCGCGCTCCGAAACCGGATGATCACGAAGGGCATGGAGGAGTTCACGGAACCCGCATTTAATCGGGACCGTGGACTTTTTTGTATGCGCAGGCATTGAGTTTCAACGCTATACTTGACACCTCGGGCTTTTCTTCGGTATATTTTGGTGTATCACTATCGTGATATTGCATCATGCTGTCAATAATGAAGTCCGAAGAACGGATGAGTAGAAGGAAGCACCAGCCTCAGAGAACCGGGAAACACGCTGCGAACCGGTCTGGAAGAGCCTTCGAATATGGTCCGGGAGGAACTTTGTACGAGCTGCGACGCGACGAATGGAATCAACAGACGAGCCTCATACGGTTTGGAGTTGAACTGGATCGATCGGCGAAGAGTGAGTGCAAGGCGTGTTCCAGCGTTAATGGACGGTCGAATATGACCGGCAGAGCCTTCGATTCGCGAGAACGAAGGGAATGTGGGTGGTACCGCGCGAGCTTACGGCTCTCGTCCCATTTTATGGGGCGGGAGTCTTTTTGATATTTTCCGCTCCGAATCTTTTTTTAAAAGGAGAGAAGAGCATGACAGAGAAAAAAAGCTTTTATATTACGACGCCGATCTATTACCCAAGCGGTAAGCTGCATATCGGACACACGTATACGACGGTAGCAGCAGATGCAATGTCCCGTTACAAGCGACTGCGCGGCTATGATGTGCGCTTCCTGACAGGAACGGACGAGCATGGTCAGAAGATTGAGCAAAAAGCAGCGGAAGCGGGCCAGACGCCGATCCAGTTCATTGACGGTATCGTTGAAGGCATTCGCAGCCTATGGGATAAGCTCGATATCTCCTATGACGACTTTATCCGTACGACGGAAGAGCGTCACATCAAAGTGGTGCAGGAGATTTTTGAGCGTCTGCTTAAGCAGGGAGACATCTACAAAGGCGAATACGAAGGTTGGTACAGTATTCCGGACGAAACGTACTACACCGAATCGCAATTGGCTGACGTCGTGCGTGACGACAACAATAAAGTCGTCAGCGGCAAAAGCCCGGAAAGCGGTCACCCGGTCGAACTGGTTAAGGAAGAGTGTTATTTCTTCAGAATGAGCAATTACGCGGACCGCCTGCTCAAGTATTATGAAGACAACCCAGGCTTCATTCAGCCGGAGTCCCGCAAAAATGAAATGGTCAACAACTTCATCAAGCCGGGTCTGGAAGATCTGGCCGTATCGCGTACCACGTTCAAATGGGGCGTTCCGGTCAAAAGCGATCCGAAGCATGTCGTCTACGTGTGGATCGATGCGTTGTCGAACTACATCACTGCGCTCGGTTACGGCTCGAAAGATCCGTCGCTGTTCGAAAAATACTGGCCGGCTGACGTGCATTTGGTCGGTAAAGACATTCTGCGCTTCCATACGATCTACTGGCCGATCATGCTGATGGCGCTGGACCTGCCGCTGCCGAAGAAAGTATTCGGTCATGGATGGTTCCTGACTCGCGAGGGCAAAATGTCCAAGTCCAAAGGCAACGTGATC
Source organism: Saccharibacillus endophyticus (assembly GCF_013185185.1). Taxonomy (GTDB): domain Bacteria; phylum Bacillota; class Bacilli; order Paenibacillales; family Paenibacillaceae; genus Saccharibacillus; species Saccharibacillus endophyticus. The sequence goes on along the minus strand of NZ_JAAZWE010000001.1, from coordinate 1,192,055 downwards.
GATCCGGTCAAGCTGATTGACCGTTACGGCCTCGACGCGCTGCGTTACTACGTACTGCGCGAAGTGCCTTTCGGTTCGGACGGACAATTCACGCCCGAAAGCTTTGTGGAGCGCATCAACTCCGACTTGGCAAACGATTTGGGCAATCTGCTGAACCGTACGGTAGCGATGGTCGATAAATACGTAGGCGGCGAAGTGCCTGCTTATAACGGACAAGTTACGCCATTTGATGCTGCTTTGGAAGAAGCGGCAATAGCGGCGGTGGATAAAGTCGAGCAGGCGCTGGACGGCATGGAATTCTCCGTCGCTCTGACCGCCATCAGCCAATTCGTAAGCCGTACGAACAAATATATCGACGAGACGCAGCCGTGGGCGATTGCCAAAGACGAAAGCCGTAAAGGCGAACTGGAATCGGTGATGCTGCATCTGATCGAAAGCTTGCGCATCGCGTCCTTGCTGCTGCAACCGTTCCTGACTCGTGCGCCGAAGCTGATCTGGACCCAGCTCGGTATCGCAGGCGAAGAAGCAGCGGCATGGAGAGAATGGGACACGGCGAAAACATTCGGCGTGATTGCTCCGGGAACCAAACTGCAAAAAGGCGATCCGATCTTCCCGCGTCTCGACGTGGAAGTCGAAGTCGCGAATATTGTAGAGTCAATGAGCGGAGGCACTCCGGTCAAAGCAGAAGAAGCTTCGAAAGCCGAAGCGGCCGCTCCGATCGAAACGCCGGAACCGAAAGAAGAAATCGGCATCGACGACTTCGGTAAAGTGGAGCTGCGCGTCGCTCAAGTGATTGCCTGCGAACCGGTCAAAAAAGCCGATAAGCTGCTGAAACTGCAGCTGGATCTTGGCTTCGAACAACGTCAAGTCGTTTCGGGCATCGCGAAGTTCTATACGCCTGAAGAGCTGATCGGCCGCAAGGTGATCTGCGTAACCAACTTGAAGCCGGTCAAGCTGCGCGGGGAAGAATCCCGCGGCATGATCCTGGCAGCTTCGCACGGCGATCAACTGACGCTGGCGACCGTACCGGATTCGATGCCGAACGGCGCGATCGTCAAATAAGAACAGATTGCACCGGATTTCTCCTGCTGCGGAGAAGTCCGGTTTTTTGCTATTGAAACTAATCGTAAATGTACCGAAAAAGGTTGACAATGTTCAAGCGGAATCCTATAATCGGTAAGGTTACGATTAGGGCGTACTTGCTCGGAATCGGATTTTTTATATGAAACGGAGTGTATGCAAATATGCAGCGCAACAACAAATATGCAGGACGCTTGGCACTGGTCATAGCCTTGGCGGCATTGCTTGTATTGTCGGCGTGCGGTCGAAACTCGGCAGGAACCATTGTGGAAGGCAAGGTCAATGTAGTCACAACCTTTTATCCCATCTATGAATTTGCTTCCGCGATCGGAGGCGACGATGCGAACGTGATCAACCTGCTGCCGACCGGCGTAGAACCGCATGATTGGACGCCGCGCGGTCAGGACATCGTGAACACTTCGAAAGCTCAACTGTTTTTCTACAATGGAGCCGGGCTTGAAGGATGGGTGCCGGACTTTTTGAAGGGGCTGGATTCCGATTCCGAAGTCAAAGCCGTGGAGGTCAGCCAGGGCGTCGATCTGATTCTCACGACCGAAGACGACGGGCACAATCACGGAGCCGCGGAAGAAGATCATGATCATGAAGGCGAAGAACACTCGGAGGACGAACATGCCGAAGAGTCTGCCGATGCCAAACATACGGATCCCCATACTTGGGTAAGTCCGAAGTCGGCACTGATCATGGCAGGGAACATCCGCGACAGTCTCGTTGAAGCCGATCCGGATCATAAAGCAGGCTACGATGAGCGTTATGAAGCGTTGGCGGGCAAGCTGACTCAACTCGATACCGAGTTTGCGGAAAAGCTTTCTCCATTGACGAATAAAGAAATTGTGGTCTCCCATCAGGCATTCGGGTATTTGGCGCGTGATTACGGGTTGTCGCAGCATGCCATTATGGGTCTGTCGCCGGACGCCGAGCCGCGTGCGCAGGATATGCTGAATCTGGCGAAGCTGGTGAAGGAAGAAGGCATACGTTATATTTTCTTCGAAGAGCTGGTATCCGATAAATTGGCTAAAACATTGGCGGACGAAGCCGGCGTGGAGACGTTGGTCTTGAATCCGGTTGAGGGTTTGACGGAGCAGCAGGCCAAAGACGGCGATGATTACTTCAGTTTGATGCAAAAGAATTTGCAAAATCTGCTTCTCGCCTTACAATAGAAGAGACAAGCATGTTGACGCGTTCGATAGGGTCAATATATAAACGCGCGGTTCCGGCAATCTGTCGGGCCGCGCGTTTGAGTGGACGCAGATAAAAAAGGAGGGAATGCCATGTCCGCTTTTCCGACTGTGGATTGCCATCAGCCGATGATCGAGCTACGCGACGTGTCCTTTTCTTATAAAGACCAGCATGTCATGAAAGACTTGAACTTCAGCGTCAAAGAACGGGACTTCGTCGGTATCGTCGGTTCCAACGGGGCCGGCAAAACGACGTTGCTCAAAATGCTGGTGGGACTGATGCCGCCGACGAGCGGGGAAATCCGTTTGTTCGGCGAATCGATCCGCAGCTTCCGCGACTGGGAACGAATCGGATACGTGCCGCAGAAAAACGCGCTGAATATGCTGTTCCCGGCAACGGTACGCGAAGTGGTAACTTCGGGACTCTACACCAACAAAAGCTTGTTCCGTCGATTGACGAAAGAAGCCAAAACGAAGCTTGAGGATGCTCTGCAAGTCATGCGGATCGAGGACATCGCGGACAAACGCATCGGACGTCTGTCGGGCGGTCAGCAGCAGCGTGTTTTCTTGGCGCGCGCGATGATCAATCGACCGGATCTGCTTGTGCTCGACGAGCCGACGGTAGGGATCGATGCGGAGACGCAGGACGGCTTTTTCGAATTGATTCGGCACATGCACCAGCATCACAATATCACCTTCCTGATGGTGTCGCACGATATCGATCGCCTAGAAGATTATTTGGGCAAAGAACCGCGGCAGCAAAACGGGAAAATCAAGTTTTTCGTGCGTCATTCGCACGACGATCTGGATTGCGGAGAAACGAATCTACAGCATTCGATGCCGCTCGTCGGATCGGCGGAGCAAGGGTAAGGAGACGGTAATTTGGAAATTTTGTTCAGTGACTTTTTTCAACGCGCTTTACTCGGCGGTCTGCTGATCGGATTGACGGCACCGCTGATCGGCATGTTTCTCGTACTGCGCCGCTTGTCGATGATCGGGGATACGCTGGCGCACGTGACGATCGCCGGGGTGGCGCTCGGTTTTTTGATTAATGTTTATCCGCTCGTGGTGGGCTTGGTGTTTGCGGTCATTTCATCCTTCGCCATAGAAAAGCTGCGCCGTGCGTACAAAGGGTATGCCGAGCTGTCGATCGCGGTGATCATGTCGGGCGGCGTGGCCATGGCCTCGTTCCTCTTCACGCTCGGACAAGGCTACAACACCGACGTAACGAGTTATTTGTTCGGCAGTATTTATACGCTTGGCCGGACCGATCTGTATCTGGTAGGCGGCGTTACGGTGGTGGTCGTGGCCGTCGTGGTCTTCTTCTATAAGGAATTGTTCCTGCTTACGTTCGAAGAGGACGCGGCCGCGGTCAGCGGACTTCCGGTCAAGCTGCTGAATATGTTGATTACGGTGCTTGCGGCGCTCGTAATCAGTACGGCAATCAAGATTGTCGGTGCATTATTGGTGTCGGCGCTATTGACGATTCCGGTCGCTTGCAGTTTGTTTTTGGCTAAAAGCTTCCGCATGTCGATCATATTATCAGTGGCCGTAGCGGAGATTGCCGTAATCGCAGGCTTGATCGTTGCGGGTATTTGGAATTTTGCGCCGGGGGCTACGATTGTCCTTTTGCTTATTTTAATGCTGCTGCTGACGCTGGTGGCGCGAAGAGGGTATACCGTCTGACGGTATCCTCTTTTTTTATGACATGAACTTGCCAATAGGCTTCGAATAAAGGTATCATAGTAAGAGCCGTTTTTTGCTGGCATGATGAATACGCAAGGCTGACGCATCATGAAGACAGGTCTCGAAGCGGTTCGATTTTCGAAGCGTCGGGATCGGTGTTCATCGGCGTCATTATCGAGAGAGTCGCGAAAAGGCGGCCTCAAGTCAAGGAAAAGAGGGAAGCGGATGCCAACGCCCAGTATGGAAGATTATTTGGAGCGTATCTACCTGCTGATTGAGGAAAAGGGCTACGCCCGGGTATCGGATATCGCCGAAGGGTTGGAAGTTCATCCTTCTTCAGTCACCAAGATGATTCAGAAGCTCGATAAGGACGAGTACCTCGTGTATGAAAAATACCGCGGGTTGATTCTTACGAGCAAAGGCAAAAAGATCGGCAAAAGACTGGTGGACCGCCATCAGCTGTTGGAGGAATTTTTGCGTCTGATCGGAGTGGAGGAGAGCCATATCTACGCGGATGTGGAAGGCATTGAGCATCATCTGAGCTGGAATTCAATCACGCAAATCGAATCGCTGGTGGAATATTTCAACGGTGATCCGAAGCGTTTGGAAGAGCTTAGGTCAGTCCAGAACGATACAACGACCGAAAATTAGAAAAGGCGTCTGTGACCATTGGGCACAGATGCCTTTTTGTTTGCGATTTTGCTTGCGGAAAAGTTTTCTTGTGCATTGACCGCTACAATCGGCAAGCTGTTTGCGTATAACGATTAGGGCCTATTTGGAAAGGCGCGAAACGAAATCAACACGAAACGAGGGACTTGGAAAAATGAAATGGCGTCAAGGAATCATGGTGTTCCTGGCTGTGCTGCTGCTGTTACCGGCATGGGGCGGACTTGGAACAACGAAAGCGAAAGCGGCATCGGTTATTCAAATCATACTGGACGGACAACGGATTCAGGGCGATGCGGACCCTTATATCGTATCCAATACGACGCTTGTGCCGATGCGGCTTGTGAGTACAAGTCTTGGCGCTCAGATCGAGTGGTCGCAAAGCGATAAAGTCGTCAAAATCAATCAGGGCGGCACGCTGCTCTCGATCCCGCTCGGTTCGAAAACGGCCTATGTCAACGGCAATGCCGTGGAGCTGGAAGCTTCGGTCACGAGCCTGAACGGACGGATCATGGTTCCGCTGCGGTTTGTCGGTCAAGGATTGGGCCTTAACGTCAATTGGAGCCAAGCTACCCAGACCATTACGCTGACCACGCCGGACGGCCCGATCGGCGTTCCGACACCGGGAATACCGGATAATCAAGGCAATCTGACCGCGCTTCGAGGCGCATGGGTCGCGACCGTATCCAGTCTTGATTGGCCGTCTTCGAAAGACGCGACCAAACAGAAAGCGCAGTTCGCGTCCATGCTGGACCAGCTCCAGGAAACCGGCATCAACGCCGTATTCGTGCAGGTGCGTCCAAGCGCGGATGCGCTCTACCCGTCCACGCTTGTTCCCTGGTCGAACGTATTGACCGGAACGCAGGGCAAAAATCCGGGTTACGATCCGCTTGCTTTCATGATCGAAGAATCGCATAAGCGGGGCATGGAGTTCCATGCTTGGTTCAACCCGTTCCGCGCCAGCACGGGTTCTTCCACGGCAGGCCTGGCTTCCAACCATGTAGCCAAAGCCCACCCGGACTGGATCGTGAATTTCGACAGCAAATTGTACATCAACCCGGGAATCCCGGACGCTCGCCAATCCGTCATTGACGAAGTCATGGAAGTCGTTAATAAATACGACGTCGACGGCGTGCATCTGGACGATTATTTCTACCCGTACGGAGAATCGTCTTCGAAGAAATTCAATGACGACAACACCTACAAACAATACAACACGGCCGCTTTTTCCAACAAAGGGGATTGGCGCCGGGGAAACATCAATGACTTCGTGCAAAAGCTCGGGCAAAATATCCATGCAGCCAAACCTGCGGTCAGCTACGGCGTCAGCCCGTTCGGCGTGTGGCGCAATGCTTCCACCGATTCGCTCGGCTCCAACACGCGTGCAGGCGTAACCGCGTATGATACGACCTATGCCGATGCCCGTACCTGGATCAAAAAAGAATGGGTCGACTATATTGTTCCGCAAGTCTATTGGAGCAACGCCAACACGGCCGCCAATTACAAAACCGTAGTCGATTGGTGGGCCGGCGTCGCAGCCGGAACCGACGTGAAACTCTATATCGGCGAAGCCGCCTATAAAGTAGGCACGGCCGAAGCCGGTTGGAGCAGCGCAACCGAACTGACCGACCATCTGGCGTATACTCTCGGCCATCAAAACGTCGACGGAAACATCTTCTTCCGCGCCCAACATATCTTGTCCGGCAAAGTCCAAACGACTTTGGAACAATATTGGTCGAACTGATTGTAAATGTTGCACACAAAAAAGCCAGGCCGCGAAATTTCCGCGGCCCGGCTTTTTTTCGATCTTTACTACCCACAATAGAGCGGGATGCCTTTTGTTCCTCTTACCGCCAAATTACACACCAGCGGGGAGACGTTTCGAGGTGAGAGAGCATTTGTATTTCGGAAAAACTCCTTATTATGATCCAATCCATTTTTCCGAAAACAACGGCGGCCGAACCCGAAACGTCTCCCCGCCCGCGCCGCAGTATCTTACACTGATAACCTTGGCGCTATGTCTCTAGGCATCCCGCTCAATACCCACACTTAATGGAACTTCGGCACGTCCTCGTCATCCTTGCTTTTGCGTCCTTCAATCACCTGAAACGGATAGTTCTTCTTTTTCTTCGAATTTTTCGAAGGTGCAGGCGCTTTGCCGCCGCGAGGCGCGGACGGCTTGGACGAACCGGAAGAAGACATGCGCGCCATTTTTTCCTGCGTACGGGCCGAAGGCTTGATTTTAGGTCGCTTGCCGTCCGGCGTGCGATAACCGCCGGAACGACGAGCTTTTGGCAAGACGAAATAGAGAATGGCAACCACGGCAATGATCCCGATCGGAATCAGCCAAGTGATCGACGGATTCGTGATGAGTTGCAGGATACCTACCGCGGCGAGCGCCAGGATGATCCAACCTGCGATTCCCGGTCTTTTCATAAGACATCAACCCTCCAGAGGATCGAGTATGGCGTTCGGCGCCGAGGCGGGAACGCCTTGTTTTTGATAAACGGCATCCAGTTCGCGCATCCGGTTAAAGGAGGCGATCGACACTTCGACTTGTTCGTCGGTCGGTTCTTTGGTCGTGAGCAGTTGAAGCCACAGCCCCGGGTAACCCAGGTAACGCAGTACCGGCACATCGCGAAGCGCATTGGTGAACTTCAGGAACTCGAACGATACGCCCATTACGACAGGCAGGAGTAGCAGGCGCTGCACTACGCGTTCGAGCAGCGAATCCCAACTGAACAGCGAGTAAATCAGAATGCCGATAATGACGGTCAGCATGATAAAGCTGCTTCCGCAGCGATAATGCAGCCGCGTGTATTTCTGCACGTTTTTAGGCGTCAGTTCTTCGCCGGCTTCGAAGGCGGTGATGACTTTGTGCTCGGCCCCGTGATATTGGAACAGCCGTTTGACGAGCGGAGTCAACGAGATCAGATACAAGTACAGCAGCAGCAGCACGAGCTTGATGCCGCCTTCAGCCAGATTGTGATAGATCTGATGAGCGAACGAACCTTTGAACAAAAAGTCTTCGACAAACACCGGAACCAGCGTAAACACGATTTTGCCGACGATAAAGGAAATGATCGCCGCGGCGGTTACGCCGACGATAGCGCCGAGACTCAATTTGGCTTCGCCTTTTTTGTTTTTCGCTTTCAATTCTTCGCGTTCCTCGGGCGTCATCTCGTCGTCCGCATAGGCGTCGAACGAATAATTCAGGTGCTTGGAGCCTTTGATGCTGGAGTCGACCAGGCTCACCAGACCGCGCAGCAGCGGAACTTTGCGCAATGAGCGCACCCAGCTTTTTTCTTCGCGGGGCACTTCGAGGAAAGTGATCTCCCCGCTTTTGCGGCGCACCGCGGTGACGTTGACGTGCTTGCCGCCGAACATGACTCCTTCGATCACGGCTTGTCCGCCGTAGGCGACGGGAGCAGATTTTTCAGACAAAACCTTCACCTTCCTAAACGTTTTAAAAGACATTTCTTTTCATTGTATCGGATTTTACGGGCAAATACCAGCGAACGGGCGGCTTCCCGGCCTACGCTGCTTGCGCGTAAAAAGGCTTCTCAGAGGGGGCGGGCGTATGATAGAATGTACTGTGGTAATTTCGCTTGAAGCTCTGGAAAATACGAACTGATATAGGTTCACCGGGAAAGAGGAGAAAATATGCAGCAGCGTGTAAACAAATTGCGCGAAGCGATGGCTTTGCAAGGCGTTAGCGCAATGTTTGTGGCCAGTGACATTAACCGTCGTTACCTGACCGGATTTACCGGTTCCGCCGGATACGTGCTCATCACGGAAAACGAAAGCTATCTGCTGACCGACTTCCGTTATATGACGCAGGCGCCTGAGCAGGCCAAAGATTTCAAAGTGGTCGAGCATGCACCCAAGGTGATGGAAACGGTTAAGGGACTGCTTGGTTCTTCGGCGAAACTCGGTTTCGAGCAGGAACATGTCACATTTGCGACGTATCAAAGCTATAAGGAAGCGTTGGCGGGCGTCGAACTCGTGCCGGTGTCGGGCCTTGTGGAAGGCCTGCGCATCTTCAAGGACGAGGGCGAGCTTGCGATCATGCGCGAAGCGGCCGTTCTGGCGGACCGTACCTTCAGCCATATCCTGACGAAAATTCGTCCTGGCGTCACAGAGCGCGAGCTCGATTTGCAGATGGAAATGTTCATGCGCGAAAACGGGGCAACTTCGTCGTCGTTCGATACGATCGTCGCTTCCGGCGAACGTTCGGCACTGCCGCACGGCGTAGCAAGCTCTCGCGTTTTGCAAGGCAACGAATTCATTACCTTTGACTTCGGCGCTTTGCTCAACGGTTATTGCTCGGATGTCACGCGTACGGTTGTACTTGGCGAAGCAAGCGATCGTCATCGCGAAGTTTACGGTATCGTGCTTGAAGCCCAGCTCAATGCGCTCGACAAGATTCGTCCGGGAATGACCGGCCGCGAAGCGGACGCTCTGACCCGCGATATCATCTCGTCGTACGGCTACGGAGATCATTACGGGCACAGCACGGGGCACGGACTGGGCATGGAAGTGCACGAAAGTCCGCGTTTGTCCAAACTCAGCGATGATATCCTGAAGCCGGGCATGGTCGTGACCGTAGAACCGGGCATCTACATTCCGGGCTTCGGCGGCGTACGGATCGAAGACGATATCGTGATTACCGAGACGGGAATCGAGATTATCACGTCTTCGACCAAAGAGCTTACCCTTCTGCCGATGGCATAAGGCAATCTTAGAAGTTATTTCAGCAACGCAACCATTCCAAGGAGGGATCCTCTATGATCTCAGTCAACGATTTTAAAACAGGCCTTACCGTCGAAGTCGACGGCGATATCTTCACCGTTATCGAATTCCAACACGTAAAACCGGGTAAAGGTGCCGCGTTCGTGCGCTCCAAGCTCAAAAACCTGCGCAACGGCAACACCGTTGAGCGTACATTCCGCGCCGGCGAAACGATCGGCCGCGCGCAAATCGAAAACCGCGGCGTGCAGTATCTGTATGCAAGCGGTCAAGACCACACGTTCATGGACAACGAAACTTATGACCAATTCTCGCTGACCAGCGAGCAGCTGGAGTGGGAACTCAAATTCCTGCGCGAAAACATGAACGTGCACATCATCAGCTACAAAGGCGAAATCCTCGGGATTAACCTGCCGACAAGCGTTGAGCTGAAAGTCGTGGAAACAGAGCCGGGCATCAAAGGCAACACGGCGACCGGCGCATCCAAAAACGCGAAACTCGAAACGGGCCATAACGTTCAAGTTCCTTTGTTCATCAACGAAGGCGACGTGCTGCTGATCGATACGCGCGAAGGTAAATACGTTTCCCGTGCTTAGTTTTTTGATCATTTAGGCATGGAATTCAAAAGCTCTTCACACCGTCAGACGGGTGAAGAGCTTTTTTATACATACTTATGCAGAAAAGTGTAAACAATTTTCCGAAAAACAATGGAAGCCTGAGGCGTTTTCGTATTATACTCATTTAAAGCGATAAAATAGACCGGAGCCGTTTGCCTGACAAGCGAGCTTCGGAAACATGCGGGGGAGTGAACACGTTTTGTCATTATTCGTTATGAAATTCGGCGGCAGTTCCGTCGGCGACACCGAGCGGATGCAGCGGGTTGCGAAGCGAATCGCCGAGAAGAAAGAAGAAGGTCATCAATGCGTCGTTGTCGTATCGGCGATGGGAGACACCACGGATGATCTGATCGATTCGGCCAAGCGCTTGAGCGATCATTTGCCCGCGCGCGAAATGGATATGCTGATGACGACAGGGGAGCAGATTTCCATCTCGCTGCTGTCGATCGCAATCCAGGCCATCGGTCATGAAGCCGTATCTTTTACCGGATGGCAGGCGGGATTCGAGACCGAGGCCAATCATGGCAGCGCCAGAATCCTCAATATCCGTCCGGATCGTGTAATCAAAGCGTTGGACGCCGGTAAGATTGTCATTGTAGCCGGATTCCAGGGGATGAGCGAAGACGGTGAAATCACCACGCTCGGCCGCGGCGGTTCGGATACGACAGCGGTTGCGTTGGCTGCCGCGATCAAGGCCGATGCTTGCGAAATTTACACGGACGTGGACGGCATTTACTCGACCGATCCGCGAATCGTCAAATGCGCGCGCAAATTGCCGTCGATCTCGTATGACGAAATGCTGGAACTGGCTAATCTGGGCGCGGCGGTGCTGCATCCTCGCGCCGTTGAATACGCGAAGCATAACAGCGTACGCCTGATCGTTCGTTCGAGCTTTACCTATAATGAAGGAACCGTAGTGGAGGAGGAGTCAAGCATGGAACAGGGAGTGGTAGTAAGCGGGATCGCTTATGACAAAAACGTGGCGCGCATCAGCATTCTGGGCGTATCGGACGTGCCGGGCGTGCTGGCAGGCATATTCGGAGCTTTGGCTGCGGAGCGCGTCGACGTCGACATTATCGTACAAAGCGGATCGCAGGACGGCAAAGCCGATTTCTCGTTTACCGTAAACGGAGCCGAAGCCGAACGCGCATTGAGCGTCATCGAAAGCACTCGCGAACGCGTTTCTTACCGCGAGCTGACTTCCGAGACCGATCTGGTTAAGGTGTCTATCGTGGGCGCGGGAATGGTCAGCCATCCCGGCGTGGCCGCGGAAATGTTCCGCGTAATCTCCGACCAAGGCGTAAGCATCAAGATGGTCAGCACTTCGGAAATCAAAGTTTCTTGCGTCATCGAAGGCGAAAAAGTTAAAGATATTATTGCGGCTTTGCATACGGCCTACAACCTGGATACGCAGGAACAGGCATTTGTCGGAGGCCCGCAAGATCGCCGTTAAGCCAAGCGGGGCAAGGGATTAGGGGACTTGAAAAGGGCGGAAACCTCCTCCGGGAGACCGCTCTTTTTATTTTACGGTGTTGTGATATAATACATAACGTTAGTAAACGGCTTGCCGTGCATTTTACAAAAAGCTGGTTGAATACCCGCACAAGCCTGAAAATGTTAAGGAGCGTGCCTGAATGTTTAAAATAAGCGAAATTAAAGAACTCATTGAATTATTGGATCGTACGTCGGTTCAGGAATTGGAATTGGAAGAAGAAGGCGCGCGCGTCGTCATTCGCAAAGGATCGCGGATTGATGCTTCTGCTCTGCAAGCTCCTATGATGGTGCAGCAGCCTCAAGTGCAAGCCCTGCCCGCGCAAACTGCGGCAGCGGCGACGGTTCCTGCCCAAGCTTCGGCACCGGACGAGTCTTTACATAAAATCGTCTCCCCGATGGTCGGCACATTCTACTCTTCGCCGTCTCCGGATGCCGATGTTTATGTCAACGCGGGCAGCCGCGTCAACGAAAAATCGGTCGTCTGCATCATCGAAGCGATGAAGCTGATGAACGAGCTTCTGGCTGAAGTGAAAGGCGAAATCGTCGAAGTGCTCGTCGAGAACGGACAGTTGGTCGAATACGGACAGCCTCTGTTCCTGGTTCGAGCGGAATGAGCGACCCGGTAACGGAAGGAGGACGTATCGATTTGGAAACGACGAAATTCAATAAAATTCTGATCGCCAACCGCGGCGAAATCGCTGTGCGGATTATTCGTGCGTGCCGCGAGCTCGGCATTTCAACGGTGGCGGTCTATTCCGAAGCCGACCGCGACTCATTGCATGTCCGTCTGGCTGACGAAGCTTACTGTATCGGACCGACCGCTTCGAAAGACAGCTATCTGAACTTCACCAATCTGATGAGCGTCGCTACGCTTACCGAATGCGATGCCGTGCATCCGGGGTACGGATTTTTAGCCGAAAATGCGGATTTCGCGGAAATTTGCGAATCGTGCAATATCACCTTTATCGGACCTTCCCCGGAAGCCATTACGAAGATGGGAGACAAAGCGGTTGCCAAGTCGACGATGCAGGATGCGGGCGTGCCGGTTATTCCGGGTTCCGACGGTCTGGTCGAAGATTTGGAGCAGGCTGTAGAGCTTGCTCGCGGCATCGGCTATCCGGTCATTATTAAGGCCACGGCAGGCGGTGGCGGCAAAGGGATCCGCTTGGCCGAAGACGAGGATACGCTGCGCCAACAGATCGTGGCTGCCCAACAGGAAGCCGAGAAGGCATTCGGCAACGCGGGCGTTTATCTGGAGAAATTTTTGACAGGCATGAAGCACGTCGAGATTCAGATCATCGCGGACAAGCACGGCAATGCCGTTCACTTGGGCGAACGCGACTGCTCCGTACAGCGCCGCCGTCAGAAGCTGGTCGAGGAAGCGCCGTGTTCCGTGATATCCGAAGAAGTTCGCGAAGCCATGGGGCAAGCTGCGGTACGCGCCGCTCATGCCGTTAATTATTCGGGAGCGGGCACGCTTGAGTTCTTACTGGGCCCGGACGATAATTTCTACTTCATGGAAATGAATACGCGTATCCAGGTTGAACATCCGGTTACGGAGATGGTGACAAGCGTCGATCTGATTCAGGAAATGATTTCGGTTGCCGAAGGCAATCCGCTCTCCTTCACCCAAGCCGATGTGAAAATCAACGGTTGGTCGATCGAATGCCGGATTAATGCCGAAGATCCGGATCGCAACTTCATGCCGGCTCCGGGTAAGATCAGCTTCTACTTGCCGCCGGGCGGACCGGGAGTTCGCGTAGACAGTGCAGCTTATCAAGGATACAGCATTCCGCCCTTCTACGATTCGATGATCGCGAAATTGATTGTTTGGGCGCCTACTCGCCATGAAGCTATTGCGAAGATGAAACGGGCATTGGCGGAATTCGCGGTTGAAGGCATTGCGACAACGATTCCTTTCCACCAGCGTCTGTTGAACCACGAGACCTTCGTACGCGGCGATTTCGACATCAAATTCCTTGAAGAAAACGAAGTCTGAACGTGATAAACGCCGTTTGTCACATCGGGCGGCAAATGATATATTGAAGGAATAAATAATCCATAAGGTGGATGGTATCGAATATGAGCAGCTTACCTACAGAATTTGAACGCACGGAGATCGGCGAGATCCAGATCGCGCCGGAAGTGATCGAGGTGATCGCGGGCCTGGCTACAATCGAAGTGGAAGGCATTGCAGGCATGAGCGGCGGGTTTGCCGGCGGCATCGCCGAGCTGCTCGGACGCAAAAATCTGTCCAAGGGCGTAAAAGTCGAAGTCGGTCAGCGCGAAGCGGCGGTAGACGTATCCGTTATCGTGGAGTACGGTTCCCGTTTGCCTGAAGTAGCCGGAGCCGTTCAACGCAACGTGAAACGTTCGATCGAGATGATGACGGGACTTTCCGTGATCGAAGTCAATGTGCATGTGCATGATGTGCAGTTCAGAGCGAAAGCAGTCGAAGGACGGACCGAAGAACTCGATCTCGGCACTCCCCGGGTGAAATAACGATTTTTTCCAACCCCCGACCTGTAAAGTCGGGGTTTACTACCGTTTTGAGGGGGCTTGGCTGTAAGTGGCAAAAATTGTAGACCGTCTGCTGCTGTTCGTATACAGTGTCACGATTTTGGTTTTGAGCATCTTCGCAATCCTCCTGCTCAGCAGATCGGTTCAGGTTCCTGTCGATTTCCGGTTCGATCTGCCGACGCTGTCGATTCTGATTGCCGCGCTCGCCGTGCTGATTCTAATCAGTTTGAGGATGCTGTACGTCTCGCTTCGACGCGGTCGGGCGCACCTGCATTCCGTCGACCAACGCACGGATCTCGGCGAGATTCAAATCTCGGTCGAGACGATCGAAAATCTGTGCCTGAAAGCCGCTGCCCGCGTAAAAGGAGTCAAGGAACCGAGAACTCGGATCCGTATGACCGAACCGGGGCTTGACGTGCAAATTCGAACGGTCGTCGACGGCGAATATCCAATCCCTGCGCTGACGGACGAGATTCAGCGCGGAGTCAAGGAATTCGTTCAGGAAATCACGGGAATCCCCGTAGCCTCGGTTTCCGTTTACGTGGCTGGCGTGGTGCAGCCGCAGGCCTTCAAAAGCCGCGTGGAATAGAGGGAGGCGCCGATGAAATGGAATGAAATTTGGGTCGTATACGGCGGTCGAATAAGCTGGACCGCGTGCGGATTGTTTTTCGGCCTGCTTTATCTGGTAGTCGGCTTTTGGCATATGGTCGTCGTGGCCCTGTTGACGCTGATCGGTTATTGGATCGGGCGACGAAAAGATTTACGTTCCGGTCCGTTGCTTCCTTGGGGTGAAATCTGGGGAAAGCTGGCCGAACGCTGGCGGCCGTTTCGCTAAAAGAAGCAAAAAGATTATCTGAAAAACGCGAAGAATGGCATGAGCGCTGTTCTTCGCGACAGTAAGTTGAGCGAAAGCCTGTGAGACGTTTTTACGCCGGACTGATCGCTTGTCTTGAATTAAGACAAGCCTTAAGAAGAACTGCTTGCGTCCGTCTTCTAAGCAAGACAGGCGGCGTTTCTCGCCGGAACGCGATGACGGCACGGCCACACGGCCGTCCGGCTTGCTTTTCTCGGGAACACAGCGTTCGGATACCGGGAGAAGCGTTTCACAGGTTTTTGCATGTGCAAGATCAAAAGCAAATCTATTATTTGACAGATTACAGGAGGCACCCATGAAAAGACGATTGGGAAGAGAACTTGCGGTACAGAGCCTGTACCAGATGGAAATGAACGAAGTGGCGGCATTCGACGCCGTTTCGATGCTGATTGCGGAAGCCGGCAACGAAAACGAAGGCGAAGTCAAACTCGAAGACGCCGACCGCCTTGCCGAATACGTCCTGGCGCTGGTCAACGGCGTATGGACCAATAAAACAGCCCTCGACGATCTGCTCGGAGGCTATCTCAAAGGTTGGCAGATCAGCCGCCTATCCCGCGTAGACCGCCAAATCCTGCGCCTGGCCGCTTACGAAATGATCTTCGCCGAAGACGTTCCGGCCAAAGTAGCCGTCAACGAAGCGATCGAACTGTCCAAACACTTCGGCACCGAAGAATCCGGCAAATTCGTCAACGGCGTATTGGGCAAAATGATCCAAGACGCCGACGAGCTGAAAAACAAACTCAAGTAAGAAACAGAAAATAGTAAGTAAATAAATGGGCCCGGTCAATAACTCCAGCGATTAGCTTGAGCTGATTGACCAGGTGGTAATTCGCCTTCAAGCGAATTATGCTCTTCATGCACCCAAAAACCGCTTTTAGCTCGTCCCTGCACAACCGTAACTGGCGGAGGGGGAAGTTCAGTGTAGGTGAAGCATTTCGAAGAAATGCACTTCGGAAGCATACGCTGTTAGCGTTCGCCTTTGAACTCGGGAAAATTCCTTATAAAATCCAATCCATTTTCCCGAGTTCAATACGCGACCGAAACGAACTTCCCCCGCAGCCAAACACCCACGTAGACCCCATTTCAAAGGAGAGATAAAAATCATGACGACAGCCCAAATTATCAGCGGAAAACAAGTATCGGACGAAATTCGCCAGACCCTGAAACTCGAAGTTGAAGCCCTTGCAGCCCAGAACTGCGTACCTGGACTTGCCGTCGTGCTCGTCGGGGAAGACCCGGCCTCCCAGGTCTATGTGCGCAATAAAGCCAAAGCCTGCGAAGACCTTGGCTTTTATTCCGAAGTTCACCGCCTTGAAGCCGATACGCCGCAGGAAGAGCTGTTGGCACTCGTGCACAAGCTGAACGAACAAGCCAACATCAACGGCATTCTCGTGCAGCTTCCGCTTCCGGGCCACATTGAAGAAAAAGCGATCATCAACGCCGTTTCGCCGGAAAAAGACGTGGACGGTTTCCACCCTGTCAACGTGGGCAATCTGGTGATCGGCGACGACAGCCTGCTTCCATGTACGCCAGCTGGCGTTATCGAATTGATCAAACATACAGGCATCGAAATGTCCGGCAAACACGCTGTCGTTATCGGCCGCAGCAATATCGTCGGCAAACCGGTATCCCTGCTGCTGCAACGCGAAAACGCGACAGTTACCATGTGCCATTCGCGCACGGCCAACATGAAGGAACTGACGCGTCAGGCCGACATTCTGGTCGTAGCCGTAGGGCGTGCCAACTTCGTGGACGCTTCCTACGTCAAGCCGGGTGCTGTCGTCATCGACGTAGGCATCAACCGTCTGGACACCGGGAAATTGGCGGGCGACGTGGACTTTGAATCGGCAAGCGCCGTTTCCGGTCCAATCACGCCGGTACCGGGCGGAGTAGGTCCGATGACGATTACGATGCTCATGAAAAATACGCTGGTTGCCGCCAAACGCGCGCACGGCTTGTCTTAAGCGGAGCTTCCGGACATGGAGCAGCGCATACTGTCGATCCAGGAGCTGAACCGGTATATCCGCCAAAAGTTCGAAGCGGACCCGCTGCTGCCGGAAGTGTGGGTGCGCGGCGAGATTTCGAACTTTACGCATCATTCGAGCGGACATATGTATTTTACGTTAAAAGATACCGGCAGCCGGGTGCGGGCGATCATGTTTGCCTCGCACAATAAACGGCTGCCGTTTATTCCGCGCGAAGGAACGCGGGTCGTCGCGCTCGGTAGCGTTTCGGTATTCGAACGCGATGGTCAATACCAGCTTTACCTCACGGAGATGCAGCCCGACGGCGTCGGCAGTCTGTATCTGGCTTATGAGCAGTTGAAAAAAAAGCTGGAAAGCGAAGGGCTGTTCGACGAAGGCGGCAAACGGAAAATTCCGACGATGCCGCGCGCGATCGGCGTCATCACCTCGCCGACGGGGGCCGCCGTGCGGGATATTTTGACGACGCTGGGGCGCCGTTTTCCCGGCGTTCCGGTCATGCTGTATCCCGCGCTCGTGCAGGGAAAGGAAGCGGCCGCATCCATCGTGCGCGGGATTCGCATCCTGAACCGGTTGGGCGAAGCCGACGTCCTGATCGTGGGACGGGGCGGCGGATCGTTGGAAGAACTTTGGGCGTTCAACGAGGAGATTGTTGCCCGCGCCATTTATGATTCGGCAATCCCTGTTATTTCGGCCGTGGGACACGAGACCGACTTTACCATCTCCGATTTTGCCGCCGACCTTAGGGCCGCGACGCCTACGGCCGCCGCGGAGCTTGCCGTGCCGGATCGACGCGAGCTTCAGCAGCGCATTTCGCAATTGGAACAGCGTCTGCGGGGAGCTTTGCTTCGTCGGGCTTCGCAGGAACGCGAGCGTCTGGCGCGTTTGCAGCGTTCTGCCGTGCTTCGGCAGCCGGAACGAGCGCTTCAGCCGCATGCGCAGCGTCTCGACGGGCTGACGCGCCGTCTGACGTCGAGAACCGATGCAAAGCTTGCCGCGAGCCGGGATAAACATACGCGTC
The DNA here is from genome assembly GCF_013185185.1 of Saccharibacillus endophyticus. GTDB lineage: Bacteria > Bacillota > Bacilli > Paenibacillales > Paenibacillaceae > Saccharibacillus > Saccharibacillus endophyticus. Next base: position 1,174,170 of record NZ_JAAZWE010000001.1, on the reverse strand, counting down.
TGCACAGCCGTCTGGCGCGTTTCTATCCCGGTGCCCAGCTGCAGCTTGCCGCCCGTCAATTGGGAACGCTGGACGGACGACTGACTAGCGCCATAAATCTAGTAGTCAAAGACCGCCGCCAGCGCTTGCTGGGCAGTGTCCGCCAGCTGGACGCGTTAAGTCCGCTTAAGGTTATGGCACGGGGGTATGGGCTTGTTTATGACGAGAATGAAGAGAAGTTGATCAAATCCGCGCGCGAAGTGCGTGAAGGCGACCGGATCATTGTCCGGGTTAACGACGGAAGTCTGGACTGTCAGGTCATTCAAACGACGGAGGAGGGCAAAGTAAATGGACAATAACTCGGGCATGCAATCCCATGAAGATCGGGCGCAAGAACCGACGGAAGCTGCGGGATTGAATTTTGAGCAGGCCATGGACCAGCTTGAACGAATCGTGGGTGAGCTTGAACAAGGCGACGTGCCGTTGGAAAAAGCGATTGATTTATTTCAACGCGGCATGCAATTGTCGCAATTGTGCGGCCAAAAGCTGGAGCAGGTCGAACGCAAAATCGAAACGATCGTCGAAGAGGACGGACAGCTTCGGCGCCGAAACTTCGCGGGTGAAGCGGAAGGCAGGGACAACTTTTGAGCAACGCGTTTGAACTTGAACCGTATATGAAAAACGTCGCATCCGATCTGGAAGCTTATTTCGACCAAGCCTTTCCGACCGAATGGGATATGCCGCCGGCACTGCTGGAGTCGATGAAGTATTCGCTCGATGCCGGAGGCAAGCGCCTGCGTCCGTTATTGGTCGTGGCCGCTTGCGAAAGTCTCGGGGGAAATCGGGCTGCGGCGATCCGCGTGGCGGCTGCCGTCGAGATGGTACATACGTATTCGCTCGTCCATGACGATCTTCCGGCCATGGATGATGACGACCTGCGCCGCGGAAAGCCGACTAATCACAAGGTGTTCGGTGAAGCTATGGCGATTCTGGCCGGTGACGGCCTGCTGACGCATGCCTTTTACGTGATCGCTTCGCTCGCCAGAGAAAGTCTGCTTCCGGCGGATGCAGCGATTGCCATCGTGTCCGATCTGGCCGAATACGCAGGTCCTCGCGGCATGGTCGGCGGACAAGTGGCGGATATGGAAGGCGAACAAGGAACGACCGATTTTGCGAGACTGGAATACATTCATTTGCACAAGACGAGCGATCTGATCATGTTTTCGCTGCTTGCGGGCGGACGGACCGCCGGAGCTTCCGCGAAGCAGCTTGAAGCGCTCCGAACATTCGGACGAGGCGTCGGACTGGCTTTTCAGATTCAAGACGATATTCTCGATCTGGTCGGCGACGAAAGCAAGTTAGGCAAAAAGACGCAGAGCGACGTGAAGATGGAAAAAGTCACGTATCCGTATTTTCTCGGCATCGATAAGTCGCGCGAAGAAGTGCGCCGTTTGAGCGAAGAAGCCAAGTCTGCCGTATCGGGAGCCGGACTGGAGTCTGCCGAAATGCTGCTTGCAATCGCCGACTATCTGGTTGAACGAGATCGTTAATCGGCAACGAATTCGAGGCGGACCGGTTTCGCCGCTCGCTTGCTTGGGTATTGAACATCAGATGAATCGGCGACGAGTAAGCAGGGAATCGGAAGCCGAAAATTGGCTTTGTTTCCCCAAAAACGATATAATAACCGATACTACGGCAAATACCTGAACGCTTTATTGCGTAGGGTAGGGCCACATTCGAAAAAATCGTTCGCAACCGAAATTCAGGAAAATGAAGGAAAGCGGGGAATGACATATGCTCCTTCCACAAATCAATCAACCCGGCGATCTGAAAAAACTGCCGGCCGAACAGTTGGAACCTTTGGCTCAGGAGATCCGTCAGTTTTTAATCGAAAAGCTGTCGGCGACAGGAGGCCATTTGGCGTCCAATCTGGGCGTAGTCGAGCTGACGCTGGCTTTGCACTACTGCTACGATAGTCCCAAGGATAAATTTATTTTCGACGTGGGTCATCAAGCCTATGTCCACAAGATTTTGACGGGACGCCAGGAAAAATTCGATACGCTGCGTAAATACAAAGGCTTGTGCGGTTTTGTTAAACGTACAGAGAGCGAGCACGACGTCTGGGAAGCCGGCCACAGCAGCACTTCGTTGTCCGCGGCGATGGGCATGGCGATGGCGCGCGACCTGAAGGGCGAAGACAATAAGGTCGTCGCGATTATCGGAGACGGCGCTTTGACGGGCGGCATGGCGTTCGAAGCGCTTAACCATATCGGTCATGAAAAAAAGAATTTGCTTGTTGTGCTCAACGATAACGAGATGTCCATTGCTCCGAACGTCGGCGCAATGCACAATTATTTGAGCCGTGTTCGTTCGGATCGCCATTATCTTCGCGCGAAAGACGACGTCGAGTCGCTGATCAAAAAGATTCCGGCAATCGGCGGAAAGCTGGCTCGCACGGCGGAAAAAGTGAAAGATAGCCTCAAGTACATGATGGTGCCAGGCGTTCTTTTCGAAGAGTTGGGTTTCAAGTATATCGGTCCGGTCGACGGTCACGATTTGCCGAAGTTGATGGAGACGTTCCGCCAGTCGGACAATATCGACGGGCCCGTGCTTGTCCATGTCGTAACGACAAAGGGCAAAGGCTACAAGCCGGCAGAAGCCGATTCGCATAAATGGCACGGCATTTCGCCTTACAAGATCGAATCCGGCAAAACGCTTAAATCAGCCGGAAACCCGATGTATACCGAGGTATTCGGCAGTACGTTGATCGAATTGGCCGAACAGGACGAGCGAATCGTCGCGGTTACTCCGGCCATGCCGGGCGGCTCTGGACTGATGGCGTTTGCCGAACGTTTCCCCAAACGCATGATTGACGTCGGCATTGCCGAGCAGCATGCCGCAACGTTATGCGCCGCGATGGCGATGGAAGGGATGAAGCCGGTCTTCGCCGTCTATTCCACCTTCATGCAGCGCGCCTATGATCAGATCGTGCATGATATTTGCCGCCATAACGCGAATGTCATTTTTGCGATTGACCGTGCAGGCTTTGTCGGCGCGGACGGCGAAACGCATCAAGGCGTGTACGATATCGCGTTCCTGCGACATATCCCGAATATGGTGCTGATGATGCCCAAAGACGAGAACGAATTGCGTCACATGATGAAAACTTCGTTGGATTACGACAAAGGACCGATCGGGTTCCGTTACCCGCGGGTTAACGGTCTGGGCGTTCCGTTTGATACGGAACTCAAAAATATACCGATCGGCAGCTGGGAGACGGTTCGCGAAGGTGAAAATTGCGCGATTTTGGCCGTGGGTCCGATGGTTCAGACTGCTCTTGCAGCCGCAGAACTGCTTAAGTCTTCCGGTATTCAGGCCAGCGTCGTAAATGCGCGTTTCCTGAAGCCGCTCGATGAGAATATGCTGACCGATCTTGCGGATCGCGGCGTTAAGCTTCTCGTGATGGAGGAGGCTTCGCAAGCAGGCGGTCTGGGCGGTGCCGTCCTTGAATTTTATGCGTCGAAAGGGATCGCGCATGCGGAAGTCCGGATTTTGGGCGTTCCGGACTGCTTTATCGAGCATGGAAGCATCAAGGAGCAGCAGCAGGAATCCGGCTTGACGGCTGAAAATGCCGCGGACCTCGTTCGCGAAGCCGTGACAGGAAGCCGTCTGGCACTGAAAGCGGGCTTGCCTTCATAATATTACGCAGGCAAACCCCGCATTTTACACAGAAAGAGAGCCTGATTATGGCCGAGCCAAAAGAAAAAGTATCCAAAGAAAGAATCGACGTCCTGCTTGTCGAGCAGGCGTATTATGCAAGTCGGGAAAAAGCCAAGGCGGCCATCATGGCCGGCCTTGTTTTTGCGGATAACGAACGGATCGAAAAGCCGGGAATGAAAGTATCCCGTGATGCAGCCTTGCACGTCAAAGGTGCCATACATCCTTATGTCAGTCGCGGCGGACTGAAATTGGAGAAGGCGATCAAAACGTTCGATATCCGGATGTCGGAGCGGGTGATGTTGGATATCGGCTCCTCGACCGGCGGATTTACCGACTGTGCTTTGCAGAACGGCGCGTCTTACGTGTATGCGATCGACGTCGGTTATAACCAGCTTGACTGGTCGCTGCGCAACGATGAGCGGGTATGCGTGATGGAGCGTACCAATTTCCGCTATATGACGCCTGAGGAATTAACGGGTGCGCAGCCGGATTTTGCGAGTATCGATGTCTCGTTTATTTCCTTGCGCCTCATTCTTCCGCCTTTGGTGCAGTTGTTGCGACGTCCGGCCGAAGTGGCTGCACTGATTAAGCCGCAGTTCGAAGCGGGTCGCGATAAGGTAGGCAAATCAGGGGTAGTGCGTGATCGAAAGGTACACGAGGATGTATTGAACGAAGTGCTGAGCTTCGCCAATGCGCTCGGGTTCGAAATCGGAGGCTTGACCTTCTCGCCGATCACGGGAGGAGAAGGCAATGTTGAATTTCTCGCGTATCTGAAGCTCCCGGAAGGAGAAACGCAGCCGCTTGGCGAAGATGTTATTCGTGAGCTGGCCTCGAATACCGCGGCGGAAGCCGCTCGAAATTTCCAAAGAAACTCATCCGCCGAACGGTGAGTTTCTTTGTGCTGGACGCGTTTATGAATTAGGATGGCGAATTTACTTATCGCCGATCGATCAATGACCATAGGGGGAGTCGTATGAAGGGACAACGACATATCAAAATTCGGGAGATCATTTCAAGTCGGGATATCGAGACGCAAGACGAGCTGGTCGGCGCTCTCCGCGCCGCCGGATTTCAAGTCACGCAAGCAACGGTATCCAGAGACATCAAAGAACTGCTGTTGATTAAAGTTCCGCTTGACGACGGCCGTTACAAATATTCCATGCCGACCGACCAACGCTATAATCCGGTACAGAAGCTCAAGCGGGCACTGGTGGACAACTTTGTTCATATCGATTATTCGGCGAATCTGGTCGTGATGAAGTGTCTTCCGGGCACGGCCAACTCGATCGCGGCACTGCTCGATAATATGGAATGGCCGGAAATTATGGGAACCATCTCGGGTGACGACACGATTTTGCTGATCTGCAGAGAGCCGGAGAACAGTCAAAAAGTGATCGGCCAAATCATGGGATTCATTTCCTGAACTTGATTTTGAGCAACACAAAACGAACCTTTTTTTCAAATTCTTCAATTTGCCACTGTTCAAACAAGTGTTCGCATGAATATAATGGAACTGAATCCGCTCCTCCCGAAGTTTGCGGGATGGAGACGGAGGAGACTATCAACGAGGTGAGTGCATGCTAGTTGCATTGTCCATCCGCAATCTCGCCGTCGTCGAAGCCGTCGACGTCCATTTTTATCATGGATTCCATGTATTGTCCGGTGAGACAGGCGCAGGTAAGTCGATTGTTATTGATGCGCTGGGTTTGATCTCCGGCGGAAGAAGTTCTTCGGAACTGATTCGTTACGGCGCCGATAAGGCGGAGATGGAAGCTTTATTCGAATTATCGGGGGAGCATCCCGTATGGAAGACGCTCGAACAACTCGGTATATCCGCTTCATCCGAGGAACATCTGGTGATCCGGCGCGAAGTGAACGCACAAGGGAAAAGCACGTCCCGCATCAACGGACAGCTCGTTAACCTGACGATGCTGCGCGAAGTGGGCGAACAGCTTATCAATATTCATGGTCAGCACGAGCACCAGTCGCTGCTGCGTCCGGAGAGCCATCTGGGGCTGCTGGATGCTTACGGCGGCGATACGATTGCTCCGGCCAAGGCTGCCTATCAACAAGAGTATTCCGCGCTGGCGAAGCTGGAACGGGAATTGAGGGAATTGCGCGAGACGAGTCAAAAGTCTTTGCAGATGCTCGATATGTACCGTTTTCAACTGGAGGAAATCCAGGCGGCCAAGCTCAAGGTCGGCGAAGACATAGAACTGGCGGATGAACGTTCCAAGCTTGCGCACAGCGAAAAGCTGATGGAGTCCGTCTCGGAAGGCTATAATCTGCTTTACGGCGAACAGGGGATCGGATCGATCAATTCGGCAATCTCCAGTCTGGAAGACGTGGAGAACTATGATCCGAAGGCGATGCAGCCGATTCTCGAACAGGTTCGCAACGCTTATTACCAGTTGGAGGATGCCGTATTCCAGCTTCGGGATTATCGCGAAAACATCGAGTTTAATCCGGGGAGACTGGAAGAGGTCGAAGACCGCTTGAACTTGCTTTCCGGTCTGCGCCGGAAATACGGGGACAGCGTCGAACAAATTCTCGAATATTACGATCGCATTCATCGAGAAACCGATATGCTGGAGAACAAGGACGAACGGCTTGAACTGTTGACGGCCAAGCGCGATAAGCAGCTGGAGAAGACGCTCGTTCTGGCTCGCGAGTTGAGCGCGCTCCGCCGCGATTGTTCGCGCGACCTGGCGAGACAGATCGAAGGCGAGCTGAAGGATTTGCAAATGCAGCGTACATCGATCGAAGTTCGCCTGGAGCCGATCCAGGATGCCCGCGGCTTCGAGTTTGAAGGCCGTCGCGTCCGATTGACCCGTCAGGGCGTCGATAGTGCAGAGTTCCTGATCTCGCCTAACCCCGGAGAGCCTCTGCGTCCATTGGGCAAGATTGCTTCCGGCGGTGAACTATCACGGATCATGCTGGCGCTCAAAAGTATTTTTGCCCGACACGATAAAGTGCCTGTCCTCATCTTCGACGAAGTCGACACCGGTGTCAGCGGACGGGCGGCTCAATCGATTGCGGAGAAGCTGGTGAAGCTTTCTCGTGATTGTCAGGTCTTCTCGATCACTCACTTGCCTCAGGTTGCTTGCATGGCGGACCATCAGTACCTGATTGAAAAACGGGTAGAGGGCGAACGGACTATGACCCGGGTCGAATCGCTTAACGACGACGGCCGGGTAACGGAACTGGCGCGGATGCTCGGCGGTGTCGAAATTACGGAGAAAACACTGCATCATGCGCAGGAAATGCTGAAACTTGCTGAAGAAAGCAAAAATGATCGAGCTTCCTGACCGATGATTCATTTGATCCCAAAACCGTGAGCAAGGGCAATGAGCGGAGCCGAGGGCTCCGCTTTGGCTCTATTGCAAAGGCACGAAAAAAGAGAAAAATCCGAAATCGGATTCGTTATCTGTGCTAATTTACGGTTTTGGGATTTTTTGTTTGAAATCGGCGTATAACCCGATATACTAAGAGAGAGCGGAGATTTGACGCAACTAGAAGGGAATCTTCGAACGGTGTCGAATTTTACGGTATGAGATCTGTACGAGAGTTCTGGTTCAAAAGAGACAGAAACAGTTCTATGGACTACAGAGGATTCGGCTTTGCGGCCGGATGATAAGGAGGAACAGGCTTTGCCAAACATCGAAGTTATGCTTGCGGACGATAATCGGGATTTCGTTCATATGCTCCAAGAACACATTTCCGCCCAGGAAGACATGACGGTGACAGGGGTCGCCTTTAACGGGGAAGAGGTACTGGGATTACTCCGCAGCGCTGAACGCGCACCGGATATTTTGATCCTGGATATCATCATGCCTCATCTGGATGGATTGGGCGTACTGGAGAAGCTGCAAAGCATGAACCTAAACCCCCGTCCGAAAGTGATTATGCTGACGGCATTCGGCCAGGAAAACATCACGCAGCGTGCAGTTGAGCTTGGAGCGGCTTATTATATTTTGAAGCCGTTTGATATCGAAGTATTGGTCAGCCGTGTACGGCAGATGCTGAACATCCCGTCTTCTCCGATCGCGCCTGCACAGGCAGCGCCTGCGCCTAAGCCGAGCATCGGAGCTTTGGCAAAAGGAAAGACGCTTGATGCGAGCATCACGTCCATTATTAACGAGATCGGCATTCCCGTGCACGTACGGGGCTACAAGTACCTGCGCGAAGCGATTACGATGGTGTATCACAACATCGAGATTTTGGGTTCGATCACGAAGACCCTTTATCCTTCGATCGCCGAGAAATACGCCACGACTCCTTCGCGCGTCGAACGTGCGATCCGCCATGCGATCGAGTTGGCCTGGTCACGCGGCTCGGTGCAGAATATCAGCGAGCTGTTCGGTTACACGGTGAGCATCAACAAGTCGAAGCCGACGAACTCCGAGTTCATCGCGATGATCGCGGACAAGCTGCGGATCGAGCATAAGGTGAGCTGAGAGCAAGTATCCTGCATTTGACGTATTCGAGAACATGCAAGAAAGCCGCTTCCGGAATTCGTTTTCCGGAAGCGGCTTTTATTTGCGGCATCGAATCAAGCTTGCGTTTTTTCGGCGTCCAGCAGTTTTTCGATATCGGCTTCCATATCGATAGGATCGGTGGTCGCTTCGTAGCGTTCGACGACTTGGCCTTCCCCGTCGATCAGGAATTTAGTGAAGTTCCATTTGATCGAATCGCCCGGCATATACTCCGGATGGCGTTCGTTGATCAGCGGAATCAAAATTTTGGCGACCGAATGGAACGGATTGAAGCCTTTGAAAGGTTTGGTGCCGGCCAAATGAACGAACAACGGGTGCGCGTTCTCGTCGCGTACGTCGACTTTTTCGAACATGGGGAACGAAACGCCGTACTTCAACGTGCAAAAGGTTTGAATCTGATCGTTCGTGTCGAGTTCTTGATCCGCGAATTGTCCGCAAGGGAACCCGAGGATCACGAAATCGCGTTCTTTATACCGGTCGTACAGCTTTTGCAAATCTTCGAATTGAAACGTGAATCCGCAGCCGCTGGCGGTATTGACGATCAAAACGGTTTTGCCGCGATATTGCTCCAAAGATACTTCTTGTCCGTTGATCGATTTGGCGGAGAAATCGTAAATGCTGTTCAGAAAAAACGCCCCTTTGAATGAAATTGTCGAAAGTTGTCGGCGACACTTTTTATTTTAGCATTTGTTTTTTCAAAAGGAAGTTACATTTCGATTTATGTTTAATTTTATTTTGGTATCGCTTTTTTTACCATTCTCCCGCGGTTAGCAACTCCGTCTTGCCCCCGTCCAGAAACGCATGAAACTCCGAATAATGCTCGATGAAGTCGTAGCTGCCCCCGAATAACGTTTGCATCAGCATCCAGCTCCCATCCTCAAGCTCTACCAAGTCTTCCTCGGGAAGATCGACAGGCTCGCCGTTCAACGGCATGGCCAAAGTTACAAAGACATAAACCTCATCCAATCCGAAAGTATCCGCCAAATCCAATGCAAATTCGCCGGTAAAATCAAACAAGATATCGGGATCGGCTTTGCTTTCCGCATAAAGATTGCCGCTTGCTTCGTAATTGTCGAGTAGAATAGTTACGCTGTAGCTTCCGTCATCTTCTTGCACAACGGCATAATCGACCTCGTAACCGGAGTCCGGCGTGTACAGGGTGTCGTAGTAGTGATACAGATAATCCGTCAAGGCATCTTCCGACGGGCTAAGGGCGCTTTGGGAGCTGCCGTTTCCGCTTGAGCTTCCTCCGGCGACGGGAGTTTGATTTTCTGGAGTGACGCTGGCTCTGCTGCTTGCAATCGAAATTCGGCTGCCTGAGACATCCACTTTCGCCCCGGTCGCTTCGCTTACAAAGCGCAGCGGCACAAAAATATTTCCGTTGACGGACACAGGCGCACGCTGCATGCGCACGGCAGTTCCGTTTACATAAGCGGTTCGGCTGCCTAGCGTCAGAATCATCTGCGTGCCTTTTTTAGTCGCGGTGATTTGCTGCTTTTGTTGATTCCAACTAAACGAAATGCCCAAGCTGCGGAAAATGGGTGCGAACTGCACCATCGTGACATTTTCCTGAACGATGGGATTTGTATTGAACGATACGGATTTCCCGTCCACGGATACCTGCATCGCGGCGGCGCTCGCTTGGGAAGCGAACAGGCCGAAGGCCAGCGAAGCGATCAGCAGCATTCTTTTTTTCAACAAATTCAATCCCCTCTATCTGTAAATGCAAAGATAATAACCCAATCATAATCGATCCGGGTATTTCTGCATAGGTTAAGGTCTCTGATTTGGTTTCCGTGATTTCGTTTGAGATAATGAAGAGAGGAGTCGCTGGATGATTCTTCAGAGCCGAAAGGGAGAGAACCGACAATGAGAGGCATTTATATTCGAATTTTATACGACAACGGCATCGAAAAAGAATATGCTTTCGACTCAAGCGAAGAACTGACTCCGGCTGAATTGGAGATTGCGGTCCGGGAATTGAAGGAAGCTTACGTCGTGCCGGCCTTCCGCGGCGAACGGCCCGAAGGCGACGGCTGCATGACGTTTGAAAGCGAAGGGCGGGACATCAGCGTCAACTTGGCCAAAGTATCGGAAGTCGCATTCAGCATTCGTTGACATCACTTAATCTCAAGGAGGAATATCGCATGAACGTATTGGTAATCGGAGCAAACGGACAAATCGGAAGTCGGTTGATTCGGCTGTTGGCGCATGAAGGCAAGCATCAGGTGAAAGCGATGGTGCGCAAGCAGGAGCAAGGGGAACAGCTTCGTGCGGAGGGCATCGAGCCCGTGTTCGCGAACCTTGAAGATCGTGTTGACGTGCTGGTCGAAGCGATCAAAGGCAGCGACGCGATCGTTTTCGCGGCAGGATCGGGCGGATCGACGGGATTGGACAAAACGCTGCTGATCGACCTCGACGGCGCGGTAAAAACGATGGAAGCGGCCGAAAAAGCAGGCGTCAAACGCTATGTGATCGTCAGTGCCATGCAGGCGCATAATCGCGACAACTGGTCGGAAGCGATCAAGCCTTATTATGCGGCGAAGCATTATGCGGACCGGATGCTGGAAACGACAGGTTTGGATTATACGATCGTGCGTCCGGGCGGTCTCAAAAACGATCCGGGCACGGGACGAATCTCGGCGGAAGAAAATTTGGAACCCGGCTCGATTCCGCGCGACGACGTAGCTGCGGTCATCGCCGCCGTGCTGGAGGATCGCAATACGTACAGACGCGCGTTCGACCTGACTTCCGGCGATACGCCGATCAGCGTGGCGTTCGGCAGCTGATCGGCCTCCTGCACGTTTCAGTAACGAAACTTTCCGGTTAACGATACCGTATATGCGGCATGGAGTCGATATGGATAGGGAAAGGGCGGCTGTTAAATGAAAACGATCGGTAAAAGCACTTATACGGAAGCGCAGAAAAGCGAAATGAAACGTCAAATCCGGCACGCCGCGGACGACGCCTTCGATAAAGAAATGGCCGAGATCAACGAGCAGTTGAACAAAGAGATTTTGATTGCTCTGGTCGGGGATGTTAATGCGGGCAAATCGTCGACGATCAATCGGATCGTGGGCGAAGAGGTTGCCGGCGTAGGCGCAGAACCCGGCGAGACGACGGCGATCCATCCGCACGCGTATAAAGATAAAATTTTTTTCATCGATACGCCCGGTTTGAACGATGTGAATAAAGAAAACTCCGCGACGACGCTGGATTATTTCAGGAAAACGGATGTCGTGCTGTTTTTCCTTAATGCGGCAGGCACGGTCTTCTCGGAAAGCGAGCAGCGTTCGTTCCGGATCGTGGAAAAAGCCAATCCGAATATCCTGATCGTGCTGAACAAAATCGATGCCGCAGACGAGGTGGATCGGCTGGTTAGCAGAGTGCGACGCGAAACCGGGCAAAAATACGACGTCATTCCGATTTCGTCGCGGACCGGGGAAAACGTCGATACGTTGCGCGACGCGATTCTTGAACTTTTAAAAAAAAACAATAAAGACATTCTGTTCGCGCGCACGATCAAAGAAAAGTCTTCGATCGCCAACAAATGGATCATCGCGGCATCGACTTCGGCGGGCGCGATCGGAGCCGTTCCGCTGCCGGGAGCCGATATCGTTCCGCTGACCGCGCTGCAGATCGGGCTGCTCACCAAGCTGGCCACGCTGTACGAACGACCGATCAGCCGAGAGGCCGCAAAAGAAATCGTCATTACGGCCATCGTCGGCAATCTGGGACGGACGATTTTCTCGCAGATCGTCAAGTTTTTCCCCGGAGCCGGCAGCGTAGCCGCAGCAGGCGTCGCGGGAACGGTAACGCTCGCGCTGGGGTATTCCGTCAAATATGCGTACGAGCGCGGAATCGACGTTACGCCCGAATCGGTGTCCAAGCTGTATAAGACCTTCCGTGATCGAAAAGATAAAGGCAAAAAATTGCCGGGCGAACCGGAATAAGAACCGTAAACGAAAAGTTCCGCATGAGTACCTTTGGCGTTAGCCAGGTATCAGCGGGGCTTTTTTCTTTTTTTAAAACCTGCTGCCTCGGCGTCCTGGACGGATTCTGCTATAATGAAAAACATGGCTGCGTATGGACGGAAAGTACATGTCAGCAGCTTGACCAAGTTTAAAGTAAGTTTGGTCAAGCTGCCGTTGTAGCGAATCAAAGTCAAGGAGGAGTTTCAATGTTGACCGAACGGCTGGAATTAAAATCATTTACCCCGGAGGAGGCCGAAGAATTGTTGGCGCTCCGATTGGAAAACCGGCAGTTTTTGAAGGCGCTGGAGCCGATTCGTTCGGACGGATATTTGACACTTGCAGGGCAGCGGACGGAAATCATGCAAAGCGAGCAGGGCCGTATCCGGGATCAGGCTTACGTCTATGCGATTCGCCTGCGCGAAAACGGAAGATTGCTTGGGCGTGCCGCATTGACGGGCATCGCGCGCGGACCTTTCCAAAACGCGAATCTGGGTTACTTTCTGGATGAAGCGCATAACGGAAAAGGTTATATGACCGAAGCGGTATGCGGGGTGCTGGAGTTGGCCTTTGCCAAGCATAATCTGCACCGGGTGCAAGCAGGCGTGATGCCGCGTAACGCGCCGTCGCTTCGGGTTCTGGAAAAGGCGGGCTTTCGACGCGAAGGGCTGGCCGAGCGATATCTGAAGATTAACGGCGCTTGGGAAGACCATGTCTTGTTCGGGATTACGTTGGAAGACTGGGAAGCGAAGACTGCCGGTTTGCAAAGCGGAATTTCGGTATAGGCTGCCCTCGAAAATCCCGTTCGCCGAATAAACGCAAAAGGTGCGGGAGAAATTTGTTCGTCGATATTTTTGATGTTTCTTATCAGGGATTCTTAACAAATCGAAAAGAGATCCGCGAATTGCGCGGATCTCTTTTTGTGTTTCTGCACATTCGCAGCGTATCAATGAAAAATTTAATAGATCCCAACCACAACGCCGTTCACGAAAGCGACAGCCTGCCAGGTAACGCCGCCTCTCATATAGACCCAAGCTTCGATCACGCCTCGCTTGCTGTTTTCGGTCGAGACGCTTGACGGCTCTCCCCATGAGAGCAGAACATGCTGCTTGTTCATGCCGGCTGCGACGATCTCGCTTCGGATCTGGTTCCAAACCAGTTCGCTGCCGCCATAGCGTACGCGAGGATCGAACGGGAAGAATTCATCCGGATCGCCGAGCAATTCCGGAATGCCTGCAGCGTAGTATTCTGCCGAAGCGAACTGGCTGCCTGCGGCATTTTTAAAGACAAGCGTATAAGAACGGCCGTAGTCGCTTTCTGCGATCTTGATATCCGCGATCGTCAATTTGCTGAATCGTACGCCTGCTCCGCTATAGTTATTGATCCAATAGGTTTTGCCCAGATATTGAGCCAGGCTTCCGAGCTGCTGCTTTTTCTTGAGCAGAGCGGTTTGCTTCGACTCGACTTCCAGCGACGCGGAACCCAATGAGACGACGGCCTGCTGAAGCTTGCTATCCCATTTGACCGAGGCGCCCGGAATCGCTGCGGACAAGAAACTGGCAGGGAAGACCGTTTGACCGTCGAGTGTCTGCACTTTGCCTTTCAGCGTGACGGACTTGCCGTTGACGGTAGCTTTTGCGCTGCCTTTTTGCAGTTGAATCTTCGTGTCTCCGTATTGGATCGTCCAATTGCTGCCGGAGTTCGTTACCGTTCCGCCAAGTGCGGCGAACACAGGACGAACCGGAAGGTACGTGCTGCCGCCGACCAGACCGGCTCCGGTCAGTGCGCCGCCTTGTTTCACGATCAGCGTCGTTTTGGCGGAAATGCCTTTGGAGTTGAACGTTACCGCAGCGGACCCGAGCCCATTGGCTTTAAGACTTCCGTCTTTCTGCACGGACACGATCTTGGCGTCGGAAACGCTGAGTTCGCTGGCTGCCGGCGTACGTTTACTTTTGGATCCGTCTGTGAATTTCTCTTCGACGGTGACTTTGACGACATCGCCTTTCGCGGCGGAAGTTCGGGACAACGTCAAGGCTGCCGATTGAAGGCGAGCCGGAGCGACTTCCGTCCACTTTCCGTTTGCGTACAAACCCGATGTTCCGTCGCTCAAACGAACAAAGAGTCCTTTTTCGGCAGCATTCACGGAAACGGCACCTTTTACCGAAGCGACAGCCGTACCGGATTTGGCATTGCCGTATTCGTATTTCCACAGGCTTCCGTCAGACTTTGCGACATACAGATCATTGCTGGACTCTTCCTTGACCCAGGCAATCGATACGGCTCCGGTCGTGAATGTCTCGGGTTCCGAATCGGTCTCGGCATCCAACTTGGTGACCGTCCCGTCCGAGCCTAATACCATTACGGAGCTGCTTGTCGATTGAATATCCGTTGCGCCCGGCAGATCGGCGAGCTTTTTAACCTTATTCGCGGAATAATCCGAGCGATAGCGCCAGACTTCGCCGTTTGCGGTCAGCAGTGCAAACCCGGAGGAGTGTGCGGAAATTCGGATGCCGCCGGGCATTCCTGCGCTTGCGTATCCGATAACGTCGCCCGATTGGGCCAGCATGACATCTTCGGATACCTGAGCAACCGCCGGCAGGCCTTTGATCAGCTTGGGAGCTCCGGTGATGCCGAGATCGCTCCATTGATAAACCAAGCCGTTTTCCGTCCATGCATAATGATCTCCGGTATGCGAATCCCTGGAGATGCCGACAAACGGCGACGGTTCTTGTACGGAACCGATCGTCCGTCCTTCCGCGCGAAGCGAGCCGTCGTCAAGAATGTAATTGCGATGATCCAGTCCGCTCAGAATGCTTGAATCGGCGGATGATTGCGCATAGGCACTCGTGCCCCATAGCTGCGGCGTCGGAACAGCAGCTCCCAACAAAATACCCGCGGCAAGTGCTGTTTTTGCAAAAATCGTTCCCTTCATTTCTCCTCATGACCCCTGTCTTTTCAAGTAACGGTTCGCACAAAAAACTCCTTTCGGTTCTGACTCCGACAGACTGAAAGGATCGCGACGTTCAATATCATGTATTCGACCAAGCAAGCTTAAATTCCTTTTTTGCCCACACCCGGAATGATGAGGATTTTGTCATCAAAATAGATGCAGTCGAAGTTGAAACGCAGGTGTGGCACCCGGTACAATGAAAGAGACGTGACAGGGGGACGAAAGGGAATAGATTCGCGCATATAGACCGGAAGATTTAGAGAACGTCATTGCGCTGCACGCCGAATTGTATCGTCGCGAGCGCGGGTATGACGATTCCTTCGTACGTTTCGTGGAGGAAGGCATTCGAGATTTCGGGAAACGAAATGCGAAGGAGCGAGAGCGACTGTGGGTCGTTGATCAATCGGGCCGGCATAGCGGCTCGTGCTTTGTATGCTAATTTTGGTTTTCGATTGGCGGAGAGCCGTTCGGTCTTTTTATCGGAGCGTATGCTGCAAGAGGAAATGTGGCAAAAACAACTGGCCTCTCATTGAGGTCATCGCACAACGAAAATGAGAAAGCTTGAAAGGAGAAGGAGCCAATGGTGCGAAAAGACGAGCGCTTGAAGCAGGGCGCTGGAACGCAAAGCGATGAAACGGTTGAATGGCGACCAGCGTCGCTGCTGGAGGCTCCTGAACACTCGGGTTCGGTTCGCGACGAGATGTTAGGTTATATGCACGAATTAATCGAGATTGCTCGCGAGTATACGGAGCGGGAAGACGATTATTATGCCGGAGCCCTGCTTCAACGAATCGCGAATTCGCTATCGGCGGCCGTCTTGCTGCGTGAGGGAGGGCTAGTGGTCGAAGCGCCTGTGCAAATTCGGGTAGCTTTCGAGCATTCTGCGCGATTGTTCCAATATCGCGCGGCTCCCGAAACGATTGATCATGATGCCGCCCAGGAAGTGATGGGGAGCAACCTGGGCGTCATGAAGTATGCGTACGAGCATATTTCGTTCGAGTTGACCGACGTCTACGGATTTTTGAATGTTTTCACGCATCCGGATCGGGCTTCGCTGGAGTGGACAAGCCGCGTCAGTTCGGATTCGGTGGATATGGCGGATATGCTGGCCTTATACGGGGTCGGCGGAATCTTTCTGATCCTGTCTCATGCCTATCCGGGAGATATTCGGCTTGGGGAAGAGCGGATCAAGGACCGTTCGGAACGGATTGCTTCGCAAATTTTAGATGTGCTGCAAGAGTTCGAATCGCTTAAAAACACAGGAGATCCGCATCGGATGTTGGAGTTGTTCCTAAGCGAGAACGGCCGCGTGTTCGGCAAAGACAAGTACAATGAACATTTAAAAAAGTTCATGTTGTTTGCTTCGGATAATCCGGAGAATACCATGGAGCTTTATCTGAAGCGGGAAATGGAGCTGGAAAAACGGCGCATGCAAAGAGCTTCTGCCAAACAAAAAGAAAAAAAATCCCGTACCAAACACAAAAAGAAATAAAAGGATATTATGGAACGGGCTTCATCTGCCGATAATGATAAAGGCGGCAGCTCCAATATTAAGAGATCGTGTCCGGAACCGCTGCCCGAGCAAGCAAGTTTCAAAGTTGGGTCTTTGGTTAAATAATAAGTGCGGACACGACACAAGACTGGAGTAAGGTGAGGAACAACCATGCAAAGTAATCAACACATGCAACAATTTTCGGACGTATTGGAAGAAGTGAATTTTATTCTCTACGGTTCGACAAAGGGAAAGCCGGACGAAGAACTTGAAACGGAACGGGAGCAGCAAGTCGAAGTTTCCTTACGTTAACGAATGCCATCCATTTTAGAAATTCCATAGATTCGCAAAGCAAACGGAACCGCCTGCCGATGGTCGAAAGACATTCGGTAGGCGGTTCTGTTTTTTTAGGCGTCAAGAAACTGCAATATGATCTTTTGCCTTACCCGTTGCCAATGACAAATCCATTCCGACGACGCCGATACGCTCGCCGTGCTCGCCGATAATCGCTGCGGACATGGTGAGGCAGGGGCGTTTGGTAATCGCGGAGATGTATACAGGCGAGATATACGTTTCGCCTTCCATCGCTTGCTGCCACCATTCCCGATTCTTGGCATTGAGCAGGCCGGCTTGCGGTTTGGAAAAAATGAATGAGCCGTCCGTACGGTTCGACCAGATTGCTTCGATCGACGAAGATCGCTGCATATAGCCGGACAGGAGCAGATTATGCTCGCGTTCGTCTGTCGGGAGCGCAGAGGCTTGCTTGGCGGCAGTTTCCAACACGCGGCGAACGGCTTCGATATCGTTGTTGGCAACATCATCTTTTTGATCGAATTGAAAGCTGCCCACCATGTCGGAGAGCTCGGCAGAAGCGCTTCGCATTTCTTGCCCGATGCGCGCAAGTTTGCTAACCTGATCCCTCTGCTGGGCAATATGCGAAAAGAGCTGCTCCATAGACCGTGTCGTATGGTTGGTCAATTCGGCGGCGGTTGTTAATGCCATGACGCCGCGCGTCATCCGTTCCTGCTGAACGCCGCTCAATGTATCCGCGTCTTTTGCGGAGTCCAGTACGCCGCCCACGCTGCGATGAAGCTGCTGCATCTCCTGTCGCATACGATGCATCTCGTTCACGCCTTGTTCCACAGCCAGTCGGCTTGCCGCCATCGCTTCCGTCACATGGCTGACGCCGGACACGACCGATCCGAGCGTAGTAGCCGACCGTCCGAGCGCATCGCCGCTTTGTGCCGCAAGCTTGCGGATTTCTTGGGCGACGACAGCAAATCCCCGGCCGTCTTCTCCGGCACGCGCAGCTTCGATCGAAGCGTTGAGTGCCAACAGCGAAGTCTGCTCTACGACATCCCGAATAAAGCGATTGACGGCTTCGATATCCGTCATATGTTGAGTCAATTCATGAATGCGTTCGCCGATTGCTGTATTTTGTCTCGAAATATTCGCCATGACGATATCTGCGGAGTTCAGAGCATCTGCCAATTCTCCTGCCGCGGAGCCGGCTTCCAGACTTTCGCGCGCCATTGTCGCGGCACGTTCGACCATTTGACCGGAGATGAGCGAAGCTTCTTCGAGCAGGGCAGAAGCTTCTTGCGTACGCGCTGCGGCTTCCGTGCTATGCGTGTTCAATTCATGTTCGGCTCTTTCGGAATGTTCGGTAACGGAAGTCAGCGTGCGAACGGAGGTATGAACTTCTTCTACGACGGCCAGCAATCGATCTGAAACGACTTGAGATTCGAACACAAAATTTTTGAGTTTGCTTGAATCGTTTTCGGTTTGGATGGTTCGGAGTTTGGAAGAACGGGCCGATGCATGTTGCCGCGCGAAAAACACAACGGCTGCTCCGGACAAAACGGCAAGCGCCAAGCATAGACTCTGAAGCAGGTTGCGAGAAGAATCGATCCAAAGCACGGTAGCTGCCGCTATGCCAAGCAAAGCAAGCAAAAGATTCGGAATGCGGTTCGTTTTCATCGATAACACGCCCTTTTCGCGAATAGATATGTAATGTTTTTTAACATTATACGAAAAGGCAGGCAAGTTAACAACCGGTTTTTTGGCTTGCGCTTCGAAAAAAGGAGATTATTAGTGTGTTTAATTTAGAGGGTTTACGATGGGTTCTTCAATTTGAGGCGTAAGTGTTAGAGAATCTTCCGCGTATTCTTGCCCATTAATAAGCAGGGTAATGCGATGAAGCCCCGGATAATGTCTGCGAGTCGTAAGATCGGCAAAACGATGCTTGCGTGTTCCGGATAAGGCAGCTCCGCCGTCCAGTGTACGATCTCCAAGCATAAACAGCTTGCGTGACGCTCGTCCTGAAGCTTTAACAAAGTCGATCGCATATTCCAGACGAATACGCAAAGGCTCGCCGGTGCGCGCTTGCAGTTCAAAATGCAGTTGGATTTCGCCGCCGATCGCAAGGGTTTGAGGCCGGACTTGCAGCGAGGCTCCGGTAATCAAAGCTTCGTTGGTGGAGGACTCCGAGGAAGAGTATCCGAACAAGGACAGAATCTCAGGGTCGGCCTGTTTGAGCAAACTCCGGCAACCGCGACGAACGATCCAATCCGTTAACGGATCTGATCCATACCAATTCCGGGCCTTCTGTTTGACGAGGTCCGGGTTGTCTTTGGCGATGTCATTCAAGTTGTTGGCTACGCTTTTTCGGACATAGAGCGATGAGTCGGCTTTGAGCTTTTCCAAAATCTCCAGTACGGGCGCCGGATCAAGTTTGAACATCGGGAGAGCTTGCCCCCATGGCAAACGGGGACGGCAGCCTTCGCTGGCGAGTCTTCGTACGTGTTCATTGCTGCTTTTTGCCCAATGCAGCATGCGAATCATCGTGCGCTGCGGATCGCGCAGCAGAAAGAACCGTATAGCGAACTCGGATGAAGATTTCGACGTGAATCGTTCCAGCGCGTCAAGAGACGCTTCGAAATCATGTTCGGCTTGTCCATGGACTTCGACAAAGTCCGGAAAGAACAGATAAGGGAACCCGACGCACTGCTCGTCAATCCGATACAGAATGTCGAGTGCCGCGGTAAAAGGCGTGGGCAGATAATGACCGAGGACAATCGAAATGCGGCGCATCCGTGCCTTTAACTCGAGTTCTTCCCAGTCTCCTTCAAGTACGTCGGCAATGAAAGAAGTATCTTCGAAAGATGGATGAACCGATTTGACCTTGATAGAAAAATTGTGCAAAAAAGTACGGTTATACATGAGCTTTAATGGTTCCGGCATGGGAGTGCCTCCTAGGAGCCGCGCAGATCGCGGGAGTATGTGGTCTTGTTCCTCTAATCTAACAAGTAAACCCGGACACAAGAATGTCCGGGTTTACTTGTTTTCGGAAAAGTTACTTGGGCGAGGAAAGTGTGGATTCCGTATGAAGATGCGCCGTAAATTGATCTTGATCGAACGACTCCAACAATTTCGCTACGTTCTCATGCACGGAATCTTGGTCGGTACGAAGTATCAGCTCTGGAGATACAGGGACTTCGTATACATCGGATACTCCTGTGAAGGAGGTGATTTTCCCTTGGCGAGCCAGCGCGTACATGCCTTTGACATCGCGGCGTTCACATTCTTCGAGCGGGCATTCGATATACACTTCGACAAATCGGGAAAGCTCGGATCGGGCATAGTTGCGCATTTCCGCAT
Organism: Saccharibacillus endophyticus; assembly: GCF_013185185.1. Taxonomy (GTDB): domain Bacteria; phylum Bacillota; class Bacilli; order Paenibacillales; family Paenibacillaceae; genus Saccharibacillus; species Saccharibacillus endophyticus. The sequence continues at coordinate 1,153,902 of NZ_JAAZWE010000001.1, read as the reverse complement.
AGGGGCTGATCAACGAGACGATCGTGGTTACGCCGTGTTTGTTCAGCAGCCCCGAGAGATAGACGGCTCGGCGTACGTTTTCCATGCGATCTTCTTGGCTGAAGCCCAGTCCGCCGCCGATCCGGCGCCGGAGCTCGTCCCCGTCGAGGACTTCGACCGCGACTCCGCGCTCTGCCAAAGTTTCGGCGAAAGCAATAGCCGTCGTCGTCTTGCCGGAACACGGCAGCCCGGTCAGCCAGAACGTACGGCCCGCCTTTGTTGCATCAAAATTAGTCATAGGCGACCTCCCGAATAAGCCGTGACGAATTGTTCCCGCAACCCGCGCCGTTCAAGCAATCCGTCTCCGTAACGGCTCTCCATATTCAGCTCTGGCATATGCACGTAACCGATATAGCAGCCGCAGCTTTTCATCCCGCAAGCGCGCTGCTGCGACAAGCCTTCGATACCGTCCCGATACAGATGACCGATCACGCGCCGATCGCTATAGCAGCGCTTGACGATCCCGGGACCTTGAACGAAAAAGACGCTTTCTCCGGTTCGGCACGGTTGTCCGAGACTGGCGTAATCGGGCAGATTTAATTCGAATAACGGATCGATTGCGCGAAGGCGCTGAATCTCATGCTCTTCGTAGTAATTTTTGCGATCTTTGAACGCGTTAATCCATAGATAGACCTCTTCCGGCAGTGCGCGCCGCAGCGAATCGATACGGTCGAACGCGCTGCGAACGCCTACGCTGCCGACGCTGAACTTGATGCCGCGCCGATGCAGATCCAGGCAGCGCGCGAGAAATCGTTCTTCGCTGACTTCTCCCGGATGATAGGTGGCCCAAAACGCTGCGGTATCCCGATTCAACCGATCTGCCCAATCCAGCTTGGCGGACAGATTGGTTTGAATCGCGACCCGATCGATATGCGGCATATGGGAGAGGACGGTGATCGCTTCCCGATACCAGGCATGAACGAGTCCTTCGCCGTAAGGGTTAAAAAAGACAGAGAGCCGATGCCCATGTTTTTCCTGCATCGCGACCCATTCGACGAACTTTTCGACCTGACGCTGATCTTTGGCCAGCGTCTCGGCACTGTCCGTCGTTTTGCTGAACGGGCAATACGGACAAGAGTAGTTGCAGGACGACAAAGAACCGCGGAAATAAAGAGTCGCCTTCATGGCAGCACAAACTCATGCATGCGATTGCGAACGGGTTCGGAAATCAACCAGTCGCCGATGGCATCCGAATAACCGAGACCTTCGCGTCCCATTCGCAGAATGCCGTCTTCGATCGATGCCAATCGGGACTCCGTCAGCAGATGCAGCTGCGGCAGGTCATTGAACGCATGACTGCCGAAACGCTGCGTATACTCTTCGAGCGGAAGCCCCTCGCTGTGCAAAATGCCTTTGAGCACGAAGCGCCGCTTACGTTCTTCGGCATTCAACTCAAAGCCGTAATCCGCATGATCATAACGTTCCGCGGCCACGTAATCGGCAATGATGCTCTCCGTCGCTTTACGGCTGACTCCGTAGCGCGAAGCGTAATGCACATGCTGCGTATACGAACGGGCGCCGCAGCCAAGTCCCATCATGCCTTCTTCCTGACAGCCATAAGCTAGCGGACGCTTGGACGGATCATAACCAACCGTATCTTTACGGGCAAAACGCCGCATCGAAAATTGTTCGTAACCGCGCTCTTCCAGTCTTTTGCAGGCTGCGAGGTACATATCCATGCGCAGATCCTCAGGTCCTCCGCCTTGTACGTCGCCCGGCTTGAGGATCGTATGCTCCCGCGTATAGAGCGGGTAGAGGAAAATTTCGCCCGGTTCGTAGCTCAAAGCTTGTTCAAGCGAGTAGAGCCAAGTCTCCAGCGTCTGCCCCGGTAAACCATAGATCAGATCCAGGTTGAGCAAAGGAAACTCGAAGCGCTGCAGCAAATCCAAGGCTCGGCGAACTTCGTCCGGTTTTTGAGGACGATAGATCGCGGCCGCTTCCGCTTCGATAAAGCTCTGAATCCCCATGCTCACGCGATCGGTTCCCCGTTCTTTGAGAATACGCAGCCGCTGCGGATCAACCGTTTCCGGCGAAGTTTCTACGGAGATCGAAGCCGCGGAGGGATCCAGCCCCATGATGTCTTCCGCGATGTCGAACAGTCGGCTCAGTTGATCGGCCCGCAGCAGCGTCGGCGTGCCGCCCCCGATCGCGAACCGCGCAAAAGGACGCGAAGCGAAACCTGCCCACTGCTTGGCTTGGCGTTCGAGCGCGTCGACATAGTGCTTATGCACATCCTCGCGTTTATCCGGCAGGGTGAACAGATTGCAGAATCCGCAGCGCGCCCCGCAGAAGGGGATATGCATATAGAGGAAAAAGCTTTCCGCGGGTTCGTCCTGCCACAGTTCGGACAACGGCTTCGGTTTTTCGAACGGACGATACGCGGTCTTGTGCGGATAAGAATAGAGATACGAACGGTAAGGAGCGGCGTCCAGTTCCCGTTTCCAGGCCCGGACCCGCTCGATATCGTAGACGGCCGTTTCGGTCATGGTAATCGCTCCTTTTTTTACAGCATAAATTCCCGGTACGGGACGTTCCAAACGGTCTCATGCGCCAAGCGATGTCCTTCATATCCGTCTTCGCCGTAAGCGGTCCCGTGGTCGGAGAAGGCCATGCAAAATGCAGGATTGTTCCGGGCCCGAACCGCATCGAACAACCGACCCAGCTCGGCATCTGCATAACGCAGCGCAGCCCGTTGACTGTCGACCGAATCGCGTTTGGCACCGGGGAGAAATATATGGTTAGGCCCGTGAATAGCGGAGACGTTAATAAACAAAAAGAAACGTTCGCCCGTCGGAATACCGGCCAGCAATTTCAGCGCGTGATCCACCTGGTTTTTCGTGGACTGCGGATTGGTGACGCCGAAGTTCATCCGCCAAAAGCTGCGCTGGAAATAACCGGGCAGCACGCGGGCGAGCGGCACTTTTTTCGTGAAAAAGATAACGCCGCCGATGCAAAGCGTCCGATAACCCTCCGCGGCAAGACCCGAGACGATATCCGGCGTATCGAACAGCCAGGTATGCGGATGCGTCTTCAGACCAGTGCCCCGCGAATGAAACAAGCGAACATGCGACGACTTATCGGTATTGGCCGGCGTCGGCAAAAAGCCGCCGAAAAAAGCATGATGCGCCGCATAGGTGAAGCTGCCCGGCGAATGTCGTTTTTCCCAAGGCCCGCTGCCGCACAGGTTCGGGCAGTTGTCTTGCTCAAGCACGGCTGCGTCAAAGCGCAACGTATCCAGCGTAATCATTAAAATATCGTGTGTCCCGACGACTTTGTTCATGTCGATCGAACTTTTTTCGGGCGTCATGCTTGCGTTCCTCCTTGCAGGCTTCCGGTCATATCATCTTCGACAGCGCCGACTTCCATCCATCGCTTCATTTCCCAAGCGTAAGGATCTAGTCCGTCATGGAGCACCCGCCGAAGCAGATCGCCGAACGGATTGACGTCCGCGATATAAGCTTGTCCGGTGTTCCGATCCGTCAGCACGTCGATCCCGGCCGAAGAAGAGGCGGGGAAGGCACGCATGACGGCCAATGCTTCGTTTTTTGCTGCCGTCAGCGCTTCGTGCGACAAACCCGACTCAGCCGGAGATACGCGCCGACTGCGCAGATGAAGGTTCGTAATCGGACTCTCGCCGATCCGAACAACGGCATGTCCCGCTTCGCCGAAGGCGACAAGCTGCCGAAGATCCAACGGACGTCCGTTCAGAGAAGCTTTGGGAATCCAACGTTCCGCGTGAACGCCATGTCCGCACAGATAGCCGATCAGCGTACGGATCTGCTCGGAGTCGGTCAGCGAACGGACTTTTTTTGAATTGTAAAAAATGCCGGGACGTTGAACGTAGACTTCGGCTCCCATGGTAGTGGTTGCGATCTCGGCACCGGTTCGGGGATTGATCTGGTAAGCGATGATCCCGGAGGCTCCCGAGCCGAAAGCCAGCTTCAGAAATACCCGGTGCATCCGCTTGTTTAACATGGCTTCGCGCACCGCTTCGTATCCGGTTAGCGTCTCGGTTTCTGCCAGCAAGGCAGGGACCTTAACGCCTGCCGCGCCCAGGCGGCGATGGCAAGCCCGCTTATCGAACATCGTCGCAATGTCAGCCGGGTCATGCCAGAATCGAACCTGCGGCCATGCCTCCGCGGCTTCCTTGCGAATTCGATCCAACAACCGGCAGAAGCCGCGAAACCATTGGGAAGGGTGCATCAGTCGTATAGGTTGTTCTTCCAACGACAAGGCCGCCTGTTCGGAAAGTCGATACGGATCGCGTCGTTCCCTCAGCGGCAACAGTGCATCTCCGTCGTCGTGCTGGGGCGATCCAAGCGCGATTAACGCCCGTTCAACACCGAAATGTTCGCCGGGCGCATCGAGTCGGATAAACGGCGTGATCCCTGTCGGCAGTCCGGCTCGTTCGGCAGCTGCATGCAAAGGAATACCCGCAAGCAGCTGCTCATAGGAAACGATGATCGGCTCCGGCAGACCCGCCGACAATCTTGACCGCCTTAGGCCTTCCGTACGTTCTCCGTCGGCATGGGCAATCAAGAGTAGCGGGGTATGCCGGGCGTCGGGAAATCGGGAAAAAGGACTTCCGGCTTGCTGCCCGATCATTCCGTCAATGCAGGATAACGATATTCCTCGCCGTCGTACTTTTCCGTTTCCTGGCGATCGCTTGCGTCTGCGTTGGGCAGCTCTGTCGCTACGCGACGGGTCATGGCTTCGGACATAAAGTGATAATGAAGATCGAGCTTCGGCAGACGACGAACTTTCTCGCTGGCAAGCAGGGCTTCCGCGCCTTCGTCGCTGAGCGTTCCGTCGGACAGGTCAAGCGTCTCCAGACCGTCGAGGATATCGGAATGGGCGATGGCGGCAGCGATTTCGTCCTGAATTTCGCTATCTTTCAAACCGAGGTAAGCGAGGTTCGGGAAAAGTCCCGGCTTGGCTACGGACATGACGTCTTCGATGTCTCCGTCGAATCCGTAATTGTCTACGCCTATGTAGAGTTCAAGCTTTTTCAACGCCGGGAGTTCGGCTGAGGCGATTGAAGCAAGCACGCTTTTGCCAAGGCCTCCGCAGATAATCGTCAGCTCTTCGAGCTTAGCATGTTTGACCTCGCCCAGAGCCAGATCGGTGCTGCCTTTGATCGTGAGCGACCGGAGTTCGGGAAACGCCGCGAACAATGGATTCAAGTCGGACTGCATGATCCAAGAGACCTCGCATTCTTCGGAATCCATATCGCCGATGAACAGACTGCGCAGCGCAAGAAAGCGGTCTTTCAATCGTACGAGCGCGGCTACGATCGATTCGGACGAATCTTCGTAAGCGCCGCCCCAACTGCCGATAATAAGACTCGACAACTGTTCGGCTTCCGGCTTTTCTGCCAATTCTTCGATCAAGGTCTCCATTTTTTGCCCGTCTTCGTACTCTTCGTAACCGATGCTGAGCTTGATTTCCGTCATGTCAATTCCTCCCGAAAATAGTGAAATGGTTAATCGGAATCCTAAAAACAACCTAACATCGTCAAGGCGGGGAGTCAAGCTAAAAAAGGAAACGTATGTTCTTGTTTTTTGGTATTAGCCCGCGAGCAACGCGGTAGCGATTATGGCGGCAACCGGAAGCAGGACGATCGAAGCCGCGAGCAACCAGACGATCGGACGCGCAAAGTTGAAGGTCCAGCCGAATCCCGTGCGTTTTTCCGCAAAAAGTCCGGGATCTTGCGGATTGAAGTAGAACATGCCGCCCCGCCAGAATCGGTCCTCGCCGTGACGGCGGTTGATCCCTTCGTCTTCCAAGCCGCGGCGTCTGATATAGATCATGAAGCCGACGATCGGAATCATGAGCAGCAGAAGAAAAGCCATGGCCAAGCCGATCGGCAGCGTGCCTCTGAAATCGTACGTGCTTCGGACTTGAAGCCAGCTGAACATGACCGTGACGATCAGCGAGATCAAGAATAGCATCCAAGAGTTGGAGGCACGCAATTGAATTTGTCTGCGAAGCGACCCTTGCGGATCCGACGGGTCAAGAGACTGACGCATGCGGCGAAGCGAAAAATGAATGCCTGCGAACAACGCGGTCAACAGCGATTGCAGGATCGTAAGCGCGTAGACGCTTCCGATCGACTTTTCCGCATAGCGGTCAGGCAATCCGGCGGCATCGAAATGGACAGGAAGCGGATTCGGAATACGGTCCCAATTCAGAGCAACGAGGGCGACGGTGATCAGAATAATGAGGATATGCAGCAGATATGCCCAGGCAGAAACGCCGGTCGCGGCGGATTCGCGGTCACTGCCGATATAAGCGGTTCGTTTGGAAGACTGGGGGATTTTCCAACCGCGTTCGGCTTTGAGCGCAAGCGCTTGGCGCCGCGAAAAGTTCCAGGCGACAAAAAGGCCCAGCGCTTGAGGAATGAGCAGCAGCGCGAGCGTCCAGCCTTCCGAGCCGCCGCTTGAAAAGTAGGCGAGGATCGAGAAGATTCCGCCCAGCAGCGCACTTCCCGAGCCCGACAACAAAAAGGATCGACGGATGCGCGCGACTTGCGGAATGCCCCGTTCTTCTTTGGGGACATAAACGCCCAGCAGAGTAGCGCTCATCAGAGCAGGAACGCCTATTAACGCAAATAACCATAGCAAGTCGATAAAAGCGATAAGAAAAGCGAAAGAGTTAGCGGAATTCATGTGGAAGCCCCTCCTTGGGATGACGGATTTCGAACCTGGCCGTACAACGCGGTAATCAGTGTTTGCAATTCGTTCTCCTTCATGCCGCGAGCGACGGCTTCGGCAACCAGCGGACGCAAATCGCGCCCGAGCCGTTCTCGAAATGCGGCGTCGGCCGTCGGTAGGGCGCCCGGCTGAACGATGACGCCTTGTTTGCGATGGATTTCGAGAAACCCTTCCTGCTTGAGCGCCTGGTAAGCTTTGTTCACGGTATGCAGATTGATGCCCAGATCGGCAGCGAGCGTGCGAACCGAAGGCAGCGGCTGGCCCGACGATAACTTCCCGGAAGCAATGCCTTCAATGAGCTGATCAGCCAATTGCTTATAGATGGGAACTTCGGATTGCAGATCCAATTCGATAAACATGATGACCCTCCTTTATCTACTTGTTATATATAAAGTATAACAGATAGAACGAATAGTCAATGTTAATTCCTGCCGGAGAAAAATGAGCGGACTCGTGGTATGCTAGATAAGGGCAGCCGAAACCTGCATAGAAGTCCGGATGTATAAAGGATCGTAGGGGCGGCCGACAGTTTTGAAGCTGGAAACGGAAGGATGAACGAATATGGGCGAATATCGGACGGAAGATGCGGAGCGACTGCAGCGTCTGCACCAATCCGGGGCCATGAAAGCTGAAGACGTCGAATGGATTGCGGATATGCTGCATCGTTTTCGAGAGACCGAAGCGCAGAACAAAAGATTGCGCGAAGCGCTGCTGAAGGCCAACGGTCGCAAGCCGACGATGTCGACCAAGCTGCGCGACGCCTTATATGAATAATCGCAACAAGTAAAATCGAACACAGACGGAGGAAAACAATTTATGACCATTACATGCGATGTTGCGGTACTTGGCGGAGGAACAGGCGGCTATGTAGCCGCGATCAAGGCCGCGCAGCTCGGCAAGGAAGTCATCATTATCGAAAAGGAAAAATTGGGCGGTACTTGTCTGCATAAAGGCTGTATCCCGACCAAATCGCTGCTGCGAAGTGCCGAGGTTTACTCGCTGCTTCAAAACGCGGAAGAATACGGCGTGGAAACCGCCGGCAGCCGCCTGGTGTTCCCGAAGGTACAGGAGCGCAAGCGCGGAATCGTAGACAAACTGTACCAAGGCGTTCAATATTTGATGCGTAAAAATAAAATCCGCGTCATTGAAGGCAGCGGACGCGTCATCGGGCCTTCGATCTTTTCGCCGCGCAGCGGAGCCGTCGCCGTCGAACTGCCGGATGGCGAGATGGAAACGATCGTCCCCGCCAACCTGATTATTGCGACAGGCTCGCGCCCGCGCGTACTGCCGGGTCTGGAGCCGGACGGTCAATACATACTCAGCAGCGACGAAGCGTTGGAGTTGGAAAGTCTTCCGGAATCCTTGCTGATCGTCGGAGGCGGCGTGATCGGGATCGAATGGGCATCCATGCTGTGCGACTTCGGCGTTCAAGTTACGGTGGTCGAACTGGCCGGGCAAATCTTGCCGGGCGAAGACGAAGAGACGGCGCGCGAGCTGGCCAAGTCTCTCGAACGCCGCGGCGTGAAAATCCGTACCGGCGTTCAGCTTCAAACGGATACGTATTCGACAGGCGAAAACGGAATAGCGATCAAAGCGCTGCATCAAGGCGAGGAGCAGCTGTTCGAGGCCAAGCAGATGCTCGTCTCGATCGGTCGCACCGCCAATGTCGAAGGCATCGGCCTGGAAAATACGGATATTCGCGTCGCGAACGGGAATATTGCCGTCAACGCCAATTTCCAAACCGGAGAATCCCATATCTATGCAATCGGCGATTGCATCGGCGGCTTGCAGCTTGCGCATGCGGCGAGTCATGAAGGCATTGCGGCGGCCATGCATCTGGCAGGCGAAAAAACGCATGCGTATGATCCGGCCTTTATCCCGCGCTGCGTCTATTCGCAGCCGGAGGTAGCAAGCGTGGGTTTGAGCGAAAGCCGCGCGCGCGAGCTGGGACGCAGCGTCAAATCGGCAAAGGTTCCTTTTTCGGCTATCGGTAAAGCGCTTGTCGAAGGACATGCGGAAGGCTTCGCCAAAGTGGTTGCGGATACGGAGACAGGCGACCTTGTCGGCGTACAGATTATCGGGCCTCATGCGACCGAACTGATTGCCGAGGCTGCTTTGGCCGCCGTGCTCGACGCGACGCCGTGGGAAGTGGGCAGCGCCGTGCATGCGCACCCGACCCTTTCGGAAGCGTTGGGCGAAGCGATGCTGGCGATTGACGGGAATGCGATTAATGTCTAATCAAAGTTAGACAAGCGATCATAGCAAGCGAAATAGACCTGTTCTTCCTACCGAAGAGCAGGTCTATTTGCGTCGCTGAGCATAAAAGAGGACAATAAAACCGAGAGAAGCGTCTCGTCACGCGGACTTGATGCGCTTTACCGTTCCGGATTTTTGCACGGTGTACGACACCACATTAAAGCGGCGCTTTTCTTTTCGGCCGAAAAAGGATTATAATAGGTTCGGGTTAAGAATTAGTACCAGGTTTTAAGACGTTGTGTTAGAAGCAGTTAACGACTTAAACCTCGTAAAAGGAAACCGAACATCAACCATTCGTTTTACGACAATTAAGGAGGTTCCCGCAATGAGCCAAAAAGGAACAGCTATACCGCAGACTCTGCACGAGGCGGCCGGTCTGGATGACCGCCGCGCCGTCGACATGTACAAATATATGCTGCTCGCACGCAAATTCGACGAGCGCTGCCATCTGCTTCAACGAGCGGGCAAAATCAATTTTCACGTATCGGGCATCGGACAAGAAACGGCGCAAGTAGCCGCCGCGTTCGCGCTCGATACGCAGAAAGATTACTTCCTGCCTTACTATCGCGATTACGGCTTCATGCTGGCAGTCGGCATGACCCCGCGCGAGCTGATGCTGTCGGCATTCGCCAAAGCGGAAGATCCGAACAGCGCCGGGCGCCAGATGCCGGGACACTTCGGCAGCAAGCGTCTGCGCGTATTGACGGGCTCCAGTCCGGTAACGACGCAGGTTCCGCATGCGGTAGGCGCGGCGCTGGCTTCGAAGATGCGCGGCGAAGGCGCGGTATCGTTCGTCACTTTCGGCGAAGGCTCCAGCAACCAGGGCGATTTCCATGAAGGCGCAAACTTTTCGGGCGTGCAGAAATTGCCCGTGATCATGATGTGCGAAAATAACCAGTATGCGATCTCCGTGCCGATTGCCAAGCAGCTCGCGGGCAAGGTAAGCGATCGCGCGCTCGGCTACGGATTCCCGGGATTCCGGGTGGACGGCAACGACGCGCTTGAAATGTTCCGCGTCGTGCGCGAAGCTCGGGAACGCGGCGTTCGCGGCGAAGGACCGACTTTGATCGAAGCGATGATGTACCGTTTGTCGCCGCACTCCACATCGGATAACGATCTGGCTTACCGGACGAAAGAAGAAGTCGATGCCAACTGGAAAAAAGACGGCATTCCGCGTTATAAGCAGTACCTTGTCGAAGCCGGTCTTTGGAGCGAGGAGCAAGAAGAAGCCTACCTCAAAGAAGTGGCTCAGGAACTGAAAGAAGCGACGGAATATGCGGACAAAGCGCCGTATCCGCGTGCGGAAGACACGCTGCTGCATGTGTATGCGGGCGATGCGGACGGACAGGGAGGGAACAACTGATATGCCGATGATGGAATATATCGATGCCATTCGCTTGGCGATGAAGGAAGAAATGGAAAACGACTCTTCCGTGTTCGTGCTCGGCGAAGACGTAGGCGTTAAAGGCGGCGTATTCACGACGACCAAAGGATTGCAGGACCAATTCGGCGAAGATCGGGTGATTGATACTCCGCTGGCCGAATCGGCGATTGCGGGCGTCGCGATCGGTGCGGCCATGGTCGGGATGAAGCCGATCGCGGAAATGCAATATTCGGATTTCATGCTTCCGGCGACTAACCAAATCATCAGCGAAGCGGCAAAAATCCGTTATCGCTCCAACAACGACTGGGATTGCCCGATCGTCGTGCGCGCGCCGATCGGCGGCGGCATCTTCGGCGGCCTGTATCACTCGCAGTGCCCGGAATCGATCTTCTTCGGCACGCCGGGACTCAAAATCATTGCGCCTTACTCGGCATATGATGCGAAAGGCCTGCTCAAAGCCGCGATTCGCGATCCGGATCCGGTTCTCTTTTTCGAAAATAAAAAATGCTATAAACTGATCAAAGAAGACGTGCCGGAAGACGATTATATCGTTCCGATCGGCAAAGCGAACCTGCTGCGCGAAGGCGACGACATTACCGTCATCAGCTACAGCCTGCCGCTCCACTTCGCGATGCAGGCGGCCGAAGAGCTGGAGAAGGAAGGCATCACCTGCCATATCCTCGACCTGCGCACGATTCAACCGCTCGATCGCGAAGCAATTATCGAAGCGGTTCGCCGCACGGGCAAAGTATTGATCGTGCACGAAGACAATAAAACAGGCGGCGTAGGGGCCGAAGTGGCCGCGATCATCGCCGAGGAATGTCTATATGACCTGGATGCGCCGATTCGCCGTCTTTGCGGACCCGATGCTCCGGCCATGCCGATCAATCCGCCGCAAGAAAAGTTCTTCATGCTCAGCAAGGACAAACTGCTGGACGCGATGCGCGAACTGGCGCTGTATTAAGTCCTTGACCAAAGAGGAGTGAATGTAATGAGTGCAACGAATTCCACGCAAAAAGAGATTACGATGCCGCAGCTCGCCGAATCTCTCGTATCGGCGACGATCGCCAAATGGCTGAAACGTCCGGGCGACGCGGTCGATATGTATGAACCGATTTGCGAAGTGATTACCGATAAAGTCAACGCCGAAATTCCGTCTACGGAAGAAGGCGTGATGGGCGAACTGTTGGCCTCCGAAGGTCAGGAGATCGCCGTAGGCGAGATCATTTGCCGGATCATCACTGAAGGCGAAGCGGCTGCCGCGGCTCCCGCGCCGCAAGCGGCATCCGATTCCGTTTCTCATGCAGCGCCCGCTGCACAGGCATCGGCTTCCCGTCCGGCTTCGCTGAACGGCACGGCAGCCGCCGCTTCTTCCGAGAGCGGAATGAGAGCGCGCTATTCGCCGGCCGTTCAAGCATTGGCAGCTCAGCATAACGTTGATCCGGCCGTTATTCCGGGCAGCGGCATGGGAGGACGCGTCACGCGCAAAGACGTGCTTCAATACGTGGAGCGCGGGGGAGCTTCCCAAACCTCTGCGCCGGCGGATCCGGTCGCGCAATCGACATCGCAGCCGACCGTGATTTCGTCGGGCGCGCCGCAGCCTCCGATCTTCGCTGCGCCTTCGTCGCCGCAAAACGAGGTTCGCCACTCGGGTCTGCACCTGAGCGAAAATCCGCCCCTGCCGAAAATCGAGATCGAAGACGGCGGACGCGGCAGCAACGAGACATATATCGACATCACGCCGATTCGCAACACGATTGCGACCCGCATGCGCCAAAGCGTGTCCGAGATTCCGCACGGCTGGATGATGATCGAAGTCGACATGACCAATCTGGTCAAACTGCGCAACACGCACAAAGACGAGTTCAAGCGCAAGGAAGGCGTCAATCTGACGTATCCGGCTTTCGTCATCAAAGCGGTCGTGAACGCGATCAAAGACTACCCGATCATGAACTCCGTGTGGGCGGTCGACAAGATCATCGTGAAGCGCGACATTAACATCTCGCTGGCTGTCGGCACGGAAGATTCCGTATTGACTCCGGTCATCAAAAAAGCCGATCAGAAAAACATCGCCGGCCTGGCCATGGAAATCGACGATCTGGCTCGCCGGACGCGCGAGCGCACGCTGAAACTGGACGACATGCAGGGCGGCACGTTCACCGTGAACAATACCGGCTCTTTCGGCTCGATCTTGTCCCAGCCGATCATCAACTATCCGCAGGCCGCGCAGCTCACTTTCGAATCGATCGTGAAGCGCCCGGTCGTCATCAACGACATGGTCGGCGTGCGTTCGATGGCGAACTTCTGCTTGTCTCTGGATCACCGGATTCTGGACGGCCTCATCTGCGGCCGCTTCTTGCAGCGGGTTAAAGAAAACCTTGAAGGCTATTCGGCGGAGACGAAACTCTATTGATGGGAAAGTCCTGTTCGTAGGGGCGCTTGAAGGCGGCTGCGGGAGAAATTCGTTCAAGACGCTGTTTCACTCGGAAAAGTCGATTAAAATTTTAGTGGAATCTTTCCGAGTTCAAAGGCGTCCTTCACTGAATTTCTCCCTCCGCCTATTCGCTTGCTTCAAATGGACTTTCTTTGGGGTAGAACAGAGCCCGGACATAACCGTCCGGGCTCTGTTTGGTTGCACAAGACACAAGACAAGAACAAAGGCATGCTAAAAAGGAGCTGTGACTTGTATCGTCACAGCTCCTTTTTAACAATATCAATAGTTCTGCAAATAATTTTTACACGAATACCTGAAGCAGTCCGAGGAATACCGAACCGACCATTGCTACGATCATTAACCAAATAAAAATCTTGAACCATTTTTTGTTCTGCATGAAGCCTTCCAACCTCTTTTCGTGAATGTAAGTGTATAAACAATTTAAATAAAAAAGTGAAACGCTAAAGTACATACTTTGAAGATAAGTCTTTAAAGGCTTTTGGCCTTTCCCCCTGCCCCCTTACCAAATGCGTGCGTAGTAGGCGGAGGGAGGTGTCTGTGTAGGAGCTGAAGTCTTTTCGAAGAAAAGGCGCTTCGGAAGCATATGCTATAGCTCGCCTTTGAAAATGGGAAACATACAAATAAAATATAATCGAAATTTCCCGTTTTCAACACGCGACCGAAACAGACACCTCCCGCAGCCGCCCCCCACAAACGCATCCACGACCCCACCTTTTTGGTTTTTCCATTCTTTTTGAGTAAGATAGAGGGACAAGCGGTTATGCCGCCTTTCTCGGAAGAAGGCGCGTATTCCGTCATAACATCTATTTTAACGTATCAGGAAAGCGGAGGGAAGTTTTATGATCGATACACAACGATTGGTGCATGAATTCCTGGAATTGGTGCAGATCGACAGCGAAACGAAAAATGAGCGGTTAATCGCCGATGTGCTCACAAGCAAATTCAAGCTGCACGGATTAGAGGTTGTCGAAGACGACTCGGCATCGCGTTCCGGTCACGGGGCGGGCAATCTGATCGCGCTGCTTCCGGCGACCGAAGGCGTGAATGCGCCGAAGCTGTTTTTTACCTGCCATATGGATACGGTCGTGCCGGGCCTTGGAATCAAGCCGATCGTGCATGAAGACGGCTGGATTACAAGTTCGGGAGATACGATTCTGGGTGCTGACGATAAAGCGGGCGTTGCCGCACTGTTTGAGCTGATTCGCGTACTGCGCGAGCAGAAGATTCCGCACGGTCAAATTCAATTCGTGATTACGGCAGGCGAAGAATCCGGTCTGATGGGTGCGCGTTTCATGGACGCTTCGTTACTGGACGCGGATCTCGGATTCGCGGTCGACTCCAACGGCCAAATCGGCGAGATCGCAATATCCGCGCCGGCCCAGGCCAGAATCACGATGGAGGTTCACGGGAAGTCCGCGCATGCGGGCGTGAATCCGGAAGACGGGATCAGCGCGATTCAAGTTGCCGGCAAGGCGATTTCGCGGATGAAGCTGGGGCGGATCGACAAAGACACGACAGCGAATATCGGCAGTTTCTCGGGCGGCGGCGCGACGAATGTCGTGACCGACTTCGCGAAACTGTATGCCGAAGCACGCAGTACCGTGCAGGAGAAAGTCGAGGCGCAGATCTCTTCGATGAAGGAAGCTTTGGAATCCGCATGTGCCGAATTCGGAGCGAAATCCGTGTTCGAAAGCGTGATCGTCTATCCTTCGTTCAATCACGCGGATGACGCCGAAGTCGTTCAGTTGGCGAAAAAGGCGGCGGCAAAGTTGAGCCTCAGCGGTCGTACGTTCCAATCCGGCGGCGGCAGCGATGCCAACGTATTCAACGGTTTCGGCGTGCCTACGGTCAATCTGTCGGTGGGATACGAGAATATTCATACGACGGACGAAAAAATCAAGGTCGAAGATCTGAACAAGTTGGCCGAATTCATCGTGGAAATCGTTCGTCAAGCGGTACGCAATTAAATCCAGCACGAGAGGCGGAGACGTTCATGGAAGCAGGCAAAGAAAAGCTGTGGGAAAAGACGGTGGGCAGTCAGCCGATTTTTGACGGAAAAATCATCAAAGTCCAGATCGATACGGTCGAATTATCCGACGGAACAATGGCCAGCCGCGAAATCGTCAAGCATCCGGGCGCGGTGGCGGTACTGCCGATCCGCGAAGGCAAGCTGCTTGTCGTCGAGCAGTTCCGTCAGCCGCTCGGCCGTACGGAGATCGAAATTCCGGCGGGAAAACTGGAGCCGGACGAAGACCCTCGCGAAGCGGCAGCGCGCGAGCTGGAAGAAGAAACGGGTTATAAAGCTCCCGAGCTGATCCACTTGTCTTCTTTTTATACATCGCCGGGATTCGCGGACGAAATTATCCATTTCTACGTAGCCGAGGAACTTACGGTCGGGACGCTTCAGCCGGATGAAGACGAATTTTTGGAACTGACCGAAATCACGCTGGACGAGGCCTTTGAGCATATGCGCGCGGGACGGATCAGCGACGCGAAGACGATTATGGCCGTATACGCTTGGCAAATCCGCGAGTTGACGGGAAAGTGGCCGCTGTAAACGTGCCGTAAACGTTTGACTTTAAAGCCCTGTAACTTCTATAATAGGGAACGTGAGTTTGACTGGAGAACGGCCGGCAAGAACGGGCATGCTCCGAGGGGGAGGAGAAGCTATGGAAGCGCGGATCGATAAAATTAAACAACAGCTGCAATCCAAGGGATACAAATTGACGCCCCAGCGGGAAGCCACCGTTCGCGTTTTGCTGGAAAACGAAGAAGACCATCTGAGCGCGGAAGACGTGTTCATGCTGGTCAAGGAGAAGGCACCGGAGATCGGCCTGGCAACCGTGTACCGCACGTTGGAACTGCTCAGCGAAATGCACGTGGTGGAGAAGCTCAACTTCGGGGACGGCGTTTCGCGTTATGATCTGCGGGGCGAATCGAACAAGCACCATCACCATCATCTAATCTGCGTGCAGTGCGGAACGATGGACGAGATTCGCGAAGACTGGCTGTTGCCGCTGGAAGAACGACTGGAGAAAGAATACCGGTTTACCGTTTTGGATCACCGACTCGACTTTCAGGGGATCTGCCATCGTTGCAGAGCGAAAGAAGAAGATAACGCGTAAGCGGCGGCGGGTTCCGAGTGGATTTCGTTCGATGCAAAGCGATTAAGCATTTTAAAGTCGGCTCCGATGGATCGCAAATGATCCGTCGGGGCTTTTTTCGATGAAATTCTTTGTTTTCGCTCAAATACGGAAATTCATCTTTTAAGCAGGAAATTACTTTTCTCCGTGGAATCTATATGTTCAAAAGGGATTGGCGGTCCGCCTGAACGGGGAGCAAGCAGCTTTCCTGAGGAGAGTTTGGAGGAGGTCCACTAGTGAATACGCATTTGGACGCGTTTATAACCTACATGTCGGAGGAAAAAGGGCGCTCCGCGAGCACGTTGGAATCGTATCGACGTGACCTGGCGCAGTTTATCGCGTTTGCGGAGGGGCGAGGAGTGACGGCTGTAGACGAGGTTCGCAAGTCGCATATCGCTGCTTATCTGAATGAGATGAAGCGTTCCGGCAAGGCGTCGTCCACGGTCATTCGCGCTTCGGTCTCCATTCGTTCCTTTTTCCATTATTTGATCCGGCAGTCGCTCGTGATGCAAGATCCATCGATGGATTTGGACACACCGAAGCCGGAGAAAAAGTTGCCGGTGGTACTGACCGTAGCCGAAGTAGAGCGTTTGTTGGGAGCTCCGGATCTGTCCGGTGCTCAAGGCGTGCGGGACAAGGCGATGCTGGAAGCGTTGTATGCGACAGGCATTCGGGTGTCCGAATTGATTTCGTTGAATCTGGGAGACATCGATCTGGAACTCAAGTTTCTTCGCTGCGGTGCTGCCGGCAAGGAACGCATCGTTCCGATCGGCCGGATGACGGCAGAAGCGGTGTCGGCTTATCTGGGCCCGATGCGTGATCAGCTTGTCAAACGAAGCGGGGAAGAGGCTTTGTTTTTGAATCAACTGGGTACGAGGCTGACTCGGCAGGGATTCTGGAAGATTATTAAAAAATACGCTTCCGCTGCGGGAATCGAGACGGATATTACGCCGCATACGCTGCGCCACTCTTTTGCCGCTCATCTGCTGGAAAATGGTGCGGACTTGCGTTCGGTTCAGGAAATGCTCGGCCACTCGGATATTTCGACGACGCAGATCTATACCCACGTCATGAAGCGCAATATGAAGGAAGTCTACGAACTGCATCACCCGCGGGCGTAAAAATAAGCTTTGTTCCGGGTATGCTCGAATATATAGGGATGGAGCGTGAATAAATATGACTGCACCGCAAATGATCGCAGGCAGTATTAAGGAAGCGGCAGATTATATCCGTTCGAAAACCGATCTGAAGCCGGAAATCGGTCTGATTCTCGGTTCGGGTCTGGGGATTCTGGCGAACCTGATTGAAAATGCCGTGTCCATTGCTTATGAAGATATTCCGCATTTTCCGACTTCGACTGTAGAAGGACACGAAGGCGAATTGTTGCTTGGCACGATTCAGGGGCGTCCGGTGGTGATGATGAAAGGCCGTTTCCATATGTATGAAGGCTACGGCCCGCAAGTTACGGCATTCCCTGTACGTGTGATGAAAGCGCTCGGCGTTGCCGGACTGCTGGTGACCAATGCGGCCGGTGGCGTCAACACGTCGTTCAAGCCCGGCGATCTGATGCTGTTGTCGGACCATCTCAATCTGACGGCTAAAAGCCCGCTGATCGGTCCGAACGACGATACGCTCGGCGTTCGCTTCCCGGATATGTCCGAAGCCTACAGCCGCAGACTGCGCGAAGTGGCGAAGACGGCAGCGGCCAATCAAGCTTTTGTTTTTAAAGAAGGGGTATATGCGGGGCTGCTCGGCCCGTCTTACGAAACGCCGTCCGAGATTCGCATGCTGCGTACGCTGGGCGCGGATGCCGTAGGCATGTCGACCGTTTCCGAGACGATTGTCGCGCGTCATGCAGGCATTGAAGTATTGGGCATTTCCTGCATCACCAATATGGCTGCCGGTATCCTGGATCAGCCGTTGTCCCATAGCGAAGTCATGGAGACAGCGGAATTGGTGAAGGAAAAGTTCCTCAATCTTGTGGTGGAGATCATCCCGAATATGTAAGCGGGTCGGCTATCGAACAAAAATACAAAACAATTGCGCTTTAATCCATTCAGTGCCGGATGTAAGGTCTGTTATACTGGGTACAAATCCCGGGGCAGGCCTTATTTGTTTAAACGGAAGAAATTAAAGCCCGGAACACATCGGAGGAATTCATATGTATCTGCACGGAACCAGCAAAATCAATGCCGCAGGGCATTTGGAAATCGGAGGCTGCGACGTTGTCGAATTGAAGCAAACGTACGGCACTCCGCTTTATATCATGGACGAAGAACTGATCCGCCGCCGTGCCCGCGAATATCGCCAAGCGTTCGAAGCGTCCGGTTTGACTTTCCAGGTTGCTTACGCAAGCAAAGCCTTTAGCACGCTAGCAATGTGCCGCATCGCCGACGAAGAAGGATTGTCGCTCGACGTGGTATCCGACGGCGAGCTGCATACCGCGCTGCAAGCCGGTTTCCCGGCGGATCGTATTCACTTCCACGGCAACAACAAAACACCGGACGAAATCGAAATGGCGCTGGATGCCAAAATCGGCTGCTTCGTGGCGGACAACTTTACGGAATTGCAAATGCTTCAGGCGATCGCGGCAGGCCGCGGCGTGAAGGTAAGCATTCTTCTCCGCGTAACGCCGGGTGTCGAAGCGCACACGCACGAGTATATTTCGACAGGCCAGACGGATTCGAAATTCGGTTTCGACATCCAAAACGGAACTGCGATCGAAGCGGTTAAAAAAGCCGCATCGCTGCCTAACCTGGAACTGCTGGGCCTGCACTCGCATATCGGTTCGCAAATCTTCGAGACGGACGGTTTCGAGATGGCGGTCGAGCGCGTAGCCGGGTTCGCCCGCGAAGTCAAAGAGCAGTCGGGCGTCGAATTCAAAGTCGTGAACCTGGGCGGCGGCTTCGGCATTCGTTACACGGAAGGCGATACGCCGTTGGAAGTAGCCGAGTATGTTAAAGCGATCACGGACGCGGTCAAAAAGCATTTTGCGGGAATCAGCGCGCAGCTGCCGCAGATTTGGGTAGAGCCGGGCCGCAGCATCGTAGGCGATGCGGGCACGACGCTGTACACGGTAGGCACGAGCAAAGACATCCCGGGCGTGCGCAAATACGTGGCGGTAGACGGCGGCATGACCGACAACCCGCGTCCGGCCCTGTATGAATCCAAGTACGAAGCGCTGCTGGCCAACCGTGCCGGCGATGCGAACGAAGAGACCGTATCTATTGCCGGCAAATGCTGCGAGAGCGGCGACATGCTGATCTGGGACGTGGAACTGCCGACGCCGAACAGCGGCGATCTGTTGGCCGTAGCCTGCACGGGCGCGTACAACTATGCGATGGCGAGCAACTACAACCGGATCCGCCGTCCGGCCGTCGTATTCGTCAAAGACGGCTCCAGCGACCTGATCGTTCGTCGCGAGAGCTTGGACAACATCACGGGCAACGACGTGATTCCGGCTCGCTTGGCGAAACAAGGGGTAGAAGCGAAGTAAGCGGCAGCTGCGAATGAGCGGCTTGGAAAGGGCGGCGAAAGCCGTCCTTTTTCGCAGGATTTCTTTGCGGCATGCTTTGCTTTGTTCGCCGGTTTCGGGTACACTGGTTAAGGTTGCCGAAGCACCCCGCCAGGCGGGAGCTTTTGGCCGAATCGCGCATTTATACGAAACTTAAGGAGATGAATTTGATGAAAAAAGGATATATCGAGCTTGAAAACGGCGGCAACGTCGAAATCGAATTTTACCCGGAAGAAGCACCGAACACGGTAGCGAACTTCGAGAAACTGGCAAACTCCGGTTTCTATAACGGCCTGTCTTTCCACCGCGTAATCCCGGGCTTCGTCGCTCAAGGCGGATGCCCGAACGGCACAGGAACCGGCGGCCCGGGCTGGCAGATCGACTGCGAGACTTCGACAAACACGACGAAGCATGCCAAAGGCGTTCTGTCGATGGCTCACGCGGGCAAAAACACCGGCGGCAGCCAATTCTTCATCTGCTACGGCCCTCAGCCTCACCTGGACGGCGTTCACACGGTGTTCGGTAAAGTTATCAGCGGCATGGAACTGATCGACGGCGTAAAACAAGGCGACAAAATGAAAGAAGTTAAGGTCGTAACGGAGTAATTTCTGTTTCGATAAAAGGCAGCGTTGGCGGAGTATATCTGCTTAGCGCTGCTTTTTTGTGCCGATTAAGCATGCTGCATCAAAGTTAACCGTTTTCGAAACAGATAGTGTATAGTTAACTTAACTACGTTTCGCACATCCGAACACACCCGAAAAAGGAGCTTTATCCCATGATGCATCGTATTTTTCAAGTCGGCTACGCCATTTTCTTCGTTATCGCGCTTCTCATGCTGCTCGTTCTCCCATGGCCTAACGGTACCGCCATGTATCCGTTCATGATCCTCGTCATCTGTGCCTGGGGATTTTGGTATTCCGGGAAAAAGCACAAATTCAGATCGGCGCCGCCCGCTCCAACGCCTAGCGTCAAGCGAAATCCGCATAACAAAGGCGGCTCGGCAGCACCGAAGTCGAACCAAAATCGGAAAAAGAAACGTTGATTCCGGATTTCGGTTAAGGCGCTTGCCGCAAATAAAAAAGAGGCTGTCTATCAAGCTAACGGCATAGCTTGATAGACAGCCTCTTTATTCATTGTCCAAATCATTCCAACAGCGCGCGTTCTTTTTCAGACCAGTCAGCCGGCGTCCGTATTTCGATCCGAGCGGCTTCCGTTTGCGCGGGAAAAGAAGCATCAACCGCGGTGACTCCTTTTCCGAAATACCGAATGATATCTCCTTTGGTAACCAATGAATAATCATCGCCCGGAATACGGACCCAGATTGCATTTTCGTTATTTTCGACCAATAGGGTATCGATAGCGCCATTCAAAATATCCTGTTTCTCCGCACTACCAACCAACAGAACGCGCCCATCCTGCTTGTCTATAACCACGCCGGAATTTCCTGCGCTTTCTGTCAATTGCCGTTCTACCTCAATTCTTGTCTCCGTTTCCGCCGAACAACCGCAAACGACTCCCAACAACAAAATCCCGCTCAAACAAAAAGCTTTCATGCCACCGCTCCTTAAAAAGATTAAACATTTTAAAGCTGATACTTATGCAACCTCAGATTGTCGAGAAAGTCAAACGTAACTGGAGGCGAGAAGACGGAGAGAGAAATTCAGTGAAATACAGGATTTCGAAGAAAACCTGCGGTGACATTCAGCATCATGTTGACGCCTTTGAACTTGGAAAACTACATCTTAAATTTCAATCCCGTTTTCCAAGTGAGACAGCGAATTGTGAAGCATTTCGAAGAAATGCACTTCGGAAGCGTATGCTGGCAATTTATCTCGCAGTCTTCTCGCTTCCCGCGCTACCGTAACTTTCGAGGGCAATTTGAGGATACTTAAGTATCCTATAAACATGTTCCTCTCCCCGTCATTGCAATTCTTTTTCAGCCGTGCTACCATCATAACGAATACCGTACTTCGGTAACTCACCTAGTGCTACAATAAAACACTCTTTCGGGGCGGGGCGAAATTCCCCACCGGCGGTGACGATCTTTTATTTTGCGTAAAAAGACCGAAGTCCGTGACCCGAACGGTTTCTTGCATGGAAGCCGCTCGGCTGACCTGGTGCAATTCCAGGACCGACAGTTAAAGTCTGGATGGGAGAAAGAGAAAACGAACCGTCGTATTTGCCGTAGGTACGTCTGTAAACATGCCAATATCCTTTGGTTTTTTCAGGCATACGTATAAGGAAGCGCGTCGCGTCTAAAATGAATCACGGCGGATTTGCTGTAGACATTTGTCAAAAGCTATTCGTATGTTTTTTCACATAGATGCGTAAACGTCCTTTCCGACACTGAGGCAGAAGCAAACACAGAACTCCGCATCGGAGCTTTCTGTTTGGTTTGCAATCCGAATTTTCGGCAAATACGTCAACTTTCGCTTTTCAATCCCAGGCCCCGCCTTTGGACGTTTGTCCAAATAGCGGGGCCTTTTTATACCCAAAAGAGAAGAAAAGGAGGAGAGCCATGTTTACCGGACTGGTCGAAGAAGTAGGCAGTCTCAGGCGCGCGGACCGTCGGGGAGAAGCGATGGTGCTGACTCTGGGCGCGAAGAAAGTGCTGGAAAACGTCGCGATCGGTGACAGTATCTCGGTGAACGGGGTTTGTTTGACCGTAACCAGTTACGAACGCGATTCGTTTACCGTTGACGTGATGCCGCAAACCTACCGCAGCAGCAACCTGAGTACGCTGGGCAGCGGAAGTCCTGTCAATCTGGAACGGGCATTGGCTGCAAACGGGCGCTTCGGCGGACATATCGTGCAAGGGCATGTCGACGGTACGGCGCAGATCGTCTCGATCGAGCGGGATCAGAATGCGGTACTGTTCACGTTCAAAGCCGACGATCCGCACATGATGCGTTATGTGATCGGCAAAGGTTCGATCGCGATCGACGGGATCAGCTTGACCGTAACGCATGCGGAGAACGGACATTTCGGCGTATCGATCATTCCGCATACCCTCGGCGAGACGGCATTGGCGCAAAAAAAAGCCGGAAGCTCCGTTAACGTCGAGTGCGATATTTTAGGCAAATACGTCGAGCATCTGCTCGGTTTCGGAAAAGCGGATCATGCGCAAGCCAAAACTTTCTCCGCGATCGACGAAAGCTTTTTATCCCGTCACGGTTTTGCTTGAGAAAAACGAAGGAGGAATCAAGATGGATGAACGGTTTGCATTCGATCCCATCGACGACGCGCTGGCCGACCTCAAAGCCGGCAAGATCGTATTGGTCGTCGACGACGAAGATCGGGAGAACGAAGGCGACTTTATCGCTTTGGCCGATCGGGTAACGCCGGAGGTCATCAACTTCATGATTACGGAAGGGCGCGGGCTCGTCTGCCTGCCGATTACGCGCGAACGGGCGGCCAAGCTGGAGCTTGAACCGATGACGGCGCGCAATACGGATTTCCACGGTACGGCGTTCACGGTATCGGTCGACCACGTCAAAACGACGACCGGCATCTCGGCGCATGAACGGGCCATAACGGCTCAAGCGATCATAAGTTCGGATACGACGGCCGACGACTTCCGTCGCCCCGGCCATATGTTCCCGCTGATCGCCAAAGACGGCGGCGTGCTGCGGCGTGCCGGTCATACCGAAGCGGCGGTCGACCTGGCACGGCTCAGCGGCGCGGAACCGGCGGGCGTGATCTGCGAAGTCATCAAGGAAGACGGTTCGATGGCGCGTTTGCCCGATCTTGTCCAACTTGCGAAAAAGTGGGGCATGAAACTGATCAGCATCAAGGACTTGATCCATTACCGCAGCGAAAAAGAACAATTGGTCCGGCGCGAAGTCGAAGTGCGGCTGCCGACGGACTTCGGCGAATTCCGCGCCGTCGCGTACAGCAACAAGATCGACGACAAGGAGCATATCGCATTGGTCAAAGGAGAGATCGATCCGGAGCACCCCGTTCTGGTCCGCGTGCATTCCGAATGCCTGACCGGCGACGTTTTCCATTCCCATCGCTGCGATTGCGGACCGCAGTTCGACGCGGCGATGCGGCAGATCGAGGCGGAAGGCAGCGGCGTGCTGCTGTATATGCGCCAGGAAGGCCGCGGGATCGGGCTGATCAACAAGCTCAAAGCGTATAAGCTTCAAGAAGAAGGATTGGATACCGTCGACGCGAATTTGGCGCTCGGTTTCGCGGCGGACCTGCGCGAGTACGGCATCGGCGCGCAAATTCTAAGCGATCTCGGCGTGCGCAAAATCCGTCTGCTGACCAACAACCCTCGCAAGATCAAAGGCTTGCAAGGACACGGCCTGGAGATGACGGAACGCGTGCCGATCCAGATGCCGGAGAATATCGACAACAGCGGGTATTTGCACGCCAAGCAGTCCAAGTTGGGGCATCTGATGAATTTCGGCGAAGGTCAATCCGCTGCCGGAGCGACGGCGGGAGAATTGGAACCGTTGGAGCAGAACGAAGCGATGCTTGCGGCGGATCGTGAAATCAAGTCAAGAAATTTGTAAAACGAAGGCTACAAACCGGTCAATCTGGTATACAATAGACAAAGGATGGTTGATGACAAATGGCAAATGTATTCGAAGGACACTTGGTATCGCAGGGATATAAGTTCGGGATCGTCGTAGGACGTTTTAACGAGTTCATCACGTCGAAGCTGCTGACGGGCGCATTGGACGCGCTCAAGCGTCACGGCGCGGAGGATGACGACGTGGACGTAGCCTGGGTTCCGGGCGCGTTCGAGATTCCGTTGATCGCGCAGAAAATGGCGGAAAGCGGCAAGTACGACGCGGTCATTACGCTGGGTACCGTGATTCGCGGTTCGACGACGCATTACGATTATGTCTGCAACGAAGTGGCGAAGGGCGTGTCCGCGATCAATTTGAAAACGGGCGTTCCGACGATCTTCGGCCTCGTCACCACCGAAAATATCGAACAGGCGATCGAGCGTGCGGGAACCAAAGCCGGCAACAAAGGCTGGGATTCGGCGCTTGCCGCGCTTGAAATGGCCAGCCTGAGCCGTCAATTCGAAGGCTGACCGTTCGCAATACAGGCGGAGGGGAAACGGCTTGACTGTACTTTATAAACTGGAAACGTTCGAAGGTCCGCTCGACCTGCTGTTGCACTTGATCGACAAGGCGGAGATCGATATTCAGCAGATCTCCATCAACGAGATTACGGGGCAATACATGGAGTACCTGCGCAGCATGCAGGAGCTTGAGCTGGAAGTGACGAGCGAATTTCTCGTGATGGCGGCGACGCTGCTCTCGATCAAGAGCAAACTGCTGCTGCCCAAACCTCCGGTCATGGATATGGATGAATATGATTTCTACGAAGAGGAAGAACCCGATCCGCGGGAAGACCTGATACGCAGGTTGACCGAATATCGGAAGTATAAAAGCATTGCCGGCCTGCTGCACGAAAAGGAGCATGAGCGCGGTCGCATTTATATCCGTGAGCCGGACGATCTGGCCCCTTTCCTGCCGGAAGAAGCATTGAATCCGCTGGAAGGCTTGCATGTGGACGATCTGGTATCGGCACTTCAGCGCGCGCTTGCGCGGGCGGATCGCAAACCGGTCGTAACCCGGATACGCCGCGACGAGATTTCGGTCAGGGATCGGATGCGGGAACTCGAAGGAGCGCTGCGCGGCGCGGGACCGGGTGGGCGAATATTATTTTCTAGCGTGTTGAACGAGCGAATGTACAGACAGGAGATCGTCGTGACGTTCCTCGCCGTACTCGAACTGATGAAGATGAAGCAGGTGAGCTGCTATCAGGATCGGCTGTTCGACGACATCGTAATGGAGTGGAGAGGGGAAACGGCGTCAAATGGATTTGCAGACGTTGAAGTCGATTATTGAAGGACTCCTGTTTTTGGCGGGAGATGAAGGCTTGACCGTAAGGCAGATTGCCGAAATTACGGAAAGCAAGCCGAGTGAAGCACAAAAAGCAGTCGAAAGTTTGCAGCGCGATCTGCGCAAGTCGCTTCGCGGCGTGCGCGTCACCAAGTTGGCGGGAGCCTACCATTTGACAACGCTGCCCGAGCATTCGGAATACTTCGAACGCTTGGCGTACTCGCCGTCCCGGGCGACCTTGTCGCAGGCGGCGCTGGAGACGTTGGCTATCGTGGCTTATCGCCAGCCGATTACGCGGATCGAGATCGAAGAGATTCGGGGCGTGAAGTCCGAGAGGGCGATTCATACCCTTACCAATAAGAATTTGATTGTAGAGACGGGTCGCGCCGATGCGATCGGAAGACCGATCTTGTACGGGACAACGAAGCCGTTTCTTGATCATTTCGGATTGGGCGGGCTGGAAGAATTACCGGATGCGTCTGCTTTCGAAGCAATGGTCATCTCGGAAGAGGAAGAGCGGTTGTTGTTCGGAAGTGCGGATTCTGCTGCATTGACGGATAAGGAAGAACTTCCTTCAGAAGAAGGCGAGCTTGCAGATCGTTTAGAAGAAGGGTTTCACCAAGACGAGCAGTGATAGGCGTGCGCTAGTCTAATGGAACTGAGGATGTCATTGAGGCCTTTCCCCGCACAGGGGGAGGGCCTCAATATGTTAACCGCCATAACCGCTTCACTTGTCGTGACCGTGTTTCGCCAAAACATGGCGAATCCGTGAAAACATGGATCGTTTGCGCTTGTGATTTTACGTAGGTATGGGTATGATGAAAGATGAGGTGACTGGATGACTATGGAACGATTACAGAAAATTTTGGCCCAGGCAGGCGTGGCTTCGAGACGGAAATGCGAGGAGCTCATTTTGGCGGGCAAGGTTGAGGTTAACGGCGAAGTCGTAACGACGCTCGGAACCAAAGCCGATCCGGACGCCGACGAGATTACGGTCAGCGGACGGGCAATCAAGGCACAACAAAAGCTTTATCTGATGCTTAATAAGCCGAAGGGCGTCATTACGAGCGCAACCGACCCGGAAGGCCGCAAGGTCGTAACCGATTACATCAAAGGAATCAAGGAACGCGTGTATCCGGTCGGCCGTTTGGATTACGATTCGGAAGGACTTCTGCTGCTGACCAACGACGGGGAATTGGCGCAATTGCTGACGCACCCGAGCCATCACGTGCCGAAGACTTATCTGGCAACCGTGGAAGGCATTCCGCACGGAGACTCCTTGGAAAAGCTGCGAAAAGGCATCCAGCTCGAAGACGGGATGACCGCTCCGGCCGATCTTGATTATTACGACGTGGATCAGGCGAAAAAGCAGGCTACGATCCGGATCACCATTTATGAAGGCAAGAACCGTCAGGTTCGCCGGATGTTCGATGCGATCTCGCACCCGGTTAAGCGTCTGAAACGTATCGCGATGGGCAATCTGTATTTGCAGAACCTGAAGCGCGGTTTGCATCGACCTCTGACTAAGAGCGAGATTAACGAGCTCAGACAGCTTCTGGATAAAAAGAACGACTGAGACAAGTACTAAGGCTTCATTTTAAATAGAACGGATCTTGATCGGGTGTGCCGCAGCGGGACAGATCCGCCATCCCCGGCATGCCGTAGACGAAAGGATTGTTGCAGCGTGGCTGATCAAAAAGAGCGAATTCTCGTGGTGGACGACGAAGAGAGAATCCGGCGTCTGCTTCGTATGTACTTGGAAAAAGAAGGCTATGAAATCGATGAGGCGGAAGACGGAGAGACTGCTTTGCAAAAAGCGACCGAGGGCGACTACACGCTCGTTATTCTCGACGTGATGCTGCCGGGCATCGACGGAGTAGAGGTCTGTGCACGTTTGCGCCAAGTCAAATCGACCCCGGTGTTGATGCTGACTGCCAAAGGCGAAGAAGTGAACCGCGTTCAAGGCTTCGAAGTCGGCGCCGACGATTATGTCGTCAAACCGTTCAGTCCGCGCGAAGTCATCTACCGGGTGAAGGCGATTCTGCGTCGTTCTTCGGCAACGGCTTATCTGACGAAGGAAAGCGGTACAAGCAACAACATCGTATTCCCGCATCTGACGATCGAGCATGACGCGCACCGCGTTTTGGCCGGAGGCCATGAAGTAAGTCTGACGCCGAAAGAATACGAGCTGCTGCACTATCTGGCCGTTTCTCCGGATAAAGTATTTTCGCGCGAGGAATTGCTGAAGGATGTGTGGAATTACGAGTTCTTCGGCGATTTGCGCACCGTCGATACGCATGTCAAACGTCTGCGCGAGAAGCTGAACAAAGTCTCTCCGGACTCGGCGTCCATGATTACCACGGTATGGGGCGTCGGTTATAAACTTGAGGTTCCGAAGTAAGATGGCAGGCTGGAGAGAAGGAGTAGGCACGCTATGGCGAACATTGGTCGGCAAGCTCTGGCTGACGATCATTGCGCTCGTCGCCTGCGTGCTGCTGACTCTTGGTTTTTTTCTGATTCCGTACGTCGATATTACCTTCGCCAATTCTGCGGCCGTCAAGCGCATGCTGATCTACGTGGGAATCGTTGGATTCTCCATGACGACCGTGTTTGCGCTTTTTTTGCTGAAAAAAATTACGCAGCCGATGCGTCAACTGATCGATGCCGCGGACTCCGTGCGTCAAGGGGACTACGGAACAAGAGTCCATGTTGAAGCTCATGACGAGATCGGCGAGCTGGCAAGCACTTTTAACCTAATGGCAGCGAGGCTGGAAGAAAATATCCGTGACCTGAACATTGAAAAGGAACAATTGGCAGGCGTACTGCGCAGCATGAGCGATGCCATGATTACCTTTAACCGCGAGGGAGAGGTGCAGCTGACCAATCCTGCGGGCCAACGCTTGCTTGAAGATTGGAAAGCGATCAGTTGGGAGGAAGAACGGGAAGCGGTCGCAGTCTCCTCTTCCCGGATTCCCGAGCCGCTATATCCGCTATTCGATCAGGTCAGAACGACGCTCGAAGACCGAAGCGCCAATGTTCTCGTCAGGCAAAGCGTATGGGCCGTCAATATGGCGCCGTTATTCCTCGACAATGAGGTTCGGGGGGCTGTTGCCGTTCTGCGCGATGTGACTGAAGCCATGAATATGGAAAAGATGCGCAAGGATTTTGTCGCCAACGTCTCGCACGAAATTCGTACCCCGTTATCCATGATGCAAGGATACAGCGAAGCTCTGCTTGACGGATTTGCGGATTCGCCGGAGGAGCAGGGCGAACTGCTGCATGTCATTCACGACGAATCGTTGCGAATGGGTCGTCTGGTCAAGGATCTGTTGGACTTGGCGCGAATGGAAGCAGGGCACACCGACATTTCGCGTGAGCGCGTCGATATCGGCGAGTTGGTGGAACGAGTCTATCGCAAATTCGCTGTTCGTGCCAAGGAAGACGAGCTGGACTTCAGTTTGGAACGAGAAGAAGAAGACTTGGTGCTGGAACAGGCGGACGAAGATCGTTTGGAACAAGTGGTCACCAATCTGCTGGATAATGCTTTTCGCCATACGCCGTCCGGACGCAAGGTTACGATTGCGGTCAAGCCTACGATTACCGACGGGGATGCTTTGACGATCTATGTGGCTGACGAAGGTCACGGAATCCCGGCTGAAGACGTCCCTTATATTTTCGAGCGTTTCTACAAAGCCGATAAAGCAAGAACGAGAGCGGCTTCGAGCGGAACGGGGCTGGGTCTTGCCATTGTCAAAAACATTGTGGATGCGCACGGTGGACGCATTCAGGTGGAAAGCGTGGTCGGAGAAGGAACCAAATTCCGCGTGATCCTTCCCAAAAACGGTCGAAGCCTATAAAATCGCTGCGATATCCGAATCGAAAGAACAGGTTCGACAATGAACATGCTGGAGCAATTCCGGCATGTTTTCTTTATCACGGAAAGGATGGGCATGATGAACGGTACTTATATATTGGCTTTGGATCAGGGAACTACCAGTTCTCGGGCAATCCTCTTCGATGAGGAGGCGCGTCCGGTGGCGATCGGGCAGCGGACCTTCGCGCAGAGTTTCCCAAACCCCGGCGAAGTCGAGCATGATCCGGATGAAATTTGGGAAAGTCAGCTCGAAGCGGCTAGGGAAGCGTTATCAACTTCAGGTGTTGGGCCTGGGCAGATTGCTTCGATCGGGATTACCAACCAGCGGGAGACGACCCTGGTATGGGATCGGGATACGGGACGACCGATCGGTCCGGCGATCGTTTGGCAAGACCGCCGTACAGCGTCAATCTGCGAGGACTTGAAGAAAAAAGGACTGGAGCCTTATATCCGCGAAACGACGGGATTAGTGGTGGATGCCTATTTTTCGGCGACTAAGATAGCCTGGATGCTGGAACATATTCCGGGCGCGCGCGAGCGGGCAGAGGCCGGAGAATTGCTGGCAGGAACCGTCGACACGTGGTTAATCTGGAAGCTGACCGGCGGACGTTCTCATGTCACCGACGTGACTAACGCGTCGCGTACGATGCTGTTCGATATCGGTCGACTAACATGGGACGAAAAATTACTTTCAGAGTTGAATATTCCCGCTTCGATGCTTCCCGCCGTCTTGATGTCCGGAGCTGATTTCGGCAAGACGCTTCCGGAATGGTTTGGCGGCGTCGAAATTCCTATTGCTTCCGTACTCGGCGATCAACAGGCTGCTTTGTTCGGCCATGCTTGCGTAGAAGCGGGTCATGCCAAAAACACGTACGGAACAGGTTGTTTTATCTTGTTGAATACAGGCAGCGAGCGCGTAAGCTCCACGCACGGCCTATTATCTACCATCGCCTGGGGTTGGCGTGACGAATTGCATTATGCGCTGGAAGGCAGCGTGTTCGTTGCCGGAGCGGCGGTTGAATGGTTAAAAGACGGCCTGAATTTGATCGAAGACCCTACAGAATCCGAACAATTGGCAGCAAGCGTCGAGGATTCCGGCGGCGTGGTGATCGTGCCGGCATTTACAGGGCTGGGTGCGCCTTATTGGGACATGTATGCGCGGGGAGCCATATTCGGGCTGACACGCGGAACGCAGCCCGGGCACATCGCCCGTGCCACGTTGGAGTCTCTCGCTTTGCAAACGCGGGACGTCATGAACGCGATGGAAAAGGACTCCCGCATTCCGCTTCGCGAATTGCGCGTGGATGGCGGCGCTGTACGCAATAACATTCTGATGCAATTTCAGGCGGACATTCTGGGGTTGGAGGTCGTGCGTACCGGACAAACGGAAACGACGGCGCTCGGTGCAGCCATGCTGGCAGGTTTGCATTGCGGGCTTTGGGAGCGGGATCAATTTCGTTCGTTCAACCCGCCCGCGGCCCATTTCCGACCGGAGATGGAGGCAGAGCAGCGGGAGAAGCGATATCGCCGTTGGCAGAATGCGATCGAGCGGACTCGCGGCTGGGAAAAGCCGGAGGCTTAAATGAAAAAGAAGCTGTACGCGCCGTAAGGCCTGCGGACAGCTTCTTTTTTAAGAATATCGAGCGGACTTCCGGTGAATTTAAAGCGTAATTTCCTGAGCCGAGTTGATTGCGGGAAGACCCACAAGTTCAGTCAGTACGTTTTTCGGTACTTCTTTATCCACGCTTAGCAGCATAACCGCTTCGCCGCCGACGACTTTCCGTCCCACCTGCATCGTCGCGATATTGACGTCGTTGCCGCCGAGCAGCGTACCCATGCTGCCGATGATGCCCGGTTGGTCATTGTGGGAGATCAGCAGCAGGTGGCTGTCCGGCGCAGAGTCGATCGGGAATTCGTTGACTTGAACGATCCGTTCGCCGTAACCGTACAGCAGCGTACCGGATACCGAACGCTGTTGGTCGTCTTGCTCGACAAGCGTAACGGTAATCAGGTTCGTGAAGCCTTTTGTCGTGGACGAGCTGTTCACCTGAATATTCAAATCACGGATTTTGGCCAAATGCAGCGAGTTGACGATGTTGACTTCACTGCCCAGATGACGGGAGAGCACGCCTTTGATAATGTAACGGGTCAGCGGCTGCACATCGACTTCCGACAATTCGCCGGCATATTCGATACGAATCGATTTCACGGCTGCCGTAGTCAATTGGGAAGCGAAGCTGCCGAGCTTTTCGCCGATCGAGAAGTACGGTTGCAGCTTATTCATGACGCTGCTGGCCACAGGCGGCATATTGACGGCGTTTTTGAACGGCTCGTCGCGCAAAATATGCAGCACTTGCTCGGATACGTCGATCGCAACGTTCTCTTGGGCTTCGACGGTCGAAGCGCCCAAGTGAGGCGTAACGATGATTTTAGGGTTGTTCAGGAACGGGTGATCCGGAGCCGGCGGTTCTTGTTCGAATACGTCAAACGCCGCGCCGGCCACGATTCCTTGATCAATCGCTTCGACGAGCGCCGCTTCGTCCACGACGCCGCCGCGGGCACAGTTGATGATACGCATGCCTTTTTTCATGACCGCGAATTGAGCCGTCGAAATCATATGTTTAGTTTCCGGCGTCAATGGGGTATGAACGGTAATGAAGTCTGCGTTTTTGACGATATCGTCAACGCTGGAAAGCTTCACGCCTTGTTTTTCCGCGCGTTCTTCGGTCAGGAACGGATCGTAGCCGAGAATATCCATTCCGAACGCTTTGGCACGCTTGGCCACTTCGCTGCCGATCCGACCCATGCCGAGCACGCCCAGCTTTTTGTTGCGCAGTTCAACGCCGAGGAATTTGCGATCCCACTCGCCGCCGACTGTTTTGGCATAAGCTTGAGGAATATGACGAGCCAGTGCCATCATCATGGCAAAAGCATGTTCACAGGTCGTAATCGTGTTGCCGTCCGGAGCGTTGATGACGATAATCCCGCGTCCGGTTGCGGCCGGAAGGTCGATGTTGTCGACGCCTACGCCTGCGCGGCCTACGACTTTAAGCCGTGTGCCCGCGGTCATGATCGCTTCGGTTACTTTGGTTTGGCTGCGCACGAGGAGTGCGTCATACTCGCCGATAATTTCGATTAATTCGGACTCGGAAAGCCCCGTCTTTTTGTCCACTTGCACATCTGCGGCTTCCGCCAGTTGCTGAATTCCCAAATCGCTGATCGGATCGGATACCAATACTTTAAACATCGTCATTTTCCTCCCTTATTCGGTACGCTGTACATTGCAAGTCAAGCCAATATGTTCAAGGAACCGGTCCGCGCCTGCGGAACGTCCGAAAAACCAACTATTCTACCGATTACAATATTGCAATAACGGAAAGACGCGTTGCTGTAGCAGAGGACGGGTCTGAGCAAAAGAGGCGGCTCGCAAAATGCTTCCACAAAAAAAGACTCCCGTCCTCATACCGATAGTACGGTAAAGGGACGAGAGTCTCGCGGTGCCACCCTAATTCGCCGAACCTTTGCAGGCTGCGGCCTTAGCGGGTCGGAAAATCCGACCCTTCACGGTAACGGCGTGACACCGGCTGCGCCTACGCCGCAAGATGCGGAATCGGACAGACGCTCGGGAGCGCTCGGGAACGGATCGCCATACCGGTTCGCACCAACCACCGGCTCTCTGAAATGTACGGGTCCGTTCGTTCTCCTTCAAAGCGTTTCGCTCAGGTTAATTTTTTCATACTTTAACACAAGGTTACACGGAGTGTCAACGGGTAAAACAAATTCGGATTTTACGAATGATAAAACCGGAAAATTCGTTTTCTATCGATAAATGAAGACCGAATTCCGATCATTAAAGATATAATGACGGAATGCGTACGTATTTTCGAATGCCTGAATTCCGGATTGGGAGGTCTTCTGCCTAGGGGGAGAAAAGGGCTATCTCCTGGGGTAGAACTTGATTACGTCTATTCTTTTCGTTATCATTTGATTAGAAATCCGCTTTCTAAATTGCAGGTACTAAGGAACAAAACCATGACAAATAAAAAGAAGAACAAAAGCAGGCGGGCTCAGGTGCAGCTTACGGATCGGTTATTGCTGATCAATCTTTATTTAACCCAAGGGTTAACTCTGCTGGTCGGCACGGTTTGGATACTGCTGCAGGGTCGAAATCCTTTGGAGTTACTGGTTCTGCCGGAAAGTCCGACGTTCCTCTATTGGGGACTTGGATTGGCTGTCGTCATGTTTTTGATCGACTTTTTGATGACGCTTTGGGGCCGCGAAGAAGATATGGACGACGGCGGGATCAATGCCCTATTATTTCGCAATCGCCCGATATGGCATATTTTCGCGATTGCGGCGATTGTATCGATTTGCGAAGAGTTATTGTTCCGGGGAGCGCTTCAGTATCATCTTGGCCTCTACTGGACAAGTATTCTTTTCGCAGTCATCCATATCCGTTATTTGCGGCATTGGCTGCCGACGGCATGGGTGTTTGCCAGCAGTTACGGATTGGGCTGGATTTACTTGCAGTCCGGCACGTTGTGGGCACCGATCGTTTGTCATTTTTTGATTGATTTTATTTCGGGCATCATGATTAAACGGAGGGAACAAAAGGAACAATGAGCGAACGTTTAAGCCGCATGGATCGGCATCCGAGCACAAGGAAGAAGCGCCGCAAGCGCCCGTCGTTCAAGCAGGAGTGGCAGGATAATCAGAGGAAACTGTCGGATACGACCGTATTGAGGCTTTCGGTTCCCGAGAATCGTAAAGGGGCCGTATCGCCAGAGCCAGTTCCCCAGACGCCTTCGGTAAGGTTGTCTGCGGCCTCGCGTGTCTCAGAGCGTCCTAGGTTAAGGGAAACTGCTGCAGCGTCCGGCGTGAACGAGACGGAGCCGGAGGAAGAACTTCCGCCGCGCAGCGTGTTGTATCCGTCGGGCCGGATTCGGCTGACCAAATGGTTTTACGAAACGCTGATCTTGCTGTTTCTAATACTGCTCGGGACGCTGCTATGGTGGGGAACCCAGGCGACAGGAGTGAAATTGCCGTGGCAATGAAATTTGGTTGGAAACAAGCTCTGGCAGCAGCGGCGGGCGCCGCTGCCGGCCTGGGCGTACATATGGTGAAGGAGGCGATGGCTTTCCGCGTCGTGCACGAAGACGTGCACATTCCGGGATTGCCCGCAGCCTTCGACGGCTATCGCGTGTATTTCATCGCGGATATTCACCGTCGGGCTTTGCCCGAAGCGGAGATTGCCGCATTGAAAGGCAAAGCGGATATCGTTTGGATTGCCGGGGATTTGACCGATCGCGGCGTGCCTGAAGAGCGTACGCGCGCCAATATGCGCATGCTGCGCGATCTGGGACCGGCATATGCCGTCTACGGGAATCACGACTACGAAGCCTATATGCCGAACATGGAGAAGCTGGATCGATTGCTTGAAGACTGCGGGGTCAAGCCGCTCGGCAGCAAAAACGTTCCGCTCCATCGCGGGGGAAGCACGATTTGGCTCGCCGGAATCGATGATTTGGGTCCCGCAGGCATGTGGCGCGGAGATCCGCGCATTCGCCGCGACGATTGCGTGATCGTGCTGATGCACGATCCCAAGTGGGTGGTGGCGCTGCGTCGGATCT
Source organism: Saccharibacillus endophyticus (assembly GCF_013185185.1). Classification (GTDB taxonomy): domain Bacteria; phylum Bacillota; class Bacilli; order Paenibacillales; family Paenibacillaceae; genus Saccharibacillus; species Saccharibacillus endophyticus. Next base: position 1,119,027 of record NZ_JAAZWE010000001.1, on the reverse strand, counting down.
CGGCTAACTACGCTTTTGCGGGCCATACCCACGGCGGACAAATCAGTCTTCCGTTAGTCGGTCCGGCGGCGTCAAAGCCGTTTTACAAGACCTATCTGGATGGCACGCACTTTATCGATTCCGAAGACGGCGGCATGACGGGACTGCGTATCACGCGGGGAATCGGCACAAGCCATTTTCCGTTGCGTCTGGGCTCACCGGCCGAGACCCATTTGATTACGCTGCGCAGTTCGCCGCCGTTGCAAAAGTAAACGGAATGAGCAGAGATGGAAAAAGCCGTCCCCATTGCGGGGACGGCTTGCTTGCTTTTCGGATTAAGGCTGTTTGGTCGTATCGATTGCTCTAGGGTCTACGAACGAGTACCCTTTGGCTTCAAGCTGCGTCAGCAAGTCGTCCAAAGCTTCAACGGTCCAAGGAAGCTCGTGCATCAAAATGTTGCTGCCCGAATGAAGCTGATCGAAGACGTTGTCGATCACGGCCTGGGAATCATTCTGATTGACCCAGTCGAGCGAACCGACGGACCAGTTCATATGCAGCATATTATTGTCTGCGGCCACGACGCGCGTGTAATCATTGCCGGCACCGTTTGGCGGGCGGAAGAAGTGAGGCGCTTCGCCGATCGTTTCTTCAACGATGGCTTGCGTGTCTTCCATTTGTTTTTTGATTTCGGCGTCGCTTTCCTTTTTCAAGATGATATGGTCGTAGCTGTGATTGCCGATGATTCCGCCCCGGTCATGAATCAGCTTAAGCAGATCGGGATTGGCTTTGACGCGGTAGCCGTTAACGAAGAAAATCGCTTTGGCGTTGTGCTTGTCAAGCGTATCGATCAAGCTGTTGATCATATCGGCTTCTTTGGGGCCGTCATCGAATGTCAACAACACCACTTTTTTCGGGACGTCTGTCCCTTCGTTGGGAACGATGTCATAGTTTGCGTTCATATGATATTCGATCGCAATCTCTTCGGAAGCCGCGGCCGGGTCTTCGCTCGAATCATCAGCTTTCTCGGCGTCTGTTTCTTCGTTTTCCGCATCCGCGCCTTTTTCGGCTTCCGCATCCGTGTTCTCGCCGCTATTTACGCTCTCTGTTTCTTCGGTCGGACTACTTGGATCTTCCGTAGTCTGTGACTCGCTGTTTTCCGTAACATTCCCGGTCGTCTGTGTGTCGGTTGCATTTGCGGTTTGTTCCGTGTTGCTTGTTCCCGCTTCTTCGGCAGTGCTCCCGCAGGCGCCGAGCACGAGGCCGGCAGCCAGCCAGACCATGGCCGTCTTTTTCCACATCTGTCATCCATCTCGCTTTCTGTCATCCATTTATGTAACCCTTTCAAAGTCTAGCATAAGTGCCAGGAGCTTTGCGGCACATAACGGGATTGTAACCTTTTCGTTTCAACCTGAAACCTTTCATGGGTTTTGATTTCCGGGCGTGCATTTAGCGGAAAGAAGTGATAACATAAATATGTGGTTATATATATAAAACACAACCAACTGGCGAGTTTTTCGAAGTTGCTTTCGGGCCGACGCCGCAAGTGCTGTGTCTCCAGGAGCCGGCGCTTCGTGCTTGGTGTACGGATGACAGCGCGGAAGACATGCCGATCATGGGATGCCTTTTCAACAAAATTCACTCCAAAAGGAGGGTCCTGTCATGAAAATTGAACGATTAAGTCAGGATAAAATTCGCATCTTCCTTACGTCCGATGATCTCAATGAACGTGGTATTCAGCGAGAAGATATGTGGCAGGAGATTCCGAGAGTCCACGAGCTGTTTACCGAGATGATGGATCAAGCCTATTCCGAGCTGGGGTTTGACGCGACGGGTCCTTTGGCTGTCGAAGTATTCGCTCTTCCTGCTCAAGGAATGGTCGTGGTCGTAACCAAAGGGAAATACGATCCGCTCCATTCGGAACCGGGAGACGAAGAAATGCCGGATGAAGTTTATGAAATGGAAGTGACCATGGAGGCAAACGATACGATCGTTTACTCCTTCCACGATATCGATCCTTTGATCGAAGCCGCTCACGTACTGCGTGAACGAGTAACCGAGAACGGTTCGCTTTACCATTATAATAACGCCTGGTTCCTGCATTTTTCCGCGGAGGATTTCGACGATTCGCTGCACGACTCTCTGGTGGCGGTGCTTGCCGAATTCGGCGGTTCCTCGTCAGTGACACCGGCCGTGCTTCAGGAATATGGTAAGACGGTCATGGCAGATCGGGCAGTTGCCCAGATTTGCACGCACTTTGACCGCCGGGCCTGATACCCGAACGAAACGCCGCCGTCCCGATTGCCGGGACGGCCGTTTCCGTTTTGGCATGAAATCGATACCTGTACATTCGCCATAAGCAGGCGGGAAAGGAGGAAGCATTGTTCGTTCTCACCATTTTAGTCGCGGCCGTTACGCCTGGGGTAGCGCTGCTCTTTTACTTTTACCTCAAAGACAAGTATGACGCGGAGCCTTTGCACATGGTGGTGCGGATGTTTTTGCTCGGCTTTTTGGTCGTGCTGCCGATTACGATTGTGCAACAAGGCCTTTTGCGAGCTTTTGGCGATAACCCGTATTTGTTTGCTTTTGGCATATCGTCAGGCGTGGAAGAAGCGTTTAAGTGGTTTGTTTTATTCCATTTTATCTATAATCATACCGAGTTTGACGAACCTTATGACGGAATCTTATACGCGGTAGCCGTAGCGCTCGGATTCGCCACGCTTGAAAACATTATGTATGCTTTTCAACTCAAGGCTTCCTTCGGTGCGCTGCTGCTGCGTGGATTGCTTCCGGTATCGGGTCATGCGATGTTCGGCGTCGTAATGGGCTATTATATGGGGAGGGCGAAATTCGCCAATCCTTCCCAACGCAAAAAATTCCTTTTGCTGTCACTCTTGATGCCTCTACTCTGGCACGGCGTCTACGACATCATTTTGAACCTATCCGGTCATTACTGGCTCTGGTACATCATTCCGTTCATGGCATTGATGTGGTATGGAGGGATGGACAAGGTCGTCAAGGCCAATAATCGTTCCCCTTTCCGTTTTTTGAAAAAGGAAGAGCCTTTCGACCGAACGATGCAAAAGCCGACTTCTTCTCGTACATCCATATCCGAAAAGAAAAAAGCCTGATGCGAAAGTACTAGTTTTATAATTGAAAATCCATTCAAAGTCCGCTTCAGGTTTGGGAATAGCCTAGAAGCCGGGCTTTCTTTTGTTTTTTTGGGATATTAGGCTCACAAGCATATTTTTCCATGCTATACTAACGAAGCCGACGGCCAAGCAGGGCCTGATACCGCGGCGAACAGCCGAACGGCAAGCATATTAAAGGCGGGCGATCAAAAAATGTATCCAAAAACAAACGATATGCTGTTTATGCAGCCCGTATCCATGGAAGCCAAACTTGAAAATGAGCACCGTTCCCGAATTTCGGAGATCGAAGAACAATCCTTGCTGGTTGAAATTCCGATGCGCGGAGGTCGGATGAGCCGACTTCGCCTTGGCGAGGAATTGTCGGTCCACCATATGACGGAAGACGGAGTCAAATATTATTTTACCTCGCACGTACTGGGTTATCATGATGATTCGATTCCTTTGATGCGGATCAGCAAGCCCTTACCGGAAGAAATATCGAAGATTCAACGGAGGCATTACTTGCGGGTTCCCGCAAAAGTGGAAATCGCCGTGTTGGCGCCGAAGTTTCATTTTACGGCGATCACTTCCGATTTGAGCGGCGGCGGCTTATCTTTTACTTCACCTAATGAACACGATCTTCATATGAATCAAGAGGTCGATGGCTGGATTTTGCTTGCGTTCAAAAGCGGAAGCATCGATCATGTCCGATTCAGCGGCGAAGTGCTTCGGGTTAAGGAACCGGGTACGGGTCTGAATACGGTAAGCGTGCATTTCAGTCAGATTGCGGATACCGAACGCCAAAAGGTCATTCGTTACTGCTTCGAACGTCAGCTTGATTTTCGAAATCGGTAATTCCAGTCGGATTTGATTCGATGTTTTTTGAAAAGGAGTCGCGTTTTTTTGCTTTCGTTTGCTGACGTTTTGCAAATTAAACATCCTTGTGCTATAATTTTATTGTCGCAGGCCCAGCCTGCTTTTTTATTGATTGAGAAGTCTATTTGTTTGTCGGATAGACGGCTTTGAGGAGGAATGGCCCCTTGTCCAGTTTGAACGGGGAACGGGAGTTCAGAATCAACATCGCGATCGACGGACCTGCGGGAGCAGGGAAGAGCACGGTCGCGCGTAAGGTCGCCGCAAAGCTTTCCTATGTATACGTGGATACGGGTGCCATGTACCGGGCCGTGACATGGGACATGCTGAAGCACGGCATCGAGGCGGAAGACGAGATTTCGGTTCTCGAACGCCTTGAGGCGCTTGACATCGAGTTGGTTCCCGGAGACGACGGCCAGCGCGTTTGGCTTTCGGGCCAAGACGTAACGGACGAAATTCGGTCTCTCGCAGTCAATCGGACGGTTTCACGATATGCGCAAATCGAGGGGCTGCGTGCGAAGCTATCAGCTTCACAGCGGCAAATGGCTTTGCGTAAAGGTGTCGTTATGGATGGACGCGATATCGGAACCACCGTACTTCCCGATGCGGAAGTGAAAATCTTCATGACCGCCACCGTTGAGGAGCGGGCAAGAAGACGATATCGGGAAATGCCGGAGTCCGAAGCCATTACGCTTGAACAGCTTGAACAGGAAATTTCGCAGCGCGACGAGTTGGATCGTAATCGCGAAGTGTCGCCGCTGGTATGTGCGGACGACGCGATGGTGCTGGATACGACGAGCATGACCATCGATGAGGTGGCCGAAGCGATCGTGCACCAAGCCGATCGGAAGATCGTTCGATAAGAACGAAATGAAGGCGGTTGAAGCAATATTGTTTTGAACTCTGCGCACCGCGGGTTTAAATATGAGGGTTTTGAATCGAGGAGGGTATTTAACATGTCGGAAGAGACAAGAAATGAAGAAGTGGTAAACCAAGAAGTGAACGAAGAAACGGCTACGCAAGATCAACTGGAGCAAGTGGTTTCCGTTAAAAAAGGGGACACTGTTACAGGTACGATCGTGAAATTGGACGATGACCAAGCGTACGTCAGCATCGGTTATAAATATGACGGCGTAATCGCGACTCGCGAGCTCGAAGAAGGCGCTGAAATCGGACAAGAAGTCGTTGCTAAAGTTGTTAGCCTGAACGACAACAAAGAGCAAATGGTTCTGTCCAAGCGTGCGATCGACGGAGCGAAAGCTTGGGATCAACTCGAAGAAAAATTGGCTAACAAGGAAATCTTCGAAGTTACGATTACCGACGTTGTTAAGGGCGGTATCGTAACAGACGTAGGTCTGCGCGCCTTCATCCCTGCTTCGATGGTTGAGCGTCATTTCGTTGAAGACTTCAGCGATTACAAAGGCCGCACAATCCGTGTTCGCGTAAAAGAATTGGACCGCGAAAACAACAAAGTAATTCTGTCCGCCAAAGATGTTCTTGAAGAAGAATTCGAAGCCAACAAAGTTAAAGTAATGGCTGAACTTCAAGAAGGTCAAGTGATCGAAGGTAAAGTACAACGTCTGACTCAATTCGGTGCATTCGTCGATGTCGGTGGCGTTGACGGCCTGGTTCACGTTTCGGAAATGGCTTGGCACCATGTTGACAAACCATCCGACGCGGTATCCGAAGGCGACAGCGTTAAGGTAAAAGTCCTTAAAGTCGACCCGGAAAAAGGCAAAATCAGCCTGAGCATCAAAGCAGCTACTCCAGGTCCATGGGAAACGGCTTCCGAGAAGTTCAACCAAGGCGAAATCATCAGCGGCGAAGTTAAACGTCTGGTACCTTTCGGTGCATTCGTAGAAATCGCTCCTGGCGTAGAAGGCCTGGTCCACATCTCGCAAATTTCCCACAAGCACATCGGTACGCCTCAGGAAGTTCTGCAAGAAGGACAAACCGTTCAAGTTAAAGTACTTGACGTTAACCCTTCGGAAAAACGCATCAGCCTGAGCATCAAAGAAACCGAAGAAGCTCCTGCGGGCGAAGCTCGCGCAGAGCGTCCGGAAAGAACCGATCGTCCGGAAAGATCGGGAGGGGGCAGAGGCCGCGATAAAGGTCCTCGCGTCGAGAAAATCGACAACCCTAACGTTTCGCTGAGCAACCAAAGCATGAACGTTTCCCTGGGCGAGCGTTTCGACCTGGCGGCACTCAAAGAAAAACTGGGCCAATCGGAAGAATAATTGGCGCCTTAGTATAGCAACGAGCAAACGGCGGACCCGCTGCGGGTTCGCCGTTTGTGCAATATAAGGACGGATCGGCTGTAATCTGCATTTTTATGGGCCGGATTCGCCGATAGGAAACGGGGACTGATCCGAATTGGATCGGTTTAGCCGTTTCTTGTCGTGTAACGGGAAAATTCAGCTGAAGCTGACGGGAGGAATGTTCAAATGGCAAGAGCAGTAGTCGCGATCGTAGGCCGTCCGAACGTGGGCAAGTCTACGATCTTCAATCGAATTATCGGCGACCGACTGTCCATCGTCGAAGATAAGCCGGGCGTTACGCGCGATCGGATTTATGGTGTCGGCGATTGGAACGGCAGGTCGTTCAGCATTATCGATACCGGGGGTATCGAACTTAACGACGAACAAATTCTCAAATCGATTAAGCTTCAGGCCGAGCTGGCGATCGAAGAAGCAGATGTTATTGTTCTGATGTGCGATGCCAAGGCCGGTCTTACCCAATCGGACTCGGAAGTAGCGGAAATGTTGTATCGCTCCAAGAAACCGATTGTGTTGGCGGTTAATAAAGTCGATAACATGAGCCGTATGGACGATACCTATGAGTTTTACAACTTGGGTCTTGGCGATCCGATCGGCGTATCGGGCGCGCACGGCAGCGGCGTAGGCGATTTGCTTGACGCGATCGTGGAAAATCTGCCCGAAGCGGAAGAGGAAGAATACGATGAGGACGTGATCCGGGTTGCGCTGATCGGTCGTCCAAACGTCGGTAAATCGTCGCTCGTCAATGCTTTGCTTGGTGAACAGCGCGTTATCGTCAGCGACGTGGCCGGAACGACTCGGGACGCAATCGATACGGAATTCGAGCGTGACGGACAACGTTACGTACTGATCGATACCGCCGGCATGCGCAAACGCGGCAAAGTATACGAAAACCTGGAAAAATACAGCGTGATGCGTGCGATGCGCGCGATTGAGCGTGCAGACGTGGTTGCGGTTGTGATCAACGGCGAAGAAGGCATTATCGAACAAGATAAGCATATTGCGGGATATGCGCTTGAAGCGGGTAAAGCTTCCGTATTTGTCGTCAACAAATGGGACGCTGTCCAAAAAGACGATAAAACGATGCAGCATTTCGAAAAAAGCATCCGCGATCACTTCTTGTTCATGACCTACGCGCCGGTCGTATTCTTATCGGCCTTGACCGGACAACGCGTGCAAAAGCTGCTGCCTGTCGTGAATCAAGCGGCTGAACAGCACTCGCGTCGTATTCCCACAGGTCTGCTCAATGACGTGATCTCCGATGCGGTAGCCATCAATCCGCCGCCGACGGACAAGGGGCGCCGCATGCGCATCAACTATGCGACGCAGGTTGCGGTTAAGCCTCCGACGATCGTGGTATTCGTGAACGCGCCGGAACTGATGCACTTCTCTTACGAACGCTACCTAGAAAACAAGATTCGGGCAGCTTTCGATTTCGAAGGAACGCCGATTCGAATCTTTACCAGACGTAAATCCGACGATAACAAAAACGCATAACATGGCGTCGGCACGTGATAAGAGAATGTAAAAGTTCAGTTGCACGAAGGGGAGCGAACCATGATATTTTCGGGAATCGCGATCGTAGCCGCTTATTTGCTGGGCTCGGTCAGTTTCAGCGTATTATTCGCCAGATTGTTCAAAGGAATCGATATTCGCAACCACGGAAGCGGCAATGCCGGAGCGACGAATACGCTTCGGGTACTCGGAAAAGGACCTGCAATTCTGGTACTTGTGCTGGATATTTGCAAAGGCGTTCTCGCCGTTTGGCTGGGTCGCTGGTTGGCACCCGATTACGATTGGACGCCGGCGCTTGCCGGCCTGGCAGCCGTAATCGGTCATAACTGGCCGCTGTATTTCCACTTCAAAGGCGGAAAGGGGATTGCGACTACCATCGGGATGTTGGCGACCCTTTGCTTCCTGCCTTCTTTGATCGCGGGTATTGTCGGCATCTTGGCGATCGTCTTCACCCGCTATGTTTCGCTGGGCTCGTTGTTGTTTGTGACGCTGACTCCGGTCGTGCTGATCATTTACAGCGCTGTAGGCTGGCACGATTACGGAACTGCCGTGCTGATTGTCAGCATCGCGATCTGGGCGCTTGCCGTTTGGCGGCATCGCGGCAATCTGGTCAAGTTGAAAAACGGAACAGAGAACAAGCTGGGCTCGAAGTCCGGCGGGAAGGAGCGCAGCCTTGGCTAAAAAAGTGTGCGTATTGGTAGCGGGAAGTTGGGGGACGGCCCTGGCTATGGTCTTGGCCGACAACGGTCATGACGTCCGGCTATGGGCGCGTAACGAAGAGCACGTGAAGGAGATTAACGAACGGCATGAAAACGCACGTTTTTTGCCGGGTGTTCAGCTTCCGAGCGGAATTCGCGCCACAAGCGACATGGAAGAGGCCGTTAAAGACGCTGAAGCGGTTGTGATCGCTTCGCCGTCCAAGGCAATGCGCGAAGTCGTTCGGGCATTGAAGCCTTTTTGGCACGAAAATATGCTCTGCGTTCACGCTACGAAAGGAATGGAAGTCGGTACGTTGAAGCGGATGTCGACGATTATCGCGGAGGAATTGGGCTGCGAAGAGTCGAAGATCGGTGTCATCTGCGGACCGAGCCATGCGGAAGAAGTAGCCAGACGACTGCCTACGACTATTGCAGTAGCTTCATCCAACGAGGAAGAAGCTCAACGCGCGCAAAATTTGCTGATGAATGCTTATTTCCGTGTATATACGAACCGTGACGTGCTTGGAGCCGAACTTGCAGGCGCATTCAAAAACATCATCGCGCTCGGGGCGGGGATGTCGGATGGCTTGCAAAACGGCGATAACGCAAAGGCTGCGCTGCTCACTCGGGGTTTGGCTGAAATCACGCGCATCGGCACGGAAATGGGCGCGAATCCGCTTACTTTTGCCGGACTGGCCGGGGTGGGCGACCTCGTGGTTACGGCAACAAGTAAGCACAGCCGGAACTGGCGGGCGGGCTATATGCTCGGACAAGGCAAGCCTCTTCAAGAGGTTTTGGACTCGATGGGGATGGTCGTCGAAGGGATTCGTACAACGGAGGCCGCGCATTTCATTTCTCAAAAATATCAGGTTCAAATGCCGATTGCCGAGCAGTTGTACCATGTTCTGTTCGAGGGGCTTGACCCAAAAACCGCTGTCGAAGCTTTGATGGGCCGAGGGCCGAAGACGGAGATGGAAATGATTTCTCAAGAGACCTGGGAGCAGTGGCACACGTAAAGGAGGAACAAACATGCCTATTCAGAGTCATGCCGTATCTTTTTCGCCTGACGGCAAAAATGTACGCGTAAGGCCGGGAACGACGCTGCTTGCCGCTGCAAGATCGGCTGGTGTACGGATTCCCGTACGCTGCGAAGGACGAATGGGCTGCCTCATGTGCAAGGTCACAGTGGAATCGGAAGGCGCTGGAGTTTTGCCTCCAGCTGAAGCGGAACGCCGAAAACTCGGGGCCAGCCTGGAAGACGGAATCCGTCTGGCTTGCCAAGCTAAAGTCTGTGGAGACGTTTCAGTGCAGACGCCGGAAGACCCTTTAAAACGAGCGATTCGCTTGCAGCTTGAACGGCAAAAAGAAGAGGAAGACGACTTTTGGCGTTGATCGGGCGTCGTTTTACGGCATTCTGTTAAATCTCTTGCAGGGTAGACGAAACGCTTGAAATTATAAGGCTGGTGTATTACTATAGGTTTGTTGCCTCCAGAACGCAGGTTCTGGGCAGTTTGAGAATTCCGGCTTTGTACCGCCTAGCGGTTTGCTTTGTGGCAAAACGGAAAGACCAAATACGCCTTATGGGCGGGCACTCGGACGAGTGCCGGGTATGATTGTAACAGGAGGTGAAACGCATGAACAAATCTGACCTGATCAGCCACGTTGCAGAAGCATCCGAGCTTGGTAAGAAAGAAGCAACCAAAGCGGTTGACGCTGTTTTCGAAGCCATTGCCACCGCTCTGCAAAACGGCGAGAAAGTACAGCTCGTTGGATTCGGTAACTTTGAAATTCGCGAACGTTCCGCCCGCAAAGGACGCAACCCGCAAACTGGCGAAGAAATCGAAATCCCGGCAAGCAAGATTCCTGCTTTCAAACCGGGCAAAGCCCTGAAAGACGGAATTAAATAAAATCTACATAATCCTTTCGGGATTTAAGATTTTGAACATCCAGGCTGCTTGCGGCCGAAGATGGGAGAAAGCCGTGAATACATATTCACGGCCTTTTTCTTTATTTACCGTTGAACACACAACGATACGCAAATAAATGATTTCAAATATAATCAAGGAGGTATCATTATGGAACAGTCGGAAAAAGCGGATTACGTCGTCATCAAAGCCCATGAGAACGGAGTTCATGTGATCGGGCTGACGAGAGGACAAGATACTCGCTTTCATCACACGGAGAAACTGGACAAGGGTGAGGTGCTAATCGCGCAGTTTACCGATCACACCTCTGCAATCAAGGTGCGCGGCAAGGCTACCGTCTTTACTAAACACGGGAATATCGAGACCGAATCCTAAGCGCAACCTTGCCTTCCTCTGCGGCAGAGTATTAGTTGTTTGAAGAAGCTTATGCTATAATAGAAAAGATTGTGACAAAATTAGCGTTGAACGTTGTAAAAAGTCGGAGGCCTGTTGATGAAACCTTACTGCGTACCGGAGAAAACCGAGAAATACGCCGGATATGATATGATCCGGAAGCATACGGCCATCCCGGCATTGCCGGACGCCCGGCTTCGACTCTTGCATGTTTTCCTCGAAGCTTCGGAATCTGCCGGCCGGAGCGAGGTCTACGGAACCGTCACCGCGCTGCTTCAGACCGGTCTGGATATCCATGATCGCGTAGCGCCGGGCGACGATAGCGAAGAAGAACAAGCGATGCGGACCCGGCAGCTCAAAGTGTTGGCGGGCGATTATTATAGCAGTCGCTTTTACGAGCTGCTGGCTGCGGCGGGCGAGGTCGGAATGATTGCCGAATTGAGTCGCGCAATCGCGGATGTGAACCGGAGAAAGATGGAATTGTACCTGCGGGTTCAAGGAGGAACGGCTCCTGAGTTACGCGAATATCTGGATGAGGTGGCCGGTATCAAGGTTCGCCTATTCGAGGGCTTCGACGGTTTGTTGGAGGGGCCTTTACTGCCTCACTGGCAGAAGCTGCTCAAGCTCGTCGGCTTGTGTGAAGCAGCATTGGAGGAATTGATTGTTGCAACGGGAAGCGATCAGGATGCTTTATCCTTCCGATCCGATGGGCAGTCGACAGACGGTGAAGCGGGAACGCATACGCAATGGGCCGAATCGCTTCGAGCTTTCGCGATGCAGCTGGAGCATGCGGTTGCGGAACTGCCGTCTGCGGTTAACCGTGAATTATTGCATCCGCTGATCGAAAATTTCAAGACTTCGGCAGAGTTGAAAGGAAAGGTGATCGGGTAATGGCGGATTCGTCGAAACCAAAAGAGGAGCACGTTCACGACGTATTCCAGCAGATCGCGCCGAATTACGATCGCATGAATAACATTATCAGCTTTAACCGTCATAAGGCGTGGCGTAAGTTCGCCATGCGAAAAATGGCCGTGTCGCCGGGAGACAGCGCGATCGATTTGTGCTGCGGGACGTGCGACTGGACACTGAGCTTGGCGGAGGCCAGTAAAAACGGACCGATTACGGGGCTCGATTTCAGTCAGGCCATGCTGGATGTCGGTCGGCGAAAAATCGCGGTCGATCCTTACGGCGATCAAATCACGCTGATTCAGGGAAACGCGATGGAGCTTCCGTTTGCCGATAATTCGTTCGACTATGCGACGATCGGATTCGGATTGCGGAACGTGCCCGATCTGGTGCAGGTTCTCAAAGAGATGCGCCGCGTCGTCAAACCGGGCGGAATGGTCGTTTGTTTGGAAGTATCCAAGCCGACCGCTCAACCGTTCAAAGGCCTGTATTATTTTTACTTCGATCGGATTTTGCCGGTATTCGGCAAAGTCTTTGCTAAAAGTTACGAGCAATACAAGTGGCTGCCGGAATCGCTTAAGCCGTTTCCCGGACGCAAGGAACTGGCTCAAACCTTTCGCGACGTCGGCCTGAAACAGGTCGAAGATTATCCGCTGACAGGCGGAGTCGCCGCGCTGCATATCGGAATTAAGGAGAAATAGCATGTTCGGGAAAATCCGTGTCTTTTTAGAAATGATCAAGATTGAACATACCTTATTTGCGCTTCCCTTCGCGTTCATGGGCATGCTGCTCGGTTCCGTGGTCATCAACGGACACCTGCCTTCCTGGGCGCAGGCCGGTTGGATTTTGCTGGCCATGATCGGGGCAAGAAGCGCGGCGATGGGCATGAACCGCTTGATCGACCGTTACATCGATGCCAAGAATCCGCGCACGGAAAAGCGCGCGATTCCGGCAGGTTTGCTGAAAACGAGCGAGGTTGCGATTTTTGTCGTCGTTTTCCTCGGTCTATTTCTGTGGGCGACATGGGAACTGTCGAGATTTGCATTGACGTTGTTCCCGATCGCTCTCGCGCTTATCTTGCTGTACTCGTATACGAAGCGCTTTACCTGGTTGTGTCATATCGTGCTCGGCGCAACGATCGCTCTGGCACCGCTCGGCGGTTGGGCGGCGGTAACGGACAGCTTCAGTTGGTCGTCGCTCGTCTTTTATGTCGCCATCGCGTTCTGGACCGCCGGCTTCGACGTGATTTATGCCTGCGACGATATCGACTTTGACCGCAAGGAAGGCATTTATTCGATCCCGAGTCGATTCGGCTTGGAAAAAGCATTGAAGATCGCTCAGGGTTTCCATGTCGTAACGGCGATCGGTTTGATTTCGCTCGTTTTCATCACGCCGCTCGGCTGGTGGTACGCGGCAGGCGTCGTGATCGCTTGCTCGATCTTGTTCTATCAGCACCGCATCGTGAAGCCGAGCGACTTGAGCCGCGTGCAGACTGCTTTTTTCACGATGAACAGTTGGCTTAGCAGCATCGTCTTTGTTTTCACATTGATCGATTTGGTGGTGAAATTTTGGTAAACGAACTCGTAGGCACCGGCAGGCACTGGGTATTGGGCATCACTGGTGCCAGCGGCAGCGTTTACGGCGTACGGCTGGCAGAAGAATTGCTGGATTACGGTTTTACCGTGCATCTGGTCGTGTCGAATGCCGGTTGGCGCGTACTTAAAGAAGAAATGGATTTCGACGCTTCGGGCCGGGAAGCAGAACTGGAACGTCGCTTCGGCGGGCGTGCAGGTCGCTTGGTCTATCATCCGGTGGCGGATATCGGGGCGTCGATCGCCAGCGGTTCTTTTCGGGCCGAGGGAATGATCGTCGCCCCTTGTTCGATGGGCACGCTCTCGTCGATCGCGCACGGCTCTTCTGATAATCTGATGACCCGCGCGGCTGACGTCATGCTCAAAGAAAGTCGTCCACTCGTTATCGTACCGAGAGAAACGCCGCTGCATGCCATCCATTTGGAGAATATGCTTAAGCTGTCGAGACTCGGGGTCAAAATGGTTCCGGCCATGCCGGCCTTTTACCATCGTCCTCGCACATTGGAAGAAGTCGTTGATTTTCTAGTCGGCAAAGTGTTGGACACGGTTGGAATACCGCATAAATTGTTTAAAAGATGGGGGGAGGAGTCGTGAGCGAGTCATTGCGCTTGGGGCGTATTCTCTACACGAATGTTTGGCCGGTCTATCATTACTTCGATCCCTCCGCGCTCAGCTTTCCGGCGACGACGCGGACCGAAGTTCCGGCTGTCTTGAACCGACTGCTGCTTGAAGGGGAATTGGACATGAGTCCGGTCTCCTCCTTTGCCTACGCGACAGCGTCAAACGACTTTTTGCTGCTGCCGGATTTGTCGGTGAGCGCGGACGGTCCGGTCCGGTCGATCCTCTGTTTTTCGCGCAAGCCGTTTGCGGAGGCGGTTCATGGACGGATCGCGCTGACCAATACATCTGCGACCTCCGTCAATTTGTTGAAGGTTATCGCGGAAAAAGCGTATGGAGCGAAACCGGAATACGTAACCTGCGAACCGGATCTCGAAGAAATGTTGCGGCATGCGGATGTCGCATTGTTGATCGGCGATCATGCGATCCGGGCCGATTGGGCAAATACCGATTACATCGTGACCGATCTCGGAGCAGAGTGGAAAAATTGGACCGGGAAAAGCATGACGTTCGCAGTCTGGACCGTTTCCAAAAAGGCTGCGGCTCGTTATCCGAAACAAATCGGCGAACTGGCTGCGGCGTTTGCGGCAAGCAAGCAGCGCAGTCTGGAAGATGTAACGCCGGTCGCCATCGAAGCTAAGGAAAAGCTCGGCGGCGAGCTGGATTATTGGCAGGGGTATTTTGCGAATCTGAATTACGACTTGACTTCGGAGCGTTTGGAAGGCTTAAGCCTTTACTTCCGCTATGTTCGGGAGATGGGATTGCTGCCGCAAGAGGCGGAGATTGGAATTTGGAGCGATAATACGCAGATACGGGTGAATGAATGAAACGAATGGAGATCTTCGGAACATTAAAAAAGGATATGGATGCCGTTGAACGTTCGCTGTACGCGAGTATTGAAGTCGAGAGCGAAGCGCTGGGCGAAGCGTCCATGCATTTGCTCAAAGCCGGGGGCAAACGGCTTCGTCCGGCTTTCGTCCTGCTGGGCGGAAAATTCGGTACATACGAGCTGGATCGCTTGCAGCGCATCGCCGTTCCGCTCGAACTGATCCATATGGCATCGCTTGTGCATGATGACGTTATCGACAATGCGCAAACGCGCCGCGGTCAGTTGACGGTCAAAGCGAAATGGGACAACCGGATCGCCATGTACACGGGGGATTACATTTACGCAAAAGCACTGGAGATCGTAGCGGGCTTGGACGACCCCCGGATTCACCGCATTTTGGCCAAAGCGATGGTCGAAATGTCGATCGGGGAAATGGAACAAATCCGCGACTTTTTCAACTCCGGTCAAAGCATCCGCCGCTACCTGCTGCGTATCCGCCGCAAAACGGCATTGCTGATCGCGGTAAGCTGCCAACTCGGCGCGCTCGCCGCCGGCGCTTCCGACGAAGCCGCGCGCGAACTGTACAACTACGGCTACAACGTCGGCATGGCTTTCCAGATTCGCGACGACCTGCTCGACCTGTGCGGAACCGAAAAACAAATCGGCAAACCGCCGGGCAGCGATATCCGTCAAGGCAACATCACGATTCCCGTGCTGTATGCCCTCCAAGAAGAATCGCTGCGCGAACCGCTATTAAGCGAAATCGTCCGCATTCACGAAGCCGACGGCCGCACGGACGTCTCGTCCGCCGTCACCATGATCAGAAATAGCACGGGCATCGCCAAAGCCGAAGAGCTGGCCGACCGCTACACCCAAAAAGCGTTAGCCGCCCTCGACCGCCTGCCCGATATCCGCGCCCGCCGCCATCTGCGCGATATCGCGCACTTCGTGTCTCGGCGCACTTATTAACCCCAATCAAAAGGGAAATTCATGAATTTGTACGGTTTGAAAAGATGTTTTGTTTGAAAAATGAAGTGAGCCAGCGTCTTGAACGAATTTTACCCGCAGCGTTCATCTTCTTTTACAAACAGGAACTTCTCCAAAACCCGGACAAATTCCAATGAATCTCCCTTTTTTCGCATATTAAGCAGGATTCTCGCACCAAAACGTATAACTCTATTAAAAAGCAAGCGTCTTAGCCGATAATAAATCATAGCCGAAAGTGGGAGATTACCGATGGAACGCACTTTTTTGATGGTCAAACCCGATGGAGTACAACGTGGACTGGTTGGACGGATCGTCAGCCGATTTGAAGATAAAGGATTCAAGTTGGTTGCCGGGAAATTCATGCAAATCTCGGAAGAACAGGCCAAACGCCATTATGCGGAGCATGAAGGCAAGCCGTTTTTCGGAGAACTGGTTGAATTTATCACGTCCGGTCCGGTATTCGCGATGGTATGGGAAGGCGACGACGTGATCGCGCTGTCCCGAATCGTCATGGGCAAGACCAAAGTGACGGAAGCACTGCCGGGAACGATCCGAGGAGATTTTGCGGCACATACGCCGTTCAATCTGATTCACGGATCGGATGGCCCGGAAAGCGCGGCTCGGGAGATCGCTAATTTCTTCACCGAAGCGGAACAGCTTGATTACGACAAGGCGGTGGCAAGGTGGATCTAATCAGAGGAGCAGGGCGCGAAGAAGCATCAGCACCCGGAAGCGACCCGGACTACAGCGGGTTTATCAAAAGCGTGAACGCAAGTACGGGAATCGACTTGTCTCAATACAAAGAAGCGCAGATGAAGCGTCGTTTGACGACACTGCGCAGCAAGCACGGCTACAATACGTTCGGGGAATTTTTCGAAGCAATGAAAAAGGACAAGAACCTGTTCTTCGAGTTCCTGGATCGGATGACGATCAACGTCTCCGAGTTCTGGCGCAACCCGAATCGTTGGGAAGTGCTGCGCGACACGATCATCCCGGAACTTCGCGCAGGCGGCAAAAAAGGACTTAAAGTATGGAGCGCGGCTTGTTCGACGGGCGAAGAACCGTACACGCTGGCCATGATTCTCGACGGTCACGGAATCCTCGGCGATTCCAAGTTGAATGCGGCGGATCTGGACGAAGGCGCATTGGCAAAAGCGAAGCAGGGACAATATCTCGAACGTTCGCTGAAAGACGTCCCTCCGAAGGTTGCCGAAAAGTACTTCAAAGCCGAAGGGCTCATGTACAAAGTCGACGACAAGCTCAAACGGGCGGTCAATTTCCACAAGCTCAATCTGCTGACGGACAAGTTCGACGACGGTTACGATCTGATCGTCTGCCGCAATGTGATGATCTACTTTACCGAAGAAGCGAAATCGGCCTTGTACCATAAATTCTCGGCAAGTTTGCGTAAAGGCGGCGTGTTGTTCGTAGGCAGCACCGAGCAGATTTTCTCGCCGGGCCAATACGGACTCGAGCCGTGCGATACCTTCTTCTATAAAAAAATCTAAAAGGATATCTTCAAACAGAATGTCCTGCAAAGCCGTCGCGCCCCGCCATCCAGCGGAAGCGTCGGCTTTTTGCTGTTCAAAAGAACAGCTTACGCAAAATGTAAAGGCGGCTTGGAGAAGTAGCAGGCAGGTGTTATAATGGGCAAAGACATTTACGGATTTTAGCCGTTTACAGTTTAAAAGTTTAAAGGGGGAACGCATCATGACTTTACGTTACTTGACCGCAGGGGAGACCCACGGACCGCAGTTGACCGCGATCGTAGAAGGGATGCCGAGCAATCTGCGCATCGATTTTGAAGCTTTGAACTTCCAACTTCTGCGCAGACAAAAGGGATACGGCCGCGGCCGACGCATGCAGATCGAAAGGGATACGGCGGATATCGCAGGCGGCGTTCGACACGGGCAAACGACCGGCGCGCCTATCGCGCTGATCGTAGCCAACAACGACTGGAAACACTGGACCAAAATCATGAACATCGAGCCGATCGAAGGCACGGACGAAGAGAAGCGCCGCGTACACCGCCCGCGCCCCGGCCATGCCGACCTTAACGGCGGATTGAAATACGACCTCAAGGATCTTCGCAACGTGCTGGAACGTTCCAGTGCCCGCGAGACTGCCGTGCGCGTCGCGGTCGGCGCTCTGGCCCGCCAGTTCCTTGAAGCGTTCGGCATTCGTATCGGCGGCCAAGTGCTGCGGATCGGCGAGATCGAAGCTCCTGTCAACAATCTGCCTTTGGACGAGTTGATCGAACGCACGGAAGCTTCTTCGGTGCGCGTCGTGGACGAGGAAACCGAGAAAAAGATGGAAGCTTACATCGACCTGATAAAAAAAGAAGGCGATTCCGTAGGCGGAGTCGTCGAATGTATCGTGGAAGGCGTGCCGATCGGACTCGGCAGCCACGTGCAGTACGACCGCAAGCTCGACGCGCGCATCGCGCAGGCCGTCGTGTCGATCAACGCGTTCAAAGGCGTCGAGATCGGCATCGGCTTCGAAGCCGGACAGCTTCGCGGCTCGCAGGTGCATGACGAGATCATGTACAGCGAAGAAACGGGCTACACCCGCGATTCGAACCGTCTCGGCGGCTTCGAAGGCGGAATGACCAACGGCATGCCGATCGTCGTTCGCGGCGTGATGAAGCCGATCCCTACCCTGTACAAGCCGCTTCGCAGCGTGGACATCGACACTCGCGAACCGTTCAATGCGCAGGTGGAACGTTCCGATGCGTGTGCCGTTCCGGCAGCAAGCGTCGTATTGGAGAGCGTTGTCGCTTGGGAAGTGGCAAAAGCGTTCCTGGAGAAATTCGGCGGCGACTCCATGGAGGAGATCAAAGCCAACTACGACAACTACAAGCGTCAACTGGAGAACTACTGATATGAGTACGGAGACGACAACGCTGACTGTTGAACTGGGCGAGCGTTCGTACCCCATCGTCATCGGCGGGGGATTGCTGGATAGTGCGGCGGAGCATCTGCGCGCAGTAGGCGTACCCGATAAAAGTCCGCTGATGATCGTGACCGACGACAACGTGGCGCCTCTTTATCTGGAAAAGCTGGAGTCTGAACTGACAAACGGCGGTTATCGCGTCGTCAGCGCAGTCGTTCCGGCAGGCGAGGCAACCAAGTCGCTAACCGTGTATAACGATCTCATTACGCAGGCGATCGAGGCAGGGTTGGACCGATCTTCGGCCATTCTGGCACTCGGCGGCGGCGTGGTCGGCGACTTGGCCGGCTATGTAGCAGGCACGTATATGCGCGGCATTCGATTTATCCAGGTGCCGACCACCATTTTGGCGCATGATAGCAGCGTAGGCGGCAAAGTGGCGGTCAATCATCCGCTTGCCAAAAACATGATCGGGGTGTTCCATCAGCCGGAGCTGGTGCTTTACGATGTCGATACGCTTTCCACGCTGCCGCCGCGCGAAGTACGCGCGGGGCTATCGGAAATGGTCAAACACGGTTTGATCTGGGACCGCGCGTTCGCCGGGTGGTGCTGGGATAACGCGCCGCGTCTGCTGGCGCTCGATCCGGAAGCTTTAATTTACGGATTGGAAAAAGGCTGCGCGATCAAAGCGCAGATCGTGTCTCGCGACGAACGGGAAAACGACCTGCGGGCGATTCTGAATCTCGGGCATACGCTGGGTCATGCGATCGAAGCCGTGGCAGGGTACGGGCGTTTCCTGCACGGCGAAGCGATCGCGGTCGGAATGGCTGCCGCAGCGCTGCTGGGCGAAGAACGCGGCGGGGAAACGGGACTGTACGGCGAGACGATGTTGATGCTGCGTGCGCTTGAACTGCCCGTTACTTTGCCGGAAGACATGGATACCGAAGCGCTGATGTCCGCCATGCAACGCGATAAGAAGTTCAGGGAAGGCAAGATGGTTTATATCGTGCCGACCGAGATCGGTCGGGTGGAGATCGCGAACGACGTGGAAGCGGACGCTATTCGGGATATCATTGAACGACTGAAAGAAAAGGAGGAATCATCGTGATCTACAATCGGGGCATTCGCGGAGCGACGACCGTCGAACATAACGATCGTGACGAAATTTACGCCGCGACCGAAGCATTGGTTGCGGAGATGATCGAGCGCAACGCCATCGATCCGGAGACGGTCAGCAATGTCTGGATCACCGTCACGCATGATCTGGATGCCGCTTTTCCGGCGGTGGCAGTGCGTAAACGCGCAGGCTGGGATTTCGTTCCCCTTATGTGTGCATTGGAAGTTCCTGTCGAAGGCAGCTTGCCCCGCTGTATCCGCCTGATGATCCAGGTGAACACGGAGAAGAATCAGCGTGAAATTCGGCATGTGTATCAACAGGGAGCCACCGTGCTGCGTCCGGATCTGGCTGGTCAAAAGTAAAGGTTTATAGCCGGATTGTGAAGGTACGCTTGCTATCCGATTGATCATCGGGTATAGTAAGTAACAACATGAAGGATTCACATGACCGCGCCGAAAACAGGAGTGTTTTTGGGCGGGCATGCAGAATCGTGAGGTCCGCAGGGACCGATGCGGCATAGGCCGCAAGACAGAGCAGAGTCAGGCTGAGCAGAGTTAACGTATAGGGAAGGAATTCGAAGGCCAGGATGCCGCGGATTTTTTTGAGCTATACATCAACGAATGCGATCCGTCGGAGCCCGAACCCGGTATGCTGCCAAGCGGCAGTTGCCTTGTTCGAACCGAAGACCTCTGCTGCGAAGCGGGGGTCTTTTTTTATAACCTCTTCGCAGTAAGGGAAGCGGGATTTCGGGGAAGGCCAAAAGGCGCTCAAGCTCAATCCAATTTGAAGGAGAGAACCTGATATGCAACCATCCTCGCAGATCTACACAACCGAATCGATCCAGCCTATGTTCAGCGTCAAGGACGCGCTGGCATTGGCTTCTGAAGGATTCTCGCTTAGCCGGGAGCAGGCAAGATCCGCAATGGAAGGAATCATGACCGGAGCCGCAACACCTGCGCAAATCGGCGGCTTCCTGCTTGCATTACGCATGAAAGGCGAGACGGTCGAAGAGATTACCGGATTTGCCGAAACGATGAGAAGCTTTGCAGGGACGGTCGGAACTGCGCGCGAGCATCTGCTGGATACGTGCGGCACGGGCGGCTCGGGCATTCATAAATTCAACATCTCTACAGCATCGGCTTTGATTGCGGCATCGGCTTCCGTCCGCGTCGCCAAGCATGGCAACCGCTCCGCAAGCGGCCGTGCAGGCAGCGCGGACGTACTGGAAGCACTCGGCGTCAATATCGGAATCAACGGTACTCAAGCGGCCGAATGCTTGGAACGGATCGGCATTTGCTTCTTGTTTGCCCAGACGTATCATCCTTCGATGAAACATGCGGCTGCTCCTCGTCGGGAACTGGGCGTGCGTACCGTGTTCAATTTGTTGGGACCGTTGACCAATCCGGCAGGCGCGGATCGGCAATTGCTTGGGCTGTACGACGCGAGTCGAACGCAGCAAATCGCTTCGGTGCTCGGCAATCTCGGCGCAAAACGCGCGATGGTCGTGGCCGGACTGGACGGATTGGACGAGATCAGCGTTTCCGGCCCGACTCGGGTATCGGAATTGAAAAACGGCGCTGTGCATACGTACGAGATCACCCCTGAAGAACTGGGACTTGAACGCCACTCCCTCGAAAGCATTCTCGGCGGAGATGCCGCGGATAACGCGCGCATCATCCGAGGCGTACTGTCGGGCGAACGCGGCGCACGGCGCGACATCGTGCTGGCAAACGCCGGAGCCTGCATCTACACGGCCGGAGCCGCGCAGGATTTGGCGGAAGGCGTACGCAAGGCGGCAGACATCGTAGACTCGGGCCAGGCCCTCGGCAAATTGGAACAGCTTATCCAGACAACGGAGGAATGCGGATATGTATCTTGATCGAATCGTAGAAACCAAAAAAAGCGAAGTACAACGTTTAAAAGAAACATTGAATATTTCGGAGGCCAAGCAGCGTATTGCGGCGATGCCGCCGACACGAGGATTCGAAGCTGCGCTGCGCAGCCCGAAACGCAGCGGAATGGCGCTGATTGCCGAAGTGAAAAAAGCCTCTCCGTCCAAAGGATTGATTCGCGAAGATTTCAATCCGGTCGAGCTGGCTCAAGCCTATGAAGCTGCGGGTGCGGATTGCTTGTCTGTACTAACCGATAGCGAATATTTTCAGGGCCGTGCGGAATATTTGACGCGAATTCGCGAAGTCGTCAAGCTGCCGCTGCTTCGCAAAGATTTCGTCATCGACGAATTGCAGATCTATGAGGCACGTCTGATCGGGGCCGATGCGGTACTTTTGATTGCGGCGATTTTGCCAACGGACCGCTTGCGCCAATTAAAAGCGTTAGCCGAATCGATCGGATTGGACGCGCTGATCGAAGTACACAATAAGGAAGAGCTAGAGCGGGTCTTGAAAGTGACGGATCATGGATTGATCGGAGTCAACAATCGTAATCTGCATACGTTCGAGACCAGCTTGACCGTGACCGCCGAATTGGCGACTTACGTTCCCGAGCAGGCACTGCTTATTAGCGAAAGCGCGATTCGTACAGCAGAAGATATCGCTTATGTCGGTTCCAACGGCGCGAAGGGAGTATTGATCGGCGAGACCTTTATGCGTCGGCCTGATATCGGCGAAGCGGTTACCGAAGTGATGGGCGCTGTTTCTTCCCGAATCGATACAGAGGAAGTGCGATGACTCGGCAAGAAGCCGTACGTCCCCAAGTCAAAATCTGTGGCGTACGAACACCGGAGGCATTGGAAAAAGCGGCGGAATTGCAGGTTGATTATATCGGCTTGGTTTTCGCGCCCAGTAAGCGGCGGGTCGATGCGCAGCAAGCCGCTGGATTGATCCGAAACTTGGACGGACTTTATCAACAGCCTGCCCAGTCAAACCGAGCCGCTTCGCGCCCTCGTATCGCGGGAGTCTTCGTTAATCCGACGCCGGAGGAACTTCAACAGGTCCTATCGGATGCGCGCTTGGATGTGATTCAGCTGCATGGACAGGAAAGCCCTCAGTTATGCAAAGAAGTTCGCGACCGATGGGGGCTTCCTGTATTCAAGGCTGTGCCGATCGGCGGGGACGGCAGCGACGAGAGTCACGCCGAACGAGCGGAACGTGTTGCGGCTGCTTATGCAGGCACGGTCGATGTACTGCTTATTGATACCCATGACCCGCTTTACGGAGGCGGTTCGGGTCGGACATTCAATTGGGAGATTATCCCGCTTTATCGAAGCGCTGCGCGGCGGCATGGGTTACAATTATTCGTAGCGGGCGGATTGGCGCCGGAAAATGTGCATCAGCTCGTAACGGATTACAAACCGGACGGCATCGATGTTTCCAGCGGTGTCGAAACGGACGGACATAAAGATCTTGAGAAAATGACTACATTCGTAGAAAGGGCGGTTTTATCATGATTCAGC
The DNA here is from genome assembly GCF_013185185.1 of Saccharibacillus endophyticus. GTDB lineage: Bacteria > Bacillota > Bacilli > Paenibacillales > Paenibacillaceae > Saccharibacillus > Saccharibacillus endophyticus. Next base: position 1,095,890 of record NZ_JAAZWE010000001.1, on the reverse strand, counting down.
AAGTGCCGGATGCAAAAGGACGTTATGGCGATTTCGGAGGACGTTTCGTCCCCGAGACGTTGATGAACGCTTTGATCGAACTCGAAGAATCTTATCTGAAATACTCGGCTGACGAGGACTTCAACGCCGAACTGAACGATCTTCTGAAGCAGTACTCGGGCCGCGAGACGCCATTGTATTATGCCAAACGCCTAACCGAACATTTCGGCGGCGCGAAGATTTATCTCAAGCGCGAAGACCTGAACCACACGGGTGCGCACAAGATCAACAACGCACTGGGCCAGGGGCTGCTTGCGGTACGCATGGGCAAAAAGAAAGTCATCGCCGAGACGGGCGCAGGCCAACACGGCGTAGCCACGGCGACAGTAGCGGCGCTGTTCGGCTTGGAATGCAAAGTGTTCATGGGCGAAGAAGACATGCAGCGCCAGCAGTTGAACGTGTTTCGCATGCGGCTGCTCGGCGCGGAGGTGGTGCCGGTCGTATCGGGAACGAAGACGCTGAAAGACGCGGGCAACGAAGCGCTGCGTTACTGGGTCAGCCATGTGAGCGATACGTTTTACATTTTGGGTTCGGCCGTCGGTCCGCATCCGTATCCGCTGATTGTGCGAAACTTCCAGCGTGTCATCGGAGACGAGACGCGTCGCCAAATTCTCGAAACCGAAGGTCGTCTCCCCGATACGATCGTGGCGGCTGTCGGCGGAGGGAGCAACGCGATCGGGATGTTTTACCCGTTCGTCCGCGATCAGGAAGTTGAATTTGTCGGCGTTGAAGCCGCGGGCAAAGGCATCGACACCCCGCTTCATGCCGCCACGATGACGCTGGGCACGAAAGGAGTGTTCCAAGGTTCGATGAGTTACTTGCTGCAAGACGATTACGGTCAGGTTCAGCCTGCGCACTCGATTTCGGCAGGGCTGGATTACCCCGGCGTCGGACCGGAGCATTCGTATCTCAAAGACACCGGGCGCGCGAAATACGTGCCGATCACCGACGACGAAGCGTTGGACGCACTGAAGCTGCTTTGCCGCACAGAAGGCATCATCCCGGCGCTGGAATCGGCTCATGCCTTGGCGCAAGCCGGAAAGATCGCGCCAGAGCTGGGCAAAGACAAGCTGTTGATCGTTTGCCTGTCCGGTCGCGGCGACAAGGACGTCGAATCGATCATGGCCTATGAAAACGAAGGAGGGGACGCACGATGAATATTCAACCCAATGCCGTACGTCGGACCGTCATGCACCCGGCGGCGGAAGGAGGGCTATCGGCAGGCACGGCAAGTGCTTCGTTCGCGGCCCCGGGCGATGCGCGTCCCAACCTGATCGACGAAACGTTCCGTCGCATCGGCGAGCAGGGCGGAACGGCGCTTATTCCTTTTCTGACCGTAGGCGATCCCGATATCGAGACGACGCTTGAAATCATCGAGCGTCTGGAAGATGCGGGAGCAGACATTCTGGAATTGGGCGTTCCCTACTCCGATCCGCTTGCGGACGGACCGGTCATTCAGCGGGCATCGTCCCGTGCGTTGCAGCAGTTGATTACGGTGCGAACCTGTCTGGATGTCGCCAAACAGTCGAGAGAGCGCGGCGTGAAGATGCCGTTCGTGCTGTTCACGTACTATAATCCCGTATTGCAAATGGGGCTGAACGAATTTTTCGATCAGGCTTCCGCGCACGGAATCAGCGGCTTGATCATTCCCGATGTGCCGCATGAAGAATCGGGAGAACTGCTGGAACGGGCAGATCAAGCCGGAATCGCGCTGATTCCGCTGGTCGCGCCTACATCCAGCGAACGGATCGAACGCATCCTGAACAACGGCCGCGGTTTCGTTTACTGCGTCTCTTCGCTCGGCGTGACCGGGGAACGTGCTTCGTTCCACGAAGGCGTGGATGCTTTTATTCGTGATGTGAAATCCCGTACGGATCTGCCGGTCGCGGTCGGGTTCGGCATCTCCAGCCGGGAGCAGGTCGAGCGGTTTTCCGAGCTATGTGACGGCGTCGTGGTGGGCAGCGCGATCGTGCGCACGATCGAATCTTTGATCCCCGATCTGATGAATGCGGACAAGCGCGAAGATGCGCTCTTGCAAATTCGCGAATTTGTGGCAGAATTAAAAGTATAACTGCGTCAGCCGAAATCAAGGAACGAAGCGAAGAAAGAGGTGCATACCACCCCTGCTTTTTCGCGGACATTCCTTGTTTCGGTCTAAGCATATACTTTTTGCGTCTGCTTGCAGCTCGATACTGTCGCACTGCAACACGCCAAATCAGGAAAGTAGGGGAATATCCATGCAGCCTAAAGCGCATATTGTCGACCTTCCGGTCTATCAGCCCGGTAAACCGATCGAAGAAGTTCAAAAAGAATACGGACTCAGCGAAGTCGTAAAGTTGGCTTCCAACGAAAATCCTTACGGATTTTCCCCTCGCGTCAAAGCCGCGATTGAAGAAGAACTGACTAAATTCAACTTGTACCCGGACGGTGGAGCGGTCGAACTGACTGCGGCGGTTGCCGAGCATTTGTCCGTTAATTCCGACCAGATTATTTTTGGTTGCGGCTCGGATGAAATCATTGCCCTGATTGCTCGCGCATTCCTGTCGGAAGGCGACGAGAACATTATGGCGGATGCGACTTTTTCCGTATATAAAAGCAATGCCGATATCGAGAAAGCAACGAGTATCGAAGTTCCGCTGCAAGACGGCAAACACGATCTCGACGCGATGTTGGCTGCGGTAACGGATCGTACCAAGATCGTATGGATCTGCAATCCGAACAATCCGACCGGCACGATCGTCAGCAAAGACGAATTGAAAAGCTTCCTGGACCGCCTGCCGTCTTCGGTAATGGCGGTACTGGATGAAGCTTACTTCGAATACGTGACCGACAGCGAATACCCGGACGGCACCGAATTGCTGGCGGATTACGCTAACGTTGTCGTTCTGCGTACCTTCTCCAAAATTTACGGTCTGGCCGCGCTGCGGATCGGTTACGGCGTCGGACAAGCTTCCGTGATTCGTTCGATCAATCAGGTACGCGAGCCGTTCAATACGACGCGTATCGCGCAAGCGGCAGCAAAAGCGGCATTGGCGGATCAGGAATTCGTGCAATCCTGCCGTGAAAAGAATGCGGAAGGAATCAAGTACCTGCAAAGCGAATTCGATCGTCTGGGACTGGTTCATTTCCCGGCAAACGGCAACTTCATCATGGTCGACACGAAACAGTCGGCTGTCGAACTGTTCCAACGCATGCTGCAAAAAGGAGTCATCGCGCGTGCGGGGTTCAAGCTTTATCCGACGCATCTGCGGGTGACGGTAGGTTCTCCGAGAGAGAACGAGATTTTCATCCGGACGTTCGAAGAAGCATTGAACGGGCAGGAAGCCACGGTGTAGTACGTTGTCAACCTTACTTTTAACGTTGACAACGTGCTAGGACGTTTTCTTGCAAGAACCCTAACGAAGCGAGGATGACCTCTATGAAAATTGCTGTGATCGGCGTGGGACTGATCGGCGGCTCGCTGGCATTATGCTTCCGCGGGAAGCCGGACGTCCGGCTCGTCGGATTTTCCCACCGGCAGGATCTTGCCGATCTGAGCGTGGAGCGCGGAGTCGTCGACTCCGCGACCCTGTCGTTGGAAGAAGCGGCGCAAGATGCCGACTTTATTTTTCTCTCCACGCCTGTCGGGCTGCTGGAGACCTATTTGGAACAGATTAATGCTTTGCCGCTCAAAAAAGGCTGTATCGTTACGGATGTAGGCAGCACCAAAGCTTCGATTGCGACGCGGGCGAGAGAGTTGGACTGGGGGGACGCTTGCTTTATCGGCGGCCACCCGATGGCGGGCTCGGAGCGCTCGGGCGTGCAGGCGGCGACTTCGCTGCTGTTCGAGAACGCGTATTACGTATTGACGCCGGAGCCGGATACCGATGCGGCAGCGACCGAAGCGTTGACGAAGCTGCTGGCGTTGACCCGGGCCAAAGTCATCTGCATGGAACCGGGCCAGCATGACGAGATCGTTGGAGCAATCAGCCATCTGCCGCATATTATCGCGGTAGCGTTGGTGAATCAAATCAGCGGATACCATGAAAGCAATCCTCTGTATCGAACGCTTGCTGCCGGAGGTTTCCGTGATATTACGCGGATTGCGTCCAGCGACCCTATCGTATGGCGCGACATTTTACTGAATAACCGCTTCAATCTTTTAAAGCTTCTACGCGACTGGAATCAGCAGGTGGAAGGTTTTATCGATCAGTTGGAGCGGGAAGACGGCGAAGGGATCTCGGCGCGATTCCAAGATGCCGGCGATTTCCGGAATGAATTGCCGGAACGTCGCAAAGGCGTTATTGCCAAAACGTACGACCTTTACCTCGACGTGCCTGACCATCCCGGCATTATCGGCCGGATCACGACCGAGCTCGGCTCGCGCGGCATTAACTTGAGCAACTTGCAGATTATCGAGAGTCGCGAGGATGTGCCGGGGCTGATGAGGCTTTCTTTCCGGGACGAGATGAATATGAATCGGGGGAAAGAAGCGTTGGAGGGGTTGGAGTTCGACGTGTATGTCTGAGGTTGAAGTCCTATTCGTTGGCTGAAGCTGGGCGGGCTGCGGGAGAAGTTCGTTCAAAGCGCTGTTTCACCCGGAAAGTTGGATTGAATTTGAATAAGGAAACTTTCCGGGTTCAAAGGCGCTTTTCACTGAACTTCTCCCTCCGCCTATCGCTTCGCTTGAATAGAATTTCAAAAGCCATTTCCGTCTTTGCAGGATGACGGAAATGGCTGATTTATTTTTATGAACAAAAAAGGAAAAGAAAGCGTTGACATTTTGGAAGCGTATACATATAATAAACGTACAGTATGGTTTCTCTCCACTCCTATAACTCTTAGCGCACTTCGAAATGGTGTGCGGGCCGCTCACAGTGAGCGGCCTTTTTTTGTGTAAAATTAAAGAGGACAGATGGGGTTATTTGGAGATCGGGATGCAGATGCGAGAAAGTTTGACCGGAGATAAGGAGAGGATTGGATGGAGAAAGATCAGGTGGCGCTTCAGCCGCTTCGGATTCCGAGCGGGTGGAGGGTAGAGGTTAACGAGCTGCGGGAAATCGATCCGTCGCCGGAGACGATGGATTGGTTTTACGGTTCGATTTTGCTGAGCGTGCTTCACCGGCATCTCGGCCATGAGTTGTATGTGAGATGGGAACCGGAGGGGGATCCGTCGGGGCGTTATGTGTTGCAGCGATACAGGCTTAAGTTCGAAAAAAAGGGTGACGGAGTGCTGGAAGCGCATTTCGTGGATGAACAGCAATTCGAAGAACGTCTATTACTGGTTGAGCGGTTAGAGGCGTATATGCTTCTCGAAACATGGAGTTAACTATCGGTCGCTAAAATCAGAAGCGCAGGACGGCTAACGCCGATCCTTCGCTTTTTGTTTTGATCGGCAAAAAAGGTATACTGGAGAGATAGGGATCAAGCAAAGAACGGAGGGACGGCATGATCTGGGTGACGGGGGACGTACATGGAGCGCAACGGCTGATTTATCATGATCTGATTCGCATTTAACAGCATCAACCTTTCATTTCGACTTGAACTCCAAGCACGCGCATAGGATACTGTAGGGTAAGGAATGATGACGGCGCTAGGGCGCCTTAGATAAAAGTAAGCTGCAAAGGAGCCGAAAGATGACGAATTGGGCGGAAATTGCAAGAACCAAAAACGTGCACGCTGTACGAACCGCTGCCGGAGAACTGGATGTCAACGAGCGGGATTCCAGGGGACGTACTCCTTTGATGCTATTCATGACGTATAAACTGCCGACGGAGGCGGTCGAGATTTTGCTGGAAAAAGGCGCGGAGATCGAAGTCACGGATAAGATGGGCGAAACGGCGCTGCTCAAAGCGATCAAGTTCCAGCAAGAGGGAGCGGTTAAGCTGCTGCTGAAATACGGGGCCCGCATCGACTCCCCGCGCGGGATTCGGGCTACGCCTTGGAATGCTGCCGCTTCTCGCGGAGATCGCGCGGTAGCGGATCTGCTCATGGAAACTCGCGGTGCGATCCGATTGACTTTGAGCGCCGAGGAGCAGCAAAAGCTGGATGCACTCCTGTACGAAGAAGACCGCGAAAAAGCGTTGGAGGCTGTTCGGAATCTGGACTCTGCGGTTTTGCTGCATGCTTTCGTGAACGGATATAATTGGGACGACGGTCCCGAGCTGATGTTTGCGGCAATGGAAAGTCCGGCATGTGCGGAGATTACGCTGCTCGATATGTATGATCTGGCCGACGGCGACTACTGGTTGGAGCTGCGCAAAGAAGAGTATGCGGACGATGAAGAACGAACGGCATTCCGCAAACTGGCGGAGAATTTGCGTTCGAGACTGCAAGCCTCCATGTCGGAGCCGGATCGTTGAGCGGCGAGAGCGACGGTTGGGTCTGGAAAAAAGCCGTGGAGCGCGGACGGACGCGCGGGTACGAGTGTATGCGGCCAAAGCCGAATGCTTCTGAACAGCAAGAGTTTACCCAGTATGCGATGCGAAAAAAAGACGGGAGTTACCAAGCTTATTTTTTTGCCGTCGATCCTCAAGACGCGCATATCGCCGAGGACTGTGCGGAAGAAGAACTACTGACGTTCGGCGACTTCGATCAAGCGCTGCGCTACCTTTGCTCGCGCGGAGCCGATCCGGCACAATTTGCCCCTTTCAAAGGACAAAAGCCGTTTTGAATCAAAAGGAGGAGCTTGATGCGTATCGTCAAACTTGACCCGGAGCCCGTGGATGCGGTACCTTATCTGTCGGCGGCAGCGGGAGGCGGAATCGAACACGTCGAGCTGCCTATACATAGCGGAAAAGTGGAAGGTCTTCCTGCTCGATGGGATGCTTTGATCGCGACGTCGGACTTGCAGGGAACCTGTAAAGCAGGGACAAAAGGCTACGGCGAAGAACGTTTGCTCGGCGAGGAATTGGCTGAACACCTTGCTTTGCTGCTCCAATTGGAGTTTCCGAACATCGATCCGCGGCGGGTTCTCGTATTGCTCTGCGGAGATTTATATGCCGATCCTGGCGTTCGCGGGTCGAGCGGTGATCCGTTGCCGGTCTGGCGAGCTTTCGACGATCGGTTCGGCGGCGTGGCCGGAGTAGCGGGTAATCACGATCTTTTTTCATCCGGCGGCTTGGAAGAACTTGCAGAAGTCTTATTTTTCGAACGTCCAGGAATACGGGAAGCGGTCGGCGTGCGGGTAGCCGGTCTCGGAGGCATCATAGGCCGAACGGACCGGCCTAATCGAATGCCGGAAGAGCTTTTTTTGCGTGAATTGAAAAGATTGCTGGCGCGCAAACCTGACCTTTTGCTGCTGCATCAAGGGCCGGATGAGCCGACGCTTGGACTGCGTGGCCATATCGGCATCAGGGAGCAGTTGGAGTCGGCTTCGGATACATTGGTTTGCTGCGGTCATGTGCATTGGGAACAGCCTTTAGCCGAGATCGGACAGGTGCAGGTACTGAATGCAGACGGACGAGCTTTTATTTTGACGCAGGCGTAAGTAAGAGGAATGACCGGAATTTATACATCATGGAGGGTTGGCCTTGAATAAGGAACAAGCCGTTGAGCGGTTGAAAATGCATGCTTTCGTACATGACGATCTTGAACATGAAAAAGTGGAACAAGGCTTTCTCGGCATGCTGCGTCCCTATAGAGGCAAGTTGATCGAACAGAATTTTCATGAACTGATGGAAATTCTGGACGTGTTGAGCGATGAATTGGAAAAAGAAAATCTCGATCGGACGATCGTGTCGTGTTTTTGGAGTCTTTGCCAATACGCGCGAGCCTGGGCGATCGAGCCGAACGGCATGCTGCGCAGCAACGAGTTGATCACCGATGAAGAACTGCAGCAAATGGCCGATTGGGTCGAATTATTGTCGTATGCGGTCGCTACATTGCTGGAAGGCGGCGGGCGCGAAGAAGCGTTTTGGGGATATAAGGAGTATCTGAGCGAGCAGGAGCGAATCCGTAAGCAAAAGTCATATTGATACCGGGGGACGTCTGAATCATGCTGATCACGAAGACCAAAGAAATCGGTTCTCGCACGTTCTCGTTAAAGTGTGAAGAAAGCTTGGAGCTGCAAGGCGATTTTCTGTTGAATTTATTCGAGACTACCGAGGCGGACGCCGGATTTCTCGAAGACGGAATGAAGATTCAGGTCGGTTGGAGCATTTTGTTCATCCATGAGAAAGGTGAAGGACAGGTGCAAATTCTCGCTCCCGATTATGCGACGGATCCGTTTTCGCGCACGACCGATGATTTGTCTGCGACGTTATCCGTGCAATTGGCCCAGAATCATATGTTGAAGCAAAGCGGAACGGCGGGAGAGACCTGCTTGTTCCAGGATACGCTGATCGCATCGGAAAAAGCACTGAATGCCGAGCGGGTTTATCTGGAGCGGACCGATCATCGGCAAGACGGACGTTCCGGTTGGTACCTGGGACCTGCCGAAGGTCAAGTTGAGCAGGAGGAGTTGCGCTTGTATTATATTTTTCAATTGTTCAATCTGCGCCCCGGCATACTGAAGGTGTTAGCCCTGCCCAAAGGATGCGTCGCGGTGCTGGACGGTGACGAGGTAGAAGCCGTATTGGATGCGGAAGATCGCAATATTTGGAGATCCGAAGCGTAAGAAAAAGCCGTATATCAGCGAAAAAAGGGTAATAAGATAAATAAAGAGAAAAATTTCGCCGATCGCTGCAACTTTATCTCGGCTCTGTTCGTCTATGAGTCGAAGCCCCGGATTTTTTGCGAAAAGCGGGCATTATGATAAAATGGGCTGTAGATTTTTTTGCGGCGAGCGAGGGAGGGGCGCGTTTTCGATGGAAGATTCCCAGTTGATTCGGGAAATTAAAGCAGGGAATGTCGAACTTTACTCGGTTCTTATGCGGCGCTATCAGCGCAAAATCCTGGCATTTACGTACTATATGTTGAAGAGCGCGGGCCTTGGCCATCTTGCCGAAGACGTGAGTTCCGAGACTTTTTATAAAGCATTCAAAAGCCTCCAGTCGTTTCGCGAGGTCGAAGCTTCTTTTTCCACCTGGTTATACACGATTGCAAGAAATACGGCGCTCAGCGAGCTCCGCAGACATCGGGCGACCAATGTCCCGCTTGAGGACGGCGAGCTGGTGACCGATTCGTCGACGGATGCGGCACCGGAACAGGCGCTGCTTCGCAACGAGCAGGTCGGCATGGTTCGCTCGGCGATCGATAACTTGCCTGAGAAACAACGTGCTGCGTTGATCTTGCGCGAATACGATCAGATGGATTATCAGGAGATCGCGCGTATTTTGGGGCAAAGTATCAGCTCCGTCAAATCTTTGTTGTTCCGCGCAAGGCTCAGCATCAAAAATCAGTTGGAACCCTATTATTACGGCCCGGTGTACGATGAGGAGATCTACAAGGGGATGAGACCGAATGAAGGGTAGAGAGGATGGCGGACACCGGGCGGGCATGCGCTGGAATCCGCATGAGCAGCGCCCGGACGAGAAGAAGGGCGGACCGCTTCGGCCGGAAGATCGGCACAGCGAGACGTTTGATCTCGATGATTTTCCTGATCTGGACGAGTTGCTGCAAGAAGCCTCTCTTGATTTGCCCGAGATGGACGCCGAACGGATGAACCGCGGCGTCATGGATCGGATTTACGAGGAATCTCCTTGGCTGCTTCCGGGAGAAGCCAAGACTTACGCTTCGCAGCACCGATTCCGCAGCCGTGCAGCCGTATGGATTGCCGCGCTGCTTGCCGTGTTTCTTGTCAGCTTTATTTACCTTGCAGGCTGGGGCGTGCCGGATCGCGAACGAAGCGCAGCTCAAGAGGTGCCGGCAGGCGTGATCGTTCAGCCTTTGACGGTGCAGGCCGGTATTTCGGAATCTGCCGATACCGAATCGGACGAACAAATGTCGGGACGGGGCATTATTGAGCCTCTGGTCGCTCAAATCGGACCGACGCACCCGCAATATTGGATGTTCCTGTCATTGACGGGCATGGGTCTGGCGCTGCTGTCGCTAAGCCGGATTGCCGCAATGAGAAAATAACGCGATTTACTTTTCGCCAAAGATTGGAGCGACGTTAATGCGTATCGGCTTGATTAGACACGGACTGACCGACTGGAATGCAGCGGGTCGGATTCAGGGACAAATCGATATTCCGCTTAACGACGAGGGCCGTGCCCAAGCTTCGCGATTAGCCGAGCGGCTGGCGGAAGAGCCTTACGAGTGGGATTTTGCGATCTCCAGCGGATTGCTGCGAGCGCAGGAGACGGCTGAAATTATTGCAGCCCGATTGGATCTGCCGTTATTGGAAGCCGACGTCCGTTTAACGGAACGCGGATTCGGTCCTCTGGAAGGCATGCGAATTTCCGAGCTGGTCGAGCGGTACGGAGAAGACTGGAGCACCCAAGATAACGGTCAGGAGCAGCTTCAGGCGCTTGGCGAGCGTGCGCTGGCGTTCATGGCCGATCTTGAAGCGAAATACCCGGAACAAAATATTCTGGTCGTGACGCACGGAGGTCTGCTGGCCCGATTGTATGCCGCGCTTTATGCGGATCGGCAGGTTGAACGGATCGGCAACTTGTCGCTCACCGTGCTTGAAAAGAACGGCGAGCTTTGGGAATCGTTGGTTTATAACTGTACGAAGCATTTGTCGGCAGAGCAACCGGGCAAGCTTTATCGCTAATAATCGAACTTGAATTCAAAGCTTTTCGACGGTCGACGTACTTGGACCGGAGAAAGGCTTTTTTTATGGGCAGAATCGATTACGGGTTAAATATAATTACCGATTTTTTCCGTTTTATGGTGCACGGATCGAAGTTTGGGTTAAATGCATAGAAAGGAGTTAGCTTCTTTGTCTCTTCTGTCTCTTGAAATTGTGAAAAAATGAGGGCGCTCACAAAAAAAACGATGAATAGGGGCGCGGGGGAACCGCCTCCAACCAGAAGTCGTCGGAGCTGAACAATTGCCGGTGAAGATATGAAAACTCGGGAGGTGCGTCCTTTGGACAAGATGAAAGCAGCTTACGAAGTGATGTTGGGTCTGGCCGCCGAGATGGTATGGGATGAATCATTGCGCAGACGACGCTGTGAAATGTTGCAGCAGGATATCGACGCAGCTCTGGCCAGCGGAGACGAACTCGCCTTCTTGGCTTTAACGAGCGAATTGAAAATGATTGAACGTGACAGCGTATCGATAGAATCCTCGCGCTTGCCAACTTGAAGATGCGAACTGTAAAATAAAAACGGGTTCATAAAAAGCCTGACCGCCGACGCGGTCAGGCTTTTTATGAAGGGAAGGCCCGGTAAACGATACCGGGTGCGTCTTCAATTTTATTCGGGAGGAACAACATGTCGTTATCGTGGTTATGGAGCCGCGCTCTTTTGACCGATCGCCGGATTCTCTGGTTGCTTTTCATTAGCAATTTGGTAGGTACGGTTTATGGTTATTATTGGTACTGGGGGCAACTGGTCAGTGTTTGGAGCACGCAGCCGGCTTGGCAAATTGTTTTTGTACCGGACAGTCCGACCGGAAGTTTATTCTTTACGCTGGCGCTTCTCGGACTGCTATTCCCTCCTGCTTCTCGTTTGATGCGCGGAGTGGTTCGTTTGATTGAAGCATTGGCGATTGTCACATCCGTTAAATACGGAGTTTGGGCGATCTCTATTATTTTCTGGGATGCTGCGTTGGGCAACCCGATTGAACCGCTCAGTTGGATGCTGATCGCTTCACATGGCGTTATGGCCATAGAAGCCCTGTTGTACGTTCGTTTCTTCAGTTTGGGGACGTTATGGCTGATTCCGGCTGCGATTTGGACGTTCACTAATGACACGGTCGATTATACATATGGCATTTTCCCATATTTGTCGTTGCAGCATCTGGCGATCATCGATCAGGTTCGCAACTTTACGTTCGGATTGACGGCCGTAAGTGTTCTGGCCGGCTGGTTAGCCATTCGCGGCAGCGGGCGCGGCGCGAGGTCGACGGACAGGCCTGAAGACATGTCCTAGGCTACATATCAACCATTGTCTTCAAAATCCCTTTGCGATAACATAGGAAGGAGTGCAGTCCAATATCACCACACACAGAAAGAGGCGAATGCCGGCATGGAAAAGAGCCTAGCCGAGATGCAGCGCGAGGTAGACCGTTATATCTCGCAGTTTAAGGAAGGGTATTTTAGTCCGTTGTCGATGCTCGCCCGGATGACGGAAGAGGTCGGCGAGCTTGCACGGGAAGTCAACCACAGCTTTGGCGAGAAACCGAAAAAAGCCGGAGAAGACGACAACTCGATCGAATTGGAACTCGGCGATATTTTGTTTATCACGCTGTGTTTTGCCAATTCGCTCAACATTGATTTGACTGAGGCCCATGACCGGGTCATGCATAAATTCAACACGCGCGACAAAGACCGTTGGACGCGAATCGACACGGATCCGCAGCAGGAGGAGGAACGACAATGAGCGAGAAAATCAAAGTAGCCGTTACCGGAGCCGGCGGGCGTATGGGACGCGAGGTCGTGAAGATGGTATTGGAGGACGCTTCGCTTGAACTGGTTGCAGCGGTTGATCGTTCAGGGGCAGGTCAGGATGCGGGTGAGCTTGCAGGATTGAAGCCTTGCGGCATTATCGCTGCCTCGGATCTGGATCTGGCCTTGTCGGAAAATAAAGCGGATGTATTGGTGGACTTTACGGTTCCATCCGTCGTCTATGCGAATACCGTTACCGCAATTCGTCACGGCGTTCGTCCGGTTGTAGGCGCGACAGGCTTTACTCCGCAGCAAATTGAAGAATTGGACGGACTTTGCCGAGAAGCGAATATCGGGGGTCTGATTGCTCCGAACTTCTCGATCGGCGCGATTTTGATGATGCAATTTGCCGCGAAGGCCGCCGAATATCTGCCGCATGTCGAAATTATCGAAACGCATGGCGACCAGAAACTGGATGCGCCTTCCGGTACCGCGATCAAAACAGCCGAGCTGATTGCTCAAGGACGCGAAAAAATCAAGCAGGGCAATCCGGACGAGGAAGAAATTTTGCCGGGAGCGCGAGGCGGAGAATATGACGGATTCCGCATTCATAGTTTGCGTTTGCCGGGCGTATTTGCGCAGCAGGAAGTCGTATTCGGCGGATATGGTCAAAGCCTGAAAATCCGTCATGATTCGTATGAGCGAGCCGGCTATATGCCGGGCGTCAATATCGGAATCAAAAAGGTGATGGATTATACGGGAATGGTATATGGTTTCGAGCATTTGATGTAGGACCTTGTCAACTCTTAATCAGAGGATTACGTTCGAATGAAAGGCACGCGTTTCAGGTGCGTTTCAGTCGGGCGTAACCTTTCTTTTAGCGTTGACAAGGTAGTAATTCTTTTAACCAACATAGCCGGAAAGAGGGAACTCGATGAAGATCGCATTTATCGCGCATGACCGCAAAAAAGACGAGATGGTCAATTTCGTTACCGCTTATGAACAGGCCTTCGTAGACTGTCAGCTGTATTCCACGGGAACCACCGGGCAGCGTATCATGGAGGCAACCGGCCTCAATATCCATCGTTTCATGTCCGGACCGCTTGGCGGAGACCAACAGATCGGGGCGCTTGTGGCTGAAAACGAACTGGATCTGATTATTTTCTTGCGTGATCCGTTGATGGCGCAGCCGCACGAGCCGGATATTACGGCCTTGCTTCGGATTTGCGATGTGCAGGGAATCCCGGTAGCCACGAATGTGGCGACTGCCGAAATTCTCGTCAAGGCATTGATGCGCGGCGATTTCGGTTGGCGGGAGCTGGTACATAAGTACAAGCCGGGAATCGAGAGCAATGACTGAGCCGCTCGATATTCTCGTTTTCGGCGCTCATGCCGACGATGCCGAAATCGGCATGGCCGGCACGATCGTCAAACATACGCGCGCGGGCTACCGTGTCGGCATCTGCGACCTTACGCGCGCGGAGATGTCTTCCAACGGCACGGTAGAGCTGCGCCAACAAGAAGCCGAGTCGGCCTCCGCCGTGCTCGGCCTCTCCGTGCGCAGCAATCTCGGCTTGCCGGATCGCGGACTGTTCCGCACGGAAGAGCATATTCGTCGAATCGTCGCCGAAATTCGCAAGTGGGCGCCGCGTATCGTGTTTGCCCCGTACTGGGAAGATCGGCATCCGGATCATATCGCGTGCAGCGGGTTGGTAGAGGAAGCGGTATTCAATGCCAAGCTGCGGCGCTATATGCCCGAGCTGCCTCCGGCGACGGTAAGCCAAACGTATTTTTATTTTATCAATGATCTCGGGCGTGCCGACCTTACGGTTGACGTGACCGAATATTATGCCGAAAAAGAAGCTTCGTTACGCTGTTACGCGTCGCAGTTCACAGGGCCGACGCAAGGTTCGGATGCCGTGGCTACCCCGCTGACCGCGCAGTATGCGGAACGGGTGAAAGCACGCGATTCGCTGCTGGGTCAAAAGTGCGGCATCGGCTACGCGGAGGGCTTCGCATCCCGACTGCCGCACAAGGTTCATCTTTTTTAAAGCGGCGAGAAAGGGGTTCCGGCCTTCATGAAAGACGTACTCAAAATCGGCATCACTTGCTATCCTTCGCTCGGCGGATCGGGCGTAGTGGCAACGGAACTGGGCAAACTGCTGGCGGAAAAAGGACACGAGGTCCATTTTATCACGCATAGCATTCCGTTCCGGCTGGGTGCTTTTCATAAAAATATTCATTATCACGAAGTCGAAGTCAGCGATTATTACGTGTTCCGCTATCCGCCTTACGATTTGTCGCTGGCATCCAAGATGGCTCAAGTGGTCAAAAGGGAAAAGCTCGACATTTTGCACGTCCATTACGCGGTACCGCATGCGGTCTGCGCCTATTTGGCGAAACAAATGGTCGGGGATGATCTCAAAATCGTAACGACGCTGCACGGAACCGATATTACGGTGCTGGGTCAGGATGAGACGCTTAAAGACCTGATCGCCCTTGCCATCAACCGCAGCGACGCGGTGACGGCGGTGTCGGCGGATCTGATCGGACAAACGCGCCAGGCGCTGGATATTACGCGAGACATCGACCTGACGTATAACTTTATCGATAAAAGGGTCTATTATCCGCGCGAAGTATCGACGCTCCGTGCGGAATTTGCGACGCCGGACGAGAAAATCCTGATGCATATCTCGAATTTCCGTCCCGTGAAACGAGTGCCGGACGTCATTGACGTCTTCAATCGGGTCAACCGCGAGATGCCGACGAAGCTGTTGTTAGTGGGCGAAGGACCCGACATGCCGAAAGTGCAAAGCAAAATCCGGGAACTCGGCCTGGAGGAACGCGTGCATTTTCTCGGCAAACAGGACGAGATCGCTCAGGTGATTTCGCTTGCGGATATTTTATTGCTGCCTTCGGAGAAAGAAAGCTTCGGCTTGGTGGCTTTGGAAGCGATGGCCTGCGGCGTGCCGACGGTCGGTTCGGAAGCAGGCGGAATTCCCGAGCTGGTTCAGCACGGCGTGACGGGATACCTGGCTCCGATCGGGGATACGGAAGCGATGGCCGCTTATGCTGTTTCGTTGCTGCGCGATCCGGCGAAAAAAGCGGAGCTGCGCGAAGCTTGCCTGGAGCGCGCCCACACTCAATTTTGCGACCAGAAGATTATGCGGGAATACGAGGACATCTATTACCGGGTGTTGGAGCGTTAGGCTCCGGCCGCGATGATGCAGATAGAGAAAGAAACGGAGTTGAACGATTTGACGCAGTGGAAGCATGCGGATCCGCAGCAGGTGCGGCTTAGCGCAGAGATCCTGCGTACGCTTGAACAAGCGGGCCATACGGCCTGCTGGGTAGGCGGATGCGTTCGCGACGAACTGATCGGGCGTCCGGTTAACGATATGGATATCGCAACATCAGCGCGTCCGGAAGAAGTAGCCGAGCTGTTTGCGCGTACCGTCCCTACAGGGATCGAGCATGGCACGATGACCGTAGTGATGGAGAAGATTCCGTTCGAGGTCACGACTTTTCGGACGGAAACCGATTATAAGGATTTTCGTCGACCGGAGGAAGTCACTTTCGTTCGGTCGCTGGATGAGGATCTTAGGCGTCGCGATTTTACGATGAATGCGATTGCCCGTCTGCCGGATGGGTCGTTTATTGATCCTTACGACGGGCGAATGGACTTGGAACAGGGCGTCATTCGCTGCGTGGGCGATGCTCGAGAGCGGTTTCGCGAAGACGCGCTGCGGATGCTGCGCGGCGTTCGGTTTGCTTCGGTTTTTGATTTTGAACTGGAGTCTAAGACTTGGGAAGCATTGATTGAGCTGCGCGGCAATATGAAGCATATTGCGGCAGAGCGGATCCGTGCGGAATTGGAAAAAATGGTGTCCGGCCCGCGTCCGGCGGACGGTGTACGTCTGTTGGCGCGCAGCGGACTGTTGGCGCATGCCAAAATCCGTCTGACGCCGGAGATGTTGGGAGCTGTGAAGCTTGAAGCGTTAGATGCATTGCGAGGGAAGCCGGAGGAACTACGCTGGGCCGCGCTGCTTGACGGACTTGGTATTCCCGGTGAAGAAGCGGAGCAGGCGCTCAAAAGCTGGACCTTTTCGGGCAGTTTCGCGAAGTCGGTCTCGGCATTGTTGCGAATCGATGAGCTTATGGGAGAAGCGAGGCAAAAGGGGGAGCAGCGCGCGAAGCTCGTTTTTGTCCGCTGTGTACTGGATTTCGGTCGCGCTTCGGTCGGGAATTGGATATCTTACCGCTGCTCGATCGCCGATGATCGCCCGGCTTCATTAGAAGGCGAAACGCTTTGGCTGAAAGAAATTCCCGTGGAATCGGTACGTGAGCTCGCGCTCGGCGGTCACGACGTCGTCGCGCATTTGGATCGTAAACCCGGGTCTTGGCTGGGTTTGCTGATTCGTCGACTGCTTGAAGAAGTTGCGCTTGGACATGTTCCGAACGAGCGTGAAGCTTTACTGGCTGAGATTGTTCGAATAGAAGCAGGCGCAGAAGCAGAAACCGGCAAGGAGGCGAATCCCGAATGACCGATGCAAACAAACCGACGGGGACCGAAGAACCCAAAAGCCGGGATCGACTGCTCGGCATGTTCGAAGCGGCCGAGGGACAGTATCTGTCGGGAGAAGAGATCAGCCGACGTTTAGGCGTAAGCCGTACCGCCGTATGGAAGCAGATTCGCAGGCTGAAAGAAGCCGGATATGTTTTCGACGCTTCGCCGAAGCTCGGTTACCGGTTGGCAGATTCGGATTCGGCACTCGATGCACGTCGCATTCAAGCGGCGTTGACGACATCACGTTTCGGCCGCGAGCTGACCGTGCTGAGCAAGACCGATTCGACGCAGACCGAAGCAGAGAAAAAAGCTCGTGAAGGTGCAGTTGAAGGTACGCTCGTCGTAGCCGAAGAACAGACGTCAGGCCGCGGACGGCAGGGACGGGTTTGGCATTCTCCTCCCGGCCTCGGGGTGTGGATGAGTGCCGTGCTGCGTCCGGAAGGACCGTTGACGACCGTGCCGCAGCTCACTTTGCTCACGGCGGTTGCCGTTTGCCGAGCGGTTCGCGCTGTCAGCGGGGTGGAAGCCGGCATCAAATGGCCGAATGATCTGTTGGCCGACGGGCGCAAGTTGTGCGGCATTTTGCTGGAAGCGGTCGTGGAAGACGGACGCGTTCGGCATTGCATCATGGGCATCGGGATCGACGCGAACCTTAGCGAGAGCGATTATCCCGAAGAACTGCGCAGCAAGGTAACCTCTTTGCGACGTGAATCAGGTGTTGAAGTTGATCGCTCTGCTCTGATTGCGGCGGTCATGAATGAATTCGAAATGCTGTATGAGCTGTATAACGAACGTGGTTTTGAATCGATTCGCCTGCTATGGGAATCTCTTAGCGTGACATTGGGGCGCGAGATCGCCGTACGCGATTTGAAAGGCGAGCGCCGCGGCGTCGCGCATGGTCTTGGCGAGCAGGGAGAGCTTATGATGCGTACAGAGGAAGGGGATATCGTTCCGGTCTATTCGGGAGATATCGAACTCTATCCGGGTACGCGCGCAGCTGACGGATCGCCTGATGGCGAGTAGCTTGACCCAGTTAAATGTAAGGTAGTTATTTTCATGATTGTTCCAGGGTGATTTTCATGCTTGGTTTTGGTATACTGGCGATGTGGAGGCGGTATCGGCGAAATCAGGCCGAACTGCACTGCCGCAAATCGTAGTCTTAGCAAGGCGGTCGCGTGCATGGGCTCTATACGGATCTACGTTTACTTCGAAATCCGACCTGCTTGTCGGGCGGAATATCGAATTGAACGCAGAAGCCGAAGCATGTATCCGGTTGCCCGTATGTACGAAATAGGAAACGAAATGCACCAACCGGGCGAAACATCGCCCAGGCAAGCCCTGCAGTTCTGCTCTGAGCCTAACAAGGACCGAGACAGAAGGGAGAAGCGAATCGTCGCACCCGTTTCTTCTTTACCTTTCGGCCCTTTTGGTGACAGCAAAAGGCTATTTGTGCTGGATGGACTTGTAGATCCGGTGCAAAAGGCCTCCACTATCCACAAAAGGAGCCTGATGACATGGCAGCGAAAAAACCGTTGAACGTAGTCAAGATTCGAAAAATGAAAGAGCAAAATGAACGCCTTACGATGATTACCGCTTACGACTATCCTTCGGCAAAACTTGCGGAGGAAGCAGGCGTCGATATCATTTTGGTCGGCGATTCCCTCGGGAACGTCGTACTGGGTTACGATTCGACGATTCCGGTAACATTGGACGACATGGTGTATCATTCGAGAGCGACGGCGCGCGGAGCGGGAAATACGTTTATCGTGGCCGATATGCCGTTCATGACGTACCACGGAAGCACGGACGAGACACTTAGAGGCGTGCGCCGCCTGATGCAGGAAGGCCATGCGCATGCCGTTAAAATGGAAGGCGGACTTGAGATCGCGGCAGCCGTGAAAAGCATCGTGCAATCCGGCGTG
Organism: Saccharibacillus endophyticus; assembly: GCF_013185185.1. Taxonomy (GTDB): domain Bacteria; phylum Bacillota; class Bacilli; order Paenibacillales; family Paenibacillaceae; genus Saccharibacillus; species Saccharibacillus endophyticus. The sequence goes on along the minus strand of NZ_JAAZWE010000001.1, from coordinate 1,076,944 downwards.
CCGGTGTTGGGCCATATCGGCCTGACGCCGCAGTCGGTCAACACGATCGGCGGCTATCGGGTGCAGGGCAAAGACGCCGCGGATGCCAAGCGGCTGATGGACGAAGCCAAAGCGCTGGAAGCAGCCGGAGCTTTTGCCGTCGTATTGGAACTTGTCGCCGAAGAAACGGCAGCCGCCATTTCGCGCGAATTGTCCATTCCGACGATCGGAATCGGAGCGGGACGCGAATGCGACGGTCAGGTTCTGGTATTCCACGACGTGGTCAAGTACGCCTCTCCTTATATGGAAAAACGATTTGTCAAAACATTCGCCGATGTCGGTTCGCAGATTCGCGGCGGCATCGAAGATTACGTTAATGAAGTGAAAAACGGAGCTTTCCCTGCTGAAAATCACGTGTTCAAAGCAGACGAAGGCGTAAGCGAATCCCTTGATTCGTTGTACGGCGGCGGACGTTCGGAAGAAGCAACGCAGCAAAATGCGCCTTCGGCTTCCGATAAAGAGAAAGTAGGGACGCAAGGATGAGAATCGCCAAGACGATTGCCGAAGTTCGCTCCTTCATCGCCGAATTGCGAGCAGAACGGAGCGATACGGCATCCGGCAGCATCGTAGGATTCGTACCGACGATGGGATATCTGCATGAAGGCCATGCCAGTCTGCTGCGCCGTTCGCGGCAGGAAAGCGGGATTTCGGTACTCAGCATCTTCGTCAATCCGATCCAATTCGGGCCGAACGAAGATCTTGACCGCTACCCGCGCAGCGAAGAAGCCGATCTGAAGCTGGCCGAGCGTGAAGGCGTGGACGTTGTGTTCCTGCCTTCGGTGGCCGAGATGTATCCGGAAGAGCGCAGGACGACCGTGACCGTTACGGGGGTCACGGAGCGTCTGTGCGGCGCTTCGCGCCCCGGACATTTTGACGGCGTGGCCACGGTGGTATCGAAGTTGTTCAACATCGTCAAGCCGGATCAAGCTTTTTTCGGCGCGAAAGATGCCCAGCAGGTAGCCGTGCTTCAGAAGATGGTCAACGATCTGAACATGGATATCGAGATCATTCCTTGTCCCATCATTAGGGAGGAAGACGGCTTGGCGCTCAGTTCACGCAACGTTTATCTGAGCGAGGAACAACGCCGCGAAGCACTTGTGCTCTCGCGTTCGTTACGAACAGCATCGCTGCGGATCGAAAGCGATGCCGCTGTGACACCCGAGCTGATTATGGCGGAGGTGACAACGGCGATTCAAGAATCGCCGTTGGCCGAGATCGATTATGTGGACCTGCTGACTTTTCCGAATCTGGAACCGCTGGATGAACAAGACGGTTTTACAAAGCTGCGTGCGTCGGAAGGTTCGATTATTTTGGCCTTGGCGGTCAAATTCGGCTCTACGCGTCTGATTGATAACACGATTATGAAGCTCAAGGAGGTTCCTTTGCATGTATAGAACCATGATGAAATCCAAGATCCATCGCGCAACCGTCACGGAAGCGAACCTGAACTATGTCGGCAGCATCACCATTGACGAAGATTTGATGGAAGCGGCCGATTTGTTGGAAAATGAAAAAGTGCAAATCGTCGATAATAACAACGGCGAACGCTTGGAAACCTATGTGATTCCGGGCGAGCGCGGAAGCGGCGTGATCTGCTTGAACGGCGCGGCGGCACGCCGCGTACAGCCTGGCGATACCGTCATTATCATTTCGTATGCTTCGATGTCGAACGAGGAAGCTTTGACGCATGAGCCTACGGTCGTCTTCGTGGATGCGGGCAATCGCGCGGTCGAGACGGCTGCCAAGGAAGTTCACGCAACGATCCGTTAAATAGCGACCGGATATTTTTGTAATCGGATATGCATCCCGGCGGCGGCTCCGGCGATCCTTGACAGAAGGGTCGTTCGGCAGCCGCCTTTTGTGCCGACAGGCGGCCAGGGCCTATTCGCAAACTCCTCCTTTTTCGGACTTCAAGAAGTGGTGAACAGTTTCCCAAACTGCTGTTTGTCTGGTATGCTGGTAAGGAAAACCGATTGAAAGGATTTATCGACACCATGAAATTTGCCGTGCTGGATTTTGAAACGACGGGCACTCAGGCATCGGATGCCATCATCCAGATCGGGCTGAGCGTCATCGACCATGATCTGCAGATCGTGGAGACCTACCAATCCCTGGTCAATCCCGGCGTCCCGCTCCCTCCGTTCATTGCTGAACTGACGGGAATCCGCGAAGAACAGCTCGGCGAGGCTCCGGGACTGGACGAAGCGATCATCGGGATGATTCCGCTTCTTGACGATGCCGTTCTGATCGGACACAATGTGGCGTTCGATTTCGGATTTTTGCAGCGTGCGCTTGACCAGACCGGATATTTGCCGTTTACCGGACGAATTCTGGATACGATTGACCTGCTGCGCATTTTGTACCCTTCGATTACGAGCTACCAGCTTGGCGCAGTCGCATCGCAGTTCGGCGTTCCTCACGAACGACCGCACCAGGCGGATAGCGATGCGTTGGCAACGGCGCACGTTTTTTTGCACTGCTTGGAGGAAGCCAGATCGCTACCGCTTATTACGCTTCAACGCGTAGCGGAACTGCTTGAAGGAGACAGCGATCTGGGTTGGTTTTTCCAGACGTTGGTCGAAGAGAAAGAGCTTGAAGAATTGCCGGACGGCGGAGAGTTCAAGTTCTATCGCCAATTTGCGCTGAAAGCCGGAGAGTGGGCGGAAGTTCCGCCCGCGCGAGAAATTCGGGACGGTAATCCGCTTGAAGACCTTTCGTTCGCGGATTTTCTGGAGCAGGTGCAGGATAACCTGCGCGCGGAATTGCCGGGTTACGAGGAACGCGAATCGCAGAACATGATGTTCGGCAAAGTGCAGGAAGCGTTCGGAAGCGACAAACATCTTTTGATCGAGGCGGGAACGGGAACGGGCAAATCGCTCGGCTATCTGATTCCGTCCATTTACGAGAGCGTACGTAATGATCGCAAAGTCATGATCAGCACGCATACGATCAACTTGCAGGAGCAGCTGCGCGAACGCGATGTACCGTTATTGACGCGAGTGGTTCCTTTCGAGTTCCGCGCTTCCGTGTTCAAAGGTCGTCAGCATTATTTGTGCATGCGCAAACTGGAGCAAAAAATCGACCGGCGCGAATTCGTGCATCCGGCGGACGATGCGATGACGTCGGCGCAGCTCGTCGTCTGGTTGACGCGAACGCAGAGCGGCGACGACGAGGAGCTGAACCTGGGAATCGGTCGCGGACAAGACTTCTGGGATACGGTGGCGAGCGAGACGGACTCCTGTCTGGGACGGGCTTGTCCGTGGTTTAGAAGCTGCTTCTATTACCGGGCCAAGCATGAAGCGTCGATGGCCGATGTCGTCGTGACGAACCATTCCAAGTTGTTCTCCGACGTGAAGGCCGACGATCAGCTATTGCCGGCCTACGAGCGGCTTGTCATCGACGAAGCGCATCATCTTGAGGACGTAGCGGGTAAGCATCTGGGGCTGCATTTGAAATATTTTTCGTTGGTCCATTCGATGACCCGCTTGTATAAAGACTCGAAAAACGGCCAACTTTCAGCATTGCGTCAGCTCCTTGGCCGTCTGGGTCACGAGAAAACCAATGACTGGACCCGGGCCATCGATGACGTGATTCCCGAGTTGATCGATGCGAAGGAAAGCTGGGACAAGCTGACCGAGCTGCTCTATACGCTGCTGCCGGATCGGGCAGACCCGTCGGCGCCCGAAGCGGGGCAGCATACGCTGCGTTTGACGGCGGGCGAATATCCGAAAGGATGGGATACGCTGTCGACGCTCGAAGACCAGATTTACGTGGGACTCGGGGAGGCTGTAAGGCGCGGCGAACGCATGGCGGCTTCCGTCAAGGAAGACAGCGGCGATTATACGGCCGAAGGTCTGGCAACGGATATTTCCGGTCTGCTCAAGGATCTGTCGGAGGCCAGAGAGTCGCTGCGATTCTTTATGCGGCTTGATGACGGAAGTACGGTGTATTGGCTGGAAGGAAGTTCGCAATTCAAAAGCAAGTCGTTACAGTTGTATGCGGTGCCGATCGATGTCAGCGCCCAACTGCAACAGCACTTTTTCGATAAAAAGAAAAGCATTGTTCTTACCTCGGCCACATTGGCCGTGGACAAAAAGTTCGAGTATATGATCGATCAACTGGGGCTTCGGGAATCGGCTTCGCAAAAAAGGCTGTTAACGGAAGTGCTGCCGTCTCCTTTCAATTATCGGGAGCAGGCGCTTTTGATCGTTCCGAGAGATTTTCCGAGCGTCAGAGGTCAGAATGCCGACGCCGGATTTTTGGCGGCCTTGACCGATTCGCTGGCGCGTACGGCGGAAGCGACCCAAGGACGCATGCTTGTGCTGTTCACGTCATATCGGATGCTGCGTCAGGTCTACGAACCGTTAAAAGAGCTGCTGGCTGCTTCAGGCATTTCAATTATCGGTCAAGGCGTGGACAGCGGAAGCCGGAGTCGATTGACCCGGCGTTTCATGGATAATCCGAAGACCGTTTTATTGGGTACGAGCAGTTTCTGGGAAGGGGTGGACATCCCGGGCGACGCGTTGACCTGCTTGGCCATCGTCCGCCTGCCTTTCCAGCCGCCGAGCCATCCGCTGCTGGAGGCCAAAAGCGAGCTGCTTAAGCGCCAGAATCTCAATCCGTTCATGAAGCTCTCCGTCCCGCAGGCGGTCATTCGTTTCAAGCAGGGCTTCGGCCGCTTGGTGCGGACGCGCCGCGACCGCGGGATCGTCATCGTGTACGATACGCGCGTGATTGAGTCTTATTACGGCAAATACTTTTTATACTCGCTTCCCGGCCCGAAAATGGAGCATATGACTCTCGACCAGATCGTGCCGAGAGTCGAGGAATGGTTGGAGCCGGAAGCAAAGGCGGATTAATTTTTTTCCCTGGGAGGGACCTTGAATGAAAGCGGAAAAAATTTCGGAAGCCGTCGTTCGCAGACTTCCCGTTTATTTGCGTCACCTGACCGAATTGCACAAACGCGAAGTGATGACCGTGTCGTCGCAAGAGCTTGGACAGAAGTTGGATCTCAATCCGGCTCAAATCCGTAAGGATCTTGCTTATTTCGGGGATTTCGGCCGGAAGGGCATCGGTTACGACGTGTCTTATCTGATCGAGAAAATTCGCCATATCCTCAAGCTGGACCGTCAGATCAACGTTGCGTTGATCGGGGCCGGCAATTTGGGTCACGCGCTGTCCAACTACAACATGTACCTGAAAGAAAGCATGAAGATCGTGGCCGTTTTCGACTCCTATACGCCGAAGATCGGAACCAAGATCAATATGCTGACCGTGCAGCCGATCGAGGAATTGAAAAAAACGGTGATCGAAAAAGGCATTCGCGTAGGGATCATCACGGTTCCGGATTCGGAAGCGCAGCGCGTTGCCGACCAGTTGGTGGAAGCGGGAGTCGAAGCGATTCTGAACTTTGCGCCGACGGTGCTTAAAGTGCCGGCCGAAGTACGGATTCATGCGGCCGACTTCACTACCGATTTGCTGAGCCTGGCTTATTATCTCGACAACGGAAAGGAAACCGAAGTCCATGACAACGACAAACAACCCGAAAAAGTGGATCATTAGAAACGGCGTATTCGCGACGGCCGAGCAAGGAGGCGTCGTGCACGGCTGCATGATCATTGACGGCGGCACGATCGCGTACATCGGAACCGAAGAGCCGGAGGACGCGCGCGATTTGCCGGCTGTTGACGGTAAGGGATTGCTCTTCATGCCGGGCTTGGTAAACAGTCACGGGCACACGGCGATGTCGCTGCTGCGGGGTTACGGCGACGACATGGTGCTGCAGGAATGGCTGCAAACCAAAATGTGGCCGATGGAAGCCAAATTCACCTCGAACGACGTATATTGGGGCAGTTCCCTGTCCATCGTGGAAATGCTCAAAAGCGGTACCACGACGTTCCTCGATATGTACGATCATATGGACCGCGTAGCGGAAGCCGTAGAAAAATCCGGCATGCGCGCTTCGTTGACGCGCGGCGTCATCGGCTTGTGTTCGGAAGAAGAGCAGGAGCGCAAATTGGCGGATGCCGTCTCGTTCGCGAAAACCTGGCACGGCGGGGCGGACGGCCGCATCACGGTCATGATGTCTCCGCATGCGCCTTATACCTGTCCGCCGGCTTACATCGAGCGCTTTGTTCAAGCCGCGCATGATCTGGATCTGCCTTTGCACACGCATATGTCGGAAACGGCGGCGGAAGTGGAACAGAACGTGCGCGAATACGGCCTTCGTCCGGTGGCGCATCTGGAAAAGCTGGGCTTCTTCTCCCGTCCGTCGATGGTTGCGCATGCCGTGCATTTGACCGACGAAGAGATCGAAGTGCTTGCAGCCAACAAGGTAGCGGTGTCCCATAATCCGGGCAGCAACCTCAAATTGGCGAGCGGCGTGGCGAAAGTCCCGCAAATGCTCAAAGCAGGCGTAGTGGTCTCGCTCGGCACGGACAGTTCGGCAAGCAATAACAATCTGGACATGTTCGAAGAGATGCGTCTTGCGGCGCTGATCCACAAAGGCGTATCCGGCGACCCGACGGCCGTCCCTGCGCTGGAAGCTTTGCGGATGGGAACTTTGTACGGGGCTCGGTCGTTGTACCTCGAGAATCTGGGTACGCTGGCCGCAGGCATGAAAGCAGACTTTATCGCCCTGGATATCGAACAGGCGCATTTCGTGCCTCGCACGGATTACGTTTCGCACGCCGTGTATTCGGCAGCCGGGCAGGACGTACGTCATGTCTGGGTGAACGGTCGCCAGATCGTGAAGAACCGCGAATGCCTGACCCTGGACGAAGAGAAAATCCGGTTCGAAGCGCAGGCCTCTTTCGAAGGGCTGTTAGCTCGATAAACCGGACACCGGGAGGAACGACAACGTGAGCAAGCGCGCAAAACTCATTTTGCTGGTTGTGCTCATCCTTTTGATCCTGCTCTCGGGAGCGTATTTGTATTACACCATTTCGATGCAGGATCGAACGAGCGAGCGCAATGCGGCAATCGCGGCAGCGCGTACCCAAGCACAATTAACCGAAGTCGAGCGGGCCGATAAATGGGTCTGGGGAGAAAACTCGATCTTCTGGGTTGTATTGGGGACGACTGCGGCAGGCGAAGAAGAATATGTATGGATGAAATACAAGTCGGACGGTACGCCGGCCGAAGGGCAGAACGCACTGCGGACTCTGCCGCTCGCGGGAACCGTTACGCGCGATGATATGCGCAGCCGATTCGAAGCCGAGCTTCCGGACGCGAAATTGATTCGCCTTCTGCCGGGCGTATACAGCAATCAATACGTATGGCAGATTTTTTACGAACAGAACGATACTCGTTATTACCGATTCTACAATCTCAAAGACGGCAGCGAGGTCGGGCAACCTTCCGCTTTGCCGAAATGGTAGGAAGTATTTCCGCCTTTTGATTCATTGTTCCGGTAAAAAAGGCCTTTCCCTTGGGGGAAAGGCCTTTTTGTGCAGTTCATGCTGCTTTTTGTAAGGAATCGTCGTTTTTGCTCGCTTTTGCAGGATTGCTTTAAATCGTTCATGTTCCCGCAAAACGCTTTTTCGGTCTAAAACCGTGCCGAGCAAGCATCCGGGAACGCGTACGCGAATTAGAAAATGGGAAAACGGTGTGATATACTTATTCTCAACAAGGGTTTAAATTTGGATAAAAGAAGGAAAACGAAGGTTCGGTTTAAACGGTAAACAAACGCCGAAAAAGCATTTTTTCGCAAAAATGCCGGAAAAACAGATGGATGTTGGATTCTGCTCTGCCCGATGCTTACACATACAGCAAGAAGAGGAGAAATGCCCATTGAAAATTCGTGTGCTGCCTATTGTCGTTACTGCCGCATTATCGCTCATCCTTCTGCTCGGAGGATGGTTCATGTATCGTCAAACTGCTCTTGAGCGTCCTATTGAAAAAATGCTTACGAATTATCCGGGCGTTACCAGCGCCCAAGCTCATATTACCCAAAAGCAGGCCGTATTGAAACTCGATCTGGAATCGAATGTGGATTTGCGCGGAATGATCGCCCAGCTTCGCAAAGAACAAGGTTCTTTGCTCGAAGGACGTTCGATCAAGTTGGACATTGCCGACCACTCGACGCCGGAGATCGAAGAGCTTTGGAAGCAAGCTTCGTTCTCGGTTGCCGAAGCGATGGCTAACAAGCGATATACGATGATTCCCGATACGTTAGCCGAAATTCAAAACGAAAATAACGGATATACCATTTCCAGCGATATGGATGACCGCTACGTTTACGTTGCCTTAAGTTCCGCGTCGGACAAGAAGGCCAACAAATATATCATTCTGCCGCTGGCCGCGGCGACCGGAACAGGAGGACAATACAATGCCTAAATGGACAATGGAAGTGTTGATCGGTTTTGCAGCGGCGTTCGTGATCTTCCTGGGTCTTATCGGAGTCAATATTATGCCAATCGCGGTGATGGCACTGATCGGCGTGGGAATCTTCGCGGTTTTGCAAATGCGCGGCGGCTTGGCCGTAGGCGCTGCTCAGGATCGCAAGCGAAAAAAGCAAAAGCCCGAAAAATTCACGTTCGAACAGATCGGCGGACAAGACAACTCCAAGCAAGAGCTGCGCGAAGCTTTGGATTTTTTGATCAAGCATGAAGAAATCAAAAAGCTCGGCATTCGTCCGTTGAAGGGCATTTTGTTGACGGGCCCTCCGGGAACGGGAAAGACGCTGATGGCGAAAGCCGCGGCCCATTATACGGACTCGGTCTTCGTTGCCGCTTCGGGCAGCGATTTCGTTGAAATGTACGTAGGCGTGGGCGCGGGACGCATCCGTGATTTGTTCAAGGATGCCCGTACCCGCGCGGCGCAGGAAAAAAAGCAAAGCGCCATTATTTTCATCGACGAGATCGACGTGATCGGCGGCAAGCGGGAAGGCGGGCAGCAGCGCGAGTATGATCAGACGCTGAACCAGCTGCTGACCGAAATGGACGGCATCTACAACAACGACGAGCCGCGCATTTTGGTTATTGCCGCAACGAACCGCAAAGAGATGCTGGATGCCGCGCTGCTTCGCCCCGGTCGTTTTGACCGTCATATTCAGGTTGATTTGCCGGATAAAAAAGGTCGCAAGCATATTTTGGAACTGCACGCCAAAAGCCGCCCGGTATCGCCGGATGCCGACCTGGACCGCATTGCCGAAGAAGCGTATGGTTTTTCCGGCGCACAGCTCGAAAGCGTGATGAACGAAGCGGCAATCTATGCGATGCGCGACAAGCAGGCCGTGATCGACCAAAAGCATTTGTCGCGCGCGATCGATAAAGTGATGCTGGGCGAGAAAACGGATCGCGAGACGAGCGCGGACGAAAAACGCCGCGTGGCGATTCATGAACTCGGACATGCCATCATGGCTGAAGTATTGCGTCCGGGCAGCGTCAGCCAGGTCGCTCTCAGCCCGCGCGGACAAGCGCTGGGGTATGTGCGTCATAATCCTCAAAAGGAACAATATTTGTATACCAAGCAGTTCCTTGAAGAACAGATCATGATTGCGTTGGCAGGCTCCGCTGCGGAAGAATTGTATTACGGCGGCCGCAGTACCGGCTCGCGCGGAGATTTTGAGCAGGCATTGGACCTGGTTGAAAACATGATCGTATCCGGTCTGACGGATCTGGGGATCGTCAGCCTGAAGATGTTGACCAAAGAAGAATTAATGAAGCATAACGATAAGATTTTGCGCGTCTTGACCGAATCTACGCGAAATGAACTGGATCGGTATCGGAAAGTATTCGAAGGTTCGTTGGATATTTTGATGCATGAAGAAGTTCTTTCGGGCGAGCAGTTCCGTGCCCAATTTCGTGAGCTTACGCAGCTGCCCGCGTAATATGACTTGATTTGAATCGCGTTCATAATAGACATCCTGTTCATTTAGCCGAGGACTCCAACTGAAGTTGGGGGCCTTGGCTTTTGACATTTTCTTGCGCGGCTTCGAACGATTTGCGTTAAAAAGCAGCAGCGGGCCTTTTTTTGTCCCGACTTCACAAAATATCCGCAACTGCTTCGTCGCTCGGCGGCTTGGCAGGCTTATGATAGAAATGTGTGTCCGCGTACGGTCGACAATGTCCGTTTGAACTCTTGCTATAATTTCTTTGCATTTCCGAATATTTTTAAGCCGCAATTTCTTTTTTACATTTCGGTTATGCTAAGATATGATTAGATGTTGGGAATGCAAGACGCTCATGTCGGCTGTAGGAGTGGACAATCTTGCAGGAGAGACCAGAAAGGATGAATACTAGAGATGAATTTCAAAAAAATAGGCGTCGTCGGCGGAGGGGTCATGGGACAAGGCATCGCAGAAATGCTTGCCTCCAGAGGCCTTGATGTCCTGCTCGTAGAGAAAAATAACGAGAAGCTGGACTATTCGTACGGCATGATCGAAACAAGCCTAGACAAAAAGCTTGAAAAATGGGGCATTACCCCGGCAGAGAAAAAGCTTACGCTGTCGAGAATTTCCAAAGTGACCCATTTCGCGGAGCTCGGTTCTTGCGATCTGGTCATTGAAACGATCTCGGAAGACTTGGAAGCGAAAAAAGCGGTATTTGCCCAGTTGGATCAAGTGTGCCCGAGCCATATTACGTTGGCAAGCAACACGTCCGCGCTGAGCCTGACCGAAATCGGCAGTTCCACGCTCCATCCGGAACGCGTTATCGGCATGCACTTTATTTACCCGGTCGCTTCGATCAACCTGGTCGAATTGATTCGCGGCTTGAAAACATCGGATGCGACATTCGAAGCAACGAAGAACTTCGTGGAAGAAACGCTGGAGAAAAAAGGCGTGACCGTTTACGAATCTCCGGGCTTTGTTTCGACCCGCCTGATCTGCACGCTGATCAACGAAGCTTTGCATGTGCTTGAAGAAGGCGTGGCTTCGGCCGAAGATATCGACGACGCAATGCGCATCGGCTACCAATTCAACCGCGGACCGCTCGAAATGTGCGACCGTTTCGGTCTGGATTCGGTGCTTGCAGCACTCGACGGCATGTTCCGCGAATACGGCGATCTGAAGTACCGTCCAGCAATCATCTTGAAAAAGATGGTGCGCGCAGGACATCTCGGCACGAAGACCGGCGAAGGTTTCTTCAAGTACGACAAGGATGGTGACAGACTGTGAAAGTACTCGTAATCAACTCGGGGAGTTCCTCGCTTAAATACCAACTGTATGATATGACGGATGAATCCGTCCTGGCTAAAGGCCTGGTAGAGCGGATCGGCATGGATTCGTCCATTCTGACGCATAAACCGACCGGTAAAGACGAAGTCGTGGAAGTCAGCGAAATTCTTGAACACAACACGGCGATCCGCAAAGTTATCGACAAGCTGACGGACAGCGTACACGGCGTATTGTCGAGCGTTGATGAGATCAATGCGATCGGCCACCGCGTCGTGCACGGCGGCGAGTTCTTCAACGAATCCGCACTCGTGGACAAAGAAGCGAAAAAGAATATCCGTGCCCTGATCGACCTGGCGCCGCTGCACAACCCTGCGGCCGTCATGGGGATCGAAGCTTCGGAAATCAACATGCCTGGCGTCCCGCAGGTCGTCGTATTCGACACCGCGTTCCACCAAACGATGCCGGAAAAAGCGTACCTGTACGCGATTCCGCGCGTTCTTTACAACAAATACAAAGTGCGTCGTTACGGTTTCCACGGCACATCGCACTACTACGTAAGCCTTGCGGCAGCCGAGTTCCTGAACAAGCCGATCGAAGATCTGAAGATCATCACGGCGCATATCGGCAACGGCGGCAGCTTGACGGCGATCCAGGGCGGCATTTCCGTCGATACGTCCATGGGCATGACTCCGCTTGAAGGTCTGATGATGGGCACGCGTTCCGGCGACCTCGATCCTGCCATCGTGCCTTACGTGATGAACAAGGAAGAGCTGAGCGTAAGCGAAGTGAACTCCATGCTCAACAAACACAGCGGATTGCTTGCAATCTCGGGCGTAAGCAGCGATATGCGCGACATTACGGACGGCTGGGAAAAAGGCGAAGCGAACGCGACGCTGGCTTTCGAAATGTACGAATACCGTTTGCGCAAGTATATCGGTTCGTATGCGGCCGCGATGAACGGCGTAGACGTGCTGATCTTCACCGCAGGCGTCGGCGAAAATTCGGCCATCGTGCGTAAAGCGGTCTGCGACAACCTGTCGTATCTCGGCATCGAGATCGACGAAGAATTGAACAAAATCCGTTCCGGCGACGCGCGTCGTATCTCCACTCCGAATTCGAAAGTGGAAGTACTGGTCGTTCCGACGAACGAAGAGCTCGTGATCGCCCGCGATACGTTCCGTATCGTAGAAGAAAGCAAAGCTTAACATAGAGGAGAGGAATGACTTCCATGTCCACCAAAACAGACATTCGCGGCGTTAGCGCCCACGTAGGCGAGACCGTCAGAATCGGCTGCTGGGTAAACAATAAACGTTCGAGCGGCAAAATCCAGTTCTTGCAACTGCGCGACGGCACCGGATATATCCAGGGCGTTGTCGTAAAAAGCGAAGTTTCGGAAGAAATCTGGAACGACGCGAAAAGCCTGACCCAGGAAAGCTCGCTCTACGTGACCGGCATTATCCGCGAGGAGCCGCGCAGCAAATCGGGTTATGAAATGACCGTAACCGGAATCGAAGTGCTGCATATCACGGAAGATTACCCGATCACGCCGAAGGAGCACGGCGTAGACTTCCTGATGGATCATCGCCATCTGTGGCTGCGTTCAACGAAGCAGCGCGCCGTGATGATCGTACGTGCGCAAATCGTGCGTGCCGTTCGCGAGTTCTTCGACACAAGAGGCTTTACTTTGATGGACCCTCCGATCTTGACGCCGTCTTCGGCGGAAGGCACGACGGAATTGTTCCATATCAAATACTTCGACGAAGATGCTTATCTGACGCAAAGCGGACAGCTCTATATGGAAGCTGCCGCAATGGCACTCGGAAAAGTTTACTCGTTCGGTCCGACTTTCCGCGCCGAAAAATCCAAAACCCGTCGCCACTTGATCGAGTTCTGGATGATCGAGCCGGAAATGGCTTTTGTGGACTTGGAAGAAAGTCTGGAAATCCAAGAGCAATTCGTAAGCCATGTCGTGCAGTCCGTTCTGACGAACTGCAAAGCGGAACTGGAAACGCTGGAACGCGACGTGACCAAGCTGGAACAAATCACGGGTTCGTTCCCGCGTATCACGTACGATGAAGCGATCGAGTTCCTGAACAACAACGGCTTCGAAGTGCCTTGGGGCGAAGACTTCGGCGCGCCGCACGAGACGGCTATCGCGAACCACTACGACAAGCCGGTCTTCATCACGCATTATCCGGCAGAGATCAAGGCCTTCTACATGAAGCCGGATCCGAATCGCCCGGAAGTCGTATTGTGCGCGGACATGATCGCGCCGGAAGGTTACGGCGAAATCATCGGCGGATCGCAGCGTATCGACGACCCGCAGCTGATGGAAGAGCGTTTTGCCGAGCACAACCTGACATCCGATGCTTACAAATGGTATATGGACCTGCGTAAATACGGATCGGTTCCGCACTCCGGCTTCGGTCTGGGCTTGGAGCGTACGGTTGCTTGGATCTGCGGCCTCGATCACGTTCGCGAGACGATTCCGTTCCCGCGCATGTTGTACCGTCTGTATCCGTAAGGCGCTTTACGCATGCTGCGAAGAGTAGATCAAGCAGGCGGAAGGAGGAACAAGCGGGTGAATGACGAAGCCTGGAAAACCTGGGCCATGGGCGTCTCCCATGCGATGGAATCGCCGCAGGTTCATATTCCTCACGCCCTGCTGCGTTTTTATCGCAAGATGGACCTCAGCTTGGAGGAAACGATGCTGCTAATCCAGCTTATCGGCTTCCGCCAAGCCGAGTTGAACGACTTCCCGACGCTCGAAGAATTGGAAGAGCGTACCGGACTTGCAACGGGCGAACTCGCCGGCAAGCTTCAACGTCTGATCAAGGACGGTTTCTTGGCCATCCATGAAGACGAAGACACGCCTTCCGGCATTCGCTACGAACGTTACAATCTGGCAGGACTGTACGAACGCATCGCAGGCTGCCTGGCCGAAGAGCGACGCAACCAGCGCCGCACCGAACGCCCGGCCGTTCCCGAAGAAGAAGCCGAGACGGTCGATAACTTGTTCCGCATTTTCGAACAAGAATTCGCCCGTCCGCTGTCTCCGATGGAATGCGAAACGATCTCCGTCTGGATCGACCAGGATCGATACCCCGAAGAGCTGATTTTGTTGGCTCTGAAAGAAGCGGTATTCGCGGGCAAACTGCATTTCCGCTATATCGACCGAATCCTGCTCGAATGGAGCCGCAACCGCGTCCGTACGCCCGAAGACGTCCGCGCGTATTCCCAAAAATTCCGCGGCCAACGATAAACGGCGGCAGATCCTGTTCGTTGGGAAGCCGGGGCGCTGCGGGAGAAATTCGTTTAAGTCGCTGTCTCACCCGGAAAAATCGATTAGAATTTTTAGTGGAATTTTTCCGAGTTCAAAGGCGTCTTAAACTGAATTTCTCCCTCCGCTAAAGCTTCACCGATCGGATCTTTTAAAACAAAAAGCAAGACGCTCTCCATTAATTCGGAGAGCGTCTTTTTCTTTTTCTATTCTTTCACCGCGCCCACTACGATCCCAGTGACAAAGTACCGCTGCAAAAAAGGATACACCAGCAAAATCGGCAGCGCGCTGATAAAGATCTGCGAAGCGCGAATCGTCCGTTGGGACAGATTGGCGACGGCTTCCGGGTCGAGTTTGGACATGTCGGCTTGTACGATAATCGTCTGCATGAAACTGGCCAACGGCAGTTTTTCCGTATCGCGGATATAAATGATGCCGTCGAAATAAGAATTCCAGTGGCCGACCATCATAAACAGCGATACGGTCGCGATTACAGGCAGAGACAGAGGCAGGTAGATGCTAAAGAACGTCCGCAGATGTCCCGCACCGTCGATAAACGCGGCTTCTTCCAGATCTTTCGGCACGCCGCGGAAAAAGTTGAGCAGCAAAATGATATTGAACACCGCAACCAGCCCCGGAAGAATCAGCGCCCACAGCGTATTCATCAGGCCCAATTTCAAGACCAGAATATAACCGGGAATCAGTCCGCCGCTGAACAGCATCGTCACCACGAAATACCAAAGGTACACGTTACGGGCACGGAAGACATGCGTTTCCTTTGACAAGGCGTAAGCGGCCGTCGTGTTCACCACCAGCGCCAGCGCCGTTCCGAGCACCGTGCGTTCCACGGACACCCAGAGCGAGGCGAGGAAGTTGGCATTGTCGAACGTCTTGGCATACGCTTCGAACGTGAACCCGATCGGCCAAAACGTGACCAATCCGGCATTGGCGGGAGCGGTCGAGCTGAGCGACACCATAAGCAGGTGCAGCAGCGGCAGCAGGCAGGCGATCGAGATTACGGTCAAAAATATATTGTTGCAGATGCTGAAGATTCGATACGATAACGTTTTGTGATACATGGATGCGGCCCCCTTTCTAGAATATCCGATACCCGGCAAACCGGTAAGCCAGACGGTACGAGACCGCGATCAGGATCAAGCTGATGACCGACTTGAACAGGTTGACTGCCGTGGCGAAGCTGAACTGTCCGCTGAGCAAGCCTTCCCGATACACGAACGTATCGATGATATCGCCTTGCTGATAAATAAGCGGGCTGTACAGGTTGAAGATTTGGTCGAAGTTGGCGTTCAGCACGTTGCCGAGCGCAAGCGTCGCGATAACGATCGTGATCGGCACCAGCGAAGGCATCGTGATATGCAGCGTTTGTTTCCAGCGCGTCGCGCCGTCCACTTCGGCCGCTTCGTACAGCGCAGGGTTAATGCCCGATAAAGCCGCCAGGAAAATGATCGTGTTGAAGCCGAATTCTTTCCATACGTCGCTGACAATAACCGTGAAGCGGAACCAATTGCCGTCGCCCAGGAAAAAAATCGGTTTGGTCCCCAACAGGTAGACGATGAATTGGTTGATCAATCCGGTCTGAGCCAACATGTCGATCAGAATGCCGGACAGCGTTACCCAGGACAGGAAATGCGGCAAATAAACGAGCGTCTGGATCGAGCGCTTCAACGCCATTTTCCGAACCTCGTTCAGCAGCAGCGCGAACACGAACGGCACGATCAGATTCATGATGATTTTGGTACAGGCGAAGAATAGCGTATTGCCGGTAATCTTCAGGAAGTAGTCGTTTTCCCACATGTATTGAAAGTGCTTCAGTCCGACCCAAGGCGATTCCGCAAACCCGAGCGCAGGCTTGTAATCCTGAAAAGCCATCACGATGCCGGACATCGGAATATAGGAAAAAATAAAGACCATGACGGCCGCCGGAAGCACCATGAAATGCAGAATCCATGGCTGCCCGCGACCTTTTTTTCTTTTGCTGCGCCGCACCGTCGAATCTTTAGCCTGCTCGCTTAGATT
Source organism: Saccharibacillus endophyticus (assembly GCF_013185185.1). Taxonomy (GTDB): domain Bacteria; phylum Bacillota; class Bacilli; order Paenibacillales; family Paenibacillaceae; genus Saccharibacillus; species Saccharibacillus endophyticus. The sequence goes on along the minus strand of NZ_JAAZWE010000001.1, from coordinate 1,060,469 downwards.
GGCTTCCATCGCGTACCCCCGCTTTCGAATGTGAATGATAAGTATCTTGCTTCTGAACCTTCTCTGCTATATATAAATAGTATCAAGCGGCTCTTTGGGCTGACTATATAACAATGTTAGGATCGATATGGTTTTATTAGGCCTAATGATTGGGGGAGCGTCATATGCAGTCCGTATCCGAAAAAATGGGCAGCCGTTGGAATATTCGCGGACATATTAGTTTATTTGCCAAAATGAACAGTCTGATTCTCATTTTGATTCTTCCGATCGTGCTGGCGTATACGTATTCGAACGACGTCACTTTCCACGTGGTCAGCGGCGAACTGCAATCGTCGAGCGCACGGCAGCTGACGTTCCTTTCCGGACAGATCGATTCGAGGGTCAGCCAGATGATGGACTTTAGCTTAACCTTTTCCAAAGACCCGAACGTGCAGGATTTCAACGGTTTGAACTTATGGGGAGACGCGTATGATCGGATGCAGACCCGTTATGCCGTGCAGGAAAAGATGGTGCTGCAATCGGGGGTTACGGATATTTGGCCTTCGCGATACACGCTGCATTCCCAGCAAAATCACGAAGTCATCTCCAATTATTCGCGCGGCGGAGGGTACGACGAAGATTATTTGAAACGGAATATGAGCACCAGATGGAGCTACGGCGATGAGGAGAATAGCGGCGCGCCGTCGTATTTTTACTGGTTTTATACCGATTCGCTCGGTGAGCAGGGACTGCTTACGGGCAGCAGCCTGGTGGTCGAAGCCAGCTTCAGCTCGGACAATATTCGGAATATGCTGGATACGTACAAAGCAGACGGCAAGGGAGACCCGTTTTACTATCGAAAAGGAGATCTGCCAATCTTGAACCGTACGGCGGATCCGCAGCTGTCAAAAGCTCTTGTCGGCTATTTGGATACGAATCCGATCGATCGGACCGCTCAGCGGATTGTGAAACTTGAAGGACAGGATTATTTGGTCAGTTCCGTCGGTTCCGCGTATTTGGAGGGTCAGTTGATCGACGTCGTGCCGCTGGGACAGGTGCTGGGTCCGATCGCGTTCAGCCGGAACCTTTTTTACCTGTCGATCGCGCTGCTGTTCGTGCTCGGCATCTCCGCGTCGCTGCTGCTCTACCGCAACGTGCAGCGTCCGATCCGAAAATTGATGAATGGATTATTGCGCGTGCAGCGCGGCGATTATTCCGTTCGCTTGCATGCGCGCAGCCGCAACGAGTTCTCGTTTGTGTTCGAACGCTTCAACGAGATGTCGCGCCGTACCGAAGAGCTGATCGAGAATGTGTTCAACGAAAAAATCCGGGCCAGGGAAGCGACGCTCAAGCAGCTTCAGGCCCAGATCAATCCCCACTTTTTGTACAATTGCCTCGGCTACATCATCAATATGGCGCAGATGAAAGAAGAAGACGCGGTGGTATCGATGGCCTTTAACTTAAGCGCTTACTATCGGTACACCACGCGTATGGAAAAAGAAATGGCGCCTCTTGAAGAAGAGGTGCGATTGCTTGTCAATTATCTCGATATCCAGAAGCTTCGCAACGGTCGAATCGACTACCGCATCGATATTTCGGACGAAGTGCGCAGTCAAGAGATTCCGAGGTTGATGATCCAGCCGATCGTGGAAAATGCGGTGATTCACGGCGTCGCCAAATCGTATGCCTCAGGCGAAATCCTTATCCGGGGAGAGTGCTCGGACGGGTTCTGCGTGATTATCATCGACGATGACGGACCGGGTTTGACGCCGGAGCAGTATGAAGCGTTAAATCATAAAATGAACGAGGAGCTGCAAGAAGAGATGGGCTGCGGGTTGTGGAATACGCACCAGCGTTTGATTCACCAATTCGGCAGCCGATCCGGATTGCGTTTCGGTCCATCGCCCGCCGGGGGATTTCGGACGGAGATTTTCTGGGAAAGCGAATTTTTTTAAAAGGAGAGAAGAAAGATGCAGCTACTGATCGTCGACGACGAAGTTCACTGGGTCGACAATCTGTCGATGAACAAACCGTGGCACACGCTGGGAATCGAGCAGGTGCATAAAGCGTATTCCGCCCGGGAAGCACTGGAACTGATCGATACCCACCCGATCGATATCGTCATCTCGGATATTCTGATGCCGGAGATGACCGGGATCGAATTGATCGAAATCATCCGGGAAAGAGACCGAAAGATCAAATGCATCATGCTATCCGGTCACTCGGACTTTGAATACGCCAAACAGGCGATTCGGCACAGCGCGGTCGATTATTTGCTGAAGCCGCCGAGCGATGCCGAGCTGTTGGGTGCCGTAGGTTCTGCGGTGGAACAGCTGAATGCCGACTGGGAAATAGTCAGTTCGCTGGAGCGGACAACCTATGCGCTGCGCGAAAATTTGCCGCTGCTGCGCGGACGTTTGCTGCTTGACGCGCTGGATGGGCAAAAGATGTCGACCGACGAGTGGGAGCGCAAGCTGACCAGCTACGGACTGCCTTTTACCGTCGGAAGCTGCGCGCTGTTGTTGGTGCGGATGGAAGAGGAGTTCGGCAAATATCGCAACAATGGCCAGCCGCTGATCGAGTATGCGATTATCAACATGGCCGAAGAAGTGATGGGCGAGTTTCTGGAGGTCTGGGGAGTGAAGGAGGAGCATGGATATTTGGCATTTCTGCTGCAATTCAAGCCCCAGGCTCCTCCGGTACGCGAAGGATTGCTGGAAAAGCTGGCGACCGGGCTTCAGGCGAAGGTCAAGCAGTTTTTGAAAGGATCGCTGTCGATCGTGATGACCGATCCGTTTCGCTTTCCTGAAGAACTGCCTGACGCGTTCAGCCGGGCGACTGCTTATTTCAGGCAAATCGTCGGAGACGAGCGGGAGTTCGTGATGCGTCTAAGCGAGCCGGCAGGGCCGGCCGAACAAGGGGCGCTGCGGTCGCTCTACCTTTCCCCCTCGTTGGAAACGCTGCTTGAAGCCGGACGTTGGGACGAGGCGGAAGAAAAGTTGAACGGCGTATGCGACGAGCTGGACTCCCATTGGTCCGAATCGTGGGAGCATTGCATGGAAACCGGATTTTTGATCGCGGCTTCGTATACCAATTTGGCGCATCGGGGCGGGCGTACGCTTGAAAGTTTGCTGGGAAACGAGATCGAACCGCTGCAGCGAGGCGAAGCTTTTTCTTCGATTGCCCGGCTCAGAAAATGGTCGATTGCCGCGCTTCGTCTGTTGAAGGAAGGCACGTCGAACGAAGTGAAAGATAATCGTTCGTCTTACGTGCGCAAGGTTCAGGCTTTTGCCGATAAAAATCTGCATCTGGACGTCTCGCTGCGCGCATTGGCCGATCACGTGAATCTGCATCCGACGCATTTGTCCAAAATCTACAAGATCGAGACGGGCGAAGGCATCAGCGATTACGTAGCGAACCTGCGGATGGAACGAGCTTCCCAAAAACTGAAATCGACGGATAAAAAAGTGTACGAAGTCGGCTTGGAGATCGGTTACATGGACCCGGCATATTTTATCAAAGTGTTCAAACGGCACTTCGGCGTGACGCCGCAAGAGTATCGGGACAGCGGGAAATAAATAAGGACCGGCACGCAAACGGCCTAATAAAGTCCTATTCCGCCTAACAAACTCATATAGATGCCCTCCCGTAAAAGTTGATACAGTAGGCATGTAAGGTATAGATTGACCAAACAACGGGGGGGATAACGCAATGAAAAAGATCCGTAATGCTTGGAAAATCCTTGCGGTAGCAAGTCTGTTCACCGTCAGCGCTTGCAGCGGAGCATCGGACGGAGACGCAAAAACGGACGGCGCGGCAGTCGAATCGGAAACGGCGACAGCGGCTTTCGCGGCGGGGAAATACGATCCGCCGATCGAAATCAGCACCGTGCTCATGCCGAAGAAATACGTCCAAGGCGATACGAAAGAAAACAACGTCCATGACCGCTGGATGTTGGAGACGCTGGGAATCAAACACAAAGACACCTGGTACCCGGCCAACGACGATCAGTACAAACAAAAGCTTCAGCTCGCTGTCGCTTCCGGCGAGAAACTGCCTGACTTCGTGCCGGTTCCGACTAATCCGGTGCTGACGAACCAACTGATCGAATCGGGACAGTTCATGCCGATCGACGAGCTGTTCGATAAGTATGCCAACCAGATCCTCAAGGATCACTCGGCCGAGCATCCGGAATTGTGGTATCCGTTTACCAAGGACGGCAAGAAGTACAATATGCCGATCCTCGAATACACGGATAACGACGATACCGAACTGTGGCTGCGCGAAGATTGGATGGAGGAGCTGAATCTCGAAGCGCCGAAGACCATCGCCGATCTGGAAGTCATCATGGACAAATTCAAGAACGAGAATCCGGACGGCCTTGCACCTGAAGAAGTGTTCCCGCTCGCGATCACGCTGAAAAACAACACGAATACGTGGATGGGATCGCTGGACTGGTTATTCGGCGCGTACGGCACGATCGAAGAGCAGTGGAACAAAGACGCCGACGGCAATCTGGAGTACGGTTCCGTCAATCCGGGCGCCAAGCAGGCGCTTGCCAAGCTCCAGGAGTGGATGGAAAAAGGATATATCCATGCCGACTCCGCGCTGTGGGACGAATCGAAAGCGGCGGAGAGTTGGACCAAAGGCACCGCGGGCATCCTGCCCGGCGCCAACTGGGTTCCGGACTGGCCGGCTCCCGATCTGCTCAAAAACGTGGAAGGCTCCAAAATCAAAGCTTATCCGGTTCCGGCCGGACCTGACGGTCTGATCGGCACCAAATGGCAAAATTCCGGCGTCAATGCCAGTATCATGATCAACAAAGACGCCGAGCACCCGGAAGCCATTTTCCTGTACTACAATTACCTGCTGGACAACCTGGCTAACCCGGAAGCAGGCAGCGAGTACGAATACGGCTTCGCCAAAGGCTACGACTGGGACGTGATCGACGGCACGCCGACCAGCGACAAAGACAAAATTCCGAACTTCTCCAACGAGTTCCCGTTCCTGACAGGACCGGCGCGTATTCCGGATCTGTACATGAAAACGCTGGTCAAGCTGGCGGACGGCGAAGAACCGACCACGCCGTACGAAAAACAAATGGCCGAATTCCGCAAACCGGAAAACTGGTACGCCGCGAAAGTGGTCATGTCCCAACAAGAAGTGCGCAGGCAAAACTACTTCACCGGCGCCGCAACGCCGACCATGATTTCCAAATGGAACCTGCTGCGCCAATCCGAAATGGAGACGTTCAACAAAATCATCTACGGCCAACTTCCCGTCGACGCTTTCGACGAATTCGTAGCCAGCTGGAAATCCAACGGCGGCGAGCAAATCACGCAAGAAGTCAACGACTGGTACAAGTCCGTATCCGGCCAATGATCGGAAGAAAGCAATAAGCCGAACTCCATGATTCATAGGGATACCAGGTTTTGAATAGAATCGTGTAAGACGGGGAATCGAATCCGGGATTCCCCGTCTTTTACATTCCCAAAAGTTTTGATACCGAGAAAAGCGAGCAGGCGGAGGGAGAAATTCAGTGAAAGGCGCCTTTGAACTCGAAAACATTCCTTTAAAATTTTAATCAGGCTTTTCGAGTGAGACAGCGCCTTGTAAAGCATTTCGAAGAAATGCACTTCGGAAGCATATGCTGGCAATTTCTCCCGCAGCCGCCCGCGCTTCCCCAACGAACAGGAACTTCCTCCGGAAGACCGAATCTTTCGGTCTTTTTTATCATTTCAATTTCTAACAAGCAACAGAAACCTGTACAATAAAAACAATCAAATCTCCGTTATCCTCATATTCTGATTTTTTTTCGAAAAGATGCAGGGGTCAAAACGCATACACGCGTCTATTCGGCTGGAAAGGGGGGGAGCCCGATTGACGAACAGGAATTAATCAGACGCATACTGCGCGGCGAACGCGACGCGTTTCGCGAGCTCGTCGACGCCTACAGGCAGCATGTATTCCGCATTGCTTTCTCGGTACTGCGCAGCGAGAAGGATGCCGAAGACGCCGCGCAGGAAGTGTTCATCCAAATTCATAAATCGCTCCCCGACTACCGTTCCCAAGGATTCAAGACGTGGATCTCGCGAATCGCGATGAACAAGGCGATCGACTTCAAGCGCAAACAGAACCGGCGACGCGAAGATTTGTACGACTCCGAACCGGCGCTGCTTAAAGTCGTGTCGGGGGACGAAGCGCCGCTGGCCCGAATGCTGCGGGAAGAGCAATCGGACGAGATGCGAAAAAGAATGGCGGAAATGCCGCAAGGACATCGCGATGTGATCGAAGCGTTTTATTTTCAAGGCAAAAATTACGAAGAAATCTCGGCGGAGATGCACGTTACGGTCAAGACCGTCGAGTCCAAATTGTATCGGGCTCGAATGTGGATACGGCAGCACTGGCGGGAGGAGGAATGGCGATGAGTGGAATCGTGCGTTACGGGCCGAAAGAATGGACGATGTACGTTAAAGGAACATTGCCCGAAGTCACGCGAGACAACCTGGAACGTTTGCTGAATGAAGGTGACGAGTTGGCGTTCGAACATTATATGGCCGCTCTTGAAAACGTAGGCGGCGAGCTGCCGGATCAGGCAGACGAGACCGCGTTTATCGAGCGGGTCATGATTGCGATTCCGGAACAACCGTCGGCTGCCGGAAAAAGCCGCTTCGGTCGGAAGTGGACAGAACCGATCGTGCTGTATACGGTGGCGGCAGCGGCAGCATTGCTGCTGACCTTCACGGGCGCGTTCGACAAGTTAGGCGAGCAAGCGCAGCGTGCCGCCGGCGAAGCAGGGAAAATTTCGTACAGCCAAATGTTGGCGGACGGAGCTTCGGGTTGGTTCGGCGGTCTCAAAGCGAAAGGAGAAAACAAGCATGAATCGACAACGGAGTAAATTTGCGGCGCTTATGCTGAATATCATACCGGGACTGGGGCATTTATATTGGGGGCGAAAAATTCGGAGTTTCTTTTACTTTCTGATTCCGCTCGGCATTTTGGGAATCGGAGGCCTGGCCTCTATCGATTCGTATGACCATACGCCGCTAGGGATTGCTTTCGGGCTGTCCTTCATGATCTGGTGCATCAGCATGTTCGATCTGCTCGGTACGGTGCTGAACCATTCGCCGAAACGCGAATCCCGGCAGACGAGAGACGCTTACTACGGACCGGATCATGTACCGCCGCAGGCACAGGGCTATTACGGGGAATATGCGGATGAAGCTTCATACAGAGCCGGAAGAGTGCGTATGGAAGAAGGCGTTCCGCCGCATATGGAGTTCGGTTCGGACGAAATGCCGGACTATCCGCCTTATCCGCCGATCGGGCAAGGACATATGCTGCGCGAGCCGGAATACTTTTCGGATTCTCAGCGATTCCTCACCATCCTGCTCAGCTTCATGCCGGGTCTTGGCCATTTGTATATGGGACTGATTCAACGGGGTGTCTCGTTCCTGGCGGCTTTCTTCGGTCTGACCACCGTATTGGTCTTTATTACCGGGTTTACGGGAGACGAATCGTTCTTGTTATTCCTGGGAGTGCTGCCGATTATTTGGGTGTACGGGATGTTCGACGCGGTTCAGTTGGCTGAAAGGAAGCGTCGCGGGGAGAAATTGCAGGACTATTCCCTGATCGCCAAGTGGGACATGGGCAGCGAAGGCGGACGCAAAAGCCGCACGATGGGTTTGCTGCTTGCTGTCGTGCCGGGCGCGTCTCATATGTATTTGGGACTGATGAAGCGCGGCGTGCAGTTCATGATCTTGTTCTTCGGCAGTATTTATATTCTCGATATACTGGGATTGTCGCTGTTCCTGTTCCTCGTACCGTTGATCTGGTTCTACGCTTTCTTCGATGCGCTGCAACAGGTCGGACGTTATGGACAGGAAGCGCTGTCCGATCGTCCGTTGATTGCCAACTTCGACGCGAATCGGGTCTGGATCGGCGTTCTTCTAGTCGCACTGGGTCTGTATTATGTGCTTAAAACGATCATTATGCCGGTGCTCAGCGTGCATGTGCAGCCGATTGCTTCGCTACTGTATGAAGCAGAGCCTTATATTCGTAATGTAGTGGTGGCGCTGCTGCTGATCGGCGGCGGGGTTAAGCTGCTGCGCGTGTCGGAGCGGGCTAAGGCGTAACAAGGCCGGTACTGAATGAAATAGAATTTGTTTTAAAAACAAAACCGCGAGTCCTCCGTATGAATATCTTGGAGAACCCGCGGTTTTTTAGCATTCGGTTGCTTAAGCTTGATCGGACTTCGGAAGCTTGTCTTCCAGTTCGCGTCCCATTTCGGCAGAACGTTCGGAGCAGCGCTCAGCGGCGCGAATAACCGCTCCGTAGAAGTCGCTCTCGTCCAGCTTGGCGATAGCGGCTTGGGTCGCGCCGTTGGGCGATGTGACTTTTCGGCGCAGTTCGGATGGCTCTTCGCCGGTTTGACGTACCATTTGGGCGGCGCCCAAGACGGTTTGAATCGTCATATCGCGAGCCTGATCGGGCGTCAGTCCGCCCCGAGTGCCCGCTTCGATCAAAGCTTCCATCATATAGTAAACATAAGCCGGGCCGCTGCCCGAAATGCCGGTCAACGCGTCGATTTTTTCTTCTTCCGTTTCGACCACGATCCCGACTGATTCGAACAACAGGCGAGCCGTGCGGCGTTGGTCATCCGACAGACCTTCGGAGTAGCTAACGCCCGTAACGCCCAGTCCGATTCCGCTTGACGTATTCGGCATGGTGCGAACGACCGGTTGCTCCGGACGTCCAAGCAGGCTGCGCAGCGTTTGAATCGACAGGCCCGCGATCATGGACACGATCACGGTGCGAGGTCCGATCAACTTCCCGAGCTGTTCAAGCGCTTCTGCGGCATCTTTCGGCTTCATCGCCAGAATGATGATCGGCGAAGTACGCAGCACTTGTTCTTTTTCAACAGGATCATTGGTGCCCGGAATGCCGTAGCGTTGCTTCAAGTCTTCAAGCTTCGACTTATCGCTTCGATTCAGGAACGTAATATTGCCGGGAGCGATGACGGCACGGGCAACTAGGCCGCGAGCAACAGCTTCAGCCATCGAACCGGCACCGAAAAAGCAAACGCGATCTTCAATCAACATACGAGTTTGAGTCATGACCCAATCATCCTTTCCGAATTAAAAACTTGCCGCTAACTTATCTGTCATACAGGTAAGGTTAGATTTGGATTACTGGCGAATTTGGCCGCTGCCGTAGATCCGGTATTTCGACGAAGTCAAAGCAGGCAATCCCATCGGGCCGCGGGCATGCAGCTTTTGCGTGCTGATGCCGATCTCGGCGCCGAAGCCGAATTCGAAGCCGTCGGTGAAGCGGGTGGAGGCATTGTGATATACGGCCGCAGCATCGACTTCATTGAGGAAGCGAACAGCGTTGGCGTCGTTTTCCGTCACGATACATTCCGAGTGCTTCGTACCGAATTTGGCGATATGAGCGGTTGCTTCGTCCAACTCGCTTACAATCTTAATATTCAGAATATAGTCATTGTATTCCGTGCCGTAATCTTCTTCCGTTGCAATCTTTGCTTCCGGTACGAGAGACGCGGTTTGTTCATCGCCGCGCAGCTCCACGTTCTTCTCCAAAAGGCGGTCGGCCAATTCACGGAGATTGCGCTTGGCAAAGTCTTCATGCACGATCAGCGTCTCCATGGAGTTGCAGACGGACGGACGCTGCACTTTGGCATTGATTGCAATCTCTTCGGCCATTGTCGCGTTCGCGGAAGCATCGATATACGTATGGCACACCCCTGCTCCAGTCTCAATGACAGGCACCGTGGCATTCTGCACGACATTGTCGATTAATGAACGACCGCCGCGCGGAATAATGACGTCCAGCAGGCCGTTCAATTTCAGCATTTCATCGACCGAAGACCGTGAAGCATCTTCGATCACTTGCAGAGCATCCGCAGGAAGAGCAGTCCGGGCAAGAGCGGCGCGCAGAACTTCGGCAATTCTTTTATTCGTGGATAAAGCTGCCGATCCGCCGCGCAGGACGACGGCATTGCCGGTTTTCAGACAGAGTGCCGCCGCATCGACCGTGACGTTCGGACGGGCTTCGTATACGATGCCGATCACGCCCAGCGGTACGCTGACCTTCTCGATTCGCAGCGCGTTTGGCCGTTCGATGGTCTCCAGCACTTTCCCGGTAGGGTCAGGCAGATCAGCGACAAGGCGCAGCGCATCGGCGATCGAGGCGATTCGTGCTTCATCCAGCATCAATCGATCAAGCAGCGATTCGCCGGTTCCGTTTGCGCGCCCGCGCTCCAAGTCTTCGCGGTTCGCTTCGATCAAGGATGCGGCTTCCGTATTCAACGCATCGGCCATCGCCAATAAAGCTGCATTTTTCGCATCGGTCGACAATGTCGCCATTTGACGAGCGGCAGTTCCTGCCAGCGCGGCTTTGGTGCGCACTTCGCTTTGCGTTGCACCGTTCGCTAAGACTTGTTCATTTCCTTGTACGTGGCTCATCTGATATTCCTCCTTAGAGATCTGATTTTTTAGCGCAAAGAAATCCATTCATCCCGATGGATGGCCTCTAAGCGATGCAATCCATTGAGCGTCTCCAACACCCGGGGTCCCGGCAAGCCGCAGACCCGCTGCAAATCTTCCATGTCGTAATTGACGACGCCGCGTCCGACGATATCGCCGTGCGGTCCGCGCACTTCCACGACATCCCCTGCATGAAACTGTCCTTCCACCGACGTAATGCCGACAGGCAGCAGGCTCCGGCCGTTTTCCGTCAAAGCACGCTGCGCTCCGGCATCCACAATCAAGGCGCCGAACGGACGGGAGAGATAACCCAGCCACTGTTTTTTGACCGACATGGAAGATAGTGTGGTGGTAAAATGGGTGCCTTTTCCTCCGCCTTCGGCAGCTGCTTGAAGATCGCCGGCTTCCTTGGCTCGTCCGACGAATACCGGTACGCCGCCGCGGGTAGCAATCCTTGCCGCGTCCAGCTTCGAGCGCATGCCGCCCGTGCCGACGCTGCTGCCTGCGCCGCCGGCCATCCGATAGATGTCGTCGTCGATTTCGTCGATTACGGTATATTTGACGGCTTGCGGATCTTGACGGGGATCGGCGCTGTAGAGTCCGTCCATATCGGTCAGGATCACCAAGCGATCGGCTTTGACCAGATTGGCGACGAGAGCCGACAACGTATCGTTATCCCCGAATTTCAACTCATCGACGGAGACCGTATCATTTTCATTGAAAATCGGCAATATACCGCGCTCCAGCAATTCTTCGATCGTCATGACGGCACTGCCGATCCGCTTGCGGCTATGAAAGTCGGTTCGCGTCAGCAGGATTTGCGCCGCCACGTGACCGTACTCGGCCAACGCTTCCTGATAAGCACGCATGAGCAGCGCTTGTCCGACTGCGGCCGAAGCTTGCTTTTCGTGCAGCTTCTTCGGTCTTTGCGCATAGCCGATCGCGCTGAAGCCCGCGGCTACGGCACCCGAGGTCACGAGCAGCGGTTGGCAGCCTTGTTTGTACAGCTCGGCAAGCTCGCGCGCGAAATAGGCGATCGCGTCGTGGTTCAATCCGCCTTGGCTGCCCGTAAGCGAGCTGCTGCCTATTTTGACTACGATGCGTTTTAACATGAAATCTCCTTCTTTCTGTGTGCGCAAAATAAAAAGGCTCTCGTCCACGGCACGGCTATAAGCTATGCGAAGGACGAAAGCCGAATAAGCGCTCCCGCGGTACCACCTTGATTGACGACCTGGGTCGCCCTACTCAACCCCGCTAACGGAGGGGAACCGTCCAAATTTAACATCCGGACCGCTCGGGGATAGGTTTGGGAAAGGGCCTGACCGTAAATTCTCGCAGCCGGTGATCGACATGCAGGCATCGGAATGCCGACTGATATCAATCACACCGGAATCTACTCTCTGGAAGGCGGACGCTTTCTTACTGGTCCCGTCATTGCAGTGTAACCTTTGGTTTTTCCTAGAATAGCACGGAGAGAGCCGTTTGTAAAAGCCGGAATTTTACGCAGTCACCGATTCGTCGCGGCGCCGTAGTCCAGAATTACTCTTCGTTCCGTGAAATCACGAACGCGATAACCCGGTCATCGTGCCGCGCAGCGTATCGATAAAGGCTTCGGCCGCTTTCGATAGCGAACGTCCTTTGCGGTAAGCAATGACCAGCGTGCGATAAGGCACCGGATCGGTTAGCGGGAGATAGACCGGCAGCAGTTCGCTTCGTTTGGATCTCGCCACGAAACGGGGCACGAGCGTCACGCCCATTCCGGCGGCGACCAGCGATTGGAGCGTCTCCATATTGCTGCTTTCGAATACGACTTGCGGTTCATAGCCTGCCTGACGGCAAAGATCAAGCACCGTTTTCCGAAACCCTTGCCCCTGCTTCAGAATAATGAACGGTTCGTGCTCCAGTTCCTTCATATCGACACCTGCCAGCGGATAGGACCCGGAGCGCAAAGCCAGACGATGCCCCGGCGGAACGGCGAGGTCGATCGGTTCGTCGGCAATCGGCTCGTAATCGAGCGTCGGTTCGGTCAACGGAAGAGAAAGCAGGCTGATGTCCGTTTTGCCGTTCGCCGTCAACCGCTCCAGATTATGCGACGTGTCTTCCAACAGCGTGACATCGATGCCGGGATAGCCCGCGCGGAACGCCGGAAGCACATGGGGCAGCAAGTGGGAGCCGGTGATCGGCATGCTGCCCACCGTAATCCGTCCTTTGCGCAGCTGCGAAATGTCTTCCATCTCCACGCACAAAATGTCCATTTCGTCCACGATCCGCTGGGCCCGCTTCATAAACTCCCGTCCCGCGTGCGTCAGCTCGACCGTGCTCGTATTGCGCTGGAACAGCAAAACGCCGAGTTCTTTTTCCAACTTGGACAGCTGCTGGCTCAGCGAAGGCTGGGCAATATGAAGTTTCTCTGCCGCGCGGGAAAAATTGCGTTCGGCCGCAATCATCAACGCATATTGAAGTTGTCTCAATTCCATATTCATCGTGCTCCTTAGATTCTTCTGACGTTTTGATGCCGTTTAAGCTATCGAAAAAGCCTCGTAGGCGGGGGAAGCGAGAAGACTGCGAGAAAAATTCGTTCAATCCGCTGTCTCACTCGAAAAATGGATTAGGTTTAAATAAGGAATTTTCCGAGTTCAAAGGCGTCAACATAGTTTTAAATGTTACCGCAGGTTTTCTTCGAAATCCTGTATTTCACTGAATTTCTCTCTCCGTCTTCTCGCTTCCAGCTACGTTCGGCTTTTTTGACATGTTTAACGACATTGGACCGTCCTCACTTTTCTTATTGTAATAAGCGCTTAAGTCGTTCGTCTATAGGTATAACCTATTAGGATTATAGTTATTATATCTTGGAACAATGAGACACCGCCATGTTATATTTAACCCAATAACAAAACCGGCACGGAAAAATGAGCAGTCGGTTCGAATCCAGCAGCGGGGTGAGATCAATGAGTAAAAAAACGATGTACGAGAAAATTTGGGATAATCACGTGATTCATCAAGAAGAAGGCAAGCCGGCCATCATTTATATCGACTTGCACCTGGTGCACGAAGTGACGTCGCCGCAGGCGTTCGAAGGTCTGCGCCTGAGCAATCGCCAGGTTCGCCGTCCGGACCGTACGTTCGCTACCATGGACCACAACGTACCGACTACGGATCGTTTTAACATCAAAGACCCGATTTCCAAGCAGCAGATCGATACGCTTAGCCAAAACTGCAAAGACTTCGGCGTCAAGCTGTTTGACCTCGATACGATCGATCAAGGCGTCGTTCACGTCATGGGACCGGAGCTGGGACTGACGCATCCGGGCAAAACGATTGTTTGCGGCGATAGCCATACGTCCACGCACGGCGCATTCGGCGCGTTGTCGTTCGGGATCGGCACGAGCGAAGTGGAGCACGTTCTGGCCACTCAATGCTTGCAGCAAGGAAAGTCGAAGACGATGGAAGTTCGTTTCATCGGCAAGCGTAAACCGGGCGTAACGGCGAAAGACATGATCTTGGGCGTTATCGCGAAATACGGCACGGACTTCGCTACAGGATATGTTCTGGAGTACACGGGCGAATCGATCCGCGATCTGACCATGGAAGAGCGTATGACGGTTTGCAACATGTCGATCGAAGGCGGAGCGAGAGCAGGTCTGATCGCGCCGGACGAGACGACATTCAACTATATCCAAGGCCGCGAATACGCGCCGCAAGGCGAAGCGTTCGAGGCGGCCGTCGCGGATTGGAAAAATCTCGTAACGGACGAAGGCGCGACTTATGACCGCGTTGTCGACTTCGACGTCGATTCCCTGATCCCTCAAGTTACCTGGGGAACGAGCCCGGGCATGGGTACGGATATCGACTCGGTCGTCCCTAATCCGGCTGATTTCGCAACGGAGAACGAACGTCGTGCTGCAGAGAAAGCTTTGGAGTATATGGATCTGGCTCCGGGCACGAAAATGTCCGACATTCCGGTGGACTATGTATTTATCGGTTCCTGCACGAATGGACGGATCGAGGATCTGCGCGCCGCCGCCGAAATCGCGAAAGGTTACCAAGTATCGCAGAACGTTACCGCGATCGTCGTTCCGGGTTCGGGACGCGTCAAGCTGCAAGCGGAGAAGGAAGGACTGGACGTCGTCTTCCGCGAAGCGGGCTTCGAATGGCGCGAAGCGGGATGCAGCATGTGCCTGGCGATGAATCCCGACGTGCTTCAACCGGGACAGCGCTGCGCATCGACATCGAACCGCAACTTCGAAGGCCGTCAAGGCCGCGGAGGACGTACGCATCTGGTGTCGCCGGCAATGGCCGCGGCTGCCGCGATCGAAGGCCGTTTCACGGACGTACGCGACTGGCAGTTCAAGACCGAAGTCGTTAGCTGATCATCGACCAATCTCCGGAAAGAAGGGACTTTACATGGAAGCATTCAAACAATTAAACGGACTCGTTGCCCCGGTAGACCGGGTTAACGTCGATACGGACGCCATCATTCCCAAGCAGTTTCTGAAGCGCATCGAACGGACCGGCTTCGGCCAGTTCCTCTTCTTCGAATGGCGCTTCAACGAAGCAGGCGAAGTGAATCCTTCGTTCGAGATGAACAAGCCGCGTTATACGGGAGCGGAAGTGTTGATCTCCCGCGCCAACTTCGGCTGCGGTTCGTCCCGCGAGCATGCGCCTTGGGCGATTATGGACTACGGATTCCGCTGCGTGATCGCACCGTCTTTCGCCGACATTTTCTACAACAACTGCTTCAAAAACGGCATTCTGCCGATCGTACTGTCCGAAGAACAGGTCCAGGATCTGTTCGCTCGTACAGCCGAGCATGAAGGCTACCGCCTGAATGTGGATCTGGACAATAAAGTGTTGACGGATGACCATGGACTGAGAATCGAATTCGATCTGGATGAGCACCGCCGCCAGTTCCTGCTGCAAGGGCTCGATGACATCGGTCTGACGCTTCAACATGAGGATGAGATTTCCGCATACGAAGCGAAACGCGCTGAACGGGCATACGCTTAAGCGTTCATGGTTTTAAGTTGAATTTCCCAGGCGCCGCCTTCCCGACAGGGAGCGGTGCTTTTTTTGCTTTGCGTTAGTTTTATGGATAACGGAGGGTTGGAACAATGCGGCACTTCGTTTTATAATAAGTGAAGATTTCAACGGGGATTGGATAGAGGAGGAAGTGATGGGTTCGTCGTTATTCGGTAATTTGGAAAAGTTGAAAAAGGATATGAAGAAAAAAAAGCGTTCGGTCGACTCCTTTCTGTTCGAGTACAATAAGCAACGGTATGTAGTGTTGGTCAAGCCTTACGGAAAAGACGACCCGAAGCCTCCTGAAGCGCTGATGCAGCTGGAATTTTTACGAGTGGGCAAGCTGCGGGATCGGTTGACGGTTCCGGCCACCAAGCGGCAGTTCATGCTGGATGCAAGGGCAATGCGAGGGTATTTTGATATTGAGTATGCGGAGAATCTGGGCGAGGTTTTTCGGGAGCTTTATGAGCGCTTTGCAGATTTCATTCCGACGCAAGTCCTTGAAGAAAAATCGGAGATCGAGCAGGAAGTTCTACGCGGATAAGACCGGATAAAAAAATCTGTCAGGTTTTTTTTTCAAACTCTACGTTTTGCATACCGGAGATGCCGATAAAAAGAATGGGAATTTGTTAGGTCCGAAGAATCCGCTTCTCATGGAGCGAGGAAGCGTCGACAGTCCCGGTTGTGATGGGATTGATGACAAAAATGCAATAAATGCCGCAACTTTCGAAAAAAGTCCGCGTCTAAGCTAACGTAAACAACTGTTGGGATGTCAATAGTTCGGAATGGTTCGAAAGGCGTTTGGGAGCAAGCCCGAGTAGGACCCAAGTCCGACGAAAAAAAGCGAAGAATTTAGAGGTGGATGAATGAAAAAGTACGTGTTAACAACAGTCATGGCAGTCCTGATGCTGATGTTCTTGCTCCCGCATACGGGACAAGCGGCTTCGTCCGGAACCAAAATCGTGCTGGATAATCGGGAGCTTGCCAACGCGGACGTGCTCACGGTCAATCAGACCACGATGGTTCCGATCCGGGTCGTTTCCGAAGAACTGGGTTATAAGGTCGAATGGAACCAGTCAGCTCAGCAGGTCACCATCGGCAGCGGTGCAGATACCGTCGTACTCACCATTAACCAGGGCATGGCTTCGGTAAACGGGGCGCTCGTTTCCCTGACCCAGCCGGCCATGGCGCAAAAGCAAACGACTTACGTGCCGCTGCGCTTCGTAAGCGCGCAAATGGGACTTCAAGTCAAATGGGACAACGCGGCGCAAAAGGTCTCCCTGTTCACTTCCGGCAATCCGGCGGGAGGATCGGTCGGAGCCACGACGCCGGGCGCGTCCGATAGCGGAACGCTGACTCCGGTGACGACGCCGGTCGGTAACATGGCGTTGCTTCAAGCCATCAGCTTCAGCGACAATCGCCTGATGATAACCGCGGATAAGAGCGTAACGGTGAAGGACTCCGTGCTCGCCGGCCCGAACCGCATTTTGCTGGAGTTGTCGAATACGGGCTTCGGTCCGGCGATCGGAAGCGGCATGAGCGTAGGCGACGTAGGGACGATCTCGGCGGACAATGCGGATAACGTTTCGCAGATTCGTTATTTCATTCCCAAGAGCAACCCGAACACCGTCCAAGTCGTGATCGACCTGAAAAGCGCCAATACGTATAAACTTTCCAAAGAAGGAACTTCCGTATTCGTGGCATTGGACAAAGTGACGGCGCCGAACACGAACGTGGGCGGCAACGGCAAGAAAGTCATCGTCATCGATGCGGGACACGGCGCTCATGACCCCGGAGCGGTCGGCAACAGCATTCGGGAAAAAGACATCAATCTGGGCATCGCGCTCAAGGTCGAAGCTATTTTGAAAAAGAACGCCAACGTCGATATCGTCATGACTCGCAGCGACGATACATTCCTGGAGTTGAAAGAGCGGGTACGCGTAGCGAAGAACGTCAACGCGGACGTGTTCATCTCCATTCACAACAACAGCGGTTCGTCGGCCGCCACGGGAACGGAAACGTATTATCAACGCGAAAGCAGCAAATCCCTGGCAACGACCCTGCACAAGTATATTCTTCAAGCTACGGGCTTCAAGGATCGCAAGGTTCAATACGGCAACTTCCATGTCATTCGCGAAACGAACATGCCGGCAGCGCTGCTGGAAATCGGCTTCGTGAGCCATGCAGGAGACGCGGCGCAGCTGAAAAACGAAGCTTTCCAACAAAAAGTAGCCGAAGCGATCGCCAAAGGATTGCTCGAGTATCTGGGACTGTAGACGGATCGACGCTTAGAAACCGAAAAGTTACGATTATTTCATACATTCGCCGCCGGCAGGAATAAGAGCGCCGGCGGCGAATGTTTTGTTTAAAGCTTAATCGCTTGGAAGAAAGGAAAGGGGATAAAAGACATGCGGCAGTTTAAATACACTAACGGAACATTCAAAATGAAAAAGGTGGTTCCGGCCGTTTTGGCCGTGATGATGGGAGCGAGCGGGGGTTCGTTCGCATTGGCGGCCGAAACGACGGCGCCGGCCGCGGCAGCGACAACGGCCGCAGCAGGTTTTAGCGACGTGAAATCCGGCTACTGGGCGGAAAAGCATATCTACAAGTTGGCGGCACAGGGGATCGTTCTCGGGCAAAACGGCCAGTTCAAGCCAGCCGATAACATTACGCGCCAAGAAGGGATTACGATGGCGATTCGTTTTGCCGGAGCAGAAGGCGAGCTGGGAACCGTCGAAGCAGCCGTGCTGCCTGAAGGACTGACGGTGAGCAACTACTTCAAGCCTTACGTGGATCTTGCTTTGGACAAAGGTCTGATCAAGTCCGCGGAAGAAAAAGATATCGACGGCAAAGCCTGGGGCTCCCAAGCCGCCAGCCGAGAATGGGTAACCAAAATTCTCGTGCGCGCGATCGGCAAAGAGTCCGAAGCGTTGGCTTCGACCGAAGCTACGGCATTTGCGGACAACGGGGATATTGCCAAAGAAAGCGTGGGCTATGTCAGCACGGCCGTTAAGCTCGGCATCGCTCAAGGCGTGGAGAACAATAAGTTCAATCCGGCCGGTTCGGTGACCCGCGCTCAGATGGCGACATTCTTCAGCCGTGCGGAAAGTTACATCACGCCTACATATGCGGGAATGACGACAGGGATCGTAACCGGGTTAACGGCCAACTCCCTGACGCTTTATGCCAACGGAACGACAGCGACGTACGCGCTCGGCGCAGGCACGGCTTATTTTACTGCCGACTCCGACGCGAAGGTACCTGCCTCGTCCGTGCAGCTGTATACCAAAATCATGGCCGCAGGCACAGGCGGACAAGCCGCTTACGTGGAAATCGTCGACGGGAAAGCCCAGGTCGAGACGATCACGGGCGAGTTTGACCGGGTAACGGGCACCAATACGTTGTTCCTGAGAACGGAGAGCGATTACCCGAAATACGAATATGGTGCGGAGACCGTTTTCCTCGACCAAAACGGCAATAAAATCGATCCGAAAAGCATCAGCGCAGGCAGCCGCATTTCTATTCTGCGCGAAACTTATTCCGGCGCAGGCAAAATTCTCACCGTCCAAGTGACTTCCGGCAATGTGAGCAAAAAGGATACGGGTACAATCACCGCTATCGATACCGCTTCCGGCATGGTAACTTTTAACGCTTCGACAGGGATCTCGGAACAGTATAAGCTGGATTCCGCAACGATTATTCGCTATCAAAATGAAATTTTGAACGCGGCCGATCTTAAAGCAGGCAGTAAAGTCGGGTATACGATCGAAAACAACGTGATTCGTACGATCGAAGTCACGGAAAGCGTGGAGCGTACGGTGACGGCGTCGTTGTATCAAAAATCGGCTGACGGGTCGACTTTGACCTACAAAACCGATACGGGAGCATTGGAAGTCAAATTGGTTGCGGATAAAGCGACGGTGATGATTGACGGAAAAACAGCTTCGCTTGCGGACCTCATCGCCGACAAGGCTCAGGGAGATCGCGTAGCGTTAACCTTGAACGGCGCCGGCGAAGTTACGCAAATCGTCGTGCAGGATCGTGAAGCCACTCAACTTACGGCGGCGACCGTCAGCTCTTACGATTCTGCAACGGGAGTATTGGCAGTCATTGATTCCGCCGGGAAGCCTTATGCTTTTACGCTCGATGCCGCAACCAAACTGACTTATAACTCGTCTACGCCTACGCTCAAAGGAATTGAGCCGTTGTTGATCAAAGGACGCGGTTTGAACTTGACAGCCGTGAACAGCCGATTATTATCGATGGAGATTGTATATAAATACGAGGGGACAGTTGAACAGGTTAATGCGTCAGCCATGT
Organism: Saccharibacillus endophyticus; assembly: GCF_013185185.1. GTDB lineage: Bacteria > Bacillota > Bacilli > Paenibacillales > Paenibacillaceae > Saccharibacillus > Saccharibacillus endophyticus. The sequence goes on along the minus strand of NZ_JAAZWE010000001.1, from coordinate 1,040,646 downwards.
CGCTTACGTTAAAACTTGACGACGGTACAACGGTTAAACTTCCTTACGGTGCAGTGGGTACTGTCGTCCAGGTGTACGGAGTTAATTATGCGACCATGTCGAACATCAAAACGGGCGATCGAGTCGTGGCTTCCCTTTACGCCGATCGAATCGTATTGCAATCCGTGGCTGTTCAGACTACCAAGCAATTCCGTGTCGCTTCGACGACCCCGGGAAGCAGTCGTTTAAATGTCGAACAAGGCGGCATTGCAACAAGTCTGTATGCAGACGACAAACTGATTCAGAATACGCAAGGTACGCAGATCGGTTATGCGGGCTTGAACCCGGGGAGTCTGGTTGACGTCACTTTCAACGGATCGGAAGTGGCGAAAGTAAAGGTGTCGGATACCGTTATCGGTTCGGTACAAAACGTGGATACGGCCTCCCGTACCGTGACGCTGCAGACCTCTGCGGGAGCGACCCGGACTTATTCGGCCGCGGCAGGACCTTTGAATGTCGTTCAAAACGGAACGCTTATATCGGCTCTGGGGGCGCTCGCGTCCGGCCAGCACGTACAGGCAATCGTTCAACCGGACGGCAGCACGTCGTTCGCGATCTTCCAAGCCGTCAGCAAAAGTTTCTGGAAATACGATGCCTTGACGCAGACGGTGTTCGTGAAGATTACACCCGGATCATCAGAAGCAAATACCTTCAAATTGGCTCCGGATGCCTGGATTCACCAGGGAACGACGAATATCAGCGTGCAATCGCTCGCCGGAGATGATAAAATCGTATTGTATCTGAATAACAACGTCGTGTACGAGCTCGTGAAGCAATAGATTTCCGTCCGGCTGCCGCCGGGTACGGTCAGGCCGGCTCGGTGCGAACCTTATCGTTCGCACCGGCCGGTTTGTCTTTGAGATCGGGTTTCTGCGGTCAAGTTTCGTGCATCGCGACGCGGGAGAAGGATTGAGCCATGACAAACGCGAAGGTCAGACATATTCTGGACACGATTGCTGGCATGTATCCGGACGCCCGTTGCGAGCTGGATTACGGCAACGCGTTTGAATTGACGATCGCGGTACTGTTGTCAGCTCAGTGTACGGATGTTACGGTTAACAAAGTGACAAAAGACCTGTTCCGGAAATATCATGCGCCGGCCGATTACATCGCCGTGCCGCGCGAAGAGCTGGAGCAGGATATTCGTCGGATCGGACTGTATCGGAACAAAGCCAAGCATATTCAAAATCTTTGCCATTTGTTGATCGAGCAGTATGGAGGCGAGGTTCCGAGCGTCCACGACGAGCTGGTCAAACTTCCCGGCGTGGGGCGGAAAACAGCCAACGTCGTCGTATCGAACGCTTTCGATATGCCGGCCATTGCGGTGGATACCCACGTCGAGCGCGTATCGAAGCGGCTCGGCCTTGCGGCGGAAGACGATTCCGTGCTTGAAGTCGAGAAGAAGTTGATGAAAAAGGTGCCTAGAGAGGAATGGACCCTTACGCATCATCGTCTTATTTTCTTCGGTCGCTATCATTGCAAGGCGCAATCGCCGAACTGCCAGGTTTGTCCGCTGCTTGATGTATGCAAAGAAGGCAAAAGACGCATGAAAACATCAACGGTACGCAGAACGCGAAAATCGGTTTAAGAACCAAAACTACACAAAAAGAGGATGGACAGGATGGAAAACATGATGGAAAACATGAAATGCGTGACGGTATATACCAATGAGTTCGAGAAATTTTCGGATATCTTCGAGCAAATACTCGTCAGCGATATTCCGGAGAACGAAGACACGGAAATCGAAGGCGTAACGGTCGGACTCGTGACCGAGATTCCGGAAGAATACATCGAACAGATGCGGGTAAAGCCGGAAGTCGTGGTTATGCGCGACAAAAAACGCAACATCACGATTTTGCAGCACGGAAAAATTTTCGAAATTTTCATCCCGTCCGTTTAAGTTTCGCTTGCGAACGTTGAAACGGCGCTGAACCTGGAGGAGCATATGGTGGACATGACAATGAATTCCAGGGATCTGCACAAGAAATTAGAGCGGCTGCGTGCCGCTCTAATTTCATATGAAGATCCTGAAATAGCAGCCAAGATCGGCCAGCTTGAACACAAATGGAATCAAAAAGAGCTGACGCTTGCTTTTCTCGGACATTTCTCGGCCGGAAAATCAAGTCTGATCAATGCCTTATGCGGAGGACCTTTACTGCCGTCCGGTCCGCTTCCGACGACGGCAAATGCAGCGATTATCCGAAGCGGAGAACGTCGTGCGGAGATCACCTTGCATCCGACTGCGGAAACAGCCGATAGGCCGGGAATCGATTCGGACCTGCCCGGGGAACCGAAGAAGCTTGTATTGGCGCCCGAAGAGATGGAAGAAGCGTTAGCCCTTTACTGCAAAGACGGGGAAGCTTATGCCACGGTTGAAATTTGGGGAGATATTCCGCTGCTGCACCACGGCGGAGCTTTTCTGGATACGCCGGGCGTCGATTCTACCGATGCGGCCCATGCTTCCGCAACCGATGCCGCGCTGCATTTGGCGGATGTCGTATTCTATGTGATGGATTATAACCATGTTCAATCGGAAACCAATTTGGCGTTTGCCAAAAGTCTGTCCGATCTGGGCAAGCCGCTCGTTTTGATCGTGAACCAAGTCGATAAGCATCGGGAAGGAGAGCTGCCGTTTACGCATTACCAGGAAACGGTTGAGCGTACCTTTGCAGACTGGCAGATTAACGCTGCCGGAATCCTATACTTGTCGGTTAAGCACCCCGATCATCCATTGAGCGATTGGCAGCGTCTTGTAACGCTAATCGAGCGCCTGCTCGAAGAACGGGAGGAACTGCTGGGGCGCGGCATTCGTTTGGCTGCCCGTGATTTGATCGAACGGCATCTGACTCGCGAACGGGATATTAGGCCGGAAGAAGCAGCTTCGCTGACCGAGGAGGAAGCAGAAAACGAAGGTATCGCGGAAGCGAATTTGCAAGCGCTTCAGTCGGTACGAAGCGAACTGCTTGATGCGGGAACCGTGCTTCGCGACCGGCTGATGGCGGATATCGGGCGAATTCTCGATAATGCGCCAATCATGCCCGCTTCGCTGCGTGATCTTGTCCAGTCGTATCTGGAATCCGCAGCGCCCGGTTTCCGGGCCGGCGGACTTTTCGGTTCGAAAAAACGGACGGAAAAAGAACGGGAAGATCGGCTTCAGACCGCAGCGTCCGATTTCTCGGAACGCGTGGAAGCAGGCCTCGATGTTCACGTCCGGGAACGTCTGCGGGCGTTCGGGCGCGAGATCGGCGTCTGGGATGCCGATCGGGAGGCGCAGCTCGAGCAGGCGCTGCCGCGCGTCGAGGACGGCTGGATAACCGGGCTTCTCAAGTCCGATGCCCGGTTGTCGCCCGAATACGTGATGAACTTTACCGGTGATTTGCGTGCCGATGCGCTCGGTCGATTCCGCAGGGCGTCGTTGGAGTTTGCCGATCGCCTCTTGGACAGCCGCGGACCGCAGGACGCGGAAAAGTTGGCGTTACTCGAACGGGAGATCGCGGAAGCTTCCTTATTCGCGGATAAAGCACGCCGCCGCCGGGAAGTGCGTGAAGCGCTTGATGTTCGCGAAGCGGAGCTGATCGGTATGATCGGCGCCATCGATGAACGTTCGCCCGCTCGGCTGGCTGCGTTGGACGAACTGCTTGGCGCCAAGCGGCATTCGAAGCGCCGGAGCACCGAAGCGACGACCGCAGACGATTCCTTTTTCGCGATGATCGGCTCGGCGGCCGGGGAAGCGGAAGCTGCAGACGATTCAGGCGACGAGGAAGTGTTTTCTTCCGTTTTTGGGACCGAAGGCGGGGAAGAATCCGCCGCTTCGGGACGACTCGGCATTTTGCAAGCGTCGGCCGAGCGTTTGAACGAGGCCGCAGAATTGCTTGAACCGCTGCCGGCATTCGGTTCCGCTTTGCGTGCCATGCGCGAACGGGAAGCGTCGCTGAGGGAAGGGCGTTTCACTCTGGCATTGTTCGGCGCTTTCAGCGCCGGAAAATCTTCTTTCGCGAACGCGCTGCTCGGGGATTCTTATTTGCCGGTGTCGCCGCATCCGACGACCGCGGCCATCAGCCGCATTATGGCACCTGAACGCGCCGAGGATCACGGCAGGGCGCTCATCGTCATGAAGACCGCCGAGGAAGTGGCCGGAGACCTGGCGGACGCGTGCGAATTGTTGGGACTTCGAGATCCCGCGCTTGGCCGTTGGCGCGCCGAGGTCCGGGCGTTGACGCCTGATCGTATCCATCCGTCCGGACGCGCGCATTACAGCTTCCTGCGTGCCGCAGATGCGGGATACGATCTTGCCGAGCCTTTGCTCGGGACCGAACTGCTTACGGAATCCGCGGAATTCCGCCGATATGCCGCCGATGAAAGCCGGGCCTGCTTCGTCAAACGGATCGACGTATACATCGATTCGGAGTGGACCCGCCAAGGCATCGTCCTGGTGGACACCCCCGGAGCGGATTCGGTGCATGCCCGTCATACGGGAGTTACGTTCGACTACATGAAAAATGCCGACGCGCTCGTATTCGTGACGTATTACAACCATGCGTTTTCGCGCGCCGATCGTCAGTTTCTGGCCCAGCTCGGCCGGGTCAAAGGCAGCGATAGCGTCGACAAGACGTTTTTCATCGTCAATGCCGCCGATCTTGCCGATTCCGAAGAAGAATGCGCGGGAGTAACCGCGCACTTGGAAGAGCGGCTGCGCGCGGAGGGCATTTTAAAACCGAGGATTTACCCGGTGTCCAGTTTGAACGCGCTTGATCGCAAAAAGTCCGCGCCGCGAAAAAACAACGCCGCGCAAGATCGTTCCGTTGAATTCCCAGATGTCGAAGGGATCGATCGATTCATGGATTTCGAACGGGAACTGATGCATTTCGCCGCCGAAGAATTGGCGGGACTCGCCGCGGCCGCCGCCGACCGCGAGATCGAAGCGGCACGCGAACGGATCGCCGGCTGGATCGAAGAAGCAACGCAAGGCGAGCAAGAGAAGCAAGCCCGGGCGGAGCGGCTCGAGCTTTCGCTTGCCGAAGCGAAAACGATCATCGGCACGGGCGGAGCGGCCGATAAGCTTCCCGAGCTGTCGCGCGAGATCCGGGAGCTGCTGTTCCATGTTCGGCAGCGGATCGAGTTCCGTTTCAACGCTTGGTTCGCCGAAAGCTTCAACCCGGCCATCCTTCATTCGGGAAGCGGCGATCTCAAAGCGGCTTTCCTGGCTTGCGGCCGGGAGTTGTCGCGCATGGTGGCGCGCGAAGCGGAAAACGAACTGCTCGCCACCGGCCTTCGGGTCGAGCGGGCAGGCCAACGCATGCTGAAAGAAGGAGCGAAGGACGTCTTGGAAAGGCTGTCCGCGTTGGGAGCTCCGTTCGACCTGCCGGAGCAAGGAGACGGCGGAGAATGGCAAACGCCGGAAATTTCCGAAGTGAAGCTCGGCGGAGCATTAAACTGGGGAGCGCTCTGGCCTTTGTTCAAAAATCCCAAAGCTTTCTTCGAACAGCGCGGACGCGATGTCGTTCGCGAAGCCGCTTTGGCGACTTTCCGCGAAACCATGCAGCAGATCACCGAAGCCAGATTGCCCGAATTCGAATCCTTCTACGGCAGGCAGTTGGCCGAAAAGCAGAAGGAGCTCGCGCAGGCCGTTCTGCGGCAGGCGGAAGAAGCGGCCGAAGGACTTAGATTATCGTTGTCGGGTAAATCCGATACCGATTCCTGGAAACGGATCGAAGATCGTCTTGAAAAAATACTGGAATCGGAAACTGCGGCAAGCGTATAAGACGTTCGAAAGTCCCGGCTTTAAGCAAGGTAGTTTCCAAATAAATATTTAGCAGGCAATGTCATACATTTTATGTCACTTGCCTGCCTTTTTTTGTATCCGAATAAGGTTTCGAGTCTCAAGTTGCTGGGTAACTCATAAGATAAAAGACTCATTGTCGTTAGTCATATGGATGCAGTTGGCACGATCGGGTCCCTAAGTTAAGCAGGCGGGAGAGAATATCATGAATGACATCTTGAAAATCCTATCACTAAACGGGGTATATTTAGCGATTGCGTTAATGGGCTCGATTGCGGCATGTATGTTAATTGTTTATGGAGCGGCATGGAAAAGTTCGGAGCTGCGCACGGGGCGGGTCAGACGACGACAAAGCATTGTCATTTTGCTGGCTACGGCCGCTTTCAGCATCGATCATATCATCGCTCCGCTTTCGCTGACGCTTCCGGTCAACAAGCAATACTACGCGATTCATTTTATTTTTACCATCTTAGGCTGTTTGGCGGCCACCGCGTTGGCCATGCGCTACGCGGTTAAGCCTCCGAGCGGTTCGGGCCGTTTCTTTTTGACCGGATTGATCGTATCCTTGACGATCTTGATTTTCGATTACGTTAACGTCGTGATTTTGTTCCGCGATTTCGCGGTATGGAATCCGGATCTTGTGGCCCTGACGGTAGGGCTTACCTTATGCGTGGGCTTCGCCGTGATCCGGCTGCTGGCGTTATCCAACCGGAACCGCGAACTCGGACTGAACTCGCGCTGGACGCTGCCGGGTATCGTATTATGCGGCATCGCGCTGTTCGGAGCCCCTATCTTGAGCGTGTTATCCGTGCTGCCTTTGGATGTGTATAACCAATTGGGCGAAATCGGAGAAAATCGGGCTTTTTTGCTCCCATACCTCATTATGTTGGCGATCGTATGCTGCCTCGTCGCCATCCCGGACGATTTCCTGCGAGTAAGGGAAAAGCTGCAAACGCGAAGAATCCTCGAAAGGCAGCAACATTACATCTCCTTATACGAGCATAACCCCGACGGCGTCTTGGAATTCGATCAACAAGGGGTCGTGATGGGCATGAATGAACAAGCGGAAGCCGTCGCGAAAAAGTTGGGCAAAAAAGTCGTCGGTTCCAAGTTCAGCGATTTGTTTTCGGGCGAGCAGCGGCGGATCGTGGCCGAGCATATGAAAACGGTACTTGGCGGACGACACGGCACGGCCGAGATCGACGTGAGAGGGCCGGACGGCAATATGCAGTCGTACGCGCTGACTTCGCTGCCGATCGTCGTGGAACGGCATGTCGTGGGCGCTTACAGCATGGCCAAAAACATCACCAAACGCAAACGCGATCAGGAAACGATCCGTCACTTGGCTTATCACGACGAACTGACGGGTTTGGCCAATCGGCGTTCCTACGAAAATACGTTGGAGCGGTATGCCCATTACGGCGAAGGAAAACCGGAGCCGTTTACTTTGCTGTTCGTGGATCTGGATCGTTTTAAGCGGGTGAACGACTTCTTCGGCCATGCTTTCGGCGATTTGGTCATCAAGCATGCGGGACGGCTGATTAAGGATAGCATTCCGTCGAGCGCTTTTCTCGCGCGGATGGGCGGAGACGAATTTACGGTCATTTTGCCCGGCGTATGCCGCCGTGCCGAAATAGAAAAATGGGCGGGACAGATCGTCGAACGGTTCAACGAACCGTTCGAAATCGGCAAGCATACGGTCAAATTGTCGGCTTCGGTCGGAATCGCCCGTTATCCGGAAGACAGCTTGTCGAGCGATCTGCTCACGAAATACGCGGACGCCGCCATGTACGTGGCCAAACAGAACGGCAGCTCGCAGTACCGCTTTTACGACGCGGCCAGCGACCGTACGAGCCAGGAAGAGATCTGGCTGGAACAAGAACTCGAATATGCGGTCGACCGCGATCAACTGCGATTGCTTTATCAACCGAAATTCGATATCCGTACCAGTCGCATCATCGGTTACGAAGCGCTTTTGCGTTGGGACCACCCTGTTCACGGTGAAATTTCGCCGCTCCGTTTCATTCCGCTGGCAGAAAAAAGCGGCATGATCGTGCCGATCGAACAATGGGTCCTGCGTACTGCCTGCGCGCAGGCGAAGCGTTGGGAACTTGCCGGCCGGTCGTCGCTGCCGATCGCGGTCAACATTTCCCAGGTTCATCTGATGAAGCCGGATATCTATGAATCGATTCTCCAAACGCTGCAGGAAACGGAATTCGATCCGCATCTGCTGGAATTGGAGATTACGGAAAGCGCGATGATGCATAACGAAGACCATGTCATCGAAATTCTCGACAAGCTTAAAGAAGCCGGCATTTCGGTATCCATGGATGACTTCGGAACAGGGTACAGCTCGCTTAGCTACCTGCACAGCCTCCCGATCAACTGCCTCAAGATCGACCGCTCGTTCATCCGCAAAATCACGACGGATAAAGACAGCAAAGCGATCGCCGAAATGATCATTTCGATGGCCAAGCAGTTGGGCTTGAAAATCATCGCCGAAGGCGTTGAAACCAAAGAGCAAGTCGCGCTGCTGCAAGAGCTTCAATGCTATAACGTGCAAGGATTTTATTACAGCCGTCCGCTTACCCCGGAACAGGTAGACCGCGCGCACGTTTCTTAAACCATCCCGTGGATAGGATCCCCGATTCAGCGAATTATCGAATCGGGGATTTTTGCTGATAAGGTTGAATAAATAAAAATAATATGATGAAAAATTCGAAATAGAAAAACCTAAAGCCGTTGCGAGCGCGTCCGTTCAGCAAACGCGTTATGCCTATTCCGAATACGGAAAAATGGTGTAAAATAAAAAACGCGGCGGTCGTGATCCTAGCGAAAACAGGATCGAAGCAGCCGCAAAGTCTTTTTGGAACATGTATGCAAACTTCGAAGATGCATGTCGTTAAGGTTGCGTATACCCTTAAGCAAAGGAGAATCTTTATGTCCTCGTTCCGATTGAAATCCGGTGATAGGGTCGCATTGATCGCTTGCTCGGACGGCCTGGCGCCTGAAGACCGCGCGCGAATCGAAGCGCTGAGCGGACAATTTCGCAGCTTCGGACTTCAGGTCGAAGAATCGCGCACGTTGATCCGAACCGCAGGGCCTTTCAGCGGTACGCCGCGCGAACGTGCAGATGAATTGAATCGTTTATTCGCCGATCCGCGGATTGCCGCTATTTTCGATATATCCGGCGGAGATGCGGCGAATCAGATTTTGCCGCTGCTTCATTATGAAGCCATTCGGAATTCCGGCAAGCCGTTGTTCGGCCTGAGCGACTTGTCCACGGTATTGAACGCAGTGTCGGCCCGCAGCGGCATTCGGACTTACCATTATCGAACGATGAACCTGATCGGAGCCTACGCAGAACGACAACGCGAAGCTTTTTATCGAACGTTCTTTGAAGGATTGCCGGATTTGTATAATTTCGATTTTGAATTTTTGCAGGGAGAGGATCTGAACGGAGATGTGATCGGCGGAAATTTGCGCTGTCTGCTCAAGCTTGCGGGGACTCCGTATTGGCCGGATGCCACCGGAAAAGTTCTTTTGCTTGAAGCATTGGGCGGCGGAGCCGCAAGAATCTCGTCGCTGCTATCCCAACTCTCCCAGACCGGGGCCTTGGAGCGTTGTTCAGGACTCCTGCTGGGAACGTTCACCGAATTGGAAAGCCGCGGCGAATTCGGAATCGTGCGTGATCTACTGCTTGAATTGACGCAAGGCCGGAGCATTCCCATTGTGAAATCGAGTCAGATCGGACATGGCGAAGACGCGAAGTGCATCGTGCTCGGCTAGGAAGTTTTCAAACAGGCTTAGAAAGGAAGGGGCGCAATGAAGCTTCGTAAGCGGTGGTTCGGACATGCAAAACGATCATCCAAGATGCAGTCCGAAGCAGAACGGGGCATAACGGATCAGCAAGGGCAAAAGGATCCCGCGTATGCGGGCCTTCCTTCCAAACCCGGATTCGACACGGCAATCTTCGCGGGAGGCTGCTTCTGGTGCATGGTTTCGCCGTTCGACGAATTGCCGGGTATCGTCTCGGTCGTATCCGGCTACACCGGCGGACATACCGAAAATCCGACGTACGACGAAGTAGCGAGCGAGACGACCGGACATGCCGAAGCTGTACGAATCGTATTCGAACCGGAGATTTTTCCGTACAAAAGGTTACTGGAGCTGTTCTGGCAGCAGATCGATCCGACGGACGCCGGCGGTCAATTTCAGGATCGCGGCGCTTCCTACCGAACCGCGATTTTCACAAGCAACGATCAACAGCGCAAGGAAGCCGAAGCGTCCAAGCGAGATCTGCAAAAAAGCGGGCGCTTCAAAAGCAAAATCGTCACCGAAATCACCGAAGCCGGTCCGTTTTACCCTGCCGAAGAAGAACATCAAGATTACTATAAACGCAGCTTCGGCCATTACCGTCTTTACCGTCAACATTCGGGTCGCGATACGTTCATTCACGAACACTGGGATACCGACCGCGACCGCGAACGGTTGCGTCAGCAGTTGACCGAAACCGAATATAACGTCATGATCCGCGGCGATATGGAAACGGCTTTCGATAACGCATATTGGAACGAAACGCGCCCGGGTACTTACGTCGACCGCCTAAGCGGCGACCCCTTGTTCGACGCGGCCGACAAATACGACGCCGGCGACGGCTGGCCCGCTTTCTCCAAAACCTCCGGCAGCCGCCTGGTCAAACGCGAAGCTGCTCTCGGCAGCAACACCGTCCGCACCGCGCTAGTCAGCCGCCTAACCGGCATCAAACTCGGATATCTCCTCTACGACGGCCCCGGCGACCAACGTCTCCACTACCGCGTAAACTCCGCTGCCCTCCGTTTCGTCCCGCAAGACGAAATGGAATAGGCATACGCGTTACTATTCTTCGAAATGATCGAAATCCGTATTTGATATTATAGGCGAACTTTAAGCTTGCCACAAAAACGATCCTAGAAGGCATTGCCCTTCCCTGACTACTCCCCCAAACGGTCTTATCTTTTCCCGCAGCCGCCCCGCGCTTCCCCGCCAAATTAAGACCTTCCCCCTCCCTCTTTTAAACGTTATAATATGGAAGAATCTTATAGACGCTGGAGGGATTTGATGAAAAAAGGAAGAATGTTTTATAAAACGTTCATTCCCATCCTTCTGCTGGGCGTCGCCCTGGCAGTAAGCTTTGGAATTTATACGTATTTTCAGACCGTCCGATCAGTCATCGACAGCGTGGCCGAAGAAAAGCAAAATTCCATTACCCAAATCAAAAACAATCTGGAACAAAAAATACGCACAATTGAATACGCTTTCAATACATACAGCACGACAACCTCCTTCGATCAGGTTGTCGATAACCCGATCACCCAACGCGATTTCGTTGCTTACCGGGAAGTGAATTCCCAACTGAACTATATTGCCACGATGGGCTTGGAAGGAGCCGAATATACGTTAATCAGCCTGAAAAGAGACTGGATGATCTCGAACGGAACGCTATCCTATATCGATGCCGCGGAGAAAGAGCGCTTGTATCGGCAATACATCGATAACCAAGAAAAAGGCTTGTTCTGGATCAAAACGGAGAACGGAATCCGATTCGTTAACACGCTGCCCGCTTTTTCCACGAACAAAGACGCGATCGCGCTGTCGGATCTATCGTTGGATACGTTGGGCCGGACGCTTCGAAGCGAAGACGGCGCCAGAGTGTTTATTTTGAACAAACAAGGCGAGTTGATGTACGATACCGACTCGGAGTCGCCGATCAATGAAGCCGAGCGATTGAATTTGACTCGAGTCGCGGGAGAAGGCGAGACCAAAGGCATGATCGACGCAAAATCAAGCCATGAAACGAAAGGCGATTTTATTTATTCGCGTTCCGCTTACAACAATTGGACCTATTTCACCGTGCTTGATCCCAGAGAAATCGCCGGCGCTTTAAAAGCGACCCGATTCGGATTGATCGCCATGGAGCTGGCTTTGATCTTACTGATCGCCGTGGTCGCTTACGTGATCGCTGCCCGTTTTACCAAACCCATCAGCCAGATCACGAGCAGCCTGCCTGACCATGCTTCGCCGCGAGGCAAAAACGAAGTCGATTGGATTTTGTCTTCGATCAATCGGCTGCTGAGCGAAAAGCAAAGCCTCGAAACGCTGATGGAAGCCGAACAGCCGCAGCTTCAGACGCAGTTCGTGCTAAATCTGTTCCGCAGCCGCATCTCGGCAGGGGAGCTGGAGCATCATTTGAAGCGTCTGGGCTACGAAGGAAGCCGGTCCAGACAATACGTCACCATGCTGGTTCAACTCGACAACGTAGGCAAACGAGATACGCCGGATCGGGACGTGCTGCTGCTCGCGGTCAACAAGATTGCCGAGGAGATCATTCCCGCTCGGATACGAATGCTGCCGGTCATTTTGAACGACGACACGCAGGCCACGATCCTGATGTTCGACGATTACGGCGAGCAGGAGATCCGTCGGCAAATGCTGGAATATGCCAAACAGATGGTACGCGCGGTCAAAGATTATCTCAAGCTGTCGGTCAGCGTAGGGATCAGCCGAGCTTATCCGAATCTGCTCAAAAGTCGCGAAGCGTGCGAAATGAGCAAGCAGGCGCTGCATCAGCGGTTGAATTTGGGCAAGGAGTCGATCATTTTTTACGAAGATATCGAATCGGTCGTCTCCGGTCCGGTGCTGCTGCATTATCCGGCGCATTTGGAATCCAAACTGTTCGACGCAATCCGCATAGGCGACGAAGGGCAGGTATCGGCGGCGCTGTATCCGCTGCTGGCCGAATTCATGAAAAAAAGCCGCAATTCGATGAACCTGGAAGTGATGCTCGTGCGGCTGGTCAACAATCTGATCCAACTGGAGCAGCTGCTCGGAATCGAAGTGCTGCTGACCGCCGACAATCATGCGTTGTACCATCGTTTGCTCAGTATCCGAAATCCCGAAGAGGTGGAGCGCATTTTGGTCGAGCAGGTTATTTTCCCGATGGTCCGCAGCATGGAAAAGAAAACGAACGAGCAATTCCGCTGTTTGTCGCAGACGATCGCCGATATCGTGCGCGAAGAGTACGATCGGGAGTTGTCGCTGGAGATGATCGGAGAGCGGCTGCATTACAATCCCAATTATCTCAGCAGTATTTTCAAAAAGGAATTCGGCACGACCTTCAGCGATTACTTGATGGGGTACCGGCTCGACATGGCGAAAAAATGGCTGACCGAGACCGATCAGACCGTAAAAGAAATCGCCGAGCGTCTGCAATACCATAACCCGCAAAACTTTATTCGTTCGTTCCGAAAAAAAGAACAAGTGACGCCAGGCGTATACCGCAAGCTCAGACAAAATATGTGACGCACGAAAAGCCCCGTGCTCCTGTGGTTCCACAGAAGAACGGGGCTTTGTCGTATCCGATGGAAGCGAGGCATGGGCAGTGACCGATCAGCCTTTGACCGCTCCCAGCAGCGCGCCTTTGGTAAAATGCTTCTGCACGAACGGGTAAGCGATCAGCATCGGAATGGTCGCGACCACGATCACGGCCATCTTGATCGTCTGCGCAGGCGGGATGACGTCGACCGACGTGCCTTCCGCCTGCATGCCGCTCGATACGATCACGATCTGACGCAGCAGCACCTGGATCGGCCATTTGACGGAATCCGTCAGATACAAGATCGCCGTCATGTAGGTATTCCAATAGGTCACGGCATAAAAGAGCGAGATCGTGGCAATCGAAGGAAGAGCGAGCGGCAGCATGATTTTCAGGAAAATGCCGAAGTCGTTGCTGCCGTCGATCTTCGCGGATTCCTCCAATTCGTCAGGCAGCGCTTGGAAGAAGTTCCGCATGATGATCAGATTGAACGCGTTGACGGCAACCGGAAGAATCAAAGACCAATAGGAGTCGATCAGGCCGGTTCCTTTGACGACCAGAAACGTAGGAATCATCCCGCCGCTGAACAGCATGGAGAACACGACGACGAAGTTGATGAAGTTGCGGCCTCTTAAGTATTTGCGCGACAATCCGTAAGCCATCAGCGCGGTCAGCACCATGCTCACGATCGTTCCGACCAGCGTCACGCCGACCGATACGCCGAGTCCTTTGAAGATCGTCGGCGTGGACAAGATGTAGCGGTAAGCATCCAGAGAAAATGTAGTGGGGAACAAGATGAACTTTTTGGATACGACCTCCTGGGTAGACGCGAACGAGCTGGCGATCACGTTAATGAACGGCAGCAGACAGATGAGCGCGATCAGGATCAGCAGCGTATAGTTGACGATATTGAACAGCCGGCTGCCGAGAGTTTGCTTGCGATGCGAAGAAGAATGCTCCATGATATGAACCTCCTTATGGACTTGAATGCCTATCTCCACGATACCAGCGGCCTTGCGTTCCGTATATAATCCGCGCATGAGGTGATGGGCGTATAATGCTTTGTTTGCCGGATAATCATCAGCTTCGAATATAATCATCAGAACCGTTCACTCGCCAACAAAACCCGTAACGACGGGGTTTTGGAAGCGTTATCATTTGATGATTATATACGGAATCGGTCTTTGGGCTTACGCTGGGGAAGCAATCGGAATTCAAAGTGAGAGTGAGGTCGGTTAACGATGGCAAAGCCGGTAAACGTGTCCGATGCGTCCCTGCTGACGCATGATCGTCAAGCCGTGCGCAAACGCGGATTCGGCGTTCGCAAGCACATGCTGCTGTACTTGATGATCCTGCCCGGTTTTCTCTATTTCGTCGTATTCAAGTATTTCCCGATGGGAGGTCTGGTGATCGCCTTCCAGGATTACCAGCCGTACCGAGGCATCATGGGCAGCGAATGGGTAGGATTCAAACATTTTATCCGCCTGTTCACGGAACCTACCTTCTTCATGCTGCTGCGCAACACGTTGGTCCTGTTCGCGATGAACATCGTTTTCTTTTTCCCGTTACCGATTATTCTCGCGCTCATGCTCAACGAAGTTCGGCACAAGTTTTTCAAAAACTCGATTCAAACGATCATCTACATCCCGCACTTCATGTCTTGGGTCATCATCGTTTCCATTACTTATGTATTTCTGACGGTCGACGGCGGCGTGCTGAACGAGCTGCTTGCGGCAGTCGGACTGCCGAAGATCAGCTTCCTCACCTCGTCGGAGTGGCTGCGTACCGTCTACATCGGGCAGATCATCTGGAAAGAACTCGGCTGGTCGACGATCATCTACCTGGCCGCGATTACCGTCGTCGACACGCAGTTGTACGAAGCGGCGGAGATGGACGGAGCCGGACGCCTGCGCAAGACCTGGCACGTCACGCTTCCCGCAATCCGTCCGGTCATTATCACCCTGCTTATTCTGAAGATCGGCAGCACGCTGGATCTGGGCTTCGAGCATATGTATCTGCTGCTGAATTCCCTCAACCGCGAAGTGGCGGAAATTTTCGATACGTACATCTATACGGCGGGGCTCAAGAACGGTCAGCTCAGCTACAGTACGACCGTCGGTTTGTTCAAAGGGGTAGTCGGATTGGTTCTGGTCATGTTGTCCAACCGGCTCGCCAAAAAGATGGGGGAAGACGGCGTGTATTGAGCGCATGCTGCAAGCGAAGATTTTATTCCAAAAAAGAAGGGGTAATCACATGAAAAAAGTTGCGAGAAAAGCCCGTAAAACGGGGGCGCTGCTGCTGTGTACCACAATTCTTCTGCTTAGTGCCTGCAGCGGCGGAGCAAGCAGCAATCAAGCCGCTTCCGGCGAGCCGTACGACGAGAATTCGAAAGCGAATATCAGCTGGCTGAACATCCTGCACACCGCTTCCCCGCCGACCGAGACCATTTTGAACAAGATCGAAGAGAAGACCAACTCCGATATCCAGTTCTCCTGGATCCCGGACGCGTCGAAGGAAGAACGGATCAATACTTCGCTGGCCTCCGATTCGCTCGCCGATATCGTGACGCTGACGATGCTCGATAACTCTTCCGTGCGCAACTCGCTCAAATCCGGTCTGTTCTGGGACGTGGAGCCTTATCTGAACGATTACCCGAACCTGGCGAAAATTTCCGAAGATACGCGCCGTTCGGCTTCGATCAGCGGTACGCTGTACGGCGTTCCGTTCCAAAAGGATCTGGCGCGCAACGGCATCACCATCCGCAAAGATTGGCTCGATAAGCTGGGACTGGAGACGCCGCATACGACCGCAGAACTGATGGAAGTCGCGCGGGCGTTCACGGAAGATGATCCCGACGGCAACGGCAAGGACGATACGACAGGCTTCGTGGACCGCAGCGATCTGACCTACGGGGCGTTCAAGACGCTCAGTTCTTACTTCGGAACGCCGAATATTTGGGAAGTAAGCGCGGACGGAAAAATGACGCCGGAGTTCATGACGCAAGGTTACGCGGACACGATGGATTACATGAAAGAACTGTATCAAAAAGGGTATATTAATCAGGACTTCGCCGTTACCGCCAAAACCGACCAACAGCAAAAGTTCGCCCAGGGCCGTGCAGGCATCTACGTAGGCGCGATCTTTGACAGCAAAAACTTGCTGAACATGGCGAAAGGCATTCAGGACGATATGGAGCTGGTACTCGTCAACGACATCACGTCGACGGGCAATGAGGCGGACCGGGCAATCTGGGCAGCGAACAACGGCATTGGCGGCTTGCTGTCATTCCCGAGATCCGAAGTCAAAGACGAAGCCGAGTTGAAAAGAGTGCTGAAATTCGTGAACGATCTGCTCGACGAAGACGTTTACGCGCTGATGACCTACGGCATCGAAGGCACGCACTATACGGTGGACGATCAGGATGCGGCGACGATCATCGATACGGATCTGTGGCAGCAGGAAGTCCAACCGTTCTCGGCCAGCCGTCCGAAAGAGAGCGGGTTCAAGATCCATGACGCCGACCCGCTGAAAAAGGAATCCGACAAGCTGATTGCGGACAATGCCGATTACGCGGTACTGAATCCGGCTTACTCGCTGGAATCGGAGACGTATAACACGCAAGGCTCCGAGCTGCAAAAAACGATCACGGACGCTACGTATAAGTACATTCTGGGCGAACTTGATCGTGCAGGATTCGATGCCGCGGTTGAAAGTTGGAAAAAATCCGGCGGAGATGCAATCATTGCTGAATATGAAGCCGCTTACAAAGAAATTCAATCGTAAGCAAAGGAGGAACCTATGGATCAGCATAACGTTTTGAATAAACAAAGTTACGCCGTGCGCACGGCGGAATCGATCATGGAGCGAAGTCCGCTGCTGCACGCGTGCAACGGGCACGGAGGCAAATGGTCGTACGATTACGGGGTAGTGTTAAAAGGTTTCGAAGCGCTGTGGCGTCGTACCGGCGACGACCGGTACTTCCGTTATATGCAAAAACAGATGGACGAGTTCGTGCAGGCGGACGGTACGATCCGAGGCTATGCCCAAGACGAGTACAATATCGACCATATCAACAACGGCAAGCTGATGTTCGCGCTCCATAAGAAGACGGGCGAAGCCAAATACCGGACGGCGGCGGATCTGCTGCGCGAACAATTGACAAGCCATCCCCGCACGTCCGAAGGCGCCTTTTGGCATAAACAGATTTATCCTTATCAGATCTGGCTGGACGGCTTGTACATGGGCGCGCCGTTCTATCTGCAATATCAGCTGGAATATGCAGGCGGCGAAGGGCTGGATGACGTGACGAAGCAGTTCCTGTTATGCGAAAAGCATACGCGGGACGCGAAGACCGGATTGCTCTATCATGCCTGGGACGAGAAAAAAGTTCAGCCGTGGTGCGATCCGCAAACGGGTTTGTCTCCGCACTTCTGGGGGCGTTCGCTCGGCTGGTTCGTCATGGCGCTCGTCGATACGCTGGAGCTGCTTCCGGCAGCTCGATCCGACGCTCCGGAGCTGCTGCGGATTTTGACCGATACGCTGACGGCGCTCCGCCGTTATCAAGATGCGGATTCCGGCGTCTGGTACCAGATCGTCGACCAGGCCGACCGGAAAGGCAATTACCGGGAAGCGTCGGCCACTTCCATGATCGCTTACGCCATGGCAAAAGGTATCCGTCTCGGCATGTTGGACGATAGCTGGCGGGAGCCGTTGGAGCTGGCTTTCCGCGGCCTGATCGACGAATTCGTGCTCGAAACGAAAGAAGGCTGGATCAACCTGAACAAAAACTGCCAGGTTGCGGGACTCGGCGGCGCGGACAAACGCGACGGCAGCTTTGCTTATTATATCAGCGAGCCGATCGTCACCAATGACCAGAAAGGGCTGGGCGCATTTTTGCAAGCCTGCGTCGAGTATGAACTGCTGCTGCCAAGACCGATGAATTCCGGCGCATCATCAGATCAATACGCGTCCCGGTCCGATCAAGCCGTGCACAAGACCACGCCATCGACTGGAGTGTCCTCGGTTGGAGCGGAAGGAGCGAGTTGACGTGGCCCTGTATAACGTTACGGATTACGGAGCGCTGCCCAACACGGAACAATCTTCGACGAGCGGCATTCAGGCGGCTATCGATGCCGCTTCGTTGGCGGGAGGAGGGACGGTTTTCGTGCCGGCGGGAATCTATTTAACGGGTTCCGTCTCGCTTCGCAGCCATATCGAGCTTCGACTCAGTGCGGGTTCCGTGCTGAAATTCAGTACCGATCCCGCAGAGTATCCGATTGTCGAGTCCCGCTGGGAGGGCGCGAACAGGCAGGTATACGCTTCCTGTTTGCACGGAGCCGATCTGAAAAACGTCTCGGTAACCGGAGGCGGAACGTTGGACGGCTGCGGACAAGCATGGTGGAATCGACATCGCGGCGCGTCGGAGGAACTTCGATATCCGCGCCCCAAGCTCATCGGCCTGGATCGCTGCCGCCGGGTCACGCTGCGCGACTTGCATTTGGTGAATTCGCCAAGCTGGACGGTGAATCCGATGCGCTGCCAAGACGTGACGATCGACAACTTGTCGATCTTGAACCCGGCCGATTCGCCGAATACCGACGGAATCAATCCCGAGTCGTGTTCCGGCGTGCGAATCGTGAACTGTCATATCGATGTCGGCGACGACTGTATCGCGATCAAGTCGGGCACGGAAGACGCGCAAGAGCGGATCCCCTGCGAAAATATCTCCATTGTCAATTGTACCATGCTGCATGGACACGGCGCCGTCGTGCTCGGCAGCGAAATGAGCGGAGACATTCGCAACGTAGTCATTCAGAACTGCGTGTTCAAGGAAACGGATCGCGGCATACGATTCAAGTCCAGACGCGGACGCGGCGGGATCGTCGAAGACATTAGGGTCAGCAATATCGTCATGGAAAACGTGATTTGCCCGTTCATTCTGAATCTGTATTATTTCTGCGGACCGCGCGGTCAGGACCGGTATGTCTGGGACAAGAATCCGTATCCGGTAACGAAGGAGACGCCGATCTTCCGCAGGATTCATTTTGCTCATATTACGGCTCGCCAGGTGCATGCCGCGGCCGGATTTCTGTACGGATTGGCCGAGATGCCGATTTCCGAAGTGACTTTTGACGATATCGAGATTTCGATGGCGGAGGATGCGATTCCCGGGCTTCCTGCCATGATGGCCGATCTTGAGCCGATGCGCGCCCGAGGATTTTATTTGGGGAATGTGCGGGACATCGCGTTTCGTCGGGTGCGAATCGCGCAGCATGAAGGCCCTGCCTTTCATATCGAACACGGGGAAGAGGTCGAAGTCGTCGATTGCCGCTCCGTGCATACCGCGCAACCCGAACGTTTGGTGCAATACGCGGATTCGGGCAGCTTTTAACTAAGGAGGGATTTCGAATGCCGTTGTGGGTCGGTGCAGAACCCTTTTGCGAATACGCTTCGATAGGGGAGGCGGTCGAAGAACTGGAACGTCGCGATCCGCAAATCCCCGAAACGTTGTACATCTTGTCGGGTACGTATCGCGAGCAGCTTCGAATTTATCGGTCCAACCTGAAGATGATCGGCGTAGGCCAAGTGACTATCGAAATGAATCGCTTTGCCCGGGAAAAAGGAACAGACGGCAAGGAAATCGGAACCTTCGCCACGCCGACGCTTTTTTTGGGCGGAAGCGATCTGCGGGTAGAAAACATAACGGTCTCGAATACGGCGGGACAGGGAGAGTCTATCGGACAAGCGATCGCGGTTGCGGCTTACTGCGATCGGACTGTTTTTCGCTCCTGCATATTCAAAGGCCATCAAGACACGTTGTTCACGGGCCCGCTTCCCCCTTCTCCGAAGAAAGGTTCTGTATTTGGAGGTATCGAAATCCGCCAGCGTCACGAGCAGTACCGGCAGCTGTACATGAATTGCCGAATCGAAGGAACCGTGGACTACGTATTCGGCGGGGCTTGCGCTTATTTCGAACAATGCGAACTGCATAGTCTGGCTCGTCCGAATCAGGATTCGTTCGGTTACGTCACGGCGGCGTCCACGCCTGAAAATCAGTCTTTCGGCTATGTCTTTCGCCGCTGCGTGCTCACTGCTGCTTCCGACGTGGCTTCCGCATCCGTATATCTGGGTCGACCGTGGCGTGCCTATGCCCGAACCGTATTTGCCGATTGCCGAATGGGAAGCCATATTCATCCGGAAGGATGGGACAATTGGGGAGATGCCGCCAACGAACGTACTGCGGATTATCGGGAATACGGAAGCGCGGCTGGCAAAGACTCGAGCCGACGCGTTGCTTGGGCGGTTGATGACACATCCCCGGGAAAATTATGGAGCCGGGGAGATGTTTTTGCAGACGAGCGTTTTTGGTGAGTTCGATTAAATGAAGAAAGACTGTTTCTGCTCGAATGGACAGCGCGTATGATGCTTGCCATTTGAACGGAAGCAGTCTTTTTGAATGGAGCAAGGGCGAGCGGTGTCGTAATATTGGAGTTTTTTTGTCCGAAAAATGTATGGAACAGTCGATTGTACCGGGTTTTTTTGATTATCCGGAAAGACTGATTTTCGAAAAAAGTTAAAGCGTTTTCGAATTTTGTAGGCCATATTTTTCGAAATTCGTCAAAGTTGCCGAATAAGCGAGGATGCGAGACTATTTCGTATGAATGAATGCGCTGACAACACTAGTCGCATGCAGAGCCGCTCCCTTGCCGAAATATGCTTTTTTCCTCGCTTTGCCGGGATAAAGGCGTGGTGATAAACTGCATTATGCTCAAGCATTGCAACCGTATACGGAAATTGGGAAACCGAAAGAAATTCGGCAATCCCGAAAACGAGGAGGAAAGACATGAACGTTCTCAGGCGACTGCAGGACTATTACTGGGAGAAGAAGACGTATATGTTCGTCTCGATTCTTTTTCTGGCAATCGCCACTGCCTTGGGGTTGGTGTACCCCAAACTACTTCAGATTTTAATCGATGACGTGATTACACCGCGCAATTTCGAATTGGTGCCGCAGCTTGCGCTGGCCGTGGTCGGCGTCGTGACACTCAAAGCGATCATGCAGTTTTTGCATGGTTTCTTCGGCGCGCGTCTCGGTAACTTTTTGGCTTACCGGCTGCGCAACGCATGTTACGAGAAACTGCAATTTTTGTCGTTCCGTTATTACGACACGGCCAGAACCGGCGATCTGATGTCCCGTCTGACCGGCGATCTCGAAGCGATCCGTTTGTTTATCGGCTTCGGGTTCGCCCAAATCCTCAATCTGTTCCTGATGGTCGGCTTCGGCGCCGCGATGATGCTGTCGATCAATTGGCAGTTGACGCTGTGGACGCTGATCACGATTCCGCCGCTGGTATTCGTGGCCATACGCTTCGAATCGCGGATTCATCCGGCTTTTCAGGAAATGCGTCTTGCGCTCGGCTCCCTGACCACGGCCGTTCAGGAGAACGTCACAGGGGTCCGCACGGTCAAAGCTTTTGCTCGCGAACCGCATGAAGTGGGCAAATTTTCTCTGCGCAACGACCGCTACAAAGACAATCAGCTTCATGCTTCCGGGCTTTGGAGCCGTTACTTCCCGGTTATGGAACTTCTGGCTTCCGGCTGTGCGGTACTTCTGCTCGGCGTCGGCGGCACGATGGTCATTCGCGGAACGCTGACGATTGGTGAACTGGTCGCTTTCTTCAGTCTGATCTGGTACATTATCGGACCGATGTGGGGATTAGGCTTCCATATCAACAACTACACGCAATCCGAAGCTTCCGGCGAACGGGTACTTGGGATTCTGGACAGACCGATCGACGTCCGCGACAAAGAAAACGCTTTGGCCCTCGATCCGGAAACGGTTCGCGGACAGGTGACGTTCGAAAAAGTCGGATTCGCTTACGGCAACAAGCTGCACGCGGTGCATGATATCAATCTGGATGCGCCTCCGGGCAAAGTCATCGGGCTGCTCGGCGGAACCGGCGCGGGCAAATCGACGATCATTCAACTCCTGATGCGTGCCTATGACGTCACGGAAGGATCGATCAAGTTCGACGGCGTCGATATCCGGGATCTTCGCGTCGAAGATCTGCGGGGTCAGATCGCGACCGTATTCCAAGAAACCTTCTTGTTCTCGTCGACGATCAAAGGCAATATCGGATACGGAATGAACGACGTTCCGATGGAAGACATCGTCCGCGCGGCCAAATTGGCCAAAGCGCACGACTTCATCATGGAAATGAAAGAAGGCTACGATACGGTGGTCGGCGAGCGCGGCATGGGCTTGTCCGGCGGTCAGAAGCAGCGGATCGCGATCGCGCGCGCGCTGCTCAAAAATCCGAAAATCCTGATCCTGGACGATGCGACTAGCGCCGTCGATATGGAGACCGAACACGAAATCCAAGCCGGCTTCCAAGAAGTGATGAAAGGACGGACGACGTTCATCATCGCGCACCGGATTTCTTCGCTGCGCCATGCCGACGAAATTCTCGTCTTGAACGAAGGGCATATCGTGCAAAGAGGCCGTCACGAACAATTGATCGCCGAGCCGGGCCCTTATCAGGAAGTCTATAACATTCAATACGCCGACCATATCGCTCGAACGGCGGAAGACGAAGAAGGGAGGGGAAGCCTGTGAGCACGCACGGAGAAAAGTTCAATCCCAAGCTAGGCAAAAAAGCGCAGAGCGACCCTAACCAAAGCCGTTTCGTCTATAAGGACGACGACGATATCGACAAGGCGTTCAATTGGAAACAGTTCGGCAGGCTGTTCTCGTACATGCGTCCGTACGCCAAACAGATGCTGCCGCTGATTCTCATCATGACGGTTCTCGGAACCGTCACGAAACTTGCGGTTCCGTATTTGACCGGGGTCGTGGCGATCGACGGAGCGATCAAAGGCGGCGACCAAAAGCTGCTCTACATCGTAACGGCCGCGGTACTCGGACTGTATCTCGTACAATGGGTCGCCAACGTATTCCGGATCAGATACACGAATATCATCGGGCAGCGGGTCATTTACGATATTCGCTCTTCGCTGTTCAAGCATATCCAGAAGCTCTCGTTCAATTTCTTCGACAAGCGCCCGGCGGGTTCGGTGTTGGTACGGGTAACGAACGACGTCAACTCGCTGCAGGATTTGTTCACGAACGGCGCGGTCAACGCGATGATCGACTGCGTTCAATTGGCCGGAATCATGGTCATTTTGCTGCTGATCAACTGGAAGCTGGGACTGGCCGTGATGATTACCGTTCCGATCATGTTCTTTATCTCGACCAAGCTGCGCCAGAAAATCCGCATGGCTTGGCAGGATGTCCGCCTCAAAAACTCTCGGATCAATTCGCACTTGAACGAAGCGATCCAGGGCATTCGCGTGACTCAGGCCTACACGCAGGAAAAAGAAAACATGAAATTTTTCAACGGCATGAACGCGGACAGCCGGAAATCCTGGAACCGCGCTTCGACGATGAACCAGGCCTTCGGACCGATGATCGAGATCACGGGCGGGTTCGGATCGATGATCCTGTTCTGGTACGGTACCTATCTGATCCAACAGGGAGAAGTAACGGTCGGCCTGCTCGTGACGTTCGCGAACTATGTCGGCAACTTCTGGGACCCGATCAACCGTCTGGGCCAAATGTACAACCAACTGCTTGTGGCGATGGCTTCGTCGGAACGTATTTTCGAGTTCCTGGACGAGGAGCCGAGCATCGACGACAAGCCGGGAGCGAAGCCGCTGCCGAAAATTCGGGGCGACGTCAATCTGGAAAAAGTCGTGTTCGAGTACGAACCGGGACGCCAAGCGCTTAAAGGCATCGATATCGAAGCTAAAGCCGGGCAATCCATCGCGCTCGTCGGCCATACCGGCTCCGGCAAGTCGACGATCATCAATCTGCTCAGCCGCTTTTACGACGTTAGCGAAGGCTCCGTCAAACTCGACGGCAACGACGTGCGGGACGTCAAGCTGGAAAGCCTGCGCGCGCAGATCGGAATCGTGCTGCAGGATACGTTCATTTTCTCGGGCACCATTCGCGAAAATATTCGCTTCGGCCGCTTGGACGCGACGGACGCGGAGATCGAAGAAGTCACGCGGGCCGTCAAAGCGCACGATTTTATTATGGCGCTTCCCGGCGGATACGATACGGAAGTCGAAGAACGGGGAAGCGCGCTTTCCATGGGGCAGCGGCAATTGCTTTCGTTCGCCCGGGCCCTGCTTGCCGATCCGCGAATCTTGATCCTGGACGAAGCCACGGCCAGCATCGATACGGAGACGGAATTGAGGATCCAAGAAGCGCTGAAAGTGCTGCTTGAAGGCCGAACCTCCTTCATCGTGGCACACCGTCTCTCCACGATTCGCCATGCCGACAAGATCATCGTGCTCGACCACGGCGAGATCAAGGAACAAGGCACGCATGCCGAATTGATTAAACATGGCGGGATTTACAACGGCTTGGTCGAAGCTCAATTCCGTTTTTTGTAAAAAGGATATTTCTTTGAAAACCTGCGACAATTTTCGCGGGTTTTCGCTATTTTTTCATAAAAATTTGAGCGATCGGGGTTGCAATTCAGTCTGCCAGCAGACAAAATAGATAAGGATAAACCAAAAAGCGTAGGAGTTGGTCAACGATGTGGGGGGCTCCATTATCCGCGGACGCGAAGAAAATCATGCTTCTCGGAAGCGGTGAACTGGGCAAGGAAGTCGTCATCGAAGCGCAGCGGCTTGGCGTGGAATGCATAGCCGTCGATCGTTACGAGGGTGCTCCCGCCATGCAGGTCGCACACCGCAGCCATGTGATCGATATGCTGGACGCGGACGCATTGCGGAAGTTGATCTTGCGGGAAAAGCCGGATCTGATCGTACCGGAGATCGAAGCGATCGCGACTCCGATGTTGGAGAAGCTCGAGACGGAAGGGTTCCGCGTGATTCCGACGGCTACGGCCGCCAGATTGACGATGGACCGCGAGGGTATCCGTCGCTTGGCCGCGGAGACGTTAGGCCTGCCGACGGCGGCCTATCGTTTTGCGGACAGTTTGGATGAACTGAAGGCGGCGGTGGCCGAACTCGGCGCGCCTTGCGTGATCAAGCCGCTCATGAGCTCTTCGGGCAAAGGACAGAGCGTGTTGAAGACGCCGGAGGATGCCGAGAAGTGCTGGCAGTTTGCTTTGGAAGGCGCGCGAGCAAAAAACAACACCCGGGTCATCGTGGAAGCATTCGTGCCCTTTGAAAGCGAAATTACACTGTTGACGGTTCGGAGCGTATCCGGAACGTCATTTTGTCCGCCGATCGGGCATATCCAGAAGGACGGCGACTATGTGGAATCCTGGCAGCCGCACCGGATGGATGACGGTAAGCTTGAAGAAGCCAAGCGGATTGCAAAAGCAATTACAGACGAGCTTGGCGGTTATGGGCTGTTTGGCGTTGAATTGTTCCTGACGAAGGACGGCGTTGTCTTCAGCGAAGTATCGCCGCGTCCGCACGACACCGGTATGGTAACGATGGTTACGCAGGATCTGTCGGAGTTCGCGCTGCACGCGAGAGCGATACTGGGACTTCCTATCACGGGAGTCGAACTGCTGGTACCGGGGGCTTCGGCAACGCTGAAAGCAACCCGATCAAGCGAAAATTTCAAAGTTGGCGGTCTGACGGAAGCCTTGAGCGTCCCGCGTACCCAGGTTCGAATATTCGGCAAGCCCGATTCGAAGCCGGGTCGCAGAATGGCCGTCGCGCTTAGCGCGGCGGAAGATGTGGAAACTGCGCGCAGCCGTGCCCGCGAAGCGGCCGGCCTGCTAAAAGAGGAGTATTCGGATGACAACTAACGTATTGGAAAAAACAGCGAGCCTTCGCGTAGCTTCTTGCAGCGATGCTGCCGCATTGACGGAATTGATGCGAAAACTGTCGTATCCTACGACGCCTAGCGTCATGCGCGAGCAATTGGAATCGCGCGAAAACAATCCGAATTTCCAGACTTATTTGGCAGAAAAAGACGGCAAAGCGGTGGGGATGATCTCGCTGCGTTTGATTCCTGCACGAGGATCGGAAGCGCAGATGGTTCAAATTGCCGGGCTGATCGTAAACGAGGATTGCCGCGGCTGCGGAATCGGCCGTTTGCTTGTCGAGCAAGCGGAAACCTGGGCTACAGAATCGGGATGCCGCTTTCTGTTCCTGACCGGAATCAATCGCGAGGATCGTATTGGCGCACACGAGTTCTATCAACATGCCGGTTTTGAGAAGTTCGGCTGCAAATTCATCAAAGCGCTGTAAGACTAACAGACCACATACATTTAAATTCCTTACCCTTCGGTTCCGGCTCTTGCGAGCGGGGCCTTTTTGTTTAGATCGCCTTAAGGATTACCCAGCCTGATTTTACGGGTAAATGGATATAGGTTCCAATTCCATGCAAAGAGTCAAAGTCATCAAGGAAATAGAGGAGGAACAAGCATGAACGCATCAAGCATGAAAAAGCGAAAAGCAAAGCCAAGCGTTGCAGTGGCCTTCTGCAAGAAAATAAGTTTGCTTGCTTTGGCCTCTACGTTCGTAATGGGCGGTGTGTACGGGGTAGGCCCCCTAGAAAATGCGCATGCCCAAACCGCTTATGAAGCCGCGTATGCAAAAACGACAACCGATAAGTCGAAGTTTACCGCCAAAGTGGTTTATCTGGTGAACTTGGAACGTCGCAAGGCTGGGCTCAAGCCGCTTACGATCCATGCAGGCACAGCGAAGGCTTCGCGTTTGAAAGCCATGGATATGTCGAAGAAAGGATACTTCGACCATACCTCTCCGACATACGGTTCTCCTTTCAACCTCTTGAGATTACAAAAGGTACCGTTCCGAACAGCGGGTGAGAATATTGCGATGGGACAGCGTTCGCCCGAGAGCGTGATGCAAGGATGGATGAATAGCGAAGGACATCGAAGCAACATCTTGAACCCAAGCTTCACCTCGATCGGCGTCGGCTATTATAATGGATATTGGGTTCAGTTATTTATTGGTTGATGGGGCGGGTGGAGAAACGAGAAGACTCCGAGAAAAATTCGTTCAATTCGCTGTCTCACTTGGAAAAGTCGATTGAAATTTTTAGTCGAAGTTTTCCAAGTTCAAAGGCGTATTGAACTGAATTTTCTCTCCGTCTTCTCGTTTCCAGTTACGTTGGATTTTGGAATACGAAGAACCCCAACCTTTTGGGAGGTTGGGGTTCTTCGCGATCGTTCATTATATAAAGAATGGGACATGTAGGAATCGAACCTACAACCTGTCGATTAAGAGTCGAATGCTCTGCCAATTGAGCTAATGTCCCATATTTTTTGTAACGGCCGCCTTCATCATTGAACGATTATTTCTGGCGACAAAGAATATCCTATCATAAATTAAAATAGCTTAGCAAGTATCTTTTTGCAGAAGTTAAAAAAATTTCGAACCGCGTTTGCAAATTGCTTCACGAACACTTAAGGTAAGGTACGTGGCGCATACGCGAAAGCTTAAACTTTTGTTGTCTTTCATATAAGGAGGAGAAGCATGAATTCGTGGAAGTGGATATGGCGAACAACGGCCGTACTTTCGGCACTTTCTGCTTTATTGCTGGCTGTTGGTTTCGGATACGGAGCGCAAGAGCTGATGTTTCCGAGGCCTAACCTTGCGAACGCCGATGCTTCTGCGGTTGCTCCGTTGACAGAACGCGCTCCTTCGACCGAAGACGGAAGTTACCGGATCGTTGCGATCGGCGACTCGCTTGCCAAGGGAACAGGAGATGCAACCGGACAGGGATTTGCCCGGCGGGCCGCGGTTTTGTTGGGTCAAAGCGGCGATCGCGAAGTGCGTTTTCTTAATAATCTCGGAATTAACGGCATGACTACGCAGGAGTTACTGACGGAATTGAATGAACCCGGCGTTCGTTATGTATTGAAGGAAGCTAATATAATCTTGCTGTCGATCGGTGCAAACGACCTGTTTCAAGGCGGTGCGGCTTTACAAACGAGTACGGAAGCACCGGATGCCAACGCGTTGGATACGGCTTTGCCTTCGGCCTCGCAACGGCTTGGCGAAGCACTTGATCAACTTCGGGTTATCAATCCGACGGCACGCATTATTTATCTGGGTTTATATAATCCGTTCGGCGATATCGAATCGCTGCGCGATGAAGGCGATCTGGGGATTGCCGAATGGAATGCCCAAGCATCGGCACGTATTGCTAAAGGGAAGAATATGGTCCTGACACCGACATTTGACCTGTTTGAACGAGATCCCGGCGCTTACTTGTCATCCGATCATTTTCATCCGAACTCGGACGGCTATGAGCGTATTGCGCAGCGAATCGTTCAAGGGTTGGAATAAGTTTGAGAGCGTAACCTTGCCTTTAATGTTGACAAGGTATTAGTACGTTGACCGCATGAACCTTTGAAAAAGTCGATAACCAAGGAAGGGACGGGGAAAGATGAATCAGTCTGACGACGGTTTCGTTCTGCGTGTACGGGATTTAAATAAGCGAATCGGTCGTAAAACGATCATTCATAGCATCAGCTTCGACGTGCGGGAAGGCGAAATTTTCGGCTTTCTCGGTCCGAACGGCGCAGGCAAGACGACGACGATCCGCATGCTGGTCGGTCTTATTAAACCGACCTCCGGAAGCGTTGAAATTTGCGGTTTCGATGTGCAAAAGCAACCGGAAGAAGCGCTGAAGCATGTAGGCTCCATCGTCGAAAATCCGGAAATGTATCCTTATCTGACAGGCTGGGAGAACCTGATGCATTTTGCCCGCATGCAGGATGGAATTGACGAACGACGCATTCGCGAGGTTACGGAACTTGTTCATCTGGGCGGACGGATTCATGAGAAGGTTCGTACCTATTCGCTCGGAATGCGTCAGCGTCTGGGGATCGCGCAAGCGCTGCTTGCCCGGCCGAAAGTGCTGATTCTCGACGAGCCTACCAATGGTCTTGATCCCAAAGGAATCAAGGAAATGCGAGCTTTTATCCGCGAACTGGCTTCGGCGGGACTCGCGGTTTTCGTATCCAGTCATTTGTTGAGCGAGATTCAACTGCTCTGCGATCGGGTCGCGATTATCGGCGGTGGCCGAGAGCTTGCGGTAGGGTCGGTCGACGAGTTGATGGGTGCAGGCCGAGGAATGGTGATTTGGGACGTTGAACCGAAAGCCGCAGCTTTGACTTTGCTTGCCGAATATGAAGATATCGTTATTGTGGATTCGGCCGGAGCGGAAGCACTGGAAGATGCCGCTGCCGCTTTATTGAACGAGCGCAGCATCGTGACCGAGACGCCGGAAGAGCGTGTAGCCGAAGTGCTCGACGTGATGGTCCGCGAAGGCATTGCCGTAAGAGGCGTTCACCGCGTTGCCCCCACGCTGGAGCGACTTTTCCTGCAAATGACCGAAGGGGAGGGCATCGAGTGAAACGGTTTTGGGCTATGGTACAAAACGAAGTCGTCAAGATCATCAAGAAAAAGCGTTTTTACATCGTGCTTTTGATTCTTGCCATTATGGTGCCGATCTTCAGTTATGCGCAGATGCGACAATCGCTTGAACGCCAAGAGAGTTACGGTACGGATTGGCGATTGGAAGTGCAGCAAGCCATTATCGATAACCAGAACTCGCTGAGCAGCGATCGGGTTCCGCAAGAGTGGAAAATTTATCGGCAAATCTATATTCAGCAGATGCAGTATTACCTCGATAACGACGTGAATCCGAACGAACCGGGCGGGGTGACATTCACTCGCGAGTTCATCAATAACTCGGCGGCCTTGTTTATTCCTTTGATGATTCTGACAATCGCTTCCGACCTGGTTTCCTCGGAACGAACGGGCGGCACGATCAAGATGCTGCTTGCAAGGCCGGTGCGGCGCTGGAAAGTGCTGTTAAGCAAATTGACGGCTCTGCTTATGTTCGTCTCATTGATCGTCGTGAGCGCCTATCTGGTCTGTTATTTGATTTCGGGCGTCTTTTTCGGCTATTCCGGTTGGAGTATTCCGATCTTCACCGGATTCGTATTGAACGGGTCCGACGTCGATCTGACCTATGTGCAAGCGACGCCTCAGTGGCAATATTTGTTGATGCAGGCGGGACTGGTTTGGTTTGTCGGAATCGTGGTCGCGCTGTTGGCGTTCATGGTATCGGTTTTGGTGCGGAGTACGGCTGCAAGCATCGTCGTCATGATGGCCGCTTTGATTTCAGGCTCCATTTTGACCAATATGGCTTCGGCCTGGACGAGCGCCAAATATCTGTTTATGGTAAATCTTGGGCTGACCGAGTATCTGGCGGGTAATCCTGCGCCGATCGACGGCATGACATTAGGCTTTTCATTAGCTGTTTTAGCGGCATGGGGAGCGGTTTCCGTGTTTATTTCGTTTATCGTCTTTACGAAAAGGGACGTTTTGACTTAAAATGAAAAGAGAAAAATGAAAACACTTGTTTGCATTTCGGTAAGCTGACGATCCGGAGGCAAAGAGCGAGCAAGAGAGAAAGAGGGAGAAATCATGGCCGAACAGATCGATACGGCAGAACAGACGGCGGCCCCGCAGGCCGTTCAAGGATACGATGCGGACGACATACAGGTGCTCGAAGGCTTGGTCGCAGTTCGCAAACGGCCGGGTATGTATATCGGGAGCACCAGCTCTTCGGGCCTGCACCATCTGGTATGGGAAATCGTGGACAATGCTGTCGACGAGCATTTGGCGAAATATTGCGACCGGATTGAAGTAACGTTGAACAAGGACGGTTCCGTCACTGTACGCGATAACGGACGGGGCATTCCTACGGGCATGCACAAAAGCGGCGTGCCTACGCCCCAGGTCGTTTATACCGTTCTGCACGCCGGCGGCAAATTCGGCGGCGGAGGATATAAAAAGTCCGGAGGCCTGCACGGCGTCGGCGCATCGGTAACGAACGCGTTGTCCGAATGGCTGGAAGTCGAAATTTACCGCGACGGCAAAATTCATCGTCAACGGTTCGAATACCGCGTGGACAAAAAGGGCGTAGAGCATGTCGGAGAACCGGCAACGGGGCTTGAGGTGCTGGGAAATACGAGACAGACCGGCACGAAAGTTACGTTCAAGCCGGATATTCGCGTCTTCAAGAACGGGATCTCCCTGACCTATAATACGCTAGCTGAACGCTTGCAGGAGCTGGCTTTCTTGAACTCCGGCCTGCGTATCGTATTGACCGATCAGCGCAAGGGTACGGAAACGGAAGAAGAGTTCTACTACGAAGGCGGAGCGAAGCAGTTCGTCGAGTTCCTCAACGAAGGCAAAGAAGTGCTGCATGACGTCGTTCGTTTTTATGCGGAAAAAGACGATATCGAAGTCGAAGTGGCTTTCCAATATAACGCCGGTTATACGGAAACGATTGCTTCGTTCGTTAACTCCATTCCTACGCGGGGCGGCGGTACGCACGAAACAGGCTTCAAGACGGCATATACGCGTATTTTGAACGAATATGCGCGTAAAACAGGTTTGCTAAAGGAAAAAGACAAAAACCTGGAAGGCGGCGACCTGCGCGAAGGCATGATGGCCGTCATCAGTATCAAAATGGGCGATGTCGAGTTCGTCGGCCAGACCAAAGACCAGCTCGGCAGCGCTTCGGCCCGCAGCGCGGTCGATGCGATCGTGTCGGACAAGACCGCGCAGTTCCTGGAAGAGAATCCGCAGGCCGCGCAAATTCTGACCCGCAAAGCCGTTCAGGCCGCGCGCGCGCGGGAAGCGGCGCGCAAAGCGCGCGACGAGATGCGGACCGGCAAAAAGCGCAGCGAAAGCTCCAACCTGAACGGAAAGCTGACTCCGGCGCAATCGAAAGACTTCACGAAGACCGAACTCTTTATCGTCGAAGGCGACTCTGCCGGCGGTTCCGCGAAGCAGGGGCGCGATTCCAAAATTCAAGCCATTCTTCCGCTGAAAGGCAAACCGTTGAATCCGGAAAAAGCCAAGTTGGCCGAAATCCTGAAAAACGAAGAATACCGGGCGATCGTCTCGGCAATCGGCGCGGGCATCGGTCCCGAATTCGCGATCGAAGACAGCAATTTTGCCAAAATCGTCATCATGACCGACGCGGATACGGACGGCGCGCATATCCAGGTATTGCTGCTGACTTTCTTCTACCGATACATGAAGCCGATGATCGATCAGGGCCGCGTGTATATTGCCCAGCCGCCGCTGTTCAAAATCACCCGTAAAGGTTCGCGCAAGAACGAGGTCGTGTACGCATGGAGCGACGAAGAACTTGAGAAGTTGACCAAAGGCGGCAAAAATTTCGAACTTCAGCGTTATAAAGGCCTCGGCGAAATGAATCCGGATCAACTCTGGGAAACGACGATGGACCCGACCACCCGCACTTTGCTTCAGGTTCAGGTGGAAGATGCGGCGAAAGCAGAGAAACGCGTATCCACATTGATGGGCGACAAGGTCGACCCGCGCAAGCGCTGGATCGTGGAGAACGTGGATTTTACCGAAGTGGAAGAATAAGCGATAGAAGGAGACTTATAATCGATGAGCGTACCGGAGGAAATTTTCAAACCGGCTTTTCTCGAAGAAGTGGTCGGCGACCGCTTCGGCCGGTATTCCAAATATATTATTCAGGACCGTGCGATTCCCGACGTCCGCGACGGATTGAAGCCTGTTCAACGCCGGATTCTGTACGCGATGTACGAATCGGGCAATACGCCGGAAAAAGGCTACCGCAAGTCGGCCAAGACGGTCGGAGACGTGATGGGCAACTACCACCCGCACGGCGACTCTTCGATCTACGAGGGCATGGTGCGTATGGCTCAGCCATGGAAAATGGCGCATACGCTTGTGGACGGACACGGCAACTGGGGCTCTATCGACGATGACCCGGCAGCGGCAATGCGTTATACGGAAGCTCGCTTGTCGACGATCGCGATGGAGATGCTGCGCGATATCGACAAGCGTACCGTCCAGTTCAAAGACAATTTCGATAACACGGCAAAAGAACCGGTCGTGCTGCCTGCGCGTTATCCCAATCTGTTAGTGAACGGCGTCAGCGGAATTTCGGCCGGTTTTGCCACGGAAATCCCGACTCATAATTTGCAGGAAGTTATCGATGCCTGCATCGCGGTCATGGATACGCCGGGCATCGATCTGGACGGCATCATGCAGTATATCAAAGGACCCGACTTCCCGACGGGCGGCACGGTAATGGGCGAAGCGGGGATTCGCGAAGCGTATTCCACCGGCCGCGGCAAAATTCAGATTCGTTCCCGGACGGAAATCGAAAGTTTGCGCGGCGGCAAGCAGCAGATCGTCATCACCGAAATTCCGTATCAAGTCGTCAAAGCCCGTCTCGTTACGGCGATGGAAAATATTCGGCTCGAGAAAAAGGTAGAAGGCATCGCCGAGGTTCGGGACGAAAGCGGCCGCGAAGGCATGCGGATCGTGGTTGAGCTGAAAAAAGACGCGGATGCCAACGGCATTCTCGCGTACCTGCTCAAAAAAACCGATCTTCAGGTCAGCTATAACTTCAACATGGTCGCGATCGTCAATAAAGCACCGCAGCAATTAGGCGTTAAAGCGATCCTCGAAGCCTATATCAACCACCAGCGCGAAGTGATTACCAAGCGTACTTCGCACGAGTTGGAAAAGGCCAAAGACCGTTCGCACGTACTCGAAGGTTTGGTCAAAGCGCTGAATATCCTGGACGATGTCGTCGCCGCGATCCGCGCTTCGAAAAATCGTCAGGACGCGCAAAACAATCTGCAATGGATGTTCGGTTTTACCGAACGCCAAGCCGATTCCATTTTGACTCTCCAATTGTACCGTCTGACCAATCTGGAGATTACCCAGCTCGAAAAAGAGCATTCGGATCTGGAAAAACGGATCAACGTGCTGGAAGGCATCCTGTCGAGCAGCCGCAAGCTGGATAACGTCATTCGCAAAGAACTGACGGAAATCCGCGATAAATTCGGTATTGCCCGCCGTTCCGATCTTCAGAGCGAAGTCGAAGAAATCAAGCTGAATCTGGAAGTGATGATTCCGCAGGAAGACGTGATCGTCTCGCTGTCGCAAGAAGGCTACATCAAGCGTTCGGGCATGGCTTCGTTCACGCGTTCGGGCAGCGATCGTAACGCATCCGGGACGCGGGAAGGCGATTATATTCGTCATCTGCTTGACGTAAGCACGCTGGATCGTTTGCTTGTGTTCACGCAGCGGGGACAATTTTATCTGCTTCCGGTCCATCAGGTTCCGGAGTTCAAATGGAAAGATAACGGTACGGCAATCGTCAATATTATTCCGCTCGATAAGGAAGAACGGATCGTCTCGATCATTCCGGTCAAAGAACTTGAAGAGTCGGAGCAATCGTTGGTCTTCACGACGCGAAAAGGACAGGTTAAACGAACCGCGCTGCGCGATTACGCGACCAAGCGCAGCGGAGGCGTTGCCGCCTGCAAGCTGGGCGAAGGGGACGAAGTCGTTCAGGTAAATCTGAGCGACGGCGGCCGAGACATGCTTCTGGTAACGGCGCAAGGCATGAGTATTCGCTTCGGCGAACAGGAAGTGTCGCCGATGGGTCGGGTATCCGCCGGCGTACGCGGTATTCAGCTTAAGGATGGAGACGAGGTCACGGCTGCATTGTTCGTGAAAGGCGATGACGGCGAAGTCCTGGTCGTGACGGATTTGGGTCATGCCAAACGTTCGATGCTGCTGGAATACCCGTCGCAAAGTCGCGGAGGCAAAGGCATCGCGACCTTCGAGTTCAAGGAAGGAAAAAGAGTGAAGCCGAACGGCAATCGAATTATGGCGGCATACAACACAAGCGATACATTGCCGGCTGTTGCCGTACTGTCCAACGGGGAGAGACTTGAGTTCCCGGCCGGAAAAGCACCGTTGACCGAACGCAAGCATATCGGCAAAGCGTTGATTAACGTGGAAAAGTCGGATACGATACTTGATTTGCTGCCTTCGTTCGAACGGGATTCGACCGTCTAAAAGGTAAGCGCCAATCGCCAACAAAAAAGACGTTTCGTGCGCGTAAGCGCAAGGAACGTCTTTTTTATCATACTCATTTTTGGGCTCGTCGGTTTTCACGAAAAATGCAACCGAAACCGTTCCTTTCGCGTCTAATAGATCGATTTTATGAGCACCAATCCTCTTGTGTTCTTGACGCTTTCGCTGGTTTTGGGATTTAGAGGATACATGGAACGCAAATATATTCCGTATACGCGCAAGCATGTCGTATCCTGGAGCATCAGCGGTGCAAGCGCTGCGATTACGCTTATCTTTTTCATCCTCCGGTCAATCTATTTCCGTTAAAAAAGACGTCGGTTCGACTGCTCGAAGCAGCTCTCCCCTAACGTCTTTTTTTGTGCCGTTATTCGGCCTTGCCCTTGTCTTTGATCACTGACTTCATTCTCCGTGTTCCAGCTCGTTTCGCAGCAGCTTGTACGCATTGTCCGAAAACTGTGTCCAAGGAGCCGTTTCCGGCGGAAGCGAAATCAGCAGCGTCGATTCCTTCGTTACCGGATGCGGGAATCGAAGACGCACCGACCAAAGGGCAATCTGCTCGCCGGGTTTGGTCAATGCCGCGCCATATTTTTGGTCGCCATACAGAGGGCAGCCGATACTGCTCATTTGCACGCGAATCTGGTGCGAGCGTCCCGTATGCAGCTCTACATGCATCAGGGCCCGATTACCGTCTTCGGCTAAGACCTTATAATCCAAAATCGCCTCTTTGGCGCCCGGCGTTCCTTTTCGCACGGCTGTGACGGTATTCGTGCGCTCGTTTTTGAGCAAATAATGGACCAAATGCCCTTCGCGTTCGCGCGGTATACCGTTCGTGACGGCAGCATACGTTTTGCGAATCGAATGGGTGCGTACCGAATCCGACAAGCGGGAAGCCGCTTTCGATGTTTTGGCGAAGATCATCGCGCCGCCGACCGGACGATCCAGCCGATGCACCAGGCCCAAGAACACATTGCCCGGTTTATCGTGCCGGATTTTGAGGTCGCTTTTAAGCAGGGTCAGCATGTCCGCATCGCCGCTGGCATCTTCCTGTACCGGGATATTGACCGGTTTGACGACGCCGAGCAGGTGATTATCTTCCAGCAAGACCGAAATGCCGGATAGCCCTGCCGAAGATCGTTCGTCGGGGGTATTCATTATTTCGACTCCCAGCGACCCAGAATGCCGCAAGGCAGCGTCAGACCCGAGCGGGAGATCGGAAGTCCGATTTCGCCTGCGCTGATTTGGCCGCCGTAACGGGGCTTCATCGTCATCTCCAACATGTTGGACAATACCGTCGGGGAGATGCCTGTCGTGTACGAGTTGATCAGCATGAACAGCGGATCGTCGGACAGGATCTGCATGCACGATTCAAGGAACGGAT
The DNA here is from genome assembly GCF_013185185.1 of Saccharibacillus endophyticus. Taxonomy (GTDB): domain Bacteria; phylum Bacillota; class Bacilli; order Paenibacillales; family Paenibacillaceae; genus Saccharibacillus; species Saccharibacillus endophyticus. The sequence goes on along the minus strand of NZ_JAAZWE010000001.1, from coordinate 1,004,160 downwards.
ACAAACTGGATTCCAGCTTCCACGTCTCGCCGTTCGGGCCGCGTCCGTAGGAAGGAGGATCCATGATGATCGCGTCGTATTTGTTCCCGCGGCGCTGTTCGCGCTGCACGAATTTGAACACGTCGTCCGTAATGAAGCGCACCGGACGATCTTTCAAGCCTGAGAGTTCGATGTTTTCTTTTGCCCATTGAACCATGCCTTTGGCCGCATCGACATGCACGACGCTAGCGCCGGCATAAGCCGAAGCCACCGTAGCGCCGCCCGTGTAAGCGAACAGATTCAGCACCTGGATCGGACGTCCCGCGTTTTGGATCTTGTCGATCATCCAGCTCCAGTTCGTCGCTTGTTCCGGGAATAATCCCGTATGCTTGAAGCTGGTCGGTTTGATATAGAATTTCAGTTTATCGTCGTAATTGATCGTCCAACGCTCGGGAAGCTGCTTTTTCCACGTCCAAGCACCGCCGCCCGCCGAGCTGCGGTGGTAGTGACCTGCGGTCTCGCGCCAAGGTCCGCTTTCGTCCGCGATCGGCCAGATGATCTGCGGGTCCGGACGCCGAAGAATCACGTCGCCCCAACGCTCAAGCTTGTCGCCCGCGCCTGTATCGATCAGTTCATAGTCTTTCCAGTTTTGAGCCATGTACATTGTGATTGAACCACCCTTAATTTTATCGTGATTGCCCTAGAGGATGTATACGCCGTCGATCGCCGTAATTCCCAGACCTTCATTGTATCCGAACAGGGGGTAAAAATCCAGAAATTCAAAACCAGTTGACACTGATAATCATTATCATTATGATAGAGGATATTGGAATTTGAACTTGGAGGTCTAATCATGAGCAAACTCATTCTCATATACGCCAGCATGACCGGCAATACGGAGGAAATGTCGGAATTGATCACAAGCGGCATTCAAGAAGCGGGCGGCGAAGTCACGATCAAATTGGCCGAGGACTGCAGCGCTGACATTTTGCTTGACTACGACGGCATTATGCTCGGGGCTTACACTTGGGGAGACGGTGAGCTGCCGGACGAGTTCCTCGATTTTTATGACGACCTGGACGACCTGGATTTGAAAGGGAAAAAGGCGGCGGTATTCGGCAGCGGCGATACGGTATACGAGCAGTTCGCGAAGGCCGTCGACCTGTTACAGGAAAAGCTGGCTGAACGAGGCGCGGAAATGATTCTCGAGCCTCTGAAGCTGGAGTTGAACCCGTCCGGCGACGAACGCGAGAATTGCCGTGCATTCGGCAGAAACTTCGTCGGCAGCACGGTCGGCGTATGAGAAGCATGAGGGAGCTTCCGACGCCTTCCGCCGAGGAGACCCCGCTGCTGCAAGACCATCGGTTGGAGCGTTGGTTATCCTCGGCCAGGCAGTCCGACACGACTCGCAAATCCGATGGCGGATACCATTGGACGCAGCGCGTACAGTACGCGGTCGGCCATGCCGTCAATCGCTATTACTCCGTCGAACCGGAGCTTCGCCGTCATGCGGATACAGGTGAGCTGGTGGATTACCGCTGGCCGCGCCGTATTTCTTACTTCGATTCGGAAAAAAGCTACTGGGAACTGAAAGATCGCGTAGCCCGTCATCTGAAGTCTTTTTTCATCTCCGACGGTTATGAGGGACATCGTCCGGTCATGCTCTATGAGCAGTTCGAGACGCATGTTCCCGATCTGGGAATCGACCTGTCGATGATCTTTCAAGTAGTCTGGCAGAGCGAAGACGGACAAGGGATTCATTTGCAAAAATTCGCGGTGGATGACGATCCTGAAGTGCTGGACGGTTACCGACATGCGGCGCGGGTATTTTGTCGCCATGCCTTCGGAACCGATCCGGCGAAAATCGAAGTCTGCAGCGTGTTGGACGGCGAACGGATTTGCTTGTCGCTGGATGATGTTCCTTATGAAAAATCGCTCGATTACCTGAGACTGGCGCATAGCGGCATGGAGGAGACGAATAGCGGGCAGACGTGCGCTTGCGGACGCTGCAAGCAAGATGCGGTCGAATCTGCGGCTGCGTTTCGTTTAAGCTGATCGCGAATCATGTCTAACAGGAAAAAGCCTTGTTCGAATCCGCATCGTGCGGACGAACAAGGCTTTTTCCCTATTACAATCGCAGTTCGTAATAATCCTGCACGACATAGGAGCGGAATCCGCAGTTTTCGTAAAGTCGCAGCGCGTGATCGTTTTGCGTTTCCACGCCGATATGGGGCTGAAGCCCGGCTTCGTTTTCGCGTCGTATCATTTGCAACAAAATGCTGCGTCCGATGCCTTGCCCTCTGTAAGCGCCGTCGATTACGAATCCGAACAACCAGGCTTGACCCGGCGTATCGTAATCCATTACCAGCGTGCCTACCGTTTCTCCATGATACACGACCATGCTTCGAATTCGTTTGGAGCTGCAAGCTTCTTCGGCAAGCATTTCCGCGGTGTCTTCTTCATTCGTGTCGAAACCGTCGGCGTAAAGCTGAAGCACGTAATTTTGATCCTCTTCTTCATACGGACGATAAGAAACCGAGACTGTCGGATCGGCCGCGGAAAAGTCTTGTTCAGGAAGCGGGTGCCAAGCCATTTCGTATTCGGAAAAAGAGTAACGGCAGCGGATCGTTTTCAACCATTCCGGTGCGGAAAGCGAAGCCTTCGGCGCGTTGAACAGGATGTAAGACACGGTCGACAGTCGACCGGAAGCCAAAGCCTCGTTCCATAAACGCGTGAAAATGCCTTGTCTGCGATAATCGGGATGAACCATGCCGCAGACCTCCAGCTGTCCGCCGAAGCCGTAGAGCGCCAAGAAGCCGATCAATGCATCCCCTTCATAATGGAGGTAATCCATATGATCTGCCCGCGAAGGCATTCGCAGCATATCGTCGTTAAGTTTCAGCAGAATACCGTCCCGCTGCTCGCAGATCTGTTGGAGCGATTTGATGTCTTGAAGTTGTTGTTCGTTCAGCAAGTGAACCTCCTGTGACCCGATATGTATAAATAGAAGGAGAAGATGAACGAATTATAGCATGAAAAGAACATGAACTCACTTAAAAAGACTCGGCGCGAAGTTCCCGCATCCGAGTCTTTTCGGGAGCCGTGCCGATTACGCGCGGAAGTCGACCGAGCCGCCTAAATGTGGGGCAACGCTCGTCTCCAGCATTTTGGCAAACTGCTCGCTTTGCTGCTTGGCTTGATCCATGGAGATGTTCATGACCTGAATCGAGGCCTGCTGGGTGACGGCTACCTGGCTCATCGCCGTGGAAAGCGCCGCAATATCCATGTCGGGTTCCTCCTTTCCGGCTGTCGGACTCGGAGTCCGTTCGAATATAAGCCTACGGCTGTTATCGGCCAAAAAAGGGCAATCGCAAATAGGGCTTTTGATGCGTTCTCGTTTATTGCGAAGAAATGCGTTTCGGAAGCATAGGCTGGAAACTTCTCCTGCAGCATCCGTATTTCCCCTATCAAAAGTTTGACTTTATCAGGAAACTGCGCTATAATAATAAACATTGTGGACACTTGAATAACGAAATTATGCGCATGCAGCATATGCTTTGATATCCGGATCACACTGGCGCGGTCTTCGGAGCCGCAAGGATGGAAGAGAGGTAGGGCTTTCGTTGTTTTAGGTTTCAAGTAACGAAGTCTCTCGCCGTAGAGTGACAACTCAGAATTATAACGCACGGTTTCGCCATATAGCGCATACGATCTGGCGGTCGTATTAGCGCAGTGAGCAGTATCAGGATTATTTAGGAAACGATTCATCCATGAGAGTCGGTTTCGGTAAGCGAAATCGTTCGGTTTTGGCAAGAGTGCCGGAAGAGCAACAAGATTCGGCGAACGGTAAGAGGTTTCATCGGTTATTCAAGTGAAAGGCGGCGGGACGTACAGCATTACGTTCGTTAAGACCGCCGAAAGATGACTTCGACGATTTGAGCGGCAGCGAGAATATCGAATCATCGATAAACGGCTTTCCTTCGGGAAAGTCGTTTTTTTATGTTAAGCGAGAAGCACGGCTTACCCATACTTCTGCATACAACGCGCGATCATCTAGTTATCTATTTTTCCGCAGTATCTTGATTCCTTTACGAAATAGATTTATACTTATTCTAAATTGAAATGAATGAGAATGAAACTCAACCGTATGTTCACATAAAATCAAACCAAATGGGGAATGCCTGATGAAAACGATCAATTTAACAACCCAACGTCAAGCCGTATACGATATCGTACGCGATGCGGCCGATCATCCGACGGCGGCCGACGTGATGAACCGGTTGGTGGAGCGCGGCCACAGCTTCGCTTACGGAACCGTATATAATTCGCTGCGTTATTTGACGGATAAAGACATGATTCGCGAGCTGAAACTCGGAGAAACGGCCAGCCGCTACGACGCGCGCACGGACGACCACCAGCATATCGTTTGCGAAGTATGCGGAAAAGTGGATGAAGTGACGACCGCGATTCCCGAAGAATGGTTGGCCCGGGTAGCCGAAGAAACCGGATACGAGGTGGAAGGCGCTCATATCGTTGTGGAAGGAGTGTGCGCCGAATGCAGAAGCAAGCGCAAGAAATGACGGTACTGGAGATGCAAGCTCCGATGCCGGAGGTTTGCGAAATGACGCGGCGGATCATTATGGTCAGCCCTTTTCCCGGACGCATGCACGAACTGATGCGGACGCTGATGGAGGCCTGCTTCGACGTGCTGGTCTTCCACCGCTGGGAACATTCCGAAGCGGGAGCCATGCAGGCCGATCTGCTGATCTTCGACGTCAGCGGTTCGCAGGACGAAGATCCGGTCGGCGCATTCCGTGAAAACATGCATCCGGTACATGCAGCGATCCCGACGTTATTCCTGGTGGATGAGCGCATGCTCTGCAGCGACGGATCGATCGGAGCTCACGAGGAGCTGTTGGTTTGGCCTGCAAGGCCGCAGGAAGGCTTGCATCATGTTCGCCGTATCCTGCGAACAGGCGCATTCCGTACACCGGATGCCGAATCGGCGGCTGATCTCGATGGAATACGCGATCAATTGATTTTCAAAGACTTGCGTATCGATCGCCGTCGCATGACGGTATATCGGGGCGGTGCGCGCATTGATCTGACGAAGACCGAATACGAGCTTCTGCTGCAATTGATCGAAGGACAAGGCACCGTGCAGACGCGCGAAGATATGCTGAACCGGATTTGGGGCACGCAGTATTTCGGCGGCAGCAACGTCGTGGACGTGCATGTGAAAAGTCTGCGCAAAAAGCTGGGAGACAGTGCCGGCCAGCCGCTCTACGTCGCGACGGTGCGAGGCGTCGGGTATCGCCTGGCCGATTAGAGTCTGCTTGCTCGGGGTTTTGAACACGCTGCATCATGTTGATCACGCTCGACTCCAAAAGCGAAAAAAGCTAACGCATCCAGCGCGAAGTCCGGACTTTTTCCGGCTTCGCCTTCACCCGATCTTCACCAAACGCTTATGTTCTCCTCATGATCGCCTGCCCGGAAGGATGGTAGAATTCAATTATAAATTTAGAAAAGGTCTAAAACCAATTCTAAATGATTGATATTCAGACATCCATCTTCAATCCGGAAAGGAAGATCATTCATATGAACGATTCGAGACTGACGACCAACCAGGGAGCGCCGGTAGGCGATAACCAGAATTCGAGAACGGCAGGCCGCCGAGGGCCCGCATTGTTGGAAGATTATCACCTGTTGGAAAAGCTTGCGCACTTCGACCGCGAGCGCATTCCGGAGCGGGTCGTGCATGCGCGCGGAGCAGGCGCTCACGGCGTATTCAAAACGGAACACAGCATGGCCAAACATACGCGCGCCGCTTTTCTGGGCGAGGCCGGATTGGAAACGCCGGTGTTTGTCCGGTTCTCGACGGTCATCCACGGAACCGGTTCGCCGGAAACCGCACGCGATCCGCGCGGCTTCGCCGTTAAATTTTATACGCAGGAAGGCAACTACGATATCGTAGGCAACCATCTCCCGGTATTCTTTATCCGCGACGCGATCAAATTTCCGGACATGGTGCATTCGCTCAAGCCCGACCCGCAGTCGAACCGTCAGGAGCCTTCGCGGTACTGGGACTTCATGACGCGTACGCCGGAGTCCACGCATATGATGACCTGGCTGTTCTCCGATCACGGCACGCCCGCGAATTATCGTGAAATGGACGGCTTCAGCGTACATGCCTTCAAATGGGTAAATGCGGAAGGAAAAGTCGTTTACGTGAAATACAAGTGGGAATCCAAACAGGGCGTTCGCACGTTGAGCGCAGCCGAAGCCCGCGAAATGCAAGGCGACGACTTCAGCCACGCGACGCGCGACCTGTTCGACCGGATCGAAGAGGGCGACTTCCCGGAATGGACGCTTAAAGTTCAGATGATTCAACCGGAAAATATCGACGATTACGAATTCGACCCGCTCGATCCCACGAAAGATTGGCCGGAAGAACAATTCCCGTTCCATGTCGTGGGTACGATGACGTTGAACCGAAATCCGCAAAACTTCTTCAACGAAGTCGAGCAAGCGGCTTTCTCGCCAAGCGCGCTGGTACCGGGCATCGAGCCGTCGGAGGACAAGCTCCTCCAAGGCCGCCTGTTCTCTTACCCGGACACCCAACGTTACCGTTTGGGCGCCAACTATCTGCAGCTGCCGATCAACTGCCCTTACGCACCTGTCCGCAACCATCAACAAGACGGAGCCATGAACATGCATCCCGCTTCGCCCAAAGTCAACTATGAGCCGAACGGATACAACGAAAGCCCGGCCGAAGATCCCGACTACCGCGAATCCGAACCGGCTCTCGAAGGCCATGTGACCCGCCAAAAGATTTTCAAAACCGACGACTTTTCCCAAGCCGGCGCCCAATACCGTTCGTATACTGCCGAGCAGCGTGACAATCTGATTGCCAATATCGTAAACGACCTGAACGCGGTGGACGAAGACACCAAGCTCCGCGCGATCTGCAACTTCATCCGCGCCGACCGCGAATACGGCATGCGCCTGGCCCAATCCCTGAACGTCGATATCTCTTCTTTCATGGGCGGTCGTTAAATTTTGTATGCATTGATTGAATAGCAATTGCACCGGAGTCACATAATAACTTGCAAGTACGTAAGGTTTCCTGAATCCCTTAACAACAAAGACCGTGATTCGCATCCGATGCGAACCACGGTCTTTTTATTTCTATCTTTAACCTTTTTACCCTAACCACAAAAATTGAGGAATTCAGCCCCCAACGCGCCACACCAGGCGGAGGGGAAAGTTTCAGTGAAGGAGCCAAAGCATTTCGAAGAAATGCACTTCGGAAGCCTATGCTATAAGCGTTCGCCTTTGAACTTGAGAAGCTTCCGCTAAAAATTAAAATCCGCTTCTCAAGTTCAACACGCGACCGAAACGAACACTCCCCGCAGCCGCCTAAACACAGCACACCCCCGGCCGAATCCGCTCAATACCGGAACAACATCGCAACAAGCTGAAATCCCGACCCGATCGACCAGAACAACACGTGATCCCCGCGCTTCACGCGACCGGTCTCGACGGCTTCATGCAGCGCAATAAACGGACTGCTCGTCCCTGTATACCCGAAGCGGTCGCCCACATACACCATCTGCTCGTCGCTTAGTCCATATTGACGCTGAATTTTCAACACATTTTCCAACGAGAATTGCGACAAGCAGTAGCTGCCGATCTCCTGCGGCGTCAAGCCGTTGCGTCCAAGCAGCTTCTCGAACATTGCGAAGGTCGGCGGCATAGCGGCATGCGCTTCAAACGGCAGCCACAAAATCCCTTTTGCATCCGAACCGTGCTTGACCGTCTTGGCCAATCCTTCTGCCGGATAACGAATAAAGTCGCGGTTGACGGGATCCGTATGATAAATAGAATCGATAAAACCGCCTTCCGCTTCGCTGCGCTCCAAAATCACTGCCGCTGCCGCGTCGCCGTAGTTGGCATAGGTAACGGCACTCTCCGGATCGCTAACCAGCGTATTGTAGTCCGACCCGACGATCAGGGCGCGGCGGATCTCCGGGCTGGTTAGCATATAGCGGCTGGCATGATCGACAGCGACGACCATGCCTGCACAGTTCGCGTTGGAGTCGAGCACCATTGCATAGGAATCGGCACCGATCGCGGCATGAATATACAGCGCATTGACCGGGAAGGTCGTCTCGGGAACCTGTGTCGAAAAGACGATCATATCGATATCCGATCCTTGCAGGCCGGCTTTCGCCAATACTTTTTTCGCAGCTTCAATGCCCATCGTCAGGCCGTTCTCGTCGTCATTGTCGATCACATAACGGGATTCTCTGCCCATGTGTTCCATGAAACGCCGGATATCATTGTTTCTGCGGTCGAAATGATCAAAGTAAAATTCGTTGCCGACGGCGTTTTCCGGGTGGTAAATATCAACAGCAGCAATGTGAATACGACTCATGCGGTTTTCTCCTTTTATCTCTAAATGTAGATCGACGATGTATTGCAATAGGTGTCAAGACATGCTTACGGGAAATAAGGCTCCGGCCCGGAACAAGTAAATCCGGGCCGGAGCCTAAAAGATTATGCGTGATATCGATTATTTCGTGATGACTTCGTGGTTGCTCAGACCCGCTTCGCGTGCCACGCGTGCCAATTGCATTTTGATAATAGTTTGCGACGTACTGATGATGAAGACGACTTTTTCGAATCCGGTTTCTTTATAGCTTGCAAACGAACCTTTCAGCTTTTCGACTTCTTCTGTCGCAAGCAGGTCCATATCGCGGCAATCGACTTCAAGCGTGAAGGTTTTTGCATCGATCGAGGAAGCCATTTTAGCATAATCGCGTACGAAGTTTTGATAGTCCTGAGGGGTAAACGTACCGCTTACTTTCATGTCTACCTTTTTCGCAGTTTGGTTGGTTTGGATACTGTATGGTTGAGCCATTCTTTTTCTCCTGCCTCTCGAATATTTTTCTCTACATCTCCTTTTATATCGGCTTCAAGCACGTTTACTGAAGATGCGTAACATAATTCTACATTTTTTTCGCAATTCAAGATACTAAAATAGGTCAAGACAACTAAATTGGTTCTTAGGACCGAATAAAAGGCGTGCACGATTTTGCTAAGAGCATATCCGATTTTGGTAGCAGCTTGCCGGATCAAACCTCTATATTTAGGGCAATCCTACCGAAATCGGAAAAGAGAATGAAGCCCGTGTCGCGTTCTGCGCGAAATTACGGATCGGGATCGGGAATATTATGACAAGGATCAGCGTTTTGACGAGATGGAGGGGTAACGAGTAGACTGGAGTTGTAATCTTTAACAAATCGGAAGCGGGCAAGCGTGATATCGCGTCTGCCTATTCGTTCGCGGATTTGAGGAGGTCAGATATGACGGAACAAGAACGTATTCATCAAGGCATTTTGTTTTCGCCGGGCAATGTCGAGCTTAGAGAAATTAAGCTTCGTTCGCATAAGCTCAGCCAACGGTACAGCCAGACGTTCGAAGACGAAACGGAAACCAGAGCGGAGCTGCTGGATCAGCTGCTGGGCCGTTTGGGAAAAGGGTCTTTTATGCAGGGGCCGATCTTTTTCCACTATGGCGTTCATACGGAAATCGGAGAGCGTTTTTTCGCAAACTACAATTTGACCGTACAGGACGATGCGAAAGTGACGATCGGCAGCAATGTAAGCTTCGGGCCGAACGTGACCATCGCGACGCCTGTGCATCCGTTTATCGCTTCGGAACGCAGGCAGATGTTGGACCGACACGGCAATCCGGCTTCGCTCTGCTACGCAAAACCAGTGGTCATCGGAAATGACGTGTGGGTATCGGCGGGCGTGACCATTTGCGGCGGCGTTACGATCGGGGACGGTTGCGTCATCGGAGCAGGAAGCGTCGTGACCCGGGATATCCCTGCCCATTCGTTCGCTGCGGGCGTTCCTTGCAAAACGATTCGCGCGATCACGGAAGAAGACAGTATGCGTTATAAGCCGGATATTCTGGCCGATTGCGAAATTATTGAACCCTAACAAGAGAGGAAAAAGGCTGCCCAGCTCGCATGTATGCGCATTAGGCAGCCTTTTTATGTGCGGAATTCGAAAGTGCCGGTTGTCTTTCTTGTCCGATATTGATAAACATATAACCGATTTTGGAAGAAACGAAATTGCAGATCCCCTATCCTGAACATAGACGATTTGATTGCTTTAGGAGGGGGATTTATGGTCGTGCAATTAACTTTTGCAGCCGTGCTATTGATTTTGATTTATGTGGTCGTCAAAAAAGTATCGTATTCCAAACGCGTTCAGCGTATTGCCGAAACTCAGGAAAAAAGATTCATGAAGCGGTTCGAGGAAGAAGAATAGAGGGAGTGAAGCGGGAACGAGAAATCGTTTCCGCTTTTTTGAGGTTACAAGGACATCGAAGGTTACTTGACCGCTTCAACCGTTTGGCGGAAATGCTGCGGGGAAAAGCCCATATGTTTACGAAACACCGACGAGAAGTAACTGGACGTCTGAAAACCGCTGGCCAAGGCGATTTCTCCGACGGATCGTTCCGTTTCTTTCAGCATTTCGCAGCTTTTTTGAATCCGGTATTGGATCAAGTAATTGTTGGGCGTTTGGCCGAGATGTTTTTTGAACAATGAACAGCATGTGCTTCGGCAGACGGAACCGGCACTCGCGATCTCGTCGATTGTCAATTTTTTTTCATGATTCTGATGAATATGGCGGGTCATGGCGCGGATCAGCATCCAAGCGTGCTCGTCATTGTCCTGCTGAGGCGCAGACTGAATATGATCGGAGACGAGGGCACACAAGTTTGCGGCTTGAGACATCCGACGAAACAAATTCTCGCTGCCGTCATGCATGTCTTCGTATACGGCCCGGATCGAATCCAATACTTCTTGCTGCCACCCGACCTCAGGTTGCAGCAGTAAAAAATGCTCTGTCGCAGAGCCGAATTTTTGTTCGAAATAAGCTTTCCCGGCAAGCGTTCCTCCGCCGAGCAGCGAGGGATGAATCACGACGACCAGAAATGTGCAATCCGTCTGCGCGGCAGAAAAACCGTAATGCAGCCGTTTGCTGTTTACGAAGATCCCTTCGCCTTTCGAAAGAGAGATCGTTTGCCCGTTGACGAAGTACTCCATGGAACCGTCCAAGATCAAGATGAACTCGACATCCGGATGCCAGTGATAGGCGGCGGCGTAACGATCGAAATGACGCAGCGAACCTTTTCGCGCATAAAGAGGAAAGTCCGGCAGATTATAATTCAACCGTTCGGACAAATCCGAAAAAACTTCAAGTTTCATATTCAATACAATCACCTTTGAATTACACGATTTTGCTATTATTTTAGTCAAAACATGTTTTCAAAGCAATATAGATCCTACGATATTAATAAAAAGTTAATATGAATATAATACGAACCAGCGGAGGGAGAAATTCAGTGAAAGGCGACTTGTGAAGCATTTCGAAAAAATGCACTTCGGAAGCATAGGCTTATAATTTCTCCCGCAGCGCCACCACCCGCGCAAGAATTTGGCATCCAACTCCGGGGTAAGGTAAAATAAAACCATCACGATATTCCCGAATAGGAGCCTTATATCCATGACATATCGCAGCATGCAAGAATGCATCACCGATCTTGAAAACGCCGGACACTTGATCCGCATCACGGAAGAGGTCGACCCGAATCTGGAGATGGCCGCCATCCACTTGAGAGCGTTCGAATCGGGCGGCCCCGCTTTGTTTTTCGAAAACGTAAAAGGCTCGAAATACGGCGCCGTTTCCAACTTGTTCGGCACGATTGAGCGCAGCAAATACATCTTCCGCGATACTTGGGAATCAACGCAGGAAGTCATCGCTCTGCGCAACGAGCCGATGAAAGCGCTGAAGCAACCTCATCGCTACGCGGGAACCGGTTTTGCCGCGCGCAAAGCGCTGCCGATCAAAAAGAGCGGCCTTCCGGCCGATTTCGAAGAAGTCCGCATTTCCGATCTGCCGATGATCAAAAGCTGGCCGAACGACGGAGGTGCGTTCGTCACGCTGCCTCAGGTATATAGCGAAGATCCCGACAAGCCGGGCGTGATGAACGCCAACTTGGGCATGTACCGGATTCAACTCAGCGGCAACGACTACGAGCAGGACCGGGAGATCGGCGTGCATTACCAGATCCATCGAGGCATCGGCGTCCATCAATCGAAGGCCGCCAAACGAGGACAGCCGCTCAAAGTCAGCTGCTTTATCGGCGGTCCTCCGGCGCACACGTTGTCTGCCGTCATGCCGCTGCCCGAAGGACTCAGCGAGCTGACTTTCGCCGGCTTGCTGTCGGGTCGACATTTCCGTTACAGCTACGTGGACGGCTATTGCGTCAGCCATGACGCCGATTTCGTCATCACGGGCGAGATTTATCCCGACGAGACCAAGCCGGAAGGGCCTTTCGGCGACCACCTCGGCTATTACAGCTTGGTGCATGAATTCCCGATGATGCGCGTGCATAAAGTCTATGCGAAAAAAAATGCCGTTTACCCGTTCACGGTCGTCGGCCGTCCTCCTCAGGAGGATACGGCGTTCGGCGCGCTGATCCACGAACTGACGGGCGGCGCGGTCAAGCAGGAGATTCCGGGCGTGAAGGAAGTACATGCGGTTGACGCCGCAGGCGTGCATCCGCTGCTTTTGGCCGTAGGCAGCGAACGTTATACGCCTTACCAACCGGTCAAGCGTCCCGCGGAAATTTTGACCATTGCCAACCGGATTTTGGGCACGGGTCAGCTCAGTCTTGCCAAGTATCTGTTCATTACGGCCGAGGACGACGTTCCGGTAAATGCGCATGATATTCAAGCCCTGTTCGCGCATATTCTGGAACGGATCGATTTACGGCGCGACTTGCATTTCCAGACCAATACGACAATCGACACGCTGGATTATTCGGGTACGGGACTGAACAGCGGGAGCAAAGTGATTTTCGCCGCTGTAGGCAAGCCGATCCGCAAACTGGCTGCAGAGGTTCCTGCCGCATTGGACTACCTGCCGAAAGGCTTCGGCAAACCGGTAATGGCCATGCCCGGCGTGGCGCTGCTTCAGGCACCGGCTTTCACCGACTACGATTCGGTCGAAACGGAAATGGAAACTCTCGCAAAAGCGATCGAAGCGCAAGGGCCGCTCCAAGATTGCCCGATGATCGTCCTCTGCGACGATACCGAGTTCATGGGCGCTTCCTTCGACAACTTCCTGTGGGCAGGCTTTACCCGCAGCAACCCGTCGCACGATATCCACGGCGTCGGGGCGACGCACAAGCACAAGCATTGGGGCTGCGACAACGTCATCATTGACGCACGCATCAAACCGCACCAAGCTCCGCCGCTTGTTCAGGACCCGGAAGTGACCGCGCACACCGAGCGATTGTTCGCTCCGAGCGGCAGCCTGGGCATCCTTCGCGCGAAGCGATAATATGACTAGCTTTTTCAAAGTGAAAGAAGATGCCGATCTTCCGAAATACGCTAATCGCAATAGCAGTTTTTAAATGTAGGGAAATACTGCTCTTGTGAAGTAAATTAATCGAAAAAAACCCATAGAAACCTGCTGTCTTCTAAGCTCCGACTTATAGAAGACAGCAGGTTTCTTAACATGTTGAAAAAGTCTAACTTAGCCGGAAGATAGAAGAAATCAAAAAAATCATTGAATTAAAAGCTTTCGCAGAAAGCCACAATGTGCCGATCAAGCCTACCGTAACTGGAAGCGAGAAGACGGAGAGAGAAATTCAGTGTAGGAACGAAAGTGTTCGCCTTTGAAATCGGGAAAATTCCACTAAAAATTCAATCTGTTTTCCCGATTTCAACACGCGACCGGAACGAATTTCTCTCGCAGTCTTCTCGCTTCCCGCACCAAAACGACTCTCTCGACAACTTGTTTCTATATTTTTCCGCAACGATAAACGTCACATCATTTTCTTCTATAAGCGTATAGAAAATGTCTATAAACCAAACGATTGACCCTTTAACCGGGAGAGTGGTAAGCTTCTTCTCAACCCGAAAGCATACAAAAACCATCGGAATTAAAAGAATTCATTTTGAGAAAAAGAGAGGCGGAGAGAGAATGACGAATACACGGAGCTTGAAATTCGGTGCAATTATTCACGGAGTAGGCGGAAGCGTGACAGGTTGGAGACACCCGGAAGTCCTGAGCGACGCCAGCGTCAATTTCGATTTCTACAAACGTCAGGCGCAGACCGCAGAAGAAGGCAAGTTCGATTTGCTGTTTATCGCCGACGGTCTTTATATCAACGAAAAGTCGATTCCTCACTTCCTGAACCGTTTCGAGCCGCTGACCATTTTGTCCGCGCTCGCTGCCGTGACCAGCAAGATCGGTTTGGTCGGAACGCTCTCTACCTCATATAGCGAACCTTTCACGGTTGCCCGTCAATTCGCGTCGCTCGACAAGATCAGCGGCGGACGTGCAGGTTGGAACGTCGTTACTTCACCGCTCGAAGGCACGGCACGCAACCACAACATCCGTAACCATCCGGCGCACGCCGACCGTTACAAGATTGCCGAAGAGCATCTGGAAGTCGTTCGCGGCCTGTGGGATTCGTGGGAAGACGATGCGTTCGTACGCGACAAGGAATCGGGCGTCTTCTTCGATCCGGAGAAGCTGCACCGTCTGGATCACAAAGGCGAATACTTCTCCGTTGAAGGTCCTCTGAATATCGACCGTTCGCCGCAAGGACAACCGGTCGTGTTCCAAGCGGGTTCGTCCGAAGACGGCAAGAGCTTGGCGGCTCGCTCCGCGGATGCCGTATTCACCGGACATGAGCATCTTGAAGACGCACAGGCCTTTTATAAAGACGTGAAGCAGCGCGCCGCAGCCAACGGCCGTCAGCCGCAAGACGTCGCGATTCTGCCGGGTATCAATCCGATCGTGGGCCGTACCCGCGAAGAAGCCGAAGCCCGTTATGAAGAGATCGCTTCGCTGGTCACGATCGAAAAGGCGCTGGAGTACCTCGGCCGCTTCTTCGATCACCACGACTTCTCCCAATACCCGTTGGACGAAGCATTCCCGGATCTCGGCGATCTCGGCAGTAACGCGTTCAAGAGCGGCACGGACAAGATCAAGCGCGATGCCAAAGAACAAGGACTGACATTGCGTCAAGTGGCTCTTCGCTCGGCAACGCCGAAAACAACCTTTATCGGTACGGCGGAAGATGTAGCGGATCGTATCCAAGAATGGTTTGAAGCGGAAGGCGCGGACGGTTTCATTATCCATACGGACATTCCGAGCGGACTGCGCAATTTCGTCGATCAAGTGGTGCCGATTCTGCAAGAACGCGGACTGTATCGCCTTGATTACGAAACCGATACGCTACGCGGCAACCTGGGCGTGCCGATTCCGGAAAACCGGTATACGTCACAGCGTCGTGGACAATCTTCGACTGCCAATTCGGTCGAAAGCGCGACGGCTAACTGATTGCAATTCCGTAAAATAACGAAGGCCGGAGCGGAAATCCGCTTCGGGTCTTTCTTAAAAATTTATTGCTTAAAAACTTATCGCTTATCGCGGGTGTGCTTCATCTTCTTGCCCGGAGGGGTTGAAGATGAAGCGAACCATTAAAAGGGGGTTTTTCGATGAAAAGAAGATTCAAACCTGCTTACGCATTCGGAGCATTCGCGCTCGCATTAACGACGGTGTTGGCGGGCTGCGGCTCGTCATCGAACAGCGCGGCAACAGCTCAAGCGGCATCCGGAAGCGGCACTGCAACAGCTTCCGCACCCGTGCAGGGCGGAGAGTTTACATATGCGCTGGCCACTTCGCCGGATACGCTGGACCCTCGCCGAAGCGGCTTGGCCGTGTCGGTTCGGGTATTCGGCGCTTTGTACGACACGCTGCTCGTACGCAACGCGGACGGTTCGCTCGGCCCGTCGCTGGCGACGGAGTGGGAACAATCGGACGACGGCTTGAGCTATACGCTCAAACTGAAAGAAGGCGTCAAATTCCAAGACGGCACGCCGTTCAATGCGGAAGCGGTCAAATACAACTTCGACAGCATCATTGACCCGGAGACGAAGGCGGCCAATGCGCTTGCGCTGCTTCGTCCCTACAAATCTTCGGAGGTCGTGGATGAATATACGATCAAGCTGAATCTGGAAACGGCGTCGCAGGCGTTCCTCGGCAACTTGAGCCAAGGCATGTTGAGCATAGTATCCCCTACGGCGGCCAAAGAAAAAGGCGAAGATTTCGGCAAAAATCCGATCGGAACGGGGCCGTTCAAATTCCTGAGCTGGTCGGAAAACGCAGAGATCGTGCTGGAACGCAACCCGGACTACGCTTGGGGCAGCGGTGAAGCGAAAAATACCGGAGCCGCTTATCTCGACCGTTTGACGTTCAAGATCGTGCCTGAGGAAGCGACGCGGATCGGCGGCGTTCAGAGCGGACAAGTGTTGGCCGCGGAGACCGTCCCGCCTCAAAATATCGTAGCCTTGGAAAGTGATCCGAACGCTCAACTATTCAAAACGAACACGATCGGCCTGCCGTACACGCTCTTTTTCAACCTTGAGAAAAAGCCTTGGGACGAGCTGAAAGCCCGTCAAGCCGTGCAGTCGGCCGTTGATGTCGATACGATCGTCAAAACGCTCTATTTGGGCACGTATGAACGCGCTTGGTCGTCGCTGACGCCGGGCATCCTGGGTTACGACGAATCGCTGGAAGGAAAAATCGCCCCGAATCTGGAAAAAGCCAACGCGCTGCTCGATGAGTTGGGTTGGGTGAAAGGCGCGGACGGCATTCGTGAAAAAGAAGGCCAACGATTGACGCTCCACTACGTCGACGGTTCGCCGAACCGCGAGAAACGCAACGATATCGCCGCCATGATCCGCGAACAGCTCAAAGCGATCGGCGTCGAAACGGAAGTCGAAATCACGCAGGATATCGCGACCGCCGTGTATCAGAACTGGGATTACGATCTGTACGGCAACAGCCAAGTCAACTCCGATCCGAACGCGCTGTCCGCTTTCTATCACTCGACCAAAGAAAGCGAACGCCGCACCCTGAACGGATTGTCCGATCCCGAAGTGGACAAGTGGCTGGAAGAAGCGGGCGTCGAGAAGGATGAGGCCAAGCGGACAGAGTTATATAAAAAAGTGCAGCGGTACATCAGCGACCAAGCGCTCATTCTGCCGATCTACGTTTTCCCGTACACGGTTGCCGCCGCAAAATCGGTACAGGGTCTGACCTTCGATCCGTTCGGCTACCCGATCTTCAACGACGTGTATTTGAGCAAATAAGCTTACTCGAAAAGGAAACGAAAGGAGGCAATCGTCATGCTCCAGGCAATCGGCTCCCGGTTATTCAGCTCGCTTCTCGTGATCGTCGGATCGTTGGCGCTCGTATTCTGCATCTTCTACCTGCTGCCCGGCGATCCGGTGCTCTCGATGGTCGACCCGACGACCGTGAGTCCCGAAGTAATCGAAAATCTGCGGGAGCAGTTAGGGCTGAACCGACCGTTCCATGAACGGCTGCTTGCGTACTTCGGCGATATGCTGACGGGAGATTTCGGACGTTCGCTGGTCGGCTCCGAACCGGTCCTGCCGAAGATTCTGCATCAAGTTCCTTCGACGCTTCTGCTGACGGCGGCCAGCGCTCTGGTCGCGATCGTCGTCGGCGTTACGCTGGGCGTGCTGTCTGCCGTGCGCAAAGGCGGCATCATTGACCTGTCGGCCCGCATCGTCGGACTGTTCGGCATCTCGATGCCGACGTTCTGGTCGGGCATTCTGCTGATATTGATTTTCTCGGTTCAGCTAAAATGGCTGCCCGCGATGGGATCGGACGGCTTCGAAACGTTGATTCTGCCTGCGCTTGCGTTAGGTTTTGTCGGAGCGGGTTCCATCGTGCGGATGGTGCGCGGCAGTATGCTCGACGTGCTGAACGAGCCGTTCGTCACGACGCTTCGGGCCAAAGGGCTGCGCGAACGACTGATTCAGATCAAGCATGTGCTGCGCAACGCGCTGATCCCGGCCGTTACTTTGATCGGCATGCAGATCGGCGACATGTTGGCGGGAACGGTCATCATCGAGACGGTCTTTTCCCGGCAAGGCATCGGACGGATTCTGGCCGATGCGATCATGGCCAAAGACCTTCCGGTCGTGCAGGGCATCGTCTTTTTCACCGCAATCGTGTATGTAGGCATCAATCTGCTGGTCGATCTGTCGTATGCGGCGATCGATCCGAGAATCAGACGGAAAGGGGCGAGAACATGAAGACTTCGGCAGGAGCGGCAAGACGCGGCGCATGGCGGGGACGTACAGGCTTGGGTCAAGCGGAAAATGCGATCAGAAGCGGAAAAAGACTGCGCTTGGCTTCATCCGACATTCCGATCGGTCTGGCCGGGATCGCGATCGTGTTCCTCGTCTTGTGCGCATTGTTCCCGTCCTGGATTGCCCCGTATTCGCCGACCGACATGAACACGGCCGCGATCTTGCAGGCGCCTTCGGCGGCTCACCTGTTCGGCACCGATTATTTCGGTCGGGACGTGTTCAGCCTGATCGTTCACGGGACAAAGGATTCACTGCTCATCGGAGCCAGCTCGGTCATTGTCGGCGTGTTGATCGGCGCAGCGCTCGGCTCTATCGCGGGTTATGTCGGCGGCAAGCTGGACACCGTCATCATGCGCGTGATGGACGTGCTGCTGACCGTGCCGGGCATTCTGCTTGCACTGACGATCGCCGCGGCATTGGGACCGGGCTTGCGCAATATCGTACTGGCGATCGCGATCTCTTCCGTACCGGGGTATGCGCGGGTGATGAGAGGGCAGATCATGGCCATTCGCGGAAGGGGTTACGTATTCGCCTCCCGCGCGATCGGAGCCAAGCCGTCGTTTATCCTGACCAAGCATGTCCTTCCCAACTCGGCCGCGCCGCTGCTCGTTATGGCGACATTGGGTCTGGGTTCGTCGATTTTGGCCGGAGCGGGACTGAGCTTCCTCGGACTCGGCGTATTGAAAGAAATTCCGGATTGGGGAGCGCTGCTGTCGCAGGGACGCGGCTATCTGACCGTGGCCTGGTGGATCTGCACATTCCCGGGCTTAGCGATCACGTTGTTCGTTTTGTCTATCAATCTGATCGGCGACCGCTGGCGCGATGCCGTCGATCCGAAACGCAAAGGACGGACGTGAGAAGAAATCCGTCGTCAAAGAAAAGCGTCATACAGAAAGGAGATTTCGCAGCATGACACAGCCACTGCTTGAAGTCAAAGACCTGACGATCGACGTGCATACGCCGAGGGGCATACTCACGGCGGTATCGGAAATTTCATTCGACATTGCCCCCGGTGAGACCGTCTGTCTCGTTGGCGAATCGGGCAGCGGCAAGACCATCGCTTCCAAAGCGATCATGCGCCTGACCGATTACGAGAACGGAAGCATAGCAGGCGGCAGCATTACCCTTGGCGATACTCCCATTGAGTCACTGCCGCAAAGCGTTATGCGCGACCTGCGGGGGCGGCGTGTCGCGATGATCTTCCAGGAGCCGATGGCCGCGTTCGATCCGGTGTTTACCATCGGAAGCCAGATCGTCGAGACGATGCAAGCGCACCGGCGCGGCAAGAAGTCGACGTTCTGGAAAGAAGGCGTCGAGCTGCTTCGCCGTGTCGGCATTCCCGAGCCTGAGCTGCGGATGAAGCAGGTGGCGGGCGAACTGTCCGGCGGCATGCTGCAACGGGCGATGATCGCGATGGCCTTATCCGGCGGTCCCGAGCTGCTGATTGCGGACGAGCCGACGACCGCTCTTGACGTCACGATCCAGGCTCAAATATTGGAACTGCTGAACGAGTTGAAAAGCAGTCTGAATATGTCCATTTTGTTGATTACGCATGATCTTGGCGTAGCGGCTCAGATGGCGGATCGAATTGTCGTCTTGTATGCCGGACGGGTGGCCGAGCAGGGACCGGCGACCGACGTGCTCGGCAGTCCGCGTCATCCGTATACGATTGGCCTATTGAATTCGATCGCTACGCTCGACAGCCGAAGAGGCGAACGACTGCGCGCGATCGAAGGCTCGCCGCCGGGGCTTGCGGAGATGCCGGAAGGATGCCGATTCCACCCGCGCTGCGCTTTTGCGACGGACAAGTGCCGAGAATCCGTTCCGCCGCTTAGCGAGAAGGACAATAACCGGTCGGCTGCTTGCTGGCACGCGGATGAAGCCGCTGCCGTCGCAGCCGCGACACATGCGGAATTAACGCCTGCACGGCATTTGTCGCCGGTGCCTGATGCGCCGCCATCGGGTATGCTTCATCCGGCAGCTTCCCGCCAATCGATATCAAGTATTCATGAAGCTCCGGTCAAAGAAGAAAGCCTTTCGGGCTCGCATCCTCTCCTTCAAGCCGAACACCTGAAAAAACATTATCCGCTCGGCGGCGGTTGGGGGCGTGCCAAGCGCAATCTTCGCGCGGTAGACGGCGTATCGCTGTCGATTGCCGAAGGCGAGACCTTCGGTCTTGTCGGCGAATCGGGCAGCGGCAAGTCCACGCTCGGTCGATTGCTGCTTCAGCTTGAGCCGCAAACCGGCGGTCGCGTGTTGTATCGGGGAGACGAGTTGTCGATCAAAGACAAAACGCATTGGCGCGAGTCGCGCCGCGATCTGCAAATCATTCACCAAGACCCGTACGGGACGGTTGATCCGCGCTGGAGCATCGGCGAAATCATCGCTGAACCGCTAAGCGTGCACACCGAACTCAATCAGGCCCAGCGACTTGATCGGGTGAGCGAGCTTCTTGAACAGGTAGGACTGAAAGCATCCTGGCAGAATCGCTACCCGCATGAATTTTCGGGCGGACAGCGGCAGCGGATCGGAATCGCCCGAGCGATTGCCGTTAATCCCAAGTTCATTTTGGCCGACGAAGCCGTATCCGCTCTCGATGTCTCGGTGCAAGCGCAGATCGTGAACTTGCTTCAGGATTTGCAGCAGCAGCTGGGATTGACTTCAGTCTTTATCGCGCACGGTCTGCAAGTGGTCCGCCATATCTCTGACCGGATCGGCGTCATGTACCTGGGCAAGCTGGTCGAGACCGCGCCGAGCGAAGAATTATTCCGCCGTCCGGCGCACCCTTACACGCGGGCGCTGTTGTCATCGATTCCGGGCATGTCGCCCGCGACGCCTGAATCGATCTCTGTTCAAGGCGAGATTCCGTCTCCGACAAATCCGCCGCCCGGCTGCCGTTTCCATACCCGCTGCCCGATGGCGACTGATCTATGCCGCAATGTCGAGCCGGCATTTGCGACCGTCGGCGCTCGGCATGAGGCAGCTTGCCATTACCCGTTGTAAAGGATCGACGATCTTATCAGAAATCCCGTTTACCCGAGGAGGAATTAGCCATGACGCAAAAAATTCTAATCATTTCCGGGAGCCCCAGCCTGTCATCCCGACTCTATGGTCCGGTTCAATATTTGCAAGGAAGATTGGCCGAAGAGGGATTGGTCGGCGAATTGCTGCATATCGTCGAGCTTCCGCCTGCCGACCTTGTCACTGCCAACTTTGCAGGGGTCGAGATTCGCGAAGCGCTGCGCAAAGTCGAAGAGGCGGACGCGATCGTCTTCGCCAGCCCGGTGTACAAGGCTTCCTATTCCGGGGTGCTGAAGACCTTCCTCGATTTGATTCCTCAAGAGGGATTGCGCGACAAACCCGTGCTTCCGATTTTCGTCGGCGGAACGATCGCGCATCTGCTGTCAATCGACTACTCGCTCAAACCGGTGTTAAACGCACTCGCCGCACGCAATATTCTCGGCGGTGTCTACAGCGTGGATCGGGAAATCGAGCGACGTCCCGAAGGGGGTTATATCCTGTCTGCGGAGACGCAATCGCGCCTCGAACGTTCACTATCCGAACTGAAGCTTGAACTTGCCAGACGGAAAAGCGTTCCTGCCGAACTACCGGGCGTACGTGCTTAGCTGTAAAGACATCGCTTAACTATTCATTTAACAGGGCAAAGGAAAGAGGAGAGAGCATGAAGCTGAGCATTTTGGACCAATCCCCGCTTTTTGAAGGCGATACGCCCGAGCGGGCTTTGCGTTATACGGTAGAATTGGCGCGTCGTGCGGAAGCACTGGGTTATCATCGTTTCTGGGTATCCGAGCATCATGATTCCCGTTCGGTTGCGGGGTCGTCGCCGGAGGTGCTCATCGCCTATCTGCTCGCGTCGACGGAACGAATTCGGATAGGCTCGGGAGGCGTTATGCTTCAGCACTACAGCCCGTACAAAGTCGCCGAAAGCTTCAACGTGTTGGCGAACCTGGAGCCCAATCGCCTGGACTTGGGCGTAGGCCGTGCGCCGGGCGGCTTGCCGCGGTCCACGCTGGCATTGCGCAAAGGAGCTCCGGAGGAGGATGCTTCGCTCTCGGGTAAACTCGAAGAACTGCGCAACTATCTGCATGGGATCGACCCGGGTGAAGGAGATCCGTTGGAAGGACTTCGCGCGGAACCCTTACCTGAGCAGCCGGCTCGTCTTTACGTACTTGGTGCAAGTTCCGATAGCGCGGACCTCGCAGCCGAGTTGGGTCTTCCGTATGTATTCTCCTTGTTCATCAATGGGGACCTGGATCAAGCGGAAACCGCATTGCGGCGTTATCGGGAAAAATTCGTATCCGTGGAGGGTTCTCGGCCGGAGTCGATCTTGTCCGTATCCGCCGCAGCGGCCGATACCGACGAGGAGGCGGAAGGTATCGCGGTCGAAAGTGATTTGTTCCGGACGATTCTTGCCGGCGGACGCAAAATCACGATCGGCGACCGGGAGCGGGCGGAGGAATTCGGCAAGCAGTCGGGCGAGGAATACCGGATCGAGCATGTGCCGTCACCGTTGATTAAAGGCTCGGCCGCCAGTGTAGGACGTCGTCTTCGCGAGGCTGCTGAGCGCGGCGGAGTAGAGGAGTTAATCATCACGAGTCCGATCCGAGATTTTGCCAAGCGTGTTCGCTCGTATGAGCTGTTGAAGAGTTATTTTGAGACGGAAACGAAAAAGGATAAAGAAAAAGTGTCGTCGATCGAAGCCGTTTGAGTTTAGATCGTACAGACTTGACCTTGGGTGACCAGGATTAAAACTGTTCATGAAGCGGGCTCGCTCCTTTGTTTGAAAAAGGAGACGGGGTCCGCTTTGTTTCGTGCCGATGTTTAAACAAACAAAACCCGACTCCATAAGAGTCGGGTTGAATACTAGGGATAGAAGCTCATGTTCAGGTTGCCGTTTAACGATGGCGAGAAGTATACATCATCTTTGTCGTTGTCTTGACGATGAGCTGACGCGCAGGAACTTTTGGATCCGGTTGAGATTTTCCCGCTTCGCGGAACACGCCCATGCAGGAACCGCACAGTCGGCCGCTGCGCGTATCATGGCCGCAGGACTCGCAAGGATAAGTAAGATTCGAATAAGAAGAAGAGGACAAACGTCCGGATTTGATAAAAGTATGAAGTTCGGTCAGCGATACACCGGTTGCTTCGGCTAGTTCTTTAGTCGTGCTGCGCGGGCGCATCCACAGATGATCCATACAGCGGTTCAGATGATTGTCCATCTGGCTGCTGCAAGAGGAGCATAAGTTTCTGGCGTTCTTTTGGAAAATCGTTCCGCACTTTGGGCAATAATCGACCAAAAGGGTCATCTGGATCACCTCATTCGGATTATGTGGTCAGTAGGTTGTAGACCCATAATACTACCTTTAGACTCAGTTCACAAGACCTACAAAACTTCTTTTTTCACGTATTCGACACAAAAAGAGATAAGAAATGTCGAAGAAAGGCCTGGTTTATTCTAATTTATGCGGGATAAATCCATGATTAATAAAAAAAACGACCTGATTCTGTGATCAGGTCGTTTTTTATCTTATAGTATGCGTTAGCCGTATAATAATCGAACATTTTTCGCAAAATAATAGGTTTTATGTCCTACATAGGCAGTTGGAGCGAAAAGGTAGTTCCCGAGGGACCGCTTGAACGTAATTGAAGTTCTCCGCCTTGCGCTCGTGCCAGTAATCGGCTATAGGTCAAGCCAAGGCCGAGCCCGCGCGTTTGTCGCTTTTTCTTTTCGCTGCGGAAGAATCGATCAAAGATATAATCGCGGTCCGACTCTTCAATGCCCGCACCGTTATCCGCGACCTCCACGTCAATCCGACCGTCGGATTCGCTGATCGCGATATGCAGACGCAGCGGGCGATCAGGATGTGCCGCCTGCATGCCGTTGTTGAGCAGATTGACGACAATTTGCTGGATACGGAGCGCATCGCCCGTGGTATAGACCATTTCGTCAGGAAAAGCGTAGTCGATTTCGATCGAGTCGCACTCATGCGGAAGTTTCCATTGATAGACGATTTCCGAGACGAGCAGTTTGAGATCGAGTCGATCTCGGCGTACCTCGACATTTCCGGAAGAAAAAGCATTGTAATCCAACAGATCGGCGACCATCCGTTCCATGCGGTTCGACTCCTGAAGGGCGATGTCTAGGAATTCTTTGGCTTCTTCGCCGATTACCACATCGTCCCGGACAGCCATCACGAGTCCCTTGATCGAAGTGACCGGCGTTTTCAATTCGTGCGTCACGCCTGCCAGGGAAAGTTCTCGCCATTCTTCAAGTTGGCGCAGACGCCCTGCCATGCCGCGGAACGAATCAACCAGCTCAAGCAGCTCGCGTTCGCCAGTCTTGACCTCTAGTTCAACATCATAGTTACCGTTACGAATTTGTCTTGCGCTTTCCGCCACGCGGCGGATCGGACGGGATAATTTACGGGAAAGCAAATAAATGGTGAACCAGCCGGATAAGGCGATTACGCTGAAAAGACCTGCGAATACCAGCAGTTCATGCGAGCCGTAAGCGGGGGTTTTGCGGAATTGACTGATATACACGCCGCCGATTTCTTCGCCGTTTTCCATAATCGGCGTTCGAACCAGTTGGTATTCCGGCTCGCCCGAGCGCGGATTCGGATCAAGCTTCTCCTCAACTTGCTGTTCGGTCATCTGCGGTCTTGTAAATAAAGCGTTACCTGCCGGATCGGCGACCAATAGGCAGACGTCCAGATTCATGTTGAACAAACCCATGCGCTCGTCCAAAATAGCGTTCAAATTATCCGGAATGTGTACGGTGCCGTCGCTGTTTTTCACCCGATCGGCTACTTCTTGTCCGAGCATGGCCGCCGTGCGCGAGCGATTTTCCATGGCGGTCTCGCGTATGCCGTACAGAGCGCCGCCCGCAATGATTGCCAAGGCTGCGAACAAAATCAGAAAGTAGCGCAGCGTCCAATAAGTGAGTATGGAAGTTGCCCTGCGGTTACGCGGTTTTTTATCCTTGCGCTGCCGGGGCGTTTTGCCGAGATGATTCATTCCGCGATCCAAAATTGATACCCCGTTCCTCGTAAAGTGCGAATCTCGCCGTTATCCGGCGGCCAATGCGATAACGCTTGACGCAGTCTTTTAATCGACAAGTCGACCGCGCGATCGCTTCCTTCATAATCCATTCCCCATACATGCTCGATCAATTGCTCCCTGGTAAACATGCGGTTCGGATGCTCGGACAAGAACATCAGCAGCGATAGATCCCTCGGCGTGAGCGGAACTTCGGCGCCATTGAGCGATACGCGCTGGGCATTGGAGTCGATCAATAGACCCCCGAAACTTTTACAGGCGTCGGCTCCGCTATATACGGGCCTTCTACGCAGCACGGCATTGACCCTCGCGACGACCTCTTCAGGAACAAACGGTTTGGTCATATAATCATCGGCACCGCCGTTCAGCCCATTCAGTCGATAATCGATATCCCCGAGCGCCGTGAGCATAATGACCGGGCATGACCCGCGTTTGCGAATTTCCGCAAGCAATTCCCAGCCGTCGAGGCCGGGCAGCATAATGTCGAGCAGGACGAGCGCAGGCTGCGTTTCCTCGAACGTATGCATAGCCAATCGGCCGTCGGATACGCGTTCAACGCCGAAGCCGGCTTTTTTCAAATAAGCAGCGAGCACGCGAGCGATCGCTTCCTGGTCTTCAATAATTAAAATCGTCGTCACGACCGTTTCCTCCCTTCGGAGCGTCCCGTTTGTCATGTTGGACTCCCGGGCTGTATGCGTCCTTGGCTTCTATTCTACAAACAAAACGGCGCAGGACAAGAGTTTTTAGGTCAATTGCAACGATTTCGAGAACAAATTTTTGAAAGAAGCCTTTTGACATGTTCTCGACACATTAGGCTGGTATGATACCGAAAAACAGATTCACAGGAGGAGAAAATCATGAATAAAAAAGCGAGAAATTGGATTATTGCCGCGGCGGCGGTCGTGGTGATCGGCGGCGGCGCTACTTATGCGTTTATGACCAATTACTTGGGTAACAACGTGGAAATCGAAAGCGTGCTTCCTACGCAAGCGGCGGCGAATACGGAATCGACCTCGGGCACGACGACCGAAGCGGCTGGTACAGGTGCGGCAGTAGCCGCGGAAGATCTGAACGGAACCTGGAATATCGCGGACGCGTCCAAAGTGTATTTCTCCGTCACGACTTCGCAAGAGACCGTTAACTTTGTCGACGATCAAGTTAGCGGAACGTGGGATGTCAACGTAGCCGACGCGGCGCAAATGAAAGGCAGCGGCGCGATCGAGATCGATGCCATCGACTCGGGCAACGCGCAGCGCGATGAGCATATCAAAGCCGATGACTATTTCCAAATGAGCCAATACCCGCAAGCGACGTTCACGGCAACCGCGTTTGAAGGTCTGCCGCAGGAATGGACGGACGGCGAAGTGTACGACTTTACCCTGGACGGAACGCTGACGCTCAAAGGCATCGAAAAGCCGGTAACATTTGACGCGAAAGCTTCGTACCAAGACGGGAAATTGCTGCTGTCGGGCACGACGGTCGTAACCTTCGAAGACTTCGGTCTGGCGAATCCGCACTCCGTTGTACTGAGCACAGAAAATGACATTAACGTCCAGTTGGAACTGACGCTTGAAAAATAAGCAGGAACTTAATCGTTAGCTATGACTAGACCTTGTCGCGATTTGCGGCAGGGTCTTTGTTTTGGGAAGAGAGACATAGGGATCATGCTGATTCCGAAAAGCTCCTTTGCGTGATGTTCTAAGTAGAATACCTACTGCCTTTTAAGCGGTTATGGTACTAGATTGGTTTCAAAATACTTTTGAATATCATACCGATTGCGGTACCCATTCCACACTTATGATAAGTAATCCTTTGTAACTTTTTGGTCCTGTAGCGCTTTAAACGCATGGTCAGGTCATAAGTCCTGTGCGAAATCAGGCTTCTTCAACCCATAATACCGACTACCATAATGGATGGCGGGAACCTTTATGATTACCTAAGATCATTCTATTTCGCACATTGCAAAATGCTATAAGATCGATTTTATTTATTGCTTTCACTTACATGAGCATTTTGTATAATTCATGTTCCAGAAAAAAAAGATTGGATCTCAAGCTGAATAGAGATGTTGAGCGAGCAAGACAAAAAAAGGACAGACAAGCAGAATTCTGGAAAGCTTAAAATTTAAGAGGTGTTTGTGACTCGTTGTTTCGTTACAGCCAACGTAGCAGAAAGCAGCACAATTGCATTCGAATTTTGGTAAGTCGTGACTTTTTGAATGCCCCAAACATGCAATTGGTCTGCGTTTAAATAGGTTTTTATTCGAGAATTACAGCGTTCTACACTGGTTTGCTTGTTGTAGAGTTCCTTCTAGCCCTGACTTTCTCGGTGCAGCATCGCCGGTGAGTTCGCTTTTTCGCTTGGGTTCTTTTTTCTCATAGACATGAACGGCTGCACTGTCGATGGCGACATGGGTGCCGTCCAGGCTTCCCGCTTCGTAGCACTGAGCCACAAGATATTCAAACAACGGCTGGGTAAGATTTTTACGAGTTACTTCAGCAAAAACACGGCTTAACGCCGAAAACAATGAGGCGGAGAGTCCAACCAAAGTCCACACTAATAACGGAAACGAAGGTCAAATTGGAGTCTGCCCCCTAAAGCCGTGAACGTGTCGATGTTCTCCAAAGGGGCTGCGAGCAACGCGCGAAGAAGCCTTCGCGCGTTGCTTGTGCCTCGGGGCGAAGTCCTTTTTTTATGATCGGAAAACCGTTATATAGCAAGGGCTTAGATGGATGCAAAGTGCTAATATAAAGAAAAAATAAAAATATTATTTTTTGAAAAAACGTATAACTTAAAAATTAATTTGAAAATTTTATAATTCCAACAAACTTTTCTAAGAAAAGAAGCCTTTATAATATTGCGAATGTAATTTAAGTATTAAATATTGAAAATAACTTTACTGTTTAATCAATATGTTTTAAAGTGTAAATTAATACAAAAAAGTAAAAAAAAGGAGTAATTATGTTCAAAAAAATTCTTTTAGTGTTACTTTTGGCTGTGTTAATGGTTGTATCTATCCCCTTTACTAGTTCGGCTGCTGAAAAAAATGTTTATGATGGAGAAGCCTTCGATCGCATTCTCAATGATTATGTTATTCTTACAGGCTTACAGGAAACAGAAGCTCAGGACATATACAGTAATACTTTAGATAACGAGAATGACAAAAAACTTTTGAAAAAATAGAAGATTTGATTTACAAGGAAAATCGAAACTCTAGTTATGAAGAGAATATTCTTTATATTCAGGAAAACTACAATCAAATTGTGAAAGACCTTTCCAAAACAGAAAAGGAAGTACTAGATACCTACCTTCTTAAATATGCTTTGAAATATTATGAAGATTATGGCTCTGAAGAAGATCTAGTTTCGAATGACATAACTCAAAACTTTAACAAGTCTTTTGAACAAGCTACAGAACCTGTTCTTGTAGACACTAGAGAGTTTGAGGAAGCTTTGGTTAACGACAATGAAATTTCCGTACAACAGAAAAATGGGCCTGGTATGTCGACTTTAGCTAGTTCAGTAGCTGCTGTACGAATTTTTGCAGATCCAACGACGTCAAAACCAACGCAAAGCTCAGGACATTCATTGAATCTAGGTAATCATGCTTTTATTACAGTTTCTAACATCTCGAGTAGCACTATAGTTGTCGGGAAGTTCAATGTAGCCCCCGGTAAAACTTTATCATTAGGAACATGGGGAAATAAAGCTGAACACACCGGACTTTGGTACAATCTTGAAAGTTACATGATTAAGACCCAGAATTTTTACAGTAATCGGGTGTCAGCAAAAGTAAACATTACACAAAGCAATCTAAATGTACTGAACTCTCATATAATTGGTTTTGATAGATGGTCTGAACTTACAAATTGTTCTTCTTTCGCTGCTTCAAGTTGGAATTCGGTTGCCTTTCCAGCTGTATCTGCCGGAGTTATAAATACGCCTAAGAACCTTGCTAGTAGTATAAAAAACATAAATTCTTCTGTTTCAGGTGGAGCCGTACCTTTTGACTACATTGTTTATTATGCTAATGGCTCTGGCACTCCCTCACCTAGCACCATCTTTAGATGATTTAAATTAATTCATATGTAGGATAGTCGCATGCCAGTAACTGGTATGCGACTATCCTTTTAAAAGAAATGCATGTCTACCCCAAAAATCATTGCATCATATTAACTTATGGGAAGTGATCCATATGAAAAAGGGAAAAAAAATTATGATAGTATTTGGATCTTTAGTTATTGTATTAGCCCTTGGAGGATTGCTAATAGCATACTTCCAACTAAAAAATTCTACTTCGGTTCTTTCTACAGAAGAAGTAGCAGTCATGCAAGTTTCACTAAACGACGACTCTTTATCTATTCAAGGCAGCATATCGGCAAGTGCAATAAGTTATAGAGATTATAGTTATGCATTGAAAGAAGACAAAGTTTATATTGATATTAAAGGAGGTCTTGTCACTAAAAAAAATCCTAGTGGAGATTTTAATATTACTATTAAAAATAAAGATTTTAAAAACGCAAAAATGGTTTATATAAAGGATGATAATAATGAAAAATTGATTTATCCTAAATAGTTTTCTTACAAACCCATCACTCTAGATAATGAATTCTAACCTGCTTATAGCATTCATAAAAGGGTTAGCTTTCATTTTTTAAAGTGCATTATTTTTCACCGTTTCTCGCTCCAGCTTGACGATCCGAGCCAAACGAACCAATGCGTCAAGTCCGGTTCCAGCATCAGTGGCCGGATCTCGGCTGTAGGTATTGATCGAGCGGGAAAATCCTCGTTCCAGCGTGTTTTCTTCCCCTTGAGGCTGAGATACCAATGTGCGAATCCGATACTCGCTACCGATGATCGAAGCGATCGCTGCCACAGAAGAGGTCACGCCTGTTCAATGCCTTATACTCCAAAAGGCGATTTGTCCCATTTTATTTGTTCCTTTCAGCTTTTTTTCCGTAATCTCCGCATTTCACGTTTATCATGTTCAAGCAAAACCGTGACAATCCCTTGCACAGCCTTTTTCATTTCTGAGCATAGCTTCTTCAGCTTTAGGCTGCTGGTATACTGATTGCCGATTTTGACCGCAAGATTGCGTTCGTCCGGGTAATAGACCCATGATTCTTTCTAGTCAATCGGAAAAGCTTCGAATTGTTCGTTAATGTACGCTTCTCCCGGTTCACGCGCTCCCTCGATCCATATTCTGTGACATGCGGATAGTTCGCAAAGTGGCAACTCAGCCACTCGAAACGGATCGTCGGTGTCGTATAGAATGAAATCATAATCGGCATACGCAACGGCTTGCTTACCTCTTACAGGAATCCAAACTTTAAATCCGTCATACTTCTGCGGGTGACACGGAACATCCAAAGCTTGATACGAAAAGTCATAACTCTGAAGCGTTGTTGAATCGACAATCAATACACGCATACCATGTTCGGCTAGGGCGTGTTTTAAAACTCGACAATATACATCTTTTACCGCCTTTTCGCCCTCAATGGATGTTTACTTAAAGCGTGTAGTCATCCACCAGCGATCACGTCACTTCTTCTTGACGTGCCCCGGCACGACTGCGAAAAAGTTTCTTATTGAGAACGAAAATTCGGCAAAATCTGTGTCCATTGGAGTTTTAAAACACGCCCTAGAAAGGAAGCTGCTGATGATTGTTCGTTTTGGATATGTCGCAATGTCGCTTGAAATCCAGGATTCTTCGCCTTCGAAAACGATGACCATGGCACGCTTCGCCAAGCTGCCGGACCGCGAAGCCGGATTGCGGGAGCTGGAACGGATCGCTGCCGTCAATCTGCATAATACGCTGCGGTTGCTGAGACATAATGTGGCGGAAGGAATCGAAATGTACCGTTTCTCTTCCAAACTGATTCCGCTTGCCACGCATGCCGATCTCCGGGATTGGGACCCTTTTATTGCGCTGGCCGAGCCTTTTGCGGAAATCGGCGCTTATGTGCGCAAGCATAATTTGAGAGTCTCTTTCCACCCCGACCACTATACGGTACTGAGCACGCCGCGACCGGAGGTACTCGTGTCGTCGGTTCGGGATCTGCGTTACCATGTCCGAATGCTCAAAGCGATGGGACTGGATGCGCGTTCGAAAAATAATATCCATATCGGCGGCGCGTATGGGGATAAGCCTACAGCAGCCAATCGATTTGTAGAGCATTTTGCGGAGCTGGACCCGGATATTCAAAGTCGGATTACGCTGGAAAATGACGATAAGACATTCACGGTCGGAGAAACGCTGGAAGCCGCGCAGCGCACAGGCCTGCCAATGGTGCTGGATATCCATCATCATTGGACGAATAGCAGCGGTGAACCGGCTTCAGACTGGTGGCCGGAGGTAGCGAAGACCTGGGAGTCGCCGCTTGCCCGAACCGATGTGCCAGACGGCGAACATTTGCCGCCGAAGATCCATGCTTCCAGTCCGAAAAGCGAGACGGACCGTCGAAGCCATGCGGACGGCGTGGAAGTCGGGCCTTTATTGGATTTTTTGCGCGAGGCCGCGAAGACGTCTCCGCAGATCGACGTGATGCTGGAAGCGAAGCATAAGGACCGGGCGCTGTTTCAGCTAATGAAGGATTTCGAAGCGTACCAGGGCGACGGAGTGAAGATTTTGAGCGGAGGAAAAATCGAGGTGGAGGGATAATAAAGCAAATAGGTTCCGTTTGGTGCGGGGAGGCGGAGGCGCTGCGGAAGAAATGGCCGGCGTAGGCTCTTTCAGAGTCTTTTCGCGTCCACCGCACACTTGACCTTATCGACAGCTTGCTTTGAATAGAGGTATGGTTGCGTTTGCCTAAGCTGGTTTTCTCTAATTTTTTATAGGGCCGCCGTTCTCAGCATCGGGCTGACGATGGAAGGCAGGGTGGAGCCGTGATTTTCGCCTTCGAATAAGCGGAAATTGACATTCAGTCCGTATTCGCGCAGCGGTTCGAGGCGGTCGTACAGGGCGCGGGCGTTTTGAACCATATGGTGGGGAGGGTCGCTTTCGAGTTCGCCCAAGGCAATCAGCAGATTCAGCTCGTATTTTTCGGTGTGCAGTTTTTGGATAAAAGCTTCTTCTTCCTGCCCGATCAACGGTTTCGCCCAATGCAGGGAGGGGCTTCCGGCGATATAGCAGCGGAACGCTTCGGGACGGGTGAATAAAGCATGCAGCGTGAACAGTCCGCCTAAGGAATGTCCGAACAGCGTTTGACGGCTGCGATCGATAGGAAGGATGCTTTCGATTTTCGGTTTTAGCACATTTTCGATAAAGTTCAGGAAAAGGTCGGCTCCGCCATGCTCGGGCCACCGTTTGCCGTCTCGGGAAGGCGGAAGGTTTTGGGCCGGGACGGGCAGGGTGTAATCGTAACTGCGCTCCGGGGAAAAAGGAAGGCCGCTCGGATAGCCGATACCCACGATAACGGACGGCGCGACGCCTGTTTTTTCGGCGCGGCGGGATTGAGCCCGTTCGGCATCGAGGACTGTGGCGAACGCGGCATGTCCGTCGAGCATGTAAATGACCGGATAGCCGGATGCAGGCGCTTCCCGATCCGGAACGGACATCAGGATCCGGTATTCGCGTCCTTCCGCGGAAAACAGGGCGAATTGCCTTGTGCCGCGCAGTTCGATCGGTGCATGGGTGTCGCCGGAGCGGACTTGCGGTGCAGTGAAGTCAGATGTCATGAAGGTTCCTCCTATACGGTAAATATGAATTATCATTTAATGATTATTACAGGCAGAAGCCGAAAAGAAAAGAGCAATCGGGATGATTTTAAAAATGAAAGACGGTACGGTGCAGCGCGGAACGAACGTTTTGCACGAGAATCTGATCTTCCGCCTGAACGGCATCCAACGTATCGGTTATCGCTCGCGGCGGGCGTACCGGGTCGGCTTCTTCGGTCTGATCGCCCGCGTATTGCCCGCCGATTGATCGGTATCCATTATCGCTACATGATGCCGATCTCCGGTCTGGTCGGCATGGTCATCTCCATTATCGGCGTGCCGTATTTCGTCTATTTGTTGTTCAAATCAAGAGCTTGAAACGAAATCGTCCGTTTGCGGCAGATTTGATTCTTTTACTCGCTTACCTGTACACTTAAGACAGATGTGTACGGGTAAGTTTTTTGCGTATGCGGCTCGAAAATCAAAAGACGAACAAGGAGAGGGTATCGATGAAAAAAGCGGTCGAAGGCGAATTGACCTACTCGTATCCGGGCATGGTCGCCGTCGTGACATCCCGATCGGGCGAGGAGCGCAACGTAATGGCGTCGGGCTGGCATTCCTATATCGGCTCCGGTCCTGCCTTTTACGGAATATCGCTGCGCGAAGCCGCGCATAGCTACGGCTTGATCCGCGAATCCGGCGTGTTCGGCGTGCATTTTTTGCCTGCAGCGTGCAGCGAACAGATTCAGGGTACGGGCACTTTGAGCGGTCGCGACGTCGACAAGCTGAGCGCGTTGAATCTGACATTCGATGACGGCGAGCAAACGGGCGTGCCGATTCTCCGTGACGCTTATGTCGCGTACGAATGCCGGGTCAAAGATATTCATGCATATGGGGACCATTATTGGATCGTCGGGGAGATCGTACAAGCTTATCGGGACGATGCCGTATTCGGCGAAAACGGTTTGCCGGATTTGAACAAGCTGAATCTTCCGTTATATATGGGACGTGCCGTCTACCGCGTATTGGACGAACGAGCCGAACGAAGATCGTACTGGCCTTTGGGATAAGTTTGCGGCGATACGTATAGAAAAAGTCTATCGATCCAAAATGGACGGATTGCGCCGATGATAAGGAAGCGGAGATGAAAAGGCGGTAAAAAGAAGCAGGAAATCCGTTTCCTTATTGATTTTTTCTATATCTTCTTGCGCTTGAATATCCATTGACAGCAATGCTCACGGACACTATGATACATTAAACCGACTTAATTCATCGGAAAAATCATAATGAAAGCGGGGCAGCCGGGTGAATATCGAAAATATCGAATCTTTCGTCTATATCAATCACTACGGGAGTTTCAACAAAACGGCCGAGGCGCTGTTTTTATCGCAGCCCTCGGTAACGGCCAGAATCCAGACGCTGGAGCGAGAGCTCGGCTGCCGGTTATTCGACCGGATCGGCAAGCAGGTCGTTTTGACGGAAGAAGGACGCAAATTTCTGCCTTATGCCCAAGAAATGCTGAAGACGCTGCAAAAGGGGCGCCAGCATATTCGTCGTTCGGAAAAATTGCCGCAGGAGCTTCGGATCGGCAGCACGATCTCCGTATCGAATTATCTGATTCCCGAGCTGCTGCCCCGCCTGCACGAACGCTGCCCCGGCATCCACGTCAAGCTGACGACCGGCGGCACGGACGACTTGGTCAAGCGGCTGCTTGCGGGAGAGACCGACGTGGCGTTTATCCGCAAAGTGATGCACCCGTCGCTGCGTACCGCGGCTTTTTACGAAGATCCGATCCATTTGTATGTTCGTTCGGACCATCCGTTCGCCGACGAAGAATCGGTATCGGCGGAAGAGCTTCAAGAACGCAAACTCGTCTTTTTCGAATGCGGAACGCTTGACTGGCTACGGATTCACCGGGCGTTCGAAGCCCTGGAATCGCCGCCGGAGATCGCGTTTCACGTCGATAATTCCGAGACGGCGAAAAAGCTGATCCTGCGCGGAGCGGGTATCGGATTCCTGCCTGCGGTTTGCGCGCGCGAAGAAGTACGGGAAGGACGATTGACGCCTGTGCGCGTGCGCGAGTTGTCCGAATTCGCGCTTCAGACGAGCTTGGTCGCGCTGCGACAGGACGATTCGGCGATTACCCGCCAACTGTCTTCGATCTTCGGGGATTTGGTGCGCGAAGGAGAATTGGCGGCGTCTCCATTTTCCGGTCACGGCGACGAGGATGTACTGCGCCGAAGCAAGCCGCAATCCGGCATTTCGCGTGCATTGGCTCGATGAATCATTAGTTCAGTCCGTGGAATATATAAGTATGGAACAAGCGGTTTCTCTGCTGGGAGAGGCCGTTTTTTTGTTGGGAAAAAGGCTTCGCGTCATGTTAGTTTTATGGCTGCCGGACAAGAATACACACTGCTTTTTAGCGTCTCGGTACATTGTGGAAGAGGAAGGGAATGGGCTACCATTGTTGATAAATTCCCGATAAGGAGAGCTGCACATGACCCTTCACGAAACGATGATTAGCTATAGAACGATGGACAGCGCTTATGTCAGTGGCCGCGAGATCAAGGATTTGTTTCAAGATTACCCGGAGGCTCAAGTCGAAGTGACTGAAGTTTATGGCGAAAAAGGAAAAACGGACTTTGTGCGTATTCTGATTCCGGGCACTTCAGGTAAAACGTCTGGAGGTATCGCGCCTACGATGGGGATTGTCGGACGTCTGGGCGGAATCGGAGCAAGACCGTCGCGCATTGGCATCGTGTCCGATGCGGACGGAGCGGTAGCCGCCGTTGCGGCAGGTCTCAAATTAGCCGATATGCAGCAGAAGGGCGACCGGCTGGTCGGCGATGTGATTGTCACCACGCATATTTGTCCGGATGCACCCACTCGTCCGCATGATCCGGTGGACTTCATGGATTCCCCGGTCGAGATCGACGTGATGAATCGTTACGAGATCGAAGCCGCTATGGATGCCATTGTATCGATCGACACGACAAAAGGAAACCGGGTCATTAATCATAAAGGCATCGCGTTATCGCCGACCGTGAAGCAGGGCTATATTTTGCGCGTGAGCGAGGACCTGCTGCGCATCATGGAGATGACGACAGGGGAGCTGCCGGTGACATTCCCGATTACGACACAGGATATTACGCCTTACGGCAATGGCTTGTACCATATCAATTCGATTCTGCAACCGGCAGTCGCTACGGATGCTCCCGTTGTCGGATTGGCGGTGACTGCGAAGTCGGCGATTCCGGGCTGCGGCACGGGAGCCAGCCACGAAGTGGACATTGCGTCTGCTGTACGATTTGCCGTCGAGACAGCGAAGGAAGTCACCGCCGGAACATGCCGTTTCTACAACGAGGAAGAGTTTGCGGCGCTTCATCGTCTCTACGGTTCGATGGCACAACTCCAAACGCTCGGCGTAGAGGAGACGGAAAAAGCAGAAGCGGCTATGGAACCGTCGGGCTTGTGAGCGGCTCCGCTCATAATCGGACGCGACGGTTGGGGATGATCACAATCGGTCAGGCGCCTCGTACCGACGTAGCTCCTATTTTGGAGGACGCACTCGGAGAAGGGATCGAACTGATACAGGTAGGCGCACTGGACGGCATGGTCGAATCCGATATCCGCGAGCAGCTGTATCCGGAAGGTTCGGACGATCATGTATTGACCTCCAGACTGGCAAATGGGCAGGCTGTCGTCTTTTCCCGTAATAAGATCAAGCCGTTCATTCAGCAAAAGATTAATGAATTGGAAGGGCAAGGGATCGGTCAAATTTTGCTGCTCTGTACAGGTGTTTTTCCAGGGTTGATGACTGCAAACGCATTACTCTATGAGCCGGATCGGCTGCTTCCCCCGCTGTTAAAAGCATTGGCGGGTGAACGTCGGCTAGGGGTGATCGGTCCGTTGGAGCAGCAGGCAGAGAGCCTGCGGTTGAAGTACGGGCCTTACGGATTGGAGCCGGTTTATGCTTCCGCATCTCCTTATGCACCGGACCGGGAAGCCTTTCGCAATGCGGCTCGCAGTCTGAATGGCTGCGCGGATCTGATCATTTTGGACTGCATGGGATATACGAAAGAGATGCGAAGCTGGGTAACGGAAGAACTGGATATTCCCGTTATTTTGTCAAATGCGCTGATCGGTAAAATATTGTCGGAAACGGTATAAGGGGGTGTGAAAATGAATGAGGCTCGAATCGAGATTGCTTGTCAGTTATTGCGCGATTGTCTGGATGTCAAGGTCGGCGAGTCGCTAGTGGTGGTTACGGATGACAGTCGGCGCGACTTGGCTGATTCGCTGTATGCGGCAGGGAAACGTCTGGGAGCAGAGTCGATGCTTGCGGTGATGAGCGAACGCTCCAAGTCGGGCGAAGAGCCACCCGCTCCGATCGCCGACGCCATGGCAAAGGCTTCGGTTGTCGTCTGCATCACCCGGCATTCGCTCACCCATACGAAAGCGCGCAAACATGCGGCTGCCGCAGGGGCTCGCGTAGCGACAATGCCCGGCATTACGGAGGATATGTTCGTCAATGGAGCGATCACGGCCGATTATGGCCGGGTTCGCGACTTGACGGAACGGATGACCGCGCAGTTATCCGAAGCCTCTACCGTGCGCATCGAGAAAAAAGGATACCGATTGACCTTCTCTATTGCCGATCGTAACGGAGTTTCGAGTACCGGGCTGTACCGTAATCCGGGAGAATCCGGAAATCTGCCGTCGGGCGAAGCTTATATTGCTCCGATCGAAGGGCTTGGTGAAGGCGAGATCTGGGTGGATGGGTCCGTTGCCGGGATTGGCGCGCTAGAGGAACCGTTATTGCTTCGGGTACGCGAAGGACGTTTAGTTGCGGCGGAAGGAGCGTCAGGGTCCGAATTGCTGAATATGCTGGGAGAAGAAGCAGGACGAACCTTGGCGGAATTCGGAATCGGAACCAACGATAAGGCTCGGATCACGGGGGTTGTGTTGGAGGACGAAAAGGTGTACGGTACCATTCATATCGCTTTCGGAAGTAATCATACCTTCGGCGGGACTGTTGATGCCGGCGTACATATCGACTGCGTTGTTCGGCAGCCTGATGTGTATCTCGACGATCGCCTTGTGATGAAAGCGGGTAAGCTGATCGATTGAGAGGAGGTCGTCTATGCTGGGAATCATTCGCGTCATTACGATGCAGCGACAAGCGGATATCGATCAACATGGTCTTTTGATTCAAAAAGATAGCGGTATTCGCACGCTGAGCGCCTGTATTCCGAATCAGCCGAACGGAGTCTATGATGAGGCGACAGAAGCGGAATCGCTTCCGAAAATTG
Source organism: Saccharibacillus endophyticus (assembly GCF_013185185.1). GTDB lineage: Bacteria > Bacillota > Bacilli > Paenibacillales > Paenibacillaceae > Saccharibacillus > Saccharibacillus endophyticus. Next base: position 965,851 of record NZ_JAAZWE010000001.1, on the reverse strand, counting down.
TCGCGTTGGCTCGGGAACTGGAACTTCGCGGTTGCCGCGCCATCGGAATCAGTTGTGCGGCTGACCCGGCGTTGGAAGAAGCACGGTTGGCGGTGGGAGTGCCTGTCTACGGCGCGGGGTCTTGTGCTGCGCGTCGGGCGCTGCGCATTGCACCACGGGTAGGCGTACTGACTATTTTAGAGGAAATCCCGCCGCTCATTTATGAGGTGCTGGGTCAAGCTTATATCGGAATGGACCGGCCGGAGGGCGTCGTAACGACACTTGATCTTCAGACGCCTTCCGGACGCGAGGCTGCGATTGAAGCGGCACGGCGTTTGCAAGCTAGAGGAGCCGAGGTACTCGTATTGGCTTGCACAGGTTTTGCCAGTATTGATTTTGCGGCAGAACTGTTCGCCCGAACCGGGATTGTCGCAGTTGATCCGATTCTTGCACTTGGCGCGGAAGTCGTACATGACTTAACGGTTTAAATTGCAGCTTGAGCAACCTCTTATCAAACACGGTCATGGTAATCGCGATGTTGGATTGTTTGATAAGAGGATTTGGTGTAAACGAACGACTTGGATCAGTTATCAGATTGTACAATCAACGGGCTTTGTTTTCCGGCAGAAGTATTCCGGCAAGCAAAGCCTGTTTGCTGTGCTCTTTTCAAGATTCATGCGAGGTTATGATTGAATCCATTTCCATTGATGGATATACACGGAATAGGATAGCGTTTACTTTTCACAAATAGCTAACATGCTCTATTCTTAACCTTCGATGTCTGATAAACTAACCTGAAAATTGAGCAAGTCGGCGGATGAAAGAGTTGCAAACTCCATTTGAGCACTCGGACAGACGCGATAACAACTTAGACAGGGTGGTGAGGAGATCGTGGAGAAGACCGGAGTGACTGTTAGTGAACTGCTTCGCATGCCTCTGCTCGGGCAGGCCAAAGTGGTCGGAGGTGCACAGGGATTAAGCCGCCCTGTACGTTGTATTGACATTATTGAAGTACCGGATTTAAAAGGATGGGTGAAAGAAGGCGTGCTTATGCTGACCACGGCCTATTCCATTCGTCATGATCCTTCACGTCTGACGGACATGATCCGTACGCTGGCCCAGGGAGGGGCTGCGGGATTGGCGATCAAGCCTGCTCGTTTTCTGAATGAAATTCCAAAGGAAGCGTTGCTTGCAAGCGAGGAAGCCGGATTGCCGCTGATTGAATTGCCGCCTGAAATTCCTTACACCGACATTACGCAAGCGGTCATGGAGCAGGTGTTGGATCGACAGGCGGTATTACTGCGCCGTGCAGATGAAATTTACCGTAAGTTGACGCGAATGGTACTTGAAAATTCAGGTATTCAAGCGGTGCAGGATCAGGTATCCGCGCTGCTTGGAACGTCAACGGCTGTCGTGGACTATGCAGGTTGCACGCTTGTTGCTTCCCCCGTCGGCTGGGACTATCGAACCGCGGAGCATCCGCAAGAATGGAATATCGATGTCGACCGACGCTCTGTAGCTCGTCTGCTTGTTGATAAGCGCGAATTGGATGAGCTGGAAGGGGTTGCGATTGAGCAGTTTCGATTGGTACTGGCGTTGGAGCTGATGCGCGACAAGATCGTTGCGGATACCGAGAGCCGACTCCGAGGAAATTTTATCGACGAGCTGATGACGCCTCCAGGATTGTCACGGCACGAAGCGGAGCAACGGGGCCGTCAACTTGGAATGAATCCGGCACAGATGTGGCAGGTCGTTGTCATTGAAGGCGATCTATCGCCGGACGAGACCGGATTAATTCGTCTGCTTCAACAAGAAGCTGCCAGTCGAGGCGTCAAGCCGCACGTGGAATTCCGCAGCAATCGGGCCATTTTGTTCTTGCCTATGTTTGCGTCAAAAGAAACGACAACGCTGGAAGAGACTCATGTCTGGACAAGTGTAGTTAAGGATTGGATGCGAAGCAAAGAATCCGGACTTTCCCGGTGCAGGGCAGGAATCGGACGTCCCAAATGGCTGTGGGATATTCATGAAGGGTATAGCGAAGCGCGGAGTGCTTTGTCGATCTCGAACAAACTCAGCGGCGGAGAATTGACGGACTATGAAGAGATTGAACTGTACCATCTTTTGCGCGGCACCGCGGACGACGTCGGATTCAAAGCCTTATTCGAGCGGCGGTTGGGTAAACTCAAACAGTACGACGAAGATCATGGCGGGGATCTGCTGCGAACCTTATTCTTTTATCTGAAAAGCCGCGGAAGTCTGATAGATACAGCTAATCATTTGTTTATTCATCGCAATTCGGTGAAATATCGTTTGGAACGTATTCGCGATATTGCGGGTTTTGACCTTAATGATCCGCATGAGCAACTGACTTTGCATCTTTGTCTGATTGCCTATTATTTGTCTGAACAACCATCTGAGTGAACTCGGATTCAGGCTGTTCTCGAAAGTTACTTTGAAGCGGGAAGCGAGACGACTGCGAGAGAAATTCGTTCAGAACGCTGTCTCACTCGGAAAATGGATTGGATTTAACTAAGGAATTTTCCGAGTTCAAAGGCGTTTTTCACTGAATTTCTCTCTCCGTCGTCTCGCTTCCAGTTACGTTTTCTTGGTGCGTTGCATCTAAGGTAATTCTAGGTTCTTTTTTTGCTTTGAAGCTTCTTTGTTTTAAAGCGGTTTAGCTGTATTGAGGAAAATAATTGACATAAAGAGTGATATTCGTGCTTGGAGGACAGGAGAAGCTTTGTTTTTTTAGCGGAATAGGACGTAGTGAACCGGTCTTAATCTCTGTAGAATGAGCACAAATCACTGAAACGCGAATTGAAAAAGGGATTTGGAAATGTAGATGTGAGGAAAACGGACAACAGCTAAAGAACAAAAAGGGGTGGATCGATTGTTTGGATATACCGTGAAAAGGCTGGGACAGATGATTCCGTCGCTGCTTGGGATCGTGATTATCACGTTCATTCTGTCGAGAGTCCTGCCGGGCGATCCGGCGGTGATGATGGCAGGCGAACAAGCGGATGATACGGTCATTGAGAACATCAGGCGCGATATGGGGCTCGATCAGCCGTTGTACATGCAGTTTTTCAGCTACGTGATCAAGTTGTTCCAGGGAGATCTGGGCATGGCGTATCACACGGGACATACGGTAGCCGAAGACTTCGCCAACCGTTTCCCCGCTACGATCGAATTGACGCTGTTCAGTATTTTGATCGCGGTGCTCGTTGCTATTCCGGTCGGCATTATCGCGGCTACGCGTAAAGAGTCGATTGCCGATCATATCTCGCGAGTCTTTTCCCTCATTGGGGCGTGCGTGCCGATCTTCTGGTTGGGCTTGATGTTCATCTACATTTTCTATTCGATTCTGGGCTGGTCGCCCGCGCCGATGGGAAGAATCAGCGGTGACTTGAACCCGCCCACCGATATTACCGGATTGTATCTGATCGACAGTCTCATTACCGGCGACTTTCTTGCTTTCCGATCCAGTCTGGCGCATCTGATTTTACCCGCGATCTGCCTTAGCACCGGAACGATGGCGATCGTAGCCCGAATGATGCGCTCCAGCATGCTGGAAGTCATCGGACAAGACTTTATCCGTACCGCGCGGGCTAAAGGGATTCATGAGTTTCTGGTGATTTCCCGTCATGCTCTGGTGAACGCGTTGATCCCGACGCTGACCGTGCTGGGACTGCAATTCGGCTATTTGCTAGGCGGTGCGGTCATTACCGAAACGATTTTCTCTTGGCCGGGCGTTGGTGGTTACGTCACGGATTCCATTCTCGCTGCCGACTACGCACCGATTCAGGCTTTTACTTTAGTGAGCGCACTGCTCTACAGCCTGATTAATTTGCTCGTCGATCTGATTTATGGCTGGATCGATCCGCGTATTCGTTACGAGTGAAACCAAGGAGGCTTAACCCATGAGTGAAACGGCAACAACGCTTGTTCCCAATCCTGTCCCGCAACCTTCGGCGCAAGTCGCTGCGGCGAAACGGCAGACTTTTACCCGGCTATTGATGAAAAATCGTCTGGCCATGCTGGGATTTGGCTTCATTATCATCTGGACGATCCTCGCTATTATTGCACCTTTGGTTGCGCCGTATGGGCCGACGCTGACGGATACGGCCTCTAAGCTGCAAGCTCCGAATGCGGCGCATTGGTTCGGAACCGATAACTTTGGGCGAGACGTACTCAGTCGCGTTTTGTACGGTGCCCGTATCAGTATCTGGACAGGCTTGATCGCCGTCGCGATTTCCTTTTGCATCGGCGTGCCGCTTGGCGGAATCGCAGCCTACTACGGCGGCCGAATCGGCAATGTAATCATGCGTTTGATGGATATTTTGTTGGCTTTCCCTTCGCTGGTGCTGTCGATGGCGATTGCGGCATCGATCGGAGCCGGGCTCACCAGTGCGATGATTGCGGTCGGCGTCGTCGGGATTCCGGAGTTTGCCCGATTGATGTACGGCCAGACCATCTCGCTCAAGGAAAAAGAATATATCGAGGCGAGTCGTGCGATCGGAGTCAAGGATAAAGTCATTTTGTTCCGACATATTTTGCCCAATGCGCTTGCTCCGCTGTTGGTCCAAGCTACGCTCGGTATGGGCTTTGCCATTCTGACCGCATCCAGCTTGAGCTTCCTCGGACTTGGCGTCAAGCCGCCGATTGCGGAATGGGGCGCCATGATTGCGGAGGGACGCGAGTATATCATTTCCGGTCAATGGTGGCTGGTCACCTTCCCGGGTCTGGGCATCGCGACTGCGATACTTGGTTTCAACCTGCTTGGAGACGGACTGCGCGACGTGCTTGATCCGCGGCTTCGCTCCGGGAAGTAAACATAGACTTGCATAGGAAAAGGGGAGATTCATATGAAAAAAATGAAATTGTTCGGCGGATTTCTGGCTCTTTCGATCGTATTGAGCGGTTGTGCAAGCAATGCAAACCAACAAACGGCAAATGCGGACGGCGAACAAGCCAAGCCTACCTTGACGGTTGCGTATTCCGAAGGCGGAACGACAATGGACCCTGCCGAAGCAAGCGATCTAACATCCGACACGCTCGTTTTGGCGGCTTACGACCAACTGGTCACCTACGGGAAAAAGACAGTCGACGGCTCGGAAGTAGCCAATACCGACGACATCCAGCCGATGCTCGCCAAAAGTTGGGAAGAATCGGCGGACGGAACCGAATATACCTTTACCTTGCAAGACGGCGTGAAGTTCCAAAGCGGGAACCCGATGACCTCGGCAGACGTGGTCTACTCCTATGAACGTCTCGGCGCTTCGAGTTCGGGCAGCTTCCTGTACGGAATGGCAGATATCAAGAGCGTAGAAGCACCGGACGACTCTACGGTGAAAATCACCTTGAACCAGGCGAATCACATGTTCATGCAGATTATCGCCTTGTATAACTTCTCGATTATCGATCAAAAGGCGATGGAAGGCCAAGCCGACGATTACCTGAAGACCAACACGGCAGGCTCCGGCGCGTTCAAGATCGACAAATGGGACCCGGCCAGCGAAGCGGTATTCAGCGCTAACGCGGAGTATTGGAACGGCGCTCCGGCGCTGAGCAAGGTCACGTTGAAGTTTACGAAAGAAGCTTCGAACCGCGTACTGCTGCTGGATAAAGGCGACGTCGACATGGCGATCGAGATTCCGGCGAAAGACGTATCGGCTCTGCAAAGCAATGAGAACCTGACCGTTCAATCCAACGCAAGCAATCGGATTTTGTACTTCGCGATGAACAACAAAGTGGCTCCTTTCGACAATGCCAAAGTTCGCCAAGCGATCTCTTACGCAATTCCTTACGAGCAACTGATCGGCGATGTCATGTACGGTCAAGCCAAGCAAATGAAAAGCGCAGTCGCCAGCAACACGCCGGGGTACACTGATGCAGGCTATGTGTATGACACCAATCTCGACAAAGCGAAAGAACTGCTGACCGAAGCCGGTTACCCAGACGGATTCGCCTTCGATCTGACGCTCGGTTCGGGCTTCCAAGACTGGGAGGACGATGCGGTTATTATCCAGGCGGAACTCGCGAAGATCGGCGTAACTATGAACATCGAGAAGGTTGCGCGCGCCCAGTTCCTTGAGATGCAAAAAGAGAAAAATTTGACGGCCTTTATCTCCAAATGGACTTCGTTCGTCAATGATCCGGGTTATCACCTCGGCTTCCTGCTTTCCAGCGAAGGTTCGTCGAACTATATCAACTACAGTAATCCTGAAGTCGACAAGCTGTGGGAAGAAGCCGGCAAGGAAGCGGATCAGAGCAAGCGCAACGAACTGTATGCCAAAGCGCAGGAACTGATTACGACGGATTCCCCATGGTCTTACCTGTACGAATACAATCGCATTGTAGGCATGAACAACAAAGTGAGCGGATATATTTACTACCCGGACGAGGTTATTCGCTTCAATACCATCAGCAAGGCGCAATAAGCAGTCCATTCTTCTCTCGACAAGGCCGGCGTGCAGAACGGCGAGACCGGGTTTCGGCGGTCTCCCGTTTCTTTTTCGCAACAACGGTCATCCCTAACATAACGGTCAAGCTAAGGAGTGTTAAATCATGACAGACAGCATCGATTGGAAAGCCAGGCTGCTACAAGAGATTGATAACAGGCAAGACGAGCTGCTGGAATTATGTTCGGCGTTGATTCGTTTTCCGTCTGAGAACCCACCGGGGGATTCCCGCGATATCAGTCAATTTATTATTGCTTATTTGAAAAAGGCAGGAATGGATACCACCGTGCATGAAACAACCGAAACGATGTGGAATCTGGTTTCGACATTAGGCGGTGCGGCATCGTCTGATTCGGAAAAGAAAAAGTTGATCTATTGCGGCCATACCGATGTCGTGCCTGCCGGAGACTTGGAACGTTGGGATTTCGATCCGTTTTGCGGAGAAGTTCGTGACGGCTACATGCTGGGGCGCGGAGCTTCCGACATGAAAGGCGGTTTGGCGGGCTTGATTTTTGCGACGGTGCTGTTGGCTGAGCTGAAGGTTCCGCTTCAAGGCGATCTCTCGCTGCTTATCGTTCCGGACGAGGAGACGGGCGGTCACCTCGGCGTTCCTTGGGTGCTGGATCGAGGCCTTGTGGAAGGCACGGCTGCCGTCATTGCCGAACCTTCCGGTCCGCTCAATCCGACAATCGGGCAAAAAGGCAGTTGTTGGTTCGAGTTTACGGTAGAAGGTACGCCGGGTCACGGCAGCTTGTCTCCTGTAGTAGGCGTGAGTGCTATTGTCAAAGCGGCCAAAGGAATCGAAGCGCTGCAAAAGCTGTGGGACATCAAGCCTAATATTCCGAACGAGGTTCAGGAAATTATTCGAATCTCCAAAGATTATGCCATCCACAGAGAAGGCGCGGCGCCTGGTTCGGAGCAGGTATTCGATCATGTTACCGTCAATATCGGCACGATCGAAGGCGGCACAAAAGTCAATGTGGTCGCAGATCGGTGCACGGTACAGGTCGACAGTCGCGTTCCGTTCGGCGTCGATTATCTGGCAGTGATGGAACGTGCGAACTCACTGCTGCTGGAAGCGGGCATCGAGACGACCGTCCAGCCGTTCGGTTTCCAGGGTAACGCCAATTGGACGCCGCCGCATGAGCCGATCGTATCCGATCTGGTTGAAATGATCTCCGAGGTCAGCGGGCAAGAAGCGTACGGCGTGCTGCAATGGGCATCCAGTGACGCTCGGCATTTCCGCAAGCATCATATCCCGGTGCTTCAATATGGTCCGGCCGAGTTGTCCACGATTCACGGGTTAAACGAAAAGGCGCCCGTCGACCAAATTATCCAATGTGCCAAAGTGTATGCCTTAACGGCATTGAAATACCTGGGCGTGAAGTAAAGCGTTGATTCGAAAAGAAGGGGAGGGATGACCATGACGGCGGAATTGCTTGAAGTATCCGGGTTGCGGACCGAGTTTGTGACCGGCGGGGGGGTCATTCGCGCGGTGGACGGGATCGATCTGAAGATTTCCAGAGGCGAGACCCTTGGGATCGTCGGGGAGTCCGGCTGCGGAAAAAGCATCACCTCGCTGTCGATCATGCAGCTGTTGCCCAAAAAGATCGGTCGGATCGCGGCAGGCGAAATCCGGTTCAAAGGAGAAGATCTCGTTCGTAAGTCAGCACGGGATATTCGCAGAGTACGCGGCAATCGGATGGCGATGATTTTTCAAGAACCTATGACCTCGCTCAATCCGGTCATTCGCATCGGGCGTCAAGTTGCGGAATCGGCACGTTACCACTTGAAGATCGGACGCAAAGAAGCCGAACTTTTGTCGATCGAGATGCTGCGAAAAGTCGGAATCTCGCGGCCGGAGCAGATTGTGAAACAGTATCCGCATGAACTATCCGGCGGTATGCGCCAGCGTGTCATGATTGCCATGGCTATGGTTTGCAAACCCGAATTGCTGATCGCTGACGAACCGACAACGGCATTGGACGTAACTATTCAAGCGCAAATTTTGGACCTCATGCGCGAGCTGCAGCAAGAGGAAGGCACCGCGATTTTGATGATTACCCATGACCTCGGCGTTGTGGCTGAAATGTGCGATCGCGTGGTCGTCATGTATGCCGGGCAGGTCGTGGAAGAAACGGATGTGCGCACATTGTTCCGCAGTCCGCAGCATCCGTATACGCAAGGTTTGCTCGACTCGCTGCCGCAGCTATCGGAAGGTCGCGAGCGCCTGGCATCCATCCCTGGACAAGTGCCGAATCCGTTAGAACTACCGCCGGGATGTCGATTCGCTCCGCGTTGTCCGGTGAAGATGCGCCAATGCGAAGAATCGGCTCCTGAATTGTTGTCGACGGAAAGCGGTCATCAGTGTCGGTGTTTCCTGCGGCAGATGGAGAAGGAGGCGGTGGGATCATGAGTACCTTGAATAAACCGGAAGAAACGTTGAACGGTGCGACATCGCTACAAGGTTCGGATTCTCTGCAGCCGACCGACTCTGACGTCCTGCTCGAAATTCGGAATTTGACCAAGCATTATCCGATCCGCAAAAAGATGTTCAGCAGACAGCCGGCAGGCGCGGTGCGTGCGGTCGATGGCGTGAGTTTGTCGATTAAGCGCGGCGAGACGATTGGGATTGTCGGCGAATCCGGCTGCGGCAAGTCAACAACCGGAAGGGCCGTATTGCGTTTGGTTGAACCGACAGCAGGCGAAATCCGATTTGAAGGCACGGATATCCGTGCGCTGAATCCCGAACAATTGCGCAAGTTCCGCACGAATATGCAGATGGTGTTCCAAGATCCGTATGCTTCTCTCGATCCGCGCTGGACGGTACGTCAGATTCTCGAAGAACCGCTGCGTACGCACGAGACGATCGGCCAAAAGGAATTGGAAGACCGAATCGATTCCCTCATGGAAACAGTCGGTCTCTCGCCGTATCATGCCAGCCGTTTCCCGCATGAGTTCTCGGGCGGCCAGCGGCAGCGGGTCGGAATCGCTCGGGCACTGGCACTGAATCCGCGCTTTATCGTCTGTGACGAGCCGGTCTCTGCACTGGACGTCTCGATTCAATCCCAGGTGCTCAATTTGATGCAGGATTTGCAGCAGCAGCTCGGCCTGACCTATATGTTCATCTCCCATGATCTGTCGGTCGTCCGCTTCATCAGCGACCGCGTCGGCGTGATGTACTTGGGGAAACTGGTTGAATTGGCACCGACGGCAGAGATGTTCGCGGAACCTCTGCATCCTTACACGAAGGCGCTGATGTCGGCCGTTCCGCAGCCGGACCCGGACGCGCTTCGGGATCGCATCGTGCTGAAGGGAGATGTTCCAAGCCCGGCTAATCCGCCTTCGGGCTGTGCTTTCCATACACGGTGTCCGGTTGCGACCGAACGCTGCAGGGCGGAGCTTCCGGAGTTGAAGACATACGGGAATCGGCAGGTGGCTTGTCATCTGTATGCCTGATATGAATGTTAGACGAATAGATTTGATATTATGTCGCTAATCCAATGCGGGACGTGCGGCAAAGAAGTTGATTCTTTGCCGCACGTCCCGCATGATTCTGCGCAAAACTTTCTTTGATGCACACTTTTCGCTACAATAAAATATGAAAGCGATATCAAAGATTGGCAGAGGCCGGAAGGGTGGAGAATGTTCTTGAACGATTTCGTAAATGTCGGCATGATCGGATACAAATTTATGGGCAAGGCGCACAGCAACGCATATCGGGCGCTGCCCATGTTTTTGCCGGATGTCCCGAAGCCTCTCATGACCGCAATTTGCGGTCGCGATGCGGAAGCGGTACGTGCGGCGGGCGAGCAATTCGGTTGGGAGAGTATCGAGACCGATTGGCGCCGGCTTGTGAACAGAGACGATATCGACCTGATCGACATTAATGCCCCGAGCGATGCACATAAGGAAATCGCGCTCGCTGCCGCTGCTGCGGGCAAACATATCTTTTGCGAGAAGCCGCTCGCGTTAAGTCTTGCCGATGCCGAAGAAATGCTGGCGGCCGCAGAAGCTGCCGGCGTTAAGCATATGGTCGGCTTCAACTATCGTTTCGCTCCGGCTGTACGATTGGCGAAAAAGCTGATCGAAGAGGGCAGACTGGGCAAAATTTATCACTTCCGCGGTCTTTTCCTGCAAGATTGGATCATGGACCCGGATTTCCCGCTCGTCTGGCGTCTGCAAAAAGAAATCGCCGGTTCCGGCTCGCTCGGCGATCTGGGCGCGCATACCATCGACATGGCCCGCTACCTCGTAGGCGAGTTCGATGAAGTCATCGGCATGACCGAGACCTTCATCAAAGAACGCCCGATGCCGACCGAAATGACCGGACTCACGGCAAAAGGCGCTGCCGACGGCCCTCGCGGCCAAGTCACGGTCGACGATGCCGCCATGTTCATGGCCCGTTTCGAAAACGGCGCGCTTGGCACATTCGAAGCCACCCGCTTCGCCAACGGCCACCGAAGCACCAATTCGTTCGAAATCAACGGCAGCCTCGGCAGCGTCCGTTTCGACTTCGAGCGGATGAACGAACTGGAAGTCTTTTTCTCCGAAGACGCCGAAGACGTCCAAGGCTTCCGCCGCGTACTTGCCACCGACGCCGCGCATGACTACATGCACGCCTGGTGGCCCGCAGGCCACACCATCGGCTACGAACACACCGTAACCCATGAAGTGCATGAACTCATGAAAGCAATCGCCGAAGACCGCCAACCCGTTCCCAACTTCGCGGACGGCGTGAAATGCCAAGCTGTGCTGGAAGCCGTTGAGCGCTCTGCCGCGGAAAAACGCTGGGTCAGCCTGAACGAATTCGAAAACTAGCAAAGTCTAATCTTTGAAGGCCAATAAAGCCGAAAAAGAAAGCTCTTTTTTACAACACCCAAAAGGTTGCATCTTTTGAGAGAGTGGTCTGGGAGACGAAGTAAGCGGAGGGAGAAATTCAGTGAAGGAGCGTCAGCGATCGCCTTTGACTTCGGGAAGCTTCCTTTATAAGATTCCAATCCAGCTTCCCGAAGTCAACACGCGACCGAAACAAATTTCTCCCGCAGCGCCTCCCAAACTCCCACCCCTCAAAATGAAAAAAACCTTTCCCTCACCGGGAAAGGTTTTTTTTCGCGCCGTCATCCTTTTTCACATCCGGCACATCGATTGTGATCTTCCGGTTAATCCCCTTCAACTGCTTCAAAAATTCCTCTTCCCGCACCGGCGAAATCAACATGCTGCCGCCCGCGTACGTGATCTCCAACCGACTGCGCGAATGCGCCGGACCCGAACTCATGCTGCGCTTGCGTCGAATCTTCTCGATTTTGTCGATCGGAATATTCCAGTTCAGCGGTCCCGAGCGCACGCGCAAATGCCCTTTGTCGATCTCGTAGTTGGTCATATACCATGTGGATACGACAAACATCAAAATGAGCAGCCATACCGGAATGAACAGCAGCGAGCCTCCGGTCGAGAGCCCCATCCAGACCAGAATCAGCAGCGCGATAATAATGGCCCAGTTCATCGTGAAGAAAAATACGTCTTTTTCGCTTTTGTATCGATTGTTCATACCCGCCTCCGAATCATTGATCTCCCGTTTATTCTACAGGACGAAAGCGCCTTCGTACAATTTCGTTTCTGTTCTTTGTCTTTTACTCTTTCGCTTTACCAGAGAAAAGTGTATAATGAAAGGCCGGGATGCTTTTTTGCGTCTCACTGGTACAGAGATAGAGCATGGATGGAAAAGGGGTAATTTCGTTGAGCAAGGGAAAGACATTAGGGTTTTGGGTACTGACGGCTTTGGTCGTGGGGAATATGGTCGGATCAGGGATTTTCATGCTGCCGCGTTCGCTGGCGGAAGCGGCAAGTCCGGCAGGTACAGTATTGGCGTGGGCCGTAACGGGCTTTGGGGTATTAATGCTAGCGCTCGTATTCGGAAATTTGGCGCTGCGCAAACCCGAATTGAACGGCGGACCGCAGATTTATGCAAAAGAATTATTCCCGAACAGCCCTGCGTTATCGCTGCTGTCGGGATTCATGTCGAGCTGGGGCTACTGGATCGGAAATATTGCGGGCTTCGTGGCCGTCATCACGACGTTCGCCAGCTACTTATCGACGTTCTTCCCGATCATGAACAGCGCGAGCGTGCTGCTTAGCATCGGGAGCTTCGAATTGACGATCGGGCATAGCTTGAACTTCGTCGTATGCTCGCTGCTGCTGTGGGGAACTCACTTTCTGGCATTGCGGGGAATCGAAGGAGCCGGACGGTTGAACCTGATCGCGACGGCAACGAAAGTCATCGGCTTTGCTTTGTTCATTATCATTGCCTTGTTTGCTTTTCAATCTTCGACGATGGGACAGTTCGCGGCGGCGCATATCGATGCGGAGGGCCGTTCGGCATCGCTTCTGTCGCAGATCAATGCGGCGGCGGTCGTAACGCTGTGGGCGTTTATCGGCGTAGAGTCGGCAACCGTGTTCGCGGCGCGCGCCAAGCGGAAAAAGGATGTCAGCCGGGCGACGTTTGCCGGGCTGCTGATCGCGATCGTACTGTACGTCGGCATCAGTATTCTGACCATGGGACTTCTGCCGAAAGAACAATTGATGCAGTCGCAAAATCCGTTGGTCGACGCGATGACGGCGGTACTCGGACCTTACGGCGGTTATCTGCTGGCGGCATTGGGTCTGATCAGTTTGATCGGATCGACGATCGGTTGGGTATTGCTGAGCGCGGAGGTTCCTTACGAAGCGGCCAAGCAGCGCGTTTTTCTTCAGCCTTTTAAACAGGAAAACGACAAAGGCATGCCGAAGCTGTCGCTATGGATCTCGAACGCGCTCGGCCAACTGCTGATTTTCTCGACGATCTCCGGTTCGATTTCTCAGGCGTTCGACTTCATCATCGTGGTCGCGACGCTTGCGTATCTGGTCCCGTATCTGATCGCGTCGGTCTATCAACTCAAACTGACGTTGACCGGCGAGGGTTATGCAAAAGCGCGCGAACGCCGCACGGACGGCATCGTGGCGGTGCTTGCTACCATCTACTCCGTGTGGGTCGTATATGCGGGCATGGGCGATTGGAAAACGTTCGGGTTCGGCGTGCTGCTGCTGGCCAGCGGAATTCTGTTTTATCCGCTGCTGCGCAAGCAGCTGCGAGAGTCGGATAAGACGGAGAGCGCGGGAACGAAAGCTTCTTAAGACAGTCAAAATCGAAATCATGCAAAGAAACTTCGGCAGGTCAGCCTGAAGTTTCTTTTTTTATAGGAAAAGAAGAGTTTTCGCTCATTTGTCGAAATTATGGCTATGCTGTTAAACTGAGAATCATATATTGTTCATATCTCATACAAAGAAACGGTGGAGAATAACCATGACCATTATCGGAATCGATCTGGGTACGACCAATAGCGCCGTCTCGGTCTGGAAAAACGGCCGCGCCGAGCTGATTCCCAACGCTTTGTGCGATCGCTTGACTCCGTCGGTCGTCGGCGTGGACGACAACGGCGATATTCTGGTAGGACGAATCGCGCAGGAAAGACTGCTTACGCATCCGCTGATGACGGCGGCCGCGTTCAAGCGTCATATGGGCACGGCCAAAGAAGTCCGGCTGGGCGATCGGCGCTTCCGGGCGGAAGAACTGTCGGCGCTGGTGCTTCGGGCGCTGAAAGCCGATGCCGAGAATTATCTGGGCGAGCCGGTTACGGAAGCCGTGATCAGCGTGCCTGCTTATTTCAACGATACGCAGCGCAAAGCCACCCGAATGGCGGGAGAACTGGCGGGGTTGAAAGTCGAACGCCTGCTCAACGAGCCGACGGCGGCGGCTATCGCTTACGGGCTGCATCAGCAGAAGCCGGAAACGCAGTTTCTCGTGTTCGACCTCGGAGGCGGCACGTTCGACGTGTCGATTCTTGAGCTGTTCGACGGGGTGATGGAGGTCAAAGCGGTGGCCGGAGACAATTATCTCGGCGGCGAAGATTTCACGAACGTGATCGTCGATCATTTCCTCGCTTCGTTCGGCACGGAGTCTTCTTCGTTGGAGCGCAAAACGTTAGCTTTTTTGCGGGATCAGGCGGAGTCGGGAAAAAAGGGCTTGTCGAGACAGCAGCCGATTTTGATGCGTGCAGGCATCGGCGGCGAGACGAAAGAGCTGGTCATCGATCGCGAAAAGTTCGAGAAGCTAACGGAGTCGCTGGTGGAACGGCTTCGCAAACCGATCGAACGCGCGCTGCTTGACGCTTCGATCGATGCGAATACGATTGACGAGATCGTCATGGTAGGCGGCGCTTCGCGTATGCCTGTGGTGTATTCGATGCTCAGCCGCATGTTCGGGCGCCTGCCCGCCGCCAGCATCGATCCCGACGAAACGATTGCCGTCGGCGCGGGGATTCAGGCCGGAATGAAAGAACGCAGCGAAGAGCTTCAAGACGTGGTCATGACCGACGTCTGTCCGTACACGCTCGGCACGGAAGTCGCGATGGCTTATGAAACGGGCGAATACGAGAGCGGTCATTTCAGTCCGATCATCGACCGCAATACGTTCGTTCCGGTGAGCCGGGTGAAACGATTCTCGACCGTAAACGAGGAACAGCGGCGGATCATCGTCAAAATCTATCAGGGAGAAAGTCGTCTGGCCGCCAATAACCTGCTGCTCGGCGAGCTGGAAGTGGAATTTCCGCCGGGAACCACGGGCATTCGGGATATCGATATCCGTTATACCTACGATATCAACGGCATCTTGGAAGTCGAGGTCAAAACGATCGGATTGGAAGACGTGCATCGCATCGTGATCGAGGAGAATCCGGGGGTTATGAGCCGCGAAGAGATTGAACGACGGTTGGCGCAGTTGGCAACGTTGAAGATGCACCCGAGAGACCGGGAGAAAAATCGCCTGCTGCTGGCGCGGGGAGATCGGCTGTACGAAGAGCGTCTCGGCGACGAGCGCGAATGGATCGGCTTGGCGATGCAGCGCTTCGAAGCGGCTTTGAACCGTCAGGACGCCAAAGAAATCAGCGAAGAAGCCGATCGGCTGGAACAATTTTTGAATCAGTTCGAAAGGAATCGTCGTTGAGATGGGAATCTGGCAGATCCTCGGCATAGCGCCGACCTCAGATAGCCGGGCGATCAAACGCGCTTATGCGGCCCTTTTAAAAAAGACGCATCCCGAAGATGATCCGGAAGGGTTCCAACGTCTGCGCGAAGCGTACGGCGAGGCATTGGAACAAGCGAAAACATTGGAACCGCAGGCGCGCGCGGATGCACATTTTGTCGGCGGTTCGGCGAATGATGCGGCAGCATCGAACGGGGAGCATGACGCAGAGCGTCTGCCTGCTTGGGGAGAAGCGAACCGTTTGGCGCAGCGCCGCAGAGTACCAAGAACCAACGAAGAGGGCATTCCCTCGCATCCGGGTTCAACCGACGTACCTGCGTCCGCTTCCGGACAGTCCGTTGAAGGTCTTGATCCTGACGGCCTGATTCGATTGTTCGAAGAGTTATATGACGACTACGCCCAGCGAATCCAAGTTGAAAAATGGAGCGAGCTGCTTGAGCACGAACAATTGAAGAATTTCTCGTTCAAGCAAGAAGTGCAACCGAAGGTTCTGGCCTTTTTATCGGAGCATCCTCATCTTCCGTTGCCCGTCTGGCAAAGGCTCGACCAAATCTTTTATTGGACAGACGACGAGGTTGGGCTTGCCAAGTTGGTGCCGCCCGATTTTGCTGCATTCGTACTGAACTCGATCCGCCAGCCCGCAGCGTTAAGGTTTGAGTATTTGCCGCCCGGAAAAGACTTTTCGCATGATGAGTTTCTGTCTTTGCGAGCAAGCGGAGCGACTTTGATGGGGAATGGTCGTCTTCGCGAGGCCGTAGAACAGTTTGATAAGGCGTATATGTTATTTCATAGAGATCCCGATCTGCTGCGGCTTCGAGCGACTACGCTGCACCTGCTCGGCAAGGATTTGCGTGCAGAAGAGGATTGGAAGGCGCTGGTTGCTGAATTTCCGAATGAACGGGATGCGTTACTGCGCTTGGCCGATCGGTTTCTGGAAACGGAGCGTGCGGCGGAGGCTTTGGATTTGCTTCGGCGTGCGCTCGATCTTCTGCCTAATGATCCGCAGGCTTTGCTTGGGCTGGCACGCTGCCTTCGCGAATTGGAACGCTGCGGCGAAGCCCGGCAGGTATGCGATTTGGCGCTGCTGCTGGAGCCGTCGGATATCGAGCTGCGTATACGGCTGCTTGATTTGCAGGCGATGCAGGCCGAGCAGCTGCTTGATGTGCTGAAAAGGTATCCCGGGGATCGTGATTCGCGTTTTGCGGCAGGAGAGTTGTTGTTTGAGTTGGAGCGTTATGCGGATTGCGAACGATTGCTGACTGAAGCTCCGACGTACGGCTCGACGAGTGCAATGAAGACGCTGCTCGGTCGGGTGTGGATCATGCTTGGCCGCGAAGAGGAAGGCTCCCGCTGTCTGGATCAGGCGGTCGACTTGAGTTCTTCTTCGTCGAAAAATGCGTATTATGCCTGGCTGCATCGCGGATTGTATCGGATCAAGTGCGAACAATGGTCGGCGGCGGAAAAAGACCTCAAAACCGCACAAACCCTTTTTTTAGGCGAAAATGTTGTCATCTGGGCTGCACTGGCGGATTGCGCAATCGGTCAGGATCATCATGAGGAAGCACTGGAGCTGATCAATCGCGCGTTGAGCTTGAAACCGGAAGGCGTTCATTACGGCAAACGAGCGGTCGTCCGCTATCGGCTGGGGCAGTACGAGGAAGCGCTGGCAGACTTTGAGCGTGCTTCGGCCAATCGTTCGGGCCATCCGAATTGGCTGTGGATGAAAGGGCTGTGCGAGCTGAAGACGAGACGTTATGACGAAGCGCTGCAAAGTCTGGAACACTCTCGGAACTTCGGGGATTCGCCGCTTGTTCGCGCTGCTTTATGCGAGTTGTATTTGCGTAAAGGCCGATACGCGGAAGCATTGGCCGAAGCGGAACATGCGACAGAGGTCGACGGCAAAATGTTGCTGCTTCAAGGTTGGGCTTATCGCAAGCTGGGACGGAGCCGCGAAGCACGGAGTACTTTTATGCGCGTAGCCGAAGTCGCACCCGGGGATCCCGAAATTCTTCGTTTTGCGCTGGATGAGCTGGCAGCTCGCGGAGAGGCATTGGCTTTGGATTATGCAGATCGGATCTTGGCACTAGAGCCGGACGATACCGAGACGCAAATGCGGCGAATCGGTGTTTTATTTGAACATGAGCGCATAGCGGAAGCGGGGGCGGTGATCAGCGAACTGTTGAACCGACAGTCGATCAAGCCGCTGTATCCGCAGGTTCATTATTATATCGGTGCCTGGCTGTTGAAAAAAGGAGAGTATGAATCGGCCATGCAGCATCTTCGCCAAGCTTATGATGCAGGACTGCGCGGCGATGCGACCAGTTTGTTGTCGATCGCTTTGTTCGAAAACGGTCTGACGGAGGAGGCTCTTTATTTGGCACGCCAAGCTTCTGAAGAAAATCCGTCGCATCCCGATTACAAATCCAGACTGGAGAAAATGGAAGGACGAAGCTCGATTCCGTCTTCGCTCCGACAGTTGATGCGCAGCCCGTCGCGCCGCGAGAGTTGGCCGTTCAGTATGAAGCTTTATCCGGTTCGAATAGAGCCGCGCGATGTTCGGCCTTATGAAATGGAGGGTTGGAATAGGTAATGGATGCTTACGGATATCAACGTGCTTTGGATTGGGCAACGGCGCTCGGAGCGCCGTTGTTGACGCAAAACGGAGTACAACCGCCTTATACTCCTGCCGCATGCCGCAATGCCAATTTCGATTCATCCGGCATTTTGGAAGACCTATGGGGAATCACGGATGCGGAAGGCATTAGGCACTTGGCTGAACGCATGTGGGCAGGGATGCACAATCCCGGTTTTCAAGACATGCGTCTGAGACTCAGCGGAATGACGTTGGCACAACGGAAGACTTACGTGGCAAGCAGGCGGGAGATGGAGCGATACGCCGAGCTATATACGGTGCATCTTTATATGGATCGGCTGCCGCCTGCGGGTATCGCGGCTTGGGATTTGGGGCGCTTGGCCTTTTACCTTCGCTGCGCGCGTCTGGAAGGGTATATCGGCGAGGAAGAAGAAGAAATCTGTCTGCTGCATACGGCGGTTCGGGCTCGTTATTCGTATCGGAGTTGGCCGGATTACGCGGTTGCTTATATGGCGGGGAGGCAGTTCTGGGCAGGCGATCTTTCGGAGGAGTTGTCGGAGATCAATGCGGGGATTTTGCGCGGACCTCTTGCGGACGAATCGACGCCTTGGCGCGAACTGGAATGGGAGATCGAGCTGCCGGAGCCGCCAAGCTTGCCTTGGGAGGGAACAGAATGAACCGACAGCCCGCATATACGATCGAACCTTACGCCTCTTCAGTTGAACGGAGAGATCGCACGGCCGAGCTTATTTTACATATCCAGCGTAACGAATACGGCATTCCGATCACCTTGGAAGACCAACCGGACCTGCTTGAGATCGAGACCTTTTATCAGAAAGGAAAAGGGAACTTTTGGACTGCGCTCCATGAAGGCGAAATCATCGGAACGATCGCTCTGTTGGACATCGGGCAAGATCGGGCAGCGTTGCGTAAAATGTTCGTGAAAAAAGAATTCCGGGGCGGACACTATGCGGTCTCGAAGCGTTTATTGGATGAGGCTTTCACTTGGGCGGAGCAGCGGGGGCTGGAGGAGATATGGCTCGGAACGACGCCCGCTTTCCAAGCCGCCCACCGATTCTACGAAAAGAACGGATTTGCCGAAGTGACCGCAGAGATGCTGCCGCCCGGGTTCCCGGTGATGGAGGTCGATAAGAAATTCTATAAACGGATCGTATGACGACCGGATAAGGGAGGAAAAGATGATGATGGAAGTCGGAGATTTTGAACGAAAAGACGTTTATTACAACGAGAAGCTTCAGCCGGTTGATGAAAAAATTTGCGGGTTGCTCAAACAGCGCAAAGAGTTGGCGGAAGGAAATCCGGGACATCCGCTCAAAGTCCTGGTGAAAGAGTGGGCAGAGAAATACGGGTTTTATGAAGAATATCTGCATACCGTATTTTCTACCTTGAATCTTGAGGATATGTACAAGCCCCGAGTGAAGCCGAACGAATTTAGGTGTCAGATTCCTGTGATGAGGTCGGCTGAACAAGACGGTGTGTTTTACTCGGTCGTTGCGATGCGGCAGTACGATAACGCAAGCGTAGTCGTGTTAAGCGCAGATTGGGAAGAAGAATTTGACCTTCATCATTCTGAACGTACTCATCGCGAATTTACTCTAGAGATCGGCGGAGATCAGGAATACGACTGTCGAATGCAAATCGGCTCCGGAACGACAGGGAAAATGTCGTATAATTACATCATTAGCCCTGCGTTGCCGGATCATTTGGCGGAGATCGAATTTCGTGTTCGAGCTTACATCGGCGTTGGAAAAGAAAATCCGGTCGGTCCCGAGTTCGTTCTCGTGTAGTTTTTTCAATCGTTAGGCTAAGGGAGAAATTCGTTCAAGATGCTGCCTCGCACGGAAAAGCGAATCAGAATGCACGCGGAAACTTTCCGAGTTCAAAGGCGTCTTTTACTGAATTTCTTCCATAGTTCTTCAACTTACCAAGAGGAAAGACGCACTAAACTATATCCTGCCGCCGATTACGAAAAGATCGCCAATGACCCGCCGTATGCGCACGCGCCACCATCCAGAGCGAAAGCAGCAAGCCCACGATCACCGGAACAATCGAAGCCTCAATCCCGAAAGCTCCGCCCGTCAACAGATCGCTTCCCGCTACGCGGACCTCAAATAAACCCGCTGAATCGATCCCCGATACCGGAATGCCAAGCAGGCTTACACAAGAATTCCAGGCAAAATGCAATCCCGTAACGAACCATAAATTTCGACGCCACAAGAACGCTGCGCCGAGCAGAAGTCCGGCTTCGACCGCAATGGCTGCGGCGCTAAGAAGCGTTGCGTTCGGATTAGCCAGATGAACGCCGCCAAAAAAGATCGAAGTCAATGCCAGCGCTACCCAACTTCCGCTAAGGCGCTCGATTCCTTGTACCAAAAGGCCGCGAAATACCAGTTCTTCGAATAAAGCCGCACTGGCAAACAGCAGCAATCCAGCGATCAGCACGCCTGTTGATCCGGCGGGTGACCGATGGAAGCTGTATCCGCCGAAAGCCATAATGATAAGCACGCTGATTCCGATAAAAAGAATACCGGTTCCGATGCCCAGCAGCGTTTCGCGTCCGGCTTGGCCAAGCGTCAGCTCGGACAGACGGCGGCGCGCAATGACCTTCATGATCAGTATGTATGCGGCAACGCAGACGATTCCGCTAACGAGCGACATCGATACGACAAACGGAATATCCGTCGAACCGATCATCGGACCTAGCAGGCCGTTACACAAAACAAGCAAGATGAAACCGATAGGCATCCACACTAACGGGTGTTGAAAAAATGAAGCGAGTTTAGACGATTTCTCATTCATTACCTAGACACTCCTTAGGCCGAATTTTGGGTTTTTTGATCCATCGAGTCTGTTCAACGCTAGCATTGCCTGAAGGTGATGTCTATCGGTCCGACGGCCGATCCCTTTATTCTTACAATTCCGATGGATAAAATATACTTTTCATAAAAAAACGGTAGCCATGCAACGTTTATCCCGGTATAATCAACGCAAAGAAGGCAATCGTTTAACGATTCGCATGTTTATAAAGAAAAGAGGGGAATTTATGCAATCTTCGAAAGGGTTCTCGGTGAAAACGGTCGTCGCGATCGGGATCGGAGCGGCGTTGTTCGTCGTGCTGGCTCGTTTCGGCTCGATTCCGACAGGAATTCCGAACACCAACTTGCAAACGAACTACGCGATTTTGGCACTGTTCGCGTTGCTGTACGGACCATGGGCGGGATTGTTGATCGGTCTGATCGGCCATACCGTAGCGGATCTGATCTCGTTCGGACCTTGGTTCAGCTGGATCATCGCTTCCGGCGTATTCGGTCTGCTTGCCGGGTTGTTCAGTCGCGGGATTCGTATTCATGACGGCGAATTCGGCGGCAAAGAGATTTTGCGGTTCAATATCGCGCAAATCATTGCCAATGCGGCTGCCTGGTTTATCGTCGCGCCTGTGCTGGATATTCTGATCTATGCGGAACCGGCCAACAAAGTATTTACCCAAGGTCTTGCGGCCGGGGGCATGAACATGGTAACGGTTGCTATTTTGGGGACGCTGATCGCGATCGCGTATTCCAAGACGCGTACGAAGCGCGGAAGCTTGACGCGGGAAGCCTAGCATGTGAAAATTGGGAAAGAAGCAAGCGCAAAAAAGCCGGTGCATTCAGCCGGCTTTTTCGTTTGCAGATCGGTAACGAGAAAGGAAAGCCATGAAAAAACCGGTGATCGAGTTCGATCAATTTACATTTCAATATCGCGCGCAGAGCGAACCGACGCTGCGCGATATCAACTTAACGATTCACGAAGGAGAAAAGGTGCTGATCGTCGGTCCTTCAGGTTCCGGCAAAAGCACGCTGGCGCACTGCATCAACGGGCTTGCGCCGCACTTTTATCCGGGCGAACATTCGGGTATGCTCAAAATTATGGGAGCGGACAGCAAAAACATGGGCATCGCCGAACTGTCGGACTCCATCGGAACGGTCATGCAGGACCCGGACGGTCAATTCGTCGGGCTGACCGTAGCTGAAGATATCGCCTTCAAGCTGGAGAACGACGGCGTTCCGCATGCGGAAATGATTCGTCGGGTTCAAGAAGCGGCGGCCGAAGTGGAATTTTCCGATTTCCTCAATGCTTCCCCGCAAGAGCTGTCAGGGGGACAAAAACAAAAAACGACGCTGGCGGGCGGTTTGGTCGGCGGCGCGCCTATTTTGTTGTTTGACGAACCGTTGGCGAGTCTCGATCCTTATACGGGGCGGGCGACAGTGGAGCTGATCGACCGATTGCATCGCGAATCCGGACGGACGATTATTATCGTGGAGCATCGGCTGGAGGAAGTGCTGCATTGCCCGGTAGACCGAATTATCGTGATCGAAGAAGGTCGGATCGTCGCCGATCTGCCGCCGGACGAGCTGCTCTGTTCGGGTGTTTTGCGTGAAAAAGGCATTCGGGAACCTCTCCATCTGTCGGCTCTGCGATATGCGGGTTGTCAGGTGACACCCGAGATCGGCCCAAGAAGCGTGGACAGTATTAATCTTGAAGGCTGTGCGGAGCAATTGATTCGCTGGCACGAGGCTAATTTGGCGAGTCCGACGTCTGACGTCAAGCAGCCTTTGTTGGAGTTAGAAGGAATTACTTTCGGCTACGATCCGGCAAAGCCCGTGCTGCAAGACGTCTCATTAAGCATAGGCCGTGGCGAAGTTTTGTGCATCGCAGGTCGCAATGGAGCAGGCAAGTCGACGATATCCCGGTTGATTTGCGGATTTCACAAGCCTTCTTCCGGTTCTATGCGATTGAACGGACGCGATCTGTCTCGGGATACGATTCGCGAACGAGCTGACGTGATCGGTTTTGTGATGCAAAATCCCAATCACATGCTGTCCAAGCCGTTATTGTACGACGAAGTCGCGCTTGGATTGGTCAATCGAGGGATTCCGGAAGCCGAGATTCGGGATCGGGTTAATGAAACACTGCGCGTCTGCGGGTTATATCCGTTCCGCAGTTGGCCGGTATCGGCGCTCAGTTACGGACAGAAGAAGCGTGCCACCATTGCTTCGATTCTCGTTCTGCGTCCCGAAATTTTGATTCTTGACGAGCCCACGGCAGGTCAGGATTTCCGGCATTACAATGAAATGATGAAGTTTCTGATAGAGCTTAACCGTCAGGGAATGACTTTGATTCTGATCACGCACGACATGCATCTGATGTTGGAATACGGCCAAAGAACCGTTGTACTGGCTGAAGGACGCAAGCTTGCGGACGATACGCCGGCACGGATTTTGGGCAATGCGGAAGTGGTTGAAGAAGCGCATCTGCACGAGACGTCCTTGCATATCCTGGCTAGACGAATCGGCGTGCAGCCGGAAGACGAGTTCGTGTCCCGGTTCATTCGTTCGGACAGGAGGATGATGAACTGATGGCACCCAAGCTGCTGTCTTACTCCGATGTAGGTTCGCCTGTTCATCGGTTAAACGGAGTGACCAAATTGATCGCCTTTCTGTTGTTTTCGATCGCGGGGATGGTCAGTTACGATACGCGCTGCCTGTTGGTTATGCTCGTGATCTCGTTAAGCGTGTTTTATGTATCGAAAGTTCCGTTTAAGCAGTATTCGTTTGTTCTTTATTTGATTTTGATTTTTTCCGTGCTGAACCAATTGGCGATTTTCCTCTTTTCACCGGAACAAGGCGTACAAATTTACGGAACCCGGCATGAGCTGCTGCATATCGCCGGACGTTATTCGCTGACTTCCGAGCAATTATTTTACCAGTTCAATGTGCTGTTGAAGTTCGCTGTCGTGGTGCCGCCCGCACTGCTGTTCCTGCTTGCTACGGAGCCGAGTGAATTCGCATCTTCGCTGAATCGCGTAGGCGTGAGTTATAAGGTGGCTTATGCGATCTCGCTGACCATGCGCTATATCCCGGACGTGCAGCAGGAATACGTGAATATCTCCACGGCTGCGCAAGCCCGGGGAATCGATTTGTCCAAAAAAGAAAAACTGGGCCGCCGCGTGAAAAATATGGCTGCGATTCTGCTTCCGCTCGTTCTGGCAACGTTGGAGCGGATCGAGAAGGTCAGCGCGGCGCTGGAGCTGCGCGGTTTCGGTCGCAAACGTAAACGCACCTGGTACAGAAGCCGGACGCTGACCAAAAGCGACACGTTGGCGATCGCGGGCGCGGTGCTGATTTCGGCCGCCGTGTTGGTCATTACGTTTTGGGACGGATCGAGGTTTTACAACCCGTTTGCGTGACGTATCAGAAGCGCGGCTTCGATCGGATAAGCTCCGACTGCTGCATTTCATCATAAAAAAAAGCCGTTCGTACGCCAATGTACGAGCGGCTTTTGCTGTTTTTTTATACAAACCCGCCGTTAACGCGCAGGGTCTGCCCCGTCATCCAATGCGCTTCTTCGCTCGCCAGAAACAGAACGGTTCCGGTAATATCGTCCGTTTCCCCGAGTCGTCCGAAAGCGTTCATTCCGACGATCCCTGCAACTTGCTGCTCCGATTTGCCTTCCAGGAATAGCTCCGTATTGACGGGTCCCGGAGCGACGGCGTTGATCGTGATTCCTTTGGGCCCCAGTTCCTTGGCAAGCTGACGGGTGAATTGCTCGACAGCTCCTTTGGTTCCGGCATAGACGCTGTACCCGGGGAACATCGCGCCGACGACGGAAGTCGAGAAGTTAATAATTCGTCCGCCTTCGTTTAAGTGTCGTGCAGCGGCCTGGCAAGCGAAAAAGGTTCCTTTTGCATTCACGGCGAACTGGCGGTCGAAGTCTTCCTCCGTCACTTGCAGCAGCGGCACCGTGTGCATCAGACCTGCATTATTGACAAGAATATCGATGCCGCCGAACGCTTCTGCGGTTTGCGTAAACAACGATTCGATATCGGCAATGACGCTGATATCGGCTTGGATCGCAATCGCGCGTCCGCCTTGCTGCTCGATAAGCCGAACAACTTCTTCGGCTTTTGCGCGGCTGCCGCTGTAGTTGACCACAACGTTGGCACCCTGTGCCGCAAAGTCTTGTGCGATCGCACTGCCGATGCCTCGCGACGAGCCGGTGACGATAACGGTTTTTCCGGTAAATGCAGAGGATGTGAGAGATGGATTCATAAGAGTAGTCGCTCCTTTTAAAAAGAAAGTATGTTGCCGTTCTTATACCCGTATTATGCGCGTCGGAAGAGCGAATCAGGTAGATCAATCCCGGAGAATCCTTGCCTAATCCTCCAATAAGGCGCATGATAGAAAAGAAGCGTACACCAAAAAGGAGGCTGATTCGTATAGAGCGTCAATCCGAAATACAGCCAAATCCCCAGTGGGAAGCCGCAAGGCAGGAACTGGCCGACCTGCTTATCCGCCATGCTCCCGTTGAAGGGCCGCAGTCGACTGCGATTCCCGAACTGCGCCTCATCCGGCAAAATCAGACGAACGAACTGGTGCATTCGATGTACCGGCCGTCGCTGTGCATTGTGGCGCAGGGAGCGAAACAGGTCATGCTGGGCCGACATCGCTATACCTATGATGCTTATTCCTACTTGGCGACCTCCGTCGAATTACCGATCCGCGGACGCGTCGTCGAAGCTTCGGATGAAGAGCCGTATTTGAGCTTGCAGCTTTATTTTACGGCGGATCAGATCGTGCAGTTGGGCGGTGCGGGAAGTTCGAAGATCACAAGTGAAAAAGGCAAGCCGGATCGTGGACTCGGTATCGGGCGCATGGATCGAGCGCTGTTGGATGCGGCGATTCGACTTGTCCGTTTGCTCGACAGTCAGGACGACATCGAAGCTTTGGCGCCGCTGGTGATCCGGGAATTACTGTATCGTGCGGTGCAAGGCGAGTTGGGCGGACGTATTCGAAGCTTCGCGGCCGGAGGTACTTTATCGCAGCGGATCGCTTCCGTGGTCAGCCGTTTGCAGCAGGAGTACGATAAGCCGCTTCGCGTGGAAGAACTGGCAAGCCAGGCTCATATGAGCGAATCGTCGTTGTATGCTCACTTCAAGGAAGTTACAGGTATAACGCCCATTCAGTATCAGAAAAAGATTCGGCTTCAGGAAGCGCGTCGATTGCTGCTTTCGGAGACGCGCGAAGCGGCAGAAGCGGCATTCCGCGTCGGTTACGAGAGCCCGTCGCAGTTCAGCCGCGAGTATGCGCGCATGTTCGGACTGCCGCCCGCGAAGGATATGAAGCAGATGCGGGAACGGTTGGATCGTTGATCGGATTCGGGGAAAAATCGAAGGTTCGGGCGAGCAGACCAAAAAGCCCGGAACGGCAAATCGCTCCGGGCTTTTTGGCATTAGTGCACCTGTGCCAATGCTTCGACAAAGTCGTCGATCGAAGGCAAGCCGCTTGATGCCGGAGCTTTCGCTTTAACATCGGCCTGGCGATTGTTCAGGAAAGAGGTCAAGGTCTTGTCTAGTTTTGCATCGAATGTGTCCGGCGATGCGGAACGTTCCTTTTCCATCGCTTCCAGCAGGTCGGACCAATACGTCCAAGAATTCTCTTCACTCAGTTCCGGATAAGAGCGGGCCATCTCGCGAACTTTGGTTAACGATCGGTGGTCAGCGAGTTCCGCCGCCAATGCCATACCGACAAAACGATGAGTTCCGTCATCGGACAGGGCATCGGCAAACGCCTCCCGAGCTTCGTCGGTTTTTCCTTGATACAGCAGCATTGTTGCATAGATGGAACGTTCATACGCGTTTATCGGTTCTGGGTTCGACTCCGTATAAAGACGGTAGTATTGTTCATATTTTGCCCAATCGGCATTTTCATAAAACAAACTCAGCAACTTCTCGATTTCGCGCGGGTTCGTGCTTTGCTCGCTTAAGCGTTCCAGTAACGGGATAAGCTCCTGCATGGTCTGTTCTTCCCCGATCTGAGACTTCGCGTAAAGCAAACGGGTGAGCAGACGTAGTGATTCCGTATCGTTCGGATCGGCTTCGACGTTGCTTCGGTAGCGATCTAGCGCTTGAGCAAGTTCCCCTTTTAAAACCAGCCGATCCGCGGGGTTAAGCGTTCGCTGCTTCAAATAAAATTCAGGCCGGTTCTCGATGCTTTTCGAATCGATCCGGGGGCTTGATGATTGCGCGATCTTGTTGCCTTCGGCATCGTAAGCTTCGACGCTCCACGAAAATTTGGCCTCCGGATTCATATAAGCAAGGAGAGTGTCGGGCTGCGTCGATTCCCAGTCGTTGTCTTCGCTCCACGACAAAGGACCCGGCGTGGCATACAGTTCGTCGATCGGAATCGAAAGGTGATTGTCCGTAATTCCGCTTCGAATCATCGACCCCGTTCCGCCGCTGTTATCTTGATTCGGAATCATGCCGCCGAGTTCGTAATAGGCTGCGCCTTCCACCGTTGCCCAGCGGAATTCGACCGTGTCTCCGGTTAATTCCTGTCCGCCGAGAGGAGACTGCTGTTCAATCAAAGGAGTCATCGCAAGATTGCGCTCGACGCTGGAATTTCCTTTGATTTCGATCCGGTCGTCCCAGTCGAACGGCCAGCTCCAATCCTCAAGCTGCTCGTAAGAGAGACCGACCTCAAGCTGGTAAAAGCCAGGAATGACGCCGCGAATTTCGAATGTTCCCGTGTCGTCGGTCACGGCGTGATACGGTTCTTTGTCGCCCCGATATTGGCTGCGGTCGCTTTCCCGCAAAAAGATGCCGGCACGCGGGACGGGAGTGCCGTCGCTGCGGATAAGCTTGCCCGAAAATACGGACGGTTCGCTGTCATGTTGGTTCAAAGCCGTTTTCAACGAGTTTCGATAGTCCTCAAGCGCAATATAACTTTCGGAGGCGTAGCCGTCTTTCTCGACGCGGGCCTGTTCGACAAGCGCCTGCTGAGCCGACTCCAAAGCCGATTTGGCTTGTCCCTCCGCAAACAGCAGTCTGCTGGAGATCCAACCGTAAGTTTCGGAAAGGCCGTTAAACACGATGTCGTTTCCAGCCGGTCCGGCTTGTTCCAGCAGCTTGCGCGTCTGCTCCGTATTTCCGTATTCCAATTGGCGTTCGGCTTGAAGCAGCAAAAGGTCTCGTCGCTCCGCCGTGTTGTTGGATAAGCGTTTCACAGTCTGTGCGAGCGCTTGGTCGGCCTCCGCACTTTTTCCCAGCACAGCGTATTCATAAACGAGCTGCTCGGCGGCCCGAATCAGGTAATGGCTAGGTTCCGCATGTTGCATGTACCACTCCAGCAGAGGGATTCGTTCTTCCGGCGTCAGCAGCGCGTCTTCCGTGCTGCCGGAGCGTACCATCGAAGAAGCGCCCAGATGAACGTCGAACGTATAGGGCGTATAGGCATAAGGTTCGATGACCGTTTGTTCGATTAATTTGGCTTTGCTGTTCCCGTCCGCCTGTTCGATGTCTTCCATGGCATGCAGCAGCTTTTGCTCCGGGGTTTGAAAAGCCTGAAAGCGGTCGAACGTGCTCACCAGCCAAACGGTCAACAGCGTCGCGGCGATCAAAGCGAGGCCGATGGCAAGCGTGAGACGTTTTCTGGATGGTTTTGTCTGGTTCAAGCGGCCCACTCCTTTTCGGTTTGATTGCAAGGGATCTTCTTACTATGCCGAACGCGGCAAATGACAGATAAGTTATGCCGAATTCATGATTTTTAAGAAAAAGAAAAAACCTTATACACGCAATCGATATCGATGCGGCGTACAAGGTTTTTTAGTTAAAAAGAAAATTCGGCTTATAAATAATACATCTTAAACAAAATATCCTGGTTGTGATTTCCGAATTTTTTTCCGAAAATCGTCGCTCCGCCTACGTTCTTCGCATCTTCCTTGACTTCAATGCGCAAAGTCCAGCGATCGCAGCTCGTATCCAGATCGGCGATCGAAATATCGGACATCGGATCGCCGTCGACATACGTGCCGTGGCCCGTGATCCGGATCGTTTTGAGCAAGCCGTACTGATTGAGGTTATGCGGCCACCATTCCGGAGTCAGCTTGCCTCTCGTATCCGCGAAGTCGCCGGGGCTGGTCCAGATGCCCAGCTCGACGCCGTTCAGCGTGAAGGTGAGATCGGACGGCCATACGTCGTTCGAGAACGGAAACTCCGAAGACAGCTCCATGCTGATCTCGAATTGCTGCAGCTTTTCTTCTTTTTTCAGGAAATTCGCCACGCTGTACTGCACGAATCCTTGCGTAAACCACAAAATTTCCGCATCCATGCGCTTCGGGTCCATGAAATACTTCGGATCGTCGACAGGCCCGATAAAGTCTTTGTCCGAAGCGAGTCCGCATGTCGGCTTCAAGTCGAAGTCCGTATAATGGCCGACCGGCACCGACGTTTCATAGGAGTCGAAAGAGTGGAAAATCTTTTTCGGAAAATTAATTTCGATGTGGTCGACTTTCAGGATGGAGAGCTTTTGCAATCCCGACTTGCCCGGCACTTTCTCCGTTTTGATGATCCCCGCGTCTTCCAGCTTCTTGATGTGCTTAATCACGATCGGACTGCTGATGCCAAGCTCGGCGGCCAATTCCTTAATATTCATTTTGTTCTTGGATAATAGCTGAATGATCTTGATACGAACTTCGCTGGCTAGTGCTTCATAGACGACGAGAGAGGACTGATCGATTTCCAACTGCATCTCTTATCCCACTTCTTTCGCTTAGTTTCTATAGAACGAGCCGCTGCCGGCTCTTAGTGAAATTAATAATACCATAAAGATTATTAACATGTACATAAATTAATACATAAGGTATTCTCGAAACAAAATAGCGGTTACATTCAGAAATTAAAGTAATAAAAAAGTTAACTAAACTATAAATTTAAGTTTTAAGTTTATTAAAAAGTTATTGACACCGTTTTCAGATTAGGGATATACTAAACGCGAGTTAAGGGTTTACATAGACAGGAGGAGAATACATTGAAAAGAAAATTGGGGGCATTACTTACAGGTGTTGCGTTGACGGCTTCGCTGCTGGCAGGTTGCAGCAGTAACGCGAACGATCCGAACACGATTACATTCTGGACACCGCTTACAGGCGAAGACGGCGCTTACATGGACAACCTGGTGAAGGCTTACAATGACACCGATCCGGCAGTCAAGGTGAAGCATGTCGTAACCGCGGATATGTATACGAAAATCTCTACCGTATTAAGTTCCGGTAAAGGCATCCCGGATCTGGCGATCATTCACGCCGACCGCGTACCGGGATACGTGAAACAAAATCAGCTTGAAGCCATGACGACAGTCATGCAAGCGCAACCAGAACTGAAAGAAGACAATTACTTGCCGCAAGCCTGGGGCGCAGGCAACATCGACGGTACGCAATACACGGTTCCGCTCGATATCCATGCCAACGTGATGTATTACAATAAGGACTTGCTGGCCAAATACGGCGCGGAAAGTTTCCTTGACGACAATAACGTAACCGTGGACGAAATCCTGAGCCTGCAAGGCAAGATGGACGAAGGCGATTACGTGGTCAACGACGCGCTGCTCGGATGGGCGATGCTCGGACAGATTCAGAACCTGAACGGCGATATTCAAGAAGACGGCAAGCCAGCGGTCAACACCGAAGTCATGAAAACGGCGGTCGAAGATGTCAAAAAAATCAACGACGCGGGTCTGATGACTCCGTTCGGCGAAGACGGCTATCTGATGTTCCAATCCGGCAACGTGCTGTTCTCGACAGACGGAACATGGAGTTCCACGGCGCACGCTACGGTCGAGAACCTGAATTTCGGCGTCACGAACGTATACTCGGTCAGCCCGGACAAATTCACGAACCGTTCCTCGTCCCACTTGTTCGCGATGTTCAACAACGAACAGCGTCTGGACGAAAAAGAACAAGGCATCGGCGCATTCCTCGAATTCATTCGCGAAAACTCGGTAGAGTGGGCGAAAGCCGGTCAAATTCCTGCGAGTAAGCAAGTCGTGGAAAGCCCTGATTTCTCGCAGTACATGCAATCCTTCTTCACTTCGGACGAAAAAGAAATCGAGTCGCTGTACATCTACACGTACGAGTACTATCCGTACATCGCGGAAACGGTCGACAAGTATGTCGGCGATATGGTTCGCGGCAACGTGGACATCGACGAAACCTTGCAGACGATGCAGAAGGAAGTCGAAGACAAGATTACCGAATCGACCGGGGCGGCAGCCAAAACCGGCGAATAATCGTATCGAATAGATTACTACATCAAAAGAAGAACCGATATGCCCAGAGCGGATACATCGCCAAGATGTCAAGAAAGTCTAACGTAGCTGGAAGTCAGCGGGCGGAGAGAGAAATTCAGTGAAAGACGCCTTTGAACTCGGAAAACTCCTTATTGATATTCAATCTCTTTTCCGAGTGAGACAGCGACTTGAACGAATTTCTCTCGGAGCCTGATGACTTCTCCCGCAACCGTGACTTTCGAGGGCAGCCTGGCGATATGCCCAGAGAGGGCATATCGTTTTTTCCAAGCCCGGCAACGGTTCGGCATACAGCCTGAACGCGATCCGGGATTCAGGGCAGTCTTGAGAGGAGAACTGAAAGCCTATGAAAAAGAAGCTGAGTTTGGCTCCCGCTTTCTTTGTGGGACCGCATCTGATTTTGTTTCTCGTGTTCGTCGTCATCCCGACGATCTACGGCATTTACGCTTCGTTCACGCAGTGGAACTTGGCCGGTTCACCGAACTGGGTAGGATTCGCGAACTATAATACGATCCTGTTCGATACGTCGTCGACGTTCCATACGCAGTTCTTTAACGGTTTGAAAAACACGCTTCTGTTCGTCCTCTTCACCGTACCGCCGCTTATCGTGCTTCCGTTGATGATCGCGGTAGCGCTGTCGCACAAGAAACTCAAAGGCAAAACCTTCATTCAATCCGTATTGTATGTACCGGGCCTGATCTCGATTTCGGCATCGGCCTTGATCTTTTCGTTGATTTTCAACAAACAGCTAGGCATCACCGGCAATCTGTTCGGCTCGACGATCGCCTGGGCGACGCATCAGCCGTATGCTTGGCTCATCATTATTATCTTGACCATCTGGGGCGGCATCGGCGGCAACATGATCATCTACCGGGCTTCGATCAGCGGGGTTGCCGAAGAACTGTACGAGTCGGCCGAGCTGGACGGCGCGGGTCCGATCCGCAAATTCTTCAGCATTACGCTGCCTTCGATCAACTTCCCGTTAATCTATACGTTCGTCATGACGACGGCGGGCGCGTTCAACGTCTTCGGCCAACCGCTGATGATGACCGACGGCGGTCCTCAACAGAGCACGTCGGTGCTGATGATGTACATCCGCCAACTGGCTTTCGGCAGCGGCGAATCCATCGCGGGGATGGCCTCGGCCATGGCAGTCTTGCTGGGCCTCGTGATTCTCGTGATTTCGGCCCTGCAGTACTACGTCATGAATCGTAACTCGAACTGATTAAGGAGGAGTGCAGCATGTCAAACCCAGTCATGGATTTGGATAAAAGCGCCGTGGCCGTAGGCCGTAAGCGCACGAAAGTCAGCGTCTCTCAAGTTGTGGCTTATGTATTCCTCGGGCTGCTCTGCTTGATTTGGATCATACCGGTTATCTTCGGGATCACGACATCGTTCCGTTCGCAGACCGAAGTCGTAAGCACCGGATTCCGGCTGCTTCCGGTTAACTGGATCATGGACAATTATACGGAAATTCTGGAAAACACGTCGACGGCGCCGATTCTGCGTTGGTTGATGAACTCTGTCTTGATCGCGACATCGCATACGCTGCTTGTCGTCGTGGTTATCTCGATTACGGGCTATGGTTACGCACGCATGAACTTTAAAGGACGTAACTTCCTGTTCTTCACGCTGCTGGGAATCTCGTTCTTCCCGGGCGTCGTAAACCTGATTCCGTCCTACAAAATTATCGATGCGCTCGGTTGGGTCAACACGCCGTGGGCGATGATTATCCCGGGCCTTGCGGGTATGGGCAACATCTTCTTGGTGCGTCAATTCATGCTCGCGATTCCGAAAGATCTGGACGAGTCGGCGAAAGTCGACGGCGCCAGCCACTTCCGGATTTACTTCTCGATCATGCTGCCGCTGATCAAGCCGGTCCTGATCGTCTGCGCGCTGTTCTCGTTCACCGGATCGTGGAACGACTTCCTCTGGCCGGTTATCGTGTACACGGATGTCGACAAGATGCCGGTCACGGCAGGTCTGCTGCTGCTGCAAGACATCTACGGCAACTACCGGATGATCGGGCAACTGATGGGTTCGGCGATCCTGGCGATCATTCCGACGCTGGCTTTGTTCTTGTTCGCCCAAAAATATTTTGTTCAGTCGATTAATTTGAACTCGGGGATTAAAGGGTAAGGCGGGGTTATTCTGGGGGGCTTGCGGGAGGGGCTGCGGGGGAAATTCGTTCCGGTCGCGTGTTGCATTTGGGAAGCTGGATTGGAATTTTGCAAGGATGCTTCCCAAATGCAAAGGCGAACGCTAACGCTCCTTCACTGAATTTCCCCCTCCGCCCCAAGCTACGCGGCCTGGAATAAACACCGATTTCCCTTTAAAACGCCTCGTTCGTGTTTTTTAGGTAGTAGTAGCACGGCATTGAGTTCTCGTTTCGATCTCAATTGTGTTTGAACTTCTATTCACTTGTATTCGTTCTGACTAGTTGTACTTATCCTTACTGCTTTGACTTGCCGCAGCATTAGCGTTCGGCAAGGCTTTACCTTACACACCTACCCAATAAAAATAAAAAGAATTTGATCAGGCCGATTGGGTCGGCCGGGCACGCGCTAGCGGAGGGGTGTGGGGATTCTGAAGAAGCGGAGCGCTCGCCTTTGAATTTCGATTTCAACCTTAACCTTGTTAATATGAAGAAATCGAAATTCGACAGCGATCGCAAGAACCCCACGCCCCGGAGCGCCCCATACGTGCCTGTGCTGGTCCGCTCCCGGCCGATCCAACGCATCGGCCCCCGTCAAATTCCCGATAGGAGCCCCTATTTTATGACACCTTACAACTTACCTAACCCTTTGATCGAACAAAGAGCCGATCCGTTTATCTTGAAACATACAGACGGTTTCTATTATTTTATTGCTTCCGTTCCTGAGTATGATCGGATTGAGCTTAGACGCGCATCCACGATTATCGGGCTTCGGGATGCCGAAGCGAAAAACATCTGGTATAAGCATGACAGCGGCCCGATGAGCGCGAATATTTGGGCGCCGGAGATTCACTTCATCGACGGCAAATGGTACGTCTACTTCGCGGCGGCGCATACGTCGGAGACGAAGGAAGGCTTGTTCGATCATCGCATGTTTGTTCTCGAAAACGATTCCGATAATCCGCTGGAAGGCGAGTGGATCGAAAAAGGGCAAATTAAAACGAAATGGGAGTCGTTCGCGCTGGACGCGACTTCATTCGAACATCGCGGTATTCGTTATTACGTTTGGGCGCAGAAAGATCCGGAGATTGCAGGAAACTCGAATATGTACATTTCCGAGATGGAAAATCCGTGGACGCTGCGCGGCGAGCAGGTCTGCATTTCGACGCCCGAGTACGAGTGGGAAAAAATCGGGTTCCTGGTGAATGAAGGTGCCGCGATCCTGAAACGCAACGGACGGATCTTCATGACCTTTTCGGGCAGTGCTACGGACTACAATTACTGCATGGGTCTATTGACTGCGGATGAGAACAGCGATCTGCTTGATCCGAAATCTTGGGTCAAAACGCCGGTTCCCGTGTTCCAAACTTGCGAAGAAAACGGGCAGTACGGACCGGGCCATAACAGCTTCACCGTATCCGAAGACGGCTCGCTCGACCTGCTCGTGTTCCACGGAAGAAGCTATAAAGAGATCGTCGGCGATCCGTTATACGATCCGAACCGTCATGCTCGCGTTCAGGTGATTGAATGGAACGAAGACGGAACTCCGAACTTCGGCGTGCCGAGACCGGATACGTCGGCGGACGAACTGGCGATTTCGTAATCGGATTCGTCAACCTTCTCTTTTTCGAACATTGCCGGCAGCGGCGTTCGTTTGCCATGTTACGTCGAAGACAAGCCTTTGCTCCTTTCGAAACTTCGGTTTCAGGGAAGAGCAAAGGCTTTTTCTTTCTATTTGGAAATAAAGGCGCCGAGCGAGAAAATTCGCGCAGCCGCGAAATGAACTTTGTACGCCGGGCTGCTTTTCGTTAAGATGAAGAAAGAAACGGTTGCGGTCGGACAAGTCGCTTCGATCGACAGAACCGACAAACGAACACAGGAGCACGGGAGGAATCGACATGCAAAAAGGCATAAGACTCAAAGGCGGCATCGACGACAAAAGTTTCGCGAATCGTCTGAGTCATGAACCGGAGATCGTCGAGCTTTTTTTAACGGAAAAGGATATGGAACGTACTCCGCTTATACGCGAACGTATTCGGGAAATGCGGCGCAGAGGGATTAAAGCCTATATGCATCATCCGTCGAAATATCGGGGTGCTTATCTGGACATATTAAGCGAGGAACCGGAAATGATTACTTTTTACCGGGAATCGACGGCGGAGCTGCTGCGAATTTGCGAGGAAGAAGATGCGAAATGCGTCATTCACGCGCATTATGTCGGGATGGGCAATGCGCCGATCGACCGGGAATCGACGATTGCGCTTCGGGAAGCGATCGCTTCCATTCCGGGTTACGACAGCGGACTGCTGCTCTGGGAAGATTCGACGGAAGGGCTATTTTGCTACAGCAATCCGTATCTGATCGACGACCTGATCGTTCCGCTGAATTTGCCGATCAACGTCGATGTCAGCCATGCGTTTATCGGGTTTCGCGGCGATAACGACAAACTATGCGAGGTGCTGGAACGGACCGCGCCGTATGCTCGATACTATCATCTGGTGGACAGCATGGGACAACGGCATGACTCGCTTCCGTTGGGAGCAGGCTTGATCGATTGGGAGCGCGTGAAGCCTTTCGTGGAAGGCAAAGACTTTATTTTCGAAATCAATCTGACCGGAGACCATGCGGATTGTACGCCGATGGTGGAGAGTGCGGCCTTTTATGCAGCGGTTCGATAACAGCCGGGGAGGATCGGGAAAATGAAAAAAGTATTGATTGCCGACGACGACATTCATATTCGGGCGCTGCTGAGAACGGTACTGACGCAGGAAGGCTATCGGGTGATTGAAGCCGGAGACGGAGACGAAGCGGCAAAGCATCTGGCTGAGACTCCGGTGGATCTGGCTGTGTTGGACGTAATGATGCCGGGGCGCAGCGGACTCGATCTGTGTACCGAAATCCGAAGTCAGTACGATATTCCGGTGATCCTCTTGACGGCTCGCGAGCAGTTGGAGGACAAAGAAGCCGGATACGCGCACGGGACCGACGACTATATCACCAAGCCTTTTGAACCGCGGGAGCTGCTGTTTCGGATGAACGCTTTGTTTCGCCGCTATTCGTTGGCTTCCAGTGATAAGATCCGGTTGAACCGCCTGACTATTGACCGCAAAAATCACGAGATTACCGAGGGGGATTTTACGCTGTTGCTGCCATTGAAAGAATTCGAACTGCTGGCGCAGTTGGCTCAATATCCCGGTCGGCTGTTCGAACGCGGCGAATTGATTCGGCTGCTCTGGGGAGCGGATTACGAAGGCGACGAGCGTACGGTCGACGTTCACATCAAACGTCTTCGCGATCGCTTTGCCGAATATGGCGACGACTTTTCTATTCGGACGGTTCGCGGGATCGGCTACAAGTTGGAGGTGCACCGCAGGTGAGGCTTAAGCTCGGCATGGATCGTCCTGTTAAAAGTCTGTATGTGCGCGTCTGCCTCACTACGCTGCTGGCGGTTGCCATCGGAGCATTGCTCGGGTTTCTCGTTTCGAATGTGTATTATCATGTTCAGCTCAAGCCTTTTAACGATGGAAAGCTCACGCAGATCGCCTACGAGGCGAAAAGAATGGCCGAACTCCGTCCCGATTCGTCAGACGAGTACCTGGAAAGTGCGGCAAGGCTGGGCTACGCGTTATATGTGACGGACGGTAGCGGAGAAGGAGCATTTTACGGACGCGCTTTCCGCGAGCAGGATCTCGAATCGGCAGCCGTACGCGAAGTGCTGGCCGGAGGGGAATATCACGGAGTCGCGAATTTCCCGAACAAGCCTTTTATCACGGGGTTCTTCGATAATCGGCTCAGCAATACGGTCGGCGTACCGCTGGAATTGAATGGTCGTCCGGCAGCGCTTTTTTTACGGCCGGACGTCATTTTGCAATTCGGCGAGCTGCGCAGTTTCTTTGCCATGGTAGGTCTTCTGACGGTAGTATTCAGTATTGCGGTGCTGCTGATCGCTACCCGCTATCTGGTTAAGCCGATCACGAGGATGACGGCGGCTACCCAACGAATCGCCGACGGGCATTACAATATCGAATTGCCGACCAAGCGCCGTGACGAGATCGGACAGTTAGCCGGCCATTTCATGACGATGAGCCGCAGTTTGTCGAGCTTGGAGGAATCCCGCCGGGAATTCGTCGCCAATGTCTCGCACGAGATCCAGTCGCCGCTCACCTCGATTCAAGGTTTTGCTTCGGAGTTGTCCTCTGCCGAATTGTCGGAGGCCGAACGGTTGCGCTTCGCGACGATTATCGGCGAAGAGAGTCGAAGATTGTCCGCGTTGGGACGGCAGCTGCTGCTTCTTTCTTCCTTGGATCGAATGGAAGACGGCTTGGTGCGCAGTCCGCTCAAGCTGAAGAATGAAATCCGCAGAGCCGTCGACGTGCTGGAATGGCAGATGAGCGAAAAAGGACTGGCGCTGCGCCTATCCGTGCCGGATCAGCTTGCGGCGATGGGGGATGCGACGCTGCTCGATCAGGTATGGATCAATTTGCTGTCGAACGCGGTCAAGCATATTCCCGAAGGGCGGTCCATTTCCGTTACGGCAGAGGCGGAAGGCGGAGAAAACGTACTTCGGTTCGCGGATACGGGAAACGGAATCGCGCCGGAGAAACTGCCTTTGCTGTTTGACCGGTTCTATCGCGGAGATCCTTCGAGAGCCGATGGAGGAAGCACGGGGTTGGGACTGGCTATCGCGAAAAAAATCGTAAACCTGCACGGAGGAACGATCCAGGTCGAAAGCGAAGTCGGGAAAGGGTCGGTCTTTATCGTGCGTTTGCCGAAATTGTAATTTGGTGTTCATACTCCGTTCATTTTCCGGCCCTAGACTGGGTGGCAGATGGAGAGAACTGCCGCCCGATGCGCAAAACGTGTCCGGGCGGGAAAAAGAGGAGGAGAACCCGATGTTTTTGGCTTTGCGGGAAATACGATTTTCCAAGACGCGCTACGTGCTGATCGTCACGATCATGCTGCTGGTCTCTTTTCTGGTCCTGTTCGTGACCGGACTTGCGAACGGGCTCGGCAACGCGACGTCTTCGGCGGTTCGCAACATGCCGGCCGATCATTTTATCGTGCAAAAAGACTCGGATGATCGGTTTGCGCGTTCGGCATTACATGGCGAGCAGGTTAAGGAGGCGCAGAATGCTGTTGGACAGGAAAGCGCGGAACCGTTAGGCGTACAGATGACGACGGTGACGCGAAAAGACTCCGACAGCAAGATCGATATCGCGTTGTTCGGGGTACAAGCGGACGGATGGCTGGTGCCGCAGACGGTTGAAGGTCAGGGGTTGAATCAGACGGCAAAGGGAACTGTTTTGGCGGACCGTCATCTGGCCGAATCAGGCGTCGCAATCGGCGATACGATCGTGGATAGCGCGACGGGGCTGGAATGGACGGTCGGCGGCTTTACGGAAAATCAGTCGTACAGCCATATGCCCGCCGTATGGATGAACGATGCGGATTGGGCGGCTTACCGTTCGGAGATTATGGCTGCGCGCGGCGGCGAGGCCGATACGGCGTACAATGCGATCGCGCTGCGCGTGTCCGGTTCCCAAGCGGAAGAATTGCGAGCTTCGGTAACGGATGCCGATGTCATTACCAAATCCCAAGCGATCTCGGCCATTCCGGGGCATAAGGCGGAACAGTCCTCGTTGATGATGATGATCGCTTTC
This sequence comes from Saccharibacillus endophyticus, assembly GCF_013185185.1. Taxonomy (GTDB): domain Bacteria; phylum Bacillota; class Bacilli; order Paenibacillales; family Paenibacillaceae; genus Saccharibacillus; species Saccharibacillus endophyticus. The sequence continues at coordinate 926,785 of NZ_JAAZWE010000001.1, read as the reverse complement.
CTCTACGTGATCTCGGCCTTTGTACTGGCTGTCTTTTTCTACGTGATCACCATTCAAAAGACCGGTCAATTCGGGATTCTAAAAGCGATCGGCGCCAAAACGCGTTACTTGGCAGGAAGTGTCGTTGCTCAAGTGCTGGTGTTATCGGTAGGAAGTTTGGCGGTCGGAGTCGGTCTGGTGCTGGTGATGAAAGCCATGCTGCCGGCCGCCATGCCGTTTGCGTTGGACGGAGGCACGATTCTGCTAAGCTGTTCGCTGTTTTTGGCGGTGGCTCTGATCGGCGGATTGGCGTCGGTCGTGAAAGTTGCCAAAACGGATGCATTGGATGCGATCGGGAGGGCTGGAGCATGAATACGAAGCTGAATATCGTTCCTTTTTCCGGGGCGGAGGACATCAAGCTGCATCTGGAAGGGGTATCGCATGCCTACGGGGACGGGGAATCCGAACTTACGGTGCTGGAAGATTTGTCTTGTTCGGTGAAGTCGGGGGAATTGGTGGCGGTCGTAGGGCCGTCGGGATCCGGTAAAAGTACCTTTTTATCCATTGCGGGGGCGCTGCTCACACCGAGCCGCGGCGAAGTGCATATCGGCGGGCGCAGCCTCTCGGGCATGAATGAACGACAATTGGCCGATTTGCGGCTGCATGAGATCGGATTCATTTTCCAAGGAGCGAATCTTCTTCCTTATCTGAAAGTCGAAGAGCAGCTTCGCTTTGTCGCCAAGCTCGGCCGCGCCGACAAAGAACAAGCGGCTCGCCGTGCAGCAGAACTGCTGGAACGGCTCGGGTTGACTGCCCGCCGCAAACATTATCCCGATAAATTGTCCGGCGGCGAGCGGCAGCGTGTTGCGGTAGCGCGTGCGCTTATGAACGATCCGTCGGTGATTTTGGCGGATGAACCGACAGCGAGCCTTGACGCGGATCGGGGGCGCGATGTCACCAAGCTGCTCGCCGAACGGATTAAAGCCGAAGGCAAAGCCGGCGTTATCGTGACGCATGACGAGCGGATTTTGCCTTATTGCGATCGCGTGCTTCGACTGGAGAGCGGGCGTTTGCGGGAAGGTTAACCATCGGTTCGCGAGATCAGACACGAACCCGATTCTCTTTGGAGGGTCGGGTTTTAGCATTCGCCAAATTCGTTTGAAAGGGGTATCATAATGATATAGAAACGTTTCGAAAAAACGGGAGGTTTGCATATGAATCAAAAGCAGGCAGGTACGGATGCGTTTAAGCTGAAGGTCATGACTTTCAATCTGCGAACGCATACGGCCAATGACGAAGGGAATGAGTGGGTACAGCGTGCGCCATGGGCAGTAGAGACTGTTGCAGCGCATGCGCCCTCGATCTTCGGCGTGCAGGAGGCTTATCTGTTGATGTTGGAGGACTTGCAGCAAGGCTTGCCGGATTACCGCCGGATCGGGCAAGGAAGGCGCGGTGCCGAGGAAGACGAACATTGCGCGATCTTTTACCGTTCTGATGAATTCGAGGTGTTGGAGCAGGGACAGTTCTGGTTATCGGAGACGCCGGAAACGGTAGGTTCGCTCGGCTGGGATAGCGATTACCCGCGCATTTGCACTTGGGGGCGCTTCCGTCATCGATCATCGGGCGAAATCGTTCGGGTGTACAATACGCATTTCGATCATATCGGCGAAGCGGCGCGGATCGAAGGGGCGAAGCTCGTCGGTACCGTTATGCTGAAGCATGCGACAACATACCCGGAGGATTCAGCGGTACTTATGGGGGATATGAACGGCGAACCTTCGGATCAGCCGCTTCGTTATTTGCGCGGAGAGCTACCGGAAGAAGGTGCCGTGCCTGTGTTGGAAGATGCTTATCGTCGATTGAACGGCGCGAGCGGGCGTACCTTCCATGATTTTGCAGGCGGAATGGAAGGGGAACCGATCGATTATATTTTTGCGCAGAATCCTTTGACTGTTTGGTGGTCCGAGATTGATCGGCGTCATTTTGGAGGGAAGTATCCGTCTGACCATTATCCGTTGATTGCGGAGTTGGGGAAAAGCTAAAGGGTGAGCGGGAAGCGAGAAGACTGCGAGAGAAATTCGTTCAAGACGCTGTCTCACTCGGAAAAGTCGATTGAAGTTTTTAGTGGAATTTTCCGAGTTCAAAGGCGTCTTTCACTGAATTTCTCTCTCCGTCTTCTCGCTTCCAGTTACGTTTTGCTTTTTGGGTAGGTTAGGAAGGGCATTGGAAAAAGAAGCTTCTCATTTGTGCGATGTTTCGTGCAGATTGGCAGCTTCTTTTTTACTTTTAGCTAAAATGCTTGACCCTCACGTAACGTGATGTTTTACACTAGGTCATACGGAGGAGGTGAGTGCGATTGGCGTTAAAAGTGAAGGAAGTATCGCAGCTTGCAGGGATAAGCGTCCGCACCTTGCATCATTACGACGAGATCGGATTGCTCAGGCCGGATGCGGTTACGGAAGCAGGATATCGGATGTATTCGGATCACGATATGGAACGGTTGCAGCAGATTTTATTTTTTCGGGAGCTTGGATTTTCGTTAAAAGAAATTCGCCGAATATTGGATAGTCCGGCCTTTGATCGACTGGAGGCGTTGGAGCTTCAGCGGCGTATGCTCGAAGAGAAAATGGCGCATACCCGGCGGATGATTGCCAATATCGACCACAGCATCCAACATGCCAAAGGAGAGGTTACCATGACCAACGAACAGCGATTTGAAGGCATTGATTTTACAAATAACCCGTACGAACAAGAAGCGAGAGAGCGTTGGGGAGATGCGGCGATTGACGAGTCGAAGCGCAAGCTTGCCCGGCGTACGGATACTCCTGAACGCCAGGCGGAGCTTCGGCAGGAATGGGATACGCGAATGAGTGTGCTGGCTGAAGCCCGACACGAAGATCCGGCTTCGCCGCGAGCGCAGGAAGTCATCGGTGAATGGTACGCGTTTTTGGACAACTTCGGGACCTATTCGTATGAAGCATTTGCCGGGCTTGGACAGATGTATGTGCAGGATGAGCGTTTTACGAAAAATATCGATAAGTACGGGGAAGGGTTGGCTGCATTTATGTGTGAAGCGATGGGCATTTATGCAGGCAATCACGGAGTTGAGGGATAAGGCGAACGTTTTAAACGAAAGAGCAGGCAGGCGCGAAAAAGGAGAGCAATCCGATGTCGCGCCTGTTTGCTTATAAGTTAAAGTTGGATGACTCGACTGTCGATCCCGGACGCTGAACCGCCAACGCGAATCGAACCTATATTTCCGGCATCGTCGAGGCTCAGTTCAGCATAGATTCGGGAGGGGAGTCTCATGAATTCGCCTTGTTCGAATACGCAAGTATACAGGCCTTCGACAGACGCGTCCAACCTTTTATATTGATGCAGGTAGCAGGCCAACGCGCCGTTCGAAGTTCCTGTGGCGCTCTCTTCGGGGATATCGTATAACGGCGCGAAATTTCGGCAGCTTGCCGTGGCACCTGAACGCGTATCTGTCGTAAAAGCATGGATTCCGACCGCGCCGTGCATGCGACTGATCGCGGATATGGCGTCAAAGTCGGGTTGAATATCGGCTAGTCGGGCTTCGCTGCGTATAGGCACCATAATATCCGGCAAGCCGGTTGATACGATCTGCACAGGAAGTCGCTCGTCCAGGTCATCCAGCGACAGCCCCAGTGCTTTTACGATGGGCTCCCGATCCAAGATTTTACCGAATACGGGCAGCGTTTGCGTCAAAAAAGCGTCGCCGTTTTTGCGCAGTTCAATCTCAAGTAGGCCTGCACCCGTATGGATCGTAAAGCGTCCCGGCTGTATGCGCTGCTGTGCAGCCATTAAGACAAAGGCCGCTACCGTAGCATGGCCGCACAGGTCAACCTCTTCATTCGGCGTGAAGTAGCGCAGCCGAAAATCCGCATTCGCGGCAGGCAAGAAGAACGCCGTTTCCGAAAAACCGACCTGTCTTGCCGTCTCCTGCATTTGCGCTTCGCTTAATCCTTCGGCTTCAAACACGATCCCTGCCGGATTGCCGCCCGGGATCTGTAAAGCAAAAGCATTCAACGTATGTACGGTGATTGTCGTCATGATAATGAACCTCTTTTCCGGAAAAATGTGCTTGTGTTACTGTAACGAATTGCGCGTTATGCGACAAGTTTTGCTACCTTAATCAACTTTTGACGTACAAGAAGTCATTACGGCCATTTGGCGAAAAAGGATGATGGAAGATGGAGTCGAGAAACCCGGTATTCAGTAAACGATTATTTGAACGGGCAAGAGAAGATCTGATCGGGTCGGGCAGCATGACGGTAGGCGGAACGGTGTATAAGACCTTTGTGATGCTGGTGCTGTTGATCGGGGGCGCGGCTTATACGTGGTATCGTTTTGATCAAGGCTACGACGTATACGGAATTATGATCGCGGGCGTTGTTCTGGGGTTGATTGCGGCACTGGTGACGAGCTTCGTACCGAAAGTCGCGTTTATCACGGCTCCGCTGTACGCGATCTTTGAAGGGTTGGCGCTGGGCGCGATCTCGGCAGCTTTTGATGCGGAATATCCGGGTATCGTGCTTAACGCCGTATTGATCACGGTGGGAACCTTGTTCGCGATGCTGCTCTTATATGTAACGCGGATCGTCAAAGTAACGCCGAGCTTCCGTACGGGGATCATTATGGCGACCTTTGCGATCATGCTGGTGTACGTGTTCGACTTTATTCTGGGCTTTTTCGGGGTCAATGTTCCTTTTATCCACGAGTCGGGATTGATCGGGATCGGCATCAGCTTATTCGTAGTCGTAATCGCGGCTTTGAACCTGCTGTTGGACTTTGATTTCATTGAACAGGGAGCGAGTTACGGCGCGCCGAAGCAGACGGAATGGTACGGAGCGTTCGGACTGATGGTGACGCTGGTATGGTTGTACTTGGAAGTTCTGAAGTTGCTGTCGAAGTTCGCGAAGCGGGACTAATTGGATAGAATAAGGCATCTTTTGCATACTGGCCCGAAGCTCATGCTTCGGGCTATAGTTATGAGGAAGGGGGAGTTCGTATGTTTTTGCCGTTGGTTGTATTTCTTGGTTTTTATTTGGGGTTGTCTTACGTATTGAAGCGATTTCTGGTCAAAGGCGTCTTGCAGCGTATTGTACATCCGGTCGGCCGCAGAATCGAAGTGTGGGGTTCGATCGGATTGACCGTCGCCGGGATGGTGATTTTATTCATTCTCTACAACACGACGGGCTGGGAAGACATTCAGGCGATTATCTGGTTCTTTGCCGGGTATTTGTCTTTGCAAACGGGGTTCCGGGCTTTGCTCGAATGGAAATATCTCAAAGGCTCCAACCAATATCTGATGTCGCTGATCCAGCTTGCGTTTTGCTTGATTTATGTGGCGATCTGGAGCGTTGTTGCGTAAGCGTAAAAAGATCGGGCGAAAAAAGCCCGTATTCGCCGGATGGCGGACACGGACTTTTTTTGTTGAACAGCGTAGCGGCTATTCCTTGCTCAATCTTCGATCGTCGATAAATCGCCTGCCGGCAGCTTCAGCTTCCAGGCTTCTTTTTACTGTGGAAGTCGGCTACAGCTGCGGCTAGTTTGCTTTGAGCCTGTAGGAATTGCTCGGGTGTAGAGCCTTTTTCCAGTACGCGCTGGGCTTCATTGATCGCCCGGCGCAGCGTGCCGAAAGCCGAAGCCGGATATTGGCCGGAACGGATACCTTTAGGCAGATCCAGCAGCAGCCGGGCGGTTTCGATATCTGCGGCAAGCGCGGAAGCTGGATTACCGCCCTGCGGCAGCGCTTCGTAAGCCGCTTTGACCTGCGCGAACGCAGCGGCGATCGGTTCAGGCGCTGCGGAAACGATGAGCAGCCGTTCCAGCTCTTTAACGGACGTATCGAAAGCTGCCGCCTGCTGCGGCGCAAGGCGCCGGTCGGCAAGGCGGTTCAATACATCGGTGCGATACCGGAACGTTTGCGACAGAATGTCCGAACGTCCGTTGCGCAGGTCTTCGAATTTGACTGCCGTATTCAGATGTTCCCAAAAGATCGGCCACACTTCCGGTTCCCAGTAATCCCAGGCAATCAACGGATACAATTTGTCGCGGGCGAGCTCGATATCGTCCATCCACTGCCGGCCGTTGGCTTCGGTCCATTGGCCCGGTTCGCTGCCGAATTCGGTGTACAGATGCAGTTGAAGTTCTTTTTCAAATAAAATTTCGTCCACGAATACATTACTGTCGCCCGAAAATAAGTTATACGGCGGATACGAATCGAACGGCTGCAAAGCCGAAATCAGTTCAGCCGAGGTCGAAGCCGGATCGAAAGCAACGGCAAAAGCCTTAAGACTGATCGATTTGAAATTTTCGTAATAAGAGCCGTAGTCGTAAGAGGAGATTTGTGCTTCGTTCAGTTGATACATCGCTCTGGCTTCCTGCAAAAGACGGGTGCGGTCGGCATCTTGCAATTCGATTCCGGAAGGAGGCCGATAGCCGTTCGCGGCAGCGCTGCTTGTTTGGGCATAGGTCGACGAAGAGCCGAAAGCAACCAACAAGACCAAAACTGCCGCTATGAACTTGACATATGTCTGACGAGCAGAGCTTTTCAATGGATAGCCTCCTTTTTAAACATTAGGATGAGAATCGAAATAAATAAGTTCTTCCATAAACTCGCGGTAAATCGTAAATTCGTCTTCTCCGGTATCGATCCGACTAAGTAAATGACTCATTTTATCGATTAACGCCTGTACTTTTTCTTCGGAATATCCACCGGGTTCGTCGCTTCTTGGAAAATGCATAATGTAGTAACTTGACATCTTGATTAAAATATACGAAGTGTACGGGTTACCTTTTTCAAAAAAATCGTGCAAGGAAAAGTCAACGTAGTTGAGTGCTTTTTGCAGTTGGGTAGGGGTAGAATTCGGATTCTGCGCGATCGCCGTCGTTTCGGCGACGATTCGGTTTTTATACTTTTGTTCGAACAGATCGGGCAAATTACCATGCATGGCGGAAGGTGTCATCATTTCGGCGGCGATCTGAAACACGGAAATTTCATACAGCAGCTTTTCTCGTGCAGGATCGTCCGGCGGGGCGGGAGCTTCGTTAACGGCTGCGAACGCAGTCGAAGCGGAAAAAGCGGACGGAAGCGGCGCAATCAGCAGAGGCACAGTCAGAGCAACCGAAGCGAGGGTCGACAGCGTTTTTTTCGCACCAATATTCAACTGGACATTCCTCCTGAAACTATGTATTTTAACGCTTTAATAAACGTGGGGTTTTTTGTAGAAACATCAAAAGTCAGAAAAAATAAAATTTTACATTTTGGAAGCTGGGCGGCTTTACCGTTTGAACGTTCAAACATGGAAAAGAAGCCTGTAACCGTCGTTTAAACGGAACAGGCTTTTTCGACTTGCATCTCTATAGGCGTATATGCAGGGTATCAATCCTCGATCGTCGACAAATCTCCCGCCGGCAGTTTCAGCTCCCATGCCTTGAGCACGCGCCGCATGATCTTGCCGCTTCGCGTTTTCGGCAGTTTATCCTTGAACTCGATCTCGCGCGGCGCCGCATGGGCGGATAAGCCTTCTTTCACGAATTTGGTGATCTCGGCTTTCAACTCATCGGTCGCTTCGTATCCTTCGCGCAGCGAGATAAACGCTTTGATCACTTCGCCCCGCACCGGATCGGGTTTGCCGATAACGCCTGCTTCGGCGACGGCCGGGTGCTCGACCAATTTGCTTTCCACTTCGAACGGACCGACCCGCTCGCCGGAGGTGTTAATGACGTCGTCGATCCGTCCCTGGAACCAGAAGTAGCCGTCTTCGTCCATATAAGCGGAATCGCCAGAGATATACCAGCCGGGAATCCGCACATACTCCTCGTATTTGGCGGGGTTGTTCCAAATTTTGCGCATCATCGACGGCCACGGGGTACGGATTGCCAGATTGCCCATGCGAAGCGGCGGCAGGATATTACCCTGATCGTCCACGATCGCGGCTTCGACGCCGGGAATCGGTTTGCCCATCGAACCGGGACGAAGATCCATCGACGGATAGTTGCAGATCAGCTGCGCGCCGGTCTCGGTCATCCACCACGTATCATGGATACGCCGCTCGTACACCCGGTGTCCCCAGCGAATCACTTCGGGATTGAGCGGTTCGCCGACGCTCAGTACATGCCGCAGCGAGGACAGGTCGTATTGTTTTACCGCTTCGTCGCCCGCGCCCATCAGCATGCGGAATGCCGTCGGCGCGCTGTACCAGACCGTGACTTTGTTGCGCTGGATCGTCTCGTACCAATCCTGGGGGCTGAAACGGCCGCCGCGAATAACGTTGGTCACGCCGTTCAGCCAAGGGGCGAAGATTCCGTACGAAGTTCCCGTGACCCAGCCCGGATCGGCCGTGCACCAGTAGACGTCGTCCGGCTGCAGATCGAGCACGATCCGACCCGTATACGCCTGCTGGACCATCGCGCCGTGAACGTGGTATACGCCTTTCGGCTTGCCTGTGGAGCCTGACGTATAATGCAGAATCAATCCGTCTTCGCGTTCGACCCATTCGATGTCCGCTTCCGTCGAAGCCTCGTGCATCAAGGCGTGGAAATCGGCGAAAGGCGAATCTTCCGGGAGCAGACCCTTGTCGGTTTCCGCGCCGGCGGCTTCTTTTTCGACCGGTTTGGAAGCATCCACCAAAATCACATGCTTCAATTCAGGCAGCTCGTGCGCGGGAACGCGCTCGGCCAGCGTCGGAGTCGTCACGATCGCGACCGCGCCGCTGTCTTTGAGCCGATCGCGCACCGCCGTTTCCATAAAGGCTTCGAACAAAGGACCCGCGATCGCGCCGATTTTGACAATGCCCAACAACGTAAAATACAGCTCGGGCGTGCGCGGCATGAAAATGAACACGCGGTCGCCTTTGCCGATTCCGAGGCCGCGCAGCATATTGGCCGCCCGGTTCGATTCCTGCCGCATCTGCTCGAACGTATACGATTCTTCGCGCTCCGGATCGCTGTAGAGCAGCGCGATTTTATCGGCCAAGCCTGACTTTGCGTGTCGGTCGATCGCTTCGTAAGCCAAGTTCAGCTGTCCGGTTTCGTGCCAACTGAAGCGCTTTTCCTCGTCCGTCCAATCGAATGCGAGGCGAGCCTCTTCATAACTGCCCAGATTGGATTGCTGCACCTCGACGCCGATGATTTCTGCCGTGTTCTTTTCCATAAGAGCCTCCTGTCGCGTACGCGTGAATGAAGTTGACTGCTGCTGATCAAGACGCAAAGTTATGCATTTACAGATATAGCGCTTACAATTTTCTGTAGTATAGCACATCTATTATTCGTTTTCTTCTTTTGCCGTCAAGGGTATTGAAAAGAAAGGCTTCAAAAAGAAGAACTATCCAAAAGTGAAACCGGTCCTGCGCCCGTTCGATGCTACAATTCCCGTAAGCACAAAGCAGTTAAGAATTACGGGAGGGAAAAAGGATATGACGACGCAAGGATTTACGGTGCCGGATCGTTGGAAATGGTTTACGGAAAGCCGTTACGGGCTGTTTCTTCATTGGGGGCCTTACGCGCAGTACGGGCGGGGCGAGCAGGTGTTGTTTCGCGAGCACTTGAACCAACAGGAATACGCGGAAGCCGCCGCAAGGTGGAACCCGGTTCATTTCGATCCCGAACTATGGGCGGACACGGCCAAGAAGGCGGGGTTCAAATACGCCTGCCTGACAACGCGGCATCATGACGGGTACTGCCTATGGGACAGCGCGTATACGGATTACTCCAGCGCCAAGCAGGCTCCCGGCAGAGACTTCGTGCGCGAATACGTCGACGCGTTCCGCAAAGCGGGGCTGCGGATCGGACTCTATTACTCCTGGATCGACTGGCGGCTGCCGGCTTATTTCGACGGTCCCGAGAAAGATCCGGAAGGCTGGAGAAAGGTCCGCGACTATTTGCATAACCAGGTTCGCGAACTGCTCTCCAATTACGGGCAGATCGACCATTTCTTTTTCGACGGCGTATGGCCGCGCAACGCGGACGACCTGCGCAGCGTGGAGTTGATGGAAGAAATGCGGCGGCTTCAGCCGAACATTTTGATCAATAACCGTCTCGGTTACTCCATGGAACGTCAAGGATACCGAGCCGACGGAGGAGCGGGAGCAGGGGACTCCGATACGTTGGGCGATTTCGGCACGCCGGAACATCTGGTCGAAGTCGACCGTACCCGCTTGTGGGAGTCGTGTCAGGTCAGTACTTGGCGGCTCTGGAGTCATGTGATCGGCGAGCGCTGGCGACCTGCGGACACGCTGCTGGATTTGCTCTGCGAATGTGCGGAAAAAGGCGGCGAGCACGGCGGCAATCTGCTGCTGAACTGCGGACCGACCGCCGACGGGCAGCTTCCGCCGCAGTTCGTGGAGCGGGCGTTGGAGATCGGACGCTGGCTGGAAGTGCACGGAGAAGCCGTATACGGCTCGGACGGCGGTTCCCTGACCGAATTCGTCACGCGGGGGCGGCAGACGATCAGCGGCAACAATCTGTATTTGATCATTCGTTTTTGGGACGGTCGACCGGAGATGCGGCTCCCGGACCTGGCGACTCCGGTCACGGGGGTTACGCTGCTGACCACGGGGCAGAAGCTGGAATTCGAACAGACGGAGGACGGGGTGATCATACGGGGACTTCCTATAGAAGCGCCGACCCGGTTGTTCCCGGTCATCCGCGTGGAATGCGAAAGCCGTCCGCAAGCGAACGAATGGGGACGACAGCGGCTGTGGGAAGGCGATCCGTCGAGAGTGGCGGAATGGGCGCGCGGGCAGCGGGGGACTTCCGTATATCTGGACGGGCGCGAGCGCTGATCCATGCTGATAAATAAAAGCAGGGAGCAGCGTTAACGGATTAGTCAGGCCAGGCATAGCAACCATTTAATCCTGAGCGTAACGTCGAAGGTTATTCCGTCAGTCGTAGTCGACTGGCGGGATAGCCTTTTCGGCATGATCGGAAAATTTCAAACAAAAAAGGCTGTCCCGAAGCTGAAGTACAGCTTGCGAGACGGCCTGTGTTGCAGCAGCTGCGGCACAGCCTACTCTTTTAACGAACCGATCAGCAGTCCCTTGATAAAGTACCGCTGAAGGAACGGATAGAAAAAGATCACCGGCCCGATCGTCAGAATGGCAGTCGCCATTTTTACCGATTCCTGCGGCAGGACCGCATCGCTGACCAGAACGCCGGAGCTTTGCATCTGCTGGATCATGTTGATCTCCGAATTGAGCTTGAACAGCAAGTATTGCAGCGGGTACAGATTCTGATTGTCCACCAGCATGATCGCGTTGAACCAGTTGTTCCAGTAGCCGATGCCGTAAAACAGCGTGATCGTGGCAAGGACCGGCATGCAGAGCGGGAAGTAAATGCGGAACGCGATAAAAATATCGTTGGCGCCGTCGATCTTGGCCGCTTCGATCAGCGAACCGGGAATCTGCGACATATAGTTGCGGACGAGGAACAGATTGAACGGGTTGAAAATGAGCGAAGGGACGATCAGCGCCCAGATATTGTTGCGCAGCCCCAGCTCCAGGTTGATCAGATACCACGGCACGAGGCCCGTATTGAATACCATCGTGATGAAAAAGAACATCGCCAACCCGTTGCGGTAACGGATATGCTTGGCGGCGAGCGTATACCCGGCCATGCCGGTAATTAGCACCGCGATCAGCGTGCCGACGATCGTCACGAACAACGAAACCAGATAGCTGCGGTACAGCGGAGAGGTGCCGAGCAGCAATTTATACGCATCGAGCGAAAACTCGGACGGCAGCAGCTGATACCCGTTTTGCTGGATGCTGGCTTCCGAGGTGAACGACACCATCAGCACGAGCAGCATCGGAACCAGGCACAGCAGCGAGATAAAGCCGATCAACGCCGCGTTGGCGATATCGAACAATCGGGATCGGTTCACGTTCATGGACGGATACCTCCTTTTTATGATTAAAACAGCGCATGATCCGGATTGATTTTACGCACGATTCGGTTGCTTCCCCAGACGAGAATGAAGCCGACCACCGATTGATAAAGTCCGACCGCCATCGCCTGCGCCGGATTGCCGATGGTGCGCAGCGAGCGGAACACGTACGTATCGATAACGTCGACCGTCGGATACAGCAGGCCGTTGTCTTTGATGATCGCGTAGATCATGTCGAAGCTGCCGTACATGATTTTGCCGAGCGCGAGCAAGGACAGAATCATGATCGTCGGCATCATCAGCGGAATGGTAATATGGCGGATCAACTGCCAGCGCGTGGCCCCGTCGATGCGTCCGGCTTCGTAATACGTATCGTCGATCCCGGTGATCGCGGCGAGATAGATAACCAGATTCATGCCGATGTCTTTCCAGACCGCCGTGATGACCAGTATGCTGGTCCAATATTGCGGCGACGCGTACCAGTTGACCGGATTGAGATTCAGCTTCGCCAGCATTTGATTGACGATGCCGTAATCGGTCGACAGCAGGCTGTACAGGATGTAGCTGACGATGACCCAGGACAGGAAATGCGGAAACAGAATCGTCGATTGCGTTAGCCGCGAGAACAATTTGCTGCGCAGTTCGTTGAACAGGATCGCGAGCGCCATCGCGGCGATCGTGCCGACGACGATGAACAGAACGTTCAGCTTGAGCGTGTTGAACGTGACTTCCCACGCTCTGGGCGAAGAGAAAAAGAATTCGAAATTGTCGAGACCGATCCAAGGCGAATTGAAAATGCCCGTTTTGAAATTGAATCGTTGAAACGCGATCAGCATGTACGGCAGCGTGAAATAACCGAAAATCAGCGTGTAGACGGCCGCGGGGATGACCAGCAAATAAGCGTAACCGTTTTGTTTCATTTCGCGCAGCATGGAGCCTTTTTTGTTTTTCATCGCAAATGTCACACCCTTTCGTTTCGTGGGAAAAGTCTGCCGCTTGTCTACTCAAGTCTAAGCAGCAGAATCAAACGGGGTAAACTTCGAAAATGGCGCGGCGGCGAATCGAAAGCGAATTTCGGACTTCGAATATGGCGAAAAACTTTAATTTGGCGTTGATTCGGAAGATTTGCAAACCTGGAGCGGATGAAGCGCCAAGCCTTATGCGACAAGGGTTCTGCGATTTTTGAGAGAGGTTCATGGCAGATTATTCGCGATTTGAAGTCAAAATGTTCGCTATTGCGATCTTTTTCGGCTTCTTTATAATGAGAATAACTTTATCGCTCAGCATGTAAGCGTTATCTAGTTACAATTCGCGATATATAAACGAACATTAGAAAGTATAGAGGTAGGCAATCTTCAGAATCGGAGGGAATGGCGATGCTTAAAAACGGACTGCTGCGCTACACGGTATATCGCAATATGTTCCTCAGTTTCGTCCTGCTGACCGCCGTCGTCATTGCGCTGGTCACCGCCGTACTCTATGCGCTGTTTTCTTGGAGCACGGCGCGCGAAGTCGGCAAAATTTCAGAGTCGATGCTTAAGCAAAGCAGCGTGGTCTCGAACGTGATCAAAAACCAAGTATACAATTTCGGCGGATTGATGCTGAACGACAAGACGATCGTGGCTTCTTTATTTGATCGCGAAAATGACCGGATCAAGCAGTATCATGCTTCGCGGGTACTGCGCAATATGCAGACCACCTATCCGTTTATCGAATCGATCGGCATCTATAACGGCTTGACCGAAACGTATCTCGACACGAAAGGCGCCACGCTGGAACAAGAACAATTTTTGCTTACGCAGATCAGCTCCAAAAACAAAAGTTATTTCCAACTGTTCCCCCGGCGCATGCTGAATCCCGGCAGCTCCAGGGAAAACAACGTGCTGACGTTCGTGCTGCTGCCCAGCTACTATGCTTTGCTGCCCGCTCAAGGCGCCATGGTCATTAATATGGATACGGACTATATTCAGAAGCTGATCGGCGGTTATCAAAACGATGCGGCGGATTCGTTGTTCGTGATGAATTCCAAAGGCGTGATCCTCACCCATTCCGATTCGTCGAGGTTTATGGACAACATGTCTTCTACGCCTTATATCGAACGTATTTTGCAAGAACCGGGAGAGAGCGGATATTTCATGGACGAGATCGACGGCCGCAAAAACGTGATCACCTACGTGAAGTCGGCCGATCTGGATTGGGTGTTCGTCAGCCATAGCGAATACCGCAATCTGCTGTTCAACATGAGTGCGCTGCGCTGGTCTTCGCTCGGCCTGGCGTTGGCTATTTTCGTCGCGAGCCTGCTGCTGTCGGCCCGGCTGACCCATTATGCCTACAATCCGATCCGCGGCGTATTGGAGAAAATTTCGGGCATGCAGCGGCATAAGCAAAACGCTCGGCGGATCAACGAATTCGAACTGCTGAACGCTTCGTATTCGGAGATGACCGAAAAGCTTTCTTCGCTGGAAAGCGTGGCGGCGCGAAGGCAGGAAACGGAAGTGCTCGAGGTATTGAAAAGCGGGGGTTCAGGCACGTTCGAACGTTTTAAACAGAGTTGTCCGGGAACCACGTACACGACGATCGCGCTGTTGGTCGACGGCTTGGACGAGTTTCGGACCCATGTGGACGCGCCGACGAGGGCTTTCGCGCACGAAGCGATTTTGCGCACGACGGCCGAATTGTTCGGTTGCTACCGGGTCCGCGCGGCGGTGATCGAAGAAGGCACGATCGCGCTGATCATTCCGACGCCGGAAGGGGGCGAGGAGCCGAGAGACACGATCCCGCTCGACGCGCTTTTCCTGGAACTTCAACACGGGTTGCGCCATACGCTGAATCTTTCGGTGACGGTCTGCATCGGGACGACGGCGCACTCTCACGAAGAAGTGCGTCAGTCGTTCGAACAAGCGCAGTCCGGCGTCCGGCGTCGTTTTTTCGAAGGCAAAGGACATATTTTCGATTGCGCGCGTGCTTCTGATACAGGTGATCACGAGCTTATGTATCCGTCCAAGCAAGAAAAGTCGGTGATCGACGCGATCCGGCTGCGGCAGCGTTCGCGGATCAACCGGGAAATCGAACTGTGGGCCGAAGAAATCTCGACCGGGGATTATCATGAAGCACTATTTTGCATGAACCAATTCGTCAGCAGTCTGTATAAGCAGCTTCGCGTCTCGCGCTCCGAAAACCAGGAAATCAACAATCTGTTTTTGAATTTTACCCGCCGGATGTCTTCATTCGAGACGCTGTACGAATTTAAAGAAGCACTCAAAGACTTGGCCGGAAAATTGTCGAGCGATACGGAGTCCGACGGAGACGAACGGCATGCGGAGATTGTCGATTACATTCAAACGTACGTCGGCACCCATTACGCCCGGCCGGATTTATCGCTTGAACTGGTAGCCGGTGAGGTGAAGCTGTCCCGAAGTTACGTCGGCAAGCTGTTCAAAGCCCACTGCGAATCTTCGTTCAACGATTATTTGAATGCAGTGAGGTTGGAAAAAGCCAAGGAGCTGCTGCTGCAAACCGATGAACCCGTTCAAAGTATCAGCGAGCAGGTAGGCATTTTCAATACCACCTATTTCTATACGCTGTTCAAAAAATATAACCATCAGTCGCCGGCGCAGTATCGAAGCCGGATGCAGTTAGAGCGAATCAAAGCCTAAAACTGTTCATTCTCGCGAGTCGTGGACTTCAAAATGGAGCAGTCATGCTTACTTGCAGTCGCAATATGCGGCATATTCTTGTTTAAATTGAGGCTTTGCTTATTATTGCAGTATATTCGCGCACACCCCTCCGGTTACGCTTGGGACGACGCATCAATTCAGATCGAGAGGGGATATCCGAAATGAAGACATGGAAGCGGAAAGCGAAAATGGGACTGGCGTCGATCTTGGCGCTCGGCATGCTGGCCGGTTGTTCGGGCGGCGGCGAAAGTTCGAACGCGAACGGAGGAAGCGGAGGGACGTCAGGCAAACTGCCGGTGCGTTATTTGCTGCCCGGCAACGCGCCGGAAGACCTCGACACCGTCGTAAAAGCCATCAACGAAAAGCTCGAAGCGGACGGTCTGAACCTGGATTATCAGCCGACGTACATTCCGGGCGACGCGTGGGATCAGAAAACCAATCTGATGATGTCCACGGGCGAGGAATTCGAGCTGATCACGATCATGCACGATATCAAAGGACCGAACGTTCTGGCCGGCAATGGTGCGCTGCTGCCGATCGACAAGCTGCTGGACGAATACGGGCCGCAGCTGAAAGCGTCGATGCCCGACTGGATCTGGGACTCGGCCAAAATCAACGGCGAAATCACCTATATCCCCAACTTCTGGCTCGATACGGCATTTAACGACGGCATGGTGACGCTGCGTAGCGATCTTTTGGAGAAAAATAATCTGGATGCGCCCAAGTCGCCGGAAGACCTGCTGAATATTGCGGAGACTTTTCAAAAAAACTGGCCGCAGGATAACAAAAACGTCTATATCAAGCTGCTGGGCGAACCGGCGACGTTCCTGCATACGACTTACGAGACGTATCCGTTCGCGGTCATCGACAACCTGATCTACGTCGACCAAGACGGCAGCGTGAAGTCATGGCTGGAAACCGACGAGTTCAAAAAAGACGTACAATACATGAACGAAGCCTATTCCCGAAACTTGATCCTCAAAGACGTGCTGACCACGCCGAGCGAAGTGCTCAACAAAGAAGAACTGGCGGGCCGCTATTTATACCGTCCGGGCGACGTGGGGATCGACGATAAAATCCGCGAGACGTTCCCGGGCGCGGAAGTGAATATCTATTTCCTGAACGAGCAGCAAAAATTCCGTTCCTACGCGATCCGTAACTCTAACGGCGTATCGGCGACGTCTCCGAATCCGGAAGCGGGCGTGCAATTCCTGAACTGGGTGTTCTCCAGCCAAGAAAACTTCGATCTCGTGCAGAGCGGCATCGAAGGTACGCATTGGAAAGACGAAGGCAAGAACAAAAAAGAGACGTTGGCTTTTACCGATGCAGGCGGACCCAAGTATGAGCTATCCACTTGGCTGCTCGGCAACGTGGAAATGAACCGTTACTCGTCGACGATCGATCCGGGGCGCCTAAAGCGCAGAACGACCGTAGCCGACGACGCGATCAACAGCGTCACGATCGGATTCAGTTTCGATCCGACCCCGGTCGCCAGCGCTTACGCCAATAGCGTGGCCGAGCTTCAGACGAGCATTTTACCGTTGATGTATGGCGTGGTGCCTTACGAGAGCGGTTTTGCGAGCGCGATCCAGAATATGAAAGCAGCCGGACTGGATACAGTCGTGGAAGAGTATAAAAAGCAGTTCGATACTTGGCGGGCGGCGCAGTAAACAAACCTTTCTATGCGGAATGAAGTTTGATATTTCGTTGGACAGCCCATATTGGCGGCAGAGCCGAACAGATTCGTTGTTCGGACTCTGCCGCTTTTTCATAGGCTTGTTGTCGTTTCCCGAAGATTGGTGTTCACCGCGAAAAACAGCTATGATAAACGAAGAAGAAGTGGGCCGTCCGCGCGTAAGCGTCGTTAGGGCTTGTCTTCAAACCTCGGCGACAAAAGATGGACGTCGCCCAGTTTGAAGGCATGCCCAGGGTCGTTTTGGCCGCCTTTTTCAAATACATGCCGTTTCGGGAAAAGGAGGCCGCATGGAGCATATCAAAGTGTTTCACGAAGAAACGATCGGCGAAGGCGACAGAAAACTGGTGATTCAAGGTCCGATGCCGTCCGAGCAATTGCGAAAGCTTACGCTGCATCCGCAGCTTGACGCGTTTCGCCGCCCGAGCGAGCAGCATGAAGCGCTTGTCGAAATCGCGGAACTGCCGGAAGGACGAATCATCGCCGCATTGGAAGAAGATGTCGTGGTCGGCTACGTGACGTTCCATTATCCCGATGAATATGAACTGTGGTCGGAAGGGAATATGGATGATCTGGTCGAGCTGGGCGCGATCGAAGTTGCAAACGATTACAGGAGCCGGGGAATCAGCAAAAAACTGCTGGAAATCGCTTTCCGCGGCGAACAGCTCGACAATGCGATCGTATTCACCACGGAGTACTATTGGCACTGGGATCTGGACAGTACGGGCTTGAGCGTATGGGATTACCGAAAGATGATGGAAAACCTGATGAAGAACGTCGATATGGTCTGGTTCGCTACGGATGATCCCGAAATTTGCAGCCATCCTGCCAATTGCTTGATGGTTCGCGTAGGAAAGAACGTGCCGCAGGCTTCAGCGGAAGCGTTCGACCGACTGCGTTTCCGGCAGCGGTTCATGTACTGAACAAACGAAGCGGAAAAGAACCGACAGGCGTGACGCGCATTTTGACTTCCCGCGAAGAAAGGAGC
The DNA here is from genome assembly GCF_013185185.1 of Saccharibacillus endophyticus. Taxonomy (GTDB): domain Bacteria; phylum Bacillota; class Bacilli; order Paenibacillales; family Paenibacillaceae; genus Saccharibacillus; species Saccharibacillus endophyticus. The sequence goes on along the minus strand of NZ_JAAZWE010000001.1, from coordinate 908,537 downwards.
CGCAGCATGCAGGATGCCGTATATATGTTTCACCCGCATTTTTTGAATTACGTATTCGACAAAGATCATCCGTTCGATCAACACCGGATCACGTTGACGCGGGATTTGCTGCGATCGGCGAACGCTTTTCCGAACAAGTCCGAAATCGTATCCGTCAATCATCTGGACGAAGCGCTGCTGCATGCCGTCCACGTGCCGGAATACGTGGAAAGCGTCAAAGCATTGAGCGCGCTGCGTCCGGATGGGCGAAAAATCGGCGAAGCGCAAAAATACGGTTTGGATACGGAAGATACGCCGTTTTTCCCGGGGATGCATCAGAGTGCGGAGATCATCGCGGCGGCTACGGTCGGCGCGGCGAAGCTGGTGATGGACGGCGATGCGCGTCATGCCATTAATCTGGCCGGCGGTCTTCATCATGCGATGCCGCAGCGCGGTTCCGGATTTTGCGTGTACAATGACGCTTCCGTCGCTATTTCTTTTATTCGAAAAGAATACGGAGCGCGGGTGTTGTACGTCGATACGGACGTGCATCACGGCGATGGCGTAGAGATGTCTTTTTACAGCGATCCGAACGTCTATACGTACTCGATTCACGAGACGGGGAAATACCTTTTCCCGGGCACGGGGTTGGTGGAGCAGCGCGGCGAAGGCGAAGGATTCGGCTGCACGGTCAATCTGCCGATGGAGCCGTATACGGAAGATGCTTCGTGGTTGGAGTGCTTCGGAAACGTGTTGGACGACGTGCTGCACAAAGCGAAACCGGATATCATTATCAGCCAGCACGGATGCGACGCGCATGCCCTTGATCCGCTCGCGCACGTGCATTGCTCCATGGACATTTATCGCCGAATGCCGAAGATGCTGCATGAAGCCGCCCATACGCATTGCAACGGACGCTGGGTAGCGCTGGGCGGTGGCGGATATGACATTTGGCGCGTCGTGCCGAGGGCCTGGGCGCTGCTATGGATGGAAATGAGCGGCCATCCGCTGCTGCAAAAGATCGATGCCGATCCCCGTTTGCGTTTGCCGGAAGAATGGTTGGCGCGTTGGGGACCGGAAAGCCCGGAAGATCTGCCCGAGACGTGGCTGGACGATACTTCGGAATGGGCGCCGATGCCGAGAAGGGCGGAGATCGAAGCCGCGAATCGCCGGTCGGCGGAGTTGGCTTCGATGTATTTGCGGTAAGATTAAAATGAGCAAAAATGTGTTCAAAAAGTCAACAATCGAAGCCAGTACCTTGAGCAAGTTAAATGTAAGGTTAGGCCTGTCTGATTAAGATGGGTCAAGCTGCTAGAAGAAAAGCTAAAGATAAAAAGATGCCGTGAAGTTGATGGACAGAAACACACGCACTGCGAAAAGCCCAGCTTATCTTCGCGATCTTGCGAGACGGCAGGGCTTTTCGTTATGCGCATTCGCCGAGCAAAGCGGCGACTTGTCCGAGCGTTCAGCTGAACCGCGAATATAACCGCCAGACCAGCTCTCGTCGGCTTTTGGTTCCCGTTTTGCGGAATACGGACTTCAAGTGATCTTGAAGCGTATACTCCGACATATGCAGCGACAGCGCGGCTTCTTTACCGGAGAGACCTTGAACGATGCGGTCCACGACTTCGCGTTCGCGCTCGGTCAGGCCGAAGCTTTCGGCCAGGACCGGCAAAATGTCGACGGGCCTGGCGCGCTCGACGGTGACGGCGAGCTGGACTTCGCCGTCCGTGCTTTGCATCCGGCTGGCGCGGATGCCGACGTAGACGCCGCCGGGCACGGGAACGCAGACCCGTGCGGCACCTGCGGCGTGATCGCCGTCCTGCGCAGACGGCGATAGGGCGCGGGTACAAACCGCGCGGACCGGACGCGGCGTGACGTCCGGTCCGATCTGCTCGGCGCCGCGCAGCACGGCGAGCCAGTCTTCGGCCGAGGGATTCGCGGCCAGCAGCCGCAGATCGTCCGCCAGCACGAAGACGCCGGATTCGTGCGGAAGGGGAAGCGGCTGCCCGGACTCGTTTTCCGTGTCTTCTTCGGAAAACGAGGATTGCCGCAGATAAGCCGCCATTTGCGGCAGCAGCGCCGCCACGAGGCGCACATCGTCCTCCGTGAAGGGAGGACGATTTTCTTTGCGGAGCAGCGACAGATGTCCGCAGCGCCGACCGCGTGCGGTCAGAACGGCGCGCAGTTCATCCCCGAATCCGGCCGGGAACAAGATCTCGCGGTAACGCGTACTGATCTCGGGCTGTCCGCCGCAAGCCAGAACGAGTGAAGCGGCGGGTACTTCCGCCTTGGATAAAGCATCGTAGCGATTGACGTCTTCGCCGCGATATTCGTAGTCGAACAGGCGAGGATGAATCGCCTCGACGACGTCGTCGGTAACTGAACCGGTACTCAATCCGGTATGCCCGTCTATTCCGGTAAAGCAAGCGCCGTCAAACGGCACGGCTCCGACCAAAAGGGACAGGCAAGCGCTGCGATAAGCGCGCGGGGAGGGCAATTTGTCCGCAACCCGGTGCAGTTTGCCCGATAAGCGGCTGATTTGCTGTTCCATACCCTTCCTCCTTGCAATTCCCCCTGATTTCTGGGATGGGCATCGCATCCGACTTTCGAAATAATAGAAAAGAGTTCGGAGCTGCTACCTTCATTATCCGTTATTCCGATGGGGTTTTTCAATGCTGCTGCTTGCAGCTTTGGATAAGCGAGACGGCATGAGACGAAATCGATCGGAATACGATCAGGATCGGAAGCCCGACAAAGAGAGGGAGCCTTAAACGGGCTTGAAGGAGGAAGCAAGATGACGATAAACGAACAGCAAGCCGGAGTGAACATGAAATGGAATCATCCTCATGCTTCGCAGTATCCGGAGACGATTGCCGCTAAAATTCCCGGATATGCGAATTTATACGAAATGGGCGTCAAACTGCTTGGAGCTGCTCTTGATCCAACACATCAGGGGAAAGGTTATGACGCTCATCTGCTGATCGCAGGTGCGGGCGGCGGTCAGGAGTTGGAGACATTCGGAGCTGCGGAACCCCAGTGGACGTTCACGGGAGTCGACCCTTCTCCGGTCATGCTGGAGCGAGCGCGTCGGCGAATTGAGGCAAGTCGGATCGCTGCGCGCACTCAACTGGTGCTTGGCGAGTTGAAAGAACGGAGCGAAGAGCGCTCTGAACTTGCTGGAGACGAATTCTTATCACTCGATACGCGGGAGTACGATGCGGCAGCTTGTATGCTTGTCATACATTTCGTGCGCGGAATCGAAGCGAAAAAGCAGCATCTGCAAGCCATCGCCGATCGGTTGAAGCCGGGCGCGCCGCTGCTGTTTGCCTCGTTGAATGCCGATTTTGACTCTACCGCTTATCCGATCGTGATGGAGGCCTGGCGGACCCATATGCTGAGCCAGGGAATTACGGAAGAAGATTGGCTTCGCTTTGCGACTTCGCTCGGACCCCAATCCGACCCGATTCCGTCTTCGGTAGTCGAGCAGCTATTGGAAGAATGCGGATTCCGCCATGCGGAGCGATATTTCGGGGCGTTTTTGATAGACGGTTGGTTGGCGTTCAAAAAGGAGGAGAGAGAAGCATGAATCATATTCAACGATCCTATAGCGCAGCTTTATCGCCTGGGAAAACGGATATTGTAATCATCGGCGGATACGGAAGCGTAGGGCGGACCCTATCCCTGCAGCTGGCAAAACGATTCCCCGGACATGTATATGCGGCTGGGCGCAGCCTTGAGTCCGCGCAGCGCTTTTCAAAAGAAACGGGTGGCCTCGTCAAGCCTATGCAATGGGCTGTAGGCTCGGATGCCCCCAAAAAGGATCTGTCCTCCATCGCTTTGATCGTGATGTGTCTCGATCAGGATGAACCCGGTCTTGTTGAGCAGTGTCTGGAAGAAGGCACGCATTACATGGATATAACGGCAAAAGTCGATTTTCTGCTGAAAGCCGGCAGACTAAGCATTCCTTCGCCTAAAGCTGCTGCGGTCCTCAGCGTAGGGCTGGCACCGGGGTTGACCAATCTTCTTGCCGCCAAAGCGGCCGCCGCATTGGATGATACGGATCGAATCGAGATTTCGTTGATGTTGGGTCTTGGCGAACATCATGGCAAAGCCGCTATAGAATGGACCATTGATTCCATGGGAGCGGATTTCGAAGTCGCGGAAGCGGATCGGCTGCGCAAAGTCCGTTCGATGACCAACGGGATTACAGCTGAATTCGGCGGTAAACTTGGCCGGAAACGGGTTTATCGTTTTCCGTTTTCGGATCAGCGAACTTTGCCCGGCACGCTCGGCGTATCCGATGTATCGACGCGGCTTGGTTTTGATGTGAACGGTATTGCTCGGGCGGCTGCCGGATTGCGTCGTTTGGGAGTCTTCCGGCTGCTGCGTTGGCCGCCGATGCGCGCTCTATCGGTCAAACTCGCTGGAGCGTTACATGCGGGCAGCGAGCAGTTTGCGGTTCGTGTCGTTGCCTACGGTCGCAGTAACGGCCGTTCTGCTGCATCCGGATGCACGATTCGCGGGATCCGCCAGTCGGATATGACCGCACGCGTTGCTGCTTATACTGCCGAAACGCTGCTTGCCCGGCCCGAACTGCGAGGCGTGTTGCATTTGGAAGAACTGTTGGACGCGGATACCGTCTGGTCGGTGGTGCGCACGGATTCCGCTTCGGAGTTGGAAGTGGACTTGTCTTTCGAAGCGCCGGAGGCGTCGGACGCAAGCCAAGTGCGCATACCGACCCGGCGCGGCGTTTGATCGACGTGCGCGAGTTCCGAAAAAGCCGATCGCTTTTGATCCGCGGGTGGGTCTGTTACTTCGTTGGGGTATACTAATAAAGAAAGGGTTCGGCAGACACCTGCCGGAGCCCGCTTGCGTCAGCCTATTTTCAGCAAGCTTTTCAGTACCGACGAAGGGACGGATGCCCAGTGAATAAGCAAGGAAAGTTACGGATCGGAAGCTCGTGGAGAGACACGAACGAACATATGGAAGTACGCAATCCCGCGAACGGAGAGCGGATCGGGCATATCGCCCAAGCCACGGAAGCGGATGCGCAAGCAGCGGTCGATGCGGCATATCAAGCTTTTTCGAAATGGTCGGCTCTACCTGCAAACGAACGCAGCACACTGCTGCTCAAGTGGCACGCGTTGATCGCGGAGCATCGGGAAGAACTTGCCGAGATCATGACGCTGGAGCAAGGCAAACCGCTGCAAGAAGCCGCAGGCGAGATCGATTATGCCAACAGCTTTATCCAATGGTATGCCGAAGAAGGCAAGCGGGTGTACGGAGAAACGATCCCAGCCTCTTCGGCAAACAAACGAATCTGGGTAACCAAGCAGCCCGTCGGGGTAGCCGCCCTCATCACACCGTGGAATTTTCCGGCTTCGATGATCACTCGCAAAGCAGCCCCCGCTTTGGCGGCGGGCTGCACGGTCGTGATCAAGCCGTCGGAAGAAACGCCGTTTACCGCTTTGCGTCTGGCGGAACTGGCGGAAGAAGCAGGCATTCCGGCAGGAGTCATCAATATCGTCACAGGCGTTCCCGGCGAAATCGGAGGCGTTTGGCAGCGGGACGCGCGCGTGCGCAAATTGTCTTTTACCGGGTCGACCCGGATCGGCAAAGAACTGATGAAAGGCGCCGCCGACACCATGAAAAAGCTATCACTCGAACTTGGCGGCCATGCGCCGTTTATCGTGACCGAACATGCCGACCTGCGCAAAGCCGTAGACGGCATGATCGCTTCCAAATTCCGCAACGGCGGGCAGACCTGCGTCTGTACGAATCGGATCTACGTGCATGAGAGCGTAGCGGATCGATTCGTTCAGCTTGCCGCGGACAAAGTAGCGGAGCTTAAAGTCGGTAACGGATTGGATGAAGAAACGGATATCGGCCCATTGATCAATGCCGCGGCGGTGGATAAAGTGCTGGCACAGATCGAAGATGCCCGTTCCAAAGGAGCTCGCGTGCTTGTCGGAGGCGAACGCGTCACTGATTTGGGCAACGGTCACTTCGTGCAGCCCACGCTGCTTGCCGATGTAACGGACGATATGGTCTGCATGAGCGAAGAGACTTTCGGCCCGCTTGCTCCCGTAACGACGTTCCGTACGATCGATGAAGCAATCGAACGGGCGAACGGCAGCCCCTACGGTCTGGCCGCTTATGTATTTACCGAACAGATCAGCGAAGCCGTACAGATTGCCGAGCGGCTTGAATTCGGAATCATCGGCTTGAACGATCCGCTGCCGTCCACGGCTCAAGCTCCGTTCGGGGGCTTCAAGGAAAGCGGCGTAGGACGCGAAGGCGGGCGTTACGGGATCGAAGAGTATTTGGAAGTGAAGTATATTTCGTTGGGCTTGTAAAAAGGCAATGAACGTTAGGGTTGTTTGCTTGGCGTTTTCGCGCGTATGATAATACATATACGGCGACATCGGCAGACGCAAAGATCAAGCCATGGCCGTTTCCCTGCGGAACGGCTTTTTTTCCGTTGCTTCACTTTGTATCTTTAACGAAATCCATCGACTCGGAGGTAGCTTGTTATGAAATTTGAAGAATTTACGCTCGGACATGTTTTTAAAACGGCCTCAATCACGTTAAGTAAAGAAAGCATCATTGAATTCGCTTCTGCGTACGACCCGCAATACATGCATCTGGATGAGGAAAAGGCCGCAGCTGGACGCTTCCGCGGCATTATCGCTTCCGGCATCCAGACCATGGCGGTATCGTTCAAGTTGTGGGTCGAGACGGGAGCGTACGGGGAAGAGGTCGTAGCGGGCACGTCGATGAATGATATTCGTTTTATCAAACCCGTTTACCCGGATGACGAGCTGCGCGTGGAAGCGGAAGTTATTGATCTTAAAGAGAAGCGGCGCAGCGGAATCGTTACGGTTCTTTTATCTACGTATAACGGAAAAAACGAAAAGGTATTCAGCGGAGAACTGTCGGCGTTGGTAGATAAATAACGATCGGCAAATGGACAGACATGCCTGAAGGCGTAACAAACTTGTCATTCAATTGTATTTTTCGAAGGAGGAGTCGCCGGCTTGCCGACTCTACAATGGGAAAAGGTAATTCTACATCACCCATTGGCCGCTCGGCGGTCTTTGACAGAGAAAGGTTTGATCTTCCCATGACGACGCCCGAGGCGGCATCCGATCTTCATTTGAAAGCGGCAGCAGGTACGCCGAATGGACGCATTAATGTACTTGATCAGCTTCGCGGCATCGCTTTGTTTGCTATATTTATGTGCAATCTCTCTCATTTGACCGGTGCTTCGCTTGATGAGGGCGATATCATCGGCAATTTTTTGTGGAAAGCGATTGACGTGTTATTTGGTAACAGTGCCCGTCCGCTGTTTTCGTTTATGTTCGGAATCAGCATGATGCTGATCTTCGACGCGGCCGTCCGCAAAGGCCGGAGACCGTATCCGATGCTGCTGCGCCGAATGCTGATGCTATTGCTATTCGGATCGCTGCATGTATTTGCGGTCTGGAACGGCGATATTCTGTTTATGTACGCGCTGGACGGCTTTATGCTGATGCTGTTCCTGTGGATGCCGAAACCTGTTTTGCTGCTGTCGGGGATTGTCTTGTTCCTGGTTACGGCGTATGAAATTCAAACGGTCATGGGAGAAGGACTTTCTTCCGCGCTTCAGACGGTATCGCCAGCTTCCTTGCTCTACAGCGGTGTTGCGCTGATTCCGAACCAGGAAGCCTTTTTCTCCAGCCGCTACTTGTCTACCGGCTTCGGCGAGTTGGTATTGGCGGTCGAGCATTTGACCTTCTTCTTGTTCGGTATGTACGCGTACCGCAGCGGGCTGTTCACCCGGCTGCCGAAGCATCCGATCTTGGCTTCTTCGCTGGGTGCGCTGCTTCTGCTGCTTGGCTGGACAGGCAAGTATTTGTACAGCAGCGAGTGGAACAATAACTGGATCACGACGCTGCATCCGGCGGCTTGCTTTGCCGTGACGATCGGTGCCGTGCTGTTGATCATCGGATTGGCCGGAAGCGAAGGCTCGCGTACCGCGCGATTGCTGGAGCCGTTCCGGGCCGTAGGGCGAATGGCGTTTACGAATTATCTGATGCAATCGCTCGTATTTGTTACTTTGTTCAAGGCATCCGGCGAAGGAATCTTTGCTTCGCTCGGCGTGATCGGAAGCCTACCTATGGCGGCCGTGGTACCGATCGGGATCGCCTTCTTCGCTTTGCAGATGATCGTCAGTCATTATTGGCTCCGCCGTTTCCTCTACGGACCGTTCGAATGGTTGTGGAGAGCCGGAACGAATTTGGAACTTCCGCCGTTTAAGAAAAAGATACGCTTATCGACAGAGGAATCAATCGATAACCCTTCTGCTTAGGATATGTCGAACTTTCGCAAAGAAAGAGAGGGACCTAATGAATCAGCAGGAATATGGGTTGTACGTACTGAGCCTGATCGGAGAAGAGCCTTACGCACAAGGTGGTGTGACGGAAGATGAATTGTATGGATATTTTCAGTCATTTATGCCGGAAGGACAAGTTGTAGAAAAAGTATTTGAACCTCTGGAGTACGGAGAAACGCTACTAGCTCGTATCCGTCCGATTTACGAGATGTTGGATGTTTCGGAGTTCGAAGGAGAAGCAGTTCCGGGTTATTTTAACGGAGGTCGGAATGACGCCACCCAAGAGCATATTCAAGTGCTTGGCGGCGCACTGATCGAGGGTTTGCTGCGATTATTCGCGGCTGACCCCGAGCAATCGCAGCAGGCAGCACGGACGCTTACGAATATTTCGGTGATCGAGGTGCTTGCGCCGGGACACATCGCTCCGATCTTTACTAATTTTGAGGCAGAAGACAATCTGGGGAGTATCATTTACGAAACGCTGACTGATGTCATTTCCGCACATACGGACTTTAACGAAACGGTCGAAATTTTGAGCGAAGCCTATTACTCGATCGGCTGCGATTACTGGCTGTCTTACTATCTGCAATGGCCGAGGTATCGCGGATTGGAGTCAACTAGGGATCCATTGCGTCCCTATGCGGAGCTGTACAAACTGGGTTATTCCGTCGTTTTCCAACCAGGAAAGATGCTGATCGGACGTCGTTAAGTGATTTTTATACGTTTGAAAAATAACGCAAAAAAGCCGTTCTCGCCAATCGAAAGATGCCGGCGGAACGGCTTTTTTAAAAAAATCATAGCTGAGGTACATATAGGGGAAATCAACAAAAGAGAAACTCAGATCGGTTCAGCGTCCCGCTTGGAATCCGTATACACCGCGATCAGCACGACGGCGGGTTTGTCGCTATCATTCCAGACCCGGTGCGGAACGCAGGCATTCCAACTGAAGGTATCGCCCTCGTGCAAATCATAGACGTCTTCGCCTTGCTGCGCCGTGACCGATCCGCTGACAATCATATGAATTTCTTCGCCTTCGTGGGCATGGGGAGTATCGCCTGACGAGGCGCCGGGAGCCAGATCGATCAATGTCATGCGCAGATGCGGCGTACGCCCGATATGCGAGATATCGACCTGCTCCGTTCCTCCTGATGTCCGGCGTCGTTCTTCTTTGCGGACGACTTGCATCCGTTCTTCCTTTTTCAATAACAAATAAGCCAAAGGCACATCCAAAGCTTGGGCAATCTGTTCGAGCGTGGCAATGGACGGCGACGTTTTATCGTTTTCCACCTGGCTCATGAACCCTTGCGATAGGCCCGTAGCAGCGCAAATCGAAGCGATGGTAATGCCTTTGCGTTTGCGTATGGTACGGATGTTGGAACCCAGATCCATGTTCATCGCTCCTTTCGTGTCATTATCCTACCAAGATTTTCGCTCGTTCGCTAGGGCGTGTCTTCAAACCTCGATAGAAGCAGATTTGAAGACACGCCCTAGCCAAGAAGAAAAGGCAAGCACGCTGACCGCGTTCGAAGTTGGGTATAATAGAAGAAGCAAGAAGAGGAAATAAGGAGGTTAGAAAATGGATTTGGGACTCAAAGGAAAATCGGTGTTCGTGGCTGCGGCAAGTAAAGGTCTCGGGCGCGCCTCGGCGCTGGAATTCGCACGCGAAGGCGCCAACGTCACGATTGCCAGTCGGAGCGAGGAACGATTGTCGGAGGCGAAGCGCGTGATCGGAGAAGCAACGGGCGTCGAAGTTTCGACGGTAGCGATGGACGCGGGAAAAGCGGACGACGTGCAGCGCGCCATTCGCGAAGCAGCTGAGCGTTTTGGCGGTCTGGATGTATTGGTTTGTAATGCCGGAGGCCCCAAAGGAGGACGTTTCGACGAAATGTCGGACAGCGACTGGCAAGCCGCTTATGAATTGAACCTGCTCGGTACGATCCGCATGATCCGCGAAGCTTTGCCTTATATGCGTAAAGCAGGCGGCGGTCGAATCGTCAATCTGACGTCCGCCTCGATCAAACAGCCTATAGACGGCCTCATCCTGTCGAACGTCTTTCGTGCAGGCGTTCATGCGCTCACGAAGACGCTGGCGACCGAACTAGCGCCTGACGGCATTCTAATCAACACCGTAGCCCCCGGCCGAATCGCCACGGATCGTATTCAGGAGCTGGACGAAGCCAATGCGAAAAAAACAGGCCGATCCCTGGACGAAGTCCGTCAAGCCAGCGAACGCTCGATTCCGCTAGGCCGCCTGGGCCAACCCGACGAATTCGGCCGCGTCGTAGCGTTCTACGGATCGTTCGCCAATACGTACGCGACGGGACAAGCGCTGTTGGTGGACGGGGGCGCGGTGAAGGCTCTCTAAGCCGCTATTTGGATCTGAACAGCCGTTCCGGCAGCGTTATCCGGAACGGCTTTTTGGCAAGCGATGATTAAGATGAAAAATTTTTCAAGTGATTCGTGGGATCTTTCAAGTTGTTAACGCTTACATTGCGATAGCATAAACACGAGAGGAGGAAATCTGTTATCATGAACGGCGAATTCGATTAAAAGGAGAGAGAATATGCAGAAAAGAAAGTCGCTTCGCGCGCGTTCGTTCGGACGTTCCGCTTTGGGAATCCTGCTCGGCCTGTCGCTCGCCCTTCCTGTCGGAATGAAGCCCGATCCGGTATCGGCGGCAGCCGCCCGAACGATCGAGATCGATCCGGATCAAATCATCCAGCAGAATTTCCTGGGCGTCGGCGTTAACCTGATGCCCCAGTCGCTGATGTCGCAAACGCAAAGCTTCGGCTACTCCGACGCGCATTGGGAAGTCGACCGCAAACGCATTTTGACGGCGCAGCCCAAAGTCGCCAGAGTCTGGTTCCAGATCGATTGGATGGAGCCGCAAAAAGGGCAGTACACGTGGGACAGCGACGAAATGAAAGCTTTTTACGCTTATTTGGACGCGTTTAAGGAAGCCGGAACCGAAGTGGAGCTGAATTTCGGCTGGAAAGTCGGCAGCAAAGCCCAATCCTGGTTCGGCATTCCGGGGCAGGAACCGACGACGAGCGCCCCGGCCGATCTCGACGCTTACGGACGTTCCGCGTCGGCGCTGCTCGGCGAGCTGCTGGACGAACGCGGTTACGATAACGTCAAATACTTAACGTTTTATAACGAACCGAACGGCAGCTGGGACTTCGAAGCGCCGGGCGACCAGAAAGCGTATTACGCGCAGATGGTCGCCAAAGTCAGCCAGCAGCTTCAAACGGACGGGCTGAGGGACCGGATCGAAATTTGGGGACCGGAAGAAGTCGACGCTCCCGCCTGGACCGCTTACATGGAGCAAAACGCGGGCGAGCATTTCGACGCGTACAGTTTCCATGTATACGGCGCGGGCTACGACACGCTCGGCGGCGCGATCCAGCAGCGTACCGATGCAGCCGGAGGCAAGCCGGTTCACCTGACCGAGTTCGGCTGGCGGTACGACGATATCAGCGGCTGGGACGCGGGATTCGCGAACAACGTGATCCAAGCGGCCAATTCCGGCGCAAGTTCCGCGCTGGTGTGGCAGATGACGGGAACCTGGACGGCCGATCCGCTCGGCGACGTGAACGGCGCGTACACGATGTGGGATTCCAACGTGCTCGGGCTGAAGCCGAATCGCACGTTCTACGCCGCTTCGCTGCTCAGCCGGTATATCCCGGAGCATAGCGAAGTGATTGCGGCGCAAACCGACGCGGACGACATCCGCGCCGCCGCGTTCAAAACGGGCGAAGGCGATTACGCGGTGCTGGTCGAAAGCAAAGGCGGCGCAGCGAAAAACCTGACCTTCGATTTCGGCGATACCGCGATCAATAAAACGTTCTACAAGCATGCGTACACCGACGACATCGCGCTGGAAGGCAACGCGACGGTTCCGGCCGTATCGGGAACGTTCCAGGCAAGCAGCGCTTTCCAGGATAATTCGTCCGAAACGGATTATTCCTTCGCGATCTACACGACCGAAGAACCGGATACCCAGGTCTCGGTGACTCCGGTCGATCCGTACGTAAAAGGCGGAGAAAGCGTCACGCTGAACGCGGAAGTGATCGACGGCAGCGGGGGCGTCACTTGGAGCGTAGCAGGCCAAAATAACGGCACGGTCAGTTCGGCGGGCGTATATACCGCTCCGGCGATCGCAAGCGAAAAGTGGGTCGCGGTCAAAGCGCAAAGCGCCGCCGATCCGAAAGCCTACGGCATCGCGCTGGTCAAAGTTACGCCGAAAAGCGAAGCCGGACGGGCGGAAGCGCCGAGCTTCAGCTTAAAGCACGGATTATATCCGTCGTCCGAAGCGGTGAAGCTAGAAAGCGGGACGCCGAACGCGCAAATCCGGTATACGACCAACGGCAGCACGCCTACGGCTTCTTCGTCGCTGTACGGCGGACCGATCATTTTGCCGGAAGGCACGACGCAAACGATTAAAGCGATCGCGATTGCGCCGGGTGTGCAAAATTCGGCTGTTTCGTCTTCGCTGTACCGGACGAGAAGCCTTGCTTCGGGACCGGACGGTTATAAGTTCGCGGGCTACGAAGGCGATCAGATTACGTTTTCCGGCACGCAAAGCGTCGCCTACGGCGCGGACGGGCGTTTCGTGTACAAAACGTTGACCGGAGGCGCGACGTTGAACGACGCGACGTTCGGCGGCGATCCGGCTCCGGGTTTCGAAAAACGCGGCTATACCAGCTCCGTCGTGCCGGATGAATATCCGGTCGTGACCGTGATCAACGCGGGCTTCGAGCGCCCGGCGACCACGGGAGCGTCCGGCGGCCCGATGAATAACGGTTGGTCGTTCAAACCGGAATCCGGCGTGCAGGCGAATACAAGCCCGTTCCAGCCTCCTGCCGCGCCGGAAGGCAAGCAGAGCGGTTATCTCAAAACGACCAACGGCGTCGCGGGCGAGTTCAGCCAGTCGGTCTACTTCCCGGCGGGACGCTACGAGCTGACGTTCGAAGCGGCCAAGCGCGCGGGTTACGGGGATCAGACCTTCGATATCTGGTTCGACGATACGAAGATCGGTTCCTACAACATTACGCAAAGCGCGTACGCCTCGTATACCACCGACGCTTTCGACGCGAGCGAAGGCAAGCACGCGATCCGCTTCTCCGCGACGAAAACGCAGGGAGACAACGCCGCGTTCATCGATTCCGTCGCGATCGCGCCGACCGGCAAGGATACGCCGGAAACGCCGGGCGGCGAAACCGCGTTGACCAATGGCGGTTTCGAAGACCCGGTCGTCAGCGGCGCGAAATTCAACTTTACCGCAGGAGGTTGGACGTTCGACAACCATTCGGGCATCCAGCGCAACGGCAAGCCGTTTTACGCGCCCGACGCGCCGGAAGGCGTTCAAACCGCTTACCTGAAAACCGATTCGTCCGGAAGCGGCACATTCAAGCAAACGGCCGATTTCGCGGCCGGTTCGTACCGCATCCAATTTCAGGCTTCCCAGCGCTCCGGCTATCCGGGGATCCAAAAGTTCGATGTTTACGTCGGAACGAACAAAGTCGGTTCTTTCACGCCGGCGTCCGCCCGATTCGAACCGTTCCGAACCGAACCGTTCTCCGTGACGGCCGGCAGCCGCGAAGTCCGCTTCGTCGCCACTTCGACGAACGGAGATAATACGGCGTTCGTCGACGGGATCGAAATCGTTTCGGCCGCTCCTTGATAAAATAGTTTTCTTAGTAAAAAGAAGCCTGCTCTAAGCTTCTCAAAAGGTCGAGAAAATCAAACGTAGCTGGAAGCTAGAAGGCGGAGAGAGAAATTCAGTGTAGGAGCGATAGCGATCGCCTTTGAAGTGGAGAAAATTCCTCTGAAATTTGATTCCTTTTCTCCATTTCAACACGCGACCGAAACGAATTTCTCTCAGAGCCTTACGGCTTCCCTCTCAAACGTAACTTTCTCAATAACCTAAGAAGCCTTCTACAGGCTTCTTAGGTTATTGAGAAAGCTATGGCGAAAACAAAATGACAGAAGAAATCAAACCGAATGCTCCGGAAACGGGCATCGCCAACGCGTTCAAACAAATGCCCGCGAGCGCGAATTTAGCTCCGCGCGAACTGGGTACCGCAATGAAGGAAAGCGTCAATCCGACGATCGAGCACGCAAAAGCCACCGGAAGCGAAAGTATCGTGATGGCGGTCTATGCGCCAAGGTCGCCGGTATTCTCGTCAGTAACGATCAATATTCAGGAAATGAAAGGAACACATACGCTGAATGCTCCCAAAATGAATCCGGCCAATGCCATGCCTTACCGCTGACGCATTCAGAAGACGAATGTTCGTTCTCCCGATCCAAACGATTCAAAATAAAACTCCTCTCAAAAAGGGTGTAATGATGCGTTTACTCGAATCTAAATTCCAATATGCCTAATCTGACATAAAAAATTCTTGACAATGACCAACGGGTCATTTAGTCTTGAAAAGAATTTAAGACAACAAAGGTTGGTGCGCACAATGAGTAATCAAGCAAATACGAAATGGGTGGTCGCGGGACTGCTGCTCAGCATCTTGATGGCGGCGATGGACAATACGATCGTTGCGACGGCGATGGGCACCATTGTCGCGGATCTCGGAGGATTGGATCAATTCGTTTGGGTCACGTCCGCGTACATGGTCGCTACGATGGCAGGGATGCCGATCTTCGGCAAATTGTCGGATATGTACGGGCGCAAGCGATTTTTCGTGTTCGGATTGATCGTGTTCCTGCTGGGTTCCGCGCTTTGCGGACTGGCCCAAACGATGACGCAGCTTAGCTTGTTCCGCGCGATTCAAGGAATCGGCGGCGGAGCGCTGATGCCGATCGCTTTCACGATCATCTTCGACACGTTTCCGCCCGAGAAGCGCGGTAAAATGACCGGGATGCTCGGCGCGGTATTCGGTCTGTCGAGCGTGCTGGGACCGCTGCTCGGTGCTTATATTACGGAAGCAATCAGCTGGCACTGGGTCTTCTACGTGAATGTGCCGCTGGGCGTGCTGGCTTTGTTCTTCATCATCGGCTTTTACAAAGAGTCGGCCGTGCATCGCAAGCAGCAGATCGACTGGGTGGGCGCGGTCACGCTGGTGGTGGCGATCGTGGCACTGATGTTCGCGCTGGAGCTGGGCGGCTCGGACGGTTACGCTTGGAATTCGATCGCGATTCTGGGGCTCTTTGCAGCCTTTGCCGTATTCTTTATCGCTTTCGTGCTCGCAGAACGCAAGGCGGTTGATCCGATTCTGCCGTTCTGGCTGTTCAAGCGCCGATTATTTGCCTCGTCGCAGGTGTTGGCTTTCCTGTACGGCGCGACGTTTATCATTCTTACGGTCTATATTCCGCTGTTCGTGCAGGCCGTTTACGGCGGTTCGGCGACCAATGCGGGATTGATCCTGACTCCGATGATGCTGGGCTCGGTAGCGGGCAGCGCGCTCGGCGGTATTTTCCAAACTAAAATTCCGTTCCGCCGCCTGATGACCGTATCCGTGATTTCGTTCTTCGCCGGGATGGCGCTGCTGGCCTTTATGTCGCCGGATACTTCGCGCGTCCTGCTTACGATCTATATGGTTCTGGCCGGTTTCGGCGTCGGATTCTCTTTCTCCATGCTGCCGACGGCTTCGATGCACAATTTGGAGCCTCAGTACCGGGGAACGGCGAACTCGACCAACTCGTTCCTGCGTTCGTTCGGCATGACGCTCGGCATTACGATCTTCGGCGCGATTCAAAGCAGCGTGTTGGCAAGCCGTTTGAAGGATGCTTTTGCCGGACAGGAAGCGGGAGGTTTCGCGGGGGGAGATCTTCGCAGCGTGTTCCAGTCCGACGTGCGCTCGCAGATCCCGCCGGATATTCTGGACAAGATCGTGAACGCCATGTCCGACTCGATTACTTCGATGTTCCTGTTCGCGCTGATCCCGATTGCTTTGGCGGCTGTCGCGATTGCTTTTATGGGCAATGCGAAGGCGGGCGCGGAAGAATCGAATGGAGCAGAACGGGCAGACGGCTCTCGTTCATAAGCTGAAGAAAGGCTGTTCCCGCTGCATTCGGCGACGGGGACAGCCTTTCTTTGCTCGATATGGTTAGCTTTCCGAGACGTTTGAGAGAAACCAAATGAAATTCCGAGTGCAGGTCGGCAGAGGCGCATGCCCTATTATGGAGAAAACGCCGAGCATATGCGCAACTCCGCGCAAATCGTCAAAATAAATACCCGAGTCGTCGATATATCCGGATGCATAGGGTATGGTGCTTCCGAAATCGGCATAAAAAGGCGGTTCCGCTTCTGACGGTTCATCCAGACCGTATTGTTCGGCAAGTCTTTGCTTGGTTGCGGCATCGATTTCGAAAGCGGAGCTTTGCGAAGGAGCCGGGAGGGACACCAGTAGCATAAGAAGCAGCATGCAGGCTATAGTTATTAACGTTCTTTTTTTCATTCTATGCCCGTCCTTTAACAAGTGTGACCGACTCAAGCGCCGACGCCATATCCGGTTCGGCCTTCTTCATGGTGCGCGCCAACTTGTCCCAACCTCCGAACAATCGATAGATCACAAGCTCCCGTTCATGATCTTCCAGCGGAAGAAGCTGCGCGGATAACCGGCGGGCCAGCACAGGCGTATCGATCAGCGTTTCCTTAATCGGCCGCGCACTCTGACCGCCGCCAAGCACAATCGAAATCAAGATCGGTAACGTACGTTCATTTACCCCTCTTACGGAAGCGAATAGGCCCGCATACTCGTCATGCGCCGATTGGTGCTCGGTATCGACAAGCTGCATGTACCGAACCAGCAGCGAATCGTAATCCTCGCTATGCAGTCCGAGCCCAAGCACCGCGTAGGTGCCCGGCATTACCGACTTTTCGCCTGCTTCGACATCTCCGTACCAGGCGAACTCTTCCATGACCAAATCCGCGTATTCGGCGATTACCGGGAACAGTGCCGGGTATTGCAGCGCATTGGCGAAAAATCGATGCAGGGGCGACTTGGCGAGCTTTTTAAGCGGCAGCCACTGCTTTTCGGTGCTTTTCAGCTTCAAGGCGTAGGCTTTTGGGAATCCCTGGCGCATTAGGTCGCACAGATAATTCAGAGCTTCCAGATATGCTTGCTCTTTTTCGATGTTTAGTTTCAATTCGATGGTCTGAAGCACGTCATTCGCTTTGCCTTGAAAACCACTGCCTTTGCGCGAACTTTCCATATTGCCGCTTCCGGTTTTCAAATAACGCGCTGCCGTATCTGAACCCAGATCGGACGCGTAACGAAGATAGGACAATCGAAGCTGTGGATCGTCGCGGCCTGCCTGAAGCGCCGCATAGAGGAAAAAGTCCAAGGCGTCCGAATGGAGTGTCGGCTGTTCGATGCTGGGCTTGACGCGGAAGCGCAGCGGATACTCGTTCGTCTCATCGAAATAAAGCGGCAAAAATTGCTCTTCGGCCCATCCTTTTAGCGCATGGGCATACTCGCGCTTCCATTCGGCCAGACGCTCGGGATTTTCTTTGAGTTTGCGGCTGAGGCTAAGCGACAGCGTTTCAAGCTTTTGCGGATCGGGAGCACGTTTTTCTTCCGGCAGCAGATCGGGATTCACGAGCAGTCGGGAAAAAAAGAAATAATCTTTGCTTTTCGGACGCGCAGGAGACTCGGATAAGACTTTCGTTTGAATAAAATGCGCCAACGTTTCTTTTAATCCGGCGAGTTTGGCTTCATCGATCAATGCAGCAGTTAGCTTGGATGATGAGGCAGGAGATTCCCTTTGAAAATCCGCGACAAGCTCAAACCGATAATCGAAAAAGCGCGGTCCCATCTCATCCGACAAACGCAGCTCGTTTACTTTTTTCAATAAAGCAGGCCAAAATTCATCATGCAGCATTTCTTCGGTGATGTCTTCGATATAGGGGTCAAGCTCGAACTTGTAAGAACTATCGCTCCATGAAAAAGGTTCATATACGTCAATCGATAAGCGATACGGAGTCTTGCCCCATTTCGGCGTCAGGCGGCTGATCTTCAAATAATTGAAGACGCCGGCTTGAAGAGGGCTCCATTCTGTAATTTCATCCAGACGCTGCCGTTCGCGCGCGTAAATGGAGCAAAGTCGTTTCCAGACCTCCTCCAACAATGTATCGGAAAGATTCGACATCCACATTTTCCTCCTTGCGTATTTTCTTAAATCCTTTACAAAGAAAGGAAAATAGGCCATTTGGAATTTTGCACAAAAGACTCCAACGAGTTACAATCAACCACAGTGGCAAAGACGTGCAACGGTTCCAGCCATTACAAATTGAGATTATAGCATACATACAACCAACAGACATAGATAACGAGGATCGTCAGAGAGACGGAATTATCGCTTCATCGCGGCCGGAGAAGCGAACGGAAGGCGACCGCGCGTCGGGAGTGCGATCACGGTCGGCTTTACTTGGGGAGGGACACGAAGTGAAGAAGCAAGCGCAGTTGGAGCGTATCGTCTGGAAGCTGAAGATGGCAACGCGGCGCGACGATGCTCTCAAAGAATTCGGAGCGAATCGGCACGGTTACCAAATGAACGAACCGCTTGAACTTGAGGCGATTGCCCGGTTCGAAGCCAAGACAGGCATAGCGCTACCGAATGAGTTTTCCGAGTTTTTGCAAGTTGTGGGTAATGGGGGAGCAGGTCCTTATTACGGCATAGCGCCGCTTGATCCGGACAGGATCGCAGCACCTTTGAAGCAAGAATGCCTATTGTCTCCCGGCATGACTCAAGAAGAGTGGGGAGCGATGATCGCTTTCCTGGATGATCCCTCGATCAAGCCCGAAGAGCGGAGGCGACTGCAGCAGGAGCTGTATGGCGGCATGCTTGGCATCGGATCCATGGGCTGGACTTTTGAAATGATGCTGGTGCTGAACGGTCCTTACCGGGGTCGAGTCGTGTATGTGGATCGCAGCTATCAAATTCCCTTTTTTACATATGAAGCGAATTTTCTGGAATGGTACGAGCGTTGGGTGGACGAGATCATCGGCGGTTACGACACGGGCTGGTTCGCGATGGAGCGGGCCGGGGACGACGTGGAGCTCATTGATCTGTATTTGACGAGTCTGGAAGAGAAGGTCAAGGTCAGCGCGATCCAAGGCATGCATAAGCTTCCCAAGCTGAAGCAAGAGACGCTGTCGTTCCTATTCGAACAATGTGCAGACGCGTCTCCGGCCGTGCGAATGGCTGCTCTGGAGATTTTGGCGCAAAAAGAATATGTCCAAGCCCTTGCTTTTCTTGAAAAGGCACTGGCAAGTCCGCTCGCGGAAGAGCGATTGAATGCAGCCAGACAAATTGACGCGTACGGTGAGCCTGGGGGCGGTCAACTGACGTCGCGGCTTGAACGATTGCTGGCTGACGAAGAAGACCACCGTGTGCTGTGTCAGTCTGTCCGCATTCTGGAGCAAGGACCGGTAAATCCGCTGGCGACGCTGATTCTGTTCTTCACGCATCCCGATCCGGATATGCGCCGCGAAGCTGTGTTCCATGCGGGGCGCCTGCCGGGACGGGAAGCGTACGCGATGCAATTCGGACGGGCGTTGGACGATGCGGACGAGGTGGTACGCGAGACCGCGGTAGGCGCGCTTGAAGGGCTGCCTTTGCCGGGATTGTTGTCTCGATACGGCAGATTGATCGCGGAACCTTCTTCCGGAGTCAAACTCCGTAAAGCCGTGCTCCGCCGTCTCGGTGAGTATGGGGAGCAGGCGTATCTTTATTTTGAACGCGCGGCCGGCGATTCCGATCCCGAAATACGCGAAGAAGCCGAGCGTCTATTGAAACAGTACCGGGTCAAAGTAAACAAGACGTGACGGATTTGCAACAAAGACGCGATTAAGCGGTGACGGGCCGGATTCAAAAGGTTGACCGCTTTGCCGATTCGATTCGATAAGCGCTATACTGATAGAAAGCACCGAATCGAAAAGGACGGGAGAGGGTACAGATGGAAGCCTGCCTGCTGATTCACGGTTTTACGGGAGGCGTGCACGAGATGGAGCCGCTTGCCGATTTTTTGGATCAAAAAGGATTTGACGTCAGTACGTTCACGCTTAGCGGTCACGGCGGCAGTCGCAAGGAAATGCAGGATGCAGGCAATCGGGAATGGATCGCCAGCGCCGAAGAACAACTCAAGACGCTGCTCGTCAAACATGACCGCGTGCATCTGATCGGATTTTCTACGGGGGCGTTGATCGCGACGCGCCTTGCGGCTTTTTACAAGGAACGCATCGCGTCGATTACGTTATTGTCCACGCCGGTATTTCCGCTTCATCCGCCGGCGATTGCCCGAACTTTGATGCAACCGCGTATGGTGGGACGTTACATTCGTAACTTTTTTGCCGTTCCGGCCCGGGCCACGCGCGAGTTTTACCGTATCGTGGACGAATCGCTGGAGTGGTACGAAGAAGCAAAGTCTCCGGCATTGATCGTGCAAGGAGCCACGGATCACCTGGTAAAGCCCCGCAGTTCCGCGTATCTGAACGAACATCTGGGATCGGCGGATAAAAAGGTAGTGCTGCTGCCGCAAAGCGGCCATCTGGTCTGCCATTCGCCGAATCAGCTTGAATTGTTCGACGCGGTGCTGGAACATGTGCGGGATCATGCAGCAAATAAACGGGCTTCGGATTCGGCATCGTTGCCAACGGTTGAGGATGCCCGAGAGCGGCAATCGGAGCGCGTTTGAAGGAATTGTCTACTTTTATCGAACCTTGTCCCTGCGGGGATAAGGTTTTTTTATTGGATTTTCTTCGTAACTTTTTGTTAATATCATATTGATAATATCAAAAAACTATGCTATATTTTTGTTAAAGTCGAAATGACAATAACGAAAAAGAAAGCGGGGAAACATCATGTTCGGATTCCGTTTTGCGAAATTCCAGCCTAGCGAGTACGTGATGAAAATTAAGAACGGCAGAGTCGTCAAAGAAGGCGTCGGGCTTGCTTTTCACTATTATGCGCCGACGACGTCGGTCGTGGTCGTGCCGGTCTCGTCGATCGACGTTCCGTTCATGTTCGACGAGATGACGAGCGATTATCAGAAAATTACGGTGCAAGGTCAGCTTATCTACCGGATCGCAGAATATAAACGGATGACCGAAGTGCTGAACTATACCTATGATTTGAAAAAGAACCGCTACCTGTCGGACGATCCGGCTCTGCTCAGTCAGCGCGTCGTGAACATCGTCAAAGTGCGGATCAAGCGCGGTCTGGCCCGTATGCCGCTCCGCGAAGCGATTCAGGCAAGCGAGACGCTGGCTCAAAGCATGCGGCGGGAACTGGCGAACGACGAAGAATTGGCTGCGCTCGGCGTAGAACTGATGGGACTGTCGATTCTCGCCATTTTGCCGAATAAAGACACGATGCGCGCATTGGAAGCCAAAGCGCGCGAAGAGATTTTGCAGGATGCGGATGAAGCGCTATACCGCCGCCGCAACGCTTCGATTCAGCAGGAACGCCAGGTGAAAGAAAACGAGCTGAACACCGAAATCGCGGTCGAGACCAAAAAGCGGCAGATTCGCGAAACGCAGCTTAATGCGGAACAAGCGGTCAAGCAAAAGCGGCACGAGATGGAAAAAGAGCAGCTCAGCTTCGATATCGGCATGGAAGAGCGCAGGCAGGAGTTGATCGGTCTGGAAACCTCGAACCAAAAAGTAGCCGCCGACGCCAAAGCGTACGAGCTGACCGCCGTCATGAAATCGCTGGAAAACGTCAATCCGAACGTGCTGCAAGCGATGGCGAATATGGATATGAAGCCGGATAAACTGATCGCGATCGCGTTCCAGGAAATGGCCGGCAACGCGGAGAAAATCGGTCAGTTGAATATTACGCCGGATCTGCTGCAAGGACTGATGGGCGGACAGGCGGCGAAAGGGGTTGCGCAGCGATGAGCTTTTTCGGGAACAGGGACAGGGAAGCGAAAATGCGGCAATCTTCCTTCGACGCGCCTGGCCGGAGGGGAGCGGATTCCCGTCACGGACAGACATTCGGCAGCACGGCGGCGGGCGCTCCGGAAACGGAGGCGAAGATCGTGCTGGTGAAGCGCCGGACCCGGCTGGAGGAGCTGGTGGTTCGGTACAATACCATCCAACAGGCGCAGTTCTACGTAGAGCGGCTGGGGGCGGATTTCGGCGACTATATTCGCGAAGATCGGGTCTACCGCGCGGCGCTGCATCAGGCGACGGAGTCGCTGAGCGTAGTCGGGCGCGTGCAGCACGTGGATCGCGAGCATGTGCCGAATTTCATTTTTGGGGAAAAAGACGTGGTCGTGGTGCTGGGTCAAGACGGTCTGGTCGCCAATACGCTCAAATACGCGGCTTATCGGCCGTTGATCGGCGTCAACCCGGACCCGCAGCGGTGGGACGGAGCGCTGCTGCCGTTCAAGGTCGGGGAATTGCAGTCGGTGGCCCGCGATATCCTGCGCGACAAACGCCCGGTCAAAGAAGTCCGGCTGGCGCAGGCGGAGTTGAACGACGGGCAGGTGCTGTACGCGGTTAACGATCTGTTTATCGGGCGCCGGACGCACGTATCCGCCCGTTACGAGCTGCGAATAAACGAGGCCGCCGAGCAGCAGTCGTCGAGCGGAATCATCGTGTCGACCGGAATGGGCTCGACCGGCTGGCTTCGCAGCGTGCTGGCCGGAGCCGCCGGGATTGCGTCGGGAGCGGCCGGACAACCCGCGCAAGCGTTGACCCCGGATGCTTCGTTCGGTTGGGATTCGCCTTATCTGTACTTCAGCGTGCGCGAACCGTATCCGAGCCGAGCAACTTCCGCGAATCTGGTATTCGGCAAAATCGACGAACGAAGCCCGCTTCGGATCATGTCGCAGATGCCGGAAAGCGGCGTGATTTTCAGCGACGGCGTCGAAGACGATTACCTGGAGTTCGGTTCGGGAGTCGAGGCTTCGATCACGGTAGCGGAGCGGCGGGGACTATTGGCGGTATAACAAAAAGGCTTTCCCTTCCGGGAAAGCCTTAGGCTGTCGAGAAAGTGGCTTCGATGCGGGAAGCGAGCCGACTCCGAGAAAAATTCGTTCCGGTCGCGTGTTGAAATCGAGAAAAGGATTGAAATTTTAGCGGGATTTTCTCGATTTCAAAGGCGAGCGCTATCGCTCCTTCACTGAATTTTTCTCTCCGCCGTCTCCCTTCCAGTTGCGTCGGACTTTCTCGACGCGTTGAAGCTTTCCCTTCCGGGAAAGCCTTTTTGTTTTTTCTGGATTTTGGGTAAATATGGAGTATCCCTGAAACAGCATTGGCTGAATACGAACAAGAGAAGGGAGAGCGCTTATGCAGAATCCGATACGGATTTATGTGCTGATCAAGTTCGGAGAACGACGTTTCATGGAACAATTTCAACGCGGCCGGCTTCATTTTCAATGCCTGAGCGCTTTCAAAAATCCGGAACCCGACGAATCGGGACGCAACGATCCGTTCGAAGCGGCTTCCGCTATCTACAATCCGGAAAATTATAAAGTTTATGTCGGAGGCAAACCGTTGGAAGACTTGGAAGGGCCGATCGTATTGCAGGAAAACGAAGCGGACCAACAATATTCGCTCAGTCTGCACGGCATCACGAACAAGTCTTTGCGGCGCTACTCCGAAGGGGAAGAAGAGCATTTGATCCATCCTCGGAACGAAAATTTCGGCGATTACGCGGTCGTCGTCACCGATCCGAAAGCTTTCAAAGAGCGAGTCGCGGAAGCCTGCCGCAAAGCGGGTTTCGGACTGCGGGAAGGGATGGTCGCATACCACGAGTTGGATACTTTTGCCGGTACGTGGGGATATTTTCGCAAACCGAAAGAATACGAATACCAATCGGAATACAGGCTGCTGTTGGATTTGGAGAAAGCGGATGAGCATCATATTTTGGAAGTCGGAGACCTGTCCGATATCAGCGAAGTCGGTCCTTACCGACAATTGATTCCCCGAATCCGACGCAAGATCCGCGAAGAGTTCGGCGAGCTTCCGGTCAGAGACGGACACCAGGAAGCCGGAAAATAACGAGACTCGACAAAAGAACATATGTTCGATATACTGAGAGGAGACCTTATACATGGAGATGCATAATATGAAGGATGAATTTCTGAAGGACCTCCACGAGTTGGAACGCAACGACGAGGATCGCTCCAAGCTGCTGATGAAAGGAATCAAGAAGACGCTGGCCGAACGCCAGTCCGCGAACCGGTTGGAGCGTTGGTTCCGGCGCAAGCGGAAAAAGAAGGTTGAAGCGTGGCATTCGGAGCCGCAGCCAACCGAACCCGAACCGAACGTCGATCGACAAGAGCCGACCCGGGACAACAAATACAGGGAGAACTCTTACAAGACAAGAACCGAATAAGCGCGAATTACGCATAAATACGGAAAGCATCCGCAGCTGCCTAAGCAGAAGCGGATGCTTATTTTTTACGATTACAGTTCGACCCTCAGCGTACCCAACAGCTTGGCGAATTCGGGATCGTGATAAGACATGAACAGCGTCTGATGCGTATCGAGGGCGGCGATTTGCGCAAGCTCGTCCGCGCTCAACTCAAAATCGAAGATATCGAAATTCTCGATGATGCGCTCTTTGTTCGCCGATTTGGGAATGGCGATAACGCTGCGTTGAGTCAGCCAACGCAAAATCACTTGAGCAACGGATTTTCCGTGCCGATTCGCGATGGCGGTCAGTGTCTCGTTTTCGAACATATTACCCAGGCCTTCCGCGAAAGGCGCCCAAGATTGATGCTGCACGCCTTGCTCGGCCATGAATGCGGAGTTTTCGGCTTGTTGGTAAAAAGGATGGGTTTCGACTTGGTTGACGGCCGGAATCACTTCATTATGCACGATCAGGTCCATCAGGCGGTCGGGAAGGAAGTTGCTGACGCCGATCGCTTTAACCTTTCCTTCATGATACAGTTCTTCCATTGCGCGCCAAGCCCCGTAATAATCGCCGAAAGGCTGGTGAATTAGGTACAGGTCCAGATAGTCCAACTGGAGTTTTTCCAAAGACTTGGCGAAGGCGGATTTAGCGCTCTCGTAGCCTGCGTCCTGAATCCAAAGTTTGGTCGTGATAAACAATTCTTCGCGCGGTACGCCGCTGCGTTTGATCGCACGGCCTACCGCTTCTTCGTTCATGTAGCCCGCGGCGGTATCGATCAAACGATAGCCGGTTTTCAGCGCTTCGTACACGGCATTCTCGCACTGCTCCGCATCCGGAATTTGATAAACGCCGAAGCCGAGAAGAGGCATTTTGACGCCGTTGTTCAATGTTACGGTTTGCATGGGAATTCCTCCTATTGGGTGAATGTGGGAAAGCGATCGGTTCCGAACGAAAAATGCTTTTCAGGTACGCAGGCGCGCTGGATGCTTTTGCGGCAGCGTACCAATCGGCGAATATTTTCGCTTCGGGTCGATTTGCTTTACAATAAGCTTAAAGCCTTCGTGTTACACGAAGGCAAGCGATATTTCGAATTTTTTTTAGGAGGAAGAACATCGTATGCATACTGTCAAAGAAGCGGCGCAGATTACAGGATTGACCGAACACGCGATCCGTTTTTATACGGATAAAGGGCTCGTGCCGACTGTACGGCGCAGCGAGCATAATGTGCGGCTGTTCGATGAACAATCGATCAACTGGTTGTTCGGCGTTCGGTGCTTGAAGCAGTCCGGGATGCCGATCGAGGCAATCAAGACGTATATCGATCTTTGCCTTCAAGGCGATCCGACCGTTCCCGAGCGAAGCGCCATGATGAAAAAGCACGGGGAAGAAGCGCGTCGGCAGCTGGAAGAAGCGAAACGTCACGTGGCTCATTTGGAAGAGAAAATGTTGTTGTACGAAGAGATACTGGCAGGCAAAACACCCGATACGACAAATCCGGCAACTTGGGAGCGAATGCGGTATATGCATGGAGATGTATTTTACGCTTCAACCGTTTTGCAGGAAAAATGATACTACAAAAGAGAGTGCAGTTTCGCGCGAACCGATCGAAGCTGCACGAGATAAAGCGAAACGGGAGGGAACGGAATGAAATTTGCTAATGTGGAACGCGGCGGCCGGCCGTTGGTTGTTCTGATCAATGAAGGGAAAATCGTGCCGCTCGGCGCGCTCACTCCATGGTTGGAAAAAGGAACAACATTGCCGACGACCACGGATGAGCTGCTGAAATCGCCGGAACGAATCGCGTCTATTCGCAATGCGTGGGAGCGTCTGGGGCCGGATCGTTCCAAATTCGAATCGAAGCAGCAAACCGAAGTCCGCTTTCTGCCTGCCGTGTTGCATCCGGGCAAGCTGGTCTGCATCGGGTTGAACTACAAAAAGCATGCGGAAGAAACAAATATGCCTCTGCCTAAGCAACCTGTCGTGTTCAGTAAATTCTCTGACTCGGCAGCTGCGCACGGAGACATTATTCCTTACCCTTCCGAAACGAAACAGCTTGACTATGAAGCCGAGCTTGCCATCGTGATCGGTCGTACCGCATCCAACGTCAGCGAAGAAGAAGCGCTCGATTATGTCTTCGGCTACTGCTGCGCAAACGATCTGTCGGCACGCGACTTGCAAATGACTTCCGGACAATGGTTGCTCGGCAAAACGGGCGACGGATTCGCTCCGATCGGCCCTTATATCGCTACCGCCGACGAAATCTCCGACCCTGACGCTTTGCGCATCTCGGCGCGCATTAACGGCAAAACCGTTCAAGATTCCAACACTTCCGACATGATTTTTTCCTGCCGGGAAATCATCGCTTATATCTCCAAACATTTCACGCTGCGCCCGGGCGACGTCATCTTGACCGGCACGCCGGAAGGCGTCGTGTTCGGCCAGCCGGAAACCGCTCGCGTCTGGCTTAAAACCGGCGACGAAGTGACGATCTCTATCAAAGGCTTGGGCGAGTTGACCAACACGATCGGCGAATAAACCAATCAATCTTAAGGCGTAAAAGAACAGCTCTTAAACAGAACTGTTCTTTTACGCTTGTTTTCAAGGATTTAACCCGTATTTTTCCAACACCTCTTTTTGAAATTCGCTATGCTTCTCTTGTATGGAATCAGCCATGACAGCAAGTTCCGAATTTCCGTCTTCTTCTATGGCAAAGCGACCGTTGTTCATATTGATTACGCTGTACCGACCGTACGTGTTTTTGCCCAGGAAAATGATATACGTTTTTCCTTTTTGAAGTTCTACGTAATCTTCGACCGTAAGTATTGTTTTGACGCCGTCTTGTTTAATGATCGAAATAGGTTCGATGATTCGAATAACATCCTCTAACTCGACGTCTTCTTCATTTTTGATTACGCGTTCGATCTTGAAATCGGTCAACGTCGAAATATCTTGAATATGCCCGTCCGCATAATAAGTATTAGTAGAAGCCCGTTCCACAAAATCTTGAGTCGGCGTACCGATCAAAATAAGGTCGGATGCTTCATCTAACTCATCCACTTTGGCATACCCGACGAAAGTAGCCATGGCATTGACCGTCTCCAAGCCTGTTGTTTTAGAAATATTTTCGTCCACTGAACCTTCTTCCTCCTGCGCTTCGCCCGTCTCTTGCATCGAAGCGGAATCGGCATTCGAAAGACCGTCCTGTTTCTCCGCTGCGCAACCCGCCAACCCTAACAATAAACCCATCCCGCCTATAACCAAAAGTCGCTGAATCCTTTTCCGTCTCCCCATCTTTCGACCTCCTCTTATAAACGTAACGTCTTTACCTACACATGAGTTCTCTGCAGCTTATTTAGTCGTCGTTCATCCGTTAAGACGATTCCCACTAGCCAACTTTATTTATACGCAAAAAGGCCCCCTTTCAAGGAGCCTTTCCGCATTTCATCTACATCCATACATAGATGAAGATTTTAAAAGTTTTATTCGGTTCGAAGCGATAGGCGGAGGGGTAAATTCAGTGAAATACGCCTTTGAACTCGGAAAATTCCTTATTTAAATCCAATCCCTTTTCCGAGTGAGACAGCGTCTTGAACGAATTTCCCCCGCAGCCGACCCGGCTTCATTTCCGAATAGGACCTAACTTAGAAAACCTTCGTCGTCCAAGACTCACAATTCCACGTCTCCGTCACGATATCCTTGTAAAACTCAGGTTCGTGGGAGATCATGAGGATCGTGCCTTTGTAAGCCTGCAACGCGCGCTTCAGTTCATCTTTCGCATCGACGTCCAAGTGGTTCGTAGGCTCGTCGAGTACCAGAATGTTCGTTTCGCGATTGATTAGTTTGCACAGACGGACTTTCGCTTTTTCGCCGCCGCTGAGTACCGTGATCTTGCTCTCGATATGCTTCGTCGTCAGGCCGCATTTGGCCAGCGCCGCGCGCACTTCGAATTGGCTGAGCGAAGGGAACTCGTTCCAGATCTCTTCGATGCAGGTGTTGGAGCCGTCGCCTTTCATTTCTTGTTCGAAGTAACCGAT
Organism: Saccharibacillus endophyticus; assembly: GCF_013185185.1. Classification (GTDB taxonomy): domain Bacteria; phylum Bacillota; class Bacilli; order Paenibacillales; family Paenibacillaceae; genus Saccharibacillus; species Saccharibacillus endophyticus. The sequence goes on along the minus strand of NZ_JAAZWE010000001.1, from coordinate 879,821 downwards.
TTGTTGATGCTCGCCGCGCTCGACCGTGCCGTTAATCGCTTGGATCTCGCCGAGAATGCTGCGCAGCAGCGTCGTTTTACCGATACCGTTGGCGCCGACGAGCGCGATTTTTTGACCGCGTTCCATTTTCAGATCGAGCGGGCGGGACAGCGGTTCGTTATAGCCGATGACCAGGTTTTTCGTTTCGAAGATCAGTTTGCCCGCCGTACGGCCCACTTTGAAGTTGAACTGCGGCTTCGGACGTTCCTGAGCCAGTTCGATCACGTCCATCTTGTCCAGCTTTTTCTGACGGGACATCGCCATGTTGCGGGTCGCTACGCTGGCTTTGTTGCGGGCCACGAAGTCTTTCAACTGGGAAATCTCCTGCTGCTGACGCTTGAACGCCGATTCCAGCTGCTGCTTTTTCATCGCGTAGACTTCTTGGAAATAATCATAGTCGCCGACGTAGCGGTTCAGCTCTTGATTTTCCATATGGTAAATGATGTTGACGACGCTGTTCAGGAACGGAATATCGTGCGAGATCAGGATGAACGCGTTCTCGTACTCTTGCAGATAGCGCGTCAGCCAGTTGATATGCACTTCGTCCAGATAGTTGGTAGGCTCGTCGAGGAGCAGGATGTCCGGCTTCTCGAGCAGCAGCTTGGTGAGCAGAACCTTCGTGCGCTGTCCGCCTGACAGGTCGTTGACATCTTTGTCCAGGCCGACGTCCGTCAAGCCGAGTCCGCGGGCGGTCTCGTCGATTTTGGCGTCGATCAGGTAAAAGTCCTGCGCGGTCAGCGTGTCTTGAATCGTGCCGACCTGCTCCAGCAGTTCTTCCAGCTCCTCCGGAGTCACGTCGCCCATGCGTCCGTACATATCGTTCATTTCCTGCTCCATATCGAGCAGGTATTGGAAAGCGCCTTTGAGCACGTCGCGAATCGTTTGGCCTTTTTCCAGTACGGCATGCTGATCGAGGTAGCCGACGCGAACGCGTTTCGACCATTCGACCTTGCCTTCGTCCGGCTGGAGCTTGCCCGTCACGATATTCATGAACGTGGATTTGCCTTCGCCGTTGGCGCCGATCAGGCCGATATGCTCGCCTTTCAGCAGGCGGAAGGAGACATCTTTAAAAATTGCCCGGTCGCCGAAGCCGTGGCTCAGTCGTTCTACATTTAGTATACTCATTAATGAAAGACACCTTTTTCTGTTAGATTTCGATTAAAACTTTTTCCGTTTCATTATAAAAGGTAACAGCTCACAACTCAATGGAAACCTGGAAAACAGCGGAAAGTTTTCATGCAAAGAAGGAGAGTGACGGCATGGATAGGGAACAAAAAAACGAATCGGTGCAAGAAATGCCGAATTTAAGCTTATATGATCGGCAGATCGAACGGATTCGCCAAAAGCTGACGCGTGCCGCACGGACTCCGGGAGCCGAGCAGGTATTTGGTGCTGGCAGTCATCGTTACCGGGTGAATGAACCGATGACGCTTGAAGAATTGGACACGCTGCAAAAAAAGTGGGGCGTTCAACTGCCGGAAGCGTTCGCCGCTTTTTTGACCGGGATCGGTAACGGCGGACCCGGTTCCTACGGCGGAGCAGGACCTTATTACGGGATTTACGGTACAGACAGCATGGAGCCGAATGTGGAGCGTTTGGCTCAAGCTTCACTTTTCCGGATGAGTCCGGCTACCCAGGATTGGCAGTCCCAAGATACGGAAGAGTATGCGGTAGACGAATCGCTGGATGACGACGCGTATAACGAGGCTTTCGCCGATCTGTTGAAAGGTACGCTCGAGATCGGCACGATGGGCTGCGACAACGAAATCCTGCTGATCGTCAGCGGCGAGCATCGGGGACGCGTCGTGTACATGAACATGGAATACCAAAAGCCTTTTTTTACGCACGAAAAGAACTTCCTGGATTGGTACGAGCGATGGTTGGACGAGATCATTGCCGGTTTCAAGATACATTGGTTCGGCACGACGCCCGGAGGAAGCGAACAAGAGTTGGTCGAGCAGGCGACAGCATCAGGCAGCAGCGAGAACCGTGCGCAAGCGTTGAAGGCGCTTCTGCGTTTCCCTCGTCTCGAAGAACCGGCAGTGCGGCTTGCGGAAAAGCTGCTGCATGATCCTGCGGACAACGTGAGGTACTGGGCGTTGACCCTGCTGGCCGCCCATGCGCCGGATCTTGCCGATCCGATGCTGATTGCAGGGCTGGAGAGCGAACAGGCGGAGGATCGACGAACCGCGGCCCAGTTGATCCATTGGTATCGGAAAAAGAACGCCCGAAATTTCGCGCAAGAGATCCAAACTTTGATTCCGCGCGAAACAGATGAAGAAACATTCCGTTTTCTCGGATATATTGCGGAGGCCGCAGGAATCGAACCGCTTCCCTTGCTGCTGCCGGCATTTCGACATTCAGATGCGGAGATTCGCAAAAGCGCGATCTGGCAAGCCGGAAAATCGAATCGGAAAGCTGATTATTTGGACGAGTTTATTGAAGTGCTTCTGCACGATCCCGCGCCGAACGTCGTGCATACGGCGATTCAATCGCTCGGCGGCGTGACGGATCAACGTCTGCTACCCGTGTATGAACAGCTTCTTGCGCAGCATCCGACGGACGAGCATTATATTCCCGGCAATATTCGGCACCGGCTTAAGGAATATGGGTTCCGTACACAAAATCATATTGACCGCCGTGTTCCGTCCGAGCTTACGCGTGTGCGGAACATGCTGCGGAAATTGAAGGAGGAACGGCGATGAAGATTGAATTTTGCGAAAAAAACCTGGATCGTTTCTCGAAGTCGGCTTACAAAGCGTTAAAAGGCGAATACGAGGACGTCAAAGTCAAAAAAGACTCCTGCTTGAAAGAATGCCGATTGTGCCGGACCGAGCCGTTTGCGAGGGTAAAAGGCGAGATCGTGCGGGCGGAGACGCCGAAGAAGCTGGTTAAAAAGTTGGAGAAGCGGATCGCGAAAAAGAAGTAAGTTTTTTAAATTGACGACTGATCTCAAGGTCCGTCGACGCTGCGTTTCATGCAAAAAGGCCATGCCCGACAAAGTGTCGGCGTCATGGCCTTTTTCCGTGCACGAGTTCGTACGTTTTATTTCGCCACGCTGGTCAAATACCCGTAGCCTTGCGCGTCCATATCGGCCAGAGGCACGAATTTGATCGACGCGCTGTTGATGCAGTAGCGTTTGCCGCCGCGATCCGCCGGGCCGTCGTCGAAAACGTGGCCGAGATGGATATCGCCGGAACGGCTGCGCACTTCGGTGCGGACCATGTTGTAGGCGGTATCTTCGTCATAGGTCACGACGTCCGGCGTAATCGGCTTCACGAAGCTCGGCCAACCGCACTGCGAGTCGTATTTGTCTTCGCTGGCGAACAGGGGCTCGCCGGTGGAGACGTCGACGTAGATGCCTTTTTCGTACGTGTCCCAATATTCGTTGGAGTAAGGATGTTCGGTATCCTGCTCTACGGCGACTTTATATTGAATATCCGTCAGCAGACTCTTCAATTCTTCGGCGCTGCGTTTCGGGTAGTCGGCCGGGTCGATCACGATTTTGCCTTGGGCTTTCGTCGCGGCAGCGGATTTTTCGCCCGTCGTCGTGACGCCTGCCGCCGATGTGTCGTTTGCGCCGTCAGCCGGGATCTCCTGCTCGTTTAGGATTCCCATATCGATATGGCAGTAGCCGTTCGGGTTCTTTTCCAGATAGTCCTGATGATATTCTTCCGCCATGTAGAAGTTCTCGAGCGGCAGCACTTCGGTCACGATGTCTTGATTGTATCGCTCTTGTTCTTTGGCGATGACCGATTCGATCACCGATTTCTCGCTGTCGTCCGTGTAATACACGCCGGAACGGTACTGGATGCCCCGGTCGTTGCCCTGCTTGTTGACGCTGGTCGGATCGATGACTTTGAAAAACTCGGTCAGCAGCTTGTCCAGCGGCACCAATTCGGGATCGTACGTGACTTCGACGGTCTCGGCAAAGCCGCGGTCGCCTTGGATCACGTCTTCGTACGAAGGATTTTCGCCTGTTCCGTTGGCATAACCCGATACGGCGTCCTGTACGCCGTAGATCCGGGCCATATAGGCTTCGACGCCCCAGAAACAGCCACCGGCGAGATAAATCTTTTTCAGGTCGGACTTGGAAAAGTCGACGTCCGCGTTCGGGTTCGGAATGCTTGCCGCCGTTACGCTCGAAGGGAACGTGGAGCCGGCGGCATTCATTCCGGCGAAGCCGGACGTCGAGCAGGCCGACAGAAGCAGACTCAGCAGCATTAGCGAGACGAGAGAGAGCCAGGCCGACGGCCGGGTTCTTTTTTTCATAAGTGGAACCTCCTCGTTATAGTGGGAAAACGAACCGTCGTTCCTTAAGGGATCGCGTTAAAGTTCGAAGCGATCACGTCGTTGGTGTTGTGACCCGGCACGGTTTTCGCCAATCCGCCCGTCGAATCGATATAGAACGAAGTCGGATATGCGCGCACGCCGAGCTGCTGCGCGTATTTGCCGTCTTGATCGATCAGCACGGTCGTGTTGCTTTCGTCCATGCCCGCGAACCATTTTTTGAAATCGGCTTCGGACTTTTCGCCTTTGAAATCCGGAGCGACGATGCTGATCACTTTGAAGTCGTTGTCTTGTCCGGCCAGCGTGTTCAGTTCCTCCATGCCCGCGAGACAGATCGAGCACCACGAAGCCCAGTATTTAACGTACACTTTTTCGCCGTTGAAATCCGCCAGTTTGACTTCGTTGCCGCTCAGGTCTTTGAGGTCGAACTGCGGAGCCGGAGCGGAGCTTGCGGCAGTGCCGCCGGAAGCGGAAGTCGCCGAACCGTTTTGTCCGCATGCCGATAACAGCAGCACCGCGGAGAATAACATCAATAGAGGCAGCCATTTCTTTTTTGCATGTTGCAAATCGGTCATCTCCTTAGGGTTTAAAAGTTAAAGTTGGAACGCTGCCGTAAGCACGGCCAGGTTGTTGGTCATCAGCAGGATGCCCATGGCGATCAGAATCAGGCCGGAAAAGACTTTGATCTTGCCCATATGTTTGTACAGGTTTTTGATCCGGCGCAGCAGAAGATCGGAAAACACGGCCAGGATCAGGAAAGGAACGGCCATGCCGACGGTGTAAATGAACATCATCCATACGCCGTATCCCGCCGATCCGCCGCCTGCGGCCACGCCGAGGACGGCAGCGAGCACCGGGCCGATGCAAGGCGTCCAGCCGAAGCTGAAGGTCAAGCCGAGCAGGAATGCGCCGAGCCAGCCTTTTTGCTTGTTGGAATCGTAGGTGAGGCGTTTTTCTTTTTGCAGGAACATCAGGTTGAGCACGCCGGTCTGATGAATGCCGAACAAGATCACCGCCGCGCCGCACGCGATCATGAACCAAGAGCTGTTGATGACTCCGCCGAGCGCGCCCGCGCCGAAGCCGAGCAGCAGGAAGACGGTGGACAGGCCGAGGATGAACAGCAGCGTGCGGCCGATCAGCTTCGGATTGACTTTAAAACGCGGCGAAGCGGAATCGCTCGGACGACCCGCTTCCGATCCGCCGAGAAAAGCGAAATAGACGGGCAGCATCGGGAAGATGCAGGGAGAGAAAAAAGATAAGACTCCCGCGGCCAGCACGCTTCCGATATATAAGGATTCAGCAGGCAAAGAAGCGTCACCTCCGGTAGTGAAATAATGTTGTTCTACATCTATTGTACGCAAAATAATGAGGTTTGGATTAGTCCGCAGGGGATTTTTTTGTCGGGAAGTTCGAAAAGCATTGCATCGGATGATAAAATATGTAATTTTATAATGAGATTAGGAGGGGTGCGCGTGTCCAGGAGCTGGTTCAATCGATTGACATTCTCGTACCTGCCTATCCTCGTTGTCGTGCCGGCGATCCTGATGATCCTGTTTTTTGTCGGATCGTCAGAGTTGTCGAAGCGGGAAACGGCCCGGGCGAACGAAGTCTTTTCGCGTCAGGCGGTGCAATCTCTGGATTATTCGTTCCGTTCGATCGGAGAGATGATGAACCGGGAGATTACGTCGGGGGAATTTTCTTCGTTTTTCTCCGCTTCGGAAAATCCGTACCTGGCTGCCGACGAAGCTTCGAGGCGTCTGGCACGGCTTAAGCTGACGAATCCGCTGATCGACTCGATCTACGTGTACCGGTTAGCGGACGATGCGGTGCTGAGCAATCTGTCATTCGGTCGATTGGCCGGCTTTCCGGATCGGGATTTTTTGCAAAACGTGCTGAAGGGGCCGATTCCGGTGCGTTGGTCCGAACCGAGAGAGATATCGGCGTTCGGGGAGCAGCCGCGGACGGTGGTCACGCTGGTAAAAGGCATTCCGCTGCTCACGGGCGAACGCGGGTTGATGGTCGTGAACGTGTCGCTTGATTCCGTGCGCGAGCTGCTGCGGGAGATGATCGGGCAAGAGACCAGTTTTATTCATCTGTATACGGCGGACGGCGCGTTGATGCTCGGAACCGAGACGAATCTGCCTTCGGCGGATGCGGATCAATTGCAAAGCGGCGCGTCGCGCGCGGCGGCGGAATCGAACCGGGAATTATCCGCGGTATCGTCGGCGTATACGGGATGGGAGATTCGCGGCGGCGTGATCGGCGATTCGCTGTCGCAGATTTTGACGGGGATATGGTATGTCTGGATCGGCGGGGCCGCCTTGATCGTTCTGCTCGGAATCGGCTGGGCTGTTTTTGTGTCGAGGCGAAATTACGAACCGGTCATGCGCTTGTTGGAGCGTCTGGAGGCGCTGCCGCCGGGCACGGCCCAAGCCGCGGCGGCATTGACGGAGGCGGCGCAGATCAGCGGGGAAAGCCAAACGGAAAAGTCGGGCGAGCAGGCGGCCGGAGAACGTTCGGATCGCAGAGTCCGCCGAGCGCAGAGCGCGGACGAGTTTGCCCGTATCGAATCCACGCTGAGTGCCATGATTGCCCGTGCCGAGGCGGATCGGCAGCGGCAGCGGGAAGACATCGGGTATCGCAGACGCGAGTTTTTCAGGGAGTTGTTGGACGGATCTCGGGTGGTGGGAGCGGAGGAATGGGAAGCGGAGACGACGAGACTGGAAGCGGAACGCGGAACCGGCAGCCCCGCACAAAACGCCAACTTCGGTCGAGCCGTTGTCGGGCTGCTCGAGATCGACCGCCCGGACGAATTTAACCGCGCTTACTCGGAGCGCAGCCGCGAACTGCTTCGTTATGCGCTAGCCAACGCGGCGGGGGAGTTGGCCGAGGGTCGCGGAGCGCGCATTTGGGCCGAATGGCTGCCGGGAGGGCGAATGGGCCTGCTGCTGCGGTTTGCGGACGGCAACGTCGTATCGCAGGCATCAGGCATTGCGCAGGAACTGGTCATCTGGGTTGCGGCGCATCTGAAATGTACGGTCACTGTAGCGTTGGGAGATGAACTGAACGGTCCGGAGGAGATCGCGCGCGGATCCCGCGAAGCGGACGAAGCGATGGGATACAAGTCTTCGCTCGGCGGCGCCCGGGTCATTGCCCGAAAAGACTTGCGCAAAGGGGCGGCGGCCGAACTGTACGGCGTGCTGCGCACGATCCGCGAGTTGGCGCAAGCCTACCGGCTCGGGCAGCCGGAGTGGAAGGAGCAGTTGGAGGAACTGCTCGGCGAACTGCGCGCGGCGCTGCTTCCCAAAGACGATTTGTCGGGCTTGATGAATGTATTGGCTTATCAACTTTTGCGCGAGATGATGGAGCTGCCCGGTGAAGTCAAAGAGTTATGGCGTACCGAAGCGGCTCCGAAGCTGAGCGCCGCATTGGAGCATTTCGACACTTTGGACGAACTTGAGCCGGCAGTGCGAAGCCTGCTGGACGAGTATGCGGTTCGGCTGCGTTTGCTGCGCGAGAGCCGCAGCAGTCACGTTACGCTTCGGGAAGTTCGGGCATTCATCGACGCAAACTTCAGCGATCCGAATCTGTCGCTCTCTTTGATCGCGGATCGCTTCGAACTCAGCTCCAGCTACTTGAGCCGTTTGTTCAAGGATGCTTTCGGGGAAAATTTCGTCGATTATTTGGCAGGCGTGAGGATCGATTCGGCCAAAAAGCTGCTGAAAGAAACAACCGATCCGATCCAGGACATCGCGCTGCGCGTCGGCTATGCCAATTACATGTCGTTCAGTCGGGCCTTCAAAAAGATCGCGTCGACGACGCCCGGGGAGTATCGGACGCGAAGCAAAACGGAGAGCGGAAAGGAATAATGCGAAAATGTATGCCGCAAGCGGCGGCAAACGTCCGCAGAGTGGGTAATACCTAAAAGAGAAGCGATGCAGCAAGCCTATTCGAATAGCTGAGAGGAGCAACAGACAATGGCAAATTCCAATTCCGAAAATAATGCAATCGTCGTCGGCGCAGTAGCAGGAGCACTGATCGGAGCCGGCCTGGCCGTACTCGTTGCCGCACAGGAAGGCGCTACGCTGCGCGACAAGTTCATGAACACTGTGGACCTGCTCAAAACGCAGGGCCAGCGCATCAAAGAACAAAGCGGCGAACTTCAGGAGAAAGGCCAAGAGATCAAAGGCCTGCTCGCGGAGTCGGTCGAAGTGGTGAAGGAATTCAAAGAAGAAGCGACTTCGGCGGCTTCGGATATCAAGCAAGAGGTTAAAGGATTCAAGTCTTGAATGATTTCGAAACAGATAAAGCCTTTCTCTCTATCCGTTAGAGGGAAAGGCTTTTTTGTTTCGAAAAGAAAAATAGAAACGGAAAAACGAATTCAAACGTTGATGATGGGTATGAGATCCGTCGGCGCAGGGATCTGCGATCTGGCGACCGAAAAAGGAGGCTTGGAGAAACTGAAAATCGAATTAACGGAGAGAGCGGAGACCGAGAAATTATTTCTGACTCTAGCTTTAGGCGTGCTTGATTCTTTGGAACACGGCGCAATGGATTTCGAACAAGCTTATCGTCTTTTTTTACGGCCTTACATTTCGCAATATCTCGAACGTCTAGGCAGCCGGGAAGCGATCGTAGAATTTTTTAGCGATCTTTGCATGTTGGAAGACGTGGCGCGATTGGTTCCGGATCATTTGAATGCCTCGATAGAATCAAGCCGGCAAGAAGCATTGAATTTGCTGAAAAGCATCGCGGCTGACGAGCAGACCGAAAAGTTTTGGGTGAATAACTTTGACGAGCAGAGATCGAGGGAACATCCTTTTTTCGAAAAAACGGCTGTGATCATTAACGAATGGAATCCGGCCGGAATCGATCCGCTGCTTTGCGAAGAGTATGACCGGGAAGTCTTAGAAGCGGTTCGCATCCTTGTCCATAACGAGTCGGTGCAAGAAATCGCGATTCAAATCTATGACTTGTTCAAGCACCGGTTCGGAATAACTTTTTATAAACGTCTGGCAGATTGCGAGCAGGTTGCCCATGATCTGGCACAGCTCAAAACACCATGCCCTTCACTCATCCATTCTTGCGAAAAAGGAGCTGCCCCTATGGATTTCAAAAAAATCAACTCCCTCACCAAATACCCAAGCATTCAAACCTACCACCAACTGGGCGAGCGCGGGCGACTGAACGATACGCTTACCGATTCGGTCGGGTTTAACGAATCCAACCAAGCTTATATCTATGAAAAAGTCGACGGAGAAAACTCCAGAATCATCCTGCTCCGTACGCCTGACGATGAAATCGATTACCTGATTGGATCAAGAGAAGAGCTGCTCTATGCCAAAGGCGATCGGATCGGCAACCCTTACGGTAACATCGCGGAATTCCTGAAACCGCTGGCCGAACAACTGATCACCAGCGACTTTGCCGACCAAGATTGGGCTTTGGCGGTCATTTATCAAGAATCTTACGGCGGTAAAACCAAAGCTTCCAAAAACTATTCGGATCGTAAAACGCAGAGCTATCGCGCATTCGACGCGTTCACCCTAAATCAAGAAGAACTTGATCGACTTCTAAGCCTGCCGCCGGAAAAAATAGCAGAGTGGCGCGAACACGACCATCAGCCTTTTTACGTCGATGAACAAAAGCAATCCCTGTTCGAACGTTTGAACCTGCAAGCTGCCCCTTTATTGGAAACCGTCAACGGATCCGACTTTCCCGCCTCGTTCGAAGAGACGTTTGCTTATTTGAAAAAGTTCGAGACGACGCAGGTAGGCATCGAGTCCGCAGGCAAAGCCGAAGGCATCGTCGTCAGAACCGCAGATCGCAAGTTCATCCGAAAGATTCGGTTTGAAGACTATGAACGAACGTTCCGAAAATAAACAAATTACTTCATATCATCAAAAAAATAAGAAGCAAACGCGAAGGGAGAAATTCAGTGAAAGACGCCTTTGAACCCGGAAAGCCCCTTATTCAAATCCTATTCAACTTTCCGGGTGAGACAGCGCCTTGTGAAGCATTTCGAAGAAATGCACTTCGGGAGCCTATGCTAGTAATTTCTCCCTCAGATCCCAATCTTCTCCACAAGAATCAAATTCTGAAACCCCGTCAAAAAACGTGAATCCCTTACCCCACCTAGCTTTCTCGCTCCTTTTTTCCGTCCGATACTCGCTAATCGCAAAAAACGTTACCTCCTCGAAACCTGACAATTGCCCAATATTCCCGCTTTCGGTACATTAACGTTGCACCAACGAGGAAGCGCTTTCCTAAACCCGCATCCGTATTCCTTCCCAAACGGAAAGCGCGCTTCTCTCATGCGACGTGCCACATCTTCGGGCCTCCGCCGCATCCTGTATCATCTTGATCCTTACATCCACCCGGAGGTGAAGCAATGGGCAGCCTGGACATCCAAGCGCAAAAAAACAGCGAGAAGGCCGAGCGCATGAGAGCGAACAGCGCTCTCGGCAGACGCAGAAGATGGAACATGAACAAACCGCTCCTCATCATGTTCCTGCCGATCGCGATCTTTTTCATTCTTTTCAAATACGTGCCCATGTTCGGTTTTATCATCGCGTTCAAGGACTACAACTTCGCGGACGGCATACTCGGCAGTCCGTGGGTCGGCTTCGACAACTACAAGTATTTGTTCCAGAATCCCGACACGCTCGGCATTATCCGCAACACGCTGGTGCTGAGCGCACTGACGGTATTCGTCGGTTTCCCGTTCCCCGTCATTCTGGCGATCCTGCTCAACGAAGTTCGCCGCTCTTGGTTCAAACGCTGGGCGCAGACGCTGCTCTATCTTCCGCACTTCCTTAACTGGGTCATCGTCGGCGGGCTGGTGCTGATGATGTTCTCGATCGAGACGGGCTTCGTCAACAATATGCTGGAACGTCTCACTGGCAGCACGTATCCGTTCCTGTTCAACGAAGGATCGTGGATCACCATTTTCGTCGCTTCGGGCATCTGGAAAGGGGCGGGCTGGTCGGCGATCATCTACCTGGCCGCGCTGACCTCGATCGATCCGAGTCTGTACGAGGCGGCGGGAATGGACGGGGCGGGCAAATGGAAGCAAATCCTCCATATTACGCTGCCCGGCCTGATGCCGACGATTATCCTGATGTTTATTCTGAATATCGGGAACGTAATGGACGTCGGATTCGATCAGGTGTACGTGCTGCAAAATCCAGTCGTCGTCAACGTTGCCGAGGTCATCAGCACGTGGAACTTCAAAATCGGTCTCGGATCGGGACAATTCAGCTACGCCACGGCGATGGGATTGTTCGAATCGCTGATCGGGCTGACGCTGGTGCTGCTCGTCAACGGCATCGCCAGACGTTCGGGACGCGGACTATGGTAAACGGCGGCGAATCGACAAAAGGAGGAGAAGCAAGGTGAAATCGACAAGCGGAGAAAAAGTGTTTTACGGCGTCAACTATTTCATTCTGGCCCTGGCCGCCCTGAGCTGCCTGCTGCCGATCATTCACATCTTGGCCTTGTCCCTCAGCGGTAACGAAGCGATTACGCTCGGCAAGGTCAGCTTATGGCCGCGGGATTTTACCTGGACGGCGTACAGCAAACTGATCGAAGACACCAATATCGTGGGCGCTTTTCAAAACAGCGTGATCATCACGCTCGTCGGCACGGGGCTGAACATGGTCTTCACGATTTTGGCGGCGTATCCGCTGTCCCGCAAGCATTTCTATGCAAGACGGTTCCTGACGCTGGCGATCGTGTTCACCATGCTGTTCACGGCGGGCCTGATCCCGAACTATCTGCTGGCGAAGTCGCTCGGACTGGTCGGCAACTACGGCGCGTTATGGCTGCCCGGACTCGTCAGCGTCTACAATCTGCTCGTCTTGCGCTCTTTTTTCGAAAATATCCCGGAGGAGTTGGAAGATGCGGCGCGGATTGACGGCAGCGGGGAATGGCGCATTATTTTGCGGATCGTGCTTCCGCTGTCGATTCCCGTCATCGCGACGATTGCCCTTTTTTACGGGGTGGCGCATTGGAACTCTTTCTTCAACGTTCTGATTTATATCAATGATCCCGAGCGCTTCAACTTATCGGTGCTCGTGCAAAATATGATTCAGAGTCAGTCGCTCATGTCGGAACTGGCGATGCTTGATCCGGACGCTTTCCGCAAGCTGGCGCCCGAGTCCATCCGTTCCGCCGGGATCATCGTCATGATTCTTCCTATGCTGATCGTTTATCCGTTTTTGCAAAAATATTTCGTCAAAGGCATGCTCATCGGTTCGGTTAAAGGATGATCACAAACAGAGAGGGGTAAGAGTATGGGCAAAAAGAGCTGGAGCAAAAAGGTGACGGGCGGATTCGCGGCGGTTATGGCGTTGTCGATGGTATTGAGCGGCTGCGGAACGAACGAAAAGCAAAGCGCGGACAGCGGAGAGGGCGGAGACGGCGGCAAAAAAGAAGTCAGCGTCTCCATCTACGACCGCGGCCAAATTCCGAAAGAAGAAGGCACGTACTCGGACAACCGCTGGACGAAATGGATCAACGAAAACGGTCCGGTCAACGCCAAATTCGTGCCGATTCCCCGCAACGAGTCGCAGCAAAAGTACAGCATGCTGTTCGCTTCCGGCGACGCGCCCGATCTGGTGCTGGAGTACGATACCGACTTCCTGAACTCGCTGTGGGCGCAAAAGCAGCTGCTTCCGCTGGACGATCTGGTCGCGAACAACAGTACCGAATACAAGGCGCTGCTGGAAAAGGTTCCGGCGCTCAAGACGCTCGGCACCAAGCCGGACGGGAAAATGTACCTGATCGGCATGGTTACCAAACCGGAAGTGCTCGGCGCGATGGTGATTCGTCAGGATTGGCTCGACAAGCTGGGACTTGAAGTTCCGCAAACGGTCGACGAACTGTATGCGGTAGCGGACGCCTTTGCCAATCAAGACCCGGACGGAAACGGGGTCAAAGACACGTACGGCATCAACTTGAGCCAATTCGCTACCTATTATATCGATGCCATGTTCCAAAACGAGATGTTCATCGTCGAAAACGATCAGTTGGTGCGGCAATTCGACCGGATCAAGCCCGCTTACGATTTCAAGAAAAAGCTGTTCGACAACGGCATCGTGGACAAAGACTTCCTGTCGGACAAAAACGGCCAAAAAGCCGAGCAGGACTTCGCCAGCGGCAAGCTGGGCATCTACTTGGCTTACAGCACCGTCATCAGCAAAAACTTCGATACGCTGAAAAACACCGATCCGAACGCCAAAGTCACGGCGATGGCATTCCCGGAAAGTCAATTCGGCCGTTTCGGTCCCGACTTCAACCCGGCTCTCCAGATGACGGGGGCGGTAAACGCCAACGCGAAAGATCCGGAAGCGGTTATGCAGTACATCGACTTCATGGTCACGCCGTCGACGGTCGAGACGTTCGCGAACGGCATCGAAGGCGAGAATTACACCAAGGAAGCAGACGGCACGATGAAACCGATCGACGAAGCGAAAAACGAAACGCAGATGGGTTACACCAACGACTACCGCATGTTTATGCCGAAGTATATCCTGAACGACAACAAGATCGGCGGACGTCCGGCAGATTCGACCGACCCGATCGATCAGGAATGGATCGCGATCGCCCAAGAAATGGACAAGCTCTACCTCGACCCCGAGCATCCGCATCCCGGCTTCACGCATGCCAAGTTCCGTCCTTCGCTCGATAAAGCGATGACGACGACGTTCAACGACGGCTGGAACACGATGAACGATACCATGGCCAAAGCGATCGTCAGCGGAGATGCTTACACCGTCGATCAAGGCGTCGAAGACGTGAAAAAATCATGGTACGCGTCCGGCGGCCAAGCGCTCGAAGACTGGTACAAGCAGTGGTACCAAGACAACAAAGACTCCTGGATCTTCATGAAAGAACTGTACACGATGAAGTTCGAGTAAGAACGAACCGCGCGGCGATCATAGAACGAAAAAAACGGCTTCGGGCGGATTGTCGCTCCGAAGCCGCTTGCGGGAGGACGACTATGTTGATTTATGACGAAGAGACGTTAGCCCGAAGCCGGCGTTTGATTCAATCCGATCCTGCCATGGGCCGGGGTTGGGCGGCTTTTGCGGAAAAGATGGAAAGCCGGGACGCGGCGTGGGTGCGGGAAGCAAGGCAGCGAATCGCTTCGCTGCGCGAACGCTGGTTGACTTACGGCGGAAGCAAGCTTTTCACGCTCGGGAACGAAGTGCGGATGCTGGCGAAGGAAGCGCAGAACCTGGCATTTTACGCGCGCATGACGGACAGCCGGAAAGCGGAAGCGCTGGCCGCGGGATTGATTACTTTGTTAAGCGAAGAAGACCGTTGGGTGTATCAGAGCGGCGGCGGGCGGCAGTCGGATTTGTGGACGGCGGATATCGGGCTTCGGCTGGCTTCGGCTTACGACGCGGTGCGTCATGCTTGCAACGCGGAGGAGCGGCGGCAAATCGAGCAGATGCTGTACGAGAAAGCTTATCTGCCGCTGTACGAAGATTGGCTGCATCCGGTCAAAAAGATTCATGCGCTGGATACAATGGGTCATAATTGGTGGATTGTCTGCGTATCCGCGGCCGGTCTGCTGCTGCTAGCGCTCGAAGGTCGTGTTCCTCACGCGGACGAAGCGCTGCATACGATCACGGAAGGCATCCGCGAGTGGTTCGCCTATCCGGGAAACGTGCTTCAAAACAAACAAGCGAATTTCGGGGCGGACGGCGATTATGTCGAAACGATGGGGTATTTGGATTACGCGTTAGGCAATTTTCTGGTGTTCGAAGCCGCTTACCGGAGGCGGACAGGCGATGCGAAGCTGGGCGAATCGGAGGTGCTGCGGCAGATTCCGGACGTGTACCTGGAAACGATTTATTGGAAACGGGCGCAAGACGGGGATAAAGGCTCAGAGGCGAACCCTGAATCGAAACCCTTATCGGAACCTGCCGAACGTCAATCGGAGCGCGGAAAAGGGCAGGTCGGCACGTTTCATTTCGGCGACGAAGGCGATCGGACTTTGCATGCTTACGTCTGGCTCCGTTTGGCCGATATGCAGCGGCGGGGCGACATGCTCGGATTGTTCGCGTACATTAAAGGAGAACCGTCGGAAGCGGCCGAGTTCGCTTTTTATCCGGAACATCTGCCTATTCAACCCCCCGTGTCGAGCGAAAAAGAAGGAATCGCCGTGCTGGGGCATTCGGGCTACGGCTTCGTGCGCTGGCAAAGCGGCGGGGAGCAGGTCGTGCTGGCCGTGAAGACGGGAGAAAGCTGGAATCACAATCATCTGGACGTCGGGACGTTCATCCTGACCGTCGGCGGACGGACTTTCGTTGACGATTCCGGGCACTGCGCGTATTCCAAGCCGCTGTATAACGCCTACTATCGGCAGTCTGCCGCGCACAACGTGGTTTTGTTCAACGGTCACGGCCAACCGCCTGCGCTGATTGAGGAAGGAACCAAATTCCCCGGATGCATTCCCGATTGGCTGGACACTCCCGGCTACCGGTATCTGTTGGCGGATTGCACAGGTCCTTACGCCGGGGCGTACCGGCGCTTTTACCGGCATTTCGTCTGCGTGGACGGCGCCATGATTCTGATCGACGATTTGCAAGCCCGGGAGAGCGGCACGTTCGAATGGCTGCTGCATATGCCTGCCGGGATGAAGATCGAACAAGGCCGGGCGGAGCCGTCGTTGTCCATGGAACGGGCGGAGATGAAGCTGCAAGTGCTGCATCCCTACCCCGAAACGAAAGAATATGTTTCGGAACAAGGATATCTGAACTCTTTTTCCCGAGCAACGGGGTTGGAGGATGTTTTTCCCGAAGCCGATTATGCCAAAATCCGTTCCGGATCGGAAGACGGGCGGATCAAGTTCCTGAGCGTGTTTCTGCTGCCGGGTTCCGAAGAGGAAGAATTGACGGTCGAGCGATTGACGGGAACGGCAGGATCGGATGCGGAACCTTCCGAATTGTCCGATTCCGCAATCGGCGACGGCATGCAAGCGATCTCCCTGAAACGCACGAACGGCAGCCGCGTCGAGCTGATGGTCAACCGCCGCGCGGACGGTCGCGTCATGCACGATAATTCGCATGCGGGGTTCGGCGTTTGGGAGACGGATGCTTTCCTGACGGTCTTGTTTTACGAGAAGGACGGTTCGTTGGGGCGGATTGCCCTGCATAACGGCAGTTACCTCAAGCGGGAAGGGCGCTGCCTATTCAGCTCCCTGCTCAAAGGAAGCGCCGCGCTGGACTATCGGGAAGGATTGCGGGCGGCGACGTCGCTATCCGCGGACGCCTGGTGTTATTTCGCGCTCGATCGAGACCCGAACGAGGAATGCGAAGCGGAAGGACTTCGATTCGATTTCGACTCCGGCATGTGGAAGCGGAAAATGCAGGCCGGACGTTCCGAATTTCGTTTGGACGAAAAGAACGCACTTGATTCGTAACCACCATTCTGTTGTCGAACGGAGGCTTGCTTCATGTTCAAAACCGAAGAAAAACTGAAAGCCCGCCTGACGGAATTGGAATCGCTAAGATATCGAACGTTATCGAAGTTCGAAGAGCTGGAAATCTGCCCCGATCCCGATGGGGATATTGCCGCCTTACCGCCGGAAGCCGACAACGAAGGCTGGACGGCCGTGCCGCCGGGGCAGCGTTGGGAAGGGCGGGACCGTTATTTGTGGCTGCGTCTGTCGTCGGTGCTTCCGACTGCGCCGCCCGGCTTCCGCCTTGTCGGCCGATTCGATTTCGGCACCACGCCGCACGGCAACAGCAGAGGATTCGAATCGCTGCTGTTCGTGAACGGTCAGCCGCGCCAAGGCGTCGACTCCAATCATCGCGAAGTTTTCCTGAACGATCTTGCAGACAGTGAAGTTCATCTGCATTTTCGTTTGTGGTCCGGTTTGGAAGGCGGAGGGCCGAAGACGCCGCAAGAGCATAGGCTGGGGCAGGCCGAGATCGCCCTGCTGCATGCGGCGTCGGACGATCTGTACTATACGGGACGCGCAATGCTGGAGACGGTCGATATCCTTGCCGATACGCGGGCGGAACGCGGCGATCTGTTATCGGCGCTGGATCATTCTTTCCGTCTGCTGGATTGGTCGAAGCCCGGCACGGAATCTTTTTATGTATCCGTCGAAACGGCGCTTGCCGAACTTGAGCGCCGCTTGGTTAAGCTGCGCGCGAATTATCCGCAATCGGCCGATCCGATCACCGTCAACTGCATCGGGCATACCCATATCGACGTGGCCTGGCTTTGGCGGCTTCGGCATACGCGGGAAAAAGCGGCCCGATCTTTTTCCACCGTGTTGGAGCTGATGAAGCATTACCCGGATTACGTGTTCCTTCAGACCCAGCCGCAGCTGTACGAATACGTGAAGCAGGACTACCCGCGGCTGTACGAAGAGATCGCGAAAAAGGTGGCCGAAGGACGCTGGGAAGCCGGAGGCGCCATGTGGCTGGAAGCGGATTGCAACTTAAGCTCGGGCGAGTCGTTGGTCCGGCAAATTTTGCACGGAACGCGCTTTTTCCGGGATGAATTCGGGGTGGAGAACCGTTATCTATGGCTGCCCGACGTGTTCGGCTACAGCTGGGCGCTTCCCCAGATCCTGCGCAAATCCGGCATCACTTCGTTCATGACGACCAAGATCAGTTGGAGCCAGTATAACCGGATGCCGCACGACACCTTCGTTTGGCGGGGGATCGACGGTTCGGAAGTGCTGACCCATTTTATCACCACGCCGGAGATCGAGTTCCCGGAAGAGACCTACTATACGTACAACGGATATATCGTGCCGAAAACGGTACAGGGAATCTGGGAGCAGTATAAAGATCGGGAGATGAACCGCGAGCTGCTGCTCTGCTACGGTTACGGGGACGGAGGCGGCGGGGTCAATCGCGACATGCTGGAAATGCGTCGTAGATTAGAGCATATGCCGGGATTGCCGCGAACCGTAACGGGCAGGGCGGACGACTATTTCGACCGTTTGGAGCGCACGGCGGCGGAGACGGAAGGGTACGTGCATACGTGGGACGGCGAGCTGTATTTGGAAAATCACCGGGGGACGTATACGAGCCAGGCTTGGATCAAAAAAGCGAACCGGCGTCTGGAGCTGGCTCTTCGGCGTTCGGAACTGTTGAATGCGGCCGCGGGTCTGTTGGGCGGGCATGATGCGCCGGCAGGGCAGCAGCGGTTAGATCAAGCCTGGAAGATCGCGCTGCGCAATCAGTTTCACGATATCATCCCCGGCTCTTCGATCGGAGAAGTGTACGAGGATGCGCGCTTGGAATACGAAGAGGCGAATTCGCTGGTCGCGTCGGTCGATGAAGCGTCGATTCAAGCACTGACTTTCATTGAAACGCGAGCAGAAGGAGTCGATGCTTATCGTCCTGCCGCAGCGGCGGAGACGAAGGATCAATCGACGCAGGACGCGGAAGCCGCCGAGAGGTGGACGGACGAGGGCGGGCTGCCGCCGGAAACGGGAAAAGAAGTCGCTCAAGCCTCTACCGTTCGAGTGCCAAGATCGCAGCGTTCCCGTACCTATACCGTATTCAACGACTCTTCCTGGAGCAGCTCGGAACCTGTCGAAATCAGGGGTTGGGATACGCATGAACAACTGAGCGGGCAGGAAGAACTCGGCATTATTGAAGTGGGCGGCTGCAGCTGGCGTACGGCGGATGGACGGCGGCTTGCTTTTCAACGGACTGAAAAGGGTTGGTTGGTCGATACGGGGGATGTGGCTCCGCTGGGTTTCAATGAGCTGATATTTGATCCGGAGGGCGATCCGTCGGAAGCTTCGGAAAGTACGGATCGAATAGAACCGGCTCGCGCTATCGCTTCCGAACCGGGATTTATATGGCAGGAAAACAGGTTGGAAACGCCGTTTTACATTGTGGAATGGGATGAACGAGGGGGCCTGAGTCGTTTATATGACCGTGAGCATCGGCGCGAGGTACTGGCATCCGGCGAGCGCGGAAACGTATTCCAGATATTTGAAGACAAGCCGCTGCAATTCGACGCTTGGAACATCGATCTGTTTTACAAGGAAAAGATGCGGACCGTGGACACCCTTCGATTCATGCGGCTAAAAGAAAACGGTCCGCTGCGTGTTTCGATCGAGATGGAATGGGCGTACGGCGATTCGGTGATCACTCAGGAAATGCGCCTGTATACGGGCCATCGCCGCATCGATTTTTGCACGACGGTGGATTGGCAGGAACGCAGGCAGCTGTTGAAAGTTGCTTTTCCCGTCGCGATTCGGGCCACCGAAGCTTCTTACGATATCCAGTTCGGCAACGTGAAGCGTCCGACCCATTGGAATACGAGCTGGGATTATGCCCGGTTCGAGACGGTGGGACATCAATGGGCGGATCTGTCGGAACGGGGGTACGGCGTCAGTCTGCTTAACGATTGCAAATACGGATACGACGTCAAAGACCATACGCTGCGGTTGAGCTTGATCAAGTCGGCGGAGTACCCGGATCCGGAAGCGGATCTCGGCGAGCATGTCTTTACGTACTCGCTGCTGCCTCATGCGGGCGATTGGGCGGAAGGCGGCACGATGCGGCAAGCTTGGAGCTTGAACAGCCCGCCCGTCGCTTGGGAAGGAAGTTCAAGCCTGCATGGCCGCTCGCTTCTGCGTGCGACAGGGCTGAACGGATCGGATTCGCGAGCGGCTATTGATGCTTTCAAAGCAGCCGAGGACGAAAACAGATGGATCGTGCGCCTGCATGAATGCGAGGGAAGAAGCGGCGAGATGGAGATGTCGTCCTTCGCCGAAGCCCTGCATTGGCAGGAAACGGATTTGTTGGAACGTCCGATCGGCGAAGAACGGTCCGGAGTTTGGCGGTTCACGCTCAAACCGTACGAGATCAAGACGTTTCGGCTTAACTTTGGGGGAGGTGTATCCGATGAGTAAAAAGAACGCCGAGGAAGTAACTTTGAATCCGGTACAGTCAGAAAAGAGCATGGTAGACGAAGAGAGGCCCGCAGCGGAAATGGAGCAGAGTCGAACCCCGATTTTTGAGCGTGCCGCGGCTTTCGTGCTCAAACGTATCGATGCCGGTCTTGAAACGTTCGGGCCGTGCGCTTATCCGGCTCCTTCCAGCGTAGGCGGCGTCTACCCGGCCATCGCCAACTTCGAGTGGACGTCAGGCTTTTGGAGCGGGATGCTTTGGTTGGCTTACGAATTGACCGGGGACGTCAAATACCGCCAAGCCGCCGAGAGTCAGCTTCCCGATTACCGCGCGCGCCTGGACGGACGCATCGGCACGGATACGCATGACTTGGGCTTTTTATACAGTCTGTCCGCGGTCAACGAATACCGGATCACCGGCAACCCGAAAGCCCGGGAGGCCGGATTGATCGCGGCGGAGCTGCTCTCTTCGCGCTATCTTCCCCAAGCGGGCATCGTGCAGGCGTGGGGGAATCTCGACGATCCCGAAGAACGCGGACGAATGATCATCGACTGCCTGATGAATCTGCCGCTGCTGTATTGGGCAAGCGAAGAAACCGGCGATCCGCGCTACGCGGATCAGGCTCGCAGTCACGTCCGTCAGTCGGCGCGATATCTGGTACGGCCGGATCGCACGACGTATCATACCTACTATATGGATGCCGAGACGGGAGAGCCGCAATACGGCACGACGCATCAGGGACATGCGGACGATTCGTGCTGGGCGCGCGGGCAGGCATGGGGCATTTACGGCTTTATGCTGAGCTATCTGCATACGCATGAAAAGGATCTGATGGAGCTGTCGAAAACATTGGCTGATTACTTTGACGAGCGTACCCCGCCTGACGGCGTCGTATATTGGGACCTTGTGTTTTTGACGGGAAATGCGCAGGAGAGAGATTCTTCGGCTTCGGCCGTTGCGGCTTGCGGCTTGCTGGAATTGGCAAGGCAGCTTCCCTCCGGCGAGGAACGGAAGCAGGCGGAAAGGCAGGCTTTGGCGATTTTGACCGCGCTCGATGCGGGGTATACGACGCGCGATCTGCCGGGGTCGAACGGTGTATTGAAGCATGGCGTATATAACAAACCTCGAGGGATCGGGATTGACGAGTGTACGATCTGGGGGGATTATTATTATTTCGAGGCGTTGGTGCGGGTGTTGAAGCCGGGATGGAAGCCTTGAATCTGCGTGGATTCGTAGATTTCGGGTTCGCGCTAGAGACGGCCTGACAAGCGAAAAGACTGCTCTGAAGCCGGCAAACGGCTTCAGAGCAGTCTTTTTTAATAGTTACCCGGTAAAGATCCCGACGGTTCATCCGAACGATCCATGATCGCGTCCGTATTTAAATCTTCTGCTCCCACAGCTTCGCTTGGTATTCCTTGACCTGCTGCTCCGAAGCTTCCGGCCATACGGTGCGGAAGTTATGCTTGTCCTGCGGAATGATTTCGACCATTTTGTCGACCATGTCCTGCGGGTCGAACTGCTGGGCCAGCATCTGTTCGCCTTTGAGCAGGTCGGAGCGTTTGGTGAAGTTCGTTTTTTCGTCGTACCATTTTTCTTTTTCCTCGAACATCATATCGTTGAAGCCGGTTTTGTAAGGTCCCGGATTGATCGTCGCGACCTGTACGCCGTAAGGTTCCAACTCCTGCTGCAAAGCCTGCGCCAGCGCTTCGAGCGCGTGCTTGGAGGCGCAGTAAGGACCGAGGAACGGGTTGACGCTAAGGCCGGCGATCGAGCTGGTAAACACGATTTTGCCTTTCTTT
Organism: Saccharibacillus endophyticus; assembly: GCF_013185185.1. Lineage (GTDB taxonomy): Bacteria > Bacillota > Bacilli > Paenibacillales > Paenibacillaceae > Saccharibacillus > Saccharibacillus endophyticus. The sequence continues at coordinate 857,791 of NZ_JAAZWE010000001.1, read as the reverse complement.
TTGGCAACGAACTTGCGTGCGGCGATTTGAGCCAATTCGATCGAACTGAAAAAATTCGTTTCGAATACTTGCCGTACGTTATCTACGGGAACTTCCGCGAAAGGACCGGTATGGCCGATCGCGGCGTTGTTGACGAAGATATCGAAATCATGTTCTTCGACCTGCGCCCGGTCGAGCGGATTGTTGACGTCCAGCTTAAAGACTTCGATATCCAATCCTTCCGAATTGGCGTACTCGCGAAACTCCGGGACCTGCGAGATTGTTTCCACGGTCGCGATCACGCGATGCCCCGCACGCGCCAATCCGATCGCGGTTCCTTTGCCCAGCCCGCTGCCGGCGCCCGTGATGAAGATCGTTTTTTTATTCGAGAAAATAGCCATGGTGTCGCCCTCCCAAGATGTGGTTGATAAAAAAGTCCTTGTCCGTCATGCTTTTGTGGATTTACCCGGGAATGCGGCGCGGGAATCAAAATGTTTGCCCGGACGGCTGTTGGATTCGAACGCCCGCAGCTGCCGTTTGCCCCAAGGCGCGTATTCGATCCGCTCGGAAAAAGCGCAAAAAACCCGTTTACAGAACTGATGTTCGGTGTATAATATTGAAGTAAGAAAATAAAGGCGCTGAACCGAGCTGCTTATTTTGACTTTGTCGGGAGGGAGAGATCATGCCGGGCAAAAGTCGGGTCATCATGTTGGTGGATATGGAAAGCTTTTACGCCGGGGTCGAAAAATCCAGACATCCGGAATACCGCGAACGTCCTCTTGCCGTGGTCGGAGAACCTTCCGTTCCTTCAAGCGCGGTACTCGCGGCTTGCGCTATTGCCAAAAGGCATGGCGTTCGTACCGGAGAACGGTTAAGCTCCGCTTTGGCAAAGTGTCCGGATCTGGTCGCGATTCGTCCGCGCATGGGCGAATATATCGAAATTTCCGCGTTGATCGCCGGAATTCTCGAAGCCTATACCGATCTTGTGGAGCCTTATTCGATCGACGAAATGTTTATGGACGTCACGGGTTCTTTGCGCTTGCACGGCGGGAGCCCGGAAGAATTGGCCCGGCTCGTTCAATCCCGCATCGCCGTGGAGACCGGCGTGCGGGCCAGGTTCGGCATCGGCGCGAATAAAATTCAGGCTAAATTGGCATGCGACCTGGTTGCCAAACGGACAGAAAACGGAATTATCCGCATACATACGAAAAAAGACTGGGAAACCTTGATTTGGCCTGAGCCGATCAGGCATATGTGGGGCGTCGGTTCGCGCATGGAAAAGCATTTGCTCGCCCTGCGCATTCTTTCGATCGGGGAACTGGCGCGAACGCCGGTAACGAAATTGAAAAAACGCTGGGGAGTCAACGGAGAAGTATTATGGCGCGTCGCGAACGGCATGGACGATTCTCCGGTATCGCCGTGGACGGAGCGCGAACAAAAGCAGATCGGCACGACGATCACGCTGCCCCGGCTTTATCGGGAAGCGGGAGAGATCGAGACGGTGCTGCTCGAATTATGTACCGAGATCGGGCGCAGGGCCAGGCGCATGAAGCGCATGGGGGATTCGTTGTCGGTAGGAGCGGGCGGCGAAGGCGGATATCGGAGAAGCGAAGGGTTTCATCGGCGCGGAATATTGCCCGACCCCAGCGATATCACGGCGGAATTGTATCGCGAAGCGCTCCGCCTGTTTCGGGACGGTTGGGACGGCATGCCGGTCAAAAGGCTTCATTTATCGTTGGGCGGCCTTTTGTCCTCCGATGTTTACCAACCCTCGCTATTCGAAGACCGGGAACGGCAACGGCTTCTGGATCGGGCCATGGACGAAATCAAAGACCGTTTCGGCGAGACGGCGATCGTGCGCGGGCATTCTTTGACGAAGGCCGCACGGGCGCAGGACCGGGCGGACAAGATCGGAGGACATTACAAATGACGAAAAAACTAGAGGGTAACGGAATTTGGGAAGCCAGTCGCATGATTCTGCCGGAATACAGGCAGCGCATCCTGCGCGCGTCGGCGGAAAGGGATCAAGGCAGGCGCGTTATTTTGCATCAGGACGAACTGGATCATATTGCCGAAGCGGTCAAAAGGTCGCTCGTGCTTCATTCGTCCGTTAAGCTTCGGCTGCAAGGAAATTCCTCCGGCGAATGGGTGGAAGGAATCGTGACCGATGCCAGTCCGATTCAGGGAACGCTTCGATTGGAGAACGCGTCCGGCATTCGCCGAATCGCGTATTCGGATATTGCCGGTGCCGAATGGAAAGACGAATAAACCGCATGATTCGACGTTCCGTTCGCGAAAGGAGCCGTGCCGATGAAAGCGACGGAAGAAGATTTTGCCCTGATTCGGGCGATGCTGGAATTGCCCTACCTGATTCGGGTGCTGGATGCGGACATGAAATTGATCGACGGATCCAAGCTGCGCACGCGTGCCGTTTTGCTCAGGCAGCTCGATCGTCTGCGCGAAGAGGCGCGTTACGAGATGAGAGAGCTGCGTCAAAAACTCCGTTCCCGCAATATCAAAATCGTGAAGCAGATCCGTATGGAAGACAAGCTGCATGCCGAATACGTTTGCCGCGGGCATCATGACCGGATGGCGTTGATGTGGAGCCGCGTCAAATGCGACGTGGAAGAAATGATCGAAGCTCGTCTTGCCGCCGTAAGGGCGTTATAATGAATGGATAAAAGTTGACGGGAGAGAGCGTATGACGGGAAGAGCGGGAAAAGCGGCAGAAGGCGTATTGGAGAACGTGGTTCGGCAGTATTTGCCGCAGTATGCAGGAACGCCTCAACAAGGAGCCAAAGGCTGGAACAACACCACGCGTTTTATCGATCACGATTACGAGCGTTATGTGTTGCGGGTGTACGAAACGCATCAGGAGCCGGAAAAAATCGAATTCGAGCATGCGGTTTTGCTGGCCTTAACCGAAGCGGAATTGTCTTTTCGCACGCCTGTGCCGTTGCGTACGGCAAAGGGAGAAACGTTGGTCCGCTTGGAAGACGGCAGCGGACGGTTTGCTTGTTTGTTTGCTTACATCGAAGGCATGCGCCCGGCAGACGAAGATCTTCGTCCGCTGCGCGCATTCGGGGAAACGGCAGGCGAGTTGTCCGCATCGTTGGCTTTGATCGATCCGGGGCGACAGCCGGCTTACCGCCCCTATTACGAATTGGATGAAGCGTATCCGCTTTGCAAGCTTGAACGGGTATCCGGCCTCGCCGCGGACCCGCCTTCCGAGTTGAAAAAAGCGGCTCCTGCCCTGATTCGGATGGCGGAAGCTTATGCCGAGAGTTTGCGCGAATTGGAACATCTTCGCAGCCTGCCGCATCAGCTCATACACGGAGACCTCAACGCATCCAACCTGCTGGTTCGCGCGGGCGAGCCGAAAATCGTCGAAGCGCTGCTGGATTTCGAATTCTGCACCTACGACGTCCGGGCGATGGATGCGGCGGTCATCTTGTCCGGGCTTCCCGAAGGCGAAGAACCGATCCGTCTGTTCGCCGAAGGATTCCGCAAAAGCGTCATGTTGAGCGAAAAAGAAATCGACGCGATTCCGCTGCTTATGCGTTTGCGCAAAGTGGACGTTTTCCTGCATTTCCTCACTCGCTATTGGGAAGGCATAGACGGTTGGACCGTATTGGAAGAACAAGCGAATTCGTTATCCCGGGATTTGGAACGCATGAGAAGAAACGAACCGGAACTGAAGCTTTTGTTAACTGAAGTTTTAGCCTAATTGAGAATGGAAAGCCGGCGGCCGAAAGGCTTAAGAAGCCGGTTTTCCTTTATTTACGGCATCTTTTTATACGTACGGGAAAAATATTATTTTAAAAATTTTGTTGATTATCATTCTCAATTAGGATATATTGTTCTCAGTAGCAATGACGTTGAAGCTGAACATCCCATATATCCTGAAGGAGTGAATGCTATGGAAGCAAGCGTTTACCGTCAACATACAGCACCATCGGAACTTTACGGACAAATTTTGGATTTCCTGCATCGGTACGAAAGCCATAGACAAACGGAGCCTTCCAGACTCCGCGCCATGATCGAAGACGAAGAGACGGGCAGCCGGGTAGGCAATCTGACGGTGGTGAACGCCATTCAGTGCATCGGTCGGCACGAGCCGATCAACGGAACGACCATCGCCGAGAAGATCGGTCTGTCGCGTGCAGGGGTGACCAAAATCGGAACGCGCCTGGTGCGCGAAGGTCTGGTCAAGCGCGAGCGCATGCGTCACAATCGCAAAGAAATTTATTACCGTCTGACGCCTGCGGGCCGCGAAGTGTTCGATACGCATTGCGAGCTGCACGAGCGCGAAGAAGAGCGTTTCCGGACTTTCCTGGGCGGTTACAGCGGCGAGCAATTGGCTTTCGTCGGTGAATTCCTGCGCCACGCCGGAGCGGAGTTCGAACGTCAGCAGCTTTTTGCGGAAAAGGTTCGCTAGAATTCGGCAGTATAGCTTCACGCACGGCCGCCATTCCTGCCAATCTCATCGTTTTCATACATATCGCAGGACACAGCATTGATTTTAGTTGCCGTTCGGGACCAACCATCCTGAGCGGCAGTTTTTTTGTTTTTCGATTTTTTGCAGCATCCGACGAACCGGCAGAAATTCGAAGTCGCAAAACAAGGGTTATAGAAGAAAGAGGTTTTTTTACAAAAGGAGGAGAAAACGTGAGCGAATTTTCAAGCCATGCCGGAAGCCGCAAACAGCCGGCGCGAGAGATCGGAAACAGTCGATCGAGAAGCCTGGTATCCGGCATTCTGTTCGGAGTCGGATGTATCGCGTTTATCGACGAAGTCGTATTTCATCAGCTGCTGCATTGGCACCATTTTTACGATCTTTCCACGACGGGGGCTGGACTGGTTTCGGACGGTCTGCTGCATGCGTTCAGCTGGTTCGCTTCGGTCGCTTCCTTGTTTATGTTGGCCGATCTGCGCCGGAAGCGTGCATGGTTCCGTTCGCGTTGGATCGGCGGCGTGCTGCTGGGAGCCGGGTTCTTTCAACTGTATGACGGAATCGTTCATCATAAGCTGATGCAGATTCATCAGATCCGGTACGGCGTGGACCTGACGGCATACGATTGGAGCTGGAATATAGCCGGCGCACTGCTGCTGATCGCGGGGATAATCATGACGATTCGGACGGGGCGGGAAAAAACGGAATCCCGCGAAGGAGCGTCGGCGCGTGAATAGAGCGAACGGTTTCGTTTACGCGCATGCCGGACACGATCATGGCGCCGACGCGTCGGCGATCGAGTCGGCCCATCACGCCGCTCAAGGCATGGCCGCTTTTGTCCCGCTCATGCTGTTGGCTCTGCCGCTGATGCTGCTCTATCTGGGTACGGCGTTTTGGACTTCGCGCCGTTACAAGCGTTGGCCGGCTTACCGTTCGCTGCTGGCGTGCGCGGGTATACTCGCCTGCGCTTCGGCGGTCGCGGGTCCGCTTGCCCAAGCGTCGCACGGCAGTTTCACCGCCCATATGTTCGGACATCTGCTGCTCGGCATGTTAGGTCCGCTGTTGTTGGTTTATTCCGCGCCGATCACGCTGCTGCTTCGAAGCTTGCCGCGCCGCTCGGCCCGGATGCTGACGGGATTGCTGCGCAGCCGTCCGGCCGCCGTCTTGACGCATCCCGTTATCGCGGCGCTGTTGAACGTCGGCGGGCTGTGGCTGCTGTATACGACGAATCTATACGCGGCGATGCATACCTCCGCAGTGCTGCATGCGCTGGTTCATATTCACGTTTTCGCTGCCGGCTATCTGTTTACCGCTTCGCTCCTGCCCGTCGATCCTTCTCCTCACCGCACGGGAATGAAACTTCGGGCTTGCGTCATGATCGCGGCTTTCGCGGCGCACGGCATTTTGGGCAAATTCCTGTATGCGTCTCCGCCGCCCGGCACGGATATCGAAGATGTCCGAATCGGCGCGCAACTGATGTATTACGGCGGCGACGGGGTTGATCTGTTGTTGATCGTATTGTTTTGCTATCGCGGGTACCGGGCAGCCGGGCGTCAGGATATGCCTTCGACACCGAACGCATCGAATGAAGGAAAACGGAAACTTCGTTCGGAAAACGGGAAAAGAGGGTATACATAGTACGTAGAGCGAAAGGCCGTTTGATCGGCGTCAGGAACGAAATGATTCGCGACGTCGTTTATTTTCGAAAAAGAGAGGAAGAGAACCCATGTCGAAATTTTTGCAAGATTTGCTGGAGCCTGCCAACGGATCGCTGCGTCCGCAGCCTCTGGATCCGCTAAAAATCGTCTCGGGACGCGTAGTCGCCTGCGATCCGCTGACTTCGACGCTGGAAGCGTTCGAATACGAGGTCAAGCCCGGCACTTACCCGGTGTATGCTTGGCATAGCGAACAAAAAGGCACGATTGCCGGAGCGGAGCTGCGTTTTTCCGACAACAAGCCGGTACGCTGGGAATTGGCCGTTCGTCCGGGTCAGGATAAAAGCACGCTGAAAGAGGACGAGCTGTTCGGGTATCCGGTCGACGCGGGTATCGGAAGCTTCGCCGACGAAGACGCGGTCCGCGCGCTGGAATCGTTGGACGGTCGGCTTCAAGAAGAACTCGGCGACGAATATATCAGTCTTTACGACGATTTGGTCGCGGACGTGCTGGAAGAGCATGACGGCGTATGGGGCAACCTGACTTCGGACGAAGAATCCGGATTGAACGTCATCATGTTCGCTTCGGGCTTCGGCGACGGTTTTTACGCTTCGTATTGGGGCATCGACGAGAACGACGAAGTCGTTTCGCTGCTGACCGATTTCCAAGTGGTTCGGGAAAGCGATGCCGCGAACGGTCCGTCGGAATAAAAGGCGCGTATCGTGCGCCGGGAAGGCCTTGTGCCTTCCCGGCGTTTTTTCGTCTGCTCCGGCGCGCTTCGTGGTACAATGCAAAAAAGCCGAAAAAGACGACCGGCCAAACAAGCTGCGGAGAATAAGGAGGGGTTCGACCATGAACAGAGCGGTACATAAAAAGCAATACGAATCTGCGGAAAGCGGAATTGCGGAAGAAATCTCGGGTATGTCCGAAAAACGAAGCACGCTGGAAAGCGTAACCTCTTTGTTGGAGCGTGCGGGGATCGATTACGTCGTCGGCGGAAGCGGCATGCTGCTCGGACTGGGTTTAACGGATAACGTGCGCGATTGGGACTTGATGACCGATGCGCCGGAAGCTCAAGTGCGAAAGTCGCTTGCCGAAACGAAGCTGATCGAAGAAAGCGGTCCGAGCGAGCTGTACGGAAGCGGCTGCAAACTGCGAATCGAAGGAACGAATCCGGAAGTGGAGATTATTATCGGATTCGCGATCCGCGCCGATCGGAAAGAATGCCGGATGCCGGCTTTGACGGCGGGCGTCCGAAACGGACTTCGAATCGCCAGTCCGGAAGTGTGGCTGGCGGCGTACGCGCTGATGGGTCGGGCCGAAAAAGCGAATTTGTTGGAGCGTTATTTGGAGCAAAACGGAGCGGATCGTCACGCGATAGTTCGAATTCTCGAAGAACCGCTGCCCGCCGAACTGGCGGAGCGGCTGAATCGTCTTCCCTTGGTTTCTGGGCAAAAATAAAGAAATGAAGAAAGCAGGTCTGCTTTCTTGCATGACGCTGCCCGCGATCATCGCCGGCCGTACAGCTTTTTATCGAGAAGGCCATGAAAGCATTTTGTGTGCCATAGCCAGGGTGTAGTAAACTGATACGGGGAAGTTTTTTATCAAATTGGATCAAGGAGGAAAAGAAGATGACGGAAGAAGCCAAACACGGCATGGAGCCGTTCAAATGGGTAGACCACGGTGAAGGAAAAGCTTCGGTAATCTTGAGTGCCGGACTTTACAAGAACGAAGTGTTTGCGGAGCGTGCGGATGACGGGTTTGAAGGAAGCGGTTATGATTGGGGTTCTCTCGCCGCCGTATTCCTGGAAGAGAAAATGCCGCATCTTGCCGACCGCGTCAAGTTTGATCCGGAAGCCGACATGTTTGCTGCCTATTCAGACGATGTCGAAGCGTTGGAGCTGTTCGTTTACGCATTCAAAGACGCTTGCGAGGATGACGCTTTGATTCGCGATCTCTTTTCCCGAGCCGAATTGGATTAAAAGACATAAGTCCCAATCTTACGTGAGAAAAGCCCCAGTCAGTAATTCGTTCGAATGACGGGTATTCCCTTGCCGGGTGTATTGATAACATGGAAAAGCTTTGTTCTTTATCGCTTTAGGCGTTAATTTGTCATAAAAGCGTTAAAAACAAGGCGCTTTGGTTTAATAAGCCGAAGAGACATATTTATCAGAAACCAGGAGGGGTACATAATGAAAAAACTTTGGACCGCCGTATTTTCGGCGATGTTGGTTGTAAGCATTACAGCCTGCGGAAACAACGAGGAAACGGCAACTACCGAAACTCCGGCAGCGACGGATACGACGGCGCCTGCGGAAGCGCCAGCCGCTGAAGCAACAGAAACGCCTGCTGCGGAAGAACCGGCGGCCGAGGCATCGTCGATGTCGGCCGAAGAACTGCTGAACAAAGCTCAAGAAGCGACCAAAGAACTGAAAAGTTACAACATGGTCGCGAATATCGATCAAAGCATGACGCTTAACGGCGAAGAAAATACGTCCAAAACGAACATGAATACCGATATTGTGCTTGATCCGGCGATTAGCGGCTACCAAGAAATCAAAACCGATGCGGCAGGCGCTTCGACCGATATCAAGCAGTACATTACGGCCGACGCGGTCTACATGGAAGTGGAAGGACAATGGAGAAAGCTTCCGGAAGAACAGCGTTCGCAAATGATGGCCACGCTGGAAAGCGGATCGAATCTGGAATCTTCGTTCGATCAATTCAAATCCGTGGCCAGCGACATGAAAGTGACCGAAGAAGGCGACGATTACGTGCTGACCGCATCGCTGTCGGGCGATAAAATCAAATCCATGGCTTCGGACATGCTGGGAGGCAGCGACGAACAATCCGCGGCGGCTCTCGATCAAATGAACATCGAAGAAATGAACCTCACTTACGCGCTAAACAAAGAAACGTTCTATCCGACCAAATCGCTGATTGACATGACGATGTCGGCGGAAAGCGGAGAAGGAGACCAAGCCATGAGCATGTCGATGCATATGGTCATGGACAGCACGATTTCGAAGCACAACGAGATCGAAGCGATCACCGTTCCTCAAGATGTCGTAGATAGCGCACAATAACACCGCGATTTTCAGCCAGCTGCAATCTTGCAGTTGGCTTTTTCGCGTCCGGACGCAATCGGCTTCCCTCAACCGATGATATGGGATATGCTAAGAATTAATAAGAGAATCGGCGGCCAAAGGTGGAATGGGACCATGACAACAATTGATCGTTTTACTATTATCGAAACCTTTTCCGACAATGGCCGCAGAGCCGTTTATCGTGCAATAAATGAAGATTCCGGCGAGACCGTGATTTTGAAAATATTGCGTTCGGGATCAGCGGATTCGCAGGAAGTGATTCGATTCAAAAAGGAACATCGCCTGCTGGAAAAATTAAGTGCCGAAGTAGAAGGGGTTATACGCCCGATTCGGCTCGAAGAACGCGGGGGAATGCTGCTGTTGCAGCTGGAAGATATCGGCGGGCGTTCGTTGGATCGGATCTGGGCGGAAAAGCGTCCCGACCCCGAGTCGTTCCTGCGCGCAATGGTCGCTTTTATCGAAATTTTGGGCGAAGTGCACGCGCGCGGCGTTATCCATAAAGACGTCAAACCTGCCAACTTGATCTGGAACATGACGACTAACCGGCTTCGGCTGATTGATTTCGGATTGTCCGAAGACTCCGCATCCGTCGATATCGATAGCTTGAGACAGGCTGAATTACCGGAAGGCAGCCTCTCGTATATGTCGCCTGAACAAACGGGGCGAATCAATCGAAGTATCGACTTTCGGACCGATTATTATTCTTTCGGCGTTACCTTATATGAACTGGCTGCGGGCTCTCGTCCTTATCAGGAAGAGAACGCGCCGGAGTATCTGTTTTCGTTAATGGCGAAACACCCCGCTCCGCCCCATCAAGTTATGCCCGAACATGCCTCTCCCGCTTTATCCCGTTTGATCATGAAGCTGATGAGCAAGTCGCCCGAAGAGCGTTATCAGACTGCATACGGCATCAAGGCCGATTTATTGCGCTGCATCCGTGGCGAAACGGATTTTGAGCCGGGCAGCCGGGATCGTCAGGAACGATTCCGGCTGCCGCAGCGGTTGTACGGTCGGGAAGCCGAGCTTCCTCAGGCTAAAGCCTTTTTTTGTTCTGCTGCCGGAAAGCCGCCAAGATTGCTTAAAGTGTCGGGCGAAGCGGGGACGGGCAAGACGACCTTTGTCAACGAACTGCGCACTGCGGTTACGGGAGAAAAGGGACGCTGGGCCGAAGGGAAATGCGATCCTTACAATCGAAGCCTTCCGCATGCGGCCCTTATTCAGGCGTTCCGCGGCTTGATGATCCAGATGGCGGTCGAGGAAAATCGGGACGATTTGCAGCATTCGGAAATGGCCCGAAATTTGCGCAGAGAGCTTGACGGCAGCGGAATGTTGATTGCGCGGCTGATTCCGGAACTTGAAGCTTGGATCGGTGCTTCGCCTGAACTGCATATGCTTGCTCCGGCTGAAGATACAAGCCGTTTTTTCCTGAGCTTTGCCGCTTTCGTTCGAGGATTATTGCATGACGGACGACCGCTGTTATTGTTTATGGATGATATGCATCGAGCAGATCCGACCGAGATTCAGTTGGTGGAACGACTGCTGCTCGATCCGAAGCTGCGCGGACTTTGCGTAGTCTGGGGCTATCGTTCCGACGAACTGGGCGAAGATCATCCCTTGTCCGGTTCGGCAGATCGGATTCGTGCTTCTCGCGAAGTCAGTCGGATCGAATTGGGTCCGTTGACGCAGGAAGCGCTGGAATCGCTGATTGCCGAAACGCTGCATGCGGATCGGGATAAGGTTCGCTCATTGGGGGAAGTCTTGCGCCTTCGAACGCGAGGAAATGCCTTATTCGCTCGGGAGACGCTGCGCGAATGGCATCGGGACGGACTTCTTGCATTCAATGCGCCCAGGGGAAGCTGGGAGTGGGACGTGCAGCGGATTGCGGAAATGCCGGTCAGCGAAGATGTGCTGGGGCTATTGATGGAGCGTTTGCTGGGTCTGGATCGCGATTTTCGGCGGCTCTTGACGCTTGGGGCAGTATTAGGTTCGGGATTTGACGCAAGCTTGCTTGAACGGACCGGCGAAGTCGATCGCGCGACGATAGACCGCTGCTTGGAGCAAGCGCTCGAAGAAGAATTGATTGTCCGTTACGAGCTTCCGGAATCCGCGGCTTCCGTCGGTTCATCGTCGCATTATCGATTCCGGCATGATCGGATTCAGCAGGCCGCTTACGAGATGCGATCGCCGAGCGAGATCGTTCGACTGCATCTGCGGATCGGCCGAGTATGGCTTGAACAGCTTGGTCCTGACCCGGCTGCATATCCAAAAGACTTGCTTGAATCTGTGGCGCACTTGAACAAAGGACTTGCGCATATGGAAGATGAAGCGGAGCGGGAGTGCTTGATCCGATTGAATATCGAAGCCGCCGGATTGGCAAAAGCGGCTTACGGTTACGATACGGCATGGGAGTTGGCGCGAACGGCAGCGGAATTGCTGGGGGACGCGCGTTGGATCGCGCGGCCGGATTTGACGCGTGCCGCTTTGTTCTTGTATGCGGAATGCGGGTATCTTTGCCGCCGGATCGAAGAAGCGGATGAAGCGTGCGCAGAATTGATCGTTCAAGCAAGAAATCCGCTGGAATCGGCCGGGCTTTACGAGATGCAGGCCGCGTTTTATTTTTATTTGGGGCTGATGAAGGAATCGTTGGATTCAGGCAAGAAAGGGTTGTCGTTACTCGGGATTCGTTTACCTGATCGCGTGCGGATGACGGCGGTTGCCGCCGAATTGGGCAAGGTGAAGCTGAAGCTTGCCCGTACCCCGATCCGACGTTTGGAACAAGGCGGCGAAATGAGCGATCCCCGGGTTAAGCTGGCCATGCGCCTGTTGATCGGGATGTTTCCGCCTGCTTTTATTTCGGGCGAGCAGCCTTTATTCGGCCTGATCGTACTCAAAAAGACGGCGCTGACGCTCAAGTACGGCATTGCGCCGGAATCGGCACTTGCTTTTACCGGCTACGCGCTGCTGTTGTCCGGGTTGGGAGACGTTAAGGGGGCATGGGCATTCGGGAGTCTGGCGCTTCGTCTCCATGATCGCTTTGACGATCTTCGATCGCGCAGCGCGACGCAGGTGCTGACGGCATTATTTACTCGAATCTGGAAAGAACCTTGGCCTTGCTTGCCGGAAGCTTTTGGCGAAGCGATCGATTCCGGCTTGCGTTCGGGGAATTTGCTGTATCTGGCGCATGCGTGCTATTACGTCAATCTGTGGCATCCTGCGTTGGATATGAAGGCGCAGATTGAGGAGAGCGAGAAGCATATTGCTTTGATCGAAAATACGGGACATCATGAAGCGCTGGCGACGGCCAAGCTTGCCCGGCAGCAATGGAGGGGACTGGCCGGACTGTTGGAGGACCCTTTATCGTTCGACGGACCGGATTTTAGCGAGACGGCTTGCCTGGCGCAGTTGGAGAGTGCGGACTACAAGTCGGGCATCGCGATCTACTATTTATATAAGATGAAACAATACTTCACCGCCGGACAATACGATGAAGCGGCAAATTATATGGACCGGGCCGAAGCTTACGCAGGCGCGCTGGCGGGTTCGGCTTTTATGGAGGAGTATGCCCTATACAGCTTTTTGATCAGCGCTTACGCAAGTCCTCTGCATGACGCCGGAGCGCATCGTCGCAGGCAGAATCGAATAGGCCGCGAGTTTCGCCGCATTCGAAACTGGGCTGCCCATAATCCGCATAATTTTGCTTGGCACGAGCTGCTGCTGCGGGCGGAACGCGCACGAAAATCCGATCGGTCGGACGAAGCTGCCCGATTATACGATCTGGCATGCGCCGAAGCGGAAAGTCGGGGGCCGGTGCGTTACAAAGCATTGGGATTCGAACTGGCCGCGGCTTTCCATTTTAAAAAAGGGCATGCCGATTACGGGGCTTATTTGCTTGGCAAAGCCGTGTATTATTACGCAGTCTGGGGAGCGGAAGGCAAGATCAGGCAATTGGCGCAGCGCTATCCGCAGCATACGACCTCCCGTGCGCATGAACGCGTGCAGCCCGGTACGTTTACCGCTTCGTCGGACAGCATTGATCTCGATGTCTTGATGTTGGCCTCGCAAGCGATCTCGCGGGAGATCGAATTGGATCACCTGCTTCAGGCGCTGATGGAGATCGTCATCAAAAATGCGGGAGCGCAGCGGGGATATATCTTGCTTCGGCAAAGTCCGATGATGGTTGAAGGTCGCTATGTCGCGGACGGGGATCGAATTTCGGTGGTCGTACGTGAAACTACATTATACGATCCTCTGCCCGAAACGCTGCTGAGATCGGTCGAAGAAAGCGGCAGGACGCTGATCGTTGACGATGCGGGAACGGAACCTTCGCTGGCCGGCGATCCGTATATTCGGCTTCATCGTCCGCGTTCCATTGTCTGCATGCCGCTCATTAACCAGAACCGGACCGTTGCCGTCATCTATTTGGAAAACAATCTGGTTACGGGCGCTTTTACGCAAGAACGAATGAAAATTATCAATTTGCTTTCCCGGGACATGGTCTTTTCCCTGGAGAATGCGAGTCTGTATGAAGAGTTGGAGCAGTCCGAAGCCAAGTATCGCGAACTCGTTGATAATATTCAAGACGGCATTTTCATGATTCAGGACGGTCGGTTCGTCTACGTCAATACCGCCTTGGCGGAAATGCTGGGCTACCGTACGGACGAGATGCTGGGCGCGCCGTACAATGCGTTTATTCATCCGGCAGACGCGGAGCGGGTGGAGCTTTATTACCGAAGCCGAATCGAAGGCAGGGAGACGCCGTCCGAATACGAGACTTCGCTTTCTCACCGGGACGGCGTTCGGATCGTGACCGCAATCCACAAGGTGAGCGGCGTTTCTTATCGCGGCAAGAGGGCGGTGCAGGGAACCGTCAAGGATATCACGGCCAGAAAAAGAGCGGAACAGGAACTTCAACGCCACAAAGAAAACCTTGAGGAGATCGTCGCCGAGCGGACCGAAGAACTCAAACGCAATAATGAAGAATTGAATCGGTCGTTGAACTTGATCGAACGGTTGTCCGTCACGGATGAGTTGACAGGGCTTTACAATCGTCGTCATTTCAACACCGTATTTGCCGGAAGCATTGCCCGCGCAAATCAAAAGGAGGACTCGCTGGCCTGCCTGATGTTGGATATCGACTGCTATAAAAAGTACAACGATACGTATGGACACTATGAAGGGGATCAGGTGTTGAAGCGTCTGGGCGGCGCGCTCCGGCGCTGCACCGCTGACGGACAAAGCTTTGCTTTTCGTCTGGGCGGCGAAGAATTCGGCATTTTGATGCCCGGCGCCAGCCGGGAAGAAAGTAAGGAATTCGCGGAAAAGGTGCGTCGGGCCGTAGCCGCATTGCAGATCGAGCATGCGCGGAACCCCGGGTTTGGCATCGTGACCGTATCGATCGGTGCGGTGTGGGCGCAGGGAACGGAGCTTGAAGAGGAGAAGCTGTATAAAATGGCCGACGAGGCGTTGTATACGTCCAAGCACGAAGGACGCAACCGCGTCACGATGGCGGAATACGAGTAGCTCGTTTCGGAACGGAAAAGGGAACCTGCGCGAGCGAATATTGCCGCGCAAGGTTTCTTTTTTTGTCCGGAGATATGTTTGCGAGGCAGCATAATGTCTATTTTGGCGCCGTTTCTCGATTTTTAGTCTATGCGTCTTTGCTATAGTAAGTCATAGCCTGAAGATATAGACGATTCGAGGGCTCTGCTGCCGTCTTCGGGAGCCGGAAGACCGCGAATCCTTACGGGATAAGGGATTGACCGTTTTTAACGTGAACAGGGGATTGCAGCCGGCTATCGGGAATTCCGAGAGCTGAGCATGGAATTTGACTATAACGCCGTCTTGTCGGCTTTCGGGAGCGATTGACACTCGGCTGCCGGATGCCTAATATCATACTCAAAGTCACGGACGAGCCGCCGACAGGCAGGCACCTCCGAATATCCGGCAGAGAGGAAGATCAACATGACGCAAGCGAAAAGTTCGAATTTGGGGTATCCGAGAATCGGCGAAAAACGGGAATGGAAAAAATTGCTGGAGGCGCACTGGTCGGGCAAGATCGACGCGGCCGAGTTGGAAAGCGAAACGAAAAAGCTTCGTTTGGAGTATCTGAAGAAACAGCGCGACCTGAAAGCGGAATTGATTCCGGTCGGCGACTTCTCGCTCTATGATCACATTCTCGACACCGCGTTTACCTTCGGTCTCGTGCCGCAGCGCTTCACCGGCGGCGCCGACACCGCTGCGCACGACGAGAACTGCAACTGCGCAAGCGGCGCTCACGACGAAGAACCGGCGGCAGCGAAAGATGCGGGAACGAAATTCTTTGCTCCGAACGAACAAGGCGTATATGGACTGGATGCTTACTTCGCCGTAGCGCGGGGTACAAAAGCATTCGCGGCTTCGCCGATGACCAAATGGTTCGACACGAACTATCATTATATCGTGCCCGAGCTGCAAGGCCTGACGCCGAAGCTTACGGTCAACCGCCCGCTGGCCTTCTACCTTGAAGCCAAAGAAGAGCTGGGCATCGACGGAAAACCTGTCATCGTCGGCCCGCTCACCTTGCTGAAGTTGGCACGCGGTATCGAAAACGATCGTTTCGACTCGCTGCTGGACGAACTCATTCCGCTGTACGTGCAAGTATTAAAGGAACTGAGCGAAGCCGGAGCGAAATGGGTACAAATCGACGAGCCGATCCTGGTTTTGGAAACCAGCGACGAAGACGCTGCGCGCCTGCGTAAAATCTACGAAGCTTTCGATGCCGCTACGCCTGAGCTGAACATCCTGCTGCAAACGTACTTCGAATCGGTATCCCGTTACGAAGAAGTGGTACAGCTTCCGGTGCAAGCGATCGGCCTTGACTTCGTCTATGACCGCGGTCGCAACCTGGCTGCTCTCGAAAAGAACGGCTTCCCTCAAGATAAGATTCTGGGCGTGGGCATCATCGACGGCCGCAACATCTGGCGTTCCGATCTGAGCGTGAAGCTGGAACTGCTGCGTCGCATCGAAAAAGCCGCAAACGCGAAAGAGCTGTTCATTCAACCGTCTTCGAGCCTGCTGCACGTGCCGGTCACGACGCGCAGCGAGGAAAAGCTGGAAGCGAAGATTAAAAACGGCCTGAGCTTCGCCGACGAGAAGCTGGCGGAAATCGCGACTTTGGTTAAAGCGCTGAACGAAGGCGAGGAAGCCGCGGCTGCCGAAATCAAGGAAAGCGTGGACGCGGTTGCCGCACTGAACGCATCGCCGGAACGCAACGACGAATCGGTACGCGACGCGTTGGGCAAGCTGGATGCCAACCGTCCGGAACGTTTGTCGCCTTACGCGACGCGCCGCGACGTGCAAGCCAAGCACTGGCCGCTGCCATTGCTGCCGACGACAACGATCGGAAGTCTGCCGCAGACCACCGAAGTTCGTCAAGCGCGCAGCAAGTGGAAAAAAGGAGAGTGGAGCGAAGCTCAATACGTTGAGTTCCTGCATGCGGAAACGGAGCGTTGGATTCGTATCCAAGAAGAGATCGGCATCGACGTGCTGGTACACGGCGAGTTCGAGCGTAACGACATGGTCGAATACTTCGGCGAGCAGTTGGCCGGTTTCACGACATCGTCCTTCGCCTGGGTACAATCGTACGGTTCGCGCTGCGTGAAGCCGCCGATCCTGTACGGAGACGTGAAGCTGCTGAGCCCGATGACGGTAACGGAAAGCGCGTACGCGCAATCGCTGACGGACAAGCCGGTCAAAGGCATGCTGACAGGCCCGATCACGATCTACAACTGGTCGTTCGTACGCGACGATCTGTCCCGCGCCGTCGTGCAGAACCAGATCGCTCTGGCTCTTCGTTCCGAAGTCAGTGCGCTGGAAGAAGCCGGCATCGGCATGATTCAAGTGGACGAACCGGCACTGCGCGAAGGTCTTCCGCTCAAGCGCGAAGATTGGCAGGCGTACCTGGATGACGCGGTCTATGCGTTCCGCGCTTCGACGACAAGCGTGCAGGACGTAACGCAAATCCACACGCATATGTGCTATGCCGAGTTCGGCGATATCATTCAAGCGATCTCCGACCTTGACGCCGACGTCATCTCGATCGAAGCGGCGCGCAGCCACGGCAACCTGGTATCCGCGTTCGAAGACGATACGTACGACAAAGGCATCGGCTTGGGCGTATTCGATATCCACAGCCCGCGTTTACCGGACCAATCCGAGATCGAGTCGATCGCGCAGCGCGCGCTTGAAGTCCTTGATCCGGCCCAATTCTGGATCAACCCGGACTGCGGCCTGAAAACGCGACGCGAAGAAGAAGTCGTGCCGTCGCTGAAGACGATGGTCGCAGCAGCCGTAGCCTTGCGTGAGCAGTTCGCGAAAGCAGGAGCAGCAGGAGGCGTCGGAGCGACCGGCGATCAAATCTAATGGGGCTGCTCGACGAACTGCGAACAAGAGTGATCGTCGCCGATGGGGCGATGGGCACGCTGCTGTATCTGAACGGCATCGACCGCTGCTTCGAAGAGCTGAACCTGACCCGTCCCGAGCAGGTGCGCCAGATTCACCGGGCGTACCTGGGCGCGGGAGCCGAAGTGATCCAGACCAATACGTATGCGGCGAACGATCACAAGCTGAAGCGCTATAATCTGGAGTACGAGCTGGAATCGATCAACCGGGCAGGCGCCCGGTTGGCCCGTTCGGCCGCGGAAGGCACCGGGGCTTACGTTCTGGGCACGATCGGCGGTATCCGCAATACCAAGCCCGGCGAAGTTTCGCTCGGCGAGATCAAGCGGAGCAACGAGCGTCAGATTGAAGCACTGCTATCCGAAGAGGTAGATGGTTTGCTGCTGGAAACTTTTTACGATCCCGAAGAATTGCGCGCTACGCTGACTTTGGCCCGCAAAAAAACGGATCTGCCGATCGTGGCGCAAGTCTCGACGCAGGATTCCGGTTATTTGCAGGACGGAAGCACGTTGGCTGAAATGTTTGCCATTTTGGAAGGGTTGGGCGCGGACGTGGTCGGATTGAACTGCCGGCTCGGCCCGTTCCATATGAATCGTTATTTGAAGCAGGTACCGCTGCCCAAGCATGCGTTCCTGTCGGCTTATCCGAACGCGGGTCTGCCCGAGTATAACGAAGGCCGCATCAGATACCGTTCGGGAGCGGATTATTTCGGGAAAAGCGCGTTGGATCTGCGCGATCAAGGCGTGCGTCTGATCGGCGGCTGCTGCGGCACGACGCCCGAGCATGTGGCCGCGATGGTCGAGTCCGTGAAAGGCGCCGCGCCGATTACGGAGAAAATTACGGAAGCGCTTCCCGGGACGGAGGCGCAGCGGATCGAGATCCGCGAGACGGTCGCCGAGCTTGCAAGCGCCGACGCGCCGCCCGCCGAGAGATTGTTCCACGAGATCACTGCTGCGAAAGATCACTCGGTCATCGTCGAGCTCGACCCTCCGCGCACGCTGCGCACCGAAGGCTTTTTCAAAGGCGTGCAAGCGCTCAAAGAAGCCGGAATCGACGCGCTCACGCTGGCGGACAACTCGCTCGCAAGTCCCCGGATCGCCAACGAATCGCTGGCTTCGGTCGTCAAAAACAAGTACGGCGTGAAGCCGCTGGTGCACGTCGCCTGCCGGGACCGCAACATGATCGGGCTTCAATCCCATCTGATGGGGCTTGCCGCTTCGGGCATCAATCAGATGATCGCGATCACGGGCGACCCGTCGAAGGTCGGCGACGTCCCGGGTGCGACCTCCGTCTACGACTACAATTCGTTCGACCTGATCAAGCTGACCAAACAGTTCAACGAAGGCCGATTGCCTTCGGGCCGCTCGCTCGGTCTGCGTGCAAACTTTTCGGTCGGCGCCGCGTTCGATCCGAACGTGCGCCATCTGGACAAAGGCGTGCAGCGTCTGGAGAAAAAGATTGCGGCCGGCGCCGACTACTTCATGACGCAGCCCGTTTACGACGAAAAAAGGATCGAAGAGCTGTATCATGCAACCAAGCATCTGAAGCAGCAGATCTTTATCGGCATCATGCCGCTGATCAGCGCGCAAAACGCTTCCTTCCTGCATAACGAAGTGCCTGGCATCCGTCTGACGGACGAGGTGCTGGGACGGATGCAGCGTTACGAACACGACAAGGAAGCCGCGATGCAGGAAGGGATGAACATCTCCCGTTCCCTGATCGACGTGATTTTGGAATACTTCAGCGGTGTCTACATCATGACTCCGTTCCTGCGCTACGAGCAATCGGCGGAGCTGACCCGTTATGTGCATGAAGCGGCAGCGAAGCGCAAAGGACAGAATATCCAATCGGGTTAAGCCTTAACTTTCCGACGAAATACCCTCATACTTTAACAAAAAAAGCTTTCCACCATTCGCTTGCGCGAACGTCGTGGAAAGCTTTTTTCCTGCCTGGAAAATCGATTCAGTCCATGATCCCGTCATTGTAATAATTGATGATATCCCGGCGGCGGATAATCCCGAGGAATACGCCGTCGTGATCGGTTACGGGCACGAAGTTCTGATCGGCGGCGAGGGTCAGCATATCCTCCATGTCCGCATCGATCACGACCGATTCGTTATGCCGATACCGCTTGATGCTGCTGAGCGAAATATCGGACATCATCTCCAGATTGAAGTTGAACGTGTTTTTAAGTTTCCAAAGCAGATCGCCTTCGGACAGCGTGCCTACGTAGCGGCCCTGCTCGTCGATGATCGGCACCGCGGAATAATGATTCTTCTCCAGCAAATCCATCGCTTCCATCATCGTGGCGGAAGAGGGGATATGCTTGACTTGATCCTTGGGTAAAAGAAAACGCGAGACTTCCATGTAAGTGTACACTCCTTAACCGTCGAATTTCCGAACCCTTATTCCTATTAAAACATAGTTGAGGTCTTTTTTGAATGTTTAGCGAGTTATACGACAAAAGCGTAACTATTTAAGCGGCTGGACCGTCTTGGTTATAGGGGCTTTTAAAGCATCAAAGTTGACAATATTCCCTAAAAAGGTGGAGCTAACGTTGTCCAAAGTATCGATATTGCATCTACGAAAAGAAAAACGCGAAGGTTATCCGTGTACGTTTGAACATGCGGATTTATGGATTGACGGACAGCGGTTATACGATCGGGTGATCGGCATGTATCCCAATCTTGACGATATCGCTTGCCTGGGATTCGGGAGCGAAAGTTTTCAGAAAGAACATATCGAAAAACTGTTGTTGAATGCCGAAGCGGATTTTCCGGACGGCCGACGCGCGCTTTATATCTGCCCTGCTTGCGGCGATCTGGGTTGCGGGGCAGTATCGCTGCGAATCAAGCGGGAGGATGGACAATTCGTTTGGTACGATTTTGGGATCGAGAGCGAGGGCTCTCCCAATCCGAGAGTGACTGCCATGCCTGAAATTGGTCCTTTTTATTTTGAAGAGCAAGCTTATATAGAAACGATTCGTTCTGCCTATGGTCTAGAAGGATTTTATTGGCCGAGAGAAGCAGGCAGTGACTCGTAAGGAGGAGATATAGCATATGAGCATGTACCGTCGCCATTGGGCCCTTTTGTCGTTGCTTGGAGTGATCGCGATCGCGGTTACGATTTCCTTTATCCGTTATGAGCCGATTCGTTATGTTGAGGCTGAGGAAACGAAGGCGTCGCCCGCTATGGCTGAACGTATCCGGACGGAGGGCGCGGAAGACCAGCTGCTGCTTTTGGAAGACGAAGGCTGGACGTATGCCTACTACCGTCGGCCCGAAGGATTGTACGAGAGGGTGAATATTCAGGTCATCGATTCGGGAACTTTTTATAAGGTAAAAGCCATTGTCGATTATGCGCATAACGAACAGTTTATCGACACGGACAGTCTGGTTCGTTTCAAAAACGAATCCGGCAAAAAAATCGAAATCGGAAAAACGGAGGGGCCTTGGGATTCATGAAAATAAGCAAAAGATGGGGGTTGTCGTTGATCGTTTTATGCGCCCTGGGAGCAGCTTTTTTCCTTTACTGGCCGAGGCAGGTTCATTTGGACGTACAGGGCGTGAAATACCATCTGGGCGAAGCGAATGCGGGGCATGAAGAGCTTGTGCGAGTAAAGATCGACAGCGAGGTTTGGAAAGATTGGAAAGGCGCTCGGACGTTTTCGGGTACGATCGATATTCAAGGAAGCGATATCCCATTAACTGAATCCGAACAAAAAATAAAGATAAACTTGGGCGAAGGAGCGGGAAGTCGGTTAATTGCTTATAATGGCTACCATGAGATTACGGGTCCCTTTCGTTATATATATGGAAGTTTTTATGCCGATGACCCGCTGCGCAACGTCACGATCAATGTTTTTGAGCAAAAAGAAGACGGCGGTTCGGAGTGGAGCAGCGATTCGGGCCTCATGGTCAGCGCACCTGCATCGAACCGGACAGAGGCACTGGAAGTGGCGAATAAGCTAATGAAGAAAGATATGCGGGGCGAAGCATTAAAATAGAAAGAAAGGGTGAGCACGCGCATGCATGAAAACTTAAGCCGAAGGCTGGACGGATTCGCCGGAAGCAAACGCCGGTTAAAGGAAAAAGTAGAGCCTGAATGGATCGAGGCCGCGGAAAAAGAGCTGGGGTACCGCCTGCCGGATTCGTACAAATGGTGGCTCCGGGAATTCGGAATGCTCCGTCTGGGAGGGACGGAGATCTTTACGCTGGCCCCGCCGGAATTTCAAGAGGAAGCGCCTGACGACCTGATCAATCAATATCGGTTAAACATCGAGCAGGACTGGATTCCGAAAGATCGGTTATACATATTCAAGCCGGATGCGGATGCTGAATTCTTTTTTGACGTCTCGCAGCCGATTGTTGAGCCAGACGTACCGGTCGAATACCCGATTATGTTGTTCGAACCTTTTGGCGCGGAACCCGAGGAATATGCGGATAGCTTTGTCGGTTTTTTGGATCGGCTGCTGCAAGAACGAGGACACTGAACCGCCTTTATCTTGTAAAAAAAGATCGCTTACTGCATCCTTGCGGACCGGTAGCGATCTTTTCGCGTTTGTTATTTCGACGTCGCGCCTTCAGGCAGCAGCGCCTTGATTCGAAATGCCATCCGCAGCCGCAGCGTCTCTTCCGGGTCTTTCAAGCTGCGCCCGATGATCTCCTCGCATTTTTCCAATCGATAAATGACGGTATTGCGGTGAATGTACAGTCGCTTCGCCGTTTCCGCGAGCTGGCAGTGCGTCTCCATATACACGGACAGCGTCTGGAGCAGCATATGATGGTCTTTCAGCGTCTCGTCCGTAAAGCCCTGCATCGTATCCGTATAAAACTTGCGCAGATGCTCGTACGGAATCATGCGCAAAATTTCGGGAACTTCTTTCGGTTGATAGATCTCGATAAAACGGGTCTTGCCCGCGATTCCGCCGAAATAAAGAGCTTCGTTCGCTTCCTTGTAGGAGATCGGAACATGGGCGAGCGGTTGCGCGTAGCTGCTGAAGCCCAGCGACAAATCGGAGCCGTAATGCGCCGAGATTTTGTTTTGCAGTCTCTCCAGCAGCGACACGAAGGAAGGCTCGACCGTTTTCCAATCATCGACCAAAGGCATGAGCAGCACATAAGCGCGGTCATGGGTGAACAGATGAACGGGATGACGGAAGTTAGCCAATTCGGCTTCGAGATGCTCGGCGATCCGATCCTGCTCCGCCTTGTATTGGACGAAAGAAGTCGTTTTTTCCGTACCGTCCAGTTTGGCCACCGCGCAAATATAACGTTGGTCGCCGGACAATCCGAACTCGCGTCCGCGGCTGGCGATCTCTTCGCTGCCGGAAAAGGCTCCTCCGATAAAGTTGGCGAAGAAGTCGTTTTGGATGCGTCGGCGATTCTGCTTGAGCGCATTTTCCTTCATCAATTCGAAAGCGATCACGTTGGTTGCCTGTTCGATCGTGAGCACCAACGAACTCTCGGAGAAGCGTACGAAGCCTTCGATGCATAGATAATGAAGCTGCCTGTGCGTATAGACGGGAAAAAGGGTCAGCGTCTCGCGTTGTTCATCCAGCAGCGAAAAGGAAGAACAGATCGAAGGCGTCGCCAGCAAATGGCCGCCGTCGGCCAAAGAAGCTTCGAGTCTTGCGGCCGTCGAACTGCGCGTAAACTGCCCCGAGATCGGCTGCAAATAAGGACCCAGTAAAACCACGGGCAGATGAAGCAGGGAAGACAGTTGATCAAGCAGCTTGGGGATGCCCTGACCGCTCATGATTTGTTGAGTAAATTGACGATGGGTCTGCATGGCGTTGTGAAGCTCATTTGTCCGCATGTCGAGGATATGGCTGAGCGACTTGTTTACGATGTCGCCTAGAGAAGTATTGGAAGGAAGTTCTAACAGCGGAAGGTTTAACTCATTAGCCAACTGCACGGCTGATTCCGGAATGCCGCCGAGGTACCGTTTGCTCTTAATGCCGAGAGCCGCACATCCCTGAGCGCTCATGACGCGAATAAGTTCGAGCAGCGCGGTTAAATCGTCTTTTAAATGAAAAGCAGTTGTAATCAGGAGTTCGTTTGGTTTTAAATAAGAGATAATATCGGGAGCGTCCATCATGTTGACGGTATAGACCTCGCGATTCAATCCGTTTGCTCCCGCCGCGATCAGGGTTTCGTCAAACACGGGCAGTTTCAGCAAGTCGTTAAGTTTCATGGTTTTCGTGCCCCTTTGGTTAACGTGTACAACGAGTCTTTTAATTCTTCTACAATTTCGTGAATGATTTCAATGTGGTTTTATTCTACAATTAATCAATCGCATTTGCCAAGTCATTTAAACTAACATCGATCGAAAATCGTATAAAGTTGGAATAAAGGCTATCGAGCATAACGTGCATAAGAAAACAACCGACCCATGGGACGTGTTTCGGCAACTTTTACAGCGAAACCGAGGACATGGCCCGATACGGACGGACAAATTGAGGAGGCGTTAAACAGATGACGAAGTACCGCGAAATCCATGCACCTTTGAGAACGATTATGACTCCCGGGCCGGTCGAAGCCGATCCGAGAGTGCTTCGCGCGATGGCGACGCCGATTCTCGGACAATTCGATCCGGAGTTCACGCGGATGATGAACGAGACGATGGACATGCTTCGGCAGACGTTCCAGACGAAAAACCAGTGGGCCTTTCCGGTAGACGGAACATCCCGCTCGGGAATCGAAGCGGTTCTGTGCAGTTTGATCGAGCCGGGAGATAAAGTTCTGATTCCGATTTTCGGTCGCTTCGGTCATTTGCTCACCGAGATTGCGGAGCGTAACGGCGCCGAAGTTTATTTGATGGAATGTACATGGGGCGAGGTCTTCGACCAACAGGCGGTCATCGACGAAGTGGAACGCGTCCAACCGAAGATTTTGGCTATCGTGCACGGAGAGACGTCGACAGGCTGCATGCAACCGCTCGACAAGATCGGTCCCGCTTGCCGCGAACTCGGCGTATTGACAGTCGTGGATGCGGTCGCTTCGATCGGCGGTACTCCGGTCAAAGTCGACGAGTGGCAGCTTGACGCGGTGATCGGCGGCACGCAAAAATGTATTTCCGTACCTTCCGGCATGGCGCCCGTCACGTACAACGAGCGCGTAGAGCGCATTTTGGAAAGTCGGAAAAAAGTCGAACGCGGCGTTGCGCAAGAGAGCGATCTTCATTACGTGGCTCATCCGATCCGCAGCAACTATTTCGATCTTAGCCAGCTGCAAGACTACTGGGGTCCTCGCCGCCTGAATCACCACACGGAAGCGACGTCGATGCTGTATGCGCTGCGCGAAGGACTGCGCATTTTGTTGGAAGAAGGATTGGAAGAGCGCTTCGAACGTCACAAGCTGCACGAGAAAGCATTGATGGCCGGTATTCGAGGCATGGGGCTGGAATTGTTCAACGACGTCGCTTGGAAGCTTCCGGTCGTAACTTGCGTGAAAATTCCTGCGGGCGTGGACGGCGAGTCGGTACGCAGCATGCTGCTGAATCAGTTCGGCATCGAGATCGCAAGCTCGTTCGGCCCGCTGCACGGACAGATCTGGCGGATCGGAACGATGGGCTACAGCTGCCGCAAAGAGAACGTGCTGTTCGTTCTGGCTGCGCTGGAAGCCGTGTTGATCCGACACCATGCTCCGATCACGGTCGGACGCGGCGTGCAAGGCGCGCTTGACGTGTACGAGCAGGTTGAAGCGGGTGCATTGGCTCTGTAAAAAGGTTGCGCCGCGAGAAAAGGATTCCGAGCCTTTCCGGAGTCCTTTTGCGCAAGTTTTCGAGATACGCCTTTTTTTGAACTTTCGCTTTCTCGCGATACTGCGGAGAAGTTTTAAACGAAAGGCGAATCTTCACCCCGTTTTTATCGTCAAGAAGTGCTTGGCAAGAATCCAAACAAAGAGTTAAATGGATTGTAAGAAGGGTGTAAACTTTTTTTGTTCAATATCGACAGCGAACAGATTCATAATTTACGTTTTTGCTAATGAATTGCCGCGTCAAGCTGATAAAATAAGAAGCATAAAGCAAGGGGTAAGAATACATTACATAGAAAAGTAATGTTATCTTACTGGACTTCCGATTCATCCGTAACCACGGATCGATAAAGGCAACCAAAAAGAGGGAGTGAGCGAATATGTCTACGAATTTGGCGGGGCAATCAGCGGAGGGCACGCAATTGCAGGAAGTGAGCAACTTGGACGAATCCCTGAATCCGAAGCGGGACAATGAAAGAACGGTTGGTCCAGTAGCGTATATGTTCATGTGGATCGGGGACGGCGTCAATCTCGGGAACATGACGCTCGGGGCAAGCTTGATCGCCGTAGGCGTAGCCACATTGAATGCGCTTCAAACCTTCGTTGCCGCAATTTTGGCAATCGGCATCATCTCGGTAATCTTTGCGCTTAACGATCGGTTCGGTTACCGTACAGGTATTCCTTACGTGGTTCAACTGCGCATGTCGTTCGGCATCAAAGGCTCGGTCATCTCCTCGTTCCTGCGCGGCGTACCCGCCATCGTCTGGTACGGCTTCCAGAGCTGGGTCGGAGGTACCGCGTTGAATGAAATCGTCAAAGTGCTTAGCGGCGGTTCGTTCGATAACGTTGCCATATGTTTCGTCATTTTGCAGGCTGTACAGATCGTGTTGTCGCTGTACGGATTCCATGCGATTAAATGGGTGGAAACGCTTGCCTCGGTCGTGATCATGCTCGCGCTCGTTTACGTCTTCGGCCTGCTGCTTACGCAACACAGCGAAGATATCACGAACGTATGGGTAAACGCGCAGGGCACATGGGGACTTCCGTTCTTCGCCTTCATCATGGTATTCCTCGGCAACTATGCCGCGATCTTCCTGAGCGCCGCCGATTACTCCCGCGAGCTCAAGTCCGGCATCAGCGACAAGAAGCGCAGCGCGCTGTACTTCGTGCCGATCATTATCGCTTACGGCTTCGTTCTGACGATCGGTGCCATGATGGCAGCGGCTACAGGCATCTCCAACCCGGTTAAAGCCTTCGCGGTTATCGTCGACAACCCTTACATCACGGTAGCGGTATCGGCCTTCATCGTTATCGGCGCCGTAGCGGTAAACATGGTAGCCAACATCGTACCGCCGGCTTACGTCATCTCGCTCGTGACCAAATTGAAGTATAAAGCTTCGGTCGTGATCACCGGTCTGCTTGCGCTTTGCTCCTTCCCATGGGTGCTTGTGCAAGACTCCTCGGCCAAAGGCTTGAACACGTTTATCTTGATCTACTCCGCTTTCCTGGGTCCGATCGTAGCCATCCTGTTGGTGGAATACTACATTCTGCGCAAACAAAAGGTGGATGCTGCCGAGCTGTATCGGGAAGACGGCGCATTCAAAGGATACAACCCGAGCGCGATTCTCGCCATGCTCATCGGAGCGGGCGCGGCCTTCCTGCTTGTGGACATCGGCTGGATCATCGGTTTCGTTACGGCAGGTATCGCGTATCTGCTGCTGAGCAAGTTCGCTTTCAAAGGATCTTCGTTCAAAAAAGGAACCATTTACGATACGACTTCGAACTGATTCCCGGCTATTCGTTGCATGACGAATCAAACGAAAAACCGCTTTTCCGCCGTTCGGCGGGGAGCGGTTTTTTTTTTTTTCGTTCGCAGCATCGGAGCAGCACGCTAACGAATACGGATAGGGAATGAGGAACCGGCAAACTTTTCTTCGGGCTGCGGCTTTTCTGTCGTAAAAAATTCTTCGCCTGCGTTCGACATTTTAAATTCGACGCGATAGGTAGCGGGCGGTGCATCGTTCAGACCAACCGACTCGCCCAAGGTGTCGTGAGTAATACGCATGCTAATATGATTCGGACAACTGGAACTCCCGAATACGTATTGGAGCGGGACTTCTCCCAGATTAATAAAGGTTGCAGAATCAGTCGCGGCAGATCAGATAGGGATGCGTAATCGAGTGAATGCGATCCTCTAAAATTCGATAACCACCATCTGGTGACAAGACCACTCCGGCACCGTAAAGCGAATCTGCCCGTTTTCCTGTACGAACGGAAGAGACTGTCGCTCTGGAGCCAGATACAGTTCACGTACCGGATACTGCTCGGCCAATCGAACATCCGTCGATTTTACGAGCGGCAGATCCTCGATCACTTCGGTATCCTTGCCGCGACGAACGGGAGGGGCATAGAGCAGATGGAGCACCCGGCGATTTGCCGCAGGCTGCTCCTGAAGCGTAGCGACGCCTTGCGCGGGCAGATCGACGCGCAGTGTGCGTTCTCCTGCCGCCGACTCCAACAATCGATCCAGCAGATGCAGCAGGATTTGTTTGACCGGCAGGCTGCCATACTCGGCGTAGTCGGCGAACAAATTCCATGCTGCATAGATGCCGTCCGCCCCTTCGGTAATACCCGCTCCCGCATCTTGCAGATCGGACGGAGCGTGTCGGTGAGAACTGAAGGTGAACAGGTCGCGGTTAAAATACGGGTTTTGCCGATTGCCCAGCAGCCGATCTCCGGGTGCTAAATCAATCTCGTAAGCATCCGCGTAAACAATAAACGATGCAAGGCGAAGTGCCGGAAGTTCAAAATCAGGTCGAGTGTAAGTCGGGTTAAAAGAAGAGGCTCCCAACCACTTTGCGCCGAGTTTTAAAGCAAAAGCCGATTCGTCCGGAAGCATTCCCGACCGTCCCGTAGCCAAAATCTTGCCGCCTTTTGCCGTGAATTCATTAAGTTTGCCGTGCAGCTCGGGCGTAATTCCGATGCAGTCCGGCAGGATCACGACCTTATAGCGAAGCCAATCGCTTTCAAGATCGACGACATCGAACAGATAGTGTCCTTCAAGCAAAATGCGCACTGCTCCGGTATCGGCTGCCGCAATCGCTTTGAGGTTCAGTGTTTGATCGGCGAAATCGGCTGCCGCAGCTTCTGCCGATACTAATGCGATATCCGCCACCGACACGGTTTCGCGACACCATTCTTCTTTTGCCTCGACTTCCGCATACGCTTCTCCGATCAACGCATACGTGGCCGGGTCCATTTCGCCCAACGGATGCAGCTGATCGCCGACCGAACAGCCTGCGCCGTTGGCCAGACTCAGTGCCGCTTCGTAACGCAAGGCGTTAGGATGCTTGAAGCCGCCGAACTCGCCCCAGGACTGATGAAATTTTCCCGTCATGCCGAGCACTTCCATCCCGAGTCCCTGCGCATAACGCGCCGACAGCGGGAAGTGATCATATCCCCAGCCGCCCGTCGGCAGCGATTCCAGCTCCAAATGCGTATTGAGCGCAGCCAGATCGCGCCGTCCGCGCCGAATATGTCCGTTATTGTGGAAAAGCGGAAGATCAGGCTTCAAAGCATGAACGGCTTCCTCCATCGCGGCTCCGTATTTCAGGTACGTTTCTTCCCAGAGCTGCTGCATGTCCGTCGTATTCCGGGGATCCGAGCCGCGTTTGCGAATCTCCGCCACGCAGGATTGGCAGTAGCATTCGCGTACGCCGACGATATCCAGGAAAATGCCGTCCGCGTCATACCGTTCTGCGACCTCGCGTACCTGAGCCGCCAGCATTTCCAAGTAAGGCGTGTTCATGCAAAATTGATGATAACCCGGTTCCATAAAGTCCGAGGCCCAGTTGGTTCGTTCCTGTTTGTCGCGGATCAGCCATTCGGGATGTCGTCGAGCCAGCTTTTCATCCAATCCCGCAGACAAATAAACCGGCGTTTTTACCCCGATCTCATGCGCCGCTTCGATTTGTGCACGCAGCAGGTCAAACGACAAATTCGGATGAATCTCGTTCGCTTCGGACGGGTGATAGGCCCAACCGTGATGACATTTGGAAAAGACGGTAATCGAATCTACATGACCGAGCTTCAGCATGTCCTGGAATTGCTTTTTTGAAAAGCGTTGCCCGATGTCCCCGATTGCTTCTGACGTGTGAAAATCCAGATGAACCTGCCGGAATCGCATTCCATGTTCCTCCCTGATTGACTAGAATATCGTACGATATCTACCACTCTAACGGATATTCAGGCTTAAAGAAGCTGACAATATCGACTACGTATCGTACAATTTCTACATCATGAAGGAAAAGAACGGCAAGCAGGAAGTAAGAGCAAGATCGGAAAATGCCGCTCGACCGGATGGAGCAGAGTGCTTAACCGATGATCGAAAAGGAGAATGAGATTATGCGAACGATGGAATTTGTTATGCCGCCTTTTCCGCAAATTGCTGCAATCGGACATGGCATTTGGCGGCAGGGCATGATGCACGCCGAGCGAGTGTTCGGGGCGTATGATCTGATTATCTGCGGATCGGGCGCTTTGTATATGGAAGAGGAGGGAGAGCGGTACGAGATCGGGCAGGAAGAGATGTTGGTGTTGGAGGAAGGCTTGCGTCATAGCGGCTACCGTCCGACCGAGGTCGATACGGAAGTGTATTGGATTCATTTTCGGCATGCGACTCCGAGTGAGCCTAAGCCGCAACTGCATGAAGACTCGGCACCGGGCCAACCTTTGCCGCCGAGATCCAGTCAGGAAACCGTTCCAAGCCCCGGCGTTGTCCGCATTCCCAAATTCGGCAAAATCGATCTTGCGTCGCTGCGGCCTTTGCTGGATCGGATGCTGCGTCTGTACGAAACGCCGACGCGGGCACGTTCTTACGAACTGCATGTCTTATTCGGCCAGCTTCTGCTTGAACTGCAAAAAGAACTTACCGTGTCTCAAGTGCGCTCTCGTGCGGATCAACTGGGAGAAGAATGCGCAGCTTACTTAGAGCGTACGCTGGAGCTTCCGTTCAATTCCGAGCAAATGGAGCAGGATCTGCATTATCATTTCGATTATCTATCCCGCTGTTTGAAGCAATATACCGGAATGAGCCCGCTGGCTTATCGGCACCATTTGCAGATCGAACGCGCCAAGCGGCTGCTGGCGCACTCGGATGATCCGCTTACGGAAATCGGCGAGCAGTGCGGGTTCCGGGACGCCAATTATTTCTCCCGATTGTTTAAAAGGGAGACGATGCTGACTCCGGGGGAGTATCGGCGGCGGCATTCTGTTTTTCGGATATGAATTTGTTGATTCTGGGGAAAATCCTGTTCGTGAAAGAAGCGGGGGCGCTGCGGGAGAAATTCGTTTCGATCGCGTGTTGCATTTGGGAAGCTGGATTGGAATTTTTATAGGAAGCTTCCCAAATGCAAAGGCGAACGCTAACGCTTCTACACTGAATTTCTCCCTCCGCTAAGCGCTTTGTTTCCTGACAGGAGTTTCAAAGAATCAAACGGGTAGGGTTTAAGGGAGGAGTAAGTTCTATGTAATCCAACTCATCGGCCATGATGGATAAACAATTGCTCTGATTTGCTACAGTGCTTCGAAAGCAACGTACAAAGGCCATTTTGTTGCTAATTACAGCCAGATTGATCTTTAAGCAATGTAGACATTTCATTCGTCCTCAAATCGACGAACTAACAGCTCTAGGTTGCTTTTTATGTAATCTAAGTCTATCACTTGCCGTCTTATTCAACTCTACATTGACAAATCGGCAACGCAATGGAAACAGCGTAGTGCAAATTGTGAGCGAAACCAGTTACCTTGGATCTCCATTCTTGAAAAAATCTTTTCCCAAATAAAACAAGCCGCGCCCAAGCGCAGCTTGTTATACTTCATTATTTATCTATCCTAACTACCCTAAAAAGTAAAAAATAGATAAGCTCTGTTCACGAAAGGCCAACAGGCAGCGGGTTCATTTCAGTGAAGGAATGGAATGTTCGCCTTTGAAATCGAGAAAAACCATTTATAGTTTCAATCTATTTTCTCGATTTCAACACGCGACCGAAACGAAATGAACCCGCTGCCGCCCGTAGGCCTTTCCCTCCCGAACAGGACCTTATCCTATTTTTATTTCCCGCCGAATCCGAAATAAGAAGCTGCATTCCCGTACGCGATATCCTCCGTCATTCGTCCCAGCAGCTCCGGATCGTCCGGCGCTTCCCCGCGATCGGCCAGTTCGCCGATCCACTCGCACAATACGCGCCGGAAATACTCGTGCCGCGTATACGACAGGAAGCTGCGCGAATCGGTCAGCATGCCGACGAATCGCGACAGCAGGCCGTTGTCCGCCAGCAGCGTCAATTGGCGGCGCATGCCGTCTCGGGTGTCGTTGTACCACCAGCCGGAGCCCAACTGCATTTTTCCGGCAATGCCTCCGCCTTGATAACAGCCCATCAGCGCCAGCAGTGCCGGATAATCGCCGGGATTAAGCGAATACAGGATCGTTTTCGGCAGACCGGATTCGATCTCCGCGCGGTCGAGCAGTCGGGACAGCGATTGGGTCAACGGCAGATCGTTTAATGCGTCATATCCGGTATCCGGACCGAGCTTGCGGAACATCGGCGTATTGTTGTTGCGGTACGCGTGCAGATGCAGCTGCATCGTCCAGCCTTGCCGCGCGTACATGCCGATCAGGCGGGTCAGCAGTTCGGTCCGGTAGCGGGTCACTTCGATTTCGCTTAAGTCCTCGCCGTTCAGGCGTTTGGCGTAGATCCGTTCGAGTTCGTCCGCGTCTGCCGCTTCGTATTTCAACGTGTCCAGCGCATGGTCGGACAGTCGTCCGCCGCGTTCATGGAAAAAGCGTACGCGGTCATCCAAAATGTCCGTCAGCTCCGCGAAAGTGGAAGCCGTTCGTCCGGACGCTTTTTCCAAACGAACAATCCAGTCCTGAAATCCGGGCGCATCAATATTGAGTGCTTTGTCCGGACGGAAGGTCGGAAGCACCGTGAAGCGCTGCTCCTCCTCCGCCAACAGCCGATGATACTCCAAATCGTCCGCAGGATCATCGGTGGTGCAGACGATTTTCACGTTGGAGTTTGCAATCAGCGCGCGGCGCGTAAATTCCGATTGCTTAAGCTTTTCGTTGGCCTGTTCCCAAATCTCCGGTGCGGTGCGTTCGTTTAACTGCGAGTCGATCCCGAAAAATCGCCGCAGTTCCAGATGGGTCCAACTGTACAGCGGATTACCTACCGTTTTCGGCACGGTTTCCGCCCAGGCTGTGAAGCGATCGTAGTCGGAAGCCGAGCCGGTGATCCGTTCTTCGTCGATTCCGTTCGCCCGCATCAGCCGCCATTTGTAATGGTCGCCGTACAGCCAAGCTTCCGTCAGATTGGCGAACGGTTTGTCTTCATGGATTTCTTTCGGATCGAGATGGCAGTGATAGTCGATAATCGGCATCTTTTGCGCATGTTCGTGGAACAGCTTGCGCGCCGTTTCGGTGGAGAGGAGAAAGTTATCGTTCAAAAAGCCGCTTTTTCCAACCGATGTATCAGCCGTGTTTTCCGATAAGCCCGAAGCTTTCGTTTGGCCTGCGTTCGTCTTTTTCGTATTCATAGCGTTACCCCCGTTTTAAAGATAGCCAGTTCGCGCACCTGATTTTCTTCGTTCCGCGTTTTGCGTCCGCTGGCGACTTCGATCAAATAAGTGATAAAGGCCTCCAAAATTTCTTCCATCGGCTGTTCCAATAGCGGTCCCGCGTTGAAATCCATCCAGTGTCCTTTTTTGGCGAACAGTTCGTTGTTGGTCGCGATTTTAACCGTAGGCACGAAGCTGCCGAACGGCGTTCCGCGTCCTGTCGTAAACAGCACCAGTTGGCAATCCGAGGCCGCGAGCGCGGAAGAAGCGACCAGGTCGTTACCGGGCGCTTGCAGCAGGCTTAATCCTTTTTTGCGCAGCTTCTCGCCGTATTTCAGCACGTCCACAACGGCCGAAGTGCCTGCTTTTTGCGTACAGCCCAGCGACTTGTCTTCCAGCGTGCTAATGCCTCCCGCTTTATTGCCCGGCGACGGATTCTCGTACACCGTCTCGCCGTGCGACAGGAAATACTGTTTGAAATCGTTGATCAGCCAGACGATATTTTCGAATACTTCTTCGTTTTCGGCACGGGCCATCAGCATTTTTTCGGCGCCGAACATCTCGGGAACTTCGGTTAAAATGGTGCTGCCGCCTTGACCGATCAGGAAGTCCGAGAAAGCGCCGAGCAGCGGATTGGCGGTGATGCCGGAGAAACCGTCGGAACCGCCGCATTTCAAGCCGACATTCAACTCGCTCAAAGGCACGGGTTCGCGTTTATCGCGAATAGCCGCTTGATGCAGCTCTTCAAGCAGTTCCAGTCCCGCTTCGACTTCGTCCCCGACTTCCTGCGCAACCAGAAACTTGACTCTGGATTCGTCGAAGTCGCCTAACATCTGCTTGAACTCGGCGACGATATTGTTTTCGCAGCCGAGTCCGAATACCAATACGCCGCCTGCGTTCGGATGGTTGACCGCGTCCATCAGAATGCTGCGGGTCATTCGGTGATCATCGCCCAGTTGGGAGCAGCCGTACGGATGTTTCAGCACCGTCACATTGTCGAAAGGACCGAGATCGGGATGAACGGCTTTGAATTCGGCAACCATCAGTTCGGCGACGCCGTTTACGCAGCCGACGGTCGGGACAAGGAACAGATCGTTGCGAATGCCGACTTTTCCGCTGCCGCGACGATAACCTTCAAAAGTCAGTCCCCGGTTCGGATAAGAGACGGGGTGCAGTTCCGGTTCATAGTGGTATTCCTCTTCGCCCGCGAGCGTAGTCTTGATGTTATGGGTATGAATCCATTGTCCGACCGGAATGTCTTCGGCGGCATAGCCGATCGGGGCTCCGTATTTCATTACGACGCCGCCTGCCGGGATCGAAGCGGTCGCGATCTTATGACCTTGCGGGACATCGCTCAGACTGGATACTTCCGTCCCTTCCGCATCCAGATGCTCGCCGCCTGACAAAGGGCGCAAAGCGACGGCGACATTGTCGCGGGGATTCATTTTCATCAAAGTCCGCATGTCTTGATTCCTCCTATACGAGTTGATGCAGCAGGGTGCGCGGGCCGGAAGATTCCAGCTCCCGAATATGGCTTTCCAGACGCGTCGCCAATTCCGGAACCTTATTCAGATCGACGCCCCACAGCGAGGTTTCGCTTAAAATATCGGTAACGAAGCGGTTTGGATCGGACCAAGCGCGATCGAAGATCGCCGTCACGGAAGCTTCGTCCTGCGGCGGTATTTTGTCTCCGCGATAGCTGTAGAGCAGAGCGGCGAAAGCCGACGTGATTCTCGGCGGAAGCTCGCCGCGTTCCCGGGCGAAACGAAGCAAAATCGGCAGCAGTCGCGCTTTGAATTTGGATATGCTGTTGAGGGAGATCGAACGAAGCTCATGGCGGATCGACGGATTGCGGAAGCGCTCCAACACGGATTGCGCGTAAGGCTCCAGCTCGTCGAGCGGAAGAGGCAGCATAGGGATCAATTCCTGTTCGATCAGCAAGCGGATAAAGGCGTAAAAGTCTTCGTCCTTCATCACGTCTTCGACGGTCTCCAGTCCGGCCAGCAGTCCGAGCGGCACCATCGCCGTATGCGGGCCGTTCAGCAGATGGACTTTACGCTCGCGGTAAGGCGTCATGTCGGGCGTGAAAATCACGTTCAATCCGGCTCGGGCCAACGGCAGTTGGTCTTGCAGGCTTTCCGGACCTTCGATCACCCAGAGCATGTACGGCTCGGCGGTTACGGCCAGTTTGTCGGCATAGCCGAACCTCGCGGCCAGTTCCTGCTCGCGGCCGTGCGGGAAACCCGGCACGATCCGGTCGACCATGCTGCAGCAGAACGTATTTTGCGTATTCAGCCACGATGTGAATGCCTTGCCCAGGTTCCAATCGTCGGCGTGCTTGTTGACGATCTCCAGCAGCCTCTCGCCGTTGCGGTCGATCAGCTCGCAGGGAATGACGGTGAAGCCCGGCTTGCCGAGCATATACCGGCGGTGCAGCAGGGCGGTCAGCTTGGCGGGAAAGCCGGACGGCGCGCGTTCTTCCGGCCGCTCTTCGGAACGATAAACGATGCCGGCTTCGGTCGTGTTGGAGACGATGAACGAAAGCCGGTCGTTGTCCGCGAGCGCCAGGTATTCCGCGTAATCCTGATAAGGATTGACGGAGCGGCGGATGCTGGATACGATCTCCGCGCGATCGACGACCTCGCCGTTTTCGATTCCGCTGAGCAGCACCGTGAACAAATGGTCCTGCTTCGCGAAGTTCGGGTCCGTTCGGGGCGAGTTCGCCTGCACCAGAACGGCGCTTCCGCCGAATAAGCCTTGATCGTTCATTTTCTGAAGCTGCCAATCGACGAACGCCCGCATAAAGTTGCCGCCGCCGAATTGAATGACCTTTTCGGGGTGCTCGGCGATTTCGGGCAGGATGCCGCGAGATAATCCGGGTAAAGTTTCCATGCTTTTTGCTCCTTTGAAACGAATTTTTGCACACGTGAACATTTTGCTGCGAAAAAGATTACGGCGCCGAAAACTCAAAAGCTATTCGGCTGCCGAACCCAATCGATGCTCGTTGCTGCCTGCGAACTTCGCTACGGAACGGCGCTGCACCAGCTTGCTGCCGAGCAGGCGCTGAATCGGTCGGACGTGCGGCTGTTCCATGCGTTGAAGCAGGAGTTTGGTTCCTTCGGCGGCAATCTCGGACACGGATTTATGAATCGTCGTCAAAGGCGGGTTCGTATACCGGGCGAAGATCATGTCGTCGAATCCGATCAAGGAGACGTCGCCAGGAACATGCACCCCGCGGTCGAAGCAGGCATTCATCGCCCCGATCGCCATATCGTCGTTGCCGCAAAAGACGGCAGTCGGACGGTTATTCAGATCGAGCAAGGCGTTCATGGCGGCATATCCGCTCTCGATACTATAATCTCCGGGCACGAAATAGTCCGGGTTCGGGGATATCCCGTGCGAAAGCAGGCTATCCGTATAACCCAAGCGCCGTTCGGAGGAAGACTTGAACCCCGACTTTCCCTCAATGATCGCGATCGCGCGGTGTCCGCATTCGAAAGCATGATCCGCCGCCGCGCGTCCGCCGACCCGATCATCCGACGCCACATTCGCAATCGATGGATCATCCAGCTGGCGGTTCAAGACAACCAGCGGAATATCAGCCGACTGCACATGGTAGATAAACCGATTATCCAACTCGCTCTGGCTCATGACCAGAATCCCGTCGTAGCGGCGGGGATTGATGCTTTCCAGACTGCCCGGATCGTCGATGCCGCTCATCGTCAGCATATAATGCTCGTCCAGTTCGCGGCGGATTCCTTTGAGCGCATCGGCGAGAAAGCTCGAAGACGTTCCTTGCTCGATGCTGGAAAAGAATAATCCGATCGTGTTCGATTTGCGCGTCACCAGATTTTTGGCACTGTAGTTGGGGACGTAGTTCATGTCCGAGGCAATCTTCGCGATTCGCTCCCGCGTGACGGGCTTGATCAGCGGACTGCCGTTCAACGCCCGGGAGACGGTGGTGTGCGAGACGCCTGCCGCTCGCGCGATGTCTTTGATCGTAATCATGCTTTTCGCTCCCGACTATAAATGTTAACGTTTTCATCATAACGAGCATGGAAGTCTTTGTCAACGCGTCGATCTTCGGAAAAGATGGATGTTTTGCGTTGGAATAACCTCTATACAGTAGATATAACACGTGTTATATTGAGTGCGAGGTGTAGAAATGAATAATAAATCGGGAAGTCCGAAAAGAGCGACCAGTCAGGACGTCGCCAAACTCGCAGGCGTGTCGCGCAGCGTCGTGTCCGCCGTATTGAACGGCACGCCGGGAATCGGGGTAAGCGAGCAGACGCGGGAAAATGTGTTGGCTGCGATCCGCGAGCTGGATTATCATGTAGACGCCAGAGCACGCGGAATGAAGACCGGACGCAGCATGACGTTGGCGGCTTTCGGCGATACGTCGCATCCTTTGTTCATGCGTCTGTTGGAAGGGATGCAGCGGGCGAGCGGAGCGGAAGGGTATCATCTGCTGCTCACTTCGCCGGGAAGAGGCAAAGCAGGCGAAGCGCGAGCCGAGCTGTTGGAGCTGTATCAACAACGAAGAATCGACGGAATCGTCACGTTGGACGATACCAGCTATGCCGACGAGAAATGGGCACAGCGTGTTCAAGCAAACGGCGTTCCCTATGTATCGGTAGAAGGCTACGCCGAATTCGCAGGGGTTTGCTCCGTGCACGCCGATTATCGAAAAAGCATCGAAACCGCATTGGACTATTTATGGGAAAAGTGTTCCGACAAAAAGTTTGTCCCCGAATATGCGGAAGTATTCAGCTTGTCGCACGAAGGCAAAGTCAACTGGGCGGAACAGCAGCGCCGGAAAGGGTACGAGGAATGGTGCCGCGAACATAAGTTGGAGCCGAAGATTTCTCGTCAGTTGCAGCAGGCGGGGCGGGTCGATTGGCAGGATTGGTGCCGACAGCGGGCCGAATCGAAACAAGATTCGCCGCCGGTGCTGCTCAATTGGTCCAGCGCGGCACCGGATTTGTATCGGAGCGCTTATCGATTCGGATTGTCGATCGGCACCGATCTGTGCATCATGGCTGCGGATAATACGATTCAAGGCGATCTGCTGAGCATGCCGACTTTAAGCTGCGTGGAGATTCCTTATGCGGAAATGGGCGAGGCGGCGGTACGGAGCGTGCTTTTGCAGATACGGGGCGAAGCCGAAAAGCCCTCCAAGCTATGGCTTCCGGCTATCCTGAAGCCGGGCGAGAGTGCTTGATTAGCCAAGATGCACAGATATGCCTGACGGTATTCCTTTTTGGAAACCGTCTATTTTCTCAGCCTATAACACGTGTTATGAAAGGGTGGAAAACATGTTTGCCACGGACGAAAAGCTAACGAAACGCATCACTGAATTGGAACCGTACCGTTATAGAGGGTCGATTATGTTAGATGAATGGTTAGGTCTTGAAGACGAAGAAGGAGTCAACGGCGCTTACCCGCCAAGCTCATTCCAAGCAGGCCGCACATACGGCATCGGAGATCGTTGGGCAGGCCGGGACCGCTACATTTGGTTGCGGCGAAAAGTCGGAATTCCAACAGAATGGGCAGGAAGTCGGATTGTCGGTCTATTTGATTTCGGTCGTACGGGAGACTTTTACAACAGCGGATTCGAATCTCTGTTATTCATCGACGGGCATCCGTATCAAGGCGTAGACTCCAATCATGCGGAAGTTTTTTTGGAAGCGGATACAGCAGGGTGCGAATTGGATGTTGCTTTTCGTCTCTGGTCGGGGCTTGAAGGCGGCGGTCTTCCGACTTTGCAAGAACATGTACTGAACTCGGCACGGCTGACTTGGCTGGACGAGCCGACGGATAATCTGTATTATACGGCGCGTGCCGTGCTGGGCGTCTATCGGGAGCTGCAAGAAAATAACGCGTTGAAGCAGGAATTGTTATCCGCACTCGATAAAGCTTTCCGCCTTCTGGATTGGTCCAAGCCGGGCGGCGACCGCTTTTACGATAGCGTTCAAACTGCGGATGCGGATTTGCAACATCGACTGGCGCACATTCGGAGCGAACCTCATCCCGTTCAGGTTACTGCCGTCGGGCACACCCATATCGACGTGGCTTGGCTTTGGCGTCTGACGCATACCCGGGAAAAAGCGGCGCGTTCTTTCTCGACCGTCCTGCGTCTGATGCGTCAATTTCCCGAATACATCTTTTTGCAGACACAGCCTCAGCTCTACGATTATATCAAGCAGGATTACCCGGAGCTGTACGGCCAAATCGCGGAAAGAGTCGAAGAAGGGCGCTGGGAAGCGGGCGGCGCCATGTGGCTGGAAGCGGATTGCAATCTGACGAGCGGCGAATCGCTGGTCCGTCAGATTCTGTACGGCACGCAATTTTTTCGCGAAGAATTCGGCGTGGAATGCAAGCATTTATGGCTGCCGGACGTGTTCGGGTACAGTTGGGCGCTTCCGCAGATTTTACGCAAATCAGGGATCGAGACTTTTATGACGACCAAGCTGGGCTGGAACCGTTACAACAAAATGCCGCACGACACTTTCCGTTGGAGAGGGATCGACGGCAGCGAGGTGCTGACTCATTTTATCACGACGAGAGCCAAGCCTTTGTCGCAAGGCATTACGTATAACGGAGTGATCGAAGCTTTTTCCGTGCAGGGGATCTGGGATCTGTATCAGGACAAAAATATCAATACCGAACTCTTGCTGGCTTACGGTTACGGCGACGGGGGAGGCGGAGTCAATCGCGATATGCTGGAAATGCGCAGGCGTCTCGATACCGTTCCTGGGATTCCAAGCGTCAAACCGGGACGGGCGGACGAATACTTCGAGCGGCTTAATCGGACGATTGCGAACTCCGAAGAGTACGTGCATACCTGGGACGGCGAGTTGTATCTGGAGACGCATCGCGGGACATATACCAGTCAGGCTCATAATAAACGCATGAATCGCAAGCTGGAATTGAAGTATCGCGAAGCCGAATGGCTGAATATGCTTTTGGCGGCGGAGAAAGGGGATTTGAACGGCTATCCGGCGGATCGTCTGCTGGAAGGTTGGAAAATCCTGCTGCGCAACCAGTTCCACGATATCATTCCGGGATCGGCGATTCGCGAAGTGTATGAAGATTCGCGGATCGAATACGATCAAGCGGAGAATATCCGCAAAGAATTGGTTGAAAAAGCGACCCAGGAACTAACCCGTGACTTGAAACCCGCAGCTTTGACCCCCGACCATGAAGAAGAGTCGCAGTCTAGCGGTTATACCGTATTCAGCGGCGCGTTTTTCCGGTATGACGGACTGGTGCATGTGCAAAAAGAACACGCTGCTTCAGCTGAGCATCTGGCTTGGACGGATTCGGAAGGCCGATCGCTGCATGCGCAATTTTTATCCGACGGAGCATGGCTGGTCGAAGTTCCTTCGCTGACCCCGATGGGCAGTACCGTGATCCATTCGACGCCGACGCCGAAAAAGAATGCGTCCGAAAATGAAAGTCCGTTCTTATGGGAAGAAGGAAGCTTGACCACGCCTTTTTACATTTTGGAATGGAACGAAGCCGGACAGTTGAAGCGGGTTTTCGATCGGGAAGCGGAACGCGAGGTGTTAAAAGAAGGCGAATGCGGCAATGTCCTGCAAGTGTTCGAAGACAAACCGCTGGAGTACGATGCCTGGAATATCGATCTGGAGAATCTGGAGAAAAAGCGCGAAGTGACGGAACTGACCGCAACCGAATGGATCCGGAGCGGCCCGTTGGTTGCCATCCTGCGGATGAGCTGGCGCTATATGGATTCCGCGGTGACGCAGCATATCAAAGTGTACGCCAAGCAGCGCCGAATCGATTTTGAGACGACGGTGGATTGGCACGAACAGCATCAACTGTTGAAGGTCGCGTTCCCTGTATCGATCCGTTCCACCGAAGCCACATACGATATCCAGTTCGGCAACGTAAAAAGACCGACGCATTGGAACACCAGTTGGGATTATGCGCGATTCGAGACGGTCGGGCATCAATGGGCGGACCTGTCGGAGCGCGATTACGGCGTCAGCCTGCTGAACGATTGCAAGTACGGTTACGATATCAAAGATTCCGCGATGCGCCTAACCTTGATCAAATCGGCAACCGATCCGGATTGGAGCGCCGATCAGGGGGAGCATGCGTTTACGTACTCGCTGCTTCCGCATTCCGGCGATTGGGTCGCGGGAAATACGGCGGAAGAGGCTTGGGTGCTTAACGATCCGCCGCGGGCCGTACTTGGTGCCTATCAAGCCGGGGCTAACCGTTCGTTGATCACTGTAGACACCGCCGGAATCGCGATCGATGCGATCAAGCGCTCGGAACAAGGAGACGCGTTGATCGTTCGGCTTCATGAATATACGGGACGCCGCGTCGGAGCCAAGCTTGCCAGCGATTATGGCGTTCGTTCATGGCAGCTCTGCGATCTGCTGGAACGACCGCTGGAGAATGAAGTTGAAGGAAACGAATTCGTGCAGATCTTTAAGCCGTACGAGATCATCACGCTGCGGGTCGTCCTGTAGCCAACTTTTTCACGCGTTCTCCCGATTCGCGCGATCCAAGTTCCGGTATTCTCGCGGCGAGACGCCGGATAATCGTTTGAACATTTTGCCGAAATGCGAGAAGTTTTCGAAGCCGACCTGTTCCGAGATCCGGGTCACGCTAGTTTTGGTTTCCCGGAGCAACCGTTGGGCTTCGCGAACGCGCGTGATATTCACGTATTCGGCAAAACCGAAGCCTGTCACTTCCTTGAACGTCCGGCTCAAATGGCTTCGGCTGATAAAGAATCGGCGCGACAGTTCATCCAATTCGAGCGGTTCGGCGAAATGTCCGTTGATATGCCGCACGATTTCCGAAACTTTTCGCTGAACGGGGGTAGGCTCCGGCATGGTGGATACTTCGGGTTTACGCGAAGCCCGCGCGACCAGAAGCAGCAGTTCACCGGCCATATGCTGAACGTGCAGGCGATAACCGGTAGGACGCGTATGCAGCTCATTTAATAGAGAGATCAATAATTCTTCAGCGCGCAATCGTTCTTGCAGATTCAACGAAACCAAGGGACGGCCGCCGGTAAAAGGAGCTCGCAGCAATTCGCGCTCATCCGCGGGAAAGCGATCGAAATAGCCCGGCGAGAAGTAGAGCACGATCCGTTCATGGTCGGGAATGCCGGAGTCGGTACTCTTATGCACGGCGTTGGAATCGATCAGGATCAGGTCCCCTGCGCGAATGCGGTAAGAGCTGTCTTTGACGAAGTAATTCCGCTCGCCGCTAAACAAATAATACAGCTCATAGCTCGCATGGTAATGATTCTGAATCATGGAAAAGTGTCCGCAGCGACGATCGAATTCGGCCCGGATTTCGTCTTCGTTATTCCCGTAATGCAGGAGATCGGGAATACATTGCAGGTTCATAAGAATGCCCCTTCCAGATCATGCGCTTTCATTTTATCGTTCTATTTTAGCAAAAAAAGCGGGGTCTTCGTCAAGTAAGCGTTATAAGCGGGGTAATCCGGCAGAAATTGGGCTAGCCTTTTTTTGAGAGCTGTATATTTGCGAATAGGGGAGAGGTCGAAATGACGGTTACGTTTTATTTGGCAGGAGATTCGACGATGGCCGACTATCCGGCGGATCGGGCACCGATGCAGGGATGGGGCAACAAGCTGCGACTCTTTTTAAAACCCGATGTGAACGTCGTGAATGAAGCCGTTTGCGGTCGCAGCAGTAAAAGCTTTATCGACGAAGGCAGATTGGATCGCATCTTGCAGCAGATTGGCAAGAACGATTATTTGCTGATCCAATTCGGACATAATGATGAAAAAGACGATCCGGATCGCCATACAAGTCCTTGGGGGAGTTATGGCGAGTCTTTGAAACGCTACATCGACGGAGCACGCGCGAGAGGGGCGAAGCCGATTTTGCTTACTCCGATCTCCCGCCGCTGGTTCGATGCCGACGGGTTGCTGACGCAAACGCACGGCGACTACCCTCGGGCGGCGGAAGCGCTGGCGCTGTGGGAAGCCGTGCCGCTTATCGATCTGACAGGACGCAGCGCTTCGGCTTACAAGGAGATGGGCAATCAACGTTCCCGGCAGTGGTTTACCCAGTTTGAACCGGGCGTACACCCGAATTATCCGGAAGGCATTATGGATGACACGCATCTCAACGAAGACGGTGCCGTCGCAATAGCCCGAATGGCTGCACAGGCGTTGACTGCGATCGGCATTCGGGAGGTTCGGCCGTTATCCGAGCTTTTCGCCGATGTTCAATCGCAAGCGGATACTGGGAAAAGCACGCCGGTAGTCGCTCCATGAGTAATGCGTTCAAACGCGAGATGAATTTGAGCGGGAAAGTGCTTATTTACGCTGTCGAACCTCATTCTACGGCGATTGCCCACGTACTGCGAATGCTGAAGCGCGATCTGACCGCCGTGCTCGGCATCGAACCGGAGTTTGCGGCCGATCCGAGGCAAGCGCAGATCCGTATCGGTTTAGCCGGCGAAAACGACTCTTGTCCCGCGCATCCCGAAGCTTTTGAATTTCGGTTCGTTTCCGACGAGGTATCCGTGCTCCATATCGTCGGACGGGACGAATTGGGCGTCGTGTACGGCGTGTTGGCGTTCAGTCGAAAGTTTCTGGGCATCCAGCCTTTCTGGTATTGGATGGATCAGGAGATCAAAAGTCGAAGCGAAGTGATGATTCCATGCGTCGATTATGCGTCCTCTCCTCGCAAAGTCCGATACCGCGGCTGGTTCGTGAATGACGAAGTCTGTCTGATCGGCTGGAAACCGGAATATCCGCCGACGCGCGAAGTATGGGAGCCGGTTTTTGAAGCGCTGCTGCGCTCGGGAGGCAATATGGTCATTCCCGGAACGGATTTGCCGCGCCACGGGATTCATTATGAATTGGCATCGGAAATGGGACTTTGGGTGACGCATCATCATGCCGAGCCGCTGGGAGCCGAAATGTTCGCTAGAGCCTACCCCGGGCGTGAAATGAGTTATTTACGAGAGCCGGAGCGGTACGAACAGTTATGGCGTCAGGCGATCGAAGAGCAGCGGCATCGAAAAGTCGTCTGGGTACTTTCGTTCCGCGGCCAGGGCGACAAGCCTTTTTGGGAAGACGATCCGAGCTTCGACACGCCGTTCAAGCGGGGCGAACTGATCGGTCAGGTCATGCAAAAGCAATACGACATGATCCGCGAATACGTGGAAGACCCGGTCTGCTGCGTGGCTTTATACGGGGAGATCGCGGAGTTGTACCAGGAAGGATGGATCTCGTTACCCGAGAACACGATCAGGGTCTGGGCGGATAACGGGTACGGCAAAATGGTATCGCGGCGCAGGGACGACATCAATCTTCGGATTCCTTCGCTGCCGGGAATCAAGGATTCGGGCCGCCACGGCTTGTATATTCATGTGACGTTCCACGATCTGCAAGCTTCCAATCATTTGACGATGTTCGCGGGAAGCGCCGACTTTTTGAAAAGCGAGCTGGAGGCGGCATTTGCTGTCGGAGCATCCGATTACCTCATCCTCAACAGCGGGAATATTCGGCCCCATGCGTATCCGCTGGATATCGTCAGTACGCTGTGGAATGAAGGCACGATCGATACGAAAGAGCACTTGCAAAGTTTCGTCCGATCTTATTACGTATCGGAGCATGAAGCGTTGGCCCGACTTTATCACAGTTATGCCGAAGCGACTCTGCCTTACGGCCCGCATCCCGACGATTTGGCGGGCGAGCAATACTATCATCATCCGGCGAGGCAGATTATCGGTCATTGGCTGCAAGGAAAAGAAGCCGAGAGCGATCGCCGTCTGGACTGGGCGGTCGGCGCAGGCTCGTTTGAGCAGCAGGTCAAAGCATTCGAACAAAGGCTTGCGCCTGCAATCGACAAATGGAAAAATTGGCTTGAACAATGTGACGGGACGTTGGCGAAGCTTGGTGCCGAAGATCGTCAGCGTGCCGAGGATCATTTGCGG
Source organism: Saccharibacillus endophyticus (assembly GCF_013185185.1). Taxonomy (GTDB): domain Bacteria; phylum Bacillota; class Bacilli; order Paenibacillales; family Paenibacillaceae; genus Saccharibacillus; species Saccharibacillus endophyticus. The sequence goes on along the minus strand of NZ_JAAZWE010000001.1, from coordinate 812,826 downwards.
TTTCACGGCGAGCTGCATTTATCGGGGAGCGAAGGCTTTTATCAACTCTGCCGTTCTTACGCCGCGCATCGGCTGGGGCAATACCCGCAAGCGTTCGTGCTGGCTTCGGAGTCGCTGCGGCATTACCGTCGGGGGCTGGATGCGCTGCGCGCGGCCGAACATGGAAAATGGGCCGATTTCTATCGCGCCGATTGGTTGACCAATATCGCGAGTACGGTGCAAAATGTCGATACCCTGCGAAAAGTGCTGCGCATGCACGGGGATAGCCCGGACTTTTTCCTATGGTACAAGCAATATTTGATGCCGGAAACGGAGAAGCATATTTATTTGGAAAATACGCACCGGGAACCGCTGACGGACGACGATTTGGCAGCGAGGTTAAAAGAACGTCTGTTTACGGATGCAGGCTGCCCGATTGACGTCGATCGTAAGTAGCTCGGGCCGACGCGATCATCGCAAAAACCGCCTTCCGACAAATCGGAAAAGCGGTTTTTGATCGTTTATGTTAAAAATGATCAACAAGAATCAAGATTGCTGCGGGAAGTCTGCATTGATCGTCGTTTCTTTCCATTCCTCGATCGAGCTCAACAAGTTCGTGAACTTGTAGGTTGCGGCTTGATAAGCGGCTTTCCCGAGCAGCAGGCGCAAAGGAGGCGTATCCAGTTCGGCAATATGAATAAGGGCTTCGGCGGCTTTTGCCGGATCTCCCGCTTCTTGGCCGGCGCTTTGACCGATGCCGCTCAGCATGCGTCCGACCGTGTTTTCATATTCGGGGATCGAGGTTTGCGTTTTGACCGAAGAGCGACCGCCCCAATCGGTACGGAATCCGCTCGGCTCAATGATCGAGACACGGATTCCGCTTTCGGCAACTTCTTGCGCCAAGCTTTCGGACACGCCTTCTACCGCGTATTTGGTCGCATGATAGTAACCGAGCGTAGGGAACGAAGTCAATCCGCCGATCGAAGAGAAATTGATGATATGACCGGATTTCTGCTTGCGCATCAAAGGCAGTACCGCGTTCGTCGCATGCATCAGTCCCCAGAAATTGATTTCGAACATGTTGCGCGTTTCTTCTTCCACGCTTTCTTCGACGGAAGCAAAGTAGCCGATTCCGGCATTATTCACCAGTACGTCGATACGTCCGAACTTTTCTTGAGCGGCGGATACGGCTTTTTGGATCTGCTGCTTGTCCGTTACGTCCAGTTTGAGCGCAAGCACTTGGTCTTCGCGACCTTGAGCAAGTTCCGACAGCGATTCGGGATTGCGCGCGGTAATCACCACGGGATATTGCTGTTGGATCAGTTTATTTGCCAGCTCTCGGCCGAACCCTGTGGAGCAACCGGTAATGAACCATACTTTTTTCTGCGACAAACGACTTCACTCCTTTTAAAGGTATACCATCAGCATACAAATTAAAGCGAAGTTTAAGTCAAGCGGAATCAGATCAAAAAATCTTTTTTTCCATGCGCAAGCAGATCGTATACGGCCATCTTTCGATTGATTTTCTCCAAGTGTTCGAGCGTCTGGTTCATTTTGCGTTCGACGTCCTGTTTGTGTTCCAGCAGGATCTGTCGCCGTTGATGCAGTGTTTCATCGCCTTGTTTGACCAATTCGACGTAGTTTTTGATATGGTCCATCGTCATACCAGTATCGCGCAGCGCGACCACCAACTGCAGCCATTCCAGCTCGGGTTCGCTGTATAGCCGGCGTCCGCCGCTATCCCGCCCGATCGGCGGAAGGATGCCTTCTTTTTCGTAAAACCGCAAAGTCGAAGCCGGCAGGCCGAATTTTTCTTGCACTTCTTTGATAGTGAACATGATTTGCACCCCATTTCGTTAAAGTTAACTTTAACATGAGACGAAGATTTTAAAAAGAAGCCGGAAGGCATAAAGGAGAAACTGTAATGAAAATTGATCATCTTGTAGTCGACGTAGACGCGGATGCGCAAAGCGATACGACCTGAATTCAATCCATTCGAGATAGAGGATTACCGCACGAACCGAAATGGGGAAAAGGCACGCGCGGTTTTAAAGTGTTCACTCTATGGAGCAGTCGCGACATGGAGGTAGTCAAGACCATTTTCGAAGAATGCCGTCAGATCGAACAAGAGGGAATTCTGGAAATCGAACTTTCCGGAAAAAGCGGCCAGCGGATTCGATTCGTTCCTGCCGATGACTATAGGATTGAAATTTCTTTGATAACGGAGAATAAGCAGCATGAAGAAAAAAGCGTTGCGCTGCCGAATCTAAATCTCATTTCCAAATATTTTGTACATAAAAAAGCCCGATCTATAAAAGATCAGGCTTAATGTTTCAAATAAGGTTTGAATCTGAGCCGAGCGTCAGGCGGAGGGAGAAATTCAGTGAAATACGCCTTTGAACGCGGAAAGCTGAAAGCTTTCTGCGTGAGACAGCGGATTGAACGAATTTCTCCCGCAGCTCTCCGCCCGCTGATCAACGAACAGGACCTTCAGGCGAAACATGCCTACACCGCAATATGCGCGATAATTTCATCAGTCAAATCCAATGTAATCTGATCTTGAAAAGCACGAATCCCGTATTCCCGGTCCAGATATTGGGTGATGGCTTCGATCAGGGAGCCTTCGTTGATGTACCAGTCGCGCCCTTGCACCGTAATATGCGCGCTATAGCCCAAATCTTCATCCCACAACATCTCAACCGTAACTTCCGTAGGCTTGATCACCCGGCGTTCCGCGATATTCAGACAGACCGCATTGATAATTTCATCCATCGTAAGCTGCATGGCTTAGTAACGTCCTTCGCGTTCGCGCGAGCGGCGACGGTTTTCTTTGACGCTGCGGTAAACGGCGCGGACGATGACGAACAACATGTACAGGGCAAGCACGTTGACCAACAGGCCCAGGATTCCGCCGAAAGCTCCCATATTGGCGAACAGGCTGCCGAACAGGAGACCGGCGATGCCGCCGAACAAAATGCCTCGGAACATGGCGCCGCCGAAGCCGCCGCGGTTATTGGTATTGTTGCGGTTCAAGCTGCTGTTATTGGATTGCGTATTGGAATTCGAGCGCGTGCCCGAATTGACACTGTCGGTATTTTGCGATTTGTTCGGCGTGCTTTGGTAAGATCTCGGACCGGAGCTGAAGCCGCCACCGCCGCGGCGCGCGTCCGCTTGATCCGGCACGATCGCCGAAGCGCCGAAGATGATCAGGAAAGACAGCATGATGGAAAAGAATTTTTTGGATCGACTCATAATAAATGAAATTCCTCCTGTAATAAGGTTTGTGGATAAGGGACAAAGCTTAAACTTCGCCCTTCCCTGACCTTATACGGAGGAATTTCGAGAACGTTTCAATTTTTAACGATTATTTTAGAAAAGTTTTAAATAAAGCGGCTGATCAGGCTTCGACCGTCCATTGTCCGTACTCTTGCTCGACCCAATCGATCCAGTCCACGCTGGCTTTGGTGCGCAGAACGGCTTTTTGCAGCAGAATGTAATCTTCAAAGCCGATGTGGCCCGGATTGCGGTGTTCTTTGGGAATATTGTCTTGAATGTCTTTATAATACTTGATTCGGTCGACGTGGTAAGCACGACGATCCGCAAACATGCGACGAACCTCGGAAGGTTCCGCCAAGTGGATGCAGAAGCATTTCAGATTGAACTCATCGCGCATGACCGGGGCCGCCGTCTCTTCCAGCAGCCACTCGTGTAATTTCAATGTGCCTTCGGGCGTGATGGAATACAGCTTTTTATCCGGTTTGTCTGCTTGCTGAATCCATATGGCGCTAAGCAATCCTTTTTCCTCCATACTGCCGAGAAGAGGATAGATCTGGCTGTGCTTGGCTTGCCAGAATGGCTGGATCTTGAGCATCAAATCATAGCCTGAAGCTTCTTTGCGTGAAACCAGAGCAAGCAGGCCGTAAGAAAGTATATTCATGAAATCACCCGTTCTCCATATTCAGGGCGCTCCGCCGCGGGACGGTGCACGACCTCTGTCCAAAGTGTACAACATAAAAAGATGCCGGGGCAACCAACTCGGATGCCTGCAAGGGGCTAAATAGCCTGCCGATAACGAAAAAGCGCAGTCCCGAAAAGGAACCGCGCCGCAATATTAAACTTTTTTCATAATTCATTACGAACACATCATTACGGATCGATCACGCAGAATTTTCGTTACTTCGCAGCGTCGCCGTTACGTTCATAACCGTCGCAAATGACTTCCAACGCACCTGTCTTCGGATCGATCAACATGCCATGCACGGGTACGCCCGCAGGCATCAACGGGTGATTGACAATCATGTTAACGCTGTGCATGACGCCTTGTGTCTCGTTTTCCACGCCTTTGAACCATTGCCCAAGCTGTACGCCGGAGTGATCGAGCGTGGCGAGCACCTCGTCCGAAACGCCGCGTTCGCGCATTTTGCCCATGATATGTTCCGCATTCAGCGAAGCCATCCCGCATTCATGATGACCGACAACGATTACTTCTTCGGCTTGCAGTTCATAAAGCGCGACCAGAATACTGCGCATAATACTGCCGAACGGTGAGGAGATTACGGCACCCGCCGTTTTCAAAATTTTGGCATCTCCATTGCGAAGGTTCATGGCCCGCGGCAGCAGCTCGGTCAGCCGAGTATCCATACAGGTGAGCACGACGACTTTTTTTTCAGGAAACTTACCGCTGATGAATGTTTCGTATTCCTTGTTTTCGACGAACGCTTTATTATGGTCCAAAATATCCGTAATCTGAGTCAAAGCTGCTTCCTCCTTTTTCGCCCTGGAGCGTTATCCCGAATTTTACATAACACTATAGGGGAATTTCAAGCACGAATTTTGCCGAAATTAGGCGAAAGCGGTTCAGGCGCGAACTTCGGAAGCTGCGCGGCGATCTTCGACTCGGATACTGGAGCCGTAAGATTGGCCGTCGCTGGCAAGGCGCACGGACGATTTATCGAAGCCGCTGATCGTGATCGAGAGGTTTTGATCCAGATAAACGGCGTCGTTTTTATCGATAATGAACGAAATGCCGCTATCGGAAGCGATCGTCAAATCCGATGCTTTTTGCTCATCGACGAGCCAGAGGGCAATCGCGCCGCTAAGCGAGCATCCGCAACCTTCGTTGTCGTAAGCGACGCGAAGATATCCGGGACGGCCGCCGAACGCTTGTTCAAGCAAGATTTGCGCTTCCGGGGAAACTTTCATAGTAAGAGACATCGACATGATGAAGGACTCCTTTTTAAAAATTATATTTTGCAAAACCTTTTGTTGATATTGATTATAGACCTCTCAAAACGTATGATCAAGAGGTGAACAATAATTTTTACCATTTTTGCTGTACGATCAAACAAACGAGGTGAACTTTCCGAATGGAACAACAACTACAGGAACAATGGAACGGATTTCGCGAATTGGTGGCCAAGATCGGAAGCTACAATGAAGCGGTAGGCCTGATGTATTGGGATCTTCGCACCGGTGCCCCGCGCAAAGGCGCGGAAACGCGGGCGGAAACGATCGGTTTGCTGTCTACGGAAGCTTTTAAGCTCGAAACATCGGATGAAATGGGTACATATCTGGATCTGTTTAGGCAGGAAGCGAACGCGTCGCAATTGGACGATATCGATCGCAGACTGGTGGAAACGGTCAAAAAAAGCTACGACCAAAATCGCAAAATTCCCGAAAGCGAGTTCAAAGCGTATACGATCCTGACCTCCAAATCGGAAACGAAATGGGAAGGGGCCAAAGAAAGCGGAGACTTCGAGTCGTTTGAGCCTTATCTGACGGAAATCGTGGGCACGCTGCGCAAATTTATCGGCTACTGGGGAGCGAAGGATACGCCGTACGACACGCTGCTCGATATGTATGAACCCGATATGACCGTCGAGCGTCTCGATGACGTGTTCGATCGCTTGAAAAAGCGTCTGGTTCCTCTGGCTGAGGCAATTGCGGCTTCGGAGATTGTGGCGGAACTGCCGTTCCTCGACGAAGCTTATCCGAAAGAAGGCCAAAAAGCGTTCAGCCATTTCATTTTGAAAGAAATGGGTTACGACTTCGACGCCGGACGCTTGGACGAGACGGTGCATCCGTTCGCGACGGGACTGAATCCGGGCGACGTGCGCATTACAACGAATTATCACGAGCATGACGTACTGAGCGCGGCGTTCAGCTCGCTGCACGAAGGCGGACACGCGCTGTACGAGCAAAATGTCGATCCGAAACTCACCGGAACGCCGCTGGCTCAAGGCACTTCGATGGGCATCCATGAATCGCAATCGCGTTTCTGGGAAAATATGATTGGCCGCAGTTTGCCGTTCTGGCAGCGTTACTTCGGCGAATTGCAAAAGCAGTTCCCGGATCAACTGACAGGCGTTACGCCGGAAAAATTCCACTTCGCGGCCAACCGCGTGGAAAATTCGTTGATTCGAATCGAAGCCGACGAACTGACCTATAACCTGCACATCATCATTCGCTATGAAATCGAGAAGATGCTCTTTAATGAAGACCTCGACGTGAAAAAGCTGCCTGAAGTTTGGAATGCCAAATATGAGAGTTACCTGGGCATTACGCCTCCGAATAACTCCGAAGGCGTGCTGCAGGACGTTCACTGGTCAGGCGGTGCGTTCGGCTACTTCGCTTCGTATTCGCTCGGCAATATGTACGCGGCGCAAATGATGCATACGCTGCGCAAAGAGCTGACGAATTTCGACGAGCTGATCGAACAAGGCAACCTGCTGCCGATCAAAGAATGGCTTACGGAGAAAGTCTACCGCTTCGGCAAATCGAAAAAGCCTTCCGAAATCATTTTCGATGTCACCGGCGAAGAATTGAATCCGGATTATCTGGCAGACTATCTGGAACAGAAGTACACAAGCCTGTATAATCTGAAGCTGTAACATCATCTTTGCTCGAAAATCCAAACCAATCCTGCCGATTCCCGAAAAGGACGGCGGGATTTTTGTCTCCGAAGAGAAATGTAAGGAACATGGAAGTTTTGAAAGTAAAGAGAATATTTCTGAAAAACGGAGAAAGGATTCGGTGGCACGTATGTTTGGTTTTCGCGTCATCAAAACGGCGTTGGCGGCTTTCGCTTCGATCATGATAGCCCATTTTGTCGGTATTCCATCGGCCACGTCGGCGGGGCTGCTGGCTATTTTGGGGCTGGACACCACAATCAAGCGCAGCGTCAAAACGGTCGTGGACCGCTTTTTCGCCTCGATCGTCGGTCTGATCGTCGCTTGCGTGTTGTTCGGTACGCTTGGTTTTCATTATTGGGTGATTCCGCTGTATATCCTGATTGCGTTCCCCGTGATTGTCAAAGCGACGTTCAAGGGAGGAATCGTGACCAATGCAGTCGTGGTGTTCCATGTATTTAACGCAGGCGAGATTACATGGCCGGTGCTCTGGACAGAGCTGCAGCTGCTGGTGATCGGATTGGGCTCGGCGATGCTGGTCAACTTGATCTACATGCCTAACCCGGAAGAGAAACTGTCCAAAATCCGCAGTGAAGCGGACGAATGCTTTTCGCGTATTTTTGCCCAGTTCGCCAAGACGCTTCGCAATCCCGATTATGTCTGGGACGGAAAAGAGCTGATCGAAGCGGATAAAAAAGTAGCCGAAGGCCTTGAACTGGCAAGACGCTCGCGGGAAAATCAAGTGTTGAAGTCCGATGAATTCTGGGGCGTGTATTTCGTGATGCGCAAGCAGCAGCTCGATTCGATCCAAACGATGGCCCAGCTCGTGTCGCAAGTCTATCGGCAGATTTCCCAAGCCGAACTCACGGCAGAGCTGTTCGATCGGTTGGAGCGCGACGTCAAAAGCGAGCATTATACCGGAAATGCGGCGGAAATGCTGAAAGAACTGGAAGAACAATTCAAAGAAATGAGCCTTCCGGAAACCCGCGAAGAATTCGAAGTCCGCTCCGCGATCCTGCAATTATGCCGCGAGTTGAATCGATATCTGGGGTTGTCGAAAAAGGATAAGGCTCCGCATATCACGTGAGGGGGCTGGCTAGGATTGGCGGAGAGAGGGCTGCGGGGTATTCGTTTCGGTCGCGTGTTGAAATCGGGAAACTGGATTGGATCATAATAAGGGCGTTTCCAAATTTCAAAGGCGAACGCTACGCTCCTGCACGAACACCCCTCCGCCCTCCTGGCCAGGTTGGTGTAGGAAGGAAAAGAGGATTTGAAATCTTGCTTTGAATTGCATGGGCAAATGGGTTTGAAGTTCATAACTTTTAAAAGTAATCTCTTTTTATGAGTAAAAGTGTTGCAGTCTTTTATCGTTCTTGTATTTCCTGCGTAAAAGTCGGGAATGATCTGGAGCGGTGAATGATTGTAACATTTTTTATTTAAGTGGGCTTGTTCATTATTACAGTCTTATTGTATAACGTAAATTTGATTTTCAAGCACTTGAAGCCTATCATAACCAAGCGCCTAATGAAAAAGTTGTATTTTGAAAAGGTAGTTAGAGTAAGCGAAGCCAGCGGAGGGAGAAATTCAGTGTAGGAGCTAAAGCATTTCGAAGAAAGGCACATCGAAAGCATACGCTAAAGAATTTCTCCCGCAGCGCCCAGCTTTTCCAACAAACAGGATCTTCCGAAAAAGCTTTTTTCGAAATAAATATGAACACACGTTCGTGTTATCGCGCTTTTTAGAAAAAGTCTGCTATAATCAAGAAGAGAAGAAGCAGGTAAATGGAGGGGAATCATGGCCACTTTAACGCCGATGATGCAGCAGTACGTCAAGATCAAGGAAGAAGCAAAGGACGCGATCCTCTTTTTCCGTCTTGGTGACTTTTACGAAATTTTTTTCGACGATGCGATTACCGCCTCGCGCGAATTGGAGATTACGCTGACCGGACGCAACGCGGGATTGGAAGAGAAAGCTCCGATGTGCGGCGTTCCTTACCATGCGGCCGAAGGTTACGTTCAGCGTCTGATTGAAAAAGGATATAAAGTCGCGATCTGCGAACAAGTCGAGACGCCCGGCGAATCCAAAGGAATGATGCGCCGCGAGATCGTTCGCGTCGTGACGCCGGGGACATTGATGGAGAGCCGAGCGCTTGGGGAAAAGTCCAATAACTATCTGGTCTGCGTGACCCGTTCCCATGGAATGATGGCGATCGCCGCTTGCGACCTTTCAACCGGAGACCTGCATGTGACATCCGCGCCGGAGAGCGAGGAATGGCTCAAGGGTGAAGTCGGTGTTTATCAGCCCGTCGAAGCGATCGGGGATGCGCAGTTGCTGCAGCTGTTGGAGAGCCAGATCGCGCCTTTGGAACGCCGATTGGTCTGCACGCCTTGGGAAAAGGGGAAGGAAGACGGCGCGCGCGAGCAGTTCGGCGAAGCGTCTTGGGCAAGATTGGACGAAGAGCGTCGTATTTGCGTGGCGCGTCTTTTTGCCTATCTAGCAGAAACGCAAAAAAGAGCATTGGGACAACTGACCAAAATTTCGGTGTACGAGCCGAATCACTATATGATCCTCGATCCGTTTACGCGCCGTAACCTGGAATTGACCGAGACCGTACGCGAACGCTCGAAAAAAGGTTCGCTGCTTTGGCTGTTAGACCGTACCAAAACTTCGATGGGCGCGCGTACGCTGCGTCGTTGGATCGACAAGCCGCTATTGCAACGCAGCGCGATCGAAGACCGGTTGGAGGCCGTGGAGTATCTGCATCGCGATCTGATTTTGCGCGGCGACGTACAAGAAGCGCTGCGGGAAATTTACGATTTGGAACGGCTGGTGGGACGCGTTGCTTTCGGCAGTGCCAACGGACGCGATCTGATCGCGCTGCGCGATTCGCTGATTCAAATTCCTGCACTTAAGGCAGTTTGTTTGAATTCCGGTTCGCAAACCCTGGCGGCAACGGCTAAACGAATGGACGAGTGCGCGGATTTGGCAGAAGCGATCGCTGCGGCAGTGACCGATGAACCTCCGGTATCCGTACGAGACGGCGGCTTGATTCGCAAAGGCTACCATGAGCATTTGGACCAATTGCGCGAAGCGAGCGTGAACGGGAAGCGCTGGATCGCCGAGTTGGAAGCCGAAGAACGCCGTATCACGGGTATCCGTTCATTGAAGGTCGGGTATAACAAAGTATTCGGCTATTATATTGAAGTCACGCGTGCCAATCTGGCTCAACTGCCGGAAGGGCGTTACGAGCGCAAACAAACGATGTCGAACGCGGAGCGTTACATCACGCCTGAACTGAAAGAAAAAGAATCATTGATTCTCGAAGCCGAAGAAAAAATGGCGGATTTGGAATACGGATTGTTTCTTGAACTGCGCGAGCAGGTGGCAGAACGCATACCGCGCCTCAAAGCGCTTGCGGAGCGTGTTGCTGAAACCGACGTTTATCAGGCGTTCGCGGAAGCTAGCGCGGAGAAATCTTTTGTGCGACCGCAGCTGCATGACGGCTACGATCTTAGCGTAGACAATGGTCGCCATCCGGTCGTTGAAGCGGTGATGGAAGGCGGCTCATTCGTTGCCAATGCGACTGATCTGGCGGAACAAGGTGCGAATATCATGCTCATTACCGGACCCAACATGGCGGGTAAAAGCACGTATATGCGTCAAGTCGCATTGATCTCCATCATGGCACAGATCGGCTGCTTCGTTCCGGCGGATCGAGCCAACGTACCGCTGCTGGATCGCATTTTTACCCGGATCGGCGCGGCGGACGACCTTGTCGGCGGACAAAGTACGTTCATGGTGGAAATGGCCGACATTCAAGTGATGACCCAACAAGCGACCAAAGACAGTCTGATTATCATCGACGAATTGGGCCGCGGCACCTCGACGAGCGAAGGGATGGCTATTGCCCAAGCGGTCATCGAACACGTGCATGAGTCGATCGGATGCAAAGCATTGGTTTCGACCCATTTCCATGAGTTGGCTCACTTGGAGGAAAGCTTGCCGAGGCTGCAAAACTACTGCATGGCCGTGCGCGAGAGCGGCGATAAGGTCACATTCTTGCGTAAGCTGGTTGCAGGAGCGGCCAGCACGAGTTACGGGATCTATTGTGCCCGTCTGGCAGGATTGCCAGGCAGCATTATTGATCGGGCATACGGGCTGTTGCAAGGTTTCGAACAGGCTGCGGCTGAAGTGGCGGCAGGTCAGGCGACAGGTGTTTCGGTTGCCCCGAATTCGGTCTCTGTACCTGAGGAAGATCGCAAACAACCGGATATTATCCGGGAAGAAACATCATTGATGGCAAGTCCTGCGGATCAGGACGGGACGCGCATAACCGAACAAAAGCAAACGGATACTGCGGCGACCGATGCTGACGAGGTTGTGCAGTTATCCATTTTCGGAGACGAGGAACATCCTGCAAAGTCGATTCATGCAGTACCGGCTAAAGAAGATCCGAAAGTCAAGAAGATGCTTCAACGTGTACGCGATGTTGACGTAATGAACATGACGCCGCTTCAAGCCATGCAAATTCTGAATGAATTGAAGTTGGAGGCGCAGAGATTATAGGCAAGTCATCAGATTCAGCGCATTTCCGATGCTGCTCGGGAAAGGAGAAACGATATGGCCAAGATTAAAGTGCTGGATGAACATATTGCCAACCAGATTGCGGCGGGCGAAGTGGTGGAAAGGCCTGCTTCGGTCGTGAAGGAATTGGTTGAAAATGCGATTGATGCGGGTGCGACCAAAGTCGACGTATGGACCGAGGAGGGTGGTTTATCTTCGATTCGGGTTACGGATAACGGTTCCGGGATCGATCCGGAAGATTGCGAGACAGCCTTTTATCGGCATGCAACCAGCAAAATTTCGGGAGGCCGGGATTTGTTTCAGATTACGAGTCTGGGCTTCCGGGGCGAAGCGCTGCCGAGTATCGCCTCGGTTTCCAAAGTCGAAGTGGTGACCGCTTGCGGGGAAGACGGCGCGGGGCGGCGGCTTGTCATTGAAGGCGGTACGTTGAAAAGCAACGAAGACGCTCCGGCTTCACGCGGAACGGATTTTCGCGTAAAGGAATTGTTCTATAATACACCGGCGCGTCTGAAATACATGAAGACGGTCCAGACTGAACTTGGGCATATCTCCGACTACATGTACCGAATGGCGTTATCTCATCCCGAGGTGGCTTTTACCCTTCGGCATAACGGCAACTCGTTATTGCAAACGTTGGGCGGAGGCGACCTGCTTCAAGTCATCGCGGCCGTATACGGAACCACAAGCGCCAAAGCTATGATTGAACTGGAAGGGGAAAGTCTGGACTTTGCCGTTTCCGGTTTTGTCAGCTTGCCGGACTTTACACGTTCTAATCGCAGCGCCATAACTACGGTTGTAAATGGGCGATACATTCGTAGTCATGTGCTGAACCAAGCGATTATGCGCGCCTACCACACGCTGCTTCCGGTTGGACGTCACCCGCTTGTCGTGCTGCGTTTGGTCATGCACCCGTCGCTGGTTGACGTAAACGTACACCCGGCAAAGCTGGAAGTGCGTTTCAGCAAGGAAGCGGAGCTGGTTGCTTTTGTGGAAGAAAAGATTCGCGCGGTTCTGTCGCATGAAGTGCTGATTCCGAAGGCGGTCAACCAACGGATCGGCAAAAACAACTCGATTGTGCAAGAACAGTTTCATTTTCCCAAGCGTGAGGGGTTGCTGGGCGATCTGACATCGGGACTGCCGCAGGATAAGGATATGCCTTCCGCAACAAGCGAACCCCGATCGGCTGCCGCGCATTCCGAACAGGTATCCCAAGGCAACGCGGCAGGTCAACAAAATGCTGCGGCATCTGCCGATAAGAACAAAGAATCGTCTGATTCCTCTGCTTCGCAACCGAAGGGGACATCCGTACGCGCAGACAAGGTGCCAGAAGCCCTGAAGGCTTCCATATCCTATCCGGCAATTGGCGGTGCACAGGACTCTCGTCCTCAACAAGTTCGCGAACCTGGACATGGACTGGGTTATACTGGCCGTTCCGCTTCATCTGGAGGTTCGAATCCGCGTCAAGCAGCTCAGCCTGCGCAAAATAATGCGGCGCTAGCTCGCGCAGCGGAGCTGTACAGCCGCGGAGAAGCGCCTAAACGTCCGACTTTTCCGGAGATGACGCTAATCGGACAGCATCACGGCACATACTTGATCGCGCAAAATGATCAAGGTCTGTACCTGATCGACCAGCATGCGGCCCATGAACGGATTAATTATGAATATTATTACGAAAAATTCGGCCAGCCGGAAGAAGCTTCGCAAGAGCTTTTGCTGCCGATTACATTGGAATTCACGTCTGCCGAAAGCACCAAGATCCGCGATCGGCTCGGTTGGTTCGAGCAGGCAGGCGTGTACATGGAGCCTTTTGGCGGTCAAACGTTCCGGGTTACCGCTTATCCGCATTGGTTCCCCGCCGGTGACGAATCTTCGATTATTGAAGAAATGGCTGAATGGGTGCTGAGCGAACGAGCGATTGATTTGGCTAAATTGCGGGAAAAAGCGTCTACGCTCTGTTCCTGCAAAGCTTCAATCAAAGCCAATCAACGCTTAAGCGATGTTCAAGCCCAGACCTTAATCGAACGCCTGGGCAGATGCAAACAACCTTACACCTGCCCTCACGGCAGACCGATTGTCGTGTCATTCTCTTCTTACGATTTGGAGAAATTGTTTAAACGGGTTATGTAAGACCTTCCCCCAATCCCAAAGCGACCATAATCCGATTTTCGAAGCCGGACGCTTTAACCGGCTTCGAAAATAACCCGCAAGCGTCCTAATCAACTGGGGAAGGTCCCGCTTCATCGAATCGGCGACCCGATCCCGCGAGTATTTCATTCAACCGGGTAAACGTCCTGCTTCATCGAATTCGTATCTTAACGCAAGGAGAACACCTTTCATGATGATCGTAACAACCGGCATTCAACCCGCTGAAGCTGAACTTCAGCGAGCGACAGGAATTGCCGAACAACAGGGAATCCCGATCGTGCCGAGAGGCCGAACCTCGATTCCTAATTTATTTTCGAAATACAACGCGGATGCGGTATTGATCGTGACGCAAGGCAAAGCCCGTCTTTTCCGCGAAGATCAGCCTGTGCTCGAATATCATCCAAGCATGGGTTATGTCCGTGCGAAGCGGCTATTAAGAGGCGAACCCGATCCGATGATCGACGCTGCGCGAGCAGAAGCCGGAGATGCGGTTCTCGACTGCACGGCAGGCTTGGGCACCGACTCGCTCGTATTTGCCGTCCAAGTCGGGCCTACAGGATTGGTTCGCTGTCTGGAAGCTTCGGCAGAACTGTCCGTTTTGCTTCGCGAGGGACTTGCCAGCTACGAAGTGGAGAAGCCGTCGGTCGTAGAAGCGATGCGGCGCGTCGAAGTCGTCAACACGGATCATCTGCACTATTTGAAGTCGTTGCCGGATAATAGTTTTGACGTGGTGTATTTCGATCCGATGTTCCGCAAACCCGTCTACGACTCTTCCGCGATTTCGCCGCTGCGTGCATTTGCGGATGATCGGGCGCTCAGTGAAGAGTCGATTCGGGAAGCGGTTCGCGTAGCACGCAAGACCGTCGTTTTAAAAGAGAAAAAAGGTAGCGGAGAAATGGAGCGTCTCGGCTTCACGTCAGATGGTCGCGTCCATGCCAAAATTACGTATGGAGTGATTACAGTTGACTGATAAGCCCAAATTGCTTGTTTTGATCGGACCGACAGCCGTGGGAAAGACCAAGCTCAGCATCGAGTTAGCCAAAGCTTTCTCTTGTGAGATCATTTCGGGCGATTCCATGCAGGTGTATCGGGGTATGGATATCGGCACGGCAAAAATTTCAAAGACCGAAATGGAAGGTGTACCGCATCATCTGATCGATATCCATGAGCCGGATGAACCGTTTTCCGTATCCGAATTCCAGGAACGCTGCGATACGCTGATCCCGGAAATCGCAGCGCGCGGAAATCTTCCTTTTATCGTCGGAGGAACGGGTCTGTACGTTGAATCCTTATGTTATCGCTACGAATTCGCAGACAGCGGGGCAGACGAAGCCTTCCGAACGGAACAAGCTTTGTTTGCCGAAACGCACGGAACACAAGCGCTCCATGACAAATTGCGGGATATTGATCCGGAATCCGCACAAAGATTGCATCCCAATGATACGCGTCGCGTCATTCGGGCGCTGGAGATTTACAAGCTGACCGGAGAAACCTTGTCCGAGCAGTTGGCCAGACAGAAAAAGACCACGCCTTACGACCTATGTTTGATCGGTTTGACAATGGACCGCCAAATGCTATATAACCGTATTGAAGAGCGGATCGACCAAATGATGGAACAAGGATTGATCGAAGAGGTTCAGAAGCTCCGATCGCTCGGGTACACGCGGGACATGGTTTCCATGCAAGGACTGGGTTATAAAGAGATCTGGCCTTATCTGGACGGATCGGCGACGCTTGAAGAAGCTGTGTATTTACTGAAGCGGGATACTCGGCATTTCGCTAAAAGGCAGCTCTCTTGGTTCCGTCATATGCACGACATCCAATGGATGGACGTTTCCGAACCGGAAAACTTTTCTGCAAATTACGAGAAGATTCATGGTATAATTACGGGAAGGTTCAGCTCCGAATTTTGAAAGAAAATGACAGTAAAATGACAATTGGGGGTACCGGTTATGAACAAATCCATTAATATTCAAGACACGTTCCTGAACCAACTGCGCAAAGAGAATATCCCGGCCACGGTCTACTTGACCAACGGTTTTCAAATTCGGGGCACGATCAAGGCATTCGACAACTTTACGATCGTGATCGACAGCGACGGACGTCAGCAAATGGTGTACAAGCATGCCATTTCCACGTTCATGCCGCAGCGCAACGTATCCCTGACTCAGCAAGAGACCACGTCCGGAGAGTAATCCGGGGCAGCTTTTGATCAAAAGTGACGAACGAATGACAAACCTGTAACGGCAATTTTGAAACTTTTCCTGTATCCTAACGTCTAAGTCCATAGCTGCGAACGGGAGCAACCTTCACAGGTTGTTCTTTTCGTTAGGGCGCGTACGCAGACGGTCTGCATGCGCAAAGAAAGCAAAAGGGGTGTCACAACACATCATGCCTAACCCACAATTGAGCCGCTCCAACCGGACGACCGGAGGCAGCGGAAGCGGAGGTAACGGCGGAGGGAAGAAACCTCCGACGACCGCCAAGAAGAAAACCTCCCCGAAGAAAAAGAAAAAAATAACGGGGAAACGCGTATTTTGGACGTTGTTTTTCACGGCTGCTTTTGCCGTGTTTTGTGCGCTGGGCGGTTATCTGTTCATTACGGTGAGCGGAGAGAAAATACTGGCAGAGAATAAAGACAAGATCGAAATTAAAGCGCCGACAGTTATTTACGACCGTACGGGAGTTCAGATCGGAGAAATCAAAATCCAGCGAGGCGAGGAAGTCGAATCGCAGGATATCCCGGAGTTGCTTCAGGATGCTTTTGTCGCGACGGAGGATAAGCGTTTCTTCGAGCACTCGGGCGTCGATCTCCGATCGATCGGCCGTGCGGCAGTACGAGACATCATTGCACGTTCCGCAGTTGAAGGCGGCAGTACGATTACCCAGCAGTTAGCGAAAAACATCTTCTTGTCGGCGGATAAAACATTCTTCCGAAAAGCGACGGAAGTGTCGATCGCATTGGCGCTGGAGCGTCAGTATTCGAAGCCTGAGATCTTGGCGATGTATCTGAACCGGATTTCGTTCGGCGGTCAGTATTACGGCATCAAAGCGGCATCCGAGCGTTACTTCGGCAAAAGCGACCTGAATAAACTCGAATTATGGGAAATGGCGACCTTGGCGGCGATGCCGAAGGCACCGACGCGTTACAACCCGATTGCCAATCCCGACAAGTCCAAAGAACGCCGCGCAGTCGTGCTTCAGCTGATGTATGAGCAAGGTTACATTACGGAAGCGGAAAAAGATAAGGCGGCAGCGGTCGATTATGCGTATACGCCGCCGGAGACGAAGGAAACGCATTATCAAGCCTTTATCGATTATGTCCTTCAGGAAGCGGAAGATACGACGGCATTGACCGAAGACGATCTGAACCGCGGCGGATACAAGATTTACACGACGATGGACGCAAAAGCGCAGCAGAGCCTTGAGGAAGCATTCAAGGACGACGCGATGTTCGAGCAAAGTCCTGACGATCAGCCCGTACAGGCGTCCATGACGATCACGAACAACCAGAACGGCAGCATCGTTGCCATACTGGGTGCCCGTAATTATCATAAAGGCGACTTCAACCGCGCGGTCAACAGCCGTAGACAGCCGGGTTCGGCGTTCAAGCCGATCGCATCCTATGCACCCGCGCTGGAGAACGGATTTACTGTGGACACGCCACTGAACAATGAACAGCAAAGCTTTGGCAATTATAGTCCTCGAAACTTGCACGGCTATAGTCAATCGGTATCGATGAAAGACGCCCTTGCCGAGTCGATCAATATTCCGGCAGTTTGGCTGCTTAGTCAGATCGGCGTGGAGACGGGTTATCAATTCGCAGAGTCTTTAGGCATTCCGTTGACCGAAAATGACCATAACCTGAGTATAGCGCTCGGCGGTCTAAGCAAAGGCACGAATACGTTGGAGATGGCTCAGGCTTATAACTCGTTTGCCAACGGAGGCAAATACATGGAAGCTTATGCGATCAAATCGATTCGGGATTCGAACGAAATCGAGATTTATAGTCGAATCGACAATTCCAAACAAGTCATGAGCGCTCAAACGGCTTACGAAATGACCGACATGATGCGCAGCACGATTACCGACGGTACCGGCCGCAAAGCCGATATCGGTCGTCCGCTTGCGGGTAAAACGGGAACGACTCAAAGCGGTATCGAGGGTAACAGTGCCAACCGTGACGTATGGTTCGTCGGTTATACGCCGGAATGGACAGGCGCCGTCTGGATGGGCTATGACAAACCGGATGCGCAGCATATGCTCAAAAACAGCAGCGGATTGGCGGCTTCCATGTTCGCGCGAATCATGAAACAAGCCATGGAAGGCATGCCTGTGAATGATTTCAAAGCGCCGGATGCGCCTGCTCAGGAGACGGTAGAGACACCGGAACCGCAGCAGCCGGAGACGGTTGAACCTGCCGCTTCGCCGTCGGGGCTGGTAGCCTCTTACGACGTGGCTAACCAAACAATCATGCTTTCCTGGCAGCCGGTAGGCGGCGAAAACATTCGTTACCGTTTGTATCGGCAGGAGTCATCCGAAACTCAGCCTTCATTGCTGACGGACGGCTTGATGTCGGCTTCCTCGTCCGATACCGGTGCGCTTCCGGGACTCACCTACAGTTATGCCGTTACCGCATATCGGGCAGGCGAGGAGCCTATCGTCGAGTCGGCAGCTTCAAACACGGTTACGTTGACCGTTCCGGCCGAAGATAATCCCGAAGAGGATCTTCCGGACGATACGATTCCGCCGGATGAGACAGAAACTGATCCGGAAATCGATCAAGGTGAAGTGCCTGTGGCGCCTCCGGAGACGGATGAGGGCGAAAACAATGGGAATTCGGGCGATAACGGCAACGGAAACTCAGGCAACAACGGCAATGGGAACGGTAATGGAAACAGTAACGGAAACAACGGAGGGACGGAAAATACCGACCCGGGAACGAACATTCCGCCAACCGAAGGAGATTCCGGCGGCGAGGAGAATGTTGTTCCAGGTACCGTAATTCCTGATGCGCCTGCCGATCAGTCGCAGCCGGACACGCCAACCGATCCTGCTGTTGACCCTAATGCTCAAAACACCGATCCTGGCACGGTTGAGGGTACGACCGAGACGCAAGACGAGGCAACGACCCAGCCTTAATTTCATTCCCTGCATACGTCTTCGTCAGCGAATGAAAACCAAATCAAGAAAGCTCTGGAAGCCGGAAACGGCTTTCCGGAGCTTTTTTTGTACATTTTTGCTTAAAACGGGTAATACAAAGACATGAGCAAGTCACTTCTTTTGTGAAGTGACCAGAGAATGTGATAAGCTTGATGCAAATGGAATAGAGAAAGGGTCGGTTCCCTATGAAACGTAAATTTGCTGACAGAGCCAACTGGCGGCGCGTAACCGACCGGAGATTCTTGTGCCGGTATATCGACAGCCGCCGCTTTACGGGCTACGTAACCTTGTACAACATGCTCAAATTGAAGGAACCGCTAATGAAAACGTATGGGGGACTTACGTTTTGCGTGGCTGACAAGGGCTATTCTTGGCTGCAGTATTTTCCCAAGGACGCCCACTTCATCGTAACGACGATGTTCAACGAAAAAAGGGAAGTGGTAGAATGGTACATTGATATCTGCAAATCGCAGGGCGTAACGGATCAAGGAGTTCCCTGGTTCGACGACCTGTACCTGGATATTGTGGTATTAGGGGACGGAACTGTATTTTTGCTTGACGAAGACGAATTGGATGACGCATTGCGGCGCGGAGTGATTACGGAAGCAGATTACGCATTGGCTACCAAAACGGCACACGGTTTGCTGCGAATGATCGATGCTCACGCCTTTCCTTACTTCAGACTTTCGATCGAGCATCGCAGACGACTGTTCCCGGCTTCCGCTTTGAAGGTGTAGTTTTAGCCTTCATTCAAAGGAAAGGGGAATTTGGAAAGTGGCAAAAAGAGAACGTACGACTGCGTTTCGATCTGCTGGACCGGTGCATATTCCGGAACGAAAGTCGAGACGCGGCAGGCGTTGGAAGAAGCGCGTAGGAATCGTTTTATTATCAGGGTTCCTGCTATTCGCGCTGTGGACGTTGTATATGCAGGTTCGAATCGGTCAAGGCATGTCCTTGTCGTCGGAACATTCTACGGATGTCGCGATCGTGCTCGGCGCCCGGCTGTGGGATAACAAGCCGAGCCCCGCATTGAAGGAGAGATTGGATGCCGCTTATGAAGGATACAAAAGCGGCGCATATCCGAAACTGATCGTCAGCGGAGGTTTGGATAGTCCTGAAATGAGACTGACTGAAGCAGAAGGCATGGCTGAATATCTGATCGAACGCGGTGTGCCGAAGGCGGATATCTGGCTCGAAAACGAGGCGACAAGCACATACGAAAACCTGTTGTTGAGCCGCCGCATCATGGAGCAGCAAGGCGTGCATACCGCATCGATCGTAACGCATCGGTTTCATGGTGCGCGGTCACGGGATATTGCGGAGTTTTTGCATTATGATGATCCGCAATTCGTGCTGGCCGACACCGAAGCATTGAACGTTTGGCAAACGCGCGGGCGCGAAATGCTGGCGTTTACCAAATGGCTGTTTGACAAGTCCCGATTGCCAGACGGCAAATAATCGGGGATAATGGGATGCCGGGTTTTTAAACAAAGCCCCATACGGATAGAAGGAGAACAAAAGCATGCAAAGTACAACTTACGATACAACTCCAGAGGAAAGCTCAAGGGCGATTCTAGTAAGTCTGGTAACGGATGATGTGAAGCGTTCCGGCATTGATCCGGTTTACTCGTTGGAGGAGCTTGTCGCTTTGGCTGACACGGCAGGCGTTGAAGTGCTCAGCAGCATGTCGCAGAACCGGGAAAAGAAAGATACGAGATGGTTCATCGGCAAAGGTAAAGTTCAGGAGCTGAAATTGATCGCGGATGAGTTGGGCGCCAATACGGCCATCTTCGACCAGGAGCTTTCCGGTGCGCAGGTGCGAAATTTGGAAGAAGAGCTGGATCTTAAAATTATCGACCGCACACAGTTGATTCTCGATATTTTCGCGCAACGTGCCAAGACGCGCGAAGGCATCATTCAAGTCGAATTGGCACAATTGAGCTATCTCCTGCCGCGATTGGCGGGACAAGGACGCAATCTTTCCCGACTTGGGGGCGGAATCGGCTCGCGTGGTCCGGGCGAAAGCAAGCTGGAGACGGACCGTCGTCATATTCGCGGGCGAATCGACGAATTGAAGCGCCAAATCGCGGAAGTCGAGAAACATCGTGCCCAGCAGCGTCAGCGTCGCATAAAGAGCGGAACGGTTCAGGTAGCTTTGGTCGGGTACACGAATGCAGGCAAATCGACGCTGCTGCGCCAGTTGACGAACGCCGACGTTTACGTGCAGAATCAGCTTTTTGCCACGCTTGATCCGACGTCGAGAACGTTGGAACTGCCTGGCGGCAGAGAGATCGTTTTGACGGATACCGTTGGTTTTATTCAGAATCTGCCTCACCATCTGATTGCCGCATTCCGAGCGACGCTCGAAGAAGTCAACGAAGCCAATCTTGTGCTGCATGTTGTAGACGCTTCCTCGGCGATGTTGAAAGATCAGATGAAGGTCGTCGATCAGCTGCTGCAAGAACTGGGAGCGGTCGATAAGCCTCAGATTCAGATTTACAACAAAAAGGATCTCTGCACGCCGGAACAATTGGAACTTTTGCCGGAAGACGATTGGAATCTGCGCCTTAGCGCCTACGACGAGAAAGACTTGGAAAAGCTGTTGAACCGTCTTCAAGAGGAACTGACCGGCGGAACCGTCACTTATCGCGTTCCGGCTGCTCGCGGCGATCTGGCTTCTCAATTGTACAAAATCGGAGAAGTAATCTCGCAGGATTTTGATGAAGAACATATCGTTTATGAGGTGCGCTTGCACAAGGGAGAAGCAGAGAAGTACGCGTATCTACTGGAAGAGTATAAAGTCTGAGCGCTATAAAGTGATGCCGAGGCGAACTTTGCACAGCCGTCCTATTGACGGTAAGCGGGTTCGCCCTCTGTATGAGTTTCGCCTTTTACCGCAATTAAAACGTTACATGGGTGTGACGCGTTAATTCTGTGAAGTGTTAGACTCAGGTCTGACACGCGAGGTTAAAAGAATGTTGCAGGCAGCTAACTTGAGAACCAGCAAATTTGAATCGGATATGAAGGACGGATTGAGACGCAATGAAAACATTTGATACACGGATCGAACAATGGAAAGAAGAAGCGGAACGGCGGGTACGCCCTCTTTTTGATGTCGTAGACGATATTGTCGAACATAATCAGTGGAAGGTGATCGAAGCTTTCCGGGAATGCAAAGTCAGCGATTATCATTTTAATCCTTCGACGGGCTATGCCTATAATGATCGCGGGCGCGAAGTATTGGATGAACTGTATGCCAAAGTATTCGGAGCGGAGGCTGCGCTCGTACGCCCTCATTTCGCCTCGGGAACGCATACCATTTCTACCGCGTTATTCGGCGTGCTTCGTCCGGGCGACGAGCTCTTGTACATCACGGGAACTCCGTACGATACGCTGCATAAGGTAATCGGCAAAAAAGGCGACGGCACGGGTTCGCTGGCTGACTTTGGCATTGGATATCGCGAAGCGGCATTACTGGAGAATGGGGACATTGATTGGATGGAGGTCGAGCGTCAAATAACGCCTAATACTCGCGTGATCGGCATTCAGCGCTCGCGCGGTTATTCTTGGCGTTCTCCTTTTACGGTGGAAGAGATCGGAGCCATGACGCGTCGCGTTAAGGAATTGGCTCCGAATGCGATAGTGTTCGTAGACAACTGCTATGGCGAATTTACGGAAAAAATCGAGCCGACCGAGGTTGGCGCAGATCTTATGGCAGGTTCTTTGATCAAAAATCCGGGCGGAGGCTTGGCGGAAACCGGAGGATATATTTGCGGACGCAAAGACCTGGTTGAACTCGCGGCTTATCGTTTGACCGCTCCGGGCATCGGGGCTGAAGTAGGGGCTATGCTGGGAACAACGAGAGGAATCTATCAAGGCCTTTACATGGCACCGACAATTGTCGGACAAGCGGTAAAAGGAAGTATTTTCGCGGCTGCCATGTTTGATTTGGCGGGGTTCGCAAGCAGTCCGGCCTGGAACGCGCCGCGGACAGACCTGATTCAAGCGATCGTGTTCGAGCGCGCGGAGCAGTTGATCGCCTTCGTGCAAGGCGTGCAGTTGGCCGCTGCGGTCGATAGTCACGTGGTACCGGAACCTTGGGATATGCCGGGTTACGAGAATCCGGTTATCATGGCGGCGGGAACTTTTATTCAAGGCGGAAGTTTGGAATTGTCGGCGGATGCGCCGATTCGCGAGCCTTACATCGGATATTTGCAAGGCGGGCTAACGTATTCGCATGTGAAATATGGAGTACTTAATGCGTTACAGACACTTTTTGATCGCAATTTACTGTGAGTTAATCTAACACATCATTGACGCTTCCTATCAGGATATGTACAATAAGAGAGAGAATAAGGTTTCATCCCCGAACGACAACACTGAATGACAGGGTGCTACGCGCCCAGGCATCCGGGATTAAGGCGGATTTCGGGATGGAACCCAGAATAGTACACTGGAAGGTTGATGAATCCATGGGCGACGACATTCGCAGAAATATGGCCTTATTCCCTATAGGCATCGTAATGAAACTGACTGATTTGTCTGCACGGCAGATCCGCTATTATGAGCAGCATAGTTTGATTGTTCCGGCGCGTACTTCGGGAAATCAGCGTTTGTTTTCTTTTAACGATGTAGAACGACTGTTGGAAATCAAAGCACTGATCGAGAAAGGCGTTAACATTGCCGGCATTAAGCAAGTGATGAACCCGGTCACTAAAGAGTCCGAAGAAGCGACGGTTCTTAACGCCGCGACCGAAGAGAAGCGTAAGGAGCTTTCCGACTCGCAGCTTCACCGCATGCTTAAGCAGCAATTGGTTTCCGGTAAGAAGCCGGGTCAAGTCTCGCTGATTCAAGGCGAACTTTCCCGATTCTTTAATAGAAAGTAAGAATACATTCTTTTCGAAACAAGGCAGGGATTTTCTTTGTCTCAGCGAATTATTACAAACGGTCAGCTCATCAGGTTGTAACAGCGACCTTCGATGATGAAGAAAAGACATGAAGAGGAGAGGGTATCTTGAGTTACACTAAAGAGGATATTTTGCGCATTGCCAAAGAAGAAAACGTTCGTTTTATTCGTCTTCAGTTTACCGACTTGCTCGGATCGATCAAAAACGTTGAAATTCCGGTCAGCCAGTTGGTTAAAGCGCTTGACAATAAGATGATGTTCGACGGATCTTCCATCGAAGGCTACGTGCGGATCGAAGAATCCGATATGTATCTGTACCCGGACCTCGACACGTGGGTGATCTTCCCTTGGGTGACGGAAAACCGCGTTGCGCGTCTGATCTGCGATATTTATATGCCGGACGGCAAGCCGTTCGCAGGCGACCCTCGTGCCGTTCTGCGTCGTGCATTGGAAGAAGCGGAAGAAATGGGCTTCAGCGCAATGAACGTAGGGCCGGAACCGGAATTCTTCTTGTTCCGTACCGACGAAAATGGCAATCCTACCGACGAACTGAACGACCAAGGCGGATACTTCGACTTGGCGCCTACCGATCTGGGCGAGAACTGCCGCCGCGAGATCGTCATTACCCTTGAAGAAATGGGTTTTGAAATCGAAGCGTCCCACCATGAAGTAGCGCCGGGACAACACGAGATCGACTTCAAATACGAAAATGCGATGAAAGCAGCCGACCAGATCCAAACGTTCAAACTGGTGGTCAAAACGATCGCTCGCCAACACGGTCTGCATGCGACGTTCATGCCGAAACCGCTGTTCGGCATGAACGGTTCCGGCATGCACTGTCACCAATCGCTGTTCCGCGGTAACGAGAACGCCTTCTACGATGAGAGCGATGCGCTCGGTCTGAGTGAGACAGCCCGTCATTATATGGCAGGCATCCTCAAACATGCTCGTGCATTTGCGGCGGTGACGAACCCGACCGTAAACTCGTACAAGCGTCTTGTGCCTGGTTACGAAGCTCCTTGTTATGTGGCATGGTCCGCAAGCAATCGCAGCCCGATGATCCGTATTCCGGCGTCGCGCGGCCTGAGCACCCGGATCGAAGTTCGTAACCCGGACCCGGCAGCGAACCCTTATCTGGCACTCGCGGTGATGTTGAAATCCGGTCTCGACGGGATCAAAAGAGAGCTCAAGCTCCCGGCTCCGATCGACCGCAACATCTACGTGATGTCCGAAGAAGAGCGGATCGAAGAAGGCATTCCAAGCCTTCCGGCCGATCTGAAAGAAGCACTCAACGAACTGATCCGCGACGAAGTCGTGGTACAAGCGATGGGCGAACACGCTCTGACGCACTTCTACGAGTTGAAAGAAATTGAGTGGGATATGTATAGAACTCAAGTCCACCAATGGGAACGCGATCAGTACATGACGCTTTACTAGGACTTCAAACCCTTGGCGCTCTAAGCGCTAAGGGTTTTTGTTTTTATGGGCACTCTCTCAAAAACACGTTCAGTTGCCTGCGTGCCCACAAAATGCCCACAAAGTTTTTAGGAAGTCGCTTTAAAAAGTGAGCCGTAAAGTCGAAGTTTCATCAATACGCAGTTGAACTTTGCTCCAATCAATATCATGCTATTTGAGTGCAGCAGCCTATTCTTTGCGCATACCCGTCCCGATCGTAATTTGGTACTTGGCTTCTTCAAATGTTTTGGGATTCTCCGCATACAGCTGCTCAGCTTTTGCATACGAGAAAAAGGACTCGGTACACGTGTTGCGATAGTCGTTGCCCGGTTCGGAACGGCTTCTTGTTGTTTTCGCACTGTATCGATTGAAGGTTGGTCCTTTTTGGGCAATAAAAAACCCTCCGGTCTCCAGTGTTGATCCCATTTATCATGAGCTTCTTTTCACTGTTTGACTTGAGGGGATATACCGTCAGATTTGCCTTGGGCAGGCGTTTTTTTATTTATACAGCATGCCAGATTCGTTTAATGGTCCAACGAGGCAATGTCACGATTCGCTGATCGCTATGAATATCGAAAAGTAAGTCGTCTTTAGGGTGATTGTTACAAATCCCCTCGTAAAATTCGCCGCTTATCACATGCAGTCGAACTTCGCTGCTAAGCTCTATAGCTTGAACCAAGCTTATGAAAATAATGTTTTCCTCCTGAAAATGTAGTTGAAAGGTATACATACCACCCCCGACTACGAAGTAAACAGATTGAAATAAATTATGAATTTTCCTGTTGTACCCTAACTTATTCTCTTGATACAATATAATTGCTTCAAACTTTAAAATTATAGAGTATTTTTATTCAACAAGAGTAGTAGGGGGAAGAAATAAGTTGGAAGCAAAAACGATATTGAAGAAAAAATTACGTTCGATTTTAATTCAGATCAAAATTTTTATGAGGAATTCTTCAATGACTTATATTGAAGGGTCGTCGAAAATTGTAGAGAACGGTGCATATGAATGGGTTGGTTTGGATGCTAATCAAACTCTTGATCAGCAGGATATCTGCAATGAATACGTCGAAATTTTGAATGAAGTCGTTCATTTGAAATTGGATAGCAGCTTTTTGACTCAATTCAATCAAAGCGGTGAACGTGTTCTTAGTTTTTTAAGACAGGATTCGATTGTGTGGCAGAAAACAGGTCTGCAAGTTTATAACGAAATAGAAAGAGAGATTGATCATCAATTAGAGTTAAGTGAACGTTTGTAAAAAGCGCCTATTCGGTTATTTTCAATAATATTCTTCCTTTTGAAATTAACGAGTACAGCCCGAATAAACCGAATTCCAGCCGTATCATTTACAAGCGCCGGCGTTCTGGTTACAATGAGAATCGGTTCCTGCTTTCTAAGTCGGGAACCGATTTTTACAAGCCAAGGAGATTTTATTATGAAAACGTACAGAGAACTAATCAGCAACGAAGAATTTTTCGCGGCCGCCCTGATGCAAGTGCCGATCTTCGTGATTGACGCGATCGACGAGTCGGAAGTGGACGAAGGCGGTACCGTGCAGCAGTATACCGATTTCAGCGTATGGATCAAAGGCGTCAGCTATCCGCGGCACAAGCATGTATTCAAAGTTTCCAGTTAGACCAACAGCCTCCGAGCCCCAAGGCCGGAAGCTGTTTTTGTTTTAAAAACGTTTACTGTGGAGGAAACGATCAAAGGTTGCGCCTTTTTTCAAAACAAAGTCAAATGCGTGTTCAAAACGGATGTAATTTGCTAGACTGAAGGTACTATGTCAGAGTGAGGGATCGGTTGAAGATGAATGCGTATGGAAATTTCAAAGAATTCGATCGAGCCAGATGGGCAGCATTGCGGAGTCGAACGCCACTGTTGTTGTCCGAGGAAGAGTTGGAGAGAATCAAAGGTCTGAACGACAAAATTTCGCTGCGTGAAGCAGAGGATATCTATATTCCATTGACCCGTCTGATTAACTTGAAGGTCAGGGCGGCCCAGTATTTGCGAGAGGTTACCAGTGCGTTTTTGGGTTGTGAACCGGTAAACAAGCCTTTTATTATCGGGATTGCCGGAAGCGTGGCCGTAGGTAAAAGTACGGTGGCGCGCTTGCTGAAGACCCTTTTGTCCCGCTGGGAGCATCACCCGAAGGTGGACCTGGTGACGACGGACGGTTTCCTATACCCTACCCGCGTATTGGAAAAGAAGGGGCTTATGGCTCGAAAAGGATTCCCGGAAAGCTACGATACCAAGCAGTTGATCGATTTCTTGAGTAAAGTAAGAGACGGTGAGCGCAATGTTCAAGCCCCGCTGTATTCGCATATCACCTATGACGTGCTGCCGGACCGGTTCGAAGTGATCGATAATCCGGATATTTTGATCGTAGAAGGGATTAACGTACTTCAAGTCAGCAAAAGACAACCGGTGTTCGTGAGCGATTACTTCGACTTTTCGCTGTACATCGACGCTGACGCCGAAGATATTCGCAGTTGGTATATCGATCGTTTCCTTCTCCTGCAACAGACGGCCTTCCGCGAACCGTTGTCTTACTTCCATCGTTATGCGGATCTGAGTAACCAGGAGGCGGTCGAGCGTGCTTCGCAGATCTGGGAGAACATCAATCTGCTGAATTTGAACGAAAACATTTTACCGACGCGTCAACGGGCTGATCTGATCTTGAGAAAAGGACGCGATCATCAGATTCATGAGGTTTATTTACGGGAAATCTGAACATAGAAGGAGAGACATAAGAGTGAAATCAAGAAGGACAGCAAAAAACGAGGCCTATGCACGCAAGTTTTGGAAAACTGCGGCAGCGATCGTGATGACATCGGCTATAGCCGTTTCGGGAAGTATTTTGCCTGCCTAAACGCTTGCCGCTCAGACGGCTAGTTACGAATCAACGCTTTTGTCGTCCGCGTCTTCCAAATTGGCTTCAGGACTCTATAGCTCCAATGCTATTTTGATCCGAATGAGTGACGGTCGGGTGCTGATGAAGAAAAATATCAATCAAAAAGTATATCCGGCTTCGATGACCAAAATGATGACGGCGCTCGTGGCGTTGGAAAATCTGCCGGACCTTCAACGGAAGACGACACTGCCGGCCGGGATGTTTGCAAGCCTGGAGAAGCAAGGGGCGTCGATGGCAGGGTTTAAGCGGGGCGAAAAAGTCAAAGCGATTGACCTGCTATACGGTTCGATGCTGCCTTCGGGAGCGGACGCATCTGTTGGACTGGCGTACGCGGTTTCCGGATCGGAAGCGGATTTCGTGAAAAAGATGAATCGGAAAGCCAAGCAGCTAGGCATGAAGCATACGAATTTTACGAATGTCACGGGTCTGCATAACGCCAATCACTACACTACGGTCAAAGATATGTCGATCCTGATGAAAGCCGCGCTTAAAAATTCGACTTTCCGCAAATTGGTCACGACGCATAAATATTCGATGTCGCCGACGAACACTCATCCACAAGGAATGACAGTGCATAGCACGCTATCGGAAAGCGCTCCGACCCTGCAATTCAAAGGCGGACAGATCCTTGGCGGAAAGACCGGATATACACGCGCCGCGGGTCTCTGTTTGGCTTCGATCGCTGTCAAAGACGGTAAGGAGTACATGCTGGTAACCGCTGATGCGGACGGCAGTCCTTGGAGTAAACCTTATCATATCCAGGATGCGCTGAACGTTTATCCGAAAATCCAAAAATAGGCTGGAAAAAGAACTGATGTTCGCTTATAATACAAACATACGTTCCGAACGAGAGGGTGTGTTTGTGAAGATGAATCGCTTGGAGCGAAGGATTTTGGGAATTTTGCGTCGTCATCGTTGGCTCGCTTTTCGTTTACTATCGATGGCCGGACTTATGCGTCGCAGCGGAGGCGCATTCCGGGATGTGACGATCACGCTGATTAACCTGGAGCAGAGCGGATATATCCGTTGGCCGGACAAGTCTTCATTAACGCATATTTCCGTATTGCGTAAAGCTTATAAGCTGAAAGCCGTGTTTTCGTGGCTACCTAATCGCGAAGCAGGCGAAATCATTCCGGGCTCGCCCTATTCATCTACGCAAGAAGAGAGAGCGCTTCGAATTAAGCACCGCCCGAACGTGCCGGAACCATCATCGAGACGACACCGAACCGCAGACTAGGGCATAACTTATACTGCACAAAAAAACTCCTCCGTTATCCGGGGAGTTTTTTTAATTGGGACGTTGTTGAAATTCAATCATGCGTCCGTCCTTCAATGAAAATTACGGAACAAACCTACGACCTTACCGAGAATCGTAACGTGAGTCAAACGAAGCGGCTCATACGTTGGGTTTTCCGGCTGAAGGCGAATATGATCCTTTTCCTTGTAAAACGTCTTCACTGTGGCTTCGTCTTCCTCGGTCATGGCTACAACGATATCGCCATTGTTGGCCGTCTGTTGTTGGCGAACTACGACGTAATCCCCGCTGTTAATGCCTGCTTCAATCATGCTGTCTCCAATGACGGAGAGCATGAACACTTGATCTTCGCCGACCATCGTCTGCGGAAGAGGGAAGTAATCCTCAATATTCTCGGTTGCCGTAATCGGCACGCCGGCAGTAACTTTACCCACGACCGGAACGCGGCGGATTGTCGATGCGAACAAGTTGCTGCTCTCCGACTCATCCATGCCAAGCAATTCGATCGCGCGTGGTTTTGTCGGGTCGCGGCGAATCAACCCTTTTTTCTCCAAGCGATCCAGATGTCCGTGAACGGTGGAACTGGAAGCTAAACCTACCGCTTCGCCGATTTCGCGAACGGACGGCGGATATCCCTTGGATTTGACCTCAGTACGGATAAATTCCAGAATAGCCTGTTGGCGTACGGAAATCTTCGACATTCGTATCAACCCCATTCATTAATCATTTAATTATTCATTATCTTGCAAAAGCATCCCAAAAAGAATCATAAATTTCGAATGCGATATGGGACGATTATATCATAGAACTTCCGTTCGCACAAACGTAAGTTCTGCGAAGATGCGAACAAATTTTCGCGAACAAACGTTCCAAAACCTATTGATCTGAACGTATGTTCGTGCTATATTGTTCGCAGAGGGCAGAACAAACGTTTGGGAGAGTGTTGAAAATGCCAAAGTACACAACTTATAAAAGTATCTATGACACCGTGGGAAGCAACAATGAAGGGCGCATTCATCGAATCTTTTCATCTATTCCTTCTCTTTTACATAGCATCGGTATGCCAAAGTACCGCTGGAGCAAAACTGGCGCGGCTAGAGTTCGTTTGCTGTTGTTTGTATTGATCGGCTTATTCGCAGGAACAGGAGTGGTGCATGCTCTTCAGAGCAACACGCCTCCGGCGGAAGTACGCACGGTCGTGGTATCGCCCGGCGATACGCTCTGGTCCATTGCCGAAAACAATAAACCGGAAGGCGCGGATACTCGGATTTTCATCTCGGGGATCAAGCAGAAGAACGAGCTGAACAGCAGTGAGATTTATGCCGGCGAAGAATTGATTTTGCCTAATTTTTAAAACGTAAGGCAGCGAGGCTGTGACGGGCGCGAACTCGTAAGCCATACGTCGGAAATCGAGAAAAGAGCTTGCAGGGCAATCGCCTTGACAAGCTCTTTTTTTCATGTGAAAGTATAAAGAAGTATGGTTACAAGGAGGGTGTATAGTGGATATCGATACTTTGGTAGGCCGGATCAATGAGCTGGCCCGTAAACATAAAGCCGAAGGACTGAGCGAAGAAGAGCTGGAAGAGCGTGCAAAACTTCGTGAAATCTATCTCGGCAACGTACGGCGCAATTTCCGTCAAGAGCTGGATTCGATCGAATGGGTTGATGAAGAACCGAAGAACGGCGGCAAGCTGCATTAATTTTTATTGTTCAAGGCAAGCGCTTCATCGAAACGGAAATGGCTCGCCGGTTCGCGGACAGGGAGTGCCGCGTTCCGGCGAGCTTTTTTTGTATAAAGCTTCATAAGCAGAGTGATAGATCGCTAAGGGGGAAAAGAAATGTCCCGTTCATGGGAGAGACAGGTCCGTAAAAATCAGCAGAAAACGAACACTTTGAGGCAAAAAACAGGCCAGGAACGAATCGGTGCCGCAGGAACCGTGAATCAAGCCTACGACACGTTCAAAGGCAGGAATTACATGTTCCCGACGTTTCTGATGATTATCGCCATTTTCCTGACCGTCATTACGGTGGGAGCGCAAATGTCGGGCGTGGAAGAAGCTTCCGGCGCATCGTATTGGTTCATCATCGTCATGTATGTCATCTTGGCGGTGATCATGTTCTTGCGCCGTCCGTTTTTGCGCGTGGGCAAAGACCGGGTATCGACGATTCGCTTTAACCGTGAACGTACGCTTCTGGCGGGCGATATTGCCAAATTCCGAATCGAAAAAGGCTATGTTACGATCGAGACAAAAGGAAAAAGCGCCAATTGGATCTTCTCCCGTTTCCTGAAGATGTTCAAAACGGAAGAGATCGCTCAGCGCGTGACCGAATTTGCGGAGCAGCATCAGATTCCGGTTGAAAAAAAGCAATAACTTATCTTCAGCCCACGTAGGGTTACGCGTGTCGGCGATTATAACGGAAGAGTGAGGGGACTACGAAATGACGGTGGAAACGACGGTAAAAGCGGTAATTTTTGATCTGGATGATACCTTGCTCTGGGATGAGCGCAGCGTAAAAGAAGCTTTTGAAGTCGCTTCGGAAGAAGCGGCGCGTCGTACGGGAATCAATGCCGAAGCGCTTGAAGCGGCAGTGCGCGACCGTGCTCGCGATCTGTATGCAACTTACGAAACCTATCCGTTCACCCAGATGATCGGCATCAGCCCGTTCGAAGGCCTGTGGGCGAATTTTGACAAAGGCGAACAGCCGGAATTCCGTAAATTGCAAGAGATTGCTCCGATTTATCGGAAAGAAGCATGGCGTCTGGGCCTGGCTGATCTCGGCGTCGAGGATGAAGCGCTGGCCCTGGAATTGTCCGCATTATTTGCTGCGGAGCGTCGCAAGCGTCCGCACGTCTATGAAGAGACCTATTCCGTACTTGATCAGCTCAAGGGGAATGTCAAACTGCTTATGTTGACGAACGGCTGTCCATCGCTGCAACAAGAAAAGTTGGACGGCGTACCGCAGTTGGTGCCTTATTTTGATCATATCGTGATTTCGGGAACGTTCGGAAAAGGCAAACCGGATACCTCGATCTTCCGTCATGCGCTTGGATTGTTGGGCGTTGCGCCGGAAGAAGCTTTGATGGTTGGCGATAAGCAAAGCACGGATATTCGCGGGGCACTCGATACAGGAATTCCTTCTGTCTGGATTAACCGTGTAGGCCGTCCGCCGCATTCCGGTATTGTACCCGTGCATCAAATCGACTCTTTGCGCGATCTGCTTCCACTGGCGGGAATCCACAATTCCTGAGAAATCGGCGAACCGGTATTCCGTCCGCCCGCTGCGGCGGGCGGGCTTTTTTTCGCTTCATCATTTTAACGGGGAAAACGAACGAATCCGATTATCCGAATCCGGATTCGGGTATTGAATTAGCATTTACGGCGTGCAAGACGGCGTCAAAAGAAGGAGGAGTGCGGCTGTGGAACTTTATTTTCTCGGCACCAATGCGGGCTTGCCGACCACGCAGCGCAATGTTACGTCCGTCGCGCTCCGCATGTTGGAGGAACGGCGTTGTTCCTGGCTGTTCGATTGCGGCGAAGCGACTCAGCATCAGATTTTGCATTCGCCGCTTAAACTCGGCAAATTGGAAAAAATTTTTATCACGCATATGCATGGCGATCATGTCTTTGGACTGCCGGGCCTGTTATCCAGCCGGGCTTCGCATGAAGGTTCTCCGCCACTGACCGTATACGGCCCGCAAGGGCTGAGAGATTTCTTGGAAGCCACGCTGCGAGCTACGCAAAGCCGGATCGACTTCGGGTTGGAGATCGTGGAACATTCAGGCGGATTGGTGTTCGAAGACGATCAGATCAAGGTTGAAGCCGAAGCTTTGGAGCATCGAATCGAGAGCTATGGCTATCGTGTGACCGAAAAGGATCGTCCGGGCAGCTTAAATATGGAACTTCTGCAGGAATGGGGCGTGCGTCCGGGGCCGGAATACGGTAAGCTTAAGAATGGAGAATGCATTACGGTGAACGGACGCACTATTGAACCCGCACAGGTGCTCGGACCTCCGAAGCGCGGCCGAATTGTCACGATTCTTGGCGATACGCGTCCGACTCCGGGTATCCATCCGTTAGCATCGGGAGCGGATCTGTTGGTTCACGAAGCGACATTCACTGACGAATTTGCCGATCTGGCATATAAGTATTATCACAGTACCGCGGTTCAGGCTGCGGAAGCTGCACGGCAAGCGGGAGTGGGCGAGTTGATTCTGACCCATTTTAGTTCGCGTTATAAGGATTTGGAACAACTTCAGCCGCTGTTAGAAGAAGCGCAAGCCGTATTTCCTCATACGCGGCTTGCGATCGAACACCAATCTTATCCGATCCGTGCTGCGAAAGGCGTAGAATGAGAAAAGGAATGAAGCGATATGACGCAAAGCTGTATCTTGATCGATTTGGACGGAACCTTGTATCATGGCGAGCGAATGGTACCTGGAGCGGACGAACTCATTGCAACATTGAATGATCGTCATATTCCGTTTCTTTTTCTAACCAACAATTCTTCGGCTGCGCCGGAAACGGTCGCGCTGAGGTTGAACAAAATGGGTATTCCTGCGCGGCCTGAACAGGTCTGCACCTCTTCTATGGCAGCTGCTGCCTATATGGCGGGTCGTAAGCCGGGGGCTTCTGTAGCTATATTCGGGGAAGCCGGGTTGCGCGGTGCGGTATCTGCGGCTGGACTGAAAGAGTTTTCCGGCGAAAACGGTCATCCCGACTATGTCCTGCAGGGGATTGACCGAGAGTTTTCCTATGAAAAATTGGCACAGGCCGGACGTTTGATTTTGGCTGGCGCAGAGTTCGTATTAACGAATCCCGACCTGCTGCTTCCTTCCGAGGGAGGACTGATGCCCGGGGCGGGTACGTTGGGAGCGGCTCTCCAATCCATGACCGGAGTTCAACCTGTCGTGATCGGCAAGCCTTCATCGATTTTAATGAACTTTGCTTTTAATCGGCTCGGCGCTCGATCTTCGCAGGTCACGATTATTGGCGACAACATGATGACCGATATCAAGGCCGGTGCTCAAGCAGGCTGTCGTTCTCTGTTGCTGCTTACGGATGAGGGCGTCACCACTCCGCATAATCTGGAGCGCCACAAAGGTCTTGCTGACGCGGAGCCTGATCTCGTCAAGAGCAATTTGCATGAAGTAAGGGAATGGGTATTAACGTTAAGCTAAAAAAGAAAGGAACGATGATTGATGACTGAACTGCCTGAAATCGAACATTATCGCAGACAACTAGGCCAGTGGATCCTTGATCGTCCGATTGATCGAGTTTATCTGGCCAATGAGCGCAGCACCGATGTTACACCTGAGGAATTTGCCGGAGCTTTAGAAGGAAGAAGCTTGCTTTTCCTTGAGCGTCGCGGAACTTTTCTGATTTTCCACCTCGATAACGGTCACCGCCTGTTGATTGCTTTGGCGAAAGACGGTGCCCTGTATTGCGGAGAAGGTGATGAAAAACCGCCGTTCGTCGTTCAAGCGGAGATCGGATTCGGGGAGCGCACGCTGTATGTAGCAGGAAAAGCAAGCATATTGCGCCTGATGACCGTACGCGGGTTGGACGATGTGGTGAAGACGCTGGGTCCTGATCCGTTTTCCCGTCAACTTACCGCGGAATCGTTCGTCGCTCAGCTTAAAAAGCGTCGCGGAGCGCTCCGCAGCCTGTTGACCGGTCAAAAGTTGGCAGCCGGAATCGGCCCTCGTTACGCGGATGAGATCGCCTTTGCTGCGGGACTGCTGCCTTCGGTTAAAGTACAGGAACTTAACGGGGAGAGTGCAGCTCGTCTGTACGAAGCTTTGGAAAGCGTACTGAGTGCCGCAATCGATGCGGGAGGCTGCATTCAAACGCCGCTCAGCGCTAAGGATACGATAACGGGCGGATACTTGGCACAATGCCGCGTTTACGAACGTGAGGGCCAGCCATGCACCGAAGGCGGAGCGAAAGTCGAAAAGATGGATGTATCGGGTAAAAAAGCTTACTATTGCCCGCAATGCCAATACGAGCAAACTCCCGTATTTTCGTGATAGGGGGAATCGTTCGGGAAGGAGCGAGAACGTGACGAATACCGAAAACAAACCTAAAATCCATCTGTATATGGACGACTGGCGTCCTTGTCCGGAAGGCTTCGCATTGGCGCGTACGGGTGAAGAATGCCTGGAAATGCTAAAAGCGTGCGACGTGGACATTTTATCGTTGGATCACGAAATGGGCCCTGGAGAATTGAGCGGCAGCGAAGTCGCGGCGCGAATTGTGGCGAATGGAACGTTCCCGCGCGAAATTTATTTGCATACTTCAAGCGAATACGGTCGGCGGAGTATGTATCAGACTCTATATGCGGGTAAACCTGACGACGTGATTTTGCACAAAGGCTCCATGCCTGAAGAAGTCCGCAGAAAAGTCGCTAATGAAGAATCCCGATGAGAGAATCGACTGAACGCGAACTGGCAGGCTGGATCGAAGCGAGAGACCGCCGGGTTATCGTATTCGGACATACGCCTTTTTGCGGAACCTGTAAAGCGGCGCGAAGAATGTTGGACGTGATTGAACAAATGGACCGGGAAATCGATATTTATGCGCTTGACCTGAATTTCGCGCCCGAGTTTATTCGCAACTATCGGATTAGCAGCACGCCCTCGCTCAGTATCTTCGATCCGGCCGTTCCCGGCGAACCGCGTACGATTTATGCCATGCACTCCGTGCCTTATTTGCTGGAGTTTATCGGACAAGAGCAGAAGCGCGGCATGTGGTCCGAACCAAAAAGACGATAACGAACAAGAGAGAATCCGCGTATCGTTGAAACCTATATGATACGCGGATTTTGTGGAGGTTAATGTATTTTGAGTGAGCACGAGTTGGAACAAGAAAATCAAAACATAGAAGAAGTTCAGGAGCCGGAGCAAGGAGAAAGTTTGTTCATTTGCACGGCAAACCGTGACTTTGCGGCTTATGCACAGGAAGAGCTTCGTCGACTTTTCGGCTCGGTAAAAAGCAGCGTATTGAGCGATCGTGAAGTTCTTTTGGTTAAATTGAACGTATCCGAGCAGAACGCGATACAACAAATTTCGGATAGTCGTCCTATTTTCCTGCGTCATATTCAACCTGTTCAATTCGAACGCGAAGGTGAAAATGCCGGAGAATTACTCGCTGAAGCCGCCTCGTTTATTTTGTCGAGCAAGGTGATGGGAGCAGGCGTCAAAGTTGCGCTTCAGGTGAGAAAAAGCGCTGATGCAGGCGAGGAAAGTTCGTCGCAGTTGAAGGAATGGCTGGAAGAATTGCTTCGTGCATCCGAAGCGGAATTCGTGACGGCAAGCGCCGATTGGATTGCCTCGGTATATTTGACGGATTCGGCAATTTACGCGGGAATTTCGCGTCCGGAGGACAATTTGTCGGACTGGAGCGGAGGAGCGGTTCGTTTCCGTCGCGAAGAAGGACAACTGTCCCGCGCCAAGTTCAAACTGCTTGAAGCCGAACGAGAATTCGGGCTGGATCTCTCAGCTTATCGGAGCGCGGTGGATATCGGTGCGGCTCCCGGCGGATGGACGTCGCTGCTGCTTGAACGCGGATTGAAGGTAACCGCGATCGACCCGGCGAAACTGCATCCGTCGTTGCTCAAATCGCCGAACCTGACCTATATCCGTAAAAACGCAAGCGAAGTCAAATTCAAAGATAACGAGTTTGATTTGCTGGTATGCGACATGAGTTGGAGTCCCAAGTTAATGGTTCAATTGGTGTCGGGTCTGCTTCATGGATTAAGTCCGGGCGGTACGGCTATCGTCACGATCAAGCTTATGCACAAAAAGCCTATGGCGCTGATCAAAGAGGTCATCGCATCCTTCGAAAACTCGCGTTTGCAGGTCCAACGTGCGAAGCAACTGTTCCATAATCGCGAAGAAATTACGCTTTACATGATTAAATATTAATAAATAGGTCTTTACACTTAGCAAGCAATAGGCTTATAATGACTTCAAAATCATATGCACGGAAAGGGAAAGCATCCCTCACGAATCCGGTCTTAGGACCTGGTTTGCGAGGGGTGCTTTCTTTTTTTGTCCGAAAAGGGGTGAATTCATGCCTTACCCGCCAAAATTGGAGCGAGGAGCCGTAATAGGAGATCGATACCGGGTGGAACGCGTACTCGGGAGCGGCGGAATGGGTCGGGTCTATCTGGCCTCCGACGCCAAGCTTCCGGGCAAGTGGTGGGCCGTTAAGGAGACGATGGCCGATACGGCGGATTATGAAAGGATCGAAAACGAAGCGAAGATGCTGACCAGGCTGCGTCATCGCAGTTTGCCTCAGGTCGCTGATTTTTTTTCGCCGGATGCCGAAGGTCGAGTGTTTCTGGTCATGGAGTACATCGAAGGTTCGAATTTGAGCGATTATGCGAGCAGAGCCGGGGGTGTGCTGGACATTCCGTTCATCTTGGAGCTGACATTGCGAATTTGCGAAACGTTGGAGTATCTGCATACGCAAAGTCCGCCGATCGTCTTTCGCGATTTGAAGCCGGGTAACGTGATGATCGGTGAAGACGGAACGATTCGTTTGATCGATTTTGGAATTGCGCGAAGTGCCAACCCGGACAAAAACGCCGATACGGTGAAGCTCGGAACGATCGGATTTGCCGCACCTGAGCAGTATGAAGGGCAAAGCGATCCGTCCAGCGATCAGTATGCGTTGGGGGCGATGCTGTTGTACCTCTCCACGGCTGGTCGGTTTAGCGAATGGACACCGGAGGCGCAGCGCGCGCTGCGACCTGATCTTCCTTCGGCACTGGTGCCTGCGATTCGTCGGATGCTGAGTTACCGGCGTGAAGAACGCTATCCGCATATCCGCGATATCAAGCGAATCATTCAGCCTGAACCTGTCGAAGGCGAAGCTCCGTTGACCTCAGGTGTTGGAGGCACGTCCACGATTGCGGTACTCGGCAATTTCCAGGGTTGCGGAGCCACGCATATAGCGGTTGCTGCTGCGCATACGCTTGCTCGCGAGGGAGGACGAACCGCGCTCGTCGAGTTGGGCAGAACGTCTGGGGCTTTTGAACGCATTGCGATGGAATGGGAAGGCGAGCCGCTCAGAGGGCGACGGATGTTCAGTATTCGGGGGGTCGATTACTGGCCTTCGGCAGAACGGGGGCGTTTGACCGATATTTTCAGCAGAGGATACCGATACGTGGTCCTGGATCTTGGAACTTGCAGTGATGCTCGTGATTTTGAAGAGTTTTTGCGGGCGGACGCTCCGGTGATTGTCGGTTCCGCAAGCGAATGGCGCAGCGGAGATTTAGTCGCTTTTGCTCATCGGGAAACACTGCGCGCAAGGCCTAAGTGGACGTATGTGCTTCCGTTTGCTGCTGAGGAGGCCGTACGGGAAATGCGCCGAAGACTCGGTCACAAAAGAATCTATTCGCTGCCTCCGCTATCGAATCCGTTCGACGGAAACCTGCGCGACGCTTTTGAGCCGATCCTCGGTTCGCTTTATACACGAAAGGGGCGCCGATCCATTTTGAAACTGGTTTTCCGCTAGAGCGGAAAAACGAAGCTGAAGCTGCAAAAGCAACACCGGCATAAACGGAAATGAAGGGAGAACAATCATGTCAAGAATCAGGTTTCGCCAGCGTCAGCGCTTGCTGACTGCGGGGGCGGGAGCAGCGGCAGCGTTATTGATCTGCGCTGCGGCGGGCATTCCTTATATACGCCATATCGAAAAAAATTACGAGGCTGATCGGAGCGGGTATGAACAGCAGATTGCGGAGATGGATGCACAGCGCATTCCGGTCTTTGCGCTGACGCGTAATATCCAAGCCGGCGAAGCAATCGGGGAGGATGATCTAGTCCGGATTGAAGTCGTTAAAACGACAGTTCCGGAAGATATGCCCGCCCGGGAAGATGCGATAGGGCGTTATGCGAAAGTTTCGCTTTCCAAAAACACGCCTGTCAGCGAGTCGATGCTGTACGAAGGCGAAGTGACGCCCAAAGATCTGCGTAACCAAGAGTTTCGTTTGATCGAGCTGCCGAGCCGTCTGCAAGCCGGAGAGTTCGTCGATGTTCGCGTAAAATTCCCGACAGGCGAAGACTTCATCGTATTGTCCAAAAAGCGTACCGAGGATCTGGCTTCCGGAACAATTTGGGTGCAGATGAACGAACGCGAGATTCTGACGATATCGTCGGCTATTGTGGATGCTTATCTGAACGATGCTTCGATCTACGCGGTGACCTATGTTGAGCCGGGGCTTCAACAAGCCGCAACTATTACCTATCCGGCAAATACAAGTGTTCTGGATCTGATTGAAAGCGATCCGAATATCGTCGAACGTGCGAAGACCGAGCTGGAACGCCGGATGCGCGAGAAGCTGGAAAGCGGATTGGATCTGCTGACACCGGAAGATATTCAGAAATATCTGAACGGTAAAGCAAATATGAGCACGATTAATCCCGGTACGCAAAATAACTCGCTGATTCAAGAGCAAAGCGTGGATACCGGAACGACGCAAGAGGCTGAGGCGGCAGAAGGCGAGCCCGTTTTCACGGATAACTCCGATGCTAGCGTAGGCGATTGAGGAGGATAACAGGTGAAACGAGCTATTTTTATCGGTGATCGCGATAAAACGGACTTGCTGTTTTATACAGCCAAAATATTAGCCGAAAGTGGCCTGCGCGTGTTGATTGTCGATGCTACGGCGCTTGGAAGTTACGAATTTTCGTATCCGGCGTTGGATGTTCCGGGCCAACCGCAGGAGTATGACGGATTTGAAGTTTGGATTCCGGCAAGAGGCGAGCAAGCTTTTGCCCATGCGGACTATGATTTTGTTC
Organism: Saccharibacillus endophyticus; assembly: GCF_013185185.1. Classification (GTDB taxonomy): domain Bacteria; phylum Bacillota; class Bacilli; order Paenibacillales; family Paenibacillaceae; genus Saccharibacillus; species Saccharibacillus endophyticus. The sequence continues at coordinate 772,709 of NZ_JAAZWE010000001.1, read as the reverse complement.
TGTATGACACGGATGATCCGTTTCGGCTAAGCGAGTTGCCGGAAGCGAAGCAGCGATTCCTTGTATTGGGATGCGAGCAGACCTCGGTTCGCCGAAGCGTTCGACTCTTGGAAAGCTTTTTTACGGAGCGGCCGCCTGCCGAACTATCTGCCTTTCATAAAGTATGGATCGAAGGTGCGCGTGAACCGGGAGAAGCCTACATCAATGAACAATTTGAAGCTTTTCCGATTGATTGGAAAGAAACCTTGGTCTATTACCCGGATGAACGTGATCTTGCGGTCAAAATCGGCAATCAGTATTCCAGCAGCCTGAAACTTAAAGGGGTATCCGCAGAAATGAAAAAGACCGTGCAAGGGATTGCCTCGTTGCTTCTTGAAAATGACGAACGCGAAACGCGCAAATTGTGGAAAAAAGCTGAAAGGAGCAAATGAAATGGGACAAATCGCTTTTTGGAGTATCGGACATGGAACAGGCGTAACTTCTTCTGTTGCCGCAATCGCTTCGATCATCGGCAGCGAGTATCGGATTCGTACGTTAGTCTCTCAGCCTCAAGGGGAAGAATGTACGCTGGAACGAGGCTTTTCCCGCTCGATCAATACATATAGCCGAGACCTGGCTACCGATGCCGGAACCGGACTGGATGCTTTGGTTCGTCTGGCTCGCAGCGGCAAGCTGGAACGGGAAACGGTCAAAAACAACGCGCTTCTGATCGAGCGGGATCGCCTGGATTTGCTCAGCGGCTCGGAACGCATGAATCGGCTGCAATTCGAGAATGCCAGCGGACTTATCGGAAATATTTATGCCAACGCAAGAAACTACTACGACTGCATTTTGCTGGATATCCGTTCGGGGACCGACAGCCCGGCTGCGGCACGGGCGCTTTCGGAAGCGGATCTCGTCGTCGTTTGTCTCACGCAGAATGCCGACATGCTGGAACGTTATTTCAATCGAAACGGCTGGCCCGAAGAGCTTCATGGCAAAAAGCAACTGCTCTTATTCTCGGGTTACGACCCTCGTTCCAAATACAAAGCAGCCAACATTTTGCGGAAGTACGGAAGACGCGAGCCTGCATTGACCGTGCCTTACAGTTCTGACTTTAGAGATGCGATCAATGATGGGGATATCAAAGGTTTTATGGCGCGAAGCCGCTCGGTGGATCGGCGGCATGACAATTATCCGTTCATGTTGGAAGTTCGTCGGACTGCGGAAAAGTTACTGGAAGAGATCGGCATCAACACCAGACTGAAACACGTAGATGCCGCGAAGGGAGCCTCATAAGGCATGGACTGGATTAATTTGCTGCTGATTTGTGTGATTCTCGCCGGGATTTTGTTGTGGCTACTTCTGATGCTTCGTAAAAATCCCATGACGCAAGGAGCACGGGAACTTGAGGCCGAGCTTTTTACGATCGAGGCGCTTCAGTCCTACGCGACGGCGGCCATTAATGAATTCACCAATGCCAATCTGCTGGACCTCGGCTTATCGGCAGAAGAGTTCGAGCGTAGAAGAAATGTCGTGGCTGAACTGAAAAGTTCGCTCAAGATGTGCAATTCCGGCAGCTTGGCGGATAAGACTTACGTCAAATCATTCATTGCCGACTTGCTTCTGCGCGGAGAGGTGATTAACGAATCGACGATTGATCGCGTGCTGCCTTTCGGTGACGAGCGGCTGCTTACGGATCAGGACAAATTTGATATTTTGCTGCACGCCTACAAATTGGAGCATGGCATGCAGGGCTTGAGTCAACTGATCGAAAAGCATCGCTTGGCAGAATTGAAATCCATTATCGAAAACGGCGAGACGGAGTCGTACATCATTACGCCTGAAGAGATTCGCGATATCTATGCTCTTGAAGCACCGAGATTGTCGTTCGATGACAAGCTGCAAATCGTCGTTCAACGTGTGTATCAGCAGTATAAGGGTTTTGGACCCATCGACGAGTTGCGGGATCAGACCATTGACGGCGTCTCGGGCGGGGTCTCCGGCCTGCCTGCCAATATGCAAGAGTTGGAGCATGAAGTTGAATTGATGCGATCCATGCGGGAAAAAGGACCGCACGGCTGCGATAGCATCTGGATTTTTTACCGAGGCAAATCGATTCGTTTGGCATTCCTCGGATTCGGCAGCGATCTGGAGTTGAAGCGAGTCTGTCAGAATATTTACAAATTCGGAAGTCCCGGACAGCTTTCCGAAGCCAAGGCTTATATGGTCAATGAAATGCAGGACGGTTCGCGCGTTGTCGTGGTAAGGCCGCCTTTTTCCGAAAGCTGGGCGTTCTTTGTGCGTAAATTTGATTTGCCGAATCTGAGCTTGGAGCGTTTGCTGGCTTCCGAACAGGTGAAAGGCGCCGAACTGCCGATGAAAATGCTGGATTATCTGATGAAAGGCGCTCAGGTAACGGCCGTGACCGGCGAGCAAGGTTCGGGTAAGACGACGCTGCTTATGGCGATGGTCAAGTCGATCTACGGAACGTTCAATCTGCGGATTCAGGAATTGGCGTTCGAGCTGCATTTGCGCAGGCTTTATCCGGAACGCAATACGCTGGCTTTTCGCGAGACAGACAAAATCAGCGGTCAGGAAGGCTTGGATCTCCAAAAAAAGACCGACGGTACGGTTAACATTCTCGGGGAAGTCGCGACGGATCCCGTTGCGGCCTGGGCTGTTCAGATGTCGCAAGTTGCCAGTAAGTTCACGGTTTTCAGTCATCATGCCAAAACGATGAAAGACCTAGTCTGGTCGCTGCGAAACTCATTGCTTAAGACGGGAACGTTTCAGAACGAACGGATCGCCGAGGAGCAGGTAGCCAGCGTTATTGCGTTCGATGTGCATCTGGAAAAAGAGCGTGACGGTACCCGGTATATCGAACGGTTGACGGAATGCGTCGTGCTGGATCCCGACGAGCAAGGGTTTGCCCAACTTGCAGGAAAGTTGGACGGAGAGTTGGATGAGGCATCGGCGATTAAAGTGTTGGCCCGTGCCAATCTACATTACTATCGACGCTTAACGGGACGTACGTTCGAAGCCAGAAATATCATTGAATTCCGGGATGGTAGGTATGTCCCGGTACATCGTCCTACTTCTCGAAAAGTCGAACTGATGGCAGGCAACATGTCAAGGGAGGACGCCGCTGATTTTCGTGCCTTTCTGGATCGGTACTGGGGGAGTGAGTCGGCATGAGCGTGAAATTGCTGATTATCCTGGCTTCCGCATTGTACGTCGTGCCGATTGTGCTGTGGATTATTCTCCGGCAGCTGCGTAAGAAAAGCGGCGTTCAGGAAGAGACGATCACCAGTTGGATGAACCGCCAGCCCGGGATAAAGAAGGAAAACCCGAAGCTCAATCGCTTCTATCAACGTTCCTATGTTCGTTCCGCGCAAATTCCGATCTTTCGCGGTCAAGTACGTCGAATCCGTCAACGGCTTGCGGTGATCAGTCCATATGATGAACTGACTATTCGCAAAGAAACGATGAAGATCACATATTCGGTTTTACTGATTGTCGTCGGGTTGATCTTGGCTCTTGCATTATTCGGGCGAAGTGTGTCTGTTGTGCTCCTGGGCATGATTGGCTGTCTGGTCTTGAACGGGATGCTTATCGATCTGTTCGTGCATCGCGTAGAGAATCGCTTGTTGAAGGATTTTCGCGACTTTTTGGAGGATAATCGGCATCAATTTCAAGCAACCCGCATGGCAGATGAGGCAATCTATGAAGCCGCGCAGTTATCCGGTCATGACATGAAGCTGCACGGTGAACGGATGCATGGCGTACTGACAGCCAAAGATCCGGATCGCAGCTTGGCGGCCTACTATGAAGTCGCTCCCAATCGTTACTTGAAAGTATTTACCGGCATCGCACGCATGATTATGGAATACGGCGACAAAACGACGGCCAAAGGTTCATTATACCTGAATGCAATCAGCAAATTCGTTCAAGATATTAATTTCGACCTGCTGCGCAGAAACCGTTTGAGTTATCAGCTGAACAGCTTGACGGTCATTGCATTGGCACCGATTTTGTTGTCCTTCCCTCTTCAACGCTGGGCCGAGACGTATTTTCCGGTCATGGGCGAATTTTACGAAGGGCGGATCGGCTTGGCGGCCAAGCTGCTGCTATACGCGGTAGCGATTGCCGCATATGTGCTGATCCGCAAGCTGGCCGAAACGGAAGAGTCTCGGTATACACCGAAGTCGGGCGGCATTCGTTGGGAAAAGAAACTGTATGAATATCGGCCGATTCGTTTTGTCGTTGACCGGTTCGTGCCTCAGAAACATACGAAGGCGCATTACAGTCTATCGCGGCTGATCAAAGAATCCAATTCGCCGCTCATGATTGAATGGTTAACCGTAAGACGTTTGCTGCTGTCGCTGTGTGCTGTCCTTTTTGTCTCGGGTATGTTTGTCTCGGCGCATATCAGTCAGGTCGAACGAATCTGGAATTCGCCAACCTATCTCAAAGGCGGACTGATGTTGGGTCGGATTGATGACGCGGAGCGCCGGGAAGCTGAGGAACGAACTTCTTTCGACAGACGGATCATGCAAGAGATTGATGCAGGTAAGTCCGGTTGGGAAGCTGAGGTACGAAGCCTCGTCAGAGAATCCGCTGCTTCCGCGCTGAGCGATGTTCAACAAAATGAAATGGCAACGCGGATCGTGGAAAAGCTTAGTCAGGCGGACAGCGAGTATCTGAAATGGTGGGAAGTATTGACCGCCGTTGCGGCAGGTATCGGCGTTTACTTTGTTCCGCTGGGAATCATGCAATTTCAACGTCGGATTCGCGGAATGGAAATGCAGAACGAAGTCGATCAATTTCGGATGTTGATCTCGATTCTGAGCCAATTCGACCGGATGAGCGTGCAAAATATTCTGGAATGGATGGAGCGCTTCGGAATCATTTTCAAACCCGCGCTGCAGCGCTGCTTGCTTGATTATGATAGCGGTTCTGCGGCTGCGTTACGACAGTTGAAGACTGAGGCTCCGTTCCCGTCTTTTGTTCGAATGATCGAACGTTTGGAAAATGCGCTGGAGCGTATTTCGATTCAAGAAGCCTTCGACGATTTGGAAATGGAGCAAGAGTATTACCGGGAACAGAAAAAAGAAACGATGGATCGTCTGATCGAAAGCAAAGCGAACTGGGGCAGGGATATAGGATTTGCGCCTGTGATGTTTATGCTTGGTGCTTACATCATCGTTCCGTTCCTGTACGTATCGTTCATGCAGATGAAGGATCTGATTACGCAACTGGGCCAAATTTAAAAACAATCAACCAAAATTCGTTTTAAAGGGGACTATTTATTATGGGAAGCAATGCAACTTCGGGTTTGAAATTGGCAGCAGGAATTTTTCTGACGCTCGCGCTGATCACAACGGTGGTCGTCATTTTCATTTCTTCGCAAGACGCTGCAAAAGAAGGCCAAACTCAATTTTCTACCATTCAGACGCAATTGTCGCAGACTCGCTTCAATATCTATGAGAACACGACGTTGTCCGGTAGCCAAGTTATGAACGCGGTCCGTCAGTATAACAATGAGGCTCAATTTGGCGTGTACGTTCAAACGGGTAAAGGCGGATCGACTTACTACGGCAGCCAGTTCAACCAAACAACCGGAATCATTACAGGGGATACGAATAATACGACGTTGTCGCCAGCCCTGAATGAAGCGGACAACAACTTTATTAACCCATCGGGTAAATTTAAGTCCTCGGTTGTTCGTGACGCTAATAATATGGTTCGCGGTATCGTGTTTACTCAAACGAAATAGAGCAAAGGGACTCAGCAGCCTTCCGGCCTGGTCGGAGGGCTGCTGCCCGGTTGGGAGAACAAAATGAGCAATGCGAGGAGTTTTATGGTACTGGCTGCTGTGTTTTTCCTGTTCATCGGGGCGTGTACATACACGGTGAATGCGATTCAATCGATCGAACACGGAACACGGATCGCTTATGCGTTGAAGACGGATCAAGATCGAAAAGTTAAGGCTGCGCTTGCTGTTCCCGGAGAAGAGACGTATACGGGAGCTGCCATCGTGAACATCATTCGCAGTATTCAAGAAAATGATATGAATGTTGAAGTTAACGGCGTGCTTTATATACGAACAGGAACTTATGAGAACTTTGACCCAAGCCGGGTTGATTTAAGCAAAAAGTACCGAGCGACTTACGAGAGAGACGCCGCCGGAAGTTTAATCAAAATCGTATTTAGGGGCTAAAACATGAAATATGTAACCGGCATATTCGCTGCTCTGTTGGCTGTTTTGCTTTTGTTCATGTACCCATTATATGAGCAAGCCAGAAGTCAGGATAAAATTGCAAACATTGTGATCCAGAGCGCGGCGACGCATTTTATTGATAGTGCGAGAACGAAGGGATATATCACACCGCAAATGTATAAAGAGTTCAACGCTCAACTGGCGGCAACAGGCAATCAGTATGAAGTGGAACTGGAACATTTGCATAAGCAAACCAGTCCGGATTACAGCGATCCCGCTAACCCCGTTACTTTTCAAAATAGCTTCACGACTTACTATTCCGGATTTTACAATCAACAGATCCTTGCCGTATTGTTTCCCGATGGCACGCTGCCTTCGGATGATCCGAGTCGGCGTTATACTATGCAGGTCGGCGATTATATCGGCATTCAGATGACGAATAAAAATCGGACTGCGGCTACGCAATTATGGGATTTTCTAATGAGTGACAATACCCAAGAAAATTCGACGGTTCTGATGAACTACGAAGGAATGGTTCTGCATGAAGATTACTAGTTTTGCGATTATTTTCGTACTGATCTTTTCGCCCTTTTTTCAAATTGCGTCAATGCGCCTGGATGATCTGGATAAAGTCATGCGGCTGACCGATCGGTATAATTTGGTTACGAAAACGGCGATTCAGGATGCGGCATATATGCTGAACGAGACGGTCGATCAGAAGTATGAACCCGGTTACGGATCGAAAAAGTTTTTTCGGGCAAATAAAGAACGCGCTGTAGAGGCTTTCTATCGAACACTGGCTTTGAACTTTAATGTGGACGGCGATGCGGTTGCGATCGGAGCGCTTGCAGGTTACATACCGGCAGTCGCAGTGATCGACTATGACGGTTATTACATTTATGCAACCGAGCAATTTGTGGATTCGGGCGGTCAGGCACAGATGAGGTTGGTATGGTCGCCGAAGAAGCCCTACTCGTACGCGGATACGCAAGGGAATATCGTGAATTTTTCGCTGGATGGATTCGTGAAAACGTATGACCGCAGCTCCTTGCGTTGGGTTCAGGGACAGCGAGCGGAAGTGGTTGCTTCTACGCAAATCCCTTTATTGAGAGACGGTGCGGCTTTCGAGACTATTCGTCGGCAAACCATCATCAATGCGATCCAGAACGACCTTGCTTATGTGATCAATCGACATAATCAATATGCGACGCGCTACGGAATCGATTACCTGTTCACATTGCCGCAAATTTCGCAGGAAGAGTGGGATAACGGGATCGATGATATCGGAATCGTCGCGTTCATTCAGGGAATCCCCGTCGGCGACCAACAGTACAACAACTATTCCTTCGGCGGGGGCATGCTGAAGAAGAAAAAAGTGATCTATGGATCTGTTGATCCGTCTACCGGAATCAGATATTACTCACGCGACCCTGCGCGGCTGCCCGCGAAAGTCGAAGAACGATTCGAGAACGAGAAAGACGCGGCCAGATCCGGCTATTTCCCGGTCCGGAATTAAGCTGTGATCATGATTGATTGGTAGGTAGTGTTAGTTTTTTTTTGAGGAAAAGCTTCTGAGAAGCTCTAACAGATGCTTTTGCTGGGATTCGTTCATTCGGCTGAACAAATCGAGGATTTCGCGTTCTTCTTCTTTTAACGGATGTTCCAGCAGGTCGTCGACGGGCAGCAGTTCGGAAAGGGGGAGACCCAGTGCTCGACTGAGACTGCTCAGTGTATTGAGTCTCGGCGAGCGCCGATTGCATTCAATGTCGCTGATCGAGGATTGGGAGACGTTCGCCCGTTGGGCAAGCTCCACCGAAGATAAATGACGTGCTTTGCGCAAATAGCGCAGTTTGCTTCCGATGTCCATAAAATCCGCCTTTCTCTGACCGAAATAAGTGTCTGGGAATTGAGTCGCCCTATCCAAGAAAACATAAAAGGGTGCCCGCAACTAGACTATATAACGAATGAGTAGCCAAGGTCTACGTATTCTTTTTCTAAACAAATGAAACCTGCCAAGCCTTCTTAAGATGATAAAAGCACCAGCCCCATACCCGCGAACGGGAAAGGCGTGGTGCTTTTTAATTTATGCTTCCAATAGGCGAATGTAGCGCTTTTAATCCCGACTTTGAATGACGAATAATAATCCGCTTTCGATCGATACCGTGCCGGTGGAGCCGGCAAGCTTGTTGCTCACCGCCAGCGATTGTCCTTGTCGAAGCGTGGCATTGGTTAACGGATACTCAAAGCCTTGAAGCGTTACGCCGCTGACCTCCATCGTAGCCGGAATTAGGGATATGTATGTAAATCCGTGATTTTCTACTGTAAGCCGGCTGCTTGTCAGTTGGATGTAATTGTTGGCATCTCGAATCGTGCAGACGACTTGATGGTGCAATGCGCGAATCAATAGCTGGACATTGGCCAGCGTATGATCCATTCGTCCGCCTGTTACGCCCAGCATGACGATTTCCGAGGGACGTTGATCCAAAGCCAATTCAAAAGCAAGCTCGGTGTCCGTATAATTTTTGTCGACCGGATCGCAGGACTCCGTTCTGATGCTGGCTGAACGAATTCGCTCGGCATCTTCTTGGGAGACGGAATCAAAATCTCCTACAGCAATATCTGGCGTTAATCCGTGCTCGATCAATAACAAGGCGCCGCGATCCGCTCCGATGAGCAGATCGCCAGCGCTGATATATTTCAGGTAATCGTCGGTCCATGATCCACCGGAGACGATAACAACTCGTTTGGCAGTCAATACAAACCCTCTTTTCATAAGTAAAGGATGAGGCGTGCCGGTTGCGTAAGCTGAATAAATGCGGAAGGCAACTCGGTATCGCTGCTCTTCAGTATAACGAATCCGCGCGTATACGCAAAGACATCAAATGAAGCGGCAAAAGATACTTTAAATCCGCGCCGGCAGCGAATGCACAATGAATTTAGCAACCGAGTTTGCAAGATTGACAAAAAATTAAGCGTTGCGATTCCTTTAATGGGTTAAAAAATACATGAGTGCGTCCGGAAGTTCTTTCTGCCAAAATCCCCAGAGATGCTTGCCTTCCTTTTCCGCGTAGCGTACGGTTGCGCCGCGGTCTTGCAGCAGATCGCGGGTTCGGCGGTTGAGGTCGACGAAGTCGAAGGTTCCGTGATCCGTCTCGTATTCATCCTCCTGCAACCCTACGATCATGTAGGTGTCGAGCCAACTCAAGTCGGACTCGCGCGCAATGATCTCCTGCGACTCTCCATAATAAGCACCCGAAAGGCTGATAATACGAGGGAACTCGCCCGGATATAACAGGGATAGATGGAGGGACATCGAACCGCCTAATGAATCTCCGGCCAAAATGCGATCATCTTCGCGCGCGCGGTACTTTTGCTCGACGAACGGAATGACTTCTTCCATGATACAGCGCACGTAAGCTTCATGACGATCTCCGAACGGAGCATATTCAGCGGTTCTCTTTTTTACGTCCACTTCGATCCCTACTATAATGAAAGGTTCTACGCCTTCATCCAGAATGAGTTGGTTGGCATAGGTGGCAATCCGACCGAAATTGAAAAACTCTTCACCGTCCTGGCAGTAGACAACAGGATAGCTAAGCACCTCGTTATAGCCGGGTGGCAGATAAATTCGAAGCGTTCTTTCTTCATTTAAAAAACTGCTCGCAATGACTTCTTTCACAATGGTGCGTTTAAGGTAGCGGGAATCTGTCATGGAAGTTCTCTCCTTTTACAAGTTTGATCGCTGGTTTTGCATGCGCTTTACAGGGCAGGCGAGAATGCGGTAAGATTGGATTTGTGCGGACGAAAAGACGCAGAACGTTCGGAAATCCCTTTTTGTTATACTAATATACTAGTCCTGTTATATATACAACACAAGAAATTAATGAACAAATATGCTTAATTTCTTTGACTCGGCTATGCAACAGGTGTATAATAATGATATAACAGAGGGACATGATATTCAAATTTTTTATTGGGGTGAAAAATAATGAGCAAGGTTCCTTATGAAGTGTATACGGAAGACGTTGAAGCTCTTTCCGTTCTTTCGCCGGATGGCGAAATTGTTAACGAAGCATTGATGCCAGAATTGACTGACGACCAACTGAAAGAAGTTATGCGTCGTATGGTCTTTACCCGTACTTGGGATGAAAGAGCAATCAACCTGGGACGTCAAGGACGTCTCGGCTTCTACGCACCGGTTTCCGGTCAAGAAGCAACAATGGTAGGCAGCGAGTTCGCTCTGCAAAAAGAAGATTTCGTTTGCCCGGGTTACCGCGATATTCCGCAACTCGTATGGCACGGTCTTCCATTGTACCAAGCTTTCCTGTATTCCCGCGGTCATCAACACGGCGGACAAATTCCGGAAGGCGTTAACGTTCTGATGCCGCAAATCATCATCGGTGCACAAATCCTGCACGCGATGGGCATCGCTATGGGCTTCAAACTGAAAAAGCAAAAACAAGTCGCGATCACTTATACAGGTGACGGCGGTTCGTCGGAAGGCGACTTCTATGAAGGCCTGAACTACGCAGGCGTGTACAAACTGCCTGTAATCTTCTTCGTGCAAAATAACGGTTATGCGATCACGACCCCGTTCGCGAAGCAAACCGCTGCACTGTCGATCGCTCACAAAGCGGTTGCAGCAGGCATCAAAGGCGTTAAAATCGACGGCATGGACGTATTTGCCGTTATCAAAGCGGTTCAAGACGCTGCCGAGCGCGGACGCAACGGCGAAGGCGCGACATTGATCGAAGCGGTAACTTACCGCTTTAAGCCGCACTCCCTTTCCGACGATACTTCCAAGTACCGTACGAAGGAAGAAGAAGGACAATGGAGCGAGAAAGATCCGATCACTCGTCTTGCGAAATACCTGGAGAAAAAAGGCCTTTGGACTGCGGAAGACACGGAACGCGTAAGAGCAGAAGCCAAAGAAACCGTAGCCGAACAAATCAAAAAGGCAGAGAAAACAGAGAAAATGACTGTTTCCGGCCTGATCGATTCCATGTTCGAACATACACCTAAACACCTGGAAGAGCAAAAAGCGGACTTCCAATAAAAGAATCGGTTCCGGCTGAGTGCCCCGGCGGCACTCAACCGAACCTTTTACCTGCGCATACAAGCTTCAAATGCATATAGAGCGGTATCCATTGAACGTAACGTTAAGGAGGAAATGTAGCAATGGCACAAATGAATATGAAAGAAGCAATCCGCGACGCAATGCGTGTGGAACTCAAGCGTGATCCGAACGTTCTGATCTTCGGTGAAGACGTAGGTAACGTTGGTGGCGTATTCCGTGTAACAGAAGGGCTGCAAAAAGAATTCGGCGAAGAGCGCGTATTCGATACTCCGCTGGCTGAATCCGCAATCGGCGGCATGGCTGTCGGTCTGGGCGTGCAAGGTTTCCGTCCGATCGCCGAAATTCAATTCGTCGGCTTCATCTTCGAAGCTCTTGACCAAATGATCGTTCAAGCGGCACGCATGCGTTACCGTTCGGGCGGTCGCTACAACTCGCCGATCGTTTTCCGTACGCCTTTCGGCGGTGGCGTCAAAGCGGCTGAGCTGCACACGGACGCACTTGAAGGTCTGTTGGTTCAAAGCCCGGGCATTAAAGTTGTCGTTCCTTCGAACCCTTACGATGCAAAAGGTCTGTTGATCTCCGCGATCCGCGATAACGATCCGGTTTTCTTCATGGAACACTTGAACCTGTACCATGCATTCCGTGCTGAAGTGCCGGAAGGCGAGTACACGGTAGAACTGGGTAAAGCCAATGTTGTTCGCGAAGGTTCGGACGTCACGATCCTCACTTACGGCATGTGCGTACACACTTCGGTGAAAGCAGCTGAGCAACTCGAAAAAGAGGGCATTCAAGCTGAAGTCATCGACCTGCGTACCCTGAACCCGCTCGACATCGACACGATCGTGGCTTCGATCAAGAAAACGAACCGCGCGATCGTTGTTCAAGAAGCTCAAAAGACTTCCGGCGTAGCCGCTGAAGTTATTGCGCAAATCAACGAAAAAGCGATTCTTCACCTGGAAGCTCCCGTCCTGCGCGTGACTCCTCCGGATACGGTTTACGCATTTGCGCAAATCGAGGATGCATGGCTGCCAACACCGGAGCGTATTATTACAAGCGTTAAAAAGGTTCTTGAATTTTAATTAGCGATATCCAGAAGGAGGTAATGCAACGTGGCAAAATTTGAATATAAATTCCCAGAGCTCGGCGAAGGCCTGCATGAAGGCGAAATCGTCAAGATGCACATCAAAGCCGGAGACAAAGTCACTGACGACGATATCATCATGGAAGTTCAAAACGATAAAGCGGTCGTTGAAGTACCTTGTCCGGTAAACGGAACGGTTCTCGAAGTTCGCGCGGCAGACGGTGAAACTCACCACGTGGGCGACATCATTGCGATCATCGAAGCTGAAGGCGAACTGCCGGAAGGTTCGGAAAGCGCACCTGAAGCTGACGCTGCCCAAGAAGCGAATGCAGCCGTAGGCGGAGCGGATACAAGCGCTGCTGCTTCCCCTGCAACGGCTGATCCTTCGGCATCGCAAGGCTCTGCTTCCGGCAGCAACAAATTCGCCTACAAGTTCCCGGAACTTGGCGAAGGCCTGCACGAAGGCGAAATCGTTAAGATGCATATCAAAGCCGGAGACAAAGTCACTGACGACGATATCATCATGGAAGTTCAAAACGATAAAGCGGTCGTCGAAGTACCTTGTCCGGTAAACGGAACGGTTCTCGAAGTTCGCGTAGCCGACGGTGAAACTCACCACGTAGGCGACATCGTTGCGATCATCGAAGTGGAAGGCGAACTGCCTGAAGGTTCGGAAACGATCGAAGAATCCGCTCCGGCGGCCGAAGCGAAAGCTCCGGTATCGGCTCCTGCAGCCGCTTCGACTTCGGGAGCTCCGAACCGCGAAGTTCTGGCAACGCCAAGCGTACGCAAATTCGCTCGCGAAGAAGGCGTAGAACTGGGCCAAGTACAAGGTACGGGCAAAAACGGCAAAATCTCGCGTGAAGACGTAGAGAACTTCAAGAAAAACGGCGGCCAAGCACCAGCGGCGGCATCGGCTCCAGCCGCTGCGGCAAGCGAAGCTCCCGCAGCAGCGAAAGCAGAAGCTCCTGCAAAAGCAGCAGCAGCGCCTACAGCTGTTCCGGCAGCGGCCGACGAAGAGCGCGTGCCGTTTAAAGGTATCCGCAAAGCGATTTCGAATGCGATGGTTAAATCGGCTTATACAGCTCCGCACGTTACAATCATGGACGAAGTCGATGTAACCGAACTGGTTGCTTTCCGTACTCGCATGAAACCATTGGCCGAGAAGAAAGGCGTTAAGGTTACTTACCTGCCATTCATCGTAAAAGCCCTGGTTGCCGCAGTTCGCGAATTCCCGGCTTTGAACGCTTCGATCGACGAAGCTGCCAACGAGATCGTTTACAAGAAACACTACGATATCGGTATTGCAACAGACACCGAAAACGGTCTGATCGTGCCTGTTATCAAAGACGCCGACCGCAAGAGCGTATTCAAGATTGCCGAGTCGATCAGCGATCTGGCAAAACGCGGTCGCGAAGGCAAGCTTGCCCCGAACGAGATGAGAGGCAGCACGATCTCCATCACGAACATCGGTTCCGCGGGCGGCATGTTCTTCACGCCGATCATTAACTATCCGGAAGTTGCAATTCTCGGAACCGGCCGTATCAGCGAAAAAGCCATCGTAAGAAACGGCGAAATCGTAGCTGCTCCAATGATGGCTCTGTCCTTGAGCTTCGACCACCGTCTGATCGACGGCGCGACTGCGCAAAACTGCATGAACTATCTTAAATCCCTTCTCGCTAATCCCGAGTTGATGGTAATGGAGGTATAAACAATGGTAGTAGGAGACGCTTCCCTGGATATTGACACATTGGTAATCGGTGCGGGACCCGGCGGCTATGTAGCCGCTATCCGTGCCGCTCAACTGGGACAAAAGGTTCTGATCGTGGACAAAGCCGAGCTCGGCGGTGTCTGCCTCAACCGTGGTTGTATCCCTTCCAAAGCTCTGATCTCGGCTGCGCACAGCTATGAAAATGCGCTGCACGGCGATGCTTTCGGCGTAACGGCAACCGACGTTAAAGTCGACTTCGCTAAAACTCAAGAGTTCAAAAACGGCGTCGTCAAAAAAATGACGAACGGCGTAAGCGGATTGCTCAAAGGCAATAACGTTGAAGTCTTCAACGGCGAGTGCATGTTCATCAACCAAAACGAAGCACGCGTATTCAACGATCACGAATCGCCGCGCTACCGTTTCAAGAACTGCATCATCGCTACGGGCTCCCGTCCGATCGAACTGAAGCCTTTCCCGTTCGGCGGACGCATTCTGTCTTCGACAGAAGCGTTGAACCTGCCTGAAATTCCGAAAAGCCTCGTCGTAATCGGCGGCGGTTATATCGGTGCCGAGCTGGGTCAAATGTACGCGAAGTTCGGAACGAAAGTTACGATCATCGAAGGTTTGGACAGCGTGCTGCCAGGCTTCGACAAAGATATGACGAACCTCGTTTCGAAAACCATGAAGAAAAACGGCATCGAGATCCATGCGAATGCCAAAGCTGAAAGTGCAACGCAAACAGACAAAGACGTTACCGTGAAATTCTCCGTTGGGGGAGAGTCGCAAGAAATCACGGCTGACTACCTGCTCGTAACGGTTGGACGTCGTCCGAACACCGATGGCGAACTGGGTCTGGACCTGATTGAACTTGAACTCGACGAGCGCGGTCTGATCAAAGTCGATCAGCAAGGCCGTACCAACATCCCGCACATCTTCGCGATCGGCGATATCGTACCGGGCCTGGCATTGGCTCACAAAGCTTCGTACGAAGGTAAAGTCGCGGCTGAAGCGATCGCCGGACATTCGTCCGTGGTCGACTACAAGTGCATGCCGGCTGTAGTCTTCACGGATCCGGAATGCTCGAGCGTAGGCCTGACTGAAAAAGAAGCAAAAGAAAAAGGCTTCAACGTTGTTGCCGGCAAGTTCAGCTATGGCGGTAACGGTCGTGCCGTATCCTTGAACCACCCTGAAGGCTTCGTGAAAATCGTGGCTGAAGAAAGCACCGGCGTCGTGCTGGGCAGCCAAATCGTAGGTCTTGAAGCGACAAACATGATCGCTGAGATGGGTCTGGCTGTGGAAATGGGCGCAACTCTTGAAGATCTGGCTCTGACTATTCACGCTCACCCGACACTGGGCGAAATCGTGATGGAAGCGGCTGAACTGGTTCTGGGTAACCCGATCCACGCTATCGCTCCTAAAAAACGCTAAGAAATCAAAACGGAGAATTCATTGCGTTACCGCAAATGATTTTCGTGGATGATTTTAACCGAAACGGACGCCTTTCATAGGCGTCCGTTTTGTTATGTGCATATTATTCGGTTTCGTAAATTTTCAAGCCTGTTCAAGCTGGCGGCAAGCATGATAAACTAAAAAAACGAATAAGTGAGAACAGAGGTGGATGTTTTGCGTAAATATTTGGATTTGCTGCAGGATATTTTGGATAACGGTACGCAGCGCGGAGATCGGACGGGAACAGGAACGGTTTCGGTGTTCGGACGACAATTACATTTTGATTTGGCAGAAGGGTTTCCGCTTCTTACGACCAAGAAGCTTCATTTAAAGTCGATTGTGCATGAACTGCTATGGTTCCTAAAAGGCGACACCAATGTAGGCTATCTGCAAGAGAACGGCGTCCGCATCTGGAATGAATGGGCGGACGAGAACGGAGAACTGGGACCGGTCTACGGTTCGCAGTGGCGTGCCTGGGAAGCGCCGGACGGCCGTAAGATCGATCAAATCTCGCAGCTAATCGACTCCATCAAAAACAATCCGGATTCGCGCCGACACATCGTCAGTGCGTGGAACGTGGCCGAGATCGATAACATGAAGCTGCCTCCATGCCATTTGCTGTTCCAGTTTTACGTAGCTGACGGCAAGTTGTCCTGCATGCTCACCATGCGTTCGGTCGATACTTTCCTGGGTCTGCCGTTCAACATTGCCAGCTACGCATTGCTTACGCATATGATTGCGCAGCAATGCGATCTGGAAGTCGGTGAATTTGTATGGTCCGGCGGCGACGTGCATATCTATTCGAATCATATCGAGCAGGTAAAAACTCAGCTGGAACGCGAACCGGGCGAACTTCCGCAGCTGCGCATTCTGCGCAAACCGGAATCCATTTTCGACTATGCGTACGAGGATTTTGAATTTATCGATTATAATCCGCAGCCGGGAATCAAAGCACCGATTGCCGTATAGGAGGGTTCAACAATGCCGATCATTACGCTGATTTGGGCGCAAGGAGAAAACGGGGTTATTGGTCGGGATAATGCGCTGCCCTGGCGCATTCCCGCCGACATGGCCTATTTTAGGCGCGAAACCGTAGGCAAAACCGTGGTGATGGGGCGCAAAACTTGGGAGTCGTTCGGGTCCAAGCCGCTCAAAGATCGCAAGAACATCGTGTTGACACGCGATGTTTCTTATACGGCTGACGGCGCGGATGTCGTCCATTCGATCGAAGATGCTTTATCTGCTGCTGACGGTGAAGAAGTTATGATCATCGGAGGTTCGGAGATCTATGCCTTATCGCTTCCGATTGCCGATCGTTTGCGCGTAACTCGAGTGCGAGAAAGCTTTGAAGGAGATGCGGTGTTCCCGACTGTAGATTGGTCATCGTGGCTGCTGGTTTCTTCGGAAGAAGGAATCCGTGATGAAAAAAACGTCTACCGTTACGAATTCGAAGTCTATGAACGTCCCAAAAATTAGCGTTGAATCAAAATGCGCCGTATTCAGAAAATGCAAATTAAATTCCGTATAATCTATTTCAAACGATAAATGAAAGATGATATTATAGGTGAAATATATCGCTTGTGATCAAATAGAGAACAAAAATCGAGAATTTATGCGGATGGGGGAAACGTTCGATGTCTACACCTACTGGATTTATGGAATATAAACGGCAACTGCCGGCGGATCGCAGTCCGCTCGAGCGCGTGAAAGATTGGGAAGAATTCCATAAACATATGTCGGAAGAAGAATTGCGTACGCAGGGAGCCAGATGTATGGACTGCGGCACGCCATACTGCCATGTGGGCGTTAACATGACCGGCGGCACTTCCGGGTGTCCGGTGCACAACTTGATCCCGGAATGGAACAACCTCGTTTACCGCGGATTGTGGAGAGAGGCGCTCGACCGTTTGCACAAAACGAACAACTTCCCGGAATTCACCGGCAGAATCTGTCCGGCTCCTTGCGAAGGTTCCTGCACGGTCGGTCTGATCGGCCAACCGGTTACGATCAAGACCATCGAAGAAGCGATTATCGAGAAGGGCTTTGCGGAAGGTTGGGTGCAGCCTGAACCTCCGAAAAACCGTACGGGGAAAAAGGTAGCGGTTGTCGGTTCGGGTCCCGCGGGTTTGGCCTGCGCGGCGCAGCTTAATAAAGCCGGCCACTGCGTAACGGTATACGAGCGTTCCGACCGTGTCGGAGGCTTGCTGACTTACGGTATTCCGTCCATGAAGCTGGAAAAGGATATCGTACAGCGGCGCGTCGATTTGCTTGCTGCGGAAGGCATCACCTTCATCACTTCGACCGAGATCGGCAAAGACATTCCGGCTCAGCAATTGACGGAAGAATTCGATGCGGTTGTATTGTGCGGCGGAGCAACCAAGCCGCGCGAGTTCAATATCGAAGGCAGCCACCTCAAAGGCGTGACTTATGCGATGGACTTCCTGAACGGTACGATCAAAAGCTATCTCGATTCCAATCTCCAAGACGGAAACTACATCTCGGCAGCGGGAAAAGACGTTATCGTGATCGGAGGCGGCGACACGGGTTCCGACTGCGTGGCGACATCCCTGCGTCACGGCTGCAGCAGCATTACTCAATTCGGCACGCACAAAAAAGCGCCGCTTGAGCGCGATATGCTCGCTAACCCGTGGCCGCAATTCCCGAACGTGTACACGCTCGATTATGCGCAGGAAGAAGCTAAAGCAATCTTCGGCGATGATCCGCGCGAGTTCTCGATCATGACAACGAAATTCGTCGGTGATGAAGAAGGCAATCTCAAGGAACTTCATACGGTGCAAATCCAGCGTACGGTTGATGAGACTGGACGTAAAGTATATGCTCCAATGGAAGGCACCGAGCGTGTATTCCCGGCACAAATGGCACTGATCGCGATCGGTTTCGACGGACCGGAGCAAACGTTGGCCGAGCAATTGGGATTGCAGACGGATCGTTGGACAAACGTAAAAGCGAAGTACGGCGAATACAAAACGAACTCGGAAAAAGTTTTTGCTGCCGGCGACATGCGTCGCGGACAAAGCTTGGTGGTTTGGGCGATCAACGAAGGCCGCGAAGCGGCACGCGAAGTAGATAAGTTCCTGATGGGGGCTACTGTACTCGTTTAATGGTAAACGGTTTGACTATGATAGGTTAACAATCTTTTCTTGATAGGGTCGCTCTTTAATGAGTGGCCTTTTTTATTACTTACTTGTATTTTATAGTCATATTATATTACACGATAAGCAATAAAGATAGATATTTTTTAGTTTTTTATGATACATGTAATATTAAATAACACTATACTATCTTTATTAAGTCATGCAGCGTTTCGTTTTGCCTTATAGCGAAAAGTGCGCCTCCGTGCTAAAATAAGAGTTCGGATATTCGTTCGAAGAAACGTGGCTAAAAAGGTCGGGAGGAGCACTCTCGGCCTTTTGCTTGCTGTATTCCACAGGAGGAGATTAATTTGCAGCTGATTATTGCGGAGAAGCCTGACCAAGGAGCGAAGCTGGCTGCGCCGTTCAAACATAAAAAGACGCAAGGGTATATTCAGATCGACAAATGCTCTGCGTTTCCGGACGGTGCTTATGTCAGTTGGGCGGTCGGGCATATTTGCGAGCTTGTGCCGCCGGAGGAATACGATCCGGCCTACAAGCGCTGGAGTCTGGACAGTCTGCCGATTTTGCCCGGTAAATTCAAGCATCGCATTACACCGAACAAAGCCAAACAGTTCAATCTGCTAAACGACCTGCTGAAGCGCCCTGAAGTCAAAGAAATCATTATCGCAAGCGATGCCGGGCGCGAAGGCGAATATATCGTGCGCATTATCATTCAGCTTAGCGGCGTAAAAAAACCGATGAAGCGTCTGTGGATCTCGTCGCTCACGCCGCGCGCGGTCGAGCAGGGCTTTGCCAACCTCAAAGAAGAGATCGAGACGCGCAATCTCTACTACGAGGCGGTCAGCCGCTCTTGCGCGGATTGGCTGGTCGGAATGAACGGTTCGCGGGTATATTCCTTGCTGTTCCAACGTCGCGGCGTCCAGGGTGTTTTTTCGACGGGGAGAGTGCAAAGCCCGACGCTTGCGTTGATCGTGGCTCGCGAGAAAGAAATTTCCAATTTTAAGCCTGAGCCGTTCTGGGAGGTCAAAGCCAAATTTGCGTTCGATGGTGCAGAGTATGAAGGAACCTGGTTCAAAGGCGAAGAAAACCGTCTGAAAACGCCGGAGGAAGCCGCAGAGATCCGAGCGCGCTGCGAAGGCAAAGACGCCGTCGTCGATTCGATCGAGACGGAGCGTAAAGAGTTCCAGCCGCCGCAGTTGTTCTCGCTCTCGTCGCTGCAAGCTTCGGCCAACCAGATTTTTAAATACTCGCCTCAGGATACGCTCAGCGCGCTGCAGCAGCTGTATCTCGACGGTTATATCTCTTACCCGCGTTCCGACTCGTCGTATGTAACCGATGAAGAGGCCAAGCAATTTCCCGATATTTTGAAAAAGCTGGCGGGGTTTCAGGAACTGAGTCCTTTTCTTCCCGCGCCCAAATCGACGCTGCTCGGCAACAAACGTTACGTGAACGCAGCCAAAGTCGGCGATCACTACGCGATCATTCCGACGGAACAGGTGCCGACGCCGGGCAAGCTGCAAGGCATGAACCTGAATCTGTACCTGCTCATTGCCAAACGGTTGATTGCCGCGCACGAAGAGAAGGCGATCATCGACTATACGAACTTGGTGACGCTGGTCGACGGACGCGATCCGTTCATGACCAAAGGCAAGGTAATCGTGCAAGAAGGCTGGCGCAAAGTGCTTTACGATAACTCGCCGAAAAAGAAAGCGAAAACCTCTGCTAAAGAAGAAGACCAGAGCGGGAAAGAGGAAGACGACGAGGACATGTCCGTGCTTCCTCCCGTCAAAGAAGGCGATACGGGCAAGGTGGCGGATGTTCAGGTCAAAGAAGGCAAAACGCAACCGCCGAAGCGCTATACGGAAGGCCAACTGATCACGCTGATGAAAACGGCCGGAAAACATCTGGACAACGCCGAATTGGAAAAGGTGCTTCAACGCACGGAAGGTCTCGGCACGGAAGCGACTCGGGCAGGCATTATCGGCGGACTGAAAGACCGTCAATATATCGAAGTTCGTAAAAATATGGTCTACGCGACGAATAAGGGGACCGTGTTGATCGAAGCCTTGGGCGAAAGCATATTGGCTTCGGCGGAGATGACGGCCAAGTGGGAGCAGCGTCTGGGAGAGATCGGTCAAGGCCAGGAGTCGCCGAAAGCATTCATGGAGCAGGCTCAACGGCTGGCGCAAAAGATTGTAGCCGATGCGGTCGCCGCGGAAAAAGGCTGGACTTTCACCGTCGAACTGCCAAGCGGCGAACAGCGTCCGGCATACGGGAAAACAGGCGGCGGTCAGCAAACCGGAGAGCCGGGAAGAGGCGGCGCCGGTTCCCCCGAGCTCGGCTCATGTCCGATTTGCGGCAAGCCGGTCGTGGATAAAAAGAAGCTGTACGGCTGCACCGGTTATCCGGCCTGCATGTTCACCATTTCAAAAAAAATTCTGGGTAAAGCCATATCGGAAAGTCAGGTCAAACGTCTGCTCGATAAAGGTCAGACGCTTACGCTCAAAGGCTTCAAAAAAGGCGAGCGAACCTTCGATGCCGCGCTGTCCTGGAATGCCGAGCAGAAGAAACTCGATTTCCTGTTTGCGGATCGCGTCGAGAAGACGGAGCAGGCCAAGCCGCGTGCGTAACCGTTCCTTTTTCACGCAAAAAAACGGGCCCTTAGGAAAGGGTCCGTTTTTGGAAAGGGGATCGCGCGAAGCGGCTAATCAGATCGGGCACTTCAGGAAGTTTGGAGATCGTATGCAGCGTTCCTTTCGAAGTTCCGTCCAGGTCGATCATATTGTAGGCCCATTCGCGTTCCTGCTTCAGATACACCGCATTGATGTCGGCGCTAAGCGCAGGAGCGATATCCGTTCGGAGCGAATTGCCGATCATCCAGGTGGATTCCCGAGGCAGCACTTTTTTTTGTAAAATGCCTTCGAGCGCCTGGACGTTTTTGTGTTGGCGAATAAAGATATCCGAGCCGAAATACGTACTCAGCTTCATTTGGTCGATTTTGCGCTGCTGGATTTGATCTTCGCCGCCGGTATACAGGTACAGACCGTGTCCTTCGCCGCGAAGCCGTTCCAGCGTCTCGACCATTCCGGGGTAAGCTTCAACCTCTTGGTCGTACACGCTAAGACCGAGCTTCATGAGCTGCGCTTCTTCGGCGTCACTGCCGATTCTCTGATAAGCGGCGTTGAAATGGCGGTAGGTCGCGATCAGCGATTCCGGGAAATGATGGCTGGCAAAGCCCACGACGTGAACGCCGGCGATATCGATTTCCAGCTGCTTTTGGCGAACTTGTTCGGCTTCCAATCCATAGGCGGAAAACCAGCGAACCATCCGGTCGAGAAATTCGTCCAGAATTTGATCGAAGTATCGGTTGCAATAAACCAGCGTATCGTCCAAGTCAAAAATCAAGTGTTGTTTGCAGGGGCCCGTCATGGGATGTTCACTCCTTCAAATCTCCCGACAGGGCTCGGTTCAATGATTCGACGAAACCGGTTAGATCCGAAGATACGATTCCAGAAACATTTGCAATTCCGATGCCCCGTCGGGACGTATGCTGAATTTTTCGTTCGATTGCTCGCCGATATGCGTACGAAGCAATCCGGCGGTGCGAAGCAGTACCATATGGTGCTTGAGCGCTTCGGCGGGTTGTCCGAGATCCCGTTCCATTTCCTGAAGCGAGCGCGGCTGATCCGCAACGTAGCGCAGCAGCTTCAACCGATCCGGCATAGCCAGTGCGCGCGTCATGCGAAGAAGCACGGTCGGAGGTTCGTCTTCTTCCGCTTCCGGCACATCCACCGGATACTGGATGAGAAGGACATTCTCATAGAAGCAGTACGTATTCATCGGTCGATTATGCACGGTAGGGAAAAGGATAACCGTCTTCAGATCGAGGGGCGTCTCCACCACGAGGCCGCCCGATGCATACTCCACAAGGGCGTTAGCATCCATTTTGAGCAGCAGTTCGCGTTTCTCGGCCGCATCTTCTTCGATGAGAGGAAGGATGGAATCCTGGATATTTTTGAAGTAATAAGTATACCATGATTTCAGCAACGGCGTGTAGTCGCGTTGAATCCGGTACAATTCTTCGTTGGTCAGCAGCGGAAGCTGCGGGGAGATTCGTTCCAATAAGCGTTCAGCCGGTTCCGCAAGCAATCGGTCCAGGAAAGCCGGAATATCTTCGCCTGCTTCGCGTTCGATAACCAGAGCATACAAGGCGTCGAAATCCAAAAACGGCCATTCCGCCGCTTCTTCGAATCGCCGGCGCATCTCAGGCGGCATCCCTGCTTCGGCTTCCGTTGACCACTCTGAGCCGATATCGAGATTCTGAAGCCATTTTTTTGTAATATGTACCATAAAACTGCCGAGAAGCTCATAAATCTCGGATACGTCGATTTTGACTTCGTAATTATTCAAATCATGACCTCCTATGCCGTTGACCGCGTTCAAAAATAGATTGACGTTCGAAATGAGTCTTTTGCATTTATTATGTATGGTTTCACCTTGACTTGTCTACTACTACCTTTAACGTTGACAAGGTACTACGATTACGAAGGAAAGAAAGGAATGATTTATTGGCTTCCCGATCTGCATTTTCTTATTACATACTGCTCGGCATCGTCGTCATGGCCGGGCTGAGTCAGGGACTATTGCTGCCGCTGCTGTCTATTTTGTTGGAGCAGCAAGGCGTTTCCGCATCCGTTAACGGCTTGAATTCAGCGGCTTTGTATATCGGATCATTCGCAATGACGCTTGTGGCCGAAAGATTGGTCGGGGTTGTCGGGTTTAAAAAGCTGCTGATCGGCGGTTTGTTGATGGTGATGATCGCGCTGCCGCTGTTTCCGCTGATCCCGAGCATCGGCGTATGGTTCGTTCTGCGTCTGATCGTCGGGGCAGGCGATAGCGCTTTAAATTACGTGGCGCAATTATGGGTACTGTTAGTGACGCCGGCAGAGAATCGCGGGCGGAACTTATCTCTTTACGGCATGTCCTACGGGATCGGATTCAGTATCGGTCCGCTCGGAATCGGTCTGGTCGATTACGGGGACTATGTTCCTTTTGTCTCGTTGGCCGTGCTCTTTTTGGTGGTGTTTATTTTTGTGCTGCGCTATTTGCCCGAATACAAGCCGGAACGCGATTTGCAGGAACAAAAAGGATTTGCGCGCTTCCCGCGGATTTACCGGTATGCCTGGTTCGCGCTGATTCCGGCCTTCCTGTACGGGTATATGGAGGCATCGCTCAACGGGAACTTCCCGGTATACGGGCTGCGCATCGGTTTGGTCAAAGAAGATATCGCCTTGCTTCTTTTATGTATCGGGATCGGCGGGTTAATCCTGCAATTGCCGCTCGGGATGTTAAGCGACCGCTTCGGGCGACGTCCGATCTTGATCACGGCGGGAATCTACGGAGGATTGTTGTTCGCGCTCGTGCCGTTCGCCGGAACGCATTTGTGGGCCAATATGGCGTTATTCCTTGTGGCGGGGGGGCTTGTCGGTTCGTTTTACTCGTTGGGAATGGCTTATGCGGCTGATTTGCTGCCCAGGGCATTGATTCCGTCCGCTAACGTTGTCGCTTCCTTCCACTTCAGTCTCGGCAGCATGGTGGGACCGGGAATCGGGGGATTCGGCATGCAGCACGGCTCGCCGTTTCTGCTCTTTTGGATCATGGGCGGCGCCTATGTGCTCTTTGGCATGTTGGGATTCTTTTTCCGGGGCAAATCATTGAAAAATATCGAGAAAAAGGCCGCCTGACGTGGCAATGAATGAACGTTTCGGGGTACACTAGAGAAGTGAAGTTTACCAAGTCAGGGGAGTCGGATGGCGAATGATTAAGGTGAGAGGCTTGAGAAAGACCGTAAGCAGCGATAAAACACCTATACTTAAAGGCATAGACTTTGATTTGGTTCGCGGCGAATTCGTGGCGATCGTCGGACCGAGCGGCAGCGGGAAAAGCATGCTGCTCCGTTGTCTGGCGCTTAGGGAAGATTGGGACGGCGGAACATTCGTGGTGGATGATCTCGACGTGTTCAAAGCCGGATGGTCCGGCAAGCGCCGCATTCGAAAAGAATGGGCTTATCTCCAACAAAATCCCGATCTCGATCCGAACCGCACCGCTTTGAAAAATGTATTGATCGGCCAAGTCGGCCAGACGCCGGCTTGGCGGCGGCTTACCGGCATGGTTCGCACCGATGACTATATGGGAGCCATGGATATGATCGAATCGTTCGGCCTGCTGGATAAAGCCAAGCTCAAAGCAGGAAATCTGAGCGGCGGCGAGAGACAGCGGATCGCTACGGCGCGGGCGCTTGCGCACGGAGCGAACGTGTTGTTGGCGGATGAACCCGTCATCGGACTTGATCCGCATACCGCAGACAATGTGCTGGGCATGCTTAAGAACCTGTGCGAGACGCAGGAAACAACGGTCGTGGCCGTTCTTCCGATCGAGTTGGCGGAACGTCATGCGAGCCGTATATGGGGAATGGAAGACGGTAAGGTGATTCTGGATATCCGGGGTCGTCGCCTGACTACGGCCGAGAAGAATCGACTGTAGCTTTTTCCGTTAATCGTCCGACAGGCATAAGTGGAAGAGAGTGAGCGAAGGAATGAAAAAATTGTGGTTAAGCGTCGTTGGAACGGCGGGGCTGCTGTTATTGTCGGGTTGCAGCGATACGCTGTCGCTGCCGGACCCGACCTCGCTGATCCAGCCGCCTCGCCTTCCGGCGGATAAAGAAGCGTTGAGAAATACGATCGATCGCCAGCTCCCGGCCGGTGCGGTGGAAGTTCGAGCGCAAAATTCGAGCGATACGAGCGCGGTTCGTTATGAAGATTTGGACGGTGACGGAGTTAATGAAGCTATCGTTTTTTACAAACCCGCGAACAGCGGCGAAAATCTCCATATCATGATCCTGCAAAATCAGGACGGGACCTGGGTCAAAATGCTGGATATCGTAGGCGAAGGGACGACGCTGGATAAGCTTGAATTCATGGATGTTTCCGGAGACGGCCATATCGATATTTTGGCAGGATTCGGCGTGGACGGCGAAAATCCGGCCAGCGCCGGAAGCAATGTGCTGATGGTGTATTCCTACGTCCGCTCGGATAGCCAAGCCGTATTGGAGACGCTCGGCAATAAGCTGGCCTACTCGGCATTTTCATTGGTCGATCTGAACGGCGACGGGCGAAACGAGCTGGCGTTGATCAACTTGAAACCGAACGTCGGAACGGATATCAAAGTCTATCAGTATCAGGATAATAATTTTCAGGAATTGTCTTCGCTCGTGCTGCCTAACAAGACGGTCACGGGGTACTACAATGTCACGGCGGGCAAAATTTCGGAAACTCAGGTCGGACTTGTGCTGGATATGATCATCGGTTCCGGTTCGTATACGCAGATCGTGGTGATGAAAAACGGCATCCTTCAATCCGTGCTCAGCGAAGATTCGGCTTTCCGCGACGGTTGGGTGAAAAGCGAAGACGTCGACGGAGACGGCATCATCGAGATCGGTTTGCTGAACATGCCGGACGGGTGGAGTTATTTCGAGAATAAGGAAGATATTCCGATGCTCACCTTGTACAGCCGTTGGGATGGTAAAAAAGGATTGACTCCGGTCAGGGAGCAATATCGCGATCCGAACGGACGATTCGTCCTTCAGCCGTTTCCCGAAAGCCTGTTGAAAAATGTCACGCTCAATACGGTATCGATAGTCGACAAATATTTGCAGTTCGTTACTATCGATACTCGCGAATGGGTAGAGGAAGTTCGATTTTTCACGCCGGCTCAATGGCAGAACGAATCCGAAGACAAAGGCTGGATCAAGTTGTACGGCACGAGCAGCCAAGTCATCGCGTATCGGGTGAATCCGGACGGGGAATTGGCAGCCGATAAAGCCGGAGTCCCGAGTACTTGAAAAGCTAAAAACGAATCAAACGGAAGTATGCACGATTAAAATCCGGGAAGGGGAGTCTCATGAGTAAAGTATTGATTTTGGAGGACGAAGAATCGATTCGCAGCTTTATCGTTATCAACTTGAAGCGGAACGGATTCGAGGTCTTGGAGGCCGGAGAAGGTAATGAGGCTCTGCATATTCTGCAAACCGAGCCGGGCATCGATATCGCGTTGCTCGACGTCATGGTACCGGGCATCGACGGATTTGAGGTCTGCCGCCGGATTCGCGAGACGAACGAACGGATGGGCATCATTTTCCTGACTGCCAAGGTGCAGGAACAAGACAAAGTATACGCGCTGTCCGTAGGTGCCGACGACCATGTCAGCAAGCCTTTTAGCCCGACGGAATTGATTGCTCGGATTCACTCGTTGTTAAGACGGGTCAACGTGCATCGGGAAACGGCGGCGAAGGTGACCTTCGACTCGGGACCGTTCAAGCTCGATTTGATCTCGAAGCAGTTCAAGAAAAACGGACAGGCGATCGAACTAACCCCGACGGAGTTTTCGCTGATTCAATTTTTCCTGGAAAAAGAAAATACGCCGCTCAGCCGGGATGTGCTGCTCGACCACGTCTGGGGCAAAGAATATATGGGCGACCCGAAGATCGTGGACGTAAACATCCGCAGGCTGCGCCAGAAAATCGAAGATAATCCTTCCGAACCGGAATATTTGCAAACGGTGTGGGGGCACGGATATAAGTGGAAAGGTCAGGGTCAATGATTAAGAAAGGCATCGGCAGGCAGATCGTCATGCACTATTTCATCGTCATCTTCCTGGCGCTGATGCTCGTGGAAGTGGTGTTTCTGTTTGCGATCCGGGCTTATTATTACGACACGATCTATAACTCGATTTCGAGCCATATCGACGTGACGGTACGAAGCGCGCTGATCTCCACCAGCGCCGGGGATTACGGGGAGATGGAATACCTGAGTCAGATTTTGGCGTTGCTGAAACTGCCCGAAGCCGAATTGCAGATTCTTGACGGCAAAGGCGAAGTGCTGATCAGTTCTTCGGGTTTCCCGTCGGACAAACCGGTACAAACCAGCGACATCCCGCAAGCGCTGGCTTCGGGAAGCACGTCGAAATGGATCGGACGCCAAGCGACGACGGGGGAACCGGTCATGGCCGTGACGACCACTCTTCAGCCGGGCGGAGGTCAGGTATATCTCGCGCGTTTCGTGACTTCGATCGAAAAAGTCAATCAACGCCTTACCGAGATTACGCTTGTATCGATGGCGATTATTGCGGCAATTCTGGTCATTGTCCTGATTGTCAGCATCGGCCTGGCGAATTCGATCGTACGGCCGATCAACAATATCATCGCCGTCTCGGCGCAAATGGCTAAAGGCCGGTTCGATGTCAGGGTCGAAGGCGATTACCGCTATGAGCTCGGCGAGATGGGTTCCACGCTGAACTATATGGCCGAGGAGATCGTGCGAAGCAACCAGATCAAGGATGATTTTATTTCCTCGATCTCGCATGAGCTGAGGACTCCGCTTACTTCGATCAAAGGTTGGAGCGAGACGCTCGATTCAGGCGGCTATGACCCGGACGAGACGCGAATCGGCATGGGGATCATCTCCAAGGAAACGGAGCGTCTGATCGGTCTGGTCGAAGAGCTGCTGGACTTCTCGAAGCTGCAGCAGAACGAAATGAAGCTGACGATGGCGCATGTGGAATTGAAGGAACTGCTCAAAGAAATCGTACTGAATGTATGGGCCAAGGCCGAGTTGAAAAAAGTGCAGCTGCGTCTGGATGCGGACGGCGACAGCTTCCCCGTGTACGGTGACGCTAATCGTCTGAAGCAGGTATTTTTGAATATCGTCGATAACGCAATCAAATTCTCGCATGAAAGTTCGGTGATCGTACTGCATGTGGTCCGTGAGGACGGTTGGGTACGTACCGCGGTTCAAGACAGCGGGATCGGCATTGACGAAGAGAATTTGAAGCGGGTCAAAGATCGATTCTTCCAGGTTAACACGCAAGGCGGAGGAACGGGACTCGGTTTGGCGATCACGCAGCAGCTTGTGGAACTGCATGAGGGCGAACTGAATATGACAAGCGAGCTGGGGGTAGGAACCACGGTAAGCGTGAAGCTGCCTCTGCTTGAGGAAGAACCGAAAGCCGAAGAAGCTTCGGACGAGAAAACTTTCAATGAGGACTCTTCCGACACGAAACCTATATAACCGAAAGCGGGGCGAAGAGATGTCATCGGAAAAGTCGACATCCCATGAACGGCTCCGCGAACATGAAGCTGTGCTCGTCATTCGGGAAGCCGTCCAGAACGATGCAGCTGTTCTTGCAGGGATGCTGCGCGAAGCGGCTGAAGTTATGGTCAGCCGAGGGGTGGAACAGTGGAAGCCCGAAATGTTCAGTATGGAGACGATACTTGAATACTTCGATAGCCGCCGGGTATTTTTACTAACATCAGACGGGAATCCGGCAGGATTGTTTACCCTTCAAGACAGCGATCCCGGCTATTGGCAAGAATTAAACGATGAACGTTATCTCTATTTGCACCGTTTTACGGTTCGTCCGGAATATCGAGGCTTTGATTATGGCGGAAAAATGCTGCATTATGCGGAAGCGGAAGCTGTCCGGCTAGGCAAGCGGGGGTTGAGGCTGGACTGCGTTGCCCACTTGCCCGGCTTGAATGCTTATTATCAGAGAAGCGGATTCCGTTTCATTGCTGAGCGCGATCTGAGACGAAGCGTCGGAGGACGGTACGTGAATTTGTATGAAAAGACGAATCAGGAACAGAAGAACAACGGCTCCTGAAGCATAGGCATGAGAAAAAGCCTTTCCCGAAATGCATGTTAAATCTCGGGAAAGGCTTTTTTTAACCGATCGCTCGGATATTTTTGAATTAAGAAGACATTCCTCCGGCTTGACGAAGCGCCACAGGTTCGAAAGATTCCTTCAAACTATGAACGGGCTGCGGACGAACAAAAGGCTTGGCATAAACCGTTTCGTTGGGACCGATCATCAAAATTTCGTTCGGAGATCCTGAAATGACAGCTCCGTCGTGAATAACGGCATTTTCGCCGATGATGGCATATTGGATTTTGGCGTTGCGTCCGATCGAAGCTCCCGGCATGATGACGCTATCCGTGATCGTCGAACCTTTGCCTACATTGACGTCCCGGAAAAGCACGGAGTGCTTGACGGAACCTTCGTTGACGCAGGCTTCGTGCACCATCGAATCAATCGGCGAAAGGGCCAGCGTACGTCGGAACAAAGCAGGGCGGCTGGCTTGGCGATTGGTGTGCATCGGCCATTCCGACTTGTTCAAGCGGAATTCGCTTTCTTCGCCCAGCAGGTCCATATGCGCTTCCCAAAGGCTGTTTGCCGTACCCACGTCTCTCCAGTAGCCCGCGAACGGATAAGCGTTAAGTTGGGAACCGTCGCCGAGCATCAAAGGCAGCAGATCTTTTCCGAAGTCATGGCCGGATTCCGCTTTGTCCGCGTCTTCCAGCAGGTAAGCGCGCAGATACGACCATTTGAACACGTAAATGCCCATCGAAGCCAGACTGCTCATCGGTTTAGCCGGCTTTTCCGTAAAGTCGACGATGCGCAGATCGGCGTCGGTCGTGACGATGCCGAAACGGTGGGCTTCATTCAGCGGCACTTCCATGACCGACAGGGTCGCGTCGGCTCCGGAAGCTTTATGCGATTGAACCATTTCCGCGTAGTCCATATGATAAATATGATCGCCGGACAAAATCAAAACATGCTCCGGATCATGTTTGTCGATAAATTCGATGTTTTTGGTGATCGCGTCGGCCGTTCCGCGATATTCGCCTTGTTCGCCGGGCGGCAGCAGCGCGATCTCCCCTTCTTGCGCATTGATCTTCCAAGGCGTGCCTTCTCCGATATGTTCATGGAGCGACTCGGCAGCATACTGGGTCAGTACGCCTACGGTGTCGATTCCCGAATTGAGGCAGTTGCTGAGAGGAAAATCGATAATACGGTAGTGCCCGCCAAAAGGTACGGCGGGTTTTGCGATCGTAGACGTCAGCGGTGCCAATCTGCGACCTTCTCCTCCAGCCAGTAGCATAGCGATGCAATCTTTCTTTTCCATGTTAATTTCCCTCCCGTGATGTATGTCAACATGAGGTATAATTAAACGGAAGAAGCAAGCTTTGAAACCATGAAAAATGGAAATGAGTTGCAATTTCTTGAATTTATTTTTTTTAGTATCGCCTTATTCATTGGTTTCAAATAAGGGTAATAGAACTATTGATCTGTTTTGATGAACACAGCAAGCAGATAATGAGCGGAAAAAAGGAGAGTGAAGGGATGGCCAAGCAGCCGGCGGCTGGATCGCAGCCATTGACGCAAAAAGACATTTACTTATTTCATGAAGGTAATTATTTTCACAGCTACCGGATGTTCGGCGCGCACCTGAGCACGGAAAACAATAAAGAAGGCGTTCGATTCACGGTATGGGCACCGAACGCGGAGTTCGTGGGCGTTGCCATGGACGCCAACGAGTGGGACGGAGGCCGCGCCGCGCTTGAGCTTTTACCGAAATCCGGAGGAATATGGAGCGCTTTCCTGGAAGGCGTTCGCTACGGGGATCTTTATAAGTACGATATTCGATCCAAATCCGGCGAACGTTTGCTTCGCGCGGATCCGTACGGCGTTTATGCGGAAGTCAGACCCAATACCGCATCGCGCGTCGGATCGGTGGACGGTTACGCATGGGGAGATCAGGCATGGCGAAGAAAACGCCGGGCGCCTTACGCCAAGCCGATGAACGTTTACGAAATGCAGTTAGGCACATGGAAACAGAAAGAAGACGGAACTTTTTATACATATCGCGAATTGGCCGACGTGCTGATCCCTTATATTCAGGAAATGGGATACACCCATTTGGAATTCATGCCGTTGACGGAATACCCTTACGATCTGTCATGGGGTTACCAGGCTACGGGATATTTCGCGCCTACGAGCCGTTACGGCGAAGCGAAAGATCTCATGTATTTGATCGATCGGTGCCATCAGGCTGACATCGGCGTGCTGCTGGATTGGGTTCCCGGGCACTTCGCCAAAGACGCGCACGGCCTCCGGCAGTTCGACGGAAGTCCTTTATACGAATATGCCGATCCGATGCTGGCCGAGAAGCCGGGCTGGGGAACGTTGTCTTTCGATTTCGGCAAACCCGAGGTTCAATCGTTCCTGATTTCCAGCGCGCTTTATTGGCTGGAAATGTTCCATTTCGACGGCCTGCGGATCGACGCGGTGACCAGCATGCTGCGCCTCGATTTCGAGAAGAAGCCCCATCAATGGCGTCCCAACGAATCCGGCGGCGTCGAAAACGTCGATGCCATCGAATTTTTGCGTAAATTGAACCGTACGATTTTCAGTTATTATCCGAATGCGATCATGGCGGCGGAAGAGTCGAGCGCTTGGCCGATGGTCACCGCTCCGGCGCATGAGGGAGGACTCGGTTTCAATTATAAATGGAACATGGGCTGGATGAACGATACGCTCAAATACGTGGAAACCCATTTCGACGGACGTTCTTCGCTCCATAATCTGCTGACTTTCCCGCTCGTATACGCGCATTCGGAAAATTATATGCTGCCGCTGTCCCATGACGAAGTGGTGCACGGCAAAAAATCCCTGCTCGATAAAATGCCGGGATCTTACGAAGAAAAATTCGCGGGCCTGCGCCTGCTGCTGGGTTACCAGATTACGCATCCGGGCAAAAAACTGCTCTTTATGGGAGGAGAGTTCGGCCAGTTCATCGAATGGAAGGATGAAGAACAGCTGGACTGGCTCCTGCTCGATTACGAGGCCCATCGCAAGATGCAGGCCTATACGGCGGCGTTGAACCATTTTTACCTGAACGAAAAAGCGCTGTGGGAGATCGATCATAGCTGGGACGGTTACGACTGGATCAATGCGGACGATTCCAGCCAGAGCGTTATCACGTTCGTGCGAAAAGGAAAAAAGCCGGGCGATACGCTGTATATCCTGATCAATTTCAAACCGATCGCTTATGAAGACTACCGAATCGGCGTGGATAAACCCGGAGCTTACGCGGAATTGTTCAACAGCGACGATATTCGTTTCGGCGGCGGCGGCATTTTGAACGGGGAGCTCATCCGCGCGGAAAAAGGAACATGGCATGACCGTCCTTACCATCTGCCCGTGAAGCTTCCGGCGTTGGGCATGGTCATTCTTAAAAAAAGCGCGCGTTCCGCGGACACCTTGAAAGTCTCGGAAGCGCCGGCGAAAAAATCGACCGCAAAAAAGAAAGCTTCCGACAAACCGTCCAAAATGCCGAAAACGGACGCAAAACCGGCAGCGAGAAAGGGGAAAGATCAATGAAATTACTATTTGCGGCCGCGGAAGCGGCACCTTTTATCAAAACGGGAGGCTTGGCCGACGTGATCGGGGCCCTGCCCAGAGCATTGAAGGAAGCGGGAGCGGACATTCGCGTCGTTCTCCCGAAATATAAAGCGATTCCCGAAGCCTATAAAGAAAAAATGGTCCATAAAGGCGTTACTCACGTACAAATGGGATGGCGCAGCCAGTATTGCGGAATCGAAGAATACGACGACAACGGCATTCCGGTCTATTTCATCGATAACGAATTCTATTTCGGCCGCGACGGCGTGTACGGTTACGGAGACGACGGCGAACGCTTCGCGTTCTTCAATAAAGCCCTGCTCGACATTCTGCCGGAGATCGGGTTCAAGCCGGACGTCATCCACTGCCACGACTGGCATACGGGCATGGTTCCGCTGCTGCTTCAGGACCGGTACGCGCATGATCCGTTTTACGATAATATTCAAACGGTCTATACGATCCACAACCTGCTGTATCAAGGCGTGTTCCCGTATGCGGTATTCGGCGAGCTGCTGGGATTGGATAACCGCCACTTTACCGATAGCGGAGCGGAATACTACGGGAACGTCAATTTCATGAAAGCGGGCATTGTCTATTCCGGAAAAGTGACGACCGTCAGCCCGACTTACGCGAACGAAATCCGTACCGCGCATTACGGCTACGGACTCGACGGGCTGCTGTCTTCGATCGGCGACAAGCTGACGGGCATCGTGAACGGCATCGATACGAAAAGCTACAATCCGAATACGGATAAAGCGCTGCATGCCCGTTACAAAAGCAGCATCGCGAAGAAACGGGAAAACAAAACGGCGCTGCAAAACGAATTGGGCCTGCCGGTCAACGTGAAAACGCCGATGATCGGCATCGTTTCCCGCCTGGTGGAGCCGAAAGGACTCGATTTGATCGTTCGCGTGCTGGACGAGCTGCTGTACGGGGACGACGTTCAGGTCGTGGTTTTGGGGACGGGCGAACCCGGTTACGAAGACTGGTTCCGTCAAGCGGCTTACCGCCATCCTCAGCAGTTGTCGGCGCAGCTTCGCTTCAGCGAGCCGCTGTCCCGCAATATTTACGCGGCGAGCGACATGTTCCTGATGCCTTCCATGTTCGAGCCTTGCGGCATCAGCCAATTGCTGGCCATGCGTTACGGCAGCGTGCCGATCGTTCGCGAGACGGGCGGTTTGAACGATACCGTCCAGGCTTACAACGAATTCACGGGCGAAGGCAACGGATTCAGCTTCGCTTCGTACAATGCGCACGATATGCTGCATACGATTCGCCGCGCTTTGGAATTTTATCGGAATGACGCTTCTTGGAAAAAGATCGTGCAGAACGGCATGAGCGAGGACTTTAGCTGGCTGGCTTCGGCGAAAGAATATCTTGGGATTTATGAGGCGTTGAGCAAGTAGGGAAGTCCTGAAGTCCTATTCGGGTTGGAAGCTTGGGGCGCTATGGGGGAAATTCGTTCAAGACGCTGTTTCACGCGGAAAGCCTCCGGCTTCCCGCGTTCAAAGGCCAACATAACTTCATATGTTACCGCAGATTTTCTTCGAAACTCTGTATTTCACTAAATTTCTCCCTTCGCTTAAAGCTTCGTTAAGAGATCGTACATCCCTACTTTTTGTAGTGGAGTAGGGAAAGACCGGGATCGGATTTTCGATCCCGGTCTTTTTTTGATGAAACACTTGTTAAAAGAGCGGTTGTCAGGCAGACTTATGACATAAAGGATAAAGGCGATAAAGTGTACGGTTACACATGTGAATATCGGATGTAATCGGTTCGGATATGTGTTTGTTTTCGAAGGTGAAGATATGTCGACAAGGAGGTTTATTCGATGGACGCATTTAAGGAATACTTGGACAAGGTCGATGACCCATTGCAAAAAGAACGGCTGGAGAACATTTTTGCATGGATTCATGAGACGTTTCCGAATTTAGCGGCGAAAGTAGCTTGGAATCAACCGATGTTTACGGATCACGAGACCTTTATTATCGCGTTCAGTACAGCCAAAGCGCATATGTCCGTGGCTCCGGAGAAAGCGGCTTTGGAGCGTTTTGCGGACAAGATCGCAGCGTCTGGTTATACGCATACCAACCAATTGTTTCGCATTCCTTGGAAAAGCCCGGTAGATTACGACTTGTTGAAAGAAATCATTGAATTCAACATCGAAGATAAAGCAGACTGCACGACTTTTTGGAGAAAATAGTATTGATAAGTAAATCCCAGGCTGTTAGGAATGAACTTTGCTCTTGTCAAAGCGAAGTTCTTTTTTTAATCCCTCCCCCGAATGCTTTTAGCCCGGGGGCCTATGGGCTTGAGCGAAGGGGTGGAAGGGAAGCGAAGAAACGAAGTGCTCGCCTTTGAAATCCGATTTCCACCCTGACCAAGGCTTCCAATCAAGAAATCGCATTTCAACAGCGATCGAAGCTCCCTCCCGCCCCGTAGCGTCCTCGCCCATCTCGCACTCCCCAGCCCCTAGAAAGGACTAAAATAATAAAAAACCATGAACAATGCCGTCTTCACGCCGGTTCCGATCGAACCTTTGTCAATCCACCTTAACGTTGCCAGTACCGATACTACAATAGCTGCCATCGAAACGACGAAAAACATGTCGGCCGCCTCCTTTTGGGTCACAGTAATTACCGCGAACTGCCTAAGGAAAAATAACCAAAATACAGAAATTAAAACGCTTTCTTTTTGTTTGGCAAAAACTCTTTTGCAATAAGCGAAAAACCGACGCATTAAGCGTCGGCAGGCGACAAATTTCGGTACAGAATACGGTAACCGTAAGCATCAAGCGGAATAGCAAGCCGTCCGTCCGTTGTAGGAACGCTTTCCCCGGTTAGCGCATCGCGCCAGTCATCCGTTTCGATAGGGTGCGATAAGATGTTGGGCTGCCCCGTATTGTTCATCCAGATCGTGAAATGAATATGATCGTCGATTCGTTCATACACGATGCAGGGATTGCCCGATTCGGCCATCAGGAAGCGAAAACGTCCGCCGCGCAGCGCCGGGTTTCTTTTTCGCAGCATGATCATTAGCCGATAGAAGCTATGCAGTTCCCTGTCCTGCTTATCGGGTTCCCATTGCATGCATTTTCGACAATCCGGATCCGCGCCGCCTTGCAGTCCGATCTCGTCCCCGTAAAAAATGCAAGGCGTGCCCATGTACGTGAACAAAAAGACGATCGCCAGTTTCAATTTACGCTTGTCGCCGCCCAATCGGGTCAACAAACGCGGCGTATCATGGCTGCACAGCATATTGAAGACCACTTCGTTCGTTTGCTGAGGATAGCGCATTAACAGGCTGCTCATATGGCTCGAAAACTGGTAGCCGTCCATGCCGCCGCCGAAGAAAGCCAACACTTTGTCCGAGAACGGATAGTTCATCACCGAGTCGAATTGATCGCCCATCAGCCAAGAAAGAGAATCGCTCCATACTTCGCCGACCAGATAGGCATCCGGTTTCGCCGCCTTTACCACGTCCCGGAATTCCCGCCAGAAATGATGATCGACCTCGTCCGCCACGTCCAAACGCCAACCGTCGACGCCGACTTCTTTGATCCAATACTTGGCCACGCCGAGCAGGTATTTGCGTACTTCTTCGTTGCCCGTATTGAACTTGGGCATATTGCCGTAAAATCCGAACGTATCGTAAGTGGGAATGCCGTCCCGGACTTCAAGCGGGAATTTGTTGGCATGAAACCAATCCGCGTAAGGCGAATAAGCACCTTTGAGCACGACATCGCGGAAAGGAGGAAATTGATCGCTGCAATGATTGAATACGGCATCGAGAATGACGCGTATCCCCTTGCCGTGACAAGCTTCGACGAGCTCTTTGAGCACCGCGACGTCGCCGAGATGGGGATCGATCGTTTTATAGTCGACCGTATCGTATTTATGGTAGGTGGTCGCGGTGAAGATCGGGGTGAAATAAATCGCATTGATCCCCAGCTCCACCAAATAATCGACACGATCGAGCACCCCCTGCAAATCTCCGCCGAAATAATCGGTCAATGTAGGCTGCGCGCCCCAAGCAAGTGTCCCGGGCGGGTCGATCGAAGGATCGCCTTTGGCAAATCGGTCGGGCATGATCTGATAAAAAATCGCCTTCTTTGCCCAATCCGGCGCCGCGAACAGATCGACGGCATGGATGTAAGGGAACTCGTAAAATCCTCCGGTCGGAGCAGGGAAACCGTCATGAAATTCGTTGTCGGCCTTAAAAAGCGTTTCATTTCCGGAAGTCAATCTGAAAATGTACGCCACGCGCTTGAATTTCGGACGCACGGGACCTTCCCAGTAATCGAAGTATTCGTCGGTCGCCGCTTTTTCCAATTCCACTTCGAAATATGTACGATTCCAGTCGTATTTATCTCCGGTCAACGCGGTAACGCGATCGACATCGTTTTTCTTGGTGCGAAAACGAAGGTGAATCGTATGGAGATTATAAGAGTAAGCCCATTTGTCACGCGGTACGTGGTACATCGCTTCCCGAAACATGAAATTCCTCCTTATAGTAACGAAAAGCTTATACCCCACCGGGCAATAAGCTTTTCCAGTTACCGCGATAAGCGAAAATCTCTTAATCTTTGATTCTTTAATCTCTTAATCTCTTAATCTTTTAATCTTTAATTCTTTAATTCTTTAATTCTTTAATTCTTTAATTCTTTAATTCTTTAATTCTTTCCCCCTCATCCCAGTTACCCAGCGACGCAAAGATGGACGTTATTACCCGGAAAAACTTTACATCGAAACCAACGATCGGAAAGAAAAGAATCCTAGAAAAACAAAAAGCCTGCTCCCGAGTAAAATCGAAAGCAGGCTGAACTTCCCGAACTTACAATATTCCATCCGATCCGAGTTTAATCCTTCGCCGAGGAACTCTTCTCCCGATAAGCATTTTGTTTGAACTCTTCGCGCACCTTCTCCAGCAATCCCGGAACCGTCAGCACGTCATAAGCCGTCCCCGCCAACATTTTAGCCCCGAATACCATAGCCTCGTAAGCTTCGTCTTTCTGCGCCAGATCGCGGAACCCGATACTATGCAGCTCATGGCGCTCGTATACCACCTGCACGTAAGGATGGATCGCCGGGCAGCGGGTAGAGACATTGCCCACATCCGCCGAACCGCCGTTTACCGGAGCTTCGATCACATCCGCGGCGACACCCGATTCGATCAGATTACGCGTGAATGTCTCCGACAGCGTCTCGTTCGTGATCAGCTCGTCATAGGAGTATTCGTAGTTCGATACTTTCAGCTCGCATCCGGTCTGGAGCGCCGCGCCTTCCGCGATCCGCCGTACCTTTTCCACCAACTCATTGGTATAAGGACGATCCGCTGAACGAATATAGAATTGGGCAGAAGCATAGTCCGGAATAATGTTCGCGGCGACGCCGCCGTGATTGATGATTCCGTGAATACGTGCGTCCGCACGCGTCTGCTGCCGGAGTGCGTTGATCGCGTTAAAAAGAAGCAGAACGGCGTCCAGCGCATTCACGCCCGCTTCGGGACTGGCTGCCGCGTGCGAGGACTTTCCGTAAAACTCATATTGGACCGCGTCCATCGCCAGCGCGCTGCCCGACTTTTGGAAAGAGTAATAAGGATGCGCCATCAGGGCGAAGTCGCAATCGTCGAACAATCCGGCGTCGGCCATCGTCACTTTCGCTCCGCGCGTTTCTTCCGCAGGCGTTCCGTATACGCGAAGCGTACCTCCCAGCTCGGCGATGGCATTTTTCAATCCGAATGCCGCGCCGAGGCTCATGGTACAGATCAGATGATGTCCGCACGCATGGCCGATCTCCGGCAGCGCATCATATTCGCATAAAAGCGCGACGGTCGGTCCCGGTTTATCCGAGCGGAACGTGCCGATAAACGCCGTCTCGATATCGAGGATCGGCGCTTCGACTTCAAAGCCGTGTTCCGCGAGAGATTGTTTGAGCCTGGCGGACGCTTTGAATTCTTCGTTGCCCAGTTCCGGGTTCTGCGCGATATACGCGGCGATCTCCTTGAGTTCGGCGGAAGAGGTATCGACGATATCGAAAATGACTTGCTTATTATTCATGAGTAAACGCTCCTTGTGTCGATGGACTTGAAGTCAAAGCTTATCATGCGAGCGAAACGTTTTCAATGATGACGCGGCTTTGTAAGGAATAAAACAATTTGGTGAACGGTAAAAAAGTACGCGACATTTTGTGAATATTGTTGTATAAATATGAGTATCGTTTTATAATGATGACTTGTTATTTTACTTAGAGAGTGGAGAGAGGGCATGTTGAGACTGAAACGAATAATCCCGATGCTGATGGCATTGTTGATGCTGACCTTGGCACTGTATCCGGGTCACGGACAAGCAAACGCACAAAGCGCATCAAGCACGGATGAGAAAAGAACACTGACGATCGGGTTGAGCCCGGACTTCGCGCCGTACGAATTCCTGATGACGGTAGACGGAAAAAGCAAGGTCGTCGGCTCCGACGTGATGATCGCGGAAGAGATTGCCAAAGACATGGGCGCCGAACTGGTCATTAGAGAAATGTCTTTCGACAGTTTGATTCCGGCGCTGCAAAGCGGCCGGATCGACATGATCATCTCCGGCATGACGCCGACCGACGAAAGACGTCAGAACGTCGATTTTTCCGACCTCTACTATACGTCGCGCCAGGTCATTCTGACCCGTTCGGAAGACGTCGATAAATACAAAACGATGGACGCGCTGCAAGGCGAGCAAATCGGGGTGCAAACGGGTTCGATTCAAGAAGAAATCGCGAACGGGATTCCGGACGCGCAGGTCACGGCGGTCAAGACCATTTCCGACGTGGTCAGCCTGCTCAGCTCCGACCGCGTCAACGCCGCAGTGTTCGAAGGACCGGTAGCGGAAGCTCAAGTCAAAAACCGCCCGGGCATCGCGATCGCCGAAGCGGTACCGGAAGACAGCGATACGCCGATGGCGATCGCGGTTCAAAAAGGCAACACTGAATTGGTCAATGAAATCAACGTGACGCTTGAGCGTCTGCGCGCGACCAACGCCGTAGACGGATTTATCCAGCAGGCCAACGAACTGAATTCCGGCGAGACGGCTCCGAGCAACATCTTCTCGTTCTTTTGGAAATATCGCGGATTTTATGCGGACGGCGTGAAATACACGCTGCTGCTGTCCGCTTTGGGCGTATTGTTCGGTTTCCTGATCGGTTTGTTGATCGCCCTGCTCAGATTGTCCAGCGTCAAAATTCTAAAATGGATCGCTATAACATACATTGAAGTGCTTCGTGGCACGCCGATGCTCGTACAGCTCCTGATTATTCACTTCGGTCTGGCCAGCGCGTTCGATATCAAATTCTCGGTCCTGCAGTCGGGGATTATCACGCTGTCGCTGAATAGTTCGGCTTACTTGGCGGAAATCTTCCGCGCGGGTATCCAGAACGTCGATAAAGGACAAATGGAAGCCGCGCGCTCGCTGGGGATGCCTCGGGGCATGGCGATGCGCACGATCATCATTCCGCAAGCGATCAAAGGCGTTCTGCCGGCGATCGGCAACGAATTCGTCGTCATCATCAAAGAATCCTCGATCGTATCGTTTATCGGGGTCGCCGATCTGATGTTCCAGGCCAATGCCGTACGTACGCTGACTTATTCCGGTCTGTACCCGCTGGTCATCGCCGCAGGCATCTACCTGATCATGACGCTGATTCTGTCCAAGCTGTTAAATGTATTAGAACGGAGGTTGAGTGCCGGTGATAGCCGTTAAAAATCTGCAAAAATCGTTCGGAAAAAATAATGTCCTGCGCGGAATCGATACCGAGATCAAAAAAGGCGAAGTGGTCGTGGTCATCGGACCCAGCGGCTCGGGCAAAAGTACCTTCCTTCGCTGCTTGAATCGGTTGGAAGACGTAACGGGCGGAGAGATTTTGTTCGAAGGTCAACCGATTACGGATAAAAAACATAACATCGATAAAACGCGCGAGAAGATGGGCATGGTGTTCCAGCAGTTCAACTTGTTCCCGCATAAAAGCGTGCTGGAAAACATTACGCTCGCTCCGATCAAGCTTCAGAGTTTATCGAAAGCCGAAGCCGATAAGCGGGCCGAAGCGTTACTGCAATCTGTAGGTCTGGCTGATAAAAAGAACGCATACCCGGCGCAACTGTCCGGCGGTCAGAAGCAACGTATCGCCATCGTGCGCGCGCTCGCAATGCAGCCGCATGTGATGCTGTTCGACGAGCCGACCTCGGCGCTTGACCCGGAAATGGTCGGCGAGGTGCTGGACGTGATGAAAAAGCTGGCGGAAGACGGCATGACGATGGTCATCGTAACTCACGAAATGGGCTTCGCGCGCGAAGTCGGCGACCGGATCGTGTTCATGGACGGCGGCGTGATCGTGGAGCAGGGTACGCCGGAAGAAGTGTTCGGCGCGCCGAAGAATGCGCGGACGCAGGATTTTTTGAGTAAAGTATTATGAGGAGAGGGGGAGCGTGATCGCGTGTGTCGCTTAGTTGTTTTCCTTGCGGAAAGCCAAAGGCGCTCCACCCGCGATCACGCTCCCCAGGGGGTAGGGTAGGGAAAGACCCTCGGATTAAAAGATTACAAAAAAGATGATGCAAAAGCGCCTCGGACTTATCGGTCTGGGGCTTTTTGTATGGGTAAATTCATGTGCGAACACATTCGAAGTCAATAAGAAATAAGAAGGGTTGCAAAAATGTTAAGGTACCTTTATATTATAAAAGTAAGGTACCTGAATTTAAGGTGCCTTTATAAAAAGGAGGGCTCATTCATGAGTGAACATCAAGGGAATCAAGGACATGAAAAGATGGATAATGAACCTCGTCGTGAGCAAGATCAAGGATTTCGCGAAGAAGAGCAAGGGTTCAACGACGGGCTGATGAGAACGTTTTTCCATGCTACAGCGCTTATGCATAGATATCACCATCATATCCGCCGGGATCGGGAGCATGGAGGGAATCCGCATCGGGGCCAAGGACGGGTATTGGCACTGCTTAAGCTTAAGCCGGAGATTACGCAGAAGGAGTTGACCTTCCTTTTGAATATGCGTAATCAGTCATTAGGGGAGCTATTGGTGAAGCTGGAGCGCGGCGGATATATCGAGCGTACGCCTTCGGAGACGGATCGACGCGTGATGAACGTGAAGTTGACGGAAGCGGGAGCTGAAGCGGCTGAACAGGCGGAGCAGAACCAGCAGGAGGATGGGAAGCTATTCGAAAGTTTTACGGAGGAAGAACGCGAGCAGTTCGGCGAATATTTGCAGCGGCTGATTGCGGAGCTGGAGAAGCAAACGGAAGGCGAAGGTTTTGCCGGACGCGATCCGAGAGAGTTCTGGGAACGCGAAGGAGGCCCGCGCCCGCCGTTTGGCCCGGGAGGACGCGGAGGATTCGGTCCTGGGGGCGGGCGTTTCCGCTTTGGCGGGATGAAGGGTGGTCGACATGGTCATGGTCACGGACCGGGACACTTCCGAGGATTCGGATTCCCGGACTCCCCGCATTCGGGTCCGGATCGTAATGCCGAACAAGAGCGTGAATAAAAGCAAGAACGAGTAGTAACAAGCTGAGCGATTGAACGTTTGTTGATTTCATCCACGTTATTATTTCAACCCACTTGAGCGCTTGCTTAGGTGGGTTTTTCATATAGGAACTGATACTCACTTCTCTCATTGACGAAGTCGGAGCTTGACCAAGTTAAGTCTTAGAC
The DNA here is from genome assembly GCF_013185185.1 of Saccharibacillus endophyticus. Lineage (GTDB taxonomy): Bacteria > Bacillota > Bacilli > Paenibacillales > Paenibacillaceae > Saccharibacillus > Saccharibacillus endophyticus. The sequence goes on along the minus strand of NZ_JAAZWE010000001.1, from coordinate 730,081 downwards.
TACGCTTATCTGATTAAGTTTGTTGAAGCTACTAGGGCGTGTATAATAAAAAGCGTTTAGGGTTACGTAAAGATAGAATGTTGAAAAACGGAAGGGGTATAAAAATGGCTGATTTGTTTTCTTCTTTTGAACATCGAGGTTTGAAGCTTCCGAATCGAATCGTGATGCCGCCGATGTGCCAGTATTCGGTAGACGCCGAGGACGGGATTCCGAATGAATGGCATGAGGTTCATTACATAAGCCGGGCAGTGGGCGGAACCGGGTTTATCATTGTCGAAATGTCCGGTATCGATCCTGACGGACGAATCACAAACCGGGATACGGGGATCTGGAGCGACGAGATGATTCCGGCTTGGAAAAAGATCGTCGACGGCATTCACCGTTACGGAGCCAAAGCCGCTATCCAGCTTGGGCATGCAGGGCGAAAAGCACAGGATGCCACACCCCCGGTCGCGCCTTCAGCGATTGCTTTTGACGAGACCTATCGAACCCCCAGAGCACTGACGACCGAAGAAGCTCGGAATATGGTCAGCCTTTACGCGGACGCGGCACGCAGAGCGATTCAAGCAGGTTTCGATACAGTCGAGATTCATGGGGCACACGGTTATCTGATTCATCAATTCCATTCGCCGCTGACCAACCAACGTGACGATCAATATGGACAAGATCTAGCCTTATTCGGCGAAGAGGTTACCCGAGCGGTGCGCGCCGAAGTACCTGCCGACATGCCGGTGCTGATGCGAATCTCCGCCACCGAGTATGTAGACGGCGGCTACGATGTCGAATATGCGATCGAGATCAGCCGCCGTTACCGGGATGCCGGTGCTGACATTTTCCATATCACGTCCGGCGGCGAAGGCGCAATCGGTTCCGCAGGAGGCCCGGGCGCAGGTCCCGGTTATCAGGTAAGCTTGGCAGAGCGAATTCGCGAAGCGCTCGACGTCCCCGTCATCGCAGTAGGTTTGCTGGACGATTTCGAAGACGCGCAGCGGGTCATAACCGAAGGACGCGCCGAACTCGTTGCTATCGGCCGCGGCATGCTCCGCGATCCCTACTGGGCGGTTCACGCTTCGCGCGAACTGCAAGGCAGTCTCGAAATCCCCGAAGCCTACCGCCGCGGCTATCGGGCGTTGAAGTAGAAGTGATTGAAGTAATAAAAATCATTAATGAAATAGAAATGAACGGATAGGAACAATGTGTTTTTCCGTGTCGTGAAAGCCTAACGTAACTGGAAGCGAGAAGATGGAGAGAGAAATTCAGTGAAGGAATGAAATGTTCGCCTTTGAAATCGGGAAAATTCCATATAAAATTCAATCTCTTTTCCCGATTTCAACACGCGACCGGAACGAATTTCTCTCGGAGTCTTCTCGCTTCCCTCACCAAAGTCAGCTTAAAAGATAAGTGATTCATGTCATAGCTTTTCCCCATGCCGCAAGGCATCATAGACAAGATATGCGAAAGTCAGCAATCTGGGGGAGGATCCTATGGCGACAATCATTTCCAACCGGCGCGTGGCGGAAGGCATTTACGTAATGCATGCGGAAGGACGCTTCGAAGCGAAGCAAGGACAATTTTTTATGGTGCGGGGCTGGGACAACTATCCGCTGCTATCTCGTCCGTTAAGCGTGTACGATCAGGACGAACGCGGCGTGAAGTTTCTATATAAAGTGGCGGGAGAAGGAACGCGGATGCTTTCGCGGATGCAAGCAGGTGACGATGTCACGCTGCTTGGACCGCTCGGCAACGGGTTTCCGGCGGCAGAAGGCCGTACGGCGCTGATCGGGGGCGGCATCGGGATTGCGCCTCTTTTTTATGCGGCCAGACATCTGGAGCAAGCCGACCTGTATCTGGGATACAGCGTCGAAGTGTATGAAGAACATGAATTCCGGTCGCTTGGACATCCTGTCGAGATCGACCTCGGCGGAATCGTGCTGGACCGGGCGAACTTCGACGATTACGATACGATCTTCATCTGCGGACCGGAACCGATGCTGCGTGCCGCCCAGATGAAAAGCGCGATGTCGTCCGGTCGGGCGCAAGTCTATGTATCTCTGGAAAATCGGATGGCCTGCGGAATCGGAGCTTGTCTGGTATGCAGCGTAGGCTGCGAGAACGGACGGAAAAAGGCGTGCGTGGACGGCCCGGTATTCCGTGCAGGGGAGGTTGTATTCGCATGATCGAGACAACATTGGATACGGCTTGCCATATTGGAGAAGTAACATTCAAAAACCCGGTCGTGATGGCATCGGGAACATTCGGCTTCGGCAAAGAGTACGGAAAGTTGTACGATCTGTCCAAGCTTGGCGGAGTCTCGGGAAAAGGAATCACTTTGCACCCGAAATCCGGTAATTCGGGCATCCGTGTCCATGAAACGCCTTCGGGCATGTTGAACAGCGTCGGATTGGAGAATCCCGGCGTGCAAGCCTTCTTGGATGAAGAATGCGCCTTCTGGGAAACGTTGGACACCGTTCGAATCGTCAACCTCGGCGGAGGTACGATACAGGATTACGTGGACGGTGCACGATTGATCGATGACGATTCGCAAAAACGCCAAAGCGAAGGACGCAAAGCCGTCGATCTGGTCGAATTGAATATTTCCTGTCCCAATGTCAAAGCAGGCGGAATGGCTTATGGCATCAAGACCTGCATCGCTCGCGAAGTCGTCCGGGAGGTTCGCGCCGCAACGACCCTGCCGCTCATGGTGAAGTTGTCGCCCAACGCCGAGGATATCGCGGACATGGCCCGGATGTGCGAAGAAGAAGGCGCAGAAGCCGTATCGCTGATCAATACGCTGTCCGGCATGAAGATCGACGTGCGCAAGCGTCGGAGCGTATTCGAGAATTTGTATGCAGGGCTGTCCGGTCCGGCCGTTAAACCGATTGCGCTTCGGATGGTGCATCAAGTCTGCCAGCGCGTGAATATTCCGGTCGTCGGGATGGGCGGGATCTCAAGCGCGGAAGATATGATCGAATTTATTATGGCCGGAGCCGAAGCGGTGCAGGTCGGCACGTATAATTTCGTCAATGGGCAGGCGGGTGCGGATCTGGCTGAAGGCCTGGAACGATTCATGCTTGAGGAAGGGATTCGAAGCCTGAACGAAATTCGCGGCATTTTATAGGAGTTTGACTAAGCGAATAGGAGGCGTGCAGCTTGGAGACTTATCCATTTAAACCTGAAGATATCCGAGTCGAACGTCGGGAGATCGGAAGAGACACTTTGCTCGTGGTTACGGGCGGCGCGGCTCATATTGGCGCGGTCTCAACAGCATACCTCGAAGAGGCTGCGTATAAGGTGAGCACGACGATCGTTCCCGGACATAAAGAACATATGCTCAGTGAGCCCTCTGCCCTGCACGCGGCTCGTTTGCTTGAACGTACCGTAACCGTAGTCATGGGGATTCACTACGACGGTATCACGCACGAACAAATTAGCTCAGTGAGCAGCGTTGTATCCCGTCTGATCGATGAAGCATTGGATGCGTCGGAAAAAAACTTTTAAAAATTTACAGACCTTGTGAAACCGATGCTGTACCTCTCGCGTAATAGGAAGGGTAATGGTTCAAAACAATATAGAAAAGAGCACTTTCGAGGAGGAAAAAGGGATGTCCGTTTTCAAAAGATTGCGAGATCTAACTTTGTCTAACGTGTACGCATTGATCGAGAAGGCTGAAGATCCGGTTAAACTGACGGATCAATACATTCGCGACATGCAGGAAGATCTGGCCGACGCCGAAAAAGCGGTTGCTGCCCAAATCGCCATCGAGAAAAAGTTCAAACAGCTTTACGAAGAGCAGCAAGAGCTGGTCAACCGCCGCACCGAGCAGGCGCACATGGCAGCAAAAGCTCAAAACGTCGATCTGGCCCGCCGCGCATTGGAAGAAAAAAATGCGGCCGAGCAGAAGATGAACGAGTATAAAAACAGCTTCGACCAAAACAAAGCGGCTGCCGACAATCTGCGCGGCAAGCTGGAAGAGATGCGCAAGCAGCTCACCGAAATGAAAAACAAGCGCGATACGCTGGTTGCCCGTTACAGTGCGGCCAAAGCGCAAACGGAAATCAACAAAACCATGTCCGGCTTCAACTCCGACAGCGCGACATCCGGCTTGAAGCGCATGGAAGATAAAATGCTGAACATGGAAGCGCAAGCCGAAGCGAGCAACGAGATGTCTTCCAAAGGCAAATCGCTTGACGACGAGTTTGCGGAACTTGGCAAAAACAGCGCCGTAGACAGCGAGTTGGCAGCACTGATGAAGCAATACGAGAAAAACGAATAAGTCGCACAACGAAGTAAAATCAAAACAGAATAACGGCTGAAGCGCCAAAAAGCGAACAAAGCCAAGCGAAGGGGAACGTATGTACGCGGCGGTTCTCTTCGCTTTTTCATGGTTTTACATAATCGGCGCGTAAGGAGGACGGAAAGTGGAATTTTCGGATTTGGCTAGACTTGCGGTATGGACGCTTTCCGGAGCGGTACTGCTGACACTGTTAATGGTGATTGACTCGTTATTTACGAAGTATAAGGATTTCCAGGAAATCCGAAGAGGCAATCTGGCGGTCACGATCCGTCTGGTGATGAAGATTTTTGCTCAAGCCTTGATTTTGAAATACGTGCTTGAAGGCTCTTCGAGCATCGTAAGCGCCTGGATCGTATCGTTTATTTCGTTCGTCATTTTGCTCGCATTGGAAAGTCTGGTGGAGTTCGTGCTGAAAAAATGGGGCGATCTTAATCTGGACGAAGGCACGGAACGCGGGAATGTGGCGCATGGGTTGTTTGCAGGGACGCTGCATGTGATCGGTGCGATGATTATTACGGCGGCGTTGTCCATCTAGTCTATTTTGATGACGTCGGGGAAAGTCCTGTTCGGGGAAGAATCTGGGACGCTGCGGGAGAAATTCGCTCAAGACGCTGTTTCACTCGGAAAACCGATTAAAATTTTTAGTGGAAGTTTCCGAGTTCAAAGGCGTCTTTCACTGAATTTATCCCTCCGCTAAGCGCTTCGTTCGGAACAAGACTTTTTGACACAGCAAAAGAGAAGTGGCCAAGCGCCGCTTCTCTTTTTTAGTTTAAGGAAAAGAATAAAGATTAAAAACGAATATGTTGCTCGATTATAGGCAAAGGCAAGCAAACAAAGAAACTCAGGTCTCCTCCCCGCGGCGTTCGATAGCCTCGGACATGGTTTTGTCGGTGAGGTGGGCGTAGATTTCGGTGGTTTCGGTGGAGGCGTGGCCCAGTTGTTCTTTGGTTTTGTAGATGTCGTTTTGCAGGTAATAATCCGTCGCGAACGAGTGGCGGAGTTTATGGACGGTCAAATACGGTTTGCCGAAGCGTTTGGCGTATTTGATGATCATCGCCTGGATTGCGCGTTTGGTCATGCGTTTGCCTTCTTTTTGGCCGTTGGGAACGGCGAGGAAGAGGGCTTTTTCGCGTTTGGGGGCGGCGTAGTCGGCGTCTCGCAAAGACAGATAACGTTCCATGTCGAAACGGGCCTGGTCGCGGAAATAGACCGGGGTTTTGAATGTTTCGTCGTTGTTGCCTTTACGCATGACGTAGAGCATTTTGTTGCCCATGTCCAGATCGGCGATGTTCAGGTTGACGACTTCGGAGACGCGCAGGCCGGAGTTGAGGATCAGGCTGGCGATCGAAGCGTCGCGTTCTTTATTTTTGGCATGGGCGTAGCTGGCTTGTTTGTTGTCTGCGACATCGGCGGCGTAGCCTTCGCGGATGTAGTCGATGAACGCGAGCAGCTCTTCTTCCTCCAAGATTTTTCCTTTTAGCTTGGCGGCGGTATCTTTGGGTTTGTTGGTACGCTTGACCTCGATTTTGGCCATGACGTTTCGTTTTAACAGCGGGTAAAAGTCCTCGTCTTCGGCAATTTGGCTGAGATAATGGAACATCGATCGGAGTGCCGACAGCTTACGTGTGACTGTAATCCGCGAATTGGTGCCTTCTGTACGCGTGGTTAGATAAAGGCGGTAACTCGTCACGTTTTCCATGCGCAGCGATTCCAGTTCCTCCAGCGTGATCTCTTTCATGGCGGTAGCGGAAGATAAACCTTCGGCGCGCAGCCAGTTGAAAAAAGACTCGTAGTCCCGCACGTACTCCAGCAGCGTGGACGGAGACAGATCAGGCAGTTTGTAGTCGACAAATTGCTGAACGTACCACGGCATTTCCGGCAGCTTTTCGCCAAGGCGCGTGCGGTCGATTGTTTTTTGAATGCTCATGACAGTTCCTCTTTTCGCAAATAACATAACGGTTTTACCGTCGAAACAAACTTGTGTCTTTAGTGTACCATACGCGCAATCGAAGCAGGCAGACGGTCATTCGTTAATATCCGCGCGCGAAGTTGCCGGAAAGAGGCGGAGTCGGTTACGATGGAAAAGGAAGATTACGGATCATACGGGATAAAGGAGCCGAAAAGCATGAAACCGATTGTGGAGTTGGAACTTGTACCGGAGCAGCGTCGTGCGGTGATCGAGAATCTGCTTCAGTTTTACCTATATGATTTTACGTTATATCTGGATATTGCGGCGGACGAAAACGGACGTTTTCCCGATTATCCGGATTTGGACGAGTTTTGGAGCAAGGCAGATCGGAAATTTCCGTTTTTGATCCGCGCCGACGGCGAACCCGCAGGGATGGCATTGGTGGAACGGACTGACGATAACGGAAAAAAGCCGTCCTATTACATGGTTGAATTTTTCGTGCTGCAAAAGTTTCGTCGGCACGGTGTAGGAGGAAGCGCGGCGGTGATGCTGTTCGATCGGTTCCGGGGACGCTGGAAAATCACGCAGCTCAAAAACAATGAACCCGCGCAGCGCTTTTGGCGGAATACGATCGAAATTTACACGAACGGCGCGTACAAAGAACGAACGCATCCGTTTCAGGGGCATCCGAGCCAGTATTTCGAAAATTAGGACGGGGTTCTTTCTCAAACGATTCAAGAAATCGTATATTCGGCGCAAGAAATCGTATACTTTTTCGAATTGATGCAAAAATACGCTTTCTTAAAACGAATGGATGGGTAAAAGGAAAGTGGACCAAAAGTTTAACGCCGCGAAGAGGAGGATGCAACATGGAAAAAAGAACGTACGGCAAGACCGGAATGGATGTGAGCGTGCTTGGCTTCGGGGCGTCGGAGATCGGAAGCGGAGTTTCGCAGGCCGATGTGGATAAGCTGCTGGGCGGCGCCATCGATGCAGGACTCAACATCATCGATACGGCCGAGTGCTACGGAGACAGCGAGGAGCTGATCGGGAATGCCATCTCGCACCGTCGCGACGACTTCTATCTATTTACCAAGTGCGGACATGCCTCGCGAATCGACGGTTCGGACTGGGACCCGGTTGTTCTTGCCGCCACGATCGATCGCAGCTTGAAAAGACTTAAAGTGGACCATGTCGACATGATTCATTTGCATAGCTGCTCGGAAGAGGTGCTGCGCAAGGGTGAGGTGATCGAGGTCCTGCAGCGCGCCAAGCAAGAAGGAAAGACTCGCTTCATCGGGTACAGCGGCGATACGACGGATGCGCTGTACGCGGTAAAAACGGATGCGTTCGACAGCTTGGAGACTTCACTGAACGTAGCGGATCAAGAGGTCATCGATCTGGTGCTGCCGGAAGCAATCAAACGGGATATGGGCGTGACCGTGAAGCGCCCGATCGCCAATGCAGCTTGGTTGTTCGATACGGTAGATCCCGACGATTATGCGTACGCATATTGGAAACGCCTGCGCGAACTCCAGTACGGTTTCCAATCCGAACCGGACTCCGTAGGCACGGCGCTGCGTTTTACGCTGTCGACGCCGGGCGTGCATACGGCGATCGTCGGCACCACGAAGCCCGATCGATGGCAGCAGAACGCGAAGCTGCTCGAAGCCGGACCTCTCGATCCGGAGCGTTATGACGAGATTCGCCGTCGTTGGCATGAGATTGCGCCGGCGGACTGGACGGGACGCACGTAATCGGTAAATGAAAAACGATCAATCCTATAAAAAAAGCCTCCGCACTCGCGTAAAGCGAGCCAGAGGCTTTTTGCTTGGCAACATTACAGATACAATTGCGAACGCATTTTGAACCAATCGAAGATATGCGTAGCCAGTACTTTCAATACGGCGTAACCCGGAACAGCCAGCAGGATGCCGACGACGCCGAAGAGATTGCCCGCCGTCAGGATTACGAAGATGATCGTAATCGGATGCACTTTAAGCGATTTGCCCATGATTTGCGGCGAAATGAATTTGCCTTCCACCAATTGCACGACCGTCCATACGACGATCATTTTGAGCAGCATGATCGGCGAGGTGACGGCTGCGACGATAATCGCCGGGGTAATCGCGATCGCGGGCCCCAGATAAGGAACGATCGCGGTACATGCGGCGGCGATGGCGAGCACCAGCGAATATTCGAGTCCGATAATGCGGTAGCCGATGTAAAGCAGCACGCCGATGCACATGCTGACGATGACCTGGCCGCGAATATAAGAGCTGATTTGATGATTCGCTTCTTGCAGAACGGTCAGCGAGCCCGGACGCAGCTTCGTCGGAATAAAGCTCAAGATGTAGCCCGGCAGCTTGTGTCCGTCTTTGAGCAGGTAGAACAGGATGAACGGAAGCGTCACGATCGCGAGCACCAATTCTTTGACGATGCCGAGCAGGCCGCCGATTCCGGTCCAGGTATGGTTGAGGATGGTCGTCGCCCGTTCGGAAATCGTGCTCACGATTTCCTGCGTGTTGAGATTGGTCGTGGCTTGGAATTGGGCGACCAGATCGCTGCCGATCCATCTTTCGAATTCGGTCTGGATCGTTTGGCTGTACGCCGGGAAGTTTTCGAAGAACCCCAGCAGCTGTTCCCGGATCACCGGCACGATCAGCGTGATGACCGTCACAAGGATTCCGATGATCAGCAGATAAAGGACCGAAATGGTATACACCCGTTTGACCTTTTTCTTTTCCATAAAATCGACGATCGGGTTCAGCAGATAATAAACGACGCCCGTCAGAATGATCGGAAGAACGACCGTTTTGATCAGCACCCAGAGCGGGTTAAAGATAAACGATATTTTGGAAAAGACGAGAACGTTGACGCCGACCAGCAGCGCGATGAATAAAAACAGCACAAACTTGTTGTTCAGGAACAATCTGCGGAATCGCCCTGACCATGACCTGGGTTGGTTCATTCTCACTTCTCCATTCTTGGCTTAATCTCTACTAAATTAAAGATCTTCTTATGTTCAAGCATACAAAATGAGCAAACGAGGCGCAAGTCAATGTATGGATGGCGAAAGGAGGACGCGCTCCGACCCTGCAACCGGTCCCGGAAGACCATGCGCCTCAAGCAAAATCATCAACTGCCTGACCATTTCGGCCGGAGAGTAAGGCATTCCTTCCGCAAGCCACCACTCGAACAGCCCGACGATCGCAGTCGTAAGAAACTGAACAGCAATTTCTTTGTTCATCCGATCATGCTGCACGAACCGGTCGAATTGCGTCCCCACGCCTTGCTTGAGCATCGAGGACAAACGCGAACGGAAAGCCGGATTTCCTTCGCTGCGAACCAGCAGGGAATAAAGTTCGGCGCTCTGCTCCAAATATTCGAAGGTGCGCAGCAAGGAAGCTTCGGGGCGTTCCTCCGGAACTTCCGGACGGCAGCTTTCGTTCAAATCGTGCAGATAACTGTCGATACATTGGTTCAGCAGATCGAATTTGTCCTGAAAATGCAGATAAACCGTGCCGCGATTCACATCGGCGCGATCGGCGATTTCCTGAATGGTAATACGTTCGAATCCTTTCTCGCGAAGCAGCTCGATGAACGTGTCAAAAAGAGTCTCCCTCGTTTTACGTACGCGTCGGTCCATCGGTTTCCCTCCTTTTTTCTAAACAGATTATATTCTTGTGTTGAGTAAGCAACAAAGGCGAGTTAATCGGTCATTGCTGCGAGTTTAAAGTCTTGATACGTTTATATTACTCAACAGATGTTCAGGAATCAACAATTGTCAATAATAAATGTCTTTGCAGAAAAGGGAGAGAGAATATGAGAATTTTGATTTATGGAGCAGGGGTACTGGGCAGCGTGCTTGGACAGCTATTGATGCAGAAGCAACATGAAGTCGCCTTTTTGGCGCGAGGAAAAAGAGCCGACCAGCTCGAACAAAAGGGATTGGTGATCCGGCATCACTTTCAACGCAAAACGACGACCGATCATCCCCGCGTGATACGCACGCTGGAACCGAATGATCGTTATGATCTCATCTTTATTGTGATGAAATACTCGGATATCGAAGCCGTGCTTCCGGTTCTTGCAGCCAATATCAGCGAGCACATCATGATGGTAGGCAATAACCCGAACATCGCCGCAACGGAAAAACAGTTAAAAGCATTGGCGAACAGCGACAAACATCTGGCTTTCGGGTTCCAAGTCGGAGGCGGCATACGCCGGGAAGACGGTACCGTCGTATCTCTTCGATTCGGCAAAGGACAATTGATCGCAGGCGGACTGCACGGAGAACCTGCATTCCTTCCGCTTCTGCAAGAAGCATTCGCGAACAGCAACGCCAAACTCACTCTTCATTCGGACATCGACGGCTGGTTGAAAAACCATATCATCCCGATCGTCCCTCTCAACGCTGCCTTGTACGTCCACAACGGCGACCTCAAAGCCGTAGCGCGCGACAAACGCTTGCTCAAACAAATCGTCGCAGCGATGGGAGAAGGGTTCGACAGATTAGAAACCGCAGGCTACCCGATGGTCCCGGCAGGCCAGGCCAAAGCCATTCGTCGATGCAAAAATATCCTGCCTGCACTTCTGAGCATCTACCACCGACTCCCCGCAGCCACACTGATCGACGGTTCTTTCGCGGAAATCGAAGCCTTGGACAAAGAGTTCCGAAACCTGACCGTCTCATCCGAAAAACAAACACCAAACTGGAACCGTCTTTTAAAATCTAAAATCATCACATGAAAAATTCATAATAGAAAACCAATAAAATCCAAACCTTAAAAAAGGAACCCCAATCACTCGGCAAGCATTGACGGAAACGCGGCAAAGGTCGATAATCGATACTCAAAGATTAATGTTTATTGAAAAGGTTATCTTGTAAGGAAGCTAAGCGGAGGGATAAATTCAGTGAAAGACGCCTTTGAACGCGGAAAACTGAAAGTTTTTTGCGTGAGACAGCGTCTTGAACGAATTTATCCCTCAGCGCCCCAAGCTTCTATACGAATAGGATTTCCGATAAACAATCCGACCAAAGAAAGGAAGCTGCATTTTTCATGTCAACCGTCTCCGGCAAGACGCCGGTCGGCCGAGCCCAGCGTCTGAAATTCATCTTGATCCTCGGTGCTTTATCCGCCTTCGGTCCGCTGTCGATCGACATGTATCTGCCTGCGCTGCCTAAGCTTGCGCAGAATCTCGATACGACCCAGTCTCTTGCTCAATTGAGCCTAACCGCCTGTTTGCTCGGCTTGGCGCTGGGACAATTGATCGCCGGACCGCTTAGCGATATTCGCGGCCGACGCGGCCCATTGATTGTCGCTCTGGTTCTCTATACGCTCGCTTCGTTGGCCTGTGCTTTCGCTCCGTCCGTCTGGATTCTGATCGTGCTGCGATTGATTCAGGGAGCGGCGGGCGCGGCAGGGATCGTCATTTCCCGCGCCGTCGTTCGGGACTTGTATGCCGGAACCGAATTGACGAAGTTCTTCACCATGCTGATGCTCGTGAACGGCCTGGCTCCGATTCTCGCTCCGATCTTCGGCGGCGCGATTCTGAACTACGTATCTTGGCGCGGCGTGTTCTCGGTGCTATGTGCCATCGGTGCTCTGATGCTGATCGCGGTGGTGATGGCACTGCCGGAAACGTTGGAGCGCGAACGACGTTCTTCCGGCGGTCTGGGCGATACGCTCGGCACATTCGGACAATTGCTGCAAAGTCGCGCTTTTGTCGGCTATGCGTTGTCCCAGGCCTTTGTCACGGCAGCAATGTTCGCTTACATTTCGGGCTCACCGTTCGTGATTCAAGACTTGTTCGGTGTTTCGCCGCAAGGCTACAGCCTGTTCTTTGCCGTCAATGGATTGGGTATCGTGTTGTTCTCGCAAATCACGGGGCGGCTCGTTCATCGGACCGGAGAAAGTAAACTGCTGCTAACCGGTCTGTTGATCGCGTTCTGTGCAGGCATTTCATTAACGGTCGTCACCTGGCTCGGCGGCGGATTATGGGCGATCGCTCCGCTTCTTTTCCTTGTCGTAGCAAGTGTCGGTATGGTTGCTTCGACAACGACATCCCTTGCGATGCAAAGCCAGGAACCGCATACGGCGGGCAGCGCTTCGGCTTTGATCGGTTTGATGCCGCTGCTGCTCGGAGCCGCGGCCAGTCCGCTCGTCGGACTGGGAAGCGGACAGACCGCGTTTCCGATGGGGCTGGTAATCGGAATCGCGGAGCTGTTGGCGCTTATGTCGTATACGCTGTTAGTGCTGCCGACTCGTCGTATTGCGCTCAATTAACTTTACGCAAGTCGTTCCTGTTCTTTACGGGAATGGCTTGTTTGCGTTCGGCACTTATTGTATGATGGTGTTCGCGAATCAACGATTTTTTCAACCTAAAGTAGGGGGACGACAAACCATGAATCCGAAAAACCTTCATTATACAATGCCTGCCGAATGGGCGCCGCATGAACGGACGATGTTGTCCTGGCCCGTACAGGCTTCGATGGTATACCCGGGCAACTTCGACGAAGTGTGCGGGGGATATGCCGAATTGGTCAAAGCGATTGCCGAGTTCGAACCGGTGACCCTGGTCGTGAATCCGGAAGACGTCGAGCGTCTGCATCCGGTGTTCGCCGGTCATTCGATCGAGCTGCTGGCGATTCCGCACAACGATGCTTGGCTGCGCGACAACGGTCCGACAATCGTCGTGAACGAAGAAGGCGAACGTGCCGGCGTCAATTGGGGCTTCAATGCTTGGGGCGGCAAATATTCTCCATGGGATCTGGACGATGCCGTGGCGCCTGCCGTGCTGGAACACCTGGGACTGCGTAAATTCGACGCGCCGCTAGTGCTTGAAGGCGGTTCGATTCACGTCGACGGCGAAGGCACGATGCTGACGACGGAAGAATGCCTGCTGAACGAGAACCGCAATCCTTCGCTAAGTCGCGAAGAAATCGAAGAGCATGTCAAAAACTTCACCAACGTGGAAAAAATCATCTGGTTGAACCGCGGCCTGGCAGGAGACGAGACGGACGGTCATGTCGATAATGCGGCTTGTTTCGCGGCACCGGGGAAAGTCATCATTCAAGTTTGCGACGATCCGTCGGACGAGAACTACGCGATTACTCAAGAAAACCTGCGCATTCTGGAAGAAGCGACGGATGCCAAAGGACGCAAGCTGGAGATCATCAAAATTCAACAGCCGCCGTACCTGGAGTACGAAGGCAGCCGGCTTACGTTAAGCTATCTGAACTTCTACTTCGTCAACGGAGGCATCATCCTGCCGGTATTCGGCGGAGCGGCGGCGGAAACCGACCGCTTGGCGGAAGAAGTCTTGCAGCAGACCTTCCCGGAACTTCGCATTCGCACCGTTGACGGCATGGCCGTTATTCGCGAAGGCGGCAATGTACACTGTACGACGCAGCAGATCCCGGCGGGACGTTAATCATAGATCGGAAAATCGGGTAATCCTGCCTGAACGGATTTCCTTGATAACAGAGAGCAACAATCGAGAGGAGCTGGAATTTTTTCATGAGAAAAGTGAAAGTAGCCGCAACCCAAATGAGCTGCACGTGGGACATCGACGATAACATCCGCAAAGCCGAAGCGCTCGTGCGCAAAGCGGCGGCGGAAGGCGCGCAGGTCATCCTGCTTCAAGAGCTGTTCGAGACGCCTTACTTCTGCCAGAAGGAAAAAGCGGAATATTATCAGTACGCAACAGAATTGGAAAGCAACAAAGCGATTAACCATTTCAAGCTGATTGCCAAAGAGCTTGAAGTCGTACTGCCGATCAGCTTTTACGAAAAGAAAAACTATGCCCGCTACAATGCGCTCGCGATGATCGATGCGGACGGAGAAATCCTCGGCACGTATCGCAAAAGCCATATTCCGGACGGTCCGGGTTATGAAGAGAAATTTTACTTCAATCCGGGCGACACCGGCTTCAAAGTCTGGAATACCCGTTACGGCAAAGTCGGCGTCGGCATCTGCTGGGACCAATGGTACCCGGAAGCCGCGCGCGCGATGGCGCTGATGGGCGCGGAGATTCTGCTGTACCCGACCGCGATCGGTTCGGAGCCGCAGGACAGCTCGATCGACTCGAAAGATCATTGGCAGGCCTGCATGATCGGCCACGCGGGTTCCAACCTGATCCCGGTTATCGCGTCCAACCGGATCGGCCCGGAAAGCGACGAAGATTCTTCGATCAACTTCTACGGCTCTTCCTTCATCGCGGGTCCTCGCGGCAACAAGATTGCCGAAGCGAGCCGCGACCAGGAAGAAATCTTGACGGCCGAGTTCGATCTCGACCAACTGGAGATCGACCGGATCGAGTGGGGCGTGTTCCGCGACCGCAGACCGGAACTTTACGGGGTGCTGGCGACGTACGACGGCGAACGCAAGATGGGCCGCTAAAAAAAGCCCGAAAAAGGACGACTCTGAGCGAGTCGTCCTTTTATTTGTTTTGGGCAAGAAAAACAAATGTTTAAATGTCGCTCAGACACCCCGATGTCGATCGAGCAGCGTCTTGACGGGTACAAAAGCGGTTGTGAGGCGTTCGAGTCAAACGGATTCTTCCGGCAGCTCGGGCAGATACAAGGTAAAGGAACTACCTTGGCCTTCCGTGCTGTCGAGCGTCATGCAGCCGCCGAGCAGCCTAGCGAACTCCCGACAGATCGACAAGCCCAGTCCGGTTCCTCCGTACATGCGTTCCGTACTGCCGTCGGCTTGACGGAACGCTTCGAAAATGACTTCGCGCTTATCCTCCGCGATGCCGATTCCCGTGTCTTGAACGGTAACGGCGATCGCGGACATAGCGGCTTCGGCGCCGGGAGCGGCGCAGGGGAGGTCGCTGATTCGAACGGGATGAAGCGTACAGGATATTTTGCCCGACGAAGTAAATTTGAACGCGTTGGAAAGCAGGTTTTTAACGATTTGTTGCATGCGTTTTCCGTCCGTATGGAAAAAAGCGGGAACATCTTCGGCAACCTTGATTTCGAATTCGATATTTTTTTGACGCGCGAGGGCATCGAAGCCGTAATGGATCAGTTCGGGGAAATCACGTAGCGAAAAAGCTTCTCGATTGATATCCAGCATGCCGGCTTCGACTTTCGACAGATCCAGCACGTCGTTGACGATACTTAGCAGGTCTTCGCCCGAGCGATGGATAATGTCGGCGTAACTTTTGTTTTCGCTATCCGCGTCTTCGGGGTTTTCCGCGATCAACTGGGACAAGATCAAAATACTGTTCAGCGGCGTGCGAAGTTCGTGCGACATATTGGCCAAAAATTCCGATTTGTACTGGGATGAAAGGCGAAGCTCTTCGGTCAGCGATTGCGATTCTTGAAGCAGCCGTTCGACTTCGATCCGTCCCGATACGCTTTGCAGCGCGATGCCGAGCGTCGAACGGAGCTGTTCGATCAGCTCATGGTGCAGCGGAGAAAAAGGTTGCACCGAAGCCAGTTCGAGTATTGCTTCGACATGGTCGTCCGCCTGGATGGGGATGATCCAGAGCTGTTTCGGCCGGAAGTCGCCGCTGCCCACCCGAAGCGTCGCGGCATGGTCGTCGGGCAGGTCGATCAAAATTTCGCGCCGGTCGATAGCGGCTTGGCCGATCAGACCTTCGCCGGGCAGGAAGCGTTTTTGCGTGTCCGGAGAACCGCCGTCCGCGTAAGAGGCGATACGCGAAAAGCTTGTTTTTCCGTCTTTCGTTTCGCGGATATAAAACAGCGCGGACGAAGCTTGCACGGCCGGAGCGACGATCGAAAGGAATTTTTGCGCCAACGCTTTCTGATCCGGCATTTGATGATACAGCAGCAGCAGCTCATTGAGTTTCAGTTGCAGCCAGTTGGTCTCTTCGATCCGTTGATTGAACGTTCTGCTTCGACGGTTGTGGTCTTCCAAAGCATCCAGCATATGATTGTAACCGTTCGCGATATTGCCGATCTCGTCATCCGTATCGATCGTCAAACGCGACATCCGTTCGACCGCTCCCGGATCGAAACGGTCCATCATATCCGTGATCCGCCTCAGGCTCCGTCCCGTGCCTCGAATGACCCATGAGGCGCAAATCACTCCGATCAGGATGATTGCCAAAGCCGAAACCGCACTGACCATCAAAATATGGCCGAAACGATTATCCGCTTCCTGCTGCGCGGTCTGCATCCGATCTTCCTGCATCATCGTGTACTCGCCCAGATTGCGCAGCAGGTTGGTACGGATTCCTTGCGCCTCCTCGACGAAAAGGGTTGAAGCCGCTTCGGAATCGCCGCGGTTCAGCGCATCGTCGATGCGTTCGACGACGTCCATGTACCGATCGAGGCCTTGTTGGATAGAACCGAGCATATTGCCGTTTCCGTCTTTGCCGATATGAAGCTGAAGATACGAGAGATGGTTGTACGCAGCCTGACTGCGCCTATCGATCTGGGCGAGGTGGGAGGAGATCTGCTGCGGATCGTTTTCGTTGATCAGATAACCGACTTCGCTGTCGAGATAAGCGAAATTGTTGCGGAAAGCGGCGGAGCGGCTGACTTTATCATAGCGTTCGTCCATGATTTCAGAGAGGTTCTGACGAACTCCGTCCAGCATGGCGGCCAGAACGATGAGCAGAATCATCAGGGAAAAAAGGATCACGCCGAAGCCGAGCAGTTGTTTTTTTCGATAGCTCATCATGGGTCTTCCTGCTTTCCGGTCCGACCGAACTGTAGCGCATGCACCTTTTCAAACGCGGCCAACGTACGTGTACGATCGGTTCTGTAATGTAATGGCGTTCTACACGTTGTTTACCTTAAAGGCGGAAGCTTGAAGCAAAAGACGGAGAGAAGATATACAAGCGGACGGGAATATGTTATATTATTCACAATTAAAGATTTAAACATTTGAACGGTGAAAGGAGGTGAATCCTTTGCTCGATCTCCAGGATTTGCTCCCTTATTTATTTTCGATCAGCTTAATCTTGATTTTGCGTTATTTTTATCTGTTGTTTTTGTACGGCGGGTTGTCTTTTACGTGGTTTATCGCCGGGAATTACGATTATCGGAACTATTTTAATCCCATTCCCGCGCCCCACGGTACAAGCGCGCCTTCCAGGCTCAGTCGGATGATCCGGCGCCGCGAAGCCCCCGATGACGACGGCGGCGATTGCTTTTCCTCGTGCGATGACGTTTATTCGAACTCACGAGGAGGAAAAGCAACATGGCAC
Organism: Saccharibacillus endophyticus; assembly: GCF_013185185.1. Classification (GTDB taxonomy): domain Bacteria; phylum Bacillota; class Bacilli; order Paenibacillales; family Paenibacillaceae; genus Saccharibacillus; species Saccharibacillus endophyticus. The sequence goes on along the minus strand of NZ_JAAZWE010000001.1, from coordinate 712,688 downwards.
AAGCAAATACGCAGTCAAAAGGATTCATTTTCGGTTCGGCAAGAGGTAAGTTCTTAGCAGTAACGGTCTTGATCGGGATGATGGTGCTGTTGTCGGGATGCGGCATGCAGAGCGGCGAAATTACCAGCTCGACGCCGGGATTTTTCAACCACTATATCGTATTCCCGATCTCGTATCTGATTCAGCATCTGGCAGGATGGTTCGGCGGCAGTTACGGCATCGGGATCATCTCGATTACGTTAATCGTTCGTTTGGTTCTGTTCCCGCTCATGATGCGTCAAGCTCGTTCGCAGCAGCAGATGAAAGTCAAGATGAGCGTGATGCAGCCGGACATGGACGCGCTGAAGAAGAAATACGAGAATAAGAAAGACCCCGAACAGCAGAAACAAATGCAGCAGGAAATGATGGCGATCTACCAGAAGCACAAGTTTAATCCGCTCAACATCGGTTGCCTGCCTATCCTGATTCAACTGCCGATCTTGTCGGGGCTGTATACGGCGATTCGGCTGACTCCGGAACTGTCGACGCATTCGTTCTGGTGGTTCAAGCTCGGATCGCCGGACTGGATCATGGCGATTCTGGTCGCGATTTTGTATCTGGTGCAGGCCAAAGTCTCCCAATACAGCATGACATCCGAACAGCGCAAGCAGATGGCGATCATGGGCTATATTTCGCCGATCATGATGCTGTTCTTCTCCTTCAGCGCACCGGCGGCCATGCCGCTGTACTGGATGGCGAGCGGATCGTTCCTGCTGCTCCAGACGCTGTTGTTCCGCAAAATGTATCCGTCCGATCCCGATTCGATCGCGGCTATGCAGGCACAGCTTCCTGTAATCGAAGAATCGGACAAGCCGGATAACGGAAACGACAAGCCCGGTAAACCGAATGCCGAATCGTCGCAAACCGCGTCGGCCCAAACGACCAAAACGCCGGGTGCGGCCAAGAACGCGAAAGCGTCAGGCAATCGGAATCAAGCTGCGAAAAAGAACGGTAACGCGTCTATAAAGGGCGGTAAAAAGCCGGCGAAAGCTTAAAATTATATCCCGCCTACAACCATATCGCGATTCGGTGACGAAGCACGTCCCGTCCATTCCTAGGAATGTGACGGGACGTTTTTTTATAAATCTGAGGAGGAATCGCGACGAATCATTCAGCACTATTTGAAAAAGCTCATGTCCTATTTTTGGAATCACATCTTGCACGCAGAAACGGAGAACGCCGAGACCGTCTGGAGCGAGGACAGCTGCATGCCGAAAAGACGTTTTGCGAAAAGGTATGGTGGCCGCTGCAAACGAATTTCGACCTATTGTTGCTTTTTAGCAAGATTGATCTTAAGAGCATTTCATATCGACATGAACAGCAAAATACGCCTTATCCAAGCCTTGTTGCAGCTTGGATAGAAGGCGTATTTTAACGTACCGATTACAAGCGGAGCAAATCCGGCGTCAACTCACCGTACCGCCGACTGACTCAAATTCGCCGTCCGCATAAAGTTACCGATGATCTGATGACCGATTCGTCCTCCGGCGGTCAGCAGCGACTCCGGATGGAACTGAACCGCATAGATCGGCAGTTCGCGGTGACGGATGCCCATGACGACGCCGTCTTCCGAACGAGCTGTTACTTCCAGCGATTCCGGCATGGTATCGGCGTGCAGGGAGTGGTAGCGGCCGACTTTGAACGCGCCGTCGATGCCGTCGAACAACGGGCAATCGGCCGTAGCGGTCACATAGGCGGGCTTGCCGTGCTGCGGCACGCCCAGAATGCCCAAGCTGCCGCCGAAGTACTCGACGATGCCTTGCAGACCGAGGCAGACGCCGAACATCGGGACTTCCCGTTCAAGCGCCAGATCCAATACCTCGCGCATCCGGAAATCGTCCGGCCGTCCCGGTCCCGGGGACAGAACGATTCCGTCAAAAGCTTCGCCGCTTCGCAGCACGCGTAAAGCGGCCGGAGTACGGAGAACCAAAACTTCGGCGCCTGTTTCTTTGAAGTAGCCCGCCAGCGTATGCACGAAGGAATCTTCATGATCGACGAACAGCAGTCTTTTTCCCGCGCCGGGTTTGTTAAACGCTTGTTCCGATGCGGACAGTGCCGCCGCGCCGACGGTCCGATTGCCGCGAACCGCTTTGAGCAGCGCCGCGCCTTTCGTCAGCGTTTCTTCTTCCTCTTCCGCCGGAACCGAATCGTACAGCAGCGTCGCGCCGACCCGAATCTCGGCCACGCCGCCGCGAATACGAATCGTGCGCAGCGTCAAGCCCGTATTCAAGCCGCCGTCGAAGCTGTAAAAGCCTACGGCACCGCCGTACCAGTCGCGAGGAGAATCTTCATGATCTTCGATCCAGCGGATCGCCGCCTTTTTCGGAGCCCCGGTGACCGTAACCGCCCACATGTGCGTCATGAAAGCGTCCAGCGCATCGCAGCCTTCGCGCAGCGTGCCTTCCACATGATCGACCGTATGGAACAGATGGGAATACGTTTCGATCTGCCGATGTCCGATCACGTTGACCGATCCAGGCTCGCAGACGCGCGATTTATCGTTGCGGTCGACGTCGGTGCACATGTTCAGCTCCGCTTCGTCTTTGTGCGAATTGAGCAGTTTGCGGATTTGCTCGGCATCTTCGATCGGAGAAGCGCCGCGTTTGATCGTACCGGAGATCGGACACGTTTCCATCCGTTTGTTTTCGACGCGCACGTACATTTCAGGCGACGAACCGACCAGATGCTCCGTACCCAGGTTGACGATGAAACCGTACGGGCTCGGGTTGATCTCGCACAATCTGCGGAACACGGCGGAAGGCGCTTCCGGGCACGGTTCGTATAACGTCTGCGTCGGCACGACTTCGAACAGATTGCCCACTTTGAACTCTTCGATGGCCGTATCGACCAGGCTAGCGTAACGTCCCGGAACATATTCCGGAAGTTGCGGCGGAGTCTTTGCGGAAGCCGTCGCCGTTGCTGTCTCCGGCGTCGCCCGATCCAATCCGGCGGTCGAACGGCCTTCCCGCGCAAAATCATAGCTCAGCTTGTACGCTTGCCCCATCTGGCGGTCGACCATCACGATCTCGTCCGGCAGGTAAAGAACAACGTCGGGCCGCTCAAGCGTACGCTCGTGTTTAAGCGGCATCGGCTCGAACTGGAACACCAAATCATAACCGAACGCACCGTACAGACCAAGCTGCGAATCTTCGGGCGCTTCGAGCGCGTTTTTGATGCTGCGAATCAGCGTGAAGATCGAGGGGCGACGGGTACGTTCTTCCTCGGACAGCAGTTCCTCTTCGTCTTCTTGATGCAGGATGGAGCCGGAGATCAGTCCGCCTTCACGGGACAGATCGAATACGGGATCGGCCGACAGATGGCGATGCAAAAAATCAAGCAGCAGATCGCCGCGTTCGTTTAACGATTGGATCTCGAAAAGACCGCGCGAAGAGCGAAGCTCGATCGGCGGGTTCAAAAATCCGACGTCCCATCTCGAATAACGGCCCGGGAATTCATAGCCGCTGGTGAAAAGGGCGCCGCGATGGCTGTCAATTCGCTCAAGAATAGGAGATACCGCCTCCGACGGGTCAAGAGGGGTCAGGGTGCGCGTGATTTCCAGGTTCCCCCGGGTTACGTAAGTGGTTTGCTGCGGACTAAGAGTGGGTTGAAATTTCACTTTTTCTCCTCCTTCGATTCAGGCAAGGGTGGAGAGCAAAGAGAAAGAAAGTGATGGATATGGGTTTGAAAATGGGGACTCGGCTCCGCTCAACTTGTCTCTGCTCTTGTCTCTGCTCAGGCTCTGCTGGTAATAGGGGTAAATCGGCTCGGTGTTGCTGCGGACTCTTCCGCGGGCGTCCGGCTCTCCGGACTTACCGCAAATCATACCGGGTCGGCAGGCCGCTTGTCAATGCCGAGTCGAAGCCCCGTCAAAGTTTCTTTGAACGAATATGCTGCGGGAAAGGTTCGCATTGTCATTTTACCATACGTATGATAAAATCTGTTCACGCTTAGCGTATATGAATAACAATAGATTTCCAAATCCAAAACGCGAGTGATAGGAAGAGTACGGTTGCCTGATTGACTACAGAGAATCCCGGCAAGCTGAGAAGGGATGTTAAAAGTCGACCCGAACCAAGCCCTATCCGACATCTGATGAGCCGAACAGGGTTCAGGGATCGTCCGCAGCGCTTCGGAATTCCGACCCGGAAGGATGAAGCGACAGGTGCTCCTGTTATAGAGCCAGGGTATAACCGTGCGAATGCTTTAGGGCGCAGTCACGACGTACCTGACGAGGCCGTTTGCCGCGAGGCGGCGGCGAACCCGGAGTGGCACCGCGAATTCAATCCCGCCTCCGAGACGACAAGTCTTGGAGGCGGGATTTTTAGTTTGCGCAAATTCGGAGACTCGATGGAGGAGGAGACTTTTATGAATACAGACCATTTTCTCGGCAAAATGATTCAAAGCGACCTGGATGCCGGAACCTATGCGCGTCCGATTGCGACCCGTTTCCCGCCTGAGCCGAACGGCTATCTGCATATCGGGAGCGCGTTTGCCGTTTTAACCAATGCGGGAATGGCGGAGCGTTTCGGAGGAAAGTTCAACCTGCGCTTCGACGATACCAATCCGCTAAAAGAAGACATGAAATACGTTCGGGCGATCGAAGTGGATATCCGCTGGCTGGGTCTTGAACCGGAAGTGTTTTTCGGCTCCGATTATGCGCAGCGGATCTACGAGTCGGCCGTTCGCTTGATCCGAAAGGGAAAAGCTTATGTGTGCGATTTGAATCCGGCCGAGATGGCGACGTATCGGGGGACGCTGACCGAGCCCGGTATCGACAGTCCTTACAGGGAACGGTCCGTCGAAGAAAATCTGGATTTGTTCCGTCGCATGCGAGCGGGGGAATACGAGGCGGGAGCCAAAGTACTGCGCGCCAAGATCGATATGAAATCCCCCAATCCGACGCTGCGCGATCCGGCCCTTTACCGTATTATTCACGCTCCGCATTACCGGACAGGAGACGCTTGGTGCATTTACCCGATGTACGACTTCGCGCATCCGATCCAAGACGCCGTTGAAGGCATCACGCATTCGCTATGCTCGATCGAGTTTAAAGATCACCGCCCGCTGTATGAGTGGGTGATGAATGAATTGGACATCCCGGAAGCCCCTAAACAAAGAGAATTCGGCCGTCTGAATATTACCGGAGTCGTGACCAGCAAGCGTTATTTGAGAGAGCTTGTGGAAGGCGGGTTCGTTTCCGGTTGGGATGATCCTCGTTTGCCCACGCTCATGGGTTTGCGCCGAAAAGGGGTTACGCCCGAGAGCATTCGCCGATTCATCGGGGATGTCGGAATGATTCGAACATCCAGCACGGTCGATATCGCTTTGTTGGATCACGCCGTGCGACAAGATTTAAAACCTAAAGCCAGGACGGTCATGAGCGTGCTTGATCCTGTCAAATTCGTCATTGCCAATTATCCCGAAGGGGAGACGGAATGGCTGGATATCGAAAACAACGCGGAGAACGAATCAATGGGCAAAAGACGCGTTCCGTTCAGTCGCGAGTTGTATCTGGAACGGGAAGATTTTAGGGAAGAGCCTGAAAAAGGATTTCATCGTCTCGCTCCGGGCAAAGAGGTTCGATTAAAAGGCGCGTATTTTGTCACCTGTACGAAGGTCGTCAAAGATCCCGTAACTGGAGAGATCCTGGAGCTGCACGGTACCTATGACCCGGAGACACGGAGCGGAAGCGGCTTCAGTGCCCGAAAAGTTAAAGCGACTCTTCATTGGGTTTCGGTGAAACATTCCATGCAAGCGGAAATCCGGCACTATGGTCCATTGTTGAAGCCGGATACCCGATTGACCGAATCCGGCAATGACTGGACATTGCTCGTCGATCCGGATTCCTTGGTGAAAATCACTCATGCGCGGGTAGAATCCAGTGTGAAGAATGCAGCTATAGGCGATCGATTCCAATTTATTCGTCACGGCTATTACGCACTTGATCCGGATATAGGGCATTCAGGCGAACCGGTATTTAATCGGATTGTTTCATTGAAGGATTCCAAGCCTAAAGAAGCTGGAAATTAAACGTGCGTCTTGCTCGAACTTTCCGAAAGAATCGTGCATTCAAAAGCATACCTAGAACGCTTCGCTTCGGCGGAGTGTTTTTTTGAGAAGTAACGCAGGCGACTTGCAAAATATAAAAAAGAGGTCTATAGTTAACATATGAGCAATCGCTCATATGTTGTCGAAAAGAGGGCGAGTCGCATGAGTCAGATCCCGGATAAAAAACGATCATTCGCAAAACGTGGTTCAAGTGAGCATCAGCTTCGTGACAGCCATGAACACGATCATCACCCGCGCAATCATGATTCCCGCGCTAATCATCATGCAGGCGGTTCGGGCAGTCGCCGCAGCGATCACGATCACGGCGGCCACGGTCATTCTCACGGGCCGGGAGGTCACTCCCATACGCATAACGCGAACAAAAAAGCACTTAAATTATCGTTTTTCCTAATCGCGTCTTATATGATCGTCGAAGTCATCGGCGGCCTTGTCACCAACAGCCTGGCGCTGTTGTCCGATGCCGGGCATATGCTAAGCGATGCCGCAGCGCTTGGGCTCAGTTTATTGGCGATGATCTGGGGGGAACGCCGGGCAAGCAGCGCGAAGACTTACGGATATAAACGCTTTGAGGTCCTGACTGCTTTCCTGAACGGTCTGGCACTGCTGGGTATCTCATTGTACATCTTCTACGAAGCATTCCGACGTTTCTCCGATCCGCCGAGCGTGATGAGCACAGGCATGCTGACGATTGCCGTTATCGGTTTGCTCGTCAACATCGTAGCGGCCTACCTTCTGATGCGGGGCGATACGTCTGGAAACCTCAATATCCGAAGCGCTTTCCTGCACGTCATCGGAGACCTGCTGGGATCGGTCGGCGCGATCGTCGCGGCGATTCTCATTATGGCCTTCGGTTGGGATCTGGCCGACCCGATCGCCAGTGTCATCGTAGCCGCCTTGGTTCTGCTCAGCGCTTACCGCATTACGCGCGACTCCGTGCATATTCTGATGGAAGGCACGCCCGCCGGTTACGATGCCGACCAGATCCGCGAAGAACTTTCCGAAATTCCGGGCGTGCAAAACGTTCACGACCTGCATATCTGGTCTTTGTCCTCCGACATGCCGCTGCTTAGCGGTCACCTTGTACTCAACGACGCGGCCGACGGTCCCGCCGTACTGAACCAAGCCCGCCACATCCTCACCGAAGAGTTCGGCATCTCGCATATCACTATCCAACTCGACCTGCCCGGCTTCGATTGCAAAGTGAGCGACGACGACTAACGCTTTGATTAAACACAAAATTCAAGTCTCCCTGCACCAAAAAAGAGGAAGCCCAAATTTCGGGCTTCCTTTTCTTAATTTATTAAATCCCCAACAAAGTCTTGATCTTGGTGAAGCTCGCAGCGGAGGGAGAAATTCAGTGAAAGACGCCTTTGAACGCGGAAAACCAAAGGTTTTCTGCGTGAGACAGCGTCTCGAACGAATTTCTCCCTCAGCGCTCATGCTTTGCCCACGAACAGGACCTCCCCCTCACCCGTGCTTCAAATGCTGCAATGTCTGGGCAAAAATCTCCTCCACATGCCGATCATCGAGCGAATAAAACACCGTCTTGCCCACTTTGCGTCTTTTCACGATGCGGGTATTGCGGAGATACCGAAGCTGGTGCGAGACGGCCGATTGCGTCATATCGAGCACGATGCAAACGTCATGCACGCAAAGTTCTTTTTGCAGCAGTGCATAAATGATTCTTACCCGGGTCGGATCGCCTAGCGCTTTGAACATTTCGGCCATATCTATAGTGGTGGATTCGTCCACGAAATTCTCCTTGATCTGAACCAGCGTGTCTCGGGGGGCCGAGCTGTCCGCGCCGTCATGGCCGCACTCGTCCGTCAAATCTTCGCGTAGCGCTTCCTGTGTCACGCTTCATCACCTTCCCGTATGCGTCATGTGTTCATTATAGCAAAAATCGTTGAGATTACGAATAGGCTTTTTTCGGCGAAAGTTTTGACTTCGGAGAAGGAGGAGACTATAATCAAAATAACACATGAACATATGCTCATATATTATCCGTAATGTTTTTGAATAGCGTGAATAGAGCGTGCAGGCAAATTCCGACGGAAGCGGATTTTGCCTATGCGCCTAAAGAGAAGACAAGACACTAACCGGGAGGGATTATTATGGGAACCGCCGCGGGAACGGTCAAGCGCGAATGGGTGCTTGAAGGATTGGATTGTGCGAACTGCGCGCTCAAGATCGAAAACAGCGTCCAGAAGATGCAAGGCGTATCTGCCTGTTCGTTGAACTTCGTCAATAAAACGCTGACCTTTGAAACCGATTCGGAGCAAGAGGCGGAAGTGTCTTCGAAAGCTGCGGGAACGATCAAAAAGCTGGAGCCTCATGTACGGATTGTTTTGAAAAGCACCCGACAGCCTGTCGATGCTAAAGGACGCACTGCTCACGCCTCCTCGAGCGCGATACCTGCAGCTTCTTCCGGTCACGCGCACGGCGGCGGATCGGACGCGCATACTCGCGATCCTGAGCATGGCGCACAGGGGCATTCCCATGCAGTTCATGACCCCGCGGGTCACGATCATGATGACCATGGACACGCCGGACATTCGCACGATCACGGCGGAAGCCAAAAGACACTGTTGATCCGTCTTGGAGCGGGTGCCGCGCTTATGGCAACGGCATTGCTCGCTCCGGTTAACGGAGGAATCGAACTGGCATTGTTCTTGTTGGCGTATCTGACCGTCGGCGGCGATGTCGTCTTGCAAGCGGTGAAAAACATTTTCCGCGGCCAAGTTTTCGATGAATATTTCCTGATGTCGGTGGCGACCATCGGTGCTTTTGCGATCGGGGAATACCCGGAAGGCGTAGCGGTTATGCTGTTCTACCAAGTAGGCGAGTTCTTCCAAAGCCTGGCCGTTAACCGCTCGCGCAAATCGATTACGTCGCTGCTGAATATCCGTCCGGATTATGCCAACCTGAAGGTCGACGGGGAGACGAAGAGAGTCAAGCCGGAATCGGTAGCTGTCGGCGCCTGCATCCTGGTTCGTCCTGGCGAAAAAGTACCTTTGGACGGACGAATCGTTGAAGGTTCTTCCTTGGTGGATACGTCGGCGCTCACAGGCGAATCCGTTCCTCGCGGCGTGAAAGCCGGGGACGAAGTGCTGGGCGGATTCATCAACAAAAACGGCGTGCTGACCGTAGAGGTCCTGCGTACGTTCGGCGAATCGTCGGTAGCCAAAATTTTGGAACTGGTTGAAAATGCGGCTGGACGCAAAGCGCCGACCGAGACGTTCATCAACAAATTCGCACGTGCTTACACGCCGATCGTGGTCATTACAGCGTTGCTGCTGGCCGTCATTCCGCCGTTGTTCATCCCTGGTGCATTGTTCGCCGACTGGATCTATCGTGCCTTGATCTTCCTGGTGATCTCTTGTCCTTGCGCTCTGGTCGTCTCGATCCCGCTCGGCTTCTTCGGGGGCATCGGTGCAGCGTCCAAACAAGGCGTGCTGGTCAAAGGCGGTAACTATTTGGAAGCCTTGAACAATGTCAAAGTTGTCGTGTTCGACAAGACAGGCACATTGACGCAAGGCAGCTTCAAAGTAACCGCGATTCATCCTGGAGAAGGTTTTGAGCAAGAACGACTGATTGAAGCCGCTGCTTATGCCGAATTGCATTCGAACCATCCGATCGCCGACTCGATCCGCGAAGCTTTTGGCGGCGAGCTGGACGAGTCCAAAGTGAACGATTACGAAGAAGTATCCGGACACGGCATCCGGGCGCGGTGGAATGGCTCGACCGTACTGGCCGGCAACGCCAAGCTGATGCGCGCCGAAGGTATTTCTTTCACTGAAGCCTCGGATACCGGCACAATCGTGCATGTCGCGGTTGACGGACGTTACGCGGGCCGAATCGTGATCGCGGACGAAGTAAAGTCGGACTCGGCAGAAGCCGTTCGCGGTTTGAAAAATCTAGGCATTCGCAAGACGGTCATGCTAACGGGCGATGCAAAAAGCGTCGGCGAATCCGTCGGACGCAGTCTCGGAATCGATGAAGTCCACGCCGAACTGCTGCCCGAACATAAAGTCGAACAGATCGAGAGACTGGATCGGGAAAAAGGCGCCAAAGAAAAAATTCTGTTTGTCGGTGACGGCATCAATGATACACCCGTACTGGCACGCGCCGATATCGGCGTAGCGATGGGCGGCCTCGGCTCCGACGCCGCGATCGAAGCCGCCGACGTCGTCATCATGACCGACGAACCGTCGAAGATCGTGACCGCGATCGGCATCGCCAAACGTACTCGCCGCATCGTATGGCAAAACATCGTCTTCGCCCTAGGCGTCAAAGCCGTCTTCCTGATCCTCGGCGCTTTCGGCATCGCCACCATGTGGGAAGCCGTATTCTCCGACGTCGGCGTGACTTTGATTGCCGTACTGAACGCCATGCGCGTGCTGCGCGCACCATCTCCAACCCCAGGCACCCAGCCATCCGAACCGACTTCGGTTCAGACTTCGATTTAAGCGGTCAAGGTATTAAAATGTTCTCTATTCTTTCCTGCTCATCCGCTTCTACACATTATAGTTGCCATCATACAGTTAATTAAAAATTAATCAAAACAAAGCCCTCTCACCAAACGAGAGGGCTTTGTTTTGACGATATCCTGTTCCTTAAGCAGCTTCGCAAGCAAGGGAGAAATTCAGTGAACGACGCCTTTGAGCCTAAGAATTTTAGAGCTGACTCTAAGGTCAACTCTAAAATTCTTAGGCGAGACAGCGTCTTGTGAAGCATTTCGAAGAAATGCACTTCGGAAGCCTATGCTGGCAATTTCTCCCGCAGCGCCGCCTCAAGCTCCCTTAACGAACAGGAACTTTTCGGCCAATTCAAAACCGCCTCACCCCAACATCCCCAAAAACCGCGAAGCGATCCCGAAATAAATAAACAACGACAAAATATCGTTCAACGTCGTGATCAACGGACCCGAAGCGACCGCCGGATCGACTTTGAACCGACTGAGCAGCAGCGGAATGCAGGTTCCGGTCAACGTTCCGATAATCAGCGTCGCCAGCAGCGAAATCCCGATAATTCCTCCCAGCACCCAATTTCCTTGCCAGAAATAAGCGATCAACGTGATGATAATGCCGCAGCATATGCCGATCGACACGCCCACAACCAATTCGCGGCGGATCAGCTTCCATACGGTCGGTGCCGTCAGCTTGCGCCCGTTAAGACCGCGCACCACGACCGCAAGCGACTGCGTGCCCGTGTTTCCGGTCATCCCCGCGATCATCGGCATAAAGAACGCAAGCGCGACGATCTGCTGCAGCGTATCCTCGAAATAGCCCACGATGCTTCCCGAGACCAACCCGATAAACAGCAGCAGGATCAACCACGGAAGACGCCGCCGCACCGCGACGAAAGCCTTCGTATCGAAGTCGATGTCTTTGCCGCCGCCGCCCATCTTGGCCACGTCTTCGTCGGCTTCGGATACGACGATATCGAGAATATCGTCCACCGTAATGACGCCGCACAGCTTCTGCGATTCATCGATTACCGGCAGCGCCAGAAAATCATAGTCCTGAATCAATCGGGCCGCTTCTTCCTGATCCATCGTAACGGTAACGGTAACGACGCGTTTTTTCATCAAATCGCTGATCGCAGCAGTTTCGTCGGCAAAAAACAAATCGTGATACGAAACGACGCCGACCAGCTTTTTTTCTTCATCGGTCACATACAGGTAACTGATCGTATCGGAGATCGAAGCGACGCGGCGGATATGTTCGGTCGCTGCTCGCGGCGTATCTTCTGCCGAAATCGCAATAAAGCGCTCCGACATCAGTCGTCCGACGCTTTCCGGCGGATAGCTCAGCAGCCTGCGCAGCGAAGTCGCGCTGCTGACCTGCATGCTCGATAGCAGCTCTTCGCGCTTGGCTGGCGTCAGTTCATGCAGGAATCGCGCCAAGTCGCCTTCGTCCATCTGCTGCATCACGTCGATCGAACGTTCCGGTCCCAAAATGCCGAAAATCTTGACCTGCTCCGCATTGCCGGTCGATTCGGTCAGGTCCGCAAGCTGCTCGATCGGAAGCAGATGCAGGAATCGGTTTTGATCATGGGGCAAAAGCTCGTGGTAAATCTGTGCGAGGTCGTAAGGATGGACATCCCGGGCAAAGTGCTCGAAGTCGGTCGTACGTTCTTGCCGAAGCAGTCCCAGGGCTTCTTCGGTCAACTGGCGGATGTACATTTCTTGCGCGGTAAGAATGGGTGGCATAGGTTCCTCCTTCCAAGCCGGGCATGCACCGGAACCCTCCCGAAATCAAGGTTCGTTATCGTGCATAACCGCGCTTGTTCGATATTGCTTACTCTCTAAAGTGTAAACGTCCGAAGAAGCACCCAAACGTCATAACGGCAAAAGCATGAATAAAAAGCCATGCGGCGCCCGAAGGCGTTCGCATGGCTTCAAGATGCAGTTTTGTCCGACAAGCTTAGGTCGCGAGCCGAATCAGGCTAATTTCTCAGCGGTATCGCCGTTGCGCTCTGCTCCGGCTTCTTTGGACGTCAATCGCTTATGCGCCGCCCAAAGGAAAGGCAAACCGCATGCCGTCAGCAGCGCCAGAGGCGCGAACACGGCAAACCCGCTTTGCAGCGCAAACCGGTCAAGCAGCAGACCGCCGACGATCGGCGCGACCACGTTGCCTATATTGTTGAAGCCGATCGTTCCGAAATACGTGCCTTTCCACTCGGGCTTGGCGATTCGGTCGATCAGCATGTCCATCATCGTGAACATCAGCACTTCGCCGACGGTGAACACGAACACGCCCGCCAACAATAAGAAAAGACTGTGCCCCATGCCGAACATAAGCAAAGAAATCGCGACGAATACATTTCCCAAGATAAGCGGAACGACCGGACGGAAGCGGCTGGCCGTTTTCACGATCGGATACTGCACCAGCAGCACGACCGCCGCGTTCATCGCCAGCATGTACGAGAACAGCTCTTTTCCGTTGCTGACCTCTGGAGCCAACGACAGATACTGCGCGAGCGTCGAGCTGAAGTGTCCGTATCCGAGCACGCAGAACGTCGTTCCGATCAGTACCGGCAGAAAAATGCGATCCCGGCTTGCGACGGATAATGCTTCGCTTATGCGCGGAGGTTCGGCTTCGCTCGGAATCGGCAGTGCGCTGCGATGAGCGGCGAATTGAACCACCAGCACGAAGCCGTATGCCACGTACACGACCCCTGCCACGAGAAAAGGGAAGGTGGATTCGGCCGAGCCGAGCTGAAGGCCGAGAATAGGTCCGAACACGACGCCGATATTGATGGCCGCGTAACGCAGGTTGAACACCAGCAGCTTATGTTCGGGTGCCGTCGTATCGGACAACAGCGCTCGCGAAGCCGGTTCGAACACGGAGCGGCATAAGCCGTTCAGCACGTTGACGACGAAGAACATCCAGACTTCCGTCGACGCCGCAAACCCGAAGAAGACGGCCGCCCAACAGAAAACGGAGACGAGCATTACTTTTTTTCGGCCGATCCGGTCCGAGATATACCCGCCGTAAAAGCTGATCGAGACGCCCGCGAGCGAACTTGCCGCGACGATGAATCCGGTCTGGGTAGCCGATACGCCCATCGTTCCGGTCAAGTAGATGGCCAGGAAAGGAATGCTCATCGAGGTTACGACGCGTCCGAACATCGTGCCGATAATGATCGTCCAAGCCAGGGGGTGAATACTTTTTAGCGCTTTTGGAATCATGGGCCTTACTCTCCTTACTCCTTATGATGAACTGTCGTCATTGTACCGGGCGAAAAGGAGAAGAAAAAGGGTAAGAAAAGATTTGCTTTTTTCACCTTTTATATGCTGGAATAAGATCATAACGTCGTCCGAGGAAAGGAGCGGGGCTCATGGACAGCGGAATGCTGCATTATTTACAGATTTATCGGGGATTGAGGGAGCAAAAGAACGAAGACGGCACCGTTGCGGTCACGGTCGGGAAGCTGTCGGAGCTGCTTTTTTGCACGCCGCGCAACGTCAAATTCGTGCTGCGGCGCTTGGAGGAGAAAGGATGGATACGCTGGACGCCGGGACGCGGAAGAGGCAACGGGTCCACGCTGGCTTTTCTTCGTCCGATCGGCGAGGTGCTGGAGATGAAGGTGGACGCGCTGCTGGAAAGCGGCCGCATGAACGAAGCGCTCGATCTGATCGCGGACGCTCAGGTCGACGAAACGCTGAAGCGAAAATTGTGGAAGCGGGTAAACGTGTATCTGGGACTTCGCAGCGAACCCGAAGAGTCGTCGACGCGGGACGTGCTGCAGATGATCCGGGGCCAACGCTTGGAAAACATGGACCCGGCTTTCGCTTACACGGTGTTCGAAGTGTACGTGTTGGGCCAATTGTTTGATACGCTCGTCGATTACGATACGGCATCCGAAAGCTTTTTGCCTAAGCTGGCCCACCGCTGGGAAAGCAGCCCCGATCGGACGCGCTGGACCTTTTACTTGCGAAAAGGGGTCCGTTTTCATGACGGGAGGCTGCTGACGTCGCGCGACGTTCAATCGACGCTTCATCGTCTGCGCCGCAAAAATTCGCCCGCAATCAAGCTGTTCGGGGACGTGGAGGACGCGGAGACTTTCGGCGATTACGTCGTCACGTTCCGCTTGTCTCGTCCCAATGCTTTTTTTCTTCATTTGGCCGGCTGTTTGTATCTGGCCGTGCTGCCCGCCGACGAAAAAGAAGGGCTGCCGATCGGCAGCGGACCGTTCCGGATCGGCAAGTTGGAAAAGAGCAAGCTGACGTTGAACGCTTTCGACGGGTATTTCGGATACCGTCCGCTGATCGACCGGGTCGATGTCTGGTTTTTGCCCGGAATCGAGCAGGAAAGCAGAACTTATCATCTATCGGATCAAGACGACGTGGAAGACAGCAAAGAGTTGAGCAAACCCGGAATGGGCTGCCGCTATCTCATTTTCAATTTTCGCGTGGCGGGCATCCATCATCATCCGGAGTTCCGGCACGCGATTCGTCTGCTGTATGATCGGCAGGCCATCATTAAGGAATTGGGCGGGAACCTGCTCGAGCCGGCCGCCGGATTTTTGCCCTCGCGCAGCAAAAGCTCCGTGATTCCGCCGGGTTCTCTCGAAGAAGCGGCAGCATGTTTGCGCCGCAGCGGGTACGCAGGTCAAAAGCTGCAAATCGTGTTCATGGACCGCAAGCAGGAAAGATCGGAAGCGGAGTGGCTAAAAAAGCGGGCAAGCGGCATCGGTCTTGAGCTGGAACTGTGCCCGCAGGAGATTTCGCTGGGCCGGACGGAGGCGGATCCCGGCGAACTCGCCCTGGCTGCGGAAATGCTGGAGGACGATTGGGAGCTGGAATTGTTGAACTTTTTTCTGAACGAAGGCACGTATATCAACCGCAAGCTCGACGACGAGCGGCTCGCTACGCTGCACGCATTGTTCGACGGATTCATGGGCAAAGAAAAAGAAGGACGCGCCGAAGTGTTCGAACAGGCGCAGTTTTTGCTGGAACAAGAAAACTGGCTGCTGTACGGGACGCATATCAATCATCGCGGTTACTTCAACCGGAATCTGTACGGATTGCGCATGGACGCGCTCGGTTTTCCGAACCTGTCCCGATTATGGGTCAAAAGCGCGAATGCCGGGGAAAAAGATTGAACCTCCGTCCGCGCCGACGTATGCTTAAAAGGTAGACGGCAGGCAGAAGCCGGCTGCACCGTCACCGCAGGGATGACCGCACCTTGTCAACATTAAAGATAAGGTTACGCCCGTCTGAAACACGCTTAAAGCGTGTGTGTTTCAGACAAACGTAATCCTTTGATTAAGAGTTGACAAGCTACCAGATCATAGACAAAGAAGGGCTGAGGAACGCATGACAAGCAATCAAGGGAACTCTGCCGCGAAAGAGCGGCGCAAAGTGATTATCGACACGGATACAGCGGGAGACGACACGATCGCCATCCTGACGGCGCTGCATCATTTCGACGTATTGGGCATCATGATGACCGGAGGCAACGTGCAGTTCGACCAAGAGGTCGAAAACGCGTTGTACACGATTCAAGTTGCCGGCAAAGGCGGAGCGGACGGTAAAATTCCGGTGTTCAAAGGCTGCGAGCGACCTCTGCTGGCACCTTGGAATTCGCCTTCCCATTTGACCGTCGAAGACGTGCACGGCAGCGACGGAATGGGCGGAGCCAATTTCCCGTTGGCCGAGCAGCGCCCTTCGGAAGGACATGCGGTTGATTTTCTGATCGATACGGTGCACAAATATCCGGGAGAGGTGACTTTGCTCGCGATCGCGCCGCTGACGAATATCGCCATGGCGATCCAAAAAGACCCGACCATCGTGCCGGAAATCGCGCATTTGTATGTAATGGGCGGCACGAACAATGCGCTCGGCAATATCACGCCGGCGGCGGAATATAACTTCTATACCGATCCGGAAGCGGCCAGCCTGGTGCTTAATTCGGGCATTCCGACCACGATGGTAGGCTGGGAAATGTGCACGGACTTCTCTTTGATGGACGACGAGGACCATGCGCAAATCTCGGCGCTCGGAACTTCGGGCGCGGAATTTTTTATCGCGGTCAACAAAGTCGTCATGCAGTTTAATAAAAAGGTACACCGTCTTAGCGGCACGACGCATCCGGACACGCTGTTGATGGCGGTCGCTGCTGACGAATCGGTGATGACCAAAAGCAATAAGTACTTCGTCGACGTGGAAACCAAAGGCGAGTGGACGCGCGGTTACAGCGTGGTCGATATCAACGGCCGTCTCGGCCGTCAGCCGAACGTGCGCGTATGCGAAGGCATCGACCGTCCGCGCTTCAAGCAGATGCTGCTGGACGTGTTGGGCGCAATCCGATAGACAAAATAGAATGAACAGATGAACGATGCGCGTAAAAGGAGGCTGGAACGGTGAATGGACGGGAGCTTCGGATCGACAAACAAATTCTCAAAAGCATTCGCATGAAGTATTTGCTGTACGTTCCTTTGACCTACGACGAAAACGATTCAAAGAAATGGCCGTTGATCCTGTATCTGCACGGAGCCGGAGGAAGCGGAACGCAGCCGGATGCGATACGCAAAGAAGGCCTCCCGGCACGCATGGAACAAGAACGGGACTTTCCTTTTATCGTCGCGGCTCCGCAGTGTCCGCTGGGAGCCTTTTGGAACACGCGCGAGGACGAGGTACTGGCCATTCTCGACGAGCTGGAGGAGCATTGGCATATCGATTCCGACCGCGTGTACCTGACGGGCTTCAGCATGGGCGCATACGGCGTCTGGCAGTTGGCGGATCACCATCCGGAGCGCTTTGCCGCGATTGCTCCGGTATCCGGCGGAGGCGACCCGGCCCATGCGCGCAAACTCAAAGACATGCCGACCTGGATTTTTCACGGAATGGACGATCAGGTTATCCGCCCTTCGGAATCGCAAAAGATTGCCGAAGCGATGCGGAAAGTCGGCGCGGAAGTGGAGTTGACGCTTTATCCGGGAATGGGTCACGATTGCTGGAAAAAAGTCTATGCCAACGAAGGGTTGTATCGCTGGTTTTTGGAACATGCAAGCTCCCTTCAACGGATAGCGAGAACAGGCGAGACATGGATGGAGGCTCACCAAGAGATGGATACGAACCGGCCGCTGCACGAACAGGAAAGTCAAGATCAACCGTTATCGGCTCGACCGGAGTGGACGGACGGGCAATCCGCGTTAGGCTTGTATCACGACGGAACCGAGCGGCTGCGCGTCGAGTTGGTGCAAGAAAGCGACGTCGGCGACCTGCTTGAGCACGAGTTGAAAAACCAAACATTTTTCCGTCAGTTTACGGCGACGCGCGACGAGTCTTTTTATACGCATGAAGAGCAGGTCGCCCGCGTGCGCAGATCGATCGAAGCCGCGGCTGCCGATAAGCGCTACACGTTTATGGTGCGAGAACGGGAATCCGGGCTGCTGATCGGCGGCGTGGATTTGATGGACGTCAAGCGGGGCAGTCTGCAAAGCGCGATGATCGGTTATTCGATGGACGGCGATTACAACGGCAAAGGCTATATGACCGAAGCCGTGCGATTCGTCGTGCGCCATGCGTTCGAAGTGCTGGCGCTGCATCGTATCGAAGCAGGCGTGATGCCGCATAACCGGGGATCGCTGCGCGTGATGGAGAAAGCGGGCTTCGAACGCGAAGGATTGTGCCGCCGCAACGTGAACATCAACGGACGTTGGCAGGATCATGTACTGCTGGCGATCGTGAATCCGAAGGATCTGGAAGAAGAGGAATAGACGCCTAAGCGCAGGAGGCAAGCAAACATGGTGATCACTAGCGAAGCCAAAGTCTTTATCGAAGAACAAATGCAAAAGACCGGGATCTCGTCGCTGCGCGTCTTGTCGAACGGTAAAAGCTGCAGCTGCTGCGGAACCGGATTCATGGTGAAGCTCGGAGAGGCCGAGACCAATGATCGCCGCTGCGTCGTGAACGGTCTTGAAGTGGTATACGAGCCGCATGCGATCAGCTTCGTAGACTCCGAAGTCACATTGGATTTGCGGGTCGACGAGCGCGGAAAAGGTCTCGTTATGCAAGGTCAGGATCACTGCGCGTCGTAGATCATAGTTAGCGAAAGGAGCGGTGCAGTAACGATGGCCGTCACCGAAGTATTGGATGTATTCAACGAAAAGAAGGATTGGATCGGAACAGCGACTCGCGGAGAGGTTCATCGGGAGGGCTTGTGGCATCAGGTGTTCCATTGTTGGGTAGTTTCGGGTTCGCGGAAAGAGGGATGGAAGCTGCTTTTTCAACTCCGTCATCCGAGCAAAGAAACGTTTCCCGATAAGCTCGATACCTCCAGTGCGGGCCATCTGCTTGCAGGCGAGACACCCGAAGACGGACTGCGCGAGTTGGAAGAGGAACTGGGCCTGTCTGCGCGCTATGAAGATCTGATCTACTGCGGCATGCATCAGGAGGAATACCGCATTTCCGAGCACTATATGGACCGGGAGTTTACTCACGTTCACCTGTACCGTTGCGATCAGCGCCTGGAAGATTACCGGGTGCAGCAGAGCGAGGTCTCCGGCGTGTTTTGGGTGGGAGCCGAGGATTTTCGGGAGTTGGTACAAGGTAAAACAGAACGCATTGCGATCAACGGGATCACCTACGATGAGCATCAGCGTCCTCTGCACGAGCAGCACGAGGTTTCGTTGAGCGATTATACGGATAATACCGAAACGTATTACGAATTGCTTTTCCGGGCTTTGGAAAAACTCGAATAGGGCTTTGCAAATCCGGCATTCCCGAAACATTCGTCGACGAAACGAAGATATCGGAATCGGTCGATCGTTTCCAAAAGATCATGGAATTTGCCGAAATGAGCTGGATTTCTCCTAATGATCCGGATGATGAAGGATGAGTTCAGCCGAAATCTATCAGGATGTAACCAAAAACGGACATCGCTTAGGCGATGTTCGTTTTTGATGTCCGCGTTTCTTTTAATTTCGCGAATGTTGCACCTGTGTTAAGTTAGTACCAGAGAAACGAAGGGAAGGATTCATCATGAGCAACCCATTTGCCCAACGCCTTCAGCAGGTTTATCCGGAGATGGCGATTGAGGATATCCAGACGGAGAGAGCCGCGCAGCATTACGCGGTCTTCGGCATCAACTATAGATTTGTGTTTCGGTTCGCGCGAAATGAATGGGGAGCGAAGCACCTGGCGTACGAAGCCCAAACGCTGCTTCCGACGATATCGCGAGCTGCCAATCTTCCGGTGCCCGTACCGGTCTGCGAATCGCTGGAACGGTTGGAACCGGTGCTGGCTTTTATCGGCTACGAGCGGATCGACGGAGAGCCGTTGTGGCCGGAATCGTTGAAGGGATTAACAGGAACGGAAGAGGAAGAACGTGCAGCGGCGACGATCGGCGAATTTCTTAAAAGGCTGCATGCCGTACAATGGGAAGCGAAACCGCCCGAGCCCGACGACAGTGAAGAGATTGAACATTTGTCGGGCGAGCAGCTGAGAGACGTGATGCGCAGACGGTTGTTTCCCGTTATGGGCAAGGAATTGCAGGCACGGGCGGAAGTCGATCTGAAAGCTTGGATAGCAGCGGAAAAGGAATCGAAAAAGGTGTTGATCCATGGAGCGTTCGGTCCGGCACATCTGCTCTGGGATGCCGCGGACGAACGGGTGACAGGCGTGATCGGCTTCGGATCGGCAAGAATGGGCGATCCGGCGGCCGATTTTGCAGGCATTCTGAGCGGATACGGACCGTTGTTTTTCGAAAAATGCTTGGCTGCGTACGGAGGGGATGCAAATTTGGCTGAGCGGGTTCGCCTGTACGCCAAAATACTCCTGCTGCGCGAAGCGCTGTACGGTGCCGAAGAAGGCCATGAAGAATCATTGGTTTACGGCTTGGAAGCTTATGCACAGGAGGTAAAAGAATGAATCCGGAAGAAGACGAGATTCGGACATCGTTCGAGCTTGATCTGGCGCGAGCGGCCAAAGCGCTTCGGCTCGGACCGATGCCGGAACCTTGGGGAGAAGCGATCATCGTTCCGGCTGCCGGCGCTTATGCATGCGGTTGGGATGAGCAAGAACAGTTTCTGATGATCGGCAGTTCGGGTTATTCGCTTACCGTCCCCGATACGGGCGAGCAGGTAGCGAGAGAACGGGATTCGAGGCTTACGGAAAAGTCGTTGTCGTCGAATGATCTTGTTTTCTCCCCTCCGCGCGGCGGTTCGGATATTTGCTTATTCGGATTCGAAGCCGGAGGCGGCATCCGGGTTACGGAGGACGGTTGGCGTTTGGAAGTCATCTATCCGTGGTGGCCGCGGGCTTCCGTGATTTTGGAACAGGCATTTGCCCCGGGTTATTCGTATCTGCGCCAGGCAGTTCTGCTGGATACAAGACGCTTAGACGGACCGTTAATCTGCGGATTTTCGCCGTCGGGTCGTTCCATCGCGATTCTCGGCTCCGGCGGCGCGACGTTATATTCCAGACAAACTTAACGCTTCTTCCTATCCGGCTTAACATTCACCGAACATTTTTCCCGCAAAATAAAGATACGGGAAAAATGAATCCGCATTCCGGCAACTATTTGCAGTGCGGATGCAGAGAAATGTTAAGGAGTTGAGAAAATGAGCGAGTCGGCGCCGAACGGATGGGAAGAGCAAACGGCAAAAAATGCCGAAGGCGAGGAGCGCAAGTTGTGCGAGCGCTATGCGCCTTATTTGATGTTCGATCTGCGCGAGCCTTTCCTGCCCAATCTGGTCGGATTTTCATGCTTGGGAGTCGAGGAAGAATCACCGTCGTTTCCGCGGTCGTTCGAAGAAGCCGATCACCGGACCGAATTTGTTTTGGAATACGCGATTTGGTGGGATTACGAGATCGGACATATTTATCAATTGGAACAGGTCTGGATCTATGTGGGTCCCAACGGCGAAGTGCTGGATTGCGAAGTCACGTTTCACGGCCGCATTTTGAAAGGGCTGCTTAAAAATCGGAGCAACTTGAGCGACGGCTCCCATGTTCGCTTGTTCGCCCAGCCGGGCAAGCATGCTTTGTCTCCGATGCCTGAAGTGTTCGAGCTGCTGCCTGACTTGTATCTGGGTACGGGACAACGAGCGGGCGCTGACGGGCTGTATGCGGGCGGAGAGATCGCTTGTTCGCTGCCGGCGGGCGGCGACGCCGAAGAAGTTCATGCGCGCGTAAAACGTTATTTGCGTTCGTTTGCGTTCAAGCCCGCGTTGGAATACACGGAATATCGTTTGTTGTCCGAGCAGCTTCTTCCATGGCCGCAATTGCGCGAAACGATCCCGGTTCGTTTGTCCGATCGGCTGTTGGAGCTGGAGCTGATTTTCGCAAGGGACGGTTTACGCGGAGTCGAAGAAAGCACGGCGGAACGCAGAATGCGCCGGAGTCGCGAATCGGGCAGTATCGAAAAGGAAGAAGCTAGGTAAGTTTACGTTTTGAAAAACGTACAATGAATTCGGTAGAATGCCAAGAGACGATCTTCTCCAACAGAAGGTCGTTTTTTTATGATTTCCGACCGCTATATCCTTTTACAATATGGAAAAATATAGGTATAATGGATTCGATCTTTAATTTACATGCCCGAAAGGAGAAACGAACATGAGAATTCCTTGCAAGCTCCGTTTTTTCCGCACAACAATGATTCTGATCCTTCTGATGTTCGTTACCCTAATGTCGGGCTGCGGAGCAGTGAGCAAGCCGCCGGCTTTGACTGCAGAACGCCTGAATACGGTACGGATGCCGATGACGCTCGGAACCTATTCTTGGGAGGATACGGACTCCGATTCCGGGCATCCGACGGAGCAAGTTCGTGATGACGAAGTAGAAATTTTTCAAGCTAAAAACGGAATCCGGCTCGATTTTGACGGGGAAGAGCCTTTTCAGATCACGGCGAACTTGATGAGCATGGAAGACCCGGGGGCTGCACCCGTACCCGTGATCGTTCGCGGAACGACTTTGACGCTGCCGGATTTAGTCGGTTATTATGCGCTGCAAGTCTGGGCCGTTTGGGGCAATGAAGATTATGCAAGCTATGCCTTATCTATTCAAATTGAGTAACGCAATTTTTTATCAAACCTGCCTTTTGGCCGAATCTGAAGAATTTGCTTGTCAAATCGTAGATCGCGTGCTATTTTGATAACGATTATCAATATCAAATGAAAAAAGGTGGGTTTATTTTGTTGAAAAGATATAATGCTGCTTTGTTGCTGCTGGTTATGGCTTTTATGCTGGTGCTTAGCGCATGCGGGCAACCGACAAGTAATGCGGCCGATACAAGCAGTACGACCGAGACAAAAGAGCAGGCGGCGGTTGAAAAGACTGCGGAGGAGACGCCGGCAGAACCTGCGGCTGAGAAAACGGCAGCGACGGAAAGCGATACGGTGACTTTCGCATCGGATGCGGGCGACGTTCAAGTTCCCCGAAATCCGCAGCGCATCGTTGATCTGACTGCTTTTACGACCGGATATTTGGTAGCGCTCGATGCTCCTGTCGCAGGAGCGTTGTCGGGAGCGATCAACAATAAATACATCAAGGAACAATTGGCTGCGCAAGGCACCGTCGATCTGGGCGATCTTCCGACGGCCGAGCCGATTCTCGAACTTAAGCCGGATCTGATTATCGCGTACAAAGGCACGGAAGGAATCGATCAGTTATCCGCGATCGCGCCGGTCGTGCAGTTCGAGTACGGCAAACGGACTTACAAAGACTTGCTCCTGGAACTGGGAAAGCTGACGGACCGCGAAGATCAAGCGAAAGCATGGATCGAAAATTGGGAGTCGCAGATCAATGAATTGAAGCCCCAAGTCGAAGCGGCCGTAGGCGATCGCACGGTATCCATTCTGAACCCGTACGACAAAGGCCTCTACGTATTCGGGCACAATTACGGTCGCGGAGGCGAAATTCTGTATGGCGAATTCGGGTTGAAAGCGCCGGAAAAAGCGCAAGCGGAAGCGATCGACAGCGGTACGGGCTTCGCTTCGATCTCGCTGGAGCTGCTGCCGGAGTATGCCGGGGATATCATTTTCACCAGCCCGTGGTCAGGCGACGACAGCGATCCCGAAGTCGTTTACGGAAACAGCATTTGGAAAAACCTTCCGGCCGTCAAAGCGGGCAACGTTTTCCGACTGGACCCGAAATCGGATACGTACAACGATCCGATTTCGCTCGAAGGGCAGCTGAAATTTATTACGGACAGCCTTCTTTCCGCCAAATAAGCTCTAGGGCGTGTCTGCAAACCTCGACGAACGTAGATTTTGCTGAATTTTCGTTATCGACAAGGAACTTTTCCGCAGTCGTGCCGGGGCACGTCAAGGGAAAGTGACGTAGTTGAGGGCGAAAAGGCAGTAAAAGATACACGTCAGTAGGTTTGCAGACACGTCCTAGCACACCGAAAAAAATTCGAGAGCACTTCCTTAACGGGGGTGCTTTTTCTAGGTTTATTATGCCATGCCGGACGGCTTGGCAGTAAATGATCGGAGTGTGATACAGTAGTTCCAATCGATCAACCGAAAAGGGAACCTGTCCGCAATCAGCATATCGAGATTTAGCGAAAAAATAAAAAATCATTATATGAAAAATTCACAATAATAAAAACATAAAAACCGGAAAAACAGCAAAACAAACCCTGAAAAAAACGCAACCAACAAATCGACCCGGAGGAATATTGTCATGCATAAAATGGATTCGGCCCTTAACGAACTACAGACATTATTGGATCAATACCGACCTTCTCCGCACTCCCATGTGCTGCTGATCGCTTTTTGCGATCCGATCGTTTCCTCCTACCAGCTCTATACGGGAAACCCTGGTCAATATCGATGCGAAGACCCTGACTTACCCGGCGATCCCATGAAAATCATCAGACGTGCTTACCAAAAGCGAACGACGGAATGGACCGGATTTCTGCTGGTATCGCCTCCCGGCGCCGCGCCGACCCTTGAATACCGGAATGACCTAAACCCGCTGTTGGATGCCGGACAAGCGATCGATTGGCTGGCGTACGAGGTTTACCGGATCGAACCGGACGGAGACTGGGCCAAACAACGGCTGGAAAAAGCATTGAAATCGGAAACCTTCAAGAACACGTTGGCTTATGCCTGTATCAAAAAGGATACAGAAGCGGTCTTGGAACGTCTGCCCAAAGCTTCCTCGCGCGAGTTGGATCGCAAAGTGAGCGGTTACGGAACGCCTCTGCATATCGCTTGCGCGCATCGAAATCTCGAGTTGGTTCGCTTGTTGGTTGAAGCGGGAGCCGACACGGCCAAGACGCATAACCGACATACGCCGCTCGAGCAAGCCTATACGACCGGAGCTTTGGAAATCGTTGATTACCTGGCGCGAATCGACCCTCAAGCGAACGAGGCTTCCTTGCGTAAAGGCGGATTGTTTTTGGTTGTCAACTGCCGAGATGTTTCATTGATCGCTTCAGTCGTACGCGGGGGAGCCGAAGTGAATCAACTCAATAGCAAAGCAGCAGGACTTACCCCGCTGCATATGGCGGCATACGCGGACAACGATGTTGCCGTCGCTGCGTTGATCGGACACGGCGCAGATCCGTCAATAGAGGAAAAGCACGGCCGTACCCCGCTTCATTACGCCGCCCAATTCGGGAAAACAGCCGCAATTGAAGCTTTGATCGAAGCAGGAGTAAACCCGAACCTGCCGAATTCGAAAGGCGAAACGCCGCTTCATGCTGCAGAAAAATATGCTCAAACCTAGGCCGTTAAAATCCTCGAATCAAAAATCGGACAAAAGAATTGACAAATCGAAACGATTACGAATATTATAGATACATATCATCTTTAATTGAAATCAAGCGGTCTTCGGTATCCTGTTTACCTATTCATAACATAGACCGCTTTTCTTTTGGGATAATAAGAGATATAAAGAATCTATAATAGTTACAAAAGGAGAGATCGATATGTTGAATCCATCTTCAAACTCGGCAGACGTGATTATCATCGGAGGAGGCCCGGCAGGGATGAGTGCCGCACTGGTTTTGGGAAGAGCCCGCCGCAGCGTGCTTGTTATCGACGAAGCACTGCCTCGCCATCGGGTCACTCGCGAATCTCATGGTTTTTTGACTCGTGACGGCGTATCTCCGTCCGAGCTGCGCAAAGTCGCACGCGAACAGATTGCGGCATATCCGAGCGTGCGTTTTGTTCAGACAGCCGCAGCAAGCATCGAAGGAAGCGACGGCGCGTTCCGAGTGACGACAAGCGAAGGGGAAACGCATACCGGCCGTAAGCTGCTATTCGCGACGGGCATGAAAGATCTTCCGATGAATTTGAAAGGGCTGGAACACGTCTACGGAAAAAGCGCTTATGTCTGCCCGTATTGCGACGGTTGGGAGATGCGGGATCGACCGATCGCCGTTATTGCCGGAGATCATACGATGCACCTGACGCGCACGATCTCCGGATGGTCGAATGATGTGGCCGTTTTCACCGACGGAACGCCTCGTCCCGAAGAAGAAATGACGGAGTTTCGGCGCAGAGGAATTCCCGTTTATGAGGCTCCGATTCGCGAGATATCTTCCGAAGCAGGAGAGACGGTCGCGATTATACTGGAAGACGGCCGCGAGATTCCGCGTACCGCCATTTTCTTTGCTCCGAAGCTTGCTCCCGGCTCTGATCTTCCCGTAAAACTCGGTTGTGCCGTAAACGAGTTCGGTACGATGATCGTGGACGAATTGGGACGCTCCGATCTGCCCGGCGTGTTCGGTGCGGGTGACGGAGCTTCGCAGAAGTACCAGGTAGCCGCGGCTGTCGCGGCCGGATCGATGGCAGGCGTTGCCATCAACACGGAATTTCTGGAGTCGGATTGGGAAAAACGCGTCCAAGCTCGGTGATGCTTGTTCCTCTTCGCCGCAAGATGTAAAATAGAACCAACACAAAACCGCAGAGCCTTAAGCCTGCGGTTTTGTTGATTCCAAATCTTTGGTCAAAGGAAGGAGAGAAGTGATTTCATGGAATTCAGATATGAGGAAAACCGCGGGAATGTTACCGAGCAGGACGCTTCCCGCGAACGAATCAGACAGATTTTAGATCGGATGGATGACCTGAATCGTACATACTGCGGACTTACCGTTAGCGACAATCTGTATATTCAATGTGCCGGATCTTATGAGGAAATGATCGTGGAAATTCGGGTTCCTCATCCGGATGGATTCCGGCATTACGCGATCGGACAAATTTCGAAGCCGGGCGGAGAAGTCGTGGAGACTTTTAACGCGGAGACGACAGAGCTGTTGTTTCATAGCTTCACCCAGACGCAGGATGTGCCATCTGAATTCGTGAAAAGGGATATGACTGACGAATTTAAAAAAGCTTAATCCGTGCATATGAATAGGAGGGAACGGACATTGCAGATGAAATCGACTTTGTTGATTACCGCGCTGCTGTTTGCTTTATCGGCAGGGCAGGTTTTTGGCAATTGGAGCAATCCTAAATTTTCGATCTTGCAGATCATGTTCATTGTTGTAGGCATCATTGCATTCATCGTGCTTTTTATGATCGTGATGGACATGACTCGAAAAGACTTTACCAAAGTTCAAGGAACGGTAGTCAGCCGACATCGCAATCAAGTATGGGTTAAGCTGGACAACGGCAAGCATAAAAGTTCGGTTATTTCTGCTAACCAAAATCCGGAAAACTTCCGCGAAGGACAGACGGTCGAGATGACATTGGGACGGCGGAGCAAGCTGGTACATCGAGTCGAATAGGTAGATCGGGAGCAGGCAGGCGGAGAGATTCCGCTTGCTTTTTTTGTATTCATTTTGCTTTCGCCATACTTGTGCCCTATTGGAGTGAATATGAGAGTGATAAAGTGTGGACATGACGAAGCCGCAGGCTATCGGAACGCTTCCTTCTATCCTCCAACCGATCCCAGCGTTCCGGCTCTCCTGCGGCTTCCGATTGTTTAACAAACATAAAAGGAGGTTGTACGATGACCCTTCAACACGCGAATGCGCGTCAGGCGCTTCGAACCCTCAATCCGGTATTTCTGCGACGCGCACGGAAGTTGATACTGCCTGCGGCGGAGCAGCAAACGATCCCTTCCAACCTCGAACATCATTCGGCAGCGGAGCCCGGTGTTTTGGCGGCGCTGCTTAAAAATATGGAAAGACTCGGGTTTACGTTTTCTTCGGAACTGCTGGAAACAGCTTCGACGCTGGATGCGGATACCCTAAGCGACCTTCATGATGCAGTGATACCGACGCTGCGGCGGATGCTCGGCGACCATGTCAAATACGTACCCATGTATCCCAATTTCCCGCAGCAGGTCATGGACGCAAGCGATGCAGAGCTATATTTGCGCGCGCTGCTCCATTATATGACGGGCGCATTGCCCGAGACTCCGGCCGAGAAGCGCCCCGAATTGAAAATTCGCAAAAAGCTCAAACAAATCGAACAAGGATCCGAAACCGAATACCTATTCATTATCCGTAATCTGATGCGCGCGAATGCTTCGTTGTCCGAACAAGACAAACAGGATGTAGCGGACTCTCTGCGCAGCGGTCTGGATCCCGAGCTGTCCCGCTTGCTGCCGGAAGAGATGCCGTACAAGGAAAATGCGGCTTTCGTTGCTTCCGTGCTATTGGAAGAAGGAATGGCCGATGTCGAACGCCTTTCCAAATCCTTCAATACGGCGACGGACGTGCTGCGCCTGGCGGCGGGATTGTCAGGACTGGATACAAGCCTGTTCTGGACGAAAAAGACGGCTCAATTGACGCGGCCTGCCGCTAACCCGTACAACCTGATGCAAGGCATGCAGACGGAGATACATCCTGCCGACGGGACACCGGTGAACCCCTATCGATTCCGTAAGTTTAAACGGTCGGAACGCCGTTTGCTGCTCGGTTTGCTGGAGAAGACCGGAGCTTCCGTCGAAGACATGGTGCTGTATCGCGAGGCTTGGAAGCGTCTTGGAGAGATTTTGCATCCGGGAGAAATGCGGGGACGCTACCCTTCGGCGTTCGAAGCTTTCACGCTGTTGAGACGGCAGAAATCGATTCCGACTTTCCGCCGCGAGGCGGAAGAAGGGTTGATCTTGCAAGATCCCCAAGTCATCGACTTGTTGGCTCGCCGTCCGGGGGAATTAGCCCGTCGATTGGACCTGCTGCTGCGTTCCCAACCGGCGCAAACGGAGAAGATCATGTCCGCGTTCGATCGCATAGCCGACCGTTTGGCGGTTCCGCTGCTGCTTCAGCTGCTGGCGCACTTCAAACATCGCGGCGAGTCTCGACAATACCGGGTATTTTTTCCGAAAGGCAATATCGGCAAAGCCGTCGCGATTCATGATCGCCTGCCGCGGTTGGACTCTGCCAAAACCAACCGGCTGGTTCAACGAATCGAGCAGGAGCTGATTGCCCGATTCGCCGAACGCGAACCGTTGGGTGCGGTCTATATCGATCCGCGCCTTGCGAATATTCCCGTGCCTTTCTCGAACCGTTCGGCTAGCTCCGCGCTCCGTCCCCTGCCTCGCGGCAGCCGCATCGAAGTTCCGGAAGGGGACATCCTGCGTTTATTCTGCTGGTGGACCAATATGAACGAAGGTTCCGCCGACATGCGGCGCGTGGACATTGATCTGTCGCTGGTGCTGCTGGACGAAAATTGGTCGCATGTGGAGACGTTGGCTTTTTATAATTTGAAAGAGGAATTCGGGGTGCACAGCGGCGATATCACCAATGCTCCGAAAGGCGCTTCCGAATTCATCGATTTGAATATCCCTGAAGTGCTATGGAGAACCCGAGCGCGTTACGCCATGGTACAGGTCGCCTGCTTTACGGGACAACCGTTTTCGGCACTGCCGGAATGTTTGGCCGGATTCATGGTGCGGCACCGGGCAAGAGCCGGGCAGGCCTACGATCCGCGCACGGTCGAATCGCGTTTCGATCTGACCGTCGATGCTCAGCAAGCCGTTCCGTTCGCGATCGACTTGTGGGAGAATCAGCTGATTTGGATCGATTCGGTCGTGAAAAACAGAGGATTCCGGATCACGGCGCATGACAATATGAGCGGCTTGGAACTGCTCGGAAGAGCTTTCGCGGACGTGCGCCGAACGACGCTCGCCGAGCTGTATACGCTGCACGCGAAAGCGCGCGGAACTTTGACTCATAAGGAATACGAAGCGGATACGGTGTTCGGCATGGAGGAAGGAATGACTCCGTACCGAACGGATATCATCGTCGGGGAGTATTTGTAAGCGTCGCGGAACTTTGCGTTTCCGACGCTTTTTTGTTTTTTTGAGATTAAAGTCCTCTTGCCGGGGGTGAAAGCTAATAAAGAGAAAGCCCGCAGGGCAGACCGACAAGGAGGCGTATCGATGGATATCAAAGAATTGCCCGGCAAGTTGCTTCAGCAATCATGGGACAGCTGTCTGGATCAGGAAGAGTGGTTCCCGCCGCTGGAACAAGCATTGCAAGGCGTCACGGCGAAGCAGGCAGTATGGAAGCCTTTGGACGGTCCTTCCAACTGTATTCACGAGACCGTGCGGCATCTGATCTTTTACAAAAAACGTCTGCTCATGAATGCGAACGGAGAAACGGAGGGATTTCCGGAGACCGAAAACAACACCGGCACGTTCAACGTGGAAGACGCTTCGGAAGCGGGATGGGCAGCATCCAAGGAAGAGTTGTATCGGCTGCATCGGGAACTTTCGGCTTTGGTCGAAAAATCGGACGTCGACATGCTGGGTCGCAAGTTTTCGGACGGCGGAACGCTCGGAGGCGGAATCCGCACGCTGGCGATGCATGACGCGTACCATATCGGCCAGATCGTCATGCTGAGCAAGATGCAAGGCGTATGGCCGGCGACCCGCAGCTTCAGTTGATTCACGGAACGGAGAAAAGCGAAAAGATGAGAAAAAAGGAAGTCCCGTCGAGGGACTTCCTTTTTGCGCCTTCGCCTGAATAGGCTGAATGCTTGGATGACTTTAAATCTTAAATTGACGAATGACGTTTTGGAGATCGTCCGCCAAACTCGCAAGCGCTTGGGAGGAGGACGAAATTTCTTCCATCGAAGCCAGCTGTTCCTGCGTGGCCGCCGAGATGTTTTGCGCGTTCATGGCGGACTCGCGCGCTACGTCTTGAACTTCGCCGATCGACTCGTTGACCTGACTTGTACCGCCGGCTAGCCGCTGCAAAATACCGGAGACGTTCTCAATCTGCCGGACGACTTCGCCGACGGCATGTTCGATCTTTCCGAAGGAGCGTCCTGCATCGTCCACGACGGCCAATCCGGAATGAACTTCTTCCGACGTGTTTTGCATGGTACGCAGCGTGACTTCGGTATCCTGACGAATCAATTCGATCAGCGCGGTAATCTGCTTCGTCGAATTATTCGATTCTTCGGCCAGCTTGCGCACTTCGTCGGCGACGACAGCGAAACCGCGTCCATGCTCGCCGGCACGCGCCGCTTCAATCGCCGCATTCAGCGCCAACAGATTCGTTTGACTGGAAATGCCAGAGATGACATTGGTAATTTGCTCGATCTCTTCCGAACGACGTCCCAGGCTTTGCACCGCTTCGGCAAGGCTGCCGACGTTCGTCGAGATCGTATGCATTTGCCGTCCGACCTCGCCGATCGCTTGGCTGCCCTCGGCCGAAGCTTCGGAAGCGTTCTGCACGTCGCGGCGCATTTCGTCGGTGTAATCGGCGATTTCGCGCGTATGCCCCGTAATATCGGCGACGATGCGCGAACTTTGCGCCACCTTATCCGATTGCGTATCCGAACCGACGGCCAAATCCTGCACGATCGTCGTGATATGCTCGCTGGCTTTGCTGTTCTGTTCGGCGCTGGCGCTTAGCTCTTCCGAGGAAGAAGCGACGAGATAAGCAGATTCCTGTACGGAACCGAATACCGTTTGCAGCTTGCCCGTCATTTGATTGAAGGAAGTCGTCAATCCGCCGATTTCGTCTTTGGATACATAAGCTCCTTTTACCGTGAAGTCGCCGTTTTCCGCTTGAGCCAGCAGAGCCACCACTTCTTTGACCGGACGTACGATCGAGCGGGCAGTCAGGATTCCGAGACCGATCAAAACAAGAAGCGCGGCGACAATCAAGGAACAGACCAAAATCATGATGTCATCCAGATTGGATTGGTTTTTCTCGTTGATCGTCCCTGCGTATTCGATATTGGAAGCTTGAAGCGCTTTGAGCGAGTCGTTGACCGCTTTACGGTCGGTCTCGACGCGGGAAGCGTATAGCTCATAGGCTTGCGCACGTTGGCCGGCTTCGATCAAACTCAAGACTTCGCCGCGGCTCTCCTGCAATTTGGACGCTTCAAACCGGTATTGGTCCAGGAATTGCTGCTGATCCGAAGTCAGCATGCCCGCATCCAGCTCATCGGCGATCTGGCCGATCTCTTCCCAAGCCGAGTCGATCTCGCCCTTGAGTTCTTGGGTGCGAGCCGCATCGGTTGCCGTAAGCAATTCCAATGTATAAGCGTCGCTCGCCCGTGCATTGATTCGAGCCTGCATGACTTTGCTGAGCGGAATGAGATTTTCGCCGTACATGATCTTCGAATCTTTTGCCAACACACGGATGTAATTAAGGCCGATAAAGCCGACCGAACCGAGAGCCAGCGCGCTGACCGTAATTAAAATAATCAGCTTTCGGGTCACGGACAAGTTTCTGAACAATTTCAACGCATTCGCCCCTTATACCATAATAAAATTCCCGTCTATCTATATCGGTCGGCAAGCGCGCTCTGATAAGATATTTCGAAAAGCTTTTCGGGAGGAAAGCGAACACGCGATGATTGGATGAAAGCTCTTGGCGGTAAATAACTGAAAATGCTTGTTCGAAGGAGGTTTTTATAATGGAAGGATGGGGAAACGAACGACTATTTTGGGCGCTGGGAGCGTTGTTTATCGTATTCGGCATTTACTCGGGATTTCGTCGCCGCAAACTGGCAAAAAGCGAGCATACGGTGACCGGGGAGATTTTGCGCTACGAAGAGCTGCCGGATACGGGATTGAATCGAGGCAGTACCGGAATCAACTACCATCCGGTGGTACGCTTCAAAACAGCTTCGGGCATCGTGGAGCATGTATCGAGAGTCGGAAGTTCGATGCGGTCGCAGACGAGCGGCGGGCAGGTGAAGGTGCATTATAATCCGGAAGATCCTTCGATGTTCGAAATGTTGAACGATAGCGATACGCTGCGCAAGCAGACGCTGCCGATCGTGGTCGGCGTCGTTTTTCTGGCGTTGGGCGCGGCATTGTCATTTTAATCGGGAAAGAGGGATAATAACTTGGATAAAAAAGCAAAAAAGATTCTGACGACAACGTTCTGGTCGGCTCAAGGGTGGAAAAAGACGCCCATGAGCTACTCCGGCGATGATTTCGAATATGCAAAAGCGCAACACATGATGTTCGATCCGCTAACGATTACGCATGACGAACTGATTCGGCGAATTCGAAATCTGCATCAGGAGCTAACGGCAGAACGGGTGGGAGCGGCGTTTTTACATAGTCTATCCGGTCGGCGGGTGGAACTGCGCAGCGCGCTGTCCAGCTTTGCTTTGACTGCGAATGTTCCCAACCATACATACAGCGAATCACCGGTTATCGAGCATCGCCGCACAAGCGCCTGTCCCGAGTGCGATCAGGCATGGCTTCAGTCGGAAAAAAGTTACGTCGATCATGATCTCAACGTCTTGAATTTCGAACGCGTGAAGTGGGGCGGCGTTCGTCATAACTGGCTGACCTACTGCTGGATGGACCTGCATCTGTTAACCCGCGAAGAAGTCGGGGACGTGACGCGGGAAGACGTGGATATCCTGCTTAATCTGTTAAAAGGCATCGACGACTGTCAACCCGAAGATCATGCGCGAAAATTGGAGAAGCGTTGGAAAGACCTCCTGCCTTCGAACAAAGCCGAACGCGACCAGATCATGGAGATTTGGGCATATGCGGGCATATTGGCGGAGCAAGATACCCCGAGAAAAGGCAGGCGCGGCGATACGGACTTTTCCGCCGTGGACGGTTGGCAGGGAGACGACGGATACTCGCGGGAAACGATCGAGAAATACTTCGGAAAATGGTTGTAAGCTTCCTGGAACGGAGGGTAAGAAGGAGAGTATGCCCGAACCCGTAAGGGCTCCGATTCTTTTGAGACTGCGAAGGAGGATTTTAACCATGTTCGATCATTCCGAAGAAAGTGCGATTGTGCGTCCTTACCGTATCGATATTGCTCAAGCGGACCTCGACGATCTGAACGAGCGTTTGTCCCGTACCCGATGGCCGGACCCGGAACCGAGAGGCGGATGGAGTTACGGCGTTCCGCTCTCGTACCAGCAAGAGCTGGCCGAATATTGGCGCACGGAGTACGATTGGCGCGAACACGAAGCGAAGTTGAACGAATATCCGCACTTCACGACGGAGATCGGCGGCGAAAATATTCATTTCATGCATATCCGTTCGCCGGAACCGGACGCGCTGCCGCTGCTGTTGATCCACGGCTGGCCGGGCTCGATCGTCGAGTTTTCGGAGATGATCGGTCCGCTGACGCGTCCGCGCGATTACGGACGACCGGCTTCCGAAGCGTTCCACCTTGTGATTCCGTCTCTTCCCGGCTACGGATTCTCGGGACCGACGAAGCAGCCGGGCATGGACTACAAACGGATTGCCGGCATGTTCGCGGTGCTGATGCGGCGGCTCGGTTACGAACGTTACGGAACGCAGGGCGGCGATTGGGGATCGTTCATCTCGCTCGAACTCGGTTCGAAGCATCCCGAAGAAGTCGTCGGCGCGCATGTGAACATGCTCGTGACGCCGCCGCCGGAAAATCCGAAGCAATTGGCGAAGCTCAAGCCGCAGGACCGGGAAGAGTTGGACAAAATGAAATATTACGCGAAAGAGCAGTCGGGTTATTCCGTGCAGCAAGGAACCCGCCCGCAGACGCTTGCGTACGCGCTGACCGATTCGCCGTCCGGACAATTGGCTTGGATCATCGAAAAATTCTACGAATGGACGGACAAAAAGAACCTGCCGGAAGACGTGATCGACCGGGACCGGCTGCTGACCAACGTTTCGATCTATTGGCTGACGGCGACCGCGGGTTCTTCGGCCCGATTGTATTACGAAACGATGCATGCGGAGCAATCGCCGCTGCCGGACGCCGATTCCTCGGGCGACAGTCCCCCGATCGGCGTCGCCGTATTCCCGAAAGACGTATCGGCCCCGGTCCGCGCTCTGGCCGAAGATCGGTACAATATCGCGCATTGGACCGAGTTCGATCGCGGCGGTCATTTCGCGGCCATGGAGCAGCCGGAACTTTTGACGCGGGACGTGATCGAATTTTTCCGGAAAATCGGCGCTTGGGATAAAGGTTGACGTGTAACGCGTTTCAGGCGGTACGGTAGAAATACGGAATTGACCGAGACGGCGATCCGATTTCAAAACCGGGAGGTTTTACGAGTATGACTGCTTCTGATGAAGGTTCTTCCAAAATCGTATTTATCGATATCGACGGGACGCTGGTGGCGGACGACGGACGCGTGCCGGAATCCGCCGCGCGCGCCTGCCGCGAAGCCCGGGCGAACGGGCATCTGCTTTATTTGTGCACGGGACGCTCCAAGCCGGAAATTTACGAAGAAATCTGGGGAATCGGCTTCGACGGACTGATCGGCGCAGGCGGAGGTTATGTGGAAAACGGCAGTCAGCTGCTGTACCACAAACAGGTCGCGCCCGAAGCTGTGCGTCATTTGGTGGACTTTTTCGGCGCGAACGAGATCGACTTTTACCTGGAGTCCAATTCGGCGCTGTATGCCAGTCCCCGTCTCCGGGAACATCTGATCCGGTTGATCTACGGCGACGTGGCGAACGATCCGGCGGCGATGCGGCAGTTGGAAAGCAACCCGCATCCGTTTCTGAACGCGCTGACCTACGGAGAAAGAAACTTATACAAAGAAGACGTGAACAAAATCTGCTTCCTGGAAGGCGCTTTGCCGTTCGAAACGATCAAAGCCGAATTCGAAGGCCTGTTCGAAGTGCTGCAATGCACGGTGCCGATGTTCGGAAAAAACAGCGGCGAGCTGGTGGTACCGGGCGTGCATAAAGCGGTCGCCATCGCCGACGTGCTCAGCCATCTGGGGCGCTCGGCAGCCGACACGATCGCGATCGGAGACGGCTTGAACGATCTGGAAATGTTCGAGTACTGCAAAGTCGGTATCGCGATGGGAAATGCGCGGGAAGAACTCAAGCGCGTCGCGGATCACGTGACCGGCACGCTGGAGGAAGACGGGCTGTATCAAGGGTTCGTCAAGTACGGGCTGATCGAAGGCGGAGAGCTCCCGATCGCCGCGCTTCCAAAAAAGACGTGAACGAATAAAAGTTAGCTGTAACACGTAATTGACAAAGATCATGCTTTACCCTAATATAACTTTATAAAAGCATAATGAATACGATTCGGATTGTTACTGATGAAGCAGGCAAGACCGATTAATACCAAACATGAGTGCTTATTCTCATGAAACGGGTATTATCGGTCTTTTTTGTTTGCAAATTTTGTAAACGTTTCATTTTAAAAGGAGATTCTATGAAAATCACGCGAATTATTAACAATAATGTCGTCTGTGCCATTAATGACAGACGTCAGGAAATGATGCTTCTCGGAAGCGGCATTGGGTTTCAGAAGAAAAAAGGAGATGAGGTCGATCGAGCCAAAATCGAAAAAGAATTTTTTCTGAAATCCAAAAATGTAACAGGCAAGTTATATGCCTTGCTTGCGCAAATCCCGATGGAGTATATTCGTGTGTCGGACAGTATCATTCAATATGCCAAAGAGACTTTGAACAAAGAACTCAACGAAAACATATATTTGACACTGACCGATCATATTAACTTCGCTGTAGCTCGTTATAACAAAGGAATGAATTTTAATAATGCGCTCTTATCTGAGATTAAAGCCTTTTATGCAAATGAATTCCGAGTTGCGATGAAAGCGTTAGGCATGATTAATCAAGAATTTGATATTGAGTTGCCCGAAGATGAAGCTGGTTTTATCGCCTTGCATATCGTCAATGCAGAGCTTGGATCCGATATGGAAGAAACGATGAAGATCACGCAATTTATCCAAAAAGTGTTGAATCTGATTCGGTATCAGTTCAATATCCATTTTAACGAAAGTTCGATTCACTACTCCAGACTGACGACGCATTTAAAATTTTTTGCTTATCGGTTGTTCAATGACAACGTAGTTCGAAGCGGAGATAGCGATTTCTTGCCGATTATCAAAGAAAAATATGCCAGCGAATATCAATGCAGTTTACGGATCGCCAAGCTTATACACGTAGATTACGGAAAAGAATTAACCGATGATGAGCTTGTGTACCTCACCGTTCATATCAAAAGAGTCATCGACGAAGAAAAGAACGAGTAGATTTTCATAATGAATAAACTAGGATTGTTACTGGTAAAGCAGGCAAGACCTAGAGTCCTATCGGCTATAGAGCCTATCTATATTCGATAGGACTCTAGGTCTTTTTTTATAAAAAAATTGTTCAAAGGGGATTCGTTCATGAAACATGAGAACACAGCTAGCGAAGTTCTAAACCTCGTTGGTGGCGAAAAAAACGTAGATAGCGTGACACATTGCGCAACAAGACTTCGTTTCAATCTGAAAGATGAGTCGATTGCTGATAGTGATGCACTCAAAAATGTACCCGGCGTTATGGGCGTTGCCAGCAGTGGCGGTCAGTACCAAGTCATTATCGGGAACGAAGTTCACAATGTATACAAAGCATTGGCTAAGCTTGGTAATTTCGGTGCTCCTTCGGATGCGCCTGTAGTGAAAAAAGGACGATTCGTTACGATCCTAGATACGATCTCCGGAATCTTTACTCCGATCTTGCCTGCCATGATTGGTTGCGCCATGATCAAAGCATTAATGCTGATTTTGAAAACATTCAATCTCGTCGATCTGGATGGTCAATTCAATACGATCATGACTTTTATCGGCGATTCTGCTTATTACTTCTTGCCAATGCTACTCGCTTGGAGTGCCGCAGTTAAGTTGAAAGCAAACGTAGGATTGTCTTTAGCCGTTGCGGGCGTATTGTTACATCCAAGTTTCTCGGCTTTGATGTCCGCAGGAGATCCGATTAAATTCTTGGGACTGCCCGTTACTCCGGCAACTTATTCTTCGTCTGTTATCCCGATTATTTTGGCGGTATGGATCTTGTCTTACGTGGAACGTTTTGCAGAAAAATATTCACCTTCGGTTGTCAAATCGATTCTCAAGCCTTTGATCATTCTGATCGTGATGGCACCTTTAACGCTTATTGTGCTAGGACCGCTTGGCGCGATCGTAGGTAACTATCTAGCAGCAGGTGTAGGTTATATCAATACGCATGTAGGCTGGTTGTTGTCCGGTGTGATTGGCGCAACATTCCCGTTCTTGATTATGACAGGTATGCACTACAGTCTTGGACCTGTCGTTTTGACTGCTTATGCGCAAACGCAAAAAGATAGCATCGTCGGACCGGGTATGCTTGTGCATAATATCAGCCAAGGTGCGGCTGCTCTTGCTGTAGGCTTACGCACGAAGAACAAAGCTTTCAAACAAGTTGCTTTTTCGACAAGTGTGACTGCGCTTCTGGGCATTACGGAACCGGCATTATTCGGTGTCACTCTGCGACTGAAAAAGCCGTTGATCGCAGTCATTATCGGTGGTGCTGTAGCGGGTGTATATGTCGGATTATTCGGCGTAGCACGTTCGGCTCTGGGTATCGCGGGTATCGCGACTTTGCCTGCTTTTATCACGGAAAACCCTTGGAACCTCGTACATGCCGCGATCGGTTGCGTAATCGCTTTTGTCGTAACGTTCGTGATGACTTTGATTTTAGGATTTGAAGATGTCCCGGAAGAAACAACTGCTACTTCAACTACGACCTCTGTACAACCCGTATCGGGTGTGGTTGCTGGAGCTTCTGCCCTTCAGACTTCGGATCGGGTGTTGATCGCACCGTTGTCCGGTCAGGTCCATGAATTGTCTACGATTCAAGATGAAGCTTTTGCTTCCGGTGCTATGGGGAAAGGTGTTGCGATTACGCCATCAGACGGAAGATTAGTTTCGCCAGTGAATGGTAGGGTAACAGCCGTATTCCCTACCGCACATGCGATCGGCATTAGTTCGAGCGGTGGTGCGGAGTTACTGATTCATGTAGGGATGAATACCGTAAAACTTAAAGGCGAGCATTTCACTGCCCACGTTCAAGAAGGTCAGACGATCAAAGCCGGCGATTTGCTTCTTGAATTTGATACCGTTGCTATTGCGGCAAAAGGTTACGACCTGACGACTCCGATTATTGTAACGAATTCCGATGACTTTACAGATGTGATTGTTACAGATAAAACGTCGATTACGATTGGCGAAAAATTGATTCAAATTGTTTAAGGAGGAACTATACATGAACAACGAAACGAAGAACGTATTCCCGGAGAACTTTATGTGGGGCGGCGCCACCGCTGCCAATCAGTACGAAGGAGCTTGGAACGTAGACGGGAAAAAGGCAAGTACGTCCGATATGATGACAGGCGGAAGTCATGCAGTGCCAAGGCGTGTGACGAGAACGACGGAAGAAGGCGTACATTATCCTTCGCACGAAGCCGTCGACTTTTATCACCGTTACAAAGAAGATATTCGCTTGTTCGCCGAAATGGGCTTCAAATCTTACCGGATGTCGATCGCTTGGTCGAGAATCTTTCCGAACGGCGATGAATTGCAACCAAATGAAACTGGATTGCAGTTTTACGATCGCGTATTCAGCGAATTGAAAAAGTACAATATCGAACCGATCGTCACAATCTCTCATTACGAAGCGCCTTTTGGCTTAACCATGAAATTCAATGCTTGGGCTTCCAGAGAAATGATCGACTGCTATGTTCGTTATTGCGAAGCGATCTTTACTCGTTATACAGACGTTGTGAAATATTGGATTACGTTCAACGAAATCAATAGTCTGATCGTTCCAGCAGGCGCTTATCTTGCCGGAGCGCTTCTAGTGGACGATAGCGGCGTGTTCAATAGTACAGCCGTAGATAGCACGCAAATGAGATTCCAAGCGCTGCACCATCAATTTGTAGCGAGTGCGAAAGCAGTGAAGCTCGCTCACGAGATTAATCCGGACTTCAAGCTCGGTTGCATGATTAACTATAGCCACGGTTACGGAAGTACATGTAAGCCAGAAGACATGTTGCTCGCTCTTCGCATGGACCAAGTTAACAATATGCTATGCGGCGATGTCCAAGTACGCGGCGAATATCCGGACTTTGCAAAGCGTTATTTTGAGGAAAAAGGCATCGAGATTCGAGTGGAAGCCGAAGATGCAGAAACGCTTAAGCAAGGCTGCGTCGACTTTTACAGCTTCAGCTACTATAAATCCCATGTTGTGGGGACTCGGCCGGAAGGAGACGAGACGCAAGGAAACGTGTTCGGTGGGTTCAAAAACCCGTATTTGAAAGCGACCGATTGGGGTTGGCAGATCGACCCGGTAGGACTGCGGTACGTATTGAACCATGTGTACGACCGCTATCGCATTCCGATGATGGTCGTCGAAAACGGCTTGGGTGCCGTGGATACGGTCGAAGAAGACGGCACGATCAACGATACGTATCGGATCGAATTTCTGCGGGCTCATATCGAGCAAATGAGGGAAGCCGTGCGGGATGGCGTAAACCTTATCGCTTATACGTCGTGGGGCTGTATCGATATAGTGAGCGCGTCGACCGGAGAGATGTCGAAGCGGTACGGCTTCATTTATGTAGACAAAGACAATGACGGGAACGGAACATTGAAAAGAAGCAAGAAAAACAGCTTTTACTGGTACCAGAAAGTGATCGAAACCAACGGGGCCGATCTGATTTGAAAACTCCTGTGATTCAGGCTCTCGTGAATTCGGTAGGATCGATCGTTTCATGAATGACTTGAACGAATTATTTCGGGATTGTTCGCCAAGCGCTTCGGGTAATGAATGAGGATGTACTTGTTCAAAATTACGGATTCGTATTTCGAGAGGAGAGAACTCATGACAGATCAAAACAATATTACGGCGGCTCATTCCGGCACGTTCACGATCGGCGGCGACATGACCGTCAACCGGCTCGGTTACGGCACGATGCAGCTGACGGGTCCCGGCGTTTGGGGAGATCCGAAAGATCCCGACGAAGCGGTGCGGGTGCTGAAGCGTTCCGTCGAACTGGGCGTGAACTTTATCGATACGGCGGACTCGTACGGTCCCGTCGTCGCCGAACCGTTGATCAAAAAAGCGCTGCATCCGTATGCGGACGACGTGGTCGTGGCGACGAAAGCGGGCTTGACCCGTTCGGGCCCCAACGATTGGCGGCCCGTCGGGCGGCCCGAATACCTGCGG
Organism: Saccharibacillus endophyticus; assembly: GCF_013185185.1. Classification (GTDB taxonomy): domain Bacteria; phylum Bacillota; class Bacilli; order Paenibacillales; family Paenibacillaceae; genus Saccharibacillus; species Saccharibacillus endophyticus. Next base: position 671,732 of record NZ_JAAZWE010000001.1, on the reverse strand, counting down.
CAGCAGGCGGAGATGAGCTTGCGCCATCTCGGCGTCGAACGGATCGATTTGTTCCAGCTGCATCGCATCGATCCCAAGGTTCCTTTGGCCGAACAGCTCGGCGAGCTAGAGCTGCTGCGCAAAGAAGGCAAGATCCGTCATATCGGTTTGAGCGAGGTCAGCGTCGAGCAGCTGCGCGAAGCCAGAGAGATTACGGAGATCGTGTCGGTGCAGAATCTGTACAATCTTTCCAACCGCAAAGCTGAAGACGTGCTGGAGGAAGCCGAAGCGGGCGGAATCGCTTTTATCCCGTGGTTCCCGCTCGCGACCGGAGAACTGGCGAAGGATGGCGGGCCGCTGGACGAGATCGCCAAAAAATTGAACGCGAAGCCCGCCCAGGTGGCGCTGGCCTGGCTGCTGCGCCGTTCGCCGGTGATGTTGCCGATCCCCGGCACGTCGACCTTGTCCCATTTGGAAGAGAACATTGCGGCGGCGGGACTGCAGCTGAGCGACGAAGACTTCGAAACGCTGAACAAGTTGGCCTGATCGTATGAGCGATACGAAAAAAGACAACCGAAATCCGTTATTCCGCGGATTGAAGTCGCTGACCGGATCGTTCGATACGTTCGATACGGAACACCTTCCGGAAAAACCGGGCGAATTGTTTCTTGAATGGTTCGAAGATGCGCTGCGGCAGCAGGTAACGGAGCCGCATGCGGTCACGCTGTCTACGGTAGACGGCGAAGGCCGTCCGGATGCCCGCACGCTGATTCTCAAAGACGTGCACGACGAGACGTTTTATTTCGCGTCGAGCATGGAGAGCCGCAAAGGCATGCAGCTTCAGGAACGGCCTCATGCCGCGCTGACCTTCTATTGGCCCGCGGTCGGGCGTCAGATCCGTTTGCGGGGAACGGCGGTTGAAACGGGCGAAAAAGAAGGCGCCGACGATTTCCGCCGGCGTCCGGACGAAGCCCGGGCGGTCGCCATGATCGGGCGGCAAAGCCGTCCGCTGGATAGCCGAGAAGAGTTGAAAGCAAATTTGGCCGAGCAGCGGGGATTTTTGAAAAATCATCCTGAAGCCGCCGCGCCGCTTTGGCGATTGTATGCGCTTCAGATCGACGAAGCCGAGTTTTGGCAGGCCGATCCGGGAAGAAAGCATACGCGCGTTCAATACCGCCTGAACAAGCACGACGATTGGGAACGCGGCTTATTATGGCCGTAGTTTTCAGACAGATTTGCAGAAATTTAAGGTGCATGCGAGGTCAAGCCTTGCCTTTGCATCCTAATCCGCCCGCAGCCTTTAAACGGCCTGCGGGCGGATTTGTTTTTCGCTTTTTTATTTTTTTCGCTTGAATTGCACGAAATTAAAATAAATCTTTATTTTTTGATCCGAAAATCCGTTATAATAGAGTATATACGCTCATCCATTTTCCATTATTCAGGAAATTAAAGGTCAAAGTTGAGCTGAAAGCGGTTATATAAAAGATATAAGCTTTTACTACAAGAGGAGGTATGGACCATGATACGGCACGTAATTTTCGATTTCGACGGAACGATTGTCAACTCCCGCCCGCTTATCGTTGAATTGTATAACAGCTTGGCGGCCAAACACGGATATCGCGCGATCAGCGACGACGAATCGGAGCCTTTCGCCGGACGGTCCATACGCGAACGCTCCAAGGCGCTCGGCATTCCGCTGTACCGTCTGCCGTTCCTCGGATTCCAATTGTTTTCGGAGTATCGCCGTCAGATCAAAACGCTGGAAATCAAAGACGGCGTCGGCGATTTGATTCGGGACTTGAACGCTCAAGGGTATCAACTGAGCATCATCTCGTCCAACCTGGAAAGCAATATCCGTTCCTTCCTGCGTCATAACGAGATCAGCCAATTCGTGCAGGTTCGCTCGTGCTTCAGCTTGTTCGGCAAGCATCGCGCGATCCATTCGTTCCTGCGCGACAATAAACTTAATCCGCATGAAGCCCTGTATATCGGCGACGAGCTTCGCGATATAGAGGCCGGACAGCGCTCGGGAATCAAGATCATCGCGGCCGGATGGGGTTACGATTCGTTTGAGTTGATGAAGCGTTTTTCACCCGATTTTACGGCTTTGTGCCCGGGCGAAGTGTCGGCAGCCATAGCGGGTTTCAACGCAAGCGCGATTTAGAGCAAGAGGGAGTGTAAGCGTTATCTTGTCGAGATGAAAGCCTCAGGCTTTATGCCTGAGGCTTTATTTGCGTTTTTTGCAAACCAAGATAGGCATATCCGGATCGCCAGAATTCTTCTGCTTCGACCTCCCGCCCTGCTGCTCGACGAGCCGACTTCGTCGCTCGACGAAGGCACGGCGGAACGAATCTTGGAGCGGATCGTCCGCAGCGCTTCGAGATCCGGCCAATCGATCGTCATGATCGGCCATTCGCCGGCCGCGATTCGACGCTTGGGCGATTACCGCGTCACAATCGAAGCCGGAAAAGTGACGGAAGACGCGGAAGTGCGCCGATGAACGGCACGATCGATATCGTCTGGTGGCAGCTCGGGGCAGCGTATGGGTTCGTCTTGATTCTGATGCTGATCGCAGCGTCGTGAACGATGCTTTTGACGCCGCGATGATGCCCACGCTCAATTCGATGGTCGGCATGGGCATCGTGTTTCTTCCGGGCATGATGACGGGGCAGATCCTGGGAGGCGCTTCGCCGCTGATGGCGATCGAGTATCAGATTGCCATTATGCTATGCATGGTGGGCAGCGTGTCGTTATCGGTTATTTTATTCGTGCAGATGGGGTACCGTTTGTTTTTAAATGAACTCGGTCAATGGGTTGAGGAAGAGACGATAAAAGGATGAATCAAGCTATTTAGGGCGTGTACGCAATCTCCGCCAACACGGACTTTGCGTACACATCCTGATCAATCGGCTTTTTAAAATAACTTAACGTAATAAATATTATGTTAAGTATATTCCAATTCTTTTTGTTTTACTTAAACAGAAAATTGATTTTATCTATGAACGCTTCTGACATTCATAGATTTAACTGATATAGAACAGAAGGCAAACGGAAACGGAGGAAATCTGATGACATCTTTAAACGGCATGACCCCGACCAAGCTAAGAATCATAGAATTGCTGGCCAAGCACCATAAAATCACGGCCGTAGCGGATATTTTGGAATTAAAGCAGCCGACCGTTACGTTTCATATGAAAAACATGGAACGGGATTTCGGCGTCAAGCTGTTCGAAGCACGGATGGGACGCGTGCCGCTGACCGATGCGGGTAGAGCCTTGCATCACTATGCGGTCAAAATCAATGAGCTGGCCGAAGAAGCGCAGCGGGCGATCGGGGAATTCGATACGCTGCGAAAAGGCGAGCTTAAGATCGGCGCCAGCTACGTGCCTGCGACGTATCTGCTGCCCGGGATGCTGCATCGGTTTTCCGCGATGTATCCGGGCGTAAAGCTTTCTTTATGCGTAAAGACCGCTCCGGTTATTCAGAACATGCTGGAGCGCCGCGAGATCGATCTGGCTCTCCTCTCTGCGAATGCGCTGGAATCGCCGGATTTGCGCATGGAACCGGTCTGCGAAGATGAATTGGTATTGATTTTCTCTCCCGATCATGCGCTTGCTTCGACGTCCCGGCCTTCGCCTCGGCAAATTGCGGCCTGCTATTTCGTCATGCACGGTTCGGAATCGAGCACGCGGCATCTGACGGAACGTTGGCTGCAGGAACACGGACGGCAGCTGCCGATCGGATTGGAGCTGGATTCGTTGGAAGCGATCAAACAGACGGTGATGCTGGGCGAGCATGTATCCTTCGTGTCCCGTCTGGCCGTGCAGTCCGAAGTGGAACGGGGATTGCTGCATACGTACTCGCCGCCGGGCAGCATTTTCAAACGAAACATCTATATGGCGACCCATAAACACCGCTATCCGTCGGCGTTATTGTCGCGTTTTACCGAATACGTTCAATCAAACTTTGATCAACCTCAGTAAATTCTTGCGATTTTTTACCGGAAACCGGGCAGCCGTTCATATCGCTCTAACTTCGCTCCTCTAAAGTAAAAGAGTAATCGACACCGACATCCGAAGGAGTGGAAAGAATCGTCATGAATCTCTTGAAGCCGTTAAGTCCACGCAAGCTTGTGAAGACTGTTGCTGTTACTGTATTCGGAAGTGCCGTTCTGTTTACCGGATGGAGCAGCACGCCGGAAGCCAATGCCGCGTCCAATGCCGTCCCCGGTTATGAAGTAAAGTTCCTGCTCGATTCCGACGAAGTGTTGACTTCCGGCGGAGGATTAAGCGCTGCCGTCAATCAGGCTTTTGAAATCGGCGGTGCGCCGGAGCGACTTATGGTGGAATACTTTGACACGGACACGCTAGATCTGAATAGTGAGAGCTGGAATGTTCGTTTACGCAAAAAGGAAAGCAAATCGGCTTATGAGCTGACTTACAAAAAGCGTTTCGACGTGCAAAACGGTCAGATCGACGCGGCGCTAACAGAAGCTAATGCCGCAGGGTTCGATTCCTCCGACGATAACTACAAGGCCGAAGTGGACTGGGGATACGGCAAGCAGACGCTGAGCTTTTCGGTGACTAAAGAGAAAAAGGCTTCCAAAGGACTGAGTCTTCCTTCCAATCAAAAGGCGCTGGAGATGCTGGTTAACGAAATTCCGGGCAAATTGGAAAAGACGCGTTCCAAAGGCTGGGGCAAAGATACGCTGGAAGACGCACGCGCTTACGGTCCGGTCGCGGTGACCAAATACGGCGGCGACTTCAATGGCGTGGACGTGGATATCGAAGTGTGGCCGATCCTGAATGCTTCGGGTACGGAAAACGAGTCGATCGTCGAAATCTCGTTCAAGACGGACAGCTATACCGAAGCCGCTTCGCAGCGCGCCGAACTGATGGATGAACTGGAATCCGAAGGCTGGCTGGTTCCTGCGGACTCGCTCAAGACGAACCTGATTCTGGATCGGTATTAATCGTTATCGCTCAAGCGATTAGATGAACAATCGAGACGGAGAGCTGCGGCTCTTCGTCTTTTTACGTTTCGGCAAAAACTTGATTTCCCGCTCACAAATTCAATCATTTGAATTAATATTCCGCTGTTATTCTAAACTCGATCCAAATTGGTATCGATACCAAATGAAGAACAGCTTCTCTAATGCAAAGGATGACGAGCCATGGACACTCAAATTAAAGATGTAGCTCGCGCTGCCGGCGTATCGGCTACCAGCGTATCTCGCGTACTCAACAACAGCCCGCATGTGAGCGAGAAACTGGAAAAGAAAGTACGGCAAGCGATCGAGCAGCTGAACTACACGCCGAGCATGATCGCCAAAAGTCTCAAACGCAATAAAACGAACCTGATCGGCGTCATTATCGCGGATATCACTTCCGGCTATCAGGCCTCGGTACTCAGCGGGATTGAAGAAGAATGCGCGAGGAGAGGCTACCATTTGCTGGTCTCCAATATCAAAGAAAACACAAAAAAAGTGATGGATTACCTGCAAGTGTTTCAAGAAATGCGGGTTGACGGAATTCTGCTGATGCACGGGAAAATGAACGAAGAGATCCAAAGTTTTATCAAACGGACCCACATTCCGATCATTGCGCAGGCCGACGTGGGCTTTGACCTTCCCGTGGTGACGATCGATAACATTCAAGCCGCGTATGACGCCACCGAGTATCTCATCCGCAAAGGTCACAGGCGAATTGCCATGCTGGCAGGAGACATGCAGGATACCAGCGAAGGTCGGCACCGCTGCCAAGGCTATATAGCGGCATGCAAGCATTACGGAATCACCATCGACCATTCACTGATCCGTTACGGCGATTACAAGCTGGATACGGGATATTGGCTGATGGAAGAGCTGCTTCAGAACAGGGAGAACCATTCGTTTACAGCCGTATTCGCGGTCAGCGACGATATGGCGGTCGGTGCCATGAATAGGATCCATGACCGCGGACTTCGCGTTCCGGACGACTTCTCGGTAATCAGTATTGACGGAGGCCCGATGTCGGATATTGTGCGCCCCCGCTTGACCGCGATTCACCAACCTGTCGATCGGATAACACGGACGGTACTCGATTTATTATTTGAACGGATCGAGCCGGAGAAATATCGTTCGGAGTTGCCGCCATCCGGATGGGTGAATCGAATCCCGCATGATCTGATCGAAAAAGAAAGCTGCAAAGACCTTTAATCCCAAAAGATTGCATCGCGCATTGATATCCGTTCGAAACGAGGAGGTCGAAGGACGAAACTGTCCGATCCATATGAGCGAAATCGTAGTCAAAGAAAGCATACGCGGAAAAAAGAAACGACTAGGTAAAATGACTTCGCAAGGCTGGGTCTGGTTCATTTTCTTATTGCCGACACTGCTTGGGATCGGCTTGTTTACGCTATACCCGATGTTGGAATCTTTTCGATTGAGTTTTACCCGAGGCGCTGAAGAGCGATATGTCGGGTTAGAAAATTACCGGTACGTACTGACTTCGGGATCGTTCCGCCAAGCGATATTCAACACCTTCTACATTGCCTTTTTTCAACTGCTTATCGTTATTCCGTCGGGATTCATCATTGCCTGCCTGATCCAATCGCTTCGCAGGGGCAAAAACTTTTTCAAAATCCTTTTTTACATACCGAATATTACCTCCATGGTCGCCGCGGCTACCGTCTTTCTGGTGGTGCTTCATCCTCAAGGATTGTTGAACTATGCGCTAAGCTTTTTCGGTATTCCGGAAACGATCTGGCTGGCGAATCCGACCTCTGCGAGGTGGAGCGTGATCCTGCTGGCGAGCTGGCATACGCTGGGCTTCGGCATCATCATCAACTTGGCCAACCTGCAAGCGATCTCGCCGGACTACTATGAAGCGGCTTCGATCGACGGGGCTTCGCGCTTCAAACAATGGCTCTACATCACCGTCCCCAATATGCTCGGAAGCATTACGATCTTGGTCATTCTGGGTTGGATCGACGGGCTTCAGCGGTTTACGGAGGCTTTTATGCTAGGCGGGCATACGGGGAGTCCGGTGCGTTCTTTGTATACGTTGGTCGGGTTTATTTATGAGCGCGGCTTCGGCGGATTGGAGTACGGCGTCGCTTCCGCGGCCTCGTATCTGCTGCTTGTTCTGATTCTGATTTTCACTTTTATCAATATCAAATTTTTCAGAATGAAGATATAGAGCAGGAGGAGATTGCGGATGAGAAGCATGGGCTCAAGCATGCGAAGAAAATGGGAGGACGCTGTCGTCGGTCTTTTGCTTTTGGCGCTTGGCATGATCATGATCACGCCTTTTCTCTGGATGATCAGTGTAGGCTTTGAACGAACGGCCAACGTGAACGCGCCTTTTCCGCCGAGACTGATTCCGTATGATTTTAGCTGGTTTAATTACTCGCTTGTGTTTGAAAATGGCCTGATGCTCAAAGCATATTGGAACTCCGCCGTAAATGCCTTCTTTAGCGTGCTGCTTAGCGTATCGTCGGCCCTCTTGGGCGGTTATGCTTTTTCGCGGGGTCGTTTTAAAGGGAAAAAGATACTTTTTATTCTGGTACTTGCCACGATGATGATTCCTTTTGAGACGACGCTGATCCCGATGTTTATCATGTTCAATGATTTGCATTTGATCGATACCCGGTATCCGATCATTCTGCCAAGCCTCATCAATGCCATGGGCATCTTGCTGTGCAAGCAGTTTTTCGACCAGCTGCCGGAGGGATTACGGGAGTCGGCGAAGATCGATGGAGCAGGCGAGTTCAAGATTTTCTTCCACATTTTCTTCCCCCTGGCAGGGCCGATCACCGCGACGCTGGCTATTCTTTCTTTTCAAGGCAGCTGGAATTCGTTCGTCTGGCCGCTCGTCGTCATTAACAGTCAGGATTTGAAAACCGTTCCTCTGTTCTTGTCCCAGTTTTCCCAGGAAAGCGGCACTCCGTTGATGGGCGTAACGATGGCCACGGCTGCGGTCAGCATTATTCCGGTTATGGTCGTTTTCCTGATTATGCAAAAATACATCATCCAAAGCATCGCGCTTAGCGGTCTGAAAGGAGAGTGACCGGCCGAAGTATCGTCTTGATCCCGTGATCCGTCATCAACCCTACATAGGAGGTTCTAATGATGAAACCGAAAAAGAGTGCCTGGGGATTAACAAGTCTGTTATTAATCAGTACGCTGCTCAGTGCATGTGGCGTCGGCAACCCCTCATCGAGCGCAACGACACCTAATCAACCGGCTAAAGAATCGGGAAAAGCCGTCGCATCCGCCGCACCGGTCGAGACGACAGGTCTATCCGGTAAACTGAACGTTCAATTGATCGGCGGTTTCGTGGAACAGGACAAGACCGATCCGAAGACGGGCGCAAAAACCAAAGGCGTGTACGTGTTAAAAGAAGAATTCGAAAAGATGTATCCGGGCACGGAAGTTAATTTCGTTCTGATGGGCTGGGACAGCTACAACGAGAAGACGCAAACCATGCTGCAATCCAACGCGGCGGACGTGTACCAGCTTCCGGGAATCGCGACTTTTGCGGAACAAGGCTTGTTGGAGCCGCTTCAGTCTTACATTGACCAGGACGGCTTCGACCTGAATCAGTATTTTTACGGTCAAGTCGACGGTTGGAAAGCGATGGGGCCCGAGGATGCGGATCTTCAAATCTACGGATTGCCGTTCATCGGAGATACCCGCGTCATTACTTACGATAAGCAGCTCTTCGACGAGTGGGGCGTGTCTTACCTGTCCAAAGAGCCTACAATCGAAGAAATTTTGGAAAAAGCCGAGCAGATGACGGGAACCAATCCGAAAACCGGGGAACAGAACTACGGTCTGACCTTTAACAAATCGGATGCCGCAGATACCGTAATGAACATTAACGAGTCCAAAGGCGGCAAATGGGGCACGGGGTTCCTTTGGAAAGACATGGAGCTGGAATTTAATACGCCAACCATGGCCGAGTCGCTGGATCTGTTGAAAAAGGCAAAAGAATATGCACCCGAAGGCGTTATGGCCGGACAAGGGGCGGAAAAGTTCTTGACGGCGGACAACGATGTGGCGATCAATCTGCGTTCGGCTCCGGGGTTCGTAACGGACATTCGGACCAACGGCACGCAGGATCGTTTTGATGCGGCGCTGCTGTTCATCAATCCGGAAAAGAAGATGGGCGGGATGTTTGCAGGCAGTCCGTTTGCGATCGGCAAATCCAGCACGCAGAAAGATCTGGCTTGGGAATGGTTGAAATTCAGCTCAAGCGACTTCTATCAGCAGTTCATGTGGGACAACTACAGAATCGAAAGCACGCCGGTCGTGAAGTCTTCCACGGAATGGGCCAGCGTCAAAGAAATCCCGCAAATGAGCGTCGTTCTTGAAGCGATGGGCCGGTTGTGGGCACCTCGCTATCCGTATCGTTCCGGGCAGCCCCGCTATATTTTGTCCGAAAACGTAGAGAAAGTGCTGCTGGATTCGGCTTCTTCGCAAGAGGCTCTGGACCAAGCGCAAAAAGAAGCAACGGAATGGATCGGCAGCCAAAAGTGACGGAACGATCTATAGGGAAAGCCGATTAGTAAAGCAAAGCGGAGAGCTGCGGCTCTTCGCTTTTTTTCGCGTGATAAACAAAGTGTAGAAGGCGTTTGTAAGAAAAGAAGGCTGAGAATCGGGTATTATTGGAAAAGGGATCGGCAAAGCGGTAGCCGAATGCTGATACAGGATTCAGAGGAGGATCAAATGGATGGGCGTGACGATTTTTTATAAAGGAACTTTGAAGTCGACCGAAGACCGGGGAGCGCTAATCGACAAGGTCAAGGTCTTTTGCGCGGAGCAGGGTTGGCCTTACGAAGAGATCGACGAGGCTCGCAAAATCGGGATTCGGGCAGATCCGCATCCGGAATCAGAAAGTGTCGGTTTTGTATTTGACGGCAAGCTGCGCATGGACGGTTTTACCAAGACCGCTTTCGCGCCGGATGAGATTCACGAACGAATCGTCGAGCTGCTGTATGCGGTCAAGCCGCATTTTAGACGTTTGACCGTGTTAGACGAAGCGGAAATGTGGGATGATTACGTCGAGCGGATGAATCCGTCCAAGAAAAAACCTTTTGTGTATAAAGAGATCGAGTTGACGGAACAGCAGCGACGGGAAGCGGTAAGCGAAGTCGAAGTCGATCTTCGCCGGACTTGGCAAGCGATCGATACGGAATTTTGGGGGATGACCGAAGATTGGAATGATCCTCCTCTTTTTTCGTTACCGGTAATCCGGGACAAAATGCGCAAAGATTTAAGTCGGGGCAGCGGACATATCCTGACGATTGCGGAACTGAAGGAGATCGCCGAAAGCAAACATGGGCAGTACTTCGAACTACGCCCTGGCAGGCCGGAGATGACGATGATGTCTTTGGCGGAACTATGGGCAAGCGAATATGCGGTAGTCAAAGGAGCGCGAAGCCGGCAAAGCCGAAACTTGCGCATCATTATTTTCGCATCCATGCTGTCCAATGCCTTTTTCGGCCTGTTCGGCGGAATGTACGACCGGAACTGGCATAGAAAAGCGTTTCTGTTCAAAGACGAATTCCTGGACAGGCATAAGGATTCCGCGACTCCGCTGCGTTCCATGATCTTTTTTTACTCGCTGCTGGACGTCTTGAACATGGAATTGAAGGAAACCGGAAAAGAAGGAGACGGCAGCCCATGAGCGGAAAAACGAAACAGCTTGCGATCCGGATCGCGGAAGCTTTTTTCGAAAAAGAGAGCGTTACCGCGCCTGACGTCTCGGTTTCTCCGATCCTCGGCAAAGGCTTCGTCAATGAAGTCTGGATCGCGGAAACGTCAGGACGTCGGATCGTGATCCGCATGAACACCGAAGATTCGTGCGCGAGCGATATTTACTTGAAGGAAAAATGGTGCATGGAACAAGCTCGGCTTGCCGGAATTCCGGGCCCGGAAGTGCTGGAACTGGGACGATGCGGCGAAATTCCTTATATGATTCAGAGTTTTGAGAACGGTGTAAACGGGCTCGATCATTCGGCTGATCCTGCTTTATTATGGTCCGTTATCGGCGAATACGCGGCGCGTCTTCATCGCATTCCGGTGAAAGGATACGGCGAGAACCTGTCGGATCCGGAACGCGGAACGTTCTTTTCCCCGCCGCATCCGGGCTCGGATGGGAGCTGGAACGATTATCTTCGCTACAATATCCAAAGCTTGAACGATGGAGACCGGCTGCTGGAGTTGGGCGTGATCACCCGGGCTCAATCCCGGCAGGCGCGTGAGCTTTTCGAAAGCTTGGCCGGCCAAGAATGGCATTTCGGATTGAACCACGGCGATTTGTCGTTAAAAAATATCTTAGTAAGCGACGTGCCGGGTACGACATCTCCGCATATCGTGCTGATCGATTGGGGCAGCGCGGAAGTCGGACCGGTGCCTCATGTGGACCTGATGCAGCTCATGCTGATTCAAATGATCGAAGGAAGGCCCCGCGACGAGGAGATTTCGGCTTTTTTGAAAGGATACGGACTTCCGGTTTCCGTCCTCGCGGACACGAAAAAGCTGTTCGTTTTGCGTTCGTTCGACAAGCTGCGCTGGGCGATCGATTGCAGCCCCGGCGACGTGGCGCAGTTTGCCGATATCGCCGGACGCGCTTTTGCTCAATTAAGGTAAAGATATAAATGTACTAGAATGATACGTAATTATAATTATGTAAACTAAAAGGGATTTATCATGCAAATCTTACTCAATTCCAGCGGCCTATACCTTCCGGAAGCTCAAAAGCGGTTGATCGAAATCGTCGAGCAAGCGAACCTGGAACGTAAAGCGGCCATTATGGCAAAAACGGCTCCGGAACATGCAGCCGGCAACCACCATGCTTTTCGAACGCGAGAATTATTGGAAGGATTGGGATTCGAAGTCGACTTTTTCGATCTGGCGCATGTGCCGGCAGAGCAGTTGAAAGATTATCCGATCATTTACCTGAATGGCGGCGATCCTTTTGCGATCCTCGCGGAGTTGAAGGAGTCGGGAGCGGATCGCATACTTCGGCAGCTGCATCATCAAGGACATCTTCTGATCGGCCATAGCGCCGGAGCGGCCGTGCTCGGAACGACGATCGAGCATGCCCGAATTTTAAGCGCAGGAACGGAACCCGTGCCTGAGCAAGATCTCTCCGGACTTGGATTGGTCAAAGCGATCGTGCTTCCGCACAGCAATCGTTACGAAGAACGCGAACCTGCGATCAAGCTGTTGGAATTTGCTTCGGAACGCCCGGAATCGCTGCTCAAAATCGAAGACGACGGCTTTTACGTTTACGAACAACCCACTCCCGAACAGCGTCTGAATCCCGAGTTCGTCCTGCAAAAGCTGGCGGACGCGGGATTGGTAGAATACCGAACACAGATCGGCAAGCTGCTGTTTCCTTCATTGAAAATGGAACTGAAAGCGCTCAAGAAAGCGGATATTGTTACAGGGAAAAGCCGGGTAGGCGGAGGAGCCGATCTTCCTGAAGGGATATCGTGGCCGGAGTGGGACGAGTGTCCTTATACTTTTATAGCGCAAATCAATCTGGCTGAACTGCCGCAAGGCCACACGCTTCCGCTGCCCGCGAACGGCCTGCTTTCTTTTTTCTACGCTTCTGCGGCCATGTACGACGATGATGCGTTCCACGGCGATCCGACGACCTGCAAAGTCATTTATACGCCTTCCTCTGCATTCGATGAATTAAGACGCCTGGATATACCGGAGTCGCTGATGCAGGCAGATCCTAAAGTCGTTTTGTCTCCGACATCAATCACGTTCGTTCCGGATCTATGCGTACCCGAATCCGACTCGGCTTATCTTAAACAACTGGGCTTGGGATGGGACGGGAACACGGTTGATCACGAACGATATTGGAGTACTTTCCTTACAAACTTAAGCGAACCGCGACTATGCCACGTGCCGATTCACCGGCTGCTCGGGCATCCTGATCAAATTCAAGGCGATATGCAGGAGCAGTGCGCGAAAATGCTTCAATGGCGTTCGTTCGACAGCAGCATCAGCGAGGAAGATCAGGCGAAGTTTGACCGCGAAGCGTCCGAATGGAGACTGCTGCTTCAGATTGATTCCGACGACGCGCCTGACTCCGATTGGGGAGATACGGGACGGATTTACTTTTGGATCAGGGAAGCCGATCTTCGCCAGTCGAACTTCGATCATGTCATCTGTATCATGCAAAGTACATAAATAGCTAAAAATTAAGTTGCTTAAAATTTAAATAAGGATTAAGATAAAAGCAAGGTATATGAAGATATTTATATATGAAATCAAAGTCGAAGGGAATGTTTGAAAATGAGCTACACGAATATTTTGATCGCAGGCAGCGGCGTATTAGGCAGTCAAATCGCTTTTCAAACCGCCCTTCACGGATTCTCGGTAACGGTGTATGACATCAATGACGAAGCTTTGGACCGCGCCAAAGAAAGAATCGAAAAGCTTAAACCGCGCTACGCGGAAGATTTAGGCACGACGCAAGAGGAATTGAACGAGGCTTGGGGACGTTTGACGTTCCAAAGCGATCTTGCTGCAGCTGCGGCCAACGCCGACCTGGTGATCGAATCGGTACCGGAATCCGTGCCGATCAAGATCGAGTTTTACGAAAAATTGGCGAAAGTCGCTCCGGCGCATACGATTTTCGCGACCAATTCGTCCACGCTGCTGCCGAGCCAATTCGTGGACGCGACCGGACGACCGGACAAGTTTTTGGCTTTGCATTTCGCGAACGAAATTTGGAAAAACAACACGGGCGAAGTCATGAGACATTCGGGCACGGACGAGCAGGTCTTCAACGACGTCGTAAATTTCGCCAAACAAATCGGGATGGTCGCTCTGCCGATACAAAAAGAACAGCCCGGCTATATCGTCAATTCGCTGCTCGTTCCGCTGCTTAGTTCGGCGCAGAAGCTGCTCGTGACAGGCGTCGCGGATATCGAAACGATCGATAAAACCTGGATGGTCGGCACCGGCGCTCCGGTTGGACCGTTCGGCATGCTTGACGTCATCGGGATCAATACCGCTTATCACGTAGCCAAAACAAGAGCGGATCAAACGGGGGATGCCGATTACCAAGCCGTGGCCGAGCTGTTGAAAACGGAGTATATCGACAAAGGAAAGCTCGGTAAAGCGACGGGAGAAGGATTCTATACGTATCCGAATCCGAGTTATCGGGATCCGGGGTTTTTGAAAGGTTAATAGTCAAAAGAGAAACGATCAAACGGAGAGCCGCGCTCTTCGTTTTTTTTGCGTTCTCAAAGTTTACATAATAATAATTATTTTCAAACATGAATTTTCGTTTCTTTATCCAACTTTCATCGAGCTGCAGAGTTTATAAAGATGTAGGAACTCAAAAGAAAGGAAGTGAGTACATGGAAAATTACAGGAATCCGTTATACGATCTATTTCGTATCACGGAAACAGGCTTTGATGTGATCGTGATCTTGATGTTGGCGGCGATCATTTCGGGACTCGTCTTCGGCTTTACCCGGTATCGAAAAAACTTGACCAGAGGTCGGATCATGGCTATGGGCATAACGTTTATTGGGCTAAGCGTTGTTTTAAAATACGATGCGACTTTCAGTTTTCGTGTATCCGCGCTGGATTTTTATTTAATTCTTTTGGGTTTGGCCTTGTTGTCGGTAGGTTTTTGTTGGACAAATCAACAAGCTGCAACCGATAAAAAGCAATGAAATTCACTTCATAAAAACAGCGTATAATATAAATTATACGCTGTTTCCTTTTAAATCGATTAATTCTACTAAAGAAAGCTCCTTGGTAACCATAATCGAAGGGTTAAAACGATTGATTTTCTAATTATTCCCTTTATATTTTTGCGAGCAAAAATATATTCTCGAAGCGGAAAAATCTATAGTCACTAATTTAGTTTACATAATAATAATTATGAACCTATAGTGTGATAAATCAAACCACTCGCTCCAGAATCGAATGTTTTGTTTTCGACAAGTCTAAGATTAACCTTCTCGCCGAGCCCTTCGAATAAACGCAGCCCACTCCCGACCAACACGGGAGAGACTGTGATTTTGTATACATCGACTAACCCAAGTTGCATCAGGTGCTGAGCGAGTCTCGGGCTGCCCAGAATCACCAGGTCTCCGCCGGATTGTTGCTTGAGGGTTTCGATTTCTTCTTTGATGTTTTCTTTGACCAATCTGGAGTTATTCCATTCGACACTTTCCAAGGTTGTAGAACATACGATTTTCTCGACGTTCTCGATCCATTCAGTGCCGCATCGAACTACATGTTTATCATCCTCAATGTACTCGAAATTCCACACCATGTACACGCAGACTACACATGACTTTTTTATACTTAGAGCATCCCAAACAAACAGGAGGCATTCTACTATGAATAAAACAACCAAACTTCTTTTAAGCACGACGCTTGCAGGCACGGCGATCATCGGCACTTCCTGGACGTCATCCGCGGATGCGGCTTCGGCGGCGGTAACGAATCCCAAGACCGTCACTTCTCAACCGGCGCAAAAAAGCAATCCTTACGAAGCAGCCGGTATTGATGATCCTGCGGCGTTCCATACCTTCTTCATCAAACTTCAGCAGGCAGTGGCCAAAAACGATAAAAAAGCCGTAGCTTCGATGATCAGTTATCCGTTGAACGTCAACACGAACGGCAAGACGTATAAATTCCAGACTCCGGCCCGTTTTATCGCGAAGTACGATTCGATCATGACGCCGGAAGTGAAACGGACGTTGGGGTATGCAATCGAAGAAGACCTATTCGCCAATTGGCAAGGAGTCATGGTCGGTAACGGACAACTATGGATCAGTCAATTCGATGGCAAAATTGCCGTTTACGCCGTAAACAAGTAACCGTCCCGGAGCATTTTGACAGTGCGTAAGTCTCCGGGTAGCATGAAAGAGGCGGAAAATCCGGAGAATCGGAGTGCATATTTAATGAAGAGAACGATTATGTTGGTGGAAGACGACGTGCTGATGCGCGAGTTCATGACTGATTATTTTAAAAAGGAAAATTGGCACGTGCTCGAAGCGGATAACGGTCGTGAAGCACTGGAGTTATTCGAAGAGCATGAAGTGGATCTGATCGTACTCGATATCATGATGTCGGAGATCGACGGTTGGTCGGTCTGCCGGCGCGTGCGCAAAAAGTCTGGCGTTCCGATCATTATCATTACGGCGCGGGCCGACGATGACGACCAGATCATGGGCTTTGAACTGGGAGCCGACGAATACGTAACCAAGCCTTTTAGCCCCAAGGTGCTTGTGGCTCGCGCGACTGCGTTACTCAAGCGGGCAGAAGGCACTCTCGGGCGCGAGGATGATCGGTTGGTTTATGGAACACTGACGATTGACCGCCAAGCGCATGCCGTGGAAGTCGCAGGAGAAGGGATCACGCTGTCTCCGAAGGAGTATGACCTGCTGATTCTTCTTGCGCGAAATACGGGAAAAGTGCTCGAACGCGACGAAATTCTGAATGCGGTCTGGGGAATGGATTATTACGGCGATACGCGGGCGGTGGATACGCATATCAAAAAGCTTCGAGCCAAGCTGGGCGACGAAGGGCGATTAATCCGCACAGTGATCGGAACGGGATACAAGTTCGAGTTCGGAAACGAGAGTTGAATGAAGATGAAAAAGGTTAGCGTTGTTTTAAAATTGTTTGGCGTGACGTCGCTGGTTATGCTGAGTATCTTCGCTTTGATTCTTGCTGCGCAAAGCGTGTTTTTCGAACGTTTTTATCAAAGGGGTAACGCCAACATTTTAACGAAAATATACGCTAAGACAATATTTGGCACAAAAAAACCGAGTCCTCCTACTTTAAGGAGTCTACCGGATAATTCGGCTTTATATTTTTACAGATAGAAAGCAGGGAAAACTAGATGATAAATATGTAGATGTAGTGGCAATGGAAAAGTCATCAGAAAAAAAGAACTGCCGTGAAAAGTCACAGCAGTTCTTTATCTTGTCTAGAACATCTTGAATTAAGCGAGTATCTTTTAGTTACAACAAGATCCTACATTGGATTGGATTTTATTCGAAAGGGAGCTCACTTTGCAAACACCTGTTTCAGGTAGTTTTAGTTCTACTCTTTTGGCAGCTTCTCGATCACCAGAAAGGTAGGCAACAATGGATCGTACTTGTTCATACCCGGTAGCCATTAGAAAAGTTGGTGCTCTTCCATAACTTTTAGCACCTACAATATAAAAGTCTTTTTCAGGTTGTCTAAGTTCTTTTTCTCCATGTGGTCGAACCGTACCGCAGCTATGAACATTTGGATCGATAAGTGGTGCTAATTTCGGAACACTTTCTAAAGTAGAATCAAATGTGTAACGTATTTCCTTTAGAAACTCAAAAGTAGGACTGGAACCTGTATTTGAAATAATGTGATCAAACGGTCCAATTTCTGTTTGATTTTCATTTTTAGACACTGTTAAAAGGTAGGCACCCGTCTTATCAGTTTTAAAAGATTCAACAAACGTGGAAACGTGAACCTCAACATTTCCATTTGAAATCTCCTTCTCAACACGAGTACCTAACGCACCACGTTCGGGGAGCTGATCATTACTTCCTCCACCTAAAACATCTATCACATTTGGTTTTCTAATAATCCAAGAGATGGTTGTTTCCGGTGCAACTTTCTTTAATTTCACTAAATCTAATATAGAATTTAACGCAGAATGTCCACTGCCTATAACAAGAACTCGTTTATTTATGAATGTTTCCTTATCATCACCTAATATATTAGGTATTCCAGGGTGAATTGAATCGTTTTTTTGATTCATCGTATTTAAGCCACCTGAAATGAAGGGGTTGGGATTATGCCATGTTCCCGTAGCGTCTATTACTGCTTTTGCTTCGAATTGTTGAAGGTCCAAATCTTTGTTTTCTACTTGTATTATAAAAGGGAGCAATTCACGACCATCTGTTTTAACTTTATCAATCCCCTTTCTAGAAATATGAACAACTTTACTATTTAAGTGAATGTAGGGTTTCAATTCAGAAAGAGATGATAAAGGCTCTAAGTATTCTGAAACAATTTCGCCACCATAGGGTAGCTTGTTAGGGTCTGGAAGTGGAACTTGATTCTTTAGAAGTAAAGATCGTGCTGCTGAATCAATATTATATTCCCAAGAGGAAAACAGTCGAACATGTGAGTAATCTAAAAAATTTGTTCCTACTGAAGCACCTGCTTCAAACAGAATAAAAGCTTGGTTTTGTTTCACTAACTGAGCAGCCGCCGCCAATCCAATAGGGCCAGCACCAATAATTGCAACGGGTAATTGTTCGTTTTTCATACTAAACACTCCTTATATCAATTTATTTTGATTTAATAATGAAACAAAAGTCCACCTTTTATAAAGATGGAGTAAGAATACAGCAAAGTTCTCTTGATAATATGCGACTCATAACATCCTCATTTAGTGAATAATAACTCCAAGTACCTTTCGTTTCCTTAAAAATGAGATCTGCATTTAAAAGAATTTTTAGGTGGTAAGAGAGCTTAGATTGAGGAATATTCATTTCATCGACAAGATCACATACACAGGTAGAACCGTTTATACAAAGTAAATGTAATAATTCCAATCTTTTTGGGTCTGACATAGCTTTAAATTTTTCAGCATAAGTCACAAAGTTTGGAGAAGTACAACTGCTTTGATCCGTCACTAAAGACACAAGCAATCTTCCTTTCCTTTAATCAAAATTAGTTGATGTAATCAAATTTACTACATAAATCTTCTTCTTGCAAGCATTTAATCAAAAAAATTGATATAAATACTATCCGAATGAATAGAACAATTAGTATATAAGAATGCACTAATATAAATATTGACTTATATAAAAAGAATATTATACAATCTGTGTGGAAGGGAGTGGGGACGTTGGTAAATATGCAAAAACAAGATACAACTGACGTGGTTGCTTGTTTAAAAGTAATAAGTGATCCAACAAGATTGTTAATGTTAAAACTGATAGAGAATAATGAGTATTGCGTGTGTCAGTTTGTTGATATGTTTGAAACGAGTCAGCCTGCTATTAGTCAGCACATAAGAAAGTTAAAGCAACTTGATCTATTGAATGAAAATAGAAAAGGACAATGGAGACATTACTCGCTTAATGATAAGTCTTCACACTTTTCATTGGTTAAAGCTGTTTTAGATCAACTAGATCACGATGATCCTTCTCTAAAAGAGGCATTAAAAAAAGTACAGCCTGTTAAGTGCTAAAAAGGGGAGGAAATACATTTTGAGTTCAGTCATTTTAGCGTCGACAATATTTATTCTGACTCTGGTATTCGTTATTTGGCAGCCTAAAAACTTAAATATTGGGTGGTCTGCATGTGGTGGAGCAATCTTGGCTCTCTTATTTGGAGTTGTAAGTTTCACTGATGTCATAGATGTAACGGGTATAGTTTGGAATGCTACGTTAACGTTTATTGCTGTTATTATTATTTCGCTTATCTTAGATGAGATTGGATTTTTTGAATGGTCTGCCTTACACATGGCTAGAATGGCAAAAGGTAATGCTGTCCTTATGTTCATTTATGTGTGTATATTAGGATCATTTGTGGCAGCATTTTTTGCAAATGATGGTGCAGCGCTTATTCTAACACCTATTGTTTTATCAATGGTTCGTTCACTTAAATTTAACGAGAAGATGGTTTTTCCTTTCATTATAGCAAGTGGATTTATTGCGGATACGACTTCGTTACCCTTAGTGGTTAGTAATCTAGTGAATATTGTTTCTGCTGACTATTTCGGAATTGGGTTTGTTGAATATGCAACACGTATGATCGTACCAAACTTTTTTGCCTTACTAGCAAGTATTCTGGTCCTTTACCTTTACTTTAGAAAACAAATGCCGAAACGATATGATTATTCACAACTTCAAGAGCCTGTGGATGTGATTAAAGATCATAAAATGTTTCGTCTGTCATGGTTTGTGTTAGGTGTTCTTTTAGTTGGTTATTTAGTAAGTGAGTTCTTGCATATCCCAGTATCAATTGTTGCGGGTATTATCGCAATTATCTTCTTAGTATTTGCTAGTAAAAGTTCAGCCGTTGAGACACGAAAGGTTCTAAGTGGTGCGCCATGGAATATTGTATTCTTTTCAATTGGTATGTACGTTGTCGTGTATGGACTTCGTAATGTTGGTTTGACAGACGTTTTATCTGATACCATCCAGGTGGTTGCTGATCAGGGTCTCTTTGCAGCTACGATGGGAATGGGCTTTATAGCAGCCATTCTGTCTTCTGTTATGAACAATATGCCTACTGTTTTAATTGATGCGATTGCGATTGCGGGAACTGATACAACAGGTATAACTAGAGAAGCGTTAATTTATGCCAATGTGATTGGAGCTGATTTAGGTCCGAAAATCACGCCAATTGGTTCATTAGCCACTTTGTTATGGCTTCATGTCTTAACACAAAAAGGCGTCAAAATATCTTGGGGAACGTATTTCAAAACAGGTATTATCATCACGTTGCCAGTATTGTTTATAACTCTAATGGGACTATATCTATGGTTACTCATTATTCATTAAAAGAAGGAGCAAAATACAATGTCTAAAAAAACAATTTATTTTCTTTGTACTGGAAACTCTTGCAGAAGCCAAATGGCAGAAGGATGGGCAAAAGAGTATTTAGCCAGTGAGTGGGATGTATATAGTGCAGGGATTGAAGCACATGGATTAAATCCTAATGCCGTTAAAGCAATGAAAGAAGTAGGCGTTGATATCTCTAACCAAACGTCTGATATCATTGATACAGAACTGTTAAACAACGCAGACTTTGTCGTTACGTTATGTGGTGATGCAGCAGACAAATGTCCGATGACTCCTCCACATGTGAAACGTGATCATTGGGGATTTGATGATCCGGCTAAGGCTGAAGGGACAGAAGAAGAGAAGTGGGCCTTTTTCCAACGTGTGAGAGATGAAATAGCAGAACGTATCAAGCGTTTCTCAGAAACAAGTAAGTAATTTCTAAGTCGAGGGAGTAATACCCTCGACTTACATTTTCAAGTATATATAAGTGAATTATTATATAAGGGGTTGTTAATATGGCGACAAAACATAAAGTGATTATTGTAGGGACAGGACCAGCTGGACTAACAGCTGCTATTTACTTAGCAAGAGCTGACATGAACCCTTTGGTTATTGAAGGACAGGAACCAGGAGGTCAATTAACACTTACAACTGAGGTTGAAAACTTCCCTGGATTCATCAACGGTATTACTGGACCAGAACTCATGGATAACATGCGAAAACAAGCTGAACGATTTGGCGCAACGTTTAAAACTGGTTGGGTCACTAATGTAAAAACAGAATCAAGACCATTCCATTTAACTATCAATGGGAAAGAAGAGATTGAAGCCGAGACGATCATCATTTCAACAGGGGCATCAGCTAAATGGCTTAACGTACCTGGTGAAAAAGAAAATTTCGGAAAAGGGGTCAGTACTTGTGCAACCTGTGATGGATTTTTCTATCGAGGTAAGAAAGTTGTCGTTGTTGGTGGTGGAGATTCAGCTATGGAAGAAGCAAGTTTCTTAACGAAATTTGCAGATGAGGTTACTGTTATTCATAGACGTAGCGAGCTTCGAGCATCTAAGATTATGCAAAACAGAGCTAAAGAAAACAATAAAATAAAGTGGGCTCTTAATAAAATGACCACTGAAGTTCTTTCAACAAACGGGAAGGTCTCCGGTGTAAAAGTGGTTGATAATAGTACAGGTAAAGAAGAGTTAATTGAAACGGACGGATTTTTCTTAGCAATAGGTCATACACCGAATACAGCCTTTTTGGAAGATAAGGTCGAACTTGATCAAAATGGTTATGTAGTTGTGGAACCTGGTACAACAAAAACATCAATACCGGGAATGTTTGCTTGTGGAGATGTACAAGATGTAACGTATAAACAAGCAATAACAGCTGCCGGCACAGGTTGTATGGCTGCATTGGATGTTGAACACTATCTCGAGGGAGAGACAACACTGGATTGGAGCCAGTCTCTATCATAATTTATAACTATAAATGGAGGACAAGATGATGACATCCTATCAAGAATTGATTCCTAACCGAGTGTATATCGGTGGTGCTGCAAGTGCAGAAGAAGCGACAAAGACACATGATCTCGGTAAGGTTTTTGATCTAAGAGCTGAATCGTTAGACGAGGATAAGACTGGTAAACGTGTGCATTTACCCATTATTGATGATAAAGAGAAACAGGATAAATCAGTGAAGACCGCTATTGATGCTGTTAAAAATGCTTATGATAATGATGAAACAATTTTCTTTCATTGTTCAGGAGGAAAAAATCGGACTGGAACGGTTGCGATTGGTTTACTTCTTGAACTAGGGTTAGCTGAATCTATAAAAGAAGCAGAAGAAAAAGCTGTTTCAATTCGTTCTGAGATATCCGTTAAGCCTGAAATGAAGGAAACGCTAGGACGACTCTATAAAATGTAGTGCTTATATTCATTAAGGTAAAAGCGAATTAATAAGGTTAATCTACTTTATTATCCGTCACATCTAATTATAATAAGAGCTAGTACCCCATAAGACCTATTCTCGCTATCAGGACCTTAGAGGGGTACAGCCAACATTATTTATTAAAATGAGATAAAAAGAGATACCCACCTCATAGATTTAAATTCAAATACACATTATCAAGCTCATCTTGTGTCATACCAATATAGGCTAGCGTAACGCTTGGTGCTGAATGGTTAAACAATTTTTGAAGAATCGAGAGGTCCACTCCAGATTGGTAAGCGTGATAACCAAACGTTTTTCGTAATGTATGAGTACCAATTCTTTCTTTTATTCCTACAGCTCTAGCCGCTTCGTTAATAATTCGATAGGCTTGTTGTCGCTTTAATGCTTCTTTCCCCTTCCTGGAACGAAATAACGGTTCGTTTTCTTCGTAATCTCTTGTTATCAAGTACTCTCTGATTGCTTTTTTTGACGTATCTCCGATAGGAAAATCTTTCATTTTCCCTGTTTTTACTTCACGAAGCGAGATTCGATCCTTAATAGTATGCTTTTCATCAATTACATCACCAATTCTTAATTGAAGTAAATCGCTAATCCGTAGGCCGGAATTAATCCCTATGTTAAAGAGACAGTAGTCCCTTATATTGGTAGCTTTTAAAATTTTCTTGATTGCAATTATCTGTTTTCGATCCCGAATCGGTTGAACATACTCCAAATTAACTCCTCCAAAATTATGATACTTAATGTATACTATTATATATTATGTATGATTCAAAAAGCAGAGAAAATGACGAGAGATGGAAAACTCTAAAAAAACCTTTATTTATCAAGGTGTTTAGGATATTCACGAATGATACAAAAGATAGTTATGTATCATTCGTGAAACCACTTTTTAGGAGGGAGCTTTTTTATTGTGTATGCTCGAGTAAGAGAATTACTAACCCCAGAGGAACGGAAAACGTATATGTCCATTCCCACTGAATTAGATGAATGGTCCTTAGGTACATTCTTCACGCTAAGCCAGCACGATGTAGATGTCATCTTTCGACATAGAAGAGACTATAATCGTTTGGGTTTTGCCGTACAACTTTGCATTATTCGATTTTCAGGGTGGACATTATCTGATATAAATGAAATTCCTACATATGTTATATCTTATATCGCTAAACAAATTAAAGTGGATCCAAATGAGTTCTTAAATTACGCTAAACGAGAAGCAACTAAATATGAGCATTTGGTAGAAATCCGTAGAGAGTATGATTACCAAACCTTTACCATATCAACATATCGTCGACTTTCTAGATTCCTATTCGATGATGCTATGGCTAATGGAAACCCTACTCATCTGATACAGACGGCCATTCAGATCGTCCGGAAGTGGAAAGTCATTCTACCAAGTATGGCCACCATTGAAAGAGTAGTCTGGGAAACACGAAAACGGACGGAACAACATATTTTTAATCACTTTAATGACTCCCTAGCACCATTTCAACTTGAAAAGCTGGATCGCTTACTATCGCTAATGCCTACTGATAGTGGGAAAACATACTTATCATGGTTAAGAGAGATTCCAGGGCAATCATCTCCAGATGCCTTTTTAAAAGTGATCGAGCGCTTAGAATACATTAAAACACTTCAACTTACAGTAATAACTGAGTCCATACACCCCAATCGATTGCGACAACTATCTAAAATAGGCGCTAGATATGAACCCCATTCCTTCCGACGATTCACTAAAGAAAAAAGATATGCAATATTAGTTGCTTATTTGCTCCATCTGAACCAAGACTTAATTGATCACGCATTTGAAATTCACGACAGACAAATCTTGACCCTCCAAGCGAAAGGACGTAGAGCTCAAGAAGAACTGCAAAAGAAGAACGGGAAATCAGTAAATGAGAAAGTCATCCATTATGCTCGCTTAGGTGAAGCTCTTATAAAGGCACGCGAAGAAAAGCTGGATCCTTTTACAGCCTTAGAAACCATCATGCCGTGGGAAAAATTTGTTACTTCCATTGAGGAAGCGAAGGATTTGTCTAGACCGATTAATTATGATTATTTAGATCTTTTAGAAAGTCGCTTTTTTTACCTGCGAAAATATACACCGACTCTACTAAGGGCACTTGAATTCCGTTCGACTAAATCGAGTGAGCCATTAATGAAAGCATTAGATACTATTCGCGAAATGAATGAAACGAATAAGCGCAAAGTGCCAAGAGATGCCCCCTTGGATTTTGTATCTAATCGGTGGCAAAAGCATGTCTACGAAGAAGACGGGTCGATTAATCGGCATTATTATGAAATGGCAGCACTAACGGAGCTTCGAAACCATGTAAGGTCAGGAGATATTTCCATCGCCGGGAGTCGCCAACATAAAGATTTTGAGGAGTATCTAGTTTCCAAAAAAGAATGGGAGATTGCATCTGCAACGAATGCAACAAGGATTGCTGTTAGTTTGTCAGTGGATGATTATCTTGAAGAACGACGACTTTCTTTATTAGAACGTATTCAACATGTAAAAGGCAATATTCATGATTTAGAAGGAGCCAATCTGACGAATGGCAAACTGCACATTCAACGGCTTGAAAAAGATGTCCCGGAAGATGCCAGGGCATTCAGTGCTTCTCTTTATCGTCTACTTCCACGTATGAAATTAACGGATTTATTGATGGAAGTCTCAGGGTGGACAGGGTTTGATAAAGCATTTATTCACACGTCTACGGGAAAACCCCCGCATCAAGAAGAGAAACCCATGATACTAGCAGCACTAATGGCTATGGGAACAAATATTGGACTCACAAAAATGGCGGACGCAACACCAGGAATCACATATCGACAAATGGCAAACGTTGCTCAATGGCGAATGGATGAGGATGCTTTGAACAGAGCGCAAGCTACGCTTGTTAATTTCCATCATAAAATGGATTTATCCTCAATTTGGGGCGATGGCAGTACATCATCTTCTGATGGAATGCGTGTGCAAGTCGGTGTATCTTCTTTACATGCAGACGCTAATCCCCATTATGGTTCCGGAAAGGGAGCAACTATATATCGATTCACAAGTGATCAATTTTCGAGTTTTTACACCAAAGTCATTAATACTAACGCCCGTGATGCTGTTCATGTCATCGATGGATTATTGCATCATGAGTCTGAGTTGAATATTGAAGAACATTACACAGATACAGCGGGTTATACAGATCAAGTATTTGGTTTATCTCATTTGCTTGGATTTCGCTTTGCACCAAGACTTCGTGACTTATCTGATTCTAGGTTATATACGATAGATGTAATGGATCATCCCCATGAAATAAATGATCTTTTTCGAGGGAAAATTAACACCCAAACTATTCGAGAGAATTTTGATGATGTATTACGGTTGACGCATTCAATAAGAGAAGGTACGGTTTCTGGATCCCTCATTATGGGCAAGCTTGGCTCTTATGCGAGGCAGAACAAAATATCAAAGGCACTTAGAGAAATCGGAAGAATCGAAAAAACGATTTTTATACTTGATTACATTTTAAATGAATCGCTGCGGCGACGTGTACAACGAGGACTTAATAAAGGAGAAGCCATGAATGCTTTGGCCAGGGCGATCTTCTTTGGAAAGCATGGGGAGTTACGGGAACGGGCTTTACAAGATCAACTGCAAAGAGCAAGTGCTTTAAACATTATAATCAATGCAATTAGTCTTTGGAACACCGTTTATCTTACAGAAGCTACGAATCAGTTAAAGCAAAACGGAGAATTAGATGAGAACTTGTTAGCTCATGTATCACCTCTTGCGTGGGAGCATATTAATTTCCTAGGGGAATACACATTCAAATCCAATAGTAAGGCCGGTCTACAGCCTTTACCTTCATTGAATATAAGAAAAGCCGGATCTCCTTAGAGTAGGGAAATCCGGCTTTTCTATTCCAAATATTGTCTTAGCGTATATTTTCGTTAAAATGTTGGCTGTACCCCCAAACGGTTAAAACGGACGATCTGGAAAAAAGCATGCGGGATTTCAGCGTGCAGTATGCGGAAGCAGGAAACGACCCTGTTGCGACGGCGCGCATTCTCGGACGATTCACCAATGAAAACAAAGCTTCGCTTGCGATTTTGAATACCGATTTCGAACGCCGAAGCCTCGATCCTTATTTTATCTCTTTGCAAACGTCAGACAACAAGCGGATCACGCTTCTACTGTCCTCGGAAGGAATGACCGCTTCGGACGTCCCTTCCGGCCTTCGGGCAGGCGAGGAACTGGTGGCGGACGGAATCTACATGGACGAGCAGGATACGTTGATGCAACCGGTCGCGCTGCAAAGCGATGAACCTCGGCCGGAAAGCGGACTTGCTCGTGTAAAAGGAATAATTACCGAATTGGTGCTGCCGGAGAACCAGGAATTCAATCCCTTTTACGCGAATACGCGAATCGACGAAGCGCTGACGGATTGGCGGAATGCCGACTCCTCGGATATGGAACAACGCGTAAGCGCCGGCGACACGTTGATCAGCGAATGGAACGATGATTGGAGCGGGATTCCTTATTTGCGTATTTTGGTTCCGATTGTAGACGAGCAAGGAAAACCGGAAGGCTATGCGTTTGCTTTGGCATCTCTTCAACCGTTGGGCGAGGCCGTCGGAATGCTCCAACGTTACTTCGTTTATCTGGCGCCTGTTATCGGAATCGTTTTGCTGTTGTTGTCGTTTGTATACTCTCGTATGGTGTCTCGCCCGTTGATCCGTCTTAGTCGAACCTCGTCGCGCATGGCTGCGCTTGATTTTACGCCGGATGAAGGAAGAGCGATTCGTTCGCATGACGAGTTCGGCGAATTGTCCCGCAATCTCGATACGCTGGGACATAATCTCGACGCGGCGCTGCGCAAGCTGTCCGAAACTAATACCGAGCTGGAACATGAAGTCGAGGAAAAAGTGCGTGCCGAGGAACTGCGCAAAGAATTGATCGCCAACATCTCGCATGAGTTGAAAACGCCATTGGGTATCGTGAAAGGCTTTGCGGAAGGGCTGCAAGACGACGTGGCCGCAGACAAACGCGAGCGTTACCTGCAATTGATCGTCGGAGAAACGGATCGCATGAACGCCCTGATTATGGACATGCTCCAGCTTTCCCGTTTCGAAGCCAAAGCGATCAAGCTCAAGACGGAGAATCTGGATATCGCCGTGCATGTGCGTTCGCTGCTCGATTCGTTGACGGAGCAGATCGAAAGCCGGCATCTCAAGGTTCGTCTGATCGGCGAATCCCGGCTTCGTGTGATCGCCGATCCGCGCAGAATCGATCAGGTGCTGATCAATCTGCTTAGCAATGCGGTCCGGCATGCACGCGAAGCAGGGGAGATCCGAATTTCACTGCGGCGCTTAGATTCTGAAATTGCAGAGATCGTGATCGAAAATGACGGAGAACCGATTCCGAAGGACGACCTGGAGCGGATCTGGGAGCAGTTTTACAGAGCGGAACGTTCCCGGGATCGCCGCTTGGGCGGGACAGGGTTGGGGCTGGCCATCGTCAAGCATATTTTGGAACTGCACGATAGCGATTATGAAGTAGTAAATACAGAGAAAGGTGTAGCTTTTCGTTTCACGTTGCGCGAAGCTTCACTCGTTGAACAGGAGAGGGAAGACGATGAATAAACATCCTAGGTTAGCAGGCATGGCTTTGATTGCAGGAATGCTTATGTTAAGCGCGTGCGGGCAAAACGCGACTTCAACAGAGAAGGAGCCGGAAAAAGAAACTTCCGCGCCGCAGTCGAATAAGACAGCTCCGGCTGCGGCACCTACCGACGTACCCGATGCGGCTGCCGATCGGGAAGCGGAGGATTTGCAAATTCTGGTTGTGCTCGATCAGACCGAAATACCGATCGAGAGCGGAGGCTTGACCTTCTCTTTTAAGAAGATTCCGGAAGGCTACGCGCTGAGCGAAATGCAGTGGCATGGCGAAGGAGATCCGATCGTCACGACGTATGAGCAGGCACGGGAAAACGGAGCGAGCGGCGAAGACGGCTTTTACATCAGCGGCGACGGACAATTTTCCGGCTTCCTGTATCCAAATGCCCGAAAAGGGGAGCGGGGCGAGATTTCATTCGTATTCTCCGATGACGCCGGACAAGAAGCAACCTGGACAAAAGAGATCACTCTTCAATAAACGAAATCCGTCCCGCTATTCAAAGCTTGCTTTTTCCGAACCGATCGCGTACACTTGCCTACAACAACTGCCCATAACAAAAGCTAGGAATGGAAAGAGTAACCTTAACGAGAATCATCTCAGCGAGCCGGCGATCGGTGAAAGGTCCGGCATGACGACGTTCGGTGAATGGGTCCGTTCGCTTCGGTCCGAACCCCGCGATTTGCGGTCAGTAGGCGCCGACGGCTTCCCTCCGTTATCTCGGGGAACCCCGTTAGTCGTTTTGACGGGTCCAAGAGCAGTCCGTTCGGGCTGAATTTCGGGTGGTACCGCGGAGCGCATACAGGCACTTCGTCCCTTTGACAGGGATGGAGTGTCTTTTTTGCGTTTCGAATGAGGGTATTGTTCAATCGAATTTGAGGAGAGAATAAAAATGAGCATAACCAAACGTATTTTATCCGGCATCAAGCCGAGCGGCGATCTGAACATCGGAGGCTACGCGGGCGCGCTTAGTCAGTTCGTGAAGTTTCAGCATGAATTCGAGAGTTTCTTTTTCGTGCCGGATCTGCATGCCGTGACCGTCGCTCAAGATCCGAAAGAGCTGCATCAGCGTTCGCGAGAGATCGCGGCGTATTACGTGGCGGCCGGCATCGATCCGGAAAAGGCGACGATCTTTCTTCAGTCGCAAGTTCCGGCGCATGCCGAACTGGGATGGATCATGGAGACGCAGGCGCATTTCGGCGAACTGAACCGGATGACGCAGTTCAAAGAGAAGTCGGACGGAAAAGAAGGCGTCAGCGCATCGTTGTTCACGTATCCCGCGCTGATGGCTTCGGACATTCTGCTTTATCAAGCGTCCCATGTCCCGGTAGGCGAAGATCAGACGCAGCATTTGGAACTCACGCGCGACTTGGCCGACCGCTTCAACAGCCGCTTCGGCAAAACGTTTACGGTACCGGAAGCGATCGTCCAAGATATTGGCTGCCGAGTCATGGGATTGGATGATCCGCATAAGAAAATGAGCAAAAGCAATCCCAATCAAGCCAGCTATATTCTGATGTTGGACGAGCCTGCCGTCATTCGCAAAAAGTTCTCCCGCGCGGTGACCGATTCGGACGGACAGGTGCGTTACGATTGGGAGTCCAAACCCGCCGTCAGCAACCTAATCGAGCTGTATTCGCTGTTCGGTGAAGTGTCGACGGAAGACGTGGAGCGGCGCTTCGACGGACAAGGTTACGGAGCTTTCAAAAAAGAACTGGCCGAAGTCGTGATCGCTAAACTGCAACCGATCCAGCAGCGTTTCCACGAGATTGTGAATTCCGCTGAGCTGGACGAGATTTTGAAGCGAGGCGCGCGAAAAGCGAACGAAGAAGCGGGGAAAACGCTGTTAGCGGCGAAAAAAGCGATGGGATTTGTGACGTTCGACTGATCGACGGGAAAAGCAGAGTTAAATAGGTGAATAACAAAAATACAAGAAGTCTGCTTCCGAATAACGGATAGCAGGCTTCTTATATCTAGATTACATAATTATATTACTGTAAACTATGGCATGTCTTTAAACTTCGACGGACGTAGATTTTACTGAATTTTCGTTCTCGGCAAAGAACTTTTCCGCAGTCGTGCCGGGGCACGTCAAGGGAGAGTGACGAAGCGTCGCTGGAATGGTACACGGTTTAGGTACGATTCCAGTTGAGAGCGAAAAGGCAGTCAAAGATACACGTTAGCAGGTTTGAAGACACGCCCTAATGTTCATTTTCGAAAAAAATTTGCGAGAACACCGAACCGAATTCCTTTTCAAAGCGTATAGCGGTCAGAGAAAAGGGAGGGGAAAAGATGAATGCAGATTTAAGCCGGGAGGAGGCGGAAAAGGTGTTCGATCAACATGCCAAAGCCGTTTTCGGCGTTCTGCTCGCGTTAACGAAGTCGAAAACGCTTGCTGACGATTTGACGCAGGAGACGTTTATGCGAGCTTTTCAAAAATACGGATCGTATTGCCGGCACGAACCGATCCGGCCGTGGCTTGCGCGAATCGCGGTCAATCTCGCGCGCAGCCATTATCGTAAGCTTAATTGGCAAAAACTATTCGGGCAGGTACCGGATCGGCCTACGGATCAAACGGCTGAAACGGTCGCGCTGCAAAACGAACGACAGCAAGAACTATGGCAAGCGGTCTGTCGGTTGCCGCATAAAAGCAGGGAAGTAATCGTACTGCATTATTACGCGGAAATCCCGCTTAAAGAAGCCGCGCAAACGTTAGAGATCCCGCTCGGCACGTGCAAATCCAGACTTGCCGCCGGACTCGCCAAACTCAGGGTGAATCCCGACCTGTTGACGCATCGTTTGCACAATTGTTCCCAAACGCGGGAGGAGGTCCGATGAAAGCTTATTTTGCTCGATTTGCCGCTCGTCGTTTTTCTTCGTCTGAACGCGAGATAGTCGAACGGTTAAAAGCCGACGGACCCGATTCCTTGAAGAAGCTGAATCCGGGCGTGACGTTCGATCGCATCTGGCACGATCAGCCGGATCAGATGAAACGAATCATTCCGGTCAAACGAAATTACCGTATGCCTATTTTTGCGGCATTGGCAGCGATTTTGCTTCTGGCAAGCGCGGCTATATATGGATGGAACGAGTCCCGATCCGTTCCGGCGAAATGGAATATCTCCGGTATCGATTTTCGGCATTTGGTCGACGAAGTTGCACCCAGAGAGCTCCGATTCAAAGGCGAAGAACGCATTGACGAATTTTTTACGCCCTTGAATATCCGGTTGGAAGATCAAGGCATTACGTTAACGCTCGTGAAAGCTTATTATGACGGAAACGATGTTAAGATCGATTACGTGGCGGAACGTTCCGACACCTCTATTCCGCTGAACGAAGCCACTTCGACGTTCGAGTACGAATTGAAACGGACAGACGCGGAATCGGATGATCCGCCTCAAGCGGAAATCCGCGTTACGAGAACCGTTTTGGACAGTCATCGTTTTGCGGGTACGCTTACGTATGCTTTTTGGAAATTCGATGGTCCGCAAAAAATTAAATTGGCGCTTCGGGTGCATGAACTCGCGAGCACACCGGGCAATTGGCAAACCGAGTTGGAATTGGACTCGTCCAAAACGGATGCCCGGACGCTGACTTTTTTCCCGAACCAAACGATTGAGTACCAAGGATACGTATTGCGAATCAACAAGATCAAGGTAGGGCCTTTATGGAACGTGATCGAGACGACTCGTCATAATCCGCAAGAAGACAGCAGCTTGGAGATCACCTATTCGGACGATATCGATACCCGTTTTTTGACAGGCAATCGATCGTATTCGGATATGAATCCGAGCCGCGAAGATTATCAAGACGAAGTTTTTGCAATCGAACCTTTCAGCGCAATCAATCCTGAGCCTTCTTCGTTAGCTTTGACATTATCCAAAATTCATTTGTCAAAACCCGAAGATGCAGACGCGCCTGAAGACGATATGATCCTTCAAACGTTTGACGGTCATCTTCCGCTCGTTTTTAAAGGATTTGACGGAGAAACGATGACCCTGACCGATATCGATATGCAAAAAGACCGTACCGTGTTCCGTACGAAATACAATTCGCCCCATGCACAATCCTGGATATTTAATATCCGAACGAAAAAAGGCGAGATTTTGAGCTTCAACATATTCAGTCCAGAACGCATTTCCGCAAACGAGTTGATATTCGAAAGGGCTATCGAACGTATAAATCCTGACGATATTGCCGCGTTCATGGTCATGCCGTTCCGAGCACCGGAATCGCAAAAACGCTTCGAGATTCCGTTGGATTGGAACAAAGCCGTCAAAGGGCGTCATTGATGATTCGTTAAAAAAAAGACCTCTTCCGCGCGCCGCAGGCGGCAGAAGAGGTCTTTTTGAGTTTGTGCGATTTCACGGTCGGGATCAGGCTTTCAGCCAAGCATTCGCCAGCAGTATCGCGCCTTTTTTTGCATTCGTCTCCGCCATCACGTTCAGCATCACGAAGTCGTGAATAATCCCTTGGAAACGCACCGCCGTTACCGGAACGCCTGCTTCGCGCAGCTTGTTCGCATAGGCTTCGCCTTCGTCTCGCAGCACGTCGGCTTCGCCCGTGATGACGAGCGCTTCCGGCAGACCTTGCAGCTGTTCGATTGTCGCGCGCAGCGGGGAAGCCGTGATTTGGTCGCGTTCAGCCGGATCGGTCGTGTATTGATCCCAGAACCACTTCATGCCTTCTTTCATCAAGAAGTAGCCTTCCGCGAACTGGTTATACGATTCCGTTTCGAAAGAAGCGTCCGTTACCGGATAGAACAGCAGCTGCTTCGCGATTTTCGGGCCGCTGCGTTCTTTCGCCATCAGCGTGATCGCCGCCGTCATGTTGCCGCCGACGCTATCGCCGCCGACGAACAGTTTGGATGTGTCAAACCCTTCGGCTTCGCCCTGCGAAGCGATCCATTCCAACGTCGCGTAGATTTCTTCGATCGCGACCGGATATTTGCTTTCCGGGGAGAGGCTGTAATTCGGGAACACGACGGCCACTTCCGAACCGACTGCCAGTTCGCGGATCAAGCGGTCATGCGTATGCGCGTTGCCGAATACCCAGCCTGCGCCGTGGGTGTAAAGGAGCACGGGAAGAGGACCGGTCGATCCTTTCGGACGAAGCACGCGGATCGAGACTTCGCCTTTCGGACCGCCTGCGATCGTTTTGTCTTCCGCGTCCACTTCCGGTTTGAAAATATCGCCGGATTGAACTTCGTCGACCGTTTCGCGTCCTTTTTCCGGACCGAGATCGGACAAGAAGGGAGGCTTCGCGTTGTCGTCGGCAAATTTCTGCGCTGCGGGTTCGAGTACGGGTTTCTTTGCATCTGTCATAAGAATAGAGCTCCTTCCGGGCGCATCAACGCACCCTTGCAAATTTGGTGAAACCGTATTGCGTTTCGGCGGGCATATGTATATGGCGAAACAGCCCTCCTTTTTTATATACCACAAAATTTAATTTTGCGAAACATAATTAACGTAAAATTTCAAGGCTGCTTCGTTAATACCGGCCGCTTTACGGCGATTAGCTTGCCTTCCGCTTGCACGACGATCATGCTGCCGACGACCAACGTCTGTCCGTACGTACGGGAATTCGTATCCACGACGCCGAGCGTTCGGCCGGAAGGAATATCGATGATGTAGAACTTTCCGTCGCTGACGCCGACATAGGCACGGTTCGCGATCAAGTCCAGTCTCGAAACGGGGTTGCTCGGGATATTGTAGTTCTCGCTCATTTTTCCGTTAAGAGGGACGGCTTCCAAGCGAAGCTCTTTTTGCACGAAAAAGCGGTTCAAGTATGGCCCTGCAAGGAAGTCGCCTCTGCCTTCGTAAATCATGGGCGTTTGCTTGTCCGGATCCTCGTCGAGTTTGAAGCGGTGCAGCATGGAAGAGAAGCCTTCCAATGTGCCTTCGCTGTATTTACGCATCGCGATGTACAGGTCGTCTCCTTCGACAAAGACCTGATCGGCCGTTTGGAACATGCCGTCTTCGACTTGGACGTATTCATTCGCCTTAGTCATTTTTCCCGTCTTGACCCGGATTTTATTCAGCAGCAGCGCGTGATCCGGACTGCTCATCGGGTATTGGTCGCGCACGTAGAGACATCCGTTACGATAAGCCAGCACAGGGCCGTTGTTTCCGCCGCTTTCCCATACCTTTTTCCCCGTTTTCGGGTTGTATCCGACATATTGATCGATCGTGAGCGCTCCGCTGACCGTCATCGAAGCTACAAGCACGCCGTCATAGACGCCTTGGATATAAGGTCCTCCGTACTCGCTTTTCGTTTTTTGCTTCCACAGATTTTTCCCGTTGACCGGGTTGTAGGCTTGAAGCGTAAAAGGTCCGCCTGCGTAAAGCGTTCCGTCGACGAGCTTGACCGTCAAAGACGAATCGGAGGGTATGCCCGTATCGGTTTTCCAGAACGGTTTTCCGGTTTTGGCGTTCAAGCTGACCAGCATTCCTTTTTGATCGACGAAGTACAGCGTGCCGTTTCCTGCGATCGATTCGGACAAAGGAAGAAGAGAAGAAGACCATTGCGTTTTTCCCGTAACGGCACTGATCGCGCGCAGTTTGCCCTTATGCACGTAAATCACGTTATTACCGGAATTTACCGCGGGAAAAGCTTGACCGTCGAAGTCTGTCTCGGCGCTCCACATCGGCTTGATCGCTTGGATCGTATTCGTTTCAGAGCGTACAGGATTGGTATATGAAGTGACCGGCGCTGCCGAAGCGGCGGACAAAGATAATAAGGGCAACGTCAGGGCGACGATCAAAAGCAGGGAAGCCGGTTTTCCGCACATGTTCATCAATAATGAATTCTCCTCTCGGTAATTTGGAAACGACTTCATTTTTCTATAAAAAGGTTACATAATTAAAGTTACGTTCACTTATAAAAAATGCCCCTATCCATTTGCACGGTCTTCACTCCTTTCGCTTTCCGCTTTTTACCATATCCTATTAAACGTCCAGCCTCGAAACTTTGTTGCTCCTTTGTTTGAGAAAAGTTTCTTGGGGCTTGCGCCATACGCATTCGGTAGTCCACAATATATAGAAGAAACTTTTTCGAAAAAGCAGAAGCGGAGCGATGCAGGCAATGGCAACCATTCGGATTCCCGACGATGAGATGCTTGAGGATTATGCCGAGTATCTGGAAGCGTTCCTGATCTGGATGCAGGACGCGGGATATACGGACTATACGCAAAAAAACTATTTAAGCGACGTACGGCAATTTTTAATGGGATTGAGCGGAAAAGAGCTGGACGCGGTGAAAAAGATCCATGTGATGTCGTTCCTGTCCAATGCCAGAAGGAACGGATCGGGAGACGCTACGCGGAACCGCAAACATGCCGCGATCCACTGCTTTTATAAAGCGTTGATCGAATTGGAATTGATCGAACAGAACCCGGCGATCGGGATCAAAAAAGCGAAAACGGAAAAGAACCGCGCACCCGTGTACATGGATGAACGTCAGATCGGAGAATTTTTGGAAGCGGTCGACGGCAAGTACCGGGAACGCAACCTGGCGATTTTTTTGCTGATGGCTTATATGGGGCTGCGGGTCGGCGAGGTGCATGCGCTGAACGTCTCCCATTACAATGCCGAACGGCGAACCCTTCAAGTGTTCGGCAAAGGACGCAAATGGCGTACTTTGCCTGTTCCTGAAGCCGTCATGGGCGTGCTGGAAGAAGCGATCTCGCAGCGCCTGTCGCCGTGGACGGATCGTGAGGAAGCGCTGTTCGTTTCGCAAAAAGGACGTCGGATGTCCATTCGCGCGATTCAGCAGTTGGCGGCCGATACGTTCGATCGTTTTCAGCAGGACTTGGAGCCGCATCAGCGGATTCCGTATTCCAGCCATAAGCTGCGTCACTCGTTCGCCACGATGCTGCTGCGTCGAGGGGCGGATCTGCGAACGGTGCAGGAAATGCTCGGCCACTCCTCGATCCAGACGACGACGGTATATACCCACGTCTCGAATCGGGAGAAGGAAGAGGCCATGAGTCGATTGGATGTTAAGCTACCGGGCAATTCGGGTAAAAGCGAGTAACACCTATTTGATCAGGAGGCGGTACGCATGGGATTTAATCTTGGAGGTTTGGGAGACGCATTTAACAAACTGAAGCAGGGAGACTTGAGCGGCTTAAGCGAAATGGCCAATAAACTTCCGCTTAACGAAATTTTGCAAAAGCTTCCGCTCGATCAGCTGCTGAATTCGGAGTTTTTGCAAAAGTATACGCCGTTCAAGTCCGCTGCGGAAATGCTTCAGAAATTCGGCATCGGCGGCAACGACCCGAACGCGCTTCAAAATGTTCCTCCGCAGGAATTGGACGAGAAGGTCAATGCCAACACGCAGTTCGGTTCCATGAAGGAACTGCTGCAAAAAGGGTTGGAATTCATGCAGCAGCGTCAAGGAAAATAAAGAAGTTTTGACAAGAAGCGCGGCCCATGTCGATATCGGCAGGTCGCGTTTTTGTATGTTTTAACGAATTTTCTTTATGAGATTGTTCATTTTCGGCGGTCGTGCTATCGTAGGCAGACAGGCAATTTGCTGCCGGAAAGCAATGCGCGTTGCATGGCAGCCATTACCGCCTTCCGAGTGCGCCCGGCGTAAATCGGAGGCAGAAGGGGTTTAAAGAATTATGCGTTTCGACATTGAATTTTTATCGTTTTTCGTCATCCAGGTGGAGGGCCGCGAAGGCCAGGGGGCGAGAGGTTATAAGCATTACCAGACCATGGACGATTACGATTACGAAGATAGTCCCGTGAAAAAATTTCTCGACGGCGAGTTCTCGCGGATCGCGAAAAGAAAAGTGGAAAAGAACCCGCTGACCGAGCAAGCACCGACCAAGATCGGCACGTTTATCGTCGAACCGGGCTATGAACTCGACAGCAATCCCAACTTCAATATGTTCAACCGCATGCGGACGGCGGACGGCAAGGAAGATTTTAAAAATGCCTGCGACGATCTGGTGCGAAATTATCTGGATACCGGCTCGGTTCGCGGCGGAGCGTTGGTGCTGACCCGTGCCAAAATGCCGACCCATTCCGACGATCCGTTTATTTTCGTGATGAAATGCGACTTCGAGAATAAAATCGCGCGCATTTCGGACGAACAGAATTTGATCGACGAAGTCGAAATGGCGATTAGCACGAAAAGCATCAAGTCGATCATGTATCCGCATATGCCCGAAGCGGGAATGACCGAGGATTGGGAGCTCAAGATTCACCAACCTTCGCATGCGCGTTACTTCGAAGACTTCCTGAAGTTCGTCGTATATGAACAGTCGATGCCGGAGATCGTAAACGATCGCGTCATGGAATTCGTGCAGACTTACGTGGAAGAAAAATGGCCGGACGAAACCAGCGAAGAGCGTCAGCGCGAAGAACACGACCTGGAGCTATGGACAGCCAGCGATAAGCGCGATATTCAGCAAAAATGGGAACCGGAGCAGGTGATGGAAGCGGCCGAGCGGATCACGGAATTCCAGCCGGACATCGAGGTTCGATTCAAGCTCGGAAATTCGCAGATCAAAGGATTGCTTGCCGACTTCGGTTACGGCGTTCATATCACGCGCCTGAACGGACGGTACGCCGTTATTTTGGAAGGCGAATCGTTCGTGTTCGATAAGGGGCATTCCCCGATCGAACTGCTTCAGCCGGAAGATTTCGAGACCGTGGCGAAGCGCCTGCTTGAACGACGCGAAGAACCGGGAGATGACGGCCTGCCTTATTAATAGGTAGAGGGGAGAAGCCTTTGACCAGACCTAACAACCATGAAGCGCTATCAGGAGTTCGAAAAGAAGGCTTCGGCGGCATCCGCTTTTTGTCTGACGAAGAGAGTTCGCATTATGCCGTTCTGGCGGAAGAACACCTTGCGCGAGTGAGGCCCGACATCAATCCGGAAGACTTGCTGCCGATTCGCGCCGTCGAATTGGATAATGACGAGATGCGATTGGAGTATGCCCGTCATTATCGCGGGATTCCGTTTTACCGCGGCCCCCGCTTGTTCATCCGAATGAAATCTTCCGGCGAACTGAGCGATTTGCAAACAGACTGGGCGCCTTGTCGGTTCGAAACCGAGCCTATGGAGGTTGCTCCGGCATTGATTCAGGCTCCCGAGGACTATTCTTGCATTCGAAGTGCTTATGCGCTGGATGTATCTGCCGTAATGCCTTTTTACCTGTTCCCCCCAAGACTCTATGATCAAAACGGCAAGCGTGTGCTGCAAGACGAAAAGCTCGGGCCGTGGGAGTGGATTGACTTGCGTGGCGGAAGCTCGGCGAAACGAAGTGCTTCAGCGCCGATTCGCTCTCTGCAAGGACGTATTCCTATTTCAGACTCCAGAAGACCCGAGCCGCTGGATCGGGACGAGTTAAGACGCGCCCGAAGCGCCGTGCTGGATTATCTGCTGCGCTCGACCA
This sequence comes from Saccharibacillus endophyticus, assembly GCF_013185185.1. Taxonomy (GTDB): domain Bacteria; phylum Bacillota; class Bacilli; order Paenibacillales; family Paenibacillaceae; genus Saccharibacillus; species Saccharibacillus endophyticus. The sequence continues at coordinate 633,183 of NZ_JAAZWE010000001.1, read as the reverse complement.
AACCGAGGGCTTACCGCTGGGCTTTTCTCGCAGGCAGACAAAGGTCTTCATTTCGGGCCGCAAGCGGCGGTTTTGCTCATGTGCGCGTTTATCGATTGGTGAACGGGCTTCCCGTGCTTGGCGCTTGCTTGGATTTGTATATCGAGCGTCGGAGCGGGAAGTTGGCAGCCGTGTCGGATGAGCTGCATTTTCGCCGCTTGCGTCCTGAACGTTTCGCCGAAACCTTGTATAAGCCGAAGTTATCGGAGAACGAGGCTTGGGAGAAGCTCAAAGGGCATATTCGGGTTCTGCCTTATTACGTGCGAACCGGAAGCCGCGCGAACGGAATCGAGCAAGCCTCGCTGGTTTGGATCGAGGAAAGCGAATTTGTGTGCGATGCTTCTTCCGGCCGATTGCTGCATGCGGAGATTGTCCGATTATGACGGCTGAGCTTATCGTCTTGCAAACAACAAAAGCCCCCAAACTCTCGCTAGAGAGCAGGGGGCTTTTTACACGCAGGAAAGCTTATTTTACAGATTGACTTTCGCGATTTCCGACTTGAGCTTGTTGGCCGAAGCATTCAGCAGTTCAAGCTCTTTGTCGTTCATCGGAATTTCCAGATGCTCGCGTACGCCGGTGCTGTCGACGACGCAAGGAAGACCGAGGTATACGTCGGAAATGCCGTGATAGTTATCCAGCAAGGTCGAGACGTTAAGAACCGAGCTTTCGTTTTGCAAGATGGCCGTTACGATCCGGTCAAGCGCAAGAGCGATGGCATAGTAAGTCGAGCCCTTGGCATTGATGATCGCGTACGCCGCGTTTTTGGTATTTTCGAAGATCTCGTCTTGCGTAGTCTCCGACAAGGCCAGATCGGCACCCGCAACGTTCGCCATGCTCCATACCGGAAGCTCGGAATCGCCGTGTTCGCCGATGATATGCGCGTGGATACTTCGCGGATCGAGATGTTTTTGCTGACCGATCAGATAACGGAAACGGGCGCTGTCGAGCAGCGTACCCGAACCGATCACGCGATGAGCCGGCCAACCGCTCTTTTTGTACGATACGTACGAGAGGATATCTACCGGGTTCGTCGCGACGAGAATGATCCCGTTATCGTTGTACTTCACGATGTTGCCGATGATTTGGTCGAAAATGCCCGCGTTGCGGTTGAGCAGATCGATACGCGTCTCGCCCGGACGTTGGGCTGCGCCTGCCGCGATGATAATCACGGCCGCGTCTTTGCAGTCGGAATAATCGCCGGCCCAGACTTTCACGCCGCCGACGAAAGGCAGGCCGTGGTTCATATCCAGTGCCTGGCCCAATGCCAATTCCTTGTTCACGTCAATCAAAACGAGTTCGGTCATGCGCTGCCTCAACAGCAGGGTATAAGCGGTAGTTGCTCCTACGTCGCCCGTGCCAATCACGACGACACGGCGGGAACGCGAGGATGGGGTAGTCATGTCCAAATCACTCCATTTCTTCAGGATATGGGATGGGAGGAATAAAAAAGACCCTCTCAACTTTGTAACCAGTTTACACGCTAACAAGCAGCATGTCACGAAATTGTGTCAAATGTCTTTGCGCGAATTCTGTCGAGTTTTGTTATAATGATAAAATGTTTGAACAAGTATCCGGGATTACTGCGGTGAACCGGCGGAAAAGAGGTTGAACGATTATGCGCGGGTTTGCAATCCTACTCGGATTCAGCCTGGCCGGCGTGCTGCTGCACGATGCGTTGCATCTTCCGTTACCGGGCAACGTTATAGGTTTGTTGTTGTTTTTGGCTGCATTATTCGGAAAAGTCGTGAAGTTGGAATGGGTAGAGCAATCCGCGAACTTATTGACGGGGCATCTTTTGCTCTTTTTTATTCCCTATGTGATCGGAGCGGCGGCGCTGATTCCGTTTCTTGGCAACAATGCCGTATCGATCGCGGTTGGCGTGGTCGGAAGTACGTTCGCCGTGCTATGGGTGACCGGGATGGTTGCCAAGAAAACGCAGCCGAAGCAGAAGGAGGTTCCTGAAGATGGAAAACTTTCTGCATGATCCGCTTTTTGGGCTCACCTTAACAATCGGAGCTTACGCCCTTGCCAGAGGGATACAGGCGAGACTGCCTTGGCTGCATCCGATCCTGAGCAGCAGTGCGATCATTCTGATCGTTTTGGGTTTGCTGCGATTCCCGATCGCCGATTTTCAAGGCGAGGTCGGGCTATTGACGAGTTTGCTCGGCCCGGCGACCGTGGCGCTCGGCGTACCGATTTATAAGCATCGCAAATTGATTCGAGAACGGCTCAAAACAATCTCGATTTCCGTGCTTGCGGGATCGATCACGGGCATCGTCAGCGCAGGGCTGCTGGTGTACGCGACCCGCGGCTCGCACGAGGTGCTGCTCAGCATCCTGCCCAAATCGGTCAGCTCGCCGATCGGAATCGAAATCTCCAGATCGCTCGGCGGGACGCCGGAGCTGTCCGTAATGTTCAGCGTCGTAACGGGCGTGCTCGGAGGCGTATTGGGACCGGCCTTTTTATATCGAATCGGTCTCCGGGATCCGGTCTCGTTCGGCTTGGCGATGGGGAGCGCCGCGCATGGTTTCGGTACGGCGCGCAGCTTGCAGGAATCGGAAACGGCAGGCAGCTTCAGCGCGCTCGGCATGGGGCTTGCGGGAATCGTCACTTCATTGCTGTTCGTGCCGATGTATCTGTGGTTGGGCTGAAGAGGACGCAGTTGCGACGGCTATGGTCTTTTATGCTATAATGACGAAGGAATTGCGCTCCGTGCGACATTATTCAAAATCAAAGGGGGCGGCTGCAATGCGGATCAGGCGAAAGGTGCTGCTGCCTCTGCTTGCTATGCTGATTGTGCTGGCCGGATGTACGAGCGACTCTTCGACGGAAGACGCGGCATCCGAACCGACAGTGCAGACGAATACGGCCGATGATGACGGAGGCCAGGAAATTACGCTTGTCGAACCCGAAGAGGGCGGCAGCGCCAGTAAATATGAAGAATACGTGGTGCAGACCCGGTTAACGGAGATGCATCTATTTGACGGGAAGACCGGAATGGCTTGGGGGCTGACTCGAAGCGCGCTTCGGATGTACTTAACCGAAAATAACGGCAAGAACTGGACGCCTTTGTCGCCTTCCGAGCAAGTGACGTTCTCCAATGTGCCCGAGTATGGAAAAGAAGTGTTTTTCACGGACACGAAGCACGGTTGGATTGTACGCAGTGCAGGAATCGCCGAAGAAACGCTCGTTCTGCGCACCTCGGACGGCGGAGAAAACTGGGCGCTTGCGACATTGGGGCGTACCGACGAGTTGCCCGCTGCTTTATCTTTCAGCGATAACGACCGCGGCTGGCTGCTGACAACCAAAACGTCTTCCACTGCGGGCCGCGAGGATAAGACGCTTTATCGGACGTTGGACGGGGGAGAAAGTTGGAATGCGGTCATGCGTACCGCAAGCGATTCCCAACCGAGCGGTTCGGGAAATCCGTTACCGGATATCGGTTACGTATCGGGCATTCATTTCGAGTCCGACGGCAGCGGCTATGCCACGACGCTGGAACTGGGACGGCCTGCGCTTTATCGAACCAAAGACGCCGGGCGCAACTGGTTTAAGTCCTCGTCGTTTTTCCAGGGAGGAGAAAATCCGATCGGCAGTTGCGATGCTTACGTAAGCGGGAAACCGCAAGCGTACGAGACATCGGCAGGTTCCTGGGTACCCGTGGGCTGCAAGCAGCGCGAGAACGTCCAATACCACGGTTATTTCACGCAAAATAACGGAGTGGCTTGGAAACACGCGGCTTTCAAACTTCCTGCTCAGGAATCGCTCAACCTGCAAATTGCTCCGGTATTTATCGATCGCCTAAAAGGATGGATTCCGATCGGCTCGCAGTTCTATCGTACGACCGACGGCGGACAAAACTGGAAACCACTTCCCAAAAGCGACAAACTGGTCGAAAATATGAAGAAGTACCCCGAGATCTTCCAAGTCCAATTCGTCACCGACCAAGTCGGCTGGATCCTGATCGGCAAAACCGAACTGAGACGTTCTCTGCTTCTGCAAACGCTGGACGGCGGCGTCACCTGGCATGTGATTTGATTCGAGAAAACCCTGTCCGTTGAAAGACGCTTGGGCGCTGCGGGGAAAATTACAAGCATAGGCTTCCGAAGTGCATTTCTTCGAAATGCTTCACAAGACGCTGTCTCACTCGGAAAACTAGATTGAAATTTAAGTTGAAGGTTTTCCGAGTTCAAAGGCGTATTGAACTGAATTTTCCCCTCCGCTGTACGCTTCATTTCGGGAAGAGATTTTCTGGGGGGGGTGGGGTTGTCCTAAATAAGGACAACCTTTTTATTTTGTCTAATACTTCGATGTTATTTAAAAAATAATTCGAACAATAAGTGTACTTATGCAGTAAAATCGCATGAGTGCACTTTTTGTGCTTTTCGCCTTTATCTTTTTATAAAAAAGCGAAGGAGAAGCGGAGGGAGAAATTCAGTGAAATACAGGATTTCGAAGAAAACCTGCGGTAACATTCAGTTTTATGTTGACGCCTTTGAACCCGGAAAGACTCCTTATTCAAATCCAATTCAACTTTCCGGGTGAGACAGCGACTTGAACGAATTTCTCCCGCAGCGCCGCACTTTAACCACACAACGAACAGAAAATTTTAATTCATTTCAGATAATGTGAAATAAATCACATTATTCTGCCGAAAAATCTGTTATTTTTTAAATATAAAGAATGCAACAAAACAAAACGACAACTCAAACAACCCTAAACTTAAATTAAATCGAGGAGTGATCCACATGACCACCGCAACTGCCCAACTGACTCGTAACTACCTGAACCTTTGCTACAACTGCGAAGACGCTCACCTTTGCGAAACCGAAGAACAATGCTTGGCTTGCTGGGCTGAACAAGGATTGCTGAACAATGAAGAGAACGAAAGCGCAGAAACGAATCAACTGCTGAACATGTACTACGCGTAATTCCGACGCCCGGATGTGCAGAAGACACATTTTGCACCCCGTTAAGTGAATTTAATCACATAATAAATCCGCTTGCCGGACATCAAGTCTTTCGCCTCACCCCGCGAAGGACTTTTTGCTTTGGTTTCCTTCAGCAAGACGTTTGGGTAATAATAAAGCAGTGAAAACGGGAAGGGAGCTGACAAGAATATGAGTTTTGAATCGATGACGGTGATCGTAACCGGCGCCGCTCAAGGAATAGGAAAGACTGTCGCTAAAAGTTATGCTGAAAAAGGAGCACGTGTCGTGCTTGCCGATACGCAAGAACCCGAAGGAGCCGCAACGGCTGCGGAAATCCGTAATTCGGGCGGGGAAGCGATCTTTATTCCATGCGATGTCTCTAACGAATCGGATATTACCCAACTGATGCGAGAAACGATCGAAGCCTTCGGCCGGATCGATATCCTGATCAATAATGCCGGATTCGGGATTTGGAAGTCTCCGTATGAGTTGACCGTTAAAGAATGGGACGATGTGATGAATACGAATGTCCGCGGCACGTTTCTCGCAACCCGGGAAGCCGCTTTGCATATGCGCAAGCACGGAAAAGGCTCCGTCGTAAACCTATGCTCGACGCGCGCCCATATGTCCGAACCCAATTTCGAAGCCTATGCCGCATCCAAAGGAGCGATCCTCGCTCTGACGCATTCGCTGGCCATATCGCTTGGAGGAGACGGCATTCAAGTCAATTGCATAAGCCCGGGCTGGATCGAAACGAAAGAATACGACCAACTGCGCAAAGAAGATCACAAGCAACATCCGATAGGCAGAGTAGGCACCCCGGAAGACGTCGCCCGCGCCTGCCTGTACATCACGCACCCCGACAACACCTTCCTAACCGGAGCCGAATTGGTCCTGGACGGCGGAATGACGCGGAAAATGATTTACGCCGAATAAGCGAAGTAAGAAGATGTTCAAAGCGGCCTGCGTACCTTGCGCAGGCCTTAAATCATTTTATGTTTTTCTTTTTCTCCTACCACTACAACTAGCGGAGGAGAAATTCAGTTCAAAACGCCTTTGAGCCCGAGAATTGTAGCTCCCACGTCACCTTTTTGCCATATCCCATGTAAAAATAAGGTTTGCCTCTCAGTTTCGTGGGTAATAATAAGGATATAAAGCATGAATTGTACTCTAATCGTAATCTCACCTTCTCTAAATGGACGATACAGCCGGGCGGACGTGAACGCATCTTTATCCATTCGCGGGCATCCGCGCAAAAAACGAGGAGGGATTTATATGGAATATTCCTATTCACCGGTGACTTATCGGATCAGCAGCGGCATGAACGGCATGGCAGGAAGAGGCGGGGTTGGGTTCCGTAATCCGTTGGCCAGATCGGGATCGCCGATGATCGAAGCGTCCATTCCGCAGACCAACTACGAGCAGCCTAACGTGATCTCCACTTTGCAAAATAACCTGGGACGCACAGGCACTTTTTATATCGTACCCGGAATGAATATCGGCTTCATGTCAACTTCGGTCGAAGGACGACTTGAAGCGGCGGGCAGCGACCATGTCGTATTGAGCATCGAATACGGACAGCGTACCGTTGTACCCCTGAATTGCATCGACTATGTGGTATTCAATGATACGACCGGATACTTCTACTCGGGCAACGAAGCCTTTTTCGCCGGACAATAAGTTAACGGTTCGACCCGTGAGCAAATCCAATCCTAACGAACAAAGCGAGGCTTGATGGCCCATGAATGGCAATAAATAAAGACCTTTTCCGACACTCGTCGTGCGGAGAAGGTCTTTTTGGTTATGTTGTTGCAGCCGCCTGATCAATCACATACGTCGTTACCGACTCCGGAACAGCTTCAGCCGTAAAAGTCCCATTGTCCAGCGTTATGGATTCCAGCTCAACCAGATCTTCTTCAGCGCTCGTCCGGTATACGCGTGCTTGAAGCAAGGCACGATCGCCAGACGCGGCTAATCCCTTTAACCGATAAGCGTAGCTGGCCGATTCCGTATCGCTGTCGTTATAGGTGACGATCGTCAGACGATTCGCAGCAGAGTCGAGCGCCGCGAGCGACTTCTCGCTATCGTTATGAACAATGACGCTTCCCGGACGAATGAATGTACTGTAGTTGCCGAGTGCATAATATTGCTTGTACATAGAGTAAGACTCTGATTCATTATGTTCAAACGGAGCAAAAATCAATCCCCACGTGCTGACATTGCTTTCGACAGCTTGCCAATACACCCAGGCTTCAGAGCGCATGATTTTCAAATCTTTGGTGATGCTTTGAGCTAATCGTTTTGCGCCTGCCATCGAATGCGGATCGTCCGTCGGGTGAGCCCCGTTTTCAAAGCCGACTTCGGACATCCAAAGCTTTTTCCTATCGGATGTAACCGCCTTCATAAAATCTTCCGGATCATAGCTTGAATCATTGTACGTGTGGGTATTTACCTGCGGGATCAGTGCTTTCACCTCAGGCGAGAAGGCGTTCCACGTATTCAGCGCCATCTCGACAAACGATTCATCGGATGCGCTGATCGAGGTATCCGAAAGTCCGGCCTCCTGTAAAGCCGCAACAGCCTCTCGAATCACGATTTGCTGCTGTTCAGGCCGAATCTGTGCGCCTTCTTGCTTCGTAATCCGATGCTTCCACCAGCCTGCAACGGGTTCGTTGAACGGAGCAAGCGTGCGGAACGTAAGCCCATGTTCATCTCGAAAATGCCGGACAACCTCAACCAGATAACGAGCGAATTCGCGTTCCGAGCCGGGTTTTAAGTTATCTCCGCCATCGATGCCTCCCGTCGTCGCGCCTTGCGCGCCGTCCGGCTGCCGCGGATCGTACGCAAGAGTCATCCACCAGGGCGGGCAGTTGGAAAAGGCTTCAAAGATCGGTTCATCGGTCACGTCGCGAATCAACTCCACGATCTCCCGCTGATTCGCATCTCGCGACCAATCCCAGCTTCCGTCTTCGTTTTGAAAAGATAAAATCGCCTTGCTGTAGTCCAAATAAGGATCTTCCGTGTCTTTCGTGCCTCCGATATTGTAACGAGCGATATTCATGCCCAATCCCGATTCCGCAGAATATAGCTTTTCCACAATCTCGCGTCTACGTGCCTCGCTCCACCCTCCCAGCACATTGGCCCACCAGGCGAGAGACGTTCCCCAACCTTCAAAAGTCTGATGCTTGACGGACAGATCGATCTCGATCGAGGATAAAGCAGCATTTTCGGCTTGTTCGTTCCCCATGATTCGCCTCCTTCAGATTCGAATTCTTCTATAGTATAACCGGGAATCATTCGTCTCGCTCTGAAAACGCGCATCTTTCATGCAGATCGGTTATGCTTTTGGAGTGAACCTTTTTAGCGGAAAGGAAGTGCTGTAGTGGACTTGCATGACATCGCGAAAGTTGCTCCATCGGCCAGACAACTCGCTTGGCAGCGTTTGGAGTTCTATGGATTTATTCATTTCGGAATGAACACGATGACCGGACGCGAATGGGGCGAAGGCCATGAGGACCTATCGATCTTCGATCCCCGGTCGCTCGATGCAGAGGAATGGGTGGCGATTCTTGCGGGTTCCGGCATGCGGGCAGTGATTTTGACCTGTAAACATCATGACGGATTCTGTCTGTGGCCGAGCGAATACTCGAAGCATACCGTTGCCTGCACTCCTTGGCGCGACGGCAAAGGCGATCTGGTGCGGGAAGTATCGGAAGCCTGCCGGAAATACGGGTTGAAATTCGGGGTCTATCTCTCTCCCTGGGACCGGACGGAAAGCAGCTATGGAGAAGGAGCCGCTTACGACAACTTCTATGTCCGCCAACTGACGGAGCTGTTGACGAATTACGGCGAGGTTGGATGCGTATGGCTGGATGGAGCGAACGGAGAAGGAGCCAGCGGAAAAAAGCAGTTTTATAACTGGGAGCTGTACTACGAGACGGTTCGCCGTTTGCAGCCGGATTGCGTGATCAGCGTATGCGGACCGGATATCCGCTGGGTCGGCAACGAGGCGGGACAGACGCGGAATCAGGAATGGAGCGTCGTGCCTGCGCCGCTGCGCGATGCGGAGAAGACGGCCGAGAAGTCGCAGCAGGCCGACGATGGGGAGTTCTCGCGTTCTTTCGATTCGATGGAAGAAGACTTGGGCAGCAGGCAGGCAATTGAATCTTACGACGGCGAATGGGTCTGGTATCCCGCGGAAGTGAACACTTCGATTCGTCCCGGTTGGTTCTACCATCAGGAAGAAGACGAACGGGTTCGCAGCGGCGAAGAATTGTTCGGGATTTATCTGAATGCGGTCGGGGGGAATGCGACGTTTCTGCTGAATGTACCGCCCGATGCGCAGGGACGTATCGCTAAGCCGGATCGTTTGGCGCTGGAGGACCTCGGGCAGAGAATATCGCAGCTTCGGGATCCTTCGTTGATGCAGGGAGTGAGCGTACGAACTTCAAGCGGACAAGCCGGTGTTGAACTCGTTTCCTCTGCCCATTCAGGCGAGAACGATTCATTTTGGCAGCCGGAAAAGAGAGACGTTGATCCTTGGGTGGAACTAACGTGGGAGCAATCGCAGTGGATTGATACCTTGAGTCTCGGGGAATATTTGCCGGCAGGACAACGGATTGAAGCCTTTGAAGTATTGGCTAGGCCGGTAGATGCTCATCAGGAAACCGTTGGAGAATGGAAGCAGATTACAGAAGGCGGAATTGTGGGGCATCTTAAAATCTTGCGTTTTGAGCCTGTACAAACTGCGCAAATCCGAGTCGTTATGAAGCAATACCGGGAATTTCCGACATTGTCTCGATTGTTCGTAAACTTCCTTCATTCGTAATCCAACCAAAGCCGGAATCGGTGCGTCTATCAAGAGGGATGCGCGCATTCCGGCTCTTCGGCTTTGAAAAGAATGCAGAAAGCCTTATGATAGAGATAGGCTCAAGGTCTTACATATTGCTGTCATGCATAACCGAACAACCATTTTCACGAGCACTAATTTCAACAAAACAGGCCTTTTGTCTGATCGATAAGGGAGGTATCGTTGACGGAATGCAAAGAACGGCAAAAATCTTCCGGCATTTCGTTAGAATTCTAAAGGATTCCAAAAAGCCGGACTAGTACAGGGGGTAAACTAAATGTTACTATTATAGGAACAAAAATTGTTACGTAATGGACATATGTACTGGGAGGAAATACGATGACCAAGCTCCAAGCCCTGCTTCGGGCAAATCCCGACGAAGAGCCCTCGGAACTCTCGCACCGATTGCTGAATCGGTTGCAAGGATTCACGCCTGAACCGGAAGGTCGGGCAATAATCGAGGCTTCTTTCGAGTGGGTGGACGATTTCGAGCTTGAGGAAGAGAACCAAAAGCGCGTGGATGAACGGATCAACGAAGCGTGGTCGATGTTTGTCCTGCTAACCGTCGAGGAACGCGCATGGTTTTATGACACGATGCTGAATATTTTGGAAAAAGAACCGTTCACAGAAGCAATATCCGCACGAAAAACAGCCAAATTAACCGAGCTGTTTGCACTTCGCAAGGCCTCGCTCGAAAGTTCCTATGCGCTTCGGGATGAGTTGCGATCCAGCCATACGCGTGTACTTGGGCTGCTGCGCGAATGGATTGAGAAGGGGACGGGTGCCGATCAGCGCGATCCGGTTTTTCACGGGCTTTCACGCGCCGCCGCAGCACTGTTTGAAATCTATTTCAACCATCCGCATTATATGGATGATGATGATCTGCGTTCGGAAGCCTCAATTTTGCTTCCGGAGTTGATTCGAACGTTCTATCCGGCTTGCAATCATGTTCATGTCTATATGTTGGGGTACCATCCCGGGTATGCGGAAGAGATTGCGCAGCTTATTAACTTCTATCTGGAGCTGGATCAATCCAGCGATAGTAAGGGCAAAGCTTATTTCAGTCTGGCTTCTTCGTTTATGGGCGAGGGAGCTGCCGTGCTTGAACGCGGCATTCGCCCCGTGTTGGATGCACTTGCACGGTATATGCCTGCATGGTCGGATGAACAATTCGACGAATTTATCGATACGTTTATCTATTATCCTCTGCTGCGCCAGCCTTTGCTTCAGATCGCCAGATCCAATGATCGGCGACTGGTGCTTGATTTGACCGTTACCCAACATCGCAAGACCGCTCTGGCCGCGAAAGCCGCGGAGACGCTCCGGCAGGCGAATGCGATTATTGCGCAGATCGAAGCCGACAGCATGCCAAGCACCAAAAATGGGGTCAAGGGGATCTCATTCGCGGATTTTAACTTTAAGCTTGCGGTTATCGAAGAATTGATGTACAAACAAAACGTGTTGACTCCGCGTTTCGACGTAGGCGTATTCGTCCAAGAGTATGCACTGCGCGAGATATCGATTGCCGAAGAAGGAGACCGACCGATTCCTGAGGTTCGAGAGTATTTCGAGCGCCTGGTATTGACGGAGGAGGACTTATCGAAAGTCACGAAGCTTGTTATCGGCAGCGGGCAGCAGGTTCAGCTTCAGATTATTCCGTTCTGGAACGGAGAAGACGGCTGCTTCGACGTGCATACGCTTGAAGATCTTCAGCATTTGCCGAACCTGCGCGTGCTTCAAACGATTCGATTGCTGAAAGCTGATTCGGCTCCGGCAGTCGAACGCGGAATAATTTTGGTTCAGGATTAGTGCGTCGTTCAGCGATCTGAGCGCGGTATCGAAAGGAAGTCGAATATGAACAACCAAGAACAACAGAATGCTGCCCATCCTTTCAACGAAGAGGCCTGGAATCGGGAAACGTACGAGGCTTGGGTTCAACGCTTCGGAAGGCCCGATGAAGCGGCAGACAGAATCGGCAAGCAGCCATTGAAATCGTTGTCCGTGCTGGGAGACGCGATCGGCGATCCTTCAGGCAAACGAATCATGAACCTGATGGGCTCCAACGGAAGCAAAGCGGTTGCACTTGCGCTGCTCGGTGCTTCGGTTGCCGTCGTCGACTTTTCGCCGGGCAATCATCGTTATGCGTTGGAGTTGGCAGAAGCGGCGGGCGTTCCCCTGGATTATATGATTTCGGATGTGCTCAAGCTGGACGTGACGAATCTCGCCGGAACCTTCGATATCGTATTTGCGGAAATGGGCATCCTGCATTACTTCACGGACCTGAATCCGTTTATGAACGTGGTTCAGACGCTGCTCGCGCCTGGTGGACGATTTGTGCTTCGCGATTTCCATCCGGTTTCGACGAAGCTGATTTCTTCGCGCGGAACGACGGCCAAGATTCGCAAGCATAAGGTAGACGGGGATTACTTCGATACGTCGCTGGAAGAACAAGAAGCTTCCTTTGCCAAATACGCGGAGGGCGAACCGCCGAAGGTTCTGCTTCGCAAATGGAATCTCGGGGAGATCGTGACCGCGGTAGCTCAAAACAGCCTTGTGATCGTTCGGCTTGATGAGGAACCCAACTTATCCGGCGACAGTTTCGACAAAGGCATTCCGAAGACATTCACCTTAATCGCGCATAAATAATCGGAGGAACCGCCGTAAAAGCGTGAGCGAGACCGTGCGGGAACGCCAGAAGTGAGAATGGGTCGAGAAAATAGGCTTTAAACCGCCCTCAGGGCGGTTTTTTGGCTTTTTTGACCTTTCATTCCTATTTTGCTGCGGGTAACTAACAATTATAATTGAACGTATAGCTAAAAAGAAACGGAGTGAGCTAAATTGGGGAGTTGCTAGTTTGGGTCGACAGACCGCAAAATAAGCATTTTTCGGAAAAGGCGAAACAAAATGACTCAGGAAAACGAAGGAGGTGGACCCGTTTTCCGATAGCGTAACGCTTGGATAAGCGGCGCGGAAACGGGATGTATATTGACTAGTGACCCCTTGCCAGGTTGGTTAAGTATTTTAATGGTCGTGCTGCTTGTAGGTTTGAACGGATTTTTTGTAGCGGCGGAATTCGCGATGGTGCGTTTGCGCGAAAGCCGAATTGCCACGATGGCGGACAGCGGCAGCAAGCGTGCCGGTTTTGCCCGAAGCATGGTGCAAAACCTGGATGCGTATCTGTCGGCGTGTCAGCTCGGGATTACGCTGGCTTCGCTTGGACTCGGTTGGATCGGGGAACCGGCGGTCGCGTCGTTCCTGCGCCCGTTGTTCCATAGCTTCGGCTGGAACAACGAAGCGGCGATTCACGGAACGTCCGTCGCGATCGCATTCATCATCATCACGATGCTGCATATCGTGATCGGGGAATTGGCTCCGAAGTCGATGGCGATCCGCAAAACGGAAGCGGTAGCGTTGACGGCAGCGGCTCCGATGGTCGTTTTCTACAAAATCATGTATCCGTTTATCTGGGTCCTGAACGGAATGGCGAACGGTCTGCTCAAGCTGCTGCGGATCGAGCCGGCTTCCGAACTGGATTCTGCGCACACCGAAGAAGAAATCCGGATTCTGGTGAAGGAAAGCAACAAGAACGGGCTGATCGATAATACGGAAATGGCGCTCGTGGACAATATCTTCGAATTTGCCGACACCACGGCGCGCGAAGTGATGATTCCGCGAACGGAAATGATCTGCTTATACACCAATTTGTCGTATGAGGAAAATCTTGAAGCAGCTTATGACGGTATGCGAACCCGCTATCCGGTATGCGAACAGGACAAAGACCATATCATCGGCTTTATCCATATCAAGGATCTGATGCGTTCGCCGGGCGCCGATTATGATCAGCTGATTCGTCCGATTATCGCCGTGCCGGAATCGATCCGGATCAGCGAACTGATGAAGCTGATGCAGCGCAGCCGTACGCAAATCGCGATGCTGGTCGATGAATACGGCGGTACGGCCGGACTTGTTACGCTGGAAGATATCATGGAAGAGATCGTAGGCGAGATTCAGGACGAATTCGACGAAGAAGAACGCCCTGAATTCGAGCAAGCCGGAGAGTTCAGCTATTCGATCGACGGCATGATGCTGATCGAAGACGTGAACGATCAATTCGGTTTCGAGCTCGACTTTGACGACTATGACACGATCGGCGGCTGGTTGTATGCCCGGATCGATGCGCTGCCTCCGCAAAAAGGACAGTCGGTCGATCACGAAGGGTGTACATTTATCGTGGATGAAACGGAGCAGAAGCGGATTTCGCGGGTGAGGATCTTGAAGCCGCTGCCTGAGGAAGATCGCATGCCGGAACGCGAGACGGATACGGCCGATTCGGAGCTGCTCGGTGAAGAACTGGAAACCGAAGCAGCGATGTCTACGGCTTTGACAGCGAAAAGGGTTGAAGCAGGCGCGTAATCACAAGCTTGATTCGTGCCGGAAAGCGGCACAGTATAGGGAAACGAAAAACAGAGAGGCCGCCGGAATTATTCGGCGGTCTTTTTTCCATATATGCAACTTGAACCTACCTGTTTGCGTATCCCTTTCAGGTACATGAAGAAGCGATAGCATATGTTTGACTTCAATCTGAAATATCGCTACGCTTTAAGGCATGGAGGGGAAAATAATGGAATCGAATGAAGAAAAGCAACAAAGAGGCGAAGAACGTTTCCGGCGCCTGCACCCGGATTGGATTGCAGCTTCGCGACTTGGGAGCGCCTGCTTCTACATATTTCCGCTGCTTATAGCGGCTGCGCTTGCCGTATTAGGCGCTATTTTCGAATGGAGCTGGCTGCCGCTGTGGCTCGGGGGTCTGGTTACCTTGGTTTTTGCGTTGTTATTCATTTTTGCCACGTTCCGGGTTCCGGTGATCCGCTATAACCGGTTCGGTTTCGCGATCTTCGAAGAAGAAGTCGAAATTCGCAAAGGGCTGTTCTTTATCACGGAGACGCTGATTCCGATGACCAAGGTCCAGCATGTGAAGCTGGAAAGCGGCCCGATCCTTCGCAAGTACGGCTTGGCCGAACTGAAGGTCGTGACGGCGGCGACTACGCATTCGATTGCCGGACTAAAAGCCGGGGAAGCGGAAAGCTTGAAACGGACGATCGGGGAATTGGCTCGGAGGACGGAAGAATGAGCGGCCCGAAGCGGCTGTCTCCGCTGTATATCGTCTTTTCCATACTCAAGCTGATCCGCAGTCTGCTTCCGCTTCTGTTCATCTTCGGCATTCAGTTCGTGGCAGACGGAAAATTCCCGCCTGCTTTGTATTGGGTGATGGGCGGCGCGTTGTTCTTGATTCTTCTGACAGGCGCGATGGAAATCGTCGGTTGGAAAAGGTTCACGTACGAGGAAGAGTCGGACCGAATTACGATTCGCAAAGGTCTGATCCAACGCAGCGAGAAAATTATTTATTACTCGCGTATTCATTCCGTGAGCCAAGAACAGCCTCTGATCCAGCGACTGCTGGGCGTCGTGCAATTAAAGATCGAGACGCCGGGCGGCAGCGAAGGGGATGCCGTGCTGCCCGTGCTTCGGCGCGAGGAAGCGGAGCGGCTTCAGCGCGTGCTGAACGAGCGCTCTATTGCCTTCCCCGATCAGGCCGATGATGCGGCCGCAGGGATCGCGGCAAGCGAAAGCGGCCCGGACCAGGCCGCCAATGAGTTTCCGGTCCAAGCATGGGGACCGGAAAGAATGGACGGAGCACCGTGTGCTCCGTCCGGCGCTCCTCATGAAGCAGGAGCGCCTCTTCCGAATCGAGCGCCGCGCGATTCGGCCGTTCCGGGCGAATCCGGCGCGGCGGACGGCTTCGCCCCGCCGGATTCGCTCGCGCCGCAGGCACGCCCCGCCGAAGGCGGGCCTGCGGCGCAACATCCTTCGGTCGCGGCCGACGCTCGACCGAAGACCCGCGAGCCGGAGCTGCTCTACCGGCTCGGACCCGGCCGCCTATTCCTGGCGGCTCTCACCGAGATGAATCTCGGCCTGGCCGTCGCCTTCGTGGCCGGTATCGTTTCCTTCGCGGACGACCTGCTGCCGGATCGCTGGGTCAACCAACTGGTAAGCAACGCGCAAGCCTACTTCACCGGCATCAAAGCCATTTTGATCATTGCTGCGGCGGCGCTTATCGCTGCATGGCTGTTGTCGCTCGTGCTGTTCATCGTCAAATTCGCCGGCTTTTCCTTGTACAAGGACGGGGAGCGACTTTCGGTGCGCTACGGATTGCTCGAACGCAAGCAATTTTTATTCGATCCTTCCCGAGTTCAGGCCGTAACGATCAGAGAGGGCTGGCTGCGGCAAGCAATAGGTTACGCGCATGTCGAGGTCAACGTGGTGTCTTCTTCAAGCGAGAAGGAGACTCCGGCGCTGCATCCGTTTATTCCCCGGGCTCAGATCGCGAATTTGCTGGAACAGACGATCCCGCAGTTTTCGTTCGCCGCTGCGGAATTGAAGCCTCCGAAACGCGCGTTCCTCGGCTATGTGCGAATCGGGTTGATCGTAACGATCATCTTGTCCGCGGTCTTGATATACTTTTTCCCGCATATGGGCTTGTGGTCGCTGCTGCTGATTCCGATCGTATTCGGTCTGGATTACTGGAGTTTCCGCACGAGCGGAGCCGCTTTGGACGGAGATCGGCTGACAATCGTTAATCGGGCGATCGCCAAACAGACGCACTGCACACTGAAACGGCATATCGTGGCTTTCCGGGTCGGGGGCAGCCGTTGGCAGAGAAGAGGGCAGATGCTTAATATCAAAGCTCATCTGCTGGGCGGCTCCGGAGGTTCTTCCATCGGCGTTTCCCGATTGAAAGCTTCGGATGCGCAACAAATCTATGAGTGGTACCGCCGAGGGCGGCAAAGTTGAGCATTTTATGAAGTTCTAAAAATAAATTAAAATAATTTGGAGAAAACAGGAACCGATTCGGTTCCTGTTTCGTTATATAACTATGCAACACATTTACATAGGAAAAGGGGAATAAAAATGAATATAAACAAAAAAACTCATTTTTTTAAGCTTCTAGCTATCCCTGCTATCGCTTTGGTTACTGCGTCGCTCATTGCTCCCGGGGTCGGGCAAGCATCGGAATCAGAGCCTACGACAGACCATATTTTTACGACACTGCCGGAAAAATCGTTAAATGAATCTTTGATGGAGCCCGGCGCGCTTACGCCGCCACCACCGCCGACCTTATATTACGAAGGTTTTACATCAAGTTTAATAACCAGCCAGTATCTGGTTTCGGCATACAGTAACCTTTCGATATCGGGCAGCTCTTCGCTGCAAATTTCCGCCGAAACAAAAAGCTCGGCTTCCGCTTCTCAAGGCGGCGTCACGGTCGGCCTCGAACGCTGGACAGGCAGCGATTGGGTGGAGTTCGGAAAAACGCGAACCAAAAGTTCGGCGCTTGCGTATAACAGTCTGAATTACGCCTCCAACGTGACGAAAGGTTATTATTATCGAATCAAATCCGATCATTGGGCATCCAGCGGAATCAATAAAGAAAGTCGTACGCTCTACAGCAGCACCGTATTCGTGTCTAACTAATAATCTTGTCAATCCGCGGCAAAAAAGCTTCCTCCCGTTCGGGAAGAAGCTTTTTATTTGAAATCATGCGATCCCTCGCACAATCATGCTTTACGCTCTTAAGGTTCCCCGTCCACGATGTGTCCGGCAATTTGAAGAAACTCTTCTTCCGTCAAGGATCCGTTGACCATAATATCAAGCTTCCCGCGAATGGTATGAACCAAGCTGTTGTATTCCCTGCCGACATACTGGGCTTCGAGTCCGTTGTCCAATATAACTTCCTTAAGCTCGCCGGGACCGAAACCGTACGTTCCGTTTTCTTCGTTCTCCAATAATCGGATATTGAACATGGCTTCGCGATTTCCGTCACCCCGATACAAAAGGGTATACCCTTTGGGTGTCGAACCGTCATCGGGAACGGATAAATAAACTTGGTCCAACTTGAGATCGGCCGGAATCCGAGGGAACTCGGGCATCGTATACGGAAGTTTTTCGCGAACTTCTTCCAGAGTGGCCGGTTGGCTCTCGGTAGTCACGAAATCCGTGATGACCCCTTCTTCGGAATCGCTGGTTTCCGAAGTGGAGATCGGTTCTTGAATGCCTTCCGGAGGAGGAGGAGTCAGCGCGCCTTCCGTTTCGAGCGGCTTCTTTTCCCCGGTCGTCAGCGCGATTTCGCCTGTACTCCACGTATACAAGGTCTGATAAATCGGCGTCAATGCTCCGGTCCGTACCGGTTCCGAGAACACGACCGATCCGAGCAGGATTAGTCCGGCCGCCGCTCCGGTCAAACGAACCATGCGCTTGCGTCTTCTTCTCGAAGTATGCTGCATACGGTGCTGCTGCACGCGCTGCCAGGATGCCCGGCGGGATTTCGGGTCAACCGGCGATGCGGAATTCACGGCGCGTTCAAAGGCTTCATCGAACAGCTCGTCAAATTTTTCGTCTTTCATCGCTGCCCTCCCATTCTTTGCGCAGCACCTTGCGCATATTTTCCCTTGCCCTGAAGAGCCTCTGCCTGATGATGTCTTCGCTGGTGCCAAGCGAATCGGCGATTTCCTTGTACGACATGCCGTATTTCCAGCGATATAGAATGATCGCGCGGTATTCCGGCTTCATTTCTTCGAGATGCCGCAGGATCGCTTCCTCCATCATCCGTACCTCGACCGTTTTCTCGGTCGAAGCTCCGGCATCCTGCTTAGCCTCTATATGATTAAGAACGCTATCCGCTTCCACATGGTTACGGTGTCTTTTGTTTTTTCTTAAATCATTGATTGCGCTGTTTCGCGTTACGACCTTGAGCCAAGCGAAAAACTTGGATTCGTTCTCGAATTCGGGTCTTCGGCCGATCAATTTCAAGAAAGCTTCTTGAATGACGTCTTCGGCCGCCGCGTGATCCCGCACAATGTAAAATACGGCTCCGTAGGCCAGATCATAGTATTCGTTATATATCAGCTCCTGCATGCCTTCGTCAAGTTCGTCGAATTCATGGCTGAGGAGCATCTGAAGATGCTGAGCCATATTTGCTCCTTTCCCGGTTGCGTTCCGAACGAATCAGGCTGCTTACGATCCTGTTCATGTATGTAAGCCTACTCGTCGGAACGGAAGAAATTAATTTAATATTCTCCTATTCTACATGAAAGAAGGAAGAAGGTGGGCTTTTTATTATGATATAATGAATCATTTTTGGACATTCGATTACCTTTTGCACAATTATTCAAAAAATTTACCGCATAAAAAAGCCTCGGATAGAGATCCGAGGCTTTGCTTTATGATATCCGTCCATGAACTTTTTATTCGTCGCTGCTTCTTTTTCCGGACTTGACGCCGTCACGTTCAATCGCCTGTTCCAGAGCGGCTTCGGTTTCGACCGCTTCGTCGATTTCGGCGATCGCTTCGCCTTCGCCGGCTTCGACGTATTCGCGCTCGGCGCGCGTCATTTCCACGCTGCGGTTTCCTCCGGTCATATCGTTCGCCGTGAAGTTCTCGTAGGATTCGACCGCGCCTTCGCCTTCGTTGTTGTCGCTCGATAGCTGATCGTAGCTTTCGACGTCGCGTTTGGTGGACATGGCGGGCGAGTCGGCATTTCCGTAGCTCTCGACCGTCTGCCAAGCATCCGAGTCGTCGAATTTGCCTGCATGAGCCTGACGGTTTTCTCCCGCGCCCGAAGGAGGAGGCGTCATGACGTCTTCTTCGACCGGACGGTAATCCGTGATCGGATTATTTTCCGGCGTCGTATCGACGTTGTAGGCCGTATACGGAACGGCTTCAAGCCGCTCGAACGGAATCTCTTTGCCGGTCTTCGCGTCGACGCCGTAACTGCCGTCTTCAATACGTTGAAGCGCGGCATTGACCTCGTCGAGGCGATCGGAAAGATCGCTGTCGATCGCCATGTCCCGGCTGCGCTCGAATTCTTCGGTGCCCAGATCGGCCGGATGGTTATCGACGGAAGATAATTCGCCCGTGGAATCGCGCAGAGACGTCTCGAAGCCTTCCGTCGTATCCTCCGAATTGCCGAAATGCTGCTCCAGCTCGCTTTTTTGTTCCAGCAAAAGATTTTTCAGCGTGTCGATCTGGGAGTCGTTTAAGTGTTTCATGATGTAAGCCTCCATTCGTAGTCGGTTCCTAGCGATCCGATTGCAAGCTGCAAGATCAGGCTTGCACCGTCGCTTTCTTTCTCTTTTATACCCGTACGGCAGGCGAACCAATCTTCGGCGAAAAAGGAACGGCCGGCAAACCTCGCGAATCGGCAAACCGAGAAAATAATGTTAACTCGTTCTCGATTTCGTTTAATGAGGAAAAGAAAGCCTTTTACAAAACTTTTCAGTCAAAAGGAGCGATGGGCGATATGAAAGCACTCACTTATCAAGGCAAGCGCAAGGTGAAAGTGAAAGACGTAGCGACGCCAAAGCTCGAAAAACGCGACGATATTCTGATTCGCGTCACTTCGACTTCGATTTGCGGTTCGGACCTGCATTTGTTCAACGGCGAAATTCCGGGCATGACCGACGACTATATCATCGGGCACGAACCGATGGGCATCGTCGAAGAAATCGGAAGCGACGTGACGCATGTCAAAAAAGGCGACCGCGTCATTATTCCGTTTAACGTATCCTGCGGGCAATGTTTCTTCTGTCAGAATCAGATGGAAAGCCAGTGCGACAACGCCAACGAAAATCCGGCCAAAGACACGGGCGCGATGCTCGGCTATTCGCATACGTACGGCGGCTTCGCGGGCGGCCAAGCCGAGCTGTTAAGAGTGCCTTACGGCAATTTCGGTCCGCTCGTGATTCCGCCGGACGCGGAAGTAACGGACGAGCAGGTGCTGCTGCTGTCCGACGTCATTCCGACCGCTTACTGGAGCGTGGACAATGCGGGCGTCAAAAAAGGCGATACGGTCATCGTGTTGGGCTGCGGGCCGATCGGGCTGATGGTGCAAAAATTCGCGTGGCAAAAAGGAGCAAAACGCGTCATCGCGGTCGATCACGTGGAGTACCGCTTGGAACATGCGCGCCGCACGAACCGCGTCGAGACGTTCAACTTCATGGAAAACGACGATCTGGACAAGCATTTGCTCGAAATCACGAGCGGCGGGGCGGACGTGGTCATCGACTGCGTAGGCCTGGATTCCGAGAAAACGTTCATGGAAAAAGTGGAAACGAAGCTCAAACTGCAGGGCGGCGGTCTCGGCGCGTTCCATATGGCTTCCAACGTCGTGCGGAAATTCGGTACGATCCAGGTAACGGGCGTCTACGGACTGCGCTACAACAACTTCCCGTTCGGTCATATCTTCGAGCGCAACGTGACGATCAAGACGGGACAAGCCCCGGTCATCCACTATATGCCGGAACTTTTCAACCAAATCAAAACGGGACAGCTTGATCCGACCGACATTATTACGCACCGCCTGTCGCTGGACGAAGCGGAGCATGCCTACGATATCTTCGACAGCAAGAAGGAAGACTGTATCAAGGTCGTGCTTAAACCGTAATGAAATAAAGTCGCCTTTCGTCATTTCCAAGCAAAGAAAAAGCCCTCCGATTTCCCCGAAAGGGAATGGAGGGCTTTCGTTATGCCGTCAATCGATTAAAACGCCCAGTTTCCGCCGCGGAAGACAGGCTCGGCCGTGCCGTCTTGCGTGATGCCGTCGATGTTCATTTCGGCGGAGCCGATCATGAAGTCCACGTGCGCAAGGCTTTGGTTGATTCCGGCTTCGGCCAGCTCTTCGCGAGACATCGACTTGCCGCCCTCGATGTTGAACGCGTACGCGCTGCCGATCGCCAGGTGGTTCGAAGCGTTCTCGTCGAACAAGGTGTTGTAATAGAGAATGCCGGACTCGGAGATCGGGGATTTATGCGGCACGAGTGCCACTTCGCCGATGTAATGCGAGCCTTCGTCCATCTCGACGAGACGTTTCAACGTTTCTTCGCCTTGCTCGGCTTTCACGTCCACGATGCGTCCGTTTTCGAACGTCAGCGTGAAGTTGTCGATGATGTTGCCGCCGTAGCTTAAAGGCTTCGTGCTCGATACCGTTCCGCTTACGCCGGTTTTGAGCGCGGCCGTGAATACTTCTTCCGTAGGCATGTTGGCCACGAATGCCGTGCCGCGCTCGCTTTCGCTGTCCGCAGCTACCCACAGATGCGTCGCGGGAAGCTCGATCGTAAGATCGGTACCCGGCGCCGTGTAGTGGAGCGCTTTGTATTTTTTGCTGTTCAGGTATGTCGATTTGTCGTTCAGCGTGGCGATATGCTGCTGCCAAGCCGCGACCGGATCAGGCTGATCGACGCGAACGGCTTTGAAGATCGCTTCCCACATGGCCGGGATTTGCTCGTTTTCAGGCAGGTGAGGGAAAACTTTAGCCGCCCAAGCTGCCGAAGGAACGGCTACGATCGACCAAGCCAGCTTATCGGACTGCACGTATTGGCGGTATTTGCTGAGTGCTTCGCCGGATACTTTTTGCAGCGTGGAGATGCGGTTAGGGTCAACGCCGTTCAGCAGATCGGGGTTATTGGAGATAACAGCCAGCATCGCGCCGCCGTTTTCCGCCAATTCTTCGCGCTCCGCCGCGGTCCACTTCGGCGCGATCTCGAACGAATCGTCCGGCGCAAGATCGTAACGCATGCGGGTGATGGCTTCGTCGGCCAGGTTCACCTTGACCAGCTTGGCGCCAGCCGCATAGGCATGCTTGACGACCAGACGCACGTATTCGAGCGATTCGACGCCTGCATCGATCATCAGAATCTGTCCGGGCTGAACGTTCACACCGACT
Organism: Saccharibacillus endophyticus; assembly: GCF_013185185.1. Lineage (GTDB taxonomy): Bacteria > Bacillota > Bacilli > Paenibacillales > Paenibacillaceae > Saccharibacillus > Saccharibacillus endophyticus. The sequence continues at coordinate 610,586 of NZ_JAAZWE010000001.1, read as the reverse complement.
TTTACCGCGAGTTCGGCGTATTTGTTAAGGTTTGTTTGAAAATCCGACATGATAGGCCTCCGTTTCGATACTTGCTTCATTAAAATAAACGCTATGCCTTCCATTGTACAAGATCACGCATAGAAAGGAAATCTAACATTGGTTAATTAGGCTGCGAGAATACAGGAAAAGTTGCGGGAAACGGCTGATTTTGAGGGAAAAGGGGAGTGGCGAATGAAGCGTTCGAATCTCTTAACGCAGAAATTCCCCGGCCGCATGCTCGCAGCCGGGGGATTCTTCGATTTCGCAAAGACTTAGTTACTATAGAGTTCCTTCATGATCTCGCGATTTTTCTCTTTGAACAGATCATTGTGGGAAGAGACCATGCCGTAACCTCGTGCATCCGGCGTGACGAACTGTTTCGCTTTGTTGACGGCATTCGCCGCATCGTGGAACGCGCCGGCGATCAGATGCACTTTTCCGTCGTAATGAACGACGTCTCCGGCGGCGAAGATGCCCGGCACGGACGTTTCGCTTGAAGAAGAAGCAAGGATTTGGTATTCGTTCATTTCGATTTTGATCTCGCTCTTTTTGAGCAGTTCGGTATCCCGCTCGTATCCGTGGCTGATAATCACGTCGTCCACGGTGAGCTCGAACTCTTCTTGCGAATCGTTTTTCTCCATCAACACGGTGCCGATCGCCGAATGGTCTTCGTTGGCGACAAGCGTTTTGATGGTAGCGTTCAGCAGCAGCTCCACGCCGTTGGCTTTCATTCGTGTAATATCGGCTTCGTGTCCTTTAAGTTCTTCTTTGCGGTAGGTCAGGTACACTTTTTTCGCGAAAGGCGCAAGCTCGTTGGCCCAGTCCACCGCCGAATGGCCTCCTCCGGAAATCAGAACCGTCTTGTCTTTGAAGCGAGCGATCGATTTGACGGTGTAGTGCAGGTTCGTCACTTCGAAGCGCTCCGCGCCCTCGATATCGAGTTTGGTCGGATTGAGAATGCCTCCGCCGACGGCCAGAATAATCGTTTTCGAATGGTGTTGATCGCCGGACAGGGTGTGCAGCACGAAATGTTCGCCGTCTTCCGAGCGTGCGATCGACGTCACTTTCTCGTTCAGCACGACGTCCGGCTTGAACGTTTGGCCCTGCGCTACCATTTGTTCGATCAGCTTGGCGGCCGGCATCGGCGTCAAACCGCCCACGTCCCAGATCATTTTCTCCGGATACACGTGGACCTTGCCGCCCAAGAAAGGTTGGAACTCGATGATCTTCGTCTTCATCTCGCGCAGACCGCTATAGAAAGCGGAAAAGAGCCCGGCCGGCCCTCCGCCGATAATCGTTACGTCGTAAACTTCATGGTTTTCCATGCTGATATGGCCTCCCTTATATATCAATCTCAAAAGATAATGATTCTCAATATCAAAGTAAGTATACCAACAGTTTCCTCTAAAAAACAAGCGCATTTCCAAATCGTTTGAAATCGGAAGCCTCGGTAAGCCGTTTTCAGACCGGATCGAAAGAATCGCGCGAACGATGACAGGAAGGACCGAAAACACCCTATTCTTCGATTGAAGAATAGGGTGTTTTCGGCATTTTGCGCGATCAGCGTTTGGGAGCCAACTCGATCGCCGAGCGGATCGCGGCGAGCATGCTGGCTTCGCCGGCGATGTTTTTTCCGGCGATATCGAAAGCGGTACCGTGGTCGACGGAGGTGCGGATGATGCCGCCTTTGAGGCCGACGGTGATATTGACGCCGTCTTCGATGCCCATGACCTTGATCGGGGCATGGCCTTGGTCGTGGTAGCAGGCGACGACTATATCGAAATCGCCGCGTCCGGCGCGGAAGAAGAGGGTGTCGGCCGGATAAGGACCGGTCACGTCGATGCCTTCGGCCGCCGCGCGGGCGATGCCCGGCGCAAGCTTTTCTTCTTCTTCGCCGTTGCCGAACAGTCCGTTTTCTCCGGCATGCGGATTGATCCCGCAGACCGCGATACGCGGCTTGTCGAAACCGGCTTTGCTCAGCGTATCGTGCGCAAGCTTGACGACGGTGTAGGTACGCTCCGGCGTAATGCTTTCGATTGCCGCGATCAAGCCCATATGCGTCGTCAGATGGATAACGCGCAAGTTCGGCGTTGTCAGCATCATCGAGAAATCTTCCGTATCGGTCAGCGCGGCCAGGATTTCGGTATGGCCCGGATACAGATGTCCGCCCAGATGGAGAGCTTCCTTATTCAGCGGCGCGGTGCAGATCGATTGGATCTCGCCGGCTTTTGCCAATTCGATCGATTTGGCGAGGTATTGATAAGCGGCATTGCCGGCTTCGGCCGATACTTGGCCGAAAGGGAGATCGGCAGGGAGCAGATCCAGATCCAGCACATCGATCGTGCCGTACTCGAATTTGGCCTCGGCAGCGGTTTGCACCGGATGGATCTCCAAATTCGTTTGCGTGACGTTCAGCGCGCGCTCCAGCATTTTGGCGTCTCCGATAACGAGAGGGCTGCATGTCCGGTAAACGTCTTCCTCCTTCAACGCTTTGACGATGATCTCGGGACCGATGCCTGCGGCGTCGCCCATTGTAATTCCGATTGTCGGTTTCATAACTGCTGCACTCCTTTCAATTTTTCTATCGCATGCGCAAATACGCTTTTCGTGCCGAATCCTCCGGCTTTGGTCACGACGTACAATCCTTCTTTGCCGAGGAACGAAGAGATCGGCACGCCGATTTCCAATTCGTCCAACAGTTCGAAACCTTTTACGCCCCAGCGAAGACAGACCTGCTTCGCCGTATCGCCGCCGCTCATGGATACGCCTTTGAACAAGTTCTGTTCGAGCAGCGGCGCGCATACGGCAGCCAGCGCTTTGACGATTTCGTTGCTGATTTCGGTGCGGCTGAAGCCGGCTGATTCGCCGACCTTCCAGGCTTGTTCGATATGCTCGGGCGCTCCGGTCGAAAATACAGCCACGTCGCGCCCTTGCCGCGCTGCGTTTAACGCTTCGTCATACACGCGGCGGATCTCGTCTTCGCATTCTTTTTTCGAAGCCACGGCTTTCCAAGATTCGAAAGCAACGGCACGCACGTTATTTTGCTCCAGCAAGTACGCAAGCTGCGCTCTGGAATTTCGGTTGACGCTGCCTACGACGGTCAAAACTTGTCCGGGCTCGTCGCTGATTTGGAGACGGTTCGAGTCGGCGGATAATCCGTGATAAGCAGGCAGATAGTTGGCAAGGCCCGCCGAACCGGCCCAGGCCAAGCGATACGGCACGTTTTTCAAACCGGTAAGAATCTGTTCCAAATGTCGCTCTTCGGTAGAATCAACGATGATGTAAGCCGCGCCTTCCGCGGCATAACGCTTCAGTCGCTCCAGCAGATGCCGGGTTCCCCGTTCCAGATCGTTTACGGTTAGCGTACCGATCCGCCGGGAAGTCTGCGCACCGAGAAGCCGGGTCAAATCCGAAATCGTGACCGGCGTTTTCGGATCTTTCGCGATTTCCGTTTCTCCGACCGGAATGCCGTTCAGATACAGCGTGGAATCCAGAACCGTTCGGTTGTTTTTGGGATAGCCGGGCGCGAACATCAGGAAATCCGGTTTCAGTGCGTCGTAAAAAGCATCCAGTTCTGCGCCGATATTTCCCCGCATCGTGGAATCGACTTTTTTGAACAGCGTATCGAAGCCGGATTCCAGCAAAAATTCCGCTGCCGTTTTCACGCGTTGGTAAGCTTGATCCGGCTCTACGGCGCGGCTGTCCGTATCGAATGCAACCGCTTCGTAAACTTTTGCGGCTTCAGCGTCCATATCGAACAGCACGGTCGTTTTTAATCCGTTACGCGACAATTGTACGCCGCTATCGTTCGCTCCTGTCAAATCGTCGGCGATAATGGCAAGTTTCATGCTGATTTCTCCTTCCGATCCATGAGCCTTAAGCGATGGCTCGGCTCTTTCTCTATTTTTCAATGACTGACGAAGCTTCCAGCTCCCGGCGTTCTTTGACCGACATATTGTACTTGGCGAGTCCGCCTTTTTCTTTTTCCAAGCGCTTGGCGAGGAATCCGATAAAGATCGGCAGCAGGATGGAGGTCGTCACGACGCTTGCCGCGATCTGGACCGTAGCCAATTCCGCGATCGGAGCGAACGATACATTCGCCGCGGCGATCGCTGCCGGAGTGCCGACCGCGTTGCCTGCCGTAGAGCCTTCCGCCGCGCCGACGATCGGGTTCCAGCCGAGGAACTTGAATAGCAGGTACAGCCCGCCGCCGGTCAACAGTACCGTGATGACTCCGAGCAGGATACCGCTGAGACCGCCTTTGATAATCGCGCTGAAGTTGATTCCCATGCCGAGCGCGAAAGCGAAAAACGGAACCAGCTTATCGCTGCCTTTATATAGGAAATCGCCCATCTCTTTGTCCAGGTTGCCCAACAGAATCCCGACGGCCAAAGGCAGCAGAACGGCGACGAACGACATCGGCGAAAATAATCCGTTGGCAAAACCCATGGCGCCGAAGATCGAGAGCGCGACCATCGTCAGGAACGGTCCGTCGCTCAAAGCAAGGAACGGATAAGCCGCTTTGTCTTCTTCTTTACCATACTGTCCGGCGAAAGCGATATACAAGCCTCCGTTGGAATTGGTCATGGCGCCGATGATCGCGATCGGGGCAAGGCCGAGGAACAGCCCGTTGCTGTCGGCCAACCAGAAAGCGAGCAGCCCGACGGCGACGCCGAGCAGCCATTTGACGGATAGCAGCGTAACGCCTTTGGCTACCGAAGCTTTGGCCGTGCGCAAATTGATTTGCGTGCCCGCAATCAAAAGAAAAAGCGCGATTAAAGCGCTTGCACTATTGACGAAAAGCGCTTCCGTAAATCCGCCGATGCGCAGAATGTTGGGAAAGAAGGTGTTGACCGATGCTGCAAGAAGCAGCGGTACGACCATCATGCCTCCGGGAATACGATCCAAAGTTGCTTTGATTTTCATGCTTATTGATCCCCTCTCGATGTTTTTGAAGCGTTTACTTGTCGTAATATACGCTCAACTGTTTATAAAAGCAACATTTTTTCGATAAATCATTTTAATTTTTATTATTTGTTTAATAATGCAACATATTTACGCATAAAAAAAGCAAGCTCAAGAATTCACTCTTTGAGCTTGCGCCATAACGTTGCCCGATTGATGCCGAGCCGCTCGGCCGTTCGGGACTGATTATGATTTTCTTCGCGGAGGACCGCTTCGATCACTTGCTTTTCGATTTCTTTCAACGTGCCTGCAGGCATTTGCCAACGATTTGGAGGACTGTGTTCGGTCGTCGCTTTTCGTACCGTCTCCGCCTGAATCACATAGTCGGTTTCGTTCAAAGCCAGTTCTTTGATCAAGCGTCTCAAACCGTCGATCCCGTATGCGTAATCCCGGTTTTCCAACAGTTTCGCGGCCGCTTCCTGAATCTTCACCGCGTTCGTTCCCAACTTTTGATGGCAATCCGACAAGAAAGCCTGCGCCAAAGGAAGAATATCTTCTTTTCGCTCCGACAGCGAGGGCATCGCCAATCGGACGGCGTCGAAGATCGAAAGGAGGCGTTCGTCGGGCGAAGCGTTCTCGATCAAAAACAAACGAATACCGCGTTCGGCAATCTTTGCGAAAAAGTCGCGCAGCAGCTCTTCCTCCGCTTGAGAAGCATGCAGCATCTTGATCGTGGCAATGCCATCCAGCGAAGCGTTCGAAATCTCGGCCAGATCCGCATGCTTGAGGTCGATCGTCATCATCTGGCCGTTCGGCGACAGTTCCCGATGAACGCAATCGACGATGAAGTTTTTTCCGCTTCCTTGCGGCCCGTACAAGCATACGCGCTCAGTTTCCCGATACAGCAAGCGAAGCTGAGCGGTCAACCGTCGGATTTCGGAAGAAGCTTCGATCAGCGGTCCTGAATCTTCGGGATAAAAAGTCGATATGCCCGCATGGCTCGAACCCGGATTTCCGTTTTTCCGCAGCGTATACAGCGTATATTCCTTGTCGTCGATGCGATGCTTAAAGCCTTCGGCAACCAAATGCTGGCCGTCGATCGTCAGCTTTTCCGACAAGCCCGCCGCATCTTGATCCAACTTGGCGCCGAGTGCCGCAATCCGTTCTTCCGTCAGCGGGTTGCGCTCGAAATCGCCGGTTCTGGCGTAAACGATCCGGTTTCGCTCGTCGGCCACGACCAGATTGGGATAAGCCGACTGCAAAAACCGCTCGAAAACGCGGACCAACTGATCGTTGCGATGCAGGTAACCGTACACGAGCCGCGCATCTTCAAGCGCGCTGCGCACCGATTCCCGACCCGATTGAATCAGGAAGCCTTTTAATCCGTATTCGTTCGCCGTTTTCAGCGTAATGACGTCTCCGGCAATCTGCTTATAATCGCGGCTTTTGAGATCGAGGACCAGCGAAGGAACTTCGCGCGGCTCCGTCACGGTAAAAGCTTTCAGCGGAAGATCGAGCAGGTCGATGATCGCTTGCGCGCCCGACGTCACGTTGGGGAACCCGACGATCGCCGTTTTTTCCTTCAGGCTGCTGGCGAGCAGAAGAGAGCGGATCATATCGTAGCCCGATAGCTGCACGTCGATCACGGGAATGGTCACCGAACGCTTGATCGAACGGGCGGTTCCGCCGCGGCTGACGATGATGTCCGCGCCCGCTCGCTCCGCGGCGACCGCAAGCTCGACGCCGTTTTCCAAGTCGCCGACCGAACACTCGATATGCAAATCCGGGAACAGCGGGACGCACTCCTCGACGATCGAAAGCATGGAGGCATAAGGCGCGATAAGATGTACATGGATTTTCATGGATTTCCCCGCTTTGAATGTATAATCGTTTCCTTTTCCGCCAGTTGGCGGTACGTGAAACATTATAACACAAACGAAACGACGAAAATTCCATGCCGCTTTTCGCCGTGGACGACTGTTTTTGTGAGGCCTTCCGATGCTTGAAGACGAAACGAAGGCGCTATCTTCGGAAGCTTGCCTCACCGCGTAACCGGCAAAGAAGCCTGCGTACGCGAAGTCAAACGCAACTTTTCTGGCGACGACCACTGCGAATACGAAGTTCGCTTCGCCATCTAGCAACAAAAATAGCACAAGTTTCAACGATCTTAATCAAAAAAAAGAAGTTCCGATGGCACAGCACGTCGGAACTTCTTTTTTTAAAACTAAGCCACAAGCGACCGAATTAAGAAATCTGTCTTTCCCGCAGCGTCCCCAACCAAGAATTCTTAATTCAAGAGCGCCGGACGAATCATCGTCCAAATGAACCGCGCTTCCTCCGGCGAACGCGGCGTCATGACGGCCGACTGCGGATAAGGCTGGGCTTCCATGCGATCGCGAACCCATTTTTACGTATACGGATTGGCTTCGACCGCAGCCCGGTACAATTTTTCCGCTTCCGCGCCCAAACGGTCTTCCCGGTACTGGATGACCCAGTCGAACCAACGATAGATCGCGTTGTCTCCCGCCCCTTCCGCATAATGCGCCAGCAGCCCGGCGGCCGCTTTGAGATCTCCCCGCGCAATCAACGCGGAGAGCGCGGGATAGCGGGCGCCTTGATGATCGGCCGGATTCAAACGCAGCAGCTTATAAAAACGCTCGAACGCTTCATCCCGCAGCCCGTTTTCCCAATCGTGCAGCGCTCTTCGCATCAATGCGCGCAAATAAGGCCGATTGGGCATATGCAGCCAAGGCGGTTGGATATCGGCTTCGAAAGATTCAAGAGCCGACTGTTCGGCGCGTTCCAGCAGATTGAGGCGCATGGAAGCATCTTGTTCGAATTCGGCAGCCAGCAGCAAAACATCGGCATTGTCGGGATGCAGCCGGCGGGCCTCTGTCCATTTTTCGGTCCGGAATTCAAGATCGCGCGCCATATAAGCTTCATAAGCACGAAGCTGCGCTTCTTCTTGTGCAGAAACCGGGATGTAAGGGATACCCGAGAAATAGTCCATCTGACGCCGCAGCGCAGCCTCGCCTTGAATATCCAAATCTTTGATATGCATATAGAGTCGCCATTGGCGGAATTCGTCGGGCATGGGATCCGTGCCGATCCGGAAGCCGATGATTTCTTCTTTTTCCTCATAAACGGCGGTTTTGCGTTCGAAATCCGCCATTTCTTGGACGAGACGCTTGACGTCTTGGGGCTTCGCGCCGAACTTTTCGGTCAGGCGTTCCGCATCCCAGTCGTTCGTGAGCCAACCCTCCGCGAGACCGAACGAAATCGCGGCCGCGGCGGCCGTTCCCGCATCGGGCGTTTGACGCTTGCGCTTCAGGAATCGGAAAGTGATGTCCATCAGCCGATCATGCTTCACGTCGTGACGAATCAGGAAGTTGTCCAGCCTGCGAATCGCTTCGGTTATCGACTCCGGCAGCTCTTCAGGAGAAAGATCCGCAGCTACCGATTCGCCGAACGCTTCATATACGTCAGCGATACGGGAACGGTAAAAGCTATTAAGTTGAAGATCGTTCCATTCGCTTCTGAGCCGCTCCAGACGAAGCACGGCTTCATCGTCCGGTTCTTCGATCAGCACAAGGCTGTTCAACGCGAATTTCGGAGCATCCGGCGTTATGCCGGGCAGCCAAAATCCGAGCACGATCATACCGGGTTGAGGTCGGAAAGAGTCGTCCACGCGCAGCTCGAACAGATCTCCGCTCAACACTTCCGACGCGCGGACGGACAGTCCTGGATCGGAATCGCTGCCTGCTGCTTTGGCTGCTCCGAACACGTGCGATTCCTTGCCCATGATGCGAAATACCGCAAATTGGGGATCGTTCCAGCCTTTTAACGTGTCGGCAATCGCTGCGTTATCGGCCTTTGCGGACTGATCCTGCACGAATGCGTTCCAAGTATCGACGGCTTCGCCGAAAAAGAACGTATCTCCGACTACGGCGTCCGTTTTTTCCGCGCCGTAAGCGGCTTGAAGGCGAGGAGCCCATTCATTTTTCCAAGCCGATAACGCCTTTTGTTCGGACGGGCGAGGATGAGTCGTGAAAAAATCGCGCAGTACCGATTGAAGCGCTGCTTGACGGGATACCTCGGCACGAGCTTGTTCGTCGCGCGTTGCGCAGCATTTTTTGTATTTCAATCCGCTGCCGCACGGACAAGCATCGTTGCGACCCGCGGAGACGGCAGACGCTGAACGGTTCATTCCGAATGCTCCCCGAACAGCAGACGTTCTTCTTCGCGGCTGTGGATAGCGTTGATCGTAATCAGAGAGTAGAACAAACGCATCACGTCGGGAGCAGGTCCGTCTTTGGGCAGCTCGTTCACGATATCGGCCACGATCATGCGCAAAATATCGTGATCCCGCGTCAATTTGACGACGGCCAGGCGAAGATCCGGATTTTCTCCCGCCATTTCTTCATAAAAACCTTCTTCTTCGGCATCCGCATGACTGAGCACGCGCGTGACCCAATAGCCGAGCAGCTGATCCGCCGCAAGGCGCGCTTCTGCGCTTTTGCCTTCCTGAATCAGAATTTCGAGTTCTTCCGTTTTATCGATCGCGCCGCTGAGCGCTCCTTCATGAATGGCATGATGGGCATGATGTTGACGCAGTGCAGGTCCTCCCATAACTAACTCCACCTTTCCGAATCTTTTTCTCGTTTCGACGCGTCCAGTATAGCATGCGCAGACGCGCGCGGCGGTTCGGTTAGGCATTTCCCGGAGCGAAACAGGGAAGTCCCTGATTGGTCGCCTTCGGTAACGTTTTATACAATAAACCCGTAAGGAGGATAATGCCATGAACCGCTATATTCCGAATCAGCACGGCGCATGGGCCATGTTGATGCTTCCGTTTTTGCTTGGGATGTCCGTTGCCGGAGCCACATTGTTGCATCTTCCGTTGTTTCTGTGTTGGCTGTCCATGTATTTGTTCAGCTTTCCTGTGCTCCAATGGATCAAAACAGGGAAGAAGGATCGTTACCTGAAGCCGTCGCTGGTGTACGGTCTGATCTTGATTCCGCTTACGATCATTGTCGTGCTATCCGAACCCGAGTTGATTGGCTATGGCGTACTGCTGCTGCTTACGTTCGCGATCCCCGCCTATTACGCCAAATCCAAAAATGAACGCGCGCTGCTCAATGATATCGTGGCGATCCTGTTGTTTTGCTCCTTTATTTATCCGGTCGTGTACGTGTCGGCGGGACATGAAGCAGATTGGACGAAGACCACACTGCTGTTTGTAATGTCGGGTTTGTATTTCATCGGTACCGCGCTTTATGTCAAAACGATTATTCGCGAGAAAAAGAACCCGCGCTATTACCGTCTGTCGATCGCTTACCATGTGTTGTTGATTCCTTTTGCAGCTTGGTTAAGCCTCCCGCTCGCGATTCCGTTCACGATTCTGCTGGCGCGCGCGATCGTGCTGCCCAAGCGTAAGCTGAAGGTCAAACAAACGGGAATCGCCGAACTTGTTTTTGCCGTGATGTTGTATGTTTTCGTATTGATCGTCTATCTGTAAAGGAGTCTTGCCCCATGAATATGCCGGCCCCGCGCGATTACGCCGTTGATCCTTTTATCGTGATCTGGGAAGTGACCCGAGCCTGCGCGCTCAAATGTCTGCATTGTCGGGCGGAAGCTCAATACCGGGCCGATCCCGATCAACTCTCGCATGAAGAAGGCCGCGCGCTGATTGATCGAATCGCCCTGATGAATCGTCCGTTATTGGTCTTCACGGGCGGCGATCCGCTGATGCGTTCCGATTTGTTCGAACTTGCCCGCTATGCGATCCAGGAAAAAGGTTTGTCCGTATCCATGACTCCAAGTGCCACGCCGCGCGTGACCCGAAGTTCTGTCGAAAAAGCGAAAGAAGTCGGACTCTCGCGTTGGGCGTTCAGTCTTGACGGTTCTTGTGCCGAAATTCACGATCACTTTCGAGGTACGGCAGGATCTTTCGATACGACGATGCGCGGTATTGGTTATTTGAAGGAAATGGGAATTCCGATTCAGGTCAACACGACGGTGTCCCGTTATAACTTGCATGATCTGGAGGCTATTTCGGAAAAAGTCAAAGAGATAGGCGTTGTGCTCTGGAGCCTTTTTTTCCTGATCCCGACCGGTCGTGCCGCCCAAAAAGACATGATCAGCGCCGAAGAACACGAAAAAGTGATGGAATGGTTGTATGAGGTAGGACAGCGGATGCCGTACGGCGTCAAAGCCACCGAAGCGCCGCATTATCGCCGGGTGGCCGTGCAGTTATCCGCGAAGCGTGCCCAATCGAATCCAAGCGCAGAAAGGTCTGACGGAGTTGGCATTTCAAAGCCCGGAAGTTCTTTTTCGATGAACAGGGTCAATGCGGTTTCGGGTTCAAAAAGGGACTTCAAACGCGCCGACGTACTCGGACGCGCTCCTAAAGGAGTGAATGACGGCGACGGTTTCTTGTTTATCAGCCACATCGGAGACGTCTATCCCAGCGGATTTTTGCCCGTAAAATGCGGAAATGTTAGGGAAGAGGCGCTGGAGGACATTTACCGCGACTCTCCCGTTATGAGAAGCCTGCGCGACAAGAATCGATTAAAAGGCAAATGCGGCGCATGCGAATTCAAGCAATTATGCGGCGGCTCGCGTGCACGTGCATTTGCCGTCACTAGCGATTTTTTGGAAAGCGATCCGAGCTGCACGTATATTCCGATAGCGTTGAGAGGAGAACCACAATCATGACAGCAACGAACCAGAAAACAGGGCCATGTTCAACTCCGCAGCGAATCCTTGTACTCGGAGGCGGGATCAGCGGGCTTGCTTCCGCTTTCTACTTAGCCAAACAAGCCAAGGAGCAAGGGATTTCGCTCGAAATCACGATCGTCGAGGAAAGTGAACAGCTCGGCGGTCGACTGCGTACGGAAAATCGGGAGGGCTGTCTGATCGAAAAAGGACCGGATTCTTTCATCGCACGCAAAACGGCCATTCTGGATTTAACCGCAGAGTTGGGTCTTACAGGCGAATTGGTTCCTACCAATCCGAATGCGAAAACCAGCTATATCCTGCACAAAGGGAAAATGCATCCGATGCCTATGGGCTTCATTCTGGGTATCCCGACCAAGTTGTCTCCGTTTATCCGAACCGGACTGATCTCGCCGATGGGCAAACTGCGTGCCGCGCTTGATCTCGTCTTGCCCAAGAAACAGGGAAAAGGGGATGAAGCGCTGGGTGATTTTATCGAGCGCCGTCTGGGAAAAGAAGTGTTGGAACGGATCACCGAGCCGCTTCTGGCCGGAATTTACGCCGGAGATACGCGCTCGCTTAGTCTGAACGCGACCTTTCCTCAGTTCAAAGCGATGGAAGAGCGAGAAGGCAGCTTGATCAAAGGGATGGCGCGCGGCGGCGGACGTCCGAAAGGGAATCCGGCTCCAGATTCGAAGTCGAATCAAGGGCCGTCCGGTACTGGAAGTCCATCTTCGATTCCTGGCAAAACAGGACGCGCACCCGCTCTTTCCGGCAAGTTGTCCAAAAGCATGTTTTTATCCTATCAAGGCGGATTGTCGGCATTGGTGGCGCGTCTGGAACAGCATCTGCGCGACTCGGGCGTTCAGGTGATTACGGGAGCTCGGGCTGCTTCTTTCATTAAAAAGGATCTGCATGGTTATGAAGTAACTCTGGATAGCGGTCAATGTTTAAAAGCTGACGGCGTGATCTGCGCTTTGCCTGCATTTGAAGCGGCCCGATTACTTAACGAAGAAGTGCCTGCCGCGCAGCGGTTATCGGAGATCGACTATGTATCGGTGGCGAACATCGCGTTGGCCTATCGGACTGCGGATCTGAATATTTCGTTCGAGCGTTCCGGCTTCCTCGTGCCCAGAAAAGAAGGCCGGCTGATTACGGCGTGCACCTGGTCTTCGACCAAGTGGCAGCATGTCGCTCCTGAAGGACAGACGCTGCTTCGAACGTATATCGGCCGTTCCGGCGCCCAACAGTGGACAAGCATGGAAGATCGCGAATTGATCGAAGCGGCCAAGCGCGATCTGCGCGAATTGACGGGGCTGGATACCGTACCGCAATGGGCCGAAGTCAGCCGCTGCCTGTCCGCGATGCCTCAATATCCGGTAGGACATGTCGAGATGTTGAACGAGGTACGTTCCGGTCTGGAAAATTCGCTGCCGGGCGTGTTGCTATGCGGTGCCGGGTATAACGGCGTAGGCATTCCCGACTGCGTGGCAGGGGGTCGGGATGCCGCGGCAAAGCTGCTCGAAGGACTTCCGGCACTTATGGAAAAAGCGGAAAAGTGCGAGTCTGCTTCTTGATATGGATATCGAAAAGGCTACCCTAACTCCCTTAAGCGGGTTGTAAGGAGATTGCCTTTTTTTCACGTCTGCGATTAACGAGAACAACTCGACACTCGCCAATTCTCAAGCAATCCTTACTGGATAAAAGGGGGGTTCCCGAATCGCTTTTTCGATTGTCCGGGCGTAGACTGAACAGGCAAGTTTGTGTATTGTAAATTTGGAGTAATCGAAAAGGAGAACGCGAACCATGAACAAAAGAAAGTTCAATATCTTCCTGTTACCTATGCTTGCGCTGCTGCTGATCCTCTCGGCTTGCGGAGCAAAACCTGCTGAGCCAACCGCAGCTCAGGCCGCCGGCCAACAAACAGAAAGTACGGATGAAGCAAGCGGTAACGATACCGCCGCGCCGACAACCGAACCTGTTACGTTGACGATCTCGGCTGCGGCCAGCTTGACGGATGCCTTGAATGATATTCAAAAAACATACGAAGCTGCCCATCCCCATGTAAAGCTGGAATTCAACTTCGGTGCTTCGGGTGCACTTCAACAGCAAATCGAGCAAGGCGCACCCGCTGATTTGTTCTTGTCCGCTTCGACCAAAAACATGCAGGCGCTGCTGGACGGAGGCCTGATCGAAGACGGTCAAGAAAAGGACTGGTTAACCAATACGCTCGTTGTCGTAGTACCGAAAGACGCAGAATCTGCCGTAACGAAGATCGAGGATCTGACTGTCGATAGCGTCAAGCATGTCGCGATCGGCATTCCGGACAGCGTTCCTGCCGGCAAATACGCGCAAGAAGCGCTGACCAATGCCGGACTGTGGGATTCCCTGCAAGATAAAATGGTTCAAGGCAAAGACGTGCGCCAAGTGCTTCAATATACGGAAACAGGCAATGCGGATGCAGGCTTCGTCTACAAAACGGATGCCATGACTTCGGATCAAGTCAAAGTCTCTTTCGATGTTGAAGCGGGCAGCTACTCGCCTATCAACTACCCAATCGGTGTCGTAAAAGCAACAGAGCACCAAGAAGCGGCACAAGCTTTCTATGACTATCTGCAAACGCCGGAAGCGCTCAATGTCTTGACTGGCTACGGCTTCTCCGTCGCACAGTGATGACTTTTGCGGACATCGGCTGGAGCGAATATTGGTCGCCGATCCGCCTTTCGCTCCAAGTCGCGCTGCTGGCGAGCGTCATCGCCATACTACTCGGAACGACGGTAGCCTGGTACATGTCCCGTCGCGAGACTTTTCGAGGCAAAACGGTGCTGGAGACGATCTTCATGCTTCCGCTCGTGCTGCCGCCGACGGTGGTCGGTTTCCTGCTGCTGATCCTGCTCGGACGTCGGGGATGGCTTGGCGGATTGATCGAAAAGATTTTTCATTCAACAGTGATCTTCTCTTGGCAGGCCGCCGTTATCGCAGCCGTGGTCGTCGCTTTCCCGCTGGTCTATCGAACGACCGTAACCGGATTCGAAGCCGTCGACCGAGACCTCGAAGACGCCGGCCGCTCGATCGGGGCTAACGAATGGCAGGTCTTCCGGCATATCACGCTGCCGCTGATCGCGCCGTCTCTAAAAACCGCCTATGTTCTCGGCTTCGCCCGAAGCCTGGGCGAATTCGGCGCCACGCTCATGATCGCCGGCAATATCCCCGGCCGAACCCAGACCGTTCCGACCGCGATCTACGTCGCCGTAGACTCCGGCCATTTGTCCTTAGCCTGGGCTTGGACCATCGCGATCGTCGCCGTATCTTTCGTCCTGCTGCTCCTCACGGGACGCCGATCTTCTTGAATAACGTCCCGAAGCCCATCTTAACGACCTCGGGACGTTTTTTTATTTTCTATCAAATTCAACAAACTTATCCTTTCCTTTTCTGCCCCTTCAAAGCTGATATATGATGATCCACAGTCCTGCGCAATCTCTGCATCATCCGATGATCCAAACGTCCTCCCACAGTTCAAAAATGCTCTCTGCAAAATAAATGCGAATATCCATTTAATTTCTTCTTTTTCAACTTCATCGAGCCAATAAATGCATATATCCATCTATTTCATCTCATTTTCTTCTTTTCACTCTATTATTGTTCAAATAACTGTATAATCGTATCTATTTCTTTTCTTGTACGTATCTGCTGAAAATAACTGTATATCCGCATTTATTTCTTTGCCATTCTCTCAAGCACTCCTTTTGATCGTACTTTGAGAAACCAGAGCTTTTTCTTTTTACTCCCTTCCCCAAAAATGAGACCTTGCCAACGTCGAATTGCTTTCAAGTCCTTCACGGACGAGTGCCCCCCGCAAACAGGACTTCAAGGCAATTCCCCGACGTTAGATCAAAGGTCGAATTTTTCTCCCTTTGATCTAACGTTTCCCGACTGAAGTCTAACGTTTCTGCTCTATTAAAATGTAAGCGTTTTCTTATATCCTGAATACAGCCACATCAAATCCACTACACGGGGGACGGGGTGAACATGAAAAAAGAAAAACAAAAGCGGCCGCGTTGGCGCAAGCAGGATACCGAACTTACCTTACTCGCACTGCCCACTACGATCTGGTACATACTTTTCTGCTTCCTGCCCATGTTCGGCGTGATCATCGCGTTCAAAGACTTCAAAATCTCCGGCGGCTTTCTGAGCAACGTATTCAACAGCCCTTGGTCGGGATGGAAAAACTTCGAGTTCCTGTTCAAATCCAACGATGCGTGGATCACCATCCGCAACACGCTGGGCTACAACATCATTTTCATCCTGCTCGGCATTCTGATCCCGGTCACGCTGGCTCTGATGATCGGACGCCTGCACAACAGCAGGGCGGGCAAAGTGTATCAAACGATGATGTTTTTGCCGTATTTCCTGTCTTGGGTCGTGGTTTCCGCCGTGATCTGGGCGTTCCTGAGCTTCGACAAAGGGATCGCGAACCAGATGTTGAACGGGATCGGCACCGAGTCGGTAAATTGGTACATGGAACCGAAGTATTGGCCGTATTTCCTGATCTTCATGAACGTGTGGAAAGGGATCGGCTACGGCATGGTCGTGTATTTGGCGACCATAACAGGTATCGACAGCACGTACTACGAAGCGGCCGTCATCGACGGAGCCTCCATCTGGCAGCAGACGAAGTATATCACGCTGCCGATGATGAAGCTGGTGATCGTCATGATGTTCATTTTGGCGGTCGGGCGTATTTTTTACACGGACTTCGGTCTATTCTACCAGGTTCCGCGAGACTCCAATTCCTTGTTCAACGTCACCACGACCCTCGACGTATTGGTGTATAAGCAGCTGAAAACGGCGACCGTGGGCATGGCGTCCGCAGCGGCTTTCGTTCAATCGGTCATGGGCTGTATCACGATTTTGTTCGCCAACTGGATCGTTCGCCGTATCGATTCCGAAAGCGCGATGATGTAAAGGAGGCGAGTCTATGGCAGCGAAAAGTGAAGCGACGAGCGGGCTCGACCGGTACAACCGAATCGGAAAAGGCATGAATGTCCTATTCCATCTGGTCTTTATCCTCCTTGCGCTCGTGTGCGTCGTTCCGATTCTGGTCATTGTATCCATTTCGTTTTCCAGCGAAGATTCGATCCGGGAGACGGGTTACCATATGTTTCCGACCGTGTTCTCCGTGGAAGCGTACGAGTTTATCATTCAGCAGGGAACGGTCATTTTGCGGGCTTTCGGCGTCTCGGTATTGGTCACCGTAATCGGCACCGTGCTCGGCGTTCTGCTGACCGCTTCGATGGGGTACGTGCTGGCGCAGCCCAATTACAAGCTGAAAAGTTTCCTGACCTGGGTCGTGTTCATTCCGATGGTGTTCAACGGCGGCCTGGTATCGAGTTACTTTATCAACGCCAATCTGCTCGGGTTGAAAGACACGATCTGGGCGCTGATCTTGCCGCTTGCGGTATCGTCGTTCAACGTCATCATTTGCAAAACGTTTTTCCGCAGCACCATTCCCGACGGGATCGTCGAATCGGCGGAGATCGACGGGGCGAGCCAATTGCGCATTTTCTTCTCGATCATCATGCCGATCTCGCTGCCGGTGCTGGCCACGATCGGGTTGTTCCTTTGCTTCGGCTATTGGAACGACTGGTTCCAGTCCATGCTGTACATCAACGATCAGGATTTGTACTCGCTGCAAGCGCTGCTGAACAATCTGATGAGTAACGTGGACGCTTTGGCGAGAAACGCTTCCAGCATGGGGGTCAGCTACGCGACGCTGGTCGCCAGCATGCCGAAAGAAACCGCGCGCATGGCCGTGGCGATCCTGATCGTCGTGCCCGTGGCGTTCGCTTACCCCTTCTTCCAGCGTTACTTTATCGCCGGATTGACAGTGGGTTCGATCAAAGGGTGACCCCGGAAGCTGTCGGTTCAGGCGTTTCCGGTCATCGACGCATAGAGCAAGCCTACCAAACCGAAAAGAGGGGGTACGATTCATGAAAAAAAGAGGCAAATTCTTTTCCACGTTCTGCACGGTCATGCTGCTGATGTCTGTGCTCGCTGCATGCAGCGGAGGAGGTTCCAGCACCAGCGGTACGACCGATTCCTCGGGGCAAACGGATAGCGGTTCCGCGGACTCCGGCGAAGTGCCGACTTTGGTCTGGTGGACGATCGGCGGTCAGGTTCCGAGCAACTTCGACAAAGCCGTCGCGGCCATGAACGAGTACACGGCCGAAAAGATCGGCGTCAAGATCGATATCCGCGTCGCCAGCTGGGCCGATTGGGATACCAAAATCAACACGATCGTCAACACCGGCGAACCGTTCGACATCATGTTCACCAACAGCGGCAAGTACAACCAGCAGGTGTCGATGGGCGCGTTCGCCGATCTGACCGACCTGGTGCAAAGCGAATCGCCGGAACTGTACAAGTTCATCCCGGAAACGGTCTGGGACGGAGCCAAGATCGGCGGCAAAATTTACTCGGTTCCTACTTATAAAGACTCCTCGCTGACCCAATACTGGATCTTCGACGATACTTACGTGCAAAAATACGGCATCGACCTGAACAGCGTCAAGACGCTCGGCGACCTCGACAAGCCGTTCCGCGACATGAAAGCGGGCGAAGGCAAAAGCTACTATCCGCTGTCTTTGACGCAGGGCGACGGATTCCCGGGCTTGTTCAACGGCTACGACGATCTTACGCTGGGACTCCAGCCGCTCGGCGTAAAAGTCGACGACGAATCCCGCAAAGTCGTGTTCACGCTTAACCAACCGGACATGATGGAAAACTTGACGCTGCTGCACCAATGGTACCAAGACGGCATCATCAACCCTGACGCGCCGACGAGGGGCGAAGCGGAAAAAGCGCGTCCGTTCTTCAGCGCCCAAGCCTTCCCGGGCGCGGAAGCCAACTACCAGATCAACGAAGGCGTCGAAAAGTACGATATGGTACAAGTCTTTGGTCCTCTGTACACCACCAGCACGATCCAAGGCTCGCTGAACGCGATCTCCGCGAACTCCAAATACAAAAACGAAGCGTTGAAGTATCTGGAACTCGTCAACACCGATCCGAAGCTGCGCAACATGCTGGCGTTCGGCGAACTCGGCGTCGATTACAACAGCGTGGACGGCGAAAAAGTCATCGAACGCGTCAGCGACACTTGGCCGCTCGCCGCTTACACCCAAGGCACGTTCTTCAACTTGGCCGTGACCAAAGGCGCACCCGAAGACCAATGGGAGCAGGTTCGCAAACTGAACGAAGAAGCTACTCCTTCGTCTACATTGGGCTTTGCGCTGGACATCAGCAACCTGACCACCGAAGTCGCCAACACCAAAGCCGTGTGGGACAAATACAAATCCGAACTGATCACCGGCGCCTCCGACCCGGCCGTCATCGTGCCTAAGGTCGAAGCCGAAATGAAAGCCGCCGGCATGGACACCATCGTCCAAGCCGCCCAAGAACAAATCGAAGCTTATTTTAAATAAAAAATAAGTGAAGCGTATGTAAAAATCTTTAATGTGAGCGAAGCGAGAGCGGAGGGAGAAATTCAGTGAAAGACGCCTTTGAACTCGGAAAACTCCTTATTTAAATCCAATCCATTTTCCGAGTGAAACAGCGTCTTGAACGAATTTCTCCCGCAGCCCTCAAGCTTCCCCAACAAACAGGATTTTCCCATCAGCAGAACCCAAACGGAATCCAATCTCCGTTCGGGTTTTTCTGCTGCACATCCTTTCCGCATCAAGTGCTACAATAAGAAATATGGCAAAGGAGGCGCCTGCCTTGTCCTTTTTGCAAATCAAGATTTATCGAAGCAAATTTATGGCGTATGCGATCTTCGTCGTATCCATCGGAATGGCCATAGGCTTGCTTACCTGCGCCATCCTATTCGTTCAATGGGTCGATAATGCCCGGAATCAAGCCGCAAGCACCTTTGCCGGAGTCGAGAATACGCTGCAGCATAATGCCGATCGGATCGAAGCTTACATGCAGCGCGTCTATTTGAACAGCGGGTTGATGGCCGATGTTCGGTATTTTTTAGGCAGCAGTGCTGAACAATACTTTTCCGCGAGACTTGAAGCCAGCCGCGTCGATCAGCCGATGATTTCTTTTCCGGACGACGTGGAGTCTTTTTTATACGGCGGAGGGCAGGGGGATATCATTCAAGTCAGTCTGCAGACCGCGGGAAAAGGCAACGTGCTTCGCTTCGACAAAAACGGCAATACCCGCTTCAAATTCCAGGTGCCTGAAGACGACGAAATGTTCCGCAGCTCGATCGATCGGGGTTTTATATATCAAGAAAATTTGTCGGATCCCAATGAAATTTCGCGCAAGCTGGGGGAACTGCGTTTTGTCGTGGGCAGCGATCGGGTATTTGGCAGTTCGATTAATGAAGGGATCAGTCGCGCGGCGCTGATTGGAATGAACGGAGATGTTTATCCCGACTTTTCAGCCGAGGAAGAAAACAACGAACTGGTTGCACGCGCATTGGCAGACGGACGGGCCCAAGGATATTTGTCTGCCGGAGGTCTGAACGGAGTCTTTTTCACGACTTTTACCTCAGCCAAATTTGAGTATAGTTTCGTCAGTTGGGTCGATCTGAATACGATGATTCGCGAACGCTGGGGAACGCTTTTATCCGTTTTCCTGATTGTATTGTCGGCGATGATCAGCGTGCTGACGCTCATTGTGTATAATCTTAGGGATGATGCGCGCTTTCTTCATCATATTATCCAATCGATCGGGCGGGTCAAAACAGCGGATTTCACCCCGGAGACTCCGGCCCGATACCGACGCAACGAATACGGGATGATCGCCAAAGAACTTGAAGATATGGTGAGGCAGTTGGACACACATATCCGCACGGAATATTTGTTAAAGCTCAAGCAGCAGGAGACAGAAATGAAAGCGCTACAAAATCAGATTAATCCTCATTTCCTTTACAATACGCTGGAAGCGATCCGCTCCAAAGCTCTGGTCAATCGCGATATGGAAACTTCGGACGCAATTGCGACACTCGGCGCGTTGTATCGGGATATGGTGAAACACGAAAATATTATCACGATCGGCAAAGAACTTTCGTTGCTGCGTGAGTATCTGAAAATCATGGAGTTCAAATACCCGGATCGCTTTTATTATCAATTCAATGTGGACGAGACGCTGTCGGCGCTGCCTACGGTGAAGTTCTGGATGCAGCCGCTCGCCGAGAACTTTTTCGTGCATGGATTCAATTCGAGCAATGCCTTCAACCTGCTTATGGTCAACGGTTGGGAGTCGGAGACGCATTTTCATCTGGAGATCGCGGATAACGGAAAATGGATCGCGGAAGAACGCCTCGAGCATATCCGCAGCACCTTATCGCGCAAAGACGACGCTCCCGTAACCAGCATCGGGCTGCATAACGTAAGCACTCGGCTGCATTTTTTCTATGGAGAAGGATTTGCGCTGCATGTCGAGAATAATGAAGAAGCAGGCGTGAAAGTATCCGTGACGATTCCGAAGGGAGCTGCGATCCATGTACAAACTTCTGATTGTGGATGACGAACCGCAAATTTTGGAAGGCATGAAGCGAACGCTGGACTGGGAAAAGTACGGATTCGGCTGCATCGAGACCAGCGAAACGGCAGACGACGCGATCTCGAAAGCCGTCGCCATTTACCCGGACATCGCGATCTTTGATATCTGCATCGGCAAAGACCGCGGATACGAGGCGATCAGCAAGCTGAACGGACTGGGTTTGCCCACAAAATACATCATCATGAGCGGATACAACGAGTTTGAGTACGCCAGGGAAGCGATCCGCTGCGGCGTGAAAGACTATCTGCTTAAGCCGGTCAATCGCTCCAAACTGCAAGAAGTCGTGGAAAAAATTATCGTCGAAGATCTGCACGGAACGCTTGAAGGGACGAGCGACGTCAATCTGGACCCCGTGCTGGGCGTGCGTTACGATAGCCTGTCCAAACTCACGAATCATATTTTGCTGACGGTCAAAACCGAATACGAGCAAAATATCACGCTCAAAATGGTCGCCGAGCAGTTTCGCATGAACGGAACGTATCTGGGCCAGATTTTTTTGAAAGAAACCAAAATGAAATTCTCGGAATACGTGATGGCTTACCGGATGTTGAAAGCGCGCGAGCGGATCTTGTCGACCGACGACAAAATCGCCAGCATCGCGCATTCGGTCGGCTACTCCAATCTGGGTTACTTTTATACGCATTTTCATGCTTATTTCGATAAATCGCCTTCGGATTTGAGAAGATGAGCAGCCTGAATAAAAAAGCGGCCGTTCGCAAGGAAAAACCCTTGAACGAACGACCGCTTTCATTTTAGACACCCGTGCTTGAGCTATTCTCAATCGCGGAAATAGTAACCTGCTTCGAGATCTTCCAGCAGCTCCGGATGCTCAGGCTTCCAGTTCAGCAAATGCTGTGTTCGGTCGCTGGAAACTTCGCAATTGGCCGATGCCGCAAAATTCAACCAGCCGAAATGCGCGGGAGCGTCCGCTGCCGGGATCGATTGAACAGGAAGATTCAGGTGACGCCCGATGACCTCCGCGATCGAACGGAACAACACGCCTTGCTCAGCCACGCCGTGCAAGCGGGTTCCTGCCGGAGCCGATTCCAACGCCAGCCGGAACAGACGCGCCGCGTCCGAACGATGAACGGCCGGCCAATGATTGGAGCCGTCTTCGACATAAGCGGAAAACCCTTTTTCGCGAGCGATCCCTACCAACGCCCGGACGAACCCGTAATCATGCTCGCCGTGGACAGTAGGGGAGAGCCGAACGACCGAAGCCCGGATTCCGCGCTCCGTCAGCCGATCCACGCCCGTCTCGGCATAACGTCCGCTGCCGACAGGCCGTTCATCCTCCGTGCCGATCCGATCCTGCGGCAGCATCAACGTCCCGGACGTGAGCACGACAGGCTTTCCGGTTCCCGCCAGCGCCTCCCCGATCGCTTCGGTCGCTTGACGGTCCGCTTCCTCCGCGGCCGCCCGGTCCGAAAAATCGTGAATATACGCCAAGTGGATCACGCCGTCCGCCTGCTCCGCTCCGCGTCGCAATCCGTCCAGATCTTCAAGCGAACCTAACCATACGTCCGCACCTGCCGCTTTCAACGCTTCTTCGCCTTTGCCCGAACGAGCCAATCCCACAACCTCGTGTCCGGCCTCCAACAATTCCCGCACGACCGCCGTTCCGATGAATCCCGTCGCTCCCGTAACAAATACTTTCATGATATCCCGCCTCCAAATGAGTTGATTTCGATTGCCGCATGAACAGCCTAAACTATAGAGTGAACTCTATAGCAAGCATCAATTTTTCATGATATGATGCGGGCATGGAAACCACATTTTCGAGCAAACAAGCCGCAGCAGAGACGGGTCTCAGCATTCACACGCTGCGCTTTTACGAGCAAGAAGGACTGATCGACGGCATCCGGCGCGATCCAAACGGATACCGCATCTACTCCGCGTCCGATATCGCCTGGTTTCAGGTCATCACCTATTTCCGCAAATTGGGGTTGAGCGTCCAAGACATCAAGCTGTTCAATATCCCCAAAAACGGCCAAGCCTCCAGCGCCACCGCAAGACGCGAATTCATGGAAACCTACCGCGAAAAAGTCGTCGAACAAATGAAAGAACTCCAAGACTCCCTCGACAAAATCGACTACAAGATCGAATTTTTCCGAAACATGGAACGTTCGGAGTCGACGTGAAAGCAAGAGCGTTGAAAGGCTTTACAGAAAGTCACGTAGGCGCGGGAAGCGAGAAGACTGCAAGAAAAATTGCCAGCGTATGCTTCCGAAGTGCCTTTCTTCGAAATGCTTTAGGTCGCGTGTTGAAATCGGGAAAAGAGATTAAATTTTCAGCGGAATTTTCCCGATTTCAAAGGCGATCACTATTAGCTTATGCTTCCGAAGAGGCTTTTCTTCAAAAAGCCTGTACTTCACTGAATTTCTCTCTCCGTCTTCTCGCTTCCAGTTACGCTAGACTTTCTCGACGCGTTGTGCCTTTCTTCGAAAGGCTTTAGGTCGCGTGTTGACATCGATAAAGCAAATCCGACGCCTAAATCAGGGCGTGTACGCAAATTCGTTGAAATGCATCTTTGCATGCATTCAGCAGTCGCGTACACGCCCTGTTTTGCATGAATAAAAGGCAGTCTCGAACTCAAAAACAATTGCGCAGAAGCCGATTTCCCAACATTTAGCATCAAATCCATAACCCAGCGAGCCAAGCGGAGGGAGAAATTCAGTGTAGGAGCGCTAGCGATCGCCTTTGTATTTGGGAAGCTTCCTTTATAAAATCCAATCCAGCTTCCCAAATGCAACACGCGACCGAAACGAATTTCTCCCGCAGCGCCATTCAGCACGCCCTCAACTAAAATCCCCTTTTTCAATGCGTTTAGGGTTTTCCCCCCGCGCAATAGGACATTCCCTAATGGGATGCCGACTCCCGGTCTTTCATAATGAAAAGTAACCGAAAAGGAGTGTGGATCATCCGATGAAGAATCCGACGAAAAGAAAATTCGGACTCAACTTTTTCAAACCGGTCGAAAGCTATTCCGATAGTTGGTCGATCCTCGAAGAAAAGAACAGGGAATGGGAAAACGTCTACCGCCAGCGGTGGTCCCACGATAAAGTCGTGCGCACGACGCACGGCGTAAACTGTACAGGATCGTGCAGTTGGAAAGTATTCGTGAAAAACGGCATCATCACTTGGGAGAACCAGCAGATCGATTATCCGTCCTGCGGAGCCGACATGCCGGAATTCGAACCGCGCGGCTGTCCTCGCGGCGCGACGTTCTCCTGGTACGAATACAGCCCGCTGCGCGTGAAATACCCGTATATGCGCGGCAAGCTTTTCCGGATGTGGGAAGCCGCTTTGCGCGAGCATCAAGACCCGATCAAAGCTTGGGCCAGCATCGTCGAAAATCCGGCCAAATCGATGGAATACAAAAAAGCCCGCGGCAAAGGCGGCCATATCCGCGTGAATTGGGACGACGCGCTTCAATTGATTTCCGCGCAGCTGATCTATACGATTCGCAAATACGGACCGGACCGGATCGCGGGCTTCACGCCGATCCCGGCCATGTCGATGGTCAGCTACGCGTCCGGCGCGCGCTTCATCTCGCTGCTCGGCGGCGAAATGCTGAGCTTTTACGACTGGTACGCCGACCTTCCGCCGGCTTCGCCGCAAATTTGGGGCGAGCAGACGGACGTGCCGGAATCGTCGGACTGGTACAACTCCAGTTACCTGATGATGTGGGGTTCGAACGTGCCGTTGACGCGCACGCCGGACGCCCACTTCATGACGGAAGTCCGCTACAAAGGAACGAAAGTCGTTTCCGTCGCGCCGGACTTGGCCGAAAACGTCAAGTTCGCCGACAACTGGCTGGCTCCGCATCCCGGTACCGACGCCGCGTTGGCGCAAGCCATGACGCACGTCATCCTGGACGAGTTTTACCAAAAGCGCCAGGAACCGATGTTCATCGACTACGCGAAGCAGTACACGGACATGCCGTTCCTGATCCTGCTCGATCCGCACGAAGACGTATGGAAAGGCGGACGTTTCCTGCGTTCGAGCGATCTGGGCTCAGCGGAAGCCGGAGAACACGCGGATTGGAAACCGGTCATTTACGACGAAGCTTCGGACGAGATGCTCGTTCCGAACGGTACGCTCGGCCAACGTTGGGAACAGGGCAAGAAGTGGAACCTGATCCTCGAACGCGAAGACGGCACGAAGGTGGAACCGGCCATGTCCGTGGAGAACCACGGCGGCGAATGGCTCGAAATCGCGTTCCCATTCTTCGACAATGCGGGTAACGGCACGTTCAAACGCGTCATTCCGGCCAAAAAAATCACGCTCGCCGACGGCACGGAACGTTACACCGCCACCGTCTACGACTTGATGATGAGCCAATACGGCGTCGCGCGGATCGAAAGCCCATATAATGCGTCGGGCTACGACGATGCGGAATCGTTCTACACGCCGGCTTGGCAGGAAAAAGTAACCAGCGTCAAAGCCTCCGTCGTCACGCAGATTGCCCGCGAATTCGCGCAGAACTCGCTCGACAGCGGCGGCCGTTCGATGATCATCATGGGCGCGGGCATCAACCACTGGTTCAACAGCGACACGATCTACCGTTCGATCTTGAACCTCGTCGTGCTGACGGCTTCGCAAGGCGTCAACGGCGGCGGCTGGGCGCATTACGTCGGTCAGGAAAAATGCCGTCCGATCGAAGGCTGGTCGACGCTGGCGTTCGCCAAAGACTGGCAAGGGCCTGCCCGACTGCAAAACGCGACATCGTTCTTCTACTTCGCGACCGATCAATGGCGTTACGAAGAAAGCAGCACCGAATCGCTCAAATCTCCGACCGGCGGAGACGTAACGTACAGCCATCCGGCCGATTACAACGTGCTCGCCGCTCGTCTGGGCTGGCTGCCGTCGTATCCGCAGTTCAACAAAAACAGCCTGATGTTCGCCGAAGAAGCGGCGCGCGAAGGCAAAAAGTCCAACGAAGAAATCGTGAAACACGCGGTGGACGAAGTCCGCAGCGGCAAAACCAAATTCGCCGTCGAAGATCCGGGCGCGCCGGAAAACTTCCCGCGCTCGCTGTTCATCTGGCGTTCCAACCTGATCTCCAGTTCCGCGAAAGGTCAGGAATACTTCATGAAGCATCTGCTCGGCGCATCCGACGCGCTGCTGGCGAAGCCGAACGAAGAAGACAAGCCGGAAGAAATCGTATGGCGCGAAGACGTGGAAGGCAAGCTTGATCTGATGGTCGCGCTCGATTTCCGCATGACGACGACTCCGCTGTTTGCCGACATCGTGCTGCCGGCCGCGACCTGGTACGAAAAAACGGACCTCAGCTCGACCGACATGCATCCGTTCGTGCATCCGTTCAACCCGGCGGTCAATCCGCTGTGGGAATCGCGCTCGGACTGGGACATCTATCGCCGCCTTTCGGAAGTGTTCTCCGAGATGGCGAAAACGCATCTGCCGGGCGTTTACAAAGATCTGGTCACCGCGCCTCTCGGCCACGACTCGGTCGGCGAAATTTCGCAGCCGATGGGTCTGATCAAAGACTGGTCCAAAGGCGAGATCGAAGGCGTGCCGGGCAAAACGATGCCGAACTTCAGCATCGTGGAGCGCGACTACACGCAAATTCATAACAAATACATTACGCTCGGCCCGAACCTTGCGATCGGCAAAACCGGCGCGCACGGCGTCAGCTTCTCGGTAGCCGAAGAGTACGAAGAACTTAAGCAGTTGAATGGCGTGCATTATGACGAAACGATTAAGGACGGACTGCCGAAGCTGGACTCGGCGCGTCATGCGGCCGACGCAATTCTGCACCTGTCGTCGGCGACCAACGGACGCGTCTCGCAAAAAGCGTACGAATCGGCCGAGCACGACCACGGCGTCGAATTGAAAGACATTTCCGCCGACCGCGCCGCGGAGCGCATCACGTTCCAAAGCATCACGTCGCAGCCGCGCGAAGTCATTCCGACTCCGGTGTTCAGCGGCTCGAACAAAAAGGGACGCCGTTACTCGCCGTTCACGACGAATATCGAACGTCTGGTTCCGTTCCGCACGTTGACGGGACGCCAGCATTTCTATCTGGATCACGAAGTGTTCCTGCAGTACGGCGAGGCGCTGCCGGTCTACAAACCGACGCTGCCGCCGATGGTGTTCGGACCTCGCGACCGTGAAGCGAAAGGCGGCGTGGATACGCTGGTACTTCGTTACCTGACGCCGCACGGCAAATGGAACATCCACTCCACGTACCAAGATAACCAGCACATGCTGACGTTGTTCCGCGGCGGTCCGACGGTATGGATCAACAACGAAGACGCGGATGCGCACGGCATCAACGATAACGATTGGCTGGAAGTGTATAACCGGAACGGCGTCGTAACGGCGCGTGCCGTCGTCAGTCACCGGATGCCGCGCGGAACCATGTTCATGTATCACGCGCAGGACAAGCACATTCAAGTACCGGGTTCGGAAATTACCGATACGCGGGGCGGCAGCCACAATGCGCCGACGCGCATTCACTTGAAACCGACGCAAATGGTCGGCGGCTACGCGCAGCTTAGCTACGGTTTCAACTATTACGGTCCGATCGGCAACCAACGCGACGTGTACGTTGCCGTCCGCAAGATGAAGGAGGTCAATTGGCTTGAAAATTAAAGCGCAAATCGCGATGGTCATGAACCTCGACAAATGCATCGGCTGCCATACGTGCAGCGTGACCTGCAAAACCACCTGGACGAACCGCAAAGGCGCGGAATACATGTGGTTCAACAACGTCGAGACCAAACCGGGCATCGGATATCCGAAACGTTGGGAAGACCAGGAACTGTACAAAGGCGGCTGGCAGCTGCGCAAAGGCAAACTGGAGCTGAAATCCGGCACCAAGCTGTCCAAAATCGCGCTCGGCAAAATCTTCTATAACCCTGACATGCCGGAAATGAAAGATTACTACGAGCCGTGGACCTACAACTACGAAGACCTGACCAATGCGAAAGACCGGCAGCACTCCCCGGTCGCACGCGCGCATTCCGTCGTCACCGGCGAAAAAATGGATCTCGAATGGGGTCCGAACTGGGAAGACGATCTGGCCGGCGCGCATATTACCGGCCCGCTCGATCCGAATATCCAAAAGATCGAAGAAGAGATCAAGTTCAACTTCGAAAAATCGTTCATGGTGTATCTGCCGCGTTTGTGCGAACACTGCCTGAATCCGAGCTGCGTCGCGTCGTGTCCTTCGGGTGCGATGTACAAGCGGGAAGAGGACGGCATCGTGCTCGTCGACCAGGAAGCCTGCCGCGGCTGGCGCTACTGCATGACGGGCTGCCCGTACAAAAAGGTCTACTTCAACTGGCAAACCAACAAAGCCGAGAAGTGCACGTTCTGCTTCCCGCGGATCGAAGCGGGCCTGCCGACCGTCTGCTCGGAAACGTGCACCGGACGCATCCGGTACCTCGGCGTTCTGCTCTACGACGCGGACCGCGTGCACGAAGCGGCATCGACGCCGGACGAAAAAGATTTGTACATGGCGCAATGCGACCTGTTCCTGAATCCGAGCGATCCGGCGATCATTGCCCAGGCGCGCAAAGACGGCATTTCCGAAGACTGGATCGAAGCGGCTCAGAACTCTCCGGTCTACAAACTGGCGATCGAGCACAAGCTGGCTTTCCCGCTGCACCCGGAATACCGCACGCTGCCGATGGTGTGGTACGTGCCGCCGCTCAGCCCGATCATGAACTACTTCGAAGGCAAAGACTCGATCGAAAATCCGGACATGATCTTCCCGGCGATCGACGAGATGCGGACGCCGATCCAATACCTGGCGAACATGCTGACGGCCGGCGACACGGTGACGGTCAAGGAATCGCTGCAGCGCATGGCGATGATGCGCTCCTACATGCGTGCGAAAACGACGGGCAAAGAGTTCGACGAAAGCCGTTTGGCCAGAGTCGGACTGACGGCCCGCCAAACGGAAAGCATGTACCGCCTGCTGGCGATCGCCAAATACGAAGACCGCTTCGTCGTGCCGACTTCGCACCGCGAAGGCTACGTGAACCCTTACCGGGCGCAAGGCGCCGCGGGCTTCGGCGACATGCTCGGCGCGATGGGCGCAAGCACGGGCTGCGACGGCTGCGGGCCGGCGGTATCGTCGATCGATCCGAATGCCGAAGCGCCGGTCAAAACGGGCAAAGAGATGTAC
This sequence comes from Saccharibacillus endophyticus, assembly GCF_013185185.1. Classification (GTDB taxonomy): domain Bacteria; phylum Bacillota; class Bacilli; order Paenibacillales; family Paenibacillaceae; genus Saccharibacillus; species Saccharibacillus endophyticus. Next base: position 581,215 of record NZ_JAAZWE010000001.1, on the reverse strand, counting down.
GAAGAAAACTTCTATGGAGGGATCTGGCGTGATTGATGTTGCGAAGCTGTACGATTACAAAACGTCTTTCGGATTTTTCGCCAGTCAGCTGATGTATCCGGAGAAGCGGGATTTCCATCCCGCTTTTCTGGAAGAATCGTTTTCGGCGGATCATCCGGCACTCGAAGACGTTAAAGCCTACTGGGATCGGATGCACGAGCTGAGCCTGGACGAGATCCGGGAGCAGTATACCGAGACGTTCGATTTTCAAAAAGACTGCGCGCTGTATATGACTTATTTCAAATTCGAAGATGCCAAGGAACGCGGACAGATGCTGCTGCGGATGAAAGTGCTGTACGAGATGTTCGGGTTGGAAATGCCGGAAGGCGAACTTCCGGACTATCTGCCGCTGATGTGCGAATTCCTTTATGCCGCCGAATGGATGAAGGAACGCAAAGCGCCCGAAAATTTCCGGCTGCTCTTCGCGATTTTCGAAGACGGCACGTACCACTTGCTGCAAGCGCTCGAGAAGCTGGACAGCCCGTACCGTTACCTGGTGCAGGGACTGCGCCGCACGTTGAGAGCCTGCGTAGAACAGGAGACCGTAAATCCATGAACATGTTCGATCAATTCCTTTGGGTCATTTTCCCGTACGCCTGCCTCATGATTTTCGTCGTAGGCCATATTTTCCGCTATCGGCACGACCAGTTCAATTGGACGGCCAAATCAAGCGAATTCATCGAGAAAAAACAATTGATGTTCGGCAGCCTGCTGTTCCATCTGGGCATCATTCCGGTCGCGTTCGGCCATATTTCCGGACTGCTGATCCCGAAATCGTGGATGAACGCGATGGGCGTCAGCGAGCATATGTACCACATCGGGGCGGTTTATATCGGCGGGATTTTCGGCGCGATGACGCTGATCGGCATGCTGCTGCTGACGGCGCGCCGCTTCACCATCCGCAACGTGCGCCGTCTCAGCTCCGCGTCCGACCTGATCGTCAACGTATTACTGCTGTTTATCGTGTTCATGGGCATGTACGCGACGTTGTTCACCAATGCCGTTCAGCCGGAATTCGATTACCGCGAGTCGATCTCGATCTGGTTCCGCGGACTGTTCATGCTGCGCCCGGACGCTTCGCTGATGCATAATGTGCCTTGGTCGTTCAAAGTCCATGCGCTCACGGGCTTTGCGATCTTCGCGTTCTGGCCGTTCACGAGGCTCGTTCACGTATGGAGCGTGCCGTTGAATTATGTCGGGAGAAGTTATATCCTTTACAGAAGACACAAATCCAATTAATTTCTTGGCCGATCCGCAGTCATTGAATGAAATTCGCAGACAACCAGCGGAATGAACCATACGGTCAAGAATCGGAGGGAGCGGGCCCGGCCCGCTTTTCTACTTTCGCTGGGAGATGCATAAACATGGGATTACACGCAGATTACCAAACGGAGTTGAACGCGATGCGGCAGGCGTTCGGCTATGATTTTTTGGCATTGGCGCTCGTGGAGCCTGCCGAACAGCAATACGTGATTCGCTGGAAGTACGCGACCGGAAATCTCAACGAACGTTTTCGCCGCATCGTGCTCAAGTCGGGCAAAGGCATCGCCGGAATGGTGTTCAAGACGGGGAAATCGGTCTTTATTCCTTCCGTCCGCGACTATGTGGCGGCAAGCAGTTTGTTCAACTATCCGATCGTGCAGTCCGAAAAGCTTGAAAGCTTGGGCGCCGTGCCGATTTGGAACGATGCACGCGTATCCGGAGTTTTGCTCGGAGGGTTTCGCGAAGAACATTTGATGACGCCCGATTTGATGTTCGCGCTTGAACAAGCGGCGAGGCACGGGATCGGCGAGCTGGACGGCAAGGAGGTGGCTTCGCATTGAATCCTTTGCCGGAAGTCGGACCGATGAGCCCGTTGATGATGAAGCTGTTCGAGAACAGCAAAGAAGCCATTTTCTTTTTCGATAAGTCCGGACGCGCGTTAGCCATGAACCCGGCCGCCGAGGAGATCGTCTCCGAGGACGTACTGATGAAGCTGTACGAAGGCAGCGAAAAGGCATTATGCGGAACTTGCCGGGGCTATACGAGCGATACCGAGCAAATCACCTGCCTCGACTGTTATTTTCAGCTTCCGGCCTCTGCCGAGCATTCGTCTTTTCAGGTTTACCTGGAGACGAAGGGCAAAGGCGTCGTTCCCTATGCCGGGTCGTTCCATACGGTAGACCCCGAGAACGGAACACGGGTATTCATGCTGCGGGATTTGACCCCTCAGCTGCGCGTGCAAGAGAAGCTGTACCAGAACAAGATGATGAAGCATGTGATCGAAGCGCAGGAGAACGAACGCAAACGTCTTTCCCGCGAACTGCACGACAGCGTCGCTCAGGAGCTGATGAGTGCCGTCGTCGATCTTCGCGTGCTTAAATATATGACGGACGACGATACGGTATTGAAAAAGGTGAAGCAGACCGAAGCCGCGATGACCCGCCTGCTCGACGATATTCGGCATCTGTCCGTCGAGCTTCGTCCGGCGGCTCTCGATGATTTCGGCCTGGAGGCCGCTTTCCGTTCCCACTTCAAAAGGGTAGAGGAGAACTACGGGCTGGTCATCCGATTCGTATCGGGCGTGGCGCGCAAGCGTTACGACAGCGACATCGAGACGGTCATCTACCGGATCTGCCAGGAAGCGGTGTTGAATGCGTTGAAATATGCTCAGGTCGATACGGTCAGCGTGCATCTGTTCGAGCGCGACGGCCTGCTTCGGCTTGAAGTCGAGGATGAAGGCGAGGGCTTCGAAGCCGGATCGGATCCGATCGGAACGGGGCTCGGCCTGTATGGGATGCGCGAACGGGCCGAGCTTGCGGGAGGATCGTTGAACGTGCATTCCGAACCCGGAATCGGCACGCGGGTGCTGCTGCAAATCCCGATACCGGAATCCAAGGAAAAGGAGTAATGACGGATGAAAATCGTAATCGCGGACGACCACGCCATCGTAAGGAGCGGCTTTTCCATGATCCTGAATTTTCAGCCGGACATGGAAGTCATCGCCACTGCCGCCGACGGCATCGAAGCTTATGCGGCAGTCGCCAAAAATAAACCCGACATTCTCGTCATGGATCTCAGCATGCCGCCGGGAGAAAGCGGACTGATCGCCACGGGCAAGATCAAGGAAGATTATCCGGACACGAAAATCCTTATTCTGACCATGCACGACGACGAAGAGTATCTGTTCCACATTTTAAAAAGCGGCGCTTCCGGTTACGTGCTTAAAAACGCGCCTGACGAGGAGCTCCTGCTGGCGATCCGGACCGTTCACGCGGGAGGTACATACATCCATCCCAAAATGGCGACTTCGCTGGTGCGGGAATTCATCAAGCACGACAAGTCGGGCAGCTCCGAAGATCCGTTCGAGCTGCTTTCGAAACGCGAGCTGGAGATTTTGCCCCTGATCGCCAAAGGCTACGGAAACAAGGAAGTCGCGGAGAAGCTGTTCATTTCCGTCAAAACGGTCGAAGCCCACAAGGCCAAAATCATGGAAAAGCTTCAACTCAAAAATCGTCCGGAGCTGGTCGAGTACGCGCTGCGCAAAAAACTGCTCGACTTCTGACCGGCATTAGACGGAGGTGAACATCACAATGAATCTGACATTCGAAAAACCGGCGATGCGATTGCTGGAAAACGAGCATCGTTACCTGTCTTATCTGGCCGAAGAGTGGCATCCGCTCGTGCTGCGCCTGGAAGAAGAACAAGATCCGCATACGGCGCGCGTGCTGCTCGGCACGCTGCGCGAGAAGCTGGAGCGTTTCCGCATTCCTTTGAAAAAGCACATGGACAAGGAAGAAGAACACTTTTTCCCCGCGCTCGGCGGGTATATCGGCTTTGAACAAGGACCTCTGGTCGGCATTCAAGAAGAGCATAGGGAGATCGAAGCTTACCTGGATCATTTCATGCATCATACCGAAGTCGATCCGGAGAACTTGACGCTGGAAGAAATCCGCGCTGCCGTTCGTGACGCGGGCGAGGCGTTCGAGGTACTCACCGTCAATCACGTAAAAGAAGAAACGGTACTGTTCCCTATGGCCGAAGCCCGGATTTTGCCCAAGCAGATGCTGAAGCTGTACGAACGGATGAACACGATGATCACCTGATCGCCCCGCCGGACCGAAATTGTGACGAAAAAACGACTTCGAAACCCTGATAGACAGGAATTTCGGAGTCGTTTTTGCATGCCTATGCGCCTAAAACCTCAATCTTCGCTCGGAAAAAAGCTTTTCAGGGTTTACCCTGCCTTTGAAAGGGGACTCCCCTATATGCCCTGAACGAGGGGGTCGCTACAATGAGGACAGTAGATCGGCGGGCGGCGAGCGTCTTCGAGACGATCGCTTTCCGGCCGGACGAATAACTGTCGAAAAGGTGCGTGCAACATGATCAAAAAAATGCAGCTCCCGCTTCAAACCCTGAACCTGACCCTCGGGTTCATGGTCTGGGTCATCATCTCGTCGCTGATGCCTTTCATCAAGGAAGATATCGCCATTCCGGCGGATCGGTTGGCGATCGTGACGGCCATTCCGGTCGTACTCGGCTCGATCTTGCGCATTCCGCTCGGGTACTACGCCAACATCATCGGCGCGCGTCTCGTTTTCCTCATCAGTTTTGTGCTTCTGCTGTTTCCCGTGTATTATATCAGCGTAGCCCAATCGATGACCGCGCTTATTATCGGCGGATTGTTCCTGGGGGTCGGCGGTGCCGTATTTTCCGTCGGCGTCACGTCGCTGCCCAAGTATTATCCGGCCGAAAAACACGGCTTCGTCAACGGCATGTACGGCATGGGCAATATCGGCACGGCGATCAGCACGTTCGCGGCTCCCGTATTGGCCACGCAAATCGGCTGGCAGGCTGCGATCAAGTGGTACCTGGTTCTGCTGGGCATCTTCATTATTTTGAACTTCGTGTTCGGCGACCGCCGCGAAGTCAAAGTGAAAACGCCGATCATCGAGCAAATCAAAGGCATTTACAAAAACGAAAAGCTGTGGCTGGTTTCGTTGTTCTACTTCATCACATTCGGATCGTTCGTCGCGTTCACGGTCTACCTGCCGAACTTCCTCGTGACCAACTTCGGTCTGGACAAGGTAGATGCGGGCATGCGGACTGCCGGATTTATCGCGATCGCTACCTTCTTCCGTCCGGTCGGGGGATGGCTGGCGGATCGGTTCAAGCCTTTGCTGCTGCTCGGAGGCACATTCGCGGTCTATACCATCGCGGCCATCCTGTTGGCGTTCTCGCCGTCGCTCGGCCCGTACACGGTAGGCTGCCTGGCGATCGCTTTCTGCGCAGGCTTGGGCAACGGCATCATTTTCAAGCTGGTACCGTTCTATTTCCAAAAACAATCCGGTATCGCCAACGGAATCGTTTCCATGATGGGCGGCTTGGGCGGGTTTTTCCCGCCGATCATGCTCGCAGCCATTCACGGGGCGACAGGGCAATATTCGATCGGATTCATGCTGCTGTCCCAAGTCGCGATGGTCAGCATGGTGCTTGTGTTCTGGTTGTACTATCAAGATAAAATGCAGTCCGACGCCGTAGGCGGAAAAAAAGTATCCAAAGCGCAATCCGAAACGATGCGCAAATAAACAAGCGGGCACCGACCCGTTTGCACGCAAACAGCCGTCCGGCAATACCGGGCGGCTTCGCATGCAAGGAGGCACTGATCCATGAACACTCTTCAAGGCGACCGTTATTCCCGCCAAATACGATTCGGTCCGATCGGCACAGCCGGACAAGCGGAACTGGAGCAAGCTTCCGTGGCCGTGATCGGCTGCGGAGCGCTTGGCTCGGCGATTGCCGAGACCTTGACGCGTGCCGGCGTGGGAGAACTGCATCTGGTGGATCGGGATTACGTGGAATGGTCCAATCTTCAGCGGCAGCAGCTTTTTACCGAACAAGATGCCGAGCAGATGACGCCTAAAGTCGAAGCTGCGCGCGAGCGATTGCTTCAGATCCGTTCGGACGTTCGTTTACATACGTATTTCGACGATCTGGATCCGACCTTGATGCGCCGCCTGGCGGCAACTTGTTCCTTGATCATGGATGCCACCGATAATTTCGAGACGCGGCTGCTCATTAACGATGCTGCGCTGCAAGCGGGCATTCCCTGGATTTACGGCGCGTGCGTAGGCAGTTCGGGTACGGTATTTCCTTTCGTTCCGGAACGTTCGGCTTGCTTCCGCTGCCTCGTTCCCGTTCTTCCGGCAGCCAACGATACCTGCGATACGGCAGGCATCATAGCGCCGGCCGTTCAGACGACGGCGGCGATCCAATGCGCGGAAGCGATGAAATGGCTCACCGGAAATCATGAAGCGCTGCGGACGAAGGTGCATCATTTCGATCTGTGGACGGGCACGCAGATGGATACGGGCATATCCCGGATCCGCCAAGCCGATTGTCCGTCTTGCGGCCCGGCTCCGACGTATCCGTCGCTGCAGCGCAGCGCCAGACCCGCTTACGCTTCGCTTTGCGGAAGAGACACGGTGCAAGTCCTGCCGGACCCTAACCGTCCCGTCACGCTGGACGACGCGGAACGCATCGGCCGCCGCGCAGGCGGCAAAATCCGGCGCACCCCTCATTTTGTCGAGTTCCATGCCCTCGATGCCCGGTTCGTTTTGTTCATCAACGGCAGATTGCTGATTCACGGAACCGGCAGCGTGGCCGAAGGACGGACCTTGCATCGCAAATTATTCGGTTAAGATATAGAATCGGAGTACAGGGAAGGAAGGCAAGAAGGGGAGGGCTTACCATGAGCGAATATATACCGGACCAAACAGGAAATGAACGCGCGATCCGCTTGGCTCTGCTGACGGTCAGCGATACGCGAACCAAAGAAACGGACAAAAGCGGCGGACGCATCCTGGAACTGGCGGGCGAGGCGGGAATCGAAGTTGCCGAATACACATTATGCGCGGACGATGCCGAAGCGATTCATTCCATCGTCGCAGGTTGGTTGCTGCGCGGCGAAATCGACGCGATCATCACCACCGGCGGCACCGGAATCGCGGCCCGCGACGTCACCCTGGAAGCCGTCCGTCCTTTGTTCGAAAAAGAACTCGACGGCTTCGGCGAACTGTTCCGCTACCTCAGCTTCGCCGAAGACATCGGCACCCGGTCCGTCCTGAGCCGCGCGGCGGCAGGGACGGCCAAAGAGAAGGTCATCTTCGCTCTTCCCGGCTCCACAGGCGCCGTCACGCTCGCCATGAAGCGCATTATCCTGCCGGAACTGCGCCATATGCTGCATGAACTGACCAAACATCGATTAGAGCATTAAAAGCAATAACATAATACAGTGCCAACAGAAATTAATTTGGATGTTGGAAATGTTTTCATCTTTCTAACCAAAAAAGGAGCGCCAAGCGCTCTTAACGGTCCGCAAATTCCTATTCCATCGTGAAACTTACAGGCGGAGGGAAAAATTCAGTGAAAGACGCCTTTGAGCTCGGAAAATCACTCCCTGAATTACCGTCCATGTTTCCGAGTGAGACAGCGTCTTGAACGAATTTCTCCCGCAGCCGCCCGTCAAGCTTCACCCCAGCGAATAGGAATTTCCGGACAACGTCAGAGCTGCTTAGCGCTCCCTAACGTAATCGCCTGATTTGCCGCCGGTTTTCTCCAGCAGCATCGTCGGTCCGATCACCATTTCTTTGCCCGCTGCCTTACACATGTCGTAGATCGTAAGCGCGGCGGCGCTGGCGGCGGTCAAAGCTTCCATTTCGACGCCGGTCGGGCCTTTGGTACGCACGGTCGCGTACAGGAACACTTCGTAGGAAGCCTGCGATTCGTCGACTTTCCATTCGAATTCGATATCCACGCCGCTCAGCATGAGCGGATGGCACATGGGAATAATCTGAGCGGTATTTTTGGCAGCCATAACGCCCGCAATCTGCGCCACGGCAAGCACATCGCCCTTTTTATTCCCGCCGGTTCGGATCTGATTATAGATCGTTTCGTTGACGCGGACGGAAGTCGTCGCGCGCGCGGTGCGCACCGTCTCGTTCTTTTCCGACACGTCGACCATGCGGGCGCGTCCCTGTTCGTTAAAATGAGTCAATTCAGACAAAAATGATCATCCCTTCATCTGTTCGGATGACCTCAGTATAGCATGGGCAAAGGAGAAGAGATCAATGGTTGAAGTTAGAATCCCCATTTCCGTAAGCGAAGCCGTAAAGCGAATACAGGCGGAAGCCGGAATGTTAGGCAGCGAGTTCGTTCCGCTCGAAGAATCTTATGGACGCATCCTCGCCAAGCCTTTGGTCGCGGCTCATGACGTACCGTCGTTCGACCGCTCGCCGTACGACGGCTTTGCTATTCGCTCGAAAGATTCCGCCGGTGCGTCGGGAACGAATCGCGTGGCGTTCGAAGTGGTCGATCATATCGGCGCAGGCGCGGTATCCGGCAAAAAGGTCGGAAAGCATCAAGCCGTCCGTATCATGACCGGCGCGCAGCTGCCTCAGGGAGCGGATGCGGTGGTCATGTTGGAACAGACTCAGGAAAGCGGCGCGGCCGCCGATGCGGAAGGCGCTGCAATCAGCGCCGCATTCACGATCCGCAAGCCGTTCGAAGCAGGCGAGAATATATCTTTCCGCGGCGAAGACATGAGTTCGGGCGAAGAAATCCTGCCGGCGGGCAGCTTGGTCCATCCGGGAACGATCGCGCTTCTGGCAACGTTCGGTTATGAACGGGTCGAGGTTGCGAAGCTTCCGGTCGTAGGCATTCTATCGACGGGAACCGAATTGCTGGAACCGGGTTCCGCGCTTCAACCGGGCAAGATCCGCAACAGCAACGGTCCGATGATCGCGGCTCAATTGCGGCGAATGGGCGTTCGGAGCCGAATGTACGCAGCCGCGGTCGACCGTCTGGACGACATGCTGGAGACCGTTCGGCAAGCGTTGACGGAATGCGACTGCCTGATTACGACGGGCGGCGTATCGGTCGGCGATTTCGATCTGCTGCCGGCCGTTTACGAACAGCTCGGCGCGAACGTATTGTTCAACAAGGTAGCGATGCGGCCGGGCAGCGTAACCACGGTAGCGGTTCTGGACGGACGGTATCTGTTCGGACTATCCGGTAACCCGTCGGCTTGTTACACGGGCTTCGAATTGTTCGCCCGGCCCGCGCTGCTGAGCATGATGGGAGCCGAACGCGTTTACCCGATGCAGACTCAAGCGGTTCTCGGCGAAGATTTCGGAAAAGCCAATCCGTTTACGCGCTTTGTCCGTGCCGTCTACGACGGCCGCAGCGTTCGTCCGGCCGGATTCAATAAATCCAACGCGGTATCCTCGATCGGACGCGGCAATGCCTTGATCGTTCTGCCGGGCGGAACACGGGGCTTCAAAACCGGAGATACGGTGGATGTGCTTCTTCCCGGCATGGAGGAAGGCTCGTCCGTCTGGACACTATGAGGAAGATCAGGCGACTGGGCGGCGAACCCTTGAACAACTCGCGGCCCCGCAGCATCCACGGCGAAACAAGTGCTTCCAAGCTGCTTCAGATTGTCGGCTTCAAAAACAGCGGGAAAACAACGCTGACCGAAAGCCTGATCCGCACCGCTCTGGATCTCGGTTTCCGGACCTCCGCCATCAAGCATCACGGACACGGCGGAGCGCCGGATCTTCCGCCGCCGGCTACGGATGCCTCTCGATTGTTCCGAGCGGGAGCGGCCAGTTCGATCGTCGTCGGCGGCGAGGTCGCTTTACTGCAAGTCAGGCAGCGGCAAGAGTCCGACCGAATCGATGATCTGAATACGCTGATTCGATATACGGAGAACTGCGCCGATCCGGATCTGATTCTGATCGAAGGATTCAAGAACGAACGGCATCCCAAGATCGTGCTGCTTCGTTCCCTGGAAGACTGGACAAGCCTTCGATCATTGCCGAATATCGAATTGATCGTCACGGCGAACGAAGATCTTCCGGCCGAAGTTGCAGCAGCACAGAAACATGCGGACGAGAAATCGAAACTCCCGATCTTCTCCCGACGACAAAGCGAAGACATTGCGGCCTGGTTTACCGATTGGCTGAAAGGAGATCGTCATGAAAGCTTATGAGATTGTAACAGAACCGATTAATCCCCAGCTCTACGCGGACTACGTGCTGCGCCCCGAGGCCGGAGCCGTGACGCTGTTTACCGGACATGTGCGGGAATGGACGCGCGGCATTCGCACGCTGTACCTCGCTTACGAAGCCTATATCCCGATGGCCGAAAAGATGCTGGCGAAAATCGGCACGGAAATCGAAGAAAAATGGCCGGGCACGAAGACCGCCATCGCCCACCGGATCGGAGAGCTGAAGATCGGCGAGATCGCCGTCGTCATCGCGGTATCTTCGCCGCATCGGCGCGATGCCTACGAAGCCAACGAACACGCGATCGAACGCATCAAGGAACTTGTTCCGATCTGGAAAAAGGAAATCTGGGAAAACGGTACGGAGTGGATCGGCGATCAACGCCGAAAGCCCGAGGAAGGAGAGACGCCATGATCACCATTTTTTATTTCGCGGGCCTCCGGGAAGCCGCGGGCAAACCGCAGGAACAAGCCGAACTTGCCGGACGTACCGTTAACGAGCTGCTGGAATGGGTACGTAACCAATACCCGAACCTTTCGCTGGATGCCGTTCGCGTCGCCGTGAACGAAGAATACGCGCTGCCCGAAGACGTGCTGCAAGCCGGCGATACGGCCGCATTGATTCCTCCGGTAAGCGGCGGATGAACGGGGCGGACGGCACGCATGCAAGCGGCAGCGACCGAGAAAAATGCCGGACGGTGGGCGTGCTTCTGGCGGGCGGGTTATCGCGCCGCTTCGGTTCGCCCAAAGCTTTCGCCCGGCTGAGCGGGGAAGGAGCGGACGGCCGCATGTTTTACGAGCGGGCGCTGGACGCGCTTCGCGAGGCTTGCGACACGGTTCTTGTCGTCGCGAGCCGGGAGCTGGAAAACCGATTCCCTCCGCATCTCGATGTTTGCACGGATCTGCCGCAGATGGAAGGCCGGGGACCGCTCGCCGGAATCTGCACCGCCATGCGAAAGCATCCGAATGCGCGCTATGTCGTCATGGCTTGCGATATGCCGTTCATCGGGGCAGCCGATGTGCGGAAGCTGCTCGAAACGGCCGGGAACGTTCCCGCGGCCGACGTCGTCGCGGTCCGTACTGCGGAAGCTCCCGTTCCGCTGTTCAGCGTCTGGCGTCACGGCGCCGCCGACAGGCTGGAAGAATCCGTCTCGGCGGGCGATCTGAGCGTGATGAAAAGGCTCGCCGGACTGAATACCTGCTGGATCGATGCCGTAACCATTAACGAAAACGAGAACGTATTCCGCAATTGTAATACCCCCGACGACAGCGACATAAAGCTGAATTAGGAAAGGAGGAAGGACCATGAACCGTCAAACGCCTACAGACCGGCTGCGCAGGCCGATCCGCGATCTGCGCATTTCCGTCACGGACCGCTGCAATTTCCGCTGCTCGTACTGCATGCCCAAAGAGATCTTCGGCGACGATTTCGCCTTCATGCCGAAAAGCGAGCTGCTGACCTTCGAGGAAATCGAGCGCCTGACCAGGCTGTTCGCCTCGATCGGAGTGAAAAAAATCCGCTTGACCGGCGGAGAGCCGCTGCTGCGCAAAGGCATGCCCGATCTGGTCTCCCGCATCATGCGGGTCGAAGGCGTGGAGGACGTGGGCCTGACCACCAACGGCGTGCTGCTCGGCTCCCATGCGCAAGCCCTTCGCAAAGCGGGGCTCCGGCGCTTGAACGTCAGCTTGGACGCGCTGGACTCCGAACTGTTCGGCCGCTTGAACGGCCGAGGGATCGACTCGGCGCTGATATTGAAGCAGATCGACCGCGCGCTGGAGACCGGATTCGACGTCAAGGTCAATATGGTCGTGCAAAAGGGCGTCAACGAATCCGAAATTTTGCCCATGGCCGCTTATTTCAAACAAAGAGGCGTGACTTTGCGCTTTATCGAATTCATGGACGTCGGAAACGATAACGGATGGAGCTTTAAAAAGGTCGTCACGAAAAAGGAAATTTACGAACGCCTGCGCGACGTGCATGAGCTGGAAGCGGTAGAACCCGATTATTTCGGCGAGGTCGCCTCGCGTTATCGATATCAAGGAACGGATGCGGAAGTCGGCTTTATCACTTCGGTCTCGGAATCGTTTTGTTCGTCCTGTACCCGGGCGCGGCTGTCTTCCAACGGCATCTTTTACACGTGCCTGTTCGCTTCTCAAGGCTTCGATCTTCGGGCGCTGCTGCGCGGCGGCGCGAGCGACGAAGAAATATTGGCCGCGATCATCGGGGTATGGGAAGCCCGCGCGGATCGTTATTCCGATGAACGGACCGAGCAAACGGCGCGAAATCGCAAAAAGATCAATATGTCGTATATCGGCGGTTGATGCTTATTGGTGCTTAAACGCAGCGAAGATTTCATGGTCCCGGCGTTGTGCAAAACAAAAGACGGTTTCCCCGAGCATACCGGAGAAACCGTCTTTTTCGTTCGTCTTTTTCGACCCTGAAGGTGCGCTTGAGCGTCGAAACCCGCTTAGCTGTTGATCGAAGGGGATTGGCCGTCGTTTTTTGCGGCGTCGAAATTGCCTTCTCCGACGCGGCGTCGAATTTCTTCGTCCGAAAGCTGTCGGACGATCGGGCCGGTCGGGATATCAGATGGCGCGTCCTGTCCCGAATCCGAATGTTCGTACCGCTCGTACTTCGCGAATCCCGCGTTGATGCGGCGTCCGGCCGCTTCGCGTTCCTCGCGCGTCATGAATTCCGTATCTTCCGGTCTGCCTTCGTTTGCCATGTCGTATTCCTCCTCGGTTCGAGTAAACGTCTTTCTACGCATTACCCGAACCGCTCGGGACTCGAAACTTGGTTCAGAACTTGACCGGCAGAGCCGCCAAGCCCTGCGAGTTTCGCTTTCTCGTCGCGCTGCATATGGCCGCCCTGCGCGTCGCGATCGAAGAACGGCTCGAAAACGAACAATCTCCGCCGCTTTCCGCGCTGCTGGAGCGGCGGCTTGTTTTTTGACCGTTTCTTACCGAAAAGCCGCGATCTGCGCAGATCGCGGCTTTTCGAGTGCATCCGCATAGGCAATACCGTTTTACTTTGCATTGCAGCTCTTCTTTACATGGAAAGTGAGTTTGCCTCAGTGGTTTGGGTAAGTAAGTTTTGACTCGACGAGGAAAGGAGAGACGCACATGCTTATCCGGGGAAAAAAATGGGAAAGCCTTCTGCTGACGGCGGTGTTGGCCATGTCGGCGTTGACGGGATGCGGCGGAGGCGAGCGGGCCGAAGGAGTAACGGGGCTGCTGGACAACGACAAGTTCGTGTTCACGGCGTCCGGCGAGTTTCGCCCGTTTAGCTACCTGAACGATGATTTGACCATGTCGGGCTTCGATATCGAAGTCGGCAACGCGATTGCCGAGGAGCTCGGCGTCGAACCGGTAGCCAAGCGGATGAAAATGGTCGGTCTGGTGGAAGGCGTCAAGAACGGCCGTGCGGATGCCGCGGTCGCCAGCTTGACGATCAACGATCTCCGCGCCAAGCACGTCTTGTTCTCCACGCCGTACTACTATTCGGGACCTCAAATTTTCACCCGTCCCGACAGCCCGATCCAAACGACGGACGATCTGAAAGGCAAAGAAGTCGCGGTCGCCAAAGGAACCAGCTATCTGGATATCGCCAAGCGCTATACCGGCAACGTCAGAACGTACGATAGCGATATCACGGCGCTGCAGGCTCTGGCCGACGGGCGCCACGACGCGGTAATCACGGATTTCGTGACCGGACGCACCACGATCCAGGAAGGCTTCGCCGTCGAAGAACGGCAGCTGATCGAACGAAGCGAACAAGCCGTCGTCGTGCCCATGGACAATCCGGCGCTGCTGAAACGGATCAACGAAGCGATCGACGCTTTGCGCGAAGACGGCACGCTGAAGCAGATCAGCGAAGAATACTTCGGCGAAGACATCACGACCGAACCGGAAGCCGCGGCCGCGGATTGACCGGTCATATCTGACAGAAGGGACGTGCCCGAATGAACGGAATTGCCCAGTTTTTCGAAACGTTTGCAAGCAGCAGCGGGCTGCTGACGAGGGCCATGGTACTGACGCTGGAACTCACCGTCGTTTCCATCCTGCTCGGGATCGTCATCGGCCTGTTCGTGGCGCTGCTCAAACTGTCGGGGATCAAAGCTTTGGCTTGGGTCTCCAACGCGTATATTTATTTGATTCGGGGAACGCCCCTGATCGTGCAGATCTTCATTTTGTACTTCGGTCTCAGCGGCCTGTTCCTGATCCCCGATTTCTGGGCGGCTTCGCTGGCGCTGGCTTTCCATAACGCCGCTTATATCGCGGAAATCTTCCGCGGTTCGATCCAATCGATCGACAAAGGACAGATGGAAGGGGCTACCTCGCTCGGCATGAAGCGTTCGCTGGCCATGCGCCGCATCATCCTGCCGCAGGCGTTCCGCAGAGCGCTTCCGCCGCTCGGCAACCAGTTCATCATCGGACTGAAAGACTCGTCGCTCGCCGCTTTCATTTCGATGAACGAACTGTTCAACGTGGCGACGACGCTTGGCTCGAACAATTTCGACGAAATGACGTACCTGATTATCGTGGCGATCTACTATCTCATCCTGGTCGGTCTGCTGACGCTGGCCGTGCGCGCCGTGGAACGCCGAATGGCGATCAGCGAACGTTAAGCTTCATCCATTTTTCAAACTGAACGAAAGCGGGGATGACGATGAAAGAAATGATCCGGCTGCAAGGACTGACCAAATCGTTCGGCGACCTGCAAGTGCTCAAAGGCATCGATTTGGTCGTGCAGGAAAGCGAGGTGGTTTGCCTGGTCGGCGCGAGCGGTTCCGGCAAAAGCACGCTGCTGCGCTGCCTGAATTTTCTGGAAGAAAGCAGCGGAGGCAAAATCCAGATCGAAGGCAAAGCCATCGATCCGAAAAACGACGATCTGAACAAAATCCGCGAGAAGGTCGGCATGGTGTTCCAGCAGTTCAACCTTTTCCCGCATATGACCGTGCTCGAGAATGTTATCGAAGCGCCTGTCAGGGTCAAAAAAGTGCCGAAAGAACAGGCGATCCGCGAAGCGAAAGAACTGCTGCTCAAGGTAGGGCTGGAAGAAAAGGCGGACGTGTACCCCGGCAAGCTGTCGGGCGGCCAAAAGCAGCGCGTGGCGATCGCGCGGGCGCTGGCCATGAAGCCCGATATCCTGCTGTTCGACGAAGCGACTTCCGCGCTGGATCCCGAATTGGTCGACGAAGTGCTGCGGACGATGCGGGACTTGGCAGAAGAAGGCATGACCATGGTCGTCGTGACGCACGAAATGAATTTCGCGCGCGAAGTCGCCGATACGGTCGTTTTCCTGCACGGCGGCACGATTATCGAAAAAGCGCCGGCGCAGGAATTTTTCTCGAATCCGAAAGAGCCGCAGACGCAGAGCTTCCTGCAGACGGCTTCGGTCAGGTAGCTTGATCCGAAACGAAAATGCGCATCCGCAAGACCCCCCGGCCTTTCGGGGGTTCTTTTTAATGCTCGAAAACCTTTGTTTGCGAATCCTCGCCGAGACCGGCGCCGTCGATATACCGAAGCACCGCCGCGATCGCCCGATGCTGGAGCAGCAGCTGCCGGTTGAGCTTTTCCAGCGCGATCGCGAACGATTTTTCCGCGGCGGCCGCGTTGTGCGTATCCAGGTCGTCCAGCAGCTTTTTCATATGATCGATAAAATAAACGGTGCGCCTCAGACTGCTGATCACGACGATCCGTCGAAGCTCGCGCGGCCCGAAAATCCGGTACCCGTTATGCGCTTCGCGGGCCGGGAAGATCAATCCTTCCTTTTCCCAATGGCGGATCGCGGAAGCGTTAACCCCCGCAATTTCCGCCGCTTCGCGGATGGTCATGCGGTCGCTTATGCGGCGTCCGCCGTATTTCGCGAAATCGGCCTGCCCGATCAGCTCCATCATTTCCGCGACGCGCTGCCGCTCCTGATGAATATCCGCCTGCTGCCGGTTAGTGTCCCACAGCGCCTCCAATATCTTTTTTTCGCGAATTCTCCGCATTGCCGCATACGCCGCGGAAATGCCGTAAGCTTCGAGCAGGGCGCGCAGCGCGGAGAAAGCTTCCATATGCGTCCGGGTATACGTCCGTCGTCCCGCGCCTTTTCGCGCCACGTCCGGAATCAACTCCAGCTGTTCGTAGCGGCGAAGCGTGGTCGTGCTGACGTTCAGCAAACGCGCGGCCTGAGCAGGCGTCCACGTTTCTTTTTCTTTTGCGTCATCGGGTGCGTGATCCATTCTTCTGTCCTCCCGTTCATTTCTGAAATCAGTTCCAACCTTCAAGTACAACCTTCAAGTGCTACGGTAATTTTATCACGATTCCGTATCCGCCGCGCCCGGGCTCATTCGTCTTGAACCGAAAGGTTGCATGAATGTTGTATGATCGTAAAAGAACCGCGGTAAAGGAGGCAAAAACATGAACATGATCCAAATCAGAGGCGCGACGGAAGGCAATCTGAAGCAGGTGAACCTGGACATTCCGCGCGGAAAGCTGACGGTATTTACCGGTTTGTCCGGCTCGGGCAAGTCGACGCTGGTCGATACGCTTTTCCAGGAATGCCAGCGGCAGTACCTGGAGACGATCGGCATGGAAGGCATCCGCAAACCGAAAGTGGAATCCATTCGCAACGTCTCGCCGGCCGTGCAGATCGCGCAAAACGAGAACAATCGCAATCCCCGCTCGACCGTAGGGACCAAAACGGACATCTATACCGATCTGCGCATGATCTACGAGAAGTTGGGCGAGCGTATCTGTCCGCATTGCGGGGAACAGATATCCGCAGCGGAATGCCGGGAAGAGACGGCCAAATCGGACGGTCAGTTCTATGTGTACATGGACTGCAACCGCTGCGGACAACGAATGGACAAGCTGACCCGCACGCATTTTTCCTATAACACCAAAGAAGGAGCCTGCATGCGCTGCGAGGGATTCGGAAGCGTGCTCAGCATTCTGCCGGAGCGCTGCATCGACGAATCCCTTTCTCCGGAAGAAGGCGGGGTGCTCTACTGGGGACAAAGCGGATATCTGGCTTATCAAGTGGATGTTTTGTACAAAGCTTTTCGTCACTACGGCGTGCCGATCGAACCTAATACGCCTATTCGCGAATATGGAGAAGGGCGCCAAGCTATTTTGCTGCACGGCACCGACTCTGGCGAAGCAAAAAAGGTCTTCCCCGATATTCCGCCTCCCAAAACCGTCGGTAGCGGAAAGTTCGAAGGCGTCTATACTACGCTTTGGCGACGCATTTCGGAAAAAGGCGGAGAAACGAAAGAAGCCGAGGCGTTTTTCGACTCGGTGATCTGCCCGGACTGCGAAGGGGAACGCTTAAATGAGCAGTCTCGAAGCGTCACCGTGGGCGGTATCCGACTGCCGCAGCTCGGAAAGCTTTCGCTTGAGGAATTAAAAGACTGGATATCGAAGTTGAACGATTCTCTCGGCGTCGCGGAGCGGGAACCTGCCCAAATTTACTTGAATGACCTGCACACCAAGCTCGGCAGGCTGATGCGGACGGGGCTCGGCTATTTGTCGATCGACCGTCAGATGATGACGCTCTCCGGCGGCGAAGGCCAGCGTGTCCGAATGGCTGCTGCACTCGATTCGGATTTGACGGGCATTTTGTATATTTTCGATGAGCCGACAGCCGGTCTGCACCCTCGCGATACGGAAGGCGTGATCGCCATGCTGGAGCGTTTGCGCGATCTGGGTAACACCGTGTTGGTCATCGAGCACGATACCGATATGATGAACGCGGCGGATTATATGGTCGATATGGGACCCGGAGCGGGGCGGCACGGAGGCGAAGTGATTGCGACGGGAACGCTGGATGAGCTGAAGCGATTAAGCGGATCGGTAACGGGACAATATTTGAATGCGTTTGCCGAAGCGAAGTCTGCCGCGTCAGCCGACCCTACAAACCATCCCAAGCCCAAGCGGCGAAGAGGGAACGGGGCTTCGATCGGAATCGAATCGGCTTCTTTGCATAATTTGAATGATGTCAGCGTGAATTTCCCTGCAGGGATCCTAACCGCAGTTACCGGGGTATCGGGATCCGGCAAGTCCTCGCTTGTGTTCGGGGTATTAGCTGAAGGCGGGGCTCATCCTGCCGCCAAGCGCATCACCGGACTGACGCAGTTTGACCGGATCGTAAGCATCAGGCAGACGCAGATCTCCCGGATGAAGCGTTCGAACGTGGCCACCTACTCGGACGTGTACGCGGAAATCCGCAAGCTGTTCGGTTCTCTGGAGCAGGCCAAAGAAGCCGGTTTATCCGCAAAAAGCTTCTCGTTCAACACGGCTGGAGGGCGCTGCGAGAACTGCGAAGGGCTGGGAACCGTGACGAGCAACATGCTCTTTTTCCAAAATATCGAGGTGACTTGTCCGGTCTGCGGAGGTCGGCAGTTCCAGGATCATGTGCTCGCGATCCAGTATCGGGGACATTCCATTCACGACGTTCTGCATACTTCCATCGAAGAGGCCGCAGAGTTGTTTGAAGGACGGGCCACAATTATGCGGACGCTGGATCTGCTCAAGGACGTGGGGTTGGGTTATTTGGAACTGGGACAGACGCTGACCACGCTTTCCGGCGGCGAAGGACAACGATTGAAGCTGGCGACGGAACTGCTGGGGACAAAAGGCAAAAAAATTCTGTACCTCATGGATGAGCCCACGTCGGGTTTGCACCCGCTGGATACGGAGCACTTTTTGACCCTGCTGCATCGAATGGTGGAAGCCGGGCATACGGTCATTATCGTCGAGCATAATCTGCAAGTGATCGAAGCCGCGGACCGGATCGTCGATCTGGGCCCCGAAGGCGGGATCAACGGGGGTTATGTCGTGTTTGAGGGAACGCCGGAAGAGATGAAGCAAAGCGGCACGACGGCCACGGCCGAGCATTTAAGAATAAACGGCTGACAACAGCGGGTACAGAAAATTCAAACGGGAGAGGCAGCTTTTATGCTCTTCTCTTTTTTGTGTTTGTTTATCTGTTTACAATATTTAATACATATTTTTTCTTTATAAAGATTGTTTTTTGCGCAAAATAGAGGTACGATGACTTTTGTGAAAATGATAATCATTATCGAATGACGGTTTTCAATTCAACACGCGGAGGTGAATCCGGAAACATGCAGGAGGCAGCGTTGCAAAAAACACGGACGCATAAAGCCCGGGCGACCGGTTTTTATAGTGCGTTCATTCTGGCTATGGCGGGTTTGATTCTTGTGTCGGCCGTCTATTCCGTGTCGATCGGCCAGGTGCAGATTCCGTTTCGGCAAGCGATGAATATTTTGCTGCATGCGCTATCGGGAGGCCATCTCGGCTCGATCGAACAGATCGACAACGGATCGTATCTGAACATCGTTATGCAGGTTCGGATGCCCAGAGTCATCTTCGCCTTATTGATCGGGTTAGGGTTGTCTCTATGCGGCACGGTCATGCAGGCGGTCGTTCAAAACCCGCTTGCCGATCCGTACATATTGGGCATCTCCTCGGGTGCTTCGCTCGGTGCGACATTTGCCATTTTGGTCGGCTTCGGCAGCGGTACGATCTTCTCGCAATTCGGCGTGGCTTCGGCAGCCTTCGTCGGCGCCATGGTCACGTCGCTCGGCGTGCTGTTCTTGTCGAGCATCGGCGGTAAGGCAACGTCGGTCAAGCTGGTGCTTTCGGGCGTGGTCGTCGGCGCGATGTGCGGTTCTTTTTCCAGTCTGATCATCTACTTCGCCAACGACGCGGAAGGCATCAAGACCGTTACGTTCTGGTCGATGGGCAGCCTGGGTTCGTCGAGTTGGCAAAAGGTGCCGATCATGGCGATCGTCGTGCTGCTCGGCTGCCTGATCTTCCTGTTCCAGCATCGGGTGCTGAATGCCATGCTGCTGGGCGACGAATCGGCGATTACGTTGGGCATCAACTTGAGCGTATACCGCAAGCTGTATATGGTCGCGACGGCGCTCGTTACCGGGACGATGGTCGCTTACGCGGGCATGATCGGCTTCGTCGGCTTGATTATCCCGCATATCGCCAGGGGCATGTTCGGGGCGGATCACAAACGGCTGATGCCGGCGACTTTGCTGCTCGGCGCGCTGTTCCTCATCTGGGCCGATATCCTGTCGCGAACGCTGGTACATAACGTCGAGCTGCCGATCGGCATCATCACGTCGGTGATCGGTTCGCCGCTCTTCATCTACATGATTGTCAAAAAAGGCTATAACTTCGGGGGGTAAACGATGGAATTGACCGCTGCGGGCATGGAGGTGCGGATCGGGCGCAAGACTATCGTCCATGGCGCGTCCGTCCGGGTAAAAGACAAGCAGTTCGTCGGCCTGATCGGTCCCAACGGCTGCGGCAAATCGACGCTGCTCAAAAGCATCTACAAAAGCCTGGTGCCGACAAGCGGCAGCGTGATGCTGGACGATCTGAACATTTTAAAATCGTCCGAGAAAAAAGTATCGCAAAAAAT
Organism: Saccharibacillus endophyticus; assembly: GCF_013185185.1. Lineage (GTDB taxonomy): Bacteria > Bacillota > Bacilli > Paenibacillales > Paenibacillaceae > Saccharibacillus > Saccharibacillus endophyticus. The sequence goes on along the minus strand of NZ_JAAZWE010000001.1, from coordinate 560,684 downwards.
GGGCGTCGTCGGACAGTTCAACGAGATGCATTTTGACTTGACCGTGGAACAAATGGTGATGCTCGGCCGCACGCCGCACAAAAAGATGCTGGAAGCGGATCGGCCGAAAGACCGCGAGATCGTCGAGGACGCGCTGCGCATCACCAATCTGACGGAGTACAAGGAACGCAGCTATCTGTCGCTGTCCGGCGGCGAGAAGCAGCGGGTGGTACTGGCGCGCACGATCGCGCAGCAGCCGGAATTCATGATTCTCGACGAACCGACCAACCACTTGGATATCCGGTATCAGATCGAAATTCTGTCCTGCGTCAAAAACCTCGGAATCGGCGTATTGGCCGCTTTGCACGATCTGGAGATGGCCGCGCATTACTGCGATTATCTGTATGCCGTCAAAAACGGGGTCGTGTACGCGCACGGAACGCCGGAAGACGTGCTGACGCCGGAAAACATCGAAGACATTTACGAGGTGAAATGCACGACTTACCGCAATCCGATTACCGGAAGCTTAGGCTTCGCCTACAGTTTGTAACGCGATTTGCATATACATAGAGGGGGAAATGATCATGATGAAAAAAAAGAACGCAATGGCAGGAGCGACGCTGGCCCTAATGCTGGCTCTGACGGCGTGCGGCGGCGCAGCGAGCACTCAACCGGAAGCCGCGGCGGAATCGACAGGAACAGTGGCCGCGGGATCGACGGAAACGGCAGCGCAAACCGAAGCGGCTCTTTACCCGTTGACGATGCCGAACGTGGCCAAGGCTGAGGGCGGCACGGAGTGGACAGCCAAAGACCAAACCTTCGACAAAGCCCCCGAGCGCATCATGGCTAACACCCGCCCTACTGCCGAACTGTTGCTGCACTTGGGACTCGGCGATAAGATCGTCGGCGTCGGCGCAGGGCAGGGCGAAGGCGATCCGGACGTAGCCGACGAATACGCGAAGCTGAACATTCTCGATCAAGGTTATGTCGGCAAAGAAGTCACGCTCGGCGTCGATCCGGACATCGTGTTGGGCCGCGGCGGATTGTTCGACAACGCGGATTGGGGTACGGGAACGGTCGACTCGCTGAACGAGATGGGCGTCAAGACGTACGTGCTGGAATCTTCGATCGCGGGCGGCACGTACGATTCGGTCTATGCCGACATCGAAAACCTGGGCAAAATTTTCGACGTTCAAGAAAATGCGCAGACCTTCATCGACGACCTGAAAAAGCGCGAAGAAGCCGTGACCTCGAAGCTGAGCACGATCACGGAAAACAAGACGTATGTTTACCTGCATATGTTCGACGCGAGCGAAGTCAGCCTGCTGACGCTTCAGGGAGAAACCTTTTTCAACGACGTCATGAACAAGATCAAACTCGACAATCCGCTCAAAGATCGCGCGGGCGACGGCAGTATCGAGATGCTGATCGAGACCGACCCCGATATCATCATCATTCCGGACGGCGAGCAGACCGAGAAGGTCAAAGAAGCGCTATACGCGAATCCTAAGCTCTCAAGCATGCAAGCGATTAAAAACCAACAAGTTTATGCCATGAATTATAACTATATGTTCGGTTATGGGTACGATTCTTTGAAAGGGATCGAGAAATTGTCGAAAGAATTGTATCCGGACCTGTTCAAGTAAAAAGAAGCGGCTCCTTTCTGCGGAAAGGGGGCGCTTCTTTTTATCGGCTATAAAGTTGAGCGAGTCTGACAAGACGGCGAGTCGACTTAAGCAGAAATCTATTGTTAACCATAAATGAAAAATATGGTTTACAATAGATTTCGATCAGGCTATAATGCAAAAGCACGAAGCAAGCAGGATCGGACTAGCTTGCCTACATAGTAAGAAGAACGATATCGGAGGTTGACAATGTCATGAAAACAAAAGAAATGGTATATGCCGCTTTATTTGCTGCACTGATCGCCGTATTGGGGATGATTCCTCCGATTCCGCTCGGATTCATTCCCGTTCCGATCACCCTTCAGACATTGGGGGTAATGCTGGCCGGCGGTTTTCTCGGTAAAAAAACGGGCTCGATCAGCTTGATTCTGTTTATCGTGCTGGTTGCGCTCGGCCTGCCTATCCTTGCCGGCGGGTCGGGGGGATTGGCTCCTTTGGTAGGTCCGACCGCCGGGTACATCTTCAGCTGGCCGCTGGTTGCATTCTGCATCGGCTGGGCGACCGAACGAGTATGGCCGAAGCTGAAAACTTGGAAACTCATAGCTATAAATATTGCGTTCAGCGTTATTATGGGCGGAGCGATCGGAGCGGTCGTCATGGCTTTGATTACGAACACGCCGATATGGACAGGATTGATTGCCTCGCTGGCCTTTGTGCCCGGAGATATCGTGAAGGCCGTGATCGCTGCGATCGTGGTCGTGCAAGCCCGCGCGGTCAGTCCGGTTGAAGAGAAAGTGCTCGGCGCCTGATATGCTGGTCTTCGATCAAGTCGGTTATTACTATCGCAGGGATCAAGAGGTATTGAAAGACGTCAGTTTCGCGATCGAAAAGGGAGAATTTATCTCGATCGTAGGGGGTAACGGGAGCGGAAAATCTACCCTCGCCAAGCTTATGAACGGGCTGCTGCCTGCCAAAAAAGGTTCCGTTCGACTCGGTGAAAAAACGATGTCCGATCCCAAACAAGCTCGCGGTATTCGCCAAGCCGTCGGCTTGGTCTTTCAAAATCCCGAAGATCAATTTATTACGACAAATGTCACGGACGAGATTATATTCGGTTTGGAAAACATCGCTGTTCCTGCTAACGAAATCGGAGAACGGGTTCGCAGTGCGCTGCAAGCCGTAGGGCTGGAGTCGTACGCCAATTCCGCTCCGCACGAGCTGTCGGGCGGACAGAAGCAGAGGGCTGCCGTTGCGGCGGTCATCGCGATGCAACCTCAATTCATCGTCTTCGATGAAGCGACTTCCATGCTCGATCCTGAAGGCCGCAGCGAACTGATCAAACTCATGCGGGATTTTCATCAGCAAGGAATAACCGTCGTGCAAATCACCCATCATATGGACGAAGTTTTGGCATCGCGTCGCGTTCTGCTGCTGGATCAGGGAACGTTGGTATTCGACGGTTCGCCGGACAGCTTTTTCCGGGAGACGCCGCTTGAGCAGTACGGACTGGAACAACCTTTTGCCGTTCGAATAGGGCAGCTGCTCGGCTGGACCGGAGAAACGGCCGCCGACTGGAAAGGACGTGTTGCATCGCAATGGTCAATCGGATAAAAAAGACCGTTATCGAGCAGCAAAGCGGTTGGGAGCTTCGCGACGTCTGCGTTAAACTGGACGGAACGCCTGTGCTGAAGCATATCGATCTAACATTGGAACCCGGAACCTGGACCGCGTTGATCGGCAAGACCGGAGCCGGCAAGTCTACGCTGGCCCGTTTGTTTAAAGGACTGATCCCCGAATTTACGGGTGAATACCGGCTTGAAGGACAATCGATGGCCAGAGATCGCAAAGGACGTGCTCGCGTTGTGCCTGAGATCGGATTTGTTTTTCAATATCCGGAGCATCAGATCTTCGAAACGACCGTCGAGAAAGAATTGAGCTTTGCTTTGCGAATGCGGGGAGATTCTTCGAAAGAAATTGCGGCATCCATTCGAGCAATCCTTCCGACGTTCGGCTTAAGCGAAGAACTGCTCCAGCAATCGCCTTTTTTACTCAGCGGGGGACAAAAAAGACGGCTGGCTATTGCTTCCGTGCTCATCGCGAATCCTCGATTGTTGATTTTGGACGAGCCTACAGCCGCACTCGATCCGGTAAGCCGGCGCGAGCTGCTGAAGCTTCTTCGAGATTGGCAGCGAAACGGCCTGCAGCACGAACAACGCGCGGTGTTGTTTATTTCCCACCGGATGGAGGATGTTGCGGAGTATTCGGATCGCGTTGCATTGCTGCATGAGGGACGTCTGTTGGCACACGACACGGCAGACGAGTTGTTTTTGCATCGAAGCGAGTTGCTCAGTCAGGCCGGAATGCCGCTGCCGGAAGCGATCGAACTGCTGCGCTTGACCGGGCAGCTGTCAGGTCGAGCGTTGAATCCGGCAAGCTGCCGCGAAGCGGATGTTCTTGAGCGGGTAAAGGAAGCCTGGAATGCCCGAAAAGAAACAGGAGGCCCGTCGGATGAACCGTTCTGATCGATTGTTAGTCGGCCAGTTCATTGAGCGGAAATCCATTTTGCACCGTCTTGATCCTCGTATCAAGCTGATTAGCCTATTAATGCTGATGGTGGTCATCATGATGCTGGATCACCGAAGCGGTTATGTTGCGGCGACGATCGCGGTCGTGGTCATTTTGCTTGTATCGCGTATTCCGGTTCTTTTTTACCTGCGGGGTCTGCTGCCGCTGCTTCCGGTTCTGCTGCTCACGCTGCTGTATCATGCGATGCTGGGAAAAGGACAAACGATTCTCGCTTCATATGGTTTCCTGCAAGTCACCGTCGAAGGGATCGAAGAAGGAATCCGAATCGTCTGGCGCATCCTGCTGATGATTCTGCCGGCATCCGCGCTGACGGGCACGACCCGACCTCTCGTTCTGGCGCAGGGACTGGAAACGCTGCTGAAGCCGTTGTCCAAGCTGCGCGTTCCCGTCGAACAATTCTCGCTGATGGTCGTAATCGCCATTCGATTCATCCCGACAATCCTGGAAGAAATCCACCGTATTCGATTGGCAAGGCGAGCCAGAGGCTTCGAGCCATCCAGTCGCAATCCGCTGTCTCGTCTAAGCGAGTTCATCCCGATCCTGGTTCCCCTACTGGTCAGCACCGCCCGCCGAGCCGATCATTTGACGCTGGCGATCGAAGCGCGGGCTTACGGCGACGGGCGGGGGAGAACCGTATACCGCCCGCTTTGTTTGACGAAGCTCGATCTTGCAGCCGGATTGCTTATGTTGTTAAGTTTAAGCGCTCTTCTTGTTTTAGATGACTATCTTCCCCATATCTAAACTCACTCAAAAAAGCGCCCAGCTTTAAGGGCGCTAACAGGCAGAGAAAGATTTGATTCGTGGCAAAGCGTACGGCGGAGGGAGAAATTCAGTGAAATACAGGATTTCGAAGAAAACCTGCGGTAACACTCAGCGCTATGTTGACGCCTTTGAACTCGGAAAACTCCTTGTTTAAATCTAATCCATTTTCCGAGTGAAACAGCGTCTTGAACGAATTTCTCCTGCAGCCATCAAGCTCCCAAACCGAATAGGATCTTTCTTATAATGTTAGCGTCCCCAAAAACCCGGGCGCTTTTTCTTTTTCAAGAAGCCAACCTCAGTACGACAATCCCCGCAAAAGCAAGCAAAATGCCTAACGCTTCGCGGCGGCTCATCGTTTCTTTCAAATAAAAGCGCGCGTACAAAATCACGACGATCACGCTCATCGCAGTAATCGCGGAGACGATGCCCGTGACGCCTTCCTGCAGCGCGTTCAGCATCAGAACCATGCCTGCGATATTGGTCAGACCTACGGTCATGCCCCATAACAATGTGCGCCGCATCGTCCAGGCGGCAGAAGCCGTAAGGTCGGGGGCGGTAGCAGCTGATGCAGGTTGTTGATTCTCCAGATTAGACGCCGTATCATTTACCGCTTCCTTTTTCCCGCGGCTTTTCCGAACCTGATCTGCGACGTACATCCCCAGAAACAATACCGTCCCCGTCACGAACATCATCGTCAACACCGGCAGCATCGATGCGCCGACCAGCACGGATTGTTTGGAACTCAAATCCGTGAAGCTGTATAGCAGCATCGCGAGCGTTCCCCAACTCCAACCGCGAAGCTGACCGCTGCGAAGATCTTGTCCGTAACGGACGATGACGAGCGCCAGCACGACTATGGCGAAGCCGACTCCCTGCAAAACGCCCGGCGCTTCGCTCCATAGCAGATAAGCGGCCAGAACGACAACCAGCGGTGACAAAGCAGAGAAGAACGCCACGACCGACGCGCGGCCGACCTCGTAGCCCCGATACAACGAAGCATTGGCGGCAAAAGAAAACATCCCCATTAGAATGCCCAGCTCAATCCCGTCGTTCCAGGGCTGTTTCGCCTGCCAATTCAGCAGAAGCGAGACGATAATTCCCGACAAATACACGCCCACGAACAGCAGATTTCGATCTGCCGGCCGCTGCGAAGTCCATTGATACAAAATCCCCCGAATACCGAAGCAAGCGGAAGCTGCAATTGCGAACATAAACCACACGACTTTACCCTAGCCTCCTTAACCGATCTCTGCATGCTTCTTCATTCGCGTTATCGGGGCCGTTTTCCTTTAATCAGTATCTTGACCAAGTTAAATGTAAGGTTACGCCCCCCTGAATCGTACCTAAAGCGTGTATGTTTCAGGCGAACGTAAACCTCGGATTAAGATTGGTCAAGCTATTAGGACAACGTATTCAGATAATCGGCAATCTGCTCGATGTCGGAAACCGGAACAGGAGCAAGCGGACGAGGCAATCCCGGCGCACTCATCCATCCTTGACGAATCGCGATTGCCGCGGCGGTGCGCACGCTGCCGTAACGGTTGAACAAAGTCCAGATCGGAGCCAAGCGTTCGGAGACGCGAAGGGCTTCTTCCGCTCGACCGGCTTGCGCATGACGGGTCAGTTCCAGGCAGACTTTCGGGAATAAGCTGCCCAATACGGAATACCAGGCGTCGCAGCCTGCATTCAGTCCCGCTGCCGCGCAGGGGTCGCCGCTGATGCCAAGCGCGAAATTTTCGGGAACGACCGACCGCAAACGATCGATACGTTCTTTTGCCTCGACTGAATGATCCGAAACGCCGGGAATCTTAATGGATTGCACATGAGGCAGCGCCGCAATTCGCCCATGCAGATCGTCGCTAAACGTAAACCTCGTTGTACGGGGATTGTCGTAGACGCAGATCGGAACAGACGCGCGGCGTGAAACTTCTTCGTACAACGAGAACGCTTCTTCTTCACTGAGCGGTTGATACGACACGGGAGCAAGAAGCATGGCGCTCACCCCGGCTTTTTGCGCATCTTCAGCCAGCAGCAGCACGTCGCGCAGGCGAAGTTCGCTAATGCTTGCCATAACGGGAATTTTCCCGGCTTCGCGAACCGACAATTCGATAACTCGCCGACGTTCTTCGCGACCGAGGTACATATAGCTGCCCGTCGAACCGAGTACGCCGATCGAATCGACTTTGGCTTCAACCAGGCGGCCGACCAAAGCAAGAAAAGCTTGTTCGTCAATATCCTCATCCTTAAAAGGCGTAAGGGGAAAAGCGGACAATCCTTTGAACATAACCCGACACTCCCATTTCTTTTTCGATTTCGTATAGTATATAAATGAACTGGCTTGTTCGACAGAACCAGTTTCGATCAAATGAAAGGGGCCAGTTTGGAATGTTGGAACTTACGCCGTTGTTGACAAGCAATCCGGACGGAATATGGGATAGCCATCGAAAAGAACCGATTTATGAACAGTTGTACAGCTATTTGAGAATAGAGATCCGTGCCGGGCGAATTTCTTCGGGCAGCAAATTGCCTTCTCAGCGCCGACTGGCCGGTCATCTGCATGTTAGCCGAAATACGGTAGATGCGGCTTATCAGCAGCTGCTTGCGGAAGGTTATGTGCACAGCGAGCCTCGTCGAGGTTTGTTTGTATCCGAACTGCCCGAGAGCGAAGAGGCATTAAAGCGTGATCGGTCCCAACTCAACAAAGACGAACCGACGAATCTGATCAACGGCAAAAATCCGTGGGACTCCGACGACTCGGATTTGGACGGCGGAGCCGAGCTTGAATCTTTGAATGCCGCAAATGAACCGTTGTACGACTTCAGATACGGCGACGTCGATACGCAGCATTTTCCGTACCGCTTATGGCGTCAGTTTCTGATGAAAAGCTTGTCTCCCGAGCATGCGCGCCTTCTCCAATACGGAGACCCGCAGGGAGAGATCGAGTTAAGACAGCAAATTGCCGAATATCTGTATCAGTCGCGCGGCGTGCGCTGCTCGCCCGGACAGATCGTCATCGGTGCGGGAACGCAGTGGTTGATGGACTTGTTGTGCCGGCTGATCGGACGAGAAGCGAGATACGCAATGGAAGAGCCGGGGTACCCGCGCATGCGCATGATTTTTGAGGAGTGCGGGCGCGCCCCGGTTGCGGTAAAACTGGATGAATCGGGCATACGAGTGAGCGAACTCGGGCAGCACGAAGTACAGGCCGTCTACATTACCCCTTCCCATCAATTCCCCACCGGCACCGTGATGTCCGTATCACGGCGGCTGGAATTGATCGAATGGGCGCGGGCGGCAGGCGGAACGATCATCGAGGATGATTACGACAGCGAGTTTCGTTATGAAGGGCGGCCGATTCCTTCTTTGCATAGCCTGGACAAGCACGGCAATACGGTTTACGTAGGGACGTTTTCAAAGTCGCTGATGCCCTCGGCGCGTATCGGTTATCTGGTTCTTCCCGATAAGCTGATGCCCGCCTACCGGACGAGAGGACAGCATTACAAACAAACGACTTCGAGATTGGATCAATATACGTTGGCGTTGTTCATGCAGAGCGGGGAGTGGGCCAGACATCTTAATCGAATGCGGAATTTGTATAAAAAAAGATACTCGGCCTTGGTGGCGGCTATTCGAACTTACATGGATCAAAAGGTGCGAATCATCGGTGCGGCTGCCGGCTTGCATCTGCTGCTGAAGCCGAATAACGGAATGACCGAGCAGGAATCGATCGGGGCTGCAGAAAAATGGGGAGTCAGAGTCTATCCGGCAGCCGACTGTTATATCGATCCTTCGGATGTATCGTCCCCAGTCAAAACGCAAGTGCTGCTTGGATACGCGGGATTAAATGAAGCCGCAATCGAGGAAGGCGTAAAGCGATTGGCTATAGCATGGGGCATAGCGCGCATATGAAAGAAGCGGGCCTATCTCTAATGCGCCTCAACGAAAACAAACGCGCCCTCTATTATCCGAAAGCGCGTTTGTTCGATAAATCCTCTTGAATTCTCTCGAAAGGAACTTTTAAGTCTGTTTCGCTTGCGATGTACTACTGATTCTGCTCCGCATGCCACGCCGAAAATTGCTTTTGATATTCCGCGATATACTTGTCGATCCCTGCGGCTTTAAGTCGTTCCAGCGCTTTCGGATATCCCGTCTCGTAATCGACGAAGCCGCTGCCGATCGGAGCCAGGTATTCGGTCAATACGCCGTTCAGCTTGGTTTCTTCGTTTTTGACCGGGGTGTTGTCGAAGTTAAAGCCTGCGCCTTTCGAAATGACCGCGCCGTCGTCCCAAGCTTTGTATTCGGCAATAAAATCGTCCGGCACGCTGTTGTCGAAACGGATAAAGTTTTTGTTCATGAGCAGCCAGTCGGGAATCAACGAATCCGTCGTCAGGCGGGTGATCCGATCGTTCTCGTCCAGCGTATAATCCGTGCCTTCGATGCCGTAGGCGAACAGGTCGTAAAGTTCTTGATCTTTTTGCAGCAGATTGAAGAACATCACGTAACGTTCCGGATCTTTCGCGGCCGAAGAGACGAAGAACGCGGTGCTATACGTGCCACGGCTGATCTTCGGACGGCCTTCGCCGAGGAAGTAGTTGACCAGCTTGGCGTCCGGCACGGCTTGGGAGATGGTCGCCGCGCCTTCGAAAGGACGCGCCGCCGTACCGGCCCAGAACATCGCTTTGCCGGAATTCCAGTCGGATTGCAACTGCGGGACGTTGGTGGCGGCGTATTTCGGGATGATGCCTTTTTCGTACCAGCCGCGCATCAGGCCTGCATATTTTTTGAATTCTTCGGACTCGAACCAATTGATGATCCGATCGTCCTGCGCCGATTCGTCCAATGCGACAAAATCGTTTTGCCAATACAGGTTTTTGTCCGTGTAATCGTACAGCAGCATCCGGCGAGCATCGACTCCGGCGTAACCGATCAGCTCGGGATGGGCAGCATGGGCTTTATCGTAGTATTCCTCCAGCTGCGCAAGCGAAGTCACTTCGCTCATGCCGACTTCTTCCAGCAGGTCCTGACGGACGAGCACGCTGTAAAACTCGGCGGAATTGGGTTTGTTGCCGACCGGAATCGCATACTGTTTTCCGCTCAATTGGAAGGCTTTGAACGAAGCTTCGTCTACCGTTCGGCTCAGATCGTCGGAAGCTTCCGTATAGGGGGTGAGATCCGCGTACAGGCCTTTGGCGACCGATTTGACCATGTAGTTGGCGTCGGTGTACGTCGCGAAGTCTTCGCCTGTGGAGAGCATCAGATCCGTCTTGCCGCCCGCATATTCCGTCCACGGCAGGAATTGGAATTCGACTTCGGCGTTGATTTCCTGCTTGATGCGGTCGTAAAACTCCGTCTTCGCCAATTCCTTCATCCGGTTAGACTCGTCTCCGTACAGCACGATCTTGAGCTTGGCCGGAGCCAACTCGCCGCTTGCTTCGTTACCGGACGCATCCGTGGAATTTGCGTCGCTGCCGCCTGTGCCGGTCGTCGTTGCGCCTCCGCCTTGCGAACACGCACCAAGCAGCAGAACCGCAGTCATAAGCAAACCGAGCCATCCTTTTTTTCCGAACATAAATGAACCAACCTCCCTCATGTAGTCGAAGATTCAAGCGCTTTGCCCTTATAGCGGTACGATCAACCTTTGACCGAGCCGACCACGATTCCTTTTACGAAAAAGCCTTGCAAAAACGGGTACAAAATCGCGATCGGCAGCACGGTCAGACAAGTCATCGCCATTTTGGCGGTTTCAAGCGGCGGGGCGATGATCGCTCCTCCGACCTGCGCGGCATTGCCGGACGCGAGAAACTGGATATTGGCCATCATGGTGTACATGAGGTATTGGATCGTGTACAGCCGTTCGTCGGTGACCAGCATCAGCGGCAGGTAGAAGTCGTTCCAATATTGCAGCGCGTAGAACAGGGAAATGGTGACCACCCCGACCCGCCCGAGCGGCAGCATGATCCGGATGAAAATACGCAGATGTCCGGCTCCGTCGATCTGCGCCGATTCCACGATCTCGTGCGGAATGCTGCGGAAATAGTTGGTCATCAGGAACATCAGGAACACGCTCAGCAGGTAAGGGGCGATCAGGCCGATGAGCTTGTCGTCGAGATGATAGTATTTCGTGCTGAGCAGATACCAAGGGAGCGTGCCGCCGCTGAACAGCATGGTGAAGTAGGCGAAAAAGGCAAAGACGTTGCGGAAGCGGAAACTTTTGACGGAAACCACATAGGCGTACGCCGTCGTGACCAGAACCGCCGACACCGTGCCCAGCACCGTCACGGTCAACGACACGGCATAGGCGCGAACGATCTGTTCCAGTTTGGAGCCGAACAAAAACTGATACGTCTCCAGCGAAAAGCCGCGCGGCCAGAACGAATACCCTTCCGCCGCTATCCGAGACTCCGTCGATAACGAACCGGAGACCGCCAGCACGAACGGGGCGAAGCAAATGACAGAAAAGACGGCGATGCAGATGTAGAAAAAGATCAATAAGCCTTTGTTTTCAGCCTTGGACATGCTTTTCACCTCCTAGAAGAGTTTGCTGTCTTTGTCGTACCAGCCGGCCATTTTGTTGGCGACCAGCACCAGAATGAAGCCGAACACGGACTGATACAACGTAATCGCCGACGCGAATCCGAACTCGCCGGAACGGATCGCGGTACGGTAGACGTACACGTCGATGATATCGGTGGTCGGCAGCAGCAAAGGATTCAGGAAAGTGACGCCCATGATCATGCTGAGATCGCCTTTGAGCATCCCGCCGATACTGAGCAGGCTCATCAGGATGATCGACGGGATCAGCATCGGCAGCGTGATCCGCATGATGATCTGCCACCTCGAAGCACCGTCGATCCGGGCCGCTTCATAGTAGGAGGTGTCAATCCCCTGAAGCACCGCATAATAGATGATCGCGCCGTATCCGGCACTTTTCCAGATGTTCGCCAGCACCAAAATGACGACGAACAGCCACGGACTCGAATACCAATCCACCTGACTTAAGCCCAAAGCGGCGAGCGATTGGTTCAGGATGCCTTTATCGTAGTCCAGCAGGGAGAACAGAATCGCTCCGATGATGATCCACGAAATGAAGTAGGGAAAGAACATGACGCTTTGCGTGATTTTGACGAACCATTTGCTGCGTATTTCATTCAATACAATAGCGATCGCCACGGAGAAAAAGGTACCGGTCAACATGTACAGCACATTCAGCATGACGGTGTTGCGCGTTGCCCGAATCGCATCTTCCATGCTGGAGAAAAAGAACTCGAAGTTGGCGAATCCCGCCCAGGGACTGCCGAAGATGCCGTCATTGAAGTTGTAGTTCTTGAATACGAGGATCAGCCCGCTCATCGGCAGGTAGGCGAAGAGGATCAGAACCGCGATTCCCGGCAGCGCCAGCAAGTATAAGGGAGCATCTCTTCCGATCGACTTTCGCAGCCGACCGAAGCTTACAGCCTGACGCTTGGCGAGACGCTCGTTCGTTTCGCGCGGCGTAGCTTGTTGCACCATCGACGTTCCACTCCTTTTTTCGTTTTGACGTGTTGGATTCGTAACGCCATCAGCATAAGCCCGGGAAATATGTAAGCGCTATCAAAATAAAGAGATAAAGCTTAACAAATCGCGAAAAGAAGGGCTTAACAAAACGAAAAAAGCATCATTTTTTTGAACTTAAGCTGCCTTAAGCAAGCATTACGGTTCCTTATGCTCCAGCACGTGGTGGATTCTCCATTTGGAAGGAGTGACGCCGTAGCGCTTTTTGAACTGAGTCGTAAAATAGGTGCTGCTGTTGTACCCGACCTGTTCGGCAATCTCGCGAATATCCAGCTCAAGCTCTCCGATCAACAGCCGCTGGGCTTGTTCCAGACGATGCAGATTCACCAGTTCCGGGAAATTGCTGCCGGTTCCGTCCGCGATCAAGCGGCTGAGATACGCCGAACTGATCGACAGCTTTTCCGCCAGCGCGTTGAGCGACAATTCGGGATCGTTGTAATGCTCGGCGATATAACGTACCGCTTCTGCGGCGAGACTGCGCGTTTGCAGACCGTCGATCCGATCCAGCCGATCACTTGCAACGCGGCAGTGATGATCGAGCCACTCCCGCAATTCGGCGTGGTTCCCGATCCGATCGATTAGCGGATACAGATCGAGCAGATCGAGGTCCCAGTGTTCTGCCTTTTTCGCGCCGATACGACTCAGCTCCGAAGCCAGGCTGGCGAGAAAAGCAGTCGAGGCTTCCGCCCGATACTCGCAGGTCACGGACAAAAGCTGCCCGACTGCCTGATTGATCGACGCTTCGTCCCGTTTGCGCACGGCAGTCCGAATCGGTTCCATATGACTTTCCGGAATCGGCCCTGCATGAAGCGGAAGCAGACCTTCGGCGAATATGATCGATTGCTGCTTGCGGAATTTCACGTGGCGCCGACAGTCGCAAGCTTCGTCATAGCGGTCTTTCAGCTGTTCCGCGAGGCCGGTCAACCCGCTGACGCCGAGCGTATAACGAATCCCCGCTGCGTCTGCGCTATGTTCGACTTGGTTCCAGCGCTTTTGAAAATCTTCGGGATCATCCAAACATCCCGGCGTTAACTCGCTGACAATCAGCACGGCGGTATGGCGGTGCGGACGGAAGATCCGGAGATTGGCCCACTCTTCGAACGTTAGCTTAATGAGCGCCAACATCTCGTCGCAGTCTTTTTCCGCAGACAATACGCATACGCAATAAGAACCTTCCAACTCGGCCAAGCGCTGCGGCGTACCGCTCCCGTCGGCATCGCGGGGAGCGAGCAGCCAATGCAGCACGGCGCTGTCGTCGTTTTCTTTGCGCAGCTGGGCCATTCGTTCGCCGATGCTTTCCAGTTCGCGATTGACGATCCGGTAATCCCGACTCTGCGGGGAATCAGGGCTGCCCGACAGATGAACGATGCTGCCGAAGATCCGGTCGATCGGTTGATACATGCGGCGCGAGATCCAGAAAGCAATCGCGATCGCGACGAGGGTAAGAGCCAGGCACAGAAGCATCATCAGGTTCCGGGCATTGGAGATATCGCGCACGCTGTCGGTATAAGAGGTTTCGGAAACGAACCACAATCCGTCTTTTTCCGAGTGGACGTAGGTAATCAATTTCGCTTCATCATTGCCTTTGAAAACGAAAGAGTGTTCAGCCGAAGCTTCCGTTTGGATAATGCGCTGCGCCATTTCGGGGTCGATTTCCGAGATTCCGGGGCTATGCATCAACAAATTTCCGTGCTCGTCAAGAATTCGGTAATGCGTGGAATCTTCGCCCTGCTGCACGAACAGATTTTTTTGCAGTTCCGCCGGATTGATCGTGATCGCGACGCCGCCGTAATAAGCGCTGTTGGCAAAAGCCCGGTCATTATAGAAAACCGCGATCAACGGAATGTCGCTTCCGTCATTTCGCTGCGCGGTCCAAAGAAAAGGCGACTCGACAATTCGGCTCTCCTGAATTTTACGAAACAATTCTTGTTTGGAGTCCAGGCTGAGCGGAAGATTCTCGAACATGGCGACAGGTTCTTCGGTACCGAAGATATAGGCGTTTTCCAAATAAGGATTGACGATCAGCGCACCCTTGATCTGGCTTAAAGCGCTGTAAAGCTGGTCGCTCCAATCGGTGTCGCCGCTCATCATGAGCGCGTGGATATTCGGGTTCGCATAGAAATCCATCGTATAGTTTTGGGCGACGTCTTTGTAATTTCGGTACACGTTGGCCGTATTCAAAAGCACGCTTTCGTTGGCCTTGTTGACGTTCTGAATCGTTAAGCTCCGGTACCAGAAAAAGATCGCGACGGAGAGCACAAGAATGCTGCATACCGCGATCAGCGTCAAACTCAGAAAAAAAGGCGTATGCAGCTTCATTCTTTTCTTCATGGTCATCACTCCTAAGTTAAAAGCATGAAAGTATAAAAATGATCAAAATAGACATGTTTATAGCAAGAAAATTAAATGTATACGAACTATAATTGATAAGGCTTACATATGTAAACGGATTAATTTTCACTCTAAAGGAGGCATCCCTTTGAAAACGTTCCGCAATCCGATCCTGCCCGGTTTTTATCCCGATCCGTCGGCGATCCGCGTCGGCGAAGACTATTATCTGGTCACTTCGAGCTTCGAATTTTTCCCCGGCGTACCGATCTTCCACAGCAAAGACCTGGTTCATTGGCGACAGCTCGGCCATGTATTGGATCGTCCGTCGCAGTTGAACCTGGATCAAAACACGCCGTCCCGAGGCATCTGGGCGCCTACGATTCGTTACCGCGAAGGCGTGTTCTATATGATAACGACCTTCGTGGACAATGACAAGGACTGTCATAACTTCTATGTGACCGCTGCCGATCCGGCAGGAGAATGGTCGGACCCGGTCTGGCTGGAGGATGCGCCGGGGATCGATCCTTCGCTCTTTTTCGATGACGACGGGAAAGTCTACTACACGGGAAATCGCGTTCCGCCGGAAGGTCAGGATTACGCGAAGCATATGGATATCTGGCTGCAAGAGATCGACTTGAAGTCGGGCAAGCTGATCGGCGAAAAGCTCAGTATTTGGCAGGGAGCACTGAAGGTCGGCCATGCCCAGGAAGGACCGCATGTGTACAAAATCGGAGATTGGTATTACGTGCTGATCGCCGAAGGCGGCACGGGACATACCCATGCGATCACGATTGCGCGCAGCAAACAGATCACGGGTCCTTACGAAGGCAATAAAGCCAACCCGATCCTGACTCACCGCCATTTGGGCCGGGAGTTTCCGATCGTGAACGTCGGCCACGGCGAATTGATCGAGACGCAGCACGGCGACTGGTGGATGTTCTGCCTGGCTTCGCGCACGAGCGGCGGCTATTACCGCAACCTCGGACGCGAGACGTTCTTGACGCCCGTAAAGTGGGAAAACGAATGGCCGATCGTCAATCCGGGAAAAGGCATGCTGGAATTCGAGACGCCTGCACCCGACCTGCCGGAGACGATCTGGCCGCAGCCTTCTGTTCGCGACGAGTTCGATCAAAGCGACTTGTCGTTGGTTTGGAACTTCCTGCGAACGCCGCAAGGCGACTTCTGGAGTTTGAAGGATGCGCCGGGAAATCTGCGTCTGCGTTTGAAGCCGGAGAAGCTGAGCGACCTTGCCAATCCGGCATTGATCGCGCGCAGGCAGCAGCATCTTTCGTTCCGCGCGGCCGCAGACATGACGTTCGAACCCGCCGCGGCTGACGAAACGGCCGGACTGGTGTTGTTCCAAAATGCGGATAACCATTTCCGATTCGAAGTGGCTTCCGGGGAAAAAGGTTTCGCAGGCGAAACAGGGACTCTAACGCTGACGGTACGTTTGCACGGCGAAGACGAGGTATTGGCCAGCGTGCCGTGGAGCAAAACGCATACCCAGTTCAAAGTCGAAGCCCGCGGTCAGGACTACAGTTTCTTTTACCGGGAAAACGAACAGCAGACGTGGACGCCGCTGCATGCGAATGCCGACGGTCGGGTGCTCAGCACGGATACGGCAGGCGGATTCACCGGCGCTTATATCGGACTGTATGCCAGCTCGAACGGGGCGGACAGCTCCAACCACGCCGACTTTGATTGGTTCAGTTATGAAGGGTTGGAATAGAGGGGAAGGAGAGGATTGCCAAAATGAATAGGCATGTAACCCGCAGCGAGGCTGAACGCAAGCCGCAGCATCTTGATGAATGGGACGGAGCGGATCGGTTGAAGCACTCGGATCGGTCCGGCGCACATTCGGATCGCGATAAATCCGAGGGGCATGACACCGGATACCCGCTGCCCGAACTGCCGCGAATTCCGGATCGAAGCGTAACCGTGCTGGACTACGGCGCGGTCGGAGACGGATTGGACTTGTGCACGTCCGCCTTGCAAGCCGCTATCGACGACTGTGCCGCCTCGGGCGGCGGAACGGTGATCATTCCCGCCGGATTATGGCGCACCGGCCCGCTAACGCTGCGAAGCCGAATCAACCTCCGCGTAGAGAGCGGCGCGCTGGTCCAATTCGACTCTAATCCTGAATTGTATCCGTTGGTGCCTTCGCATTTCGAAGGCCGTCCGGAATGGCGCTGCCAAGCTCCTCTGGACGGTTCGGAGTTGACGGATATCGCCATTACCGGCAGCGGAATTTTCGACGGCGGCGGGGAAGGCTGGCGTCCGGTCAAGCGTTTCAAGACAACGCCGCCGCAATGGACGCAGCTGCTTCAATCCGGCGGCGTCGTGGATACGGCGAATGAAGTTTGGTGGCCCAACGCGGAAGCACGGGACGGAGAAGCGTACTGTCGGGAACTGCGCGAGCGATTATCTACGGCATCCGCGCATGTCGAGCAAGCAGGAATTTCGCACCCTGCAGCCGGCGCGCAAGATTATTTGCCTGCCCGAACCTTCTTGCGTCCGAACATGGTTAGCCTGCGCTCATGCCAACGGATTTTGCTCGAAGGGCCTACGTTTCAAAATTCCCCGGCCTGGTGTTTGCATCCGGTCGGCTGTGAAGAAGTGACCATTCGCGGGGTGCAAGTCCGTAACCCCTGGTACTCGCAAAACGGAGACGGACTGGATCTGGAATCGTGCACCCATGCGCTTGTCGAACATAGCGTATTCGATGTCGGTGACGATGCCATTTGCCTAAAATCCGGTAAGGATGAAGCAGGCCGGCGTGCGGGAATGCCGTGCCAGTCGATCACGATCCGGCATTGCAGCGTGTATCACGGGCATGGCGGCGTCGTGATCGGCAGCGAGATGTCCGGCGGCGTACGCGGGGTGCGCGTCAGCGATTGTTTGTTTAGCGGAACGGATATCGGCCTGCGGTTCAAAAGTACGCGCGGACGCGGCGGTGTCGTGGAGGATATCGAGATCGAGCGGATCGTGATGCGGGATATCGTGCACGAAGCGATTTCGTTCCATCTCTTTTATGCAGGGGTGGAAGGGTCTGAAGGCAGCGACGACGAAGTGTATCCGGTAACGGAAGAAACGCCGGTATTTCGGGATATCGCGATTCGGGACGTCGTTTGCGGAGGAGCGGCTGCAGCGCTTCTGGTGAATGGCCTTCCCGAAATGCCCCTCCGCAATCTGCGTATCGAAAAGCTTCGGGCGACCAGCGAAAAAGGGATCGTCCTGCGGCATGCCGACGGAATAGAGCTCGACAATATCGCGCTCCGGACCCGGGAACGCCCGCAGTTAACCGTACACCGCTGCCGTAACGTCAATCTGGACGGCGAAGCGATCGCGCCTGCTTCCGGTATTGCAGAGGCGTCAGTCCCGTCGCTTTCTTGAACGTCTTGTTGAAATGCGATAAATGCTCGAATCCGACGGTTGAAGCGATCTCCTGAACCCGTTCTTCCGAGTCGGCCAACCGCTGCTCGGCTTCCCGCATTCGGATATGCAAAATATATTCGCGGAAGTGAAACCCGGTTAAACGGTGGAACACGCGGCTCAAATACGAAGGACTGATAAAAAAATGAGCGGCCGTCGCTTCCAGCGTCAGCGTTTCCCGATGATGTTCGCGGATATGCGCCGCAACGTTGTTGACCAGATCGTGCAGCGGCGGCTTGGCCGATCCGTTTTGCTGAAACTGCACGCCTTCGGAACGCTGAAGCAGAATCATCAGTTCCGTGAACAAAGCGACCGCGCAGCTTTCGTAATAGTCGCGGCTTGCCAGACATTCGTCGAGGATTCGGGTAAGCAGCTGTTTGACCTCGTCTTGCTCCCGCAGCGTCAGTCGAAACATCCGGTAGCCCTGATTATGGAACCATTTGTTTTCGCCTTGTAGAGCATCCGGCAGCAGCAGAGGATCATAATTGACCAGAATCCGCTCGAACTCCGCCATCTCGGAACTTGCCGTCGCGTGAAGCTGATTCGGGCGGATCAGGATCAGCTCGCCTTTATGCACGGTGACGACGCGATCATCGACAAAGTAGACGCGTTCGCCTTCGCACAGGAAATACAATTCGATCTGGTCATGACTGTGGGAACGCGGCATGGCCGTGATCCCTTTGCGCTTCATATGTTGAATACTGAATCGTCCGTCTTCCAGAACATGCTTGGGATTGGGGCTGCTGATACCGGACATGGTTCACTTCCTTTTCTCGCACCGACCTGTTTTAACTTCATTATAGAACATACCCGCCAATCCGGGAAAGGAGTCCGCCCCTTGATGCTCATTACCGTTTCTAAGCAGTCCGATGCCGATTTCGCCACGCTTCAGTCGGCACTTGATTATATTCCGACCGGCTCTGCCGGATCGGTCACGCTGCGGATCAAACCCGGCGTATATGAGGAAAAGGTGACGGTTCGCGCCGATGCCCCGCCGATCCTGCTGCTGGGTGACGATGCCGCTTCCACGATCATCAGCTGGTCGGACAATGCGCATACGCCGGACCAGGCAGGACAGCCGCTCGGCACGTTCCGCAGCGGTACGCTCAACGTCTTGTCCGAACATTTTACCGCCGAAAACGTGACGATCCGCAATGCTTCCGGACCCGGTACGGGCCAAGCCGTTGCTGCGTTCGTCGACGCCGGCTATGCGGTATTCCGACGCGTCCGATTGCTGGGTGACCAGGACACCTTGTATGCGGGAAAAGGCAAACAATACTACGACGATTGCTATATTGAAGGCGATGTCGATTATATCTTCGGCGCGGCGACTGCGGTCTTTGACCGCTGCCGCTTGCATAACAAGCGCTCCCGCGGCTATATAACCGCAGCTTCCACGCCCGAAGACGCAAAGTTCGGCTATGTATTTCTCGATTGCAACATCACGGGCGGGGAAGGCGTCAGCGACGTCTATCTGGGACGCCCTTGGCGCTCCTTCGCGCATGTCGCGTTGATCCGGACGACGATCGACGCTTCGATTATTCCGGAAGGCTGGCACAATTGGGGACAGCCGGATCGGGAATCGACCAGCCGTTATGAAGAATTCGACAGCAGCGGACCCGGAGCGAATCCCGATGCGCGTGCCGACTGGTCTCGTCAGTTAAGTGCCGAAGAAGCGGCCGACTATCGGGTGATCGAGATTTTGGACGGCTGGCATCCGGAGGGATATTGATCGGAACCGTTCAATCGATCCGGCGAGACCCGCAATCAAAAAGGAGAACTGACGCGATGAACCCACATGAACCGAACACGTTAGAGCATTTCATACGTACGCTGAGCGAATCAGCACCCCGGCGTTCGGAATGGGAAGCGAACATCCCTTTCGATCAATGGCAAACGGAGCTGCGTCTTCGATTCCGCGAACTTTTGGGCGAATTCCCGTCCGTTCCCGCCGAATTGAACCCGACGCTGATGGAACATACGCAGTGCGACGGTTATATTCGAGAGCGCATCGAAATTACGACGTACGAAGGTCTTCGCATGCCGCTATATCTGCTCGTTCCCGACATTCCTTTGCCGAATTCGAATACGCATGACGATTCTCGGCATTCCGCGGCTTCCGATTCGCGTCCTGTCGTACTCGCGATCCACGGTCACGGTTACGGAAGCCGCGAGATCGTAGGGCTGCATCCGGACGGATCGGCGAGGGAAAGCGAGCCGGGCCTGCATAAAGATTTCGCGTTGTCTCTCGTGCGGCAAGGATTCGTCGTCGTCGCGCCCGAGCTGCTGGGTTTCGGCGATCGCCGCTTGGAAGAGGACTTGGCTTCGGCGGCCGAAGATCCGGGCAAAAATTCCTGCTTCCGCTTATCTTCGGCGCTGCTTATGGTCGGGCAAACGATGGCGGGGTACCGGATCTACGAGACGATGCGCGCGCTGGATTATGTACAGACGCGCCATGAATTCGATTCCGATCGGGCGGGGATCATGGGCATTTCGGGCGGGGGGCTTGTCGCCGGGTTTACCGCTGCTTTGGATCCGCGTATTGCTTGCACAGTCGTAAGCGGTTACACAAATACGTTTGCCGCAAGCATCCTGTCGCGCAATCACTGTCTGGACAATTATATCCCCGGTATTTTGCTTGAAGCGGAAATGCCCGATCTGCTCGGCCTGATCGCGCCGCGCGGTCTTTTTGTAGAGTCGGGTGCGAAAGATCATCTATTCGGTCTTGCAGGCGTTCGCGAAGCGCTGGATCGGCTGCACACCATTTTTCAGGCAGCAGGCCGTCCCGACGGCATTGAAGCAGACTTTTTCGAAGGCGGTCACGAGATTCACGGCGATCCGGCGTTTGCCTGGCTGAAGCAGCAGCTGATGACGACCAACAAGGAGGCACGGCAGAGATGACAACGATAAACGCGAAAAACGCGGCAGGAACCCGGCTCGTACGCAAATTCGCCGACCGGCTTTTGGCACAGTGCAACGACAAAGGCGAGCATCCATGGGTCATGGAGCGCTGGGCCTACGTCCCCGGGATGCAGCTTATGGCGATTGCGCGTGCAGGCCAGCAGCTTGAAGTACCGGAATATATCGCGTTCATGAAGCGGCATATGGATGCGTTTGTCGGGGAAGACGGACGTATTCGCACCTATCGGTTGGAAGAGTACAATCTGGATCAGATCAACCAAGGGAAAAACCTGTTCACTCTATACCGGGCGACGGGAGAAAACCATTACGCGGAAGCCGCCCATCTGCTCGCTGCCCAGCTCATCTCCCAACCTCGAACCTCGGAAGGCGGATTCTGGCATAAAAAAGTGTATCCGTTTCAGATGTGGCTCGACGGTCTGTACATGGCTTCGCCGTTTCTGGCCGAATACGGCAAAACGTTCGACCGTCCCGATCTGATCGACGAAGCGATGCACCAACTGCTGTTGATCGAACGCCGTACCCGCGATCCGCGTACCGGACTGCTTTATCACGGTTGGGACGAGTCGAAAGAACAGGAATGGGCCGATTCGTCGACGGGACTGTCTTCGCATTTTTGGAGCCGCGCGATGGGATGGTACGCGATGGCGGCCGTGGACGTGCTGGATCATGTTCCGGTCGCGCATCGTCAGCGGGGCACGCTCATCGGCATTTTCCAACGGATGATCGGCGCGCTGGTCAAGGTTCAGGATGCGGACAGCGGTCTGTGGCATCAGGTATTGGATCAGGGAGGGCGCAAAGGCAATTATTCGGAAGCTTCGGGGTCCTGCATGTTCGTGTACGCGATGGCGAAAGGGCTGCGGCTGGGCTACCTGGAAAACAATTTCGAGGAACCGATGCGGCGCGGGTATGAAGGCATTTTGCAGCATCTGATTACGGAAGACGAGCAGGGCATTCATCTGAACAGCATCTGCCACGGCGCGGGACTGAGCATCGACCGCAACGGTTCGTACGATTACTATATCTCCGAAGCCGTGGTCAGCGATACGCCGATGGGCGTCGCTCCCTTGATGTTGGCGGTGTTGGAAGCAGAAGGAGTATCCTAACAAAACGAATATAGCGATTGAAAAAACTTCGAAATGTTCCGTCTGCTCAAAAACGACAGAGAAGCGAATCGCTTTCTGTCGTTTTTTATTGTTGAGGCGCAGTTTTCCGATATCCGCTCGGCGTCGTGCCGGCAACCCGCTTGAATATCCGATGAAAATGCGCCGTCGTCTCGTAACCGCAGCTTTGAGCAATCTCCGCGACGCTGCGGTCGGTAGAGGTCAGCAGTTCTTTTGCCCGTACGATTCGCTTGGCATTGACGTATTGGGTTACGTTCATGGCGGTCAACTGCTTGAATACGCGCGAAAAATGCGGCGGAGAGATGCAGGCTCTCGCCGCGAGTGTAGACAATCCGTTGGAACGCTCGGGATGCTCGTCGATCTCGCGCAATGCTTCTTTCATCCAAAACGGAATACTTGCCGTTTCTTCGGCGCGGTCCGGCTGCTGCGCGTAAATCAGGCGGTTGATTCGCAGCAGCAGCGTACTCGCGATCAGCTTGACCGCTTCACGGCTGCCGAGCTGCTGCCGCTCAAGTTCCAGATGAATTTCTTTGAACGAAGCTTCTATTTCGGCGATCAGCGAATCAGGCAGCTCCAGGCGGTACGTTTTATGTTTGCGCGCCCGATCGAAGCAGAGCAGCGCATGATAAGCACCGTCTACGGACTCCGTATGCAGCAGGCGCGGCGCGAAAAACAACACGGACGACACGACCGGATCTTCGTCATGAGGCAGCGATCGGTGGATCGTGTTGCCGGGAATCAGAAACAAATCGCCTGCTTTTTTCTCATACCAAGCATCGTCGATAAAGAACACGCCTTGACCGCTATGCACGAAGACGATCTCATATCGGTCATGCAGATGATCCGGCAATTCGTCGATCGGCTTTTTCATCGTGCGGTAAGACAGTTCAAGCGGGAAAAGAGGATCGCCGTCGAACGGTTTACGCAAAGGCTTCACGGATCATCGCTCCTTTCCTTTTCCGACAAAATAGATTACGCTTACAAAATATCAAAAAAAGCGATAAATATGCAAGGAAAGACGATATTCAATCCTTTTTTCGTCGGATACAATAGTCGTTGAAAGGGGTGGACTGCCGTATGCGTATCGACGCTCATCAGCATTATTGGAAAATAGAACGGGGAGATTACGGATGGATCACGCCGGAGCTTCCGGTTTTGCATCGGGACTTTTTGCCGAACGACCTGGAACCTCTGCTGCATGCGCACAACTTGGACGGGAGTATCCTTGTTCAGGCGGCGCCGACTCTGGAAGAGACCGAATATATCTTGTCGCTGGCCGACCGTACGCCTTCGATTCTCGGGGTTGTGGGCTGGATCGATTTGTTCGACGGTGATCATCGCCTTCATTACGAACGATTCCGCCGCAATCCCAAATTCCGCGGATTTCGCTTAATGATTCAAGATATGCCCGACGCTTCGCGCATGTTGGAGCCGGCATTCGTCGAAGCGCTGCGGGGATACGCCGACGAACAGGTGCCGATCGATCTGCTGCTGACGGCGCCTCAGATGGAAGTGACGCTGCGTTTGTTGGAAAAGGTTCCGAATTTGCGAGGGGTCGTGGATCACCTCGCCAAGCCTCCCATTGCGCAAAGCGGTAAACACGGCGAGCCAAAGCATTTTGAAGCTTGGGCGGATCATTTGAGCGCTTTTGCCGATTACCCGGGTCTATCTTGCAAAATCTCCGGGATGGTGACCGAAGCGAATCCGTCAGGCTGGAGTGTCGACGACTTCGTTCCTTATGTGCGCCGCGTGCTGCAAACTTTCGGACCGGAAAGGGTCATGTTCGGAAGCGACTGGCCGGTATGCCTGTTGGCTGCGGAATACGATCAGGTGATGGATATATTGCTGCATGCGATTCCGGCGGAATGGACCGATCGGGAGAAGGCTTTGCTATTCGGAGAAAACGCGAACACATTTTATTTGGATAACGGAGGAATTTCATAATGCAAACGCGCAAACTGGGCAAAACCGGTCTGGACGTCTCAATCTTAAGCTTCGGCGCTTCTTCGCTCGGCGGCGTGTTCCGGGAAACGGACGACGCGGAAAGCATTCGAACGGTACATGCGGCGATCGACTGCGGCATCAACTACATCGACGTGTCGCCTTATTACGGATTGACGCGCGCGGAGGCGGTACTCGGCCAAGCGATCGCACAGGTTCCGAGAGACAAGTTCCTGTTATCGTCGAAAGCCGGGCGTTACGGAGAAGCAGAGTTCGATTTTACGGCGAAACGGATTTTCAGCAGCGTGGAGGAAAGCTTGCAGCGTCTTCAGACGGATTACTTGGATATGTTGTTTTTGCATGATATCGAATTCGTTTCGCCGGAGATCATCTTGGAGGAAGCGGTTCCGGCTCTGCATCAGTTAAAAGAGCAAGGAAAGATTCGTTTTTGCGGGATCAGCGGTCTGCCTTTGGCCTTGTTCGAGCAGATGCTGCCGCAAATGAAGTTCGATGCGATTCTGTCGTACTGCCATTATGCGCTGAACGATAACTCCCTGCTGGATTTGGTACCCTTATTGGAGGAAAAAGGGGTGGGGCTGGTGAACGCTTCGCCTCTGGCGATGGGACTGCTCAGTACGCGCGAACCTTCGTCGTGGCATCCTGCGGGAGAAGAAGTGAAAGCGTTGTGCCGCCAAGCGGCGCTTCACTGCGAGAAGGCCGGCACGGATATCGCGAAGTTGGCTATGCAGTATTCGACGAGCCATGCGCAGATTCCGACGACGCTCGTGAGTACGGCTTCGTCTGCCAATATCATTCGCAATGCAGGGTGGATCGAGGAGACGATCGACGAGACGTTATTGGAAGAAGTATTGGAGATTCTCAAGCCGATCCATAATAAGAGCTGGCCAAGCGGACTTCCGGAATATAATCAGGGTTTGAAAAAGGCGAGCGAAAGCAGGGACCTGGCATGAAAGGAATCGTGTGCGAAGAAGTAGGTCGTCTGGTGCTGCGCGAAGATTTACCGGAACCGATCAGGGAAAAGGGACATGCGATCGTGCGGATTCGGCGGATCGGAATCTGCGGAACGGATCTGCATGCGTTTCGCGGGAAGCAGCCTTTTTTCAACTATCCGAGGATTTTGGGACATGAGTTGGCAGGGGTCATTGAGCAAATCGGCGAAAATGAGCAAGGGCTGGGCGCCGGCGACACAGTGAGCGTGATCCCGTACATGCACTGCGGAAACTGCTCGGCTTGTCGAATCGGAAAAACGAACTGCTGCCAACACATGCAGGTGTTCGGCGTTCATATCGACGGCGGCATGCGGGAGCGCGTCTCGATTCCGGTGAGCCATCTGATCGGAACGAAAGGACTGACGCTCGATCAAGCCGCCATGTTGGAACCGCTTGCAATCGGTGCACACGGACTTCGCCGTTCGGGGTTGGTTAAGGGAAGCGGCGAGACGGTGTTGGTCGTGGGAGCGGGACCGATCGGGCTTGGGATTATGGCGCTGGCGCGTTATGCGGGAGCACGCGTCATTGCGATGGATATCAACGAAGAACGGTTGGCCTTTTGCCGGGAATGGGCGGGCGTGGAGCATACGATTATCGCGGGCGGCGAAGTACAGCGGCAGTTGGATGAACTCATCGACGGCGCAGGGGCTCCGATCGTGATCGATGCGACGGGCAGCGTGCAGTCGATGCAGCAGGCTTTCGGGTACGTTGCGCATGGCGGTTCTTTGGTGTACGTGGGTCTGGTTAAGGATGATATTACGTTTAATGATCCGCATTTCCATAGCCGCGAGTTGACGCTGCTGGGGAGTCGGAATGCGACGCCGGAAGACTTCGCATCGGTCCGGGAGGCGCTTGCTGGCGGGATGATCGATACCGACCGGTATATTACGCACCGGGCGGGATTTGCGGAGATGATCGGGGAGTTTGAAAGTTGGTTGAAGCCGGAGTCTGGGGTGATTAAGGCGATGGTGGAGTTGGGGGATTGAGTTTGTAGACTAGATTTGGGTTCCTTTGAAAAGGTTTAGATAGAGATTATAATGAAGTTCCTATAATCATGCAATTAATGGAATCGCTGCTGTATATCGGTTGCGGATGCTCATTGGCTAATTTATAGTTGTTATTCTGCGTTTTCATCTGCACAAATTGCTTTTTTCTTATGGTCTGTATTCTGGGGAAAGACAATGAAGAACGGCATGAAAGGAGAGCTTCATGATTCAAGTGTTGATTAACCCGAAGCTACAGAACAATGAAGTGCCTGACCTTAGAGAAGCGATCGGCTGGGTGCGGCGGGACAGTGACTTTCCTATTCTGTTCGAGCGGTGTAATTTCTGGGCGGGCGTTAAAAATGAACAGGAAAAACTCATTGCCTTTGGCTATGTAGCCGGGATGGGCTTGCAGCATGGATATATGGAAGATGTTATCGTGCATCCGGATTATCAGGGACAAGGGATGGGGAAAAAACTAGTGATCAGGTTGTTGGAAGAGGCGGAAGCGTATGGTTTGGAGATTGTGACGCTGACGTTCGAACAAAAAAACGCCGCATTTTACGAAGGCTGCGGGTTCAAGGCCGGAGCGGGCGGCGTGTGGCACAGAGGTTGAGCGGATTTGAAAAAGAAGCGGAAGAAACTGCGGATCAAAAGCTTAGGCTTGCGATCATAAAGTCTTCCGCTTCTTTTTTTATGGCCAAAACGGAGGCGAATTGCGACTCTATAGCAGGCGATGCCTTTCTTTGTACTGCTTGGGCGTGATGCCTTCTATTTTTTTGAAAATCTTGGTGAAGTAGCTTTGGTCCGTGAATTGCAGCAAAGAACTGATCTCCGATAACGAAGTCGCCGTGTACGCGATTAGGTTTTTGGCTTCGTCCACTTTGACTTTTTGGATGTACTCGCCGACCGACAGTCCGACCTCTTTTTTGAACAGAACCGACAAGTAGTTGGGGCTCAGGCGGACGGCCTTGGCGATGTCTTCGTGCGTGATTTTTTCGAATCGATTGGAATAAACGTAATTTTGGCAGGCCGTCACGGTTGTCGTATATTTCTGCTCCCGCGCTTCCGCCACCTTGCTCGCGAACGTAAAAATCGCTTCCATTTGAAGCTTATCAATCTCTTTGACGGAAGACAAATCTTCAAGCCGCTGAATGTAACGGTCGCTTAGCGAAAACGCGATCTCCGAGTAGACGCCTCCGTCGATCGCCGCTCTGGCGCAAATGGCGATCGCCACGATCCCCAAGTTTTTTTGGGAACGGATATGGCTGGATTTAGACAAAACCCCGGTCGCTTCTTCGCTCATGACGGTAAATGTTTTCAATTCATCGACGCGGCCTTCCCGAATCAGGGCAAGCAGTTGTTTTTCCAGCAGCGGATCATGATGCGGGGCTTCGAAAGATTCGGTTTTTTCGAACGTCAAGCGCGTCGCTTCCAAGTTGTCGGGAAACCGCATCAGTTGATCATTTCGCGCGCTGATTTCCTCGAAGGGCAGATAGACGCCATTGATCGAGGCATGGACCAGCAGAGCGAGATGAATGAGTTTTTCTTTCGGCAAAATCGACAGGTTCATATAGTAATGAAGGATGTGATCCCGCGTCGAAAAAGCATCGAAGTCGCTAATCAACCCGTTAATATGAGGCTCAGCCATCGTTCGGGCAAGCGCAGGACCCAGAATGACCGTTCCTTTGAATTCTTGATTCCGCATGACGCTTACCAGAATGTAAGATTCGAAAAGCACGGTCCGCCGGATGACGGGGAAGTCGTAATGCTGTACAGGATCGAAATTCAACAACGCGAACAAATTCTGCTTATCGTTGCGGTACAAAGGGTTTAACAGCCGGGATTCCACGCACTCGAATACGATTTCCCCGGTCGGAGTTACCAAAAAAGCGGATATATCGTGCAGTCCGGCCAGAGACGAGCAAAGAGTTCGACAGACTTCCAGATCGGCTTCCAATACGCTCTCATCCTTTCGATCGAATTTCTTAGCATTATAATGCCAAAAATAAAATCAGAATACCATAATTCTAAACCTCAACCGCTTAAAATAAAATCAGAAAGCGCTAACATCAAAGAAAAACAAAGAATATCGCAGAATCAGTCCATATGGCAAACCATTCGCTGCCGATAATCGGAAAGGATGAAAATGATGAAATTGACGGATGTACGAATCGAATATCTCAACAACCCGATCGGAATCGATCTGAAGAAACCGAGAATTTCGTGGAAGATCGAATCGTCGGAAAAAAACGTGCTGCAAAAGGCTTATCGAATCGAGGTGAATCTAGGAGGCCGAGCGGTGTGGGACAGCGGAATGCGCGAAAGCGATTCCTCCGTGCTGATCGCCTACGCCGGCCAAGACTTGCAGCCTTGCTCTTTGTACGACGTGCGCGTCACGGTCTGGGATAATCAAGGTCATGAAGCTTCGGCCGAAGCTTCATTCGAAACGGGATTGTCCGGCGGAACGAATTTTCAAGCGAAATGGATCACGCACGGTTTCGCGGCCGAGGAAACGGCATGTCCGGTTTTCGTTCGGGAGTTCGACGTGAAAAAAGAGATCGAAAAAGTCCGCGTGTACGCGACTTCGCTGGGCGTTTACGAAATCAAAATGAACGGGGAGAAGGTAGGAGATACCTTTTTCGCTCCGGGCTGGACCAATTACAACAAGCGGCTGCAATATCAAACGTATGCGGTAAAAGAGCTGATCCCGGGAACGAACAAGATCGAAATCACGGTCGGAAACGGTTGGTACAAAGGGATCTTCGGATTCAGCTGCACGCCTAACCATTACGGAGAGCGGGTTGCCGCGCTGGCGGAGATTCATATCGCGTACAAAGACGGTTCGAAAGAAATTATCGCGACCGACGACAGCTGGCAAGCGACGACGGGAAGCATCCGCTACAGCGAGATTTATATGGGCGAGACGTTCGATTCGACCTTCGAAACGGATGCCTCGCACGCCGCTAAGATCACGTGTTTCGATAACGGCAAGCTGGTCGCGCAAGAAAGCGAACCTGTCCGGATTACCCGGAAACTTCCGGCCCAAGCTCTTATCACTTCGCCCAAAGGCGAGCGGATCATTGACTTCGGCCAAAACCTCACCGGGTTCGTCGAATTCGAAGCGACCGGCCATGTCGGGCAAAAAATCATAATCCGCCATGCGGAAACACTGGATAAGGACGGGAACTTCTATCCCGACACGCTGAGACAAGCGATTTCCGTAGATACCTTTATCTGCAACGGACAGGTCCAAACGTTCACGCCGCATTTTACGTTCCACGGCTTCCGGTATATCGCGATCGAGGGGCTTGAAGAGATCGACACGGGCGATTTCCGCGCTTGCGCGCTGCATACGGACATGGAAGAGACAGGCTCTTTCCGAACGTCGAATCCGTTGATCAATCAACTTCAAAGCAATATTCAGTGGGGACAGCGCGGCAACTTCCTGGACATTCCGACCGATTGCCCGCAGCGGGACGAACGCTTGGGCTGGACGGGAGACGCTCAGGTTTTCGCGGGCACAGCGGCTTATAATGCCAATGTAGCGCTGTTTTTCACGAAATGGCTGCGAGATCTGGCTTCCGAACAAACGGCGGAGTACGGCGTCCCTCATGTCGTGCCCAATATTCTGGGCGATCAGGAAGGAGCCGCCGCTTGGAGCGATGCCGCTACCGTCATTCCGTGGGTCATGTATCAAACGTACGGCGATCTAAAAATATTGGAAGACCAATACGAGAGCATGACCGGCTGGGTCGATTACATTTCCGCCCGCTGCGGAAGCAGCGGATTATGGCAAACCGGTTTTCAATACGGAGACTGGCTAGCACTGGATAAAGAAGAAAGCGCGGATCGAACCGGAGCCACCGACAAGTATCTGGTCGCCAACGCTTATTATGCCTATTCGACCGATATCGTCAGACAAACGGCCCGAATTCTGAACAAGAACGAAGACGCGGCCAAGTATGACGAGTTGTATCTAAGAATTAAACAAGCCTTCAACGACGAATACATCACCAAGACAGGAAGAATGGTCAGCGAGACGCAGACCGGCTGCGTATTGGCCTTGCACTTCGATTTGGCGGATGAGAAATATAAACCTCGAATCCTAGAATCGCTGACAACCAATATCGCCAATCACAAAAACCATTTATCGACCGGATTCGTAGGCACGCCTTACCTCTGCCACGTATTGACGGAACAAGGCGAACATGAGCTGGCCGGAACGCTTCTGCTCAAAGAAGATTATCCGTCCTGGTTGTACGCAGTCAAAAAAGGCGCGACAACGATCTGGGAGAGGTGGAATTCGATTCTGCCCGACGGTAGCTTTGACGAATCGGGAATGAATTCGCTGAATCATTACGCATACGGTTCGATCGGCGATTGGATGTACGGCAAGCTGGCGGGAATCGGCCTTCTGGAGCTGGGCTACAAAAAGGTATCAATCAAGCCGCAATTCATCAAAGGCATTACCTGGGTAGAGGCTTCTTTCCGATCGGTGTACGGAGAAATCAGAAGCGTATGGTCCTGCGAAAACCGAAAAATCCGTATCGAGGTGAAGATTCCGGCCAACACGACGGCAGTTATTCATCTGCCGGAAAAAGCGGAGCCGATCGAAGTCGGTTCGGGACTGCATACGTTCGAATACGAAACGGCAACGAGCCTGGAGAAAGATCGGTATTCGATGGACTCCACGCTGCAAGAAATCATGGATCAACCGGAAGCCGTAGAACTGTTCAATCAGTATGCGCCTGACATGTTGAATCACCCTCTGATCAAGATGGCTTACGGATTTACGATCAGCGAAGTGGTAGCTAACGGAACCCAAGAATCGGCAGACTTGTTCAATATGGTGCTTGATCGGTTGAACGCGGCCGAAATAACGGTTTAGCGGAGTCCGGGAAAAGGGAAACGATTCCCTTTTCCCTTCATAACTAGGAGGAAGCCCATGAAAGCCGAAAAAAACGAGATCAATCGACTGGATCCGATCGCAAGCAAACCGAAAAAAACGCTCGGCGTCGATGCCGACGGAATTCAAAAAACGATGACCCTTAAGCATTACCTCGGCGACGGCGCTTCGATGGTCGCGGTCAATTCCATCAGCGGCTTGGCCGGGATGCTTACGTTTTTCTACACGGATAAAATCGGATTAGCGGCGGCAGCTGTGGGTACCATCATGCTGTTGACCCGGATATTGGACGCTTTTATCGATCTGATGATGGGAAAGATCGTGGATTCGACGAAATCAAAATACGGAAAAGCGCGCCCCTGGTTTTTATGGATGATCGTTCCAGCCATCGCTTCCATCATTTTATTGTTTACCGTTCCTGTAAGCGCTTCCGATTCGGTGAAGTACGTTTACGCTTTCGTGACGATCACTTTGGCAACCGGCTTCGTCTATTCCGCTATCGCGATTCCTCTCGGAAGTCTGATGGCTTTGCGTACGCGAAGCACGGAAGAACGCGGAAAAATGGGTATTACGCGGGCCGCCTTCGGATATGCCATAGGCATGGCCGTCGCCATCTTTTTGATCCCGATGTCCAACATGCTCGGCGGCGATCAGAAAGCTTGGATCATCATCGGCGTCACGCTGGGTATTCTATCAGGTCTTGCGTTATTGACCACGTTTTTGTCTTCCGAAGAAAAAGTAGACGGAGACCGACTCAAAGAAACGGCAGAAGAAGACCGAGTCACTTTTCGGGAAAGCATCAGGTTGTTGTTCAAAAATAAATATTGGGTCATCATGCTTTTTATTAATATTTTATATCAAATGTCCAACTCTATTTCTGGTTCGACAAACGTTTATTACACCAAGTATATTCTCGGAAACGAAAATTTGGTCGGTGTCATGGGAGCTGTAGGTCTTCTGCCCGTCCTTATAGGCTTCGCGCTTGTAGGCCCAATGATTAAAAAATACGGCATAACGCGTACCGCACAGATCGGTTTTCTGATCGGCATTGCATCGACAGGCATCCGCTGCTTCATGCCGTATAGCTTTTTAGGCGCTTTGATTTTCGGTTCATTTTCTACGTTTGCCATGATTCCGATGATGGCGGTCAGCGGTGTGCTGCTCGCCAATACGATCGAATACGGGGAATGGCAGTCCGGCAAGCGTATTGTCGGCATGGCGAACAGCGGCAGCAGTTTCGGACAAAAAGTCGGCATGGGGATCGGTACGGCCATGATCGGATGGATTCTGGCTTTCGGCAGCTACGACGGAACCTTGGCCGTTCAATCCGATTCCGCTATCGCGAGCATTTTGGCCTTGACCATATACCTGCCGTTTGCTTTGTTCGTTGTCAGTTATCTGCTCCTTCGCAAATACGACCTGGACAAGAAGTACCCGCAAATCGTCAAAGAATTGGAAGCTAGAAAACAGGCGAACAATTAAGACACCCATACGGCCTATCCGTTCACAAAAAGGAGATTACTATCATGCATACTGAACATTCCATGCCGGGCGAACCGTCCGAAAACCCGAAAACGATCGTCAAAAGTTCCGTCCGACAACAGGCCACGAAGGGAGCGATCTCGATCATCACCGGAGCCGGCGGCGGAATCGGACGTTCAGCGGCGCTTGCATTGTCTGCCGCCGGTTATACGGTGGTCGCCGTCGATTTCAATGCCGAAACCGGCGAAGAAACGGCCGACTTGATCCGCAAGCAGGGAGGCGAGTCCTTATTCGTACAGGCCGACGTTTCCCGCGAAGAAGACGTCGAACGCTACGTTCAAGCCGCGATCGACGCTTACGGCCGAATCGACGTATTTTTCAATAATGCCGGCATTCTGCAAAAGTTCTCTTTAATCGAAGATCTGGACGCAGCGGAATTCGACCGGATCATGAGCGTCAATGTACGAGGCGTGTTTCTCGGCTTGAAAAAGGTGCTTAAAATCATGCATGCCCAAGGAATCGGTTCGATTATCAATACGGCGTCCACGGCGGGCCTGCGCGCCGAACACAGCATGTCCGCTTATACCGCGAGCAAGCATGCCGTGATCGGACTGACCAAAGCGGCAGCGATCGAATACGTGCGCAAAGGCGTAAGGATCAACGCGATTTGTCCGGGAGGCGTCGATACGCCTTTGACGCAAGCCGTTCCCTTGATGATGCAGGAGTCCGGTTATGTGCCGGAAGAATTCCCCAATATGCGGATCGGCCGATTTGCGGACCCGTCGGATATCGCGGAGACCGTCGTCTTTTTGGCCTCGGATCGATCTGCTTACATGACCGGCTCGGTGATCGCGGTCGACGGGGGCTTGACCCTTTGACGCCTCGGAACTAACGAACATGTATGAACGTACATTACCTTTTCCTATGCCTATAAAGGCGGCGTTCTGGAATTTCGACAGTCATTATTCGTTGCGAGACATGAAGGCCTGCATCGAAGAGTCGGCTAATGAGTAGATCAAATTCGCGATTTCCGAGCTGGATACCGTGAATTCGCGTCGGATCCATTCCTGCATGATGCTGAGACTTCCGTTGACCAGATAGGCGTAAATATAGTCTTTCAGCTGCTCGGGCACATTCAAACGCAGGTCGTTATCGATATTGTTCAATACTTCGTTGATCAAGCGCTTCGGAAAAGAAGAGAGCTCATCCGATCTCAAAAGCATCAAAGTGTAGAGGTCGCCGTTTTTTTGAATATGGTCCAAAAAAGCGCGGATATACGCGATGCTATCATTGTCGGCTTCGATTTTCGATAGATATTCTTTGGTCTTGCCGATGATCTCCTGTTCGAGCTCTTCGAGCAAATGAAAAACGCCGTCGTAATGCAGGTAGAAGGTGGAACGATTGAGTCCGGCTTCGGCACATAATTCTTTGACGTTGATCCGATTGATGTTTTTTTGCTTCAGCAACCGGATCAAGCCTTGCTTGAGCAGCATCTTGGTTAATTTTTCGCGTTGATTCATACCGTCTTCTCCTTGGAATCGATTATTTTTTCGCGGAAATAGACACGGAGAATGAAAGTGTCGATATCGCATCATTTTCCGAATAGACTGGTGGTTGTTGAATAGACACTGTGTCTGTATTCTGAGGTTAGACGAATGATTTGTCAATAAATCCACGATGCAGGTGAGAGAAGATGAAGTCAAAAAAGAAAGTCATGATTACCGGAGCGGCAGGCAATATGGGTATCGAAACGCTCAAATTGATGAAAAACGATCTGGACAAATGCGAACTGCTTCTGCTTGATCTGGACACGCCGGGCAGTCGCGCCAAATTGAACGCCTACGAACAAATCGAAGGGATTGAAGTCGTATACGGCGACCTACTTGACCGGGACTTAGTGAACGAATGCGTGAAGAAGGCCGATATCATCTTGCATATCGCCGCTTTCGTATCTCCCGCTGCGGATGAGTTTCCGGAAATCGCGATGAGAGTCAACTACGGTTCCGCGTTCAATATTGTTGAAGCGATCAAAGAAAGCGGCCGCGAAACGCATACGCGATTTGTCTATATCGGCACGGTGGCCCAGACAGGCGACCGAATGCCGCCAATCCATTGGGGACGCGTCGGCGACCCGCTGAAGCCGAGCGTCTACGATTATTACGCCGTATCGAAAATTGCGGCCGAGCGTATGGTGATCGAATCGGGACTGCGTTACTGGGTAAGTCTCCGGCAGACCGGAATCATGGGCCCGGCGATGAGCAAGATTGAAGATCCGATCATGTTTCATAACTGCTTGGAAAACGTGCTGGAATACGTATCCGATCGCGACTCCGGTCGATTGATGCGAAATCTGTGCATATTCGATATCGATGAAAGCTTGGACCCCGGGTTTTGGCGACATATTTATAATGTCGGAGGCGGGGAGAGCTGCCGGGTCAGCACACTCGATATGTATCGGGCCATGTACGGGAAATTAGGCATCAGCAACCTGGATCATCTGATCGAACCCAAATGGTACGCGACGCGGAATTTTCACGGACAATATTATCTCGATTCCGACAAACTGGAGCATCGCCTGCATTTTCGCAGCGATTCGATGGATTATTTTTACCGCAGTTATCTCGATAACTTAGGAGCACTCGTCCCAGTCGCCAAGGTCATAACCAAACTGCCCGGCGGGCAAAAGTTCATGGGGAAAATGATCAAACGGACGATCCGAAAACAGGCGGTCAAAGAACGCGGCACCATCCGATTCATCGAAGACAAAGACGAGGCAAAGATCGAAGCCTATTGGGGCAGTAAAACGAATTGGGAAACCTTGCCTGATCGACTATCTGACATGAGAAAATTCGAACAATGGGATACCGTCATCCGGCTGAACCACGGTTACGAAGAATCCAAACCAGCTTCGGGCCTAAATCTTGAAGATATCAGAGGCGCCGCAGCATTCCGTGGGGGAACGTGCCTTTCGACAGAGATGACCACCGGCGATTGGAGCGGTAAGCTTGATTTTGAATGCGCGTTCGGACATTCGTTTTCAGCGAGTCCCACGCTGATGTTGGAAGGCGGGCACTTCTGTCCGCAGTGCGAGCGAGAGAGCTGGAATTATCGAGAACGCGCCAAACGAGAACCGTTTTTTGCGCAGGTGTGGAATCCTTTGCACGCCGAAGGAGAAGGGCGCGTCTACAAAAAAGTGGTGTCGGAGCTGGATGTGGAAACGGAGCTGCTTGCGAGTCGGAAGATTAGTGATTAAAACGTTGAATCCGATATGGAATAAATAATAACGGGGATATGATCTCGACAAGAAATATTCGCAAATCGTAAAAGAACTGGAGGCTCGGAAGAATGCAACAAATTAAACCGATGAGAAATATTAAAGAGTTACTGAAACAAATGACTTTGGAAGAAAAGGCCGGTCTTTGCTCCGGTAAAGATTTTTGGAATACGAAGGAAATCGAGAGATTGGGTATTCCGTCCGTCATGATGACAGACGGACCGCATGGTTTGAGAAAACAGGAAGGAGATACCGACCATCTCGGAATCAATAAAAGCCTTCCGTCGACCTGCTTCCCTTCCGCCGCCGGACTAGCTTGCTCTTGGGATAAAGATTTGATCAATAGAACGGGAGCGACTATCGGGAGGGAAGCTCAAGCAGAAGATGTATCTATTGTGCTTGGACCGAGTGTCAATATCAAGCGCTCGCCGTTGTGCGGAAGGAACTTTGAATATTTCTCAGAAGATCCTTATTTATCGAGCAGTCTTGCGGCTAGTTATATCAAGGGAGTTCAAAGCCAAGGTGTGGGGACTTCCATCAAGCATTTCGCGGTAAATAATCAAGAGTTCAAAAGGATGTCTGTCGATGCCGTAGTTGACGAACGTACATTGAGAGAAATCTACTTGGCCAGTTTCGAACAAGCCGTGAAGGACGGACAACCTTGGACTGTAATGGCCGCTTATAATAAAGTGAACGGCAGCTACTGTTCTGAAAATAAAAAATTGTTGACTGAAATTCTCAAGGAAGAATGGGGTTTCGAAGGGTTGGTCATGTCCGATTGGGGGGCTGTAAACGAACTGGATGACGGTATTGAAGCGGGGCTTGAGCTTGAAATGCCGGCAAGCGGAGGAATGGGAGAGAAAAAAATTATTGAAGCTGTACAAACAGGTAAACTTTCATTGGAGAAGCTTGATCAGAGTGTGGAGAGGATATTGAAAATCGTTTTTCAGGCAGTAGAAAACAAGAAGCAAAATGCTGCCTATGACAAGAACGAACATCATAAGATAGCTAGGGAAGCAGCGCGCGAAAGCATGGTATTGCTAAAGAATGAAGATCGAATTCTACCTCTTCGATCGGTGAAATCCGTTGCGGTGATAGGAGCTTTCGCAAAGAAACCGAGATTTCAAGGCGGAGGCAGCTCACATATTAATCCTACAAAAGTCGACGATATTTTTGAAGAGATGCAAAAAGCAGCCTTGCCTACCACTGTACTCGATTTTGCCGAAGGTTATTCCCTCGATCGCGACGAGGCGGATGAACAGCTGATCTCAGAGGCCGTTGAGCTAGCGAAGAAAACGGAGATTGCGGTAATCTTTGCCGGGCTGCCCGAAAGCTACGAATCGGAAGGATTTGATCGTAAATATTTGAGCATACCTGTAAGCCATAGAGTTTTGATCGAAGAAGTCGCCAAAGTTCAAAGCAATGTAATTGTCGTTTTAAGCAATGGGGCACCTATTGAAATGCCTTGGCTTGATCAGGTAAAAGCGGTACTTGAAGGTTACTTGGGAGGACAGGCATTAGGAGGAGCTATTGCTGATTTGATATTCGGACTGGCTAATCCGAGCGGAAAATTGGCTGAAACATTCCCTAAGAAGTTGGCTCACAACCCTTCGTATTTACACTTCCCCGGAGATGGAGAAACGGCCGACTATAGCGAAGGAATATTTGTTGGTTACAGGCATTACGATACTAGAGACGTTGAACCATTGTTTCCGTTCGGATACGGATTGAGTTACACAAGCTTTGAATACAGCAACATCCAAGTAAATCGCGATGAAATTCAGGATACCGATTCAATTACTGTTTCGATCAAGGTGAAAAATACGGGGGATATGGAAGGAAAAGAAATTATCCAACTTTATGTAAGGGACATCGAAAGCAAGATTTCCAGACCGGAAAAAGAGTTAAAAGGATTCGAAAAAGTTCACCTTTATCCAAGCGAAGAAAAAATCGTAACGTTTAAGTTGGAAAAGAGAGCTTTTGCTTATTACAATACTAAAATAAACGACTGGCATGTGGAGACGGGAAGCTTCGATATTTTAATCGGTTCATCTTCTCGTGAAATTTTGCAACGCAAAACCGTCTACGTTCATTCGACAACGGTTATCCCTAACATTTTGACAAGACATTCGACTTTCGGAGATTTAATGGATAATCCTGTCGGAGCAGAAATAATGAAAGCTATGCAGTCACAAGCAAATCCAAGTAATAATGAGGGTTTGGGTGCCGGGATGCAAGAAATGATCTTGGGCACAACCTTGCATAATGCATGTGTAATGAGTAACGGCGCTTTTACTGAGGACATGATGCAGGGAATCTTGCAAGCTGCAAATAACTCGAAAATAAGTTAAGTGGACCGCTTGAAGAAACCGTTGATAAATATGGGCTTAAACGTCTAAAACAACGGTAAATCAAATAAAAAGCTGCAGTTGCCGGGATTCAAGAGGTAACTACAGCTTTTTATGTTTTTGATCGAAGATGTTCCATATGATATAAAAGATTTAATACTTATTCACAAAATCCGTATTTTGTACATATGTATATAAGCGAATTAATGACCTTCTGCCGTCGAAAAATTCGCTTGGCTGCTCCAATTTTCAAACACTTACTTCAATCATCCGTTCATCAAAAGCATTTCCTCCAACGTTTTCTTCATTTACTCAATCGCCGTACCTTCGCTAAGTTGTGCATCCGCGATGAACGAACGACTCAATACTTATCGTATCGCGTAATCGGATTAGCCGCTCGGTCAGATCTAAGCCGATCTCGCCGAAAATTGTCTTACGATGCTTTTTCGTTCCAAGTCGTGCATGCACAATGCTTTTTTTCTTCATATCCCGCCTGTTTGCGCAAATCTTGCATGCACATGCAGCCCTTAATACCAACGCTTATGACCGATTCCATGCGTCCTATAACGATCACGGAATGTGTATTCTGCGAAAAGAAAAATATGAACTTGCGCTTCTAAACCGATCGGTTTATACTGAGACAAACAGTATAGAAAGCGAGGAAATAATCATGCAAAACTTGAACCCTCCATTCACTCTCGAAACGGCAATCCAAAAAACCCGCGTGGCCGAAGACAGCTGGAACAGCCGCGATCCGCAGCGCGTTTCGCTGGTGTACACCGAAGATTGTTATTGGAGAAACCGGAGCGAATTTATCACGGGCCGCGAAGCCATCGTCTCTTTGCTCACCCGCAAATGGGCCAAAGAACTCGATTACCGACTGATCAAAGAATTGTGGTCGTTTACGGATAACCGCATCGCGGTACGCTTTGCTTACGAATGGCGCGACGATAGCAACAACTGGTTCAGATCTTACGGCAACGAGAATTGGGAATTCGCCGAAAACGGATTGATGCAGCGCCGATTCGCCTCGATCAACGACATGCCGATCAAAGAAGAAGAACGCAAATTCCATTGGCCGCTCGGTACCCGACCTGCCGATCATCCAAGCTTAAGCGACTTAGGCCTATGACCCGTACCGTTTTCGAAAAGCCAGACGTCATCCCTCTCGTTACTGAAGTATTCCGCGAGTTAGGTTATGAAGGAGCCTCCATGAGCAAGATTACGGCCCGAACCGGTCTGTCCAAAGGAAGCTTGTATCATTTCTTCCCCGGCGGAAAAGACGAGATGGCTTCCGAAGTTCTGACGCATATCGATCAATGGTTTACCCGTCAAATTTTCGAACCGCTCGAACAAAGCGAAGCACAAGCCGCGATCGATCAGATGTGGCAAGAGGTCGATGCTTATTTTCAATCGGGTCAGCGGATTTGCTTGATCGGCGCATTCGCTTTGGACGAAACCCGGGATCGGTTCGCTGCCGCGATTCGGCAATATTTCGTAAGATGGATCGAAGCATTTAGCGCGGCGTTGGTTCGAACCGGTCTTTCTCGAGAGACGGCCGACCGCATGTCCGAAGAAACGATCGCGGGCATTCAGGGAGGATTGGTTCTGAGCAGAGCGCTGCATGATGAAGCCTTGTTCGGACGCACATTGGCCAATCTGAAGCAGCGGGTCTCGGCTTGCATTTCGGCTTCGGATAGCCATCCGACTCACTGATACATTATCGGAGGTTAATAAGATGAGCAATTTTGTCATGGATCAATTGAAGTTCGTTCGCCTTCAGACTATTGAGTATGTGAAAGGCATGGATGACTCTACGACGGAAATTATTCCGATCGGTTTGAAAAACCATATCAAATGGAATCTGGGACACATGTACGTGATACACGAGAAGTTCGCTTTCCAGCTTGCCGGCCAAGACACCCAATATCCGGCTAACTTCAACAAGCTGTTCGATCCGGGAACCAAACCGTCCGATTGGGATATCGAGCCCCCGACGTTGTCCCGACTCCTCGACTTGCTGACGGAACAGATGCAGCGGGTCGAAGAGGTTCTCTCAAGCAAATTGAACGAAGACATCCATTCGCCTTACAAATCTTCTACAGGACTTACCTTTACCACTGTAGAGCAGCTGCTCGGTTTTCTGATTTACCATGAAGCCATGCACTTTGCAACGATCAAAAACATGAAGAGCATTATCGAAAATTAGAAAACGAATAAAACCGACCTTGCATCCTATTCGAATCAGGATCAGGTCGGTTTTATTTTCATACGAACTTCTTGCCAATATAGACTAATGTGACTTTTTTGGATTACAGGGCTCGAGGATTTTGATATTTCGCATGGATAAATAGATCTTCTCTCAATTATTCATACGCTCGGGTCAATCGATACTGCGCCGGCGTGATTCCGTGCTCCCTTTTGAACAAGCGCACGAAATAATTGAATTCCATGCCGACCCTGATCGCAATCTCGCCTACGGAAAGTTCGGATTGTTCGGCCAATAGCTGCTCGCCTTTGAGCATTCGCAAACGCTGCAGATAATGATTAGGGTTTACGCCGTAGATTTCTTTGAATTTGCGTTGAAAATGCTGTTTGGAGTAGCCTACCGTATCGGCGATATTCGCGATGCTTAATTCTTCCATATAATGCTGCTCCATATACTGCACCGACGCGCGCAGCAGCGTTTTGACTCCGGCACTGCTGCGGTCTTTGGATACGGAATCCTCGCTGCGCGTCATCGCGGCAATCGACGTCAGCAAATGGTAAATCCGCGTAGAAGCATGCTGCTGATCGTAACTATCCCGCCCGTCCGGTTCGCTTCCGTTCCACAACTGCCTCAGATCCGTTTCGAGCTGCTTCATATGATGCTCGCTTACCACCGCGATCGGCTGCATAAGCGGAAGCTCCAGGGAATGAATCAACGGCTCGATCAAAGGCCCCTCGATGCCCATATACCCTAACACCCAACCGCCTTCCGCTTTCGGACCGTACGCATGAGCCAGTTTGCCCGGCACAAGCAGCACGTCTCCCCTCTGCATCGTTAAGGAAGATCCGTTTTCAAAATCAAAGGTCCCCGCGCCGCCGAAACAAATCATGCATTGAAAGGTCGGATAACCGATAGCCCGATGCACCCGGTGCTGTTCATGCAAGCCGCAGCTGTATAAGGACAACGGATATTCGATATGGCCTTTATGATGAAAAAGTCTGAAGGGTAACATGGTCGGTTCGATCTCCTTCGATTTGATAAGCCTGTTAGCCGGTCTTGCTCTCGAACTCTTTGTAAAAGTCATCCCGCATTTCCGACACGGCAAGGTAACACTCTTTTCCTTCCAGCAGCTTTGCCGGCACTCTCCATGTCTCTCCGTAATAATAACTATCCGCGACCAGTTCCCCGTCTGCATAAATCTGCGCCGTATCTCCATAATAGTCGATATCGACGAACCCTTCGGCTCCCGTCACGGAAACTTTTCGCCATTGAACGTTCCGCTCGCCGCCGATATGCAGTTCTTCGGTATGCTTCGGCTCAAAAGGAAGCTTCGCGACATCCTCATACGTGACTACGGGTGCCGTATACGGCTGTTGAATGGAATGCGGCTCAAAGCTTTTTCCGGTCCAATGCAGATAACGAACGTCACCGCCCGCAACAGAACGAATTTCGCCGGTCGATCGGTACAGGTCGCATTGTTCGCCTACGTACAGTTCCCCTTCCAATCTGCGCAAATATTTGGCCTGCTCCCAAGTCAGCGTCACGATCGTCGCCTCGTTAATCTCAAAAGCCGATTCGATCCCCGCTTGAACCGTAATCGTTTGCCCGTCGCCGAATCGGTATTCGGGCTTGATTCCGGGGATTTGCGCGAAGAAATACGTATCGCCTGCGATACACAAAGGCTGAGCCGTCGCATAATCGAGAACCGCGCCCGGCAGCTCCATACGAAACGGCATAAAGAAACTGATTTCGCCGCTCACGTCGATTTTCGGAAATGCGATGCTCCCCGTATCGATCACCGCATCTTGCACATCCGCAAGCTCCGTCAGCCGTTGAACATGATTCACGAATACGAACCCGCGATCTCCGTCCGTGCGCATCGCATACCGCAAAGAAGTCGTATCTTCCCTGGAAACGGATTGCGCAGCCTCTACCCGCGTCATCGGCGCAAGCGTTTCCTGAAAATCCTGAACGAATAAATGCAGAAGATTCAGCAGACGGTATTGTTCCCGCACTTCTCCGTATTCGGACAACGCGCATTGAAAATCATACGACAGAATCGGATAATCGTTCGGGTAGCCGGTGGCTTTCGATTCCTGGAACGTCGACCGTTTGCCGATCTGATTCGTGCCGCCGTGATACATATAATAACCGATCAGATTGTTGCCGTCACCGATCTTCACGAGCGATAGGCTGTAAATGTCCATCGGCTTGATCAACGGTCTGCGATGATGCGTGACTTGTATGCCGCTGCCCAGCTCACACGTTGCAAAAGGATACCGTTCATACGGCAAACGCCACCGCGAATCCGTTTCGATCGCTTGAGGAAGCAGATCCGCCCCGATGCCGGTATCGTTGCGCAGGCCGGTAAAAAAATAATGAGGAGACGGCGGTAGCGGATTTCTATGATCTTCCCAAGGCGCTTCGCAATACCCGCCGAATACCGGAAGCACTTCATCTACCGGGATCTGAGCGCCTTCCACGGCATTCCATCCGGTCACGGTATAGATCGGAGCGACGATCCCGCAGTCGATCGCGATTTCTTTTAACTTCGCCAGATGGTCGGCCCGATCCGTCAGCTCGTTTTCCAACTGAACGGCAATGATCTTT
The DNA here is from genome assembly GCF_013185185.1 of Saccharibacillus endophyticus. Classification (GTDB taxonomy): domain Bacteria; phylum Bacillota; class Bacilli; order Paenibacillales; family Paenibacillaceae; genus Saccharibacillus; species Saccharibacillus endophyticus. The sequence continues at coordinate 517,609 of NZ_JAAZWE010000001.1, read as the reverse complement.
CCTCCGTCTTTGTAAAAGAGCCCCTGCACCTGATCGAAAATCTTCGTATACAGCGTGCGCACTTGCGCCAAATAGGACGGATTGTTGTCGCGAAGTTCGAACGGTTTATCCAGCAGCCAATCCGGGAATCCGCCGTTGCGGCATTCGCCGTGCGCCCACGGACCGATTCGGATCACGACGTCCAGACCGACCTTTTCGCATTCTTGGATAAAGGCGCGCAGATCGTTATTGCCCGAAAAATCGAAGACGCCTTCGATTTCTTCGTGATAGATCCAAAATACATAGGTGGAGACGAGCGTGATTCCGCCGGCTTTCATTTTGCACAGCTCGTCGTGCCAGTCGTTGCGATTACATCTGGAATAATGAAACTCGCCCATAACCGGAATATGCGGCTTGCCGCCCCGTTCGATGTACAAACTGGTGACGTCGATCTTCTCGCCTTCCGGATTAGTGCCTCCCAGATTCAAATGATTGCGCAGGATTTCCGGTTGCCGATACTCCTTGAACGTATGCTTCATCGCTTAGCCGCCCTCTCTCGATTTCAATGATTTTCGGTTGTCGGTTTGCTGCGTGCTCGTGCATTCATTGTAAAGGAGAGAGGGTTCGGCGCGTTAGGATTATCCGGATTATAACTAGCACAAAATGAACAATACCGATTTTTGATGCTTTTACGCCGCTTCTTTTTTTCGGCGATTCACTTCTTCCATCACGGATTCGCCTTCGACGTCGATATTCGGCAGGATACGGTCCAGCCATTTCGGCAAATACCAGGCGGAGCGTCCCATCAGCGTCATGGCGCCCGGCACGATCAGCATGCGGACGACGAAAGCGTCGAACAAGATGCCGAACGCGAGCGCGAAGCCCATGGACTTGATGATCGGATCTTCCGCCAGCATGAAACCGACGAATACGGAGATCATGATCAAGCCTGCCGCCGTAACCACGCTGCCGCTATGCTTGATCCCCGCAAGCACGGCGCGCTTCGCGTCGCGGCTGTGTTTGAACTCTTCGCGCATCCGGCTGACGAGAAACACTTCATAGTCCATAGCCAGGCCGAACAGGATACCGACGACAATGATCGGCAGGAAATTCAGGATCGGTCCCGGTCCTCCGAAACCGAAGAGCGTGCCCGTATGCCCATCCTGGACGACAAGAACGACGAAGCCCAGCGTCGCGCCCAATGACAAGATAAAGCCGAGCACCGCTTTGATCGGCACCAGCAGGGAGCGGAATACCGTCATCAGCAGCAAGAAAGCCAACCCGATGATCACGAGGCAAAACTTCGGCAGCGCGTCGCTGAGTTTTTGCGAAATATCGATGCCGACCGCGGTGCTGCCCGTCACCATCAACCGGACTCCCGTATCTCGCTGAATATCTGCCGCGCCGCCTCGGATTTGCTGAACCAAATCCCGCGTTTCTTGATCGTGCGCCCCTGTTGCGGGAACCACGCTGATCAGGAACAGATTACCGGAAGGCCCCGGCATAGCGGGGGTTACCGTTCCGATATTTTTGAACTTCCCGAGTGCCTCGATCGCTTTTTGCACATCAATCCCCGCTTGTTCGCCGCCTGAAGCCTCGGCCAGAATCACGAGCGGACTGTGACTGCCGGCGCCGTAAGCTTCGGTTTGCAAATCGTAGGCGCGCCGCTCCGTTTGTTCGACCGGTTTTTGCGCGTCGTCGGGCATCCCGAGCTCCATGCGTCCGAACGGCAGCGCGATCGCGGCAAGCAGCGCCACGCCTCCCAACACGACGAGCCATGGGCGTTTCGTCACGAACGTGCCCCACGCCGTATCCACGTCTTCGCGTCGACCTGCTTTTTTGAACGAAAATTTGGCGAGCAGCGGATTGTTTTTTTTCGGACTGATCCGCTCGCCCATCCAAGACAGGACAGCCGGAACGAAAACGACAGCAATCAGTACGGCAGCGAGCACGCACAGCGCCCCGGCCAAGCCCATCGCGGTCAGGAACGGAATTCGGGCGACAGCCAATCCGCACAAGCCGATCATGACCGTGATGCCGGCGAACACGACCGAGCTTCCCGCCGTTCCGTTCGCGATCGCGATGGCTTCGTCCCGGTCATACCCTTCGAGCAGCTGCTGACGGTAACGCGAGACGATGAACAGCGCATAGTCGATGCCGACCGCAAGCCCCAACATGGCGGACAGCGACAGCGAAGTCGCGGACATCTCCAATACATTGGATCCGAGCAGAACGCCCATCAGTCCGATGCCGAGCCCGATAATCGCGGTAACGATCGGCAGCAGGCCGGTCAGGAACGAAGCGAACGTGACGGACAGAACCAGGAAAGCGACGAACACGCCGATCACTTCCATGATGCTGACGATTTTCATTTTGCTGTAGCCGTTGCCGCTCATCTCCGCCTGCCAACCGGTTTCTCGCAGCGTCTCGGCCGCGGCGTCGATGTTTGCTTTCGATTCTTTCGTGACCTCCCCGCCCGGTACGTCATAGGTGACGGTCGCGTAAGCGATCGTCCGGTCGACGCTGAGCGATCCGTTTTTGTACGGGCTGACGACTTCTTTGACGGCAGGATCTTCGGCGATTTTTTTCAGCGTGCGCGCGATCGTCATCTGCGCGCTTTGCGAAGATAAGGTTGCACCTTGCGGGGCTTTGAACACCATTTTGGTTTGACCGCCGTTTTCGGGAGCCGACGGGAACTCGTTATTCATCATTTCCAACGCTTCTTGGGATTTCAATCCGGGAATCGGCGTGTTTTCGTTAAATGCCGGGCCGATCGATAATGCCAGTACGGCGGTCGCGATCAGCAGTGCGATGCCTCCGAAAATGACTTTCAAGCGATTTTTGGCCGACCATAAGCCGAGCCGATATAAATATTTTGCCATGCGTAGTTTCCACTCCGTTTCGTGATGATAATCTGTGTCTTCATTTATCTTAGGCTCGAAACGGAAAGCCGCCATCGTACGAACGTGCCGTTTACGGACTTGTACCTTCGGGCAAAAACGTACATGTACGCAAGCAGCCAGCAGATCACCCTTACAGGAATGCAAGAAGCCTCGAAGCGAAATCGCAAAAAAGCCTTTTCGCGCGGCGGCACGGAAAGGCTTTGTTATTTCACTGTATAGGAATATGGAAATTCAAAGATGTACGATCCCCTGCTCCACCGCAGCCGATATCGCCTGCATCCGGGAATCGACGCCGAGCTTATTATAGATGTTCGTCAAATGCGCTTTGACCGTTCGTTCGGAAATGCCCATGTCGAACGCGATCTCTTTGCTTCGGTACCCTTTGGCGACGAGCTGCAAAGTCTGCACTTCTTTCGGACTCAACACGCTTTCCGCTTTGATCGCCGGTTCCGTGCTCTGCCTTTTCTGCCTGGCGGCGAACGCCCGGCTGACGATATCCGCTTGAAGCAGCGTCTCGCCGCGAACGGCGGACTCGATCGTGCGGAACAGATGCTCGCGGCCGGTGTCTTTGAGCAGATACCCTTTGGCGCCGAGCTCCAATCCGTCCGCGATCATGTCGTCTTCATTATAGGTTGTCAAAATGATCACCGGAATATCGAGACCTTTGCGGTTCATGGCTTTCATCGCTTCAAGCCCGCCCATGATCGGCATGTTAAGATCCATCAATATGGCATCCGGCTTCGCTTTTTCGGCCAGCTTTACCGCGATTTCGCCGTTCTCCGCTTCTCCGGCGATACGGAACCGGGGATTGGTTTCCAGAATCAACTTCAATCCTTCCCGCACCACCAGATGATCGTCCGCGATCAGCACGGCATAAATCCGGTTTTCTTCTGCTTGACTCATGCTTTCTCTCCTTTGCTTAACGGAATTTCGACCTGCACGCGCGTTCCTTCGCTGCCGCTGAACACACTGAGCTTGCCTCCGATCAGCCGCACCCGTTCCTGCATGCCCAATATTCCGTAATGTCCGGCTTGCTTGCCGATCTGATTCGTATCGAAACCATCACCGTTATCCCGAATCTCCATATCCAACAGATCGCCGCGTTCGGACAAAGAGACCCAGACCTTGCCTGCGCGCGCATGCTTGGCCACGTTCGTCAGGCACTCGCTCAGAATCCGCAGCAGATGCTCGGCGGCCACTCTCGACGGGCTGCGCGCGACTTGGATATCCGTATAAACGCGCAAGCCGATCGCTTGAACGAAACGCTCGATCTCGGCTTCCGCCGCTTCGCGGAAATCAAGGTCGGAAGCGGATTTGGCCCGCAAATTATCGATCGCCCGTCGGGCGTCGGCAAGCGTGGTTCGTGCCTGGCTCATCGACAGCCGGATAATCGTTCCGGTGCGTTCCGTGTTGCCCTGCATCCAAAAGGCTTCCGCGGCTTCAAGCTGCATGATGAGGCCGGCAACGCCTTGCGCGAGCGTATCGTGCAAATCGCGGGCCATCCGCTGCCTTTCGTTAGCCAACGTAAGTTCTTCGACTTTGCGGTGCGCTTTTTCCAGATCGCTCAGAAAAGCCTGCGTACGAACCCTCGCATGCACCTGATTGAAAAAAAGCACGGCGTACGCGATAACGACGACCAACATCAACCCGAACAGGGGCAGCAGCAGCGCAAGATCGCGGAGCTGGCCCAGCACGAATACAAGCGATACGAACGATCCGGCATTGGCCAAAAGCACGACGGCAACCTTTTTTCTCAAATCGAATGCGGCGACGCTTTGAGCGGCAAGTATAGGGAAAAATCCGATAATGACGGCCTGGTATCCCTGCGGTACCGACAAAGCGGCAATCCAGACCAAAACATGCTGAAGAATGAAATACATCCACGGATGCGATTTGGCCCAACGATGCGCATGCCAATGCACGTCGATATGCAAAGCCGTGATTATGCCGAAAGCCAAGCTGCCGACAAGATCGAAACGGATAAAATTTTGCAGGATCAGTCCCGCCGCGAACACCATGCAAATCCATAAGATAACAGGCAGCCTCGAAACGAACAGTTCATCCGCCGATCCGCCGCGAGCGGTTTTTTTAAAACGCGAAAAGATAAGGTCGGAAATCAAAACAACGCCTCCTTGCCTTCTATTATAAAGGCGAACAGGAAACGTGGATATTGTACTTTCGTACAGGGTCGTTCATGCGGCGATGCTAAAGAGGCTATCGAGCGAAAATCACCCGGACAAAAAGAAGCCTGCCGGATCGGCAGGCTTCTTCGGATCGAACTCGAATTTTAGTTTTCGTTTCTTGATTTTCGTTTCCTAATTTTCATCTCTTTTTTTCGCGATTTCGTTCTGCTTCGCTCTTAGTTTCTCGGGCGTCACGTCGTCGCCCAGCGGATCGACGATCGTGGAATTCAGCAGAAGCTCGTCGACCGAACCGCGGAAGGTACGCAAATATTCTTTGCGAAGCACCGCTTGCTCTTCTTTTTCAGCCTCCGTCAGACCGACTTCTTTTTGTTTCTTGGACAGCTCGTTGATTCGTTCCAAACTCGGGTTTACCATATGACTTCCTCCCTGACTCCATGCATTTTTCATTTTGGTTATATCATATTTTAACTAATTTCTGCTTTCGTGTACATCTTTCGCGCCGATAGACGGGTCAGGCCGCATCGTTCATTGCAGATATCTTGCCAAAAAGTCAGAAACTCTGCGGTAATTGTCCTGCGACTCATCCTTACTCATATCGAATTGATATTCATGCATAAGCTCCGATTCGTAAAAAGCAGCTTCGACCGGAACGTCCGATGCTTCCAACTGTCCGCGCAGCTCTTCGGCATGGCTTTGAAACGAATTCGTGTTGCCGTCGGTCAAATAGGTCGGCGGATAATCGGCATTTACATTCCCCGTTATATTCGACTGCTTCGCTTCCGCCGACGTCTTCCAGTTCTTTTTCCCGAAATAAGCCCAAGCCGATTTGTTGAAAAAGTAGTTGGACATGCCGGAATCCGTTTCGTCGAACTTTTCGACATCCAGCAGCGCCGAGAAGAACACGACGGCTTTGATAGCATCGGGACGGATCGAAGGTTCTATGCCGATCGTCTCCGCGTATCCGGGATCGACCTGCATATTGGCGAACTGTCCGATCAGCTGCCCGCCCGCCGAGTCGCCGCCCAACGCGATCCGCGTCATATCGGCTCCGTACCTTGAAGCGTTCTTTTCGATATAGCGATAGGCCTCTCCGATCTGAAGCAGCGGCTTCGGATATTCGGATTCGGGCGCCAGCTCGTAGTTCAAATTCGCGACGATGTACCCTTGGCTGGCAAGCATGGTCATATAATCGGCGATCCCGTTCTTGTCTCCTCCCACAAAAGCTCCGCCGTGTACCCAGAAAAGCACGGGCTTTTGCCTGTTTACGCTATCTTTCGGTATATAGATATCCATTCGGCCGAAACGGGATGAAGGATCGTAAATTTCGTTTCGATGTACGACGACCTGTTCGCTCAAGCTTGAAAACTCGGGAATTCGGGCATACGAACCTTGCGCTTGATCGCCGATTCCGCCGAACGCCCATCTCGTCAAATGCGCCGCGGGATCAGGTGTGAATAAGCCGATGCCGAAAAACAAAACCGGAATAGCGATCAGCAGCGACAATACGGCCGCGGATATTCGTTTGACTGCTTTCATCCGTCTCTCCTTTTGACTACTGACATACTGCTGTCAGTAGCGGGCTTGTATAGTGAACATATAAACGCAATCCAAATTCATAGGTACGCAAAGGAGAATATCATGCCCGTTATTGGACCCGACTTTATTTCGCTTCAGGTGACCGATCTTGAAAGTTCCGCACAGTTTTATCAGAATCATCTCGGTCTCGTTCGATCCCAAGCAGGCCCGCCTCACGCGGTCGTTTTCGACACCAAACCGATCGCTTTCGCGCTGCGCGATCCGATGCCGGGCGTTGAGCTGCGCTCGGTTACGCAGCCGGGACTTGGCGTTGCATTATGGCTGCACGCGCCCGATGCTCAAGAGATTCACGACAAGCTTGCCACGGCAGGCGTAACGATCGTATCGGCTCCGATCGACGGACCGTTCGGACGCACGTTTAGCTTTGCCGATCCCGACGGGTACTGGATCACGCTGCATAGTAAGGCTTAAGCAGACGCAAAAAGTGCAGCGGCATGACGATTCATGTTGCTGCACTTTTTCTTTTTCGAAAAACAATTATTAATTTTGCTTTCTCATACGCTCGATGTTGTGATTCAACCGAACCAGCGTTTTTTTCAATTGAGCCAGTTCCGCTTCGCCCATGTCGGCCAGCAGCTCGTTCGCGAAATGTTCTTTTTCTTTTTGCGACGTCTCGATCATTTCCCGGCCGGCATCGGTCAGCTGAACGAATACCGAGCGGTTGTCCCCGTCTTTTTTGCGCCGGGTCACGATCTTGTTTTCCTCCAGCTGCTTGAGATGACGGGCGACGGCCGCTTTGTCGAGCGTGACTTTGCGCTGCAGGTCGCTTTGGCTGATCTCGCTTTCGTTGTAGATCAGGGCGAGAATCTCGAAGCGCGACTGGCTGATGCTGATGTAGGCATCGAATGTCGTATTGATCGCGTTGTTGACGCGGTAGATTTCATATAAAAGAGCGGATTCCTGCGACCAATCTTTGCTCAAAACCATCACATCTTTCTCGGATTTATTTCGAACGGGCTTACGATATCTTTTATTATAACGCAAAATCAAGCAAAAACCCTCTCTCCTGAGGAGAAAGGGTTTCGTTAAATCGGATAAGGATCAATAAACCGACAGCGTACCGTCGAAGTTGATGACCTGCCCGTTACGGTTCTCGCCGTCCAGCACGAAGCCGGTAATCAGCTCGGCGGCTTGAGCCGGCGTCTTCATGAAATCGCCGGTCATGTTGCCGTTCAGGTCCGTGGTCACGCCTCCCGGCATGACGGCAAAGATCTGCACCGGGATGTTTTCTTGTTCGAACGCCATGCCCCACGACTTCGTCATCACGTTCAAAGGCGCTTTGGACGTCGAATACGCGAACGGATTGAAGAATGACAGAGGCTCGATCGGAATCGTGATGTTTTGGATGATGCCTTGGTTGGCGATCAACAGCGGAAGCAATCCTTTCGACAACGCGAACGGTCCGATAAAGTTGACCTGGTGCGTCTCGCGCAGTTCTTCGACGTTCGATTCCCAGCCGACGCGGTGCATATCGCCGGGGATGCCCGCGTTGTTGATCAGCAGCGACAGCTCCGGATACTGTTCGTTGATCGTCGCGACGGCTCTATCGATGCTGCCGAGATCGGCAACGTCCACGACGAGCAGCTTCGAGTCTCCGAAAGCTTGCAGCTCGGCGACGGCCGCTTCGCCGCGTGCTTGATCGCGCGCGCCTACCAATACGCGGTATCCCGCTTGCAGCAGATGCTTCGCCGTTTCAAAACCGATCCCTTTATTCGCGCCTGTTACCAACGCTGTTTTCGTCATGATTCATTCTCCTCTTACAATGTTGATACATCAACAGTTGATGTATCAACATTGTAGTCGCTATTCGATATTCTGGCAAGTCCTTTTCCGAGCAAAAATTTTCACATGAAAAAACTCGTCGTAATCGCAGTGGCGCGATACGGCGAGTTCGATGTAAAGAGTTACAGCGATTCGTTATCTTTGTTTTGAGCGATCTCGTTTTGTTTCGCTCTCAATTTTTCCGGGGTCACGTCGTCGCCCAGCGGATCGACGATCGTGGAATTGAGCAGCAGATCGTTAACCGAACCGCGGAAGATTCCCAGGTATTCTTTGCGAAGATGCGTTTGTTCCTGCCGCTGTTCTTCGGTCAATCCGTTTTCTTTCTCCATTTTCGACAGTTCATTAATTCGTTCCAAGATCGGAATAACCATATATTTGTCCCCCTTCATTTCGCGGCGATCGTCCCGCGCTCCGTATCGTTAGCGACTTCGAACTCCATGACGTTCGCGTCAGATCTCGGTGTCGAGCGATCGGATAAAGCGGCGAATAAACGATTCGTTGCGTCTATAGTATGTCCATTGACCGTAACGGGCCGATTCCAGCAATCCGGCTTTGTGCATCATGTTCAGATAGTGGGATACGGTCGATTGCGAAATCTTCGCCTTTTCCTGAATTTCGCCTACGCAAACTCCGCCTTCAAAGCCCTCCCCTTTCGGGATGTTCGCGCTTTGGTCGGGAAAATGCCGTTCGGGTTCCTTCAGCCACTTCAAAATGTTCAAGCGAGTCTCGTTCGATAAAGCTTTGAATATGTCAATGTGTTCCATATCTTTATTATATCGATTTTTACCGATATATCAATATAAGCTCGTAATCTCGCTCGTACATGGCGGCGAGCGGCTTTCCGATCAGCGGAACGCTGGCATCATGGACACGGCGCAGCAGCCTGCCTGCATCGTCCACGATCTCCGGCGCCCATAACCAGGCAGGCAGCAGGTATTTACCGACTTTGCCCGGAAGAAAAGTAACAATCTCCCGTCCCTCCGCGTCGAAACCGACCGGCATCGGTACTTCTTGACTTGATTTTTTACGCTCATAAACAAGCACAGGCCCTTCTCAGCCTGTGCTCTGTATTACTTCTATTAAGATAATCGTTTATCTACACCATACTGATAGGGCACGCCAAGATTTTCTCTTAAAGTCTCTCCCTCATAATCTTCATGGAATATACCACGCTCCTGTAAAATAGGAACCACTTCTTCCACAAAACGTTTCAAGTCGGTTTCATAAGCATCGGGCAGTATCCAAAAACCATCTGCTGCGCCGCTTTCAAACACTTCAGTTAGGTAATCCGCCGTTTCTTTTGCATCCCCTAATGTTGCAGGATGGTAATCAATCACGGAATGATAAATGACATCGCGTAATGTCCAACCTTCACGCGCCACTTTTAAAACATTCTCAGTACGAGGATCGGAGTAACGGCCGATTTTTACCTTATCTAAAACTTCCGGTGCGATCGGTCGTTCCAAATCTTCAGGAGTCAAGCTGATTCCTAATATCATTCCGATATGATATGCACGTTGTCTTACGATATTTTCATCCATAAAACTTGCGTGACGATCTATGGCTTCACGTTTAGAATTGGCAATAACCGGCATGAGTCCTGAGATAAATTTAATCTCATCCGGATTTCGACCCGCGTCTATCGCAGCCTGGCGTAGTGCATTTCTTGTAGCAATCCCTTGTTCGATCGTCCACACTTCACCAATCATTGCACTCGCATAACGTCCTGCAAACGCTATACTATTCGGGGATCCACCAGAGTGAAAGATGACCGGTTGTCCTTGCGGTGAAGGCGGAATGGGCAAGGCTCCGCTTGCCTGTATATGTTTACCGGATATATGAACAGGTTTTACTTGGCTGTAATCCGCAAAGACACCGGTTTCTTTATCGGCTTTTAGAGCATCTTTTCCCCATGTTGCCCATAAGTGCTGTACAGTTTCTACGAACTCGTAATGACTTTCATACCGTGATCTATTATCCATTAATTTTACACCAAAGTTCTCTGCTGCCTTTGGACTTGATCCCGTAACCGCATTCCAAGCAATACGTCCACCACTCATTAAATCTATCCCTTTAAATTGACGTGCTAACGTAAAAGGATTATTCCACTGAGTGTGCACAGTCGACGCCACGCCAATGTGTTTGGTTTGTTGTAATATGGCAGTGGCCGTAATGATAGGTTCAAGCGTCATCGATGGCACTTCCCTGTTATCATCGGGTATCGCTCCAGGGAAATCCCCTACAAACAGAAATTGAAATTTACCTTTTTCAGCAAGTTGAGCATAGCGAATATCTGCATGAATATCTGGATAAGTAGTCACATGGACGCCTTCGCTTTTCCAAGCTTTGGCACTTGCCCCGTATGCCCCCGTAAATCCTAAACCAAGCAGCATTTGTTTTTTTTCGGACATAAACAACCCCCCTAATTTATTTTTATATGGTATCTACTTGCCGATAGGACTCAAAATAAATAAACAATAACGTGTCAAACGTTCTATACTATCTACAATCTTTAGAGACAATTTTCCAGTCTATCAAAGGGCGCCTCCGGTCGATTCATTTGCAATACGGGGATCTAGTCCGTACTGCTCGGGCAGACTTAAGTGGTCACGGAGAGTTTTCCCCTCATATCCGTCGAGAAAAAGGCCGCGTTCGCGCAGGACGGGAACGACGCGATCGACGAATTCGTCGATCCCCGTGTGGAAGTCGTCGAAGTTTGTCACGAATCCGTCCGCGGCTCCGGCTTCAAACCATTCCTGAAGGTAGTCGGCAGCTTCCTCGGCGGTGCCGACTATAGTAGGTGTAGCCTCGAACACCCCATGGGCGAGGATGTCACGGGGCGACCATCCTGCTTTAGCCAGCTTGACTGCCAAAATGGAACGTGCGTCTTGCGGATTCGCCCGAACGGAGGCGAGCTGCGCAGCCGTGAGAGGGGCGTCAGGGAGAGCGATTTCCTCACGCAAGCCGAGATACGCGCCTAGATGTGACAATGGTCCTCGGATATCCGTTCTGTCGTCGAGCGCGCGCCGTGCATCGAGGGCTTTCCGCTTCGTTTCGCCGACTGTGAAGCCGGCGAATACAACGAATTTGATTTCTTCGGGATCTCGGCCCGCCTGTACGGCAGCTTCTTGCAGAGCCCGACGGATGGCCCGGCTTTCTTGGATCGTCGATGGCATTCCGACAACGACGTTGGCGTACATGCCGGCAGCTTGCAAGCCGTAACCGCTGCTGGCAGGCATCATAATGACCGGCTGTCCCTGCTCGGACGGAGGGATGGGAAGCGGTCCGCGCGCTCCGACGTGCTTGCCTTGAAGGTCGATCGGACGAATATGGGCCGGGTCAGCGAACATGCCGTTCGGGTCGGGCCGGCCCGCTTCGTATCCCCAGCTTCCCCACAGCGCCTGGACGATCTGCACCACTTCGTGGAGACGCTCGTACTTATTCTCCCGGAGAGGCGGAACCTTGCCGAAATTCGCGAAAGCAACGGGTTCGTAGCTCGGTACGGCATTCCATCCGGCCCGTCCGCGGCTGATCACGTCGAGGGCCTTGAATTGGCGGGCCAGCAGGTACGGCTCGGTGAAGGAGGTGGACGCCGTGCCCATCAGTCCGATCTTTTCGGTTGCCTGAGCCACGGCCGAAAGGGTAATGATCGGATCGATGTTGAACAAAGGCGGTGCCTTGGAAAGATCGCCTTGCAGGAAAAGACGTTCGGGCAGGAAGAGGAACTGCATTCCTCCCCGTTCGGCTGACCGTGCCTGTTTCACGATAGCATCAATATTAGTGTATGACCCAAGGTCCGCGTGCGGCATCCGCCATGCGGCAGGATGCGAACCGAAGTTGTTTCCGAGGACCGCTCCCAAGATCATATGCTTGTTTTTCGTTTCCGGCTTGCCTGCGGATGATTCACTTTTTTTTACGTTATTCATGGATATGCCTTCTTTCCGACTCGAATCATTAAGATGATTGTGTATCTAGAGCCATTATGCTTTCATCAATTCAGCCAATAACGCATATCCTTTTAATCGCGTACGCTGATCCGCATACCAATCCGCGATCATAATCTCGTCAATATGTGCTGTGCGTTCAAGTTCTTGAATTTCCGTCTTGACTTGCTCGGAATTCCCTATGATAAAGCGTCCTTTATTTTGTTCACGGATATCCAGTTCATATGGAGTAAATTCATAGTTGGCCGCTTCTTCAACCGACATTAATCGCAAGTCTTCTGATTTTACGCCCATATACATTTTCATCCAGCTAATTTCAGCCGGCAAGGCCGCTCGTTGTGCTTCTTCTTCCGTGTCTGCCACGAAAATGAATTTCGATAAAATGCTGTACGGCTTTTCTTTATGGCCTTGCGCTTCGAAGCGTTGTTTATAAAGGTTCAATAATTGCACGTCTTGCCCCGGGTTTAATTGGCCTGCAAAAGCGAATTTCATACCGAATTTTGCCGCCAAACTTAAGCCGCCTGCGGATGAGCCTAGCATAAACATATTTGGCTTATACGGTGCTCCAGCGATTTTTAACGCTTGGAAGGGATGACCTTCGGGGAAGGATTTCGTTAAATGATAAATAATCTCTTGAATCTGATCAGCCGTATCTACCTCAATCATTTTCTCTCTGGTCATTTGAAGTGCGATTTTTGCCAAGATGTCCGTTCCGGATGCACGTCCCATGCCCAAATCCACGCGACCCGGAAACGATGCTTCTAATAGCGCAAAGTTTTCCGCCACTTTATAAGGACTGTAATTGGGCAGCATGATGCCTCCTGCTCCGACGTTCATCTTTTTCGTCAACGTACCGGCGAGCATCATCAATAAATCGGGAGCCATGCTGAATATGGTCGTTGCGTTGTGATGCTCCGTAAACCAGTATCGTTTATAGTTCAAGGAATCCGCTAATGCTAATGTTTCTTTTGTATTTTCCAGCGCTTGTTGAGGGGTTTCTCCCTTAAAAACGTGCACGTAATCGAGTACCGAATAGTTCACAACGTCATCTCCCGTATTATGAGGTAAATCGAATTTTCTTTCTTATGACCTTCTATTTTTTCGCAAAGCCTTGTTTATTTAAATACTCGAGCATGGAAGGCATTTGGCTTCTCTCGAGATGATCCGCGATATGGTCTGTCCAACCTTTTATCTTTTTCACAGAAAAGGGTGCGCTGACTGGACGATTCTGATAATAATCGCGCATCTGTCGGTCATACGCTTCCAACTGATCTTTGTCCACCGGCTGGTATTGATTCTCGAACATCATCATTGATTGAGGCAAACGAGGCTTCAAACCAGGCTTCTCTTCAGCAGGGTAACCCATGCAAAGCCCTACCAAAGGAACAACATGCGTTGGTAAATTCAATAAATCGGTTAATTTTTCTATGTTTGCTCTAACTGCGCCGATATAGACCCCTCCAAGACCCATTGATTCGGCTGCCGTTAAAGCATTTTGAGCCATTAACCCCGCATCGAACGATCCGATCAGTAGAAACTCAACGTAGGAAAGATCTACGTCAGGGGCGATTTGATGGTTGCGATTAAAATCAGCACAAAAAATCCAGAACTCTGCCGCTTCTTCGATATAAGGTTGATCCACGCAAAGATGCATTACTTTTTTCCGAAGATCTTGTTCAGTAATTCTCATAATGGTTACTGCCTGAAGCAGACTAAACGAGGACGTTTGATTCGCCGCCTGAAAAATAGCGGACCGCTGTTCCTCAGTCAACGGCTGGCTTGTATACGAACGAACGGATGCATGATTTTGAAGCAGTTTTAAAGTATCATTCATTGAATTATCCCTTCTAATAAAAACTTTATTTGGGGCTGTTAAATTCATTTTGGCTCTACGGATAGCTGTCGGTATTTTCAGAAGATAAGAAACCAAGATAATACTTAGCTTATTAAACAATAGGTTAAGATATAACGGATGATTGATTACTTTTCGAAGACTTCAATCATGTTTAGAGATTTGAGTTCTTGAGTATTTTAAAATTTACTTATTAGGATTGATCCTATACCAACGGTCACCTTTATTATGAACGTTACGTCTCTTTTTCAATGTGCGTAGCTGCCTATAAACCAAAATGCGAAAATTCCCGTTAACGTCTATTTGCAAATCTGATTGAATTTCATTTAAGCATGCAACGATTTTCTCGGCACTTATACCGGGTTTCTCTTGTATGCAGGCAAGAATAAGCTGCTCAATTTTCAATGGATACACCTCTTTGGATCGAGCTGCCAAGGAATCGACAGATCTGTTTCGGCAAAAGAAATAAATAATTAGCCTGCTAAATAAATGATGAGAGAAACTTTAGTATAAGTTTCTCTCCATCCGATCCATTACATCTCTTAAAGCTAAACGTTCTTCAGGAGAAAAGGAATGGAGCAACTTGTCTTGCTGCTGTTTCCACTTTAGCTTAACCGACGCCTGTAAATCTCGCCCTTTTTCGGTCAAATAAATCCGCATGACTCTAGCATCTTGTTGATCGCGTTTGCGAGATATAAATCCATTTTGCTCCAGCGATTTCACCATGTTCGTGACTGTCGGCGGTTCACATTTTAAATGTTCGCATAATTGCATTTGGGTAATTCCATCACTTTCCCATAAACGACAAAGTAAATTATCCTGACCTACATACAAATTAATTTCTCGCAGACTTTCATTATAGTCTCGACGCATACGAGATGAAATTTTATCTAATGACTGACGAATATCGCAATCAATCTGATTGTTCACTGCTAAACCTCCACTACCCAAAATATATTTAGCAGACTAAATGTATCACGAGGGAATTCAGCTGTCAACGAAAATCATTAGCCTATTAATCAATATCCGCCGTTTGACCGTTCCAAGTGATCCAGAGTGACCGAAAAAGCAAGAATCACGCATTCTGCCCGGTGCCTATTTCAATTTTGTGCTTTTCGAGCCAGCGGACGTCCATAAGGTCACTCTGTAGACCCATCGATTCGTTCTCGGAGCGCAGATTATGCAAATGCTTTTGCACTTATATTTTCCCGTACATTAACCTATCCTTCTATGCCGTCTTCCTCGACCACAACACCACCGGAATCAACAACAACGCTAGCACGGCCCCGCCCAAAGAAAGCATCGAATAACTCGAATGCGCAACCACCATACCCGACAGCGCACCGCCTGAGGCTCCCGCAAGAGCGATCAGCACATCCACCGTTCCCTGCGTTTTCGCGCGGGTCTCCGGCGTCGTGGCATCCACGATCGCCGCGGTTCCGCTGATCAGACCGAAGTTCCAGCCCAGGCCGAGCAGCGCGAGCGCAAGAATGAGCAGCGGCATGGAATCGCCCGGCGCGAATGCGGCTAACAGACCGGCCAGCAGCAGCGTCACGCCGGATGCGTAGGACATCAGTTTGCGACCGTATTTATCGACGAGAACTCCGGTCAATAAGGAAGGCAGGTACATCGCCGCCACGTGGATGCCGATGACCATGCCGACGGCACCGAGTCCGTGACCGTGGTGCTTCATATGTACCGGCGTCATCGTCATGATGCCCGTCATCACGATCTGGGTTAACACCATGACGGAAGCGCCGATGATAACGCCCCGCTTATTGACTTCCCTTTGCGCTTGCGAAAGAGGCGCGGGCGCAGCGCTGCCGAGGCTGAGTTTTTCCCGTTCCGCGGAAGCGACCGCTTTGGCAACAAGCAGCGGATCGGGCTTCAGGAAGATCAGCAGGACGAATCCGGCCAGCAGATAGGCGGCGGCGGCCAGCATGAACGGACCGGACAGGGCCGGAGCGCCCAATGAGGTAGCAACGCCGCCCGTCACGTTCACCAGATTCGGTCCCGCTACCGCGCCGAACGTGGTGAACACCATGGCCATGCTGATCGATTTGGCGCGCTGCGTCGGCAGGGCGAGATCCGTACCCGCATACCGGGCCTGTAAGTTGGTCGCCGATCCGGCGCCGTATACGAGCAGCGATAACAAGAGTAGCGGAATGCTGTTCAGCACGGCGGCCAATACGACGCCGATCGCGCCGATTCCTCCCGCTAAAAATCCGCTGGCCAGTCCGACGCGTCGTCCCGAGCGCTGCGACAAGCGACCGACGATCAAGGCAGCACCGGCCGAACCCAACGTAAACAGCGCCGTCGGCACGCCCGCATAGCCGTCCGTGCCGAACATGTCCTGCGCGAGCAGCGCGCCTACCGTGATGCCGGCGGCAAGTCCGGCTCCGCCGAACATTTGCGACGCGATCACGATATTCATCGTTTTCCGGTACAATCGGCGCTGCTTTTCCGGCGAATCGACGTAAGACCGGAATTCGGCGTTCCGACTCCCCGCCGATTCCCGGGTCGGAACATTCTTTTCGGTTTGATCTTTTGACATCTCTTCCCCCTACTTCCACTTTGACAATATCCGAAATGATACCATGCGTGAAAAAGCCATACAATAACGAAATTGTATGGCACACAATGATCCCGTTCAAATTCAGATTTACGTAATAAGAAAACGGCCGCTTGTTCTCTCCGCAACAGCCGTTCTCTTATCAATGTTTTTATTGGTTCTTTAATTTCAGCTATGTACCAATTCGATGATCTTCTCTTCTTCCGAAGCGGTCGCTTTTTTCGGTCTGAACACTTCTTGGAACTTTTCGTCGATCCAATCTTCGATTTATTCGACGTCTTCGCTTCTGCACAGCACGACTCCGCCGTGCAGCGAAAATACGATATATTCGTACCGCTCCCCTAGAATCGATGTTTTCATCACTTTCGTGTTGATCAGACTGGCGTTAAAGTTCAAAGCGTCCGTTACGGAATCTTCTTTCAAATCGGCGTACATTCCCAGGATTTCGGCACTCCCTAAGTCCTCATTTCTTATCGCTCATAAAGCTTTATAGATTCACTATCTTATCGATAGCTTTTGTCAGTTTAACAGCTTCGATCCGAAGACGCATCCCGAAAATTTTAAATGCTCGCCTATCGCGTCGTTAAAGGCATTTACGACAATCAGCAGGGTCTTTACGACTGGGGTTCGACTTTAAGTTGATCCTTACCGTTGCACTGGAATCGGTGCTTCAGCGCACTGACTAATCCATGCAATCGCCATCAAGCATACAACAATCATCGTAACGAACTTGCCGATCTTGATGCTGTACTCATTCTTGCGCAAGCATTGCGTGCATGGGGGAATGATCGGGGCGTTGAAGGAATGATGCTTTCGCCAGAAACACATATGAATATGAAAAAGGGCCTCCCGGCATGATGCCGGAAAGCCCTTTTCTTATTCGCCGCTTCGAATATTCTTCACCGTCCGCGGCTCCAACGAGAAATTCGAGTAGACCCGATCTCCTCCGCCGCCCGTAGGAGCTTGAGCGACAAGACCGACTTTGACCGTGTCTCCCACCGGAAGATTGAAGAAGCGAACCATGAAGAAGCGATTGCCGTCGAGCGAATAGTGGAACGCGAACGATTGGCCTACGCGCACCGCTTGCAACCATACCGAATTCCCTTCAATATTACTGCCGTTGGCGTCGTCCGACGTATGGTTGGTCACGACGCTCACCACCGCATGCGTATCGAAGTCGGTAAATTCAAAACAAAACTTGCCCCACACGTCCAGATTGTCCATGACCATCAAGCAAGCCGCGTCGTAGACGTCTTTGAAATCCACTTGCACTTGTGCGCGCATCACGAAATCCCCGGTGACTTCTTTATAGAAAAAAGGCGCGTTCGTCAGCGATTCCGGGGTAATGCCTTCGTCGGAAACCGCTCCGTTATTGCAGAAAAAGTCGCTTTTCTCCGGGGCGTAAATGGTCAGCTTGTCCCCTTCGAATTCGGCACGGCTCTCGTTTAACCAACGGAAATCTTTAAAATCAGCTGGGTTCATGGTCATTTTCCTCCTTCATTTGGGCGCTTCCATTGCGTATCCGAAAAACGGATCGGTCGAATCACTTTGCACGGATTGCCGGCTGCGACGACGTTGGGCGGGATGTCCTTAGTCACGACGCTGCCCGCGCCGATGATGCTGTTCTCCCCGATCGTCACGCCCTGCATAATTTTCACGTCGCCGCCCAGCCATACCCGATCCTCCAACACGATCGGCTTGGCGTATACGCCTTTTTCCGCTCGCTCGAATGGATCTTCCGCATGGTTGGCCGCATACAATCCCGCACGCGGTCCTATGTACACGTCATTCCCGATCTTGACTTCGTTGCAATCCAGAATAATCATATCATGGTTGATATACACTTCGCTTCCAATCGAGATATTAAATCCGAACTCGCAGCGAAAATTCGATTCGATGTACACATTTTCCCCGACCTCGTGGAATAACGCTGTCAAAATCGACATGTCGTAGCCTTCGTTGGCGTTTACTTTAGCATTATATCTTCGGCACTCCGCCAACGCATGATCTCTGACGCGGGCCACGTCGGGAGCGGCGTCATCATACATTTCTCCGGTATTGGTCATGCGTTTGATCTGCTCGATATCCATAAAAACCTCCGACTTTACCTATTTTGTTGGTAAGATGAAGAAAATACGAGGTGCAGCGAAACGACTTCTTCCCAGAACAGATTATAGGCATAAGCCTGCTTAGGCTCAATCCACTTTCTTTCCATTCGTTATCACTATTTTCCCGAAAAGGAGCTGCTTATGCGTCCAGACACGATGCCTTTAGATGCTATGCTGTACGAAGGTACCCAACACGGCACGGCGAATTTTCCGATCCAGTTCTACGTCGACGAGCTTCATTTGTTCCAACAACGACAGGTTCCGCTGCATTGGCATTTCGAACCGGAGTTTTTCGTGATTCGAGGTTCCGCGATTCAGGTGCAAGTCGGTCATCATCTGGTTCCGCTGAATCCCGGGGAAGGGATCTTTATCAGCAACAATACGCTTCATCGATTTCAACAGGTCGGCGAGCCGCAGGAATGTCCGTGTCCGAATATCGTATTCTCCGCCGAGATGATCGCCCCGCACTCCAGCGTCATTTACGAGAAATACATCACGCCGCTGCTGGATGCGCCGGATCTGCCTTATGTCGTATTCAAACCGGAGATTTCTTGGCAAAAAGACGTATTGGAGCGGTTGGATTTGGTGTTTGCGTTGTTGCAGGAGTTTGGGCCGAAGAGCGTGTACGAAGCTTTTCCTTATCTGGACTTCGGGCCTCGCGACTTGAACGGTCAAGGGTATGAAATGCAGGTGCAGCGGGAGCTTAGCGAGGTATGGCAGATCCTGTTCGCGCATCTGGATGAACTGCCGCGATTTCCGCAAGACAAAAAAGCGATCCAGGCGCAGGTGAGACTTCAGCAGATGATCGCTTATATTCGGGAGAATTACCGGAATCCGGTGACGCTTCAGGATATTATCCTATCGGCCAATATTAGCAAAAGCGAAGCGGCGCGGTGTTTTCAGGCGTATACGAGCGTATCGCCGATCGAGTATTTGCTGCAATATCGGGTCAAAATGGCTCAGCGCCTCCTGCATTTAACGACGCAGAGCGTGCAGGAGGTGAGCCTGGAATGCGGGTTTCGGTCGTTGAGCTATTTTGTAAAGGCGTTCAGGGAGAGGGTTGGGGTGACTCCGGGGGAGTATCGGCGTTCAGGATATAAAAATTAAATAGGTGATGAGAATTAATATTTTGCATTCATTACAAAAGTTTTTATTTGTTTATTGATTGATAATTCTTCTGCTTGTTTGTGTAATATTTCTTTGACTTCCTCTATGTCGTACTTAAGGGCATTCTTCTTACGTGAATCAGATGCACTCCATTTTTCACTATCAAACCATCCCACTAAATAGATACCATAACTAGTCTTACCCTCACTTAAATAGCGATCTGCTAACTGGGTTTGCATGGCAGTTAGCAGCTCCCGATGCCAATTGCCTTTTACTTCGATAACAACAGTTATCTTTTCAAAATTATCTGCATCTGATAGAGCTACTGCATCCACATGAATATCCGTTCGCTCTCCTGTTTCTGACGCTAAAGTAGCTTGTAACTCTACTTCCCTATTTACAACGATTGCATTTCCCCGAATTTCATCTTCAAGTCTCCTTTTGATGTAATCCGAAAATTCATTTTCATTGTAAGGTGTATACTTATTATCTCCAACGTCATTCCATATGTCCCGAACTTCAGGAGTTACACCATGTAATCTTTGCTCAATCTTTGTCAGTGCCTTTAATACAACATCTATAAGCTGATGCCCACTGTCTACAATTCTTTTCTGAGAGTTTTCCGCAAGCAAAATTAGATCTTTAGCGCTTACTGGCTGCCATGTGCTACGTCGCGTTGTTTCTTTAGCTTCTTGCAGTGTCCAATTCAACCAGCTTAAATGAGGAAAGGATCTAATAATTTGTTCAATAGCTGAAATGGATTTTTCCGTTCCTCGCCCTTTTAGCAAAATTAAAAGGCTGTCTCTAAATTCAGCGATATGTTCTCTTGGTCCCACCCAATGAGCCATAGTTTCATTTTCGTGGTTGGGATCTTCATGGTGAGGAAATTGCTTGGTTAACCATATAAATATCTCAGCCAAAAATTCTTCAGAAAAAGAATTTACTTTCAACTTAGCTTCAGTTTTGTCTGCAGCTAATAAAAATACCTCACGTAAAAATATTGGATCATGTTGTTTAAAATTCCATATTTGTTTCCATGTTTGTTCATTAGATTTCAATAAAGCCACAGCTTGTATAGTAGCCGATAATTTACTATTTTCATCGTTATTCAATTGTGTTTTAATTATCGATAAAACATATTCCTCTACACCAGACACCTTACTCTCTAGAAGTTCACCAATAAGTATACTTTTGTTTTGATCATTCAATTTTTGTTCTCTCAAAAATCGAAAAACCTTCACTTGCAACTCATCATCCCAACATTCTTCCATTAAACCAATAAAAGAAATGCTGGAATTATCTTGGTCGTATTTAAGCATAAGCTCCAGCAGATCATTAATAATTTTAGATGAAGCCTTGCTGTAAGCCATTCTCATTAGTTGTTTTCGAATCTTTTCTTCCTCTGGACTTTCATTATATGAGCAAAATAATACCGGAGACCATTTACTCCATATATTTGTATCTATAGAATACAAAAAATCATGTTCAAAATCATAATTCAATCTCAAAGCCTTATAGCCGGCCATTGCAGCGTGATGAAGAATGTTTTTACCAAACCATTCTTCTTTAAGTACCTCTGCTTGCTTTATATATTCTTTTGAATAATTTATAACCAAACGCTTTTCTCTATCTGCAATCAACGACCAGCCAGGATAAGTTTGTATATTCATATTAAATACATCTGCTCTATTTACTTCATCTAAATAAGCCAACTCATAGATTACCCTCCACCATAGCCCAACCTCACCTGCTATAACTTTTGCCATCCAAGTGTCGAACCGAGTTGTTAAAGAAGGCACCTTTGGAGTTTGCTGCTCTCGGTTTCTTAGACGCCGTCTTTCCAACTTATAAAAATCATTCTTTGCTTGTACTGCTTCTTTTGAGTCTAATACAATCGGTTCCAAGTAGCCCTTATAGGTCTCGAATACAGCAGCATTGTCATTTGCAAATTTCATTATAGTTTCAACGTTTCTGTATTCAAAAATGTCACCGCACCATAGAGAAAGTCTAGCAAACTTTTTTTGTATCCTCTCTTCTCTTTGCTCACATGCTTGTTCCAAAAACCAAATAAGATCTATTTCTTTAACGAAAATAGAATAAGCTAAATGATTAACCCCTTCTTCTGATTCTAACAGTATTTTTTCTACGATTTTTTTCTTTATATCTACTTTAATTTCTCTTTTTAAGTATTCAAAATCATCAAAATTTTTAAATCTTATTTTAATTATTTTAATAAAAGCTTCAACTGTATACTTGTTTTCGAAGTTATCTAATGCTTGATTCATTAATTCTTTAAATAAATCTTCCCAAAAAAAATCTATATGTCTGAAATCGCTATAACCTAATAGCCAAGTCAAAACAAAAGGAAGATCCTTTTCAGTTAAAGCCTCTTCAAATTTATACTTGATAAAATATCTATACTCGCCCCAAAAATTCAATTTCTTTGGAGGAGTCAAAATAGAAAGCAACTGCTCCAGATTAATAACGTCTGGCCACAATGCACTCAAAGCTTTTCCCTTTAACTCATCATTGTAGTCCTCTTCCAAATTTTCTTCGACCAAGGGCATTAAATTTTGAATTTCACTTGAGTCACATAATTGGACATAAGTATTAACCGCTAGACCACGCAGATAATGATCTTCTTTAGGATCCAGTAAAAGCAGAAGAACTTCATTTTTTAATTGTTGAACTCTATTGATTTTAGCAATTCTAATAGCAATTCTTCGAGCAAATGAATTTTTGCTTGGATTACTTATATAAGGATGCAATTGTGCAGCAATTTGAGGATGATTTAATTTATTGAGTAGATTAATCAGGTCTGGTTCTGATCCGTGTAGTTCCTGTGCTTCGCATTTTAAAAGAAGATGCTCTACAATCCTTTTTTTGGCATTGTCTTCTGTATTTACAATATCGCTTTTTAGCAACAATTCCGGTTCATGATCTAATATATATTGGAAGACATTATTATTTAAAGACGCAAGCCATACAGCTGTTTCACGAAGTTGAGGAATAATTTTACCTGTCGGGTCAGTCGGATGCTTAATTAAACTCAGCATTTGTTCAAACGTAAAGTTGCTTTCGATAAGGTAAATAGCAGCTAAAAACTCAGCATAAGTCTGGTGCGACCAACCAAAACGTGCAGCTCCTCTTGATGTGAAAAGACCTGTAGAAAGTACCTCTGCAACATCATTTTCAGCCAAAACTAGATTCTGATTTATTTGTCGATCTGAACCGTTTAGGATATCAAGCATATTCAAATCTTCTTTTTGGTACCTACCAAAATAGTTCTCTCTAACAATGGTGAATTTATTTGTAAAGATAGTAAGAGCGGCAATTCTCGAAGCAATAGTTAAACGCCCTTCAACATCAGTCGTTTTAAAACTTTTTATTTTAGCATTAAGTTCTTCGCACAACCATCTGCAACCTTCATAGTATATTTGAGATTGTTTGTCAGGAAATGAATCTTGGCTTTCAAATATATTTAACAACATTTTTAGCGTAACGGGTTTTATTGCAAACGGAACAATATTTTTAGCAATAACGGCCTCCAAAAATTGATTAGAATCTAATCCTTCGCTTGAAGCTGCCCCTTCAACATCGCAGCGCCTTAACGGAAGCATTTCAAGTGCCAAAAATTCGTCTTCTCCCCAAGCGTTAATTAATTCTTCTTCTAGACGTAACGGCCAATCTGCAGTTCGACAAGCAATCCTTAGAAACAGGCGATTGCAATCATAATTTTTGAATTCATCAGCTAATAAGTCAGCTATTTCTTTCATTTGAAGTAAACACTCGTCTAGACTATCCAAGAAAACATAAAGTAAATTATCGCTATCAACCCAGTTTAAAAATTTGGGACTATCAAAAAGCTTGCGCATTAAACGCTGCTCGCTAGCAAATGATCTAAGATCTATATAGATTATGTCTTGAGAAAGCTCCTGTTCCTGAGACATCTTTTTGAAAGTATAAGTCTTGCCAATACCAGGCTCTCCTAATAAGGCTAAGCATTTTACTTGTTTGAGTTCATCTGCCGTTTTCACAGCAGTTGATAAGTATTTTCCATATTCAGAAGTAGGTTCAGTTAAAAAACCCTCTTGATCCAAAGAATAAGAGTCAGTACGGCCACACCAAAACCTTTCCCAATCATAAATATTTTTTTTCATATTGCTCCTTTATCATATATATTTAAATTTAAAATTTTTGCGTTTTTTTCAACCAACCTCCAACCCATAAGCCCGACAAGCCTCTTCCAACCCGCCCGCGAAATAAGTCTCCGACGTCGTAAAAGCCCATTCCCCGTCGATCTTCCGGAATTGCCCCAGCACCAACGTATCGCACACCGCGCTCGGCATGTACTCGAACGTATGGTACAGATCCAGCTCGTTATCGATCGTCAGCTCCACTTTCCGCTTATACGTATCGAGCGATCCGACCACGACGATCCGCGTGCAGTGCGCAGGGAGCTTCGCCAGGTCGAGAATCAGCAGCTTTTCCCACACGTTATCGTTAATCAATCGTACGCAGCCGCTCGGATGATCCGGTTGATTGTAAAAGACGAAGTCGTCTTCGCCCGCGCAGCGGTCATGTTCGTTCACGAGAAACGCCGAAATATCGATATCCACTTCGTCTTCCGAATCCAGCTTCGACAGCTTGAGTTTCAATTCATGCTCCGGCGAGACGCCGATCCGCGAGCGCAGGCGCTCCTCCGTTTTCGTGAGCTGCGTTTTGTCCCACACTTCGACGCCGAGCTGTTCCGCCATCTGAAGCGCCGCGCGGCTGAAGTAACTCGTCGTCACCACCAAGTAACTGTCGCAATCGTACATTTTCGCTCCCGCGTACACTTCCTGCACGGCGCGAACCGGCACGACGTTGCTGAAGCACTTGAGCTGTACCGCTCTGCGGACGCCGCCTTTGATGATGATCAAATCGACTCCGTAATCCGGCGCATAAGGGTCGCTGGTCGGCACTTCCACGTCGTAGCCGAGCTTCGTGAACAAATCCTGCATCTGATACTCGAACGTCCGGCCGTCCAGCGCGATCTCTTCCAACACTTCCGGCGTGAACGAATAGGTCGTGGTCAGATCGGGAATGCCGTAATGCTCCGCGACCAGCTCCATCCCCGCGTCATAGCCGTTGCCGATCGCGTTGAACCGCCATTGGTCTTTGTAAGCATATAGCGAGCCCAATTCCAAAGCCGTATTGCCGGAACAAGCGCTCATATCCACGTCATACCGCAGCAATTCCCGGTTGTCGTAAGTCATCAGGCGCAGATAGAGTTCTTCCGGCACGCCGTGCGGCATGACGAGCGTGAACAACACTTTGTCCGGACCTGCTTGCCCGATCGCCGCCAGATTCACCGTAAATAACTCCATGTCCTCCGTCGGCAGCTCTCTTCCGTCCACGTGCGTCATGCCGATCGTCGATTTGTTTCCGAAAAAAGCGATGCTTTCCGCGTCCGGCAGCCGGTTGTTCGCGAGCAGCATGCCCGCGGTGAGACACTCGCCTTCCGACGTTTTCCAACCGATGCCGATCTTCAGATTGCGGGGTTCGATGGTCGTTTTGGAGCCTTTGACCACCTGCTGCGATGCGGAACGGTCTTCGGTCTGCATCACGCGAACCCGTCCGCTCATCGGCAGATCGGTTTTGTTGATATATTGGGTGAATTTGTTGAAGATTTTGCGGTAGAGCACGGAGGTAGCAAGACTGGAGACTTTCGGGGCGTGCGTGAGCGTGACGTTTTTCGGCGCTTTTTCCGTGCAGCGAAGCGGAGAGCCTTTGATCGAAATGAAGTTCCAAAACAGATGCGGCGCGTGCATGGAAGTGATCTTCGGCAGATACGGCGTAACCTCTTCATCCGTAAACCAGATCAGGTGCGTCAATTCGCTGGTCGTAAACAGTTTGGAGAACAGATCCGTTTTTTCGCCGCGTGCCGGGTCCAGACCATAGATGTGTTCTTTCATATAGGTGTGGGTGTTTTCGTGAGTGAACGGCGGCAGCAGGTAAAAAGAACCGTCTTGCTGCGCCACGACTTTGACCGGACCGCTCAACGTTAACGGAGACAGTTTGTTGAACACGGTCTGCATATTGCTGCGCTTCATGTATTTTTGCAAGCCTTCCGCGACGTTGACGATCAGGATGACGTTCATTTGGTCTCCCTCGACGCTTTGGCGGTTTAAGTACGATTGATACGAACTGCGATAACTGCTGGCACCCATAAGATGTCCCCTCCTGAGGAAATTTCTTTCTTAATATGAGCATAGTTCTAAAGTTCCACTTGCTCTCTAAATAGTACTCTCTTTTCTTCTGGAAGTGAATGCACAAAAAGAAAAAAAGAGTCGATTCAGTGCGCGAACCGCAACTGAAGACTCTTTTCCGTTATATCCATTTTCCGATCGCTAGCCCTCTACTCCAGCTCGATCTTCCGATCTCTGAAATAAACCTCCCGATCCCGCTCGTTGATCTCCCGCATGACTTTGCACGGATTCCCTACCGCGACCACGCCTGCCGGGATGTCTTTGGTCACGATGCTGCCGGCGCCGATCACCGAGTCGTCGCCGACCGTGATGCCGGGAATGATGATGACGCCCGCGCCGATCCAGCAATTTTTGCCGATATGTACCGGGGCGTTGTATTGATAAGCTTGCTCCCGCAGTTCAGGCAGAATCGGGTGTCCGGCCGTCGCGATCGTCACGTTCGGCCCGATCATCGTATAGTCGCCCACATGGATATGCGTATCGTCCACCAGCGTCAGGTTGAAGTTCGCATAGATGCCTTTTCCGAAATGAACATGGTGTCCTCCCCAATTCGCGCGAAGCGGAGGTTCGATGTAACAGCCTTCTCCGATCTCGGCGAACATCTCTTTCAGCAATTCTTGACGACGTTCTTGCTCAAGGGGGCGTGTGAGATTGAAGTCGTACAGACGCTCCATGCACTTCAGTTGTTCATTCATAAGCTGCTCGTCCATCGGCAAATATAAATCTCCGTTGTGCAATTTCTCTCTGAACTCCACTTCCGACACTCCTTTAAAATCGACTTCGCTTCTCTTTTATTCAGTAAGCGATTACAACCAAGCGTATCCGATAATTTTAGAAAAGGAAATAGCGGAAAGCAAGATTCGGCGCTGTTGACACTCTGATAGCTCGATGATACATTGTGCATACACGATATATACGCGACAAAGGAGATGAGAATATGATTATGCTCGACGTAAAAAACCTGAACAAAAAGTTTCCGCACTTTCAACTAAGCGACGTCTCTTTTCAACTGCCGCAAGGCTATATTATGGGCTTTATCGGGCTGAACGGCGCGGGCAAGACTACGACGATCAAGTCGATACTGAACCTGATTTCGGTCGACAGCGGCGAGATCCGGATCATGGGCAAGAGCATGAATGAGCACGAAGTCGAGCTGAAGCAGACCGTCGGATACGCGTTCGGCAATGTCGATTTCTATACGCGCAGCAAAATCAAGACGTTGACCAACGTCTTCAAGACCTTCTACGACAACTGGAACGAGGAGTCTTACCGCCATTACATCCAAAAGTTCAAATTGATCGAAGACAAAAAGATTGCCGAGCTGTCTACGGGGATGAAAGTGAAGTACAGCCTGGTTCTTGCTCTCTCGCACGGCGCCAAGCTGCTGATTCTGGACGAACCGACGAGCGGTCTCGATCCGGCGGCGCGCGACGATCTGCTGGACGTGTTCCGCGAGCTGGTGCAGGGCGGGGAGATCAGCATCCTGTTCTCGACCCATATCACCTCCGACCTGGAAAAGTGCGCCGACTACATTACATACATCCATGACGGGCGAATCATCAACAGCGCGGAAAAGGAAGACTTTGTCGATAGGTATCGCCTGATCAACGGCAGGGTCGAAGACCTCGACCACATCAAAGATCGCCTGATTTCGTATAAAGTCAATTCGTTCGGCTTTACCGGCTTGATCCTGACCGAGAACTTCACGCCTTCCGCTGCGTTCAAAACCGCGATTCCGAACCTCGAAGAAATCATGATCTATTACTCCAAAAAGGAGGCTGCCCATGTATAATTTGCTGTTGAAAGAAATCAAGCTCGGCGTGAATCCGTTTTTCTTCGTGCTTCCTTTTATCACGGGAGCCTTGATGCTGATTCCCGGCTGGTTGTATTTTATCGTTCCGCTGTATTTCTGCATGATCACGATTCCGAACATCTTCGGCGGCTATAAAAGCCAAAACGACTTGATGTTCACCAGCATGCTGCCCGTGGACAAGAAAAACGTCGTCAAGTCGAAGGTGCTGCTGATCGTGTTATTGGAAGTGCTGCACGTGCTGACGGCTATGATCTACGGTAAAATCAGCTTGAGCCTGTATCCGTATCTCGACTACATTTTCTTCAAGCCGACACCCGGTTTCTGGGGACTGACGCTGACCATGTTGGCGCTGTTCAATCTCTTTTTCATCTCGATGTACTACAAAACGGCTTATAAATACGGTGCGGCGACGCTTGTCGCGAGTACGGCTGCCGTGCTGTTCGCGGGCGGCGCCGAATGGTTGGGCATTCAAAATCAGTTCGTGTACAACTTGTTCAAAGGCAGCGGTTCCGGCGACGGCTTGATCCATTATTCGATTCTGCTTACGGGGGTATTGATCTTTGCCGCATTAACGTACGTCGCGTATCGCATCGCTTATCAACGATTCAAGAAAGTAGAAGTGTAAAGCATGAATATCATGATCTCCAACACCTCCGAAAAACCGATCTACCAGCAAATTTTCGAACAAATCAGCGCGCAAATTCTGAAGGGCGAGCTGGAAGGCGGTTATTCCCTCCCTCCGATCCGTCAAGCCGCGGTCGAGCTTCAAGTCAGCATCATCACGGTGAAAAAAGCGTGGGAAGAACTTGAGCGCTCCGGCCTGATCTACACGGTAACGGGCAAAGGCTGCTTTATCACGGAGCTGTCGCCGGAACGGATGACGGAGAAGCGCAGCGAGATGATCCTGAAGCAGATGACGGTCGATATCGAGTACTATCAATCTTTCGGACTGACGTTAGAAGAAGTCATAGCGTTGTTGAAAAGCATTTATGAATGAAAAAGAACCCGCTTCGACGCGCATTTTTCAACAGCGCTGAAGCGGGTTCTTTAGTTAGATAAAGCACACCTTGCGCGCAGCCACGACCTGCCTATGCTTACTTGACCGTAACCGTCAATTTGGACGTCCGGGTCTCTCCGGCTGCATTTTGCAATACGGCTTCATACTCATAGTTTCCCGCCGCTCGGCCTGCAATCGTCGTTGTCGCCGATTGCGCGCCGGGCGTGCGGGCTTGCAGCGCCTGCGTATCGACCGGAACGCCGTTCTCGTACAATCGATACTCGGTCGCATTCGTGCCCCACCACAGATTCATACTGATCAGATAGTTGCCGTCTTGGTCCCAGTTATCGTGCGATAAAACGGCTTGCCCCGGCGCGGCATCCGTGACCGTTACGGTCAGCGGCGCGCTTGTCGTGGTGCCGAGTGCATTGATCAGCTCGCCCGTGTAGACATAGGTACCGTTAGGCTTGCCCGCGATATCGACCTTGACCGATTGCGCGGCAGGCGATTGATCGGTTAACGGCACTTCCTTAATAAACTCTCCATTTTCATACAATTTAAAAGTGCTGCCGTTATTCCCCCACCAGAGATTCATCGTGATCGTATAATCGCCGTCCCGCAAGCCGCTGTCGTGACCGTTGTTATCCGAAAGTACAGGAACTCCCGGAGCATCGGTCGCGAGCGGAGGAGCAAAGGCGATCGAAATTTCCAGCGTTTGCTCGGCTTCTTTGTTGCCCGCGGCATCGACGCTCCAATAGGTGACGACATGCCGGCCTTCTTCATTCAGCGTGACCTGATTGCCTTCGACAACTTCTCCTTCGTTGATCCGGTAATAGGTCGCGGCCACGCCCGATTCTTCGTCCGTTGCCTCGAACACAATTTCGACGGCTGACTTGTAGGAGCCGTTTTGCAAATCGCCTGTCGGCGTCGCGGTAGTCTGCGGAGGCGTCTGATCCGATTCGTCATCCAGCGTCACGAAGGCGGACAGCGGGATATTCAGTTCCTTGACCAGACCCGCGACGAGTTCGGACACCTCGATCGCGCCGTTCATTTGCAAATGCGTATTGTCTTCCGTGCTGCCGACCCACATAAAGATCGACTTGGTGCCTTCGCTGCCGAGTTCGTTGAAGTACTCCCAGCTCGCCTGATTCAGATCTACCAGCAGCGTGCCGGTTTCCTGAGACACTTCTTTCATCGCCTGCACGTATTCCGGGAAGCTTTTGTTCAGCACTTCTCCCGTGTAGTCGCGGCGGTTTACCGGCGTCACCAGAACCGGAGTCGCGCCGCGCTGGTTCGCGCCGTCGATATACGTGTTCAGATAGCCTTTGAATTGTTCCGGCGTCAGATAACGTTCCGGACGGGACGGCGTGGAATCGTTATGCGACCACTGCATGAACAGATAGTCGCCTTCGTGCACGTCCAGCAGCAGATCGTTCAGATGTCCGCCGACCAGGAAGGTCTTGCTGCTTAATCCTCCGATCGCGCGGTTGTCGACCGATACTTGATCCGGATCGAAGTATTGGCTCAATGTCTCGCCCCAGCCGGCTTGAGGACGGTAACTTTCCGCGTAATTGGCTACGGTCGAATCGCTCGCCAGGTAAATGACGGGCTGCTCGCCCGCGCCGTTATCGGGCAGACGCTCAATCGTCAAAGCGTTGATCTTCGGCGAATTGCCTGCAAACTCGAAGTTGAATACGCCGTCGATCAGCGCTACGTCATAAGTAACTTCCTTGAATTCGCCTTTGGTGATCGTCGCCAACGGCAGCTTGGTCATCTGTTCGGCGATCACGCTCGTGCTCGTCGATTCCTCGGCGTCGCCGACGGTCATCGTCACCCGGTAGTTGGCCGGTTCCAACTCCGTCAGGAAGGAGGTCGCGTTTACCCGTGTGAAATCTTCTTTCAGCGCATCGCCGGTTTCCCGATTCTCGTCTTCGGTCAACGCCGTATCGGCGAAGCCGTAACCGTTACCTTCGATATAAGCATGGTCGGCCGTTACTCGGGTGTAGCCCTCGGCCGCTTCGCCGGAACCGAAGTCGAATTTGTATACGCTCATCGGTTCAGCCTTTTCGCCGGTCAACGAAGCTCTGGCGACCGTCAGCATATTCAATGCATGTTCGACTTGAGCCGGCGTCGCCGTCTTGTCGATGATACCTTCGGCAGCAGTCAACGCCTTGCTCAACACGGCGCGCGAAGCTTCGGTATAAGACGACAGATCCAGGTCTTGAATCTCCGCGTACAAAGCTTTCAAGGCCGTCTGATCGCCGGACTCCGGCGGCAGCTCCGTGCCTTCGATCCGCACGTTGTCGATCGCCGTCGTCCAATTCAACGTACCCGCGCCGCCTTTTCTCGTGCCCAGGAAGCGAAGCGATCTGACGTTGTCGGCATAAGCGCCCGGACTTAACGTCAACCCTTTGATCGTTTGCGCGACCGACGGATTGCTGCGACTCGTCAACGTCAGATCCAGCGTCTTGTTGGCAAAGTTGATCGCGGCGTCCACGTTGACCCATTGATTTTTCGGAATCGTCGTCGCCGTGCCGCCTTCCGGAATCGCCGTGTTGCCGCCTGCGTAATCCGCCGCGTACGGGCCGACGAAGTAATGGAGATTAGGATCGCCGTTTTTGGCAACCAACGTAAACAGCGCGTTCTCGTCGGAATCCTGCACCGTCAGATGGCCTTCCGAAGGGAAAGCGCCGACATTGCCGGACTGCCAATCGAAATTCACGTCAACCTTGTCGCCGTTCACGGCATCGAAGATGCGGAAGGTCTTCGCCCGATGCCCGGAACCGCTGCCGCTCAGCGACATGACTTTGCTGCCGTCCTGATCGACGACCGTGCCTCCCATCGTTCCGCCGATTCCCGTCGCGTTAACCAGGGAATATTGAACATCGGCCGGGTCGCCTTCGAAGTCTTCTTCATAAAGCTGAGCTTCCGGTTCCGGCTCCGGTTCTTCAAGATCCGGGTCGATCACCAGCGGCGAGATGCTTAAACCCATGTCTTTCACAGCATTCGCGACCAATCCGGCGATCTTTTGCGCGCCGTAGCCGCTGAAATGCGTGTTGTCGCTGACGCCGTTCGGATATTTCGGATACTCGCCCGGATTGGCATACAGGAACAATTTCTCCGTCGCCGCGCTGCCGAGCTGATCGTAGTAGGCCACGCTCAATTGGCTGAGATCGATCAGGTCAACGTCCAGCTCCGCCGCCACTTCTTTGGCCGCCTGCACGTATTCCGGGAAACTGACGTTGAATTGCTGGGTCACCGTATTGAAATCCCGGCGGCCGACCGGCGTGAGCAGCACCGGAGTCGCGCCGCGCTGCTTGGCGCCGTTCACGTAACGGGCCAGATACATTTTATAATCTTCCGGCGACGCATAACGATCCGGAATTCCGGCGCTCGCATCGTTATGACCGAAAGAAATGAAGAAGTAATCGCCCGGCTTGATCCGCTGCAAGATCGTATCCAAGCGGCCGTCCGCCAGGAACGACTTGCTGCTCCGACCGCCGATCGCGTTATTCACGACCGTCGCGCCATTCGCGAAGTAGCGGCCGAACTGTTGGCCCCAGCCTTCTTGCGGCGCTTGCGATTCGCTGTACGACTGCATCGTCGAATCGCCGGCCATGTAGATTGTCGCGGCTGCTCCGGCTTTTTTATCCGGATATTTCTCGATGACGATATCCTGAATATCGATCGCCGAGCCTGTAAACAAGAATTCGAGCTGCCCATCCACCAAAGCCACGTCATAAGCGTATTCCAGCGGTTCGCCCGCCGTCACCGAAGTCACCGCCAGCTTCTGCACGTATTCCGACTTGACGCCGACGTCGGAGTCGCGCGAGTCGCTGCCGAGCCGCAGCGTGACTTTGTAATTCGCGTCCGGGAGGTCTACCGCGAACGTCGTTCCCGACTGAACAGACACCTGACCGGCTTCCGCAATCACGCTGCCGATGTCCGTGAAGCCGTATCCCGTCTGTTCGTTATACAGCGTATCCTGCACGCCCGTATTTCCCGCTTCCGGTTCCGTGCCGAAGTCGAAGCGATACACCTCCTCCGTCTGTTGGCCTCCGCCGACCAAGTTCAGATTCGCTTTCGGAAACTCGGTCGCTTCCGCGCCGATGTAGAAACTCGTATGCGGCGGTTGATTATACGATACGTTTTGCCAAGCGATCCCCAATCGATAGACCGGGTCCTGCATCAGCGTCGGAATGCGGTATTCGGTAGGAATGGTCGTCGTGTACAGACGGTATTCCGAGCTGTCTTCGCTCCGCACCAGAATCTCTTCGCGCCAATCGCCCAGGATATCCGCTTGCAGCGCCGGATTTCCCTTGGTATGGTTGTTGGTCAACGCGCCGGTCGCCCGGAAGATTTCGTTCAGCTTCTTGTTCTCGTAATCCCATTTGTATACGATCGGAACGCCTTTTGCCGTACCCGCGTCCCATTCATGGTCGAACAGCTCGCGCTGCAAATCGCCGTCCCACCAGATCGCGAAGTTTGCCGTTTTCGGCGATTGCTCCGGGGTGTATACAACTTCTCCGCCAGCCGAGTACGTGCCGGTGACCGGCACGCTCGATCCGTCGGTAATCGTCGTGGCCCAGGACTCGTAGCCCGGATGATTCGGGTCGATATCCGCCGACATGCCGCGTCCGGTGTCCCGACCCGTGAATTCGCCCCATATGATCTCTCCCGTCCCGGCGTCGCGCATCTCGACGCCGTATGCAGCATTAGAATGTTCGTGCACGCTCATGATCTGGTAACCTTCTCGGTTCGGATCAAGCTTGCCCGCGTGCATGGCGTCGCCGTGTCCGAGTCCGGTGCTGTACATCAACGTGCCGTCGTCGTCGATCGCAAGCGCCCCGAACATGATCTCGTCTTTGCCGTCCCCGTCGGCGTCCAGCACGCTCAAGTTATGGTTGCCCTGCGCTTCGTATTGTTTGCCGGCTTCGTTGGTGTCGAACACCCACCGCTTCACCAATCGGCCGTCTTCGTAATCGTAAGCGGCAATGACGGTACGCGTATAATAACCGCGGCTCATGATCACGCTCGGCGTCTTGCCGTCCAGATACGCGATGCCGCCGAGGAAGCGATCTACCCGATTGCCGTAACCGTCGCCCCAATCGCCGACGCTGCCTCTCGGCGGAGCGTAATCGACCGTCGATACGGCGGCCCCCGTCTCTCCGTCGAACAAGGTCAGGTATTCCGCGCCCGACAAAATATACCCGCCGTCGTTGCGGTAATCCTTCGTGCCGTCGCCGATCACGGTACCTTGCCCGTCGATCGTGCCGTCCGCCGTTTTCACGACGACTTCGGCTTTTCCGTTGCCGTCCAGGTCATAGACCATCAATTGCGTGTAGTGTGCGCCCGCCCGGATATTGACGCCCAGATCGATCCGCCACAGCTTTGTGCCGTCCATTTTGATCGCGTCGATGTACACGTTGCCGGTATAGCCGGCTTGCGAGTTGTCTTTGGAATTGCTCGGGCTCCACAGAAAGACAATCTCGTATTCGCCGTCGCCGTCGAGATCGGCTACAGATGCATCGCCCGCATAATAGGAGTACGTTCCGCCGTCTTTGGTGCGCCCGTCGGCAGGTTTATCCAGCGGAATCGGCAGATAGTCGTTATGCCAGACCAATACGACTTCCGGCTGCATTTGTTCTTTGCCCGCGATGACCGTCGAAATCTGGTACTGCGAGCTGTCGAATCCCGTCGTATCCGTGTAATTCGTGACATCACCCAGAGGAGACGCGTTTACTTTAGAGCCGTTTTTATATATATTGAAAGCGATATCATTCGGGTCCGTGTTTAAATATCTCCAGCTCAGAAATACACCATTGTCGGTCAGAACTGCAACCAATCCACGGTCCAAGTACTCCGCTTGGCGAGTCGGCAGCGAATCTGTGTTTTCCGCATTTGCCGGTGCTGGAGGAATAACCAACGAAACGATCATGAGGAAGGCTAAAAACAAAGCAGCTGCGGATTTCTGATTGGAACCTTTTCTTCGGTTCATCGAACGAATCCCTCCTGTTTACGAATATGTATTTTGGTTTTCTAACATCATTTTCTGCGGTTCAATCACGAATCCCCCTTTCTTGGTAACGTTTACATTTATTCTACAAGTGCTAAAATAGACCTACAATCTAAAAAATGTGACTTCCGCTATAACAAAATTGACTTTTCGCAAAGGAGGATAAGCGATGTACCATACGGTTTCTTATGCTTTTCGCAACGACGACGCGTCGATCATGACCGTCGATTCGGTAGGTTGGCAGAACGTGTCGCATCCCGAATACCGCTGTTCAAGCGATGCGAGACCGGATTCCGGGCATGTCGTTTTTCAATATACGCTGAGCGGTCAAGGGTATTTGGATATCGGCGGGCAAACCTTTTCCTTGTCGAAAGGCCATGCGCTTGTGGTAAAGGTCGACGACGAGCATTGTTATTACTATAAAGAAGAAGGCAAGCAGCCTTGGGAGTTCGTATGGATCAACATTCGGGGAGAGGAAGCCAGCCGGATCTGGAACTTGGTTATCGAAAAAGAAGGTCATGTCATTTCGCGCAACGCGGATTCGCCTTTGATTCAGGAATTGTGGAATATCATCCGATTAATCAATCAGGAAAAGGTGACGGATCGATACCGGCTGTCCGTGCAGGTGTATCAATGGCTGCTCACGCTCGTGCAAAGCAGCCGGGACGCGGAGAAAGATATCGGCGCTTTGTCCGTCAACGCGATCGAGAAATGCAAACGATTTCTTCGGGACAATTATGCCTCGCCGATCACGTTGGATCTATTGGCGCAGCATTGCGAGATCAACAAGCATTACTTATGCCGCCTTTTCCAGCGTTCCGAGCAGACTTCTCCGCTCGCCTATCTCAAAGATCGGCGGATCGAAGCCGCGTTGACGATGCTGAGAACGACCGAACTGCCCATCTCGCTGATCGGCCAAAAATGCGGCTTCGAAAGTCCCAGCTACTTCGGCAAAGTATTCCGGCAGTACATGTCCATGTCGCCTACGGAGTATCGTCTGAATAAGCTGGAGTTTCCGTATGAGGCGATTTATTACGAATGATCGGCATGAAAAAAAGGCTTCGACGTACGCACGAGGTACGTCGAAGCCTTTTTGCTTATTAGCTATGCCCGATGATCGGATGCGGCGCATAAGGCTCTTCCAACCACGCTATATCCTCCGGTGCGAGCTTCAGATCGAGCGCTCCGAGCGCGTTATCCAGATGAGCGATCTTCGTCGCGCCGATGATCGGAGCCGTAACGGGTTCTTTTTGCAGCAGCCAGGCGAGCGCAATATGCGTACGGGGTACCGTGTACCGCTCCGCAAGCTCCGCCACGCGTTCGATAATGACCCGATCGGCATCCGCCGCCCCGTCGTACTTGGACTTCTGCACCTGATCGCTCTCCAAGCGCTCCGTTTTCTCCGACGCGTCCCGCGTCAATCTGCCGGAAGCGAGCGGACTGTAAGGCGTAACGCCGATCCCTTCGGCCCGGCACAGCGGCAGCATCTCACGTTCTTCCTCGCGATAAATCAGATTCAAGTGATTCTGCATGGAGACGAATTTCGTCCAGCCGTGTTTGTCCGCGGTATAGAGCGCCTTCTGGAACTGCCAGGCATACATGGCGGAAGCGCCGATGTACCTCGCCTTTCCGGATTTCACGACATCATGCAGCGCCTCCATCGTTTCTTCGATCGGCGTCTCGTAATCCCAGCGGTGAATGATATACAAGTCCACGTAATCCGTGCCGAGCCGCTTAAGGCTGTTGTCGATTTCGCTCAAGATTGCTTTGCGGGACAGGCCCGCGCCGTTCGGCCCGTCGTGCATGCGGCCGTGCAGCTTCGTGGCCAACACGATTTCGTCGCGGTTCGCATAGTCTCGAATGGCCCGCCCCAGAATCTCCTCGCTGGCTCCAGTCGAATAGACATTGGCCGTATCGAAAAAGTTGATCCCCAGCTCCAACGCTTTTCGGATGACGGGGCGGCTTTCCTCTTCGTTCAATACCCAGGAATGAATCCATTTTTTCGGGTCGCCGAACCCCATGCAGCCCAGACAAAACTTCGATACGTCGAGTCCCGTGTTTCCCAGCTTCACGTATTCCATTTCGATATCCTCCCTTGTCGGTCCGTAAGTTCAAAAGTGAATTCGTTCGTTATAGTTCCGATTATGCCACAAGCTCTGCGCAATCCCTATTCGTATTCCTGCTCTCTTTTTGCCTAAAGCTCTCAACTCCCTTTTTCCAAAGCGCAATATCGGATAAGATGGGTTCAAGGCGGAAACCGAACAAGATTTTGCGAAAAAGGAGAGGTTGCGGATGAGCGAAACGACAGACGAATCTTTCACCGAAGTTTCTAAAGAAGTCTCCGATAAGCCCTCCGTCGACGTGCCGCAATTAAATGGACTGATCAGGAAACACGCGCAAACGGACGGCGTTCACTCTACAATGGTCCCGTCGTTATATTTGGTTCGTGAGTCGGAGGTCAGCGAACCCGTCGCCCGGGTGAACGAAATCTCGTTTTGCCTAATCGTCCAGGGGGAAAAGGAAGTGTGGCTCGGCGAGCAGCGTTTTCGCTACGGCCCGGGTCATTGCATCGTGGCCTCCGTCGAACTTCCCGTTACCGGGCAAGTCGTTCAGGCTTCGGCCGAAAGTCCGTATCTGGCGTTCAAGATCGAATTCACTCCGGCCGAAGTGCTGGATGTGATGAATCATGCGAACCTCAAGCCGATCCGCGACAAAAAAGCCAAACGAGCCATGTTCGTGGGCGATGCGGAGAAGCCTTTGCTGGATGCAGCGGTTCGGTTAGGCTCCTTGTTGGATCAACCGCAGCATATTCCCGTTCTGGCCCCTCTTTTCAAAAAGGAACTGCTCTACTGGGTGCTGCAAGGTCCGCATGGCGACTCCTTGAAGCAGATGGCCGCGGAAGGCAGCAGCGCGCGGCGGATTCGAACGGTAATCGAGCATATTCTGGCGAACTACGATCGAACGCTCCCCGTCGAGGAATTGGCCCGATTGGCTAATCTCGGCGTCTCGTCGCTGCACCGGCAGTTCAAGGAAGTCACCGCCATGAGCCCGATTCAGTTTCAAAAGCAGTTAAGGCTTCAGGAAGCGAGACGTCTGCTGCTTGCCGAGTCGACGGATATTGCCGGCATCGCGTTCCGCGTCGGCTACGAAAGCCAGTCGCAATTCAGCCGGGAATATTCGCGACTGTTCGGAAGCTCGCCGCGCGCGGATATTCGGCGGATGAAGGAACGGTACGGAGGATAAACAAGACTTAGCGCGTATAGGTAAACTCACCGACACGAAAAAAGCAAGATCCGCGCCGGGCAGGCACGGACCTCGCTTTGGTATGTCGACTATGGAATCCGATCAAAACGTAATGGTTTTCTCCGGAAGTTCTTGGCGGTAAGACACCAGTTCAATGACCAGACTCCCATCAAACGTTCGATCAATCAGCCCGACCACTGTCGTTTGATGCTTGAAGCCGTCGGGCCCTAGTTTTACGGACGAATAAAATACGGAAAAGTGCAAGTCTCCGGATTCGCTAGTGAAGGATACAGGTTTCGAATCCAAAAAATCTTCGGAATACAACGCCAATTGAATATCGTCTTCGGATTCGTATTCGACGACAGCCAATTCTTGACCTTTGGGACAAGCACGTTCAAGTCCCCGCAAATATTGATTTTTGAAGTGCTGCCATTCTTCTTCCGTCGAACTCGGAGGAGTCGGCTTGGCGAAATTTTCTTCGGTTATTTTCCAAACATCTTCTCGCGTCAACGCTTTGATGTAGAAGAATCGATCTTTCCCGCTAACGGGATCGTAAAAGGAATGCTTGACCTCTTTCGGCGCATCTCCGAATTCCAGCACGATCGGCTCCGTACGTACGCTGATCTGACGCGACGTGCTATTGAACTTCAACGCAATATCCAGTTCCTTTTCCGAATCCAGGTCGGGAAAAGGCTCGGAAGCGTCCTGCTCGTAAAAAGTCAAAAACAAACGATCTACTCTAACGTCCGCAAAGCTTGCCAGCTCCATTCCTTGTTCAACAAAATGCTGCAGCTTCATATACGCTTCATGATCCTGTTCCGTACAGAACGTGGACTGCGATGTACCGAACGTCATAAGCTGCCCTTGAATGATCATTTTGGAGATGGAATCTTCCTGATCGCCGAAAGCCGCCTTGTCTTGTAAAGCCCCCTGCATGCGCTGGCGATGGGTTCGATTCTCTTCAGGCTGGTAATCCGGCTTTTCTTCATACATCCAGTCCGGAATTTCACGCAGCGTCCACAATTTGCGAAGCCCGTTCTCCGATGTGATCGAAATCAGCAGAACATCGGCACCTCTTATACTCACCAGACGATTCAACATCATTTCACGGTCAGGAATCAGCATTGTTTCTTTCAGCTCTTTAAATAGCATAAGCTCCTCCTTTGAATTGCGAGCATAAGAAATAAATGATTCTGCATCCATTCTTTTACTATACATCAAAAGAGGAGTTTTACTGCTCCTTCATTCCCCTTCAACCCAACTCCAACGTATACGTCCGTTCGATATGGCGGACGCCCCAGGCTTCGTTCGCATGCTCCCCCGTCTTCCGGAATCCGCTCTTTTCGTACATGCGGATCGCCGTCTCCTGATCGTCGGTCGTTTCCAAGAACATCTGCCGCAGCCCTTTTTCCCGCCCATACGCCATCGCTTGTTCGAACAGCTGCTTGCCCAACCCGGCGCCCCGGTAATCCGGATGCAGAATGAACCATCGGAGCTGCGCGATACCTTCGCCTTTTCCGATGACCGCAATGCTTCCCACGATCCGTCCGTCCGCTTCGGCTAACCAAATTCGATCGTTCTCCGGGTCATAACGTTCCATCCACTCGTAAAACGTACGGCAGACGTAGGCTTCGAAGACGTGGTTGTAGCCGCATTCCTGCGCATAAATCCAACCGTGCAGATGAATCAGCATGCCGATATCGCCGGGGCGAATATCGGTACGGATCTCGATGTCGGGCAGGTCGCGATCCTCGGACAATATTCTTTCGATAGTCTTCATGCCGGCGGATAATTCGGCTTGACTCCGATCCGATACTTGGCTGATCAGTTGACGAACCTGCTTGTTGGATAACGCGTCCATTTTCTCCAGCGTTTCTTTTCCTTTTTCCGATAAATGCAGCAGATAAGAACGTCCGTCTTCTTCCGACTGCACGCGGTAAGCCAGACCTGATTTCTCGAATTTTTTCATGATCCGGCTCAGATACCCCGCGTCGATATTCAGCCAATCGATCAGCATCTTGGCCGTGCAATCCGGTGTCGTTCCGATCTCGTACAGCACGCGCACCTCAGATAGCGAAAACTCGGTGCTTAACAAACGCGAATCCAACAATCCCAATACTCTCGTATAAAACCGGCTGAATCGGCGAATATCGGCAATCATGGATGTTTCTGAACGCATACTGGATTCCTCCCGTTTCATGATTAATGAACTTGACTCAGTCAAATATAAAAGAAGTATAGCGATTAAGTTTGACTGCGTCAACTAAAAAAACATCCCAAGTCCGATGTTCCTAATACGGTCAAACAACCGAATGCGCAGACGAAGAACAGGATACCCAATGGAGCAGGCGTTCCGCTCGAAAGGCCCTCAGCAGCGCCGCACTAACCCTGCTTGCCGCAGTTCTCCGGTCACGTTGCCTGCTCGAACAATGCAAAAAAAGAAGCCGTACGCTTATTCAGCGTACGGCTTCTTTCACTTAAAAAAGTATTACAGCTTTACAACGTTCTCAGCTTGTGGTCCACGAGCGCCTTCAACTACGTTGAATTCTACGCGTTGGCCTTCGTCAAGAGTTTTGAAACCGTCGCCTTGAATAGCGGAGAAGTGAACGAACACGTCGTTGCCGCCTTCAACTTCGATGAAACCAAAACCTTTGTCTGCGTTAAACCATTTAACTGTACCTGTTTGCATGTGAGGTACCTCCAAAAATTAAATTTACATGACCTCATTTATTCAGAAAAAGCATCCGATAAAATTAAAAATCACATATTGCACAAGGTTATTCGCTAATCCTATAACAACCCTCTGCAACATGTAAGTTTGGGTCAGGGCTTTCTTAACGTCACTATACCCTATCGAACCGAGGAATACAAGCCTCCTAAAAAATATAAAAAATAAATATATGATTTTACTAAGCTCCGAATCGTTTGAAAAAGCTGTCGCACCGCCAAAACAAAGGCTTTTCGACAGCTTTTTCAGTTTGCCGATTCGGCTTTTTTTTATTTTAAACCCTGAAGCATTTCTTTATATTTCTTGTAATGCCCGCTGACCCGGTCGGCCGTATAGTTGTACATCAGTTGAGTTTCCGACAGCGTCGCCATCTCCACGTCGATATCGACGCTGTTGTTATTGTTGTTCATCTTGGCGCCTTTGTCTTCGACGATCCGGAAAGGTACGGCTGCATCGCCGGTCGTCGAGCGGATCGTCATATGGCGGGCGTTATTCGTTTTGAGTTCCAGCTCGCTGCGCCCGCCTTCGATCGCTTTGCGAAGCTCGTCTTCGAAGACGACCGTTTTTCTTTTGTAATGCGGGGTATCCGCGTTGGCGATATTGT
This sequence comes from Saccharibacillus endophyticus, assembly GCF_013185185.1. GTDB lineage: Bacteria > Bacillota > Bacilli > Paenibacillales > Paenibacillaceae > Saccharibacillus > Saccharibacillus endophyticus. The sequence goes on along the minus strand of NZ_JAAZWE010000001.1, from coordinate 475,970 downwards.
TCGCCGTCACTTCGTTGCGGGCATTTAATGCCTGCAAGATCGACTGATGCAGCTTCACGTTCGTCGATTGAATCATGGTCTCACTCCTTTATAAGGGTTCGTTCCGATGCGACTTGCGCGAGCGGGAACCGAATCGTCACCTCGGTCCATTCTCCGTAGACGCTATCGATATCCAGATACCCGCCGTAATCGTCCAGCAGCCGTTTGGCGATCGATAATCCGAGGCCGTTGCCGCCTTCTTTGCGGCTTCGCGCTTTATCGACCCGGTAAAAGCGGTTTGTCACGAACGGCAAATCCTCTTGCGGGATTCCGGCTCCGTAATCTTTGATCGCGAGCTTGAACGACGAATCTTCGATCTTGGCGTCGACGCGTATCTTTTTGCTGTCCCTGGCGTGCTTGATCGCATTGTCGAACGCGATAATCAACAGCTGTTGAAGATGATTTTTTCGGATCGGCAGCGTAAAGTTCTCTTCCAGCTCGATCCGGGTCAGAATACGGAATTCCGGTTGAAGCGTCTGGAAGTTCTCGACGATCTCCTCGACGGCCGGCCTGATCCGAATCGGCCCCGGAGGTCCGTATACGGAAGCATCCGCGCCGTCGGCGCGGGTCAGGATCAACAGCTCCGATACCATATGGATGAGCCGGTTCGTCTCGTTCAGGCTGAGTTGAATCGAACGTTCCAGCACTTCGGGATCGTCCTTGCCCCAGCGCTTGATCAGCGACAGATGACCGTGGATAATCGTAAGCGGCGTCTTCAGCTCGTGCGAAGCGTCTTCGATGAACTGCTGCTGTTGGTCGAACGACTTGGACAGGCTATCCATCAGCTCGTTGAACATGGTGGACAGCTCGGTCAGTTCATCCTGCGGATTGCTGATCTGGACGCGTTCCTTAAGCCCTTTTTCCCGAATCCCTTTCATCGTTCGAATCATGGCGTTGATCGGATTCAGCAGTTGGTACGAAATCATCCGGCCGCCGATCAGGCTGAGCACGATCGAGATCAATCCGGTTGCCACAAGCAGGCTGGTGATCAGCGTGATCAGGCTTTCGAAATTTTCCATGTTGCGCACGATCTCGACGGTAAAACGTTCGGAACCGAAATCGATCGGCTTGCGGTAAACGAGCAGCGTATCCCCCGTGGGCGAAGTCTGTTCTTCAGGCTCCATATCGGCATAGCGCGGAGCGACCCAGTCTTCGTCTACTTTATTCGTCACCGTGACGACCGGCATATTCCGTTCGTTCACGATTCGGATCAACTGATGCCGCTCGTTCAGCACGTTCAGATAATATCGGCTGTCCGCCACTTTTCCTGAACCTTCGATGCTGTGCAGATATACGACGGCTTCTTCCATGTTTTTGCGGATGATATCCTTCTCATGGTTATGCACCCATCCTTGCAGGATCGAGAACTGAAGCAGATTGTAGAAGAAAAAGAGCAAAATCAGATGAAAAGCGGACCATAACGTCAGCTTCCACTTGATATCGAGCGTCTTCCATACCGGCAGCTTAATCTTTCTCATGCCGCATCACGTATCCGATCCCCCGGACCGTTTGGATATACGCTTCAATGTCCCCGCCGCGAGTGTCCAGCTTGTTGCGCACATGCCGGACGTACACGTCCACCACGTTCGTCTCGATCCCCACGTCATGTCCCCAAATTCGTTCCAGAAGCAGATCCCGGGGCAGAACCCGATTGATATTCTTCATAAAAATGAACAACAGCTCGTATTCTTTTTTCGTCAGTTCGATCCATTGATCGTCTTTGCGCAGCATGCGCGATTCGATATTCAATTCAAGGTCTTTGAACGTCAGCGACATCGGCGCGGGAGTCTGCGATTTCTCCTGACGTCTGCGGATCACCCGGATGCGCGCGAGCAATTCTTCGATCGCGAACGGCTTGGGCATGTAATCGTCGGCGCCGCTATCGAGTCCCGCCACGCGATCCATCACGCTGTCTCTCGCGGTAATCATGATGACCGGCGTATCCTTGACGGCTTTCAATCGCCTGCATACCTCGATTCCGTTCAAGCCGGGCAGCATCAGATCAAGCAGGACCAGATCCCACTCTTCGCCGAGCGCCTGCTCCAGGCCTTCTCTTCCTTCATACGCAGGGACGGCTTCATAACCTTCATGCCGAAGCTCCAGCACGATGAAGTCGGACAACGCCTCTTCATCTTCAATGACCAAAATACGCATAGGCGTCAGCTCCTTTTCCCACTTTATAATAGTGTAATAAAAGCGCTCTGAAGAGAGCATTAAATTTTTTTCATGATGGATCCGAACGCAAAAAAGAGCCCCGGTTAACGGAACTCCGCGCATCGATCCGTCATCTCCATTATAGGCTCTTGGATAGAAAACCGTTCGCTTCAATTTCCATAATGCGCTCATCGCCCATGCTTGAGGAAACAGTCTTCCGCGCGATGCCGGCCGAAGAATGAACCCGTTACGACGGCGATTTTTCCGCTTACGCCAAAAGCCCTCTTCCGTTGACCCGGTTCAACACGAAAAAGTAAGTATCGTCCGTATCCATGCTTTTAATGTCCATGATCCCGAGCAGCGTGTCCGGATCGACTTTGCGGAAGACGTCGATAATATCCTTTTTATCGTAAACCATCGACGCGCCGAGTTTGCCCCGATACTCCACCTTGCGCAGCCGGGCGGCGCTTTTCTTCGTCCGGATAATCGGGCGGATCAGTGTCATCGCGGGACGGATCAGCCGTCTCGGAATTTTGTCGAAAGGCAGATTGAGCGGAATCAGCAGCGGATTGACCTTATATAAATCGCCGTTCTTTTTCTCGAATACCAGAGGATGCACGTGCTCGGCGCTGAGAAATTCTTTGCCGTACCAGCCGGAAGCCGTGAGCAAACCCTCGAAAGCATGACCGGTCGCCAGCTCTTCGCCTTTCCATACGCCCCACATCTCGTGCGGCTCCGCCGCTTCCAATGTATCAAAGAATGCAAAAGCCTCTTCCTGCGAAGATCGGCGGCTTAACATTCGGTTCAACTGCTCTTTTTTCATATTCAAAACCCGTTCTCTCCTTTGGCGGTTTGAAGTAGGAGTCGACGCCTGTTACATTTGTAACGCTATCGCGCATTGATCGTAACATGAGGCAATCGGTCGTTCAATGCGCGGCAAGCTTACTTTCTCCGCAACAGCTCCTGAAGCTGTTCGGTTTCAAGCACCGTCTTCGGCATAAAACGCCCGCTATTCATATACGTCAGCAGGCTGCTGCGAAGCTGCGCGGCCGCCGGACGCTGCTCCAAATCGCTGTCGATATCCATCCCGCAGATCAACAGCTTGCCCCGGCCTGCGCGGTATTCGATCAGATTGGTCATTTTGCGATTATGGAAAAAGTTCGGAATGACCTGAACGATCGGCTCGAAAGGCAGTTCCTTCGGCGCGATCAGCGACACGGAACGATCCAACAGGTCTTTCCACTGATGCTCCGCATAACCGGCAGTCGGGAATCCGGCCAAAGCGCCATGCGCATGATCCACCCAAATGCCGCAAGGGTTATCCGTCTCGAAATGGACCGGACTCCAAAATACGGGCGCGAACTTGCCGGGAACCGCATGCGTCAGCTGGGCCGCGTGAGCGAGGAATAGAACGGAGCCGCCGCTTTCCAGCACTTGCCGGGTCTCTTCGTTCCAATCGTTCGTTATCGTAATCTCGGAGCCGGAAGCTTCGCTCGTCGCTCCATGATCTTCTTTTCCAAGCCGAGGCTGCGTATAAACCCAGATCGACCATTCGTTGCGAACCTTGATCTCCGGCAGCTCGATCGCCACACGCAGCTCGGTGCTCTGCGCAACTTGATTCAGCGCATCGGATTGCAGTCTTCCCAACGGGATTCCCGAGCCGAAGCCGATCTGCTGCGTATTCAGCTCCCCGCGATCCAGCACATGTCCGGACCTGTCCGCAATCGACCATTCAAGGCGCGAAGGCGGCAGCTCCTTTTCTCCGAAATGAGCGATTTGGATCTCTGCTTCAAAAGCTTCCGCCGCCGTATACACGCGCTTCGGCATCCGCAGCAGCAGAACCGTCGGTCCGCAAAACGCTCGGAATTGCTCCGGCTCGATCAGGCCTTTCGACTGCCAAAAAGCATCCAGAATGCCGATCGTCGCGGTGCTTTGTCCCGGAAAGTCGTGCAGATCGAGCAGTTGGAAGCCGCCGAACTCCGGTGTCCGCAGCGCGGCTTCGATCTCGTCGCGGTACAACCGGAGCGACAGCATGCCCGAGCTCTGTACGAATTTGCGCACGTCGCCCGACAATCCGCGTCTCTCCAAATCCCCCCGGATCGCTTCCAGATTGACTGCCCGCAGCGCGCCGGAATAATCCGCAATCGTATCAACGTCAGGGTACACCGTATATTGTCCGACTTCGTGCGCCACCACGGGCATATCCCGCTTCACCACCGCTTCCCTGAAGTCCAGCATCGTTCCGTCCGCCAGCTCATCCGGATAAAATTGTCCGCGAATCCCCGTCCCGTCGACCGATTGCGTACAGAACAGATCCTCCGCCGGGTCGGGCTGTCTGTCCCAGTTCGTCGTCAGCGTATACAAATGTCGGTTATCCGACGTTCGCAGCTCTTCCGCAATCCGGTGCAGCAGCCCGAAATCGCCGTTCAGCTCATTGCCGTTGCTAAAAATGCAGAACGACGGGTGATTGCCGTATGCCTTCGCGATCCGATGCGCTTCCTCCGGCAGATACGCGTAATGCTCGGGATGCGCGCCGACCGGCGTATTCCAAGTATCCATCCACGCCGGGCCTTCGACTTGCAGATACACGCCTAAGCGATCCGCCGCCTCGAAAGCCGCTTCGGGCGGACACCAGGAATGGAAACGAACATGGTTCAGGCCGTAGCTTTTGACCGTGCCCATCAGCTTCAGCCAATCTTCGAGTTCCGTCGGCGGGTATCCGGTCAGCGGGAAAATGCAGCATTCCAGCGTGCCGCGCAAGAAAACAGGCCGGCCGTTGATCGTAAGCTTTCTTCCGTCCGTCAAGAAACGCCGGAGCGCGAAGGATTGAACAGTCTCTGCGTAAAAGACTTGGTTGGAGGAGCGAGTTTGGCTGGTTTCCGTATTTGCTCGCAGTTCCAGTTTAAGCGCATATCGATTAGGCCTAAATTCGTCCCATAGCAGCGGATTCGGTCCCAGGTCATAGCTCCAGCTAAACGTCTTCTGCGTTTGCGCAGGAAGAACGAGGCGTTCTTGTCGATTCGACGGTGCAGACGGAGAGTCATTTTGCGAAACCGTATCGGGATCGGTGCCCAGAACATGCGCGGACAGATCGATGAACGCGTGCAGTTCCGTATCCGTTTCGTTATGACACACTCCGGTTACAGTCACCGTGCGCAGATCGTCATGCGGGAAAATATGCACATCCGTAATCCGAATTTTCTCATAAGCCTGCAACTCCATTCGTCCCACGACACCGTTCCAGATCGTCTGCGTCTCGTCGGTGTAGGCGCTCGGGTAATTGCCGATCCGCTGCACATCCCGGTTATCGATGCGCAGCGTGATCCGATTTTTTTGCCCGGTCCGAATCAACGCGTCCGCTTGGTATTCATGCGGAACGGATAAACTGTCGCAGCGTCCTGCAAAACTCCCGTTTACCCAAAGCGAAGATTGGAACATGACACGCTCCAACAAAACGACAACCCCCTTGCTGCCCTGCCAGTCCGCGGGAACATCGACTTCGATCTCGTACCAGGCCGCTCCGACATAAGAATGCCGTTGGCGAAGAGAACGAATCGCTTCCTTGTCCATTTCACCGTTCCACGTATAAGGCGTACCGATTCCGTTAGAAGTTAACGTTCCCGGAAAGTTCAATGTTTGCGGCGATTCTTTGGATTGGAGCAATCCTTGCTCGTACCACTGCTCCGTTTCTCCGACGTCTTCCGGGTCCAATACATAGTTCCAACTTCCGTTCAGTCGAATCCGGGCTGCCGATTGCAAATCGATCATTTTTTCACTCCTTTTCGATTATCGCAAACTACTCGGTAAGCGTTATCAATTTAAGCCAAAGGCTTCGTTGCATGTACCTTGATTGTAGAGTTCGTTGTGCGAAAAAGAAATGAATATCCGGCTAAGAAACCGACTGATTCTGCTATCTCGCCTGCTCGGCATGTAAAAAAGCCCGTTCAATGCGAGTGTTCGCGTCGAACGGGCTTTTTCCCTTACGGATGCGGATTTTCTTTTTCGTAATACCGAAGCTTGCTGGCGGGTATGCCGACGATAGCCGCAAACTCTCCAATCGAATCAGTCCTTGGATGCTTTTGGCGAATTGCAAGCTTTCCTTAATAAAGCTCCTGCAATGCTGCCGGCGAGAACGCCACCAGTTCGTCTTGGCGTCCTTGCTGCACTTTATCCGACCAAGCCGGATCGGCAATCAACGCGCGGCCGATCGCGACCAGATCGAACTCGTTTTGCTCCAGACGCTCCAGCAGTTGCTCGATCCCGCTTACTTCCGCGCCTTTGCCTTCTTTGAACAGCGTCATGAATTCGCCGTCCAGACCTACCGATCCGACCGTGATCGTCGGTTTGCCCGTCAGCTTTTTCGTCCAGCCCGCGAGGTTCAGATCGGAACCTTCGAACTCGGGCTGCCAGAAGCGGCGCGTGGAGCAGTGGAAGACGTCGACGCCCGCTTCGCTCAGCGGCTTCAGGAACTGTTCGAGTTCTTCCGGCGTCTCGGCCAGCTTCGCCGTATAATCGCTTCCTTTCCATTGGGAGAAACGGAACACGATCGGGAAGTCGGGTCCGACCGCGGCGCGAACCGCTTCGATCACTTCGACCGCGAAGCGCGTGCGCTCCACCATATCGCCGCCGTAACGATCGGTGCGCGGATTCGTTTTGCCCCAGAAAAATTGATCGATCAGGTACTCGTGCGCTCCGTGCAGCTCGACGCCGTCGAAGCCGATTTCTTTCGCCGCGGCTGCCGAATGCGCGAATTGCTTCACGATATCCGCGACTTCCGCTTCGGTATAATCGCCGACTTGGCCGCGAGCGCCCATATGCCAGATCTGCGGAATGATCTTGCCTCCTGCGGCATGGACTTCGGACACGACGTTTTTCCATCCTGCAAGCGCGGCTTCGCCGTGGATATGCGGCACGTTTTGCTGATTGGACGCGTCCGGATGGTCGATGACCGTTCCTTCCGTCACGATCAGGCCGACGCCGTTTTCCGCTCTGCGGCGGTAATAGGCGGCGACATTGTCTCCCGGTACGCCTTCAGGCGAGAATTGACGGGTCATCGGCGCCATCACGATTCGGTTGGACAGCGAAAGATTGCCTACCCGGAACGGTTGGAACAAAGATTGAACGGATTTTACGGATTGCGAATCGGTCATGGCGAATAGCCTCCTAATATGTGTGATCAAAATGTGAAATAGATTGAATATGTGAATACCGCTTGGTCATCGTCAAAAGTCATCGTCTGCAAGCTGCCCTAGAAGCCTCACCCCCTTATTCAAATATCTCTTTATTCTTGACCGACTGGTCAACTAAAAGCCGAAAAATAACCGGCGCATCTTCTTCGATAAGCCGGTATTCGCCTCTTGCAAAGCGCTACGCTTCGATTAAAGCAATCGAGGTGCGCAAAACGCCGAGTATTTCTTCCCGGGATATGCCCGATTTCTCCATCATCTTCGCTCCGTTGATCGCGTTGCTCAGATGAAGAGCCAGTTCGCGGCTGCCCAAACGCGAAGTAATCGCGCCTTCCGCTTGCCCGTCGCGTATCGCCTGTTCGATCATTCCTTCGGTACGTTCCATCATCTGTCCGATTTCCCGGTTGATGTCCGCGTCCCCGTTTCCGAATTCCAACGAAGTATTGATGATCAAGCAGCCGCGAATTCTGGCTTCGTCGTCCGCGTATAAAGCCGCTTCGCAGATCGCTTCGAGTCGTCGGACCGGCGATGTTTCGCAGGCCATCCTTTTTTCCAAGACAGACAGGTTTTCTTCCCGATATAAAGCCAACGACTTCAAAAATAACTCCCGCTTGTTCTTAAACACGCCGTACAAACTCTGCTTCTTCACCTGCGTCGTGCGAGTCAGGTCTTCATAGGACGTCGCATGAAACCCTTTCGTCCAGAACACCTCCATGCATCGGCGAAGCGCGAGGTCGGCGTCGAATTCTCTCGGTCTGCTCATGGGACGAGTGTATCAGTTATTGACCACGTGGTCAAGTATGAGGAAAAAGCGGCTTTTCTTAACGCAAAAAAAGCCTGTCCCGGCTTGATCCGGAGCAGGATGTCTTTTTGATTAAAGCGCTTTGCTTAGCCACGCTTGAAGCTTCAATTCTTCCGTGATGTCTTCGTACACCTTCTCGTTCGTATCTTGCAAAACGACGGAATCCTGCTTCAGCAGGCTCAGTACGCGGTCGCGGCTGCACGCGAAGCGGTCCAAAGACTCTTCGTCGAAATTTTCGCGAACGATCGAATCGATAAGCCGGACGTATCGGGAGAATAAGCGCTGCTGCGTTTGTTTGCTTTCCTCCGATAACGCCTTCCATTTGTAAGCGCCGCCGTCCACGACTTCGTTCGAACCTTCGATATGGACCAGACTGCTTTCTTCCAAGATAAAGGCTTTGATCGCGACGGAAAGTTCGTGAAACTCGGTTTTCCGATCTGCTGCTTTTTCCATGATGATATGCCCCTTCCTCTTCCCGTCCCACTTTTCCGCAAAGGAAATGTTAGCCGCAAAAAAGGAAGTTTTGTTCCTCATTTTTCCAGAGGTTCTTTCAAGGCTCACTATACAGGTTTATTCGCTCCGACACAAGGAAGCCAGCCATCGCGACTGTTTTTAAAAAGAAGCCTTTTCGGAAAAGTGAGACCGAACCACTTCGCGAAACACCTTCGCCGCACGCGAAATATAGCGATCCGTATTCTATGACAGCGCGATCTGGCGGCTCAATTCTTTTTCTTTCAAAGCGATATATCGGACCCCGCTTCGCTCTTCCTTCGCCGTAGCCGGAATAAACGCGATCCCGATGCCGGCTTCCACGAGCGAAATCAGCCTTGACGGTTCATCGCCCTCGTAGACATAATGCGGCGAGAATCCATACCGGAGCGCCGCATTATCGATCAGATTACGCGTTCCGTAACCTTTTTTCACCCCGATCAGCCACTCTTCCCGAAATTCGGCCAAGGACAGAATCGGATTCCTTGCCAAAGGATGCTCGGAAGGAATCGCGGCGACGATCGGATCGATATGGACGACCTCGCAGCCGATCCCGCCTCCGCAAGCGAGCGGCGACGATAATCCGAAGTCCGCTTCGCCTCGCCGCAATCGTTCTTCCGTTTCCCGAGCCGTCAGCCGTTCGACGTGAAACTGGATCTCGGGCATCCGCTTGCGGAATTCGCCTAATAGGGACGGCAGCGTACTTGCGGCGGTGACGACCAGCTTTAACGTATCCGGCTCGCGGTCGGCCAAGTCTCGGACTTCCCTTTTCCCCTGCTCCAGCTCGAATAAAGCTTTCTCCGCCCGCCGCAAAAACAACAAACCGAATTCGTTCAGCTTCAGCCGGCGATTATTCCGATCGAATAGCGGCATGCCTACGTCCTCTTCCAGCCGGCGAATCGTTTTGCTGAGCGAAGATTGCGTCACATGCAGCTTATGCGCGGCCTCCGTCATATGCTCCGTCCGGGCCACTTCGATAAAATAGTGCAGTTGCAGCAGTTCCATCCGAACGCCTCCCTTATTTGCCGATTCATTCCTTTGAGTCTATGGAATCATAGCATAAAATGCGTTGGAGGAAATGACGAGAATTCGCTAAGCTTCGGATAAGGAGGAATGAATATGCATGCACGCAGCCGCTGGCTGATGGTTTCGATCGGTTTGGGCATTATGCTGAACCCGCTTAACTCTTCGATGGTAGCCGTCGCGATTCCCGATATCCAAAATGCTTTCGGGTTGGATTATACGACGGTATCCTGGATCGTTTTTTCATTCTATGTCTCTAGTGCCGTCGCGCAGCCCGTAATGGGCAAAGCCAGTGACTTATTCGGACGAAAACGCATTTTTCTGGCCGGACTCGTTGTCGCTTTTGCCGCTTCGCTGCTCGCGCCGCTTTGTTCGAGCTTCGGTTGGCTGATCGTGCTGCGCATCATCCAGTCGGTCGGCACCAGCATGATGGTTGCGGTCGGCATGGCGATCGTACGGATTCATATTACGGAAAAACGATCTGCCGCATTGGCGACTTTATCGGTCTTTCTGTCAGGGGCTGCGGCGATCGGACCTTTTTTTGGAGGATTGCTCACTTCGAATTGGGGATGGGAAGCTATTTTTTTCGTCAATGTTCCTTTTGCGCTGCTTGGATTCTTTTTGTCGTGGAAAAACATTCCCGAAGAACGCTCGACAGATTCGACGTCCTCTTTGCGAGAATGGCTGAGACGCATTGATGTACCGGGAATCGTTCTTTTTACGGCAGGGTTGGTCATGTTATTCATCGGGCTGCTCTCGATTGAACACGGCGGGCAAATCAACGTGACGGGGATTGTGCTTGCAGGGATCGGACTTCTGCTGTTGGTCGTCTGCGCCGCGTACGAACTTCGGGTCGGCACGCCGTTTATTCCTTTGCGACTGTTTGTCCGTTATCCGGCGATTACGCGCGTCAATATGGAGTTCATGCTGGCCAATTTGCTTTTTTACGCGGTATTTTTCGGACTTCCGTCTTATCTGCAACAGGTGCGCGGCATCGACGAGTTTCACGCGGGAATGCTGATGTTGAGTCTCGGTGTTTGTTCGCTTGCGATCTCGCCTGCGGCCGGAATTTGGGTCGGACGTCAAGGCGCCGCTCCCGCGCTGCGCGCTTCGGCGATCCTTATGGTTTTCGGCGCGGCAGGACTGGCGATTTTGCAACCGGATTCCGGTTTGTTTATCCTTTTTCTGATTCTGGCCGCTTTCGGCATCGGAAACGGGTTGAACGGCGTCGCCATGCAGGCTGCACTGTTCGCCGCCGCTCCGAAAGAAGTCATCGGCGTCGCTTCCGGTTTGTTCAACACGTTTCGTTATTTGGGAACCGTTTTGTCGTCGCTGTTGACGGGGATCGTAATGAGCGGGTCGTTCAATAACGCGGGATTTCGGACATTGGGCATATGCCTTTTCTCGATCGCGCTGCTGCTGACTATTTTGAGCTTGCAAAAACGCGGCCCGGTCGAGCATTCATGACAAACAGGGCGATACGCCGAGTGCTTTGCGCAACCTAAAAACTCCCTTCGCTTGAAAGCGAGGGGAGCTGCTTTTTTCCGACCGGCCTATTCATGACTCGGGAAGTTCTTACGCTTGTTTCGCGACCGCTTTTTTGCGAACGGGAGCTTTTTTCGCTTTTTTGGCGGCGGCTTCGGCTTCTTTGGATTCTACCCATTTGCGCTCGGTCTCTTCCCGTTCTTCGCGGCGTCCTTCATGCATGCGCTGCACGTCTTGTTCGACCTGCGTTTTGGATTTCGGATCGTTCATGCTCAAAAATTTCTCGAAAGCGTCAGGGTACATAAATTTGCGCGTTTCCGCCTCGCTGGCGAATTTGACTTCAATGCGTTGGTCCTCTTGATGAACGATCTGGCCTTGTCCGTAACTCGCATGTTCTACTTTTTGACCGATAAACTGCATGGAAGCGCGTCTCCTTTGTCGTACCTTTTTTATTTAGTATAACACATATCTGTCAAGTAGGTTTTTTTAAAAGTTTCCGTCGCCTTCTTTCTTTAATCGACTAACAAGTTAGCATGGTATCTTGGTAGTCCAAGTTCTTGAGAAATTTCGAAGTCCCGTGCTTAAATGAAGGCATATGAAGCAGCGCGCGAAAAGACGACGGAAAGAAGGATATCGGGGTGAAAAAGACGGGACTGGATTTACTGATCATCGCGATCGGCGCTTTCGCTTTCGCGTTGGGGATTAACGTATTTGTTATTCCTCACGAGCTTGGCGAAGGCGGCGTGGTCGGCATTACGATCATTTTGTTTTATTTATTCCAATGGTCGCCCGGTTGGAGCAGCCTGATCATCAATATGGCGCTGCTCGCGATCGGCTATCGGCTGTTACCTAAAAAGACGGTCGTCTATACTTTGGTTGCCGTCGCGCTGCACTCTCTTTTCCTGCATATGACGGAAGGGTGGCAGGTGGCATCGAACGACCTGATGGTCAACGCGATCTTCGGCGGAGCCATGATCGGATTCGGCATCGGACTGATTATCCGCAGAGACGGCACGACGGCAGGCACGGTCATTATCGCCCGGCTGATGAACAAGTTCTGGGGATGGAATATCAGCTACGCGCTGTTGGTCTGCGACGTGCTGGTAGCGGCGTGTTCGTACTTCATCATCGGTGCGGAAAAGCTGATGTTCACGATTATCATGCTGGTGGTCGCGACCAAGATCATCGATCTGGTGACGACCGGGCTGAACCCGCAGAAGTCCGTAACGATCATTTCCAAGCACAAGGACGAGATCGCCAGGCAGGTTAACGCGCTGATGGATCGCGGGGTTACCGTAGTGAACGGTCAGGGGTACTATACGCAGAGTTCAGTGGATATTTTGTATGTCGTGGTAAGCAAAAAAGAACTGGCGATGTTGAAAAATATCGTAAGGGCGACGGATCGGGATGCGTTTTTGACGATTCACAATCTGCAAGACGTATTCGGAAAAGGGTTCGTGGATTTGCAGCGGTCGTGAAGGAGCTCGTCGAGACGCTGCGGGAGAAATTCGTTCAGGACGCTGTCTCGCGCACAAAGCCTTCGGCTTTACGCGTTCAAAGGCGTCCTTCACTGAATTTCTCCCTCCGCTGGGCTCGGCTCGCTGTGGATTATCAATTAGAGCTTTAAGCGTAAAGGCTGCCGATCGGCAGCCTTTTTTATTCAGGTAAGGGCGGGATGGAAATCGAGTTGGATGTCCAGGCGTTTGGCATCGAATTTCTGGAGAAGCAGATAGATTTGACGGCTCGTGAGATTGGCATCGACGAAAATTCTGGAACTGTTGATCGAATAGCTGACGCTCCAAGGACCGTCATAAATGGCAGGGAGATATTTTTCGACCTTTTTGGCGTAAGCGGCCAGTTCGGGAACGGTGTAATCGGACGATTCGAACACGACGTCGGTTCCGAATTTGCGTTCCAGCGCTTTGCGGAGATCTCGGATTTTGGGTTCGTTGCCTTTTTTGGTGACGAACGCGATTTTCGGGCCTTGGGGATGATCGTTATTGAAGTAGTAGTCGGTGGTTGCGGGGATCAGGGCGGCGTATTTTTTGTTTCGGAAAAAGTCTTCAAGCATGGGAATGACGCGGGATTGGAAGTCCAAGATTTCGTCATAGCCGGCCGGAGCGGCGGCTGAAAGGCTTTCGTCGGGAGCGGCAAACGCGATATTTTCGGTTGTCGATCCGTTTGCGGCGATCGCGGTCAGACTTAGGGCGAGTAAGGATAAAAAGACTTTAGGCTTAAGCATGATAGAACCCCCTTCTTTTTCCATCCTGACGCAAAAACCGTTCAGAAAGTTGCAGGATGTTTTTTTAATCAGCCCAAATCTTTGTGACTGAAATCACGAACCTCTTCTTCCCGTCTTTTATAATGAAGAAGAACCGAGGGAATTCCCTCATCGAGAACCTAATCCGGTCAAGGAGTGAGTCATAGATGGAGAAACAAACATTGAGCGATTTTCAGGAATACCGCGAGGAGAAGTTTACGAAAAAAATCGTGTTCAAAAAAGAAGGCCATGTCGCATTTCTTTTGAATTTCGGCCCGGGTCATCAGCTTCCGACGCATAACCATACGGGAGCGACGGTGTATCTGACGGTGCTGGAAGGCAGCGGATTCATGATCGCGGACGGTTCGGAAACGGCAGTAACTACAGGCGATTTGGTGCAGGTGGAAGGGCATGAAGCCTTCGCCTACCGCAGCGCGGACGATACCCGTTCAAGCTTGTCGGTCGTGTTGATCAACACGCCGAGCGAAGAGTACGCGAAGGACGCGTAAGTTTTTTGGAACACGCGATTCGCGCAATAAAAAAAGCCTAAACGCCTTTTCCCGGCGTTTAGGCTTTTCGGGATGAATGTTTTTGTCCGCAGTTACATCGTAACTTTCGCGAAAATATCGTTAGCCCAATCCGTGAATTCTTTTTTCCAATACGCGTATCTCTCCAAGCTCGTCACGCGTCCGATACGCCGAGCGCCCGGCAGTCTCCGAAGCCGTGGTTCGCTCCTTGGAGCGTCAACAGCGTATTCGGTACATTGTGCTTATCCAGCGATTCTTTGTAGGCCGATATGCCGTCGGAACCGAGCAGCATATCGTGATCGCCGTAGCAAAGAAAATGAGGCGGATCTCCCGGCCGGACGTATTGAGCCAAGGAGTAATGCCGCAGCAGTTCTTCGCGTTTCTTTTCGTTTTCGGCGTCTTTCCGATGAAAAAGCGAGACGGCCACCGACGGCAGATCGGTACACGAAATCAAGGGATAAACCAAGCCGAGCAACGCCAAACGATCGTCGCTGCCGTCAATATCGTCTTTCTCATATCCCGCGTAATCGACGGACGATCCCCGCAAAAGCGCAGCCAAAGCCGCAACCATATGTCCGCCTGCCGAAAAACCGAGCGCGCCGATTTTGGAGGGATGGATGCCGAATCCTGGAGCTTGGGAGCGCACGTAGCGGACGGCTCGCTGCATGTCGAGAAAAGGAACGGGCGCCTTGTACGGATTCAGGCGGTACTCCAGTATGAAAGCGGAGATGCCGGCTTCGTTAAGGGCTTCGGCAATGCCTTCTCCTTCATGCTTGGTTGTTCGCGTGACATAACCGCCGCCGGGAACGATGATGATCGCCCGATCGCTTCCCGGTACCAGATACGGAATCAGGCAGGGCATATCGTCATAAGTATCCGAAGCTTCGCCGTCGCGGATTTCGATCGCGTACGTCGCTTGATGAATCCAATGGCGGCGGCTGCCGGAGTACGGTCTTTTCAAAGCCGCAATCGCTTTCAGTCCCGATAAAGCTTTGGAAGAATGCCGGTGCTTGATATCCAATTCGTCGAACTTGCCGAGGCCGGTATTATAAGGAATCGTCTTGCCCCAAATCGGAATTTTCATCGTCATGTGTCATCTCTCCTTCTTCACGTAACGGTTTTAACCGGGTGAATAAGAATTGACGCACGAAGCATTATGTGGGTTGGATGTTTGGATCGTTCGACTCGTAACTGCTTAATACCGCGTCCAGCAGCCCCGGAAACCGCGCGTTCAAATCTTCGGTTCGGAGCGACAGCAGGCGGTGTGTTCCGACTGCCCGGGTATGGGTGATGCCCGCCTCGCGCAGCGTGCGTACATGTTGGGAAAAGGTAGACTTGGCAATCGAGACTTCGAACTTTTTGCAAGCCTGCTCGCCGTCTTTATGAATTTGGGAAACGATCTGCAAACGAATCGGATCGCTCAACGCATGCAGCACCGTAGGCAGCATGATAGCGTCGCGGTCCGGATGATGAAGAAGTTTCATGGTCGCGTCTCTTCCTTTCGCGGTAACCTAAAGTTTCAATTGTATTTTACCCCATCCTCCTGCTATACTTCAATAGTTCGTTAACTACCGAACTATTGAAAAGGAGCCTTTCATCATGAAAACTACTGCTACCCCTCATGCGGCCGAAGCGCCGCAGCCTTCCGCGCCGGGCGTTCTGGCCCGCGAAGGCTTGACGATTCTCGTCTTCAGCGTGGCCGTCGTCCTTGTCGTGATGAACACGGCCATGTTCAACATGGCGCTGCCGGGCATCACGTCCGATTTCCGGATCTCCGCCACTTCCGCTTCCTGGATCGTAACGGGTTATTCGATCATGTTCGCGATTTCCTCGATCACGTTCAGCCGTTTGTCGGACTTCATTCCGCTGCGCCGATTGCTGATCATGGGATTGATTGCGCTGGGCGGCGCGGGCGTCATCGGCTTTTTCAGTCAAAGTTTCGTCGTGCTGCTGCTGTGCCGAATCGTTCAGGCCGCCGGTGCCGGCGGTACCGTCTCGCTTGCCATGGTCTTGTTCACTAGGTACATACCGCTTGAACGCCGCGGCTCCGCGATGGCGACGATCATGTCTGCCGTTGCGCTTGGGCTCGGTCTGGGTCCTGTCGTCGGCGGTCTGATCGTCGAGAACCTGAGCTGGCATTGGCTGTTCGCGATTACGGCAATCGTGCTGCTGCTTCTTCCGCTGTTCGCTTGGCTGCTGCCGAAGGAACTGCCTAAGCGCGGTTCGTTCGACGCGATCGGAGGCGTGCTGCTCGCCGTCGGGATCACGAGCTTGTTGTTGTTCCTGACCAATCAGATCTGGGCCTTGCTGGCTCTCGGAGTCGGCGCTCTCGTATTGTTCGTCCTGCGGATTCGCCTGACTCCCGACCCGTTCGTGCTGCCTTCGCTGTTCGCGAACCGCCGTTACCTGCTGCTCGCGCTGGCCGGCATGACCGCTTATATCTGTAATTTCTCGACGTTGTTCCTGCTTCCGCAGGTGCTGACGAAGAACTTCGACTTCACGGTCGGGCATGCCGGATTGGTCATCTTCCCGGGATCGCTGCTCGCGATCATCGCTTCTCGCAAGATCGGGAAAGTGATCGATCGTCACGGCAACCACGGCATCTTGCGTTTCGGCCCGCCGCTCTTGCTGCTGTCGACGCTGCTGTTCGCGCTGCTGATCGGCCATTCATGGGTAGGCGCGATGCTGACGTACATGATTCTCAGTATCTCGTTTACCGCATTGTCCAGCAGTTTGTCCAACGAGATGTCCCGCGTCCTGCCGGAATCGTCGATCGGTTCGGGCATGGGCTTGTTCCAACTACTGCAATTCTTTAGCGGCGCGTTCAGCGTCGCGATGGCGACGACCGCGCTGGAATGGCAGCATACGCTGCCGCTGTCGACCGCTTATTCGAATATTTACTGGGGCTTGTCGATCTCGGCGGGAATCGCGATCGCAAGCGCGATCTGGTATCGCCGGCATGCTCGCGTCCAGGTCGGCTAAGTAGACACTGTATCAAGCAAAATCCAACACCTCGTTTTTATAGAGATGTTGGATTTTTTGTTTGTTACCGTCTGCCCGGTCGGTCGATATGAGTTTGTTGTAAAGGAAACAAAAACCGAATATACTAAAACGGATAACCGTTCAAACCGAACATTGAACAGTCAGGGGGCGGCATGTGAATCAACAAGAACGAATATTGGAAGAGTTCAGAGCGGTATTCAATAAACTGGTCTGGCTGAACCGAAGCGAAATGGAAGAAGCGCTCAAAGGCCACAAACCTTCCGAAGTCCATGCGATCGAATACATCGGCAAGCACAGTGATCCTAACGTGACCCGGCTGGCCGAAGCTTTTTACATGACCCGGGGCGCGATCAGCAAGATCACCAAGAAACTGCTCGACAAAGGTTTAATCGAAAGCTATCAAAGTCCGGATAACAAAAAGGAAATTTATTTCAAGCTGACCGCGCAAGGCCGGGAAGTTTTCGAGATCCACGAGAATTTGCATCGGTCATTCCGCGAGCGGGACGATGCCGTTTTCGAAAAGATTACGGACGAACAGTTCGAGTCCATGTCCCGTTTTTTGGATGCCTACACCCGACATCTTGATACGGAGATCCATAAGCAAGGTATTCGGCCCGAAGACGGACCGACTCCCGAGTAAAATACGATCAAGATCCGGCAGCTTCTCTACCCGCGTAGAGGAGCTGCTTTTATTTTCGCATATTTTTGTTGACAAGGAAACAAAATAATCGTATATTCATATTGTTTCTTAGGAAACTAAATTATTCATCACGAAGGAGCTCTCCTATCCATGCCGACATCCAATTCTTCCGCGTCATCCTCTTCATTTCCGAACGTCAATAAAAAGGCTCTGATCTTCGGCTTGATGGCTGTGTTCCTTTGCGGAATCGGCTTTAGCATCATTGCTCCCGTCGTTCCTTTTCTCGTTGCGCCTTATGTTCGCCATGCGGCCGATCAAGCGACGATCGTTACCCTTTTGACCTCGATTTATGCGTTATGCGTCTTCCTTGCCGCTCCGGCAATCGGCGCGCTCAGCGATCGTTTCGGACGCCGCCCGCTGCTTCTGCTCTGCCTGCTGGGTTCCGCGATCGGTTATGCCGTATTCGGTCTGGGCGGCGCACTATGGGTACTGTTCGCCGGACGGATCATCGAAGGCGTCACCGGCGGCAGCATCGGCATGATCTTCGCCTACTTCGCCGATATTACGCCTCGCGAACAGCGCACCCGTTACTTCGGTTGGGTCGGCGCGGTCGCCGGAGCGGGAACGATTCTCGGACCCGCGATCGGCGGGGTTCTTGCCCGGTACGGATATGCCGTGCCGATGTTCGCCGGTGCTGGGGTAACGCTGCTTACCTTCTTGTTCGGAATGTTTGTCATGCCGGAAAGTCTAAAGCCTGCCCAACGCCTGAACAAGATCACCGCCGCGCGCTTGAACCCTTTTATCCAGCTGCGAAGCATCCTTGCCGTCAAATCGCTGCAACGATTGTTGATCTCCGCTTTCCTGCTTTGGCTTCCCAACGGCTCGTTCCAAGCGATTTTCCCGCAGTTCACGATCGACGTATTCGGCTGGCAGCCTGCGGCGATCGGACTCCTGTTTTCGATCATCGGCATTCAGGATATTTTGTCTCAAGCTTTCCTAATGCCTCTCCTGTTGAAAAAACTCTCGGATTCGCGGATCGCCATGCTCGGCATGATTGCTGAAATCTTCGGCTATGTCCTGATCGCGGCTTCTGCCTTGTTCTCCTTCTACCCTTTGCTGATCGCGGGTCTGTTCGTGTTCGGCTTCGGCGATTCCGTCTTCGGCCCTTCCTTCAACGGCATGTTGTCGAAATCCGCGGACGACAGCGAGCAAGGTCGCATTCAAGGCGGAAGTCAATCTATTCAATCCTTGGCACGCGTCGCAGGTCCGCTGCTCGGCGGTCAATTGTACGTACTGCTCGGCCACTCCGCTCCGGCATGGATGGGCGTCATCCTGATCGCCGCAGCCGTCTTGGTTCTGTATCAGCATGCGCTCGGATTGAAAAAGAACGGCGTATCGGTGAAGCAAGCAAAGATAAGCTGATAGCCGCCGTACCGAGACGCTTTTTCTTCAAACAACAAAGAACCCCGTTATGCGCATTCCGCATCATGGGGTTTTTTACCGGTTTCAAGACCTGCTGCCTGTTTTCAGAATCGTTGCCTGTTCGCCCGACAAACCTTCTGCCTGCCGTCTTAACCATTCTTCCAGCACGACCGCATGATTATGAACAGGATCTTTGGCACCGTAAAGCAAGGTTACTCGCCTTTGTTCTGCTTGACGAATGATGGAGGCAGCTCGTTCCGCGTTGCCTTCGCCGTCGTCCAATTGCGCCAAATAACGTTCGCGAAAATAATCGAAGCGTTCCGGCGCATGGCTGAACCAGCGGCGCAGCGACGGAGTCGGGGAGAGTTCGCGAATCCATTCGTCGAATTTTACCCGCTCCCGGGACAGTCCGCGCGGCCACAGCCGATCCACAAGCACGCGAAAACCGTCTGCTTCGGACGGAGCGTCGTATACCCGTTTGATTTGCAAGCCTTTGTCCGCCGAGTCGACTTGATTCATGACATCAGTCATTGTCGTCTCCGAACGGAACCTCCGATATCCGGATCGAATCCGTCGGACAACCGTCAACCGCGTCCTCGAGGTCGCTTTGAAGTTCTTCGGGAATACGCACGATCCCTCGATTGCCGTCGCCGGCCATGATGTTCTCGGCCAATCCCTCGTCGTCGTAATCGAAAATATCCGGTGCGGTCGCCCCGCAGGCGCCGCACGCAATGCAGGTGTCTTTATCTACTTTTGTGTAATGATGAGCCACTTCCGTCTCCTCCTCGTCTGAAGTCTTTTCCAGTATAGAAGGGTTCGACGGGTCAGCTTGTGATTCCGCGCACGAACTTTGCGGAAGTTGCCGAGATTGACGCAATTAAAAAGATAACTTGGAGATCGGCTGCTGCAGCGGAGGTCCGACAAGCTTTCTGCCTACGGGTTCGCGATAAACCTGGGTGTTGACCCAATCGACAAAATCGGGGTGTCCTTGGATATAGTACCACCCTTCCGACGTCGTTTGTCCCTGATAGATGTGCTTATGGTCAATACGAAAAGGCTGAATGCCGTCTTGATCGTACATCCATTCATAAAATCGCGTATGCAAATGCTCAATCTGCCGGGCTGCATCTTCTCGAAATTCAAAGAATTCATATTCGCTATCCGAATAATCCATAGCCACAATCAAGGTCGGTTCCGTTGTGAAAGGACGTTCTTGTTCAGAAGATGCTTCTTTCAGCAAAGGGTTCAACGGTTCGCTTGAATCCAAGTTTAAAGCAGCAGACCGATGCAGAGTTTTCAAAAGAAACAAACCCTGCTCCATGTTCTGCGAAAAATCGGTATACCGAGCGATTCGATCCACAAGCTCTTCCCGACTCCAAAACACATAAAAGAACGCATATCGCCTCATGATCTCTTCGGCAGATTCCTGAATAACCAGCGGATAAAGCTTGATCTGCTGCTCGCCATTTTCGGTCATGGAATACTTTTCCCCGTTCCCGGTCAAGCCGATCCGTTCGCAAGCCTTGACCAGAATCAACATTTCACGGGAGAATTGATCCGATTGACCGTTAAAAAACTGCCGAGCCTCCGGCGAGTAGTTCTCGTGCAGCTTTCGCCACATGCCCAATAACTCTTCGATCTCATCTTCCATCTCTAAAAGTCGAACATAAAAGCTTTCCATCATTCATTACCTCCTTTGTTCATCGCCGCATAGATCGTAACATGCAGAAACTTTTCTTCTTTTATTTTTCTTGCTTTCTTTCTCTTCCTTCTCCCTTTTATAAAGCCGAAAGGAGATCCTACTCTTATGCGAAGCAAGGGCGAAGGGAGAAATTCAGTGAAAGACGCCTTTGAGCCTGAAAATTGTAGAGTTAACCATAGGTTAACTCTACGACTTTCAGGCGAGACAGCGACTTGAACGAATTTCTCCCGCAGCCCCCAGCTTCCCCATAACGAATAGGAACTTCTCTCCCCCGAGACTTTTGTTTCCCCGTTCGCAAAGTCGCCCGGTTTGTTGTGCGCGTAATCACAAGCCTCTAATTTGAACCTTTTACAATGAACACATAGGCTTACGATTACGCGAAGCAATAAATATGACCACTTGATAACGGAGGAAATTGACCATGACTACGAATTCCCGATCCAAACGAACGACTGAATCGACTCAGCCTTCCATGTTCTGTTTCCAATGTCAAGAAGCTTCGAAAGGAACCGGCTGCACCATTGCAGGCGTTTGCGGCAAACCCCATGACGTCGCCAATCTGATGGACTTGTTGATCTACACGCTGAAGGGCATTTCTTTCCTCAGCCTGGATCTGGATATGCCTGCGACTTTGGAACGCCGAGTCTCCTTGTTCATTAT
This sequence comes from Saccharibacillus endophyticus, assembly GCF_013185185.1. GTDB lineage: Bacteria > Bacillota > Bacilli > Paenibacillales > Paenibacillaceae > Saccharibacillus > Saccharibacillus endophyticus. The sequence goes on along the minus strand of NZ_JAAZWE010000001.1, from coordinate 454,578 downwards.
GGACTCGCTTTTTGCCACGATCACGAACGCCAACTTTGACCGGGATTACTTTATTGCGAAAAACCATGCGGCGTTGGCGCTGCGCAAAGAACTTCGTGCACTGCGCGAGGCTCAATTCCCCGGGACTTCTAATAACCTGCCGGATGCCGCAACTTGGGAAACGGAAGAAAGCGAATTCGACGGCAAGGCTTGGACGGTCGGCGTACTTCGCACGGAAAATGAAGACATTCGTTCGCTGCGCGAGCTGCTGACCTACGGACTCAAAGGCATGGCCGCTTATAGTTATCATGCCGGACAGCTGAGCGAAATCGATCCGGAATTGGACGCGTTTACCCGTCGTGCGCTTGCTGCGACGCTCGACGATACATTGGAAGCCGGAGATCTGGTTGCGCTGAACCTCGAAGCAGGCAAATACGGCGTGGATGCGATGGACTTACTCGATAAAGCCAACACGGGCGCTTACGGAAATCCGGAAGTCACGAAAGTCAATATCGGAGCCGGCACTCGCCCGGGCATTCTGATCAGCGGGCACGACCTGAAAGATCTGGAAGAACTGCTGATTCAGACTGAAGGTCAAGGTATCGATATCTATACGCACAGCGAGATGCTGCCTGCCCACTACTATCCTGCTTTTAAAAAATACGATCACTTCTATGGGAACTACGGCAACGCTTGGTGGAAACAGAACAAAGAATTCGAGTCCTTCAACGGACCGATTTTGATGACCACCAACTGTATCGTTCCGCCGAAAGACAGCTATATCGGAAGACTGTATACGACAGGCAACACGGGCTTCCCGGGCGTGCAGCATATTCCGGACGGCGAGAACGGCGCCCGCAAAGACTTTTCCGCGCTGATCGAACAAGCCCGTTCCTGCCCGGCTCCAACAGAAATCGAAAGCGGCGAGATCGTGGGCGGTTTCGCGCATCATGCGGTACTGAGCGTTGCCGATCAGGTTGTCGAAGCGGTGAAGACCGGCGCTATCCGTCAATTCTTCGTTATGGCCGGCTGCGACGGACGGATGAAATCGCGCAACTACTATACCGACTTTGCGAAAGAACTTCCGCAGGACACCGTGATCATGACAGCCGGTTGTGCGAAGTATAAATACAACAAGTTGGATCTCGGCGAGATCGGCGGCCTGCCGCGCGTACTCGATGCCGGACAATGCAACGACTCTTACTCGCTCGTCGTCATTGCGATGAAGCTTCAGGAAGCGCTCGGCCTGGATGATATCAACGATCTTCCGATCTCTTACAACATCGCATGGTATGAGCAAAAGGCCGTGATCGTGCTTCTTGCTCTGCTGCACCTCGGCGTAAAAAATATTCATCTCGGTCCGACTTTGCCTGCTTTCCTGTCGCCTAACGTGGTTCAAGTGTTGGTCGATAACTTCGGGATTGCCGGGATTACGAATGTGGAAGACGATATGAAAATGTTCCTCGAAGCATAATTTGCAGTGAACAGAAAAAGCACAGTTTCGCCCGTATTGACGGGTCGGAGGTCTGTGCTTTTTTGGTGATTGCAGGATCGTTTGTTTTAAGGGATTGAGGCTTTAATTTTTTCCGGTTTTGATTTTGGTTTTATTATTGTGAATTTTTCATTACATTAAATAATTTTTAGAATTATCGTAATGGATAGATTATTCGAATATCGGCGTCCCTGCCCAACTGTTCATGAAGAACATGATTGTGATCCGCTCCCGCAATGCACAGTATTTTTTTGTTCGGGTGTCTTTTCATCGCATTTTTGATACGCTGCGTCATGATCAGATGCCGAGTCGTCCAACGAAACTCATGCGCTTCCGGGTCGACACTCTGCAACCACTCGTATTTGCTGCGCGTCGCTTCGTCGAAGGCTGGCGTGTTGAACGGGATACTCCCTTCCTGCGAGCCTTGAAGCTGTTTTTGCCAGAATGCTTCCGATTGCTGTTCCAATTCTTCGCGCTTCTGCCCTTCGTAATTGCGAAAAGGATCAAAATCGTTCCATACGTCCAGCTCCACCCAGTCGATCGGTTCGAATATGATGTTCTGTTCCGCGCAAAGATCGAAAATCAGGTCATAGTATTCGCTCGGCGGTTCTCCCCAATATCCTCGATCATCCGGCTTTTGCTTGTAATGTTCCCAACTCGACGGTAGCACTTCCCCGCAAATAACCTCCGGATCGAACTCCAAAATTAATTCCCGCATCAACTCTAACGTTAAGCCGGATTGTATGCGCAATTCGTTATTGTGTACGACGCCCAGTATGCCGATCGTTCTCGTTTTTTCCACTGCTTTTAAATTTCTCCTTTTTTACTATTGTTAATTTTTCATCACATTAATTTTATTTTTTTAAAGTTTGATGATCTTTTCCGGTATCTCCACGTAATAAGACAATAGTTCAATCACGATACTTCCTTCAAAATTTTTGTCTACCGGGCCGGTTGAGCAGGCTCGACTCTTCAGACCATTGCGACCGAGTTCACAGCCGGACGAGAAGATAATGGACATTCCCATAGCGTCGAACGAAGGTATAGGCTTTTCATCCAAAAAATGTTCGGCGTAAAAATTCAATTGAATATTATCTTCGGACTCGTATTCGACAAGAGCAAGATCCTGATCCCTGGAACAAACCGTTCCCAACGCCCTGAACTGTTGAGCTTTGAACTGCTGCCATTCCTCTTCCGTAAATTCTTCCGATGTAGGCTTTTTCAATTCTTTCTCGGTTTTTTCCCAAAGATCGTAGCGTGTCAATGCGTCGATATAGAAGAAGCGATTTTTATCGTGAAAAGAATCGTAGAAGGAATACTTGATTCCTTCCGGCGCATCTCCGAACTCCAGCACGATCGGTTCGGTATGTACAGGGACTCGGCGAAAGGTACTGTCGAACTTCAACGTAATCTCCAGCTCTTTATCCAAATCTACATCGGGAAAAGGTTCGGAATCGTTTTGTTCGTAACAGATCAAACACAAACGGTTCAATTCAACGTCTGCGAAACTTTCAAGTTCCAGTCCTTTTTCGATAAAATGCTGAAGTTTCATATACGTTCCGTGATCTTCTTCTCGGAAATACCCCCACTCCGACGAATTGAAAGTCAGGGTCTGGCCTTGAATAGTCAGTTGAGAGATAAAATCTTCTTGGCCGCCGCGGGCCGTTTCTTCTTGCAGCTCCTGCCGCATTCTCTCGCGATTCGAAAGAATCTTTGCAGGTTCGTAAATCGATTCCTCTGCATATTCTTGTTGTTCCGAACGCTCCGGCAATTTGCGCAGCGTCCACAATTTATGAGTGTTGTTTTCCGAAGTGATCGAAATCAGCAGCACGTCGGTATTTTGAATTTTGACTAAGCGGTTGATCAGGATTTCACGGTCGGGAATCAGCATCATGTCTTTCAGTTCTTTTAGCCGCATAAAGTCCTCCTTAGACAGGTAAATGATAGGTAAAATTTGCAGCAAACCCTATAAACACAAAACGCCTCTGACTTAATTTTCGTTACGGGAGACATTTTTCCGCTTTTTATTTTGGATCTTCTATTGTGAATTTTTCACCGTTTGAATTGGTCCTTGAAGGTTGAGTAATATCATCTGCCGCGTCATCTCTTCCGGCGACTGCCTCATCCCGTCGTTCAGCCATCCATGAATTACCCCGACATAAGCGGAACCGATATAGCTGGCAATGACGTCTTTTTGCACCGGGAGCCGACTTTCGTCGATATCCGCGAATTTCTCTTCGTAAAAACGTGCGAAATACCGCTTCATGTACTGCACGAAGTCCGTCATGGCTTTGCGTTCGAACATCACTTCGAAGAACGTCCGATGTTTTTTTACGTAAGAAAAAATCCGTCCGGCGATATAGCTCTGCATCTCGTCGATCGACAGATCAATCGGCTGCGCCGCCTTCGCTTCCCCGAACAGTTCGTCCAGTATGCCGTCGGTCACGCTTTGCAGCAGATGGTCTTTGGTTTCGTAATGAAGGTAAAAGGTTTTGCGGTTCACCGTGGCGCGGTCCGTGATGTCCGCGATCGTGATCCGGTCATACGATTTCTCTTCAAGCAGCGCGACAAGCGCATCCCGCAGCATTTTTCTTGTTCGCGTTACTCTCGGATCGAGCTTTTTAGGCAGGTTAGATGAAGTCGGCATATTCTGTCCTTTCTTTTCACGATTATTTAGACCCCAATTTATGCTCAAATGAGGCATAAGCCGCAATAGTGGAACTGATGGCTATTGTAGCACAATTGCATACCGTCTATACTGTGAGCTATGAGTTGATATCAATTAAATGTTTGCCAACATAAATGAACAGGAGACGATCATCATGACAACCACCTCTTTAAGCGCGAACGAACTGGTACTGCGGCAGCGCCGCTTTTTCCGCACCGGTGAAACGAAAAGCCTCGCCTACCGGGTCGATGCTCTCAAACGCCTGCGCCTCGGAATCGAAAAGCATCAGCAGCGTATCCTCGACGCCCTTCGCGCCGACCTGAACAAATCCGAAGCCGAAGCCTACCATACCGAAATCCGGCTGGTGCTCGGCGAACTGGATTATACGCTTGAACGTCTGGAGCAGTGGATGGCGCCGCGCGTCGTACCGACTTCCGACCAAATTCCGGACGGCACAAGCACGATTCACCCGGAACCGTACGGCGTAACATTGGTCATCGCGCCTTGGAATTATCCGTTCCAGCTTGCCTTTTCCCCAGTAGTCGGCGCGATCTCCGCCGGTAACACGGTCGTGCTGAAGCCGTCCGAGCTGACGCCGAACGTCTCGAAAGTCAGCGCCGATCTGGTTCGCGACTGCTTCCCGGATGAATTCGTCGCGGTGATGGAAGGCGAAGTGCAGACCAGCACGGAGCTGCTGCGCGAGAAATTCGATTATATCTTCTTTACAGGCAGCACTCCGGTCGGCAAAGTGGTCATGCGCGCCGCCGCCGAAAATCTGACTCCTACGACATTGGAGCTTGGCGGAAAAAGCCCGGCGATCGTGCATAAAGACGCCAACTTGAAAAAAGCTGCGCAAAGCCTTGTTCGCGGCAAGTTCCTCAATGCGGGCCAGACCTGCGTCGCGCCGGACTATCTGCTGGTGCATGAAGACGTGCGCGAAGCGCTGCTGGAAGAGATCGGGTTGGAGATTGCAAGCAAACACGGCGAAGACGTCATGCAAAATACCGACTTCCCTCATATCGTTAACGGCAAAAACTTCGACCGACTCAGCCGTTTCCTGAACGATGGCGAAGTGCTGCTCGGCGGCCGTTCCGATCGCGAGCAGCTGATGATCGAACCTACGCTGCTGCAAGGCATCGACTGGGATTCGCCCGTGATGCAGGAAGAAATCTTCGGGCCGATCTTGCCGGTGATGACGTACAGCGATCTGGATGAGGTATTGGAAAAAATCGTCGACCGTCCGAAGCCGTTGGCGCTGTACCTGTTCACGAACGACCAAGCCGTGCAGGATCTCGTGCTGGGCACCGTCTCTTTCGGCGGCGGCTGCGTGAACGAAACGCTGCTGCATATGAGCTCGCACGAGCTGCCTTTCGGCGGCGTCGGCGAAAGCGGCATGGGCTCGTATCACGGCAAGCAAAGCTTCGAGACGTTCTCGCATCATAAGTCGATATTGGTGCGGAGCGTCTGATCGAGAAATTTACTTTGGCGGGGGAAGCGAGAAGACTCCGAGAGAAATTCGGTCCAGACGCTGTCTCACTCAGAAAGCTGCCGGGAGAAAATCAAGGAAGAGGCTTTCTAAGTTCAAAGGCGTCTTGACCTGAATTTCTCTCTCCGTCTTCTCGCTTCCAGCTACGTTGAATTTGCTCGACCTTCTATTTAGAAGTAAAAGTACGTAAAACCTTCTGATTACCTTGCTGACCTTGCCTTTTAAAAAGCGGCTGTTCGCCTTTAGCGAAACGGCCGCTTTTTTGCGTGGTTTGCCGGGATGCCGAACTTTTTTGCGTCTATGGGAATATTCGATGTAACCGAACGGTAGATCCATCCATCTAATGTTCATCCAAAACAAAGAAAGGAAGATGCGCTTTGGCAAATGAAGAATTGGTGCTGCGGGCCAGGGACGGGGATCGGGAGGCTTTCGTGGAACTGATGCGGCAAAACGAAGATGCGTTATACCATATGGCCTGGTCGATGCTGAGAAAAGAAGAGGATGTCGCGGATGCGATGCAGGAGGCGATCTTCAAGGCTTATCGCTCGATCGCTTCGCTGAGGGAACCCCAGTTTTTCCGAACTTGGATGTTTCGCATCCTGATTAATGAATGCAATACGCTGCTGCGCGGTCGAAGCCGGACAGTAACCGTTGCAGAGTTCCCGGTGACGGCCTCTCGGGGCAATGATTACGACGGAGTCGATATGCGGGATGCCGTGGATCGACTGGAGCAGAAGCAGCGGATCGTGGTCATCCTGCATTATTTTGAAGACATGAGTATTTCGCAGGTCGCACAGACGCTGGAACTGACCGAGAGTGCGGTTAAGACGAGGTTAATGAGGGCGCGGGCCGTGTTGATGAAGAAATTTCAAATCCATTCGAAAGGGAGTATGAACTATGAATCAATCTAATGCCGAGCAGCAGCTCGATTTCCATTTGAAAAAAGCAGCCGGAGAGCGTAAACCTATGTCTCCAATTGTACGTACCCGTTTGGATGCGGCTTATGCCTCGCTGCCGGATCATCCCGAATCTGCCCAAACAGATCTAACCGTATCCACAAACAAACGAAGAACCTCTCCCCTGCGCCGTACAGCTATCGTTGCCGCATCCGCCGTCGCGATCTCCGCCGGATTGTTCGCTTCAGGCTTTGTCTCTCCGGCGATGGCCGATACGATTCGGGAGATCCCGTTGATCGGCAGCCTGTTCAGCAAGATCGAAGGCGATGCGGGTCTGCGTACCGCTGGCGAACGCAGTCAGGGAACGATCGTTGAAGCGACCGCCGTATCGGGAAATACGAGCATGAAGGTGAACGAAACGATCTTCGACGGCACGCGTGTTGCTTTTGCCGTCGACCTGACCGTTCCGGACATTCCGACTGCGAGCAAACTGGAAGAAGAGATGCAAAATGTCAGCCTGAATATAGAAGGCAAACCGGAATTCAACGGTTTCTTCTATGAAGAACCGATCGAACGGGGGAACGGTACGTATACGCTGCTGATGAATTCGCCTCTCAATCCCGAAGAAGCTCAAGGACTGGGCGAACGCTTCGACGGCACAATCACGATAACGATGCGAAATCATGCGAAGCCGCTAAGCGTTAACGTTCCTTTTGAACGGATTGCGAACGGACGGGAACTGCATCTGAATCCGGGACCGACGGTTCAGGACGAGCACTATACGTTGAGCATCGATACCTTGGATATTACGGCTTCCACTGTGCAATTGGGCACGACGCTTGAATGGAAAGACCAAACAGCCTCTGCGGTTAAGCAAGAAGAAGCGCTGCTGCCAAGCGCATACGAAATCGTGGACGATCAAGGGAATGTACTGGATGTTGTAGGCGGACAGGGCATGCAGGACGGCGGCACAATGACGAGCATTTCCAATTACGGGGCAGATTTGAGCGAAGCCGAGCATATCGTCGTGAAGCCTTATTTGCGGGATAGCGACTCGAATAGCGATGCGAAGATTTACCTGGAAGGTCTGGAAGTGAAGATCGATCTGGCAAAAAACAAATAAGCGGCGTGCCCTTGCAATCGCCATACGAAAAAAGACTCCGCGAGCGTTCGCGGAGTCTTTCTGTTAGGCGTCTATTCATGCGGCCAGTAAAGGTACTCTAGGTAAGAAAGTCTTCCCTTCTTGACCGACCTGCTTCGTTATTAATTAAATCGCTTTTCGAGCCTGATCGAACAGCACGTTGTTTTCCAAATGGATATGCTCGAACGTATCCTTTTCCAATGCTGCAAGACGGTTCAGGACCAGACGGTGCGTGCCGCATGCGTCCATCGGAGGTACGAAATCGCTTGTGATTTCGCGCAGTTCTTTGAGCAGATCGCCTGCGGCTTCATGCTCGCTTTCCAGTTCAGACAGATGGGGTTTGAGCGCTTCCGCGCCTTCCGCGGAAGGCGAAGCGAAATAGCTTGCCAGCAGCGGGAACACGTTTTGATCTTCGTCTTCGGTATGCTCAAGCAGTTCTTTTTTCAACAACGAAAAGATTTCTTGAACGCGGAGCAGGTACGGACGATGTCCGCCGTGCACGCGGGCAAGCTTGGTCACATAAGGCGTCAACGCGGGCAGCTCTTCGCGCAATGTGGCGTGATATCTTTGTTGAATATGAGCAATCAGCGCATCAGGTTCGAGCGAAGACGGCTTCATTTCCTGACGCAGTGCTTCTTCCTGAGCGATCTGTTCGATGCGGCTCAGCACTTCCGCCGTATCCAGTCCGCGCTCCTGCGCAGCTTGCTGAAGCGGCATTTTCCCTCCGCAGCAGAAGTCGATGCGCAGTTCGCGGAACAGATCGCCGGTACGCGGCATTTCACTAACGATATCGGATACCCAAGTGTTTTCATTTACGGTTGCAGTTGTCATATGATTGGCCTCCCTATAGGCTTGAAAAGATAAGATCGGTAAGGCGATTAAGCACGGCGCCTTGTTCTTTTTCAGTATAGGGAGGGTTGAATAGGTGACTTGTGATTTCAAGCACTTTTTTTCACATTGACTGTAATTCATGTATTTAAATTTGGATAATTGTTCACAATCCCCATATTCGCAAACCTCGGCCCTGCAACCGCAGAACGGCCTCGATCAAAAAATAATCCCCGTAAATAATCGGCACTTCGTAATCGTTGCGCCCGTGATAAGAGCCGCTTCCGTGCGAAACGATCGAATCGCGTTCCGGGTCCCAATCGCAGTAGCGCCTATCCATCGCTTGAAGGATACGGATCGCGCCGCGCAGGTATAGCTCTTTTTCATGCTCATTTACGATCTCGGCTAATTCCAGCAGTCCGCACGCGGCGCAAACCCCTGCTGTCGTATCGAATCCGATCGGCTCGGCGGGCGCCCGAAAGTCGATCAGCGGAACGAAATCGGTCGCTGCGACGCTGGCCAGGAAATAATGCGCGGTACGCTTGGATGCCTGCAAATACCGCTCTTCGCCTGTATGCGCATAGCCGAGCGCCATCCCGTATAATGCCCATGCCTGCCCTCGCGACCACGATGAGCCGGATTCGAAGCCCTGCCCGCCCGGCGTCTCAAGCAGGCCGCCGTTCGTCGGGTCCAGCACGGCGATATGGTTGGAAGAACCGTCCGGACGCAGCAGATGGCGCAGCGACGTATCCGCGTGATCTTTCGCGATCTCGGCAAACCGAGGATCGTTCGTTTCGCGTCCGGCCCAATATAGCAGCGGCAGATTCATCAGGCAATCGACGATGATCCAGCCGGCGCAATCGTCGTTCCACGCCCGAATGAACCGTCCGCGCGGATTATATCGGCCTGCCAGCAGATTGGCGGCATGCAGCCCTCTTGTACGCGAGCGCGGGTTTCCGGTCAATCTATAATTCGCTACCGCGGAATGCAGCCACATAAAGCCGACGTCGTGATGCAATCCTTCGTATCCTTCGAGCGCGCGGTCCAGCTTTTCCTCGACTTTTTCCGCCGCCTGCCGATACGCCTCTTCGCCGGTCGCTTGATACATCTGCCACAACATGCCCGGCCAGAACCCGTTCGTCCACCAGTATATATCCGTTTCGGCTTTGTCTTCGACGTATCGACCGTTCTGCGGAATATACGGAATCCGGGAACCGATCCGCTCGGCTTGCGCTTTCATTTTGATCTCGATTTTGCCGGCTGTTTCGTCCAGCCAGCGGCGGTCGTTTTCGTTTAATCGCTCCTGCATGTCATACGCTCCTTTGCGGCAAATCCTCGAATTTTTCTTTTCCGCCTAACCTTTTGTCGCCCCCGACGAGATGCCTTTGACGAAATACTTTTGCATGAAAACGAACACGACCAGCACCGGAACGACCGATAACGCGGTACCCGCGAAGATCATGTCCCACCTTGACGAAAACTCCCCGATGTAGCGGTAGATTTCCACGACCATCGTTTTGGGTTCGCCCGAAGGCAGCGCCAGCATCGGCAGCAGAAAGTCGTTCCAGATGCCGAGACCGTTCAAGACGACCATGCTGGCCGTGACCGGACCGAGCAGCGGGAACACGATTTTCCAAAAGATGCCGTAGCGTCCGCAGCCGTCGATCTCCGCCGCTTCTTCGACTTCTTTCGGAATGCCTTTGACGAAACTGGTATACAGCAGGCAGCCGAATCCGACCGCTCCCGCGATATAGATCAGGATCGGCCCCGCCAAGCTTCCGTAGAGACCGAACATCTTCAGTTCTTTGAACAACGGAATCATGTATGCCTGAAAAGGAATCATCATCCCGGCCAGGAAATACAGGAAAATGAAATTCGTCCAGCGGGCTTGCCTGCGTTCGATCGCATAGCCGGCCATCGGAATGATCAAAATTTGCAGCAGGATCGAGACCGAGGTCAAAATCAGGCTGTTGAGAATCGCTCGCGGAAACTCGGTCTCGGTGAGCAGGTAACGGAAGTTTTCCAAATACAGCGACGTCGGAAAAGCGATTGCGTCCCGCATGATCTCGCCGTTGCTTTTGAACGCGGACATCAAGTTGAACAGGATCGGGAAAAAGAACAGCAGGGCGACCAGTAAGGTAATCAGAAAAAGCGCGGTTTGCCCGAACCTTTTGCGCGTGGATTCCTTCATTAGTACTGGACCTCCCTTTTCCGCAAAATTTGAACCTGAATGATCGTGACGATCAGGATCAGCACGAACAATACAAGCGCAAGCGCCGTTCCGAAGCCCTGCCGCAGCTCTCCGAAACCGACCTTATAGATGATATAGGTCAGCGTCTCGGTGGCGAAGCCCGGTCCTCCGTCCGTCATGACCGCGATCTGATCGAAAATCTTCAGCGCGCTGATCGTCGACAGTACCATGCAGACCGTCAGCGAACCGGCGAGCAGCGGGAACGTGATGAATCGGAACTGCTGCCAACCGCTCGCTCCGTCGATACTGGCCGCTTCGGACAACTCCGTCGGAATACCCTGCAATCCCGCCAGATAAATGATCATGTAGTAGCCCGCGCCTTTCCAGACCGTGGACAAAATGATCGATATCATCGCGTAATCCGGATTCCCCAGCCAGTCGATCGCCCAACTTCCGAGTCCGACCGCGTTCAGGATTTGATTGAACACGCCGAAATTGTAATTCAGGATCATCGCCCACACGAAGCCCATCACGACTCCGCTGAGCAGCGTCGGGAAGTAGAACAGGCTGCGGAACAGGTTTTTGAACCAACGCACCCGATCGACCATCAGCGCCATGGCGATCGCCGCGATGTTCTCCAGCAGCACCAGGCTTATCGTGAGCACCAGCGTATTTTTTAACGCGTTGTGCACCCGGGGGCTTTGAAAAATCTCCGCGAAGTTGGCCAATCCGATAAACCGGACATCTTCGCTAATACCGTCCCAGGACGTAAAACTCAAGTACACGCTGCCGAGCGTCGGCACGATGACGAACAGCGTATACAGGATCAAAGAAGGCAGGATGAAAAGTAAAGCGAACGAATTCGCATTGGATCTTTTGCGGCGGGTCTTGCTTTTAACGCGAAGCCCCGCCGTCGAAGCCGGAGTGCCCATACGGTCCCCCTCCTTTTATCTATCCGGATCTGTTACATCGAATTGGCTTTGACTTGAGCGTCGTATTCGGTATCGATCTGTTTCATATAGTCAGTCACGTCCCCGTCGGAAGCCACCATCTCTTGCAGCTTTTTATAAAACCAATTGCGGAACTGCGGCGGAATCAGGTTCTCGCCCCACCAGTTATTGATGGCGAGCGACTTGGTCACGTCCGAATCGTTCATCAGATCGAGCGCGGACTGCATGGCCGGACTGGCTTCGTATTCCACCTTTTCCTTCGTCGACGGGATGCCGTTCAAGCTGGCCAGATACAACGAATATTGCTCGGGTTCGAAAAAGTAACGGATGAACGACTTGATCGCTTCCGTTTTGGCCGGGTCTTTCGCCGCTTCGGCCGACAATGTCCACCCCGCCGGGGAAGGCAGCCCGATCACGTTGACATGGCCTTCGCGATCCGGCACCGCATAAAATCCGTATTCGAAGCTCGGGTCCGCTTCTTCGATCTGCGAGAACATCCAAGTGCCGGAGAAGAGTTGAGCCGCTTTGCCGGACACGAGAATCGAAGCGGTCTGATTGTCCGGCGTGCTGAGCCAACCTTTATCGACGTAATTTCGGAACAGGAATTTGAAGTCGGTCATCGCTTGTACCACATTGTCGTCCGCAAAAGAAACTTCCTGCGCCGTCTTTTTGGAGTTCCAGTCCGGGTCCTGCGCGTATACGTCGTCGATCAGGAATTTGTTCACCCAAAATCCCATATGGAAAATGTCTTTGCCGCCTACGACCAGAGGACTGAGACCGCTCGCTTTCAGTTTTTCCTGAACGGCGAGAAATTCGTCGTACGTTTTCGGAAGCTCGGCGATGCCGGCGTCCGCGTATGCTTTTTTGCTATAGATGATGCCCTGCGGCACGTTGAGCGCGAGCGGAGCGTTCCATACTTTGCCTTCGACTTCCGGCGGGGAATCGAACAGTTCCAGCAGGTCCGACGGAAGCTCGACGATCTTGCCCGCATCCGCGAACACTTCGGTATCCCGCATCTCGACCAGATCGGGAAACTCGCCTACGGCGTCTTTCGTTTTCAACCAGTCCAGGTACGAGCTTGCCGAGTTGTCGCTGATGTCTTTGATCTCGATGTTCGGGTGTTCGTCCATGAATCGCTGCACGGTATCGCTGATCGCTTTGCGGGCGGCCGGATCGCCGGACGCGTAGCCGAGCGTGAAGCTAACCTTTTCTCCGCTTTCGCCGCTTGATGCCGCACCGCTTTTCGTCTGCGCGTCGCCCGAGCCTGAGCCGCACGCGCCGAGCAGCATCGAAGCGGCGAGAGTGACGGCGAACCATCCTTTTGCTTTGGGTTTAACCATGTGCATGATCCCCTTTCAATATCCCTTAAATTAGGTAAGCGCTTTCTGAATTTAGAATAGCATTGATATTTCCGGGGATGAATGACGTTTTTTAAGCACGGTATGAGGAAAACTTAAGCATGAGAAAAAAGAACGGCTATGCTAGCCGCTCTTAGGCTATTGAGAAAGTTACTTCGTCGCGGAAAGCGAGAAGGCTCCGAGAGAAATTCGTTCAAAACGCTGTCTCACTCGGAAAACTGGAATGAAATTGGAGATGGAAGTTTTCCAAGTTCAAAGGCGTTTTTCACTGAATTTCTCTCTCCGCCTTCTCGCTTCCAGGTACGTTGGACTTTCTCTATGCGTTCGGAAATGACTCGGCGCCGTTCCTTTTTCTAATTAATCGGGTATAGGAAAACGGAGCAAAACGGAAGTTCCGACGTCTTCGCGGCTGGTGACGGACAGGCCGTAGGCTTCGCCGTACTGGGAGCGGATACGTTCGTGCACGTTTTTAAGACCGATCGAGCGGCCGGGTATGGAGGGAGTGTTCAGGACTTGTTCGATTCGGTCCAGCGTTTCGGCGTTCATGCCGGAGCCGTCGTCGTGGACGGTGACATGCAGATCGTTTTCTTCAACGGCCGCCGCGATCAGGACGGTGCCTTTTTTGCTCGCGCGCAGGCCGTGTTGAATAGCATTCTCGACGATCGGCTGAAGGCTGAGTTTGACGACCCGCCAATCCGCGTTCACCTCCGCAGCGATCTCGAAGCGAAGCGTGTAACGATTATCGTAACGCACGGAGATGATATAGAAATAGTCCCGAAGATGCTGAATCTCTTGTTCCAGGCTTACGCGTTCTTCTCCATAGTCGATCACGTATTTCAATTGGTTCGCCAGCGAGTGGATCATGTCGGCGACTTCGTCGGCTTCTTTATCAACGGCGTTCATCCGAATGACCTCCAACGTGTTATACAAATAATGCGGACGGATCTGGCTTTTGAGCGCGCTGAGTTCCGTCTGCTTTTGCTTGATCTGGGCGACGTAAGCTTCATCAATATGGATTTGCAGGCGCTGCACCATCGTATTGAAGCTCTGCGTCAATCGGCCGATCTCGTCTTCGCTTCGCGGCGGGGGCATCGGTTCCAACCGGCCGGATTCCACCACGGTCATCTGCTTCATCAAGCGGCGGATCGGAGCGGACAGTCGGCGCGAGAACCAGGCTCCGACGACGACGAGCGCGGCGGCACCGATCAGGATCGCCAAATACACGGTCGTTCGGGCGGAAAAAAGCTGTTCGAATAACGCCGCCCGATGCACGCCCGCGATCAATCTGCCCTGCAAATACGGTACCTTTTCCTCTAATATTATCATTTCCCGATCAGGGTTTCCGGAAAGCATCGCCGCCGCGCTTTCCGCGCCCTGTTTGCTGAAAAACAACCGGTCTTTGCCGTTCGCCAGCACCAGTTCGTCCTGCTCGCCTAACGCCAATTCGCCCGAAAGCTGCCGGAACAACCTCGTATCGATATCGAAAAACAGCGTCCCGACCACCTTCGGCTCGCGGGTTAGGGTGCCCGACGTATCAATCAGGTTCCGAGCCAACGTGAACACTTCGCGCGCCGAACCGGCAAAATACGCATCATCGCGCGCCGGAAAGATCGCCAGACGATTAGGCTGAGCTTCCATCTCCGTTTTCCGCTGCTCTGTCGGGAGAAGATCGGTTTGCAGCGCGCGGTTTTCCCGATCTTGATAATACAACTTGCCGTCCGTCTCGCGTACGAAATAAGCGGCCGTGATATATGTATCGCTGTACAGCACTGTTTTCAAAAACGAATCGATCGGCGTCGCGTTAATCTGTTCCAGTTCGTTCACGTTATACGTCTGATTACGGCTCATCGTTTCCGAAAACCCTTCGTAACGCCCGGTATACATCAGTTTGGAAATATCGTCGTACTGCCGGAGCGCCGTGTCGAGATTGTAGCTCATGTACAAGACCATCTGCTGCAAATTCCCGGTCGTGTAACGAACCACGTAATTCGAAAAAGTCTGTACGGAAAACAGGCTGAGCGCGAACAAAGGCACCAATCCGACCAAAATGAACGCTGCCGACAATTTGACGAAAATGCTTTTGGGCAGCCGTTTTCGAAGTTTGCGGATTCCCGTCAATCGTCCCTCCTCCTTTTCATGACGGCGCGCGGCCCGATTGGCGGTAATCCTGCGGCACCTGCCCGTACTTTTTTTTGAACGTGTCGCTGAAATGCCGAACGTTGTTATACCCTACTCGCTCCGCGATCTCGTAGATCATCAGATCGGGATTATGCAGCAGCGCCGACGCCTTGCTCATCCGAATGTCCGTGACGTAGGTCTTGAAGTTCTGCCCCATTTGTTTTTTGAAAAAGCTGCTGAAGTAATAAGGGTTCATATAAAAGTCGGCGGCCATCTTCTCCAGCGTGATCGCTTCGGCGTAATGTTCGTCGACATAGGCGCGGATACGGGAGGGCATGTCGCGGTTGCGGTCCGAGGAATCTTCGCATGCGGCGTTCATCCGGCTGTTCAGTGCTTCTTCGGCTACGGTGCAGGCTTCCGCGTATGACGGGCAAGCAGTCAGTTTTTCCAGTAAAAGTTCGCCGGATCGGTCCGAAGCCGCTTCTCCCCGGCGTTCTTCCCACTCCCCGACCACCGACAGCACGCTGTGGTACAACGCGGAGATCGCCGCATGCTTGCCGATGCCGGGGCCGATTCCGATCGCTCCGAACAACTCTTCGGCCAGCGGATGGATCTCGCCCTGACGCCGCGCGACCATCGCGCCGACCAGCCGCGCTTGCAGCTCCGCCGAATCGGCGCGGCGCTTCGACGGAATCTCGCTGCTTTCTTCGTCCAGCAGCACGCGCCCGAATCCGGCAAAATATGTCCGGTCCAGCGCTTTGAGCGCGGAGCGGTAAGCGAGATCGGCATGCTCCGGCGAATTCGTCGTTCGGCCGACGCCGCACGATACGTGCAGCTTGAGATAAAGCTCGATTTTGCCGATGAGTTCCTCGATCAGATCAGCCAGCGAGTCCACGTCGTCATGCTGCATAAGCACGGCGAAACGTCCTTCTTTTTGC
Source organism: Saccharibacillus endophyticus (assembly GCF_013185185.1). Taxonomy (GTDB): domain Bacteria; phylum Bacillota; class Bacilli; order Paenibacillales; family Paenibacillaceae; genus Saccharibacillus; species Saccharibacillus endophyticus. Next base: position 438,533 of record NZ_JAAZWE010000001.1, on the reverse strand, counting down.
GTGATCATGCCATTCATCCCCTGCTGCTCTTCGACGGCCTCCCGAATGACGTTGCCCAACGCGAAAAAAGCCAAGCTGCGCTCTTTTTCCTGCCAGGCATTTTTCCCGAACGACTCTTCCGCTTCGATCACGAATACCGTGCAGCGTGCGTCGGCGGTCAGACGATGCAATTCAACCAAGGATGTCAACGCTTTCAAATCTCCGTCAAGCAAACGGTCCGTCAGCTCTTCGATCGTCTGCGCCCGGTCTTTGGCTTCATAATAATGCAGCCGTTCCCGCTTCTGCCGGCCTTCGCTTTCTTCCCGAATCAGTGCGGCGGCTTTCCGTACGACCGATTCCAATTGGCTTTTGCTGATCGGCTTGACCAGGTAATCGAGCGCGCCGAGCTGAACGGCTTCGCGCGCATAACCGAATTCCTGAAATGCGCTGATAAATACGATCTTGGCCTGCCCGCCGCGACCGTTCATCTCCTGAATCACTTCGATGCCATTGCCTTCCGGCATGCTGATATCGCTAATAACCAGTTGAGGCGACAAGTCGCGGATCAGCTCTCGCAGTTCGCGTCCGTCACCGGCTTCACCCACAATCTCAAACCCCAGCTCATCCCATGGCAGCAGCTTTTTCAGCCCGCGCAAAATGATCGGTTCATCGTCGGCTAACAATAGCTTGATCGGTGTCATCTCGGCCTCTCCTTTCGGATCGTCAATCGTTCTCGTACAGATCTTCGCGGCGGAACAACAAGGCGAACTGCCGGGCCAAAAATTGCGGCGAATACGGCATGTCGTTGCGCACCCAGGAAGCGATCGTGCCCAGCATGGCCGCGGAGCCGAACCAAACCGCGACGTCCTGCTGGATGCCTTTTCCTTCCAAGCTCTGTTTCGTTACGCCGTCGTTGATTTTTTTCACGAAAATGTCCCGCAGCCGTTCATGGAAAATAGGCACGCCGCGCGACCCGATGATCACTTTGTAAAACTTGGCGTTGGCCGCGACATGCTCCAATAGTCCGAGCAATATCACGTCGTCGCCTCCCGTCTTTTTCTCTTCGATCGTTTTGGTCATCGCTTTCTCGATCTCCACGACCATTTCTTCGGCCATTTTCTCCATCATGTCCTGAATGTCGCGGTAATGCAAATAAAAAGTCACCCGGTTGATCGTGGCCCGCTCGGCGATCCGGTTCACCGTGATCTTGTCCGGCTCCATCTCCTCCAACAATTCAACCAACGCGTTTTTCAATAACTGCCGGGTTCTCAGCACTCTGGGATCGACTTTGGTTTTCTCCGTTTCTTTCATTGGAATCCCCCTGATATGTCTTGATTTACACTTTCATGATTTGTGTATATTATTCAAATTTTAAACAACATTTCGCGCGATTGTGAAAACTAATAGACGATTTAAAGAAAAGTGTCGCTTGTAACCGCAGGCTGCGCCTCGCTATAATCTGATTTATGCAATGTTGATTATCCGACACGTTGTAAAAAAAGTCTAGCCCAGAAACGAGAGGACGGAGAGAAATTGAGCAGTACCCATACTTTAGACACAAAATCGGCCAAAAAAGGACCGATTATGTTCATCATGATTCTGGGCGCCTTCTTGGCGACTTTGAATCAGACCCTGATGAGCGTCGCTACGCCGGAGTTGATGAAAGACTTCGACATTACGGCGGCTACCGCCCAATGGCTGACCACCGGCTATCTGCTCGTCAACGGCGTGCTGATTCCGATCACCGCTTATCTGATGCAAAAGTTCTCGACGCGCCAGCTGTTCCAGGCGTCGATGATGATTTTCCTGGTCGGCACGGTCGTATCGGCGCTCGCGGGCGACTTCCCGATGCTGTTGACCGGACGCCTGATCCAAGCAGCCGGCGCGGGCATTATCATGCCGCTCTTGATGAACGTGATTCTGGCCCTGTTCCCGCCGGAAAAACGCGGATCGGCCATGGGGCTCGTCGGTCTCGCGATTATCGTCGCTCCGGCAATCGGACCGACGCTTGCGGGTTATACGTTGGAACATTATTCGTGGGAAACGATGTTCTACGCGATGATTCCTTTGGCCGTGCTGGTCATCGTGCTGGGCTTCATTTTCCTGCGTAACGTCGGCGAACGCGTCAACGTCAAATTCGACGCGATCAGCGTGATTTTGTCGACGATCGGCTTCGGCGCCCTGCTTTACGGTTTCAGCCGCGCGGGCAGCCTGGGCTGGTCCAGCTCCGAAGTGTTGATCATGATCGCGATCGGCGTGATCGGATTGGTCGCATTCTGCTGGAGACAGCTCAAGATGACGACGCCGCTGCTCGACCTGCGCGCTTTCAAATTCAACATGTTCTCGCTGACGATCGTCATCAGCATCGCCGTGACGATGATTATGTACGCGGACATGATGCTGCTGCCTTTGTATCTGCAAAATGCCCGGGGTTACACCGCGATCGAATCCGGTCTGCTGCTTCTGCCGGGCGCCCTGTTGATGGGCCTCCTGATGCCGGTGACCGGACGGTTATTCGATAAGTTCGGAGCGAAATGGTTGACGATTATCGGTATGGCGATCGTGATCGCGACGACGCTCGGCTTTATCAACCTGACGGACACGACCAGCTATACGTACCTGGTGCTCATGTCCACGGCGCGCCGGATCGGCATGGCCTTCATGATGATGCCGCTTCAGACCGCAGGCCTGAACCAACTGCCGCCCCGACTGAACGCGCACGGCACGGCGATCAGCAATACGACCCGTCAAGTCGCGGGAGCGATCGGCACCTCGCTGCTCGTCACCGTCATGTCCGACCGGGCCAAGTCGTACGCGGCTGACATGATGCAAAACGGCACCGACCCGGCGCAAATCGCGACGCAAGCCCAAATCGCCGGGATTAATGATGCGTATGTGGTGATCGTAGGAATCGGAATCGTAGGCTTGCTGCTGTCATTCTTTATTAAAAAGGTGAAGCGCGGCGGCGAGGGAGAAACGGTGATCGTGCACGGCGAAAAAGGCAACCCGACGAAAGCTTGAACCGGGATTGCTTCGATCTTCAAGGACGATAACCCAAAAAAAAACAAAAAAGCAGCGAAACCCTTCGCTGCTTCGAAGCTGTCGGCATTGTTCCGACAGCTTTTTTTATGCGTTTCGGCAGATCTCAGCAGCTTGATCAAGTAAAGGCAAGGTTGTCAAGCTTTTAGTTTCAATCATTGTCGTCTTGATCGTCCATCTGCTGATGCTCCGCATCGTCCATATCGTTCATATCGTTGTCGTCGTCCGAACCGCAGCCGATCATCGTCGCAAGCAATCCGGCGGCAGCCAGCACACGCAGCGTCTTGTTCATGGGTTCTCCTCCTTTCGCATTTGCGGGTTCTTACTATACGATAACCCCGCAAAAGCCGCTTTGAACTGATTTTGGGGCAGCGATCCGTTCAAGACTTGTTCAAAAATCCGACTGCTGCCGCTTTTTCGGAATTTTGGGCCGGGTCAACTCGAAACTGTGCCGTACCAAGTCGAAAATATCTTCTTCCTCCAACTGCCTGTCCAAAATTACCGTGTTCCAATGTTCTTTGTTCATATGATAACCCGGCTTGATGTCTTCGTGCAGATCGCGCAGCATCGCCGCCCTCATGGGCTCGCATTTGAGATTGGCGCAATCATGACCTTCACGTACGTAAATGAACGCGAACGATTTTTTGTTGGCGCCATGCCGCATGACGGTCCAGCTCTCGTCGAACGGATAATCTTCGTACACGCCGGGGTAGTTCAGGCAGTGGTCGATCAGGTCTTGTTTGTTCATGTTTCCGGTTCACCTTCTTTTCTTGTCTTCGCCGATCTATTCTTATTCAGTATAACAAAGCCGAAAAAGAAGCGCCCGCGGAAGCGGACGCCATATGACGGATCGCATATAGACTGCGGAGAAATGGCAAAGAATCAAAGGCGCGCCCGTGCCTGCAAACGCAGCAGTTTTTCCACCGTCAGCAGCACGCCGTCTTCGACATTGGACTTCGCGACAAATGCTGCTGCTGCCTTTGTATTGTCGCAGGCATTGCTTACCGCGAAACTGAACTCTGCGATCCGCATCAGCTCGACGTCGTTCTCCCCGTCGCCGAACGACAACGTTTCTTCGCGCGTGGCGCCTAGCATCTGCTGAAGTTTCATGACCGTCTCGCCTTTGTGCGTGCCGAGCGCCGTAATATCCAGCCAGCGCGGCTCGGAGTCCACGACATACATTTGACCGCCGAGCTTGTTCTCGACCTTGCGCCGAAGATCCGCGCTGCGTCCTTCCGCGTCGAATACGGTGACTTTGACGAAAGAGCCCGGCACTCGGTCGAACGAGGACACCCGAATGACTTCGCGGTACGAACGCTTTACCAGGTCGTATTCGTGATCCGGAAGCGTATCGCGCACGTAAGCCGCGTCTCCGGTGCAAGCGATAATGATCATGTTGAGGTCGAAGTCTTCGATCTCGGCAACGGATTCCAAAGCCAGTTCCCGAGCCAGCGCGAACTCCTGCACTACTTTACCGTCCCGCTTGATTCGGGTCGCGCTGTCGCCGAGAATCCAGATGCCGTCGAACCCTTCGAACAGTTCTTCTACCCGCTCGCATTGCTTGCCCGTGCAAGCCGCGAACTGAACGCCCTGCTTCTGCATCTGCGCGTATACGTCCGCAAAGCGCTCCCGATCGAAATCGCCTTCGTTATTCAAAAATGTCCCGTCCAGATCGCTAACCACCAGCTTGAACATGATCTTCCTCCTCGTTTCCGCTTCGTTTATACACTTTTTAAATATCCTTTATGAAGTTGCATTTTTACTTTATCGCGTGAAACGCGTTTCATGTCAAGCTTCTTTTTGGATGCAATCGCGAATTCTCCGCATACGCCAAAAAGACGCGTTTCCCTAAAAGGATACGCGTCTTTTGTTCGAGTCGATCGGCTGCCTCGTGTCCCAGCATCGTCAGGCCCGTTTGTATTTATTGCGATCTTCCTCCGTGATCTCGCGAATGACCCGGCACGGATTGCCCGCAGCAATTACGCCCGGCGGAATATCCCGGTTCACGACGCTGCCCGCTCCGATCACGCTTCCGGAACCGATCGTCACGCCCGGCATCACGGCTACATTGCCGCCGAACCAGACGTTGTCGCCGACGGCGATCGGATAGGCGTACTCCAATCCCGCGTTGCGCTGCTCGACGTCGAGCGGATGACCGGCGGCATAAAAGCCGCAGTTCGGTCCGATAAACACATTGTCCCCGAACGTTACTTTGGCCGCGTCCAAAATCACAAGATTATGATTCGCGTAGAAGTTTCGTCCCAACTCGATATGATAACCCAGATCGCAGTAGAAAGGTTGTTCGATCACGAACGGTCCTTTCGCTTCCGCCACGATCTTGCGGATCAATTCTTCGCGTTCGGTCTGCTTCAGCGGATTCAGTTGATTATGCTCGAAGCATAACGACTTGCAGTAGTTGCGTTCGCGCACAAGCTGCGGATCGTTATTATTGTCGTACAACAAACCCGAAGCGGCTTTTTCTTTTTCGGTCATATCCTGCGTCAATCCCAATCCCTCCGAAGTCACGGTTTATTCAAGTATAAACGAAGACGGTTACTCGAACAAATCCGTTACCGCCCCCTTGGAAGCGGAAGATACAAGACGCGCATACTTCGCCAACACGCCCGAGGATACCTTAAGCGGCGGCTGCACCCAAGCTTGCTTGCGCGCTGCCAACTCTTCCTCGCTCACGTCCATGCTGACTTCGCGGATTTCGCTGTCGAACGTAACCATGTCGCCGGTCCGAAGCAATCCGATCGGACCTCCGACTTGAGCTTCCGGCGATACGTGTCCCACCACGAATCCGTGCGAACCGCCCGAGAAGCGTCCGTCCGTCATCAGCGCAACCTCGCCGCCCAGCCCTTTGCCGACGATCATCGCCGTGACCGACAGCATTTCCGGCATGCCCGGCCCGCCTTTCGGTCCGCAATAACGGATAACCAGCACGTCGCCTTTGACAATATCGCCTCGCGTAATCGCCGCCGTAGCCTCGTCCTCGCTGTCGTATACTTTGGCCGGGCCGGTAAAGCGGGACTTTTTCATGCCCGACATTTTGGCTACGGCGCCGTCCGGCGCCAGATTGCCTTTGAGCACGACGAGCGGGCCGTTCGGTTTCAGCGGATTGTCGAACGAACGGATAATATCCTGCCCTTCCTCCAAGGAAGGCATGTCGGCCAGGTTCTCCGCCAACGTCCGGCCCGTTACCGTCATGCAGTCCCCGTGCAGCAGTCCGCGCTCAAGCAGCATCTTCATGACGCCCGGCACGCCGCCGATATCGTTCAGATCCTGCATGACATGCGTTCCGCTCGGTTTCAAATCGGCCAAATGCGGCACGTTCAACCGGATGCGCTCGAAATCGTCCAGCGTCAGGTCCACGTCGACCGAATGCGCCATCGCGAGCAAATGCAGGAACGCGTTCGTGGAACCGCCCAGAGCCATCACGACCGTGATCGCGTTTTCGAACGCTTCTTTGGTCATGATATCGCGCGGATAAATTCCTTTTTCGAGCAGATTGATGACCGCCGCGCCGGCTCTTTCGCATTCTTCCGCTTTGCCCGGGGAAATGGCGGGCGTCGACGACGAGCCCGGCAGGCTCATGCCCATTGCTTCGGCGGAAGCCGCCATCGTGTTGGCCGTGTACATGCCGCCGCACGCGCCGGGACCCGGACAAGCGCTGCACTCGACCTTTTTCAACTCTTCGTCGGTCATTTTCCCTTCCTGGTACTGGCCGACGGCTTCGAACGCGGATACGATATCGATCTTTTTGCCGTCGAGAATGCCGGGTTGGATCGTTCCGCCGTACACGTATACGGACGGAACGTTCAGCCGTCCGATCGCCATGAGGCAGGCCGGCGTGTTCTTGTCGCAGCCGCCGACCGCCACCAGGCCGTCGAAGCGTTCCGCTCCCGCCACGATCTCGATCGAATCGGCGATCGCTTCGCGGCTCGGCAGCGAGAACAGCATGCCCTCGTGCCCCATCGAGATGCCGTCGGACACGGTGATCGTATTGAATACGAGCGGCGCTCCGCCGTTTTCTTTAACGCCTTGTTTCGCTTTGAAAGCAAGATCGTTGATATGCATATTGCACGGCGTCACTTCGCTCCAGGTGCTGGCCACGCCGATCATCGGTTTTTTGAAATCTTCGTCGGTGAAGCCTACCGCGCGCAGCATGGCCCGGTTCGGTACCCGATTCGCGCCCTCGCTGATGACTTTGCTGCGGATTCTCAAGTCTTTTTGTTCGCCGTTGTTGGTGTTTTCCATTTTGGTTTGCTCCCGTCTGTTGAGGTATTAAATCAGATGTTCCAGTTCGCGCATCGGACGGATCAAATTCTGCTTCATGGCTTCGTGGGCGGCTGCGGCATCGCGGTTTTGAAAAGCGCGGATGATCGCGAAGTGTTCGTCGACCGAAGCCTGCGTCGAGTCGATCGGCTGCCGCAAAAACACGTATTTTAATCGCCGGATATGCACTTGAAGCGAATCGCTGAAACTTGCCGTGTACGGATTGCTCGAAAGCTCGACGATCGCGTTGTGAAATTCTTCGTCCGTCTCCATCGCCAAGTAAGGTTGGTCGCTGCCGACCGCGCGTTCGAATTCCGTGTTCAAGTCGATCAAATGTCGAATTTGTTCGGGACGGATCAGCTTCGCCGCGACTTCCGCCGCGGACGCGTGCAGGGCGGCCAAAGTAGAATACAGTTTGAAAATATCTTCTTTTTCGACTCCCGTCACTTTCGTTTCTTTGCCGGGATAAGTTGCAACCAGCCCCTTCACTTCAAGCAGCTGAAAAGCTTCGCGAATCGGCGTGCGGCTTACGCCGAGCGATTCGCTTAATTCCGATTCGAGCAATTTTTCGCCCGGCTGAAGGGTGCCGTCGATGATCCAGCGCTGGATCTGGTCGAACGCTTTTTCTTTGGCGGACTTTCGGGCCGGAGCTTTAAAATTTTGAGGAACGGGCAATAGGAAGCCTCCTTTGCTTAACGTTTCAACAAACTATAGTATGCAATATATCGCATACGTATACGAAAAGCAATCTAAAATTAAAACCTTTCAATTTTTATTTTTTTGTTAACAAAAATACGAAACGGGTATGTAACATTGAGCATAATCATATGTCGGTTTACAAAAAACACGCGGACAGGAGGGATTTCATGAGTAAGCTTTACCCACTTTTTTCTTCGGTACTCAAGGAAGTCGAGCAAACGTTGAAAGAAACCGCCGAAATGAGCCACCCGCTGGTCGTTTTGTTTCGCACGGCCCTGGAGGACGAACGGCAGGCTTTACGGAATCTGCTTCCTATACTGAAACAGGACTCGCCGGCTTTGGAAGATTTCAAAAAGGACTGCTCGGTCGTCTACCTGAACGACGAGATCGTCGAATCGACCTTCCGCGCTTGGCTCCGCGCCGTCGATTGGATGGATCACGCGGACTCCGAAGAAGCGGCCAAACTGGAGAACCGTTTTCCCGGCATCAAAAAGACATTGACCGAAGCGGCGGCGGAGATCGAAAACGCCTACGGCGACGACACCAGCAAATACATCGTGCCGGTGCTTTACCGACCGCAGACGGGAGGCGTACGATGAGCTGGCAAAACGAACGGATCGATATGAACGTATACAGCCAAGGCGAGGTCGACCGCTGGGTGTACAGCACCTGCAACCTCTGTTCGGTCGGCTGCGGCTGCGAGATCGCGGTCAAAGACGAGCAGATCGTCGGCATCCGCGGCAACGGCAAGCATTCGATCAACCGCGGACGGCTCGGACCGAAAGGCGAAAATCAGTGGCAGGCCAATTCAAGTCCCGACCGCCTGCTTTCCCCGCTGATCCGCAACGATCTCGGCGAGCTGGTCCCGGCGAGCTGGGACGAAGCGATGGATCTGATCGTGAACAAAATGAAAGAAACGATTGAGAAAAAAGGCCCGAACGGCATCGCGATCTACTCGACCGGCCAAGCGTTCCTCGAAGATTACTATACGATCGCCAAAGTCGGCCGCGCAGCGATCGGCACCCATCTGCTGGACGCCAACACCCGTCTGTGCACCGCGACCACGGAGTTCTGCCTGCTGCAATCGTTCGGAGCGGACGGCGCGCCGGCTTCGTACGAAGACATCGACGAGACGGAGACGCTGATGCTGTTCGGTCATAACGTCGCCGAGACCGGCACGGTGCTGCACGAACGCATTATGGACCGCAAAGCCCGCATCGGCAAACCGTACATCATCGCCGTCGACCCTCGCCGCACGCTGACCGTGCGCGGCGCCGATCTGCATTTGCAGCTTCGTCCGGGGACCAACGTGCCGCTGCTGAACGGTCTGCTTCGCCTGATGCTGGAAAACGGCGCGGCCGACGAAGAGTTTATCGCGAACTACACGATCGGCTTCGACGATATGCGCGGCGCGCTGGAGGAATGGACGCCCGAACGCACGTCGGAGGTCACCGGAATTCCGGTCGATACGCTGCTTGAAGCCGGGCGCGTGCTGTCCGAGACCCCGACGCTCGTGACGACCACGCTGCAAGGCGCTTTTCAAAGCGCGGACGCGACGACGGCCTGCGTGGCGATCAACAATATGCATCTGGCTCGCGGCCTGATCGGCAAGCCGGGCAGCGGACCGCTGCATATGGCCGGACAGCCCAGCTCGTCGGCCAACCGCACGGTCGGCGGCGTAGGGACCTATCCCGCCAACCGCAACCCGATGAACCCGCAGCATTTGCAGGAGATGGCGGATCTGTGGAACGTCGAAGAATCCCTTTTTCCGGCCGGCCCGGAAAAAGGGATCGAGGAACAGCTGGAGATGATCGAGCAGGATCAAATCGACGTGTTCTGGAATATCGGCACCAACCCGCTCGTTTCCCTGCCGAACCGCAAACGGGCGAAGGCCGCGCTGGAAAAAGTGTTCGTCATCATGCAGGACCATTTCCTGACCGAGACGTCCAAAGTGGCCGACGTCGTCCTCCCTGCCGCCATGTGGGGCGAAAAAGAAGGCACGATGGAAAACGCCGACCGTCGCATCAACTTGCTGCGCAAAGCGGTGAATCCGCCCGAAGGCGTACGAACCGACCTGGATATCTTGATCGACTTTTCGAAACGAATGGACTTCCGAGACAAAGACGGACAGCCGCTGATCGGTTATTCGACGCCGGAAGAAGCATTCGAAGAATGGAAAACCGTCTCGCGCGGACGTCCGAGCGACATGACCGGCATGACGTACGACCTGCTGGAAAAACATAACGGTCTGCGCTGGCCGGCTACGGCGGAGCGTCCGGAAGGCACCGTACGGCTGTACGAAGATTTCAAATTCCCGACGTCGACCGATTATGCCCAGAGCTATACGAAAAACCAATTCACGGGCCGCGCTTTGACCCGTGCCGAATACGAGGAAAAGCAAGCCGACGGACGCGCCATTTTCCATGCGACCCGCTATAATCCGCCGTCCGAGCAGCCCGGCGGCGACTTCCCGATGTGGCTGACGACCGGACGGCTCGTTTGGCATTGGCATACGCGCACCAAGACCGGACGCTCGCCTTATCTGCAAGCCGCCGCTCCGCACGGTTACGTCGAAGTGAACGAAACCGATGCGGCGAAGCTCGGCATCGTCGAAGGCGAAGTGATCCGTATCGTTTCGCCGCGCGGCCGGATCGAAGTCCCGGCCAAAATCGGCGACGCCGTTCAACCGGGCCTCGTATTCGTTCCGTTCCACTTCGGCAGTTGGGAAAGCAATCAGGCCGCCAACGACCTGACCGCCGATTTCGTCGACCCGCTGTCCAAGCAGCCGACGTTCAAGCAGTCCGCCTGCCGGATCGAAAAGCTCCGCAAACAGCACCTCGTCGCCGGCGGCGAAACCGTCGGCTATATCGCCGACAAATACGACATGAGCGTCGACGACCTGCTGCGCGTCAATAAGCTCGATACGCCTTACGGCATCCAAACCGGCCAGCATCTCGAAATCCCGATCTCGATGATCAACGTCCCGATCCAACCCTATTCCCCTCAGCGGACGGATTTCAAAAAGACGCCGATCGAAGAATAAGGTTGAAATCTTGGCATCCTGACTTGTTCATCATCAATCTCCTTCTCCATAATCAAGCTCCTTCGCCATAACATATGCGCAAAAAAGACCTCGGCATTCGCTCTAAGCGAACACCGAGGTCTTTTCAATAACCTCAATATTAAAAAACCAAAAGCCCAAAAATGCCAACCGAAATTCCAAAGCTTTCGCTCTTCCCCTACTTCCCCAACTCGATGCGGTAGCCCTAGCGGAGGGAGAAATTCAGCGAAGGACGCCTTTGAGCGCGGAAAGCTGCAAGCTTTCTGCGCGAGACAGCGTACTGAGCGAATTTTTCCCGCAGCGCCTCCCTATCGCCTCGCCTTCCCTATCGAATCATCCCCTCAACTTGCTCCAGTTCGATTTCAAAAGAAGGCGCGAACGCATCCGACCGCACATAATTGAGCACGCTGCTCAAGAACTGCCGCCCGTCGGGCGTTTGTCCCGCCGCGGCCGCATCAACCGCGCACACGAGCAGATTGCCGCCGCCCGTTTTGCATTCGAACAGCAGACCCAGCTTGTGGTTGCGCTCGAAGTTGTCGATCGTTTGCACGATCGGCTCCCACTCGGACGGCGTACCGTCCAAAATGACCGAACGCGAGTTCATGACCACGTTCCACCAGGCATAAGTCGTATGACTTTCGCTCGGGAAGTCTTTGAGTGCCGGATGCTCGTTGCGAACAAGCAGACCATGCGTGCCTACGGGAATCTTGCGGTCCATGCTTTCCGAGATCGATCGGAACATCGGGAAGCACCAGAAGTCCGCCGCGTAAGTGCCTTCGATCGAGTTTTCCAAATCGGAAATATTCGGCATCAGCAGCACGTTTCCTCCCTGCGCCAGCAGCGCTTTCGCTTCGTCGTTCAGCGCCTCGAATACGTGAACGCCGCCGAAGTCCGCTGTCGTTTCCGCCGGGTAGATCCATAGCTCGTAGTTTTTGTAGACGTCCGTGCCATTCAGAGAAAGCGCCAATTCCGCCTTTTGCATCGACTCTACATTTGGCAAAGCCAGCTCGATTCCGCCAAGCTCGAACAGATCGCCGCTTGCCGTCACGTTTGCCGTGATCGCTCCGTCGCCGAGCACCTGCTCGCCCGAACGCAGCGACCAGCTCACTTCCACGCTGCCCGGCGCTTCCGCGCGGAACCAGCTCAGCTCCACCGCTGCACGGAACATATCGCCGCCGACCAGATTATACGATTCGAAGCGCGCCAGCAGCACGGCATTATCGCAGAACGAACGCCAGTCTTCTTCCGTGATCAAGCCTTTGGAATCCATGAACGCGTCCAGCGCCCCGACCAGTGCCGTTCCTTGACCGCTGAAATCCTGCAAATCGAGCACCTGGAATCCGGCCAGTTTGCGTGAACGCAGCGCCGCTTCCAGTTCTTCTTTATAACATTCCATCGCCAGTTTGCCCGAGTTTTCGAAGTAAGCGGAAGCTAGGTGACCCAGTCCTTTTTCCTCCAAACGCTCACGGAAGATTTTGAAGTTCTCGGCTTTCAGCGGCCCTGTATACTTCTCGATCTCGTCGAAATTCGGGAATGTCGCGTACTGCCCGATTTCGTGCGACACGACCGGAAGCGGCGATACCCAATCCCCGCCGTCGCCTTCGGCTTCGACCGTTTTCATTCCCGTGCCGTATTGGATCTGGATTTGCTTTTTGCCGCCGTCTTCGCTTTCTCCGGTTTGGACGCGCGCGGGACTGATCGCTTGATCGTAGTCCGTCAGCGTGCCCGGAGGCGCAACCTGAACATGGCCTTGCGGCGCGTCGCACATCGCATACGAGCCGCGGAACAGGCGCTCTCGCGTGAACCGCACTCCGCAGAAGAAGTCGTCATGCTCCAAAAGCTCCGGCACCCATTGGTGATTGTTCGACCCCTGCGTGTACAGCGGGCGGGAATCGAACTCTTTGTATCCTTTCAGGATCGAATCGATCTTCGTCCGGCTGCCCCACAGCTCGTTGCCGAGCGAGAACATGACGCACGACGGATGATTCGCGAACGCTTTGAGGATGGCATATCCTTCTTCAATCAGGTAGTCCTGCTCCGCCTGGTTGTGATTCTCTTCGCCCGGCTCCGTGATCGTGCCCCAGAAAGGCAGCTCCGGCTCCATATAGATCCCCAGCAAATCCGCAGCCGCGAATGCCGCTTCGGGCGGACATGCGGTATGAAAACGATAGTGGTTCATCCCGTAAGTCTTCGAAATGCCGAGAATGCGAACCCACTCTTCCACATCCGTCGGCGCGTATCCGGTCAGCGGGAAAATAAGGCCGTCGTGCTTGCCGCGCAAGAAGGTGCGTTTGCCGTTGATCTCGAATTTGTCGCCCGCCGATTTGAATTCGCGCAATCCGAGCACGCTGTCCGTCGTATCGATCGCTTCGCCGTTCGCGTCCAGCAGTTCCAGCCTGAGACGGTACAGCTCCGGCGTCCATTCGCTCCATAGACGCGCGGCTTCGCCCAGCGAATACGTAACGTCGATGCTCGATCCGTTCAGCTCAAACTCCGCGGAATCCGCCGTATGCGAACTTTCCCCGTTGAAGCTTGCCGCCGAAACGCGCAGTTTCGCAGCCGTGCTTCCTTCGAGATTGGCCGTGATGCGAACGTTTTTCTCGCCTACGTTCGGATAGGTACGCAGCTCTTCCAAACGGGACGCCCCGTAAAATTGCAGCTCGATCGCGCCCGTAATCCCGTTCCAGTTGGTTTGCGTATCCGGCGACGTCATATGACCGCCTTTGGTCGGATAGCCTACATTGTCCACCCGGATCGTCAGCGTATTCGTGCCCGTCGCAAGTTTGCCCGTCAAGTCGTACACATGCGGCGCGTTCAGGCTGTTCCGCGTGCCGATTTCCTCGCCGTTCAACCAGACTGTCGTGATGCGGGTACGCTCCAAATGCAGCAGCGCGACGCGCTCAGCCGAATCCGCCGGCACTTCGATCTCTTTTCGGAACCAAGCCGAGCCTTCGAATTTGTATTCGTCCGTTAGCGACCCGATCAACTGTTCTTCGTTGCGGCGCCCTTTGCGGGCATGCGAAGTCGTGCCGGGCAGCTCCATCGTATCTTCGAACGCCTGCGGCAGGCCTTTTCTTTCTTCGCCCAGACTTAATTGCCATGTCCCTGACAAATTCAACTTGCTTTGCATGGATTCTCACTCCTATTTGTATACGTTTTCTCGTTCTCCATCTCTTACTATAACGTTTTCGGAAACGCAGGGCAATCCATTTGTCGAAAGCTGTCGGGTTAAAAAGGGGCCTCGCGCGGAGGAACTTTCAGGTCGGATCGCGACTTTTCGGGCAGACTCATTTCTGCGGCAAAAAGCCCCGAATCTCCAGGATTCGAGGCTTGCGCCGCGCAGGCGGCTTTTTGCAACCTTTTATAACCAAGACAACCACAAATACAAACCAAGCAGCGTGATGAACAACGTCGGGATCGTCAATACGACGCCGATACGGAAATATTGACCCCACGTGATGCGGATGCCTTTGTTGTTCAATACATGCAGCCAGAGCAGCGTCGCCAGGGACCCGATCGGCGTCAGCTTCGGTCCAAGATCCGCGCCGATGACGTTCGCGTAGATCAGCGCTTCCTGAATCCGGCCGCCCGCGTCCGCCGTATCGATCGCCAGCGCCCCGATCAGGACGCTCGGCAGATTATTCATGACCGACGACATCACCGCCGTCAGGAAGCCCATGCCCATCGTTGCCGCGAACAGTCCGTGACCGGCGAACCCGCGTATGCCTTCGGCAAGCAGATCCGTCAATCCGACGTTGCGGAGTCCGTACACGACCACATACATGCCGACGGAGAAAAACACGATCGACCACGGCGATTCTTTGACGATCGCCGCGACCGAAACCGACGGACTGCGACGAGCCAAAATCAGGAACAGAATCGCGATGACGCCAGCGGTAAGCGACAGCGGAATGCCGAGCAGTTCGCCCGCGAAATACCCGACCAGCAGCAGGCCGACGACGACCCACGAAATTCGGAACAGCTTCAGGTCCCGAACCGCGGTCGAAGGCGCTTTGAGCTGCGAATCGTCGAAGCTCTTCGGTATGCTTTTACGGAAAAAGAAATACAACACCGCCAAACTTCCAGCCAGCGCAAACAGATTCGGCACGAACATCCGTCCCGCATACTGCATGAAGCCGATATGGAAATAATCCGCCGAAACGATATTCACCAGATTGCTGATCAGCAGCGGCAGCGAGGTCGTATCGGCGATGAATCCGCCCGCGATAATAAACGGAAACACCTGTCGTTCGTCCAGCTTCAACGCCCGTACCATCGCCAGCACGATCGGAGTCAAAATCAGTGCCGCTCCGTCGTTCGCGAACAGCGCCGCCACGACCGCGCCGAGCAGAATCAGGTAAATGAACATGCGGACGCCGCTGCCTTTGGAAGCACGGGCCATATGCAGCGCCGCCCATTCGAACAGTCCTACCCGGTCAAGCACGAGCGAGATCAGAATGATCGCCACGAAGGCGAGCGTCGCGTTCCAAACGACATCCGTTACATCGCGCACATCCTGTAAATCGACGACTCCGGTCAACAGCGCGAGCACCGCGCCGCCGCAGGCCGACCATCCGATCGGCAGTCCGTACGGACGCCGAATCACCAGGAATAAAGTCAAAACAAAGATGAGAGTTGCCCACAATGCAGCGTACACACGTCAACCTCCAGTAATTGGGCAAGTCCGATCCGGAATTCGATATTCCGTTCTCCTACCGCTCACGAATCTTCCGTATAGCAGTCTATATGTTATCCGCTTCGCCGTCATGAAGCAAGGGATTTTTCGCCGTGGATCCTAAACTTTGACTTCACCTTGTAATCAATGCCTTAAGGCGTTCCCATTCATTGGATACACCGGGCTTTGAATCATCAAATGTATCTGAAGGAAAAGCTTTGCGATAGCAGCTAATTTGCACCTTTTCCTTATCAAATCCGGGCAATCGAACGGTACGCATGCACGGAGTACGCAGCGCGATCGGCAAGAGCGCAAGTCCGTGTCCGCTCTCGACGATTGCCACAAGACTCTCCAGCGTATCGGCTTCGATCAAGCGGCGCGGCGGATAACATCGTTTTGACTGTTCCAGCGTTTGAAGCCGATAAGGGCATCGAACATCGCGAGAAGCGAGAAGCGGCAGTTCCGAAGCGACGGATTCGTGCACGTTCCCGCCGATCATCCAGGCAACCGGTTCAACGGCTTCGAATACTTTTTCCAACCGATTCGTCTGCTCCGGCTCCCGATTAAGCAAAACGGCGTCCAATTCCCCGGATTCCAATAGATGCACAAGCTGTTCCGGCGAACGAGTAAAGACCTGGATTTCCGAATCCGGGTCTGCGATCAGCGGATTCAAGTAAGCGGCGGTTAACGTCTGGGAAGCTCCCAGTCGCATCGGGCGAACCTGTATAGCAGGAACGTCGAGCTTGGCCTGTTCGACCAATTGACGGATCTGTTCGGCATACTTCAGCAGTCGCTCCCCTTCCGGTCGCAAACGGATTCCTTTCGGCGAACGGTCTAGCAGCGCGACGCCGAATTCCTGCTCCAACGCTCGGATGCGAGAAGTAATATTGGATTGAACGTAACCTAACTCGGCCGCCGCCTTAGACATCGAACCGAGTCGAGCTACGCAGCAAAAAATATGCAGATCATTCAGTTCCATTACACACCTCTCATTTTCAATGATATCCCTGTTCAGTTCTGGTCGTTACGGCCTTCCCTGCCTGATGCTGTACGCTATGAATATGAAGCAATGCGTGTTCGAGCTTCAAGCCGACAACGAAAGGATGATTCATCATGATCGCCATGCAGTACAAAATCCCGCTTCCCGCCGATTACGATATGCCGATCATTCGCCGGAGGGTGCGGACGAATGGACATCGAACCGACGGATTTCGGGATTTGGCACTTAAAGCTTATTTAATCTCGGAAAAAGGCAGCCACGGGAACGTCTCGAATCATTACGCTCCTTTTTACCTTTGGAACGATCACAACGGCATGAACGAATTTTTGCTAAACGGCCCTTACGACGCCATCTTGCATTCATTCGGCTGGCAGCAAGTAAACATCGGCGTCCCTCTTTCGGTACGGATTGTACCGAATTTCCCGCAAGTACGCTGGGCCGTAGAGATCGCCGGACGTATTCCTCAGGCAGCTTCGCTGAAAGGTTTCGGTGGAAAGCTTATCGAGCAATTGCCCAAGACTCAAGATGCAATAGGCGAAGCAGTGATCTACAACCCGGATAAATGGGGCTTCAGCCAATTCGCTTTTTACGAGCAACTCCCCGAGAAATGGAGTGACGAAGCACAGCGCCTAACTCAGCTCGATGCGTATCCTTCTTTTGAAGCGACGATTTATGAAGTTCTGCATGTGTCGCAATGATGGCGATTAGGCCGTTCCTAGACGGCCTCAAGTTGCCCTCGAAAGTTACTTCGGCGGGGGAAGCAAGAAGACTCCGAGAAAAATTCGTTCAAGACGCTGTCTCACTCGGAAAGTTGAATTGGATTTGAATAAGGAATTTTCCGAGTTCAAAGGCGTCTTTTACTGAATTTTCCTCTCCGTCTTCTCGCTTCTAGTTACGTTAGACTTTTTCAAAGCATTATGCCGTCCTTGGACGGCCTTTTCCTATTTAACCCGTCATTTTCGTCCGCTTGATCGCGCGGTTAACTTGCTCGGAACTAAGCAGCATGAACACCACAAGCAGCAGCGTCACGATCGGGAACAAGCCGATCCCCGCCTGCGAAGCCAACACGCCGAACAGCGGCGGAATAAAAGTAGTGCCTGTATATGCAACAGCCATCTGATAACCGATCAGTTTCGCCGAATTGGCGCGGCCGAACCGGGCGGGCGTCTCGTGAATCAATCCCGGATAGACCGGCGCGAAGCCGAGGCCGATCAGGACAAAGCCGACCAGTACTACTACGTCCGGCAGCGGCAGCATCAAAAGTATCGCGCCGATGACCGATATGATCTGCCCCGCCAGAATCAGCGCCCGGTTGCCGACTTTCAGCGTGATGAAGCCTGTAATCAGACGCCCGATGGTGATTCCGCCGTAGTACAGCGAGATCCATCCGGCAGCCGTTACCGCAGATACGTCGCGTGCCCCGACAAGGAAACTTGCGCCCCAGAGACCGACCGTCGTCTCCACGCCGCAGTAGAACAAAAACGCAAGCAGCGACATTTTCACGCCCGGCAGGCGAAGAGGTTGTTTGGCCGGCTGCTCGTCCGCCAAAGATTCAGGCACCGTCGCGGAATCATGATTAGCCGCGCCGATAGCTACTTCGGTTGTCGGATTCTCTGCGCGGCGCGCCGCAATCTTTTTCCATAGGGGCAGCGTGACCAGCAAGACGATCACAAGACCGAATTGAATCATCGCGACCGCCGTATATCCCGATCTCCATGAATCATGCTCTTTGATAAAATACGACATCAAAAGCGGTCCGCCCGTGGCGCCGAGCCCCCAGAAGCAGTGCAGCCAGCTCATATGGTGCGCTTTATAATGGGTCGCGACATAATGATTCAAAGCGGCGTCAACGGCTCCGGCACCCAGTCCGAGCGGAATCGCCAGCAGCGCGAACCAAAGCAACGATGGAGCGAACGAGAAACCGAGCAGCGCGGCCGCCGTCATCAGGCAGCTGATCAGCGTCAACGGTCCGGTGCCCAGCTTCGTGATCAATTTGCCGCTGGCCAGGCTGGATACGATCGTACCCGCCGCCACGATCATCGCCAGCATTCCCGCGGACTCCAGCGGCGCTCCGAGATCCGGTCGCATTACCGGCCAAGCCGCCCCGAGCAGCGAGTCCGGCAGGCCGAGACTGATAAAAGCCAAATAAATGACGATCAGAAACCAGGTTGCCATAAACATCTTCCTTCCTTTTTTACGTTTCCGATACGGTTATCGTACTTTCGGTTCCAACGTCTTCAGTGCCAAATCCTGCAATCCTGACGCAAAATGCTCCGCAAACCGTTCCGACCATTGAATATCCGGCTCCGCAGGCAAGGGATGACGGCGGACATAAGCGTTCCAGCAAGCCGTCCATGACGGCGTATCCGTCCGCGCTCCGTAAAGCACCACGCGTTCCGGCGCCAACACGACGGAAGCGGTATGCACGATTCGGCACACGATCTCGTTCCAGGCGTCTCCCGCCGGCGGCCGGCTCCAATCGATATCCAGAGGCAAATATTTGACCTCTCCCGCCATTCCGCGTTTTCCGCCGATTAACGTTCCGTTCCAGGAGATCGCCATGCCGGGAGGATATTTGATCGGAAAGTATAGGCCGATAACCGCTCCATCCTCGGCCTCTTCGTCACCGGCTCCCTCTAACAAATAGCCGTGCAATGCCGCATTAACGTCATTTTCCAACAACACAGGCACACCGAAATGTTCCTCGATCCACTTGGCCGGGTAAGTTCCGCGCAGCCTGTCATGACTGCTCACCTCGATCCGTCCTTCCACCGCTTGTCCCGGAATCCCTAACCCGATCGTCTGAATTCGCGGATAATCTTGCATTAAGTTCTTTATCCAGCGTAAAAAGGAATCCCGGTCCAAGACGTCAAAAAGCCGCTCTTCGTGCTTTCGTATATCTCCCCGAAGATCCACCACGGAGGCGAATACCGTATCGACGCCTTCGCGCTCATGAAGATGCAGCGATAGGGCTAGGCGATAGGCGTAATCGAAGCGGTACACCGTAGCCGGACGTCCGCCCGTAGAGGTTCCCGTCTCCTCCTCGTTCAGCTCTCCACGCTCTGTCAGCTCGCGCACAAGCGCAGCCACGGTGACCACGCTCAATCCCGTCTCCGCCGCCAACTGCGGCTTGGTCGCGGTCTCCATGCGCTTTAACGTTCGCCGCACCGTATTCATGTTGATTTCTTTCATTAGCGTCGTATCTGCTCTTTTCATTGTACCTCCGTCCCTTGACCACTTTGTAAAGATCCTTTATTTATATTGCCCGCCTCATGTATCTTTGTCAACGGAATTATCAAAATCCTATTTTGGCGCATTCAATGCTCACGGCAAAAAGCCCTGGCTCACAATGAACCAAGGCTGTTACGACGAAAGGGTTAGACGAACGAAATTTTTGAGGCCGGTTGAACCTCAACGAAATGTTCGGCCAGTTCTGCATTATAGCGGGCTATGATTTCCTCTGCCGTCTCGCTTCCCTCATCGACGGTGGTATGCGCATCACTGACGAGAATCGGACGATAACCGAGTTCCGCAGCCCGCCGAGAAGTCGCTTTAATACAATAATCCGTCTGCATTCCCACGACCACCAGCCGATCAACGCCGATTTCATGAAGATGCGTTTTCAACGGCGTCTTTTCGAACGAATCGGGCGTTTCTTTTTGAAAAATGGATTCACCGGGCTGAGGCGCAACGGTATCATGAATCTGCCAGCTCGGGCTCCCTTCCGCGAAAGGCCCTTCCGCTTCGGTATGGCGAATAAAAATGACCGGAACCTCTGCGGTTCGCGCTTGTTCCAGCAAGCCTGCGATGCGCTGCGTGACTTCTTTGCCCTGATAGATCGGTTCCTCTGCTTCAAACATGGCATTTTGCACGTCCACAACCAATAAGCCCAAGCGATCTCCCATATTCCCCAGCCCCTCTCAGCGCCTTAAAGACGATTCGGATAAGAAAAATATAAACCTTTAATCCGTGATTTTACAACAGAATTCCGAAATCATTTCATTCCGCTCGTTGCCAAAAGCGCCGACATCGTTTCTGCCGATTCCTGCATGCCGCGGCCGATCCATTCCTCGATCCAGCCGTAAACGCCGTAAGCGATAAAAGACGCCGCGTAGGCTCCCATATTATCGTATTCACGCTTTGCTCCGTAAATCTCGACAAAAACGCTCAAAAACAAATGAAATAAATTTCTCTTTTTAAGCAAAAGATAAAAATCCCGTTTTTCTTTCAAATGATGAAATAAGCTTCCGAACATTTCTTTGTCTGACTGGTTATTGTTCAAGTCGTACTCCGCATTCCACCGCGTAATTAAATGCTTGATATGTTTAAGCAGAATTTCCTCTTTATCTTGATAGTTCCGGTAAAACGAGTTCCGGCTTACCTTCGCTTCCGTCGTGATCTGAACGATCGTGATTTGGGACAGCTCGCGATCGTTCAATAAATGCAAAAACGCTTCCGTTATTTGTTTTTTCGCAAACGTATTTTTTTCTTCGTTATTCATGATGGTACATCCACTCCCGATCTGTGCCATTTTCGCCTTAAGTATTGATCTTGCTTATAAGGGTTGGTACATTTGGCACGTCGGTAGCGTATATCTGCGGCAACAAATTGTCAAGAGTTCCGTACCCCTCTTGAACAAGAATAAAGGAGAGAACGATGACGAAACTTTTTACTACGAAACGAACGGTTATATTAGCAGTGATCCTGGTAGTCGGATGGATTTCGGGAAGGCTTGCCGTGCGCGCATTTCTCAACCTGATGGTCGGCGGATCTTTGTTCGGAGGCAATTTTTTATGAGCGGCGAAAAGAAAATCAAAAAGAAGAAACACAAAACAGGCCTGTTTATCCTGTTATGCGTAGGCGCATTTATCGTTTCTTTTGCAGGATCGGCGGTGCTGAAGCTCACTTACCCGGCTCCGGCTTTGAAAAAGTATACGGTAGACTGGAATGACGAGACGGGCACGATCCGTACGGATCTATCCTACGGGGACGGCGACGCGAACAAATTCGATCTTTACCTGCCTGCCGATCGGAGCAAGGAAACTTACGGTCTTGTTGTATATCTCCATGCTGGCGGATTCACGACAGGCGATAAATCGGATGATGCGGACATGCTCAAATGGCTGGCTTCCAAAGGCTATGTCGCGGCAGGCATCAATTACACCCTGCGCGATGAACAGCATCCCCGATCCAGCGTGTACTCGCAGTCGGCAGAGATCAAAAGCAGTATTCCCGCCGTTGTCAAAGAAACCGGAAAGTTAGGTTACGATTTGGATTCGATGGCGATCTCCGGAGGTTCGGCGGGCGGGACGCTGGCGATGCTGTATGCTTACCGCGACGCAGCCGAATCGCCGATTCCGGTAAAGATGATGTTCGAAGCGGTTGGTCCGTCGAGCTTTTATCCAGAAGACTGGTCGGTCTATGGACTGGATCAGAACCCGGATGCGGCAGCCGGATTGTTTTCGGTCATGTCCGGCTCCGAGATTACGGCGGACATGTTGGAGACAGAAGCCTACGAAGAGGCGATCAAGCCGATTTCGGCTTATATGTGGGTGAGCGAGAATTCGGTGCCCAGCGTGATCGCTTACGGCGTATATGACAAAGTCAGCCCGTTTGACGCGTCCAAACATCTCGTGCGGGCGTTGGAAAAAAATAACGTGCCGCACGAGTATATCGAATTTCCGCACTCGGGACACGCTCTTCAGAACGATACGGCTTTATACGTGAAGTACATGGAGAGCGTGGAACACTATTTGAACGCGTATATGCCAATCAAGTAAACAAAAAGCCCTTTTCAACCATTCACCAAAACGGCAGGCATGGAAATCGAATTAACGATAAGCCGGAGGAAATTAAACATGAAGATTTTAAAAACCATTCTGAAAATTTTGTTGATCATCGCAATCATCATCGCTTTATTGATCGCAGGACTGTTTGCATTTTCAAAGTACAAAAACGCGCACTATTATAAGTTCACGCAGACAGAGCAGCCGATCGAAAAGCGATATACGGAACTGGGCGAAGATAAAGTGTCGTTTGCGGAATTCAAGGTTGACGACGCGGCTGTCCAAAAGCACGAAATCTGGTATCCGACGGATTTGGAAAAAGATGACGCCCTTTATCCAGTCGTGGTCATTGCCAACGGAAGCGGCACTCCGGCAAGCGGATACCCGGCCTTTTTCAAGCATCTGGCTTCTTGGGGATTTATCGTAGTGGGCAACGAAGACAACAATTCGCGAACCGGCGCTTCTTCAGAAGCAACGTTAGAGTTTCTATTAAAACTGAACGAAGACGGTAGCAGCATCTTTTACGGAAAAGTCGATACGCAAAATATCGGAATCGGCGGACACTCGCAGGGTGGCGTCGGGGCAATCAACGCGGTAACGTCCCAGCCTCACGGCAACAAGTACAAAGCTTTATACGCCGTCAGTCCTACCTCGCCGTATTGGGGACAAAAGAACGTATTCGGCACGGAATGGAGTTATGATCTGTCGAAGATCAACATTCCGACTTTCTTGACCGCGGGTACGGGCAGCTTCGATGCCGGAACCGCCGACAACATCAGTTTAACGGAAGGACAAGGCATTACGCCGTTATGGGCGCTTCAAGCCAATTACGAAGCCCTTCCGAATTCCGTCGAAAAAATGATTGCTCGAAAAAAAGGCATCGACCATGGCGATAGCTACCTAGCCATCGACGGATATATGACGGCATGGTTCATGTGGCATCTCCAAGGAAATACTGAAGCCGCCGAAGCTTTTAAAGGCAGCGACGCGGAGATTCTTCATAACAGCCTGTACCAAGATGTCGAGAGCAATATCAAGTAAACGTCACGCAGATCACTCATTCATTAAAAAGGCTTGAAGAACGCTTTAGAGCGTTTCTTCAAGCCTTTTTTTCGTATAATCGAAACATCATAAGAACATCTCAAATCCAGTCTTGGACAAGCAGCCGCTTGAGCCATTCAACATTTTCTTGCCCTAGCTTTTCGGAGATTTCACGTTCCAACTCGTGCTTGACTGCCAATTGACGATCACAAGCTTGCTGTCCCTTGCTCGTTAAGCGTACATATCGATCACGACGGTTGTCAGCGTCCTGCGATTCTTCCAGATAACCGCGTTCGATCAAACCCAGTACACTCTTATGCGTACCTTGACGAGTGAGATTAACGGCTCTGCCGATCTCCGAAATCGAGACTTTTACGGCCGTTTCAACGACAGCCAGAATATGCGTTTCTGTTCGATTGAGTTCTTCTCCATCCAATTCCGCCACCTTTTTCCGTAAAAAAAGATGCTTATCGCTCATTAGATCAATCAAAGTAGTCGAAAAAGCTTCAGTCACATTCATGGATTTACACTCCTGTCAAAAGATCATAGAATTTAGTCAACCAGGTTGACATTTTCCTTTCACTAATGATATTGTAAACTAAGTGGACAATAAAACAAAGTTTGGGCAGTTACTTATATGCGTATATAAGAACATGTTCGGCACAAGGAGTAAAAAATGGGTAAAAACAAGAAAGAAAGCTTGATCTTCACCACGATCATGTGCGCGCTGATGGTGCTGGGCATGACGGTATACAATGTGCTTCTGCTGAAAGGATTTACGGGCGAAGCGTTCAAAACGATGGCGATCGGCTACGTTCCGGCATTCGCCGTCGCGCTGATTTTGGATATTTTCGTCGTCGGCGCGATTGCCAAAAGCATCGCGGGACGGCTTGTCAAACCGGGCAGCCCGATGATTCGAAAAGTTCTGGCCATTTCCTGCTTGATGGTGGCGGGCATGGTGCTGTTCATGTCTTTCTACGGCGCCGTGACACATGCGGGATTCGGCCCGGGATTAGGCGCCGCTTACGCGCATAATCTATGGGTCAACTTCATCTGCGCCCTGCCGCTTCAATTGGTCATCGTCGGTCCGCTGACGCGTGCCGTTTTCCTAAAAATTTTCCCGCCGCAGCCTGCGGCTTCTCAACCGTCCGCGGCTTGATCGATAGCGAAGAATCAAGTCCGTTCCAAAAAGGACGCGATCCCGATTTCAGTCGGGCTCGCGTCCTTTCGCTTATGCTCATACTCGGCAGCCGCTGTTAAGATCCAGATCGCGAACACGCCGAAAACGGAAACGAACGTGCCGGAATCGCCCGATCGGGCTGCGGCTTTCGCCGTGCGCAAAACCTATCATCCGCATGTTCGCGGAACTCTGGATTTCGGCTTTCCGTTCACCCTCCGATGCTTCGCACGAACCGTCCAATCCGCCGCGCAGCTTTGCGCAGCGCTTCTTCTTCGCGCACGAGCGAGAAGCGGACGTACCCTTCGCCTTCAGCGCCGAACGCGCTGCCGGGAATCGATCCGACGCCTTCTTGCAGCATCAATTCCCGCGAGAACGCTTTGGACGTCCAACGCGATTTCGTTTCGGTTAAGCTTTCCGGCAGCCGCGCCCAAACGAACATGGTCGCGCCGGGGCTGCGCACGCTCCATCCTTCCGCGGCCAAAGCCTCCACGAACGTATTGCGCCTGCCCTCGTACAAAGGTGCCACGCCCCGGTCTCCTTCCGGCGCCGACATCGCTTGTTCCAAAGCGAACACGGCCGTTTCCTGAATCGGCTCGAACGCGCCGAAGTCGATATGTCCTTTCAGTTCCCGCAGCGCGCTTACCGCTTCGGCATTGCCCGCGATAAAGCCGATCCGGCAGCCGGCCATGTTGAAGCTTTTCGAAAAAGAATGCAGCTCGACCGCCGTTTCTGCCGCTCCCGGAACTTCGAGCACGCTGCACGGGCGATAGCCGTCGAAGCCCATTTCCGAATAAGCGAGATCGTGCACGATCAGCACGTCCCACTTTTTCGCCAAAAAGACCAGCTTTTCGAAAAAGGCGTAATCGGCCAACGCCGCGACCGGGTTGCCCGGGAAATTCAACAAAATGAAAACCGCTTTTTCCCAGACTTCCGCCGGAATCGAGTCCAGATCGGGGAGAAAATCGTTTGCCTCCCGAAGAGGCAGCAGCCAAGGCGTCACGCCGGCGATCGCCAACGATCCGGCATAAATCGGGTAACCGGGGTCGGGCAGGATCGCCAAATCGCCGGGATTGCAGACCGCCTGCGCCAAATGCGCCAAACCGTCCTGCGAACCGAGCAGCGGCAGGATTTCCGTCGCCGGGTCCAGTTTTGCTCCGAAACGGTGCATCATCCACTGCGCGCAGCGCTCGCGGAAAGCCTTCGTCCCCCGCGTTCCGGGATACTTATAGGCGTCCGCCCGCATGACCGCATCGCTCAATTTGCGGCGGATGCTTTCCGAAGGCGCTTCGTCCGGCGCGCCGATTCCCAGATTGACTATCTCTTTGCCGGCCCGTTCCGCTTCTTCCCGCCAACCCGCCGCTTCCGAGAAGATCGACGATCCCATGGAATCCAGCTTATCGGCTTTCCAAGAACGCTTTTTCCCGCGGGCCGCGGTAACGGGAACGTCCTGCAAATCCAGGAGATACCAGGCATCGCACGCGAAGTGCTCCGACCCTTCCAGCGGGGCGTCCAATTCGCGGAAGCCGTGCTTGCGGTAGAAGCGGTTGGCGGCGTGCATATTGCTCAGCGTTTCCAAGTAACATCGGGAATAATGGCGCTTCGCGAATTCCAAGGCGGTGCGCAGCAGTTCCTTCGCGATTCCCGTGCCCCGAGCTTCCTCGTACACATACATCTTTTGCAGCTCGCACACGTCGTTCGAACCCGCGTAAGGCGCGATGCCGCAGCCGCCCAGTATCCGTCCGGCTTCTTCCACGACCCAATAAGCGCGGTTCGCATACGATTGTTCGCCTTCGCGGGCGTTATATTCATGGTATAAGTCGCTCAGACCCGGGTCCGCCCAAGCCAACCCTTCCCGGTTGCCGCCGAATTCGATCAGGCACTCCCGGATAACGACTTCGATCGCGGCATTGTCTTCGGTACGTATCTCTCTGATTTCCACGCTCTCCGCCTCCTGCTTTCTATCTGTTTTCGATCTGAATGCCGATCTGCGGCTCAGTCCTTTTTTTGCGTGCCGTAGACCGCGTCGAACACCAACCGGCTTGCGGCCGACACGCGATCGCGATCGCCTTCGCCCAGCCAAGCGACCTCTTCAATCTCTGCCGCAGGCGTCAGTTCCCCTTCATAATCGGCCGTGTAGCAGACCATGCGGACGCGAACTCCGGCTGCTTTTCCGTCGGCCTCCGCCTCGAAGATTCCGAACGGACGAACGCTCTCCGGCTTGATCCGCACCGTCAGCTCTTCTTCGATCTCGCGCGCCAGCGTCTCGGCGTCGCTTTCTCCGGGTTCGCGCTTGCCGCCGGGGAAATAATAGATTTCTTTGCCTTTCGAGCGGGCGCTCAGCACTTTGCCGTCCCGAATCAGGATCCAGGCTACCTTATCGATCAACGCCGGTATGGCGCCCGATGGTCCGTGTTGTTGATTTTGCATGAAAATTCCTCCTATCGATCCGGTTATCCGGCCCGAGGCCGTTTCTGTTTTGGCCGCATGTCCCGTCGTTTTAGCCTGCCGTCGAAGCAGACTGTACCGATTCCGCCGATTTCTTTTTTCCGCCGAATTTGAATACGAAGATTCCGGCGACGATCACGATGACTCCCGCCAGCTGTTTCCAGTCGAAAGCCACCTTCTCCAGCCCCAGCCAACCGAGCGAATCGAACAGCAGCGCGAAGCCGAGCTGGGCCGTCAGCGTGACCGAGACCGAGAACGTCGGACCCAGAATCTTGATGCCGAGCACCAGGCAGATCACGACGCCGACGCCGATCAAGCCGCTGAACCAATACCACGGCTGCATGTTTTGCAAATTGAACGTGCGGCTCCCTTCGAAAATCAGGCTGCATGCCAGCGACGCGACGAAGCCCATGAACAGCACCCAAGTCGTCGTCGCCCAAGAACCCATATGCACGTCCGTCCTGTTGTTAAAAATCGTTTGCAGCGCGACCATCATCCCCGCGAATGCCGCAAGCAGCAATCCGATCAGCATTTTGATTTCCTCCTTCGATCCGATTCGTTATCGCTCAAAAAGTCTTAATGTTCGTACAAATTCCGTCCCGCCAGCTGCTCCAGCAGCACCCGGTCGCGCACGTGCAAATATCCGCCGCTTCGCTCCACCAGTCCTTCTTCGGACAGCTTGCGGATGACCCGGTTCAGATGCCGATAGCTGGTTCCGATCAGGTTCGCCGTATCGGTCAGCTCGGAAGTGGCCAGACGGCCTTCAAAGCCCGCATCGCTTTCGTCGTAGCAGACGGACAGCAAATAGCTCGCGAGCCGCACTTCCACCGGATACATGAGATTGAAGCTGAGAAAATCCGATTTGACGTAGAATTTTTTCGTGATGATATCCAGCATAAAACGCAGCAGCGGCGCATGGTCGTCCCCGTAGCGCTTCAGCATTTTGCCGTTGATGCCGATCACGGTAACGGGCGACACCGCTTCGACCGTATTGATAATGTTCAAATCGCGAATGTATTCGATGTCTCCCACCACTTCCGGCGGGTTTTTGAACGAGATGACCAGCGTCCGCCCTTCCGGCGACGTGGTGTAGATCTTGATTTTCCCTTTGACCAGCACGTACAGCATATCCGCTTTCGCCCCTTGGCTGCATAATGCCTCGCCCGGTTCGAAACCGTACAGGCTCAACAGGGGACGCAGCGGCTCATGGAATACTTCCTTCAAATCATGCTGGATCAGGTAATGTTCGAGCAGGTTTGAATCTCTGATTTCTCTCATGGTAAAGGCTCCTTCGCCTACAGCTTCATGATCAGCACGCCGCCGATCATCATCGCCAGGCCGATAAACTGCGGCGCGCCCATCTTGCTTTTCGCCGTGCCGAACCAACCGAACCGATCGATCAAAAAAGTCACGAGCAGCTGAGCGATCAACAACGCGGAGATGGTAAACGTGACGCCGATCGTCTGAATGGCCGTCACTTCGCTGAAAATGATGACCGAACCGAAAGCGCCGCCTGCCAGATACAGCGGTTTGACTTTGCGGAAACCGCCGAGATCGCCGTCGCGCACGAACAAATAAATGACCAATGCCATAATGAATCCCGTCAGCTGCGTTACCGTCGCCGCCTGCCAGGTCCCGATATCGTGACTGATCCGGGAATTGGCCACGCCCTGCAGCGTAATGCAGGCGCCGCCCAAAAATGCGAACACTATTCCTCTAAACACTCGGTATGCCCCCGTTTCCTTAGAATGCCTTACCCATTATACGGACAAAACGATGCGATCAGGGAAGGACATATGTCCCAAATTTCGAAATTCGCATAAAAAAAGCTTTTTCCCGCTCTTTGCACGGAAAAAAGCTTTAAACCTTCAAGCGTCTATCTTTCTGTTATCGATCAGTCGGCCGCGGCAGGCTCGGTCAGCCGAGTGCAGAGAAACTCTTTGACTTTGGAAGTATAAGCGGCTTTGTCGATCAGGAAGGAATCGCCGTGTCCGGCACCGTCCACGATCAGCAGATCTTTTTCCGCCGGGCAGGCTTCGTACAATTCATGCACCATGGAGGTCGGCACGAATACGTCGTTCGATCCGTGGATGAACAACATCGGCGTGCGGCAGCGGCGTACCTGATTGAGCGCGGACGCTTCGGTGAACGAGTATCCGGCACGAATCTTCGTCAAAGCTTCCGTCGCCGGAAGCATCGGGAACGCGGGCAGCTTGTACATCCGCTTCATCTGATGCTCAAGCTCCGCCCGAACCGACGTATAGCCGCAGTCTTCCACGATCGCTTTGACATGCGGAGGCAGATCTTCGCCGCTCGTCATCATCACCGTGGCGCCGCCCATCGAAATGCCGTGCAGCACGATCTGGGCCTGCGGTCCGTCCTGCGCGATCATCTGACGGATCCAGCCCAGATAATCGACCCGCTCATGCCAACCGTAACCGATATACGCGCCTTCGCTGCGTCCGTGTCCCCGGGCATCGGGAACGAGAATGTTCATATCCAGGTCTTCGTGATAAAACTTGGCCACGCCGCTCATGATCGAAGCGTCGCCGGAATAGCCGTGCGCCAAAATGGCCGTGCGCGCCGTGGCTTTTTTTGCCGGCAGGTAATAGGCATGCAGTTTCAGTCCGTCGCCGGACAACAGCTGCCGATGTTCAAAAGATTGACCGTTCCACCAATCGCGGCTGGACGTCGTTTCGGTCTGCACGTCGGGATTCGGCTGAAGGCCGGGATCGCCGTCGAGGAACTTTTTCGGAGCGCGCGCGACAGCCAACCGGTAAAAGTAAAAGCTTCCTGCGACCACGGCCGCCGCCGGAACGGCAGCAACGCCGAAGGCCGTCCATAACGCTTTCGATTTTTTCAAGCGAAATCTCTCCTTCTGTTCGTATGTTTATGGCAATACAGATTTTCGGGCAGATCGCTTAAGCGCGAACGATGCGTGCCAAGGCATTGATAAATCCCGAATGATGCTGCATATGTCCGGCGTTCAGCGCCAGCAGATCGCCGAGCGTCTCGGCTTTGGCGAAGTTATCCGGGTTGGCCAGCTTTTCGTCCAGCTTGCCGGCATAAGCTTCGCGGAATTGCTGAGGCAGCTCCTGCAAACGCACGATCAATTCGTCCCAGGCCGGCGGCTCTCCTTCCCATTCGGCGGGCTTGGTACCCGGCGCGAAATAAGCGGCATAGGCCGCCGGAAGCACGGGTTGGCGACCGGATAAGCCGTTCACCACCCGGTCGGCCACCGCGACAATATGCCCCAACTGCCAGTGCAGATGGTTCGCGAAGCCTTCCGGCACCAAGGTCCGAGCGTCTTGCGGGACACCTTCCAAGTATTTTAAAATTTGCGCTTGAGCCCGATCCGTCATTTTGAATACGAAAGCGTCTGTCATCTTTTTTCCTCCGTCCGGCTTGCCGTACGTACTCGAGACCGTCGGCGGCCGTTTTTTTGAATGCTTATTTCGTTTTCGACATAAGAACAGTATACAACGCCTTTTTTTGCCTCCGCAACGCGCCGATTGTAAAATCGCTGATTCACCGGCCCCTGCTTTGCCTATATGAAGGTTAGAACCGGAGTCGAAATCCGAAAGGAGCCATCCGTTTGAAATTTTCCGAAGAATCGCCGAAAAACGCGTTATTCACGCCCGACTTTACGCAGAATCCGTATCCCGTTTACGCACGTTTAAGAGAAGAAGAACCGATCGCGCAGCTCATGTTCCCCGACGGGCAGTTCGGTTGGATGATCACCCGTTACGAAGACGCCGCCGAAGTGCTCAAAGACAACCGTTTCATCAAGGACATGACCAAAGTATTCGGCAGCGGTTCCCAAAGCATTTTTACCAGCAATATGCTGTTTTCCGATCCGCCCGACCATCGCCGGCTGCGCGGACTCGTGCAGCAGGGCTTTACGCCGAAGCTGGTGGAAAGCATGCGCGAACATATTCAGCAGATCGCGGACGGTTTGCTCGACGCCGTCGAAGGCAAAGACCGCATGTCCCTGATCGACGATTACGCGTTCCCGCTGCCGATCATCGTGATCAGCGAAATTCTCGGCGTGCCGATCGAAGATCAGGACAAATTCCGCGTCTGGTCCAACTCGATCATCGGAGCCTCCAACGCCGAGGAAGGCCCCGACGTCTACCGGCATATGCAGGAATTCACGGAATATCTCGGACATTGGTTCGCGAAGGTTCGGGAAAATCCCGGCGACGACCTGATCAGCCAGTTGATCAGCGCGGAAGATGCCGGCGAAAAGCTGTCCGAACAGGAGATTTACGGCGTCGTGGCGCTGCTTATCATCGCGGGACACGAAACGACGGTCAATCTGATCGGCAACGGCATGATCTCGCTGCTTCAGCATCCCGACCAATTGGAGAGGCTACGCGAAAACCCCGATCTGATCAAAAGCGCGATCGAAGAAATGCTGCGTTATAACGGTCCGGTGGAATTCAGTACGTCCCGGTGGGCCGGGGAAGACTTGGAATTCCGCGGACATCGCATGAAGCGCGGAGACCTGGTCGTCGTGGCGCTCGATTCCGCGAACCGGGACGGCGATCACTTTTCCGATCCGGACCTGTTCGATATCACACGCGAACGCAGCCGGCACTTGGCGTTCGGACACGGCATCCATATGTGTCTGGGGGCTCCTCTGGCGAGGCTCGAAGGTGAGATCGCGATCAATACCCTGCTTCGCCGCTTTCCGAACATCCGAATGCGCGAAGGTGCCGATGCGCTGGAATGGCGTCCGGGCATGATCGTGCGCGGCGTCAAAGAGATCCCGTTGTCGCTTTAGGTTTTTTTCGCAAAAAGACACAAAAGAAGCCGCCTGCTCAGCATCTGAGAGACGGCTTCTTCGCGTCGAAAAGTTATAGCTTGCCGCGCATCGAGATCGGAATCATCCTTCCAAAAACACGACGCGATTTTTTCCTTGCTGCTTCGCCTTCATGAGCGCGCGATCAGCCTGAGCCATAAAGTGCGTGAACCGGTAATCACGATTCGGACGCGTAACGATACCGCCGATGCTGATTGTTACATAATCTTCCGCTCCCCGTCCTTCGTCCCGGTTCATTTGCAGACCTACGACGGCTTGGCGCAGCTGTTCGGCCAGCTCTTGCGCCCGGTCTGCATGCTCGCCGTCCAGACGCAGCATGAAGGTACCTCCGCCCATGCGCGAAACTCTCGCCTTGTACTGGCGCCCGAACAAGTCAAGCACCTGGGCAACGCTCTGAATGCACAGATCCCCGCCTTGCAGTCCATGCACCGCGTTATACGCGCGGAAATCGTCGATATCAATTTCCAGCAGCGCGATCGGCGGCTTATTGTTGAGGAATGCTGCCGCGTTCCAGTCCTCTTCCAGCCGTTCTTCGAACGCTCGGCGGTTAGGAAGGTCGGTCAAGGGATCGGTTGCCATGTAACTGCTCAATTGATCGGTAATGCTTGTATATTCGCTCTGCTGCTCGATCGTTTCGGCTATTTTGCGCGCGATCAGCATGATCGAAGGTTTGCCGCTGTGCGAAACGGCCGCCAACGTGATATCGAGCTGAAGCGGCTCGCATTTCACGTTGACGAAAGCTTGGCTTCCCGAAACGAGCGCGGAAGCGTCCCGTTCGAGCTGTTCCAACAAGAGGCGCATCGGCTCGCGCGACTCGGCAAGCACAAAAGGAAGGAAATCCCGGCCGATCAAATCCTCTTTATCCGATTCGCCAAGCAGCTTCGCCGCTTGTTCATTGCAATAGACGATGTGCCGCTCCGTAATGGTGAAGAAAGCGACCGGAGAAAATTCCATCAGCTGCAAATACCTTTGTTCGTTCTGGCGAAGCATCCGCGAGTTTTGCAAAGCTTGCTCCTCGGCACGCTGCAAGTCGCTTTTCGTCTGATTATCGACGACGGCCCGCAGTTCGAACAGCGCGTTCAGCTGTTCCGTCCTCCAATCAAAGGCGGTAGCTTGAACCACCTGACGCCATTTTTCGAACGATTTGCGCGGCGAAAGACGCATGCCGTCATCGTCCCGGACAACGGCTTTGGCCGGATCGCCCGCCCAGTCCACGATCTGAAGCACTTCGGGTCGGAACCAGATGATATAGTTTTGTTGGCCCGGAGACAGGGCGACGTAGAGAGCCCCCGACGCTTTTTCTTTGTAGGCTTCGGCCGGAGAGAATTCCAGACTCAGCCGCGAAGTTTGGTGCATATAATTTTTGGCTTTGCCCGCCATCCAGCCGGAAAGTTCCCTCACCTGCGCCGGCGCAGGCGTATCGCCGAATAACAGCAGTTTGTCGTTGAAGCTGATCGCCACTCCGGAAGCATCCATCATTTTCAACAATCGGCTTTCCGAAGCATACAACTCCTCGACGACATGAAACGGACTGGAATTGCCCAAGAAAATCTTCGCGATTCGCGAGGCCTCCGTACGCAATCGCAGCTCGGCTTGATATTCGTCAAGCTGCTGGCGTTGATACAACTCGTTCGAGAAAAAAGCCCCAAGGAAGTTGCAAAGGTTGCGGATGCGATGCGTAACGTATTTGGGCGAGTAATGATGGCAGGTAATCATGCCCCATAGCTGTCCGTCATGAATCAGGGAAATGGTCACCGTCGCGCACACGCCCATGTTTTTCAGGTATTCGATATGCATCGGCGAAACGCTTCGCAACACGGATAAGCTCAGGTTCAGCGGTTTTCCGGTCAGCGGCTGCACGATCGGCGTGATTTGTACCGGCGTATAATCCACATTGACGATCGTGCGCAGCCAGTTGCGCAAATATAGTTCTCGCGCCTGCTTCGGAATATCGGATGCGGGATAATGATGGCCGAGGAAAGGTTCCAATTGCGGCTCTTTCGCTTCCGCAATCACTTTTCCGTTCCATTCTTTGTCGAATTCGTAGATCATGACCCGATCGTAACCGAGAATCTCCTTGACCTGTTCCGCCGCCGCCTGACTGGCCGTATATCGGTTGGCGCTCTGCTTGAGTTTAACGAAAAAGGTGCGAATCCAGCGAAAGTCGTTGTCGGCTTCGTCATCCTCGTCGCTTTCCAATTCAAGCTCGAGAATCAGTAAACCTTCGCTCTCGTGAGCCACTGCCGTAAATCTTACGGGCAGTCCCTGAACGTCGATTTGCAGATTCAAGTACTGCAGATCGGAAGAAGCGACGGTGTTCAGGTCACGCTTGACGAGATCCGTCATCACGTCGGTTCCGATCAAATCGGCCAACGGAACGCCCAGCAGCTCGTCCGGCGTTCGTCCGAGCAAATCGTTCGAGTTCTGGCTGCATTGAACGATCTTCCCCGTCGGCGTGCGCCTTGCAGCCAGCAGAACGCCGTTAGGCTGAATCATTCCGGGAATATGAATCGGTTCTTTGTCGCAGTTGGTTAGGTCGATCGGCTCATCGGTGACAAAGCCGTCGCCCGTAATCAAGGAGCGGTTGAGAGGTTCGTTTTCGGAATTCAAGTTGGCATTGGACATAATGGTGTAAGTACCTCCTGTGCTCTGGTTGCGGGTATAAGTCCAGTATTAAGATTGCGTGCGTTCATCGAACCAACGCTCCAACAGACCGAAAGTCTCAAGCGCGGAGCGAACGACCTCATCGCGACTTTCTTCGTTCTGTCCGGCATGGGTCAACAGCTCCCGATAATCTCCCCAACGAGTTCGACTTTCTTCGCCGTAAGCATTGAAGTAAGCCAAACCCGCATCCGTCGAAATCGGCAGCAGGCGCGAAAGTTTCTTCGTGATCATCTGCCCGCCCATCGTCGAACCTTCGATCACGTAGAAACAACCGAGGATCTTTTCCGGCGTCGATAAATCAGGCAGTTCTTTGCAAACCGGAAGCTGTTGAAGTTGATTCCCCGATGTTCCCAACTGGGCAAGATCTTTCTCGAGCATCGGGGTTTTGCGGCGGCTCTCCAAATCGTAAGCGGATGCGGACAAGCCCGGCGATTCTGCCGCTCGTTGTTCTAACGGAGCGATAAAGCCGTAGAACATCTCCAAATAATGCTTATATTCATTCAATTCGATCGTCCCCGCCATGATTGCCGAAGCATAAGGGTTGGCTTCCACCCGATCATGGTAAGGCGCACTTTCGTTTCTTAGGCGCTCCAAGATGTTTGCGGTCATTGATTGTCTCCTTCTGCTGCCGCGCCGAAAAATGAAGCGGCGGCCTTTCAGCCACCGCTTTCCGCACGAAGTTCTTCTTATATAAAATTTTATTTACTGCAAATTTTATTTGTTACAATAGATTGTCCTTTATAAGAATAACCGATTTTCCGGACAAAAAAAAGAGCAGGCCCATACAACAATATGTCATATGGGCCTAAAATATATTTATTTTATAGATTGATCAATATTCATGCCATACGTCTCGGTATTCGTCATTGCGCTTGAACTGAGCCCGAACGTAGGAACAAACCGGGAAAATCATTTTTTCTTGCATCCGCGCCTCTTCCACAAGCCGATCCAATAACTGCTTGGCTACATTTCCGCCGCGGTAGTCAGGGTCTACATAGGTGTGATTCGCCATCCATGTATTCGGTTCCGGTCCTTCGGCATAAGTGATTTCTCCGATAATCCGACCTGCTCTTTTCAATTTGAATCCGGAGGCTTCATGCACGAACTCCGCACCTGCGATCAAAGAAGCTGCCGGCTCCCGATCTTTCCCGGCATCTTTAACCTGCGCGAAGCCCTGTTTGATGCTTGCCGCTTCCGCTTTCAAATCCCCGATTCCCAATTTCAAATAAGATAAGGAAGATTTGAATTTGGCCGGTTTGTCTTTTACCTGTTCCTGCACGCGTTCCATGTTTCCCTTCAACGTATCCATTTCCGTTTTGATGCCGTCCATGGATGCTTTGATTCCGTCCTGCGCTTGTTTGATTTCGTTCATGCTTTTCTTGATCGTTTTTAACATTGCCATCCTTTATGCCTCCTTATGTTGCTTATCTTCTTTTCTATTACCCAAAATCAAGACGAATTTAGAGCTTGCTTAGTGCCGAAAACGAGAAAAATCGTAAAATAAAGCGCTATCTTGCGTGTGTAGAAGCGCGAAAGAGCTGGATGAACGAGATCTGCTTTTACAAACATCTTGATGTTTTTACAGACGTTTTACTTTTCGCTGATCGGGGGTAATATAGGTGCAACACCAACAATACTTTAAAGCAACGGCAACACAAGTATTGCGGGTGCCACTCAAAGACTTTTCCATCATTCATCGAAGGAGGGACAAGTCCGATGGACTAGGGTAAGCGAAGCATATCCCGAACTCTTAAGTTGAAAGAAAGACGCCCGTGAAAACGTCTTTCGAGAGAACGGCTATGCGGGAAACTTAGAGTACTCACCGTAGACCATTGCAGAGGACGGAAGATTGAAGACCGGTCGATAACGAGATCTTACCATCTTGGATTTCGAAGGGAGCAGGATTCCGATGACACAGGTTAGCGAAACGTGCCGATGACCGATTTTCACGCATGAAAAACGTCAGTGAAAACGTTTTTCGTGAGATCGAGGGTACGTGGGAACTCACCCGCAACAAATGAAAGAAGCATCTTCAACCGCCGGAAAAACGCCGAAGCAGCGAAGACCCATTTCGCTCCAAAGGAGAAGATTCCGATGAAACACGTAAGCGAAGCATACTGAGTGGTTTTACGTTCAGAAGGCGTACGTGACAGCACCTTTCTGTAAAATCAGGTATGTGGGAAACTCAGAGTCGCAAGACGGATTTAGTCTAAAATGAACAAGGTAAAGGTGAATAGGCTTTGAAAAAGACCATTGTAGAAGGAAATCGCGATTTCGAGCAGGGAAAGAAGCCTTGCAAAAAAGGAGCATGATTCCAATGCAATAGGTTAGGCAGGCAGTCCTTTGCTTACGCATACTGGACCCGCAAGTCCAGAAGACGCTTAATGCGGGCATTAAGGATGTCAAACCAAAGAGAAACTATTGTTCAGTGGAAACGGCCGTTTCGAGCAGGATTAAGCCTTGCGTGGAAAGGAGCAGGATTCCGATGCAATAGCGAAAGCGAAGCATACCCGTACTTTGACCGCGCTCGATACGAGTTTACGTTCGAATCGAAATAACAATTCGACGAACCGTCTCTCAAGCGCTATACGGTTAATGTACCGGCTCGATTCACACAAAGGAAGGGTGTCCGTGAAAACACTTTTCGTGGAATCGTTGTATGCGGGAACTCACCTGCCATATGCAAACCGACATGGAAACAGTCGCGAAGATGCGACAAGCTCCGAATTTAACGGAGTACGGATGCAAGACCCGGGCAAGAATAAGAATTCGCATTAAAAATAAGAAACAAACCGCTAAACGGTTGACGAAAGCTGTGAAGCATACGCCAATCGGCAAGACTGGAAACCAAAGAAATACGTTCGCCATGTCAAGCATGTGGATTGGATTATCAGGAGGAACGAATAAAATTGAATAATGACCAAAACGAATAGCCCCCCGCAGTCTTGTTGATTCAAGGATGCGGGGGTATTTGTGTGCTTTTTAAGTTTCTTTTGTTATTCTGCGAATAGTCCTTCCTCTTCCAGCATCTCCTGAAGGTCGAACAGCATCACGATTCGATCAGATGTTTTGTACATACCCGTGAAAAACGATCCTTTTCGCTTCCCGCGGCTTTTTCCGTCTCCGATCTGAGGCGCCTCCGCTCCGACTTTCAGCACTTCGGTCACTTCGTCGACGATCAATCCCACATGAAGCCGTCCAAGTTCGATCAACAAAAGTCTTTGCTTGGGGTCGGGAAAGGCTTCTTCGAAACCGAAAGCAAACCGGACATCGAATACCGGCATGATCTTGCCTCGAATCTTCATCATCCCGCGAGTCGCCGAATAATAATCCGATACCGGAACGTTCTCCGGTACAGTCAGAATTTGCAGCACATGCTC
This sequence comes from Saccharibacillus endophyticus, assembly GCF_013185185.1. Taxonomy (GTDB): domain Bacteria; phylum Bacillota; class Bacilli; order Paenibacillales; family Paenibacillaceae; genus Saccharibacillus; species Saccharibacillus endophyticus. Next base: position 400,481 of record NZ_JAAZWE010000001.1, on the reverse strand, counting down.
GATCGGTAATCCGTACTCTTCCCCTTCGATCTTAAACACGACATACTGCTCCGCATGATCCTGGAACATCCGTTTTGGCCCCTTTCGCCTTCTCGTACACGTTTGTTCTTATTTTACACGAAACGCCCGATTCCGCATACGGGAATCGGGCGCATAATCTTATCGATCGTATCAAACGCTTAAAATACCCGGCCGAGGCGTTACGCCGAATGCTGCCGCAAGGTCGGATAGCTCTTGCTCGGTAATCCGCTGCTTGATCTCATGATGAGCGATCAGCATATAGATTTGTGCCGCCTTCTCGATCGTCTCGATCAAACCGAACGCTTCGTCGATCGATGTGCCCGTTCCGAAAATACCATGCTGCGGCCAAATGACGGAACGGTACTCCTTCATCTTGTCTGCCGTCGCGCGACCGATCTCGCTTGAGCCCGGAACCATCCACGGAATAATACCGATACCGTCCGGGAAGACGACAATGCATTCGGTGCACATTTCCCATAACGTTTTCGTAAACTTGGCTTCGTCGAGATCGTGAATAAAGGTCATTGCCAGCACGTTCGTCGCATGGTTGTGAATCACGACGCGATGATCCGGATCAGCTTTCAGGCGTTCGATATGGCTCATGAAATGCGAAGGCAGCTCGCTCGTCGGCTTGGCATCGTTGTCCAATCCCCACAGCAGTTCCAGCTTGGTGCCGTCTTTGCTTACGCGCAGCACGCCCAGATTGCCGGACGGGTCTTGCAGCACGTTTTTGAAATACTTGCCGGAGCCGGTGACGATAAAATATTTTCCGGCAAGTTCATTGACGGGGAATGCGGGTTCGATTACGCGAATAACGTTGTTGATGTCCAGATACTTGGCAACTTCGGCTTCGTCCAGGATATAGCTGACATTGCCGCCGTTGCGCTCGTCCCAACCGTTACGCCACATATGTTGAGTAATTTCGGACATTTCGCGAATAAAAGGGATTTCGAGTGCTTTCGCTGTTTGTTCGGCGTTGATTGTGCTCATGAGTTGGGCTCCTTTGGGTGCGTGGAGATGGAGCGGCGCTGGGGGCGCTGCGTGGGAGAAGGGTCTACGATCGCGTGTTGAATTTTGATTTTTTGATTGGACTTTTATAAGGTGAAAATCAAAATTCAAAGGCGACCACTTCGTTTCTTCGGCTCCTTCTCCCCCTCCGCTCGGCACGCACGTAAATGGTAGTTTAGGTAAAACAGGCGAAGTCGGAACCTTCGCCTGTCTGAAACTTTGTATTCATTTTCTCATATCCCTTTTTATCCTTCTCTCTATATAAGCTTCTTAGAAGCTATTCAACGTCTGGAGAAAGTCCAACGTGGCTGGAAGCGAGAAGACGGAGAGAAAAATTCAGTGAAAGACGCCTTTGAACGCGGGAAGCTGGAAGCTTCCTGCGTGAGACAGCGGCTTGAACGAATTTTTCTCGCAGTCTTCTCGCCTCCCCCGCCAACGTAACTTTCGAGAGCAGCGGGAATAGCTGCTTAGAAGCTACTGCATTACACTTTGTTGCCCGCGTTTTCGGAGGACTTCTTTTTCGTAGGTTTTGACTTGGGTCAGCCAGTCTTCGCGAACAGGAACGCCGGCTTGATCGCAGAAGTGGTCCCAGATCGCGCCGAACGGGTAGGATTTGAATTCTTCGACGAGAGCCAGACGGGATGTATAGTCTTTTTCGACTTCGATCTGTTTGAGCTGTTCGATCGGCTCAAGCAGGGCGCGCAGAAGTGCTTTTTGGGTGTTGCGAACACCGATGACCCAAGCAGCGATATGGTTGATGCTGCCGTCGAAGAAGTCCAGTCCGATATGGGTGCGCGGCAGCAGATCGCCGCGAACAAGTTCGCGGGCGATTTCCAGCAGTTCGTCATCCATCGTCACGACGTGGTCGCTGTCCCAGCGAACCGGGCGGCTGACGTGCAGCAGCAATTGGTCGGTGAACATCAGGATGGAAGACAGTTTATTGGAAATGACTTCGGTCGGGTGGAAATGTCCGGCATCCAGGCAAACGGTCTTGCCGCGGCTCATCGCGTAGCCCATGTAGAACTCGTGCGAGCCGACGACGTAGCTTTCCGAACCGATGCCGAACAATTTGCTTTCGACCGCATCAATGTTGTATTGCTCGTCGATTTTTTCGGCGAAAATCTCATCAAGGGAATCACGCAGACGCGCGCGCGGCGACCAGCGGTCGACCGGCGTATCTTTGAATCCGTCCGGCATCCAGTGGTTCGTGACGCATGGCTGACCCAGCTCGCGGCCGAAAGTCTCGGCGATGCGGCGGGAAGCTTTGCAATGATCGATCCAGAACTTGCGGATTTCCGGGTCCGTGTGGCTCAGCGTAAAGCCGTCTTCAGCCTTGGGATGGGAGAACAACGTCGGGTTAAAGTCCAGGCCCAGGCCATTTGCTTTCGCCCAATCGATCCAGCCCTTGAAGTGACGCGGCTCTAACGCATCCAAGTCCACTTCCTCGTCCGTATCCGCATAGATCGCGTGCAGATTGACTTTATGCTTGCCCGGAATAAGCGCCAAAGCCGCATCCAGATCGGTGCGAAGCTCGTTCGGCGTCGAGGCGCGGCCCGGATAACTTCCGGTTACGGCAATGCCGCCGCTTAGCGTCTTGTCGCGGAACAAAAATCCTTGTACGTCGTCTCCCTGCCAACAATGAATCGAGATCTTGATATCCGCCAGCTTGGCGAGTGCTGCATCTACGTCGACCCCGTGCTTTGCGTATAACTTTTTGGCTTCCAGATAAGCTTTTTCCGTTGCTTCGCTCATTGTAAAGTCTCCTTCAAAGTCAGTTGGGTGATCCGCTGCCAGCGTTCCGCCAGATCATGACGATCGGCTACCGGGCTTGGACGACAAATATTCGGCGGGAACGAGTCTGCAATAACTTGCCTTGCTTGTGCGATATCCCTCAACGACCCATCCGCGATCAGTTGAACGGCTATATTGCCGATCGCAGTGGCTTCGGACGGTCCTGTCCATACTTCGATGCCCAGCAGGTCGGCCGTCAATCGGGACAACAATCTGTTATTGGAGCCCCCTCCGACGATATGCAGCACCTCGTATTTTTGCCCCGTCAATCGCTCCAGCTCACGCATGGCATCCAAATAAGTCAGTGCCAAACTATCAAAAATACACCTGGCCAGACGTCCCGGCGTATCCGGTACGGGTTGGCCGCTGTCTCGGCAAAACGCAATAATCTCCTCGGTCATGCTCGGCGGATTCAAAAAGCGTTCATCATTGCACGGAACCAGGCTTCGAAAAGCATCTTCGCGCTCGGCCCATTCGGCAAGCTCGGCAAAAGTATGAGACTCCCCGTTTTCGCGTCGAACCTCCTGGATCATCCATAGTCCCATAATATTTTTGAGAAAACGGAACGTACCATATGCTCCCCACTCGTTCGTATAGTTGGCTTTGCGTGCTTCTTCTCCGTTAAGCGGCTCGCTCAGCTCGGCTCCGAGCAGCGACCAGGTACCGCTGCTGATATAAGCCCAGCTTCGGTCAGCTTTAGCCGGTACGCCGACAACCGCGGATGCAGTATCGTGCGTCGGAACAACCACGACCGAACACTCGGGGTAATCGCCTGTTGCCGCCAGTTCAGCTTTCAAGCCTCCGAGGCGGCTGCCCGGCTGCGTCAATTCGGCAAATTGCTCGCGCTTCAGTCCGAGCGCGTTAAGCAAATCCGAATCGAATTCGCGCGTTTGCAAATTTAGAAGCTGCGTCGTTGAAGCATTGGTGGCTTCGTTAATCATTTTTCCGGTCAAGCCATAATACAGATAGTCCGGCACAAGCAGAATCCGATTCGCCTGATCCAACTGCTGTCGGTCATGCACATACAATTGATACAACGTGTTGAAGCTCAACTCCTGAATGCCGGTCTTCGCATAAACGAAATCGCGACTGACCAGACTGCGATGCAAACGGTCGGCGGCTCCGTGAGTACGATCATCGCGGTACGCGTATACATCGTGCAAGCGCTCTCCGGAAGAGTCCAACAAAGCGTAATCAACGCCCCATGTATCGATCCCTAATGTACAGGTGTGGATTCCTGCCGCTTTTGCCTTTTTCAAACCGATCAGAATCTCCTGGAACAATGCGTCGATATCCCAGTAATCGTGACCGTCCTTCTCCATAAAAGCGTTATCAAAACGATGAAGCTCGTTCATCTCAAGCTGTTGTCCGGTGAAGGAAGCCGCTACGAGACGACCGCTGGAAGCGCCGATATCAACAGCGATTGCAATTGTCATTGTTCATTCCTCCGCTGAAGGCAATCTTCTTTACGCTTTTATCCTACCTGTTTCTTGTGGGTGAGTCAACATATACAGACTTTAATTATGTGGTTTTATGTTTGTTTAATCTTTTTTTCGGACATGACTAAAATTTTTTTTGATCTATCAAACAAAAAAAGCGGAGACCCGGACGGGTTTCCGCTTCTTCTTATATAGATCGAGTCGACTTATTCTTCGTCAGAATCGACGTTATGATACACCTGCTGCACGTCTTCGAGATCTTCGATCGCATCGATCATCTTTTCGAAAGCTTTCTCCGAATCGCCATCGAGCGCTACGAACGTCTGCGGGAGCATCGTAATTTCGGCTACGGTGAACTCTTCGATTCCGGATGCGCGAAGCGCTTCTTGCACGGCATGGAATTGATCCGGCGCCGCGTAGATGATGACCGATTCGTCTTCAGTCAGAATATCGCGCGCATCCACGTCCGCTTCCATCAGCAGCTCCAATACTTCTTCTTCATTCTTGCCTTCGATGCCGATTACGGCCGTCTCGTCGAACATATAGGCTACCGATCCGCTTACGCCCAGGTTACCGCCGTTTTTGTTGAATGCGGAACGAACGTCGGAAGCTGTACGGTTTACGTTGTTCGTCAGCGCGTCCACGATCACCATCGATCCGTTCGGACCGAAGCCTTCGTAACGAAGCTCCGTATACGTCTCGTCGCCGCTGCCTTTGGCTTTATCAAGCGCGCGGTCGATGATCGCTTTCGGGACGTTATACGTCTTGGCTCGTTCCAGCACGACCTTCAGGGCGCGGTTCGATTCCGGGTCCGGCTCGCCCTTCTTGGCTGCCACATAAATTTCAACGCCGAATTTAGCATAAACCCGGCTGGTGTTGGCGTCTTTGGAAGCTTTCTTTTCCTTGATATTATTCCATTTACGACCCATATCTATCCCGCTCGCTTTCCATTGATTGGTTATGTCCTGAATTTCACGCTTATTTATTGTAGCGTGAAACGAAGGTTGGAACAAGTCTATATGCCGTTTGTCCGTAAAGTCGCACGTTTTGCGTTACAAGTCGCCGTTCAATTTGTTGAAAGCACGCCGCGCGTTTTTCAAAAAACTCGCCTGACTCTGACGCTCTTCTTCCGAAATCCCGGTTCGCAAAATATGCTCCGTCTCCCCGATCGCCCTGTGCAAACTCTCCCGTAACGCTTCGCGCTCCGCCTCATCCAGCAGCGCCTTCAGTTTATCGGTCACGTTGGGCGTATACGGCATACGATTATACTCTTCGGCGCTCACCGTACGCACGTCGAGATACGTATTTTTCACTTCGATGATGGTACTCGGATTACGCACGTTCTTATCCGTTTCCACGACGACGCATTGATTCACGTGATCCGCATATACATTGGTGATCTTTTGCCGAATTCCCAGCACGCCGCGAATCCGGCTGAATGGAATTCGGTGCACCCGACTGACTTCTTCCGACATGGCTTCCCCTCCGCTTCCGTATCGGCCCTCGCGAACCGGATACTTCCAGCATATCATAAAGAAAGCTAAAAACGAGCAAAAAGCCGTCTCCTTAAGACTGTTTTCATGCAGAAAAAGCTAAGATCCACATTCTCTTGCATTGACAAGAAGTTTCTTTTTCTTATATAGTTGTTTAGACAATTAAATGTTAAAAATTTGATCCGTTTTGCTTTGGTGATATTCGGGAGGACGATTTTTTTGGAAAAAGAACGATTATGGAGCCGTAATTTTTTGACGATAAGCTTCAGCAGCTTTTTTATTTTTATCAATTTTTATATTTTAGCCGTAACCCTACCGGAATACGCGTTGACGCATCTCGGAGGAAGCGCGGACGGGATCGGACTCGTGACCACCGTATTCGTTATCGCGGCCGTCATCTTCCGTCCGCTGACAGGCAAATGGCTGGATGAGATCAACCGTAAAAAGCTGTTGGTTTTCTCCGTCGCCATGTTTGCCGCATGCAGTTTCTTCTATCTATGGGTACCCAATTATTCGCTGCTGCTCGTATTGCGGTTCGTGCACGGGATTTCTTTCGGCATTGCGGCGACTACGACGTCCACAGTGGTGCTTGACGTAATTCCGCGTGAACGAAAAGGAGAAGGCATCGGCTATTTCACGTTGTTTATGAGCCTTGCGATGGTATTTGGTCCTTTTGTCGGGCTATCGGTCTCCGCAAGCGCAGGCTATACCGTGTTGTTCGTATTGATGGTGATCTTTGCTTCGCTGGCATGTCTGTTCGGCGTCATGACTCCGATTCCTCGGCACGAACGAAGACCAAGCGAACTCGGTGCCTGGGATATTAAACGGTTCATCGAATTCCGAGCCGTTCCGGTAGCGGCCGCGGGATTTCTGATTGCTTTTGCATACGGCGCGATTTCTACCTTCATTTCGGTCTATGCCGATTCGATCGGTTTGAAAAGCGTCGCCGGTTATTTCTTCATCGTGTTTGCGGCCATGGTTCTGTTGTCCCGTCCGTTCACGGGTCGTTTGTTCGACCGCCGAGGCGCGCATGTACTGGTGTATCCGGGCATCGCGCTGTTCGCGATCGGCATGATCGCACTCAGCCGGGCGGATTCCGCACTCTTTTTCCTGATCACGGCGGCGATCATCGGACTCGGTTACGGCGCGATCATTCCAAGCTTCCAGACGCTGGCGATCCAATCGGCGCCTGCGCACCGCAGCGGACTGGCAACCGGAACGTATTTTGTCTTTTTCGACCTGGGTTATGGCTTAGGCTCTTATCTGCTGGGCTTGATTGCGTCTTCGGCCGGCTATTCGACCATGTATCTGGTAGGCGGCTTGACGGTGCTGTTATCCCTTGTCGCTTATTACGGACTGTATCATCGGGGAGAACGGCGGAGAATTTCTCTTTCCGCGCAGCGGAAGGCTCAACATTCGTCGATTTGATTCCGAACTCGGGTCATTCGATTCATATTCGCGCAAAAGAAAGAGCGCCGGCCCGATGCCGGCGCTCTTGTCTTATTCCGATACTGCGGGCCTCTTGCTATCTGGGCTTGCGTGCCTTCGCAGCATCAGCGTTTATACGGGCGATCGTTTTGACCGATAATCAGGTTCGAAGCTTCGCGGTTGGGATCGGTCGAGTCCCGGAAGTCTACATCGTCCTTCGGATCATGGCTGGAACGGCCCGCTCGATCAGAATGGGGCTCTTCGCGCAAATGGGCATCGTCCACTCCGGCAGGAGCAACCCTTTCGTCCACGGGTGCCATCCCCGGCGTTCTCGAAGTTCCGTCCGGATCGAAGTACGAAGTGTTATTGGCGCCGTTACGACCGAAAATCTCGTAAATCCGGCTGCGCATGGATTCGTCCGCATCCACCATGACAAGCACATCGCCTTCATGCACTCTTTCATCATAGTATTCAGCTTCCTTTTCCGGAATGCCCAGGCCGATAAAACCTCCGGTCAGGCCTCCGATCCCTGCGCCTACCGTTGCTCCGGCAAGGCCTGCCGCGATAGGTCCGGCTGCAAGAAGCGGTCCGATGCCCGGAATGGCGAGCGCTCCCAGACTTGCGATAACGCCGGCGGCTCCGCCCAATGCACCGCCGGTCAAAGCTCCCGTGGCTATGCCTTCCGGTGCTTTCGTTCCCGTTTCATTGCGAATTTCTTTCGATTCTTTCGCGTCTTTGGCAACGACGGAGATATCTTCCCGATCATATCCGGCTTCTTGAAGGTCATGAATCGCTTGTACGGCTTGTTCTTCATGCGCGAAAGTCGCCGAAATTTTCTTCATCATGTTCGTTTCCTCCCTATGTTGTCGGCATGCCCATTTTTACCCGATCCCGATTAACGTCAAACTTTCCTCAAAAATGGGAACTCCCGATGTCATATTTAAAAGCCCTATCCTCCTTTCTTCCCTTTGCTTAGCCGCTTGCCCATAGTATGATAGGACTATGCAAATTAGGTATCTCGGACAGAAGCGGATGAGGAGGGCTTTTACGGAATGACAGAACTGAAACACCAAGATGCGGACTTTGCCCAGTTCCTTCATGCGCTCGAAGACTGCATCTATGTGATGGACTGGGACGGCGAGCAATTCCGCTATCGGTACGTGAACCGCGCAGCGGCCGTGCTTAGTCAGATCGGATCGGAACATATGGGACGGACTTTTGCCGAAGTGTACGCGCATGAGCCGGAAATGGGCAAGTATCTTCATCATAAATACATGAAAGTCGTCGACGAGCGGGTAAGCATTCGTTTTGACGACGGGACTTTACTTCCAACGGGTGCATTGAGCGGAGAAAGCATCCTGTCCCCGATCTTCGGCGAACGGGGTGAAGTGACTGCGGTTGCCTGCGTGACGCGGGATATGATTACAAGCTCGGAACGCAGACAGCATTTGCACCATTATGCTTATCACGACGAATTGACGCAGTTGTTCAACCGACGCTTTTTATACGAATTTTTGCATAAATCATTCGGCTTGTTCCTGATCGATCTTGATAACTTCAAAAACATCAACGATGCGCTGGGTCACGAGACGGGCGATACGCTGTTGATCGAGGTGGCCCAGCGGTTCCGTCAATCTTTCGGACCTCCTTACGTCATTGCGCGCCAGGGAGCCGATGAATTTATCATTGTGTGCGAGACGCCGATTGCAAAACCGGAAGAGCAGGCCAAACGAATCCTGGAAGTGCTCGATAAGCCTTTCCTGCTCGGCGATCGCCTGATTCGGGTCAGTGCAAGCGTCGGGATTTCAACATCGCCGGAGCGGGCCGAACTGTCCATGCTGCTGCGTCAAGCGGATATCGCTCTCTACTACGCAAAAAGCAAAGGCCGGAATCGCTATCATGAATACAATGAGTCCCTGCGCTATGATCAGGTTGTCAAATTCGACTATGAAATCGCGCTGAACCAATGTATCGAACGCGAAGAGTTGCTGCTGCATTATCAACCGATCTTCGATGCCGCGCGCAATCAGGTTGTGGAAGTCGAAGCTTTGCTGCGCTGGAATCTCGGACATAAGCGTCTTGTTTCCCCGGCCGACTTTATCCCGGTAGCCGAAGAAACAGGCTTGATCGTGCCGATTGGCGAGTGGGTCATTCGTCAGGCTTGCAAAGACCTGCCCAAGATCAGCGAAAAGTTCGGTCCCGATGTACGCGTCGCCGTCAATATTTCGCGCGTGCAGTTTGAGGATGAACATTTTGTCGAGCGTCTGAATGCCATTGTGGCCGAAGAAGGCGTCTCCCCCGAACGTTTCGATTTGGAAGTCACGGAATCGCTGGTCATGCGCAATCTCGAAGAAATCTGCGCGATTTTGGATCAGTTGCGTGCGCAGGGCTATACGATCTCGCTCGACGATTTCGGAACCGGATATTCGTCGCTCGGCATTTTGGCACAAATTCCGATCGATAAATTCAAGCTGGATCGTTCGTTCATCGTCCAGATGAATCCCGCCGTCATCTCTGCTCTGCTTGCGATGGCTCGCGCGATGGATCTCGACGTGGTTGCCGAAGGCGTAGAAGATGGAGACCAATTGATTCAACTGATGAATATGGGCTGCCCGGGCATTCAAGGCTACTTAATCTGTCGTCCCATGAGCGTCGACGATCTTCCGAACATATGGTTCCCGGATATGCAGCATCATGTCGTCTGAGCTTGCGGGTTAAATTTTTCAGGCAAAAAAAGCGGTCAGGTTCGCATCGGCGAATCCTGACCGCTTTTTTTGCACGCTTATTTTCGATTTCATGCCTTAACGGATCAACCCGACTTCCCGCGCCTGTTCTTCGGTCAAAATAAATTGCTCGGTCTCCCAGTATTCCTTGTCCGGCTCCAGGCCGAACATATCGATAATCTTGCTCCAAATTTTCCGCTGCATCGCTTCTTGTTGGGTAATCATGATTTTCATTGACCTTGTGCCCCTTTCGCTATCACGCGACTCCTGCCGCCTTCTTTCTTGATTACCCTGCTCGGGGGCAAGGCGACTCGTCTTCCTGCCGCCTCAATTTTCCGAAGTCGACGGATTCACGGAAGCTTCGCAGTCGCTGCGGAAGCAATCCGTAAGATGGTCGTCGACCATTCCGGAAGCTTGCATCAGGGCGTAGCAGATCGTGCTGCCGACAAAGCCGAAGCCGCGCTTTTTCAAATCTTTGCTTAGGCGATCCGAAATTTCGGTCTTGGCCGGTACGTCTTCGTGACGGACGCGATGCCCGATAACGGGCTTTCCCGACACGAACGTCCAGATGTACGCGTCGAAGCTGCCAAATTCCTTTTGCACGCGCAGAAAAGCTTTCGCGTTTTTGACCGTTGATTCCAGTTTCATCCGATTCCGAATAATCCCGGCGTCCTGCATCAGGGTTTCGATTTTCCCGGCATCGTATTCGGCAACCCATGCAGGATCAAAGCCGTCCATCACTTCGCGGTACCGATCCCTTTTTTTCAGTACGGTATACCAACTGAGCCCGGCCTGCGCGCCTTCAAGCGTCAGCAGCTCGAACCACTTTCGGTCGTCGTGAACCGGTACGCCCCACTCCTCGTCATGATAACGAATATAGAGGGGGTCTTCATTGACCCAGCGGCAGCGAATCGGCTGCGTTGACGGTTGAGTCATGTAAGTCCCTTCTTCCTATTCCGCTCTCCTTCTCGTTATGATCCGCCCAAGCCGCGTTTCGGCAGCACTTTCACGTAATCGTCGGACAGCTTCATTAGTTGCAGAATATGTTCGTAGTCTTCGCGATAAGGTTCGATGTCGGTTATTTTTTCATGCGTGTCGAGCGAAATGGCGGTTCCGTCATCAAAGCCTTCTCCCGGGATAAACAGAACGCCGTCTCCCACGAACGATCCGGTCGGCAGATAATAGCGGATGCCGATCACATTGCGGTCGGTATTAAGCAGATCGCGGCCGAATGCGGTATACGATTCTTGCTCCAACGATATGCCGAGCAGGTTCATCAAGGTCGGCACGAAGTCCATTTGACCGCCTGCCAGCTCGACCGTCTCGCCTTTTTCCACGCCCGGAACGCGGATCGCCAACGGAATGTTGAACCGGCTCGCGTTGGCGTCATAGGAAATGCCGAGCATCGACGATACCCACGCAGGGTCGTTTTCCGCCGTGGACAGTCCGCCGTGATCGCCGTAGACGAGCAGCACCGTGTTGTCCCATAGTCCCTTTTCCTTCAAACCGTCGATCAGCTTGCCCAACGCGTAATCCGTATAGTGTTGAGCATTCAAATACTTGCCGAGCTGCGTGTTTTGCAACCGGTCCGGAATCGCAAGCTGCGGAAATTCTTCCGGCACGTCGAACGGAGCATGGCTGGCCGTCGTGACGAATTGGACATAGAAAGGCGAACCGTCCGAGGTCATTTCGTCGATTTTTTCCAAGCCTACCCGGTACATCTCTTCGTCCGAAGCTCCGAAATTGTTGAATTTGTCGTTGTTGTAATTCGGCTTGTCGTAAAAGTTCTGGAACCCGAGCGCCGGATACAGCTGATTGCGGTCCCAGAACGACGCGTTGTTGATCTGGAACGTGGCGGTCTTGTATCCTTTGTCGCCGAGCAGCCTCGGAGAACTCGGAATCACGCGATCCCCGTAACCGGTAGACATGGCGATCTGCGCGGTCGGATAGATCGAGGTATTGGAGATAAACTCGGCATCCGACGTATTCCCCTGGCCGATCTGCTGATAGATATGCGGGAAATAGAAACTTTCGTTCATCAACGCGTTCAGGTTCGGCGTCACTTCCTCTCCGTCCAGCTTGTAGTGGATCGGGAAGTTCTGGAACGACTCCATCTGAACGACGACCACGTTCATGCCTTCGGCCGTTCCGAAATATGCGGGAGAATCTTCGGCAGCCGTTCCTGCGGAATCGTCCTTCTGCTCATCCTTATACGGGAAAGATTGTTGAAGCTCCTTCACCTGCCGCGCGACCTCTTCCGGGGAAGTCGAAGCGAGAAAATCGCGTTCTTTCCGTTTCTCGATCGCCGTGCTGACTTGATAGTTGATAAAACCGATATTTTCCGCGCGAACGATTTCGTTGCTGATCGCGGAACCCCGGTTGATCCAAACGCCGGACAGCAGCAAGCAGACTACCAGGAGCGCAGACACGACGATCCGGCTCATGCGGCCCGCGGTCCCTCCCCAGGAAGCGCGCGAGCTTTTCGGCGAACCGACGAACGACAAGGTCTTGCGCGATTTCGATCGACGGATTTTTTGTATCCCTAACGGCAGCGCCACGGCCAGCAGATCGGCAAAGAAAATAAAATAAGCAGGCTTGATCAAGCCGCCGACCATATTCCCTACCTCCGGCACCTGACCGAGAGAGCCGAGCACGACATACGTCGGCACGGAGCCGAAGTACGAATGGTAGACCGCCGCAGAAAAGAAAACGGCGGACAATATCAGATTGACTCCCCACGCCACGCCGACCCGCAGCCGACGCGGGAGAATCAGTTCGAACAAACAAGTGACGCCGAGCGCGGTGAACAAATCGATAAATACGCCGCTAAACTCGAAGTCGCCGTAGAAAAATCCGCGCAGCATCAACAGCTTCGCGAACAAAATACTAACCGACGCGAGAAACAAACGATCCGGTTTGCGCGACGGTTTGGATTGGAACGAAAATGGCTTCATGAATGGACTACCTTCTTTGAATAAAGTGTTTTGGGTTAAAGTCCCATTATAAGCCACTCTGTTTATATGGTCAAAGGAGAGGGAGCGTGGTAGGCGCTGCGGGAGAAATTCCAAGCATATGCTCCCGAAGTGCATTTCTTCGAAATGCTTCACAAGGCGCTGTCTCGCGCAAAAAGCCTACGGCTTTCCGCGCTCAAAGGCGCCTTTCACTGAATTTCTCCCTCCGCTGGGCACGCTCGGAAAGGGGAAGGAAAGAAGGGCAGAAATTTCTTTAACTTGAGATGGCGTTTTGGAATTTGCGGAAAAGATAAATAACTTACGAGTAGGGATTCGTAAGCTGGTAGGTGTTTTTTAAAATTAGGGATCAGGTTCTATAAATGATCCAAATGCAGTGGCTTCGATTGCTTATTGCCTGTCCAAGCTTTAAATGTTTGATGTATTAATTCCCTTCTTCCTCCTACCCAGCCGAGAGCCGGTTTCGAACCGAAGCGCCTTTGCCCGGAAAGGACAACGAAGCGCAGGTCGAAACCGGCTCTCGGCGCCTCCCCGCTCACAGCTTCGAATCGTAATACCGATGTTCGCAGTCGATCCGGTCGTTATGCAAAGTCACGATTCCGAAAGAAAACCGGGCTTGGCGGCGTTTATCGGTCGGGGAACCGGGGTTGAACAGCGTGCGGGACAAAGTATCGCTTTCGTTGTTTTGCACGGATAAAAAAGGAATATGCGAATGTCCGAACACGATCAGGTCCGCTTGTTCATTTTCGAAAACGGCTCTGGCATTGTCGGCGGTGCTGCCGCGTCCCAGATGGCCGTGGGTCAAACCGATCCGACGGTCGCCGATCTCGACGATGCGATGGTAATCCCAACGGTCCACGATCTCGGGACCGTCGTTATTCCCGGCTACGCCTTCGACGGGCGCGTAAGCGGCAAGAAGGTCATAAACCTCCGTTCGGGTCCAATCGCCGGCGTGAAGAATCAGATCGGCGTTGGGCAATTCGGCGACAAGCGCGGGCGGCAAAGCTTTGGCCATGCGCGGCATATGGGTATCGGACACGACGACAATCGTAAGCGGCTCCGTCAAAGACGCGTATCGGCTCAAATTGATCTGGGCGGTCATTGCGCTTTCAACTTCTCTCTGCGTTCGGCCCGATCGTTTTCCGTCAGTTTCGGGCAGTTATAGCAGTATTCCGCTCCGGGCAGCGTATGGTATAAGCAGCAGCTTGGACGCATCTGGATCTGTTGGGACGGATCGGTCGGATGCTCGATATAGCGGAAGCGCAGATCGAACGGATTCTTTTTGCGGCCGAAAATTTCGGGATTCAACTGCTTAATTTGTTCGTAGGCGCGTTCCAGCCGTTCGCGGTGCGGAGCGAGCATCGGGCCGATTTCCGGATGGGTGCGCCACGTTTCCGCGAAGTAATTCAATCGTCCCGGAAGCTGCGCCCAGATCATGCCGACGGCAAGACCGGACACGGCCGCGAAATTTTCGAATAACGGTCGGCAGGTTTTTTCATAAAAAGACCGCAGCCCTTCTTCCGTCCAATTATCGCGGGCACTCGCGTCTTCAAGCGCCGGCTCGGCCGACCGATCCTCGATCACGATATGGAACGAATGGCCTCCGTTATCCAAAGCGAACAGCTGCGCGCTCAGGTTCCCGGCCGAAAAGTCCGGACGCAAACCTGCGACCGCCGGGAAATACAAGGAAGCATTCACCGTTCCGCTGAACCAACTGCAAAAATAGGTCACGGCCGCCTGAAGATCGGGCGCTTGCAAAACGTCGGCAAACGCACGAAGGAAAAGTCCGGCTCCTTCCGGCGTGGACAACTCGGCCAGCGTCGCCGAAGCCGCCGCATCCGGCTTCGGTTCGGCGCTCATGTAGAACTGGGGCTGAATCAAAGACAGATCGAAAACGACCGTGTTCGATTGAACGGATATTGGATCGGAATAAGGATCATTTGTGCTTTGCTGCGGTTTGGAAGCTTCGGACATGGGGTTCATCCTTTCCGTATCGGGAATGTTTCTCATTGGTTTATCGTACTTGATCGCGGGATGGAGTTCAACGAAAATCGTTAACCCGTTAAAAATTAAAAAAGGACTGTCGGGATAAAAGAAAAAAGACCGTTCTTCTTCGCTTCGAAGAGAACGGTCCAAACGCAAATCGTATGAATGATTTCAAGCCTGCGGCCGAAAGACGGACTCAGGAAGTCTCTTTCGGATCGTATGGCTTTTTAACCGAAGCGACCCATGATGTATTCCTGAGTCATTTGGTTCGAGGGATTCGAGAACAACTTCGTCGTCTCGTCGTGCTCAATCAGGTTGCCCAGATAGAAGTACGCGGTCGAATCGGATACGCGCGCAGCCTGCTGCATGTTGTGCGTCACGATCACGATGCGAAGTTCTTTTTTCAACTCGATGATCAGCTCTTCCACCTTGCCTGTCGATACCGGGTCAAGCGCGGATGCCGGCTCGTCGAGCAGCAGGATCTGAGGACTGACGGACAGTGCGCGCGCGATGCACAGACGCTGCTGCTGGCCGCCGGAGAGAGCCAAAGCCGATTCTTTCAAACGGTCTTTGACTTCATCCCATAGAGCTGCGCGGCGCAGACTCTGCTCAACGATCTCGTCCAACTGCTTTTTGCTCTTCGTCCCATGATATCTCGGTCCGAAAGCGATGTTTTCATAGATCGACTTGTAGAACGGGTTCGGACGCTGCCAAACCATGCCGATCTTTTGGCGAAGCGTGACCGCATCCGTTTCTTTATCGTTCAGATCCTGTCCGTCCATCCAGATCTTGCCGACGACTTTCGCGGACGCGATCTCGTCGTTCATCCGGTTCAGGGAACGCAGGAAAGTCGATTTCCCGCAGCCCGACGGTCCGATCAGAGCCGTTACGCTCTTCTCGGGGAATTCCATGTTGATTTTTTTAACAGCTTCGTTCGTTCCGTAGAACACGCTCAGTTCTTCCGTACCGAAGCGAGGTTGCGTACTGGTCTGCATAACGGAAGCCCTCCTAGTTCACTTGTTTGGAAGCGGTAATTTTGCGGTACACGACGCGTCCGAACCAACGTGCCACCAGGTTGAAGATCAGTACCATGATGACAAGCACGGCCGAAGCCCCTGCGGATACGTCCTTCGCATCCGGGATGCGTCCTTCGCTGTTGACCTTCCAGATGTGCACGGCAAGCGTCTCGGCCGAACGCATCGGGTTGATCGGGGAACGCGCATGGAACGGATTCCAGTCGGTAAAGTCCAGCGGCGGCGTCGTCATGCCGGACGTGAACAGCAGAGCTGCCGCTTCGCCGAAGACGCGACCTGCCGCCAGAATCGTGCCGGTGATCAAGCTCGGGAGCGCGACCGGAAGCAGGATCGACGTGATGATTTTCCACTTGGACAAACCGAGCGCAAGCCCGGCTTCCTTCTGCTCGCGAGGCACGGCGCGGAACGCTTGCTCCGTGATCCGAACCATCAGCGGCAGGTTGAAGATCGCGAGCGCGATCGCGCCGGACAGCAGCGAATAGCCGAATCCGAACGTGTTAACGAAGAGCAAGAGACCGAACAAACCGACGACGATCGACGGGAAGGACGATAATACTTCGACGACCAAACGGATAAAGCCGGTCAGTTTGTTTTCCTTCGCGTATTCCGCCATGTAGATCCCGCCGCCCAAGCCGAGCGGTACGGTAATGATCATGGTCAGTACAAGCAGGAAGAGCGAGTTGAACAACTGGGGACCGATACCGCCGCCCGCCTTGAAGTTTTGCGAAGGCGAAGTCAGGAAGTGCCAGTCGATATGCGAAATGCCTCGGATCAGGATAAAGCCCAGCAGGCCGCCCAGAATAGCGACGATCAGTACAGCAAAGAATATGATGACGCCCGTGGCGATTTTATCGGCAGTTTTTGCTTTCACAGCTTATTCCTCCTTTGGAGCAACCGTACGATGATGATGAACACGAAGGTCATGAAGAGCAGCATCAAAGCCATGCTCCAAAGGACGTTATTCTGAACCGATCCGGTCGAAGTATTCGTCATGTTCAACGTGATGACGCTGGTCAGCGTGGAAGCCGACGTCAACAGCGATGTCGGCAGGAACGGCGCGTTGCCGATGACCATCTGCACGGCGAGCGCTTCGCCGAAGGCGCGCGCGATACCGAGGATAATGCCTGTCCAAAGCGAAGGGGCCAAAGTCGGCAGCACGACGCGGTAGATGGTCTGCCAGCGTGTCGCCCCCAATGCATACGACGCCTCGCGCATGCCGCGCGGAAGCGAAGCCAATGCGTCTGCTGCGATACTCGTGATGGTTGGCAGGATCATGACGGACAACACGAGTGCCCCCGCAGCCACACCGTAACCGAGCGAGTCTCCGCCGGTCAAGGCCGAGATGAACGGAACGAGTACGGTCAGACCGATAAAGCCGTATACGACGGACGGAATGCCCGACAGCAGTTCGATAACCGGTTGCAGGATACGCTTGCCTTTGCCCGGAACGATCTCGGTCATGAACAATGCCGCGCAGATGCTGAGCGGTCCCGCGATCAGAGCCGCCAACATCGAGACGACGAACGAGCCGCCGATGAACGGCAGTGCGCCGAAGGACGGGTTATCGCCGTCCGGGCTCCAGTTTGTGCCGAACAAGAATTCGATCGGGCTGACTCCGTCCTTGAAGAATGTCGCCAATCCTTTCGAAGCTACAAAGTACACGATCGCCACGATGACGACGATCAGCATTAATACGCAAAGGTAAGTATAGATTTTGCCGATCATGTCCTCGCGACGATGCCTTGCGAAGCCGCGGGGTTTGTTGTCGGCGGCAGCCTTATTATTTTCCATAAGTGGATACCCTCTCCATTCCTTGGTAAACGCGCAAATAGAGGCGGAGATACCGCCTCTTTTTTGCCGGTGCGTCGAATCGATTACTGAATCACTTTACCTTCAGCATCGCGCTTAACTTCCATGCTCGATACCGGAATGTAACCCAGTTCGGTTACGTCGGCATTTTGTACTTCTTCCGTCATGAAGTAGTCCAGGAATGCTTTCGTCGCGCCGTCAGGCTCGCCCTTTGTGTACATGTGCTCGTAAGCCCAGATCGGGTAGTCGCCGCTTTGTACGTTTTCTTCCTTAGGCTCTACGCCGTCGTAAGACAGAGCCGTAACCGTATCGTCCAAGTACGAGAACGCCAGGTAGCCTACAGCGCCTTTTGTATCCGCAACGATTTGTTTAACCGTACCCGAGGAATCCTGCTCGATTGCGCCCGGTACGTTTTCAACTTTTTCGCCAAGTGCGTATTTTTCGAAAGTAGCGCGCGTACCCGAGCTGCTCGGACGGTTAACGATCGTGATCTTTTGATCCGCGCCGCCGACTTCGCTCCAGTTCGTTACGGTACCCTTAAATATATCCAGCAATTGTTGCTTGGTCAGGTTCGTTACGCCTGCGTCTTTGTTAACGACAGTTGCCATTGCGACAACCGCTACTTGATGGTCAACCAGTTCGGCTGCTTTGTCGGCATCCAGCTTCTCTTCCGCGAATACGTCGGAGTTGCCGATGTTCGCCGCGCCTTCGGATACTTGAGTCAGACCAGTACCGCTGCCGCCGCCTTGTACTTGAACGACAACGTCCGGGTTATTCGCCATGAATTCTTGTCCCACTTGATCAACGAGCGGTTGCAGGGCTGTCGATCCAACTGCCAGGATTTCTCCCGATACGCTTGCTTCAGCCGGTTGCTCGGTAGCTGCCGGAGTCGTAGTTGTTCCCGTAGCTGCCGGCTCCGTAGTTGCTGCCGTGCTGCCGGAGTTGCCGCCGCAAGCGGTAAGCGCGAGCATTGCGGAAAGTGTTAAAGTGCCGAATAACGTTTTTTTCGATTTCATGTCTGGTTTGACCCTCCTAGTGGATTCATACGATTGCGGGCGTCTTCTCTCTGTCCGAGTTGTCCGCGCCGCTTTACAGTACCCATTGTAGGATTCGAAAATCAACGGAAAACACTTGTTTTGTAAAACGAATGTAAAATATTCCGGAATACGTTTAAAAAGCGGCTAAATTGTTTGTGGCGGAGAGCATGCGGAAAAACGCCCGGGGGAATCGGGCGTTCCGGTGCTTCGGGGAGTCCTATTCGTAAAATCAAATCAAAGGCTGCGGGAAAAATTCGTTTTAGACGCTGTCTCGCGCAGAAAGCCGCAGGCTTTTCGCGCTCAAAGGCGTCTTAAACTGAATTTTTCCCTTCGCTGCTTCGCTTTGATCGGAATAGGAGTTTGCCCGGCGCGCAGAACGTCCGGATAACCGGGCGTTTTTTCGGGGAGGGTTGTATAAAAAGATATAAATGCGAATAAAGAATGATTGTTGCGCGATGATCCTCCGTCAGGTTAGGCTTCCGCTTTGATAGCGGATTGATGTGGGTAAGGGTCAATCGTTCGGATGGTGCCGTCTTTGTTGTGATGCAACTCGGTGTATTTCACGCAGCGCTTGTGGTTGATGCCTTCGGACAAGGAGCTGTCGTGGTAGAACAGGTACCATTTGCCGTCGAACTCGACGATGGAATGGTGGGTGGTCCATCCGATTACGGGAGTCAGGATGACGCCTTTGTATACGAAAGGGCCTTGAGGGTTTTCGCTTACGGCATAGACGATTTGGTGAGTGGTGCCGGTGGAATAGGATAAATAGTAGAGACCGTTATATTTATGGACCCAAGGGCCTTCGAAATAGCGGCGTTCTTCGTCGCCTGCGGTAATCGGATTGCCGTTTTCGTCGATGACGGCAATTTGGCGCGGATGTTCCGCAAAAGACAGCATGTCTTCGCTCAGCTTGGCCGTGTACGGTCCGATTGCCGGTTGGTCGGTCCCCGGCCCTTCCGTTCGATGAGCCTCGTAGGTTCCGCTTTGCCACTTTTCCAACTGGCCGCCCCATAATCCTCCGAAATACAGATACGCTTCCCCGTCATCGTCAACGAATACGGCCG
The DNA here is from genome assembly GCF_013185185.1 of Saccharibacillus endophyticus. GTDB lineage: Bacteria > Bacillota > Bacilli > Paenibacillales > Paenibacillaceae > Saccharibacillus > Saccharibacillus endophyticus. The sequence continues at coordinate 380,679 of NZ_JAAZWE010000001.1, read as the reverse complement.
GGTCGATGCTGAAGCTGCCCGGAATGTAGTTCGGCTCCGCCCGGAACGGACCGGACGGCGACGAAGACGTCGCGACCCCGATGCGAAAAACGTGTTCATGGTCGCGGGCCGGGAAAAACAAATAATACTTCCCGTTTTTGAAAGCGGCGTCGGGCGCCCACATCTGCGAAGATGCCCACGGCACGTCCCGCACATGCAGCGCTTCGCCGTGATCGATCGCTTCCGATCCGATCCCGTCCATCGACAGCACGCGATAATCTTCCATCCGGTACTGGTCGCCGTTATCGTTGCTCGGACCGTCATGATCCAGATCGTGCGAAGGATAAATGTACAGCTTGCCGTCGAATACGTGCGCGGAAGGGTCCGCGGTGTAGATATGAGTGACGATAGGCTCGTTGAACTTGGTTTGCATGTCTTGTCTCCTTTGCCGGACGAATTTGAAACGCGTCTTTTTACGAAAACGGCGCTGCGAGCATTTCTTCGGTCCCGGTCCGACGTCCGGATCGAATGCGGACTCCGACCGTTATCCTTTGCTGCCGGCGGAATGTTCGACGATGCGCCAAAAAGCAGGTTTGGGCTTCAACTCCCGGTCGAACGGCAGCGGCCAATTGAGGCGCCCTCGCACCGGAAAATTGTCCAGCCACGTATGACTGTCGGCGGCTCCCCAGAAAGTCACGGAATCGATGACCGACCGATAGTCGCGGAACAAGCGGAAAATGTCGTCGTAACGCTGCGCGAGCAGGTTCTGCATTTCTTCCGTCGGCGCCGGCAGATCGCTTCGGCGATCGTCGAACGCAAAAGCCGAAATGTCCAGTTCCGTAATATGCAGCCGCACGCCGAGCGAGGCATACAGCTCGATCGCTTCGCGAATCTCGCCGATCGACGGACCATGCAGATTCCAATGGCCTTGCATGCCGATGCCGTGCACCGGTGCCCCCGCGTCGAGCAGCGAACGCACCAGCCGATAAATTTTGTCGCGCTTGACCGGATCGGTCTCGTTGTAGTCGTTGTAAAAAAGCGAGGCCGACGGATCGGCCTTGTGCGCGATCCGGAACGCTTGCTCCAAATAGTCCTCGCCGACGGTACTCAGCCATTTCGTGTCGCGCAGATACGACTCTTTCTTGTCTTCGACGGCTTCGTTCACGACGTCCCAAGCATGAATCCTGCCGCGGTAACGTCCCATCACCGCGTAGGCATGGCTTTCCAGGCGTTCAAGCACGAGTCCTCTCGAAGCGGGCGCTCCGTTTTCGTCTTCGAACACCCAATCGGGCGTTTGATTATGCCAGACGAGCGTATGCCCCCGAACCGCCATGCCGTTTTGCTCCGCGAACTTCACGATTTCGTCGGCCGCATCGAAGTCGTACCTCTGCTCTTCGGGATGAATCTCTTCGAACTTCATCTGGTTCTCGGCAGTCAGGCTGTTGTAGTGGGCAGCGATAAATTCGCGTTCCCGGCGGATCGAACGCGTGCCGACCGCGGCGCCTATATTAAATATACCCCGATATGCCCCGTATAGGGACGGCGTTTTGGTGTCCATCCTGCATTCTCCTTATTCTTTGGCTTATTCTTTCACGCTGCCCAACTGCAAGCCGTGCACGAAGTACTTTTGCAAAAACGGATAGACCATCAGGATCGGCAGCGAAGCGACGATGGTGATCGCGGCCCGGATCGAGACGGGCGTGACCATGTTTTGCGCGGCGGCCGAAGGATCGGCTCCGCTGGAGCCCGCCACGCTGCTGTTCAAGTTCATCGAAGACGACAGCAGCTTCATCAATTCGAATTGCAGCGTGCTCAATTCCTGTTTCGACGAAGCGTACAGGAACGTATCGAACCAGGAGTTCCATTGGCCGACGGCGACGAACAACGCGACCGTGGCCAGCACGGGCTGGCAAAGCGGCAGAATGATCGAAATGAACGTTCGGAAGTCGCCGGCCCCGTCGATCTTGGCGGATTCGATCAGGCCTTCCGGCAGCGTCTGGATGTACGTTCGGATGACGATCATGTTAAACGCGCTGACCAACCCCGGTATGATATACACGAGGAAATTGTTCAACAGGTGCAAATCCTTCATCAGGAAATACGTCGGAATCAGGCCTGCGCTGAAATACATCGTCAGCACGACCAGAATGGTGATCGGCTTGCGCAGCACGTAATCTTTTCGGCTGAGCGTGTACGCGAGCATCGAAGTCAGGAACAGGCTCAGCACCGTCGCGATCACCGTCCGCGCGACGGATATCCAGAACGCGTTCAGGATATGCCCGTTCGCGAACACGGCTTTGTAATTCTGATCGGTCCAGATGCGGGGCCACAGATAAATGCCGCCCCGGATTGTGTCGTTGCCCGCGTTCAGCGATACCGCGAAGGTATTCAAAAACGGATACAGCGTGATAACCGCGATCGCGATCATCAGCAGACCGTTCAGCGTATGAAAAATAACCGGCTCCAGCCGCATTCTTTTCGTGTTCATGAACTTCTCCCCTTCCTCCCTAAATCAACCGATCTTCGCCGAGCCGCTTGGCAATGGAGTTGGCGGCAAAAATCAACGTGATGCTGACGATCGTTTTGAAAATGCCGGCGGCGGTGGCTAGCGAGTAGTTGCCGATTTGCAGGCCGTATTTCAAGACGAAGATGTCGATCGTCTGCGACCAGTCCACGACGACGCCGTTACCCAGCAAGTATTGGACCTCGAAGCCGGCTTCCAGCACCCAACCCATATTCATGATCAGCAGGATCACGACGATCGATTTGATGCCCGGCAGCGTGATGTACAGCATTTTTTGATACCGGTTCGCCCCGTCGATCTCTGCCGCTTCGTACTGCGAAGGGTCGATCGACGTGATCGCGGCCAAATAAATGATCGCGTTCCAGCCCAGCTCTTTCCAAACGTGCGAAGCGCCGACGATGCCCCAGAAGTATTCCGGGATGCTGAGCCACATGATCGGTTCGCTGATGATGCCCAGCTTGAGCAGCAGGATATTGATGATGCCTCCGTCCACGGACAGGGAGCTGGCCACGATACCCGTTACGATGATCCAGGACAGAAAGTGCGGCAGATAAGAAACGGTTTGAATCGTGCGTTTGAAAAAGCGGCCTTTGATCTCGTTGAGCAGCAGCGCGAACAAGATGGCCGTCACGAAGCCGAGGATCATATTGATCAAACTCATGGCGATCGTGTTGCGCAGCACGCGCAGGAACGCTTCGTCGGTGAACAGGAACGCGAAGTGCTTGAAGCCGACCCAGTTTTGCTCCGAAAGAGCTTTGGCCGGACTGTAGTCCTGGAAGGCCATCGTCCACCCCCAAATCGGGTAGTACGAAAAAATCAGAATGTAAATCACGATCGGCAGCGACATGAACAGCAGCTGCTTTTGACTCCGAAGTTTTTTCATTAACGAAGATTTAGGCAGATCCGCCGATGCGGATTTGCGTGAGATGGCTTTGGCCACTGTGCTCTCCCCCTAACCGGCCCTGCGGCCCGAATGGCGCGAAGAACCGGGGAAACGGCAACCGTTCCCCCGACTTTCGACGCCGCTTTTATCAACATCTGGTCTCCGTCGGATATCAGGCGATGCCCGACGTCGAAGCGAGACGGGCGGTCATTCCGCGGCCCAGTTCTCGATTCTCCACTGAATTTGCTCGTTGATGCGGTCTTCGTAAGCTTTGACGTTGATCTTGCCGAAGGCTTGGACATAATCGTTCCAGACGGAATCGAACTTGCCGTCCGCCGCCATGACGGCTTGCGGCAGGAACTTCAGCGAAGTATCGGTCATCTGCTTGTTGGCGACCGAAGCGTCGGAACCTTCGACCAGGTCGATCTGCCAAGCCGGGTAGTAGACTTCGTTTTCCGGCGCGGGCGAGAAGAAATCGCTCCATGTTTTGAAGCCGTAAGCGTCGAGCAGCTTTTTATCTTCGTCTTTCAAGCTGGCATAGAATTCTTCCGGTTGATCGCCGGGACCGGTGGCGTTGCCGTCCGTGAAGGTACCCTGCGTTTTCGGGGCGGCGCCGTAGAAACCGTCCGCGCGGTTCGCCAGTTTCCAGCTCGGATCTTCCTGCTCTTTGCGCTGTTCAGGCGTACGGTAGAAGCGGCCTTTTTCGTCGACCATGTAGTCGGTGCCTTCTTCGCCCCAGCTCAGCAGCTTTTGGTATTTTTCGTCCAGCAGCGAGTCGAGGAACTTGATGATCTTCACGGGATCTTTGGCGTTCTTGCTGATGCCGAAGCCGTTGTTCAAGTTGATGACCGGGCGATCCAGGTAATGGTCCTTGGTCGCCGTATCGAACACGAGCGGGAAGCCGACGTACGTGCGGTCGATTTTCCCTTGGGAAATCAACGTGTCTTCGGCCGGCTGGAAGTTCCACTTTTGGTCGAACATCCCGAGCACGCGTCCCGACGACAGCTTGGCCAAGTATTGGTCATAGTTCTGAACGAAAGCTTCTTTGTCGAACAGTCCTTCATTGAACAGCGTGTTCAGTTCTTTGTAATACTGCTTGGACATGTCCTTGTCGGCGAAGACGGTCGCCACGCCGTCGTCGACCACGACGCCTCCGTCGTTCGGATGTCCCGTCAGATGTTCCGGCGGGTTAAGCAGCGGGAAGGTACGCCAGTCGGAAGCGAGCGTGCTGAATCCGATGGTCGGCTGCCCGTCGATCGTCGGATTTTTTGCCGCGTAATCGCGAATCAGCTTGGTGAAATCGTCCAGCGTTTTCGGCGTCGGATATCCCGCGTCTGCCAGCACCGCTTTTTGAATCCAGAATGCCGGTCCGTTGTACGCGTTGCTGCTGAACTCGCCGGAATAAGCGCCGTAGTTCGGCAGCCAGTAGATATGGCCGTCGCTGGAATCCTTCATGCGGTTCCAATATTTCTCGTAGTGCTTTTTAAGGTTCGGAGCGTGTTCTTCGATCAGGTCTTCCAGCGGGATGACCGCTCCGGCCGCGACCAGTTTCGTATCGGCCGTGATCAGATCGGGATATTCGCCGCCCGCGATCATGACGCCGAGCTTCTGCTGCAAATCGCCGACCAGGAATTCCATGTTCAGCTTGACGCCGAGCTCGTCTTGAATCTTTTTGTAAATCCGGTTGTCTTCCGTCGGCGCCTGGTTCGGCGTGCTGATGAACGCGGAAATCGTCAGCGTTTCCGTGCCGTCTTCCGCCGTGGTCGCATCGCCGCCTCCGCATGCGCTCAATGCCAACGCCGCAGCCAGCACGAGCGATGCCGCGCCCCATGCCTTTTTCGTTTTATAAACCCCCATCGGTTGACCTCCTTGGAAATGTGATCATCCTTGCACCTTTATTATGATTGCATGTATACGCTTACAAAATGGCTGGATTCAAGCTTCTTCCCCCCATGATTTAAGGATCTCATCATGAACTTTATATTTAAAACGCCCCCTTTATCCGTTAGGAAGGGGACGTTGGTTAAACGCATGGATGGAAGAAAGTCAACGTGCTGAGACTGCGGTCCGATAAGCGGTCGGCTTGACTCCCGTTTTTTTTTCAAACTGCTTCAGAAAATGTCGATAGTCCTTGTATCCAAGCCGCTCGGCAATTGCGCAGAAGGTCAGCTCGCTGCTTTCAAGGAGCCGGCAAGCTTCTTCGATGCGCAATCGGTGCACGAATTCGGAGATCCCTACGCCGTATCTGCGAGTAAAGGATTGGCCCAAATAAGCGGGATGCACGTAAAAGCGCTCGGCCAGCTCCTGTATGGTGAACGTATCCGTATAGTTGCTTCGAAGAAAATGGGCGACCTGCCCTTGTACCCCGCCACCCTTGCACTCGCGGATCAGCAGAACTTCTTTCCGGCAGCTCAGGCAAAAGCGTTCCAAATGCCGCTGCGTTTGATCTATCGTAGGCAGCGGCGGCGCATTTCCGCAAAAAGGCGAGCTGCGGATCAAAGATTCGGGATCGCCGCCCAGCTCTTTCAGAACCGAAGCGCAGGCCAGCACAACCTGTTCCGCAAATACCAGCACCAGCTTCGGGTCCAGCCGCCGCTGCTTGAAATTCGCGAAAATCGAAACCAGGCTCTCGCGAACCTCGTTTTCGCTTCCTTTTTCCGTCGATCCGGCAATCCGTTCGGCCGTACCGAGCGGCGGCGCTTCGCATGAAAGCTCCATGCCTATCGTTCGTTCATAAAAACCGAGCTGCGATCCGTCAAAAAAAGAAAATCGGGCTGCTCTCTCGGCGCTGTCCAAAGACAGATGCAGTTGTTCGGGCTTCATGACGCTCCGGCCGACCGCCAAACGAACCTGTTCTTGGGATTCCGTCGGCAGATGAACAAGCAGCTGCTCGATGAATCGGCGGATTTCGGCGGCGGCGTTATGGCTTTCCGCGGAGCCGATCACGACTCCGCAGCTGCCGCTTTCGATCCATTTCAAAAAAAACCCCGCCTGTTCTTGAGATTCGATCATGCCGATCGCTTCGCGCACCGCCGGCAGCATCCGGGATTCGGCAGTGATCTTGACCCAGCACCAACTTGAGAAGTTTTGCGACAACCGTTCCAGTACGGCTTCTTGATTTTGGCGTTGTTCGCCTTTTCCGAATAACGCGGCCTCCAGTGCCTGCTGCTCCAAGAGCGCTTCCGCCCGACGCGCCATGCAAGCTTTCAGCGTCCGTTCTTTCAACTCCCGGCTGAGTTTTTCCAACATTTCTTCCGCTTCTTCTTCGATCAACGGTTTGGTCAAATAATTGGATACGCCCAGATGCATCGCGCGCAGCGCGTAATCGAAATCCCCGAAGCCGCTCGCAATGACGAATAAGGTAGAAAGATTGCCGCCGCTTCGCGCTTCTTCGATCAATCGCAGGCCGTCCATGCCGGGCATCCGAATATCCGTTACCACCAAATCCGGCGGGTCGCTGCATATGCGCCCGATGGCCTCTTCCCCGTTCTCGTAAGTTCCTCCGATTCGAAACCCGTATTTTTCCCAATCGATCAGCAATTTGAGACCTTCAATCGCAAAAGGCTCATCATCAATCAGCAATACTTCGTACATGGTTACGCCTCCTTGTCCCACGCATACAGATTCCGATCGTCGGCGTGCAGCCAAAAAGAAGGAATCGTGAACCCGACCTCCGTCCCTTTCCCTTCCTCGCTGCGCAGTCGAAGCCGAACATCCCGGCGGTAAAACAACTCCAGACGCCGATGCACATTCCTCAGGCCTACGCTGCCGCCTCCGAGCGACGACTCCGAATCCATGAACGCTTCGACTTCGCGCAGCCTGGATTCATTCATCCCGATCCCGTTGTCACGCACGGAAAGTTCGAGCCCTTCTCCGGTCATCCGAACGGTGATTCCGATTTTCCGTTCGTCTTTGCGCGCTTGCAGCCCATGCTTGCACGCATTCTCGACCAGCGGCTGAATGCTCATGCGCGGAATCCGCAGCTGCATCGCGGCAGGCTCGACTTCGAACCGATAATCGAAACGATCCCCGAAACGGAACTTCTCGATCTCCAGATACATCCGCGTAAACTTCAATTCTTCCTCTAACGCAACGCGATCGTCCGGCCTGCCGAGAAGTTGGCGCATAAGCAGGGACAGGTTTTTGACGATTTCGGTGACTTCGAGATAACCGTTTTTGGCGCACACGATCATCACGGCATTCAGCGTATTGAACAGGAAATGGGGATTCACCTGGCTTTGCAGCATCGCAAGCTCGGTCCGCACCCGGTCCAGTTCGAGATTTTTTTGCCGGATTTCCAGCTTATAGACGTCGTCGATCAGCGAGCGGATCCGTTCGGCCATTACGTTGAACGCGCGAATCAAGCCGCCGATTTCGTCTTTGCCTTCGGGGATGACGATCGGATCGAAGCGCTGATCGCCGACTTTTTCCATATGCCGATACAGATGCTTGACCCGGGTGTGATAAGAACGGAAGATAAAAAAAATAAGCAGCGACGGCACGATGGTACTGATGATGCCCAGCCATAATATCGAACGCATCGATTCCAGCCGAAGACCGTCGATATAATGCGTATCCGCGATGCCGACCACTTTCCATCCCTGCACGTAACCGAGATTGCCGAGCGGCTGCTCCAAGGCAAAGCCGGAAGCCTCTTCTTCCGGCGTGAACGCAGGATTGTCGTAAAGCACGCCTTCCCCGTCCCTTCCGCCTATGCCGTCCGCCGCCACTTTGTTCCGATCGTCGACCAGCCGAAGCTTCACGCTGCGCTCCCGATTCAAAATTGCCGATATCCGGCCCAGATCGAGATCAACTCGCGAATATTTGGAGTACGTCGAAAAAGACGAATAAACATCCATCCTCCCGATCACGCTGATTCGGCGCCGCGGATCATGCGTTTCCTCATCCATGTACGCGGCGACCGCGATCGCCGAAGAGTCTGTTCCCAACGATTCTATCCACTCGGGCGTTTTTTCTCCGTCGTCGATTACCCCGTAGTTCGAGCCGTTTTGAATACTTGCGTTTTCGGTATACACGCGGACTTCGAAAATATTCGCCGACATATAACGCGTCAGTTTGTCTCTCAGCGACTCGTCGTAAACGGCATAATACTCCGAAGGCGAAGCATAAGTCCGGTCCAAAGCTTGGTACAGCGAGTCGTCGGCGGCAATCGAACGGCTGAGCGCGACGCTTTCGTCGATCATGCCGATCAGCTCGCCGCGCGCGCGTTCGAGGGAACGCCCGAGATTTTCCTGCTCGCGCGTTTGAATATCGGATAATGTCCGAAAGTAAAAAAACAGATTGATCGTCATGATCGGCAGCAGTACGCAGAGCAGATAAATCAACAGAAACTTTCGTTTAAGAGGTATATCGTTGAGTCTGGGTATCAAAGATCGGCGACGTTTCACGAAACCGTCACCTGCTCCCTGATCCGATAGGCCGAAGGCAGTTCGTCCGTCGCCGCTTTGAATTTCGCGCTGAAATACTCGGTATCGTGATAGCCCAGCCGTTCGGCGATTTCGGAAATTTTCATGTCGGTTCGCCGCAGCAGCCGCTGTGCTTCCTCCGCGCGCAGCCGATGGACATAGTCATTGAAGCAGCAGCCCGTCTCTTTTTTGAAAGCTTGACCCAGATAGACCGGACTCATCCCAAGCTTCTGGGCCAATTCGCGCAGCTGCAGTTTGTCGCGATAATGTTCGTTGACGTGCGCGATCGCGGCCCGAAGCGGATGCTCGGGAATCTCCGCCTTTGCCGCCAGCGACTCCGCGATCCGCTCGGCCTCGATCCTGCATCGGAGCTTCAGCTCTTTTTCTGCGGAAATACGCGACCGGGCAGATACTGCCGAAATTTCGGTAGCATGCGGCCGAATGTCCGACAACCTGTCCAGAATATGACGGATCAGCGAGTCGATCCAGCCCGAAGGCACTTCTTTTTGGGCGAACAGCTTGAACAATTCGGAAACCGATTGCTCGGCTGCCGACGGTCGGCCGGATTCGATATGCGTCAATATGTTTTGAGCGGCTGTCAGCATCTCCGTGTAGCTGCCTTCTTTTTGTGTGCGTCGAAACAAGTAGGACTGCTCCCTCGCGGCCATCGCCCGAGCATGCAGTAAAGGAACGGCTCCGTACCCCTGCACGCCGGCGCCGCTATACAGGGACAAGTCCGACATATGCCCTTCCGACCGTACCGAAGCGCTGAGCCAAGCGGGCGTTGAACAAGCGGCCATCAGCCCGGCTCGGCTCGGCGCGTCATCGAACGCCCAGGCTTTTACCCCTTTTGCCTGCAAACGTTCCGCTGCCCGTTCAAGAACAGCCCGCGCGGACGGTCCGTTTTCCTGCCGTTTTTCCAGCCCGGGTTCAGCCAACAGCATGCAGAGCGGCCGGTTGTCGGGACCGAGCAGCATCTCCGCTTCCTTGACGGCGGCCGGCTCGCCCCGAAGCAATCCCGATATGCAGGACTGCACGGCTGCGCCGCGCAGTTCGGCACTTGAGCGTCGCGTTTCCATAACGGAATCCAGCGGCGCTCTCAGTTCTTGGAGCAGCTCATGAATCTCTTCGGACACGATCGGTTTCAATACGTAACGGTCTACGCCGAAACGCAGCGCCTGACGGGCATAATCGAACTCCGCATAGCCGCTGACGATAACGCTTTTCATGTCCAGGCCGCGCCGCTCCTGAAGCACTCGGATCAGATCGAGCCCGCTCAGTCCCGGCATGCGAATATCGGTCAGCAGCAAATCCGGCCCGATTCGTTCGACCAGTTCCAGCGCTTCGTCGCCGTCCGAAGCCGCCCCGCACAATTCGTAACCGAATTTGTTCCAGTCGATGATCGTTTTCCAACCTTCCAGCATCAACGGTTCGTCGTCCGCCACGATGACTTTGTACACGGCCATTCCTCCCGCCTGCCTATTTGTTCCAGTATGTCATCGCAAGGAAGAACGAACAATGTACGCATCTACGCTTTATTGGACAATTCTACGCCGAATTGTAAGCGTATTCTTAAAAGGTATAGGCAAGCATTTTATTCCGGTACGCGACCGGGCTGATTCCGATGACCGACTTGAAGCAGCGGCTGAAGTAAGCCTGATCAGAATACCCGACCTGACGGGCCACCTGATGCACCTTGATCGGCGTTCCTTTAAGCAATGTGCAAGCTCGATCGATACGAATCCGCGTTAAGTGCCAGGTAAACGAATGCCCGGTCTCCGCCGTGAACAATCCGCTCAAATAATTGGGCGATATGTGCAGCCGCTCAGCGAGCATCTTCAACGTCAATCCCGGCTCGGCATATTCCGATTCGATCGCCAGCAGCGCCAATCGAACGGTACGGTTGGTAAATTCGAAGTCGGGGAGCGATTCGAACGCTTCGTCCAGGCCGAGTCCGCGCAGACTTTGGCGGTATAATCCCTTCAATTCGCCCGGCGATACGGCCACGCCGCCGATTCCCAGCTTCACCGTCTCGCCCAGTCTGCGCTCAAGCAGCCTGCGGCAGTCGGCAGCGTATTCTTCCAAAGGCGGTACGCTATAACCGTTCATGAACAATACGGCGGTCAAACGCTGTTCGCCCGTTGCCACCGCCGGAATTCCGTGTTCGGACAAAGCGTCGTCGAGCAATATTTTAGCCAGAAAACGGTCCGGCTTGGCCCAAAAGCTTCGGTCCGGCACCATGATCGTGAATAAACCCACCCAGTTGAAGGGCGGCAGCAGCGTACGCTCGCTCCATGAACCGTCCGTTTCCGGGCCGCTCAAAAAATCCTGGATCTTCTTTTCCAAAGCGTAACGCTCGCGCAGACGCCGGGCGGATTCCGTCCCGCGCCCGTCAGGCGCGCTAGGCTTGCTGACCTCTTCGGGCAGCGAAAACGCATATTGGGACAGCTCCAGCAGAAGCTTGAGCACCGAGGCCCGAACCGCGAATGATTCGTCCGCTTCTGCTTCGGTCTGCTCGCTGCATAAAAGCGCCAACTGTTCGAGTTCGGGCTTCAGCTTGACGGTTAATTCGGCGTTATCGGCAAAAAGCGTGCTGCCGAGCGCCGCGAATCGTTCGTACATCACGGCGTCTTCGATATCGAAATGCATGCAAAAATAGGACATGGACGCACAGCGCCCGATCCGGCTTTCGTGCATGCAATCGGGCGCGAGCAGCAGCAATTCGCCCGCCTCCTGCACGTAACGCTGCTCTCCGATGCTCATGAGCTGTTGGCCTTCCATCACGTAATTAAGTTCGAACAAGGCATGGTTATGCGCGGGATACGACCAGCCGGTCGATACTTCGCGCCAATGGGTGCCGCACATTTGAAAAGAAAATCTGAGGTCCGGCAGGGCGTACTGGTCGAGATTGAACTCTCTTCCGCCTCCGGCTTCGGATGTCCAGGACATGATTTCGGGCTCCTTTCTTGGCTATGGGGAAAAGCCTGTCTTCTTTATGAAAGACAGGCTCGGGTTTTCGGGAAAGTTGCTTCGGCGGGGGGAAGCGAGAAGACTGCGAGAGAAATTGCCAGCATAGGCTTCCGAAGTGCATTTCTTCGAAATGCTTCCGGTCGCGTGTTGAAATCGGGAAAAAGGATTGAATTTTATTGGAATTTTCCCGATTTCAAAGGCGAACGCTAACGCTCCTTCACTGAATTTCTCTCTCCGTCTTCTCGCTTCCAGCTACGTTGGAGTTTCTTGAAACATCGAGCCTGTCTTTCTGCCGAAAGACAGGCTGCTGCTTTAATTTTTAATAAGATCTTTTATTCTCTAGCCCAAGTCCGGTACATCCGTCAATTCGACGAAAGGAGCTGGAGTGCCGGAATCGGCCGTGCTGCCGAAGCCGTGCAGTTCGAAAACGATGATCTCGTTTTCGCCGCTGCGGAGCAGAGGGGCCGGGACGTAGAGGGTTTTAGTCGGGCCGGCCTGCCAGTAGCGGCCGAGCAAGAATCCGTTGATCCAGACGACGCCTTTGCCCCAGCCGTCGGTGCGGATGAAGGTGTCGGCCGTGTCGTCAGCGTTGAATGTTCCGCGGTAAAAGGCAGGTTGTGCATCGGAGGTTTCTCCCCAGCCTTCCGCCGAGTATTCGTCGCCGGTTCTGGTTTTCGATCGGTGCTCTGCCGGCTGTCCTTCTTGTGCTAAAGGAGCAAATTCCAAAGACGACAGATCGCTCAGCGGCAGCGGGCGGATTTCCCAGTCGTGCAGGAATTGGTTGCCGACGCGGATGCCTTCGGTAATGCCTTTGCGGTCGCGCATCAGCGGACCGTAATTGATGCGGCCCATGTTTTCGACCAGAATATCGAGACGGACGCGGGTTTCGGCCGGCACGTTCAGCTTGATGCCCGGCTGCGGTTCCCAGCGGTTGACCAGGCCGATCTGCCGGCCGTCCGCGAATACCAATGCCCGGTCGCGCACTTCTTGCAGGATCAGATTGCCGCCGTGATGCTCGTCTCCGATCGTTGTCGTGTACATGATGAAGCCGTAAGCTTGTCCGACTTTTTCCATCGGTTCCGGGCACACGCTTCGAATCGCTCCGCCGGACAGCGCATCGGCGCTTTCGAACAGGGCCGCCGATTGGGTCAGCTCCACGCGTCCGTACGCTTTTTTCGGCAAAGGAGCCGGCAGCTCGGGCGGCGTCAAGCCGAGACGTTCGCCAAGCAGCTTGCGCACGGCGAAATAAGTCTCGGTCGGTTCCCCGTCCTCGCTCAAGATCGCGTTGTAGTCGTAGCTGTTGACCGTAGGCTCGTAGTAGTTCACGTGGTTGGCTCCGTTCATGAAGCCGAAGTTCGTGCCGCCGTGGAACATATAGAAATTGAACGACGCTTCCAGCTCCAGCATCTGTTCAAGCTCCGTCACGATTTCCGAAGACGGGCGCGTGTTGTGCGGTGCCAACCAACGGTCGAACCAGCCGTCCCAGAATTCCATGACCATCAACGGGCCTTCCGGCTGATGCTTGCGCAAAATCTCGAAGGCTTGCCGCGTTCTCGAACCGAAGTTGACCGTCGCCAGTATGCCTTCGACCGATCCGGCGCGAAGCATGGCCGTCTCCGGACCGTCGGACGTGAATAACAGCACGTCGATGCCGCGGCGAATCATCCCGTCACGCAAATATTCCAGATACGCGTGATCCGCGCCGTAGCTTCCGTATTCGTTTTCGATCTGCATGGCGATGATCGGGCCGCCGTTCGTCGACAGCAGCGGAACGAGCCTCGGCAGCAGCTCGTCGAAGTAAGCGTCTACCTTTTCCAAAAAGGCGGGATCGGAAACGCGCAGGCGGATATCGCCGTTTTCCAGCAGCCAGGCCGGCAGTCCGCCGAATTCCCATTCCGCGCAAATATACGGACTCGGACGAACGATGACATGCAGACCGAGCGATCCGGCCAACTTGACGAACGCTTCCAGATCGGCGATGCCGTCGAACACGAACGTGCCTTCTTTCGGCTCGTGCACGTTCCAAGCGACATACGTCTCGACTGTATTAAAACCGACCGCCATCAGTTTGCGCAGGCGATCTTCCCAATATTCAGGCACGACACGGAAATAATGGATAGCGCCGGAGCGTAAAGTAATCGGTTCGTTTTCGTAATAAAAGTGATTGCCTCGCGTTTCGAATACAGGCATGAGCGACCTCCCGTTTGAGCGGATAGATTTGTTGGAACTCTTTCAATTTAACCATTTCGCCCTGCCTGCCCCGGGTTCCTCCTTTTCCGAAAAAAGACCTTACTTTGTCGCTTCGGCCTGACGGAATGACGGATAGTCGGCGACGTGTTCCAGAAATTTGCGCAGCGCCGGCGACGCGTGTTCGCTGCTTTTGAGACAAATGCCGAGCTTGCGGTAAGCCGGGATGCTGAGTTCTTTTTGCACGACGCGGTAAGGGGTGCGGTTCAATACCAGCTCCGGCAAAATGCTGATTCCGAGCCCGCTCTCGACCATCGAAATAATGGCGTAGTCGTCCCTTGCGGTAAAACGCACTTTGGGATGAATGCCGTGCAGATTGAAAATTTCCGTGATCTCGTTGACCGTTCCTTCTTCCAAAAGAAGAAACGATTCGTCGCCGAGCGCTTCGATCGGAAAACGTTCTTCGCCCGCCAGCGGATGATTTTCCGGCAAAATGACGAGCAGCCGATCCTGCGCCAGAAAGCGGCTTTCGAAATCCGATCGAACAGGCAGGCGCTGGAAGCCGCAGTCGGCCTGCCCCGTGTCCAGCCAATTCTCGATATCCGTGTAATGCCCGTGCAGCAGCTCGAAATCAACGCCCGGATGCTCCTGTTGAAACGTCTGGATCAGCCCCGGAAGCCAATTCACGGCGGCGCTGGTAAAGGTGGCTAGACGGATCAATCCGGAACGCAGCCCTCGCAGGTTCGCCGTCTCGTCGATCAGCTCCCGATGCGCCTGTACCATGTTGCGAATATAGGGAAGCAGACGCTGTCCGTCGGAGGTGAGACGGATGCCGGAACGGTCGCGGATCAGCAGCGTCAGACGCCATTCCTTCTCCATCGCGTTCAACATATGGCTGATGCTCGATTGGGTATATCCCAGCGCGGCCGCGGCTTTGGTCAAGCTGCCGGTCTCGAGCGTTTTGAGAAAAGCTTCGTATCTGTGGGTGGACATCTTGCGCCTCTTTCCATCATTAAAATTGTTCATGTTAAGCATGAAAAACATTCGCTTTTCTCATGCTTTTCTCCAACTTATACTGGGAAAGGCGAAATTGCAACGGATTTTTATGCAGCTTTTGCATCGACCTTACGACCGAAAGAGGATGACAAGAAAAATGGAACTGCGCATGACGAAAAGAACAGCCGATATCGCGATCGCGCTGGTTTCGGCGGGCTGGGGCTCGTCCTATTTATTGATGAAAATGGGAATGGAGGGCATGGAACCTTTTACCCTGCTCGCTTGGCGATTTTTGCTGGCCTTCGCGCTGACGCTCCCGTTATTCTGGCGGCGCGTTCGCTTGGCTGATTTGAAGACCGTCGGGCAAAGCGCCCTGCTCGGCTTCGTCATGTTTATCATGTTGAGCCTGCTGATTACGGGCCTGAAGACAACAACCGCTTCGACGGCCGGATTTTTAACCAGCGCCATGGTCGTATTCGTGCCGATTCTTCAGTTTGCGATCACCAAACGCAAACCAAGCCTCGCCATGACCGGCGGAATCGTGCTGACGATGGGCGGAATCGCCATGCTGACGCTCCGGCACTCGTTATCTTTCGAGAGCGGATCGCTGCTGTGCCTGCTGGGGGCTTTCGTGTACGCGGTACATATCCTGATGACCAACCGCTTTACGAAACGTTCCGACGGACTGACCCTCGGCGTGCTTCAGATCGGATTCATCGGATTATTCGGCCTGGTTTTCGGCTTCCTGTTCGAAACGCCGACGATTCCGCAAGGCGCTTCCCAGTGGACTTCGGTCATCGGGCTTGCCGTCATTTGCAGCGCATTCGGCTTCATCATGCAGACGGTTGCGCAAAAATATACAACACCCGAACGAATCGGCGTATTGTTTTCGCTGGAGCCGGTCTTCGCCGGGTTGTTCGGATTCGTTTTCCTGGGCGAAATACTGGGCATTCAAGGTTACGTCGGCGCTCTGCTGATTCTGGGCGGCGTGCTGGTATCGGGGATGAAACAAGCACCCGCCCGTTCCATTCCGCGTCCGCCGAGAATTCCCGGACGTTCTCGCCGTTCCGCGGAGCGCGTACGCGCAGTGGAAGCGGAGAGCGGAACCGGAGCATAAGAAACGCAGTCGAAATTTTTTATATCCCGATCACAGAAAAAGCCGCTGTTATCGTCTTGGGACGAAGCCAGCGGCTTTTTCATAACTTCATTTCCCGGTGCTCCGGACATAATCCGAGCGCAGCATCCCGTACACTTTCGTATCGATATACTCGCCTTCATAACGGAAGTCTTCGCGCTTCACGCCTTCGAGCACGAATCCGCTTTTGATATAGACGCGTTCGGCTCTCGGATTGAAGCCGTACACTTCCAGCCATACGCGGTGCAGACCCAACGTCTCGAACCCGTATTGCAAAAACAACCCGATCGCTTCCGTTCCCAATCCTTTTCCTTGCCCGTCCGAGCCGATCAATATCCGAAAGCTGACATTGCCCGAATATTCTTCGTACTCGTTGAACACGGCTTCGCCGACCACCGTTCCGCTGCCTTGATCCACGATAGCCAGATCCAGCCGATCGGTCTGCGCGCTGCGGCCCGCATACCAATCCTTGATCTGCTGCTCCTGTTCCGCAGTACGCGCACGTCGCGCTTCCTCGTCGTTATGTACGGATCCGGTCAATCGCTGGACGTCGACCTCCGACAAAATGTCCAGCATCCGTTCGCCGTCTGCCGCTTCGAACGGGCGCAGCAGTACCTTTTCTCCGGTCAATACCGGTTTTTTCGCAAAGTCGATCGAATTCATGTTTAACTTGTTCTCCTTTTTCGTTTATAATTGTAGCCGGCTTGGTTCTGAAACCCGCCTACTGATTTATTATAAATGAAGAAACGCTGCGGAAGGAGTTATTTCGTTATGTCTCAACTTACCGGGGCGGCCGTCCAAAAGTCTCCGCGCGCTTCCCTTCAACGGGTGGACGAGTGGGGCTTGCTGCGCGGCTTGTCGTTTTTTGCTATCGTGATGCAGCATAGTCTGGGAGAATTCATATATCGCGCCGATATCCTGTATCCCGACGCCGCGGCGATCGCGATGCTGTATCATTTGATTCGCTACGGCACGCTAACGTTCGTTTTTCTCGCCGGGGCGATCCTTTTTTATCAGTATGGACGGAACGATCGGCGTTACGCTCCGGTGTTAACCAAAAGAATCGGGGATATCTATGTCCCGTTCGCTTTTTGGACCGTGCTGTATTGGATATTGACCAAAATATTGTCCAAACAACCGCTGTTCGCATCGGGCGACTGGCCTGCTTTTCTCCAACAATTTATCGCGCCCACTTACGGCTATCATCTGTGGTTTGTCGTGATGATCTTCCAATTCTATCTGTTCTTTCCGCTTTTTCGCTCCGCCGCTTCCGGTATCGGCCGATGGACCGGGTCCGGAAATGACGAGCGCGCGAAATTCGGAAGAATCGGGTTGTTGATTGTGCTGCTGGCGATCGCCTACGGCTGGCTTATGTACCTTTCCTACTATCGGATGCCGGAATGGCAGACGTCGGGACTTTGGAAAACGCTGCTCGATTACCGGACCTACGAGTTCCCTTATTACGCTTTCTACTTCGTGCTCGGCGGCATTTGCGGGACTTATCTGGAAAAATGGCGCGCATTCGTGCTTAAAATGCTGCCGTGGAGCACGCTTGCTTTTATCGGAATGTACCTGTGGATGAACCTCGACATGCTGCGCAGCTCGGGCGAGCAGATCAATCTCAACTACTCCACCTACCTCAAGCCGAGCAGCTTCGTCGCCGTCACCGTTCAGATCCTGATGTTGTACGGCTGGGTGCTTCTGCTGCAAAAACAAGGAGGGTGGTGGAAAAAACTGCTCGCCCTCTGCGGCAAATATTCGTTCGGCGCGTATTTGAGCCATGCGATGCTGCTGACCGGAATTGCCGTAATCACCCGCGATTGGCTGTTCCCCGGCTGGCATCTGCTTGTCTCGGTGCTGACGGCTTTGATCGTTGCTTCGACCGCCCTGCTGCTCTGCGCGGGTCTGTCGCGTTTGCCCGGCGGCCGTTGGCTGACAGGCGGAGCCGGACGCGGCAAACGAAAAACCTAGCGGCTTGCGATCGCCGGATCGGTCTCAGGCGTCTCCGAATCTGTAGGTGACGCCCGCCGTTCCGGCGCACTCGACGGGTTCAAGGCCCGGACCGATCAGGCGGAAGGAACCTTCGGACGAGCAGCTCACCGTTACGCTCGTCAGTCTGGAGTCCGACCAGGCCATCCCGATCGTGCAGCCGCCTCTGGCCCGCAGTCCCGTCACCCGTCCGTCGCTCCATTCCGCGGGCAAAGCCGGAAGCAGTTCGATCATGCCGGCATGACTTTGCAGCAGCATTTCTGCGATGCCCGCCGTGCCGCCGAAATTGCCGTCGATCTGGAAAGGCGGATGATTGTCGAACAAATTGGGCAGCGTCGACTTCTCGAGCAGCGCCCGTACGTTCGCGTACGCGTTTTGCCCGTCGCGAAGCCTGGCCCAAAAGTTGATGATCCATGCCCGGCTCCAGCCCGTATGCCCGCCGCCGGCCGCCAATCGGCGTTCCAACGTCGTTCGGGCGGCCGCGGCCAGATCGGGCGTTCGCTCGGGATGGACGGAATCTCCCGGATACAAAGCGAACAAGTGCGAAATATGGCGGTGTCCCGGTTCGGCTTCTTCGTAATCTTCCATCCATTCCTGAATCTGTCCGTGCCTGCCGATCTTCGGGCCGGGCATTCGCGTCAACGCTTCGGATAGCTCGGCGCTAAAATCCTTATCGTCTCCGAGCATGTCCGACGCTTCGATGCAGGCTTCGAACAACGCTTCGATAATTTGAAAATCCATGCTGGCTCCCGCGCAGAGTACGCCGGACTCGCCTCCCGGCAAGATATACGCGTTTTCCGGGGAAACGGACGGACACGTAATCAGGCGGCCCTGTTCGTCTTCGATCAAATAGTCGAGGAGGAAACGGGCCGCTTCTTTCATCGTTCCGTAACGGGATTCCAGAAAACGCCGATCCCCGCCGAACCGGTAATGTTCCCAAAGATGCAGGCATAACCAAGCGGCACCGAGCGGCCAGAAGGAAGCCGACAGATACGTGTCCTGCGGAGCGGTATCCGCCCAAATATCGGTATTGTGATGCGCCGCGAATCCTTCGCATCCGTACATGACCCTGGCCGTTGCGCGTCCCGGTTCGCGCATCCGTTCGATCAGATCGAACAGCGGCTCATGGCATTCCGCAAGATTGCAGGTCTCCGCATGCCAGTAATTCATTTGCGTATTGATATTGATCGTGAATTTGCTGTCCCAAGGCGGCATGAAGCTGTCGTTCCAGATCCCTTGCAGATTCGCGGGCAGCGAACCGGGACGGCTGGACGATATCAGCAAGTATCGGCCGTATTGAAAATAATCGGCGATAAGCCCGTGATCGTCCGCTCCTGCCGCGAAACCCTTCAGCCGTTCGTCGGTCGGTTGTTCGTTTCGCGCAGGATCGCGGGACAGTTCCAATTCCACCCGCTCGTACAGCTTCCGGTAATCGGCGGTATGCCGTTCCCGAAGTTCGGAAAACGGTATTCGCGCCAGACGCTCCAAGCGGCTTTTAGCGTCCGTTTCAGGTTCGGGATGCCGAAAATCCGTTCCGGCGGCGAGCAGCAGCGTAACCGAGCGCATTCCCTCCGCGCACAAATATTCGCCGATCGTTCGGCAGGTTCCGCCTTCCGGGACCGCTCTCAATACCGCCGCGAACGTATTCCCTTCTTCGCCTCCGCAGTTTCCACGCATCGCGATTCCGTCATTGCGCCACTTCTCCGTTTTCTCCATATATCGCCAAGCTCCGCGATCGAACCTGGCTTTGAGCTTGATCCCGTCGGGATGCGCGGTCGACACGCGAATGACGATCGCTTGATCGGGGTAACTCGCGAACAGCTCGCGTTCGTATTCTTTGCCGCCGATTCGGTAACGCACGCGGCTGATTCCGTTCTCCAGATCCAACTCCCTGCGGTAATCTTCGGTCGGCTCGCGGTGCCCGTCGAAAAACAGCAGCAGATCGCCCAGCGGCAGATAATGCCGTTGGGCTTCCGGCAATCCGGCCATGGACATGGCCGCCAATTCCTCGGCTTCCTTGAGCCTGCCGGCCAAAATCAAACGGCGGACTTCAGGCAAACGAGGCAAAGCGTCTTCGTTGTTGCGATCACGCGGTCCTCCGTACCAGACGGAATCTTCGTTAAGCTGAATTTTTTCTTGGGCGATCCTGCCGAAAATCATGGCGCCCAACCTGCCGTTGCCGATCGGCAGCGCCTCGTTCCAGATCGCCGCAGGCTGCTTGTACCACAAACGGCGACCCTTCGATCTCCCGGCGCCGTGTTCGGATGCTGCGTTCGTCAAGGTCCTTCCCTCCTTCAGTCATGATGGCGCGTCATCTCAACATGCCGCATAATATCGAAACGACATGTCCTCGATTCCGCTCAAAAACGGACTTCCAAAACGTTCCCTTCATAGTGCACGGTTCTCGTTCCCGCTACGCCCGCGATCTCGACGGTAAACAACCGCGTGTCCTCCATGCCTTCGTAAGCGCCCCGGCGTTGTCCGAGCGTCAGCAGGCGGTGCGATTCGGACCACAGCAGTTCGATCTCCGCATACGCCCCCTTTTCGTAATCGTAAGTGTCCCCGGAATCGTCGTACAGCGTAAATGCGCCATCCGCGCCGGGATACACTTTCAGTCGGAGCGGCTTCTCCGACGGCTCGTCCGCGTATTGCCTGTCCGGTCCGTGAGGAACGATCGAGCCGGCCCGAACGTAAAGCGGCATCGTCTCCAAATCCGCCAGGGCCGTGATTCGTTTGCCGCCTTCGATCGCGTCGTCGTTCCAGTAATCGTACCAGACCCCTTGCGGCAGATAGACGCCGCGCGTTTTGTCCGCGACATCGAGCGGCACCGAACCCGGTCCGTTATACATGGGACGCGTGACGGGAGCGACCAAAAAAGCCGGTCCGAACATGAACTGATCCGAGATTTCATGGACCAAAGGGTCCGTCCGGTAATCGAAAGCCAGCGCGCGCAGCATCGTATCGCCGCGATGCGTGACGGCTGCGGCAAGCGAATAGATATACGGCATCAGCCGATAACGAAGCTTGAGGTACTTCTCGAGCGTATCGTAAACGGGTTCGCCGGTCGAACCGAAACGCCAGATTTCCCGAGGCGTATCCGTGCCGTGCGCGCGGAACATCGGGAGAAACGTCCCCAGCTGGAACCAGCGCGCGTAAAGCTCGCGGTAACCGGCGTCGGCCGTCCCGTCTTCGTAATCGCCGCTCCAGAACCAGAGGTCTTTCTTGTCGCGGACGAAAAAAGCCCCGATGTCCATCGTCCAATACGGCGAGCCGGTCATGCAGAAATTCAATCCGTCCGCGATCTGTTTGCGCAGCGTGTCCCAAGTGGCCGACGTATCGCCCGACCAAGTGACCGTAGCGTACCGATGCTGGCCCGCATAAGCGGAGCGCGTCAGATTGACGACCCGTTTGCCGGAATGTTCGGCGCGCTGCCCTTCGTACAGACCCCGGGAGTGCAGCAGCGAATACGCATTGATGTATTCCGGATCGAGATACCGCCGGCTTTCGGCCGTGTTGATCGCCATTCGTCGTTCCGGATCGGGTTTGACGGCTCCCGTCCAATCCGCTTCGAACGGCTCGGTGCAGTCGCACCACCAGGCGTCGACTCCGTGCCGGAACAGGCCGTCCCGGGCCTGCTTCCAATAAAGTTCGCGCGCTTCGCGGTCGAACGCGTCGTACGTGGCGCGGTTGCCCAGCAAAAATCCGCCTTCGTCCATTTCGCGATGGTTGTCGCCGCCTTCGCTCATGATCGGCCATACGGATACCATCCATTTGACGTTCATCCCGTGCAGCTTCCGCGCCAATGCTTCGGGATCGGGAAAACGTTCGGGATCGAGCGTTTTTTGTCCCCAGAGATTCCCGGTCCACGACTGCCAATCGAGCACGACGCAGTCCAACGGAAGCTTGCGCTGCCGATATTCGCGCGCGATCTCGATCAGTTCGTCGGCCGAAACGTAACGCTCTTTGGACTGGATATAACCGTATGCCCATCTCGGCAGCATCGGAACGTCCCCCGTCAGATAACGGATTCCGGCCACGATCTCGTCGAATTCCGGCCCGTACACGAAATAAAATTCCATTTCGTCGTCGAAGTCGGTCTGAATGTACGAGCCGAATTCGTCGTCGCGAAAGCTCATCGACGAACAGGAATCGACCAAAATCCCGTAACCTTTCGAAGAAAGCAATACCGGCACGACCGCTTTCAGGTTTTGCTGATACAAATATTGATGCTTGCCCCGCAGATTCAACATCCCTTCTTCATGCGAACCTAACCCGTACAATGCTTCCCCTTCCTCCCATTCGAACGCCAAACGGGTACGGAAAGCGTGTCTGTCCCACACCGATTGTCCGCCTTCGCTTTTCGCCCGCAGTCCGTCGGCCCCGTAATCGTTTTGGGTGTCGGAAGAGTCGGAATCGAACCGCGTGCGATATAGGTCGACGCGTTCCAGCGTTTTGCCTCCCTTGTCGGGTTCCCGAACCAACCATTCCCCGTCGGCATTCGCGTACCGGAACGAGCAGGTGGCTTTGTCGACATGAATCGTAAGCGCTCCCGTCGAGATCAAAAGCTTTGTCTCGTCTTCGGAAACGGTCCACCGAACGTCGATCGCGGGCCGCTCGATTACGGTCAAGCTAGGCTTGCTGCCGAAAGACTCTTCCAGCGTGTAGCGGATTCGGGCAATGGAAGACGTACGGAATCCGATATGCATCCTGCCCGCCGTCGTCTCCAGTTCCACGCCTTCCGGTCCGTTGACATGATTGATCCATTTCAAAACGGTCAGACCCCTTTGCAATAAAATCGAAGCGTTCGGCTGCCCGGCTAACCGCCGCAGCGCTCATCGTTTTTTTTGTCGCGGTAAGCGCCGGGCGTCAAGCCCGCGTACTTTTTAAACACTTTATTGAAGTAATGTTTGTTTTCGATTCCGACGCGGCGGCCGATCTCGTTGACCGACAAATGCCGATGGGTTTCCAAAAGGCTTTGGGCTTCTTTGATACGGAAAGCGTTCAAGTAATTGACGAACGTATCCCCGGTTTCTTTTTTGAACAGGCTGCTGATATAACTCGGGTGCAGCTTCATCAGGTCGGCAAGATGATCGAGGGAAAGATCGTTCATGTAATTCGCTTTGGTATAAGACAAAATGCGTTTGGCGTGCTGCTTGCCTTCTTGATCGGCATCGGAAGGCAGCAGGTCTTCGATTTTGCTCAGCAGCACCGACATTTCGATTTTGTCGATCGGTTTCAACAGATAATCCACCACGCCGTACCGGAGCGCTTGCCGGACGTATTCAAAGTCGTCGTGGCCCGTCAATACGATAAACCGTTCGCACAAACCGACTTCTTTGGCTTCTTTCATCAATTCGAAACCGCTGCGCTCCGGCATATGCAGATCGGTTACGGTCACGTCGGGCCTGTACGTTTTCATCAATTCGATAGCTTCGTAAGCATTGCCGGCCGAACGCACGTCGCTGCCCGGCGACGCCGAATCCCGGATGACTTTGACCAACCCGCGCAAAATAATCGGTTCGTCGTCCACGATCAACAGTTTCATCTCGATTCTTCCGCTCCTTTCGCAATCCGGATCGTGACGCTCGTTCCTTCTCCTTCGCGACTATCCAATACCAATTCCGACCCGGCGCCGAAAAACGATTTGACCCGCTCGCTGACATTGACAAGGCCGACGTTCTTCTCCCCGTCGCGCGAACGTCCCGCCGCTTCCTCTTCCGGGTCGGCCAGGCAGCCGCGCAGCGCTTTGAGTTTGTCCGGAGCAATCCCGTTTCCGCTGTCCGAGACGCGAATGACGGTCCGGCCTTCCTCTTCCGCCGCTTCGATCCGGATATGCACCGGCTTTAGCGTGGCGGACGCGCCGTGAACGACGCTGTTCTCGACCAGAGGCTGAAGAATGAAGCGCGGACAAAAGATGCGGCTCACGTCGATTTTCGCGTCGATCTCGTAAGTCAGGCGGTCCTGAAGGCGCATCTTGTGAATATTCAGGTAAAAAGCCACCGTCTCGATCTCCTGGGCCAGCACGGTCTGATCGCCTTCCGAAGACAGGCTGTAGCGCATCAGTTTGCCGAACCAGTACGAGATGTCCGCCACTTCGCGGTCGTCGTTGGATTCGGCCAACATGCGGATCGTTTCCAGCGTATTGTACAGAAAATGAGGCTTGATCTGCGCCTGAAGCACTTTATACGCGGCTTCTTTGTTGCGCAGTTCGGCGCGGTGCACGTTGTTGATCAACTCGTCCATCCGCTGGATCATCGCGTTATACGTATCGGTCAAAAAGCCGATCTCGTCCCTCGCGCCCGGCGCGTCCGATCCGATCGCGTACTGCCTCAGGTTGTCGTCTTTCAGGGCACGCATATGTCCGGCCAAAGCCAAAATCCGCTTGGTAATGGTGGAAGCCAGACCGTAATACAGCGCCGATAACCCGATCAACAGCGAGACGATGACGGCGACCAGTACCGTTTCCCTTTTTTTTACGGAATGAAAAACTTCGTCGACCGTTCCCGTCACGACCAGCCGCACGCCGAGTTCGTCCAGTTTCACCTGATTGACGATCGTGCTGCGTTCGACGAAAAAAAGTTCGCCGCCGCTCAACCGTTTCCGCATCGCCGCGTCCAGGCCCGCCGACGCTTCGCCCGCCCACGGTTCCCCTTGTTCGGTCAGCAAAGCCGCATGCCATTTCCCTTCGATCCCGGCGGCCTCGTAAAACCGCTTGAACAACTCTTGATTCGTCCGCAGTTCCAGCAGCCCGATCCGTTCCGTAAACTGCGCGTTATACAGGTACTGATAATAGTTGAGCTGCGGCAAAGCCCCTTCGGCGTTCCGCCGCAGCCAGACGCCCGTTCCGGCTTTCAAGCCTTCCGTTTGAGCAAGCAGCGGCGGATCGAGCGCCGAAAGATCCGCGAAATACCCGGTGATGGTAAACACGTCGGATTTCGTTTTGTAGACGGATAACGATTCGATGGCCGGGTCGGCGAAATAAGACTGCGTATACACCGGCTGGATATAACGAATGAACGCATAGACGCTGTCTCCTTCGTAGTCGTACGCCCCGTCGAGATAATCGACCAAATACGGATTGTACTGCATCATCCGGTGCACCGATTGAATGCGGGCGAAGTCGGTTCGCAGATTCGCGTAGGCCTGCTCCAATACTTTTTGCCGGCTGCCCACGAACTGATCGATCAGGTTTTTGGACGTTTGCGCGTAGTACAGATAGCCGAAACCGATTACCGGAATGAAAATAAGGAGCATGTAGCCGAGAATGATTTTTCGCATGATGCTCACGGGTTGCTTCGTTCCTCCTTGTTTCGGCCTGCCGCGGCGCTGCGCCTTTCGCTCCCGCCATCGAGAAAACCCGGCAGGGAACCGTTCCCTGCCGGCGGATTCCTTTTATTCGAACAAGCCTTTTTTCTCTTGGTAGATGCCGTTCGCCCAATCGACCAGTTCGTTCAGCCCCATCGATTCGGCCGTTTTGATCATTTGTTCGTAATTCGCGACCGCTTCTTCTTCCGACTTGGCCAAATAAATTTTGACCTTTTCGTTTTTGATCATTTCGTCGATTTTGGTTTTGGTCGTTTTTTGCTGCGAATCGGGCTGGGTCTGGATCAATCCGAGCTGCGGCTTGTAGACCGTGACTTCTTTTCTTTCCATTAAAGCTTTGGTCTTCTGGGTGCCTTCCACATAGCCTTGCAGTCCTTCCGTGACGCCGTCGTTGTACAGATACCACCATTTGATGCCGTTGGCGTTGATGAAATCGGAATCGGACGGATCGTACTTCAGGTTCGGATAACCTTTGTCGTTCCAGGTCCAATGCTCGCCTTCCACGCCGAACATCGTCAGCTTTTTCCCTTCGTCGCTCGCCAGGTATTGCAGGAATTTGATGGAGGCTTCGGGATCTTTGTTTTTCTTGGTGATGAACGTTCCCGCGAAACCGAGTCCCGTGCTGACGATCTTCGTCCGGTCCGAAAGCGCGCTCGGCAGCATCTTGAACGCATAGGACTGTCCGCTGTTCTTAAGCTTGATATTGTCCGTGTCCGCCACGCTGACCGTATGGCTGTGGGCGAACGCTTTTCCGCTCGTCGCGTACTGGTCGTCGATCTGGTCGTTGGTGTACGCGAAGTTCTCGCCCAAGATATAACCGTTTCGGTAAAGCGCATTCATGAATTTGAAAAACTCGAGCATTTCCGGCTGACGGATCGCGTAATCGACTTTGCCGTCTTTTTCGTACCAACCGTCCAGCAGCGCTTCTACGCCGAACTGCTGCAGGAAATACTGCTCCAGCCAATCTTTGTCCATGATCAGCGGAACCATATCGGGATACTTCGACTTCGCCATGCCCAATACCTTCATGAAGTCCTCGGGAGATTGAATCGCGGGGCTGCCCAGTTCTTCCATGATGTCTTCGCGCACCGCGATGCCCGGATTGCCGTCGCTGCCGATCGCGTATTTGTTTTCGGCCATCTCTTCCTGGGTCGCGAACGAATTGCGTACCGTGTAGAAGTTGCCGTCGTCCATCGTATGGATCGCGATCCGGGTCTTGTCGATTTTGAAATCCGGCGCATATTGTTCGATCAGTTCGTTCCACGGATAAGACAGTTTGGAATCGGACATGCGATCGATATTGGAATACGTGAATACCAGGTCGGGCAGGTCGCCGGACGAAATCATCAGCGGAAGCTGCTTGTCGTCCGTCGCCACCGTCACGTTCAGCTTGATGCCCGTTTTTTCGGTGATTTCGTCGGCGACCGAACCTTTCCATTCTCTTACCGGGTACCAAGGCGCATCGATAAAGATCGACAATTCCTTGACTCCGTTCGCATCGGCTTCGACTTTCGGCGCGTCTCCGGAAGCGCCTTGACTTTCTCCGCCTCCCGAACCGCACGCGGACAGCAGTGACACCGCCAGCAAGCCCGTTACCGGCAACAGCGAGAACCTTTTGCT
This sequence comes from Saccharibacillus endophyticus, assembly GCF_013185185.1. GTDB lineage: Bacteria > Bacillota > Bacilli > Paenibacillales > Paenibacillaceae > Saccharibacillus > Saccharibacillus endophyticus. The sequence continues at coordinate 353,647 of NZ_JAAZWE010000001.1, read as the reverse complement.
TTTTTTTGCGCTCATCTTCAAAACCCCTCCGTTTTCGTCATCATGATGGATCAAAACGAATATCTTCATACCGCGTCGAATGTCCGGCAATTGCCCGCAGGGTTTCGAACGTCAGCCTTTGACCGAGCCGAGCATGATGCCCTGTATAAAATACTTTTGCAAAAACGGGTATACGCAGACGATCGGCGCGATGGAGATGACCATGGCCGCGACCTGAAGCGAGTAACTGGTCACGCCGGCGGACGAGCTGTTGGCCACGGCGATCGCGTCCATCGGGGCATTGCTCCGATTAATGACTTCCATCATCCGGAACGCCAGCGTGCGCAGCTCTTCCGATTGGACGAAATACGCCGAATCGAGCCAGGAGTTCCATTGACCGACTCCGACGAACAGCGCCATCGTGGCGATCAGCGGCATCGACACCGGCAGGACGATCCGGTAAAACACCACCAGCTCGCGCGCTCCGTCGATATGGGCCGATTCTTTCAATTCGCCCGGAATGTCCCGGAAAAACGAGATCGCGATCAATAGGAAAAAGGTATTCAGCAGCGACGGCACGATGTAGACCCCGAACGAGTTCAGCAGGCCGATCGAGCGCAGCACCACGTAATACGGAATCAAGCCGCCCGAGAAATACATGGCGAAAATGATGATCGTGAAATAGGCTTTATGGAACAGCAAATCGCGATGCGACAATCCGTAGGCCACCAAACAGGTGAACAGCACGCCCGATACCGTTCCGAGCACCGTTCGCGCCACCGTGACCAGAAACGCTTTGTACCATGCCGCGTCGTTCAGAAATTGGGCGTAGTTTTCCAACGTGAAACTTCGCGGCCATAGATAGACGTTCCCGAGCAGGGAATCGGTGCCTTTGTTGAAGGACAAGATCAGCACGTAATAAAACGGATACAGCATCGACAGCATGATGACGAACAACGTGACGTTGACGAACGTGTCCATGACGCGGTCTTTTTGCTTTTGATCGAGGTTCAACGGTTCTCCTCCTTTCTAGAACAGGCTCGAGCCCGAGCTCCGTTTGGCGATATAGTTGCTGGAAAAAATCAAGATGACCGAAATGACGGATTGAATCAGGTCGATGGCGGCCGCGTACGAAAACCGTCCGTCCTTGAGCCCGACTTTGAACGCATAGGTCTGCACGATCTCCGAAGTCGGGTTGTTGATGCTGTTGCCGAACAGGAAAGCTTGTTCGAAATTGGAGCCGACCATGCCGCCGCCCAGAATGCTGCCGATCGTGAGAATCAGCACGACGACGATCGTTCCTTTCATGCCGGGCAGCGTGATGTGCCGGATGCGCGCGAGGCGGCCCGCCCCGTCGATCTGCGCCGCTTCATAAAGCGAAGGATTGATTCCCGCAATGGCCGCCAGGAAAATAATCGTCCACCAACCGACCTCTTTCCATACCGCGCTGCCGACCGCCAACCCCCAGAACGAATTCGGATTCGTCAGGATGTCCAAAGGCCGGTCGATCACGCCGAGTCCGAGCAGCAGCTTATTGACCATGCCGATATCCGTGGACAGCAGCGAAAAAGCGAGTCCCACCACCACGACCCAGGAAATGAAATGCGGCAAATAGCTGATCGTTTGCACGACCCGTTTGAACCCGTTGTTTTTGACTTCGTTCAGCAGAACGGCCAACAGAATCGGAGCCGGAAACGTGAACAGCACTTTGAGCAGGCTGAGCGCGATGGTGTTTCTGACGATCATGCCGAACTGGTAATCGCGAAAAAATTCGTCGAAATGGCGAAATCCTACCCATTCGCTGGTGAAGATGCCCCGGATGCCGTCCGAAATGGAATAATCCTTGAACGCCATCAGGATGCCGAACATCGGCGTGTATGCGAAAACCAACAAAAACGCGATACCCATTCCGACGAAAACATGCAATGTTGCTTGTTTCTTAAAGCGCTTCCACAACCGCGATCCCGATTTTTCGGCGACGCCCGATCCGGTAGCTTGCGTATTCAAGTTCATGCGCTCTCCTCCCTTGCCTCAAGCTTACTACCGGAAAAAGGCCCAACATAAGCCGACATTCTTAAGAAAGCGTTATCATTTTTTAACATCGAAGGCTTTTTCCGTTAAAAAAGCTCCTTCCCCGAAGGAAAGGAGCCGGGAATTCCGTTTATTCGAGCGTGAACGAAGCAAGACTGGGACCGCCGGTGCCGACGTAGGCGAAGTACAATGCCTGCACGCCGTCCGGGATCGCGATCTCCGCTTCCGATTCGACCCACACATTCGTCGACCGCACGGGAATGCTTCCCAGAACCGGGCCGTCCCAAGACGTTTTCACCCCGAATGCGCCTTGGCAGTAGCCGCGGGTCTTGATCTTGACCTTGCGAACGTCTTCGCAGCGGAAATATTTGAATCCCGCCGTCGACGATTCGGTCATGTTGGCGATATAGCCGATCTCTTCGTCCCCGTCCCGGCCGTCCTGCGTGATTTTCGGAAAACGGGCGTCCATCCATGCGCCTTCCGGACCGAAACCGCCGGTATACATCGCGTCTTCGCGGCGGAACAGATGGCAGGCCAAATAAGCCGGATATTCGCCGCATCCTTCGAGCGGGCCGCCGTTCGGACCGCTGGTCGTGATCTCGACCTGAGGAATGCGGCCTTCGCCGTCGAACTTCACCGGCTCGAAGCAGCCTTGGCGGCAGAAGGCGGTCCCGTTCGTATGACGGTGGTAAAAGACGTGCCAACGCCCGTCGATTTCGACCAGGCTGCCGTGGTTGTTGCCGCCGTAATAGATCGGTTTGTCCGCCGGTTTGTAAGTTCCCACATGCAGGTCGCAGTTGCTGACGATTACGCCGCCGTACGTAAAATCGCGGGTCGGATGCAAGCTGGTGGCGTAACACAATTCGTGCATGGATATCGACGAATAGATCAAATAATAGATTTCGCCCCGTTTACGGATAGACGGCGCCTCGAAAAATTCGTATCCTTCGAATCCGCTGCCTTCGCTGTAAGGCTGGCTGGGCAGCACGAATTTCGGTTCTTCGAGAATCGTCAGCATATCCGTCCCGAGTACCGTGGCCATCGCTCCGTGCCTGGACTTGTCTCCCGCGGAACAAAATCCGGTATACAGATAAGTTCGATCTCCTTCCGTTAGGACGCCGGGGTCGAATTGGGGTTCGTCTCCTTCCCGCTCGCCCAACCGGATGCCGGCAGAATCCCGCACGTATCCGTAAAACGCATACCGGCCTCCCGGCGTATCGCTCACCGCAACCGACACGACCGGCACTTTGTCCAAAACGTAATACAGATAATAACGACCGTGACGTCGGGAGCGTACAAACACATCTTTCCGTCCGGATCGAGCGGGTCGTCGGTACTCCGATAAATCACGCCTTCGCAGCGCCAATCGGTCAAATCGTTTTCCGGAGCCGACCAGCACACGTAATCGTTCAAGCAAAATACGTGACCGTTGAAGCGGTCGTGCGAACCGTAGACGTACACGCGACCTTCAAAAACGTACGGCTCCCCGTCGGGAACATACTCCCAAGAAGGAAGATACGGATTGAATCCTTGCTTGTTGGCCATTTTCTTTCATCCTCGTCTGTATGGAATCGCCGAGAGCGCATTAAGTAAGCGCTTTCCGCATTCAAAGAATAAAGACAGGCTCTCCCGCCTGTCAATGGAAAATTTGTAAACGTACGTCTTTTCGCTCAATCCTCCGCACCGCAAACAGGGCGTCAAGCCTTCATGAAACCATGAAAGTTTGACGCCCTGTTCGAACGTTCCGGCCGATATCTTTTTTTACAAAGTCAACGCGTCTCCCGGCAATACGCCGATCCCGCGCAGTTTGCCGCGCAGTTCTTCGCCGATCTCGACCATCGGAAGCCGGAGCGTGCCGTGCGCGATCTGACCCGCTTCCGCAAGCAGCCACTTGACCGGCGCCGGATTCGGTTCTTCGAACATCAAGTTCATCAGCGGAATCAATTTTTCGAACGCCGTGCGCGCTTCTTCCGGTCTTCCCGAGCGGAAACGACGGTATACCGTCAAAAGATCTTCGGCGCAAACATGTGCCGACACAAGCATCCCTCCGGCCGCGCCCGCCTCCATGAATTCCAGCAGCCGGGTATCGTCGCCGCACAGGACCGGCTTGCGATGACCGGAAGCTTGCAAAGCGTCGATCAGTTCGGTGCTGCCCGAGCAGTCTTTGAGCCCGGTGATGCCGTCGATCTCCAAAATCGTCCGTACCGTGTCCGTTTCCATCCGAACGCCCGTACGAGCCGGAATCTCGTAGGCGATGACCGGAAGGCCGACTTCGGCAATCTTGCGAAAATGCGCCACGATCCCCTGCTGGGAAGGCTTATTGTAGTAGGGAACAACGGCCAACACGGCATCGGCACCCAGTTTGCCGGCAAGCTCTGTCTTTTGGACCGAGGACCGGGTATCGTTCGTACCGGTTCCGAGAACGAGCGGAACATTCGCGGCTCCGATCGCGGATTTGGCGGCGGCGGACAGCAGGCTTAATTCCTCGCAGGTTACGGTCGGCGACTCGCCGGTCGTGCCGTTCACGACCAAACCGTTGATCCCCTGCGAAACAAGCGACGCGGACAGCTTGTGGAACGATTCCAAATCAAGCTCTCCTCCCGGCAAAAACGGAGTGACGACGGGCACGTAGATACCATGTAGCTGTTGTTCGGTTAACATTGGGTTTCCTCCCAGCAGACTTTTGTTAGCTCTACTGTATCATGGAAAAATCGATCAGCGTTAGCTATAATAAATGATACATCACATCAAAGTTTTTGATGATTCGACAAAAAGGAGCATGTTTCATGGAACTGACTTACCTCCGCACCTTCCGGGAAGTCGCTCGGCGTCAAAGCTTCACGAAGGCTGCCGAAGAGCTCGGCTACGCCCAATCCAGCGTAACGATGCAGATGCAGAAGCTGGAACGCGAATACGGCGTGGCGTTGTTCGAACGCTTCGGCCGCCAGCTTCGCCTGACCCCTCCCGGCGAGGCGCTGCTGAAGCTGGCCGTGCAAATGTTGGAGCTGTACGACGAATCCAAAGAAGCGATCGGCAATCAGCTCGACGGAGCCGTCACGATCGGTACCATCGATTCGCTCGCCGCCTACTATCTGCCTCCGTATCTGCAAAAGCTTCGGCTCAAGCATCCCGGAATCGGAATTCAAATGCTGCCCGACAGCGAAAGCAATCTGGTGAACAAGCTCAAGGAAGGCGAATATGATCTGGCACTGCTGCTCGACCGCAAGCCTGCCGACCCTTCGCTCCGCTGCATCGTCATCCGCGAAGAACCGTTGGTGCTGGTCGCGCCGCCGGGCCATGCGTTGACGGTCGAAGAAACCATTCGCCTGAACGATCTGAACGGCTGCGAGCTGATCGTCTCGGAAGGAAGCTGCCTGTACCGAAGCACCTTCGAAAAGGTTCTGCGCGAACATGAAGTCAGCTACCGCATCGGGTTCGAATTAGGTAGCCTTGAGGCGATCAAGCACTGCGTCATGAACGGCCTGGGCATCGCTTTGCTGCCGCAAATCGCGGTCGAGGAAGAAATTCAGCGCGGAACGCTTGCGAGCATTCCGTTCGAACATCCGGATTTGAAATTCCATCTTCAACTGCTGCTGCACCCGAAAAAGTGGATGTCGCAGATGCTGCTCACGTTGATCGGACTGATGACGGACGAAGATGCCGAGCAGGTGAACCGACGCTTGAGCGAAGCGCTTTGAGCTGTTTGTTTTGAATGAAAAAACGCCCTGTTTTAAGGGCGTCAGGCTGGCGCAAAAGTCAGCTCGACGCAGGAAGCGAGCCGACTCCGAGAAAAATTCGTTCCGGTCGCGTGTTGAAATTGAGAAAAGGATTAAATTTTTAGCAGAATTTTCTCAATTTCAAAGGCGATCACTATCGTTCCTTCACTGAATTTCTCTCTCCGCCGTCTCACTTCCAGTTTCGTCGGACTTTCTAGACACGTTGACGCCCTGTTTAAGGGCGTTTTTTTCATCAAAAATCAATCGGAAACATCGTCTGTCTCTAAAGAGCGCTTCGGCATCGGCCAGCGAATGACCGCTTTGAACAAGTCGCCGTCAAGCTGAAGATCGAATGTCCCGCCTTGCAGCTCGACCAGGCTTTTTACGATCGCAAGGCCCAGACCCGAACCTTCCGTATGACGGGAGCGATCGCCTCGAACGAAACGTTCCGTGATCTCGTCGGCTTTGAAATCCAGTTCGGCGGCGGACACGTTTTTGAACGAAACGACGACTTCATGCTCCAGCTCCGTCAACTCGATATGGGCGCGGGATCCCGGTGCTGCATATTTGGCGATGTTCAGGTACAGATTTTCGAATACGCGGAACGCCTTTTCGCTGTCCAACGGTACAATCACTTTGTGATCCGGCAGACGGAATCGCAACTGAACGCCTGCTTCAGTTAACTTGTCTTCCAATTCAATATGCGCCTGCTTCAGCAGCTCCGCCAAATCAACGCTGACGGGCGCGATTTCCGTATTGCCGCTGGATGCCCGGGTATACTCGAACAAATCTTCGATCAGCCGGCTCAAGCGTTGAGACTTTCCGCTTAATACCTCGATATAAGCCTTGCGGTCTTCTTCCGTGAGATCCGCCTGCTGGAGCAAATTGACGTACGTCAGGATCGCCGTCACAGGAGTCTTCAAATCATGCGAGACGTTGGTTACCAGTTCGCTTTTGCTTCGCTGGCTTTTCGTTTCTTCGTCGACCGCATGCTTGAAGCCTTCGCGAACTTTTTGCAGTTCTTGCTTCATCGGATCGAACATTCCCATGCGACCGTCGATTTCGATGCCTAGGTCGCCTTGCGCCATAGCGCGGACAGAATCGAAAAGACGATCGTAATCCTGACGCAGCCGGTCTTTTTGCTTTTTGAATAAATAAAGCAGAACCAGCAAATACACAGCCAACGGAATCAGCGCGTAAAACCATATCCATACGGCCGACGACACGATCGCGGCCAGCATCAAGAAATGCGTTGCCGTCAGCTTGATTAACGAACGGTCGCTTCGGTCAGCCGGGTCGAAGGCATGCAGCCAGTTAAAGCCGCGCACCGATAAGCTCCCTTGCGCCAACGTCGATCCGAATCCTCGACGCAAAGCCATCATCAAAAACCACGCCGATCCGCACCAGAAAATCAAAGTCCATATCCATGCGCAGATCGCCAGCGTGATCGGAACGATGCTTTCCGCCGATCGAAAAGCTTCTGCGGCCGCGTAAGAATATCTGGCAAATTCGATATAGAAAAGGACAGGGAGCACGGCTCCGAACAACCAAAACTCCAAAGGCAAGCGCGGCATGGCAAGGTTTGAAAAGCGCGCGTCCGCCTCTTGGCTTTCAAGTAACCGGCCGTCTTTGCGCGGAGCGCGCAACTTTCTCTCCAGCGGCAGCAAACCGATCAGAATCGCGCAGCCCAGCGCCAAAAGCGCTACCTGCCTGAAGCCGGCTTCCTCCATCGCATAACCGTGATAAGAATCGAGACTCGATAAAGAAGAATGGGAACCGCGCGGCAGCGCGTAAACCATCGTGAATTCGGACGGAGCTTCGATCCGCTTGATATAAGGTTCGATTGCGGAAAGTTGCTGCATGGCAGGTTCGACCCTGCCAAGTCCCGATACGAAATCTTGACGGTTCAGTTGATTCACCGTCATCCGGTCTTTCCAACTGTCCGGAAGTCCATACCAAACGGGTATGCTCATCGCTCCGTTCCGATCAAAACGAATTACGGCATAAAACGCGTAATCTTCGGACATCTTCGTTTTCAATTCAGCATTGTAAACGGTATCCAAAACCCCTAACCAGTCGGAGCCGTTAATGAGCTGCTGTCCGGTTGGTTCATGTTTCGCCATGTACTGCATATCCGATAAGGCGGTGCCTCCGCCCATCATTTTGGACTGCCAACCCGTAACCAGCGTATCGAACCGATTTTTGAAGCTTTCGGGAATCGGCGCTCCCGAAGGATAAGGATTGTAAGTGTTCCAACCGCCCGGCAGCAGGATATCGGCGGGCACGACGCCGACCGCTTGATCTTTTCGCCAATTTTGCTGCGCAAGCGTAAAAGGCAGCACGTAGTTGGCTTTTTGCATATATTCGATCCAGTCTCTCGGCTCGTTCAGGTTCAGCGAAATATCGGACGTTTCTTGCCGCGTCCAATCCGCTGCCCGGTATTGCATGGACGGATACTGCAGGATCACGAACGCGACGACGATTCCGAGCAGGACCGATCGAATGAGCCAAGGACGCACCGAAGGAAATTTCATTTTCGGTTTCGTTTTTGTCTTTTTCTCCGGCTCGGACGCTTTTGTTTCGGCTTCCAGCTTTTCCGACAGCGGCGTTTTATTGTTTTTCAATTTTATACCCGACCCCCCATACGACTTTCAAATACTTCGGATCTTTAGGATTGATTTCGATTTTCTCGCGGATATTGCGGATATGCACCATGATCGTCTCGGTCGAGACGGCGCGGTCGTTCCATACCCGTTCATAAATCTCTTCCGCCGGGAAAACGCGACCCGGATGCCGGATCAGCAGGTTCAGTATTTTGAATTCCAACGGCGTAAGCCGGATCGGCACATCGTCCACGCAAACCGTAACGGTTTCTTCGTCCAACTCCAACCCGCCGACCGTATAATGACCCGCTTTCGCTTCGCGCGTAGACAGCACGGACAGATACCTCGAATACCGCCGCAGCTGGGAGTTCACCCGGGCCAATAATTCCATCGGGGCAAAAGGCTTGGCGACATAATCGTCCCCGCCGATGTTAAGCCCCGCGATTTTGTCGATCTCTTCGGACTTGGCGCTGAGGAAAATGACCGGAAAATCATACTTCTCCCGCAAACGCATCGTCATCGCGATTCCGTCCATCCTCGGCATCATGACATCGACGACGGCCAGATGGACTTCTTCGCGTTCCAGCTGCTCTAATCCCTCTACGCCGTCCGCCGCTTGCAGCACTTCATATCCCTGCGTGCGCAGGTAGATGCATACCCCCTCCAAAATTTCTTTGTCGTCTTCCACTACCAATATCCGATACGTCATAAAGACTCCTTTCTTCCGCGCGATCCCTCTTGCTTGCTTATGTATGATTCCCTCGAACGCCAAAACCTTCCTGTTCGATTATGCCTTTTGACGGCAGGAAGCGCAATCGGAAGACTCGAGAATCAAGCAGCTTCGGCAAGGCGATATTCGCTCTTCGCCTTTTTATCGTACGTCGGGCTTCTTAATGAACGCAGGGTGAAAAACGAAAGAAATTCGAAAGAAAACGAAAGAACGAAAAAAAGCCGCTCCATGGTCAAATCGGGCGGGGAGGATTTGTTTGAGCGTGGTGGCGATGCGGGGGAAGTTGCCAGCATATGCTTCCGAAGTGCATTTCTTCGAAATGCTTCACAAGACGCTGTCTCACCCGGAAAGTTGAATTAAATTTGAGCAAGGAATCTTTCCGGGTTCAAAGGCGTCTTTCACTGAATTTCCCCCTCCGCCGGGTCGCTTGGGACAAGATCTTGTTTAGGGTAAAAAGGCAAGGGATTGGTCGAAGCGTTTTAAAACGTATCGTTTTTTATTCGTTCGACATAATAGAAGCTCAAAAACACATGAGGGGAGGTTCATAGAGCCATGGAGCGTTTATAGACCGACCTGGGCTGCGGTTTGGCCGTCGGCGAAGACGATGCTGCCTTGGACGGATTTGCAGCGTTTTTTGATGCGGGCGGATTCTTCGACGACTTCGTCGATGGTGTCGTAGCGGCGGCTTCGGTTGGTGACGACCGCGATAGAAAGGGAGACGAGAGGGATGAGTCCGCGGCTGCCGAAGCGGTTTTCGCCGGTTATGGAACCACGCATTAGGTCTTCGCTGCGGTAAAAGTCGCGTTTCAACTTTTCGAACTCGTCGACGGCGCGACTGCATGCTTCTTCGTAGTCATGGCTATGCAGAATCGCCACGTAGTCGTCGCCGCCGATATGACCGAAGAAGCCGTCCTGTTGACCGAAAATCCCGCTTAGAATGTTCGCTGTCGCTTGAAGGAGCAGGTCCCCTTGTTTGAATCCGTAACCGTCGTTATAGGACTTGAATTGATCGAGATCGATATAGAGCACGCTGAACTTTTCCAAGCCGAGCGTCTGGTTCAGGCGATCTTCGATGATCCGGTTGCCGGGAAGTCCGGTCAGCGGGTTCATGAAGGTGGCGATTTGAGTCCGTACATCGGCGACGGAAAGCAGCAAATGCCGCACGCTCACCGCTCCGCGCAAGCTTCCTCCGCCGCTGACCAGTACCAGATCATACAGCTCTTGCTCCGGACGATTCATCGCTTGAATACTCACATCCGTGATCAACTCGGCTTCGTCCACCATGAGCGGACGAGAGTTCGACATGACGCCGACCGGACGATTCATAAACAGGGTAAATCCGTATCTTGTACCGATTTGCTGATAGAACTGGACTCGCATCATCAATGCCGTCGTCCCGTCGTCGCAGGCGATCGCCAAGCCTTCGAGCTTCGGGTTTTGTTTGAATAAGTCATCTACCGCTTCGCACTTCGCGCGTTCGTCGACGACCGGAATCGTTTCCGCAATCTCTCCGATTTTTGTAAGCAACCGCTGCGTCCCCTCTCTTTTCTTTATTCGGAAAAACGACCCAAAAGCAGCTTCAGGCGAAGCGGCCCCTGGGCTTGATATCCGCTTTCGGAATCGGATTTTTGCCTGGCTCTGTCCAAACGGCCATTCGTTCTTCTTCGGGAAAAGCGGCCGGCTTCAGTTCGGCATCAGGGCGGCCGAGCGCGTAACCTTGCCCGTACTCAATTCCTTCCGCGCGTAAAAATTCCGCTTCGGCGCGGCTTTCGATGCCTTCGGCAATAATCGACGTACCCGAGCCTTGCGCGAATTCTTGAAGCAATTTCACGATACGTCGCCGATCTTCGTGCTCATGCAGGTCCCGAATCAACGACTTGTCGAGCTTGATGAACTCCGGCTTTAAATTTACGATGGTTTTCAGGCTGCTGTAACCTGATCCGGCATCGTCCACGGCGATTCGGAAGCCTTGTGCGCGATAATGCGAGAGCACGCGTTCAAATTCCGCGTAATCCGTTACGGCTTGCTTTTCCGTCAATTCGAAGACTACGCGTTCCGGCGGCAGGCCGTACCTTTTCAACAATCGCACGGTCTCTCCGCTCCGATAAGCCGAGTCGGTGAGCACGAGCGGATGCACATTGATAAATACGACATCCCCCTGAATATCCTCCGGCTGACGAGCCCTTCTTCTGGCGGCTTCAAAACGTTCGAACGAAGTTTCCCGACAGTAACGTTCAAACGCGAAGACCCGGTTTGTTTGTCCGATGTAATCGTAGAACATCTCCGTATTCGGAAAACTGCCGGAGACGGGCGGACGATTCAACACTTCGTAACCGAGGCATTCTCCGCTCTGCAAGTTCAGAATAGGTTGGAAAAACGTGGACAGCTTCCGGCCCTGAACAATCCGGTGCAGCTCCCTGGATCTTCCATACGCCCGGGCCGAGGAAAGAATGCTTTCCAAAAGATCTCCCCAGGCCGCGGCCATCCAGGGCATTAATAGCGGAAGTTTCATGTTCGTTCACCTTATATCTTAGGAATCGAGGCTGAAGTTGGAATTCGAGCATCTCTATGCGCCTATCGTACCACTTGGATACCAAGCAAGCGTCAAGCCTGTGTAAAATCCGTGTAAACCGCTGAAAACCCGTTTCGGCCTTTTGCCCCTGATCGGGCAGGCCAGAACGGGTATAAGGAACGATATCGCCCTAGGGCATGTCTTCAAACCTGCCAACGTGCATCTTTTACCGCCTTTTCGCCCTCTTCTGCGTCACTTCCCCTTGACGTGCCCCGGCACGACTGCGGAAAAGTTCCTTGCCGAGAACGAAAAATCGGCAAAATCTGCTTCCCTCGAGGTTTGAAGACACGCCCTAGCGACTGACGGTTTTCGCATTCAGTTCGTTCAGGCGTCCGGCAATCTGCTTGAGCAAATCGCCGCGGCTGATGACTCCGACCACTTCTTTTTTTTCATTGACGACAGGGAGCTTCTTGAAATGGTGTTTCGCCAGAATGCCCAGCGCTTCTTCCAAATCCTGCTCGGGAGAAACGGACTGCACATTCTTCTTCATGATCTTCTTCGCCGGCGTCTCCACCTTGTACGCCAGCGCCTCGGCCAACTCTTCCGGCGGGCTGACGAATACATAGCTGAACATGTCATAGACCGTCTGCCTAGTAGGATTGATGTAACGCAAAATATCTCCGTCGCTGACCATGCCCGTAAGTTTCCCGTCCGCGTCCACTACCGGTGCGCCGTTGATCCGTTTGGCTACGAAAAGTTGCAGCACTTCGGACAAAGGAGCATTCTGATTCACCGTAAGAACATCTTTGATCATAAAGTCGCGTACCTTCATCTCTTCTCCTTCTTTCTGTCGTGAAGATGAATGCTTTATGCCTTCATTTTACTCCTCGATCCTCTAACTGTAAACGCTCTCTAAAATAAGTCACGCAAAAATCCCGGGAAGGTCCCCCCTCCCGGAATCGTTTAAATTTGCAGATTGTCGGTCAACGACAATGTCAGCTCCGTCTCGTTTCCGTCGCGGTAGATCGTCAATCGCAAATCGTCTCCGACCTGTTTTTCGGTAAACAGATACTGTCTGAGCTGCTGGGTGTTTTCGATCGGCTGACCGTCGGCGGCGGTGATGACGTCAAGCGATCGCAGGCCTCCGCGCGAAGCTGCGGAGTTTTCCAATACGCGATCCACGATAACGCCCGATTCGAGATTTTGCGGCAATCCCAATTCGGCGCGGTACGCGGAACGGATCGAAGCCAAATCGGCAAGCGTCGCCCCCATCGTCGCGCGATGGACTTCGCCGTTGGCCTCCAGCTGTTCGATGATCGGGATCGCGTAATCGATCGGGATCGCCAATCCGATGCCTTCGACCGTCTCGGTGCTGATCTTCATCGAATTGATGCCGATCAACTTGCCGGTCGCATCGAGCAGCGCGCCGCCGCTGTTGCCTGGATTGATTGCCGCGTCCGTCTGAATGGCTTCGGATTGGAAATCCGGCTGCTGGTCTCCGTTCACGTCGACCGGAACGATCCGCTCCAACCCGGAAATGACGCCGGTCGTGACCGATCCGGCAAATTCAAGTCCCAGCGGATTGCCGATCGCGATGACCGGTTGACCGGCTTTCAGCGCAGACGAATCCCCGAATTCGATCACGGCGTCTGCTGCGGAAGCCTCCATCGTTACGACGGCCAGATCCGTCCAAATATCGGTTCCGGCCAGTTTCCCTTGCACGTTCGTGCCGTCGGCCAACGTGATTTCGAGTTGATTGGCGCCCGCGACCACGTGATTATTGGTCACGATATAAGCCAAGTCGCCTTCCTTTTTATAGATAACGCCCGATCCCGTGCCGGCCGGAACGTCTTCGGCGCTTTGCGGAATGCCGAACAGTCCGTTTTGCTGCCGGCTTTGGATATTCGTGATGCCTACCACGGCATTGCCGACGCGTTCCACGACCGCGGGCACGTCAGCGCCTTCGGCAAGCGTCAACGAAGCCGGATCGGCAGTTTCTTCGTTCGGCGCTTCCGCCGTTCCGACCGTGTCGCTCTCCGCCTGTTCCTGAACGGCTTGAGGCTGCCGGGAAGCGGCCGGCGAACCGCCGCCGTCCATCCATCCTAATCTCGGCAGAATCAACGCCACGAGTAAAGCTCCGACGACGAGTCCGATTAAGCTGGACAAAAAATATCCGAAGCGGCTGCCTCCTTTGGAACGGCGATTTCCGGCGCCCGATTGGTCATTCCGATGCTCCATGCGATCCACCCTTTCTGTCGATAGTCATATTTCCTTGTCTCATTCGTCTCTACTTTCACATACCCGTGCTTTTTGCCAATAAAACGTCGACAGGCGTTTTTGATTTTACAGTCATTTCATTTCCTGTTGAACAAAACGGGCTTTTCTGGAATCCGATCCAGTTTCCGCTTATAATTAAGTTGTTTAATCAATTTATGCCCGATGTCAGTCAGGCAAGGGAGGCAAGACATGAATACCTTCAAGACGAAAAGCATGCGCATCGTCGAATACAAACCCGAGCACGCGGCTTCTCTAGCCGAGATGTGGAATCTCAGCGGCGACAGCTGGGGCGGGGACGCTTACGTACATACCGAAGAAGAGATGCTTGAAAAACGGGCGCGCAGCAGCGACCTGCAGACCTTTCTCGCGCTGGACGGCGATACGGTCGTCGGCTTTTGCAGCTTCTCGTATTATCAGGAAGACGAAGGCGCCATGTATATTCCGCTGCTGAACGTAAGACCGGATTACCACGGACGCAAAGTCGGAAAAATGCTGGTCCTCAATGCCGTACGCCGCACGATCGAGATGGGCTGGCCGCGTCTTGACCTGTACACTTGGGCAGGCAATATCAAGGCGGTTCCCGCTTATAAAAAGTGCGGATTTTTCTGGGAAAAACGCGAAGACACGACGCACCTGATGAATTTCATTCCGAGCGTCCTCGCGACCGAAGCCGTCTCGGAATTTTTCGAATATGCCGATTGGTACGCGGACGGCACGCGGGACCTGTCTTTGCGTCCTGACGGCGACCAAGAGAACGGCTTCGATTTCTTTACCTATCAATGGGAAAAAGACGGCCGCGCCCTGCTCATGCAGTTTGAACGGACAGGACGCGGATTGCGGAAAATCGAAAACGACGACTATTCGATCGAAGCGGTGATCGAACGCCACCGTTTGCCGTTCGGGCGCAGCTACCCCGTAACGTACCGCATCACGAACAAAAGCGGCGCGCCGCTGGACGTGCGCATCGCAGGCCGAGACGGAAAAGGCGTGCGCTTCGCTCTTGACGAGCATGTTGCTCTCGATGAAGCAGGCAGCACCAAGGAAATAACGGGCGCATTCGAGCTGCTCGAAACGCCGGAAGAACCAAGCGCATGGCGCACGCATCCGGGCGTAGAAGCGGAGCTTTCGATCAATGGAAAAAAAGCTTCATTCAAAACCGGTGTAGCCCCTGTATTCCCGATCAAACTGACGACCGTCGCAGCGGATACCCTATTCGAGCCGGGCAGCGAAAGCGAAGTTCAAATCGGCTTCGAAAGCCGCTTCGCCGAAGATGTCGAAATTAAAGTCGCACTGCCCGAATCGGAGGCTGTATCTTTCCGCCCTTCGACACTCAACCTGCATCTGCCTGCCGGAGGTCGGGCTTCAGCCGCCGTGCAAGCGCACGTGCAGCAGCCGGGAATCGCAGCTTCGCATGTAGATATCGCAGTTGCGGACAACAACGAAACATTCACGGTACGCGGAGAGCTTCAAGCCTATTTCGTTTCGCCTTCCGGTACATTCTGGGGCGAAACCTCCCAAGAATGGATCGCTGGCAGCGGATCGGCAACCGTTCATTTGAGCAAATCGAATAATCAATTAGGCATTCGCGTCGCGGGACAAAAGCAGGCGCCGTTCTGGTTTGACCTGCCGAAACTGGGACCTCCTTTCAGCGATCGGTTTATTGAACGCAAACCGACCGATGTCCGTTTTGAACAGCGGGGACTGCTTATTACGTTGGAAGCGGACTACGATTGGCTGGAGCCCGAAGGCGTTCGCCTGACCGTGGTAGCCGAACTTTCGCCGAACGGATCATTGAAGCTTTTCCATCGCGTGCTTCGAATCGAAGGAGACGCTTTGGCGAACGACTTGAAACTCAAGCTGGCGCTCCCGATCTCGTTCCTGCAAGCCGTACTGCCTTACGACGGCACCTTCGTCGATCTGGGAACCGGCGCGGACGCGATCCATCGGGAATATTGGAGACCCGAGAAACTGACGGAAAACTGGATGTTCTTCCGCTGGCCGAGCGCGGCGTGCGGCGTCGTATGGCCGAAAGAGCTTCGCCCCGTACGAAACGGCTGGCGTTATGCGTTCGAGCATGCGATCGGTTCGCTTGCGGCCGGCGAGTCGGTATCTACCGCCCCGCTTCAGCTCTTTGTCGGAACCTTCGACGACTGGAGAGAATTGCGCGCCCGCGCGTTAGGCAAAAGCACGCTGTCACCGCACCATCCGTGGCCGCTATCGGCTGAAAACCGCCGGGAACACGGAGCTTCGCAAACTACCGATCATCTTGCTGCTTCGTTGAACGGCCAGAACCCGTTCCTGCCGGAACGGTTCGAGGCCAAGTTGATCGAACGCAAAGACGTCAGTTTGAACGGTACGCTTGAGCTGTCTTCCGATCTCGGTTCGATCGCAGCTTCGGTGTTGAAAGCCGATCCGGCCTTGAAATTGCGCGAAGTTACGGAAAAGTTCGAACTGGACAACCGCAACGAAAGCGACATCGCGACTTTTAATTTCGACATGGACGCCTTCTCTTTCCGCCGCAGACAGCTTGTATTCCCTGCTCCGGCGTCGGATATCGGAGCCATTCGTACCCGACGATTGACTGTAGAAGGACTCGATACGTATGAGATCACAAACGGCATTCTGTCGCTTCGCGTTTCTCCGGCATTCGGGCCCGCCCTGCATTCGCTGAATTATCACGGGCGGGAATGGTTGCATTCTTCCTTCCCTCAAGCCGGACCGAAATCGTTTTGGAATCCGTGGTTCGGCGGGATCGCCAGCGCTCCGTCCGGCATCACGCTCCGTTCGCTGTCGGAAGAAGAAATCACGGCCGAATTCGACGAGTTGACGGATAGCCTGGGTAATGTCTGGTCGGGTATTCGCATATCGGTTGCCATCAAGCAAAGCGAAGCCCTCAAAGGCCTGAACTACCATCAATACTTCCTGATTCGACCAGGATCGCCGGTAATGGCCTACGTGACGAAGATCGAACAGCTTTCCGGCAAACCGATCGAGCATGCCGCCATGCAAAAAGGAGCTTACTACTCCAGTTCGGCCGATCTGCGCGACGGAAGATTCGAGGTAAGCGATACTCGCGGAGACCGAATCGCGTATAAAACAGGACGTTACGATACCGACCTGGAATTCGAAGGCGTGCTTCGACTCTCCTCTGATGAACGCAAAGAAAAGCTGCTCGTTATTCCCGGCGAAGAAGAAGCCTTGCAGCAGTATGCCGTCCTGGTCAACGAACTGTCCGGCATCATGTACAACGACAAGTTCGACGGACGCGATGGCAGCGTCAGCTTCACTCGTCCTTATTTCTACGTATTGACCGATCTCGATCCGCAGGACAACGAATTATCGAACCTGCGCCGCATTCGTTTTGAAAAGGAGGAACCGCAAGCATGAAAATCATCGATGCCCATATTCACTACTCCGAGATAGAAAGCTTCCATCAGACCGCCGACGAGGTGGCTTTGCTCAGCTATACGCCGGAAGGTCTCGCTGACGAATTCCGTCGGGCCGGCGTGATCGCTGCGGTCGGTATGGGCGTAACCGAGACGGTTCCCGGCGGATTCCCCGACAATGCCGCTGCGAACCCGATGGGACTCGATCTGGGCGGCGGCACGCTCGATACGCTGCCCAAGACCGTGTTCGAATGCGCGGGCATCAACCCGCACACGCTGCATGAACCGGGACAATTAGAAGCTGTGGAAAAAGCTCTTCAACATCCTAAAACGGTGGGCATTAAGCTGTACGCGGGATATTACCATTTTGCCGTGAACGACCCGATCTATGATCCGGTCTACGCGTTGGCTTCCAAATATAAGCTGCCGATCGTGATCCACGGCGGTCTTACTTATTCCGATCGCGGACTGTTGAAATACTCGCACCCCCTGTCCATGGAAGAAGCGCTGCTCGCGCACCGCGATATCACGTTCATGATCTGTCATCTCGGCGATCCGTGGGTCATGGATACTGCGGCGATGCTGGAAAAGAACCCGAATCTGTACGCCGACCTGTCCGGTTGGATCGTGGGCGACGACAACAAAATCACCCGCCTGCTGACCGAACAGACCTACGTCGATCATTTCAAACGCGCGATCGTGTTCGCCGAGCGTTACGATCGCCTCGTATTCGGAACCGACTGGCCGCTGATCCCGATCGATTCGTATATTCGTTTCGTGAAGCATTTGATTCCGGAAAAATACTGGCATCACGTGTTCTATCAAAATGCGCTGGACGTGTTCCCTAAGCTGAAAGACGCGATCAAGGAACTTGAAGCTGAATAATGCAACGACTTAAAGAAGCCCTCGACCTTCGCATCATGCGAAATGTCGGGGCTTCTTTTTTTGTCGTACCCTAACCCATTACTCCTCCGCCACCGCGCGACGAGCGAAATCCACGAACTGAAACTTATCCAGCCGATGCCGGGACTCCGTGTACTGGAACAGCGTCGTGTCTTCCAAATGGACATAATTGCGCACCACGACGATATGCGTATCCCGGCCGAGGTCGAGCAGCCGTTTGTCTTCGGCAGATACTTTTTCCACCGAAATCTCTTTTTTCGCATACGCGATTTTGAGCGAACAATCGCCTTCCAGATACGCATAGATCGAATCGGCGGCGATCTCCGCAGTCAACGCGGGAATAACCGAGGCAAGAAAATAATCTTTGTCCAAAATGACCTTCTCTTCTTCGATCTCCCGCGCCCGGACGACCTTCCAGACCTCTTCCTGCTCGGTAATCTGAAGCTGCCGCGCCACGTTTTGCGGACAAGGAATCCGAATCGTCTCGTGCACCAATGTACGCGCGGGGCGACCCAGACGTTCGGATAACTCCTTGAAGCTGACGAGACCCGAGATCGGAAACTCCATGCGGTTGATGTCGAGCACGTAAGAACCTTTGCCCCGAATCTTGTGAATATAACCGTTTTGCGACAACAGATGGAGCGCCTTGCGCACCGTTTCTCTCGACGTGGCGTACTCTTCGGCAATCTCGTTCTCCGAAGGGAGCTTGATTCCCGTCTTGAGCAGGCCCGTCTCGATCCGCTGCGTATAATCGGTATAAATTTGCGAGAAAATGTTTTTGTTCATCGTTAATCACCGTGACCCATTTTACGGGGGATTTTGTGAAAAAGCAAAGAAGTTTGTCATGTTTCCCGTTGCGCCCGTACGACGTATGCGCCGGGAGTTTCGCCAAGCGCATACGCTATACCTGATGATTTCATGCGATAGCTTGCGTTAGACTCCCGCACGGCTCAAGTGAACCCGGATCACAGGCGTTTTTCCTTCGGTTGCGTTGCCCGGAATCTCTTCGACGTTCTCGACGATATCCTGTCCTGCAGGAATGATGATCGGCGAAATCGTCGCATATCCGCCGGCTTTGATAATCTCCTGATCGAACTCGAGCAGCAGTTGTCCTTCTTTGACCACATCGCCCGTCGCGACGTGAACGTTGAAGCCGTTGCCTTTGAGGCCGACCGTATCGATTCCGACGTGGATCAGCACCTGTACGCCGGTCGCATGCTCTAAAATGACGGCGTGTTTGCTTTTGTCGATAACATGAGCAACGGTACCGTCGAACGGAGCGACAACCCGGCCTTCGGACGGTTCGATCGCGATGCCCTCGCCCATTTGTTTTTCGGCAAAAGCAGGGTCCGGCACGTTTTCAAGCAGAACGGCTTTGCCTTGAATCGGAGCAGACAGCTCAAGCACGTCAACGGCATCCGAGCTTCCTGCTGCCGCAGGGGAAGAGTCCGTGTTCGCCGAAGACGAAGCATGGGACACAACTGTATTTCCGGTGTTCGGAATCGGGCTTTGCGCGTTTTCTACCGTTTTCACGTCGCGTTCCGCCAAGTCCTCTTCGTCTACCGGCTCTCCGGCAGCGGCTTGCTTGCGGGTCACGATCTTGCCGTAAACGATCGTACCGACGAACGGAAGCACCAGACAGATGCCCATGCCGATGAAGAAGATGCTCCAATCGCCGACATTAACCGCCAGGAAGCCCGGCAGACCGCCGACGCCGACCGCGAATGCGCGAACGTCGTTCATGGTCAGCAGCACGCCGCCGATCGCGGAACCGATCATGCCCATGAACAGCGGATATTTGAAGCGGACGTTAACCCCGAATACCGCAGGCTCCGTTACGCCCAGGAAGGCTGTAATGGAAGTCGTAGCCGATAAACTTTTCATTTTTTGCGAGCGGATGACGAACATCATCGCCAGCGCCGCGGCGCCTTGCGCAATATTGGACAACGCCAGCATCGGCCATAGGAACGTGCCGCCGGTGGAGTTGATCAACTGCAAATCGACCGCAAGGAACGTGTGGTGCATCCCCGTAATGACGAGAGGAGCATAAAGACCGCCATAGAGCAAACCGCCGAGCCAAGGCACGGTATCGAACAACCATACTACTCCGTCAGTCAACCAGTTGCCGAGCGTGAACGTGACCGGACCGATGACGACAAAGGCCAGAAAGCCCGTAACGAGCAGAGCGACCGGAGCAACCACCAGCAGTTTGAGCGAATCGGGAACTTTTCGGTTCAACCATTTTTCGATCACGACCAATACGTAAGCCGCGACGAGCATCGGCAGCACTTGTCCCTGGTAGCCGACCGCATTGATATGTAGGCCGAAGAGGTTCCAGGTCGGTACCGTTCCTTCATTGAGAGCCGCGGCATAATCGTAAGCGCTCATCAGACCCGGGTTCACCAGGATCAAACCGAGCACGACGCCGAGCAGCGGACTGCCTCCGAACCTAGTGGCCGCCGACCAACCGACGAGTGCAGGCAGGAAGGTGAACGCGGTGCTTGCAATCGTATTCACGATTGCGGCGAAGTCGGCCCATTGCGGATAAACTTCCACCAGCGACTTGGCGGCGAAAAAGATGTCTTTACCGGTGAGCAGGTTATTGATACCGAGCAGCAGACCCGCGGTAACGAGTGCCGGCAGCAGCGGGATAAAGATATCGGACAGCGTTTTGATAAACTGCTGCACCGGGCTCTTATGCTTGATCGCCGCCGATTTCACGTCGTCTTTGGTGGCGCGTTGGCCTCCGGTAATCGCTATCAATTCGTCATAAGCTTTGTCGACGATGCCCGGACCGATAATGACCTGGAACTGACCTTGCGTGGAAAAGTAGCCTTTTGCCAGCTCGTTATCGTCCAACGCCTGCTTATCGACCTTGCTTTCATCCACGAGCGAGAAGCGCAGCCGCGTGACGCAGTGCGTCGCGACTTCGATATTGTCCTTGCCGCCTATGGCCTGGACGATCTTCTCGACATCCTCTCTTTTTACGGACATTTTCCCAACCCCATTCTTTGTTATGAAATGCCGGGGGATTTACCCCCGGATGATCCACATGAACGATGCGTACGATTCAAGTTCGAGCTGCTCGCCCCAGACCGGTACTTCCGGCCTGTTGCCGGACAACAGCTCAAGTTTGGAATGACCCCATTCGGCATACGCTTCCGGAAGCGTAAAGATCGCTTCCTCCGAAGTGAAATTCGAGACGACGATCAACGTGTCGCGATCGTTCATTCTCGCATAAGCGAATACCTGCGGATGCGCCTCATCCAGCCGGATATAACGCCCGTCGGTCAGCACGTCTTCGGTCTTGCGCAGCGCGATCAGGTTCTTGTAGTGGCTGAATACCGATTCGGGATCTTCGCGCTGCATTTTGACGTTGATCTCGGGATAACGTTCGTCAACCTTGATCCACGGCGTACCGTCGGTGAAACCGGCTTGCGGGCCGTAGTTCCACTGCATCGGCGTACGGGCGTTGTCGCGGGAACGCTTGGCGATGATCTCGAAAGCTTCTTCCGGCGTCTTGCCCATCTCGACCATGATGCGGTACATGTTTTTGGACTCGATGTCGCGGAATTCGGAAATCTCGTTCCAATTCGGATTCGGCATGCCGATCTCCTCGCCCTGGAAAACGTACGGAGTGCCTTGCAGACCGTGCAGCGTCGTCGCCAGCATCTTGGCGCTCGCGACCCGGCAGCGGCCGTCGTCGGCAAAACGGGACAAAGCGCGCGGCTGATCGTGATTGTTCCAGAACAGCGCGTTCCAGCCGCCGCCTTCGTGCATCCCGATCTGCCAGGAGGACAGCAAGCCTTTCAAAGCTTCGAAATCGTACGGCATCAGCTCCCACTTTTTCCCCTCCGGATAATCGACCTTCAGGTGATGGAAATTGAACGTCATCGAGAACTCCCGCTCTTCCGGATTCGAATACCGAATGCAGTGCTGAAGCGTCGTCGACGACATTTCTCCGACGGTGATCAGATCGTACGGACCGTATACCCGCTCATATAACTCTTTGATGTATTCATGCACCCTCGGTCCGTCCGTGTAATACCGTCTTCCGTCTCCCGTCATGATCGAGCCGTCGTCATCCGGGAAATCCTGGTCTTTGGAAATCAGGTTAATGACGTCCATTCGGAAACCGTCAACGCCTTTGTCTGCCCAAAAACGCATGAGATCTGCGGCTTCCTGACGAACCTTCTCGTTCTCCCAGTTCAGATCGGCCTGCGTTTTGTCGAACAGCGCCAGGAAGTATTGCCCCGTTGCTTCGTCGTACTGCCAAGCCGAGCCTCCGAACTTGGACTGCCAGTTGTTCGGAACGCCGCCGCCCGGAGCCGGGTCGCGCCAGATGTAGTAATCCCGGTACGGGTTATCCTTCGACTTGCGCGACTCTTGGAACCAGACATGCTCGGTCGACGAATGGTTGACCACGATATCCAGCATCAGATGCATATCGCGAGCTTTCAATTCGGCCGTCAATTCGTCGAAGTCCTGCATCGTTCCGTACATCGGGTCGATCGAACGGTAATCCGATACGTCGTAGCCGTTGTCGTTCTGCGGCGAATCGTATACCGGCTGCAGCCAGACGATGTCCGTCCCGAGATCCTTGAGGTAGTCGAGCTTTTTCGTAAGTCCCCGAATATCGCCGACTCCGCTCCCCGTCGTATCGTTGAAGCTGCGCGGATACACTTGGTAAACGACCGATCTGCGCCACCATTCCGCTTGGTTATTCGACTTCTTGGTTGCCATCTGCGTACCTCCTTCGGGTATTCCCAGAGGCCGCAGACTTTTCGGAAGTCCGTTCGCAGACAGCGAATATCCACAGCCTCGATACGTTGAGCGCGTTTGACCCGCAGCGTAAATAAATCCAACGTATGATACCCTTCATGTATATACAAGTATGTTTCTAAAAGAATTGTAACCTTGTATATACAAGAAGTCAACCTGTGTAATATATAACCCGCCGACAAAGCAAGCAAACATTTTTCGAGAATTTTCTTGTTGCAAGTTAAAAAGCCCTCTATTTTTTCCATTACCCCAAATTCAAGACATGAAGCCGATAAAAAAAGAACATCGAGCCGGCGGCTTTTTCGCAAAGTTGCTTTTTCGCTGTTTGTACCGTTCGGGTTTCATGTTTAAATGGAGAAAAGAATCCGGCTGTCAAAGGAGCGAAATATGCCGTCCATCCACCAACAAATGAACGATCGAACCCGAGCAGCCATCCGCGAAACGTTTATCGCATCGGTCCGAGAATCGGGTTTCGGCAAAGTGACTGTCCGCCAAATCGTAGAAAAAGCGGGAATCAATCGCGGAACGTTTTACTTGCACTTTTCGGACAAATACGACCTGATGGAACAGATCCAAAACGAGTTGTTAGAAGGATTCCGTCAAGTTCTGATTGTGGCGATCGATTTCGGGGAGACTTACCGCTATCATTTGGAAAAAAAGCCTTATCCGCAATTCGCCGCGATCTTTGCTTATTTCGCCAGCCATGCCGAACTGTTCGAACTTCTGTCCGGCAAAAAAGGAGAAGCAGGTTTTCCCGCGAAACTCAAAAAGACCGTTATCCGAAGCTTTCACAGAAAGCTGGACAACAGTCGTATTTTCGAGCGGCACCCTTCCGTTCCTCCCGATTATTTTTCGGCTTATACCGCTTCGCTGCTGCTCGGCATCACGGAAGCCTGGCTGGAACGGGGGCAAAACGAATCAGCCGAGGAGTTGGCGTTGATTTACAACGAATTGATGGCGATGCAGCGTATTTTGCGTTAGACGTTCGACTTCGCGCCTAAACGTGCTCTCCGGTTTCCGCGGGAATGACCAGCACTTTGCCGCGAAGCTTCCCTGCGGCGCTTCGCGCATGCACGCCGCGCAAGCCGTCCAATCCGATGCGTTCGTCGATGCGGATCTTCACCACGCCGTCGTCGATCAGCCGCGTAATGTCCGCCAACTGTCCGGCATCGCCGTGCATATGGATCAGTTTGCCCGTGACGCCGTGGCGCCGGGCTGTTTCTTCGTCGACAGGCGACCAAGCACTGATCAGCGCCCCGCCTTCGCGAAGCAGCGGCAGCCAAGCGTTGACCTGATCCGGCTCGGCCAGCGATACGTTGACGATCAGGTCCAGCGGTTCGACGATCGTCCGCATCCAATCGTCCTCCGCATAATCGAGCACTGCGTCCGCGCCCAGCTCTTTGACCTGTGCCGAAGAAGAAGCGGACGAGATCCCGATCACGCAAGCATCCGCATTCCGGGCAAACTGAACGGCGTAATGCCCGACGCTGCCTGACGCCCCCACAATCATCACCCGCTGCCCGGCCTTCAGAGCTCCGTGTTCGAACAGCGCTTGCCAAGCGGTCAGCGCGCACAGCGGCACGCCGCCCGCGTCGGCCAAATCCAGCGTTTGCGGCGCCGCCGCCAAGCCGCCTGCTTCGGCGATCGCATATTCCGCCGCGCCTCCGCTTTGGATCAACGTTCTGGATTGATACACGCGGTCGCCCGCGCTCCAGCGCGTGACGCCTTCACCGACCGCCGCGACCGTGCCGGACAATTCGATGTTGGGCACGAACGGGAAGACTTGCGGAAATTGACCGCTCATATAACCGGCTCGCAGCACATTGTCCACGATATTGAATCCGCTGCCCGCGATCCGAACCAATACTTCCCCGGCGGAGGGAACCGGCATCGGAACGCGTTCTACCACGACTTGCTCCGGACCTCCGTATTCGCGATACAACGCGGCTTTCATCGTCTTGTGCGAACCGTCTGCAATTTGTTGATTTCCCATATGAACGACCTCTTTCCGTTATCGAATAGTGACGGCCTCCGAATCGGTGCCGTTTGCCTTTTTAGCGTAAAACGGACGTCGGAGACATACAATCGACAAAGACAAGCGATTTGTTGAGCGTTCGGCATTTCGATACGTTGAATCGACAAAAAAAGACGAAAAGCAGTCGGCGCGGCGGCCCTGCTTTTCGTCTTTCCCAGTGCTTCGGACTTCAAATCGCCCGGCATGACCGGATCATTTCCGATCGAGTCGGCTTGGTTCGATCACGCGTGGAACTGCCGTCCGTCATGAACGGCTTCCACGTAACCCGAACGTACCGTAAAGTCGCCGAAATGCTCGCCGTCCAGGCGTTCCTTCGCATAACGTCCGATAATCGGCTTGAGCGAAGACAAGATCTCTTCTTCGCCGATATTTTCTTTGTACAGCTTGTTCAAACGCGCTCCGTCATGCGCGCCGCCGAGATACATATTGTATTTGCCCGGTCCTTTGCCGATAAAGGCCAATTCCGCCAGCATCGGACGCGCGCAGCCGTTCGGGCAGCCCGTCATGCGGATCACGATTTCTTTTTCGCGCAAGCCGGCTTCTTCCAGCATCGGCTCCAGCTTATCGATCAATCCCGGCAGATAGCGTTCGGATTCGGCCATGGCCAGACCGCAGGTCGGAAGCGCCACGCAGGCCATCGAACTGCGGCGCAAAGCCGAATCATGCGCGCCGTCCGTCAAGTTGTACTGTTTGATCAGGGCTTCGATTTTGCGCTTTTTCTGACTGCTGACGTTGCCGATGATCAAGTTCTGGTTCGCGGTCAGGCGGAAGTCGCCGTCATGAACCTTGGCGATCTCGCGCAAGCCCGTCATCAGCGGATAGTTCTCGAAGTCGGCAATCCGTCCGTTTTGGATAAACAGCGTCTGATGCCATTTGCCGTTGCTTCCTTTGATCCAACCGTAACGGTCGCCGTTATGGTCGAAGCTGAAGTCGCGCGCCGCTTGAAGTTCCCAGCCGAGGCGGGTATGCAGTTCGTTCACGAACCAATCCAGTCCGCGGTCGTCGATCGTGTATTTGAAGCGGGCGTGTTTGCGCACCGCGCGGTCGCCGTAGTCGCGCTGAATCGTCACGACTTTTTCCGCCAGATCGATAGACTGCTCCGGCGTAATGAAGCCGATCAGCTTGCCGAGCTGCGGATAGGTCTTGTTATCGCCGTGCGACATGCCCATGCCGCCGCCTACCGTGACGTTGAAGCCGACCAATTTGCCGTTTTCCACGATCGCGATCAAGCCCAGATCCTGCGAGAACACATCGACGTCGTTGGACGGCGGGACGGCGATGCCGATCTTGAATTTGCGCGGCAGATATACAGGTCCATAAATAGGCTCCGGGTCCTGCTCGCGGCTGTCCACGACCTTTTCCTCGTCCAGCCAGATCTCGTGATAAGCACGGGTGTGCGGATCGAGGTGACGGCTGACTTTGTCCGCCCATTCATAGACTTCGGAATGCACCTCGGATTGGTACGGATTCGGATTGCACATCACGTTCCGGTTAACGTCGCCGCAGGCCGCAAGCGTGCTGAGCAGCGCGTCGTTGACTTCGCGGATCGTATTTTTCAAATTCCACTTGAGCACGCCGTGAAGCTGGAACGATTGGCGCGTCGTCAGGCGGATCGTTTCATTGCCGTATTTATGCGAGATGCTGTCCATCATGAGCCACTGCTCGGGCGTGACCACGCCGCCGGAGGCGCGAACGCGCAGCATGAACTGGTAAGCCGGCTCCAGCTTCGACTTGCTGCGTTCGTTGCGCAAGTCGCGGTCATCCTGCATATAGCTGCCGTGGTGCTTCATCAGGCGGTTATCGTCTTCCGGAATCGAACCGGTCAACGGATCTTTCAACGTCTCGACGAGACTGCCCCGCAAATAATCGCTGTTGCGCTTAATATCTTCGACATCGCTATGCGGCCGATCGTGCGGCGGATACTTTTTCCATTCGGTTTGCTGCGTCATATCAAGCTTCCCCTTTCGCTTTCCAACGGCCCTTTTCCATCTATATGTCCGTATGTCCGTGCTTTGAAATTAATATACGTCGCGTTGGTAACGCTTCTCCTGCTGCATGCGAAGGAGGTACTCCGAAGCCTGTTCGGGACTCAAGCCGCCGCCCTGCGCGATGATCGTTTCCAAAGCTCCATGCACGTCGTGAGCCATATTTTTCTCGTCGCCGCAGACGTACACCGCGGCTCCGCTATTGATCCATTCGTACAACTCTCGGCTTTTCTCCATCATGCGATGTTGGACGTACACCTTCTCGGCCGTATCGCGGGAAAAAGCGACATCCATCTTTGTGAGCACGCCGTCTTTGATCCAACGCTGCCACTCGGTCTGGTACAGGAAGTCCGTCGCGAAATGCTGGTCGCCGTAGAACATCCATGTTTTGCCGCGCGCATCGGTCTCTTCGCGTTCGGCCAGGAAAGAGCGGAAAGGCGCCGCGCCCGTACCCGGTCCGATCATGATGATCGGCGTATCCGGGTTCTCCGGCAGCTTGAAGTTCGGGTTATGCTGCACGAATACCGGAAGCGCGTCGCCCGGCTCCAGCCGTTCCGCCATCTGCACGGAGCAGACGCCGTAACGGTCGCGTCCGCCGCAAGCGTAACGCACGGTGCGCACCGTCAGATGCACTTCGTCCGGCGTGGCTTTCGAGCTGCTGGCGATCGAGTACAAGCGGGCCGGAATTTTGCGCAAAAGGCTTGTCAGTTCCGCCGCGCTCAATCCCTTGAGGCTGAAGTCGCGAATCAGGTCCAGCAGATCGTTCTCTCCAAGGTAAGCGCGCAGCTCTTCGGCCGATTCCGGCGAAGCCAGTTTCAACAGCCGCTCGTTGTCCGTCAGCTTTGCCACTTGTTCGATCAGCGGCTTGGTCAATACCGTAATCTCGAAATAATGATGCAGCGCTTCCCGCAATGCGGCAGTACTGCTTTTGCCTGTTGCCACTTGTTCTTCCGCATTCCATCCCATCTCTTCGATGATTTCGTCCACGAGACGCGGATGATTTTCCGGGTAAACACCGAGACTGTCGCCCGGTTCGTAGGTCAGTCCCGATCCTTCGAGCGACAGCTCCAGGTGGCGCGTCTCCCGCGCGGAACCCCGACCGTTCAAGTTCAGATTCTCCAGCACTTCAGCCCGGAAAGGGTTGCTGCGCGAGTATTCCGATTCGGGATCGGCACTGAGCGGAGCCGCCGATTCCGCCGCGGTCGTCGCAGCGGCCGGAGTCGCGCTCAGCGATTCCGTTACCGCCTTCATCCATTCGCCCGCGGTCTCGTCGAAGTCCACGTCGCAATCCGCTCGGTCAACCAGGCGCGAAGCGCCCAGTTCCGCCAATCGGCTATCGAAATCTTTGCCCGTCTGGCAGAAGAATTCGTAAGAGGTATCGCCGAGCGCCAACACGGAATAGTTCAGGCTGTCCAGCTTCGGTGCGCGTTTGCTGTTGATGAACTCATGGAAAGCCAGCGCGTTATCCGGCGGATCGCCTTCTCCGTGCGTGCTGACGATGATCAGCAGATTTTCCAGCTTTTTCAGATTCGCGGGCTTGAAGTCCGACATCGACAGCACTTCCGTCTTCACGTGCTGCTCGTCCAGACGCTTCGCCAGCTTCTTGGCGAGTCCGCTGCCGTTGCCGGTCTGCGAACCGAACAGGATGGTAACTTCGCGCGGAGCGGCAGGTTGTGCCGGGATCACAGCTACGGTAGTTTCAGCAGGGGAGATAGCTTGGCCCGGAGCTTGCGCTTCCCCGCCGACTGCGGCTTGAGCCGCCAGATAGCCGGTCAACCAGATTCGCTGATGGCCGTTCAAGGTAGGGAGAAGTTGATTGAGCAGTTCAGTCTGCTGTTGATTAAATGGGCTGTTGGTTACGTTCAATTCCATGGTTTTGTCCACCTCGCACGGCTTACTTCTTATCGATTCATGGTCTCGATGGTCTGCCGATCATTTGAATTCCTAGTTATTCGATCAGAATTTATTTTGCTACCTTGACGGTATCATACAGGCAAAAAGGGGTCAATTCGATTCATTTTATGACATTCATCAGTTTTTCTGATAATTGGTTAACAAAAAATAAATCTTCACAAACACGCGTTCGATTTGTAGAATGAAACGGAAAGCATGACTTCAATTAAAAGGAGCTGAACCGATCATGAGTATGCAATGGGTTCCCTATCTGGTGATGGACGGCAATGCCGCAGAAGCTGCCGACTTTTATGCCGATGCCCTCGGAGGCGAAGTCGTCGACAAAATGACTTTCGGCGATATGCCCGACGGCCCGAACGGCCCCGCGCCCGAAGAAGTCAAATCGCGGATCACGCACGTGCGGGTAGTCGCGGGTTCGCAGCAGCTGATGTTGTCGGACACGTACCCGGGCATGCCTTATCAGATCGGCAACAATGTGACCGTCTCGATCGGCATCGAGGACGCCGCGCGCGCACGCGAGATTTTCGACGCTCTGTGCGAAGGCGACAGCAAGATCGTTCTGCCTTTGCAAGAAACGTTTTTCAGTCCTGCTTACGGTCAGGTGGTCGATAAATTCGGCGTCTTTTTCCAAGTTAACGTGCCTCCGGCCAAGGCCTGAGTTTTCTTTATATGCGTCAATATCGACTTTAAAGTTCTCGGACGCCATCTTCGGAGAAGCGTCTTTTTTTGCGCCTTTTCGCCTCATTTTGCTTGATATGTACCGATTAACACATGTTTTTCGACGATTTACGCAATTTTTGTCGAATTTTCTGATAAATCCTTCAAAATCTCTTCATATTCGGTCACCTTCGCACGATATAGGTAGTAAAGAATTTGGTATATGGCTTGCGGAGGGTGTTGAATGATTAAAATAAGAACTTTTCTGGCTCTGATCTTTGTCGCATTCGTTATTCTGCTTAGCGCGACCCTAGGCTCTCTGATGAGCCAACGTTCCACTGCTGCCATTGAGCAAGAAATCGGGGATTCCCTGGCCGGAACGGCTTATCAGATGTCGGACAAAATGGATAATTTCATGTGGTCTCGCGCCAGCGAGGTGAAGTTATTGACGGAACTCGATCCGCTCAAAGACACTTCGGATCCAGCGGCTATTCAGGTGCTGCTTGATCAATTGCAATCCAGCTTCTCCTCATTTTCCTGGATCGGATTCACGAATGCCGAAGGAGAAGTGTTAGCGGCGACGAACGGTATTTTGGTCGGCAACAACATTGCGGAACGCCCTGTATTCACGGAAGGCATCAAAGGCTTTTTCACCGGAGACGTTCATGAAGCGGTGCTTCTCGCCAAATTGCTCCCGAATCCGAGCGGCGAACCTCTTCAATTCGTCGATGTCAGCTACGCCGTTAAAAACGATGCGGGAGATACCGTCGGCGTTCTGGCTGCGCATCTGAGTTGGGAATGGGCGAAAGAAGTCGAACGGACACTCCTCGGGCCGCAAATCGACCACGACAAAGATTTTGAGCTATTCATCGTCAGCAAGCAAGACAATACGGTGCTGCTCGGGCCGGACGGCTGGGCAGGTCGCCCGGTCAATCTCGGCAGCGTCGGCAGCGCACAGGGCGGATTGAACTCCTGGGTGCTTGAACGTTGGCCGGACGGAAAAAATTATTTGACCGGTTACGCTTCCGGCGACGGCTATCTCGATTACCCGGGACTCGGCTGGACGGTGCTTGTTCGCCAACCGGAGTCCGTCGCCTTTGCACCGGTCAATAAAATTCAGCAGGACATCATCATAGCTGCCGTACTCGCTTCCGTTCTGTTTGCAGGCATCGGCCTATTGACCGCAGAATTCATCTCCCGCCCGATTCGCAAGCTGACCCGTGCCGCGGATCGGATTCGTCAAGGCGGCGCGCCGGAGATTCCGGAGACGAGAGGTTTCAACGATATCCTGAGCCTGTCGCGCGCTCTGCGCAGTTTGCTTGATTCCTTGCTTCGCACGGAAAACGCGCTCGGTCACATGGAAAACGCCGCGCTTCGCGATCAACTTACGGAACTCCCGAACCGCATGGCGTTGGAGCGTTATTTGGAGCAAACGATCGAAGGCTTCGACCCCGCTTCGGAGACGCTGGCCTTGATGTATCTGGATCTGGACGGTTTTAAAAAGATCAACGATACGTTCGGCCACCAAGTCGGCGATGTTTTGTTGAAAAAGGTTGCGCAGCGTCTTCAAACGACTACGCGTCCGGACGGCATCACCGTTCGTCTCGGCGGGGATGAATTTTTGCTGATCATGCGCAGCACGCTTCTCGACGCTCATGCCGAAGCCGAGCAGCTGGCCAATGAAGTGCTGAAGCTGATCAATAATCCGTTTATCGTGGAAATGAATCAATTGTCGATCGGATGCAGCATCGGGGTTGCCTTCTATACGCGCCGCAATCACAGCGTGACCGAAGTGATTCAGACCGCGGACGAATGCTTGTATTTGTCGAAAAAGGCGGGTAAAAATCGAGTGACGTTCCACGAGGAAGACGTTACGCCGGGGTGATTAAAAGCGCGATTCCCAGAGACTTGGAGATCGCGCTTTTGTTATTGCCAAAATTCTATTCGATAAAGGAGGTCGAAGTTTGCGTGCGAATCGAACCGACGGTTCGCCGCCTCAAACCTCGGATGCAGTGCGGTCATGGCGCTAGGCCGTTGTCGATCATGCACGCTGCTTCTCTGTGGACTTCTCTTCCGTTGTTTTTGCTTTGAAATAAGCTTGAACGGTGTCGTAAGCCAGCTTCGGTCGGCGATAGCCGTCGACCAGCCCTTTGCTGTTGCGCGTGCAGCCTCGGGAAAGCAGCCATCCTGTCGCTTCGGTTACGCGGCAATCGCTGAACTGCCAGATATAGACGCCGGAGAGCGGGGAGTCCGCGGCGAGGTAGGCTTTTAGATTTTCTTCCAAAATATCGCACTGACGTTCTTCCGAACCTTTTACCCGATCGCGGCTGCGAAACCCATAGTAGGCGTCCGCGCCGAATTCGCTGATGATCATCGGTTTGCCCGCGCCGCCGAGTTCGTCCGCCCATCCTCTCGCCTGCCGCATCAGCTCGCCCGGATCTTCGTCGGTATACCAGAGCGGATATAGATTGAACGAGATGATATCGGCCAGGTCCAGACAGATATCGCGGTTCCGATGATGCGTGGCGAACGATCTCGGGCGCGTCGAATCGAGGCTGCGGATCAGCGAGAGCTCGCTCTCGTATACGGTGCGGCCGTACGGCGTATCGCTGGCGCACTCGTTCAGGATCGCCCAGATGATAATCGCCGGATGGTTGCGGTGCTGCTCCACCATTTCCCTCGTGACGGCCTCGCTTTGTTTTCTGAAATTCGGATTGCGCATCTGCTCTTCGGTCAAGCCGCGCGCATGGTTTTCTTCCCAGACGAATATGCCCATTTCATCGCACAGATCCAAGAAACGTTCGTCGTTCGGATAATGGCTGGTTCGCACGGAGTTGCAGCCGAGGTCTGCAATCAGCTCGATATCCCGCGCTAAATCAGGGAAGGAAAAAGCCGCGCCGGCAATCGCATGATCTTCGTGGCGGTTTACGCCTTTTAGCAGGACGGCCTTTCCGTTGACCCGTAGCTCTCCGCCTTCGGTATCAACGCTGCGGAATCCGACACGGTCGATCCAGTCGTCGAAGACGTCTTCGTTTTGCCGCAGTTGAACCCGAAGCGTGTATAAACTCGGCTTTTCCGGGTTCCATGGCATTGCTGCCTCGTAAGCTTCGGTTCGCTCGACGGTTGCGCTGGATTGTGCGTCGATCCGTACCGTTTCCCCGATCGCGTTCAGCCCGTCTAATCCGAGCAGCAGCTCGACTTCGCGCGCCTCGGCGGCCAGATTGCGAACCTTTGCCTGCCAGCGTCCACGCCAGACCCCTTGTTTGAATTCCGGGAAAAAGGCGACTCGTTCGATATGTACGTCCGGAATCTCTTCCAACGCAATCGGACGGATCGGGCCACCATAAGTGTAGTAATCGTTCTCGACATGCAGCGCCGATTGCTCGCCGAAAGAGTTGTCCGCGTAAAGACGAATTTCATGCTCTCCCGGTTCGACATCGACCATGATCGCTTCGAACGCCGTATAGGCATTGTAATGGTGAGCAACCTTTTTTCCGTCAAAATAAACGTCCGCCGTATGACTCACGCCTTTGAATTCCAGACGCAGATGCGTTCGGCGTTCGGTTCGGATGGTTCGACGATACAAGCCGATGCCTTGATAGGTGCCGAACTTCGGATGCGACTCCCAACAACCGGGCACGGGTAACCGGTAATTCATTTCAGCCGGAATTTCTCCCACCCGATTAACGGGTTGAAACTCCCACATCCCTTCCAATTCTTTGATCGGACGAATCTCATGCGTGTCGAACAAACGGATCATTTCGATTCCCTCCATGTCTGTTTTGATTTTTCCGTATGCCTGATTTATTGTTCTGTTTCATGCTTTTCAGGCTTATTTTATGCAAGGACGTTCGTTTTCTCCATGCTTATTTCGATCCGTTTCATGTCAAAAATGATTCGAATCCAACTTGGCTTCCGCTGGCGATCCTCCTATACTGATAAAAAAGACGAATGCGGAGAAAGGAGGAACGTCATGAACGATCTGCACGAGCTTGCGGTAAGAATCGGCTGGGCGGCGGACAAACATACGTTGCCGGGCTGGACGGATATCCGTCGCACGACAGCGGTACATAGCTTTTATTGGGTACGTTCGGGAAAAGGAAAGTTCCAATCGGACGAGGGAACGTATGAGGTCGAGGGCGGGCATCTTTTTTATCTGAAGACGGGGTTGAATATGCGCATGGCCGCCGTGGGCGATCAAGGGCTCGAGATAGTGATGATTCTGTTCGACGCTGTTCGCTTATCCGGCAAATCCGAGATTTGGCCGACGCCTTCCTCCGTGTCTACGCTGGAAATCGCGCATTCGACGGCTTTTTCGGGCGAAGCGGCTATCGAGCTGGATGCGGCGTTGAATCGGCTGGTCGAACTGTGGAGCATAGGATTGCCTGCGCGAGAGCTTGAAGCGAATGCCGTGCTGCTCACTTTGATCGCCAGATTGCATGGTGACCTTTCGCAGGAAAAGGAAAAAGCCCGCGTTCTGTTCGAACGAGGGCTGCAAGTGATAGGACTGCGCTATGCGGAGACGCTGACCGCGGAACGTCTGGCCGAAGAGCTGCATGTATCCGTCTCTTACCTGCGCAAGCTGTTTCTTCGTTATGCGGGAGAAACGCCCAAGCAGGTTCTGTCCAATCTGCGTCTGCGACAGGCCGAGCGTTATCTGCTGTATACCGACTTGACGCTGCATGCGATCGCCGGAGCTTGCGGGTACGGCGACGAGTTTCATTTTAGCCGGACGTTTAAAAAGAGCAAAGGCGTGTCGCCGTCCGTGTTTCGGAAAGAAAGTCAGGGCGGGCATGCTTGAAATCGGAAAAATCCGTCATGGGTATCGTTTGAATGGCGGATTTCCGTTCATTTCGGGGAAGCTGCCGGAGTCGGCGTCAACCGTGTTGCTCTACTTTTTCGGCTTCATCAGGTATCGCGAACCAAAAGTTCTCGTTCAGGCCGCCGTCCGTTCCGGAACATCCGTCAAGCCGGTAAACGATTCCGGGCGTGTTGTGTTCTGCCGGAATCGGTTCGGTGATGACTTTTTCGCAGGTGTCGAATTCTTTCTTCGGCAAGCCGAATCGATCCATCGTATTTTCGGAGACATAATGTATGCTTTGCCCGTCGAAGTCGAGATTATCGAAGATCGGATCACCCTCGATAGTGTAACCGACCCTTTGAACGGAAGCAGGTCGGGATTGTTCGATATCGGTCAGAAAATCTTCCCACTTATCGAAGTTGTACATTTCCCCAAAAATTTGAACGATATCGCCATTGTCTACAGCCTGCTCGTAATCGTAACGATAATCTTCGATCAGCCCCCGCAGAACCTGCGTCGATTTCGGGGTCAATTGATAACCCGTTCCCGTCTTGTCGATCTCCGTCACCATTCCCCGATCCTCTTCATTGTCCGGCAGCCACAGATGCAGTTCCCGAATCTCGCCGTCGTTATTGAAAACCAGGTCAAAATCAGGGTGCCTGACGTCCATCTCTCCCAGCAGCTGATGCTTGGTCCGATCGGCTTCGCGGAAGGCTTCTACCGATTCTTCGCCTTCGAGTTTGAGATGGACTCGAGGATTGATCCGACCGAAGTCCAAGTTGCGGCTGACGAAGACTTCGTTGTCCGCGGGCTGCAGGATCGGAGCAACTGCTTGGGCGGGTTGTTCTTCGACAGACTCCCGGGATGACGTTTCGTTCGGCGTGCAGGCGTTTAGAAGGAACAATGAGCAAAGCATGCAGATGGATAAGATGGTTTTGGGCATGGTGACGCCTCCTGTCTTTCTGGACGCTCGAAAGAAGAAAAGAGTTGCACTCAGAAAGGAAAGAGTGACATCAACGTAAATCCAATTCAAAAATAAGCGAATCCCTATCAGGATAATCATATGTAATAGTCAAATTTTCTTTAGAAATCTCTTTGAATCCTACCTTTTTGTAAAAACCGTGTGACCGGGTCGCTTTGGAAGGAGTATCCAAAATCACCTTTGAAAAACCCTGTTGTTTAGTAAAATCGATTAAAGCTTGATATAGTTCTGCACCAATCCCTAACTCTTTACCGCGGTAATCTTTATAGACGAAAAACTTCTTCAGTACAGCAACCTCGTTTGTTTTCTTTTGCAGACCTATAGAACCTATGACCTCATCATTAGCATTCAAAGCCACCCAAAAATTTCCTCCGCTTTTTATGTAGGCAGATTGAATATCCAAAATGTCCGGCTGTTCTTCGGCACTGATCCCCACTGCATATTCAACGTTCTGTACATGCAATATCAGGTTAACAACTTCTTCTTTATATTTATCGGAATAAGTTTTGATCATTCTTATTTTCCTCTCGTCGTAAATTGTAACATAATCATTTTGAGGCCAGTTATATAAACTGTTAATTATTTCCCAGGGGCATGTACGCAAACTCCGTCGGGAGCAAAAGGAAAATGACGCCGCCATTGTTAGATGACTACACGCTTCAAGTAGACATCCGCAGAGGGCGAAAAGGCAGGTCAAGGTGCGGGCGTTGAGTTTGCGTGCATGCCATAAGGGACTATTGAAGATTCAAGTCTCAATAGCCCTCATTAAACCCTTATTAGAAACTTACCTTAAGCATTCAGCTCAATTTTAAAACCTATCTAAAAAACTTCCCGGCCTTCCGATACAAAATCTCCTGCCACCGGCTGCTGGTCTGAATCATCTCATGCATTTGCTCCACATCCACCGCCCGTCCGGCCGCATTGCGTATCGTCAACGATCGTCCCTCGTACTCCGCCTCATAACCGAACCAAGCCCCGATCAATGGCACAATATCATCGCGATACGGGCGCATCGTCAGCAGTTGCAGGAAAGTATGAAAGCTCAGCGAATAGCCGCAATCCTGCGCCCTGCGTACATATTTGGGCTTGATCGCCGCTTCGCATTCGGGACATCTATGACGCATGCCCAAGCGGTAGTTCGGCGTTTCGAACCGAAACATACACTGCGGGCAGCCAACCAGCGCCAGATCGCGCCGGGCATTATCGGGAACATGAACATTCATGGAATTCTCTTCGCTCCTTTTCCTTGCAGCTCCTTGGACTTGAATCCGATTCTCTCGATTCTTTTGTACGCCCACGCTGTCGGTCTATTTGGTTCCCTATTCTACTCTTTTTCTCCCCATAAAAAAAGTCCCGGCTGTGAGAACCGAAACTTTTGCGGTTTTCGAAAAAACGACGTAGGTGTTGGAAGGGAGAAGACTCCGAGGGAAGTTCGTTAGCGAATGCTTCCGATGTGCCTTTCTCCGAAAGGCTGTAGGTCGCGTGTTGAAATCGGGAAAAGGATTGAATTCAAAGTGGAATTTTCCCGATTTCAAAGGCGATCGCTGGCGCTCCTTCACTGAACTTCCCTCTACGTCTTCTCCCTTCCAGTTACGTCACTTGTTTTCGATAACTTAAAAGCCTCGGTCGAAAGAACCGAGACTTTTTCATTTTATGCTTTTGTTTATTTTTTCTTTTCCCTTAAAAAAGTCCTGTCCTTAACAGAAGCTTCAAGCGGAGGGAGAAATTCAGTGAAAGTCGCCTTTGAACCCGAAAATTGAAGTTTGAATGCACATTCAAACTTCAATTTTCGGGTGAGACAGCGACTTGAACGAATTTCTCCCGCAGCGCGCCCTAAGCTTCCTCAACGAACAGGGGTTTTAAGCTCCCCATACTTCCTCTGCGACTTCCTTCACAAAACGAAGTTTCGCCCACTGCTGCTCTTCCGTCAGCACGTTGCCTTCTTCCGTCGAAGCGAATCCGCACTGCGGGCTGACGCACAGTTGGTTGATGTCCACGTACTGCGCAGCTTCCTCGATCCGTTTGAGAATCTGCTCTTTGTCTTCGAGCTCGCCGAATTTCGAGCTGAACAGACCGAGCACGACTTGTTGGTCTTTAACGTATTTCAGCGGCTCGAAGCCGCCTGCGCGCTCGCTGTCGTATTCCAGGTAAAAGGCCGATACGTTCGATCCGCCGAACAAGATTTCCGCGATCGGATCGTAGCCGCCGCCTTCGCCCGCGTAAGTCGATTTGAAGTTGCCGCGGCATACGTGCGTCGTCACGACGAGGTCGGCAGGCAGGTTCTCGATCGCCAGGTTGTTGACGAACAGGAAACCTTTTGCCATCTCGTTGATATCGACGCCTGCTTCTTCCTGCATCGCGCGGAACTGACGGTCGCTCAGCGCGCCCCATGTGCAGTCGTCGAGTTGGATGTTGCGGCATCCGGCTTCGTAGAAGGCCAGGATCGCATCGCGGTAAGCCGTCGCGACATCCGTATACAGATCTTGACGGTTCGGGTAAAACTCGTCCACCGTCTTGATGTTGTCGCCGCGGAACAGTTCGAACAGCAGCTGCGCCGGAGCCGGGATCGTTTGGCGTGCTACGACGTCGTCGCCGGCTGCGCTTTTTAGGAATTTAAAGTCCTCGACCATCGGGTGCTTGGCGCCTTCGCCGACTTTGCCGATCAGCAGAGCCGTTTCCGCGCGGGATTCTACGCCATGGAACAGATAACCCGTATCCGATGCTTTCTTGCTAACGCCGCCGAGTCCCCAGAAGAAGTCGAGGTGCCACCATGAACGACGGAATTCGCCGTCCGTTACGCCTTTGAGACCGACTTCTTTTTGCTTTTCAACCAGCTTGATAATCTCTTCGTCTTCGATCTTGCGCAGAGCCGCTGCATCGATCTCGCTTGCGGCAAACTTGGTCCGCGCATCCTTGATCGCTTGCGTACGCAGGAAGCTGCCCACGATGTCGTGACGGAAAGGTACGGTGTCGCGTTGAACGGCTTGCTCGAAAATCGTGCTCATGGATAAGTTCCTCCTCGGGAATATGCAATATAGTTTCATGTTTAGGCAAGTGTATCGTCCAGTAAACCTTTAACCGCCAAGGCTCAACTTGCTTGCTTGGACGGTAATATTAAAACTCACTATACCACTTTCAAAAAAAGCCCGCATAACGCCAAAAAGCTATACCCCGTTATACGCGATTCGTATAACGGGGTATAGCAGTCGGATTTATGTGCAGATTGCGACGCAAACAGGCTTAACCCGGCCACACTTCCGCAGCCGTCTCCGCAACGAGTCGGATTTTTTCCCATTGCTCGTCTTCGGTCAACAGATTGCCTTCTTCGGTCGAAGCGAAGCCGCACTGGGTGCTTAGGCAGAGCTGATCGATCGGAACAAAAGAAGCAGCTTCCGCAATGCGCGATTTCAGCACTTCTTTGCTTTCCAAACCGCCATGCTTGGTCGTGACCAAACCCAGCACGACGTATTGATTCTGGATAAAGCGCAGCGGTTCAAAGCCTCCCGCACGCTCGTTATCGTACTCCAGGAAAAAAGCATCGACTTTGCAGCCGCCGAATAACGCTTCCGCCACAGGTTCGTAACCGCCCGAAGCGAACCATGTCGAATGGAAATTCCCCCGGCAGACATGCAGCGCAATGACCATATCGTCCGGACGCTCGGCGATCGATTCGTTGATCAGCCGCACGTAATCGGCCGCGAGCCGATCCGGGTCCGTGCCTTGGCTGCGAAGCTGCGTACGATGCAGCAAACTGCACAGCGTTCCCCAAGATGTATCGTCAAGCTGCAAGTATCGACAACCCGCATCGTAAAAGGCTTGGATCGCATCCCGGTACACTTGCACGATGTCCGCGAACAGTTCTTCGTCTCCCTCGTACGCATCCCCGCCGTTGTAACGCTGAACGAAATGGAACAGGGCCGGCGAAGGAATAGTCATTTTAGGCATCATGCCGCTTCCCGCCGCTAGATCGCGCAAGGACTCGAAATGCCGCAGCATGGGGTGGTCACCGAACGAGATTTTATTCGCTACGCGAAATGTTTCTGCCCGCTGCTTGGCATCCACGCGACCTGCGGCTGCATTCAGATCAATCTTTTCCGTGCCTTCAACGCCGAAAAAGAAATCGAGATGCCACCATGAGCGCCGGAACTCGCCGTCGGTGACGACGGGAAGCCCGGCTTCTTTTTGACGCTGGATAAGCTTAATGATCTCTGCCGTCTCAAGCTCCGTTAACCCCTCGTCCGTAAGCGCTCCTTCCCGATGCAGCTTCCGGGCTTCAATCAGCTCCGGCGGCCGCAGAAAGCTGCCGACGAGATCGCAGCGAAAAGGCGGGTTTGTTCTGGTTGTGCCGATCACTGGACTTTGCATACGTTCCTCCCGAATTCTTGAATAAAAATGAGTCTGACCCGACTAGAATAAGAACTGGTTGGCCGCAAAATACCGCCGTGCCACCAGATCGTTGAGCAGCTCGACATACGAAGCCGCTACCCGGCTCGGACGCCGGTCTTTGTGCGCAATCCAGCCGATCGTGAACAGTTCGCCCGTCTCGACGGGCACCGACTTCAACACCGAACCGTCAAGCTCCGCAGGCAAAATGCCGCTTCCGACCGTGTAACTATGCGTGCTCGCAAGCAAGCTGGTCAACGTGGCGCGGTCGTTGATCTTAATGCTGCGCGCCGCCTCCGGCAAATTCAGCATCTCTTCCGCGAAATGCAGCGAGCTATTTTCCCCCTGATCGAACGTGACGTACGGATACGGCTGAAGATCCTCCACCGTAACCATCCCGCGACGCGCGAGCGGATGCGACACGCCGACGAAGATATGCGGCTGCGTATTGAATAGAGGCGTAAATTTAAGGCTTCCGTCGCTGAACATTTTGTTCATGACCCGAGCATTCCGATCGCATAGATAAAGGATGCCGAGATCGCTCCGCAGCGTCCGCACGTCTTCGATGATGTCCGAAGTTTGCGTTTCCCGAAGCGAGAACGCATACTCCTCTTCGTCGCTGCCTTCCATCAATGCGGCGAACGCTTCGGATGCGAAAGCGTAATGCTGCGTCGACACGGAAAAATGTACCGCCGTGCGGCGTTTGTTTTTGTAGCGGCCTTCCAGCAGTTCCGCCTGTTCGACGATCTGCCGGGCGTGCGCCATAAACTCGACGCCGTCCGCCGACAACGTAATGCCCCGATTGGTCCGATCGAAAATCGTAATGCCGAGTTCCTGCTCCAGATCTTTGATCGCGTTGGACAGACTCGGCTGCGAGATGAACAGGCGTTTGGCCGCTTCGTTGATCGAGCCGCAGCCCGCCACCTCGATTGCATACCTGAGCTGCTGTAAAGTCAATTCCGTTCCCCCGCTTTCCGAGACCCATGCTCCCGGTTATTCATGGCGTTCATGCGCATTTAGCTGACGCCGTATTTCTTGTCCCACGAGCCTTGCTGCTTGCGGATAAATACGATTTGGCCGATATGGTAAGCATTGTGCATCGTCAAATGAGTCAGGTCGCCGGCCCATTTTTCCAAGTTACCGTCTTCGGCCTGTTCCACCGCTTCGATCCAGCTTTCCATCGTGGCGTCGTAGGCTTGCAGCGCTTCGGCCCATGTGCCTTCTGCGCCGTCCAAAGGTTCGAACGTATCGTCGTTGTCTCCTTCGAAGGACGGAACGTCCTGACCGAGAAACCGATTCAGGTACCGTTTATTGTAAAAGTCCAAATGGCGCACGGTCTCGTGCACGCTGTTCATTTCCCCGTTGCTTTTCCAATCGGCCTGCTTTTGCGTTAATCCTTTGATCGCGGCGGCCATCGAAGTGAACCATCCGTTTTTGCTGCGGCAAGCTTGAAGCTGTTCCAGAAAAATCTCGCGTTCCGTCATGAATTGCCTCCTTTTTGATCGTTACAAGCGCTCGGCCAATTCGAGATGATAATCGCCGACCGCGTCTTTTTCATACAAATTATCAAGCGACGTCGAATAGTTATGCATGTCCGTCTCGCCGTCGAATGCAAGCTGCGGAATGCGCAGGCGAAACGTTCCTTTGTACAGCAGCGTCGCCACGTCGTGGTACTCTTCATGCGTCACCTTAAAATCGAAGGCGAACGCCCGCCGCTTGCGACCATCCGGTCCTTCGACTGCAAATTCCCGCAATCCGGCCACGTCGAATGTTCGCTCGTCGATCCGGATTTCGATGTTCGTGCTTTCGGTATTCATCGTATCGCCTCCTCGGTACTCGAATTATGTAAAAGCATTTTTACTATAAAGGATTTGCGGCCGGGTTTCCATAGCTTTACACTTGAAGAACAGATCCTATTCGAAAAAAAGGAGCCTTCTTATGCATTTACGAACCGAAGCGATCACCAAGCAGTCTCCTGCTCTTCCTACAATCAAAATGTTATATGAAGAAGCTTTTCCCGCAAACGAAAGGGCCCCCATGTCGATCCTTCTCAGGAAAGCACGGAAGCCCTTCGTCGATTTTACCGCTTATTACGAAGACGATACGTTCATCGGATTCACCTATCTGTCCTTATCCCGCGATCGCGATCTGGCATTCGTCATGTATCTGGCGATCGATCCGGCGCTTCGGTCGAAAGGCTACGGCAGCCGAATTTTGGAACAGCTTCGCCTGACGTACGCGGACAGCCGGATCGTGCTCAATATCGAGGCCGCGGAAAAAGATTCGCCGAACGCGGAAGAACGATTGCGCAGACGCGAATTTTACGTGCGCAACGGCTATGCCGGTTCCGGGTTTTTAATGAAAGAATTCGGCGTCTGGTACGAAGCGCTCGTGATCGGAGGGCCTGTCGGACGCGAGGAATACCTGCGTCTGTACAGCCGGTTTATGGGGTTTCCGCTGTCTATGCTGGCGCGTCCGAAGATCGTTCCAATGCCGGACGGGCCGCGCTCGATTGACGGATCAGGAACATAGACATGCCCGCCAATACCAGCACGCCGCCCACGAGTTGAATCACGGTCATATGCTCGCCGAGCAGCCATACCGCCAGCAGCGAAGCGCCGACCGGCTCGCCCAGGATGCTCATGGAAATCGTCGTCGCGTTCACGTAATTCAGCAGCCAGTTGTTAATGATATGCGACAGCGTCGGCACGACCGCGAGCAGCGCGAACACGCCCCATTCTTTGGCCGGATAAGCGAAAAACTCCTGCGTCGTCGCGACGTTGAAGATCGTCAAAAAAACAGCCGCCGAGAAGAAAACGCTGAAGCTGTAGATCCAATGCGATACTTTTTTCACCGCATTCTGTCCGATAAACAAGTAACCCACTACCGCGATCACGCATAAGAACGACAAAATATCGCCGCGGATCGCCTGCGCGCTCAGCCCGATATCGCCCCATCCGATCAAGCCGACTCCGAACGTCGCCACGGCGAGCGCCGCGATCGAGGCCCGCGTGGTGCGTTCTTTGAACAGCAGGAATCCGACCAGCAGCGAGACGAGCGGTTGAAGCGCCAAAATGATCGTGGAACTCGCGACGGTGGTCAGCTTGAGCGATTCGAACCATAACGCGAAATGCATCGCCAGAAACAATCCGGAAAAGATCAGCAGAAACGCTTCTTTCCGGCTGAGCTTTTTAAACTCTCCCCGCTTGACCCAGACGATCGGCAGCATCAGAATGCACGCGAACCACATTCGGTACATGCTGATGATCGAAGACGGCGCGTCCGACCATTTCACGAAAATGGCCGAAAACGAAATCGCGATAATCGAGATCGTCAGCGGAATTGCAATTGATTTTTTCATGCTCTCTCTAGTCTCCCAACCAAGTTCTCTCTTTTTCGGCTTGCGCCGACCGAATATAATAATATCAGCGTTACGAAGAAAAATGTACATGGATATCACTTAAAAGTATCGAAATATCTTCGTTTTCCTTAATACAGGGCGTCCCTTTAAAAATCGAAACTGCAATAATGTACTATATCCCGAAGCGAACCAGATCTAGGATAGATGTCAAAAGACATCGAAGGGAGTAAGTCGCATGAATACCGCTTCTTTTTTACTTTATTGCTTTATCGTTACTTTTACACCGGGCCCTACGAATATTATGATCCTGTCTACGCTCAAAAGCTCCGGGACACGCCAGGCTCTCCGTTATGTGTACGGCGCAACACTCGCTTTTGGATTGTTACTCGTTCTTTCGGCGATGTTGAATACGGCGTTAGCCACGATCTTGCCTCGGTTGCTACCTGTGATGCGCGTACTGGGAACTTTGTATATGCTCTATCTCACCTATAAAATCCTACAAAATGGTCATGAAAAAGATACATCGGAAACAACGGGCTCGCTTCGTGCCGGTTTTCTTATGCAATTTCTTAATCCAAAGGTCGTTTTGTTCACGGCTACGGTTATTCCCAGCTTCGTTTTGCCCTATTACACCTCAGTCCATTCGGTCGTTTGGGCAGTGGCTTCCGTCACGCTAATCGGATCTCTGGCCTTTGCAAGTTGGCTCGGTTTCGGTACACTGTTCAAAACGTTCCTGCAAAAACATGACACTGCGACCAAGCTCGTGATGGCTCTTTTGTTATTGTACGCTACCGCCATGATCTGGATTTGACGTAACAGGAGGTAAGGCAAATGGACAAATTCGTTTACCGCAAATCGGCCGACGTTACGATGTTATCCGCCAGCATAACCGATTTTTCGTATAAAAAACACGCTCATCAGGAATATGCAGTCGGCGTTACGTTACGCGGCATTCAGCAATATACGATGGACGGTGCGCTGCAATTGTCTCATCAAAACGGCGTAATGTTGTTTAACCCCGAGCAAGCCCATGACGGAACCGCTCATGATCGCCAAGGCTTGGATTACGTGATGCTTTATATCGATCCTCAAGTCATGTTGGATGCTGCCGGGCAAAAAGAACTTGTTCTTTTCGATGAACCGATTGTTTATGATCGAACATTGCGCACAGCTATTTTAAACTTAGGGTCCGCTATTTCCGGCAAACAAGACGAGGCGCGGTGCACGGAGCTTACGATGTTGTTAGCTGAGCGCTTGACCCGTATGAATACTGATGTGTTTTCCCAAAGGAAGGAGAGCGGGCTGATCAATAAAGCTAAGGAACTGCTGCATGCCGACTTGAGCGAAGTATTGCAGCTGGATAAGGTATCCACTGCATTGGGGCTGTCCAAATATCAATTCATCCGTATGTTTCAATCCCAGGTCGGAAGCTCTCCTTATCAATATTTCCTGAATGCCAAGATTGAACGAGCCAAGCATATTATCGAAAAAGAAAAAGACGTCTATGCGGCTGTCGCTGCATGCGGCCTAACGGATCTTACGCATCTCAATCGGCACTTTAAAAGCATTTACGGAATAACCGCCCACGAGTATTTATGCCATCTGCTGAAATAAAGGCGAATGACCAATCAAAAAGCGGCCCTTGCGTCTAACGACGCGGAGCCGCTTTTTATTTATGCGATTGGGAAAATCAATTCGAAGCGTTCCGCTT
Source organism: Saccharibacillus endophyticus (assembly GCF_013185185.1). GTDB lineage: Bacteria > Bacillota > Bacilli > Paenibacillales > Paenibacillaceae > Saccharibacillus > Saccharibacillus endophyticus. The sequence goes on along the minus strand of NZ_JAAZWE010000001.1, from coordinate 308,899 downwards.
CTCCTGCTCGCGCAGTTCGATCCGGCGGATCTTGCCCGAAGCGGTCTTCGGCAGATCGGTCACGAATTCGATCTTGCGCGGGTATTTGTAAGGAGCGGTCCATTCTTTGACATGGGTTTGCAGTTCTTTGATCAGTTCCGGCGTGCCTTCCGCGTCTTCGCGCAGGACGACGAACGCTTTAACGATGCTGCCGCGAATCTCGTCGGGACTCGCGACCGCCGCGCATTCCTTGACCGCCGCATGCTTCATCAACGCTTCTTCCACCTCGAACGGTCCGATCGTGTAGCCCGAGCTGATGATAATATCGTCGCCGCGGCCTTCGAACCAGAAGTACCCTTCTTCGTCAAGGCTCGCGCGGTCGCCGGTAATGAAGTATTCGCCGCGCATGGACTGCATTTTGCGATCCGGGTCTTTGAAGTATTCGCGGAATAAAGCCGGCAGCTCGCCGTGCACGGCGATATTTCCGACTTCGCCCGGGGCTACAGGAATGCCTTCGTCGTCGACGACCAGCGCTAAACCTTCCGCCATCGATTTGCCCATCGCGCCGAGACGAATCTCCGAGCCGACCAGATTTCCGATCAGCAGCGTGCTTTCGGTCTGGCCGTAGCCGTCGCGAATGGTCAGGTTATGATGCTTGCGGAATACGTTGATGACTTCCTGGTTGAGCGGTTCGCCCGCCGATACGGCGCTGCGCAGATTAGTCAGGTCGTATTCGTCCAGCCCGTGCGTTTTCGCCATCAGGCGGTATTCGGTCGGGGTACAGCAAAGCACGCCGACTTTATAATCCTGAAGCAGATGCAGATAACGCTTCGGTTCGAACGATCCGCTGTAGAAGAATCCGGTCGCTCCGCTTCCGAGCACGGACAGGAACGGACTCCAGATCCATTTTTGCCAGCCCGGAGCTGCCGTCGCCCAGACCGTATCGGTCTCCTTGATATCCAGCCATGAAGCGGTAATGCGCAGGTGCGCGAATCCCCAGCCGTGCGTATGCACGACGGCTTTCGGATTTCCCGTTGTTCCCGACGTATACGCCAGGATCGCCATATCGTCGCGCGACGTCTCCACGGACTCGAACGTATCGGCTTGGCCTTCCATCAAAGCATTCAGGTTCAACCAGCCTTCCTGCGTCGACAGGTCTCCGGCTTCCGTAGCCAGAATGCGATGCTTCAGCTCCGGCAGTTCGTCTTCGATCCGGTCCACTTCGCCCGTCACCGACGGCCAGGAGATGACCGCGCGCGCTTCCGAGTGGCGCAGGCGGTACGAGAGGTCCTTGGCGCGAAGCATTTCCGAAGACGGAATGATGACCAAGCCGAGTTTCAGACAAGCGAGATAAGTAACGTAAGCGATAATCCGGCGCGGTACCGTAACCAGCACCTTGTCGCCTTTTTGCAGCCCTTGCTGCGCAAGGCCTCCGGCCAGACGGTTCGCCTGCTTCAGCAGCTCGCCGTACGTGATTTCCGCTTTCTCTTCGCCTTCCCCGAGCCATTTGAGCGCGATCTTGTCCGGTGCGTGGCGCTCCATTTCTTCCGTCATGTTATAGCGTTCGGGGGCTACCCATTCGTTGTAGTTCATCCGATCCTTCTCCTTTGTGAAAACTTAGTGGTGAAATTGACACTGATAAGCAGCTGTCCGCTCTTAGGAGTGAATGGTTTTTAGTATAGCATGTATTAGGACCAGGTGTTAAGTGACAGGTGTCATCTGCGGAAGCGGAGAGCGATTACATTTCAAATTTATACCTTGTCAGATATAAAAGTTGGATTACGCCCAGCTAAAACGCACTTGAACCATGCGCGTTTTAGCTTCTCGCAATCCATTGATTTAAGTCTGACAAGATATTAAAACGTTTGCAATTTTTATTATAATTTGTGATATGGTTCACAACATAAAATTTCGAATCTGTTTTAATAAAGGTGTAACCTATTTTAATCGGAGGCGAATAAGATGAGTTTTGACGGCGCAGTGATGGAACGGCAGGGCGGGAAGTTCGCGGTGGTTGCGGTGAAGCTGCATGTGCTCGGATTTTCGGGGACTTGCGAAGAAGCAGCGGCGAAGTACGAGCCTTATTTTCCGGACATGCCGATCGTTCTGATGTCGCAGGATGCGGACGGCGTTCCCAAGTATTGCGGAGATTCGCAGTACGTGGCGTATCTTGACGAGCTGGGCGCAGCATCGATTCCTTGGCAGCGTTATGATTCGGCGGCCGAGAAAGAACTTGCGGCTCGTTGAAGAGGGCAAATTCATTTCGAAACGGAAGCGGAACGCGATGGACAGACGAACAGCCCGGCCGCCGAAAAGCGGACCGGGCCGTTCAAGATTCGGGAACTTACTCCTTCACCGCTCCGAGCACGATTCCGCTGACGAAATACTTTTGCAGGAACGGATAAATCAGCAGAATCGGAACCATCGATACCATGACTTTGGCGGAGTTGAGCAGTTGGCTGGACATATTGGTCAGCCGGCGGATTTCTTCGGGATCGGTCGTGTTCATGATCGAATTGACGCTGATGATGAGCTGTTGGATATACGTTTGCAGCGGCCAGTTTTCTTTGTGCTGCATCAGGATCATCCCGTCGAAAAAAGCATTCCAATGGCCTACGATCGAAAACAGCGTCACGGTGGCGAGAGACGGCAGAGAGATCGGCAGGAATACGACAAACAGCGTTTTCCATGGACCGGCTCCGTCGATATTCGCCGCCTCTTCGAGTTCTTTCGGAATGCCCCTGAAAAAGTTCATCAGCAGAATCACGTTGAAGATCGGCACGGCGGTCGGCAAAACAAGCGCCCAGATCGTATCGAGCAATCCCAACGAATAGATCGTCATGTACCACGGGATCAAACCGCCGCTGAACAGCATGCAGAAAATGACGAACCACATGTACGCGTTGCGTCCGGGAAACATCCTGGCAGGCTTTGACAGCGGATACGCCATCAGGACGGTGATGATGAAGTTGATTGCGCCGCCCAGCAGGACCCTTTGAATCGACACGCCGAACGCGACGAAAAAATCGCGGTCGCTGAGAATGGATTCGTAAGCGCTAAGGTTGAATTCCACGGGCCAAAAAAATACCTGACCGGACATGGCCGGGATTTTGCCGCTGAACGAAATCGCCAGCGTATTGACGATCGGCGCGATCGACACGAAAGCGACGAGCGTCAAAATGAGGTAGATCGTCCAATCGACGAACCGGTTCGTTCCGCGGATCATGGCCGTTCCCTCCTTTTAAAAGATGCGATAATTGGCGAAGCGGGCGGCCAGCGTGTACGAAACGGCAATGAGCAGGAAGCTGACCACGGATTTGAGCAGGCCGACCGCCGTCGCCAACCCGTACTGCACTTCCTGAAGACCCGCGCGGTACACGTACGTGTCGATGATATCGCCCGATTGGTATACGATCGGGTTATATAAGTTGAGAATCTGCTCGAAACCCGCGTTCAGCACGTTGCCCAGGCTCAGCGTCGCCAGTAAAATGATCGTCGGCAGCAGGCCCGGAATCGTGATGTAGATCAGCCGTTGAAAACGGTTCGCGCCGTCGATCGCCGCCGCTTCATACAAGTTCGGATTGATTCCGGTCAGCGCGGCGATGTAGATGATGGTGTTGAACCCGAACTCTTTCCACACGTCGCTCGCGACCAACACTCCCCGAAACCAGGAATTGCTTTGCAAAAACAAAATCGGTTCCCCGCCGAACAAGCCGACGATCTGATTGACGATTCCTTCGAGGCTGAGCATGTTGATCAAAATGCCGGACAGGATGACCCATGACATAAAGTGCGGCAAATAGACGACCGTTTGCACGATCCGTTTGAATTTGATATGGATGACCTCGTGCAGCAGCAGCGCGAACACGAACGGAACCAGCATGCCGAACACGATTTTGAGCGAAGCGATGACCAGCGTATTGACGAAAATCAGACGGCTGTCCGGCAGCGAGAACATATAGCGGAAGTTGTCCCAGCCGACCCAATCCGAACGAAAAATGCCCAGCGTCGGTTGAAAATCCTGAAAAGCGATCACGATGCCGAGCATCGGAATCACGCTGAACACGAGCAGGAGCGCGATTCCGGGCAGCAGCATCAGATGGTAATGACCGATGAACGCGCGATTTTTCATGGCGGTTACCGGTTATTCGCGATATCCGCGACTTCTTTGGAAACGGCGTCGCCGCCGATCGATTTCCATGTCGTCACGAACGTATCGAACTCGTCCAAAGGAGCGGTTCCGGTAATGATTTTGAGGAATGTTTCGTTTTCCAACTTTTCCAAATTGGAGCCGCGTTTGAGCATCGTCTCGGTATTGCCGTAAAATACGGGTTCGACCTTGTTCAACTCTTTCGATCCGGTTACGGCAGCCGCCGTGTAGTAAGCAAGCGTATCCGCATAAGCGGCGATGTCCCGCTTCGGATTCTCGGCGTTTTTGAGTACCGACTCCACGCGCGGCAGGATGCGTTCCGGCAGCCCTTCCGTGTTCCCGTCTTCCAGAGCCCGGTCGTAGATCGGGATATCCCGCGCCAGCGAATCCTGATAATCCAATTGCAGGTTGAGCGGATAATTCAACCAACCGACGCCTTGGCCTTTGTACAGTTCCTGCGCGGCCGGATCAAGCAGCCGGATGCCTTCGTACTCCGTATTCAGTATCTTCAATACGGCTTCCGGATGTTCCGTCTGCTTATTGACGACCAGGAACGATCCGGCAGGTACAGACGGCACGATATTGCGTTTCCCGGCTTCGTCGAGCGGTACCGCGAGCGGCAGCCAATCCGCGTTCGGATCGGTTTTGACCGCGTCGGACATGGCCCATCCGGCGAACCACGGCGCGAACAGGATGCCCGCGCGTCCGCTGGATACGAGCCCGGCGTTGTCTTCCCATTTGCGGGTCAAAAATTCTTTGTCGATCAAGCCTTCCGCGTACAGGTCCCGCAGCGCGCCGAGCGCCTGCTTGGTTTCGGGGGTCGTCGAACCGTACACGATATTGCCCGCGTCGTCTTTGAACCAACTGCCCGGATAAGAATGATAGGCGTTGAAGACCGGATCGAACGTGAAAAAGCCTCCGTCGCCCACGACCGCCGTATCTCCGAGAAGTCCCATCGTATCGTCTTTTCCGTTGCCGTCCGGGTCGTCGCGCATGAAAGCTTCGACGACGCTTTTTACCTCGTCCATCGTTTTCGGCGGCTGAAGATCGAGGTTGTCCAACCAGTCTTTGCGCACCCAAAGCAATTGGTAGCTTCCGTCGATGTTCGTGTTCGGAAGCGCATACAATTTTCCGTCGATGCGACCGGTTTCCAGTACCCGGTCGTCGGTGTACGAACCGTAATACTCTTTGATCAGCGGCGACGCGTACTGCTCGTAAACGTCCGTCAGATCGGCCAGCATGTTCGCTTTCGCCAAACGCTGAAACTGCTGCTCGTCGACGACCATGACATCCGGGATTTTGTTGCTGACGATCGCGAGCGTCACTTTTTGATTGTACGCTTCCAAATCCTCGATCGAAAAGTCGTATCCGATCTCCACGTTCAATCTTTTTTCCACGTAATTCAAATATTCGTTATCTTCTAACGTGTCTCCGTCAGGCAGATTGTTGCCCGAAACGCCCTGCCGTCCCAGCGTCAGCTTCACGGTCTCGTCATACTTGGCAAACGGTCCGTCTTCTCCCGTCACGTTCGATCGGGTTTGCGCGGAATCGCTGACGGCCGGTTCGTCGCTTCCCATCAATCCGCCCCCGCTGCACGCCGTCGCTCCGAGCAGCGCGCTTCCGCAAAACAAAGCCAGCCATTTTTTCGCGTTCATGCCGGTTTCCTCCCCTGATTAGGTTGCCTTGCGACCTGCGTGCGGCTCATCCGTTCGAACGGCGACGGAACGCCGTCGTTCCCGTATTTACGCTCGCATTGGCTTCAAGCGCCGATTCCGCCCGATGAAACGGTTCTCCCCATTGAAGCGTATACCGGAATTCGTAAAACCCGCCCAGCGTCGCTTTGAAATTGGTTTCCCAGTAATTCGTCATCGCCCAGGCATACAGCGACGGCACGTCGTCCGCAGACTGCTGCCCATGCACTTTGCGTTCGCCGAAATCCAGTGGTCCGGTCTGGATCAGCGGCGTATCGGGCGTCGCCAACGCAAGCCCGCCGTCTTCTCGCGCAAAAGCCAAACCTTCCTGGATGCAGTAAAAATCGGTCAACGTTCCCGGAATCTGATCAATGCCCGGCCGAATCGGGGCACCCGCTTTGTCGAGCCAGAGTTGGCCGCTGTCCGGACCGGCAAAAGGCAGCGAAATATACACGTTCTCCGGCTCCCACACGCTGTTTTTGTGTATGCGCACGGCCACGTCGACGCGAGGCTGCCCGACGTACGCTTTGAGGAACAAAGAATAATGCGCCATGCCTTCTACCCGGTACGTCAGCTCGACGATCGCGTACAAAGCGCCGTTCGCGATCGGTTTGACGCCGATCAGCGTTCCGGCGGAGCGGCGGACGTTCATGCCTTTTCGGTTGCGCCCCATGATTCTTCGAACCGTCATCTGATCGCCGCGCTCGCCTTCGGTCACTTCGTAAACGGGAGTGAACGCGCCGTGCTCCTGACGGCCGTCGATCATTTCCGCGCCGGTCTTTTTGTCGATCCACGACACGATGCCTTCCCCCTGGCGCCACGAAATTTTCGTGTCGGCCGATTCGATGCCGTTTTGCGTAACGAGGATGCCGCTGCCCGGTTCTTTCGCGAGCGGCGGAATCAGGTCCCGGATATCGTGCACGCGGTCGGCTCCGACCAACCGGGTACTGCTCGTCGTGCGCCCGGCGGCAGGTTTCGAAGCTTCCCGGATCAAGTAATGCTTCTCTTCTCCGGCTTCCAGGCTGGCCATGATCGCGATCTGATACCCGCGGCTGACGGCTTCCTGCTGATGCGGCACGACCTGTCCCGTTTGTTCGTCCACCACTTCAAGACCGTCCCGAAAATAATCCGCTTCCCATTGTTCTTCCAGATAAAAAAGGGCCAGATCGGTCACCGGACGATCGAACGTGTTCAACGCGGCGTACGTAAAAGTCCGCCCCGCCCGCAGCAGGACGTCTCCGCGGTCCTTGAGCCTTGCGTCCAGGCAGCGGAATGCCGCGCGGCTCGCTCCGGCGGCATAAGCTTCTTTGCGTACCGCCAACTCCTGCACCATCGGATGCCACGGCTCGGAGATCGAAGAATGGTAGCCCCACGTATGCTCGGCGTACATCAAAAGCTGCTGCCGGGCTTCCCGGGTATCGTCGGCTTCTTTTTGTTCGCCGCGCTGCCGGTCCAAGCGATCGACTAGCGACAGCGTGCGCTGCGCGCCGCGGAAAATCTGCGTGTGCATCGCCGTCGAAGCGACGCCGTCCGACCACCAATCCGGCCAATCCCCCCTGTATACGGGGATCTCGAATTCCTGCTCCCGCAGCAGATCGAAATACCGGTTCAGCGTCGTCATCTCGATCTCGGCCGCATCGCCGTGCTCGGCGTTCCATTCCCGGATAAAACTCATGATCCGTCCGTTCGGCGCCGCGTTGTCCCGCAGCAGCCCCATCACGTTAAGCAGCACGAAGTCGTACGGATAGCCTTCCTTCTCCAACTGCTCCAGATAGCGGGATATGCGATGTTCCGCTACTTTCATAGGGTCTTCGGCGATGCCCCATATCCGATGTTCGTCCTGGACGGTATACGACAGCATCCCGTCGGGATTCAGCCCCAGATCGTTGCCCATCATGTAATGCTCGCCGCTCCATACGAGCAGCCTTTGACCGCCGGGCGTTTCCCAATAAAACGGAAACTGCTTGCGGCCGATCGCGTACATGCCGTGATGCGTATGGATGCAGCTGAGCAGGTTTTCGACGCCCGCGTCGGCCAGCGCCTGCGCGTATCCCCAGCTGTATCCGTTGATATCCGCCGTCATCGCCGACCGGACCTTGACGCCCAGCGGTTCCGCGAACGTTCCGGCCCTCGACGCCATTTCCCGAAGCAGGTCGTACCCGGCCAACTCCGTCATGTTCAAATAACTGCCCGACAGCTCGATGTCTCCCCGCCGCAGCGCGTCGGCGAATGCCTCTTTTTCCTGCTCCGACGCGCTTTCCAAAAACCGTTCGACCGCCCAGAACGTTTCGCACGTCCACTTGAAGCCCTGCCATTCGGGACGTTTTTCCGTTCGCGCGGCTTCGCAGATTTCCAAAGCCTGCCGGATAAAATCGACGTGATACTGCTCGATCTTCTCTTGGCGCTCCGTGTAGCCGATATCCGTATGGGAATGATGAATGACGTAAATCTTCCATTTTTTCGTTCCGGTTTGCATAGGGTACCCCCGATCGCGTCTTGAATTTGATGGTGCGGATTTTATTCGAACAGGCTTCCTCTCAAAAGAACATCGATCCCCCGCAGCGCGGCTCGAAGCGTATCGGCGCTGATTCGAAGCTGCGCGTTCAGTCCCGCCCGCGAAGCTTCCGCGGCAAAAGCGGGAAGAAACAAATGAGCGCTTTTGGAAATTTGTCCGCCGAACACGACGATATGAGGCCCGAATTCCAGCAGCGCAGGACCCAAGACGACGAAAGCGCGGCGACCGAATTCCTCGAACGACTTCCGTGCTTTTTCGTCCCCGGCATCCGCAAGCCCGGCGAGTCCCCGAACGTCAATAGACGAATCCAGCCCCAAAGCGTCGGCCAAGCTCAACATGCCTTTTCGGGAAACGTAATCGTCGGCGATGCCTTCTTCGTGCGGCGTCTTGTACAACCAGCCTTCGTCCGGCACGTCGCTTCGATGCTTGATCAAGCGTCCGTTCTCCAAAAAGCACGAGCCCAGCCCTGTCCCGATCGTCAGCCCGACCGCGCGTCCGGCGCGTTCGGCCGCTCCTCCCGGCAGCGATTCGCCGAGTCCGAACAGGGCAGCGTCGTTCTCGAACAAAATGCGAAAATGCGGAGCCAACCTGTATCGCGTGCGTTCGTCGCCGGCCAGCCCGCGCCGCAGCAGCTCCCCGACGGGCAGCCCGTACAAGCCGTCGAACTTGCCCAGTCCCCGGATAAGGCTGACCCCTTGCGCGTAATCGAACGGTCCCGGAAAAGCGAGCCCGAGTCCGTCCGCGACCGCGTCGGGACCGGCTTTGGCGAGCGTTTCCGCGAAAATTGAAACCAAATGTTCGATCAACGGGCCGACCGGGCGGTCGGCCCGCGAATCATGGTAGCCGATGGTATGCGATGCGATTTCTCCGCCGATGACCGCGGCCGCTTTGACCTGCGTACCTCCGACATCCAGCGCGATGATTACCGTCGAAGCCATGACCGCAGCCTCCTATCCGCGCACATAGGCTTTGATCGTGGCGACCGTTTGCCCTTCGCTCGGACCGCTAGGACGGATCGTGTACGCGGACACCGAGGCCGGCATGATGAACGTTTCCGCATACCGCACGACGAAAGGATCGAACATGTTTGTAGGACTTTCCACGGTGATTTCTTCGCCTTCGACCAGATTAAGCATGTGAACGCTTCCATTTTGTTTGTGCACGACGGGTTCGGAAAACCAATGACGCCGCGTTTCGATAAACTGAAGCTCGTGCAGTCCGGTTCGTTCTTCTTTCCATCCCGGGCCCTGTGCTACGGCCGCAACCGCATTGACGCATTGTTCGCGAACCGTGTCGGTGGTCCGGTCCCAACGGATCACGTTGGCTCCATGTTCCGTATGAACGGGACGGGGACTGCCGTCAAGCCCCAATCGATCCCAATCCCACAGCTTGAACGTGAAAATATAAGGCGTCGCGCTGATCTCCAGCACCATGCATCCGGCCGAGGAGCAGTGAACCGTACCGGCGGGAATCAAAAAATGATCGTGTTTGCTCGCCGGATACGCCTCGACGTACCGTTCCGCCGGAAAATGCGCCCGGCCGTCCTGCGCTTTTTGCAAATCGTCCAGCATCTCGCCGGGCACGATGCCTTCCCGCAAGCCGAGATAAACCTTCGCGCCGGGCGCGGCATCGAGCACGTAGTAGCTTTCGTCCTGCGTGTAGGTCATGCCGAAGCGCTCGCGAATGTATTCGGTCGTCGGGTGTACCTGAAGACTCAAATTTTGCCCGCCGATCGTATCGAGAAAGTCGAATCGGATCGGAAATTCCGCGCCGAATCTCGTATAGACCTTTTCGCCCAGCAGCGCGATCGATTCGAAAAACACCAAATTGATCGCCGGTAGTTCCACGCGAATCGTTCCGTAACGAAAATATAGGCTGTTTTCTTCCGGTACGCCGTCGAATCCCCACGCATACGGATGCTCGCGTCGCGGCAGCCCGATATGCTTTTCCAGCCATCGCCCGCCCCAAACGCCGGGATCGAAATAAGGAACCAAACGAAACGGCCGACGCGATGCCTGCTTCATGCCTTCGAACAGCGCATGCCCGGTAAGCATGTTCGGCGAGTTTGACGCAGCGGTATCCAAATAGTAATCGATGCCTTGCAACAGTCTTTTTTTGAGCCGGTCCGCCATCCGCCATTCGAAAAAGAATCCGCGTTTAAAAAGCCGCAGCGGGTCCCGTTCCTTATGTTCGCTTCGCCAACTGCCCGTTTCCCCGCTTCGATACCGCTGCTGAATCTCCCATCTCGGAAGATCGGCATACAGCAGCAGGTCGCCGCGCGCGATCAGCGAAGCGCCGAATCCGACGACCAGCACGATTCCGTTTTCCGCCGATCGAATCTTTTCGCGCAGTTCGTCGATTTTGTCCGCGTCATAAAATTCATCGATGCGGAACGGCGCCATATAACCGAACACGCGATCGTCGGTCATATACCGCTTCGTTTTGCGATCGACTTGCCGTGGACTCAACGCCGCCTCCTCGGCCCGTATAACCGTCGTCGGCATGACAGGTTCGAACGCTTCGCGCAAACCGCCCTCGATTTCCTCCTGCCGTACGCCCGGATAACATTCCAGCACGATCACGGTTTTCCCCGTTCTTGTTGCCCCGACTGCCGAAATAAGCTCCCGCCCGATCTCTTCGTATCCCGTCCAGGCTTGGTCTGTGACTCCCCGAATCGCGATAAAAGGTTCTTTATCGTAGCCTGGTGACATATCGATTCCCACTCCTTTCGATTGATTTATCATAATATAACACAAATTAACACAAACGAACATTAAATTGCGCAAATAAGCAAAAAATTAAACGACGTGAAGTTCCACGTCGTTTTGTTCGATCTTTTGCCGGGTTGCGCGATCCATGCCTTCGTCGGTAATCAGGATATCAATTTCGCCAAGTGAAGCGACGGGAGATAAAAAGCGTTGACCCACTTTGGAAGAATCGAGCAGCATCACCACTTTGCGAGCCGAACGGAGCATCGTTTTTTTAACCTGCGTGTCCAACAAATTAGGGTCGGTGAAGCCGGTTTCGACCGTGAATCCAAGGGCGGACAAGAATAGCGTATCGGCGTGGTAATGCGAGAAAAACTTTTCCGCTTCCGGTCCGACCAACGTCCCCGATTTCCCTCGCAAAATGCCTCCGCTGCTGATCATCGTTCTTTTTGAATCGACGTGGGGACGAAACAGGTTGAACGTATCCATCCCGTTGGTCAACAGCGTCAGTTCATCCAGATGTCCCAAGTGCTCGGCCATGCGCGATACGGTCGTTCCGTTTTCGAGCGCGATCGTATCGCCGCTTCGCACGAAATGACGGGCGGCATACGCGGCCAAACGTTCTTTGATTTCCCGGTTGGCCGCTTCCTTGTCGGGAATTGCCGGTTCCTGACGTTCCGCCGGCAACGTCATGCCTTGATACACGGCACCCCCGTGAGATCGCCGGATCACGTTTTCGCGCTCCAGCATATTGAGGTCGCGGCGGATCGTCATTTCCGAAACGCCGAACCGAAGACTCATTTCTTTCAGCGTAGCGGCGCCTTTGTCCGCCAGATAAGCGGCCAATTCCTGTTTTCTTTGCAGCGGCAGCATTTTCGACACCTCTCTTTGTTCCTATTCTAACATAAACGAACATTGAGATGGGCAGCAAGCTATAGGAAAGCGGCACGGAACCCGTTCGTTTCAAAAAGCAGGTTGACCAAGGGGCGTCTCTACTTTAGCTTGGCAAAAATTACTCCAATTCCAACAAATACTGCACGTCGCTGCCGTCCGACGGATAAGCGAACAGCGTATCGCCGAGCTGCTCCGCCGTCAGGCCGTGCCGCATCGCGATCGTGAAGTAATTGATCAGATGCTCGGCGTTGCTGTTCAGCACGTGTGCTCCCAGGATCGAACCGTCGGATTTGTCCAGGATGACTTTTGCCATGCTGTGCTTCTCGCCCATGCGCTTGTAGGTGTACCAACCGGACATGTCGAAGAGGTTGACTTTAATGTCTTTGCCGCTGTCCTTCGCTTGGGCTTCGGTCATGCCTACTGAAGCCAGCATCGGATAAGTGAACACGACGGACGGCGTAGCCGTATAGTTCGGCGTCTTGTTTCCTTCGTTCAACAAGTTCGCCGTCACCGCACGCGCTTCGAGCCCGGCGATCGGGGTCAACGGAAGCCCTGGCGAACCCGATACGTCGCCCGCGGCGTAAACGCCGGGGTTGCTGACGCTGCGCATTTGTTCGTTTACGGTTACGCCTTTTTTATCCGCTTCGACGCCGCCTTTTTCCAAATCCAGCTCGTCGATATTCGGCACCCGTCCGGCTCCGTGGATCACGGCTCCGACTTCCAAGCGAAGCGACTTGCCTTCTTCTTTCGCTTCCAATACGAATAGGTCTCCCGACTGCGTGATTTTCTCCGTTTTCGTATTCAGATGGAAGTTAACGCCGAGCTTCTTCATGCTGTCCACCAAAGCTTCCACCAGATCGGGATCGAAGTTTTTGAGCGGCTTGTCGTTGTTGTGGATCAGGTGCACTTCCGCTCCGGCTTCGGCCGCGATATGCGCGAATTCGAACGAGATGTAGCCGCCGCCGATGAATGCGATCTTTTCCGGCAGCTTTTCCAGGTCGAGGAATCCCGCGCTGTTCATCAGCAGCTCTTCGCCTTCAATATCGAGCGTGGCAGGCTTGGCGCCTGTCGCGATCAGGATTTTTCCGCCGGTTAGCTCCTGCTCGCCGACCTGGATTTTGTTCGTGTCCGTAAAAGAAGCCGTGCCGTGTACGTAATGAATGCCTGCTTCTTTGAATTTCTCTTCGGTCGATTCCGGAATGTCTTCGACGAACGTCGTTTTGAAGGCCATCAGATCCGACCAGTCGAGCGCGTTCTCGCTGACGATTCCTTTGCCTTTCAAATTCCGGCTGCGCGCGATAATTTCGGCTGCTCCGGCCAGTACGCGCTTGGGATCGCAGCCGCGCTGCGAACAAGTGCCGCCGAACGGAAGCGGATCGATGATCGCCACGCTCCAGCCTTTTTCCCGGCACGAAGTGGCGACGCTTTGTCCCGCGCTGCCGGTTCCGAGTACGATCAGGTCGAAATGGGTTTGAGATGATGATGTCATAGAAAAGTTCCCTGCTCTCTGTGTATGATGGGTATTGCTCTCTCTTCTGCTACTCATTACCCGAATCTCCGGCTACCGATGCTGTCGGTTTGCCGCACGCACGTAAAAGGCCCGAGAAACGGAGGTTGCGTTCCGCTTCATCGGGCCTTTTTTTTGCGATCACTCGTTATTTACCCATGCCTTCGACAATCGTCGAAACGGCGTGCTTGTAAATCAGGCTCTGCTTGCTGGCGGGCGTACGAACGACGATCACGAAACGGTCGAACGCTTCGATCTTGCCTTGAATCCGTGCTCCGTTTACGGTAATGACCGTGCAATCGATTGCGTTCTCGCTCAGCTGCTGAAGCCGATCGTCTTGTTGAAAACCTGCTGTTGGTCCGTTAGCCATTGTGATCCCTCTCTCTGATGTATTGGGATGAGTTTCTCCGTGCTTGTTCGGATCGGCTCCCAGCCATTATACCATTTAAAGCCCCCCGTTCTCAAAAATTCGATAATGAAATTTTTGTTAGCGTGAAGCTATGCTTATATAAAAAAAGAACGCGCTACCGGAATCAGTTCATGGCGATCTGTTCCCGTACGCGTTCCCACTCTTCCTGACTTTTGATCGTCGTCTCCGTTCCGTCGCGGCGAATCCGCGCAATGCCCGTCGGGTTCAGCTTCATGCTTGTGCCGCTTACCCGCAACTGCTCGCCTCCGCCGATCTCGTAGATTCGAATATGCAATCCCGAACCGATATCCTCGTACGGATATTCGTCGAAGGTTGACCAACTTAATCCGCTATCCGGGAGCGAAGCAGCCTCTGCACTTTTTTTCGGCTTGACTTCCGCCGCCTGCGATTGAACCGTCGTCTTCTGTCGCTCCGATTCGTCGCACGCGGCCAGAAGCACAGCCAGCCCTATGCAACCGACCGCTGCCCCTATGACTCGTGTTCGCAATACGATCCCTCCGCTTCCAACATTTCGCGCAAATCCCCTGACCCGCCCTCATCCGTTCATCGACCAGCATACGGTAGTTACAATAAGAAGTTCCCGATACATCCGTGCACGCACTTTTGTTACGGTATTGGGCTAAAAGGTTAGTTATTCGGGCTTGGCCCGGCACCCGATCCATTTTCAACATGCCCGTTGAGGGGTTATGCTCGCTTCGATGATGCGGATTACCTGCTTGCGCGATGGATAGCTCAATAGACAACTCAATAAAGTCAGCCTTCGATCAAATCAACCGTCCAGTTCTTCTCCTGAATTTTAAAATCCAGTTCGCGGTACGACTTGGATAACTCGTCGACTTTCTTTTGCAGCTCAGAGACTTCGATGGTGCGGTAAAAACGGACTTCCGAACGACTGAACACATCCTGCCTGACCGAAGCCGCTTCCAGAATTTCGTTCAGCGCGCTGCGTTCCTGCATGATCCGATCACGCTCGGCCAGAACGTCAGCTAACGTCTTGCCTTCGCTGAAATTGGTAAAAGAATTGGTTTTGTTGATCTTTTTCACCAGTTCGCTCAAGCTGCCGATCGTCTCATGCAATTCGGCGAGCAGCACATGCGGATCTTCCGCCGGAACATCGCCTTCCTGCACCTTCACGACACGTTCAAGCCGCTGCTTCAATTGGGCGATTTTTCGCTGCTGATCGGCACGTTGTACCAGCGCTTCCGCCAGTCTCATGGAACCGCCTCCTTGTCTGTTTATTGACCGTTTCATTATAACTAATATTAGATGGAAGATGCCACTTCACCCTCAGGATGATGCTTCTCCTGCTTGGTCGAACAGCGCAGCGTCCATTCGGCAACGAATCTGCGTTTTAATCGAGTGGCTACGAGTGCCGTTCGGTAAACTTGCTGCTTTTCACCCAAGTGCTTACGCGTATCCAGCTCCTCCACGACTACTTCGAAGCATGCCGGATCATATTGCAATTCAGCCCGACCTTGCTCGCCCTGCCAGATGATCGAACCCGGCTCGGTTTCCGGACGATATAGGCTGATAAAATGTTCGGTTACGCGGTGCCCGGAGCCTCCTTCCGTCAGCGGAGCCGATTCGTCCTCGATCAGCGGGTGTCCGTCTTCTTGCAAACGTGCTTCGTCGGCTGCCGCTAAACGTACCTCGGCCAACCTGGATTCCGGATCTGCCTTTTCCGTTACGAATTCGAACACGTCCCGAACTTCCAATACGGCAGACGGCACGCCGCCTTGGCATGTCCAGGTAAAGTGCCGAATATACGACGACAGACCTGCTGCTTTTCCATACGCTTGCGTCAGATCCAGGTCAAAATGCAGACGATCGCCATTGCTTACGCTGCGGATAATCTCGGACCGGTGCCTTTTCCCGCTTTCTTGCACGCAGCCGTTCACGACGGGAACCGAATGTCCGAGCGACGAGGTATGCAGATGTTCATATCTGGCAGTGCTGAAGTATTCCTGCGTGTACATGCCCGGTCCCAGATCCGCAAGCAGCGTCTCCCCCGCCGCATGCACGATAAAGTGTCCCAGATCGTTATGATTATGCGGTTCGTCATTGGTTCCGCCTTTAGCCGAAAAAGCAAATAATCCGGCCGACGTACTCCGCTTGTCGATCACCCAACCCGCATCCGGGAAACGAATCGTTCCGGACGGCGGAACTTCCTCGACCGTTTGCTCTTCCGACCAGAGCAGATTGCGTACCTGATGCGGCCAACGGTAACAATGATCGTCATGGAAAGAAGGGGGCTTGACGACGACCGGCGCACTGATTCCGATTCGGATTTGCAGGCGGCTGATCAACCCCGGATGCAGGCGAATCTCCGACGAACAATCCGAGTAATTCACGCAGGCGGGTAAAGTCAGTGCCACGCTGCCCGCATATTCGGCTATTCGGCGTACCTTGCCGTTTTGCAGCAAATCCAGTTGACCGTCTGTGTAAGTATGCAGCACTTCCGCCCAATAGACGTAATAGCCGAAGCCGTACGTCCAATAACCGGCGCCTTCCATGCAGCAGCCGTCGTCGCCGTAACCGGACAGGAAACTGTCCATCGCATCAGCAATTTTGGCTTGCGCCCAGGCCAGCCGCTCGCGATCTTCAATCAACAGCATCGCTGCCATGCCGACCGCCCCCGCGCAGACAGCCGACCAATTGTGATCCGCCGAGAACCAGAAGAACGGCCGTTCATTCCGGAAAGTCGGCTCGAATACCCGGCGTTCGATCTCGCCGCGAACCCGCTGCACGATCCAAGGATGCAGCTGATCGCCCACCAGCGTCAACATTTCCGCCAACGCATGGGCAGTCTCGGCGGCGAACAGATCGACAATGCGGTCAGGCGGAAGTCGATCCTCTCCCGCTTCGTCCGCGCCATAAGGCAAATGAGCGGAAATCGCCCAACTGTACTCCCCGCAAATCTCCCAGACCGTTCGCTGCAAAGCGGTCCGATACTCGTCATCCCCGTCGATCAGCAAAGCAAGCGAAAGGGATAACAAGCGTGCGCGACGACGGAAATACGGTTGTTCGTATTCCAGACGAGTGCCCTTTTCGTGAAACGTTTTGAACACATCGAAATCCAGTGAAGGTAGCGGCTCGGTTACGCCAAGCGTCGCCTCCGCCCGGATCTCGTCCAACAGTTCCCGCAGATGTTGCGAAGAGCGGATCTGCTCCAGCTTCTCCGGCGTAATCGCGGCTCCGGTCAAATCATTCGGTCGACGTTCTACCCGCAGTATAGCTTCTCTCAAACGATGGTAGGCAATCATGACGATCCTCCTTGATCGTTATTTGGTAGCGTTATCAATCGTATGTACTTCTCGTTTTGCAGCGGAAATCCTGCATAAATCGGACACGCCGCAAAACAAAAACCCGGAGACGTTCCCGGGTTCTTGTTTACGCTTTTTTTGCTTGTACGGTTGCTGCAATTTGCGCAGGCTCTATGTTCGTCTTCCGATGTAAAGCACATGCGGCGACATGCCTAAAATATGCGGGTCGTCCGATACGTCGATGAGATGCTGCACGACTCGGTTGAACTCTTCCTCGCCGCGCTGGCGCCAGTAGTCCCATTGCTCGGGTGTTATCGCGCCTGCAACGCTGCTGGATGCGATGGTTTTGATACTTTCAAAACCCTGCGCGTGCATGAAAGGGGCAATCTCGCTCACGCCGAAATAATAAGCGCCCGTGAATCGTCCTTCGTCGGCATGGTCAAAAGCGCCTGCGGTCATCAATCGGTCCAATCCTTCAGCCGTATGATTGGGTTTCCAGTTATTCGGCTGAGCCAGTGATGTGCGTAAAAAAGCGGTTCGAGGCATGAATGCCACAAACACGGTCGCGCCGGGCTTCGTCACGCGATGCAGTTCTTGAATGGCGCGGACGCGATCTTTTTCCTCTTGCAGATGGTACATCGGGCCGAGCAGCAAAGCTGCGTCGAAGCGCTCGTCCGGAAGTCCGTCCAGATCGCGGGCATCTCGGGTATGGAAACCGTCGAAGCTGCCGTGCAGGCCGAGGTCGTTTGCTTTCGCTTCCGCGATCTCGACCAACCTCGGCGTCAAATCGGTCAGCGTCATGCAGTAGCCTTTTTCGGCCAGCGCCATTGAATATTGACCGGGTCCGGCTCCGTTGTCCAGGATGCGGCCCGCAGTGGGCAGGTGTGCAAAGATGTGGTGAAGGTTAATGGTGAATTCGAGCGGTTCGCGCTGTAATCTGCCCCATTCGTCGAAGGCGCTGTAGTAGGTGATTAAGTGGTCCATCTCATCATAGTCTCCTATCTCATTCTGTAATGCTGATACTGCATTCAGCTTCAGTCTATCGAAACAATTCGCCATTCTCCCGTTTCATCCTGCTCGAAATAAAACGTGCAATTGTACGGCTTGGGCGTTTCGCCTTCCAATCCCAATATAGAACCCACCTGAACCAGAACTTTTCCGTATTCCTCATGAATCGAGCTCACTTCTTGAAAATCGTATTCGTTTTGGAGCATGTAATCGAAAACGCCTTGTACATCGGGACCCAAACCCTTATTTAACGCTTCCGCGTCTTTATCGACGATTGCATGCAGAACGGTTTCGAGCTCTTCCCGCATCTCTTCGTTCCAAAGCGGACTGTCGATATCGTCCCAATCGATATTCACGCCGGAAGTCATCTCGGGCGTATTGTTATTGGCTAACGGGGTTTCATTTAGCTGCTTTTCCGTTTTTTCCGTTGTATCGGACGTTGAAGAAGCCGTTGACGGTTCTGTTTCGAACGATGGATCGGCGCAGGCACTTACGATCATGGCGGCGCAGGCCGCCACGAATAGAACTTGAATTTTTCTTCTCATACTGCCTCCTATTCAGACAAGTCGTCAGACATGTTCGACTTGCGTTTTCTTTTTGATTTTTCCCCACACGAACCCGATCGCGAACACCGCAAACATGACGGTGTAAGCCAAGATCATGATAGGCGTAGTTTGAATTATGGTTGTATCGAATAACCGGTATATCCAAGCACCCGACAGAACAAAAGACAGCATATAGTTTTGACTGACGGCGGCGATCGCCATATTCCGGTTCTCATCTTCCACCAGCACGAATTGCCATATCAATAGCAAAAACGAGATCAACCACAAACTGTTTCCCCATACGAAGTTTTTGATCGAACTGCCGCTCAAACGCGCGAATCGCATGCCGACCCATAGCCAAAAAGCACCGAACACGATCTGTGCCACAAGCGGAGGAACAACCCAAGATAATACGAAAGATAGTGCTCCGTACAGAAACGGAATCAGCAGCCATATCCACATTTTTCTTTTTTCGCTCATTGATCCGTCCTCCATTCTTTTGCCCATAAATATCTTGTTCCTTATTATAAACGCTTCAAAAACAAAATCGTTTGTTAAATCGACGCATCACGCAAAAAGCTCCTCCGACGGGCAGCCGGAGAAGCTTGTGTTTCAATGCACCCTCAATACACGAACCGCCGCTGCGCCCAGAAACTGAATACGAAAATCGACACCTCGGTCAAAATCTTCGCCACCGCTAGCGGTAAAATCAACTGTTCGTTATAGAAGTACAGCAATCCGTAATTGAGCAGCAGCACCAATACCACTAACGAGAAATACTTCGGCATCGACTTGCGAACTTTCGCCGCGTTTTTGCCGCCGAAGACGTATTTGCGGTTCATCGAGTAGTTGAAGATCGAACTGCACAGCCTTGCGGCCACGACGGAGAAGAATAAATTATGCGTCATGTATTGGAAAAGGAACAGCAGCGTGAAGTCGATAATCGCCGAAGCGGCGGACGATGCGCTGAACGCCAGGATCGGCAGGTAAATCCGCATCGAGTCGACCAGCGGGCGGAAATGCGACGATTTGTTTTCTTCCAGGTACACCGTCTCGATAAACACTTCGCGGATCGCGTACCCTTCGCGCCGTGCCGCAAGCAGCATATTCATCTCGTACTCGAAACGGTCGCCCGGAATCTCGCACAACCAATCCAGCATATGATGCGGAAATCCGCGCAGTCCGGTCTGGGTGTCGTACACCTTGCTGCCGGTCGCGACCGCGAACACGCCTCGGGTTACGCTGTTGCCGAAACGGCTGCGCAGCGGCACGGTGCCCGTGAACTTGCGGCTGCCGAGCACCATGCCCGCCGACGGATGGAGCTGGATCGCGTCGACGACGCGCTTGATATCATGCGGCAGATGCTGTCCGTCGCTGTCGGCGCAGATCACGGCTTCTTGCGAATCCCATTCTCGGATATGGCGGAAACCGGTTTTGAGCGCGCAGCCTTTGCCCAGATTATGCGTATGCGTCAGCACCGTGCAGCCGTAGGCTTTTGCCGAATCGAAAATGCCCCGGTAAGCCGGACCGCTGCCGTCGTCGACGATGACGATATCGCCCGGACCGTACTCTTGCAGCTTGACGATCAGATTGAGCAAACGGACGTCGGGTTCGTAGGAGGGGATCAGAATGGTCATGGCTTATTCCCCCTCGCTGACATACAGGATATCGCTGACGCCGCGTTCTTTGTTCTCGCCCTGCGGATTGTTGACGACCCGGCCCATGAAATACATCGTCGAGGAACCGCCGCCGTCGAGGTTGTACGCTTCGGTCGCGCCGAGCCCCTGCATGACGCTCGCCAGCTCGTCCAGCGTCATCCCGCGGCTGTCGCTCGAACGGCCGTCGACGACGACGAACACGTAATGGTTGGCGGAGATCATGCCGATCGCGGTGCGCGGGTTGGCGTCCTGGATCGAGCGGTTGCCGAAGTTTTTGTCGATGCTGACGCTGCTGAAGTCTCCGGCGATCTCTCCGTTTTGCACGAGAATCGGACCGAATGACAAAGTGTTAAGCGCGCCGGATTCCAGCAATTCGGAGGAGGAAGTGGTCGTCTCGTCGTAGGTCTGCATCGTGCCGTCGTCCATCAATGCCACGCCGTCGCGGGTCGGTTCGTCGCGGTACAGCGTTCCGTTGCGGATGATAACCCCGTCGTCGCGGAAGCCGTAGTAGTCGCCGTTGATCGCCAGGATCGCGCCCGCGTTTGAAGCGATGTTCGACGTCGTGTCGGTGATGTTGGTTCCGAAGCTGTTGCCTGCGAGCGCTGTTTTGAGGTCAGTTGCGTCTTGGAGCACCACGTCGGCGACGTAATACGTGATCTGATTGGACCCGCTGCCGGTGACGACTTTGTCGATGCTGATATCCACGTCGTCGCTGCTGTAGCTCCAATCGTCGGACGCGGCGTTCGCTTCGGCTGCGGCTGTGACGACATCGGTCGTGCCCGAGCTTCCTCCGTCCCCGCTGCTTGAGTTCAACGTGCTGTCCACGACGGCAACTTCGACGTGCGGAATCAAGTAACGGTTCGCCAAGCTGTATAGGATGGTGCCGAGTGCAAGTACGATTACCAGTACAATGATCGGCCATCTGCGCTTCTTTTTGGATTGGATCGGAATCGATTCGTCTGCTCTCATCATGGGAAGCTCACCTCTTCTTGTTCTGTGATGAGCTTATGATAAGAGAGGTGGCTTAAATGAATCTGAAATGAAAAAAAGCATGGGAAAGAACTATTTGCTCGTATCCGCTTAAAATAGGCGTAACACTCGAAGTTTGTTGACGTAACGTCAACATTTTTTTAAAAGTTGGCGATTTTGAAAGAAAATGTGTGCGAAACGTCAACAATGTTAAAGCTTCACCATCAATCTCAGCTATTCAAGCCATTTCCCCATATACGACAATAACCGCTGCTCCGCCGCCTCGTCTTCGTTTTCCCGGCCATATTCCAAAAACGAACCTACGAACAAAGCCGAATACACGTCCACGATCCGCCGCTGCCGCTCATCCAGCTCCATTGCCCGACACAACTCTTCCGCGTAAAAAAGCCGCTCCTCGCCGATATCGCACAAAATCGCCGTTTGCGTCAGCGCGATAAAATACAGCGGATCGCCGTAGCACACGACGTCGAAATCAACTACGCCGCGCAAATCTCCTTTTTCCACAATCACGTTTTTAATCGTCAGATCGTCAAGAAAGCAGATCGGCTCGACCTCCGCAAAATAAGGATGCAGCAGCTCCAATCTTCGATCCAGCTTGCTCATCAGCTCAGCGCCGACGATATCTCCGCTTTGACGAAAATTATCTTCCCGATCCAGTGCGATCAATTGCTGCCACGAATCGAAAAGCCCTTTTTCCCCGATCGGTCGCCAGCCGTAGCCTTCGCCGCGCGGAATCCGTCGGACGCTGCGTTGAAACGAAACGACTTTTTCCGCGACAGCCGTCATCTGCTCTTCCGTCATGTCGGGCAGTTCGTAACGCAGGTCCCGGCCAGAAATCTCTTCCAGAATGATATAGGAAAACGGATAGTCCGTACCTTCGATGTCATACGCTACGATCCTCGGAACAGGAATGCCCAACTCGCGCAGATCAGTCATATTGTCGGCCGTGCGGCGCATGACGGATCGATCTGCATTGGTTCTGACGATAAACGACCGACCTTCGACGTCCGCCCGATATACGACGTTCCGATGGCCGAACGTCATTTGCTCCAAATTGTCCGGTTTGCTCCCGAATGTTGCGGAGATCAATCGGCCCACTTCCGGTTCGCGTCTTTCGGTTTCTCGGAATTCCGGTCTCAAACAATCCGCCTCCCAACCTAATCTGTTCAAAACGGCAACGCCGTCGCTGAAGATCTGTGCATGCCGACCGTTCCAACCTTGCTCTAACGCGTACAGCAAAAGGTCACGCACCCGAGCCGGATGATGCATATTCCAACGTTCGACTCCCTCGTCCGTCTTTCGAGTCAGGTCGACTCCTACCATTAAAGGACTTCCCGACACAGGATCGTCCCATGTACGAAACCGAAATTCGCACCCGCCGTCCCGGCGCCGCGCTTCGAATATTTTCAGCGACACGAAATTCTTTCCGTTCTCGTAACGGTTGCGTAACGCATATCGATATTCCTGATCCTGTACGGTTATTTTTCGCGTCGAATGCGTCATTTGGATTCTCCATATCGGATAACTGCTGCTTCGTTAACTGCCGCTTCGAGCGCATTCTGCATCGCATTGTACAAAATATCCGAATACGCGTCGAACTCGGCGGACTTGCCGTGTTCATGCGCGGAGTAAGGCGGAACGTCGTTCCAGGAGCCCATGCCGCCGAACACCCAGCACCGATACACGGCCGCGAATACGCGTTGGGCTTGTTCCGAATAGCTTTCCGGCAATTCTCGTTTGAACGAAGTCGATCCTTCCAGAATGCCTAATGCGGCGTCGAAAAAGTTTACTTTCCAATGCTCTTCCCCGATCTCATGCGCCAGTTGTCCGATATTCGTCAATGCCTGCTCCAATCGACGCTTAGACTCATCGAGGTTATACGTATTCGGGTCGATTGCGATAGAGGTTGTTCGACGGCAGCGATAATCGATATCCCAGCGCGTGGTCGGCGCTCGTTGTCCCAACTGCCAGTGCGCGGACCAATGCTCGTCGAACCCGTCGAATCGCGCAACCATTATCCATCTGCGTCCTCCGCCGATAAATCCGCTGCTTTCCCGTTCTTTTCCGGCTGTGTCGGCCTGAATTACCAACACGCCTCGGCAGACTCTTTTTTTCAAGTCTTTTATCCAGCTTTTTACGGGATTTGTCTTGAGCACGGTTGAAATCGAATGCCCGTCTTGATCGTAAAAAGCAAGATTGAACACTTGATGATCGCCGAAGCCGTCAAGCGGTCGATATTCGTTCATATGTAGGTATCGATTGGCGTTCGCCGCCAGAAGCAGCAGTTGATGCAGTTCCCCGTTCATGCCGCGCACCTCCTTTTTATTGCAGCGTTTCTCAGCGCACGATTTCTTTTTCATAAAAGATCAGCGTCATGCGCTGATTAATCGCCTTCTTTTCTCCGTAACGCCGATAGCCGAGCGACTCGTACAGATGACAATTCCCTTTCTCCTGCAAAACGGTATCCAGCTCCCATTGCCGAACATCCGGGTAATGCGCTTCGGCTAACGCGAACGCCGCTCTGGCGATACCGCGTCCCTGATACTCCGGTAAAACGAACACGGGACTGACCCGGTTAAACTGTTCTTTGCGCACGATCCGAATCGCGCCTACGGTCTCAGCATCGCAGCGAATGATATAGTAGTCCGTCGCAGGCTGTTCAATCCGTTCGCGAATATGTTCGACGGATTGCAGCGCTGGGCTGGTGCTTGTATCCTGATACTTTTCCAACAGCGGGGCAAAAGAATGAATCTGCATCGCATGGATCGTATTCGCGTCTTCAACGCCGGCCAAACTCAACGTAATCTGCATGTTCGCTTCTCCTTTTTCCAGATCGCTTATCCCTATACCTCGTCCGACCATCCGAGTTCTCCCCAAAAATCGATCGGCTTGATTCGTTCGAAATTCATCTCTTCATAAAGCTTATGGCGGTACTCGATTTCGAAGTAGTCCGCCAAATTCTCACCGTAAGGAATAACATCGGTCTGGTGCACCGAAAAAACCGGATTCCCCGCTTCATACGGCGTTGCCGGCAGGTATCGATGTCCTCTGACGGGAATAAGCTTCGGCACATGTTCGAAATGCTTTTTGGCTGCGGATTTGGCTTGCTCCAACTGCTGCGGCCTTGGGCCCCAGCGTTCCGGCCAGAAACGATTATTCTCGACATCGAACAATAACCCGTCCAGCGGCCAGTTCAAGCTTTCCCGAATCGATTTGACGTTGCGCGCGGAAAAATTTCGCCAGTCGGGAAAAGATTCGCCATAGGGAAGCGCCTGCTGCAGCAACTCGCGCAGATCGGGCGGAAAACGGATCTCATAAGTCTGTTCCGCTCGCAGCAGCTCTTCGGTCGTCAAACCGCGTTCAAGTCGGATATCGAAGCTTCGCAGACGTTCGATCAGGGACGAAATATTCAATACATTCACCTTTTCAACTCGTAATCATAGCGATTCGATTTTCTGGATTTGTACATCTCTCATGCTTATTAGTATACTCCATCCTTCTCCCGCCAGTGCCTTGACCGCTTAAGATGTTAGGTTACGCCCTTCGAAAACCTTAAATGGAATGCGTTCAAGCTACTGGATAGTCGGACATTCGGTACTTTAGCGATCTGTTGGAGTCGAGCGGATTAAAATAGTAGGCAGATTGCTTTTTAAGCAACGTACAGCTGTAATTCAAGTCTTTTCGAAAGCTTCATTGCCAAAACGGCAACGTAACGTGAAAATCAAAATATTTAAGCGCTGTACATTGATTTTTCGGCAATGTAAGTTTGGAGCAGACAAAAAATCTAATTCATTATTACTTTATCACTGTATATTCGCTGCTTCCATCCGCCCACTGCCTTGTCAACGCTAAAAGTAAAATCACGCCGAAAAGCGGCTGACCGTGATACCCGGCAGCCGCTTCCTATTCGTTAGAAATCAAACCTTGTAAAGCTCAATCGGACGATTAAACTTGAGCAGCTGTACCGATTCCGCGATGAGCACTCTCTGTTTTATCATCCGGTAAATCAGGCAGCTCGCGTTTTAACCGCAGCAGCTCCGTTCCCGCCAACAAAACGATCCCTATCCCGTGCGTATCGTTCAAATTCCAACCCAGATCGTCCCGGTAATAGAGTGCCGTGAACGAATAACCGGAACCTCGGCATACGCCGTAAATATTGCCTTTCCAATCGATCGAGATGCGCGTCATGCCTTCCCAGGCTTTTCGAACCGAGTCCAGATAAGCTTCCGGCTCTTCGAGCCAGCCCAACCGGATGCCGCGCGCGAAAGCATACACGAACATGGAGGTGCAGGACGTCTCTTCATAAGAATCGGTTCGATCCAACACTTGATGCCATAATCCGTTTTCGCCTTGCAGCGCCAGAGAACCTCGACACAGCTCGCGGTAAAAGGCTAACAGCTCCTCTCGACGTTCATGCTCTTCAGGTAAGACGGTCAGCAGCTCGGTCAGCGAAAATAGCACCCAACCGTTGCCCCGTCCCCACGGAATCCCGGTGGCGCGGCCGCGAACGAAGTCGTACACATGGGACATGATGCCCTGCTCCGGCAGGAACAGATAGTCGCGAAAACGCAAGAATTGATTGATCGCATCGTCCCAGTGAGCATGTTCGCCCGTCAAGCGGCCATAGCGCATCAGGAACGGCGTGCTCATATACAGATCGTCGCACCACATCGTCTCCTGCCTCGTTTCTCCGCTGCCCCGCACCCGGTAAAAAGCCCCGTCCGGCAAACGTTCCTGATCTTCCGCCATATAACGGGCGATGCGATCGGCTACGGCGCGTCCGTCCGGGATATCGCCGTGTTCCATCGCTTCGAGCATCGTGGCACCGAACGAACCGCAGTCGTCCAGACTGTCGATTGCCGACAATTGATTGTTGACGCCTGCCGCTCCGTAGGTCTGACGATCCCATAGCGCATAGCGGTCCAACGAGCTGCTGAGTCCGATATGATCCAGCGTGTAATGGATGTACGCCGGACGATTCAGCTCCCGTCCGACGCGAAGCAGTCCCAACAGCGTGACGCCGAGCGGATAGTTCCATTTGCCGTAATGGGTGTTTTCCAAAAACGGACGAATGGCTCCTCCCGGCAGATCGGCCTGCCAATAAGTTCCGAAAACCCCGTCGTCGAACACGCGGCTCGTGGTGATCATTCGGCTCGGATCAGGCTCGCGCCCCTTCGGGAACACGCCGGCATACAGCCATTTTCCGGCATAACCGGCAACTTGGTGCGGCAAACGCAGACGCCAAGCGCCGACCTGCGGATCATCCAAGCGGAAGCCCCATGTTATAGCGGATACATTTGCCACAGCGAGATCTGTATGGTTCGGTTCTGCGTCCGCAGCGGGGGTTCGGCTGCAAGCGATCAGATCAATTCCGCTTTGAATATTTTGCAATTCAATCCGGAACGTACTGCTGTCGGGTGACGCATAAACTTGAATACCGTTCGCATACAAAGTCAATGTTCCGTCATGCCGGCCTTCCAATATGATCGGTTCGGCACTCGGACGCAGTCTTTCCAAGCGCGACCAAGCGTAGACGGTACCTGACGTTTGTTTTTCGCCAAAAATACGTCCGAAATTCCCGGCTTTCGATTCCGCTTCGCTCCATTGCCGGCGCGGGAACCAGGACAATCCGGTGTCCGCTTCGTGCATATGGCGATCCGGCAGCCTCAATCCTTCTTCTTCATCAAATGGTTCGGAATACAACCAACCTTCTTCTCCTTCGCGATCCGGTCCCGGCGTCAAAAAATGTAACGGGAAGTTTTTGAACGATCCCGTTCCGTACGTACCGCCGAATCCGACTTCCGTTTTCACAAAGCGCAGCACGATATCGTTCCATCCCTGCCGAACCGGCAAAGGAATCGCGGTTCGCCGTTCGGGGAACAACTCCTGAAGCAGCTCCGATTTGAACACTTCGTCTTCGTTAGCGTAGATCGTGACGGGACTTTGGCAATTCAAACCGGTATTCAGCACGGTATCTTGCTCGCTCCATAGCTTGCCCCATACGTTAACATACTGACCGGCTTTGGCATTCGGCCAACGGCGATCCAAGTCCATCTCGTATCGGTAATCGCCGGTGCGGCGGAATCCGTCTTGGCGATGAATCCGAAGCTGAACGCCGTGCTGCGGATGCTCCCCGATATACCGCTGGGCGATCGCGTTCAGTACCGCAGGAATAGAATCGTTTACCCGTTCGGCGATTACGTCGTGTTTATGAAAATAACGAATAACCTTCAGCTCCTTTCGTTTTGGCTTCTGATGCATTCGGTCAACGCACAGGCGGAGTCCGACTTCCGATTACGTTGACCGCGTTCGATCCAATACGTTCAATAGACGATGTTCGTCCGCGTCGAAATAGGTCCCTTCCAGTTGGCCGATCAGCGTGTTGGTAACCCGAACCTCCAATTCGTTCATACCCGGTCGTAGATCGCTCAACATCCCTGCCCAACGATACGGCGACCAACAGCGTACCCCAAGACTTTGCCCGTTAACGAGTACCTCGGCTACATCTTGAATCTTCCAACCGTCCAGTTCCAATTCGAATCGACGTTCAGCTTGAAGATCCGAACCCCGTTCGATCCCTTCGCTGCATTCTTCCGGATCGAACATTCGACGATATCGCATCTCGCCTGCATAGTAAGGATAAGCAGGCAGCGGTTCGGGTGCGATCCTCATGGCCGAATCCGGCTCAGGCGCGAGTTTCGGCGGAGCCGAAGCTTGAAGCGCTACGCCGAAGGCTCCTCTAATATACAGCGGATCAACCAGGCCGTCCTCGTCGCGTTCGATCCGTACATGGATGACCAGTTTATTTTCTCCCGCTCGCATGTATCCTTGCATATCACAGGCGATATTCCGGTGATCGTTCACCTCAAGCACGCTGAAATTTTCTTTGCGCAAACGGTACCCGTTCAGCTCCATCGTCCATGTTCCCGAAACGGCTTCCGCATCCATGAATAAGACCATATCTGTTTGCACGACCTGCGGATCAACTTCGAAAACGGCGCTATAAACGGCTTCGATCGGATAATGAACGGAAGAGCGTTTCGGCGTGCCGAATTCCTGCCCGAATGCAAGCGGAACACGGCTTCGACCCGTAGAATCCGCCACCTGGTCGATAAACGGCTTGACTGAAGAGCCTTCTTTATCCAAAAAAACACCTTCGACATCCCCGGCTTGCAAACGGAATTCCCCGATTCGAAGTACATTGGGCCGGACTGTACGGATCTGCCACGGGCCTTCTATTGAAGGTCTGATCTTAGCCGCAAAAAGGTCTATAGACGGCTGCCGAGTCGAGTCTGCGTCCACGCTCGCTGACGTGTTTGCGATCGATAAACGTAAGGTTTTAGCTTCATAGGGCGCAAGAGGAAGCGGCAGCGACCAAAGCGATTCCTTTTCTTCCCGTAGAGTCGCGAGCGTTATCGCTTTTCCTGTTTCCAGATCCAACTGTTCGACCCGAAGACAAGAATCGGCACCGAAGCTCGCTTCCGGCCAGAGCCGCTTAGGATCGACCATAAGTCGCGCCTGCTCCTGCCGATCCTCCTGATTGGAAAGAAAAACCGCAAAGCAGGAAGATTCGTTCGCATCGCCAGGCAGCCGCCGAAGCTGCATCAATACGGTCTCGCACGGCGTTTCCGATTCCCAGCGAACAGGCTTCGGGAGCACGACATCCAACAGTTCGATCAGCATTCTCGCAGCGGCTTCTCCGCCTGCGGAACCGCATGAAGGAATAAAGGCCGAACGCCCGGCAGCTTGTTCGGTAAAGCTTTTTTCAATCTGTCCGGGGGCGGCGTCAAGCTTCGACTTTGACTCCGTCGCCGCTCCGTTTTCCCAATAAGACGACCCTGCTTGGCCGTTCACCCCGAAAAAATCTGCCGCTTGATCTTCTGCCGGACTGCCCGGTTGAATATTTTGCGCAGGCAAAAGTCCCACACTGATCACCGTTCCGCCCGCGTTCGCGAACCGCTGCACCTTTTCCCACGCCGCGGCTTCCAGATTGAGCAGCGGCGGCAGCACCAACACTTCGTAGCGGGCTTTTCCGATCGCGATGACTCCGTCCGACACATCCGCTTCCGACAGCAGTTCGGGATCGAGGTGGTCGTAATCGCGGCGCGACTTGAGCAGCTGCGAGCTGATCGCTTTCCAATCGGCGATCAATCGTTCCAGCTTCTCACGCTCCTCTTCACTCTCCCCGCCGTAAGCAAAACCGTGCAGCGGATTGCCCATCAAGCTCCAAAACGTCGTCGTCGGATCAAGCAGCGCCACGGGAATATACGCTTCTCCCTCGCTCATCAGATAGCTGACACGTCCGACATAATCGCCGAGCTGCCGAAAATGCGCCCAGTACGGATTTTGCAAAAACTGCGAAGGCGGCGCATCGTGCTTGGTCAGGCCGCCGATCGTGTAGAAGAAGGCATGGAAGTTGTAAAAGTTGGTGCCCATCGCGGCCATCCGGTCGATCATCCATTTGGCGTCCTGAAGCGTCATCGACCAGCCGACGCTGTGGAAGCACTCGGACAGATTGCGCGGGCGATCCAGCTGCCGGGCCAGCGAGCTGACCATCTTCGGATTGTCGCGCATGCGGCCGCCGTAGCGATCCAGTATCCATTCCAGCGAGCGGCCCGTTTTCTCATGCGCGGAATCGCCGCCCGGCATATGGCTGAACCGCTGCGCCGTCATGCGCACGCCCGGCACTTCCGACGCGTACTGGATGCCCGCCTGTTCGCACCAATCGCCCACCTGTTTGTGATACGACTCGCCCAGCAGCAGATGCAGGCTTTGGAAGTAGTCGTAGCGTATCCGCGCGGCGTCCGGGTAGCGATAATCCAGCAAAGCAGGAAGCGCTTCCTTCAATTCGTATCCACAGCGGCGTTCGAAAAATTCCGGCAGGCGAGGCGACCACGGCAGATGACCGAGCGGCGCGATTTCGTCCGTGAAAATCCCTTTGACCGTTTGTCCGAACGTTTCGCCCATCTCCGCCTTGTACCGCTCATGCGTCAACTCGATAAACCGGCTCATCGCTTCCCGGTGGCAAGGATCGACGAATCCTCCGTAATATTTGAAGTCGCCGATCTCCTCCTCCTGAAACACGGTAATCTCCCACTCCGACTCTTCCCCCGCAGGCGCGGTCCAATCCAGCCGAAACGCCGTTCCGTAAGTGAAAAAGCGTTTGCGATTATAGCTGGTCAGTCCCGTTTCCTGATACACCTGTTCGTTTTGCACATTACCGATATAGCTTCGGAGCTCGACCGCTTTTTCCCATAACATGCGGCCTTCGCCGTCTATCGGTACTGCCTTCGCGTACAGAATCCGTCCCCAGGGTAGTTCAAGCTGTGCCTGTTCGCCCGGTTTTACTTGGATATGCCGATGCCCGAGCGGACGCTGATTGGCTTCGGGATAATCCAGCAGCACCTCGCCTCCGGCCATGCCGCTCGGATACGGATATTCGTCGTACAACCACACCTGCATGCCGCGCGCTTCGGCTTCGCGTACGGCCAGACGAACCCGGTCGAACCAAACGCTTGATAAATAAGAAATCTTCAGTCCTTGACGCGGGCAAACAAAGAAGCCTCCGACTCCCTTTTCATGCATCTCTTCGATCTGATGGACGATCTGGTCAGGCTCCATCTCGCCGTTCCAGAACCAAAACGGATGAATCCGATATTCCGCTCCGGGCTCCCTAAAAAACGTCTCATTCCACAAAACCGTTTCCCTCCCTGAATCTTACATTTTGTTCCCTCACTCTTTTAACGCGGCGTACAGCTCATTAATCTCTTGCACATACTCCTCTCCTCCGCTCGTTTTCCATAATTGGATCGCCTGTTGGAATCCGGCTTCGTCCATTTGTCCGACAATGAACTTGGTGCGCGCGTCGTTAATGATATTGTCGAGCTGCGGACCTTTTTTTGCGTATACGTCCGAGATCAGCGGCTCGCCCGGATTCGGAATGACAATGTCGCGATTGGCGATCTGCACTTCGGCTACTTTTTCGCGCACCGGGGTCGTTTCGATCGGCAGATAACGGTTTTCCGGCACGAACATCAAGATCTGGTTAAGACCTGTCAGGTCGCGAAGCAGCAGTTTGTCTGTCGTCGGTACGATATACTCGCCTTTTTTCTCGTACTGTTGTCCTTCGATGCCGTTATACAGCAAATCTTGCAGTTCGGCTTCGTTCAACTGGTCAAGGAAGCTCAGTACCTTTTTTAACTCGTCTTCCGTTTTCACGCTGCTTTTCGAAACGGCGATCAGACCCGAGTAGCCGGAGGTTGGCATATCGCGCAGTCCGTCCGGGCCTTCCATCGCTTGCAGCACGTCGACGCGGTCCGTGGCATTCGGGTCTTTTTCCAAAATCTTCTGATCCATGCGCTGCGCGTTGTCCGCGACGTCGATCATGACGCCGGCTTGACCGTTGACGAACGGATCGGGCAGCTTGGTCGCGTCCATGACGGCAAAGTCTTTGTTGACCAGACCTTCTTCGTACAACTTGCGGAAGAAACGCAGCGCCTCCATGTACGCCTCTGTTTCGTGTGCGGGAATAAGTTTGCCCTGACCGTCTTCGCCCCATTTGTTCGGCGCGCCGAACCAAATTTGCATATTGTCCCACGGGCCGTTGAATTTGCTGGCGACCAATCCGTACGTATCGTCTTTGCCGTTGCCGTCCGGATCGTCGAACGTGAACGCGCGCATCACTTCATAGAATTCATCCAGCGTTTTCGGATCATCCAGCCCCAGATTTTCCAGCCAATCTTTGCGTATGGTGACTCCGTTACGGCCCAATTCGCGCGCCCGGTAAATGCCGTACGTTTTGCCGTCGATCGAGGCGTTGTTGCGCACGATCTCGTTCATGGCGTTCAAATTCGGATAATCGGCCAGATACGCGTCCAGTTCCCAGAACGCCCCGGCCCGCGCGGCATTGATAAAGCTCGGCGATTTGCCCAACACGACCATCAGGTCCGGCAGTTTGCCCGAAGCGAGCGTGATATTGAATTTGTCGTCATACGAGCTGCTCGGCACCCATTGCAGGTCCACGTCCGTGTTCGTCAGTTCTTCCAGTTTCAAAATAACGGGGCTGTTCTCCGGCGGGTTTTCCGCTTCGAAGTTCGGCAGCATGATCGACAGCTTTCCTTTGTCCGCTCCCGCCGCGTTCGCCGTATCGCCGCCCGCTTCCGTACCCGAATCCGAACTTGAACATCCTGCCAGCATCGCCAACGTCAGCAGCGAAGCTCCCGCCGCCCGTCCCGCTTTTTTCCAATGTTTACGTTGTCCCATATGCATTTGTTCTCCTCCTCGGCTTTAGCCTTTGATCGAACCCAACATGACGCCCTTCGCAAAATGCTTTTGCAAAAACGGATACACCAGCAAAATCGGAATCGTACCGACCACAATGACGGCCATTTTGATCGACTGCTCCGGCGGCTGCACGAAATTCGGGTCCATGTTCGCCATATCGCCGACCGTCCCCTGCGACAGCAATACGATCTGCCTCAGCATGATCTGAAGCGGCCATTTGTCGCTGTCGTTGATATACAGCAGCGCCGAAAAGAAATTATTCCAATGCCCGACCGCGTAAAACAGAGCAAACGTCGCGATGACCGGCTTCGACAACGGAAGCACGATCCGCCATAGAACGCCCAGATCCGTACATCCGTCGATCCGCGCCGCCTCCTCCAGTCCGGCGGGCATCTGCTGGAAAAAGTTTTTGACGACGATGAGGTTAAACGCGCTGATCGCTCCCGGCAGCATGAGCGCCCAATACGAATCGATCAACCCCAGACTCCGCACCACCAAATACGTCGGAATCATGCCCCCGCTGAACAGCATCGAGAAAATAACGATATTCATCAACGTGCTCCGTCCCCAAAAATCGCTGCGCGACAACGGGTAAGCCATCGTCATCGTAAAAAACAAATTGATGAACGTCCCCGCCACCGTCACGAAAATCGAAACCCCGATACTCCGAAAAATGGTCGAAGACGAAAAGATGTATGCATACGCGCTGAACGAAAACTCCCGAGGAATCAGGAAAAAACTCCTCCCCGTAATCTCCGCCTCCGTCGCGAACGAATTGCCCACGATATACAGGAACGGCAGCACCGTCAAAATCCCCAACAACCCCAACAACACCACATTAAATACATCAAACACCCGCCCCCCGGGCGTATTGAACAGCTTACTGTTCACGAGCTTTCCCTCCTTTTTGCCTGCTTTCTTGTTTGCTTTTCTTCCCTTTCCTCCCCTTACATAACGAGCGAATTTACGTACTGTTAAAGATCCTTTTCCGGGCAAGCGCCAAGCGGAGGGAGAAATTCAGTGCAGGAGCGCCAGCGTTCGCCTTTGTATTTGGAAAGCCTCCTTGCTAAATTTCAATCCAGCTTTCCAAATGCAACACGCGACCGAAACGAATTTCTCCCGTAGCGCTTGAGCTTCCCCCACGAACAGGGTCTCTAAAGCGGTCAGTAAATTCCCGAGTGTCCGAATCTTTTCGCAATATGATTGCTCCCCAACACCAACACGATTCCCACCAGCGATTTGAATAAACCCACCGCCGTACTGTAGCTGAACGCCCCCTGCGTGATTCCGACCGTATACACGTACGTATCGAACACATCGGCCACGTCGCGGTTCAACGAGTTCGTCATCAGATAAATCTGCTCAAACCCGGTATCGAGAAAATTCCCCAACCGCAAAATCAATAAAATGACGATCGTCGCGCGAATCGCCGGCAGCGTCACGTGCCACATCCGGCGCATCCGTCCCGCTCCGTCCACTACGGCCGCTTCATACTGCTCCGTATCGACCCCGGCCAGCGCCGCCAAGAAGATGATCGTGCCCCAGCCCATTTCTTTCCACATCATCTGCCCGATAATGAGCGGCCGGAACGTATCGGGATTCGACAGCACATCGACGGGACGCCCCGTGATCCAAGCGATCATTTCGTACAAGACGCCGCCTTGCGGAGTCAGAAAGACATAAGTGATGCTGGCGATGATGACCATCGACACAAAGTGAGGCACGTACACCAACGTCTGCACCGTCCGTTTGAACCAATGGAACCGGACTTCATTCAGCAGCAGGGCGATCAAGATCGGGGCGGGGAAAAAGAACACCAGATCGTAAATCGCCAGCACCAAAGTGTTGCGCAGCAGCCGGAAGAAATCCGGATTGGAGAAAAAGGTCGTAAAATTCTCGAAGCCGACCCAATCCGAACCCCGTATCCCCAGAAAAGGCTGATAATCCTGAAACGCGATTACGATTCCCCACATCGGCAGCAGCTTGAATACCGCAAAATAGAGAAATCCCGGCGCAACCAGAACGTACAACCATTTGTTGCGCCTAAGTTCTTTTTTCCATCGCGCCTCCTTCTTTTTTCCGCTCAAGACTGAGCCGTCTGCTTGAAGCGTCGCGGCGGAACGATTTCTTTCGTTCATCGGTCTCTCCCCTCCTTCAACTTGTAAGCGTTATCATTTTGCTTGTTTCCAACTTACCGGGGAGGGGATTTTCCGGCAATCTTCATTTTTTGCATCGTTCAATAAAGCCTTGCGTAATAAGGGTTCGACGTGTTTTCGCGCAAAAATGTCCAAGCTTTTAACGATAGACTTGAACATTTTTGCAGGATGGTCATGTTCTACGCCTCGTCCGACCAGCGTTCCCGATACCGGCTCGGCGTTATTTCTTCCCTCTTTTTAAAAATACGGTTGAAGTAGCTGGGCTGATATCCGACCTCGGCCGCGATATCGTTGATTTTCATCGTCGTTTCGCGCAGCAGCCTTTTGGCTTCATCCATACGAATCCGCGTCAAATAATCGATAAAGTTCACTCCGGCTTCCTGCTTGAACGCTTTGCTCAGCGCATACGGCGTCACCTGCCGGGATTCGGCGCAGCTTTCGAGCGAGATCTCCGATTTGTAATCCCGTCGAATCTCCTCCATGACCGAGTCCACGACTCGACGCATCGGTTCCTCTTCCCTGGATTGAATCTCTTCGGCATAAGGGCGAATCACCTGCTGCATCATCCACTTTTTCATTTCTTCCGGCTCGCGGATCGAAGACAATTTCTCGTAGCGGTTCCCGTCTCCGAATAGCCGATACGGCGCCGCCCCGGTCTGAAGCATCGTATGTTGAATACTGCCGAGCAATTGAAGCATGATCTGCTGAAGCTGGAATTCGGTTCCGCCCGTACGCGTCGCTTCGGCCATAAAACGTTCCAATCCGTGCTCCGCTTCCGCGGAACGTCCGCGCCGGATCGCCTGAATCAACTCGTTTTCCAATCCCAGCGGATAAGCGGCTTCCCGCGTTCGATAGAAACAGCTCTGATCCTCCAAATCAAGCAATTGACCCCCGGGTTCGATGCTGCGGTAAGCAACAAGCCGTTCCATTTCCGCAAAAATGCCCGGCAGTTCTTTCACGACCTCAACCGACCGACCGATCACCAGCGTCACGTTCATTTTCAACACGCGCCCGATCGCCTCCAGCAGCTCTTCGCCCCATAGAAAGGCATGACTTTTCAGATCGGCAGCTTGGGGAGCGACGATCAGTAAAGCAGCAGACAGATCGTGAAAGTTCGCTACGCCGATCTGCTCGAAATCTGGATGCTCGCGCGCCATTTCTTCGATCATATTGGCAGCCGCAAACGTCACAAGCCCCGTGTCTTGGCTGCCGAATCGACCTTCTATGCGTGCATGTCCGGTAAACGCCATTTCCAGCAGTAAAAATTGGCGTTCTTCCGTATGAAAGCCCAATCCCTGCATTTTCCGCCTTAATCCTGCTTCGTCGTAAGCGTACAGATGGCCCCGGATCAGCTGCAGCATGAAGCTTTCGCGCAGCTGCGGCAGCTGCTCCTCCAACTGGCGGTGAGCGGACAGGCGCTGCGTGGTCAGCTCCTGCCACTGACTTTCCAATAGTTCGAATTCGTCCAGACGAGCCGTCTGCCGCGAACGATTCGACGAATGGTTTTCGCTTCGCGAAGGAACCAACAAGCCCAACATACGCGCAACAGGCGAATAAATCCGACGCGAAGCATACCAAGATAAGACCAGACCGAGCAGCAGTCCGGCACCGCTAAGCAGCAGAATGAACGTCGAGACCTGTTTGAGCGGAGCGGTAACCGAAGACATCGGCGCGGCGGAAACGTACGTCCAATCCGAATCTACCCGACTCATCGGTCCATAAGATACGGAATACGTTTCGCTGCCGTAACGCAGCAGAAAAGAAGCCGTCTCCCCTTCGCGATCAGCTATCGCTTGCTTGAGCCTTCGTTCGAAAGCAAGCTCTGCAGGATCACGCTCCAAAGAACCGGATGCCAGCGTGCGCCTTTCGGTGTTCATTAGAAACGTCGTTCCTTTATCATAAGGAGTAAGCGTTTTCAATAACGAAGATACTTTTCTTTTATCCAAAGTGATAATCAACGTCCCGAACGGGTCCGTACTGTCACCGGGAATTTTATGTACAAGTACGGGAGCGTTTTGAACGTCACGATCCGATACCTCGTCCGGCCCGCTTCCGCGCGCTCCGGCTTCCGTCAGCAAAAGATCGTGATCCGACGAGACCGTTTCTTTGGACGGTTCGGCGGCCTCCATGTCTGTCCAATACACATGACCGCTTCTGTTCAAATACTTGTCGTATCCGCTAATCTGCTGCCGGTCTTGCAGTTCGGTATATTCGTGATTGAATACGATAGGCTTAGGCTCATCCAGGTACAGCTGCGCGGAGCGAATCAACGGATGCGAACCTTCCAGCACATACAGCGTGGTGACGATTTCCCCGGTACCTTTGAAATCATACACGAAGTCTTTCGTGCGCAGTGCTTCTCCGAACCTAGGCTCGAACGCCCAGTGCGATAAGCTCATTTCCAGATAGGTCAATTGATCGTCCACATTGCGTGCCCTCGTCTTGATCTGGCTTTGATGCATGCGATTGAATTCCTGCTCCATCCGCGTGACCACCAACTGATGCATTACGATTCCTGTCACCAAGCCCGGTATGCTGACGATCAGCAGAATCAAAATCAGACTCCGGCGATAATAGCGCCCTGTTCTTGGTCTTGTCGTACCCGGCATGCGCAGTCTGGTTCGCAGCCTCTGCCACTGTCTAGTCTGTTCCATCTGTGCTCACCTGCGCTGCGGGATATGTGGTTTCTCTCATCTTGTCCTCCCCTTTCTTCTGTAAATGGATGGCCTGATCTTATGCCCCTCATTATAAACAGAATACTCGAACAAAGGAATAACATCTCTCTTCGTTTCACAGCAAAACAAAGATTTGTTTAAAGGAGTACGGGGGCGGACGGAACTTTTAAACAAATAAGCCCGGGAGAATTCTCCCGGACTTTATGTAACGAATAAGTTATGGAAATATTAAAGTTCTCGTTAGCCTTCGACCAATTGCAAAAAGCGGATATCGCCTTTTGACGTCACTACGATCAGGATGTCTCCGCGCTCTTCGGTTTCATGGATCGGGGTTCCTTTTTCCAGGCGGTTGGCGTCGCCGTTTTGGAAAGAGTCCTCGTCCGTATGTTGTCGAAGTACTTTCGTAACCGGATCGCCGCGGGTGAGTTCCAGGTCGTCTACCCAAGATACGTCCGCTACGTAGATCGTGTCGTTATATTGGAACAAACTAGCATCAGGTTCTAACTTTATCCATTCGGCTGCGGTCGGATTTTCGGTAGTTGATACTTGAACGGTACGGGGTTGAGTTTCTGAGACGCATGCCGCAAGCAGAAATATAGAGAGAACCGCGGCGGCGATCAGAATACGTTGACATGCAATCAATCGAAGCATAGGAAGCCCTCCTTGAACCGACTTTAAAACGCACATCCCTTTTTGAAGCGGAGCAAAGATTAAATCAGCTGAACAGCCTCGCCGCGTATGGGATAGGCGGATATGTATGGGTCCTTGCAGCTGAAAGCGAGAAGACGGAGAGAGAAATTCAGTGAAAGACGGCTTTGAACTCGGAAAATTCCTTAGGGCGTGTACGCAAACTTCGAAGGCAGCAGATTTGGCTGAATTTTCGATCTATGCAAGGAACGACTTCGAAGGCGTGCCGGGGCACGTCGAGAAATTGTGACGCGGCAGAGGACGAAAAGACAGGCAAAGATGCACTTCAGTAAGTTTGCTTACACGATCTAGTTAAATCTAATCCATTTCCCGAGTGAGACAGCGTCTTGTGAAGCATTTCGAAGAAATGCACTTCGGAAGTGTATGCTGGCAATTTGTCTCGGAGTCTTCTCGCTTCCTCGCCGAAGTGACTTTCAAGGACAGCTTGAACATTCCCAACAGGATCTCAACCGAAGAACAAGTCCAGAATATTCGATCCGGCCGAAGACTGCTTGTTATAAAATTCGGAATATCCGCAGTTCGTGCAGTAGACGACCGTAAACTCGTTATGCTGCATATCGAACATTTTCGATAATCCCGTTCCCGTCATCGCCACGTCTTTGGTTTCCGCGCTGGTGCTTCCGCATTTGATGCAGCCTTTTTCGCTCATCACTTATTCCTCCTAGGTTTAGTCTTATTTAACATTTACCCGGAATGAACAAGCTTATGCAAATTTCGTGGCGCAACTGGTCAGGCAAGGCGGTTTCTTCGCTTTTGCCGTCTATCCGTTCAACCTTTTCGTCAAATACAAGACTAGATCATCGTCCATCGTGACTGTATCGCCATACTTCACATGTCCGGGTTCAACGTAGATCCCCCGTCCGTCCGGTACGTAACCGCGTTTCACGTAAAGAATTTGCGCATTGCCGTAGTCGGAAAATAACCCCACGCCGATGCCCGCCACGATCGAACGCTCCGCAATGATGATTTCGGCCTCATCCATCAACCTCGAAGCGATTCCCTGTCTCCGGTACTTGACCAGCACGTTAAGATCCTTGATTTCCGGCACGCCGGCTTCGCGGAACGCCGCATAATCAGACGCCCACACGATACTCCCGTAACCGGCGAACTTTCCGTCTGCTTCGGCGATCAAGGTCACTCTGGTCCCTCGCTGCTGCTCGTCGGCATAGCGCATATACAACTCGGCCGGTTTATTCCATCCTTGCTCTTCGAAAGCCGATTGAATGACATCAGCATCTCCTACCGTAAGAAGGCGCAGCTCCACTTTCATGTCGAAACCTCTTTTCCTTTTAACGTCGCGCTCTCGCCCAGGCCGGAATTTGCATCAAATCATCCAAAATCAGGCAAGAACATTCCGGCATCGCATAGACGGCATTCTTTTTCCAAACGCCCAATAATCCTGCCCGTACGCCAGCTTCCACGTCGTTAACGGGATGATCGCCGACGAACATCGTTTCTTCCGGTGCTAAATTCAGGCGCTGCAGCGCTCTCATAAAAATGGCGGGATCAGGTTTGCGCAGCCCCTCCGACTCGGACACCAGAATAGCGTCAAAATCATCCGTGATCCCGAGTCCCGAAAGATTACTGCGTTGAAAAGCATCAAAACCGTTGGAAACGATCCCCAGCTTCACTCCCATGCCTTTCAACTCGTCCAGCATTTCGGTCAAATACGGAAAACCTACGCAGTGATCGCGAAATGTATACAGATAATCGTTCAACAGCTCTGCCGGATCGCAAGGCCAACCGAATTGCTCGATCAGGCTTGCGTATACTTTGTCTTTCCACACATAACCATTCTCGTCCAATTGTAAAAAGCGTTCTACGAACCGAGGCTTCGAAACGTTGTGCATTACCGGAAAACGTTCATACTGCCGATCCAGAAAATCGCGCAGGGAAAGCTCCCGATCAAGCAATGTACCATCCAGATCGAACAGAACGCCGCGGATCATTCGTTACTTCCTGCCTTGCTATCCGCTTGCGGATAACCGATCTCAATCCGATCCTCTTCGATATTGGCCTGATTGACTTCGGGGTTGAGCATAGCCAATAAATCCGTTGTTAACGGTTCCAAATCGAAGATGCGCTGTACCGCCTGCGGATCAAGCCGGGTCTCGTAATACTCCGATGCCCATTCCGAATAGTAGGCTGCGCCGCCCGTTAATAAACGCAGTACCTGTAGATCTTGTTCACCGTAAGATTTGTCCGCCGACCATTCTTTTCCAACCGAACGCCAGATGCAAAACGTAGTCTCGTCGCCGATAAAAGCAGGCTCTTGCAGAAACTTCGTCACGTCTTCAGGCACATCGCCTACGCCCAACACGGCTTCGCCCGATTTTATCCTTTCGCTATCGAAGCCTTTGATGTACAATCCGCGCGGCGTAAACAACGCAAAATAATGACTGCCTTCTCCGTCGCGCATCGACGCCATTTCTTCCGCCGCGTCCCAGGCACTGTTATAGGAATAGTACCGGTACTCCCACTCGGGCGACAGGATGGCATCCAGCATCGCCGCCGCTCTGAACAAGTTCCGGCACTGCCCGATCTCGGGAAGAAGGCCGGTCGAATTGGGACTGCTTTCATTCATGGGAACACGCTCCTGTTCGTTTTCGATGGATATCTTTAGCTATAAATAGGAACAGCTAATTAGCTCACTTTTTTCTTGGGATAACGAAAGCCTTATCCGTACGATCAAAACCGACCTTCGGGTAATAATCCACGGCGCCGGGAGCAGAGAGCAGCAGTAACGAGCATTCCTCGCCGATTCGGGCTTGCACTTCCTCGATCAGTTTTCGTCCGATTCCGCTTTGCTGATAATCCGTATCGACGGCCAAATCCGACAAATAGCAGCAGTAAGCATAATCCGTCAACGCCCGGGCGATCCCGACGATCTTCCCGCCGTCCCAGGCCGTGATGACGATATCTGCGCCTTCGACCATACGGGCCAAGCGCTGCAGGTCTTCATACGGACGCTTGATCCCGGACTTCCGAAAAACGCTCGAAATATCCTCGGGCGAAATGCCTTTATAATCGTGATACACAATAGTCATGGCGATTTGCCTCCTTTCGCTTCTTTATAAAGAGGTCCAAGCGGTGCGGATATACCCGAGTTTCATGCCGACGTGCTCCATATTGCGGTGACTTTGCGATAAAAAAGCACATTGACCGACGACGAGTTTATTGGGACGGGAAAAAGCTTCGGTCACGCGATGCTCCAACAATCTGCGCTGCAAGCCTTGTCTGCGAAACTCCGGGAGCGTCGCGGCAAAAGTCAGCGAAGCCAAACCCTCCTTTTCAAACAAAACGGCGGTCGCCGCAGGCGCTCCGTCCAGCTCGGCCGCGAAAAAGTTCCAGCCTTCGCGATCATGCAGCACTTCGTTGTTGCTTCTGACATGCGAAATCCCGTTGTCGGGCAGTCCGGTTCCCCGGCAGTGCAGGGTCGCGTACAATTCGAATTCGTCCGCTTCCAGCTTGCGAATCGCGATCCGCTCAATATCAGAGCCCTGCTCCGATGTTGTCATGGACCCCTGCTCGGGAGTCATCGCCAATGAACAGTGGAACCCGGACTGATACAGACCCGACTCCGACATTTTTCTCAGGAAGTCAGGTCCTACCCGAGAAGGGACAATTTCCAATTGGACTTTTGCTTCGTTTTCCCGATAAAAATCCAAAATCTCTTCTAAATGTTCGATACTGGCATCCGTAATTCCTTTGACAGTGTTAAAACTAGGCCATGGCATGGTTTTGCTCGTAAAAGCGACAGCACTCCCAAAATTACGGATCTCGACGCCTTCCGGATTCCCGGGGCGGGATTGAATCGCGAGCATACGGTCGGTCATATAGTCGATTTCGGAGCGTTCGATAGCGGCGATCTGCGTTGTCGAAGGTGATAGGAAATCGTTCATTTACACCAAGCCTCCAAGTCCCATTTTTTTTGATCATGAATGAAAATAGCCGCAATATTGCGGGCATCGTCGATACCGCGATGATGCGTGCCGTTCAATTCCAGTCCCGCCAAGCTCAAAGCTTTGCTCATGCCGACCTGCTTTTTGCCGCCGAGCACCTGCTCCGCATGGAGTTGCTTCAGATTGAGGTGATGCTGGGAGACCCAGTCCGCATCCAGCCGCCAGCGTATGCAGTCTTTCTCGATTTGTTTGCGATCGTAAGCTCCCCAGGACAGTAGCAAGAAAGGAATGTCGCCGATCCAATCGCGAAACGCTTGAAAAGCTTCAGGGAAACGTGGCGCTCCGTCGACTTCAGCTTGCGTGATTGTTGTCAATTCCGTGCAAAAAGACGTCAGCTTCGGATTGGCGACCGGCTGCACAAACGTGGTAAACTCCTCCGAAATTTCGAGCGTCGAAGAAACTTTTACCGCTCCGATCTCGATGATTTCATTGTCGAAGGTTCGATCATTCTCCTTGCAAGTCGCTTCCAGGTCAAAAATAATGATTGTGCGGTCAAGCTTCATGATTAGGACTCCTTTTCTCCCGAAAAACCAAGGATTATTTTAAACGCTTTGCGGCTTTTCGGTCTTGCTTTGAATCCTTCTTCGGAATCCAGTATCCATACCTTTTTCCCGATCCAGATACGGATATAGATTGTTCGACACGAAAACGGTCCGACGATTCCTCTGGCTTCGGTCTCGGTGCCGTCTTCGTGCTCGGTTTCCGTGCGAATGAACCAGCGGTTGCCGATGCCGATCTCGATATACTTTTTCAATAGATGAGATCCTCCCGCTATCTATTCAGTACCCGCTGCACGAAGTCCGTTTTCGCATGCGTATAAGCTTCCCGGTCGTCTTTGTAATGTTCGGCCAGTTTGCTTTTCAGCTCGGCATACTCTTGGATCAGATCGGGGCGTTCCCGTAAAATGTTCCGAAAACATAGCTGTTTGTCCCATTTTTCCTCGTTTGGCAGCATGAGATGAAGGTGGCATTGCCGTTTGTCGTTCTTGACTTTGACGAAAAAACGCCGGGAAGGGACTCCGTCCAACTCCGGCGGTATATAGTGCCAATCTTGCGCGGCCAACGCCGCGATTACGTCGTCCAGTTCGTCGTAGGACGGGATACGTGCCATCAGATCGAGAATCGGCTTCGCCGGAAGACCGGGGATCGAAGTGCTTCCGATATGCTCGACTTCGCTAATCCGGTGAACGGACAACAGCTTTTTCACATGTTCGGCTTCTTGCGTTCCTTTTTCCAACCAGATCGGGTCGGCAGGCTTGATTTCGATCACTTCCGTTGCCCATGCCGGCCAGTCGGGATCGGTGAGGGTCGCGCCGCGCTCTTCCCGGTCTTTTTCCAATAACCAGCGAACAGCTTCGTTCAAATCTTCCGCGACGTACAGAGGATACGCCTCTTGCCAACGTTCCGAAAACCCGCCCCGTTCATACCGATCAAGTTCGGCTTGTCCCGCTCCGGTCCGAACCAGAATGCCGAGACAGCCTGCTTCTTTGGCGGCAATCATATCGGTCCAGCGATCTCCGACCACTGCGCATCGGTGCAGATCCAGCCCGTTTTCTTCGGCGGCGAGAAGCAGCATGCCCGTAGAAGGTTTGCGGCATGCGCAGCCTTCTCCGTGCTCATGCGGACACACGTATGCCCCTTCGAAGCCGAATGCTTGCAGCTCCTGTTCGAACTGCTCCATGCAAGCCTGGCCGCGGGCAATGACCGGCTGGTTGGTAAACGAGTAGATGCGCTTGCCTGCCGCTCGGAGCGAAGCGATCGACTCCAACGCGGACGGGTAACATTCGAATTTTCCCGGCAAAATCATCTCGTCGCCTCCGCCCAATGTTCCGTCGCGATCCAAAAAAACGGCTTGCAGCGTCGGATGACTCATAATGATCACTTCTTTCGGTTTAATGAGCGATGATATAACGAAAAGCTTCTATGTAAGACGGTTTTGGCAGCTTCGCGCGTTCCAAATGATCATAAAAACTATGTGAGAATTTGAAAACATGACCGAAATCCCATTCGATTTCCGCGTAATCCGTCTCCCAAAATTCGTGTTCGGTCGGCAAATATTCGCTGCGTTTCGCGATCTGCAAAGGCAGCCGGTCGACGGGAGAAACCAGCTTGACCGTCTCCATGGACAAGATCGAACGGCTGGCGCGCAGCGCTTTTGCCAACTTCAACAAAGGAATGATGCCGCGCTTGAAAAAGTCCGCGTACCCGAGATCGTGCAGAACGTTCAGCGCATGCGAGAAAGTCAGCAGATGGCCGATCAGGTCATGATGCGCTTCGGCGCGGTAAATGACCGGAAACGACGCCAGCTCCTCCAAAACGAAAGTCGATAACGCTGCGGGCGTACGGATCATCGGGAAATGATCTTCAGGGGTAATGGAGAAACGTTTCACTTCAGACGCGTTAAAGCCGATCCAGGAACGTCCGGGAATCGTTTTTTCGAACGAACGAATCAAATCGACGATGCCCGCGATCTGTTCTTCCGTCCCCCAACCGCGCAACTCCCGGATCGCCGATAAGCTTGCCGCACTGTAAATCACGTTATGACCTACCCAATGCAGACCGTCGATCGTGCGCCCCAATGCTGCTAAAATGATCGCTTCGGCTTCGAAAGAGTCCATGATCGGTCCGTCTCTGTTCAGGTCGGAGCTGCGGTCTTTCTTCAACACGGAACAAACCATTTCTTCCGCTTGGACAAAAATCCGCTGCTGCAGATCCGTATCCAACGGATTGCTTTTCACAAAAAAATAGCTTCCAATTGCAGCC
Organism: Saccharibacillus endophyticus; assembly: GCF_013185185.1. GTDB lineage: Bacteria > Bacillota > Bacilli > Paenibacillales > Paenibacillaceae > Saccharibacillus > Saccharibacillus endophyticus. The sequence continues at coordinate 264,015 of NZ_JAAZWE010000001.1, read as the reverse complement.
GCACCAAAATGAGCCTGCCAGATGTCGCCCGTTTCTTTTTTGCAGGTCGAAAGGATAGACAGGGCGTCGCTCAATAAAAAAGATTCACGTTCGATCTCCTTCGTCACGATTGGCCTCCTTTTCTTTAAGCAGCAACCAGCCGCATAAGACAAACAAGAACAGATGCTTTATAAGCCCCTCCGATTGCGGAGCAGACGGTTCAAGCTGGACCTTTTCAGTCCATGCCTTCGCAGCTCGAACACATTGAATCCCGATACGCCGTAGCTCAGCCTGAATTCGTAATAATTGACGTATTCAAGTAGAGCAAACAGGTACAATAGCGTTCCGAATATCAGATCGGCCGAATTTTTGAAAAAACAGACGATCACGATCAACGTCACGACGCCGAGCAGCCGGTTGATTTTGCGAAACGATGCAAAAAGCACGATAATTTTTTGATCGACTACGGTATTTTTCTTCAAACTTCGGTACCGAATCAACCAGTACGTACCGCCCTGCATCAACAGAAAAACCAGGAAGGACAGACCGGAAACTCCGGCAGTACCCAAATCCCAATAAGTGCCTAGCATGAAAAAAGCCCAGACCAAAATGATGCCGGCCGCTATTTCTCCCATTCCCAAACTCATGAGCAACTTTGCCTGATTTCTCATTCATTCCTTCTCTTTTCGTAAGGTCTCATGCTTCTCAGTATACCGCTTCTTCTTTTGACGCACAAAAAATCCGGCACGGACGTTCGCTGCAACATCTATCCAGAATCAATTGCTGACGATCCGGCCTTTTCGCAACTCGCATGTTCGGACCTTCGTTTTCTGGAAAGGATCAGTCCCCGGTATTCTTCGAGCAGCTTCTCGGATTCAATAAACAAAAGCTTTTTGCGAATCTTCTTCTGGATTTTCTCATATTTTTCTACTTTCAGGTATTCGCCTTTTTTATACCATGAACTTTTTTTGAAAATCTTCGATATTTTATCCGCGTCGTGCAGAATGCAGGCTAATCGCTCTTCTTCGGTATAGCGGGCTCCCTGATACATTTTTTCTCTTTTGTTATGTAGCGTAATGGCTCTTGCGACTCGGCTTAATTCATTTTCTGTTAATGCGCGTTCAAAAAAATGTTCTCCGGCCAAGTCTTTGAGCAGACTGCTCGATTTGATCGAATGCTTGTACGAAGAATCGATCAGTTTAAAGGCATCATGCATGAACGTCGCGTATTCAACCATCTTCTCCCCCGCTTGCTCTTCGAGACGGATATTGATCTCTTTGGCAATTACGTATACGCATTTGGAGTGAAGCATGATTTTCTCGCTTTTTTTCTCCAGCTTTTTTTTGAATCCGGACGTTCCTGCAAAACTTTCCAACCGCTCTGTTTTTCGCTCGAGTTTGGAACGATATTTTTTAAGTTTTTTGATTTCTTTTTCCGTGTTTTCCTGATCGGATAATTTCTTGCAGTCTTCCGTAATTTGCTTTTGGGCGTTTTTTGAATTCAAAATTTTTTTTCTTGAGGAAAGCTTCATGGTTGTCAACGACTTCCTCAAAAAGGAAAGACAACTTCGCGGAAGCCTTCGTTTCTAGTCCGTCCGTCATTTCTGCCAATTTCTTCTGAGCTTCTCTGTAAATTAATCAGGAAGCATACATCACATAAGAACTCCTTTTTAACACAGTTTAGTCGGGATTACGGCGAATAGGGGATCAGCGGTCCGGCCTTTTCATCATTTACCCCATTATTCATGCAATCAGTCCGTATACGATTCCGAATTCAATCCCGACGATCGCCAGGCAGACGAAAATATAAAAAGACAGCTTGGCCGACGCAATCCGATCTTCGATATATTTTCCTTTGAACAAAGAAAATAGATCGGGCGTAAATGAGTAGCGGACAGACTTGTTGAAATCTTCTTCGTCGGCAAACCACAGCTTGAACACAAACCGGTACACCGGAATGTTGACAACAAGCAGGACAATCGCGAGCAGCACTCCCATGTTCTTCCCTCCTGACTTCTTATCTATTGAACGCATCGAGGCACTCGATCGTTATTTCCGAGCAAAAATTTCGTGTGCCGGGAATTCTGAAAGCGGCTTGTATCAGTCAACCCCTTTGCCATTGCCTATCCAATCCTTTAATCAGATAAATAATCAATTCGTCGTCGACCCTGATCTCGGAACAAAAAAGCAAGTGCACGCCTCCCGCAAGTTTTTCTTCGTAAAAAGCCAAGACCGTTATTCATTTTACGCACAAAAAATCCGGCACAGACGTTCGATTGAACATCCGTGCCGGCTCGGTCAAAATGAGGTTATTCTTCCACGTACATATTCTGTTCTTGCAAACGAATCAGCACCTTGCCGAATCGCCCGCCTTCATGAATTTGGACGCGATCCGCCGGGTAATTTTGCCGGATATGCTGCTTTACGATGCTTCGGCTCCGATCGTCCGCAGGCAGATTATGATGGCTCAGCCATATCATCGCATGCTCCAGCGCTTCTTCGGGCGTGAACTCGGTCGTTTTGAGCTCGCGAGTGACCAACGTCTCGTAAGCGTACCCGTTCAAGCAGAGCAGATGAAGCAGAAAAGCCATTTCCGTAATCTTCGGTTGGAATTTTTCCCCGGTAATCAACGGCACCACTTCGCTCACCAGGCTGCTTTCCGCGGAGCTGACCGGCATGCTGATATACGCGAATTGGCGAGCACAGCTCAAAATACGTTCCACGCTGTCCCAATCATGCACGACCGGACACATCGAGACGAAGACCAGGTCGAATGCTTCGTTCCAGCCTTTTGCCTCGATATCGATCTGCTCGAATTCGCCGGAGACGATCTCGACTTTGTTTTCCGTAAAACGCGCCGTGTTCTCCTTCAGCAATTCGACCTGCGGAGGTGACGATTCGAAAGCGGTGACCCTAGCTCCGCGCTCGGCAAAAGGTACAGTGAATACGCCCGAAGCCGCGCCCACGTCCAGTATGGACGCTCCTTCGAATTTCACGCCGCGGCTTGCCAGCCAATTCACGATCCGAGCGCTGCGTCTGCGGCCTTCTTCGTTAAAGGACTGCTCGTTGAACTTCTGCGCTTTACTGTTGAATGCCGTTGCCGGATCGATGCCGGAACGTTTCATTCGAATCGCGGCGCCGTCTCCGTATTCTTTCCATTCTTGCTGCCAAATCGTCGGGTTGAAAAAAGGCTTCATTATGCGTTCACCATGACCTTTCCGGAGTGTTGATTCGATTCATTAGAGATATTATATATCCATAATAGTTGATTAGTGAATAGATGGCAAGAAAAAAAGCGCTCAAGGCGCTTTCAGACAGTCGAAAAAGTCACTTTAGCGCGTAAAGCGAGAAGACTCCGAGAGAAATTCGTTCCGGTGGCGTGTTAAAATCGAGAAAAGGATTAAATTTTTAGCGGAATTTTCTCCATTTCAAAGGCGAACGCTATTGCTCCTGCACTGAATTTCTCTCTCCGCCTTCTTTCTTCAGCTACGTTTGACTTTCTCGACATTCTGAAAGCGCTCAAAAACGCTCTCTTTTCTTGTATGAATCGCAATTATTTGCGATTATACTTCTCTTTTTTCTTTGGAGCAGTAAATGATCTGCACATAATCGCTATCTTTATCATCCATGCTGCCGAGGAACCTGCGTAGGTGCTCGGGTACTTTTTTGTAAGCTTCTTTGAGCCGTTTTCTCGCCCATTCATTGGGTTCGGTCAGGTAGTCCACATGAGCTTTCCGGCAAGTTTCGGAGGAGGTTTCATTTCCGTGTAAGGCAGTCATTTCGTCAATCAATTCTTTGCGTTTCTCGGAGGCGTCTACGTCGTATAGCGTTTCTTCGAACGTATCTTGTAAGCCGGCTAAGTCGACGCGCTCCCAGCAATCGAAGGTTCCATCCTCGTGGATTTCGACTTGTACGTAAAAGTGTTGCCCACTATTGTGATGATGCCTGTTATTGCGGTGCCTTCCGAGGTACGAGCGGCTCGAATACGCTGCATATCAACACTTCCTGTTTGTTTTTCATTTTCGATGTGCGGATAACTTTTCTATTGCTTCACGCATCACTTGCTCCACGATCTCGCCTGCCGCCTGGTCTTCGGTAAGCAATCGGGTTCCCTGACCGGCCCATAAAGCCATGTACTCCGCATTATTCTCGCGAGCGGCAGCATTGCGGATTGCTCGGGTCAATGTATTTTGCGCAGGAAAAGGAAGGGGAGCGATACGACTGTTCTCCCATGAGCGAATAAACGCGTTATGTATTCCTCGGGCGGGACGACCCGAAAAAGCATCGGTCAAGACCGTACTTTCCTCCGTGCTGTTCAGCAAAGCCTGCTTATAAACGGGATGCGCGCCGGACTCATGGGAGGTCAGGAAACGAGTTCCCATCTGCACGCCTGCCGCTCCCAGCATCAGCGAAGCCGCGAGACCTCTGCCGTCCATGATGCCGCCTGCCGCGATGACCGGGATTCGCACGCAGTCGACCATTTGCGGAACAAGCGCCATCGCGCCGATATTCGCTCCCATGCGCCGAATCGTCGTATCGAACGTTCCCCGATGACCGCCCGCTTCGCTGCCTTGAGCCACGATCGCGTCGCAGCCCGCTTGTTCGGCCTGAATCGCTTCCTCTACCGTCGTGGCCGTGGCAATGATTTTCATGCCGGCTTGCTTGGCTCGACTTGTGTAAGACTCGTTCAGCAAGCCGAAGGTCAGACTGACGATCGGCACCTTTTCTTCCAAAAGCACGGTAAATTTTTCTTCGAACAAGTCGGGCGTGCGAATATCCGTATGTGAAGGATGCGCAAGGCCGAGAGAGTCCCGAACCTCGTTCAATGCCGGATTGACCTCGTCAAAACGAGTAAGATCATCCGGTTCGACACGGGCAAACAAATTAACCGCAAAAGGAGCAGAGGTCTGTTTTTTGATTTCGCGGATAACTTGGCGCATTTGCTCAGGCTCCAGATAGGCGGCACCCAACGTGCCCAAGCCGCCCGCTTCCGACACGGCGGACACCAGAGAAGCCATGTTCGCGATTCCCGCCATGCCAGCGAGAAAGATCGGGTAACGGATACCCAGCAGATCGCAGATTTCGGTATGGATAGAGGGAGTCATAGGGTTTCCTCCTTCAGTCTATTCAATATTCGAAGATCAGTTTTCGCGGCTCGGATCATACGGATCTTCGACGGTCGGGATATACGGAGACAAGAAAGGATCTTTTTCCCGGGTTACGACTCCGCGAGCCAATTTCCATACGATAAATTCATTTTCATGATCCCAGTTCTCGCCGGAGTCTTCATCATCCTGGATATACAGCAGCCCATACGAACCGGGGAGACGCGAGGCGATCCAGTCGAAAATTTCCGGGACGTATGATGAACGGTGATTATGCATACCCGAAATCAGAAACGAGTCCTGCCCGTTATAGCGGTGAACATGGCACAGATTGCTCGTATCGACTTGATCCAGATAAGCGAGAAAGTCCTGTACGGCTTGTTCTTGCAGCTGTTCATTCGTATCGTGCGTATCATAACGCAGCGAGGCCCAACCGTGAAATTCGAACATAAGGGTTTATTGCTCCTTTTCTATTTGATTAGCTCCGCCAACTCCGGCACGCTCAGCAGTTCTTGCTTCGACAGTTCCAGATGCCCGCAGAAAACCAAATCGTTGTGCATTTCCCACTCGCCGTACAAAATCATCCGGCCGCCGCTTTCGGTTTTTTCGATCACCGCCCAGACGCCGAGATTGCTTTGCACATTGCCTTCAAGGAGTATCCAGTCTCCCGACACGGCCGTATACAGCGGAGCGAAAGGCTCGAAGCTTTTTAAAATATCGGCGCGATGCTGGGATCGGAATTCGTGTTTCGCCTCGCTTAAAGAAACGAATTTTTCGACACGAACAGCGATCCAAGCTTCCCTCTCGGTTTGACTAATCACCCGCAAAAAGGTACATTCGGCCATTCCCGATTTTTCGATTTCTTCCGGGTAAGAGTCCCAACCGTTCAACTCCGACAAAGCGGGCATAAACAATGTCCAAAACCTTTCCCCGACTTGTTCGTTGAACGGATAAGAAGCTTTGACAAACCGAGTCGAACCGACCTGCGGCATTTCGTCCGAACGCTCCCACACTTCGACATCGGGCTGCGGCAGCTCGTCTTCATGAATAAAGTCCGACCATTGAACGATGTTTTCTTTGCCGACGATCTCGAATCCGCGCGGATCATCCGTATTCATCTCGACCGTGATTCCGCATACGGAACAAGGAAACGATAGACGAAGCGCCATGATTCGGTCTCCTTTACGATTTTTTAAAATCAACTCGGTTCCTTTTTCTATTCATGCGAACGGAGCGATCCGTATTGAGCACGCCGTCGATATCCAGAAAAATGACGCGCGTATCGCCGGTATAATTCACGACAGCGTGAGCAGCACGACGGAGGTCTCGTCCGCTTCGCGCAGGTTGAATTGCAGCACCCGAATCGCTTCCGACATGAACGAACCCGCTTCATCTTCATCGGTACCGTTGAACTCGTTATAATAATTCTTCAATTCGTTTTCGTCGAAATTCTCGAGATCCAGCTTGTTCAAGTAAGTCAGCTTATGCTCGTTGGTCAATACCGTACACAGCGGATAATGCTCTTCGGTCAACTCCGACGCAAGCGCAGCATATTCGGATTCCTCCAAGTCGATCCCCGACTCGGCCAGATACTCCAGCAAAGTGGAATAGACGTAACCCGATCCGTCATATTCGGTTAACGGCTTGGCATGCGTTTGCAGAAAATCAATGGTGTCTCCGGCCATCCCTTCGATCGCGACGGCGAGACACCATTCCTCGAACTTGGAAATCGGCATTTTTTTGAATTCGGCAATTAGGGACATGTCGGTCACTTCCTCTTGTTTGATTAGGTTCGGGTAAATATAGTCGCAAAACGCTGTTGACGGATATTCACGATTTCTTCGATTTGCGATTCGGAATACCCCAGTCTAAGCAGCCATTCTTTGCAAACCGAAGTGGGGCGGCGCTGCAATGATTTCACATACTCGGTCGTCAACAGCTCTGTATCCAACGTTTCCAAAAACACTCGAAACTCGGCGAACCAGTCGGGATCCGATGTAAGTTGTCTTTCCACGCATTGCAGAATCGGCTCGGCCGCAAGCGCGGGCTGTTCGAACTTTCGGAACGCTTGAACGATGTCGTAAGCCATGTCTTGATACGCTTCCGACCAACCCGTTTCCGGGTCAAAGTGCTGATCCAGCTCATACAGCAGCGCGTGCGCGAAGTTTGTCTCATCCATTATAGGTTTTCCACCAAATGCCTGCGCATTCCGGTACGGTCGCCCACTTCCGTTCTTCGATCTTTCGCGTCAGTTCTTCGCCGAAGAAAAATCCCGTGCAGTCTTTCGCTTGTTCGACATTGTCGAAATCATAATCCAGACGCGTCCATTTATGTTCGAATCCATACTCTTTTTCCAAAGCGGCATAATAGGAAACAAGGAAATGGGGCGGGTTCGGCGTTTCCGTGCCTGTACCCATCGTTTCGAACAGAATGACCGTTCCTCCGGGTCTCAGCACGCGCCGGATTTCAGTCAAGATCTGCCGCAAATGATCCGCCCACGCTTGATCATCCGAATCGGCCAGATAACAGATACTCCAACCCGACACGACGAGATCTACGGATCGGTCGGGAATAGGCAGGCTGCGATGATCCGCTACGACTGTTTTCCAATTGCGCGGTAGCTCAACGAGTTTTCGATCCAGCAGTTCCAGCATTTCGGCGGAAGCATCCGTACAGACGATCGACTTGGCTTCTTTGGCGATCACGCCGCTGATCCGGCCCGAGCCTGCGCCCAGATCGAGTACGTCCAGGCCCTTTACCGGGCGAATTTCGTTGATGAAAGGCAGCATGCTCGGTTGTCTGCCGATCATGAATTCGTAGGCTTCGGTCTGGTTTCGGTAAATTTGTTGATGGGATGACATGATGGGTTCCTCCTATAGGCCGAGCATGAACTGCATCGTTTTATCCTGGAAAAAAGGCAGGTACTCATGACCGAAGTCGGGATAGATTTCCAGCGACTTCGGCGCCTTGATTTTATTGTAAGCCGCAAACTGCGTCGACGGCGGGCAGATCGTATCCATTAATCCAACGGCCATCAGCACTTCGGCTTCGATGCGCGGCGCAAGATGCTGAATATCGATATAACCCAGACGTTCGAAAATCTCGGCTTCGCGCTCATGCAGGGGATCGAACCGCCGGAAATAAGTGCGGAGTTCCTCGTAGGCATCTTTGGCCAGATCCATTTCCCAGACCCTTTGATAATCGCTGAGAAACGGGTAAAACGGCGCAGCCCGCTTGATCCTCGGCTCCAAAGCCGCGCAGGCGATCGCCAAAGCTCCGCCTTGCGAACCGCCGATCGCGCCGACGCGGCTCTCATCGATCTCGGGAAGCTGCATCGCGATGCCCGCCAGCTGCGCCGTATCCAAAAAGATATGGCGGAACAGCAAATCGTCCGCCCCCGAGTCCAAGCCGCGAATGATATGCCCGTTATGCGTCGTGCCTTTTACGCCTCCGGTATCTTCGGACGATCCGCCTTGTCCCCGGCAGTCCATCGCGAAAATCGCGATGCCGAGCGAGGGATAGCCCAACAATTCGGACCAATCGGCACTCCGTCCCGTATAACCGTGAAAACTGACAACAGCGGGAAGAGGCCCCTGCACATGCTTCGGACGCACATACTTGGCATGAATGCGCGCGCCCCTTACGCCGGTAAAATAAAGATCGAAACATTCGGCGTGCGGAACCTGAAACGAAGCGGGCACCAGCTCGACTTGAGCATCGACGGCCTTCATTTCGTTTAGGGAGCGGTTCCAATAGTCGTCGAAATCGGCGGGCATCGGGTTGCGTCCCTCATATTGATACAATTGCTCCAGCGGCATATCGATTAACGGCATAATCATTCTCTCCTTATTTCATATGTATTCGCGATCCCTCTGCTTGCAAAAAAGTCCGGACTTGTTTCCTGGAGCCGAGCAGGATCGTCCGTTTGTTTTCTCCGTGCGCGCTGATCGCTTCCAAGACTTTCGGGCGAACTTCGGCTCTGTAATTCCATACCCATTTTACGAAATCGGCGTCCAATTTTTCTTCGCAGCCTTCGTTCAGATCAGGTCGGCTTTTGCTTCGATACATGAACCGGCGCTTGACGATGCGATACATGCACAGCAAGCGCGGCATGTCCAAAAATATAACGGTATCCGCCGCTTCCAATCGAATATCCAGCGTCCGCGTATAGTTCCCGTCGATAATCCATGCTTGGCCGCCGACCGTTTCTCTGAGAAATTCATCCCATTCCCGCTGCGGAGTAGGCGTCCATCCGTCGTGCCAATAATGGCGATCCAGATGGATGACCGGAAGTCCCAACGACTCGCCGAGTTTGCGGGAGAATACCGATTTCCCGGAGCCCGGCGAGCCGATTACAGCAATTTTCCGCATCGTTCCTTTCCTCGCTTTCGATTCGAATTTCTTGCTGCGGATCCGGGTAAGCATTCTGCAAGCAATTAGGGATCAGGTCCGCAGATATTGGATCAAGCGATCGTGCTGCCCGCAATACCACTCGTGACCTGCACGGCCGATTTCTTCGAATCCGACCTTTTCCAGCATGCTTTGACAGCGGGTATTGGATTCATGCGTTTCGGCAGCGAAGCTTTTTATTCCTAGCGTCGTTTTCCCGTATTCCATGATTGCCAATGCAGCTTGTCGACCGATTCCTCGTCCCCATACTTTACGTTCGCCGATGGCAATCCCGAGTTCAGCTTGGTTATCATGAATCTCGGCCAAATCGGCATATCCGACCAAAGTTCCTTCGTACTCGATTCCCAAGCGGATAAAAGAAGGCTTGTCCATGTCTACGCAGTAGGACCACCATTGCTTCAGTTCTTCCGGATCACGATTTTTCTCCCACCCGTTCGCTTCGCAGAAAATCGGGTCCCGGCTCCAACTCAAGACGATATCGTAGTCCTCCCTACGCAGCCTGATAGCTTGATCAAGTTAAATGTAAGGTTACGCCCGTCTGAATCGCACCTAAAGCGTGTGCGTTTCAGACAAACGTAAACCTCTGATTAAGGTTGATCAATCTACTACATAGTCGAATGTCTAAATCCATCGAATCTTTCCTTTCTGACTCTTCCTTATCTGCCGAATACGTCCCTTAACCGATTCGCATCTTCTGTAGAAATCTCGTATCCCGTCGACGTGTCCGGCCACTTGACCAATAAAGCAGAACTCTCCCGATCCGATCCCAAGTTCAAATAATAACTCTCCGTTTTTTCTTGGGTCGACAGTCTCAAAATGGATTCAACCGCATAATTCAGCATGCCCGGCATTTGTTCGGCGTTGGAGATCGCGGTTTCGACAACGGCGATCACATCTAGATCTTGAGACTCGATGTTTGCGCAAGGCGGCTCGCCTATGGTAATTTTACACGTTAATTTAATCCGATTCACGGAAACCGGTCCCTCGGAAGAATTGTTCGTACAAGCGGTAAAAAACAAGGCCAGAACAACTAAGACAAGTACCGAAATCCTTTTTCGCATCATTCGTCATCCCGAAGCATCTGGATAAAGGAAACATTCTCGATCCCGACCATGCTCACGAACTCGGCATCTTCCCGAAACCCCGCGCGACGATAGACTTGGATGGCCCGTTCGTTGAACGCGGCGACCGCCAATCGAAATTTTTTCGCGCCGAATTGTTCCGATAAGACGTTTATCCCATGCCGTAAAAAGGCTTCGCCCATTCCTTTGCTTGTCAGATCCGGACGCAGTCCAAGCCCGATGTCGAGATACCCCCGCACATCGTAAAGCCCTGCAACCTTGCTCCCGGAACCTGCGCGGCTTCGCCCGAACACAAAAATCCGACCAATTCGCCTTCGGCGTCATAAGCTCCCAAATAATTTTCGCTGATCAGGTCTTGCAAATCTTCATGATCCCCGCTGAAGCTGTACATCGAATACGGAGGCTCATAGGACCAATGATTGATCCTTTTCGCATCCGGCAGCGTCAGCGGTCGCAGTTCCCATCCTATTTGTACCTCTTTCCTATCCGTCACTTTTACCGCCCCGCTTTATCCTCTATTTCCTTAAAATATCACGAAGCTTATTCGAATCTTCAACCGATATGGAGTAACCCGTCAACGTATCCGGCAGTTTCACTAACAATCCCTGCATGTCGCGCTTCGCACCTAATGACAGATGATAGGACTTAGTTTCTCTATCCTTCGACCATTGCATTTCGTATTCCGCCGAGTAATTCATGTTGCCCGGTTCCTGCTGCGCATTCGCAATCGCTTGTTCGAACGCTTCGACAGCTTCGCGCTCCGTAAATTCGAAATCCTCGCAAGGCAGACCGTCCAGTTCCGTCACGCAGCGTAACGTTACGGCTGCACTCGGCGATTCTTCGACTATAGGTTTAGATTTCGGAGCGCAACCTGTCAACAGCAAGGCAAGGATCAGAACATAAACGGGTGCTTTTCGCAGCTTCACCATTCCCTTCTTCAACGCTCGAATTTACAGCGCAAGGCAAGCAGGAGTGTTCGATTTAAGAATGCCCCATTCTTTTTATATCCTTATCCGCACTGCAAAATAACCCACGCTTTCTCAAAATCCCTTTTTCGCAAGTCTTCTTCATGAATCCAGAAATAGATCGAACCGAAATCTCCCCAGATCATCTCCGTTTCATCCTCGGAATCGATCTGAAGCAGCAGCACCCACCCTGCCGCACCCGGCTCCAACTCCGTGCGCCTCGGGTCTTGATAGCCGGACGGATCGCCACAGTCGATGCCGTGCGTCACCAGTTGGCATTTCAACTGCATTTCGCCTTGCACCTGATCGGGATTGCCTAAGAAGCGGTGAACCGGATATGCCGGCGCGTTATGTTCGGTAACCTGTTCGGTCAGCGCAATATAACGTTCGGTCTCGTTTTCGGCAAATCCCAGCCGCCGGAACACCAGCGCGTTCCAGCCGGGAAGCGTCGTTTACACCGAAAAATCAACCGCCGACGCCCCGAACTCATCGGATTGCTTTAGTCCGTCGGGAAGAGATCGGCGTTCCAGTTTATCCGCTTCCGCATGGTATAACACCCTCCATTGCCCCGCTTCTTCGGGATCGTAACCCCAGGGTTGGTCGTCTGCATTATAGAAAAAGCTCAGCAATCCTTTTTCCGGCAAGTCTTCCGGCTTCCAAGGAACTTCTTCCAATCGAATTTGCGCGATAAAGCTTAACGGTTTTCCTTGGTAGGTCGGCCACTGCGCTTCATGCGGCAGATCGGGTCGGCCTCCGATACGGGAGCGGCCCGTCGGAACTTCGGCAGCATCGACCGCAGACGTAATCATGCGGTTCGAAAGCAATGCGGCATTTCGAATCGGATCGGCTATTCGTTCCAAGCCGCTTTCTTCGATCATTTTCAGTAAGTCGGCATCTTTTTGCATAAGCTTATACGCCTCCGTTTTGATACCGGTCGATCTCGCGCCTCGTCCTCAACGTCACGACCTTATGCGAATAACCCGCAAGCTTGGTTTCGAATTGCGGGCGATTCCGTTCAAAATCCGCGGTCCATCGGAACATCGCTTTCAGAATGGTCCGATCCGGCTTGTAATGCGCAGGCTCAAGCCCCAGTTTCTGCTTCGCAAAGCGCCTGACAATCCGCAATTTCCGTTTCCACAACGGAGGGTCGAGAAAAATAACGATATCCGCCATCTCGTACAGCGCCGCATAGGAAGACCGGTCGACCCCTTCCATAATCCAGGGACCTTCCCGGTCGATTTGACGGATCAATTCCATTTGTTCCTCCCTCGTGCGCTTACGGCTTCCTTCCTCCATACGTCGGTGCACGATATTGTCCAGCTCATGCCAGGGTATGCCGTGCTTGACGGATAACTGCCTGGCCAGTGTCGTTTTTCCGCTTGCCACGATGCCAATGATGAGAATTTTGTCTCGGCTCGCCCTCATCCGGCCCCCTTGTTTTCCGAGTCATAGTTGGGATACTCGTCGTGAACAGAAGGGCCGGAAAAGAACGAAATATCGTCTTCGATCAATGAAATGCCCGAGACGCGCTCGCCTGAACTTTCAAGCTGGAGATCGTAGGTATAAATTTCTTCCTCAACTTCGTCCAACAAAGAGATGACGACGTTTTTTACCAGTTCATCGTATTCTTGAATTAACCAGGCCAGACGCGGGGGCATGTTGCTTTTCACGATTTTTCCGTAAAAATAGTTATCGACCTGCTGAGAGCGTTTCAGATATTCGACCTCGGCAACACGTCGGTCCAACGTCCGGGAAAAAATATAGTCTCGAACGCTTTCTCCGATCGGCAGATCGTTTTTTTCCTGATTCGTCATGGCAATCCTTCCTTTCATGCTTCACTGCTTTATGCTTTAGGATTCAACTGTATTTCGCATTCCGCTGCGATTCGCTCAATAATCTGTTCCGTCGTCAGATCGTCCGTATCGATATGCTGACCGAAACGTTCTGCCGACAGCGAGGCAAGACAGCGGCCGATCTGCCGGGCAGACCATGAATTGGATTCCTCGCCCCTGTTGGTTAAACGCTGCAACAAAGTCTCCCGTTGGGCCATCAGCGTAAAATGCCGGACTTCGATTCCCTGCGAGCGAAGCTGCCCGACCAGCTCCTCGAAATAATCCGGATTGACGAGGGTCATCGGAACGATGATCGTACCGGAATATTGGCGCGCCAGCTCTCCGAGTAGCGATACATTCATCTCACGCCATATCTTGTGATCCTGAAAATCCGACTTCAGCAGGCCAGCAGGAAAAACGTTCCGAATAAAATAGCCCACGTTCTCCGGATCGTACAAAAACGATTCCGGGATGCGTCGTTCCAACTCTTCTGCCGTCGTCGTTTTTCCCGAACCGAACGCTCCGTTGATCCATATGATCATCTTGAAGGCTTCTCTCCTTCCGTTTATACGTCCAGCTCTTCATAGAACCACTTTTTATGCATGAGCAAAGCTCTCTTGGTCGCGTTGTCTATATCGGTGCGGTGCTCCTCGATCCAGTGATCGATCTGTTCCATCAATATCTGATCTTCGTATCGGTTCAGTCCTTGCGCATAAAGCGCGAACCCTTCTGATCCGTCCAGAGACTCCAGCCAAAGAACGGTTGTTTCGGCAGCTTGCGGATTTACCGATTCGTAATAAGTCCATACCCCGGAGCGCTCCGACATGGCCTGCCAGTTCATTAGTTCGCCGATCCCCCTGATCCAAGCAGATTCGGACATTGCGGCACCGCCGGTTTTTGCCAAGGTCATTAGCTCTACTTTGGAACCGTACTCTTCGATCGAATCGAAATATCGGTCCAAATAAGTCGCGGCGTATTTCATTTCATGCACCTCCCGCTTCTTTTCCGTTTAAACGACAGGCTTACTTTTCCCCTCTCGATCTTCCTTGCCGTTCCGATCAGATTGGGCTACAATTATCGTTATGCCCGCAAGGGGCGATCTTTCTATAATCCAGGAAATGCGAAGGTGAAACCATGATCGAAGTCAAGCATTCCCCGCTCAGCGGCGGCGAGTTTACAAGAGGCGTTTTCGCGACCCGCGATATCGCAAAAGGCGAGCTGATCCATGAAGCTCCGGTCGTCGCTTACGAGAACGAGGAACACGAACATATCGAGAAAACGATTTTGGAAGATTACGTTTTCGAATACGGCGCGAACCACACGGCGATCCTGCTCGGCTACGGAAGCCTGATCAACCATTCCTACACGCCCAATGCGACCTACGAAATCAGCTTCGAAAAGCATACGTTCGATTTCTACGCTTACACCAACATCAAAGCCGGCGACGAAATCCTGATCAACTACAACGGCGAAGAAGACAATATGGACCCGCTGTGGTTTATGGAAGATCAAGGCGCGCCGAGCGAAGAGAACAAGTAAATCAGATCAGGCCCTACCGCCGGGCCAGCACCTAAAATGCCGGATGACGGAGCGCGCGCTTTGTCAGGCCGGTTTTTTAGGTGCTCATTTCTCCACCCCGAATCGCAAAACGGTCCTCCGTTTCTCCGGAACGGTCTTGCGCGGGTCGGATATGTAAATCTCGCGATGCAGCTTGCTGCTGCGCGTCCAACCGTTCTCCGCACAAAACTGCTCCATGCGCGCAAAACTCGCCGGTTCGTTTTCGAAGCTGCCGACGTGCATCATCTGACAGCTCATCCCGTCTTCCACGTGTTCAAATCTCACCTCATCCAGCCGCGGGTTCGTTTTTTTCTTTTTCGTTTGCGTCAAAAACCGTTCGAAACCTTCGTCGGTCAAAAAGTCCGGTTGGCGAATCATGATTTTGTACTTCAGGTTGCTTTTATCCGTGGAAGGCTTCGAATAATCGACCAAATCCCAGATTCCTTCTAACGGGAAAACCGTATATTCGTAATACCCTTCCGGGATGTCGTCGCTTTTATAAGACATTTTGACGGCATAGCTCAGGCTGTATAAGGCTTCCGTAGCCTGTGCAAAGTCTGCTTCATTGGGATCGCCGCTTCCTTCAATCGTGAAAAAAGGAATCGACGGAATCTTTAGCACCTCCGGGGCCGGCTTGGGAAGATATAACGATTTGTAGTCCTTTTTATAATCGACCTTTTTGCTCACGCTCTATGCCTCCTTATGCTCGTAGATCTCCGTAATATGTATCATTGTTATTGTCGGTCGCGCCTGCCTTTAAAAGTCTTCCGGAAGCAATACGTGTTCAGATACCCGAGATTTCAATATTTCGATCAGGTCTTCGTCCATGTAGCCGTAATCGTCGGGAATATCCAGACAGATCAGAGGCTTTCCTTGCAGTTCCGTAACGAACTTTTCACGCAAACGCCGGACATGCTTTTTTTCCATGACAAAAATCTGATCCGCCCAGCCCACATGGCCTTCCGTCACTTTGATTCGCGCTCCGTTCTCCGTTCCGGCCGATCGTACGTCATAGCCCGGCAGCGGATCGAAGATTTTTTCCGCGGTCAGGCTTCTCCATTTATTGCGACTGCATACGAATAATAACTTGATTCTGCTCACCTCGATCGGAATCCTGATTTTATGTTTCAAAAAGAAGTCATCGCCCCATATTCGTTAAATACGGCCGTCGGATTCCAAGCGACTTCCCATAGATTGTTTTCCGGGTCCATAAAGTGTCCGATGCGTCCTCCCCAAACGGCGTCTTTCGGTCCGTTAAGGATTCGGCCGCCCTTTTCCTTCACTTGGCGGATGATTGTATCGACCTGTTCGGGCGTATCGACGTTGAGCGACAGCGTGACTCCTTTGAAAACAGGAAGTTCGGAGGAGGACGTTATCGATTCCAATCCTGCTTCATGCAGCGCTTCTTCGATAGGAAAAATGGACAGCAGCACGCCTGCGGTTTTGAATACGGCGTACTTATCCGAGCTGACATCCGTCTCCGGCCAACCCAAACTCTGATAAAAGGCCCGCAGCTTCGGAACGCTATCGGCCGCGACCGTAACCAACGTGATTTTTGCAGGGATCATGTTCGGCTCCTTCTTTCTGTTTTAGAATGTACACTCCTCTTCGCTTCCTACGAATTACCCGTATTCCTATCTTACTATTCTTGCAAAAGCAATCGCTTCAAACGTTCGCTCACCGCTCCGGCTAGTTCGGGACTGTTAGCGATTAACCAAAGGTACAGCGGTCCGTCGATGAAGCCTTCAAGCTCAGACGCGCAGCGGCGGACGCTTTGCAGCAGTTCCTTATAGGCATAGACAATCGGCGGTTCATCGGAGGCTTCGATCTTCAACGATTCCGAATCGGGAAATTGAGCGGAAACATGATCCGGCCAGACATACGCCTGCTCGCCTTCGTAGGTAATCGTCGGCCATGGATCATGCCCCAGCCACGGGCTTTGCCGATTGATCACATCTTCTATAATCTCGGGTATTTGTTCGACTCCCGCGCAGCAGCTGGGCAGGATGCGGCGGTTTTCATTTTCGCAAAAAACAATGCCGCCGCTAAGCGCGATTCCGTCTTCCTCGTCAAGCGCCATGAATTGTTGCAGCATCTCCCGAGGGGTCGGGCGTAGCTCAAGATCACTGGCTCCCAGAAGCACGTATAGGAATAACTCGACTTCGCGTTCGTCTGCAAGCGGCGAAAGCCGCATGTATTCCTCGACTTCCGTCGCGCTGTTCAACCACTCAGGACGCTCGTGATAAGGTTCAACGTGCAAAACCGGATAGCTATAGGGCATATCAGAACCTCCTGGCGAGCGGGTTTAGGCTTGCGTGTAAAAAACCCGCACTTTTGTGCAAGTTTTTTAATCCTTTATCCAAACTTCCAAATCAGCATCTCTTACTTTCTGATCGCCACGATTCGCAGACGTCGATAGTCCGCTACCCCTTCGGCATAACGGACCTCGAATCCTCCTTGACGGATTTTCTAGCACCAACGCACCTCAACTACTTAGCATCAACCGATACTGATTGCCGAATAATAGATCGTAATTATTGATTGGGCCTCTCCTTTGGTTAAATTAGACGCCAAACTGCCGGAGATGATGATCCAGATGTTTATAGATGCCTTTCCCCCACTCTTCTGCGCTTAGTTTGCCGAAGAAAGGATGAGGGTGAAGCGGCTGTTGGTCAGGTCCGATGCTTTGTAACTTTTTGAGTTTCTGCCTCAGAATTGCTTTTTCTGTATCAAAGGCTTGTGGATCTGTAATAATAAGCGTCGGAATCGTGGACATGTCTCGCGGAAGCGGCTTGTCGTTGTAAAAAACAGGTTTAGCCAAACGACCAACCACTATGCCTAACCAGCTTCTCGGGCTGACGGAGTCGCCGGTGGCGATATCTTGAAAAGCTGAGCAATGCGCAAGCATTTGAGCGACGCTCATTTTCCCCCATGAAGGCTCGGCATCCGGTTGCAGTTGATCGATCCGGGTAAGAATTTCCTCGGTCGGCGCAGGGTCGAAGATGTTTTTCATCTGAACCACTCCTTGTGTGAGAGATTGCAAATCCTGTTTGGGTTTAAAAAGCTGGGAGGCTGCGGGAGAAATTGCCAGCATAGGCTTCCGAAGTGCATTTCTTCGAAATGCTTTACAAGACGCTGTCTCACCCGTAAAACGCATTGGATTTAACTAAGGAATTTTCCGGCTTCAAAGGCCAACACTTCAAGCGTGTTACCGTAGGTTTTCTTCGAAAACCTATAATTCACTGAATTTCTCGCTCCGCTGGGCTTTTCTTTTTAGGAAAGGATTTTGGGTATTAGGTTAGTAGACGGTTAACTTCGTTCTAAAATCGTTTTCGTCGGTGATGTAGCGGACATTTCTGTAGTTTAAGACTTGGGCGTGAGTATGTATGTCGTGTGTAACCCTTATGTCTTTGCAATAGATTGTGACGTAGCTGCTATCGATGACCAGTAGGGATAATTCGCATTCGCTGGTCAGGAAGTCGGAATACGTATTGATTTCGATAGGGCGAGCGGTTTTGGGGAAAGATTTCAGGTCTTGGAAAATGAGATAGTTTTTTGGTTCTCGATGATGTTTTTCAGTACTTCGCCGTTCATGCATTCCACTGGTTCTTAGAACATAGGTTCAAACTCGCCGTTTACGATCCGATACGATTCTTCTGCTCCGACCCACCAGTTGTATGCCGCGACGGGAAAAGGTTTTAGCAATTCGCCGAGAAAGCTGCCGTATTCGTTCGGAATTTCTACGCTGACGCCTCGGATCATTCGGCTTTGCTCATCCTTTTCCATTCTTCTTCCAATATACTCATTTCGATCAGATTCCAAAAGGTGTCTTTATACCTTCTTGCATCCCGAATGAGTCCTTCTTGAACAAATCCTGACTTTTCGTAGCAGCGGATCGCGGAGTGGTTGAAATCGAATACGCCCAGGCTGATGCGGTGCAGATGATAGTCGTCGAATCCGATCCGCAGCGCTTCCCGGATCATTTGTTCGCCGTAGCCTTTGCCTTGATGGTTTGCGCCGAGCAGTACTTTTCCGATTCGTCCCGAACGATTATCCCGGTCCAGGCTTAGGCATAAGTGGCCTACGGTTTCGTTGATTGACTCGTCGACGACTTTGTAAATGAGCCGATCGGAGGAATCTTTGTTGTTAGCTCCTTGCGTGTAGGTTTCCAACTGATCGATAGATAGCGGATATTGAAATTGGGGACCGGACCATTGGAGCAAAAAGGCTTCGTCGCCGCTCCATTGAATGAGTTGATCGAAGTCTTCCGGGGTGAAAGTTTGTAAACGGAGCATAGGAACCGTCCTTTCGATTTAGGGATAAAAAAGATAACGTCCTTTGCAAAGAAGACGTTCATTAGATAGGTATTCAATTCAGGAGTCAGGAGGGAAAATGATGCGATCTAACAGAATGCTTTTGCTGATGGGGACTGCCTTGTTAGGCGTTCTTGCCGCTTGTGGAGATCAAACCTCGAATCGAACGGAATCTCTAACCGCAACGATGGAAACGACGAAGGAAAGTAGTGAAAAAGAGATCGCTCAAGCCAGTTCTTGGATGACCAAAATGGAAAAGAATCAACTGGTGCGCGATTCGGATGTTATCATTCATGGTACTGTTCTTTCTCAAGAAACGGAAAACGACTTTACCGGACTTCCGGCTACTGACACTTTCGTTCAAGTACTTACTGTTTATAAAGGAGATCCCGGCAACGTTGTAGAAGTTCGAACAGCAGGAGGCGAGACAGACGATAAAATCTTGATCGTAGACGAAAAAGTGACCCCGATGTTTACGATCGGCGAAGAAGTCGTTTTGTTCCTGAGCGCCAACAAAGGTTCCAGGCTCGATAAAGAAGATTTCGATTATGGCGTAATGGGGCTTTCTGATGGGAAATTCACCGTAGAACCAGATTCGGACGGGATCATCGCAAGCCAATGGGGATCGCATCGCTTCAACTTCGATGATCTTCAACATGAAATCGATGAGCTGGAACGGTATAACGAGCTTCATCACGTGCCGAGCATGCTCCTGTCTGAGGGAGAAGAAAGCGATATTTGACGAACCGTTTCTAAACGCGGAATTGATGAATAAGCGTTTTCAGCTCCTGTAAATGATCGATCACGATATCCGCCTGCGCCAACTCTTCTTCGCGCGCGAAATCGAACCGGCATCCGATCGCGAGCAATCCGTTAGTTTGAGCGGCGCGGATATCGGAAAGCCGATCTCCGACAACCGCTCCTTTTTCGAACCCGTATTTTTCAATGATGGACCTCACCAGTTCCGCTTTGTCCAACGAATCGATCTGCTCGATGCTGAACGTCTCGGTAACCCAGGCATCCAGCCCGTAATAGCGGACGATCGCGGCCAGATACGGCTTTAACCCGTTGCTTGCGATATAGACCGGAAATCCGTTTTCTTTTAAATAAGCAAGAACTTCCAAGGTTCCTGCATATAAGGCCCCTTTTCCCTTTTGAATATTGGCGATCAAGGTTGTCAAAAAGTGCCGATCGACCTCCGCACGGATCTCGTCGCTATGCTCGGGCAGCAGCGTCTCCCAGACCTGCGGCAGCGGCACGCCCATGATCGCCCGGTACGTTTCGATCGGACTCGGAGCTTCTTTATCCCATAGATCGCGCGACTTTAAATGCTCGAACGTCTCTTCCAGCGAGATTTCCAGAATGCGATCGGTTTGAAATAAAGTACCGTCCATATCGAAGATGATTGAAAATGACTGCATTCGAAATCCTCCTGTGTATTTATACGCTTATGCTTATACCTGTCTTTGCAGCTTGACTTCGCATTCGGTATTCGTGGCGGTCGCGTATTCCAAGTAGTTTACGGCGCCTTCAAACTTCAAATAAGCTTCGTAACGCAAGCGGATCGCCGGCAGCGTTATGAAATCCAGCACTTCTTCTTTCGGTACCCATCGGCAGTCGCTCGTTTCGTTCGAAGTCGATAATGTTCCACCTATCGCCCTGCATGCAAAATCGAACATGACTTTGGTCGGCACATCGGTTACGCCGTCGTACCATTTATGTATGGCGGTATTGGATATCACGTTCACCATATGGGTCACGACCGCTTCGATCCCGCTTTCTTCCCGGATCTCGCGAATCACGCCGTCGATCAGGTTCTCTCCGACCTCCGTGATTCCGCCCGGATACACCCACCCGTCGTCATGCGCCTTCACTAATAAAATGTTGCCTTTTCCGTCTTCCACGATCCCGCCTGCCGATACGATATGAGTGGGGAATGTCATCTTATTCTCTCCTTTTTCCAACTGATAAGGCATTCGCAATTTTTTCCTTCGTCCGGCTCAATCGCTGCGCAGCATCATGCGGCCTGGCAGGCTCTCCCCAGACAAAATGATCTTCTGCGTATCTGGGAATCAAGTGCATATGGTAATGGGTCAGATCGTTGAAAATTCCTCCGTCTTGGCATACTCGTACACCGTCAGGTCGGAAAAGCAGCTTCAGTGTTCCGGTCAATATGCGCGCAGCATCCATAACGGCGTGACTTGTATCGGCGTCCATCTCATCGAGATCCAGACAATGCTTCTTAGGAAGAATCAACGTATGGCCTTCATTGAAAGGATCAATATCAAGCACGCAGGTTATAAGCTCATTTTCATATACGATATTCAAATTCGGCTCCAAGCCGTTCGCGATTCGGCAGCCTAAGCATTCCATCGTTCACGTTCTCCTTGTTGGCTTGATTCATTTTTCCATTCTTCCCAAGCTTGCAAATAGCCGGGCAGATCATGCGGATGATGCTTGATGCAAATACCGATTCGGCAGTAGAGCTGGATCAGCGTTTCTTCCCATAGTCGGGATATGTCCGCTTTTCCCTGTTCGAGAAAAGCTGCGCAATATTCCAGAGTCTCCATGTCGATATCGTCCGGCGAAGAGCAAAAGGCATACAGGAAATCGTACAGCAGCGGGCCGATCATCGGGGAAGGGTCAATCACTCCAATTAATGCGGACTTATCGAACACGAAGTTGTGAACGCCCGTATCGCCGTGAAGAAAAAATTGCTCGACGCCTGCCAAGTTATCCTCGAACAGCTTTTCCGCTTGCTCCATAACCTGTTCATGGTCTTCCGACGACAATGCATCGCCGATGTTCGACCGCGCTTCTTCGATGCCTGCCAGATTGAACGCTTTCCAGCTTTCTTGCGAATGAGGCACCCAAGCCCCGGCGCGTAAATTTTGATGAGGCTGATAGGAATGAAGCAGCTCCCGGATCAATACAGCCATCCACTCCCGTTTTAGTCCTCGATTGAAGTGGGTGGTTCCTTCGATAAACACGTAAGCGAAGCAAGACCGATCTTCGGCAGCGAAAAGCACGTCAGGCAGCAGCTTCGAATTTTTATGCGTATCCAGAAATTGCTGAACGGCTTCCAATTGCTCGGGATGATCCTGTTTTACAATGTATGCTTCACCGGATTGAGTCACGGCTTTCCATACCACACCCGAGGTAGTCCCGGATAATTTCTCGGCATGAGTCACTTTCCGGTCTATATGATAATGCCGAAAAAGCTGATCGACTTCTTCCGCCGAGCTGAACGTATGATGATCGTACATGATAATCTACTCCTTTGCTTTCTACACATCGGGTACCGGATCTTCGCCGAGATAGGATCCTTTGAGCTGCTCATCGAAGAAGTTCTGCAATTCCGCCTGCTCGATCGAATACCGAAGCATTTGCCGATTGACGTCCGTGCGGGTTACGTAGACTTTATCCCGATTGTACTGGATTCGAACTTCTTTGTTGGATTTGACTTTGAAAACGATCCCGGCGCTAATATTCGAAGGCATGTTGTCTAGCATCGTAATCGCGGATTCGGGAGCCTCGTTTATCCAAGTCGCGATATTACCGATCTGTTGGGCGTCCAACGGAATATATTCAAATTCAACAAATCCGGCTCCGTTCTGGTTCGAATACACATATCTCCCCATCTCGGTACTGGAGATTTTTTCGACGTCTATCGGACGATTCATGATGGAGCTTAGCGGATCGGCATGCTGATTGAACTGCAAGATTACGAGTGCCGCGATAATCGGAACGGCAAGCAGATAGATCGGTTTGAAGCTTCCTTTTTTCGGCTTCATGGCTTATCCCTCCTTATCGGATCTCGATGTTTCAGGTAATACATCAGCCCCGCACGATCGACGTCCGAAAACTGTCGGGGATCTTCCGACATGAGACGATCGATCTCGTCTAACGCTACCCAACGAATATTCGCCGTTTCATCGCCTGTTTTCAATAACTCGCCTTCAGCTTCCGCAATGAAATACATGCCGACCGAATCGATCGGACCCTTTACCGTTTGATAGACGCAATAGGGAGCCAGACACTCGACTTCGAAATCCGGGTTGATCCCTCTCGTATCGATCCGGGTCTCGCTGCCTTCGACCTCGACTAACGTCAATCCGGTTTCTTCGAATACTTCCCGCTTCAACCCGTCCAAGATTGCTTCGAACGGCTCCAACTGTCCGCCCGGAAGTTCCAATGATTGTTGATCGGTTTTGGTGCGAGTCTGGATCAGCAGCTCGATTATGCCTTCGCTTTCGCGTTCGATAAAAGCTCGCGCATTGACGTAAAACATCGACGGATCGCCTGCCTTTCAATAGAATCGGATGATCGAACGCGGCCATGATCCAAGTCGGCTAACCGCATTCGAACACGTGGAAAAGAGTCCCTTCGCCGTACCCGTTCTCCACCTCATGCACCGTAACTTGTCGAAAACCATTCCGCTCAAGGATCTGCTTAAAGGCGTCGATGCCGTAAAAGCGAACCGGAAACTCCATGATCTCCGTCCGCAGCACGCGATCGTCCTTGACCAGTTCGTATTTCAATTCGGTGAACAGGACTGCTTTTTCCGCATCATACCGGGTTTTCTTGTACAGCCTAATCGATTCGTTTGCGAGCTGCGTCATGCCCGATTCGGTCCATTCCGCAAGGTCCTCTCCCTGATGCGGCTCGACCATGATCGTCAACAGCAGCTTCCCTTGATCGCTCAAAGCTTTTTTCAACCGGCGAAGACCTTGATCTACAAGCTCATCCGGCAGCAGCGAGAACGAACCGAACGGAATTACGATCAGGTCAAAACTTTTGTCGCTGACGAATTCTTCGAGTTTGGCCTGATCGACACGAGGTTCCAACCCCAGGCTGCGCCCTTTTTCCCTGCACACCTTCAGCATGTCTTCCGAAATATCGAACCCTTCGATCGCGATCCCGCGCTGCATGAAAGGAATCAGCAGCCGCCCGTTGCCGCACATCGGCTCCAGCACCTGCATGTCCGGTCGGGTTACGAAGGACAGATAGAACTCCAACTCTTCGCCTTCGGCTAACGACTTATCGCTCTCGTAGACTTTGGTGCATAATTCTCCGTAATAACTTTTCAATAGGGAATCCTCCTGAAATGTCGGCTGTGCTTAATCTTGCTTTTCCGTCTCGGGAAACATCTTGCGCACAAACTCTTCCGTTTTCGTTCGCTTCGGTGCGCTGATATGCCGGGAATAGACTTCGGTCAAATCCGCAGGCTCTTGATCGAATAAATGAAAAGCATCCAAGAACCGCACAAACTTCCATTCCACGTCCTGCCTGTATACGTTTTGATAAGACATCTCGTAACTTCGAGCTTCTTGCTCCGCTTTCTCGTATGCCGTTTCGAGCGAATTTGCATGGATCAGGTAGATGCTCTCTTCGTACGTCTTGTCTTCCGTATAATCGTCGTCGATCTTGGAAGCGTCCGGCCTGCCCGTAATGAAGCATTCAAACAGCATCTTGACGGCGTACCAGCTTGATTCCTCGCCCGGGTTAGGATCTGTCGGGTTCAATCGATCACTTCCTTATATCTTGGTCGACTCGGGAATATCTTTTCGCCGACTCCGAATCGCTATCCATGACTTTATAATCGATCCACAAATGCACGTTGAGCAGCTCCGAAAGCGCATCTACGGCCTGCTCGGGAGTTTCGCTGTCGAATAACCGATCGAGATCTGCGCGTTTGATTCCGACCACTTCTTGCAAATAAGTAAAATCCACGATTTCCGGCTTAAGCTCATACTCGTCGGCAGCCCACATTCCGCAAAACAGTTTTCTGGATCTCGCTTCGCCGTCTTGGAATATCGTCCATTCGAAAATATCTTCATCGAAAAATCCGACGGTCATTACCGGTTGCGAAACAAACGTGGACAGCAGCTCTCCGACTTGTTCGACCGTTCCCCATTCGAAATAATAGTTGAGCACGGTCGTCCACTCGCCGCTTTGATGCAGATAATACGTCACATGCGGCTCGGTCTCGATGCTGGAGCTTCCGTCTTCTTTTCGCTGGATATATTGATCGAGGATGCTCGACTCATTTAAAATCGGCTTGACCAATACGTGCCCGGCCTGATCGGTCAATTGCCTTAAAGCGTCGAGTACGAGCTGTTGATCCTGCATTTGAATATGAAGGTTTGCAAATTTCGTGCCCATTTGATTCCCAACCTTTCCGGATTGTCGACATGAACTGAAAAGCTATATGCATAACTCTTTAATCATTAGAAGGCGTCCTTTTGAATCCATGTCGCATCTTTTCGAACGCTTTTTGATAAAAGTCGTCCAAATACCTGATAACGAACGCACGGATCAACCCGAAAAAAAGCGCTGCGATCATGATAAAAAACAATAGACTCAATCCGATCCGTATCGCTTCCATATGATTCTCCTTCCTCATATGCGATGTGCATTGAACTTGTTGTTATATCATAAACGAATCATTCGACATAAAAGTTAGATCCGATTTGCATCGTCCCGATCGGCTTCAATATTCTCTCCGTTCATCCACGATCCACGAATATCGCTTAGCTATTTGATATGCGGCAGCCAGAATAAATTTTTCCAGCTCCATGTTCATTTGAAGCGGGATATCGATCTCGATCAGGTTGATCTCTTCGATTCCGTCCAATGTATCAAAAGCATAGCCTCCCTGAGCATTCGCCAAGTATCCCGTTGCCCTGAAAGGTTCGCCGGAAACGACTTTGGAAAACTTCAAGCTATCCGTTTTTTCAAACGCCAATACTTCAATGAAAAAGCGCTCGATATCGATAGTTTTGATCCGCCCTGCATAACGCTCATCCGAGTAAATACTGATATAATCGTACAAAAAAAATTCAGATTCAGACATTGGATGATCTGCTCCTTTCGGGTAGGCACGCTTGCGCGATCACTCGTCGTTATTGCACAGCAAACATCCGTGGCAGTTCAAATACACGTCGTGCTTTTCGCATTTGGGATATGCTGTAGGAATCATCGAACCGCCTTCATCGTCGATTCGGGAAATAAGATCGTATTCACCTCACATCCCTAACGCTCTTTTGCCGGACTGCTCAAATGTCGAATATGCCTGACCTGTTTGAATAAAGCTCAATATTTTTTCGGCGCATTCTTCCGGACTCAGCTCTTCGGTGTTCACTTCAACGTCGTATTTTTCGAACGTATACACGCCATCGAACTGCGCATTGGCCAATCCGATCGCTCGATCTCCTCTTGCTTCTTCTCTTCTTGCCAACTCTTCTCTGGAGCAGATGACGCCTACGAACAATGTGGGATGACCGGAAAATAGATCTTGGCATACGTTAAACCATTTTTCGTTATCGATTACCGTATCCAAAATGACGTTCACGCCCATTTCCGAAAACAGCTTGACGGTCGAATAGCACAGAGAGCCGATCGGATCGAAAATGATTTGCGCGACGGTATGCTGTTCGACTTCGATCGCAGGTTCAAGGTTCGGATACTTTTTGTCGATAAACTCGTCATAATTATGAAAAAAATCGTCTACGGATACATGCTGGAAAGGAATCTCGATTTGCTTCAGCAGCTCCTTCGCGATACTGGTCTTGCCTGCGCTGGACGTGCCGTTCATGAATAAAATTATGCCTTTTTGCAAAAAAATCATCCTTCTCTGTATATAATAGGGTTACTCGCTTATGTAACCTATCCAGCTTTTCCTTTATTTTCCGCAACAGAGCCTAATCCATAGGTTCCCGCGGGAAAGGCCCAGAAATCGTCCTGCGATGCAGCATGAAGCAAAACCTAAAAGAAATCTTAAATTCTTGGGAGGAACCATGCGCAAAACGTACATGCTTGTAATCAGCTGTCTGTTCATCTTGCTTCTAACGGGCTGTCAGGAAAAAACGCCGCCAGGATTGATTCCCGAATTATCCGAAGTGCAGTCGCTCTATGTGGCAGAAGGAATGAATACCGGAGTCGTCTCGAAAGTCATGGATGCAGACAGTCCTTCCGGTAAAGAAATCATCGAAAAAATCGTCGGGTGGCTGGATGAAGCGGAGAACCAGGGAAAAGTCGGCGATGAAGGCATTACGATGACTTCGATGCCGGGAAACGTTTTAGTCCTTACGTTGACGGACGGCAAAAACATCATCGTCTCGACAGGACAAACTTCGCTTCTGATTTTGGCAGAAGACTCGATCGAGCGTTGGAAACTTTATGACGAACCGCTGATGACGTGGCTGGCTTACGGATGGAAAGAAGAGATCGGGAGCGAACCGTAATCCCTGCAAGCTGCTCGTCGGCTTCCTCCTATCACTGGCTACTCATCCCAAAGCTCGATCAAAAAAGGATGACTGCTCTCGTCCAATGCCCAACGAAGCCGCTCTTTGAAGTCACCCCAGATGATCTTCTTCTTGGCTTCTTCCATCGTGAAATAGCCGACGTCCTCGCTCTCGCCGCTGGCCTCCGGAGTCCCTCCGATCGGCTTGCCGGTAAAGATATGGTTGCTTATGCCGCGCGTCACGTTGTAAAAGATCCCGCAGAATTTGTCCAATTCCATATCGACGCCGGTTGCTTCTTTGACCTTTCGAACCGCCGCTTGCCGAATGGACTCGCCTTCTTCCACATAGCCTTGAGGCATGTCCCATCCCCTGTGTCCTTTTGCCAATAAAATCTCGTTTTGCTCGTTGAGAACGATTACACTTACGGATGCGAGAAATTTCATTTCGTTTCCTTTAACGACTTCTTCGCGCATCATCCGCATCGATTGATCATGTTCATCCAGCAAACGTTGGATTTCTTTTCTCGAAAGCGCCGGCGTTTCCACGATTTGTTCCCATCCGCTGGATTTGAAGGCTTCAAATTCTTCGCGATCGATCGCTTCGTTGGCATAATCCCTTGCTCGCAAAAACTCTAAAACCCTTCTAACCCTCACCGGTTCTTCGTACGTGTAATCCATATCTTTCGAGCGTTCATGATCTTCATTTTCTTCGCGCAAGATCAATCTGCAATGCCGCACGACTTCTTCCAAGTCCCCGTGACTACAGTATTCCAACATGTACATGCCGTAATGTATGGCTTTTAACTCTTCGGGACTCAGCTCCGGGTTGCGGACATATTCGAGCAGGTTTGACTCCAAATATTTTTTCCAGTATGCATACATCCCTCCCCTTTTCATGATTTGTATGCCGTCTTTGATAAATCTTGCGACGTTTTTCGAAGCCGCTTTACTTAAAACCGATTCGATCTCGTGCTCGGGTACGGCTAACGGACCGATTCGGCGCATGCAATGCACCAAGTAACAAAGTTCGAGAACAACCTCGTTCAACATCGGGTTATTTTTCATTTTCTGCACCCGAGCGAATGTTTGTCTTTAAAATAAGTTCTTCTCTCGCTTCAATAAGCCATGGATGCACCAATTTGAGTTTGTCTCGCTGCTCCCAAATCACATCCAAATAAAGGAGTATGGCTTGATCGATTTTGAAATCATATACCTGTTTTCTCATCTCCGCCAAATAAGGGTGCGTCCCTGGAAGTTCCCAAGAAATTTTGTCTGCCACGAACAAAATTTTATCCGTCATTGATGCATTTGCTTTGTGCGTGGTATGACTTCTGATGGCATTCAAAACTTCAATGTCTGTGATTCCGAAAATCTCTTTCGCCATGATTTCTGACAGTTTCTGATGAACGCTTCTCGCGTATTTCCATTCCTCCTCCATGATGTCTATTTGAAGTTGGTTGGCGAACTCCAGCATTTTCGAGATTGGCACTACATTACTAATGTCGTGCAGCAGCGCTGCCTTAATGGATTTATCTACCAGACTCCCGTCATAGAGTTCGGCAATCTTCTTCGCTTCGTTTTTCACTTTTATCGTATGCTCCAGCGTTGATCCATTATGATGTAAAGTCAAAAATGAAGCGACGTCTTGGTCGAGATCGCCTACCGGATTGAAGTCAATCGCATAACGTTCTAAAGTAGGTTTCATATTCTCACCTTTCTTCATGCATAGATGTAAGGTCGGCTCGATCAATCGGTGAAAAGCTTGTTTTAGGAATCGGTGCTTGAAATCTTCCCTACCTGCTTGGTTCCGTCAAAATCATCCACCGCATTCTCCAGCGTAATCTCCCATTTTCCACCCATATGCTCGATACGATGCAGACTGGTAGGCGCCGAAGGGAATGACTTGCTTCGATTCGTCCACGTCACGCCTTTCAGCATGCTGTAAATGATGTTGATGACTCCGCCGTGCGTAACGAGCAGGATGTTCGAATCGCCGTCTTGGGCTAAATGCTGCTCGCATAACCGGTTAAAAGCAGTTTCGATTCGCGAATAAAATTCTGCCGGGCTCGCACCGCCGGGATAACGCTCGTCCATTCGCAAGCTCGAAAAATAAAGGCCGGGAAAACGCTCGTTCACGATCTCGTTAGGCATTCCGGCAATGACTCCGTTGTTCATCTCCCTCCACTGCGCATCGCGTTCGACCGGAACATCCAAGCAAGCAGAAATCTCGTTTGCCGTATCCAATGCGCGCTGCAAGTCGCTGCTTATGATTCGACCGATTCGAAAAGTGCTTGAATTGCGCGCCTCGAGATATTTCCCGAGCTTCTCGGACTGCCTGTACCCTTCCGTATTCAGCCCTCGCTGACTCCAGCCGCCGCGGTAGTTTTCGTCATCCGCTCCGTGCCTTACCAAATAAATGGCCATGCTTGCGCCTCCTAACGTCCAATCTTCGATTCGTTTTGAAATAAGGCTTCAGTGATTAATTCCGCGCACTCTTCAGGCGTATGCAGACTCGTATCGACCGAGAAATCATATGCGATATCCGATGCCATGATTCGGTGCTGCTCGGCGGATTGGTGTTCACCCCGGTCTCCGCGTTCCAGATTACGGGTTCGGCAAATTTCCAACGGACAATAGACCTCCACGATCTCCAGCGGATACCCGGCGGAAATCTCCTGAACCTGCCGGTAGTGCGGCTGAAGCTCGGGTCTTTCTACCAAAATCCCGTCGATCAGAATGTTCTTTCCTCTGTCCGAAAACACTTTGGCCGTATGGTACATCATGATTACGGCTTCGCTCAGATACTTCCAGTAATCGTTTTGCAGATGCTGATCGCCGATCGTATTTTCGAAAAGATCATTGGCTACTACATAAAAAAATGGGTCCGTGTACGCCTGCATCGCATCCACGATCGAAGTTTTGCCTGAGCTTGTGACGCCGTTCAAAAAGATAATTTTCCCTTTATCCATGATTGGGATCCCCTTTTAAAATAATGGCGTTCTTGCTTTGCTTTATACTCCCCACCCACATATCCCCGGTAGGAATAAAATACGATTTTTCCAACCGTCCGTTAAAGAAAGTTTCGCTGATTTCAATGGCTTTATGCTGCGCTTCCTGGATTTCCTCAGCCGTGTCCAGGTCGCTTTCCCAAATATAATAGCCGTTCCAACAACGTTCCCACTTGAAATGCTCCATCAACGGATGCCGAATATCCAACGGGAATTCTTTGCCCTGTTCTTTGTCTCGGAAAAGCTTGCTGTAATAATCGATCTCCGGTTCAAGCGCCGCAACGACCTGAGAATCCATGAATTCCGGATCGCCTATCCATATTTTCAGGTAATAAGGCTGGTCCAACTCATCCAGTTTCTTCTGCCAAGCCGAATAAATATCAAGCAATTGATACAGAATCTGTTTTTGGAACCGATGCTTCGGATTTTTCTTTCCTATTTTATTAGGCGTAATCTGATAGAGGCGGTAAAACGGATCGATCCAAATTTTCACGTAGTCTTTACGGTGGCGAATCAAGGATTCGATATCCAGTTCCTTGTGATGTTCCGGCCATCTGGCGAGATTCCGCGCTTTTTTGCGCATTCCCCGGGTCTTCTTATGTATGGATGTGAATTTCATGCATACGCTCCTTCATCACTTCAACTCCAAATAATCCATCGTATAATCCTCTCCGGAAAAATTCATCGTTCCGGAAAAACTTTTGAGCTGCCATTTTTCATTCTCGTCGGGTTCAAAAATATATTCCCGATTCCAACCTTGCAGCTTCTCGTCGTTACCGTCATACTCTTCCTTCACGGTTAAGCTGGTTAGGCTGAGAACCCCCTCCTCGTATTCAATCGTATGAACGGTCGCGCTTGTTATATTGATGCCTTCATGAAACACGGTCGGATACAGCATGTTTTCATTAATTTTCAGGTCCGCGTCAGGCGCCGCATCCAGATCGAGAACGAACAACATGGATAAAAAGTCTTGGGCGCGATCTCCGAACTCCTCCGTGAACGCTTTTTCCAACTCGTCGTATTCCTGTTTCGTAAATGTGCCTTTCGAAGCGGCATCCATGATCATTCGTTCTTTTTTCTCCACCATTTCCGTCGCCGCGGTTCTGTCGAAATCAACGGTCTCTTGTTTGGTAGGCTGCAACGGCTGCTGCGAAGATTGGCAGGCCGTCAGCACCAGAACGATTGCGATCAGCAAGAAGATATTCCCTTTTTTTATCATAGCCGGCCCTCCCTAATATCCAGATATACACATAAAATAAACTCTTAATCTTCTGCTTCCATTCTATGGTTTTTCGGCAAATATGCAAATCCGGTCTTTCGGGTTTGCGGATTTGCACTATAATCAGAGCTATCGAAAGGAGGCAAACGATGTTTTATTCGCTGCGCAATCGGTTGATTTTGTTTTTCGTGACCCTGCTTGTTTTGTCGTTCAGCACCTTGGCGATTCTGCTGTTCAACGAAGCCCGCTCCGTCATCCGCTCCTACATCGAGTCGTCGGCTTTGGAGAAAATGGACGAATACGGTTCTTACGTGGATATGGTGCAGACGCAAATTTACGATCTGGCTTCGCTTGTTTTCAACAGCAGCACGACCGAAGAATGGGACTCGATCGTCTCGAACCCCGACCTCGGCAGCGGGGAAAAGATGCTGGCGCATCTGCAAATGAGCCAGTTTCTCACCCGCGCCGCGAACAGCTACTCCAGCGTTTCTTCCGTGAGCATTTATCGGCAGGAAGGACTGTGGATCGGCAGCGGAAGCGCAAGTCCGATGGAATCGGGAGATTTTTTCAAGCAGGAAGATTGGTACACGCGATTTTTCGCCGAAGGAAAGCATTGGGCTGCCGCTCATCAGGATCAGGCGGAGCTGGAGCAGAATAACCGGCATCCCGTCGTCAGCATGCTGATGCCGATCGGCAGCTTCGAGCCTTCGCGCACCCGCAGCGTCATGAAGATCAATATCGGCGCCGACTACTTTACCCGTCCGCTGGATCGGATACATTTGGGCGAAAAAGGCAATATTTATCTGCTCGACGAAAACGGTCAACCGCTGCTGGAACCGTCGAGCTTTCAGATCAGCGCGTCCGACCGGGAGAGAGTCCGGCAAATCCGCAGCGGTCCCGCCAAACAGGGAGTGTTGTACGTATCGGATGAACAAGGGCAAACGAGCATCATCGTATACAAAAAGCTGGCCATGACCGATTGGATGCTGATCGGCAAAGTATCCGAAGCCGATCTGTACGCCAACCTGTTCAAACTGCGGATCAGTATCATCATCGCGGCTTCCGTGCTGCTCGTAACGTCGATCATCGTGGCTAGCTTATTGTCTTATAGTATCACGAAACCGCTTTCAAGATTAGTGTCGGCCATGAACGACATCAAGCGCGGCGACTTCGCCAAGGCCCAGCGCAAAATTCCTCCCGCTCTGCCTGTTCACAGCGAGATCGGATACGTGACGTTCACGTTCGGCGAGATGACCCGGCAGTTGAATGAACATATCAAAACGGAGTTCGAACTCAAGCTGCTGCGCCAGCAGGCCGAATACAAAGCGCTGCTGCTGCAAATCAATCCGCATTTCCTGTTCAATACGCTGGAGCTGCTCAGCAGCCTGGCGATGCAAAAGCGGACGGACGATACGGTAAGCGTGATCGAATCATTGGGCAAAATGCTGCGCTTCTCCTTACACATCAACGATGACCTGACCCCTTTGAAAGAAGAATTGAAGTACGTGCGGGATTATATCGCGATTTTGCGCATCCGGTTCGGCGAACGGCTGCAGATCAACCTTCAGCAGCAGCCCGGACTGGATTCGCTCAAGACCATCAAGTTCATTTTGCAGCCGCTGATCGAAAATGCGGTCAAATACAGCTTGCCTGAACGCCAAGAAGCGATCGTGAGCATCGAAGTGTATCGGGCGCACCGGCATATTCATCTAGTCGTACAGGATAACGGTCCCGGCATGTCCGACGAGTCGATCGCCAAATTCCTGCACGCGCCTTCGCCCGCCAGGCTGGAGCAGATCTTGAGCAGCAGCAGTTGGCATATCGGGCTCGGCAACGTGCTGGCCCGCTGCCGCTTGTATTACGGAGATTCTTTCAACGTACATATCCGCTCCCGCCCGTTGGACGAGGATAACGAGCAAGCAGCGTCAGGCACCCGGATCGAGCTGATGATCCCCATTACGGAAAATGTTCAAAAACCGGAAATCCCCGATATCGAAACCATGAAAAAGGAGCGCTGAACCATGTATACCGTAATGCTCGTCGACGACGAACCGGAAATCATTCAAGGTCTTAAATTAAAGGTCGATTGGGAACGGATAGGCTTGACCGTGGCTGCCGAAGCGTCGAACGGACGGCAAGCGATCGAACGATTGGAGCAGGGTTCGGTCGACATCGTGGTGACCGACATGAACATGCCGCTGATGAACGGGGTCGAATTTTTGGAACAATGCCGATCGCGGTTCCCGGAGATTCTGATCATCGTCATTACCGGCTACGAGGACTTTCAATACGCCCGGGCGGCGATCCGCAGCCATGCCCGCGACTATCTGCTGAAGCCGGTCGCGAGAGACGAATTGGCCCTTTCTTTGGAAAAAGTGAAAAAGGAATTGGACCGGAAGCGATCGGATCGTCAGCAGCAAGGCGAGCAGGAATGGCGGTTATCGCGTTATTACGAGGAGATGAAAGAAAATTTCATCGTGCACCTGATCAAAGACCGCTTCACCCCCGACCGCCAACTTGCGGAGCGCTCGCGGCTGTTCCATCTGGATACTTGGGAAGACAGACGGATTTCGTTCGTCACGCTGGGACTGGGCGAACGCGGTCAGTCCCTGCTGTCCCTTTCTCTGTCTCGTGAACAGGATCATTCTAGGCCGCAGCGTCCCGCCGATCAGCTGCGTCTTCCGTTCGAGCTGCTGTGCCGGGAATGGGGTCAGCGCACGGAGCAGGCGGCGACCGTATTCCGCGATGCCGCTTACCCCGAACTGATGCATGTCATGATCGATGACCAAGACGAATCCGTCAGGCGGGAAGCTTCGCTTCAGCTGGGCGAGCTGATCGGATTGACCGAACAGCTCGTCGGCATCCGGCCGCTGCTCGGTCAAGGGCCGTCGGTCCAAGGCATGGCCTGCTGGAAAGACGGGTATATCGGCGCGCTGCTGGATTGGAACTTGCAGGAGAAGCAGCAGCTCCACGGTTCTTTGGCGAATCAGATTCCGGCAGGCACCGCAGGCACCGACTATCCGCAATCGATGCGGGATCGGACTCAGGAAATGAATCTCTGCTTGGCAAAAGGAGATTCCGAAGCCTACGATCGACTGCTGCAAGCCGAACTTGAGCAAGCTTTTCGAATATCCCGGCCTTATTTCGCGAAAACGATCTTCCGGATCTGTATCGGTTTGGAACATCTCGCTCACGAGCACCGGCTGGCATCGTACGAACACGACCGGCTGTGGATCCGTCCCGAGCTGGTGCTCGGACTGCGCGGCACGGAAGAGGCTTTCGCGTTTATCCGCGAAATCGCGTCCAAGCTGCACCGGCAACTGCAAACACAGTCTGCCGAGACGTCCGACGACGGTTCCCGGATCCGCCAAGCCCAGCATTGGATCGACGAAAACTATATGTACGACCTGAGCTTGACGGATATCGCCGAGCGGTTCAATTATCATCCCTCCTATTTCTCGGAATTGTTCAAAAATCGCACCGGACAGACCTTTATCGGGTATGTGACGGAAGCGCGCATGAAGCAAGCCATGCACCTGCTCCGGCATACCGAACTGAATTTATGGGACATCGCCGAACTGACGGGATTTTCCAATGCCAGCTACTTCAGCTCCAAATTCAAAAAGCTGCACGGCATCGCGCCGTCCGAATACCGTCAGCGGCAATCCGAAAAAAACGATAGCGCTTTGCCGAAGAAATGACATTCAAGCGCCCCGCTCCTTTGTCTATGATGGACTTATCCGGATAGACAGAATAGTTAAAAGGAGCTGAGAACTGATGAAATCCGCGCGACGCCGGCAATCCAATTGGACCGCTTACGCTTTTTTGACGCCCTGGTTGATCGGCTTTTTTTGCCTGACGCTGGGCCCCATGCTCGGTTCGCTGTATTTATCGCTGACCCAGTATAATCTGCTTTCTCCCCCGCAGTGGATCGGAACCGAGAATTACCGACAGATTTTCACGCAGGACGGCACGTTCACGGCTTCGCTGCTGCTGACGTTCAAGTATGTGTTCCTGTCCGTTCCGCTGCGGCTGATGTTCGCCCTGGCGATCGCGTTGGCGCTGAACAAAGGCATTCGCGCGCTGGGCATCTACCGCACCGTCTACTATATTCCGTCCCTGCTCGGAGGCAGCGTGGCGATCGCGATCGTCTGGCGGCAAATTTTCGACGGAAGCGGCGCGCTGAATCAGTTTCTAGCCTGGTTCGGCATCAACGGCCCGTCCTGGATCTCGCATCCCGATTATATCGTGTATACCATCGTCAGCTTGTCGACGTGGCAGTTCGGTTCCGCGATGGTGATCTTCCTGGCCGGCTTGAAACAGGTTCCCGCCGATCTGTACGAAGCGTCGCAGATCGACGGAGCAGGCAAAGTTAAGCAGTTTTTCCGCATTACGCTGCCCATGCTGTCGCCGGTGTTGTTTTTTAACCTTGTCATGAGCATCATCAATTCGTTCCAAGCGTTCACCCCGGCTTACGTGATCGGCGACGGGCGCGGCGGTCCGCTTGATGCGACGATGTTTTACACCTTGTACCTGTATTTGAAAGGCTTCTCGTTTTTCGATATGGGATATGCTTCCGCGCTGGCTTGGATCATGCTGGTCATCATCGGGGCATTCACGGCGCTTGTGTTCTTGACGTCCCGATTCTGGGTATTCTACGGCGATCAGGAAGGGAGATAACGGAACATGAATATCAAAACGACTTCTGCCGATTCTTCTGCAAACGCTTCCGAAATGTCCCGTTCCCGCACGGCGCATCGGGCGGTTCGCTTACGGGCGCTGCTGAAGCATATCGTCATTATCGGGTTCGGCCTGCTGATGTTGTATCCGGTACTTTGGCTGATCAGCAGCTCGTTCAAGCCGAATCAGATCATCTTCAGCAGTCCCGGACTGATCACGCAGACGTGGACGTTCGAGAATTACGTCAACGGCTGGAAAGGACTGCAAGGCGTATCGTTCGGACGCTTTTTCGCCAACTCCGCCTTCATCTCCGTCATGTCCGTGCTGGGCAATCTGGTGACGTGCTCGATGGCCGCTTACGCGTTCGGACGGTTGAATTTCCGCTTCAAAGGTCTCTGGTTCAGCCTGATGCTGGTCACGATCATGCTGCCGTATCATGTGGTGCTGGTGCCGCAGTACGTCATTTACAGCAAGCTGGAATGGATCAACACGTACTTCCCGCTGATTCTGCCCAAATGGCTGGCCCACGACTCCTTCTTTATCCTGCTAATGGTGCAGTTTATCCGCGGCTTGCCGAAGGAACTCGACGAGAGCGCCACCATCGACGGATGCAGCCAGCGGCAGATTTATTTCCGGATCATTCTTCCGCTGCTGGTTCCCGCCTTGATCTCGACCGCGATCTTCACCTTCATCTGGTCGTGGGACGATTTCTTCAGCCAGATGATCTATCTCAGCGATATCAATCTGTTCACGGTGCAGCTCGGCATCCGCTCGCTGTTCGATCCGTCGGGACAATCCGATTGGGGCGGCCTGCTGGCGATGTCCGCTTTGTCGCTGCTGCCGATCACCGTCATCTTCCTGGCGTTCCAACGCTACTTCCTGGAAGGAATCGCGACGACGGGACTGAAATGAAAAAGCTTTTATCCAAACACGAGGAGTGATTCGATGAGCATGTTCAGCAAAAAAGGCAAACGGTGGATGACGGGGTTGAGCGCGCTGACGGTTACGCTGCTGCTCAGCGCCTGTTCAGGCGGCAGCGGCGGTCCCGCGGCGCAGCAGGCAGGCGGCGGCGAAACAAGCGAAACGACCGGCGGCCAAACGGAACTGCGCATGATGTGGTGGGGCGATCAGAAGCGGGCGGACACGACCAACCAGGCGATTAAATTGTTCGAGCAAAAAAATCCGGATATCAAAGTCATGGGCGAATTCGCGCCTTCGACCGGATACTTCGACAAATTGAATACGCAGCTCGCTTCCGGCACCGCGCCGGACGTCTTTTTCCTCGGCGGCAACGTCACGGATTACGCCAGCAAAGGCGTGCTGCTCGATCTGACGCCTTACGTCGGAAACGAGCTGAAGCTGGAGCAGATGGACCAATCGCTGGTGGAATACGGCACGCTCGGCGGCAAACTGGTGAACGTCTCCGCCGGAGCCAATGCCCGCGGGATCGTCGTCAATAAAACGCTGTTCGAAAAAGCCGGCATGCCGATCCCCGAAGACGGCTGGAACTGGGACGATTACGCGCGGATCAGCAAAGAGTTGTCCGACAAGCTGGACGGCGTCGCCGGCACGTACAACTTCACGTTCGACGGGATGGATATTTTCCTGAAGCAAAACGGCAAGCAGCTGTACGACATGGAAAATGAAGCGTTGGGCTTCGAAGAAGCGGACATTTTGCCGTGGTATCAATATTGGGACGAAACGACCCAAAACGGAGGCGTCGTCTCGCCGGAGATGCAGGTATCGAATCCGCCGAACGATACTGCCAAAACGCTGCTGATCACGAGCGGCGTCGGCATGACGTTGATTCCTTCGAACCAACTGGCCGCTTTTCAAAACCTGACCGAAGACGAGCTGATCTTGGTCCAAGTGCCGCGAGGTCCGAAAGGTACCGGCGTCGTGTTCGAATCCAGTCAAGGCTTGTCCGCGTATGCCAAAACCGAACACCCGGAAGCCGTCGCCAAACTGATCGATTTCTGGATCAACGACGCCGATGCGGCGAAGATTCTCGGCAGCGATCGCGGCGTTCCCGTCACGGCGGCCAATCGGGAATTGCTGCAAAAAGACGCGAGTCCGGCGGATCTGATCGTGTACGATTATACGAGCCGCGTATCGGAAGCTGCCGAAAAAGAGAACTTCGTCGTCAGCTATAATATCCCCGGCGGCGCCGAGTTCACCAAGCTGGGCGAAACGACCGTTCAGGAGATCGGCTTCGGCCGCAAATCGGTCGAGCAGGCCGTATCGGATTTCTACAAAGGCGCGCAGCAGATTTTCGCCAAAAACAAAACTTCGGCTCAGTAAATCCTTGGTTGGATATCGATGCCGCAAAGGAGCGTGGACATGAACGACGAACGAACGGAACTTTACGCCGATCCCGACGCCCCGTTTTCCGAAAAGATTCTTCCCCTGCTGCAAAAACTGCGGAATCCTTCCCCCGCTCAGCAGGAAGAAAGCAGCTCGCTGCATATCCGCTTGTCGGAACAGTGGCAGCAAAGCGGCGTGAATTTCGCGACGTCGACCGGCAAGCTGGAAAGCCGGTACCGCGAAGCTCGGCGGCAGCTCATGAATTGTATCGTGCCGACGGCCGGACTGGGACCGATCCTGCATGAAGGCGGCACCTACTTCGGCTGCTGGCTGGAAAGCACGGGCACGATCAATACGGAAGTGCTGGCACGCTTTTTGCCCGAAGTTGCGGAAAATACGTACCGGGGCTTCGCCGCTTTCCAGCGCGAAGACGGATTGCTGCCTTACAAGATCACGGCGGACGGTCCTTCTTACCGGCAGATTCAATTGGTCACGCCGCTGGCGCGTTCGGTCTGGAACTATAGCCGTTTGCATGAAAAAGAAACCTCGGCGGATACCTCGGATTTTCTCCCGGTCATGTACGAAGCAATGCGGCGGTACGACCGTTGGATCGGCACGTATCGCGATACGCGCGGCACCGGATGCGTCGAAGCGTTCGGCACGTTCGATACCGGACACGATCTGTCGCCGCGCTTCTGGCACGTGCCGGACGTGCCGTATCGGGGCGATGCCGCCGCTTGCGATCCGCATTCGCCGCTGCTCCCTTTTTTGGCTCCGGATCTGACCGCGAACATCTTTTGCCAGCGGACGTATCTGTCGAAGATCGCGGATCGGCTGGAGTATCCCGATGCCGGTCAGGATTGGCTGCGGATGGCAAAGCAAAGTCTGGACAGTCTGTATCGATACTGCTTCGACGAACAGGACGGGTTCTTTTACGACCGCGACCGTCACGATCAGTGGGTGCGGGTGCAGTCGGACGTGCTGCTGCGGGTACTGGCCTGCGAAGTGGGCGACGGCGAATTTTTCGCGGAGACGCTGCGGCGCTATCTGCTGAACACGTCCAAGTTTTTCGCCAAATACCCGTTGACGTCGATCGCGATGGACAATCCCCGCTTCGACCCGTTCAATCATTACAACAGCTGGTCGGGCCCGACGAACTTTTTGACCATTCTTCGCACGCCGCACGCGTTCGAGCATCATCAGCGGCACGTGGAATTGTCCTGGGTGCTGCATCCGATCTTAAGCGCGTTCGCGCGCTCGGATCGGTTCGCCCAATGTCTCAGTCCGTGGACCGGAGAGATGGGATTCACGGAGCAGTACTCCCCTTCGATCCTGGCGCTGCTGGATATCGCGGAACGGCTTTGCGGCATCCTGCCGCAGCCCGACCGAACGTTGGCGTTCACGGGCCTGCTGCCGAGCGCCGACGACCACGGCGAAGAGATCGCCGGAGATACCGCCTACAGCCGCACGGTGGACGGGATTCATTACGAACTCGTCAACACGCCGGATCGATGCTTCATGTACAAAAACGGCAGGCCGCATCTCAGCTTTCCTTACGGATTGCGAATCGTGACGGATCGCGCAGGGCATTTGCGGGCATGTATCGGAATGAGCGTGCAGACGGTACGAGGCGTCGTACGGTATGACAATCAGGAGTTGGAAGTTGTCGTCAAAGGCAATGAAATTCAAGAGTACGAGCAGCAGCAGCCAAGCTTCCGTACGGTCGGCGATCCGGGGATCGCGTATCCGTCGTACGGTTAGGTCTATTATTACATTCATAAAAGACCGCGGACGGAGCAGGTGCGCAGTGCGTCCCCTCTCTGTCCGCAGCCTTATGGAAGGAGCAGATTCATGTTATTGTCGGAAATTCAAATTCGGGACCCGTATATCGTGACGGACAAGGAAGCTGGAGCCTATTATTTGTTCGGCAGCACCGATCGGGATATTTGGAACGAAGGCACGGGCTTCGACGCTTATGTCAGCCGGGATCTGGAGCATTGGGAAGGTCCGCATCCCGTGTTCCGCCCGGAACCGGACTTTTTCGCCGAAAAGAACTTTTGGGCGCCGGAGGTACATGTTTATCAAGGTCGGTATTATATGTTCGCTACTTTTCGGCGCAAAGACAACGGGCTGCTCGGCACGGCCATTCTGGACGCGGATCATATTCTCGGTCCTTACCGCTCGCGCAGCCAAGGTCCGGTAACGCCGGAAGATTGGAGTTCGCTGGACGGAACGTTATACGTGGACGAACAGCAGCAGCCGTGGATGGTGTTTTGCAGGGAATGGCAGCAGATCGGGGACGGTACGATATGCGCCATGCCGCTGGATCATGACTTGACCGCAGCGGCCGGAGAACCGGTAACTTTGTTCCATGCCTCGGCGGCGCCGTGGGCCACTCCCTTTTATGCCGAGCGCTACCCGGGCCGGGAAAACTTTGTCACGGACGGGCCGTTCCTGTTCCGGAACGAAGATCGGCTCTGCCTGATTTGGGCCAGCTTTATCGACAACCGCTACGCGCTCGGACTGGCGGTATCGGAGTCCGGCACACTGCAAGGCCCGTGGACGCATGAGGATACGCCGCTGTACGGCAGCGACGGCGGACACGGGATGATTTTCGAGACGACGGAAGGCGAAAAAATGCTCGCGCTGCATACGCCGAACCGCACGCCATACGAGAGAACGATTTTGATTCCGCTCGCTTCGTTGTTAGGGATTGAATAGGAATAAATCTGCCCGCCTCAAAAAAGCTGCGCCTTCAAAGCTTTCAATTCCCTACGCCGAGCACGATTTTCCCGATATTCCGGTTCTCCTCCATATGCCGCTGGGCTTCCATCGCTTCCGCGAGCGGAAAGACCGTGTCGACGATCGGCTTGATTTCGCCTTTTTTCATATGCGGCATGACGTCCCGGACGAAATCGCCCGTAAGCTTGGCTTTATACTCGTCGCTTCTCGGCGTCAGCAGCGTGCCGGTCAGCTGCACGCATTTGGACATGAGGGCGAACAGATTCACTTTTTCCACCTGCACTCCGCCCAGTATGCCGATCAGCACCCAGCGTCCTTCTTTTTTGATGCTGGCGAGGTTTTTGTCCCAGTAATCCGCGCCGACGAAATCCAGGATCAGATCGACGCCTTTGCCGTCCGTGGCGCGCAGCACTTCTTCCTCAAAAGATTGTTCTTTATAGTTGATCAGCACGTCCGCGCCCAAATCTTTGCAAAAATCGAGCTTTTTTTGCGAGCCGGCCGTCACGATCACTTTCGCCTGACTGAGCGTGCGGGCCAGTTGGATCGCCGCCGTTCCCACGCCGCTTGCGCCCGCATGAATCAGCACCGACTCATGCCGCTGAAGCCTTCCGATCGTATACAACGTCTGGTAAGCGGTCAGGAATACTTCCGG
Source organism: Saccharibacillus endophyticus (assembly GCF_013185185.1). Lineage (GTDB taxonomy): Bacteria > Bacillota > Bacilli > Paenibacillales > Paenibacillaceae > Saccharibacillus > Saccharibacillus endophyticus. Next base: position 221,923 of record NZ_JAAZWE010000001.1, on the reverse strand, counting down.
CACGGCCGCGGCCTGTTCGAACGAATATTCGGCCGGAATCTTGATCGCCCGGTCCGCGGGCATCACCGCGTATTCCGCGTAACCTCCGCCGTTGACAAGGCCCATAACCCGATCGCCGGGCGCAAAGCCGGTTTCTTGTTCCGCTTGTTCCACGATTCCCGCGATCTCTACCCCGAGGACCGGATTCGTCGCGTAACCGGACTGGCCTTCCCGCGTGACGATATCCGTCCGGTTGACGGCCGCGGCCTGCACGTTGATCAATAGTTCGCCCGAAGCGGGCTTAGGAATCGGGAGCTCCGTAACTTGCAGCGTATTGATGTTCGATTGTCGTTCGACGATGACGGCTTTCATGGTTGTCCACTCCTTATCGAGTATCTATAGTTGCTGCGAACCAGCTCGTACCTTGTCAACACTAAATAAAGACAAGTCCCGATCAAGACGACGGTCCGCAAGACAGGCGTGCGTCCCATTCGTCCAAAATCGTTCGAATCTCGCCGCCTGCCTGTTCGATAAACACTTCAACGATTTCGCGCGTGATGAATCGGGGCGGATTGGCCGGTTTGTTCGACGCGTCTTCGAACCAGCGGATCGTGCGGGTTCTCCACTCGTCGATCTCCTGCTCGCTGAGCAGCGGATCCATCGCGCAGGCCGGTACCCGCACCAGGCTTTCCCAAAGGTCTTTTTTCCAAACGGAAGTTTCGTACAGCGCAAAGTCTACGCCGTCCGTGTCGATATAGTAACCGGTTTTGATCTCGCTCTCGGGAATTCCGTCCTGCTGGGCTTGGTCTTTGAAATCGGCATAAACGCGAAGTCCCCATAAATAATCGGTCAAGATATGCGCAAAGTACCCTTGAACGTACAGCTTCCATTCTTCGCTCGGATTTCGGCCGATCCACTGCGCGTAATGACGCTCCAGCTGATCGGGAGTCGTTTCTTTGCCGCCGAAATGGGTGCGCAGCTTGTCTTCGCGGCCGGTTCCTTTTCTCATATGAATGGCATCCGGCGCAACGCTTCCGAGCACGAACGGGTCGGGAACGGGACTTCCTGCAAAGTAACGGTCGGCGACTCCCAGGTGAACCATAGGCAAAGGCATAATCGGCATTCCTTTCTGAAAAGAGGATTGGATGGTCGTGAGTCAGGCAAGGCTTTGACTCGCCAGCGTGCGAATCGTTTTTTTATTTTCGTCATGTATGATTTTGATCAGTGATACTTCTTGGACTTCGGCTTCTATCGCGGTTAAGCTTTTTGTGGCGAAGCGCAAGGCTTCCGACAGCTTTACGTCATCCAGGCGGTTTGCGATCATGCAGTGAGGAATCCATTGCCCTGGATGATAGACCGGATTTGAGAAGCTGCTATAGGCATGGAAATGCCGATGATGATCGAAGTGAAAATCAAGCAGCTTCTTTGTCGGGTTCGGAGACAAAAACAAAGCCCCACTGTCGATGAATGTTCCCAATGCGCCGAAGCCTAGAGACATCTTCGAAGCCGATTCGTAATAACGAACGAACTGTTCGCAGTATTCGGCTTCGTTGTTCAATTCCGAATAGTCCGCGATCGTCAGATGGGGCTTCCGATTTTCGATCTCTTGCGCATAATGCGATATGCCGCGATCGCTTAACTCTTTCCACAACTTTCGGATGGCTTTTTCCGTATATGCATCAAAAGACAGGACGACGCCGTACAAAAGAAAATCACCACTTTCTGCTATAGGTATTCGCTGGATATTGTCCGTTATATTAAAAATCCATCCGATCCGAGCTTTTCTCTTTTGTAGCTAATCGTATTTCTGTATCCGTATTGTTCTCATCCCTGGATAGAGCCACGACTTGGATCTCTACATTTGTAAACAAAGGTTTCCAATCCGGCTTTTGTACTTTCGAAGCGATATCCGTTAACAAGTCATCGATGGCACGACTCAACATAAACGGGTAAGGTATGCTTATAGTTGGCCGATCACGTCATGACGAGGAGGATTCCATGCGAAGCAAGGTTATGATTTTGATTCTGACCGCAATCCTTACGCTGACCGGAGTTTATGTATATGCGGACCGATCGTTGCTCGCGCTTCAAACAGGCATGACCTTACCGCTGCAATGGGATGATCCGTACGGAAAACAGGAGGAGCCGATTATGCTTACGACTCGTCCGAGTCAGTTATCCGAACCCCGTGTTTCTCTGACTCCGCTCTACTATCTGCCGGAATCGAAAAAGCTTCAGTTCGGATTAAGCTACAGCAAGCACAAATATCAGGCCGACCCGTCCCGGAACATTCCCGATCGGATTTTTCACGTGACGATTCGGGGGACAGACGGTCAGATATTCGATAAAAATACGGTGATCAAAACTACAGGTTTATTCGACGAGTTTCAGCGAAGATCGATCGATATTGATCTGAACGATCAGGACTATTTAGACATCGACGTTGCTTGGGTTTCGCAGGACGGGAACGTTCTCACTCCGATCGAGTCCTCAAGTTTTAAAGTGGTACTGCAGGAATAACAAATGAATCGAACGGGAGCCAAATTCCGCTACGGGTTGAGATCGTTTTCATGCCAAATTCGATACGCCTCAATATTTTCTTCGGAATAATCGCTTGCGTTCGATGTTTTGAAATATCGGGCATAATAAGAATGTTCGTCAGTTTCTTTATTTTCATCCGCACTGATCCGAAGATGCACGGTCGATATTTCCGAATTCCATTTGACGCTGCGAGCAATCTCGTTGATCCGCTCCACCGTCGAAAACTTTTCGATTCCGGCGAGGATCGATTCCAACTCTTCCTGACTCGGTTCCTGGTTCATCTCGATTGCGTAAGTAAGATCGGGGCGAGTGAACGTGATCCGAACTTTTTCGATCGACGGAGACAGTTCTTTTAAATCTTTGACCAATTCTTTGGTCGAATCGGTATGGACACGATGCGTGGTGCTGCAGCCTGCCAAAAGCAGAATGAGACTCAACAAGACGATCGTCAACTTTTTCATCACGGGCTCCGATCTTGGTGTATTTACGAATCGATCAGCTCGATCAGCCGCTTTCTCCATTCATTGACCGTATTTAATTCTCGGTTCAAGCTCTCATATTCATCCAAACGATGTCTCTCCAAAAACCTGTATTTGGGAAACCATTCAAAGAACGATTTGCTTAACCATTCGCTCGTCTTATTGCGCTCCAAAGGATCTTGAAGTTTCGTGCGGATACCTCCTGAAGCCAATCCGTGAGTGAAGGCCGCGTACGTGCTGAAGTCCGCGTTTATGATTTCCTGAGGCGCGTATTTTTTGAATTCTTCGGCAAAATCATACTGTAAGTCTTGCAAATCACGATACAACATCGATTCATTTTCAAAACCATGTCGATGGTAAAGCTCAATAAGTTCTTTCATTTTTTCTTTCAATACCATCACCTTCGCTTATCCGTTGAGATGAATCGCTTCGACCGTTTCTTGATGAAAGTCAATGATCAATGAACAGTGACGCGGCATGGATAACCATCTCCTAATTCTGTCGAGTAAGGCAGTAACTCACACAAAAATAACGGCAACGCCTATAAGCAAAAGCAAAACAACGCTGATTGCCGACGCCACTTTGATATAACGAATCGCCCCTTCCGACGGTTCAGGTTCTTCTTTGAACATCCACCTTTTCCCGAATATCAGACTTTCTCTAGGGTCAAAGTAGCTCCAGACCAATACCCCAAGCAAAGGAATCAGAAAAATAAAAAAGATAATCTTCTCTGCCATCTTGTTCTCCTTTCGAAATGGATTAACGGCTTATTCGGCTTGTCTACTCAACTTTTATATGCAAAATCGATTGCTTCTCGGTCGATGCTAAATAGATACTCCATCAATCGGATCGTTCTTTCTCTGGTTTGTTTGGATTGAGCCGCTAAAAATTGTACGTCGCCTTGAGTGCCGAAATATCGGGTGTCCAGAAATTGACCCATAACAAATTGGGCCTGATCATCCATATAAGATTGCCAACTTTTTTGCGATTGTTCCAGGTTTGATCGATCTGCTTCATTTAAGATTTTGGAAAGACCGTCAAGCGCCGCGTTCATTTCATTTTGCCATTTCGTTAAATACTTGCTCTCAAAAGCTCCCCAGGCCAAGGTTGTACTTTCGGGACTTTCTTGAAGAATTTTACGCTCCTGCTCATAATCTCGATCTATCGGATTGTCATTTATGATCGTCGAAAAATCATCATTGCCTTGATAGTCCCCCAGATGCTTGCTTTCTTCGATCTGCACTTTTAAACTCTTGTTTGCCGCAACCGCTTGATCCAACGATTGCTGCAGCGCAGTATCGCGGCTTTCCAGCAGTTCGATCTTTTCATGTTGTTTTTTCAAGCTGAGTGACATGACTGCACAAGCAGAGATGACGACGATCAATGCAAGCAGAACGGCAGCGCGGTAAAAAACTGTTTTTTTGTTCATCAAATATCTTCTCGTTTCGTCGTGATGGGATATCGCTAAATTATTGAACTTTTCCATTCCAAAAATCAATCAAATGACGCCATGCTGCCTTCGACTCCGGTTGCAGCAAAGCTTCGAATTCATTGAGTTCGATCTTCTTGTCCAGTAATTGATTTTGCAGCGTTTCTAAAATGCCGACTACGGCAAAATCTTGGACATACGAATCTCCATGCACAAGCATCTGCTCGATCGCGTCAAACGCTTCGTCGAATTCATCCGTCTTTCGCTTCGCATAACATTCGATCATATATGCAGTAAAGTCGCCTATATCCACGTACAGCAATCTTTCTTCTTCAATTTCATAGTTCTGTTCGATGTACGCTTCATATCTATTGAGATAAGACGGGTAGGCTTGGAGTAAGATGGGGAAGATTTGCTGGTTTTCGATCATATGAAGTTCATTTTTCCTCTCTAAAAGGATTGCCTATCAGATTCCAATGATCGGACAGATACGTCACCAAGTAGTCAAAAACATTGCGATAATCTGAATTCAGATATAATCGGTCAGCCAGCTCCTCGATCTTTTTTAATGCTTCTTCATTGATAGAGTGCCGATCTTCAAACGAGGTAACTTGGTAAGGGTTTAATTCGATTTTGGTTTCAACGTTAATTTCTTCAACTTGCTTTTCTATCTCCTTCAATAGGGCTGCATCTTTTGTAGCTCCGATCAATTGCAAGGCTGCCACCGTCTCGCTCAAGTATCTGCCGGAAGAGTTCTCCAAAAAACCTAAAATTCCGTTCATCGCTAATTCCGTGTCGAAATCAATGATCCACATGATGATCCTCAGCATTTCAGGGAGTTCTTCAATGCTGTTCCTGATTGAACGGGCCTCTTCCGTATACATCACGCCTGCCACATGTTCAATGAGATCCGTAGGGGTAAAATTTTCTTCAGGTGGAAGCAGTACTTTGATCGAATCACTAGATAAGCCCATTAACATCACCTCAACTTAGAAATTGCGAATAGGGCTACTTATACGCTTTGTTCCACTCTTCCAGCCAGCCTGGATAAGACATCCCGGTCATTTCTTCCAACGTCTCGCCGTCAATGCTGTACACCCAGCCCATATGCAGTTCTTTATAATCCGGAATGCTGTAGCCTCCGATAACGTCATCGCCCGATTCCATCACATAGATGACCGTTTGTTTTTTCGCCTGATCGCTAAGTTCGTCCAACGGATGATGATTCACAATGAATTTGCTCGTACGGATCTGTTTGCCTATATAAACATCTGGCGCTTCGCTTTGTACGCTCCAATATTGGATATACGGCATTTCCGTAAGCTGACTTTTTGTCAGCGTATATTCGTAGGTCTCTTTTTCTTTTTTGACAATCGTATAGCCCTTCTCTGTGATAAATTGTTCTGCGGCACCGGAATCTTCATTCGTCCCGCCGCAGCCGACAAGAAGAATCAGGAGCAAAAAAAGAATCAACCGGCATCTCTTCATGAGTTGACCTCTGCTTCGATATGGGTGATCGTTTCAAAAATTCGAGTGTATACGTCTTCAATGTCGGATCGATTCGGCTCGTCATTTTGCAATCCGTATGACCAATATTTTGAGTTTCGATTATCGCCAAAATAGCCGCTTACATAAGCATCCGTGTTCAGATCCGGAAACTCTTCATACGTCCGCTGCTCGCTGATAAAAGGCAAATGGGACTTCTTGGACTCGATAAAGAAAAACGGCACACCCGCTGTTTTATATATAGGGGCATACTTCGAGTCGGCGGCTTCAGATAAATGCTCTTCGGTGATAAAAACAGCATCATATCCGGATGAAGAGTCCACCTCCTCCAACTGGTCGAAGTCTATTTGCTCGAAATTCACGTTCCGCTCTCGCATAGCCGGCGGCGTTCCGATGATCCCGATCGTAACCGGTTTTCCTTCGTAGTTCGAAGCGCGCACCGGATCAGACGAGCACCCGACCAAAGCAATCGATAAGAGACATGCAGCAAGAATCCCAATGGATCTATGCATTAGACGATTCCTCCTTTTCATAATCAACGCTTGAAATGCTCGAATCATGGAATGATTTTATGTCGTAGTTTCCGCTGTATTAAAACTATATTTCAGATACACGGCGCGCTCTTGGACACTTATGAAATCACCGTATCCTCGTATCCACGCTTTAGGTTTCTCTGGAAATCTCCATTGCCTGTAAAGCCTGCTCGACATAGCAATACGCTTCGTCTGCGATTTCCAGAAACTCTTCCACGGATACATGGCTGTCCAAATAACAAGCATACAGATATTCAATGATGGCGGGGTTGATCTCGCAATATTTTAAAAGGTCATTTTTCATTTCCAACATGTCATCCTGCCATACGCCCGTATCTTCTAAAATCAACGAATACAACGCGCGCAGCAATCTTTTGGAGTAACCTTTGACGTACCTGGTCTTCAGCGAGCGATCATCGGCATTGGAAAGCGAATGACGTATACGCTCGATTTCCTCCGGGGTATCCGTATTCAACTCTAAAATGAACGCCGGAGAAATCACGATCGGAGGTACTTGTTCGCCGATATCTTCACCGTATACGCAAATGCAAATGACCTTGATCCAAAATCCCCACTCGTTGGGTCTGCTGACTACATCGTCGACCGGACAAACAATCGTATCAATCTTCGTTAAAAATGGATATTTCTCTACCAGTTGATTTTTGATCGTCTCCAGTTTTCCGTAATCGATATCTCCGGCATTTTCGCATACGATCGTAAAGTCCGCATCCGATTTAAAAGGTACGGCCGTTCCTTTCGGAATCGACCCGCACATGTAGACGCTATGGATCTTATCTTCGAATTCGGCGCGAATCTGATCGATATAGGCATCCACGAAGTCTTTATATTCACGTTGTATATTGAGTTCAGGTATGACTTTTTCCAATATCATGGGTACTCCTCCTGCATGAAGAACTTTTTGCGGCCGCTGTAGGTTACTCTGTCAATTTCAATGTCGCTTTTTTTACCGTCGCCATAAATGATTGTATAGGCTTCGAACAATTTCGCACTTTAACTTCTCCTTTTTTTCAGTCTGATCATCAACATAGAATTTTTCCGAAGTTTCATGACGGGATGTCCCATATGTATACTTGTGCCTTTCGCTTCATACCTCGGCGTTAGCCGAATCAGGCACGAACACGATTTGTTCAGGCGGATTCCGATCCTGCTTCGTATCGTTCGATTCTTGCTTCCCTATAAAATCAACGGTAAAAGTCTGTTGTTGGTTTGCACCCAATTCTAAAATTCTTTTTGATCCTGTTAATTAGTTTGGTATCATTTGTTTTCTCGAATACATTTCAAACATCTGCGATTTTCAGACCTTCTATATCTTTGATTTTTGTGCATTGAAGTCTTATCGCTCACAAACATTTTGATCTCTCCAATCTACATTCGAATGATCTTTAATCTCTTGCAATAAGAATTCATCGAATGTCTCAAATAACCGAATAGCCGATGCCGGGTTTTCCATTCCTTCGTACCAAAGAAATACAGGCGGATTCTCGCCCATGTCGACATCAAAAAATTTGATTTCATACCCTTGGTGCATGGAAAAAACTAATGAACTATTCGGTAAAGCAATAGGGTTGTGATTCTCTTCCAATAATTCTTTGGCCCATTCTTGAATTTCAATAAGATCGATATAATGAACAGCCGTTCCTTGAAATAATCTGCCTGATTCATGTCCAGCCGCAAGCAAGAATTGTTTATACGTTTCAGGCAGCTTAAAACCAACCTTTTCCTCTAATTTAACGATCTCTTCTTCCGTACAACCGATGAGCGGCTTGTTAATTAGGTTTTTCTTTTTCAAAAGCAGTTCTATGTCTTCTTGTCTCATGCTCGCACCTCTAACTATTCGTTCCGGAGTTTTGTATGACGTTTCTGTATTCATGAGTATGCGGAGAATGACGGATGCAGGGCGTCTGCCCGCAGCGTGGATATGATGTAGTAGGTTGTCCCTGTCTTCTCCCAATCCACTATTTAACCTATTCTCTTTTTTACATATATTTTTGCAGATTCATGATTCCCATATTTACTGATGTTTCGATGTATCCTTTGATCTGTATAAAACTAAAAACCTTTAGCACTTCATCTATACTTTGTTTTTCGTACTCCATATCCCCTAATACATAAGGAATAAAGTCGAGTGCCTCGCGAGACTTAACTTCATCCAAATCTATAACTTCACTAGGCCGTGTACGCAAACTCAACACCGTGCACCTTGACCTGCCTTTTCGCCCTCTGCAGCGTCATTTTCCTTTGACGTGCCCCGGCACGCCTTCAGAAAAATTCCTTGCCGAGAACGAAAATTCAGCTCAATCTGCTCCCGGCGGAGTTTGCGTACACGCCCCAGTTTCATCAGAGATCGCGTCCCTCATTTCCTTCGTGCAATCATAGTGCTCTAACAGCTTTCCGTTCAGTAATTTAAAATCATTATGATACAAAGGATATACTTCAGGATCTTCTTCCATTCGATTTCTCAGCCAAGGCATATAAACCCCCTTCATCCACTGCTCATCTGCAATTAAATGTGCAAAATATCCGAGCACATACCTGTTATTTGAATAGGCGCTATACTTATCTAAAAATTCTTGATAATCTATGCGCCTTGTAAAGTCGTGATGCTCTCCTCTGTAGAAGTGAGAGTCATCTTTTGTAGCAACGGCATCTGGAGCAACGCTACCCAGTAAAAATGAAGTTCTATCTTCAATATTCAATCTTTCCGCAGTAATTTGATCTTCACGCTCTTCAAGAGACTACATATAACGTTCTTGTATCCATGACCCGATGTATGTCAGTCGCATGAATATATGTTAGATGATGTTGCCTTCTTACTCGAGTCATCTTAAGGTATTTTCGTCTCCAACATGTTCGATTTGACCTAACACATAACCACTCTCTTTAGAACCCTGATACGAAACAAAATACTCTTTATTTACTTCAATAAGATTCCAAACCCTCACATCTTCTATCATTATTCGTACTTCATCTATTTCGTTAGCACTCGAATTATAACCAACAATCCATTTTTCTTTATAATCATCAGAGTGATCCTTCTCAATCACACGCAGAAATGTTGTTACCGAACTAATCGCACCTCTTTGGCTCACACAGCCCGTAAAAACCGTTATCAACAGTATTAAAACCAAAAATATTTTAGCAATTCTATGCATAATTCAACTCACTCCTTAGGTCTTAAGGCAATTTTATCTAACGTTCCTGTATTCATGACCGGACGCATGTCGAGTGTCCGGCGTAAGCCGGGCTTAGAACGAATGTCCGCAGCATGAATATGATACTTCAACTGCGGCAGCGCATTTCGGACTGCGGAATCCACTCTGCGATATGACGAAAAAAGGCTGCCGCCTCGTCCCGCTTGAGACGAGGCGGCAGCCTTTTCATTTCCTGAAAGCCTCGTTCAGCCTCAACGTGACGTCCGGGCTGGACGAACATAAGTATCCAGAAACGCATTGCTGAATTTTCCGTTAGGGTCATACTTGTCGATCAGCTTCCGAAACTGCGGCAGCTTGTCGAATTGTCCCTGCAGGACATCGGCCGGTACCGTAAACAGCTTGCCCCAATGCGGACGTGCGTGAAACGGCGCCAGCGCTGCTTCCAGCAGCGGAAGCACGCGCTCGACCGCCTGCCAGTCGTCCCGCCACGTGAAGTGAAACGCCACCGAAGGTTGATCGCAAAAAGGGCTCAGCCACAAATCGTCCGCAGCGATCGTGCGCAATTCGCTGACGAACAAAATCGGCGCAAGATGCTCCCGCAGCTGGTGAACGGCCAGCGCCGCTTCATATACATGCTCCCGCGGCATCAAGTATTCGCTCTGCAGCTCTTTGCCGGCACTCGGCGTAAATTCCATACGGAAATGCGCGAGCCGCTCATGCCACATCCCCGGCTTGCCAAGCTGCTCCGTGCAGTTTTCCGCATGCATGTCCGGCAGCGGATGCACAGGGGCCGTCGCAGGCAGCGCTCCGTAATAGTCCGCATGTCCGGCATAGCTTACGCCATCTTCTTCCCGGCATTTTGTCCATACCTGATGAAATCTCGGCTGCTGCCAATCCGTGAACAAACTTACGCTGTAAGCGTCCGTAAATATACCTTCCGCGTTTTCTTCAAGCTGCGAAAGCGGCAGATTCTCATAAACGAACTGTCTGACGGGATAGGCCGGCACGACGTTCAGCGTCAGCTTCGTCACGATGCCGAGCGCGCCGAGGTTTACGACAACGCCGGCGAATTCCGCATCGCCGCGGCTGAACGTATGCAGCTCTCCGTTCGCGTCGACCAGTTCGATCCCTTCTACCGCTGCCGCCAAGCTTCCGTTACGGCTGCCCGACCCATGGGTGGCCGTAGCGACGGCACCGGCAACCGTGATATGAGGAAGCGATGCCAGATTATGAAGCGCATAATCGGTCGGAGCAAGCTCCGCGCATAGTTCCCCGTACGTGATCCCTCCTTCGACCGTTACCGTGCCGCGTTCTTCGGTTAAGGCCAACATGCGGTTCCAATGTCGCAGCGAAACGAAAATCCCGTTCGTATCCGTGATCGCATTGAACGTATGGCCGCTGCCCGAAACCTTGATCTTTCCATGCTCTTTGACCAGTTGCTGCAAATGCTCCACGCTTTCGGGATAGATCATTTCGGTCGCTCCATAAGTAAAGTTGCCGGCCCAATTTTGATAATTCATTCGAGGTCCTCCTAAGTTTCAAATAATAAAGCGCTTCCTTAAAAATCCGAGCGTCATTTCTAACCCTAACCTTTTTTAAGGGTCTGGTCTTTGATTATAACCCTCTTTCTAATCTCTCTTTCCAATCTAACCAAGTTCGTTCTTCCCAGTTCAACCAAATCTTTTTAATCTCAGCTAATAGCCATGCTCCTGCTATAGTTATTGAATTTTCGTGTGATGCGTAAATAACCCAGTCCAAGTCGCTTGAAAACCAAAAACCTTCTCCATTTATATTATATGCTGAATTGAAACTCTCTAAATCAATTTCATACTCAGGGGACATGCTACCTTCTCTCAGCTCAAATACCCTTTGGACATTTCGCTTCTTCAGTATCTTTATAAGGTGGCCAATGCCTACTTCTGAATAGAAGTAATCATCCATAAATGCTTCTGTATCATTTGGCTTATGACTAATAAGCGGATACCAGTAATCATTTACTTCTATGCTCCACTTTTTATTCAACTCAATCCATAACATTTTACTTTCTTGCGATGATAACGTACGTCTGTATGATAACGGTCTAACATTCTGAGGTATTTCCATGCACTTTTTTTCTATAAAATCGTAAAACGCCTGACGCTCTTCATCCATTGTTTCCTGACACGTAGCATCATCATTATTAATTTCAGTCAATCTATTTTGGGCATTTTGAATAGCATACAAAAGTGAATTTTTTACTTCATCCTTGTTGGAGAAGTCATTGGGCAAAAATCGTTCGATTTCTGGAAGAATTGCATTCAACACAATGTATCTTGGAAATAATCGCTTTGCTTCTAAGGTGTAACCACCGCCGTCTAATCTATACGTACCTTCCTCAATCAGCTTTGAGTATTTTCTTCCCCAATATGTACTTTTCACCATACAATACTTTCTTGCTAGTGTATGAATCTTTTCAATATCCTCCATGGGTACTCCTCCTTGTTAAAGTCACCTTCATATATAAGTAATTACTTTTTTAATGTTCTAAGCCTAAGTAAAAATACCGATAGGGACTGTTCACGACTTGGCGAATGCCGCATCAAGGGCGGATGCCCGCAGCGTGAATATTATGTTATACGAAGGGACCTTGAATTGCTCACAAATGTTTAAGACAACAGTCTATTAATTCTCTTCAAACTCTCTTTCAGTAGGTTTAAAAATTCACTATCGTAGCCAAAAGAGCCTTTCAATGTCGTTTCTATTAATCCGTCTCTTGAATATCTTCTCTTTGTAATGGAATAGGCAATTTCGTAATGCCCCATTTTTTGATCGATAAAACTCATTTCAAATTCCTTATCACTCATGGCTTTTAACTGAATCGTTTTGACTTCGCTATTTTCAGTTTTTAAAAGTCCTTCCATAAAATCATGGATTTCTTCATGCTCAATCCAGATCTCGGCTTGTCCAGCAAACTGATCGTCCTTAATATGTACCAAGTAGTTAATGGATTTATATCGCTCTAATTCAATGTCCTGAAATGAAAAAAGGATATGTGATTTCTTATCTTCAGATTCAATAAAGAAATCGTATGGATCAAGTGGCTTATTCAATATCACTTGCCTCGGTCCTTTCGTATAACGTTCCTGTATTCACGACCCGACGTATGTCGGGTGTTTGGCGTATTCCGGACCAAGGGCGAATGCCCTCAGCATGAATATTATGTTATAGGATGGATCGTTCTTCTTCGAAATTTCCTACACGTCCTTATCATTCTATAAGGTTTAAGTTCCTACACAATTTCTCTTATCTCGTCTTTCAATTTTCTTTTATTTTCAATCTCTGTATCCGTATTATAATCATCATTAAGAAAGGTGGGATGGTTTATGGAAGAAACTCTTAATCAGATCCTTCAAGAACTTCAAGCCCTTAGACAAGATGTTCAACAATTAAATCAAAATCAAATACTTTTGGATCAGAACCAAAAACAAATGTCTATTCAAATTCATAGTATTTATCAATCTACTGTTCGCCTAGAGAACGGACAACCTAAAGATATCTTTGCTCTCTTAGAAAAAATCCATCATAACTTTACGGACAAAGATTCTGAGGTTGCTTCTTTGAATAAACGAATCTTTCGTTCGGAATCCGAGTTCGAAAAATTTAATAGACAATGAAAACTTGTAGTCATTCAACTTGAATGACTCTATTTTTTTGGTTTTCGATCTTTCCTATAACGTTCCCGTATTCACGACCCGACGACTGTCGAGTGTATGGAGAATGGCAGACCTAGGGCGTATGCCCGCAGGGTGCATATATTGTCAAGTCATGTTCCAGTCTTCATCGAATCACTCACTCAATTTCTTAATCTCTTATGAACGAAGTAATTTAAATGCTTTTAGATCAATATTAAATTCCCTTTCAGTCAGTACATCAAGCCCCAAAAGTCCGTTAATGTTGTGATATTTGAATGAAGTAAAGTCTATGTATACATCTTTTAAAATAAAACCCCCTACTTGTATGGCCTCAATTTTCTTACTAAAGGCATGCTCTTTACCTCCGATCCTGTAACTGGTTGTGATTTCATCGTCCATGTCCACTTGTATCCCGATCTTGTCCACTTCATCTTATGAAATTAAGCTGTGACTGGCTCCTGTATCGATCACGATGTTCGATATGACTTTCTGTTGCTTATTAAAATGGACTGTTATTTCCGTAAATAACAGTCCGTCTCGATATTCGATATTCATTTAAAGACTTCTCCTTAACCCGATATTTTTCCGTACCTTCACTACGACTTGATCTTTGGAAGTATGATAAACTAGCGTTTTATCTCGGCTATTCAATAATTCACGAGTCGCTTCTTTATCACTGATCGGACCAATTACCGCTACATCATCAATGATCTCTTGATGATCGGTTTCTTCTGAATGAAGAACTTCGAATTTCACAAATTGATTCGGAAAGATCTGTTGAACTTCTTGCCACTTCATCTTTGTCCCTCCTCTTTTTTGATGGTTATATTATATCATTTCATAAGCCTATAACTCTCACTGGAATTTCACTTAACGTTCCTGTATTAACGACCCGACGGATGTCGGGTGTCCAGCGAATGCCGGATCAAAGGCGTATGCCCGCAGCGTGAATATTATGTTGGTATTCTCAGTTCATCCCCAGCTCGTTTGGGGATGAACTTTTTCTTTATACTGGAGGAAACACTGGGCAAAATAACGCATGTTTTGTTGGGACACCGATCCCGTCTTATAAAGTGTTATAGCTCCTCGCCTTTTGTTCATACCCCGATTTAGCTGGTTGGGCCTAGAGCCCGTATCACCGTGCCAACCTGTGGAGAATGAAAGTGCCGGCTCCAGTGAAATTAAAGGAGGTCCTCATGAATCAACCGGTTCTCAGCATTGACGTTGCTAAAGGTAAAAGCGTAGCTGTTGCTTTTCTTTCCTACCACAATTGTCTGTATAAACCGTTTACATTTTATCATTCCCAAGAAGGTCTTCAACAAGTTCTAGCTGTTCTGAAGGAGTTGAAATCCGTTTCCGGCCAAGAACCCAAAGTCGTTCTTGAAGCCACGGGGAACTATTCCAAGCCTCTGGCTTCCTTCTTTTCTTCCCAAGGTTATTTGGTCGTTCTGCTAAATCCGTTATTGACTCACCAACTGAAACAAAAGGCGGTACGCAAGGTCAAAACCGATCCCATCGATGCGATACGGATTGCCCACGTTTTTTACTTGCAAGATCCTCAGCCTCACGTCCAGTTGAATGAGAACGTTCAGCAGCTCCGCGTGATCGGCCGACAATATCAACATTGGACGGCCTTATACGGCCAGACGCAGATTCATTTTCGCGCCGTTTTGGATCTCCTTTTTCCCGGATACGATCAAGCGTTTCAAAAGGTCTGTAACCGCACTTCCTTGGAGCTTCTCTCTCGTTTTCCTACGCCTGCCGAGCTTCTATCCGCAGATCCAGAAGAGGTTTTGAACCTGCTGCTACGCAACCGTCGGGGTCGAGCTTGGAACGAAACCAAGCGCCAGCAGCTACTTGAAATTGCCAGACAGAGCCTGCCGGATCTTCATGGAATCGAGGCTCAAAAGGAAGTTCTCAAGCACTATATCCACCTTCTACAAACGTATCAGGATTGCATCGATGAGCTTTTACAAGCGATGCAATCCCTCGCTGAATCGATTGAAACCTATGCTCTGCTTCGCACGATTCCAGGTGTAGGCCTCTTAACAGCCGCCATGCTTATTGCTGAAATCGGAGATATAAAAAGGTTCCCTTCCGTGAAACAGCTGACAGCTTTTGCCGGGCTAGACTCCGCTGTTCACGAATCGGGAACCTTCAAATCCAAGAAGAATCGAATCTCGAAACGGGGCTCTTCGTACCTTCGAACGGCGCTTTATCAAGCGACGGTAGCCGGCATTTCAAAGAAGGTTCACGGTCCGAGAAATTCGATTCTCTTTCAATTTTATCAGCAAAAACGGGACGAAGGCAAACCGGCAAAAGTCGCGATTGTGGCGACTTCACATAAGCTTTTACGCATTATTTTTGGCATGTGGAACTCCGGATCGGCCTTTCAAGCTCATTAAGCACTTTACACAGCTCAACGATTTTTTATGAAAGACTTGACTTTGATTAGCTGGTTTATAGGATGTCAGCGACTTCTTCGAACTACAATCAAACTTGCTCTAATTCTTTATTGTAATATTGGCTATATCTTGCGGCTTTATTGTTTCCAAATAGAAATCCTCTGCTTTCCAATACCTATCTTTAAACTTTTGAGTATTTTCCCTTGTATTCTTTCCTTCACGTAAGAATCGAGTTTCTCTTGGGCAATCTAAATAAATTACATAATCTAGATAATTTCGCCACTCAGACCGTTGTATAAATACTCCTTCTATAATTATTACACATTGTTTAGGAATTTTTACTCTTTTCAATAATTGCCTATCAAACTCGAATTCATAGTAAAAAATACTGATCTCATTCTCTTCATGTAATTTTTCAAATAACTCTTCTCTCAAGTATTCAACATTCCATTGAAGATAATAATATTCACGCCATTCTTCATTTCCTGTATTATATCTTTTGCTCCTCGGCTCTATATGATCATCAAGATGAAAAACGCAATTTTTATTCTTGGTTTGATTCAACTCGTTGATTAATGATTTCACATATGTCGTTTTTCCGGATCGGCTTAATCCATCTAACCCAATTATTAATCGATTAGATTTATTGGATGCTAACAATTCGCTTATAAGGTTATTCATATGTCCCCTTCTTGAAAATAGAATTTAATCCTTTGCGATGATTTCCGATAACGTTCCTGTATTCACGATCCAACAACGTATGCTGGGTATCCGGCGAATGCCCGCAGCGTGAATATTATGTTATGTGACGTACCATTCTTCTCGAATTGCATTCAGTTTTTCTCGATCTTATTTAATCCAATGTTTCCATTCCCCTTCACTTATTTTTGTTCTTTTATAAATGTCTTCAAAAGATTTTCTATTTCATCCATCGATTTTTCATATTCTATTGCATTTAATCTTTGAAGCAAATTCAGTTCCATTATTCCTTGATTTGTGATTTCGATGAGGGTGGAGTGAAGATTTAGTTCTTCTATTTTTGTTAAAGTGTTCGGACTGAATAACCGCTCTTCTACTTGATCCCAAGTCAGAAGATCTTCTCGTATAGCTGTTATGCAGCCCAAAACCAGTAGGGAATAAAAGGTTTCAATCTCATCTTTATCAGTAATCTCTATATTGAAATTTATATTAATTTCTCCTCTATGCTTTTTGGTATGTCCGATAACGTTCCTGTATTCATGACCCGACGTATGTCGGGTGTCTGGCGAATGCCCGCAGCATGAATATTATGTTATCTGATTCAACCATGCTTCCTGAAATACTTACGATCTTTGTTTGTATGAATTATAATTTTGAATTGTTCTTTGCAAGCTTTCTTCATCTTCTTTATCCACTATACTTTTTAGTCTCATATCCCATATAGATAGAGCTAATTCAATACTCAGCATCTTTGCCAGTGTAATTAGTGATTTTATATCTCCCTCAGGTTTATATATGTTTGTTCGTAGCGATAGCGTCCTAACCTGCTCCTCTTTAACTCCATCATTAATTTCAATTTCTATTAAACTTGTTCTATCCTTATAAATGTAGTAACAATCTTCAGCAAACGAATTCCATTGCCTTTGTACCGAGCCTTTCTTTACCTTCCCTGTTGATACTAATTGTTCAACAATCTGATCAAAAGAAAATTCATGAATCCCTACAAAATCAATGCCTTCCTCTGTCATAATCGCTTTATTATCTTGAGGATATAAAATGACTTGGTAATCCCATACTGCCATGAGTAACCTCCAAAATATAAGCTATTATGGTTGTTTCAGATAACGTTCCTGTATTCACGAACCGACGCATGTCGGGTGTCCGGCGTATGCCGGACCAAGGACGAATGTCCGCAGCGTGAATATGATGTTAGACGTAGTACCGGTCTTCCTTGAATATTCAAGAAGATATAGAATAAGACACCGAGCTTCATTCTCGATGCCTTATTATCCATTCCTCAATATCTTTTTCATTTAATTTTCCTTCTGCTGTTCCCAATCCTAATTGAACGAGTTCATCTTGGCTATATCGAATAGAATATCCATTTAATCGAAGTAAAAGTAGCATAACGGCTACTCCAATACGTTTATTTCCATCCACGAATCCATGGTTTTTGATTAAGGAGAAAGTCACGACAGAAACTTTCCTTGTTAGACCTGGATACAACTCTTCACCATCAAAGGTCTGTTCAGCTTTACCCAATGCGCTTTCTAGCAATCCTTGATCTCTAACTCCATCTGCTCCACCGGTTACTTTCATGATCTTTTGATGATAGACCAGCAATTGGTCAATCGTAATCGATTTCATTTGGCGAGTTCTTTAAGCGCTTCTAAATTCTCGTTAATGATGTCGTCCATCATAGCTTCTGTTTGAGATGCATTTTTCGTTTTTAGAAATTCTACGAAATCAATGACTTCCATTTGTTTTTCTTGGGGTAAAGATAAAAAGTCGTTAATCAATTTTTGTTCCAGGCTCATGAGGAATCGCCTCCTATTCTTACTTCACAGTATAACGCAAAATGTTAAATCGATTAACTCTTTGTCTGGTCTAGTTTTTAAATATGTTTTTCCGGTATTACGTATAACGTTCCTGTATTCACGGCTCGACCACTGTCGAGTATCCGGCGTATGCCGGATCAAGGACGAATGTCCGCAGCGTGAATATTATGTTATACGTAGTTACGATCTTCTTTGAGTCTGCTACATAAAATCGTTCTTATCTTTAATGCTTCACTCAGTTCTATTCTATTTATTCGGTGTTACCTATTTTTAAAATGTCATTTCCCACTGTTTTCGTTTTGAATTTTGCTTGGTTTGAAAGGCTTTCCCTCCGAGGCGTTTACCTCTTTGATTCCGCTTCTTCTTTCAATCGTTCTTAAATCCAAATTCACTTTTACTTTTATCCATTTCTTATCTGTTTTTTGATTTCACCTTTTACTTTTCCAATTCATCTTCTTCGAGCCGATCGAAGGGCTCGTCATTCAAGAAAAGATTGTCACTAAAATGCTCTTAATCAGCCCTTCGTAATTACGTATAACGTTCCTGTATTCACGACCCAGCGTATGCTGGGTGTCCGGCGAATGCCGGACCCAGGGCGGATGCCCGCAACGTGAATATTATGTTATCTGATGCTAGTATCGCCTTCGAGTATGCTTGATAACTCAAGAAACATTAGGATCATAATTACCAATCTCAATACCAGCTTCTTCAAGTTTTTTAAATCTACTATCCCAAAAAGAGTACCACTCTTCTCTGTTCTCCCTTTGTGCATATGGGTGCAATCTTTTAAAGTTTTCACCCATTCCAGTTAGAAGTGCATCTTCGAATCTAGAAAGCTGTCCTTGTCTCTGACCCCAAATTGTTCTGCTGATAGAAATTGAATCAAGACCATTAATGCAATCATCTATTTGTTTGAAATCACTAAATCCCATTTCAATAAGATGTGAAGCAAAATACCTATAGGAAAAATCAGTCATTCGACCATCAATTCCGAACTTTTTATTTAGATATTCCTTTAACGCATCCGGAGTAATCTCCACTTCTGCTAATCGACCTTCTCGAACATTTGCACGAGATTCATTTCGAGATTTCTCGTCTTCTTCTTGAATAGATTGAAATTCTCTATCCGCTATTTCTAGTAAGCCTGCTAGATCCGTAAAACGTCTCCTTATTGATTTTGTAATTGCGACTTCCGATTTATATTGGATGTCATGTTCAATTTCTGCCCACGCATGTTGCAGTATAGTTCTAACTTGTATCTCAGCTATTAGCTGATTAAACCTTGAATACTCAAGCAAATTATTTCTATTATGATTGAGTGTTACAAGATAATGAATACTCAAGTAGCCCAACTTTTCATCAAGCAATTCGCTTTTGTCGCTTCGTTCTAACACAACAAATTCTCTTTTTATTATCTCATCTACCTGTTGAAGAGTACTTGTGAAAAATGTGATGATTCTTACTCCTGCTAAATCAGTAATCTCTTTTAGTGGTTCAGTATACCTCGGTCTATTAGGATCACTTTTAGATGGCCTAGCTGCTTTTTCTCCAACACTTTGAATT
This sequence comes from Saccharibacillus endophyticus, assembly GCF_013185185.1. Taxonomy (GTDB): domain Bacteria; phylum Bacillota; class Bacilli; order Paenibacillales; family Paenibacillaceae; genus Saccharibacillus; species Saccharibacillus endophyticus. Next base: position 202,107 of record NZ_JAAZWE010000001.1, on the reverse strand, counting down.
GATTTTGCACGTGCCTCTATTGAATGGTAATAAACTCCACTTTGTTCTAGACAATGTTCTAGAATACTTTTTAATGACGAACTAAAAGCTTCATATTGAGGTTGCAGTTGTAAATATTCCAAAATAGTTTTTTGTTTATGTTCTTCAAAATCAAATTCTATTTCAGAAGTTAAATATTCACTCATATCTTCATTCTCCTCGTTTTTAAACTAGTTTCAGATAACGTTCCTATATTCACGACTCGACGCATGTCGAGTGTCTGGCGAATGCCAGACCAAGGACGAATGTACGCAGCGTGAATATTATGTTAGTTGATGTTCATTGGCTCCTGTGTATTAGCTAAAAGGATCTTCTTCAATTTCTATGCCAAATAACTCATTTATCATTTTCTTCATGTTTTTAGATGCTTCAGGTACTGCCTTGTCAGTCTCATGCGCTTGCATCAAATAATTAATATTCTCAATTCTGAAAATACGATTTGTCCCAAGAACATCTTTGTAAATCTCCAAATAGGACATAATTGACTCCCATAAGTAAACTCTTAAATCAGTATAATAATCTCCCATATCTATATCTTCAGGATCAGTATTTTTAAAGAAATTTTTCATACTTGTAAAGTCTCTATTATCCTTAGAATTCCAGCTATGATGCCCTTTTAGATTTGCATCAAACCAATCTAATTCTTGGAATCCTTCTAAATATTCTAGTGAATAATTAATTTGATTTCGTAGTTTTGGATTAGTCCAATTTTGATCAAGCAAATAATTTAGTCTACTGAATTTTTCAATTCCTTTTATATCTGTAATTGTTTCAAGGAGCCTCCACCATAATTGATGAGAGCCATATCTTTGATTTGTTTGTGGGTCTTTTTGTAGTTGTTGGTACTCTATTTTAGTACTGTTGTATAAGTTGAATCCATTATTATCAAAAGCAAAATAAAAAGATCCATCCCTTCTACTGTCTACTAATTGACCTCTTTTATCATAATCGATTACTTCATAGCCTCTAAGGAGCAAAGAGTTGATGGCTTTTATTATATAAAATTTACTATAGTATCCTGTGACCTCTGACCAAGTTTTAAATTTCTTATCCTCTAGAGTTATATAAGCCAAGAACAAATCAAATGCTCTAAAAAAACATAGCGTACTACTATATACAAGTTTTTGTTTGATCTCATTCATTATGTTTTGATTAGGTGCTTGAGATAAATAACTATTAATAGCGTTTGAATCTTGTTGATTCAAAAGTGTTTCAAACAATAAGTTTAATGACTGTCTATGCGTTTCAAAATAAGGAGAAAAATCTTTATACTCGTCTTTTAATTTAGAGTAATTAATGGTAAATGTCATTATGATCAATTCCCTTCAATGAATTTCAACTAACGTTCCTGTATTCACGACTCGATGTATGTCGAGTGTCTGGCGAATGCCAGACCAAGGGCGTATGCCCGCAGCGTGAATATTATGTTATACGAAGTTACGATCTTCTTTGAATTGGCTTCCCAAAATTATTCTTATATCTAATGTCTTACTCCACTTTATTCTATTTCTTTATTCCATGTTTTCTGTTCTTGAAATGTCATTTCCCACTGTTTACGTTTTGAATTTCACTGGGTTTTAAATGCTTTCCCTCCGAGGCGTTTACCTCTTCGATTCCGCTTCTTCTTCCAATCGTTCTTCTCATTCAAATTTACTTTTTGCTTTTACCTATTTCTTATCCGTTTTTTGATTCCCCATTTTACTTTTCCAATTCGCCTTCTTCGAGCCGATCAAAGGGCTCGTCGTTCAAGGAAAGATCATCATTCAAATGCTCTTAATCAGCCCTTCGTAATTACGTATAACGTTCCCGTATTCACGACTCAGCGTATGCTGAGTGTCCGGCGAATGCCGGGCCAAGGACGGATGTCCGCAGCGTGAATATTATGTTATCCGATGCCCCAGCTTCTAACGTTGTTTAATGAATCTTCTATTTCCAAGGTACATTGATATATATGCCTTCGCTACCTTGAACATAGGTTACAAACATACCCATTTCACTCCAACATTCTTTGACCGCCTCACCTAACCCACTTAGTTCATATACATCGTTCCAATTAGGGAATTTATCAAAAAGTTCTCTTAATACTTTCTGCTGAGAAGTCCAAATATCATAAAAATATGTTTTCTGTAATTGTTCTTCAATCATATGAGAAATTTCGTGTTTGGCTAAGCCCAAACCATCGATATATCCTTGAGTAGTGGCAGCTATTTTAAGTAACATAGATGTTTCTTCCTGCAAAAAAGCAAACAAATCATCAAGATTTCCATTCAACCTATATTTAGAGATTCTTTCTTCTATTTTTTCTTTACATAAATCTATCAAATCTAACAAATAAGGAAAGTACAAATCAGTATCGGCGTTCATTACTAAAGACGTTGAAGAACTTCTTACGGCAAAATATTCGGACCATATTGGCTCCGCGTTACATATTAATGTATGCTGAAGCCTATCCATTCCGTGTCCATTTCTTGCTTCTGAGGTAAACATTTCATTTTGATAATAATTTTCATGAATATGACAGAATTCATGATGTAAAAGATGAAGTGAAATTTGTGCAGCTTCAGGAATAAACAGCCCATTAATCAGATAATCATTGATCACAATTGTTTGTTTAAGTTGTCCTTTAAATTTGGTATGGAGAACTTTTGCAACTGCAATCCCGTCATCTCTATCAGTATGTCCTCTTTCACTCATCTGATATTCTTCTTGAACCTTTAAAACATCATCTGTGAATTTCCCTGATACTATTATTCTCTCTAATGTATTTAACTCTAAATTGGTAGATAGCTCTTTCATTCTCTCTCCAAAAAACTCATCGATCTTAGACTTATATTCATCATTAAAAATACCTGTAGTGTATTCTATGACAGTCATAATCTCCTCCTAAGTTCTAAATGATTTTTGGTGGTTTCGGATAACGTTCCTGTATTCACGACTCGACGCATGTCGAGTGTCCGGCGTATGCCGGACCAAGGACGAATGTCCGCAGCGTGAATATATTGTTATCCGAAGTCCTTAGCTTCTTTGAGATACCCTAATATGCCCTTCAATACGGTTTCTCTAACCTCTTCACTTGATTGATCTAACATTTGGGCTAACTGACTTGCATGAGAGGTAACATATGAAGGATCTAATTTAGAACTTTGATCAAAAAAGTTTTCAGGATATTCATGTCGTATAATATCTTCTTCCTGAACAGCCCCGAAGTAATCAAATAGATCTCTAAATCCTCCTGTTTCAATTAGTTCGTCAATGACTTGTTCAATTCTGTCACGACTTATACGATCTACAATAATTATTGGCGAGGAAGCGCACCAATATGCACCCTTCAAGCAATGGCCATTCATTAAATAATCTTTTCTCATTGATTCAATACATTTAATCGTATAGAAATTTGAAATCCATTTTGTTGAATTAGGGAATGTTACGACCACATCCACTTGAGCATCTTCTAAACCTTCCATCCATTCCTCTGCACCTATCCGAATATGTCTCTTATTTGCAATCAATTTTTTACTCCTGTGTCTTTAGATATTTTTTAAATGCTTCAAAGGATTTCGGATAACGTTCCTGTATTCACGACTCGACGCATGTCGAGTGTCTGGCAAATGCCAGACCAAGGGCGTATGCCCGCAGTGTGAATATTATGTTAACTGATGCTCCTAGATCTTACTAGATAAAATGATTCTTTATCTGTAATCTATTCATTTATATATTGCTAGTATTTCTACTTTCACTACTGGCCCATCGACGATAATCGGCGAAAATTCTTTTGTGTAGCTACTTTCTATATCCATACTTCTACGCATAGCTCGATTGAATTTAATAAAGTCCTTAAAAGGATCGAAAATTTTGATTTTATCACTTGAATTGTGAGAGACTGCTTTGAATAAAATAGTTACCTCATCTGTTGTATATTCTTCAAGTTGATTATAAGGCTCATTTAAGTATCTAGTATCAAGAGTTCCAAATACAGTGCTGTCTTCATGTTTTATAAGGATTGGAATATCAGCCTTAGTATCCCCCAAAAATGCATCATATAATTCTTGTTCTGATTCCTCAATGTTCAAAGATTGTTTTAAAAGGGGCTTGAACAAATTAGTTAATTCTATATAATCAAATTCCTCTGGCACACAGAAATTGTTTTGTATCTTTCCAATTGAAGATTGAGGTATCGTCGAAATGTCATAGTCATTATCACTATCTACTAAATCAAAATAATTTTCTCCATTTAATTTAGTAAGAGCTCTTTCAAAGTTGTTGTAATCCAATAAAAAATATTGGCTTACTTCGCTTTTCATAGTTTCTGTTTTTGAATGTTCAAATCCGATAGGCGATTTCGAAATCTCAGCTTTGTTTGTAGTGCTTTTTTCTTTTGATATCGCTTTTTCTTTTATCGAAGGATCAAGTAAACTATAGTATTCGTAAACTTTTTCAGTATTAACATAAATAAAACTTCTAAACATATGAATGCTCCCTTCAGAGTACAAAAATTTGTTTTAATCTTTAAAATCAGCACTCCTTTAAGGAGTTTCAGTTAACGTTCCTGTATTCACGACTCGACGCATGTCGAGTGTCTGGCGAATGCCAGATCAAGGACGGATGTCCGCAGCGTGAATATTATGTTATCGGATGTAACATGTCTTCTTGAATCAGCTAATAAACGTTTGTATCGTTTTTCCGTTCTCAACCCGCTCTTCAAATTGACCTTTTGTATATTCATTAATCACTCTTTTCCAAAATATTTGTGCTCCTTTATTACTTTCAATTTGATGTACTTCCCACGGCCCTTTATGTCGGTTAAATAGATCAGTTGCTACTGCCATTCCCATTCCTTCTCGTCTATACTTCTTTAATATAAAAAATTCTGTAATTGAATAATGCCGAATTTCCAAGTCTTCTATTAAACGAACTAAGACAAATCCTATGTACTTCTCTTCTCGTTTAATCACATAAGCAAATTGGTGGTTTCCTTCTTCAAAATAATCATCTAACGGGTAGGGGCTGTACTGTCCATTTTCTTCTACATCAAATGCAAGGAATTCGGAAAAATCATAAATATAGAATTGCATGAGATTGTCTAATACTTCTTTATGTTTTTGATTGACTTGAATGATAGAAAAATTCATTTAACATACCTACTTTCATTTTCATCTGCATGTTATTTCCGATAACGTCTTATTCACGAACTTCGCCTATACTTCCAATTCGCAATATTCACGAACTTCCGAATATACGCTTTGATCGTGGTATTCACGAACCTCACCCATCTTTCACCTTCGCTTACAGTATAACCCTACCCACCAAGCATGAACACCATTTTTTCACCGCTCTCCTCTCGTCTTCATTCCCGCGCCGCAAAGCAAAAAGCCCGCACTATCGCGCAGGCTTTCCACCTCTATCCCATATCGCCCATCCTCTGCTTCTTCTCGCAAACCTCCGACTCTCCCGTCTCACCACGACACCTTAATAATCGACGACTGCGCCAGCATCTCTCCGTTCTTCCGATCTACTTTATTCACCATAATCTTCGTTCCCGACGGACTCCATTTCATCGCGTCTCCCGCATCCGCCAGGTCCGACGAAATCATAAACGCCTCTCCTGTATTCACGTCCGAAATGTAAAACCCGTCCTTGCTTCCGTCATCTGCCGATGTCACCGTATACGCCAGCCGTTTCCCGTCCGGCGACCAGCTTGTCCCGAACACCTGCGTTCCGGTTGCCAGCGTTTTCTTCTCGTTTCCCGCCAAGTCCGTCAGCATCAGCGTCATTTCCGTCTCGCCTGTCCGCTTCACCAGCGCGAGCTGACTGCCGTCCGGTGCCGGGATCGCCCACAGAATGCCGCTGCCGAACCGTTCCAATTCTTTCGTCGACGTATGATAAGCGAACAACTCCTGCTCGTTCAATCCGGTATAATACACAATATCGCCTACAGTCTGGATTCCGCTCGCGCGCTGCCCGGCATCGGCCAGATCCAGCAGCTGCTCGCTTTTCCCGGACAGATCGGTTTGGAACAACTGTCCTTCGATATTCCCGTAAACGAAATGATCATCACCCAACCAGGCTCCGTCGATCAGAATCTCGCGCCCGTCCGCGATCTGTACCGACTCTCCCGTTTCCAGATCCATGATGTAACCCACCCCGGTCATTTCGAAGATCTCTTGGTAAAAAAGATGCTTTTTGTCCGGCGACAGCTTGGCTCCTCCCCAGTTGGTATCGTCCGCAATGATCGTCTTCTCCTTACCCCCGGCAAGAGTATGCACATATAACCCCTGCGGCAAAATCTCTCCGTCGCTGAACTCGGTCGGCTCGCCCGCCTCGTTTTGACGATTCACCACGACTTCATCCTCGCTGAGCCAATCCTGCCCACGCACGCCGTCGATCTGTTGAATATCCTCAAGCTTCAGATCGGCGTAAACCGAAGCATTCGTGTTGTCTTTAACCGTAATGCTCGGCGTGGCCGCTTGAGTCGAAGGATCGGTTTGGCTGACGGATGAATCAGGCACGACGACCGTTTCTCCGGATGGAGACGACGGTGAAGCACACCCCGCGAGCAAGGCCAATACAGCAGCCGCGGCCGCAATCCCTTTGACGCGAGATACGCCACGCCCTAGTCTGACGCCAGACTTTCCTCTATATATTGACTTCATATGAATTCCTTCCCCTCGTCGAATCTGTGTGATTGCAATCAGTGTACCGAACAAATGCTTCGAAAATGTTTCGAACACGTAAGTAGCGCGTTGCAATAACATGTTCAACCTCTTGTTCTGATAAAAAAAGAAAAAGCCGCGGTTCCCCGCGACTTCGCTATGACTCTTCCCTCTCACCCTAAACGTCGTGCATCAACGGAAACGTCAGCTCGAACACCGTCCCCCGTTCATCCGAAGACAGCAGCTCGATGCTGCCTCCCTGCGCCTCGGTCAACCTTTTCACGAGCGCCAATCCCAGCCCGCTTCCTCCGGACTGCCGCGCGCGATCCCGGTTAACGGTGAAAAACGGCTCGAAGATCCGCTCCCGCAGCTCTTCCGGAATCGCGGGTCCCGTATTGAAGATGCGAATCGCCAGAACATGCTCCGCCGTAATAGGCGTGTCCGTGTCTGCCGCCTCAACAGCACCCGCTGCGGAACGCCGCTTCACAAGCTTCTCTTCCACCTCCCGCGCCGACCGTTTCTGCAATTCCACGAGAACGGTGCCGTCCGGCACGTTATACTTAATCGCATTATCCAGCAGATTCACGAAGATATGCATAAAGCTCTCCCGGTCGAACCAGATCGGAAAACGAGGCGCTTGATCTACTTTGAACGCCGCTGCCCCCGACTCCAAACGCAGCGTCAGGTCGAATCTTTCCGCCTTCCCGCGCATCCGTCCGACCACGTCCCGCAGCGCTTCCTCCGCATCCATTTCCCCCGCCTGGATCTCGAAATCGTACTTTTCCAGCTCGGCCAGACGCAGCACCTTCTCGACCATCTCGTATAGTCGCTCCGCTTCTTTGCCGATATTACTCCTCGCTTCTTCCAGCAAATTCGGATCGTCGCCGTACATCTCCAGCAGCTCGACGTACGCTTTGATCGAAGTCAGCGGCGTTTTGAACTCGTGGCTGATGCTGCCGATATACTCTTTCTGCTGCTTTTCCAGCGCCTGAAGCTTCTCCACGGCCAGCTTGAGCTTATGCTGCTCCTCCCGCATCGCCTCGATATTGCGCTCGATCGCTCCGCTCATCTCGTACAATCCTTCGCCCAACTGTCCCAGCTCGTCCCGACGGCGCCTCAGCGGCGCGCTGCGCACGAACTCGCCGCGCCGAATCGCATCCGCCGTTCTTTTCAAACGAATAATCCCCGCCGCAAACCGATTGAAAAACAAATAGCCCAGCACAAAACTCAACCCGACCACGCCAAGTCCGATGCTGACAAAAAGCCCCCGAATATCCGCGTAAGCCGCCTGATAACTCGCAATCGAATACCGGAAACGAATCACCCCGACCTGACCTTCCGGGCCTTCCAGCGGCGCGAAATACTCCAGCGAACTGCCCTGCTTCCAATACGCCACCTGTCCGGCCATCGCGTAACGGAACGACGAAGCGCCGGACGGATCGCCTTCCAGCGGCGGAATCTCGCCCGGCAGCGAAGTCCCGATCCGTTCGCCTTCGGTATCGTACAACGTCACCGGCATGCCGATCAGATCCGACAACTCGTCCGACAACCGGACTCCTTCCTGCTGCAAAAACTCCGGCGGATCAAGTCTCGGCTCTTGCGTATAATACTCCTGCCGCACCCGAAGATTGGCCAATTGCGTCTGCCGGGCCATCGTGTCTTCGATCTGCTGCGTCTGGCTCCGTTCCGTTCCCTGTAGAATCAGCACGCTCAAGACGCCGACGGTCAAACTAAGCAGCAGCGCCAGAAAAAGCGTAAACTTCAGCTTAATGCTGACCCTCATGACGGCGCGGTCGCCTTGTAGCCGACGCCGTATACCGTTTGCAGCATCCCCTGATGAGCTTCGCCCAGTTTTTTCCGCAGCCGCTGCACATGAATATCCACCGTCCGCGTTCCGCCTGCATAATCCATGCTCCACACGCGGTCGAGCAGATCGTCCCGGGTAAACACCCGTGCCGGACGCGACACAAGCAGCGTGAGCAGATCGAACTCTTTCGGCGTCAGCTCCAGCTCCTCCCCGTCCAGCTCGGCCGAACGGTGGGAGATCCGGATACGAAGCGGCCCCAGCTCCACCCGATCGTCGGCATCGAATTCTTCGGCCGCAATGTCATGCGCTTCGACGGCCGGCGTCTGTTTCTCCACCCGGCGCATGAGCGCTTTCACCCGTGCCAGCACCTCGCGAATTTCGAACGGCTTCGTCATATAATCGTCCGCGCCAAGCTCCAGCCCGACGATTTTATCGACCATATCGTTTTTGACGGTCAGCAAAATAATCCCGATCCCGCTGCGATTCTCCAGGCGACGGCATACCTCATACCCGTCCATCCTCGGCATCATCACATCGAGCACCAACACCAAAGGGCCGAACGACTCCACCTTCTCCAACGCTTCCACGCCGTCCGCCGCCGTTTCGATTTCGTATCCTTCGCGCTTTAACGCATACGCGATCGCGCTGCGAATACCTGGCTCATCATCCACGACCAGCACTTTTTTACTCATCTGACTTCCTCCTGTCCGCTTGCTGTTCTCCTCCATTAAACACGATCTCCCGCAAATCTCCAAAACCTGATTCGATACCCGGTCAACGGACTCCTGCGAAAAACGTACCGTTGCTGCCACCTTCCATGCAGCAGCGAAACGTCCTCCCCAGGCACGGCAAACAGCCGTTAGCGGATCTGCTATGCGCTAACGGCTGCGCAATCGAATTCAATTTTCGCTGAATGACTATCCCTCGGATACCACGCAGTCTTTGCCGGCATGCTTCGCCATATACAAACGCCGATCCGCGATCGCCAGCAGCTCGGTTCGTCCGATCGAACCGCCGTATACGGTGTGCACGCCGATGCTTGCGGTTACGGGCAGACTGCCCGTAATCGGACTCCAGTCCGCGCCGCGAATCGCCCGGCACAACCGATTCGCCAATTCGCGGCCTTGTTTTTCGTCCGCGCGCGGGAACAACGCCACGAATTCTTCGCCGCCCATCCGCGCTACCGCAGCCGGTTCGGCCGCCGCCACCGACAAAATTTTGGCGACGTTGATCAGCACGGTATCACCGACGACGTGCGATAACGTATCGTTGACGCGTTTAAAATGATCCAAGTCGATAATCGCGATGGTGAGAGCCTCGCCCGTTTCTTTCGCTTCCTTCAGCAAGGTGTCGATATGCTCGTCGATGAAGCGCCGATTACGCAGTCCCGTAAGCGGATCGCGCAGCGCCATTTCGCGGAAATGCTCGCTGCTCTTGCGCGCTTCCTCGGCTTCGAATACCGCTTGGAAAATATGGGCCTTGGCTTCGCGCTCCGCGGAACGCAGCGCCTCGGATTCGTCGTGGAACAAGCGGTGCTCCTCGTACGCTTCCTTATAACGACCCGCCGCCGCATACAGCTCCGACTGACGCAAACGAACGCGTACGCTCAAAGCCGCCAGACCGTGATCGTCGCATAGATGCTTGGCTTCATCCAGCATCGCCTGGGACTCTTCCAACTTATCCTGAAGCAATTGAGCCTGAGCAATCGTCAGCATGCATTCGGGCAGCGAAGCAAGCTCGCTCAAACGACGCTCGGACGGATCGGTAATGACCGGCAGTAACGTACGCTCCGCCTCTTCCGGCCGACCCAGCAGCATTTCTCCCTTCGCGATCGTATCCAGCTGCATCGCGTTAAGCGGGAATCCATGGACGGCGGATAGATCGCGAATTTTCACGATCAGTTCTTCCGCCTTTTCCAGATCGCCCAGATCGTAATACGTGAACGCCATATTGTTGAGCGCATACAAAGCAAATTGTACGTCCTGGGTTGCATTCGCGATCTCGAGCACTTCGTCGAAACGCTGCTTCGCGTCGTCGTAAGCCCCCGATTCATCGAGCGCGAGCGCCAGCATCATCAAGTGGTCCGCACGCGTAGCCGGTGCGACGCCGCCGGGAAGATGCTTTAACCCGCGCAGCGCGTGCTCAAGCGAGCTGTCATTATCCCCGAGCCGCCGGAAAAACCCGGCAAGCAAGCGGTGGCTGCGCGCCAAAATATACTCATGGTCATTCTCTGCGGCCCACGCATTAATCTCGCGAATCAGACGACCGCTTTCGGCGATTTTCCCTTGGCGGCCCAGTACGTCGGCATGGATGAGGCGAGTTCGTTGGGTCAGATCCTCGCGGTCCAATCTGGCGGCGACACCGAGTGCCTGCTGAACCGGCGCAATCGCCGAATTCACGTCGCGGTAAGGCTGGACTTCCAATAGGTCCAGCAAGCGCGAAAATTCTTCGGCCGTGCAGCCTTCCGATTCGCTCTCCCGATCAAGCAGTCCCCAATCCGGCTGTTTGAACTGTGTGCCTTTTTTATACATATGTTGTCCCGGCAAGGTGACTCCTCCCCCATCGCAGCAGCGTTTTCCGTTCGAATCGTTTACCTTTTTAGCGTACACAATTACTAAGTATACAATATACTACGGGCCTTTAGCGCTAAAATCAATGGTTTCATAAGCATTTTCCAAGCAAATTTTACCTATGAATATAGGAAAAAAGACCGGATGGAATGTTTCCGCCCTGGTCTTTTTAACACGATCAATTTTGTCCCAATATGTCGAGCAGCGTTCCCGGAATCCGGAATTGCTGGCCGTTGATATGAATGGTCTTCAACATTTCGCGTTCTTCGGCGTCGTGCGCGTCCTTGATCGCCTGTACTTCATGCTGCAAACGTTCCATTTGCAGATCGAGCGAGCTGGCGGAATCCGCAGCCGTTTTCAGCTCGGACAACAGTTCGCTAGGCACGTCCTGATTGTATTTGTAGAAGATTTTATGTTCCAGGCTGGCCCAGAAATCCATCGCGATGGTGCGAATCTGAAGCTCCACGCACACATGCTCCGTCCGGTCGGACAAGAACACCGGCACTTCGATCAACAGATGCAGGCTGCGGTAACCGTTGCTTTTCGGATGGGCAATGTAGTCCTTGATGTCCAATACTTTAAGGTCGTTCTGCTGCTGAAGCATCTCGCTGACCTTGTAGATATCGGAAATGAATGAACACGTAATACGCAGGCCGGCGATATCGCGGATATGCTCCTTGATCGAGGTCAGGGAAATATCGTGCTGCTTGCGAATCAGCTTGTTCACGATGCTCTCCGGCGACTTGAGGCGCGACTTGGTATGCTCGATCGGACTGTAGTCGTGCAGCGTCTGAAATTCCTGCTTCAGGATGTCGATCTTGGTTTCCATCTCGTCGAGTGCAAACTTGTACGTCATCATAAAGCGGGTTACTTCGTCGCGGAACGACTTCAGCTGCTCCATCGGGATCCTTTTATTCGTAAAATCCAAAGCATTGTTTTCCATGAAATTTGTTTCCGTTCCTCTCTGCAGGGGGCACCGAATTCGGCATCCGGCCGCCCGTCAAATATTCGTCATATCATGAATATCGGTCACTTTAAGTATAGAGGTTACCCCGCAGTTTTACAAATTTCGAGCTTGGTGCGCTTGGAATCAAATATCCTGTCTGGCATACAGCTTGAGCGACAGCAAAATGGACAGGGACAGCAGGATCAGTATGGAAATCGAGGCGATCGACAGCTGCATGCCTGCGCTGCCGACTCCGCCGAATATCCCGTGCTGCATGATGTCGTAGTTCTAGGCTGTCGAGAAAGTTAAGTTTGTGCGGGAAGCGAGAAGGCTCCGAGAGAAATTCGTTCCGGTCGCGTGTTGAAATCGGGAAAAAGGATTGAATTTTTAGCGGAATTTTCCCGATTTCAAAGGCGATCATTCCATTCCTTCACTGAATTTCTCTCTCCACCTTCTCGCTTCTAGCTACGTTAGTCTTTATAGACATGTTGAAACCACGGGAAATTACCGTGGTTTCAACATAGTAAAGAGTATACATTTAGGCACCTGCTTCGATTCTGCACTCCCGTATAGGGAGCGACAGTACCCACTTTCAGTCCTCGCCCAACAAGGCTCTGAGGGCTCAAAAGTGCGAACCTGCCGGGGATTCTATGTGAGCTTCAGGTTCGCACTTTTGTAAGCTCGCATTCATCCCGTATTTGCATTCACAATAAAAATCCCGGAAACGTCTCTTTAACGTTTCCGGGATTAGTCTGCCAGCTATTGCTTCTATACTTCCAGACAAGGTGGGGCCTTTGCTCGAAGTAAGAATCGTTTCACTAGTGGCTTATTAAAACGAATAGGCCGCCCACTACCATCTACTCCGCCTTAACCAGAATCTTCACCTGATTCTTCTCTTTCAACAGCGTCTCGAATCCTTCGCTCAACACCTCATCCAACCCGATCCGCTTCGTTACCAGCTTATCTGCCGGGAAGTAGCCTTGATCCATCAGGCTGATAACCGCAGGGAACACGTCGCGGTAGCCGATGATTCCGTTCACGGTGCGTTCTTTCATCACGATGCGGTTCGGCATGATCGGAGCTTCGGTCTCGAAGATGCTGACGATCATCAGCTCGCCGCCGATATTCGTCGATTCCAGAGCTTGCGTCAGAACCGGAGGCACGCCGGTAACTTCGTAAGCGACGTCCACGCCGCCGTTCGTACGGGCATGCAGCTCGGCAACAACGTCGAATTCTTTCGGATCAAGCACGATCGCGCCTAGTTCGGCTGCTTTCGCTTTACGTTCCGGGGATAGCTCGACCGCATAGATTTCCGCAGCGCCGGATGCTTTGAGCGCTTCGATCACCAGCAGACCGATCGGACCTGCGCCGAATACCGCGGCTTTATCGCCGACTTTCAGTTTGCTTTGACGCACGGCATGCAGCGCAACCGCAGACGGTTCAACCAATGCGCCTTGCTCGTAAGAAATGCTGTCCGGAATTTTGTGCACCATATAATCTTCAGCCGTTACGTATTCGGAGAATCCTCCTCCGCCTCCGGCGAGACCGAGAAAGCCCATTTTTTCGCACAGATTATATTTGCCTTTCCGACAAGCTTCGCATGTTCCGCAAGCATAAATCGGTTCGACCACAACGCGATCTCCGGCTTGTACGCGAGTCACGCCTTCGCCCGTTTCCACGACGCGGCCGGAGAATTCATGCCCCATCACGACCGGAGCGACTTCGCCCGTGATCGGATGCGGATCGCTTGCCGGGATAAAGATAGGGCCTGCCGTATATTCGTGCAGATCGCTGCCGCAAATGCCGCACCATTCCACTTTGATCTTTACTTTTCCGGGAAGAGCTTTCGGCTCCTCGATCGTCTCCAGACGCAAATCCTTCGGTCCATGCCATCTCAATGCTTTCATTGCCGGTCATCTCCTTCGATTGTCTTCACACTACGCATTCCGGTTATTCCGGAAACGTTTCCGAAATCAAATATGTCACAGTTCTGACACATTGTCAAACCAATCAAGCAGATATATCCTTGCGTTTCATAGACTTTTTATCATCAAAAACCTTAAAAACAAGCTTTTTAAAGCCGTTATGCCCGAATTTCAACCTTGCTTATGGATGGAATGATATAATAAAGAGACATAACAGAGTTTTCAAAATTTTTCGGAAACGATTCCGAAAACCCGAATAAGGCAGGCGATCAATGTGGCATCGAAGAAAGTAACGATCGAGGATGTGGCCCGGCATGCCGGAGTCGGGATCGCAACCGTTTCCCGGGCGATTAACAACGGCGAAGGGATTAGCGCCAAGACCCGGACCCGCATCCTCCAAAAGATAGAAGAACTCGGCTTCGTCCCCAATACATCCGCGCAGAGCCTGAAGGTTCGTCTAACCAACCAAATCGCGCTCGCCGTGCCGGATATCCGCAACGCGATCATTCCGGATATTGCCTGGGCCGTCGAGCAAGCCGCGAAAGCGCACGGTTACCGGGTCGTCCAGATCAACACGGCGGGCAACGCGCGGGCCGAGCTGGAAGTGGTTCGCGATATCAAAAAGCTGCATGTGGACGGACTCATCATCATGCCGCTGGCCTACCCGAAAACGCTGCCCGAGCTGATCAACAAAGCCGGCGTGCCGATTTCTGTGATCAACTACGGTAAGCAGCTGGACTCTACGCTTCAAGCGGACATCGTGTGTTTGTCCATGCTGGAAGGCCAGCTCGTGATGGATCATCTCAAGCAGATCGGCCGCAGCCGTATTGCTTATGCCGGCACGCAAAAAGACGTCATCGAAGACCGCTACCTCGCCTATGAACGCGCACTGGATCGGGTAGACGCTTCACTGGTGTATTTCGGCGACGACTTTTCGTTGCAAACCGGAACACGCGCCGCCGATTATTTTCACGGGTTGGCCCATATGCCGGATGCCGTGTACGCGGTGAATGACATGGTCGCGATCGGACTCGTGAACCGTTTCAAAGAACTCGGCGTGCGCGTACCGGAAGAAGTTGCCGTCGTCGGTGTCGATAACAACCAATGGACCACGATCAGCAGCCCGCAAATCAGCTCCGTTTCCATCATGGGCAGCGAAGTGGCGCGATTGGCGGCAGAACTTTTACTCAAACGTATCCGTGATCAAATCATCGGCGATTATGAAAAAGTCCAGTTCGAGCCGCGTCTGATCGTCCGGGAGTCAAGCGTGTCGCTGAAGCGCTCCGCGATGCACGACGCCTAAAACACGCCAAAAAGCACCGTTCCAAGAACAAATTCATGTTCTGGTAGCTTGACCAACCTTAATCATAGGTTTACGTGTGGCTGAAACGCACACGCTTTAGGTGCGTTTCAGCCGGGCGTAACCTTACATTTAACTTGGTCAAGCTACTCGGTCGGTGCTTTTTTCATTCTATCGTACAGCCTCACTCTGATTTCGATCCCAACAAGAACGCACGGAATTCGGTCAGACTATCGAATTTCCGAATATCTACGCCCTGCTCGCGGAAAAAGCGTTCCAGCGTCACTTCCAAGCGGTTCGCAGCGGATTGAAGCACAAACAGATTGGCAGGGTCAAGTACCGATACGAGTGAAGGCAATTTGGCCTGTTCGGCAATCTTTCGCCCCGCCTCTTGCGCTTTTTTCCCAACTTTCCAGTGCCCCGTTTCGCAAAATACGAGGAAGCTGTTCAGTTCGCTCTCCGCATGCACCGCCGAGAAAAAGGCCAGCTCATAATCCTTGCGTTCGCAAGCCGATTGCACTTTATCCAGCAGTCCTTTGAACTCTTCGAAAAACCCTTCGGCTCTTTGCGCATAATCGGGCGTTGGAGGCTGAAGCAGGCTTCTCCGGTCGTCAATGACCCCTTTCACCGCATCCGCCAGAAACTCGCAGGCTCCAATGATCGCAGGCGGTTCCGCACTTCGCATGATCGTATTCATCACCTGTTCCAGCTCTGCTGGGCGAACGGGCAGATTATAGATCTCCGTGAGATTCTTGCCCCACCCTTTGCGCAAATAAGTCCGGTTGACCAGCGCAATCGCCTCCAGCACCGGAGCCACGACCTCGAATGCCTGAAGTCGGTAAAAGGAAAGGGATTTCCCGATGCCTGCACGTCTCATTTCCCACAAAAACGGATACACGCTTTTCAACTTTGCTTCCGCCATATCCAGAAACTTCTCTTCTCCCTCGAACGAACGCATATCCTTGATTTGAAGCTTGAGATGATTGAAACGCTCCAGATCCTCGTCGGATCGCACATACAGCAGCTTGCAGTCGGCCAAAATTCCGGTTTTACCGTCCTCCAGCCGCGCCATGCGTTCCGCCCGTTCCCAATCGATCGGCCAGAAGTCAAAGCTGATTCCGTTCAGGATAAAAGACAATCCGGCGTTATAGCCTTTCGGATTTGCCGGAATATAGAAAAAGTCCAGGTCGGAGCATTCGGTTGCCGTACCGTCGGTATACGAACCATAATAAGCCGCAATCGCGACATCTTCTGCATAATCCCGCTGAATTCGCTCGATGAGCGCCGAAGAAACGTCGAAAACATTAACCTTTTCCATCGCTGAGCCCCCCGTTATTCGCCCGCTTTGAAGACGGCAGGCTTTATCCCTTATCCTATCATCCGCCCCGCGCACATAGCAAAATCGGCAAAAAGAAGAAGCGATCTCTCGCTTCTTCTGCTCCTTTTCCCTGCATCGCCCCCGACAACTAGTAGCTTTACCAAGTTAAATGTAAAGTTACGCCCAGCCGAACGTAAACCTATGATTAAGGTTGGTCAATCTACTGGCTCATGCCGAGTCTTATTTTACCGATACCGTCATCGCTAACGCTTCGAGCGGAACGCGCTGCGTCTCGATCTGATACACGACGTCTCCCTTGTTCCACGCTACGATATTCTGCACCGCGTCTCCGCCTTGCTGATACTTTGCGCTGATCCGTCCCGCATCGTCCGGTGCCGGAAGCGAGTGCGTCTCCAGATAGTCGACCATTTTCCGCGCTATTCCCGGTTGATCCATCTGATCTTCGCTCAGCGATTGGATTTGCAGCACCCAGCGTCCTTCTTTCCAGGTTAGATACTGCGTACCCGCCGCGCCTTCCTGCATGCCTTGAATACCGTTCCCCAGATCGACCGCCATTTCCGAAGAAATATCCTCCAGATCGGAAGCCGGGAAAAAGATGTCTTCGCGGCTTAACGGATCGGCATAACTCTCCGCGTTCACGATCGCAAGGATCGGCGTCTCTCCGGTCGGCGCCAGGGAGTCATCGTCTACAGGCACAACTTCTTCTGTCTCGTAAAAGACCACGTTGAACGCGGCCTCTTCGTTTTTCTCGATCGAAGCCGTCAAATAATGTCCGTCCGCAAGCTCGAATTCCGTCGGCAGCACAGCATCTTGAAGCTTCAACTGCGCGCGGACTTGATCGATTACGCCCTCCGCATCCGGCACGTTCGCATCTTCCGCCTGATCAGTGCCTTCCGCAGAATCTTCTTCCGTCTGCTGTGCATCCGGACTTTCCGCTGCGTCTTCTCCGCTCGTTGCCGGTCCCGTGCCGGGAACGACATTCGCTCCGCCGTCTTCGGCTGCCGCATCGGCGGGCGCGTTCGCTTCTTCCGGCGCGTTGCCCGACGTATTCCCGCAGCCGCTGAGCGCAAGCGCCACGATTAACGCGGCGGGAGCCAGCTTCAGCGATTTGCGTAAATAGGGACTCGTTCGAGGTGTTCGATTCATGCTGATCTCCTCCTTACTTCTACGTAACCCCATTACCCGTAAGAGAAGCTGCCAAACAATCGTCTTTTTAAATTCGGGAAATAAAGGGATTTATGGTCGGTTTAATGATAGAATTGAGTTAGTTAGCAAAAACAATAAAAAGGAGCAGAAGGAATGTTAAAGGGAAAAATAAGCGCCTGGCAAAAAGCAGGCTTTGCAGTCGTCATTTTAATAGCCGCGATCGCGCTCTTTGGATGTGTGAAGCAGGTACAAGCATCAGGAGCTTCACGGTTGGAAGTTGAGTTTGAATACATATTGTCAACGGATGGGACTTCGGTCATTCCTCAAGCGAAGGTGATTGAATTTGATTTTGAGACCGGTATGGTGACCAGCAAAGTGCTGAAATTTCCGAAAGCAAGTCAAAAGATCCCTAAAAAAGCACAGTATAAAAGTAAAGAAGATTCTTCGAAGACAGAAGCTTTTTCGGCAGATTTTGATTCTTCACGCGTATTTTCCTTTGAAAATCAAATGAAAGTTTATGTAGTCGCTCACCTTAACTCTTATACCAAACAAAAACCTGCTACCAAAGTTCTTCAACATGATTTCATTTATGAATTTGATCCAAAAACAGAAAAACTTATTGTACTCAATAGCAGCAAAATGATTGACCCTTCCGCTTATCCGGCGATAACGCTTTTTCTTGATATTCCGGGCTACATGATTCGAAGAGTGCCACACGGCGAAGCCAAATATGAAGCACGTACAACCGAGGTCTTTTCTTTACCTACCAAAAAACTGATCACTCGTATTTCTGAAAAAGGATGGGTTCAAGAAGGGGTCTATCGCAAAATTCCATACTTGGATGTTCATGACTATATCTTAACCACCTCCAAGAATCCAGAATACTCTTATTATCAAGTGTCCGGGAAAACCTATCAATCGCCACCCCGATATTACACATTTGACGGGAAAGCCATAGCTAACGAAGACCTTTTCCCGAGTACAGAAGCTAGTAGAATCAAATCAGGATCTTATGAATATGTCGCCTACAAGAACGAAGCGACGAACCTATGGCGTGTCGGCTACAAAGTAGGTAAAAGCGAAAAAATCATCCCACTCACCTCAAGCCAAACACATAGTCGAATCGAACTCTCTAACCATGATCAATATCTGGTTATCCGCGAGTTTCCGAAACTTAAATCAAACGGAAAAACAGACTACAGCACTTCGAATCTGATCATTATTGATCTTCGAACGGCTAAAATTCTGCATACCATCAAAAATGTGCTTCCGGGAGCACCGAGTTGGCTTCTCGATCGTGTAGATGGAGATATAGTTTCAATCAGCTCCATGGCTTATCTCCATTTACCTACGGGTCTCATAAGCAAAGTTCTGCCCAACTCAAACAACCGGTACGAAAACAAATCTGCTTTATCCGGTTCTACGCAGGGATTGCTGAGCCTTCAGCCTCCCCCTACTACTTATGTAGACGGAAGAGCGATTACTTTTGCGGGACAAGGTCCTTTTATGACTCACGACAACCGCTGGTATATTGAAGCAGGAGACTTCGCCAAAGCAGTCGATGCCAAGCTCACCCGTTCGAAAACAAACATCACGCTTACAAAAGGCAGCAAAACACTGACCGTTCCCGCATCGGACAAAGACGCCATTTTCTATGCAGGCAAAGCTTATATTCCGCTCGAACGCCTCAACGAATCTATGGGCGTAGTTGCTGCTTTTATGGATTACGCCTCAACTTCGGATCGCTATAGCTACGACGTTCTGCGTCTGTTCACGCAAGATTTGACGGAAAGCCAAGTCGCTGCCGATCCAGCAAAGTACGAGTTTATCGAAGAATTCGAAGTCTTTTACAATTCGTATTACGAGGTCGAAAAAGGAAAAGTCGTCGCTAAACCAACAGTCGGCATGCAAGGTTACTATTCGGGGAACACGACGCTTATTTTTAAAGACGGCCGTTTGAAAAACGCTTATGCGGCAATCGGCAGCAGCACGCTTCGCAATATCAACTTGCACTTACAGCGCGCTACCGATCTGGATGCGATTTACGGCAAGCCGAAAGTCAACAAAATCGGCGAATATACGCTGCGTTGGTACGAGATGGACAATCATTTCCTTGTATTTGAATGTCTAGGCAATACGATATGGAGAATTGCCTATATCACCAAGTCATAGTCGCCCAAAAACAAAAGGATTCCCTTCCCCGCCACCCGGAGAAAGGAATCCTTTTCAGTTACCTGCATCTCTGCTTCAGCCCAAAACGCCCAGCAAGCAAAATTATGCAGCGTTCGCAAACGAGCCGACTTCAACTTTGATACTTTGCGTCGAAGTTTCGCCAGCCGCGTTTTTCAGCACGGCTTTGTACTCGTAAGTACCGGGTGCTTTGCCGCTGATTTTCGTTACGGCGCTTTGAGCGCTCGGCGTTGCCGCGTTCAAGCTTTGCGTATCAACCAGTTCGCCGTTTTCATACAGTTCGTACGAAGAAGCGTTCGTTCCCCACCACAGGTTCATCGTCACGTTGTAATTGCCGTCACGATCCCAGTTGTCTTGGGACAGAACCGCTTTTGCAGGAGCCGCATCCGTTACGTTGACGGTCAGAACATTGCTTTTCGTCGTGCCGAAACGGTTGGTCAGTTCCAGCTCGTACGTATACGTGCCGTTTGTTTTGCCTTCTACCGGTACGGACACTTTTTGCGCGCCCGGCGTCGCGTCGGTCAGCAGAGCGCTTTTGATCACTTTGCCGTCTTCGTACAGTTTGTACGAAGAACCGTTATTGCCCCACCACAGGTTCATCGTGACATTGTAACTGCCGTCGCGCAGGCCCGTGTCATGACCGTTGTCGTCAGTCAGCACCGGAGTTCCCGGAGCTGCCGTAGCCGGACCGTCGACAGGTTGACCTGGCTGTTCCGGCTCTTCAACCGGCGGTTCTTCAGTCGAAGCTGCCGGAACGATATCCGATGCGCCGCGCGGCTTCAGTTGGAAAGCACCGCGGAAGATTGCCGATACGCCCGTAATATCAAGCTTGTCGCCCTCTGCATAAGCGAATTGATCTTGGGTCAGACCTGTACGGCCATCTACGCGGACATGCGTAGCCACGCCGGCATCCGAAGTCGCATCGAATTCAAACGTGCCCGCAGGAGTTGCCGCTACGACGTTCGATACCGTTACGTTTTTCAGTTGGATCAGTTGACCTTGGTTAGCGTCCGTTACCGTATCCGCAAGAATCGGGGACGGCAGTTCTGCCGTTCCCGTTTTCTCGATCGCGACCGGCGTCGTCAGTTCAAGTTCCGTGTTGTACAGCGCCAGCGGTGCCGTTACGCGAATCTTGTCGCCTTGGTTAAAGCCGCTCTCGCTTTGGAAAACGTAAATGCCTGCCGTTTCGTCTTGAAGGTAGAACGCCTGCCCCCCGAACGAACCCGGTTGAGTCGTAACTACGCCTTCCAACGTAACCAGCGTGCCTTCAGCTTGCGTGCGAGCCGACGCGATCGTGCTCAACTCGGGAATGCTGCTGCCCGGCTGCTCGATCTCCGGAAGAGGCTGTGCCGGAACATTCGCCACTGTTACGCTCTTCGTGAGCAGGTTCGTGCCGTTTTGACGCAGACGCAGGCTGGCCGCGCCGTTCGTACCCGCTTTGATGCGTACGCCGATATCGCGGTACGCCGTACCGTTGGCATCTGCCGTCACGCTGAACGCCTGGCTGTATCCGTACGAAGTCGGCCAAGTACCGTCCGGATTCTGGATTTGCGCAACTTGCGTACCGCCTGTCAGGTAGATCCCTGCGCTGTAACCCGACGTCGTCGAGTTAGGTGCCAGGTTGTCGATCTTCAAGCGGATTTGGAACTCCTCCGCATTCGGCAGCTGCTCCTGGTGAATCAGGTTGAATACCGGCTGAGTCACCGTTACGGACGATCCGTAAGAACCCGGCTTGAACGTGGATGGATCCCACCATTTGTAGCCGGCTGCCGGATTGGACCATGGTTCCGATTGCGGCTCGGTCGAAGCGGCCGGATCTTCGAACGGCAGCAGGGCCGTCGGTTGATCCAGCGTCAGACCGTCGACTTGCGTCAGATCCGTGTAGTCTTCCTGATCTGCCAGCCAATTGATCGTGTTCAGCAGCAGCGCCGCGTCGTCGACTTCTTTGAAGCCGTCGTATGTCGTCTTTTTCGCGCCCGTTTCTTCGCGCAGATACTTCGGCGTTGCGTCTTCGACCGGCGAAGAGTCGCCGATGAATGCCGCTTTGCCCAGTCCTACTTTGGAAACCGCCACGTAAGGACCTTCTTCGACGCCGCCGCCGTTATACACGCCTTGGTCAACCGCGTTGCCCCAAGCCGCGTTCGTTTTCGGCAGGTAGACGATGCCTTTTGCTTTGGTCGGATCCATGATGGCCAGCGTCGAGCCTGCATGCATGGCAACGCCTTTCACGCCTGCCGTGATGCCGAATGCTTGATCAGCCGCTACGATGTTGTTAGCCGTGATATCGCCCAGCGCGTTATAACGGAAACGAACGCCGAAGTTTTCGCCCAGCCAGTCGGAGCTCACTACGCCCTGCATCGCGGCGGAATTTTTCTCTTCCGTGCTCATGCCTTTTGTCGGGTCTTCCCAAGCGCCGCGGCGGTAGCCGTTGATCGCTTCGGAACCGTCCCAACGGTTTTTGTTGCGGTCCGCGTTATAGTGGTCGCCCACGAAGAAGATACTGCCACCTTGCTCTACGTATTGCAGCATCGCTGCTTGTTCGCTTGCCTTGTACGGAATGTTCGGCTCCGCAATCACGAAGACGTCGTAATCCGCCAGATCCGCATATGTAATCGGCGTCGTTTTGCGCAGTTCTTTGACGTAGTAGCCTTCGCCCGCGATTCCGTTACCGAAATCGGAGAAGCCGCCGTCAATGACCCAGTCCGCCGCACCCGCCGTTTGCGCATGCGTGTTGTCGAACAACACTTTTTTGCCCGCGTTTTCGTTCACAACCTTCGCGTTGATGAACGGTGCCGGATCAGCTGCCGTTTCGGCAGATGCCGGAACCGACGAGAACAACCCGACTTCGAGCGATGCTACGACCGACAGCGCCAACACAGCCTTCAGTCCTTTAGATTTGAAAAGCGAAAACTTACCCACTTTTTAACCGCCTCCTGTTTGAACCTTTTTTTGAGAACATTTTTGGGCATAGCAAGATTTTGGTATCAAGCCATCTGCGTCTCATTCTAGCATGTGTCCAAACAGGAAAGTTCATTGTTTCGTAAAAAAATTGAGAAAAAGTGTTAAAATCCTGTAAAATGCAAATATTAGTTCGTATGACCCAATACTAAACGATCACAAGCTCAGGCTCAGGTACGAAACCGAATTCGGCTTCCACCTTCTCTTGAACTAGATGAACAAGGTCCACGATGTCGCTCGCTTTTGCCCCGCCGCGATTTTGAATGATGTTGCCGTGATGATCCGAGATCATCGCGCCGCCGATTATCGTGCCGCGCAAACCGATCCGGTCCACCAGCTTGCCCATCGGTTCGCCGATCGTATAATTGTTTTTGAATACCGAACCGCATGAAGGAAAGTCGAAATGCAGCTTGCCGCCGCGGTCCGCGATAACGTCGAGCAGCTCCTGACGAACCTGAAACCCCTGTTTGGCCGCGACGTTCAATTCGTTCGTATAATGACGGTAATAATCGGGCAGCACCGAAGTCGACAGATTTTTGGCTTTCAATTTGGCAAACAGCTCGTCCGTTTCCTGCGGCGTCAGCTTCGGATCGACGGGAAGCTTGAGATCCGCGCCGACTACGATCCAAGGCATGCGCATGAAGATGGAATTTTTGTAGCCGTATTCGCAGCTGCCGAGCGGCACGGGAATAATTCCTTTTTCCGGACGCTCCTTGTCGATCACGTAAGCCGTCTCCAACACGTCGCTGATCTGGTGGCTGAAATATTTGGCATTCATATAGACTCCCGCTCCGAGCGTACCCGGCAGCAGGAACGTGAAATCGAACGCGTCGATACCCGTGTACAGCCCGAACAACGCCAGCAGCGTCATAGGCGTCCCTGCGGAAACGAACAATCGTCCCGGCAGCAGTTTGAATTCGATATGTTCCTTGAGCGAAAAGAACAACATCTCCTCGTCCGGATGATCCGGGAACAGCGTGTTGGAACCGGAGCCGAACAAAAACGGATTCAATCCTTTGGTGCGCGCGCCGTGCAGCATGGTCGAAAGTTCTTCTATTGTTCGCGGAAGCGCCAAGTGCCGAGCCTCCCCGCCAATTTCGTATGTCGAGTAGGCAGACAGCTTGACGTTGCTTTGGAATAGCTGTTCAAATCGTTGGTTTTGCGAAGTCATATGGGGTACTCTCCTCTTCACGTTCTTCATATATGTTATCTTGTCGACACCAAAGGTAAGAATACGATCACCTGAAATTTCGTACCTAACCCGTGTACGAAGTCCCAGGCGAACATAAACTTCTGATTAAGAGTCGACAAGATAATTAGTTATTCCGTTTGTTTTGTTCAACCCGTTAACAAACGAATCAATTGACGAATGCCGATAAAACGTCTAAAATTTTAAGTTGCACGCAAGCATCCTACAGGAAGCGGCGGCAAAAATCAATGAGATTACGGGTGATATGATATGGAAAACAGTCCTTACCGCATTCTGCTTTTTTATAAATTCGTCAAGATCGACGAGCCGCAAGTCTATACCGCTCAACATCTGCAATATTGCAAAGACCTCGGCGTCAAAGGACGCATCCTGATCGCCAGCGAAGGCATCAACGGCACGCTGTCCGGCACGTACGAGCAGACCGAGCAGTACATGAAAGATCTGCTGGCCGATAAGCGCTTCGAGGGCACTGTTTTTAAAATCGACGATTCCGAACAGCATGCGTTCAAAAAGCTGTTCGTGCGCCATAAAGAAGAATTGGTCACGTTCCGCTATGAAAAAGAACTCGATCCGAACGTGAAGTTCGGCAAACGCCTGTCTCCGAAAGAGTTCCATGAACAATTGCAGCGCGACGATGTTATTGTACTCGACGGCCGCACGGATTACGAATATGACCTGGGTCATTTCCGTAACGCGATCCGCCCGAATATCGATTCGTTCCGCGATTTCCCGAACTGGATTCGCGAAAATATGGCCGAACACAAAGATAAAACGATCCTCACTTACTGCACGGGCGGTATCCGCTGCGAAAAACTGACCGGCTTCATGATCGACGAAGGCTTTACGGACGTAGGCCAGCTCGAAGGCGGCATCGTGACGTACGGCAAAGACGAAGAAGTCCAAGGCGACCTGTTCGACGGCAAATGTTATGTATTCGACGAACGCATTTCGGTGCCGATCAACCATGTCGCGCCGAGCATCGTCGGCAAATGCTACCACTGCGACGAACCGACCGACGTTTATGTAAACTGCCCGGTGTGCAACTTGCAGCATCTGGTGTGCGAGTCGTGTTCGGATGAACACAGCCATTACTGCTCGGACGAGTGTAAGGAGTCCGTGGCGGCGATTTAACTTTTTGCGCTTGGGTGACGCTGCGGGGCGGGGGAGCTTTCGATCGCTGTCAAAATCGGATTTCCTCCTATTGTATAAAACAAGTTTATGGTGGGAAATCCGATTTTAAAGGCGAACGCTCCGCTTCTCAAGCTTCCACCGCCCCTCCGCTGCGCCCGCGCCGAATGGCTTTTAGGTAGGGGAAACATCCAATCCCCTTTGCACGGGATTGGGTTTTCGCTTTTTTTCTGCGAAGTGCCTAACTTCGCGCAAAAGATATGGCGTGGGCTTTGCCCGACGCAAGAGCTAAAGGTTGTAAAGACGGCAAACCTTAAAAGCGACAAGCACTAAGAACAGAGTACAACAAATTACCAGCCCTATACTTTAAAAAAGTAATTTTTCGACCTTCCTCAACTCATCGAGGAAGGCCTTTTCCAAATCCGGAAGCTAACAGGCGGAGCGGAGAGAGAAATTCAGTGAAAGACGCCTTTGAACCCGGAAAGATTCCTTGCTTAAATCCAATTCAACTTTCCGGGTGAGACAGCGTCTTGAACGAATTTCTCTCGCAGCGCAGCCCCTCAGCTTCCCTAGTCAGAAAAAAGGCTCTATCCGAGAACATTCAACTCGGGCAGAGCTTTTTTTGTATTTCAATCAGCTTGTTCCTCCGCGGTGCATGGCTGTGCAGAGTGATCGGAATCACTAATCGCGCGGATAGTTCAAGGCCATAATGTCCATGAAAGAGACTTTTTTCGTTTCTTCTTCTTGTTCGACATGAACTTTACCGGTTCTCGAGTCCATCTTGACGATCGTTCCCCGAACCGCTTCAGGTACTCCCCAGACCGTCAATTCCACAACGGATTTCTCCTGGTAGGCTTCAGTCAATTGATTCCCTATTTCTTCCAGAACAAACTCGTCGCGGGTCGGCCGCTTTGCTACTTTACCTTTTGCCAAACCGCTTCCTCCTTGCCTTGCATGTGATTTTTTTATTATACCATTTTTATACCGATAATTGGCACGAAAAACGAAATTCGTCGAAGAATTTACGCACATATGTTCTTAATCGGCATTTCAATCGTTTTCGTTTAGAAAGTTGTTAATCATGACAAAAAGCCCCGACCCGGTTCGGCAAGCCTGAAGCGCTTTGCCGAGAATGCCGAGTCGGGGCCAAATATGCGAATTCGCGAAAAAGATCGCCAAAACGTCGAATCTTTTTACAACGTCGCTTTACCGGACGGGATCGCGATATCAGCCAAAATCTCGTAGGAATGCAATCGTTCGGCTTGATCGTAGATCCCGCTCGTTACGATCAATTCATCCGCTTGCGTTCGAGCCAATAGTTCCTGCAAACGGCGTTCTACGGTGTCACGGTCTCCGACGATTGCCGATTCCATCCGTTTGCGCACCGCCGACAGTTCAAGCGGGTCAAGCTGCGACGACAGATCGGCCGGCGGCTGGATTTTTCCGGGACGGCCGCGCGTCAGCGCCACCACTTGCTGCTGCATCGTCGTGGACAAGAACTCGGCACGCTCATTCGTATCCGCGGCGATCAACGACACGCCCAGCATGACATACGGTTCGGACAGCGTCTTCGACGGCCGGAACGTGGTCCGGTACACTTCGAGCGCCCGATCCAAATAATCCGGCGAGAAATGACCCGCGAACGAAAACGGCAGTCCTTGATAAGCCGCCAGTCTTGCGCTGAAGTCGCTTGACCCCAGCAGCCAGATCGGAATATCCAACCCTTCGCCCGGCACGGCCCGGATCGGCGCATGATACGAAGTCTTCGACGCGTCGAAGAAACTGCGCAGCTCTTCTACCAGTTCCGGGAAATCGTCCGCCGTTACATCACGCCGCAGTGCGATAGACGTTCGACGATCGCTGCCCGGCGCCCGTCCGAGTCCCAGATCGATTCGGCCGGGATACATGGACTCCAGCGTGCCGAACTGTTCGGCAATGACGAGCGGCGCATGGTTCGGCAGCATGATGCCCCCCGCGCCTAGACGAATGCTCGACGTTCCGGCCGCCAGATACCCGATCACGACCGACGTGGCCGAACTTGCGACGCCCGGCATATTGTGATGCTCCGCTACCCAGTAACGGTTATAGCCCCATTTTTCGGCATGACGGGCCAGATCCAGACTGTCTTTGAACGCGTCAGCCGCCGTCTTGCCTTCTACAATCTGGGACAAATCAAGTACGGATATCGGGATCTCCCCGAGCTTTTTCTCCGACTTCGAATTCAGGTTCGTCGATTCTTGCGATTGACTCATTTCGATCTCCCTCCGTTTAACGATATGAATAAATACTCAACATTTAACGCCGCGCTTCCGCCCTGCCGTCCCGGTTCTGCTTTTTGAACAACCGGTCCAGATTCGGCTCCAGCAGCCAAGCGAACCGCACCCGCATCCACTCTGACGATAAACCGGCTGCAAGCAGCACGCCAAACGGAATCAACAGCCACGTCCATGCCGATTCGCCGTAAGTCTCGTAGAAACCGGTAGCAATCAATCCTTTGACCAGGAATCCGTGCAGCAAATAAGCGTACAGCGTATTGCGTCCAAGCACGGATATATACGGCAGCGGTCGCCCCGTTATCAGGATCATCACCGCGCCGCCGATCAGTACGGATGCTCCATAAGCCGCGATTCGGTACAGTCCGGCTGTCCAATAAGGCTGATCCAGCGCCGCGTACGGCAAGCTGCCATAGAACCATTCCGGGCGAATTCCGCTTCCATAGTTTATCATAACAAGAACGGCTGCACCCAACACGGCTGCGGAAGCGATCTTCATAGGCAGCGTGCGCAGCGCATCGATATGCTTTTTGTCCAAATAATAGCCGGCCAGGAAAAATGGGAAAAAGACGATCGTGCGCGATATGCTGGCATAATACTCGGCATCGACCGCGTAACCTGCCAAAATGGCAATCACGAACGAAATCGGCAGCGCCCAGCGAATCTTAACCGCATACGGCAGCAGCATTTTCCAAATGATCATGCTGAAAATAAACCACATCAACCAATACGGCGTGAAATACGAGAATCTGAGCGCTTGAGCGCCTATCACGAAATAATCGAATAACGAATACAGCGTCTCAAAGATCAGATAAGGCACGATCAACGACCCGACGACTTTGATCCGGTAATCGCTGCTCGTAATCTCTTTGCAAAAATAGCCCGAAATCAGTACGAACAGCGGGATATGAAACGAATAAATAAGCAGATACAGCGGGCGGTAAGCCTCACTGCTGCTCAAGGGTTCAATCAGATGCCCAACCACGACCAGCGCAATCAGCAGAACCTTCATGTTGTCGAAATAAGCGTCGCGCTTTGCCATTCTATCCTCTCCTTACCTCAAGAATCGCCGATTCGCATCCGTTCGTTTTCCGGCTTTCCTTGCTTGGAGTCCATATACCCGCCGCGTTAGCGGATGAACCGTTCGGAGCTTGGCAGAGCCTGATTTGAAATTTTTTCGTCTTGCCCAAAACCATCTGCCGCTTTCGCTTGTCCAATCATTGAATACGGTTTTGATAAGGAGTGAAAAGTTTGAATTCCGCTACTGTTGATCCACTCGTCCAATCTGCCATAAACGGGGACGCATCGGCGTTCGCCGAGCTGATCGTCGCTGAACGTCCTCAACTGCTCCGAGTGGCCGGTTACTACGTGCGCAGCTCCGCAGACGCCGAAGATGCCGTCCAAGAAGCGGTGTATCGTGCGTATGCCGCACTGTCTACGCTTCGCGAGCCCAAGTATTTTCGGACCTGGCTCACCCGGATCGTCATCCATGCTTCTCTCAACGTGCTGGAACGCTCAAAGCGAATCGTTCCCTCGAGCGATGCCGCCGAGCATCTTGCAGCGTCAGGCGAAGACACCGACCGCCGAATCGATCTGCTGCACGCGATTGCCGAATTGCCGCTCAAGTATCGCCGCGTCATTTTACTCAAATATATGCAGGATCTTCGTTTAACGGATATCGCCGCTTTGCTGGGTCAACCGCTGGGGACGATCAAGACGTATCAGAACAAAGGTCTGAAACTGCTGCGCAACCATTATCGAGACGAGATTGCCGACCGGCAGCTTGTACGCAAGCCTGCCAAATCTTTTTCATGGAGGGAAGTCAAAATGGAAGTTGCCGAAATGCTGCATCATCTGAGGGATCGCGCCAAAGCGCTGGTCGAAAAGGATTTTGCGGTCGCCGATACGGCGATGGAGCCGTTTATCGAAGATGTTTTTGAGGAAAACGGCGTGACGCGCGAGCTTTTGTTTATCTGGACCCAACCGGGAACCGAGATCGGCGTATCGGTCACGCTCACGCCTGAAGGCGATCTGCTTGATTATGCGGTCGATCCCGAGCTGTATGCGGGCCGGGATACGGATCAGCATCTTACGGAAGAAGAACTGCTGGCGATCGGCGAACGTTTTGTGCGCGATCATCGTCCTGATGCCCCCGAACGATTTGCGACGATAGAAAAAGAAGATCGCGGCGAACGGTTGTTTTGCACGCATAGCCAATACGCGGCCGGAATTCCGTTACCGCGTTCCGGTTATTGGATCGATCTGCATCGCTCGGGGTTCGTGACGGCTTTTAAATATTTCGGCGAGCAGCCGGAACCTACTCTGCCTCCCGACCTTTTAACGCCCGAACATATTATGGAGCGGCTGGCGCAAACCGTGGAAATGAAGCTGCACATCACTCGCCTGCACGATTCCGTATATGCGCAAGGCGACGATCGTCTGCATCTGGTCTACGTTCCCGAGCCTTACTTGACCGGGTATTCGGCTTTCCGGCCTACTGCGGATTCAATGCCGGATTCACCCGAACCCATCCCGATTGCCGACCTTCTAAAATCGATTGAACCTATGCCTTCTTCTCTATCGCCTTTGCGACTTTTGGGCTTTCATGAAGAAGAGTATGCGATTATACGCGAAGAAAGCTCCGAAATCGAAAAAAGAATCGTCTACGCAAAAAAGAAGGCCGATTCAAACGCTCCAACCGGAGCTTCAGAAGGCCCTCATACGCTTGAAAGTTACATGGAAGCCCGCAACGAAGGCACGATCAAGATTCGGATGGATCAAGAAAGCGGTCGACTCACGGGTGCGATGAACATGAACGCGGAACAAGGCTCTTATGCGTTGGATAACCGTGCCTGCCTGGATATCGCTCTTCGCCTGATCGCGACAATCGAACCCGATCTCGCGCCTTATTTACTGTTGGAAGCAGGAGATGCCGATTCAAGCCTCGACCAAGAAGATCAATCCAAGGCCATTTTCCATTTCCCGATTGCCAAAGAAGGCGTACCCGGTTTCATGCACCACATATCCATCAGCGTCAACCGCACAACCGGACAAATCAATCACTATATGAATGCCGACCTGTCCGCAGAGGAGCTGCAACGCATCTCCGTGATTCCGGCCTTTTCACCGGACGATGCCAAACAGCGCTTGCTTCAAGCCATCCGTCCGCAGTTGTTCTGGAACATCGAATACCCAAACGGCTCCCGATCGGGACAATACGTTCCTCACTACAAGCTCGTCTCTCGCGACTCCGGCCACCATGTCCGCATGATCGAAGCCATCACGGGCACGATCTTGACCGATCGATAAACGCACATTTTTATGATGGATTCATAGGATAGTTAGGGAGGTGCAAAGCATTGAAATCACTATTTACCGTATTTCTTGCTCTTTTGTTCGTAACGGGATGCTCAACTCAATCCGAAGGCACTTATCCGAATGTTGTTTCTTTGAATGGCAATCTGTACGGCGTTTCGTTAGAGAAGGTCACGCAAGACAATATCGGAAATCAGCTCGGCGAAGTCAAACGTATAGCCAAAGTCATGCCTAAAGCGAATGAAGAAGCCAACGACACACCTGTCGGAAGCAAACTATTCGAAATCAAAGGAATCGCCCCAAGCGAAGCCATTGCGGTCGAAATAAACGGCACTTATCAAAAGGCAACATTGAATGGTCCTTTAAACTAGGATGAGCAGACAGCGAATCCAGTTTTGCAATACGTTCTAAAAACTCTCACCTCTCAACGAGGCGGGAGTTTTAGCCACTGTCCGATCGGGCGAAGCGATAGGCGGAGGGAGAAATTCAGTTCAAGACGCCTTTGAACGAGGAAAGCCGTAGGCTTTCTTCGTGAGACAGCGCCTTGAACGAATTTCTCCCGCAGCCGCCCAAGCTTCCCCCGAATAGGACCTCCGCGGCTAACCCTGCCGCCTCCGTCTCATCCTCCCGATCATCCGGAAAATCTGCCCCCGATGATGCGCCTCATGCTCGATCAGATGATACACGATCCACTCCGGCGTCACATCGTACTCCCCCGGCACCTCCCGAATCGTCCGCCAATCCTCCAGATCGACCGAACGGAACTTTTCCAAAAAGTCTCGCCGTACCACCGCAAGTCGTTCCAAATGCCGCTCCAGGCTTTCGCCCTGAGGACACCAGACCTCTCCCCGCTCATTCCGGGTCGGCGCCGTAAACCACGGCTCAAGCTCAGGGTCCAGCTTTTTCCGCAGCAGCATATCGAAATGAAGCCAACTCGTCTCCACATCCGCAATATGATACAGCAGCGCCCCGACGGTGGTGACATCTCCGTCCTCCGCCGCATCCAGTTCGTCCTGCGTCAAGCCTTCCAGCTTTTGCAGCAGATCCCGCCGAATGTCTTCCATCATCCATAACTGACGCCCGATCTCTTCGGGGTATCCCGGCAAAGCTTTGATTTCCAATCGCTGTTCGTTCACTTTATGCGCCTCCTTCGGTTTTTTATTCGAACACGCCCATGCTCAAGTACCGCTCTCCCGTATCCGGGGCAATACAGACGACGACTTTCCCCGGACCCAGACGTTTCGCGACCCGCATCGCCGCGTAAACGGAAGCTCCCGAAGACGGACCGAGCAGCATGCCTTCAAGCTTTGCCAAATCCCGCATCGTGCCGAGCGCTTCGTCGTCCTTAATACGAATGATCTCGTCGTAGACGTCCGTATTCAAAATCGACGGCACGAAACCGGGGCTCGTGCCGACCAGCTTATGCGGTCCCGGCACGCCGCCTGACAATACAGGCGAGCCTTCCGGCTCAACCACGGCGATGTGCAGCGCTGGCAAAGCAGCTTTTAACGTCTCTCCCGTGCCTGTAATCGTTCCGCCCGTACCTGCCGTTGCCACAAAAGCATCCAGCCGTCCTTCCGTCTGCTCCAAAATCTCCAGTGCCGTCGTACCCCGATGAGCATCCGGATTGGCGGGATTTTCAAACTGTTGGGGAATGAAGCCGCCCGGAATATCGGCTTGCAGCTCCAAAGCTTTGGTGATCGCCCCCGGCATACGCTGCGCACTGGGCGTCAAAACGACCTTTGCCCCATAAGCTTTCAGCAGATTGATCCGTTCGCGCGACATATTATCCGGCATGATCAGGATCGCCCGATAACCGCGAGCTGCCGCGATCATCGCCAGGCCGATTCCGGTGTTGCCGCTAGTCGGTTCGATAATCGTGCTGCCCGGCCCCAAATCTCCGCTTCGTTCCGCCGCTTCGATCAAACTCCGCGCCGCCCGGTCTTTGACGCTGCCGGACGGATTGAAATATTCCAGCTTGACGTAAACGTCAGCAGCATCCTTCGGCGCGGTACGGCCCAATCGAACCATCGGCGTATTGCCGACCAAATCGGCCACGCTGCGGTATACCCCTGAAGCATGTCCTGACCCTGCTTTCTGTTCGAGCTTATCCATCATTAGGCACTCCCTCTTTCCTGCTTAGCCTGCTTATTTGCGATCAGTTCCGAATTCTGAGCAAAGCCATACAACGAATGAAGGAACGACCCGGGTATCTTGTCCTGTTTAAAGGGGACAAACTACCAAGGCCGTTCCTGTTCGCATTCGTTTTCTGTTTTAAAGTTTACCTTATTTTCCCGTAACGGTCACGTTCGAAATCCATTCTCCGAAGAGTCCGCGAATCGGATCAGATTCCGCGAAGCGTGAAGCTGTACGCGTACGTTTGGTTCGCAGGCAGCGTGAACTCTTCGTGCGTGAGCGCCTGCCAGCTGTCGTCGCCGCCTACGCCCATCTGACGATGGTTGACGCGCAGCACGGTGCGATCGGACTTCGGCAGCTTGTAGCCGTGGTCGCAAGCTTCCAGCGTCTCCGGCGTATACGGCAGCGCGTTGAGTTCCACTTCCGGCGATCCTTCGATGCGAAGGCCGGTTCCGTCCGCAGCCGTCAGCTCCGCCCAGCGAACGCCGGTCTTGTTGCCCGCTTCCTGCGGCCGCAGATACGGCGTCAACTGCTCGGAAACGCGACCTTCGTACAGACCGAGGCGCGCGCTCTCGTGACGATCCCAATAGTTCTCGTGCGGACCGCGTCCGTACCATTTCAGATGATCCAGGTCGCCGGACAGTTCCAGCAGCATCCCGATCTCCGGAATTTCCGGCAGTCCTTCGCCCGGCGTCAATGTCAACGATACGACGATCTCGCCCGCGCCTTTGACTTCGTACGTCACTTCGGCTTGCGAAGCCGGTTCCGTAGGAATCGTCAGCACGGCCTTGAAGGTCACGCCGCTGTCCGTCGAAACCGTGTCCAGGCTGCTCAGCGTGCGTTTTTGGCCCGCTTCGCGCCATGTCGCGCTGCGCTCGTCCAGCTTGTTGCCGCGGTCGTTGTCGGTCACCGCGCGCCAGAAGTTCGGACGAACCGCCGCCAACAGCAGCTCGCGTCCGTTTTGCGACAGCGAAGTCAAATCGCCGCTTTGCTTATCGAATACGGCCGTGAAGCCTTCTCCCGTTACCGTCAGCGACGTGTCGCTTTCTTCCGTGTTCAACGAGACATTCAAGGCGGCGGACGCTTCCGCAGCGTCTTCGCCTACGGTCTCATAGGCAGGAAGCACGAACTGTCCGAACGCGATCTCATGTCCGCTTGCCGCCCAGAAACGATCTTCCTGTTCGACCAGCGATACGGTGAGCGTGAACTCGCCTTCTTCCGCCGGCAAAGTGAACGGAACGACGATCTCGCCGGCTTCGCCCGGAGCCAATTGCACCGGAAGCGTACCGCGTTCAACGACTACGCCTTCGCGCGCCGTTTCCCAGACCAGCTTGTAACGGTTCAGGTCCGTAAACAGGAAGTCGTTGCGCAAGCGGACCCGGCCGTTTTCCAGATCGACCTCTTCGAAACGAACGTTCTGGTAGCAAGTCTTCAGCTCGATCAGCTTCGGCGTGATCGTACGGTCCGCAAAGATCAGGCCGTCGCCGCAGAACGTGCCGTCGTGAGGAGATTCGCCGAAATCGCCGCCGTAAGCGAGGTATTCCACGCCGTCGGCCGTTTTCGTACGGATCGCTTGGTCGATCCAGTCCCAGATGAAGCCGCCTTGAAGAACCGGATATTGATACGTCAGATCCGTGTACTTGAACAGGTTGCCGCAGGAGTTGCCCATCGCGTGGCTGTATTCGCACAAGATGAACGGTTTTTTCGGATCGTTTTTCGCGTAAGCTTCCACGTTTTGCGGCGTCGTGTACATATGGCTTTCGATATCGGAAGCCGCATCCCACTCGCGGGCATGGAACGTTCCTTCGTAATGCACCAGACGCGTTTTGTCGACGGCGCGGAAGAAGTTCGCCATATGGATGAAGTTGTCGCCGCCCCACGATTCGTTGCCCAGCGACCAGATGATGATCGACGCGTGGTTTTTGTCGCGTTGATACATCGAGTTTGCCCGGTCGAGCACGTTGGCGCGCCAATGCGGCTTGCTGCCCGGCACGGTACGCACCGCTTCTTCCGTTTGCCCGTATTCCCAGCTGCCGTGCGTCTCCAGGTTGGTCTCGTCGATCACGTACAGTCCGTGCTCGTCGCACAGATCATACCAACGAGGCTGATTCGGATAGTGCGACGTGCGTACGGCGTTGACATTGTAGGCTTTCATCAGCTTGATGTCGGCGATCATGTCTTCTTCCGTTACGACGCGGCCGCGATCGGCGTTGAATTCATGGCGGTTAACGCCTTTGAACACGATCCGCTTACCGTTAATCTTCATTACGCCGTCATGGATCGCGAAATGACGGAATCCGACGCGGAATTTCACCGCTTCGACTTCGCCGTTTTCGTCCGAAAGCGTCAGCACCAACGTGTACAGATTCGGAGTTTCGGCCGACCACTGCGCGGGTTTCGGCAGCGAAGCCGACAAATCGGCAGCATAAACGAAATCTTTTTCGATCTCTACTTGAGACGTCATGCGCGAGACCGCTTCGCGTCCGGACGCGTCCAGCAAACGGGCTTCAATCGTATACGCGCCGTTCTTTTTGCCCAGCGGATTGCCGACTTTCACGCCGACCTGCAAATAGCCGTTCTCGAAATTGTCATCCAACTCGGCTGTCGCCAGCACGTCGGCAATCTGGACTTTCGGCTTGGCATACAGGAATACGTCGCGGAAAATGCCGCTCATCCGCCAGAAGTCCTGATCCTCCAGCCAGCTTGCGTCGCACCAATGGAAGACCTGCACGGCCAGCTTATTCTCGCCTTTTTGCAGGTAAGGAGTGAGCAGGAATTCCGCAGGCGTGAACGTATCTTCGCTGTAGCCGACCAGATCGCCGTTCACCCATACATAGAAGCAGGATTCCACGCCTTGGAAGCTGATGTACACCGGATGGTCTTCCCAATCTTCCGGCACCGTGAACGTCC
The DNA here is from genome assembly GCF_013185185.1 of Saccharibacillus endophyticus. GTDB lineage: Bacteria > Bacillota > Bacilli > Paenibacillales > Paenibacillaceae > Saccharibacillus > Saccharibacillus endophyticus. The sequence continues at coordinate 166,265 of NZ_JAAZWE010000001.1, read as the reverse complement.
GCACGTACGAACCGACAGGGTTGAACTCGGTCGGCGCGAACGGAGGCTGGATGTCCTCGCGTCCTTCCCAAGGATAGCGGACGTTCGTATAGTGAGGGTAATCGTAACCGTGCAGCTGCCAATGGGCAGGAACCGGAATATCGGCCCAATCGGACGTATCGTAACCGGTTTCATAAAAGGTCTCCGGACGATCCGCAGGTTTGTCTACGTGATGGAATTTCCAAGTGCCGTTTAACGATTGCACCCGGCTGGAATTGTCGCTGTTATTCAGCGCTTCTTCCGCGTTCGCATAAGGAGTCAAAGCCGCGCGGGCATCCAGGCGGTTCAATTGAAAAATTTCAGGGTTGTTGTTCCACTCCGGATAACCGTTCTCGGGAGCGACATATTTGTATTTTTTAAACATCTCTTTTCACCTCGTCAGCAAATATGGAAAACTTCTTTTGATGTCTGAACCTGTGCTTAGGCTCTAGTGTACACTGATCTTAATGAAAAAGAAAAGCTCCTCTTCGAAGAAGATGGTAGCGTTTTCGTTCGAAAGCGTAATCGGAGCTTGAAATCATGTTTAAATTTCCTTATTCTTATACGAAAAATATAAGAATATAGTCATTGCGAGGCGGGTTTTGTTGTAGAAAATCTAGATTTCGGTAATTTTTTTATGCGTTTTGAAAAAGAGAAGAAATAGGCGACATCGCGTCTTTATCCGGATCTTCAGGCAGTAAAAAGAAATGTCCGCATCGCCAAAAACCGGCGCGGGCTTTTCGCCCGCGCCGGTTCGTTTTCCGGAGCATTTTCGACCTTTTAATTATATCCGAATTACTGAGAGTTCGTAATTCCCCACTCTTTTCGAGCCGCTTTCGGAAAAAGGATCAGCCGCCGATCTTCACCAGGATTTTCGCATGGCTTTTATCGCTGAGCAGCAGTTCCAATCCCTCCTCCACGATATCGTCCAGCTCGATTTTGCGGGTGATGACCTGCTTGACGTCCAATGCGCCCGCGGCGATCAGCGCAATGATTTCCGGGAAAATATGACGGTAAGCCAATGTTGCCGTAACCGTCGCTTCTTTGACCAGCAGTTGGAAGAAATCTACCTTCAACGGTTCGGCAATCGCGGCGATCACGACGACCTGCCCTCCCTTTTTCACGATCGATACGGCACTATCCATCGTCGGCTGCACGCCTGCGGCTTCGAACGCGACATCGATGCCGCCCGATTGTCGGTTGATGACTTCGGTCGCATCGACTTTGGAACTGTTGACCGGAATCGCGCCGAGCTTTTCCGCCAGCTGCAGGCGTTCGTCGAAGATGTCCACCGCATACACCTGCGAAGCGCCTGCGGCTTTGGCGCACAGCACGGTAAGCAGTCCGATCGGGCCGGCTCCGTAAACGACGACTTTTTGCCCGACTTTCAAGCTGCTGTGGCGCACGGCGTGCATGGCGACCGCAGTCGGCTCCACCAGCGCGCCTTCTTCGAACGATACTTCGTCCGGCAAAGCATGTACCATATAAGCTTCGACCACGACGTAATTCGCGAATCCGCCGTCGCTGTTCAATCCGACAAAACCGAAATCGACGCATTGGTTATAGTTCCCGTGCAGGCAATATTCGCACACTCCGCAATGGTACAACGGCTCGATGACCACGCGTTGCCCTTTTTCGATACCGCTTACATGTTCTCCGACTTCGGCAACGACTCCGGAAAATTCGTGACCGAGCACAAGCGGGGCCTTTTGACGGGATAACGGGTGCTCTTGTCCTTCCTGGATGCCGACGCCGTGATGATACGCATGCAGGTCGCTGCCGCAAATCCCCGCGTATTCGACTTTGATTTTGACCTGCCCGGATTGAACCTGACGCTCCTCGCGTTCCTCGACCCGTACGTCTTTTGCGCCGTACCATACTGCTGCTTTCATGATAAACCTCTCCTTTTCCGACAGATAAATTCGATTCAACGATCAATCATTGCAAAAATCCTACCTTGTCAACGCTAAAAGTAAGGTTACGCCCGAATGAAACGCACCTGAAACGTGTGCCTTTCATTCGAACGTAATCCTCTGATTAGGAGTTGACAAGGTAATACATTATTCAAATTTTATTATATCGCTAACGAATTTTTATTTATAATAATAGATACTAATGATTCCATTAACAAAATTAATACAAGGAGATGCCTATATGAATTTAGAACAGCTCGAGTATATTGTCGAAATCGCCAAAACGCGTTCCTTCTCCGCCGCCGCTTCGCAATTGCATATGACCCAGTCCGCAATCAGTCAATCCGTGCGCAAACTGGAGCAGGAGCTGGAACTGACGGTATTCGAACGGTCCCGGCAGGGTGCGGTTCCGACCGAGGAAGGGAAAGCGTTTATCGAACAGGCGATCGAGATTTTGCGGCGCGTGGAGCTGCTGCGCATAAACGGCGATCCTGACAAACGGCTCAAAGGTCATATTCAAGTCGCGACTTTCCCGAGCGTCATGCCTTATTTGATCGAAACCACCGCTTATATGAAACAAGAACATCCGCAGCTTCATATCTCGATTGAGGAAAAAGGTTCGATGGACATCGTTGAGGATATTCGGCAAGGCCGCATCCAGCTTGGGTTCATCGCGATCTATAACAAGCAGCTGCAAAAGCTTAACGGGCTGCACTTCAGCGAGATGTACAGCGGAAAACTCGTCGTCGGCGCGCATCATGAATCTCCGCTGGCGCAGTACAACCGAATTACGCCGAAGCAATTGATGCAGCATCAGTTGGCGCTTTATAACGACCAGTTCGTGCATGATTTCGTGGATCGGTTTACGGATGTTTACGGGGAGCTGTCTGTTTTGTTCTGGACGAATAATTCCGAAGCGATTACGAGCGTATTGAATAATGGGCTTGCGGCCAGCATCGGGCATGATTTCTCGTTGTACCAGCATCCGTCATGGAAGGCGGGATGCATGAAAATCATCGAGATCGCGGACATGGCGCAGCCGGAGATGCGGATCGGTTTTTTGCGGTCGGAGACGCGTGCGCTCGGCGCGGGGGTCGAACGTTTTGAGGCGCGGTTTCGGCAGGCAATCGAGATGGGGCATCTTTGAGCTCGTCCGTTAAATTCTAGATACTCCTTAAACAAAAAAACTCATAGCATATAGTGTAGGATTCTAGTAGCTTGAGTTTCACACTATATACTATGAGATTTTAAAAATATATAAATCTTAACTGCTCGATTTATTCCTCGAATTTAGACGCAAACCTCTCTCTTTGAACGATTTCAACCTGATTTTCAAATGCATCCTGGTAAGCTTTATATTCTTCCGAAGCAGTAATTTCTTTCTCGACAGACAAAAGACTTTGCTCGTTAGGTGAATCGGGAGTATTTACAAGTATATTGGAATTAGATCCGGAAATTAAAATGGATCCGTCTTCCTGTCCATAACCTAAGAAAATATAAGAATTATTTACTTCTGGCAGATAATCATCCTCAAACACCTGGATTGTTTTTTTGTCTAAAGAGATTCCTCCTTGTTTTAAAATTTCAAAAGGTTCTTCTTTTTTTAGATTGCCTTTTATATTATCCAACACTTCGATCTTATAGTTTGTGTATGCGGAACCGGCTTCTCGAGTCTCGCCGTTCTCATCTTCCATCGTAACTACATTTTTATAAATAGTTCCTTCTTCACTCACAACCCTGGCTACAAAAACGTAGTCAACAAGACCGACAACCTCATTTTTGTTATCAATGTCAACAACAAAGCTTCCTCTTATTGGTTCTATAGGAAGTTGATTTTGACTTGTCGACACTGTAAGAGACTGACTTTGATTATTGTTGTCAAGAATATTTATTCCTAAAACTACAAGTAGAATCAACAAGATAGAAGCCAAAATAAATTTTTTTTTAGAATTCATAAAACAACATCCTTTCCTTAGGTGTTTAAACTCAGTAGTACTTATACGCCGCGTCATAAGAGTCTTTATCATTTTTAGAGAGCGATAAAATATCAGTTTGACTTGGAGCCATGATATCTTTCGAAGTACTGTGGTCTAAGCCAAGAGCATGTCCAAGTTCATGAGTCGCTGTATTGATGATCCGATTTCCTGTTGCGCTCGCTAAATAATACTTATTCATCTCTAATCTACCGTCTGGATAGGTGAATCCGTTATAGCCATTCTGAATATTTATGTCACTTATAAATACATCTCTTCCTGCGGAGCCACTAGCCTCTCTTATCACTCCACTTTTATAGCTATTCCATGTGGAACTTCCTGTTTTAAAGTAAATCATGTATGTACTGGTTCCGCCATAATCAAGATGTTTAGTAGAGTCCACCAAATTCCAAGTTTGAATATATGACGCTGCTGAAACTGGTGCATTAAAATTTGTCATTGCGACTACTGAAGTCAACGTGAGGAATATCGATTTTTTTGGGATTGGAAACTTTTTTCTCATAAGGATCACTTCTTTCTTTTTATTTGTGAAAAAATATTTTAAAGAAAATTACTACTTTTTTTAAAAATTATACCATAATATAAATTAAATACTTATTTTAATTACATTGTCACATAAATTCCATAAAAAAAGATTCCCTTAAAAGCTGTTTGACTCATTCCACAGCTTAATAAGGGAATCTTTTTTATTTTAATTTTTTCTAGCAAATTCCAATCACTAACACAAAATCCTTCACGCAAATACTTTCCAAATTAGCCTTCGAATTTCACGACGAAGTAATTCTTTTTGCCGCGGCGCAGGACAAGGGTTTTGCCGTGCAGGCGGTCTTCTGCGGTGATGACCGTTTCGATCGACGTGCGTTTTTCGCCGTTGACGGAGACTGCGCCGCTTTGGATGTCTTTGCGCGCTTGGCCTTTGGACGGAGCGGCGCCGGATTCGACGAGCAGGTCGATCAGCAGAGGCTCGGACGCTGCGTCTGCGGAAGTGGTCGGCATATCTGCTAAGGCTTCGGCCAGATCGGACTCGCTCAGTTCCGCAAAGCTACCGGAGAACAGGGCTGCCGTGATTTTTTCGGCGCTGATTACGGCTTCTTCGCCATGAACCAATGTCGTCACGCGGCGGGCAAGTTCGCGCTGCGCGTTGCGTTTTTCAGGAGCCTGGAGATGCTCGGTTTCGAGTTGCGCGATCTCCTCGCGAGTCAGGAACGTGAAGAACTTCAGGAATTTGATCACGTCGGCGTCGTCGGTGTTGATCCAGAACTGGTAGAAGGCGTACGCGCTCGTTTTGCTGCGGTCGAGCCAGACGGCGCCGGATTCGGATTTGCCGAACTTTTTGCCGTCGCTTTTCGTGACCAAAGGCATGGTCATGCCGAACGCGTCGCCGCCGCCCGTTTTGCCGATGAGATCCAGACCTGCCGTGATATTACCCCACTGGTCGCTTCCGCCCAGTTGCAGCGAGCAATTTTCGTCTTCGTGCAGACGCTGGAAGTCGTAAGCTTGCAGGATCATGTAGGAGAATTCCGTGAACGAGATGCCGTGCTGAAGACGGGAATCGACGGAATCTTTTGCCAGCATGTAGTTAACGGTGAAGTTCTTGCCCACGTCGCGCAGGAAGTCGATCATCGAGATCGGACCGAGCCAGTCGTAGTTGCTGACCATTTTCGCCGCTACCGGCGCATCGCCGCTCCCGAAGTCCAAGAAGCGCGACAGTTGGTTTTGCAGCTTAAGCGTCCATTCCGCTACCGTATCGGCGGTGTTCAGCGAGCGCTCGGTGGAGCGTCCGCTCGGGTCGCCGATCATGCCCGTGCCGCCGCCGACGAGAGCGATCGGACGGTGTCCGGCAAGTTGGAAACGGCGCATGGTCAGAACCGGCAGCAGGTGGCCGATATGCAGGCTGTCCGCCGTCGGGTCGAAACCGTTGTAGAACGTGACGCTTTCTTCGCTAAGCTTTTTCTGAAGCTCCTCGCGGTGCGTCACTTGGTAGATCAGCCCTCTGTATTCGAGATCGTCCAGCAGCGCGTTGGCTTCGATCGGGGTGTGTTCGGTTGTCATAATCAATGTCCTCCTTCAAAATGGGAAAATAAAAAAGACCCGGCCTGCTGCATTTCTGCAGGGACGAGTCTTAATCGCGGTACCACCCTTATTGGAAAGGCGCTTCAACACTTGCGAAGGCGCGTTTCCCACTCTGACGCCCGATAACGTGGACGATTCCGTCCCGCTCCTTCCGCTCTCGCGGGTTCGGAAACGGGAAGCTCCGGGACGTAATTCGCATTCATTCGCCTGCCGCCTCGCACCAACCGACGGCTCTCTGAAAGTACGGATCTGAATACTACTGGATTCCCTTCAACGCTTTGTATAAAGCTCCGCAGGCCGGACGCTTATTGATTCACTTTATATCACGGACGCAGCCGACCTGTCAAATCCCCCTTTTTCGAAAACGATTTTAAAAATATTTAACACAGCGCTTACATAACCTTTGATTTTAAAAAAATCCCTATGATACAATATGACGGCACCGACAAACACTTAGGGGGAATACACGTTTATGAATTGGAAATCTTGGAGAAGACCTAGCGTCGGATTCGCGGCGGCAGCGCTGCTCTCGGCTCAGGTATTGGGCGCCGCGGGAACCGCTTCGGCAGCTGAAGGCGACGTCGAAGTCCACCTGCTGGGCATTAACGATCTGCACGGACAACTCGACACGACTTCGATCGTAGCCGACAAAGCGGCAGGCACGGCTCCTATTCTCGCTACATATTTGAAGCAGGCTCAAGCTAAATACGAGCATTCGCTTCTGTTCCACAACGGCGACTCCGTCGGCGCTTCCGCTCCGATCTCTTCGCTGGAACGCGACGAACCGACCATCGAATGGATGAACATGATGGGCTTCGACGTCGGCTCGCTGGGCAACCACGAATTCGACCAAGGCATTGCCGCGCTCAAAGCACAATTGAACGGCGGCCTGGATCCGAAAGACGGCGTCGTGACGCATAAAGGAGCCAACTTCGACTACGTGAACGCGAACGTGATCGAAGAAGCGACAGGCAAAACGCTGATCGACCCTTACGTGATCAAAGAAGTGGGCGGCGTGAAGATCGGCTTTATCGGTCTCGTCACCAAATCGACTCCGGCCAAAGTATCCCCTGCGGGTACCAAAGGCGTTCGTTTCCTGAGCGTCGAAGAAGAAGTCGCGGCGGTCAACAAATACGCGAAAGAACTGCAAGACCAAGGCGTCGAGACGATCGTCGTTCTGGCGCACGACCCGGCTTCCACGAAGGAAGGCGTAACGACGGGCGAAGCGGCCGATCTGGCCAAAGCTCTTCCTGCCGATTCGCCGATCGACGTTATTGTCGCGGGCGACAACCATGCTCTGGCGAACGGCGAAGTCAACGGCAAGCTGATCGTTCAAGCTTACTCTTATGGTACGGCGTTTGAAGACATCAAATTGCTGATCGATCCGAAAACAGGCGACGTAACGGAGAAATCCGCTACCGTAACGACAACGTTCCAAGAAGGCGTAACGCCTGACGCGGAATCCGTGGCCCTCATCAAGAAATACCTGGAGAAGCACCCGGAACTGACTAAGCCAGTCGGAACGACGGACGGTTCGGTTACGCGCACGGATGCCTACAACAACGAAGCGGCTCTGGGCAACCTGATCGCCGACGCCATGCGTACTGCCGATTTCGGCGACAACGCGGAAGCGGCCGACTTCGCGTTCATGAACCCGGGCGGCATCCGTGCCGACCTGCCGAAGGGCGACGTAACCTTTGCCGATCTGGCGAAGATCCAACCGTTCGGCAACACGCTCGTGAAGCTGACGCTGACGGGCGCGCAAGTGCAAGAGCTGCTGGAACAGCAATGGGGAACCAATGCGGACGGCACGCCGAACACCAAAACGCTGCAAATCTCCGGCCTGAAATACAAAGCCGACTTGAACAAACCGGTAGCCGAGCGCGTTAGCGACCTGCAATTGGCAGACGGCACGGCAATCGATCCGGCCAAGTCGTACACGGCAGTCGTGAACAACTTCATGGCGGGCGGCGGCGACAACTACAAAGTGCTGACCAAAGCAAGCGCTTCGTTGGCTGGCCCGATCGACCTGGACGTCTTCTACGCGTACATCGTCGACACGTTCAAAGGCTCCGCGATTACGGCTAAAGTTGAAGGCCGCATCGTGAACACGCCTCTGGAAGGCGCGGAAGCTCCGGATGCGGACGGCCCGGCAACGGCCCCTTCCGCTCCGTCGACTGAAGGCATCTCCCGTGCGGACTTCGTGTCCAAACTGGTTGAAGCTTTGGATCTGAACGCAGTTTCCACTCCAAGCACCGCTTTCACTGACGTAGCTGCCGACGCTTCTTACGCGGACGCAATCGCCGAAGCCGTCAATGCCGGTTTCATCAAAGGCTACGGCGCAGGCAAGTTCAACCCGGATCAAGCGATCACTCGCCAAGAGCTGGCTTCGATCCTGGCTAACGTGTTGAAACAACAACTGCCGACCGTTAACGCGGCTTCGGTACTGAGCGCATTCGACGACGCTTCGAGCGTTGCGGCTTACGCAAAAACTCCGATCGCGCAGCTGGTTCAAGCCGGAATTCTGAGCCAAGCTCAACCGGGCAGCATCATGCCGAAAGGCACGGTTCTGCCGACGGAAGCGGACGCCGTGATCGAATTGGTTCTGGCCGCTTCGGCTTCTTAAATCGTTTTAAAGTCCCGGAAGCTTCTCTTTTATGGAGAGGCTTCTTTTTTTGCATTTTTCCCTTTGTCGTTTTACAATAAAACCAATCAGAAATTTCATAGGGATCGGCGACGAAGAACGTCCCGCTTCTTTCCTTTGGCAGGAAAAGAAGTCGGGGCGTTTTTTTGCTTTTCTGTGCTGCCCTTCTACCTGTTCATCATCCGTAATGCTACTAGTTTTTGCCCCATATTCTTGCTCAAAACTAACTTTTTTACTCAGGAGGTTTATTCATGGATTTTGAATCTGCGCATCGTTTTTTTCTCGACGATCACCTTGCGGAACGTTCCGGTGAGCGCCGCGATCGTCTGGAGCGAGGCCATCGCGAAGCCGAACAGCTTTTTGTCGTAACGTCTGGTGGCCGCTACGGCAAAACTTCGACCATTTGCATCCGGAGTATGAAGTCACGGATTGGCGAGGACTGACCTACTTTTGCGACTTCGCCTGGATTACGCCTTATGTGAAATTAATCGTGGAGATCAAAGGCTTCGGCCCGCACGTCCAAGATATGGATCGTCGTAAATTCTGCCGGGAGTTGAACCGTGAAACTTTTCTGACCGCAATGGGTTTTCAAGTCATTTCTTTTGCCTACGACGATGTGGCTCAACGCCCGGAGTTATGTATTACGCTGATGCGGATGGTGTTGGCACGGTATACAAACCATTCTGAAGCTGACGCAAAAATTACCGTAGCAGATCGCGAAATCATCCGTCTGGCTTGCACGCTCAGTCGACCGATCCGTCCTATCGATGTTAGCTCTCATCTCGGATTGGATCATCGAACCGCGGTCAAGGCGCTAGGCTCGCTTTGCGATAAACATTTGTTCGAAGGCGTAACTGGAACCGGCGGCAAGCGAATCACTCGTTATGTGCTAAAAAGCTCGGCGATCAACTATTTGTAAAAAGATTGTATTCGATTCAATCAAGAATTAACTGCATATATCCCGTTAATTCTTTTAGCACGAAACATATAAAAAAATAAATACGTAGATCCAGTTATTTTGCATGATCGTCCGCTATGATGTGCGAATTGGACATCTTAACTGGATATATGCAGGTATTCATCTTTAAATCTTAAATTCCGTCTAAATAAATGGATTTTCGCAGTTATCTCCACCTTGTTCTCCTTTTGCTTCTTCACACAAAAAAGCGGACCGCGACAAGCGATCCGCTTTTAAAACTTCGACTCTGCTCCAACTTTTTATCTCTTTCGAGCTCTCTTACTGATGCCCGATCACCGCATGCGGCACGTAAGGCTCTTCCAACCGCCGAATCTCTTCATCCGTCAGCTTGATCGACAGCGCCGCGACCGCATCTTCCAAATGGCGAGCTTTCGTCGCCCCCACGATCGGCGAGGTTACCGGACGTTTTTGCAGCACCCAAGCCAGCGCGATCTGCGCTCTCGGCACGCCGCGTTCGTTCGCGACGGCCGCCACCGCTTCGACCACGCGTCGATCCGCCTCTTCCGTCTTGTCGTACAACGTTTTGCCGAACGCGTCCGTTTCCGAACGCTTGCTGCTTTCTTCCCAATCTCTCGTCAGGCGCCCGCGCGCCAGCGGACTCCACGGAATCACGCCGACGCCTTCCGCGTCGCACAGCGGCAGCATCTCTCGCTCTTCCTCCCGGTACAGCAGGTTGACGTAGTTCTGCATGCTGACGAACTTTGTCCAGCCGTGCCGTTCCGCCGTGTGCTGAGCCTTCAGGAACTGCCAAGCGTACATCGAAGACGCCCCGATATAACGAGCTTTTCCCGCTTTGACCACTTCATGCAAAGCTTCCATCGTTTCCTCGATCGGCGTAAGCGGGTCCCAGCGGTGAATCTGATACAAGTCGACGTAGTCCATGCCGAGCCGGCGCAAACTATTGTCGATTTCCGTCATGATCACCTTGCGCGACAACCCTCCGCCATTCGGCCCTTTGCGCATCTTGCCGTGTACCTTGGTCGCCACTACAATTTCGTCGCGATCCGCGTAATCCTTCAGCGCGCGCCCCACGATTTCCTCGCTCGTCCCGTCCGAATACACATTGGCCGTATCGAAAAAATTGATTCCAAGCTCCAACGCCTGCTTGATAAACGGACGACTTTCTTCTTCACCCATCGTCCATTCATGCGCGCCCCGCTCGGGAATCCCGTAACTCATGCAGCCGAGGCACAATCTGGAGACGTCCAATCCCGTTTGACCCAATTTGGCATATTCCATTTCGCAATCGCTCCTTTTATGATGAGAAATGATAACACGAGCACGTTAAATGAGCTTAATCAGGTGATCGTAACCTTACTTTTACCTTGGTCAACGTATCAGGCGAGCTGTATATGCTTTACCGATACGAAGACGTTTGAAGCCGCGGCCGCTTTGCCGCTTTCTTACAACCGTTATACCTTCAGATCCAGCGGATGCTGACGTCCGACGTGGTACACGTACACTTTGGTGCGATACAGATCGCTGCATACCGCCACCGAAGCCGGCTCCCAGTCGTCAAAAGCGAAGAATACGCTCACGATTCTCGTCCCGTTCTTCGCCCGCTCCCGCAGCACGGGACCGAGCCGACGCATCGCGGCGGGATGCAGGTAGCAGACGACCAGGTCGACCTCGTCGTACGGATATTCGAACAGATCCCCCCGCCGAAATGCCAATCGCGACTTCGGCAACCGGTTGGCCGCCGCCAACAAGCGGGAGCCCCACAGCGGTACGAGCGAATTTTCCACTCCCGTGATGCGGCTTAACGGAAAACGTCTCGCCAGATTCACGGCCAACGTACCGAAGCCCGAACCGGTCTCCACGACCTCGCTTCCTTCCGGCAAACGGTCGATCTCGCGCATGACCATGCTACGCACGGGGCGACTGGTCGGCATGGGCGTGATGCCGTTGCGAATGCTGAAAATGAAAATCAACAAGATGAGTACAAGCACGATCGCGGCCAGCGACCAACTCAAGATCAGATAAAACGCGTGCAAAAAACCCCTCCTTTGGTGAAGGTCATTTTGACCGAAGTACGTATGCCGTTCCGTCGAGGCCGTTAAGCTGTTCGAAGGTTGCGTCCGCGTTCTCGGCACGAATCTTTTAAGCTTCCCTTTTTATCATAACCGTTTTGACGAAAAAATCCTCTTTATGCGGCTATTGCTTTTGTTTAATGCCGACAAAGCCGTATTTTCATTTTTCTTTCTGCATTTTCTTGAATTATGCCGACTTTCTTGCGAGAATCGGAGAGGTGAGTTTACACGAAAGGAATGAATGATTTGCACGTCAAAACTTGGCGCAGCGGCATTTTGATGCTGCTGTGCATGTCGGCGGGAATCGTCGACGTCATCGGCTATATTCATTTGGGCCGCGTCTTTACAGCGAATATGACCGGAAATATCGTGATTCTCGGGATGTCGTTCGCGCATGTCGCGGAATTATCCTTCCTGCGGGCGGCATTGGCCTGCATCGGCTTTATCGCGGGGAACGCGGCGGCAGCGGTGCTGCTCAGCGGCGGTAAAGCGAAAGGCTTCTGGCCTGCGCGGATTACGTTGATTTTGTTGATCGAATTAGCCTTCTACCTCATTTTCGCCGCGCTGGCAGGTCCGGTCATGAGCGAAACGCTGCTGCATGTACTGATTCTGCTGCTCAGCAGCGCAATGGGCATGCAGACGACCGCCGCTCGCAAACTCGGGATCGCCGGGATTTCTACCACGGTTCTAACCAACAATCTGGCGAGCGTGATCGAAGACTTCGTAGCCTTTTTCCGCAAAAGATTCCGTCTCAAGGAGAAAACGTCGAAGATCGGCGGCGAGACTTGGCTGCGTTTTACGGCGGTCGTGATTTACTGCTTCGGGGCTTTGGTGGCCGGAGTGGCAGAGATTAATATGCCGTTCAGCGCAATATGGATTCCGATTTTGGTGATGGTGATCATTTTGATCGTGGTGTTGAAAATGTTCCGGGGATTGGACGAAAACGGCGAGCGGCGGCTTCGTTAAGCCGTTTGACGAAAGTCCTGTTCGGGCGGGAAAGCTTGGGCGCTGCGGGGAAAATTCGTTCAAGCCGCTGTCTCACGAAGAAAGCTTTCAGCTTCCCTCGTTCAAAGGCGTCTTTCACTGAATTTCTCCCTCCGCCGGGTCGCTTTGCTGCCTTCAAGACATTTCCGGACAGCTTAACAAGCTATACAGTTAGGAGTTAAAAAAATCGTTACTGCGTTATGAATCTACCTTTGTAATTATAGTTTTCCTTACACTTCGCATGGAGCCATTAACGGCTCCGTTTTTTTAATGTCAACTGTGAAGGCCTTTTCCAAAATGAGCATCCTATTCGGGAGTCTTTTTTCTAAAACGATATAACTAGAGATACGAAAGCGAAGTGACGGGGCTGTTACTTTTTCTTCCATCGTTCTAAGCTGAAAGCAGCAACGAAAGACGTATTTCAAATTATGGCGCATCGGCGTTCCCGGAAAGGATGATTTCATGGAAAAATGGGTTGCGAGACTGGCTGAGTTGGAAAGTACGATGGTGGAATGGAGACGTCATCTGCACCGAAATCCGGAGTTATCGTTTCAGGAAGCGGCTACGGCGGCTTTTGTCGCGGAGACGTTGAGTGGGTTTGGCGGAATTGAGGTTCGAACCGGCGTTGGCGGCAATGGCGTGGTCGGGACGATTCGCGGCGGTAAGCCAGGGCCGACGATTGCTTTGCGCGCGGACTTCGATGCGCTGCCGATTCAAGATGAGAAAGATGTGCCTTACAAGTCGACGGTGCCGGGAGTGATGCATGCCTGCGGACACGACGGTCATACGGCTTCCCTGTTGGCAGTGGCGCAAGTGTTGAGCGAATGTCGGGAAGACTTGGCCGGGAATATCGTATTGCTGCACCAGCATGCCGAAGAAGCGCCGCCGGGCGGAGCGAAGGCGATGATCGAAGACGGCTGCTTGGACGGCGTGGATGAAGTATACGGTATCCATCTCGCTTCGCTTCAGCCGTACGGTTCGATCGGATACAAGCACGGATTTTTGACAGCCAGTGCCGATCTGTTCGAGATTCTGATTCAGGGCAAAGGCGGGCACGGCGCGTCGCCGCACCATTCGATCGACGCCGTAGCGCTCGGGGCACAGCTCATTAACGAGCTTCAGCTTCTGATCAGCCGCCGCGTCGATCCGATGCACCCTTCCGTCTTAACGGTAGGCTCGTTCCATGCAGGCACGACGCACAACGTCATCGCCGATCAAGCCAGAATGACCGGAACCGTGCGCACCTTCCAAGAGGAAGCGCGCGACAAGATTCAACAGGGCATCACCGCTTTGAGCGAAGGGTTATGTCATTCGTTTGACGCGACGTGCGAGATCGACTACCTGCGCGGTTATCCGGCAACGTTTAATCATGAAAAAGAAACGGACGAAGTCATTCGCATCTTGACCGACAGCGGCATCGCCAAGCTGGTCGAGCTTCCGGCGATGATGGGCGGCGAGGACTTCTCGTACTATCTTCAGGAAAAACCGGGAAGCTTCCTGATGGTCGGCGCGGCTTTCGAAGACAAGGAAAACTTCCCGCATCATCATCCGAAGTTCGATTTCGACGAACGTGCGCTGATGATGTCGGCCAAAGCGTTTCTGGCGATCGTGGATGGGCGATTGAATGCTAGGGTGGAAGCCACGACGGTTGAGACGGCTTCGGTATAAAATTTCAAGTTGCGCAAAAAAGTCGGGTTCCCAAGGAATCCGACTTTTTTTCATTGAAAAAAAGCTCGTTTTGATTCTTTCTTTTCGCTTATTCGCCGGTCGATTGCGGATACCTGAACTCTAACACGTCACTAACCAAGTATCCGTAATTACCTCCGGTCGGCGTTCGAACCCCGATCGAAATCGAACTCGATCTCACATAACCTTTTTTGGGAAGAATCCAAGCCGTGGTATCAAAAAGTTCTTTGTGATATACGCGAGTTATGGTGTTCAGTATTCCTTTCTTATAAAAATCATCCCGATTAGGACTATTAAATCCACTAATTTCGAAATGCGGAGGGAAATGAGTGGAATAAACTTCCGGTCTTTTATTGGATATCGTTCTTGTTTTGTAATACAAAATATAGCTATTCATCTGCTTGGAAACGGGAAGATCGTTCATGTTTTGATTGCCGACGTTATTGTCCCACTTCAGTTCTTTGATCGGCGGAAGCAATTTCAAATTCGGATCATTAGGGTCGGCAAGATCGATCGCGATCAACATATCCAACTTCCCTTCATATAGTCCGTCTCTCGATTTGACCGTCATTTTTTTCTCGTTCCAAAAGTCCGCAGACTCGTTTTTTCCATTGCTTCCGATCCATTTCTCCGGCGCGTAAAACACTTCCGGCATCACCGTGAAAATATTCGTTCCGTGCCAATATACTTCGGCACTGCTGACCGCGTATTTGTCGACCGGCAATTGTTCTCCGGCGTTCGCCGCCAAAATCCGCTCGATGACGACGACCGCTTGCGCTCTCGTCGTGGCTCTGTCCGGCGCGATCTCTCCTCTGCCTACTCCGGTCATGAGTCCGTTCTTTGTCGCGGTATACATCCACTTGCCTTCCGGGATGTACATCCAGGGGTGTTCTTTTTCGTTTTCTTTTTGGCCGATTGCCCGGCTTGCGATCCGTGCCATTTCTTCGCGGGTGAGCGTCTTGTTCCAGTTGGTTTCCGTATTCGCGAAGTCGTCCGTCTTATACAAACCTTGTTCGCCGGCAGCCGCTACATAAGGCGTATACCATTTGTCCGACTGCGACTCTATTTGCAGATTCAGCGCCGATACGACCATTTTGACGAATTCGGCCCGCGTGACGTTCACATCCGGTTTAAAGGTGCCGTTCGTATAGCCTGCGACATAACCTTTGGCTACCCCCTTGTTGATGCCGCCGGCTGCCCAATGATCGGATTGAATATCCCGGAACGGATTCGCAGAACCCCCTTCTGCTCCAGCCGATCCGCTCCCTAGCACATTTGCCGTCAACACGGTCGCCAGAGCAACCCCTGCCCATTTGGCGATCTTTTTCCCCATTTGTCCCACTCCTCTAATCATTTCATTTTTTCAAATCGGCAGCTTGCTTCAATCGGACGAACTCGCGTACGTCGTTTGAATTCAAGCAAGTTACCGGTTCCCAATTTTTGATTATACCTTCTTCACATACAAAAAGTAGAATTTGATCGCAAAGTTTCTTATTCCTTCATAAAATTCATGCTTCCGCGAAAAATCTTCATGCCAAAAAGCTGCCGAGAACTTCTCGACAGCTTAAGGCGCGTTTACCGAACTCCGATCTTCTAACGTTCCTCTACAGCCCCAGCCCTTGCCTGAATTCCCGCGGCGTTTTCCCGAATCGGCGCTTGAACGAACGGGTAAAGTTTTTTGGATTCTGATACCCTACCGCTTCGCTGACCTCGTATGTCCGACAGCCGCTTGCTTCCAACATTCCCGCCGCTTTGGACATCCGCACGTCATTGAGGTATTCCGAGAAATTAATACCCGTCTTCTGTTTGAAATATTTGCTCACATAAGTGGGATTCATGCGTACGGCCAACGCCGATCCTTCCAGCGTCGCTTCCGAGCAATCTTCCTCGATGTATTTCATGATGCGCAGGATGATCGGATCGGAAGCCCCTTCTTGCAGCGGAAATAAGGGTCTGCTCGTTTGCTCGGGTTCCGATACCAAGGCGGTTTGCGCTTCCTGATCCATTGCTTCTTTCAGCGCCGTGAAAATATCCTTCAGCTCCTGATACCGCGTCGGCTTCAGAATATAACTGCGCACCCCGAATTCCATCGCGCGGCAGGCCGCGTCGAAATCCCGATGCGCGCTCAGAAACACGATGCGCGGAGAGGTCTTTTGTCTATGCAAGTATTCGGCCACCTCAATACCGGTCATGACCGGCATCATCACGTCGCACAGCAGAACGTCGACGGAGTGGCAGCCGATATATTCCAGCGCTTCGAGCCCGTTTTGCGCAAATCCGTCCACTTCGAATCCCATTTCGCTCCACGGGAAGTAATTTCCCAATCCATGTCTGATTTCCGCTTCGTCGTCCGCAATCAGCAGCTTATACATGCACCAACCTCCTTTTTTTGATCGATTATATAACACAGTTAACGATTCTACAACCAAGAAAATTACAGAAAATATTACACGAATCTTTCACTGTGATTTGAATTTCCAGTTATTCCTCCTGCCTTTTTAACCTGTGCCAGAGGGATAACGATTTGCACCAGCGTTCCTTTTCCTTCGCGGCTATAGATCCGGAGTCCGTATTTTTTTCCGTAAGCAAGCTTTAATCTTTTATGGGTATTGGATACGCCGATATGCGCAGACTGCCCGAAAGGACCTTCTAGTTTGCTTTGCAGTTCCTGAAGCCGTCGAGGCGTCATTCCGCGGCCGTTATCGAACACGGATAAACGAAGCATCCCTCTACTCTCGTAAAGTTTGATTTTAATAACGCCGCCTTGCTGCCCGCGAAGGCCGTGGATCAGACTATTTTCGACCAAAGGCTGTAACAACAGCTTCAAGATCCGAATCTCGGCCCCTTGAGCACGGCAGTCCCAAACCACGTCAAAAGCTTCGCCGCTTCGCATGCGCTGAATGGCCAGATAAGATTCGGTATAGCGAATTTCCTCCTCGATCGTGACTTCTTTTTCTTCCAGATCCAACGCGCCTTTCAAAATCTCGCCGAGCTGCTCGATCATCTGTGTCAGTTCATTATCCATGCCGCCCGCCAGCGCCGCCGCTTTCCATTTTACGGTCTCCAGCGTATTGAGCAGAAAATGCGGATTCAACTGCGATTGCAGGGCGCTCAGCTCCATCAGCTCATTGACTGCTTTACGTCGGGCAAGCTGCGTTTTCAAATACTTTTTCTCCAAAAAATTCGCCAGGATCTGCTGCACGATATAAGCGTTAACGTCGTTTTTCCCCGCTCGCGCGGCCGGCTCGGTTCCTTGTTCGGCATCGTGCAGCATATCCACGATATGCCGAATATTGCGAACGTTGCGCCGGGCAAAAATCAAACTCACCGCGACCGCAGCCAAGATGGATAGCAGAGCGGCGATTCCCGTATATAACGCAAGCCGAATCGGCAGTTCGTATAAAGCCGCCTTCGGCGTGACCGACACGAAATGCAGACCGTACTGCGGCGATTGCAGTTCCAACACCTCATATCCCAGCGCGGCTTCTCCATACAAACGTTCGGGACGCATCGGATCGAACAAGGTTCGAGGCGTAAAGGAAGGCGGATTCGGCTCGTCGCCGCGAACGATCACCTGACGCTGCAAATCAGTGATCAGCAGATGCTGGTCGGAGGAAGTCGGCATCAACGAAAGCTGTTCCTTCAAATAGTCGAGTCGCACGTTCAAAACGATCACGGCGTCATTTTTCCCTTCAATATCGAGCATCTGATACAACGAAATGACGTCCGTACGAAACGTAGCCAACCCGTATTTGTCGAAGGAACGCGGCTCGCTCCACTGCTTATCCTTGCCCGTATCGCGATGAGCCGCATAACTTCCGTACCACTCCGCGTCATAGGTGTCGTCGAACGCCATCGTTCCTCCGGTCGTGGAAGAGATAAAGCGGCCGCGATCATTTTCCACGTAAACATAGATCGATTCGATATAAGGTCTGGCGATGGCCGGAGAGTCGATGAAGTTTTTGAATGAAGCCAACTCCCGATAATCTTCGGCGCTCGGCAGCGGCTCATTCAACATATTCCGCAGCCGATCGAATTCGAGCGCGCTGGAGACCGCATGCATATGCAGCGTATCCAACTCTTCAAACAACAGCTCCACATTCCCTTGCATGCGGTCCAGTACATTTTGATTAGCCGTCTGCGCCTCGATGCCCACATACCGCTGAATGATCGCGATCGATAATCCGCCCAGCATAATTAACGGAATGAGGACAGGCAGCATGAAGGACGAAAGGTTGCGAACAAAAAAGGTCCTGTAAACTTTCTTCACACCGTACTCTCCTTCCTTTGTCGTTCCATGACGCTTTACGTCGATTATAGCCGCTTACGCTGCAACGTTAAAGCATAAAAAAAACGCCCCTTGCGTAAGTAATGACACTTTTTCCACATTAAACTCTACTTTCTCTGCAAACCAGGACCCAAAAACCAATCTAAGTTACTTTCAGAAAATAGAGCTTCTCCTTACAATGAGGACATCAACGAAAGCTATCCTGACATAAGAGAGGAGCCAGGCGCGATGAACGATTTGCTCGAAGTGGATGGAATCGAAACGGTGTTTCGCACGGAACGCGGGGAAGTGACTTCGGTCGACGGCGTCAGCTTCCGACTCAAGGCAGGCGAGACGCTCGGAATCGTCGGCGAATCGGGCTGCGGCAAAAGCGTCACTTCGCTCTCCATCATGCGGCTGCTCGGCAAGACCGGCTCGATCCGCAAAGGCGAGATTCGACTGAACGGACGCAATATCACGGGGTTGGCCGAATCGGCCATGCGTCAGATCCGAGGCAGCGAAGTATCGATGATCTTTCAAGACCCGATGACGTCGCTCAACCCGGTGTTCACCATAGGCAGTCAACTGGTCGAATCGATCATGCTGCATCTGAATGTAAAAGGAAAAACGGCACGCAACCACGCGATCGATATGCTGCGCAAAGTCGGCATTTCGCGCCCGGAAGAAATCATGGATGAATATCCGCATAAGCTGTCCGGCGGCATGCGTCAGCGGGTGATGATCGCCATCGCGTTAGCCTGCGAACCCAAACTGCTGATCGCCGACGAGCCGACCACCGCGCTCGACGTGACCATCCAAGCACAAATTCTGGATCTGATGAAAAAGTTGCGGGAAGAAACCGGTACGGCGATCATGCTGATCACTCACGATCTGGGCGTCGTGGCGGAGATGGCGGATCGGGTCATCGTCATGTACGCGGGACAGGTCGTGGAAGAAGCGGACGTATTCACTTTATTCGACAAACCGCTGCATCCGTACACGACGGGCCTTATGGGCTCGATCCCTCACCTCGACGGAGATGACGAAGAGACGTTGGCCTCGATTCCGGGCACCGTGCCTCCGCTGCAAAACATGCCTCCCGGCTGCCGCTTTCATACCCGCTGCCCGCTCGCGACCGAGAAATGCTGCGCCGAAGCGCCGCCGCTGCTCGACTTGGGCGAAGGACATCGCGTTCGCTGCTGGGTGGCTCAAGGGGATTCGGAAGCAGCGAGTCCAGTGCCGGTTTCGTCCGCGAAAGGAGTGACGACATGATTGAATTTGAAGAAATGCCCATGGCCGCCGTTAGACCGGATACGGCCGATACTCTGCTGCGCTTGGACGGACTGACCACCTATTATCCGATTCGCAAAGGTTTGCTGGGACGGGTCAAAGGCCATGTGAAAGCCGTCGACGGCGTCAGCCTGGATATTCGCGAAGGCGAAACATTGGGGCTAGTCGGCGAATCCGGCTGCGGAAAATCGACGATCGGACGCACGATTCTGAGACTGGAGGAGTCGACGGGCGGACAGATCAGCTATCGGGGCGAAGACATCACCCGCTACTCGATCTCGAAAATGCGACCGCTTCGAACCGAGATGCAAATGATTTTTCAGGACCCTTTTTCCTCGCTTAATCCTTGGATGCGCGTACGGGATATTTTGAAAGAACCGATGCTCGCCCATGGCAAAGCGACCGCTGCCACGGCGGAAGCCGAGGTGGATCGCTTGCTGGACGCCGTAGGAATTCCCCGCTCCTACAAAGACCGCTACGCGCATGAATTCTCCGGCGGACAGCGGCAGCGGATCGGCATTGCGCGCGCGCTGTCGTTGAACCCCAAGTTTATCGTCTGCGACGAACCGGTATCCGCGCTGGACGTATCGATTCAGGCTCAGGTTCTCAACCTGCTCAAACAACTGCAAAAGGATCTGGGCCTGACCTATTTGTTCATCGCGCACGGCCTGGGCGCGGTCAAGTACATCAGTACGCGAATCGCGGTCATGTATCTCGGCAAGGTGGTCGAGATCGGAACGAAAGAAGACATTTTCCGCAATCCGAAGCATCCGTATACCCGGGTATTATTGAATGCTTATCCGGTTCCGAATCCTCGCTTGAGAGGAAGGGAAAAGATCGTGGTACAAGGGGATGTTCCTTCCCCGGCCAATCCTCCGTCCGGCTGTCGCTTCCATACGCGCTGCCCGTTTGCCCAGGAGCTTTGTCGTCAGGAAGAACCGCCGCTTGCCGCAGATGCAAGCGGACACGCAGCAGCGTGCCATTTCGCGTTTTGAATAAACCTGTTTCGCCGGCATCGGACGTGCTTGACGCCTAATCAAAAGGAGGGATTTCGCATGGTGACTTATATTGCGCGGCGGCTGCTGATTTTTATTCCGGTGCTGCTCGGGATCACGATCATTAACTTTATCATCGTCAACATGGCTCCCGGCAACCCGGTCGACATGTACATCGATCCGAATATGTCGCCGGAGATCGCCGAAGCCAAAAAAGAAGCGTTGGGCCTGAATGATCCGCTATTTGTCCAGTACATCAAGTGGCTCGGCACGCTGCTTACCGGAGACCTCGGTTACTCGATGAGTTCTTACGCTCCTGTGGCCCGGCTCGTCGGCGAACGGATCATGCCGACCGTCACGCTCGGACTCGCCGCTCTGGTGCTTGCGCTGCTGATCGCCGTGCCTCTCGGCATTATCAGCGCGTTGAAACAAAACACCAAGATCGATTATCTCGTTACGGGACTTTCGTTTATCGGCACGTCGATTCCGAATTTCTTCCTCGGGCTTGCTTTGATCTACATCTTCGCCGTCAACCTCGGCATCCTGCCGACGGGCGGTATGCAGAAGCTCGGAGGGGACGGCGGATTCGGAGATCGGATACTGCATATGATCCTGCCCGCAATCGTTCTTGCGACCGGAATTGCCGGACGCAAGGTCCGCTATGTTCGCGCCAGCATGCTGGAGGTGCTCAAGCAGGATTATCTGCGCACGGCCCGTTCGAAAGGCGTGCATGAATTTTGGGTGACCAACAAGCACGCCCTGCGCAACGCGCTGCTGCCGGTGATTACCGTCGTCGGCCTGGAAATTCCCATTCTGCTGGGCGGCGCGATTATTACGGAGCAGATCTTCCAGTGGCCGGGCATCGGCCAGTTGACGCTCCAGTCGATGATGTCGCGCGATTATCCGACGATTATGGCACTCAATCTGATTGCCGCAATCGCCGTGCTGGGTGCCAACCTGCTGACGGATATTCTGTATTCCGCAGCCGATCCTCGTATCAAGGTCGGTTAAGTCCGGCTTGATGCTTAACAATCGACTGTCTCGCCGCCTTTTCGTCCGTCATCATTGTTCACGCTTTCCACCCAATTTCAGGAGGTGACATCCATGTCTTCAACCAAGCTTCAGGCACTGTCTTCCGCAAACGTGCAAACTCCGGCAAACGTACAGATCGAACACTCGGAAAGCCGGTTTCGTCAAGTTTCCCGCCGTTTCTCAAAAAACAAGATGGCCGTGGCCGGATTGATCTTCTGCATTCTGCTGTTCGCGGTCGGATTGTTCGCCCCTTTGCTCCAGCCTTACCCGCCGGATCAGGTGACGGGCGACTTCTCCGCTCCGCCGAGTTCGGCACATTGGCTCGGCACGGATCAGATCGGACGCGATGTGCTCAGCCGGTTGATTTCGGCAGCACAAGTCTCCCTCCTTGTCGGCTTTGCGACGGTTGCCATCTACGTGGCTTTCGGCACGGTTGTCGGATTGCTGTCCGCTTATTACGGCGGCTGGATCGATACGTTAGTGATGCGGATTACCGACATGTTCATGGCTTTTCCGTTCATGATGGTCATTCTCGTCGTAGTCAGCGTCGTCGGGCCGAGTCTTTTCACCATCATTGCGGTGTTGGCTTTATTCTCTTGGCCGAGCATCGCGAGATTGGTACGCGGCAGCGTGCTATCGCTTAAGCAGGCTGACCATGTTCGGGCCGCCGTCTCGCTCGGGTTGAAGACGCCGCGCATTATCCGGCAGCATATTTTCCCCGGCGCATTGGCTCCGATCATCGTCAATGCCACGTTCGGCGTCGCTTCCGCGATCTTGACCGAATCGGGACTCAGCTTCCTCGGCATGGGCGTGCAGCCGCCGACCGCAAGCTGGGGCAATATGCTCAGCGAAGCCCAATCCATCTCCGTGCTGAGCGGTCAACCTTGGTTGTGGCTGCCTGCCGGCATGGCCATTCTGCTGACGGTGCTGGCGATTAATTTCGTCGGCGACGGACTGAGAGACGCGCTTGATCCGAAGCAATAAGATCGCGCATATCGTACAACTTCGCATAACCCAAGCTTAGCCTGACGTTTTACATCCGAACTTTCACAGGGGGTCTATTTGATGACGAACAACAAAAAAAGATGGACGGGACTGCTGCTCACCGCAGCCTTTGCCCTGACCCTTTCGGCCTGCGGAGGCAGCGGGTATACGACCACGAACGAAGCCGCCGCGACCGAAGCGTCGTCTTCCTCGTCGGGCAGCGGTACGGCGGTAATCGGGATCGTTAACCCGCCGACGACGCTTAATCCGATCAATCCCAACGATACCGCTTCGACCCAAGCCATTTCGATCATGAACGACAGCTTGATGGTGGTGAACGACAAGTTGGAATTCGATCCAAGGCTGGCGGAATCGATCGAGACGGAAGACAATCAGACGTTTACGATTCATCTGCAAGACAAAGCCGTTTGGAACGACGGCACCGACTTCACGTCCGAAGACGTCGAATACACGTTGGGCATGATCGCCGCTCCGGCCGTAACCACCAACATCAATCTCTCTTTCATCGAAGGTTTGAATGACTCCGGCAAGCTTGAGGAAGGTCAGACCGCAATATCCGGCTTCGCCGCGGTCGACGACAAGACGTTTACGATCACCACCAAATATCCGGTCGAGATCACTTATTTCAACGACAACTTCAGCGGCAAAGTCCGTTTCCTGCCCCGGCATGTGCTGAAGGATACCGCTCCGGCGGATCTCGACAAAAGTCCGTACATGCAAAACCCGACCGTCTCGATCGGTCAGTTCAGCTTCGTGAAATTCGCGAAAGACCAATACGTGCAATACAAAGCCAATGAAAGCTACTACTTGGGCGCGCCGAAACTGGCCGAACTGTACGTCAAGATCCTCACGGCACCGAACATGGTCGCGCAGCTTCAGACCGGCGAGGTAGACGCGAACATGGATCGCACAGGACTCATTCCGGTCGAAGATTTCGAAAAAGTGTCGAACATGACCAACGTGACGTCTTCGTTCTCGCCGATCAGCACGCCGGTCTCCGTCATGTTCAACGTGCAAAAAATGACCGATCCGAAGGTACGCCAAGCGCTAGAAATGGCCGTCAATCGTCCGCAAATCGTCGACAAACTGCTCAAAGGCAACGGCGAGATCGTCGATAACATGCTGCCGAGCACGCACCCGTTCTACAACAGCAGTATCGAACCGTACGCTTACGACCCGGATGCGGCGAAAAAATTGCTTGAAGAAGCCGGATGGGACTTCGGCCAAGTGATCCACTTCTCGATCCCGGTCGGCAACAAAGTCCGCGAGCAAGCTTCCGAACTGGTCGCCGCCGACTGGAAAGCGATCGGTCTGCAAGTCGAAATCCAAAAGTTCGACTTCCCTACCCTGCTGCAAAAGCTGGTCTCCAACGATTATGAAGTCGGCGTCGTCACCATCCCGTACACCGCCGATCCAAGTTCCGTTTTCAATTACTTCACGCCGGCCAGCGCAATGAACTTCACCGGAATCGACGATCCGGAATTGACCGCCTTGATCGAAAAAGGCGCCAAAGAAACCGATACGGCGGCGCGCAAAGAAGCATATAACCAAGTCCAACAATATTTTCACGAAAACGTCCCTCAATTCGCGATGTATGTCGATAATTTGATGTCCGCGCAGTCGAACAGCCTGACCGGCAAAGTCGGTCCGGATATGTTGAACAATGTGTATCTGTGGGAGAAGAGCGAATAAGGATCTCAGCCCCTCGGTCGGCTGTGAAAATCCTATTCGCTGAAGGCTAAAGGCTGCGGGAGAAATTCGTTCAAGACGCTGTCTCACCGGGAAAATTCGATTAGATATTTAGTGGAATGTTTCCCGGTTCAAAGGCGTCTTTCACTGAATTCTCCCTCCGCTTGCGCTTCGCTCGCTGTATTTTGTACATCCAACCGGGCTTCGGTCCTTATTCCAAGAAAGTAGGTGTTGCATATGCGTCTCGCGGAAACGGTATCGGAATTGGTGGAACGGAAAAAGAAAGTGTTCACGGATGCCAGTGATCGGGTGTGGGAGTTCGCGGAGATTCGGTATGAGGAGTTTGAGTCGGCGGAGCTGCTCAGTCGGGTGTTGGAACAGGAAGGTTTTTCGGTGGAGCGGCAGGCGGCGGGGATTCAAACGGCATTTGTCGCCAGCTTCGGAAGCGGCAAGCCGGTGATTGCACTGCTTGGTGAATATGATGCGTTAGCCGGATTGAGTCAGCAGGCCGGATTAGATAACTTTGATCCGGTCGCTGCGGGCGGGCACGGGCATGGATGCGGGCATAATCTGCTCGGCACGGGGGCATTGGCTGCTGCGGTTGCGGTTAAGGATTATCTGATCGCGAATAAAGTTCCGGGCACGGTGCGCTTCTACGGTTGTCCGGCCGAGGAAAGCGGCGCGGGCAAGACTTTTATGGCGCGAAAAGGATTGTTCGACGACGTGGATACGGCGATCACGTGGCATCCGGGTACGAGCAATGCGATTATGCAGGTCACTTCGCTGGCAACGACGACGGTGCGTTTTCGCTTTTTAGGAAAAAGCACGCATGCCGCGGCTGAACCTCATTTGGGTCGAAGCTCGCTGGACGCGGTCGAGCTGATGAGCGTCGGCGTGAACTATATGCGGGAGCATATGATCGATCAGGCGCGTATTCATTATGCCGTGCTGAATACAGGCGGGAGTGCACCCAACGTGGTTCAGTCCGAAGCGGAAGTACTGTATTCCATTCGGGCACCGAAATCGGCGCAGGTGCGCGAATTGTTCGAGCGCGTGAAAGACGTCGCTCGCGGCGCGGCTTTGATGAGCGGAACTCGAATGGAATTTTTCGTTACCGGAGCGACGTCCGACCTGATTCCGAATCCGACGTTGGAACGCGTGATGCATCGCCATATGGAGGAGATTGCTCCGCCGGTGCCTTCCGCTGAAGACATTGCGTTCGCGCAGCGTATTTTCGCTTCGATTCCGGAACCGGATAAACAGTCTGCGGCCAGTCGGACGAGTCGGGAAAAAGCAGCGGCTTTGCGGGAAAATCCTCTTCTGCCGGAACTTGCTCCCCTGATCGAAGGCAGCATGCCGATGTCCGCTTCCACGGATGTCGGCGATGTGAGCTGGCTTGTTCCGACGATCCAATGCACGACCGCGACTTGGGCCTTCTCGACGCCCGGGCATTCCTGGCAAGCCGTTGCTCAGGGGCAATCTCCTCATGCGCACAAAGCGATGTTGTATGCCGGAAAAGCAATGGCGGCTACCGCGATCGAAGCTTTGCTTGATCCGCAGCTGATTGCAGCCGCCAAGCAGGATCTGGCGCTTCAACTGGCGGGAGAACCTTATGTCTGTCCGATTCCGGAAGATGTACATCCTCCTCAGCCGCAAAATCCGGCGAATACGCGGGAAGCGATGACCCTGTCAACTTAGGCCTGCACGATGTATCACGGTCTCCAACCGTGCAAAGCACGTAAAAAGCCCGGAGCGCAGAGATTCGATCAAGTCGAATCTTTATGCTCTCGGGCATTTTCCGTTTGAATATAAGTTTATCTAACGATTCGGATTACTTCGAGTCTTCAAGAAATCCTTTTTCGAAAATACCGAGCAGGTTCTCCAAAGTCGTCGGATCGCTATAGGAAGACGCTCTCGATTCGAACTCGATCACATGTCCCTCTTTCACAGCCGGAATCTGATTCCAGATATCGGAGCCGACGATCTCGTTGCTTGCGTCCAGCTTGCGGCTCACGAGAACGAAATCGCCCATATACTCCGGCAGCACTTCGAGCGACAGCGAGTAGTAGCCTTCCGTCGAGACCGCCTCTTTCACTTTCTCCGGCATTTTCAGTCCCATGGCCTGATAGACGATTTCCGTGCCGCGCGCCCAGCTTTCGCCCATGACGTAAGCGCTTTTTCCGTCGACTTCGATCACGGATACCGTTACGTCTTCGCCGTATTTCGCTTTGATCTTTTCGCCGACCGCCGATGCGCGCTTCGAGAAGTCGTCCGCCCATGCTTGGGCTTCCGCTTCTTTGCCGAGCAGCTTGCCGATCTCGACCTGCTGATCCAGATAATTCAGTTTGCCCCACGTGTATGCGACCGTCGGCGCGATTTTGCTGAGTTGGTCCAAATTCTTCGTCGTCGAGCCGGCGATAATCAGGTCCGGAGCTTGAGCGGCTACCGTTTCGGGTTGTTCTTCGGTTACGACCGCCACGTCTTTCAATTTATCGGTAAACAGCGGGTTTTCCCCTGTCCATTGATCGACGCCTACCGGAGTTACGCCGAGCGACAGCACGTTCGGGGCATTCGTCAAAGCGACGATGCGCGAAGGATTGGCGGGAACCTCCACCGGTCCGGTTTCCGATTCGTACGTTACCGTACCCGATGCCGTTTCTTCCGCCGCTGCCGGTTCGGAATTCGTCGCTTCCGCGCTAGTTTCCGTTGTTTCCGTCGCAGGAGCGCTTGACTCCGTTTGCGCATTGCCGCAAGCGCTCAGTACGAGCACGAAAAGCAGCAGCAGCGCCGCTGCCCAATACGAATTCTTTTTCATCATTCCGATATCCCCCTGAAGTCTGTATTCTTTATCTGCGAATAGTGATAATCGTTATCATATCCAAAAGAAGTTTAGATGTTGGAGGAGTTAATGTCAATACGGAAAGCAAAAAATAGGGATTACCCGGGTACCGGCAATGCTCCGTCGAACGTCGTCCCCAGCGAAGCCGCAAACCGGTGCAGCGCCCGCTCCACGCTCGCGCGGATCTCCGAATCGGTTCCCCCGTCTTCCCACCACCACTGCTTGATGACAAGCGGCTCCGTGCCGCGCTGCTTCTCCGGCTCGAACCGGGCAACGAATCGGCCGTCGGCCGCAACCGGAAGCACGTAGTAACCGTACCTGCGCTCGGCCGCCGGTTTGTACACCTCCCAAAGATAATCGAAACCGAACAATTCCCGAATCAACTTTCGATCCCATAACAAATTGTCCAGCGGCGCCAACACGCAAGCCCGCATCGGACGTCCCGTTTCTACGTCTTTCCCTTCTAGCGGTCCGGCCGACAATGATGCTTCCAACAGCGGGATATCGCCTGCGCGAATATACAACGGATGGACCAGCCCCTCTACCGACACCTCCGTAATTTCGCCTCGGTCGATCAAAGCGGCAAAAGCGGCCAATCGCTGCGGAGCTTTGATTCCCGTCATCAACAATGCGTCGCTCGGGCGATTCCAGAGCAGCCCTACGCTGCCGATCCGACGCAGGAGATACCATTCATAATAAGAAGCATCATCGGAAAAAGGATCTTCCAAACCATATAGTTCCTCCGGCACGATGCGCTCGGCCAACTCGTAGTATTTGCGGCCGGACGTTTTATGATGCACGACCAACCGGCCCGCGAAATACGATCCTTCCAACGCCGCGCGGGACAGTCTCGTCGGCCCCCACGCCCAATCGACCTTTTCGTTATATTGCAAATCTCCCGAACATAAAGGGCCGCGCTGCGCGATCTCGTCCAATGCCGCGGTCGCTGCCGCCGGATTGGACCGGAACCAGGCTTGATGTTTGCGGCGATGACGTTCGAAAAACGGCCAGTCCTCCATCGGGAAGATCGCCATATTTTTGTCCCAATAATCGACCAGGCTTCTTTCTTCGTAAAGTAATTCCCATAGCATGTTACGATTGAAATCCGAAATTCTCGATTGAAGCACCAGTTCGGGATTCGTGCCCACGACGTTCAACGGATCGAACTGAATGCAGCCGACTCGGCGGATATACTCCAAAATTCCTGTTTTGCCTGCCGAATCGAACTTATGCGACAATCCATGATAATCGAATAAAAAGCATCTTGCCTGTTCAAGCGTCAATGTAATCGCCTTTTGCGCCAATGGGTTCGCCCCTTTCGCCTATGCTTTACTTTGCTTGTTGCTCGTATGTTATCAAGAAAAACCGGACAGCAGGTTGTCCGGTTTTTCTTCGATCTTATTCGGCGGGTCGAGAGCGCCGAACGCTGCGGGAGAAATTATTGTACGCTTCGTTCGGAAAGAACGCTCAGCCTTTGAACATCAATCGGACAGCCGCGATCAGCAAACATACCGATAGAACGCGAACGACAGCGATCGCGGGAATTTTGGATGCGACGCGGGCGCCGATCTGTCCGCCTGCCAAAGCCCCGATCGCCAACCAAATGAACTTGTCCCACATCACGTGTCCCAGCACCGCATGGGAGACGGTTCCGACGAATGCGGACAGCAGGATCGAGAACATGGAGGTGGCGGTTGCGATATGCGGCGGGAAGGCCAGGAACAGGATCATGGTCGGCACCATGACCGATCCGCCGCCGATCCCGAACAGACTGGACAGAAAGCCGACGAAAAAGGCGACTACGGCGGCGAATGTCATGTTGAACGAATATTCATGCCGCTGACCCGAAGCATCGAGCAGGCTGCGGCTGACGTTCGGTTTTAAAAAGCCGTCGCGGCTCTTTTTCGGTTTGAAGTTGATCGAGATCGCCATCAGCACCAGGAAGATGCCGAGCGATACGAAGAATACCCGATTTTCGATGACTCCCGTCGTCCAAGCTCCGAGAATCGAACCCGGAATCATGGCAACGGCGAACGTCAATCCGCTTCGGTAATCGATCCGTTTTTGACCCGCGTAAGCGATCGTGCTGGAGATGGCGCTGACGAACAATACCGCCATCGACGTGCCGGAGATATCGGATACCGGAATGACGTACATCAGAGCCAGAATAGGGACCATGATGAAGCCTCCGCCGAGACCCGCGATAGCGCCGCATAACGAGGCCAGCATCCCGACGGCGATCAAAATAATAATTTCCATAAACAGTCCTTTCCTTTATCGCTAAAATAGTAAAGTTCCGCTTATTCTCATTCCCCGCACCTCGAGTCCGCCAAACGGCGAATCAAATGATAGGTGCAGCGAATCCCTTCCAAAAAGTCGGCAATCCCCGTGTTTTCGTTCGGCGAATGGTTGGCTTCGTCATACGGCGCGTAAGGAACGATGACGGACGGCGCGCCTAATACCGAGGTCCAGACGTAGTCCGGCAGCGTTCCGCCCATTGCGGGCTGCACGACCGGTTCCAGCGCGCAGGCTTCCGTAACGGTCTCGATCACGGTGCGAATGATCGGCAGATCAATCGGCGTTTTCGACGGCGGCACGGACATGATGCGCTCGATGCCGATGTCCGGCGCATGCTTTTTCACATGGCGTTCCAACTTTGCATACATATCGAGCGGGTCCTGACCGGACACCAACCGAACATCCAGATATGCTTCGGCCGTAGCCGGAATGATCCCTTTATCCCGACCTCCCGCGTGCAGGCCGAAGACGTTGAACGTAGGTTCCAGCGACAAGCGCCGATAATACGTTTCCCCGTCCAGATCGATGCCGTCATGCCCCACCTGCCTTTTCAAATCATCCAGATCGAACGGCAAACGCCGCAGCGCTTCCGCATCGGCTTCGCTCACCTCGGGAATGCCGTCATAAAACCCTTCGATCTGCACGGTGCCGTCGTCGGACCGCATGCCGTGCAGTAAAGCGACCAGAGGCCAGACCGGATTCGGCACGATATTGCCTTTATTGCCGGAATGGTTGTCCCAAGCTGCTCCTTTCGACGTCAAACGCGCCGACAAAGCACCGCGAACGCCCAGCAGTACCACCGGCGCGCCGCTTGCATGCTTGGGACCGTCGGACGTATAAACCAGATCGGCCTTCAGCAGCTCGCGATGATTCGCCACGAAATCCGCCAGTGACGGGCTGCCCGTTTCTTCTTCGCCTTCGATCAGAATTTTGAGGGTAACCGGCAATCCGCCGTGCAGCTTGAGGTAATTCCGAACCGCCAAAACATGCGCCAAAAATTGGCCTTTGTTATCGCCTGCTCCGCGCGCATAAATCTTGCCGTCCCGGATTTGCGGTTCGAACGGATCGGATTTCCATTCGTTCAGCGGGTCCGGCGGCATCACATCGTAGTGTCCGTATAGCAGCACCGTCGGCGCGTCGACCGCTTGCCCGGAAGCCGCGATCTCTCCGTACACGATCGGATACGCGCCCGGACGGTACACCGTTGTTCGGAAGCCTTCCTGCTCAAGCAGCAGACGCACCGCTTCCGCGCATTCTTCCATGCCTTCGCCGGTATGGCTGATGCTTTTTTGGCGGAGCAGCTTTTGCAGTATCTCAATAAACTCGGTTTCGCCCTGCTCGATCGCGCGGTCGATCTCCGTAAAGTCGTATGTAGTCAAAAAAAGCCCCTCCGTTTCCGTATGCGAACATGACAACCTCTTCGCCGACTGCGCTAAATCAATCCGCCATTGATTGGCTCCAGTACGGTTTTCCACCAAGCGCCGCGTCGTTTCAAACATTCGGGATCTCTTTGCCGCAAAAAGTCGGTCAACACAACGAAAACCGCCCTTCGAAGACAAATATCCCGGTTTCCAGCCTTCGCCCCCATCGCCCGAACGTGTTGATCGCTTTAAACCCGAACCCGTCCGGCAGCTTCTCCAGAAGCTGCCGCATCTTCTCTTCTTTCTGTATATTCCTAAGTTGTTCCCACTCCGATATCTCCGTATGCTCCACCCGGTTCCTCTCCTTCCGCAATCCTTCGAACCCTTTCCTCCTAGTTTACCGTCCACTCCCCCCAGCAGCAAGATTCCAATGTCTTTCTCTCTTCCTACAAAAAAAGAACCCATCCGAAGATGAGTTCTTTTTGCGCATTCCTATTCCGGCGAAGCCTAGGCGGAGGGAGAAATTTAGTGAGAGACGCCTTTGAAGAAGGAAAGCTGAAAGCTTTCTTTCTGAGACAACGGCTCGAACGAATTTCTCCCGCAGCCGCCCCAACTTCGCCTTCTCGAATAGGAACTACCCGCAACACCTTATCCCAGGAAGTGTTCCCCAAACCATCGGTGTGCCCCTTCCGCTTCGGTCCGCGTCAACTGGTGCCCGAAATGCTCCCAGTTCGCTTTTACCGCAGCGCCAGCGCCTTCCAATAGCTCGATCAATTCCTCCGTATTCGCCGCCGGTACCATTCCGTCGTTGCGGCCTGCGCCTACGAATACCTGCACGCCGTTTAGATCCGGCAGTTCCAGCCCGCGCATCGGCACCATCGGGTGATGCAGTATCGCTCCTTTGAAAGCACCTTCGAAGTGGAACATCAGGCTCGTCGCGATGTTCGCTCCGTTGGAATAGCCGAGCGCCACCAGATTCGAAGCATCGAAACCGTATTGCACGGCCGCTTCGTTCAGAAAATCGCGGATCTCGTTCGTGCGGAAGACCAAATCTTCTTCGTCGAATACTCCTTCCGCCAACCGGCGGAAGAAGCGCGACATGCCGTTCTCGGATACGCTGCCGCGGAGCGACAGGATCGAAGCTCCCGGCGCAACCATCTCGGCGAGCGGAATCAAGTCGTTTTCGGTACCGCCCGTTCCGTGAAAGACCACTACCGTCGGCAAGGCTTCGTTCGTTCCTTTTTGGAAAATATGTTTCATGATTATCGTCTCCTCTCGATTACAGGTTTACGTTTTTCGGGTCTCTTACGGTGATCGGCATCAGGCCTTGTTCGATCTGCGGACGGCGTTCTTCGTACCAAGCGGGCAGCATCAATTGTTCGCCCAAAGCTTCCATTTCCTCGTCTACGGCGAAGCCCGGAGGATCGGTCGCGATCTCGAACAGAATTCCGCCTTCCTCCCGGAAGTATACCGCATGGAAATACTGGCGGTCGATGACCGGAGTCGGTTGGAAACCTCCGCCGTTCACGATACCGCGCCACATTTCGTGCTCCTCGAAGTCTTTGGCGCGCCAAGCGATATGGTGCACGGTTCCCGCGCCGCCTGCTCCGCGAGGAACGGCCGTCATCGGCAGGTCGATCAGATTGCCCAAGTCGCCTGTCGCGCGGAAGCGGGCAAAGCCTGCGAATTCGCCGATTTTTTCCATGCCCATGACCGATTCCAGCACAAAAGCCGTACGCTCCGGATTCACGCTGTACAAGACTGCCCCGCCGAAGCCTTTGATGGCCATTTCCGCCGGAACGCCGGCGAACGACCAGGTCGATGCCGCGCCTTCCGCGCGTTCAACCAACTCGAGCTGCAAGCCTTCGTTGTCTTTGAATTGCAGATAATGTTCGCCGAAGCGATCTGCTTCAACGACCGAGATGCCGAAGCCGTGCAGACGCTCTTTCCAGAATGCCGAAGATCCTTGCGGAATGACGTAAGTCGTAAAACCGACCTGTCCGCCGCCGATCCGGCCTCTGCGCGCTCCGGGGAACGGGAAGAACGTGATGACGGTGCCCGGTGCGCCTTCTTCATTGCCGAAGTACAGGTGATACACGTCGGGAGCGTCGAAGTTGATTGTTTTTTTCACCATGCGAAGTCCCAGAACCCCTGCGTAAAAATCGACGTTGGCTTGAGGGTCTCCTGCGAAAGCGGTGATATGGTGGATGCCTGCGGTTTGCAAACTCATGATAATCTCTCCTTTGATTGATATTATTTATTTTTAAAATTCTTAATTTAAAGATATTAGGCCTGAAGAAAACTTGTTTTTCCGGTAAAGCGAAACGCTACCCGCGTTCCGCCCCTTTGCCCAGCTTCTTGAGCAGCGTCGAAGCC
Organism: Saccharibacillus endophyticus; assembly: GCF_013185185.1. Lineage (GTDB taxonomy): Bacteria > Bacillota > Bacilli > Paenibacillales > Paenibacillaceae > Saccharibacillus > Saccharibacillus endophyticus. The sequence continues at coordinate 132,792 of NZ_JAAZWE010000001.1, read as the reverse complement.
ATCTCGGTTTCCTCTGCGCTCAAACCGTTCATAATCTGATGCACCTCTGCCGCATGCTGCGGAAAGATTACGTCGAATAATTCCCGCCCTTGATCCGTGATCTCTGCATAGATGACGCGACGGTCGCTCGGACTCGGTACCCGCCGCAGCAGCTCGCGCTTCTCCAACTTGTCGATGTTATAAGTGACGCTGCCGCTCGTGATCAGGATCTTCTCGCCGATCTGTTGAAGCGGAAACCGTCCTTTATTGTACAGCACCTCAAGGATGGTGAATTCGGACGGCGACAAGCCGTGCCGCTTCATGTCTTTCACTGCGCGATCCATGATGTTTTTGTAGGCTTTGGAAAGGACGACGAAAAGCTTGAGCGAGGCTGCTTCTTCCGCTGTTGACGAGGCATGCGGATCAGCCTGTTGTTTATCTTCATGTTCCGTCATTTGAACTCACCTCCTTGATGCGATTATCTTTTAATTTAAATCTCTTGAATTAAAGATAAATCATTTTGATGATGATGTCAAGCGTTCTTCGCTTTCTTTTTTTGGAATAGAAAAAGCCCTTTCGACAAGGGCTTGAGGTCATGTTCTTTTTAAGTTCGAGGGCGGGCGCTACGGGAGGAATTCGTTAGCTTATGCTTTCGATGTGCCTTTCTCCGAAAGGCTTTAGGTCGCGTGTTGCATTTGGGAAGCCGGATTAGAATTTTCATAAGGAGGCTTCTCCAATGCAAAGGCGAACACTTCGTTCCTACACTGAATTCCTCCCTCCGCTCGGCTCTCTCGCCGGAAGTACAAGTTCCAATGCGTTACGAACTTTCAAAGAAAACTCTACCTTTATAAAAAGTTCTAGCGCAACGGAAAGCGAAAAAATGTATAGAAAATTTTCGTGAACTAGGGCGTGTACGCAAACCTATTTAAGCCAAATCCGAATCGAAATTAAAGCCAAAAAAGCCTTGAACATGCTCGCTGTCTTGTCATAACGAGTCGCTAGGCGTCGGTAGTTTTTCATTTTGTTGAAAAAGCATTCGACCAAGTGCCGTTCTTTATAAACGCTGCGGTCGTAAGGCTGCTTCACACGGCGATTTTTCTTGCCGGGAATCACAGCGATTGCGTTTTGTTCCCTTAAAAGAGTCCGAATCGCATCCGTGTCGTAAGCTCGATCGGCTAAAACCTCACGGTTTGACAGGTCGAACTGGGCGAGCATTTCGTAGCCTTTCTTGAAAAGAAAAGACATAACGTTCCAAGAAAATCAAACGTAGCTGGAAGCGAGAAGACGGAGAGAGAAATTCAGTGAAATACAGGATTTCGAAGAAAACCTGCGGTAACATTCAGCACATGTTGACGCCTTTGAACTCGGAAAATTCCTTAGGGCGTGTACGCAAACTCAACGACGTGCATCTTGAACTGCCTTTTTGACCGCTTCTGCGTCACTTTCCCTCGACGTGCCCCGGCACGCCTTCGGAAAAGTTCCTTGCTGCGAACAAAAATCCAGCCCAATCTGCTTCCTTCGGAGTTTGCGTACACGCCCTAGTTAAATCCCATCCTTTTTCCGAGTGAGACAGCGGATTGTGAAGCATTTTGAAGAAATGCACTTCGGGAGCCTATGCTGGCGATTTCTCTCGCAGTCTTCTCGCTTCCCCCGCCTACGTAACTTTCGAAGGCAAATGTTAACGTCTTTTGCGCAGACTTTGGACGAGGTTGATGACTTGTTTGGCTGTGGTGACTACGGCGGCGATGGTTCCGATAGTGCGCATGATTTTTCTCATGGTGTTTGGCCTCCTCTTCGGGGAAATGGCAGCGGCTGAGCCGTCTTGCTATACTGCCATTTCCCCAAAGCGCGAGCGGGTGAAACGTTGGATCGATATGGAACGAATAAGCTTTTATTCGCTTCGCAGGGCGGCTACCGGATCTTTGCGTGAAGCGAATTTGGCCGGGATGAATCCGCCGAGCATCGTCAAGGCCACGCTGAGCACGACGAGCGCAAGAGCATGCAGCGGATTGAGCACGGCTACGCCGGACAGGTCGGTCATCGACTTGAGGACGGCGTTGATCGGAAGCGTCAATAGATAGGCGATGGTGATGCCGAGCAGGCCGGATGCGGCGCCGATGATGAAGGTCTCGGCGTTGAAGACGCGGGTAATGTCTTTTTTGCGCGCGCCCAATGCTCGAAGCACGCCGATTTCCTTGGTCCGCTCCAGAACGGAAATGTAGGTGATAATGCCGATCATGATGAGGGAAACGAATAAAGAGATCGATGCGAAAGCAATCAGGACGATAGTAATGCCGTTCATGATGCCGCTGGATAAGCTGGTTACGGTTGCGGCAAGATCGGTGTAGACGACTTGATCCTCCGTCTCCTTTCCTGCGTTCCAGGCATCCAGATAGGCGGTCAAATCCTCTTTGGCATTAAAGTCTTTGGGATATAAAGAGATGGACGCAGGTTGGGAAGAAGCTCCGAGAGCGGACAGGGCTTGCTGCTGCGTGGTCGCATCTGCCGGATCAATCGCGCTGCTCGTCGAAGATCCGCCCATCCCCGGAGGTCCGAAATTCATCCCGCCGAATGCGGAAAAAAGGCTGGTTCGGCTGAAAGCTTGTCCGCTCACTACGTTCAAGGTCGGGCTGGATTGCTGGGCTTGAACGACTTCGGAAGCTTGCGCTCCCGCAATGAATTGCTCGGTCAATTCATCCGAATACGCGATCCCGGCGTCCATGGTGGACATCGGCGAATCCTGTTTTTCCCGGATGATGCCCGACACGGTTAACGTCAACGCCTGCGAATCGTCGTAGATGCTTTTCAAATCCGATGCGCTCGCGCGTTCGAACAGACCGTCTCCCTTGCTTTGGTAAAAAAGATCATTGGGAATCAGCTTGAACGTCTTGCCGACGATATCGCTGAAGTCAACGGACTCGGCCTCATAATCGAAGCCAAGCGCTTCCAACGCCGAGGCATCGATCCGATTGTATGCGTCTACGACCATGACCAGATCCGTAGGCCCGGAAGGGAATTCGCCTTGCAGCAAATCATAGACCTGCTCCAAGTAACTCCCCGATACGCTCGCAGGCTTGGACGGATAAGCGGTAAACCCTGCTTCGGCTAAGTCGACATCGGTTACGCTTCCGTCCGCTGTCTGCTTGAGTACATTTAGATTAGCTTCGCGCGTATAAGAAATACCGTCAAGCAAAGACGGATCAATCTCATTTAAATAATCCAGGTAAGCTTCGGTGATAGTATTGGCATGCAGCACCGTATTCAGCGTCGGATCGTAAGGATAGACCTCGGATTCCTGCGGAAATTCCGGAAGCTCGACCTCTGCCCCGCCCGGCGTGCCCGGCGGCGGCTCGGTGAAGTCGATATTCGCTGCCGTGCGACTGATCGTAACCGGAAAGTTCGACAAAGCGCCGGATTCGTATTTGCTGATTTGCTTGTCGAAGCCGTTCGAGAGCGACAAGATCAATGCGATGCCGATAATTCCGATACTGGACGCAAAAGCGGTCAACGCCGTACGCCATTTTTTCGTTGCGATATTCCGGCCCGAAAGCTTCAGTGCGGTTAGATAGCTCATCGCCGTCTTTTTCAACCGGTATTCCGGCGAGGCTTCGACCTGCTCCGGCGGATTGCTGTCCGAGACGACCTGACCATCGCGGAATTGCACGATTCGGTCCGCATAACGTTCGGCCAATTCCGGATTATGCGTGACCATAATGACCAGCTTGTCTCCTGCAATCTCCCGAATCAGGTCCATAATCTGGGCACTCGTCCCCGTATCCAACGCGCCTGTAGGCTCGTCGGCGAGAATGATATCCGGGTCGTTTGCGAGCGCGCGTGCGATCGCAACGCGCTGCATCTGCCCGCCCGAGAGCTGACCCGGCTTTTTGTGCATATGATCTTTCAAACCGACGCGCTCCAATACCTCCTCCGCTTTACGGCGACGTACCGATGCGCTTACGCCGCTGAGCGTCATGCCCATCTCCACGTTGCCGACGATGCTCATATGCGAGATCAGATTATAACTTTGAAAAACAAACCCGACGCTATTGTTCCGGTACGCATCCCAATCCCGATCTTTGAAGCGCTTGGTCGATTGCCCGTTGATGAACAAATCCCCTTCATCATAGCGATCCAAGCCCCCGATCAGATTCAGACAGGTCGTTTTCCCCGAACCGCTCGGACCGAGTATAGCGACGAACTCGCTTTGGCGAAACGACAAACTGACTCCGTCCAGCGCAGTCTGCGTGAAGTCCCCGGTCGTATACCTTTTAGAGATTTGTTGGAGTTGAAGCATGTAATCATCCTTTCCCGGCGCAGCGCCGGCTTTTTATGGCTGACTCACGAAAAATATTCGCCGGACAGATAAGGAATCGCATAGCGGATATACTGCTCTGCGGACAGGTCTTCGTTTTTCCAATCCAGCGTCGCTCCGTAGAGGCTGGAACTTAATAAGGCGGCTCCGATTCGGACCGAACTCGGGCTTAACCCCGGATCTTTGCTTTGAAAAAGACGTCGAAAAAGCTTTTCCAGCTCCGATTTGATCGCGGATTCGAATACGTAAGCGAACGATTGGCTGCTTCTTTTGCACTGGGAAGTAAGTCTGCTTTCGTAATCGGATTGAAACTTGACAATCAGCAGAAAAACATCCGCCACCGTTTCTTTTCCCAGGTGTTCGAAGCGCTTCAATTCCCCGCCTATCCGTTCGGAAATCATGCGCAGGATGGATTCCTCCATCAGTTCGTACTTATCCGCGAAATGGGCATAAAACGTCGCACGGTTAATCGTGGCTTCATCTGTAATGTCTTTGACGGTAATATCTTTGAAATCTTTGGCCAGAGTAAGTTTGTGAAAAGCTTGAATAATCAGTTTTTGCGTACGCAAAATGCGCGGATCGATCTTGTCCGGGGAAGTCGGCATCATCGTTCTCTCCTTAATTAAGCGACAAAATCCAAAGAGTGTCGTCTAAGCGATATTTCGGCGACTTTGACGGTTGTATCGCGGTCGTTCCTGCTCCACAATCAACTATACAACACTTGTTGCTTACAAAGAAGTGACGTTCAATCGACAATCAGACAGGAGAGAATCATCCAATGAACAGAATCACCGAAATTTTGGGTATCCGATATCCGATCATTCAAGCCCCGATGTCTTGGGTCACGTCCGCGGAACTCGTCGCCGCCGTTTCAAATGCCGGCGGGATGGGGACGCTCGGACCGAATGCGGGACAACAGAGCGCGCCGAAAGATTTATCGGAGCATGCGCTTCGTTTAAAGCAAGAGATCGTCAAAACCAGGCAGCTCACGGATCAACCGTTCGGGCTGAATTACTTCACCGGGCCGGAAGGCAGCGAAACAAGCCCGTTCAGCGAACATACGCTGCAAGTCGCGCTTGAAGAAAAAGTCGATATTCTGGTTGTCGTGGGAGCGGTGAATACGGCAGAGATCCGGAAATTGAAATCACTCGGATTCACGGTTGTTTTCCGGGAACTGCACCCCACCTTTTCCGGCGCACAAGCGGCAGAACAAGCAGGCGCCGACATTATCGTGGCTACGGGCTTCGACGAAGGCGGATCGACGCCGGAGATTCCGCTCGGAACCATGACCGTCGTGCCGATGATCGTCGACGCGGTAAAAATCCCCGTGATGGCAACCGGAGGAATCGCGGACAAACGCGGCGTAAACGCGGCCTTCGCACTGGGAGCCGAAGGCGTTTATCTGGGGACGCGTTTTATCGCCTCCGATGAATCCCCGGCCCATTCGCAAGCCAAGCAAGATATTCTGCGACATGGAGCCGAAGATTTGATTCTGGTGCGTACCGGACGCGGCGGATTTTGGCGGGCAACTCCCCACGAGCTCGCGCAGACGGCGAAAGCTCTGAGCGATACGGAAATCAACACTTCGTTCGCGCAGCTCGGAAACTTGAAAACCGCCATGCTCGACGGACAATTGGAAGAAGGAATCAACACGGTTTCCAGCGGTATTCAATTTATCGACGCAATCAAACCTTGTCGCGCAATCATCACCGAATTGCTGGAAGATTGGATCAAAAAAAATGGCAGCACCGCCAATTCCGACCGCTCTTTCGTTCCTGCGGCCCAATAAGCGAAAAATTCCCGCCGGATATGACCCGGCGGGAATTTTTCGCTTTTGCAAAGGTTATTCAAACGGCTTGGTACAGCGTATTCAAACCGCCAAAACGCCGCGATTGCGGCCTTCCTGCTTGGCGCGGTAAAGGGCTCGGTCGGTTTCTTCGACAAGTATACTTTCGGAGAAACGCGGATACATTCCGATTCCGACCGAGATCGTGATATGAATGATTTGACCGTCCGGCAAAAGAAACGGCGTCTGTTCGATTTGCGCGCGCAGCTTATCCGCACTTTCGATCGCGCGTTTCGAATCGCACGGCCTCAGGATCACCGCGAATTCTTCGCCGCCTTTGCGCGAAGCGCAGCCGATTTTGCGGACATATTCCCGGATCAGCTTGCCGAGCTGTTCCAGCACGGCGTCGCCTGCCGGATGGCCGTACGTATCGTTCACCTTTTTGAAATGGTCGATATCCAACAGCAGCAGCGCGAACGGACTACCCGAAGCGATCGCGAGGCGATACCTGGATTCAAAACCCCGCGAATTGTAAAGCCCCGTTAAGAAATCGTGCTCGATGTCCTGCTTCAACGCGTCCTGAATCTCGCGGGTCGTTCGCAGATAACGCATCATATGGTACGTAAACGTGCAGCCCGCCGCTTGCAGGACAGCTAAAAACAAAATCAGCGGAATGCCCGATTCGCCCAGCCGGTACAACAACAAACCGAGCGCGAGCACCGTGGTCGACAAAGCAGCCGACGTCCACTGCCGCCGGAATGAACCTTTGACCAGAAAAGCCGGCAGCACGAACACGAATGTAAGCAGCGTCGCTACCAATCCGAGCACCGATGCGGGCGTAAATCCTCCGGCGATCGCAACCCGCCCCGCTCCGATCAACAAAGTCGCGATCAAGGCTGCCCACGGTCCGCCGATACCTGCCGCTACCATGATCGAAAGCTGGCGAAAATCGAGCAAGATGCCGTTGGAAAACTCAAAAGTAAACATTAACTGCAAAATGCCGAATAAGCCCAGACCCGCCCCGGATACCGCCTTGAGGACCCAGGGACTGAGCTTGAACCGCACACGCAGCATATTATGCGCCATATCTCCGAAAAAAAGAAAAGTAGACAGCAAGCAGAAGTTAATAAATAAGTCGCGAATCATAGTTGTCTCTCTCCTTGCACGATGCAAAATCGCTCTCTTCTTTTCATTATCGGAAGCAAACGTTTATTTGATAATCATAACCCTTCAAAAAATTGTTGCGGACAAGATGTTGTCGATCTTGATTGCGGGTAATGGGTAGGCATACGGAAAGGAGTTCGATCCAGATGGACAACGAGACGCTTCAAAACCTTCAAGACTATTCCAACCTTTTATGCAAAAGCCAATTCGGCAAACCTCCGGAGTCCGTCGACATTCATTCGAACGAACGCTCGATTCTGTTTTTTTACCGAGGCTTGACCGATGCCCGCGACGAACGCCTGCCCAAAGATCCCGACGAATGCTACACGCACATCTATATTTTGCTCGAACAATTTATTTTCCCTTCCATTCGTCCCAAGATCGAAAAATTAACGGGCAGAAAAACCGATTTGGCGTATATCGACTGGAAAATCGAATCCGACACCGCGTTGATCGCCGTCTTGCTGAAGCCCGATAACCAGCCTTATGCCGAAGATCTGTATGCAGGCAAAGCCGAACTGCATCGCGTAGTGGAATCCGTCACCGAAAAGGTCCAAAAGTCGCCGGTAAACATCGAATCGTTCTGGCTGCGGGACAATCTGCTGTTAATCATCCGAAGCGGATTATTGATCAATCTGGAAAAAAAGCTCGTCAAAAAAGGCTTTAACAGCCAACTTCGAGTCGCCAAGCGCGAATTGGAGCTGGACCGCTTTTTGGAAGAACTGCCGATTCGGAAATTGCTGAACCGCAAGCTGAATGCCGCTTATTTGGATTGGGCTTTCGAAGACGACCTCAGCCTGCTGACGTTGGACTTTACGGAAAATCCTTCCGACGCCGGATAACGTACCCTTTTTTCGTTGCGACGCCGCATGCAGAGAAGCCCATGTTCTTCGAATGAAGAACATGGGCTTCTTTTGACACGAATAGGCACCGCGCGCAGATTCAGACTCCGCCCGATCCTCGTCCTTTTCGGGTAAGCAGGCTTACGACTCTTCGCCTTCGTTGTAGTGCGCCGCGCAAAAAGCTTCGGTTTCTTCCAGTTCGTCATCTTCGAGATCAAATTCAAGCACCTTTTGCGTAGCGCGTTCGATGATCTCGTGTTTCACGATTTTTTTGACTTCCCCGTTCACGCTGTAGATCACGCGCAGCAGCAATCCTTGCGGCGTGTAAAGCTCGTCTTCTTCGTCCACTTCGAATTCGAACACGAATTCGTAACGTTCTCCCTGCACGATGCCGAAAGCGTCGCGAATTTTCTCTACCGTATACTCCGTAAATTCCATTATTCATTCTCCTTTGCGGCGCTGGCCGGCAGCAGGCTGCTCACTCGTTCGCGCACGTTCTGTTGATTTAATGCTTCGCCGAAAATATCGACGCGTCCGCGATCCCCGCTGGTGCGGATCAAGCGGCCGATGCCTTGGCGCAATCTCAGCAGCATATGCGGCATGTCCACTTCGCCGAACGGATCGGCAGACTCACGACGCTTGGAAGCAAAGACCGGATCGTTCGGCGGGAACGGCAATTCCCAAATCACGACGTGATTCAGCGAGTCGCCCGGTACATCAAGTCCTTCCCACAGCGTAACGGCACAGAGATTCACGAATTTGCCGTTTTGGAATTCCGAGATCAGGCGGCTGATTTCGGCATCGCCTTCGTACAGCATCGGGAACTCCGCGAACTCAGGACGCGACTCGGCTTCGAAACGGAAAGCTTCCATCGATTCGCGGGACGGGAACAGCAGCAGCATGCCTCCTTCGCGGCGCTTCAACGCGGAAAGCACATGATCCGCCTTGACCGCGACGGATGTTTCCGTGCTCAAGCTTGCCTGCATGCTTTCTTCATAATCATACGGCGAAGCGACGGAAAACGACTGATAATCGCTGACTCCGAGACTGTCCGCGATATAGTCGAACGACTCGTCGGCCGACAGCGTCGCGGAAGAGAAAATGATCGGCATCTTTTTCGAAAAGACGCGTTCGTTCAGAATCTCCTTCACCTTTTTCGGCATCAGCACGAGCGTCATATCCCCTTGGTCGTCTTGCGTCCAGCAGATCAGCTCGCGCGGGTTGGCGAACAACGCAAGCGCGGTCTGCATCATCTCCAAGTGCTCTTCCACGATGCGCAGTTGATACTCGTCGAGACTGAACATCCCGCTCTCGAACACGATCTCTTCCTCGATCGCGTCGACTGCTCCGCGGAAAGCGTTCACTCCCTTCATCAGCTCGGCGGAAAGTTCCAACTCGTTGCGCGCCGACGCCGGAACCGGCGTGCTGTAGCGACCGATCAGCTCGAACAGATCGTCGCTGCGTTCGATGGCATGTTCGACCGCCAGCGCGAGCGATTCGCGAACTTCGCCTTCAAGAAGGCGAGTCACGATCGATTCGAAAGCCGAATGTTTGAGTTTGTACGTCAATGCGCTTTGCGCGGCGGTCTCCAGCAGGTGGCCTTCGTCGAAGACGACCGAGCTGTGCTCGGGCAGCAGCGGAAGCTGGCCTTCGCGCTTGCGCGCTTCGTAGGTCCAGACATGCTCCATGTAAAAGTCGTGCGAACAAACGATCAGATCCGTCGCTTTGCGGTAATGATCGCGCGACAGCGTTTGTCCGCAGCGGTGACGGCGCGGACAGATCAGACAATCCTGGAACACGTCCCAGCCGACTTGATCCCACTGCTTGTCGTCCAATTCCGGGTAATCTTTACGGCTTCCGTACGGATAGAACGATTGAAGAGTATCCGGAAAATGCACGAACGGCGGCAGTTCTTCGTAGATGTTTTGGAACACTTCGTTTTCGCTGCCCGGTCCGCGGACCTCTTCAAGTTTGTTCAAACACAAATATTGATCCTGGGATTTGCCAAGCCGTACGTCGATGTTCAAGTTCAAATGGCGGGCAATCTTGGCAATATCGCCTTCCGGTTTAACGAGCTGCTCGATCAGCGACTCGTCGGCGCAAGCGATGACGGCCGGTTTGCGCGTATAACGTGCATATAACGAAGCGTAGAGCAGGTAGACCAACGTCTTGCCTGTTCCCACTCCGGCTTCGGCAAAGATGGTTTTCTTTTCTTTATAAGCGCGCTCCAATTGAAACGCCATGAAGATCTGCTCGTCACGGGTCTCGAAGCCGGCTTCGGGCAAAATATCGTAAAAGACGTCCGCGATCCAGTCAGAAGCCTGATCCAGAAAAGGGGCCGCGGGGTCGAACGCAAATGGATAAGTAGTGGTCAAAGCGGTGATAGCCTCCATTGATCTTGCGGATTTGGCGGGATTGTCAAACGGTTGCCAATCGGGCCACCCGTCATTATAACCGGAAACCGTCATTTTGGCGAGAGGGAAAAGAAACCCATCCGCGGAAGTCGGGGAGATCCTGTTCGGGGGAAGCTTGGACGGCTGCGGGAGAAATTCGTTTCGGGCGCTGTCTCACTCGGAAAATAGATTGAAGTTTTTATTTGTTTTTTCCGAGTTCAAAGGCTTCCTCAATCGAATTTCTCCCTCCGCCTATAGCTTCCGGGGAACATTCCTTTCCCGTGAAAGGGATGGGGTTCTTTTTAGGATGGGGTTCTTTTTAGAAGGGTAGGATACAAAGACAAAATAGAAAGACAGACAAGACAGGCAGAGGAGGAAAAAGCGTATCGAACAGGCTGTCAGAAAGATATTGCTTTATTTTTTAGCTACAAGCCTGCGGCGGAAAACACTTGATCGTAGCCTTTTTTAGAGCGCTGCACGAGTTTTTCAGGACTTTCCTTCGGCGCGGACGGCGTCAGGATTTCTTGGGTCACGAAGTCGGTGTAGCCGATTTGGTTCAAGGCGCGCAAGAATCCGGGCAAGTCGATGATACCTTCGCCGGGGTAGATACGGTCGTTGTCCAGGATTTGGTCGACGGGCAGGTCTTTGGCGTCGTTGAGATGGACATGGACGATCTGGTGAGGCTGTAGTCGTTCGAGATCCGTGACGGTCAAGTTGTTGGTATGCCAGTGGTAGGCGTCCAGCAATAAGCCGACGTTGGGTTCGCCGATTGCGTCGATCCAATCCAGCGTGTCTTGCATCGTCCAGATGAACGGGTATTTCCAGGCGGTGCGAAGATGATGCGGGCCGACGAACTCCAAGCCGAGCCGGATGCCGTAAGCGCCCAGAATTTGTGCGCAGATGCGCAGTCGACGAGTTGCCAAAGCCATAAAGTGAGCAGACATTTGGTCGGTTGAAGGCAGCACGTAGGTGCAGCAGCGTGTACAGCCCAGCTTGCGTGCGGCCGCAGCCGCTTCGGTCAGCGCCGGGAGGCCAGCCAGAAATGCTTCTTCATCCGCACGCCATTCGACGGGCAGATCGATCGAACCGAGTTGAAGATTATACCTTTGAAAAAGCTCGATCGCGCCCTTTTCCCCGTATTGCTCGATCAACGCTCTTGCATTCAGATCCACACTGTCAAATCCGGCGTCGGACGCCAACTTCAAAAATTGCTCATCGTTTTCGATGCTGCCCAATCCGGCACGCGTCAGTCCTTTTAACATGAGTTCCTCCTATGTATGGCGAATGACCGCAGCGCAATCCGCAGCGCTCGCCTTTTGTATTCGCTTCCATGTTAATACGGCGCGAGTACGAATACAAACCCTTTTCGCTCGAAACTTATGGCCGCGGTAACGAAAAGTCCGTCGTCAACGACAGATTATTCGCTGCTCCTTCCGTCCCCACGATGCTCTCCACATAGCTTTTCGTAAAGTTCCCTTCCGACTCTGTCCACAGCCGATAGCCTTCGGACGCCATGATCGCCGCCCGATCCTGCTGCTGGGTGCCCGCAAAGTAACTCACGTTCACGTCCGCCATCGTCCGAGCCATTGCTTCGACTTGTTCGGATGTGTACGTATCGTCCGCGATCAGACGCTTGAAGGCCATGTCATATCCGAATCCGGCAAAAAAATCTCGGGAATACTCGCGGAAACCCAACAAATTCTTATCGGTGCTGCCGCTCTTCTTCGCCCAGCCTTCAACATCCGTCATGCGCGCTTCGTAATGAAGCTCATGGGCAGAGGCATCATAAGCGAGCAGCCCGTACCGATTCGGCGACACCGACTGCGCCCCGGTGACGATATCGGTCAACTTGCGCCCGCCATTTTCGACCGACGCGATATGTTGAATATGGATATGTCCGCTGAGCGACGGCGTCATCTCATATTGAGCCAATACTTCCTGTACCTCCGCCGCGTTATCGAGCGTAAAGCCCTCCTTCACCACATCGCTGTGATCCGTCAGGTTATGGTGCATGACCGGGATGATTCGGGCACCTACTTGTTTGGCTTGCTGACCGCAGTCCTGAATCCACTTCAACGTGCCAGCCTTCAACTCGCCGCCCGTCTCCGGATAGCCCAGCTTGGCGTTGTTCTTGTACTTGCTCGTATCCAGCATCAGCAGCCAAATACCGTCGGAAGGCTTAACCAGATAACTGAGCGAAGACGAATCGCGGGATACGGCTTCGTCGTACCCGTATGCTCCATAAATTTCGGTAAACTGCTCTTCGGTGACGGAGGCGGCCTTATACTGATCCTCTCCCTTGAAGCTGCGCGCCCACGGATTGAGAAGATCATGATTGCCCGGAATGACATAAACGCGGGTTCCGGCCTGTTCAACCTTTTGCAGCTTCTCGGCTAGATCCTCATGGCTTTCCAGTTCTCCGTTGTTGGTCAAATCGCCGCTTAAAATCAGGACGTTCGGGCGTTCTTCTGCTATCTGCTGCGTAAACGCATCAAGCAGTTCCTCGCTGTAATCGAGCTGCTTGCCGTCGCCTGCATAGACATAAGTATCAAAGGCTTTGCCGTGATCCGTCAGCCGTCCGCTCAGATAATGGATATCCGTCGCTACCGCCAGCGTGACGTCCTCGCCGCGTCCGATCGATGCGGGCTGTGCCGACACGGAACCCGCTCCACTTTCACAACCGGATAGAACCAACGCGGAGATCGCCAGGATTGTCAGCAAAGGGAAACTTTTTTGAAAAATAGTAGGCATCGCTTTTCCTCTTTTCGCATATGAAAAACCGTCTCCTTCAGTGTAAAGGAAACGGCTCGGGTCCGGCTGATGCACGTGTGAAACGATTGTGAATCCTGCTTAACGTTTGCGCGGACGGGCGTCCGGCTGATCCTCCGGCTTCTCCTTCGCCAGCAGTTCCCCGACCGTATCCCAACGATGGCGGAACTTTTCCAATCTCGGATGCAGGCGCTGCGGCGTTTCGTCCAGCACCAGCCGGATCTTCGCGATCCATTCTTCGAACGTGGCGAACGACGCGAAGCGATTGGCGTTATAGGCGGTCAGATACAGGAACAGCGGCGACGGATACTTTTCGTCCATAAACCGCAGTGCCGCTTCGAGCGGCGTGTACTTTTTTCGTTTGCCGTCCCAGTTCTCCACCGTCACATTGCGCATGATCTGTTGATTGCGCCGCCACTCATGAACTCGATCGTCCCGTTTGTAAAAAGCGCTGGCGTTCTCTCCCGTCAGCCGCTTCACCGTCGCCTCATGCAGCGGATACAGCACCAGCTGCGAGAACGAACGGGCGATGGCCAGCTCGGCTGCTCGCTCCAACTGCTCGTCGGAAACCTGCTCGAACGAATCGTAGAAGATCAGCGTTCCTTTGACCGTTCGTTTCGCAGGTTCGGCCCCGAACGGCACGTGATACGTTTGTCGGCCCATAAGCCATTGCCCCTTCCCGGTAAAAAACTTGCGGTGCTTTAAAAGTCTTTTCTTTTAAATAACCACAATCCGAGACCGAAAGCAAAAATCGCGAAAACGCCCGCATACCAAACGAACGCGTTCGACGGCGGATTTCCGCCCGTCAGAAAAGGAATCGTTTCTCCGGCTCCCTGCGTCAAGACGTACTGCATGCGGCGATTGAGTCCGTCGGCCGGCATGATCAAAGACAGCAGCGCCCCGATCCGGCTCAATGTCGCTTCCACGTCCGGTTCGACGGGCAGCGCGCCGCGCACCTTCTCCACCATTCCGCCGAGCCAGCCCGCCCCGTACAGCATCGTCATGAACACGCCGTTTCCGATACCGGAGAACAGCGTCGAGCCGACCATCGAAGCGCTGACCAGAACGGGAACCGCAGCCAGGAACAATAGCAGCGAAACGGCAATATCGCCGTAATCCCGAGTCATGCCGGCATGGACGTTGGTAATGAGCAAAATCGCTACAAACAATATCAGCGCATACGCGCCGATCAGCGAAACGTATCCGATCCAGCGGCCGACGTACCATTTCCAGCGCGGAATGGGACGGGTCAACACGGATTGAAGCACGCCCTGTTCGGCTTCGCCCGAAATGACCGAGAACGAGCTGAAGATCGCCAGGAACGCCACCACGAAGCCGCCGAAAAAGAATCCGAGCGACAAGATGGCACTTCGCCGCGCATATTGCATAAGCAGGTCTCCCCCGGCTGTCGAATCCGCTCCGACCGTATCCGCGATAAACCAAAACACGGCCAGGAACAACGCGGTCAGTATCAAGGTGATCAGCAGCATTTTGCGGCGCAGCATTTCCTGCCACGTCGAAGCAATGATCGTATTCATCCCCGTTCCCCCCTTTGGTCGCGTCCGGATACGGTTTCCACGAACCAATCCTCGAGTTTTTCTTTTTGCATGGACGATTCGTACAGCGTCATGCCCTGCTCGATCAGCAGCATGTTCAACAAGCCTGCCTGATTTTCGTCCGACACATCCGCTTCCAGCCACACGGGCATGTCCCAGGCGGCTTCCGCATCATGGGCCGGATCCGCCAACGCGATGCTCAAACCGCTTTCCTCGCGCAGCCAGTCCAGAATAAGCGGCGAAAAGCCGCCGACCTTGAAGCGCCAGCGGACTTTCGTTTTCAATACGTCTTCGACGGAACCGCTGCGGATCATGTCGCCGTTCAACATCAGCGACATGCGGTCGCAGACCGTCTCCACGTCCTCCATCAGATGCGAGTTGAGGAACAGGGTCGTGCCTCTTTTTTTCAGCTCCAGCAGCAGTTCGCGCACTTCGCGCCTGCCGACCGGGTCCATCGCCGACGAAGGCTCGTCGAGAAACAAAAGCTTCGGGTCGCCGAGCAGCGCGCAGGCCAGGCCGAGCCGCTGCTGCATACCTTTGGAATACTGTTTGACCCGGTCGGAACCCCGTTTGCCGATGCCGACTTCGTCGAGGCGTTCGCGGATCCGCCGCTTGGCTTCGCCGCCTTTGATCCCGAGCAGCCCGGCATGGAATTTCATCACTTCTTCGCCGCTCAGCCATTCGGGGTAACGGTACAGTTCCGGCAGGTAGCCGATGTGTTTGCGCGCTTCGAGCGAGTCGATCGGATGTCCGAGAAGCGAACCGCTTCCGCCGCTCGCGGCAACAAGCCCGACAAGCGTTTTGACGAAAGTGCTTTTACCCGCGCCGTTGGGACCGAGGAAGCCGAAGGCTTCCCCTTGTCCGACCGTCAACGTGATATTCCTGCAGCCGCGTCCGTTATCGTAGATTTTGCTGAGTGCTTGAGTATGAATCGCAGGAATCACGCTATTCACTGGGCAGCCAGTCCTTTCACGAAATCGAGGAATCCGGTTTCGCCGCCTTTGAAATTTTCGCCCGCGTTGAATTCGAACAGCTGATCGTTTTTGATCCAAAACGCGTTGCGCGAATAGCTATCGTTAAACGTATAGGTGACGTTCACGCCGTCGACTTCGAAACTTTGCGCTTTGCCGTTCGCGTACATCGGCAGCGGCAGGCGTCCGCTTGATACGGCTGCCTTTTGGAGACTCGTACGCAAATCCTGCGGCAGGTAAGGGAAATTGATGACCGCATTCATCGTTTCTTCGACCGGGAAAGACGGATCGAACTCTACGGTAGGCATCTCCGATTGGTTCAGCACCGCCCACTCCGCTTCGTCGTCGCCGAAGTTGTAAATGACCGCAGCCGGGCGCGTCATCGTGATAGCTTTGCCGTCGGCCTCCGCCGGGAACAAATGATCCGCTCCGAGTTTTTTCAGCGTTTCGTTCATCTCCTGCACGTTAAGCTTCATTTCGGTCTTGCTGCCGATCGAAGCGCTCAGCCTTCCCGTATCGCCCCCCGGACCGGAGATCGGCTCGAACCCCAGTTCGGCCCGAATCTGTTCCGCCGTCATTTCCGGATCGAAATGACCTTCCGCCGTGCTGGCGAAACTGCCGTACGCGTTGATCGATTCGTAATGATCGTTGGCGTTATACACCATCTGCATCATGTTGCTCATTTCGTCTTCCTGCACGACCACGGTATCCTGCATCGTGAATGTGTTCAAGATGCTCGCCAGCGCGTTGTTGCCGGCCGGAGTTACCGCCGTGACGATCACTGCCGCCGCTGCCGCCGCGACCGCGAAACGGACGGCGCGTTTGCGTTTCTTTTTCGAAGCTTGAGGCGTAAAAGGCAAGCTCGGTTGACCGTTCAAAACGGACGGCTGATCTTCCGCGGCGGAAATGCCCGGTTTGTCGTTATTCATGCTGTTTTCTTCCTCCTTGTTCGTTCCGTGCAAGGTCGCTTTGCGTTCTTCCCATGTCGCCCACGCCGGATTGACCGGCTCTTCCCGCAAGCGCGCCTGCATCTTTTCCCAAGCCTGGTTCGCAAGCGCTTGTTCGTCGTGCTCGCTGCTTCTGTTCGTTGTCATCGCTTAACCCTCCCGAAAGTTCGTATTATTCACCTGTTACAGTTCCAATCCGTTACGCTTGCCCGAGGCGCGTTTGCGCAGCTTCTCGGCGGCCCGGTTGAGCAGCGATCCCACTCTTGGCGGGCTGACGCGAATTTCTTCGGCGATCTCCGCGTAACTGTAGCCGGAGTATCGCAGCATCAACGCTTGTCGATCCCGTTCCGGCAGTTCGCCGAGCAGCTCGTTGATCTGTTGGCGATCTTCGCTCCGCACCAGCGCCTCTTCGCCGCTTTCCCAGGTCTTTTCCCGATCGAAATACTGTTCCTGCTTCTCCTGAAGTTTCCGCTGTCTGACCAGGCGATCCGTGTTGTCGTAAGCGATCCGGGTCAGCACCCGATGCAGCCAGGCTCCGATCACTCTCGGATCGTCCGGCGGATTGCGGTACAGCCGCAAAAATACTTCCTGCGCCAAATCCTCCGCCGTCGCCTCGTCTTTGACCATCGCGATCAGCTTCCGGCGTACGCCGGGATAATATTCGAGAAATACCGCGCGGAACGCGTCGGATTCCGTATTCAAATTGTCCATCGGTGAACCTCCTTGTGAAGTGCGGCCGCTCTTCCTTGCCGTATATACACTGAGAAGACGGGGGCCTCCCGGATTTTGTATCCCTATTCGCGAAAAAAAGTTTTAAAATTCGAAATGAAGCTTTATACAGGGTAAAATAGAAGGATTCTAGTACTTTGACCGCATTCCATTTGAGGTTTGCGTCCATCGGAAACACGTACGGTTCAAGCGGGTTTTCGATGGGCGTAACCTAACATCTTAAGCGGTCATGGTACGAGCAGCTTGATCAACCTTACGTTTGACTTGGACAAGCTACCATTCCATATCTATCATACACAATGCGCACGAGCGCGAAAGGAGGCTGCCATGATCTATCGATTCACTTATTTGTCCGGAGGACTGCGGGTCGCCGGTTATGCGGCCCTTCCGCCGGAATTGAGTTTCACGGAAGAAGCATTCACCGGATTTTTGAGGCGCGAGTTCAATGACGAGGAATTGAGCGCGAAGCTTGTCGCCTGCATCTTGCCGTCAGCGATGAGTAAGCCCCCGCGTAAAGAGCCCTATCCGGTACTCGTGTATTGCCGCGGCGGGATCGGACGAGTGGGCAAGGTACGACTGGACTGGCTGGCCGAATTCGCGTCCTTCGGCCGAATCGTCGTCGCCCCCTGTTACCGCGGCGGCGAAAGCGGCGTCGGACATGACCGGTTCGGAGGAGAAGACTTGGAGGATTCGCGCGTGGCCATGCGGATTGCCCGAGTTTTTCCGCAAGCCGATCCGAAACGAATCGCCGTGCTCGGCTTCTCGCGCGGTTCGATCAATGCCACGGATGCCGCGATCGAGGAACATGCCGCCCAGCTCGTACTCTGGGGCGGATTGTCCGATCTGGGTCGAACCTATGAAGAACGGATCGATCTGCGAAAAATGCTCAAGCGGGTCATGAACGGCTCCGTTTACAAAATCCCCGAAGCCTACATGGAACGTTCTCCGATCCATATGGCCCGGCGCCTCTCATGCCCGGTTCTTATTATGCACGGAACGGAAGACGCGCAGGTGGAATACGGGCACGGCGAACGGATGTATGAAGAGTTGCAAAGGCTGGGCAAAACGACCGAGTTGATGACGCTGGACGGATTAGGTCATCATATGCCGCAGGAGATTCGTTTACGAGTGCTGAACGATATGTTCGACTGGCTGGATCGCACCTGATTGTTTTGGGCTTCACTATGCAAAAAGGACCTCAATTCCCGCGGTTACGGGGTTGAGGTCCTTTATTTCATTCCGAAAAATTGCACGGTGGGCATGCTGCTCTCACTTACAGATTCTCGGGCAGAATGACGCCGAAGAATTCACCTTCACGAGTCACCACGATTGCATCTTTCCGCGTGCGGGAAGGACGGGACTCTGCGCGTTCGCGCACGATTCCCGGCGGCGTGGCAAAATCGACTTTTAACGGATGCAGATTCATCAGTCGGCTGATCGAAAGCTCGTACAGATGCTCAGGCTCGTACTCGGCATTCATTTGGATGTAAAACGCATCGCTCATCACCAACCCGACGGGGCGCTGCTTCCGGTCGCATACCACGATACATGCGGCTTGCGGCTGTTCAAGCAGCAAACGCTGGGTCTCTCCGCATGTTGCCGTATCCGGCAGAATCAGGGCCGGGGCGGCAGATAAGCCAATTCCCATCATTAAAGGTTCCATCTGTTCACTGCTATTCACGCCGAATTGGCGAATCGTATGCTGCCGGATTGCTGTCATTCGATAAAACTCCTCTCGTTCCGATACGCGAAGAAGCCGATTGTTACAGCGGTTTCCGTTATCGTATCATCCCTATGCTTAACGCGCTTTTATCCGTTCATGGTACGCCGTCAGCGTCAAGAGGGTTCGAGAGATGTGTAAGAGTAAGGTAAAGATTATTCTGTCCTATCCATCCTGCGAAAAGTAGAAGAATTTCTCTAATGCTGTTACGTCAGAACCGGAATACCCCTTGGATGCCAGAATACGATCCAAAGCCGCATCATACTCGGCTTCTTTCTGAAAAAGCACGGTCACATGACAATGTGCCAGTGCGACATGATCAGTGAGATGCTCAGCTACCTGATACAAGAACGTTATCTCGCTTTGTAGCAGTTTTTTTGCATGAAAAACATAGATAGTGATATGATTCTTTCTTTTTTCCTCGCCTAAGCCTTCCTTAAGCCATAGAAAGTCAGCATCAGTACTTGGACGCCGTTCATCCACAATCACGATTCTGCCGTATTGAATTGATTCGCTTTTGTCGATCTAAAGATAGAACGTTCGAAAGAAAAAAAATGTTACCCCGCGTCACAAAAAAGCCAAAAGCCTGCACGCGGAATCCATCTCCGCGTGCAGGCTTCTTTTTAATCCATCAGTTATTTACGCTTGCGACTCGCCAACGCAGCTCCCGACAATCCGATCGCCACGATCGACAACGCCAGCGTCACGTACAGCAGCACGTTGTTCGTCTGCGCAGGCGCATCGGAAGGCGCGTCCGCGGCGACTTCGGTCGGTTCGCTGACTGCCGAAGCATCCGCCGCAGGTTCGGTTGTTGCCGCGTCGGCTTCCGTCGTTTCTTCAGCCGTCTCGGTTGTCGACTCGTCTGCCGGAGCTTCGGCCGGATCGCTGACTGCCGCGTCGTCCGTGCTTACCGTCTGGCCGTGCGCGTTAGCCGCCGTTTCGCCCGCTGCTGCGCCGATCGTCGTGATCGAATGCGGCGTATCCGCGTTCTCGTCGCCCGTCCACTCCACGATGCTGCCGTCCGTGTAGTATTGGAACGCATCCCAAGCCGCTTCGCCTTCAGTCGCCGGATTTTTCGCAACGAAGGTAAAGCGTTGGAATTCGCCGGCGGCGATTCCGTCACCTTCCGCTTCCCATGTCACGGTGCCGGCAGATTCATCGACAGTCGTGGTCCAACCCGGAATCGGCTCGTACTGTTGGAACTCGACGCCTTCCGGCATTTTCAGAACGACTTTATTCGTGTTGACGTCTTTCTCCACCGGGACCTTCATCGTGTACGTTTCCCAAGCGCCCGTAGCGGATTCTTTCGGAAGCACGGTAACGTGAGCGCTGGCTACGGTTGCGAACAGCAGCAAAGCCGCCGAAGCCGGAGCTGCAAGAGCCATTAATTTTTTGAACGTTCGATTCATGTTTGTCGTTTTCATTAGAGTTAATCCCGCCTTTTTTGTATGTGTAAACGATTATTCGCTGACTTCCATCGTGAAGGTCCGATCCGCTTGTTCGAATTTCTCGGACAATCCATGTACTTCGACATTCCAAATTCCCGCACTGCCGAAGTACAAGCCGGATGCGACATAACTGCCGTCTTCCTGCGCTTCGGCGCGAACCTCGGTGTAATCGCTCGAAGCGGCCTGAGGCGCGATCCGAAGCGTTACCTGCTGCCAGTCGGTTCGAGCCGCGCCCTCCGCATCCGTGAAGCGAACGGTAAAGGTCGACTTCGTCACTTGCAGCGGACGTACATCCAGCGAGATTCGCACATTTTCCGCATCTTCGGCCGGTTGAACATCCGAGAACGCTTCCGGCGCCGCGGCCGCAGGCTGCGGCGTCGGCACATTGGTCAACAGACCTGCCAGAACCAATATGATGATCCCTGCCGCAAGCTCCGTAACCAAAGACCACGTTCGGCGTTCTTCCCCTTCGCGGCGCGCACGCCGGAAATGAAGAAATCCAAGTATGCCCATGACCAGCAGCAGCACCGATTTGGCCACGATCAGCTGTCCGTAACGACTGGTGAACAGATCCGACCAGGCAGGCACATGCGTCACGCTCATGACCACGCCGCTGAAGATCAAGGCGATAACGGACCCGAATGCCCAAGGCGCGAATCTACGGAACGTCGTTTTCCAAAAGGCCGGGCCTTCACCCGCCGTCGCTGACAGACTGATAAGCAGCATGAGCAGCCCGCCGATCCAGGCCGTCGCGCCCAGCATATGCAGCGTATCCGCCATCACCTGTCCGAAAACATGTTCCGATCCTGCCGCATGTCCCGTCAGCGCCTTGGTCACCAACAGCAATACGAACCCGATCATCACGATCGTCCAATGTCCGCCGCGTTTGCCCCAGCCCATCACATCGTTGACGACGACCGCGCCGGCGATCATCAGCCATACGAGAACTTGCAGCAGGAACATTCGTCCCGAGGACGTGCCTTCAAGGGTCTGGCTTAAAATTTCTTTGCCGAACGCTTCGCTCCATGGCACGTCCGCGAATAGTTTCGCCTGAAGCGGCAGCCCGATCAAAATCACAAGCAGCAAAAGCGCCATAGCCGCCCAAAATACGATTCGGGCCGGACGCGTCAGCTTTTTCGTACCGCGCAGCCCTGCCGGAAGCAGAAAGCCCAAGTACAAGATCGCCCCGGCTACCAGCGAAAGCAGCGTGTACAAAGCAGCCCGGTGCGCCACCGTATCGGCGCCCGGCGTGTAATCCGCCGCTCCGCCGGCCACGCCCGCGTCGGTCAATACGCCGTCCGATCCGATGCCGAAACGAACCGTGCCGCGAATCGGATGACCGTCTGCCGAGACGACGCGCCAGTTCATCGTATAGATGCCGTCCGGAAACTCACCTTCGACAGAAGCGGTAACGAGATGCAAATCGCTTGCCGATACTTCGGCCTGACCGACAGGCATTTCTTCCCCAGCCGTATTGGTCACCTTAATCGACAAAAACTCGCCCTGAATCGTCTCGTTGAATGCCAGTTCGATCGACTCCGGCATTTCCGCCATCGAGGTCTGATCCGCCGGGGTGGACGAGGTCAGCGTCGCATGCGCCCACGCTAACCCCGGCAAAGCCAGCGTCGCGATCAGAATGGCCGATAGCAGCGGAAGCAAAATCAATCGTTTCCACCTTGTGTCTCTTGCCTTCATGTGATTCTTCCTTTCATCCCTCATCGTTCGCCGCCGAATCCGTCGCGCCCGACCCAGCCTTTTTCCATGGCATACCGGGTTAACTGCACGCGATTCTGTAATTGGAGCTTCTGCAAAATGTTTTTCAAATGGTTTTTCACCGTATGCTCCGAAATCCCCAGCACTTCCGCCGCTTCGCGATTCGTTAACCCGGAAGCAACCTGGCGCAATATTTCCCGTTCCCTGGCCGTTAGCGTATCGCTTTCCGGCTCGGCGGCAGGCGCGGAGAATTCTTTGAGGATTTGAAAAGCCAATTCCCGGCTAAGCGGCGCTTCTTCGCTGACGATCGCTTTGAGGTATTCGATCCAGGTCGACGGGGCCAGATTTTTCAACAGATAGCCTTGCGCCCCTTGCTTCAACGCTTCGAGCAGGTAAGCGATATCGTCCGATACCGTGATGATCACGATCTTTACGTAAGGATAAGAGACCTTGATCCGCCCCGTAGCCTCCAAACCGCCCATTCCGCTCATCCGAATATCCATCAGAATCAAATCCGGCATCCATTGTTCGGTAAAAGCGATCGCTTCCGCTCCGTCCGACACGACGCCGATCACTTCGAAGGCAGCATCCAACGACAAAATATCGCAGATCGCTTCCTGTGCATGCTTATGATCATCGACCACCAGTACGCGGCAGCGGTTCATCGCGCTTCCCCCTCTCGTCCAAGCTTGACCGAAGTGCGGCCCGGCTTCGAATCCAGCTCAAAACTCCAACCCATCTCCTGCGCCCGATCCGCCATGATTTTAAGTCCGTATCGACCGGATGCAGCTAACGGATCGCCATCGAATCCACGTCCGTCGTCCGCGATTTCGACCGTCCAGCCGCTTCCGCTGCTGCGACCGATCACCTCGGCATGCGCCGCGTGAGCATGCTTGCGCACATTAATCACCGCTTCACGGATGCAGGCAAGCAGTTCGGCTTTTTCACGGCTGGCTAGTTGATCGTCCGGCAGATGCCAATCCACTTTGACGTCGATCATGGCTTCCTCCGCCAGTCGGCTGACGCGCGCAGCCATGGACTCTTCCGTCACATCATGCACGGGAGCGGAATTATCGGAACCTCTCGCGTCCGCCGTCACCAACGTTTTTCTCCGTGCCTCTTCAGGCTGCATGTTCTTCTCGCTAACCGGCGACTTTCCGCGAATGCCCGACAAATTCGATCCGTGCGAGGACGAAACCGATCCTTGAAGATTCGGCACTGCCGCTGCTGCTTCGACGGCAAGTCCGCTTCGGGCAGGCTCGCGCAGATTCGCCAGAGCCTGCCTTACATAACGATCTACTTCATGCACCGTTCGTCTGACAGTCTCCAGCTCGCTGCCCAGCCCTGCTTCGACCGCTCCTCTTTCCATCCGATCCAGCTTGACCGATAAAAGAAATAACGACTGGGCAATACCGTCATGCAATTCCCGTGCCAATTCCTCGCGCGCTTCGAGATTCGCCTTGACCGTCCGCGCCTGCTCCAGTTCCCGCTGCATGCGTTCGAGCATGGCGAACAGACGACGCAGCAGCGTTACGCTAACGAGAAAGACCAGCACGGGCGTCAGCACGTTGCCCGCGTCCATCGACAGCACAGGCATCAAAAATTGGTGCCGCACGTATTCCCAGACGCCGACGACCACGGTGGGCAGAAACAAAATCAGCCATTTGATTTGCGTATAGTTCATGATTTTCCAGCCTTCCTGACTCACCACGCGAGCTTTCCATTAAATTTTAACCAAAAAACGAACGCGACAAATGGCCCTTTCGGGCTACGTTTGACGCTTTTTCGACTTTTTCAACCGATTGATGCCCGGAATTGTTCACTTATTGATCACAATCGGGTACACTAATATCTTGGTTGCATGTATGATCGTCTTAAACACTTCATTATAGAAAGCGGAGGTCGCGGCATTTGGAATTATATTGGTTTAACCATGCTCCGTGGTTTTTGCTTGTCTTGAACCTTCTTCTGGCAATGACTGTCGTCTTTTTGGAGCGGCGCGATATCGGGGTCACCTGGGCTTGGTTGATGGTTCTTTTTTTCCTGCCGATCATCGGGTTCATCCTGTATCTGTTTTTCGGACAAAATCTCAGCCGCGTCAAGCGGTACCAATTCCGTGAACAGGAGAAGATTCTGCTGCCCGGCATCTCCGTCCAGCGTCAACAGCTGCTCGACGAGAAGCTGGAATTCAACGATCCCCGCACGGCCCGTTACCGCGAGCTGCTGCATATGAACATGGTCGGCGACTTCTCGTTGTACACGCAGGATAACGACGTCATCGTATATTCGGACGGCAAAGAGAAATTCGATGCCCTGCTTGCAGATATCGACCGCGCGCAGAAGTACATCCACGTGCAGTATTATATTTGGCAAAACGACAACCTGGGCCGGCGCCTTATCGACGCCTTGACCGAAAAAGCGAAACAGGGTCTCGAAGTCCGCGTCTTGTACGATGCTTGGGGAAGCAAAAAGGTCAATCGGCGCTTCCTGCAAAAGTTCCGCGAAGCCGGCGGCATAGCCGCTCCCTTTTTCCCGTCCCGGATTCCGTTCATCAACTTCAAAATGAATTACCGCAATCACCGCAAGCTGGTCATCATTGACGGCTCGTGCGGGTATATCGGCGGATTCAACGTCGGTGACGAATATCTCGGCGAGGTCAAAAAATTCGGCTATTGGCGCGACACGCATCTGCGGATCGAAGGCACGGCGCTGATCCAGATGCACGCGATCTTCCTGCATGACTGGAGCCTGTCCGTGAAGCAGAAGCTTCCGGAGAACCTGTTCCTCAGCGTGACCCGCCCGTTCACCGGCAAAGTCGGCGCGCAGATCATCTCCAGCGGTCCGGATCAGAGCCGGGAGACGATTAAGCTGGCTTATATCAAAATGATGGACGAAGCGCGCGATTGCATCATGATCCAGACGCCGTACTTCATTCCCGACGAAAGCATGATGACCGCGCTGAAAATGGCGATCCTGTCCGGCGTCGAAGTCCATCTGATGATTCCGAAAGTTCCCGATCACAAAATGGTGTACTGGGCGTCGTATTCGTACCTCGGCGAACTGCTCGATCTCGGCGTCAACTGTTATTTGTACAAAAAAGGCTTCCTGCATGCCAAAACGATGGTCGTCGACGGACGCCTCGCTTCGGTCGGAACCGCCAACATGGACATCCGCAGCTACAAGCTGAACTTCGAAGTCAACGCCATCGTCTACGATTCGCAAAAAGCCGGCGAGCTGGAAGCCCTGTTCCGCAAAGACATGGAAGACAGCGAGATCCTGACCCTCGAACAGTACAAGCTGCGTCCGCTGCTGCGTAAACTGCTCGAATCGTTCACACGCCTGTTCTCGCCGATTCTGTAACCCCTTTTTATCCGGTAAAAAATCCGCTTCGGACACGCCCATACGGCGCCTGAAGCGGATTTTTTCGCGAATAAAGGAATCGGAGCATTACCGCCTCAAGGGGCGCCAACGCTCCGTCAGACGCGGTCGCTCGATCTTCCTATCCGTTTTCCGATCGATCGGAGCTTCCGCCCCTTCGGCTTTCCGTTCAATCCTCTTAGACGCCGCCGCCCGGTTGAACCGGCCGTTCGATCTTGAACAACCGCCCCAGCTCCGCATATTCGCTGCCCGCAAGCCTTGCGACCGGACGCAGATTTTCGGTCAGCACATAGCCGTGCTCGGCGTCGTAGATCGATTCGTCCAGCTGAAATCTCAAAATACGGGCAATCAGCAGATCATGCGTGACCCGTTCGTCATCCGACTTAATGGGCAGATGCGACTCCAGCCGGCATTCCAACCGCACCTTTGCTTCGGCAATGCTCGGCACGCTTACCGCATCGCTGTCGATCAGCGTCAGCTTCGTCAGATCGATCTCGCTTTTGCCCGGCGGCAGCATCGCGGCCGTCCGGTTCATTTCTTCCACCAGCGACTCGTCGCAGATGTGCACGACCAGTTCGCCGTGCTCCGTCACGTTGCGGGCCGTATCCTTCATCTGTCCGTCCGGACGACGTACCACCGATATCGCTACCAAAGGCGGGTCCGAACTGACCATATTGAAATAGCTGAACGGAGCCGCATTGACGACATCATGTTCGCGCGAAAACGAAGTCACCCACGCGATCGGACGCGGCACGATCGTGCCCGTCATCAATTTGTACACGAGCTTGCTGTCCAGCTCCTGGGGATTAAGATTATGCATGGGAACCCTCTCTTTCGTTTCTACAGATATGCTTCTATTGTAACCGTCGGCGGCCATTTTGTCAGGCCGTGCGGGTGATGCCCGCAGTCCGGCTTGATGATTCGCGTAATGCGTCCGCCCAACTCCCGATAACGCCGGTCCAAACGGTCCCCGTTTTCCTCCAAAGGCACGGCTTCGTCTGCCCCGCCCGCGATTAACAGCAGCGGAATATCGGCTTCGACCGGAATACGCAAAAGCTCCAGCAGACGCTCCGTGACTTGTGCAGCACGTTCCGCCGTCACGGTATCGGCCTCGGCAGACGCCGGACCCGGGTTCTGCCGCTCTACAGAAATCCCGTAAATATCCACCCAGTCTCTCCATTCGTTCGGCGAACCTGTACCTGCGCCGAGTCCGCCCGGCCAGCTTGCAATATCGACAACCGGCGCATCTACGTACAACGCGCGAACATGCTGCGAATACGTCTCGGCGTAACGGATAGCGTACAGCCCTCCTCGGCTAAAGCCGAATAACACGGGCTTGGCATCCAACCCAAAACGACGAACCGCATCATCCCGAAAATCTTCCATCGCTTCGGCGGAGAAAGGAGATCCGTACAAGTCGCTCAACCGAATATACCCGATATGCCAGCCCTGCCGAACCAACTCCAAATCCGCGTTCATGAAATGTCCGAAAAATTCAGTGCGCCAAATCCATGGACGACCGGGTGCAGGCGACTCGGGCTCAACAATCAGGCAGGCTCGTCCATTCCGAACATAATCGCGGCGCACGAATCCTTCCCATTCCGATACTCGTTCATCCAGCGCGCCGCCTTCCTGCTCTGCTGCTGCGCGAATGCCGGGTAAATGCTGTTCAGCCAGTATTAGCGCTTCATCCAGCGGCAGAGCTTCAAACTTGTACGGATTAGTATGCCCTACGTGTTCGCGCCAGGCCGCTTTCAATAACTCGCGGCGCTCTGTCACCTTATGCAAAAATTCACTATCCGAAAATAGCCACTCCGGCATCTTTTCCCATTCGATACGAAAGATCCGCCGCAAGATCGTATGGGCAATCACCGCATGCCCTTCCCGTTGGGGATGAACGCCGTCTCCGTAGCGGAATTTCGGATCGGCTGCGCGTTCGGTCGCGATCCATTCCAGTAACGGACGACGAATATCGACCGTTTTGATTCCCTGTTCGCGTCCATATTGCAGCAGCCAATCCGCGTAGTGTTCCAATACGTCGTCGTAGCGCTCATAAGGTTCTTCGAACGCATAATCAGGCATTCCGTCCGGCTGCAATCGTCCGTTCACCGAAAAAATATCAAACGGAGGCGGTGTCACCAGAATCGGTAGCGCTCCGGCAGCCTGGATCTTCTGCACGGCTCTATCTATGCCACAGCGATAAGCGGAAAAATCCTCGTCGGACAACGGTTTGTATACGCCGTCGTTCATCCCGTAACAAAGGAATGCCCAATCCGCCCTGCTCTCTGACAGCGCCCGATCCAATCGCTCATGCACACACGGACGAGGAAATGGGTGTGCCGCTTCCTGCGTACCCGAAGCGGTCTCGCTGCTGACGCCGAGACCTATCCACTCAAGCTGACTTTCAGGCATGTATTTCAAAAAAATAGCATCCAGATCACGAATATAAGTCCCGTTCTCCGTGATGCTGTCGCCCATGAATAGAATTCGCTTGCGTTTGGGTAAAGCTTCTATTTTTTGCCAATATCCCTTCATGTGAAATCTCCTTCTCTCTTTCTCCTACAGTCCGTTTTATGCTTAAATGAAACGTTTTCGAGAAAAAACGGCCCCCGCGCCCGAACTCGACGCGGAAACCGTTCTGCAACCACTTTACAACAGTAATGCAAAAAAGTCATGTGGTTTTTTTCAATATAGCTAATTTACAGCTCGATTTCGGCCGCGCGGGCATTCGATTCGACCTGTTCGACCGTTTTACAGCCGGGAATTACGCAGCTAACGGTCGGATTTTTCAAGCACCAGGCCAGCGCCCATTCTGCCATGCCGACGCCTTCAGGTACTTCGGTGTTTTGAATTTGTTGCACTTGTTTCAGTTTCTCGTCGATATCGGCGCGGTCGCGACCTTTGCGCACATTATCTTCGAATACGGCGCCGGGCTTGTATTTGCCGCTCAGGAAGCCGCTAGCCAGCGGAACCCGCGCCAACACGCCGAGGTCCTGACGCTCGCAGGACGGAAATACCCGTTCTTCCGGCACGCGGTCGATGCGGTTATACACGACCTGGATCGCTTTGGCATTCACTTCGGTCGCTTTATCCGTTTGGTACAGATTGTCGTTGCTTCCGATCGAAATGCCCAGGTTGCGGATTTTGCCGGCCTGCACCTGCTTGTCCAGCATCGTCCACAGCTCGTCATTATCGAACGCTTCGTCCGAACCGGAATGGAACTGATACAGATCGACGTAGTCCGTTTTCAAAGCGCGAAGCGATTCTTCGAGCTGGGTGCGGATCTGATCGACGTTCCACGCATTTTCCCATTTTTCGTGCCAATGATGGCCGAACTTGGTAGCAAGCACCCAATCTTCGCGCCGATCGCGGGACAAAAAGTCGCCGATGAACGTCTCCGACATATGATGAGGCCCGTAGCATTCGGCCGTGTCGATCAAGTTGATGCCCAATTCTTTCGCGCGGATCAGGATTTCGTCGGCGTCTTTTTGCGTGTAGTCTTTGCCCCAGTCGCCGCCGAACTGCCAGGTACCTACGCCCACGACGGATACGTTCAAGTCGGTCTTGCCCAGTCTTCTGTATTTCATTGCTGTTCACCTCTCGGGTTAGATTGGGATCGATTAACCGCTAAACCGGTTTCGATATTTCGGTAACGCTTCCATGATAGGCTAAGCGTTCATTTTTTTCAATGGCGGGGGGAGTAAAACCCTGTGGGCGGAGGGAGAAATTCGTTTAAGACGCTGTTTCGCCCTCCGCTGGTATAGGGTTGAATGGGATTCAACAGAAAACCATAAAAAGCAATTGAAAACAGACGATTTTTCGCTTGAATGTACGCTTCGTATTTGTATAAGAAAAGCCGCTCTCCGGAAGGAGAGCGGCTCGGGTGAAGCGAGGGTTTTGAATTTTACATTTTGCTTTTGCCGAGCAGGTACAAGAAGTAAGGTGCGCCGATAACGGCGACGACGACGCCTGTCGGGATATCGGTCGGCTGGAGAATCCAGCGGCCGAGAGTGTCGGCGACAAGGACAAGGAGCGCACCGGCCAAAGCCGACACGGGAAGCAGAATCTGGTGCTTCGGTCCGACGAGGCGTCGGCCCAAGTGCGGGCCGATCAGGCCGACGAAGCCGATGCCGCCGCTGACCGCGACGCAGGCTCCGGCAAGGCCGACAGCCGCCGCCAGGAGCAGCAGTCGTTCGCGTTCGATCGAAGTACCCAGTCCGGTCGCCGTCTGATCGCCCATATTCAGCACGTTCATGACTTTGGCTTTGTAGAATACGAACGGCAGGAAAATAATCAGCCATGGAAGCAAGGCTACAACGAACTTCCAGCTTGTGCCCCAGATTCGTCCGGCCAGCCATGAAGCGACGAACTGGTATTCTTCCGGGCGAAGACGAAGCGTAAGCACGATCATCGCCGCGCTGATCCCTGCCGCAACCCCGATTCCGACAAGCAGCATCCGGGTCGGAATCAAGCCTTCTCCTTTTTTATAGGACAACACGTAGATCAATACCGCTGTTGCTCCGGCTCCGATCAATGCCAAGATCGGAAGAAGGAATACCGAACCGCTTACCGTCGAAGAAAAGAACGAGACATACAGCATGACCATAAGACCCGCACCCGCGTTAACGCCGAGGATGCCGGGGTCAGCCAATGCATTACGCGAAAGTCCCTGCATCACGCAGCCGGATACGGCCAGACCCGCGCCGATCAGAATCGAAATCACGATGCGCGGCAAGCGGAATTCGAACAGAATCAGATGCTGCTGCGCCGTTCCTCCGCCGAACAACGTCCGAACCACTTCCATTGGAGACAAACGGATAAAGCCGGTATTCATGCTGATAATAAACGCTACGATAATAAGCACGATGAAAATGCCGATAACCAGGAGCCCGCGGCTGCGCTTGCGGCGCTCGGCCTGATGAATCATCGATTCCATTACAGGCTCCTCCTTTCTTTAACCGCCAGATAGAGGAAGAACGGTACGCCGATCAGGGCGACAAGCGCTCCGATCGGCGTTTCCTGCGGCGGGTTAATCGTACGTGCCGCAAGATCCGCGAACACGATCAGCAAACTGCCGAGCACGGCCGAACAAGGAATAATCCAGCGGTAATCCACGCCGACCAGTTTACGCGTCAAGTGGGGAATGATCAGCCCCACAAAGCCGACCGAACCGACGATCGACACCGCTGTACCCGCCAGCACCAGTACGATGATCACGCCGAATACGCGGACGGTGCCCGTACGTTGACCCAGTCCGGTCGCAATATCGTCGCCCAGACTGAGCAGCGTGATCGAACGCGCCAAGGCGAAGGCAGCCAAAAGCGCAATCACCACGGCCGGCAAAATGATCTGGATTTGAACCCACTGCGTGCCGGCGACCCCGCCCGCATACCAGAAAGCCAAATCCTGCCCGATCTTGAAGTATAAGGCCACTCCTTCGCTGAGCGCGGTAAACAGCGCACTGACCGCCGCTCCCGCCAATACGAGACGAATCGGCGTCAAGCCGCCTTTCGACCTGGAACCGATCCCGTATACGATCCCGACGCCTGCACCGGCTCCGAGGAACGAATACAGCATCAGTCCGAGGAAAGACATCCCCGGGAAGAACGCGAAGCACAGCGCCAGCGCGAAGCCGGCTCCGGCGTTCAGTCCGAGCAGTCCGGTATCGGCAAGCGGATTTCGGGTCATCCCCTGCATGATCGCGCCCGCGACCGCGAAAGCCGCACCGACGATCGCCGCGCCGATTACGCGAGGCATGCGCAGCTCTCGAATGATCTGATGCTCGGTCAGATCCGGATTGAAATGGAATACGGCATCCCATACGTCGGGAAGCGCGATATCCTTGGCGCCGATCGCGATCGCGACCGCCATTCCGAGCACGAGCAAAATAACGCCGCCGACCAGAATCAGCGATGCGGCCCACGGTCTCGAACGGACCTTGACCTGCTGAACGGCCTGCTGCGGATCTTCAGGCAAAGCGGAAGGTTTCATTGGATGCCTTCCTCCCTATCGCCGCGCGACGGCCCGATTTTTCGCAACGCTTTCGCGCCTGCTTGCATTTGTTTCACGACATCACCCTTTTCCGAATGAACACCAAAACCTTCATATGCGGCCCGCCTATTGAAAATGGACAATACGCGGCCGCCAGGCTGCATGGACATTCTGTCTTTATCTTTAGGCTGGCGGTACAACTCCCGTCCGGCGCCGGCAGCTTGGCCTCGATCACCGGATTATGTATGAACATCTTTTTCATTTCCGATTCCATCCACGTCCGCGCCGGAAATGCGCATAAACGCGCCCAAATGAGGTTCATTATCGTTAATGGCGTTGCGGATCCTGCCAACGAGCATCAACTTACGCGCCAAGTAAGCCTAAATGAAAATCATTATCAACAGTATAGCAGGCAAAAAAATATTCGTCTATAAAATCAGGAAAGAGTCTTTTATAGAGAATATTATTTAGGTATTTTCCGGAATCAAAAGATTCGGCTGATTCAGTCCGTGACCTTACCCTCGTACTCCAACAGCGTTGTTCCGACTTCAGTCAGCATCTTATCGTCTCTGCAAAGCGCATAAACGTCTGTGTATTGGCTTACGAAGTCCATTCCTCTGCGAAGCGCTAATTTATGAATCTCCCAAATCGAAGTCTCGAACGGCAGATGACTGGTTTTGGCCAGGTTGGTAATATGCTCAATATGTAAAGTCGTATATCCGACTCGTTGAAGCTCTTGTGGTGTCATTTTATCCCGCCTTTACGTTTTGATTCGCGAACGGTCAATTCTCCAAGTAGCGATACAAAGTCGTTTTACTGATCCCCGTTTGCTCTTTGATTTGTGCCAGACTGTACTGTTTGCTCTCGTACATCTGAATCGCTTTTTTTACGTTGTCGTCCATCTTACGCGGTCGGCCTGCCTTGCTGTCTTTTTGCAAACCCAATAGCGAATGCGCGTTGGCGCGAAAAGTTCGGCCGGCTGCCGTTCGCGTGTCGATCCGATCGTGCACGGATAACAAATAGGCTTCTTTCTTCTCCAAATCATCCAGTACTTCGACTAAATGTCGGGTTGAATCCGCTAATACAAACAGCTTCGATACGACGAGTATATCTCCGATCCGCAGATCTTGCAGCAACTTTTCCAATACGGTTCTTTTTTTTGCAGAGGCGTGCTCTTCCTTCATAATATATGTTCCATCGGACAAAACTTGGGCCGAGCCGCACCGGAAGAGTACGAAATTGCCAACGGTTCATCCGCGGTTTGGGTTGATCTAAATGAATCTATCCGGCATAATCGAAAAGTAATTGCGGATCAGGAAGCTTCGATGGGATTTTCGATCGAACGAGAAACGCATGTTTTGGAGCTTATCGCTTCGAAGATTTCCGTGTAAGACCGATGACTGACGCTACATTAAATACATGCTTTTGAAGGCCCGCTCAAGTTGAAACACGAGCGGGCCTTCTTTTCATATATCAACCCGAAACGAGCAGTCCCCGCGAGTATGCCATTCCTCATCGATTCGCACGCGTCTGGGCGTATAAGCATCAATGACGCCTCCGAGCTCGTGCATCTCTTCGGAGTCATAGGCATCAACGACGTAGACTAACATGCCGAACATTGCCGCTGCCAATAATTCGCTATCCGTTTTGAGTTCTCGGTAAGTGTGTTTCATTCATGATAGCCTCCTTGGAAATGCAAAAAGGCCCCATTGGCAAATTGCCAAACGAGGCCGATTCTTTCGGTTGTTTTTATTCTACTTGGTGCGCTGTCGATTGTAAATCCGCCTTGATTTTTACAATCTCAAATTATTTTTTACATTATTCATTAATATTGCTTACAATATGATTGGAGGATCGTAACGCGGGGTAATGTAAGGTATTCAATAATTAGCAAGACCTTATTTATCTGATAAGGGGGCCTGCACCATGGCAGTTCAAGAGATCAAAAAGGCCGTATTCAAAGAAGAAGTACTGCGCCTACATCTGGTTAGCGGCGAGTTTTATACGGGGCCCTGTTTTCCCGATATGAACGACACTCGTTTTTTTACCGTTAACACCGCGGAGCGTTCCGTGACTCTTCCCTATTGGGCAGTTAAACGATTTGAACGCTTGCATTAATAATGGGTACAATTTCAGATTCAGACCAACCTAGCTATCCTTTCATCCCGACTCCGCCGACACGTTTTGTGTGGGCGGGGTCTTTTTGCGTGCATTGAAAGCGCTCGTTCGAGCAGAAGCTTTGCATTTTACGACAAATTTTTGTTTTTTTTCACTTTGAGGCGGTGAAGCAATTCATTTTAGGGTTTTCTTCCGATATAGATATAGAGAATCATGTACAGGGTCGAACGAACCCTTTCGAAACCCGTTATGCTGATGAAAAAATAAACAGAATCAGCGTACTACAGAGGAGGATGCCCATGTTGGCCAAGCTGCTTTATCCGTTCACGTTCGTATTATCCCGATTGAAATATGCGCAAAAATTCGTACTCATCAGCGTGTTATTTGCCGCTCCGTTGGCGCTTCTTTTCAGTTTGTGGATTACGGGCACTCAGGCTAAAATTCGTACCGCCGAAGAAGAGAAAGTCGGACTGGTGCAGATCGAAGCCTCTCTTCCGTTTATCCTTTCCTTGCAGCAGCATCGCGGACAAGCCAATGCCTTCTTGAACGGCGGCGGAGCAGACAGCGAAAGCAAGCTTTCCGAAGCGACCGCGCAAACGAATGAAAACGCCGCGGCGATCGACCTTGCGGTTCGGAAATCGGGCTTATCCGGCTCCGCCGACGCCTGGCAAGCCCTTGCCGGAGAATGGAAAACACTCGAACAAGAAACGACTTCCCTTTCCGCCGAAGAAAGCTTCGCCCGTCACAGCGAACTGATCGGACGCGCGCTCGACTTCGTGGTCGAAAGCGCGGATGAATCGGGCTTGTCGCTCGATACGGAAATCGACTCCTTTTACCTCATGGACATGGTCGTCAAACGTATTCCGGCCCTGATCGAGGAAACCGCGGAAATCCGCGGCACGGGCAACGGAATGCTGACTCGACGCCAAGCGGAAGCGCAGACGTTGACTCAAGTTGCCGTCAAGAAAACCCAAGCGGAAAGCGAATTGAGAGAATTGAATAAAGCACTTCAACGAATCACGGAATTGAATCCGGAAGCGGCAGCTCTGATAAGCGCCTCGGGACAGGAAACTTCGACTTCGATCGAACAATTCCTTTCCGCCGTTCAACAGCAGTTGTTTGACGATAAAAACTTGACGTCGGATCCGGCTGCCTTCTTCTCGGCGGGTACCTCAACGATCGACGTTTCCAATACGTTTTTCAAGCAAGCCTCTGAGACGCTGGAATTGCTGCTTGACCAGCGCATTGACCGTTTGGAAGCTCAACGCAACTTGGTTGTGGCCGTGATCGTTGCCGCTTTGCTGCTTGTGCTGCTCTTCTACATGGCGTTCTACCGCAGTGTTAATGCCGCAGTTCAACAACTCAACGAACGTGCGACAGCGATGGCAAATGGCGACTTGTCTCGAGATATTCAAATTGAGACACGAGATGAGCTGGGGCAGGTCGGCCAGTCGTTCAACCGCATGATCGTCGCTCTGAACAAAACGCTTCGCAGCAGTCAGGAAGCTTCCGAACATTCTGCGGCCGCTTCCGAACAGCTCAGCGAAGTTTCTCGGGAATCCTCTCTGGCCATGCGTCAGGTTGCCGATGCGGTTCAATCGGTAGCGGACGGTTCCGAATCGCAGCGCCGCATGACCGAAGATACCGCGCTTGCCATGAACGAAATGGCCGTCGGCATCTCGCGAATCGCAGAATCCTCGGCTTCCGCAGCCGAATCGGCCGCCGAAACGACTCAAAAAGCCGAAGCGGGCGATCAGGAACTGACTGCGGCCGTACGGCAAATGCGGAGCATCCGGGATTCGGTCAGCCAATCGGCCGGCAGCGTCTCCCGGCTCGATGCCCACTCTCAGCAAATTGACGAGATTGTCTCTTCGATCAAAGCCATCGCCCGTCAAACCCAGCTTCTGTCCCTGAATGCCAATATCGAAGCTGCCCGAGCCGGCGAACATGGTCGAGGCTTTGCCGTTGTTGCATCGGAGGTAGGTAAGCTGGCTGAGCAGACGCAGACTTCCGTGGAAACCATCTCTCTTCGAATCGGCGATATCCGCGGCTTGATCGGAGAAACCGTTCAATTGATGAGCCGCACGGATAGCGAGACGGCAGAAGGCTTGGCCTTCATCGATCGTGCCAGCGGCGCTATCGGACAGATCGGGCACAGCGCCCGGGCCGTCAGCGATCAAATTCAGGAAATCTCCGCGGCTTCGCAGGAAATTTCCGCAGGCGTAGAAGAAGTTACGGCTTCCATTTCCGAAGTCGCACGCGTCGCGCAGCATTCGTCGGAAGAATCTCAGACGATGGCCGCCTCAACGCAGCAACAGCTTGCCGCGCTCGAAGAAATCGG
This sequence comes from Saccharibacillus endophyticus, assembly GCF_013185185.1. Lineage (GTDB taxonomy): Bacteria > Bacillota > Bacilli > Paenibacillales > Paenibacillaceae > Saccharibacillus > Saccharibacillus endophyticus. The sequence continues at coordinate 96,635 of NZ_JAAZWE010000001.1, read as the reverse complement.
CAGCGCCGCAGGCGAACTCAGCGATATGGCGATAGGATTGCAAAAGGATCTCGGATTGTTCAAACTTTCCGCCATGTGAGCACAACAAACCCCTATGCCATAAGCATAGGGGTTTGTTGCGTGAGCATCTGTCCTTATATAATGAAGAGAAACATCACGGAAAGAAGGAATGCTTATATGGACCCCAAGCCTCGCCCGCTGCATGTGGAACTTCAAACAAGCTCTGACTGGAGCCAAGACCTCTGGGATCTTATTCTTCCTATTTATGAAGCGTCTTTCCCTAAACATATTCGCAAACCCGAGCGTATCGTACGCAATATGTTGAAAAACATGAATGCTTTTTTGCATATCGGAATATCGGAAGGCCAACCCTGTTCTATGGCTTTAACGGGCCTTAGCGCCGACCAACGGCTGCTTATCGTGGACTATCTCGCCGTATCCCCGTCGCTTCGTGAACACGGTATCGGAAAAGGAACGGTTGCCGCTTTGGCTGACTGGGCCCGCGAACATTACGGAATAAACGGCTTACTGCTGGAAGCCGAGGTCGACGACAGCGAAGAAGGCCGAAATCGATTGCGATTCTGGCAGCGATGCGGATTCGAGTCCACGGACTATATCCACAGCTACGTTTGGGTTCCGGAAAAATATCGCGCCATGCTGCTCGACCTGCAAAATGAGAACGAACGCAAAATTCGCCCGCTCGGCCGCGACGGAAAAAAGCTATTCGAACACATCGAGACTTTTCATGAACTCAGTTTTAAAGGGGCGAAAAAATAGGCTTGGTTCCGGGTTTCGAAAATTCCCTTTTCATTGCCGCAGCCGCCAAGCCCCATGCCTCTCCTAAAACAAAACCACGCGATTGCGGCCGCTGTGCTTGGCCGAATAAAGCGCCTCGTCGGCGCGTTTTAACAGCTGCCTGATTTCTTCCCCGGGTACGGCCGCAGTGACTCCGAAGCTTGCCGTTACCGAGCCCGGGGCACCGAAATCAGTCTGTTCCATCGTGACGCGAATCCTCTCGGCAATCGCCGCAGCCTCGTCAGCCTTGGTGTTGGGCAAAAGCAGCAGGAATTCTTCGCCGCCCCAACGTCCCGCTTCTCCCGCTCCGCAGACGTCTTCGCGCAAAATCGCGGCCGTACGTTTCAGGACCTCGTCTCCGCAAAGATGCCCGTAGGTATCGTTGATTCGCTTGAACCAATCAATATCAAGCAGCGCAACGGACAACGACTCGCCGGAATCGATGGCTTCGCCGAGCAGTTCGTCCATCTTGCGCCGGTTATAGATGCCGGTCAAGCCGTCGGCCTGCATCATTTCCTGAAGTTCGCGATTGGCCTGCTCCAGTTCTTCGACGACGACTCCGACAAAGCGCGCAAGTCTTGCCGTCATCTCCATCGGTTCGGACTGCGATAAGCGGGCTTGCTCCGGTTCTTTCGAGATCAGAGGATCAGCCGGGGTACCTTCGCGCATGCCTACCGCCACCATCGTTGCGTTATGCAGCACCAACTCTTCGCCTTGACCGTAAAATTCTCCGTACGTATAAAATCCTGCCGAAGGCGCGATCTGACGGAAGCCCTGCGTTTCGAGATTCAATCCTTCCTGCAAATAAACCTGCCGGCAATAGCAAGAATAAATCAGAATGCCCTGCGGACGGAATTCAGTCAGCTTTTGCTGCAGATCGTAAGCGGCTTCGATGATATGCTTCGGATTGCCGTAAGTGATCCTGACCTGCTCGCCCACATGCAAGTCCGCAACCATTTGAAGGCTTCCGTTTGCCCGGCGTATCAACGGAACCCTGGCCAATGCAGCCGTCCCTCGTTTTAGCATGAGCGGAAATTCAAGCATGTTTTTAAAAAAGTTATCGTCGTTTTGAATGCCCAAATACTTCTCGTAAACATGGGCTGCCGGAATATGGTCAAGCGTCTTCAAGACTGTCGGACTTTCGATTTCCGTAACGGTCATGGCGCGGCTTAACGGCTCCCATCCCAAGCATGGGTAAGCTTCGATCTCCAGTTCTTTTCCGCGGAACACAACGGCCGCCACGCCTTCTTCGTATACCTTTTCTCCAGCGAAAATCCAAGCTTCTCCATGGTTATGGTAAGCGCTGGCGCCTGCGCCGAATACCGGAATCTCGGCCAGCCGATGCTGCAGATCTTCCAATAATCCCGCCGCATTCATTCGCTGCGTGGTGGCATACAATTGAATGCCTTTGATCGGGGCAGCGGCTTGTTCGGATCGAATGGCATCGACCAGGCGTCGGCCGACCTCCCGCTCCTTTTCCGGCTCACAGCCGTACGAGACCAGTTGAAGCTCCGACGTTTCGAAAAAAGAAAAAACTACCACGATACGCCGGATGACCGATTCTCCTTCATGAATTTCGCCGGCCGTCGTAATTCCGGCGACGACCGCCCGCGGCATGCAGGAGGCAATGCGTCGATGCAAACCAGGAACCTGCTGCGGGTCTATGCGGGAAGCGAAAATTTGAACCAGCGTGGAACGACTTCGAGAAGCATGCTGCTGCAACCCGACATCTTGCAGGCAGGAATCGATCTCTTGCAGACTGCCGAGATTATAGGAAAGTTGAAGCATAATGAACGGACTCCTCCTGACGCTGTCATTTTCAAATCGGTTTCGGGCGCGAAACATGTCGGACACGCGCGACTCCCTTTTATGAAATATCGGTATATGACAAAACGCTTGTTACATAAAACGAGAAGAAACCCACCGCTCCTTCAAAGGAGGATGGGTCTGCTTCGTTTTTTCCCCGGCCTTAGTGAGGCGCGCAGCCGTGATGTTGAAACAATTCGCACATATATTCCAGCGCTGCCAGTTCGTCTCGACCCCGCGCGCTGATCCGGACGGTATTGCCGTTATGGATAGGAAGCAGCATCATGCCGAGCAAACTTTTAACGTCTACGATTCGTTGATTGTCCTCTTCTCCGAAGGCGAGTTTGATTTCCGAGGTAAACTGCGAAGCCTGCGATGAGATTCGAAGCAGTTCGTCGCGATCGAAGTCCCCTTCGATTTTAAATTCGTGTACTCTCATAGGTGTATCTCCTTTTTGCGTGATAGCCTGATAACGCTTCCAAATTTTAGGATAAAAAAAGCGGCTTTACACACTTGTGCCGCTATTCCTCCCTTATTATATCGGCCGCAACAAGTGAAAAGTTAGCAGGCGGAGCGGGAAAAAAGAAGTCCTTTTTTCGCTCCGGCCGCGCTTCGGCTAACACCGGATGTAATCCATGTTTATCCATTTTCCTCGCCTTTGAAACGAGATTTACTCTTGACCCTCATCCGCTGCTTCTTCAAGACTCGTTTCCGCCTGCAGCCCGAGCGTAATTCGAGCTTCCCACGCGGCAGTTCCGCCTTCTCCGTCGCGGAAATCCAGTCGGACCGTTCCTGTACGCCCGGCCTGATCCGCCGCATAACGATAGCCGATGCGCTGACCGTTCTCGTCAATGAAAAATCCGTCGGTTCCGACCTGGCCGGCGATCACGGCATCTAAGTAAGTGGATGCGACACGTTCCGGCTCGGCTGTCGGAGCAGCACCTTCGTCCGCGTCCGTTCCGGATATCGCTTCATCCATTGAAGTTGTTCCTTCATTATCCGCCGTTGTTCCTGCTGCTTCGTCTTCTCCGGGATCGGCGGAAGCCGGCTCTTCCGCCTCCGGCTCCCAGGACATGCCCGCTAACGAATAGCCTGCCGGAAGCACCTGCAGGTCAAATTCAATGATTTGCTGTGAATCGTCCCGGCTCACCGTCACTTCGACACGCTGGTCTTCATCCTCGTCTTTGGTTTTCTTTTCTTCCTGTGACGTGCTCGGAGTCGTACTCTCCGTCGATTCCGTATCGCTCGAAGGCTCCGTTTCCTCGGGCTCTGTAGATTCTACCGACTCCGCAGCGGATTCATCCGCAACAGAATCTTCCGATGCCTCTGCGGGTTGCGCATCTGCAGAATCGGTTTGCTGCTGCGTTTGCGCCGTTTCCGTGCGGGTCGTGTTCGCCATCTCATCCTCTTGCGGACCGAAACGGAGACAGCCGCCAAGCAGCAGAATGGATGCGAGCGCGGCACATGCTGCCCAAGGCTTGAGTCGTTTTTTTCGATCAACCATTCTCGTGTCCCCCTTTCTTCTATACGTCGATACGATGATTTAAAGCCTTTACGTGTTCTTTTACCACCGTCCCGATGATTCGAAGCCCTTCTTCGATCCGTTCCTCCGGCACTCGCGAGAATCCGATTCGCAGCGTGTGCTGCCCGCCGCCGTCGGTGAAAAAGATATCGCCCGGCGTAAACACGACGCCGAGCTTGCGGCAGTCTTCCAATATGACGCGGGCATCCAGCCGTTCATCCAGCTCGACGAACACATGCAGCCCGCCTTCGCCGCTCATGCTTTTCATCGGGATATGCGCGGCGCACCCCCGAACAGCCGATTCGTACTTGCGTTTATACTCCGTCCGTGCCCGTTTCAGATAACGTTCGAAATTGCCATTGTGCAGATATTGGAACAATAGCGCCTGATCGAGCGTCGAAGTATGAATGGTCCGCGCCCGCTTCAGACTCTCCAGATAGCCGATCAGCTTGCGGTCCGCCACGATCCAGCCTACCCGGATACCGGGGAACAGGATCTTGGAAAAGCTTCCGACGTACGCAACCGAGTTTCCGGTACCTGCGCAAGCGATCAGCGGAGCCGCATGTGCGCCGGAATAGCGAAGCTCTTCGTTGAAACCGTCCTCGACTACCGGAATCTCATGCTCGCCCAACAGCCGCAGCAGCTCCATCCGTTTCTCCGGAGAAGTCACGATGCCGGTCGGATTATGATAAGAAGGAGTCAAGTAAGCCAGATCGAAGCCGCCTTCATCCAGCGTCCGCTTCAGTTCGTCCATATTGACGCCGTCGCGCTCCATCCGAACGCCGACAGGTTCGAATCCGTGCAGCTTCATGATCTTGATCGCGGTTTGATGGGTCGGATTCTCGCACAGGATACGTCCGCTCCGCTTGCCGATCGCCGTCAACAACAGGTCAAAGCCCTCGGTAAATCCGTTCGTAATCAGAATGTCTTTGCCTGTCGTCTCGACGCCTTTGCCTTTCATGTAGCTCATTAAATAACGCATCAGCGGCCGATATCCCTGCGCATAGCCGTAGTTCAGCAGCACGTCGCCTTCAAGCGCCATCCGGTCGAGAAAAGCACGCTTGACGCCGCTCATATCGAACAATCGCTCATCGGGCGCAATGCTGGTGAACGCGATCATGCCTTTTTCCCACTTGATTCCGTGCTTCATCAAATCCATTTCTTCCGATAAAAAAGCCTGCGGCCCGAGCCGCTCCGTCCATTCGATCATGCTCGGCGGCTCGTTCAAGTGCACGGCAGCCCGCGACACAAAGTTGCCTCTGCCTTTTATCGCTTCGATCCAGCCCGTACGCTCCAACGCTTCATACGCGCTGATGACCGTCGTTCGGCTTACTCCGAGCAGCCCGGACAGCTCGCGCGTGGAAGGCAGTTTATGATGCAAAGGCATGACGCCCTGCGTGATCAAGGTCTCGATGTACGCCTTCAATTGAATATAAGCCGGACTTTCGCCTTCCGCCCTGAAATCTTTAAACATTCGCTCAACTCCTTACCTTCTATCATTCCATATCTGTTCGATAAAGAAAAGAACCGCAAGGCTTATCGTTCAAAGCGGTCGTGGCGGAATAAAGATCTTATTCCGAACAGGATCAATGCAGCCGATTAGGTTGAGGTATGAGCTCCTCCGATCGAAACGGGGCCTCGCGGCCGGTAAAGCGGTCGTTCGAAAAAAGCCGTTTCTTCCGATTCGGGAAGAGGCGGCTTTTGGACGATACGGATCAATTTTTCAGGTACGCGCACGTTTGCGATTCTTATTTCCCGGTCTCCGCAAAAGTCCGAATTCGATCGCCGATCTGATCACGCACGCGCCCGAAGACGGCCCACTTCTCTTCTTCGCTTCCCTTCGCTTTGGCCGGATCGTCGAACCCCCAATGTTCGCGGCGAATATGCGGCGGCGTAATCGGGCATTTATCGGCGGCGTCTCCGCATAGAGTCACGATAAAGTCGGCATTTTGCATAATGCTTGGATCAATAACGTCTGACGTCTGAGCCGAGATATCAAGACCGGCTTCCTTCATCGCTTTGACCGCGTTCGGGTTCAGTCCGTGGGCTTCGATACCCGCGCTGAGCACGTTCCATTCTTCGCCCAAATATTTTTTGCCCCAGGCTTCGGCCATCTGGCTTCTGCAAGAATTTCCGGTACATAAAAAATAAAGCGTTTTTTTCGTCATAAGTAGATTGCTCCTTTTTTAGACTGCCAGCAGCCATAAATATAGACCGACCAACGTGATAAACAGGGTCGGAATCGTGAGAATAATACCCGTCTTGAAGTAGACTCCCCACGGGATCTTGATGCCTTTGGTGCTGAGCACATGCAGCCACAACAAAGTCGCCAAAGATCCGATCGGCGTAATCTTCGGTCCCAGGTCGGCCCCGATGACGTTCGCGTAAATCAATGCTTCACGGATGCTGTCGGATGTCGTTGTCGCGTCGATCGCCAACGCGTCAATCAGCACGGTCGGCATATTGTTCATGAAGGAGGACAAAACGGCGGACAAGAAGCCCATGCCGATCGTCGCGATAAACAGGCCTTCGTCCGCCATGGCCTGAATAATACGGGCAAGCGAATTAGTGAGTCCTGCATTACGCAGGCCGTATACGACCACATACATTCCGATCGAGAAGAAAACGATGGACCACGGTGCGCCTTTGACGACCGCCGGAATCGGAACGACCGGGCTTTTCGATGCCAAAAGAAGAAAAAAAATCGCGATCGCTCCTGCCACGATAGAGACCGGAATATCGAAAAACTCGCAAACAAAGTAGCCGATCAACAGCAGCGCGAGCACATACCACGACCACTTGAACATTCGAGGGTCGCGGATCGCTTGATTCGGATGTTTGAGCTGTTTCGCTTCGAACGTCCGAGGAATGCTTTTGCGGAAAAACAAGTACAACATCATAATGCTGGCGGTCAAAGCAAACAAGTTAGGTATGACCATATGCCGCGCGTATTCCATGAACGTAATACCGAAGTAATCGGCCGACACGATATTGACCAAATTGCTGACCACGAGGGGAAGCGACGTCGTGTCGGCGATAAATCCGCTGGCGATAATGAAAGGGAATATTCTTTTCTCGTCCAAATTTAACGCGCGCACCATGGCGAGCACGATCGGCGTCAGGATAAGCGCCGCGCCGTCATTCGCGAAAAACGCAGCTACGAGCGCTCCCAAAACACTGATGTACACGAACATGCGAATGCCGTTTCCGCCTGCGGCACGCGCCATATGCAGCGCTGCCCATTCGAAAAATCCGATGCGGTCGAGAATGAGGGAAATCAGAATGATGGCGACAAAAGCCAGTGTCGCATTCCATACGATCTGAGTGACGTCCCGGACGTCTTGAATGTTAACGACCCCGAGCAGCAGAGCCGAAACGGCACCGCCGCAAGCCGACCATCCGATCGACAGTCCTTTAGGCTGCCAAATCACAAAAATCAAAGTGATCAAAAAAATCAAAATAGCTGAAAGGGTTAAAAACAAACCGTCCCTCCTCCGTCATCCGCAAGAAATTCGCAATCCTTTTTTCTCTAATTCTTCGATCTTATAGACTTGCGAAGGAAGCGAGGACAGCAAAGACCGAATCAATTCGTTTTGCTTGCTGTCGGGATTGACCGAATAGAAAATCCATTGCCCTTTTCGGTTTTCCTTGACCAAGCCCGCATCCTTCAGTTTGCGAAGATGCTGGCTGATCGACGGCTGGCTCGCTTTGAAAATCTCCACCAACTCGCACACGCAGCATTCCTGTTCGTCGACTAATTTCATGATCGTCAGCCGGGTCTTGTCTCCGAGCAGTTTGAGCGTGTTCGACATTTGGTCCAAGCGTTCTTCTTCATGGATCGCGCTCATTCGGCATGCCCCCTTTCCCGTTCGCTCTTCTTTCTGAAATCATTATATAAGCATATGCTTATATACGCAAATGAAAATAAGAAAAGAGCCTTCCATCGCTCGAAAGGCTCTTTCCCATGCTCAAATATTTTCCATCCGCCGGCGGATCGATTTGGACTTGGTCCGCTTGAATCGGTAAGGTTCATCCTTTCGCGAGAGATCGACTTACATTCATTGGTCCGGTAATTGGAGCCGAGGCCCGCCGCCGCCAAACAACGCTTTGAGCATCGGCGGCGCGATCAGCGTGGTCAGGATGACCGTGATGATCACCGTCGTGAAATACCGCGCTTCCAGCAGACCCGAACTCAAGCCGGTTGCCGCGATGATCAAAGCCACCTCTCCGCGCGAGACCATTCCTGCGCCTACGGCCAAAGCCGAACGCCGCTTGAATCCGGTCAGCGCCGCGCCTAATCCCCCGCCGAGAAGCTTGGTCAATACGGCCATGACCGTCAGGATCGCGAGCAGCCCGATCTGGCTTCCTACGCCTTCAAGCGAGACATTAAGTCCGATGCTGACAAAAAATACGGGCACGAAGATCGAATAAGCAATCGGCTCGACTTTGCTCTCTACGGAGTGCTTGAATGAAGTTTGCGAGATCGCAAGTCCTGCCGCAAACGCGCCGATAATGCCCGCGATTCCCATTTTCTCGCCGAAATACGCAAACGCGAAGCAAAAAATCAAAGCGAACGTCAGGACAGGTTCCATGACCCTGAACTTCGATGTCCAACGCAGCACGCGGGGAACGACCAGCCAACCTGCCAAGAAAACGACGGCAAAGAACGCGATCTTTTTGATCAACAGCAGGCTGATCGATACTTCCGCGCCGTCTCCCGTCGCGAAAAAGCTCGTGAGCACCGCCAGAAGAACGACCACCAGCACGTCGTCCACGACGGCGGCGCCCAGAATGGTCGTCGCTTCGCGGGAGTCCAATTTGTTCATTTCTTTCAATACCTGGACCGTGATGCTGACCGAAGTCGCGCTGAACAGAACGCCCAGGAATAATGAATGCGCCGCGGAAAATCCGAACAGCTGGCCGACGCCGTAGCCGCCGATCATCGGCAGCGCGATACCGCCCAACGCTACGGCCATCGCCGGTTTCCAGTTCTTTTTCAACTGCTCCAGATCCGTTTCCAGACCCGCCATGAACATCAGCAGCAGCACGCCGATCTCCGCCATGTATTCGATAAAGGAACCTTGATGGATCCAGCCGAGAAGCGCGGGTCCCATCAGAATTCCGACCAATAGTTCTCCCAACACCGCCGGCTGACCCAGACGGACCGACAAATGTCCGGCCGCCTTGGTTCCGAGCAAAATCAAAACAAGCACCCACACAAATTCCATACGCACGACTCCTCGTTATTCAAGTAAGTCGGATTCGAATCGACTGCTACATATTAACACAGAAAATATAGGTTAAAAACATCGATTTTAAAGGGTTTGAGGGCGCTCCTAAACCCTACGAAAATCAGGTTGAATCCCTAGGGATTCATATTCAGATTTTCTTCTTAAAACTCAAATTTGAAGCTATATAAATACTTATTCTTCCATTTTTTCGATTTCGATCATGATCTTCGTTACGTACTCGGTTTCGTTTTGCACCGCCACGTCGTCAATCAAATATTCTTCGTACGAAAACTCGCCCGTAGACAGCTTTTGCCGTTCCAGCCAAGCCAGCATATTCGAGTACGTATCGTCCAGACGCTCGTAGCTGCCATGATGGTAACCGACCGCGTACATGCCTTCCGGTTTAACGAACGTGCTCAGCCCTTGACGTTTGCTTTTGGCTTTCACGAAGAAATAAATCGTCGGCTCTTCGTTATCCCGTAAGTCTTCGACCGCCGTCATCGTTCCGATAAAAGACGCGGCTTCGGATTGGGTCAACCGATCGAATTGACGGAATTCGTTCGTCCATTCCAGATATCCGGCGCTCGGATCGCCTTTCGCGATCGGGCCGCTTCGGATCAATCGCTGCGCTTCATGATGTTCCAGCCTGAATTCTCCTTTCGGGGCGGCAAGTCCTTCTTCCCCCATGACGATCGTCTCTTCGAGCATTCTGCGGATTCCCTGCAATTTTTCGATCTCCCGTTGAATATTCGGCAGCTCCCGATTCGCCATATCGATCATGTGCCGCGTCGTCCGGTTGTTCATATATTCGCGCACGTTCTTCAACGGAAACTTCAGCTCTTTCAAGCCGTGAATCAGCAAAAAAACGTCCAATTGACGATGCGAGTAAGAACGGTACCCTTTTTCATCGGTAAAAGCCGGCTTCAGCAGCCCGATGTCGTCATAGTGAAACAACGTCCTTTTATTCACGCCGCACAGCTTCGCAAACTCTCCGGTCGACAGGTAGATTTCCGTTTTTGTTTTGTCCATAAGCCCTCCTTGACTATCCGGTTACGGTATACCTTATTCTAAACGATATCTTTATCAAATGTGGAGCTTCCTTTACGGAACTCCGGAAATTCAAGGTGAATCTTATGCAAATTTCAATCAACAGCGTCTCGGTAGAGAATCTTCAAGCCGTACTTGACCTTCGGGTCGCGCCGGATCAAATTTCTTATATCGAAAGCACGGCGCAATGCCTGCAGGAAGCCGAAGAATGTTCATGTTATGTCCCGGTGGCGCTCTATGCGGACGACGAGCTGGTCGGCTTCGCGATGTACGGATTTTTCCCGGACGAGTACGAATCGGGACGCGTCTGGTTAGACCGCTTCCTGATCGGTGCGCAATATCAAGGACGCGGACTCGGCAGAATCATGCTCAGCGCGCTTCTTGATCGTTTAACGGAACAATTCGGACCGAGCGATATTTATCTGAGCCTATATGACGATAATCAAGGCGCTTTGCGCTTATACGAAAAGTTCGGATTCCGCTTTAACGGCGAGTCGGACCTGAACGGCGAGAAAGTCATGGTCAGGCCGCAAACGACACAAGAAAAACACAAGCCTTTTTTATAATAAAAAGGACAACCCGCAAACGCATAAAAGGAGATTGACAACCATGCTGCAAATCAGAACCGTCCGTAAAAATTCTCGTAAAGCAGAGCTTGCCGATCGCCTCTATCAGAAGGCTTTCCCGGAAAGAGAACGGATCCCGATGAGCTTCCTGCTCCGCAAAGCGAAAAAGGACTTTGTCGACTTTCTTGCTTTTTACGACGCGGATGACTTTATCGGCTTCGCCTACATGATCTCGCACAATGACATTACCTTCGTTCAATATCTGGCGATCGACCCTGCCCATCGTTCCAAAGGTTACGGCGGCGCCGTGCTCAGCCTTATTTCGGAAAAGTATCGCGGCAACCGTCTGGTATTGAATATCGAAGAAACCGGAGTCGCTGCCGAAAACGCGGATCAACGAGCCAAACGTAAACGCTTCTATCTCAACCACGGCTACCGGAATGCCCAATACCGTATGGTGCACGGCGCGGAAAGTTATGAGGTGTTGGTTAAAGGGGACGAACCGATTCCGTACGAGTTTTTGCGCGTGTTCAAAATCCATATGGGCTTCCTAATGTACCTGTTCTTCAAGCCCAAGCTGATTCCGATCAACGCTGTTTCCGCCATGACCCGTACCCGCACTACACTATGATTAGGAGAACATCACAATGACTTCACTATTTAAAAACCGCGTTTTCCTGATCGTCGCCGGCGCCGACCTGCTTCAGCAAATCGGTATCTGGATACGCAATATGGCGCTGCTGTTCTACGTCATGGAGCAGAGCGGCAACAATACCGTCGCCGTCTCGCTGCTGACCGCGCTGGAATACCTGCCCATCTTCCTGTTTTCCCTAATCGGGGGCACGTTCGCCGACCGCTGGAACCCGAAAAAAACGGTGATCGCAGGCGATGCGCTGAGCGCCGTTTCCATATTGGTGATTCTGCTGTTGGTACTCGCGGGGCTGTGGCAGGCCGTCTTCGTCGCGACCGTCGTATCCGCGATCGTCAGCCAATTTTCGCAGCCGTCGTCTTCGGTACTGTTCCGGCAGCACGTTCCGGTCGAACAGGTCGGCAGCGCCGTCGGCATTACGCAGAGCTTAATGGCGATCTTCACGATTCTCGGACCGATTCTCGGTACGTTCATCTATACGCAATTGGGGCTGGATGCCTCGTTGATCGCGCTGATCCTCGTCTTCCTGACCGCTGCGGGCATCCAATTATTGCTCCCGGATGCCAAACGGGAAGCCCGGCCCGAACCCACTTCCGCCTGGACGGATCTGAAAGACGGCTTGAACTACGTATGGGAGCGTTCGAATCTTCGAATCACCGCTGCCTTGTTCCTGATCAGCGGACTGTCGATCGGATTGACGCAGCCGCTCGACGTATTTTTGGTCATCGAACGATTGGGTCTGCCGAAAGAAGGCGTCCAGTGGTTGACCGCTTCCGAAGGCGTCGGCATGCTGGTAGGCGGTCTTGCCGCAGCGGCATCCGCCGGATGGGTCGGACGTCACCGTCGCGGCGTCATGACCGGGATCATGCTGATCTGGTCGATGCTTACTTTTGTCGAGGTCTTATCCGTATGGACGCCGCTCACGGCAAGCGCGCGCGTGTTATCCGGCTTATGCGGGGCCTTTTTCCAAGTCATCTTCACGGCATTCATGATTCAGGAGGTCAAGCAGGAATATATCGGGCGCGCCAACGGCGTCATGATTCCGATGATGATGGCGGGCATTCTGCTCGGTACCGGCGTATCGGGACTGCTGATGAACGTATCTTCGCTATTCGTCGTGTATGGCGCATCTTCATTGCTTACGCTGTCGTGCTGTCTGCTTACGCTTCGGTTAAAGCTGGATCAGCCGCATCCCGCTGCGGCCAAAATGCAGCAGAACGTGTCGTATAATAAGTAAGGAGTGGATCGCATATGGAAAACAGACGCAAGGCCGCGGGCTTCGGTATCCTGCTCGGCGTCACGTTCGGGATCATGCTTGGAGTCGCTTTTGAAAATTTCCCGATGGGATTTGTCATTGGCGGCGTTCTAGGCATCGGATTCGGTCTGACGCTGAACAATTCGACGGAGAAGAAACATAGACGCAATCAAAGGAAACGATTATAACCGTCGAACGTATTTCGAACCCATGCCATAAAAACCCCCAAGCCGTCGATTCGCGGCTTGGGGGTTAACTCGTATGCAGAACTTTTACGATTCCCGATTCCGGAAGCGCAATGTAAACGTCACGCCTCCTTCCTTATTCTCCACCTGATACCGACAATCATGCAGTTCCAGAATCCGCTTCACGATCGCAAGCCCCAATCCGGTCCCGCCGCTGGCTCGGTCACGCGCAGCTTCCGCGCGGAAGAAGCGTTCCCAGATCCGGCTTAAATAAGGTTCGGGGATCGGATCCCCCTCATTGTGTACATGGTAAGTCATGCCGTCCGCCTCACCGATGACCCCAATCTCCAGGGTACTGCCCGGCTTGGCATGCCGAATCGCATTGGTCAACAGATTGAGCACGACTTGTTCGATCTTGCCGGCATCCACCGATACGGCTTGTTCATCGCGGCGGATGATCCGTGCAACGAGTTCCTTTTCCCGCATTTGATAGACCAGCTTCTGAAGCACGTCTTCGGTCAATTCGCTTAACAGCACAGGCGATTTGTATAATTTCACGGCGGGAGAATCAAGGCGAAGCAGTTCCAACATATCCTGCACAAGGTGTTCCATCTTCTCGCTCTCTTCCAAAATCACGCCGATGTAATGTTCCTGCCTGCCGGCTCCGATTCCGTCCTGCATGCCCTCCGCAAAGCCTCTCACGATACTCAGCGGCGTCTTCAATTCATGGGAAGCATTGGCGAAAAAGTCTTTTTGCAGCTGCTCCAGCTCTTTGTTTTGTTCGATTTCTTTTTTCAATCGGACATTGGTCCGACCGAGTTCATCCAGGGTGACCCCCAATTTGCTGGATAGCTCGAACAACGTGTTGGACAGGCTGCCCAGCTCGTCTTTGCGGCGCATCGGCTCCTCTTCCGAGAATTCAAGCCGTTTCATTTGCTCTGCTTTCTTGTTCAAAAGCAGCAGCGGACGCGTCACGATTCTGGAATACAAGATAGACAGCAGGATAATCAGAACAAGTCCGCCGGCCCCCAAGTAGATAAAAAACACGCGGAGCGCGCTATTGGTTTCTTTGATCTCCTGCAAAGAAGTCACCAAAAGCAGCAGCTTGGCCTCTCCGTTCGGATCCTGCACGGGCTGCAAAATAATGCCGGCCCGATTGCCTCCGAACGAATCGATCCATGTCAGTTCGACTTGTTCCTTCCGCTGCAGACGCTGCTTATACTCGTCCGATAAAGGAAAAAATTCATCTGCCGCCAGATAAAGCAATCCTACCCGCCGTCCGAGCTTGTTCAGCTCAGGCAGCTTGGACGTGAGGAGCCGACCGCGCTCGACATCGCCTTCGCCTTGCATGCCTCGTTCTCCCGCTTCTTTCCCGGCTCCCCCTTCACGGCCTGTTACTCCGATATAATACGCATAAAAGGTGTCCCGGTCCCCGTCTTGTCCGTATTCCCCGTATACCTGAACAGACTCGCCGGCCGTCAATTTCAAACGCTCGAATTCACTCCGGAAAGCCACTACCAGATAGAAAAGCGAAACATCAAGCTTCCTGCCGTCCGACTGCGCGATTTGAATGCGAAAAGGATCATCCATGGCGGTATTGCCCGAAAAGTCGGTCAATGCGAAATTCACGTCCGATCGGCGCAAACGAAGAGCAAGAGGCGAATCGGATCTGGCAAGCGAATCGGGATTATCCGCGTACGCCGCAGCCAACTCTTCCGCGCTTCGCTCCAGCTTGTTCATCTTGCGCTGCTCATAAAATTGCGGAAAAACCAGAACCTGCGCCAACAATACGACAATGTAAAACAAAATAAAAATAGCGGCCGTCGTCATGAACAGCTTGGCCGTGATGCCGTTCCTGTTCATGACTTCTCCTCATACGTATATCCGACGCCGAATACCGTTCGAATGCACTCCGACGCCGGACCCATTTTCCCGCGCAGCTTCTTGATATGGGTATCGACGACCCGTACGTCCCCTTCGTATTCCGAACCCCAGATATAGCCGAGAATCGTATCGCGCGACAGCACGATTCCCCGGTTGCGCAGCAGCAGCTGCAGAAGTCCGTATTCTTTCGGCGTCAATTCGACAGACTCTTCCGCGTACTCCAGCTTGCGGCTGCGCGTGTTGAGCCGAACGCCGAAGCCGATCGGCGTCTCCGAGGCGGAGATCAGATGACCGTCCACCCGACGCATCAGCACTTCCGCCTTGGAGACGAGCACCTTGGGGCTGAACGGTTTGGTGACGTAATCGTCCGCACCCAGTTCATACCCTTCGATCTGACGGTCATCGCCCGATACCGCAGTCAAAATGATGATCGGAACCCCAGAGCGGCGGCGAATGCGGCGGCACAGCTCCCAACCGTCCATTTCGGGCATCATCAGGTCCAAAATGACCAGATCGGGGATCTCGTTCTCGAACGTATACAAACCTTCGCTGCCGTCCGCCGCTTGGCAGACCGACCAATTTTGCGCAACAAAATAATCCGAGATCAACTCCCGGATTCGACGTTCATCTTCGACAATCAGTACTTTTTTCGTCAAAGCCGTATCCTCCTTCCGTCGAGTCGGGACATTGCCAATTCGCCAACCGCTCCCCGACCTGAACATAAGCCTCTTCCTTCAACCCTTCGATCCACTCCGCCGCGCCTTTTTCAAACAAGCAAACGACGGTCGAACCGAACGAAAAATAACCGACTTCCTGCCCTTTTTCCCAAAAAGGACAGCTATTGCTTTGAATGACCGAGTTGACGTTCAAAGCCCCGACCGCAATCATCATCATACCGGCCGAACGACGTCGGATTCGGAAAACGACGCGATGATTGAACGACAGCAAGCGCCCTCCGTATTTCCAGCCATTGCGGTTAACCGGCATCGAACGCCGACCCAGCTCCGCTACTTGCGCTCCTTCTCCAGCCAACGGGCTATGGAAGCGATGATATTGCGCCGGACTCAAATATAAAATGATAAACTTGCCGCCGCCGTAATTCGAACTTCCCGCCTTCAGCGACGTTAACTCTTCGAACGAATAGCTCTTTCCTTTCACTTCAAAACGCTGATCCTCCGCAATGTCGCCGAAAGACTGCACATAACCGTCCACCGGACTGACGATCGCGGAGTAATCCCCGTCAATCGGGCGCCGGCTCGGATGAATTTCCCGAATAAAAAAATCGCTAAGCGAACGAAAAGCCGTCAAAGGCTGCTCGATCTCTTTTTCGGAAATCGCATAGATTTTGACAAAAGCAGGAATCAAATGCCGACTGAACCGCGAATCGCAAAATCTTTTTAACGTTCCGCTGCATAGTTTTCCGCCGAGCACGCGCATCAACAAGCGGTACAAGATCCCTTTTCCCCGTTCAATGATTTGCATATCCCAATACCCTTCCCATCATAATAAAAAATACGCACCAAACCAAGGCTCCCACCGAGGCGAACAGCATATATTTGCGCAGCGGCATCCGGCTGATTCCGCACATGTAGCAGGTCACATGCCGGAAGCCGGGGATAAAATAACCGACGACGATCGAGATCGGCCCGTACTTATTCATCCATCCTTCGACTTTGGCGATTCGCTGCGGCTTCATGCCTACCCATTTTCCGTACCGATCCAGCAGCGGCCGTCCGGCTTTATGGCCGATCGCATAGCTGATCATCATCCCGCTCATCGCCCCGGCGAAGCTGAACAGGATCGCGTAAGGCAGCTTCATCGTGCCGATCAAGGTCAGATAGCCGACGCCCGTCATCAAGATTTCGTCCGGTATCGGCAGGCCCACGATCCCGAGCGTAAGCAGACCGTAAACGGCGGCATATCCGTAATCCGACAAAAATTGCAGCGCCGCGTTCATCGATACTCCTCCGCCGGTTCACTTTTCATCTTTTTCAAACCGGGAAAAGAAATCCGACTGACCATCAACGCGCCGACCGCCAACATCCCGATCGCCGTTACCCCGGGCGTGGATAAAACCGAGATCAGCAGAATCAGGATCGCGGCCAGCGGCGTCGGCATGCCTACAAAACCCGCCAGACAAGCCTGCTTCACGTTAAATCGGGCAAGGCGAACCGCGCAGCAGCAAAGATAAATCACGCAGCACAGCGCTCCTAACACCGCAATCTCATGCAGCGACGCGACATAGACCAGAGCGGCAGGCGCCACGCCGAAGGTGACGAGATCGGCCAAGGAATCCAACTCTTTGCCGAGTTCCGATGCGGCATCCAGCTTGCGCGCGAAATAACCGTCGAAGAAATCGCATAATAAGCCAAGCAAAATCAAGCAAATCGCAGGCACGAGCTCGTCTTTGAAAATAAACAAAAGGGCAAGAAATCCCAATAACAGATTAGCCAACGTCAGCGCGGAAGGAATCATTTTTCTCATTTATCGTCATCTCCTAATCACTTTGCGATCACAAGAGTCAGTGTAGCAAGCAGTTATGTCTTTTTTGTGTTGCGACAAGAACGTTTTGCTATTGCGGGCGAATCCGCGTGCTATAATGCGGATACGTCACTCGGAAAACAGGTGGAGAAACCCATGAAATTGGAACGATTAATTGCCATGATCTATAAGCTGCTCAATCACGAGGTGCTGTCGGCGGCCGTATTGGCGGATGAATACGGAGTCTCGCAGCGTACCATTTATCGGGATATCGACGTGCTGTGCGCTGCCGGATTCCCGGTCGTGTCCGTATTGGGGCAGCATGGCGGCTACGGCATCATGGACGGTTATAAAATGGACAAAGCGCTGCTCGGCTCCTACGACGTCGAGACGCTGCTCACCGTGCTGCGCAGCCTCTCTTCGGTCTTCGAAGACGAGCGGGCGCAGGGCACGATCGAACGGTTGCAAACGATCTCCGCGAATTCGGACGGTGCTGCCGGGTTGGCCGTCAGTCTGGAAACCCGCCGCGTCGATCCCGAAGCGCTGCCCAAGCTGCGAACGGGAATCTCGGAGCGCCGCGCCGTTCGCTTCGATTACGTCCGCGCGGACAATGAACGAACCGCCCGAACGCTGGAGCCTTTGCGCCTGCATTACAAACACAGCAATTGGTACGTCTACGGCTTCTGCCGGACGCGCCGCGATTATCGCGAGTTCCGGTTGTCGCGCATGCTGGATGTGCGGTTGACGGAAGACCGTTTTGCGGCGCACGATGAAGGCTTGACGGATCGACCGCCGGCGGTATACGAAGAAGACGAACAGACTTGCGATGTCGTGTTTCGGATCTACCCGGAAGCGCTGTCGGGTGCGCTCGACCAATTCCCCCAAGCGGACAAAAATTTTCATTCGGACGGGAGCCTCACGATGCGCCTGCGCATTCACAAGCCTCTCGAAGCCCGCTGGCTCTGGTCGATCCTGCTCGGCTTCGGTCCCGGCGCGGAAGTCTTGCAGCCGACGGAGCTGCGGTTCATTTTGCGCGATCATTTGCAAAAGGCATTGCTCCTGTACGACGGAAAAAAAGACTGACGCTGCATCGTTGTCAGTCTCAGGATGCTCTCGAAAGTTACGTTGGCGGGGGAAGCGAGAAGACTGCGAGAGAAATTCGTTCAATTCGCTGTCTCACCTGGAAAAGTCGATTGAAATTTGTAGTTGAAGTTTTCCAAGTTCAAAGGCGACTTTCACTGAATTTCTCTCTCCGTCTTCTCGCTTCCAGCTACGTTAGAGTTTCTCGGCGACTTAAGACTGACCTTACATTGTCAGTCTTTTTTTGATTTTATTTATAAATGAAGCGAAACGGAGGGGGAAATTCAGTTTAAAACGCCTTTGAACCTGGAAAAATTCCACAAAAACTTCAATCAACTTTCCAGGTGAAACAGCGTTTTGTGAAGCATTTCGAAGAAATGCACTTCGGAAGCCTATGCTGGCAATTTCCCACGTAGTCTCCGGCTTCTTTCCCCGAGCAGGAATTGGCTCTGAAATAAGAAGACTGACACGCTGTTGTCAGTCTTCTTTTCGTATTCTGTTGTTGAAGACGGTTTACATCACTTATTGAAAAGAGGTCATCAAAAATGAATCATCCTGCACAAATGTTTACTTACGACGCTTGGGCTACGCAAACGCTGTTGAAACGGATCAAAGAGCTTCCTTCTTCCCTCATGCATCAGGAGGTGAATACTTCTTTTCCGACGATCGGCCGGGGATTCGCTCATATGTTCGCGGTGGAAACGATCTGGTATCACGTACTGACCGGCATGGACATGCAGCAGGCCATGAATCAGTTTATGTCGTTGGAGCAGGAGATGTCCGGTCTTGGCGCAGAAGAATTTGCTGCCGCTTTCGAAGCTCTCGCGCACAAGGTTGAAGATTGGCTTCGGACTGAACCTGATCTGGAACGAAGCATTTTGCTGGTAAATCCGTATACGGGCAAGCGCGAGACGCGCTTATCGGAGATTTTGCTGCATATGGTCAATCACGGGACGTATCATCGGGGGAATATTTCGGCGATGCTGCGGCAGCTCGGGCATGCTTCGACGATGACGGATTATGTGTTATTCTGGTATCAAAATCCGGTAGACGAAGCACAGGTTTATTCGAATTAAGAAAGCACGACCGGGTCGGTTGAAAAAAGGGGGAATCGGGACGATGGACATGCAGCCTTTGTTAACGGAGGTCAAAACGCGGGAAGATTTGCGGCAATGGCTGGAGGAGAATCACGCTTCGCAAAACTGCTGCTGGGTCGCCGTGAGCATGAAACCAAGTCCCGATACGCTACTGTATCTGGATGTTGTCGAAGAATGTTTATGTTTCGGCTGGATCGACGGCGTGAAAAAGACCGCGGCGGGCATCGGCGTAATGCAGCGTCTTTCGCCAAGGGCACGCGGCAGCTCATGGACCGAACTTAACAAGCAGCGTGCTTTGCGCATGGAACGTCTGGGACTTATGCATGAAAGCGGACGACTTGTTTTTCCGAAAGGAGGTTTGGACTCTTTCTCCATAGATGAAGAGATCGACCGAAGACTGCGAGAAGATCCGCAAACGCTTGAAAACTTCCTCGCCTTTCCCGAATTATATCGACGGATCCGGCTGGACAATATTCAAAGCTATCGAAAACAACCGGAATTATTCAATAGCAGACTTAAAAAATTCATCATCAATACACAGCAAAATCGCATGTACGGGCAGTGGAATGACAACGGTCGATTATTGGAATAAGTAAAAGAACCTTCTTTGAAAAAGAAGGTTGAGGCTGTCAAGAAAGTGGCTTTGACGCGGGAAGCGAGCCGACTCCGAGAAAAATTCGTTCCGGTCGCGTGTTGAAATCGAGAAAAGGATTGAATTTTAGCGGAATTTTCTCGATTTCAAAGGCGAACATTTCATTCCTTCACTGAATTTTTCTCTCCGTCGGCTCGCTTACAGATACGTCGGACTTTCTCGGCACCTTGAACCTTCTTTGAAAAAGAAGGCTCTTTGACTTCAATGGCAAGCTGCGCATGTATGAGGATTGCCCGCGTATCGATTCGTTTTCTCCACGACGCGATTTTTCAGTACGTCGCGCAGTTCCGATCCGTCGACGGGTTTCAATAAATAATCGATAATGCCGAGCTCGATCGCCTTTTTGATGTCGTAGAAGTTTTTGGACGCCGAGATGACCAACCAGCAGGTCCCGGGAAAAGCACGCTTATGCGTTTCGACAAAAGACAAGCCGTTCATCTGGCGCATGTCGACCTCCGAAAAGACGATAGGCATACGATCCGACTTCATCAGCTTTAGCGCTTCTTTGGGCGAAGACGTCTCGAAAATCGTACACCCCAACCCAAGCTCGCAAATCGCCTGCTTGATCGTATTTTTGACCTCGGCATCATCGGCAATAATCAAGGTATTCATCCGTCACCCCTCCCTATTTCCGCAGACTTGAGATTGTCTTTTCCGTTATTCGAATCCGGTTCACATTCGATTATCGAAATTGTATAATAAAATTATCGATTTTGCGCTAAAAATAGTCTATTTCGCTATCAATATCGTATTTTTTTCATGAGAGGGTTTTGATATGGTTGAACCGCTCGAAATTTCTTCGGATCTGTCCGAGAAGCTGTCGTATAATCTGCCGGGGTTTCCCGTATGTATTTATGAAGGTTCGAGACGCATCCAGGATTTGAATGCTTTTGCGTATCACTGGCATGCCGACCTGGAATTCGTATTGATTTTGGAAGGATCCATGAACTATCTGGTCAACGATCAGACGGTCCGTTTGGAAAAAGGAAATGCGATTTTCGTGAATAGCAAAAGACTACATCGCGGTTTTTTTAACGATAACGGCAACTGCTCGCATATTATCGTTACCGTGCATCCGACTTTGTTGGGCGAGCATACTTCGGCAGGGAAAACTTTTTTGAATCAAAAATTCGGATTGAACGCCGACGACTTTTTTCTTTTGTCCGAAGAAGTCCCTTGGCAGCAAGAGATTATTAACCTGCTGATCGAGATCAACGCGCAAATGAAAACCGATTCCGGCAACCTGCTGCATCTCATCTCCCGCTGCTCCTATCTGTCTGCATGCATTGCCGATCATATCCAAGAAAAATCGAGTGCCTCTGCGGATATCCGCCATCTTGCCATTATTCATGATATGACAGACTATATTCATCGACGTTACGAATCCAAGCTGACCACCGACGACATCGCGGCGTCCGGCTCCGTATGCCGCAGCCGATGCTGCGAATTGTTCAAAAAGCATCTCTACCTTACGCCGAACAATTACCTCGTGCAGTACCGCATTCAAAAAAGCTGCGAACTGCTCAAAGAAACCAACCGCCCCGTATCCGAAGTAGCCGGCGCTTGCGGGTTTCAATCGGCGAGTTACTTTGCTTACGTTTTCCATAAGCATACGGGACAGACGCCTCAGGATTTTCGCAAACAAGCCATGTCGTCCGCTATTTAATCATTTAATAATAAAACCAAAAGGATGAACCGACAATTCGGGTTCATCCTTTTCGCGTTATCTTTTCAATTTTTCACAATGCCCGATCGTCGATTCCGTTCAACCATTCTTCGATCTGCCCGATCACGGACGACACGCAGCCGTCTTCGAACGGCGAGATCAAACCTGCTTCGCGAACCAAATTCGTGAACGACAAGCTGCCGCCGAGGCCGCACAAATGCACGTAATCCGCCCAAGCCGCTTCGCGGTCTTCCCTCGAACGTTTCCAGAACTGGAACGCGCAGATCTGAGCCAACGTGTAGTCGATGTAATAGAACGGCGCGGTGAAGATATGGCTTTGCCTGTGCCAGAAGCCGCCTCGTTCCAAATAATCGCTGCCTTCGTAATTCAGATGCGGCAGGTATTTGTTCTCGATCTCCCGCCATGCCGTTTTGCGCTCGTCCGGCGTCGCGTCGGGGTTGCCGTACACGAAATGCTGGAATTCGTCGACCGAGACGCCGTAAGGAATAAATTGCAGCGCGCTCTCCAGATGATTGAACAGGTATTTTTCGGTATCTTCTTCGAAGAAATTTTCCATCCACGGCCAAGCGAAAAACTCCATGCTCATGGAATGGATCTCCGCCGATTCCATCGTCGGGAAGCAGTACGCTTTATTTTCGAAATTCCGGCTGCGGTAATCCTGGAACCCGTGTCCCGCCTCGTGCGTCAGCACGTCGATATCCGCCGAGGTTCCGTTGAAGTTGGAAAAAATGAACGGCGCTTTATAATCGAACAGCATCGTGCAGTAACCGCCGCCCGCTTTGCTTTTTTTGCTCACCAGATCCATCATGTCGTTTTGCAGCATGAATTGGAAAAACTCGTCCGTCTCCGGCGACATCTCCCGATACATTCGTTCGCCGGTTTGCACGATCCAATCCGCGTCGCCTTTCGGGGTCGCGTTGCCGCTTTCGAAACTGAAGGCGTTATCGTAATAACGAAGCGTATCGACGCCGATTCTCTCCTGCTGGCGTTTGCGCAAAGCGTTTGCCGCCGGCACGATTTCGTCCAATACCTGTTTGCGGAAATTCGCGACCATTCCGGCATCGTAATCCGTTCGCTTCATCCGGTCATAGCCCATTTCCACATAGCTCGGATATCCCAGTTTGCGGGCCATCGATGTGCGGACTTTAACCAGTTCGTCGTAGATGCCGTCGAATTCGGCTTCGCGTTCCTCCATGAAAGCGTAACGCGCTTCGGAAGCTTTTTTGCGCATGGCCCGGTCGGTCGACAATTCGAACGGCATCAGCTGCATCAACGTGCGCTCTTCGCCTTCGAACGAAATTTTCGCCGACGCGATCAGCATTTGATACTTCGTCGACAGCTCGTTTTCCCGCTGAAGCTCTTCGATGATCGCCGGGTCGAACGCGCGGCTCGAAGCATCGGCCAAAGCGAACAGCTGCGTCCCCCATAGCTTTTCAAGCTCGGGTCGGAATTTTGACGAGATCAATGCCTGATGATAACTCGCTTCCATCTGCTGCACGATCGGGATGTTGCGGTCCATGAACGCTTTTTCGTCTTGGTAAAACTTGTCGGTCGTATCGATCGAATGCCGAATATTGACCAGCGTGACCTGCGTGGCAATCGCCGAATACCGCTCATTGTAAATGCGGTTGGCCGCGATTTGTTGTTCGATGTTCTTTGCGGATTCGAAAGAAGCGATCGCAGCCTGAAAATCTCGGCGGAAAGCCTCGATATCCGGGCGGACATACGGAAAATCGTGAAAAGACTGCTTCATTCTTCTGCACTCCTCTTCTGTCGGATGTTACGCGAGTAGCGGCTTGCCTGTCTTCAATATGTAAAAAACCGCCGTTCACACTCGGGTGAACGGCGGTTTTGACGGCCCGTCGGGTTTATCCAAACAGGCTTACGATCGCGTTGCGTTGATGCGAACCGTCGAATTCTTTTTACAATGCTTTATCGTCCACGCTGTTTAGCCATTCTTCGATCGTTCCGATGACGGAGGATACGCAGCCGTCTTCGAACGGGGAAATCAGGCCGGCTTCTTTGACCAGTCCGGTAAAGGATTGCGTGCCGCCCAAGCCGCACAGGTGAACATAGTCTTTCCACGCGGCTTCGAAGTTTTCTCTCGAACGCTTCCAGAATTGGAACGCGCAGAGCTGCGCCAGCGTGTAGTCGATATAGTAGAACGGCGCGCCGTAGATATGACCCTGCTTTTGCCAGAAGCCGCCGCGTTCCAGGTAATCGTTGCCTTCATAGTTCAGATGCGGCAGGTATTTCTTCTCGATTTCTCTCCAAGCGCTTTTGCGCTCGTCCGGCGTCGCGTCCGGGTTGGCGTACACGAAATGCTGGAATTCGTCGACCGAGACGCCGTAAGGAATAAACAGCAGGCTCGAAGCCAAGTGGTCGAAGCGGTATTTGTCGGTGTCTTCTTTGAAGAACTTCTCCATCCACGGCCAGGTGAAGAACTCCATGCTCATGGAATGGATTTCGGCGGATTCGTACGTCGGCCACAAGTATTCCGGCACTTCGTGACCGCGGCTGGAATACACTTGGAACGCGTGTCCCGCTTCGTGCGTCAGTACGTCGATATCGCCGGACGTGCCGTTGAAGTTCGAGAAGATGAACGGCGCTTTGTAATCCGGCAGGTACGTGCAGTAGCCGCCGCCCGCTTTGCCTTTTTTGCTCACCAGGTCCATCAAGTCGTTTTTCAGCATGAATTGGAAAAACTCGTCCGTTTCCGGCGCCAACTCTTTGTACATGTCTTCGCCGTTTTTGACGATCCAATCCGGGTCGCCTTTCGGCGTCGGGTTCCCGCTTTCGAAGCTGAATCCGTTATCGTAGTAACGCAGTTCGTCGACGCCGATACGCGCTTCCTGACGTTTGCGCAGACGGGTCGCCGCGGGCACGATTTCTTCTTGCACCTGCTTGCGGAAGTTCGCGACCATCTCGGCGTTGTAGTCGGTACGCATCATGCGGTCGTAGCCCATCTCGACGAAGCTCGGGTAGCCGAGTTTTTTCGCGATTTTGGTACGGACTTTGACCAGCTCGTCATAGATGCGGTCCAGTTCGGGTTCTTTTTCGTTCAGGAACCCGAAGCGGGCTTCCGACGCGCGCTTGCGCATGTCGCGATCCGTCGACAATTCGAACGGCAGCAGCTGCGGCAGCGTGCGCTCTTCGCCTTCGAACGGAATTTTCGCCGACGCGATCAGCTGATCGTATTCGGTCGACAGTTTGTTTTCGAGCTGAAGATCTTCGATGATCTCCGGGCTGAACGTGCGAATCGCGCTTTCGGCCAAAGCAAACAGCTGCGTGCCCCATTTGCTTTCCAACTCGCCGCGGAATTTCGACGTCGTCAGCGCGCGGTAGTAATCGGATATGTACTCCTGCACGACCGGACCGACTTCATCCATGAAATCCTGCTCGTTTTTGTAAAACTCGTCGGTGGTATCGATCGAATGACGGATGCTGACGAGCTGATGCTGCGTGTCAAAGCTGTTGCGCAGCGCGTTGATCTCGTGCATGACGGACTCCTGCTCCGCAACGCTTCCCGCGGCTTCGAACTTGGCGATCAATTCCTTAAAATTAATCTTCAACTGGTCAATATTTGGGCGTACGTAGTCAAACTGCTGAAAAGTCGTCAATGCGTTTCCTCCTCTGATGTACGGACTATTTTTCAAGTATAACGAGTTTAAGAACGATTCACCAGATCAAATGTAAAAGTTTTTCTTTTTGCGGCAGGTTAGTTAACATAATGAAAGTTTATTCGGAAATCGGGATAATTATCGTTTGCGGCACGCGCAGATCATCGAATAGCTGCCGGAAACCAGCGGCGAACGCTGCCAGTCCGAAAACATCCCCTCGAGCTCGAATCCGGCTCCTTCCGCCAAACGATGCAGCTCCTGCGGATACGTATAACGAAGATCGATACGCGTACGTTCTTCCGAACCGTCGGCGCTGCGGCGTATCGTCGCGTAATGCTGAATCTGCGTCAGGGCATCGTAACGGGCGATCGTGTACAGCTTTGTCTCGGTTCCGTCAGCTTCGACCGTCGTACGCCAATACTCTTCGGTCTCGGGCTGCATCAATTCTTCTTGTCCGGGAAAACGGGTATCGAACAGGAACACGCCGCCGCTTTGCAGATTGTCGGACACGGCCGACAGCAGCGCGTTCTGATCTTCATTGGTCAAAAAGTGCTGAAATCCGTTTCCTGTCATGTAAGCGAAACCCGCGGGAGACGGCAAATGCAGCTTGGACACGTCTCCGGCGATCCACTGAACTTCAACGTTTTTGGCTTTGGCTTTTCGGCGCGCCAGTTCCAACATGCCTTCATGCAAATCGACGCCGATGACGCGGCAGCCGTTTTCCGCCAGCGGAATCGCCGTGCGCCCGGTGCCGCAGCCGATTTCAAGAACCGTACTTCCCGCTGCCGCCTTTGCGTATTCCAGCAGCGTCGGCAGTTCGGGTTTCCACTGTTCGTTTTCCAGGTCGTACCGCTCGGGATTTGCGTACTCTTCGTTATTATCGTGTTGATCGAAAAGCTCGGATTGGCTCGACAATGTACATTCGCTCCTTATTCACGCGTTATTCGAAAATCGAACAGGGAAACGGATAGGCTCGCCTCTAACAGGCGTCCGCTTCCGCGTTCTGCAAATGCCGACAGCCCCGCTGCCGGGAGCGGGGCTATCGGACATTGTATTCGATTGTAGCGATAGAAAGGAAACTTGTCCATAATCACGGATATCCCGATCATTTTTGCTCAAACGCCTTGTATTTCAATCCTCTTCAAGTTGCGGACGGAGCCGGCTTTTCCCCGCCGGCCACTCCTGCCCGAATCGCTTCCAGCAGCAATCCGGTCCGATCGCAGCGATATTCCCAGAACATGACGCCGCCCAGTTCTTCCCGCACCGCGTAACGGCATTTCCAATGAATCGATTCTTCGTCGTCATAGGTAATGAACGTGCCGCCGTCATGCTCTCCTCCGTCGTACAGATAAGGCGCTTTGGCTTCGTCGTCCCAAAATCTGAGGAAGCCTCCAAGATCGATATACGCTTCATGCAGTTCGGTGAATTCCGGTCCGTAGCCGCCGCCGGTCGCCGCCATCTGATGCAGGCCGTTGTTCACGTTCGGTACGCCTTTCCACATCCGGGAGTAAAAAGCCACCCCGATAACGATCTTCGATCTCGGTACGCCGGCATTGACGAACAAGTTGACCGACGCTTCGACGCTGATTCGGAACAAGTCTCCCGTCGGCGTATGCAGATTGGTATGATGTCCGGTCAGCACCTGGAAACCGCCGCGCATGTCGTAGGTCATCAACTGGACGTAATCGAGGTATTGCTGGGCTTCGTCCATATGCGTGCCGTCGATGTAATACTGATCGGCCCCCGCCGCGATCGTCAGCAGATAATGCCGACCGTCGGAAGCGCCGCGCGCGTCGAACGCTTCGCGGATCGTTCGCAGCAGATGCGTGAAGTTTTCGCGGTCGGACGGGTCGGCTCCGATTCCGGCTTCGCCGTAACACGGATATTCCCAGTCGAGATCGATCCCGTCCAATCCGTAAGCGTCGATAGCCGCCAGCGAAGACTCGGCCATGCGACGGCGCCCGGCCTCGCCGGATGCCGCTTCGGAAAAACCGCCCGCGCTCCAACCGCCGACCGACAGAAGAATCAGGATGCCCGGATGCTCTTTTTTCAAACGGGCGATTTCGGTCATGTTGTTCAAATGGTCGGTGACGATCTGATCATCGTGCACATGGCCGAACGCGATATTGATATGGGTCAGTTTGAGCAGGTCTTCCGTTTTGAGGTCCGGCAGGTCGTTGTGGCCGACATAACCCACCGTGCGGATCGGATTCGGGTTTGCGGATTGTGTAGATAAGGGATCGTTCATGTCATTTCCTCTTTCCTGTAAAATAGTCGGAACCGAAAGTCAAGCACGCACCGTGCGTAAAATGCTCAAAGCTTCGCTGCAGCTGCCCGGCTTGTAGCCGGATTCGGCATAACGGATATGCCGCTGCGCATCAAGTACAAAAATATGCGGATATTCCGTGCCCGGCGGCGGACACACGGCACTCATTGCCGCAAAAGCCTCGCCGGAAACATCGCAAACGAAGATCGCTCCGGTCGGAAGCGGTTTGGGAATAAACGACGCGATCTCGTCCAT
Source organism: Saccharibacillus endophyticus (assembly GCF_013185185.1). Lineage (GTDB taxonomy): Bacteria > Bacillota > Bacilli > Paenibacillales > Paenibacillaceae > Saccharibacillus > Saccharibacillus endophyticus. The sequence goes on along the minus strand of NZ_JAAZWE010000001.1, from coordinate 68,557 downwards.
ATTGACGCCTTGATCGCTTACGATAAATACCAAAGGCACGTTTGCCGCCTCCAGCTCCGCTTTCATTTCGCCCGCCTCGCGCAGCAGATGTCGGGTCGGCTCCAGCCGGTAATCGATCCAGGCCACCAAAGCGCCATCGCTGCCGACAAGATCGGATAGCGGAGATCCCGTTCCGTCCGGCAGCGTAAGCCGAGAACTTTCGGGCGCGCTTCCCAGTATCGGCACGACTTCTTCCGGCTGCCGGAAGATCGGCGCGAGCGTTGTTTCCCGCTCAGCCCGGATCGCGAAATAAAACATCCGTCCGAGCACACGTCCGTTTTGCAAACGAATGCCCGTCGTCATTCGGTATTCGCCCGCTTCCAGCTCGAACGGCTGCGCATAAATGTCTTTTTCCCGAAAAGGATAATTCAACGTCGTATACAAACCGTTTTCCAAACGGGCCAAGGTGAAATTTTCCCGGTAAGAAGCTTCGACTGCGACGGCCGCATCCGAACTTTCGAGATCCGGCAGCAGACGCAAAGTGCCGCGCGTCGAGACCGAATTTCCATCCGAAAGTCTGTCTGTTGAAGCAGCAGCGGATGCCTTGACTGCCGCTTGGATTTCGCCGACCTCGGGTTCGCTTTTGCCCGCGGACGCGGGGCGCTCCAGATCGATCCATTCGCTGCCCGCCATGGCCTGCGGGCGCTGCGTCGCGGGATGCAGCCGAGCCGGAATGCCGATGCTGCGGCACAGCGCCACCAGCAAAATCTCGACCGACTCCCGATCGCCCGCTTTCAACGCGAAAGTCCCGATCGGCGACGCCTTGCCGGGAACGGGCGTCAGATCGTCGCGGACGCTCCATTCGTCGGCGATCCGCCGCGCCAACGACTGCGGATCGGCCCGAAACGCCGTCTGTTCCCCGATGGAAAAAGCGGCTTGCAGCTGCTCGCGGTAAGGGACAAGACGCTCCCAACGCACGCGCGGGCAAAACACTTCCGAAACGAAAAGCTCGCCGGAAAGTTCGCCGTGATGATCCCGTTCGTAATCGCGCAAAGCTTTCAGGCCGCCGAGCAGGTGATCTTCTAACGTCTCTTGCCGGATATCGATCATATCTTTGGCGGTCAGGCTTTCCAACAAACGCAGCGGCCATTCGCCGTGCTCGGGCACGTGCTTGTTCAAAAAAGCCGCGATTTCGCCGTGATTTCCCCGCGCGTCGCTCAGCACCTTGAACAAGCGATCCGCTTCCATCCCCCATAGCTCCGCCAGCTGTCCGGCTTGCGCTTCGTCGGCAAAAGCAGATTCGTAAGCGGCGCGGATCCGTTCGCCTTCAGCCATGCGACGGCGGTGGATTTCCAACGCTTGTTCGCCCGGCGCTTCCCGATCTGCCGGAGCGGGTATTTCTTTCGGCGGCGTCAGATCGAAATCGACCGTGCCTTCCGGCTGCCCGCTTCGGTCCAGTATCAGGCGGATCTGCTGCTCCGACGATTTTTCCGCGCTGCCGTTGATCCAAGCTTCCGCCCAGCTGCCTTTCGACGCCGCGCGCACGACCAGATCGCCGTATCCGGTGAGAAAAGAAGCGTTACCACTATCGTCCGTTCGTACCGAAGCGATCGGATGCAGCTCCGCATAGTTGTAAAGCTGAAACTGCACCTCGGCTCCGGAAACAGGCAGACCGTCTGTGTCCGATACCTGCACAAACAGCATCCGTACCGGCGCATAGTTTGCCAGCAGATTGATCTCGGTATGCGCCCCGTCCGTATGCGTGACCGGCTCGGGTCCGTCGTATCCGGCCGGAACTCGCGTATGGACCAACATCGCCCGGCGGGCAGGTCCGTCGAACCAGCCTTTGTCGAGCTGCGCTTCCGGTTCGCAAGCCCCGATAAAATGCCACTTCCCGTCTGCCCATGCTTCCACCCAGGCATGATTGTCATCCACGTGCGCCCAGCGCGGCGTGTAGCATTGACGCGCGGGTATGCCGATGCTGCGCAGCGCCGCCGTCGCCAGCGTCGATTCTTCGCCGCAGCGTCCTTTCGCGCTGACGATCATGCCGAGCGGCGAAATCGTTCGCGCATCGCTGCCGGTGTACGTCGCTTTTTCATAACACCAGTAATTGGTCTCCAATACCGCTTCGCTCATCGACAAGTAACGAACGCGCTCGCTCAACTCGCCTGCGATGATGCCGCGGTAATCTTCGATCCGTTCGTTATTGATGCGCGGCGGCAGCACGTAATGCAAAAACAATTCGTCCGGCACGTCGGTTCCCCACGGCATGGCACGGCGCATATGAAGAGCCTGCCGAACATGGCTTAAAAACAGCTTCCCTTCGTAATCGGCCAGATCGTTGATCGGCATATGGGCATACAGGAATATCAAAGCCAGACGTTCTTCGTCGCTCAGATGTTCCTCGTCCAGTACGCCGAACAGTTCATGATCGCGCGCCGAGGCCAATTCTCGCCGCCGCTCGAACGCTTCGTTAATCGCTTCAAGCCGTTCGGGAGTCAGTGAGAAAATACCGTTTTTCGCGCCGGGATTCCCCGACGCGTTCGATTGCTCGCCGCCCGAATCTTTTAAGCTTGCGTTTCGTCCGAACTTCGGCTTGCTTTCGTCTGTTTTCATAGGCGCTTCACTCCTTCCATAGTTTCCCGTCTTCGCGTATCCAGTACGCCCCGCTTCCGTCTGCCGAAACGGCCCGGATCCGGAACGAATTCGTCGTCGTCTCGATCAACGGCGTTTGTTCCGAACTTCCCCATGCCGCAAGTTCGCCGCCTTCGTCGCCGTCTTCCAACAACGGGGCCAGCTCGGCCGCGAATTCCCCGAAGCGTTCATAGTGGTTCCGTTGGCGGTAATACAAGCGGCGCAGTTTCCATTTCACGTACTCATCATCAGGAAGTTCGAACGACGGCTCGGCGCCGCCGGACATCTCGTCTCCAGCAAACTGCACAAATCCCCACATTTCCGGATAATGCATATTGATCACGCCTTGCGGCGACCACACCCAGTTGTCTTCGGGATATGGACGGCCCGTCTCCGGATTGATCTTTTTCCGATACGCGCCGTCCTCCTTCTCCACCTGCCATTGCACCCTCGAAAAATTCACCCGCCAATACTGCCCGGCTTGCGGCGGTTTTTGCCCTTCCGCGCATTCGCGCAAAATATTCCACGGCATCGCGACTTCCACGCTCCAGCTTCGGTTGTCGGCACCCGGATCGTTCAGCTTGCCGTCGATATGTACCGCTGTCCGCAAACCGCGAATATCCCAGCCGTTTATCGGCGGTCCACCGTCACGGTAAGGCGTGACCAGCATCAAATCCCATACCGTGTTCAGCGCGTTGATCTCGAACTCGTAGTACTGATGCGTGTCGCCGTCGGGATCGATAAAAATCTCGAAGTCGTTGTCGTAAAAAATGACCGATTCCCGCTCCGTCAGCGTCGCCCAAATTTCGTCTTCTTCCAATTCCGCGCCGAAATAAAAATACTCGTCGTCCCACAACATTTTCACTCGCGTCCGTTTCCAGGGCTTACGCTTCAGATCGCCTTCGATATCGACGAAGTCTTCCGTCCACGGCGCGTCGGCCCAGAACTTTTTGTCCAAGCGACCGTCCAGTTCAAGTTTGCCCGGCGCGCGCTTGCAGATATACGACAGCGGCGCGAAAGGAATCGCCGGTTCCGGCATCCCGCTTAAATTCATCTGTATTCCTCCTGTCCATATTGCGTTCTACTCCAACCGGATCGCCAGAGCGATCGGCGTTCCTTCCGCCGCGGCCGATTCCGGCAGCGTCACGGTTACGCCCGCGTCCGTGCCTCGCATCGGCAGTTCGCTTTCCGTTCCGACCAACGAAGCCCGTTCGAACCCGCCGACTGCCGGAACGGCAAGCTCGGTTTCGACGGCTTCACCTTCCCCGTACAACCGGATCGCATACACAACGTCGCCTTTGCGCGTAAACCGAATCTTTTCATCCTCGGAAGCGTAAGGCTCGCAGATTCGCGTTCCGTAGATCGCTTCCCCGTTCACCTTCAGCCAGGCGCCCAATCCCTTCATGCCTTCGATCGCCGCCCGAGGCAATCGCCCGTCCGGCTGAGGGCCGACGTTGAGCGCCAAATTGCCGCCTTTCGCCACGATCTCGACCAGCAGATGAACCAGCTCGCGCACGCTTTTGTACCGATCTTCGTAATTGAACGAAAACGAAGTGCCCATCGTGATGCAGCTTTCCCACGGCACGTTCAGCGGGCGCTCGGGCAGCGTTTGCTCCGGCGTAATGATATTTTCGTACGCGCCGCCGACCGTCCGGTCCGCAGACAGCAGCCATGGCTGATGCTCGCGGCGGATATTGTCGACCAGCTCGCCGAGCCGGATATCCTGACCGCTGCGCTCGTTGACCCAGCCCGCGTCCAGCCAGAGCATATCGATGCGTCCGTAACGCGTCATCAGCTCGGTGATCTGTTCATGCGTGAACCGGACGAATTTTTCCCACAGCCACGGGTACTCTTTCGGATCGTAAGACGGGCCGCGCCACATTTTCTCGCCGCGCTCCATGCCGGGTGCCCAGTAGTCTTTGGTATGCCAATCCGCTTTGGAAAAATAGGTCGAGATCGCAAGCCCCCGGGAGCGGAACGCGTCGAACAGATTCCGGCAGATATCCGCGTATTTATGACGATGAAACGGAGTTTCGGGCCCGGTAATGCGATAATCCGTCGTATGCGTATCCCACATGCAGAAGCCGTCGTGATGCTTGGTCGTGAACGTCAAATATTTGAATCCGCCTTCCGCGGCCAGATCGGCCCACAGCTCCGGCTGAAAACGGATAGGGTTGAACGTTTTGTCGAGATCGAAATATTCGCGCTTCAACTCTTCGCCTTCCACGCCCCAGTCGATACAGTCTCTGGCCCAATCGGCATCGCCGTCGCTGAGCGCCCAAGATTCCACCACGCCGAGCTGCGAATAAGGTCCCCAGTGCATCATCAGTCCCAGTTTCTGGTCTTTGAACCATTCCAGCCGCTCCAGAATCAACGGATCTTCCGGCTTGACCCATTCGTCTTCGCTGCTGTAATTGTGCACGCCTTCGTGAACGACCGTTTCTTCAACTTCCGAAGTTTCTTCCGTCATTTTCATATCCGTCATTGTTCGATTGTCCTCCTTGATAAAACGAGAAGCGAAAAATGAAGACGGAGTCCGCCGCTTCATCTTTCGCTTCTTCGATTCACTTCTTAGACGAAGCGTCGTTTTTTGATTTCAAACGACGCCTGCCGCATTCTTCTATCCGTTACGAACGGTTTACTGCGCGTTTTCGCTGTTCCACTGATCGTAGGCTTCCTGATAAATTTCCACGATGCGGTCGCTGCCCATTTTTTTCAGCTGCGCCACATAGGCGTCCCAGTTGCTCAGCGGTTCTTGTCCGGTAACGAATTTCGCTTCCATCTGCTCCACGTACGTGTTCAGATCGGACAGCAGCGCGGAGACTTCCGTTTGCGCGTCGTTGGTCAGATACACGTTCGGGAACGGAATTTTGGCGATCGGCACGAGCTTTTCTTCGTTTTGCTGCACGACCCAGTCTTCCACTTCGCTGCGCAGGCCGTTGGTCAGATCCGGGATATTGACACCCGGCGTCACGATGCCGTAGTTCGGCGTCAGCGTCGCGCGGAATTCCTCGCGGTCGCCGCCGTTCGGCACTTCGAGATACTTTTTCTCGTGCGTCGCTTCGTCCACGTAATCCCACATCATGCCTTTCGGTCCTTGCGTCCATAGCGTCGCGCCGTCATATCCGTATTGATAATCGATCCAGCGCATGCTCGCTTCCGGATTCGGATTGGTGACCGAGATCGCGAACGTGCCGTTGGACGACATGCCCGGATGTTTGCCGTAAACCGGGGTATCCGCGATTTCGCTGCTGACCGGCGTCATCATCGGATCTTCCATCGTTTCTTCGGTTCCGCCGAGCGTGAAGTACGGATAGAAGTCGCTGAACAGCGCCAGTTGGTTTTTCGCGCCTTTGGCTTTTTTCTGCTCATCGGTTTGCGAGAACGTCTCGTGATCCAGCAGGTCTTCATTCCACAGTTTGTTCAGGAAGGTCAGATAGCCTTTATAGCCTTCTTCCTGCGGCGTGTAGTGCGCTTTGCCGTCTTTGTCCGCGTAGTAGACTTCGTTATAGATGCCCCAGAAACCGAGGAAGTACATGCGCAGGTCGTCCAGCTTAACCGAAGTCAGCGGAATTTCGTCGGCCTGGCCGTTGCCGTTCGGGTCTTCGGTTTTGACGCGTTTCAGGTATTCGTACAGCTCGTCGGTCGTTTTCGGCTCTTCCACGCCCAGCTTTTCCAGGAATTCGCCGTTGTACCACATCGGGCCGCGGTACCAGACCGCCGTCGTGTCGATAAACGGCAGCGCGTAGATATGACCGTCCGTCGTCGTGATCGATTTGCGCACGTTGGGATTTTCGTCGAGGATTTTTTTCAGGTTGGGCGCGTAATTGTCGATCAGGTCTTCAAGCGGAACGAGCTGTCCCTGCGTGCCGTAGCTGACCTGCTCGGCCGGCGTGATGTCCGCGGCATAGAGGATGTCCGGCAGTTCGCCGCTGGCGAAGACCAAGTTCTTTTTCGTCGGGAAACTGTCGATCGGCGCGGTCTGGAACTCGATCTTGATATTGGACAGCTTCTCCATCTCTTCGATGACCGGCATGGTGTCCCACGGCGCCATATCGGCGCTCGGCGCGAACACGCTCAGCGTGATCGGCTGCTCGACGATCGGGAATCCGTCTTTGCTGACCGCGCCGCCCGTTTCCGCCGCTTTCTCCGTCGACGTTCCTCCGGATTGACAGGCCGAAGCCAGCACCGAGAACAACAACAAACCGGATAATGCGATTGCTCCTTTTTTACGTCCCTTTTTCATACCGAAATCCTCCCCTTTTTTCTGATGGTCCTGCGGGTTATGCGAGACAAGCACCTACTATGCAAAATCAGCCCTTGACGGAACCGATCATGACACCTTGCACGAAGTAACGCTGAAGGAACGGATACACCGCGATGATCGGCAGCGTCGCGACGATGATGACGGCATATTTGACGAGTGCGGCGACTTCGGCTTTGTTGTTGAGCGAAGTCGCCATGGTCGCGTCGATCGTTCCGGCCTGCGCCGACATTTGCTGCAGGACCAGAATCTGCCGAAGTACCAGCTGAAGCGGATATTTCTCCTGCTGGTTCAGATAGATCATGGCGGAGAAGTAGTTGTTCCAATGTCCGACGCCGAAAAAGAGAGCCATGACGGCAATCAGCGCGGTCGACAGCGGGAGGATGATGCGGAAATACAGGCGGAAATTGCTGCACCCGTCCATTTCCGCCGCTTCCTGCAATTCTCGCGGAATCGAAGACTGGAAAAACGTCCGGCACACGATCAGGTTCCAAACCGAGGTCGCTCCCGGAAGAATCAGCGCCCACATGCTGTCGACGAGTCCGAGGCTGCGAACGACCAGATAAGTCGGAACCAATCCGCCGCCGAAGAACATGGTCACGATGAACAAAATCATGAACAGGTTGCGTCCGACGAAATCGCGGCGGCTCAGCGCGTAAGCGGCCGGCAGCGTAACAACCAGATTGACCAGCGTACCGACGACGGTATAGATGATCGTGTTCATATAACCGTTCCAGATGCTGGAGTCCTGAAACACGCGGCGATACCCTTCGAACGTGATATCTTTCGGCAGCAGCCACATTTCCCCGGCGGCCACGATGGTCGGGTTGCTGATCGAGGCGCTCAGGATATAAATCAGCGGATACGCGACGATCACGAGCGCCACCGTCAAGATCAGATACACGAAAGCGAGAAAGACTTTGTCCTGCTTGGTTTCTTTAATCGAACTGACCATCCTTCATCCCTCCCTGAATTCATCATTTTCACGCTTACCAGAGACTGTTCTCGCTCGTGCGGCGCACTACCTGATTGACCACGATCAACAGGATTGCGTTCACGATCGAGTTGAACAAACCGACGGCGGTCGAGTAGCTGTACTGCGCTTCGAGCAGGCCGGTTCGGTAAACGGAAGTGGCGATGACGTCGGAAGCTTCCATATTGAGCGGATTTTGCAGCAGCAGGATTTTTTCGTAGCCTACGCCGAGCAGTCCGCCCATGTTCAGGATCAACAAAATCGTAATCGTCGGAATGATTACCGGGAAATTGATATGCCGGATCCGCTGAAGCCTGGAAGCTCCGTCGAGAATGGCGGCTTCGTGCAGTCCCGGATCGACGGCAGTCAAAGCGGCCAAATAAATGATCGTTCCCCAGCCGGTGGCCTGCCAGACGTCCGATAGCACGTAGACGGTCTTGAACCAGCGCGGATCGGTCAGGAAGCTCGGCGGCGTGACCCCGATCGCTTCGAGCAGATTGACGATCATGCCGGTCGACGGCGTCAGGAACGTGATGATCATGCCGGCCATGACGACCATCGAGATAAAGTGCGGCGCATATGTAACGGTCTGAACCGTCTTTTTGAAAGGACCGGTGCGAATCTCGTTGAACGCCAGCGCCAGCAGGATCGGCAGCGGAAATCCGACCAGCAATCCGTACAAACTGATACTGAGCGTATTCCACATCAGATCCCAGAAATAGTACGATTCGAAAAACCGGGTGAAATGATCGAAGCCGACCCATTTGCTTTCGGCCATGCCGAGCGCGGGGATGTAATTTTTGAACGCGATCTGAATCCCGTACATCGGTACATAGTTGAAAATAATGACGGTCAGCAGCGCGGGAGCCATAAAGATGTACAGCTGCCAGTTGCGCATGATTTTTTTGAAAAGCTTCTTGCCTTTTCGTTTGGCCGGTACGTCTTGTTGATCAAGCACCGCTTTTGCGCCCTCGTGCATCATCGTCTTCACTCCCTTTTTAAATGAATTTGCCGATCAGGCCGCATTAAGATATGGAAGAGTCATATTACCTGACAAGCGTTTTTATAGGTGCTTCTCCTTTCCGGCGCATCCTTTTTTCGGCATTCCCGTATATTCTGATCGGATTTTGCGCGCGCCTATTTTTTTGTAAGCATTTCCATTGCCTTCATTCCGCGTTTCGTTGATTTGGGTTTACAGCGAGTTTACAGAACGAAAGGCGGAGCGTAAATATGTGGTTTTGGCTCTGCCGGAAATTTTGACAATCGCATCGACTGGGAAATGTGTTAGAATACATTACAGAATCACTGGTTTTTTCATGAAAAACCAATCAAATTTCACATCGCGAAGAAAGATTAATGTTTTCTATTTCTGTCCAAAAGTAAAAAACAACATATCCGAAACCGAAAGACAGCGCCGCTGATCCTTCCTGTAATTGGTCAAATTCTACATATTGTCCGACAATCCCATACTTTCGTACACTTTAGACAGAAGGTAAAGGCTTACATTCAGTACTTTTATCGTTGACAAGATGCTATTGAAAACAGAGACCGGGAAAGGAGAATGAAGATGAAAGTGAAACCGAGTTACTTCAAATCACGGCTCTTCTTGAAATATATTTCCTCTTATCTGTTCGTTCTGCTCATTCCGCTGATCTGTCTGACGTTCGTGCTGTATCACAATACGGCGGCCAATTTACGCGCGCAAATCGAACAATCCCATCTCAACCAACTCACTCAGGCCGAGACGATCGTGGATACTCATTTGCAGCAGTTGAACGATATCGCTTCGCGCGCGGCGTATGATCCGAGGCTCAGCCGCTATCGCGTGCATGATCCGTATTACAGTCTTGAAGCGATCGACGCGTTAGGGAATTATAAAGCGGCAAGTCCAATCATTGATGAGATGTTTCTATACTTCCGGGGGGATCCACGTATTTATTCCAGTGTGGGCATGTATGATCTGGACGTATTTGCTGATAAATATCGGTTCCGCAACTGGCAAGCCGGCACGGTCGAAACCGATCTGAACGAGACGCGTTTCGCGACGATGCGCCCTGCCGATCTGGTAAGTCGAGGTTCCGGCTTCGAGCAGTCGACGCTGGCTTATTTGGTTCCGATCGTGCCGAACAGTCCGAATCCGCACGGCACATTAATGTACTTTGTTAAAGAATCCAGTCTGACCGGCCTGATCGATTCGATCTTGGGCGGGTATGAAGGGTCTTCCTATATTTTCGACTCGGAAGGACAAGTTCTGGCGGTTAAAAGCAATCAGGAGAAAGCATTGGGAGAAGACGCGCTCGGCTCCCTCGTTTCGCTATCCACCGGAACGCATAGCATCGCGATCGACGGCGTTCCGCATTCCGTCGTCTCGGTGAAATCCGAACTGAACGGCTGGGAATACGTGACGCTGATGCCAAGCTCTCAATTTTTCAGCAGCGTTCTGCATATTCGTACTTTTATCGCAGCGCTCTTCTCGATCGTCGTCGTATTCGGCGCGCTCGGCGCGTGGCTGCTCGCGCGTCGGCAATACAGCCCGATTTTCCAATTGTCCGAGTTTGCCGAGTCCAAGCCGACTTCGCGGTCGGGCGATTCCGATCCGGTTCATGACGCGGCACCGGGCAATGAATTGGATCGGATTCGTTCGGCGCTGCAAGCTTATAGCGCGAAGGCGGATTTGCAGGAGCCTTATGCGCGCAATCATTTCTTGCTGATGCTGCTGCGCCACGGCGGCGATGAAGAGCCGACTCCCGAGCTGCTGCAATCGTTCGGGTTGAACTTTGATCGCGCTCGCTATTTTACGATGCTGATCGGTCGCGAACGCCCCGGCGCAACGACGGACGAGACGCGCGATTGGCAGTTGATGCTGACCATGCTGGCCGAGGCGGAATATCCGGAGCTGGGCGCGAAGCTGCATAGCGTGGAACTGCAAAAGCCGGATCAGATCGCGCTGATCGTCGGGTTCGATCCGCTCGAAGAGTTAGATGAAGCGGAACAGATCGACCGGATCGCCCGCTCTGTTCATGATCATCTGCAAGGGATCGGTCGCTTGAACCCGGCAATCGGGATCGGCACTTGTTCGACGGGAGCTCAGCGGCTCAGTCAATCGTTTATCGAAGCCTGCTCGGCGTTCGAATCGCGCACCCGCAGCGGCGGAGCGAGCATTGCGTACTTCAGCGATCTGACAGCTGACTCCGGCGAAGCGTACTGGGTACCGAAAAATGTGCTGCTCAAGCTGACTCAGAGTCTCAAGCAAGGAAGCGCCGACGTGGCTGCACGTTCGGTCGCCGAAGCTTTGGATACACTGCGGATTCCCGGGCTTTCCGCACGTTATATGCGTTGTATCGGCTTCGACATTCTTAACACGATTTTAAAAACGGCCAATGAGGCAGGAATCGATAATTTGCACGGGGGCATTCCTCCGATTGAATCGTTCTCTTCGCCCGAGGAGCTGGAGCCTTATTTCTTGCAGCTCGTAGACAAGCTATGCGAACAAATCGAGCAAAAAGAAGAATGCGAAGCGCACACGCTGATGGATACGATCGTCGCCTATATCGACGAGCATTACGCCGACCACTCGCTGAGCCTGGAGACGATCTCGCACAAGTATTCGATCTCCATGTCGTACTTCAGCCGCTCGTTCAAGGAAAAGGTCGGGACGAACTTCGTTCAATATATTTGGCATAAACGAATGGCCGCAGCAATCGTGCAGCTGACGACGACGGACGAACCGCTCAAAGAAATCATCGGACGGATCGGCTATCAGGACGCGCCGAACTTTATCCGGAAATTCAAGAAAGAAACCGGTCATACGCCGGGTCAATACCGGAAGCTGTTTTCCGGCTCGGCAAAAGGCGTATTAAAAGAAGAAGCCTGAAATCCGCGGGTTCTTCTTTTTGCTGGCTGCTTGTTTCAATGTCTCCGAATTAGGTAATATGTAAGGAGTATCATACTTCGAAATCAGCTGTTGTTTTTAAGGAGGAATTTTCATGACCACTATTACTCGAGTACGCAAAACACTTCTGGCTTTATCGGCGGCAAGCGCAGTCGCGATCGGCTCGTTCGGAGCGGCTGCGCAAATTCAGCTTCCTTCCGCTTCGGCCGCCCAAGCCCCGACGGCTTCGGATACAGCCATGGCTCAGGAGAAACTCAACTCTTTTTACAAACCCGCTCTTAAAGGCGAATTTCCTGGCAATCCTGCCGGATTTGTTATAGGGAAAACAACCCGGAGCGAAATCATTGATAAATTCGGCCAGCCTGAAGTAGCTCGAACTTCCGTGAACGGCTTCGATAGCTATACGGCCAACATGGGTAATCCCGGGTATGCCATGTCTTACACGACTTCCGGCGTACTGAAGGAAATTCGCTATTTCGGTACCAATGTGGAGCGCCAGACGAATATCGGCGGGATCACGATGGCGATGGTAAAGAAAAACTGGTACGCGCCAACGTCTGCGACAACGATTAAAAACGGGAATACAACGCAGACCAAGTTGACGTATAAACGCGGAGAATACAATATCGAGTTTATTTTTAATAATTCGTTGGATTTGTCGCATATTAATTTGGTGGAGGGGAAAGCTTAAGGGCGCTGCGGGAGAAATTCGTTCAGGGCGCTGTTTCACTTGGAAAATTTGATTAAACTAAAAATGGAATTTTCCAAGTTCAAAGGCGTCCTTCACTGAATTTCTCCCTTCGCTTTCAGCTTTCTTGGAGGCAGAAGATCGTACGAGAGGGCATCGAGTCTTAGCAGACTCGGTGCCCTCTCTTTTTGGTTTGTACAATCGCTCAAAAGAGATTCGAAACATGAGGACAAGGCTGCGAAAAATGAGGAGAAAATCTTAAAAACTCATTGACTTACTTTTAGTTATCTATTATCCTAATGATATAAAGCAACTTAGAAGGCAATCAAACAAGAATAATAACCATAAATCGCTTTTACGGATCATCCATTCTATAGAAACGTAGGTGTTCATCATGCAGGAACTGACTACCGCACAAGATTTGACTACTCTGCTTAAAAATCGTCATTCAGCGATCAAGTTCGTACCGGAGACTCCGATTTCGCGTCAGGAATTGACTGAAATTTTCGAATTGACCAAGCTGGCCCCTTCGGCTTTTAATCTTCAGCATGTGCATTATGTGCCGGTGATGAATGAGGATGTGAAGGAAAAGATTTATCAAGCTTCCGGCGGTCAATATAAGATCAAGCTGGCTTCTGCCGTTATTGCCGTGTTCGGCGACAAGTCGGCGTATACGCATATTGCCGAAATGAACGAAGGCTTCCTTTCGCTCGGGATTATCGACCGGATGGAATTCGACACTACGGTTCGCGATGTTACCGAATTTTATGAACTGCGCGGCGAAGGGTTCCAACAGGAAGAAGCGATTCGTAATGCGAGCCTGTCGGCTATGATGTTCATGCTCATTGCCAAGGACAAAGGTTGGGACACCTGCCCGATGATCGGCTTCGATCCGCAAGCCGTACGCGACGCGGTAGGCGCGCCGGACAATATGACTCCGGTGATGCTGATCGCGATCGGGAAAGAAGATACGGGGAAGCGCCGCCCTCGCGGTTACCGCAAGCCGGTATCCGAGTTCGTAACGTTCGATCAATTCTGATTGCTCCGACTGGAACCGCGTATGAAGCCATGATGAAAAGACCGTTACGCAGGAATGGAACATTCCCGCGTAACGGTCTTTTTTGTATGCCGTATCGCTTGGTTAAGCGCGCAACATTCGAACCAAAGTCTGTTCTCGCTTCGCTTTTTACCCGATTTTCTCGTCTTCGAAAAGTTCGCTCAATTCATCAATCAACGAGCCTACATAATCCACCGCGCTGCGAATCGTAGCAGTATCCGACATATCGACCCCTGCCATTTTCGCCAGCTCCAGCGGAGTTTGCGAACCCCCGGCTTTCAGCGTCTCCAGCCAACGATCGATCGCCGGTTGACCTTCTTCGCGGATCTTTTGCATCATCGCCGTAGACAAAGTCAAGCCTGCCGAGTACGTGTACGGATATAAGCCCATATAATAATGCGGCTGTCTCATCCAGGTCAGCTTCGCGTCTTCCGTCATTTCCAGCGCATCGCCCCAGAACGAAGTCAGCACCTCGCCCTTCAGATCGCTCAATGCTTTAGCCGTAATCGCCTGATCGTTCATGGCGCGCGCGTACACGCGGCGCTGCAACTCCCCTTCAAGCAAATGGGTTACGAAGTTATGGTAATACGTGTTGAGCAGCTGCATAATAACCCAACGGCGCAGACGCTTGTCGTCCGAACGCGAACGCAGATGCTCGGCCAACAGCAGCTCGTTCATCGTCGACGGCGCTTCGATAAAGTAGAGCGACGGACGCGCATTCGTCATCCGTTGATAACGGGCGCCGAGCATCAGATGTCCGGCATGACCCACTTCATGCGCCAGCGTGAACGCGCCGCGCATATTATCCGACCATGACATCAGAATGTACGAGTGCATGCCGTAAATGGACGAGCAGAACGCGCCTGTCGACTTGCCGACGTTGCTTGCATGATCGACCCAACGCTGCGTGAAGGCGGCTTCGACGATCTCGCCGTATTCTTCGCCCAATACGCCCAGTGCGTCTTGCACCGTTTTACAAGCTTCCTCATAAGTGATCGACGGACTGTACTCCGGATCAAGCGGAGCTTTCAGATCGCAGAAATACATCGTATCGAGACCCAGCACTTTTTTCTTCAAAGCCGCGTATTTGCGCATATGCGGGGCAAGCTCGGTCTGAATCGTATCAAGAATCGCGCTGTACATCTCCTCTGTCACCTGCTGCGGACGCAGAAGCATATCGGTTACGGAGTCGTAATTGCGCAGGCGTGACATCACGACCTGACGCTTGACCTCAGCCGCATAAGCTTCGGCGAAGGTATTTCGGTAAGCGTGCAGCCCTCGGCTGAACGAAGCAAAAGAACTGCGGCGCAGTTCGGTGCTCGGATTCATCTCGTAATTCGTCTCGTAAGAAGCGAACGACACCGGGTAACGGCTTCCTTCGACCTCCACGCTTTCAAACGTCATGTCAGCCAGCTTGCCACGCAGGTATGTACGATACGGCGCACCATGAACTTCGGACAAAGACGCCAGTACCTTTTCCGTTTCCGGCGACAGGCTGTGCGGTTTCTGTGCAAGCAGCAGTTTCAAGCTGCGTGCAAACTCCGCGAGTCCCGGCTCTTTTTGCAAATAGCTTTCAATCGTTCCTTCCGGCAATTCCAAAATCTCGGACTCGATAAACGTGAATTCCGAACCCAGCTTGGTCAATGCGTCGCCGGACTTGGCCGAACGTGCTTGATTTTCCGGGTTGGTCCCGTCTTCGGTCTGTTTTAAATGTGCGTAAGCTCCGACTTTGCGAGCTCGTTCCATCAGCGCCTCCTGAGCATTCAGGCAGTCGAGCAGCAAGTCTGCGCCTTCTCCCAGACGTCCCTTGAACCGGGTCACTTCATCCGCGCTTGCCAGCACCCCTTCAAGCTCCTTATTCCAGTCTTCTTCCGTCAGAAACAGATGCTCCAGATTCCAGGTCGAAGACTCCGGCACCTCTGCACGCGTTAACACTTTCTCACTCATTGCCGTCACTCCTCTTCATGAAATAAGGCGCAGGCGACGGCGGAAAAATCCCGACCGTATGCGCCCGCGCCTATCGTCTTTCGTTTCCGCTTCGCGAACCCGCCTCTTTATTCTAACGCGGAGTCTTCATCGTTGCAAAAATGCCAACCCAGGTAAGCTTTGGAATGGTGCTCCGTTAAGGCTCGATTCCGTAGACAACTGCGCCGTTCACATAGACTACAGCGCGATTCCATTCGCCGAATTGCATTCGTCCGGCTTTATGCGAATAGTCGTCGGTTTCATCGTAATTGCTCCAGTCCGACTTATGAATACGCGACTGAATCTCGCCGGTTTCCCCGTTTGCCGGAATCGTTCCCGCTGTAAAAGAAAGCTCTACGTAATCGGTAGCTCCTGCCGGCGCTCCGCTCGTCTTGCCGAAAGCGGCTTTGACATTGGAGGCCCCGATCTGCGCCCAATCACAGAAGTAATTCTGACTGACTCCGCCTTCGTTGGTATAATAGTAACGAATTTTTACGTTTTTCAAATCCACGGCACTCGAACCGCTGTTA
This sequence comes from Saccharibacillus endophyticus, assembly GCF_013185185.1. Taxonomy (GTDB): domain Bacteria; phylum Bacillota; class Bacilli; order Paenibacillales; family Paenibacillaceae; genus Saccharibacillus; species Saccharibacillus endophyticus. The sequence continues at coordinate 52,575 of NZ_JAAZWE010000001.1, read as the reverse complement.
CGGATATTGAAAACAGGACGTAAAGCGTTATCCGACGCGTTATCATCCAAAATTCGATACAACAGCTTCAAATCTCCGCTTCCCGTCGAAGGCGGTGTTACGGGAGGATTCGTACCCGGCGAAATCGGCTTGGCCGCGATTTCCGCCGAATCCGTACCTGCTCCCTTCGTGTTGACGGCACCTACTTTATACCGATAAGTCTTGCCGTTTACCGCTGTCGTATCGGTAAAGGAAGCTTGAGTTACGCCTTTTTTCAATAGGGTATACGTTCCGCCGCCTTCCGCCCGCTTCACGATATAACTATCGGCTCCGGTTGTCGCATTCCATTTGAGCGCGACCTTGGCATTGCCTGCGGTTGCGACCAGTCCTTTAACCTGAGCAGGAACCTGCGCGACTGGCGTCGGATTCGTTCCGCCCGTGCTCCCCGATCCCGCCAGCATCTGCTCGCGGACGAATTTGCCTGACGTGCTGAGCTGCGCTTGCGTCCAGCCTCCGGTAAAGCTTGCTCCGGGCGCCAGCGCCGCGGAAGCTTCCTGCTTATCGGCCAGCGACCAGTTTGCCCAGCTGATGCCCCGGTTTGCCATGTAGTCCGTCCATTGCTTGGCTTCCGTCAAAAACGGGCCGCCGTTGCCGGAAGCATCGCTTGTTCCCCATTCACTCACGAACACGGCCAGCCCTTCCGCCATCGCGGCATCGATCCGGTCACGCAGCCATGAACCATGCGTACCGGCGTAGAAATGGACCGCATACAGCACGTTCTTATCGGTCAGCGGAGAAGCCGCAGCATCGTGAATGTCCTGACTCCATGTACCCGTACCGACAATGATTGGATTATCCGGGTCTTCGGCACGAATCGTGGCAATCAGCTCTTCCGCATAAGGCTTGATCTGATTGTTCCAATTGACGTTACCGTTCGGCTCATTGGCAATCTCATAGATGATGTTCGGCGTATCTCCGTAAGTCTGAGCCATCTCTTTGAAAAAGGCTTTCGACTGCGTTTTATGCGTATTCGGATCGCCGTCGGATAAAATATGCCAGTCGACGATGACATAAACGCCCAGCTCGATCGCGGCATCAACGGCTTCCTTCACTTTGTTTTTCAGAGAAGGATTAGAGATATAACCGTCCGACTCCGTATACATCGCTACGCGAAAAACATTCAGTCCCCAATCATCGCGCAGCCACTTGATGCTATCCTTGTTCACGTAATCACCGAACCATTGAATGCCGTGGGAACTCATCCCTTTCAACTGCACAGGATTCCCGGAAGCATCGGTCAGTTTGCCGTTTTGGATCGACAACTGCCCGTGCTTACCGACAAAGCTCTCAGCGCTGGACGCCGACTTTTTTGCCGCATGTACCGGAGCCAGTGCTTTAGAAGCCGCAAGCTGCCCGTTTTCCGTTTTGCCGCTACCGGGTGCCTCTTTTGCGGAAGCCCAGCCGCCGGGACCTGCGCAGGCAACCAGTAAGGCAACCAGCAGAAAAGCAAGCATGACGCTTACTCCTTTTCTCCATGAACGTTTGTGCATCCTTTCCCCTCCATTGCGTTTCTGAAATTGCGCGTTATGCGCTTCTCTAACCTACTCGCTTCGATGGATACGCCTTCCAATTATTACCCTTTTCTCGGCCGTACCTTTCAAAAATACTCGATTAATGGAAAAAGGCCCGATCCCTATCGGGACCGGACCGTTATAACTGTATTTTATGCCGGAAGCGGACTTTGAGAGTTACTCTGCCAATTCCGTCCCTTTGGTTTCTTTACCCAGGAAAGCGACAGCAGCGGCCCCGATCAAGATCATGATACAGAACATAGCGAAAATCGCGGTAATCGCCACGCCCTGCGAGATTAGCCAGCCTACCAGGAACGGAGCGATAATCCCGCCGATCCGACCGAACGAAGCCGCAAGGCCTGCGCCCGTGGTTCGGATACTGGTCGGATAATGCTCAGGCGTATACGCGTACAAGCCACCCCAAGCTCCCAGATTGAAGAAGGAGAGACAGATGCCTGCCGCAATCAATGTCGCTGTCGTATCGGCAAGTCCGAACCAGATCGCGCTTGCCGCAGTCAGGACCAAGTAGACGACCAGAACGAACTTGCGTCCGAACTTTTCAATAAAGTAGGCAGCGGTGAAGTAACCCGGTAGCTGCGCCAGCGTCATAATCAGCACGTATTCGAAGCTTTTCGTCAGACTGTAGTCTTTGTAGACCATGACCTGCGGCAGCCACAGGAACATGCCGTAGTAGGAAAACACGACGGTGAACCAGAGAATCCAGAGCATGATCGACGTTTTGCGATATTCGGGTGCCCAAACCTGAGCGAATCGCTTTTTGAGACTGATCTTCTCTGCCTTCACCTTGTTCTTCTGCTGCAAAATAAAACGAGGCGAATCATCGATCTTTCTCCGTAAATAAAGGGCGTAAAAAGCAGGTAATGCGCCCAATGCAAAAGCAATACGCCAGCCGGACTCGAAGTTCGGGATGATGAAATAAGCAATCAGCGCGGCAACGATCCAACCTCCTGCCCAAAAGCTCTCCAGCAGGACGACTGTTCGGCCTCGCTCATTCGCGGGTACCGATTCCGATACGAGCGTGGATGCGACCGGAAGCTCTCCGCCAAGGCCGAATCCTGAAATAAACCGGAGGATACACAGCATCACAAAGCCGGTTGCGACGGCGGACAGTCCGCTCGCCAGCGAGAAAATCAATAGCGTCCAGAGAAGGACCGACTTACGTCCGAAACGGTCTGCGAGAATGCCGGCGCAAGCGGCGCCTATCGCCATGCCGACCGAGTTAATCGCAGTCAAAACGCCCAACTGCTGCGGATTGAGCGACCACTCGATAGCCAGAGCCGCGGCGACGAACGAAATCAACGCCACATCCATTGCATCGAACAACCAACTCATGCCTACGCTTCTGAGCAGGCTTCTTCGTTTTGGCTTGCTGAGTACCTTAACATTTTCCATTCTTCTTCTCCCCATTTCCTCTTGGTGGGCGCGGCCTTCGGGGCAGTATCGTTTCGTGCAGAAACATACCGACTCCGAGACTAGCCAGGGAAAAGAAGGCTGCGACTTTCGGCGACTTCAACCGATTTTCCAAATTTCCGAATAAAAGAAGTTTGTGAATTTTCGCTCAATAATCGCAAAAAGAAGCTTTTCTTTGCCCCGGCGCGCGCCGGGATCTCTTTCGAGTCTGTCTCACAGTCTATCCTTTCCCGCTCGACATGTAAAGATAAATTATGCCCGAACAAAAAACGCTTTCCAATCTCCGAGCAGAGATCGAAAAACGTTTTCGGTTTGATTGCATTCGACACGCGGAGAAAAACTCCGCATGTCGAACCTTTTGCCTGATTAAACTCTACGGCGGACGAGCGAAGAAGCCAGTATAACGCCAGCGCCTGCATACATCGCAGCCTGAACATAATCAGGGTACAAAAACGACCGCACTCCCGCTGCTTCGAACAGAATGACCAGTAGCGCACAACCTGCAATTTTGACTTTTGATGACACGATAAATATCCGCCTCCAGCCATTGCGAACACATAAGCCTCAGACCTCTCTCAATCTCTGATTTCTCATGTGTCGTAGACAAGTTGAATTCTTATAGCATGACTATATAAGAATTTGAATAGCATGTAAATCTCAATTTTTTATTACCCGATTTGTAACCGTTTTATTCTGTGAACAAAAAAACTTCGACAGGGATAATTCCTGCCGAAGTTGCTGATTTTCCGTCATTTTCACTTACGGAATGTATTGCTGCACGATCTTGACGATCACGCCGTCCTTAACGGTAATGTGGTAAGGGAAGGCACTGAGGTCAAGCAATCCGAGCGGGTTATTGTATTGGGCGTCGAACTTATCCAGACTAATCAATTCGTTCCAGTTAATCTCCATGTCTTCGTAGTTGCCCGTGCGGTCGTAAATTTGCATCAGCACTTCTGCATCTGCCGCAACCGGCAGTTTTACTTCAGTGAGGTCATTGTTTACGATGTAATAACCGTCCGGTGCTCCGCCGAGTTCTTCAGCCGCATCCGGGTTGTCCTGCAAGAAGAGCTTGTCCGCCGCTTCTCCCGTGTACCAACCGATGCGATCCGTTTCGACTTGAACTGCGCCTGCTGCATCTTTTTCAACCGAATTGATGAATACCGTATATGTTTGTTCTGCCGAATTCTCTTCGCTTACGCCTGTTGTTTGTTCTACGGGAGCAGCTGCCGCCGGAGTTATCACGTTGGAAACCGGGAAATATCCGAATCCGATCATAAAGGCCAAGATACCTGTACCGATCATGCCGAGTGTTGTTTTTTTCATAGTTGCTCTCCCCTTTCAGAGGTTCCTGTATGTGCAAGTTGTCGGTAAGTCTTATTACCCGAACGCTTGCTTGCGAAAACTTATTTTGTGAATTTCGTTCTTGTTTTCATTATAGGACCTGGTATTAAAAAAAGAGTATCGATTAGATAAAGAAGTTCTTACAATATCGACTTTTTTGTAAGGGGATTCTTGGGAGGGGAGCGGGAAGCAAGAAGACTGCGAGAAAAATTGCCAGCATAGGCTTCCGAAGTGCATTTCTTCGAAATGCTTCACAATTCGCTGTCTCACTTGGAAAACTGGATTGAAATTTTATAGGGAAGTTTTCCAAGTTCAAAGGCGTCTTGACCTGAATTTCTCTCTTCGTCTTCTCGCTTCCAGTTACGGTGGGGTTAGTTGATACTTAAGGGATTTTTAAAGATTGACTATAACTAAACCCTCAATTTTCGCGCAATTTTCATTATGCAGAAGAGCTGTTATATAAAAATTCTTCTTTCTTTCAATCAGACAAGAACACATGTTCTATTTTAAGATATAGAAAGCCCTTTGTCAAAGTAGAAAAGATTTATTTTTTCTTTTTAAGCAAACAAAAAAGAAGCAGAAATTTCTGCTTCTTGCCCTTATCTTTTCAATTACCTACACACAAAAAAGCGACGTAAGCGGAGGGAGAAATTCAGTGAAATACGCCTTTGAACTCGGAAAACTTCCACTAAAATTCTAATCGGTTTTTCCGGGTGAGACAGCGGATTGAACGAATTTCTCCCGCAGCGCCCTCAGTCGTTTTATTTGAACACCTTAACGCGCTCTTCCACGGGTTGGAAAGTTTTCTCGCCGGCAGGTGCAAGCGGGCTGCCGAAAGGCATTTGCGCTCTCAGCTTCCAGCTCGAAGGCAGGTTCCAAGCTTCTTGCACGCCTGCGTCGATCAGGGGGTTATAGTGTTGCAGCGTTGCACCCAGACCTTCGTCGTTAAGCGCCGTCCATACCACCAGCTGCAGCATACCCGAAGATTGGTCGGCCCAAATCGGGAAGTTGTCGGCATACAGAGCGAATTGGTTTTGCAGGTTCTTCACGATATCCTGATCTTCGAAGAACAGGATCGTGCCGTAACCGCTTTTGAACGAGTTGATTTTATCGGTCGTTGCAGCAAACGCTTCTTCGGATGCTGCTACTTTTTTCAGTTCAGCCAAGGTAATGTCCCAGACTTTATCGTGCTGTTCGCCGAATAAAACAACCGCGCGGGAAGTTTGGGAGTTGAACGAAGTCGGGGTGTATTTTACTGCATCTTCCACGATTTCTTGAATTTTCGCTTCGTTTACGGAAACATCTTTGCCGATTCCGTAGATGGAACGTCTGGATTTAAGCGCCTCGAAAAATTCTTTTGCCACGGTAAAATCCTCCTCGTCGATTCACGAAAGTATTTTAAATAACTTTTCGTAATAAACTATATATCAGTTCAGTTAGAGAGTCAACACTTTCATTCCGAGTTTGGCGCTGGGTTAATCGAACGTTCTGTGAGCAAATCCATGTTCCAATCCAGACGTTTCCACAGGCTGTTGGATTCGGTTAGCAGCTTCGACACGCAATCGATATAAGGTTTCGCCGCTTCCGCAGAAGGTTGATTGGTCCATATTTGCCGCCCAGCCAGGTAGGCCACGGCAAATTCGGTCCAGTCGCGATAGAGTTGTTGCGCACGATGGGCAGCCGCAGTCGCCAATTCAAGCGAGCGATCCGCGTCCATCCATCCTGCGGAGTGTGCCGTTCGGCAAATAAAAACGTACTGACCCAAATCCCAGGCCGTAATTCCCGCCGGAGGAAGCTTGCCGCTGTACATCTGCACGAGGCGAGCATGGTTGAATAGAGCCGCATTGCCGTTTAAACGTTCAAAATACGTCTCCCGATCGCGAAAAGACAACGTACCGAGAAACGATTCGGTTTTGCGATAAGAGGCTTGCCCGCCTTCTTCCCATAACCAGTTCAGATGCTTTTCCAATGACTCTTCGTCCTTTACCGACCATGTATGCGCCAATAATTTGCGAAGATCGTCTTTCCGCGAAGCCGGCCAGGCAAAGCCGGTTTCCTCCAACAGTCCGTTCATCCGAAACAACACGGCTCCGATCGCGAATATGCGCAGGGTTCGTTGATCGGTATCGCGTATACGCAGCGTCTCCATAGGCTCCCGCTCCTTCCTTAAAATCCGTGAATGTCAGGTAGCCGCTCTCCCTCAGGCTCGGGCAGAACCGGGCGAGCCTCGACTTCGGGCAGTTCAGCTTCGCGGCTGCGGCGCAGCAATTTCCATTTGCGGGTAGAATGCCTTTCCAGCGCTTGCCCGATCTCGACCAACATAGGCCGCGCAGCATCGGCGGCAAGAGCTTGAGAAGCAAGCGCTTCCGCTTGATCATACCGGCCAAGCGCAGCCAGGCAGCGAACCAAATACTCCTCGGACTCGCGTTCAAGCCCCACCTTGCAAGCCGCTTCCAAAAATTCGATAGCCTGCTCATACTGCTCCATCCTGAATAGAATGTAGCCTCCGTAGAACAAGACCAACGGGTCTTGCTCCTTCGGATCGATCTGTTCGGTATAGCGCACGATCGCCGTCTCCGCCTCTTTCCAGCGTCCGGCCTCGATCAGAAGGCGGATGCGCTGCAGATGCGCCCAGCCTCGATGCGGATGCCGCTCCGCAAGCAACGCCAATTCCATTTCCGCCTCTTCTGCCCGATCGAGCCGAAGCAGCATCTCGGCAACCAGCCGCAGCGGCAGATATTCCGTCGGCGCCAACAAAGCTGCGCTCCGGTAACGCTCCAGCGCTTCGGCCGCCTGATCGGATGCCCTATACAAATCTCCTTCAACGATGCGCCCGTAATAGTCGTTCGGTCGCTCGCGATTATACCGATCTGCCAGTTCCGCCGCCAACTTGAAATCGCCTGCCCGAAAATGCGCCTCCGCCATCAGCAACAGAATCGCCTCCGGGAAGCCGCGTCCCATAGCCTCTCCGAAATACTCCACCGCATGCGCATAATCGCCGATTCGCAAAAAGCAGTAACCGGCGCGGAACCAAGCTTCGGTCAATCCGCGATCATATTGGATCACGCGAAGATAATCCAGCAGCGCTTCCGGATAACGACGCAGGGAATAGAAGCAATCGCCGCGTGCCGAATGATAGTACCAATGCGAGGACAGCTCAAGCGCATGATTGAGCAACTGAAGCGCTTCTTCGTAACGTCCTTCCATGCGGAGCGACTCGCCGAAGCGGTATAAAGCTTCCGGGTCGGACGGCTGGAACAGCAGCACGCGCTTCAAATCATCGCGCGCCTCTTCGAATCGCTCCAGCGCTATTCGAATCAGGCCGCGCAGTTTCAACACATCGGACTGCTTCAGCGGTTCGGACTCCGTCTGACTCACCGCACGGTCGAGCCGCTCTTCACTCTCTGCATATCGCTCCAGTTTCCCCAGCGCCTTGCCCAGCAGAAAATTCAGCTCGGCGCTTAACGGTTGTCCTTGCTCCGTTTCAAGAAGCAGTGCCACGCATTCGGCTTCCCGTCCGGTATCCAGATATAACTCGGCCAGCGTTCTTGTACCCGCCAGGGCATCGCCTTCACCTTCAGTCAGTTCATTGGCCAATTTGTCATTGAGAACAAGCAGACGGATCTGGGCATCCAGATCTTCCGGGTAACGCGCGCAGAGATCCTCGTATACCCTTTTGGCTTCCCACGGCTGACCCAGTGCTTCTTTACAGGCCGCTATTCCGCTCAGGGCATGAATACTTCCGGGCAGAAGCTCCAACAACTCTTGATAGTCTGCCAGCGCAAGCTCGGGGTTCTCGCGCCGAAGCAACGCATCGGCCCGCATCAGTCGCGCTTCCGGCTCGTCCGGTTCGTCTTTCAGCCACTGTTCCAGCACCTGAAGCGCCGCATCCGGCTGATTTTTTCGCATATAAAACAAAGCAATCAGACGAAGGCAGTCCGGTTCCCGGTTATTGAGCAGCGCCGCTCCTTTAAGCGCCTTCTCGGCCAAGTCCAAATCATTCACGACAAGCGCATAATGCGCCTGTTCGCGAAACCGCAAAAAAGCATCGTAATCGTAAGGCTCATCCGTCCATAAGCGGTCATAGCGCAGCTCCCAGAAGCTGGAGAAGCGTTCCATGAACAGCGTGGTCTCCGCCTTGTCATAGTCTTCGTAAAGCCTGCGCTCTCTCACTGTCCACTCGAAATGCCCGTCCAGCAGATTCAACACCTTCTTGGGCAAAAAAGAATGCTTAAGCAAAAAGCCAAACAATTCGTCTCCGATGCGTTCGCGAATCTCGATTGGCCAGAACAGCTCATCGTCAAGCAAAGCCTGCCATTCATCGGGGTCGATCCGTCTGGAAATATCCGCATATAACTCCTCGCAGCGACGCAAAAAGATAGTGATCGGCGACTCGTCTCCCGGTCTGGCCGCACTGGGCTCAAGGCTTCTCAACTGTTCAAGCTCGCTGGCGCTCAGTCGGGCTCGGATATCCCGCTCGGCAAGCTCTTTGGCTTCTTCGAGTGCCGATTCGTACGCTCTCCGGATCTGTTGGAAGTTTTCCGGATCTTCCTCCGGATGACATTCCTTCAAACGACGAGCATAGGCCCGCTTGATCGTCTTCAATTCCGACGTCGGTTCAATTCCTAGCGTAGCCCAAATGTTCATGTCAGTCCTCCGGCTGTTTTTCAGCCAATTCCAGCAGTTCTTTTAACATGCCTGCTTCCTTGCGTATTTCCCGTTCGTCCTGCCGCCCGAGCGCCGTCTCGAATCGTCTGAGCGCTCCGGCGATTTGCGTTCGCGCGCTGCCGAGCGTTTCTTCATAGATCCGATCGCCCCGAGCCAACAACAGGCGGTTTTCCGCTTTGTCGCGAGGATGAATTTTAATCGCTTCCAGCTCGCGGAACCGTTTCTCGACTTCCTCCAGCGACATCCCGCTCACATCTTCGCGAATCAGCAGCCGATGCGTCTCGTTCGTGGACAGCGTCGTCGCTTCCACTTCCAGAATTCCGTTGATATCGTACGTGAACCGAAGATCGACGGCTTCGTTTCCGGCACGGTTTGCAGGAACGGGAATCTCCAACTGTCCCAATTTGATATTGTTGCGCGTCAGGCGGTTTTCGCCTTGGTAGATTTCAATGCGAATCGCCTTCTGATCATCGCTGACGGTATAGAATCGTTCGACGCGGCTGGCCGGAATGACGGTATGACGCTCAATGATCGGGAAAAAGTGTCCGTTATCGTAGCCGCCGTCCCCGTTTTTCACCGTCACCATCGTGCCCAACGTATACGGACAGACATCGGTCAGCACGACTTCCTTAAGCTCCTCGCGGCGCTCTTTCATCGCAGCCACGATTCCGGCCCCGATCGCGATCGTTTCGTCCGGATGGATGCGCGCTGCCGGAAGACGACCGAACAATCGTGCCGCAAACGAGTAAATCAGCGGCATCCGCGTAGCTCCTCCGACCAGAATGATCTCGTTCAGTTCTTTCGGACTGAGCGACGCATCCTTCAGTGCCCGTTCTACCGGATTGCGCAGACGGTTAAGCAGCGGCTTGGACATATGATCGAACAATCCCCGGTCTATGGTCCACTCATGGGTCTCTCCGTCAACCGTGCAGGCAAGCTTCGCATCCTGCTGCATGGTCAACATGCGCTTCCCCTGCTCGGCCTGCTTGCGCAGCGCCGCCATCGTGCGATTGTCGAGCGAATCCCGTTCCAGGCCGAACCGCTCCAAAAAACGGCCGATCAGCATATCCGTAAAGTCTTCGCCGCCGAGAAACGCATCCCCGGCTACCGACTTCACTTCCATAATGCCTTCGAACATATCAAGGATCGATACGTCGAACGTCCCTCCTCCAAGATCGAAGACGAGGAATTGACTTTCTTCCTGTTCAAAATGCAGACCGTATGCCACGGCAGCAGCCGTAGGTTCATTGATCAGACGCTCCACGCGCAGCCCGGCAAGCTCTCCCGCCCGTTTGGTCGCTTTGCGTTGAATATCGTTGAAGTAAGCCGGAACGCTGATGACCGCTTCTTCTATGGACTCGCCGAGGAACGCCTCCGCATCCTGCTTCAGTGAGCGAAGTACGAACGCAGACAGGTCCTCCGGCGAAAATTCGTATTCTCCCAGCTTGTAACGCCGGTCTGTACCTATGTATCGCTTAAAAAGCGCAGCCGTTCGCTCAGGATGCGTAATCAGACGCTCGTTGGCGATCTCTCCGACTAAAATCTGACCGTTATCGTCTACCCCGACAACCGAAGGCGTCAGCACGTTTCCGAGCGCATTCGGAATCAACGTGCTGCCCTCTTCTGTCCGATAGGATGCCAAGCTGTGAGTCGTTCCCAAATCGATCCCGATAATCGGCACTACGTTCACCTCGCTCTTCGGTTTGGTATTGCTAGCTCTATTTATTCCTCATTATACCCCACAGCCCTTTTAATTCCATAAAACTTAAAAGGGAAAGCCTCTATGCGATCAGAAGGCTTTCCCAAAATCGGTGGCTGCTTTGTTGTACGTCGTAGGATGTGTAAGATCAAGAATCCGATTTTTGTAAAAACCGATTGATCGGCGGGTCGGCCTCTTTCGCGAGGAACCGTATGCCCGCCCATATCAAGCAATTCGAATTTTAAGAATTTTGAGCCAAGCGAACCAACAGATGCGCCAGCTTATGGCGTTGATCCTGGTCGCCGACCTTCCAAAGCTCCTGAAGCAGCTTTTCCTCGCTGTTGCGCGGCTCTTCGTTGGCTGCCAGATAACCGGCTACTTTTTCGGCCACTTTAGCCAATTGCTCTTCGCCCAGCCCGATGCTTTCTCCGATTTTGATCCGGTTATGCAGGTATTTTTTGAACTCTTCGAAATCCTGCAGGATCTTGTCTTTTTTGTCGTCGCTGATGCGATCGATGGTTTGTTCGACCTTGTCCGTCTGCAATTCCCCGTCTTTCGTTACCGCATGCTGTTGTTCTTTGATGTTGTCGCTCATGGTTAGTTCTCCTCTCGGTTGTGGGTTTCTTTAAGCGGATCTAACGGCATTTTTTCAAAGCTACAAGCACCTGCTGCACTATTATTAACCCGTCAGCCAAATATGAACCCTAACGTTTTAGCTTTTATGAATTTTGCGCAATTTCTTGTGTATCCAAATAGCTGCTTGCGTCCCTTCTCCCATGGCGATGGTGGAGAGTTCGGAATGCAGCCCGATATCCCCGGCGACCCATACGCCTTCGACGTCCGTCATTTTGGTTCGGGAATCGGTTTTAATATGACGGTTGCTTTCCAACGTGACGCCGAGCTGCTCGGCAAGTTCCGTCCGGACATGGTTACCGCCGAAAGCGATAAATCCGCGTTCCGCTTCGATGACCGTTCCGTCTTGCAGCACTACCGATTGAATATCGCGCTGATCGTCGGAACGCACTTCCGCTACCGGTTGTTCGATATAAGTCACGCCGATCTTTTGCAAATGGTCGATCAGGCGCTGTTCGATCGGCTTCTGCTCGTGATTGATATACGTGACGTGAGGCGTTCGTTCGGCAAGCAGCACCGCCATGCCCGATCCGTGTTCGCCCGATCCGATCAATACCGTTTTCCGATCCACGATCTCGTAACCGTCGCAATCCGGACAAATGTAAATGCTATATCCCAACGCATGGCGCAATCCTTGGATTTCGGGATAACGGTCCAGCATGCCGGTCGCGATCAATACCGTATGCGCGGTAAACCGATTACCGTCGCCGGTCGTCAGAACAAATCGTTCGCCGTCGCGCGCGGCTTCGGTCACGGTTCCTTCCAAAAATTCGATGCCGAGCCCTTGCGCCTGCTCCCTGCCTACTTTGCGCAAATGTTCGCCGGTCACTCCTTCGGGCCAACCGATAATATTATGATAGGTATGGCACACGGAGGAGCGTCCGTGACCGGAATCGATCACCAGCACGTTATGCCCGCTGTAGCGTCCCAATTGAATCGCAGCTTGAGTACCGGCAATTCCTCCTCCGATAATGATGCAATCGTATACCATAATAAAGAAAGCTCCTCTCCGATTATGCAGGTTCAGGCGCCGAACGTTTTGCTGCCCGTCGTATGTTCCCGCTTGCTTTTGTAAAGTCAGTTTCAAAATTATATAAACCAAAACGACGTTTTTGAACGTTCATTTGACATGTGCGTCGGTTCTCCATACAATTTGTGTAGTTGAACTTTCATATTTCAGCATTTGCATAATATATGAATTTCCGGCCCGAAATCGCGCATAAGACCTACATATTGAAAGGGGTCGTTTCCTTATATCTAATCGAATACGAAGGCCCCGGAACGTTTCTCGCATCGCGACAAACGGGGGCAGCTTTATTTTTATTTTTCTGCTGACTCTTGTTCTGTGCCTATCGCCTGCCATCTTGAAAGATGCGGACCCGATCGATCTGGACGAAGCATTGGATAATCTCAATAGCGCGGATACCGGAGTAGGGCTGCTGCCTTCAGGCTTATCCTCGATGTTGTGGACGCCAGGCGGAATTCCGCTGGAATCCGATCCTGCACCGCCCTATAATCCCTTTTTCCCGCTGCATGCAACAGAACTGCTGATCGGGTGGGCCGTCCTGCTGCATTTGAAAAGAATGCTGCTGCGACCGCTCAAATTTCTCTCCAATTACGTGCATGAGCACCGCTTTTCCTTATTTGCTTGAAAAGCGTTTCATACACGAAGGGAGAAATTCGTTCACATGGGAGTTACCATAGCCGTTAATCTTACGCTGGTTGCGCTGCTGATTGCGGCAACCGCTTATTTCGTCATTACCGAATTTGCCATCATTCGAGTCCGGGGAAGCCGGATTGACCAGTTGATCATGGAAGGCAATAAACGGGCCGTTAACGCCAAAAAGGTCATTACCAATCTCGACGGATCGTTATCCGCCTGCCAATTGGGCATCACGATTACGGCCCTCGGCCTCGGATCGCTCGGCGAGCCGACTATGGAGCTGTTGCTTCATCCGGTGTTCGAGGCCGTTCCGGCGATTCCCGAAGCGGTTGCCTCGCTGTTGTCTTATGTGTTGGCATTCGCGATTATCACCTATCTGCACGTCGTAGTCGGTGAACTGTTCCCTAAAACGGTGGCGATCCAAAAATCCGAAGCCGTAACATTGGCAGTATCGGGTTCGCTGCTTATCTTCTACAAAGTGATGTATCCGTTTATCTGGCTGCTGAACGGCTCTGCCAACCAAATCGGTCGCCTGATCGGCATGAAACCGGCCAGCGAACACGGCGAAGCCTTTTCCGAAGAAGAACTTCGCCTGATTCTGAATGAAAGCTACGAAGGCGGCAAAATCAATCAAAGCGAACTGGGCTACGTTAACCGAATCTTTGCCTTCGACGAAATGCTGGCTAATGAAATCATGGTGCCGCGTACCGATATGGCCTGCCTGTATCTGGACAAGTCTCGCGAAGAAAACCGGCGCATCATTTTGCAAGAACAATACACCCGCTTCCCGGTAGCCGATTCCAGCAAAGACCATATCGTCGGCATGATCAACACCAAGCAATATTTCCTGGCATTGGAAGAGAACCCGGATTTGGACGTTGCAGAGCTCGTACACCCGGTTATGTCCGTATCCGAGAGCATGGCGGTCAAAGATCTGCTCAAAAAGATGCAAAAAGAAAACACGCACCTCGCCGTGCTGGTCGATGAATACGGCGGCACGTCCGGCATGGTCACCATCGAAGACATTTTGGAAGAAATCGTAGGCGACATCCGCGACGAGTTCGACGAAGCCGAAGAAGCGGAACTCGTCCAATTATCGGATGACGACCTCGTCGTCGACGGCAAAGTCTTTATCCACCGCATCAACGAAATCCTGATGACCGACCTCGACGACGAAGAACTCAATACAATCGGCGGCTGGTTATACGGCCAAAAACCGGATCTTACCGTCGGCCAAAAATGGCAGTACGAAAACCTCGAATTCACCGTACTCCGCCGCGGCCCCCGTCGCTATCGTAAACTTGAAATCGTCCGCCACCCCGTCGAAGCCGACGAAAACCTCGAGCGCAACGCGCTGAACGAAGAAGTTTGATCGTCTTGGCACGGTAATCTTTGTTCTTTTGATGTTCCGCTTTTCGAACTTCTACCCACATAACCCGCAAAAAGCCTTCCGGTTTTCCGGAAGGCTTTTATTTCGAGTGAGTCCTGTTCGTAAAACTGCGCAGTAGCGGAGGAAGAAATTCAGTGAAAAACGCCTTTGAACTCGGGAAACTTCCATTAAAATTCCATTACGGTTTCCCGAGTGAGACAGCGTTTTGTAAAACATTTCGAAGAAATGCACTTCGGAAGCATATGCTTGTAATTTCTTCCGCAGCGCCTCCGTTTTACAAACATGACCTTAAACGAGAAAGCAAAGTTTCCGGCTTCCCCGGCAGGTTTTTTCCTATCCGTCAAAAACCGCTGTTATATTTATCGTCGCTCGAAGAACGCTGCTTGGTCGCATCCTTGTCCTTCTCCTCCTGCTGCTCCAATCGAATATCCTCGATCGGCAGCGAATCGACGTTTTGTTCCTCTTCGTGCATATCGAACAAGCTCTCGTTTTCGGTCGGGTATTGTTCGGGATGGTCGAGTGCTCCTTCACGATTCTTGTCTTCTTGATTCTGTTCGTGCTGTTTCTTTTCGTCGCGTTTGGCATCCATCGTTTAAGCACCTCCTGTAGTCGGCTTCTCCTCCCTTTTACCCGTAATGAAGAACGATCTAACGCCGGACTTGCGCAATCGGCAGCAAAAAGAAAAAAGCAGGCTCTGCGGAAGCATGTCCGTGCAGGCCTGCCTCGTCCTTAATCAATCGAATTTTTTTCTTCTTACGATCTGTTTTTCAACGATGCTGCGCGTATACGTTAGCCGGAACGGCCGAACGAATATCTGCAAGCTCCGCACTGCTCAACGGCGAACGTGATGCTGATGCCGCATTGGCGCTGAGCTGCTCCGACGTGCTTGCACCGGCCAGGACGCAAGCGACTGCCGGGTTGGCCAATGGATAACGCAGCGCGGTTTCCGTCAATGGGCGATCTGCCGCCTTCTTGATGCCGCTGCGAAAATCCCGTAATTCCGTTTCCGTATAGCCCAGATAACCTTTTGCAAGTTTACCTTCGCATTCTTCCGCCAGCATGCCGCTTGCGACAGGGCCGCGGGCGATCAGACCTATGCCGTTTGCTTCGAGCAGCGGAAGAATCCCTTCCTCCGGCCTGCGATCCAAAATACTGTATTGGCTCATGACGCTTGCGATATTCGAGCGCGATACATATTCCCGGACGACATTCGGACGAATCGATGAAATGCCGTAATAACGGATCACGCCTTCGCGTTTCAACTGCTCGAAAGCTTCGATCGTCTCTTCGATCGGGTCGTCGAGCGTCCCGCCGTGCAGTTGGTAAAGATCGATATAATCCGTTCCCAACCGACGCAGACTGTCTTTCACCGCAGACAGAATATAGCCTTTCGAAGCATCCCAGGCCCAACCTTCCTGCCCCGGCACGCGGCGGTTTCCGACTTTGGTTGCCAAGACGACTTCGCTCCGGCGGCTCCGGATCGCTTTTCCGACCAATTCTTCGTTGCGCCCCGCATCGTACAAGTCTGCCGTATCCAGCAAATTGATTCCAAGATCGAGGGCTTCATGCAGCAAACGGATCGCCTTATTCTCCTCCGTGCCTATCGACATACAGCCAAAACCAATCTCGCTCACGAGAAGCTCCGAGCGGCCAAGCTTGTTTTTTTTCATATCGGGTGCTCCCTTCCTTCATTTAAAAACTTTCGTCTTCGGCTTAAGCGACCACACCGCCTCGAACCTTTTGCGTCCCGTTTCCGTTTCTCCAAAAACAAACCATTCGCTTCCTTGCTGCCCGCAGCGAAGTTGAATGTTGTCTCCCAGTGCAGCTTCCTGATTGTAGGTGATCCGAAACGCGGCCAGATCAAAATTTCGCAATTGCTCCGGGTTCATCAGATCGGTGCATAGATCGGCATAACGAGCATTATTCATATGACCGTAGCAGTCTACTGCACTATAAGGTACCGTGTAGGTCATAGGCTCCGACCACTCTATTCCTTTATCGGGCATAGATGCCTTTTCCGGCGGTCCGGATAAAGAAGGGCGGCTGCTGACCGGTAATGGAAACGGAAACGCGGACGGACGCAATATGCGGCGTTTATGGATATCGACCAGCGTCCAGGCTGTAGAAGCCCGCATGACTTCAAGATCGTCTGTCCCAAAAAGTCGATAATCGCGTGTCCATAATACCCCGGACGCTCCGCTACTCCACGTCTCCAATGTCAAAGTCTCTCCGAGCCGGGGCATCCTTTCCAACTTCACTTGAGTCGTCATCAGCACCCAGGCCAACCCGCGCTCAAGCAGGCGGGCCACGGGAACGCCGGCATTCTCCAGATGGCGGTCGGCCGCGTTTTGCATCGCCGCCAGGGTCGCGGACGGACGAATGCGTCCGGCAAAGTCCGATTCCGTCACCGTAGCGACGAAAGGTTCGGTCCATACGTCCTGCACGCGCTTCATCTCCTTTCGGACAAAGAAAAGTTCTTCGCCTTCCATCCTTCATTATATCTTCGTATCGGGCAATCTCCAAAATTGAACCTGGCGCGTTTCTGCCAAGCTAACAAGCTAATAAAAAGGCTTCGCGTCTCCAATGAGACGCAAAGCCGATCAAAGTCCAAACCCATAACTTCCGGAAAAGGATCGCGTGTGTAAATTCGCTTTGGCACCTTGTCAACGCTAAAAGTAAGGTTACGCCCGAATGAAACGCACCTGAAGCGTGTGCCTTTCATTCGAACGTAATCCCCTGATTAAGAGTTGACAAGGTTAGTTAAAGCCGTTTACACGTTCCAACAAGCAATCAGTCCTCTGCCCCGTCAATCCAAGCCGTTTTCGTCTCGAAAGATTCGCGCTTGCCTTCGCCCGGTTCGCGTGCCGGATAACCGAGGTACACGAAGCCGAGCATTTGCCCGTTCGCTCCGAGACCGAAGCGCTCCGCCATCACCGGGTGATAGCATGAACTCCCGCTTCTCCATACTGCGCCCAGACCCAGAGCATGAGCTTCAAGCAGCATGTTTTGAATCGCCGCCGCTACCGAAAGGGTCTCCTCCAACGGAATGATATTCGGTTCGTCGACAGGCTCGCAGCCTACCGCGATGATCACGGGAGCGCGCGAGACTTTTTTCTGCGCCGAAGCCAGCAGCTCCTCGCGCTCTTCCGCGGACGGACTTGTGCCCTTCTCCGCCGCTTCCGTATCGACCAATGCGGATGCAAGACGGGATCGGCCTTCTCCTTGCAAAACAAAGAATCGCCACGGCTGCGTTTTGCGGTGAGTCGGCGCCCACGTTCCCGCTTCCAAAATACGCTCGATCAACTCGCGCGGCACGCTTTCATCCTTGACCGCCCCGACGCTGCGCCGGGTGCGGATCGCTTCTGACAGTTCCATTGCGATTCCTCCTTTTTATACGCCGCTTGCCAAATCCACCGCATAAATACGGCTTGTCGCCTGCCAAACTTCGCCCGCTTCGATCGCGAACAATCCCATATCTTCGCTAGGCAGCGATTGGTTCGGCGCATTCACCAGATTGACCTGCGGTTCCGGACAGATGAACGAGCCGCCGGCTCCGCTGTTCCAGATCATCCAGTGACGATAAGACGTACCTACATCATACACAACTTTGACGCCGATGCGCGAATCGGTAATTTCCGCACGGTTACGTCCGCCTTGAGGAACCGCCGTATAATGATTATCCATCGAATCGACATAAGGATTCACGCCGCTTTCGCGCATTTCTTCTTCCCACTCGACCAGCGGTTGGAAGCCTCCGGTGGGCAGCATCCGGCCGTCCAACTCGCGCCGTTGTCCGATCGTGACTTTTATTTTGCAATCTTCCGACGTGCTTTCTTCCGCGAAAGGCGCATTGAGCGCCGTATGGAAAGCGAGCAGCGCCGGCAGCTTGCGTCCCGATTCGTTAAAGAGCGTGACGTCCTGTTCCAGCCCAAGCGAGCTCAGCGTGTAGCGAATGCGCAGCGTGAACGCATAAGGGAAATATTCGTACATTTTATGGCCTTCGCCGACATGATGGGCCACCACGACAAAGCTTTCCGCTTCCGACGCGCCGAAAGCTTCCACATCCCAAGGAAGCGTATGCAAGTAGCCGTGCAGGAAGTTGCCCGTCGCTTCTTCGTTCACGGGGAAGACGTACTCTTCGCCGTTCCATTTCAGCTTGCCGCCGTCATAGCGGTTCGGAGGGAACAGCGGCGGAATGCCGTGCGTGCCCGGGTCGGATACGAAAGCTTGCATGTCTTCCGGCTCGCGCAGAAAACGGAAACCGCGCTTGGTATCGCGGAAAGCGATCAGGTTGCCGCCGACTTTCGGAAGTACCGCTGCTTCATAGTCTCCGTATTTCAGCCAAACGGCTTCTTCTCCATTGTAGTCGCCGCGTTTTGCTTCATATACCGGAGGAGTTCCGGCATTTGGATTCATCGACATATACAGTCTCCTTTAAATCAAGATGGAATCACTCACGGTTTATTATATCGCGTAGGCGGAGGCGCTTTCAAATCAAAAAGAAAAAGACGGCCAAAGTTGACCGTCTTTAGGTTGCCTTCGAAATTTTCGTTGGCGCGGGAAAACGGAAGACTCCGAGAAAAATTCATTCCGGTCGCATGTTGAAATCGAAAAAAGGAATTAAGTTTATGTTTTTAATCCTGCTCGATCTCCACCCTCACGCCTTCCCGCGCGGAACGAAGACAAGCATCCACCGCACGCATATCGCGCAAAGCATCCGACGCGGGAAACGGAAGCGGCTCTTCGCCGAAGACGGCACGCGCGAACGCATTCGATTGCAAAATATAATGGTTGACGCAACTCAGCTTCTCCTCGCGCTTATGCCGATCCGTATCGACGATAATCTGCGGATTCTCCCGCCAGCCGAACATATGCGGAAGCTCGATGCGTCCTTTTGTCCCCGTTACCTCGAAGTAGGAGCGATTATACGCCCACATCCCGCACTCGAACGACAATGCCACGCCTCCGGAAAAGGCAAGCAGACCCGAAGCGGACATATCCACGCCATCATGCTCCGGCGAGAAAAAAGCATGCGCGGATGCCCATAACGGCTCGCTTCCCATAATCATTCGCGCGGCAGAGATCGGATACACGCCGATATCGTAAATCGAACCTCCGCCCATCGCCCGATTAAAACGTACATTCCCCGTGTCGTCGGGCGTACAATAATTGAACACGCCTCGCATCGAGCGAATATCCCCGATCTCGCCGGACGCGATGATTTCGCGTACACGACGATGTTTTTCCCCGTATCGATACATGAACGCTTCCGAAAATACGACATGATGCTCTTCGCACGCCGCCAACATCTCCATCGTCTCTTCCGCATCCAAAGCCGCCGGTTTTTCGCATAAAATATGCTTGCCCGCCCGTGCCGCCCGGATAGTCCATTCCTTATGTAAATGGTTCGGCAGCGGAATATACACGGCGTCGATCTCCGGGTCGTCCAATACTTCTTCGTAACTGCCGTAATATCGCTCCACGCCCGTGCGCTCCGCCATCTGCCTTGCTTTGTCCGCATTTCGGCTGGCTACGGCTCGCACAATCCCCCGCTCGGACTCCTGCACCGCCGGGATAAAAGCCCTTTCCGCGATCGCCGCCGTTCCGATAATTCCCCATCGCAGCGTTCGAACCATATATGTCCCTCCTTCAAATAACCTATCCGTCTTCATGATAACGCTTTCTTATTATTCTGCCAATTACCTTCCTTTCTCCGATAAAAAAAGATACGCGTCAAGCCTGTTCGGCGCGTATCTTTCAAACGAATCAAACTCCGTAATTATCTTCAGCCGCTTTGTTCAACATCCCCAAACAGCGATCCAGATCGGTTTTGACCTGTTTTTTGTATAAATTGGCTTTCTCGGGTCCGTCTTCCGTGAAATGATACAGCACGATTTCCTGGAAATCGACGCGGGGATCGTTGCCTTTGAGCTGTTTGGTCCGGTAAAAGACGCCTTCGTGCACCAGTTCATGCAGCGCACGGTAAATTTCGCTCTGCGGAGGCACGTACCCGAAGGGCTTGAAGTTCTCCTTCATTTCTTCGAGCATCTGATATCCGTATCCGCGCTGCTGCTCGACCATGGTGATAAGGTACAGTTTGATAAATGCCCGTTGGGCGATCATGAAGGCCATGCTTTCCTCCTCCTTTTCGGGTGAACGTTTGTTCCCTTCCATTATAAACGAATTTTCGAGTTTTCACATCTTTCGGCCCGGTTTTTCAGCAAAAAAGAGCGCAGCGGCGCTTTTCTCCTTTTTTCAGAGGGAGAGTGAAGACTAATGAATAAGCTCGCAAGAAGCGCTAAGCTTAGGTTTTCTATTATGAATTTTTCATGTAATAAAATATTTATTATAATTGCCGTTTTAAAATAATCTGACGCAGTTCCTGCTCATCGGCTTCAGCCAGTCGGTATAGCACCTCATAAGGATTGCCGGGGAGGTTGTAAAAGAAGGCAAACGCGGGCTCCGTCTTGAATCCTTCCTGCTTGAGTGTACGGATCGACTCCGCTGCCGAAGGTTCGTCCAAAGCCAACAGCCGACGCTCTGCAATCATATGTCGACATCCGTTCTGCAAAGCGGGAGGTCGTCCTTGTCCGAACAATTCGATCGGCATCTGCTCCCACAAAAATCGCACCACCGAGCGTTCCTTCCCCTCTACGCTGCGCCGATCGGCTTCAAATCTATCCAAATGCCCATATTCGCTTGTGCATATTCGCAAAAACTCTTCATGGTCATAAACCTCGCATAATACATCCATATCGCTACCCGGAATATCAATCCCGATCGGAAACGTGCCTGCTATGGAAGGATGGCAAAAAGCGAGCCGCTCCAGTAAGCCGCTGCGATGCAAAGAAGCTGCCAGTCCCTGCTGCCGTTCATCTCCTTGTTCAAGCCAACGCAACCCTTCCCCGCCGGTCGGCGCATGGAACAGAGTCGATAGATTGGGTTTTCGAGGCTGTTTCTCTGACGATGAAGCCATCTTCGTTTCCCTTCTTCCCATGCTTTACTGTTGCTCTATTATAGATGAAAACAGGCCTCGCTTCACCCGACCTCTGATTCGAACGAACGCGCCAACAAAAAAGACGCCCGAAGGCGCCTTTTGGACGAGTGAATCTCTCTGAAGGATCGATGCTTATCGCTTCCGATCCGTAGCAGATCCTCACGTTATTCTTTTTACATTCCGCGATCCCCGCGCGGCGGCAGCGTATCCGACGGATCATCGATTGCGCGGCGGCGCTCCGCTTCGCTGATCGAGTCTGCCGAGTTGCGATTCGAAATCCCTACCTGCTCGGCCTCGGTGTTCATTTCCGGGTTCACCGTGCCGCCCGTGTGCATTTCGTTACCGTATCCTTCTTCCGTCAAATGGTAGCGATTGGCGTTCATCGAACGGTTATCGCGGAACGAGGTGTATACGTCGCGGCTGCGGTTGTCTTCGTCGACCAGAACCAAAATATTACCTTGGTTCAGATACTCCTGATATTCTTCCGCTTCGTTCTCGGGAATGCCCAGTCCTACCAGACCGCCGACCAAACCGCCTGCTCCGGCTCCTACCGCCATGCCCGTAACCGCCGCTGCCAAAGGTCCGGCTGCCAGAATCGGCCCGATCCCCGGAATCGCCAGCGCTCCGACTCCGGCCAACAGACCCGTTACGCCGCCGAGCACGCCGCCTGTCGCCGCGCCTGCGGCCAAGCCTTCCGGAGCTTTCGTGCCCGTCTCCTCATCTATCGCTCTCAAGTCGTTGCGGTCTTTTGCCACTACCGAAATTTCGTCTGAAGTAAATCCTCGATCTTGAAGGTTTTGAATCGCCAGTGAAGCTTCCCGTTCGTTTTCGAATACCCCTACGATTTTTTTCGTCATCGTTAACTCCTCCTTCATCGTTGTTCCCAACTGACTTGGGATTCGTGTTCGTTTCTTTATTACCCGGTACAGGGCAAGCGAAACTTGGAGTCGTCGATGCGAAAGAAGGTGTCAGACTGCTCTCGCGCTGCAAGATTGCCTTATTTACGGGGACGGACATGCCTCGTGGCTTCAGCTCCATTCGGGTCATCCGGCCAGTAATGCTTGGGGTAACGGCCCTTCAGATCCTTTTTCACTTCGAAATAGGTTTCTTTCCAAAAATTCGCCAGGTCGGACGTGATTTGTACCGGACGACGGGCCGGGGAAAGCAACTGTAACGTGATCGGCACGCGTCCGCGTCCAATGCGAGGCGTCTCGGACCGGCCGAACATTTCCTGAAGCTTTACCGCCATAAAAGGACGTTCAGGGTCGCTGTAATCAACGGCAATACGCGAACCGCTGGGCACGCTTAGGCGGGTCGGCGCCTCGGCATCCAATGTTCGTCGCTGCTCCCAGGTTAAACGCTGCTCCAGCAGTTGCGGGAGGTTAAGCCTTTTGAGCTGCGTTTCATTGCGAATGCCCGATGCGTATGGAAGCAGCCACTCTTCCAGCTCCGCCAACAACGTCGCGTCATCGGCTGCGGGAAATTCCGAATCTGCAAGATGCATGAACATCATGCGGTTTTGCAGTTCCCGTGCTTCCTTGCCCCATGGAAGAATCCGACCGTCAGCGGCCCGAATCCCTTCCAGCAAAGCGGCTCCAACAGCTTCCGGATCGGGTGAAGAAGCTTGCGCCGACTGTAAAATGACAGCACCGATCCGTCGTATCCGAAGCGCGGATACGGCCGCTCGATCCGAATCCCACTCGACGCGCGTTTCTTCAATCCCTTCTTCAGCCGCAAAAAGATTCAAATCGTCCGCTTCGATCGGAGCCGCAAGCCATATTCGTCCCTCGCTTCCCTGATCGTCAATATCGGCGGCGACCACATATTCTTCCCGCGACAGCAGTTCCCGCTCGGGAATGCATACGCCGCGTCCGCCGCTAAGCAGGAAGCGTCCGCCTCCTCTGCGACGTCCGACCCGATCGGGGAAAGCATAAGCAAGCAGCAACCCTGCCCGATGGGGTTCGCCGTCCGAACTTTCCGTCACGCCGGCAATCCGGCGCAGCCTGGCAGCACGTTCCGCGGCCCGATCTTCCGGCGTCCGCGGCATGCCTGGATTTCTTTTGCGGGAGGCGGCAAGCAGAGCCTCCAAACGCGGCAGCAAGGACACGGTGTCCGTCACCGTTCCGCCGACAGGCGCAGAAGAAGAAGCTTGCTCCTGAAGCAGCGCCGCCAGATCGCAGGCAAGACCGTGCGCACCAAGATCGGGATCGGCAGCACGCCGGATCATCCGGGCCAATCGAGGATGCACGCCAAGATCGCTCATCGCTCGTCCTTCCTCCGTAATGCCGCCCTCTTCGTTCAATGCGTGCAGCCGCCGAAGCAGCGCCTGCGCCTCCGCATAGCCGGCTTCCGGCGGCACGTCGATCCAATCCAGTTCCTTCGGATCGCGTGCCCCCCATGCCGCCAGTTCAAGCGCGAGCGGCGCAAGGTCGCTTTGCAGCATCTCGGGAATCCGCGAGGGCGGCATGCCCGACTCTTCTTCGCGGCTCCACAACCGGTAACAAATGCCCGGCGCAGTCCGCCCCGCGCGCCCTCTTCTTTGGTCCGCCGACTCCAGCGATTCGGTCAACGTGACCAGCCGCGACATGCCTGTGCGCGGAGAAAACACCTGTGTCCGCATCAGGCCGCTATCGACGACGGCCGTCACCCCCTCGACCGTGATGCTGGACTCGGCCAGCGAGGTCGAAAGCACGACCTTCCGCTTCCCGTCCGCGGAAGATCGGACCGCACGGCGCTGTTCCTCGCGCCCCAGCCCGCCGTGCAGGGCCAAAATTTCCGCGCCCGCCAATCCCCCGCCGCGGGTCAGCTCTTCCCGCGCGCGCGAAATCTCGCGCACCCCCGGCAGGAATACAAGGATTCCTCCCTCCGTATCCTCCCAAGCCCGGCGCACAGCCTGCGCTACCTTGCGTTCCAACGGGAGGTCCCGCGCAGCGCCGAGATGCACCGTCTCGACCGGATAGACTCTGCCTTCGCTGCGGATCACATCCGCCCCGCCCAATACGTCCGACAAAGGCTCGGGATCGATCGTCGCCGACATCACGAGAATGCGCAGGCCTTCCCGCAGTACGGCACGGCTCTGCAAAGCAAGCGCCAACCCCAGGTCCGCCTGCAAATTGCGTTCATGGAACTCGTCGAAAATGACCAAACCTACCTCTTCCAACGAGGGATCGGTTTGCAGCATCCGTGTTAATATGCCTTCGGTCACCACTTCGATCTTTGTTCGAGAGCCGGATTTGTTATCCAAAGCAATCCGGTAACCGACGGTTTCTCCCGTTTTTCCGCCGAGCGAGTCCGCGATATAATCGGCTGCGGATACCGCCGCAAGCCGCCGGGGTTCCAGCATCAGAATCTTGCGCCCTTCCAGCCAAGGTTCATGCAGCAGCGCCGGAGGAACCCGAGTCGTTTTTCCGGCTCCCGGCTGGGCAATCAGAATCGTGGGACGGTTTGCGGCAAGACTTCGTTTCAGCTCGGGCAGGGCGGAGTCGACGGGGAACGTTATTGCGTTATTTTTGGAAAGAGGAGCTTCGGAGAGTATTTCGCCGGGATCGCTTTCCTTTTTCGCGTTTCGGCCTTGATCTTCTTTCATGTTGGGCAGTTCCCCTTCCTTTACGTAGTCCGATTCGAATATGCAATTTCAGCCTACAGAAAATGTGTCGTATAATGGATCATGTCAAGCTCGCCTGTAGGTCTGATCCGATTTATTCGAATTCATGCGAAGCTTTTGTTTTAATCGATACTAAGGCCTGCATACAAACAACCTTGCAGCCAGACAAGATACCCGCTTGCATGCACGCCTAGACAAGGAAGTGAACGATAATGAGACGCGGACGTTTCGCACCTACGCCATCCGGCAAAATGCACTTGGGCAATGCCCGCACCGCACTGATTTCCTGGCTCCATATGCGTTCGTTGAACGGCGAATTCATCCTTCGCATGGAAGATATCGACACCGAGCGGTCCCGTGAAAAATGGGCCGAACTCGCGCTGCTTGATCTGCGTTGGCTCGGTCTGGACTGGGACGAAGGCCCTGACGTCGGCGGACCTTATGCGCCCTATACGCAAAGCGAGCGCTTGGAACGATACGAAGCAGGCTTGCTCGAATTGGAAGCGGCAGGCGCGTTGTACCCCTGCTTTTGCAGTCGGGCAGACATTTTGTCCGCCGCCAGCGCTCCCCACGGATTGACCTCCGAAGGACCTGCCTATGCCGGAACATGCCGACATCTGACCGCCGCGCAGCGCGCAGAAAAAGCGCTGCATAAAGCCCCTTCACTCCGCTTCGCGCTGCCCGAAGGTCGTGAAGTTCGTTTTGAAGACGGCATCGCCGGAACCCGATCCTTCGCGCCGGGCAGCGGAGGCGACTTCGTCGTTCGCCGTGCCGACGGCTTGCATTCGTATCAACTGTCCGTCGTGATGGACGATGCGGACATGAAGATCACCGATGTCCTGCGAGGATACGACTTATTGGATTCGACGCCGAGACAAATCCTGTTGTATGAAGCTTTGGGACTCGAAGCGCCGAATTTCCTGCACGTCCCTCTATTGAACGGATCGGACGGCAATCGCTTGGCCAAACGTCACGGCGGCATCGCCATCTCTTCTTTCCGCGAACGCGGTACTTCGCCTGAACAGCTCGTCGGCTGGCTGGCTCATGTCAGCGGATTAATCGACCGTCCGGAAGCGGTATCGGCCGCGGAGCTGGTGGGTTCTTTCGATCTGTCTTTGATTCCGCGAGAACCCGTCGTCGTGAACGTGCCGGATTTGTAACATTTTTATGCCCCATATTCACCGAAATACCTGCGTCTATCCACTTAAATGAGCAAGCGTAAGCCGAAATTCGGACGCTTTTTCAAAATAAGCGGGTAGCTGCAGGTATTTCAAACTTCATCTTGAACAGAAATCAAATCACTCGTGCCGCCTCAAATTCGGTTCGGTCAAGACGCTGGATTCCCGGATCAATCTCCGCCTAACCGATCCTTGATCTTGTCCGCATATTCCGAATACGCGCCGCCGCCCCAACCTCGTTCTTCTTCAACCATCCGAAGTTTGAGCCTTTGCGTATTCAATTTACGTCCAATCTCCTCGCGCTCTTCATCCGAGCGGCAAGCCGCAAGCAAATCCTCCAACTCCAAACATTCCTTTCGCAGCACGATCTCCTGCGGCAGCATTCCTGCATTTTTCAAAATCCGGTAAGGAACCCTCAGTTCTTCCGGCACTCCCGACAGATCGTCTAATTCTATCGGTTTCCCGTTCCCCGGCAGATCGTCAAATTCTCCGTTACGCGCCGCTTCGTCGATCTTCTGCTCCGCCAACCACGATAACCACCCCATCCGAATTCCTCCCGATCCCATCGACTTTTGTCGTTCCATTATACCCGATTCCTTTCCGCTTGCGCAGCATACGTCTACCCAACACAAAAAGCCCCGCCTCAGTTAGCCTTTGGCGGGGCTTGAATCTATGCGCAAATCCTGTTCGTTTAGAAAAGCGTGTAGGCTGCGGGAGAAATTCGCTCAATCCGCCATGTGCTGACCCGGCGAGCCCGATTCCGAACCTGAGCGACTTTTGGCTTCCCGCAAGGGAAACAACCTGAGCGAAGGAGCGGAATCGGGCGAGCGTCTTCAGAACAATAAAGACTCCCCGCCGTCCACCGTGATCGACGTCCCCGTCACATGGCGCGATTCCGAAGAAGCGAGGAATACCGCCAAGTCGGCCACCTCCTCCGGCAATCCGTGACGTCCGGCGAGCGGATGATCGCCGCCGCGAGGAAATTCGAGCGGGATCGCAATCTCGTCCATGCGGGCATCTTCCTCGGTCGTCTCGTCGATATTCGTCGAGATCGCACCGGGACAGATCGCATTGACGCGAATCCGATAGCGAGCCAGCTCCAGTGCCGCCATTTTGGCGAAAGCGACTTGTCCGGCTTTGGATGTGCTGTACGGAGACATGCCGACGCTGGAGTACCTTCCGTTGCCGTTTACGGAGCTCGTAATCACGATGCTTCCCCCGCCGCGCTGCTTCATATAAGGAATCGCGTATTTCACGGATAAAAACATGCCGCCCAGATTCACGTCTATCGTCTTTTTAAACTCATCGAGTTCCATATGCTCGATAGGACCTTTTGCTCCGTTGATTCCGGCATTCGCAAATACGGCATCCAACCCTCCGAAATGCTCGTTCACATTCCGGTAAGCCGCTTCCATGCCGTCCGGGTCGGACACATCGACGATTTGGACAAAGCCCGAGCCAGCTCGGATACTTTCCAATTCTTCGCGCGCCGATTCCGCGCGAAGCGGGTCAAGCTCGAATAAGGCGACGTTCGCGCCTTCCTGCGCGAATTTCACGGCCGCTGCCAGTCCTATTCCCGAACCAGCTCCTGTCACAATCACGGTTCTGCCTTCAAAACGCGGTGCCGTCATGGCGATCCACTCCTTCGTTTTTCGGAAAGTAAATACCTTTTTGGAGGCAGTTAGACGGCTACTCCAATCCAGGTATTCATTACCCGAAAAGTTCTTGCATTCAATCATTTTCCGCTTTTTCAATTCTTTTTTGAAAATTGCTTAATTATTCTCGTAAAAAGGTTTTCATAAATAGGCAAGGCAGGGTAAAAACTATTAAAATCAAGCGGCGATCGCTGCCGGCAGGCTAAATATTAAGGAGGAATCGAGAGTTTTTAAAAAAAACCGAGAAAATAGTAACATTTACGAAGAAATTTAAGCGTTTTTTAATTTGTTTTTAAGGAAGCGAGTTTATAATACAAACAAGGATAAAGAACATGACGAGGTGATTGTAATGAAAACGACGACGATTACGGTTCAAGAAAAACTGGTTCCCGTTTACATTGACGCCGAGAATACTCAACCCGCTCAGAAAATGCTTAGACTGCTGACCAGCGCATTAGATAATAAGTTAAGCAACGGTAAACGTGCTTTGAAAAATTGTATCGGTTCCCTGATTAGTATTGAAATCGTAGGCTCTGAAGCCATTCTGCACTCGTACCGCGAAAGCGACACGCTCGCTCTGTCCCTGTACTAAAGAGTGAAGCCTCATTAGCGGCGGTACATAAAAAGACATTCCGGTTTGCGGAATGTCTTTTTTCATGCTTGATCGATATGATGCATGCTCATCGCGCGGCGCAGCTCCTCTACCGCACGTAATCCTAATTCGTTTCTTGTTAGCTCATATGACCGCGTTCGTCCAACAGCTTTCGCGTAAAGTCGGAAAATTCAGTGTTGAGATGATTGAGTTGATCCGTCAGACTGCTGAATTCGCCAAGCAAATGTGCCTGCTCATTGGACGCGTCGGAGATCGACGCGATTTCCTGCTGCATCCGGACGATGCTTTCTTGTACGTTAGTGAGCGCCTGCTCAATGCTCTGCGTGGCTTTTTTGGTATCCACGGATAGTTTGCGCACTTCGCTCGCGACCACCTGGAATCCGGCACCCAGCTCGCCGACGCGGGCAGCCTCGATCGCGGCGTTAAGTCCCAACATATTCGTTTGTTCGGAAATTTCGCGAATGAACGAAGTTACCTTGTTCACCTCGCGCGCATCGCTCACGGCCCGGCCCGAGTTTTCCCGGATTTCGGTCGTCGCGGCAGCCAACTGCTGCGATTGCGCCGCAATCGAAGCGACAAAATCCGTTAACGATCGGCTGACCGATTCCATCCGGTCCCCGAATCCGTGCAGGAAATCTTCGGTCTTCAGCGTATAAGCCACCGCCAATGCGCCGATGACCTTTCCTTCTTCATTGAATACCGGGATTCCTTTTGCCTCAAGCTCAGCCCCGTAAGCCGAAGCCGGAATGCGGGTACTGGACAATTGTCCGGCGAGCGCTTTTTTCAAATTGGCGTCATCCGGCGGAATAGGCGAACCGGCGGACAGGCCGAAATCAAGATCCGAGGACGGCGCGTAATAAAGGAACTGCTGCCTATCCGTAATGCCGATCATAAAGTCTTCATTCGTGATTTTTTTCAAATAGGGGATACTCAGTACGAGCGCTTCCAAAATATTCATGTAGTTCCCTTCTTCCCTCTGGCGGGATCGCCGTTGATGTAGGGCGTGTACGCAAACTTGAGCGACGTGCGTCTTGGCGAAGTTTGCATGCATGCCCGGGTAGCTGCTCCTATTTATTTTCGTCAGAATCGCTTTTTTTATAAAGAGCTAGTGCGCAAAAAGAAAGGTTCTTCCTTAATTTCACGATCCGACGGAAAATAATGACGGAAATCCGCATTCCATCTGCAATTCGTGATATAATCAAGGCGATCAACGAAACTTACAGGCAGTGACTTTCCTTTGGAAAGTTTGGAGGTGAACCCATGAAAAACTCAACGCTTTGTCCTCGATTCGAACGGGGCATGCAGATTCTGTCGCAACGCTGGAACGGTCTGATCATCTATCGTTTGCTATCGGGACCGCAGCGTTTTTGTAACATTCAATCGGCTTTCCCGGTCAGCGGACGACTGTTGTCGGAACGCTTGAAAGACTTGGAGAAAGAAGGCATCGTCGTACGCCACGTGTATGCCGAGACGCCGGTCCGGATCGAATACGAATTGACCGAAAAAGGACACGCTCTCCAGTCGACGATCGCCTGCATTCAAGGCTGGTCGGACGAGTGGATCAACGAACCGCAGCATTCGGAAGACGAAGTCCTGCACCTCTCCGACGAAGATTGCGAAAAAGCCGCGGCCGGCACAAAGGCCGAATAGGAGGTTCCGAGAGGAACCTCCTTTGTACGTCTTCAGGCAATTACGCTCCGGTCACGATGTCGACCGCTCGGCTTTCTCGGCTTTGCGAATCCGAATCGCCAACAGCTTGGCCAGATTTTTTTTCGTTTTTTCGTTGTCTACGCGGCTTAACTTGGTCCAAATAAAACGGTCGATCGACATACGCTTCAGCTCCTTCGATTGAAAGAATGAGAATTTTTTGCACGAACGCGGCAGGAGCAGCTTCAATCCGGCGCCGAGTGCGCAATTTGTCCACATGCGGTAAATAAACACATTTTTTTCATCCTAAACCGTCCCGAGAAGCAAAATCTCAAGCGTGAAAACCATGGGTTTCCAACCCTTTTTCAAAGAGCGTATGCACGTTCCGCTTCAACTTCTTCCGCGTAAACTTCAAGGACCGGACGCATCGTCCACGAACCGATAAAGGCATAACGAGTCACGCCTTCCGCTCGACCTTCAGGCCGTTCCTCCAACAATTCGGCTACGAACGAATCATTCGGAACGCTTCGAATGGGCAGTACTTCCTCCGTCTCCATCGACTCGATTTCCTGCCCTGCTGCATTTCGATCACGAACGCCGATTACGCCTTTGAAACGAAAAACCGCTTTGCCGCCGTCCCATATCCGAAACTCGACTCTCGCAGCGGATTCAAGCAGGAGCACCGATTCGATCGTTCCGTCGCTAAGCGAGATATCTCCGATAAACAGTTGTTGCATACGTGCATTCTTCCCTTCCGCTTGGTCTTCTCCGCATATTCCGTAAGGGTAGCACAAAACCGGAACTTTGCCTATGTCTGCCTACGGCGTGTCTTCAAACCTGCCAATGTGCATCGAGGTTTGAAGACACGCCCTAGCGCAAAAAAACCTTTACCGAAGACCTCGCGGCCTGCTCGATAAAGGTTTCTTCACACAGCCCCGCAGCGCTACCCCGCTCGGCTTAACCGATTTGCAGCGTTGCGTTTTCGACGTCTTCAAGCTCCGCGGATGTTTCCGTCTTTGCTTGTTCCGTCATAGGAAGTTCGCCGAATACTTCGTTAAAGATCGTGCGGCTCTGAATCTCTGCCGTTACCGCTTTGATCTTTTCCGATTCTTCTTCGCGGCGAGCAATCATCAGGTCGATCTTGCGTTCGATCTCCCTTTCTACGTGCGCAAGGTCGCGGACGTCGAACATATACTCTTTTTGCCCGAAACGTCCGAGCAGTTCCTGATATTTGGTTGCCCATCCCAGTGCCAAGACCGGAATACCGTCTTTGTACGCATGAATGATGGAATGGTAGCGGGAAGCGATAATGAATTCGAACTGTTCCAGAATATGATGGATTTCAATACAGTCATATTCGTCTTCCAGCAGCACGACGCGATCATCGTTCGGATAATGCTGTTTGATGCCTTTGCAAATCTCCAAGTCTTCCGTCGAATGACGCAGCAGAACCACGTTTTTGCCGGATTTCAGCAGGTGATCGGTCATTTTGCGGTACGCTTGAAGCAGGTCTTCGCGCGAGCCGTACTTCATCGTTTTGACGTTAGGCACGATCCCCACGGAATTCGGCTGCACGTCCACGCGCGCATTCGGCTTATAAGCGCCCGGCTTGAACAGCACGTTCAAATCGTACGCGCTGCTACCTTGAAGAACCAAATCCATCGAACGTTTCAGATTGCGGGTCGTGAAGCGGCTTAAAAACTGCATCCCTTCGTCCTCGCGCGCATATATGTAGGTCGGATACGTGATGTACTTTTTAATCAGCGCCATGATAACCGACTTGTACTTGCTTTCGTATTCAAAAGGTCCGAAAGATTGTGGCATCAGTACCATCGGTACTTTATAACGCTTGGCCAGCATAATGTTGACCAGATAGTTCACGGAATGGCGGATCGTGAATTGCGAGGATAAAGCAAACCCGCTGATATCGATCATCATATCCGTGTCTTTCATGATTCGTTCCATATCGCTGCGGGTAACGTTAACGTGCTCGGCATTCGGAATCAGTTTTCCCAGCGTGCCGAATACCCCGCCCAGCATTTCGATTTTGAGCTTTTTGCCGATTTTGATGATGTCGAATGCGTATCCCCGGTCAGGGTCTATGCAGTTCACCAATATTTCTTTGTCGGGATAACGCTTCTTGATTTCATTGATCACCGTGAAAGTCATGGCCTGTGCACCCTTGTTCTCCATCTGTCCGCCTACAATCAAAATTTTGCTCATCCGTTTGCAGCTCCTTTATCCGATTTTTGTCCAACGGGCAAAGCATCAATAAGGCTTATGGTAATAGGATACCGGGTTGGCGATCGCCGCATCGATCTCTTTTCGAACCGAATGATAACCGATGGCGAACTGCTCAAGTGCCGGATTCCATTTCTTGTACTCGCTTAAAGAAGCCACGACATATTCACGATGGGTTTCCGGCTTTTCTTTCAAAACTTGAACTCCCCGATTCGCTTTTTTGGCTTGACGAAGGTTATAAGGTTCCACGTAAAGCCGCAGATCGGCGATTTTTTCCTGCCGATACAGATTTCGTGCCGCCGCACCCATATTCGCGTGATCGCGATGGTTATCCCCCAAATCCGTGAACGTCTTCACTCGGGCGCCGTGATAACGGTCCGTAAATTCACGAATCAATTCTTCGCAATCTTCAACCGTCGTCGTGCCGTCCTGCAGCTCTTGCACGAAATGAACATTCGCTACGGGTAATCCCAACGCCATGCAAGAACGCAAAAATTCGTCGTTGCGATAACGGACCAGATCGGTTCGATCCAGCGGGGCATAGCCTTCGCGCTGCGGGTCCAACAGTTTACGGTGCATATTGCTTTTGGTTTGGCCGTTCAATTGCTTCACTACGTTGGAGGACGATCCGTCCGTGTACAAAATCACGTGACATTCGTCGCCGACGTTCAGATGATTGCGAATGCCTGCCCCGAATGTCAGCGCTTCGTCGTCTTGATGCGGGATGAAAAAAAGATTAACCGCCATTTCCGCCTGCTCCTCCGTTTCCTTAAGAGTTACCGTTTTGAAGCTGGTTCGTCAGCTCGGTACGAATACGCGTTTTCTCCGCATCGTCCACCATATAATAGTAGATTCCGTCGATCTTTTTGCCGCTGCCTTGCACTTCGTCTTTATCGACCGAATCGATTTCCGTCCGATACTTGGTCACGATGTCCATCATATCGTCCTTGGTCAGATTGGTTTTGACGTTGTCTTTGACCGCTTCCAGCAGCGAATTGACTTTGGTCAAATTCGAGATGTTTTTGCCTTTTTCGATCAGCGCGGACAGCACGAGCTGCTGACGGTCATTGCGGCCGATATCGCCTTTGGGATCGTCGTAACGCATGCGGGAGTACATCAGCGCTTCGTGGCCGTTCATGTCGATCAGGCCCTTTTTGTAATCGGTTCCTTCAAAATCGAACTCGAACGGATTGTTCACGGTAACGCCGCCCAAAATGTCGATGATCCGCTCCAGGCCTTCCATGTTGACTTTCACGTAATAATCGACCGGGACGTCCAGAAATTGCTCGACCGTATTGACCGACATGTTCACGCCGCCGAAGGCGTAAGCGTGATTGATCTTATCAACCGTGCCTCGGCCCACAATCTCCGTGCGCGTATCGCGGGGAATATTGAACATCAGGACCGAACGCTTCTGAGGATTGACGGCCAGCATCATGATCGCGTCGGAACGACCTACGTCGTTCTCCCGTTCGTCGACGCCGAGGACCAGCAAGTTGAAGGGCTTGGTCTCGCTCAGATCGGCGGGAAGCTCCTGCGCGGCCTGCCGCGCGCCGGCATTGCCGACCGAAGCGGTCAAACTTCCGCCCTGAGCGGCCGGATCGGCAGACCCTGCGGCCACGTCCGATTCCAGCGGTTCATAGATGGATTCCATCGTATCGACAACGGGGCGATAAATGGAGTAGGCGTAACCTCCGATACCGATCGCCAGGACGGCAACGCCGGAGATCGCGATCTTCGCCCAGCGCTTCATAACGCGTTTCGGCCGGCTCCGGCCGCCTTCGCGCCGCTAACGACGCAGTGGCGTTCGATATCGTTCCAACTGCTGAACAATTCTTCGAAATCTTCTTCCTGCACGACTTCGCCTTTTTGCACCTCGATGTATTCCATATCGTGGAAGGCTTTGAGGCAGTGGTACGTTCCGGGCTCGATCGTGACCACGTCGCCTGCTTCAACCGGCGTGATGGTGCCTTCTTTGACCAAAATGCCTTTTCCGCTAATGATCGTCCACGTATCGGCGCGATAGAGATGCTTGCGGTATCCCAGATTGTTGCCCGCTTTGAGTCCGATGCGTTTGGTCAGCACTTCGGTTCCGTCCCCGAACTTGGAATAGTCGAGTACCCGATACCAGCCCCAGCGGCGTTCTTCGTACATCGGACGTTGCCCGGCATCGACCATGTCTTTGACGCGAGGACTCGCTTCTTTGTCCGAAACGAGAATGCCGTCCGGGCTGACGGCGACGATCGCGTTGGGAATGCCGATAATCGTAACCGGAATATCCAATTCGTTGATCAGATGCGTATTGGGCGAATCTTCGCTAATCGCACCTTTGCCGATATGCTGCAAGCCCATATTTTCGGTGAGCGTATTCCAGGTACCGAGATCTTTCCAATACCCGTCATACGGAATCACGGCGATATGCGATTCTTTTTCCACTACCGCGTAATCGAAGCTGATCTTCTCCAGCGTCGCGTAACGGGCAAGCAGATCCTCGTATTGCATCGGCATTCCCGCACGGAGCAGATGATCCATCATATAGCTCAGCTTAAAAGCGAACACGCCGCAGTTCCATAAAGCCCCCTGCTCGATCAGACGCTCCGCCCGATCTTCGCTCGGTTTTTCGGTAAAGCGTCCTACCTTCTTGTAATCGCTGTTGTTTTCGTCCGCTTCCGGCACGATATATCCGTATTTCGAAGACGGGTATGTAGGGTTGACGCCCATCAAAGCCATTTTGGCCCCCGAATTGTGCAGCGCTCCCTCCAAATCGCGAATCCGGTCGAAGAATTGGTCGTCCACGTACGGATCGACAGGCAGGATGCAGACCGTCTCGTCCAAGCCGACGCCTTGCGAGTATAGGTATGATGCCGCGAGCGCGATCGCCGGGAACGTGTCCCGACGCTCCGGCTCCACGATAATCGGTACGCCGCCAAGCTGGTTCTGCAAAATTTCGACTTGAACTTTGCTTGTCGCGATAACCGCCGAATCGGCCAGCCCTGCACCTTTGATTTGTCCCCAAACCCGTTGGACCATCGACTCCATCTCGCCGTGCTCGTTCTCCAACACTTTCAAAAACTGCTTCGATCTGGCGTCGTTCGACAACGGCCACAGCCGCTTGCCCGAGCCTCCGGACAGTAATACCAATTTCATGCTTGCCCCTCCATTCTGTCGATTCGTATCGGTGTCTTTTCTTTTAAGGTATGCGCGTTAGGGTTAAACGATTTTGAGATTATCCTTTTTTTCTGCTGCCGCGGCCGGATCGACCAGGCTTTCGATCAGATATTCGCGAAGCTCGTCGCCGAGGCCGCTGCGTTTGAGCGCGAAATCGACATTGGCTTTCAGGTAACCGATTTTGCTGCCGACGTCGTACAACGTTCCGTCATAACGGAAGCTGTACATTCTGGACAGTTCCGCCAGCTTTTTCAACGCGTCCGTCAATTGAATCTCGCCGCCCACTCCCGCTGTCTGATGCTCCAAAATGTCCATGATACCCGGTTCGAGGATGTAACGGCCGATCATTGCCAGGTTGGACGGCGCGTCCGTTTTCGGCTTTTCCACGAGATCCGTGATCAGGTTCAGGTTGTCGGTCAGTTTGTCGCCCTTGATGACGCCGTAGCTGCTTACGTCTTTCCAAGGCACGGCTTCGACCGCGATCATGTTGCCGCCGGTACGTGCCTGCTCGTCCATCATTTGCTTCAGGCAAGGCACTTCGCTGTCGATGATCATGTCGCCGAGCAGTACCGCGAACGGCTCGTTGTTGATGAATTTGCGTGCGCACCAGATGGCATGTCCGAGACCGAGCGGTTCTTTTTGCCGGACGCAGTGGATCTCGACCAGGTTGGTCACTTCGCGAACGATGCTCAGCAGCTCTTCCTTGTTCTTCTCTTCCAGGTCCGCTTCCAGCTCGATGTTTTTATCGAAGTGGTCTTCGATGGCCCGCTTGCTGCGTCCCGTTACGATAATGATATCTTCGATGCCGGAGGAAACGGCCTCTTCGACAATATATTGAATGGTCGGCTTATCTACGATCGGAAGCATTTCTTTCGGCATTGCTTTCGTTGCGGGCAGGAACCTTGTTCCTAGGCCGGCCGCCGGGATAATTGCTTTTTTAACTTTAGTCATCGTTGATGCCCTCCTCTGAATGTGTGAACTTAGTTAACGCAATCACCGTCATTTAGCTAACTTAGTTTTACTTATAAGCCTATTCTTGATGTTTTGAAACAATTCTTTGTTAAAAAGAAAAATAACGGCAAAGTAGATTAACGCTCCGACAGCGACCTGGATCACGAAGTTCGCTTCTTGAGAGAACACGGCAACGGACAAATAATTGATCAATAGCACGCCTGCGACCATGATCAGTCCGTAAGACAATCCCGGCGCCATGCTGCGCAGGTAGTCGCGCAAGCAAGGCCCGATCATTCGGCGCATGGCGTAATGGTATTGGATAATCATCAGCAAAAATTGAATGACGACGTAAGCGACGCACGTTCCCATGATGCCCCAGAAATACGTGCCGACCGCAAGTCCCGGAACCTGAATGCACATGCCCATCAGCGTATAGCGGAAGTACATGTCGGTCCGCCCTTTGGCTTGAAGCAGCGGTTGGATCGGGACGATCAACGAACGCATCAGCATGGCGAGCGACAGCACTTGGATCAAAATGACGCTCGGTTCCCATTTGGCTCCGAAAATGAACGGCACGAGTACCGGAGCGGTGACCAGCAGGCCCAGATAGATCGGCGCGTTCAGGTAGCTGACCAAACTGATCGTTTTGATATAGCCGCTGCGCAGACGTTCCATGTTGTCCTGCATCTTCGCGTACAACGGCAGGCTGACCGTGTTGATGAGCGGGGTCAGTTTCAGTACCGGCATGGTGCAGAGCTGGAACGCGAACGAGTAGTAACCCAGAACCTGCGCGCTGTAGAGACGACCGATCAGGATATAGTCGATGTTGGACATCAGCGACTGGATCACGTTGGACGACATTTGATAAACGCCGAAGCTGAGATAGCCTTTCAAATCTTTTTTGGCGAAATGCAGCTGGGGGGTCCATTTTTTCCAACCTTGAACCAACAGCATGAACGATTTCACGAAGGCGTTGCCCAAGTTCGACAGAACCAGCGCGTAGACGCCGAAGCCTGCGATCGCGCCGCCGACCGCCAGCAGGAAGCCGACGAAGTAAGACACGATCTGGATTTTGGCGATATTGTCGAACTTCAGCTCTTTGCGGAACAAAACTTCGAACTGCTGTCCGAAAGCCGGAAGCAGACACAGCAGCGCCATCCAGCGAACCGGATTAAGCAGCTCGGGCTCTTGGTAGAACCAGACCACGAGCGGCGCCGAGAAGAAAATAATGACGCCGATAAAAGCTCCTGTAACGAGGTTGAGTATGTAGAGACTGGAAAGATGGTCTTTGGTCACGTCCTGACGGTGAATGATGGCGTTCGAGATCCCCGCATCGGTCAAATTGACCGCCGCAGCGACGACGACCATCGTCATGCTCATCAGACCGTAGTCGATCGGACTCAAAATCCGGGACAGCGCGACCAGCTGAAGCAGCTGGATCACGATCGTCACGATCGTGGCTATGCTTGACCACTTCGCCGCTTTGATCCCTTTCTTCTTTAATGAAGACATATCGCCACTCCTTAGGTTTGCAATTCTCTATCTAAGATTGTCTATCCGATCTTGACCTGGAGCTTATCGATAAAATCCAACAGCGTGTTCACTTTGGATTCCCAAGCATGGCTTCGCGCCATCTCGCGGATCGCCAGCCGATCCTGCTTCGCGGATAACGCCGCTTCGACTTGGTCCGGCAATTCCGCGCTATCGCGGTAAAAGTGCAGGAAGCGTTCCTGACGTCTAAGCAGCTCCGGCGTCTCCGTTACCACGACCGGCAGTCCGGCGGCGGCATATTCATACAGCTTCATCGGGCTTCGCCCCGCATTGGCGGCATGATTGCTGAGCGGGAGCAGCGCCACGTCCGAATGCTGAAGGTAGGCAGGCACGGTCGCGTACTTTTTTGCTCCGAGAAAATAAACATTGGCGAACTCCGAGAAATCGCGTTTTGTCTCTTCGTTTACAGGGCCGATAATGACGAGGCTGACATTAGGCTTTTCTTTCGCCAACAGCTTAAGTCCTTTGAGATCGAGCCGTTCGTCCAGCGCTCCCACATAAACGGCGCGCGGCGACGGAATACTCTTCAAGTCTTCGGGTTCTTCGGCCGGAGCGGAAAAGTGTTCGTATTCGACACCGTTTTCCAGCAGCAATGTCGGTACGGCAGGATTGTATTCCTGAAGCTCCGACAATACCGGGCCAGAAGTGGATACGAGTCCGTCGACTACCGACATCAACGTTCGTTCGGCCGTAGCGATCGAAGCGTCTCCCGTCATTTTGCTGTAAATATCGGTCGGACGGTAAATGGTCACTTTGGGCGATACCAGCTTCTCCAGTCCGACAAAGCGCGGTTGGTCGATCAACAATAAGTCTACGGAAGCCATTTCGTGCTCGCGCATCACTTTTTTGATCGCGGGCAGCATCCAGTTCTTCTGCGTCTTTTTGAAGATCGGTCCGGCAATTTCCCACGGCAGCAGCGACATCGGAACCGAGTTGACGACTGCCGACGTATCGACTTTCTTCCCTTGCAAAATGCGGAAGCGAGCCTGAATATCCCGATCTTTCCACTTCAGCAGATGAAACAGGCTTAGCGGGGTGCTGACATGAATGACCGAGTGCCCCAACTTCTCCATTTCCCTGGATAAGTGATGGGAGCCGACCACGAACGGGCTTCCCATATACGTATGGCTCGCAAACATAATATTCATACCGACTCTCCTCCTTTTCTCGCGTTAAGTTCTTGGATCAAGCTTGCGCCTTACGATTTTCGTTGCGGGCAACTTTCTCCGTATAACGTCCGATCGCATGCCGCTTCACTTCGCCCAGCGTCTCGTAAGCACATTTTTCCCAAGAGAACTTACCGGCTTGAGCCAGTCCTTTTTGTCTCATTTCATGCTGCAGTTCGGGACTTTGCATCACCTTGGCGATCTTCCCGGCGATATCCTCGGGTCTGCTCGGGTCGCAGTACAAGACGGCGTCTCCGCATACTTCCGGCAGCGAAGCGGTATCCGATACGACAACGGGGCAGCCGCATGCCATGGCCTCGAGCGGCGGAAAACCGAATCCTTCGTAGAAAGAAGGGAAAACAAAGCAGGATGCCCGATCGTACAATGTCCGCAATTCTTCGTCTTCGACGTACCCGACATGCCGAACGTTATTGCCCAGCTCCGCGTCTTCGGATTTGAAAATCTTCGGGTTTGTCCCTCCAGCGATCACGAAGTCGAACCCTTGATCTCCGATCAGCTCGGCTGCACGAACGATGGAACGAAAGTTTTTGTTGGGACTGCGACTGCTTACGGCAAGCACGAAAGGACGATCCAACCCCTGCTGCGCCGGATAATCGGGAGCACTTCCGCTTTGAAGCACATGTTCTTTTCCGTGGTAGATGACCCGGATCTTGTCTTCGCGAATTCCGCAGTGGCGAATCAATTCGTCTTTCGAGTTTTCCGAACAAGTCAGGATAAGCGGCGACGTGCGCCCCAGCGTTCGAAACATCAACTTGTACCACATCTTGAATGCGGACGAATACGTATCCGGCACCGAGTACACGGCAGCATCATGCAGCGTGACGGCTTGCCTGCGCTTGAACAACGGAGCCGCATTGCATAAGTTGATGAGGAAGCCGTCTTTCGATAATAGCGGGAGCGAGATTTGTTCCCACAATTGCCCGCTGAAGCGCCCCGTTTGACGAACTTCGATATGCCGGGTACCTAACTCATGAATGTCTCCTTTTGGAGCCAAAACGATAAATTCATAACCGCGAACGGCCGGGTCATCCCGACCGATCAATTGGTCTATGGTGCGCAGCAGTTCATAAGCATAACGCTGTACACCGGTTACGGAAGCCTTGAGGAATCGTCCGTTGATGTAAATACGCGTCTTAGTCACCTGCTCCCACTCCTTTCAAACGCCAGCTTGTCAGTTTCTTGCGGTTGTAATGCAAAATGAAGGTAAAGGCGAGAATGATGATCCAGCACGGGAAGAAGCGTCCGCTGCCGAAGTAGAAGTAGCGAGGAATCTCCAATACGCCTACCAGCCAGATCGGATAGATCATCATGCCGAACGTGTGGCCTTTTTTGAAATGGGTATACAGAACTCCGGTGAAAAAGCCGACGATGACCCAGAAGATCAGCGCGCCGCTAAAGCCGTAGTCGCTGTAAGGCTGCAGCAGTCCCGACGGGTTATTGAATTCCGGGTTACCCATCGTCGCCAGCGTGTTGTTAATGACCGACTGCGGTTCGAAACCGTAAATCGATTCGTAAGCCGTATCCGGCACGCCCGGGAATTTCCAGATGAATTCTGCCGTGGAACTCGGGAAAGGCAGCCAATGGAAACCGAGATGCTGGAAGTACAAAGTTCCCGTATTGATGGCAGTCACGTAATACCCGAAAAATCGGGTCACGATAAATTCCCAGAACGACGGATAGTAGTTCACGTAATAGCTAAGCCAGGACCGGAAATACTCGCTGACTCCGAAGAATCCGACGAGCGCGATCAGGCCGATGAACGGATATAATCCGACGAAAGGCGTTTTGCGTCCGAGCTTGGCCCGCATCGAGAAGAATACGACGGCGGCCGGAACGATAAACTCCATGATGGCCAGACGTTCCAGGAAAAACACCGCCCGCAGCATCGTCAGGACGAACACTAGAGCAAGCATCCATATGTACATCTTTTTCTTATTATAAAAAAGGTAGTAGCTGGTCAGGATGACGAACGGAATGCTGAAGTTGGTAAACGAAGTGATGCCCGCTACGTTATCGAAGCTTTCTTTGATTCCGTAGATCGCGCCCGGTTCTCCGCTCAGCACGCTCATGAACAATCCGATGCTGAAGCCGCCGCGCAGCATGACCAGGAACCACATCGCGTAACCGAACATCGTAAAGCCGAACAGCAAGCCGATCCACATTTTAATGAAGGAATCTTTTTTCTCCATCACTTCGCTGAATGCTTGCGACGGCTTCGTTCCCCTTCCGGCCAGAAAGGCAAGAGCGCCGCCGATCACAAAGCAGCAGACCGGAAGAATGGAGTAGATGATATTCGACGGGTCGATAAATTTGTTGACACGGTAGAAGGAAACGTAACTGTCTGCCGGTATGTAGTACGCGCCGATCAGGATCACGGTCATCAAGATTGCGAAAATGACGGTCGGATTCAGCCACCAGATTCGCTGAACGTTTTCGATCGTTGTGACTTGCGTAGATTTTGCTTGATTGTTGTTTGCCATCGTCCGATCCTCCTTTCTGCCAACAAGCCGCTAGGCGATGCCGCTTTTCTCTACCCTCGTTTTCCTGACGGAAAGCCGAAAGTCTTTCAAATCGTCATCGCTGCGCTCTTGGTTTTGATAAATCAGGGTAACCTCGGATTAATCCGAGGCTACAGAATTACGGAACGGAGACAAGCTTTCCAGCTCAGGCCGTCCGATCGAGTAGTATTGGAACGTCGTATCCGCCAATTGTTCTCTGGAGTAAACGTTGCGTCCGTCGATCAATACCGGCTGCTTCATCGCGCCGTTCAATTGCTGCAGATCGATTTCTTTGAATTCCGACCAATCCGTCAACAAGCAGAGCGCATCGCTGCTTGCCGCGGCATCCATGGCGGAATCGCACCATTCCACATCCGATTCGTTGCGGAAGAAGCGGCGGAAGTTTTCTGTGGCAATCGGATCATAGGCTTTAACGATCGCGCCTTCTTGCAGCAGAGTCTTGATGATATCGAGTGCCGGCGCTTCGCGCACGTCATCGGTGTTCGGCTTGAATGCCAAT
Source organism: Saccharibacillus endophyticus (assembly GCF_013185185.1). Taxonomy (GTDB): domain Bacteria; phylum Bacillota; class Bacilli; order Paenibacillales; family Paenibacillaceae; genus Saccharibacillus; species Saccharibacillus endophyticus. Next base: position 10,384 of record NZ_JAAZWE010000001.1, on the reverse strand, counting down.
CCCCAGATGCCGACGGTCTTGCCTTGAAGATCGCCGAGCGAATGGTTCAGCTTGGCGATGATGTTGAAGCGTTGATCGTTGTTCACTTCGACGACGGATTTCAGAAGTTTGAATTCGTAGTCCACGTTACCTGCAATCTGGATCAAAGCATGCGTGTCTTTCGGGAAACACGAGCCGCCGTATCCGATACCGGCTTGCAGGAACGAGGAGCCGATCCGCTTGTCATAGCCCATGCCCTGAGCGACATGCGTTACGTCGGCTCCGACTTTTTCGCAAATGTTCGCAATCTCGTTAATGAACGAAATCTTGGTAGCCAGGAAAGCATTCGACGCGTACTTGATCATTTCCGCGCTGCGCACTTCCGTGACCATGATCTCGTTCGTCAGCGGACGGTGCAGCTCGGTCAGCGTAGCCGCAGCGCGTTCGCTGCCCGTTCCGATGATGATGCGATCCGGATTCAGCGTGTCTTTCACCGCCGAACCTTCGCGCAGGAACTCCGGAATGGATACGACGTCAAAAGCATGCGGGCTGAGCTGGCTAATGATTTTTTTGATTTTATCGTTAGTGCCGACCGGAACGGTACTCTTGGTCACGACGATCTTGTAACCGTTCATTGCCAGCGCGATATCTTGCGCGACTTGTTCGACGTATTCGAGATTCGCCTCGCCGCTCGGCAGCGACGGCGTGCCTACGCAGATGAATACCACATCCGCATCGTTCACCGAATTCGTCAGATCGGAAGTGAATTTCAAGTTGCCGAGTGCGGTGTTTTTCTCCATCAATTCTTGCAACCCTGGCTCATAGATCGGAACTTCACCTTGACTCAGACGTTCCACTTTGTCCAGGTCTTTATCTACGCAGGTGACTTGATTGCCGATTGCCGAAAAGCAAACGCCCGATACCAGACCGACATAGCCGGTCCCTATGAATGTCAATTTCATAATGAAGTCTCCTTTGATTTGAGAATCGGCTTAAAGCACCCGTGAAATCATCCGTTCCGCGCCGAACCGACGCCCCTCTTCGCTTTGCTTGTTATGGATATGCGTTTGCAAATTTTGCCGGAATATTTCCGGCGAGAAGCGCATCGCGTTTTTGCGGCAATTCGTCGGCAGGATTTTGGCTTTTTCCGATTCGAAGCGCTGCACGGCTTCAATGATCGCGCTCGGATTCTGTTGATCGTAAAACACTCCGGTCGGCATAAGTTCATCCAGCCCTTTAACCGTCTCCAAAGCGCCGCCTTTTCCGTATGCGATAACCGGCGTCCCGCAAGCTTGGGCTTCGACCGGCGTAATCCCGAAATCTTCTTCGGCGGCGAAAACGAACGCTTGAGCTCTCTGCATATGATCGACCAACACATGATCCGGCTGATAGCCGAGGATTTGAATATTTTTCGATTCATGCTTGCGAACCTTTTCCATATCCGGTCCGTCTCCGATAATGACCAACTTCTTGTCAGGCATTTGCGCGAAAGCTGCGGCGATCATGTCCATTTTTTTGTAAGGAACCATACGCGACGCCGTCAGATAAAAGTCTTCTTTGTCTTCGCGCGCCGTGAACGCCGATACATTAACCGGAGGATAGATGACGGAGGCCTCGCGGCGATAGACTTTCCAGATCCGATTGGCGATAAACTGCGAATTGGCGACAAAATGATCGACGCCGTTCGAAGTCCGATAATCCCATAAACGGATACGGCTGAGAATGATTTTGGCCATCGCGCCTTTGAGCCCTTTTTGAAGTCCGGACTCTTTCAGGTATTGAGGCTGCATGTCCCAGGCATATCGGATCGGGGAATGCACGTAAGAGATATGCAATTGATCCGGTCCGGTAATAACTCCTTTTGCTACCGCATGGGAGCTGGACAAGATCAGATCGTACGACGAAAGATCGAACTGCTCGATCGCAAGCGGCATGAACGGCAGGTATTGGCGATATTGCTTTTTAGCCAGCGGCAGTTTCTGAATAAAGGAGGTATGTACTTTTTTTCCTTGCAGGAACCCCCGGTCCTTTTCCGGCATAAAGTCCACAAGGCTGTAGATTTCGGCTTCCGGGAAGATTTGAATCATTTGTTCAAGCACCTTCTCCGATCCGGCATAGCTGGTCAACCAGTCATGAATGATTGCGACTTTCATTCGGATCATCCTTTCTCTTCTGATATAGGAGTCAGCCTGAGCTCAATAAGCGCCTCTTTTGAGCAATACGCTGACGACAGTCGCAAACAGAATCCGAATATCCAGCCAGATCGTCCGGTGATAGACATAATGGAGTTCCAGGTCTACGCGCTCGGGATAACCGACGTCGCTGCGTCCGCTAACCTGCCAATACCCGGTTACGCCCGGTTTGACGGAGAGCAGATCGTCTTTGCGGTCTTTATACTCTTTCAATTCCTGCGCCACGATGGGTCTCGGGCCGACCAGGCTCATTTCGCCTTTGAGTACGTTTAACAGCTGCGGCAGCTCGTCGAGGCTCGTCTTGCGCAGGAAACGACCGATGGACGTGATGCGGGGATCTTCGTCTTGCTCCAGCTTATAGTTGTTGGCGACGTATTTTTCATACAGGGCCGGATCTTCTTTCAATCGCTGCTCCGCATTGGTCGCCATCGAACGGAACTTGTAAATGCTGAACATGTTCGAGTTCTTTCCGAATCTTTTTTGCTTGAAGAACACAGGTCCTTTCGGATCTTCGATCTTGATCAGAATAGCCAATACCAAAAATACGGGCGATAAAAGAATCAGACCAATCAGAGAAGCTACCAGATCCATACTCCGTTTGGTTGTATTGAACACGATTCCCCGATTCCAGGTTAGGTCCCTGAACGCCGCTTCATTGTACTCTGCCGCTTCGGCATCATTTCTGACTACACTCATGGTTTCCCCTCCATTTGTCTTGGGTGTCTGTGGATGTCGAGCTTGCAGTCTTTACGCTTTGTTCAATACGACGCCTAAAATGTGAGCGTTCACGTGATCCATGCCGCGCTTCACTCTCTTCAATTCTTCCTTCGTTACCTTGCCTTGATGAGCCACCAATACCACGCCGTCCGACATCGTGCCGAGGATCTGCGCATCCGACACATCCAATGCGGCCGGCGAATCGATCAATACAACGTCATAGTACGCGGAAACTTCTTTCAACAATTCTTGCATACGATCGGAACCGAGAATTTCGGACGGATTAGGCGGTATCGTACCTGCGGTAAGCACCGACAAATTGGAAATGGCCGTCGTGGATACCGCTGCTTCCAAGCCGCATTGTCCGCTCAACACATCGGTCAACCCTCGCTTGTTGGAACGTGGAAAGACTCGTTGGAGCGAAGGGTTTCGCAAATCCCCGTCAATCAGCAGCACTTTCTTGTTTTCTTGCGAATAAGAGACGGCCAGATTCGTTGCGGTTGTCGTTTTGCCTTCATCACTGCCTGCCGAGGTGACCAATAAAATTTTCGAGGAACGCCCCATCGCCGAAAAGCGGATGTTCGTGCGCAGCGTCCGATAGGCTTCGGAGGCGTCCGCAGTTGAGTTTTTATTGGCCACCAGGTAAGTTCCGCTGCTCATGGCTCTAGTCATCGATTACATCGCCTGCCTTTAATAGGATTGGTTCATGCTGAAGGGTAGATCTGCTTTTATAAAACATGTTGGGCTTCACCGACGGAAGGAATGATCGAATCCGATCGCAGCCGATCCTCGGTCCATTGCTTGGAAATAACCATCTTGTAGAGGTCTTCCATTTTTCGAGTCTGCTCCTGCAGGTCAAACTGACGGCTGACTCGGGCCTGACCATACTCGCTGAACGATTTCCATAGATCGCGCTCCGTCAAAAGACGTTCGATGTAAGCACCCAGTCTATGCGAATCCCGCTCAGGCGCGAGATAACCGCTCTTGCCGTGTTCGACAGCTTCCGGAATCCCTCCTGTAGCAAAGCTTGCCACCGGAACCCCCATTGCAGCTGCTTCCAAGAACACCATGCCCAGCCCTTCTTCGGCACCGTTCTCGGCTCTGACACTTGGAACGCTGAACACTCTTGCTTTGTTCATCCACTCGCGAACGACATGATGCGGCTGCGTCCCAAGAAACCGATAACGTTTCAGGTGCTGTGCCGCCATACGTTCCAGTTCCCCGCGAAGCGGACCGTCTCCGATCACGACAAGCTCGGCTTCAGGATTTTTGCGTTGGACTTCAGCCATAGCTTTGATCAAATAAGCACAACCTTTGACCTCAACAAGCCGTCCAACGAACAAAACCGTCTCCTGACGCTGAATCGCAGGGTCCGGCGTAAAGGACTCCACGTTAATCCCGATATAGTGACGAACGATCTTTTCCGGCGGATAACCCTGGCTGATCAATTTACTGCGGATGAAATCCGATACCGCAATAAACAGATCTCCTTTTTTCTGAAGTTTCGAGCGCTGTTTCAGATAATTTCGATGGGTATAATAAGATTTTCTGGCGTACTCGTCCTTGGTTGTCGCGTCATATCCATGGAAAGTTACGATCAACGGAATTTTCAATTTCTCCGCAATCGGCATAGCCAGACAGCCTTCCGGACCGAAATGAGCATGAATGAGTTTGGGCTGAATCGCTTTAAGACGCTGCGTCAATCTGCGACCGGGCCCCATCAGCTTGAATTCAAGCTCTTTTCTTCGCCCCGATACTCCCCCGGTGTTGATAATAATCTGCTTATCGGCTTCGATCTGCAGTCCGGGCACGAGACGCGAACCCATGAAATAAGAATGGAAAGATTCAAAACGTTCAGCCTGACTTTTGATGAAAGTCTCGGACGGCGGCAAGATTTGATCCCGATAGATCAGTACGGGAAGTTCGGGTTGAATGAGTTTCATGGCTCGCCTCTCTTATCGCTGCTCGTTGGCAGTACGAAGAAGTGCTTTTTCTTCAGGCTGTCCTGAATCGTTGGTTTGCTGGTTTTTCAAATCGCTTTTCGCGATCCGTTCCACTTTCGCCAATACGGGCAACCCGAGCGCGGTTTCCACGTCGAACTCCGTTTTGACGGAATCGTCCAAGTATTCGATCAGGAAAAGGATACCGAAGCCCAGCATAAGTCCCACGATCAGACTCAAAACGATTACCATCTGTCTGTGATCGTTTACCGGAGCCGCCGAAAGATTCGGGTCGGCTGCGTTCAAGACGCTGACATTGTTGACCTGCATAATCTCCGGAATTTGGCTGATGAATACGTTGCCGGTCGAATTGGCGATCGTTGCAGCCTTCTCGTATGAAGGATCTTGCACGGAAACGTTAATGACTTGCGTGTTTTGCGTCGAATCGATCATAAGTTTGTCGCCGATCTGCGTCGAAGTCAGGTTCAACTCGGGATGGCGTTCTACCACGAGTTTGGTGATGGAATCGGATGTAATGATCTTTTTGTACGTATTGATCAGTTTAAGATTGGCTTCAATCGAGTTGGAGTCGACCTGCGCCTGCCCCGTACTGCTGATCGAAGGTTCATTGACGATCAAGTCGACGGAAGCTTTATAGAGGGGCTCATATCTGGAGTTGAATGCAATCGCAGCAGCGAAGCACACCAACACGGTCAGGGCAAGCACCCACCATCTTTTCTTAATGACGCTCAAATATTCTTTTAACTCCATGCACGATCCCTCCGTGTTCAATGAGATGGTTAACAGTCGGTGAACCCTTTTACGCAATGAGAACAATCTTTACATATTGAAAATAAAATTGATTAATTTCGAAAAGGTTGTGGAAACGACTTACATTTTCAAAATTAAAAATAGAAAATTCGAACCTTTGCCGTTTATCCGGCTATTTCTTGGTTCGCTGCAAGAGACCAACCTATTCAGGAATTTCTCGTGAACACTCCGATTATGTAGTCCGCTCAAGCTTCGCGATCAACTCCCTTCCGTGGATAGCGCACCGACGTAGCGAAAAGAAGTTGTTCATCTTTGGATGCCAAAAGTCCCTATGCGGATTTTTTGCTATCAAATCCTTGTAGTCCCTGCACTCGCCTCTTGCTTCTCTTAACGGCAGCTCATTTACTCGGCTGCTAATTTAACCTTTAGCTGGCTTTGCTTTTTCTTCAAAAATTGTTTACAAAGCCTTCACAAAACTTTTTCAAATTCTTAACTTCCTCCTCACATCTTTTTATTTGCTTTTGCGATGCTAGTTTATAAACCCGCCCTTTTCGCTTGAATCAAATTCAATTTCTTTGAAGCGATTTTAGTTCTTTATGCCTATTCACTTTTCGCAAGCAAGCAGACTCATTTTCCTATTTTAAGAGAGAAAGCAACCTAAAGTAACAAAAAGGAGCCAGGGATATACCTCTGACTCCTTTTCGAAATTCAAAACCCTGTATTGCCTTCAGAATGAATCGTTCCGCTTTTGAAATTTGTTGCCAATCCTTTCGTATTTTCGAGTTTATTTGCGTCGAAATAGATGTTGCCGATGTCTCCGTCTCCCCATACGCCTATTCCGCCATGTACCGAGTTGCTGATGGTATTTCCGTTGAACTTCACTTCGTCGATGATCCCTTGTGAGGCATAAACCAGAATATTCGGATGTTCCGATCCAAGTCGTGTACCCGTATGCTCGATCGTATTTTCGTTAATCACGATATTTTTCACGTTACGAGTATCCCATTCCTTTTCAACCGAGATATAGATGCCAGCCATTTCCGTATCCCGAATCTGATTGTTCTCGATTGTCACATTTTCTCCGCCAACAACAGAAATGCCCCGGGCCTTCGAGCCATATCCCACATCGTTTCTTCGGATGGTGATATCTTGAGTTGTCTTTGAGTTCTCTTCGTAACTGACTACGGCAATCGTGTCGTCTCCTGCCTTTCGAACGCTATTTTCTTCTACAGTTACATTGCTGCTTCCGTTGGTGATATGTATCCCGTCGGCTCCTGTATCCTGAAGCGAATTGCCGCGTATGGTACCGTTCGCAGATTCATCGCCCACAAAAATCCCTGCGGTGCTCGACTTATCGATTTTTAGTCCTTGAAGCGTAAAGTTAGTGGCACCTCGCAGCGTAATACTATTCTTATCATTAGCTCCGTTCCCGCGTTCGACCGTTGTTTCATAGACATGGGCAAAGCCGCTAAGCACTGCACCGTCTCCTTCGACGTCGATCGAACCGTTTTCAGGATTGGTTGAAGTCAGAATGGCTTGATCGGCTCCGTCTCCCAACAGTTCTACTCCGTCGATAACCAAAATACCGCTCAGTCGATAGTTGCCCGGGGGGATGTATACGGCAACTTGTTCTGCGGCCGCTCGATCAAGCGCTGCTTGAATAGCTGCCAAATCATCCGTATCATCATCCGGCGTTGCCCCTTCATCGACAATCGACAATGCACCCTCCGGTACCTCAACTGTAGAACCAATGTTTGCAGCTTCCGGCGTCTTCGCTTCTTCTCTCATAAAAATAGCCCCTCTCCAAATCGCGAGAGCAGCCGCAAGCACGACGACGATCGAAATGGCCCACCAAATTTTCCTGTTTGTTTTTTTTCTCATGGTTTCCTCCTTCACGCTTTTCGACTCTCACTCCACATCCAAACCTAATAACGTTTTCAATAATCCGTTCAAACAAAGTTTTTATTCCGGAAAAGGTTCCCTTTTATGTTTCAGAACGGTGAAAAGCGGTTAAGCAGGATTAGTGTTATTTAAACCGCATTGTTCTTCTCTAAGCACTAACCTCAATAAATCAATAAAAAAGCGAATGCCGGTTCTCGCCGACATCCGCTTCTCTCAGGTTAAATTCCTCTCGGATCTACCCAACAAATCTATCCTTTAAAATCCTACGTTTTGATTCAGTTTGATCGTTCCGTTTGTAAATGTAGTAGGCGCGCCTACACGATTAATCAATGTGTTTTTATTGAATGTGATGTTTTTGATTTTCCCTTCACCCCACACGCCAATACCGCGATGCGCACCATTTTTAATGATATTCCCTGTGAATACGACATTATCCACAACGCCTTGAGAAGCATAGACCAACACGTTCGGATGATTCTGGGGTTGTGCGATTCCCGTATGGTTAATGACGTTGTTCGATACGGTAATCCGATCTACGTTTCGCGTATTATAGGAGGCTTCGACGGCTACATAAACCCCTGCCATATTCGTATCTTGAACCGAGTTATTCGAGATGGTCACATCCGTACCCCCTACGACTGCGATTCCCCGCGCTTTTGAACCGTAACCGACATTGTTTTTGCGAATGGTAATGTTATTGACCGGGTTCACATCGCTATCGATATAGCTGACAACCGCAATCGTATCGTCGCCGGCTTTACGCACGATATTGTTCTCAACCGTAATATGGCTGCTTCCGCCGGTCATATGAATGCCGTCGGCACCTGTCGAATCGAGTGTGTTACCACTGACCGTTCCGTTTGTCGAGCCGTACGTAACCATGATACCTGCCGTACTGGATTTGCTTACATAAACGTCCTGAATTTTAAAGTTTTTTGCTCCGCGTACAGTAATGCTATTTTTTTCGTTAGATCCGTCCCCACGCGGCACGGTCGTCTGGTAGACATGCTTTAAATTGCTCAGTTCTACGCCGTTGCCTTTGAGATCGATCGAGCCGCGTTTCGGATTGGTTGAAGTGATCGTAGTCAAAAATTTGCCGGCACCCTGTACTTTTACGCCGTCAATGGTCAAAATATCACTCAAAATATAATTTCCCGCAGGAACATACACGGGCTTGCCTGACGTTTTTGCCGCATCGATCGCAGCAACAAAAGCGGCATAATCGTCTACATTGTCATTAGCTTTTGCCCCGTAATCCAGAACCGATACAACCGGCGATGATTTGATTTGAGCAGCTGCCGATGCTTTGGTGCTCTTTCCCGTACTCGACGAAGCTGCCGGAGCCGAACCGCTATAAACAATATCCGGTTCCCACATCGTATGATCGTGATTCGCATTTCCGAGCTTATTCACGATAAACGAAATTTCGGTACCTTCTTCCACAGGAATTGCCGAAACGCCTTTCGGAGTAACAGCTGTTGTATTCGTAATACTTGAGCTCCACAGCTTCACATTATCTTTTTTGATCGTTGCAACGACTCCGTCCCCTTCGCTGCTGCCTTTTTTCACGCTTCCGGAGATTGAAATAGTTCCCTTCCCTGGAGAAACCCATTTACGAACCGCATCGAAATTCTGATCCGGATGAAGAGCCGTTGCCGATACCCAAGGGTAGCCGCTAGGCGCAGCCCAGCGATTATTTTTCTTGTCATAAACCAGATCAAGATATGCGGTGCCAGATAGCTTCTCGTAATACCACTGACCGGCTCCCTGCTGAGACATGCTGAATGCTGCTGAAGACGAGTACGTCTTGGTAACTCCAGCAGCTTCCGACGTTACGCCTCCTGCCAAAGTTCCTCCGATACTTAACGATAAAACCACCAAACCGGATAAAAATTTACGTTTACTCAAGATGTACCTCCCAAAATGGTTGATTGAAAATTCTTTATAACTATCTGTTTATATCCTATAAATTCAAACTGTGCCGTCATGCTATTTTTGTCTTGCCTCTATTACGAAGAAATAAACGGAGAATGCCGGACCTTTTCTCGTTTCCAGGCCATGTTATGCGCAATAAATCCTGGGGGACCCGAGGTGTCATTTCATCTGTGATCGCTATCCGGGCAGTATCCGTGGAAGATTCATAATTTTTTCTGAAAAAGCCCCACTTTATGTATTATCGGCCACCTGCGAGGCAATGTTTAGACCCAAAGTCCATTCTACTATAAAACCCCTTGAAAAGTTACAATTTCGACATAATTTTTAGTAGGAGGGTGTGAGAGCGCAATCCGGAGAAGAGGACATGTAACAGATCGACATGACGCTTAGCGCTACGAATTCGGGAATTGAGAATTTTAACGGAACGAGGCGACGCTTAACGGTGAAAAAGGCCGATTTTCGTGCCGATTTCATCCGTTTTTCCGGTTTAAACGCCCCTACGATCCATTACGGATTTCAGATTACGAAAATAATCGGTTTAAAGGATATGCGATCCGCTAGCCACCGATCACGGGCAAAACGATTCATGAAAGCGAGGTTTCGCGCTCAAACCTCAGATGCTATACGGTCAAGGTACTAGGGCGTGTATGTAAAATTCGAAGGAAGCAGATTGGATGGATTTTTATTCGCAGCAAGTAACTTTTCAGAAAGCATGCCGGGGTACGTCGAGGGAAAGTAACGGAGGTATAGGTGGATAGCGACACGCTTTAAGTCGATATCCGCAACGGGTAAAAAAACAGCTCCAGATGCACATCGCTGAGTTTTCGTACATGCTCTAACCGCCGAAAGAGGTAGAGTCTCCGGAAACAAGAAAAAAGCCTTCCCTGTTAAGAGAAGACTTCTTCATTGGCTTGGCAGCTTCCTACTCTCCCGGGACCCTGCGGTCCA
>NZ_JAAZWE010000018.1 GCF_013185185.1 Saccharibacillus endophyticus | reverse complement strand
TTCACCGTCTGGTCGCCGAGGCGGCGGTTGGCTTCTTCCACGCGTCCCGCCGAACTGCGGCTCGCTTCGGTCAGATCGCCTTGCGAAGCGACCGCTTCAAGGCCGCCTTTCATTGCTTCGGTCACGTCGTCCGCGCTGGATGCGGCAAGCCCCGCGCTGCTCGCGATCGCTTCGATCGATTCGTTCATATCGCCCAGCTGCTCCACGCCGGTTTGAATCGAGGAAGCTTGATCGGTTGCGCCTTTTGCCAATTCTTCGATGACGACCGCGATTTGATCGGAGATATGCTTCGCGCTTTCGGCTTGACCGTGCATATACTTGGCCGAGTTTTCCACGCCTTCCGCGGAACCTGCCGCCGCATGGATCAATTCGCGCAGACTGGACGACATTTCGTTGAACGCGGTACCCAGCTTGCCGATTTCGTCTTTGCCTTTCACGTCGACGCTGACCGTCAGATCGCCTTCCGCCATGCTTTGCGCGCTTTTTTGCAGCAGGATCAACGGTTTGATCAGGCGGGCTGCCGCAAATACAGCCAGTCCTGTCAGCAATACAACGAGCAGGAGAATACCTCCGACGAACAAATTGCGCATTTGCGTATACTCGGCAAAGGCATGGCTTTTCGAAACGGATGCGGCAATCACCCAACCTGTGCCTTCGACTTTTTGATAGTAGAGCAGCTGAGGTTCGCCTTTGTACGTGTATTCCAGGCTGCCGGAGTCGTTTTGAAGCAGCTGATCGGCAATGCCCGCGTAATCGGCAATGTCTTTCAAAGGCTTATTGACGTCTTCCGAATCCGGATGGGCCAGCACCGCACCCGTTTTGTCCGTCATGAACGCGAAGCCGCCGTCGATCTTGATATTGTTGATCGTCTCGGTGAGCGTCGAAAGACGCATGTCGCCGGCGACTACTCCTGCAAATTGTCCTTTAGCGTCTTGAAGCGGATAACCGATCGAAACCGCATATTCGTTACTGGCAGGGTCGAGATAAGGATTGCTAAAATTCAAGGCGTTCGTCGCTTTGGCTTCAATGTACCAAGGACGGGCATGCACGTCGTAACCGGCAGGCGGTACCCAGCCCAATCCATCAACAAGCGTACCGTCTTCCAAACCGACATACATATCGCCGATTTTGTCCTTGTTCGATTCCGAGGTAAAGGCTTGAACGTGCTTTTCTGCGATTTGATTCAAGGGAACAGTGGCCTGAATATTGAGCGCTGTCGTTTCCACGACTTTGGCATTTGCGCTAACCCACCCTCCGATTTGTTCGGAGGTATTGGTTGCGGTCGCTCGCAAGCTATCACTGATCGATTCTTCAGCCGTGCTTTTCATGCTGCTCAATGCTGCAATACTGATACTTCCTGTCCCTGCCAATGTGACGACGACCAGTAAAGCCGCCAGCTTCATTTTCAAATTCATCGCAAAAGCCTCCTCATTTGTGCCGCGAGTCGAATCGCCGCAGGACGGGTCCGTTATTGAGTTTTGAATTTAGCGATTCGAGCACGCAGTTCGTCGGCGCTTACGGAGACTTCTCCCGAGAGATCGGAAATGCTGGAAATCGCTTGCGCCTGCTCTTGCGTCGACGATGCGGCTTCTTCGGTGCTGGCCGC
>NZ_JAAZWE010000017.1 GCF_013185185.1 Saccharibacillus endophyticus | reverse complement strand
GCCCTGTATCTCGCCTTGTTAATTATATCGACGGTTCGTCAACCGTTTTGAAGAGCCGCGAAGAATTTAAATCGATGATTCCCGATTAAAAAAAGAAAAGACCCTGCATAAGCAGGGTCTTTCCGAGCGAAAGCTTTTCGAACTTAACGAAGCAGCGACAATACGCCTTGCGGCGATTGGTTGGCTTGCGCGAGCATCGACTGCGAAGCTTGCAGCAGGATGTTGTTCTTCGACAGAGCAACCATTTCTTTCGCCATGTCCGTATCGCGGATGCGCGACTCGGATGCCGTCAGGTTTTCCACGGTCGTTCCCAAGTTGTTGGACGTGTATTCCAGACGGTTTTGTACCGCACCGAGGTTTGCGCGCTGCGTAGCCACTTTTTCGATCGCCGAACTGATGTCAGTAAGCGACGTGCTTTTGTCAAGACCGCTGAATCCGTCAGTATCAATCTTGTTGATCGTGATTTTGAAACTGGAATCGTCGGCTTGAACCGATACGCTCGAAGTCGCGCCTTTGATGCCGATACCGTTAAACTTTGTGTTGGACATGATGCTGTCGATTTGATCGCCCAGTGCATCCAACTCGGAGTTGATGTTCGACTTGTCTCCGTCGCCGTACGTGCCGTTTTCTTTCTGCACGTTCAGTTCTTTCATCCGGCCCAGCATCGAACTGACTTCGTTCATTGCGCCTTCCGCAGTTTGCGCGAACGAAATGCCGTCCTGCACGTTGCGCTGCGCTTGTTCCAAACCGCGGATTTGGCCGCGCATTTTTTCCGAGATCGACAGGCCCGCCGCGTCGTCCGCCGCACGGTTGATGCGAAGACCCGAAGACAGTTTTTCCATGTTCTTGCTTGCTGCGGCACTGTTCAGCCCCATGTTGCGGTGCGTGTTTACGGCCTGAATATTGTGGTTGATAATCATGATGATATTTCCTCCCTGAATTGGTTATTCCCACATCCGTGTGGTTGGCTAAGCTGAGACATGCGGCAATCTGCCCTGTATCTCGCCTTGTTAATTATATCGACGGTTCGTCAACCGTTTTGAAGAGCCGCGAAGAATTTAAATCGATGCTTCCCGGTTAAAAAAAGGAAAGACCCTGCATAAGCAGGGTCTTTCCAAGCAAAAGCTTTTCGAACTTAACGAAGCAGCGACAATACGCCTTGCGGCGATTGGTTGGCTTGCGCCAGCATCGACTGCGAAGCTTGCAAGAGAATGTTATTCTTCGACAGAGCGACCATTTCTTTCGCCATGTCCGTATCGCGGATCCGCGACTCGGATGCCGTCAGGTTTTCTACGGTCGTTCCCAAGTTGTTGGACGTGTATTCCAGACGGTTTTGTACCGCACCGAGGTTTGCACGCTGCGTAGCCACTTTTTCGATCGCTCCGCTTACGTTAGACAGCGAAGTACCTTTACTAAGGCCCGCAAAACCACCTGTGTTTACGCCTGTAATCGAAATTTTGAAACTGGAATCGTCGGCTTGAACAGAAACTGTAGAAGTAATGTTGATGCCGTTGAATTTCGTGTTGGTCATGATGCTGTCGATCTGCGATCCCAAAGCATCCAACTCGGAATCGATATTCGCTTTATCTCCCGAACCGTACGTACCGTTTTCTTTTTGCACGTTCAGTTCTTTCATCCGGCCCAGCATCGAGCTGACTTCGTTCATCGCGCCTTCCGCCGTTTGCGCG
>NZ_JAAZWE010000016.1 GCF_013185185.1 Saccharibacillus endophyticus | reverse complement strand
GAAAAAATGCGCGGCCAAATCCGCGGTTTGGAACAAGCGCAGCGCAACGTGCAGGACGGCATTTCGTTCGCGCAAACAGCTGAAGGCGCAATGAACGAAGTCAGCTCGATGCTGGGCCGGATGAAAGAACTGAACGTGCAAAAAGAAAACGGTACGTACGGCGACGGCGACAAGTCGAACATCAATGCGGAATTGAACGCCTTGGGATCGCAGATCGACAGCATCATGACGAAAACGACGTTCAACGGAATCAATATCAATAAAGGTTCGGGTACTTCGAACGTTGTATCGATTCAAGCGGACGATTCCAGTTTCAAAATTTCGATCAACAAGGTAGACAGAACAGGCTTTAGCGGTTTGGACTCGACGACGACATTGGCGGAAGTCAGCACGGCGATCGAAAATGTAGCCAAGCAGCGTGCTGATCTCGGCGCCGTGCAAAACCGTATGGAATACACGTCTAACAACTTGGGAACGACCGTCGAAAACCTGACGGCATCCGAGTCGCGGATCCGCGATACGGACATGGCGAAGGAAATGGTCGCTCTGTCGAAGAATAACATCCTGCTGCAAGCTTCGCAGTCGATGCTGGCGCAAGCCAACCAGTCGCCGCAAGGCGTATTGTCGCTGCTTCGTTAAGTTCGAAAAGTTTTTGCTTGAAAAGATCCTGCTTATGCAGGGTCTTTTCTTTTTTTAATCGGGAAGCATCGATTTAAATTCTTCGCGGCTCTTCAAAACGGTTGACGAACCGTCGATATAATTAACAAGGCGAGATACAGGGCAGATTGCCGAATATCTCAGCTTAACCAACCACACGGATGTGGGAATAACCAATTCAGGGAGGAAACAAATCATGATTATCAACCACAATATTCAGGCCGTAAACACGCACCGCAACATGGGGCTGAACAGTGCCGCAGCAAGCAAGAACATGGAAAAACTGTCTTCGGGTCTTCGCATCAACCGTGCGGCGGACGACGCGGCGGGCCTGTCGATCTCGGAAAAAATGCGCGGCCAAATCCGCGGTTTGGAACAAGCGCAGCGCAACGTGCAGGACGGCATCTCGTTCGCGCAAACGGCGGAAGGCGCGATGAACGAAGTCAGCTCGATGCTGGGCCGGATGAAAGAACTGAACGTGCAAAAAGAAAACGGCACGTACGGTGACGGCGACAAGTCGAACATCAATGCCGAGTTGAACGCGTTGGGTTCGCAGATCGACAGCATCATGACCAACACGAAGTTTAACGGAATCAAGATCACTTCGAACGTCAGCATTCAAGCGGATGACTCCAGCTTTACGATCTCGATTTCCGGAGTCGCTACAGCCGGCTTCACAGGTTTGGATAAAGATACTTCGTTGGCAGACGTAAGCTCGGCTATCGAAAAAGTAGCCACGCAGCGTGCGAACCTCGGTGCGGTCCAAAACCGTCTGGAATACACGTCGAACAACCTGGGTACGACTGTCGAAAACCTGACGGCATCCGAGTCGCGCATCCGCGATACGGATATGGCGAAAGAAATGGTCGCTCTGTCGAAGAACAACATTTTGCTGCAAGCTTCGCAATCGATGCTGGCGCAAGCCAACCAATCGCCGCAAGGCGTATTGTCGCTGCTTCGTTAATTTCCGACACTGATTTTGTTTTTTAAAGGTCCTGTTTTTACAGGATCTTTTTTTTGCAGAGCTCTTCATAACGAAGCAAGATGAGTCGATATAACTAGTAAGGCAGGAGAAAGGCACAGGTACACTTACTGAGCCATATTCGGCTAAAATAACCACACGGATGTGGGAATAACCAATTCAGGGAGGAAACAAATCATGATTATCAACCACAATATTCAGGCAGTAAACACGCACCGCAACATGGGACTGAACAGTGCCGCAGCGAGCAAGAACATGGAAAAACTGTCTTCGGGTCTTCGCATCAACCGTGCGGCGGACGACGCGGCAGGCCTGTCGATCTCGGAAAAAATGCGCGGCCAGATCCGCGGTTTGGAACAAGCGCAGCGCAACGTGCAGGACGGCATTTCGTTCGCGCAAACGGCGGAAGGCGCGATGAACGAAGTCAGCTCGATGCTGGGCCGGATGAAAGAACTGAACGTGCAAAAAGCAAACGGCACGTACGGTTCCGGCGACAAAGCAAACATCAACTCCGAGTTGAAAGCTCTGGGTTCGCAGATTGACAGCATCATGACTAACACGAAGTTCAACGGTATCAGCATTACATCGAATGTCAGTGTTCAAGCGGACGATTCGAGCTTTAAGATTCAAATCAATGGTGTAAGCAGAACCGACTTTACTGCACTTGGTAGCGGTACGACTCTCACGAACATCAGCAAAGCGATCGAAACGGTAGCTAAAGAACGTGCGAACCTCGGTGCGGTACAAAACCGTCTGGAATACACGTCCAACAACTTGGGCACGACCGTGGAAAACCTGACAGCATCCGAGTCGCGGATCCGCGATACAGACATGGCGAAGGAAATGGTCGCTCTGTCGAAGAACAACATTCTCTTGCAAGCTTCGCAGTCGATGCTGGCGCAAGCCAACCAATCGCCGCAAGGCGTATTGTCGCTGCTTCG
>NZ_JAAZWE010000015.1:3817-11666 GCF_013185185.1 Saccharibacillus endophyticus | reverse complement strand
ACCGTGACTACACCCGTAGAAGCCTATGCTGCGTTATCTTCGGACAGGGGTTCGACTCCCCTCGCCTCCATATGTACCATCAGTGAGACCGCCTGCGAAGGCGGTCTTTTCTATATTTTCTGGATGATTCAGGGGTACATTGCGGTTGTAAAGACTTGATACATAAGGGATTGAAGTGATGGCTGTTGATGTGACCAGTGACAGTCACTGATTGTGATTATGGAGGATTCAATATATACGAATCAGTACGAAGTGGTATTTAGATTTTTTTGGTTTTAATTGTCTTATAAGAAATAAAACCCCTTGTTGATGTCTCGCTATGTATGATAGAGTTTGTCTAAAGGGAGGTGGTATTATATGGCAACCACGTTTAAAGATTTAGAAGGAAATACAGTTACAATTGAAGATGGCTTAACATCGGTTAGCTCTGACACAGATGTTGAGTCAGGAGAAGTTACAAGATACATTGTAGAAGTGGATGATATCCCCTACGAAGTTGCGAAAAAGACATATGAAGCGGTTAAGAAACACATAGGAAAATAATAATATTTTGTACTAAAAAGGCTGTAAAGCTAGAGCTAAGAGGAAAGGTTTACGTTAAATCGTAGACCTTTTTTTGTATATAAATGCGAATTGGGTGAAGTTTTGAGGATATTGATTGTTTTTTTCTTGCAACCCAATCATAAATGGATTTTCATGCACTTCTGGATGTTTAAACTTCTATATTTATTTACTTCGATAAAAATCTACGTGATTATCATTCTATATATTCTCATTTCCTCGATTTTGTAACCATGTAGCACTCTATCCGGCCTTCGGCCTAAGTTTTTTTAAGCTAAGTATGCAAAAAGGACAGAAGCGACGCACTCATCGCCTTTGTCCTCTTTTTCAATCTCTCCTGTGCTTTCAGCGTAATCGAATCAGCGTACCATTCTCTTCAACATAATCCTCCGGGTATAGTTGCTCACGAGGGATATCCTCTACGGTTGCTCCATACTCCTCCAACAATATCAACGCATCCTCATTCAGCATTGACTTCGCCAAGTGAACGCCAGCATTAGGATCGGCTCCGTATTGTATCAACGTCTGAATCATATGAATCTGGTCTTTGGTTATAGCCGTCTGCAAGCCGCTTGTTGCATCTGCACCATAGTCCAGCATGAGTTGCACTAGAGTTACATCTTCTGTGCCGATCGCATCGTTGAATGCCATTGGATCATCTTGAGGATCAACGCCGTTTTCGAGCAAAAACTGTACCATCGGAAAAGGATCATCGTTGTAGTTGATCGCCAGCGACAGATTTCCTACAGCTACACGATCTGCTCCGCTTCCGTAATCTGCGGCTTCATGTGGGGAAGCTCCCTGATCTATCAAGCGTTGCACCTCTTCCAAGTTGCCTTCCCTGACAGCAATGTTCAATTCCGAATACATGCCGCCGTATGTGTTGGCATCCGAGGAAAAAGCGGGTGAAGACATGATGGATTCAATTGTACTTCCGCAAGCCGACAATGCTGTACTTAAAATCATCAACAAACCGATGTTCAACCACGCTTTTCTTTTTCTCATACATTATTCTCCGCTAGCCATGCTGTTTGCTTGAAGCATTGCTGCATAGGCATTTCCATCGTCGTAACCATACCGAAGAATGTCGTCCTGAATCTTCGTAGACATAAACAGAAGTGTACCTGCGATGATCAGCAACACGATACCGATCAGTACATGCTTCCCTTTTCTTCTCACAGCGGCGACGATGATATAAACGATGCTAAAGAGCTGAGTAATTCCGCCGACGATCTTCAATATAAAAGCGATCATTGTCATTTCCAACCTGTATCCCTCACTTCGAGTGTTGTATGGAGTCATTCATCATTCATCATTCGATCTCGTTGCATGGTTCGATTTCAAATCACAGATTGATTCTGCGGATGGAATAGCTATTCGGGTCGTAGAAAAGAATATTGCCGTTTGTATCGAAACTGAGCTGCTGCATTTCTTTGATCGTTGTACCGTCGTTGTAGACCAAATCCTCACCTTTGACGAATGTAGTCATCTGCCCGTCGGTTCCCATCTCATAGACGGTATTCACTTGAGTCATATACAACTTGCTATTGTAAGTACCTACGCTGCTGAAGCCCATCCGATCATATTCGATTACTTTTTCTGCTTTGACGGGGAACAGTTGAAGATTATAAAGTTTACTGCGGCCAAACACATAAACGTTGTTCTCTGTTGCATAGGCAGCAGCGACAGGAGCGTATCCATACGAAGAATCCGAAATATCAATTATTCCATTGTCTTGGCTACTTGCAACCAAGTCCATTTGGGAGCCGTTTAGCTTTCCTTCATACATGTAGGATTCATCCCAATCATTGCTTCCGTATAAGACAGTATCCGCAGTTGGGAAAGCAACGAAGTTGATGTAGTGTGGATTAGCACTATTGAGGTCGTATGCAGCTACACTGACGTTACCGGTTATATCGTAAACGAATATGCCTGGAGAAGTGTTAGCTTTCCCCGTAGCGGTCAGGTACACTTTATTGCTGGCTGCATTATAAGCAAGCTTATGCGGAGTAAGACTTGAGTAATCGTAGTGTTTGGCATTTCCATCCGCATCTTTATAATCCCAGTTGAAGCTTTGATCAATGGTTTTAAAAGTTTCAACGGTGCCGTTAGAGCTATTGAACTTACGTATCTTTTTGTTTCTGGCATCGAGGAAATAGATATTGTTATCCTTGTCTACGACCATACTGTCGATCTTGTTGATCTTCGCTGTCCGCACAGGGCCATCTACATCTCCTGCTGCTGATCCACCAACGAGTGTTTCCACGGTGAACTTTGCGGATGGTGTAGTTGTAGACGAGTCAGTAGATGGGGCTGGATTAGACGGGGTGGAGACGGGTGTGGATGGAGCGGTTGTTGTTGTACTTTGTCCGTCGCCGATCTGCTTGTTGTCATTCCCGTATTGATAAGCACGCCAAAGCATAACCGTTGCTTCTGCTCGCGTGATCGTAGCTTGTGGACGGAAAGTTTCATCTTGGAATCCGGATACGAGCCCGTTTTCGACAGCTAAGGCAACGTAGTTTTTTGCAGACTCGGATATGCCGTCGTAATCGCGGAACATGGCTTTAATTGTGCTTTGGTCCGGTAAACGGTTGGTATCGTAGCCTTTGAGCTTGACCAATGCAACAGCTACGTCTTCACGTGTTGCAGGTGCGGATGGGTTGAAAATGTAGGAACTATCCGCTGTGCGATATCCTGTCATATAGTCTTTCACAGCTTCGATAAACGGCGAAGCCCAGTTGGTCGCCGGGATATCAGAGAATGAGGAATAATTCACTTTCTTCGGTGTAACACCAGAAGCCGTAATCATGATCTTGGCAAATTCTGCTCGTGTAATCGTATTGTTCGGTCTGAATTTTCCGTCTGGATAACCACTGATCACTTTACGATTCACCATTTCTGCAATGTAGGTGTTGGCCCAGTGTATGGATGGAAGATCGGCAAAAGTAACGGTTTGTGGAGTTGTATCCGCAGCTTGCCATTCTTCACCGTACGTTGGCAGTGCTGCGGATGCGGTTGTTGTTGTCATACATGTAGCAGCTACCACAGATACAGCCGTAATACTGAGAAGCTTTTTAAACATTCTCTTTCCCCCTAGAAATGAATAGTTTGTATTGAAAGATAACGATCAACAGGGATATTTTACTACAAGATATCTATAAGGTAACTTATAAGTTTACTTTTGATGAACTATGATGGTGTTATTCTATTTCTTACTGTCTTCTACCCTTGAGGTAGAGGTGATTGTATGTCGGAATCAGAGTTTGTGAGATTGGTAGGCGAAAAGGTTAGATTGATCCGCAAAGCAAGAGGAATGACTCAGGAAAGACTTTCGGAGTTATCGGGTTTGAGCGAAAAGTATCTATCCGATACAGAGCGAGGAATTTGTAATATTTCGTTGGAATCATTGGAAAAGATCATGAAAGCATTAAAGGTAAGACCACATGAGCTTTTTCTCTATGCGGATCATGCAGAAGCAGATAAACAAGAATTAATCGAACAATTCGTTCCGTTGTTAGCGGATCGCGATCTGCATGAAATTCGTTTTCTGCTTAAAGTTGTACAAGAGTTTGTAGATACATTTGAATCGAGCGATAAGAAGTCGCTATAGATCAAAAAAATCATAGATTTTCCCGAGGAACCACCCTTTATATAGAGTAAGGGTACCCTGTCCGTTTCACGCCCCACCCCTATTTATAAGGCTCAACTTCTACTGATGATGCAGTAGAAGTCGAGCCTTTTTTTGTTATGCAAATGAGAGCAAAGAAGGCTGTGTTTTATGCTTTTTTGCTTAATGCAGAAAGTGTTGTGAAAGCTTAGGAATCACACCTAAGAATGAAGTGCCTACTTCCAGACGACGGAGTGGGCTTTTTGTCGTTGCGTGACAGAGAACCTATTAGCGGCTGTGAGAGGATGCTGCACTTACACAAAGGAGATGAATGCAGATGGCTGTGAAAGAAAACTTGCCTGTAGCCATGCAGGAACTGCTACGGCAATTGGTGGTGAACGGAGACATCCGCATGGCTGGCATCGTGTTGTATGCCTATTGCCGTCGGAAGTACCAAGCAAATGATGAGACGGCTGCACGCTGGATGGTGGCCTATTTCCGCCGCGAGTTTCCACATGAAATGGAACGGCACGCAAGCAAACTGTCGGCATTGTAAGACTACGAAATGGAGGAAAAGAAGATGACGTTCGAGTTTTTGAGAAGAAGCGAGGAGAAGGATTATTTGGGCTATTGCGAGCGGAAGGGTTTCGTATATTCGGTATGCAAAGGTGGCGGCCGGTATGAGATCGTGGCATTGAATGACGGGGATGTAGAGACGTTGATTACGTATGTCGTGCGGCAAGAGAACGGCGTGCTGTGAGCTGTTGCTTGGCTTTTTTCAGCATTGTAGAAAGACAAGGTCAAATCCTGTCACAAAAAGAAAAGGTCGCTCACGAAGGCGACCAAGGTAAATAAGCTTGCTTCATCATAAACCAAACATACAAAGCATTCAAGGGGAGATCACGCTGATCTTCCCTGTTTGCATTCTAAAGGAGAATAGAAAGCATGAATGTACAAATGCAGATGATCCGCCCACTGTTTGCAAAGGCTATCGGTCAGCAGAAGAACTCGGATGTTGTAGTCGCTCTTTTTGAAAACTACGCTACGCTCACGGAATTGATGAATACATCCGAACACGAGCTTACACGCATCAAAGGAGTCGGACCAGCAATGGCTCAACGTATTCTGGCAACGATTCAACTCACTCAAAAAATCAATGCACCTGTATACGGACAACGTTATACCATTCGCAGGCCAAAAGATGTAGCTGACTTATTGACTCCTCAGATGAAATGGCTGACGCAGGAACACTTTGTGATCCTGACACTGAATACCAAAAACGTCATGATCGGATCGCCTCAGACCATCTCTGTAGGCTCTCTAAACGCCGCGATCGTGAAGCCGCTGGATGTATTCAGAATCGCGATACAACGTTCAGCGGCCGCGATTGTTTGCGTTCATAATCATCCGAGTACAGACCCTACTCCGTCGCAGGAAGATCGGAATGTTACGTCTTTGCTTGTGGAAGCCGGGCGGCTGATGTCGATTGAGGTGTTAGATCATGTTATCATCGGCGGCGATGCGTTTTATTCGATGAAGGAAAATGGGTTGATGTAAGAGATTTAAATCTATTTTAGAACTAAGGTAGAGAATAGCTGCCTGTCTAATGTTATTCTCTGCCTTATAATCTTCATTGATTTCTTGTCTGAAAGATGGGAGCATTATGTAACAAAGTCTTGAAGCGGAGGTTTGTTGGATGACTGATATAACTGGGGCAATTAGTATTCAAACTTCAAAGAGTTCATCTAATTTTATCTGGGATAGGCAATGGTTCATGTATCAAAGAATATTGATATCAGAGATATACCCTGATTTCCCAAACGATGATGTGCTTCGTATCTACTTATTTCTTTGTAAACATATTGACCAGAAAAGTGGGAAAGCAAAAGTTACGAAAAGCTCAATTAACAAGCGTCTTCACTATACAAAACAAACAAATCCAAATGCTCATAGATATTTGCTGGCAGTAAATCAATCTTTGAAATGGCTTGAAGATAAAGGCTTCATAAGACAAACAAATCTACGTAAAAGAACATGGTATGAATGCAAGATTCTCAAAGCCCCTGATTTTCGATCCATTCAAGACTATAGACAACCTTCATTTGCAATTTCCAATTGGTATACTTTAAAAAATGAAAATCGAGGCTACAGTATGATTCCTAAAAGTCTATTTTCTGATAGAAAATTGTCCAGCACTTCTGCTAACCGTAAGATATGGACAAATGGAGTTTTGAAAACGCTGCTCATACTTTATGCACATAATTGGCTGGAATATTACGGGGGCATCGATCCAAAAATTCTTGAAGTAGATACAAGGGGGCGAGCGGTGCCTTCGGACTGGCTATGTTGCAATCTAAAAGCAACCAAAAAAGATGTGAAGACATGGATTCGATTTCTCCGTAAGAAGAAGTTATTACAATCAGTCGAATGCTACTTTGAGAACAATATTTACTATGGAGATGTATTATGTTGTCCGCCCCCTTCTAAATACGATATCAAGAAGATATTCCGGCCTACGTACTTAATTGCTCATCAACTTGATAGTGATTCAATGAAGAACAAGAAGGCGAGGATGTTATGAGAAAGAAGATGAATTCGGTTAAAGCGACATGGGATAACGGAACTCATACAATTCTACATGATCGTAATTCCAAACTGATTATTCAAGGCGAAATCTTTAGGAAGCAATATGAACACAATATTCGTTCAACAGTAAACACGGTCAAAGTCCTACAAGATGTAACTATGATGGATTTTCAATCTAAGATCGCGATGTTATTTCGCTCGGAGTTAGGTTTGCAACGTATTGGGCTTCCGATTTCAGGTCAATTTGAAGTGAATGTAAAAGTTGAAACCACAAGAACGATTCAAGACATGCCTTTAATTGGAGTTCTCAAGAGTGTAATAGATGGGCTTAATGGGAGTATTATAAATGAGGATCGTTACGTTGTATCTGCATCTATTGAATACATTAAGCGGGGTCGTTCAGTCACTCACTTAAACGACATTTTGAGTATTGAGTTGTTGAAAGTGCGTCACACGACCAAGCAAAGTATACTTACTTGTTTCAATATTCCCATTTATGTTGTTGCAAAGCGAGAAGCGTTGTTGTTGGATTCTGATGATGCGTTGCTTTCATTTGATGAAACGGATTTTGTTGAGGCCGCCGCCCAAGGGCTAATCGCTGACGGAATGACATTGAATAATTCCAAAGAGTTGTATATGCGATTTACGGGTTACATTGATGATTACGATATCGACAACATGGCTTTAATCTATTTCGATTTGTTGAAGGCAATCGGTCTAAATGAGTCTAACATTCATAGGATTTTATTAGAGAAAGAGCAGAGTAAAGTACAAAAGGTGAGCTTATCGCTTCAATAAAATACAGCCATATGACGAGATGAACCCTTGTCACTACTGGGTTCTGCAAGACGCACGCATCCTCCAAGACGTGACATTCATAAAGGGCCCCCTACAACCGCATATTTTTGCATTGAGCCTGATCTTCTACTGAAGATCGGGCTTTTTTGCGTTGCAATCATTTGATCTTTATTTCCTTGAAAGTAGGTGATTCAAGTGTAGCTGATGGCGTGCATCATTTTGTCGTTGTCGTTGTCGTTGTCGTTGTCGTTGTCGTTGTCGTTGTCGTTGTCGTTGTCGTTGTCGTTGTCGTTGTCG
>NZ_JAAZWE010000015.1:0-3811 GCF_013185185.1 Saccharibacillus endophyticus | reverse complement strand
GTTGTCGTTGTCGTTGTCGTTGTCGTTGTCGTTGTCGTTGTCGTTGTCGTTGTCGTTGTCGTTGTCGTTGTCGTTGTCAAAAGTGTCTAATCCATCAAACAAGGAGAACATACAAATGAATGTCGTAACCTATCTTCGCGTATCTTCAGAACAACAAGCAGAACGCGAACTTTCAATTCCTGCACAACGAGAAGCGTTACAACGCTATGCGGATGAACGTGGATGGAACATCGTTGCAGAGTATGTTGACGAAGCCAGATCCGCAAAAACAGATGAACGTCCTGCCTTTCAACAAATGATTGGCATCGCACAAAAAACGAATAAAACTTTTGAAGCTATTGTCGTCCACAAGTTTGACCGATTCAGCCGCAGTCGTGCAGATCATGCAATCTACAAAGCCTTACTCAAAAAACATGGCGTTGTGGTTGTATCTGCATCTGAACCTATTGAAGCAGACACTCCACATGGTTTTCTATTGGAGTCGATGCTCGAAGTCATCAGCGAATTCTATAACGTCAATTTGCGGCACGAAACATTAAAGGGGATGCGTGAGAACGCCGCTCAGGGCTTCCATTGCGGCGGCAGAGTACCCTTTGGCTATCGTCGCACTCAGATCGGCAGAAAGGTCATGTACGAGCTTGGAGCGAAGCATGAGGTTGCATTGATTCGTCAGATATTTCAAATGGCAGCAGAAGGGCAGGGGGGCAAGAGAATAGCTGGTGAGTTGAATCGACAATCTGTTATCGCCGGTAAACGTTGGTCGCCATCCACAGTCCTTTCGATCTTGGCGAATCCGGTCTACCTTGGACAACGCGTATGGAATAAAAAGAAGGATGCAGACGGTAAACGTAATGAGATTTCAGAGTGGGTGATAACTGAGGATGCCCATCCTGCTATCGTCGATCAGCAGCTCTGGGATGCAGCCCAATCTTCATTGATGCAGAGAAAGCAAAGCAAAACTAAATAATCTTGTTTGATCGCAGGTACGCCATCACGGTGTACCTGCTTTTTTTATGCCCAAATTTAAGCATAGGGAGAGGTTTCAATGAAAGTAGCCATTTATGCAAGAGTATCGTCAGATCGCCAAGCAGAGAAAGAACTTTCCATTCCGGCACAGGTTAAAGCGATTCAACAATATTGTTTGGAGAAAGAGTGGACAATCACGCATCAATTTATCGAAAAAGGGAGATCGGCTAAAACAGATGACCGCCCAGAATTTCAGAAGATGATTGCTCTGGCCAAACGCTCAAATCGTCCATTTGATGCCGTAGTCGTGCATAAGTTTGATCGCTTTTCTCGCAAACGCGACGATCACGTGATCTATAAAGCTCTGCTCAATCAATATGGAGTCAAAGTCATTTCAGTCACGGAACAAACGCAATCCGAAACTCCACAAGACATGCTGCTGGAAGGAATGTTAGAAGTCATATCGGAGTTTTTTAATGCAAACCTAGCTGTCGAAGTTCGGAAAGGGATGACACAGAATGCGAAGCAGGGGTACAACAACGGTGGCACGCCACCTTATGGTTATCGTACTGAACACATGGCTTTAGGGCATCAGAAAACGAAAGCGGTTTGGGTACTGGGACCACGTGAAGAAATCGAGACGATCCGCTGGATGTTTCATCAATATGCGTATGAGAATGTCGGTTATAAGAAAATCGCATCCATGCTCAATGATCAGGCGGTGCCTACACAAAAAGGAGGGAAGTGGTCAGCGACAACGGTACGTGCGATGATCCATAACCAATCATACCTGGGCCGCAAGATATGGAATAAACAAGATTATCAAACGAAAGGCAATAAGTGGCGAGATCGTTCAGAATGGATTATCACAGAGAATGCACATCCAGCCATCATTAATGAAGATTTATTCAATCGTTGTCAGCAAAAAGCGAAAGAGCGTCATAATGGTGGTGGAGTCATACATCGGGACAGTCAGATAAAGAAGAGTTCTCCGTTTTGGCTTAGGGGCGTATTTTGTTGTGACAAATGCGGATCGCGGATGGTAGGCAATTCAACGGCGACAACGAAGAAATATGGCGGACAGAGATATTACGTTTGTGGCGGGTATATGCGGAAAGGAAAAGATTTCTGTCCGTATGTAAGTTGGAGAAAAGAGCGTATTGAACAAATTGTAACGAACAAGCTGCGAAGTGTGCTGCTGCGTCTTACATTCGATAATCAACTTGAAGAAGAGATTCGGAAGTATCATGGGGATGCCAATAGACATATTTGGATCGAAAAAAACAACTTGGAATCGGAGGTCGCCTATTTGGATCGCCGTATTACTCAACTTGAAGGAGAACTCAAAAGCGGCGTTGGAAAGGCGTACTACGTAGATATGTTGGAGGATTTGAAAGGAGAGCTAGTTGTTAAACAAACTGAGCTGGAAAAGATCAGAGACGCATATAGCGAATTGGAACTATCTGAAGAAACGTTGAAGTCGTTGATGCATGATATTCGAGTGATGATTGGAATGCTGGATGATGAGGTGCAGAATCCGCAGTTGATGAATGAGTATGTGAAGAAGTTTGTATCAAATATCAATGTTCACCGTGAAACCAGTCAGGTTCACATAATCATGCAGTCAAATGTTGGAGAATGGGTGTTATATCAAAAGAGGGTAGTAGTGGATTGGGAGTAAAGCATTCGAGTATTTAGAAAACTGAATCAAATTATGTAGCATGTTACGAAGGTGATTTCTTAGAAAAATCTATGATTTAAATAATTTGTATAGTACTCTAAGAGAATAAATACTAATGGAGGAGTACTATGTTAGCTTATATTGATGAAAGTGGTTTTCCGCATCCTAATGACTCAACTCAACAGCCAGTACTTGCGGCTGTATGTATTCCAAAGGATGAAGTTAGAAATATTATGAGAAAGATGTATAGAATCAAATTAGACGTTTATGGTCGTTATGATGTGGAACTTAAAGCAGTGAATGTGCTTAAGAAAAAGTCAATTACTAAAAATGTTAATAACAAGATATTTGCAGATCGTGTCGTTAACGAGGTACTAAGTACTACTTTGAATTTAAAGGTTTTTGCTATAGTTATGGACAAACCTACAATACCAATTCAACTAGAAGAGGTTACATTTCCTAATCATTATAGGTTTTTGCTCCAACGTATCAATGGATACTCTGAAATGCGTGGTAAAAAGTGCGTTGTTTCTTTTGATTCTCAAGATGAAGGAAATGACATGCTTATATCCAACAAAATGAAAAACTATTTGTTTCGTTCTGGAGAAGGTAATAATTGTGCATCAATTGTTGAATCTGCGTTTTTTGTAAGCTCTAAAGTAGAAGAGGGTATACAACTTGCAGACCTGTGTGCGGGTATTATTAGAAAGTATCATGAAATCTGCTTAGATGCAGCAACACCTGATCCATTCTCTATATGGGTAAACGAGTTATATTCAAAGATTCAAGTAAGAACTTGTTCAGTGCCTTCACCGAATGGTAACCAACAATTACATGGCATATATAAAATCCCAATGAGATTATTAACACGCGTGTAGAATAAACTTAATACAAGACAGTTATACTTATAATGAGAATGCTGTTGTGATCATAGCAAAAGCATATTTTATCATGTTATAAATATAAAAAGATTGACAGTGCCCTTAAGGAATGTATAATAATACTAAAGACTGGTGTTGTAGTTCTGTCTAGGAGCTGCCTCGTGCTGGTCTTGTTTTTATTTGAAAAATTATAATAAGACTCAATAGGTAGTGGGGACGCGTCCGCTTTACTAACGCTAAAGCCTATTAAATGGCAAACAACAAAACAACTACGCTTTCGCAG
>NZ_JAAZWE010000014.1 GCF_013185185.1 Saccharibacillus endophyticus | reverse complement strand
CTAACGCCGATGGTACTTGGACCGCAGGGTCCCGGGAGAGTAGGAAGCTGCCAAGCCAATGAAGAAGTCTTCTCTTAGCGGAGAAGGCTTTTTTTCTTATATTCGGAATCGACACACACGAGGGAGGTAGCTGAGGGAGAAACCTTGTCGCTTCCCTGGTTTGCCAGACGGCAAGCCCAAAGTCGCGCCAAGGGTTCTCCCTACGCTCTGTAGGAGCGGAGAACTTAAAAATTAATTCGCTTCGCTTATTACATTCGCTACTCTTTAAGCTCTTTGCTTTCTTCTTTATTTCCGTTTTCTTTCTGATTATTGCTTTCATTTTTGTTCTTTTGTATGTAGTCGGCAACGCCGCTACCTCTTTACTGCGGCTGATCGGGAGCCGCATCAGATCTTTAGTTCTCGATCTCTCAAGCGCCAAGAGGCTTGAGAGGCCTTCCCTACCTACGCCCAGAGCGAGTCTTTTTCGAACCGGAGCGCCTTTCCCCTCACCTCTAATATTTTATTCAATAGAAGGGCAAAGGACAACGAAGCGAAGCTTGAAAAAGACTCGCTCCCCCTAGCGAGAAAATGAATATAACGTTATAATGTTTAAAACATCATCGGCAAAAGGGGGCGAACCATGAAACGGCGAATGCAAGCTTTGTACGGGTCCCGGGCGGTTTTTAAAGAGAGATGGAACTTTGTGAAGTCCAGGCTTTTGTTTCGGTACGCGCTGTCTTATATTCTGGCGTTCCTGATTCCTTTAACGGCACTTACCGTATTTGTGTATGATAGCGCTGTCAAGAACCTGCGTTCGGAAATTGAGCAGTCCAAAGTTAATCAACTCAGTCAAGTGAAGCTGACGATCGACGACCGGATGAGCGAGCTGCATGCGCTGGCCAGCCGGATTTCTTACGATGAGCATTTGACGCCTTATATGCTTACTAATCCGTTATCCGCGCAAGAAGCAATCCGCACGTTAGCTAATTACAAAGCAAGCAACAGCATTGTGGAGGATCTGCTTTTATATATGCACGGCGATGAGAAAATTTATTCGTACCGGGGCCTTGCGGATCTAAACGTGGTGTTTAACAGAGAGTACCGTTTCGAAAATTGGTCGTCGGAACAGGTGCGAAGCAATCTGAACGAGATCGATCAACCCTTGGTTCGCGCAGCGGAGATGGTGAATATGTATTCGCGGCAGGAGCCGCTGCTGACCTACATCGTACCGATCAAAACGAACGACCCGTACCCGTACGGAGCCGTCGTTTATTTAATGAAGGAATCCAAATTGACCGGAGTGATGGATTCCATCCTCAATGACGTCAATGGCAGCAATTACATTTTCAACGAGAATGGAGAAGTACTGACGACCAACAGTCGCGGAGCGGAAATGCCCAACGGGGAATGGAATACGCTGGCGCAGTTGGAACCGGGCATTCATAGCATGGAGTTGGCCGGGGAGATGCAATCGGTCGTATCGGTCAAATCGGACGAGAACAATTGGACGTACGTCATGACGATGCCGAGCCATCAGTTTTTCGGACGCGTGGCTCATGTACAGACGTTGATTATGATCGTGTTTGCCCTTGTCGTTCTGACAGGCAGTGCGGCGGCCATGATCCTCGCCAAACGGCAGTATCACCCGGTCAAGGATCTGATGGAGTTCGTCGGCATTCAAAGCGGAGCGGCCATGAAGGCCTCCAATGAATGGGACTCGATCCGGCAGACGATTCGCGATTACAATGCCAGAATCGATATGCAGCAGCCTTTTGTACGAAACCAATGCCTGTTACTGCTGCTCAAGCACGGCCGTCCGAACGATCGGGAAATGATGAAGACGATCGATGAGATCGGACTGGGATTCACCAAGGGAAAAGGCATTTATTTAACGGCAATTCTATCTTGGAGCGATCCTGCGGATAACCGATTCGTGCCCGAAGAGGGGAATGATATCGGCGAAGCTCTTGGTTGCCTGGAGGTTGGGGAAGCGGGCGCAAGAGTGTTCGGGGTCGAGTTTTCCGCGGACGATCAGTTGGCTTTGGTTATCACGCTCGACGAGCAAAAAACGGGCGAGACATTGCCGGCCCGTATTGAGCGGACGATCGAGGCTGTGCGTCATATCGCGGAAAAAGCGCTGCCGTCTTCTCCGCATATCGGGGTGGGCTCGGCTTACGAGGATGTTGATTCGCTGAATCAGTCGTTTGTGGAAGCGGCGGCCGCGTTGGAGTATCGCAAAATGAACGGACGCGAGCGCGTCATCTATTTCGAGCAGCTATCCGATTCGGAAAGCACGGAGGAAGGCAGTTTCTGGATTCCTCGCAAAATGATTTTGAAGCTGGATCAGAGTCTGAAGCAAGGAAGTACGCTGGTGGCGGTACGGATTATTTCGGACATCATGGACACGCTAAAAAAAGAACCGCTGTCCGTGCATTTGCTGCGCTGCATCTGTTTCGACGTGCTGAACTCCCTGCTTCGCACCGCTTCCGAGCTCGGGATGAAAGAAGTGTTCGCGGATATTTCGGTGCTGGCTTCGTTCGAAACATTGGAAGACTTGGAAAGCCGGTTGGTATCGCTGGCTTCGGAGATCTGTCAGCAGGTCGAGCGCAGCACGGAAGAGAAGAGGGATACGTTGATCGACGAAATCGTAAAAGACGTGGACGACCGATTCTCCGATTATACGCTGAGCCTGGAGCATCTCGCGCTGAAGTATTCGGTGTCCACGTCTTACTTGAGCCGCAGCTTCAAAGAAAAAACGGGATTGAATTTTTCGCAGTACATTTGGCGCCGCCGCGTGGACGAAGTGATCCGGCAGTTGGAAACGACCAGCGCGCCGCTGAAAGAAATCATCGAGCAGGTCGGTTATCTGGACGCGCCCAACTTTATTCGCCGTTTTAAAAAAGAAATGGGCTTCACGCCGGGACAGTATCGCAAGCTGAAAGCGTCTAAACGCGCATAGTCCGAAAAAGCCGGAAATTCTTAAAAATTTTCAGGCTTACGCCTGAATTTTCGCGGAAGTCAGCACATGCTCCACCAGCTCGTCCACCGGTATCGTCGCCAAAGCGATCGCGGTATCGGTTACGCCGTAATAAATATAGAGCAGATCGTCTTTGATCACGTTGCCGGTCGGAAACACGACGTTAGGGATCTGGTAACCGAACTTCTCGTAATACGTTTCCGGCTCCATGATCGGTTCCCAGGTACGGGCGAGCACGTTTTCCGGGTTGTCGAGATCAAGCAGCAGCGCGCCGACCCGGTAGACGATATTCTCATCCACGCCGTGGTACAGCACCAACCAGCCTTTATCCGTACGAACGGGCGGGGTAGAGCCTCCGATTTTGCGGCCCTCCCAGGACAGGTTTTCCGCTTTGGCAAGCAGCTTCGGTTCGTCCCAATGGATGAGGTCGTCGGAGTAGGTAATCCACATCGCGGCTTTTTCCGTTCCGTAAGCTTCGCCCACATATTCTTCCGGCCGACGCAGCAGTGCGTAACGGCCGTTTATTTTTTCCGGGAACAAAATGTTGTCGCGGTCATTGATGTCCAGCGGCGTCGTATCGGCCACGAACTCCCAATCGATCAGATTGTCGGACTTCGCGATCGAGGAACGGGTCAGCCAATGGCCTTCTTCTTCGCCCCAGCCGTCCGGATACTCGGGAATCGAACGTTCTGGGATGCCGGTGTTGGTCGGGTAGTAGCTCATGGCGCAAGGACGCAGAGCGTAGTTCATGTAAAAGGTTCCGTCGATCTTGACCACCCGAGGGTCTTGCACGCTGCCGTAAGGGAAGCCGAGTTCGTCGGGGGTTAGGACCGGCTCGTCTTTGACATGTGTAAAATGAACGCCGTCTTCGCTTTCGAGCAGGCCGAGGAAGTTTTTGCACGGCGTCAGCGATCCGGCGGTGCGTTCGATCATGTAGAATTTGCCGTTGTCGATAATGACGGCGGGATTGAAGACGGTCGCTTTGCGCCAGTCGTAGAGACCCGGTACAACGATCGGATTTTCGGGATGTCGGGTAATTTTCATGGTATGGGATGCCTCCTGCTTAAAAATAGTCAAAAATTTTAACCGGCCGCGCTAACGCGCGGCAAGTGCGCTTGCGTTCACCCGAAGTTCGGCGGTCAAGCCTTCGATCGAGCTCGGGCCTGCCGTAAGGCGGAACAGACCCGGTTCCACGCACCACTTCAGATCAGGTCCGACAAACTCCAAATGTTCGCGGCCGACGGTGAACGTCACGGTTTTCTTTTCGCCCGGGGACAGCGAGATTTTACGGAAGTCTTTCAACATTTTCTCCGGACGCACGACGGAAGCGGCCAGGTCGGATACGTAAAGCTGCACGACTTCTTGGCCGGTTCGGCTGCCCGCGTTGGTCACGTCGATCGAAAGGGTCGTTTGTCCGTCGGCATGTATCGTATCGGCGTCGAGCCGTATATTGTCGTAGCGGAACTCCGTGTAGCTTAAGCCGAAGCCGAACGGGTACTGCGCTTCGAAGTCGTCTTCCAGGTAGCGTTTGCCGCGGGTTCTGCGTTTGTAATGGTACACCGGAAGTTGGCCGACGTGCTTCGGGATGCCGAGGGTCAGTCTGCCGGAAGGGTTCGCGTCGCCGAACAGAATGTCCGCGATCGCATGTCCGCCTTCCTGGCCCGGATACCACGCTTCGAGGATCGCATGGGCATTTTCGACGATCCAAGGTTCGGAGATCGGGCGGCCGTTGATGTAGACGACGATCACG
This sequence comes from Saccharibacillus endophyticus, assembly GCF_013185185.1. Classification (GTDB taxonomy): domain Bacteria; phylum Bacillota; class Bacilli; order Paenibacillales; family Paenibacillaceae; genus Saccharibacillus; species Saccharibacillus endophyticus. The sequence goes on along the minus strand of NZ_JAAZWE010000014.1, from coordinate 47,747 downwards.
GGCTTGCCCAACTTGAAAATCTCCTGCGCCAGTTCAAGCTGTACCCCGGCCAGGTTGAGCGTCGAACGGTCGATGCCTTCGCCGCATTCCATATCGTTCCACGAATTTTCGGTCACGACGGAAGCGCCCGTTTGCAGGTCGATCGTGCCTTCGCCGAAGTCGCGTGCGCTGGAACCGCCGAGCACGAGGATGATGGTATCGGCTTGTTCGGCTTTGTGCAGCGCGGCCGGGAAGCCTTCGCGCGATTCGCCGCGAATCCGGCAGCCCGGCGCGTACAGCACTCGGCTGTCCGCGGTGTCGCTGCCCGGCTGCTCGCCCAGAGCGGCGCGCACGCCGTCCAATACCGTCGCGATCGCTCCGGCAGGCTGCGGAGAGGTGTAATCGCCGAGCTGGTTGTAGGGAGCGTCCGCGTTGGGACCGATCACGGCGATCTTTTTGCCGGCACGCGAAGCATCATGCGTAACGCCTGCGCCGAGAAAGTCCGAGCGTTGCAACGGCAGAATATCGCCTTCGTTTTTCAACAGCACGATGCTTTCGGAAGCGACTTTACGCGCCAACTTCCGATGCTCCTCGCTGCCGATCACTTCCGAGGCCCGCTTCGGATCGACGAACGGACGGTCGAACAGCCCCAGATCAAACTTCATTTCCAGCACGCGGCGTACGGACCGATCCACGTCGGCTTCGCTTAACAGCCCTTCATGCACGGCCGCCAACAGATGCCGATCGAACATCTCGCCGGACATTTCCATATCCACGCCGGCCAAAACGGCCTGCGCCGACGAATCCGTGCCGTCTTCCGCCGTGTTTTGTCCGGAAGTCAGCAGGCCGAGCGCGCCGCAGTCGGTAATGACGAACCCGTCGAAGCCCCATTCGTCGCGCAAAATATCCTGCAGCAGATGGCGGTTGGTCGTGCAGGGGATGCCGTCGATCTCGTTATAGGCGGTCATGACCGATCTGGCTCCGGCGTCCACCGCATGGCGGAACGGCAGCAGGTCGATCTCGTGCAGTTCGCGCGGACCCATGTGGACCGGAGCGGAGTTGCGTCCGCCTTCCGAGCTTCCGTAAGCGGCAAAATGCTTGAGCGTCGCGAGGATGGCGTCGTCCGCGGACAGGTCGCCGCTTTTGCCTTGAAGACCTTGCACGGCTGCCCGACCCAGCACCGAGGTCAGATGCGGATCTTCCCCGTAACATTCTTCGGTCCGCCCCCAACGCGGATCGCGCACGACGTCGAGCACGGGCGAATAGGTTGCTGCGCCGCCTTGGCTGCGCGTCTCCAACGCTACGGCCCGGCACATCTCTTCGTACAGCTCCGGATTCCACGTACTGCCGACCGAGATCGGAACCGGGAATACCGTAGCGCCGATCGCCATGTGGCCGTGCGAACATTCTTCGCCGAACAGGATCGGAATGCCGTGACGTCCGTGCTCCAGCGCGTGCGCCTGCATCTCGTTGACCAGCTTCGCGCCGTCTTCCGGCGATAAGCCGGTTTCGAGCGTGACGCCGGTCCAAGGGTCGGCGCGCAGCGTGCCGTATAACGAACCGACGCCGCCTTCGGCCGCGCGGCGTTTGAAGGATTCCGTCAGTTCGACGGAGCCGTCCGCTTTTCTTTCGTAGCAGGTCCAGCCGAACGGCTGGGCGAGCTGACCGACTTTTTCCTCCAGCGACATGTCCTTCAACAGCTTGCCGATGCGTTCTTCGACGACTGCGGAGCGGGACGGTTGCTTGTGCTTCATGTTCGGCTCACGCCTTTCCGGGTCTAAAATAAGCAGGCGGGTCGGTTCGGGAAAAGGAGATACTTCGGGTTTCCCCGTCACGGTTTCCTTTTCGCCGTTCCCCCCGCCCTAATTGCGCTATTTCGCTTCAAACATTCGTTCGCTCGCTCGGGATTAGTTCGATTTCCAACGGTCATAAGCGGCTTGATTGATCTCCGCTACGCGCTCGGCCCCCATCTTTTTCAGCGTCGCCACATAGTTGTCCCAACCGCTCATCGGCTCCGCGCCCGTGATGAACTTCGCTTCCATCTGCTTCACGTAAGTGCTGAGGTCGGAGTTCAGGCTGTTGATCTCCGATTGCTCTTCGACCGTCAGGAACAGGGCAGGGAACGGAATGCGCGCGCCGTTATCCAGCAGCTTGGTTTGCGTTTCTTCGGATACCCAGGTATCGAAATCCGTCGTCAGCCCTTTGCCGATATCGTCCGTCGTTACGGTCGGAGCCGGGATGCCGTAGTTCGGCGTCAGCGTCGCGCGGTAATCTTCGCGGTCTTGGCCGTCCGGTACCGGCAGGTACTTTTTGGTGCGGTCCGCTTCGTTCTCGTATTCCCACAGCGTGCCTTCCGGTCCTTTGTTGAACAGCAGGGCGCCTTCGTACGAATACAGGTAGTCGACCCAACGCAGCGAAGCTTCCGGATGCGGGTTCGTTTTCGTGATCGCGAAAGCGCCCGTCGTGATGCCGCGGTTTTTCGCGATCGCCGCTTTTTCGACGTACTCGCTGCGCACGGGCAGGAACATCGGATCTTCGGTCGAAGGCTCGCCGCCTTTGGTCATGTAGGCGTTCCAGTCCGAGAACAGGGCGAGCTGGTTGTTTTGGCCTTTGGCTTTTTTCTGCTCGGCCGTTTGCGAGAAGCTTTCCGGGTCAAGCAGGCCGTCGGCCCATAGGCGGTTCATGTATTCCAGATAGTGCTTGAAACTCTCGTCCATCGGGGTGTAATGCACGACGTCGCTGTCGTCCACGTAGATTTCTTCTTCGTAAGCGCCGAACGCGCCCAGCAGCCAGGTGCGGATATCGCGGATATTCGCCGCGGGCGTGGTTACGGAAGAGATCGGAATCTCGTCGGCTTCGCCGTTGCCGTTCGGATCTTCTTCTTTGACGCGTTTCAGGTAATCGTACAACTCTTCGGTCGTTTCCGGCAGCTTGTCGACGCCGAGCTTTTCCAAGAACTCGCCGTTATACCACATCGGGTTGCGGTACCAGTGCTGGCTGAACTCCACGACCGGCAGCGAGTAGATATGGCCGTCCGGCGCCGTGATCGACTTGCGGACGTCCGGGTATTCGTCGAGCAGCGCTTTGAAGTTCGGCGCGTACTCGTCGATCATGTCTTCCAGCGGAACCAGAACGCCCTGCTCGCCGTACTTGAGCTGCTCGGAAGCCGTCAGGCCGGCCGCATAGAACACGTCCGGGTAATCTTCGCTGGCGAAGACCAGGTTCTTTTTCGTTTCGAAGCTGTCTTTCGGCGCGTTTTTGTATTCGAACTTGATGTTGGACATCTTCTCCATTTCCTGAAGAACGACCATGTCCTCCCAGTTCTGAATGCCGACGTCCGGCGCCATCATCGTCAGGGTGATCGGTTGTTCGACAATCGGGAAACCTTCTTTGCTTACCGTTACGCTTTCCGCGCTGTTCGATGCTTCTTCTCCGCCGCCGCAGCCTGCGAGCAGCGATGCGCCGAGCCCTCCCACCATCAGCAGCTTCCAGGCTTTGCTTCGAATATTCATGGTAAATCCCCCTCTGTTTTAAGTAAGTACCGTAAGCTTACCCTTTGACCGAACCGATCATCACCCCCTGTACGAAATAACGCTGCAGGAACGGATACACGGCGATGATCGGAAGCGTGGAGACGACGATGACGCCGTATTTGATCAGGGAAGCCGTTTCGGCTTTGGAGTTCATTGCCTGGGCGACTTCTCCGCTGACGCCCGCTCCGTTCATTTCCGCCGACATTTCCTGAAGCACGAGAATTTGACGCAGCACCATTTGCAGCGGATATTTGGATTCGCTGTTCAGGTAGATCAGCGAGGAGAAATAACTGTTCCAATGCCCGACGCCGTAAAACAAAGCCATGACCGCGATGATCGGCGCCGACAGCGGCAGCACGATTTTCCAGAACAGCTTGATATTCGTGCAGCCGTCGATATGCGCGGCTTCCTGAAGTTCTTTCGGAATCGTCGATTGGAAAAAGGTACGCGCCACCACGATATTCCAGACGGAAGCGGCGACCGGAAGGATCAGCGCGCCCATCGTATCGATCAGGCCGAGGTTTTTGACCACCAGATACGTCGGAACGAGGCCGCCGCTGAAAAACATCGTCAGCAGGATAAAGCCCATGAACCAGTTGCGGCCGACGAAGTCGGAACGGCTGAGCGCATACGCGGCGGGCAGCGTGACGGCCAGGTTGAGCAGAGTGCCGACCACCGTGTAGATGATCGTGTTCAGATAACCGTTCCAGATCTTCGGATTGTTGAACACCAGCTCGTACCCGGCCCAGGTGATGTCTTTCGGGAACAGCCACATCTGCCCGGAGTTGACCGCCTGCGGACTGCTGATCGACGCGCTGAGGATATAGATGAGCGGATACAGCACGACGACCAGGGCCATGCACAGGTAAACGTACGTGCCGAGCAGGAACATTTTGTCGCCTTTCGATTCTTGCATCGATTTAACCATGACAACCCCTCCTTACCACAGACTGTTTGAGCTGGTACGTCTGGCAATCCAATTGACCAGAACCAGCAGGATGACGTTGATGACCGAGTTGAACAAACCGACCGCGGTCGAGAAGCTGTACTGGGCATCGACCAGACCGGCGCGGTAGACGTAGGTGGAGATGACGTCGGACGCTTCCAGGTTGAGCGAGTTTTGCAGCAGCAGGATTTTTTCGTACCCGACGGTCAGGATATTGCCCATGTTCAAGATGAGCATGATCGTGATCGTCGGCAAAATGGTCGGCAGATTGATATGCAGCACGCGCTTGAAGCGGCTTGCTCCGTCGACGATCGCGGCTTCGTGCAGCTGCGGATCGACGCCCGACAGCGCGGCGAGGTAGATGATCGTGCCCCAGCCGGTACTTTGCCACACGCCGGACAGGACGTACATCGTTTTGAACCAGGCCGGATCGGTCAGGAATTGCGGAGCGTTGAAGCCCAGCGCCTCGATCAGCATGACGATCATGCCGTTGCTCGGCGACAGGAAGGTGATGATCATGCCGGCCATGACGACGACGGAGATAAAGTGCGGCGCGTAGGTGACCGTCTGCACCGTCTTTTTGAACTTGCCGCTTCGAATTTCGTTAAACGCGAGAGCTAAAATAATCGGAAGCGGGAAGCCGATCGCCAGCTCGTAGAAACTGATGCTGAACGTGTTCCACAGCAGATCCCAGAAGTAATAAGAATTGAAGAAACGTTCGAAATGGTCGAATCCGACCCAGGGACTTCCGGTAACGCCCATGGACGGAACGAAGTTTTTGAAAGCGATCTGAATGCCGTACATCGGGAAATAATGAAAGATCAAAAAGTACAGGAGCGCCGGGAGCATAAAGAGGTACAGTTCCCAGTTCGCTAAAATTTTCGCCCGCTTCGAGCTTTTTTTCAGGAGCGGCAGCTCGGCGGTTGCGGATGACTTGGACGCCTTCATTTCGTTTCCTCCCTTCTATAGGCGCGTGTTTAAACGTAAGGCTTTTCTGCCGTTTTGCCGGAGAGCCTCAAGTGTAAACACACGCGTCGCGCTCGACTTGTTTATCCAAAATGCGCAGCGCTTACAATTCGAATCTTAACGAAGCCTGACTGACGCCGTAAATATGTCGATTGCGCATTGTCATTCTTAAAAACCTGACAAATGGCGCAGCAGAGCGGTTTGCAGCAAGCAAAGACAATCGGTATGTCAGCTTTTCTTTTGCCGGAACTATGTGGAATATGTGCTTGAAAAAACGGCGGAAATTCCACATATTGCGCTTACGCCGCAGGTATGCCAACATGATTCCGAACCTGAGCAAGGCGAAGGAGGACATTGGGCATGAAACGGAAAACCGCGCATATCATCTCCCACACCCACTGGGACCGGGAATGGTATCTGCCTTACGAATCGCATCATTTGCGTCTGACGAGCTTGATGAACGAACTGATGGATACGCTGGAACAGGACGAGCGTTACCGATATTTTCACCTCGACGGGCAGACGATCATGATCGACGACTATCTGCAAGTTTATCCGGACGGAAAAGAACGATTGGCGAGACTGATCGAGCAGGGCAAAATCATCGTCGGTCCGTGGTACGTGCTGCAGGACGAATTTTTGACCAGCTCGGAAGCGAACGTGCGCAACCTGCTGATCGGTCATCAAGAAGCCGCGCGTTGGGGTCCGGTATCGAAGCTGGGCTATTTCCCGGACTCTTTCGGCAATATGGGGCAGGCGCCGCAGATGCTGAAGCAGGCGGGCATCGAAGCGGCGGTGTTCGGACGCGGCGTCAAGCCGACCGGCTTCGACAACGTGGTCGTCGACGCGCCGGGCGAATACGAATCCCCGTATTCGGAGATGGTCTGGGAATCGCCGGACGGATCGAGCGTGGTCGGGGTGCTGTTCGCCAACTGGTACAGCAACGGCAACGAAATTCCGGTCGACCCGGAGGAAGCGAAAAGGTATTGGGACAAAAAGCTGGCCGATGCGGAAAAGTACGCGTCGACCCCGGAGCTGCTGTACATGAACGGATGCGACCATCAGCCGATTCAAAAAGATCTGGGCGACGCGATCGAGACGGCGAAGACGCTGTACCCGGACGTGGACTTCGTGCATGCGACGTTCGACAGTTACCTGGCAGCGCTCGGGAAACATCCGTCGGACGATTGGGTGACCGTGCACGGCGAACTGCGCAGCACGCGGACGGACGGTTGGGGGACGCTGGTCAATACGGCATCGGCGCGGGTTTACCTGAAGCAGATGAACCAGGTCGGACAGACGCTGCTGGAAAAAGGAGCCGAGCCGTTGGCCGCGATCGCGAACCTGACGGCCGGGCACAAGTATCCGCACGAACCTCTGGCCTACGCTTGGAAAACGCTGATGCAAAACCATCCGCACGACAGCATCTGCGGATGCGGCGTCGACGAGATCCATCGCGAGATGATCGGACGGTTCGATAAAAGCCGCCATATGGCCGAAGCGCTGATCGCGGAAAGCTTGTCGGCGATCGGTTCGCGGATCGGCACGGACGATATCGCGGCATGGCCGGAAAACGCGCGTCCCGCAGCCTTTTTCAATACGACGGGTTGGGATCGCGGCGGCGTCGTAACTGTCGACGTGCAGGCGGTACGGATCAACTTCAAAGAAGGGCCGTCGCCGCAAGGCATCGCGGACAAGCTGGATGCGCTGAAGATCGGTCCGGGCCGGGTGATCGATACGGAAGGGCGACAGATTCCGGCCAAGATCGAGGACCTGGGCGCGCAGTTCGGCTACGATCTGCCGGACGACGGTTTCCGCGTGCCGTATATGGCGCGGACGTTCCGACTGACGTTCGAAGCGCAAAACGTGCCGGCGTTGGGATACAAGCTGTATGCGTGGGTGCCGGAGGAAGAAGGAAGAGGAACGGATTATGAAGCGGCTGTTTCTCGAAACGGCGAAAAAGCGCTTCAAGAACAGGCGGATCAACTTGAAAAATCGTCTTCGATCGAAGAAGTCGTCTCCACGCCTTATGGCATGGAAAATCAAGTTCTCGCCGTCCGCTTCGCGGACGACGGTTCCTACTCCCTCACGGACAAAACAACAGGGCGTACCTTCGAAGGGCTCGGCGTGTATGACGACTGCGGGGATATCGGCAACGAGTACGTATTCCGCCAGCCTGAGGGCGACGAAATGCTGACGACGCGCGGGCTGAGCGCTGCCATTACGCTTGTCGAAGACCAACCGTACCGGGTCACCTACGAGATCGTGCACGAGTGGGAGATCCCGGCATCGGCCGAAGATTTGTTCGAAGACGAAAAGCGGCGTCTCGTGCCGTTCCTTAAACGCCGATCCGGCCGTTCGACGGATACGGTGACGCTGAAGCTGACCACCCGCGTTTCGCTGGAAGCATCGGGAAAAGGCGTTCAAGTGTCCGTGACGCTCAACAACCAAGCGCGCGATCATCGGCTGCGGGTGCTGCTGCCGACCGGCTTGCAGACGCAGACCGTGCTGGCCGATTCGATCTTCGAAGCCGCCGAGCGCAATATCGTTCCGGCACCGGAATGGATCAACCCGAGCAACGCCCAGCATCAGCAGGCTTTCGTCAGTCTGTCCGACGGTACGCATGGGCTGACCGTCGCCAACAAAGGCTTGAACGAATACGAGGTGCTGCAAGACGGCTGCGGCACGATCGCGGTCACGCTGCTGCGCAGCGTATCGGAGATGGGCGACTGGGGCGTATTCCCGACGCCGGAAGCGCAGTGCATCGGCGAGCATACGCTGGAATACGCCGTGTATCCGCATGCCGGCAATGCGATCGATTCCGGCGCGTTCGCTCAAGCTTATCAGTATCAGACGCCGTGGTTCAGCCAACCGCTCAAGATGCAGTCCGGCACGCTTCCCGCGGAATACCGAGCGTTGACATGGAGCGGCGAAAAGCTGGCACTGTCCGCGTTTAAGCAATCGGAAGAAAAAGGCGACGTGATCGTGCGTTGGTATAATCTGTCTGGAGAAGACGCGCAGCTTGCGTTCGAGCCGAAGTTTGCGGCGGATGCCGTATACGAGAGCGATATTTTGGAACGGCGCGGTGCGGTAACGGAAACTATCCGGCGACAAGAACAGCAAGCTATACGGGTACCCGTCAGCCCGGCCAAAATCGTGACGTTCGCGCTGGCGGTTCAGCCGGACACAACGCCGAACGCTTAAAAAGCGAATCGCAATCGTCTGCTTGATCGCTTTCGATCACTACTGAATTTTCTTTCTATAAAAAGCATGTTCAACGCGAACGTTCGTCCAACTCGCTTTTGTTCATTCGTTTCATGTCGATCGAAAGAAGAGTGGGCGAGCGGACCGTACGCAAGCGATCCGATATTTTTTACTACGTTCCAACAGGAGGCGTTATCCATGAACACGACAAAAACTCTACCTGCCGCGGTCGAGCGTTACCTCGAAGAAACCGACAAGAGACTCGCGCATCATCCCAAGCTTCAGCAAGTTTTCCGCAACTGTTTCCCGAATACGCTGGAAACGACGACCAAACTGCTGGATGACGGCACGACCTTCGTCTATACCGGCGATATTCCGGCCATGTGGCTGAGAGACTCGGTCGAGCAGGTACGCCATTATATCCCGCTAGCCAAAGATGATGCCGACTTGCAGCGCATCATCGAAGGACTGATCGCGCGGCAGCTTTTTTACATCAATATCGATCCGTACACGAACGCGTTCAACGAAACGGCAAACGGACGGCATTACCGCGATTCCGACGATTGCGAATTAAGTCCTTGGATGTGGGAACGCAAGTATGAGCTGGATTCGTTGTGCTTCCCGGTACAGCTGCTGGCGCAATACTGGCAGGAAACGGGCCGTACCTCCATGTTCGACGACGATTGTTACCGGGCGCTCAGCAGCGTCGTGCGCGTGATCGCCACCGAGCAGCGGCATGACGAGAAATCGCCGTATTTCTTCCGCCGCGATACGAAACAGGACACCGAGACGCTGTACAATGACGGACGTGGCATGCCGACCAACTACACCGGCATGAGTTGGTCCGGCTTCCGCTCCAGCGACGACGCATGCGAATTCGGCTACAACATCCCGGCCAACATGTTCGCGGTCGTGATCCTCGGCCATATCGAACGGATCGCATCCGACATCTACCAAGATGTGGAGCTGGCCGGACGCGCCGCGAAACTGATCAAAGAAATCAACTTCGGCATCCAGCGCTACGGCATCGTCGACCATCCGAAGCACGGCAAAATCTATGCGTTCGAAACCGACGGCTACGGCAACTTCTCGCTGATGGACGACGCCGGAACGCCGGGTTTGCTGTCGATTCCGTACATCGGCTACGTCGGCACCGACGATCCAATCTACCAAAACACCCGCCGTTTCGCGCTGAGCTTCGATAACCCGTTCTATTTCGAAGGCAAGCATGCCAAAGGCATCGGCAGCCCGCATACCCCGGGCGGCTACGTCTGGCATATGGCGCTGTCCATGCAGGGCCTGACATCCGAAGACGACCAGGAAATCAAAGACCTGATCGAAACCCTGCTCGCCACCGACGCCGGAACGGGCTACATGCACGAAGGCTTCCACCCCGACGACCCGAGCGACTTCTCCCGCGAATGGTTCGCCTGGTCCAACAGCCTGTTCGCGACGTTGGTCGTGAAAGCGATGGAGAAAGGCTTGGTCTGATTCGAGCAAACTAAAAAACCACGCTTCCCGCATCAAGGGAAGTCGTGGTTTTCTTTTTCCGAGATATGCGGCCTGATCGACAATCTCTGCGTGGAGCAGCCCCTTTAATTCGCCGAGTTCGATCCAAAAAGACGCACGACGGACTCCATCAAGCATCGTTTTCGAAAAATAGCTACCTCGCTTCACGCAGTCGAGCCGCCAAGTTGTACTTTTTGCAAGATTACTGCTCCAAAAAGCCAATCTTACCCGTCCAAATTGCAAAATCTACAACATTCCACTCCATTTATCGTTTCAAAAGCACAATAGTACCCCATAATGTTGCATTCTCTACAACTCCAACAAGCTTACGAGCCTTTTTGAACCGAAAATCTTGTATAATCTGCAACTATACATCGAACATCCACACCTTACATGTCCTAAAAAGCAACCTACAACCTTCCGACACCCTAATCCCGAAGCTACATTGACAAAAAAGCAATCTCCACACCTGCCAAATCCCAGCCCGCTCTAATCCCTTAAACCAACTCCAACAAACCTTAGTCCTTTCTCTTTTGCTTTGCTTTTTTCTCTTTTCCCTTACCTACCTCCCCGCGCATGGCCCAGCCGCGAGCCGGTTTCGAACCGAAGCGCCTTTGCCCTTGAAAGGACAACGAAGCGCAGGTCGAAACCGGCTCGCGGCGTCTCCCATGCGCTCCACCCTCACACTTCATAATTCACGACATACGGATGCATCCCCGCCCGATAATACCCTTCGCTGCACTCCGCGGCCCGACCCTGCTCATCGTAAGCAAATCGCAACCTTTTAAGCAGAGGCGTCCCCGGCGGAATCCCGAGCGAATCGGCGATCCCGACGTCCGGCGATCCGACCGAAAATTCGTCGCGCATCCGCGCGATCGCGATTCCCTGCTCCTCCAGCCAGCCGTACAGCGATTGTCCTTGAAGCCCCGACTCCGTCGGGTCCTCCGCGCGTGCAGGCAAATAATGCGTGTAATGGATATACGGCACGTCGTCCAGCGTATAAAGCCGTTCGATTCGCAAACACGATTCGCCGAACAACTCCCGCAGCCGGCCTTCCGCGCCGGTACGAATGATTTCCGCATGCAGCAGCTGTTTGCCGATCCGATGGCCTTCCTCGACCAGAATCTCCGTGAATCGTTTCCAGGTAGAGAGTTTGGAGGTTGAGGTATTGCGGACGACGCGCGTGCCTTTTCCGCTGCTCGTCTCCAAATACCCTTCCTGAACGAGCAACTTGACCGCATTGCGAACCGTAATCTTGCTGACCGCGAATTCTTCTTCCAACTTCGGCTCCGGCGGCAAATACGAGTCGAGCGGATATTGGCCGTGTAAAATGCGATCTTTGAGAATGCCGTGAATTTTGAGGTACAGCGGTTGTTTGGTGCGGCTTGTCGCCATAAGGTTTCCTACCTTTCTATATCGCCGATTCCTTCCATCATGGCCCGGAAAATTTGCGCCTCCGACGAAAACGGCGTATCGCCCGCGATCGTATGCGCCAGCATGGAAGCGGCGGACGCGAACCGGACCGTCTGCTCCGGAGCGAACTCCGATAGCTGCCCGTGGATAATCCCGCTCGCATACGCGTCGCCCGCGCCGATTCGGTCGTATACGGGAAACGTCAACGGATCGGAAAAATAAAACGCGTCTCCGGTATGCAGATAGCCCAGCAGAGAGTGCCGACCGTCCGCTTCGATGTGACGATGGGTTCCGGCGATTGTCGCGATATTATACGTCTTGGCCACGGAAGGAATCAACTCTTGAAGCTGATGCAGCCGCTCCGTCGAAGAAGCCGGCAGTCCGAGAACATGAATGGCGTCGTTTTCGTTCATGCACACGATATCGGCCAAATGCAGCATTTTTTCATACCACGGACGCGCAATCGCATATCCGTCTTCGCCCCAGAGCGCAGGACGGTAGTTGCAATCGAAGATGACGGTTTTTCCCGCTGCCTTCACCGCTTCCGCGAAAGCCAGCGCATTGCGCCGCACCGTGTCGTTCATGGCAAGCGAGATGCCGCAAAAATGTACGGCGTCGACCGAACTTGCGATATCGGCAAACGGATAGATGCCTTCGGCGGCGGTATTGAAGCTGCTTTGCGGACGGTTGGAGTAAGTGACCCGGCTGGGACGCGCCCCGAACCCCGCTTCGAGAAAATACATGCCCAGATGCAAGCCGTCCCTGCGAACGAAATCGGGCAGCAGCCCCAGCTTGCGCAGATTGGCTTCCGCCGCGTCGCCGATCGGGTTGTCCGGCAGCGTCGTCACGGGCAGTACCCGGTGGCCGAACCGAGACAGCGCCGACAGCACGTTGACGCCGCTGCCGGAATACGAGACTTGCAGCGTATCCGTTTGCGACAACAGCCGAAGACCGGGAGCCTCCAGCCGCATCATCACCTCGCCGAACGCCGCTACCGTTTTAGGCATGGCGATCGACCAGCTTTTTCATGACCTCCAGCAGTTCGCTCACGTCGGTCACGATCGTATCGCCGCTTGCCGAATCGATGATCGAGGAGTAGACGTGGGGGATGACCTGCGGCACGCCGGCTTCGAGCGCGATTTGCAGGATCGGACCGAAGTTTTTTTTGTCGATGCCGCCGGTCGGTTCGAGCGCGAAGTTTTCTTCGCCGCACGCTTCCGCAACCGCACGATACTCGGCTTCGAGCGACAGTCCTTTCATCGGGAAATATTTCAGCGCGCTGCCGCCCATGTCCCGAACGAGCGCGATCGCGGCTTTGACGGGAACGACCGCATGATCCGATGCCGCCGCGCTGAACGGTCCGGTGGACAGGTTCACGTAGCCCGGCTTGCCGGAAGGAGAGACGAGCGCGTTGATCCAGCCCGGCGTTCCTTCCAGATTCGCAGAGGTCGCGCCGACCGACGGAAACACCTGATTGATATGGCTGCCTGCGTAGTGACGCGCGATCTCGGCCACCACCTGCGCTTGACGGTTGTCGCCCGCGCCGAGCCCGATCGATACGGCGTCTTCGATTCCGCGTCCGTATTCGCGCATCGCGTCGACCGCTTCGGGTACCGTGTCGTACGCTTTGGACAGTACGCCGACCAGCACATGGCCTTCGGCCGCTTCGAATACGTCTTTTGCGTTTTGCACGCTGCCCGCCAATACATTGAGCGCCGCGCGGCCGTTATAGAGGCGTTTAAGGATCGGAGCTTCGGTAGTTTGGATATGAGTGGTCATGGTTTAATTTCCTCCTTTTAAAAGCAAAAGTTCGCGCAGTCTGCGTTCGATCACCTGCATATCGTCGCCCAGCAGCGGTCTCGGATCGATATCGAAATAGCCTTGCCGCGCCCCGTAGTCCCGCGTGTATACGGCGATTTCGCCGTTTTGCAGACCGTCTACCGTTTGCACCGCGTCGGTTCCGGCGAGCATCGGATCGATCTTGATGCGAGCCCGGTAAATGGCGCGTCCGGCTTCGTCCTGCACGATGCTCACCGTTACGCCGTCCAGTTCGCCGAGCGGCAGCAGTGCGTTCAGCGCTTCGCGTTCCTGCTCGCTGGTGTCTTTTTTATCCAGATATTCATCCAACGCTTGCAGCAGACCGAATGTTGTTTCTTTGCCGACCTTCATGCTGCGCCCGATGCCGTGCAGTTGGACTTTGACCTGCTCGATAAGTGTTCGTTTGCCCGCTACGATACCGGAGGTCGGGCCTTCGATCGCTTTCGAGCCGCTGAAAATGACAAGGTCGGAGCACGACGCATACCGCTGCAAATCCTCCTCGGCCGCCGCGTCGACGATTAGGGGAAGAAGTAGTTTTTGCGCCAGCGCCCACGTTTCTTCGACGGAAGCCATGTTTTTTTGCACGGCGTGATGGGATTTGACGTATAAAAGGGCGGCGGTGCGCTCGGTAACGGCTTCTTCGATCTGGCGGACGGTGCCTTCGTTGGCGTAACCGGCTTCGACGATCCGGCCGCCGCCGAGATAGACCATCGTTTCGACCGGAGCGCCGTATTGAACATTATGTCCTTTGAGTATTACGATCTCGTTTTTGAGAATAGGGGATTGGTGAAGGCGCACGCTGCGGCCGCGATCGCCTTCCGTCACGATGCCCGCGACGGAGAGAGCGATGCCGCTGGATGCCGAGTTGACGACAAGCGCCGATTCGAAGCCGATTTGGTTTGCGATCCGATCGCCTGCTTTGCCGACAAGATCCGCGATCTCGACATAGCTTTGACCGCCGATGCGCATTGCGTCCATCACGGTATCGCTTGGTGCGGACACGCCGAGAATACTCATTCTTCCGCTGGCGTTGATAACGCGTTTAAGCCCGTATTTGGCATGCAAGGTACTTGCCATGGATAACCACTCCTTCAGCTTGGATAGTTTGTGTCGATGTGCGGGTGAAGCCTTGCGAATCGGTGAGGACAGACGGCGTATTTTTAATGGAAAACAAAGTTAAGTTGGCGGGATCGCCCGCCTGAATCCGACCGAGTTCGGGGCGCTTCAGCCAAGCGGCAGGGCGGGAGGTAACCGCGTCGATGACCTCTGACAGCGGGTAGCCGAGCGTAAGGAATTTGGTCAATACGTTCGCCATCCCGTAAACGGGCCCGTTCAGACGGTTGCCGCGATAAATATCGGTGCTGATGGTGTCGAACGCGATTCCCGCGCCCTGCGCTTGATCGGCTGTTCGAAAAGCAAAACTGGCGGTGCCGTGGCCGACGTCCAGCTTAACTCCGCGCTTGATCGCGTCCGTCAGCACAGGCAGGGGAGAACCTTCATGATCGAACAGGTTGTTGGCTTTGCCGTTCAGGTAATGCGTGACGATATCGCCTTTTCGCAGCAGGGCGATCACGTCTTCGATGGCAGGCGGAGCGGAACCGATATGCGTCATGATGGGCAGTCCGGTTTCCTCGCTCAAATCTACGGCAAGCCGTAAAGGCTCTATGCCGTTGCCCCCTACGACGCTGCTGCTGATTCTTGCTTTTAACCCTACGATAAAGTCGGAATGCTCGCGGACGGCTCGAAGCAGCGCTTCCCGATGTATCCATTCCAGCCGTGACAGCTCGTCGGTTCGTTGGAGGCCGATACGCGATACATTAAGGAAAGCGAATAATCGGGTGAGGCTGTTCGCGCGACTTGCTGCAAGTTCGCCGATCCGATCCGCACCGCAGCTTCCCGCGTCGACGATGGTCGTGCAGCCGCAATCCACGCCGATCGCGTCGACGGAATCGCCGTACGGCTCAAACTCGGGGAACGCATGCACATGCATGTCGATCCAACCGCTGGATACGTACAAGCCTTCGCAATCGAGGGCGTCTCCGCCGCTTGCCGTGCCCGGATCATGCAGACTCGCAATCCGGCCGTTCTGAATCCTCAGGTCTGCGATCCGATCGTCCGGGAACCGAACATGCCGCAGCACAAAATCTTGCTTCATGGCGCACCTGCTTTCTGGTAGGAGTCTCCATTTCAAGATACCATCGCTTTTTCGAAAAAACAATATAACGTTATAATGTTTAATAGTGTAGAGGATGAAAATTTGCGGGGATTTCGGGCAGTGATTACTTTTTGAAAAAAGATCCTTCGCGTTAAGCCTTAATCAATGACGGTAGTACCCTTACTTTTAGCTTTGACAAAGTACTAGCCGTGTTTCTGAATAAGGGTGCGCTCGGATCAATTCGCGTATGCTTATTAATGAAGAGAACGTTTCAAAACAGGATCGATTGTCCATGCTGAGCGGACAGTGTTCCTGCTCTTCCATCCGGTTGGAAATCGCGGAAGAACGCCTGTTTTTTCACCTTGACAGCCCATACCCCCTTTGCTAAGATTGCAATAATATATTTTCAGAAAAGCCCTTTCAGCTTTCCATATAAGGAAAAAACGGCGGTTAGGACAAGATAAAAAAGGAGGCAAAATCGGGTGTGGAATAGCAAGTTTGAAAAAGAAGGTCTGACGTTCGACGACGTGCTGCTGGTTCCGAGAAAGTCGGAAGTTCTGCCAAAGGAAGTCAGCGTGTCCACGAAATTGAGCGAAAAGGTACAGTTGAACATTCCGTTGATCAGTGCCGGCATGGATACGGTAACCGAAGCGGTATTGGCGATCGCCATCGCGCGCGAAGGCGGCATCGGTATCATTCATAAAAATATGTCGGTCGAGAAGCAGGCGGACGAAGTCAACCGCGTAAAGCGTTCCGAAAACGGCGTTATTACCAATCCGTTCTTCTTGAGCCCCGATCATCTTGTCTCCGATGCAGAGGTCCTTATGGGCAAGTATCGGATATCCGGCGTTCCGATCGTCGACGAAGACGAGAAGCTGGTCGGCATCCTGACGAACCGCGACCTGCGTTTCGTTCATGATTACAGCATCGCGATCAAAGAAGTCATGACGCAGGAAAGTCTCGTGACGGCTCCTGTCGGCACGACGCTGCGCGAAGCGGAAGGCCTCCTGCAGCAGCACAAGATCGAGAAGCTGCCGTTGGTCGACGAGAACAACGTTCTCAAAGGTCTGATTACCATTAAAGACATCGAAAAAGCGATCCAATTCCCGAACGCGGCGAAAGATTCGCAAGGGCGTTTGCTCGTCGGCGCGGCCGTCGGCGTATCCAGCGATGCGATCGAGCGTATCGATGCGCTGGTGACTGCGGGCGTTGACGTCATCGTAGTCGACTCGGCGCACGGTCACCATATCAACATCATCGACGCGGTTCGCAACATCCGCGCCCGTTATCCGGAACTGACCATCATCGCGGGCAACGTCGCGACAGGCGAAGCGACCCGCGACCTGATCGAAGCCGGCGCTTCGGTCGTTAAAGTCGGCATCGGTCCGGGCTCCATCTGTACCACCCGCGTTATCGCCGGTATCGGCGTGCCGCAAATCACGGCAATCTACGATTGCGCAACCGTCGCTCGCGAATACGGCATTCCGATCATCGCCGACGGCGGCATCAAATATTCCGGCGAAATCACCAAAGCGATCGCGGCCGGCGCGCACGCCGTCATGCTGGGCAGCATGTTCGCGGGAACCGAAGAAAGCCCGGGCGAATCGGAGATCTACCAAGGCCGCCGTTTCAAAGTCTACCGCGGCATGGGCTCGATCGCGGCCATGAAGCAGGGCAGCAAAGACCGTTACTTCCAGGACGACGACAAAAAGCTGGTACCGGAAGGCATCGAAGGCCGCGTCGCTTACAAAGGCGCTTTGTCCGACACCATCAACCAACTCGTCGGCGGTCTCCGCTCGGGCATGGGCTACTGCGGAGCTTCGGACCTCGACGTGCTGCGCAACGATACCCAATTCGTCCGCATCACCGGCGCAGGCTTGCGCGAAAGCCACCCCCACGACGTCCAAATCACCAAAGAAGCCCCGAACTATTCGGTGTAAGCTTTTACTTTCTCGCTCTCGGGATTTATGCAGGGATATTCATCTTTTTAATGCAATTCGAACGCGGCGCGCGGAAACTCTCCGCTCCCGCGTTTTTTTGGTTCTTGAACCTTGAACGAGATGAATCCAGCTCAGCGACCCGGCCAAATAGCCGCGCCGCCCTTTTCCCAAAAAGCTCTCCCGAGCGTCGAGCCTAGGCGGAGGGGGAAATTCAGTGTAGGAGCGTTAGCGTTCGCCTTTGCATTTGGGAAGCGCCCTTATAGAAATCCAATCCAGCTTCCCAAATGCAACACGCGACCGAAACGAATTTCCCCCGCAGCCGCCTCACCATCGAATACAAGTAACAGTTCAGCCGCCGCACAGGAAGACACGCCACATCACCCTGTGGTAGACTAAGGGAGTATGCCAGAAACTCAGCACGAGGGGAGTACTTATCCATTGAAACGCATGACCTCTACTTATAAAAGCAAAGTCGAAAAGAACCGGTTCGCTCAGCCGAAATTCCTGAAACGAAGCGCCGCTTCCGTTCTGCTTATCCATATGCTCTGCCTGTCCGTCGTTCCGGCCAACCTGGCCAGCGCGGCAGCAGAACCAACCACTCAAACGACAACGACCGAAACCAAAGACGCCGCGACTCCGGCCGCAACCGCTCCAAAAGCCATTCCGACCGTCGAAAGCCTCAATCTCGCCGTAAAGTCGGCTGTACTGCTTGAGCCGACCACGGGCGAGGTCATTCTGTCCCTGGATGCCGAGACGGCATTGCCTCCGGCGAGCATGACCAAGATGATGACCGAATATATCGTCGCCGAGCAGGTCAAGCAAGGGAAACTGAATTGGGACGACGTCGTCACGACCAGCGCGAATGCCGCTGCCCAAGTGGGCTCGCGCGTATTCTTGGCCCAAGGCGACCAACATACCGTTAAGGATCTGTATATCGCGATGGCGATCGGCTCCGCCAACGACGCGACCGTCGCTTTGGCCGAAACCGTCGCGCCGACCGAGATGGAATTCGTCAAGATGATGAACAGCGAGGCGAAGCGCATGGGCATGACCACCGCTCATTTTGCCAACTCGACAGGTCTGGATATTGCCGATATGCCGCAAGGTACTCAACCTGCCGACGGCAAAGAAACCGTGATGTCCGCCATGGACGCCGCGATTCTGGCGAAATACATCGTGACGGATCATCCGGATTTCAACGAGTTCACCACGCTGCAATCGTATCAGTTCCGTCCGGGCGACAGCGGCAGAATCGAAAATCTCGACTGGATGCTCGAGGCCAACGCATCGGTGCCGAACTTCAAAGCCTACGCTTATGAAGGACTGGACGGTTTGAAAACGGGTCACACCAACGCGGCGGGCAACAACTTTACCGGTACGGCCGTTCGCGACGGCATGCGCCTGATCAGCGTCGTGATGGGCACGGACGTCAACGACCAAGGTTCGCGCTTCGTCGAGACCCGAAAAGTGCTGGATTACGGCTTCAACAACTTCGAGATCAAAGAAATGGTCGCAGCCAATAAAGCCGTCGAAGGCGAAGAGCCCGTAGCGGTAGCCAAAGGCAAAGAAGAGTCCGTAGCTTACGAGACGGCGGGAGCGATCAGCTTCGTCGTGCCTAAAGGCGCGGATGCGAGCGGTCTGAAAATGCAAAGCAGCCTCGAAGCCGGACTGGAAGCTCCGATTGCCAAAGGAGATAAAGTCGGTACGGCCACGTATACCTACCAAGCCGCAGGCATGGCTGAAGCACAGACGAAAACGGTCGATTTGATTGCTTCCGCGGATGTCGAAAAAGCAGGTTGGTTCAAGCAATTGATGAGAGCGATCGGCGGATTCTTCTCCGACCTGTTCGAAGGCATCAAAAACCTGTTCTAAGTTACGGTAAATCCATTGTAAAACGGTACCTGCTTCTATAGAATCAGGCCTTAAGAAGTTCCGAAAATTCGGAGAACACAGGGGGCTATGACCATGGAAGCAGGAACATCGCGCGTCAAAAGAGGAATGGCGGAAATGCAAAAAGGCGGCGTCATTATGGACGTCATGAACGCTGAACAGGCCAAAATCGCCGAAGCGGCGGGCGCGACGGCCGTGATGGCGCTTGAGCGCGTTCCGTCCGATATTCGGGCAGCAGGCGGCGTGGCCCGCATGGCCGATCCGACGATCGTCGAAGAAGTCATGAAAGTCGTTTCGATTCCGGTCATGGCCAAAGCGCGGATCGGGCATTACGTGGAAGCCAAAGTGCTGGAGTCGCTCGGCGTGGATTATATCGATGAGAGCGAAGTGCTGACGCCGGCCGACGAAGTGTATCATATCGACAAGCATGAATTCACCATTCCTTTTGTCTGCGGAGCCAAAGATCTGGGAGAAGCGCTGCGCCGGATCGGCGAAGGAGCTTCCATGCTTCGGACCAAAGGCGAGCCGGGAACCGGAAATATCGTCGAAGCCGTTCGTCATATGCGTCTGATCAACGGACAAATTCGCAAAGTGCGCAATCTGTCGAAAGACGAACTGTACGCCGAAGCGAAAAACCTGGGCGTTTCTTACGAAATCCTGCTGGGCATCCATGAGACAGGCAAACTTCCGGTCGTGAACTTCGCGGCGGGCGGCGTAGCGACTCCGGCCGACGCGGCACTGATGATGCACCTCGGCGCGGACGGCGTGTTTGTCGGCTCGGGCATTTTCAAATCGGATAATCCGGAAAAGTTTGCGCGTGCCATCGTGGAAGCGACGACGCATTACGACGACTATCGCCTGATTGCCGAAGTGTCGAAAGATCTGGGCGCGCCGATGAAAGGCATCGATATCAAGCAGCTCGCTCCGTCGGAACGCATGCAGGATCGCGGCTGGTAAACGGAATATGACAACTCAATCTCTCAAAATCGGCGTCCTGGCTCTCCAGGGCGCCGTTTCCGAACATATTCGTAGTTTGGAACAGGCGGGTGCCGAAGCGGTTGCGGTGAAAAAAACGGAGCAGCTCGACGAATTGGACGGTCTGGTGATTCCCGGCGGCGAAAGCACGACGATCGGCAAGTTAATGCGAAAATACGGCTTTATCGAACGTGTTCGGGAATTTTCGGATGCGGGCAAGCCGATCTTCGGCACATGCGCCGGACTGATCGTGCTTGCGAAAAACATCGAAGGACAGGAAGAGCCGCATCTGGGCCTGATGGACATGACGGTGGCTCGCAACGCGTTCGGACGCCAACGTGAAAGTTTCGAAATCGACCTGCCGATCACCGGAATCGAGCAGCCGGTTCGAGCTGTTTTTATACGTGCGCCGTTAATTCGCGAAATCGGTGCAGACGTCGAAGTGCTGGCGGTTTATAATGGAGAAATGGTAACGGCTCGGGAAGGGCATCTTCTCGTGTCGTCATTTCATCCGGAATTGACCGACGACTACCGACTGCACGAATATTTCACACAGATGGTGCGTCAGTCCAAGACCGGAGAATCGAAAGGATGAAGCTCCCGTGCTGGATGTGAAAATACTTAGAAACGACTACGATCGGGTCAAGCAGGCGCTTGCGAACCGTGGTAAATCCGAAGATCTGATCGCTAATTTCCCGAGCCTCGACGGCGCACGCCGCGAGAAGCTTCAGGAAGTTGAAATTCTCAAAAACCGTCGGAACACCGTGTCCGGCGAAGTCGCAAAGTTGAAAAAGAACCGCGAGAACGCCGATGACCTGATCGCCGAAATGCGTCAAGTATCCGATCGCATCAAGGAATTGGACGAAGAGGTGCGCGGCTTGGAAACGGAAATCGACGCGATCACGATGGCGATTCCGAATATTCCGAATGACGAAGTGCCGGTCGGCGCATCGGAAGACGATAACGTGGAAATTCGCCGCGTGGGCGAGCCTCGAGAATTCGATTTTACGCCGAAAGCCCATTGGGAAACGGCGCAGAACCTCGGCATTCTCGATTTTGAAGCGGCTGCCAAAGTAACGGGTTCGCGCTTTACCTTCTATAAAGGACTCGGAGCCCGTCTGGAACGCGCTTTGATCAACTTTATGATGGACCTGCACAGCGAAGAGCACGGTTACGAGGAAATGCTGCCTCCGTATATCGTCAATCAGGATAGTTTGTACGGAACGGGTCAACTGCCGAAGTTCGAAGAAGACCTGTTCAAACTGAAGGATACGGAGTATTATCTGATCCCGACCGCCGAGGTTCCGGTTACGAACTATCATCGCGACGAGATTCTCGAAGCCGACGTTTTGCCGAAAAAATACATCGCGTACAGCGCTTGTTTCCGTTCCGAAGCGGGTTCGGCAGGGCGCGATACGCGCGGCCTGATCCGTCAGCACCAATTCAACAAAGTCGAAATGATCAAGATCGTGCATCCGGATCATTCCTACGACGAGCTGGAGCAAATGACGGCGAACGCGGAGCGCGTGCTGGAACTGCTCGGCCTGCCTTACCGCGTCATCGTGCTGTGCACCGCCGATATGGGCTTCACCGCGGCGAAAACATACGATCTCGAAGTCTGGCTGCCGGAGAGCGGCATGTACCGCGAAATCTCCTCGTGTTCCAACGTCGAAGATTTCCAAGCACGCCGCGCAGGTATCCGTTTCCGTCGCGAGACGAAAGGCAAACCGGAATTCGTTCACACCCTGAACGGTTCGGGTCTGGCCGTAGGCCGCACCGTAGCCGCGATTCTGGAAAACTACCAACAGGAAGACGGCAGCGTCGTGATTCCCGAAGTGCTTCAACCGTACATGCGCGGAGTGAAAGTGATCGCGCCGCAAGCGTAATCGTCATATCTTCATTATAGAAAGAAAAAGATAAAGTCCGTTCTCGACGCCTCAAAGCGCGCAGAGCGGACTTCTGTCTTGCATGAAGCCGAATAATGAAGTAGAATAATACATGTTGCACTTTTAAGATGTATCATACCTCTGGAGAGGTACCGAAGCGGTCATAACGGGGCGGTCTTGAAAACCGTTAGGGGGCAACTCCACATGGGTTCGAATCCCATCCTCTCCGCCAGTTTTAAAACTTCCTTGCTGCATGTGTTTGCGGCGAGTTTAACCGAAACGCACTTATCGTTTATAACGGTACGGTGCGTTTTTTTTGAGAATGATTGTATTTATATGGGAAAAGAGGTTTTTTTGAGCGATGATCTATTTACTGGTTGCATTTATACTGATTTTGATTTCGATTCGGGTCTTGAAGTCTCCCAAAATGAAAGGGAAGATCGGGGAGTCCGACGTTCGTCGCAAGCTGCGCAAACTCGATTCCGAAGAATATAAAGTGCTGCATGATCTGATGATCCGGCGGGCAAACGGCAGGACATCGCAGATTGATCACGTGGTAATCTCAAGATACGGGGTATTCGTTATCGAGACAAAGAACTATAAGGGCTGGATTATGGGCAGCGAGAAGTCGGAGTATTGGACGCAAGTCCTTTATCGGCGCAAAGAAAGGCTTTACAGCCCGATTCGACAGAATTACGGACATATCAAGGCGCTTGAAGAACATTTGCAAGACGGCACAATTCCGTTCGTTTCGATCATCGCGTTCACGGCAAGGGCCGAATTAAAGCTTAAGGAAATGACGACGGACGTGGTTTACGCAACCGACTTGGCCGCAACGATTCGGAAGTACAAAGATGCCGTATTATCCGATGAACAGGTACGGCAAGTTCAAAAAGCCTTGTCGTCCCCCAAAATTCATACCTTTAAAGAACGCAAAAAGCATGTATCCGACATCAAACGGAACCTAGAGGAGAAAGAATCTCTTGTAAATGCAGGAATATGTCCGAGATGCAAAAGCAAACTGGTCGAGCGGCAAGGCAAGAACGGGCCTTTTATAGGGTGCAGCAGTTTTCCGAAATGCCGTTACACGAAAGCATAACCGCCTTTCCTTATATAAGGAAGGGCGGTTTTTTGTTTATGCAAAATGCCTATAAGATTATACATATTTGCTCAAGAGTATGGCATAATTAGAATATACGTAAATGTATGCAGTCGTATACTGTGCAGCTTATCGGCAAAGGAGAGGACCCTATAGCAAGAACCAAATCATTCGGAAGGAACGTGAATAATGACTGAATCCGTAGTCCCGTCCCCTGCCCGTAAACCTTCTGCGCCCAGAGCGCACGGGAAGAAGACGGTTAGGCAAATTATAATCCGAACAATCTTTATTATCCTCGGCGCAATCCTCGTTGCCGTGGCTTTGGAATTGTTCCTTGTCCCCAATAAAATTACCGATGGCGGCATCACCGGCATATCGGTTATGGCCTCTTTCCTCACCGGTTGGAAGCTAGGTATTTTCCTGTTTGTTTTAAACCTCCCTTTCCTGATTATCGGCTACAAACAAATCGGCAAGACTTTTGCGTTATCCACGCTTCTCGGCATTACCGTGCTCTCGATCGGAACCGTACTGCTGCATCCGGTTCAGGCTTTTGTCACGGATACATTGCTGGCCTTCGTATTCGGCGGTATTTTTCTCGGTGTCGGCACGGGTATCGTCATCCGCAACGGCGGTTCGCTTGACGGCACGGAGATTATCGCAATTTTGGTTTCGCGCAAAACGCCTTTCTCGGTCGGCGAGATCGTCATGTTCGTCAATCTGTTCATTTTGTCGGGCGCAGGTTTCGTCTTTGGTTGGGACCGAGCGTTATTTTCGATTCTTGCCTACTACATCGCTTACAAGATGATCGACATGACGATCGAAGGCATGAACGAATCGAAGTCGGTGTGGATTATCAGCGATCAGATCGACGATATCGGCAATGCGATTCTGGATCGTCTCGGACGCGGCGTGACTTACTTGGCAGGCGAGGGCGGATTTACCGGAGATCCGAAAAAAGTGATCTTTTGCGTCATTACGCGCCTTGAAGAAGCCAAACTCAAAGAGATCGTGAATCAGTTTGACGATAACGCTTTTCTGGCGATCGGCAACATTCATGACGTCAAAGGCGGTCGATTCAAGAAAAAAGATATTCACTAACCCATAACGGAATAACAG
Source organism: Saccharibacillus endophyticus (assembly GCF_013185185.1). Taxonomy (GTDB): domain Bacteria; phylum Bacillota; class Bacilli; order Paenibacillales; family Paenibacillaceae; genus Saccharibacillus; species Saccharibacillus endophyticus. Next base: position 23,318 of record NZ_JAAZWE010000014.1, on the reverse strand, counting down.
ATAATTTATACAGGACCTGGGAAATGTTTTAGTTCTTAGGTCCTGTATTTTTTGTGAGCCGGAGTGTCCAATTTTAGAATTTTGAAACTTTTCGAAAAATGTTCACGTATACTTAGGCATGTCCGAAACGTTTGATGTGTCGATCTGACGAAGTTTCATCGATTGGTTGAACGGGTAAGTGGGTATTAGGAATTTTTAAAAAAATTATACAGAATGAATAGGGGAGAACAAAAACATGAACAAAAAATTATTCGGAAGCTTCGGCGCTTTGGTCATGACCGGCGCGCTTGTACTGTCCGGTTGCGGCAACAACGCGGCAAGTCCGGCTGCCGCGGTAGAACAATCGCCTAAAGCCCTGCTGAAAGAATCGGTTAACAGCGCAATGGGCGCGACTTCGTACTCGATGGACAGCAACTTCACGATCAACGAGCTGACGATTACCGTTCCTCCGACAAGCATGGATACGACAAGCGTGAACCAAGTGGTGAGCATGTTGAAGGGCGCGGAATTCAACGTGAAGACCGTATACCAAGGCGATCCGATGCAAACGGAAATGAACCTTGAAGTGAAGCTGAAAGGCGACATGGAAATGACGATCAAGCTTCCGATGGTCATGACCAAAGAAAAAATGTACATCAAAGTACCGAACATCGCATTGCTGCCGCTTCCGGAAAACATCGTAGGCAAATTCATCGAATTCGACCTGCAAGAACTGGCTGCCGAGCAAGGAGCGGAATTCAATGACGCGATGCTTGATCCGAAAAACTCGCAAAAACTCAGCGCGGATCTGAGTGCGGCGGTACTGGACAGCTTCGACGAAGGCACATACTTCAAAAAAGTAGCCGCAGGCGACGCGGGTCTGCCTGAAGGCGTGACGGCTGAAGACGTTGTACGTTTCGAAGTAACGAACGACAACGTGAAAGACGCAATCACGACGCTGGTTAACGTAGCGCTTCCTAAAGTAATCGAAACGCTGGATACGCCGGAATACCGCGAAATGCTCGGCCTGACTGAACAGGACCTGCAAGACGCGAAATCCGAGCTGAGCACGACGGACAATGAGCAAATGAGCCAAGATCTGGACGAACTGAAAAACTATCTGACGGTCAACACGTTCCAACTGGACACAGCGCTGAACAAAGATAAATTCCCGGTTCACCAAAAAATGACGGTAGACGTCAACTTCCAAGATCCGGAATCCGAAACATCGGGTAAAGTGTCCCTGACGGGTTCGTCGACTTACAGCAAAGTCAACGAAGCGCAAACGTTTGAAGTCGGCATCCCGACAGATACGATTACGCTCGACGAGCTGGAGAACATGAACTACTAATCGGCATGTTTCGAAAAAGCAAAAAGGCGGCCCATGGCGGGTCGCCTTTTTTTATTGCATAAAGATAAGCATATGGCGTTCATTCGATCCTCAAAAAGGAATGATACTCGTTCAATAGCGAAAACGGCTTATTGATCGGAAAGGTCGGGATCTTTTCCGGGATTGGAAGTGCTGCCGGCCGAAGATAAAGCCGCGGCATCTTCGGTTTTCGCTTGCTCGGCTTGACGCAGCGCTTTACGCTCCTTCATCCGAACGCGCAGGCCCCGGAAAAAGTCGGAGAGCAGTTCGGCACATTCGTTTTGCAGCACGCCCTCGATCAACTCCGTGCGATGGTTGAAACGAGGCTCTTGCAGTAAATTCATCAATGTTCCCGCGCAACCGGCTTTGGGATCGGGAGTTCCGTACACGACCAGCGGTACCCGGCCTTGCACAATGGCGCCCGCACACATCGGACAAGGCTCCAGCGTGACATATAATGTACAATCGAGCAGCCTCCAGGCACCGATTCTCTCGCTGGCTTCACGAATCGCAATCATTTCAGCATGAGCCGTCGCGTCGTGCGTGGTTTCGCGCAAGTTATAACCCCGGCCGATCACTTCACCGTGACGAACGATGACAGCACCGATCGGAACCTCTCCGATGGCTTCGGCTTTTCGTGCTTCTTCTATGGCTAATCGCATCCAAAATTCATGATCTTTTTCCGTGTCAAAGGCTTCCAAACGATAAAGCTCCTTTCGTTCGCTAAAGAGGATATCCATCGAACAAACATTCGTGTTGTTAACATGGTGTGTACAAAATTGTGGATAACTAGCGAGTAGTCCACAGTGTTATGCACATATTCTACATTACAATTGTGGATTTGTGAATTGCCTGTGGATAAATAAAACCCCCATTCCGAGGAACGGGGGCATCCAATATCTACACTTACGGCGAAGTCGTATTGCTTGTACTGATGGTGTTCGCGGAGTCCTGATAATTCCGGATAATAGATACTTCTACCCGACGGTTTTGAGCGCGGCCCGAAGCCGTTGCGTTCGAAGCAATGGGTTGGTACTCGCCTGCGGCGATAGCCGTAAATCGCTGCGGGTCCAGATTTTTATTTTGCAATAAAACCTGAAGGAAGTTATTCGCCCGACCGGAGCTGAGATCCCAGTTGGATTTGAAGTTGTTATTAAAGATCGGAACGTTGTCGGTATGACCGATAACCTGAATGTTGTAGCCCGGGAAATTCTTCAGGATGTTCGCGATCGACGCGCCCAGCTTACGCGATGTCGGCTTGACCGTCGCTTCGCCGGAAGCGAATAGCGCCTTATCGCTGATCGTGATTTGGAGCTGAGACTGGTTAAGGTTCGTTTCCAGCTGATTGCTCAGCCCGTTGCTTGCGATGTAACTATCCAGCTGCTTTTTGAGCTTGGTCAGGTCTTCTTGTTCTTTCTTTTTCAGCTTGGCCAACGTTTCGTCAGCCGTATCTTTTTTGGAATCCTTGGCCTGTTGAACCATTTGTTCGACGGATTGGGTCTCTTCGGACTTTGATCCGTCCTGCGTTTTGCTTTCATCGGTCGCGGACGTGTGGTCCATGATACTTTTTCCGCCGTTGAACACGGAATCGAAAGCCTCGGCCATCGCCTCAAACTTGCTGACGTTGGCCGAACTCATGGCATACAATACGATGAACAGAGCGAGCAAAAGAGTCATTAAGTCGGAATAGGGAAGCAACCAGCTTTCGTCGGCATGTTCTTCGTGGTGTTCCGGTCTAGCCTTCTTGGCCACTCGAACCGCCTCCCTTTTCTTCTAACTTCTTGCGTTCCGTAGGAGTCAGGAATACAGCCAGCTTTTGATTGATCGCGATGGTCGATACGCCCGATTGAATCGAGAGCAGACCTTCGACCATCATCATGCGCACTTCCACTTCTTTTTTCGACACGCGTTTGAGTTTGTTGGAGATCGGGTGAGCCAGCACGTAACCGACAAAGATACCGAGCAGCGTGGCGATAAACGCAGCCGCGATGGCATGCGCCAGTTTGTTCATGTCCTCAAGCTCGCCGAGCGCGGCAATCAGGCCGACCACGGCGCCCAGTACGCCGAGCGTCGGCGCGTACATGCCTGCCTGGGAGAAGATCTGCGCTCCGACCCGGTGGCGTTCTTCCATGGCATGTATATCTTCCATTAATACATCGCTGACGAATTCCTGGTCGTTGCCGTCGATAATCATCCGCATGCCGTTACGCAGGAAGTCGTCGTCGATTTCGTCGACTTTCGATTCCAATGCAAGCAGACCTTCGCGGCGGGTGATCGATGCCCATTCCATGAACATGCCGACCAGCTCAGCCTTATCGATCGATTTCGGCTTAAACAAAAAGATTTTGATCAGCTTCGGAAAGTTCTTCAAGTCGCTCATCGGGAATCCGACGAAGATCGTTGAGGCAGTACCTCCGATAATGATAAGATACGCCGCGGGCACCATCAGGGAACCGAGCGGAGCTCCTTTTAAAATCATGCCGACAAAGATGGAAACCAGAGCTAGGACCAGACCGATAAGAGACGATAATTCCATGTAAGCACCTCATCCATGAGAATATAAAACTTGCATAAGCACAGTGGGCCATCCCTGGCCTGTGCGAACTACAGAAAACGAGCCTACTTGCTACTACGTGCAACCTTTCCCAAGCGCGGGCTTGTGCATATCCGGATACAGGTTGTACCCGATTCGTGCAAGCAAACAGGAGCACAAGCGCGCAAATCGACGAAACGAGTTTTTGCTGGCCTTTTCTTTTAAAAACACCCTACGACTCCTATGTTTTTTATCGACAGGGGGAGCTTTTTTTTTAAGAGACAAATTGCGCTATAATGAAAATAAGACAGCAGGTTTAAAATAATGGACAAAAAAGGAGCAGCGCAAATGGGAGTCAAACATGGTCGAGATTACGGGGAAATTTTGCAGGATTTAACGAAAGCGGTCTCATTGATTTCGGATAGTTATCTGTTTTTCGAAATGGATTCGGAAGACTGGGAGCGTCTGGGGCCTGAAGATCGGTTGGAGGTACATGAGGCCTTGGCCGAAGATCTATTTTATGCGCTGGGCACGCAACCGTCCATTGATGTCGGCAGTGCAGTGGTGATTCATGACAGTACGCTGCATCGGATCAACGTCCTGATCGGGGATCAACAAATGACCTTCGTGGCACTGATCTGAGGAAGCGGATGTCCGTCGTCTCTATTCTGCCGGTGTTTGGTAGACCATGCAGTAAAAAGGCTTCATTCCTTCGGGCGTCATGCGTTCGTATAGGTCTGTTATCGTGAAGCCGGCTTTCCGATAAGCCTTGATTGCCCGTTGATTCCACGTCAACACCTCCAAGTCAATCTCTTGACCGGGGATGCGCTTCAGGGCTTCTTCCGCTACCGCTTGGACAAATTCCGTGCCCATCCCTTTTCCGCATAAGTCAGGGTGCATGCCGATTCCGAGCCGGGTCGTTCCGCCGAGCGGAAAAAGTTGAGCGAACCCATGCAGCACATTGTTCCGATAGACCGTCACGTATTGTTGTTCGCGCAGCTCGGGATCGCCGAATTCGATCCCGAGCTTTTTCATTTCGTCCCACGGCATCCAACCGTACACATCGTAAGGCGCCTCATAGCGCCAACCGCAGACGAGTTCGGCTTCTTCTTCTGTCATGGTCCGGATCTGGAATGAATCAGTTTGCATCGCGGTTTCGACTCCTTTTCAAATAAAACCATTAAAATGGGAAAAATACGTTTGACCGATTTTCAGGCGGGTAATCAATACTAGGTTGAAAAAATTCATGAAAAAACCGCATTAAGATGAAAGTTCATCCGAATGCGGCTCTATGAAAAACAGTTTATGATCAGGTAGAAAAAGATTAACTCCTGCAAACGCGTTATAAGTACAGCTGCTTACATTACGCGAGCCGCGCCTACATAACGTTCCGCATAGTAACTTGAGCCCAGGCTGTCGTAACGAACTCCGTTCGAAGACGATGAGTGGGCGAATTTGTTGTTTCCTACGTAAATGCCCACATGCGAGATGCCGCGGCCATTTGTATTAAAGAATACCAAGTCTCCTGCACGCAGATCGCTCTTGTCCACTTTGCTTCCGGCTCCGTATTGAGCGGAAGATTGACGAGGCAGGTCGATTCCGAGTTTGTCGAACACATAGCTTGTAAAGCCCGAGCAATCAAATCCGTTGAGCGTAGTTCCCGCAGTGCGGTATGGTGTTCCGAGTGCAGAGTCGATTACGTTGTCCAATTTGGAGTCTGCATGAGCGTTTCCTGTAGTCACCACGCTGAACGCGATGGCGAGACCCATTACTGCGGCTGTCAGCTTCTTCTTCAAAGACATTGTACCCCTTCCGTTTTGCCTGCGAGGTTAGCTTAAGGATTCGGTTGAGAAGGTCCCCCTATGACTCCTTCGTTGCGAAGTCAATTCACCCATAACTGGTTCCCCCGCTTCCCGGTGCCGGAATTCGGCTTAGATCTTGGTTTGCACCGAAAAGCTTCGTTTGTCGTGTCGTCGTTGTCTTGTTTGCGTCTTGATCTATATGGCTTCAATCAAAGTTTACAAAGTTGTTACTACTCACAAAACACATTGTAGCAAAGGACTTAGCCGTTGGCAAACCTTTATTTAGCGCTTTCTTGATGCGTGTTTAACACGGACCTTCCACCAAGGCTCTCAAAGCCGCGCCGTTACAAGGTTTTATGGAAGTTAAAAAAGGTGACGTTCACATAAATTTACGAATATATTCTTATGGATCAAGCAAGTGAGTAGGCGGTTTTCGACAAGAAAACCGGATAAACTCCAGGTTTTTTGTTTTGCTTTCGTCTTTTTATCGGATAGAATAGAGAAAGATGAAGAGTTTACTGAAAAAAGGTTAACTTTTTGCAAGAATTTGGATTGCACTCATTGGCCGAAAGGGGCGTAAATTCCCGTTATGGAAGAAAAACAGACAGGTAAAAAACAGCTCGGTCTGAACATTATCAGCAGCAGCCAAAAAAGCAGCAAACACAAAGGTTTCGGCACAGGAGCCATTAATTTGAATAACGTATCTCCGATCATCATCGATGAGGGCGAGGCCCGAATCGACGTCGGAGCGATGCATGCCAAAAGTAAAGTGGAGCGCGGCATTCGCTTTACGGCGGAACGCCAGGACGCGGAAGGCGGACGTCTGGTTTGGTTGGTCTGGGTGGCCGTGGACAAGACCGAAGAAGGCGGCAGCTATGCGGGAGCGACTGCTTGCGAGATGTGGATTAACAGCGAGACCAAGCGCGGGTTCAAGATTCTGGCTGACCACGTGAACAAGCTGGACTATGCGATCAAGCGCAAAATCATCCTAAACGAGATGGACGAAGAGGCGAAGGCGGCGTTGAAAAAGCTGCTGACGACTCACAACGCGGAATGGTGGGAACGTTCGCCGGAAGAATTGAAGAACGAACTCGGCGGTTAACCGTTCTGTCGTTAAATGACGAGTCAACACAAAAAAGCGCCGCTTCCTTGCTGGAAGCCGGCGCTTTTTTTGGCCGTTCGCAACGTTCTTGCTTGCCGGTTTACCTATAAAAAGGCTGCGGCGGATTGGCTTTGTCGTTGACGGAGACGCAAGGATGATCCTTGAGGAAAAAACGCCACGGCTTGGCCGCGTACTCCTCGGCGTAGTCGATATTGATCCGCGGCCCGCAGACGATATCCAGCCCGTCAACGTCATCGCCTGCCTCCAGGTACAGCGACGATGTCGGCACGTTTAAGCGGCAGCCGTTAAACGACTTGTCGATATCGAGCGCCCGGCACAGCTTGCCCGGTCCGCCCGACAGATCTGCCGGCTTTTTCGATTTGATTTTCCGAAGCATCCGCATCCGGCGTTCGTCTTCTTCGGTCAAAGGCTCGACGGCGCGGATCAGCACGGCTTGCGGGTCGTCCGGTTCGCCCGTCACGACGTTCAGGCAATGATACATGCCATAGATCAGATAAACGTAGGCCGTTCCTCCCGCGCCGAACATGATCTCCGTACGATTGGTGCGTCGCCCTCCGTAAGCGTGGCTGCCTTTGTCCTCGATTCCGCCGTAGCTCTCCGTTTCGATAATCCGGCTGCGGATTACGCCGATCTCGCTTCGGCGCACCAACGTTTGACCCAACAGTCTCGGAGAAGCATCAAGAGCTTTGGCAGCAAACAAAGATGCCGGAAGCGGTCGGAAACCGGAGTGTGGGGCGAGTGATGACTGTGATGGAGAACGTGATTCGCTCGGCATCGCAAGACCTCCTGTTTGATACATGATTTCTGTCTATGGTATCATACCCGCTTCCGGCAATCCTGCCGCAAATCGCACCAAGCGCTTGTCCTGCATAACTTCCCTGAAAACATCAGCTTATGCGCCGGATTACTTCCTAATACGCCCTAGGTCCGAATCCCGGAATATGCTATAGTATTATAGAAGAAATCTTCATCAAAACGGATTGGAGCGGAAGCGCTATGCAAGGCATGAGCCGCGTCCTCATTACGATCAACAGTCGGCAGGACGAAGAGAAGGTCGAGCAGACGCTCGCCGGACAGGTTTTTCAAAAAGACAAGTCGCTGTACATCCGTTACGAAGAGCCTGGAGCAAGCGGCGCGGACAGCGTGCGTACGCTGGTCAAGGTCACGCAAGACGAATTGAAAGTTACCCGCCACGGCGAGGTGGAATCGGAGCAGTCCTTCCGCAAAGGGGACAGTCTGCCCGGTTTTTACCGTTCGCCTTACACGCGTTTCGACATGGTTACCCATACCCGGGAACTGAGCGTGCGCATGCAGGGCCCCACGGGAGAAATTCACTGGGAGTACGAGTTGGAAGTCCACGACGTCCTCTCGGGTCATTTTGCCGTCAGCTTAACCATACAGGAGGAAGTCAACCCACATGACGATTAACCCGCTTGAACAGCTTGAGAACACTGTAAAAACGGCTGTCGCCCAGGCGATCGCCAAAGCCGGCCTCGTAGCCGAAACCGATATTCCGGAGATCGGACTGGAAGTGCCGAAGGACAAGACGCACGGCGACCTGTCCACTAATGCCGCGATGCAGCTTACGCGGATTGCGAAGAAAAACCCGCGTATGATTGCGGAAGCCATCCTGGAAAACCTGGACCGCGAAGCCGCAGGTATCGTGCAAGCCGAGATCGCGGGCCCCGGCTTCATCAACTTCACGTTGAACAAAAGCTATCTGTACCCGGTCGTCGGCACGGTTCACGCGCAGGGCGAGAACTACGGACGCATCGAAGACGGAAAAGGCAAACGCGTGCAAATGGAATTCGTCAGCGCCAACCCGACCGGAAGCTTGCACCTGGGCCATGCCCGCGGCGCGGCCGTCGGCGATGCGCTGTGCAATCTGCTTGATTTCGCCGGTTACGAAGTAACGCGCGAATACTACATCAACGATGCCGGCAACCAGGTGACGAATCTGTGCCTGTCGCTCGCAGCGCGTTACAAGCAGGAATTGGGACAGGGAGCCGAGATGCCGGAAGACGGTTATTTCGGCGAAGACATCAAAGGCTTCGCGAAAGAATTGGTCGAGCGCGAAGGCGAGCGCCTGCTGTCCTTGAGTCAGGGCGAGTTGATGGAGTATCTGCGCACGTACGGACTGGAAAAAGAAATGCAGAAAATCCGCCGCGACCTGGATCGTTTCCGCGTGCATTTCGACGTCTTCTTCAGCGAAACGTCGCTCTATGAAAACGGACAAGTGCTGGACGCGCTCGACGAGCTGCGTTCGCGGGGCGAAGTGTTCGAAGAAGGCGGCGCGACTTGGCTGAAAACGACCAAGTACGGCGACGACAAAGACCGCGTGCTGATCAAAAACGACGGTACGTACACGTATCTGACGCCGGACATCGCGTATCACCGCGACAAGTATGCGCGCGGGTTCGACAAAGTCATGAACATCTGGGGCGCCGACCACCACGGTTACATTCCGCGGATGAAGGCCGCCATGCAAGCGTTGGGCAACGATCCCGAGAAGTTGATCGTGTTGATCGCGCAGATGGTCAGTCTGTTCCAAGGCGGCGAGAAGGTCAAAATGTCCAAGCGTACCGGCAAAGCCGTGACGATGGAAGACTTGATGGATGAAGTAGGCGTCGATCCGATGCGTTACTTCTTCACGATGCGCAGCATGGACTCGCATCTGGACTTCGATATGGATCTTGCCGTTTCGACGTCGAACGAGAACCCTGCGTTCTACGTTCAATATGCGCATGCGCGCATTTGCAGCATTTTCCGCCAAGCCGACGAGCAAAACGTGACCGTGCTGCCGCTCGACCAGGTCGATTTGAGCAAGCTGACCGCTAACCACGAATACGATCTGCTTCGTAAATTGGGCGAACTGCCGGAAGAAATCCGGATCGCTGCCGAAGGCTATGCGCCGCACCGTTTGACTCGTTATGTATACGAAGTGTCGGCGATGCTGCATAGTTACTATAAAGCGGAACGTTTCATCACCGAAGATGCCGCAGTCACGCAAGCCCGTCTTGCTCTGCTCGGCGCGGTTCGTACCGTTATTGCCAACGTGCTTCGTCTGATCGGCGTTTCCGCGCCGGAGCGGATGTAAGAGCAAGACCCGAAAGCTTTTGGAGCGGGTCGCCGCTTCAGAGCATTCGGAAGATTGGAATTATGCCGGAAAATCGTCTCCGCTTCTTGCAATTTGCGCGCGGATGCGTTTTACTTAGGTTGACTTTTTCTGTATGACCGAATTGCAATACGTTTTGAGAGGACGTGTCCAATTGACACCTGCACCGATTGAACTATCACTTGACGATGAAAAAATCCGCGAAATGCCTATGGTCGATCTGGCCTTTTTGATTTTGAAAAAAGCCAACGAACCTTACTACTATCCGGATCTGATGAAGGAAGTCGGCCGCCAACGCGGCATGACTGACGAAGAAGCGCAAAACATGATCGCTCAATTGTATACGGAGATCAACATTGATGGCCGTTTTGCTTGCGTAGGCACGAACCTGTGGGGCTTGAAACGGTGGTACCCGCTGGAGAAATCCGAAGATCCGGTCGTCAGCGCGAAGCGTCCGCGTATTATCAACGATGAGGACGACGACGATCTGGAAGAAGATACTTCTTTCAACTCCGAACCGGATGACGAAGCGAACGACGAAGACGACGATCTGTTCGATGCCGACGAAGACGATTCGGACGAAGACGTCATCGTGGATGACGAGATCGAAGACGAAGAAGAAGAGATCGAAGGCGAAGAGATGGATGACGAAGATCTCGACGAGGAAGAAGAAGAGGAAGAAGAGTTCGAGGGCGGGGAAGAAAACGAGCGCTAAGGCGTTCTTTTTCTCTTCCCGTTCGGCTTTCGATCAAGCGGGAAAACAAGCTGAAAATGCCTGCTTTCCCTGCTTGACAGCCCCCGAGCGAGAAGGTAAACTATTGCTTGGGCTTTTGATTTAAGTACGGATTTATATTGGAAAGACGATAAAAAGTGCCCCGTGGACACGGGTGTCACTTTTTTTGTTTTTTATAGGGGTATTTCCATACGTAATGCCTTGTCGACTCTTAATCAGGGGTTGATTTTCGCCTGAAACATGCGCGTTTTAGGTGTGATTCAGGCAAACATCAACATACCTTTAGCGTTGACGAGGCAGTAATGCCATCCCGATCGGTAAAATGAGCGTCGGAACGTTTAAAGATTCATCCATAATCATCGTACAGGGGGTTTTTTACAGTGACTAAGTATATCTTCGTAACGGGCGGTGTCGTGTCGTCGCTCGGCAAAGGCATCACGGCGGCATCACTCGGCAGACTTTTGAAAAACAGAGGCCTGAAAGTGACGATCCAGAAGTTCGATCCTTACATTAACGTTGACCCGGGGACGATGAGCCCGTATCAACACGGTGAAGTATTCGTAACGGACGACGGCGCGGAAACGGACCTTGACCTTGGACACTACGAGCGTTTCATCGATATCAACTTGTCGAAGAACAGCAACGTAACCACGGGTAAAGTGTACTCGTCGGTCATCAGCAAAGAGCGCCGCGGGGAATACCTGGGCGGAACGGTGCAGGTTATCCCGCATATCACGAACGAAATCAAAGAACGCATCATGCGTGCCGGACGCGAGTCCGGTTCCGACGTCGTCATCACCGAAATCGGTGGTACGGTAGGCGACATCGAGAGCTTGCCGTTCCTGGAGTCGATTCGTCAGCTTCGCAGCGACGTGGGCCGCGATAACGTGATGTACATTCACGTGACGCTGATTCCTTACATCAAAGCTGCCGGCGAGATCAAAACAAAACCGACCCAGCACAGCGTAAAAGAACTGCGCAGTATCGGAATTCAGCCGAACGTGATCGTTTGCCGGACCGAGCATGAACTGTCCGAAGACACGAAGGCGAAGATCGGATTGTTCTGCGACCTGGACAAAGATGCCGTCGTGGAATGCCGCGACGCGTCGACCCTGTACGAAGTGCCGCTGAACCTGCGCGCCGAAGGTCTGGACGAGATCGTCGTGAAACATCTGAAGCTGGATACTCCGCAGCCGGACATGACCGAGTGGGAAGCGCTGGTCGAACGGATCGGCAAGCTGGAAAAAACGGTTGAAATCGCGATTGTCGGTAAATACGTCGCGCTGCACGATGCTTATTTGAGCGTGGTTGAATCGCTGTCGCACGCCGGTTTCGACGCCAACGCGGACGTGAAAATCCGTTGGGTGGACGCGGAAGAGATCACGGACGAGAACGTTGAAGAAATGCTCGGCGGACTCGGCGGCATCCTCGTGCCGGGCGGCTTCGGCGATCGCGGCATCGAAGGTAAAATTACGGCGATCCGTTATGCGCGCGAGAACAACGTACCGTTCTTCGGTATTTGCCTCGGCATGCAAGTGTCGGTTATCGAATATGCGCGCGCTTTGGCTAACATGGAAGGCGCGAACAGCTCGGAGATCGATCCGACTACGGCATTCCCTGTAATTGACCTGCTGCCGGAACAAAAAGACATCGAAGATCTGGGCGGAACGATGCGTCTGGGCCTCTACCCTTGCAAAATCGCTGAAGGTTCGCTGGCCATGGAATGCTACAACGACGAGCTGGTTTACGAAAGACACCGTCACCGGTACGAGTTCAACAACGCTTACCGCGAACAGATCGAAGCGGCGGGCCTCGTGATCTCCGGTACTTCGCCGGACGGCCGTCTGGTCGAAATCGTCGAACTGCCGAATCACCCGTGGTTCCTGGCCGTGCAATTCCACCCGGAATTCACTTCGAGACCGAACCGTCCGCAACCGCTGTTCCGCGAATTCGTCAAAGCGGCGATCACGTATACGATTGACTAATATCTTCATATTGCAAGAAAGGCTCGGCATCTGCCGGGTCTTTCTTTTTGCGTTATTCGCACTGTATTCGTCCGATATTGGAAAATATTCGGTCTTCATGCTGGAAGTAGCAGGAAACCGCCATTAAAAGTCGAATTCATTCTTTGAAGTCCAAAAACGACAGCGAGCTTTAGTTCCTGCGCATATAAAGAGTGCTTAACGCCCGAACATCGGGCCCATCGCAGAAAGAAACCGGGGGAGGATTAGCCAAAATGAGCGAACATAAAATTTTAATCGTCGACGACCAAAACGGAATCCGCATGCTGCTAACCGAAGTGTTCGGGAGCGAAGGCTACAAAACCTACCAAGCCGCCAACGGCAAAGAAGCGCTGGCCTTGCTCCAAACCGACCGCCCCGACCTTGTCCTGCTGGACATGAAAATCCCGGGCATGGACGGCCTGGAGATTCTTCGCCATATCAAAGCCCAAGATCCCGATATCAAGGTCATCATGATGACCGCCTACGGCGAACTCGACATGATCAAAGAAGCCAAAGACCAAGGCGCCCTGATGCACTTCACCAAGCCTTTCGACATCGACGAAATGCGCTTGGCCGTGGGCCGCTATTTGCGCGGCGAGTGATTCGGGAAAGTCACGGTGGCGGGGGGAAGCGAGAAGACTCCGAGAGAAATTCGTTCAATCCGCTGTCTCACTTGGAAAACTGGATTTAAATTTAAGTGGTTGTTTTCCAAGTTCAAAGGCGTCTTTCACTGAATTTCTCTCTCCGTCTTCTCGCTTCCAGCCACGTTGGACTTGCTCGACACTCCAAGAACGCCAATTCCGGCGTTCTTTTTTTAAATTATCTATCATATAATCTGGTGCTTTGGCGAAGCACCAAGCGGAGGGGGAAATTCAGTGAAATACAGGTTTTCGAAGAAAGCCTGCGGTAACACATGATGCGTGTTGGCCTTTGAACCCGGAAAGATTCCTTAGTTAAATCCAATCCACTTTCCGGGTGAGACAGCGTCCTAAAGCATTTCGAAGAAATGCACTTCGGAAGCATATGCTGGCAATTTCCCCCGCAGCGCCCCCGCTTCCCCAACGCACATTCCCCCGACACTCAAAATACTTTTAACTTTATAACCTGCCTGTTTAGTATTTCAACCGAGAGTGCTATAATGAACAAGTATGGATGTCGGCACTAGAAAGAAATCCAACATTTAATTTAGGAGGAACCATCATGCCATTAGTTTCGATGAAAGACATGTTGAACAAAGCTCTCGAGGAAAAATACGCGGTAGGTCAGTTCAACATCAACAACCTGGAATGGACACAAGCCATCCTGGGCGCAGCCGAAGAAGAAAAATCTCCGGTAATCCTCGGTGTATCCGAAGGCGCGGCTCGTCACATGGGCGGTTTCAATACAGTCGTGAAAATGGTTGAAGGTCTGCTGATCGACATGAACATCACTGTTCCTGTTGCGATCCACCTTGACCACGGTTCGAGCTTCGAAAAGTGTAAAGCAGCTCTCGACGCTGGTTTCACTTCCGTTATGATCGACGGTTCGCACCACCCGATCGACGAAAACATCGAAATGACGAAACAAGTCGTTGAGTACGCACATGCTAAAGGCGCTTCGGTAGAAGCTGAAGTTGGCACGGTCGGCGGACAAGAAGACGACGTAATCGGCGGCATCCAGTATGCGGACCTGAACGAATGCGTACGCATCGTGAAGGAAACCGGCATCGACACGCTGGCTCCTGCACTCGGTTCCGTACATGGTCCTTACCATGGCGAACCAAACCTGGGCTTCAAAGAGATGGAAGAAATCCGCGACGCGGTTAACCTTCCGCTGGTTCTGCACGGCGGAACAGGCATCCCGACTCACGACATTCAAAAATCGATCTCCCTGGGTACGTCGAAAATCAACGTAAACACGGAAAACCAAATCGCATTCGCTAAAGTCGTTCGCGAAGTTCTGGCTGCTAAGCCTGACGCTTACGACCCGCGTTCGTTCATCGTACCGGGCCGCGATGCAATCAAAGCTACGGTAATCGGCAAAATCAAAGAATTCGGTTCCAGCAACAAAGCCTAAGCATCCGCTTAGGACGATATCACGCACTTTTTGCGCGTAATGTCGATTTTTATTGCAAAATCCGAAGCACTCATTCATTATGGAAAGGTCACCGTTTCAAGCGGTGTCTTTCCATTTTGTTTTAAATTCCGTGTCATCACAATTTTCAGTCTTCTTCGAATGGCTGCACATCAAGTAGGGGGACCTTTGAACTTATGGAGAAATTAATGATCACCGGCGGTCGTCCGCTCCAAGGAACGGTTACGATCAGCGGTGCGAAAAACAGTGCGATTGCGCTTATTCCAGCAGCGCTGCTTGCAGATTCCGAAGTGATATTGGACAATCTCCCGCTGCTCAGCGACGTAGCGGTGTATGCCGAGATCCTTGAAGGACTTGGCGCACGCGTATCCTGGGAAGGCAGCCAGATGCGAATCGATCCGTCAAAAGTCAAATCGATTCCTATGCCTAACGGACCTGTTAAAAAACTGCGAGCTTCCTATTATATGATGGGTGCTCTGCTCGGCAAGTTTGGCGAAGCGCTAATCGGGCTTCCGGGCGGCTGCAACTTCGAGCCTCGTCCGATTGACCAGCATATCAAAGGCTTCGAGGCACTGGGCGCGACTGCTGTTAATGAGCATGGGGCGATCCATCTGCATTCGGAAGGTCTTCGCGGCACAAAAATCTATCTGGACGTCGCAAGCGTAGGCGCGACAATCAACATCATGCTGGCGGCTGCCAAAGCCAAAGGCTCCACAATTATCGAAAACGCGGCGAAAGAGCCTGAAATCATAGACGTAGCGACATTACTCAACTCCATGGGAGCCAGCATCAAAGGCGCGGGTACGGAGACCATCCGTATCGAAGGCGTTCAGGAACTGCACGGCTGCCGACATTCGATTATTCCCGACCGTATTCAGGCCGGTACTTATATGATTGCCGCCGCTGCCACGCGGGGCAATGTATTGATTGATAGCGTGATTCCGAAGCATCTGGAGGCACTTACGGCCAAGCTGCAAGAAATGGGCGTCACGGTTGAAGAAATGGACGAAAGCATCCGTATTATCGGAGGTCCGGATTATCAGCATGTCGATGTCAAAGCTTTGGTTTACCCGGGTTTTCCGACCGATCTGCAATCTCCGATGACCAGTCTGCTCACGCAGGCAAACGGTGCAAGCGTACTTAGCGACTTTGTTTACAGCAATCGCTTTAAGCATGTACCGGAATTGGTTCGTATGGGTGCAAAAATTCGTGTTGAAGGCCGCTCTGCGGTTATTGAAGGCGGCAAACTAAATGCAGCCAAAGTTCAGGCTGCCGATTTGCGTGCCGGTGCCGCTCTGGTGATTGCCGGATTAACTGTTGAAAATGGCGTGACCGAGATTGAAGGCGTCGAGTATATTGATCGGGGTTACGACAACCTGGTGACGAATCTTCGTAGTCTGGGTGCTGACGTTTGGCGCCAGACAACCTGATATTTGATACAGGCGCGGCCAAACGGCCGCGTCCGTACCTTTTTCGGACGTTTTCGAATCAATTTTTTCCGAATTGGGTAATGCTTATCTTAAATGGAAGTCTAATCTCCGTTTCCCTCATTTCCAGACATCTTACTCCCATTCGTTCGGAACCGGTCCGAACCCAAATTCGATTGATAACGTTTATCCAAGCGATTCGCGCAACTCACCAACCAGCCCAAGACCATGTGTTTTTCGGATGAAAGTAACGAGAGAATGCATTTCTTCGTTCAATTATAGATAGCTTCTTTGACTAATGAATTGATATGTTCATTTCAGGATCGTATCTTCCTTTATACATTGACTTCTGACTATTTGGCATCCGGCTAGAACTCTGACAAGAGTGGCGCGGAGCTTTCCAATATAAAATTGAATAGGTGGTTATCTTACATGGATTTGCAACTTTCCGATTTGGAAGTTATGAAATTGACTGATCTTTACAAGCTGGCCAAACAGCATCAGATTACGTACTACAGCCAGATGAAGAAAAAAGAATTGGTATTCGCCATTTTACGTGCGCAAGCTGAAAAAAGCGGCTTGATGTTTATGCAGGGCGTACTGGAAGTACTGCCCGAAGGATACGGATTCCTTCGCCCGATCAATTACCTGCCAAGTACGGAAGACATCTATATCTCGGCTTCCCAAATTCGTAAGTTTGATCTTCGCAGCGGCGACCTTGTGTCCGGAAAATGCCGTGCGCCAAAAGAAAACGAGCGTTACTTCGGTTTGCTGCAAGTGAATGCCGTCAACGGGCTCGATCCGGCTACGGCCGCGGAACGCTTGCATTTCCCTGCGCTTACCGCATTGTATCCCGAGAAGAAATTACCGCTTGAAACAACGCAAAATCGCTTATCTGCTCGAATCGTTGATTTGATTGCTCCTGTGGGTCTGGGCCAGCGCGGATTGATCGTAGCGCCGCCGAAAGCGGGTAAAACGCAGCTGCTGAAAGAGATCGCCAACAGCATTTCCGACAATAACCCGGATATCGAGCTGTTCGTCCTATTGATCGACGAACGCCCGGAGGAAGTAACCGATATGCAGCGCTCCGTCAAAGGCGAAGTGGTGGCATCGACTTTCGACGAATTGCCGGAGAATCATATCAAGGTCGCCGAACTGGTATTGGAACGTGCCCTGCGCATGGTTGAACATAAGAAGGACGTTGTCATTTTGCTCGACAGCATCACGCGGCTTGCCCGTGCCTACAACCTGGTCATTCCGCCGTCCGGTCGTACGCTCAGCGGCGGTATCGATCCGGCTGCCTTCCATCGTCCCAAACGATTCTTCGGTGCTGCCCGCAACGTTGAAGAAGGCGGCAGCTTGACCATTCTGGCTACGGCCCTGATTGACACGGGGTCCAGAATGGACGATATTATCTATGAAGAATTTAAAGGAACCGGCAACATGGAGCTTCATTTGGACCGGAAATTGGCGGAGCGTCGGATCTTCCCGGCGATCGATATTCGTCGTTCCGGTACGCGCCGCGAAGAAATGCTGCTGACCAAAGAAGAGCTGGATGCCGTTTGGCATGTACGTAAAAATATGAACGACTCGTTCGACTTTATCGAAGGCTTCCTTAAAAAGATGAAAAATGCGAAAGACAATGCAGAATTCATCGCAGCGTTAGATACAGCCGAAGAAAAAAGTAACACGAAGTCGTCTTCCGCGTCCTCGTCGAAGAGCAGCGGGAACTCGTCTTCCGGCGTGACAAGACGCCCGGCGCGGACCGCTTCCGCTCCCGTAACAACCAAATAAATATCGCAAGCCCGCTAAAAGGAGACCTCACCCATGCACTTGGTTTACGCCGATGAGAACGGCAACGTATACGATCACCCCGAGCTGCTGTCGCTGGCACGCAGCGCCGATATGATTATAGAAATTATGGACGATGAACTGATCCCGCTGCCTGAAGGCGCGACTTTGGTCAGCCTTCCAAGCACCAAGCCGGTCGCTCTTGACCCTGATACCGGTGAGATGGTTGCACTGGACGGGATGCAAGCCGTCGGCGCTTTGCTTCCGCAGGGCTTTACTCGTTTGGCATTGCCAGGCTACGTGAAGACGGATAAAGAATATAAATTGCCGCTGTTCGGCTACTCCGCCGTCGTCTGGAAAGACGGAGGTTTCCATGTAACGGCCGAACAATGCGATGATCCAGAGAAATGGAATCCGGACAATTGCGACAAAAAAGAACTCAACAAAAAAGTCCATGACTTCGTCGAAAAATATCCGGACAACCGTCTGTACGAGCATTTGTCGAATTGCGCGCTCGGCTACGAATGCCTGACGTCTTCCAATACGTTCCTCGGACGTTGGGAAGGCGGAGTGCCGGTATCGTATTCTTGCAACGCGGGTTGTTTCGGCTGTATTTCCGAACAGCCTGACGACAGCGGCTTCGTCGCGCCTCAGACCCGCATGAACTTCCGTCCGCGGACGGACGAAATCGTGCAGATCATGATGGAGCACCTGACGACGCCGGAATCGATCATCAGCTTCGGCCAAGGCTGCGAAGGCGAACCTTCCACCCAAGCCAAGATCATCATCGAAGCGATGCGCGAAGTCCGTTCGCGTACCGATATGGGGTATATCAACATCAATACGAACGCAGGTCTGACCGACCATATCCGAGGCATTGTCGACGCGGGTCTCGATTTGATGCGCGTCAGTACCATTAGCGCGCTCGACGATCACTATAACGCGTACTACAAGCCGCGTGCCTACAATCTCAAAAACGTCGAAAAATCGATGATCTATGCCGCGCAGCAGGGCGTCTATACGTCGATCAATTATCTGATCTTCCCGGGGGTCACCGACCGCGAAGAAGAGATCGAAGCCATGATCGAATTCGCGCGCCGCACGGATCTGAAGCTGATCCAGATGCGCAACTTGAACATCGACCCGGAAAGCTATATGGAACTGATCCCGCCAGCCCGCAGCGAATTGCTCGGCATGAAGCAAATGCTGGAGATCTTCCGCGAAGAACTGCCGAACGTCGTGATCGGCTCCTACACCCATGTGCCTCCGATGGATCAACGTCGGGCGAAGCCCCGGGTCGGCGGGCTCGCATAAGGCTCGCTTGATTCTACCCGGTCACTCCGCTCGTTTCGCTTCACAACCTTGAGACAAATCCGTCTCAAGGTTGGGTGAAGCAAAGCCGAAGTCGCTCCCGTGCAGAATCAAGCCCGCTGGCAGGTTGTCGAATCGATTCCTATTCGAGAACCTCTATATGAAGCTGCGCATTCAAAGCAAGACGAAGAAGCCGCGGGGAAGATAACCGCGCGCCTTCTTCGTCCATGTTTCCGCCCCCTCAATAAAAAGAGGGGGCCGGAAACGGCGGCGCGGGTCCGGTTTCGAATCGAAGCGACTTTTGGATTTCCTTTTACCCGGAGATAACTGGATCTCCGGGCCGGAAACCAAGGGAAGCGCCGATCGAAACCGGACCTGCGCCGCGGCCGGCAGCGACTATGCCGGCCTGTTTGCGTTTTCTCTTTTTATCCCGTATAATATGGAATGCCGTGCTAGATGGGGAGGTAGCGGTGCCCTGTAACTCGCAATCCGCTATAGCGAGGTTGAATTCCTACTCGAGGTCTTGCCCTGTAAGGTTTGGTCTTTACACATAATGTTGACGGTTGGGTCCTCCGCAATGAGCACCTGTGAACCTGGTCAGGTCCGGAAGGAAGCAGCCATAAGCAGACAAGCTTTTGTGCCGGAGGGTGGCCTAGCCCGAGTTGTTGTGTAGAGGTGCCGCTTGGATGGCATCGTATCGAAGGTAGGTGCACGGTTTAACTTTTTAACATTCAGACCACCGACATCTTTGCCGCAGGCAGAGGTGTTTTTCTTTTTTTATCGGGGGAAAAGGCTTGAGCGTCGTTTTTATCGGGCCGGAAATATAGTATAATTAAGGGAAGACGATAGTCCAAAAAAGAAGGAGCCGCTAATGGAACATATTGCGCTTTACCGGGCTTGGCGGCCTCAGTCCTTCGGGGACATGGTGGGGCAACAGCATATTATCCGCACGCTGCAGAATGCCATCCGTGAACAGCGGGTATCCCATGCCTACTTGTTCAGCGGACCGCGGGGAACGGGCAAGACGAGTGCCGCGAAGATTTTGGCCAAAGCCGTTAACTGTGAAAAAGGACCCTCTCCGGAACCGTGCAACGAATGCGAGACGTGCAAACGGATCGCGGCCGGAGCGGTGATGGACGTACTCGAGATCGATGCCGCCTCCAACCGGGGCGTGGAAGAGATTCGGGACCTGCGCGACAAGATCAAATATGCTCCGACCGAAGTTCGGCGTAAAGTTTATATTATCGACGAAGTTCATATGCTCACGACGGAAGCGTTTAACGCTCTGTTGAAGACGTTGGAAGAACCGCCGGAGCATGCAATGTTTATTTTGGCCACGACGGAACCGCACAAGCTGCCGGCGACGATCATTTCGCGCTGTCAGCGTTTTGACTTCCGGCGCGTGTCGCTTGAAGAGCAAACGGGTCGTTTAAGCGAGATTTGCCGCGAAGAACAGATCGACGCCGAGGAAAGCGCGCTGCAGTACATTGCGCGGTTATCCGACGGCGGAATGCGTGATGCGCTGAGCGTGCTCGATCAGATTTCCGCATTCACCGAGGGCAAAGTCACATACGAGCAAGTGCTGGGCATGACCGGCGGAATCGCTTCCGAGCAATTTTCCGCTTTGGCTGATTCCCTTTCTGCGAAAGACGCCGGAGGCGTACTGCAAACGGTCGAGAGTTGGATGCAGGAAGGCAAAAGCGCGGACAAGTGCATGGAGAACCTTCTATTCTACTTCCGCGACCTGCTGATGATCAAAATGGTACCGAACGCCGAGCATATGACTGAGCGAGTACTCGATGCCGCGTCTTTTCATGAAGTGGCGGAGCGTTTTGCCAAAGAGCAGTTATTCCGTATTATTGATACGTTGAGCCGGTACCAGAATGAGATGAAGTATGCGGCTAATCCGCAGATGCTGTTCGAAGTGGCGCTGCTGAACCTGGTGAGTCTGGGTGATCGTGCCGAAGCTTCGGTGCAGGATGGTGCTGTCGCAAGTTCGCCTTCCGCAGATTCTCAGGCCGTGAAGCGTCTCGAAGGCCGGATTGCCGATCTGGAGAAAAAGCTGGAGCAGGCCATGCGCGGTGGCGTATCGGCTTCCGGCGGAGCGGAGTCGGGCGGAAATCGTCCGGCAACTCGCCAGAGTGCGCCGCGCGTCTCTCGCATGGCCAAGCTGCCGCCGCATATGGATCAATATCTGGCGCGCAAAGACGACGACTCGTTCAAGGATATTCGCGGCAAGTGGAATCAAGTCTTGCAGCGGGTAAAAGAAGAGAAAGTCACCGTACACGCTTGGTTCACCAACGGCGAGCCGGTATCCGCATTGGATGACTCCGTGCTGGTTGCTTTTAAAAATGACATCCACCGCGAAACGATCGAAAAACAGGCCAATCGCCAAGTCGTCGAGCAGGTTCTGTCCGATTTCCTGGGCGGCCAATGGCAGCTGCTCACGATCATGCAAAAAGATTGGAACGAATCGACCGAGTCTGCGGGCGCTTCGAAATCGGAAGTGCTGGAACTCGAACAGGAAGAGGAAGCCGGCAGCAAAGAACCTTGGGTAGACGAAGCGTTAAACCTATTCGGGGAAAATCTGGTTGTCATCAAAGAATAAATCCCGCCCGGCTCGCCGTATTCGATACGCGCAGGCAAGCCGAGGTCCACTATTAAGGAGAGATTGCGATGAATAACAACATGAACCAAATGATGAAACAGGTTAAAAAGATGCAAGAGCAAATGATGAAAGCTCAAGAAGAACTCGGCACGAAGAAAGTAGAAGGCACTTCCGGCGGCGGCGTCGTGAATGTGGAAGTCAACGGTCATAAAAAAGTAATCGCGATCAACATCAAACCTGAAGCGGTAGATCCGGATGACGTTGAAATGCTGCAAGACCTGATTCTGACCGCAGTTAACGATGCATTGACCAAAGCGGAAGAACTGGCAAACAAAGATATGGGCAAATTCACGAACGGTATGAAGATCCCGGGTCTGTTCTAAACTATTTGTAAAAGGGAAGTGTGGCCTTGTATTATCCGGAGCCGATTGCCAAGTTGATAGAAGCGTTCTCCAGACTGCCCGGAATCGGGCCGAAGACGGCTGCGAGGCTGGCCTTTCATGTATTAAGTATGAAGGAAGACGACGTGATCGACTTTGCCAAAGCGTTGGTCAGCGTCAAACGCAATCTGCATTACTGTTCCGTATGCGGCAATATCACCGATACCGATCCCTGCAAAATCTGCCAGGACAAGACTCGTGACGCGTCCGTCATTTGCGTCGTTCAAGATCCGAAAGATCTGGTAGCTATGGAACGGACCAAAGAGTTCGACGGTTATTATCATGTGCTGCATGGCGCGATCTCTCCTATGGAAGGAATCGGTCCTGATGATATCCGTTTGAAAGAGCTGCTGAATCGGCTTAGCGACGAACGGGTGCAGGAGTTGATCCTGGCAACCAATCCGAATATCGAGGGCGAAGCGACAGCGATGTACATTTCGCGTCTTGTTCGTCCGTTCGAGATCAAGGTGACGAGAATTGCACATGGTCTTCCGGTAGGCGGCGATTTGGAATATGCGGATGAAGTAACGTTGTCCAAAGCTTTAGAGGGACGTCGAGAGCTTTAATTTGTTCCTATACCAATGGACTGTAGAAAAAGCACCTACGATTTTAGATATCGGGGGTGCTTTTTTTATACCGATTTTGCTTAATATAGCTGACAGAATAGCGCTTTCAATGTATAATCCATGTATTGTAGCCGTGATTAAAGCTCATTTCTAATACAAAGTGCATAAATATCAGGTTATTTGCAAACAAAGTGTTGACTCGCTATATACTCGCGTGCTACATTAATAAACGGCTCTTCCAAACGAAGGCCTCACAAATTCAAACAGCAACATCAGCACTGAAAAAGAATTTAAAAAAAGTGCTTGACGAACTGCTTGGGACTGTGATAGGATATAAAAGTCGCCGCTGAGACACACGGCGTTGAACGAAAGAAACAAATCAACACGGTTTGCTCCTTGAAAACTGAACAGTAAGTGAGTCGCGATGATGAAGATCATCGTGAGA
>NZ_JAAZWE010000013.1 GCF_013185185.1 Saccharibacillus endophyticus | reverse complement strand
CGCCGATGGTACTTGGACCGCAGGGTCCCGGGAGAGTAGGAAGCTGCCAAGCCAATGAAGAAGTCTTCTCTTAACAGAGAAGGCTTTTTTCTTGTTTCCGAAGGCTTTACTTAAACAGGTCGCTACGTGAGAAACCCTGCTGCTTCCCTGGTTTGCCGGACAGCAAGCCCAAAGTCGCGCCAAAGCTTCTCCCTACGCTTCCAAGCGGTGCTCATCATCGTTGAAGCGTATAAAGAAAGGTCGTTTGGCTTGAAGATCAAAAGCTACAGGCAAAGTTGGCCTGAAATCCTTCATCACCAAAATCTTCAATTCCTTATAAAAAATAAAATAATAAAAAACCAGGGACTAAGAATCAGATAAAATTCCTTTCCAATCTTGTTAAATCACAATAGCTGCATCCAATTCTATCCTCTTCTTTTTCTTTTCCCTATCCGACTTGTCCCGTAGCCGGCAAAGCCGCTACCTCTTTCAGGCGGCGAACCAAAGCTACCTCTTTTAAAGTTTTTCCCCCAATATCTCAAGCAAACAGGGCTTAAGATGCCCTCTCCCCACCCCCTTGCCTGGAGCGGGAGCCGGTTTCGAACCGAAGCGCCTTTGTGTTTTCCCCTTACCGCTGTAGCATTTATCTAATAAAGGGGAAAACACAACGAAGCGCAGGTCGAAACCGACTCCCGCTCCCTCGGTAACATTTTTGTAACCGTTCCCCAAAACTTCCTCGGTATAATGATGAAATGGATTAATCAGCCCTAATCGCTATTTAATCCGGGGAAAAAGTCAAAGTCTGCACAAAAATCACCGGTTTTTCTAGGGGACTTTCGGTTTTAAGCAGGGAATTTAGAACCGGGAGAGAAGAACTATATGGGGGTTTCATAGAATTGCGCAGAACGATGTAAGGGGGAATTGAATATGAAGCGGAAGGTAATGTCTTTTGCCTTTTGCCTATTCTGCACTTCACTTCTTCTTCTAGCGGGATGCTCATCGGAAGAGCCTTCATCTTGGGCGGTTTACGATGGTGCAACGATTGAAGAAAGTTTTCCCGTGCCTAAAGAAGCAAGTAAAACCGAAGTGACAGCCGATAACACGAAAATGAGCTATATACGCTATTCGGTACCGGGACTCGATAGTCTGGACCAAATTCCGGAAGCTTACTTGGATGCCATCAAAGCGTGGGGCTGGACCGAACAAACGGATCAGGAAAACCTCGAAGAACCGAATCCGATCCTCATTTTTGCAAAGGGCGGAACAACGGTACATTTATCGCTGGAAGGCAGTTATTTGACGGTGCTGGTCCCGAAGGAAAACTAAGGACGGCAGAGACGGAAAACGTATAGAATGGATAGTTTAATAAAAAGACCGGTACACCGACAATAAAGTCGGGCCCGGTCTTTCTTTGGTTTATACGGGAAAAATCGATCACTGGACATAATACGAGACGTCTTGAGGATTAAGTTTGATCATAACGTCTTTGCTCTGGCCTCTCATGCTGAGCAGGATCGAGATCCGCGGCGCCATGAACCAGAAATGCCAGAATAACAGCGCTAAAGTGAAAGGCAGCGGGAGCCAGGCGACGAGCACTCCGATAAAGACGAATCCGATCCACAGGTTTTGCAGCAGGACTTGTTGAAGAACGGAATAACCCATGTGTTGATCAGGCAGGAAACCGAACCAGATGCCGGAGAAGCGCAAACGCCATTTTTTCCGATACATAGGGCCGCGAATCAGCAAGACGGAATGAGAAACGACAAAATGAATCCAAAGAACGATAAGAAAAGCAGCGGGCATATAGAAAAGTGCGTGCCAGGAGAATAAAAAGGTTCCGACAAGCAGTACAGGAATGGGGACTAGTAAATAAATCAAAAGCAGAAGCTGTGGAACGTGAAACTTGCGTATGAGCTGATATTGATAGATCGTGGCGTTGCCGTTCTCGCGCTGTTGCTCCAGCATGTCCGACCTTCCTTCCTTTTCCAGATCAAGCATTCCCGAAATTGGGAATCAAGCTGCTATTATCATAACGCAAACCTGCAGTAATCGGAAGGTTGAAAAGTCACGCTTCCTAACCGGATATAAAATGTAGTTCAGCGACGGCACTAAATCAGGTACAATAGATAAGTAAAAATGCAGGGTACAGGAGGCGCGGCATGAAGGAATCGAATCATAACGACGCTCCGCTTTATGCAGAGCTGCTGCGTTACGCCGCACGCAAGGAAGCTTCTTTTCATGTGCCCGGTCACAAAGACGGGAACTTTTATCGGGATATAGAAGGAAAAGTACCTTACGGGTTCGCCGAGGTGCTTTCCATTGACGCGACGGAGATCGAAGGGACGGACGATCTCCACGATCCTGAAGGCGTGATTCGGGAAGCTCAGGAGAAAGCGGCCGCTTTTTTCGGGGCAGAGGAGACGTTCTTTCTGGTCGGAGGGAGCACGGTCGGGAATCTGGCGTTGATTCTGACCGTTTGCTCGGAGCCGGGAGATATTTTGATCGTACAGCGCAACGTGCATAAGTCCGTGTTAAACGGTTTGATGTTGGCGTGCGCGCGTGCGGTGTTCGTTTCCCCGGAGCATGAATCGTTGAACGGACTGGCGGTGCTTCCGAACGAAGCTTCGCTGGAGCAGGCATTGGAGCGTTATCCCGAGGCCAAAGGGGTGCTGCTGACCCGGCCTAATTACTACGGGATGGGGCGAAGTATTCGCGAAACGTCCGAGCTGTGCCATCGTTACGGAGTTCCTTTGCTGGTGGACGAAGCGCATGGTGCCCATTACGGGCTGCATTCGGCTTTTCCGGCGTCGGCGCTTGCAGAAGGAGCAGACGGCGCGGTGCAGTCTACGCATAAAATGTTGGGCGCGATGACGATGGGTGCGATGCTGCATGTCCAGGGGAAACGGATCGATCGCGAGCTGCTGCGCAAACGGCTGGCCATGGTGCAAAGCTCCAGTCCGTCGTATCCGATCATGGCTTCGCTGGATCTGGCACGCAGCATAGCAGAGCAAAGCGGAGCAGCAGGCTGGAAGGATGCGTTGGAGGCGGCGGCCTATATTCGTACGGAGCTGGAACAATTGCCACGGTTCGGCTATGTGCGGCCGAGTCGGTCGGATCAAGATAACAGCCGAACAATCAGCAGCAATAGGGATGGTCGTTATACGGAACAAGATCCGTTTAAGATTTCGATCGAAGACGTTGAGGGACGGTTGAGCGGTTACGAGCTTCATCAGCGCATCGCGGATGCAGGCTGTGTGGCGGAGATGAGCGACGAGCGGCGAACGGTATTGGCGCTCGGACCGGGAACTGGGATGGACGATGCGGTAAGATTAATTGCAGCACTTCGTGAAATGCAAGTCGAAGCCGACGTTCATATGGCGGATTCGGCGAGTGAACAGCATGTAAGCGAGCGTTCGTCCGTTCACCGGAATGCGACTGCGTCGCTTGATCAGAAAATGTTTTCCGCAATCTCCGACCCGGTACCGTTCGATTTGCGTCCGCCGACAGCTTCAGACACCGTAAATACGGAAGCTTCAGCGGGACGGATCGCCGCGGAGATGATCGTTCCTTACCCGCCTGGCATTCCGCTGGTGTATGCGGGAGAAGAAATTACGGAATCTACGGTTGCGCATTTGATTCGGCTGAGAGAGGTCGGCGCCCGGTTTCAGGGAGCATCGGATGCTTCATTACACACAATACGGGTACGAACGAGCTATCCGGCAGAAAAAAGATAGAAGGCGGTAAACAAACATGGAGCATTCGGGTAAATTTATAGTACTGGAAGGTCCGGACGGCAGCGGTAAAACGACGCAGATTGCCCGGATCGAGACTTATCTTCGCGAGCGCGGAGCGGATTTTATTTCCACGCGCGAGCCGGGTGGCGTACAAGTGGCGGAAAAAATCCGCAGCGTCATTCTGGATGTCGACAACGCGATGAGCGGTCTGACCGAATGCCTGCTCTATGCGGCAGCGCGTCGGGAGCATCTGATGCAAAAGGTCATTCCGGCGCTGGAACAAGGCAAGATCGTGATCTGTGATCGGTACGTGATGTCCTCGCTCAGCTATCAGGGCTACGGTCGCGAATTGGGCGAAGCGGTGCTGGACATCAATAAACGCGCGATCAATGTGGATGGCGTGGAATACTGGCCGAGCATGAATATTTACTTGGACGTAACGCCGGAGGTTGGCCTTCAACGTATTCATGCGAAGCATGCGGGACGTGAAATCAACCGTTTGGACCTGGAGGCTGAAGATTTTCACCGCCGGGTTCGCGAAGGTTATTTGAAGTTGATGGCCGAGTATGAAGGACAGTTTACCATGATTGACGCTTCGCGTAATGAAGAGGCTGTTTTTGCCGATATAAAAGGAGTGCTGGAAAAGCTTATTTTCTAAGGCCCTTCATAAAAGCAGGAATTTGACCTATCGACGTCGAATAAAGAGCATACGGCTCTTTTTGTCCGTATGGACAATCAGCCAATCGAAAGGGAGGGACCACGGATGAAACTGATTATCGCGATCGTGCAGGATAAAGACAGCAACCGACTGTCGGGCGAGCTGGTTAAATCGAATTTTCGGGCAACGAAGCTGGCAAGTACGGGCGGCTTCCTGCGAGCGGGGAATACGACTTTTCTGATCGGCGTGGACGACAGCCAGGTCGAGAACGTGATGAGCGTGATTCGCAACAGCTGTAAAGTACGCGAGCAGCTCGTGACGCCGGTTACGCCGATGAGCGGAACGACAGATTCCTATTTGCCGCTGCCCGTCGAAGTACAAGTCGGCGGCGCGACGGTATTCGTGCTTCCGGTCGACCGTTTCGAGCATTTCTAAGGCGCATGCTTCCTGAAGGAAGCGTCCAACATGCGTGCTGCCTTGCCGTCCGTCGAAAATAAGCGAAGTGCATAGTCAGTCACCGTTTGCACGACCCATTTTACCGGCGGACAGCCGGCCTGAAGAAGGGTTCGGTCTCCTTAGGGAGACCTCTCGTCTTCACGGATAAAAAAGGCAGGGATCAGTGATGAAAATCAATCCGGGCTTTCGCCCTTTAAACAATACGCCGATTACGCCGGATACCGGCGCCCGTCCGGTCGAGCAGCGCAGCTTCGCGGATACGATCCGCAACCAGGAGGCGCAAGCGACCCAAGACGAACTCGGACGCCGGATGCAGGAGATCAACAAGCAAGGCGACCGCTTGGCAAGATCCATGACCATCCGCGAGCTGAAAGCTTACCGCACGATGGTCAAGCGTTTCCTTGAAGACACCGTGCGCCGCGGCGTCGGCATGAAAGACACCAAAGGCTGGGACCGCCTCGGCCGTACCAAACGCTATAAACTGATCGACGAAATCGACGGCAAACTGCTCGCCATGGCCGACGAACTTCTTGCCAGCGAAGAAGGCCGAATCGACCTGCTCGAACAATTGGGCGAGGTGCGCGGCTTGTTGATGAACTTGTTGTTCTGATTAGGCGGGCACAGAATCGGAAGCTGAAGAAGAAGCGTTATGCAAAAATGAGCTACCTTGTCTCTTAACGATTTCGCGCTTGTCCGCCTTCAAGTGCCGAAAATCATAATTTTCGCACGCCGACGCCGCTATGCGGCGTTATTCTTTTAACCAAACAAAGGGTCGGTTTTTACTCCCTCCCCCACATACGTAGCGAGCCGTGTTCGAAAGAGCGACTTTCGGCTTTCCGTAGGAAAACGAGCTGAGCGATTTCGAAAACGGCGAGCGCCTTAAGGAGCCAAACCATGTCTTTACAAACGATCAGCGGCCAGGAAACAGCCAAGCGATTGCTCGGCAGCAGCCTGCGCAGCGAACGGATCTCGCACGCCTATTTGTTCAGCGGCCCCGGCGGCGGCGCGCGTCGCAAAGCGGCAGACGCGTTCGCCAAAGCGCTGCTGTGCGAACGCGGTACGGAGCTGGGCGACGCCTGCGGCGAATGCTTGAGCTGCCGTAAGGTCGAGCACGGCAACCATCCCGACTTGCAGGCGATCGGACCGGACGGGGCATCGATCAAAATCGAACAGATCCGCGAACTGCAAAAGATGTTCTCTTATCGCTCGGGTTCCAGCGGCCGAAAAGTCTATATCATTGATGAAGCCGACAAAATGACGGTGCAAGCTTCGAACAGTTTGCTCAAATTTCTGGAAGAACCGCCGGCTCCGGCCGTCGCGATCCTTCTTTCGGAAAATGCCCAGACGCTGCTTCCGACCATTCGTTCGCGCGTGCAGCTTGTTCCTTTTACCGCAATGGGGGCCGAATCGATTCTAAGCGAGTTGGCTGTAGAAGGTCTGGCGACTCCGGCCGCGCGCTGCGCCGCCCAACTCACGCCGGGACCGGAAGAATGCAAAGCGCTCGCGGCAGAGAATTGGTTTGCAGAAACAAGAAATGTAGTGATACAATTAGGGAAGGAGTCGATCGGCCGAAGCGGCGCAAGCCTCGTTACCGCCCAACAGCAAGTCTTCAAGGCGGGACTCGGCGAGCACCTGGACAGCCTGTTCGATCTTTTCCATTTGTGGTTTAGAGATATGATTTACGTTCTTTCCGAACGGCGCGAGCACATCGTTTTCATAGATCAGTTGGAGTTTATCTCCCAAGTGGCAGGTTCCCGCAGTGCGGAATATTGGATATCGTGCATGTCCATTGCCGCAGAGAGCAAAAAAAAGCTCAAATCCAACATGAACACGCAGCTTTGTCTTGAGCAGTTTTTGGTAAGGCTGGGCCCTTGACCTGGCGCGTTTTCGGACTTCGAAAGCAACCGTTAATGCGATCGACGCACGGGTTCGGGCGGCTTCCGCGAAAAGGAACCGTCAACGCGTTCACTAGGCCGGGGCAGCCGGGACTTTAAGCATGAGGTCAGGCAGCAAGGACCTAACGTTTTGAATGCGCGCAAGGGAGGTTTAGCTTTGTACAGTGTAGTCGGAGTCCGTTTCAAAAAGGCGGGCAAAGTGTATTATTTCGATCCCTTGGAGTTTCCGATCGAGCAGGAACAATGCGTGATCGTGGAAACGGCTCGGGGCGTCGAGTACGGCAAGGTCGTCGTAGGCAAGAAGGAAGTGCAAGAGAGCGACGTCGTGCTTCCGCTCAAGCGGGTTATTCGTATCGCTGGCGACACGGATGCGCGCGTGGTAGAGGAGAACAAGGATGCGGCCCGCAAGGCGTTTGCAACCTGTTTGAATAAAATCAAGGATCACGGATTGAAAATGAAGCTGGTGGATGTAGAGTATACGTTCGACCGCAACAAGATCATTTTCTACTTCACGGCCGAAGGCCGCGTCGACTTCCGCGAGTTGGTCAAAGATCTGGCCAGCATTTTCCGGACCCGTATCGAGCTTCGGCAGATCGGCGTTCGGGACGAAGCGAAGATGCTCGGAGGAATCGGACCGTGCGGACGGGTACTGTGCTGCTCGTCGTGGCTGGGCGATTTCGAACCGGTATCGATCAAGATGGCGAAAGATCAGAATCTATCGTTGAATCCGACGAAGATTTCCGGACTTTGCGGCAGATTAATGTGTTGCTTGAAGTTCGAGCATGACAATTACGAGAGCTCGAAGGAAGAACTTCCTGCTGTCGGCAAGATGGTCGTTACGTCGCTCGGTGAAGGCAAGGTAGTCGGACTTAATACCGGCAAACGCATGGTACACGTACAGTTGTTCGAGATCGGCAAGGTGAAGGAATTAGCCATGGACGACATCGTCGTCAAGTAAGTCAATCGGAACCGCTCTGGGGTGGAGTTTACTTGGAGAAGAAAAATGTTTTCGCGCAAATACACGAGATGGAAACGCAAGTGGAAAGCTTCAAAGATGAACTCGGCACGATCAAGCAGGCGGTCAAAGAGCTGATGGAGGATAATCACAGGCTCATTACCGAAAACGAACGTCTGCGAGAGATTTTGAAAAGGGAAGTCCAGGCAGAATCGGTTTCCGGCACCCGTACCGAGCCGTTCAACGTTCTCAACGAACCGAAAAGGAAAGATGAGGAATCGAGCGACACGGTCGGCGAAGGATACGATAATTTGGCTCGTTTGTACCACGAAGGATTCCATATCTGCAATGTGTACTACGGCCATTTGCGCACGGAAGGCGACTGCTTGTTCTGCCTGTCTTTTTTGAATAAATAATCCGGTCAACGTAAAAGTCTGAGAGCCGCGGCGTTTTTTGCCTGCGGCTTTTTTTTGAAAGAGGAGCGTTTGGAACAATGGAAAAATCGTTGAATGAAGTCCCTTTGTACGCAGGTGAAAGGGTCGACGACCTGCTCACACAAAATCTGCATATCATTCAAAGCCCCGAGGTATTCAGCTTTTCGATGGATGCGGTCCTTTTGGGGCGTTTTGCTTCCGTACCCGCGCGCGGACGCGTACTCGATCTGTGTACGGGTAACGGGGTGATCCCGCTGCTGCTGTCTACCCGGACCAAAGCGATGATCGAAGGCGTGGAAATTCAGGAGCGTCTGGCCGGAATGGCAGAGCGCAGCATCGCGATGAATAATTTGCAAGACCGGATCGTCATCCATAATGCCGACTTGAAAGGTTTTCACGAAACGGCGGGACACGGCATGTACGATGCGGTTACCGTAAATCCTCCTTATACGGCGTTGACCGGAAGCGATATCAAAGCCAATATGCACGAAGCGATCGCCCGGCATGAGATCCACTGCACGTTGGAAGACGTGGTGCAGGCTTGCGGCAAGCTCGTGAAGCAGGGCGGCAAAGTATCGATGGTGCATCGTCCGCATCGGTTAGCCGATATTTTGACGCTGATGCGCAAATACCGAATCGAGCCGAAGCGTATACGATTCGTTCATCCGCGCGCCGGCATGGAAGCGAATATGGTACTGGTCGAAGGTCTGCGCGACGGCAAGCCGGAGATGCGAGTCATGCCGCCATTGATCGTATACAACGAGCAGGGCGAATATTGTGAAGAAATCATGACGATTTATTACGGAAAACCGGGAGGAGAAGCCTAAGATGCAGGTACAGAAAAGCTTCGAACCGAACGCGAACGGCGCGGGTACCTTGTATCTCGTGGCTACGCCGATCGGCAATCTGGAAGACATGACGTATCGGGCGATCCGCACGCTGCGGGAATGCGAGCTGATCGCGGCCGAAGATACAAGGCAGACGCGCAAGCTGCTGACGCATTTCGAGATCGTGCCGCAAAAACTGTTCAGTTACCACGAGCATAACAAGGCGGCCAGCGGCCCTGAACTGATACGCTATATAATAGAAGGAAAAAATCTGGCGATCGTCAGCGATGCCGGTCTGCCGGCCGTTTCCGACCCCGGATCGGACCTTGTCAAACTGGCTATAGAAGCGGGAATCGCGGTCGTTCCGGTGCCTGGAGCCAACGCGGCGTTGTCCGCTTTGATCGTCTCGGGACTATCGACGGAACGATTTACGTTTGCCGGATTTTTACCGCGTGAAAATAAGGATCGTCGCCTCGCTTTGGAGTCGCTCGGGCAGCTCGAAGGCACTTTGCTGTTCTATGAATCGCCGCATCGGGTCACGAAAACGATCGAAGCGATGTTGGAGGCCTGGGGGCCGAGAAACGCGGTACTGGCACGAGAGCTGACGAAGCGGCACGAAGAGATTGCGCGGGGGACGTTGGAGGAGCTGTTAACGCTGCTGAACGAATATCCGCCGCTCGGCGAATATTGTATCGCGGTGGAAGGTGAAAGTCGGGAGCAGGCTCAAGAGCGGAAGGACGCCTGGTGGCAGGACTTGGAATTGGAAGCTCATGTGACTCATTACGAGGAGCAGGAAGGGCTATCGCGTAAAGATGCGATGAAAAAAGTAGCGGCGGATCGCGGATTGTCGAAGCGTGATGTGTATAATGCGCTGCTCGATTAGGGCGTGTTTGAAAACTCCGAAGGAAGCAGATTTCGACGAATTTTCGTTCTCAACAAGGAACTTTTCCGCAGGCGTGCCGGGGCACTTCAAGGAGAAGTGACGCAGCGTTGCTGATTCGGTCACGGTTTAGGAGCGAATCAGTGGAGGGCGAAAAGGCGGTGAAAGATGCACGTCGTTGAGTTTTCAAACACGGCCTAGACAAAAAGACGAAAATAAGGCATAAAAACATAAAAAGAACCTCCGAGTGCCGATGCCGGACGCTCAGAGGTGCAAGGAGATATAAAAAAGGTTAGAATTAACATCGTTAAGACTTCTTTGATCCCCGATTGGATCGGTTTTTCTGTTCGTCTTTTTATTATAACGGAAACGGCTGATATTGGGTAACAGAATTGGAACCAATGGGGAAGTGGAGATTGAAAGTGAAGCGTAAGAGATTAAAAGAGTAAAGCGTAAAAGCTTAAGAGCCGGAACTTAAGAGCCGGAACTTAAGAGCCTAAAAGCTTAATGGTACAGATCCAAAATAAAAGGTTGGAGCGTTCCTTTTGTTTTGGATCTGATGTGACGAAGTGAGCGGAGAAAATAAACTCCGCTTACTTCGTCACCGGAGCAGGGATTTCCGAGACGCAGTCGTAGCAGACGATTTTGCCTTTGAAATAAGTCACGTTATCCGCGTTGCCGCAGAAGATGCAAGCAGGCTCGTATTTTTTCAGCATGATCCGTTCGCCGTCGACATAAATTTCCAACGCATCCTTTTCGCCGATCCCGAGTGTGCGGCGAAGTTCGATAGGGATTACAACGCGGCCCAGTTCGTCTACTTTTCTTACAATACCCGTTGATTTCATCATCATGTATTGCCTCCCAAAATGTGAATTTAAAAGGTTAGCAGTTGTACATGTTCATGGATAGACTGCCCATTTATACAACCAGTGTCATTATTCGACATTGTTCTAGCTTTTATGCTCCTCATAATAACAATGTTTCCCAGAACAGTCAACCCAACAAGACTGAAGATTTCCTTAAATTTTGATAAAAAATGAAACGTGACCGAAATTTGTCTGTAAAATAAACCAAATACGTCTCATATTTTCGATAAAGCCCGATAAAAACGTTTAAAAATGAATTAAAAACCTTGTGCGACAAAATTCGATATTCCAGTAGTTTAACCAACTTTAATCAGAGGTATACGTTCACCTGAAACGTATACGCTTTAGGTGAACATAACCTTACATTATAACTTGGTCAAGCTACTTATAACCCTAATAGTCCAAATCAAAGGAGTGAGAATATGCCGAACTATATCAAACCATTGCGCGAGGAGAAAGTATTCAAAGACCCGGTACATAATTATGTGCATGTACAAGATCGAACGATCTGGTCTTTGATCAATACGGCCGAATTCCAGCGTTTGCGTCGTATTCGGCAGTTGGGTACAACGTATCTCACTTTCCACGGAGCCGAGCACAGCCGCTTTTCGCATTCGCTCGGCGTGTATGAAATTACCCGGCGCATCATTTCCCAATTCGAGCGTAACAATTATCCAGACTGGCCGGTCGAGGAAAACATGGTCGCGATGTGTGCGGCGCTGCTGCATGACTTGGGACACGGACCTTTTTCCCATTCAATCGAAGAAGCATTCCATATGGACCACGAAGACTGGACCTGCAAAATCATTTTGGGCGATACCGACGTGAACCGCGTGCTGCGGGAAGTGTCGGAAGACCTGCCGGATAAAGTCGCAGCGGTCATCCGCAAAGACTACGAACAGGAAATCGTCGTGAATCTGATTACCAGCCCTCTCGATGCGGACCGTATGGATTATCTGCTTAGAGATGCTTATTTTACCGGCGTCAATTACGGCACGATCGATATCGACCGGATTCTCCGCATGCTGCGCCCCTATAATGGAAGAATCGTGGTAAAAGAGTCGGGGATGCACGCCGTCGAAGATTATCTAATGTCCCGTTACCAGATGTACTGGCAGGTCTATTTCCATCCGGTTACGAGAAGCTCGGAGATCATTTTAAGACAAATTTTCAGACGGGCGGGCGAGCTGTATAAGGAAGGATACGATTTTGCATTTTTGCCGCAGCCGCTCCCGGGGTTATTCAAAAACGAACTCACGGTGAAAGAGTATCTGAAGCTTGATGAATCGCTGATCCAAACGACGTTTATGCAGTGGAGCGACGAGCAGGATTCCATTCTTAGCGAGCTTTGCTGCCGATTCCTCCACCGCAGGCTGTATAAATATGTAGAGGTCGATGCGATCGACCAAGAGACGGTAGACAAGATTCGAAGCAGCTTCAAAGAGGTGGGTTTGAACCCGGAATACGACTTTGAAATCGACTTCCCGACCGATCTTCCATACGACGTTTTGCTGCCGAATAATACGAAGCGCGGAAGTCAAATTTTACTGCTGACCAAACAGGATAAATTGAGAGAAATTTCCGAAGTTTCCGATATTGTAAGATCGATTACCGGACTGCATCGAGGAAAATACCATCTCTACTATCCGCATCATAAATTGGCAGGGGTCATCTCGCGTCTCCCGCAAGAAATTGCGTCAATTTTCCCGATTTCAGCCGATTAAACGGGTTTTAAAGCTGTTTTTTGCAAAATCGCCAGGATAGAAAACAAGTCGGCAGCTGACGCTTGGTTGCCGATTTTTTTATGAAAAGGAGCTGAACGCATGTTATTTGATACTCATACTCATATGGATGCACCGGAATTCGAGGAAGATCGCGATGCGGCGATGGCTCGGGCCGTGGAAGCCGGAGTAAGTCGACTGGTGAATATCGGATTCAATCGCGAAACGATTCCGACGACGTTGGCATTGGCGGAAAAGTACGATTTCGTCTATGCGGCGATCGGCTGGCACCCTGTGGACGCGATCGATATGCAAGAAGGAGACCTGGAATGGATCGAATCGCTGTGCGGTCATGAAAAAGTGGTCGCAATCGGCGAGATTGGGCTGGATTACCATTGGGATAAATCGCCGAAAGACGTGCAGCACCGCGTGCTCCGCGAACAAATCGCTTTGGCGAAGCGGGTTAAGCTTCCGATCGTTATTCACAACCGCGAAGCGCATGAAGACACCATTCGGATTTTGAAAGAAGAAAATGCCAGCGAGGTAGGCGGGATCATGCACGCGTTCTCGGGCAGTTGGGAAACGGCGAAAATCTGTCTCGATATGGGCTTCCATCTCTCGTTCGGAGGCCCGGTTACTTTTAAAAACGCAAAGCAGCCGAAAGAGGTTCTGGAGAAGACGCCGATGGACCGTTTGTTGATCGAAACCGATGCTCCTTACTTGACTCCGCATCCTTATCGAGGTAAGCGAAACGAGACCGCGTATGTTCGCCTCGTTGCCGAGACGGCGGCTCAGCTAAAAGGGGTTTCTTTGGAAGAAATTGCCGAACAGACGATGAAAAACGCGAATAAGCTTTTTGGTATCAGCTAAGAAAGGGAGCAAATTGGCCGAAAAAGGGAGTATTTACGAGAAATTAATCTCTTTGTCCGAAAAAAGGAGAGAATGTTACAAAGTTTTAACCTTTTAATCCGTTAAACGTGAAATTGCGCCGCTTTACAAACCCCTTCGAAAAACGCTATTATCTTGTCAGTGATTAATCCGGCCGTATGTTCGGTTAATCCGACAAATTCATGTACCGTCTCGCTGAATCTTCGTCATACATAACGGAGAACGGGGGAACCCGAAGCGGCATGCTTGTTCGAAATCCGAAACTTAAGTGACGGAAAAAGCAGCCGTGGTCGATTCCTTTTCCAATGGGTCTACGGGGTGAATTGGAGATCTTCTCGCCATGAGCGGAAGAATCGCCATAGGACGACTCTCTTCGTCCGAACCCGACAGCTAACCTCGTAAGCGCAAAAATAAGAGAGAGGCAGCCACGCGCCTTATGTTTTCCTCAGATCGTCAACTTGTCGATTTTTAAGAGGGAAGCCCGCGGAAGAGACCTCTTAAGATTCCTTAAGTCCTCTTTCCACAGGCTTCTTTTGTTTTATGGCAGGTTTGCTTGATAAGGAATGGCGTACGTAAGCGCAGGATCGGTTGATGCGGATTTCGGGCGATTAAGTTCGAATAGGTTCGACAGGATCCGGCTGGGCTTTTAGAACGGGATGAACGTAGAGACGGCGCAACCGGCATGTTCGGGAAAACACGATTTTTGTGCTGCGCGTTTCTACGAAAAAATAGCAAGTAGTCGCGTCAATCTTTTCATGTACGTACTTGACGGCGGGGCTATGGAGGAGGACGGAAGAGTGGGCATTTTCACGAAAGAAGACACCCATGGTTCACGATCATCCAGCATGACTTACGCTTTGCGTTGGAAGCGCCAGAACGGGCTCCAAATTTTGGGTGTCGCATTATTCGTCGTCGCGGTCGTGACGATGGTGCTCCTCGGGTTGTATGCGCAGGCCGAGAAGCAGATCGTGCTGATCGTAGACGGGAAAGAACAAACGCTGACCACGCACAAGGGCAGCCTCCAGGAACTTCTGGACGAGCATTCGCTCAGCTTTAAACCGCAGGACGATGTCTCCAAGTCGCTTGGCGCTTCGATTCAGGACGGCGATCGCATCGCGATCACGACGGCATTGCCGGTCACTCTGACAGTCGACGGCAAAAGCGAACAGCGGTACACAACCGCGAAGACGATCGCAGCTGCGCTTGAAGGCTGGAACGTGGAACTCGGACAGTTCGACAAGATTTCGGTACCGGTTAGCTCCGCCGTGCAAAACGGCAGTAAGGTCGAAATCACTTCGGCTGTTCCCGTAACCTTGTCGGTCGACGGCAAAAGCAAAAAAGCGTACACGGCAGAATCGACGGTAGCCGCTGCGCTTGCGGGCTGGGACATCGAGTTCGGCGCGCACGACGAAATTTCGGTACCGCTCAGTTCGGCGGTCGAAGCAGACGGCAAGATCGATATCACGACGGCTATTCCGGTCAACCTGAAAGTGGGCGGCGAAAGCAGCACCACCTTCACGACGGCCAGAACCGTTGAAGCCGTTCTGGCAGACAAAGACGTCGCGATCGGAGACCACGATAAAGTGTATCCGGGCGAGTCGACGCCTTTGACGGAGAACATGGACGTATCCGTATACCGGATCAACAAGTTCACGGCTGATGTCGAAGTCAAAGTGCCGTACAAGACGACGGAAAAAGAAGATTCGACTCTGCTCAAAGGGAAAACCAAAACGATTCAATCCGGCGTCGAAGGCGTCGTGATTCAAACGGTCGAGAAGGTCTACCAAGATGGAGAGTTCGTGACGAAGTATGTCGTGGACAAAAAAGTGAAAACCGAAAAGCAGGATGAGATTATCGCGGTCGGAACGAAAGAACCGGTCGTCGAGAAGACGTTTGCTCCGGCCGCGGCCGCGAAAACGACGTCTTCTTCCGAGTCGAAGTCCGCTAAAGGCTTTGAATATAAGACTGTGCTGACCGGAGTGGCCGCAACCGCTTATTCTTCGGAGCAACCGGGAATCGGTACGCGTACCGCAACAGGCACTACGGTAGCTGAAGGACGCACTATCGCTGTCGACCCGAACGTGATCCCGCTCGGATGGTGGGTATACATCGAAGGTTACGGTTACCGCAAAGCGGAAGATACGGGCAGCGCAATCAAAGGCAAGAAGATCGACATGTATTATGACAGACTCAGCACGGCGCTGAACTTCGGCCGCAAGTCCGGTTTGACGATTTACGTTATCGGACCGAACAAGCCGTAATAAGCTTCGTCATTAGGGAATCCGGCAGATCGAATCCGATCTGCCGGATTCTTTTCGTCAAAGCGGTCGTTTACGCTGATGGCTCGGAAGTGGTATAATCAACGATATTGAAGCAGGATCGAAATCAAAGAAGGGGAGACTACGTTGACCCTTCTTTTTGTTATGAGAGGCAAGGGGATATCACATGATTAAAGAAGTGATTGTCGTGGAAGGCCGCGACGATACCGTAGCGGTCAAGCGTGCGGTCGAGGCAGATACCATCGAGACGGGCGGATCCGCGATAGGCGCCGCGGTGATTCGTCGCGTTCAACTTGCGATGGAGCGTCGAGGCGTGATCATTTTGACGGACCCCGACTTTGCGGGCGAGCGAATTCGGAAGATTGTCGCTCAGAAGGTTCCCGGCTGCAAACATGCTTTTATTCCGGAAGCAGACGCGACGCGAAAAGGCGATATCGGCGTGGAAAATGCGTCGCCTGAAGCGATTCGCCTTGCTTTGGAGCGCGTGCACACGGAGATGCCGGGCAAGGAAAGCATGATCGACTGGCAGGATCTGATCGAAGCCGGACTGATCGTGCATAAAAACGCGGCTTCGCGTCGGATGGCGATGGGCAATCTGCTCGGAATCGGCTATTGCAACGGCAAGCAGTTCCACAATCGCATGCGGATGTTCCAGATCTCGCCGCAAGAGTTCGCTGACGCGCTGGCCCAAATCGAAAATGAAGGATCGTGAGTTCATGAACGAAAAAGAAAGTATTGCTTCGCCTAAGCGAACCAAAGAAATTATCGACAAACACCGTTTTTCCTTCAAAAAAAGTCTCGGTCAGAATTTTCTGATCGATCAAAATATTCTGGGTAAAATCGTAGCCGCAGCCGATCTCGATCCGACCAAGGGCGCGCTTGAGATCGGACCGGGTATCGGAGCGTTGACGGAAAAGCTTGCGCTCGGCGCGGGCGAGGTTGCGGCCGTCGAGATCGACCGCCGTCTGATTCCGATTCTGAAGGACGTGCTGGGCCCGTACGGCAACGTGACCGTACGCGAGGCAGACGTGCTTAAGGTGGATCTGAAGGCATTGTTCGACGAAGTGTTCGTGCGCAGCGAGAAAGTCAGCGTGGTTGCCAATCTTCCGTATTACGTGACGACGCCGATTCTGATGAAGCTGCTCGAAGAGAAGCTTCCGCTGGAGAACATCGTGGTCATGATCCAAAAGGAAGTTGCCGAGCGCATGTCCGCTTCTCCCGGAGGCAAGGAATACGGAAGCTTGAGCATTGCCGTGCAGTATTACAGCGAACCGGAGTTGGTCTGCATCGTGCCGCGCACCGTGTTTATTCCGCAGCCGAATGTCGAGTCCGCAGTGATTCGTTTGAAGGTGCGGGACAAGCCGCCGGTCGAAGTTGCGGACGAAGAGCATTTCTTTACGCTCGTGCAGGCCTCGTTTACCCAACGTCGTAAAACGATTGCCAATAACCTTCGCGCACGTTACTTCTCGCAAGAAGGACGCGAGCGCATGGAGGGGCTGCTGCATGAAGCGGGGATCGAACCTTCGCGGCGTGCCGAGACCGTATCGATGGAGGAGTATGCGCGTTTGAGCGGTATCTTCCTTCGCGAAGGCCTTCGTTAAGAATCGATTCAGCCTGCCGAGCGAATTCGCAAAATGCGTAGAGAGCCAATGTAAAAGAGTGCCCTAAAGCCTGATACGGAGCGTGAATTGCCGTCACCATTCGCATATCGGGCTAGGGTGCGGGAGAAGGCTATTTTTCCGAAAAAATCCCCGTTGACAGCGTTAAAATAATACTGATATAATGAAATATTTGATTTGACAACTGCCTCTCAAAATGTTACAATTAACTGTATGAGAGAGGTGGTTGAGAAGAATGGCACATCAAACGCTATCGGATATCAAACGCAGTCTCGAAGCTCATGTAGGACACCGAGTCATGCTTCGTGCCAATGGAGGACGACGCAAGACGGTCGAGCAAACAGGAGTCCTCGAAGGAACTTACCCGGCGGTATTCACCGTCATGCTTGAAGAAGAGGCTGAACACGCTTCGGGCCGAGTATCTTATAGCTATGCCGATGTTTTGACAGAGACGGTTGAGCTTTCGCTAGTGCAAGACGATTCGGAGATTCCAATCGCTTACGCCGGCGCCTGATTGACACGTTATTTTTGAGAGGCGACCTTCGCGCTTGTGAAGGTCGCCTTTGTTTGTGTATGGGGAAGTACCTTGTCGACGCCAGTTGATAAGGTAACAGGTCAATAGACTTCGTGTCGGATTTTGCATATAATAACCTAAGTTCTTCGGAAAAAGAAACCGGGATACCGGTGACTAGGCAGGGGCGGTGGAAAGTTTGTTTATTTACGAAAAGGCGCCGGCAAAGATCAATCTGATGCTGGACGTTTTACATAAACGCAACGACGGATTTCACGAAGTAGAAATGGTTATGACGATGGTGGATCTGGCCGACCGGCTGACGCTGCATGATCCGGGGACGAGCCGAATCTCGTTGTCCAGCCAATCCGGTTATATTCCGCTTGACGATAAAAACCTGGCGGTGCGTGCGGCACGCCTGCTGCGCCAGCGCTTTGGGATCAATCGCGGGGTGCATATGCATCTGGAGAAACGGATTCCGGTTGCGGCTGGATTAGCTGGAGGCAGCAGCGATGCGGCGGCAGCCTTGCGTGGATTGAATCGTTTGTGGGAGCTGGGGCTGTCTACGGCGGAACTGGAGGATTTAGGCGCAGAGATCGGCTCCGACGTTCCTTTTTGCGTACGCGGCGGCACAGCGCTTGCCACGGGGCGGGGCGAGAAGCTGGAAGCGTTATCGAGTCCGCCGCGCTGTTGGGTCGTATTGGCGAAGCCGCCGATCAATGTCTCGACGGCTGATGTGTACGGCAACCTGAAGGCAGCAGAGATTGCAGTTCATCCTTCGGCGTCGGGTATGAGAGAAGCACTGGAGCAAAGCTCGTTCGAAGCCGTCTGCGGCGGTCTGGGGAATGTGCTGGAGGACGTGACGCTGAAGCTGTATCCGGGCGTGGCGCGGCTGAAGCAGGTCATGGAGAATCTGGGCGCGGATGGCGTGCTGATGTCCGGGAGCGGGCCGACGGTATTTGGATTGGTGAGTAAGGAAGAGAAGGCGAAGCGGATTTGTAACGGGTTAAGAGGGTTTTGCGAAGAAGTTTATGCGGTGAGGACGTTGGGGTAGTCCCTTGACCGTAAGGAAGCCGAGATTTGGCGCGGCGCAATGTGACCTCGATTCTGGAGACCCAATCGGACAAGCTTAATCAAGAAGCGATCACACGTTACGGATTAAAGATCGCGAACATGAGCGTTCTAACGGACATGCGATCCTTTAGCTAATGATCTACGGTATGGACAAAACGATTCGTGAATGAGAGGTCGAGGCGTCGATTTCGCTGCGAAAAGTAAAGACGATAACAAAGATAGATTAAGAGCATAAAGGATAAAAGCGACCCCCCTGTTTGCAAAAGCAGGGGGCTTTACTGTTTTGAAAAGACAATCAATAAAGTTTAAACAACAATTACCTTTGAAGTTCCGGCCGCCATGCAAATCGGGACTTTATTTGAGTTTGACAATAAATAAATACCACTTTATATTCGATGTATAAATTATTCATTGAATTGAGGTCGAATATACTGAACACCTCCAAAAACAAACGGAATTACGAAAGTCCTATTCGTAAACAGCAGCAGGAAATGACGGGCCAAGCCATTATGGAGGCGGTCGAGCAGCTCATCTTGGAAGGACGGATTCATAATTTCACGATCCATGAAGTGGCGGAGCGGGCGAACGTATCGTACGGATCGGTATATCGGCACTACGCTTCGCGGGAAGCTTTGCTGGAAGGATTGCGGAATTGGTGGCTGGATCGTCATATGGGGCAGATTCCGGCTTATAGCGGCACGCTGGACGGACTGCCGGAATGGATCGGGAAGATGATTCCGCAAGTCTACGATTTGCTGCCCAAGATCCGCGCGCTGCTGTTGATCGTGTCGGCGCTTCGGCTGAACGCCAAACATTCCAGCACCGGCGATCGGGACGAATGGATACGTCTGCTGGTGGAACGCGAAGCGCCGGGCGAGAGCGATGCGGATCTGCGACAGGCTTCTTATATAACGATCCGTCAGTTGTTGAGCATGAATACGTGGGTCGATATGCAGGAACGTTACGGATTAGATCA
This sequence comes from Saccharibacillus endophyticus, assembly GCF_013185185.1. Classification (GTDB taxonomy): domain Bacteria; phylum Bacillota; class Bacilli; order Paenibacillales; family Paenibacillaceae; genus Saccharibacillus; species Saccharibacillus endophyticus. Next base: position 38,582 of record NZ_JAAZWE010000013.1, on the reverse strand, counting down.
ACCCGCCTTGATCCGTGCGCTGCAAACCGGCCTGCGTGCTCAAATCGCTTTTTTGCGGACAGAAGCTTCGACCCCGGCATTTTCCGAAAAAGAGGAGGAGTCCCGATGAACGACTTGACCGGTGGCTTGTTTGTTGAAGGTTCGAACGACGAAGGTCCGCGTCTGCTGATCGGGCTGTCGGAACGGGCTTGCGCCGATACGGAACTTGCGGGCGGCAAAGCCGCCAATCTGGCAAAGTTGCTGCAAGCCGGATTTCCGGTGCCGGAAGGCTTCGTCATCACGACGCTCGCGCATGCGGCCTATGTCTCGGAAAGGCCGGAACGGGCGAGCGAGAAAGAGATGCGGGAATATTTCCTGTCGACTCCTGTTGGCCCCGCATGGCAATCGCGGTTGAAGCGGGAAGCGGAACGGCTGGATGGTCTGTCGCTGGCCGTTCGTTCTTCCGGTATTGCCGAAGATTCCCGCCACGCTTCTTTTGCCGGACAATACGATACCTTTTTGAATGTGCAAGGGGCGGAAAACGTAGAGCTTGCCGTACGCAAATGCTGGGCTTCCGCGCTTGGCGGCCATCTGCTGCATTATCGCGAACAGCAGCAGGTACAAGCCGGCGCTATGGCGGTGCTGATTCAGCCGATGCTCGCTCCGGATGCGGCAGGCGTCGCGTTTACGGCGAATCCGGTCAACGGGGACCGTTCCGAAATCGTCGTCAGCGCGGTGCGGGGACTCGGAGAGCGGCTGGTTTCGGGAACGGCGACGCCCGACGAATGGAGCGTGCGCGGGAATGAAGCGGTAAGCGCGAGCACGCCGGAAAAAGCGGTCGATCGCGACCAGGTTTTGCGTATCGCGGAATTGGCACGGGCCACGGAGACCTTTTTCGGGCAACCGCAGGATATCGAATGGGCGATTTGCGGCGATAAGTTGTATCTGCTGCAAGCCCGTCCGATCACGACGCTGGACAGACCGAAATCGGCGTTCCCGCAGAAAGAATCAGAATTTTCGGAACCGGTGTCGGAAACGCCGGAAACGCCGGAAACGCCGATTTCTGTTCCCGACGGCTATTGGGAAAGGGAAGCTTCCCATTATCCCGATCCGTTGTCGCCCGCGACGCGCAGCACGTTTATTCCGGCTATGAATCATGCCATGCGGCTCATGTGCAGCGACATGTCGTTGATGATCGAAACGCTGGAGCAGCGTTCGATCGGCGGATGGATGTACCAGCGCACCGTGCCGCTCGGGGGCAAAGACCGTCCGGCTCCGCCCGATTGGCTGATGCCGGTGCTGATCCGCGTCGTGCCGTCGATCCGGTCGAGAATCGCGGGAGCGGTACAGGCTGTTCGGCAGGACGTGGGCGGCCGTACGCTGGCGAGCTGGGAACGAGACTGGAAGCCGGATTTGATCCGCCGCGCGGAAGCTTTGGCATCGGTCGATCTGCACGCGTTGTCGAATACGGAACTGCGGGCTTATCTCGGGCAGACGCGGGAATTCCTGAACGATTGTCTCGATCGGCATATGCTGCTCAACGGAGCGCTGCAACTGGCTTTGGCCGAATTTGCTTTTATGTGCCGCGATTGGTTCGGGTGGGGAGATACGGAGACGATGGGCTGTTTTGAAGGGTTATCGGTCGCTTCAAGCGCGCCTGCCCGCGAAATGTCCGAACTGGCGCGCCTGGTGTATGCCGTGCCGGAGCTGCATCGTCGATTGGAAGCCGGCGCGTCGCTGTCCGAACTTCGAAAGCTGGATCGGAATTTCGCAACCAAACTAGATAAGTATCTTCGGTCGTTCGGCAGCCGCGCGTTGCGTTCCGAATTGGCTTATCCGACTCTGGCGGAATCGCCGGAACTGTTGACGCAGCTTCTGCGAAGCCAGGTCAGGCATGATTACGATACCGAACGGAAATCCGGTCTGCACCGACAACGACGCGAACAAAGGCTGGCGGCAGCGGAAAGCGAGTTGCGAAAACGTTCTGAACGCGATCGGGCGCGCTTCAAGCATTTGCTGGCCCGTGCGGAAACGGCCTATGCCGTTCGCGAAGAGCACGGGTTTTACGACCGCGACGCGCCGTGTGCTTTGCTGCGTTACGCGCTGCTTGAAGCCGGACGGCGCCTTGCGGAAAAGGAACGGTTGGATCGCGAAAGCGACGTATTTTGGTTGGAGTTCGACGAAACGCGGCAAGCATTGGAAAACGAAGTTGTATCTATCCGTCATGCGGTCGAACATCGACAAAGCGAAATGAATAGGACACGGTTGCACTCCGGACCGGCCAGCTACGGACAAGTTCCGCCGCCTCCGCCTTCTTTCGCGTCGTTTCCGGCCGAAGCCCGTTTGTCCGCCGAAGCGGCGATCTGGGCGATCGAACGCATTTTCGCGACCGAAGAAAGCGGGCAAACGCAAACCGATCCTTCCCGCATCCGAGGCATTGCCGCTTCGGCAGGAAAGTATACCGGAACGGTGCGCATCGTCCGCGACGAATCGCAGTTCGGCAGCATACGCAAAGGCGACGTGCTCGTCTGCCCGATCACCACGCCGGCATGGTCGGTTTTGTTTCCGAGCATCGGCGCGCTGGTGACGGACTCCGGCGGGATTTTGTCCCACTCGGCAATTATCGCCAGAGAGTACGGCATTCCTTCTATCGTAGCGACGGGGAACGCGACTGCGCTGCTGCGGGACGGGCAAACGGTGAGGGTGGACGGAGCGGGCGGGGTCGTGGAAGTGGTTTTTTGAACAAAGTATGGTCGGCAGAACGATCAACCAACTGCCGGTCCTTGGGCAGGGAATGCTATTGCGGAAGCCGCTTCGCTCGGTATGGTGAACGGCTGCGCCGACGGTACGTTCCGACCGTCCGGCAGAGTAACGCGTGCGGAAACGGTGCAAGCGCTGATGAACGTCAGGTCGCTTGTTCGCTGAGGTGTTGAACATTTCAATTTGCCGAAAAGCGTACTTCATGTTTTATAAAATTCGATTGAAGATCGCTCGGAGTATTGTAAGAAAATTAGCCGGTTGGACCGTTCCGGCTAATTTTCTTTGGTTTTGGGCTCGCTATTTTTGGATATTTTATAAAACATTAAAAGACTCACTTGTACAATCACGTACAAAGGTGTTATATTTTTTATAAAATATTCGGATTTAGCGAGGAAACTTTTGTGAAAAAATTAAAACGTAGTGCACGTTTGGTAGAGTTAACCCAGTTTTTACTGGCTAGACCGCATTCTTTGATTCCGTTGACCACGTTTGCGGAGCGATACGGAGCTGCGAAATCGTCGATCAGCGAGGATCTGGCGATTATCAAGGAAGTGTTCGAGCAAGAAGGCATGGGCGAGCTGCAGACGCTGGCGGGAGCCGCGGGCGGCGTGAAGTACATTCCGCGCGTCTCGGAAGAGCGGGCGCTCGGCATTATCGAAAAGGTATGCACCAAGCTGGAAGAACCGGGGCGGATTCTGCCGGGCGGCTACTTGTATATGTCCGATCTGCTCGGACAGCCCCATCTGGTTAACGAGATCGGAGATATTTTTGCGACGATCTTCGGCGGGAAGAATATCGACGTGGTGATGACCGTGGAGACCAAAGGAATTCCGATCGCGTATGCAACGGGCGCGAAGTTGAACCTGCCTGTCGTATTGGTACGCCGGGATCATCAGGTAACGGAAGGTTCGGCGGTCAGCATCAACTACGTATCGGGTTCGCATAAGAGCATCCATACGATGACGTTGTCGCGCCGGGCATTGAAAGAGAAGTCGCGTGTCCTGATCGTGGACGATTTCATGAAAGCGGGCGGAACGGTGCGCGGCATGATCGACCTGCTTGCCGAGTTCGACGCGGAGGTAGCGGGCGTAGGCGTACTGCTTGATTCCGGATCGGTAGACTCGGAAGAGCGTCAAGTGGAAGAGTATGTGTCTTTGGTTACGCTGGAGACGGTAGATTCGAAGAATCGGGTTGTCGGCGTTAAGCCGGGCAATTATTTTGAAAGATAAGAAATCGAAACAGCGTTTTCCCGTTCGGGAAGGCGCTTTTTTGCATAATGAGTGGTTTGAATGTATAGAAAAGGTTTCTCCTTCAAAATGAAGGCAGAAGGCTGAAAATGACTTCTAAAATTTTGAAACTATTTATGGGTCAAAACGTATTGATAACGAGTTTCAGCAGAAAACGGCGTTATCTGTCGATTTCGTGAATAAAAGCAAAAAAAATTCCTGAATTCCTCAATTTGCGGCCGCAAAAAGAAGGATTTTGGAAGCCGGTGTGGAATAATACACCAAGTCTTCTAATGATAAAGGTGGTGAACCTAGATGGAAATTACGGCTGTGAGACTCCGCCGCGTCAACTCCGAAGGTAGAATGAAGGCAATCGCTTCGATTACGATCGACGACGAGTTTGTCGTTCACGACATTCGGGTGATCGACGGGAACAACGGAATGTTTGTCGCAATGCCGAGCAAGCGTACACCGGACGGAGAGTTCCGGGATATCGCCCATCCGATTTCTTCCGGCACGCGCGAGAAGATCCAGGCTGCCGTTCTCGAAGAATACGAACGTGCCGGCGTGGAAGGCGCAGAAGTCGAAGAAGCGATCGAGGAAGGCGCGTAAGTTACACATAATCAGACGGAAGCGGGAGCCGGGGGAATCGGTTCCCTTTTCTTTTTGCCGGGAATGCGATATATTCAATACAGGTATTGCTTATCATGAAATCAAGCGTAAAGGTTGATTCGAAGGATGAAACTCGCATTTGTGAAGGTCGCGAACGAGTGTCGCGGTCGGATGAATGACATAGACGCAGCAGCAGACGCAAAAATAACGGCCGAAGGGCCGAACCCAACATAACCGTCGCCTCTACAGGCAACGGTTATTTCCGGGTAAACAAAGAGGAGGCGGAGCATTGAAGAGGATGGCGATTGTTCTTGCCGCCGGCAAGGGCAAGCGAATGAAGTCGAAGCTGTACAAGGTGTTGCATCCGGTATGCGGCAAGCCTATGGTTGGGCATGTCGTGAATACGGTTCGCCTGACGAACAGCGAGCGTACAGTCGTTATCGTGGGCCATGGGGCCGAAGACGTGCAAGCTTACCTGGGCGACCAGGCGGAGTATGCGCTCCAGGCGGAGCAGCTGGGCACGGGTCATGCCGTGCAGCAGGCAGAAGAACTTCTGGGTAAAGAAGAAGGGACGACGATTTTGATCTGCGGCGATACGCCGCTGGTTCGCGCCGAGACGATTGAAGCCATGATCGCTCTGCATGAAGGCGAAGGCGCGGCAGCCACGATTTTGACTGCGATTCCCGAGGACCCGACTGGACTTGGCCGCATCATCCGCGGCGAAGACGGAGGCGTACTTCGAATTGTGGAGCAAAAGGATTGCACGCCTGAAGAAGCGGCCGTGAACGAGATCAACACAGGTACGTACTGCTTTGACAACCGCAAATTGTTCGACGCGCTGTCCCGAGTTACGAACAACAATGCTCAGGGCGAATACTATATCACGGATGTGATCGGTATCCTTCGCGGCGACGGCGACAAGATCGCTGCGTATGCGACGAAGGATCTCGATGAGTCGATCGGCGTCAACGATCGCGTCGTGCTGTCTCAGGCTGAAGCTGCGATGCGCGAGCGTATCGTGCGCGAGCATATGCTGGGCGGCGTTACGGTGATCGACCCGTCTTCCACCTACATCGGCGCGGACGTGACGATCGGTTCGGATACCGTGCTGTATCCGGGAACCGTCATTACGGGCCGAACGACGATCGGGGAAGACTGCAAGATCGGACCGAACAGCGAAATCGAGAATGCGGTAATCGGCAGCGGTACGGCGGTATCGCATTCCGTTGTCCGCGATTCGAAAGTCGGCGACCATGTATCGGTTGGACCGTTCGCTCACCTGCGTCCGGGTGCAAGCTTGGCCGAGGGCGTAAAAGTAGGCAATTTCGTCGAAGTGAAAAATGCCGAGATCGGGCAGGATTCGAAAGTTTCCCACCTGAGCTATGTCGGCGACGCTAAGGTCGGCAGCCGCGTCAATATCGGCTGCGGTGCCATCACTGTCAATTACGACGGATTCAACAAATCGCTGACGGAGATCGAAGACGATGCTTTTGTCGGCAGCAATGTGAACCTGATTGCGCCGGTTCATGTCGGTAAAGGTGCTTATGTCGTAGCAGGCTCCACGATTACGAAGCAGGTTCCGGCAGGCGACCTTGCAATCGGTAGAGCCCGTCAGGAAAACAAGCCCGGTTATGCCGATAAGATCAAGGCCCGTGCCAAAGCGAAGAAGGAAGCAAGTAAAGGGTAATGAAAAACAGCGGTCAACCCGAGACATTGTCCAAGGCTGACCGCTGAATCAAGATGCGAAGAACAAGCAGGCAAGGCTCCGCACGTTGCATGGCAGGAGCTGTATCGTTATTCCCAGAGCCAGGGCGCTTTCAGCGTGCCATACCACTAATGACCAGCACGGAGGGTTTACAAAACATGACTTATTGCGATTCAAAGCTGAAAATATTCACGTGCAATTCGAATCCCAAACTGGCGAACCAAATCGCCGACTACATCGGTATTCCGATGGGAGAATCGCACACGACGAGCTTTAGCGACGGTGAAATTCAGGTCAAATTGTCCGAGAGCGTTCGCGGCAGCCACGTGTACATCATCCAATCGACCTGCGCGCCCGTCAACGACAATCTGATGGAACTGCTGGTTATGGTTGATGCACTCAAACGTGCTTCCGCAAAAAGCATCAATGTCGTGATTCCGTATTACGGATATGCACGTCAAGACCGTAAAGCGCGTTCGCGTGATCCGATCACGGCGAAACTGGTTGCGAACCTGATCGAAAAAGCGGGGACGCATCGCGTCATTGCGATGGATTTGCACGCCATGCAGATTCAGGGCTTCTTCGACATTCCGGTTGACCACCTGCTCGGCGTGCCGATCCTGGCGCAATATTTCCGTTCGAAGCAGATCGAAAATCCGATCGTCGTTTCGCCGGACCACGGCGGCGTTGTACGGGCACGCAAATTGGCGGACCTGCTTAACGCTCCGCTGGCGATCATCGACAAGCGCCGTCCGGAACCGAACGTCAGCGAAGTCATGAACATTATCGGGAATATCGAAGGCAAAACGGCCATTCTGATCGATGACATCATCGACACGGCCGGCACGATCGTGCTGGGCGCCAACGCATTGGTCGAAGGCGGAGCGAAAGAAGTCTATGCCTGCTGCACGCATCCGGTCCTGTCCGGACCGGCTATGGATCGTCTGGAAAATTCGCCGCTTAAGGAAGTGATCGTGACGGATACCATTCCGATCACGCATCCGAATCCGACGAATAAGTTGAAAGTGCTGTCCGTAGCTCCGCTGCTGGGCGAAGCGATTATTCGCGTCCACGAGGAACTGTCGATCAGCAAGCTGTTTGAAATTTAAGTGTTACCATCGCGATAAAGCCTACTGCCTTGTTAACGCTAAAAGTAAGGTTACGTTCGAATGAAACGCACCTGAAGCGTGTGCCTTTCATTCGAACGTAATCCTCTGATTAAAAGTTGACAATGTATAACGCGGGTTACGCCTCCTTTCCGGAAGGAAAGAGACGTAACCCTTCTCGGCGTGAACGTTTCCGTCATGCCCGTGCAGGCAGGGACGATATTCAGTACCCCGGACGGGAAAGGAAGACGTATCTGCCTCGATGGTAGAGGGCTTGGCCGATTTCGATAAAGCTTTCGTGAATGCCGGTGACCAGTCCGATGTCGACCGGAACGTCTTGGTGATAGACCTCGACGGGAACGCCGGCGTTCATATGATCGTGGAAATGACGGTTATCTTTGAGCAGGGCTCCGAATTCGTACATGTCGCTTTACAGCTCCTTTGCTGAACGTACTGGAAAAGCGCGCCGCGGCGTTACTGCGGTGACTTGTGCTTTATCCCTATATTGTAACAAAAATACGCATCAGAACCATAACGATTGCAGGCGAGGAGTCATATCGGATGAAATGGATCGTTGGGCTGGGGAATCCCGGTAAAAATTACGAAAAAACGCGCCACAACGTCGGATTCATGGCGTTGGATCGCTTGGCGCAGAAGCATGGCATTTCGATCACGCAAAGCAAGTGCAAGGCATTGGTCGGCGAAGGCTTCATCGGACGCGAAAAAGTCGCGCTCATTAAGCCGATGACATTCATGAATTTGTCCGGCGAATCGGTGCGTGCTTATATGAACTATTACAAAGTCGAACTGAAAGACCTGATCGTTGTCTATGATGATCTGGATACGGAGGTCGGCCGGATTCGCTTGCGCTATCAAGGCAGTGCGGGAGGCCATAACGGCATCAAGTCGATTATTGCGCACGCCGGCACGCAGACGTTCGACCGGGTGCGCATGGGAATCTCCCGTCCGCAAAACGGCATGGCCGTCGTCGACTATGTGCTGGCGCCGTTCACCAAGGCCGAACAGCCGCTGCTGGACGAAATGATCGAAAAAACATGCGACTCCATCGAATACAGCCTGGATCATACGTTTGAACAAACGATGGCCCGGTTTAACGGATAGAACCAACACAAGCATAAGAGAGGTGCCCCCTTTGTTAAACGCGCTTATCAAAGAAGTTGCCCGGGATCAGGACTTTATCTCGATCAAGGACGCCGTATCGGCGGGGATGAAGGAACAGCTGGTCGCGGGCTTGTCGGGCTCGGCGCGCCAGTTGATGATGGCGGGCCTGCATCAGGAGCTGGAACGACCGCTGCTGATTGTGACGCATAACATTTTCTCGGCGCAAAAAATCGCAGATGATCTTCAGGAAGCGCTTCCCGAAGGCAGTGTGATGTTCTACCCGGCCAACGAATTGGTCGCGGCGGAATCCGCCATTTCCAGCCCGGAAACGATCGCCCAGCGTATCGAAGTGCTGACTCGCTGCGCGGACGGATTTAAGGGCATATTAGTCGTACCTTTTTCCGGCCTGCGTCGTTTCGTGCCGGACCCTTCCGCTATTCGCGAAGCCAGGTTTACGCTGGAAGAAGGCGGAACGCTTGATCTGGAAACGTTCCTTTCGCGCATGGTCGAGCTTGGTTACTCGCGCGTCGAGCGTGTCGAGACACGCGGAGAAATGAGCGTTCGCGGCGGGATCGTGGACTTTTTCCCTACGACGTCTCAGCTTGCTTACCGGGTTGAACTGTTCGATGACGAGATCGATTCGATCCGCACCTTCGATCCGGAGGACCAGCGTTCGATTGATAAGGTGAAAAAAGTAGCCATCATGCCAAGCCGAGAGCTGATCGCAAGCGGCGAGCGGATGCGCAAAGCGGCGGATGCGGCGGCATTGTTGCTGGAGAAGCAGCTTGAAAAGATGACTGACCGCAAAGCCAAAGCTTCGATGCAGCAGGAAATCGGCCGCGAGATCGAATGGCTGCGCCAACAGATTCATTTTCCGGAAATGTACAAGTATGTCTCGCTGATCTACCCGGAGCGCCGTACCTTGTACGATTACATGCCGGAAAACACGCTGCTCTTAATGGACGAACCTTCACGCCTGCTCGATACGGCATCGCAGCTCGAACGCGACGAAGCCGAGTGGAATCTGCATCTGCTGCAAAGCGGAAAAAGCCTGCCGGAGCTGCCGCTTGCGCTTGAAGGCGACAGTGCCGTCTACCATCGTCCTTTCCAAACGCTGTTCCTGTCGCTGTTCGTCCGTCAGATTCCGCGCACGCATCCGGGTCAGGTGGTCAATGTCGTCAGCCGGACCATGCAGGACTTCCACGGGCAGATGAACGTGCTGAAGGCGGAGATGGAGCGTTGGAAAAAATCCAATATGCGCATCATCATGCTGGCAGGCGACGAGGAGCGGGCCGAACGGATACGCGCCGTGCTGGACGATTACGAGATCGAAATGCCGGAAATTATGCGAGGCCATCTGCAAGGCGGCTTCGAGCTTCCGTCCGCGCATCTGGTCGTGATCACGGAAGGCGAACTGTTCGCGCAGAAACAGCGCAAAGTTCGCAAAAGCACCGCGGCCAAGCAGATCGACAACGCGGAACGGATCAAAAGTTATACCGAGTTGAAGGTCGGCGATTACGTCGTCCATCAGAATCACGGCATCGGCAAATATCTGGGGATCGGCACGCTTGAAGTCGCGGGCATCCACAAAGACTACATGCATATCATGTACGCCGGCGGGGACAAGCTGTCCGTGCCGATCGAGCAGATCGACCTGATCCAGAAATACGTCGGCGCCGAAGACAAAGAACCGAAGGTGTACAAGCTGGGCGGCAACGAATGGACGCGGGTGAAAACCAAAGTCCGCTCGTCCGTGCAGGATATCGCCGACGATCTGATCAAGCTGTACGCGGAGCGCCAAGCTTCCGCGGGGTACAGCTTCGACAAAGACACGCCGGATCAGAACGAGTTCGAAAATACGTTCCCTTACGAAGAGACGCGCGACCAACTGCGGGCGATCGAAGAGATCAAAGGCGATATGGAAATGACGCGTCCGATGGACCGGCTGCTGTGCGGCGACGTCGGCTACGGCAAAACGGAAGTCGCGATCCGCGCGGCGTTCAAAGCGGCGATCGAAGGCAAGCAGGTGGCGATTCTCGTGCCGACGACCATTTTGGCCCAGCAGCATTACGAGACGTTCAAAGAACGCTTCGAAGGGTATCCTTTCAACATCGGCGTCCTGAGCCGTTTCCGTTCGCGCAAAGAGCAGAACGAGACGATCAAAGGCGTCAAGCAGGGCACGATCGACGTCATTATCGGCACGCACCGCATTTTGTCCCAGGACCTCGTATTCAAAGACCTGGGCCTGCTCATCGTCGACGAAGAGCAGCGGTTCGGCGTGACGCATAAGGAGAAGCTGAAGCGCCTCAAGACCAACGTGGACGTGCTGACGCTGACGGCGACGCCGATTCCGCGCACGCTGCATATGTCCATGCTGGGCGTGCGCGACCTGTCGGTTATCGAGACGCCGCCGGAGAATCGGTTCCCGGTGCAGACTTATGTCGTGGAGTATAGCCCTACGCTGGTACGGGAAGCGATCGAACGGGAGCTTGCCCGCGGCGGCCAAGTCTACTACCTCTACAACCGCGTGCAGGGCATCCATGAAAAAGCGGCCGAAATTTCCGAGCTTGTGCCGGATGCGCGCGTCAGCGTGGGGCACGGGCAGATGAGCGAGCAGGAGCTGGAGCGGACGATTCTCGACTTCCTGGAAGGCGAATCGGACGTGCTCGTCAGTACCAGCATTATCGAGACGGGCGTCGACATTCCGAACGTCAACACGCTGATCGTGCATGACGCGGATAAAATGGGATTGTCGCAGCTGTACCAGATGAGGGGCCGGGTCGGACGTTCCAACCGGATCGCGTATGCGTATTTCTCTTACCAAAAAGACAAAGTGCTGACCGAAGTCGCCGAAAAACGCCTTCAGTCGATCAAAGAGTTCACGGAACTCGGTTCCGGCTTCAAGATCGCGATGCGCGACCTGTCGATCCGCGGCGCGGGCAATCTGCTGGGCGCGGAACAATCGGGCTTCATCGCGTCGGTCGGCTTCGATCTGTATTCGCAGATGCTGGCCGAAGAAATCCAGAAGCGCAAAATCTCGATGCTGGGCGAAGCGCCGTCGGAAGAAAAGAATTGGAGCACGATGATCGACCTGTCGATCGATGCCTACCTGCCTTCGGACTACATCTACGACAGCATCCAGAAGATCGAAATTTACAAAAAAGTGGCTTCCGCGACGACGTTCGAGGATGTGCTGGAGCTCGAAGACGAATTGCTGGACCGTTTCGGCGAGCTTCCGGAAGCGGTCGTGCGCCTGATGCAGGTCGCGCGCTTCAAGATCTACGGACGCTTGTACGGGATCGAAAGCATTGCCCGAAAAGGCGACGATCTGCTCGTGACCTTCTACGACGGACAGGAAAAAGTCGCGGATGCCAAGAAACTCGCGCAAATTGGAAATCAATTCGAAAGCAGTGTACAATTTAAGCAGGGTGTGCCTTTTGCGATTCAAATCAAAGGCAAGAATCTGCCGGAGGCCGGACGTCTTGAGACGCTGGAGCAGGTTCTGAGCGCCCTCCAAGAAGCGTTCAAATCGAAGGGAGAACTTCATGATGCAGTCAAGTCATAAAAAATGGGGCAAATTAGCGTCGCTCGGCGCGGTCGCGGTACTTTCTTTTTCCGTGCTGGCCGCTTGCGGCGATAAAGCCGATAACGACACCGCGAAGACCGATGACAGCAAGGTATTGGCTACGTACGACGGGGGAACCGTAACGCAAGATCAGTTCGACAAAGAACTGAACGTGATGAAATTCCTGCAGCCGACTTATGCCGCCATGATGGATTCGGCCGAAATCAAGAACTACATGCTGGACCAACAGATCGCATATAACTATCTGGAAGGCAAAGCGACCGAAGAAGAAAAAACCGAAGGCGCGAAAATGGCAACCGAGCAGATCGATCAGTTGAAAGCGCAAGTCGATCAGGAACAGCTCGAAACGATGCTGACCGAGCAAAACATTACGGAAGCGGATCTGACGACTTATATGACTCAGGTCATGACGGCCGTTCAATACATGTCCGACCAAGTGACCGACGAAGAAGTGCAAAAAGAGTTCGATGCCAACAAAGACACTTACGTGACGGCCGACGTTCGCCATATTCTGATCGGTCTGGCCGATGCGGAAGGCAAAGAACGTACCGATGCGGAAGCCAAGAAATTGGCGGACGAAGTGAAGACGAAGATTGATGAAGGCGGCGATTTTGCCGCATTGGCCGAAGAGTACTCGGAAGATCCGGGTTCCGCTTCGAACGGCGGCCTGTACGAAAACCAACCGGTCAGCAGTTGGGTAGAAGAGTTCAAAAAAGCGACGCTGGAGCAGGAAGTCGGCGTGGTAGGCGATCCGGTCAAAACCGATTACGGTTACCACATCATCAAGGTCGAGAAGAGAAATGATACGCTGACGGATGAAATGAAGGATACGGTTCGTCGCGGCCTGGCTTCGACAAAGCTGAACGAATTCATGGAAAAAGATCTGGAAGGCATCACGAAGAGCAAGGAAGAGTTCGTTGATGAGGAAGCTCCGGCGGCCGAAGGCACGGAGACGACTCCTGCCGAGGGTACGGACGGAACTTCGACGGACGGAGCGGCTGAAGGAACGGACGGCGCGGTAACCGAAGGTGCGGACCAAGGTGCAGCGACGGATCAAGGAACGACGACGGACGAGTCCGGCGATGCGGATGCTTCGACCGACACGACGACGGACGGCAAGTAAAACCAACGGATGCGACAAGAAGGCGGATTGGGGTCCGCCCTCTCGTCTATATGAGAGTACCTGAATAGCGCGGTTTTACGCGCTATTTTTTTAGGTCAAAAACGGATGATTCCGACAACGAAAGGAGGTCGCGGCGTGAAAACATCCCAGTCGCCGGGATCGGGCTTGCTAAGAGGCGCGTTTATTCTCGGAGCCGCGGCAATCCTATCCAAGCTGATCGGCACGCTGCAAAAAATCCCGCTGCAAAACATTGGCGGGGACGGCGTATTCGGCATTTATACCACGATTTATTCGTTCTATGCGTTTTTGGCCGTATTTGCGACAGCCGCGCTTCCGGCAGCCATATCCAAGTACGTCGCCGAACGCACGGCCGGCGCGGATCAGCGGGGAGTGCGCAGCGTGCTGCGTGCAGGACTGTTGACGGCCTGCTCCGCGGGATTTCTGATGGCGCTGGCCATGTGGACGCTTGCGCCGCAGGTCTCGGCCTGGATCGGCAGCGACCATACGCTGCTGCCGCTGAGAGCCGTATCGCTTGCCTTGCTGGTAGTACCGCCTATGGCGGCGCTGCGCGGCTTCTTTCAGGGGTTGCAGCAGGCGCTGCCGACGGCCGTGTCTCAAGTTGCCGAGCAGATTGTCCGCGTTGCCGTCATGGTGGCGCTGCTTCTGACATTGAACGCGGCCGGAGCAGCTGATGAACGGATTGCGGCCGGGGCTGCGCTGGGCTCGTTTGCCGGAGGCTTGGCAGGTCTTGGGGTTATGCTGTTGTTCTGGCGGCGTTACGGACGAACGCGTCGCTCGGCGCCTTCGGCAGCGACGAAGCTGTCGCAGGCGGCGTCGGATACGGCTGCCGCCGGCGAGCCCGGCACGGAACCCCGTACGGAAGATCGGCGAAGCTCTTCATCGCGAACCTGGATCAAACGGCTTCTGATCTACGCCGTTCCCGTGTTCATCGGCTCCCTGTCCCAACCGCTGCTCGGCTTGGTCGACACGCTGACCGTACCTCGACTATTGCAAGGTTCAGGGTGGGACGATCTGGCTTCGATGGAACAGTTCGGCATTTACAACCGCGGGATTCCGATTGTCCAACTCGTCTTTATGTTGGCAACATCGCTGTCTACGCTGCTGCTGCCCGCTATTGCCGAGGCCAAGGCACGGGGGCAAGAAGAGCGGATCGCCGCTTCCGCCGGCGTGGCGCTGCGCTGGCTGTGGCTGCTCGGCCTGACGGCCGCAGCCGGCCTTGCCGTGCTGGCCGGTCCGGTCAACATCATGCTGTACGCGGACGCGCAAGGCACCGACGCGCTGCGTTGGACCGCCTTGTCCGCTGCCGGAGGCACGCTCGGCATCGTCTCTGCCGCGCTATTGCAGGGCATGGGAGCCGTTCGGGCGCCCGCCTTGTTCCTGTTGGTCTCGGCAACGCTCAAACTGACGCTGAACCTGCTGCTGGTCCCGCTGATGGGCATTTCGGGCGCCGCCTTGGCAGGCGCCGTCTCCTATCTCGTCGCCGCGCTGCTCGGCGTGCTGCTGCTCGCCCGTTTGACCGGGCTGCGCGGCGGAGTGCGCCGCACGCTGCTTCAGCCCCTGCTGCTCGCCGGGCTGACGGCGCTGGCCGCCTTTGCCGTTCGCTTGCTGACGAGCGAACTGCTGTCCGCCGCGGGACTCGGCGGCCGCACGGGCGCGCTGCTGACCAGCGCCTTCGGCGTCGCCGCCGGCGTGCTCGCCTTCGCGGCCGTGCTGGTCTATACCCGTGCGGTCTCGGACGCGGAGCTGTCCGCACTGCCCGGCGGCGCGAAACTCGCCGCCCTGGCAAGACGGCTTCGCCGCGAGAGCTAGCATGCCGCTTCGGGGAACGCTTGTGCGCATTTTAGATTCGCAATTCGTCGAAACCCGTGATATAGTGGTAAAATGCGAGGTGCAGCGGAAGGAGAGGAACGGCAATGAGTAAGGCAATTACGGTCGTGGGACTGGGTTCGGGCGACCCGGATCAACTCACGCTGGGCATATGGAAAATTCTTCAGGGAGCAAGCCGGGTTTACGTAAGAACGAAGGAGCATCCGGTCATGCACCGGATCGCTGCCGAAGGGATCGCTTTCGAGTCGTTCGACTCCGTTTACGAGGCCAATGAGTCGTTCGGCGACGTTTACGAGAGTATTGCTCGCCGGATCATCGAACTGGCCGATCAGGGAGACTTGGTCTATGCGGTTCCCGGACACCCGATGGTGGCCGAGAAGACCGTGCTGCTGCTGCGCGAATACGCGGAAGCGGCAGACGTATCCCTGACGGTGCTCGGCGGGGAAAGCTTCCTCGATCAGGCATTCGTTCGACTCGGCTTTGATCCGATCGAAGGCTTCCAACTGCTGGACTCTTCCGACGTCACGTCGGAGCACATCCGGCCTTCGCTGCATACGCTGATCGGCCAGGTCTACGATTCGCTGACCGCATCTGAGGTTAAACTCGGATTGATGGACGTGTACCCGGACGACCATCCGGTCATAGTGGGGCATGCCCTCGGCGTAGAAGGGGAAGAACGCATTTTGCGCGTTCCCCTGTACGAACTGGATCGCCTGGAAGGCTACGGCAATTTGTCGTTGGTGTACATACCGCGCAGCGAAGACGAGGCTTTGAGGGCGGGCAGCTTTGCCCGCTTGCATGAAATCGTCAATATGCTGCGCAGTCCGGGCGGTTGTCCTTGGGACATGGAGCAGACCCATGCTTCGATCCGCAAGAACCTGATTGAAGAGACCTATGAGGTGTTGGAGACCATCGACGAGGACGACCCGGATCATATGCGGGAAGAACTGGGCGATTTGCTGCTGCAAATCATGCTTCATTCCCAAATGGAAGAGGAAGTCGGGACGTTCAACGTCTACGACGTGATCCGCGGTCTGAACGAGAAGTTGATCTTCCGTCATCCGCATGTATTCGGCGACAGTGCCGCCGGCGATGCCGAGGAAGCTCTCAAGAATTGGGATGCCATGAAGGCGGAAGAGAAGAAGCGAAAAGGCTTATCCGAGCCTGAAGCTTCGCTGCTGGACGGGGTTCCGAGAGATCTGCCTGCGCTAATGAAGGCTTACAAGATCCAGAAGAAGGCGGCTAAGGCCGGCTTCGATTGGGATGAAGTCTCCAGCGCATTTGCCAAGATCGAAGAAGAGCTGGGCGAGCTGCGCGAAGGGTTGGCCAAGGGGGCCGACTCCGAAGCGCTCAAGCTTGAACTCGGCGATCTGTTATTCTCCGCGGTCAATGCGGCGCGCTTCCTGAAGATTGATCCGGAGGAGGCGCTGTCCCTCGTCAACGACAAATTCCGTCGACGTTTTCGTTACATCGAAGATCGCTTGCGCGAACGGGGAAGCTCCCCGCAAACCAGCACGCTCGATGAGATGGATGCGCTCTGGAATGAAGCCAAGGCGGCGGAATAACTGGATCTTCGCACAAAATTTTCAAAGCCGCCGTTTGCGCGAAAGGAATACGTCCTCCCATCCAGAATATGAGGAAGAGGGCATGCGGAAACGATGGCCGGAACCTGTTTGAAACCGTACGGAAGCTTACGGACGGGTCCGCAAAAACGGATAACCGCGGCAGCAAGGAACTCAATCCGAACTCCGCTTATCATTATTGAATTGAGCGTTAGGTTTCCCGTTCGGGGGCCGTCAAACGCAACCTTAAAATCCCGGGAGGAATGAAACGAATGAATAAAACAGAACTGATCAACAGCATCGCGGAAAAAAGCGGCGTAGGCAAAAAAGAAGTCGAAGCGGTACTGAACGGCTTCATGGACGGCGTAACCGAAGCACTGGCAGGCGGCGACAAAGTTCAACTGATCGGTTTCGGTACGTTCGAAACTCGCAAACGCGCAGGTCGCACAGGCCGCAACCCGCAAACGGGCGAGCCGATCACCATTGCCGAGTCCAGCGTTCCTGCATTCAAAGCGGGCAACAAACTTAAAGAAGCGGTTAAGTAATTATGCGTGTCGATAAATTCCTGAAGGTGTCCAGGCTCATCAAGCGTCGTACCGTAGCGAAAGACGTGTCTGAGCAAGGTCGCGTGCTGATCAACGGCCGCGAGGCCAAGCCCAGCGCTTCGGTGAAAGTCGGCGACGAAATTACCGTACAGTTCGGTCAGAAGCTCGTCACGGTTCGCGTCGAACGCATCGCCGACACGACCCGAAAAGATGAAGCAGCAGGCATGTATACCGTCGTGAAGGAAGAACCTATTCCGCGTGAAGAAGGTTTGAACTTTTGATTGCTGTTTGAAAATAGGAAAAAGGCGTTTCCGCATATTGAGCGGAAACGCCTTTTTCGGCTAAATTTGCGGATTCCCGCGTCATTTCGCGTTTTATTGTGTTAATGTTTAAGATAAGCGTAGAAGTTAGGCAGTAAAGACTATTGACCGTTCCTAATTCTGACAAGAATAGTTCTGTCGCTCTATCGAGCTTGGCGACTAACATTCCGATAAAACTAGAGTAGTCGTGTTTAGCGGCCTTTCTTTGTCGAAAAACATCGGTCCGCTGTAGCAATTTTACATAATAGCCGACACACTGCGCTGCCTTTTTGCGCGAGTGAATACGTTCGGTGAAGGAGGGTTCCATGAGAGCGACTTCCGCAGCAACCAAACCAAATAGACATCAGCCCGAACAATCACCCAAGACAACCCGGACCTCGGTTCGGCGTACATCGTCAAACCGGCAGCAGAGCGGCAAGAAACGCCTTCGACTATGGGCCGTCCTCATGATCGTTTTGTTCGGTTGGGCTGGGTATACGTTCTTCGGGCAAAGTTCCGTGATCGCGGACAAGGCTTCGAAACTTGAAGCAAGTCAGACGGTCAAGGCTGAAAGCGAGAAGACACTCGGCGAAGTAAAAGCCGAGATCAAGCGTCTGCAGGATCCGGAATATATCTCGCAAATCGCCCGCAAAGAATACAATATGTACAAACCGGAAGAGATCCCGATCCGCGTTACCGGAGAAGGCGGCGGAGAGTAGATTTTCCGCGGTTTCACGCGGTTTTGTTTGTTGACCGACGTTTACGCTTCCGTTATAATCAAATCACCGCAGACCGAAATTTGACTTTTTCGGCTGTATATTTTTAAGGGAGGATCATTTTATTCTATGGCAATTGAAGTAGGCACCAAATTAGAGGGCAAAGTGACAGGCATTACGCATTTCGGAGCATTTGTGGATTTGTCTGGAGGTGTCACGGGTCTCGTTCATATCTCGGAAATCGCCGACAACTACGTAAAAGATGTGAATGATCATCTGAAGATCGGCGATACGGTGACCGTAAAAGTCATCAACGTCGACAAAGACGGCAAGATCGGATTGTCTATCAAGCAAACCGTGGACAGACCTGCCGGTTCTGCCCCTGCGCCATCTTCACGTCCGCCTAGACAAGATCGCGGTCCTAGCAGCGGTGGCGGCGAACGCTTTAGCGGCGGCGGTGGCGGCGAACGCTTTAGCGGCGGCGGTGGCGGCGGATTCAACCGAGGCGGTAGCGGCGGCGGAAGACCTTCGAGACCTCCGGGCGGCGGCGGTAAACCTGCATTTGGCAAGCCCGCATTCGGTAAGCCTTCGTTCGATGATAAAGTGACTCGTTTCCTCAAGGATAGCGAAGAACGAATTTCTTCGATCAAGAAAAACACGGAATCCAAGCGCGGAGGCCGTGGCGCAAAAAGATCGTAATTATAGCTTGAAATACCGCGAATGGCTCAGTTCAGCCGCTCGCGGTTTTTTGCTTTGCACAGCAGAGGCTTCAGCGAAAGAACCTTGTCTTCCGATAATAAGCAAATACAAGAATAGTATCCTTTCAATGGAGCACGACCTTATCTTCGGTGTTGACAAGGTGATTTTATGATAAAATGGATGCGAATTCCTGGTTTGGAATTCGGGAGGAGTCGCACCGGAAAGGACGGGATGCGAAGTGGCTGCACCAGATCTGCCGGGATTTAGGCCGGGAACGGTCGTAACCGGCGCGTCCCAAGGCGGGCAATATACGATTCAATCCCTGATCGGCCGGGGGGCGAACGGCAACGTTTATCTGGTTCGGACAGCGAGCGGGCAGCAGGCGGCGTTGAAGGCGGGACCGGAGAAGCCGGAATTGAAGGCAGAGGTCGAAGTGCTGGCGCAACTGAAAAAGCATGAGCTTGAAAACGGAGATCGCCGTTCTTTTCTGCTTGACGCGGATCGGTATAAAACGGAGGGGCGTTCCGTTCCTTTTTATGTGATGAAGTTCGTTCGGGGCGTACCTATAGACGCTTATATCCGTAAATACGGTTATCGTCAGATCGGAACGACGGGACTCGGATTATTGGATAAACTGTCGGGGTTGCATCAGGCAGGGTTCATTTTCGGGGATCTGAAGCCTTGTCACGTGTTGGTGGAAGAGAGCGGCGGCGTGGAATTGGTCGATTACGGCGGGGCAAGTCCCATCGGAGCCAATGTGAAGCAATACAGCGGCTGGTACGATCGAAAGTACTGGAATGCCGGTACCCGAACAGCGGATCCCGGCTATGATCTGTTCGCGTTTGCGGTACTCTGCCTGCATGTGTTCGACGAGCGGTCATTGCGTCGGGTGGATGCGGCTCTGTTGCCGCAGACGCGCAGTACGGAGGATCTGGTGCAGCTAGCCGGACGGATTACTGCTTTGCAACCTTTTGAACCATGGCTTGCCCGTGCGCTTCGAGGCGGGTTTGCGAATTCGCGCGAAGCTTATGCCCAGTGGAAAGTGCTTTGTCGGCTATATCCGCCGCAGGGGAAAAAGGGTGCTTCAAAGCTGCTTGTCGTTGCTTTTTGCGGATCGTTGCTGCTGCTGGGCACCGTGTTATATGCGGCTCTATCGCTGTAATGCCGGGAAGGCGAGAGGAATGGAGGCTTAGCCTTGTTGAAGGATGAACATACATGGTTGCGCGAGATCGAGCAAGAAGCCGAGGAGTACGGCATGTGGGCTGCGGGCGAGACGGTCATTGCAGCCGTATCCGGCGGTCCGGATTCCATGGCCTTGTTACACCTCCTGCACGGTCTGTCGGGCCGACAAGGCTTCAGGTTGGTCTGCGCGCACGTGAATCATGGTTTAAGGCCCGAAGAATCGGCAACCGAGGCTGAGGCAGTTCGCGCCGTCGCGGCCAGCCTTGCGATTCCGTTCGAGCTTGGGGAACCGGACGTGGGCAGCTATAAAAAGCAAGCGAAGCTCGGAACGCAGGCGGCGGCTCGCGAACTCCGATATCGCTTTCTGCGGGAGGTTGCCCGGCGTTATCAAGCCGTGGCCGTGGCGTTGGCCCATCATGCGGACGACCAGGCCGAGACGGTCTTGCTGCATATGCTGCGCGGCAGCGGGACGAGCGGGCTTAGCGGCATGCGCCGCGTTCGACTATGGGAAGGCGTTCGGTTTGTTCGGCCGCTTCTGCGCCTGAACAAGGAAAATTTGATTTCTTTTTGCGAAAGTCATCGTATTGCTTACGTGATCGACAGCAGCAACGCGCATACGGATTATGCCCGAAATCGATTGCGGCTGGAGACGCTTCCGCATCTGGAAAGCTATAACGGAAGGCTTTCGCAAGCGCTGAACCGTCTAGCGGATACATTGGGTCCCGAGGACGATTACTTGCAGGAATTGACCGTGCAGGCGTACGAACGGTCCTGTACGGAGGTTTCCGGAGTCGTTGAGCTTGATGTGACAGGCTTTTCGGCACAGCCCTTCGCTTTACAACGCAGGCTCATTAAATTAATATTAAATTACCTGTCGGAACCGGGAGCGGAGACCGATTTTGCGAAGGTGGACCGGGTCTGCCGACACCTTCTCTCTCCAAGCGATTCGACCTGGACGCTGGATCTCGGATACGGACGGACGTGTACGCGCGAATACGCTCGTGCGTTTTTCCGTCTTGGCAGATCGCGGTCCGGTGTTTTGGAAGCCAAGGAGATCGACAGGGAGTCGGGTATTCGTAAGCTGGATTTCGGAAGTGTTGAACTGACCTTCAGGGAAAGCGGAGAGATTCCTGCCGCTTCGGCGCTTATGCGTTTGAACCGGGAAGAAGTCGTTTTCGATGCGGATCGTCTGCAATACCCGCTGACCGTGCGTTCGCGCCTTCCGGGGGACCGGATCGAGCTTCCGCGCGGAGCCGGCACGAAGAAAGTCAAGGATCTGCTGATCGACGAAAAAGTCGCTCCGTCCGAACGCAGTCTGATTCCGGTTGTATGCGATGCGCAAGGTCGCGTCATTTGGTTGGCGGGATTAAAGCGTTCGAATCATGCTTGGATCGACGGGCAGAGCGAGAAGATTCTATATATTCGGATAGATCGGGCTCTTTGTTGACGGTTTTGGTTTATAAGATAGAAGAAGCTTAAGCTTTAACTCAGATCATAATTACAGGAGGGTCAAGCACGTTGCAAAATGACATTCAAGAAGTACTGATCAGCGAAGAGGAACTTCAGGCCAAGATTAAGGAACTGGGCGAGCTGCTGAGCAGCGAATACGCAGGTAAAGACCCGCTCGTGATTTGCGTGCTCAAAGGCGCATTCATTTTCATGGCCGATCTGGTCAAACGCATCACCGTACCGATCGAACTCGACTTCATGGCGGTATCCAGCTACGGAGCCGCAACTAAGTCTTCCGGCGTCGTCAAGATCATCAAAGATCTGGATACGACGGTGGAAGGACGCGACGTATTGATCGTGGAAGACATTATCGACAGCGGGCTTACGCTCAGCCACCTGATCGAACTGCTGAAGAACCGCAACGCGAAAAGCGTGAAGGTCGTTACGCTGTTCGACAAGCCGTCAGGCCGTTCCGTCAACATGGAAGCGGATTACACGGGCTTCGTTCTGCCGGACGCATTCGTCGTAGGCTACGGCTTGGACTACGCGGAGCACTATCGAAACCTGCCTTACATCGGGGTTCTCAAGCCGGAAATTTACACGAAATAAAAGAACGGCCGGCGTTCGAATTCAGCATTATTCCGAATGGCGGAATGCAAAGCGAAGCAGCGTGTCGGGATCAGATGTTTTTTTCTTCGAAGTCCGCTCCGCATCTGAATTTGTGATGTGTGAACCGACTATGTTAAAATAACTTCAGTGTCTTGAGAGGAGGTTGGGGATGAATCGGTTCATCCGGAATTCTGGCTTTTATTTAATCCTTTTTCTTGTTGTGGTAGGCATCATTCAATTTTTGAACGGCGGTCGGGATACGGCCCAAGCTCCAAGATACGACGAACTGGTGCAGCAGGTTGAAGCGAATAACGTGGAAAATGCCACGTTCCAATTCGAAAACTATGCTTATTTGGTAACCGGTACGTATAAGGCACCGTTGAAGGAAGACGGTCCGACGACGTTCTCGACGTATATTCCATCCACCGAAGCGGTGGTTGACAGTCTGACGAATCAAATGCAAACGAACGGCGTAGAGGTGTCGTGGAAGCCGATGAAGGGACAAAGCATTTGGGTAACCTTGTTCACTTCGTTCATTCCGCTCATTCTGATGTTCGTGTTGTTCTTCTTCCTCTTTAATCAATCTCAGGGCGGCGGCGGCAAAGTGATGAACTTTGGCAAGAGCAAAGCCAAACTGTACAATGAAGAAAAGAAAAAAGTCACCTTCAACGATGTTGCGGGTGCGGACGAAGAGAAGCAGGAACTGGTCGAAGTCGTCGAGTTCCTCAAAGACCCTCGCAAGTTCGCGGCGCTGGGCGCGCGGATTCCTAAGGGCGTGCTGCTCGTGGGTCCTCCGGGTACGGGTAAAACATTGCTTGCCCGTGCGGTAGCCGGCGAAGCGGGCGTAGCCTTCTTCAGCATCTCGGGTTCCGACTTCGTCGAAATGTTCGTCGGCGTCGGCGCTTCGCGCGTGCGCGACTTGTTCGAGAATGCGAAGAAAAATGCGCCTTGTATCATCTTCATCGACGAAATCGACGCCGTCGGACGTCAGCGGGGCGCAGGTCTCGGCGGCGGGCACGACGAGCGCGAGCAAACGCTCAACCAATTGCTCGTCGAGATGGACGGTTTCGGCGAAAATGAAGGCATTATCATCATCGCGGCAACAAACCGCGCGGATATTCTCGACCCGGCCTTGCTGCGTCCGGGACGTTTCGACCGTCAAATTACGGTTGACCGCCCAGACGTGAAAGGACGCGAAGCGGTACTGCACGTTCACGCGCGCAACAAGCCGCTGACGAAGGACGTGCAGCTGGACAAAATCGCGAAGCGCACGACCGGATTCTCCGGCGCGGATCTTCAGAACCTTCTGAACGAAGCGGCATTGATCGCGGCTCGGCGCGACCGCAAAGATATTTCGATGAGCGAAATCGACGAAGCGATCGATCGCGTAATCGTCGGTACGGAGAAGAAGAGCCGGGTGATCAGCGATCGCGAGAAGCGCATCGTGGCTTACCACGAAGCGGGTCATACCATCGTGGGTTACTTCTTGGAACATGCCGATACCGTGCATAAGGTTACGATCATCCCGCGCGGACGCGCAGGCGGATACGTGATCATGATGCCTAAGGAAGATCGGATGCTCGTGACCAAGCAGGAACTGCTTGACCGCGTAACCGGCTTGCTGGGCGGACGCGTATCGGAAGAAATCTTCATCGGCGAAATCGGTACGGGCGCTTATAGCGACTTCCAACAAGCCACAGGTATCGTGCGCAGCATGATCATGGAATACGGAATGAGCGAGAAGCTCGGCCCGATGCAGTTCGGAACCGGTCAAGGTCAGGTCTTCTTGGGCCGCGATCTCGGACACGAGCCGAATTACAGCGACGCCGTAGCTCACGAGATCGATCAGGAAATGCAGCGCTTCGTCAACGAATCGTACGAAAGAGCGCGTCAGATTCTGACCGAACGTGCGAAAGAAGTTCATTTGATCGCCAATACGTTGCTTGAAGTCGAAACGCTGGAACTGGATCAGATCCGCAACCTGATCGAGTACGGTTCGCTCGAAGCGCCGGAAGGCGTAACGAACAAACCGGAAGGCGAAGGTTCCGAGCCGACTGCTGAACCGACATTCGATAGTATCGGGGAATCCAAAGTTCGTTTGGACGAATCCGATCCGGTAGACCTCGGTAAAGACGGCGATATTCCGAACGATCCGTTGAATAAACGCGGCGATTCCGGCGGCGGAACGACACAATCCTAATGAACTGGCCGCTTGGCCCATATTTCGGATACTGATCTTCTTCTCAAGCCAGGTGCACCGTTATGATTAAGCAAGACCGGAAAACGAACCCTCGTTTTCCGGTCTTTTCGTATGCCGGGGAAGAGGCACTAGTGCCCCTTCCCCGGATAATGGTACAATGCAGAAGGCGGTCAAAGTGACCGTGAAGGAGGACAACAACCGCGTGATTCTTGTAGTGGATATCGGGAATACCAATATCGTGCTCGGTATGTACGAGGGCAGTGAGCTGCTGCATCATTTTCGTCTCAGTACCAGTCGGCAGGCGACGAGCGACGAATATGGGGTAATGATTTATAATCTATTTCGTATGTCGGGCGTGGATGCGGATAAGATCGAAGGCGTCATGATCTCTTCGGTCGTACCGCCGATTGTCGGCGTCATCGAGCAGATGTGCCGGAAGTACTTGAAAAAGACACCTCTCATCGTGGGACCCGGTATCAAAACCGGATTAAACCTGCGTTACGAAAATCCGCGGGAGATCGGCGCAGACCGAATCGTCAACGCCGTAGCCGCCGTCGAATTATATGGGGGTCCGCTGGTTGTCGTCGATTTCGGTACAGCAACGACATTTGACTGTGTTGACGCGCAGGGGAATTATTTGGGAGGCGCGATCGTACCCGGGGTCGGCATCTCTACCGAAGCGCTCTATCAGCGCGCATCGAAGCTGCCGAGAATCGAGCTGGAAAAGCCGAAGAAGGTCATTGGACGCAATACGGTTCATGCCATGCAGGCCGGTATTATTTACGGATATGCCGGACAAGTGGACGGAATCGTTAAACGCATACGCAAGGAAATGGATGCCGAGGATCTTAAGGTCGTCGCAACGGGAGGCTTGGCCCCTTTAATTTGTGCGGAGACCGAATCCGTTCGCGAAGTGAATCCCCTGCTTACCCTTGAAGGACTGCGTTTGATTTATGAGCGTAATCGCATCGTCAAAGCATAAATGAAAATCTAGTTGCCGAGCAGCTCCGCGAGACAAGCTGCCGGTAACCGGAACGGAGGAGAATATAGATGGAAAATCTGGAGCATGCGCATAACGACGGTTCGGAGAACACGGAAGAGCGCGATTATTTGGTAAGAGGTACGGCACTTGGAGGTAAGGTTCGCGCTTTTGCCGTACGCAGTACAAAGTTGGTTGAAGAGCTGCGCCGCCGGCATGACACGTTCCCGACCGCTACGGCAGCCCTGGGTCGTACTTTGACTACCGCAACCATGATGGGAGCTATGTTGAAAGGCGAAGAGAAGCTGACCATTCAAGTCAAAGGCAACGGTCCTCTCGGACAGATCGTCGTTGACGCCAATGCAAAAGGCGATGTGCGCGGTTATGTCGATCACCCTCATGTACACCTTCCCAGCAATGCGATGGGCAAGCTGGACGTCGCGGGCGCAGTCGGTACGGAAGGATTCCTGTATGTGATTAAAGACTTGGGTCTCAAAGAACCTTACCGGGGCAGCGTACCGATCGTATCGGGCGAACTGGGCGAAGACTTCACCTATTATTTCGCAGCTTCCGAACAGACGCCTTCCGCAGTCGGAATCGGCGTGCTGGTTGCTCCTGACGGCGCGGTGATCAGCTCGGGCGGATTGATCGTCCAACTGCTTCCGGGCCTGGCGGATGACGAGATCGACGCGATCGAGCGCGCCATTTCGACCCTGCCTCCGGTGTCCGCTTTGATCGATCAGGGCTTGTCTCCGGAAGAAGTGATCAAATGGGTACTCCCGGACGTGCAGATTCAGGAGTCGATGGATGTACAATTCAAATGCGAATGCTCGCGCGAACGCGTCGAACGCACGCTGATCAGTCTGGGATCGGAAGAGATTCAGGCGATTATCGACGAACAGGGCGTGGCGGAAGTGGTTTGCCACTTCTGCAACGAAGCCTACCAATTCGAACGCGAAGACCTTGAGCATATTTTGGAACAGACTCGCGCTTAAAAATATCCGATCAACCCCGCCGCAGCCTATTTTTACGCGGTACGGAGGAAAGTTTGTACGATCATAAATCGAGAACATACAAAAAGACCGTTCCCGGGAAGGAACGGTCTTTTACTATTCCGATCAAACCTATCTTGATTTTAGATCACGGTACTATTGCTGGTCTTGTCCGATTTGCTGCGACCCATCGATTGAATCTGATTCATCAGTTTGCCGCGGGAATCCTTGTTGCGAAGCAGGTAAGCGGCTCCCAGACCGACAGCGACTCCAAGCAGTGTGTTTTTCCGTTTCATGTTGTCGTCCTCCTTTTGCGTACGGATAATTTGGGTTGCGTGAATTTCTTATTGGAAAATTACCCGCTGCTCCCGATTTTAAACGTCTCTAAATAAATCCAAAACGGAATAAAGTTTGAAATACGTCGCTAATCCGGGCTTGCGTTCGTTGACAGCTTGCGTCGGGATTTGCTAAGATAAAGAAAGTTAAAAGCCTACTTTTTCACTCGGATTAAGTCGGCAAAAATATCGAGTGCAAACAAGATGCGTATAAGTTCACCCATTCCGAAGGAGGATTTACCATGGCCAAAGTCGTTAACAGCATTACCGATCTGATCGGAGATACACCGCTTGTCCGACTGAACCGGATCGTACCGGAAGACAGCGCGGAAATCTATGTCAAACTGGAATACCAAAACCCGGGCGCAAGCGTGAAAGACCGGATCGCGATCAGTATGGTGGAAGCTGCGGAGGCAGACGGACGCCTGAAGCCGGGCGGCACGATCATCGAAGCGACCAGCGGCAACACGGGGATCGGCCTGGCCATGGTAGCAGCGGCGAAAGGATACAAATCCGTAATCGTCATGCCGGAAACGATGAGCTTGGAGCGTCGCAACTTGTTGCGTGCCTACGGAGCGGAACTTGTACTGACGCCGGGAGCGGAAGGCATGAACGGCGCAGTACGCAAAGCGGAAGAGCTGCTCAAGGAGAATCCGGATTACTTCATGGCGGAGCAGTTCAAGAATGAAGCGAACGTCAAAATCCACCGCGAGACGACAGGACCCGAGATCGTTGAAGCGATTCAGTCCATCGGCGGTACGTTGGATGCATTCATCGCGGGTATCGGTACGGGCGGTACGATTTCCGGTGCCGGCGAAGTGCTGAAAGCGAGCTTCCCGGAAGTGAAGATATACGCGGTTGAGCCTGCGGCATCCCCGATTCTGGCTGGCGGCAAGCCGGGCCCGCACAAAATTCAAGGGATTGGCGCCAACTTCGTTCCCGATATTTTGAATCAGAAGATCTACGACGAAATTCTGCACGTGGAAAATGACGAAGCGTTCGAGACTGCGCGCAATGTAGCCAAAGAAGAAGGCATTCTGTCGGGTATCTCGTCCGGCGCAGCCGTATTCGCGGCACTCAAAGTAGCGAAGGAACTGGGCAAAGGCAAACGGATCGTCGTGATCGTGCCAAGTAACGGCGAACGCTACCTCAGCACGCCGCTGTACAACTTCGAAGCTTAATTCGTTTTCTGACGAACAGCGTTATACAAAATCGAATGGAAAGCCCCTGATTCGTGCGATTGCATGAGTCGGGGGCTTTCACTTTCCGTTTATGGCTACCGCATCCGGCACCTTCATCGTATAATGAACAAAAATCAAATCGGATCATTTAGCTGATATTCGAAGGAGTGCGGACAGATTGAGCGAGAACCTGACAACTCTTGCACAGTGGGCAGAGTGGAAGGAACAGGGGTATACCCGTTTTCCTTATCTATTGCGTGATCAATTGCAAAGACGGCCGGAGTCCTGGTTGAAGGCCTGGAGCGAAGCTTCTCCGCATGCCTTCGTGCTGGAAAGCGGCAAAGAAGGTCGTTATACGTTTCTGGGACTTGAAGCCGAGTCTGTGCTTCGCGGCCGGGGAGAAGAAGCGGAAGTCACGGATTACGAATATGAACCTCATACATCGGAAGCAGAGAATCAGGGGGCTCCATCCGAATCGGGGTCGTCAAAAAGCAAAGGTGCTCCTCTTGACGTAATTCGCCGGTGGATGGAGCCGCACCGTTCGCCGCGCGTGCCCGATGCACCGAAGTTCTTCGGCGGCGCAGTCGGATATTTGGCGTACGACGTAGCGCGTTCGCTCGAAAAGCTGCCGCTGCTGGCTGATGACGATCTGGCTCGGGCCGGGCTGCCGGATTATGCTTTTATGCGCCTGCGGCAGTTGTGGGTAATCGACCACGAACAGCAGGCGGTATATGCCTGCGTTTCCGTGCCGATCGACGAACTTGCGCAAACGGATTCGGTTTCTCGCGAACAAGAACTTGCTGCTGCTTATGAGCGTGCGACCGCAGAAGCCCGGCATATGCTGGAAAGCTGGCGGAACTTTGAACAGGCGGAGTTGCCTTGGAGCGAGGCTCGACGCGACGATGTGATCGCCGAAGCGGAACGGCATATGTCAGGGCGCAGCGATGTCGACGGCTTCGATACGGCTTTTGGGCAAGAGGCTTTTCAGGACGCCGTGCTTCGCATTCAGGAATATATTCGCAGCGGCGACGTATTTCAGGTCAATCTTTCGCTTCGCAAACAGCGTAAACTTGAAGCTTCGCCCGAGCAAGTCTATGAATGGATGCGCATCGTGAACCCTTCGCCGTACATGGGATTTCTTCGCTTCCCGGATTTCCAACTGGTGTCGGGATCTCCCGAACTGCTCGTTCGATTGGAAAACGGTCGATTGGCAGCTCGGCCGATAGCGGGGACAAGACGAAGAGGGGCTAACGGCGAAGAAGATCGGCGCATGGCCGAAGAACTTAGCGGCAGCGAAAAGGAACGGGCCGAACATATCATGCTTGTCGATCTGCAGCGCAATGATCTGGGGCGCGTAGCGGCTTACGGTTCCGTTCACGTGCCGGAGCTGATGACGATTGAGCGTTACGCCCACGTGATGCATTTGGTGTCCCAGGTCGAAGCGGATCTGGCACCGGGCAAAACGGCGTACGACGTCATCGCCGGAGTCTTCCCCGGCGGAACGATCACGGGAGCGCCGAAAGTGCGCACCATGCAGATCGTCGAAGAACTGGAACCGGTCCGACGCGGACCCTATACCGGTTCGATGGGTTGGATTGACTATGCAGGCAATATGGAATTAAATATTATTATTCGTACACTCGTCGTTCAAGGCGGCGTGGGTCATATGCAGGCCGGAGCGGGGATCGTGATCGACTCCGAGCCGTATCGGGAATATCGGGAGTGTCATAACAAGGCAAGATCCGTAGGTCGTGCCGTCTGGTGTGCGGAACGTGCGGCGGCTGATGCTGACGAGGGAGGGGGAGTACATTGATTCTGGTCATCGACAACTATGATTCCTTCACTTATAACCTTGTGCAGTACTTGGGCGAACTTGGCGAGAAGGTGACGGTGCGGCGCAACGACGAGATTGATCTCGACGGTATCCGAGAGCTTGCTCCGGATCGCCTTTTGCTGTCGCCGGGTCCTTGCACGCCGAATGAGGCCGGCATCACGCTTGAGGTCATTGAGGCGTTCAAAGGAGAAATTCCGATTCTCGGCGTATGTCTCGGCCATCAGGCGATCGGGCAGGCATTCGGAGGAAAGGTCATTCGGGCCGAGCGATTGATGCACGGCAAGACATCTCCTGTGCTCCATAACGGTACGTCCGTTTTCGAAGAGCTTCCTTCGCCGCTGACCGCGGCGAGATACCATTCGTTGATCGTGGAGCGGACGAGCCTGCCGGACTGCCTGGAGATCACGGCTTGGACGGCGGAAGGCGAGATTATGGGACTGCGCCATCGCGAATATGCGATCGAAGGCGTTCAGTTCCACCCGGAATCGATCGTTACCGAACACGGACACCGGATGCTTGCCCGCTTTTTAGGCCGTGAACGTTTGGCAGGCGCATCGTCATGAGCAAAGGCGCGAACCTGATCGGCCTAAATGGCCGGATCGTCGAAGCCGCGTCTGCGTCCGTCTCGGTGATGGATCACGGACTGATGTACGGCATGGGGCTATTCGAGACTTTTCGCACCTATAACGGCAAGCCCTTTCTGCTGCAACGCCATTTGGAGCGGATGGAGCAGGGGGCAGCCGAGCTGGGAATCGCATGGAACATCGACGCCGATGAACTGCATGCCGAGATTGCCTCTCTTTTAAAAGCCAATCAGCTCGCCGAAGCCTATATCCGCTTGACCTACACTGCGGGCGAAGACGAGATGGGCCTGCCGACGGGGCCGCTCTACGAATCGCCGACTCGCATTGTATACATCAAGGAGTTGCCGAAATCGCCGGAATCCTGGTACGCCCAGGGGCGGACTCTTCAGGTGCTTCGTACGCCTCGCAATACGCCGGAAGGGTCGCAGCGATTAAAATCGCTCCATTATATGAACGGCATTCTGGGGCGTCGCGAACTGAGCGGCATTCCCGGCGCGCAAGGCGCGGAAGGGTTGATGCTGACTCGAGAGGGACATATCGCGGAAGGCATTGTCAGCAATCTGTTTTTTGCGAAAAGCGGAAAATTGTACACGCCGACGATCGATACCGGCATCCTGCCCGGCATCACTCGAGCTTTCGTACTGGAGCTTGCCGTCAAAATGGGAATCGAGGCCGAAGAAGGCATCTACACGTTGGAGAATTTAAAACAAGCCGATGAAATCTTCTTGACCGGCTCGGTGCAGGAGATTGTTCCGGTTCGCTTGCTTCGAGAATCAGAGGCTGCGGAAGCGATGATCGGCAAAGGATGCCCGGGCCCACTTACCCTCAAGCTGACCGAGCAGTACCGCCACTATACGAAAGAAACGGGGAATTGAACATGAAGCCTACCCTTCATATCCGCCACTACGCCTGGGGGGACGTTCGTTTGGATCTGGGACGTGCCACTCGCATCATGGGGATTCTGAATACGACACCGGACTCCTTCTCCGACGGAGGCCGCTACGTGAACGCGGAATCGGCCGTGCGGCATGCGCGCGAGATGGTGTTAGCCGGAGCGGACTTGATCGATATCGGGGGAGAGTCCACGCGCCCGGGAGCCGATCCGGTATCGCTGGACGAGGAATTGTCGCGCATTCTGCCCGTAGTCGAAGCGCTGCGTCGCGAGCTGCCCAGCATTCCGTTATCGGTCGATACATACAAAGCCGAGGTCGCGCGTCAGTCGTTGGTTGCGGGCGCGCACATCATCAATGATGTTTGGGGCTGCAAAGCGGACACCCGCATGGCGCAGGTTGCCGCGGATGCAGGTTGTCCGGTCATTCTGACGCATAATCGGCCGGAAACGGATTACGCCGATCTGTATGCGGATGTTGCTTCCGACTTGATGGAGAGTGTCCAAATCGCTCGTGCGGCCGGTGTGCAGGATGCCCATATCATTCTTGACCCCGGAATCGGGTTTGCCAAAAACGGAGCGGAAAATTTGCGTCTGATGACGCAGCTTGACTCACTTGTGGAGCTGGGATTCCCGATGCTGCTCGGCACTTCGCGCAAACGGTTCATCCGGGAAGTGCTGGATCTTCCGGTCAACGACGTTGTCGAAGGTACGGCTGCTACGGTGGCTTTCGGCATTGCCCAGGGCTGTCAGATCGTGCGCGTGCATGATGTAGCTTCCGTTAAGCGTACCGTTGCAATGTGCGACGCCATGTTGTACGCAGAGCCAGGTCGATCCTATACGGCACTCACTTAACGACATTACCATGACTTTTTATGAAAAGGCGGGGTTCACTCTATGGATAAAATGATCATTTCGCGCATGGAATATTACGGACGCCACGGGGTGTTCGAGGAAGAACGCCGATTGGGGCAGCGTTTTTATGTCGGGTTGGAGCTTGAGATGGACCTGTCCGCTGCCGGATTGACGGATGATCTGACTCAGGCGGTTAACTATGCAGAAGTGCATGAGACGGTAAAAGGGGTTGTTGAGGGGGAATCGGTCCAACTGATCGAGGCGCTGGCCGAGCGTATTGCATCCGCCGTATTGCGCACGTATACTAGGGTGGACGCTGCGACGGTACGCGTAACCAAGCCGCATCCGCCGTTCGATATCCATTTCGAAGGCGTGACGGTAGAAATCCGGCGCAGCCGAAAGAGAGACCGGTAGACGATGACAGATACGACGCCGAATTTCACCTCTGAGCGATCAGAGGCTTATATTGCTTTGGGGGCTAACCTGGGTCGCCGCGAAGAGACGCTGCGCGAAGCGCTCCGGATGCTGAATGAACATTCGCAGATCGACGTGGTTCGCGCTTCGGACGTCTATGAGACCGATCCCGTGGGATATGCGGACCAGCCTGCTTTTTTGAATATGGCCGCGGCCCTTCGGACAGCGCTTGCTCCCCATCAACTGCTGGCCGTGATGCAGGACGTGGAGAATCGGCTCGGCCGGGTCCGGGATATCCGCTACGGACCGCGTACGGCGGATCTGGATTTGCTGTGGATGGACGGGCTTTCGATCGAGAGCACGGACCTGACGCTTCCGCACCCGCGGATGCATGAGCGCTTTTTCGTACTGATCCCGCTTGACGACGTCGTGCCGCAGGATGAGCCTTCGGGCTTGCGCAAGCTTGTGGACGATTCGCTAATCGAGCTTGGAGAAGCCTCGGGCATCGTCCGTTTTGGAAGCCCTTTGTTTCTTTAACTCTGCTTGATAACGTTGACTGCGTGCAGGCGGCTGTTTTTCGATGAAAGCATCCGCCATATCTCAAATTTGATTCATTTTATTCTTTTTCTATCTAAGAGGTGATTTCATCATGCTGAAGATTGGCGATATCGAACTGAAAAACCGCGTCGTGCTGGCTCCTATGGCCGGCGTCTGCAACCCCGCTTTCCGCCTGATCGCCAAAGAGTTCGGAACGGGGCTGGTTTGCGCGGAGATGGTCAGCGACAAAGCGATCCTGAACGGCAACAAGCGTACGCGCGAAATGCTGTTCGTCGACGACCGGGAAAAACCGCTCAGCCTGCAAATTTTCGGCGGCGACCGTACGTCGCTCGTCGAAGCGGCGAAAGTCGTCGATCAGGATACCAATGCCGATATCATCGATATCAACATGGGCTGTCCGGTCCCGAAAGTCACCAAATGCGATGCGGGTGCGCGTTGGCTGCTAAACCCGGAAAAAATCTACGAGATGGTGAGCGCCGTTACCGCCGCCGTGCAAAAGCCTGTTACCGTGAAAATGCGGATCGGCTGGGACAGCGAGCATATCTTTATCGAACAAAATGCCAAAGCCGCCGAGGCCGCCGGAGCCAGTGCGATCAGCGTGCACGGGCGTACGCGCGAACAGCTCTACACCGGTACGGCCGATTGGAGTTGGATTAAGCTGGCTAAAGAATCGGTAAACATCCCGGTCATCGGCAACGGCGACGTGAATACTCCGGAAGACGCCAAGCGCATGCTGGACACGACCGGCTGCGACGGAGTCATGATCGGACGCGGCGCGCTGGGCAATCCGTGGATGCTGTACAGCACCATTCATTATCTGGAAACGGGCGAACTGATCGAAGATCCGGCACCGGAAGAAAAGATTCGGATTGCCGTGCTGCATATGGATCGTCTGATCGCGCTTCGGGGGGAACACGTGGCGGTTCGCGAAATGCGCAAACATCTGTCATGGTACCTCAAAGGACTGAAAGGTTCGTCGCGGATCAAAGACTCCATTATGGAAGGCACGACCCGCAGCGAGATGATCGGAGTACTGGATCATTATCTCGCCAACCTGCCGGAACTGGTCGCTGCGGAAGCTTGAATGCTCCCCGTGGAACATCTTTAGGCAAAATTCTCGAACTTTCGACGAAAAGGGCCAGCGAATCCGGTCCTTTTTTGTTGAAATAAAACGGTTACAATCGAGCAAGGAAACGCATTGACTTTTCGTAGTCCTTCCCATATAATTTGTCAGTATAAAATTCGCCTCAGCAACATAAATTCCAAAATGCGGAATATGCACGCTTTGTCTGGATGCGGCATTCGATAGACGCGAATGGTGGTTTGCGTTGACCGATCGGTCAATAGAAGTCACCGACGTTCTTGGAGATATAACGGCTTTGGCCCTGGCTGCCCGTCACTATATTTCTTCATTCGAGAAACGGAACACGTCTATGTCTTTAAGGCGTGATCGTTTCTATTTTGCCGTTGCCGTCTTCAAAGGGATTTCGTAATTAACCGGATGTGAGAGTGCGAAAATCTACTATTCACATGACAGGAGAATCGGTACAGATGAGCGATAAAGAGGTCATTCTCACCCAGGACGGGCTGAAGAAGCTGGAAGACGAGTTGGAAAACCTGAAATCCGTAAAGCGCCGCGAAGTCGCGGAGCGTATTAAAGTCGCAATCGGTTACGGAGATATCAGCGAAAACTCCGAGTACGAAGACGCCAAGAACGAACAAGCCTTCATCGAAGGTCGAATCATTACATTGGAAAAAATGCTGCGCAACGCACGGATTATCAATGCCGACGAAATCGGTACGGATATCGTTAGCGTGGGATCGACCGTATTGGTCAAAGACCTGGAGTTCGGCGACGAGATGGAATACACGATCGTGGGTTCGGCAGAATCCAATCCGCTCGAAAACCGTATTTCCAACGAAAGCCCGGTCGGCAGCGCGCTTCTCGGCAAGTCCAAAGGCGCAAAAGTCGACGTTACCGTTCCGGCAGGCGTTCTTCAATACGAAATTATCGAGATCAAAAAATAATGACGTTTCCGACCGGATGCCGTTTGGCATCTTCGGGTACTCGGCTTCCTGTGACCGTTTGGCTTTTGCCTAAACGGAAGCAGGAAGTTTTTTATTGTAAAAAGTTCCGCAAACGCGGATTTACCCTGCACTCAAGCGGCTTTCGCGGTTGACGAACAAGGCGATTTGGAACGATAATATAGGTTGACGATAAGGACAGGAGCTGAACCCCAAGTGTCTGAAGAAAACACAAACCAAGAAAACCAGGAAATCGAACTGAGCGAACTGCTCAAGGTACGTCGCGAAAAACTGGGCGAATTGACGAAACTGGGCATCGATCCATTCGGCGCCAAGTTTGAACGCAACGAGACAGCAGCAGGTATCATTGCCAAGTACGATACGATCGAAAAAGACGAGCTGGAAGAAAAAGCGATCGAAGTTACATTGGCGGGTCGCATCATGGCCAAGCGTGCTATGGGTAAAGCCAGCTTCGCGCATATTCAAGATCTGACCGGTCGTATTCAATTATATGTACGTAAAGACAGCGTGCCGGAAGAACAGTACGATGCGTTTACCATTCTCGACCTCGGCGACATCGTCGGCGTGCGCGGAACGGTATTCAAGACGAAGACGGGCGAGACGACGATCAAAGTGGCCGAACTGACCGTTCTGACCAAGTCCCTCCAACCGCTCCCGGACAAATACCACGGCCTCAAAGACGTAGAACTGCGTTACCGCCAGCGCTACGTGGACATGATCGTGAACCCGGAAGTGCAGCAAACGTTCATTCTGCGCTCGAAGATCATTCAATCGATGCGCCGTTACCTGGACTCGCTCGGCTATCTCGAAGTCGAGACGCCGACCCTGCACTCCATCGCGGGCGGCGCGGCAGCGCGTCCGTTCGTGACGCATCATAACGCGCTCGACATGGAGCTGTACATGCGGATCGCGATCGAGCTTCACTTGAAGCGTCTGATCGTCGGCGGTCTGGAAAAAGTGTACGAAATCGGCCGCGTATACCGGAACGAAGGCACGTCGACGCGCCACAATCCGGAGTTTACCATGATCGAACTGTACGAAGCGTATGCCGACTACAAGGACATCATGAACCTGGTGGAAAACATGGTCGCTCATATCGCGCAGGAAGTGCTGGGCACGACTACGATCGAGTATCAAGGCCAACAAATCGATCTCAAGCCGGAATGGCGCCGGGTATCGATGGTTGATGCCGTTAAAGAAGTAACAGGCGTAGACTTCGGCGTTCATATGACCGACGAAGAAGCGCACGCATTGGCAAAAGAACACAAAGTTCCGGTCGAGAAGCATATGACGTTCGGTCATATCCTGAACGCCTTCTTCGAACAATTTGTCGAAGAAACGCTGATCCAGCCGACCTTTGTAACGGGCCACCCGCTCGAGATCTCTCCGCTTGCGAAAAAGAACGATCAAGATCCGCGCTTCACGGACCGGTTCGAATTATTCGTCGTGGCGCGCGAGCACGCGAACGCGTTCAGCGAGCTGAACGATCCGATCGATCAACGCGAGCGTTTCGAATCGCAGCTTCAGGAGAAAGAACAAGGCAACGACGAAGCACACGAAATGGACGAGGACTTCATCCGCGCGCTGGAATTCGGCATGCCGCCTACAGGCGGACTGGGTATCGGCATCGACCGCCTGGTGATGCTGCTGACCAATGCGCCGTCGATCCGCGACGTGCTGCTGTTCCCGCATATGCGTAACCTGTAAGGGTTGTGAAACAAAAAAGAGAAGGCGCGATTCGCGCCTTCTCTTTTTTAGTTGTCCTCCTTTCGCAATCCGGTTTGCTAAACTTCAACTTTTCTTTGTGCACAGAGAATCGATATACTCGTCCAGTAGCTTTTCCATGCGCGCGGGCGTCATCCGATCGGGGTAAGTCACTCCGTGCAAAGCAACGCCGTCCACGAAAACCTGCATGCGTTCCGTTTCTTCTTCGATGTTTAAGTTTTTCGGCGCGAATCCGTACTGAACCAGCCCCCGTACGATAAAAAACATCGTATTTCGCAATTCCTCGTACACGCGGTCCGCGTGATCCCGTAAGGATGGTTCCGACAACGATTTTGACACGAACGCGAGCCAAACTTCCATTTCCGGACGGCTTTCTTCATTCAAAGGAACCAGTTCCCGCAAAACGTCTTTGGCTACTTCCGGAATCGGGCGATCGAAAGACAAGGAAGAGACGCGGGCCACGACCCGTTCCGAGACCAGGCTCATGGAAAAAGAAAACAGCTCGGCCTGCGTGGAAAAGTAGTGGCGCATCGACCCCGGAGAGATTCCGGCTTCTTGAGCGACGTTGCGCACCGAAGCGTTTTCGATGCCTGCGCGACGAATCACTCTCCAAGCGGCTTCGGCGACTTTTATTTTTTGTTGTTCATGATCGACTATTTTCGGCATGCTCCAATTATAACACCGGCACACAAAATAGTTTTCTTTTTAATACGACTGTGCTAGTATATTTTTATAACACATTCGTACTAAAAAAGGAGGAGAAAAAATGAATATGATTGGCTGGTTAATCGTGAGTTGCGAAATCGGCTTTTGGGTCATCGTGTTAGCCGGATTGATAACGCGTTACGTATGGAAGAAAAAGAAGGCGGGAGCCATTTTGCTGGCGATGACGCCTGTGGTCGACCTAATCCTGCTCGGTGCGACCGTGATCGATATTCGGCAGGGTACGGAAGCGGGCTTCGTGCACGGACTGGCAGCCGTGTATATCGGAAGCACCGTCGCGTTCGGACATCGGATTATCAAATGGGCGGACGAACGTTTCGCGTACCGTTATGCGAACGGACCACAACCTCTTCAATCGCCAAAGACGGGATACGCCCATGCGGCTGTGCAAAGACGCGGGTGGTATCGGCACTTGCTCGCTTGGACGATCGGCAGCGCTTTGTTGGCCGGAATGATCTGGATGATCGGGGACGCGAGCAAGTCGGAAGCACTGCGGCAGTGGATCTTGCGGTGGGCGTTCGTGTTGGGCATTGATTTCCTGATTAGCTTCAGCTATACGCTTTGGCCCAAAGGGGAGAAAGCAAGAAGTAAGCAGCAGGCTTAATAAAAAGCTGAATCTATAGTAAGAAAACATATAGAAGAAATACGAAAAGATCGAAAGCATAAATTGAACGGCATGCTTCAATCGGGCCGAGAGCAAGAATTCGAAGCGTAAAATAGCAGCTTTAAAGGTCGAAAAGGCACGATTTATCATAATTCTTAATAATTCGATGCCTTTTTTTGAAAAAGTGCTTGCTTTCTGAATATCAGCATGATATATTCTAGGAACGGCCTTGAGAGAGCGCCGGTGCGGTTCGAAAAAGTGAGCGAGTCCAGATGAGATCGAAAAAGAAGCTTCGAAAGAAGCCGAAAAAAAGATTTCAAAAAAGACTTGCAAAACGAAAACGAACATGCTAATATATAAGAGTTGCTGCTGCGAGCGAAACGCTGAGCGACAGAAACGAGAAATACAGTTTGCTCCTTGAAAACTGAACAGTAAGTGAGTCGCGATGATGAAGATCGTCGTGAGAATATAGATTCTTGAGCAATCGAGAATCGCCAACGTTTTAAACGAGCACATGGTGCTTTCTTTTAAAGCG
>NZ_JAAZWE010000012.1 GCF_013185185.1 Saccharibacillus endophyticus | reverse complement strand
CTGCGAAAGCGTAGTTGTTTTGTTGTTTGCCATTTAATAGGCTTTAGCGTTAGTAAAGCGGACGCGTCCCCACTACCCGCTACCCATGCCCGAACTACCCCCGTCGAATCCATAAACGCCCCCTGATGAGAAAACCGTCGCCCTCCGAAGATCGAAGCCGGCGTGCATTTTCCGTAAAAGGGAACTTCCGGATTAAAGGGACGTCGCTCAAAGAACCGCAAGGTTCGAAGCACGAGTCGCATTGTCCAAAGTTCGCGCAGCCTTTCCCTCCATAAAAGAAAGGACCGCTTATGGGAGAGTGCAGCATTTCCCATAGACTTAGATTATAACATATTTCGCGCTGCAAAGATAGATTACCCGGACTCGCTTCGTGCCAAACAAGAGAGCGAGACCGAATCTATCTCTGACGCGACTTGAGCGCACGTTGGATATCCCGCTGCGCGTCGCGCTTGGCGGCCGTATCGCGTTTGTCGTGCTGCTTTTTACCTTTACCGAGACCGATCAGCAGTTTGGCGTAACCGTTACGCACGTAGACCTTCAGGGGCACGACCGTGTAACCTTCCTGCTTGGATTGCCCGACCAGCTTGCGGATCTGCACCTTGTGCAGAAGCAGCTTGCGCGTACGCGTCGGATCGGACGGATTGTTGATATTGCCCTGCTCGAACGGACTGATGTGCATATTATGGATAAAAGCTTCGCCGTTCCGGATCGTCGCGAACGCATCCCCGATATTCGCCCGGCCTTTGCGCAGCGACTTGATCTCCGTCCCCGTCAGCACCAGCCCCGCCTCATACGTGTCCTCGATGAAATAATCGTGCGACGCCTTTTTGTTCTGAGCCAGCAGCTTGCCCTGTTCGGTATTCTTCTTCATGTTTCTCACCTCCCGCATCTTTGTCTGGATCTGATCCTACCTAAATTGTAACAAGCTCTCTTTGGAAAAGGCAAGAAAACGAGCAGCCGGGGAGCATGAGCGAAACGTAACGGATTGAGATGACGCTTAAAGCACCATAATCGGCTCTTGCCGATTCTAACGGATCGCATATCCGTTAAAGCACCCAAACCACCGAATTCCGGCCCAAAATCGTCCGATTCTGCCGTCTAACGGATATACAATCCGTTAAGCTCTGAAATCTGCCTAAAAAAGGCCGCTAACGGACATGCAATCCGTTAGCGGGAAGTTTGCTATTTTTCGGCCGATGTCCTAGCTCCGACCTTTGCCCGGTTTGCCTTTGCCGCCCGAGCGGCCTTTGTTCGGCCGTTCGTTGCCGTTGCGCGAGAACGTCGCCGTCTCGCCGCCGTAGCCGCCCGTGCCGGAACCGAAGCTGAACCGGCCTTTGCCCGGTTCGCGGCTGCTGTCCGCGTCGCTGCCGCTCGACCCGCGGCCCGCGCCTTTGCTGGGCGCGCGCCCGCTGTCCGCGCCGCTTCTGCCTTCGGCCCCGCCGTTCCCGCCGCCTGCGCGGCTCGAACGGCCTTTCCGCCCGCCGGCTGCGCCAGGCGGCCGATTGCTCCACTCGCCCGCATCGCCCGGCGAGCCGTTAAACGCATCTCCGCCGCTTTGCCCGGCTTCGATATGAATGCCGCCGCCTTTACGCTTGCCGCGAGCCGGCTTTCCGGCTTCGCCGCCCGGCGCGACCGTGTCCGCGCCGCTTCTGCCTTCGGCCGCTACGCCGCCGAACGCCCAACCGCCATTCGCGCCGTTACCGTCGCCGCTTTTGCTTCGGCGCGGCGCACTTTGCGGCTCCGCTCCGGTCGCGGCTTCGCCGCCGCGTTTGCCTTTGCGCTTACGGCCTGCGCTTTCGACGCCTTCGGCTTGCGGCACCGCAGTCGTGCCGGCATCGCCGGCACTGCCTTTACGCTTCCGCTTGCGACCGCCGACCGGCGAAGCGCTCTCGCCGCTTTGCGCTTGCGGAACGCCCGCAGCTGCGACGACGTCGCCGTTTCCGCCTTTGCGCTTGCGCTTCCGTTTGCCGGAAGACTGCGCCGATCCCGTCTCCGAACCTACCGCGCTTGCTCCGGCAGCAGGAGCCGCTCCCGACGCGTCATTCGGACGGAACACTTCCGGCCGCTTCTTCTTATCCTTTTTCTTGCCTTTGCCTTTGTCGAACTTCTCTTTGCCGGTCTTGTCGCCGCGAGGACCGCGTTTGAACGCGTCGCCGCTTCCTCCGCCGTCGCGACGGCGTCCGCCGCCTCCGCGGTTGTTGCTCTTTTTCATATCGACCAGTTCGAAATCGATCGTATGCTCTTCCATGCTTACCTTCGCCACGCGGATCTCGACCACGTCGCCGATCCGGAACGTGCGCGACGTGCGCTCGCCGATCAGGGTCAGGCGCGATTCGTCGTAGTGGTAATAGTCGTCGGTCAGGTTGCTGATATGGATCAGGCCCTCGATGGTGTTTTCCAGCTCGATGAACAGGCCAAAGCTTGTCACGCTGCCGATTACGCCTTCGAATACTTCGCCGACCTTGTCCATCATATACTCCGCTTTTTTCAGCTGCGCCGTATCGCGTTCCGCGTCAACCGCCACGCGTTCGCGGATCGACGACTGCTGCGCGTAATCCGACATGCGGGCCGCCAACTGCTCTTCGCGCTGCTGGGTCAGTTTGCCCCCGTTTTCCGCCATCTCCCCGATCACCCGGTGAATGACCAAATCGGGATAACGGCGAATCGGCGAAGTGAAATGCGTATAATACTCGGCTGCCAGACCGAAGTGACCCAGGTTCACCGAGTCGTACTTCGCCTGCTTCATCGAGCGGAGCAGCAATGTGCTGATCGCTTTTTGCTCGGGCGTGCCTTGCACGTCGTCCAGCAGCGATTGCAGCTCTTTCGGCTGAATGGTGCCTCCGCGCGTGCCTTTGACCTGATGCCCCAGGTTGGCCGCGAAGGCCGCGAACAGCTCCAGTTTCTCCTGATCCGGGTCTTCGTGGATGCGGTACAGGAACGGTACTTTGGCTTTGCTGAAATGCTCGGCCACCGTCTCGTTCGCCGCCAGCATGAACTCTTCGATCAGACGCTCGGCCACCGAACGCTCGCGCGTCACGATATCGATCGCTTTGCCCTGGTCGTCGAGCAGCACTTTCGCTTCTTCGAAATCGAAGTCCACCGCGCCGCGCTTCATGCGGCGGGCGTTCAGCTTCAGAGACAGATCGCGCATCGTGCGGAACGTGTCGACCAGATAGCCATACCGCTCCATCAGCTCGGGATCTTCTTCCTCCAGAATCAGGCGCACGTTTTTGTACGTCATCCGCTCGACCGTTTTGATCACGCTTTTGAAAATGTCGTAACGGACCACGTTCATCGACGCGTCGAATTCCATTTCGCACGACAACGTCAGACGGTCCACGCGCGGATTCAAGCTGCAAATGCCGTTGGACAGACGCGGCGGCAGCATCGGAATCACCCGGTCCACCAAGTACAC
Organism: Saccharibacillus endophyticus; assembly: GCF_013185185.1. Taxonomy (GTDB): domain Bacteria; phylum Bacillota; class Bacilli; order Paenibacillales; family Paenibacillaceae; genus Saccharibacillus; species Saccharibacillus endophyticus. The sequence goes on along the minus strand of NZ_JAAZWE010000012.1, from coordinate 55,600 downwards.
GCTGCTGCCCCGATTATAGGCTTCCTGGTCCAGCGCGGAGCCTTCCGGCACGTAGTACCCCACGTCCGCGATATGCACGCCCAGCACGTAGTGGCCGTTTTCCAGACGTTCCACGTTGACCGCGTCGTCCAGGTCTTTGGCGTCTTCGCCGTCGATCGTGACGATCTGCTTGCCCCGCAGGTCGCGGCGTCCCTGGCTGGTGATTTCTTCTTCCGTGATGCTTTCCGGCGCCGCTTCGGCTTCCGCGATCACTTCGTCCGGGAACGACTCCGGCAGTTGGTGTTTGCGGATGATCGACAGGATATCGACGCCCGGATCGCTGTTGTATCCGAGCACCTCGATCACTTCGCCTTGCGCCGCCGCCCGGCCGTCCGGGTACGAGATGATGCGCACGACGACTTTTTGCCCGTTGATCGCCCCGCCCGCGCGTCCGGCCGGGATAAAGATATCGCGCGTGATGCGCTTGTCGTCCGGCAATACGAATCCGAACGACTCTTCGTCCTGATACGTGCCGACGATCTGCGTGACCGCCCGTTTGACGATCCGAACGACCTCGCCTTCCATTCGGCCGTTCGAGGAACGGCGGGACGCGATGCGCACCAGCACCGTATCGCCGTTCATCGCGCTCAGCATATCGCTCGCGTTGATGTACACGTCAGCATGAGTGCGATCCTCGGGAATCAGGAACCCGAATCCTTTCGCATGCGTTTGCAATCTGCCGCGCAGCAGGTCCATCCGTTCGGGCACGCCATAGCGCTGGGTACGCGTGAGCACAACTTCGCCCGCTTCTTCAAGCGCGTTCAACATATTCATAAATTCCCGGAAAACTTCTGCATCCTCGATGCCGAAATGTTGTTCCAGCTCCTGATACGTCATCGGCTTGTATGCGTCTTCGCGCATGAAGCCCAGCAGCATCTCTTGCGTTATCATGATTATCACCTCAAAATGGCTCCGGCTGCCGGCAGACCGCTTGGATCGGCTTGCAGATCGCGAATGCTCGATTTTTTGCTTCTTCTACAACTCCATTATACGTTAAAAGTACCCGTGTCGGAGCCTGCTTAATCCGATGCCTTGCTCACTATCTTGATCCCATCCGCAGATACGCAAAAAAGCCTCCGTATCCCTTGAGTCCAAGGATCAACGAAGGCTTCCCCGAGCAGAAAAGCTGCCCGCAACGCGCATTTAGTTGGTCAGAGCCGTAGTCAGAAGCGCCATAACGACGAATCCTGCACCCAATACGATCGTAATACGCTCAAGCACCAAGTCCATACCGCGAGCTTTGGTTTTGCCGAACAAATGCTCCGCACCGCCGGAGATGGCGCCTGCCAAGCCTGCGCTTTTCCCTTTTTGCAACAGCACGACCGTGATCACACCGACGGAAAAGATCAAAAGAAGTACCTTCAGAAAGATTTCCATTGTAATTCCACCTCCTAAGCGTAAACCGCATATCCTGTATAATAAGTGGGTTACCCCTGTTGCTGCACTCTCAATGTCATTTAAACAAAACACCACTCTTATCGTATCACAAACGCCGTTATTTGGCAATCTGCTGCCTTGTCGGATTTAAATGGATAACTCCCGGCGCCAACTGAAGATCGAATACGTTCAACATGCAAGCAAAAACGTATTTCCGACTTCCCGTTCATATTAAAAAGCCGCACCGCGGTTGAATCCTCCGCGGCACGGCTTGGGTCAATGACAATAGGGAAACATACCTTTCAGCCAGCCTTGCTGCTTAACGGCGTTGTTCTTTGGCTTGAACGGTACGGTCGGTCCACAAAATGTATCCGGCGGATACGGCTGTAAGGACCAGAATGACCATGATAACCATGGCATCCGACATGCTCTCTTCCTCCTCTGCTGGCGTGAATCTGGATGATGTGCGAAAGTTGCCTTTTTTCGAAATGAAAGTAGAACGGAAAGGTCACTCTCCTGTTTCTGCTTACGAGGTTAGCTGACGGATTAGGGCGCAAGAGTCGCCCTGCCTGCCGCAAGACCGTGACCGGCTGCGCGAAAGGCTTCACCCCGTGAGAGCCGCGTGCGGACTCCCGATCGGTTCCCCCGTTTCCGAGTACAAATTCAGCAGTTGTAACTTCATGTGCGCGATCTATTAGATCGATTAAGTGACGAATCCCATCATCCTTTCCGAAAATGTAGGCGGCATGCCGGAACCTTCGATTTCCATCCGGAAATCCGGTGCCGTCGGAGGTCGGTCTACCCATTGGATAAACCGGAATAGCCAGCGCGCTTGACAACGATTACCCGTTGCGCGTTGCTTTTATGAACCGTATCTTAACTCCTGCTGACACTTTGTGTAAAGGATGAACTTTACCTGTTTTTGGGGGTTTGAGCGTTAATAAGTGAAATGCCAATCTTCCATGAAGTCCAATCTTTGATTATCGTTAAAAATCTCCCTTTATCTTCATTTATCTTCAAAATCGCAGCAAAGAAACTACGAATTTCGGATTTCTTGAACCTTCATAGAGCCGCATTTTTCAAAAACCTTTTTTGTTAACGCTTTCAACATATTTTAACCGCCTGTCCGATCAGCTTGACCAACCTTATATTCAACTTGGTCAAGCTGCTGGACATATTAGCCGCACTCCCGTATTCCTTTTCCCTGCCCATTCCGAAGCATTCAAAAACGTTAACCCGCTCCGGCACGAATACGTCCGAAAGAACCCTTCCGAATGCGCAAAGGGTCCTACCCGAGCGGATATGCAGATTCATTCTCGAACGTTGACCAACTTATGCGCATGGGCTGTTCTTATTCCGTCGGGGAATGCAAAACAGCCCATGCCCGCTCCAGCTTCTCGTTATATGCAGCGTCGTTCGCCGAGTTCATGAATCGGACTTTACCGCTTCCTCCGCCTGTGATGCCGCGTTCGTTCAGCACCGTACTGAGCCTGCGCACCGTGCCCGCGCTTCCGTCGATCACGCGGATATGCGACGGCAGCATCGATTCCAGCAGCGGCGCGTAGTACGGATAATGCGTGCAGCCGAGCACGATCGTCCCGTACGCGTTTAGATCAAAAGGCTCGAACTTGCGCCGAAAGTATTCGCCCAGCTCGACCGGATCGAAATTCAAACGCTCGCAGTATTCCACCAATTCCGGCATCGGCAGCGAATCCACGATGCCGTGATCATCCACGCGCGATACCAACTCCATATATTTGGCCTGGCTGAGCGTCAATTCGGTAGCCAGCACCAGCACCCGCCGTCCGCCCGCTCCGTTCATCTCGACAGCGGGCTTCACGGCCGGTTCCATGCCGATCACCGGCACCTCGTAGACGCGCCGAAGCTCGGTCGCCGCTACGCTGGTGGCCGTATTGCAGGCAATGACGAGCGCTTTGACCTTTTCGCCCAAAATTCGCTCCGCCGCCTCGCATACATATTCGGTTACTTGCTGCTTGCTTTTCGGCCCGTACGGCACATGCAGCGTATCCGCGAAAAAGATAAAATCTTCATCCGGGAGCATGCGGGCCGCCTCGCGCAGCACCGTCAATCCCCCGATTCCCGAGTCAAAAAAAGCGATGCTCATGCTGGTTCCCCTGCCGTTTCGTTGATTTATTCTGCTTATACCTTTAGAGCTGACAAGGCACTCGATCTTTTACCGATTATAGACCTCTCGCCGCCAAAACGCCAAGAATCACTCTCTATGCTTAAAAAGTATCCGTTACCGTCTGCTCGTCCGATACGCTCTTATTTCGGCTCTGTTTCGATCAGGCTCGCCGCTGCATCGATCCGATTCTGCATCTCTTTCGCGAACGCGGTCAGCCCGGCTGCCGGAATCTCGATATCCTGATGAGACGTCCCTTTATAAACGGCCAGCAACGGATCAATAACCTCTTTCCATTTCGGCAACGCCTTCGTTCCCCACTCGCCGCCTTCTTTTTTCGATGCGATATATCCTTCCTGCAAAAACATCAGTACGCGGCAGAGATTAAGCGTGAGATAGATCGGATTCTCCAAAATTTCGCTCTCCGCGTTCGATACGTCATTCAGGATAGAACGCATATAAGCTTCCCGGGGGACGGGAGGATAAAGGTCGCGCATAGGCAGACCATAGAGCGGGACTCCCCGTTCGTAGGCGACCGCGACCTGCGCAGCCAAGTCCGGATCTTCCCAACCTCCGCACACATAATCCGGATCGGTTGCGTATCGTTCCCGGTGAGCGGCCGAATAGTGATAAATAAACGGTGCCGGATGCAAAAATGGACGGAGTGCCGATTCTTCGATAACCGTAAACTCGATATGGCGACCTTCCGGCAACTGCTGATGAAGATCAAGAGCCTCGAGTGTCAGCTTCTGCAATTGAGTTCGTTCCGGCTGACCCTCTGTGACGACGAGCAGATCGATATCGCTCGTTGCGGGATTGAAGCCTCCTATCGCCAGCGAGCCGTGCAGATAAACGCCGACAACGCATTCGCCGAGGATCTGCCTGCATCGCGAAGACAACTCTTCCGCCGAAGCAAAAGCTTCGCGCGTTCGGGACGAGCTGCGCAGATCGGCTGCAAGAGCTTCAGGTTTGCTATGTTTAACGAATGGTTCGTGCATGAATATTACCTCCTCAGTGATAAAAGCCTGCATGCTTAGCGTTTAGCTAAGTGAAGTGCCCCGATCGCCCCGCTATACGGTCCCTGCTTCGGAATCTTCGCCGTTGCTCCCAACATCTCCGTAAAACGCAGCGTAAGCTCGCGCAGCAGGGCGTTGTCTTGATACGAAGAACCGATATATACGACTTGGTTTGTTTTTTGCAGCCCTGCCGCCTGAACGCCGACCGTCACGACGATCTCCGCGACCATGCCGATCACGGCTGCCGCGTAATCCTGCGGCTCCGCGCCGGTCGCGGGCGGAACCGGCCGCGCGAAATTCGCGGCGGTCAGGTCGCCGGCTATCGGCGGGATCGCCGGGGCATAAATCTGCCCCACCGTCAGATCCACCGCCTCCCGGCTCCCAAGCGGGGCCAGCCGCGCGATTTCGGCGTAATCGCGCACCCCGCACAGCAGTCCCGTCAGACCGACGATCGTGCCTCCGCCCAGACCGATCCCGCCGAGCCTCAGCCGCTCGCCCCCTTCGATCACGTGCAGCGACGTCCCCGTCCCGACGTTCACCAGCACAAAACGCCCCGACGCCGCAGCCGCTTCCTCCTTCTCCGCTTCGGCCTTCAAGATCCGCACGGCGCCTTCGGCCGTCGCTTCGAATTCCGGTACGTCGACCGCGGAAGCCTCATATTCCGGCAGCAAAGCGCGCAGCCGCTGCGCCTGCCCGCCCGTAAACCCAACCACGGTATCCCGCGGAACCTGTCTCCGCACCCATTCGACCGCCGCTTCGATCCGCTCGGTCGGAAATTTGACCAAGATCGGCAGGGATGCCGATAACAAACCTTCTCCCCCGCTGTCCGCGGCCGAGCCGTCGCTCAAATAAGCGATCTTGACCAACGTGCCTCCCGCATCGATGCCGGCATACCCTGTCATAGGCGCTTCCTCCTCCCGCTCGGCTCATGCTTTTCCTTGCATGCTTTGCCGCTTTGTTCGCCTGACCGTTCTTTTCTTTCTTCCATTATAAGCGCCGTATCGCCGATCGCCATTTTTTTTGAAAGTTTCGAAATTCCCGCTTGATTTTTCTCTGTCATTCCTTTAAAATAGGCCAAGTTGACATTGTATACCTCAATAAGACGGTTTGAGGGTATCTACCGGGGACCATACCTCCCGACTACAAAGTCGCGCCGAAGGCGCCTTTGCAGTCGGGATTTTTGCGTCCAACGCAACCTTTCGACTCCTAGCGCGCACTACGAGTACCTTGACCAAGGTACCACTTCCGTGAAAAGGAGCCCTGCCGCACCATGAATATCAAAGTTCTCGTTCTGACGATCGCCGCGTTCACCGTGGGTCTCGTCGAACTCATTATCGGCGGCGTACTGCCGCAAATCGCCGCGGATCTGGGCGTATCCGTCAGCACGGCAGGCCAATTGATTACCGCCTATGCGCTCGTGTATGCCGTATCCGGCCCGACGCTGCTTGCGCTGACCTCCAAGATCGAACGCCGTAAGCTCTACTTGTTATCGCTCGTCGTCTTTATTCTCGGTGCCCTGCTCGCGTTTTGGAGCCCGAATTTCGGCGTGCTGCTGATTTCCCGCTTCGTGACGGCAGCCAGCGGATCGTTAATCACGACGCTGTCGCTGACCATCGCTGTTAAAGTCGTGCCGGAAAACTTCCGCGCGCGCGTTATCGGGATCGTCTCGATGGGGATCAGTTCCGCGATCGTACTCGGCGTACCGCTGGGCGTTCTCGCTGCCGACAAGCTCGGCTGGCGCATTCTGTTCCTCTTCATCGCCGTATTCGCGCTGCTTGCGATGTTCGTGATCTACAAGTTGATGGAGCCGATTCAACCGCAGCAGGTGATGCCTTTGCGTCAGCAGCTCGCTTCTTTGAAAAACACCAAAGTCGCCGGCGCGCACTTGGTGACGCTGCTTCTGCTCGCAGGCCATTATACGCTGTACGCATACTTCACGCCTTTCCTGGAAAACGTGATGCACCTCAGCGCTTCCTGGATCAGCATCGTGTACTTCTTCTTCGGTCTTGCGGCCGTTGCAGGCGGCATGATCGGCGGGGTCATGTCGGACAGCCTAGGCGCGAAAAAGAGCATTCTGATCGTCGTCGGCGTGTTCGCCCTGTCGCTGTTCATTCTGCCGTTCACGGCATCCATGATTCCGCTGTTCGCGATCCTTGTCTTCGTGTGGGGCGCTCTGAGCTGGGCCTTGTCCCCGGCACAGCAAAGCTACCTGATCGAAGCCGCACCGGAAACGTCGGAGATTCAGCAAAGCTTCAACTTCTCCGCCCTGCAAGTCGGTATCGCGGCCGGATCGGCCATCGGCGGCGTCGTAATCAGCCGTGCGCCTTCCGTAACGTATAACGCTTGGGTCGGCGGCATTATCGTCGTTATCGCCTTCGGCGTAGCGCTGTACACGTTCTCCCGCAAGACCTCGACTCGCCGCTCGGGCGAGCAAGGGAAAAAGAACGGTTCGAAGCTGGAGCCGAACTTCGGCGGAGATTGATCCGAAGCTTGGATATGAAACCAATAGAAATAACTTAAAAAGCTCGATAGACAGCAGAACTGTCTATCGAGCTTTTTAGCATATACGAAAATCGTTCGCTCTGATTGAACGCAAGAAAAGAGACGCCGCGTCCGGCGTCTCTTTTCTTGTGCCTTCTACTTTTTCTCAAGCGTCCTTGGGCAAAAGTTTCCGGCTATCGTTTCGGATCAAAAATTCTATTGGAATTTCTTTTGATCCAGATTGTAGAACGATTTCAGGCCGTTGTATTGAGCCAGTTCGCCCAGTTGGTCTTCGATGCGAAGCAATTGGTTGTACTTCGCAACGCGGTCTGTACGGGAAGGAGCACCCGTTTTGATTTGGCCCGCGTTTGTAGCAACCGCGATGTCAGCGATCGTGCTGTCTTCGGATTCGCCCGAACGGTGGGAGATCACTGCTGTGTAACCGGCGCGTTTAGCCATTTCGATCGCGTCGAAAGTCTCAGTGAGCGTACCGATTTGGTTAACTTTGATCAGGATCGAGTTACCGATGCCTTCTTCGATGCCGCGGCTCAGACGCTCAGTGTTCGTTACGAACAGGTCATCGCCAACGAGTTGGACTTTGTCGCCCAGTTTGTCGGTGAGCAGTTTCCAACCTTCCCAATCGTCTTCTGCGCAAGCATCTTCGATTGTGATGATTGGGTACTTTTCAACCCAAGAAGCCATCAGGTCAACGAACTCTGCGGAAGTGTAGGATTTGCCTTCGCCCGCAAGTACGTATTTTCCGTCTTTGTAGAACTCGGTCGAAGCGACGTCCATGCCCAGGAAGATATCTTTGCCTGGCGTGTAGCCTGCTTTTTCGATGGCTTCGATGATTGTAGTCAGAGCTTCTTCGTTGGACGTGAAGTTCGGAGCAAAGCCGCCTTCGTCGCCTACTGCCGTAGCCAGACCTTTGCTGCTCAATACGGCTTTCAGGTTGTGGAAGATTTCCGCACCCATGCGCAGAGCTTCTTTGAAAGTAGGCGCGCCTACCGGCAGAACCATGAACTCTTGTACGTCAACGTTGTTGTCGGCATGCTCGCCGCCGTTAACGATGTTCATCATAGGAACCGGCAGTTGTTTAGCGTTGAATCCGCCCAGGTATACGTACAGCGGCAGATCAAGAGCGTCAGCCGCAGCGCGAGCTACTGCCATCGATACGGCCAGGATCGCGTTAGCGCCCAGCTTGCCTTTGTTAGCCGTTCCGTCCAAAGCGATCATCGCTTTGTCGATGCCCAGTTGGTCGAGAGCGTCCATGCCGATAACTTCCGGAGCGATCGTTTCGTTTACGTTTTTAACTGCGTTTTCTACGCCTTTGCCCAGGTAACGACCTTTGTCGCCGTCGCGAAGCTCAACTGCTTCGTGAACGCCTGTGGAAGCGCCGGAAGGAACGATAGCGCGGCCGATCGCGCCGGATTCCAGGTATACTTCAACTTCAACTGTAGGGTTACCGCGGGAGTCAAGGACTTCGCGTGCGTAAACGTCAGAAATAATCGTCATTTTAAGTAATCTCCTTTAAATTCGTTTTATTCAGGGAGCGGCGTCCGTTTGCCGAACGCCGACTCTCCATGTTAACACTTCTAAATGAATCTCCACCGTTAACTATGCCACATTTGCGGCTTAATTAGAAGTTTTGCGTCCCGAGATAACGGAAGTGCCCGTCATTTCGGCAGGTTGCGGAACTTGCATGAGGTCGAGGATCGTCGGAGCGATATCGGCCAAGATGCCGCCTTCGCGCAGCGTCACGTCTTCGCTCGTTACGATGAACGGAACCGGGTTCGTCGTGTGCGCCGTTTGCGGGCGTCCGAACTCGTCGATTTCCGTTTCCGCGTTGCCGTGGTCGGCCGTGATGATCGCCACGCCGCCCTTGGCCAGAACCGCGTCCACGACGCGACCTACGCACTCGTCCGTCGTTTCGACGGCTTTGATCGTAGGCTCCATCATGCCGGAGTGTCCGACCATGTCCGGGTTCGCGAAGTTCAAGATGATGCAGTCTTGTCTTTCCGCTTCGATCTCGGCTACGCAAGCGTCAGCCACTTCATAAGCGCTCATCTCCGGCTGCAAGTCGTAAGTCGCGACTTTCGGCGAGTTGATGAGTATGCGCGTTTCGCCTTCCAGCTCCACGTCGCGTCCGCCGCTGAAGAAGAACGTCACGTGCGGGTACTTTTCCGTTTCGGCAATCCGCAGCTGCGATTTGTTGTTTTGCACGAGCACTTCACCCAGTGTATTCGTCAGGTTTTTCGGCGCGTACGCCACCAGACCGCGAACATTAGCACTGTAAGTCGTGAACGATACGAAACTCAAGCTTTCCGGCTGTCCGGCTCCGCGGTCGAAACCGGCGAATTCCGGATTCGTCAGCGCTTCGGAAATTTGGATCGCACGGTCAGGACGGAAGTTGATAAAGATGATGGAATCGCCCGACTCGATCTTGGCCGTCGGTTGTCCGTCCTTCGTCACGACGGTAGGCAGGACGAATTCGTCCATGACTTCCTTCGCGTACGAAGCTTCCACAGCTTCAGTAGCGCTCGCTGCATATTCCCCTTCGCCGTAAATCATAGCGCGATAAGCCAATTCAACGCGTTCCCAACGCTTGTCGCGGTCCATCGCGTAGTAACGGCCTTGCACGGTCGCAATTTGACCTACGCCGATTTCGGCGATTTTATCGACCAGCTGCTGCATGTATTTCTTGCCGCTGTCCGGTGCTACGTCGCGGCCGTCCATGAAAGCATGGATGTACACGTCGTTGAAGTTTTCTTTTTTAGCCAGTTCCAATACAGCAAACAGGTGATCGATGTGGCTGTGCACGCCGCCGTCGGACAGCAGACCCAGTACATGAAGCTTTTTGCCGTTTTCTTTGGCTGCGTTGATCGCGGACAGCAACGTTTCGTTTTCGAAAAAGTCGCCTTCGCGGATCGACTTAGTAATTTTGGTCAGATCCTGGTATACGATGCGGCCTGCACCGATATTCAGGTGGCCCACTTCGGAGTTACCCATTTGACCTTCCGGCAGACCTACGGCTTCGCCGCATGCCGTCAGTGTCGTGTGGGGATATTTAGCCATGAACCGCTCATAGTTCGGCTTCTTCGCTTGAGCGACCGCGTTGCCTTCCGAGCCTTCGCGCAGGCCGAAGCCGTCCATGATGATCAGTGCTACCGGTTTTGGAGCCGTCATTACTTCGCCCCCTCAACCAGGGCAACGAAGGAATCAGGCTGAAGGCTTGCGCCGCCGACGAGTGCGCCGTCGATATCGCTTTGGCCCAGGTATTCCGTTACGTTCTCGGGCTTCACGCTGCCGCCGTATTGAATACGGATCACGTCAGCCGTCGCTTGATCGTACAGGTCTGCCAGTACGGTGCGGATGTAAGCCGTAACTTCGTTCGCGTCTGCGGAAGTCGACGATTTGCCGGTTCCGATGGCCCAGATCGGCTCATAGGCAACGACAACTTTAGCCGCGTCTTCTTTGGACAGGCCTTGGAACGCGCCTTCGGTTTGGACTTTGCAAACTTCTTTCGTTTGTTCGGCTTCGCGCTCTTCGAGCTTTTCGCCTACGCATACGATCGGAGTCAGGTCGTTGCGGAAAGCCGCCACGACTTTTTTGTTGACGATCTCGTCCGTTTCGCCGAAGTATTGACGGCGTTCCGAGTGACCGATGATGACGTAGTCCACGCCGAGTTCTTTCAGCATAACGCCGCTGATTTCGCCCGTGAACGCGCCGTTGTCTTCGAAGTGAAGGTTTTGTGCGCCGACTTTGATGCCTGTGCCTTTAACCGCTTCGGTCAGGGCAGGAAGGTTGGTGAACGGTGCACAGATGACCGTTTCCACGCCTTCTACGACTGCGCTGCCTTTTACGGCTTCCGCAAAGGCCAGCGTTTCGGATACGGTTTTGAACATTTTCCAGTTACCAGCGATGATTGGCGTTCTCACGAAATAATCCACTCCTTTTAATGACTTGTCTTGGAAAACAGCTGTCCTCGGCGTCCTGACGAGCTTGAGTGACGCTGCGAGCGGTAGAGGCCTCCGATCGCGTGTTGAAATTCGATTCCTTGGATTGAAGCATAACAGAGGGGGGAATCGAATTTCAAAGGCGAACGCTTCGCTTCTGCGGCTCTCTACCGCTCTCCGCTACTTCAAGCGCGTACGCCGACTTCAACCGTTTTTCAGAACTTCTTTAAAACTCGCTACGCAGGGAAAGGCGGCGGGGTCGGTTGAAGCGGCCCCGCTGGCTTTTCCGGTGCAAGCCGTATAACGAATCGATCTATGGTCGGGCTTGTTTCCGCGCCGTTTGGGGCGGGCGGAAGGCAAGCGGGTTTTACTTATCGTTCAGGGCTACGACGCCCGGGAGGGCTTTGCCTTCCATGAATTCGAGGGAAGCGCCGCCGCCTGTGGAGATGTGGTTCATCTTCTCAGCCAGGCCGAATTTTTCTGTTGCTGCCGCGGAGTCGCCGCCGCCGATGATGGTGTAGCCTTCGGTTGCCGCGCAAGCTTCGCCTACAGCACGAGTGCCGTGGGAAAATGGCTCGATTTCGAATACGCCCATAGGCCCGTTCCAAACAACCAGTTTGGATTTCGCGATGATATCGGCATAGATTTCACGCGTTTTCGGACCGATGTCGATGCCTTCCCAGTCAGCCGGGATGCCTTCTTCGACGTTGATGATCTTCGTGTTCGCAGTAGCGCTGAAGTCGTCGGAGATAACGATATCGACTGGCAGGTGGAAGTTCTTGCCGAGTTTTTTCGCTTTTTCGATGAAACCGAGAGCGACGTCGAACTTGCTGTCGTCGAGCAGGGATTGACCGATTTCATAGCCTTGAGCCTTGAAGAAGGTGTAAGCCAGGCCGCCGCCGATCAGAACGTTGTCCGCGATGTTCAGCAGGTTGTCGATCACGTCGATCTTGTCTTTTACCTTCGAACCGCCGACGATTGCCGTGAACGGGCGCTCCGGGTTCGACAGGGCTTTGCCCAATACGTCAAGTTCTTTTTCCATCAGCAGGCCGGATACGGCCGGCAGATGGTGCGCGATGCCTTCAGTCGAAGCATGGGCACGGTGAGCGGCGCCGAATGCGTCGTTTACGAACAGATCGGCGAGCGAAGCGAACTCTTTTGCAAGTTCCGAATCGTTCTTCTCTTCGCCTTTGTGGAAACGTACGTTTTCAAGCACCAGCACGTCTCCGTCTTTGAGCTCGGCGATTTTAGCCTTGACCGCGTCTCCGATCGACTCATCCGTTTTAGCAACCGGTTTGCCCAGCAGTTCGGACAGGCGTTCTGCCGCCGGAGTCAGGCGCATCGAATCAACGACTTCGCCTTTCGGACGTCCCAGGTGGCTCGCCAGCAGTACTTTTGCGCCTCTTTCGGTCAGGTATTCGATCGTCGGAATTGTTGCACGGATACGAGTGTCATCCGTAATTTTTCCATCTTCGAGCGGAACGTTAAAATCGACGCGCACAAACACAACTTTGCCGCTTACTTCTACGTCACGTACACTTTTCTTATTCATAAATTAATCCCCCATGCCCTCAAATTTAGAATTCAGGATTCCAAGGAATGCGCATCGCCCGCTTCGGCAACTTAGAAAAAGCGGAAACAAAGAACCTCTGTTTCCGCTTTGTCTGCGTGAAGTCCGTCGACCGAACCGGAATCGGCCGGCCAACGCAGCTTCATGATGCTATAAGTTTGCCGTTCTTCGTGCGAAAGTCTCCGGAATTACTGAGCTTTTTTCGCGAAGAATTCAAGCGTGCGAACGAGTTGAGCCGTGTAAGACATTTCGTTGTCGTACCAAGCTACTGTTTTAACCAGCTGCTTGTCGCCAACTGTCATTACGCGAGTTTGCGTAGCGTCGAACAGGGAACCGAAAGTCATGCCCTTGATGTCGGACGATACGATTTCGTCTTCTGTGTAGCCGTAAGTTTCTGGGTCGGCAGCAGCTTTCATAGCCGCGTTGACTTCATCAACCGTTACGTTTTTCTCCAGAACCGTTACCAGCTCAGTCAGGGAACCTGTAGCCACCGGTACGCGTTGTGCCGCGCCGTCAAGTTTGCCTTGCAGCTCAGGGATAACCAGACCGATTGCTTTAGCAGCGCCAGTCGTGTTAGGAATGATGTTTTCTGCTGCTGCGCGAGCACGACGGAAGTCGCCTTTAGGGTGCGGAGCATCCAGAGTGTTTTGGTCGCCAGTGTAAGCGTGGATCGTAGTCATGAGACCTTGAACGACGCCGAACTGATCTTGCAGCGTTTTTGCCATAGGAGCCAGGCAGTTTGTTGTGCAAGATGCGCCCGAGATAACCGTTTCCGAACCGTCGAGGATCTCGTGGTTAACGTTGTAAACGATTGTTTTCATGTCGCCTGTAGCCGGTGCGGAGATTACGACTTTTTTAGCGCCGGCCGTGATGTGCTTCTCAGCGCCTTCTTTAGTCGTGAAGAAACCTGTGCATTCCAGAACGATGTCAACGCCGAGCTCTCCCCAAGGAAGTTCTTCAGGGTTACGGTTAGCCAGGACTTTTACTTCCTTGCCGTTTACTTTGAAGAAACCGTCGTGTACTTCAACGTCGCCGTTGAATTTACCTTGAGTTGTATCATATTTCAACAGGTGAGCGAGCATTTTCGCATCGGTCAAGTCGTTGATTGCGACAACCTCGATACCTTGCACGTCTTGAATGCGGCGGAAAGCCAAACGTCCGATACGACCAAATCCGTTAATACCTACTTTTACAGTCATTGAACAGTTCCTCCTAAATAGATGGTTTTTGAAGAAATGTTTCATTTATTCAAGGCGCATACTTCTTCATATCGATGAAAAAGCCGCACCATGAGTAACAAATTCGTCAGGCGCTCTCCAGCTCCCGGACAATTTCGAGCGCAGCCGCTTCGTCGATCACCAGAATATCTTCCTGACCGAATCGCAGCACCGCGTGAATCGCCTTCGCCTTTGATTTGCCTCCTGCGATCCCAAGCACGACATCCGCCGCCTTGATATCGTCAAGTCTGAGTCCGAGAGTCAGCATGTTATGTACGAAACTGCCGCTCTCGTCGAAGTAATAACCGAAAGATTCGGCTACCGCCCCTTTTTCCTGAAGGCCGCTTGTCGTCTCTTCATCCAGTTTGCGTCGACGCGCCATGTCCACCGCATTGCCGATCCCGTGCACGATGACGCGGGCGGTGCGGATCTCGCGGACGATTTCCTGAATGTTCGGGTCGTGCACGAGCGATTCGTACGCTTCCCGGCTCAACAGATCGGGTACGTGCAGCAGCCGATAATCGGCTCCTACCCGCTTGGCCATGTTGGAAGCGATCGTGTTGGCCTGAATTTCCAGGCTTTCGCCCAATCCTCCCCGTGCGGGAACGAACCAACTGCCTTTAAGGGGACCATTTACCGGATAAGTCAACTGCTCAGCCATCTCGGCCAGGGTCGTGCCGCCCGTTACGGCTACCACATCCCCGCCTTGCATCACGCCCAGCAGCGCTTTGGCTCCGGCTTTGCCGAGTTCACGCTTGGATAGCGGCGATTCGTCACAGTTACCCGGAACCACCACAACTTTCTGCAGTCCGTAAAACTCACGAATCTTCTCTTCCAGGTTGGACAATCCCACTAATTCCTTCAATACCGGTTCCAGACGCTCAAGAAGGAGTTGTCCAGCATCACTGATCCGCATGCCCGCCGTGTCCGTCTCTATCAAGCCTTGTGCTTTCAGCAGATCGGTCTCGGCTCTCAGCACCCGTTCGGTCATTTGCAAGGAATTCGCCAGCGTGCGGCGCCCCGTCGTGCCCGTCAGCATGATCTGATGAAGGATCGTGTACCTTTTCTTGAGAGTTTCCATGAGATCGGGAAGCAGCTGCTGCTGGATTTCGAGAATGTTCTGCATGCGTTCCACCTCTGCAAACTTCGTCTGCCTGTATAATTTAAATCAGTGGACATTTATTGTCCCGGGAACACTTTTTTTGTCCCACACCCAGTTTAACCAATTTGACGTCGCTATGCAAGCTTTGACAAGCGGATATTTTATTCACGATCAAATGTGATTCAGCCCTACTATATATAGGTGAAATAAAGCTAGCGGGCTCATAATGTAGGGATCTTTTCGTTCTCTTTTTCACAGCTTGAAGAGGGCTTGCAATTCGCATCGCCGCCGAGTATAATAATGATTGCTGCTGTTTGCTTGCAATCTATGCGCCCGTGGTCCAATGGATATGACGTAGGCCTCCGAAGCCTGAGATCCAAGTTCGATTCTTGGCGGGCGCGCCATTATTATTTAACTGTATTTTTTGTTCATGACGCCGATATCGGCTATTTTTTTTGCAGAAAGTTTGACTTTCTTTGACTTTATGTTTGGAATTGTTTATCATATGGGTAATACCAGCTAGACGTTTACCGGACTCCTCTGCGTACAAGGGTTCGGCGGGCCATCCAGCCTGGCATCCATTCCAATTCTAAGGACGGAACACATCCGTTCACAAGGAGGTTTTTCACTGTGGGTTACATTCCTATGGTCGTTGAACAAAGCAATCGCGGCGAGAGAGCGTATGACATTTACTCCCGCCTGCTGAAAGACCGCATCATTTTCCTCGGCACCGAAGTCAACGACGTCGTAGCCAACGCAATCATTGCGCAACTCCTGTTCCTCGAAGCGGAAGATCCGGAGAAGGACATTTACCTTTATATCAATAGCCCGGGCGGTTCGATCACGGCCGGCATGGCGATTTTCGATACGATGCAGTTCATCAAAGCGGACGTCTCCACAATCTGCGTCGGCATGGCCGCGTCGATGGGCGCATTCCTGCTGAACGCAGGCGCGAAAGGCAAACGTTTCGCCCTGCCGAACAGCGAAATCATGATTCACCAACCTCTGGGCGGCGCTCAAGGCCAAGCTTCGGACATCGAAATCCGTGCCCGCCGCATCATCGCGCTTCGCGAAAAGCTGAACCGCATCATGTCCGAGCGTACCGGTCAGCCGATCGAACGCATCGACAAAGATACGGATCGCGACTACTTTATGGATGCTGCGGCTGCTGCCGAATACGGCATCATCGATAAAGTCATCGAGAAGCCGGTTGCCGAAATCGGCGCGAAGTAATATCCAACAGGCAACTCGGGAAAATTCGGCAGCGGATAAATCGCCGAATTTTTCCGAGAAGCGCCGAAAGCTCCTTTCCGTTCGCTGACGCAGCGAGCAGGAAGGAGCTTTTTTGCATGAGATACTTTCGTCCGGGAAAAAGCACTCGTTTGCGGCGACCGTAAGCTCGGCTCGGCTCGGCTCGGCTCGGCTCGGCTCGGCTCGGCTCGGCTCGGCTCGGCTCGGCTCGGCTCGGCTAACGGATCGTATGTCCTTTACAGCCGCAAATCAACCTCCTCCGGGATTTTAACGGATCCTATTACCGTTAGACGCTCATTTCCCTACTTTTCCCGCCAAAATCAAGCCGTTTTCTACTTTAAGCGTCACCTCAATCCGTTAAAACTTCAATACCGCCCCAAAACCTTCCTAAGCGTCGCCTCGATCCGTTAAAATGTCCAGTCTGCTCAAAATGCCGATCCCCCCGCAAACTTACCAGCCTTCTAACGAGTTTCTCACAGTTACAGTTCTCTCATAACTCCCCCTCGACTCCGTCTCAACCTTCTCGCAGCTCCTCTACAGCTCTTCTGCAGTTTTTTTCGCAGCCTTTTCGCAACCGTTTGTCCGGACCTCGCGTAATACGTGCAGATAACTATTCCATTACCGTGTACATACACCGAGGAGGAAACATCCATGCAGTTTCGCCATAACGATTTTCGCGTGTTCAGCTCGTTGAAAAGAGAAAATCTGGTCATTGAGGTTATTCAGGCAGGCGGATTACCGGAGAACTATAACGAAGATCTGGCGAAATCGATCAATCATCACGATCAGGAACGCTTTAGCTGGCAGCAGGTGCGCATTTTGCTTCAGGATACGTCGGTCGTGCTGGAAGCGGGCGCTTTGCAGTACATGATGGGCAATATCGAGATGGAAAACAAATCGGGCGGCGTAGGCGGGTTCGCGAAAAAATTCGTGGGCAGCGCGGTGACGGGCGAAACGGCGAGCAAGCCGATCTACCGAGGTACGGGCGAAATGTATCTGGAACCCAAGCGCAAAGACTTCACGTTGATCGAACTGTCGCCGGGCGAAGAAATCATCGTCGACGACGGACTCTTTTTCTGCGCGGAAAATACGGTCAAGGTCGGCGTCGCCAAACAAAGCAACGTTTCCTCGGCCCTGTTCGGCGGCGAAGGGTTGTTCCAGACCAAAATTACGGCGTCGGATAACGGGTATGTCGTGCTGGAGCTGCCGGTTCCGGAATACGAGCTGGTCCGTTACGAGCTGGACGGCACCGAGACGCTGAAGGTAGACGGAAGCTTCGCGGTGCTGCGCAGCAGCACGATCGATTTCTCCGTTGAAAAGTCGACGAAATCGCTGCTCGGCTCGGCTTCTTCCGGCGAAGGCATGCTTCAGACGTTCCGCGGACGCGGCGAAGTCTGGTTGGCTCCGACGCTTCCTTTCCGTACTCGGCCGTTTTAATCGGATCGGGGCGGCGAAGCCTTCTTTTGCCGACATAGCCGACCGAGCAAACCCGACATGCGGCTTCAGATTGCCTAATCCGTGCCGTTACGCCGCAAGCCTTGATCGGAAAAAGGCTGCCTCGAATCCGAATTGCGGATCAAAGGCAGCCTTTTCGCGTACGTGTATATGCGGATTTCAACGGCCTCTACAAGACAGGACCGCCTTCTTCGCGTTTAGCTGTTCGTCGGAGCAAAGTAATCCGGCAGCACGATGCCTTCCAGCTGCGAAATATCCCCGGCTACGTCGGCAACCGTCGTCTGCTCCAAAATCTGCTCCATCGCGCGCTGCGCGCTGATGAAGATCGGATTCATCGCGGCCTGAATATTGCGGCCGACTTCGCAGTTCGGATTCGGACTTTCATGTACGGCAAACAATCCGCCTTCGCCGACGGCATTCACGGCTTTATAGACTTCAAGCAGCGTAATTTCGGCCAACGGCTTTTTTAATCGCGCACCCGCAATGCCGGCTCTGGCCTCAACAAGACCAGCACGGCCCAGCATGCCCGTAATGCGCCGGATCACGACCGGATTGGTATTCACGCTCGAAGCGATCATGTCCGAAGTCGCTGTGCCGGGCTGCGAAATACTCAGCAGAATCAAGGTGTGCACGGCAACGGGAAATTTCGTACTGATATTCACTTCGCATTCCTCCCTTCCAGCGATCGAACTCGCGTATTGCGTCTATAACGAACTTCAGGCGCACATTCGGATTTGTGTTCCGAACGCGCACCTTTCATTTCGTTATTACGTGAAACCATTGTAGTTACATTAGATCCTGATGTCAACCTTGCGTCGTCTCCGCGCTGCATACCGTTTGCGTCCAGCCGAAACGGTCTTCGGACTCGCCGCGCTGCAGGGAAGTCAGTTCGTCGTACAGACGGCGCGTCCATTCGCCGGTTTCTCCGCCGCCGATTTGAACCGTTTTGCCGTCCCAGCCGATCTCGCCGATCGGAGAAACGACAGCTGCCGTACCTGTACCGAAAGCTTCGAGAAGCGAACCGTTCTCGGCGGCCGCGAACAGTTCGTCGATCGCGATCGGGCGCTCTTCGACTTCGAAGCCGAAATCGCGCAGCATATGGATCGCCGAATCGCGCGTGATGCCGTTCAGGATGCTGCCGCTGAGCGCAGGCGTCACGATGCGGTCTCCGATCCGGAAGAATACGTTCATGCTGCCGACTTCTTCGACGTATTTGCGGTGGACGCCGTCCAGCCACAATACTTGGGAATAACCGGCTCCGTACGCGTTTTCCTGAGCCTGCATGCTTGCCGCATAGTTGCCTGCCGTCTTGGCTTCGCCGACGCCGCCGGCTACCGCGCGAACGTCGCGAGTCTCGACGTGAATACGTACCGGATTCAAACCTTCCGCGTAATAAGCGCCGACCGGCGACAGGATAATCATCATCTTGTAGCTCAGCGATGGATTCGCGCCCAGATGATTCTCCGTCGCGATTGCGAACGGACGGATATAAAGCGACGTGCCCGGCTCGGACGGAACCCAGCTGCGATCGACTTTGATCAGTTCTTTCAGCGCATTCAGCACGAAAGCTTCATCGATCTCCGGAATGCTCATCCGGCGGCAGGAACGGTTGAAGCGCTCGAAGTTTTTCTCCGGACGGAACAAACGGATATCGCCGTCCGGACCGACGTAGGCTTTCATGCCTTCGAAGATCGTTTGTCCGTAATGGAACACTTTCGCGGCCGGGTCCATCGGGATCGGTCCGTAAGGAACGATCTTGGCATCATGCCAACCTTTTCCCTTTTCGTAGTCCATCGTAAACATATGGTCCGTCATATAAACGCCGAACGAAAGGTTGGCGGTATCCGGTTTCGTTTTGAGCTGCGTTGTCTTTTCGATCTTCAGTTCACCCTGCATGATGCACGCTCCTCTTTTTATATTGAATCATATCAGTCTCTTACCTATATTAATAATATCCTTTTCGTCGGTTCTGCATACCCCAAAAGTATGAAAGGAGAAGAAAAAAGATGGATTTGCGTCAATTACGCTATTTTTCCGCTGTCGTCAAAGAAGGTCAAATCACTTCCGCGGCCAAAAAGCTTAATATGGAGCAGCCTCCGCTCAGCCGCCAAATGAAGCTGCTTGAGGAAGAATTGGGTACGCCGTTGTTTGATCGCACCGGACGTAAGCTCGTTCCTACGGAAGCCGGATGGCGATTGTACGAACGCGCAGAAGAATTGTTATTTCGCTTGGAGGAAACGCTGTTGGAGATTCGCGAGCTTGGCGAAGGCGTCGGCGGCACATTGTCGATCGGGTCCGTCGTCTCCTGCGTCTCGCTGCTCCCGAGCGCGATCGAACGCTTCGGACGACAACACCCTGCTGTTACTTTTAAAATCCAGGAGGGCGATCATTTCCAACTGGCCGAGCTGCTGCGTAAACGCCGGATCGAGCTGATCGTCGCCCGCCTGCCGTTTGAAGCCCCCTCCGGCACGGACGATTACGGTATCGCTTCTTTGCCGGAAGACCCGCTCGCCGCCGCCGTGCCGACCGCCTGGATCGAATACGCCGGACGCGAAACCATTCGGCTCGATGAGCTGTCGGAGCGCCCTTTTCTCACGCTTAAGACGGATCGCACGACCGGGATGCACGAACGAATCATGCAGGAGTTCGCCTCGCGCGGTCAAGCCCCCCGCATCTTCTGCGAATGCTCCAGCGTCGCCGTTATTCTCGGCTTGGTTGCCCAAGGGCTTGGCGCTTCGCTGCTTCCTCGTTCGGTGCTCTCTTCCTTTCGTTCGGAAGACTTTCAGATCTTGGAGCTGGAGAATGCGGTTCTTCAAGCCGAAGTCGGCCTTGTGTGGCTGCAAGATCGCTATCTGTCGAGAAGCGCCGAACGCTTTATCGAAGAATTGGTCGGCCGGCTCGAATCTTAAGCAAGACCCACCATTTATAGTTTACCCGAAAAGTCTTCCGAAATCGAAAAGCCCGGAACCAAACCGCGCAGCATAACTTCGCGTCGGTTCGATTCCGGGCTTTCATCATTTATTTCCTACTTATAGCGGTTAATCGTAATTTACATACCTGCGAAAGGATTAGTTCCCTTCGGCAGCAAGGATGCGAAGGTGAAGTCAAAAGATGGAATACCTGCTGCATAAGGCGTGTATTCATACTGTTGGAAGAAGATCGTGAATCCGCCGTTTGTTACATAGAAGCCTGGCGCATTGCCGATTGTTTTAAAGCTGCCTTCTTCAAGCAATGAGCCTTGTTTTTTGAACTCCGCCGCAATCTTTTTGTCGATCGCGCTGCGGTGGTTCGGGTTGGCTTTCAGCAGTTGGGCCAGCGTCACTTCTTTGCCTGTTTTCACGTCGAAGTTGTAGCCGCTCTGAACCGTACCGCCGTGCGCGCCGCCGTAGAAGCCGTAATCTTGAGTTACTACGCTGAGCAGACCGTTTTTGTTGTAGGCGATCATGTAGCTGCCGTCGGCTTCGTAATGCATGTCCCGGCTGTCCAGCGGACCGAATTCTTCGACCTGCTTTTCGAAATCGGACAGGAACGTCTCGGCATGCTGCTTCAGCGTCGCGTTGATTTTGGCAATGCCTGCCGCACTGCCGGACAATTCAGGATAACGGATATCGATCACCGCGCCGTTATTCGTTTTTTTGAGCGTCTTTTCCGTAACTTTGATTCCCGTCGATGCCGCCGGCTTCAATGCAACGGTCTTGGTCGAAGCGTTCCATGCACCGTCGATTCCGGCGTAATCGCGCAGTACCGATAACGGCACGTACATCGTTCCGCCGCTCACGCGTCCTTGTGCTTGAAGTCCGACGCCGCCCGCGCCGATCCACACCTGACCTTCATACGGAGAAAGCGTCAGCTTGTTGGGCGAAGTTCCCAGCATATAAAGGCCTGTTGTTTTATCGTAAGTCAGCGACAGGCCGGCAGCCTTCGCCAACGCTTTTACCGGTACATAAGTATTGCTGGCAGCCTGGAAGGCGTTCGCTCCCACAGCTTTGCCGTTCCAAGTCACTTTAACATTCTTTGTCGCTTGCGCGCTTGCGGTCACGGTAGCGGCATTTGCATCAGTCGTGCCGAGAAGCGCCGTGGTCGGAAGCAGCAATCCTGCCGTAAGCACGGCGGCTGTCATCATTTTGGTTGTCTTCTTAAAAGTCGGGGTTACGCGTTTCATATCCGTTCAGCTCCTTCGCATCTTGGCGATCTCTTTGTTTGTCTTCCCTTTGTGATTATAAAGAGAGCCGACCAAGAATGGGTGACAACGAGCGTTACAGTATTGCAATACCCGGACAGGTTTTTTTACAAAATTGTCAGAGTCCTTGTTACCGTTTCCGACCCGCGGGTCAGACATCGGCAATCGTGTCCCACTTATTCGGCATGCTCATGATATTGGATAAACGTCCTCCCGGCGGTGCCGGGCTTACCGGGAAATCCAACTCCAGAATCAACATCGGCAGCTTGTTATGGTCCAGATTACGATCGGCAAAGTATCCGTAAAACGAATACAGGTAGCCGCATGGATAGTTATCGGCATCCGACTCTTCGTAAGGACGCAGGATCGCCGTATCGTCAAGGTCGCTAAAATCAGGCTGGATTTTCAGCTCGTCCGCATAGTTCGATCCGGCTTCGAATCGCTGTCCGACTTCCACCCGATCCGCAAACCATTCGATCATTTTGGCCAGTACGCGTGCCGGACGATTGGGGGAAGCAATCAGAATTTCGGGGTGCCCGAAGCTGTATTCCAATCCGATCGTGAACGCATAGTTCATTCCTTCGTCCGACAGGACGATAGGGACCCAACCTTTATGCATCAGCTCCGGAATGTAAGATAATCTTTTTCGGGCAAAATCGGTATACTCCTCGCAAAATAAAGAGTAGCGTTCGATCAAATTACGGCCGGGATTCTCTTGCAGAAGTCTTCGATAGTATTGTTTTCGGTTTTCGGGAATGTTCAATGTTTCGATCAATGGAATCACCTCTCTTTTCGGCTCCGAATAGTATGGTTCTGCGTACGTTTCTTACTCCTTTTATAAACCTCATGTGCAATTCAAAACATTCGGACGTTCTTTTTTCGTAAAATATTCATGGTTTGCACCTGCAGTTGCGATGTCGAAAAAAAGCCCTGCCTATAGGCTTTTAAGCAAGAAAGCCGCCTTCGCAAAAACGCGAAAGCGGCTCTCCTGGATGTTATTTTCGTTCCTGAGACTCGGAACTTATTTCATTTCATATTGAACGGTGACAAAGGTGTTGATGGTGATTTGCCCGGGGTTGATGGACGTAGCCGGGGCTTCTGCCGCCATAGAGGCCGATTCGGCACGGTCGTATTGCGCATACACGATCGGCGCATCGGCGTTATCCAAGCTGATCGACGTTGCCGCGCCCAATGTGCGACCTGCCGCTTTCGCGATCGCCGCTGCTTTTTTGTTGGCGCTGGCGATCGCTTTCGCAATCGCTTCTTCTTCATATTGATCCGGGTTCTCGGACGCGAAACTGATGTTCTGAATCCGGTTCGCTCCCGCTTCGGAAGCGGCATCCAGCAGTTGGCCGATCTTGTCGAGGTCGCGGTAAGTCACTTTCAACACATGGGTGGAGCCGTAGTCCTTGACGGTCTGACCGTTATTCTCGCTGTACGTGTAATTCGGCGATACGTAGAACTGCTCCGTCTCGATGTCTTTCGCCGCGATTTTCCAGTCCGTTTTGAGCAGGGTGTTCAATTTGCTCATTACGGCAGCTGTTTTCTTTTGCGCGGCCGCGGCCGTCGTTGCATTCGATTCCACGCCGACGTACAGATACGCGACGTCCGGTGTAACTTTAACCTCACCTTTGCCTGTTACGTTAATCACGTTCATCGGTACAACCTCCGCTGCTTGTGCTTGGCCGATTCCGAACGATGCGGGAAGCGCCGCGCCTCCTACCAGCAAAGATCCTGCGATCAATACGCTGCCTAACGGTTTCATCCACATTTTCATGTTTAACCCCTCCTGTTATTGTTGATTACCCTCTAAACGCCAACGATTCGAAAAAGGTTGCAGCTGCATGGATATGCGTCGATTTTTTTGAGAACCTTTGCGCAAACTTCTCTTTCGGTCGATAAAAAGCCTTTCCAACCACTCTTATACAGAGAATAGTCGAAAAGGCTTTGGTGAACTTAAACATTCCGTTTTTTAAAAATTAAGCAGCAGGCTCTTTTTCCGGCTCGGCTGCCGCATCTTCAAGCTGCATCGCTCCGGTGATCGTGCTGGTCAACAGCATATCGTTGATCGCCGCGTTTTCGGCACGGGTCAGCGCCTTTTTCGATTGGAAGTCGGCGACTCCTGCATCGGTAAACGTCACTTCCGGACCGTGGTAGCCCAGCATGACCGCCAATTTCACTGCCGGTTCCGCCCATTTGTCCGTGTTTCCGGTCAGCTCGACGACTTCCAACAGCTCAGGCGGATAGAGGCCGGCAGTCGAGTTGTAGATAATCACTGCCGCCTCCTGGCGGGTAATTGGACGATCCGGCTGGAACAACCCTTTTTCGTTGCCGGAAACGAGACCGTATTCATAGGCGGTCTGAATGGCTGCCGCATACGGATGTCCCTGAATGTCGGCGAATTCCGGTGTGTTTTCGGAGAACGGAATCGCAGAAGTGCGCATCAGCATATCGATATACTCACCGCGAGTCACAACCTGATCCGGGCCGAAAGATTGGTTCGGATCGTTCGGGTAGTAGCCCAGCGACTGGAGATCGAGAATGTATTTTGCGTACGGATGCGTCGATGGAATATCGTTGAATCCGGCCGGTTTCACGCCTTTTTGCTCATAGCCCATCGGATTAAGATACGGTTCCTTCAGGTACGAAACGTTGCCGGTTTCATCCGTTTTGAAGGCGACCAGCATTTTGTTCGCATCCATGAACAAACCAGGCGCGACCTGCTGCAAAGCACGTTCGCCCGTCAACGGGTCGGAGATGACCATCCGTCCGCGCGAACCCGGGCCTACTTTGGACACGATGCTTTCGACGCGAAGGTCTTTATACAGACCCGCGTAGCGGGCAAGCTGCTCCGGGGACTCTTCGGTAAAGGCCGGGAATTTCGCTTCGACCGCATACTGAGGGAAGAATTTGGCGATAAAGGCCGCGTAAAGCTGTTCGCGCAGTCCGCCATTTTGGTTATAGACGACAAATACGCCCGTGTCTTGCTCGGGAATCAGGAACATCAACGAGCTGGCGCCCGGCATGTCGCCGGCTTTCGTGATGACTTTGCTGCTGCTTCCCGCGCCGGGAAGCTGCGATGCCGCTTCGAAGCCATAGGTGGCATCAGGCAGCAGCGGGTGAATCGCCGAGCGATATTCCGTCATCGAAGCTACGGTATCCGCTTTGAGCAGTTGTGTACCGGAAGCCGTTTTGCCGTCGTTCAGGAACGCGATCATGAATTTGGAGATATCTTCCGTCGTGGACAGCATGCCTCCCGAAGGCATAACGGTCGGCCGAACCGTATACGGATCAACCGGTTCACCCGCCGCATAGCCGGTCACCGCGTTTTCCATGAGTTCGTCCGTCATCAGGAAGCCCGTGCTGTCCATGCCGAGCGGCGCAAAGACGTTTTTCTCCATGTAGTCTTCATACGGCGTTCCGCTGGCTTGCTGCACGATATAACCGAGCAGCAGGAACGCGAAGTTGTCGTACATGTAAGCGGTACCCGGTTCGCGCACCACGTCCGGCATGTATTTGGCAATATAGTCTTTCAAATCGACGTATTCGTCCAGATCCGGATTCAGGTCTTCCTGGGTCGGGTCTTGGATCTTGAAGCCGCTTCGGTGAGTCAACAGATCGGCGACGGTAACCGGTTCGGCGAACGGGTTATTAAACGCGATGTCGCCGAGGTATGTATGAATATCGGTGTCCAATCCCACTTTTCCTTGTTCGACAAGCTGCATGATCGCGGCTGCCGTGAAGGTCTTCGAGACGGACGCCATGCGGAATACGTCATTTTTCGGATCTACGGTACGTTTGCTGTCGACATCGGCGTAACCGTATCCTTTTTCCGCAAGAATTTGGCCGTTTTTGACGACGACGACCGCGGCGCCCGGAGCCATCTCTTGAATCGCTTCCTCCGCGAAAAAAGCGTCCAGGAACGCCGTGACCGAAGATGCGGTCAATGCGGTATTCTGGGCCGAAGCGGATGTTGCCGACGGTGCTGTTTCGGCAGCGGCCGAAGTCAATGACGGAGGCAGCAGGGTAAGCGCGAGCGCTGCGGCCATTGCGGCCTTGGTCCACCTGACCGATGCCGCTTTCCAAACGTTATTTGTTTTCAATCTGTTGATCTCCCTTCTCTCTATCCGTTGATGTTGTTCCGATGCCTTATGATGGACGTAGCAAGCGTATCGGTACTTTGTTTTTACCCTTGCCGCCTTGCCTCCCAAACATGCCCGAAGCGCTCTATTTAGCGGAAACGCGATTATTTTTTCTTCATATTGGTAATATTTGTTCTTACTGTGAAAACATCAAGAAGCCAAGGCCGAAAATTGTAAAAATACGTAAAAACCCTCTGAAGAAATCAGAGGGTTTCGCGTATGAAGCAAATATGGACGTACATGGAAAATTTATTGATTTTCCAATTCTTCCTTGCTAACAAGGCTGATTAAAGCGTTTACAGCCTGTTCGGCGTCCGCGCCTTCCGCACTGATGTGAATTTCGGTACCGGAACTAATGGCCAGGCTCATGATCCCCATGATACTTTTGGCGTTTACTTTTTTATCTTCCTTTTCTACGAAGATCTCGGAAGAATATTTATTAGCTTCCTGAACGAACAAAGCCGCAGGTCTGGCGTGCAGCCCCGTCTTCAGTCGAACGACTACCGGGTGCTTGGTCATGAGCAATCTTACCCCCTATGCAAAATGAAGTTCCTGTCGAAACGCATTATTATATTCAGTATAACATAACTTCGGTTGCTCACACTAGTCTAAAACCCGCCGTTATCAAAAGCGGGGGCGCTGCGGGAGGAATTCGTTTCGGTCGCGTGTTGCATTTGGGAAGCTGGATT
The DNA here is from genome assembly GCF_013185185.1 of Saccharibacillus endophyticus. Classification (GTDB taxonomy): domain Bacteria; phylum Bacillota; class Bacilli; order Paenibacillales; family Paenibacillaceae; genus Saccharibacillus; species Saccharibacillus endophyticus. The sequence goes on along the minus strand of NZ_JAAZWE010000012.1, from coordinate 28,982 downwards.
GAATTTTATAAAGGAAGCTTCCCAAATGCAAAGGCGATCGCTAACGCTCCTACACTGAATTCCTCTCTCCGCTTGGGCTTTTGGGTAGAGTTTTTCTTTTCTTTTTTAAAAATAAAATTCGAGAAGGCTGAGTCTGCCTCAATTCTGTCGAGAAAATCTGCCGTAGCCGGAAGCGAGAAGACGGAGAGAGAAATTCAGTGAAAGACGCCTTTGAACTCGGAAAACTTCAACTAAAAATTTCAATCGACTTTTCCGAGTGAGACAGCGACTTGAACGAATTTCTCTCGCAGTCTTCTCGCTTCCCCCGCCGAAGTAACTTTCAAAGGCAGCCTTTAGGCAGTAGCATTCAGCTGCCCCGAATTTTCTCCGCCATGATGTCGAGTTTGCGCAAGCGGTGGTTCACGCCGGATTTGCTGACGGTGCCTTTGAGCAGTTCGCCGACTTCCTTCAGGTTGATTTCGGGATGGGCCAGGCGGACTTCGGCGACTTCACGCAGTTTTTCCGGCAGGCTTTCGAGTCCGACTTCTTTTTGCAGGAAACGGATATTGTCGATCTGACGCACGGCGGCGCCGATCGTTTTGTTGAGGTTGGCCGTCTCGCAGTTGACGATCCGGTTGACCGAATTGCGCATATCGCGCATGATGCGGACGTCCTCGAATTTGAACAGAGACTGGTGGGCTCCGATAATATTCAGCAGTTCAATGATTTTCTCGCCTTCTTTTAGGTAGAAAATGAAGCCTTTCTTCCGTTCGATGCAGCGAGCGTTCAAGTTGAATTCGTTGGCGAGGTCGACGAGCGCCTGGCAGTGCTCTTCGTACATGGAGGCAATCTCCAGATGGTACGACGAGCCTTCCGGGTTGTTGACCGAACCGCCCGCCATGAAGGCGCCGCGCAAATAAGCGCGTTTGCAGCAGGTCTTTTTCACGATCTCGGGACTGATGCCGGGCAGGAATTGGAATCCTTCCGACGTGATTTTAAGCGATCCGAGCAGTTCTTGCACGCCGGCAGGAATCCGCACGATGTAGACGTTGTTTTTTTTGAGGCGCATTTTTTTGCGTACAAGCAGTTCGGTATGCACGCTGAAATGCTTTTTGATCAACGAGTAAATGCGGCGAGCGATCGCCGCGTTTTCGGTCGAAATATCGAGACTGACTTTCTTGTTGGAGAGTTGGACCGAGCCGTTCATTCGAATCAATGCGGATAATTCCGCTCTTTCGCAGCAGGCGTCCGCCTCCACCATGGTCAGTTCTTTTTTGGTTTGAGCCGCGAACGACATGGACTATTCACCCCTTTCTCATCATCCAGTCTTCCACAAGCCGGTTAATATGCCGACTTAATTCTTCCGCGTCATGACGCAGATACGTGCCGTATTTGACGAAAGTATCCGCAATGACGGTACAATTGGTCCCCGCCATCTCCTCCAGGTCCAATCGGACCGGAGTCGCGCCTTCTTCGGCGTAACGAAGCTGCACGTCTTCGGGAATAAGTCCGCTGTTCACCAGCACGTAATCGAACAGATGGCTGCCGACATGATCGTGCACGGCCTGAAGATGATCCGCCACGCTAAACCCGTCGGTCTCGCCCGGTTGGGTCATGACGTTGCAAATGAACATCTTGACCGCACTCGACGCGACGAACGCTTCGGACAGCTGCGGCACCATCAGGTTCGGAAGCAGACTTGTATAGAGACTGCCCGGACCGAGCAGAATGGCATCCGCGCGCTGAATCGCAAGAACCGCTTCCGGCAGCGCTTCGACTTCCGAAGGCTCAAGGAAAATCCGCTTGATTTTGCCCCCGTATTCCGGAATATTCGATTCGCCGGTCACGATCGTGCCGTCTTCCATCTCCGCGTGCAAAATGACGCCTTCTTTCGCCGCCGGATACACGCGTCCGCGTACGGCGAATACCCGCCCGAGCTCGCGCACGGCGGTCACGAAATCTCCCGAAATATCCGTCATGGCAGCCAGGATCAGATTGCCGAGACTATGTCCCGCCAAGCCGTTTCCCGTCTTGAAACGATAACTTAACATCTCCGCCAACAACGGCTCCACGTCGGCCAGCGCCGTAAGCACGTTGCGGATATCGCCCGGAGGCGGCATCTGCATCTCGCTGCGCAGAATGCCGGAACTGCCGCCGTCATCGGCCACCGTAACGATGGCGGTAATATCGAGCGGCTGTTCCTTCAATCCCCGCAGCATCACGGACAGTCCCGTGCCGCCGCCCATTACGACAATGCGCGGGCGACGCACAGGACGCTGCGACGGTTGTTTCATATTCATGAATGTTCACTCCTCAGTACGTTGGACGCCTCAAATGTTAGGTTGCAGTCAGTGGCGGTCCCGATCGGCGTCCCGGTGATTAACGCGCACTCTTTCCGTCTCGCTCGCTCCCAGCATGCGGCCCAAATATTCGGAAATGGCGACCGAGCGATGCTTGCCCCCGGTACAGCCGATGCCGATAATCACCTGGCTCTTGCCTTCTTTTCGGTACTGCGGAATGAGAAAATGCAGCATATCCAGTAGTTTGGTCAAAAAGGTCTGCGTCTCCGGCCATTTCATCACATAATCATAGACATCGCTATTCTGTCCCGTAAGCGGGCGCAGGTTGTCGACATAATGCGGATTAGGCAGAAAACGCACGTCGAAGATCAGATCCGCGTCAATCGGCACGCCGTACTTGAAGCCAAACGACGTCACATTGACGGATAGCTGGTTGGTCTCCATATGCGCGAAGCGCGAAATGATCTTTTCTTTTAAAACGGCCGGCTTCATGTTGGTCGTATCGATAATCTGCGTCGCCGAGTTTTTCAGCTCCTCCAGCATCTTGCGCTCCAACCGAATGCCGTCGAGCGGCATGCCGTCCGGTGCAAGCGGATGCCGGCGGCGCGTCTCTTTGTAGCGCTGCACCAAAACCCCGTCATTCGCATCGAAAAACAGAATTTCGCTGTGAATGGTGAAGTGGTCCTTGATGTACGCAAGCGATTCGGACAACGCCGCGAAGAACTCGCGGCCGCGCAGGTCGATAACCAACGCAACCTTGGCGATCTTGCCATTCGACTGTTCGATCAGCTCGGCAAATTTCGGAATCAGAACCGGCGGCAGATTGTCTACGCAGAAAAAACCCAAATCCTCCAGGCTCTGCACGGCAATCGTTTTGCCGGCACCCGACATTCCCGTGATAATCATCAGCGTGGCGGTCGAAGCCGCCGCGTTCTCGTTTGGAATTTCGCTCATGCGACTTCCCCTCCCTGATTTACGATCGTTAGCGAATCAATAGCCCGGCAGCACCGATCATGCCGGCGTCGTTACCCAGCGTTGCCGGTACGATTTGCACGCCTTTTTGCAGCGGTTCCGGCGCCAGTTGAGCAAAAGTCTCGCGAATCGGATCGAACAGGATGTCTCCTGCTTTCGATACGCCTCCGCCGATGATGAAGCTTTGCGGATTCAGTACCGCCGCGACAGCCGCCATCGACTTGCCCAAATAAAATGCCGCACGCTTGACGATGCGCAGCGCCACTTCGTCGCCGGCTTTGGCCGCGTCGAAGACGGTCTTCGCCGTAATCTCGCTTGCGTCGGCGATGAACGTGCGCTCGCCGCGCTCTACCGCTTCTTTTGCCATGCGAATGATGCCCGTCGCGGAAGATACCGTCTCCAGGCAGCCTACTTTGCCGCAGCCGCACTGAATGGCTTCCAAATCCGGCACGACGTCGATATGCCCGATTTCTCCGGCCATGCCCGAGAACCCTTGGTAGATGCGGCCGTTGATGATAATGCCGCCGCCCACACCCGTTCCCAGCGTGTAGCATACGCAGTTCTCGATGCCGGCTCCCGCACCGCTCCAGGCTTCGCCGAGCGCGGCTACGTTGGCATCGTTATCGATCTTGACAGGCTTGCCGAGCCGCTCTTCGAGAATGGCGCGGATCGGAACGTCTTTGAAGCCTATGTTCGGCGCCATGACGATGATGCCGTCACGGACATTCGTGAATCCGGCGACTCCGGCTCCGACTCCGGCCAGTTGTTCCCAGGAATAAGGCGATTCTTCAACGACTCGACGAACGTAATCCGCCATGTTGGAAATTACGGTCTCGGGTCCTTCCGCCACTCCCGTGGGCCCTTCATACGTATGCAGCAGAACGCCGCTCTCGCTGCACAGACCGACTTTGATCGTGGTGCCGCCCAGATCCATACCGACGTAGACATTTTCAGACATGATACAAGCCACCTTTTTTCTTCTGATATTATAGAAAATCGAAAATGATGAATCCGTTTGCTTAAGTCCACCTTCGTATCCCACTATAAGCGAACGCCCCCATCCGGTCAAGCGAGGCACCACACCGCAAAGCCTTGCCCCGCAAGGGTCGAAAGCCTTTTTTGTAGCGCGGCACGCCCGGGGGCGTTGAAACCCTTACGGGACGCGGGTTTGTGTCGCGGGATGAGTTTTAGCGCCCTGCTTGTTGCGTTTTGTGAAATCGCGATGAATTTATGAAAAATCGAAAAAACCTTGTCTGCATGATGTAGACAAGGTGAGGTTGCCATTGAAAGTTACGTTGGCGGGGGAAGCGAGAAGACTGCGAGAGAAATTCGTTCCGGTCGCGTGTTGAAATCGGGAAAAAGGATTAAATTTAAAGTAGAACTTTCCCGATTTCAAAGGCGAACGCTAACGCTCCTTCACTGAATTTCTCTCTCCGTCTTCTCGCTTCCAGTTACGCTGGGCGTTCTCGACACGTCAACCTAATCTACAACCTATAGACAAGGTATACAGAACTATAGCTTTTCCTCCTAAAAATATAAACTTAAAAGCATGAATCCGCATTCGGATCAGAGCACGTCCGTTCTCGCAATCTGCCCATACGCTCCCTTTTTACACTTAAACTCACGCTTCCGACAATATCCGCTTCTGCCCTTCCAGCTCCCGAATCGGCGCCACGTTTTGGGTAAATTCCAGCGTTCCCAGATAGGTGCCTTGCTCGTCGCGAATCGCAAAGTAGCGGATATACACGAACTTGTCTTTAAACGGAATCCAGAAGTCTTCGTGATCTTTGCGGCCCGATCTGAAGTCCCGCAGCAGGTCTTCGACGACGTGCACGCTTTGCGGCGGGTGGCAATTTTGTACCGAACGGCCGATGACCGCTTTCGTACGGGCGAAGATGCGTTCTTTGCCGTGCGAGAAATATCGGACAATATCGTTCTCGTCGATGTACGTCAGGTCAACCGGGAGGTGGTTCATGATCAGCTCCAACTGTTGCACAGACAGAATGCCCGTATTGAAACGGACGTAACCGTCGGAGATCGGTGCTGCGGAGGCAGCAGATTCCGGTGAAGCGGATGCTGTTCCAACGCCGACCGGACGCTGCGGCTGCGCATGTTGAACGGTCTTCATGCTTCCGTTAACCGATGCCGCCATCTCTGCCGCTTGCCGTGCCATCTCCGCGGCCTGAACCGCCATTTTCGCCGCTTGTTCCGCAATGCTGACCGCCTGATCCTGCGCCGGCGATGCTGTAGGCACAGGCGTCGATGCTGCTTGTTCCTCCTGCTGCTGTTGCCGCAGCATATCCGCGACCCACTGCGGCATCCCTTCCGGCTTCTCTCCCCCTGCCAAAAACGGCGGCATAGCTGCTGCATCTTCACCGTGGGCGTGGCTAGCTTCCAAATGACCCTCGAGTCCGCGAGATATCGGTGCAGGTTGTTCGGCTTCCGACATAGCTCCAGGCTCCGCTGCCCGCGTCGGAACCCAACGAGCCGTACCGGGAATCAAGCAGTAGCCGATCTCTTCCGTCTCTTCCGCGATTTTTACCCATTCGTCTTCCGTCAGCTTTTTAAGCGCCATCGGCAGCAGGATATTTTCTTCCTTGAAAATCATTTCTTCGACTTCCCGCACGGCGACTTCGATCCGCGTCTTCACCGCTTCGCGATCGCCTTTGTAATCGGCCAGCAGCTCTTTCGCCGCTTTGATCTCCGCGCGAATGCCGTCATCCACGCCCCACATCACCTGAGTGGGGCCGTAGATGCCGTAGCGCTCCAAATACGGGAACAGCAGATTTTCTTTTCTCGAATAATGCTTATCCGCGTCCAGCAGCAAATTCAGGTCTTCCAACAGCTTGTAACGGTTCGCGTCGGAATCGTCTTTCATGAACTTGTCCAGATGCAGCGAGATGGAGAAGCCCGTCAGACGCTCCAGCTCCCGGTTTTCCAGCTTGAACGTGTGTACCGGATGACCGGGCTGCGACTCGGGCGCCGACGAGGAAGAACCGTGAATATCCGAGATCGCCCCGTCGAAGATCGAAGCGTGGACCGAGCACAACCTCTGCACTTCGGATACGGGAATGCCTTCCTCGCGCATCAACGATTCCTCAAGCAGCGAAATCTCCTCGACTTCCACGCTGCCTACCGCCGCACGGAAACGTTCTTTGACCTGCGCCGGATCGACGCCTTCATGCAGCTGCTTGATAATGGCCTTCAATTCTTCTCTCCGGCGCAGCTGCTGTTCATCCATCTGCCCTGCCGCGTGCTCCCGGTTATTAATCAGTTCGCTCATCTTCGGTTCCTCCTTATTTACATTCAACGCTGAACGCCCACTCTATATGTCCTAACCTTCAACCTCATAACCATGCGCTTCAAAAGCCTGCCTCATCTGTTCCGGGTCGATCCGCTTCATTTTGGCACCCTTCAGGGGCGTCATGAATTTGCCCATCGTCTCCAGCATGGCCGGTTCGACGATCTTTTTAAAACCAAGCGCAAACATAATCGTCGCAACCTCCGGCTCCTCGCTCACCAGCTCATGCACGCTCCGGTTCAAATCGATCTTTTTGCCCATTCGCGATACGCCCCTTTCCGACTGCTTTAAATTTTTCTGAAAACAATTCTCAATCAAAATGTAGCATGCCGTTATTCGCCGACTTGTGATTCTACGCACAATCTTTTTATTCATGAAAAAAAGAGCCTCGAAGACGTCTTCGGCGGCTCTTTCTGTTCACCTTTTACACGGTCTATACGCTTGCCTTCACTCTTCTTCGTCGTTCAGCAAACGCTCCAGCATCTGCTCCCGATTGTTCAAAAACTCCCGGGTTACGATATAATGCTCCGTCTCCTCAAGCCCGCATTCCTGAATGCCGCCTGCCGTCAGGTTATACAGCCGACAATGCGGATACGCCATCAACAACGGAGAATGCGTCGAGATAATAAACTGCCCGCCGCTGCGCGCCAGCTCATGAATACGAGTCAACATCGCCAACTGCCGCACGGGAGACAAGGCCGCTTCCGGCTCGTCGAGGATAAACAGTCCGTTAGATCCGAATCGATGCATGAACGTAGCAAAAAAAGCTTCGCCGTGCGACTGCTCGTGCAGCGAACGTCCGCCGTAGCTGTCGATGATTCTAGTTCTGGGTTCTGAATCTTGGTCCAGCTCGTCGATCGCCGTCGCCACGTTGTAATAACTCTCCGCCCGAAAAAAGAAACCGTCTTTCGGACGCGCCGTTCCCCGGATCAGCCGCAGATGCCGATGCAGCGGAGAATGGGTCTCCGCCGTAGCAAAGTTGAAGTTCAGCGTCCCGCCTTCCGCGTTGAACCCCCAAGCCACCGCAATCGCTTCAAGCAGCGTAGACTTGCCGACTCCGTTTTCCCCGATGATATACGTCACCCGATCATGGAAATCAATACTCTCCAGTTCTTTTACCGCAGGCAGGTTGAACGGATACATCTCGGGTTGCTCAATCTTTTCTCGCAGCAGCTCCGCCCGGCGCAGATACCGACGATCCGCTCCACCCGGATTTCTTCCGATTTTGCTCATGAACATCCTCCGATCTTTTTCCTTGGCCAAGAGGCTTCTATAAAAAGAACGCGCAGGCGAAAGATTCCGTTGGCGGATTCTTGTCTGCGCGTTCTTGGATTTAGATTGAGGTTTCTTTTAAAAATTAACGATCGAGCGTCTCGCTCCAGTCGTGCACGATGCTGCCTTCGAGATACTTCTCGCAGTCCATCGCCGCTTGGCAGCCGCTGCCCGCAGCCGTGATTGCTTGACGGTATTTCGTGTCCTGTACGTCGCCGCAAGCAAATACGCCGTCGATATTGGTTTCCGTCGTGCCCGGTTTTACCACGACATAGCCGTGACCGTCCAACTCAACATGCCCTTGCAGGAACGTCGTATTCGGCGTGTGGCCGATCGCCACGAATACGCCGTCCGCTTCCAGCAGTTCTTCCTGGCCCGTCTCGTTGTTGAACACTTTCAGTCCTTGGAGACCCGTATCGCCGGCAACCACTTCCAGCGGCTTACGGTTGAGCGCCCAAGAGACTTTCTCGTTTTCGCGCGCGCGATCCTGCATGATCTTCGATGCGCGCAGCTCGTCACGGCGGTTAACGACCGTAACTTCCGTCGCAAAGCGCGTCAAGAAGCTGGCTTCTTCCATTGCCGAGTCCCCGCCGCCGACCACGATGAGCTTTTTGCCGCGGAAAAAGAATCCGTCGCAAGTCGCGCATGTGCTGACGCCGCGTCCAATATTATCCTGCTCTCCCGGAATGCCGAGGTAACGGGCGGATGCTCCTGTCGAGATGATGACCGAATCCGCTTCGATCGTTCCTGTGCCTTCGACCGTGATTTTGAACGGACGCTGCGAAAAATCGACGGCATCTACCCAACCGTTCATGAACTCGGCACCGAAACGCTCGGCCTGCTTGCGCATATTATCCATCAGTTCCGGTCCCATGATTCCGTCAGGGAAACCCGGGAAGTTCTCGATTTCGGTCGTTGTCGTCAATTGTCCGCCCGGTTGAAGCCCCTCGATCACGAGCGGGTTCAGGTTGGCACGAGCCAAATAAATAGCCGAGGTCAGGCCCGACGGACCTGTTCCGATTACTACAGTCTTGTATTTCTGCATCTAGGCATCCTCCTCAGGACAAGTTTGAGTGTTATGAAATCATGCCGGAGTACAATCATTGCCGGACGGTTACAGTCCTTTGCGATGATCTATTCCGTGCATGGTCATACGTTCCTTGATATTGCATACTTGATCGATTCGTTTGACATAGCGGCCGACCGTCGAAGCGGATACGCCGTAGCGTCGGCCCGTTTCTTCATAGGTCGACTCTCCGCGGCGCAGCTTGTCCGTCAAATAATCAAGGGCTGCGGCCCAACCTTCGGCATACGACAGCACCGGAACATTCGGATAAAGTCTACGCAAAAAGTCGGTCCATAACGCTTCCAAATCACGCCGAAGACCAAAGTCGCCCGGTGCGCACGAGGCGCGAATCGCCGTATCCAGCACGTCCTGCCAACGCTTTTCCCAGACGGGCAGTTCAGCCGGTTCCCTGGAGAACTTGAGTTCCGGCAGTTCGTCTTCTTCGGGCGGATCATAAGCGATCTCGCCTAATGCGGCACGAGCGAGTTCGCGCAGTCCTTCTGCTTCGTTTTCATTTTCAGCCAACTCTCGCAATGCTTTCGTCATCTCGTCATCCACCAAGGGACGACAAGCCTGCAGCGCATGGCGTTTTTCCTCTTCGGTACCGGAGCGTAAGGTGCGAAGCAGCGCTTCGCGAATAGCCGGCGAGTCCTCAGGCAGACGTTCTTCCCAACGACGCCAAAGTTCGGAGCGCTTAACGGCCTCCAATCGGTAATGGTAACTTACTGTCTCGGAAACGCCGTTTTTTCTCCATTCCGGCAAGCGCGTCAAATAATGTTCGGCCGCCTCGGCGTCCGGATCAAGCTTCAGCGTCTGGTTCCACAATCGCTCCGCCGTATCGATCCGTCCGCTAAGCAGCGCAGCTACGGCGCAGTAATGGTGAACGGAAGGATCAGCCGACGACTCGTCGCCCGCCAATAATCTGCGAAAATGCTGATAGGCCGCTTCATGCTCCCCCAAAATGCCCAGCGTAGTCGCCAGTTTGAAGGCATGCTCGCGATGGAACGGTACAATCGTAGCAAGACGGCGGCCCAGCAGCGCCGCTTCTTCCGCTCCGGCCGGACCGGAATGACGACGAAAAATAGCCAAGTTACACAACCCGTGCAAATTGCCGGGTTCGTTCCGAAGCACCTCTTCTACCGTCGCAAGCGCCCGATCCGTCATCCCCATATAGTAGTAGGCCAGTGCCAGATTGTTGGCTGCTGCAGCAAAGCCCGGATACTCCTCCAGCAGTTCCTCCAGCAAATCCGCCGCTTCGGAAAACATGCCTTCTTCCAACATTTTCCGCGCACGTTCATGACGATCCGATCCCCGGCGCGCCAGCACGCTATGATCGCGAATATTTCGCTGCAGTTCTACCTGAAGCAGTTCGATCAACTCTTCCGCCTCGTGCAAGAACTGTCCGGAAGCATCCGCTTCCAGATAGGCAAGCAGGGCTTCTTCGGCCTCTTCGAACCGTTCCATATTGGCAAAGTTATTGGCCATATAGAACCGGCACTCCGTCATGGACGGGTCAACTTGTTCGAGCACGTGCAGCAGCACCTCGTTCGAAGCTTCATAGTCGCCCATCTCTGATAATATACCCGCCATGTTGCAATGGTTGACCGGATTGCCCGGCTTCAACTCTACCGCTTTTCGAAAATATTTTAACGCCTTGTCATATTGGTAGCGATCCAGCGCCCGGACGGCTCTTTCGAAGAAAAAGCTTTCGTCCATGGTCAAAGAAACCACACGACTTTGCGGCTTCTCTTCACGCCGATAATTCCCGTTCACCTGAGCAAGGCCCCCTTTGTTAACTGCTTAAAATCGAACATCCAGATCAGTATAACACACTTGCATAGGCCTCCCAAGAGAAAGGCCGCCCCTGCCGAACCTCTGCCGCAGACGGCCTCCGTGCTTATTGCATGGGCTACTATTAAATACCCGAATCGCTGAATAATGTCGCAAGCGATCCGCCTTCCAAAATAATATGAATCGCCCGAGCCAGCATGGGAGCAACAGGCAATACGGTAAATCGCTCCGAGTGATCCTCCGGCAGCGCGATCGAGTCCGTGATGACGACTTCCGAGATACTCGGATGGTCCAGACGCTGAAGGGCTCCATCAGAGAATACCCCGTGCGTGGCGCATACAATCGGGTCTTTCGCATTTCGTTCTTTCAGGCCTTCCACGACTTTAAGAATCGTCGATCCGGTATCGATCAAGTCTTCCATGATGATCGGCGTGCGTCCCTCGACTTCGCCGATCACATGCGTGATCATCGCCTCATTATGGGACGGACGTTTTTTGAGCATGATCGCGACCGGCGAGTCGAGTCGGTTCGCCAATTTTTCGGCCAGCTTCGCACGGCCCGCATCGGGAGACACGACAACGGGGTCTTTAATGTTTTTACTGCGCAAATAATCGGCAATCAAATCCAGCGTCGTCAGATGATCGACCGGAATATTGAAGAATCCTTGGATTGCGGCAGCGTGAAGCTCGATCGTGACCACGCGGCTGGCACCGGCCGTAGTCAACACATCCGCCACCATCTTGGCCGAGATCGGCTCGCGCGGAGCGGCTTTGCGTTCCTGACGGGCATATCCGTAGTAAGGGATTACCACGTTGACCGTACGCGCCGAAGCACGCTTGGCCGCGTCGATCATTACGAGCAGCTCGACAAAATGCTCATTGATCGGGTGAGAAAGCGATTGGACGATAAATACGTCCAAGTTGCGAATGCTCTCTTCGTAATGCACATAACTCTCGCCGCTCTTAAATTTGGTCAACTTCACTTTACCGGGCGTAACGCCCAGATCACCGCAGATCCGGTCCACCAGACCCGGATTGGACGACCCCGAAAATATACGCATCCTGTGCTGCATGGCACCCTCCCGCATGTTCTTTTTCTTGACTTTGTATGGATCTTTCATTGATCTTTCTTGGTCTGCTTTTGATTATACCCCAATCGCGGGGAGCGCAAAAGCAAAGAGACGCCGATTATGGCGTCCCGAAATTCTCTGGAAAGTTTTCTATGTTGGGGAAGCTGGGCGCTGCGGGGAAATTCGTTAGTAAATGCTTACGAAGTGCCTTTCTTCGAAAGGCTTTAGGTCGCGTGTTGAAATCGAGAAAAAGGATTGAAACTGTTTATAGGTTTTTTCTCGATTTCAAAGGCGAACGCTAAGCATATGCTCCCGAAGTGGCTTTCTACGAAAGCCTTCACCTTCACTGAATTCCCCCTCCGCTATTGCTTCCCTGCAATAGAAATGACTTGCTTGATCATATCGGCTTTTGTTAGAAAGCCTTAAATTACGCTAAATCGCTCTGCTGTTTATACGCTTTACTTTTTCAAAAAACTTTCGACGGTCTTTAGCTTTCTTCGAAAGCTTCAATGGGTCGAGAAAGCCCAACGTAACTGGAAGCGAGAAGACGGAGAGAAAAATTCAGTGAAAGACGCCTTTGAACTTGGAAAACTTCAACTCAAAATTTCAATCGACTTTTCCAAGTGAGACAGCGAATTGAACGAATTTTTCTCGCAGTCTTCTCGCTTCCCCGCGCACACGTGACTTTCAACGACGGCCTTTAGCTTTCTCTTTTCGAAAGCTTCCCTACACAACCAACGGGATCATGATTCTTTTACGGCGGTCAAAAGTCGCGACTTCCCGCACGCCCAGATCGCGAAGCTGCATGCGGGCTTTGTCGAGGTTTTCGGACAGCTTGGCCGGATCGTGGGAATCGGAACCCAGGGTCAAAGGAATATCCTTTTGCAAAATGCGGCGCAGGATCGATTCGGAAGGGAACATTTCGGCGCAAGGCTTGGTCAGGCCGGAAGCGTTCAGTTCCATGGCGATGCCGCTGGTTGCGATATGCTGAAGAGCGGCTTCTTCGAAGGATTCTTTTTCTGCGGCTTGCTCGGGCTTGGGCGCATAACCGAAGCGTTTGATCACGTCGAAGTGGCCGATGATGTCGTAGAATCCGGTTTGGGCGGCTTTGCCGATCGCGTCGTAATAGGTTCGGTAAACTTCAAGCGGGTCGCGGCCTTCCCAGCCTGCGGTTTGGCGGAAGTCGGTAATGTCCCATTCGCCGAGAAAATGAACCGAGCCGATGACGTAGTCCCACGGATAGGCTTCGACGATCTTTTGAATTTCGGTTTCGTAGCCTTCGATATAATCGCCTTCGAGACCGAGCTTGATGTCGATTCGGTCGCGGTACTTCTCCTTGAGCGTCAGCACTTCTTCCACGTAGCGCGGCAGCTCGTCCATCGGCATCGCCATTTCCGGATAGTATGTCGCCGGATCGACGTGGATCAACGGCATATGGTCGGACAGGCCGAGTTGGCCGAGACCCAGTTCGATGCCGCGCTGCACGTACTCTTCCAGCTTTCCTACCGCGTGGCCGCAGCGTTCATGGTGCGTGTGGTAATCGATCAACATAGAGATTCTCTCCCCTCGTGTAAAAAGCAAAACGACGAACTATCCGGGGATATCGTTCTCCCAGCGTCCGCCGTTCGTCTTTCAGGCAGCTTCACGCAACCTCTTCACGCAAAATGTCCCAACAAATGATCCGAAACGGATAGGAAACGTTAAACGTGATCCAACCTCTAATCCCGGCGCGGACGCTCGTGACGACGAGCCAGCTCGTCCATGATCTCGTCCAACGGCAGCTTGCGTTCTTGCAGCAGCACCAGCAGGTGATAGATCAGATCGCTAACTTCGAGACGCAGCTCGGCGTTGTCGCCGTTTTTGGCCGCGATGATCGACTCCGCCGTTTCCTCGCCGACTTTTTTCAAGATTTTGTCGATGCCTTTTTCGAACAGGTAAGTGGTGTAGGCGCCTTCCGGGCGTTCGCGGTCGCGCTCTGCGATGATGCCTTCCAACTCGCCCAAAACGTCGAAGCGACCGGCTGCGTTCTCCGGCTCCTGACCCAGCACGCGCTCGCTTTCCGCGCCGGCGCCTACTGATCCGCCTTGATCCGCCGATCCGTTTTCCAATGCCGCTTTGTTGAAGAAGCAGCTTACGCGTCCTGTGTGGCAGGCCGGTCCCGCCGGCTCCACGCCGACCAACAGTGCGTCTCCGTCGCAGTCGTAGCTGAGCGAGACGATCCGCTGCACGTTGCCGGACGTCGCGCCTTTATGCCAGAACTCCTGCCGCGAACGGCTCCAGAACCAGGTTTCGCCCGATTGTACCGAACGGCGCAGCGATTCTTCGTTCATGTAGGCGAGCGTCAATACTTCTTTCGTGTTATGGTCTTGAACGATCGCCGGAGCCAGCCCCTGCGCGTCCCATTTGACGTTGGCCGCGAATTGTTCCGGCGCAACGATTACGTCGCTTTCTCTGCTCATCTGATTTCGACTCCTTTTTGCTTCAATTGATTCTTAAGGTCCGGAATCGCGATCTCTTTATAGTGGAAAATGGTCGCCGCCAAGCCCGCATCCGCCGTGCCTTCCGTAAACACGTCGTAGAAATGTTCGCTTGTGCCCGCGCCGCCCGAAGCGATAACCGGAATCGATACTTCGCGGCATACCGCGCGAGTCAGCTTCAGGTCAAAACCGTCCTTCGTGCCGTCCGCGTCCATGCTGGTCAGCAGAATTTCTCCCGCCCCCAACGATTCCGCGCGTTTGACCCATTCCAGCGCGCGGATACCCGTCGATTTGCGGCCGCCGTGCGTATACACTTCCCACTCCTGCCATTCCGGATTGTACTTGGCGTCCACCGCCAGCACGATGCATTGCGAGCCGAAGCGGCGCGCGCCTTCCGCGATCAGTTCGGGACGCAGCACCGCCGCCGTGTTGACCGCCGTTTTGTCCGCGCCCGCGCGCAGAATCCGTTTCATATCGTCCACTTGCGAAATGCCGCCGCCGACGGTGAACGGGATCGTGATCTCCCCTGCCGTCTGGCGCACGACCTCGACCATCGTCGCTCGGCCTTCGACCGAAGCGGAGATATCGAGGAACACCAGCTCGTCCGCGCCTTCGCGGTCATATACCGATGCCAGCTCCACCGGATCGCCGGCATCGCGTAGATTGACGAAATTGACTCCTTTGACTACGCGTCCGTCTTTGACATCCAGACACGGAATAATTCGTTTTGCGAGCATGCCGTTCCTCCTTTTACCCTTGTTGGTCCTTTGACGACCCGCTGTTACCGCTTGACCGCAGCCAATGCCGATGCCAGATCGATATTGCCCGTGTACAAGGCTTTGCCGACGATCGCTCCGCCGATGCCGTCGTCCGCATGCGCCGCCAGACGTTCCAGATCGCCCTGTACCGTCACTCCGCCCGAGGCGATGACCGTTTTGCCGGATGCTTTTGCCAGGCTCAGAATCGCTTCCACGTTCGGTCCCTGCATCATGCCGTCGCGCGAGATATCGGTAAAAATGAACGTTTCCGCTCCTTTGGCCGCCAATTCCTTCGCCAGGTCTTCCGCGCGGACTTCCGACGTTTCCAGCCAACCCCGAGTTGCCACGAAACCGTTGCGGGCATCGATGCCGATCGCCGCTTTATCGCCGTATTCGGCCAGTACCTTTTCCGTAAAAGCCTTGTCCTCGATCGCCGCAGTCCCCAGGATAACCCGGCTCACGCCGAGCGACAGCAGCAGCTTCACGTCTTCGAACGTCCGCAATCCGCCGCCGATCTGTACCGGTACGTTCAGCGAGGACGCGATCCGGCCGATCAGCTCGTGATTGACCGGACGGCCTTCTTTTGCTCCGTCGAGGTCGACCAGATGCACGAACTGCCCGCCGAGATTTTCCCACTGCTTGGCCGCATCCAGCGGACTTTCGTTGAATACCGTTTCCTGCGCGTAATCGCCCTGAAGCAATCGGACGCATTTGCCGCCGCGGATATCGATTGCCGGATAGATCGTAAATGCCGTCATATACCATTCTCCTTTTTCGCCGTATCCCTATGGATTATATTCGTGAAGTTCCTTATGCCCGTCCTTCCGACAGCTTCAGGAAATTGCGTAACAGACTCATGCCCAGCTCGCCGCTTTTTTCCGGGTGGAACTGCATGCCGTACACGTTGTCCCGTCCGACGATCGCCGTGACCGGAAGTCCGTAGTCGGCCGACGCGATCAGATCGCCAGGTTCGCTCAGCTCCACATGGTACGAGTGAACGAAGTAGACGTGTCCTTCCGCAAGGCCGCCTAGCAGCGGTTCGTTCGGACGCGTGAAATCAAGACGGTTCCAGCCCATATGCGGAACTTTCAGCTCGCCGGCTTCGAATCGCACCGCGCGGCCCGGGAGCAATCCCAACCCTTCATGGTCGCCGTGCTCCGCGCTTCCGTCGAACAACAGCTGCATGCCGAGACAAATGCCGAGCAGCGGTTTGCCTTCGGCCGCGACGCGGCGCGTGACCAGATCAAGACCCGTATCGCGCAAATGGCTCATCGCGTCGCCGAACGCGCCGACGCCCGGCAGCAGTACGCCGGACGCCTGCATGATCTCGCGTTCGTCGCCGGTGATGAGGTACTCGTAACCGAGCCGCTCGACCGCTTTGCTGACGCTATGCAGATTGCCCATTCCGTAGTCGACGATCGCGATCGTCATGCTACAGCACTCCCTTCGTGGAAGGGATGCCGGTCACGCGCGGATCGATCGACGTCGCTTCGTCGAGCGCGCGTCCCAGCGCTTTGAACACCGCTTCGATCATATGGTGCGTGTTGCGGCCGTAGTGAACGATGACGTGCAGCGTAATCCGCGACTCCAGCGCGAATTTCCACAGGAACTCGTGCACCATCTCCGTTGAAAACGTACCGACCAGATTCGACGGATACTCCGCGCGGTACTCGAAGTGCGGGCGTCCGCTTACGTCGATCACGACCTGCGCCAGCGCTTCGTCCATCGGGATAAACACGTTGGCGTAACGCTTGATACCGCGTTTGTCGCCCAGTGATTCCAACAGCGCATTGCCCAGGCAAATGCCGATATCTTCAACGGTATGGTGGTCGTCGATGTCGATATCGCCGTCCGCATCGACTTTCAGGTCGAATTGTCCGTGCTTGGTGAACAGATCCAGCATGTGGTTGAGAAAAGGAACCCCTGTCGAGATTTCCGAGATGCCCGTACCGTCGATGCCGTAGGACAGCTTAATGTCGGTTTCATTCGTTTTGCGAGCGATGCTTGCGCTGCGCGTGCTTGCTTGGTTAGCTTCCGTCATGGTATTGCCTCCGTTCGGTTAGTCGTTCTTTCTTCTTTTGCATTCGCGCTCTTGTCCAAACGAATCTACTTGCCGCTCTCTTTTTTCACGCGAACCTCGATCGCGCGCGCATGGCCTTCCAGACCTTCGCGGCGCGCCAGCTCCATGATGGTGGAAGCGTTTTGCAGCAGCGCTTGTTTGCTGTATTGGATCAAGCTTGATTTTTTGATAAAGTCGTCGACGTCGACCGGCGATGCGAAACGCGCCGTGCCGTTCGTGGGAATGATGTGGTTCGGTCCCGCGAAATAATCGCCGACCGGCTCCGAGCTGTAAGGGCCGAGGAAGATCGCTCCGGCGTTCTCGATCAGGCCGAGATAATCGGTCGGATTCTGCACCATCACTTCCAAGTGCTCCGGCGCCAGCCGATTCACGACTTCGATGCCTTCCTCGATACTGCCTGTCACGATGATTGCTCCGTAGTTCTCGATCGAAGCCCGCGCAATAGTCTCGCGAGGCAGCTCAGACAGTTGGCGCTCCACTTCGGCGGCCACATACTCTGCCAGACGTTCCGACGTCGAGACCAGAATTGCCGAGGCTAATTCATCATGCTCGGCCTGCGACAGCAGATCGGCCGCTACATATTCCGGATCAGCGGTCTCGTCAGCCAACACGACGATCTCGCTGGGTCCCGCCAGGCTATCGATGTCGACCAGGCCGTATACCTCGCGCTTGGCTAGCGCGACGTAGATGTTGCCCGGACCGCAGATTTTATCTACCCGAGCAATACTTTCCGTGCCGTAAGCCAGCGCCGCAATCGCCTGCGCACCTCCGACCCGATAAATCTCGGTTACGCCTGCTTCGGCGGCAGCGACCAGAATATAAGGGTCGATGCCTTCCGTACCGCCCGTCGCCGGAGGCGTAACCATCACGATCTCCGGCACGCCCGCTACCTGAGCGGGAATAACGTTCATGAGCACCGAAGACGGATAAGCCGCTTTGCCCCCCGGCACATATACCCCGACCCGGCGCAGCGGGCGAATGATCTGTCCCAACATTCCTCCGTCCGGTTGAAGTTCCATCCAGGAATTGCGCTTTTGCCGTTCATGGAAAGCCCGAATGTTAACGGCCGCCGCCCGAATCGCGGTTACGAAGGATTCTTCCACTCGTCCATATGCGTCTTGCAGTTCTTGAGCGGTCACTCGAAGCTGCGAAGCTTCCAGTCGGGTACGATCCAGGCTCTCCGTGTAACGAAGCAATGCCGAATCGCCTTCCGCCTTGATATCGCCGACGATCCGCTTGACCGTCGCCACCTGTTCTTCCGAGCCGTATTCCACGTCCCGACGCAGATCGAACTGCGCCGCCGGTACAATCTTCATAGTCGTTCCTCCGCATGCCGGACGTTCTTGCATCGCCGCCCGATTTTCGTTTCTGTTTCCGTTTGTATTTTATTTCTGTTTTCGTCGCTTTTTTTGCCTCTATATTTCGTGCCCGTTCAGGATTTCACCGCGCCGGGCATTACTTTCTCCAGCTTGTCGCACAACTGCTGAATCGCGTCGTTTTTCATCCGGTAGCTGACCCGATTCGCGATCAGGCGGCTCGTGATGCCGAAGATGCTTTCCAATTCGACCAACCCGTTGTCTTTGAGCGTCTGGCCCGTTTCCACCATGTCCACGATCCGGTCCGCCAATCCGATCAGCGGAGCCAATTCGATCGAGCCGTTCAGCTTGATGACTTCGACCTGCTCTCCCTGTTCGCGGAAATAACGCGTCGCCACATTCGGATATTTGGTCGCCACGCGCAAATGAATGCCGGGTTGACGATCCGGCAGCGCGATGACCGACATCCGGCAGCGCGCAATGCCCAGATCCAGCAGCTCGTATACATCGCGATTTTCTTCGAGCAGCACGTCTTTGCCGACGATGCCTATATCCGCTACGCCATACTCGACGTATGTCGGCACATCGACCGGCTTCGCCATAATAAATTCCATATTCGCTTCCGGAATCGGAATAACCAATCGGCGCGAATCGTCGACGTCGTCCGGAATAACGATGCCGGCGGCACGGAACAGTTCCGCAGCTTTTTTGTAGATTCGACCTTTCGGCATCGCTACTTTCAGCACTTCTCCCATGCGTCTCTCCTCCTCTTGTTTTCAACTTTTATCGTTACCGGACCGTTGCTGCCCGGATCGTCTATTCTTTATTTGGCTGGAGTATTGGCTTCGACAAAGCTTACTACCCGACTATAGCGGCCGCTCTCCGAAACATCTTCGCCATTGCCGCTCTCCGCCAATCGCGTCACTGCCGCTCCGCCCCCGTCGCGAATACGTGCGGCTTCGGCCAGTGCTTCGGCGCGCCGGTTCGATTCATAGACGATCAGCACGGGACGCTCTTCCTCGCCCTCCGGATCATCCACGCCGTCCAGAATACGCGTCGTCTTCAACGCGAAGCCCGTAGACGGAACATCGCGGCCGAACTGTTTCAGCAGATTGTCGTAGCGACCGCCGCTGCACACCGGGAATCCCAATTCCGCGGCATAGCCTTCGAACACCATGCCCGTATAATAGGAGAAATCCCCGATCATCGTGAGGTCGATCAGCACATGCTGCGACACCCCGTAATCGCTCAGCGCTTCCCATACCTTGCGCAGATGGTCAAGCGACTCCAGCGCAAGCTCATGACTGCTGAGTCCGGCTGCCTGACTGCAAATCTCGACACCGCCGCGCAGTCTCAGCAACCCTTCGAGTTCCTGCTGCTGCTCCGATCCGAGTCCGAGCGACTCGGCTTTTTCCCGGAATCCGACATAATCCCGACGCAGCAAGCGTTCTTTCAGTGCCTGCTGATCCTCTGTGCGGTTCGGCAGTGCTTCGTCGAACAGTCCGTTCAGGAAGCCTACATGCCCCATCGCGAATTTGAACGTCTTCACCCCTGCCGCTTGCAGCGAAGCAATCGCCAGCGCGATCACTTCCGCATCCGCTTCCGGGGAACGGTCGCCAACCAGTTCAACGCCCGTCTGGAAAAATTCCGCTTCCCGTCCGGCTTCTTCCTCGATCGCGCGGAACACGTTCGCGTGATACGACAAACGCAGCGGCAGCGACTCTTCGCGCAGCAGCGACGACGCGACGCGCGCGATCGGCGCCGTCATCTCCGAACGCAGAACCAGCGTCTGCCCGCGGTTGTTGAGCAGCTTGTACAGCTTGCGGTCCGGCGTCGAACTTGCGAGGCCGACCGTATCGTAATATTCCATCGTCGGCGTTTTGATCGGATCATAACCCCAGCGCGCCATGCAGTCGAGCACGCTGCGCTCGATGCGGCGCAATCTGCGGGTCGCACGCGGCAGATAATCGCGCACGCCGACCGGCTTTTCAAAACCTTGCGGTTTGGACATATCGTTCACCTCTGTAAGTTTGTCTATGGATTTTCTCCAGCTTCGTTCTTCATCTATATTGTATTCACCATATCGGAAAGCCTGACCCGCGGCAACCGCGATTTATTCCGTGCATGCACGATTTTTCAGGTTCCGAAGCAGAGCAGATTGATGATCACTCGATCGCTTTATTGTGGTACAGTGATAACATGGTAGTAAAATAAAGCATACGACTATATTAGCATTTTCGCTGTCTTACAGTCAATGCGGGAGTTTTGTTTGAGAGGACGGAACGGCATTGCGGGATAAATTTCCAGCGCATGCTTCCAAGGATGTTATCATTAATTGCCGATCAGCAACAATGTATCGGGCTTTGCTTCAATTCAGTAGTTATTGTTGCCCATACGCAGGAACGGCTCCCTCATTTCGCTCAAAGCCTTAAATTCTTGCTTATTACAACAAAGGTGTCCCAAAATTCAAGTCTTGAAAGCTTCGCTTTATTCTTATAAAAAAAGACTGCCCGAAGCCATAACCATCATGGCTTTTGGGGCAGTCTCTTTCATATTCGGGAAAATAAAAGTTTTCCGCTCAAAATCCGTTCCCTGCATCTTCCGCCCGTGACCGAAGGTTACAAACGGAAACGGGCGGCGCATAGGACTACACGCTGCGATCGGTCGATGCAGCAGGTGCGGGCGGCGCTTTTTTCTTTTTACGCAGAGAACCAGGGACGTTGCCCAGAAGCACCCAAGCTCCCGGAATCCAGCGGAGAATGGCTTGCGTCACGATCCAGGATGCGATGAGCGCAGAGAGAAGCCCCCCGTACACCCAGGCAAAATACGTTACCGATCCCATTTGGAAATGGCTAAAGAACCAATCTTCCGTGTCCCGGTAATAACCGAGAACCAGCGGGTGGACCAGATACACGGCAAAGGACAACTCGCCGAGACGGGTCAGCATTTTGATTAACCATTTCGGCCCCTTGCGGTATAACAAGAATGAAGCCCGCATCAGAACCAGCGCCGTCAGCATCGTATGCACGTTCCATAGAAGTTCGTACCACAGCGAGTTGGCCGTAAAGTGCTTGAGGCGAATCTCTTGATAAAACCACACGTGCACGACGACGACGGCCGCCCAGGAGATCCACAGCATCCCGTTCCAAAACCAGACTTTGGTCGGCAGTTTTTTGGAATCATTCATCAGCCAGCCGCGGATCTTGTCAAAATGAATCGCCAGGAATGCGCCGATCATGTAATAGGACAAATATGTAATCGCAAGGCTTCCTTTTGTCGCGTAATGAAGATCGTATTTATTCCAGAACACGAATGCCCATTGCAAAACCAAACCGATCGGAATCGCCCAACGGGCCACCCATTTGGAAGACTTGAGCAGAAGAAGCATCAGCGGGAACAAAATGTAGAACTGAACGCTGATATACACAAAGTACAAATGCGTATACGCCGTGCCTTCCTTCAGATTTTTCCAATATCGGGCCAACATGTCGCCGTACGTCTCTACGCCTGTCCCCAACGTGCCTGCCACATGCATCTTATAGATGAAGTAAATCGCCGAGAACAGCACATAGGGCAGCAGGATGTACAGCATCCGCTTCTTATAGAAGCCTCCCACCAGCTTGGCGTCTACCGGACGGTTGTAGTAATTGTAGAACAGAACGAAGCTGCTCAACATGATAAACGAAGGCGTACCGTATCGGAAAAACACATTGATGAAGTTAATGAGGTAAAAAGCTTTCAAATGGACCGATTCGATCGTCGCGAATGACGTGGAATGTACATGCAGCACGCCCAAAATTGCCAGCGCCCGGAACGTGTCCAGCTGCGGCAGTCTTTCTTTCTTGATTGACACAGAACTCAATTTCATTGCTCCCTTCCCAGGCCGCTTCGCTAAGCGATCCGGTTACTCTTCAGGCCTTACGGGCCTTCTGCCACGAAGCGAAAAACGGGATAGCATCGCTGCTTCCCGCCGTGCGCTTCCTTTTGCATTATACCCGACTAAATCCTTACAAAGGTCATTTTCCCGTAACTTTCAGAAAATGTTAAGCATTTGAGACAGGTTTTGTGAAGAATTTGTTCAAAATAAGGGCTGCTTCGGACGCGCCTTAGGGACTTTTTCGCTCAATGACCCGCAGCGGATTCCCGCCGACGAACGTACCCGGCTCCACATCCCGATGCACCACCGATCCGGCGGCCACGACGGCTCCGTCCCCGATCGTGACGCCCGGCAGAATCGTGGTGTTCGCGCCGATCATGACCTCGTCCCCGATGATTACCTCGCCGAGGCGATACTCGCGAATCAAATACTCATGCGCCAAAATGGTGGTATTGTAGCCGATCACCGTGTTGCGACCGATCGTAATCTTTTCCGGAAAAAAGACATCCACCATGACCATAAGCCCGAAAGCCGTATCCCGGCCCACTTTCATGTGGAGGATACGGCGATAAATCCAGTTTTTCAATTCAAGAATCGGGCAGTAACGCGCAATTTGTATAAACACGAAGTTCTTGACGCCCTTCCATGGGCTAACGGTCTTGTAGATCTGACGCAAGGAGTTCGGGCCGTCCTCAACGAAGTGGCGCTCCGTTTTTCTCATGCTTCCCGACGCTCCGTTCCGGTCAGTTCATACAAGTCCCGCATGTCATGCAGCATGTAGTCCGGACCGTACCCCGACAACGCCGCTTCGCCTTTGAGCGACCAAGCAACAGCCGCGGCGCGAACGCCCGCATTTTGCGCGGATTGAATATCGGCCGGACTGTCGCCCACCATCAGCGCCGAAGCCGGGTCTGCTCCCATTTTATCCAACGCCATCAGCACCGGTTCCGCATGCGGCTTCGGATTGCTTACGTCGGTTACCGTTACGATCGCCTCCATATAGCGCGACAGATCGAACATCTCCAGAACTTTCATCGTGGTCGGACGAATCTTGGTCGTAACGATGCCGAGACGGATGCCGGACGCATGAAGAGCTTTGACAACCTCCTGCACATGCGGAAAAGGCTTGACCATGGAATCATGATGCGCCAAATTGTATTTGCGATACGCTTGCTCCAATTCGCGTACGTCCTCCAGCCCCGAGAAAACTCGGAGCTGGTTTTGCAGAGTCGTACCCATATGCGGAATGATCGTTTCCCGCGTCAGCGGAATATCCGTCATCGCGTTCATGAAGGAATCGATGATGAGTTGGTTCGTATCGATGATGGTGCCGTCCAGATCGAACAGCACCGTCCGGATTGCCGGATTTGGTTTCATAACAAAATCACTCCTTGCGCAAAGGGTCGTCGCCCGAAGGCTTCTTATCGTTTCCGGCCGAAGGGGCTGCCCCTTCTACGCGATGCGTTTCGTCTACTGCCGGCAAAGCCGTCGACAGTTTCGAAGAAACAATCGGATCGGAATAGCGGATATTGGCTTGTCCGTTTTTGCGGCGAATAATAATCAACGCGATCGCAATCACGAAGAACAAGATCGCGACCAATTGCGAAATGCGCACATTACCGTAAGCCGCATCCAGATATCCCTCTTCAAATCCAAACCAGGTCATCGGCGTCCACATGCCATGGATCAGCGAAGCCAGCCAGTTCGGCCCTTGGAAGGCCAGACTATCCGTACGCAGTGCTTCGATAAAGAAGCGACCGATCGCGTACCAGATAAAGTAACCGATGAAGATTTCGCCCGCACGCACGAACTTCCGGCGGCGAATGACAAAGATCAGCAGGATGCCGACCACATTCCACAACGACTCGTACAAGAATGTCGGATGATGGAATACGCCTTCGATGTTCATTTGGTTCACGATAAAATTCGGCAGATGCAGCGTGTCCCGCAGGAAGCTCTCGCTCACCTCGCCGCCGTAAGCTTCCTGATTGACGAAATTGCCCCAACGTCCGATCAACTGCCCGGCTAGCAATCCCGGCGCGCATAGATCCGCAATTCGCCAGAAGCTGTAGCCTTTGATTCGCGTGTAGATGACGGCACAGATTACCGCGCCGATCAACGCGCCGTAAATAGCGATGCCGCCTTCCCAAATCGCGAATACTTTGAGCGGGTTATCCTTGTACTGATCCCATTGGAATGCCACATAGTAAATCCGCGCGCAAATGATAGCCGATGGCACGCCGAACAGCAGAATGTCCATGAACAGCTCCTGCGGCAGGCCGAATCTTTTGCCTTCGCGCATCGCGATCAGCATGCCGATTACGGCACCGAGTCCGAGAATCAGTCCGTACCAGTGCACCGCCAGCGGACCGATACTGAACGCGATCGGATTGATTGCCAGTAATGCCCCCATTCGTTAACCCTCCCAATTAATCCAAATCGTCCATATCATCCGCGATTGTCGCAGTCAGCTTATGCGTAAACTGCTGCGCCGCGTTATAGCCCATACGCTTCAGACGGAAGTTCATCGCGGCCACTTCGATAATGACGGCGAGATTTCGGCCCGGGCGAACCGGAATGGTGACCAACGGAACGTCGGTGTCGATAATCCGCGTGGTCTCCTCGTCCAGCCCCAGACGATCATACTGCTTGTCCGGCTGCCAATTTTCCAAACGAACGACCAAAGTGATCCGTTTGTGATTGCGAATCGCTCCGGCGCCGAACAACGTCATGACGTTGATAATGCCCACGCCGCGAATTTCAAGCAGGTGGCGAATCAGTTCAGGTGCCGTACCGTCGAGCTGGTTATCCGCGCTTTGACGGATTTCGACGGCATCATCGGCGATCAGACGGTGTCCGCGTTTAACCAGTTCCAGTGCCGTTTCGCTTTTACCGATGCCGCTGCTGCCCGTGATAATGATACCCACGCCGTATATGTCCACGAGTACGCCGTGAATCGTCGTTGTCGGCGCAAGCTTGCGTTCCAAGAAACCGGTTACCCGACTGGCCAAGCTGGTCGTGGACATTCCGCTGCGGATAATCGGAATCTCGCGCTCGTTGCCGATGGCAATCAGTTCTTCCGGCACGTCAAAAGACCGGGTGACAATAATACACGGCGTCTCTTCGTTGCAGAGCCGACTCATCCGGTCCAGCTTGTCTTCTTTCGAGAGCATATGATAAAAAGTCAGCTCAGTCTTGCCCAGTAGTTGAACCCGCTCCGGCGTATGATATTCGAAATATCCGGCCATCTCCAGCCCCGGCCGATTCAAATCGTCAACCGTAATCGGACGGCGCAACCCCTGTTCGCCCGCTACGACCTCAAATTGAAACTGCTGGACCAGCTCGGCTACTTTTACCTTTTTAGCCATTCTGTATTCTTCCCTTCTTCTGTCTCTTGGTCGTTCCATCTTATTCATCGTAAAGGAAATGCCCGTTGAAAGCAATGCTGCTTCTCTCGTACATGGACCACGCGAAAAAGCCGCCCCGAAGGACGGCCCTTTATGATCGCTTAGACAGTAAACGGAATTATTTCGCGTCGTAGAAGACGTTGATTTCCGATTCTCTCTCGAAGATGTGTGCTTTGTTCATGTCGATCGCCAACTGTACTTGCGAACCTTCGCGTACGCTCGAACGACCGTCTACGCGGGCAATCGTCGTGTCGCCGCCAAGTCCTGTCAAGTAAAGCAGCATTTCGTGACCGAGGTTCTCGGTAACTTCAACACTGGCCGTGAAGACCGTTTTCGGCGAAGCTTCCAGGAATACCGGCTCTTCGTGCACGTCTTCCGGACGCAGACCCAAGATCACTTCTTTGCCGACCATCGACTTTTCGCGCAGGATTTGAGCTTTGCCGCGCGGAATTTCGACGTGAAGATTTTGAGCCTGGAAGTACAGACCGTCAGCTTCATCGATCAGCGTGCCGTTGATGAAGTTCATCGTCGGGGAACCGATAAAGCCGGCAACGAAGATGTTCGTCGGATTGTTGTACAGATCTTCCGGCGGAGCAGCCTGTTGAATGATGCCGTCTTTCATAACGACGATACGATCGCCCATGGTCATGGCTTCGATCTGGTCGTGCGTTACGTAGATACAAGTGGTTTCAAGGCGCTTAACCAGCTTCGTGATTTCCGCGCGCATCTGACCGCGCAGTTTCGCATCCAAGTTGGAAAGAGGTTCGTCCATCAGGAAGACTTGCGGATCGCGGACGATCGCGCGGCCCAAGGCTACCCGTTGACGCTGACCGCCGGAAAGTGCTTTCGGTTTACGCTCAAGCAAGTGCTCGATATCGAGAATTTTCGCAGCTTCGCGAACGCGTTTCTCGATTTCGTCCTTTTTCACCTTACGCAGTTTCAGACCGAATGCCATGTTCGAGTATACGTCCATGTGCGGATACAGGGCGTAGGATTGGAATACCATCGCGATGTCGCGGTCTTTCGGAGCTACGTCGTTGACGACGCGGTCGCCGATGTACAGTTTGCCTTCGGAGATTTCTTCCAGACCCGCGATCATGCGCAGCGTCGTCGATTTACCGCAGCCGGAAGGACCGACTAGCACGAGAAATTCTTTATCTTTAATGTCGAGGTTAACGTCGATTACGGTTGCTTTGTCGGAACCTGCATATTTCTTGTAGATATGTTCTAAGCGTACACCAGCCATTGAATGTTGCCTCCCTGTATTGAGGATATGTGTATGGAGCTGAACTGCTTTCTTTTACCTGCTCTCATATTACCCTGAATACGCTTTCCTGGCTATTCGCAAACTGCACAAAAATCCACCTAGTCTTTTGTGACTTTATCTAATAGTAATGCAAGCTTCATCAAAACGGCGTCTGCGAAGTTGCGAACATCCAATCCCGTCTCCTGTTTAATCTTGTCCAATCGGTAGATCAACGTGTTCCGATGGATGTACAATCGCTTCGCCGTCTCGCTGACATTACAGTTCATTTGGAAAAAAGTCTCCAGCGTCGTCAACGCTTCTCCATCCTCCAACACAACGTCCAATCCTTCAACTTCTTCAATAAACCGTTCGCGCTGCGCTGCCGGGATACTGTACACCAACCGCTCCAGTCCCAAATCCCATGGAAGATGAACATTGCGAGTCACATGGAACGTTTTCCCGAGAAATACGCTCTCTCGCAGCAGCCGCACTGCCCGAACAAGACCGTGCGCAGGCTGCAACGGATCCGTGACGGACAGATTAAAGATTCCGGTCCATTCGCTCGCAATCAGTTCATACAGACCCAATCCGAAGGCTTCTAATAATTCGCGGTCCGATTCCTCTTCCTCGCCGCGCTCCTCCGAGACCTCCAGCACATCCAGACGATCGACGAGCAGCAACCACTCCCGTCCGTGCAGGGGAATAACCAGAACGTCCCTTTCCAGGAACGTGGACAACAACTGATGCAGCTCCTCGTATCCTCCAAGCGTATTCTGAGCACCTTCACAGATCAAAAGAAACGGGATCATCTCGGTAAAAAGGCGGCTTTTCAGCAGTAATGTATCCGGTAGCTCTTGGGGGGAATCATCATGCTCCAGCTTCTCTGCCAACCAGCGGCCAAGCTGTTGTACTTCGCTCTCATCCTCCTGGGGTCGCGTCGCGACTTCCGAGGTTACCGTTCGAACGAGCAAAGCAATCAATTCTCGCATTGCAGGTACCAAGTTAGTGTCGAAAATACGGACAGCCCACTGTTCTTCTTCATCGGCAAGTTCCGGATTAGCTGTAAAAAACCAAGTCGAGTCTGCATCTGTCCAGCCTGTCGATAACAAAGTATTTGTTTTTATGGCATTTTGGTATTCGACAGACTTCGATCGCTGCTGTCCTTTCCATTCTCCGATCTCGATCAGCTCAACCGGTCGGCTGACAATACTCTCTAACCGACTCCGGATATCTTGCACATTCATAGCGAGCCCTCCAACACCGTTTTCTTTTATCTTAACATAACCTTGAATACGCAAAAAAGCCGCATCCCGCTTACACGGAATACGACTTTGGATGAGCCATGAAGGACTCGAACCTTCGACACCCTGATTAAAAGTCAGGTGCTCTACCAACTGAGCTAATGGCTCGTAAAACTGGTGGAGGCTGATGGATTCGAACCACCGAACTCGGAGAGAACAGATTTACAGTCTGCTGCGTTTGGCCACTTCGCTAAGCCTCCACAATATAAAGATGGCTCGGGACGGAATCGAACCGCCGACACAAGGATTTTCAGTCCTTTGCTCTACCAACTGAGCTACCGAGCCATACTCCATAAAACCAGTTATTTAATTAAAATGGCGGAACCGACGGGATTTGAACCCGCGATCTCCTGCGTGACAGGCAGGCATGTTAACCCCTACACCACGGTTCCAGGCCATTAAAATGGTGCCGGCGAGAGGACTTGAACCCCCAACCTACTGATTACAAGTCAGTTGCTCTACCAATTGAGCTACACCGGCGTATGAATGGTGGAGGCTGAGGGGATCGAACCCCCGACCCTCTGCTTGTAAGGCAGATGCTCTCCCAGCTGAGCTAAGCCTCCATGGGAAGTGAATCTAAAAGTAGCGGCGGAGGGGATCGAACCCCCGACCTTACGGGTATGAACCGTACGCTCTAGCCAGCTGAGCTACACCGCCATATTCATTTGCCATATTCCTTCTATTAAAGAAGGGAATGGCGGAGAGAGAGGGATTCGAACCCTCGCACCGCTAACGCAGTCTAACCCCTTAGCAGAGGGTCCCCTTATAGC
>NZ_JAAZWE010000011.1 GCF_013185185.1 Saccharibacillus endophyticus | reverse complement strand
GCCCTCTAACGCCGATGGTACTTGGACCGCAGGGTCCCGGGAGAGTAGGAAGCTGCCAAGCCAATGAAGAAGTCTTCCCTTAACAGGGAAGGCTTTTTTTATTTTAAAGATGATGCTGTTTATTAGAAGTTGACTTTTCCACAAACCTTCCACAATTCGGTATAACTCAAAAAATCGCTTTAAAGTTATTCGAAATTTTCGCGAATTGCACACAGTTTTTCCACAAAATCTGAATTGATCCAAGTTATCCACCGACCTCTTGGATCTTTTTATTGTATATTCGTTATTTCTTCAGTGTATTCTGCATTTTTATCGGTTTACTCATAGTTTATTAACAATTTAGTTTGAAGCGGTTCGAATCCGTTTTATATACACTTAAAAAGCTAAAGACTGGGAGTGAAGGATGTCTATGGAGAAACAAAAATTTAAAATGAGGCGAAAGTATTTGATGCCGGCTTTGGTTTTAGGCATAGTCGGTACAATTGCTTGGCAACCGGTCGAAGGATTTTCGGGAGTTTTGAGCAAGATTTACGGAAGCGGAACAGCTTCGGCGGCTTCCGTTCAAAGTGCCAAACCCGCAAATTCCATATCGGTAACGGCTTACGGCGCGGTCGGAAACGGCAAGAAGGATTCGTTGGCAGCGTTCAACAAAGCCATCAAAGCCGCCAGGAACCAAGGCAAAACGTTGTATGTGCCTTCGGGTAATTTTCTGCTGAGCGGCGTACTGAACGTAACCGGCGTTCGAATCGTCGGAGCAGGAGCGAAACGATCCGTTTTGACTTCGACCAATCCGGCGGGCGGTTCGATCAATCTCAAAGGGAAAAGCCCGGCTTTGCAGGATTTGACTCATGTTTATGCCAATACGGGAAAACGCGACGGGGCGGACTCGAAAAACAGCATCACGGTGTTGGGCGCTTCGGACTTTTCGATACGCAACGTCAGAATCGTGGGGGCCGGTACGGCGGGAATCCTGGTGCGCGACGAAGCAAACGGAGGAACCATATCCGGAAACGTAATCAAGAATACCAAAGCGGACGGCATTCATCTGACGGACGGAAGCAAAGGAATCACGGTAGAAAACAATACGGTCAAACAGACCGGGGACGACGGGATTGCTGTGGTGAGCTATCATAAAGACCCGGCACTTACCCGAGATATTGTGATCCGTAATAATACGGTGGGTTACTCTTCCAAAGCTCGAGGAATTTCGGTAGTCGGCGGCAGCGAAGTAACGATCGAGAAAAACAAGATCAATAATACCGAAATGGCCGGTATTTATATCGCGGTCGAGAAGCATTGGAATACCCGCGACGTCAAAAAAGTAACCGTGAACGACAATACGATCATTAAAACGGGCACTCGGCCGACGGATGATCATCCGAACGTATTGGTCTTCGCCGATCAAGGAAGTATTGACGAGGTTCGTTTTACCCGCAATATGATTTCCGATTCTGCTAACGCTGGAATCGGCGTATGGGGAGATGGCCAGATCGGCAATATTTACTTCACCAATAATCAAGTCAAAAATTCGGGAGCCGCGGCTGCAACCTTTAAAAAAGGAGAGATTCATGCCGAAGGCAACACCGGATTTTAATGAAATCGAAGGCTGCGGGAGACCGTGGCCTTTTTTATTTCCTTCTTGCGCGAAAGCTTGGCAATTAAAAAAAGTATGCTATAATAGTTAAAAAGTCAAAGAAAGTCAAAGTCAACAGGTTTGCCATTATTATATTACCCTGCGACACGCCGCAAACAGACGGTGCCTCGAAACAACCAGACGTTTCTTCCTTTTTGCGGAAGGGTTATTTTAAGAGTAGGCTCCACATTCGGATAGCAAACGGGCGGCGGCTCAGGCAGATCGTGGAGGGTGAATCGATGCGTAATATTTCCGATATCATCGAGCATTATTTAAAGACCGTTTTGCAGGAAAGTCAGGGTGGCATGATCGAGATTCAACGCAATGATCTGGCTGATCGTTTCTCTTGCGTGCCGTCTCAGATCAATTATGTCATCAGTACGCGTTTTACATTGGAAAAAGGATATTTGGTCGAGAGTAAACGCGGCGGCGGCGGGTATATCCGCATTCAGCGAATTCAGCTTCCGGCACACTCCGAGCTTCACGCTCACGTGCATGAAACGATCGGCAGCGAAATGACTCAATCCGCAGCCGAAGGTTTGATCTACCGATTGAAAGAAGCGGACCTGATTACGAGCCGCGAAGCTGCATTGATGCGTTCG
This sequence comes from Saccharibacillus endophyticus, assembly GCF_013185185.1. Taxonomy (GTDB): domain Bacteria; phylum Bacillota; class Bacilli; order Paenibacillales; family Paenibacillaceae; genus Saccharibacillus; species Saccharibacillus endophyticus. The sequence goes on along the minus strand of NZ_JAAZWE010000011.1, from coordinate 57,143 downwards.
GCGATTATACGTGATACTTTACTGCTCAAGCTGCCTTATCGGGATGAGATGCGTGCGCGGATTATGAAGGCGATGTTGATTGCGCTCATGGGGCATTAAAGGATGTTCATTTAGGTGAAGGAGGTGGGGCGAATGCTGTGCCAGGAATGTCAGCAGCGGCCCGCAACCCTGCATTTTACGAAAATTATTAATGGTGAAAAAAACGAGTTCCATATCTGCGAGCAATGCGCGAGGGAAAAAGGCGAGATGATTCCGGGAACGTCTGGCGGATTTTCGATCCATAATCTGCTTTCGGGATTTTTGGATTTTGATATGGCAGGCAAAACGCATACCGGAGGAGCGTCGCAAGCTCAGCAGCTTCATTGCGAGAAATGCGGGATGACTTACGCTCAATTTCGCAAGATCGGGCGTTTCGGATGCAGCTCGTGCTACAAATATTTTGACGATAAGATTGATCCGCTGCTTAAACGCGTACATGGAGGGACCGTGCATGTCGGTAAAGTACCAAAACGCGGCGGAGCCGACCTTCAGGTTCAACGCGAGATCGATGCGCTCAAGCAGGAGCTGCAAGAGCGCATCGAAAAGCAGGAATTCGAAACGGCCGCGCAGCTCAGGGATCGCATTCGCGATCTTGAGTTGCAGCGTTCGCAGCGGTAAGGGGGCCGACTCATGTCTGAATTTGCGTTTACGGAACATGCATTAAGTACCTGGATGCGGGGAGAAGGACAAGATTCCGATATCGTCATCAGCAGCCGGGTTCGAATTGCGCGCAACCTCCGCTCTCTTCCTTTTCCTCTTGTGGCAAGCGAGGAGCAGGCGGGGCAGGTGCGACAATTGGTCGTTGAAGCGGCCGAGCAAGCGAAGGATGATCTAGGTCCGATGCAATCCGTGCCGCTTGACGAACTGAGTGAGATTGATCGTCAAGTATTGGTCGAGAAGCGGCTTGTGAGCCCGATGTTGGCTAACGAATCGCAGGAAGCGGCCGTTGTACTGAGTGAAGACGAATCGCTTAGCATTATGGTAAACGAAGAAGATCATATCCGTATTCAGTGTCTGTATCCGGGTTTTCAGGTCAGACAAGCTTGGGAGCGAGCGACGGAAGTGGATGATTCATTGGAGGCGTATATCGATTATGCCTTCGACGATCGTCGAGGTTATCTGACCAGTTGTCCGACCAACGTCGGGACGGGGCTGAGAGCTTCCGTGATGATTCATATGCCGGCATTGGTCATGACTCATCAGATCGGCCGTATTTTGAGTGCGGTATCCCAGGTAGGGCTTACCGTTCGCGGTATTTACGGAGAAGGCAGTGAAGCCCAGGGAAATCTGTTCCAAATCTCGAATCAGATTACATTGGGACAGAATGAACAAGAGATCGTCGATAACCTGGAAGGAATTGTGGTCCAGATTATCGAATATGAACGACAGGCGCGCAATCGTCTTGTCGGAGAATCGAAGATTCGTCTGTATGATCGGGTAATGCGCTCTTACGGTATTCTGACCCATGCGGCGATCATCGACGGCAAAGAGGCCGCACAGCGGTTATCTGACGTTCGTTTGGGCGTTGACCTGGGCTGGATCGACGGGCTTCCCGTAACGCTGCTTAACGAGCTTACGATTTTAACCCAGCCGCATTTCCTTCAGAAAACGTTCGGTGCTACAATGAACACATCGGAGAAGGATATGTACCGGGCGCAATTGATCCGGGACAAACTGGTTAAGAGTAAAGAATAACTATGTTTTACCTGATGATTTTTACTACTTTGCGGAGGTGCTTTGCATATGATGTTTGGCAGATTTACGGAACGCGCGCAAAAAGTTCTGGCTCTCGCCCAGGAAGAAGCGGTGAGACTGGGACATAACAACATCGGTACGGAACATATCCTGCTCGGTCTGATTCGCGAAGGCGAAGGCATCGCGGCCAAGGCACTGATCGGACTGGGTCTGGGTCTGGAACAAATCCAGAACGAAGTCGAGACGCTGATCGGACGCGGCCAAGAGCAACCGACTAACATTGCATATACCCCTCGCGCGAAAAAGGTTATCGAATTGTCGATGGACGAAGCGCGCAAGCTCGGTCATACCTACGTCGGCACGGAGCATATCCTGCTCGGCCTGATCCGCGAAGGCGAAGGCGTAGCGGCACGCGTGCTGAATAACCTGGGTATCAGCCTGAATAAGGCGCGTCAACAGGTTCTGCAACTTCTGGGCAGCAGCGAAGCGGTGTCCAGCCATCACGGCACGCCGGCCAACGTCAGCACGCCTACGCTGGACAGCCTGGCGCGCGACCTGACGGCTTATGCCAAAGACGGCAATATCGATCCGGTTATCGGCCGCAGCAAAGAGATCGAGCGCGTTATCCAAGTGCTCAGCCGCCGGACGAAAAACAATCCGGTGTTGATCGGCGAACCGGGCGTCGGTAAAACGGCGATCGCCGAAGGTTTGGCACAAAAAATCGTCAATAACGAAATTCCGGAAACGCTGCGCGAAAAGCGCGTCATGACGCTTGATATGGGCTCTGTGGTAGCCGGTACCAAATATCGCGGCGAATTCGAAGACCGCCTCAAAAAAATCATGGACGAAATTCGTCAAGCCGGCAACGTCATCTTGTTTATCGATGAGCTGCATACACTGATCGGTGCGGGCGGCGCGGAAGGCGCTATCGATGCTTCCAACATCCTCAAGCCTTCTCTGGCACGCGGAGAATTGCAATGCATCGGGGCAACGACGCTGGACGAATATCGCAAATATATCGAAAAAGACGCCGCGCTGGAACGTCGTTTCCAACCGATCACGGTGGATCAGCCTTCGGTTGACGAAGCGATTCAAATCCTGCACGGTCTGCGCGACCGTTACGAAGCGCATCACCGCGTGAAGATCACGGACGAAGCGATCGAGCAAGCGGTTAAGCTGTCGGACCGTTACATTACGGACCGCTTCCTGCCGGACAAAGCGATCGACCTGATCGACGAAGCGGGTTCCAAAGTGAGATTGAACTCGTATACGGTACCGCCTAACCTGAAACAGCTTGAGAATCGTCTGGACGACATTCGCAAGGAAAAAGATTCGGCGGTTCAAAGCCAAGAGTTCGAGAAAGCGGCGGCGCTGCGCGATACGGAGCAGAAGATCCGCGAAGAGTTGGAAACGACACGGAACCAATGGAAAGAAAAACAGGGACGTACCGATTCCGAAGTGACGCCTGAGGATATCGCGGACGTCGTGGGCAGCTGGACCGGAATTCCGGTCAACAAGCTCAAGGAAGAAGAAACGGACCGCCTGCTGAACATGGAAAGCCTGCTGCATGATCGGGTCATCGGTCAGGACGAAGCCGTCGTCGCGGTGAGCCGCGCGATCCGCCGCGCCCGCGCGGGTCTTAAAGATCCGAAGCGTCCGATGGGCTCCTTCATCTTCCTCGGCCCTACCGGCGTCGGTAAAACCGAGTTGGCGCGCGCATTGGCGGAGTCGATGTTCGGCGACGAGAATGCGGTCATCCGGATCGATATGTCCGAGTACATGGAGAAGCATTCCACTTCCCGCTTGGTCGGAGCGCCTCCGGGATACGTCGGATACGAAGAAGGCGGTCAGCTGACCGAAAAGGTACGCCGCAAACCGTATTCCGTCGTACTGCTGGACGAGATCGAAAAAGCGCACCCGGAAGTCTTCAACATCCTGCTTCAAGTGCTGGAAGACGGACGCCTGACCGATTCCAAAGGTCGCGTGGTCGATTTCCGCAATACGCTGATCATTCTGACGTCGAACGTCGGCGCGGATGCGATTCGCCGCAACTCGACGCTCGGCTTCACGGCCGCGGCCGACAGCGGAGCGGAATATAAGAGCATGAAGAGCAAAGTCATGGATGAGCTCAAGAAAAGCTTCCGTCCGGAGTTCCTGAACCGGATCGACGAAACGATCGTTTTCCATTCGCTCGAAGAGAAGCATATCGCCGAGATCGTGACTTTGATGTCGGAAGAGCTGCGCAAGCGCCTGAACGAGTACGGCGTAAACTTCAAGCTGACGGACGAAGCGAAGACCTTCTTGGCAAAAGAAGGCTACGATCCGGCTTACGGCGCGCGTCCGCTGCGTCGCGCGATTCAGAAGCATATCGAGGACCGTTTGTCCGAAGAGCTGCTGACCGGCCGCGTGGCCAAAGGCGACTTCCTGCTGATCGACGAGAAGGACGGCGCGCTGTCCGTCGACAAGGCAGAAGAAGAAACGCCGGCCGTAGCGATTGAAAAATCGGAGAACTAATCAGGCAGTTTTTGCAGAAGCATTGCCTTGCACGATCAGGCCCGGGCCGGGCGAAGCTTCGCGCTCATCCGGTCTGCCGGCCGCATCAAATCCGAACCGCGGGATCTCATTTCCGCGGTTCGGATTTTTTTGCTTGACAGCCGTCTCTATAGGGGGTTGGACCCTTACTTTTATAACCAATAAATGATAAACTTTTTAGGAAGAGCTTTCCGTATTGCGGAAGTGAGAGAGGAGATCCATGGCCAAAACAAAAACGAAGTTTTATTGCACCGATTGCGGCTACGAGTCGCCTAAATGGTACGGAAAATGTCCGGGATGCCAATCGTGGAATTCCATGGTGGAGGAGACGGTCAGCAGCGTGAAAACGCAGGGAATGACCGGAATGAATGCTTCTCTGTTCCAAGGAACCCAAAAGCCGATGTCCATCGTCGATATCGAAAGCGGGCAAGAGCCGCGCGTGGACACCAAAATCGGAGAACTGAACCGGGTGCTTGGCGGAGGCGTCGTGCCCGGTTCGCTCATCCTGGTCGGCGGAGACCCCGGTATCGGGAAATCCACATTGCTGCTTCAGGCTTCGCATTCGTTGGCAGCCTCGGGCCTCAAGGTTCTATATATTTCGGGCGAAGAGTCGGTCAAGCAAACGAAACTTCGTGCCGAGCGGCTCGGCGCATTGTCGCCGCAGCTGTACGTGCTTTGCGAAAGCAATATGGAGCAGATCGAACAGTCGATCGAGCAAATCGCGCCGGACTTTCTCGTTATTGACTCGATCCAGACGGTATACCAACCGGATGTCACGAGTGCGCCGGGCAGCGTGTCGCAGGTACGCGAATGTACGGCACGCTTTATGCGTCTGGCCAAAAACGGCGGGATCGCTATCGTATTGGTGGGTCACGTGACCAAGGAAGGCGCGATCGCCGGACCCCGTATGCTGGAGCATATGGTGGACTGCGTCTTGTACTTCGAAGGAGAGCGGCATCATACGTATCGCATTCTGCGCGCGGTGAAGAATCGTTTTGGTTCGACGAACGAGATGGGAATCTTCGAAATGCGCGAGCATGGTTTGGATGAAGTGACCAATCCTTCGGAATTGTTTTTGTCCGAGCGGGCGATGGGCGTATCCGGTACGACCGTTGTAGCCAGCATGGAAGGAACAAGACCCGTATTGGTAGAGCTTCAAGCCCTTGTTGCCACTACTCATTTCCCTTCGCCGCGGCGGATGGGAACCGGCATTGATTATAATCGCTTAAACTTGATTATCGCGGTGTTGGAAAAACGGATGGGGTTATACATGCAAACGCAGGACGCTTACGTCAATGTGGCAGGCGGAGTTCGGTTGGATGAACCGGCGGTCGATCTGGCCGTTGCGGTCAGCATCGCGTCGAGCATGCAGGATAAACCAACGCGTCCTTACGATGCGGTGTTCGGAGAAATCGGCCTGACCGGTGAAGTACGTGCCGTGGCCCGAGCCGAGCAGCGTGTGAAAGAAGCGTTGAAACTGGGCTTTAAACGGGTAATTTTACCTCAGAAAAGCTTAAAGGGATGGAAGCATCCCGAAGGCATACAATTAATCGGGGTCGAGACCGTGTCGCAGGCGCTCAAAGCAGCGCTGGAATAAGGTGTTGTTCATCGGCCAACGCAACGGGAGGCAGCCAATGAAAGAATCGGAATCTGCAAAAATGAATGAATTGCTCAAGCTGGTCGCACCGGGAGCACCTTTCCGCGACGGGCTTGAGAATGTGCTTCGGGCGAAAACCGGCGCTTTGCTGGTTGTGGGGTATAGCCCGGAAGTGATGGAGGTTGTCGACGGGGGATTTTCCATCAACTGCGATTTTTCGCCGAACTATCTGTATGAACTTGCCAAAATGGACGGCGCGATCATCCTAAGCGAGGATCTTAAACGTATCTTATATGCCAATACCCAGTTGATCCCCGATTCCGCGATTTCTTCGTCGGAAACAGGAATTCGTCACCGCACGGCGGAACGGGTCGCCAAACAAACCGGCAAACTTGTCGTATCCATTTCGCAGCGTCGGAATATCATCACGCTGTATTTGGGCAGCCTGCGTTATACGCTCAAAGAGATCGGCGTAATCCTGACCAAAGCGAATCAGGCCATTCAAACGCTGGAACGCTACAAAGTCGTACTCACTCAAGCGTTAACCAACCTGACCGCTTCCGAATTCGAAGAATTGGTCACGCTGGCCGAAGTGGTCGGAGTCATTCGCCGCGTGGAAATGGTGCTGCGCATCAAAACGGAAATCCAGCGCTACGTCAGCGAACTCGGCAATGAAGGGCGATTGATCTCCATGCAAATGGAAGAGTTGGTCGGCAATACCGAGCGCGAAGTCATGCTGCTGATCAAAGACTATATCGCCCAAACGGACGACGATAAAGCCAAAGACGTCCTGACTGCGCTTCGCCGTTCCACGGACGACGAACTGCTGGACACCGCGCATATCGTCCGTCTGCTCGGTTATCCGGCATCGGTATCCGTCACCGACGAAATGCTGACGCCGCGCGGCTATCGCGTGCTGAGCAAAATCCCCCGTCTGCCGAACGTGATCGTGAACAATTTGACCGAACATTTCGGCCAATTGGGCCAAGTCGTGCGCGCGGAGCTGGAACAGCTCGACGAAGTCGACGGCATCGGCGGCGCCCGCGCCCGCACGATCAAAGAAGGCCTGCGCCGATTACAGGATCAGGTGTTTATCGAACGGCAGGTGTGACCTTTTGCCGTACCTAGGCGCTGCGTGAACTCGTTTTTCGCTTCACTTGTTTTGATTTCCGGGTTCGGGGAAGGAAATCAAAGCCAAAAGTCGCTCAAAACGAGTTCACTCCGCTGGTAGGGTCGGTGGGACGCGGTTCGATTTATTATTTTTAGAGTTAAAAAAGCGAAGCACGAACTTGTCGGTTCGCGTTTTATCGTTTTGTATCAATCGATGAAGCTCCCGCGTTCCGCGAGGAGCTTTTGGTTTGTTTGGGGAAGGGCGTATTAAGGAGAAGTCTCGTTTTCAATTCGGTTTGAACTTAGTTTTCTTGTCTAAGATTAGCGTAAGCAATATGCCAACCGATTACTTGATGCCCCAAAAGCGAAACGGAACCGAAGCCTCCGTTTCTTCTTTTTCCTAATAAAAAAGCCACCCCGTTTGCGAAGACTCCAAAGGTGTCTCCAAAGCCTTTGCCTTAGCAAAGCGCCAGGCGTAGGGAGGGATTCAGTGTAGGAGCGATAGCGTTCGCCTTTGAAATTGGGAAAATACCTTGTTAAAACTCAATCGACTTTTCCCAATTTCAACACGCGACCGAAACGAATCCCTCCCGCAGCCGCCAGGCTTAGCTATCGCACAGGACTTTGAAGACGACTTCGGCGTCTTGTAGTATAATAAGGGGACGCGAAAATAGCGAAACGGACATAAAGGCGGGGCTGAAAGTCATGGAACGGAATTTGAGCGTCATCGTGGTCGCGGCCGGGCGAGGTTCGCGCATGGGGACGAAAGAAAGCAAGCAATTTCTCGAATTGGACGGCCGGCCGTTATTTCTGGGGGCGATCGAGACGTTCGGGCGATTTGGCGCGACTGCCGAGATCATCGTCGTGACCGGAGCCGCGGATGTCGAGCGCTGCAAGCGATATATCCAAGAAGCGGATTGCCCGCTCGTCAAAACGGTCGTTGCGGGCGGAGCCGAGCGTCAACATTCCGTGTATGAAGGCTTGAAGCAAGCTTCTTCGCCTTGGGTCATGGTGCATGACGGCGTGCGTCCTTTTATACGGGAAGAAAACATCGACGCCTGCTACGAAGAAATGCAGCGCAGCGGCGCGGCAGTACTTGCGGTTCCGGTTAAAGATACGATTAAGATCGTTGCAGGCAGCACCATCGTCGATACCCCGGATCGCAGCGCGCTGTGGGCGATTCAGACCCCTCAGGGTTTTCGGACCGAAGAACTGCTGCGCGCGCACGAAGAAGCGGTATCCGAAGGTTTTCTCGGTACCGACGACTCCATGCTGGCGGAGCGGATCGGTATCCCGGTGAGCGTGGCTCAAGGCGACTATACCAATATTAAAATCACGACGCCCGAAGATCTGGACTATGCGGAATTTTTGCTTCGGGCCGTTCGAAAGGAGAAAGAAGCATGATTAGAATCGGACAAGGTTTCGACGTGCACCAACTGGTAGAGGGCAGGCCTTGCATCATCGGCGGCGTGACCATTCCCCATGAAAAAGGACTGCTGGGACACTCGGACGCCGACGTGCTGCTGCATACGATCAGCGACGCCATTCTCGGTGCATTGGCGCTGGGCGATATCGGCCGTCATTTTCCGGATACCGATGCGGCTTTCAAAGACGCCGACAGCCTGAAACTGCTGGAAGACGTGTGGAAAATGGCTCAAGAACGCGGGTATGCATTAGGCAATCTGGATGCGACGATCATTGCGCAAAAGCCGAAAATGGCGCCGTATATCCCGCAAATGGTCACTGTGATCGCGGGCGCTTTGGGCGCTGAGGAATCCCGGATCAACGTAAAAGCGACAACGACCGAATGGCTCGGTTTTACCGGACGCGGCGAAGGAATCGCGGCGCAAGCCGTTGTCTGCCTGACGAAGGGTATGCTATCTTTGTAAAAGAGTTTTCAGAAACGATACGGGAGGAACACAATCATGACACAGGAAGTACGCGTACGTTATGCACCGAGCCCGACCGGGCATTTGCATATCGGCAATGCCAGAACGGCTCTGTTCAACTATTTGTTCGCACGCAACCAAGGCGGTAAATTCATCGTTCGCATCGAAGACACCGACGTGAAACGCAATGTGGCCGGCGGGGAAGAAAGCCAATTGAAATACATGAAATGGCTGGGCATCGAATGGGACGAAAGCATCGACGTCGGCGGAGAACATGGACCTTACCGTCAAACCGAGCGTCTGGACATTTATAAAAAATATTGGCAGGAGCTGCTCGACAAAGGGTTGGCGTACCTGTGCTACTGCACGGAAGAAGAATTGGAAAAAGAACGCGAAGAGCAGATGGCCGCAGGCCAAACGCCTCGCTATTCGGGCAAACACCGCAACCTGACGCAAGAACAGCGCGAAGCTTTCGCCGCCGAAGGCCGCGTGCCGAGCGTTCGTTTCCGCGTGCCGGAGAACAAAACGTATACCTTCGACGATATGGTCAAAGGCGAAATTTCGTTTACGACGGAAGATACGGGCGATTTCGTTATCGTGAAGCGCGACGGGATTCCGACGTACAACTTCGCGGTCGTGCTCGATGATCACCTGATGAAGATCAGCCACGTGCTGCGCGGGGAAGACCATATCTCTAACACGCCGCGTCAGCTGATGATCTATGAAGCATTGGGCTTCGAGCCGCCGCGCTTCGGTCATATGACGCTGATCGTGGGCGATGACCACAAAAAGCTCAGTAAGCGCAACGAATCGATCATTCAGTTTATCGCGCAATATGAAGAACTCGGCTACTTGCCGGAGGCCATGTTCAACTTTATCGCGCTGCTCGGCTGGTCGCCGGAAGGCGAGGAAGAAATCTTCAGCCGCGAAGAACTGATCTCCATTTTCACCGCGAATCGTTTGTCGAAAAGCCCGGCCGTATTCGATCCGAACAAATTGGCGCATATCGACAACCATTACATCAAAAACGCGGATGCGCGGCGGATCGCCGACCTGGCTGTTCCGCATCTGCAAAAAGCGGGCCTTCTGCCGTCGACGCTGGACGCGGCGAAGCAGGATTGGGCACAGCGCCTTGTGGCGCTCTATCAGGAGCAGATGAATGCCGCTTCCGATATCGTGAGCCTTTCCGAGGTATTCTTCCGTACGGACATCGAATTCGGCGACGAAGAACGCGAAGTGCTCGCGGATGAAAAAGCGCCGGTAGCGCTTGGTGCGTTCCTGTCGAAGATCGAAGCTTCCGACGAGTTCTCGCCGGAACGCATGGCTGCGCTGATCAAAGAAGTGCAGAAGGAGAACGGCATCAAAGGCAAGCAGTTGTTCATGCCGATCCGCGTCGCGTTGACGGGACAGATGCACGGACGCGATCTGAACCAGACGATCTATCTGCTCGGAAAAGAGAAGGTCATCGAGCGCTTGAAAGCCCAAACGGCGTAACGCGATCGCAAACGATTGTCAGACTGCACCGATTCGTTTATAATGGCTAAACAAGATCTATCCCATACCGTCTTTAATCGAATATTTCTATAGCGAAGAACAGGAGAAGTACGTCGTACGCCGCATTCCCAGAGAGGACGCCCGAACGCCGACAGCCCAATCGGGCGGGGGCGCGGAGCTGGAAGTCGTCCGGAGAGGCAGACGGAAATGCGCCTGGGAGCTGCGAATTCGAACTCATGGTTTTTCGGCCGTGGGCTAGAGTCCGCCGATTCGTCCCCGTTACGGACTTGAAGAAGATGGGTTTCCCGCGACGGGAGATTCAAGCAGAGTGGAACCGCGGTCGAACGCCTCTGTAGCATAATGATGCTGCAGGGGCGTTTTTATTTTGGGGCAATGGAAGCGAGGAAGCGGGATGTTCAAATCGATGAGGTCCGATATCCGTGCGGTATTCGACAACGATCCGGCGGCAAGAAGCATGTTTGAAGTCGTATTCACTTATTCGGGATTGCATGCGATTTGGGCTCACCGGATTGCGCATAAGCTGTACAAATGGCGTCGGTTCACGTTAGCCCGGTTCGTGTCGCAGGTCGGCCGCTTTTTCACCGGGATCGAAATCCATCCGGGCGCGACGATCGGCAATCGACTGTTCATCGACCACGGAATGGGCGTCGTGATCGGCGAGACATGCGAGATCGGCGACGACGTCGTCGTCTATCAAGGCGTCACGCTCGGCGGCACGGGTAAGGAAAAAGGAAAGCGGCACCCGACGATCGGCAACAACGTGGTCATCGGCTCGGGGGCGAAAGTGCTCGGCTCCATTACGATCGGGGATCAGAGCAACATCGGTTCGAACTCCGTCGTGCTCAAGGAAGTGCCGCCCAACAGTACGGTGGTCGGCATTCCGGGACAGATCGTCAGGCAGCACGGGCGCAAGGTCGATCGGCTCAGCCATCAGATGCCCGATCCTTCGCACGATGCGATCTGCGAGCTGAGACGCCAGATCGGCGAGCTTCAACGCGAGTTGGAGACGGTGCGTCGGGACGCGTACGGAGAGCCGAAGCGCGCCGCAGGCAACGGAGATACCCAGTAAAAGTAGAACGTTTGATGATGAGAGGAACGTGGAAAAATGACGCTGCAAATTTACAATACAATGACAAGGGAAAAAGAAAAGTTCGTGCCGGTGAATCCGGGTAAGGTGAACATGTACGTATGCGGCCCGACCGTATACGACTACATTCATATCGGCAACGCGCGTCCGGTTATCTTTTTCGACGTAGTCAGAGCTTATCTGGAAGACCGGGAATACGAAGTGAATTATGTCGTGAACTTCACGGATGTCGACGACAAACTGATCCGCAAAGCGGAAGCGATGAACACGACCGTGCCTGAAGTGGCGGAAAAGTTTATTGCGGCGTACTACGAGGACCTGGAAGGGTTGGGCGTGGCCAAGGCGACGTTGAATCCGCGCGTTACCGAGAACATGGATGACATTATCGCGGTTATCGGCGAATTGGTGGAGACCGGCCACGCTTACCCGAGCGGCGGCGACGTGTACTTCCGCACATCGAGCTTTGAACAATACGGCAAACTGTCGCGTCAAAACCTGGAGCAGCTTCAGTTCGGCATCCGGATCGAAGTCGACGCGCGCAAAGAAAACCAGGAAGATTTCGTGCTTTGGAAAGGCGCGAAGCCGGGTGAGATTTCTTGGGATAGCCCATGGGGAGCAGGTCGTCCGGGCTGGCATATCGAGTGCTCGGCCATGGCAAGACGCTACCTGGGCGATACGCTCGATATTCACGGCGGCGGCCAGGATTTGCAGTTCCCTCACCATGAGTGCGAGATTGCCCAATCCGAATGCGTGACGGGCCATGCGTTGTCCAACTATTGGATGCACAACGGCTACGTCAATATCGATAACGAAAAAATGTCCAAGTCGCTCGGCAACGGGATTACGGTGCAGGATCTGCGCGGACGTTATAAAAAGGAAGCTTTGCGTTATTTCGTGCTCTCGACGCATTATCGCAACCCGCTCAATTTTAGTGCGGACAACATGCAGCAGGCACTGAACAGCGTGGAGCGGATCGAGAATGCCGTAGGTGCGGTTCACCACCGTCTTGAAGCGGCAACTGCCGGGACCCATGAAGTAAGCGAAACGCTGAAAGGTAAGCTAGAAGCCGTATTGAATGATTTTCACGCGAAAATGGATGACGACTTCAATACGCCGGATGCCGTGACGGCCATCTTCGAGTGGGTAAACGAAGCGAACCGCGTGCTGCGAGAAGAAGTGGTGATCAAAGCCGATCTTGAAGCCTTGCTCGACGCTTTCCGCAAAATGAATATGGTACTTCGTATCGCATCCGAGCCGGGTTCGGAACTGCTCGACGAGGAAGTGGAAGCGCTGATTGCCGAACGCGTCGAAGCCCGTAAAACGAAAAATTGGACCCGTTCCGACGAAATCCGCGATCTGCTGGCTGAACAGGGAATCTTGCTGGAAGATACGCCGCAGGGCATGAGATGGCGGAGAAAATAAAATGACCGAACACGAGAATGAAAAAGGGATGGGAATAGGCGATGTCAACGAACAGTCTCAAGTGGCGGAGGAAGCAGAAAATACGGTAAAAGCCGCTTTTCCAAACGGGCTTCTTTTCAACTATCTACCGTCCAAGGCCCCGGGGTTACTGCCGCCGCTCGTCCTTGCTTATATCGGTGATGCCGTATTCGAGGTGGCGGTTCGCCAGTATCTGATCGGACACAGTAACTTGAGACCCCATCATTTGCATCGCGAAGCGACGAAGTTCGTATCGGCAGGCGCGCAGGCCCGCATGCTTTTCCGCATAGAGTCTTTGCTGACTGAAGACGAAGCGGACATGGTTCGCCGAGGCCGGAATGCCAAGTCGGGTTCCGTGCCCAAAAATGCCGACGTGCTCGAATACCGTCATGCGACGGGACTGGAGTGCTTGGCCGGTTATCTCTATTACAGCGGCCGGGCGGGGCGTTTGGAAGAGTTGATTCGCAAAGGACTTGAACCTGAGCAAACGCAAGAATCGGATCAGGAGTAAACGATAAATTTGAATGGCGACGGTTAAGGTTTGCGTCGCCGGCAGAAGGGAACGAATATCATGGAAGAAGAATTGATCGCGGGCAAGCACTCGGTCGCCGAGGCGCTTAGAGCCGGACGCAGCATCAACAAAATTTGGATCGCGGAGGGCACGCAGCAAAAGCAAATGCAGCCGATCCTGACCGAAGCGAAAAATCGCGGTGTCGTGGTGCAGACCGCGGACAAGCGCAAGCTGGATACGCTCGTACCGGGGATTCAGCATCAAGGCGTGGTCGCGCAAGCGGCTCCTTACGTCTATGCGGAAGTCGAAGACCTGCTTGCCGCGGCGGTGGCAAAGGACGAAGATCCGTTCTTGATCATCTTGGACGAGATCGAAGATCCGCATAACCTGGGTTCGATTCTGCGCACGGCCGACTGCACGGGCGTGCACGGCGTCATTATTCCGAAGCGCCGTTCGGCGCAGGTGAATGCGACCGTATCGAAAACGAGCGCGGGCGCGGCGGAATACGTTCCGGTTGCGCGCGTGACCAATCTGGCGCAAACGATGGAGAAGCTGAAGGAAGCGGGCGTATGGATCGCGGGTACGGACGTGCGGGCCGAAGGCGAGATCTACGATACGGACGTATTCAAAGGACCGCTCGCGCTCGTCGTCGGCAACGAAGGCGAAGGCATGGGACGACTTGTTCGCGAAAAATGCGACGTGCTGATCAAGCTGCCGATGCAGGGACGGATCAACTCGCTTAACGCTTCCGTGGCCGCGGGCGTAGTCATGTACGAAGTGCTGCGCCAGCGCAGCGGCAGAAAGTAGAGATGCGCTTATGGCCGATTTGCGGGATGTGCTTCTGGTGGACGGCTACAACATGATCGGAGCGTGGCCCGAACTGGCCTCGCTGTCGCAAATCGATATGAATCAGGCGCGCGACCGATTGCTTGAGCGCCTTGCGGACTATCAAGCGTTCACGGGACGCCGGGTCATTGCGGTGTTCGACGCTTACCGGGTTCCCGGCAAAGGCAAGTCGTTCGAGCAGGGGAAGGTCGAAGTCTACTTTACGAAGGAAAAAGAGACGGCGGACGAAGCGGTCGAGCGTTTTGCCGCGCAGCTCAAAGGCAAACGGCGCAGCGTATACGTGGCAACGAGCGATTTTGTGGAGCAAAGCGTGGCTTTTGCGCAGGGCGCGCTGCGAATGCCTGCGCTTGAGCTGTTGACGGAAGTGGAACAAAGCGAGCGCGAGATCGAAAAACGAATTGCCGAACAGGCGCAGCGGGGCAGCCGAAACACCATTGACGGCAAGCTGACGCCCGAGCAGCTTCGGTTATTCGAACGCTGGCGGCGGCAATGAATCGGCGCATGCGTCGGCCGCGTCCCGACGCGGTCAATATGCCGATATGTCGCGAAAGTAAGCGTTTTTTTACAACTCGGTGTACAAAAAGGAATTATTCGGCACTATGACCCTCTTTTGGGCGTTATGCGGTTGACGGTGTTAGGTGACATAATATATACTGAGGCTAACTTTTACAACAGGCTCGAAACTTGCGCCGCGGCCGGAGGGATTGCTGGTGAGTGTAGATCTCAAAGACGTCATCGTTTCACCTTACGATTTCCAAAGCGACGAAGAACTCGTGGAAGCGGTTCGTGTCGGCGATAGCGAGGCACTGGAATATCTGATCAACAAGTATCGGAATTTCGTCCGGGCGAAGGCGCGGTCGTATTTCCTCATCGGCGCGGATCGCGAAGATATCATCCAGGAAGGCATGATCGGCCTGTATAAGGCGATCCGCGATTTCAGGGGCGATAAGCTGGCTTCGTTCAAAGCCTTTGCCGAGCTCTGCATCACGCGTCAGATTATTACCGCGATCAAGACCGCGACTCGGCAGAAGCATATTCCGCTGAATTCGTACGTGTCGTTGGATAAGCCGATTTACGAAGAGGATTCGGATCGTACGCTGCTCGATGTCATCTGCGTATCGCAGGCATCGGACCCGGAAGAGTTGATTATCAACCGGGAAGAGTTTAGCGGACTGGAAGACAAAATGTCGGAAATTTTAAGCGAGTTGGAACGTCAGGTGTTGATGTTGTATTTGGACGGACGATCCTATCAGGAGATTGCCGTTGATCTACGCAGGCATGTCAAGTCGATCGACAACGCCCTTCAGAGGGTCAAACGCAAGTTGGAACGTTATTTGGAAGTCCGGGACCAGGTTTGAAACGGTTGCCCGCGCACCGAGTTACATATACAGAGGAAACGCCTTCGAAACGGGGCGGAAAAGGCTCCGAGGTCGGAGTCTTTTTCTTTTTGGGGCACACAGACCGTAAAAGAGGAACACGAAACGCGCGGCCAAGTTGCTGTAGTTTTTCGTTGACAGCCTATACCGGCTATGCTAAAGTGTTTTAGGTAGGCCTAAAATCATGATTTTAGGCTCAATACGAGTTCTTCTTGATTGAAGGATATCTTCGGGAGGTGTAAATCTATGCGGGTTATTATCACGTTGGCGTGCACAGAATGCAAACAGCGCAACTATACAACGATGAAAAACAAACGTAATCACCCTGACCGCATGGAGATGAAGAAGTATTGCAAGTACTGTAACTCGCAAACTCCTCATCGTGAGACCAGATAGTTAGTTGGAGGTGTCATGGGCGTGAAAAAAAGCTTCAAGTCTATGTTTTCCTTTTTCTCTGAAAGCTGGGCTGAACTTAAAAAGGTTCGCTGGCCCAATCGCAAAGAACTGACCAATTACACGCTTGTTGTTTTGGGAACGATTGTTGTGATGGCTGTATTCTTTTGGGTAATCGACATCGGACTCTCCTATGCGATTGAAGCGATAATTTAAGGAAAGGCCTGTAGGTGGCTTGATATGGAAAAAAGATGGTACGTCGTTCATACCTATTCCGGGTATGAGAACAAAGTCAAAGCCAATTTGGAAAAACGCGTAGAATCGATGGGCATGGAAGACAAGATTTTCCGGGTTCTTGTTCCTATGGAAGAAGAAGTGGTCGACAAAGACGGTAAGAAAAAGACCGTCATGCGTAAGGTCTATCCGGGTTACGTCTTGGTGGAAATGATCCAGACCGATGATTCTTGGTATGTTGTTCGCAACACGCCTGGCGTCACGGGATTCGTAGGTTCAACGGGTTCCGGTTCCAAGCCGACAGCCTTGCTTCCAGAAGAGGTAGAACAAATTCTGAAGCATATGGGCATGTCCGAACCGAAACCGAAGATCGAATTCGATCTGAAGGAATCCGTGCGCATCAAAGTGGGTCCTTTTGCTAACTTTGTCGGAACGGTGGAAGAAATTCTGCTCGAGAAAAGCAAGCTGAAGGTTCACGTCAACATGTTCGGGCGCGAAACGCCGCTCGAATTGGATTACACGCAAGTCGAGAAGATTTAATTAACGCAAGGAGGTGTTTCTCAATGGCAAAGAAAGTTATTAAAATGGTGAAACTTCAAATTCCTGCAGGTAAAGCCAACCCGGCGCCTCCAGTAGGTCCAGCATTGGGTCAAGCAGGTGTGAACATCATGGCATTCTGTAAAGAATTCAATGCTCGCACAGCGGATCAAGCAGGTCTGATCATTCCGGTCGAGATCTCCGTATTTGAAGACCGTTCTTTCACTTTCATCACGAAAACTCCGCCGGCTGCAGTTCTTCTGCGCGTCGCTGCGAAGATCGAGAAAGGTTCGGGCGAACCGAACAAAAAGAAAGTTGCAACGGTTAACCGCGATACAGTTCGTCAAATCGCTGAACAAAAAATGCCTGACCTTAACGCTGCGAACGTAGAGTCCGCTATGCGCATGGTCGAAGGTACTGCTCGCAGTATGGGCATCACGATTCAAGACTAGTTCTTGACCATCGTCCAAAGCCGAGCCTCATCAGGAAGTGCGGCATAATGTGGGAGGGTTACCCGCTAACACCACAAAGGAGGAATACACAATGGCTAAACACGGTAAGAAATACGTAGAAGCTGCCAAGCTGTTCGACAGCGAAGCAACTTACGAACCGGCTGAAGCTGTAAGTCTCGTTAAAAAGACTGCAACAGCTAAATTCGACGAAACCGTCGAAGCAGCAGTACGTCTGGGCGTAGACCCGCGTAAACAAGACCAAGCCGTTCGCGGCGTCGTTGTCCTGCCACACGGCACGGGCAAAACGCAACGCGTACTGGTATTTGCAAAAGGCGAAAAAGCGAAGGAAGCGGAAGCTGCCGGAGCGGACTTCGTAGGCGATCAGGACATGATCAACAAGATCCAACAAGGTTGGTTCGAGTTTGACGTCTGCGTAGCGACGCCTGACATGATGAGCGAAGTCGGTAAACTGGGCCGTCTGCTCGGTGGTAAAGGCCTCATGCCTAACCCTAAAGCAGGTACAGTTACTTTCGACGTTACCAAAGCCGTTCAAGAAATCAAGGCTGGTAAAATCGAATACCGTCTGGACAAAGCAGGCCAAATCCATGCACCGATCGGCAAAGCGTCGTTCAGTGAGGATCAGTTGAACGAAAACCTGAAAGCACTGATGGACGCGCTGAACCGTGCTAAGCCAGCTGCTGCAAAAGGCGTTTATCTGAAAGGCGTAGCTATGTCCGCAACGATGGGACCGAGCGTTCGCGTTAATACAACTTCGTACAGATAATAAAAAAGTGTTGACTTACGTTAACCTTTTAGATAAACTGTAGAAGCTGTTTCATTCCGTTCTTTGAACGGTCTGGTAAATTTGAATATGCTTACCGTAGACAGTAGGTGCTTTCGAGCTTAATTTCCTACCGAGGTGTGTGATAGAATTTCAGCTTTGCTGATTCGTCAAGCCTTCGTCTTCTGCGGAGGCTTTTCTTATTGCATGCGCCGCACGTTAAGTTTACTTGAATGTGGCAAAAGTGGAGGCGACCGAATCGTCCGCTGCGGCGGTCCGGCGTTTCACTCGAATTCAACAGGAGGTGTACGATTTGGCTAACGCAAAAGTGATTCAATCCAAACAAGAGTCGGTAGACGTAATCGCTGGTAAACTGCGCGAAAGCGTATCGACCGTGGTTGTCGACTATCGTGGTCTGAACGTTGCTCAAGTTACCGAGCTGCGTAAACAGCTTCGCGAAGCGGGCATCGAGTTCCAGGTTCTGAAAAACTCGTTGGTTCGCCGCGCAACTGCCGCTGCTGAACTTAGCGACCTTGACGCTGTTCTTGCTGGCCCGACTGCTATCGCATTCGGTACGGAAGACGCTGTCACGCCTGCTAAAATCCTGAACGACTTCGCAAAAACGAACGACGCTCTGGAACTTAAAGGCGGCGTAGTAGAAGGACGCGTAGTAAGTGCCGACGAACTGAAAGCA
Source organism: Saccharibacillus endophyticus (assembly GCF_013185185.1). GTDB lineage: Bacteria > Bacillota > Bacilli > Paenibacillales > Paenibacillaceae > Saccharibacillus > Saccharibacillus endophyticus. Next base: position 38,415 of record NZ_JAAZWE010000011.1, on the reverse strand, counting down.
CTGGCTTCCCTGCCTTCCCGCGAAGGTTTGCTGTCGATGCTTCTCAGCGTGCTTCAAGCTCCAGTTCGCAATTTCGCGCTGGCAGTCAAAGCCGTTGCAGACAAAGACGAGCAACAATCTGCGTAAGATCGCTTAACGATCTTAGGCACAACGTTTTATCCCGTTTCACAAAATCGACAGCCTTAACCGGCTGATCCCACATACCCAAATGGAGGTTCAATCATGAGCAACGAGCAAATCCTTGAAGCCATCAAAGGCATGACTGTATTGGAACTGAACGACCTGGTTAAAGCAATCGAAGAAGAATTCGGCGTAACTGCAGCAGCTCCAGTAGCAGCAGCAGGCGGCGCAGTAGCAGCAGAAGCTGAACAATCCGAGTTCGACGTTATCCTGACAAGCGCTGGCGCTTCGAAGATCAACGTTATCAAAGCTGTTCGCGAAATCACAGGTCTTGGCCTGAAAGAAGCGAAAGAAGTTGTAGACAACGCTCCAAAAGCAATCAAAGAAAAAACTTCTAAAGAAGACGCTGAGTCGATCAAAGCTAAGCTTGAAGAAGCTGGCGCTGCAGTAGAAGTTAAGTAATTTCTTTTCAATAAAGAATTACACAGGGCAGACCCTCGAAGTTATCCTGCTTCGGGGGTCTTTTCTCTTATTTGGTGCGTTTCTCGAAAACTCGTGAAAAGCGCGTAAGTCTTCGATCGATGATAAAGGGGTTGAAGCAAATGTCGGATCATTACTATACGAACCGCCCTACCGCCGAACATGATCGTAGAACGATTGAAGTTGAACTGCGTGGCAAGAAGGTTCGATTGGTGACGGATGCCGGTGTCTTTTCCAAAAGCGGACTCGATTACGGTAGCCGAGTGCTTATTGACGCATTGGAAATTCCGGAAAAAGCTTCTGTACTGGATGTTGGTTGCGGATATGGACCCATCGGTATTGCGGCAGGAATTTTGGGTGCGACAAGTATTATGATGCTGGATGTGAATGAACGGGCGATTGAGCTGGCGCGCGAGAATGCAGCAGCCAATGGCGTACCGCAGGCAAAAGCCGTGCAAAGCGATTTGCTTGAGGCCGTATCGCAGGAACGATTTGATGTTATTATCAGTAACCCTCCGATCCGTGCGGGAAAAGAGACGGTGCATCGACTGTTTGAACAGGCAAGCGCATGCTTGAAGCCTGGAGGTTCGCTGTGGATCGTTATTCAGAAAAAGCAGGGAGCGCCTTCGGCAAAAGCGAAACTTGAAGAATTGTTTGAACAGGTGGATGAGGTTACGAAGGATAAAGGATATCGAATTTACAAGGCGTTAAAAAGTCTTTAGTGCAGAAAACGAACTTTTTGAGAAAATAGCAAAGTGGGGTTGACCTGCGAGTTTGGCCGTGTTATAGTTATAAAATGTCAGTATAGAATGCCCTACGTGGCTTTAGCATATTAAAATGGTGAGTGGCTCCGCAAAACAGCAAAGGAAGTGCGGTTTTGTTTGGGGCTTCATATTTTGATGTGCAGTTGCGGCTTTATCTTGGGTTTTTCGACGACAGTGTGAAAGACATGCAGCGACGTTTTATTTTGCAAAGTTTGGTTTATGACCCGTTCTTGCGCCGCTCTTTTTTCGAATAACTCGATAAGGGCTTTTCTGCATGTAAGGGGCATGCTCGTTTTGAATTCATTATACGTGATTCAAAGTAAGGGCTGCAATGGAATTTTTAAACTCGGCATTTTTCATCCAAAAAGTGCCTAAAGTTGAGTAGACATTGAGGGGTGAGTATAGTTGACGGGACATCTTGTTCGATATGGTCGACGCACTCGGCGGAGTTATTCGCGGATTCATGAGGTGCTCGAAGTTCCGAATCTGATCGAGATTCAACAGAAATCGTATGAATGGTTCCTGGAGGAAGGCCTTCGGGAAATGTTCCACGACATTTCGCCAATCCAGGACTTTACCGGAAATCTGATTCTGGAATTTATCGATTACAGCCTCGGGGAGCCGAAATACACGACAGACGATGCCAAAGAGCGTGATGTAACTTACGCGGCACCGCTTCGTGTGAAAGTCCGCCTGATTAACAAGGAAACGGGCGAAGTCAAAGAGCAGGAAGTATTTATGGGCGACTTCCCGCTGATGACCGAAACCGGTACGTTCATCATAAACGGTGCGGAACGGGTTATTGTCAGTCAGTTGGTTCGCTCTCCAAGCGTCTACTTCAATAATAAAGTGGACAAAAACGGAAAGAAAGCATATAGCGCAACTGTAATCCCGAACCGCGGTGCATGGCTTGAACTTGAGACGGACGCGAAAGACATCATTTACGTTCGAATCGACCGTACCCGGAAAATTCCGGTAACGGTACTGCTGCGTGCACTTGGTTTCGGCAGCGATGCCGAAATTCTGGATTTGCTCGGCAATGACGAGTATATCCGCAACACCCTCGACAAAGACAACACGGATTCGACAGAGAAAGCTCTGATCGAGATCTACGAGCGTCTGCGTCCGGGCGAGCCTCCTACACTGGATAATGCGAAAAGCTTGCTGATTGCTCGCTTCTTCGACCCGAAGAGATATGATCTCGCCAATGTAGGTCGTTACAAGATCAACAAAAAGCTTCATATCAAGAACCGTTTGTTCAACCAGAAGCTTGCCGAAACGCTGATTGACACCGTAACCGGTGAAATCATCGCGGAAGCGGGCCAAATGGTAGACCGTCGTCTCCTCGACGAGATTCTGCCTTACCTGGAGAGCGAACACAGCGTCAAGACGTATCATGTTGCCGGCGGCGTGCTTGAAGCCAACGATATTCCTATGCAATCGATCGACGTGTTCTCTCCGATCGAAGACGGCAAAGTCGTTAAAGTCATCGCCAACGGTCTGATCGACAAGTCGGTTAAAAACATCACGCCTGCTGACGTCATCGCATCGGTGAGTTACTTCATCGACCTGCTGCATGGCATCGGCGACACGGACGACATCGACCACTTGGGTAACCGTCGTCTGCGTTCCGTAGGCGAATTGCTGCAAAACCAATTCCGTATCGGTCTGTCCCGCATGGAGCGCGTTGTGCGCGAGCGGATGTCGATCCAGGATTCGAACGTGATCACGCCTCAGGCTTTAATCAACATTCGTCCGGTTATCGCATCCATTAAGGAGTTCTTCGGCAGTTCGCAGCTCTCCCAGTTCATGGACCAGACGAACCCTCTGGCCGAACTGACGCACAAACGTCGTCTGTCCGCACTCGGACCCGGCGGTTTGACGCGCGAACGCGCAGGTTTCGAAGTTCGAGACGTTCACGCCAGTCACTATGGCCGGATGTGCCCGATCGAGACACCGGAAGGACCGAACATCGGTCTGATCAACTCCTTGTCCACCTTTGCGCGGATTAACGAGTACGGATTCATCGAAGCGCCGTATCGTCGCGTCGATCCGAAGACGAACAAAGTGACCGAGCATATCGATTACCTGACAGCCGATGAAGAAGACAACTACGTAGTCGCTCAGGCAAACGCCCAGCTGACTGAAGATGATGCCTTCGCGGATGACATGGTTATCGTTCGTTACAACAAACAGGCCGACAACATCCTGCCAATGCCGAGTGATCGCGTCGACTACATGGACGTTTCGCCGAAACAGGTCGTATCAGTCGCGACGGCGCTCATTCCGTTCCTTGAGAACGATGACTCCAACCGCGCACTGATGGGATCGAACATGCAGCGTCAGGCCGTGCCTCTGCTGATTCCTAAGGCACCTCTCGTAGGTACCGGCATGGAACACAAATCGGCGAAGGACTCCGGCGTATGTATCGTAGCGAAACATGACGGTTACATCGAACGTTCGACAGCCAGCGAAATTACGCTGCGCCGCGTTGAGAACGTCGACGGCCAAGAAGTCAAAGGCGACTTGGTCACTTATAAATTACACAAATTCATGCGTTCGAACCAAGGTACGTGCATCAACCAACGTCCTATCGTTCGCGCGGGTGATATCGTGAAAAAAGGCGACATCCTGGCAGATGGCCCTTCGACCGAAATGGGCGAATTGGCTCTGGGCCGTAACGTCGTCGTGGCCTTCATGACTTGGGAAGGTTACAACTACGAGGATGCCATCCTGCTGAGTGAAAAACTCGTCAAGGAAGACGTATACACTTCGATTCACATCGAAGAATACGAATCCGACGCGCGCGACACGAAGCTGGGGCCTGAAGAAATCACGCGCGACATTCCGAATGTCGGCGAAGAAGCGCTGAAGAACCTCGACGATCGCGGTATTATCCGCATCGGCGCGGAAATCGCTGCCGGCGACATCCTGGTTGGTAAAGTCACGCCTAAGGGTGTTACCGAACTGACTGCGGAAGAACGTCTGCTCCATGCGATCTTCGGCGAGAAGGCTCGCGAAGTTCGCGATACTTCCCTGCGGGTACCTCACGGTACCGACGGTATCGTTGTGGACGTCAAAGTCTTCACGCGTGAAAACGGCGACGAGCTGCCACCGGGCGTTAATCAGCTTGTACGTGTTTATATCGCGCAGAAACGTAAAATCTCCCAAGGCGACAAGATGGCGGGACGTCACGGTAACAAAGGTGTCGTATCGCGTATCATGCCGGAAGAAGATATGCCGTTCCTGCCGGACGGCACGCCGGTTCAGATCGTACTGAACCCGCTGGGCGTACCTTCGCGGATGAACATCGGACAAATTCTGGAAGTCCATCTGGGTATGGCAGCGCAGCGTCTCGGCATCCACGTCGCGACTCCGGTATTCGACGGAGCAAACGAGTACGACGTATTCGATACGATGGAAGAAGCCGGCATGCAGCGTAACGGCAAGACCGTGCTGTACGACGGACGTACCGGCGAACGCTTCGAGCGTGAAGTCACGGTCGGCGTCATGCACATGATCAAACTTGCGCACATGGTCGACGATAAGATCCACGCCCGTTCGACGGGTCCTTACTCGCTCGTTACGCAGCAGCCGCTGGGTGGTAAAGCCCAGTTCGGCGGACAACGTTTCGGCGAGATGGAAGTATGGGCGCTTGAAGCCTACGGCGCAGCCTATACTTTGCAAGAAATCCTGACCGTGAAGTCCGATGACGTGGTTGGTCGCGTGAAAACGTACGAATCGATCGTCAAGGGCGAGAACGTGCCGGAACCGGGCGTACCGGAAGCGTTCAAAGTCTTGATCAAAGAGCTGCAAAGCTTGGGTATGGACGTCAAAATCCTGGGTGAAGACGAGAACGAGATCGAAATGAAGGAACTGGATGACGAGGAAGAACCGACCGGCGGCGATAAGCTGGGCCTCAACCTTGAGGGTTCGGAAGTCGGCGCGGAACAATAAGTTTTAAAAATCAGGAACCGCATATAGGGAGGGTTGCTCCTTGTTGGATGTAAACAACTTCGAGTTTATCAAGATCGGGCTCGCTTCGCCGGACAAGATTCGTTCTTGGTCCCGTGGCGAAGTCAAAAAGCCGGAAACGATCAACTATCGTACGCTCAAACCGGAGAAAGAAGGTCTTTTCTGCGAAAAGATCTTCGGACCGACCAAAGACTGGGAATGCCATTGCGGCAAATACAAACGGGTACGTTACAAAGGCGTTGTCTGCGATCGCTGCGGCGTTGAAGTTACCCGTGCAAAAGTTCGCCGCGAACGGATGGGCCATATCGAGCTCGCCGCTCCGGTTTCCCACATTTGGTACTTCAAAGGAATTCCGAGCCGTATGGGTCTGGCGCTGGACATGTCGCCGCGCTCGCTCGAAGAAGTCATTTACTTCGCTTCTTATGTCGTAACCGATCCGGGCGAAACGCCTTTGGAAAGAAAACAACTCCTGTCGGAAAAAGAATACCGCAGCTACCGTGAAAAATACGGTTACGGATTCCAAGCCGGCATGGGTGCTGAAGCCGTCAAAAAACTTCTTCAGGACATGGATATCGATAAAGAATTGGAGTTCCTCAAAGAGGAACTCCGTACTACGCAGGGACAACGCAGAAGCCGGGCGATCAAACGCCTGGAAGTCATCGAAGCATTCAAGAGCTCGGGTAACAATCCGGACTGGATGATTCTCGACGTGCTTCCGGTTATCCCGCCGGAACTGCGCCCGATGGTACAGCTCGACGGCGGCCGTTTCGCGACGTCCGACTTGAACGATTTGTACCGTCGCGTGATCAACCGGAACAACCGTCTGAAAAGACTGCTTGATCTGGGAGCACCGGACATCATCGTCCAAAACGAAAAGCGCATGCTGCAGGAAGCGGTAGACGCCCTGATCGACAACGGCCGTCGCGGCCGTCCTGTTACGGGTCCGGGTAACCGTCCGCTCAAATCCCTCAGCCATATGCTTAAAGGTAAACAAGGGCGTTTCCGTCAGAACTTGCTCGGTAAACGGGTCGACTATTCCGGCCGTTCCGTTATCGTCGTAGGTCCGAACCTGAAAATGTACCAATGCGGTCTTCCGAAGGAAATGGCGCTGGAACTGTTCAAGCCTTTCGTGATGAAAGAACTGGTCAACAAAGGCCTTGCTCACAATATCAAGAGTGCAAAACGCAAAGTTGAGCGCGTAAGCGCTGAAGTTTGGGATGTACTCGAAGAAGTGATCAAGGAGCATCCGGTTCTGTTGAACCGTGCCCCTACGCTTCACCGTCTCGGTATCCAGGCGTTCGAACCGATCTTGGTCGAAGGCAAAGCCATCCGCCTTCACCCGCTCGTATGTACGGCGTACAATGCCGACTTCGACGGCGACCAAATGGCCGTGCACGTTCCGCTGTCCGCGGAAGCGCAAGCCGAAGCACGCATCCTGATGCTCGCTTCCGGTAACATCCTGAACCCGAAAGACGGCAAGCCGGTCGTTACTCCTTCGCAGGATATGGTCCTCGGAACGTATTACCTGACGATGGACAACAACCAAGCAAAGGGCGCAGGCATGATTTTGCGCAACATCAACGAAGCGGTGTCCGCTTATCAGCGCGGCACGGCCGAACTCCACGCTCGCGTGGCGATTCCGGTTAAAGCTCTCAATAAAACAAGCTTCACCGATAAGCAGCAAGATGCAATGCTGATTACGACGGTAGGTCGGATTATCTTTAACGAGATTTTCCCGGCAAGCTTCCCGTATATCAACGATGCAACTCGCGCGAACCTGTTCGACGGCGTGGCCGAAGACTTCTTCATCTATGAAAAAGGGGAGAACGTCACCGACCGCATCATGAACGCTCCGCAAACGAAGGGGATCGGCAAAGAGTATCTGGGAGACATTATCGGACGTTGCTTCGAAGTGTACCAGACGACTCAAACCTCTATGATCCTCGACGAAATCAAGCAGCTCGGCTTCACGTACTCGACTCGTTCGGGCGTAACCGTAGCTGTATCTGACGTCGTCGTTCCGCCGGAGAAAAAAGCGCTGATGGAAGAGTCGGATAAAAAGGTTTCGGTGATTACGAATCAGTATCGCCGCGGTCTGATTACCAACGAAGAACGGTATGACCGTGTTATCGAAATCTGGTCGCACGCCAAGGATCAAATCAGTGACATTCTGATGAAGTCCATGGATCGTTATAATTCCATCATGCTTATGGTCGATTCCAAAGCCCGCGGTAACAAATCGCAGATCACCCAGCTGGGCGGCATGCGCGGTCTGATGGCCAACCCGTCGGGACGAATCATCGAACTTCCGATCAAGTCGAACTTCCGCGAAGGCCTGACGGTCCTCGAATACTTCCTGTCTACGCACGGTGCGCGTAAAGGTCTGGCCGATACCGCGCTTCGTACCGCCGACTCGGGTTACCTGACCCGTCGTCTGGTCGACGTAGCCCAGGACGTTATCGTTCGCGAAGACGACTGCGGAACAGACAAAGGCTTCATGGTCAGCCGTATCCAGGATGGTAAAGAAGTTATCGAAGATCTGTACGACCGTATCGAAGGCCGTTACTGCTTCGAAACCGTTCGTCATCCGGAAACGAATGAAATCATTGCGCGTCGCAATGAACTGATTACTTCGGACAAAGCCGAAGAAATCGTTAAAGCCGGCGTAGAAAAACTCCAAATTCGTTCCGTACTCAGCTGCCGCGCGCGTCATGGCGTCTGCAAAAAGTGCTACGGACGTAACTTGGCTACGGGTAAACACGTCGAAATCGGCGAAGCAGTCGGCATCATCGCTGCCCAATCGATCGGAGAACCGGGAACCCAGCTCACGATGCGTACGTTCCACACCGGCGGCGTTGCCGGCGACGACATCACGCAAGGTTTGCCGCGTATCCAGGAGTTGTTCGAGGCCCGTAACCCTAAAGGTCAGGCCACGATCAGCGAAATCGACGGCGTCGTGAAAGAGATTCGCGAAACGAAAGATCGTCGCGAAATCGAAGTTCAAGGCGAGGCTGAAAGCAAAACGTACGCTGTTACTTATGGTTCCCGTCTGCGCGTTCGCGAAGGCATGACCATTGAAGCAGGGGACGAATTGACTGACGGTTCGATCGACCCTAAAGAAATGCTGCGCATCAAAGGCATCCGCGGCGTGCAGAACTACATCCTTCAGGAAGTTCAGCGCGTATACCGGAACCAGGGCGTAGAAATTAACGATAAGCACGTCGAAGTCATGATTCGTCAGATGCTGCGCAAAATCCGCATCGTCGATGCGGGCGATACGACGCTGCTGCCAGGCTCGTTCGTGGAAATGCACGAATACGAGAAGGCGAATAAAGAAGTCATCCTGAGCGGTAAGGATCCGGCTGTGGCCAAACCGATCCTGCTGGGTATCACGAAAGCGTCGCTGGAAACCGATTCGTTCTTGTCGGCAGCATCCTTCCAGGAAACAACGCGCGTGCTTACCGACGCAGCGATCAAAGGCAAAGTCGACCAATTGCTCGGCCTGAAAGAAAACGTACTGATCGGCAAGCTTATCCCTGCCGGTACAGGTATGAGCCGTTATCGCAACATCCGCTTCGAAGAGCCGGAAGGCGCGGATAGCGGAGAAGAATCTTTGGAGCCCGTAACGACTGAGTAAGTCGTTACGTAGCAACGGAAACGGGGTGGAAGGAAAGAGAAATCTTTCTGGAAACCCTGCATTCTGTGCTTGACATACTGTTCTGCCAAGTGCTAATATAGCAAAGGTGCGTGAGCAGGTTGTTATAATCCTGTCTTTTGGAGGATATGCCGAATGTCTAATGATAAAGGACTTCAGGATGCTCATGTTAAAATCGGCACCAAGCAAACCGTGCGAGCGGTTGAACTTGGAGAAGCTTCTGAAGTTTATGTAGCCATGGACGCAGACCAGCGGATGATCGCAAAGATCACATCGTTGTGCGTGAAGTCCGGCGTGAAGATCACCGAGGTCGAAACCATGCGAGAGCTTGGCAAGGCATGCGGAATCGAAGTCGGCGCGGCGATGGTTGCGGTTCTGAAGTGAGAAAGACATAACTGTGTGAGAACGTTTTTGTTTCAGGAGCGTTAAGCGCTTGGGGCAAAAACTTTCATTTGTTCTTTTATGAACCACCTGGCTCTGTGGGCTTGAGGGAACGGTTTGTAACAAGGATGTTTACCATTATGGGAAGGGGGTGGCAATGACAATGCCAACTATTAACCAACTCGTCCGCAAAGGACGTCAAGCGAAAGTCGTGAAGTCGAAATCCCCAGCACTGCAAAAGGGTTTCAACGCACTGAAACGTGAAGAAACAAACCTGAGCGCTCCGCAAAAACGCGGTGTCTGCACTCGTGTAGGTACAATGACTCCACGTAAACCTAACTCCGCGCTTCGTAAGTATGCCCGTGTTCGTCTGACGAACCGTATCGAGGTGACTGCTTACATTCCGGGTATCGGACACAACCTGCAAGAACACAGCGTAGTGCTGGTTCGCGGAGGTCGCGTAAAGGACTTGGCGGGTGTACGTTACCATATCGTTCGCGGTGCTCTTGATACTGCAGGCGTAAACGGACGTATGCAAGCCCGTTCGAAATACGGCGCTAAGCGTCCAAAAGAAAAGAAAAATTAATTTGAGCGCCTGAGGGCGTTCAACTATCGGAGAAAGGGGGATATCCATGCCACGCAAAGGTCCAGTTACCAAAAGAGACGTACTGCCGGATCCGGTGTACAATAGCAAACTGGTTACTCGTCTGATCAACCGCATCATGATCGACGGAAAACGCGGTGTAGCTCAAAACATCCTTTACAACTCGTTCAAATTGATTCAGGAACGTACGGGCAATGACCCGATGGAAGTATTTGAAGCTGCAATCAAAAACATCATGCCAGTTCTTGAAGTTAAAGCTCGCCGTGTAGGCGGTGCGAACTATCAAGTGCCGATCGAAGTTAAGCCAGAAAGACGTACAGCTCTCGGTCTCCGTTGGCTCGTTAACTACTCCCGCAACCGCGGCGAGAAGACAATGGAAGAGCGTCTGGCGGCTGAAATCATCGATGCATCGAACAACACTGGTGCATCCGTGAAGAAACGCGAAGACACGCACAAAATGGCTGAAGCGAACAAAGCGTTTGCTCACTACCGCTGGTAGGATTTCGGCTTAGTAACCAATATTGAATTTTGAAGGGAGATTCCCATTCATGACAAGAGAATTCTCCTTGAAAAATACACGTAACATCGGTATCATGGCGCATATTGACGCTGGTAAAACAACGACTACTGAACGGATTCTGTTCTACACGGGCATCACGCACAAAATCGGTGAAGTACACGATGGCGCAGCGACGATGGACTGGATGGAGCAGGAGCAGGAGCGCGGAATCACAATCACTTCCGCTGCTACGACCGCTCAATGGCACGGTTACCGCGTCAATATCATTGATACCCCGGGACACGTTGACTTCACGGTTGAAGTTGAACGTTCCCTTCGTGTATTGGACGGGGCAGTAGGCGTATTCAGTGCCAAAGAAGGTGTCGAACCTCAGTCTGAAACCGTATGGAGACAGGCTGACCGTTACGGCGTTCCTCGGATCGCATACGTCAACAAAATGGACATTATCGGTGCGGACTTCCTTAACGTTGTTAAAGATATGGGCGAACGTCTTCAAGCCAATGCGGTAGCGATTCAACTGCCGATCGGCGCTGAAAACGATTTTGCCGGTATCATTGACCTTGTTGAGCAAAAAGCTCACATGTACAAAGACGATCTGGGTCAAAACATCGAAGTTGTCGACATTCCGGAAGAATATCTGGCTCAAGTCGAAGAACTTCGTTCTACTTTGATCGAGAAAGTTGCGGAACTGGACGAAGAATTGATGATGAAATACCTGGAAGGCGAAGAACTCACGGTTGACGAGATCAAAGCCGGCCTGCGTAAAGGCGTCGTCGATGTTAAGATTTTCCCGGTTATCTGTGGATCTTCTTACAAAAACAAAGGCATTCAGCTGATGCTGGACGCAGTTGTTGATTATCTGCCAGCTCCAACAGACGTTCCTGCAATCATGGGTACGCTGGAAGACGGTACGGAAGCTGTTCGTCATTCTTCGGATGAAGAGCCGTTCTCCGCGCTTGCTTTCAAAATCATGACAGACCCTTACGTGGGTAAACTTACGTTCTTCCGCGTGTACTCCGGCACGCTTCAATCCGGTTCGTACGTGCTGAATGCATCGAAAGGCAAACGTGAGCGGATCGGTCGTATCCTGCAAATGCACGCTAACAGCCGCCAAGAAATCAGCATCGTTTATTCGGGCGATATCGCGGCAGCGGTTGGTTTGAAAGATACGGGCACAGGTGATACACTGTGTGATGAGAAGAACCCGGTTATTCTGGAATCGATGAACTTCCCTGACCCGGTTATCGAAATCGCGGTTGAGCCGAAAACCAAGGCTGACCAAGATAAGATGGGCGTGGCTCTGGGCAAGCTCACCGAGGAAGATCCAACCCTTCGTGCTCATACGGACGAAGAAACAGGCCAGACCATTCTGGCAGGTATGGGCGAACTCCACCTTGATATCATTATCGACCGGATGCGTCGTGAGTTTAAGGTAGAAACCAACGTGGGTAAACCACAGGTTGCTTACCGTGAGACTTTCCGTCAACCGGCTCGCGTAGAAGGCAAATTCGTTCGTCAATCCGGTGGCCGCGGTCAATACGGTCACGTATGGGTTGAGTTCGAACCGCTGGAACCGGGCACGGGCAGCCAGTTCGAGAGCAAGGTTGTCGGTGGTTCCGTTCCGCGCGAATACATCCAACCGGCACTTGCGGGTATCGAAGAACAAATGAAGAGCGGCGTTATCGCGGGCTTCCCGCTGGTTGACGTCAAAGCAACGATTGTAGACGGCTCGTACCACGATGTCGACTCCAACGAAATGGCGTTCAAAATCGCCGGTTCGATGGCGCTTAAAGCAGCGAAAGAAAAGTGTAAGCCTGTCCTGCTTGAGCCAATCATGAAAGTCGAAGTAACCGTGCCTGAGGAGTACATGGGCGACGTTATGGGTATGCTGAACTCTCGCCGCGGCCGTATCGAAGGTATGGATTCCCGCAGCGGTGCTCAAATCATCCGTGCGAAGGTACCTCTCTCCGAAATGTTCGGATACTCGACGACTCTGCGTTCGGGTACGCAAGGACGCGGCGTATTCTCGATGGAGCTTTCTCATTATGAAGAAGTTCCGAAGAGCATCGCTGAAGAAATCGTATCGAAAACGAAAGCAGGGGAGTAATCCTCGTTTTCACCGCCGGATGATCGAATCTTACGGGACTTCATCATCCGGATTGATTTTAACCCAATAATTTTTCTACATTAAGGAGGAACTGTTTCAAATGGCAAAAGCTAAATTTGAGCGTAATAAGCCGCACGTTAACATTGGTACTATCGGTCACGTCGACCATGGTAAAACAACTCTGACTGCTGCAATCACAACTGTTCTGTCGAAGACTTATGGTGGTGCTGCAATCGCGTTTGACCAAATCGATAAGGCTCCGGAAGAAAGAGAACGTGGTATCACGATCTCGACGGCACACGTCGAATACGAAACTCCAGCTCGTCACTACGCACACGTAGACTGCCCAGGTCACGCCGACTATGTTAAAAACATGATCACTGGCGCGGCGCAAATGGACGGAGCGATCTTGGTTGTATCCGCAGCTGACGGCCCAATGCCGCAAACTCGCGAACACATCCTTCTGTCCCGTCAAGTAGGCGTTCCTTACATCGTCGTATTCCTGAACAAATGCGACATGGTTGAAGACGCTGAACTTCTGGAACTGGTTGAAATGGAAGTACGCGACCTGTTGAGCGAATATGACTTCCCAGGCGACGACACTCCAATCATCCAAGGTTCCGCTCGTGAAGCGCTGCAAAACCCTGAAGGCGAATGGGCTCAAAAGATCGTTGAAATGTTCAACATCATCGATGAGTACATCCCGACTCCAGAGCGCGACACTGAGAAGCCTTTCCTGATGCCAGTCGAGGACGTATTCTCGATCACTGGCCGTGGTACGGTAGCAACTGGCCGTATCGAACGCGGTACAGTTAAGATCGGCGACGAAGTCGAAATCGTTGGTATCGCTGAAGAGTCCAAGAAATCGGTTGTTACGGGCGTAGAAATGTTCCGTAAACTGATGGATTCCGCTCAAGCCGGCGACAACATCGGCGCACTGCTGCGTGGTGTTGACCGCACTCAAATCGAGCGTGGACAAGTTCTGTCGAAACCAGGTTCGGTTAAACCGCACACTGAGTTCACAGCTCAAATCTACGTCCTGACTAAAGAAGAAGGTGGCCGTCACAAGCCTTTCTTCACAGGATACCGTCCTCAGTTCTACTTCCGTACAACTGACGTAACGGGCATCATCAACCTGCCAGAAGGCGCAGAAATGGTAATGCCGGGCGACAACATCACCGTTACTGTATCCCTGATCGCTCCGATCGCTATCGAAGAAGGAACTAAGTTCTCTATTCGTGAAGGCGGACGTACAGTAGGCGCCGGTGCTGTAGCAACAATCCAAAAATAATAACGGCTAACCCCGTTTAATAAAGCAACAGTGTACTGGAACGAGTAACGATGTACTGTAAACGAAAGCGCGAGGCGGGGCCATCATCCCGAAGTCGGGATAGGGCCTCGCTTTCTTTTTGTGTAATTTTAAAAAAGGGTTGCATTGTCTCAACATCTTCTATATAATAATGAATGTTGTTCTGAGACGTTGCGATGATGCGAGAGGTTACCGACACACCCGGCTCCTTTGCCATAGTTGGTGTGAGCGGAAAATTTTCGCGGAGTATGTCCGATACCAAATTGGGCGATAGAAGGAGGGAATTTGAAATGGCAAAGCAAAAAATCCGTATTCGTTTGAAAGCATATGATCACAGAGTTCTGGATCAATCTGCCGAGAAAATCGTTGAAACAGCAAAACGTTCGGGTGCCGGTGTTTCCGGACCGATCCCGCTGCCGACTGAAAAACAAATCATTACCATTCTCCGTGCGGTGCACAAATACAAGGATTCGCGTGAGCAATTCGAACAACGCACACACAAGCGTTTGATCGATATTGTGAACCCGACTCCACAAACCGTTGATGCGTTGATGCGTCTGGACCTGCCGTCCGGCGTGGATATCGAAATCAAACTGTAAGACTCCTGAATAAGGACATAAATGAAAAGAGGTGTCAACATGACTGGTATCTTAGGGAAAAAACTGGGTATGACCCAAGTGTTCACCGCTGAAGGTAACGTCGTTCCTGTAACGGTTATCGAAGCAGGCCCATGCGTGGTTCTGCAGAAGAAAGACCTGGAAAATGACGGTTATGAAGCGGTACAAATCGGTTTCGCGGACAAGAAAGCTAGCCGTTCCAACAAACCGGAGGCAGGTCACGCTAAAAAAGCGGACACTGCACCTAAGCGCTACATTCGCGAACTTCGCGGTGTTGACCTCGCTAACTACGAGGTTGGACAAGTGCTTAAAGCGGACGTGTTTGCCGAAGGACAATTCGTCGACGTAAGCGGCGTATCCAAAGGTAAAGGTTTCGCCGGTAGTATCAAGCGTTGGGGACAAAGCCGCGGACCAATGTCGCACGGCTCGCGTTACCACCGCAGACCGGGTTCGATGGGTTCCATCCAGGCTAACCGCGTACCGAAAGGTAAACGCCTGCCAGGACATATGGGCCATGACTCGATCACTGTTCAAAACCTCGAAATCGTAAGAGTCGATGCGGAACGCAACGTACTGTTGGTTAAAGGCTCCATTCCGGGTCCTAAAAACGGCTTCGTTAAAGTTCGCGAATCGGTGAAGAAATAATAAATCCTTAGCAGAAAGGAGGAACATGAAATGCCTACAGTAAAAGTTTTCAATATCGAAGGTAGCGAAGTTGGAGAAATCGAACTGAGTGATTCGGTATTCGGAATTAATCCTAACGGACATGTGCTTCACCAGGCAGTCGTGATGCAACAAGCATCGCTGCGCTCCGGTACGCACAAAGTTAAAGGACGTTCGGAAGTTCGTGGCGGCGGTCGTAAACCTTGGAAACAAAAAGGTACGGGACGTGCTCGTCAAGGCTCCATCCGTTCTCCACAATGGAGAGGCGGCGGTATTGTCTTCGGACCAACTCCGCGCAGCTACTCCTTCAAACTGCCTAAAAAAGTTCGTCGTCTGGCGATCAAATCGGCACTGTCTTCGAAAGTCATCGCAAACGAAATTATCGTTCTGGATGCACTGAGCCTGAATGCTCCGAAGACAAAAGAATTCGCGGGTATCCTGAGCAAGTTGAACGTAGACCGCAAAGCCCTGGTAGTGGCTCCGGAATATGATAACAACGTAGCTCTGTCCGCTCGTAACATCCCAGGCGTGAAATTCGTTCAAGCCGACGGCATTAATGTTCTTGACGTGCTCGTGCATGATAAGTTGATCATCACGAAGGACGCAGTACAGAAGGTACAGGAGGTATTCGCATAATGAAAGATCCTCGCGACCTTATCAAACGTCCGATTATTACGGAACGTACAGCTGAAGCAATGAGTCAGTCGAAATACGTGTTTGAAGTGCAAATGAGCGCTAACAAAACGGAAGTGAAGAAGGCAGTAGAAGCAATTTTCGGCGTGAAAGTGCTGAAAGTTAACGTTCTGCGCGTTCCGGCTAAGCCGAAACGTTACGGCCGTCACTCCGGTTACACGAGCGAGTGGAAGAAAGCGATCGTGACGCTGACTCCAGAAAGCAAATCGCTCGAATTCTTTGAATCTGCAGAGTAAGGAGGGAAACTAACGTGCCAATCAAAAAGTACAAACCAACATCCCCGGCCCGCCGCGCAATGAGCGTGTCGACGTTCGAAGAAATCACAACGAATCAGCCGGAAAAATCGTTGCTGGCGCCGCTCTTCAAAAAAGCGGGTCGTAACAACCAAGGTAAAATTACGGTTCGTCACCACGGCGGCGGACACAAACGTAAATACCGCATCATCGACTTTAAACGTACCAAAGATGGAATTCCAGGCCACGTTGCTACGATCGAATACGATCCTAACCGGACATCGAACATCGCACTGATCAACTATGCGGACGGCGAGAAACGCTACATCATCGCGCCTAAAGGTCTGAAAGTTGGCGATACGATCTACTCCGGTCCTGAATCCGACATTAAGATCGGTAACGCGCTGCCACTGGAAAACATTCCGGTAGGTACAGTTATCCACAACATTGAGTTGAAACCAGGCAAAGGCGGCCAATTGGTCCGCGCAGCCGGCACAGAAGCTCAACTGCTGGGTAAAGAAGAACGTTACGTATCGATCCGTCTGTCTTCGGGCGAAGTTCGTCGCGTACTGAAAGTTTGCCGCGCTACAATCGGTTCGGTAGGCAACCAAGACCACGAACTCGTGAAGATCGGTAAAGCAGGACGTAACCGTTGGTTGGGCAACCGTCCTCAAGTCCGCGGCGTAGTCATGAACCCGAACGATCACCCACACGGTGGTGGTGAAGGCCGTGCTCCAATCGGACGTAAGTCCCCGCTGTCTCCATGGGGCAAGCCAACACTTGGTTACAAAACGCGCAAGAAAAACAAATCTTCGGATCAATACATCATCCGTCGCCGCACGAAGTAATGCGCTTATCCCGCATTGCTTCGCCGGCTAGGATTATGCAACAAGCCAGCTGAAGGGAGGACTACAATCGATGACACGCAGTCTTAAAAAAGGCCCTTTCATTGACGGATACCTGCTCAAAAAGGTAGAAGTTTTGAATGAAACCGAAAAGAAAGTCGTTATCAAAACTTGGTCCAGACGTTCCACGATTTTCCCGCAATTCATCGGACACACTTTCGCCGTTTACGACGGTCGCAAGCATGTACCGGTTTATGTAACGGAAGATATGGTTGGACACAAACTGGGTGAGTTCGCGCCGACGCGTACTTACAAAGGCCACGCCGCTGACGACAAGAAAACAAGACGCTAAACGGACCTTACATTAAAGTCCGAAGGGAGGTTATGATAGCATGGAAGCACAAGCGCACTTGAAGTATTCCCGCATCTCGCCACGTAAAGCCCAATTGGTCGCTGACCTGATTCGCGGCAAACACGTAGGTGAAGCAATCGCGATTCTGCGCCACACTCCGAAAGCGGCATCCCCGATTCTGGAGAAGTTGCTGAACTCGGCAATCGCTAACGCAGAACACAACCACTCGCTGGACGTGAGCAAGCTGGTTATCTCGCAAGTTTACGTAAACCAAGGACCGACTTTGAAACGTTTCCGCCCTCGGGCAATGGGACGCGCAAGCCGGATCAATAAACGCACCAGCCACATCACTTTGGCTGTATCCGAAAAGTAAGGAGGGACAACTGTGGGACAAAAAGTAAATCCGGTCGGACTCCGCGTAGGGATCATCCGTGACTGGGAATCCAAATGGTATGCTGGTAAAGACTTCGGTACATTGTTGATCGAAGACGTGAAGATCCGCGAATATCTGAAAGCTAAGCTTAAAGAATCCGCTGTCTCCAAGATCGAGATCGAACGTGCAGCTAACCGCGTGAACGTAACGATCCATACGGCGAAGCCGGGTATGGTTATCGGACGCGGCGGCGCTGAAGTTGAAGTACTGCGTGGCGAAATCACTAAGATTTCGAACGGTAAAAAAGTACACATCAACATCGCGGAAATCAAAAATCAAGAACTGGACGCTATTCTGGTTGCCGAAAGCATTGCACAACAATTGGAACGTCGCGTATCGTTCCGTCGTGCTCTGAAACAATCGATGCAACGTACAATGCGTGCAGGCGCTAAAGGAATTAAAACTGCAGTTAGTGGACGTCTGGGCGGCGCTGAAATCGCACGTTCGGAAGGCTACAGCGAAGGAACTGTTCCACTTCATACCCTGCGTGCCGACATCGACTACGGTACAGCTGAAGCGCACACGACTTACGGTCGTATCGGCGTTAAAGTATGGATCTATCGTGGAGAAGTTCTTCCTCCAGCTAAGAAACAAGCTGCTCAGGAAGGAGGCAACTAATCATGTTGGTACCTAAACGTGTAAAACACCGTAAACAGCAACGCGGCAGCATGGCCGGTCGTGCTAAGGGCGGTACTGAATTGAACTTCGGCGAATTCGGCCTGCAAGCGACTGAACCTTCGTGGATCACGAACCGTCAGATCGAAGCAGCGCGTATCGCCATGACCCGTTACATCAAACGGGGCGGTAAAGTCTGGATCAAAATTTTCCCGGACAAGCCGATTACTCAAAAGCCTCTCGAGGTTCGGATGGGTAGCGGTAAAGGTAACGTTGAGAAATGGGTAGCGGTTGTAAAACCGGGCAAGATCATGTTTGAACTTGCTGGCGTTTCGGAAGAAATCGCTCGTGAAGCAATGCGCCTCGCTTCTCACAAACTGCCTGTTAAAACTAAGTTTGTGAAACGTGAAGAATTGGGTGGTGAAGCAAATGAAGGCTAAGGAACTGCGTGACCTGACTACTGCCGAAATCGAACAGAAGGTCTCCGGATTTAAAGAAGAACTCTTTAATCTGCGCTTTCAGCTCGCTACCGGTCAGCTCGATAACCCTACACGCATTAGCGTAGTCCGCAAGGAAATCGCTCGTGCTAAAACGGTTCTGCGTCAAAGAGAACTCGGAATTACTTCTTAATTCCTTTGAACCCTCGGGTATAATATAAGCCCTTTATTCAGGAAGGAGGCTAACCATGACCGAAGAACGCAACTCGCGTAAAACGTTGGTGGGTAAAGTCGTAAGCGACAAAATGGATAAGACGATCGTTGTTGTTGTAGAAACTTACAAAAAACACGAGCTCTACCACAAACGCATCAAGTCGACGAAGAAATTCAAAGCGCATGACGAGAACAACGAAGCGAAAATCGGCGATACAGTAAGAATCGTTGAAACTCGCCCGCTGTCCAAAGACAAGCGTTGGAGACTGGCTGCAGTTACTGAAAAAGCAATCATCATCTAATGAACGATAAGCTCGTCCGAAAGGAGGACATTCATAATGATTCAACCATTTACACGTTTGGCTGTAGCTGATAACTCCGGTGCGAAGGAACTGATGTGTATCCGCGTACTTGGTGGTACGGGACGTCGTACAGCTAACATCGGTGACCTGATCGTTTGCTCGGTAAAACAAGCAACACCAGGGGGCGTTGTCAAAAAAGGCGACGTAGTTAAAGCAGTAGTTGTTCGCACGAAGCGTTCGGTACGTCGTAAAGACGGATCGTACATCGCATTCGACGAAAACGCAGCGGTAGTCGTAAAAGACGATCGTGGACCACGCGGTACACGTATCTTCGGACCAGTTGCTCGTGAGCTTCGCGACAAGGACTTCATGAAAATCGTTTCCTTGGCACCGGAAGTTATCTAATATAATGCACGATTTTCTTAACGGTCGATCGACCTTTAAGTCATAGGAGGTGTACCTGATGGCAAGAGTGAAAAAAGTTCTGGAATCCCACAACAACAAACTTCACGTGAAAAAAGACGATGTCGTTATCGTGATCAGCGGTAAAGACAAAGGCAAAAAAGCACGCGTTATCGCTGCTTATCCTCGTGAAAACCGCGTGTTGGTCGAAGGCGTGAACATGGTGAAAAAACACCAGAAGCCAAGCCAAGCGAACCCGCAAGGCGGAATCGTGGAACAAGAAGCTTCGATCCACGTGTCGAACGTGATGCACGTTGACCCGAAAGACGGCGGCAAAGTAACCCGCGTAGGTTACAAAACGCTGGATAACGGCAAAAAAGTGCGCGTTGCGAAACGGTCCGGAGAAGTTATCGAATAATCCCATTTTTACGGAAAGGAGGTTCATCCTTCATGGTAACAAGACTTAAAGAACGTTATTTGAACGAAAGCACTCCTGCTCTGATGCAGAAGTTCGGCTACTCTTCGATCATGCAGGTTCCGAAGCTGGAGAAAGTTGTCATCAACATGGGTGTCGGCGAAGCCGTATCCAACTCCAAAGTTCTCGATACTGCCGTAGCTGAACTGGAGCAGATCGCAGGCCAAAAGCCTGTCATCACTCGTGCAAAAAAATCGATCGCAGGTTTCAAACTGCGTGAAGATATGCCGATTGGAACTAAGGTTACACTGCGCGGCGAGCGTATGTACCAGTTCCTCGACAAACTGTTCAACGTATCGCTTCCACGCGTACGTGACTTCCAAGGTGTATCCAACAAAGCCTTCGACGGCCGCGGCAACTACACACTGGGTCTTAAAGAACAGCTGATCTTCCCTGAAATCCAATACGATCAAGTGGACAAGGTCCGCGGTATGGATATCGTTATCGTTACGACAGCAAAAACAGACGAAGAGGGCCGCGAACTGCTTGCAGGTCTCGGAATGCCTTTCGCAAAATAATATCGGCCAGTATCTAGGGCCATGATCTATGACCCTGTTCTCCCGAAAAATCCAGGAGGTGTCAGGCTAAAGTGGCAAAAACTTCGATGAAAGTTAAACAGCAACGTACACCGAAATTCAAAGTGCGTGCATACACGCGCTGCGAACGTTGCGGTCGTCCACACTCGGTGCTGCAAAAGTTTAAAATCTGCCGTATTTGCTTCCGCGAATTGGCTCATAAAGGTCAGATTCCTGGCGTTAAAAAAGCAAGCTGGTAATTACCGCATAACAAGGAAGGAGGTTCACACACATGACTATGTCCGATCCGATTGCTGATATGCTTACACGTATTCGTAACGCGAACGTGGTGCGTCACGAGAAAGTCGAAATGCCGGCTTCCGCGATGAAAAAGCAAATTGCCGAGATCCTGAAGCGCGAAGGTTTCATCCGCGACGCGGAATTCGTACAGGATAACAAACAAGGCATCATTCGTATTTTCCTGAAATACGGTCAAAACAATGAGCGCGTTATTACTGGTCTTAAAAGAATCAGTAAGCCAGGTCTGCGCGTGTACACGAAGAGCAACGAAGTTCCTCGCGTACTGGGCGGCCTGGGTATCGCGATTATCTCCACGTCTAAGGGAGTTATGACCGACAAAGAAGCTCGTCAAGCGAAAGCTGGCGGCGAAGTAATCTGCTACGTTTGGTAATTACGTCAGAACACAAGGAGGTGCAATAACTATGTCTCGTATTGGTCGCAAACCAATCGAAGTACCGGGCGGCGTTGAAGTAACGCTGAACAACACAGCGATTACGGTCAAAGGTCCTAAAGGTACTCTCACTCGTGAACTTCATAGAGATATGAAAGTAACGGTGGAAGGTAACACAATTACGGTAGAACGTCCTTCCGACAACAAAGAGCATCGTTCCCTTCACGGAACGACACGCAGCGTTGTCAGCAACATGGTAAGTGGTGTTACGGAAGGTTTCTCCAAGTCGCTTGAATTGGTCGGGGTCGGATACCGTGCCAGCAAGTCCGGAGAGAAGATCGTCCTGAACGTAGGCTACTCCCACCCGGTCGAAATCACGCCGGAATCGGGCATCGAGTTCGAAGTTCCTTCGAACACGAAAATCATCGTTCGCGGAATTGACAAGGAGCGCGTAGGCGCTTATGCTGCTCAAATCCGTAAAGTACGCGAACCGGAACCTTATAAAGGTAAAGGTATCAAGTATGAAGGCGAACGCATCATCCGTAAGGAAGGTAAAGCCGGCAAGAAAAAATAAGCCGCTTTCCTTCGCATTACCCTTAGCTTGCTCATGTGAAGCTGCTTAATAAGCAGATTGGGAAGGAGTGAAAGTACTCATGATTACCAAAGGTGATAAAAATAAAGCTCGCTTGAAAAGACACTTGCGTGTACGCAAGAAAATTCAAGGTACGGTTGAGCGCCCTCGTCTGAACGTATACCGTTCGGATAAGCATATCTATGCCCAGTTGATCGACGACGTAAACGGTGTTACTATCGTTTCGGCATCGACTATGGACAAAGATCTGAAAAGCGAGATCACAAACGGCGGCAACGTTGAAGCTGCTGCTAAAGTTGGCACACTGGTTGCAAACCGCGCTAAGGAAAAAGGTCATACCGTTGTCGTTTTCGACCGCGGAGGATACCTCTACCATGGACGGATTCAAGCACTGGCTGACGCAGCTCGCGAAGCTGGACTCGAATTCTAAAACGAAAAGAAGGAGGTTAACGACTTGCGTGTAGATATGAGCACTGTAGGAGAACTGACGGAGCGCGTTGTACACATCAACCGCGTAGCTAAAGTTGTAAAAGGCGGACGCCGTTTCAGCTTCAGCGCACTGGTTGTCGTAGGCGACGGACAAGGCAACGTTGGAGCAGGCATCGGTAAAGCCGGCGAAGTTCCGGATGCGATCCGTAAAGGCATCGAAGATGCTAAGAAAAACTTGATCCACGTTCCTCTCGTTGGAACAACGATCACTCACCTGGTTACTGGTAAATTCGGAGCGGGCAGCGTATTGCTGAAACCGGCATCCGAAGGTACTGGCGTTATCGCTGGCGGTCCGGTACGTGCCGTACTGGAACTTGCAGGCGTAGGCGACATTTTGACAAAATCCCTGGGTTCTTCGAACTCCATGAACATGGTCAATGCGACTTTGGAAGGATTGTCCCGCTTGAAGCGTGCCGAAGATGTGGCTAAGCTTCGCGGTAAATCCGTCGAAGAACTGAGAGGCTAAGGAGGGAACAACAATGGCTAAATTGGAAATTACCCTCGTACGCAGCCTGATCGGACGTCCGAAAAACCAACGCACGACTGTAAACACATTGGGTCTGCGTAAAACGAACCAAGTTGTCGTCCAAAACGACAATGCTGCGATTCGTGGTATGGTTAACCAAGTCAAGCACTTGGTTTCCGTAAAAGAAATCGAAGCTTAAAAACAATCGCTCCGCAAGGAGCGAAACAATAGAATGAATCAAGGAGGTGCAACGAACGATGAAGTTACATGAGCTTTCTCCTGCTCCGGGTTCGACTAAAGAGCGGAAGCGCATCGGTCGCGGTACGAGTAGCGGTACGGGTAAAACAGCCGGACGCGGTCATAAAGGCCAAAACTCCCGCTCCGGCGGCGGTGTTCGTCCAGGTTTCGAAGGCGGTCAAAACCCATTGTATCGTCGTTTGCCAAAACGCGGTTTTGTTAACCCAACCCGCAAAGAATATGCCATCGTCAACATCGAAGAACTGAACAACTTTGCAGAAAACACAGAAGTCACTCCTGAGCTGCTGAAGGAACAAGGTATCGTTAAAGATACGAAGAGCGGTATCAAGATCCTCGGCAATGGCGACGTGACGGTGAAACTGACTGTCAAAGCAAATAAGTTCTCTCAATCTGCGGTGGAGAAAATCGAGGCTGCCGGCGGTAAAACCGAGGTGATCTAATGTTCAACACCCTGAAGAATATATGGAAGGTCGAAGACCTCCGTAAACGGATCCTGTTTACGTTGATGGTTCTGGTGATCTACCGTATCGGTACGTTCATCCCGGTTCCGGGCGTTAACACGGACGTACTACAGTCGGCTAACGAAGCCGGCAGCCAGTTGATGGGTCTGCTGAACACCTTCTCCGGAGGGGCGCTTCTGCAGTTCTCGATCTTCGCGCTCAGTATCTACCCGTACGTTACGGCATCGATCATCGTACAGCTGCTGTCGATGGATGTCATTCCGAAGTTCACCGAGTGGTCTAAACAAGGTGAGCACGGCAAGAAAAAGCTGGCGCAGATCACCCGATACGGCACCATAGTTCTGGGTTTGGTTCAGGCGTTCGCTACAGCGATCGGTTTCAACCGCATTTATAATGCGGAAATGATTCCGAACGCTACGACCGTCGACTATATTCTGATTGCGATTGTCTTGACTGCGGGTACTTCCCTCCTGATGTGGTTGGGTGAGCAAATCACGGAAAAAGGCATTGGCAACGGGATTTCGATTCTCATCTTTGCCGGGATCGTCGCAAACATTCCTGGTTATATCTCGACGACGGCTCAATCCGATTTCATCGTGGACGGTCAAACGTTCTTGAACGCAATGAAAACCGTGATTATCCTGCTCGTCTTGATTATGATCATTATCGGTGTTATCTTCATTCAGCAAGGGATCCGGAAAGTTCCGGTTCAATATGCGAAGCGGGTAGTCGGTAATAAAATGTACGGCGGTCAAAACACTCACATTCCGTTGAAAGTTAACGCTGCGGGTGTCATCCCGGTAATCTTCGCCGTATCTCTGCTGCAGTTCCCGGTTATTTTGGCAAACTTCTGGTCTACTTATCAGTGGGCGCAGTGGGTACAAGACAACCTGAACTACAGCCAGCCGTTGGGCATGGTGCTTTACGCAATCATGATTATCGGCTTCACGTTCTTCTACACCTTCGTGCAGATTAATCCGCAGCAGATGGCGGAGAACATGAAGAAAAACGGCGGCTACATTCCTGGAGTTCGCCCGGGTAAAGCGACCGAGAAGTACATTACTCGCGTAATGTCGCGTCTCACGGTTACCGGTGCGGTATTCCTGACTGTAATTTCTCTGCTGCCGATCGCGTTCGGTTCGCTTTCCGGTCTTCCCCAGTCGGTTCAAATCGGCGGCACTTCGCTGCTGATCGTCGTCGGGGTTGCCTTGGATACGATGAAGACGATTGAAAGTCAGCTGATTAAGCGGCACTATAAAGGTTTTATCAATAAATAGCTCAGGTTCCGGACGGGTCCGACTCCATGCGCTCGCCCGGCGCCTTTTGTGCGGTTAGGCATGGGTAAGACGTAAGGAGTGGACATCACGTGAACATTCTATTCATGGGGCCTCCCGGGGCAGGTAAAGGAACACAGGCGCAGGTCATCGTCGATGCATTCGGCCTTCCTCATATTTCGACAGGCGATGCTTTTCGTTTGGCGATCAAAGAGGGAACCCCGATCGGGGTCAAGGCAAAAGAATACATCGACCAGGGCCTGCTCGTACCGGATGACGTAACGAACGGTATCGTCCGCGAACGGCTCAGTCAGCCGGATTGCGAAAAAGGTTTCTTGCTCGACGGATTTCCGAGAACTCTGCTGCAGGCCGAAGCATTGGATACTCTTTTGCTCGAATCTGGCCGTAAGCTTGATCATGTTGTTAATCTGAACGTGGACCCGGAGAAGCTTCTTGTCCGGATTACGGGTCGTCGAATCTGCAAAACTTGCGGAACGACTTACCATGTAGTCTTCAACCCGCCAAAGCAGGAAGGCGTGTGCGACAAAGACGGCGGCGAACTCTACCAACGTCCGGATGACAATGAAGAGAGCGTACGCACTCGGCTTGACGAGTATACAAGCAAAACGGCGCCTCTGATCGATTACTATGCAAACAAAGGCTTGCTGCGGCAGATCGACGGAGACCAGGAGATCGGTACGGTATCGGAAGGTATCCTGTCCGTACTGCGAGGTTAACTGTAATGATCATTTGCAAGTCCGAAACGGAGCTCGGCTTTATGAGAGAAGCGGGACGGATTGTGGCTGAGACTCACCGTGTATTGGCAAAAGCAATCAAGCCGGGCGTTACGACGGCCGAGCTCGATGCGCTTGCTGATGCGACCATCCGCAGCCAGGATGCGGTGCCGTCTTTCAAAGGCTATAATGGTTTTCCGGCTAGCATATGTGCTTCGATCAACGACCAGTTGGTACACGGATTCCCCAGTGGGCATAAGCTTCGGGAAGGCGATATCATCTCTATCGATATCGGTGCGCAATATCGGGGCTATCATGGCGATTCCGCCTGGACTTACCCGGTAGGGCAAATTTCCGATCAAGCTCAGCGATTGCTGGACGTTACGGAAGCCGCCCTGTACGCAGGACTGGCTCTTGTGAAGCCGGATGTGCGTCTGTTTACCATTTCGCATGCGATTCAGCGACATATCGAAGAGTCCGGAATGTCGGTAGTTAGGGAATATGTCGGTCACGGCATCGGCAGGGACCTCCATGAGGAACCTAACGTCCCGAACTACGGCATCGAGGGCCGCGGTCCGTTGCTTAAATCCGGCATGGCGCTGGCAATCGAACCGATGGCCATTCTCGGCGGAAGACAACTTCGGACGCTTGAGGATAATTGGACCGTCGTGACGGTGGACGGCTCATTGTGCGCTCATTTTGAGCACACGGTAGCAGTTACGCAAAACGGATTGGAAATTTTCACAAAATTGAGCGCGTAGGTGATAAACTTGAAAAAGGAACATCCCCTGCAGATCGGTCAACTCGTGAAGATCCGGAAAGGCCGCGATGCCGGGCAGGCGGCGGTGGTCGTAAGACTTGACGAGGAGCAGGGTATTTGGATCGCGGACGGACACAAACGCAAGTTTGATCGTCCGAAGAAGAAGAACCCGCTTCATTTAGAGTCTCAAATGACGATCAGCAGCGAAGTCGTAAACAGTTTGCAGGAGAGCGGAAGGGTGACGAATGCAAAGCTGCGTCATGCAGTGAACGTATTTATGGAGTCCGACGCACAGAATGCTAAGCAGAAAGGAGAATGATTATGGCCAAGGAAGATGTCATTGAAATCGAAGGCGTGGTTATCGAACCATTGCCGAATGCGATGTTCAAGGTGGAACTCGAGAACGGTCATCAAATTCTCGCTCACGTTTCCGGAAAGCTGCGCATGCACTTTATCCGTATTCTGACGGGAGACAAAGTGGTCGTACAGTTATCGCCTTACGATCTGACTCGCGGCCGTATCACTTATCGTAAGTAAGGATACGTCGCTTTTTGGATATACAACGTTCTAGTAGCTTGTCTCCTTTAAATATAGTAGGCTTATGTTTGTCTGAAACTTACACGATCTAGATGTGATTCAGTCAAACGCAGCCGTACATTTGGTTGAGACAAGATACGGTGCAGGGAGCGTTTGCGGCCTTGCCGACACGTTCCAGGCACGATCAAACCGAATGCTTTTGAGGAGGTAATAATCATGAAGGTTAGACCGTCGGTCAAACCAATGTGCGAAAAATGCAAAGTCATTCGTCGCAAAGGGAATGTCATGGTAATCTGCGAAAATCCGAAACACAAACAAAAACAAGGATAAATTAGAAGGGGGTGTAGCGTAATGGCTCGTATTGCTGGTGTAGACTTACCACGTGACAAACGCGTTGAGATCGCCTTGACTTATATCTTCGGGATTGGAAAAACAACTTCCCAAAAAATCCTGGGCCAAACAGGAATCAGCCCGAACACTCGTGTTCGCGATCTGACTGAGGATGAAGTAAACAAGCTGCGTGAATCGATTGACGCTAATGAAAAAGTTGAGGGCGACCTGCGTCGTGAAATCTCGCTGAACATCAAACGTCTGATCGAGATCGGATCTTATCGCGGTGTACGTCATCGTCGCGGATTGCCGGTACGCGGACAACGTACGAAAACGAATGCTCGTACTCGTAAAGGTCCTCGTCGTACTGTAGCGAACAAGAAGAAGTAAGAAAGGGGGATAACTGACAATGGCTAAACCGAAAAAAGTCGTACGTACGAAACGTCGCGACCGTAAAAATATCGAATCCGGCGTGGCACATATTCGTTCCACGTTTAACAATACGATTGTAACGATTACGGATCCGCACGGAAACGCGATCTCCTGGGCAAGCTCGGGCGGTCTCGGTTTCAGAGGTTCGCGTAAATCGACTCCATTCGCTGCTCAGCTGGCTGCCGAAACAGCTGCTAAAGCTGCAATGGAGCACGGTCTGAAAACTGTTGAAGTTATGGTTAAAGGTCCTGGCGCAGGTCGTGAAGCGGCTATCCGCTCCCTGCAAGCTACAGGTCTGGAAATCAACCTGATCAAGGACGTAACACCGGTTCCTCACAACGGATGCCGTCCTCCTAAGCGTCGCCGCGTATAGTAATCATAAGCATTGTGCATTCAGTATGCTTTGTTTCACGGAAGCGACGTTTTGAAGGAGGGGTATTGTAGTGATAGAAATCGAAAAGCCGAAAATCGAGACCGTCGAGATCAATGACGGAGGCACGTACGGAAAGTTCGTCGTTGAGCCTCTGGAACGTGGATACGGTACGACGCTTGGGAACTCGCTTCGTCGCATCCTGCTGTCGTCGCTTCCCGGCGCGGCGGTTACTTCGGTCCAAATTGACGGCGTTCTGCACGAATTCTCGACGATCCCCGGCGTTACGGAAGACGTAACGGAAATCATTCTGAATCTGAAAGCTTTATCGCTGAAGATTCATTCCGATGAAGAAAAGGTACTGGAAATCGACGCGGAAGGCGAAGGCCTGGTAACGGCTGGAGACATCCGCGCTGATAGTGATGTGGAGATCCTTAACCCGGATCTGCACATCGCCACTCTGGCACCGGGATCGAGACTGCATGTGCGCATCTTCGCAGGCCGCGGCCGCGGATATGTTCAATCTGTCAAAAACAAACGTGATGATCAGCCGATCGGCGTTATTCCGATCGATTCGATCTACACTCCGATTTCCCGCGTAAACTACGCTGTGGAAAACACTCGGGTTGGACAAGTCACAAACTACGACAAGCTGACGCTTGAAGTCTGGACAGATGGCAGCATTCGTCCGGAAGAAGCGGTTAGCCTTGGCGCCAAAATTTTGACCGAGCACGTGCTGCTCTTCGTAGGTTTGACCGACGAAGCTCGCGACGCGGAAATCATGGTCGAAAAAGAAGAAGACAAGAAGGAAAAAGTGTTGGAGATGACGATCGAAGAACTCGATCTCTCCGTACGTTCCTATAACTGTCTGAAACGTGCCGGCATCAATACGGTACAAGAGCTGACTACGAAGTCGGAAGAAGACATGATGAAGGTTCGCAACTTGGGCCGCAAGTCTTTGGAAGAAGTTCAAGAGAAGCTCGAAGAGCTTGGACTCGGTCTTCGTCAGGAAGACTAAGAACGAAGAGCATGATGTAGAAGGAGGGAAAAACATGGCATACCAAAAGTTGGGACGTAACTCCAGCGCTCGTAAAGCATTGCTTCGCGACCTGGTAACCGACCTGTTCCTGTACGAGCGTATCGAAACGACAGAAGCGAAGGCTAAAGAAGCTCGCTCTATCGCTGAAAAACTGATCACCCTTTCCAAACGCGGAGATCTGCATGCACGCCGCCAAGTGGCTGCATACGTTCGTCGCGAGACGGTTGACGGTGAAAAAGACGCTATCCAAAAGCTGTTCGCTGATCTGGCACCGCGCTACGCGGATCGTCCGGGCGGCTACACGCGCATCCTTAAACTGGGAGCACGCCGCGGCGACGCAGCACCTATGGTTTACCTGGAATTGGTTGACCGCGCTTAATAGCCGGTTTAACGGTTCGGGGCAGGGGTAACCCTACCATCAGGATTCCCGAGAAACGTATGCCGCCTGTTTAAGGCGGCAGAGCCGTTTCTTTTTTTTTGAACTCAGGACACGGTGAAGACATGGAGGTGATCCTTTTGCGCAACTTATGTATGACTCTCGCTTACGACGGAACGAATTATCATGGTTTTCAGACCCAGCCTGCCGGAAAGACCGTTCAGGACGAGCTTGAAGCCTCTATTCTGGCGCTGACCGGCGACAAGCCTAAAATCATTGCTTCGGGCCGTACAGATTCGGGTGTACATGCTTACGCTCAGGTATTCAACTTCCATACGTCTTCGCTGATCCCCGCGGATCGCTGGCCGCTCGCGCTGAATGCCCGATTGCCGCAGGATATCGTCGTGACCCGTTCTTGGGAGGTGCCTTTGGAATTCAACTCCCGGCATGCGGCCAAGCGCAAGACGTATCGTTATACGATCAACGCGAACCGCTATCCGGATGTATTTCAGCGGCATATGCAGTTTCATCATCCCGCGCCGCAGCTCAATATCGAAGCTATGCGGGAGGGACTGCAACAATTGGTAGGCACGTACGACTTTACGTCGTTCGCCTCCAGGTACTCTCAAAAGACCAATCACGTACGAACGCTGCTTGAAGCACGGATCGAAGTGGATACGACAACCTGCCGGCCGGGAACGGCCGATCAGGGGTTTATCCATATTTTCCTGACCGGGACCGGTTTTCTGCAGCATATGGTCCGTATCATTACGGGAACGCTGCTGCAGGTGGGAGAAGGCAAGCGTGCACCGGAAGATATGAAGACGATTTTGTTGGCTTGCGATCGCGCAGCGGCAGGACCGACCGCGGTGGGGAAAGGTCTCGCGCTCTGGAACGTCGATTATGGCGAACTGCTGCCCGAGTAGCCGAAAGTTCTTTGCGGAATTGATTGAAAATGTATTGCAGTTTAACCGGCTATCATGTAGAATAAAAGTTGTGTTTTCTTGAAGGCTTCCCACGGCCCCCAATCAAGAAAAACGCGCAGAATCATTTTGATTTAACTTTATCTATCCATGATCGCAAACATAAATCGTTCCGGCAGCCTCGGATCTTAGCCCGGCGGCATGGAACGTTCTGACACCGAAAAAGAATTTTATTGCAAAGATTAGAAGGAGGAACTTATTCATGCGTACTACCTACATGGCTAAGCCGAGCGAAGTTGAGCGCAACTGGCACATCATCGACGCCGAAGGCAAAACGCTGGGCCGTCTGGCTAGCGAAGCTGCTGCCCTCATCCGCGGCAAGCACAAAACCCAATTCACTCCTCACGTAGACGGCGGCGATTTCGTTGTTGTCATCAACGTTGAGAAAATTCACCTGACAGGCAACAAGCTTCAGGACAAGAAATACTACCGTCACTCGATGCACCCAGGTGGCCTGAAAGTAACAAGCGCAGGCGAAATGATCAAAAACAAGCCGGAACGTCTTCTGGAACTTGCCGTAGCCGGCATGCTTCCTAAAACTCGTATGGGCGACAGAATGAAACTCAGACTTAAAGCGTATGCCGGAGCAGAGCATCCACATGCAGCACAAAAACCGGAAGTTTACGAACTTCGCGGCTAAATAAAAGGAGGACCCTTTCATGGCAAATGTACAATACTATGGGACTGGTCGTCGTAAACATTCGGTAGCTCGTGTTCGCCTTGTACCGGGTGAAGGACGCATCGTCATCAACAAACGTGAAATCGACGAATACTTTGGTCTGGAGACGCTCAAACTGATCGTCAACCAACCGCTGAACCTGACTGAAACTGTTGGCAAGTACGATGTAATCGTACTGGCACACGGCGGTGGCACTTCGGGCCAAGCCGGCGCTATCCGTCACGGTATCTCGCGCGCACTGCTTAAAGCAGATCCAGAACTGCGCGGTTCGCTGAAAAAAGCGGGCTTCCTAACTCGTGACCCACGTATGAAGGAACGCAAAAAGTACGGCCTCAAAGCCGCTCGTCGCGCTCCACAGTTCTCGAAACGTTAATCCTTTTTGGATATCAAAACAGCCTGTTTCCGATTTGTTCGGAAACAGGCTGTTTTTTGTTTGCTTTAAATGACATAAGCCCGTTTGTTTGCAGCTTCCATAAGGCGTCCGTCTACGCCTCGGAGGCCGGAAACAAGCGGGCTTAAAATTCTTAGCAGTCAATCTTACAATTCAAACTTAGTAAGGGTTCGTTCCAGACTGGAAGTGCTTTGCTCAAGCGACTTGGTCGTTTTGGCAATCGTTTTTGAAGCCTCTAGCTGCTGGAGCGACAAGTCTTGCAGCGAAACGGTATAGTCGGCAGTGGCCTTCGAAATCGTGGAGATCTGCTCGACTGAAGCGGACACTTCCTCAGAACCGGCCAGAATTTGCTGGGCAGAAGCAGAGATCTCTTCCATATGAACGCTGATATCGTTGAATCGCGTAACCGTATGTTCGAACAATGCGCTGACTTTCGTAGAAAGTTCGCTGCTTTTTTGAATTTCCGTACTTTCTTGAGTCATGCGCTCTCCAATAGTGGCTGTTTCCTGGCTGATCTTGGACAATAGATCGACGACGTGTGAAGCGGAAGTGGAGGATAATCCGGCCAGTTTACGAATTTCACCCGCTACGATGGCAAATCCTGCACCTTGCTCTCCTGCCCGAGCAGCTTCGATCGAAGCATTTAAGGCAAGCAAGTTCGTTTGATCCGCGATATTCGTAATCGCCTGAAGGACAGGACCCACTTCATTCATATAGAAATGGAGGGTTTGTACCGAGTCGGAAGTATGTCCAACCAGCTGCGACATTTCCGTAATCTGCTTTTGCAGCCCATCCATTGAAGATTTACCTTGCGTTGCGGCATCCAGAACTTCCATTGAGGCATTGGATACATTTGCTGAAGAGTGAGTCACGCGTTCAATGGCGGAAGTAATCTCTTGCATTGATCTTGCACAGTCTTCGGCGCCTGCATATTGATTATTGGCTTCAATCGTGAGCGTAGCGGCAGATTGGTTTAGCTCGTTATTCATATGAAGCAAGAGATTAGCCTCGGAGGTAAAGCGATGCGAGGATTGAACCAATGTCTGCGTCGTCTCCTGCATGTCTCGCATCACATCACCCAGTGTTACGCCTAATCGTGCACTCATTTTAACCATAGCTTCATAGGTCTGACCGATTTCGTCTTTGGAAGTCTTACCTACCGTACTCAATACCTGGTTGGCTTTTCCGATTTCACCGTCTGCTATAGCTTGGGCCCCTTTTACGATGATACCGAGCGGCTTTATAGCCCGATACAGGAACACGACAATCACAGTAAAGATAATCAAGGTTATGCCTGTCATGAGGATATAGAATAAAAAGCTGCTATCGATAAATTGGTTGGAGATCTGATTAGCTACACTGACGTCCGTATCGATGCCCAGCACCCCGATTATGGCGCCGGAGGAATCTCGGATCGGAACGTAAGCCGAAATATAATTTCCGTATTCAGGATTCACGATGATTCCCGTACTGGCGGTTTCGCCTTTTAACAGCTTTTCGATCGCTTCTTCCGGAATATCGGTCACTTCTCCGATCGGCGACGCGCTGTCCGAATCGGCAGGCTGTCCGTCGATAAGAAGGATCGGCTGCTTGTCCTCGTTGATGCTTACCGTATAAACGTACATCGCTCCGATTTCGCTTCGATATTGATCGAGCCGTTGACGGATCTGCCAATATAAATCGTTTTCTACAGCGTCGGATAAATACGATTTGTACTGCTCGGCGTCAAATTGCGCGGCAAAGGCTTCGGCCATTTTCATGTTGAAGCTGCTGATGGTGTACTCGCTTGCTTTTTTGACATTTTCATTTTGCATGTAAACGAATGTGGTGAAGAGAATTGCCAAAACAAGAAAGATAATCATGGATAGCTTTACCGCGAGTTTCTTGGTGATTAGGGACATGAGTGCCACCTTCCTGAATTTTCTGAGTTCATTGTACTATGCTTTATGCATCTTGTGAGAAAAGAGTTAACAGGCAAGCAAAATATTTCTTTTTAAATTTGAAGCAACCTCTACCCTAAAAAAGTTTTTCTCATTTTGAAATAAAGATTGATTGTTCACGTGGAAAGATTTATACTTATAAATAATTCAGATTAGAATAGTTGGTTTTACACGCTAAAGGACTACACACTTATCTGCTAACCATGTCTCAACCGCTTCCCGATCGGCTTGATCCTTTTTCGCTGCTGCCTTACGGGATGCTTTATTTTATTCAATCAATTCGCCATTCAGAGATGGAGGGTCTTTACGATGAATTTGCTGGAAAAAGAAGAGTTTGCCCGTATTAAAGCTGAAGAGTTGGAACATTTGAGCGCCGAGGAAGTTATTCGTTTTGCCACGCAGCAGTATTCGAGCCTGACTTTTGCATGCAGCTTCGGCGCCGAGGACGTTGTGATCGTCGACATGCTGCAGCATATCAGCCCGTCTACCGATATCTTTTACCTGGACACCGACTTTCATTTCCAAGAAACGTATGACACCCGCGATCGGATGGTCGACCGTTACGGCTTGGACTTCGTGCGCGTCGCCCCGTTGATTACTCCCGAAGAGCAAGCCGAGAAGCATGCTCCCGAGTTGTGGACGTCCGACCCCAACCTCTGCTGCAATATCCGCAAGGTTGAGCCCCTCACTCGCAATTTGTCCCGCTACGATGCTTGGATTACCGGTATTCGCCGCGACCAAGCCCCGACGCGTGCCAATTCGAAAAAAGTCGAGTACGACTACAAATTCGGCCTCATGAAGTTCAATCCGCTCGCGGACTGGACTAGCGAAGACGTCTGGAAGTATATCCGCGATAACGACGTTATTTATAACCCCTTGCATGATCGCAACTTCCCGAGTATCGGATGCGAACAGTGCACCCGTCAGGTTATGCCCGGAGAAGATCCGCGCGCGGGGCGTTGGTCGGGAAACGACAAGACCGAGTGCGGCCTGCATAAGTAAGGGGAGCCTGTCATTTAAACGATCAACCATTCAATAAAGGAGCGACTGCCGATTATGACTTCCATCAAGCCGCACGGCGGCACTTTGATTAACCGTCTCGCCGAAGGTCAAGAACGCGAATCCCTGCTTGCCGAAGCAAAAGGACTGCGTCAAATTCCGATCAATGCCTGGGTGCTGTCCGATCTCGACTTGATTGCCGTAGGCGCTTTTTCCCCATTGACCGGATTCCTGAACGAAGAAGATTATCATAGCGTGGTTAGCAAGATGCGCCTGGCAGACGGTACGGTGTGGAGTATTCCAATCACGCTTCCGCTGGAAGGGGCAGAATCTTCGCTTGTAGGCGAACGCGTAGCGCTTGTGGGGGAAGATGACGGCGTCATATACGCGATCCTTCATGTGGAAAGCGTCTATACGATTGATCGCAATATTGAAGCGGTGAACGTGTTTAAAACAGACGATCCCGAACATCCCGGCGTGAAAAAACTGTTCGAACGCCCTTTGGAGCGAATCGGAGGATCGGTACAGGTGCTCAATCGTCCGCAGCCGGAGCGCTTTAACGAGTTTTACTTCGATCCGTCCGATACGAGAAAGCAGTTTGCGGAAAAAGGATGGAAAACCGTCGTCGGCTTCCAGACCCGCAATCCGGTACACCGTGCACACGAGTACATTCAAAAGTCTGCTCTCGAAACGGTAGATGCGCTGTTCCTCAACCCGCTTGTAGGCGAGACGAAGTCGGATGATGTTCCGGCAGACATTCGCATGCGCAGCTACCTCGTTCTGTTGGAGAACTACTATCCTGCGGCGCGGACGTTCCTGGGCGTATTCCCGGCGGCGATGCGCTATGCAGGTCCGCGGGAAGCCGTTTTCCATGCGATCGTGCGTAAAAATTATGGCTGCACCCACTTTATCGTCGGACGCGACCATGCCGGGGTAGGCGACTACTATGGTACGTATGAGGCGCAGGAGATCTTCTCCAACTTCCAACCGGAAGAACTGGAGATCACGCCGCTCTTTTTCGAACACAGCTTCTTCTGCACGCATTGCGGCAATATGGCGACAAGCAAAACCTGCCCGCATGGCAAAGAAAAGCATCTCACCTTATCGGGAACCAAAGTACGTGCCCTGCTGCGTGGAGGAGAATGCCCGCCGCCGGAATTCACGCGTCCGGAGGTGGCTGAGGTTCTGATCGAAGGCATGCGTGACCGGGTAGCCGAGCAAGTTTAAAACAAAACAATTCATTCTGCTTAAGTACCGAATCGTTTTCCTTAAAGGGAGCGGTTCGGTCTTTTTGTTTCATGTATAATGAGAAAGAGATTTCCCGTAACAGAGGAGAGAGGATGAACAGCATGGTAACGAGAGAAGAAGTTGTGGAAGCGCTTGAAGCGGTGATGGACCCTGTCTATCGTGTACGTTTATCCGACCTGCGGTTGATCCGCGACGTCGTGATTCGGGATGAAAAAGTGTCTCTTAGCGTCGTGTGCCTGCAATCCGGAGAGGAAGTCCGTCAGGGCTTGGAGACGCAGATTCGCTCCGTTTTGCAATCGCTGGCCGTTGAAGATGTTCGAATCCGTTTCAAAGAAGCTACGGAGATGGAGAAAGAACGTAGTCTGGCTATCATCGAAGATAACCGTACAGATCGCGATGCCGTGGAAAGCGACGATGACCCGGTATTGGTAAAAGGTCACGCGGCGGGCTTGGAGGATCTTCCGATATTAAGCCCTGATTCGCCGACTACGTTCATCTCTATCGCGAGCGGCAAAGGCGGAGTGGGCAAATCGACCGTGGCGGTTAACCTGGCTGTGGCTTTGGCGCGCGAAGGCAAAAAGGTCGGGTTGATCGATGCGGACATTTATGGTTTCAGCGTACCGGACATGATGGGGATCGAGGAAGGGCCTGAGGTCGTCGACGGTCTTTTGTATCCGGTAGAACGCTTTGGCGTTAAGGTCATGTCGATGGGCTTCTTTATCCGTGAAAATAATCCGGTTGTGTGGCGGGGCCCGCTGTTGGGAAGAATGCTGAGACAGTTCTTCGAGGAGACGGATTGGGGCGAACTGGATTACATGCTGCTGGATCTGCCTCCGGGAACGGGGGATGTTGCGCTGGACGTGCATCAGATGCTGCCTCAGAGCAAACAGATCATTGTGACTACGCCTCACGGAACCGCAGCGTTTGTCGCGGCCCGTGCGGGAGCCATGGGATTGCAAACCGGTCACGAGATCCTTGGAGTCGTGGAAAATATGGCGTACTACGAGAAAAACGGAGAACGGGATTATATATTCGGACGCGGAGGCGGCGGTCGTTTGGCTGAAACGCTGCATACCGGACTATTGGGACAAATTCCGCTAGGCGTTCCGGATAACCATATCTCGGAGCCCGATTTCTCGCCTTCCGTATATAAGGCCGAGACGGAGACCGGCGGCATGTACGGAGAAATGGCACGTGCCGTCATCGAAAAGACGTCGCTGGGCGGAAATAAGCAATAACGGGGAGGCATGCCATGAAGACGCTGTCGTTTGTGAGCTTTATCAAAGGATTGGCTCAAAATAAAGGGTATATGCTGGCGGCGACGGTGCTATTCATCGCAGGGATTGCCATGGGCGCGATTTGGGCGGATGACCTGCAACGTCTGCTTCTTTCGCAGCTTGAAGGATTGCAGACGGTGGCGCAATCGCTGGAGGAATCGGAGAACGTTGAGTTGAGCTTCTTCACCTTTATCTTTTTTAACAATTCCATCAAAGCTGTTCTGGTCATGCTGTTCGGCGCCTTTTTGGGATTGGCTCCTTTCGGATTCTTGCTGCTTAACGGCATGGTATTGGGCTTTGTCGTGGAAGTGGCTCGGAGACAGGGACAAGATATGGGAGAGTTGATCTTCCAGGGCTTGCTGCCTCACGGAATTATCGAGCTGCCCGCGATCGTCATTGCCTGCGGTTACGGGCTGAGGTTCGGCGGACTGGTGATCGGAAGCCTTTTCAGTCTAGGAAGTTCAAAAAGGGATCAGCTCGCGCTTAGATGGGAGACGGCGATGAAGCAGATGCTCGGTGCCGCGGTATGGATCGTCATCTTGTTATTCGTTGCGGCTATCATTGAAAGCACGCTGACTTATCATTTGCTTCGTTAATACGTAGACCGAGAGAGTCTGCGGTGATAGGTAGAGGGTTCGATCCAATAGGGTTTTGTAAACTTTTACGCACCGGAGAGTTATCCCTGCTTCATTTTGGGTTAAATCAAAGTTGAAATGGTAATTCAATGTTGATGAAGCCGGAAGGAGGGACAGTAATGCTCGGAATGATGTTCAACGAGATGGAGTGCAAGGAATTTGGCTACGTGCTGCGCAAAGAGTTGGATGAGATGTTGTTCGACTTGAGCGATAAGCGCCTGGATCAAAATATGCGGGAGTCCATTTCTAAACGATACCAAACGATCTTTCAAATGTATGCGAGAGTTGCGCCTCCCAAGGAGCTATCTAAGTATGTACGGGATAAGCGGCATAGCGGAGAGCGATAACTCCTGCACAAGGCGATGCTAAAACGAGAAAAGCGGTCGGGAACCCCCGTACCGCTTTTGGTATATTCTAAAGGAAAGAAGAGGCGAAGAATGCTTTGTGAAAAGCCGTGAATGTTTATTGAAAAAAGTGTTGACTTGCTATGTTGCTCTGTGGTAAATTATTAATCGGCTCTTCGAGAGAAGGCCATCACAACAAGCCGGAAAACAAACACTGAAAAAGAATTTAAAAAAAGTGCTTGACGAACTGCTTGGAACTGTGATAGGATATAAAAGTCGCCGCTGAGACATACGGCGCCGAACTAAAGAAACAAATCAACACGGTTTGCTCCTTGAAAACTGAACAGTAAGTGAGTCGCGATGATGAAGATCATCGTGAGAATATAGATTCTTGAGCAAT
>NZ_JAAZWE010000010.1 GCF_013185185.1 Saccharibacillus endophyticus | reverse complement strand
TACGGCCTGAATATTGTGGTTGATAATCATGATGATATTTCCTCCCTGAATTGGTTATTCCCACATCCGTGTGGTTGTTTTAGCGTGAGTTGTTCGCAGTTCATCGTTCTGCTCCGCTTCCTCCGCCTTATTATATATCGTTACTTTTTACGGTTTCATGAATAGTTTTAGCGAAAATTCTCGGATCGTTTTAATCTTTTTTAGAATGAGCCTGAAGCAAAGCAAGAAACTGCTTCGGATCGATCGCCGCGCTCTCGTTGTTCTCCTGAACCGAGGCTAAAATCTCTTTGCGGAAGATCTCGATTTGTTTCGGAGCCTTAATGCCGAGTTTGATCGTATCGCCTTCCACGGAAAGAACAGTCAATTCAATATCGTCGCCGATGACGATGGACTCGCCTTTTTTTCTTGAGAGTACCAGCATTAAGATTCCCCGCTTTCACTTTGGGATGACTGATTCAATAAGTGTTTAGTTTGATAAGACGTGTTTTGCAGTACGATCTGTCTGCCCAAACAATCCGAAACGTTAAATACCAAGGGTGCCAACAGATTAATCGTCGTTCGAGCCGGATTGCTGTTCCAGGTCACGATGCAGCGAATCGCTACTCCCTTTTCCTCGGCGATGCTCAGCTCCTCGATCAACTCGTCGGAAAGCTCGAATTCGTAATCGGGAAAATGAGTAAAGGGGTCAGTAACGATAAACGCCAGTTCCGCCTGATCAACGGCCTGTAAATAACTATACGTATCGTCCACGTCGCATAACACGTATTCCGTAACCTCTTCAAAACCGGGGATTCCCTTCGGGAATGTAATCAGATCTTCTTCGCCTACCGTTAATTCACCCAAGTGAACCGATTGAATTTGTACCATGTAGATCCTCCTCGCGATTTAAAAAAGCTACAGACCGTTGTCCATAGCTTCAGATTATCTTTTTAAACCTCAAATTTCAACATTCCGACCTTTTAACGCATGAAGTCGATCAAAGAAGAGTTCATAATATTCGCCGAAGATTTAAGCGCCGCTTCGTAAACAGTCTGGGCGCTTGTCGCTTTGATCAACGCTTCCGCAACATCAAGATCTTCCGTTTTCGACAACAACGTCGTCGTGTTTTGTTCTTGATCCAGCAAACGGCTATTCACCAATTCGACACGGTTCGTGCGCGCTCCGACTTCCGAACGCGCCGCAAGCATTTTGTTCGTTCTCGACTCTACGCCGCTCATTTCCGCCGTGATTGCCGATTGATCTCCCGATTTCATGGCTGCGACAACTCGGTCCATAGCAGCAAATACGTTATCCGAATCGCCTTTCATCCCGAAGAACTCATTGCCCGTCGTATTGATTTGGAATTGAATATTTTCTCCGATTACATACTTCACCGCCGTATTGTCGGTCTCGACTTGCGAATAATCGGTCCCGGCCGCTACCGGGTAAGGCATATCGCCGTAAGCTTGCCCATTGAAAATGAATTTGCCGCCGAATTTGCTGTTTCCGATATCCACAAGCTGCTTCTTAAGCTGTTCGACTTCATTGGCAGCAGCTTGCATGTCCGTGTCCGAATACGTCCCCGTGCTGCTCTGCACCATCAATTCCTTCAAACGGGTCATGACATCCCCTGCACTGCCCATCTGGCTGTCCGTCTCGTCCAGCCAGCTCTGTGCCGTATCGGTCGCGCGCTGGAACTGTTCGTTACCCGCCAACTGCGAACGGTAGCGAAGCGCGTAGGTCACGCCTACGGGATCGTCGGAAGGTTTGTTGATTTTGCGGCCCGAAGAAATCTGCTGCTCCAGGTTGTCCATGTTGTACAAATTGCGGTTCAAGTTGCCGAGAAGCGTCGAGCTCATCATGTTCGATGTCATCCGGATGGTCATTGTATTATTCCTCCCCTAAAAATTAGCGGCCGACCGTACCGGTGCCGTTGATGAGTTTATCAAGCATTTCGTCGAATGTCGTCATAAAACGCGCGCTTGCGTTATAAGCCTGTTGGAATTTAACCAGGTTCGTCATTTCTTCGTCGAGGGATACGCCGCTGACCGATTGCCGGAGCGTCTCGACCTGATCCGAAAGATTCGTTGCGTTCTGCGCTTGGCGAGCCGCTTCTTTCGATTGCACGCCGAGTTGGCCCGTGATCGATCCGAAGTAGTCGTCGATCGTAACCGGCGTCGAAGCCGCGCTGCCGAAGTCGAATTTCATACTTTTCATATCCGCCATGATCAGGGCAAGACCGGCATTGCCTGTCACGACCGATTCGCTAGTCGTTCCGGCTCCCGTCACGCGGAAAGAAGAAGCGATCAGGTTCGGATTGTTCTGGATTTGTCCGTTCAGCGTGATATTCCCGGCTGTAATGGCTCCGCCGGTTCCGGCGCTGCCCGCCGTAAACAAGTCGATACCCGCCGAAGGCGTCGTGCCGTCGATCGTATATCCGATCTTCATGAGTCCGTTAATGCCGTCAACTTTCACGTTGATTGGAGCGGTTAACGTCCGATTACCCGCCGTGTTCGAGAATGTCGTATTCGTTTGCGTGCCGTCCGCATTCACTACGCTCAGCGTCGTGTTATCCGGAATAACGCTGCCCGCGGGAAGGGTAACTTCAAATTGGCCGTTCGCCAGCGTATTCGCCAGCGTATCCAACTGCGAACGGTAATCGACTACGTAATCGTCCCGCGAAACGAACATCCCGTACACTTCGCCCTTATTCAGCGTTCCTCCGTCAAAAGCAGCCTTCAGGCTGGCTTCCGTTACCGGAGTCACCGTCGTGCCCGCTACCGCCGCAGCACCGCCCAAAGTGACCTGATACCCCGTATCCAGCTTCGTAACCGCCACATTCGCGATCTTCGACAGCTGATCGACCGCGTAATCGCGTTGGTCACTCAGATCGTTGGCGTTGTTGCCCATGTCTTCGACTTTTTTGATGCCCGCGTTCAGATCGGCGATCGTTTGCAGCAGCGAGTTGATCTCGGTCGCTTTCAGGTTGATGTTCGCCGTAATATCAGTTGTCATCGCATCCAATTGCTTCGATGTTTGATTCAAGGAATCCGTCATCGCAAGCGTCGTTTCCTTGATGATTTTCCGATTCGTGATATCCTGCGGGTCTTTGCTGAAATCCGACCACGCCGACCAGAAGTTGTTCATGACCGTGCTCAGACCCGTTTCCGAAGGTTCGTTCACGATCGCTTCCAGCTTGCTGAGCGTTTCCTGACGTACCGTCCAACCGCCCAGTCCGCTGTTCTCGCTGCGGAACTGATCATCCAAATACGAATCGCGCACCCGCGCGATCGCTGTCACTTCAACGCCGCTGCCCAATTGTCCGGCGCTTGTCCAGTTGCGCAATCCCGGCATTTCAAAAGCGCTGGTTGCCTGCGTCTTCACGACTTGGCGCGAATAGCCCGCCGTGTTGGCATTCGCGATATTATGTCCGGTCGTGCTAAGCGCCGTCGTCTGCGTATACAGGCTTCGCTTAGCCGTCTCCAAGGAATGGAATGTCGATGTCATAGGTTCTCTCCTTTACTCGTTAACCGCGTCTGTCGAACATGCCCGAGCTTCCGTAACCGTAGCCCTGGGATGCAGGGTGTTGATACGTTACGTCTTGCTCGGGGCGGTGCGCCATGAGTTCCATGGAAAAGTCGATAAACGACAGCGCCTGTTCGATCAACTGGCGATTCATGTCATTGATTTGCTTGAGACGCATCAGCGTTTCCGAAAGGCGAGCGTGCACGTCCAGCAGTTCCCGTTTCTCGTCCGGATCGAAGACCAATCTTGAAATTTCGGCAATCGTCAGCTTCAGTCGGGATTTGATTCCGCGTTCCTGCATAAAAGCATAAGCCAGCTCCGTACGCAGCTCGTCTTCCGTCTGGATCCGTTTCAACAATTTCGACTCGCGATTCATCGTAGCGATAAATACGTCGATTTCGTTTTTAATCACGGCTTCCTTTTTCGTCTCTGCGATTTCGATCATTTCAAGATGGGAACGGTTCAGCTGCTCCAGCTGTCCGATCAACTGCTTCAGTGCCAAGATCGTTCACCTTTCTTTCCGATTATTTTAAAAAGGGGACTTCCCCAAAAACGCCGGATCAACCGGGTTTCTGAAAAAGTCCCCCATTCCGTTATAACCTTTATCGGTTATTATCCGAGATATGGTAAGAGCTTTTCGGCAATTTTATTTGCGTCTACCGAATAAGTGCCGGCCGCTACTTGCTGCTTCAAGTCTTGGATGCGTGCTGCGCGATCGCTGTCGGCCGGTTTGTTTGCTGCTTTCAGCATATCCATCGCCTCCGTGGAAATCGTCACTTCGTCTTTTCGCGCCGTTTTCTTCGTTTCTTCGGTACGCTGCGTCTCTTGCGTGCGTTGGTAAGGGTTAATGGCTCCGATTCTCGATGTGTCGTTGATCTTCATAATATGGTCAACCTCCTAAAGGTTTGAGTTTTCGCTGAGTAAGTAAAAGCACCGATAAGCTTATAATAAGTTTATCGGTGCCTGTTCAAACATTGTTTAGAGCTATTCAAATAAAAATTTTAAATTGTCAAGCGTAAATTTGGACTATTTCTGTTTCGTTGTTCCTATTGCTGGGTAAACGAGCACGGACTTTTTAGTCGTTTCTGAACCGATCGACGGCTTTATAGGCACCGCTGGATGTATTTTTTTGAGCCTTAGGCTGATCTTTGGCGGCTTCCCGCAAATCGCCCGTCAATTTTGCCCGGCATGATTCGCAAATATTTCCTTCATGAATAAAAGTTCCGCACACTTCGCAGCCGTAACTCAAGTTCGGGGCGCTCGCGGTCGAAATGCGTCCTTCGCGAATAAAGGTAGTAATCTGCTTGACGCTGACGCCGGTCTCATCCGACAATTCCTGCATATGGGCACCTTTATTATCCCGTAAATACTTGACGCATGCTTCGTATTCGTTCTCGATATCTTTTAAGCAGGCTGCACAGACTCCTTTAAAATTCATCACAAAAACCTTGCCGCAGCGCGGACAATTCGCCAAATTCATCTCGAGGGCGCCTCCTTCTTGTTCGTTGCCGATGTTGAAATGTCGCTCAACCTTATATATCGGATAATCTTCTCATCTGTTAAAGGTTCTAGTAACTTGTCCACACTAAAGAGTCGAAAGGATTCTAGCTGCTTCTATCATTTTAACGCATAACGCATACATTACAAGCGCTTTTACGAGCGGGCAAGCGTCAGGCTGTACACGAGCACGGGTCGATCTATAACGTTTTCCAAACTTTTCAACACAGAAGCGCACACGGCTGCGGTCGTCCCCGTCGTATAAATGTCGTCCACCAGCAGGACCTGAATAGGAAAAGACCCGCCGGGATGTTTTGCGCTTCCTATTGTTTCCCATTGTTTAAAGTCCCCGGGGTCTAAATTAGGAAGTAAGGAAAAAGCATCGTCCAGATTCCGCAAACGTTCGGCCCGACTCTTGAAGCTCTGCTTGCCCGTGTGCACGTTTCGCGTCAAAAGGTCGCAAGCCGGAAGCTTCAGACGTTTCGCCAACCGGCGGGCAACAAGCTCGGCTTGGTTGAACCCTCTTTCCTCAAGGCGCTCCGCGCTCACGGGAACCCAAGTGACCAGATCCGCTTGCCACGCGCCCGCCGCGGACCGTTCACGGCACATCCGGAGGTAAGCCTGCTCCAACATGATCGAAAAAGGCTCCGCAAACCGTTCCGCTCCTCCGTATTTGTACGCCGATATCCACTCCCGCATCGTCGCATCATAGAGGACGGCGCTGCGATTGATGGAAAAAGCTCTCGCTCCCGCTTCGGGACGCCGGCAATCCGGACATTCCTGCGCCCGTCCGCATATCGGGCAGCGCGGCTTAACAATCCACGGAATCCGGTTAGCGCAGCGTTCGCAGAGCAGAGGAAGAATCATGCCAAGCTTGGCCGACTGACCGCATGCCAGACAGCTCTCGCGGGTCGGCATCAACAACGTACGCAATAATGCCCCGATATTCATCGCTTGGACTCCGAGCTTTTTCGGGCATGCCGAGGCAGCAGAAACGGCCGGGCCAATCGGTTCATCCGGCGAATTTGGCGACGGGCT
Organism: Saccharibacillus endophyticus; assembly: GCF_013185185.1. GTDB lineage: Bacteria > Bacillota > Bacilli > Paenibacillales > Paenibacillaceae > Saccharibacillus > Saccharibacillus endophyticus. The sequence goes on along the minus strand of NZ_JAAZWE010000010.1, from coordinate 79,897 downwards.
CCGATCTGGGCTTTCGTTTTCTGAACTGCTGCAAAAACGACCCTGCCTGCGGGGTCGTCTGCCGAGCGCCCTGCGCGACCTGCCATCTGAACCAATGACGCTTCGTCGAACAGCCCGCTGTCCGCATCCAAAATATAGACGTCGCTGCGAGGAACCGTGACCCCTCTTTCCAATATGGTCGTCGTCACCAGCATTCTCAAATCCGTTGCCCGAAAAGATACCACTTTGCCTCCGCGTCCTTCATCCTGCGAGGAAGTCGCCCCGACGGCAATTCCCGGAAAAGCAAGACGCAGCAGCGCCGCCAGCGGCTCCGCGAACGCGATCTTCGGCACGAAAATAAAAACCTGCGCTCCTCGCTCCAACGATGCTCGCCATTTTCGCAGCAGTACATCCGGCAGTCGTTTTTTTCGCAAATATTCAGACAATGAACGCATACGAAGCAGCACCGGGACAGGCAGCGGATGACGATGATAGCGGACCGGCACTTTCGCGCAGGCCAGATGCCCTTTGCGCACCAGCGACTGCAGTTCCTTGGGCGGAGTGGCTGACAGATAAACGGTTCTCCCGTCGACTGCCCGGCAGCGTTCCGCGGCGTAAGCCAGCATGGGATCGCCGTGAAAAGGAAAAGCGTCCAGCTCGTCAATGACGACCAAATCGAACGCATGCACAAACCTCAGCACCTGGTGCGTGGTCGCCAATGTTACTCCTCCGCGCCGCCATCGCTCTTCGCTGCCTCCATACAGGGCGACCAGCGTTTCACCGGGAAAAGCTTTGCGCAGACGCGGAGCCAGCTCCAATACGACGTCACGCCGGGGCGTAGCGACCAGCACGCGACCGCCCTGACTGCGAACCTGTTCGATTAACGGAAACAACATCTCTGTCTTGCCCGCTCCGGTTACTGCCCAAAGCAGAAATCGGCTGCTTGGATCTTGTGCGGCGTAGCCGGATGTATCGGATCTTTTGGCGTCGGACTGCATGGCTACATGAAAAATGCGTCGTTGCTTCATGGGTTTGGTGGCAGCCGATCGGGACGTCCCGATCGGCGATTCCAGAAAATGCACGGCTTGTTCGGAGGCTTCGGCCTGCGCCGGGCTAAGATTCCAATACGTCAGTCTTGCCCGCAGGTCTGTTTGTGTTACTTTCTCCCTTCTTAATATGCCTTGATCTGATGCTGCGTCATCCTTTTGCTGCAACCTTGATACCAACACCTCGCAGGAACGGCTTCTCCCAAGCGCGCGGCAAGCCTCGCATCTCGCGCAATCGGACGAGCCGCACGAACCGCAGGGGCCTCCGCCGGCAGCACTGCCGCAGCGCATGCACTGATGGGCCGATTTTGTAGCAAGCACATTTCCCGAACCAAACGCATTTTTAAGACCCTGTCGAACCGCAGCACTTCTTGGCTTCGTTTTCACGGCGTTCTCCAGCTTGATCGTTCCTTGCAAATACGCAAACTGCGCGACGGATCTCCATTGCTTTTCCGAAGCAGGATCCAGCTCCTTCAACATGGACTCTACTTCTCCCCCAAGCAGCGACCTCCCGTTCAACCCTTCAGTCAATCGTTTTGCGGAATCATGCAACTCTCTAAGCCAAGTCGACGCTGTTGCTTCATTTAATGGGCTTCCAAGAACAGGCATTGCCGTATCTTGCGCTTCATCGGACTCCGCAATACCCGATAAATGCTCAAAAGAGGCCAGATCTTCCGCGTTCAGCACTTCGGCCAAACCAGAACGGATATGCCGGCTCCAGTCGGAATTTGTCCAAGCCGGAATATGCGCGTCAAGTTGGAGCGCCGCCAATGCCGTCGCCCATTGCAGGGGCATTCCCCGGGAAACGAGACGAAAAAATACCGATTCTGTCCCTCTTGCTTGTTGCAGTCCCCACCAGCATCGATCCACATTCAAATCCAGCGACACATACCAGCTCCGTTTCTTCGCATGTCCGGCAATATATACCCCTGCTTTCATTTCTGTTCCTCCGATAAATTTTTTTGAAAAATTCAATAAAAAAAGCACACCCTTTGCGCTCTTGCGAGCGTATAAGGAGTGTGCTTCATTCCTGATAATACGTTATTTTCTTCACTTACTAACTTTTCCCGAACCCTGCTTTTCGCAAGATCGGTCCCGTTACGCTGTCTCAACCTGTTTGCAGAGCTGCTTGATGTGTTGGGTATGAGACGGAGACAACGCACTAGGAAACACGAGCGTCAATTCCCTACTTTCGTCCGTAAAATGAAGGCGTTGCTTACAGCGTAACCCAGCCCATCTTGATTGCGTTGATGACGGCCTGCGTCCGGTCTTCGACTTCCATCTTTTGCAGAATGCTGCTGACGTGGTTTTTAACCGTTTTCTCGCTGATGAACAAGAATTCTCCGATGGCTTTGTTGCTTTTGCCTTCGGACATCAGACGCAGCACTTCAGCTTCGCGGCGCGTAAGCGGGTTGTCTTCGCCGCCGATGAACTTAACGCCGGCTTCTTCGTCTTGCACGCCTTCGAACATGGCGCCGCGTTCGTTAACGAACGTCATGCGTTGAAGCTGTTGAATCAGTTTGCCCGTCACTTTGGGATGAATATAAGCGTGGCCGGCCGCTACGCTGCGGATCGCGTTGATCAGCGACTCCGCTTCCATGTCTTTCAAGAGATAACCGCTGGCTCCCTTGCGCAGCGTCTCGAAGACATAGCTTTCATCGTCGTGAATCGACAGCATGATGACTTTGATGTCCGGGAAAATCTCGCGGAGTTTCGCCGTAGCTTCCACGCCGTTCTCGTTGGGCATGTTGATGTCCATCAGGATGACGTCGGGTCTGTAGGCGTTGCAGAATTCCAGCACCTGAATGCCGTCGCTGCACTCCCCGATAACCTCGATATCGTCCTCCATGTTCAAAATCCTTTTCAATCCTTCACGGAACAATTGGTGATCGTCAGCCAAAAGCACTTTAATTTTAGGTTGTTCCGAGTTCATGCTCTCCATCTTCATACCCCTTTCCATTTTCTACATTCGTCGGGATATGGATCACGATTTTGGTTCCTTGATTCTCGGCTGATTCGATCTCCATTCGTCCCTCAAGCAGCTCGACTCTTTCCCGCATTCCAATCAAACCGAAGTGCGCATGCTGGTTCGCCTTTTGTTCCAAGATATCCATGTTAAAGCCGCGTCCGTTATCCCGAATCGAGATTTTGACAAGCTGCGTCTGGTAGGCGATCTCGACGACGACATGAGTAGGGTCTCCGTGCTTGGCCGCATTGGTGAGCGCCTCCTGAATCAAGCGGAAGACGGCAGCCTCCATGGCGGAAGAGAGCCGATACTCTTTGCCCCTCGTCTCGAATACGGTGCGAATCCGGTTTTTTTCCTCGTAGTCGCGCGTGTACTTGCGAAGCGTCGGAATCAATCCGAGGTCGTCAAGCGCCATCGGTCGGAGATTGAAAATGACTTTGCGAATCTCTTCCAGGCTGAAACGCACCTGCTTTTTGAGATCCGCCACTTCTTCTTGAACGCGGCCGTAATCCTGCTTGCCCAGCATGCGTTCGACGATTTCGGTCCGGAGCGCCATATTAGCCATTAGTTGCGCCGGACCGTCATGAATTTCCCTGGAAATGCGTTTACGTTCTTCTTCCTGAGCCAGAATGATTTTCAAGCCGACCATCTGGCGGGTTTTTGCGGATTCCAACATTTTGGTTGCTTGTCCGACTTCTCCGCCGGACAAATATTCGGTGACGACACTCATTTGCGAACCCAGCGCCTCGGCGCGCTCGATCGAACTCGTGGCATTGCGCACGCGAAGATGAAGCTCGTCTCGACGGGCTCGCAAATAAGCTTCTTTTTCCCTATACACCGAAAGTTCCAATTGGAACTGCGTGGCCCGCTCATAGGCCTGCCGAATATCATTCTCCGTATATTTAACGAAATCCCGACTCACTTCCGTGAGCCGGATACGGGAAAGACGGAATTTCCCTTCGAGATCATCGACCATGTCGGCCGTGTCCGAAGTTTCCTTGATAACCTTCTGCAGTTCTGCGGTGAGCGAGTTGAGTTCGGCGCGGGACTGGTCCAATATCTCAAAAATTTGATACTTGCTGTCTTCGACGACTTGGATGGTATTTTTGATGACTCGGTTCAAAGCATCCGCTTGGAAATCCACGGGCAAAATCGACTCCATTCTCTCCGGCGTTCACCTTATCGTCAAACAGGTGATCGTTCAGAACCTATCGTATCATGACTCGATAGTCACAGTCTTCGTTTCTTGTTCCCATTTTACAAGCAATCCAAGCTGCTCGGAAACCAGCCTTACAGGGACTAAAGTCCTATTTGACACACTTATCGTGGCCGAATCGGAAGTTTTGCGTTTTCCGTTTAGAATATAGTCCTTTTTATTCAAATTTAATACAAGAAGCTGATCTCCGCGCCGAATCGAGATTGAACCGGTTTTGGCTTCCCAACCCGACGTTCCTCCGAACGCATCCGTGATGTATTTGACCGGAAGGTAAGTGACTCCGCTGCGCACGACGGGCGATACATCCATCGTGCTTGCTTTGCCGTTCGTCAGCAGCGTTTTGGAACCGACCGTCATCTTGGCGTTCACGCCTGACGGAAGACCCAACGAACCCGCGTCCGCCGGCGAGGTCGTCTTGATGTTATCGATTTCCACGAAGCCGCTTGCGGAACGTTCATCCTGTCCTTCCGCCAAATTCACGACATAAATTCGTTTGACTTTGGCCGGATACGCAATTGTACCATATTGATTGAGGTTCACACTAAGCGTTTTCCAACCGGTAAAGTTCAGGCTCTTCGCCAGATCGACGTAAACGGTCTTGCCGTCTGGGCCGACGACCTCGGCCCGGAGCCAGTTGTAGCTATTATCGCCCAACACGTCCAGGCTCAGCGCGCTTGCACCCGACGGGAGCGTTTTGCCCGACGAGCCGTTCAGGTTGATGTACGCATATTTATTGCCTGTCCCTGCCGTTGTATCATAATCGAGGCGCAGCACCTTCGAACCGGAATGCGTACCCGTACCCGACTTGATCTGCACTTTGCCGGTTACCGCGGACGGGCTGCCCGTAAACGACAAGCCGTAGGCCACATTTTCGAAGGTTTCCCAATCCGTCTCCTGCACATCGGCCAGCGTCAGCATGGTCTTGAAGCCTTCGTAGCTGGCAATCGCGTAACCGACTTTCGCTCCGCTGTTCACGGACGTCACGTTCAACGACCCGTCCTTGATGCTTCCCTTGAAGCCGACGAACTCCCAATCCAGCGCGGACGGATCAATGCTGACCGTACTGCCGGATTTCAAAGTCGCGGTTACGGACAACGGAACGACGGTACCTGCCTTAAGCGACGCCGTTGCTGCTCCCAGATTCAAAGACGAGAGGGAATCGGCACCCAGCACTTCAACCTGAAGCGTCGAGCTGACTCCGCTGCTGGTCGCCGTCAACGTGGCCGTGCCTGCTTTTTTCGCCGTCAATGTGCTGCCGTTCCAAACGACATTCGAATTGCTCGATTTCCACGACGGATTGATATTCGCCGCCGCGATCGGATTATAGTAGGTATCATAGCCCTTCACGCTGTAGTTGGCCGTTTCTCCGATCAACAACTGCGTTTTGCCGCTTACCGCAAAGCCTTTGAGCTTGCCTTCCGGAGCCGTCGTGTACACGCCCAACCCGTTCACGACGCTGCGCTGCGTCTGACCGCCGTATTCGGTCGTGAACGTGAGCTGCGCCTGTTCTTCGCCGAGCGGACGCGACACCATCGTGGTCGAGCCGCCTCCGTCCAGGTTGATGCCTTTCCAAATGCCCAGGCTCGTCATGAAGCCCTGAAGCTCGGTCAAGGACATGCCGCTGCTGCCGTCGTTGTCTTGAACCGTCACAATGTACGCATAACGCCCGCTTTGCGAGTAGCCCAACGCCGTGCGCGCCCGATAGCCGCCGATCGAGTCGACATTGCGGGAAAACGACGCGGCTTTGCCGTTATCGACCAGAATGGTGTGGCCGCCGATCATGACTTCAAGCGAAGCCGGATCAAGCTTTTGCCCCGTCGTTCGGGACACCAGGCTGTAGTCCGTCTGCACGCGCGCGCCCACGGTCAGATTCGCTTTCATGTAAGCCGCTGCTTTCCCGTGCGCACGCAGGATATAGGCGCCTTCCGGAACTTTGCCTTCCAGAGCCTTGTTCAGCGACACTTTCGTGACGACACCGTTTTCCACCAAAGCCTCGGAAGGGATCGTCGCGCTGTTCTTCGGACGTTCCGCGTTGCCCCAGGCGTCCGTGTAGATGTACATCGCATCGACGTGGCTGTAGCCGCCGTTCGGCTCCGGACTGTACGAGACCAGATTGATTCCCGCCAGGTCGAACGCTTGTCCGCCATCCGACTTAACCGTACCGGAAAAATCGTACTGGTCGATCACCGGCTTGCGGTCTTTGGTCACGCCGAACGCATACATCCCTTTGAGCTCGGACGGGCTGGACATCAGCACGCCGTTCGAGACTTGCGCTCCCATCGGAGCTCCTTCGGCCGCCGTATTGAAATAATCGCCGTTGACGCCCGCTACGGCATCGGTTTCTTTGGCCATGCCGCTAACGGTTTGCAGCGTGGTGAACTTACCGCCTTTTCCGGTCATGACATCCAGCTTAACGTACGGATTTTGCAGATCGACCTGGATGACGCTGGCCAGGCCGGTCGCTGTTTTGCCTGAACGGGGTACGGAGTATTTATAGGTTAACAGATTCGCGCCGGACGTGATGATTTCTTCATTGGTCTTGTTGATGGAAACGGCTGCCGCCGCAGAAGCCGCGTGCACTCCCGTCAACGCTCCCCAGCCCGGAACAGCGAGCGGCTGCACGACCAAGGCTCCGGCCAATACGGCAACCATCCACTTTTTCCCTATCTTTTTGCCCTGCTTATTCATGATGTTCGGTTTCGCTCCCTATCTGTACAGATTCGTTCGCGTATGTATGACTAATCCATGCGAGGCCAATATACGCCACTATTGTAATAGACTGAAACGACGCGCAAAAGTTCCTGCAAATTCGACAAAAAAACAAACTACAATAAACCATTCTACCTCACTTCCGCAAAATGAAAAGAGAAAAAGCGATCATTTCACCAAATAATTTGAAGAAATGATCGCTTTTGTGTATAGTTCGAAAAAGTCTGAGCGAGGAGGACTAGGCGAACTGGTTCTTTGGAATTATTTAGTTGGTTAGTTCAAATATCCTGCTTTTTGCAGCACACGCGAAAGCATGACGACGGATTCCGATTTAGTGGCGTTTCCTTTCGGATTGAACTTCCCGCCCGTTGCGCCTTGGATGACTCCGGCTTGAACGGCTTTGGCCGCTTCGTCGGTATATCGAATATTGGCTCGATCTTTAAACGAAGATAAAACCTGATTAGTGCTGCTGCTCAAAGACACGTCCGTTCCCGCATAGTTCAGCGCGCGCACCATCATGATCGCCATTTCTTCGCGCGTAATCGAAGCACCGGGTTTGAAGCTTCCGTCCGGATAACCCGTCACGATGCCGGCTTTGACCGCGGCTCCGATCGAGCCGATCGGCACTTTGCTGTACCCGATATCGCTGAATACGGACGCGGCTACCGCATCGTTGCTCAGGCCCAGACCGCGGCTAATCAGCTCGGCAAACTCTCCCCGCGTAATAGCAGCTTTCGGCGCAAACGAACTCGTCAAACTCGGGCTAAGCACGTATTTGGCGCCCATCTCGTTTACGGTTCCTTGCGACCAGTGCCCGTTAACGCCGGAAACCGTCGTGGTCGAGTTCACCGGAATCAAAGTCCGGCTTCCCGCGAACGAACCCGTCAGCAGCATTCCGGCTGTCTGGGAGGCCGATTTGCTGGGCGTGAACGTCGGCGAAGTCGAATTGCCGTCAAAGTATACCACCGATGTCCGGGAAGCCGGAGCATTCACGTTCAGTTTCATCCGGTAGTTGCCTTGAATCCCTGTTGCCTCAGACGACGAATAAATGCCGCTGGTCGTACTGATCAAAGTCTGAATATCGACCGGATTGCTTAACATCTGCGCATTGGCGTCGCTCAACATCGTAATCGTGCGGCTCAACGAAGTTGTCGGCAGGCTTTCGATCTGCACCGTCAACTGCGAATCCGTACCGCCGGACACGCTGCTTAACGAAGATAACGGAAGTTCATAGACCATGTCTTTAAAACGTACCGCAAACGACATTCCGTTTCGCTGCGCGTAGGCATCTTTCAAAGGTTGGATCGGAATTGTGACGAGTCCGGCGTTTTCGGCATCCGGAACCTCGAAAACGACCGCTCCGTTTTTCGCGCTGCGCGCAAAAGCCGTGTCCAACGCACCTTTGAGCGCGGCCGCATTGATCGTATACCGATGCGTATTGGTATTGAATGTCGTAGAGGCGTCGGAAGACGTCGCTCCTGTACGCTCCATCAGCAGCATCTCTTTTCCGAAATCAGAAGCAGGCAGTACCGAACCGTCCGTAGTCGGGTTCGTGGTCGGATCTGTGGAAGTTGTCGTGCCGGTCAAATTCTGCACGGCCATCCGGTTGAAGCCGATCACCTGCGTGCCGGATACGTTTTTCAGCGGGTTGACTCCCGGCATGTACGAGAGCGTGACGCTTTGCCCGGCTCGCAGATCGCTTCCTAATTTGAGCGTAAGCGTGCTGCCCGCAAACGAAGCCGAAGTGACTTCCACGGCATTGTTGTCCGCCGTAACCGAAAATTGTCGGAAAGCCGACTCGTCCGGCGTATACAAGGAGCCGGTGAAGGTTACCGCAATCTGCCCGCCGCTCCCCGTTGCTGTACGGATACCGCTCGTTCCGGATGCGGCTCCGACAGGCTGGAGATTCAAATAGCCTGCCGCATTGCCGTTAAGATCCGTCAATTTCAGCGTACCCGGCACATAGGATACCGTGATATTGCCGTTTGCGATCAAGGAAGAAGCCAACGTCAAACGCACTTTGCTGCCTTCGATTTTGACCGCATTCACATAGACGGGCGAGCCGCCGGACAATACGGAGAATTGACTGTTTGTCGGAACTGCATCCGTCCGAAGGGCCTCGTTATAGTTCAAAATCAGCTCCGTGCCCGCTACTTCCGCATTCACGAATTCAGGCGGACGGGTGTCTAACAAGTTGCGAACGCCGAAGTCGGAAAAGGCGGAGATATTTTGCCCCAAATAATCTTGAAGCGGGGCTCCGTTCGGCGAATAGCCGACTTTGACTACCGCTCCGTCGGGAACGCTCGAATCCAGATACAGCAGCAGCGCTTGAGAACTGCTGGTCAGCGAACGAACGTTGTAGGCCCGTCCGTCTACCGTGACCGTAAACTGCCCGGAAGCTTGGGAAGCGGGTGTTTTCAAGCCGTTTTCAAAGATGAGGGTGACCATGCTGCCGTATACCGTGCCTTCTTTCGGCTTCGGCATCGCGCTGTCGATTCCGTTGGATACGGTATAAGACGCAAGCGACGCAGCCGCATTGCCGCTGGTATCGACCAAAGGACGAACGCCCGGATCATAAGAAACTTTAACGTCCTGGCCTACGGCTACTCCTGTATCCAAACGCAGATAGAGGCTGTCCCCGCTGATATACACGCTGCCCGGCACCCGTTTCTCGCCGTTTACCCATACCGTATAGCTGGAGAGCAGCGGAGTTTGCGACGCATTCAGCGACTTGTTATACGTCAGGCGAATCAAAGTCGGACTATCAAGCTTGGCGCTCTGAACAGTCGGTAATGCCGTATCCGAAGCGGCAGTCTGGAAGCTCCAAGACGTACTGCCTTTCAGGCCCGCAAAAGAAATGCCGTCGTTGGCGCGATCGCGTACCGACCCGTTTTCAAGATCGATATAATAGAAGGTTCCTGCCGCCAGTTTTTCTTTGGGCGAAATGACAACTTCCGTAGTATTCGCCGTATTGACGCTCACATCCGCTTCGATCTTCGCTCCGCCGTTTCGATACAACGTAATCCCCGTACCGCTCAGCGTAACGCTGCGATTGAATCGAATGCTCGGCTTGGACTCGACGGAAACGCCTGTGCTGCGATCTACGGGAGTCATGGAATAGACCTGAAGAAGCGTATTGTTTGTCGTCGTCGAGAAGGACCAACTTAACGGCTGGCCGCTTTTGGGATAAGCATTCCCTTCCGAGTCGCCGAATAATCCGGCCGGAATCTCAACGGTGTACGTGTAGCCTACGGCTAACGGCGTTGTCGGCGACAAAGTTACCGTATTCGTTCCGCCGCCCGTAATCCGACCCGAACCGATAGTAAGCGTATCGGTTACGCCGTCATTCCGACGGATCCGAATATCTCCTGCTCCGCTATTCGGGTATACATTACGGCTGAAGGTCAATTGCAAATTGGAACCTGCTGTTACACCGACGGTACCGGCCGCAGGATTCAGCGTATTCAGAGCAAGCGCATCTCCCGTCGTAGTGAACGTCCAATCTCGAGAAGTCGCAATGCCGGCAAACGAAGTCCCGTCCAAATCCCGGAATGTGTCCGCACCGGCTAATACATAATAAGTCGTATTACGCTCCAAACCCTTATAGGCTGCGGAAGCTTTGGTTCCCGTTTCGCTATCCATAGTAAACTCGCTTGGAGTCAAGGTTTGAATCAGTTTGCCGTCGTTGAGACGATAGATCGATACGCCTCCTTGGTTCGGCTGAGCTTCCGTCCCTTTATTAGGGGTTACCGGTTCGCTGAACGTAATCGATAATGTCCCCGCCGTATTCGCTCCGGACAATCCGTTTTGCGGACTGCGTGTTTGAACGGTCGGAGGTACGTTGTTGGCCGATTCCGTGCGGAACGACCAGTCGATGGCTTTGGGATAGAATCGGCCTGACAGATCCGTAAAGACGTTCGCATCGATATGCGCTTCGTAACGGAATCCCGGCTTGAGTCCCGTCTGCGACGGATCGATAGTTACGTTAGCTGTTCCAAGCCCCGTAACCATCGTGGAGAGGACCGGAATCGTGATAGGCGCAGCCGAATTCGGCTGAGACGGGTCGATCTCTTTCAAAGTCACGACACCTTCGCCTGCGATTACCGCTTCCGTAAAGGTCAAACCCAGTTTGCTATCCGCCTTCACTCCGATCGCGTTATTCACCGGTGTTGTGTTTACAAGGTCCGGGTCTGTTGTGTCGGCTTCGGCTCCTGTTTTAAAGGTCCAGGTCAACGCGTTCGTGATCCCTGTCCAAGGCGCGGCTGCTACAGCTTGCTGTTTCTCCGCATCCGTCAATACGGGCGTAAGGATTCCGGCATCGGCCAGAATATAATAACCGGTATTAGCCGCAAGCTTTAGCTTATCGACAGGCAGCACGACTTGAGTGCCGTCGCCTTGAAATTGCAGAGATTGACCATTGAACGTCACGACAGGCGTATTGTCGCTTTGTTTGAATAATGTGAATTTTTTGGCTCCTGCGCCGGATGCCAATTCAACTTGACGATCAAATGTCACTAAAAGCCCTGGGGTTAAAGAAACGTTTTGCCCCTTGCTTGCAGGCGAATATGTTTTAACGGAAGCTGCTGCCTCCACGGTGGCCGCAGATGCGACATAGCTTCCTTGCTCTCCGGTTAGCGTCCCCCACGCTGCCGGCATCAGCGTATTAATCAGCATCAAGGAAGCCATTCCTAACGCGATTTTGTTCTTCATTGTATACCTCTCCTCCCCGGATTCCTAAAAAAGACAGTCCCTTTCTATATCGGAAGAGAGTAAGCAAATAATTAGCCGCCGTTGGAAAAGATAGTTAATCGTTATATTCATAAAAAAGAGACCTCGTTAGAGGTCTCTTCTCAATTTTTCGCGTTTGAAGCGCTTCTCGAACCGTTACGCGCCTGCTTGGGCTTTAAGCTCTTCTGCTTTGTCTGTACGTTCCCATGGCAGATCTACGTCTGTACGGCCGAAGTGACCGTATGCTGCCGTCTGCTTGTAGATCGGACGACGAAGGTCCAGCATGCGAATGATGCCTGTCGGACGCAGATCGAAATTGTCGCGCACGAGCTTAACCAGCGTTTCTTCGCTGACTTTGCCTGTTCCGTACGTATCCACGCTGATCGACACCGGGTTTGCTACGCCGATCGCGTAAGCCAATTGAATCTCGCATTTGTCGGCCAAGCCGGCTGCTACGAGATTTTTTGCGACGTAACGGGCTGCATAAGCCGCCGAGCGGTCGACTTTCGTCGGATCTTTGCCCGAAAAAGCACCGCCGCCGTGACGGGCATAACCGCCGTAGGTATCGACAATGATCTTACGCCCGGTAAGACCTGCATCGCCTTGCGGTCCGCCGATCACGAATCGTCCTGTCGGATTAATGAAATATTTGGTTTCTTCGTCTAACAAATCAGCGGGAACGACCGGCAAAATAACATGCTTTTTGATGTCGTCTTGGATCTGTTCCAACGTAATACCGTCGGCATGCTGAGTGGAAACGACGATCGCGTCAACGCGAACCGGCTTGTCGCCGTCGTATTCGACCGTGACTTGCGTTTTGCCGTCAGGGCGCAAATAATCAAGCGTTTCGTTTTTGCGCACTTCAGATAAACGACGAGCGATACGGTGAGACAATGCAATCGGAAGCGGCATCAGTTCCGGCGTCTCATTCGACGCGAAGCCGAACATGAGTCCCTGGTCGCCGGCACCGATGTTTTCGGTTTCCAATTTCATTTGTTCCGGATCGCGAGTTTCCAGCGCCGAGTTGACGCCCTGCGCAATATCGGCAGACTGTTCGTTGATCGAGGTCAGTACCGCACACGTATTGTAGTCGAAGCCGTATTTTGCACGCGTATAACCGATTTCCTTGATCGTGTTGCGTACGATAGAAGGAATATCAACATACTCGGATTTCGTACTAATTTCGCCGATAACAAGCACCAGTCCCGTAGCGACCGCGACTTCGCAAGCTACCCGCGCATTCGGATCATTAGTCAAAAACGCATCCAATACCGCATCGGAAATTTGATCGCAGATCTTATCTGGGTGACCTTCCGTTACGGACTCGGATGTAAACAAACGCCGTCCTTGAAGCGACATAAGCGTGTACCTCCTTGAGTTGTTACATAAAATTCCCGTATACAAAAAACGAACCTATTCCCGTAGGGAAAAGGTTGATTATTCCATCCTCGAATGTAATGGTAACTGATTGGGAGGTTGGGTGTCAAATATAAAAGAAAAGAAGCTCCCTCGTCAGGGAGCTTCTTTTCTTGAAACAATCTGATTTATAAGAAATCAGAATTTAGGAAGATTAACGAGTAGGTACTGTACCAGTAACTGTGAAGCTTCCCAGTGCTGCGCTAGAAGCTGCATCTGCAGGACCCGTAGCGATCAGCTTAGTAGTAGCATTTGCCGTACCGTCAAATGTTACGTACAGCGAGGAAGATGTAGTAGCTTCTGGGATCAGGAACGTTACGCGAAGCGTATTGTTGTTGATCACTTGTACGCTAGTACCATTTACAGCAGAGTTTGTTCCAACGCTAGCTTTGAACAGGTTAGCTGCTGCAGTTGTAGTACCTGTAGTGTTTACATAAACATTACGAGTAACCGGAATATCTACAGTAATTTGATCGCGTGTTGTATCAGCAGTGTATACAGCACGAGTTACTGCAGTAGTCGGAACCGTAGAAGAAGTAGCAACCGGTCTAATTGCATTGGTAACATCCACATTTTGAACAACCGAGTTGCCGAATTGATCATTCAATCCTGCAAACTGAAGTTGACCGTTTGTGAAGTCAGCCGAAACCGTGTCAGGCAGAGTGATTGTCAGCGTTCTGTTGTTGTTCGAAGCTACAACGTTTGTAGGTCTTACACCTGCAGTGTTACCTGCATAAGTGAAGTTAACATTCGAAGTAGTAGCTCCCGATACAGGCGCCGTGAATGTTACTGCGATTGTACGGTCATTGCCTACGCTTGGAGTTGCAGTAGGTACTACCGAAGAAGTAGCGTTAGTAATTACTTTTCTTGCTTCTACACGGCCTTGGTTATCCGAAGTCGTGAAGAAAGTACCCGAAGTATTACCAACGTAGCTTGCTACGATAGTTTGGTTCAGAAGGCCAGCTGCAGAACCGTTAGCATCAACGAAGTTTCTAGCATAGATACGAACAGTGTTAGCACCTACAGGTTCAACATCTGCATTACGATCAGTCAAGATCGTAGTCGATCCCAGAGTTGTGCTGTTCGAAGCTACTGGTGCTGCAAGACGGTATTTGCTAGCTTCCAGTGCATTTCCTGTGCCGCTAGTTGCGATTTGACCGGAGAATTGAACGTATACCCACGATCCGCTAACCCAGCTGCGCTCCAGAGTAGCTGTAGCCGATTGGCTCAGCGTCAGTTGTGCGCTGTAAGGAGTCAAGATGTTTTGAGCTGTAGTTACATCACGTACGCCTGCAACTTCCAGCGTGTAGTTTGTAGCTGTGAGCGAAGTTGTAGGACCCAATGTTACGCGTACAGTACGGTTATTCGAGTTAGCGCGTACTGTTGGAGCAACGACTGGATGTCCTTGGTCAGTCAGACCTGCGCTAGTTACAACTGCGCCGCCAGTGCTTCTCAGCGTGTAGTTGTTACGGTTCAGAGCCGAACCAGCTTCAGTTCCGTCGATGTTTACAGCTTTGCTGAATTGAACATCTACATAGTAGTTACCATTTTCCGAACCAACAGTCGTACCAATTACGGTAGGAGCAGTCAGATCCAGAGTAGGAGTAACTGTAGCTGTCAGCGTTTGAGCTGTGTTGTTGCTGTAGTCGGTTACGCCAGTCAGCGTAATCGTGTTAGCCGAGAAGCTCAGGTTGCTTGAGAACGTCAGTTTAGCCGTTCTGCCGGAGATTTGAACGTTAGCAGGAGTCGAAACGTTGTTAGCACGTGCGCTAGCAATGCTACGAACTGGCTCACTGAACGTTACGGTTACTTCACGCAGATCGTTCGAAGTCGTCGAAGCGATTGTTGGAGCAGTTGTGTCTGCTACTACAGTGAATGTGCGTTGTACTGGAGCCAATACCAGACCCGAGTAATCGCGTACGTTCGACAGGCTGATTGTATGTTCGCCAACTGTCAGCGGAGTTTCGATAACAACCGAATTTCTGTCGTAGTCGTAGTTGAAGTTTGCTGCTACAGCGCGGCCGTCGATGTTGATGCCGGCAACTGTGATGGAGCTTTCTACAACAGGCTCGCTGAATACAACTTCTACTGCGCCAGTGCCCAGAGCGTTGACTTCAGTGATTGTTGGAACAGCTACGTCCGAAGGAGTAAAGTTAACTGTACCGGAGATCAAAGTCGATCCAGTGTTTTGTTTTACGCCATTAACTGTTACCGAAGTTTGACGGTTGTTAGTCAGTTGGTTGCCTGTTCCTGTACCTTGGCTCAGCAACAGTGTCACCGAACGGTTGTCAGCAGCCAAAGTAGCTGTTTCGATCGTCAGATCCGGAATGCTGTAGTTGTTTACGTTTTCTGCGGAAGTCTTGTCGACTTGTCCGTCGAAGTTTACAGTTACTTGCTTGAGGTTGCTTGCAGCGGCGCTGTCTACTTTAGTAGCGTCCGTTACAGTCCAAGTCACGCTTTCGCTGTACTCTTTACCGTCGTAAGTGAAAGTTACAGTAGTCGCAACGTTTGGCTTAAGAGCCGTAGTTGGTTTAACTGTTACTTTTTCACCGTTAGCCAGTGTGAAGACTACAGTTGCGCCGTTATCCGTTACTTCGTAAGAAGTTACGGCTGGTTTAACAACTGCTGTTTGGTAAGCGTAAGCTGTGTCAACCAGCAGGCCGCGAGTTGCTGCTGCAGTGAAGTTGGCAGTGTTGCTGATCAGACCAGCGTTGATAGCTGCTTGTACTTCGCCTTTAGCCCAAGCCGAAGCGCTATTGTTGATGCCAGTAGTAGGAACGTCCAGCTTAGCTGCGCGTACCAGTGTAGCTGCCATCTCTTGAACTGTTACTTTACCGTTCGGGTTGAACAGTTTTTTAGCTCCAGTTGTAGTACCTTGCATGTAGCCGGCTTTCGTTACGGCTTCAACGTAAGGCTTATACCAAGCGTTCGCATAGTTTTGGTCTTGGTAGGAGTTCGTGCCAGTAGCCGAAGTTTCCAGACCAGTCAGCAGTGCTACGACTTTCGCGAACTCAGCGCGAGTCATGTCTTTATCCAGGTAAGCATTTCCGTCTGGGTAGCCAGCGAAGATACCTTGAGTTACCAGTGCGTTATACTTCTCTTGCGTAGTCATTGTTGCTGCGGAAGTGACCGAAGCGAACATCGAGAGAGCCATAGCCGTAGAAAGGGCCAGGGATACAATTTTCTTCATACCTTTTTGTTCTCCTCCTTGGAGTGTAAATGTGTTTTTTTTGTCTGTAGTTGGTTCGCATTCGCTCATGTTACTCATTAGCTGATTGCACCCCCTTTCCAGAGTTGAGCAGGTGTTAAGTATAAATGAGGTCTGTGACGGGTATCACAGAAACTTGAAAACAAAAGTGTTGGATAAGTAAGCACAAAACAGAGGATGCCCAATCCCGCTTTCCGTATTATACATTGGTCGCTAACCCTCGTAAAGTCCATTTTCGCACAAGTGCACACAACTTTACGGTTTTAAGACCAATCTTTGGAAATCAGGAGGTTAAAAGCGCCTTGTTTTGACACTCAATGACTTAGACGCGAGCAGTTGCAAAAAAGTTGCGAGTTTTTAAAACTTTTTTTGCAATTTTTTTTAAAAGACGAAAGAATACTCTTTTAAAGCCACCCACCTATGTACTTAAACAATCTTCGGTTTAAGTAAACGCAAAAGGCGCCAAATTCCGACGCCTTTTATATCTTCTATATGATATAGAATTTTTCGCGGTTTAGCGAATACGCAATGCCAGTTGAATGATCCTTGCTCGCATTTGCGGATCAGAGTTGAGCTTCTCGTACATTTCGTCGATCGGCTTTTTGTTGTCTTTGTAAGTCTTGTCATGTTTGATCGTCGCGTGCGACCAAGAGATCAATTCGTTTTCAGCTTCGGCCAACTCGTTGAACGCCTGGTGGAATCCTGTCTCCAAGACCAGTTGCTCCATAAGCTCTTGTTCGACTTCTTGTTCCTTTTGTTCTTCGGCTACGCGAGCCTCCAAAACCTTGGAACGTTCTTCGAATTTCGTTTTGGCTTTCATATAATCAATCTGAGCTTTCGACTTGATTGGTTTCATAGTGCTGATATCCACCCTCACAGAAAGTATTGTTACTCGCTATTCTAACGTAAAACGCTTCAAAACACAAAAAACGATTTTAAACAATTTTCCATAAAACTGTACTTCGCCATAAACCTCATTAAAAAAAGCAAAGCGCCTCTACAGTATAGAGACGCTTTGCTTTTGCGTTTAGTTGCACTTTTGTTTTACAGAGTTTTCATCTTGGTCATGACTTTGACCGCAATGTCGGCAGCTTCTGCGCGAGTAAAGGTTGCTTTAGGATCGAAGCGGTACGTTGCTTTCTTCTGTCCTTCTTCAAGCTTGTTGGCCTTGCCTTCCATATACTTGCCTTTGGTTACCGCCAATACGGCGCCTGCGTAGCTGGAGTTGATCGTAGTCGCGTCCGTGAACGACTTTTCAAGACCGGCTTTGGCTTTCGTATTGTCGGTCAGCTTCAGGTTCATCGCTCTGGCGATCATGATCGCCGCATCTTCACGGCTAAGCGTATTGTACGGCATGAATACGCGCGGACCCGTACCGCGGATGATACCTTTGCGTACTGCTGTTTCGATATAACGATAGTCCATGTACTGATTCGTTACCGGACCTACGTCATCGAAAGTACGCTTCGTGATATCTTCGTCGTAATCCAGAGGGATATTCAACATTCTGATCAGCATCGTGGCAAATTCGCCGCGAGTAATAACTTCGTTTACGCCAAACTCATTCGCGTCTTTGGCTTTCATTACCCCGCGGGACATCATCATTTCCACGTCTCCGCGCAAATCCGCTTGCGCGATAACGTCGCCGTAGCTGTAACGAAGACCGAATACCGCATAGTAGCCGAATCCGTCAAACGGAGCAGTTACGGTCTTGGCGGACTTGTTAACCGTTCCGCCGACGTTTACCCATTCGTTTCCGTTCAATCTCCAGATGCCCAGATTTCCTGCCGAAGCGTCAACCAGATCCGGATCATACTTGATCGTGATCGTGCCTTCTTGAGTCGGCTCCAACCATTGTTTCGCCGAACGGCTTTCGAATCCCGGCGCGGCGTAAGGCTGATTGCCCAGAACCGTTTTGTAGTCATCGCTTGTTGCTGTGGCGTCGAAATATCCGGCATCCAACCAATATAAGTTCGATGCGTATCCGAAGTGCGGTTTCGGAACCATGCGGCTCACCATCGTACCGTTGGATTCAAGAAGTTTGAGTTGACCGTCGCGATAACCGCCTTGACCGTCGCTCACGTTGACTTGGTTATAGATTTTAAGCGTTCTTCCGTCTACAGGGCTTGCGATCCCCGCTAACAGCTCCTGCTTATCGAAAAGACTGATCGTAGGAGACTGGCTGCCCGGAGTCGGGTTGATCTCTCTCAGCAGCGTTCCTTTGGGCAGAGAGATTTGCAGATCGCCTTTGAATAGTTTGAGCTTGCCGCCTGCCGGCATTACCGTACTGTATTGCGCGCCTTGTACGATTTCAGCAGAGTAGTTGACTTCAAAAGTACCGTTTGTTTTAGTCGTGCCTGCAGTAACTGTAAATTTAACTGTGTTTTTACCGGCTTTCAGACCGGACAGACGGCCGCGGAAGATGTCCTTGTCGCCTTTTTCCAAAGTCTGCTTGCCTACCACCACGCTGGAAGCTCCTTCGGCTTGAATGCTGACATCCAGGAAGTTTTGCGTAATGACGCTTTCGTTCGGCAGCTTCGGAGACAGAATCGTGTAAGGACGCAGCTCGCGGGTTACCGTAAGAGTTTTCGATGTGGTGGATGTGCCTTTGCGGACATAGACGGTAACTTTCAGATCGCCTGTTGTCGGCAGAGCCAGGTCTTCAATAATGAAGCCATTTACCGTGCCTGCTTTCGGACTTACTCTCAACTCGCCCGTCGATTGGGACCAGGACGTTCCTGTGCCGCGTGTCAGACGGGTTTCTTTTTTGTTGCCGTCCAAACGGATGATGATTTCGTCAGCCGTGTCTGCCGGAGTAATCGCGAATTCCGTGTCCATGGACAGCTCGTTCGTCGTATATTGATCCGCTTCTCCCGGAATGAATAAGGAGTTGTCCTGAGTCAAGGAATCGACCGGGAGCGGATGGAAGTTTTCAATCTGAATGCTGTCGTTCTCGATCAGGTACAGGTTAAGCGTCGTCGATACTTTTTTGCCGTTCGTCGTTCCCGACAACACCAGCGTATTCGCGCCCGGTGTCAGCGTCAGAGGGAAGTTAGCCGTGCTGAGCGAGAATGTTCCGTCCGTCGAAGTCGCGGTCGTCGTACGTCCGCTGTATTCGATCGTTACGGTATTCGAAGCTCCGGTAAAGTTGATCAAACGACCCTGCACCGAAGTGATCGCGTTGGCGTCAGTAAATACCTGCTCGTTATACAGGTTGGTTACCTGAATGAACGGAGCCGATTGGTAGTTGATCGGAACGGATACCGAATCGCTGCCGTATTCGAAAGTCAGCGTTTGACGGCCGCTTTTGAGCTTGGTGATTTTATAGATGTTGTATGCCGTTCCGCTACCGTCCGTGAACGACGCGTAGTCGGAAGAAGGAAGGGCCACGCCGTCAACTTTGAGATTTACGGAAGCTGCGTTACCTGTATCGACAGCGATCCACAGCGGAAGTTCCGGAACGGAAACGTACGGAGACGTTCCGGCATCGAAAGCCGTTTTGCTGCTGTAAGAAGTGACGCTGCTCGAAGAACTGCTTACGCCGTACAATTGATACACGTTTTTGATAAAAGCATCGCCCGTTCCGCGTACTTTGAAACTTACCGTGGCACGCTGTTGGCTGTTGACGCGCAAATCCATCTGGTAAGAACCGGATTGCAAAGCAGAAACGGTTCCCGTTGAGCGGAAGCTGTAGATGACCAGCGAAGTGCCTACCGTGTCTTTTTTGGTCAACGTGATGTCGGCTTCGTTGAAATCGGGATAGACTTGAGGCGTGTTGTCTACCATTTTCGTGAACGTGATTTTTCCCGCTACCGTATTCGCCGCCGTGCCGCTGGCAGGCATCGCAATAACGACTTCGCCCGAAATTGCTCCTGTCGGCGATCCTTCGATCGTCGCGTTCGGCTCGATCGCCGTCGCGCCGATTTTCGTATTGTACACTTGCGCGTTTCCGTCGTAATACACCAACGTACGCGTTTCCGCATAAGAAGACGTAGCCGATTTCACTTCGAACGTCAGTTTGTTCGACCCTTGCGTCAGCGTAGGCGTTGCATAGAACGTACCCGCGCCGCCGCTGAACATCGGATTGCCGTTCAACAGAACGTCTACCGCATTCGGAGCTTCTACCGTAATGGAAGGCGTTTGCGAAGATACGACGAAAGGAACGTTCTCCTGCGTATCCTCTGCCCCTACTTTTACGGAAGAAAGGTTAGGCGCATCGACGAACGAAACGTAAGCTTGGCTCGATACTTCTTGTCCGCTTGTCGTCGTTGCTTTTACGGTAATCCGGTTAAGACCGGATTTCACGCTGACTTGATAAAACTTAAAAGTCTTGTTATCGCCGGTATCCGGCTGACGGTCTCCGCCGCTGCTGGATCCGACGACGGTATCTCCGACCATGGACTCGATCACATAAGTGATCGTAGAAGTATTTACGTCTTGGAACGTACCGATGATATCGACTTTGCCGTTCGCGCTGTTCGTCGGCGCATTCGGTTTATCGCTCAAGTTCGTAATTTTCAAAGTTCCGCCCGCGGCGGATGCCGGATATACCGGAACCAACGTGAAGATCAAAACGACTGCCATCATTAAGCTCAACAGAGACTTAATGCCTTGTTTACCCACTTGTACAGCTCCCCTTTGTGACGCACGCCCCGAAGGGGTCGTCTTATTGTTGCCAATCTGCAATGGATGTCCCTCACTTCCTGTTTGTTACGCGTCGTTGTTCTTTTTATCGGCGGCATTAAGCGAATATGTTATAAAAAACCCTCATTTTTTACAAACAAAAAAAGCCTTGCTTCTCTATTCGCATAGAGAAAACAAAGCTTGTTAAAATTTCACAATTATCGGAAATCGAAAGCGTTAAGGCTTGGCTTGATCTTCCGGCTTCGGGCGAAGTCTTGCCAACAGCTGCAGCACCGGGCGCTTCGTTTGGCCGACGAGACCGATCACTTCGGCACCGATCTGCATGAAGAACATCATGATACAGATTACGACGAACGTCACCCAGCTCGCTTCGAACATCGCGGAAGCCGACTGGATAACCGCCAACACGCCGAAGAACGCGGCGATTCCGTAGATGATCAGCACCGTTTGGCGGTGGCTGAAGCCGAGTTCGCGCAGGCAATGGTGCAGGTGTCCTTTGTCCGGAGCGAAGATCGGCTTCTTCTGAAGCTTGCGGCGCACGATCGCGAAGAACGTATCCGACAGCGGCACCCCGATGATAATCAGCGGCGTGATGAACGACAATACCGCGATTTGCTTGAACCCGAGCAGCGAGAGCATCGCCAAGCTGAAGCCCAGGAACAAGGAACCGGTATCGCCCATGAAGATCTTGGCCGGGTGGAAGTTGAAGAACAGGAAGCCGATGATGCCTCCCAGCAGCAGCAGGCAAAGCAGCGCGACCAGGAAGTTGCCGTTGATCAGCGCCATCACGAGGATGGTTCCGATCGCGATACCCGATACGCCGGCGGCCAGGCCGTCAAGACCGTCGATCAGGTTGACCGCGTTCGTAACGCCGACGATCCAGAAGATGGTCAGCGGAATCGCGATCCAGTTTTCAAGCGAAGAATAAGCATCCATAAAAGGAATATTGACGAATTCGACTTTGATCCCGAATCCGAACACCACGACGCATGCCGCGCCGATCTGGATCAGGAACTTCAATTTGGCATTCAGGTCAAATCGGTCATCCAACGCGCCGGTAAGCACGATAATCGTTCCGGCTGTAAGGAAGGCCTTGATAAAGTTCCCGTCGCGTTCCGACAAGTCGAACGGAAGGAAAGGCATAACGGCAAGAAGCGTGATGGCAAAAGCGAGAAAAATCCCGAGTCCGCCGAGTCTAGGCATGATGCGCGTATGCACTTTGCGGGCGTTCGGCACGTCCACTGCTCCGACCTTGATCGCAAACCGCTTCACGAGCGGCGTCAGACCCAGAGCCAATCCGAGCGCGAGTACGAAACCTAAAATATAGACGATGAACATAGTTGTCTCAAACCTCCAATGTGTTTCAACCGGGAATTATTATAACGCGCCCTGCGGCCGAATGCCAGTACGAATTATGTAGATTTCCCTTTGCGCAACGATTATTCCATGCTTTTCTTTGCTTTTTTGACTTTACGCATGAATTGCGGCAGAGCCATCATTCGCGGCAGCCGGGAAGGTTCCTTCGCCAAACGGTAGAACCATTCCAAGCGAAGCTTCTGCATAAATATCGGCGCGCGCTTCGTTTTTCCTGAGATCACATCGAAACTTCCGCCGACTCCCATGATCACCGAAGCGCCCAGTTCATGCTTATGGCGGGCGATCCACGGCTCCTGCGTTTTGGCGTCTCGAGCGACAAACAACAGATCGGGCTGCGCCTGGCGGATCGACTCGATCACCCCGGCATTTTCCGGTGCGCCGAAGTAACCGTTGCGAACGCCGACGATTCGAACCTTCGGATATTGTTTCTGTAACCGACCGGCCGCTTCCTGAACCACTTCTTCCGCGGCGCCCAACAGATAAGCCGTCCAGCCCAGCTCTTCCCCGCGCTTCATCAGCTCGTGCAGCAGATCGAATCCGGCCACGCGTTCCGCCACCGGGTCACCGAATTCCTCGGCTGCCCAGACTACGCCCGCGCCGTCCGGCACGATCAGCTCGGCTTCGCGCATGGCGCGCATATTCTCTTCGCTTTCCAACGCGGCCATGATCATAATCGGGTTCGCGGTGATCACCTGGTGCGGCTTTTTGGAAGCAACGGCACGTTCCAGCACGGCAACGGTTCCTTTCATGTCCAGCTTCGAAACGTTGACGCCGAAGATGGAAGTGACCGGCACCCGGCCGATTCCGGCATCATTCTGCATCTGACTCATAGGGTTTGCTCATCCTTTATGTGAAAAATATTCAGCGATCGCCCGCGCGGGGCGCGCCGATTCACGCTTCAACTCGGCAATAAGCGGCTCGCGCTCCGCTTTCCAGCTTTCGGCGTCGTCCAGCAGATGAGCCAATTCTTCAGCCAGCCGCTCCGGACGTACCTGTTCGCTGTTCCCGATTGCTTTTACGTTCAATTGGGCCAAAAAGCTGTCGATCTTCGGATCGTAAGAGATTCCCGCTACCGGCACACGCTGCGAAGCCGCATAGATCAGACTATGCAAACGCATGCCGACAAGAGCATCGCAGCGTCCGACTTCGAGCAGCATCGCCTGAGGATCTTCGGTCTGGCGCGTCGTGATCTTCGAGCCGAGCGACTTGACGTCGCCCATTCGCTCGATCACGTAATTGGAAGCCGCTTCGTCATCCGGAAGGTGAAAAGGCAAGAAACAGAAGTGAACATTGCGGCTCTCCGCCAGCTTGCGCAATCCGTCCGCGATTCCGATCAGTTCGGCGCGATCTTCGTTCCAAAAACGTACCGACACCGCGATCTTGGGCAGTCCGTCGGGCTTCTCGGCCGGGAATTTCGACGCGGCTCCCGCAGGGAGCGGAAGACCCATCACCGGATCAGGCACGATCTCGACCCGGCTGCCGTCCATTTTCATGGAACGCAGCAGAGCGGCCGATTCCTGATCGCGAACTGAGATATAGTGACTGCGCTTGAACGAGCCGTGAATCAACGGGTAGAAAAGTTTCCGTGTGACCGGCCCCACACCTTGCGCGTAGATGAACACCGGCTTGCCCATCCATTGAGCCAGCCGGATGACGCCTACATAGTACGGGATCGTTTTGGAGCTGGTCGCATCCTGCAGCAAGCTTCCGCCGCCGCTGATCAACCCGTCGCTTTCCTTCAAGGCTTGGCGCACCTCGCCCATCTTCATCCGGTGCACCGCTTTGACGCCGTACACGCCTGCCGTCCAGGACGGGTCACCGGAAAGAACGATCGGTTCAAACGTAACGCCGCTGCGTTTCCCTTCTTGCTCCAACGCAGTCAGAATCGACTTGAGTACCGCTTCATCTCCGCTGTTGCGGAATCCGTAGTAGCCAGAGATTACAATCTTGCGAGCAGTGGCGACCATTTCTTCCAACACCTTTCGATGATTTGCCATACGAGCACGAAGCCAAGAGCTACAATAATACCGAGTCCCATACCCAGCAGGTCACGAACCAAAGAAATCCAGACCGGCGTGTGAATATGAGCAAAAGTATCGACCATCGACAATTGACCGATCGAGGCGATGATCATGACGTAAACGGCATGGCGATACTTCAGAGCGACGAATACAGCTGCAATGAAAATCGGATGTCCGAGCAAGAACTCTTTGAAGCGCGGACGCACGCCTACGGTGTTCTCCAGCAGGGTCCGGAACGTTTTCTCGATGCCGCTCGCACTTCCGCTGTTTCCTGTACGCGACAAGTAGTATAAGCCGGCCACGGCTGCGACTACCGCAATAACGACCATTGCGATCGTGACAGGCATGCGCAGAATCTTGCCCACGCTGCCGAACGCCGAATTTTTACGGTAAAAGAGCACATACAAGGCAGTCAACGCGATCGGCGCCAAATGCAGCAGGCTGACGCCGCGGAATTGATCCAGCACCAATTGGTAAGTGACATGGTTCAGCAGGGCAATAATGAACGGTACCGCGATCAACGACATGGCGCTTGTGCGCAAGAACAACAGAATGCCGTGAGTGAGTCTTCGGCCCGCGCTCATCTTCTGGCCTGCTTCGTACAAACGGTCGATCTTGCGAATCGCGAATACCATCGCAATCGTCGGCGCACTGATTCCGGCGAGCAGCGCGAGCGCCTGCTCCATCAGATGCGGCCGCAATACATACAGACCTGCCGTGCCTACTACGCCCAAGACAAAGACGAGCAGCGTCAGCGGCGGAATAAAGATCGAAACGAGCAGGGCAATCAAAGCGACTGCGCCCAAAATCGCGATCCAGCGGAAATAGTTCTGTCCGGCCATCTCGGCGACTTCGAACGAAGCGGCGGGTCCCATTTCAAAACCGTAGTTTTCGATACGCTGGATAGCTCCTTCGGGCCCGTCCAGGCTTTCGACCAGATTCTCGATCGTATCGGTGATTCGACCTTCGACCGAATTCGTTTGCACGGCCGTATGAATAAACATCATGCGAATATTGCGGTCTTTCGCAGCCAGCGCAAAGCGGTCCGCGATAATGTCGGGATCGAGCGCGGAGTCGCGACCGCTCAGCGAATACAAACGAGCGACGTTGAAGTTCGTATCCTTCGCCAGCGTCTCGAAGCCGCGTTGAGGTCCGCGCAGATTCTCGATCGCCGCGATCCCGATCCCGCGTTCGTTAAGCAGCTGCGCGAAATCTTCCAAATGACGCTCGTCCGGCTCTTCCGCGTAACCCGGCACTTCTTCTCCGTCAAATAGAATACGATCGACGCCCATCGTCTTGAATCGATCCAGCAGCGAAGCCAGGCCTTCTTGATCGTACACGGCACTGTTGCTTAGACGCGGCAGCAGATGGAAGCCTTTGGACTCCAGCATTTCCATCGCTACCGGGTCAGGTTCCATCGTTTTCAACACCGCATTTTGTACCGGCGTCGCAATTTTCAACCCGCTGCGCCCATTCAATGACCAGTCTTCGACCGCGATCTCCTGGCTCGCAAAAGCTTTGCGGATGATCGGTTCGACCTTAGCCTGATTTTCGGCATCCGTAAACAGCAGATATGTAGCATTCTCGTTAGCGGTCAACACTTTGCCTGTCAAACGCGCCGCATCCTGCTCGCTGTACACCGTGATGCGGCGTGCATTGGATAACTCCGTCAGCGTCGCTTGATACACGGCCATCGTGTGAATACCCGCTTCTTGCAGAACGTCGAGCTGTTCATTCATCCAAGCGCTAGGATTCCCTTGATAGGAAGAAACCTGCACCAGATCGCGATAATCGAAAATCATTTCTACATTCTTGGACGTACCTTCCGTTCGGATGCGGTCATATGCAACCGGTAAAGATGCCACGATGCCCAGGATAACCAGAATCCATAATACCTTTGTTGCCGCTTTGTTCCACTGACGCCATTTCTGACTCAATTTCCGTATACCTCCTTGCCGGAAGCGATGTCCCGGCATTGTTCAAGTTGATAAGTCAGACGCCTCCTGCCGAAACGCGCCGCTTCGGCGCGCTTCGGCAAGAGGCATCGTGGGAGTTCTGTAAAAACCGCCGCGAACGCGAATCGGAATCGGTCCGCGGCCATTTTTAATCAATATCCGATTGTGACGGGTAAGGCTTAAGCGTCTACTTTTGCCGTAACCGCGTGAACCAGTCGATCCACGGCTTCTTCGGCTGCCGCGAGCGAGTCGCCGCGAACCGCGAAGTAGACTTTGATCTTCGGCTCCGTGCCCGATGGACGCAGGACAAACCAGGAGTCGTCTTCCAAGATATACTTCAGCACGTTTTCGGACGGAAGCCCATCGATGCCTTTTGCATAATCGAGAGTCTGCACGACCTTCACGCCCGCGACTTCAGTCGGCGGGTTATCGCGCCATTCGGCCATGATGGACTGGATTTTAGCCAGACCGTCTTTGCCTTTCATCGTGCGCGACTCCAGACGTTCGATGAACGTTCCGAACTGTGCATACAGTCCTTCCAGCACGTTGTACAACGTCTTGCCCTGCGTCTTGTAGTAAGCCGCAGCTTCGGCAATCAGCATAGCCGCCAGCACCGCGTCTTTGTCCCGTGCGTAGCTGCCTGCCAGATAGCCGTAGCTTTCCTCGTAACCGAACAGGAAAGTATGCTCGCCGCTTTGTTCGAACTGCGTCATTTTCTCGCCGATGTATTTGAAGCCGGTCAGCGTGTTCAGTACGGAAGCGCCGTAATGCTCGGCAATGACCGCACCCAGTTCGCTGGTTACGATCGTTTTGATCACCGCGCCGTTCTCAGGCAGCGTACCCGCTTCTTTCATGCGACTCAGCACGTAATCGACCATGATCGCGCCGGATTGGTTGCCGCTCAGAACGACGTACTTGCCTTCTTGGTTGCGAACTACGGCGCCCATGCGGTCGCAGTCCGGATCGGTACCGATCAGGATATCCGCGTTCAACTCTTCGCCAAGCTTCATCGCCAGCGTGAACGCTTCGCGTTCTTCCGGGTTCGGCGATTTTACCGTCGGGAAGTCGCCGTCCGGCAGTTCCTGTTCCGGTACAACGGCAACATTTTTGAAGCCGATCTTCTCCAATACTTGGCGCACCGGCAGATTACCTGTACCGTGCAGAGGCGTGAAGACGATTTGCAGGTCGTCGCCTTTGCCGGCAGCCAATTGTTCACGGCTCAGGGAGAGGCTCGCTACGGTATCGATGAAAGCTTCATCTTCCGCATCGCCCAGCCAAACCAGCAGACCTTGCGCTTCGGCTTCTTCGCGGGTAATCCGTTTGATGGCCGAGAACGATTGAACGCCCTGCACCAGGCTGATGACTCGCTCCGCTTCATGAGGAACAAGCTGTCCGCCTTCTTGGTTATACACTTTGTAGCCGTTGTACTCAGGCGGGTTGTGACTTGCCGTCACCATAATCCCGCCGTCCGCTTGCAAATGGCGAACCGAGAAAGACAGCTGCGGCGTCGTGCGAAGCGAAGGATACAATTTGGCTACGATGCCGTTGGCAGCCAGGACCAATGCGGCTTCAAGCGAAAATTCCGGCGAAAAGTGGCGCGAATCGTGCGCGATGACGACGGAAGGTTTCCCTGCCTTGCCTTTTGCCGTTTCCAGTATGTACTCCGCCAGTCCTTGCGTCGCTTTACCGACGGTGTAGCGGTTCATGCGGTTGCTGCCTGCGCCGATCACGCCGCGCAATCCGCCCGTACCGAACTCCAGCTCCCGGTAAAAACGATCTTCCAGTTCATCCGGCTGCGCTTCCAGCCCTCGCAGCTCCTGCTTGGTTTCCTCATCGATGCTTGGGTCTTCCAGCCATTGCTTGACGACCGCCGCGGTTTTTTCATTCAACATATTTGTCGTACCTCCCTGTCCGGATTGTTGGGGTGAAGAGGCCTTCGCGGTTAGGTGCCTATTCGCGGTCGGCGAGCGCAAACATCATGTCGCCTTCGGCAACTATGGTTCCGTCGACGGTTGCTACGGCATGTCCTTTTCCGATCTTCCCCTTGAAGCGAGTCATTTCGACCTCAAGCCGCAGCGTATCGCCGGGCTTCACCTGTCCTCTGAAACGGAAGCCGTCGATGCCCGCGAAAAATCCGAGTTTCCCCCGGTTTTCTTCAACGATCATCATCGCCACGCTTCCGACCTGAGCCAGCGCCTCAACTATTAATACCCCCGGCATGACCGGATAACCCGGAAAGTGCCCAACAAAGAAAGGTTCGTTAACGGTTACGTTTTTAATGCCGACCGCGCGTTTGCCCGGTTCGACCTCCAAAATCCGATCCACCAACAAAAACGGCGGGCGGTGCGGTATAATTTCTTGAATCTGCTGCGAATCCAACATCACGAGCAAAACTCCCTTCGGCAATTTCCCCCATCATTATACAGTTTCCCGCAGCAAAAAGAAATCGCGGAAAACCGCCATAAAAAAAGAGCCGCTCCGAGATCCCGACGATCCAAGAACGGCTTTTGCGTATCTTCCTGATTCAAGGAGCAAAAACAAGGTCGAATACATGCATCCATGTCTCCGGCTTGAATGCCTCTTCCAGCCCCTGCTTCCCGATATAGACATAACCGAAGACCAGACCTCCGGCCAGACAAAGTGCGAAAAAAAGCAGAAAAAGAATAAAACGCAGCAATCTTCTGCCAAATGTTCGTTTGCGACGCACAGATCCTTCGCTTTGCTCGTCCATCACCTTTTCCACTTCTAACCCTCCTTGCTGCAAAGTCCGAAGCCCCGGAGAAAATACCGGGGCTTCGGACGACTTCATTTTACCGTCTATGCATTTTTGCGAACATTACCTTATTGACGGATTCCGTTTGCCAATGTTGCCATGGTATCGCTGGATGTCAGCGCCTTGGCAGCCAATTGATAAGCGCGCTGCGCTTGAAGCAATTCGGTCATCTGCGCGGTCATGTCCACGTTGGATTGTTCCAGGTATTGTTGTCTCACCTGAGCCGTCACGCCGTTATTCGTCAAAACGTCGCCTTCATTCACGCCGTCTGCCAAGATGAATACATTGCCGTCCGTCTGAACGAGTCCTTCGGAACGATCAACGCGCGCCAACGCAATCTGACCCGCAGCCGTACTCGTGCCGTTAGCGTTCAGCGCACGAACCGTGCCGTCGCTATCCACTTGCAGCTTCGATGCGGCCGGAATGCGAATCGGTTGCCCGTTTGTTCCCATGACCGGATGCCCCTGATTCGTCATCAGGTACACGTTCCGCGTATCGGCTCCGTTCGGTGCCAGTTGGAATGCCCCTTCGCGCGTCCACGCTTTCTCGCCGTTCACTTGAATCTCGAACACCGCGTTGCCTTCGATCGCAAGATCGGACAGGCTGCCCGTTTCTTTCAGAGGACCTTGCGTAAGATCGACAGTGACTTCGCCCATGCGGGCACCGAAGCCGAGATTGAATCCCGCATCCGTTCGCCGTCCGTCCAGTTGGAACGATTTGCCTTGCTGCTGCACTCGGGTCAGCGTGTCCTGGAAGCTTCCCTGTTTGGCTTTGTAGCCGACCGTGTCCAGGTTGGCGATGTTATCCGAAATCAGGTCGAGCTTACGCTGGAGGCCGTTCATCGTCACCGCAGCGCTAATCATCGAGTTATTCATGAATATGCCCCCTTAGTTAGACTCTTCCGACTTCGTTAACGGCTTTGTCCAAGCTCTTGTCATAAAACTGGACGACTTTCTGGTTGGCTTCGTACGCGCGCAGCGCCGCCGTCAGATCCACCATCGATTGCGCGGCATCCACGGTGGAACGCTCCAAGAACCCTTGTTTCACTTCGATTGCGTCCTCGTTGGTCGCAGCTCGCAGCGAACCGGCTCCTTGCGTCTTTTCCGCAAACAAGCCTTCGCCGTCGCGAGTCAGTCCGTTCGGCTGTTCGGCAACCGTGATCCCGATCCGTCCGGACGCGGCGCCCGTTGCTTTATTGAAAATCGTTCCGTTCTCGCGCACCCAGTAATCGTCCATCGAACCGGCCAGCACGATCGGTTGTCCGTCCTGACCCAGCACGTTCTGATTCATCGAAGTGACGAGACGGCCGTCCGAAGACAAATGCATGTCGCCATCGCGGGTGTAGCCGATTCCCCCGGCAGGATTCTCGACATTGAAAAAGGCCTGCGGCTTATAGATCGTCTGTCCGTTTGCTTGAACGGCTTTGCCGGAATCATCAAACGCAATGTTGCCGCCCTGCGGATTCGCGACCTGGATATCGGAAATCAGTGCGAGGTCGTCGGACGAATTCGACTCCGTCACATCGCCTTGCACCATCATCGAAATGCTTTCTTCGGCAAATACGCCCGTGTTGAGTTTGCCTACCTGGCGGTTATCGCGGCCTTGATCTCCGTTTTGCAGCGCCACCATGACTTCCGGGAAAGAACGTGCCACGCTCTCTACTTGTTTGTAACCTGTCGTGTTCAAGTTGGCGATGTTCTGCGTCACCGTATCATGTCTGTGCTGCTGCGTCATCATGCCTGCGGTCGCCGTGTATAATCCTCTCAGCATTCGATGTTTTCCCCTTTCCGATATCGCGGATGCGGTTTATTGCCGTCTGTGAAAAATTCAAGGTGTCTTTGTCCGTGTCCTAATGGCCGGCGCTTTTCAAAAAAGCCCCTCCAGCCTTGTCTTCTATATATCGGCAGATTCGAAAATTTGTTGAGGGGAAATCAGAATTTTTTCTTGGCTGTTTTGTCGAGATGATCCAACATCTTCTGGGTACCCTTAACCACGCAGTGCATCGGGTCCTCAGCCGTCCAGACCGGCACTCGCAATTCCTGTGCCAAGAGATCGTCCAGACCGTGCAGCAGAGCGCCCCCGCCCGTCAGCACGACGCCGCGATCGATGATATCCGCCGACAATTCCGGAGGCGTACGTTCCAGCACCGTTTTGGCGGCACTCACGATCAAAGCAACCGATTCGTCCAGCGCCTCTTTGACTTCCGCCGATGTAACGGAAACGGTACGAGGCAGGCCGCTGACCATATCGCGTCCGCGAATGTCCATTTCCACTTGGCGTCCGTCGGGGTGAACCGAAGCGATATTGATCTTCAGATCTTCCGCCGTCCGTTCGCCGATCAGCAATTTATATTTATTTTTGATATAACGAATAATCGATTCATCGAACGTATCGCCGGCTACCTTGATCGAAGAAGACGTTACGATATCGCCCATGGAGAGAACGGCTACGTCAGTGGTGCCCCCGCCGATATCGACAACCATGTTACCGCTTGGTTGATAAATATCCATGCCTGCGCCGATTGCCGCGGCTTTTGGCTCTTCTTCCAGATATACGTCTTTCGCTCCGGTACGCTGGGCCGCTTCGCGGATCGCTTTTTGCTCGACGGACGTGATATTGGTCGGCGCGCAGATCAAAATCCGCGGATTGCTGTACCAGCTTCTTCCGCCCACTTTGTTGATGAAGTAGCGAAGCATCGCTTCCGTAATGTCGAAGTCTGCAATGACGCCGTCGCGCAGCGGCCGCACGACTTCGATATTCCCCGGCGTACGTCCCACCATGCGGCGAGCTTCTTCGCCGACGGCCAGAACGCGCTTGGACTCTCTCTCTACCGCCACTACCGACGGTTCATCGATGACGACTCCCTTACCCTTTACATAAATCAGCACGTTCGCCGTGCCCAGGTCGATTCCGATATCCTTGCTCAACATGTATTTTCGCGGCCTCCAGCATCCTTGTTTATTCGGCTTCTTCACTGCGCGCTTACGCCCGCCACCCTGTAAACTACCAGCTTTTAACATACCATATTCATGGGGTGTACATCAACGGGAATTCACCGGAAAACCAGGCTAAAAACGCAAAAAATCCAAGTTCTCTCGAACTTGGATTTTTCAACCGAAATCTTATGCTTATGCCCACGTTGGTTGCACGTTGAATGCAGGTGCTTCCGTGCGTGCCGGCGTTTCCGCTGCTGCCGCTTCTGTCGAAGCAGCAGGCTCCGGCATGGAGACGCGCCAAATATCCGCACCCAGTCCAACGAGCTTCTCCGTCAGATTGACGTATCCGCGGTCGATGTGATGCGTTCCGCCGACTTCGGTGGTGCCTTCCGCGACAAGGCCTGCGCAGATCAAAGCCGCACCTGCGCGCAGATCGGTTGCCGTCACTTTCGCTCCGACGAATTTCGTCTCGCCGCTTACGAACGAAGAACGTCCTTCAACCTTGATTTCGGCATTCATCAGACGGAACTGGTCAACGTGCATGAAACGGTTCTCGAACACAGTCTCCGTTACGACGCTTGTTCCCGTAGAACTGAGCAGCAAAGCCATCATCTGGGATTGCATGTCCGTAGGGAAGCCCGGGTAAGGCAATGTCTTGATGTCCACTGCGCGAAGCGGCTTGTCCGCAATTACGCGAATGCCGTTTTCGTCAGGGATGACCGTAACGCCCATCTCTTCCATCTTGGCCACTACCGGACCCAGATGGTCTGCGATTGCGCCTTCCACATAGACGTCGCCGCCCGTGATTGCCGCAGCTACCATGTAGGTGCCCGCTTCAATACGGTCGGGAATGACCGTATGCGGAGCGCCGACCAGCTTATCTACGCCTTCGATGCGAATGGTATCCGTACCTGCGCCGCGAACGACTGCGCCCATGGCGTTCAGATAGTTTGCCAAATCTACAATCTCCGGTTCTTTGGCTGCATTTTCAATGGTTGTCGTTCCGATCGCCATTGTCGCAGCCATCATGATATTTTCCGTTGCGCCCACGCTGGCAAAATCCAGATAGATTTTAGCTCCGCGAAGTCTGCCGTCGCTTTTCGCTTCTACATATCCTTCGCCAAGCGTGACTTTCGCGCCCATGGCTTCGAAACCTTTGAGATGCTGGTCGATCGGACGCGTGCCGATCGCGCAGCCGCCCGGCATCGAAATGCGGGTCTCGCCCAAACGCGCAAGCAGAGGCCCCATAACGAGGAACGAGGCACGCATTTTGCTTACCCACTCGTATGGCGCTTCGGATGAAGTCAGGTTTTGCGCATTTACACGGATGACTTCATCACGGTATGTAATGCCTGCTCCCAACGATTCTAAAACTTTATTGATGGTCATAACGTCATCAAGAGGAGGAGCATCGGAAATGATACTTTCTCCTTCTTGTCCTAAAAGACTGGCAGCGATGATAGGAAGCACCGAATTCTTGGCACCGCTAACTTTGACGGTTCCGGTCAATCGTTTGCCGCCGCGGACGATAAATTTGCTCATCTACGTATTCCCTCCGCGCGTTTAATTTGCGTTTAATTTTGTGTGTCTATAATTTGTGTTTGTGGTATTGTGCACATGCCGACCTGAGAGCCGGTTCGTCTTTTGAAAGAAGATGCAGCCAACAAGCCTAATCACTGATTAACCCAAGCGTTCCGACTTTAAACAATCCCGACTCTAGAATCCTGTCCGGAGCAACTGCGACCATCCGACGTAATCCAAAACAAAGTTCGCGACGAAATGCCCGAGCACGATCGCGAGCAGGACATGCAGCATCTTTCCCTGCGAGCTCTGCGGATGGCGAATGATTACATCGAGCTTTAAATTCTGCAGCGCCCACCAGGCCAGCATAATACAGCCCAGCGATACGACCATAGACAGAATGCCGGAAACTCCGGTTTGCGAAAAAACGGCCAGGTTACTTTCAGCCATATTTCAAGCCCCTTTCATTCGTCCGGTCAGACCTTCGGTCCGCGTATCGATATTTTTGCGGACTCCTCTATAATACTGGGAAGCGAGCGAAGAATCCAGCACATTTCAAACAATTTTTACAAAAAAGCGCACATAACTTTCCTTCAAAGCTTGTTCATTGGGTTTTGCTTGGTTGCTTAAATTGATGTAAGCGCTTTTTGCTAAAAACCCCGCTTTTGAATGCCCTTTTCCTTTATCGGAAAACCGCTCGGATTTTTGAATCGTGTGCTTTATATTTCCGGGGAAATAAGCCCTACGAAAAAAAGCCGGACTCCGAAGAGACCGGCCTTGCGATTACTTATTGACGACATCCGTAGCATTTACGTCGATACGGGTCATTGCGCGCTTAAGCGCGAGTTCCGCACGACGGAAGTCGACTTCATCTTGATGCATTTTGCTGCTTTCGATCCGAAGCTCAGCTCTTTCTCTTGCAGCACGAGCGCGATCGACATCGATGCTTTCCGGCAGTTCGGCGCTTTCGGCCAAGACAACCACCTTATCCCGACGAACTTCCAAGAAGCCGCCGTGTACAGCGATATGCGAACGTTTTTTGTCATGCTGCACCGTGAGAGCGCCGATCTGGAGCGGAGCAACCATCGAAATGTGCCCAGGCAAAATACCCATGTCGCCTTCTACGCTTTTGGCGATGATACTGGTGACCTCACCGGAGTAAATGAGACGCTCCGGCGTGACGATTTCCAGCAAAAAGGTGCTCACTTGTATCCCTCCTCACCCTAAGTAGCTTACAGGGTTTTCGCTTTCTCGACGGCTTCTTCGATCGTGCCGACGAAGAGGAATGCCGCTTCCGGCAGACCGTCATGCTTACCGTCAAGGATTTCACGGAAGCTGCGGATGGTTTCCTTAACCGGTACGTAACGTCCTTTGAGGCCTGTGAAGGCTTCGGCAACGTGGAACGGCTGCGACAGGAAGCGTTGGATCTTGCGCGCACGAGCAACGATAACTTTGTCGTCTTCGCTCAGCTCGTCCATACCCAGGATCGCAATGATGTCCTGAAGCTCGCGGTAACGAGCCAGGAGCTGCTTAACGCCTTGAGCAACTTCGTAGTGCTCTTCGCCGACAACGTCCGGAGCCAGAATCCGCGAGCTGGAAGCCAGCGGGTCTACGGCAGGGAAGATACCCATTTCGGAGATTTTGCGCTCCAGGTTGGTCGTCGCGTCCAAGTGAGCGAAAGTCGTCGCCGGCGCCGGGTCGGTATAGTCATCCGCCGGTACGTAGATCGCTTGAATCGACGTTACGGAACCTTTTTTGGTCGACGTGATCCGTTCTTGCAATTGACCCATTTCGGTTGCCAGCGTCGGCTGGTAACCTACGGCCGAAGGCATACGGCCCAGCAGGGCGGATACTTCGGAACCGGCTTGGGTAAAGCGGAAGATGTTGTCGACGAACAGCAGTACGTCGCGACCTTCTTCGTCACGGAAATACTCAGCCATTGTCAGACCCGTCAAGGCAACGCGCAGACGTGCGCCCGGAGGCTCGTTCATCTGACCGAATACCATGGCCGTTTTGCTGATAACGCCGGACTCTCTCATTTCGTGGTACAAGTCGTTACCTTCGCGCGTACGTTCACCAACGCCCGCGAATACGGAGATACCGCCATGTTCCTGTGCGATGTTGTTGATCAGCTCTTGGATCGTAACGGTTTTGCCTACGCCCGCGCCGCCGAACAGACCGATTTTACCGCCTTTTGCGTAAGGAGCCAGCAAGTCGATAACCTTAATGCCGGTTTCAAGCATTTCAGCCTGTGTCGACAATTCGTCAAACGTCGGAGGCTGACGGTGGATCGGGTTATTTACCGGAGCAACCACGTCGCCGGCTTCGTCGATTGGTTCGCCCAGAACGTTAAATACGCGTCCTAGCGTAATTTCGCCGACCGGAACGGAGATTGGCGCTCCGGTATCCACTGCTGCGCTTCCGCGCGTCAATCCGTCCGTGGAAGACATCGCGATGCAGCGCACCGTGTTGTCGCCCAGGTGGTTCGAGACTTCCAGAGTCAGTTCGATCGTTTGACCGTTTTCCGTCGCTTTTGTAACCTTGAGCGCATTCAGGATTTCAGGAAGTTGACCACGTTCGAATTCCACGTCAACGACCGGACCCATGATGCTGATAATGCGTCCTGTATTCATGCTTGGTTTTCCCTCCTACAAGCTTCAGCTTTGTGCGGCGCTCGCGCCGGCCACGATTTCGGTAATTTCCTGCGTAATGGCCGCTTGACGCGCCCGGTTGTACGTTAACGTATATTCGTTAATCAGCTTGGATGCGTTCTTGGTTGCCGAACCCATCGCAGTCATCTTGGCACCCAGTTCACTCGCTTTGCCTTCAAGCACCGCTTTGTAGATCAGCGTCTCGGCATAACGAGGCAGCAGAATATCCAGTACCTCGGCAGGCGACGGCTCAAACTCGTAGTTTTGAACCGCGCCTTCGAACGAAACAGGCTCCATCGGAAGAAGTCCTTCGACTTGAGGAATCTGCGTAAGCGCGTTAACGAATTGGTTATAACATAAGTACAGCGCGTCGGAGTGGCCGAGTTCGTAATCTTTTACCGCTCGGGCCGCGACTGCTTTGATATCCGCGAAAGAAGGAGCATCGGACAATTCCGTCACGGTTTCCGCGACCGGAATCCCGCGTCTGCGGAAATAGTCCCGACCTTTACGCCCGATTACGTACAGAATGTACTCGTCCGGAGACGAATGACGATCCCGAAGCTCGTTCGATACCCGGCGCAAAATATTCGCGTTATAACCGCCGGCAAGACCGCGGTCGGACGTGATGACGAGATACGCCGTTTTGCGCACAGGTCGTTTCTCCAACATTGGATGACTGGCGTCGATTCCGCTCGAAGCGATACTCGCCACGACCTCGCGCAGTTTTTCCGAGTACGGACGTGCCGCTTCGGTTTTTTCCTGCGCGCGGCGCAGCTTGGAAGCCGCTACCATCTCCATTGCTTTGGTGATCTGGCGGGTGTTCTGCGTACTCTTAATCTGACGCTTAATCTCGCGTATTCCTTTTGCCATCTTGTCACCTCCTACAGACTTTGCGTGAGCAAAGTTACTTCGTAAGCATGGGCTATAGACTTTGCTTGCGCATGATCCGCAGAATGTAGAGAAATTCCTATTCGTATAGAAAGCTTAAGCGCTGCGGGAGAAATTCGTTCAATCCGCTGTCTCACTCGGAAAGCTGAATGTATTTAAAGTAGGAAGCTTTCCGAGTTCAAAGGCGTCGTTCACTGAATTTCTCCCTCCGCTTAAAAACTTTCTTACAATCGGAATTCATCCAATTCTTTGGACTTTGCGTAAGCAAAATCGCTTTATTAAGTAGAAAAATACCGTTATATAAGCCTCGGCTTCGCGAGCAAAGCCGCTCTTCCCTCAAGGGAAGGACGCGGCTTTACACGTTCGAAGCCGTTAAGGGCTCTTCATAAAGAGATGCGCAGCTTAGGCTGTTGTCGCAAATCCTTTTTTGAACTGTTCGATTGCGGCAACCAAAGCTTTGTCGTTGTCGGACGTGAGGTCTTTGGTTTGCACGATCGAATCGAGAATCGCTTGATGCTCGGTTGTCATGTAGGCCAGGAACTCGCGTTCGAAGCGGCGAACGTCGGCAACCGGGATATCGTCGAGGAAGCCTTTGACAGCGGTGTACAAGCTCACGACTTGCTGTTCGACGGCAAGAGGTTGGTTGACGCCCTGTTTCAGGATTTCCATCATGCGCGCACCGCGGTTAAGGCGGGACAGCGTCGATTTATCAAGGTCCGAACCGAACTGCGAGAAAGCTTGCAGCTCGCGGTATTGCGCGAGATCCAGACGCAGCGTGCCGGCAACTTTTTTCATTGCCTTGATCTGTGCGGAACCGCCGACGCGGGATACCGAGATACCGACGTTGATCGCCGGACGTTGACCCGAATAGAACAGGTCCGCTTCCAGGAAGATCTGACCGTCGGTGATCGAGATTACGTTCGTAGGAATGTAAGCCGATACGTCGGATGCTTGGGTTTCGATGAACGGCAGAGCCGTCAGCGAGCCGCCGCCGCGAGCGTCGCTCAATTTAGCGGCGCGCTCCAACAGGCGGGAGTGGAGGTAGAATACGTCACCCGGGTAAGCTTCCCGGCCCGGAGGACGACGAAGCAGCAAGGAGAGTTCGCGGTAAGCTGCGGCTTGTTTGGACAAGTCGTCATAGATAACCAGCGCGTGTTCGCCTTTGTACATGAAGTACTCGCCCATTGCGCAGCCTGCGTATGCAGAGATGTATTGCAATGGAGCCGGATCGGATGCCGATGCCGTTACGACGACCGTGTATTCCATTGCGCCGTTGCGGCGCAGCGTTTCCACAACTTGCGCAACCGTGGATTGTTTTTGTCCGATTGCGACGTAAACGCATTTCACGTTGTTGCCTTTTTGGTTGAGGATCGTATCGATCGCGATGGTTGTTTTACCGGTTTGACGGTCGCCGATGATCAGTTCGCGCTGACCGCGGCCGATCGGAACCATCGAGTCGATTGCTTTGATACCCGTTTGCATCGGCTCGTGTACCGATTTACGGTCGATAACGCCCGGAGCCGAACCTTCTACAGGACGGAAATGCGGCGTTTCGATCGGACCTTTGCCGTCAACCGGCTGTCCGAGCGGGTTCACGACGCGGCCGAGCATGGCTTCGCCGACCGGAACTTCCATAATGCGGCCTGTACGTTTAACTTGGTCGCCTTCGCGGATATCCGTGTAAGGGCCCAAGATAACGATACCGACATTGTCTTCTTCCAGGTTGAGGGCCATGCCCATTACGCCATTGGAAAATTCGAGCAGCTCGCCCGACAATACGTTATCGAGGCCGTGCGCGCGTGCGATACCGTCGCCGACTTGAATAACGGTTCCCACTTCGGCGACTTCGATTTCATTTTGATACTGTTGAATCTGGCTCTTAATCAGCGTGCTGATTTCATCAGGTCTGATACTCAAGTGGTTTCCCCCCTGTCACTTATGCTTGCCGTTCAAAAGACTTTTCGAGACGCGCCAGGCTGCCTGCAAGGCTTCCGTCATACAGCGTGTTGCCGATGACCACTCTTGCGCCGCCCAGTACGCTCTTGTCCACTACGTTGCGGACCGTGATTTTCTTGCCCGTCAAAATGCCGAAACGCTCGGCTGCGGCTGCTTCTTCCGCTGCCGTCAGAGGAAAAGCACTATAAACGACCGCTTCGGCTACGCCGAGCGCATCGTTCGAAATACGTTCGTAACTCTCGCGCAGTTCGCTGAACAATCCCGTCCGGCCGCGTTCGATCAACAGGTCTACCGTACGGATCACCGGAACGGATACGCGACCTTCGAAAACGCTGTTCAGCGCCTTTTTCTTATCTTCCGTAGATACACCGGGCGAAGATACGAACTCCCGCAAATCCGCGTTGGAAGCGAACACTTCGGCCAACGCTTTCAGTTCGGCCTGCGTTTCGGCAACTTTGCCTTCGGCAAACGTGACTTCAAACAGAGCACGGGCGTATCGTTTGGCAACCTTTACGTCCCGGCTCATGATTTCGTCCCTACGTCTTTCAGGTACTGGTCAACAAGGCCTTCGTTCGCTTTCTCGTCGATCTCTTTCTCGATGAGCTTGGAAGCGATTTGTACCGATACGCGACCGACTTCGCCGCGAAGGGCAGCCATGGCTTTGTTCTTCTCGCTGTCGATATCGCGGATCGCTTCGTCTTTCATGCGAGCCGTTTCTTCCTTGGCTTGCGCAATCAGCGCATCGGCCTGCTTGCCGCTCGTCTGTCTCGATTGCTCAAGAATTTCGTAAGCTTCCTGACGCGCTTGCTGCAGCGCTTCTTTTTGCTGTTCGACGTAAGCCGCGGCTTCGCTGCGAGTTTCCGCCGCCTCGTTTAATTGACTGAGCACCAACTCGCGACGCTTTTCCATTACCGACATCAAAGGTCCGAAGGCGTAGCGGTTAAGCAGGAAGTACAGAACGAGAAAAGAAACTAGCGTTACAATCGTAGAGGTCCATACAAAATGCACTTAAGTCACTCCTTTCCGGGTTTTTCAGGCTATGCATGTCTTGATATTTCGCGCGTTGCGCGAGAGCGACACCGCGGCGTCGCACCCGAAACGCGTCCATTTCAAAAAGAAGGCGCGGAGGCTGCTGCCATCCCCGCCGTGTTTTTAACTTAAGCTGCCGCCCAGAACAGGAACGCCAGTACGACACCGATGATCGGAATAGCTTCGACCAGACCTACGCCGATGAACATAGTCGTTTGCAGTGTGGATTTCGCTTCCGGTTGACGAGCGATACCCTCTACCGTTTTGCTGATGATCATACCGTTACCGATACCCGCGCCGAATGCGCCCAAGCCAACTGCGATTGCAGCCGCGATAAATGCTAATGGTCCCATTGAATGTAATCCTCCTCAATTTTGTGTTGCTAAAATATATAGTCTGCCTGAATCGCTTCCGCTTGGAATGGATCGGGCTTGAGACTCGCTTGCGACAACGCTACTTCGTTAACGATCATTCGCTAACAAGCGGCTAATGGTCTTCGTGCTTGACGATCTTCTGGGATATGTAAACCATAGCCAGAATCATAAAGACAAAGGCTTGAATCGCGCCGATGAAGATACTGAATCCTTGCCAGATCATCATCATCGGAATCGAAGCGACCAGACCGACCGCGCCGACTGCGCTTAGCTTAAGAATAACTGCGATCAGAACTTCGCCTGCGAAGATATTGCCGTATAGACGCATACCGTGCGTGAGCAAACTCGAGAACTGCTCGATCAAGTTAATCGGAAGGAATACCGGATAAGGCTCCAGGTAGTGCTTGAAGTAGCCTTTCGTATTCTTCGTCATTCCTTGGAAGTGAACGACCAGGAACACGATCGCTGCGAGAGTCATTGTTACGGAAACGTCAGCAGTAGGCGATTTCCAGAACGCGACCTCGACGTGCGGATGTGCGTTGCCGGCAGCTGCAGCCGTGTTGAAAGCTTCAACAGCGGTTGTAATCGGCTGACCGAAGATCGTTGCGTCCGCCGCGCTATCGTAACCCATCACGATACCGAACGGAAGGCCCAGCATGTTGCTTACAAAGATGAACATAATCAGCGTGATCGCCAATCCGATATACGGACGGCCATGCTTCAAGTCCATCGTGCTCGCGATCTGGTTTTGTACGAATTCGACCACCCACTCCATAAAGTTCTGAAGTTTGCCCGGGTTTTCCACGGACAAGTTCCGGGTTGCCACTTTTGCAAGAACAAAAACGATGATACAGCTGACAATCATCGGAATAATGATCGAAAGGTCTAGCGGAATACCGTAAAGCTCTATGACGGGAGCTTCATGCATCTTTTTCACCCCTTTCTCCGGTTAGCTGTTCTACTTCTTCTCTCCGCTCTGCAAAACGGGCCATCTCGGCCTGGCTTTCTTTGCGGTTTATGAATATCCCCACGATCAAAAGAATGAACGGGGCGGCTACCATACTGGCTAAAAGCGCCTGAAGATTAATCTCGCGCGGAAACTCGATCGCGACGACGATGCCGCCGACCGCAG
This sequence comes from Saccharibacillus endophyticus, assembly GCF_013185185.1. Taxonomy (GTDB): domain Bacteria; phylum Bacillota; class Bacilli; order Paenibacillales; family Paenibacillaceae; genus Saccharibacillus; species Saccharibacillus endophyticus. The sequence goes on along the minus strand of NZ_JAAZWE010000010.1, from coordinate 38,372 downwards.
CAAGCGCGCGCCAGACAAAACCGATTCCTCCGCGGACTCTTCGACCTTCCGCAGCGGCGTCAGTCATTCTTCTGACCTTGTACAGCAAGAAATAAGAACTCAAGCAGCTGATGCTGAGCCCCAGAATCAAGCCCATAAGAACAGGATGATGATGCGGAGCGATCAACATCCATACCGCACCGATTGCGAGCAATACATAGGTAATGCGAGTCAACCAACGCATATACCTGGTTAATTCATTCATCGCTTCCCTCCAAGACTTTACGGATGACAGCAACCACACCGAGCATACCCAGAACCAGACCGGCAAGCACGCCGATGCCGACCCACAGGCCGGAACCGCCAAACTTTTCGTCGATCCAACGTCCGAGGAAAACTCCAATCAGCGTAAAGACGGCAAGCTCGATCCCGATCGCACTTACAAGCCCGATAGCTTTCCAAGGGCCCTTATCGTTAAACGGTTTGTCCCGTTTATTCATCGGTTGTCAACCTCATAATCCCCATTCATTTTACTGAACAGTAAGAGTTATTGTCAATTCGCCGAACTTTTCCTTTTAAAGAAAAATTCTTGGAAATTTCATGGTTTTTGCAGGAGTTATGGTCACGTCTCTTCATACGTTTTGGTAGTATCCGGCGTTCCCGGAAGGTTGTGACGATTATTTGACACTACACGAAGCGCATTTGTGAAAGCGTATCAACCGTACAGCTATACTGTATACTGTTTACCTAGTCAATCACAATGCAACTTCGCTTTAAATTGTGTCCATTGTGTGAAATTCTTCTGGACGACCTTGTTTAAAACCGAAACTGTGCAGAATCGCATTGACAATTCGTTGCGACGCTTTGCCATCTCCGTACGGGTTGGCGGCCCGGCTCATGGAATCGTACAAAGTAGAGTCGCTGAGCAGCGCTTGGGTCCGTGCATACACCTTCTCTTCTTCCGTTCCCACCAATTCAAGCGTTCCCGCTTCGATTCCTTCCGGCCGTTCGGTCGTATCGCGCAGAACGAGTACAGGAACCCCGAAGGAAGGCGCCTCTTCCTGCATGCCGCCGGAATCGGTCAGAATCATGTGGGTATGCGGATAAAAATTATGCAGATCCACGACGTCGAGCGGATCGATCAGCGAGATGCGCGGATGACCGCCGAGGATTTCGTGAGCCGGCTCTTTGACAGCGGGACTCGGATGAACGGGATACACGATCGCCACGTCTTCGAACTCGTCGGCAATCCTTTTCACCGCGCGGAAAATGTTGCGGTGCGGCTCGCCCTGCGACTCGCGGCGGTGCGCCGTCATCAGGATCAGTCGTTTCCCCTTGGCCCAATCCAATACCGGATGGGTGTAATCGGGCCGCACGGTATATTGAAACACATCCGTAACGGTGTTGCCTGTGACAAAAACGCTTGACTTTGACTTGTTCTCCTGCGCAAGATTCCCGGCCGACCAAGAGGTCGGCGCAAAATGCAGATCGGCCAAAACGCCGGTCAGCTGACGGTTCATTTCTTCCGGGTACGGCGAAAGCTTGTTCCACGTACGCAGTCCGGCTTCCACGTGTCCGACTTTGATCTGCTGCATGAATGCCGAGTAGCTGGCCAGGAAGGTAGTCAGCGTATCGCCGTGCACCAGCACGATGTCCGGCTGCGCCTCGCGCAGTACCGGCTCCAGTCCCTGCAGCACGCGAATCGAAATCTCGTTCAGCGTCTGGCGGTCTTTCATGACGTCCAGATCGTAATCCGGCGTGATCTTGAATACTTCAAGCACCTGGTCCAACATCTGACGATGCTGCGCCGTAACGCATACAATGGATTCGATCTCTTCCGGGTGCTTTTCCAGTTCAAGAATTAACGGAGCCATCTTGATCGCTTCCGGACGCACGCCGAAGATGGTCATGACTTTGATCTTCTTCATCAGTATATTCTCTCACCTTTCCGTTCGTGATCCGGTCTTTTCGAAGCCGGAACGATAAGCGCCCGATTTAATTCCTTCATTAAATAAAGCGCTTTTTTAACTTCGTTCCCCAAACCGTTCCAGTTAGTACATTATCAACTCTTAATCATAGGATTATGTTCGCTGGAAACCCACACGTTTTAGGTGGGTTTCCGTTGGAGACTTCGTACACGGGTTAGGTACGAAATCTCGAGGGGCGTATCCTAACCTCTTAAGCGGTCAAGGTACCGAGTTCCAATTTCTTACTTCGTACCGTACAGACGGTCGCCGGCATCGCCGAGTCCCGGAACGATATAGCCGTGGTCGTCGAGCTTCTCGTCCAGTGCAGCCACATAGATGTCCACATCCGGGTGAGCATCCTGAACGGCCTTCACGCCTTCCGGCGCAGCGATCAGGTTCATCATCTTGATTTGCGTGCAGCCGCGTTTTTTGAGCACGTCGATTGCCGCAATCGCGGAACCGCCCGTCGCGAGCATCGGATCGATGACGATCAGTTCGCGCTCTTGCACGTCCGTCGGCAGCTTCACGTAATACTCGACCGGTTGGAGCGTGTGCGGATCGCGGAACAGACCCACGTGTCCGACTTTTGCCGCCGGAAGCAGTTTCAATACGCCGTCGAGCATGCCCAGGCCTGCGCGCAGGATCGGAACCAGACCCAACATGCGACCGGAGATCACTTTACCCTCGGTTTGGGTTACCGGAGTTTCCACCGGAATCGATTCGAGCGGAACTTCGCGCGTAATCTCGTACGCCATCAGCGTCGCGACTTCGTCGACCAATTCCCTGAAGTCTTTCGTGTTCGTGTTTACGTCTCGGATAAAAGTCAGTTTGTGCTGGATCAGCGGATGATCGCAAATCACCAGTTTACTCATAAGGTTCGTCCCTCCGTACCATGTTCGGCTTCTCCAATAGAAGTCCGTTATTCGGGTAATTCGTCTCGAATTCCGCGTCGGGTACGCCTCTTTCCGTCACCAAGGTTGATGCAGAATGCGGCGCACCGTAAATCTTGTCCATTATAGCATTAGAAAGGCCCTCTTGCACCCGCCGTAAACGGACCGACACAAAATAGGGCAGCTCTTTTTCCATATTTTCCTTCCATATAAAAAGCCCTCAGCCAAAATGCCGACTGAGAGCGTTACGCAAGTCCCACTCCATGGAATAAGCTTGCCTTATCTGACCTTGAGATTATCGTACGAGGCCTGCATATTATCGAGCAATTGTTCTCTGGTATCCCGTCCCGCGATATACGATTGCATCAAGCTGGCGTAATCCTGCGGCGTGCCGATCGGCAGCTGTTGGAAGTACCAGTTGAGCGCTTTGCCGTCCGCGATATAGGTTGTAAGATCTCCGCCGAGCGGTCCGATGTCTTCCGCCGCCGCTTCGATATTGTTGAACGCCGGGATGAACTGGAACTTCTCGGTGAGGAACTGCTGTCCTTCGGGCGTTCCCGCCATCCATTGCAGCAGCTCTTTCGCTTCTTCTTTGACCGGCGAATTTTTGTTGATGACCCAGTACGTCGGCACGCCCACGAACAGCTTGTCGTTAGCTTCGGCATCGTCGCTGATCGGCATCGGCATCATCCCCACGTTGAGATCGGGATTGATCCCGTCGAGCGTCGGCTGCACCCAGTTGCCCTGCTGCGTCATCGCGGCCTGACCGTTGGCGAACGTGGACATTTGCGTATTGTAGTCCGTCGTCAGCGGGTTGGCATTGCCGTACTTAAGCGTAAGATCGAGCAGGTCCAACCAGCCGTCGAAAATTTCGTTGCTCGCCATATCCGCGTTTCCTTCGTCCAGCGCCTGCATGAAGGCTTCCGGATCATCCTGGCGGGCAAACGGCACGTTCACGTTATGGTTGCCCAGCACCCACCATTCCGCATAAGCGTTCACGAACGGCGTGTAGCCGGCGTCCTGAATTTTTTGCGCGGCCGCTTCCAACTCGGATAACGTCTTGGGAACTTCGGTCACGCCCGCTTCCTCGAAAATGTCTTTGTTGTACAAGAACCCGTAACCCTCATAATTCAGCGGAAAACCGTACAGCTTCCCGTCCGCGCTCATCGGATCTTTGGCCACCTGGTCCATGTTCTCCGTCCACGGCTGATCCGATAAATCCTCCAAATACTCCAGCCACAGATCTCGTTCCTGGAACCCGCCGATCGTGAAAATATCAGGCTGGGCCCCCGCGGAAAAACGGGACTTCAGCGAAGCCGCATAGTCCGTGCCGCCGCCGACCGATTGGATATTCAGCACGACGCCCGGGTGGGACGATTCGTACAGTTCTTTCATTTCCTGAAGCTGATCCGAAATCTCGACTTTGCCCTGATAAATGTTAATGATTTTTTGCCCGGATTCGCCCGCGCTGCCGCCCTGCGTACAGCCTGAAAGCACGGCTGCGGCGGTCAGGATCAAGGCAGGCAGCATCATAAGTTTTTTCCCGAACATACGACTCTCCCCCTTACCCTTTCACGGCGCCCGCCGCAATGCCGGACACGATGTATTTTTGCATAGCCAGGAAAAAGATGATGACCGGAGCGATCCCCAGCACCAGTGCCGGAAGCGCCAAGTCCCACTGCTTCGTATATTGACCGAATAGCATGTACGTCGCGATCGGAATCGTCTGCAAACTTTCGCTTGTCAGCATGAGCGACGGCAGCAGGTAATCGTTCCAGATCCAAAGGGTATTCAAGATGATGATCGTCACGTACATCGGGCGCATCATCGGATACACGATACGGAAAAAGACGCCGTACGTACCTGAACCGTCCACCCGCGCCGCCTGCTCGATTTCGAGCGGAATCGATTTCATGCTGCCGTGGAAAAGGAATACCGACAGCGGAGCGCCGAAGCCCAAATAAGCGATAATCAAACCGATCAGGCTGTCGCTGAGTCCGATCCGGCTCGTCACGTCCGTAAGCGGGAGCATGATCGATTGGAACGGAATGACCATCGCGGCCACGAACAAGGCAAGCAGCGCTTTGTTGAACTTCGTGTTATGCCGCACCATCTGATAAGCCGTCATCGAGCTGAGCAGCACCAGCAGCAGGTTGCTCACGACCGTAATGATCAGCGAGTTTTTAAAAGCGGACGGAAAATTGATCGCCTCCCAGCCCGACTTGTAGTTGGACCATTGCAGCGTGCTCGGCAGCGCCGCCGCATCCGACAAAATTTCGCCGAACGTTTTCAGCGAGTTGGAGATCAGGAAGTAGAACGGCACCAGGAACAGCAGGCCGATCACAATAAGCACGATTTCGAGAATCAATGTGGGAATGCGGTATCTCGTATCTTGTTCCATTAAGCTTCAACCTCCCTGCGTTTGGTCGCCCGTACTTGAAGAGCCGTGATGATCGCGACGATGACGAAGAAGATGACGGCCTTGGCCGTGCCCAATCCGAGTCGGCTGTTCGTGAACGCTTCGCGGTAAATATCGAGCGCCACCGAACGGGTCGCGTTGAACGGTCCGCCGTTGGTCAGCGCCAGGTTCAAGTCGAACATTTTAAAGGACCAGGAGATCGCGAGGAACAAGCAGACGGTAACGGCGGGCATGATCAGCGGCACGATGATTTTCCAAAGTACTTGGCTGCGGTTCGCTCCGTCGATCTGCGCCGATTCCAACACGTCCTTGGACACATTGCCGAGCGACGCGATATAGATGACCATCAGATAACCGGCATACTGCCAAATGAACACGATCACGATGCCCCAGAATGCGGTCGGTTCGTCGCCCAGCCACGGCAGATTGAAGAATGACCAGCCCGTTGCTTCCCCGATCGCCGCGAATCCGCGCACGAAGATGAACTGCCAAATAAATCCGAGCAGCAGGCCTCCGATCATGTTGGGCATGAAAAAGACAGTCCGCAGAACGTTTTTGCTTTTCAACGGCTTGGTCAAGAAATACGCCAGGAAAAATCCGAGCAGATTCGCGCCGATCACGGCAACGACCGTAAACCTTACCGTAAACCAGAACGAATTGCGGAACTCGGGGTCCGACGTAAAAATATGTACGTAGTTGCTGAAGCCCACGAACTCGACGCTGGTTGATACTCCGTTCCAGTTGGTCATGGAGTAGTAAACACCGAGCAAGAACGGCACCAGGACGATTAACGTGAAAAAGATCGTCGTCGGGCCCACGAAAACGAGCTGCTGCGAAAGTTGCGAAAGTTTTTTGCGGCTCAACCGTATCCTCTCCCTCTGCTTTTTTAGATACCTGAAAGATTAAAGCGATTGCAAAACGTAATGGTTATATACCCGATTTTGGCTGCTGTCTGTCACACATCCTGAAATTACCAGAAACATTCAGGGAAAGAGTTGCATTTTTTGCGCGTTGTCGGGTAAGTTACATTTGTGCGGGAAGACAGAAGACTCCGAAAGAAATGCAGTTCAAAACGCTGTCTCACTCGGAAAATGGATCGGATTTAAATAAGGAATTTTCCGAGTTCAAAGGCGTCTTTCACTGAGTTTCTCTCTCCGCTTTCTGTCTTCCAGTTACGTTGAAGTTGTTCGACACGTTGAATAGCGATTACAGACGCATAACAGCGTTTCCTACCTGCTCGCATTGAGTAGACAGGTTTTTCGACAATACAAAAAAGTCGCCTTAAAACCGATGTACGGCTTTAAGGCGACTTTATGCGGTCAGGTGCGCAATAGTGCGAAAATATTAGTATTGCAGGCTAGGATACAGCGGGAAGCGGTCGGTCAGTTCTTTGACGTTAGCGCGCGCTTTGTCCAGAACGGCTTCGTCTTTCGGTGCTTTCAGCACGGAAGCGATGATCTGTCCGATCGACTTCATCGCGTCTTGGTCCATGCCGCGGGAAGTCGCGGCCGGCGTACCCAGACGGATGCCGCTCGTGATGAACGGGCTTGTCGTGTCGAACGGAATCGCGTTTTTGTTGACCGTGATGCCGACGGAGTCGAGGACATGCTCCGCTTCTTTACCCGTGATGCCTACGCCGCGCGTGTCGACCAGCATCAAGTGGTTGTCCGTACCGCCGGATACGATGTTGATGCCTTCGCCGATCAACGTGTCCGCCAATACGCGGGCATTGTCGATCACGTTCTGTGCGTACACTTTGAACGACGGGTCAAGCGCTTCGCCGAAAGCAACGGCTTTCGAAGCGATCACGTGCATCAGAGGTCCGCCTTGCGTACCCGGGAACATCGCTTTGTCGATCGCTTGCGCCCAAGGTTGTTTACACATAATCATGCCGCCGCGCGGTCCGCGAAGCGTTTTATGCGTCGTTGTCGTTACGAAGTGTGCATGCGGAACCGGCGACGGGTGCAGACCCGCAGCGACCAGACCCGCGATATGCGCCATGTCGACCATGAACAATGCGCCGACGTCGTTTGCGATCGAAGCCAGTGCTTCGAAATCGATCGTACGCGGATACGCGCTTGCACCGGCAACGAGCATGCGGGGGCGGTGTTTGAAAGCCGCTTTGCGCACGTCGTCATAATCGATACGGAAGTTGTCTTCGCGCACGCCGTAAGCCACGAAGTTATACAGGATACCCGAAGCGTTAACCGGGCTGCCGTGCGTCAAGTGACCGCCGTGCGCCAAGTTCATGCCCAGAACGGTATCGCCTGCTTTGAGTGCTGCCAGATATACGCCCAGGTTGGCTTGCGCGCCGGAGTGAGGCTGCACGTTGACATGCTCTGCGCCGAACAGTTCTTTTGCACGGTCGCGCGCCAGATCTTCAACGACGTCGACATGCTCGCAGCCGCCGTAGTAACGTTTGCCCGGGTAACCTTCTGCGTATTTATTGGTCAGGACCGAGCCCATGGCTTCGATAACCGCTTCGCTCACGATATTCTCGGATGCGATCAGCTCGATGTTGGCTTTTTGACGGTCCAGTTCCAGTCCCATTGCTTTAAGTACGGCCGGGTCGCTTTTTCTCAAGTTTTCCATGTTAACGTATTCCTCCCTGGGTTTAAAAAATGTCGTCACTCGCAAAAAGTTGAATCTTCGTTCTCCGCCAAACGGTAGACCGCTCGCTCCCCGCCGATCAGCGGAGGACGGGTCAACGCGGCGTTCACTCGGGCTTCGCCGATCTGTCTGACCGACAGTCGAAGCGGAACCGCTACACGGCGCAAATGCATCCCGATCAGCGTCTCGCCGATGTCCAGACCCGCATGAGCCTCGATACTCTCGGCCAGCGCAGGCTCCTGCATGTCGCGATACGCTGCGGAAGCCATCGAACCGCCTGCTTTGGGTACCGGCACGGCCGATACTTCACGCAGATTGAGTCGCTCCAGCAGCGAACGCTCGACCACAAGTGCGCGATTGAGATGTTCGCAGCATTGGTAGGCCACATCGAAACCAAACTCTTGCTGAACCTCGCGAATGCCCGCCAGCAGCGATTGGGCGACTTCGAGTGCTCCCGAAGTTCCGATCCGCCGGCCTGCCACTTCGCTTGTGCTGGTGCCGACCACCAGAACCTTGCCCGGCTTCAGTCCAGCAGTCTCCGCCAATTCACGTACCGCAAGCGTTACCTGAAGGCGAATCGAATTCTCGTGTTCCTGCTTCATCTCCGTCACTCCTTCGCTAATTGCCGTTAAGAATTTCCTCTATCGATCATAACGCCGAAATCGCTCAAAGGAAAGAGAGTAGGCGGAGCGGAACGTTGATTAAAAAAACAAAAAGAGCGACCGCGCGCGTAAAAACGCGCGAAGCTGCTCTTTGCCCAGGCGACCGGCCGATTACTCCGGTGCTCCATCGTGGTTGAACCCACATTCGTCGCCAGTTACACCGGATCTGCAATTTCCCCTTCATCATAAGACAACAAAGGGCAAAAATCAACTTAAATTCGTGCAAAATACGGACAAACAATGGGAAGCATTTCACAGACGTTCGGTAATGCTGCAAAAGCTCGGCTAATGACTTCTATATCCTTTAGAAGCCCAAATCAACCCTCTTCGGGATTTTAACGGATCGTATTGCCGTTAGATGCTCATTCCCCTGCTTTCCCCCCGAAATCCGGCCATTTTTCACGCTAAGCGTCGTCTCGTTCCGTTAAGTGCACCAAATCCCGGTCCTCGAAAATCCTTGCTCGCCCATTTCTGATCTGCGCCGATTACTTCTCTGATTTCGTATGCACGCACACTCCGCTACGCGCTGCGCAAAAAGCCGCCTGCACCGAAATCGGCAGGCGGCTCGCTATATGTTCTGACTATGCTTTTACGCTTACCCGATGTTCTCCAGCTTATCCAGCAATCGATCCAGCGCCGTCCGAATCTCGGCCGCCGTCGCTTCGTAGTCATCTCGCGAACCGCCGAACGGGTCGGAGATATCGAAGATCGGAATACGCTGGCGCAGCTCGATCATCCGCTGGCGCACGGTCGCGTCCACGGCTTCGCCGAGCGCGCGCGACAACTCGGCCGATGCCGTTAAGCTATCCAACTCTTCCAGGTCGGCCAACACCTCAGGATCATTTTCCACGTATTCCTTCAAGGTGTAGACACGCTCGAATGCTTCGGGAAAATAACTCAGTACATGGCTTTTGTGCGATCCGGTTAGCGTCAGAATCAAATCCGCCCATTCCACCAAATCCCGGTCCAACGGGGAAGAGGTCAAACGATCGTTGATGCTATGGTCGCGCAGCACGCCCTCCGCATGGCGGGAGATCGGCACGCCCCACGATGCTGCCACGCCGGCCGAGCGAACATCCACATCCACGCCGCGTTCCCGCGCCATCTGGCGCAGCAAACCTTCAGCCATCGGACTCCGGCAAGTGTTACCCGTGCATACGAATAAAATATGTTTCAAGCGAACCGTCTCCTTTGCGTAAAAGTGTTTTTAAATTAAACCCGGTGAATGCGTCCGCCAGCCGCTTTGCTCATCCGGTTCATAATCGCCAAGCCGATGCCTTCTTCCGAGCAGCCTTCGGCCAGCATATACGTGGTACCTGACTCGTCGAATTGCCGCAAAGCCGCGTATAACCGGGAAGCCGCTTCGCGCAGATCATGTTTGCTGCCGAGAGACAAGGCGACATCGGCCCCTTTTTCGTAACAAGCCAAATGCTCGTCAAACACCAATACGCCTGTCTTCTCTCCGCGTACTCGCGCAGCGGCAAGACGCTCGCGAATTCCCTTTTTCACCTGATCGTCCGAACCGATTACGATCTCAAGTTGTCCGCTCGGCGCGTAATGCGTATATTTCATCCCCGGCGAACGAGGAGCTTCTTCCGTCGTGCCGCCTTGCGTAACATCATCCCGTAATTCACTGCGGAGTTCGGCGTTGTGCGATCCGGCTTCAGTCGGCGATGATTGCATGGGTTCTGCCTCGGCCATGACCGCCTCCGGATCAAGGTCTGCTCCGTGGTCGGCGGACACTTGATTAACCGGAGCATCAAGAACCTGAATTAGTTCATCGACCGATACGCCACCCGGGCGAAGCACGGTCGCGCCGCCGAGCGCATTCGTCCGTACCACGGTCGATTCCACGCCGACTCCTGCCGGACCGCCATCCACGATCCCGTCGATGCGACCGTTCAGATCCTCCCACACATGGGAAGCAAGCGTGGGACTCGGCCGGCCGGAACGATTGGCGCTCGGTGCCGCAAGCGGACAGCCGGAAGCTCGGATCAATTCCAAAGCAACCGGATGATCCGGCATACGAACCGCGACCGTGTCCAAGCCGGCTGTAACCTTGGGAGATAAAGCCTCAGCACGGACCGGCAACACCAGCGTCAGCGGTCCCGGCCAAAAAGCAGCCATCAACTTTTCGTCGGCTTCGGATACTTCTGCTGCAAACGCGTCCAGCTCCGAACGATTCGCGATGTGCACGATCAGCGGATTATCCGAAGGACGGCCTTTGGCTGCGAAAATTCCGGCTACAGCATCCGTGTTTCGGGCATCGGCGCCTAGTCCGTAGACGGTTTCGGTCGGAAAAGCGATGAGTTTACCGTCGGCGAGCATGGCAGCGGCTTCTCGAACGGACGCATTCCCCAAAACATTTCGAGCATTGTTCCCCGTGGAACCCTGCTCGCCAAGTTCCCAGATCTGCGTATCGATGCGTTCTTGCATGCCTTTGACCCCTCTCGCTTTACATCACTTACTTTTTTCCCTCGAAGCTCTAGCCCGGCCTAATCCTAACGAAGGCCACTTGAAGCCTCGAGACTTGTATTCTGCTTCTTTGCCCAACTCATCCAGATGGTCTGTTTGCAATCGATCCTCCATCTTGATGGCTTCCTGATTATGCACATGAATACTCATGACGATTCCCATACTTGCCATATTGATCAGCAATGACGTTCCGCCGTAACTGATAAACGGAAGCGTGATTCCCGTAATAGGCATAATGCCGATATTCATGCCGATATTTTCAAAAATTTGATACAGGAACATCGCTACGATGCCTACGATGATAAAAGGACCCGACCGATCCCTGCATTCCAAAGCAATTACGATCATGCGGTGGATCAAAATGAAGTAAAGCAGTAACAAAAAAGCCATCCCTACGAAACCAAATTCCTCGCCGATCACGGTGATGATCGAATCGGCGTATGTGTAAGGAACTTTGGAAGACAAGTCGCCCGCCATATACCCTTTGCCAAGCATGCCGCCGCTCGCGATCGACTCAAGGGCACGTTCTGCATGATAGCTGTCTCCGGCCGCATCCGGCATCAAAATAGGATCCAGTCTTACCAAGTAGTGTTTTTGGCTGGGCATATGAATTTTCATGAATTCCTCGATTTCGGTACGGAAGCTGCGATATGCCGTGATGCCGCCGTACAAAACGCTTCCCGCCAGCACTCCGAAAATCAACACATGCGTATATTTGATGTTTCCTATCCATAATAAAGCTGCCAAAATGATAGCATAACAAAGCGCGTTACCCAAGTCGTTCTGGGCAATGACAATCATGAACGGAACCACCGCGACCAACACGATCGGTAAGACATCTCTCCAAAACCCAAGCTTTGCCGTTTGCTTACGAGCCAAAAATGCTCCGATTCCGATAATCAGAATCAATTTGAAAAGTTCCGCCGGCTGCACGCTGACTCCAAGCACCCGAATCCATCCGTTTGCGCCGTTGATCCCTTCGCTGCTCAGCGGACTCCATACCAACATCAATACGCCGATGCCGAAGATATACAAGTACAAAGCATACTTAACGAGCAGTCGATAGTCGACAAAAGTAATGATGAACAACGCTACGAAACCAAGCACATAATATACGGCCATCAGCGTTTCGGAGCCTGCCATTTTCGCATTGCTTCCGCTTGATACGGCGCTATGAATGACAGGAATACATATCCCAGCCAACATCAACAAAATAACTACAATCGTCCAGTCGATATTTTTGATCTTGCCCAGCATCGCCGCAGCCTCCCGCAACACGCGCCGCTTGGCCGCAGCCGCATGTCGGTTGATTCAAAGCGAATTCCCGCTTTGTCGTCGTACGCGTTCTTCGCAATCCCTCAATATCCGATCAAGCCGTTACCCGAGCATTTCTCGCCCTATCCGACTTTTTAAGCTTTCTTCGATCTTCCCATCCTCGACAACGCGCCGCGAATCGCCTGGATTCCGCCGTCATCGACTTTCGAGCCTTTGACGTCCGCGAATTCGTCGCGCACGAGGTCTTCCTTCGTGCAAGCCCGAATGCTCATCACGACGCCGATACTCGCCATATTGATCAGCAGCGACGTACCGCCGTAACTGATAAAAGGCAGCGTGATCCCCGTCAGCGGCATCAGGCCGATAAACATCCCGATATTTTCGAAAATCTGGTACATGAACATCGCCACGATCCCCACGATGATATATGACCCTACCCTGTCTTTGCACTCCAGCGCGATCACGATCATCCGGTGAATCATGATGAAGTACAGCACCAGCAGGAACGATATCCCGACGAAACCGAATTCCTCGCCGATCACGACGATAATCGAATCCGAATACGTATACGGAACAAGCGAGCCTGTCGCGTTCTGCACCATCTCGCCCTGCATGAAGCCTTGACCCAGCATGCCTCCGCCCGCGATGGCGTATTTGCCGTTTTTGGTCTGCCACGAGGCGTCGCGGCTTGCTTCGTCGGGCATCAGCCACGGATCGATGCGATCCAGCCAGTGGGCGCGGCCGAGCGTATTCGTCATAAAGTCCGAGACCTGATCATGGTAGGTGACATAAGCCTTGATTCCGCCGAACAGCAATCCTGCACCCAACACGAAAATAATCAAAGCGTGCGTGAACTTCAGGTTGCCGATCCATAACAAGCCGAGCAAAATCAACACGTAACTGAGCGCGTTGCCCAAGTCGTTTTGAATCATAACGACGGCAAAGGGAATGAACGCGACAATGCCGATCGGAATCACGTCGGCAAAAAAGCCAAGCTTTTCCTTGTTTCGTTTGGCTAAAAGAGAGGCGATCGTAATGACGAGCGCCAACTTGAACAATTCCGCCGGCTGCATGCCGATCGGTCCAAGCTTCAACCAACCTTGAGCGCCGTTTTGCGTCTGGCCGAGCGGCGTCAGCGTCAACAGCAAAAGCAGCATGCCCCCGCCGTACACGATCCAGAAATACTTCACGTACAGCCGGTAATCGACCAGAGTCATGAAGAAAATAACGCCAAAGCCTAGAATGTAATAAAAAATCATCTGTGTGTCCAGGCCCCTGAATCGATCACTCGTTGCTACGGCACTGTGCACGAGAGGAATACACATTCCCATCATGCAGAGCAGAACGATAATCAGGGTCCAATCGATATGTTTCCATTTGGTCAACATGCGGTATGGTTCCTCCGAAAAGCCTATTCAAGGCCAAATATTCCCTCTTGCGGCATGCAGGCGAACGGTATTCCGTTTCTGCCTCGGCGATGCCGCGATTAGCCTTGCGAACCGCGTCTGGGTTCCAGACTGTCGAGAAAGTTACGCTGGAGCATGAAGCCAAAAGGCTCCAAAAGAAATTCGTTCCGGTCGCGTGTTGAAATCGGGAAAAAGGATTGAATATTAGTGGTATTTTCCCGATTTCAAAGGCGAACACTATCGTTCCTTCTCTGAATTTCTTTCTCCGCCTTCTGGCTTCCAGCTACCTTAGAATTTCTCGACACTTTGGAACCGCGACGCGGTCCTTTCAGCCTTTATCTCTATTCGTCTTTCTATTGTAGGCGATAACGCCCCTGCTTGTCATGTGGACGACATCCCGCGCAGTTCGCCCTGCACCGGATACAAAAAGGCGGGAAGCGCTGCGGCGCTGCCGCCCATGCTCCCCGCCCGCGCGGCTTTTTCATGCTTACTGATTCAAGTCAGATGATCCCGATCACATGTCTGCCGATTCCCGCCAGATCGAACACCGTCTCCACCGTGCTCCAGCTTCCGCGCCCGCGCAGCATCTCGGCTACCGCATCCGCTTGGCCCATGCCCAGTTCGAACGCGATCAACTTCGGATCATGTTGCAGCAGATCGAGCTGCTTCATAATTTCCCGGTACGGCCACAGCCCGTCCAGTCCGCCGTCCAATGCGCCGCGAGGTTCGAAGTCGCGAACCTCGGGTTGAAGCTCCTCGATATCGGCAGCCGGGATATAGGGAGGGTTCGAGACCAGAATGTCAAAAGCTCGGCCTGCAAAAGGCTCCAGCAGATTCCCCTCGCCGAAAGTCACCTCTGCGCCAAGCCGCTGAGCGTTACGCTGCGCAACGCCCAAAGCGCCCGGCGAGATATCGCTGGCCGTCACTTCAAGTTCCGGACGCAGCAGTTTCAGGCTCACCGCGATCGCGCCGCTGCCCGTGCCGACGTCGAGCACCGATGCGCTTCCTTCCGGCCATAACGTCTTCGCGTGGCCCAGCACCGCTTCCACCAACAGCTCCGTTTCCGGCCTCGGAATCAGCACGTCCGGCGTCACCTCGAAGACAAAGCCGTAAAACTCTTGATCGCCCAAAATGTACTGTGCCGGTTCTCCGTCGCCTTTGCGCGTAATCGCGTTCTCCCAACGTTCCGCGTCCGCATGTTCATAAGGAAAAGGATCGCGCAGCGCCATGACGTATTCCGCTCCCGACATGCCGAGAATTTCTTTCAGCAGCAGCCGCGTATTTTCGTCCGCTTCTTCTACGCCCCGTTCCCGCAAAAAAGAGGAAGCCTCCGCAAAGGCTTCCCGGAGCGTCAGGCCATCGCGCAATTGAAAGCCGCTCCGGCCCGAACGTGCCCGATTCAATGGATTCATGTTCAAGTGATCCGAACCCAACGAATCAAATGCCTTTCTCGTCGATCAGATCCGTCTGCTCGGCGATCGTCAGCGCGGATACGATCTCTTGAATATCGCCGTTCATGATTTGATCCAGTTTGTGCATGGTCAGACCGATGCGGTGGTCGGTCACGCGACTTTGCGGGAAGTTGTAGGTACGGATACGCTCGCTGCGATCGCCCGTACCGACTTTGCTTTTACGCTCGCCGGCATACTTCGCTTCTTCTTCTTGACGCATCACGTCATAAATCCGGGAACGAAGCACCTGAAGCGCCTTTTCCTTATTCGAGTTCTGCGATTTGCCGTCCTGGCAGGTCGCCACGATTCCGGTCGGAACGTGCGTCACGCGCACGGCCGATTTGGTCGTATTGACGGATTGTCCGCCCGCGCCGCTGGAGCAGAACGTGTCCACGCGGATATCTTTGTCGCTGATGACGATATCCACTTCTTCGACTTCCGGCAGCACCGCTACCGTCGAGGTCGACGTATGGATGCGGCCGCCCGATTCCGTTGCCGGAATCCGCTGTACGCGGTGCGCGCCGCTCTCGTATTTCATTTTGCTGTACGCGCCTCGGCCGTTGATCATGAAAATGACTTCCTTGAAGCCGCCCAGATCGCTCTCGTTCACGTCCATCAGCTCGACCTTCCAGCCTTGCGTATCCGCGTAACGGCTGTACATCCGATACAAGTCCGCCGCGAACAATGCCGCTTCGTCGCCGCCGGCCGCGCCGCGGATTTCGACGATCACGTTCTTGTCGTCGTTCGGATCTTTCGGCAGAAGAACGATCCGGATGATTTCTTCCAGTTCGCTTTTGCGCGCGGACAATTCGTCGATTTCCATTTTGACCATTTCGCGCATTTCGTCGTCGAGCTTTTCGCCCTGCATTTCTTTTGCCGCGTCGAGATCTTCCGAAACGCGTTTGTATTCCGTGTACGCTTCGTAAGCCGGCTGCAGGTCGGACTGCTCTTTGGAGTAGTCGCGCAGCTTTTTCGAATCGCTTGCCACGTCAGGGTCGCACAGCAGCTCGCTCAATTTGTCGTAACGGTCAACCAGTGCCTGTAATTTATCCAACAAGGCCGATCACCTCTTTATATAGTTTAGATTTGAATGTTGTGAGTGTAGGGCTGAATGCGCAATTATACTCATCTATACCCGCTATAAGTGCACGCCTATAAACATCATGTCGATGCCTCCTGTGCCACGATTACTGAAAAGAAAAAGATTAAGAAAAAGAGCCGTTCGTATCCATGTACGACGACTCTTAATTATAGCACAGAGCCGCAGAATTGACTATCGAAACTTCCTGCTTAATCCCTTGATTTTCCACTCAAATTCTGCCTGCTATCTGTCGATATTAGTTACAATACACCTACCTCGGCACGATAACATTCTTTCGGCTGCCGGATGACGGCGTAAGCTCACTGATCTTCAGCAAAATGCGCAGCAAGAGAAAGGACGGGGTTCGATGTCAGCAGCAAGAGTCGTAATTGTGGATGATTCGCCTTTTTCAATAGCGGTTATTCGAAACATCCTGGAAGAAAACGGATTTGAAGTCGTAGGCGATGCCGGAACGCTGGAAGAAGTCAACCAAGTGATCGCGGCGACGCAGCCCGACTTGGTGACGATGGATATGACCCTGCCCGGAACGGACGGATTGGAATGCACGCGCGCCGTCCATGCCATTAATCCGAATATCAAAGTCATCGTGATCAGTTCCATGATGGATGACGAAATCCTCAAAGAAGCCAAAGAGAATCATGTATCCGGCTACATTCAAAAGCCCGTCGATGCCGATGAACTTCTGGCTGCCATTCAGAAAGCGATCGCTTTCGAAGAAATATACGCCGAATTGGAAGACGAGTACGTCGAAGTGTTCAAAGAAACGCTCAAAGACGGATTGAACCGGATGACGAAAACGCTGCTCACTTATAAAAACGAGTATGAGCTGACTACCGATTTCGAATCTCGCGGCATCGCGGTCATAATCGGCATCATCGGGAAATTTTCCGGCAGGCTGATGATCGACTTGAGCAAAGACACCGCTCACGCGCTCGTTGCGGCCATGATGAAAAAAGAACCTGCCAATCCCAACGAAGTTACGGCCGCGCTTGCGGAGTATGCCAATATTGTAGCAGGCAACGCCTGTTCCATCCTGAACAGGAAAAACAAAGCATTCGGCTTGCGTCTGGCGCCTCCGTCGATCATGCACGGGGACCGTATGTTGATCTCGCAAGCGCCTTTCAAAACGGTAAGCGCCGTCGGAGACACCGATTTCGGCGAAGTGCTTCTTAACGTCGGCTTTAAAAGAGGTGAGGACAAATGGACGTAACACATGTTAACCCCTTTATCGAATCATTCATGAAAGTCATGCCTCAGCTCGGTTTCGCAGAAGTTCGCAAAGGCGGGCTCGGCATAAAAGGACAGGACCTTACCTGCTCGGGCATCATCATTCTGGTGGGCATCGTCGGCGCGCTCAAAGGTAACGTCGTCTATCGGATCGATACCGAACATGCGAAAAAAATCGCTTCGACCATGATGATGGGCATGCCTGTCGAGCAGCTTGACGATATGGCACGCAGCGCATTGTCCGAATTGTCCAATATGTTGACCGCTACCGCGGCAACCGAATTCGCGGGCTTGGGCATCAGCATCGACATTTCCACGCCGACCCTGCTCTCCGGCGATAACATCTCGGTCAAAATGAGTTCCAAGCAAGTGTTGAGCGTAGAGCTTTTGGCTAACGACACGTCGGTCGAGGTACTGATCTCGTTCGAGAATTGATCTTGACTCTATTCAAAAGCTGCAAAAAGCCGCTTTCGTCTTTAATGGCGAAAGCGGCTTTTTATTTTACCAACAAATACGATTATCGTTTGTTATTTGACAAACATATAAGAATGATGTTTATATATTATCAAACAAAACCGAAAATAGTTTACTATATTCCAAACAAAGGATGGATTTGTCCCATGAGCACTTCGGATACCCTATGGAACGCTCCCGTACAAGATTTGAAGAACGGATACGCCCGTGACGGAGAAACCTTCGTCTGCCTGTTCTGCGGCCATGCCACCGAGCAAGGTCTGATCTATGCCGAAGACGGAACCTTTTACGATGCCAAAAAATTCATGCAGCGCCATATCGAAGCCCGGCACGGATCAGCTTTCCAAGCCTTAATCGGCCTGGACAAGAAAGCCACCGGACTCACCGGTCATCAAAACGCGCTGCTGCGGCTTTTTTATGAGGGACGCAGCGATGACGAGATCAAGACCGAGCTTGAGATCGGCAGCGCTTCGACGATCCGGAACCATCGATTCGTATTGAAGGAAAAAGAACGGCAAGCGCGCATTTTTCTGGCGTTGATGGAACTGCTCAAGGAGCGAAGCGACAGTCCGGAACCCTCTTTCATCGCCCCGCATCCCCAGGCCCGCATGATGGACGACCGTTACAATATGACCGAGGACGAACAAACGCAAATTTTATCCCGGGCTTTTCCGGAAGGGCTGGACGGCCCCCTGTTGACCTTTGATCTGAAAGAAAAGCATCGGCTTGCCGTATTGCGGCATGTCGCCTCCATCCTGGACGACGGCAAAATGTATACGGAAAAAGAACTGAACGCAGAACTTTCTCCGATCTACGAGGATTATGCCATTCTGCGCCGCAATCTGGTCGACTACGGTTTTATCAACCGCGAGTCGGACGGCAGCGCCTACTGGACGACGCAAGGCGGTCGACCGGATTACGCAGCTGACCCGAATGATACAATCGCGACACCAACCCGGCAAGCAACCAAAAAGAAGGCGCCTCAAGCCAAAAAAGCGCCGAAGGAGGATACATCCGTGAATCACGCCGATCGCCGCAAAGAATTGCAGGCCATCTACAAAGAAATCAAACAAGAAAGCGGCGTCTACCGCATCATGCACAAGGCCAGCGGCAAATCCTTCATCGCATCCCTCCCCAACCTGAAGTCGATGGACGGACGACGCTTCGAACTGAATAACGGCAGCTTCCAAAATAAAGAGCTTCAACAAGACTGGAAAACATACGGCGAAGACGCGTTCGAATTCGAAGTATTGGAAGTGCTCAAGCCTTCGGAAAACGCCTACGTCTCCATCCGCGAACAGCTCGGCGAGTTGGAAAATAAATGGCTCGCCAAGCTCACGCCTTACGGCGAGAAGGGTTATAACAAAAAGCCTGCTGAATGAACAAATTGAGCACGTCACCCTTAATTCTTTAAATCTGCGAGTGAAGACTTTCATCGAGCACAAAAAAGCCGTTCTCCTTTTAAAAAGGAGAACGGCCAGTTTGTCGAGAAACTCAAACGTAACTGGGAGTGAGAAGACGTAGAGAGAAATTCAGTGAAAGACGCCTTTGAACTCGGAAAACTCCTTATTTAAATCCAATCCATTTTCCGAGTGAGACAGCGTCTTGAACGAATTTCTCTCGCAGTCTTCTCGCTTCCCCCGCTTACGTGACTCTCTAGACAAACTAAAGCCGCTCTCCCATCAAAAAGGAGAACGGCTTTTTTAGTCCGACGATTAAACGTTGAAACGGAAGTGCATTACGTCGCCGTCCTGCACGATATATTCTTTGCCTTCAAGGCGCAGTTGACCGCGTTCTTTGGCACCGTTCATGGAACCGGCGTTCACAAGGTCGTGGTAACCCACGACTTCGGCACGGATAAATCCGCGTTCGAAGTCGGAGTGGATCACGCCCGCCGCGCCCGGAGCTTTCGTGCCTTTGCGGATCGTCCACGCGCGAACTTCCTGCACGCCTGCCGTGAAGTACGTGTACAGGCCGAGCAGCTTGTAAGCCGCTTTGATCAGCAGGTTCAGGCCGGACTCTTGAATGCCCAGTTCTTCGAGGAACATCTGCTTGTCTTCGCCTTCCAGCTCGGAGATGTCTTCTTCGATTTTCGCGCTGATCGGCACGACTTCCGCATTTTCGGCAGCCGCGAAATCGCGAACTTTTTGCACGTAAGCGTTGTTGGCCACATCCGCGATTTCGTCTTCCGCCACGTTCGCCGCGTACAGCACAGGCTTCAGCGTCAGCAAATGCAGTTCGCGGATCAGCTGCAGTTCGTCTTCCGTCAGATCGATGCTGCGCGCCGGCTGGTCATTGTACAGCGCTTCCTTGACCTTCTCCAGCACTTCGATCTCCTGCGCGTACTGCTTGTTGCCGCCCTTCATGTTCTTCTTCGAGCGTTCGATTCTTTTGTCCACGCTCTCGATGTCGGCGAGGATCAGCTCCAGGTTGATCGTCTGGATATCGCTCACCGGATCGATCTTGCCGTCAACGTGCGTAATGTTTTCGTCCACGAAGCAGCGAACGACGTGTACGATCGCGTCCACTTCGCGGATATGGGCCAGGAATTTGTTGCCCAGACCTTCGCCTTTGCTCGCGCCGCGTACCAGACCTGCGATATCGACGAATTCGAATGCCGTCGGTACGGTTTTCTTCGGCGTAACCATTTCCGTCAGCTTGTCGAGACGCTCGTCGGGAACTTCGACGATGCCGACGTTCGGATCGATCGTGCAGAACGGATAGTTGGCGGATTCTGCTCCCGCTTGCGTGATTGCGTTGAACAATGTGGACTTGCCGACGTTCGGCAAACCTACGATACCGGCTTTCAATGCCATATGAATACACAACTCCTCTGAGTTTGATCTTGAAATAACGCGTTCGCGCGAAAAAGGATGCGCCAGCTTGCCCTGAAATAAGCATCACCGCCTATTATAACAGGAAATTGGGCGCAGCGATACGGGAGGCGGGCAAGACTTTCCGAAGCGATTCGCGAAGCAAAAAACGCCTGCTCCGCTTATCGGCGGATCAGGCGTTTCGTTGCTTTGAGTTCGGCGACGCTTCCCGCGCCGATGCCGAACATGACGGTGCGCAGTTCGAATTCGGCTTGCTCCATCGCTGACGCCGCACGTTCCGCCGAATCGACGGCGGGTCCGAGCAGCGCACGGCCGACGCCCGCCAGATCCGCTCCCAGCGCAATGGCTTTGGCTGCATCTACGCCGTTTTTCAGGCCGCCGCTGCCGATCAAAGGGAGGTCGGGCAGAGCGGCGCGGATTTCGGTGATGCAATCGGCGGTGCCGGTGCCCCAGCTTGCGAAGGCTTCGGCTGCCGTGCGGCGCATCCGGTCGGAACTGCGGAATTTTTCTACCTGGCTCCACGAGGTTCCGCCTGCTCCTGCCGCGTCAATGAACGCAATGCCTGCTTCCGCCAAGCGCAAGGCGGTTTCCCCGTCGATTCCCCAGCCGACCTCTTTGATCCCGACCGGTACGCCAAGTTCCAAGCATAGGCGCTTGATCTTCGGCAGCAAGTCCGCGAAGTTCGTATTGCCTTCCGGTTGGAAAACTTCTTGCAAGCTGTTCAAATGCAAGACAAGCGCGTCCGCTTCCGCGATCTCTACCGCGCGGCGGCACTCGTCCGTACCGAATCCGTAGTTCAGCTGCACGGCACCCAGATTGGCGATGACCGGAATATCCGGCGCTTTGTGCCGGACTTTGAACGTCTCCGCCAGATCCTCGCGTTCCACCGCGGCACGCACGGAACCTAATCCCATCGCCCAGCCGCGCAGTTGTGCCGCTTCCGCCAAGCGCTCGTTAATTCGTCCCGTGCCTGCGCTTCCTCCGGTCATGGAGCTGATCAACAGCGGGGCTTGCAACGCGCGTCCGACAAACTCGGCGGAGAGATCGATAGCGTCAAAATTCAGCTCCGGCAGCGCATTATGACGGAAAACATACCGCTCGAATCCCGTGGTTACGCCGACGCCAGCTACCTCTTCCTCCAGGCACAGGCGGACATGCTCGCTTTTTCGATCTCCGGTCGACGGGCCGGAAATCCCTTGCTCTCTCGTCATGGCCGCTCCCCTCTTTTCTTCCTTAATAATGACAAGCCGATGCCGGCCTGGTCAACTCTTGCGCGGGTACCTTGTCATGATCCGTACATTTATATCTTTGTGCTGGCAATCCGTTCGGCGACAAGTTGGCCCGATAGCGTCACAAGCGGCGTGCCGCCGCCTGGATGCGCCGTGCCCCCGACATACCATAATCCGGACACGTCAGGGTCGCGATTACCGGGACGGAAAAAGGTCTGGCGAAGCGTATTGGAGGAAATGCCGTAAATCGCCCCCCGATGCGCATAAGTATCCCGCTGCAAGTCGGCAGGCGTATACCGCTCCAATACCTCTGCCGTACCCAAACCGCCAATCCCTCTCTTTTCCAACATTCGGATCAGTTTGCCCGTATACGTTTCCCTTTGCTTTTGCCAATCCCAGGACTCGGACAAATAAGGCGCATTCGCAAGCACGAACAAGGAGCTTCCGCCCTCCGGTGCCGTGCCGGCTTCCGAATACCCGCTATTGCAAATGTACAGAGCCGGATCGTCCGGCGCAACCTTGCGCTCGAAAATGTCCGCGAATTCGCTCTCCAACTTTTCGGGAAACAACATCGTATGATGCAGCAAAGAATCATAACGCTGTTTCACTCCGGCCAGCAAAACGAAACCGGACAAAGACGGCTCGTACGTATCCAAGCGGCTGGACGAGCTCCGGCGACGCAGACGATCCGGGACCAAACGAGCCGTCGTCAGCAAATCGCCGTTACATACGATCTCGCTGGCTTCAAGGACGCCTGCCGTTGTCTCGACGCCGTAGGCGCGCCCGGATCGTACCTTGATCGACAACACTTCCGTATCGGTCCGGATTTTGACGCCCAACTCTCTCGCCAGACGCTCCATGCCTTCGACCAGACCGTATGTGCCTCCGCGAATGCCGTGAATCCCCAAGTCCGCTTCCACATGCGCCAGCATAGCAAAAATCGCGGGCGCGCGCAGAGGAGAAGCCCCTACATACGTCGCATAACGCCCGAACATCGCCAACGTATACGGATGACCGAAATAACGAGCCAGCAAAGCGCGCAATGTCGTGGTCGGACGAACTTTGAGAAAATCCCGAAGCAGCAGCGGATCGATTTTCTCTCGGGTGGACAGCATCAGTCGATTCAAAAAACGGCCGTCCGCCAATCCGTATATACGCCGTGCTTCCTGTAAAAATGCCGGATACCGCACAGCATCTTCAGGGCTATAAGCAGCAATCTGCTCACGCATCCACGAAGCATCCCGGCTCAAATCTACCGTAGTCCCGTCAAAAAAGACGTTTCGCGTGCGCGGCTCCAACTCGTACGTCGTGATATAATCATCCATCCGTCTTCCCGCGCGCTCGAATACACGCCGAAACGCATGCAGCATCGTAATCGTACTCGGCCCTCGATCAAAGCGATAGCCGGACTTCTCCACGCGCTTCAGCTTGCCGCCGAGCATGGATTCCTTTTCCGTCAGCGTAACGTCAAAGCCTTCGACGGCCAGACCGATCGCGCAAGACAATCCGCCCAGCCCTCCGCCGACGATCACCGCTTTGCGGCTCATGAACATGCCTCCATTCTTTTCCTGTTCATCCGTAACGACGCCCTTTCCATTCATGCCCCTGCCCGTTCAAGCCGCCGAACACGCTCGATAGCGCAATCGCAAGCGTACAGGCAATCGTCGCCGCGATCCAGACGCCGTGCCAGGCCGTCAAGCCGCCGCGCGCGTCGCATACGGCTTTGATCGCCATGCCGAGCAGCATGGCGCCTCCGCTGAAAGCTGTCAGATGCATATTGCCCGAGAACAATCCGATGAGCAAAGCAACCGGAGGAAGCAGGTACAAGCCGATGTACCAGATCAGCAATCCGAGCAGCAGCACGTAATTTTTTCCTAGACCCGAGAACAGGTTTTTGCTGAAGCCGTCCCATACTTCGCGCCCGGTATGGTACATGCGCATACGGGCATGCTTGCTCATATCGGCCAAAAGCATTTTGTAACCGGCTTTCTTGACCGCGCGCGCCATCGCCATATCGTCGACCATCTCGTCTTTGACCGCTTCATAACCGCCCGCGGATTCGTAAGCCGACTTTTTGATCAGCATGTAGGCGCCGTGCGCGGCGGCAAACAAGCCGCTGCGCGAGCGCGATACCATCGCGATCGGCAGATGGCACAAAATCACGAATTCCATCATCGGCACGACCAGCTTTTCCAGCGGCGTCACCGTAACCTGCTTGGGGAATCCCGTGACCAAGCCGGCTTTTTTCTTCTGCCCCGAACGCAGCGTGTCGCGGATCGCCATCGGTCCCAATCTCACGTCGGCGTCAAGCATCAGGTACCAACTTCCCGAAGCGCGTTCCGCCAGGTTATGGCAGGCATAGCATTTTCCTTTCCAGCCGGAAGGCAGCTCGCCGCCCCGCATCAACCCGACGCGCGAATCTTCCATCGCGATCCGGCGCACGATCCCGCCCGTATCGTCGCTCGAATCGTCGTCGTACACGATCACTTCAAGCCGGAACTCCGAGTCGTCGGAAGCCAATACGTGGCGCAGGCAGTCTTCGATGTTGCGTTCTTCGTCGCGCGCGGGAATCAAGACCGAGACCAGCGGACGGCCTTCGATCGGCTTGGTGCGGCGGCCGGGAACCGGCAGCGCCTTCGCATTGAGCAGCACGAAAACCAGTTGGGCGATCAGCAGTGCGCAAACGACAGTCAGAATCCAGGTGAGAGTCAATGCGCGGGCCTCCTTTTTTTGCGAAAACGTTCATATTTTTCGTTGACGGACAAGCCGGCACGCAGCAGCTCGCGGTCGGGCAGCTTGGCGCGCGACGGGTCGTTTACCGCAGCGATCGCATAACCGCGGTGGCGGTCAAGCTGTTCCGTCAGCCGACCGTGCAACAACAGCGTCGTCGCCGCGCCCTCCGAGCCCGCCCAATCTTCAATCAGCGGTTGCCCGACCATCAGCGATACCTCCGGCTTGGAGTGCAGGCCCGACGTATAATAGAACGTCACCGGCACGACTGCGGTATGCGGCACCCGTCTGAGCAAATGGGCGGCTCCCCTCCGCAATTCCAGCGGACGGCTCTCCAGATGACGAATATCCCCCTGCGGAAAAAGCCATACCCTCGCCCCTTCGCCCAGCAGCCGCTCGGTGTAACGAAGCGAAGCGCGGCTTGCCCCGGCAGCGCTTTTATCCACCGAATAAGCACCCAGCTTGCGAAAAAAACGATATTCCGACAGCTGCGCTTCGTCCATCATGACATAGTGATTGTGCTCGCCGCTGCGACGCCACAGATGGTAGAGCAGCAGGCCGTCCCACCATGAGCTATGATTGGCTATGTACAAAACAGGACGTTCCGGTTCAATCCCGGCGTCCAGCGTTCCGTATAACCCGACGGAACGAAACGCGCGAGGCAGCAGGTAACGGCGATTATAAAAATCAAACAGCGCACGAAACGCCGGAGCTTTCTCTGCGGATATCATAACGAACTCGGGCCTCCGACAGCACGATGCCGGCCGCGGCAATCCAGACGGGACCGTACAGCCCGTCTTGCAGAGCGATCAGACCGAACATCAGCAAAATAAATTGATAAAGCCTTAAACCGAGCTGCAACGTCCGGCGGCTCGGAATGCGTTCCGGCAGAAGCAAAGACAAGATCGCCCCTACCCCGAACCAGGCGCCAAAGTTGCTCCACGGAATCCCGTAGAAGCCGCCTTCCCCGCTCCAATGCCAGAAACCGCGCGACGCGGCGGCGGGATCGAGCACAAAATCGATCAACACCGTCCAAGTCCCGATCTGCACGGCTTTCCATAATCGTCCCGGCAGTGTCGGTCTTCCCGGTCCCGCAATCAAGGCCGAGCTGCCGATCACCGCAATCCAGGCAAAACCCAACGTGATCGGCACGCCGAACAGGTGCGGACCCAGAATCCACGAATAGTGGTACCCTCCGAACGGCCAGCCCGTATGCACGCCGCTCCACTCGATTCCCATACCGCCCAGCCATATCCCGACTGCGCCCAGCGTCAGACGCAATAACGGGCGTTCCGGCCGTCGAGCCTCGGCTGCCGTCGGCTCCATCGCCAAACGAAGCAGCACGAACGCATACGCGGCATAAAAAACCAGAAACAACGCATTCGAAAAGCCGAGCATATTCGGCACGCCGAACGTCAACATCAGAGTCAGGCCGATCGACATCCAGAAATAAAACACGATACCCGAAATACGAACGGTTCGATCAAGCATGCTTATCTTTTCTGTCGCCGCATATTCCCCCAACTCGCCGATCACGATACCGCTGCGCTATCCGCCGTCCCGTCAATCGCACCGAAAGCGGTCATTACATTCATAAGCAGTACGCCTTTTTCCTCATCCGGCACGATCGCGCGGCGATTGAACACATCATATCCGTTGCGGCGCACCTGATCGAAGATCGCGCCGTAGAACGCCGCGGCCAAAGCGACCGCCAAACCGCTGCGCTTCGGATACGTCTCCAGGTTGGACAACCCTTTCGCGAACCACTTCGCCGCCTGGCTATGCAGTTCGTCGATCATGGCGACAAAGCGCGCGTCGATCACTCCATTATCCAGATCCTCGTCCGTATATCCGTGACGGCGCATCAGCTCCGCCGGAATGTAACGACGCCCCCGGCGCAAGTCTTCTCCCACATCGCGAATGATATTGACGATTTGCATGCCTTTGCCCAAAGCAATTCCGGCTTCCGCCGCCTCTACATGCAGATCGTCGCGCAGCACCGGCAGCAGCATCTCGCCCACCGTCCCGGCCACCAGATAACAATAATGCTCCAGCTGCCCCATCGTCTCGTAACGCAGCAGCGTCAAGTCGGAGAGTTGACCGTCCATCTGATTCAAAAACGGATGTCGATTAAGGTTCGGGAAGCTGGCGAACAACCAACGCAGCGCAGGCCAGATGAAATGTCCTTCTGCTTTTTCCAAATTTAAAAACCGCTCTTTCAGTTCATGGATCGTAAACGGCGACGTCTCCGGTTCATCCACGCTATCGTCGATCAGCCGGCAAAACGCGTAGATCACATAGACGGCATGCCGCCTGCGTTCAGGCAAATCGCGGAAGGCGTGGTAAAACGAAGACGATCCCCGCCGCATCGTTTCTTCGCATTGCTGCATAATTTGTTCGTTCATGGATTCCACTCCTCCAAAAGCTGATTTACGGCCATTCTCGCTCCCTGCATCACGATCGGCACCCCGCCGCCCGGATGCACGGAAGCCCCCGCCGCATAAAGTCCGTCAATCGTTTTAAAAGGTTTCGGCTGAGGTCGATACGGACCCGATTGCGCAAGGATCGGGGCAATGCCGAAGCTTCCTCCGACATAGTTGCCGTCCGCTTTCGAATCCTCGGGCGTGCGCAGCTTGATCCATTTGATCGATTCGCGCAATCCCGAAAATCCTCGTTCCTCGGCAGCCCGAAGCACCTTGCGCGCCAGCCGCCGGCCTTCTTTGGACCAGGCGATGCGCGAAGCGTCGGGAGCGGGGATCAAGAAGTACAGCACGCTTTCGCCTTCCGGCGCGGCATCGGGGTCGAGCACGACCGGATTGAACACGTAAAAAGACGGATTCGCCGGAATCATGCCCCGCTCGAACACGGCTTGCAAACTGTCGCTCAGACTGTCCGGCAGGAAAAACTGATGCGCCGCCGTATCTTCCCAGCGTTTGGATACCCCCATAAAGACAAGTACGCATCCGGAAGAAGGTTGATACGGCTTTTTCCGCCGGGCAGCTTCCGGATGTCCTTCAAGCAGCGGCAAGATGCCCGGGAAGTCCCCGTTGAACAGCACGGCATCATATTTTTCCCGTACTCCATCCACTACAATACCCGTGCAGCGTCCCTTTTCAACCTCTAAACGCTCGACGCGCGTATTCAGTCGGATCTCGACGCCGCGCGAATGAAGCTCTTCCTCCAAAATGACCGGAAGACGGGCATAACCGCCTTCGATCATCCAAATGCCGAATTCATGCTCCGCGTACGGCAGAATCGAGTATACTCCCGGCGTTCCGGTAGGTTGTCCCCCGATATACAGGGACTGAAGCGAATAGGCGTCGATCAGGTTATCGCTTCGGAAGTATCGGGCGGCAGCTCCCCTGACGCTCCGATGGGCTTGAAGCTGACCGAGCATCCGGAGCTGGCGCGGGGTAAAAAAGTCCCGCTTGCGCGGAAAAGTCCGTTCCAATACCGCTTTTTGCGCGTCGGGGTACAATTCGCGCGTACGGTTCATGTACCGCATGTACGCTTCCGACTCCCCGGGAAACAAGCGATCGATTTCTTTGGCCTGATGCTCGGGGCGTCTGCGCTTGGTCATGACCTGTCCGTCCGAGAAATGAATCCGATACAGCGGGTCGGATTCGATCAGCTTGATGCGCTCCCGATCGACCCCGCCTTCTTCCAAAATCGACAACAGCATTTCCGGCAGGAGGACAATGGTCGGGCCTTGGTCGATTCGACGCACATCGCCTTCGTCGCGCTCGAACGCGATCCGCCCGCCGAGGCGATCCCGCGCTTCGAGCAGCGTCACTTCGGCGCCCTGCTTGCTGAGCAGCAGGGCAGCCGTCAGTCCCCCGATGCCGCCGCCGACGATGGCGACTTTCGGACCGCCGCTCACTCGGCTGCTCCTGCTGTGCCGAGCGTTTGCGGAGCCGCGCTTCTGTGCGCCTTGCCGTCGGCTTTCTCGATCAGATCCACGCTGATCCGCGCCGATTCGAAGATCGTCGGCAGGCCGCTGCCCGGATGCGTGCCTCCGCCCACCAGCCAAACCCGCTCGACTTCCTCGAATTGATTATGCGGACGCAGCGCCATCATTTGCCCCAGATTATGCGACAGGTTGAACGTGGCTCCCTGATAAACATCCAGCGAATCCTGCCAATCCTGCGGCGTGAAAAAGGCTTCCTCCTCGATGCGGCCGCGGATGTCTTTGAGCTGCTCGATCTCTTCCAGACGACTCAACATGCGTTCTTTGAGTTCTGCGCGCTGTCCGACCCAATCCGCGTCGCCTTTCAGATTCGGAACGGGCAGCAGCACGTACAGCGACGATTTGCCTTCCGGCGCAAGCGTCGGATCGAGTCTGGACGGGTTGTGCACGTAGATGGACGGATCTTCCGACAGCGTCAGGCTCTCCGTGATTTCTTTGACGTTTTTCTCGTAATCGTCGGCGAAATGAATCGAGTGGTGCGGCAGATCGACGTCCCCGTCGATACCCAGATACAGCATCGCGGTCGAGCAGGAATATTTTTTCGCTTCCAGCTTTTTCGGGGTATATTTCTTGAGCACGCCGGGTTCGAACAGTCCGTTCATCGCCGAAGCAAAGTCCGCTCCGATCACCACATGATCCGCTTCCCGAGTCTCTCCGCCTTTTAACCGAACGCCCGTGGCGCGACCTTTTTGCGTCAGGATTCGTTCAATCGGGCTGCCCATATGGAATCGCACGCCGTGCTCTTCGGCGACTTTGACCATGGCATCCCACAAAGCCGCGACTCCGCCTTTCGGATGCACCAGTCCGTAACGATGTTCCATGTAGGACAGAATCGTGAACGTTCCCGGACAGTTCCATGCGGACATGCCCAAATATTTGGATTGGAAGGTAAATGCGTATTTAAGCCGCTCGTCGTTGAAGTAGCGCGAAAGCTGACCGTATACGGTATCCGTAATTTTCAGGTAGGGAAGTGCCTTTATCGCATCGCTTTTCATATAATCGCCGAAGCCGCCGAAAGGCCGCCGCAGCAGCGGTTCCACGTGTGAGTACTTCACTGACTCGTCGGTCATAAAGCGGTAGAATCCGGCCTCTTCCCCAGGAAAAAGCGCCTGGATGCGTTTTGCGGTCTCTTCGTTGTCGCTGGACGGCATCAACACCGTACGTCCGCGATCAAAATACAATCCATACAACGGGTCCAGCTTGTGCAGCTCCACATAATCATGCACCGAGCGCCCGGCTTGTTCGAACAGCTCTTCCAGCAATTGCGGCATCATGACGAATGTTGCGCCCCGGTCAAAGGTGTACGCTCCCAGCTTGATGCGGCCCGAACGTCCTCCCGGAACCTCTTGCTTTTCATACACGTCGACTTCGTATCCCTTTGCGCCGAGCAGCATGGCTGCCGCCAATCCTCCGGGTCCTGCTCCTACGATCACCGCAGTTTTTCGATTTTCCTTTTGCGCCATTCCATTCACCTTTCGTGATTAGACTTCTCACATTATTTTTAATTACCCAATAACCGGCCTAACGGCTCGTTTTGTGAATGATGTACTTTGTAAAATCGGTTGGCTTGCGATTCAAATATTCTCCTTTAGCCTAACATAGCAAGCTTCGTCTCACAAACAAGATTTTGGGGGATGGGAAAAAGGGCCGATTATGGCCCTCTCATTGCTCTTGAAAGTTACGGTGGCGGGGAAGCGAGAAGACTGCGAGAGAAATTCGTTTCGGTCGCGTGTTGAAATCGGGAAAAAGGATTGAACTTTTATTTGTATTTTCCCGATTTCAAAGGCGAACGCTATCGCTCCTACACTGAATTTCTCTCTCCGTCTTCTCGCTTCCGGCTACGTTGGGCTTTCTCGGCATGTTGAGGGGCGGTCACGGCCCTAAAGATAGTGTGTCTGATCACTTTTATAACAGAGGGGACAGCAAGCGGGCTGCGGATTCCATGAAGCGGACGGCCATGCGTTTGCTGCCGAATTTTGCGGGATCGATCATGGTTGTGTTAAGGAGGTCGCGTTCGAAATCGGCGGTGATGCGTTGTACGCTGGCGTTGTTCATAAGCAGCGCGTTGACCTCGAAATTCAGGTGGAAGCTGCGCATGTCCATATTGGCGGTACCGATGCTCGCCGTTTCTCCGTCCACGATCAGCAGTTTGGAATGCAGGAAGCCTTTTTCGTATTCGTAAATTTTCACGCCGGCGTCCAGCAGGATCGGGAAATACGAGTGCGACGCCCAGAACGGCAGCTTTTTGTCCGGCTTGGCCGGAAAGAGCAACCGTACGTCAAGCCCGGATAAAGCGGCGGTTCGCAGCGCGGTGAGGATGTCCTCGTCCGGTATAAAATACGGCGTCGCGATCCAGACCGACTTTTTTGCGGTCGTAATCATGGAGAAGAAGATATGCTTCAATGCGCGGCGGTCGTTATCCGGTCCGCTGGCAATGATCTGCACGGCGCCCAATTCCGGGTTCGGTTTGCCTTTAGACTGAAAATACCCCGGTCCCGTCGGCTGTTCGTTCGTCATATGCCGCCAGTCGCGCAGGAAGATCCGCTGCAACGTGCTGACCGCCTCGCCTTCGATCCGCATATGCGTATCGCGCCAGAAGCCGTACGTTTTGCTGCGGCTGAGATATTCGTCGCCTACATTCAATCCGCCGATGAACCCGATATTTTTATCGATGACCACGATCTTGCGATGGTTGCGGTAATTGACCCGGCTCGTGGCCAGCAAAAACTTCGTCGCGCCGAACAACGCCACTTTCACTCCGGCTTCCCGCATCTCGTCCAAAAACTTTCGCGGAAGCTGAATGCTGCCGACCGCATCGACCATGAATCGAACCTCGACGCCCGCTTTGGCTTTTTCGATCAACAGCCGTTGAATCTGCGTGCCGATATCGTCCGCCCGGTAAATGTAATACTCCATGTGGATATGATGCTTCGCCGCGCGCAGAGCCTCCAACAATTCCGAAAAGGTGCTTCCGCCGTTGGTGAGCACCGCCGTTTGGCTGGAATAAGAGACGGGCATCAGCGACAAGCGGCGCGACAGGCGCAGAATCCGCTGCTGCTCCTCGGTAAAATGCGCCGTATTCTCCACGCCCGCCAGCGTATCTTTTTCGCTCCACTTATAAATGCGACGATCCCACTCCGCTTTTTTATCGTACTTGCGGCGGCGGAAATAGTTCTGTCCGAACAGGAAATAGAAAATCAGCCCCACGACCGGAAGCAGCCCCAATACCAGAATCCAGGATAGCGTACTGGAAGGATTGCGGTTGTCCATGAAGATCACGAAAGCAATCGAGACGACGGTCAGGGTGGAAAAAATACTCATTACGGCAGCCGCGGTCGTTCCGAACAAATCGACGCCGAAATAATAAAAGACGAACAGAAGCACGGCAAGCATAAATACAAGTAATCCGCGTCTCACTTCGCATGCTCCTCTCGGGTATAGGGGGATTTCTTCGTTCAGGTCACTACGTGCCGAACCCCGTTCGGTTTCATTATTCGGTCAGGCAAATCCTTTTTCGAACACGATCCGAGTCCTTGTTAACTCCCTTTACCCTTCCCGTTGACATTCCGAATCCATCATGCTAAATTACAACCTAACGATCGTTAGTTCGGTTTTGATTGCTATTTTGACGGGAAAAGGAGAGCTTCCGCATGACTCGCAAACCTGCTATCGAGGATGTCGCGCTGCAACTTTTTGCCAGCGAAGGGTTCGAAGGAGCTTCGCTGGGCCGGATCGCGGATGCAGTCGGGATACGCAAGCCCTCGATCTATGCCCATTTCCGCAGCAAAGAAGATTTGTTCTTGTGCGTGTTCAAACGAACGCTGCGTCGCAAGCAGTACATGCTGCTTAGGCATATCCTGCAAGATACGGCACGTCCGTTCGAACAGACGCTGCGCGAGCTTATTGAGCGGCTGATGGACGATCACGAATCGGATGCGGAAACGCGCTTTTTGCTGCGGATGTGTTATTTCCCGCCGAGCGCTTTGCACGACCAGGTGATGGCGCTCGTCAATCCGTTTTTCGCTCAGGCCGAGCTTGGATTGATTCGTCTGTTGGAGCAGCCCGTTCATTCCGAACGCTTGCGTCCGGAAGGCGCGCAGGAAGCGGCGTTGGCTTATCTGACGGTGCTGGACGGCGTGATGGCTGAAGCTATTTATACGACCCGGGCAAAAGCGGCAAGGCGTCTGGAGGCGATCTGGCCGGTATATTGTCGGGGCGTGCTTATTGCGGAGTAACCGATTTTTTTAAGGAGAGTGAATACCATGAGCCGTGCGAATCGCGGGTGGTTGTATGTATTGATCGGGGGAGTGTTCGAGGTCGCCTGGGTATCGGGCCTCAAGCACTCCTCGAATATTTGGGAATGGCTGCTGACCGTGATCGGGATCGCGGCAAGCTTCTGGCTGATGATCAACGCTTCGAAAGTGCTGCCGATCGGCAGCGTGTATGCGGTATTCACGGGGCTCGGCACGGCAGGGACGGTCGTTGCCGAGACGCTGTTGTTCGGCGAGCCGTTCAGCATTGCCAAGACGCTGCTTATCCTGCTTCTGCTATCCGGCGTCGTCGGCCTGAAGCTTGTCACCGACTCGCCGAAGGATGAAACCGCTCCAGGCATCGTCAGCAAAAAGGAGGCGATCTGATATGCCGTGGATGGCTCTCGTTTTGGCCGGATGCTGCGAAGTATTCGGCGTGATCGGACTCAAGCAGGTTTCTTTGCGCAAAGGCGTTCCCGCTTTTGCCCTGTTGATTGCCGCCTTCGCGGGCAGCTTCTCGCTGCTCACTTACGCCATGCAGCATATTCCGATGGGTACGGCCTACGCGATCTGGACCGGCATCGGCACGGTAGGCGGCGCGCTCGTCGGCATGTTCATGTACGGCGAAGCCAAAGAAGCCAAGCGCCTGTTGTTCATTGCCATGATCTTGGCCGCGGCAGTCGGACTCAAATTGATTTCATAATCGAAAACAGCCGTTCTCGACCCCGATTTTCCGGTAAAGTTGAGACGGCTGTTTTTTTCGTTTATACTAATTCCTGACTCGACAGTCGTTCACAGAACCCACAAGTCAAACAAGGAGGCGCATGACGTTTTGGCAGATAAATCCGCAGAGCGCAAACATACGATTTTCGCCGTGGCCCTCGCCCTGTTTTCCGAGCGCGGAATCAAGGCGACATCCATGCAGGACATTGCGGAACGATGCGGTTTTTCCAAGGGGACGCTGTACCAGCATTTTCGTTCCAAGGAAGAACTGATCCGCTCCATCCACGAATACGCGCTCGGCACCTTGCAAGAGAAGCTGGAAGCCGCGGCCGCGGAAAACCGCTCCGCCCGGGAAACTTTTCTCGCGCAGATCGAAGTGCTTCTGCATTCGTTGATCGAATTCAAATCCTTCATGCTGATGCAGATCCGGGAGCAGGAATTCAGCGGGATCGGCGATCAGCTGAGACAACGGCAGGAAGAAGGACGGTGCGCTCCCGTGCGGAATCCGCTGTTGACCCAAGCCTTTCTCCTGATCCGCCGCAGCCTGATCGGCATCTACGGACCGGAGATCGACCGATACTCCGGCGACCTGTCCGTCGTCATCGGCGGATTGACCTTCTCGTACCTTCAGCTCGCCGACGATTGGGGCATGCCGGAGATTCCGATTCCAGAGGCGCTCCGCCATCTGGAATCCATGGTGGACGCGGCCGCGGAGCGCTTGCTCCGGCAGCAGCCGGAACCGCTGATTCCCTCGTCGCTGTGGGCAGAGTGGATCAAGGAAGCGCCGGATGAATCAGGCGCGGCCAGACGTCCGTTTATCCTGATCCGCCAAATGCGCGACACGCTTGCCTGGAGTCCCCTGCTGCGCGCCGAGCGCGAAGAAGCGCTGGAGGCGCTGGACGTGCTGGAAGAAGAACTTTCTGCCGACTCGCCGAGACGAGCCGTCGTGAAAGGCATGTTCGCCAATCTGAAAGAAGTCCATGTTCTGCACGGCGCGCTGGAACAGCTCGGCCCGCTTGTTTCTTATCGTTTGGACGAATTGTCCGCGCATGAATCCCCGTCGTCGAAACAATAAGCACGTCCGCGAAAATGACGCCCGACAACGGGTGCAGTCCATCTAAGAGGAGTGGAGAATCTTTTTATGAAAAGTATCATCGGCTTTTCCCTGCGAAACAAGCTTGCGGTCTGGTTCTTGACGATTGTCATCACGGCAGCCGGCATTTACAGCGGACTCACCATGAAGCAGGAAACCATACCTGATATCAATGTCCCGTTCCTGAGCATTACGGCGGTCGATCCGGGCGCCGCCCCGGAGACGGTCATGAACGAAGTGACCATACCGCTGGAACAAATGCTGCGCAACGTGAACGGCGTGCAGAACGTTACCTCCTCGTCGATGGAAAACGTGGCTTCCCTCGCCGTCGAGTTCAACTTCGGCGCCAATCTGGACGAAGCGACGGCCCAGATTCGCGAAGGACTGAACCAGATCACGCTGCCCGAAAGCGTGGAGCGTCCGCAAATCACGCGCTTCAGCCTGAATTCCTTCCCCGTTATCTCGCTGAGCGCATCAGCCGAGACCGGTGCGGACGATCTGGAAGAGCTGTCCCGGATCGCGCAAGAGCAGGTGCTGCCGGAGCTGGAGAAGATCGAAGGCATCGCCTCGGTTCAGCTCTCCGGTCAATACGTGCGCGAAGTTCAGCTGACTTTCGATGATGCCAAAATGGCCGAACTGGGTCTGACGCGGGAAACGGTACAAAATATCGTGGACGCTTCGTCTCTTCGCGCCCCGCTCGGATTGTTCACGCTTGACGACACGCAATCGGCGGTTGTCGTTGACGGCAACGTCACGACGCTGGACGATCTGAAGGCGCTGGAAATTCCGGTCGTTCCCGAGCAGCCGCAGGCTGGCGGAGCACAAGGCGCCGCAGCCCCTGACGCTTCCGGTACGCCAAGCGCCGGACAAGGTCAAGGTACCGACGAACAGGGCGCGGCAGGCATCGATGCCGCCCAAGAAGGCGAAGCCCAACAGGGTGCCGGCGTCGACATCGCGCAGCAAGGCGATGCAGAGCAAGGCGCAGGCGCCGCGGCTGCACAAGAAGGCGAAGCCCAACAGGGCGCGGCTGCCGCTGCGGCAGCAAACGGACTGCCTACCGTCAAGCTGAGCGATATCGCGACGCTCGAAGTCGTAGGAAGCTCCGAGTCCGTCTCCCGCACCAACGGCCTGGAATCGATCGGCATTCAGATCGTCAAGACCAACGATGCCAACACGGTCGACGTCGTCAATGCGGTCAAAGACCGTATCGCCGACCTGGAGAGCCAATATTCCGGCCTGAACCTGACCGTCATGCTCGACCAGGGCAAGCCGATCGAAGATTCCGTTCGCACCATGTTGGAAAAAGCGATCTTCGGCGCGTTGTTCGCCGTGTTGATCATTCTGATCTTCCTGCGCGATATCCGCTCGACGATCATCTCGATCCTGTCGATTCCGCTCTCGCTCTTGATTGCCGTTCTGCTGCTCAAGCAGATGGGCGTCACCTTGAACATGATGACCCTCGGCGCCATGACCGTCGCGATCGGCCGGGTCGTCGACGACTCGATTGTCGTTATCGAGAACATCTACCGGCGCATGACGTTGAGCAGCGAGAAGCTGCGCGGACGTCAATTGATCAGCGCCGCGACGCGGGAGATGTTCCTGCCGATCATGTCCTCGACCATCGTCACGTTGGCCGTATTCGTTCCGCTTGCTTTCGTCAGCGGCATGGTCGGCGAGCTGTTCATGCCGTTTGCCCTGACCATGGTGTTCGCGCTGCTCGCCTCGCTGTTGATCGCGATCACGCTTGTGCCGATGTTGGCCCACACGCTGTTCCGCGGCGGCATCAAGAAAAAAGTTGCGCACGACAAGCCGAGCCGCATGTCCGAAGGCTACAAGCGCATTCTGGAATGGTCGCTGTCCCATAAGCTGATCACGTTCCTGATCGCGGTGGTGCTGCTTGTCGGCAGCTTGTTCACCTTGCCGTATGTCGGCACCAGCTTCCTGCCGGAACAAGAAGACAAGACGTTCACGTTCACGTATTCGCCGGAAGCGGGCGCGACGGATGAACAGGCTCAGCAGCGGATGCTGGACGCCGAAGAATTCGTCCGCGATCAGCCGAATCTGACCAATATGCAATATTCGATCGGCGGATCGAATCCGTTGGGCTTTGGTTCATCGAATTCCGCCCTATTCTATACGGAGTTCGAAAGCGATACCGCTGACTTCGATAAGGTTAAGGAAAACCTGCTGGCCGGCCTGGAAGAACGCGTTCCGGACGGCGAATGGAGCCAAATGGATATCGGCGGCGGCCTGGGCGGCAGCCAGCTGAGCGTCAGCATCTACGGCGACAGCACGGACGACCTCAAGCCGGTAGCCGACGAAGTATTGAAGCTGATTCAGGCCGATTCCAACTTCGAAGAAGCCGAAAGCAACCTGGAAGAAGGCTATAACCAATATACATTGGTGGCCGATCAGCAAAAGCTCAGCTCGTACGGACTGACTGCCGGACAGATCGCGATGGCGCTCGCTCCGGTTACGCAGCGTCCGGTATTGACCGAAGTCGATCTGGACGGGCAAAACCATAACGTCTACATCGAGACCGAGAGCAAGACGTATTCGACCCTTTCCGAAATCGAAGACACCGAACTGACTTCGCCGCTCGGCGTTCAAGTCCCGATCAGCGACGTCGTCGAAGTTCAAGAAGGCCTTGCGCCGGACACGATCAGCCGCTCCGACGGCAAGACCGTCGCCCAATTGTCGGCCAATATCGTTTCCTCCGACGTCGGCGGCGCTTCGACCGCTTTGGAGAACAAGATTAACGATCTGGATCTGCCGGACGGCATCACCGTCGAATTCGGCGGCGTTACGGAGCAGATCAACGATACCTTCTCGCAGCTCGGCCTCGCGATGCTGGCCGCGATCGCGATCGTGTATTTCGTGCTCGTCGTCACCTTCGGCGGCGGTCTGGCACCGTTCGCGATTCTGTTCTCGCTGCCGTTCATCGTCATCGGCGCATTGATCGGTCTGCTGATCGGCGGAGAATCGCTCAGCGTATCGGCACTGATGGGCGTACTGATGCTGATCGGTATCGTCGTCACCAACGCGATCGTCCTGATCGACCGCGTGATTCATAAGGAACGCGAAGGCCTCTCGACGCGCGAAGCGCTGCTCGAAGCCGGATCGACCCGTCTGCGTCCGATCCTGATGACCGCCCTTGCTACAATCGGAGCCTTGATTCCGCTTGTTGCGGGCTGGGAAGGCGGAGCCGGGATCATTTCCAAGGGTCTCGGGATCACCGTAATCGGCGGCCTGATCAGTTCCACCGCGCTGACCCTCGTGATCGTACCTGTCGTGTACGAGTTCCTGATGAAAATCAGCAGCAAGTCCCGTGCCAGACGCGCGGAACTGGAAAAGCTGGAGACACCGCTGGATTAACGAACGAGCCTGATCGGTTCTTTATGCCGAAAAGCAGGGATAGGACTTTGACTCGCGTTTGTTGAAAGGTTGCATCCTTAAAGACAATATAAATATCGACAAAAAGCCGTGTTCCCAAGGGAACGCGGCTTTTTGCACGGAAGCGAATGCCTATAAGCGGCTCGGCTCGGCTCGGCTCGGCTCGGCTCGGCTCGGCTCGGCTCGGCTCGGCTCGGCTCGGCTCGGCTCGGCTCG